>NZ_VOLC01000010.1 GCF_009797935.1 Lunatibacter salilacus
ATTGGAGAACTTATGTTTACGTTGGCAGTAAAAACCCATCCGTGCATCTGTGGCACATTAAACTATTTAGATATGTAGGCACGGATGCACAGATAAAAGTTTGGAGAACAGAATTCTTGGTATAAAACAATATTTGTATTTCAAAAAAAACAATCTGAGGCAACTACAACCAAAAAAAGTTAGCATATGGACAATTTCCCTTTGAAAGAAGAAACTTACAAAATTTTAGGCGTGTGTATGGAAGTTCACAACAATTTGGGCGCGGGATTTCTTGAAACCGTGTATAAAGATGCACTGGAATTAGAGTTTAAAAGCGCCGGAATATTCTATGAAAGAGAAAAAGAATATTCCGTCAATTATAAAGGAGTGATTTTACTACATAAATTTTATGCCGACTTTGTGGTTTCGAATAATGTTATATTAGAAATCAAAGGACGAAAAGGGATTGCGGATGAACACATTGCACAAGCAATAAATTACCTCAAAGTATCTCAATGTAAGATAGCGATGATCGTAAATTTCGGGGAACTAAAATTGAATTATAAAAGACTAATATTATAAAAGTCACAGATGAATGAAAAGAACGCCACAGATGCACTGATGAAGGGATGAATACTTAGGAGTTAACAGCATGTAAAAAACATCTGTAAATCCCTAATAGAGGATTTAGTTAAATTGCGATTTCGTTTTTTCAGTTTTGCCCTAACATCCCCCAATTTTCGAGTTGAAATTTTCCAATCTCAGCTATACGATAGGAGAGTTTACCCGTTTTGATCGCTTCTTGGGAATTGGAGATAGCCTTGCCAATAGCCTTTTCGGAGCGGTCGATGGCTAATATAAATCCATTGCCAATTTTTCCCGCAACGGCCCTTGCCGCTGCGCCTGGGCCACAGCCAACTTCCAAAACCCGAATTCCCGGATATAAGGGCAAGGCATGAACTAAGGTTGAGATACGCTCCGAGAGTTTTTCCGGCATATTATTAGATTAACCAAACAGGTAGCGGCTATAACCCTCAACTGGCTTCTACTATTTCCTTCAATTTTTCCAATGCTTTGGGATACGTGGTGTCGAAGTATTCCAAATGATCCTCCGTAACATCCACGTCTACGGTTACATCTGTTTTTTCCCCATTCCTCTCAAAGGTGTAATTCTCAAATCCACCTGCCCATTCGTCGACCTGTGGCCCCTCTACTATTTCTTGCTCACCGTCTAAAATGCCGTAATGCTGCAAGGATACAAACTGACTGGGAGTATTCTCTACAACTCTGGCTACCATACCGCCTTTCTTTCCATTTTCATCAAAACCTATAAAGTACAACTTCCCGCCTTTCTCCCAACTCCCTTCAAAGGTTGATGTGGGACTGAAAATGGATGTCCATTGGTCATAGGTGCTTTTTTCGGAAAGTCCCAGCATCACATCGTAGGTCTTTTCGGCTGGCGCATTGATTTCGACTTTATATTGTTTTCGTTTCATATTGTTTTGTAGGTAAGTAATACAGATCCGCTATTTTTGAATACGTTTGAATCAATCAATTCCAAGTCCAGTCTTTGAGAAATGTTTTCAAACAAAGGTGTCCCCTTGCCTATAGCTGTTGGATCAATCAAGAGTTGATATTCGTCAATCATTCTTTCTTCGGTCAGTTGAGTTATGACTGATCCACTCCCCAGAATCGTAATGTTCTTCCCAGATGATTGTTTGTGTTGAATGATTTGATGAACTGCATCTCTGGAAATAATTTTTGAGTTGTTCCAATCCGCTGTTTTCAACGAATTGGAAATCACACATTTTTCTGCCGAATTCATCCCTTCCGCCACCTTAGGAAATTGGTCATAAGCCATTCTTGTAGGCCAAAAGCTATACATCATCTCATAGGTTCTTCTACCGAAAAGAAAAATATTGCCGGCCTCCAGTTGCCGCTCAGAGTATGCATTGCCCTCTTCCCCGTGATTATGCCAACTGATATCGTTATTTAGCCCTTTATAAAAACCGTTAAGCGTTAGGAAAAGAAATGTGGTCATCTTTCTCATTCGAGTTTCCATTCAACTATTTCGGTATTAAAGCCATCTCTGTCCATATGTTTGTTGTGTTACGATTCTTTTTCAAATTTATCATTTAACTGGAACTTATAAAGGGTGTAAAACCGACAATATTAAGGGTTGATCAGGACAATTATTTTTGATGTGTTCCAAGATTTTTCAGATAGATATCAGCAGAAACAAGCAATCGGAATTCATTATTTTTTCCAACCAAAAAACGCATCAGGATGAGACCGTTAAGGAAGCCCAAGACTATATTGAAAAATACTGGAAAGATGCTGTATCAGAATGAGGCAGGTTTGCGGAACAAGGGTTATCATATTTCTTGTCCAAACGTCAGCAAATTATTGTCCGGATCCAGTAACGAAAATTCTTTTTGTCCCCAGGGTTTTGTTTGAAGATGGCCATTGGGATGAATAGGGATTCGTTTGTCAAGGAGTGATTGATAGAGTTCCTCAATATCGTCCGTTCGAATGTAGACCTGCCCATAGTTTTCCGACGGGTCCAACTGGCTGAACTCAAAAAAATGAAGCTGTATGTGGTCTTTTTGCACCATCAAATATCCCTTATAATCAGTGTTGCCAAATTCTGAGAACCCAAGAATACTGTAATAGGCTCGGGTCTTATTCTTGTCCCGCATGGGCAATTTGGGGTGAATGGCTGTAAGCATCCTATCTAGTTTGTACTGCTAATTTACCGAAAATTATTCCTAATTTTAACTATATAAGCTACAGTAATTGGCCATACCCCATTGCTGTTCAATATTGTAGTTTTTTGCAACCCCAGAACTTAAATTATTGATGAAATCGAGCATGACGCAGGCGACGCACGGAGGGATGATTGTAATTGCGAGATTCCATGTGACCTTTAAAAAACAATTATAAACACATGAAAAAGAGTGATGTAAAGGAAATTTACTTTCAGAATACTGAGGAATGGAGGGAATGGCTGGGGAAAAATCATGAAACTGAATCGGGTATTTATTTATTACTATATACCGTTGGCCATGAAATGCCATCCATGCGATGGGAGGAAGCCGTTAAGGTTGCCTTATGCTTTGGTTGGATTGATTCTACATCCTATAGCCTTGGCCAGGGAAAGCGTAAGCAATATTTCACAAAGCGTAAACCCAAAAGTGCTTGGAGTGCCATCAACAAGGCCTATATTGAAGTACTGGTAGCAGATGGGATGATGCATGAAAGCGGCTTAAGGTCCATTGAAATAGCCATAGAGAACGGAAGCTGGAACAGCTTCGATGATGTAGAAAAAGGAGTAATCCCGGGGGATTTAGAGACGGCTTTTGAAATGCATCCTGATGCGTTTAATAATTTCCAGAATTTTTCACGCTCCTACCGGAAAAGTTATCTTCACTGGCTATGCCAGGCAAAAAGAGAAGAAACCAGAAAAAAGCGGATCGGCGAAATCATAGACTATTGCAAAAGGAATATCAAGATCAGAGGATAAGCGTCTAAACCTTTGAGGTCTTTTCCGACCTCGAAGGTTTTTATTACGCAAGACTTCTAAAAGACCTTCGAGGTTTGGAAAAAAACCTCAAAGGTCTGAACTAAGCCTTTGAGATCTCTAGGAACTCGAAGGTTTTATTGATTCAGAGAAGACCTTCGAGCTTTAAAAAACTTCAAAGGTCTAAGAAAACTTGGCGCACAAGCCACCAGGACTACTTTACCGGCTCTCTTAAAATAGTCTTTAGCTTTTCCGGTGCTGTTTTTCTAAAATCAGACAAATAGATTTCATGGTGTCGTCCGTTTCTTTCCAGATTGTGTTTTTCTGAGAATGCCATAATCTGCTTTAGTGATTCCGGTTCATTAGCAAAAGGCCCTATGTGCATCATTTGGATGGATGTCCCTTCTGACATAGTATAGAACGAGACCTCCTTAATCAGCTGGATTCCTTTTTTAGCATAGGCTACATCCTTTGCAGTTTCTGTATCTTCCTTTGTCACAAATTCAGGTAACCTAACTAAAAGTCTAAATTCCCATTCACTTCTTGGCACTTCAACAGGGGCGGTGTCGATGGTCATATTGGGGTATTTTATTTCATCAAACCACCAAAGCCCCTCGAGTTTGGAAACCACAAAATCTTGACCTTTGGTCTTCATGCTAAACTTGAGCGTGTAAGCCGTTGTGTACAGCGCTTCTATCCTGTCGGAAAAGGCCTGCCCACCAGGCTCGCCCTTACCGCAGATGGAAACATATTGTGCAGGTTCAATTTGCACCAATTCAGGGAATGCTTTTGCGGTGAAGTAGCTTTTGTACTTTTTGGTAAGATCAAGTTTTTCCATCGATTTTGGGTTTGGAAGAGGAAGTTCAAAGTCAAATCGGTTTATTCAATGTGCCGGTGCAGGGTTGCCATTACAAGATCCACCACTATCATTTTATTCGATCCACCATTGGTTGAATAGTTGCGTATCATCGTCAAGCATTACCTTCTCGCCTATAATTGGCGTGACCACAGGAACGTTTTGTTCTTGGGAAAATTTATACACTTCACTCAAAGGCTCATTCCAAGGGTGCATCGCCAAAGAAAACTTGGAGGAATGAACAGGCATAAGACGTTTGGCCCGTAGATCAATGGCTGCCTGTACGACTTCCTCGGGCTTGAAATGTATTTCTTTCCAGGCAACGTTGTATTGTCCATTATCCAAAATAGCCAGATCAAAGGGTCCGTGGATGTTCCCGATTTCAGCCAAATGGGATTCGTAGCCGCTGTCCCCTCCCACATAAATTTTTCGGTTTGGAGTTTCTACGACATAAGAAAGCCAGAGGGTATTGTTTCTGGAGAGGGCTCTGCCGGAAAAATGCCTGGCCGTAGTCGTATGTATTTTCAAGTCACCGAAGTCCAAGGTTTCGTTCCAGTCATTTTCAATTATTACATTGGGCGCATAGCCCCAGTATTCAAAATGTGAGCCTACTCCCAGCCCACAGACCACGGTTTTTACTTTATCTCGAAGCCCAACAATGGTAGTATAATCCAAGTGGTCGTAGTGGTCATGACTGATCAGCAAATAGTCAATTTCCGGAAAATCCTCGACGATATATCTGTCGGTTCCTTTGTAGGCCTTTAAACTACCAGGCACGGGAGATGCATTCCCACTCAGCACCGGATCAACCAAAAAAGTTTTACCCTCCAGCTGCATAAAATAAGATGAATGCCCAAACCAAACCAGAACGTTTTCCTCAGGATCCAATTGCAGCAAGTCAGTTTTAGTGGTGGGAATTAGTTTCTGCGGTTCCCGGTTGGGATGACTTTTGAAATATTGGTTGTATATAATGCCTGCGTAAGAATACCCTTCAGATAATCCTGGCGTGTTACTCAAATTTTCAAATCTTCCGCTTTTGAAATGGGGGGATAACTTTATCCTTTCCAAGCGTTCCCCACTCGGAGCTTTACCGAAAATCGGTTGTTGTAAATACAAAAATCCAGCGATAACCACCAGTAGGTTAATGCCAAAGAAAATGATCATGGTGCGTTTTAGTATAGTTAGGAATCTTTTCATTTGTAGCAAATGTACGAAACGTCAAATCACTCAGTCATGTTGTGAGATTCATTTTTGTTTGTCGAGTGGATTAGTTTTTTTTATATTTTGTAGCATGATAGCAAGGAGTTACGTCTTAGGATTGGAAGAAAATATTATGTTGGCCTAAAATTCCAAAACAATGAAAAATAGATACTTGATATTCCTTCTATTTTTGATGTCCGGTTGTATTACCGATGGGAACGATGGGTCCCCTGAAGATTTTAAAATTGTAAACCAAGGCGAGGTAGTTCTCGATTTGTCCGACATCGATTATTACGATTTTTCTACCCATATCGTTTACCTCAATGAAAACAACCGACTCGCTGGAGATTACGACAAACTTCAAGGCGCAAACATTTTAGTAAATGGGTTTGAGATCTACCCACTAAAAATTCATGAACTTTACCTATCGACTATTCCAACCGGTCCGCATATTAAACGATTAATCGATAGTTTTGGGGATTTTGCATTTCGAATCAGCTTTGGTGATTTCCAAAGTGGATCAGGCAGCAGTATTCAAGACCCGAGAAGTGATCCCAGAATAGTCTCAGTGTTAAAGCAACATAATAAATACAGGGTTGGACTTTCCATAGTAACTGAATCCATCTCACGTCAGGGAAACGAGATAAAATTCAGATTTAAACTAAGAAATCATGACAACCAGAACTATTACTTTTTAGATCCAAATAAAATGGGAGAAGGCCTATTTCATTATTTCACCAACGGACTTGGATTTTTTGACCCAAACTTGGGATATCAGCAAAACAAAATCCCCCATGAACAACCTGAATCTCAACTGCATTGGACGTTGGATTGGATGTCAGTCATCAAAGGAAAGGAAACCAAATCATTTGAATTTACCTACCCTTTTGAAAATGTACCTACCGGTAGAGACTTGAAATTTTTATTTTCCTTTCCCAGTCCGGAACTCAGTATTTCAGATAAATCAGAATTGGATCAGCAAAATGGTAGAATTTGGTTAGGTAATGTGAGTATTGATTTGACCAAAAGGTTTTGATTGGGGAAGTTATTCAATGATAGAAAAGACCGAAATTGACACCAAACATTGGGGCGCTAACCCTGACTTCTTAGTAGAAATAAAGTCTCGAAACAGAGGGGCGTTAGCCCTGAAATCTTTCTACTGCGGAAACCGAACCATGAACCAAAAAAGCATCGGTCCTTAACCGCTGTAGATCGAAATTAGTATAACGAATCCTAGGGGCGTAGCCCTGATATCTTAGTAGAAAGAAAATAATTCCAATACCCGCTTGTAGACCGATTCCATATATCTGCATTGTACTGAGGTCTACCCATCTTTTCTAAGGGCTTAGTGCCTTCTTATATCTGCCAATCCATTTGTCCCTATCAACTTTTAGATGGGCATACACAACCAAAGAGAGGAAAATAGAAAATAAAACGAAAGTCAACTTATAATAACTGTTGAGCTTCCAGTTTCCAAGGTGATTTACACTGGGTATTACAGTGTTATAGAAAACCTTTTGATTTTCATTCATCCCAACTTTTTCAGCGAACGCTTCTCTATTTGCAACGATAACTCCAAAAGACCGTGAACATTCTCATATTTTCCGACCATATTAGGTTAAAGTTTGGGATGTTTTCTCCGTTTAGTAAACATCTTTCCCAAATTTCTAAACTTACTGAAAGGAGAAATGCTGTAATAGGTGACCACCAAAAATATAATCCCAGCCAAAATCAACAAATGTCCACCATATCCAGACACCATCTTTGTCCTAGAATTTACACCAATACCAACCATTCCCTTTAAAATCATGGCTCCCCCTATCAGTATAAACATAATGGACATAATCAATGGGAACACAAAAGTTTCGTTTTTATTAGACATTTGCCGTCCATTACATTTTCAATATTACCTAATTCTACCCGAAAGGTTCAAATCCTTCTTTCTCAATCAACCAAACCGGGATTTATTAAGCGGAATATGGTGGGACCACCATATTAACCCCATTAATTTATTACATGGGTATCTTTCGAATAATGTTTGTTTCTGATGCAAATAATATCATTTTTTATAATACTTTTGGTTAAAATTAATACCGCTATTAACTCTGCTACCTTAAATATCATCTATCAAGTTCCAATACCCGTTTATAGACCTGTTCTGTTCTACTTAAGCTGTCACCCTCTACAGGTTCATATTCTAGCAAAAATTCATACGCCGTCCAACGTTCATCAAAATTAGTAATGGTAAGATCAATATTATACTTGTCAATTTGTTCTAAGTTAAAATCCAAAGTATCCTTAAGAAATATTTCCAAATCACCTTTAAATGGAAAAGGAAACGTTATTCTTACATTATAAATACTGTCATTATTAATCATTTCATTTTTAAAAATAGGAATTGCGGAACTAATATTTTTTTGACCTTTCTCATAGTAAGCTACGAAAACAGCTTTTCCATTTTCAAACAGAAAATGAGACTTAATATTGGTATTGTTGTCATATTCATACATATCTCCGTTTTTCTCACCACCAACATAGGTATAATAGACTTGCAATTCTCCAATATCATTGTAAATCCAATAACCACCGGCTACTGTATCATTTTCCCAGAAATACTTATTCCTTAACATCCCATTAGGATGATACTCCAAACTTAACCCATTTTTCATTCCGAATCTATCTTTCGTTGTTATGGTCTCAATAACACCGCTTTCATAACATTTAATATCTACATACATAGAATCATTTAGTGAAACCTGAAATACATCTCCCGTTGTATATTTATACTTATAGGGATCTGCTTTATTGCATGATGAAAATAAAGTCATAAATAAAATTACGGAAATTAAGCAAAATTTATTGCCTATTTTTAGACCATTTAACATTTGGATCATCTCTAAGTCTAATTGTTTCATTTATGTTTTTTGTACGTAAACTAAATGTATCTTTACCGATTATAACATCAACAGAAACCGTACCATCTGAATGATTGTTCCCGCTCCCACTTATATATGTTGAGTCTAAATTTCCTTCCATCAAATCCTTTCCAAAACCCATAATTATAGTTCCCATCTCAACTCCTTGTAAAAAGCCTTCGGCGCTATTTTTCGCAGGTCCAGTTCGGAGGTTAGGTAAAATAAAATCATCCACATTAATCACGGCATCAACTCTACCTTCCCGAACCTTCGAATCATCTCCACTAAAAACATCAGACACATGCACATTGCCTGACCCTCCACTTGAAAATTTCTCATCCAATTCTTTAAAAAATCCGGAAACATTTTTCCCCACCTCATCTACTTTTCTATTAAAATCTTTGTAAGCTTTCTCTATGTTAGAAATAATATATGAATATTGACTTTCTAATTGGGTTTTTATAAAATCCAATTCAGGACAAGATTCGCATGGTGCCATCCCATCTGGGTCTATAAACCTCAGTGGATTATTAAAGGCATAATTATACGGAGAATGCCTTCTCATCTGGTCCGCCAACGGATCCACCACCCACCACCTGCCTACAGCGGGATCGTACATCCTTGCGCCGTAGTCGTACCAGGCCAACTGCTTGTCCGCAATATGTTCTTTGCCGTTATACAAGTACCTGTTTTCTTTAAAGCCCTTATACTGATAGCCCAAACCGCTTAACTGCACTCCCCAAGGATCATAGTGGCTTTCCTGAACGATAAGTGGTGTCTTACTTTGTACCTCAAAATCGTCAAACCAGACATCTTCGGCCGTCTCATTTACCAAAAAAGCCTCCATCTTTCCATCCTTGCTAATATAAATATTTTCGGTCAAATATTCATGCTTTCCCGCCGCTTTGGTGCTTAAGGCTTTTTTGCCTTGGGCATACAGCTTTCCGGACTTGTCATAAAGCGCATACATCATATAGGCTTCGGGAGAGGGTTTGGCCTGCACTTCTTTGATCAGCAAATCAATTACGCTTAAAATTGTGACCGCATTGGGAACGGCAGAAAGTTTTGTTGTATTGGACAGTTCTCCCAGTTGAGTCACAAGTTTGGCTTTGGCTCCTGAGGAAACAAACACCAACGGAGAAACTTTTAAGTTGCCCTTATCTCTATATTTGCCATACACGGAAAGGCTCAATTCCTGCCCCTCTTGAACTTCCCGCTCCCAGGCTGGACCTAGTATTCGGCCTCTTGACGCATTTAGCCAAGCTATGTTGTTTCCGCCGGGAGTTACGTTGTGCTCCGCCCCACTTTGGCGGCTTTCCCTAACCCGCTCAAACTCTTTTTCCTCCACCGTGGAACGGTTTAGTTCCATTGTGGCAAGGAGTGTTTCAGTAACTTGCGGCCTTATCACCTGACGGACATTGCCCAAGTGGTCTTTGATATAGTATTCGTAATGGTATGTGTTATTTTCCAGCACTGCCCTGCCTTCATCATGGACTATATAATCAAGCTTCCCATCTTCAAAAACAAATTCCCCGATGTAATCGATGATTTTGGATGGACCTGATGTCGGCTTAAATTCCTGACGGAGCTTGGTTCCGTCGGCTGCATAGGTAAAAATCAACCTCTCCCCAGACTCAAAAGTAATTTCTGTTGGCAGATTCAGGAAGTTATAGGTGATTTCCCGAATTTGTTTATCACCGTTTGATTTCAAATTACCGTTTCCGTCATAGCTATAAGACGCTACACTTCCTCCCGGTTTGAAATCATGGGCTAGGTAATTCTTATTCGTGTGCGTGTCGGTAACTTTGCTTATCCTATTGCTGTGTGGAAGATAATTAAAACTGAGGTTATCCACAGTGGTGAAAAGCGTTTCGGTCTGCTGATTGTTCCGAACTAACCGAAGTAGATTTCCATTCGGATCATAGGTTAGCCCACTTAGGGAGTATCTTCCTTTTTGGGCCGGGGTGCCGGGAACAGCATAGGAGGCCTGGGTAATCCGATCCGCCAAGTCATAGCGGTAATCATAACTACGGGAAACCAAATCCCTCCCTTTCCAGTCGACCCGGGAAATATTGCCATTCCAGTTATTTACATCCGCACCTGATTCATAATACAGTTGCATCCCAAAAAGCCGATTACTTCCCTTCGCCTCATTGATTTGGGTAAGCCATCCACGAATATTGTATCTAAAATCAAGGTTGGCCAGCGAATTATGAACTCTTTTTTGGATCAATTCACCTGTTTGGCTATATTGAAAATTCACCAGTTGGATAGTCTGTCCCCATCCAATCCTGTGAGTAGTTTGCCGGATAGCACCGTTGGGAAAGTAATCTATTCCTTTTGTCACGTTGAGGTTGGTTGGTCCCAGCAACTGTGGGGTAACTGATATTGGCTTCTTCTCAAAATTATAAGCGGTGGATTGCCTAATCAGTCCTCCCATATGGTTTTCTGAAATTTGTTGGATCAGTAAGCCATCTTTATCATAAAAAAAAGTGGCTTCTAGAAATTTCCCTGTTTGAAGATTTCTTTTCAGCCCACCCGTCTGCAACCCCTGAACAGAGTTTGAACTAATCGCATGTATTATGGATAGTCTAGTATAATTTCCCAACGAGTTAAAATCATAATGGTCATAAAAATTCAGCAGTAACATTTCTCCTATCTGCATGGGGAAGCCAGAATTGATCCCCGGAATAGTCCTATTGGCTGAAGCATTAGTCAGCGTACCGTTGCTGATTAACCCTTTGAAATAATCTACTTCAAAATCTACAGGAGTCATAGTACCTAGGCGTTGCTGAATCTGGCTCCTATCCCGTCCATCCACTACTATTCCCTGCACAATTTCCCTATTATATACGTCGTAGAGCCGGTAGTGCCATTGATTTTTGGAGCGGAGATTGGCATCTTGGGTTCCAACAAGCCTATCTTTTTCGTCATAGAGCATATATTCCCAACCCTTACCTGGTATCTTCTTCTCGATTATCCGCTTCCGATTGTCATACCGGTACCTATAATACTGTTCATCAGCAAGCTGGATTTGTGTGGAGGCAGCCCAATTATTTGTTAGAAATGCCACCGCTTTGGGAGGAATAACTACCCGCAAGTCAACGAAAGCATCATACACATAATAGGTGCTCAACCACCCAGCATGGTGGCTTGATGGCGAATTCGAAATCTGAACTTTCCGCAAGACCACATTTCCAAGATGGTCGGTATATTCCACTGTTTTGGTTTTATTCTCGTTGACTGTCTCCTTTACCCATAGGTCGCCCTCCTTGTACGTATCTGATGTGGATGGCAAGCCGTCTGCGTTTACTTCCCACTTCCGTACTGACTCATCGGGGCGGTTTGGTCGTTCTATCAAGATGACTTCCCGGCCACTTCCGATACGCCATTGATTTCCCGGAGAGCCCTTTTTGTCTGCTTTTCCCAGCGAGGAAAACTCATATTGTGTTTCCGAGTAGCCATGTCCATCCCCGGAATATTGAGAACTGAAGTAGGCAGCGTGTTCACTTGGAGCAGTTGACCTAAAATTTCCGCTTTGCGCACCGTTATTTCTGGCATACGGGAGGTAATCCCGTGTTTGTCTCCCAGCCGCGTCATATTGAATAGGCTGAATAAGATCCCAACCAGCAGCCGAACTCTGTTGGTGGATAGTCTGCTTTGGGCGGCCCAGCCCGTCATAATAGGTGACCGACTTAGTAGATTGAGTGCTTGACCCTGTTACTAGGTCTTGGATATTTTTCAAAGGCTCCTTGGCATGATACCGGTAGACATAATTTTCCTTTTGTTGGGCTATTGCCTGGGGAACGTCCAATTTCCCGCTCAATAGCAAACTGACAATAATTAGAAATTTTTTCATGGGTAAAAAAGTTATAATCCGTTTTGATAGTGATAAGCAGCGTGTTCCAAAACATTTCTATCCGCATCACGGACAGCACCGACTCTTCCCCAGGCGTCATATTCAAAGTAGGTGGTTTGGTTTCTCTGATCGGTCATTGACGTAATCCCTACCAACGGCTCATGGGTAAACGTGACCATTTGGGCATCCTTCGGATGGAGCCTGAGTTCATCAATCCATATGTCAGGACCAATTATCTGAACCGAATTCCCCGTAATCTCCCTTTCTATAAGTCTCCACTGGGTGGAGAGAATTTCGCTTTTTCCCATAAAAGTCCAAAGCATCGAGCCGGCTCCCCGTCTTGCCCAAAAGGAAATCTTAAAGGGTCTGCTGCTGTTGGCGGGTACATTTGTACTAGTTATGCTTCCACGGCTAAGGTTGTAATAAGACGTGCCCGTCTTCGCCAACTGGGAAGATATAGGGGTTCCTGAAAAAATCCACCCTCCTTTATCTCCAGCTTCGAAGGATGTATAGGCCACCTCTGTGGACTTCGCATTTGTCACTGCGGCTGTCACATGCCGCTGTCCGTATCCCCACAGAAACGTTTCCAATGGTCCATTTCGGGGTTTCTGCTCAATGATGTTGTGGTTTGAATCGTGCATTAGGATATCCAATTCCTTTTGTGATGCCCCTCCATTTAAGAGCCGCTCAACAGCCACCACTACGGGCAGTTGGTTCCTAACTAGAAACTGCATACGGTCCTCCTCCACCCTTACTCCATTTATTGTTTTTCTGACCGTCAGGGGGTCGGCAATCCGGTAGTTTTGCAGAAGTAGATTTATCGCAGTGGATGCTGCACGGGTTGGATACAGTCCCGAAGCGTTAAAAGGGTAAAAGTACTCGGTTGTTTCGGAATTTCCGTTGACGCTTGTTTGCTCAAGAATTGGCAAAAAATACGAAGGGTGATACTCTTTTTTCTGAACCTCTTGGATGGATTTGCCGCTTTCAGGCTCATAGTTTATTTCCGTAACTTCCCGAAGCGGATTCCAGGTTGATGAATTTGTATATTTGAATAGAAAAATCTTTTTACAACCTGAAGTTTGGTATTCAGTGCATGCATAAAAAAAATTTGAATGGGTGGTGTTTACTATGCGGTCATAATGGTACCAGATTTCTTTCGATTTTTTTAATCCTACCAGCGTATGAGCAAAGTAAATTTCATTCTTCGGCAAACCTCTGCTGGTTTCCTCGGATTCAACTACCCCAAAAGGAAATTCATATCTTACACTGTCGGGAAATTCCAATGCCGAATAAAACGAATAGTCTGTCCGGATTTGGCGGTTGTCAACTTCTTTGATTTCTTTTACATTGGCATATCCGAAGTATCCCCCACTACTGCCCAGTGGTATTTGTGAAACCGACCTTAGTTCAAATTTTAAGCAGGGGAAAACATGCCGATTTCCACGCAAATCGATTAAATCTGTCTCCTTGATGATCAAATAATCATATTTTGGAAAGGAAGCCAATACACCGGAAGTTTGGGTATTGTCAGGCATTTCATACAAAAACTTTACCCTCTCTTTTTGTGTAATAAAATCCTTTACGATTTCTTTTACTCTCAGGCCACCTACATTTATAACTATTTGTCTTGTTTCATCCACCATTGGGGGATTCATGTGTCCCACTACTGCAGCACTTACACCTTGAATCTGGTTAGTCTGACCATCTATGCTAAACAGATACGTTTCTCCAGCCTTAAGCCCTATCCGCCCCTGACTTTGTCCTGCGCTGAAAAGAGTGGAGGTTAAACTTACGTAGTGTTTGACTCTAGCTGAATAAAGGGAAACGTCAAGTGTGCCCACACAGTCTCTGGATCCGCCATCACAGTTGACGGGGGTGGGAAGGTTTACTGTATAAGTAAACCACTTGATGGAATCAACCAGACTCAATTGAGGCTCCACCTGCAGGGTTGCCCGCCGATTATTCTGGTTCACCGTTACCGAATATTTTGGCAGATTCGTATCGATTGCCAACGGCGCAAAAAAATCATTGTAGTCCTTGAGGGTCACCTGGCTGGTGTTGCTTTCCATTTCATAGGTGATGCTCCCCCCGGTTGGGAATGTTATTTTTTTAAGACAACCATACTTGGCATATGTTGGGCTTACCAGTCTATTAGCATTGGCCTGCCTAAAGCGCATGTATTGGGGAAGCAAACTTTGATTAAATACCCCGTTATAATATCCCCAATGGTCCTGTGCCTGCGAAAATAGGTGAGGAAGGTTATTGCCTTCGTACTCGAATGAATGGACCAGATGAGGGATAGAGGTGGTTTCCAGAACTCTCGCGAGTCGTAACCTCTTAGTAGGGGTAGCATTTTGGATTTGCGGAGGAAGACTCATGGCAAGATTGCTCAGCGTACTGAAAAAATAGTCATGGACCAAATCAAAGGACTTGATTATCCGATTATTAACGTTGCGGACCGTGATACTTCTCAGTCTACCCGCTGGAGAATCCTCCCGGTCACGCACACTAACAATAGATAATGAACCCTCATCAAAGGTTATTCTAGCCAGTTGCTTCCCCGTTACATTATATTCTGCCCAACTGTTTTCAACCCGGTCTTGACGGCAGGCACCTGTACTGGAACCTCCCGCTACAAAATATGAGGCCGTTTGCATCGACCTTCTAAAATAGTTATGGGTATAGCTCTGATAGGTGAATTTGATTGATTTACCTCTAAACGTAACAATCTCCGAGAGGTGCCAGGCCGAATCAAGTAAACGGTTAAAATTCTGGCTTCGACTGCTAACCCAAGGCTCAGACACCGTACGCTCAACCTCCCGGAAATAGTAAGTATTTCCCTTTGGATCCCTTACCCGCCACTCCACAAAGCGGTTGTTGGATAAAGTAAAACTGATATCCAGGTTACTGGCATTGATAAAGGAAACCTTTCGATCCTTCGTCAATACAAACTTCCCGGAGTAACTACCAAAGGAAAAATAAAAAATATCCTGCTCAAAGTCTATCTCGCTTTTATTAAAGCTATTAAAATACGTCAATGTTTGGAACCATGAAAAACTCTCCGGGTCT
Organism: Lunatibacter salilacus; assembly: GCF_009797935.1. Taxonomy (GTDB): domain Bacteria; phylum Bacteroidota; class Bacteroidia; order Cytophagales; family Cyclobacteriaceae; genus Lunatibacter; species Lunatibacter salilacus. The sequence continues at coordinate 15,399 of NZ_VOLC01000010.1, forward strand.
CGCTGATGGTTGATATATCCGGAAGTGGCTCCAAAAGCCTCATCCGGGATTCCTTTGACGGTCCTGCTGATGCTGCCCCCGGCATTCAATGCCCAGCCCAATCCGGCCCAACCGGCCATTTCCTCCACTTTGATACCCCCGTGGTGGTAAACCAATTCGATGGGCAACTCAAAATCGTCCTGGGATATGGTATAGATAGGAATGGAAACGTTGGGCAAGCCGCTGTATTTGGATATGGTGACATCGGCAAACTTGGCCAAGGCACTTACCTCGGGAGACGGTGGGATTACTTGACCCCTGAATCTGTTTTCCTGTGCCACTGCAAAAAGATGCGGGAAACTTAAAAATAACATTAGTATGAATACTCTGGCATATGGTATTTTCTTGATCGAAGAAGGCATAGTGGTGCCAAATGAAAATAATCCGGGAGAATTTCTCATGGTTAAGAAAGAAAAAGAATGAAAACGAATTAATCAATAAACCCCTAAGGGTCAAAGGACTGTATTGTCCTTACCACATTGAATCCAGCAGACCTAAAACCCGACTCAAATAAAAAAACCCAACTTATTTCCCTTTTGGCTTAGGATCCAACATTGGCGTATATAGAAGGTATACTCCTTCTCTCTTATGGAAGGGTAAACCACCTAATCCTGCTTAAATAATAACCGAATATCACATGTAGAACTTAGGTTTGCAATTCGGAGTAAACTCAAAGCTCCATGATGTAAATTGAATACAGATAAAGAAACTTTGTTAATTTGAATCAAACAGCTAATACAACGTAATTGAAACCTTTTTTAAGACAAGACTCAACATTTCCGAATTAAAAAAGGACCGGAGACAAAATAGCAATAAACCCGACCAATAAATATTAAAATACGTTTAACTGGCTCTAAAAGCACATTTCGAATATATAAAATAAATAAAACAATGCAAATAATTTTGGTAAAAAATTACGTTTTATTTTAGACACCTCTTTTTAAATAGCTGTTTTTCATTTATTTATGTTTTAAGCATAATCATTTTTAGATAAACATCAAACCTATAGAAAACCTCCAACTCTCACCCCAAACCTAAGTCCCCAGCAACTCTACCAACGCCCGTTTGTAGTTCTGCGTTTTTGCTTTGAAGTAACAGAGGTCCCTGAAAAAGTGGGCCTTATCGTAAAATCCGCCCGTGTACATCAGGTCCTGCCAATTGTCAAAATCTTTATTTGTCAGGTAGGAAAAATAATTAAGCACTTAATTCTAGAAACCCATTTAACCAAACCACCGTTACTTGGCTCCAAAAACAGCTACCCAACTCTCATCTCTGGAATAATATTTCTACTAGTTGGAATAATCGTCCTAACACCTGACTTCGCTTTTTCGATAAGTTTATTCCAAAAATAACTATGGCTACTGTAAAAGCTTATGCGGCACAAAACGCAGGCACCTTTTAGCATTGAAAGGCGGGAACCGGGTCCTCATGACGATTCCATTAAAATCCTATTTTGTGGGGTTTGTCATACAGATATTCATTTTGTCAGGGATGACTTGGGAATGGCTCTTTATACCATGGTACCTGGGCGTGAGTTAGTTTATGAGTTGATGGGTTTATGGGTCTATGGGTCTATGGGTCTATAGGTTTATAGGTTGATGAATTAGTTTATAAGTTGGTAGGTTGATGAATTAGTTGATGGGTTGATGGTTTTTTTCTTGGGTTAGGATATTGTCTAAGAAAAAAGTAGTTGCATCTTAACCGGGAAACTTCTATTATTACATCGGAATGAACGATGTATTCGCATTGACTTTTTAGTAGATGTAAAACCCCTTCTGGGTGTCGTTTGCAACTACACCCAATTATCACAAATCTACTTTAGAAACGAAACTGGATTCCGGCCATTTGTAATGGACTAAACCAAAATGATTCGTGAGGAATTTCTCGGTCTTTGGGTTTACCTTGCTGAAATCCCCTCCAATTTGTAATTGGAAAACGCCCGGTTGCAATAAATCCACCTCAAATGGAAGGTTTAATTTCAGCGTGGTTGCCGTTGGTGTCATGCTCGGATTATATCAAAAGCAGTTTATCGTAGCCATTGCAAATGGCTTTTAGAAGATTTCGTTTCTTGAGGAATTAAGTGATAGATGGGTGTAGTGGATACTACACCCAGACGAGGCTGACTTTTTCTAGTTGATTAGAGTATTTTTTAAGAGGTCAAAATATCTAAGAAATAGGTAGTTGCATCTTAACCAGAAAACTTCTAGTATTGTGTCAGTATTGGAGACGAACGATGAATTCGCATTGACTTTTTAGTAGATGCAAAACTATTTTTGGGGGTTAGGCGAAGTCGTGGCGGAAAAGCAATTAGACAATAGTGGCTGTAAACAGCCTAATCATCACGATGTTTTTGAGAAAATAGGACGCCATGGGCATGCTGTATTTGAGATGGAATACCAGCTGATCGAAACGTTTCATTTTTTTATCAATCAAACCGATCAATCGGATATTAAAATGGGAAAACAATAACTTTTAAAAACAATAAATTAATTATTTCTTATACCTTTTAAAAACAACACACCATGAAAGCATCACTATTTAACTTATCGGCAGGAGCAATTTTGGCTGCATTTCTATTTGCATCATGTTCTGGTGACGACGGGTCGGAATCCGCAGAAGCCTCCTTGACCTGCAAAATCGACGGCGTGGCATTTACCGCGGTTTCTTTTGAAAATACGTTGACAGGGGATGACAGGGGAAAACAGTTTGATATACGAGCTACAGATGCGTCAGGAATACAACTCGTAATCGGATTCAATGACTTTGAGCCTTATGGGACCAACTTTTCATATATAGGCGATACCCTCTACGTGGATATGTTTGAGAATGAGCCTGCAAGCGTGGGAACTATCGGGATGATGATAGATACGGACTTCTCAATTTCAGTACCGACCTTTGATGGAAAGGAATCGGGATACTCGATGGTAAAAAGTTCTGATTTATCCACCAGAAGGATAAGTGGCATCTTCGAATTCGACCTGGTAAATCCCCAAAACAATGAAACGGTTCGCATTACGGATGGCGTATATACCAACCTTACCTACGGCAGCGCAAACCTCTGACTGAAGGCCGTACCATTGAATCGTTAAAGCCCTTCTGGGTGTCGTTTGCAACTACACCCAATTATCACAAATCTACTTTAGAAACGAAACTGGATTCCGGCCATTTGTAATGGACTAAACCAAAATGATTCGTGAGGAATTTCTCGGTCTTTGGGTTTACCTTGCTGAAATCCCCTCCAATTTGTAATTGGAAAACGCCCGGTTGCAATAAATCCACCTCAAATGGAAGGTTTAATTTCAGCGTGGTTGCCGTTGGTGTCATGCTCGGATTATATCAAAAGCAGTTTATCGTAGCCATTGCAAATGGCTTTTAGAAGATTTCGTTTCTTGAGGAATTAAGTGATAGATGGGTGTAGTGGATACTACACCCAGACGAGGGGTGCGGTTTCGACTGTGTTGGCGGCCAAAACGTCGCTACGGGAAATCGCTTTTAATCCACGGGTTGAAACCCGTGGCTACTATATAGGCCATCCCTACGGGATTCTTTTGTTATTCTATATGGAAATTTCTCCAATACTGACCCCGTTGGGGATCATATGTCGTTAAAATGGATATTATATGCGGAAGGCCTACGAAGTAAGTCTGAAAAACTACCGGGGAATCTTCCCAAAAAAAAGACCGAAACGAATCCCGTTCCGGCCTTTTTATTACTAATTAAAACCTTTTTAAGCTCAGTATCTGGTTTACAATCGAGTCACCGTAATTCGTAATTTTTAGTTCGTAATTATTTATTCGTTTTTCACCTCAATATCTACCTTCCCAGCGAGCCACCGTAATTCGTAATTTTTAATTCGTAATTGACTTAACTCATTATCTGCTTTACCAGCCAATCACCCACCTCGGAGGTTTTGTAGGCTTTGCCGCCGTCTCCAGCCAGGTCTTCGGTGACGATGCCTTCTTCCAGAGAGCGGTTTACCGCCGCTGAAATCGCATCCGCCTCTTCCTGCAAATCAAAGGCATATTCAAACATCATGGCCGCGGAAAGCACCGTGGCTAATGGGTTGGCGATGTCCTTGCCTGCCGCCTGTGGATAGGAACCGTGGATGGGCTCAAATAACTTGGTGTCAGATCCCAATGAAGCCGAAGGCATCAGACCCATGGATCCGCTAATAACAGACGCCTCATCGGTCAGGATATCGCCAAACAGGTTCTCGGTAATCAATACGTCATAAGCCTTTGGCCACTGAATCAACCTCATGGCTACCGCATCCACAAACTCATACTCTACCTTTACATCGGGGTATTCGGGAGCTAAACGCTGTACGGTCTCTCTCCAAAGTCTAGAGGTAGCTAAAACATTAGCCTTGTCCACGCAGGTAAGCAATTTTCTTCTTTTTTGCGCAAATTCAAATCCCATGCGGGCCAGGCGCTCAATCTCATAGACATTGTACACGCAAGTGTCAAAGGCACGGTCTCCCTGCTCGCTTCTTCCCCTTGGCTCACCAAAGTAAATGCCTCCGGTAAGTTCACGAAGAAAAACCAAGTCGGTTCCTTCGATACGCTCCCGCTTTAGCGGAGACTTATCTACCAAAGAAGGGAAGGTAAAGGTAGGCCGCACATTGCAAAAAAGGCCAAGCTTTTTCCGCATCAAAAGAAGTCCCTGTTCCGGCCTAACTTTGGCAGATGGATCGTTGTCATACTTGGGATCGCCGATGGCTCCAAAAAGGACGGCATCTGACCGCAAGCAAACTTCATGGGTTTCGTCCGGATAGGGAACACCTACGGCTTCAATTGCAGCGGCACCTGTCAGCGCTGTTTCAAATGTAATCTGATGTCCAAATTTTTCACCGATGGCCTTTACTACTTTTACGGCCTGATCGACTACTTCAGGTCCTATACCGTCACCAGGTAATAGGGCTATATTCATTTCCATAGGAATTCAATTTTTCTTGGTTGGTTTTATTTAATTGTTCAATGATGTTTAGCATTTTTTCCGTTGCCTTCATGGCAGCGATGGTTTGGTCACTGTCCAAACCCTTGGTTTTAAAGATCTTTCCATAATCCCAGGTGATCACACACTCCACAAAGGCATCTGTCTTGCCACCTGGAGGGATACTGATATGAAAATCGGTAAGCTTGGGCAATTCCTTGTTGAGGGACTTATAGATCTTCTTGAGGGCCTTCATAAAGGAATCGTATTGCCCATCCCCGGAGGCGTTCTGCTCGTAATATTCCTCATGGATCTTCATCCGCAGTTGTACAGAGGGCTTTAGTCCTTTGGAGTGAACCATGTGATAGCCGTCTATGCTGATATCGGTCTTGATGCTGTTGTTTTGCAGCACATCCGAAATGATATAGGGTAGGTCCTCCGTCGTGACGCGCTCCTTCCGGTCTCCCAGATCAATGATCCGTTGGGTGACTTTGGTCAATTCGTCCGGCTCCAGGGAAATTCCCAATTCCTGCAAGTTCTTGAGGATATTGGCCTTGCCGGAGGTTTTGCCCAAGGCATATTTCCTTGTCCTGCCGAAGCGTTCCGGCATCAGATCACTGTAATAGAGGTTCTTTTTGTTGTCTCCGTCCGCATGTACACCGGCGGTCTGGGTAAATACATTCTCTCCCACTACAGGCTTGTTGGCAGGGATATGCAAGCCCGAAAACTGCTCCACCAATTTGCTGATTCGGTATATTTTGTTTTCCTTGATCCCCAAGTCATACTCGGTAAAATCCTTGATTACGGCCACCACGGATTCAAGGGGCGCATTGCCGGTTCGCTCACCCAAGCCATTGACGGTGGTATGTATCCCTTTTGCCCCACAGGCAACCGCCTGAAGCACGTTGGCCACAGAAAGGTCGTAATCGTTGTGAGCGTGGAAATCAAAATGAACGGTGGGGAACTTCTCGGTAATAAGCAGTAAGAATGATTTTACCTCCTCCGGCTGTAATAAGCCCAAGGTATCGGGCAGCATGATTCTGCGGACCTGCAGGGTGGATAGAAAATGAATTAGGTCCAGCGTGTATTCCCTGGAATTCCGCATGCCGTTACTCCAGTCTTCCAAGTACACATTCACGGCGATGCCCTTATCGATGGCATAGCGGATGCATTCCTCAATTTCCTGAAAATGCTCTTCCGGGGTTTTCTTAAGCTGATGAGTCAAGTGATTCAGAGAACCTTTGGTAAGCAGATTGAGTACCTTGGCACCTGCCTCCACCAACCAATCCACGGATTTGGGGGTATCGACAAAACCCAATACCTCCACTTTATCCAAGAATTTTCTTTCTTTGGCCCAATGGGTGATTTTTTTCACGCCCTCCATTTCCCCGTCAGAAACCCTGGCGGAAGCTACCTCTATCCGGTCTACCTTCAGTTCTTCCAGCAGCAGCTTGGCTATCTGCAATTTTTCCGAGGGTAAAAAGGAAACCCCTGAGGTCTGCTCTCCATCCCTCAGGGTAGTATCCATGATTTCTATATTTTTTTGACCACCCATTTTTCCTCTGTTAATTTATTGGAAACAACGATAAAAAATTATCTAAACAAAACGTTTGTTGTTAGAAAAGGTTGTCTTTATGCCTTTTCGGCAAATTTTCCGATTTCCTCTTTTAGGTTTAGCAGATAATCAATATCGTCAAACCCGTTTTTCATATTTTCCTTCTTGTAGGCATTGATATCGAAGGTCTCAGATCTGCCTGTGGATAGGATGGTGATCGTCTGGGCATCGATATCCACTTTCACTTCGGATGAGGGGTCCTTTTCCACTTCAGCAAACATTTCGTCCGCAAAATCAGCAGTGACCGTCACCGGGAGTACACCGATATTAAGGCAGTTATTTTTAAAGATATCCGCAAAAAAGCTGGAAACCACACATCTGAACCCGTAATCATACAGTGCCCACACGGCATGTTCCCTACTGGAGCCGGAACCGAAATTTTTACCCGCAAGCAGGATCTTTCCGGAGTAAGTAGGGTCGTTCAGCACAAAATCCGGTTTTGGATTGCCCTCACTGTCATATCTCCAATCCCGGAACAGGTTGTCCCCAAAGCCGGTACGTTCGGTAGCTTTCAGGAATCTGGCAGGGATGATCTGATCTGTGTCCACATTTTCGGCAGACATGGGAACCACCCTACTGACAAGTACATTAAATTTATCGTAAGCCATAATTTATTCTCGTTTACTAATTTTCGAATACGTCCCTGGGATCAGCTATGGTACCGGTAATGGCAACTGCCGCCACGGTAAGTGGGCTGGCCAATAGCGTTCTGGATCCGGGACCCTGTCTTCCTTCAAAGTTCCTGTTGGATGTAGAAACCGCGTATTTCCCAGAAGGTATTTTGTCATCGTTCATTGCCAGGCAAGCCGAGCAGCCGGGCTGTCTCAACTTAAAGCCCGCCTCTTCCAAGATAGCTACCAAGCCCTCTTCTATGGCTTGCTTTTCCACCTCTCTCGATCCGGGAACAATCCAAGCCGTGATGTTATCTGCTTTTTGCTTTCCTTTTACAAAGTTGGCCACTGATCTGATATCTTCAATCCGTCCATTGGTGCAGCTACCTACAAAAACGTAGTCCACTTTTTTGCCTTTCATGGCCTCTCCCGGTTGGAAGCCCATGTATTCAAGAGACTTGAGGTAGGATTTTTTCTCGCTTCCCTCCATGCCTTCGGTAGTAGGGATCATGTCCCTTACCTTTATTCCCATACCCGGATTGGTCCCGTAGGTGATCATGGGTTCGATATCAGCGGCATCGTAGGAATATTCCAGGTCAAAGGTTGCCCCGTCATCTGTTTTCAAAGTTTTCCAGTAAGCTACTGCTTTGTCCCAATCTTCTCCCTTGGGGCAATATTGCTTTCCTTTCAGGTATTCGAAAGTAGTCTCGTCAGGAGCTATAAGTCCCCCGCGTGCGCCCATTTCTATACTCATGTTGCAGATGGTCATCCTTGCTTCCATGCTTAGGTTGCGTATGGCGCTACCGGCATATTCAAGAAAATAACCCGTTCCGCCACTGGCAGATATCTTGGAGATGATATAAAGGATGATGTCCTTGGAAGTCACTCCTTTGCCCAACTCCCCATCTACGGTAATCCGCATTTTTTTCGGCTTTACCTGCATGATGCACTGTGTGGCAAATACCATTTCCACTTCGGAAGTTCCTATACCAAAAGCAATGGTACCGAAGGCACCGTGCGTAGAGGTATGGCTATCGCCGCAGACAATGGTCATTCCTGGCTGGGTGATGCCCAATTCGGGCCCGATCACGTGAACGATCCCGTGGTGGTCAGAACCCAAGTCATGTAAATCAATTCCGTATTTTTGGCAGTTCTCGCGAAGCCTTTCCACCTGCATGCGTGAAAGCTTATCCTTAATGGTTTTGTCCTGATCTATCGTAGGCACGTTATGGTCAGGGGTGGCAATGGTTTTTTCCGGATAAAGGACAGGTACACCCCTACTCTCCAAGCCCAAGAAAGCCACCGGGCTGGTAACTTCGTGGATAAAATGCTTGTCGATAAAGAATACATCCGGACCGTTGGGGATGGATTTTACCACATGGGCATCCCATATTTTATCAAATAATGTTTTATTTTCCATTATGCTAGTTGTTACTCAATTTTTGCTTTACTGGCAATTTATTCAAGGCATCAATAAACGCCTTTGCTGAAGCTAATACAATATCCGTTTCCGAACCGAACCCATGATAAGGTTTTCCCTCACTCATCAAGCGCATATGCACTTTGCAGGTATCATCACTTCCCTTGGTCATAGCTTGGATCAGAAATTCATCCAACAGGACGGTGTGATCGATCAGCTGTTTGATGGATTTGATCACCGCATCTACGGGGCCGTTTCCGACCGCATCAGCGGAAAGGTTTTTACCTCCAATGGCAAGGGTGACCTTAGCACTCGCTATTTCACCTTCTCCACCCTCATAGTGGATTTGCTCCAGTGAAATAAAGGGGGAATCTTCGAGATGTTCTCCAATAAGCGAAAGCAATTCCTTTCGTCCCATATCCCTTTTACTATCTGCCAAGACTAAGAAACGTTCGTACACCTCATCCAGTTCAGCACCTTCTACAGGAAATCCCAACAGAGCCAGGTGATGCTTGAGTGCGGCGCGGCCGCTTCTTGCCGTGAGGACAATGGTGGACTCTTCCACACCCACGTCTTTGGGATCGATGATTTCGTAATTTTCCCTGTTTTTTAGTACCCCATCCTGATGGATGCCGGAGGAATGCGCAAAAGCATTTCTTCCCACAATCGCCTTGTTGGGCTGTATGGGCATATTCATCAGTTTGGAAATGATACGGCTGGTTTCGTAGATTTTTTTGGTATTAATCTGGGTGACTACGGGGATTTCGCTGTGGCTCTTGATGGCCATGACGACTTCCTCCAGCGAGGTATTGCCGGCGCGTTCACCGATACCATTGACGGTTACCTCCACCTGCCTGGCTCCGTTCATGACGCCTGCCAGCGTGTTGGCGGTAGCAAGTCCCAGGTCGTTATGACAGTGGGTGGCTATGATTGCCTGGTCAATATTGGATACATTTTCCTTTAGAAAACGGATGATGGCACCATATTGCTCCGGAAGGCAATAGCCCGTCGTATCAGGAATATTTACTACTCTGGCTCCAGCGGCGATTACCGCCTCGATGATGCTGGCCAGGTATTCGGGGTCGGCCCTTCCGGCGTCCTCCGCATAAAATTCCACTTCGCCCACCAGGTTTCTGGCAAATTTAACCGCATTGATTGCTCGCTCCATCACCGCTTCCGGTGTGCTGCGCAGCTTGTGTTGGATATGGTAGCCGGAGACACCTATGCCGGTATGGATCCTGGCCTTTTTGGCAAAACGTAGGGAGTCTGCGGCTACCTGTATATCTTTTTCCACGGCCCGGGAGAGGGCGCAGATGATGGGTTCAGACACAGCCTTGGATATCTCCACGACCGAGTTAAAATCTCCGGGGCTGGATATGGGGAAGCCTGCTTCCAGAATATCCACCCCCAGTGCTTCCAATGCCTGGGCGACTACAATTTTCTCCCGGGTATTTAGCTGGCAACCAGGCACCTGCTCGCCATCCCTAAGTGTCGTATCGAAAACCCAAAGCTTATCTGCCATCCTTCTTAGTTATTTTCTGGTCTTAATTGGCGGACGACCGCTCCGGCCTGCCACATTTCAGATTCTCTCAATTCTTTCAATTCCTCTTCAAGCTTGGCCCTATAGTCTGACTTGCTGTTAGACTCAATGGATTTGGCTGCTTCCTGACCGGTCTTCACGCTGTTGTAAAGCTCTTCAAAAACTGGCTTAGTAGCGTCTCTGAATGGCTTCCACCAGTCCAACGCACCTCTTTGGGCAGTCGTGGAGCAGTTTGCATACATCCAGTCCATACCGTTTTCAGCGACTAGAGGCATCAAACTTTGTGTCAATTCCTCAACCGTTTCGTTGAAAGCTTCTGAAGGGGTGTGTCCATTGGCACGCAATACTTCATATTGGGCGGCAAAGATCCCCTGAATAGCTCCCATCAAGGTGCCTCTCTCCCCAGTAAGGTCGGAAGTAACTTCTCTGTAAAAATCAGTCTCAAACAAATAACCTGAACCTACACCGATACCCAAGGCTACTACACGGTCTTTGGCTTTGCCGGTGGCATCCTGATAGATAGCGTACGAAGAGTTTAAGCCTCTGCCTTCTACAAACATTCTTCTAAGGGAAGTACCGGAACCTTTAGGCGCTACCAAGATCACGTCCACATCCGCAGGAGGGATGATTCCGGTCTTTTCTTTGTAGGTGATTCCAAATCCGTGGGAGAAATAAAGGGCTTTGCCGGGAGTCAAATGTTTTTTAACAGTAGGCCACAAAGAAATCTGGCCAGCATCTGAAAGTAAAAATTGAAGGATAGTGCCTTTCTCACACGCTTCTTCCAACTCGAAAAGCGTTTCGCCGGGTACCCAACCATCGTCAACCGCTTTGTCCCAAGTCTTGGTTCCTTTGCGCTGTCCAACGATCACGTTGAATCCGTTGTCTTTCAAATTAAGTGCCTGACCAGGTCCCTGAACACCATAACCCAACACGGCAATGACTTCATCCTTTAAAATTTCCTTGGCTTTTTCCAGCGGGTATTCCTCTCTGGTTACGACATTTTCTTCAACTGTACCGAATTTCAGTTTCATAGTTATAATGTAAGATTTAATTGATTTTTATAAATATTTATCTATGGTTACCATAGGCTTGGCCACTGCCACCCTACCGGACCGCACAAATTCCAATACGTTGAAATCCTTCAACACCTCCAGAAGGGCCTGTGTGTCCTCCTTGTGTCCGGTCAATTCAATGACCACGAAATCTTTCTCCGCGGAAATAATGCGTGCACTATGTTGTCTAATTACTTTTTCCAGTCCAGGATCAAGGCTGCCAATGGGGATTTTATACAGGGCAATTTCCTGAAAAACCATCTCATCATCCATGTAATAAAATGCCTTGATGACATCGATGATCTTATCTATCTGCTTGGAAAGTTGTATGATCTGTTCCTCTGTTGTCGTGACTTCTATGGTAATCCGGTAGATACCCTCCTCCCTACTTTCGGAAGCGGTGAACCCGTCAATATTAATTCCCCTTCGGGTAAAGATCAGGGTAATCCGACTCAAAATACCAATAAAATTCTCTGTGAAAACAGAAATTGTGTATCGTTTCATGTGTTTATAATTGTCTTTCAGCGGTCACAACTTGCCCCGGCTTATCGGGGTGGAATCTCGCAATAATAATCATCCCACTTGGTGATGTTTTCGTCATGCTCGATTTCATGCTGTTTGAAATTAACTTAGTCTTACTTCTTCTACGGAGCTGCCAGAGGCAATCATTGGAAACACATTGTCTTCCTTCTCCACCACTACTTCTAAGAAATAAGGCCCGTCATGGATAAACATTTCTGCCACCGCCTCGCGAAGATCATCCCGCTTGTCCACTTTCTGAACTTTAAACCGATAGGCTTCTGCTATTTTTTGAAAATCGGGGTTTTCCAGTTCGGTAAATGAGTAGCGTTTGTCAAAAAACAACTGCTGCCACTGCCTTACCATGCCCAGGAAATTATTGTTTAACAAGACAACCTTCACAGGTGCCTTGGTTTGCATAATGGTTCCGAATTCCTGAACGGTCATTTGAATACCTCCGTCCCCTACCACACAGATTACCTGACGGTTGAAGTCATGAAGCTGCGCTCCCAAAGCTGCGGGAAGTGCAAATCCCATGGTCCCCAAGCCCCCGGATGTTATCTGTGTACGGGTAGTTTTGTATTCAAAATACCTCCAAGCCACCATTTGGTGTTGCCCCACATCCGTTACCAAAATGGCATCATCTGCTTTAAACTCATTAATATGGCGGATTACCTCTCCCATTGTCAAACCATCCTTGGTCGGCAACAAGTCATTCCCCACTACTACCCGCTTCTCCTCCGCTTCCAATTCGTGGAATTTGGCAGTCCAAGCATCATGTTTAGCGGAATTCACCTGTTCGGTAAGTTTGGCTAGTGTAACCTTGCAGTCTCCCAATACTGGCACGGTGCATTTTACGTTCTTGTCGATCTCAGCGTAATCCAATTCCATATGAATGACCTTTGCCTGCTTGGCATAGCGGGTAAGGTCTCCGGTCACCCGGTCATCAAAACGCATCCCTACGGCGATCAATACGTCACATTTATTGGTAAGCAGATTTGGGCCGTAATTACCATGCATGCCCAGTTTGCCAACGTAGTTGGGGTGTTCTTCGGAAAGAGCTCCTGTCCCCAGCAGGGTACAGGCGGCCGGAATACCGGTTTTGTTCAGGAAGGCTTCTAATTCCTTTTCGGCCTTGCCAATGATTACACCTTGTCCATATACCAAATAGGGGCGTTCGGCCTGATTGATTAACGCGGCGGCATCTTCAATCTCTTTATCGGAGACTTTCGGGTAGGGCTTGTATGAGCGGATGTTCAAGCAGGGAACATAATTGAATTCCCCCAGTGCCACTTGGGCATCTTTGGTGATATCAATCAGCACCGGGCCGGGTCTACCCGAACGCGCAATATGAAATGCTTTGGCGATGGCCGGCGCGATATCCTCCACCCGGTGTACCTGAATATTCCATTTAGTAGCGGGCATGGAGATTCCCACTACGTCGGTTTCTTGAAAAGCGTCTGTTCCTAATAAATAAGAGGGGACCTGCCCCGTAATGCAGACAAGTGGAGTACTGTCAATAAGCGCATCGGCAATTCCGGTGATCAAATTGGTCGCACCGGGGCCCGAAGTAGCCATACAGACACCCACCTTGCCGGAGACACGCGCATAACCCTGAGCAGCATGAATTGCTCCCTGCTCGTGGCGGGTTAGAATATGTTGAATCTGATCTTCATAATCATAAAGAGCATCATAAATGGGCATAATCGCTCCACCTGGATATCCGAAAATGAATTTGGCATTTTCAGCTATCAGGGCTTTTATCACGATATCAGCTCCTCTTATTCTAGAATCTTTCATCTGTTTATTATTTGTTTTCCAGCGGCCAGATGGAATCTCGCCATGATAATCATCGCTTTGTGTGACGTTTTCGTCATGCTCGATTTCATATCATTTATCCATTATCAGTAATACATCCTTCAGATGCTGTAGATACTAACTGCGAATATTTTTTAAGTGTTCCACTTAAGTGGCTCAAGTCTTTATTTTTCCAGTTTTTCCTTCTCTGCGCAAATTCCTCCTCAGAAACACTGCAGTTGATGGTCAGGTCAGTGGCATCGATGGTGATTTCGTCTCCATTTTGAAGAAGTCCAATTGGGCCTCCTTCGTATGCCTCAGGTGTCACATGCCCTACGACGAAGCCGTGGGTTCCACCGGAAAATCTTCCGTCTGTAAGGAAAGCAACATCCGCTCCCAAGCCTGCTCCGATAATAATGGAAGTAGGCTTTAGCATTTCCGGCATTCCGGGACCGCCCTTGGGCCCCACATATCGGATGACTACGACATCGCCTTTTACCACTTCATTGTTTTTCATGGCATCATTGGCTTCCTGTTCGCTGTCGTAAACTTTGGCTTTTCCGGTAAAGGACTTGCCTTCTTTGCCGGATATTTTAGCTACAGATCCCTCGGGAGCCAAATTACCCGTCAGAATGCACAAATGTCCGGATTCTTTCAATGGATTTTCAATCGGATGAATGACAGCATGCTTGGAGGGTACCAAAGGTGCGACATCCGACAAATTCTCTGCCAATGTTTTCCCTGTCACGGTCATACAGTCTCCGTGAAGCAAACCATTGTCCAAAAAGTACCTCATAAAGGCCGGAAGTCCACCTATTTCATACAAATCTTCCATCAGGAACTTTCCGCTGGGCTTGAAATCACCCAAAACCGGAGTCTCCGCATTAATCCGTTTAAAATCCTCCAATCCAAACTCCAATCCTGCGGTCTTGGCAATGGCCAACAAATGCAAAACGGCATTGGTACTTCCTCCCAAAGCGACTGCCACACGCACTGCATTCTCGATACTTTTAATGGTAACGATATCTTTGGGCTTGATGTCTTTCTCCAACAACAAGGCTATATATTCGCCGACATCCTTACACTCCTTCCGCTTTTCCGGGGAAGTCGCGGGATTGGTAGAGCTATAAGGTAATGAAAGGCCCATGGCTTCTATGGCAGAAGACATGGTGTTGGCAGTGTACATACCCCCACAAGCGCCGGCTCCCGGACATGCGTTTTTAATTACGCCCAGGTAATCCTCGTCACTGATTTCATTTTTGATTTTTTTGCCATAGGCTTCAAAAGCCGAAACAATATTCAACTTCTGGTCTTTATATTTTCCGGAACGGATGGTTCCGCCATATACCATGATGGATGGGCGGTTTACCCGCAGCATACCCATAACGGCACCCGGCATGTTTTTGTCACATCCGGCCACGGCGACAATACCGTCAAAAGAATGACCAAGAATAAATGATTCGATGGAATCGGCTATAATTTCCCTTGAAGGTAAGGAGTAACGCATACCGGCAGTACCCATGGAAATACCGTCACTGATCCCTATAGTATTGAATACCATGCCCGTCAATTTTGATTTCACCGTAGAGTCCTTGATCTCTTTGGCGAAATCATTTAGGTGCATATTGCAGGGATTGCTTTCGTATCCACAGCTGGCCACCCCGACGAAGGGTTGTTTCATCTTTTTGTCCGAAAGACCAGTGGCGTACAACATGGCCATAGAGGCCGGATTCTCTTGGTTGTCACTTACTTCCCAGCTATATTTCTTAGAATTACCCATTAACTTTTCTTGCTTTTTTGTTAATTGCTTATAAAAAAAAGTGCTTCAATTGAATGAAGCACTTTATTGTTTTCTGTGTGTGGTACAATAGTTCAGCGCTTCATCTATTACTAAATGACTATGACGACTAGGAGGATAATGTTGACGATGCTGAACATGGATATGTGATATCTCTTTGGGTTTGCAGTTTGATTATAAATTTGATTATGCAATATTAAAACCCTTATTTCATACTTACAATATTTTATTTCATTTTTTCATTCGTAGCAGAAATGAATTAATTGCATTTCTTTTTATTCATAGAATTTAAATTTATCGATAATAAAAAATGAGAATTTAATTTTTTTTATTTTTCATATTTAAAATAATACAGTATTATATTCTGTTTACGGGACTTTTAATTATTTCTCTGCAAAATTTTCTGATCTGCATCAGATCGGCCCATGTATTGATTAATGTTCAAAAAACTATTTAAAAATTACCCAATTTGGAAACAGCCTTGAAAAAGTTGTGGCATAATTTTTACTTTTGTCAAATATCCATTCCCTATAGTGCCATGATCCAGTATCCCAACGCAAAGATTAACCTAGGTCTGCATATAACATCCAAGAGACCCGACGGATATCATGAAATAGTAAGCTGCCTCTACCCCCTCCCGCTTTGTGATGCGTTGGAAATCATTCCATCGAAGAAAACCACCTTTGACTCGACTGGAATTCCCATTCCCGGGAAGGAGCAGGACAACCTGATTTTGAAAGCCTATAAACTTCTTCGGAAGGATTTCCCAGACCTCCCTCCCATCGCCGTCCACCTACATAAAGTGATCCCGATAGGAGCTGGACTCGGAGGTGGCTCGGCGGATGCCGGATTCGCCCTTACACTCATGAACCGGCTTTTTGACTTGTTTTTGGACGATTGGCTTCTGGAAGAGTATGCCGAAAAACTCGGAAGTGACTGCCCATTCTTTATCCAAAACACCCCCAAACTTGTCAGCGGACGGGGAGAGATAATGAAGGACATACCCCTGGATCTATCCGGTAAATGGATTGTACTTATTAATCCGAACATACATATCAGTACACAAGAGGCGTATGCCGGTGTAACGCCGAAAGCACCCATACACGATTTGAAGCAAGTGCTTTCCGATCCTGCCAAGTGGAAAGATGAATTAATCAATGATTTTGAACAAAGCATTTTTGAAAAGTACCCTATGCTGAAAAAGGTGAAACATTCTCTGTATGCTAAAGGGGCATTTTATGCAGCCATGTCAGGTTCAGGGTCTACGCTGTTTGGACTTTTTGATCAGGAACCTCATTTTGGGAAAAGTGAAGAAGGTTTCTTTGTTTATGAAGGTTTATTTTAGAGACAATATTTTTCGAAGACTTTAGTGAATTATGCTTTTGTTCGTTATACTACATTACATTAAATGTCCCCAAAAAACTTAACAAATAATTCATTAAAATTAACCTCTAAATAGTGTTTCATCCAAAGACAATTTTAAATATGGCCACAAAGAACACGGAGAATTTTCTAAACTGTGCTCTTTGTTCCTTCTTTGTGTCCTCCGTGGTCATTTTTAAACCACATAGTTCAACTTAGGAGTTCACATAGGCTTTTATGAAATCCGTTGCGTCCGCCGCGCCATCGTTGCGTCCGTTGCGTGAAAAAGGAATAGGCAGTATTGGAAAAAAACTTCGTGCTTTGTGCCTTCTATGTGTATTTCGTGGTCTTTTTAGAAGGATAATGGACTAATTCAAGAGTGCCGTCTTGGTTAACTTTCTTTTGTAGTACACCTGGATAAAAGGGTAGAGACATACTGAACCTAAAATAATCAGGGTACCCAAATAAAAACCGGGAGTCATTTTTTCCTTTTCCCCAAAAATAATCAATGCGAGAATAATCCCATAAACAGGCTCCAGATTGACGGTTAGGTTGATGGTAAAGGCAGTTAACCGCTTCATCAACTCAACCGACATCGAGAAGGCAAAGACCGTGCAGACGAGTGCTAATACAAGCAACCACATCCAATCCAGGCCTTTCAACTGCATATCAAGACCATCGGGGGTTAGGAAAAAAGCATAAATTGGCATGAAGAGAACTGAAAACACAAATGCACCCACCATCTCATAAAATGTGATGGTATAGGGATTGTGTTTTTTGGTCAGGCGGCCGTTGATGACCATAAATGTGGCACATAGAAAGGCCGACATCAACGCCATGGCCAGGCCTAGCCAATAATCGAATTCGAATTTGAAAATGACTACTAATCCACAAATAACCATCAATCCCAGCATGACCTCATACCATTTGATTTTGGATTTATTGGCCAAGGGCTCCAAAAAGGATGTCCAAAGAGAGCAGGTGGCCATACCCACCAAGCATACTGAAACGTTGGACACCTGTGCTGCCCAGAAGAACAAGGTCCAGTGCAAGCTGATCAGAAAACCTGTCCCAATAATCTTAGCCTGATCCCGAAGTTTGAGCCGGATGGATTTTTTCTTTACCCAAAAAATCAGACCAATTACCAGACTCGCAATTAAGGTCCGGTAAAAGACGATCTCCAAGGCAGGAATACTGATCAGCACTCCCAAGATGGCTGTAAAACTCCAAATCAAGATGACAAAATGCAAGGTAAGGTAATCCTTAGTCGGGGTAGGAGTTCCAAACATATTATCGGGGTACAGTTTTATACATAATTAGACCTGTCAGGGCAAACACCATATTCGGTATCCAAACAGCCAATACCGGGTAGGCAGTGCCTGCCTCTGCAAAGGTTCTGGAAAGCAAAAACAATATAATATAGACAAAAGCCATCAAAAACCCCAAGGCAATCTTAAATCCTGAACCACCCCGGGTCTTCTTGGAGGACACAATAACACCTATAAAGGTCAGGATAATGGCAGCAAAAGGGGACATATACCGCACATATTTTTCGATCAAATAAAAACTGGTATTGTCAGCTCCCCTTTCCTGCAGGATTTCTATCTGGGTCTGCAGTTTAGGAAGGGTGAGCGTTTCATGGTGGTTATGGGGCAAATCAAAATCCGCGGGTGTGATGGAAAGTACCGTGTCCAGAGATTCTCCTGACGACCATTCCTCTCCCATGTCTTGCAAAACCCGTAATTTCCAGTTGCGCACACTCCATGCGTTCGTAGCGGTATCCCATACAATCCGTTCGGCGGAAAGTTTGGAGATCAATTTCCCCTCGCTGATCTCTTCAAGCGTAAAATTATAGCCCGTATTACCTGAGGTGTAATACCTTGTTAGGTACGCATATGTATCCGGAGCTACCTTGATGTGCATGTTTTGCCGATCCACATTATTCCGGTTATCGTCCAAATATTTGACTTTAAATTCCGACACACCCAATGTGGCCACGGGAAGTACCCATCCGTTTAGGAAAAAACTGACAACTGCTATTAATAGAGCCGAAAATAAAAACGGAAAGAGCATCCGCATAAAACTTACCCCACTGCTCAAAATGGCTATGATCTCTGTCCTTCCCGCCATTTTAGATGTAATAAAAATAACCGAAATAAACACCGTAATTGGAGTCAGCAGATTATTCAGGTACAAGCCGTAATTCATCATGTACATCAGAATTTGCCCACTGGGAACGCTGTTCCTGATATAGGCATCATTCTTTTCCGTAAAGTCCAACACCAACACAATCAAAATCAACATCAGAACCACAAAAAAGTAGGTCTTGAGGAAATCTTTGATGATAAGTTTGTCCAGTATCTTCATGTGGAATGAGGCATTTACTTCACTTGGTATTGCTTACGCAAAAGTAATGGCTTTGGTCAATAGTTGAAGCAAATCTTACAACCTTTGACTCACTTTTTGTACCATTTGGTTCTTCCAAGTGGCGAAGTCACCGGCCAAAATCCGTTCTCTTGCCTGTCCGACAAGCCAAAGATAAAAAGAAAGGTTGTGTATACTTGCTATCTGGGCCGCCAACATTTCCTTACTGATTGTCAGGTGCCGCAGATAGGCTTTGCTGTAGAAGTTGCTTACTTTATTGACAAAACCCGTATCCACGGGGGAAAAATCTTCCTTCCACTTTTCGTTACGGATATTGATAATTCCTTCGGTGGTAAACAGCATCCCATTGCGTGCATTTCGGGTGGGCATGACACAGTCAAACATGTCCACCCCCAAGGCGATTGCCTCTAAAATATTGGCTGGAGTACCCACTCCCATTAAATAACGGGGCTTATCTTCGGGCAAAATATCCGTGACCCATTCGGTCATCTCATACATCATCTCGGCTGGTTCGCCTACCGACAAACCACCGATGGCATTTCCATCCCTGCCCTGTTGCGCGATAAATTCCGCTGACGCCTTTCTCAAGTCCTTATATACACTTCCCTGCACTATTGGAAAAAAAGTCTGCTTGTAGCCGTATTTTCCCTCCGTCTCGTCAAATCTCGTCTGGCACCGCTGAAGCCACCTGTGCGTAAGTTCCATGGACGCTTTGGCGTAATCCCACTCACACGGATAGGGCGTACATTCATCAAAGGCCATGATGATATCCGCACCAATGGTTCGTTGGATATCCATCACCCCCTCCGGTGTAAAGTGATGCTTTGAGCCGTCAATATGGGACTTAAATACAACGCCTTCTTCATTAATTTTGCGGGTACCAGCTAGGGAAAAGACTTGATAGCCTCCACTGTCTGTCAAAATAGGTTTGTCCCAACCGGTGAAACGGTGCAAACCGCCGGCTTTTTCAATGATATCCAAACCGGGGCGTAAATAGAGGTGATAGGTATTTCCCAGTATGATCTGCGCCTTTACGTCCTTTTTCAATTCCCGTTGATGGACTGCTTTCACAGAACCTGCTGTACCTACCGGCATAAAAATAGGGGTTTCGATGATGCCGTGATCGGTTACAATACTTCCTGCCCGGGCGTTACTTTTTGCGTCTTTTTGATGAAGGGTAAATTTCATTCCTGCGGTTGGTTGAAAAGTCTGTGAGATTCTGATTACTTTTGAGGGTGCAAAAATAGATTCAATTCCTCAAAACAATTGTCGTTTTTGATTTTATCTTTGCCATTACATATAATCCTATTATGGTAGATATCTTGTGGTTGGTCTTTTTTAGTGCTGTTGCCATCCAGTTGTTTTATTTGATTTTCATTTTTGGGAGACTAGCGTTTTTCTACCAAAAGCCCGCTGAATCGACCGTTGAGAAGAATCAGGAGGGGGTCACGGTGCTTATTTCTGCCAGAAACGAGCTGGAAAACCTTAAAGAGTTGCTGCCAAAATTGTTTGCGCAAGATTATCAAAACTTTGAAGTGTTGATCGTCAATGACCAGTCTGTAGACGGTACCGAAGATTGGCTTATGGAATATGCGATTGCATATCCAAATCTGAAATTGGTCCATGTGCGCTACACACCCGATCACTTAACTTCTAAAAAATACGCGTTAACGTTAGGAATAAAAGTTGCTTCATCAGATATTATCCTGCTCACAGATGCGGACTGCATTCCCGTTTCCGATCAATGGATCAAAAGGATGACGGCTCCATTGCGACTGGAGAATAAAATTTTCGCAATTGGCCATGGCTCCTACCAGACCTTGCCCGGTTTTTTGAACAAACTGATCCAGTTTGAAACCATGCTTACCGCCCTGTACTACTTCTCCTTTGGCTTGTGGAAATCCCCCTTTATGGGAGTAGGTAGAAACCTATGCTACCGCAGAAGCTTTTTTATGGAACGAAAAGCTTTTAAGGGGCTCTGGCATATAATCGGGGGTGATGACGACCTTTTTGTGAACAAATACGCGACCAAACAAAACACGGCCATGGTGATTCATCCGGAAAGCATTACGCTCTCCCTGCCAAAAACCAAGTTCAGCGATTTTTTGGTCCAAAAAAGGAGGCATTTTCAGGCTGGAAAATATTATCGACTGAAAGACAAGCTAAAACTAGGTATTTATTCGTTAACACATTTGATCTACTGGCTTAGCGCAATCTTTTTATTGGCAACAAGTCGATCTTGGGAACCAATTACACTAATCTTGGGGTTTGTTCTCACGAGAGCGTTGCTGCAATACGTGATTATCAGGCAAGCCAAAATGAAATTGGAGGGCATGGGAAAGGTGCTTTGGACCATGTTTTTTGATTTTATGTACATGATTTATTTTTGGATCGTAGGAACAAAGGGGTACCTGTCAAAAACAGTTAAATGGAAATAAGCGAAAGGGGTTTTTCGGATAAAGCATTGGAGGATTTTGATTTGATCGACAAAGCGGTCAAAGAAAAAGATCAGCAGGCATATGCCACGCTGATGAAACGCTATAAAAAAGCAGTTTATTTCATGATTCTGAAGATGATCCGTGATACGGATGATGCCGAAGACCTTACCATGGAGGCCTTTGCCAAAGCCTTCAGAAACCTACATAAATTTAAAAAAGACTACACCTTCAGCACCTGGCTTTTTCGTATTGCCACTAACAACGCCATCGACTTTATCCGTAAAAAGAAGCTCAAAACCATGAGCCTTAACAATACCCTGACAGACGACGGGGGCAACTCTGTAAACATTGACGTAGAAGACGATGATAATAATCCGCAGGATGAATACATCAAGTCACAGCGCATAGAGATGGTCCGTATTTTTGTGGACAAACTCCCAGCCAAATACAGGAAGCTGGTCAAACTGAGGTATTTTGACGAACTGTCCTATGATGAAATAGCCGCAGAACTTGGAAAACCATTGGGCACTGTAAAAGCGCAGCTACATCGGTCACGTGAACTGCTTTACGAGATCGCGCAAGGAAAAGACAAACATATTTAATCGTATACATTACAAATGGACCAAGGCACTTCGCTTATTTTTTCTCATTTCCCACACTTATCTGACGAACAAAAAAGTCAGTTTGAACAACTTGGCGACTTATACCGCGCCTGGAACGAAAAAATCAATGTAATCAGCCGTAAGGATATGGAGCACTTTTACCTGCACCATGTACTGCATTCGCTGGGAATTGCGAAAGTTGTGCAATTCCCCGCTGAAACAAAAATCTTGGATATCGGCACCGGGGGCGGCTTTCCCGGCATTCCTTTGGCCATTCTTTTTCCCGAGGTAACCTTTCACTTGGTAGACTCCATCGGTAAAAAGATTACTGTAGTGAAAGATATTGTGAAATCTTTGAAGCTCCAAAATGTAGAACCACAGCAAACCCGTGCTGAACTATTGAACAGAAAATACCATTTTATCATCAGCAGGGCAGTCACCCAAATGGCTAATTTTTATCCGTGGACCAAAGGCAAATTCCGCAAGGAAGATGTCCATCCGGAATTCCAAAACGGCATCTTTTATCTCAAAGGTGGGGAAGTAGATGAGGAACTGGAAGCACTGGGACTGATGTATGTCAGCTATCATTTGGAGGATTATTTCCAGGAAGATTACTTCCAGACAAAAAAAGTAATTTATTTACCCTATGAAGGCAGGAGGTAACGGATCTTCATCGGTCAAAGACAAACCGCATGTTGGCTTCATTTACACTGACTCCCCCCTCTTCAAATTCAAAATTCCTTAGATTGGGGTTACCTTCAAAAACCAGGCTGGTTGGGGTTACCTCAAGAAGTTGAAACCGCACCTCATTTTCATTCCCGGTTAATACCAAGTCCCCATTTTCCTGGGACCAAGTACCGTTAAATGCCTCAGAACCTATAATGGGGACCGTGCGATTTCCCATATTAATCCCCGCAGCAGCCACCCGTACATCCAAATTGAAACTGCCCAATGCAGTCACTACCTGCGGATCCTCCGCAAACACCAACTGCATGTCGTAATCGGTGCCATTTCCGGCGAATGTAACTGGGATTGGAAAAGGAACCAAAGCTATACTGGCGCTTCCCGATCCTTGCATGGTGACCTCACGTAATTCCCATGTGCCCTCCACCGAATTCTCAATGATTGGCAACACATCATCATCCGAACCGCAACTAAGAAGAAAAACGCTTATAATAGATATAATAACATATAAACTTATTTTCATATTATATTTCGCCTTTTGAATAATAAAGGTATTGAAGTTTTATAAAAAATCCCTGAAAAAGGTTTCTGACCAAGGATGAACAGCCGCAACACTGAAGTTAAATTCAGGGTTGGCATCCAGAAATGCACGGTATTTTTTTATTTTTATTTGCTCCTTATCAAACTTGATCTCTACCGCAAGGGGCGGGTGTTGGTTTGGTAGGATAAAATCAATTCCCTTTCCATCCGCAGTCCGCCAAAAGCGAATTTCATCCATACCATATTTATCAACCAATAGCCTGAAAAAGGCTTGTTCCCATAGTTCTCCTTTATCCAGCCGCTGATTAACTGGCTGAAAATTGTTAAGGAGGCAGTTTCTCAAGCCTGTATCCATCAAATACCCTTTGGGCATCTTGACCAGTTCCTTTCTCAGATTCGCCGAAAATGGCTTTAACAAAGTCAAATGAAAACACTTCTCCATTACCTCCAAGTAGTTTTGGACCCTTTCATTTCTGATTTTACCTAGTGGACTAGTAAAAATATCGGATAATTTACCTATTGGACTAGTGAACTTATCGGTTTTTGTTACTAGTGTTGATAGGGTGATGGGGTGATGGGTTGATGAGTTGATGAGTTGATGAGTTGATGGGTCGATGGGTTGATGAGTTGATGGGTCTATGGGTTTATAGGTTGATGGGGTGAAATATTCTTCGCTAACCTAAAAACCTATCGACTCATATACCTATAGACTAATCGACCTATAAACGGATTTGATTAAAGTTGATGGGTTTATTGGTTTATGGTTGATGGAAAAATATTCTTCGACAACCAACCTATAGACCTATAAACTTATAGACCTATCGACCTATAAACCATTTAAATTTGATGGGTTGATGAGTTGTAATTTTGTTGATCTGAAAAACATTCTTCGACAATAAACCTAAAAACCTATAGACCAATCGACCTATTTACCGATTTGATTAAAGTTGATGGGTTTATTGGTTTATGGTTGATGGAAAAATATTCTTCGACAACCAACCTATAAACTTATAGACCTATCGACCTATAAACCATTTAAATTTGATGGGTTGATGAGTTGTAATTTTGTTGATCTGAAAAACATTCTTCGACAATAAACCTAAAAACCTATAGACCAATCGACCTATTTACCGATTTGATTAAAGTTGATGGGTTTATTGGTTTATGGTTGATGGAAAAATATTCTTCGACAACCAACCTATAAACTTATAGACCAATCGACCTATAAACCGATTTAAAATAAGTTGATGAGTTGATGAGTTTTGGTAAAATGTTGATTTGATAAAATATTCTTCGACACAATCAACCTAAAAACCTATAGACCAAACGACCTATAAACTAGTTGATTGGCTAAAAAAAAGGCAAGGAATAATTTCCTTGCCTTTCTGTTTTATTTTTTCTTGTACATAATCTTGATGGGGACTCCCTCAAAGTCAAAATTCTCACGAAGTCTGTTTTCCAGAAACCGGGAATAAGGCGATTTGATATACTGGGGGAGGTTACAGAAGAACGCAAATACCGGGTTTTTGGTGGGAAGTTGCGTAATGTATTTGATCTTGATGTATTTGCCCTTATTTGCAGGAGGGGGATATTTTTCTATCTCCGGCAGAAGAATTTCATTTAGCTTAGATGTTGCGACCTTTCGGTTTTTGTTTTCATAAACTCTTACCGCCAATTCGATGGCCTGATAGATACGCTGCTTAGTGAGCGCGGAGATAAAGATGATAGGAATCCACTTGTTCTCTCCAAGCTTTTCAGTCATGTCAGCCTTGAAGGTCAACATGGTTTTATGATCCTTTTCGATCAAGTCCCATTTATTCACGATGATCATGATGCCCTTATTGTTTTTGATCGCAAGAGCAATTAGGTTAACATCCTGCGCTTCCAAGCCGCGGGTGGCATCGACCATCACGACAGTTACGTCCGAATCCTCGAGCGTACGCATGGATCTCATGACGGAGTAAAACTCAATATCTTCCTTTACCTTGGCTTTTTTTCGAATTCCGGCTGTATCGGTGATAATAATGTCCTTACCGTAAAGAGTATAACGGGTGTGGATAGCATCCCGGGTGGTGCCGGCTTCATCAGTTACTATGGAGCGTTCCTTGCCTAACAAGGCATTCAAAAACGAAGATTTTCCCACATTCGGACGGCCCAAAACGGCGATCTTGGGAACCCCCACATCGGGATCTTCATCTCCCTCTTCCTTAAATTCTTTGATTACATCATCAAGCAGATCTCCAATACCGCTCCCGCTAACTGCGGCAATAGGATAAATTTCTTCCTTGCCGAGACCCAAGGCATAAAATTCGTTAGCCATAAACATCTTATCCCTGTCGTCGGCTTTATTGGCTACCAAAAAAACTGGCTTCGTGGATGACCTGAGCTCATCGGCAAACTCTGTGTCCAAGTCGGTCAGCCCATCCAGGCAGTCGACCACAAAAAGGATCACGGAGGCTTCTTCGATAGCCAGTTTTACCTGTTTCCTGATTTCCTTCTCAAAGATGTCTTCCGACCCGGTCACATACCCGCCTGTATCTATCACGGAGAAAAACTTTCCTCCCCACTGGGCATGTCCATAGTGACGGTCCCGTGTAACACCACTGAGGTTGTCCTCAATGGCTTTACGTTCTTCCACTAAGCGGTTAAAAAAGGTAGACTTGCCCACATTGGGCCGGCCCACAATTGCTACTATATTTGACATCGTATGTATTTCTTATTGGTCGTAACCAAATTTTTTCAGTTTGTTTTTGTTTTTTCTCCAGTCCTCTTCCACCTTCACGAAAGTCTCAAGGAATATTTGTTTCCCGAAGAATTTCTCCATTTCGTGGCGGGCCTGAATGCCTATCCGCTTGAGGGCTTTGCCGCCTTCGCCAATGATGATGCCTTTTTGGCTGTTTCGCTCCACATAGATGACCGCCCGTATCCGGATGATCTTATGGTCTTCGAAAAATTCCTCAATGGCAACTTCCGTGCTGTATGGGATTTCTTTCTTGTAATTTATAAAGATTTTTTCCCGGATAATTTCGGAAGCAAAAAACCGCTCCGGCCGGGTAGTAAGTTCATCTTTATCGTAAAATGGCTCGTGGACAGGAAGTCTGTCCAGGATTTCCTGCAGAATACGCTCGGTGTTAAAACTTTCGGTAGCGGAGATGGGGATCACGGCTGCGGTCCGAAGCCGCTGTGTCCAATAGGCCGTAACTTCTTCCAGCTTGTTTTCCTTGTTCAGGTCAATCTTGTTGATGACCAGTAACACGGGCACTCCTGAATCGTTGATTTTCTCCAGTACGTCTTCTATTTCCTCGTCGGTTTCAAATAGATCGGTTACGAAAAGAATCACATCAGCATCCTCCAGAGACATGTGGACAAAGCTCATCATGTTTTTGTGCAGCTCGTATTTGGGCTTCAGCATTCCCGGTGTGTCGGAAAAAACAATCTGATAGTTGTCGTCATTGATCAGGCCCATAATCCGGTGACGGGTGGTCTGGGCCTTGGAGGAGATAATCGAAAGTCGCTCACCTATAAGCACATTCATAAGTGTGGACTTGCCTACATTGGGTTTTCCGATGATGTTGACAAATCCAGCTTTGTGTGTGTTTTCGGTCATGACAATAGTTTTTTGCAAAGGTACTTGTTTTTTTCCGAGTGGTAGCAAGGGTGAACGAATAAACCAAAGAAAGTTTGGTCTTTTGAGCCGAAAATATCATTACCCATCAATATGTTTGTATTTTTTTGTGCGAAATAAAATCAATTTAACAGCCTAGGCATCAGCCATCAATAATAAAAGAAACGGACCTCCCCAAATTTTATTCTAACCTTCGCTTGCATTTGACAAAAAATACGCCTACTTTTGTACCACGAATTCAGCAAAACGATGTTGATCACAAATTAGAAAGCAACCAAGAGTTAAAAATATATCGCGGGATGGAGCAGTTGGTAGCTCGTCGGGCTCATAACCCGAAGGTCACAGGTTCGAGTCCTGTTCCCGCTACTTAGCGCCTCCGGACAATGTAAAAATTGTTCGGAGGTTTTTGTTTTTCAGGGGTTTAGCGAAATTTTGATTCTGATTGATTCTGTAAATTCGATATATTTGTCCGCCTTTTTTGTCCGCCTAAATTTTTTCGATTATCTTGGTTCATGATTGATTTCAAGATTAAAGCGGTTTTGAACTCAATGGAGGAAAGATCCCAGGAAGGAGATCAGATGGTGCTTATGCTGCTTAGCGGGAAAGGCACATCGGTAATGAAGCAGTTTTACGCTTTGCGTGGTGGCGAACCAATCGGAAAACCTGTACCGAGAGAGTTTTTTCAATTAACTCTTAAAAAGAGGTAAATAACCATATTTTAAACTTTTCCATATAGATTCGTATAATTTAAGTTGCTAAACGTAAGTCAAATCGACTGGCTTTTAATGCTTTCAGCCCTATTTCGCATTTTTTTTCAGTAGATCAACACTAAATAAAACTTAAAAAAAAGTGTGTAAAAAACAGCTAAATCCTTTTTTTACTTGCATCCGTATATAAATAAACTTATTTTTGCAGATTGATGGATAAGGCTAAACCAAATATTTTAAAAAACCATCTGCGAGACTTTTTGGTGTTCGCGGCTATGCTTTTGGTGGTGTTAACGTCCTGCCCAATCAAAAACGGACTTTTAAGTCTTGCTAATATTCCCGCAAATTCGGAACAACGATTAGCTAAAAAAAGCACTATTTTCTCGGGAGAAAGGATAGAAAAATGTATTTACAGCGAAACAGCTGATCCTATAATTTTCCAAGAGGTTTCCAGCAGCGCAAACGAGTTTTTACCTATTCTTCTACTAACTGCTACTTTTCTTTTCCTGCTTAGTTTTACAACTGGCAGGGATCAAGCACATCCCCTCTATGGGAACTTAAAAATCACCGGTACTTTACCCATCTTTCTCCAATACCGGAAACTCCTCATTTAATACCATCCTACTTTTCTTGTTCCTATTGACCATCAGGTTTCAATAGGCGGAATTTCTATTGTTTTCATTTAATAATCATGGATCGGAACTCCGATCTATCAAAAATTCTATTGTAGGATGATCAAATATATTATAGCTATCACAGTCATGTGCTGTGCCCTTGCGGTCGCCTTCCCATTGTATGGGCAGCAACCAAAAGCGAATACCTTAGGCAATTTGTGGCCAAAAGTAGAAGAGAATTATCCGGGGGTTGGCGTAAAAAATTCGGATGTTGAAGCAGCAAAGCTCAATGAGCGGGCTGTAAAAAGCGGAATGCTTCCCCAGCTAAAAGCTCAGGCACAAACTACCTACGGTACCTACGAGGGAAGTGCAGGAGCATTTTTCCCGCAACCAGGTTTCTTCAATGTAAGCGGTTCCGGAAGTTCCCTAAATGGGAGCAACATGGCCGCCAACAGTTTCGGCTCCACTACTATTGACTGGGAGCTTTTTTCCTTCGGCAGACTTCGCAAGGAAAATGAGGCTGCGAAAGCTTTGTCAAGTAAATCCATAAGTGAAAAGGATGCTTACTTGCTTAGTCTTAAAAAGCTATTATCAGAACGCTACATTTCTCTTTTGTATAATGAGGCCAAGCTGACTTGGACTGAAAATAATGTTGAACGTCTTAATGATATTCGCAAAACCACTTCCGGGTTGTCGGCTTCCGGCCTAAAGCCTGCAGCGGATAGTTTGCTGGCATCTTCCTCCTATATCCAATCAATGGGAGAGAATGATAAATGGAAAGGGTATAAGGAAGCCGCCTTTATCAAATTATTGGAGTTATATGCCGGCGACACAATAAATTATATCGCATCCACCTACCGTTTTAGCAATCCGGAAAGAAATCATTTAAATATCAACAACACTGTAGATCCTTCGCATCCTATACTCAATGCGTTGGATAAACAGGCCCAATTTTATGCTGTTAGCGGTGAAGCACAAAAAAGAGCTTCATTGCCATCTCTGCATTTGTTAGGGGGATATGCCTATAGAGGGACTGGAATCAATTCCAATGGAACCGAATCAGGATCTTGGAGTGACGGTTTTAATAATAGCACCAAAAATTTTCTCGTTGGTGTCGGTGTCACATGGAATATTACCAGTCTTCACACCAACCATTTTAAGGGTGAAGAGCTCTTAAAAGAAGCCGAAAGTGAAAAGCTACTTTACTCACAATACGAGCAGGCAATGCGAGCCGACCTGACTGCATCGCAGGCAAAAATTTTCCAACAATCCGAACAGCTTCAAAAAACCAGATTAGGGGTAAAGCAATCCCAGGATGCCTACAATATGTATCTGGCGCGATACAAGAGCGGTCTCATTACACTCAGTGAATTGTTGCAGATCCGCACTTTATTAGAGCATGCTGAGAATAATCATATCGAGGCTTCACGGGAATATTGGATGCTCGTGGCTTACGAGGCGGAACTGACCGCAGATTTCGACTATCTCTTCAACAACCTTTAATCTTCAAGCATGAACATCATAAGATTTGCATTAAGGAAGCCCATAGCCATAATGGTGATGGTGCTGGCAATAGCTGTCTTTTCCTATAGCACGATAAGTAAAATCAACGTAGATATTTTTCCTGAGGTGGAATTACCGGCGATGTACATCGCAATGCCTTATGGAGGATTATCCCCATCCTATATGGATGGTTTTATGGCCAACGAGTTCCAAAAGGTCTTGCTATTTGTAGGTGGAGTAAAGAATATTGATTTTAAAAGTATCCAGGGTTTGACTCTGATGAAACTTACCTTTTATCCCGGGACCAATATGTCGCAGGCAGCAGGTGAAGTTTCTACATCGGTTTCAAGGGCAATGGGATTCCTGCCATCCGGAGCTGTTCCCCCGATCGTAGTTCGTTTTGACGGAAGTTCACTTCCCGTTGGGCAACTAATCTTTGAAAGCGATCAGCGGTCAGTCAATGAAATACAGACACTGGTGCTGACCAGAATTAGACCAATGTTTGTGGAGATACCCGGTATCACCGCTCCGGCTCCGTTCGGTGGAAATATTCGATCGATTGTGATCAACGTTGATCCCGAAGCAATGCAGGCAAACGGGCTGAGTCCCGAGGATATAACTGTTGCAATTACGAAAAGTAGTCTTCCCTCTCCCGCAGGAAATATTAGAATCGGGGATGAAAACCTGATGGCTCCACTTAACTCCCTCGCAAAGAGCCCTGAAGAATTCTTAAACACACCTATTAAAACGGGTGACAATCGCACCGTATATGTCAGGGATGTTGCCAGGGTAGAAGATGCCGCCGACCAGACTGCCGGATATGCATTGATCAATGGCAAACGGTCGGTTTATCTTCCGATCATCAAAAAAGCTGATGCCTCAACGCTTGACGCAGTGCAGAACCTTAAATCGGCTCTTCCCATGTTGAAGAATCAATTGCCGGAAGATGTCAATATTCGTTACGAGTTTGATCAGTCTACCTATATCGAAAGGTCACTATCCAACCTTATTCATGAGGGAATTTTGGGTGCTGTTTTCACGGGCTTGATCATACTCTTGTTTTTGGGCGATACCCGTGGGGCTTTAATAGTCGTATTGACTATCCCGATCGCTGTTCTTTCAGCTGTTATGGTTCTTTACCTTTTCGGTCAAACTATCAATATCATGACATTGAGTGGCTTGGCTTTATCGATAGGAATCCTTGTGGATGAAGCGACGGTGACGATAGAAAACATTCATCAGCACATGGAAATGAAGAAGGGCAAGCAACGCGCCATCGTGGATGCACTGCTGGAAATCTCCACTCCCAAACTATTGATATTGTTCTGTATCCTTGCTGTTTTGACCCCGGCCTTTGTCATGACCGGCCTCCCAAGAGATATGTTCATGCCTTTATCCATGGCTGTTGCATTTGCTATGATTGCCTCTTTTTTGGCATCACAGACTTTTGTACCCATACTGGCCAATTGGATGATGAAGAACAAACACCATGAGGTCGCTAACATCCCAAGGAAACGAGCTTTCTTTGAAAAGTTCAGGGTGAATTATTCCTACAGGATGCGTAAGTATTCAAAAAAATCGCTTTCCCTGTTTATCATGTATGTTGTGGTAGCTGGTGGTTTATCAGCATTGCTGTTAACCGTTGTAGGTACTGATGTCATGCCGGTTTCAAATAGTGGGGATTTTCAGCTGCGGATACAGGCACCACAAGGCAGCAGGCTTGAGGTAACCGAGAAACTTGTTCGGGATATTACAGAGGATATCAAAGAGCAGATTCCTGAAAACGGCATTATCATCACCTCAGCCTTTGTTGGAATGCACCCCGCTGGCTCACCAATCAATGCCATTTTTCTTTTCACCAATGCTTCACATGAAGCTGTCTTACAGGTGTCTGTAGATCAAGAGATTTATGATGGTTCAATGGAGGATTTGAAAGAGAAAATCAGAAATGTAATTGCTCAAAATCATCCCGAATCCCAGTTCAATTTTGAGCCTACGGAGCTGACCGAAAAAATAATGGGACAGGGAGCCATGACACCTATTGAAGTCAAAGTAGGTGCTCGTCAGGTATTAGAAGCTCATGCCCATGCCTCGAAGATTGAAGCCAATCTGAAAAATGTTCCCTTTTTGAGGGATGTCAGAATAGTCGAACCCGTTGCCTATCCAAATTTGGAAATCGAGGTAGACCGTGACCTTGCCGGACAGTTTGGACTGACCATGCAGGAAATTACACGGAGCCTTGTAACCGCAACTTCGTCCACCAGATTTACAGACAAAAACCTCTGGGTTGATCCCAAGTCAGGGTTGGTCTTCCAGGTTCAGGTACAGATACCGGAGTCAATTATGTCTTCAGAAGAAAAATTGCGGTCTCTGCCTTTGAAAAAAGGAAGCATACGCCCCGTATTGGAAGATGTCGCAACTATCCGAAGGGTCACTGCCCCAGCTCAGGTAAACCGTAAAGGTCCAAACCGTTATGTAACTGTCATAGCCAACGTCTATGGCAAGGATTTGGGCACAGCTTCTCGGGCAGTAAAAACTGCTATAAAAGAGGCAGGGGAACCACCGCGTGGAACTACAATATGGACAGAAGGGACCCTACAGCTTCTTGATGATACATTAGGCAGCCTCTTGGCTGGTTTGGGTGTCGCTATTATTGCAATTTTCCTTATGCTGTCGGCATACTACCAGTCGTTCAAAGTGCCTATGATTATACTGGCCGTGGTACCCGCGGTTATTGCCGGAAGTCTTACCATTCTCTTTCTGACGAGTAGTACGCTCAATCTTCAATCCTACATGGGAATTATCATGTCCATTGGAGTCTCGGTATCGAATGCTGTCCTACTGGTAAACCAAGCTGAATTTTACAGAAGAAATTTAGCTTTGAAACCCGTAAATGCTGCAAGACTGGCAGCTTCCTCCAGGTTGAGACCGGTATTGATGACTGCCACTGCCATGGTTGCAGGGATGTTGCCCATGGCTATTGGTTGGGGAGATGGTGCCGAACAGGTTGCCCCATTGGCGAGGGCTGTTATTGGCGGTCTTCTGGCATCTACCGCAACCATTTTACTGCTTCTTCCGCATTTCTTTTCTTCCATGATGTCAAAGACAGGCAACATTAGTCCGTCTTTGGACCCTGATGATGAAGAGAGCAAGTATTATTTAGAAAAAGCAATATCATAAAACATAATTCCTAAAAAGATGAATCATATAATTTTAAGAAATAAGTCATTATTGGCAATGGCCACAGTTCTGGTATTGGTGTCCGCAGCATGTTCTTCACCCGATGAAAAAACGGAAGTGACACAGAAAAGTGTGGTGAAGACAATTTCATATCCTACAGTCCCCGTAAAGTTCATCAATCCGGAATATGAAATATCAGTTCCGGCAGAACTGAAACCGTTCGAACAGGTAGAAGTACATGCCAGAGTAAGTGGTTTTGTAAAGCAGTTACTCGTGGACCGGGGAGATTATGTTCGAAAAGGGCAACTCTTGGCTGTATTGGAAGCTCCTGAAATGAATCAGACATACCTTTCGGACAAATCAACCGAGCAAAAGTTATACGGCGATTTCCAATTTGCGATACAGGCATATGAGCGTTTGGTCTCTGCCTCGAAAACAGAAGGAGCCGTTGCTGCTATTGAACTGGAAAGAGCAAAGAGTTTAATGGAAAGTGCCGAAGCTACGTACAATGCCTCCAAGGCAGGCTCGGCGCACTCTTCACAACTACAGCAATATCTCCGCATCACTGCACCTTTTGATGGGGTAATAACGAATAGAAATATTTCAGTAGGCGCATTGGTAGGTACAGGTGCCAATCTTCCTTTGTTTATGATGGCTCAGGGAAACAAGCTACGTTTAACATTATCCCTTCCCGAAAAACATGCTGCATCCGTTAAAAAGGGAATGCAAGCCACTTTTACCGTCAGTTCGCAACCGGGAAAAACGTTTCCTGCGGCCTTGTCCCGTACATCGGGTTTACTGGACCAGCAGGACCGGTCGCTAACCTTGGAGTTTGATGTAGAAAACCCTTCTGGGGAACTGCAGGGCGGTGATTATGCACAAGTGAAACTAAAGTTACAACGCAAAAACTCTTCCTATTGGGTACCTACTCAAAGTGTCCTCAGTACGCAGAGGGGAACTTACATTATGACCTTGAATGAAAAGAAAATGCAACGTATTGCCGTTAAAGAAGGCATACGGTTGGATAGCCTGACAGAGGTGTTTGGTAATCTTTCATCCAATGATAACATCCTTTTAAAACCATCTGAAGAAATCAAAGAAGGGATTATTAACTAATGAACCCAAGTTAATTGGAACCAAATGTATAAATCCTCTAAATAATGACCATTCTTGTTATTTAGAGGGTTTATATAATTTTTGACATGGGGAAAAATCACTTGACTTGTATTTTGACAACATAATCTGTTGTGACATTTTTCCATTTTTGGATCTAAAATTGTTAGGGTAAAAATGGATAAACCTCAAAAAATATAAATCAGGAAAAAGTGTTTTTGTTTCCGGAATCTACTATAACTCAACCTAAAAAAAATATAACATGGAATTAAATATAGTTTATCTAAATGATGTGCATGGTTATTTAGAACCGCACAAAGAATTGTTCTACAATAACCAACGAGAATTTACTGAAACTGTTGGAGGGTATTCCCGCATTTCAACGTTGATTAAGGGAATTAGACAAAAAAATAATTCAACTTTATTATTCGATGGAGGGGATACTTTTCACGGAACATTACCCTTAGTAAGTTCTAAGGGTGAGGCGGTTATACCGGTGCTAAATGAACTTTCTTTCAATGCCATGGTAGGTCATTGGGATTTTGCATATGGACCTAAGCAACTTAAAAATTTGTTGTCGAAGCTGAGTTATTCGATGCTGGGAATAAATGTTTACAATATGGATGGGAGTCTTTTTCTTCAGCCTTTTATAACAATACAAAAGGAAAACCTGAAAATTGGGGTGATTGGTGTTTGTTCTAATATTATTGATAAAACAATGCCTTCAGAATTTAGTGAAGGGCTAAAAATCACCGATGGAATTGATGAATTACCTGGATACATAAAGCAGCTAAAGAACGATAAAGTTGATATTATCTTCTTGTTGTCTCACAATGGATTTCCTCAGGACATGCATATGCTTAAGCAAGTTGAAGGCATAGATGTTTGTTTGAGTGCCCATACACACAATCGTCTATATGAACCTGTTTTGGTGAATAAATCCATAGTCATTCAGTGCGGTTGCCACGGATCGTTTCTGGGCCATTTAAAATTAAAGATAGAAGACAAACGAATTACTGGCCATGAATATGATTTATTAAAAGTAGGGAATCACATTTCTCCTGATGCCGAAATGGAAAAGATAATCCATACCATATTACAACCGTATGAAGCCGTAAAAAATAATCTGATCGGTAGTACAGAAGTGACATTGCATAGGTATAATACCATGAATTCATCTATGGATAATTTTCTATTGAATGCTATTAAGTATGTAAGTGGTACTGAAATCTCATTTTCAAATGGATGGCGCTATGGTGCACCTATAGAAAAAGGTAATATCACAGAAGAAGATTTGTTCAATATCATTCCAATGGATCCACCTGTTTCCACAGTAGATTTGACTGGACAGGAAATTATTGATATGCTGGAGGAAAACCTTGAACGAACTTTTTCATCAGACCCGATGAAGCAGATGGGCGGATATGTTAAAAGGTGTTCAGGTTTACGCGTAAACCTTCGCATTGAAAACCCGGTGGGGCATCGTATTCAGGAAATATATTTTGGCGGAAAGCATCTCAACCCCAAAGAAATTTATAAAGTGAGTTTTGTGACTTCACAAGGTGTTCCAAAAAATATTGGAAAAAACAGAAAGGTAATGGATATCAAGGCCATTGAAGCGATGGCGGAATTCCTGAAGGCACACCCAAAATTCGACGTTAATGATGATAACTTATTTGCATTGGTGTAATAAAAGGGCAGCGGCACTCGTACGTAGAATAGAATTTTAGTTCCAGTAAAAGAGAAAAACAATTCAAAATATTGTTAAGTTTTAAAAATATTTAGCAGGCTTTTAATTATGATAAGTAATTTAAAGAAGGATTTAAATTTATTATAAAATGAAAACAAGCCGTATAAAAAGACCTTTATTAAAAACAAGATTTATTGTCCAAGGATTTCTGAAAATCAAAATTTCACATTTCTCATTTTGAAAGCCTATTCCCTACTTTTTAGGCATTGAGTGCTTCGGCCTCAAACTTCTGCTTGATTACAGGCGAGCACTCCATTCAAATTCCATCTCTTTTTGGACACCATACATATACTCCCGCTCTTTAACTGCACCAAATAATTGACGCCATCTAGGGCCCATAAAATAGCCTGCAGAAGATGTTCAGCAGGCTATTCATATATGTTTCGAATTTACTTAATAGCCCATTTCCCCCATTTAGCGTTGGCTGGCAGAAGTTACTCCGATCAGGTAAGCCAAGGCTTCTTCAACATTCTCGATAAAAATGGTAGAATGTCCAAAATTGTTTACAGAAATGCTTTTGTGCAACCTTTTACTCCGAGGAGGAAAGATTTTGGAAGCGTAAAGCTGGTCATGCCAGAAGGGAATTATATAATCCCCGGTAGTATGAATAGTTACCAGGGGAAAATCAATAAGTGTGCCCGAGGTTTCGTATCTCCATATATTGAACCTCACCCTGGGATAATCAGGTTCGTTAATCCGCTGTATTTCTCTATTTAATTTTCTATCATCCGATGATCCGGAGTAAACTTCTTTCCAATTGTTGAACGGAACTCCTTTAAATACAATTCGGGCGTTCTCGCTAAA
The DNA here is from genome assembly GCF_009797935.1 of Lunatibacter salilacus. Classification (GTDB taxonomy): domain Bacteria; phylum Bacteroidota; class Bacteroidia; order Cytophagales; family Cyclobacteriaceae; genus Lunatibacter; species Lunatibacter salilacus. Next base: position 52,029 of record NZ_VOLC01000010.1, read on the forward strand.
CATCATGTTAAACCTTAACAGCTCAAGAACAGCGGTACCCACTGCCACAGGATTCGTATAATCCACTGTAGCTTTTGCAGTTTTCATCAACTCCAAGACCTTTGTAGGATGATTCTGCATTATCAAAATGATCTTTTGTTGCAACTCCCCGGACTTCCATGCACGCGTTATATCAGGATGCACCCCATCTTTGGGGTTTCCAAGATCAATACCTTCAGCCATAAGTTCCGCTCCGAAAAAGTAATTGAATAATACGTGAAAATTCCCGTTGTACTGTAATTGTTTTTGAAAACTTCCAATCGGGGCACAAATGGAAATACCACCATCAAAAAGATAGCCGTATTTCTCAATTGTCTTTACAGTCACAAGCCCCCCTTCGGAGGGACCTCCTATGAATAAGATATCCGGAGCGGAATAATCGGGACGGATTTTAAAAAAAAGCCGTGTCAAATCCGCCAATTTTTTCATATCCTCCACTGCTTCCAAAACCACAAGCCCATTATCCCGGTAACTGGAACTCGCATATCCAATTCCCTTGCCATTTAAAATATCTTCGACGGATACCCCTCCTATCTTATCTTCAGGCAGTTTTACAGGTTCATAGGGAACCGGGTCAACAATACCATGTGCATAAAAGAACAAATACCTTTTTGGCAAGGAATTCCAGATAATAGGATTGGGCAGGCTTAGCTGCCATTTCGCTCCTCCATGTTCCCCAACAAAAGTTCCGGGTTCAATTTCCTCGTAATCCAAGGTGCGTGGATTTCTTATTTCTGGATCCCAAAACGTTCTATCGTGACAGGATACGACAAAGATAACTGTAAGAATAGCCCACATAGGGGCCATCCGCCACGTTTTAGCTAATAACTTCTTTTTAGTTTTCATGACTTTTGGTTAGTAGGTGGGAAATACTAAGAAAATATAGAAACAGAAAATCAACAAATAGATTTATAATGGCAGTGCAGAGAAGAAATTTATAAAAAAAAAGAAATTAATCCGAGACTTTTAATATAATTATTTTAGCATAAGATTTTAAAAATGAACTATTTAGCTACGGATAGTGTCGATACTTATCATACAATTGCAAAATAAATAAGTGGGATAATCGATTGGTCTGAGGGGCAAGTAAGTGACCCCGCCATGGATTTTTCCGGTCATTGTGCAGTTTTTGGGGAAGAAAGTTTGAAAGAACTGATCAGTATATATGAGCAAATGGGAGGCAAAACGTGGGATAAACTATACGAGCAAGCTATAGAAAGGCAGGCCGCTTCGCCATTAAACTATGCGTTCTTTGCCATCAATACAAATGATGAAAAGCATCTACAGGCGGCAAAAAAACAGCTTGGTTTATTCTAACCTGAAATTGATTGAACCCATTAATTTCACATTTTCCCCAAATTTTATCCGGACCGCTTTATAACAGTTTTTGATTAATTCGGAATGTTGCTATATTCCTAGCCTTAAAATCCCCTTCTATCAGGTCGTCAAAGAAGGCGAAAAGTTATGGGAGGGGCACTTGGATATTGAATTCCAATTTCAAAACGAAAGGATATATGCAGACCGGAACCTCAAACTCCCAAAGGATGAAAAAGAACTGGAATATATTTCCTTCTATTTTTATGAAATAAGATAAGGGCAAAACTAAAACCTAATGTAATACAGAATGCCTAATTACCTTTTATCTGTTAAAGCAGATGAAGATTTGGAGGATATTGCTGATTATTCTCTTGAGACTGGGGGGAAAAACAAACTCTTGAATACCCTCAATACTTCCTACCCACCACCAATTTTTCTCCCGAATCATCCACTTCAAATAGCTTGGGATTTCGGATATATTGTCCGTTGCCCCCTACCCGATGACTGTGGACGGCCATCAGCAACTGACCGTCGAAAGTTTTGAAGAGCATTCCATGGCCATGATTGGGTGGAGTTATGGGGTCATGTTCATGAATCCATGGCCCGTCTAATGTGCCACTCTCCGAATAAACCACTCCTTGGGTATAATCTCCAAACACCCAACTTGTCCAAAGCATGCCCAAATTTCCTGTTTGGGTTTTAAATAACCATGGACCATCCGTGACCTTGTTGGGTATGGTATCTCCGATTTCATTTCTTTCCTTACTCCACGGTGATTCGCTAGACTTAAAAAGGAGCTTACTTTCACCCACCGGCCCACTCAGGTCCGGCTTCAATTCAATTTTCTCAATCGTGCCGTCCCAGTTTTGCAACCACTCATAACAGTAGACCATGTAGGGCTTTCCATCCTCATCTACCCAAAAAGTGCCGTCCAACGTCGGCATGTGCGCAGGTAGGTATATTGAATCCTCCATGGGTAAATACGGCCCTTCCGCCTTATCACTGACCAGCACATGGGAGGCTCTACGTTCAATAACATTCCCTTTCACTGTATCAATTTTCACGTCTCTATTGGTAAACGTGGCAAAGTAGTAGTATTTACCATTATACTGATGCAATTCCGCAGCCCAAATCATCGGATTCTCTCCCATCCAAGATGTGGGATCAGTTTCGGCAACGGGGAAAGGCCCTGTCCAAAATATCAAATCCTCGCTTTTCCACAACAGGCCGCCTGTTCCTGTCATGTAGTACATGGAAGTAGCCTCATCGGCCAAAATACATGGGTCACTCAATCTGATGGAATCCATAGGGACATTTTCCCGAATTGGCTGATATCTATTCTGGGTAAAGCCTGTGTGATTAAGGACAACTGTCAAAATCAATAGTATAATTTTAGTCGTATTTGTCATAATTTTCTACAAGTTAGAATGGATTTAATTGTCAGATGATGCCGATAATAAATCAATTTAACTGGTTCTATAATAATTTGAAGGGCTATTGGGTGAATATAATAAAATCCTCACATATAACACGTAAGATGAAGAAATGTCAGAATCCTAATAATTCAAAAAGCCCATAGTTTGCACCGTGGGCTTTAAATTTCCAAATATAATCTCTGGATGGGACCTCGATTAAAGGTGCTTATCTTATAGAGATAGACTAGAAATGTATTTGGTATTTCCAGCCGCATCCGAAACTTGTATGGACAATGTGCTTAGGGACTTGACGTTTTCAAATTTAAATTTTTTCCCAAATTGCTCACCCTCCACTGCGTCTTCGTGGATCAATTCTCCGTTGTCAAAAATTTTCAGGTTCCGAACCAAACCATCCTCATTGTTTATGAATATTGCAAGACGCTCCTTATCCAACACTTCTACGGTGGCAACAGGTGTAGATTTGGTTGTTTTGGGCATGATTTGGATCCCTTCATCCATCAACTTTATGGATTGGGAATCCATTACCTCAAATTGATAATCCCCAAGATCCAAATTGGATAGGTCGTAGTTTTTGGAGAAGAACTTTTCAGCGAAGATCACATCCCGGTAAATAATCCGGCTGCTTTCATCCCTAATGATTACGGTTAACTTGCCCGCAGGTATCTGCATGTAGTTCAACTGATATTTTTTATCACCCACTTTTTCCAACTTCATTTCGGGTTGGTCGATTTCATCATTTACTTTTTCTGAAAGTTCTTCGGAAGAATTTTCACATCTTTTTCCTTCGGTTGCACTGGCGTTTATGATGGTAGCTCCTACCAATACACAAATCATTAATAGCTTTTTCATATGTTTATAATTGTTTTTTAGTTGTCATATGGAATCTCGCATTATAGGTAATCATCCCTCGGTGAGACTCTTTCGCAATGTTCGATTTCATAGTCTTAATTTTCAACGGTTTATAGCAATTAGACCAAGCGAAATCGGTAAGGTTTAATTCACCTTTTGTTAACGAACGTTAAAGCACCTTAAAAAGAAAAGTTTAGCTGCTTCATTACTCGCAGTGATAACCATGTAAATAATTGCCCATTTTGTTCAATATCAAAATCTATTTCTAAAGCAAACATACATTTCCGTACCTATAAAGCTTATTTAACTCAAATTTTGAGCCTTTAAATTATATTTTTTCATCAATTATTCTATGGTACGGTTATTGAACTTTATCAGCTTCCATATTCTACTTGTTCTACTTGGTTTTTGTAAGGCCGTGGAATATGGCTTTTAATCGATTGTTTAACGAAACCTAATTTATATCATGTCTAAGCTTAAAAATAAAACGGTAGCTATCTTAACCGAAACAGGATTTGAAGAAAGTGAATTGATCAGCCCGAAGCAGGCACTGGAAGAGGCAGGAGCTACGGTTCATGTTATTTCCCCTGCATCCTCCATCAAAGGGTGGAAGGATGGAAACTGGACGGTTGAAGTTACCATCGACAAAAAACTCAGTGAGGCGAATCCGGAAGACTATCACGCCCTCGTAATCCCAGGCGGTGTGATCAATCCTGACAAGCTCAGAACGGACAAGGATGCCATTTCTTTTATTAAGTCATTTTTCGAGGCAGGCAAGCCAGTGGGTGCCATTTGTCATGGACCCCAGGTATTGATAGAAACAGGTGCCTTGGACGGCAGAGAAATGACATCGTGGCCATCTATCAAGACGGATTTGGTTAATGCTGGGGTTAACTGGACAGACAGCGAGTGTGTCTGCGATGCCGGCTTGGTGACTTCCAGAAAACCGGATGACCTTCCTGCTTTTAACAAGAAACTAATCGAAGAAATCAGAGAAGGTGTTCATAAGGAGCAAAAGACTGTCTAAAACACCTAATATATATAGAATGGAAGGTCTGTCATCAGTTGGCAGGCCTTTTGTACGTTTTGAAGTAATGAAACATTTGTCTGCATATCTTGGATTGATTCTCCTTCTTTTTTCCTGTCAAGGAACAAAGATTGACCAACTACTAAGGCCCACTAGTCCCTACGAAAAATACCTCCAGGACCTTAACTCCTCTACACTGAAAAACAGCGGTATGGTCAAAGAGTGGATAAGAGTTGGAGAAAGTGTTTTACAGGATTCGAATAGAATTGAGTTACCTTATCAGGAGTTGACGCAGTTTGACCCAGCAGTACCCCAGGCAGCGTCCTTTCAATTTTCAGTGAAGGAGGGTCAACAGGTAAATATTTCCTTACTCCCATATTCCGATTCCACAGCGACCTATTTTCTGGATTTGTTTGAGGTACGAACCGGCCAGGAGTTAAAGCCCATAAAGCCTGACTTGAGTGATAATGGACTGACTTACCCCGCAGGATCGGATGCCTCCTACTTACTACGGGTCCAACCAGAGTTGTTAAAAGGTGGACTGGTTGAAATATCTATCGGTTTTGAAGGTACCTTGGGTTTTCCAGTTTTAGATAAAACGCATCTTAACATAGCGAGCTTTTTTGGAGCTGCCAGGGATGGCGGACGTAGAACTCATGAAGGAGTCGATGTGTTTGCGGCTAGGGGTACACCGGTAGTAGCGGCTGCTGACGGTAGAGTTACTCGCGTGGGAACAAACCGCCTCGGAGGGAATACAGTGAGTGTCTCTTCGGGAAAATACTCCTTTTATTATGCGCATTTAGACAGCCAACTCGTCAGCATGGGGAAAAGTGTTCGCAGGGGCGACACATTGGGTACCGTGGGTAACACGGGGAATGCCATCACCACTGCACCTCATTTGCATTTTGGCATCTACGCCCCGGGACGGCGGAGTATTGATCCATTACATTTTTTCATAAACGCACCTGTTTTGCCTCCACTTTCTCCATCCGATACCAGCTCCTTAAGTACTTGGGTACGGGTAAAGGGGGAGGTAGTCAATCTTCGTCAAAGCCCAAGTACAACCAGTCCAATCTTGGACAAGTTGGCTAAACATGATGTTTTAAGGGTGGAAGGGAAAATGAAAGGATGGTTGAGAATTCGCCTCCCAGACGACAGACAAGGATTCATTGCCGAAAACCTAGTCGAACTGGCCCATCCTAATCTTACGCAAAAAGAGATTAGTGATGATGATATGGTAAAAACCCATTGGCAATATCCAGAATTTCAGCACAGCTATTTTGCAGGAAGTGTCGACCTACTGGGGAAATACGGAGACTTTGACTATGTCAAAACTGATAGCGGCACCAATCTTTGGCTGAGAAGGTAAGTGTGATGAGTCAGCTAACTTCTGATTTGCTTAAATATTCCCTATTTTTATGCAATGAAGGAAGTACAAGAACTTTTTGATTTTCTCCAAAACCATCTGCGGGTAAAATCCATAGCGGAGGAACTGCTCCTGTTTAAAATGGAGAATTACAGGCAGGAAATGGCTGACCGTAATTTTCAGACAGCTGTGATCCAAACACCGGAAGGATTACTTAAAATTGACCTTGGTGATACAAAACCAACTAGAATATCCCCAGACGAAATCTTTTCACCAGATATTCCGCTTTTCGAAGTATTCCCGTTTATTGCAAGTAATAGACGGGTGTTTATTGGCATTGACTCAAATATTTCTCATATCGCTACCCGTAGTGACTTGGACAAAATCCCCGTTCGGCTGGGATTGTTTGGTTTGATCAGCGTGTTGGAATCCGTAATAAAGGAATTAGTCCGAACCAGTTTGCCCCAATGGGAAGAAAGTTTATCGAAAGAGCGGCTTGATTCCGCACGAAAGCTTTATCAGTTGAAAACATCCCGTTCCGAAGAAATTGACCTAATCCAATGCCTACAGCTTGGAGATTTGGGGTCTATATTCTCAAAAAGTAAACGCTACAAGCTTTTTGATCCCTCTCTCAGCCGAAAATCCTTTGACGATAAGATACGAAATATAGGAAAGCTTCGGGATGCCCTAGCGCATTCACAAGACATACTACCCTTTGATTGGTCGGAGATATCGATGATGATAGGCTTTATAAGAGATATTCTTAAAAATAAACAACCAATCATTTCTTCGGAATAACTCACTGCGATTGGGCTTGGACAATTCCCATACATCACCAATCACTCCTACACGAAAGACCCACTCACATCCACCTTAGGTGTAGTTTCGGGAATTCTCCCTGAAGGAGATCGAGTGAAAAGCCTTCCTTTAAACCTGCCTTCCACCCAGCGTTGTGCCGGGCTTGTTCGAACGTTTTCCACCTCAAAAAAGACATCTATATCCGGGTCGTTGGTTTTCTCCCTGTTTAACGTATAGTTTCCAAACAAAAAACTAATGCCTGTGTTCTTTTGACTTTCCAAAATGAGTCATCATAATGATTGCTCCTGCGGTCCCATCCATTGTCGGTTCGTTTGTGCTATAGTCCCCGACGTCATCGTGATACACTACGTGATTGTTTTGAATTGCAGCAAACTCATCCGGATCCAGAAGAGTCAATCCTATAAGTTGCTCGTGTATAGTTTTGTAGATGGGTCCATCTACCAATCCACCGGGCACTTTTAGGCCAAGCATAACATAAACACTGGTATGCACGTCCTCGGGATACACCCCTCCTTCGGGCATGCCGGTAAACATTGACGTTCCCCAAGGGTTTCTACCAAACAACCAATCCCGTTGAGCTGATAAAAACGGCTCAAAACGTGTATCTCCGGTCATTTTTTCAAAGAGAATTACTTGAGTCGCTAGACTGGTCAGCAGGTTGTTGCTACACCAAATGAAAGGAATGCCGATATGAAAGGGGTTTGAATTTGCCCTATTTAGGGTGTATTGTATCCCTTGCAGGTAGTAATCTTCCAATATTTTCTGGAAGTCCTCATCAACCAATCCGTGCAAGGCGTAATGGCCTAAGTTAATAAAGGGATAGAGTTGGTAGTGAGAAGCGGTATCCCTCACTGTCCAAGAATCACCTACACCGCTTTGCAAAGCATATTCCTTTGCCTGTTCCAAGTATTCCATTTGGCCGGTAAGTTTGTACAATTCCGCAGCTCCCCATTCCATATCGTCCGCCCATGTTTCTTCATTATATCGATACGGGGCGCCATAGGAGTTTCCCTGCTGGTAGCCTTCGTTCTCTCTTCCCAGGGCATAGAGCGATTCGGCGGCTTCTGCACATTTGGCGGAGTAGCCTTCATCATGAAGATGTTCCTTCCAGATGCGTGCGGCTATGGCCATTGCTGCGGCGCTTCGTCCGGCCACATTGGCAATTCCTGTAGCCTCACTTTTGTATTTGCCCAATCCCTGAGGTTCCCCTGTAGCAATATAAGCGGCTCTATAGCTGTTTGATCCCCATCCATAATCTGAGTTATCATTATTGGGAATTTTGAATCCCTTATGGTCCCTGTCGTCTGCGATCTGGTGAAAAAGAATATCCTTGCGGGGATGAAGCTTATGGATCCAATCCAATCCCCATTTCGCTTCATCCAGCACATCTGGAATGCCGTTACTTCCCTGTTGTCCCAGCGCATTGAATTCATCAGCAAACCTATCTGGATATTGCTCAAATGCCATCAGCATGTGGGCTGTGGCATAGCTACTGGTGATCAGGTATTTCAACTGATCGCCCGCATCGTGCCATCCCCCACTCAAATCAAAATAAGTGCTGTCAGGAATAGGTCCGTAATGGCTCCTTCCGTCTTTCGCATGACAGACCATATCTAATGTGGGGTTATAACCACACCGTTGCTGACGCATAAATTCTAATAGCGTTTCCTGCTTTTGATGATAAATATCTTCCCCTATATGAAATGTCGGAGTAGAAACCCCGCTGCGCTTTGTCTTTAAGAAATAAGCTCCGGGCTCTTTCACCTCAGAAAAGTCGACCGTAACATAATACGGAAAAACTCCCCAGTGGTTGGTTTCAACGCGCTGAGGAGTAATCTCCATGTTAATTTCCTTGGTGGATGCATCCACCAATAAAACCCGTTCACGTATGGCTTTTTTAGAAAATGCCACCGCAACCTTGGTGTCATTTGGATTATATCCGATTTGGTTAATGCGAAGATGGACGTCGCCTTGTCCAAATGCCTGAAGCAAGCAGAAACAGAAAAGCCAAGTGCCGGCTAATTTAATACGTGTCATTTACCACATTTATTTTTTCAAGACGCCATCCACAGTTCTCCAAATATCAAGTGGATTGGATTCCTTTAATTCCTCAGGGAGAAACCTTTCCGGCATATCCTGAAAGGCAACGGGACGTGCAAATCTCTTAATTGCGTACACCCCTACCGAAGTGCTTCTGCTATCTGATGTGGACGGGAAGGGCCCTCCGTGCTGCATGGCAAAGCCTACCTCAACACCTGTAGGAGCTCCCTTGAACAAAAGTCTCCCGCATTTTTCTTCAATTAAGGCCAGAAATTCGACATTTTCCGCCAATTCATCATCCTCCGCCCACAGCGTGCAGGTGAGTTGGCCTTTCAGGGAATCAGCTATCTGTACCAGTTGACTTGTATTTTTGTAGGATACCAAAATGCCAAAAGGTCCAAATACCTCTTCCTGAAAAGCATCGTCGCTTATCCAATCCGCAGCAGTCACCCTGGCCAAAGCAGGCGAACCATGGGTCAGCTCGGAGGCAGTAGCCGCATGAACCCAACTGAGCTTATCCTTTTCCTTCAACGTAGCGATCCGATCCTTATAGGTTTTGGCTATTCCGTCATGCAGCATGGGGGCAGCACTTACGGCAGCTATCTTTTCTGCAACAGCCTTCGAAAAAGCATCCGCCTTACTTTCCGGTACAAAGATTAGCCCGGGATTGGTGCAAAATTGGCCTACGCCCAATGTAAGCGAACCTACATAAGCGGTGGCGAGGGCATCCAAATGCTGTGATAGTTTGCTCTCAAAGGCAAAAATCGGATTGACACTTCCCATTTCGGCATATACTGGTATTGGCTCTTCTCTTGCCGCAGCAGTATCGAACAAGGCCTTGCCACCGGTATAGGATCCTGTGAATGCAATAGCTTTAGCCATGGGATGTTTTGCCATCTCCTGACCTACGGATATTCCACCTTCAAGATGTTGAAAAATATCTTCGGGCATGCCTGATTTTTGTGCGGCATCTCGAATAGCCCCAGCGACTAATTTAGAAGTCGCAGGATGGGCCGGATGGGCTTTATAAATTACCGGACACCCAGCCGCCAGCGCTGAAACTGTATCTCCACCAGCCGTAGAAAAAGCAAGGGGGAAATTGCTAGCACCGAAAACAACCACCGGACCAAGTGGCCGCAACATACGCCGTATATCCGGCTTCGGAGCAGGTGATCGATCGGGGTCGGCATGATCTATAGTAGCTTCTACCCAGCTGCCTTCCTTTACCAAATTGGCAAAGAGCCTAATTTGCCCCAAGGTCCTGCCCAGCTCCCCGGTTATTCTGCCGTCCGGTAAATTGGACTCTTTGGATGCAGTCGGAATCAACTCGGATTTTATGTTTTCAATTTGAACTGCCATGGCTTCCAAAAAAGCAGCCTTTTCCGCCACGGTTTTGGATTTGATCGCCGTAAAGGCTTGCTGAGCTTTTTTAAAATTTGCGTTTAAGTCGGACATAGGTTTGTTTGGTTAACTAAGGTTTCTATATGGAAATATGTGCCCATCTTTTTGATGGATTTAATGAATGTTCAAGTTAGGTCTAATTCGTTATGGATGCAACCCACATTTGTATTAGAACCCGATTCTAACCATTTTTAGTTGGGCAAGCCCGTCGGTTTTCGATTTTATGCCTAATTTTGGAGACACGAAAACCATTGCAACCAACCGTATGTATCGAAAAAAAAATCCCCCTTCCTTGGATGAAATATTTATTCGAAGAATTTTAATCCCAGGCGATATTGGCAGAATAATTCATCTCCACGGAAAATTATACCACGAGGAATTTGGTTTTGGCCTTGGTTTTGAACAGTATGTTGCTGAAAGTTTCGCCGACTTTGTGGGGAACTTCAAGGAAGGTCTCGACCGAGTTTGGATCTGTGAATACCAAGATCAATTAGCTGGTTTTATCTCTCTAGTTCATCGTGATCAATACTTGGGCCAGCTAAGATATTTCATCATTTCGCCGGAATTCCGTGGAATTGGATTGGGGAAGAAACTCACCACCGAATTTATGCTCACTGCACGGGAAAAGAAATATCAAAATATCTATTTATGGACAACAACCCCATTAACTAAAGCAGCGTCCATCTACCAAAAACTTGGCTTCAAACTTGTTCTTGAACAAGAATCATACAGCTTTGGTTTACCACTGATAGAGCAAAAATTTGAATTAACCCTCACATACCCCACTTCCTACACATGACCAAAACTTCTTTCATCTTCATAATTTTTCTTTTGAGTTTTTCTTTTTCTGGAATCACCGAATCCTTATATGCCCAACAAAGTGAGTCATGGAATTGGGGAGGTCCAATGGATCCGCATCAGAAGAAATTTCGTGTTTCGCACTACCATCTGGATTTGGAAATACTCCCTAATTCCCAAGAAATTGCCGGATCGACAACGCTTTCGGTTCGCTATTTGGAAAACACGGACACGCTACGGTTGGATTTGGTCTCCCAGTATATCGTAAACGATGTAAAAGGGGACGGACACTCCCTGACGTTCGTGCATCAAAATGACCTATTGGATATACGCTTAGATGGCAAAAAACCAGATAAAGTCACAGTATATTACCATGGAAAAACTCCCATTGCCTCCAACCCTCCTTGGTCGGGTGGATTTACCTGGGAAAAGGACAGTCAGGGCGACCACTGGATGGGGCTTTCCAGTCAAAATGAAGGAGGCAAAATCTTTATGCCCTGCCTGGACCATCCAAAAAACAAACCAGCAAATGGTGTAAGCCTCTCCATTACCGTACCCGCAATATACTCTGTTGCCGCCAATGGTCGGCTAAAGGGCACGGTTGAAGATACTGGAAAAAAGACTTTCCATTGGGAATCCAACTATCCCATCATGAATTACAACATCAATTTTACCATGGGGAAATTCCATATGGAAAAGGGGAATTTCAGGGGAATTTCGGGAGATGAAATACCCATGGTGGCGTATGTCCTGGAAGAGAATAAAGATAAGGCACCTCTATTATTAGAGGTGTTAAAAAAAAGCACAGAAACCCATGAACATTTTTTCGGCGCATATCCTTTTCCAGAAGACAAAATTGCCGTTGTGGAAACGCCCTACCTGGGAATGGAGCACCAAACCATTAACGCCTATGGCAATAATTTCCAGTTTGTCCGCATGGGGGAAGTATGGTATGACTGGTTGCTACACCATGAATTGGGGCATGAATGGTTTGGAAACAAAGTTTCAATTTCAGATTGGTCAGATTATTGGATTCATGAAGGAATCACCTCCTATGGAGACTGGTTGTTCTACCTCAAACATGATGGGGAAGAAGCTTATCATGAAAAAGTAGCAGATGCAAAAAAACGAATTAAAAACGATCTTCCCGTGGTAAGCCCACCGGAGAGTCATTCTGACATCGCCTACCATCCAGATGTATATACCAAAGGTGCATTTATCATGCACAGCCTGCGGTTTATGCTGGGTGACGACGCCTTTTTCCCTCTACTACAAGGGATTGCGCATCAAGAAGTGTTCACCTATGCCAATCAAGCCTCCACGGTAGACTTAATCGACTACCTTTCCAAAGATAGTGACTTGGATATCAAGGAGTTTTTATCCTGGTATTTATATCGCGAAGATTTGCCAAAGGTGTCTGTAAAGAAAAAGAAAAAAAATATCTATCTTATAAGCCTGCCCGGAAGCACTTTTTCTTTGCCTATAGACGTAAAAACTGAAAAAGGCATAGAAAGAATAACACTATCCTCAACCCCTATAGAGGTAAACAGTTCAGCCCATGTGGAAGTAGATCCTTTGGGCTGGTATTTGCTGGACAAATAATAGTTTGCCCAATCGGGAGAAATACTCAAAGAATAACTGTATTTTTGTATACCAAAACGCTATAAACCAATGATTCAAATTCGATTAATTATCCCAATGACGCTTTTTTCAGCTATATTGCTCTCTTGTGGGCCAAGTGAAAAATCAGCGTCCGATAGCATGACCGAAACTGCGGAAACAACTTCTGAACCAACCCTTGAACTGCTTTGGGAAACCCCGGATGTATTTATCACCAACGAATCCGTTCATTATGAGCCAAGTAATGGCCAGCTCTATGTGGCCAATATTGAAGGTGAACCGGCTGGTAAAGACGGGGTGGGTTCGATTTCTATCTTATCCAAAACAGGAGAGATTATTGATCAAGAATGGGTAACCGGCCTAAATGCACCCAAAGGTATGGCCGTGATGGACGGGAAATTGTACGTCACCGATGTCGATGCCTTAGTGGAGATAGACTTGGCATCTGGAGACATTTTAAACACCTACGAAGTCGAAGGGGCACAATTTCTTAATGATGCGGATTCAGACGGACAGCGGGTGTATTTTTCCGACATGCGGGCTAATAAAATACTTTATTTAGAAAACGGAGACATTCATACCTTCGCTGAAAACCAACCTAACATCAATGGATTGCGGGTAGGTGCCGACAAGACACTTTATGGACTGGATGCAGAAGGTCTAAAAAAATACAATAAAGACGGCAGCTTTTCCATGATCAATTCGGGCGTAACTGGCGGTGACGGATTAATCGTAATCGACTCGGATACCTTTCTGGCCAGTAGGTGGAAAGGAGAGATTTACCTGATTCAAGAAGGCAAAGAAACGTTACTGTTGGATACTTCCGGCGACGAATCAAATACCGCAGACATCGGGTTTATTCCTGAGGACAACATCGTGGTGGTACCTACTTTCTTTAAAAACAAAGTAGCCGCCTATCAATTGACTTATTAAATAACTACTACCTCTCCCTGCGAAAACCAACTTATCATTGATATGGTGATGAATATATTGAATCATCATGTTACTTTTGATGTTCTAAGAGTATGTACAATTTGAAAAATTGAATAGGAAATTGTTTATTTGCGTAACAGGCAAATGATAAAAATTAAGGGGGCTTTTTGTATATAAGGCGAGGTAAAAAATGAACGACATATGAGTAAATCGAGCGAAATAAATTATGAAATAGAAAAAAACGCAGAGGTGATTAGTCAATTAAATGACTACGTCAGTCAAACCGTGGATTCAACGTTATTGGATCCGGATGACTGCTGGCAGCCTACTGATTTTCTACCGGATATGACCCAGCCAGACGCAATGGATCAAGTGAAATTGCTTCGTGAAAGGGCTGAGGGAATTCCTGACACTATTATCACTTCCCTTATTGGCAATATGATCACTGAGGAAGCGCTCCCAAGCTATCAAACATATTTCAATATGCTTGAGGGTATTAATGAAGAAGGGAACCTTACGAGCGATGCCGGATGGGTAAGATGGACAAGGGCTTGGACTGCGGAAGAAAACCGACACGGAGATTTGCTAAACAAATACCTATACCTTTCCGGTCGGGCTGACATGAGGCAGGTTGAACAGACCATTCATCGACTGATATACAACGGTTTTGATCCGAGGTCTGAAAAAGACCCGTACCAGGCCATTATATATACTTCATTTCAGGAAAGAGCTACCAAAATCTCCCATGTCAACACCGGGAAGCTGGCTGACAAGGCTGGAGATACGGTATTGGGAAGAATTTGCAAACAAATAGCCGGAGATGAAGCCCGGCATGAGAAAGCATACAAGTCCTTTATGTCCCAGGTTTTTGAAATTGATCCCAATGGAGCCATGTTGGCTTTTGAAAAGATGATGCGCAAGCAAATCGTTATGCCGGCGGTATTGATGGGTAAAGGAGGTCCTAACCCCACTGTTTTTGACCAGTTCTCGGCAATCACCCAAAAAATTGGCGTTTATACCGGATGGGATTACGCCAGGATAATCGACCATTTGGTAAAACTGTGGAACGTTGAGGCAGCAACAGGATTGAATGATGTCGCCTCCAAAGCGCAGGATTACCTAGCCGGTCTGTCTTCCCGCTATATGCGACTTGCCGACAGAATGAAAGCGCCGGATGAAATAAAGTTAGCTTGGTTAAAGTAAATTATTCGATTTTAGTTAAAAGAAAAGGTGCCCAAAACAGGCACCTTTTTTATGGGTATGATTTATTGATTTTCTACATCCGATACAAACACGCCAAAAAATAAAAAGCCAAATAACAAAGATGAACTAGCTAATTCTGACGGCTACTTTCAATTGCAGATAAGTATATTTGTCTCCAAAATGGTCCTTAAGTGGACGGAGAAAATGACCTTCCTGAGTTTCGTAAAATGCCTTGATCTCCGCAATCTGATCGTTGTTGAGAAATTCTTGTTGAGGTATCAATTTCTTTTCCGTAAGGTTAAACAAATGACCTTCAATCGTGCTAGGCGCCATCTCCCTTTTTTCAGCTATCTGATCAACTGAAAGCCCCTTTTGAAATAGCTCCAATGTTTCTTTTTCACTTCCAACATTCTTCCCGGAGGAGGATGTCCTGCGTTGGGAACCGCTTATCCGATTTGGAGCGGGGGGCGTGATGTCATTCTCCACCAAATATTGGCTTATCACACGGCGGAATTCATCACCGTACTTTTCAGCCTTTACCTGTCCGACTCCATTGATTTGACGCAAAGTAGCCAAATCGGTTGGATAATGGGTTGCCATCTCGACCAGTGTGGCATCAGAAAAAATAATGTAAGGGGGTACATTAAATTTCCTAGCCAAACTAAACCGAAGATTTTTAAGCTTTTCTAAAAGACCTTTGTCGTGCGACTGCTCCGTGGGTGTTGCCAAAATTCCTTCGTCCATGGAAAGCATAATTTTCTCCTTCTGCTTCAGTTTTTCCCAAGCCAAGGGTGTCAACGACAAAGTGGGGTATTCCTTATCCGTGGCCTCTAAATAGCCTTCCAAAACCAATTGGTTCCCCAATTTTTTCCAGAATTGTTCACTTTTGTCCTTTCCAACCCCATATACTCCCAAAGCCTTATGCGCCTCACGAACCTTGACGGATTGGGAGCCGCGGAGAACAAGTATCACATAAGCTAAGCCGAATGACTCCTTCATACGTACCACGGCTGACAACAACATCTGAGAGAAAATAGTCACGTCTAATTTATTCCCTTTTTGGAAACATATATCACAATTGCCGCAATCCTCCTTTTGGGTTTCCCCGAAGTAATCCAATAGAAACCGTCGCCTGCACCGTTGGGTTTGACAAAAAGAAACCATTCGGTCCAGCTTTTTCTTCATCACTTCAATATGGTCGGGATTTTCCGAGTTTTCGATCATCCTACCCAGCGTGATACTATCACCAAAACTGTAAAATAATAAAACTTCACTTGGCAAACCATCCCGGCCTGCCCTTCCTGTCTCCTGATAATAGGATTCGACATTCTGCGGCATGTTCATATGAACCACGAAGCGCACGTTGGACTTGTCTATACCCATGCCGAAAGCAATAGTAGCCACGATGATCTTTGTTTCGTCCTTGATAAACTGCTCTTGGTTGCGCTGACGAACATCCCTTTCTAAACCTGCATGGTAAGGTAAGGCTTGATAACCAAAATCTTGAAGTCGCTCCGCAGTATCTTCCACACCCTTTCTGGACAGGCAATAAATTATGCCAGAATCTCCTGGGTGGTGGGATAGAAAGTCAATCAGTTTTTGGAAAGCATCGTTTCGCAGAACGACCCTATAAGTGATATTGGGCCGGTCAAAGGAAGATACGAACCAAGTGGGCGAAACTAACCCTAACTTATCTGCAATATCCTTTCTGGTGAGGGTATCAGCCGTTGCTGTAAGCGCCAAAAAGGGAATATCTTTAAATTTCTGCCGTAGTTCACCGATTTTCAGGTATTCAGGTCGGAAATCATGGCCCCACTGGGAAACGCAATGGGCCTCATCCACGGCCACTAAGGACAAAGTAACATTCCCCAAAAGGTCCAATACAGAGTTTCCTCCTGAAAAAATTCGTTCCGGTGCTACATATAGCAATTTGATTTTACCTGATGTGACTTCGTGGGAAATAAACCGCTGCTCACTGCTACTCTGCGTGGAATTCAGAAAAGCAGCCGGAATCCCAATGGCATTCAGGGCATCTACCTGGTCCTTCATCAATGCAATTAAGGGAGAAACCACCAATGTAAGTCCAGGCAGCAACATGGCAGGCACCTGATAGCAGACTGATTTTCCCGCACCTGTTGGCATCAGTGCGATGGTATCTTTTCCCGCCATCACGGCATTGATAATTGGTTCTTGGTTACCTCTAAACTGATCGTAACCGTAAAAGTCCTTTAAAATATCTATCGGTCTCATGGTAAAAAAGGTTTATTAACAATAGGGTTGAAAACTGCAATTTAAAAAAATCCCTTCACATATCCTTCGTACATTTCTAAATTTTGTTTTAAAACATTGAAGCACAACTAAATGACAGAAATCCAGTAGCTCACTTTAACCACAGGACGCAACTATTAAAAAAAACAGACCTGCGCGTTCGGTAGAAAACTTCGCAGGTCTGCAAATAATAAGGATTCATCTAAATTGAATTTCTCCTCAGTTCGGTTTCATAAATACATCGAACATGTGAAAATTATGCTGACCTTTAGTAAAATCGTTAGTGCTTTAAAATTTTCAAGTGTGTCACTTCATTCCCTTGGATTACTTCTATTACACATACACCCTTTGGAGCCTGGCTGATCTGCTGGCCAATAAGTAGGGAAAGCATGGAAAGATCAGTTGCCTGCACCGATTGAGAATTTCTCAGGGAGATGATGCGGGCAGTAATTGGTCCCTGGTCAGTGTTGGACGCTTCAGTAAGTTTGAGATTGAAGCCATCTCCGCTTGTAGGGTTTGGATACGCAACCCATTTGGAGGCGGTGGAATTTTCCGATATGTTTTGCACCATCACACTAACAGTTTCACTATAAGCGTACTTGCCGTTCAAGTCTACCTGCTTAATACGATAGTAAACGAAACCTTTATGAATTGGGATAGCTTGATCTTCAAACATGTAGGAGCTGATCAAATCTGAGTATCCAACTGCTGAAATTTCTCCTACCACAGTATATCCATCAACTCCGGACAGAGATCTTTCCACTTCAAAATGACTGTTTTCCCATTCTTTAGTCGTTTCCCACACTATATTGGATTGCTTTTTGGATGGGTCAAATTGGGCAGTAAATGCTCCCCAGATTACCGGAAGCGCAAAGCATCCTTCGCCATAAAAACTGTTTTGCAGCATTTTGATGTGATATGTTCCCAACTGGGTTGAATTGGGGTAATCACATATATTAAAAGCAGAGTTATTAAAGGTAGAAACTTCTCCCCCATTGGAAGCGGTCAGTTTACCTCCGACATATACCTCACTGTAATCAAAGGTCTCAATTTTTCCGTTTGGCAAAGAAACATCGCCTTGGATGATACCTTCTGCATTATTCCTCAATTCCAGTTTGCCCCCTCCTGACATATCAACGTTGTTACCGAATCGGAAATGGGAGGAATTTGCAGCTTTAATAGTGGCTCCGTTAGGGATGGTGACCAACCCCTCAAAACTTGCCGAAGCAGAATGGGTAAGACTTATGGTTCCACTTTGACCTGCGTTGGCTTTACCATTTACTTGGATGCTACTGCTTTGACTTAGACTCAGCGTACCGTTACTGACGGTTAAATCCTTTGCAACCTCAATTTTTGCCTGATCGGAATTAGCATTTAATTTCCCTCCAGACGTGAAAATAAGATTGTTTGTGTTTAATATACCATTGAGATTTAAGGTGCTATTAGACACCAGCGTAGTCGTTTCATCCACTATTATTTGAGCACCCTGATGGTCTGCATTAAGAGTACCTCCAGACGTAAAGGAGAGGTTCTTGGTATGTAATGAACCATGAACGTTCAATGTGCTTTGGCTTTTCAGTTCAGTAGTCTCCAAGATGATCAATTTCCCTCCCTCCTGTACGGTTATTTCTGGCCTACTGTCACCAACAACTAGGTTCTTGATTGTAACCACTGAATTCGAAGGGATGACAATTTTAACAGGACGATTGACAGTAAATGTCCCGGCAACATTCATAGTGGCACCTGACTCAAGGATAAACGTAGGCACTGAACCTCCTCCACTGATGGTTACATTGCCAGAAAAGTGTAATGAAGCACCTGACTTGATCGTGATCCCGTTAAAAACATTTGCTCCAAAATTATTTGCGTTTCCGGTAAATTCAACATTATGGTTGATAACGACACTTACGGCACATCCCCAACCTTTATTGATGGGAGGAATTCCGGCACTCACGTTGTCCGATTGACCACAACTGTGCGTGCTGTTCCAAGTTGTGTTTTGATTCCATACTCCATCTTGCTTACTGATAAAGTTTTGAGACCAGCTTATAGTGGATGAAAACAAAAGTGCTAAAAACACCCCATATACGAAGAATGTTTTTCTGTTGAAACTGCCGGAGAATATGGATGTGCTGTTCATGTTTTCTATGTTTTAAAAATTAACATGAACAAACCTACCTTAAATAAAAAAAGGGATTTAAGAAAGTCGATGAACTTAGCTTTCCATAGGTTGAATTTGCTGAATACGCAGATTAAATTTTATACAAATACCTTTTTTTGCTTTTTGAACGCTATAAAACGTATTACACTTCAATTTTGACAATAAAAAAGCCCTGGCAGAACCAGGGCTTTCAAATATTAGAATAAAGATATTTTTAGCTATTCATGCTAATAAGAAATTCCGCATTGTCTCGTGTTCCCCGCATTCGTTGGAGCAAGAATTCCATTGCTTCCTGGGAAGTCATGTCTGACATCAGTTTTCTCAGAATCCATACACGCTGCATCTCTTCTTTGTCCATTAGGAGGTCTTCCCTACGAGTACCTGACCCCGGAACATCAATTGCTGGGTAAATTCTCCTATTAGACAACTTCCTGTCAAGTGACAGCTCCATGTTTCCGGTTCCTTTAAATTCCTCAAAAATAACTTCGTCCATTTTAGAGCCTGTTTCCACCAGCGCAGTGGCGATAATGGTTAGAGATCCTCCATTTTCTACGTTTCTTGCCGCCCCAAAAAACCGCTTGGGCTTGTGAAGTGCATTGGCATCCACACCTCCGGAGAGAATCTTTCCAGAAGAAGGTACAACTGTATTGTGTGCCCGGGCGAGACGGGTAATGGAATCGAGAAGGATTACCACATCGTGTCCGCATTCCACCATTCGCTTTGCTTTCTCCAAAACAAGTGACGCTACTTTCACGTGCCGTTCAGCCTGCTCGTCAAAAGTCGAGGATATCACCTCCGCTTTTACTGATCGAGCCATGTCTGTTACCTCTTCCGGTCTTTCATCGATCAATAAAATCATCAGATGAACTTCGGGATGGTTTTCGGCAATTGCGTTGGCTATTTTCTGTAGAAGAACCGTTTTACCCGTTTTTGGCTGGGCTACGATCATTCCACGCTGTCCTTTTCCGATAGGTGCAAATAAATCTACTATACGAGTAGAAAAATTGTCGTGGGTGGTGGTAAGTTTTAGCCTTTCTTCCGGAAACAAAGGCGTAAGGTATTCAAATGGAATCCTGTCGCGTATTTCGTCCGTGGTCTTGCCGTTTACATTGATGACTTTAAGAAGTGCAAAATACTTTTCCCCTTCTTTTGGGGGACGTATCTGACCTTTTATGTTGTCACCAGTCTTGAGTCCAAAAAGCTTTATTTGTGATGGGGATACATAAATATCATCCGGTGAAGCTAGGTAATTGTAATCGAGTGATCTTAAAAAGCCATAACCGTCGGACATGATTTCCAACACACCCACATTTTCAATGATACCTTCGAACTCCTTAATAGCAAACGCAATCTTTCGCTTGGACATAAAGGGCTGTGTCTCTGCCTGAGGGGGGATATCATCTACCTCCTTTTGGGGCCTGCGTTTTGGCAATTCTCCATCTGGGTTTTGCTGGCTTGCCGCCTTAACTTCCTCAATTTCTACTACCGCCCTTCGTCTGGGGCGGAATGTACGGGAATTGTTGTCGTCTTCTACCGGAGTTGATTCCCGCTTTTGAATTGGTTTAGGAGATTCAGCTTTTGGGGCTGTTGGTGAAACTGTCTCTTTCGGCTTATTCTCTACCGCAACTTCAGCACGCTCCGGTTTCCTTTTAGGTTTACTATCTCTTGGCTGGGGTCGGGGTTTCTCCGGGATTTCTGAAACGACAGGCTTTTCCGCTTCCTCTTCCTTCGCCTCTTTGGGTATTTCTGTCACATTCTGCCTTCTAAACTTTGGCTTTTCATCCGTTGTAGGCTCTGGTTTAGGCGTGTCATCCTTCTTTGGGCTGTCTTCCTGCGCTTTTTCGGGAGTACTAGGGGATTGATTTTCAGGTGATTCTACTTGGGAGGGCTTTTTCTTAGGTAGGGCTTGTTCGGGAAGTCTAGCCTGCTGGTCTAAAATCGCATAAACTAAATCATCTTTTTTTAATGATTTGAAGTTTTTTACGCCAAGCTCTTCAGCTATTTCCTTTAATTCAGACAATAGTCTGATTCTTAATTCTTCTATGTTATACATAAAAAACGTATGAAAATAATTTCGATTGATTAATTGGTGAAGTCAGTAGTGTATATCTTGATTGCTGTAAAAAGGTATTCAGATAATACTAAAATCTCCAGGATTGGGATTTTGAACATATTGATGCTACAATATTACGGTAACAATCGTTAAAACGCAAACTTTTCGAAAATTGTTATAATTTTACATCAATTCCAAATTTATTTCTAAAAAGAATGGAATCCTTGTTTGTCAAATAATCTGTTGCCTCCAAACCAGCTCTTATGCGCTGAATGATGCATCTGCTCACAAGATTTGCTTATCTTTGCGCGGTAAACGAAGATATATATCTATCCCAGTACCCATGCTTCAAGTAAATTTTATCAGAGAAAATTTTGAAAAAGCTGTTTTAGGTCTAAAAAAAAGAAATTTTACCGAAGCAGAAGCAGTTTTATCCCAGCTAGTTCAACTGGACGATACCCGTAAAAATATCCAATTGGAAAGGGATCAGCTGCAGGCGGAATCCAATTCCATCTCCAAGACCATTGGCAAGTTGATGCAAAGTGGTCAAAAGGAAGAGGCTGAAAAAGTTAAAAGTAGGACCTCGGAAATAAAGGCACAGGTAAAAATACTTGAAGACCAATATACACAGCAGGAAAATGACCTGACCCAACTTTTGTATACGATTCCAAATATCCCCCATGAATCTGTCCCTGCCGGTTTTGGCGCGGATGAAAATGAAGTGGTGCTTACCCATGGTGACATTCCAGAATTGTCTGCTGAATTTAAATCACCTCACTGGGAGTTGATCAAAAAATATGACATCATCGATTTTGAACTGGGTGTGAAGATTGCTGGAGCGGGATTTCCAGTGTATAAAGGTAAAGGTGCCCGCTTACAGCGCGGATTGGTCAATTTCTTCCTTGACGAAGCAACTAAGGCGGGCTATATGGAAGTACAGCCCCCGATCTTGGTCAATGAAGAAAGTGGCTACGGCACCGGACAGTTGCCGGATAAAGAGGGTCAGATGTACTTTTGCACCGAAGATGGCCTCTATCTTATACCAACGGCAGAAGTGCCGATCACCAATTTATACCGAAACGAAATACTCCAAGCCGATCAACTTCCCGTGAAGAATGTAGGCTTCACGCCCTGCTTTCGCAGGGAAGCCGGCAGCTGGGGAGCACATGTTCGGGGACTAAACAGACTCCATCAGTTTGACAAAGTGGAGATCGTCCATATATCCCGTCCGGACAAATCCTATGAGGCTTTGGAACAGATGAGTGGGTACGTACAGGGGCTGCTTCAAAAACTCGAACTACCGTATCGGGTTCTCCGCCTTTGCGGAGGCGACATGGGCTTTACCTCCGCCCTTACCTATGATATGGAAGTGTTTTCAGCAGCCCAAGAACGTTGGCTGGAAGTGAGTTCGGTAAGCAATTTCGAAACCTACCAGACCACCCGCCTTAAGCTCAGGTTTAAGGACGAGGATAAAAAAACAGTTCTTGCCCACACACTTAACGGCAGTGCGTTGGCTCTTCCCCGGATTGTTGCCTCCATTTTGGAAAACAACCAACAGGAAGGCGGCATCAAAATGCCTGCGGTCTTGGTGCCCTATTTGGGCTTTGAGTGGATCAGTTAATATAGAAGCTTAGATAATCTCAAAGGTCATCTTGCCCCTGTCTATTGCAGGGGCAAGACGACCTTTTTTCAAAATTAGAATTTGTTAGGAGGGGGGAAATAGTAATATCCCAGATTTGGATTCAACAATAGACTTTTTAATAACTCGAAATTCCCCAATGGATTCGAAAAGAAAATTTTAAGCTTTTCTGGTTATTTCGCCACTAAGCTTTTACCTCCGAAAAAAGTTTGTCAAATCCCCAAACGTTCATGCCATAACCTTACTCTAGTCTGTAAATCATCCAAAATTTTTGCCTGATCCACCGCTAAGGCTCCAGGGGTGCCACGACTGACTAGCGGTGTTTGGAAACCTCTCTTGGACAAAAAGTACCTTGCCCCTAATTGATATTGACTTCCAATTTTTTTCTCCACCTCTCGAAGCTCCTTTTGTAACCAATCCACATCCGTTTTTTTCTTGGAATCTGTGGCATTTTCGCACATCCAGGTAATGATTTCTGGATAGAAATTTCCCGCAATGGGTGATAAGCCAGCTCCGCCATATTGTAAAGATGCTGCCGCACTTCCGATATGCGCATTATAAAGCCCAAGCTCACCGCCTTTGGCCAGGTCTATCTTTGCTTTAATTTGGTCAATGTCTTCCGTAGTGTCCTTATGGTAGATAAACCTGCCGGAATCCACTAGGAATTTCATGATTTCCGGAGAGATTATTCTCTTATATGGAGAGGGACATTCGTAGGTGCCCAAGTGGATTCCCTCAGTCTGGAGCATAAAATCATCCAAATGCTGTATAAACTTAGTATCCGATTCCTCCTTTTCGGCAAAATGGCCGGAAATCAATATCACCGCATCCACCCCCGTATCCTTTATCCGTTTGGTGAAATCCGCCTTGGCATTGATCGTGTCTCCAAATGATCCTGAGGCTACCACGGGTATTTTTCCATTCACATGTTCCACGACGTGCTTAGTCAATTTCAATTTTTCCTCGTCTGTGAGGAGATACATTTCGCTGCTAAGGCAATTTGCAAAGAAACCCTTGGCACCCGCAGCCAGATAAAAATCCATCAACCTGCTCATTCCGTCGTAATCAATTGTACCGTCTTGATGGTAGGTGGTGAGCATCACCGGAATAAATATTTTGTCGGAGTTGTTCATGCTGATAATAGAAGTGCTAAGATGGTTTTTCTGACTTGCTCTAATAGAGATCGGCATGGATGCTGCGGCAAGGCCTAGACCAACTTTAGTCAGAAAACTTCTCCGGGAAGTATTTGGGGAGGGATCTATCGGGAATTTTGGCATATTGTTTTGATTTTTCAATTGCAATGAAAAACTAACTAATTCTACAACTACGTAATCAACTACTTATGATATACTGGGATTTCCTTAAAACAGACCAGTCAAAAACGGTTTTTACATTTGTTTCAACATATTGTCAAAAGACAATCTATGCTGCGCTACTTTATCAATACTTTGTATCTTTGCCACCAAATGTTGGATGAAATCATTGCATTGGTTAAAAAAGAAGCCACGCTGGAGTGGCGACAGAAATATGCCTTAAATGGCATTTTACTTTACGTCATCAGTACGGTCTACATCACGTACCTAAGTATTGGAGTAAAAGGAGGCACTGTCCAAATTCCCACTTGGAATGCCCTATACTGGATCATCATTCTATTTTCAGCCGTCAATGCCGTTGCAAAGAGTTTTATTCAGGAAAACTCCGGCAGGCAACTCTATTATTACATGATTGCTTCGCCAGAATCCATCATTATTTCCAAAATCCTTTACAACACCTGCCTTACGCTAGTACTTTCCCTATTAGGCTATCTCGTGTTTTCGGTGGTTATGGGAAATCCCGTTCAGGATCAGCCCATGTTCCTTTTAAACTTACTATTGACCTCTATAGGCTTTTCCTCCTGCCTAACCATGGTTTCTTCCATCGCTGGAAAAGCCGGAAACAACGGCACCCTGATGGCTATCTTAAGTTTCCCCATTTTAATTCCCATCTTACTGCTGGCCATTCAGATTTCCAAAAATGCAATTGACGGACTAGACAGGGGGGTAAGCTTGGATAAAATTATTACCTTGCTGGCCATAAACGGTGTAATTGCAGCTACCTCATACCTGCTTTTTCCCTTTATATGGAAAAGCTAAATGCCCACCGATTAAACAGCCTAGTGTAATCTAATCACGGCATTAAGGCCTTGATCAAATAAAACCTACAAACTAAAGGAAATAGGGATTTATACCTTACTTTTGTAGGAGGATTACCTGTAGAAATTCTATGAAAGCAACTTGGTGGAAAGTATTGGCCATAGCACTCTTGGCCTATACCCTTATCGCCGGATTATTGGCTGATGTTCCCAGACTTCCCATACTCAACGAAACCATCCGAGCATTATATTTCCATGTAGCTATGTGGTTTGCCATGCTTGCCATGCTTACGGTGGGAATCGTATACAGTATAAAATACCTGAGAAATGGCAGGCTGGAAGACGACGACATGTCCTTGGAATTTACCAATGCGGCTATCCTCTTCGGTGTAATCGGAATTGCGACCGGTAGTTTGTGGGCCCGATTTACCTGGGGGGCATACTGGACCAATGATCCAAAGCTTAACGCAGCCGCAATAGGGCTGTTGATGTACTTTGCCTACCTAATCCTTAGAAATTCGCTGACAGATATCTTTCAACGTGCGAAGATCAGTGCGGTTTACAGCATTTTTGCATATGCCGCATTTATCCCGCTTATATTTATACTCCCGAGACTTACTGACAGTCTTCATCCGGGAAACGGTGGCAACCCCGGTTTTAACGCATACGATATGGACAGTCAGCTACGCATTGTCTTTTACCCAGCCGTCATTGGGTGGTCATTGCTTGGAACCTGGGTGACAACTATACGTGTAAGGTATAGAAGACTGGAAAGAAAAATGGAAGAAAAAATGATCAATCAATAAGCATATGAAAAAATTAGTGTTCATCTCACTGCTAATGCTGTCCCTTTCGCTTAATGCGCAGGATAAAATCGAAATTACCGGAGAGGACTACCAGAATACCAAAGTGGAAATGGCTGACCTCATGCGCTCCAATGGAAAAATATACGTTTTGACTGGCATAATTGGAATTGTTTTGGGGGGAATATTGGTTTATGTGGTACATACTGACAGAAAGATATCCAATCTGGAAAAACAATATAAAGAGTTAACCTGAAATCAAGCGTGACGAGAACGTCAAACGGAGGAATTATTATCATTGCGAGATTCTCCCGACAAATTGGGGACAGGCTTGGCCATTAAAATACAATCATAAAAATATGAAAAAAGGACATATCATAGGACTGGGCATCATTGGTGTAGCCATCATGATCATTATTACTTCCATAGGCGATGCAAGCACTTATGAAAGTTTCTCAACCGCGAAAATATTGGCCACAAACGGCAATGATAATGCCATTCACGTTGTAGGCGAATTGAAAAAAAGTGAATACGGACAGGTAGTCGGCCTGGAGGTCCATGAAGATAAAACTTCGTTTACTTTTTTGATGGTAGACAATAATGGAGACGAACAACAAGTTTACTACAACGAACCCGTACCTGCGGATTTCGCCCGCTCGGAACAGGTAGTGGTTATCGGATCTTTTCGAAATGAAGAACTGTTTGTCGCTGACAAAATACTCATGAAATGTCCCTCCAAATATCAGGAAACTGACGTAAAATCTGCTTCACTATAATCTTCCTGTTGCTTACCCCTTCAATTAACCCCCCGGATAATGATGAATACCTTTGTTGGTAATTTGGGGCATTTAATGGCAATTGTTGCTTTTGTCACTGCCATTATAACTGCCTTTTCATATTATAACTATATTAAAGCACCCGAACTCGAAAAAGCTTCCTGGAAACGATTCAGCCGTATTACATTTTACATACATGCTGTTGCGAGCGTAGGAATTGCCATCTCACTTTTCGAGATCATATACAATCACCGGTTCGAGTATTTCTACGCCTATTCCCACTCCTCCAAAGCACTTCCAGTACATTACATGATCTCCAGCTTCTGGGAAGGACAGGAAGGCGCATTTATCCTTTGGATTTTTTGGAATGTAGTTTTGGGCATTATCCTTATACATACCAATAAGTTCTGGGAAGGTCCTGTCATGGTGGTTTTTGCCCTCGTTCAGGCGTTTTTGGTATCCATGATTCTGGGTGTAGTGATAGGTGATCTTAAGATTGGTAGTTCCCCCTTTATTTTGCTTCGAGACATCTCTGAAGCTCCGATTTTCCAAATTAACCCGGAATTTATCCCACAGGATGGGACAGGTTTGAATCCTTTGTTGCAGAATATATGGATGGTTATTCACCCCCCAACACTGTTTCTAGGATATGCCTCTACATTAGTACCCTTTGCTTTCCTAATGGGAGGCCTTGCCATGAAGCGCTATTCGGAATGGGTACGACCAGCTTTGCCTTGGGCTATATTCTCTGCCATGATTTTGGGTATGGGAATTATTATGGGAGCTTATTGGGCCTATGTTACGTTGAATTTTGGCGGATATTGGAATTGGGATCCTGTAGAAAATGCAGTTTATGTTCCCTGGCTAATCATGGTGGCAGCAATTCATACCATGATTACCTATAAGAAGAGTAGTACGGCTCTGAAGACCTCTATTGTTCTGGTAATAGCTTCATTTATTCTAGTCCTTTATGCTACGTTCTTGGTAAGAAGTGGCGTGTTGGGAGATTCTTCCGTGCACTCCTTTACTGATTTGGGGCTTTCCGGTCAGTTACTGATTTACATGTTGTTCTTCTTGGTTATAGCCATTTTCTTATCTGTGAAAGAATGGAAAAACATTCCAACTTCCGATAGGGAAGCATCTGTTTATTCACGGGAATTCTGGATTTTCATTGGTGCCACTACCTTGGGGCTAATGGCTTTTCAAGTCATATTGCCCACCTCTATCCCGGTATATAATGCCATCGTGGAAGGATTGGGAGGCATATCCAATATGGCTCCGCCTGCGGATCAGGTAGGTTTCTACACCAAATTCCAACTCTGGTTTGCCGTTGCTTTAGCCCTATTGACGGGTGTGGGGCAGTACTTCTGGTGGAATAAAATGGATAAGCATGAGCTAAAAAATTCTTTGGTGACGCCATATATCATTTCCATGATTCTGGCAGCTGTCATTATCACCTTGGGAAAGGTTTATGATATCAGTTATATCGTAGTCGTATTGGCGGGAGCCTTTACTATCGTAGCCAACGGATCCATTCTTATCAAGCTAATCAAAGCAAAAACGTTTAAACTTGCTGGCGGATCTCTTGCCCATGTAGGGCTGGGAATGATTCTAATCGGGGTTATGTTTTCTTCGGGATATTCTGACACCATTTCCATCAACATGTCAGGCATGACCTATAAAAAGGACTGGGAAGATGATCTAAACAAACAAAACGTATTACTTTGGATTAACAAGCCGCTGCAGATGAAGGATTACGAAGTAATCTATCGGGGCAGGCACAAAAAAGTCAAAGGCTTTCCCGGATATGTCAAAGCTGACTTGTTGGAATCTGTAGACGGCATAAACGCTGCCGTTGCCCTCCAAGATATTGATGCCAAAGGAAAAACCTATTTCTCAAGAGGAGATACGGTAAGCATCGTTTTGGAGGAAAACAGTTATTTTAAGGTGGAATACTATCAGGAAGATGATCTAAAATTCACCTTATTCCCCATGTCCCAGCCAAACCCTACCATGGGATTGATTTCTTCTCCGGATTCCAAAAGATACCTTTCTAAAGATTTATATACCCACGTATCGGCCATCAACGACTACGAGGATCCCGAATGGAAAGAGGATCAGTTTGAAAATTCCGAGCCAGGGGGACAGTTTTTCATGAATGATTTTGTGACCAATTTTGAGGGTACGGAACTTATCAGTGACCCCCAAGAATTGAGAGATTTGAGCCTGCAAGAAGGTGACGTCGCCATTCGTGCGAAGCTCAGTATCATGGATAATGATGTGAAGCGGCTTATCGAACCCATGTTTCTTATCCGGGATAATCAAGTGGGAAAAATAGCAGCCATTGATTCGGATCTTGGAATCAAAGTGGAGATTGACAATATTTTACCTGAGGAAGGAAAGTTTGTGTTTAAGTACAATACCTACCAGAAAGACTATGTTGTCATGAAAGCTTCCGTCAAGCCTTTTATAAATGTATTATGGCTTGGCACCATCATCATGTTGTTCGGATTTTGTACCGCCATTTATCGGCGCTATGACGAATTTACCAAAATGCGTAATAAAGGTTTGGAATAAAGATCCAGCCCCCATTTATTTCTAAAACCCCTTCCAAGGGGTTTTATTTTGACCGTTATGATTGTTTTCTCATGAAATCGAGCATGACGCAGGCAACGCACGGAGGGATGATTATAATTGCGAGATTCCATGTGGCAACTGAAAAACAATTATAAACACATGAAGTTTGACATCGCAATCCTTGGTTCCGGTAATGTGGCTTGGCACCTCAGTGCAGCCTTGGAGACCGCCGGACATGAAATCACAGAAGTCTACAGTCGTAATCTGGACCATGCTAAAAGGATTACGGGAAGGCTTTATGCCACAGAAGCTACCGACGAGCTGGATTTCTCTGAAAGTAAAGCCCGTGTGTTTATTATTGCTGTTGCGGATCAGGCGATCGCCGATGTGGCGGATGGAATAATACTTCCAGAAAACAGCATTCTGGTCCATACCAGTGGTAGCATGCCCTTGGAAATTTTGGAGTATAGTTCAGCAAGTTATACAGGGATATTTTATCCTTTGCAAACCTTTAGTAAAAACCGGGACCTTGATTTTGCCGATGTTTCCATACTTCTCGAATCAGAAGATCAGGAGACGCTTAAAATTCTAAAAAAACTGGCCGCAAGCCTTACCTCTCCCTACTATACTGTAAAATCAAAGGACCGAAAAGCCGTGCATGTGGCTGCTGTCTTTGCCAGTAACTTTACCAATCATCTGATTGGCATTGCGGAAGCAATCATGAACCGGCAGGGTTTGGATATGGAAATGCTCAAGCCACTAATCATAGAACAAATCAGCAAATGCCTACAAATCGGTGCGAGAGCAGCCCAGACAGGCCCTGCCCTTCGGGAAGATTTCCCCACTTTGGAGGCACATCATCAGTTTTTGACCTATAATGAGCAACTGGCGGAAATCTACCGATTGATCTCGCAGGATATATTGGATGCCAATTGAATTTTTAGGCGGAAAATATCTTTCAAACTCAGTTCAATTACTTCTCGTCTATCCAAGATTCACTTTCTTCGAAGGAAATCCCCTCTACTCTCAATTGCTGCAAAACGGGTTCATATATTTCTTTGCGTGTAGGAAGTAAAAGTCCCCTACTGGAAAATTTATCTTCCAAAAACAAATCGACAGCTATTCCCAATGGCAGTCCTACAGTCTTGGCCATGGCGGTATGCGCTTGGTCATCGCCTTTTACCGTTAAACTGCTTACTAATCGTTTTACCCGCTCTCCTACTTGCACCTCAACCTGATGCTGCATCAGTACCATATCCTTATCACCAAGCTTTAGATTCCATTTTTCTTCCAACAGTTTTTGCAAAATCTTAGCTGGACTGCCCTTACGCAAGGCAAGTGGTCCATCCTCAAAAAGCCCCAACCATGCTAGTTTCGCCAAAATGGCATCCGTTACTTCGGGAAGAAGCGCCTTGATTTTTACTTCGACGGATTTATTCGGGTCATAGGGAAGAAAGGTGTTTGTTAACATCCGGTAAGTAAATCCCTTTGGCAAATCCATTTCATAAGAATCATCGGTAAGACCCAGTTGTACCAGAACATTCCAAGCTTGGCAGAAACCTTGGGTTCGCAGAGTTCCTCTTAGGATCGTTGGGATATCCTGCAGTCCATAAATCTCACGGTAGGAAAGTGAATCCCGGTTGGGATAGCCTTCAAATGTCCCCAATCCCGGAAAATGAACCTCTTCGGTCCGTTTGAAAAGCATGTGATAGGGAATAAATTTGTAGTACCCGTTGCGGATAAAACTCGACACGCCCTGCCCGGCCAACACCACATTTCGGGGACTCCAGGTAAACTTGTAGTTCCAGGGGTTGTCTACATATTCGGGGGACATCAATCCTCCGCAAAAGGATTTATACAAGGTGATCGTATGTCCCTGCTCCCTTTCCCTATCCATCAACTGCATGGCGGACATATGGTCTAGCCCAGGATCCAGACCACATTCGTTTAAAAAAAACAAGCTTTTTTCTTTGATTTCGGATTCCAATTTTTTCATCTCCGCAGAAGAGTAGGAAGCCGAGAAAAAATGCTTGGACATTGCCACACAATCTGCAGCAACCAAGGGGTGAAAGGACGGAGGCAGCATGGATATCACCAAATCAGCTTGTTGAATCAACCCTTTCCGTTCGGCTTCGTTTTCAATACCCAATGCCTTAGCTGTGGCTGAAGGATGACCCTTGACCTTCTGCTCTGCCGCTTCCAGAGAAACATCCGCAATGACAAATTTCCTTAACTTCTTTTCAGCATCCCTCAAGAGGTAATCGATCAATACGGTTGCTGATTTTCCCGCCCCAAGGATCAAAATGTTTTTCTCTTGCATTATTTTCGTGGGTTTAGTCTTTCAAAGATTAGTGTTCTATCTTCTGGAATAGTATCACTTCCTAGATTTTCATTAGAGAATATTTGCCCTACATTTTATTTAACGAAAAAATTAAACATCTTGGACATCACAAAGCTTATCCAAATAGTGTACAACCTACTAGCAGCCCCCATATGACCAATAAAAAAATTGAAACGACCAGCACGCTAACCCTTTACAGCTGGACTTCCCTTCCTCATGATGTACAGGAGTTAGTTAGCAAAGCGAAGGCTGCCACAGAAAATGCCTATGCCCCGTACTCGGGATTTATGGTGGGCGCTGCGGTGCTGCTCCAGGACGGCCAAGTTTATACCGCCAATAATCAGGAAAACGTTTGCTTCCCCGTAGGCGTTTGCGCCGAAAGGATCCTATTGGGATACACGCACGCCAATTTCCCGGAAATACCGCCTATCAAATTGGCTATTGTTGCCAGACGAGCCTCTGGAAAAGAGGACTATGCCACCGTCACTCCCTGTGGCCTTTGTCGGCAGTCTATCAGTGAGTACGAAATCAAGTTTGGCTTGCCTATTGAGCTCTATATGTATATGCCTTCAGGCGAAGTGCTGCAAGCGAGTGGTATTGACCAATTGCTTCCTTTTAAATTTGAGGATCTCAACAAATAACCAACCATGAATGACCTAGGCAAACAGCAGGTAAGTTATACCCAACAAAACTATTTTTTAACATCTCATGACCCTTCCGGGACGGAAAAGGAAATCTGGCTGATCTTGCATGGGTACGGTCAACTTGCCGAATTTTTCCTACGCAAATTCAGGCCTTTCTTCGATTCCTCCCGATTGTTTGTGGCACCGGAAGGAATCAACCGCTCCTATCTGGAAGGATTCTCCGGCCGGGTGGGAGCCAATTGGATGACCAAGCATCAACGGGAAACTGACATTCTAAACGGAATGAACTACTTGAACGCAGTTGTAAAAGAGGTTCTGAAAACGTTTGATGACAGGCCTGAGATTAATGTTTTGGGATTTTCCCAAGGGGCCGCCACCGTCAGCCGCTGGGTAGTACAAAGCCCATTACCGATACAAAAAATGGTTCTCTTGGGAGGTGCATTGGCTGTTGATTTGGATAAGGAAAAGCTACAGGAGAAGGCAAAAAACCTACACCTTATCTTGGCAACTGGGAATAGTGACCCTTTAATCACGCCAGAAAGATTAAAAGAGCAATTGGGTCATGTTGAAACAGTGGCTTTTCGGAAACTAAGCAACTTCACCTATGCGGGTGGGCATGAGTTGGACGAGCAGCTATTGCGCCAAATTATCGTAGCGGACGGGGCTGAATAGCTAAAGTTACATTCATATAAATGTAAATTAACCTAACGGTAATCTGGATTTGCTAGGCCATTTTTATTTTTAGTAGTATATTGTTGCGTCTTGTCAACCCAAACAATATGAAATCCACCTCTTTATTCGCTTTCTCGCTACTTGTATGTGTTTTGTTTATCTTCACTTCCTGTGAAAAGGAGCCAGCCTCCACTAAGAAGTGGTATAAAGGAAACCTGCATACCCATTCCTATTGGAGTGATGGGGACGAATTTCCGGAGGTAATTATGGATTGGTATAAAAGCCACGGGTATCACTTTGTGGCGTTAACCGACCATAATATTTTTGCGGAAGGGGATAAATGGGTTACCCTGCGGGAAGACAGCGTATATCAGACTGCCTTTCAAAATTATTTGGATGAATACGGGGAGGATTGGGTTGAATATAAAGTGGAAGATGGTGAAACGCAGGTGAAGCTGAAAACCTATACGGAGTATGCCCCACTTTTCCAGGAGGATGAAAGTTTCCTTATGATTCCAGCGGAGGAAATCTCGGATGGATATAAGGGTAAGCCCCTACACCTTAACATAACAAATCTTGACAAACTATTTCTCCCACAAGGTGGAGAAAGCGTGGCAGAGGTGCTTCAAAACAATATCAATGCTGTATTGGAACGGCGAAAAGAAACCGGTCAGCCCATGATGGTACATATCAACCATCCCAACTTCCGCTGGGCAATCACGCTGCAGGACATCGTAAAATTAAAGGGAGAACGGTTCTTTGAAGTTTATAACGGACATCCCCAAGTAAATAACCTTGGAGATTCCATACGGATGGGCTACGAGCGTATGTGGGATTATGTCAATATCGCCTATATGCAAAAAGAGCAGCCGCTGCTTTTTGGCCTGGCGACGGATGACAGCCACAATTACCATCATATGGGTGCTACTTTTAGTAATTCCGGAAGGGGTTGGGTTATGGTGCGGGCCGATTCCCTACAGCCCGGTTCCTTAATTGATGCATTGGAAGCGGGAGAGTTCTATGCGACTACTGGAGTTACCCTGGAAGATTTTTCATTCAAGAATAATGAACTATCTGTTAAGGTAGCGGCAGAAGACGGTATTGACTATACCATTGAGTTTATTGGCTGCAAAAAGGGCGAAAAGGAAACGACTGTGCTTAAAAAGGAAAAGGGTACTTCGGCATCATTTAAGCTGGATCCTGAATTGCTATTTGTACGAGCCAAAATAACTTCCACCAAACCCCAAGAGAATCCGGTGGAAAATATGAAATACCAGATAGCCTGGGTGCAGCCGGTGATTCCCGAATAGAGGATACAGACACCTCCCTTGACTTAGCTTAATTTACTACCATGAGATCAACCCTTTTTTAAGAAAAGTGTTTCCCGTTCTTATTTCGGTCTGGGCCATCTGAATGAGAAGGTGATTACCAATGTCAACCTCTATTGAAATGTCTTGGCTGGAATTAAGTGTCCAATATGCTTCTTCAGCAATGATAACCGTCATGCACCGAATCTCGCCTTTCTAATAGTTCCTCCAGTAGTATGGTCAAAGGAAGCAATACTTTTAAAGATAGTCCTCTCATTATTAAATAGTGGCTAATAGCGTGCAGCTTTAAAGGTTAATATACGTCAAAATCTTAACGTTATAGAAAAGCTCTATCCTTATAGAATTAACTCTCAAACTATAGGTTAAATAATTATTGCCAAATCGAGTTCCTCAGGCCATGTGGAATTTTCAAACGCCAACTCCAATTCTTCCCGTTTTACCTCTGCCTATTTTAATAATTCCTCATATTTAAATTTACAGGATATAATTTCAAGTAAAAAATCACGGTTTGGCCTTTTTACGCTGACTTTCTTTTCTATTTCAATAGCCATCTCTAAAAGTCTGAATACATGCATCATATTTTTGGCATCGTAATTTTTTATTTAATATACTCTTCTATTGTTGCAATGAAAGTTTTTAGGTCAAAGGGTTTTTCCAGATATCCATTGGCATTTGTTCTTTTACATATTTCTTTAATATCTGCATTAGCAGAAAACAGCAGTACAGGAATATCACGGGTGGCGGGGTTTCCTTTTATAAGGGATACTGCTTTCTCACCGCCAATTTCCGGGATCCACAGGTCCATTAAAACTAGATCTGGTTGAACACTATCTATGTCGTTGATCACATTTTCACATCGTAATCGTGTTTCCACACGGTAATGTTTCCTTGTCAAAATCGTTTTACACAGAATTAAAATCTCCTGATTATCTTCGTAAATTAATATACACTTACCCCGGTTGTTTTCCACCCTTTGTCTAGCTATTTATTGTAAGCCATTAGTTACCGGTAATGTAAAGTAAAAGGTACTTCCTTCCCCTAATTCGCTTTCAGCCCATAATTTCCCATGATGGCGCTGGATGATTTCATAAGAAACAAATAACCCAATACCCAAGCCCTGAAATTGAACGGCGTGCTCTTCCACCCGATGATATTTGTCAAATACTTTGTCAAGACTATGTTGAGCAATTCCGATACCAGTATCTTTCACTGATACATTTATTTTGTCAAGTTTCTGATCCACATTGATATAAACCTTTTCTGAATGGGGAGAATATTTTATGGCATTGGTAAGTAAATTGATGACTACCTGCTGCAGCCTATCTCTATCCCCGGTAACCTTTTTATCAACTTTCCCCGTTTTTACAATGGTATGCGTGGTGGATGTAAGCTGAATATTTTCTACTGTCGTGTCAATCATATCATTAAAATCAAACGTAGTGATGTTATAATTAAGCTTTCCGAGCTGTATCTTACTTACATCCAGCAGTTCCCCTATCAATTCGTTAAGCCTGTTGACTGACTGGCTTGCCTTCTTGGCGTACAGATTTGCCTCTTCATTGTCTTCGTCCAACAAAAGCTCCAACATTTGCAAATACGCCTTTGCAGTAGTAAGGGGAGTTTTCATTTCATGGCTTGCAATGCTGATGAATTCATCTTTTTTTTCTTCTCTTATTTTTTGCTCCTGAATTTCCGTACTCGTACCAACCCACATCTGTATTTTCCCATTAGAGTCCCGCTGGGGAATAGCCCGGCTAAGTTGCCAGCGATATTCCCCATCGTGTCTTCGAAATCGGTGTTCAAACAAAAAGTCGTTACCCGTTGAAATGGCATTTAGCCATACTTCGATATTCTTATCCCTATCATCCGGATGCACTATTTGTAACCATCCGTCTTTATAAACCTGCTCAGGCGTTAATCCTGAATAATCAAAAACTGACTGGTTGAAATAATTCAAATTGCCGTCTGTGTCTGAGGTCCAAATATGCTGTGGCATGGAATCAGCAAGCAGTCGGAATTGTTCTTCACTTTTTTTCAATTCATTTTGGGCATTTTTTATATCAGAAATATCACGGGTCGTACCTGTTACTGCTTCAACTTCCCCTTTTTCATTTATTACCGGAGTAAAAATATAATCGTACATGCGGATTCCCATCAGGGCGTGTGGAAAAGATACCTCGCCACGGATAGACTTTTTTGTGGCAATAACCTGATCTATTTCCCGCTCATGCATTTCGGCATGCCAGGGCTCGTACCCCAATTCCAACATACCTTTACCGATCGAATCTTCCCGCATGCGTCCCCACATTTTCAGCAATGCTTCATTTGCGTAAGTGAACCTATAGTTTAGATCAAATGCGTAAATAAGATCAGGAGTGTTTTGAGTTATGGTCTCATAGAGCCTTTTGTCTTCTTCAATCTTTTTCCTGGTTTCAACTTTTTCAGTTACATCGGTCACTACTACTATGACACCGGTAATTTTCCCACCCTCTTTCAGTGGATAGTAAATAAAATCGAAGTGAAAAATATCCCGTTTTCCATACCTTTTGATCGGAACAGGCAGTTCGTTACCATGATAGGCAATGCCGGTGCTTAGTACACTATCCAGCAGGGAGTGCACAGTTTCCTCTACTTCAGGTAACGTGTCAAATAATGGATTTCCTGTAAATTCAGTTTCTGTTTTATCTATAAGTTGCAGGTAGGCATCATTAGCCATTTCTACGATATACTGAGGGCCCCTTAAAATGGTAATACCTACCGGGGCTTGTTTCATGGTATTGCGAAAACGTTGGTCGCTTTCCTCAATTTTACGTGACGTAATCACTTTTTCAGTTGTTTCTGTACAGATAACAAGCACTCCAGTCACATTGCCTGTATCATTGTGAACAGGACTATAGCTAAAGGTCCAATACACATCTTCAAGTCTTCCATTCCGTAAAATGGGCACCAACAAATCTTCATACCAAAACGACTCCCCTTGCTCCACCACCTTACTAATCAATGGATCTATTATGTGCCATATTTCCGGCCATGCTTCCTTTCCAGGCATCCCCAGTATAGAAGGATGCTTGCCATCTTTCCCTAAACTTGGGCGATAGGCGTCATTGTATAAACAAGTTAATTCATCAGACCACCACAAGAACATTGGGGATTTGGAATTCAACAATATTCCCACCGTGGTGCGTAAGCTTTGGGGCCAGCTTTCGGGGTGACCTAAAGCAGTTTTACTCCAGTCGGTTGCTCTGAAGAATTCACCCATTTCTCCTCCACCCTGGAGAAAATAAAAGTTAGCATATTTTTTACACATATATGTATAATCGCACGAAGTATATCATCTGATATGCACAAACCTATTAGGAAAGCATTTTCGTAAAAGTAAAATAACGGTAAAGATACAAATAAATAATAGGAGATTCATATTTGCGCTAAATTATGCCCGAGACCTAAAAAGATTGAGCGGGATTGGAATACATTAAACTTTCACGCCACACATTATTGGATCATGATTGACATTTTTGGTTGAGGTAAGCTTTATAGGCCTGATAATCATCGTCAGAATATAAGACCACGACCACCTTCTTTACGGACTTAAGCCGGGGGATCATATCAATGATCGTATCTATGGCAATGGATACCGCCTCTTCCATAGGATATCCAAAGGCTCCGGTGGAAATAGCCGGAAAGGCGATAGAAGTGATGCCTTCTTTATCCGCCAGATGCAGTGTATTGCGGTAACATTTAACTAATAGTTGATCCTCAGGATGGTTTATTCCATAGATAGGACCCAGACAATGAATGACATATTTGTTAGGCAAATTATGCGCACCGGTAATCACGGCTTCGCCCGGCTTTATGGGAGCCAAGTGCCGGCATTCCTTTTCAAGACCCGGTCCTGCTGCCCTATGTATAGCGCCTGCAACACCCCCGCCTATGCGAAGCTCGGCATTGGCAGCATTGACAACTGCAATCATGTCGGATTGCTGAGATATGTCCCCTTTTCTCAATTCGAAGGTTATTTCGCTTATTTTGAGCTGAATCATAATTCCGTATTTAATTCCGTAATGGATTTCTCATAAATAAGCGATTTCCAAATTGTATTTTTAAATTTCTCATCAGGTTAATACCATCTCTAAGATGGAAGATTCATACATTGCTGTTAGGTCTAGAGGATGTTCCTGAAAATGTGAGCCTTTTTTTGATAATCTTGATAAAACTGACGACAACCGCCCATGCCTGAAATGCTG
Organism: Lunatibacter salilacus; assembly: GCF_009797935.1. GTDB lineage: Bacteria > Bacteroidota > Bacteroidia > Cytophagales > Cyclobacteriaceae > Lunatibacter > Lunatibacter salilacus. Next base: position 90,514 of record NZ_VOLC01000010.1, read on the forward strand.
GGGATTTCGGAATTCATTACTATTCATCGTAATTAAAGCCTAAGCGGGACCAAGAACCAGAAACTATTTTTTAGCCTATTAGTGTTGACTATACCATGTTATCCAGTTATTCTATCTGCAATTTTCATCAATCAATTTTTCCACTTCATCGCCATATTGTTCAGTATATCCCAAATCATTCGCTTTTTCTAGGTCAGCACATCCTTTGTCCTTTTCACCATTCTTTAAATAGACCATGGCACGGTTTTTATAAGCATAAGAATTTGTTGAAAGCAATTTTAAGGAATGACTAATATCTGTCAATGCTTTGCCATTTTCACCAAATTTAAAGTAGGCAAATCCCCTATTATTTAAAGAATATGCTTTTAATACTTGAAAGTTTTTATTTTCTGAAATAGTTTCTATCGATTTGTTGTAATCAGCAATTGCTTTTTCAAATTGTTGTTGCTCAACGAAAAAAGTTGCTCTTTCTTCATAGGCGAAAGACTTTGCAGGATCAATTTCAATAGCTTGATTGAATTCCTTCAACGCTAAGTCTAGGTTACCTAGTTTTCTATTTGCTGAAGCTCGTAAGACAATTATATCATAGTTGTTAGGTTCTATATTCAAAAGTTTGTCATATTCATCTATTGCTTTTTCAAACTGACCTGATATTTGAAGATAGTTTGCCTTAATTTTAATAAGTTCGGAATTATAAGAATCTTCAGAAAGAGCGACATCAATATCCGAAAGAATTTGGCTCATTTCGTATTTTCCTGTTAGGCTGTACATTACCGCTCGGAAACCGTAGGCTTTGCGGTAGGCAGGGTTGATATCTATTGCTTTATTTATTGCACGTATTCCTTGTTCCTCCTTTCCAATATTGAATAATGCCCGACCTTTTAAAGCCCAACTAATATGATTGGTAGAATCTTTTTCAATTAGCTTCTCAACATAGGTTAAAGCCTTTTCATATTCTTCACTGTTGAAATACTCTACAGCTTTCTCAATATCCCTTTCTGTCTCGCTATCAAGCTGTTCGCATCCTTGAACGGAAAAGACTAGCAGAATTAGTATTAATTTAATTTGTCTCGTCATTTTCATGAATTGTCCATAGCTATTGCATTTACGCAACTCTCATTACTCTATAGCACCCAAATCAAATGATTGCTGATACCAAATTAAGGATTTAAGTGATCCTGTCAAGCGATCTCTCGATAATTTTGTCGGATCTAGGAACGTAGCGGGTACGGAATAGTAGAAATATTGGGTAATGTTTAGTTCCTCTAAGAGCGCTGAGACCCATAACACTATTCTTTCCCCCAACTACTAGTAAAAAGATAGACTTTAAATCATAATAGCAAAGTTCTTTAAAAAATATAACCAAAAAAGCCGCCTCCTTCAACAGGAAACGGCTTTTATTAAAGAGCTTACAATTTAATCAAAACGGCCTACCAAGCGCAGCCCACCAGATACCACCCAAGACATGGGTTAAAAACGACTCATCGAGAAAAGCTTCGTCCGTATGGCCAAGGCCGGTGTAAAATACCCTGCCACCGTCATATACATGGTACCAAGAGATTGGGTGGTCGCCCATGCCCATGGACTCACCGTTGCGGGATCCAACATCATATGAAGTTTCGTCCAGCTTTACCAGCACATTTACATTTTTGTTGAAGTTTTTGAAGGCATACCACTCATCCGTCATCAGCCAGTTCTCCTCCAAGTGATAGGTTGAGGGATGGTTACGGTCTACGACCTTAAGCCTTGCGGTTTGCTGGTGGGGATGGTGTGCAAATTGCCCTCCAATCATATCGTTGTACCATTTCCAGTCGTACTCAGTATCTGTAGCGCTGTGAATGCCCACTACGCCCTTTCCACTTTGGACAAATTCCTCAAAGGCGGCTTTTTGCTCCGCATTGAAAATCGTACCCGTAGTACTGACCAGAATGATTACATCGTATTTTTCCAGTTTCTCTTTGGTAAATTCAGCTTCATCTTCCGTTGTAAAAACTTGAAAACGGTGTTTGGCTCCTAGCTTTTTCATTGCCATCACCCCATCGGGAATGGACTGATGTCTGAATCCCTTGGTTTTGCTGAAAACCAGTGCTCTAAATTGACTTTGGGCGACCGATTCAGTTGTCATGGTTAATGACCAAATCAAAGCCAGAGCTAATAAACTCCTTATGGATATTTGAATAAATTTTTTGTTCATGGGTTTGTTTTTTTGAAATAAGAGACGATTATACAATTATTATTCTACAATGGCGAATTTCTGGGCGGCTACTTTGCTGCTAAACGCGTTGAAATGCCACCATTCGGAGCCAATTCCATTAAAGCCAGCACCGTTCATCACCACCCTGAGCTTTTTGCGGTTGTTTATGTGCGCTTGCGTGATTTTTCCCTCCCGGAGCATTTGATCTTCCCTGTCAGGATAAGCAGGATATCCGAAGAAATCATAGGTCGTACCCATATCCAAGGCTTCTCCGGAGGTTTTCTCCGCCAAGGTAAGGTCTACCGCTACCCCGTAGTTGTGCAGGCCCCCCTTTTTTGGATCTGCCACGTAGAGTGGCTTTATGCTATCCGGTTTGTCCAGATTGTCCCATAAAATCTGCTGAACACTTCTGGGGCGGACGCCGTCATAGATTAGGAGAGTAAGTTCCGGATATTTTTCCTGCAAAATATCGTAAGCCTTCCTCAGCATTTCTGCCGCTTCAGGTTGTAGGTAAGCGTTATTCAGGTCCCCATAAACATCCATTCGGAAAAAATTATCCGTGGTGGAGTATTTCAGTTCGACCAAGGCTTCTGGAATTATTTTCTGAATATTTACCAGTCCTGCCGCCAGTAGACTTTTTTCCAATTCACCTGGTTCTTCAGCTTCGTCCTCCTGGGACAAAAAATTCAAATGAACCGAATCCGCCTTTTCCAGCGAATACCCACTTGCCCTGCCATCATCTTGAATTGCTACTTCGGTTGATTTTGGATTTTGGCATCCTAACAGAAGGCAAAATCCAAGAAGTGCAGGAAATGCAATATTCCTCATGAAGTTTTTTTATTAATCACCATCGTACTTGCCTGATCCAATGGCAGGATAAGTACATCCGCCATAACCACATGAGGAGGCCTCGTCACTGCAAAAACAATAATATCGGCAATATCATCCGCTGTCAACGCATCATAGCCCTGGTAGGTAGTCTTTGCACGATCTTCGTCCCCTTTGAACCGCACCAATGAAAACTCAGTCTCCACCATGCCCGGATGGATCCCCATAACCTTTATACCATACGGATTAAGATCTATGCGCATACCCTTGGTAATGGCGTCTACGGCATATTTAGATCCGCAGTACACATTACCTCGGGGATATACTTCTTTACCCGCAATGGAGCCTATGTTGATTACTTGACCGGACTTTCGCTCCACCATCCCCGGTATGATTTTTTTGGATACATAAAGCAGTCCTTTTACATTGATGTCCATCATGGCATCCCAATCATCGACATTTCCCTCATGGATAAAATCCAATCCGTGGGCGTTGCCGGCATTGTTGATCAGCACGTCTATTTTCTTCCACTCCGCAGACAGCGAGTCGATTGCTTTGTAGACATCCGCCTTCTTACTGACATCAAATGTTAAGGGGTGAAAGGGGGTGCCTTCCGGCAAAGTCTGTTTGAGTTCATCAAGCCTATCGCTTCTGCGCCCACAGCCAATGATGGCATAACCTACTTCCGCCATCTGAATTGCCGTGGACCAACCTATACCTGAGGTTGCACCTGTGATAAATGCGATCTTTTTTTCCATCCCTGAATTTAAATAATTCCGCTTAGGGACAAAAATTCTCCCAAGTTAAATCATGAAATTGGCAGCTATTATTGAAAATTAAAATAGATCGTGATGGCTTTTCTCCGGATATCGGTGATGGATGAATCAATCCTTTCATCCGAATAGCCAGGTCGGTGCAAATTCATCAGCCCATGAGAAAACCGGATTTCGGGGGAAAACTTGAAATACTTAAAGTACAAGTCAAATCCCATACCCATCTCCAGGGCTACGTCCCTACCCCGTAGTACCACATCATCTTCATCTGCCTCTTCTTGGTTTTTGGTGCGAATCTGACCGTTCAACCCACCCACAAAAAACATCCGTGTATTGTTAAAGCGTTCTGATTTATATTTGAAAAGTAACGGAAATTCCACCAATGTTTCCTCACTCATTAATGGAACCGTATTAATTCCCAATCCATTTGGAGCGTTGGCGTCGTCGGCAAAAAGCTGTAAATCTGTCCTATGCTCGTAAAAGGCAACCTTCGGGGTAAACATAATATTAAACTGATCGTGTAGTCGGGCGGTCACCAGAAAGCCCAACGCAAATCCAGGCGAAAATACAGGCATAATTGACCTTACTCCGCTGGCATCGGTATTTAGGGGATCAAGAAAAGATTCCGAATATTTTATGCGAAGCGAACTGTTGTGCGCTGCCAGAAAAAAACCGTACGACAAAAATTGGTCATCACTTCCGGACTTATTAAAAATAAACGTTTTTTCCTGTGCCATTCCCGACAGAAAGGTCACAAAAAAAAGTGCGCCGAATAGCCCTACTTTTCTCCTATGTAAATGGAACTGATGCCGAAGGTGAGTAATTTGCATGTTGTCTTTTTAAAACCTACCTTCTCCAGGATGCGAAGGAAGTCATCTCCATCAGGAAATGCCTGAACAGATTCGGGAAGATAGGTATATGCTGCGTTATCTTTAGATACTACTTTTCCTATTTGAGGTAAAATATATTTAAAATAAACGTTATATGCTTGTTTCATAGGGAATTTTTTTGGTTTGGAAAATTCCACAATGACGGTCTTACCCCCAGGCTTCAGTACCCGGTACATATCAGACAGCCCCTTTTCCAAGTTTTCAAAATTCCGTACTCCAAAGGAAACGATCACTGCATCAAATTTATTTTCTTCGAACAACAACTTTTCAGAATCCCCCAACTGAAGTTCTATTCTATTGTCCAACTTCCTCTTTTTCAGCTTTTTGCGTCCCTCGGCCAACATACCCTCAGAAATATCCACGCCGATGACTTTGTCGGGATTCAATGCCAAAGCCTCTATCGCAAAGTCGCCGGTTCCGGTGGCAATATCCAAGATAAGCTTAGGTTGATCCTTTTTCAGCATCTTGATGGCCTTTTTCCTCCATGTTATGTCTATTCCCAGACTGAGAACATGGTTTAACAGGTCGTACTTTTTACTGATATTGTTAAACATGTTGGCAACCTGCTCTTTTTTGCCTTCCTGCTTATCTTTATAGGGAACTACTGACATAACGTGGTGTTTGGGTACAATATTAGTAAGTAAACCTGAGCATCGGAAAAATGTTAAAGATTAATTGGTGCTACTGAGAAAAGTTTACCTTTGTGAAAAATTGGATATCATGATCAAAAAGGCAAGTTTTATTATCAGCAATACGGATTTCCGGAAATGCCCCTCGCCGGACAAGCCTGAATTTGCCTTTATAGGCAGATCCAACGTGGGCAAAAGTTCGTTGATCAACATGTTGACCAATAATAAAAACCTGGCAAAAATATCAGGCACGCCGGGTAAAACCCAGCTTATCAATCATTTTGGCATTGATGATAAATGGTACATGGTGGATTTGCCGGGATATGGGTTTGCGAAAGTAAGCAAGACCTTGAAAGCTGAATGGGACAAAATGATCCGGGAGTACCTCACTCTGCGGGAAAACTTGGTAGCCATTTTCATTTTGGTTGACAGCCGATTGGATCCGCAAAAGATAGACTTGGAATTTATCCTCTGGTGTGCGGAACAAGAGGTTCCTTTTGCACTTATTTTTACTAAAGCCGACAAGCAGTCCCATTCCAAAACCACGACGAACGTCAGCAAATTCCTAGAGGAGATGAAGAAATTATTTGGCGATGAGCCGGATTATTTTGTTACCTCAGCCGAAACCTCAACGGGTAAAGATGACGTAATAACTTTTATAGAAGAAAATGTTGCGGAGTTTTATAAACGGTAAGCACTTGACAGTAAATATTTTCAGCACGATATAAAATAAATCAACAAAAAAATATTAGCATGGAGTTCAAAGAAATAGCAACGGTCTCGGGTAAACCGGGCCTTTTTAAGGTATTAAAACCCAGTAGAAGCGGTGTGATTTTGGAATCAATGGATTCCAAAAAAGGCAAATTGATTGTGGGTGCCAATCAGCGGGTTTCTTTATTGAGTGAGATTTCCATTTACACCCTGACTGAGGAAGGTGCAAGCCCACTTCTTGAAGTACTTAAGACAATAGAGAAGGAATTTGACGGAGATACAGGACTGGCTGATGCGGATAACGAGGAGTACAAAGCATTTCTGAAACATGTACTGCCGGAATACGACGAGGATCGGGTGTATGTATCTGATATCAAAAAACTGATCAACTGGTATCATGTAATAAAAAAAGAAGCCCCGGAAGTACTTACTGAAGATGGTCCCGAACAGACTGAGGACGCATCCGAAGAAACTGGAGAGGCGTAATTTCACCCGTGGATTTGAATAAAAATTATCTGCCGGCATGTGCCGCAATTTTGGAAAAGAAGCTGGAGCTTCCTGAGGGCGCATCCTGTACCTCCCGGGAAGAGCTGGCTTCTTTTATATGCCCTGCAATTAGAAATTTATTGGACAGGGATATGGGCAGGTTGCTGCAGCTATGCTATCAGATCGATGTGGGGGAGGAGAAATTAAAATCTATCCTGCAAGAATCTCCCGTCACCTCCATGGCAATGGACCTAAGTTTGGCTCTTGTGGACCGTCAACTGCTGAAATTTCAGCTCAGGGAGAAATACAGTTCCGAATGATTTTTTTACCGCTAGATATAACTACCTAGCCTACTATCCATTTACGTACGTTTCCAATTCATCTACCAGTTCTACAGATCCTATAAAAATCGGCGTCCGCTGATGCAGGCTTAATGGCGGTATATCAAGGATGCGTTGCATGCCATCAGTTGCTTTTCCACCCGCCTGTTCGGCGATAAAGGCTAGTGCATTGGCCTCATAGGCTAACCTAATTTTCCCATTGGGATTTGCAACCGTAGCAGGGTACAGATATATGCCTCCTTTTAAAAGGTTACGGTGAAAATCTGCCACCAAACTACCAATGTACCTGGCTGTTCTGCCATTCTGTTTGCACGCATTTAAAAAACCGGCGATGCCTGGGTCGGCACCGGGAGTTAAACCGTCGTTGATTGTAAAAATCTGACCGGTTAAGGGTGCCTGAATATCATGGTGCGAAAGAAAAAACTCACCCAATGATTGTTCATAGGTAAATCCGTTTACGCCATTGCCGGTAGTAAAAACCAACATGGTAGAAGAACCATATAGGACATATCCAGCAGCCACCTGTTGGCAGCCCTTCTGCAACACATCTTCGGGTTGAATCGGGGACCCCATGGGGGTTACTCTTCGGTAGATGGAAAAAATGGTACCGATAGACACATTTACATCTATATTGGAAGACCCGTCCAAGGGGTCGATGGCCACGACATACTTACCCGTCTTGTTTTGAAGGTCGATCACTTCGTCATCCTCTTCTGAAACGACCGCACAAACCTCTCCGCCCTTCGTCAAGGCACGGGTAAAACGGATATTGGCGACTACATCCAGCTTTTGCTGCTCCTCCCCCTGCACATTGGTCTGGCCAAATGCTCCGGTTACCTGACCCAGACCCGCTCTGCTGATTTCTCTCGAAACGATCTTGGAGGCTAAGGCTATGTCCCGGAGGAGCTGGGAGAGTTCTCCGGTAGCAAAAGGAAAATCTGCTTGATTACTTTTGATAAAGCGGTCTAAGGTCACCCCTACCGCATACCCTAAGGGCGATGTGTCTTGTTTGTAAGGTTTGGTCTTCATAACTTTGACCTAAGTTACTGAAAAATCCCAAAAAGCCATTAACCCTTTCTGAATTCATGGTCCAACCCTTTATTTTTAAATTTGGTGGAGCCTCCATCAAAGACAGTACATCTCTTATCCGAATAGTAGATATTCTAAAAAGCCGTTGGAAAAACGGACTCGTGATCGTGGTCTCCGCAGCCGGGGATACCACCGATCATTTGGAGGAGATTATCCAGCGCGCTATTGATAACCTAGGCTTTTCGGAGCAATTAAGCCAGCTGGAAGACTTCCATCTGAATCTATGCAGGCCACTGTTCGAGGAAGGCCACAGCATCTTCCAGCAGGTCTCCAATGAATTCACCAAGCTGAAAAGGACTTTGGATAACGAAAAAAAGCAGGAGGGAAATGCCTACTTTTACGACCAGGTAATTGGATACGGGGAGTTAATTTCCACCCGAATCCTACAAGAACTGCTCTGCCAGAATGGGCACTACTGTGTCTGGCAAGACGCCCGGGAGTTGATTGCGACCGATTCCAACTACAAAATGGCAAAGGTTGATTGGGTGTTGACCATGCAGCGGTGCAGAAAACATCTGGCTGACAAGCTCGAAACCTTTCCGGTAGTAACTCAGGGTTTTATTGGCAGCGACTGGCAGGGGACCACCACTACTTTGGGCAGAGAGGGGTCTGACTTCACTGCTGCTATTTTGGCTGTAAGCTTAGGTGCCAAATCGGTAACAATCTGGAAGGATGTCGCTGGTATCCTCAACGGTGATCCGGACCTGTTTCCGGATGCCGTCAAATTCAAGTATTTGGATTTTGAAGAGGCGGCGGAGATGACCTACTTCGGTGCCAAAGTCATCCATCCCAAAACCATCAAGCCCCTCGCCAAACAACGGATTCCACTGTATGTGAAATCCTTTATCGATCCAGAATCCAGCGGTACGGTAATTGGAAACTTTAAGGATGACCCCAAAATCCCCATAACTGTTATCCGTAAAAACCAAGTTTTGGCCAGCTTTAGAATTAAAGACCTGTCGAAGGTGGGTGGCTTTCACTTTGAGGAATTATTTAATCTAGGAAAAAAACTAAACTGGAACGTGCACCTCACACAGGGGTCAGCGGTGACGGTGAAGATGGTAATTGACCGGCCAGATCAGGTATCCAATGTACTTCCAAAATCCATTTTGGAAATTTTTCATGTTGAGTGGGAAGAGGAACTTACCTTGGTAACTATCAGGAATTATCTGCCCACACAGGAAAAAATCTATGAATCAAAGGCAGAAAAGATTTATTTGGCTCAAAAAAGTCCACACACCCTGCAACTGGTTTTATCTATGAAAACAACGGGGAAATCTACAGTGAGTTAGATATAACGGCTAATTGTGCGCTTAATCCCCGCCAAATAGCCTGTACCAAACAGATTTAGATGCACCAACAGCGGGTACAGATTATATAACTCCTTGCGTGCTTCAAATCCCGGTTCCATGGGGAATACTTCCTGATAGGTTTCATAAAAGCTTGCTGCAAAGCCGCCAAAAAGCTTGGAAAAGGCAATATCCATTTCCCTATGCCCAAAATATACCGCAGGATCAATCAGGCTGGGGCTACCCGAGGCATTTACAAGAACATTCCCTGACCATAGGTCTCCGTGCAGCAGGGCGGGCTTTTCCTTGGGAAAGATCCCTTCGATCTTGGGATACAATAACCTGAATTTCTTCATAAACCCCTCATCAATCAACTGATGAAAGTAAGCCCGCTGCAACATGGGTTCAAGGCGTTCCTGTATATAGAAAGTCTCCCAATTGGTTGTCGGTGTATTGTTTTGGGGAAGGATGGAAATATAATTGGCGGCATCCCATCCGAAGCTTTGTTGGGTCGCTATATGAAGTTCGGCCAGACCATCTGCTAGCTTTTGCCAATACCTTTTCTTAGGAGGTCCGGCGGGTATCCATTCGAGAAGAAGGTAGTTCGTATCCTCCATCCTGCCCCAATTGATGATCGCTGGAATATGTAGGGAAGTGTTCTTCTGTAGAAGCTCCAGTCCCTGCTTTTCCTTAAGAAAAACATCACTTTCTTCGAGGTGGTTGGTCTTTAGAAAATAGTTTCCTCCTGCTGTTTCCAGGCATACAGCCTGATTCATATTTCCGGCTGCAATCAGTTGGGCACCGTTTAGCGGTATTTGTTTCCCAAAGGTTTCAAAAAGGATACGCTCATAAAGTAAACTGGGATCAACCATTTTTGACTAACTCTTTTTCCAAGGTCTGGAGGAGTCCGTCAATGGAAGCATTCAGTATTTCATAAACCTCTTCAAAACCTTCCTCCCCACCATAGTATGGATCCGGAACGTCGTTAAATTCTATTCCATTTTTAAAGTTACTCATCAAAAAAAGATTCTTGGGCATTATCTTATATTTCCCCGCCAGCTTCTGCACATTTTCCAAATTGGAGCTATCCATAGCTATAAGGTAATCAAATCCTTTAAAATCACTGCGCAGGATTTGCCTGCCCCGGTGTTGGATGTTAAGTTGATGTTTGGCGGCGCAGGCCAGAGTACGATCATCCGGCAATTCCCCTATATGAAAATCAGATGTCCCACAACTGTCCACGACAATGCTTTTACTCAAGCCCCTCTCTTTAACCTTCTGGGTCAGGATTGCTTCCGCCAGTGGCGAGCGGCAAATATTACCTAAACATACAAACAACACTTTAATCATGGGTAGCGGGGTATTTATAAACAACCAATCCGGAATAGTAGCTCCGATTTGGGGAGAAGGGATAATAAAATTAAATATTTCCTGATCATTCCCGATACGAATGTCAACTTTCTTCTGAAATTTTCCAAGCTTACCTAGCAGGATTCAGTTTGTGAACAAAAAGCGGACCGAAATTACTTGTGTTTCCTTTTACTTAACAGGAGTTTTATAAGACATCGGCTTAATGTTTTTTCGATCACCTCGCCAAACACGTTGAGAACACAGAAAATAAACAACCCACCATTTTCAGTTTTAATGTAATCTCTGATTTGCTTGTTGATTGCAAAATGAGTGTAATTCAAAATCTCCTTTTGCCCATATTCATTCGAGGCATCAACAACGGTTTTTTTTTGTGTTACATTATTCATCATTGGTGCTTTCAATCAAATGGATGGAGTTTAACTTTAAACTCTCAATTTCAGTCCTTATCGGTTTTACTTTTAAAAAGGCCTTGTTCAGTACTTTTCTCGGTTTCAAATCAATTATCTTCATTAATTACATTGTTTCAGATCCATTTTTCCGCTCCCTATGTCAAATTTTGGCTATTCCATAAGTTGCAAATAAAACCACCGCATTGTGATTCGTCAACCAACCATTCAACGTTAAACCGATTCAAGTTCCGTGGTTTGAAGTAAATTTAAAAGTTCAGCATCTGATTGCAGATTATGTCCTTTGAAGTGCTTACAATTATCCGGGTAGTAAGTCTATAAAATTAGTGAAAAAAAGACGTTTCAATAGGTTCTAGATCTTGATTTGTTACTTAAAAAAACATGCTCTGATGAAAAACATCCATTTAAAGAATCCCGCCGTCCGGGCCGGGCCTGAAAATATCTCCCGGATTATTTTTAACGGGACGTGCTCGTTGGCGCTTCCCGAATATCTCCTTCCGTCGATTCCGCGATCCTATCAAACGTTCTAAAACAAAAAAACCTGCTCCGAAGAACAGGTTTCTTTACTTGATTGTGATCCCGCTGGGGCTCGAACCCAGGACCCTAACATTAAAAGTGTTATGCTCTACCAGCTGAGCTACAGAATCAACTTTTATTTCTCCGCCTTCAAGAACTACCCCTCCAACAGAATTTTTTACTTTTAAAGTTTGTTTTTTGAAACAACTTTATCGTAATTGGACTGCAAATTTAACGCTCCTAAATCAAAATGCCAAACTTAATGCACTTCTTTATTGCAAAATTAATCTTATTTTTTTTGTTTACCTATCAAATAACTGACTGTCAAGCCAATGTAAATGACATTAATTTAGCAGATTCTTTGTTTGCGGAAAAAAAGTATCAAGAAGCTCTTCTGATCTACGAAGGCATTTTGGACAATGAGGCATACTCACCGGCCATGCTGCTCAAAATGGCTTTTATTGCAGAGGGTGTGGGAGACTTTCCCAAATCAACACTCTACCTATCCAAGTATTACTCACACAACCCTAACCCAAAGGTTATTGCTAAAATAAAAACCCTTACCAATCAGGCGACACTTGTCGGGTACAACGTTTCCGACCAGCAGAAATTTTTCAAGTTCCTTATTGATCTAAATCAGGAGATCACCGCTACTTTCGCCCTGCTCCTATTGCTTTTCCTGATTTCCATCTTTGTATTTCCCAAAAAACGCACTGGATTTTATGCGCCTGCCATTGTTTTTCTCGTGCTTACATTCGTCAGCAACAATTTCCTTAAGGACAAGGAAACGGCCATCGTAACTGGTGCGCCGTCCTTAATTATGGATCAGCCGACGGCGGCAGGCAACCTTATCCGAAAGGTCGATGCGGGACACCGGGTGGTAATCAAGTCCTCCAAGGATATCTGGTATGAAATAGAATGGAACGAAAAGACAGCCTATATCAAGAAGGAAAACCTGTCAAAAATCTAAGGGATCCATTGATTTGAAATGCCCATTCATTTTGATTTTTGCCCTGGCAGTCTCAAGTTGCCGCATGATTGGCAATACTATTTTGAGGTGAGTAATTAAAAATCGAAGGCGGTCCTCCTCCGAAGACATGCATAAAAGCTGAAACTCATCGGTCAATTTAAGTCCAATTTTATGGGAATATGTAAACGAATTCAAATCCACTAGCTCTAAATCGTCATTTACACCCAACAGGACCAACATTTGCTTTAATAGGTCCTTATACTCCAAAAATATCTGTTGGTCAAATGACGGATCATTTTCCAAAAAATCAACCTCTCCCCCCGCATACAGCCTATCCGCAAGTGGATTTCTGAAATCCAAGATTTTAAACGCACGTAGTCCCTGTGTCTTGATATCCATGCGGCCATCCTCATACACATTGGAGACCTCAAGCACACTGACTTCTGTCCCGTACATCATCAGTTTGTCAAGGTAAACGCATATACCGAAGGTAATCCCGTGTAATAGGCAGTCTCCTATTAGTTGCCTATATCTTGGTTCAAATATATGAAGATTAACATTTTCCCCGGGAAATGCGACCAATTTAAGGGGGAAAAAAGGAAGGGTTTTTTCCATTATTAGGTATTTTATTCACGTCGAGAACGTATTATCTATACCTCAAAAAGACTAACAAAGTTTAGTTTAATGTCTCAAAAAAGAAAAATTGATCAATAATTCTATCGATATCAGTCAGTATCATCCTCCTCAGTAACCTCCACCATGGACATTATTTCCCCCGGAGACATGTAAAGGCTTCTGATTTTGTTTTTGTAGGATTCAGGAAGCCGATCGTGGTTCAATACAAAATTTTTGGTCGCAACAAGCTTATCCCCCATTCCACAAGAAACCGCATAGGTATCTGCTGCAATTTCAGCCTTTGTAACAAATCGGCTGGAACAATAATACTTCGCACCAAATCCAATCAAATTAACAGAACTCCTACCGACATAATCTTTAATGTGACCTAATTCGTGGCCAATCCAACCAAGTAATACGTCATGGGGAAGATCCTCCATAGGAACCAATTCATCCTCTAACTCTAAAAAACGGCTAATTTTAATTTTGTATCTACGGTTCTTCTTATTATTCAATAGTAGTGAACGAACTCTTGGCTGGGCCTGCATCACTGACCCACTGATATTTTTCTTAAATTCAAAATCAATCCTAGTATCCAACAACTCTGGAAAAAAAGATAAAGCCTCCAGCGTGGCACTGCGGATTTCTTCAGGGATTTCCTTATTTTCAGCATACATTTCGAATTCGTCTCCCGGAATTATGTCATCCTGCGAAATCGCAAAATCCGTATTTTTGTATAATAAATCCATAGAACTGTAAACAAAAAAGAAACTTAAAGAAAATGTGATAACAAATATCGATTTTAGCATAATGATAGGCGTTAAATATTTCCTTTATAATATAAAATAACTTTTTAAAATCCAAATTGTTTACACCAACGGTAAGTAAATCGGATTAAAAAAAGCAAAAGGGACAATCCAAGATAACCTGAACTGTCCCTTTTTTTAGTACTTTTCAGATTTATTTTCTACAAAGCCCAAGCTCTGTCACCCTTTTTATAATCAATGCAAGGCTCGTATTTGCCAGGGGTTTCAATGTATCGCAATGCTTGGGTTGCACCAATCTCTGAGGTAAAATATCCCAGAACGGTCAAGTCCTTAAACATATTAATATAACTTGGAGCTTTATTACCTTCGCCAAAATCGGCCTTGGCTTTCTGGTTAAGTCCATTTAGATAAGCGGTGCGCTCCTCAACAGAGGCTTTCATAAAATCTTCTCCTGTTTCAGATTTAAAGCCTGAATGAAGATTATTTAGACCTTCGATGAAAGATTCCTGCTGTTCTTTGTTATAAGTCTCCTTTACCATCATAGCCATAAACGTGCCAATTCCAGCAGCTTTGGCACCTGGTGTGTCAGTGGTAGGAATGATGGCTTCTCCAATTTCATCCATGAAAGCGATGTCTTTCTCCGTAAAATCCAGTCCTTCGATACTATATTCGGGAGCACATCCGGTCAAAATCACATTGGCCCCGACCATGGTACCACCCATCATCAAAACCACGCTTTTGAGTGCTTCTCTTCTATTCATTAAGCTCATATCTCGTGTGTTAATTTGTGATTACAGATTTCCTTTTTTCATTTCGTCCACCGCAAATGCCGCAGCTCTCGCAGTCATCGCCATGTAGGTCAACGACGGGTTTTGAGCCGCCGCAGAGGTCATGGCTGCTCCATCGGTCACAAACACGTTCTTGGCATCCCAAACTTGGTTGTTACCATTCAGTACGGAGGATTTTGGATCACGTCCCATTCTGGCGGTACCCATCTCATGAATTCCCTGCCCAAAGGTGTACCCGTTATCGTAGGTAGTAACATTTTTCACACCTGCAGCCTCGAGCATTTCGGCAGCATCGTTCATCATGTCTACCCGCATTTTCTTCTCGTTCTCCTTGATCTCAGCGTCCATTTCCAACACATACATGCCCCACTTGTCTTTTTCAGTTTTGCTGAGCTTTACAGTATTTTCATGATACGGAAGGATTTCCCCAAATGCGGTCATGCCTAGTGACCAAGGTCCCGGCTCGGTAAGTTCCGCCTTTAACGGAGCTCCAAAATCAAGTTCGGCAACAGTCCTGCTCCAACCGCTTCGGCTGGCACCACCCTGATAGCCAAATCCTCGGATATAGTCACGTTTTTCTCCTCCCAAGTTTCTATATCTAGGCACATAAAATCCTCCGGGTCTTCTTCCAAAATAATATTTATCCTCATATCCTTCAATAGTACCATTGGCACCTAAGCGAAAATGGTGATCCATTACATTGTGTCCCAGTTCCCCAGAACTGCTTCCCAACCCTTCGGGCCAGACCTCAGTGGCCGAACGCATCAGTATTGCCGAAGTATTCAATGCCGAAGCACATAGAAATACTATTTTGGCATCATATACAATGGTTTCATTTGATTCCCCGTCAATAATTTCTACTCCGGTAGCTTTTTTGGTGTCTTTGTCGTAGACAACTTTATTTACAATAGACCAAGGGCGTAGTGTAAGGTTGCCGGTAGCTTCGGCTGCTGGCAAGGTAGATGCCTGCGTGCTGAAATATCCCCCAAAAGGGCATCCCAAAGAACACTTGTTTCTGTATTGGCAACCTGGTCTGCCGGGAAGAGGTTGGGTTATATTTGCAACCCTGGCATGAATCATGGCCCTGCTTCCGTTGAATTTTTCATTGATGCGCTTAGCCACATCTTCTTCTACGCAGTTAAGCGGAAATGCCGGCATAAATTCCCCATCAGGCAAAATGGGGAGATTATCTTTATTACCTGCAATCCCTGCAAACTTCTCTACATAACTGTACCAAGGTTCGAGATCCTTATACCGGATAGGCCAGTCTACAGCAATGCCATGCTTCAAGTTTGCCTCAAAATCCTCATCCGCCCAACGGTAACTCTGACGTCCCCACAACAGCGAACGCCCTCCCACTTGATATCCTCTAAACCAGGTAAATGGCTTTTTTTCAATATAAGGAGAATCGGACTCATGAGCCCACCAGTCTAGGTTGAGTTCATTCAATACATAATCTCTTCTTAGGTTTGGGTGGTTTTCAAGCATCTCCACCGTCCTTCTTCCTCTATGGGGTACTTCCCAGGGAGCTTTGGTTGCGTTTTTATAATCCTTCACATGCTCTACCATGGGGCCTCTTTCCAGAAGAAGTACCTTAAGTCCTTTTTCCGTTAGCTCTTTTGCCGCCCAGCCTCCGCTGATCCCGGATCCGACGACAATAGCATCAAAACTTTCATTAGCCATATATAATTTAATTTAATTTTATTTTAGGTTTTTACTTTATAATTTTTCCGGGAAAGATAATTAGATTTCCTGGCTTAAAAAACTAACGGCAATATATTCACATAGGTTCCTCTGGGGGTAATTCACTCTTTTTCTGCAATTTACTTTATACTCAACTTATTTTGAAGATCAATGTTTTGTTCACTTTTCCGAATCGCGGAGACCTTTTCAAAATCCCTGTCTTTGAAAAACACAATAAACAGCATCGTTACTACAAATGCAATAGCTGATGGTATCAGCCAAACATATTTCCACTGTTGGACACCCTCTGACATATAGGCGTCAGATACGATACCCGCCAACCAGTAACCCACCAGCATTCCAACACCATAAGTTGCCAAGGTAATTAGCCCCTGTGCTGCACTCTTGTAGCGGGGTCCTGCTTTGGAATCGGTATATATCTGACCGGAAACGAAAAAGAAATCGTAACAGATTCCATGAAGCGCTATTCCTAGTATCAACATATAAGTGCCCGAACCCGCATCTCCAAAGGCAAAGAAAACATACCGGACTACCCAGGCAAACATGCCCACCACCAAAGTTGTCTTCAGTCCGAATTTTTTGAAAAAAAACGGCATCATCAATAGAAACAACACTTCAGACACCTGGCCAATGGTCATTTTCCCCGTAGGATTGGAAAGACCCACATCTGAAAGAAAGGGGTTGGCATTTTGATAATAGAACGCAAGTGGGATACAAATCAAAATCGACGAGATAAAGAAGATTGCAAAGTCCTTATCCTTCAAAAGCTTCAACGCATCCAATCCGAGTATTTCCGAAATTCGGCGTTTTTCCCCGGTAGCTGCCTGCGGTGGAGTGGCGGGTAAGGTAAAGCAGAAAATCCCCAACACCACCGAGGAAATAGATGACATCAGAAAGGTATTTCTCAACATCCCGCCCTGCAAGGCTTCCGGACTATCCCAAAGGAAGAAGTAACTGATCATCAATCCTGAGGCGATCCAACCTATCGTGCCCCAAACGCGTATGCCGCTGAATTCTTTGGCGGGATCCTTCATCTGATTGAATGAAACCGAATTGACCAAGGCCAATGTAGGCATATATATAAGCATATAAAGAAAGACGAAGGGATAGAAATCGGTAAAACTGTCCGCTCGGAACATAAAAAACATCAATCCTGCTCCAACGAGGTGAAGAACGCCAAGAATTTTTTCCGCATTAAAAAACCGGTCAGCTATCAATCCAATAACAAACGGAGCAATGATAGCACCAAAGGATTGGGTAGAGAAGGCGGCCGACAACTGGGTTCCCGTAGCTCCCAGATTGTTGCCCAAGAACGTACCTAGGGTAACGAACCAAGAGCCCCAGACAAAAAACTCCAGAAACATCATAAGGGACAGCTTGATTCTAATGGATGAGTTCATAGTTAAATTTGAGGTTTGGAGTTCAGCAAAATCATGGATATCATTACAGAAAGGGCAATCTATTTACTCATACCTTTATAATTTGCCCAATTTAATGTAAATTTATCATTTGATATAATACCCAAGTATAACCAATTTAGGTTTCTTTGAAAATAGGTGAATTCAGAATGTGCTATAAGATTAGTATTTGGCTCAATTCTAGGAAACATTTATTTGTGGAATGAAATTTATAACAAATTATTAAACTTTAAAAACCAAAAAACCAAAGATCGGAATAATGAGCAACAAAAAACTTAAAATGGGAATGATCGGCGGTGGACCCGGATCATTTATTGGTGCGGTTCACCGGATATCGGCAGCGATGGACGGGTTGATTGAGTTGGCAGCAGGAGCTTTTAGCAGCCAAGCGGAAAAATCCCAGCAAACCGGCCGGGAATTGTTTTTGCCCGCAGAGCGAGCCTATGCTTCCTATGACGAAATGTTCGAAAAAGAAAAGCAACTTCCCGAATCTGACCGAATTGATTTTGTGGCGATCGTCACTCCAAACCACGTGCATTTTGACCCAGCGGTAAAAGCATTGAGAAACGGTTTTCACGTAGTCTTGGACAAACCCATGACACTTACCTATGACGAAGCCAAGGAATTGGCCAAAGTGGTAGAAGAAACGGGACTGAAATTTTGCCTTACCCATACCTATACAGGTTACCCCATGGTCAAAGAGGCCCGCCACCTAATCGCTTCGGGTGTCTTGGGTAAAATACGTAAGGTCTATGTGGAATATCCCCAAGGCTGGCTTTGGACGGATTTGGAAAACACCGACTACAAGCAAGCCCAATGGCGAACTGACCCCAAGCAAAGCGGTATCGCCAACTGTATGGGAGATATTGGAACCCATGCGTTCAACTTGGCAGAATATGTCAGTGGACTGAAAACCACCAAATTGTGTGCCGATCTCAATATTGTGGTGGAAGGCCGGACCCTAGATGACGACGGGGCCGTACTGCTCAAATATGACAACGGAGCGACCGGCGTGTTGATGGCGACCCAGATTGCCACCGGTGCTGAAAACAATATCAAAATCAGGGTGTTTGGAGATAAGGCTGGACTTGAATGGGAACAGGACAATGCCAATACGCTTATCGTAAGACATCCGGAGGCACCTGCGCAGATCTACCGCACTGGCGGAAATATTCCCTACCTCTCCTCCTGGGCTATGGAAAATCTCCGGACTCCGGGTGGACATCCTGAGGGGTACTTGGAAGCGTTTGCCAACCTTTACCGAAACTTTGCCAGAACGCTCTATGCTACCCGTAACGGCGAAACGCCCCAAAAAGAATGGGAAGACTTTCCGGGAGTTGAGGATGGCCTACGGGGCATGGCATTTGTGGAACATGTCGTTAAAAGTTCCAAATCTGATCAAAAATGGACTAACTTTGAACTTTAAATAAAAATAACCTTATGAAAACCATAAAAGGACCAGCACTTTTTTTAGCTCAATTTGCAGATGATACCGCCCCTTTCAATAACCTGAAAAATATTTGTACCTGGGCGGCCAGTATAGGCTACAAAGCCGTACAAATCCCCACTTGGGACGCTCGATTGATTGATTTGAAGCGGGCTGCTGAGGACATGGATTATGTAAAAGAAATCAAATCCACAGTCGCTGAAGCAGGCGTTGAGATATCCGATTTTTCCACACACCTACAGGGACAGTTGGTAGCCGTTCATCCGGTTTACAATGAATTGTTTGATGGATTCGCTCCCAAGGAGTTGGCAGGTGACCTAAAAGGCAAAGCCGAATGGGCCACCCAACAACTTAAATGGGCCGCAAAAGCTTCCCATAACTTTGGAATTAAAACGCACGCTACGTTTAGCGGAGCCTTAATGTGGCATACAGTATATCCGTGGCCACAGCGTCCTGCCGGATTGGTGGATACAGGTTTTGAGGAATTGGCCAAAAGGTGGTTGCCTATCTTGGATGAATTTGATAAATATGATGTAGATGTCTGCTATGAATTACATCCTGGCGAAGATCTGCATGATGGGGTTACTTTCGAGAAATTCCTCGAGAAGGTCAACAACCACAAGCGGGCCAATATCCTTTATGATCCCAGTCATTTTGTATTGCAGTGCCTGAATTACCTTGAATTTATCGATATTTACCACGAAAGAATCAAGATGTTCCATGTGAAGGACGCCGAATTCAACCCAACTGGCAGACAAGGTGTCTATGGCGGGTACTCCGGCTGGGTGGAAAGAGCTGGACGCTTTAGATCACTGGGTGACGGACAGGTAGACTTCAGCGGTATATTCAGCAGACTTTCCCAGTATGGGTTTGACGGATGGGCGGTACTAGAATGGGAATGCGCCATCAAGCATCCCGAAAACGGAGCCATTGAAGGAGCGAAATTTATCAGCGAAAAGATCATCCGGGTTACTGAAAAAGCCTTCGATGATTTTGCCTCAACCGGAGCTGATGAAAATTTCAACAAGAAAATATTAGGAATCAGTTAATCAATTATATAATACAGTAAAACAAATGAAGTTAAATAAAACCTTAAGCTTAGCCGTAGTCGCAGGTGCGATGATGGTTTATTCATGTGGTGGATCAGGTTCTAAAACTGAAACAACTACATCCACTCCGGCCCCTGCTCCTGCCAAGGAGATGACTCCGGAGGAAAAACACAAAGATAACCCGGATTTTGTCAACGGCTTGGCTCTGGTAAAACAAAGTGATTGCCCTAGCTGCCATATGGTAGACAGAAAAATCGTAGGCCCATCGTATGGCGATGTCTCTGAAAAGTACGAAATTACTGACGAAAACGTGGAGCGTCTAGCCAGTCACGTAATCAACGGTAATGTGGGAGTTTGGGGTGAAATCCCCATGCCTGCCCACCCGGCACTTTCCAAAGAAGATGCGGAACTGATGGTAAAGTATGTGTTGCTGTTGAAAAAATAAGCACCGCTAAGAGCTAAGAAAAGAATTCCCCGAAAGTAGAATTACTGGAAAGGGAATTCTTTCTTTTTTACAACGCTGTCCATTCCCGTTAAAATCAACTAATTTACCACCTTTCCGAAACCAGTATCATTATGAAAAAGCACCATTTAATCTTCTCCGCAGCGTTATTAGGTTTGGCCTCTTGCGGAGGATCATCTACCGAAACAACCGAACAGACAGCCATGGAAACTCCCCAACTATCCGCCTCCAACGGAGGTGAGTGGATCACACTTTTTGACGGAACCTCACTGGATCAGTTTAAAGGATTCAAAGCAGGCAAGCCCGGCGATGCTTGGACAGTACAGGACGGTACCATCTATTTTCAGGGAACCAAGAAAAAGGAGGAAAATCTTTCCGGAGGTGACCTTGTCACCAAAGAGACCTTTTCTAATTTTCATTTGAAACTGGAGTGGAAGATCTCCGAAAATGGAAATAGCGGAATCATCTTCCTTGTCGTGGACAACGAGAAATACGGCGCCACCCACAACACCGGACCGGAATATCAGCTGCTGGATAATGAAGGACACCGTGACGGCCAAATCGTCACCCACCGTACCGCAAACCTTTATGATTTAATCGCCTCCGAACAAGAACCCGTTAAGCCAGTAGGCGAATGGAACCTCTCTGAAATCATTTTGAATGACGGCCAATTGGAATTTTACCTAAACGGTGTACAGACCGTCAAGACCACCATGTGGAACGATGCCTGGGACGAAATGGTAGCAGGCAGCAAATTCAAAGACTTGCCTGACTTCGCCAAATCCAAAGAGGGACACATCGCCCTACAGGACCACGGCGACGATATCTGGTTTAGGAATGTTGAGATTAGGAGGTTGTAGGGTAAAATAGTGCTAGATGAAATTAGGGAAACCGTTCTGGAAGGGGCGGTTTTTTTGTTTTGGTTTTTTCCTACGGGACTTTGCTTTATTCGTCATAAGTCTAAAATTGTAAATCAGATAATGGGTTAATACTTTTGAGAGAATTTTTGATATAAAAATAGTTTAACGGTTGCTTTAGCCATTAAACCACGACTACTTGTATTATCATCTACACGCTTCGATCGACAAACTAGTTTGAATCGTAATATTTTATAAGCCATTTGGAATAGTTTTCCAGAGGCCTTCTTTTCAAGCATGAGTACGCAAACTCACCCAGGTATGACGGTTTAGCTCTTGTATTGGGTAAAATTGCGTATTGGGTTAAGAATTGATGAAAAACTGTCTGGCTGAACGGAAACCAAATTGCTACTCTATATTGATCAATCTGAAGAATAGGTCGAGAGGGGAGAGATTTTAACTCAAAAAGAGGTAGAAGAAAAATCTAAAGAATGGATCAAACAGGAAGTCGCTTATGAGCTTTGATGATGAACTGAAATTGGCCTTTTTTATTGAAATTACCCCTATAAAACTTTGGGATGCCCGCACACTCGACCAGACTATTGACAGTTAATTCATTTAAGAAGCATCTGATCCCGTTCAATCCATTTCGAAATGCAAATATTTCAACGGAATTTCTTAAATTTATCTCATTCAATGGGGAGTTTTTGGAAAAGGCGAATTCGATAAGCGAAAATGCAATTAAAAATGAGCGATCAGGATGAAAATACGAAAGGTTTTATCCCCTCCCATGGAGGTTACCGCAATCTGTTCAGTTATCAGAAAGCAGAAATTATCTATGACGGCACCGTGTATTTCACTAAACGCTTTTTTCATAAGTACGACCGCACAGTAGGGCAAATGGTCCAAGCAGCCCGAAGTGGCAAGCAAAATATCGCCGAAGCCAGTATGGCATCAGGCACCTCCAAAGAAACAGAAATCAAATTAACCAATGTAGCCCGCGCCAGCTTGGAAGAGCTGCAAATAGATTATGAAGATTTTTTGCGCACGCAAAAGCTACCCCTTTGGGAAAAAGAACATAGGCTGGTTGCACGCCTGCGTGAGCTCAACAAAAGTACTCCCAAACCTACCTATGAGACTTTTGTGAAAGCAATTGAGCACGAAAGCCCAGAGATCTGTGCCAATACTATGATAACCTTGATTAAAATTTGCACCTATCTGCTAAAACAGCAAATAAATCAATTGGAAATTGCTTTTATTAAAGAAGGTGGTTTAAGAGAAAGGATGACAAAGGCGAGAATAGATGAGAGGAATAAGAAGAAAAAATAACCCTAATCTTTGGGTCACTTGGGACTTTTTGGAACATTGTTTCAATAGTCCCAAGGGTTCCACGAAGAAAAGCAAGGCAATTGTATCTCATCTCCGCACTTCTCTAAATAAATCGGGCATAGGTAAGAAGTTATAAATTTTAATAATATCTGCCGATTTCTAACTTCGCCTCACCAATTAACCCAAAAACCCATCAACCTTACCAAATATCTCGAGGAGAAAATAATCTAAGCCCGCTCCAGTTTTTTATTCTGATCGACCAATCTCCTATTCATTACATAAAACCAAAGAGGCGGCAGCAGTGCCATCAGCATGCTTGCGGGGTACCCGGTGGGCAGTTGGGGGCTATCTTCCATGTGCCGGAGGATTTGGTATTTTCTGGAGGCCAAATAGTGATGGTCGGAATGTCTGGTAAGTTCAAACAAAACGATCCGCCCCATCTCATGGTCAGAATTCCAAGAATGCTTAGGCAGGACCCGCTCCGGTCTTCCACTGGGAAGCATCTTTCTTCTCAGCCCATAATGTTCGATGTAGTTGATGGTCTCCAAAAGCAGCACGCCAATTAATGCAATGGCAAACGCATAGGGTAGCATATTCCAACCAAAAACACCTACTATAGTTGCCAAATACAAAGTCTGGTAAATTGTAAACCGGAGCATTTCATTTTGCCAGTGAAAAGGAGGCAAACCTTTTTTGGATAGCCTATTCCTTTCCAACCTCCATGCACCTATATATTGCCCGATGATGGAGCGAAAGAAAAAAACATATACCCATTCATTAATTCTTGCTGTTGCCGGATCCTTGTCGGTGGATACATGCTTATGGTGTCCTCTGTTGTGCTCTATAAAAAAGTGCTGGTAAAGAACCGGGAGTAACCCTGCCTTCGCCAAAAACTGCTCCCATTTGTTGGCACGATGTCCAAGTTCATGGGCTACATTGATGCCCACCGCACCCAAAACTACACCAATGCTGCATGTCAATCCCAGGCGTTCATAATTGGCCATTTCGCCTCTCTGTATGGTTTGAAAATAGAAATACACTAAGACAAAACAGATAGGTGCACAGATATAAAGCAACATATCGTAAAAACGGTTAGCTAACCTACCTTTCTCTTCACGCTCCGTATAATTTGCTGAGGACGGTGGAATAAGGGCATCCAGTAAAGGGAATATTCCAAATGCCAGAATCACAGGGGCCCAAGACCACCACCCCTGCCATTGCAATGCCAAGAAAGCCGACAGCGGGATGGAATAGGCTAGCAGGTATTTGAGATGTTTCATGGGTGTTGAATTCGACTGTTTTGTATCGGTCAGATTTACGTAAACAATATAAAAAAAATAAGATTATTTGCATAATTTTTCCTGTTGCATAGCTAGGACGACTTAGACAAATACACGTTTAAAAATAATTCCAACTGATTTAAGAACACCTTTAATCCTACCTCGCTAGAGATTGCCGCTTGGGATATCGTAAGCTTCAAGGATCAAGTAGAATTCACATTTCGGTTTTTTCAATAAAACTTCAAATAATCAATCCATAAATTGAAGCTTCCTTCCTGCTTGTCGGCCAGAATAAAACCTATACGCTGAATGCCTTTTAAACTTTTGGGGTCAATACCTACTTGGATGGTGTTACCCATTTTGCTGATTTCAAAATCCTGCAAAGGAATGGTGGCAGTATGCCATTCTTTGTTGTCCACACCAAACTTTGCCCTGAATTTGGGTAGGTAAAATGGGGTGTCTTTTTCAATCAAAACCTCAAATTTCCTATCGGTATCTGATTTGAAACGGATTTCACAGTGGCTGTACGAAGAAAGGTCATAGTCACCCAAGGCACTGCGAAGGGAAACAAAGCCTCCGTTATTTTTCAGGGAAACATTTCCGGTAAATAAAAGCCCATCCGCATCCAAAATTGCCTCGGACTGAGAGAGTCCGCCCATGACACCATCGTTGACGATGGACCATCTTCCAAAATCTTTATCAACACCAAAATCAAATAGCAATGACTCTTTCATTACGAGCGGATTTACATAAAACAAAAGATACAAGAACATCATGAGATTCCACATAGTTTGAAAAGAGAATAAACCTCACTATTGTTTGAAATCTAAAAAAAACCCACCCCTTTTTCACCTACAGGGATATACAATTTCTAAGAATTTACTGGGATAAACACGTTCATTCGGAAGCGATAATTATTGTCTAAATGACAACGAAAAACGAATGAGCGGCAAAAACTTAAAAATCTCTTTGTGCCCTCCGTGAACCTCCGTGTCCTTAGTGGTCACCCCTTTTTAACCGCAAAGAACCCAAAGAGTGCGCTATGGGCGCAGAGGAAATTTAAAACAAAAAAAGCTGACCATTCAGGTCAGCTTTTTAACTACTTAATACGGAGTCTATTTTTATGCTTTAATGCGTCCCAGAATATCATTTAAGGTCGCACTTGGCCGCATTGCTTTCGATGTTTTTTCCTCGTCAGGTCTGTAGTATCCTCCGATATCTACAGGACTGCCTTGGGCTCCGTTAAGCTCAGCCATAATGGCGCTCTCTTTTTCAGTCATCTCTTTTGCAACAGGTCCAAAGATTTCTTTCAAAGCCGCATCTTTCTCCTGAGCTGCCAAGGCTTCCGCCCAGTACAAAGCCAGATAGAAATGGCTGCCCCGGTTGTCAATCTCATTTACCTTTCTGGATGGGGATTTTCCTATTTCGAGGAATTTTCCTGTTGCCACATCCAGAGTTTCTCCAAGCACTTTTGCCCGGTCGTTATTAAACGTATTGCCAAGGTGGTCTAGAGAAACGGCCAATGCCAGGAATTCACCTAGGGAATCCCATCGCAAGTGTCCTTCCTTCACAAACTGCTGCACATGTTTTGGAGCGGAACCGCCAGCACCGGTTTCAAATAGACCACCTCCATTCATCAACGGTACTATGGAAAGCATTTTGGCACTGGTGCCCAATTCCAATATAGGAAATAGATCAGTCAGGTAATCCCGAAGGACGTTTCCAGTCACGGAGATGGTGTCCTTGCCTGCTTTCATTCTTTCCAATGAAAACTGGGTAGCCTCCACGGGAGACATGATCTGTATATCCAACCCTGAGGTATCGTGATCCTTCAGGTATTTCTCTACTTTAGTGATCAATTGTGCATCATGAGCCCTGTTTTTATCCAGCCAAAATATGGTAGGGTTTCCGGTAGCTTTCGCACGGTTTACGGCCAATTTTACCCAATCCTGAATAGGTGCGTCTTTCACCTGACACATTCTCCAAATATCACCCTCGCTTACCTCTTGGGTCATCAGCACGTTGCCGTCAGTATCTACGACTTTTACAGTTCCTTCGGCGGATACTTCAAACGTTTTGTCATGCGACCCGTATTCTTCCGCCTTTTGGGCCATTAGACCCACGTTGGGTACCGATCCCATGGTACTAGGATCAAAAGCCCCGTTTTCACGGCAAAAATCAATTGTCGCCTGATAAACTCCCGCATAAGATCTATCCGGAATAACCGCCTTGGTATCCTGCGTTTGATTGTTTTTATTCCACATCTTACCCGACTCACGGATCATCGCTGGCATGGAGGCATCGATAATCACGTCCGAAGGGACATGCAGGTTGGTAATTCCCTTGTCGGAATTGACCATGGCCAAATCCGGACTGTCGGCATAACATGCCGCAATATCCGCTTCTATTTCAGTTCTCTTATCCGCGGGCAACTTTCCCAATGAGGCTACCACATCCCCGAAACCGTTCTTGGTATCCACCCCGATTTCAGCAAATACACTTGCGTGTTTTTTAAATACCGGGGCAAAAAACACAGTAACGGCATGACCGAAAATAATCGGATCCGACACCTTCATCATCGTAGCCTTCATGTGCAGGGAAAACAACACTCCCTGTTTTTTGGCTTCTTCCTTTTGCTCCTGCAAAAATTTCTTAAGTGCGGCCACATTCATTACCGAGGAATCAATCACTTCCCCTGCAAGTAAGCCCAATCCATCTTTAAGTACTTTTTTCGTGCCGTCTGATTTTTCAAGGATGATCTGAACCTTGGTAGGTGCTGATATCGTCAACGATTTTTCACTTCCGTAAAAATCCCCTTCCGTCATGCTGGAAACGTGGGTTTTGGAGTCCTTGCTCCATTTACCCATGCTATGTGGATTGTTTTTGGCAAACTGCTTGACCGCAAGCGGCGCTCTTCGGTCCGAGTTTCCTTCCCGTAAAACCGGGTTGACTGCGGATCCTTTGACCTTATCGTATTTGGTCTGAACATTTCTTTCCTGTTCTGTTTTTGGATCATCCGGATAGTCAGGTAGCGCATATCCCTGCTCCTGCAGTTCCTTAATTGCAGCTTTCAGCTGGGGTAAAGAGGCGCTGATATTGGGAAGCTTTACTATATTGGCCTCGGGCGTTTTCGCGATCTCGCCCAGTTCAGCAAGGGCATCCCCTATCCGCTGTTCTTCTTTCAAAAATTCCGGAAAGGTGGAGATAATTCTCCCCGAAAGGGAAATATCTCGAGTCTCCACCACAACGCCGGCGGAGTCGGTAAAGGCTTTGATAATGGGCAGCAACGAATAGGTTGCCAAAGCCGGCGCCTCATCTGTTAAAGTATAAAGTATTTTTGGGGTTTTGTCACTCATAAATAACCTGTTTTTATAATAGCTGATAAAAATATCGCAGTGATACTAATTTGTGGCTAAAATACGGAAAAAAATGCGTTTTCAAAGGTATAACCGTGTAATAGATGGATTTTAACCATGGGGACTAAATGGGTACATTCTACGTTATAGGAACAACTTAAATCTAATTCACAGATGATTGCGAATCTAATATACCTATTGTTTTTCTTGGGAAGCGTTTTTCTGCCCGCTAGTCTTTCCACAATGGAAACAACCCTTTCGCCTGATGAACAGGAGCTTTTCAATCTAATCAACTCTTACCGGGAAAGTCGGGGACTTTCCGCAGTGCCCTTTTCTTCCGCTCTTACACAGGTGGCCCAGGTTCATGCCAAGGACTTGATGGAAAATTACACACAGGGTGGACGCTGCAATATGCATTCCTGGTCTAACAAGGGCCCATGGAAAAGTTGCTGCTACCGGGACAATCACAAAAACCCCGAATGTATGTGGGATAAACCGATGGAGATCGCCGGGTACAACAGCCCCGGGTATGAGATTGCCTATTGGCATTCCGCCGCAGCGCAGCCGGGTATTACATTAGATGTATGGAAAAAAAGCCCAGGCCACCACGCCGTCATCGCCAATCTGGGGGTTTTTAAAGACGCGGAATGGAAGGCTATGGGAGTGGGGATTTATCAGGGGTATGCCGTGGTTTGGTTCGGGGAGATGGAGGGGTAGAGTGATCCTGATTTCCATTTTATTTTAATCTTTATTAAAGATCCTTTCCTGTAACCGCCCCAATAAAAGGGTATTTGCGATCTAATAAATTCACCCTCGGAAATCGAAGAGAGGAATAAACTTTGTGTCAACTGCACACAATATCCTACACCTTTGCTTGCTCCAACTTTTTCTGATTTTCCGATACCCACATTAATCTCAATTTTCTCAAATATTCATCTACAAATTCTTCTAACTCAAAAAAATCATTAAAATCTTTCCTTTGAAGATCAGAACGGAAACTTTCCAACATTTCCCTCAACTCCCCTTCTTCAAAATCGCCTTTATCAGTATAATAAAAAGCAGTATAAGACACTCCGATCATCGTTAATGAGGAACTAATCACTCCAATTACTTTTCCGAAAACAAAATTTAAGTAAATTGGTAGCTTCAACTAATCGCCGATGAAAACCCAAAACCAAACTGCCAAGGATAACGAAAGAAGAAATTTTCTCAAAAAATCAGGTCTGGGACTTTTGGGTCTTTCAGCTTTGAATGCACCACTACTTGGTAAATCCGTCAACATAACACCTAATTCCGGAAAGGTAGAACTCGCTATCGCCACCATTACCTGTGATGGATTTGGAGACAGAAACTTTGAAAAGGCCTTTGAAATTATCCCCCAGCTCCCTTTCAAAAACGTGGAATTTAACTGCTGGTATGCGAGAAACCTTACCCCATCCGGCATACACAGCATTCAGCAGCGCTGCTATCAACATGGACTTACTCCAATTTGTGTTCAGGGAAGTTCATTCGGAGCTGATGGAAACATCATCAAAGACGTTACCCACAAACTTTGGAATATGCAGGCTGCCAAACAGCTTGGCTGCCGCAGGGTAAAATTCACCGGGTCCGGAAGGGATAAGTCCGGTGGGCTGCATGCGGTCATCGACGTGTTAAAGGAAATTACTCCTGCCGCCGAGGAAATGGATGTTTTGATATTGGTGGAAAACCACGCCAACAATAACCTGGAATTTATTGAAGACTATGAACGCATTTTTGAAGTCATCGACTCCAGCCATGTGGGGATGTGCATGGACAATGCACACTTTAACGGCTCCAATGTGAACTTGATGGAAGTGGTTGATAAATTTCACGAAAAAATCCTTCATATAGACATCAAGGATACGGAGAAATTTGGAGTTCATAAGGTAGTAAACTTTGGTGAAGGTGTGACGGACAATGATGGGGTAATCCAGAAAATGCTGGAAAATGGATATGAAGGGTATCTTTTGATAGAAATGGCTCCGCCAAGAAATGAAGCAACACTAGTCGAAGATCTGACTAGGGCTTATCGTTTGTTTGAAAAATATCAGCGGTAGCCACTAAACAAGCGTGCTCAATTAAACCCACAATTAATAATACCCGCATGAAATTTTCATCTTTCTTCTCCTTCAAATCTCCCACTTTACTATTTATACTAACCACATTTATTTCTTGTAAAACCAACAATAAAAGCGATTCACCTATAGTAGTAGACGGCGTTACTGTGTTGGACGGCCGATTGGAACTGACGATCATGAAACAAGACCCCGATATTGTTACGCCCATAGGAATTGCCGTGGACAGTCAGGATAGGGTCTATGTGTTGGAATCCCACACCCACCTTCCGCCAAAAGACTATTCCGGCCCGAAGCACGACATTATAAAAGTCTATGAAGACAGCAACGGAGATGGGAACTGGGATAAGGAATCGGTTTTTGCCGAGGGACTTTTTGAGGGACTGAATATTGCTTTTTCTCCCGATGGATATTTATACGCGGTTACTTCCAAGGAGGTCTGGAAGTTTTATGATGAAGATGGGGATGGAGTCAGTGAACGAAGCCAAAAGCTGATGGCTTTTACCGAACCGAAACAGGTGTACGCCCATGCAGCCATATTAAGCATTGCGTTTGACAATGACGGTTGGATGTATATTGGACGGGGAAATACCGGAGCGGCTCACTGGATATTCCAGGGATCTGATGGCAGCGAAGTGGAAGGCTATGGAGATGGTGGCAATATCATGCGGGCCAGAACAGACGGAAGCGAAGTGGAAATTTTCTCTACCGGATACTGGAATCCATTTGATCTAAAGTTTGACAACTACGGTCGTCTACTCGTCGCAGATAACGACCCTGATAGCCGTGGTCCCAACCGGCTTTTGCATGCTGTAAAAGGCTCGGATTTTGGGTACCAATCCTTATTCGGGGGCAGTGGTATTCACCCTTACCTCGCATGGAATGGCGAGCTTCCGGGTACCTTACCCTACGCCGTTGCCCTGGGAGAGTCTCCCTCAGGCCTTCTAAATGCCAATTTGGCTAGGTTACCCGAAGATTACAATGACCAAATGCTTTGCACGATCTGGGAGGAGAGCAGCATAGTCCGGATTGCCATGGAACCCAAAGGCCTTTCGATTACGGGCACAACCGAAATAATGCTACAGGGGGGAAAGGATTTCAGGCCAGTAGCCTTTGCCACTGACAGTAAGGGGAACATCTTTTTCACTGACTGGGTAGAACGGGTTTACCCCAATCACGGACAGGGGAAAATCTGGAAACTTTCCGCAAAAGACAACATCACTCCCTTGGAGCGCAGAGGCATATATGATCAACCAAAACACAACAACTCTGTTGAAACGCTTAATAAGTTACTTTCGGAAAGGGCAGATTTGGATGAGCACTGGGAAAACCTGAAATCGAATGACCCCTTTATGAAACATGCCGCTATTATGGCACTGAGCAGTGAGGGTAACCTGGACAAATTGAAAGCAGAAATTAATGACGAATCGCCAGCTATTCGCCTTGGTGTCTTATTGGCACTCGAGCAATCCAAACACGCACAAGAGGCGTCGCTAGCCGGACAGTTTTTGAAAGACCCGGATCCTGAGATACGGAACATGGCTATGATTTGGATAGGAAAACATGGGTTAGTTTCGCTGCGGGAGGAGTTGGAAACTTCACTTGAAAAAGGGGATTTTACCACCCCCCTGTTCGAAACCTATTTGGAAACAGTAAAATTGCTGGAACCTGACTTTAGAAAACCTTTTAGTGCTAAAGCAGAGCCCATATCGAGAAAAATCCCATTAAAATTACCGGACAATTTTATTACCGATCTGGTAAGTAACCCCTCCCACTCTGCTAAAATGAGAGGCTTTGCCCTTCGGTATCTGGAAAACCCCGCTGAGGAAAAAGATCTTTTACTGGGATTTTTAGCCAATGAGAAAGATGAGGACATACAAATGGAGATTATCCGAACCATGGCGAAGGTTCCTGACGACGAAGTAGCAGAAGCCTTGCTTAATGTGGCGCTGTCCAACGAAAAATCTGTTTTGATTCGGGCAGAGGCTTTATCTATCCTTTCCAATCAACCCCTTGAAAACTGGCAAGAGGCAATTCCCTTGCTCTATGTATCCGATGAAAATTTGGCCATTGCCGCCGCAAAGTACTTGCAAAATAGAAGCACGGATGAAGAAGTAAGAAAAGCCATGGAAAGTGTCCTTACCGATGGAAGTGGCTGTGACAGTGAGGTCCTGAGGCAGGAGCTGATGCTAAGCTTGCATCAGGACATCGGAGAACGTCCCGGTCCTCAGGAAATAGACCAATGGGCATCCTTGCTAAATGGTCCCGCAGACAAAGATCGGGGAAGAAGGGTGTTTTTTTCCAGTGCGTCCCTGTGTTCTTCCTGCCACGTAGTAGATGGCCGCGGAGGGGATCTAGGTCCTGACCTTAGCCAAGTTGGTAAATCCAAAAACAGACAGGGATTGATTAGCTCCATTCTCCGCCCTTCGGAAGAAATGAGCCCGGAATGGCAAGGCTGGTTTATTGAAATGAAGGACGGCACCCGATACGATGGCCGACAGATCGATGTGGGTACCTACGATATCAAACTTTATACCCAAGCGGAGGGATTTATCGAGGTTGACAAGTCTGATATTGCGGACTACGGCATGTCAAGCACCTCCTTAATGCCTGAGGGACTGCACCGACGATTGACCAATCAGGATTTGATGGATTTGTTGGCCTTTTTGGAAAGGGAGTAATCAGTAGCTTTCCTTGTCATTGGGGAAATCACGGGATTTCACGTCCTGGATGTAATTGCCAACAGCCTGCAGCATCGTGCCCCTCAGATCGGCATACTGCCTTAAAAATCGGGGTTGAAACTCCTGGGTAATCCCCAGCATGTCGTGAAGGACCAGTACCTGACCATCTACATGCGGTCCCGCACCGATACCGATAACTGGGATCTCCACCGTTTCAGCCACTTTCTTAGCCAATTTTGCCGGAATCTTTTCCAGTACAAGCGCAAAGCATCCACATTCCTCCAACACTTTGGCATCTGACAAGAGCTTATTGGCCTCATCTTCCTCCTTTGCCCGGACTGTATAAGTGCCAAATTTATAAATGGACTGTGGTGTCAATCCCAAATGACCCATTACCGGAACACCTGCACTCAATATACGTACAACAGACTCCTTGATTTCGGCACCACCCTCCACCTTTACGGCATGGGCACCTGATTCCTTCATAATTCGAATTGCAGAGCGAAGTGCTTCCGAACTATTTCCCTGATAAGAACCAAAAGGAATGTCCACCACCACCAAGGCACGACTGACTGCCCTAACCACCGAAGTGGCGTGATAAATCATCTGATCTAGGGTAATGGGCAGTGTTGTTTCATGGCCTGCCATGACGTTGGAAGCGGAGTCTCCAACCAAGATCATGTCGATGCCGGCGGCATCCACAATTCCCGCCATGGAAAAATCATATGCGGTTAGCATGGATATTTTTTCACCCCGCTGCTTCATTTCCTGAAGGATGTGGGTTGTAATCCGTTTGAGTTGGGAGGATTGGTGTACAGACATAGGGTTAGTGTAGATGAACAGACGAATCTTCCGGTGTAAGCTTTACTGTAATGTGTTCACTCAGGGTAGTGGCCAATTCAAACCCCGTATAATCCGGTGTCACGGGAAACAGCTTGTGGCTCCTGTTTACCAGGACAGCGACTTCAATTTGCTTGACATTATCCTCCAAAAACGGAGCCATGGCATAGGCAAGCGTTTTGCCGGTATTTAGTACATCGTCTACAATGAGGATACATTGGCCGGAGAAAGGTCCCTCTTCAGAGATCGTCACCTCGCCAACTTTTGGATTCGTCTTGTCGAGCGTCACTGCTATCAACTTCACTTTAATCGGGGATATTTGCCGTACCTTATCGGCAATCAATTCCGCCAATGAATAGCCCATCCCTGTGAGACCCGCAAGAACCAGCTCTTCCGCCCGCAAATTGCGTTCATATATTTCATAGGCTATCCTTACGATTTTTTGTTGGATCTGCTTATGGTTTAGGACGAGAGTTTTATTTTCACTCATGGGATGGCTTGGATTAAAATAAAAATGAAAATTAATTCAAAAGAAACTAGTTTCAAAGGATTGGAGACTTTTTACCTATTAGCGGTAGCCATCTTCCTCATATAGAATCTTCAAGTAGCTTTCATACCGGTATGGGTGGATATATCCTTTCTCCAACACCTCCAATACCTTACAGCCGGGTTCATTGACATGTTGGCAGTTATTGTACTTGCATTGCCCCAAATATCCCCGTAACTCCACAAAATAATGGGAAAGCTCCTGATTCTCAATATCCAAAATGCCAAATTCCTTGATTCCTGGGGTATCGATCAGGTATCCACTATCGCCAATTGGAAACATTTCTGCAAAAGTGGTGGTATGCACCCCTTTGGCGGTAAAGCCGGAAACAGGACGTGTAGCCTGATTGGCCGAAGGCACAAGCTGATTGAGTAAGGTTGATTTTCCCACACCTGAATGTCCTGCCAACAAGGTAGTCTTTCCTGACAGGTAAGGAGACAGCTTTTCGGTTACATCTGATTGAGAAAGCGCTGATATCTCTATTACCGGATAGCCCAAGGGTTCATATATTTCCCGGATTGTTTCCAGGTATTCAAAATCCTTTTCCTTTTTGATCGCATCCATTTTGTTGACGATAATAAAGGCAGGAATGCGAAAGCTCTCTGTACTCACCAAAAAACGGTCTATAAACCCCAGCGAAGTGCGTGGATCCCGAATGGTGATGATCAGAAATGCCTGATCCAGGTTGGAGGCCAGGATATGGGAGAAGTGCTGCTTGCGTGTAGACTTTCGGATGATGTAGTTTTCCCGCAACACAATATCATGAATCACACCTGTTTCCTGATTCTCCTCCAATTCCAGTGCAACCCAATCACCTACTGCAATCGGGTTGGTGAGTTTCAGGTCATCCTGTTTGAATTTACCCCTAAGCCGGGATTTCACCAAGCCTGCTTCGGTCTGAACCATATACCAAGAACCCGTAGATTTGATTACCCTGCCCTTCATAAGGTTGTTATGAATGTATCTACTTTATCCATGATTTTCTTTGCGCTACCTAGGTTGTCTTGTAGTAATCTTTCCGCACTTTCACAAGCTTGCTTATAGGCAGTTTCGTCTTCCATTGTATCCATTATTTCCGAGAATGAATGGGCATCTCTAACCGCAAACCCGCAACCATAGCTCTGGCTGATCTCCCATTCAGGGAATTTGCTTTTATTTTTCAACCACCCAAAAATAACCGGAATCCGGAAAGCAAGTCCTTCCAATATATTGTGAAGACCTTTGCCAAAAGCCCCTCCCACATAGGCAATTCGGGCATATTGATACAGAGAGGAGAGCATGCCTATATTGTCAATGATCATCACCTCCCAGGCTTGGGAATGGGTATTTTCTGTAAGTTGGGAATGTCTGATTACTGGTTTGTTTATGGCTTTTTCCCAGACTTCGATATCTGGAGACCGGATATCGTGTGGAGCTATTACGTATTGATAGTCTGAGTGGCTATTGATATATGGAATCAGAAGATCCATATCTTCCTGCCAGACCGACCCCGCTACAAATACTCTTTTTTGAATACCATCATTTATTTCTGGAAAGGATTTTGGGGAAAGGCGAATAGCCTCCACATTGTCATAGCGGGGATCTCCGGCTACCGTCCACTCGGAGTAACCGATTTTGTCCAACAGGTCTGCCGTTTCTTGATTTTGGGTAAAAATATGGTCAAAAGTTAGCAGCATCTGGGAAAAGAAACTGCCATACCATGCGAAGTAAACCTGATCGGTTCGAAGTGCGGCGGCAATGAGGAAGAGTGGTATGTTCCGCCTTTTAACCGCAGCCAAGTGATGATACCATAAGTCATATTTGACAAAAAAAACTGCTTTTGGCTTTAGTGTTTCCACAAACTCTTCAGCTTTTAGCTGGGAGTCAAAGGGCAGGTAGGTAATAAAATCCACAAACGGTTGGGGTTTATTGATCACATTCTCATAGCCGGAGGGGCTAAAAAAAGAAACACAAACCAACCAATCCGGCCTTGATTTTTTAAATGCCTTGATCACAGGTTTGGCCTGCTCATATTCTCCAAGGGAAGCCACATGTATCCACACAAGCGGCCCATCAGCATCCTTGCGAAACCGGGAAAGTTCCAGCAAAAGATTATTCCTCCCCCGAACCATCTGGGCAAGCTTAGCTGATTTTAAGCTTCCCAGCTGAATTCCCAATGTCATAGCACGGATGCCAAGGTTATATATTAACCGCATAGGGTACAAAATTAAGAACTTTTCTGGATTAACGAGTGGTTAATTAAATCGGACAATTGGGTTATTGAACCTAAAGTCCCTCTTTCATATGGATTAAAGTCACCGCTCAAATAATTTGTATCGTTCTTACTGGGAAATGGCAAAATACAATGGTAATTTTAAGTGAAATATTATCATCCGAATTATATGAATTTGCGTCTCCTCCCCATATACCTGTTGTTGCTGTCGGTAATTTATTCCTGTAGTACTGATATTCCTACGGATGTCAGGGAGGCCATGGATGATCTGCCGGAAGCATTGGACTACAACATCCACGTAAAACCCATCTTGTCGGACAAGTGCTTCGCCTGTCATGGACCCGACGCCGCAAGCCGGCATGCCGACCTTCGCTTGGATGAAGCTGAGGCTGCTTTTGCTTCGCTACCAGAAAACCCGGGAAAGGTGGCCATTAAACCCAAAAAACCTTCCCAAAGCGAATTGGTCAAACGGATTCTTTCAACGGATCCAGACTACATGATGCCGTCGCCTGAATCACACCTGACCTTATCCACTAGGGAAAAAGCAATCCTCATCCAATGGATAGAGGAGGGTGCGGCCTATAAAGAACACTGGTCTTTCATTCCTCTTCAAGCTGTATCAGTCCCTAAGACCAAAACAAAAGATTGGGGTGCCAACCCTATAGATGCTTTTGTGCTTTCCATGCTTGAAGCCAATGGACTTTCCCCAAGTCCGGAAGCGGAAAAAGAGACCTTACTGAGAAGAATAAGCCTGGACCTTACCGGATTACCTCCCACCACGGAGGAAATCGATAGTTTTTTGGCAGACAAATCTTCCGATGCCTATGAAAAGCAAATAGATAGACTAATGGCTTCACCTCACTACGGTGAAAAGATGGCCATGCATTGGCTGGATGTAGCCCGATATGCGGATACGCATGGGTATACAGTAGACCGATACCGGGACATGTCTTTGTACAGGGATTGGGTGATTAATGCGTTTAACAAAAACATGCCCTATGATGCCTTTATTACCGAACAACTCGCCGGGGACCAGCTGCCTAATCCAACGAAAGAGCAGCTTTTAGCAACGGCATTCAACCGAATACACCCCCAGAATATGGAGGGGGGGATTGTTCAGGAAGAGTTTCGGGTAGAATACGTAGCTGACCGGACAAACACCTTGGGCAAAGCCTTTATGGCACTTACCTTAGAGTGTGCCCGCTGTCACGACCACAAGTATGATCCCATTTCACAAAAAAATTACTTTGAGTTAAGCAGCTTTTTCAATCAGGTTGACGAAGCCGGGCAGATATCTTGGGATGATGCCATGCCCGTTCCCACCTTGCTGTGGACAGATGAGGAAAAAGACAAGCTTTTGGCGATGATGCAGGAGGAAGTTTCCACGCAGGAAAAAAAGTTGAAATCAATCGAAGATGCGTCTCTTACTAAGTTTTCAGCGTGGCTGTCATCCGAATCCTATCAAAAAGATTTAAACAGAAAACTTCCGAGCAATTTAACCGCCCACGTCGACTTCAACTCCCTTCCCCTCAAAAACCAACTTAATCCCTCCGAAAAGGGAACGATGGAAAGCAGCGAAGTAAAAAACCAGTCCCCAGAACTAGTTGATGGCTTCCGTGAAAAGGCCGCTAAATTGAATGGAGACTTTTGGATTCGCATGGAGAAATCTGGAGTTTTCTCAAAAAGTGACCCCTTTAGCATCAGTATCTGGATAAACATCCCTGAGGATCTAAAAAACGGTACCATCTTTCATACAGGTACTGGGGCGGTGCTTTACAATAGAAGGGGATACCACCTTTATCTCAAAGACAATAAGCTGGAATTGGTTCTTGCACATACCGCTCCTTACAATGCCATTATCAAAGAAACGGTAAGCGGGGTGCCTAGAAATGAATGGATAAATCTTCTGTTAACCTATGACGGGGCCTCCAAAGCTAAAGGGCTTCAGATTTACCTCAATGGGGATGTGATGGAAACAACCACCGAAAGGGACAACTTGTACAAGGACATCCTCTTCAGAGGTGCAGGTCAACCTGCCATCCAAATTGGCGCAGTATGGCGGGGCAGAGGACTAAAGGGAGCACTCGTTGATGACCTGATGGTTTTTAACAAAGAGTTGTCTGCTTTGGAAGCCCTACAAATAGCCCAGCCAGATGCATTTAAAGCTGTATTGGAGAAACCGGCCAATGTTTTGTCAGCTAAGGAAAAGGAACAGTTAAAGGCCTATTTCCTTGGCAACGATGCCAAAGAATACCTAGAACAACTTGCGGTACTCACCACGGCCAGGAAGAAGCACGCCGAGGAAGTTGAACCTATACAGGAAGTAATGGTCATGCAGGATATGGAACCCAGAAGGCCCACCTATCTCCTAATCAGAGGCGAATATAGTGCCCATGGAGAGGAAGTCTTCCCCAATACCCCTGGCAGTGTATTAGAAATGCCTGAGGGAATGGAAAAAAACAGACTTGGGCTGGCCAAGTGGCTGACTGACAAAAAAAACCCGTTGACTTCTAGGGTAGCAGTCAACAGGCTGTGGCTCTACTTTTTTGGCCGTGGGCTGGTAGCCTCTGCCGGGGATTTTGGCAATCAGGGCGAAATGCCCTCTCACCCCGAATTGCTGGATTGGCTTTCGACGTCCTTTATGGAATCGGGCTGGGATGTTAAAGCACTTCAAAAAATGATGCTAATGTCCGCAACTTTCAGACAATCCTCGCACACCTCGGAGGAACTGAGGGAAACCGATCCGGAAAATATTCTCCTAGCTAGGGGTCCTTCGGGCAGACTTTCTGGGGAAATGATCCGTGACAATGCACTACAGGCCAGTGGACTTTTGAGCAAAAAAATCGGTGGAAAAAGTGTCAAACCATATCAACCGGAGGGGCTATGGCGGGTAAATGGGGGGACCTACCTCGAGGATTCGGGAGAAAACCTGTATCGAAGGAGTATGTATACCTTCTGGAAAAGATCAGTACCCCACCCTACCACACATATCTTTGACGCCCCCGACCGGAGTGAGTCCATGGCAATTAGACAGGAAACCAACACACCCTTGCAGGCCTTAGTCTTGCTAAACGACCCAACTTTCGTTGAAGCTTCCAAAGTAATCGGGGCTCAAATTGCCAACCACCCAGAAAGTAAAGCTGGCATTACCGTGGCATTTAGAAAACTCACCGGAAGGCATCCTTCTGAAAAAGAATTGGAAATCCTGAAAAACCTTCAGGAACAAGAATACCGGAAATTTAGCGAAGCTCCTGAAAAGGCTAAGGGCTGGATAGAAGCCGGTGCGTATGCACTGACTAATCCCGTTGAATTCCCCCGCATAGCCTCCCATGCCGTGGTGGCCAGTGCCATTATCAACTCAGACGCAGCGATTACTAAACGATAAATCCCATGTGTAATCATCATCCACTTCCAAAATTTACCCAGCATCAGGATCTTCATGAACTTGAAAAG
Organism: Lunatibacter salilacus; assembly: GCF_009797935.1. Classification (GTDB taxonomy): domain Bacteria; phylum Bacteroidota; class Bacteroidia; order Cytophagales; family Cyclobacteriaceae; genus Lunatibacter; species Lunatibacter salilacus. Next base: position 129,910 of record NZ_VOLC01000010.1, read on the forward strand.
AAAATTGACCGCAGGCATTTTCTGACTAAGACAGCTATGGGGATGGGATCCCTGGCGTTGGGGTCGCTTTTTTTCTCAGACAAACTACTGGCCTCATCCCCCGAACAAGTCATGATGGCTAACGGAGGCATTCCCGGTCTTCCCCACCATGCACCGAGGGCTAAACGTATCATCTATTTGTTTCAAGCCGGGGGGCCTTCCCAATTGGACCTATACGACTACAAGCCCAGACTCTCGGACATGCACGGCAAAGATCTACCCGCTTCGATACGGGGAGAACAGCGCTTGACAGGCATGAGTGCCAACCAAAGCATTTTCCCGGTTACCGATTCCGCTTTCTCCTTTAAGCAATACGGAGAAAGCCGGACTTGGGTCAGTGAACTGATGCCCCACACCGCCGAAGTGGTGGATGAACTTTGTTTTATCAAATCCATGGTGACGGAACAAATCAACCACGACCCGGCTATCACCTTTATGCAATCCGGTCACCAATTGGCTGGTAGGCCATCCATGGGTGCTTGGCTTTCCTATGGTCTGGGTTCCGACAATCAAAATCTACCTGCTTTTGTCGTGATGGTGTCAAAGAATGCCGTGTTGGATCAGCCCTTATATGCCCGCCTCTGGGGAAATGGTTTCCTGCCCTCTCAGCATCAGGGTGTGCAGTTCCGGTCCGGAAAGGATCCTGTCCTTTACCTGAGCAATCCTGAAAACTATGACGGTCATGACCGCCGGGAAATGATGGACCATCTGAAAGCATTGAATGAAGTTCAGTTCGACATGTATGGGGATCCGGAGATCAGCGCTAGAATCTCCCAGTACGAGATGGCATTCCGCATGCAGACCTCTGTTCCGGAGATTAGCGATTTGTCCGACGAACCCGATCATATTTTCGAATTATACGGAGAAGAAAGCCGCGATCCGGGCACTTATGCTGCCAATTGCCTGATGGCAAGAAGGCTAATAGAAAAAGACGTGAAATTTGTACAGCTCTACCATCAGGGCTGGGATCAACACGGTAACCTTCCCGGTAGCATCCGAAACCAGTGTAAAAAAACGGACCAAGCCACCGCCGCTTTGATCAAAGACTTGAAGCAGCGTGGACTTTTGGAAGACACGTTGGTTGTTTGGGGTGGAGAGTTTGGTCGAACGGTATATAGCCAAGGGACGCTGACAGCCGACAACTACGGCAGAGACCACCATCCACGCTGTTTTACCATGTGGATGGCCGGTGCTGGGGTAAAGCCCGGCTTCACCTATGGGGAGACCGATGATTTTGGATACAATGTAGTAAAAGATCCTGTCCACATTCACGACTTTCACGCTACCTTAATGCACCTGTTCGGCATTGACCATGAACAGCTGATTTTCAAGCATCAAGGCCGTCGATACCGACTTACCGATGTACATGGACATGTGGTACCGGAGTTGTTCACCTAAAAATATTCTAAAAATTAGGGCACGTCGATTTTGATTTTAAGAAATGATGTTTACCTTTGCAATCGCTTAACGGAAACAATAAGCAACGGGGTGTAGCGTAGCCCGGTCATCGCGCCTCGTTTGGGACGAGGAGGTCGCAAGTTCGAATCTTGCCACCCCGACATTAAAAGCCAGTTCTGAAAAGAGCTGGCTTTTTTGTTGTATTATTTTTTTCACGATCTCTGAGCAATAATAACATGTTTCTATTCAGAACCCTGATGACCAATTTCTTCACTGTATCCATTTTCCCGACATTCGCCTAGACAGGCTCTCGGGCTTTATGGCCGCAACAAAAAGCGTAAGAACTGCTAACGTGTTATTACTGATTATGGCTTCGCCGTCACCATTATACAATATCTGGTTTTTCTCCAGAAACAATAAAAAACATGCTGCGGCAATCCTTTTATTGCCGACTATGAAGCCGTTGTTTATGACGAATTGAATACCTTGCTTTGAGTTTACCCGGTAACCGACAGAAATAATCATATCAAGATTATAGTGATCGATGTTTCTAGTAATGTTTCTATTGCCTTCTAATTGAACTATCCGGAAATTCCGGATAGTTGGCTCGTGATCCAGGTCCTTAGTTCTATAAATAGTCTGGATGTGTTCATTTATGATTAATCCTCAGTATACCTTTCTGCACGTTATCAATTTGGGATTCATTCTTCTTCACAATAACACCTACTCCCTCACCATCAACCAAAGTTCCGCCACCTGCGCACCCCGCTCCCCTTCTCCACAGGTCCAACTAAAGGTGATCTCCCCATCCTGATATGCCTCCTTTGGAAGGTCAAATTCATAGATCGGCTGCTGGCCTGTCTGTATAAAATCATGGACTTCGATTCCTCCATCCACCTCCAACCTCATCCTAGAACGGAACCTACCCGTATAGGCCACTTTCAGCGTATACTCCAATTCCGGGTTGAGTTTATCGTACCTGATCTTCAACGGCGTATCATACAACGTATTCACCTGCATCATCCAGGCCTGCGGTGCGGAAGTTCCTTCAAACCCCACTGCCTTCACCTCATGAACCCATTCCACACCGATTAACCCTACCCCAAAACTAATCCTAGGATTATACAAACTTCCCGGATCTTTCTCCCAGGAAGAATCGAAGACCACCTGTTTCCAGCTCTTGGGATGTCCAAAATTATCATAAAAACCTCCGGGACCGGGGTTGGTACGGTTGATCACTTCGCCCAGCTTCTCCCCCCAGTTGTCACCGGATTCCATTGCAAGAATTGTGTTAATATTATCTATCAGCCAAGGTGCGTCATTAAGCACAGCGTCCAAGTTGTCGATAAAATTCCCCCTACCCGATGCAGCGCCGTGGGGTTCTATGGTTAGCTGAGCTCCTATGCTTTCGTACAAATCATCCGCCAACTCCAAGCACCTTTCTCTCCACTGCGCAGCGGCCTCCTTTGATATGGATTCATTCAAAACAGCCAAGGCCTCTTTCAACGGTTCTTTACTTTTTTCTACAAGGGACTGACGCATTAAATCCTTCGCTTGATGTTCTCCGGCTGTTTGTAAGGCTAATTTACGCTGCACATAGGCATCAAAGTACGCTCTTATCAATCCCATTTGAAACCTAAAATTTCCCATAAGTTTTTCATCAGCCTTAGATTCCATTTCCTGCCATAATTGCAAAGTGACTGGCACCTGCATATTGGTAAGCAAGGGGCCTCTGAGATTTTCCTCCTGCGCGAATAGGCCTTGGGCAATGCCCTCCACCCATTCAGGACCGAAGAAAAACCGGGCATAATCCCTCAACGTCTCGATAACAGGTGTATCGGGATCCCAGTCCTGATCGGTCCAAACAAACTTGTTGACGTCATCGTTGGTGCCTTCGGAATAACTAAGGCTACCATCAGCCAAATGCGCGAGGGCGTTGTGAATGGCTTTCTGATCTTCCGGTCTGGGGTTGATGCATTCCCTGCCCAATGTCATGGACATGGCTAGGTCCCAGTTAGGAATCGGATATTGTGAACTGAGGCTGTGTGTAATATCAGGATATCTCCGAATGGGTATTCCGGGATTCACTAGCTGACGCAGTTCTGGTAATGGGATTTTTACCCAAGGTCCAAAAACCACACCGCCCAACCACTCGTACTCCTGGTTGATATGGAAGAAAAATCGGTCAAACCATTCCTGAGTCGGACGAAACACCTGTGGAGAAACCCAGATTTTGGCATTGGGATGGTAGCGATGAAGCACTTCTGCGGATATCTCCAACCACGTAAATAATTCGTCAGGTTCCAATTCACCGGGATCTCCACCTGGAATAAACAGATGGTCCAAGCGGGGAACGGCGGCAAATACCTCTTCCCGCTCCGCAATTTCGAATTTCAGAGAATCTGGGTGATCGTAATCTGAACCCATATTTGGATACCACATCCAAACATCCATGTCATATTGGTCCGCAATTCTGGACTGCTCCCCGATCATCTCAATCGCTGGCAGCTTCATATGCCTGCTGGTAAAATCATCATCCGTTCTTGGGGGAACAATTTCAATGCTGTTTGCCCCAAACAATGCCAGCTCACGGATATACTGTTCGAACATTTCCACCGTAAACGCATCATAGGAATTAGTTTTCGGTCTGTATCCCAATTGATGGCCGCGGATGGGATACTTGGGTGAGGTTTGATGTGAAACTGACAACGGAATCATAAGTTTTCCGGGTACTGCTTCCATTTTTCGCAATACTCTTCCGATTCCATAAAGTAATCCCCTTTCCTCTTCACCGAGAATAAACAATGTCTGCGAACTTTCATCTAAATGCACACTATATCCTTCCTCAGAAAGCATAGGTAAAGCGTTTATTCCTGTCCGGTAAACAGTTGGCAAGTTTTCTACTTTATCACGAATGCCAAGAACTATTGCAGGCTGGCCACGGTCTGCGGGAGTGGATTGAATTGGCATAAGGATTCCCGTCCGCTTTTTAACCTCATCACGAAACACTTCCGTCAAAAAACCGATTCGCCCTACCTCTACATGGTTTGAAAAAACAATCGCCCTGCTAAAATCAAAGTTTTGAGCGGAAAGAAAGGTTATGTTAAAGAATAGAATTCCTGAAAGTAACAATGAAAGACGACTCATAAGTTGATTGACTAATTATTCTTCTGTTATACTTCCTGATCGGGATTTAGACTATTTTAGAAACCCATCGCGGCATCTATTTGCCTTTAAAGGCATGAAAATTTTTATTTGAGATCAAATTTTCACCTTTTATCGGTCTCGGTAACTAATTAAATGATCACATGAGTTCTAAAAAAATAACGCTAGTTTAAACTGTTATTAAAATTTTTTATTGAATTAGACACTATCAGGAAGTTATTTTCTAAAACATATTGGCTATTTTTGGAGGCAATAGCTTTAAATATTGTCCTAACCAATAACTTCCATGCCCCAAATAAAAGCGTTATCACTTGCCGTAACTTTATTTCTCTGCCAATTATTTTTTATATTATCACCTGTCATCGCCCAAACAACCCACACGTTTACCAAGGGGTTGGTGATCCAAAACCAACACCGTTATGGGCGTGAGGTAATTTTCACAGACCATTTGGCATACCAACTTGCCGCGGGGACTTTTCAGGAACCTAAGGACGGGCTTCCGGTTAAGCCTGATACGGAGGATTTTTGGCAAACGCTGGAAGCGGATGAAACAGGCAAATTCAGAGGTCGGGTAAGGGCTGGATACTTATACCTCACCTACGAATCTGACAAAAAGCAATCTGCCCTCTTGAGGGTAAGTGGAAGCAGTATGCTGTATTTCAATGGAGTTCCTCGGGCAGGTGATATCTACGGAGACGGCTGGTTGTACCTTCCTGTCACATTGGAAAAAGGCACGAATAAAATACTCGCCAGGTTTACCGGACTATGGTCTGGGGTATCCGCAGAGTTACATTTGGACCAAAAACCTGTATTGCTTAAAATTGAAGATGCCACCCTACCGGATATCGTATTGGGACAGGATAATGAGGAACTCATGGGGGCAGTCGTGGTAGTAAATTCTACTACCAAAGCCATCACCAACGCAAAAATGGAATTAAGGCTGAGTGGCAGCTCCACCCTTACAGATCTACCCACCATACCTGCCATGACCATTCGAAAAGTGGGGTTTCGCATCAACGCTAAAGACATATCAGAGAAAGGAGAATATACGGCAACGCTTAATCTACAGGTTGGAAATAAAGCTGCCGATAGCCAAGAAATCACGCTATTTGGCAGGGAAAACACGGAACATTATAAACAAACCTTTATCAGTGAGATCGACGGCAGCGTGCAATACTATGGTGTAGCTCCCCAAATAGGTGGGGGAACACCTGGATCAGCGTTGTTTTTATCAGTGCATGGTGCAGGGGTAGAAGCCATAGGACAGGCCCGTGCCTATAAACCCAAAGACTGGGGTACTTTGGTAGCCCCAACTAACCGTCGACCGAGAGGATTTAACTGGGAAGACTGGGGCCGAATGGATGCCATGGAGGTATTGGAGCTGGCCAAGCAAAAATTCAAACCGGACCCTGCCCGAATTTATTTGACCGGACATTCCATGGGCGGCCACGGCACCTGGTATCTGGGAGCAACTTTTGCCGGACAGTGGGCTGCTATTGCCCCCTGCGCTGGATACCCTACATTAATGGGATATGGCTCTGCGGACGGAAAAATTCCGGAAGATTCCGATGATCTTGTCGAAAAAACCTTACTCCGTGCCAGCAATCCGAGCAACGCCATCCAATTGGCCAAAAACTACAAAGCAGCGGGAGTTTATATTCATCACGGAGATAGCGACCGCGTGGTATCCGTGGATTATGCACGACAAATGCGGGGCATTTTGGCCGAATTTCATCCAGACTTTAGCTACTATGAATATCCCGGAGGCAGCCATTGGTTTGGAGATGAAAGTGTAGACTGGGCTCCACTGTTTGACTATTTTAAATGGCATACCTTACTGGATGAAAAATCCACACATACCATCGACTTTTCCACTGCCAATACAGCCGTCTCCTCTTTCAATAAGTGGATTCATATATTACAGCAGGAAAACCCGCTTGAATATAGCCGTATTCACATCAAACGGGATTTGGAAACAAAACATGTGAACGGTACTACTGAGAATATTTCGATACTAGGCATCCAAACAAGGGATTTCCAACCTGGGGATACGTTATCATTGGAAGTGGATGGGCAAACGCTAAGCTGGAGAAAGGATGCTACCGAAATGATCTATCTCCACCGCAAAGGCAACAATTGGGCAGTAGGCGGCAAACCGGACGCTTCGCACAAAGGTGCGTTACGAAATGGAACCTTTAAGGAGCCATTTAATAATCGGATGATATTTGTTTATGGGACCTCAGGTAATAAAGCCGAAAACGAATGGGCTTTCAACAAAGCCCGTTTTGATGCGGAAATGTGGTATTACCGGGGAAATGGGGCCGTTGATATCGTTTCGGACAGGGAGTTCGATTTGGATAAATACGCTGATCGTGGAATTATAATCTATGGCAATGCCGACACCAACCGGGCTTGGAAACCCCTGCTCGACCATAGCCCTATTCAAGTAAGCCGCAGTGCAGTCACAATAGGAAGCGAAGTGTTGAATCAGGATGATTTGGGTGCCTATTTTATGGTTCCCCGTAAGGACAATGCCACCCATTCCATTGCCGTTGTCAGCGGTACCGGCCTGAAAGGGCTGCATACCGCAAATGCCAACCAATATTTTGCCGGAGGGAGCGGCTTTCCTGATTATATAATCTTTACTGCTGATCTGCCGATAAAAGGAGTTGATGCAATTAAAGCTACCGGGTTCTATCAAAATGACTGGAGTCTACCTTCTGAAAAATAAAACTGTATCAACACCAATGGTAAAAATTTCGCAGCTATAGCGACAGCAGCACGGGAATCAGAAAACCCCGGGCTGATTGTGTATTCTATGAAGCATTAATTTCGCTGTATTCCATCGGAGGGTAATGGCTCTATTCCAAGGTCTATAGCCAATCTGACAAAGCCTATCTCGTCCTCCATGTTCACAAACATCCAAATTTTGCCGTCCTTTACAAAATGCTTCTGCGGCGGCATCGAGATGCTGGATATCTCAGTTTCTGCAAGCATGCTCAGGTTTTCGTCAAAGATGGTCAGGTAAACCTCCGCTTCGGTAGCGGTAGGGAATTGAAAGGCTTCTGTGGAGGCATCTTCAAACACCTCTTTATGGGAAAACCGATAATATACCCGATATAGATCGTCCCAGACAGGTGGTGAAAAACTGATTTGCTCCTGTACCTGCCTGACTGCTTCCCTAAAGGCTTCTTGGGTATCAAATTCATTCCCACTTGGTTCAGTTTTTTCGTTCTCAGTAAGCTGGCTTTGATATGATTTCACCAACAGACTGTCGGATTCGGGAAGGTACTGGTAAATTTCGTTTGAGAAGTTGCTCCCAAGCAGTATTTTACTGCCCTCCTCGACTAGATACGATTGCGGGCCATATATCATAAAGCTTTTACCGTCTGAAAATTGCAAATCGAATTTTCTTAGGTTTTTATATTGGGGAACTGAAATTCTCTTGGCTATACCTTCATTAAGGTCAACCCGCATAAGCTCGGTGGATTTTTTCTCGAAGTTTCGTACAAACCCCAGATACTGGTTCTCTTCAGTGGGATGGTCTATTGAAACCACAAAATTTTCCCCATCCTGTATCCCATCTTCATCATTGCCAAAATTCTTAAAATCCAGTTCATGCAGTTTCTTACCACTTAAGTCAAAAATGCCAGGATTTGGGAAACTGAGTACCATCAAATGGTCGTTGTCCAAGAGGAAAAAAGACCGGAAAAACTCTCCTATTCCATTTGGCCCTTCCTTCTCAAAGGGGTATTTCCTGACCAGTTTCAATTCATCCAGATCAATCTGTTCAAACGAATGATCATGTTGATTGAAGTTGTACAGGAATTTATGATCCGGAGAAAGGTCAGATTGGTATAGCCGCCCCGACACGAACAATATTTCATCACCGGGATCTACCATTACAGTATCCAAAGAATAATCCAGCGAAGTGCTTCCGCCGATACTGTCCAAGCTATCTCCACTTGAACACGCCAGCTGACCTGCAACAAGTAGAATTATGAAACTATATTTAATCATACCATCAAAAATTTTAAACTATAAAGTTAAAATTTAAAAAGTAGAATCCTATTAATCTTTTAATTTAAAAAAATCACCCGTACCCTGCGTTGCTTCACCTATCCCAATCATCCGAACCTCCTGAAAAAATTATTTTATTCCAATCAAATCATCCAAGTCGGTTTCAGATTCTACTGATGTTAAGATTTTCTAGCCGTGTTTGAAGACTTGTTTTTCAGGCTTTCAAGATTGTCTTCCAATCGGTTTATACGGTTATTGATGGCGTAGCCTTTTATCAAATAATCTTTCAAAACCCGGTTTGCCTAAATGCGGAATTGGGTGCCTAGTTTGGATTTCACACGATAGCCAACTGATATAATTACATCTAGGTTATAGAATTCAACTTTACGTTTAACAGTTCTGTTTCCTTCTTTCTGAACTGTCAAGGATTCCTTGACAGTTGCCCCTTTTTCAAGTTCTCCCTCTTTAAAGCAATTGTTTATATGTAAACTTACATTCTGTTTGGTTTGATTAAAAAGTGTAGACATCTGTTTTGGGAAAGCCACTCGGTATCATCATCCAACTTTACTTCAATATGCTCAGCAAGTTCATTGGGGCGATATAAAATGATTTCATCAAGACTTCAAAAGAAATTAGAGATAATACGGTTCCGTCATAGATGATTTCTGCTTTCTGATAACTGAACAGATTGCGGTAACCTCCATGGGAGGGGATAAAGCCTTTCGTATTATCATCCTGGCCACTCATTTTAGTTTACTGACTATGCGCTTATCAAATTCACCATTTTCAAAATCTCCGTATTGATTGAGTTAAATTTAAGAAATTCCACTTAATTATCTTATTCAAAATCCGATTATCCGATTAATCGGAATCAAAGATTGGCGTTTTAAAGAATCAAGCCATAGTTGAAGCTATACTACATTGGTTCCAGAAAGTCGGATTGAATTCATTCATAATTTAATGCAAATACAATATGGCTATATAAGTTTTGACTGCCCAATGAAAAAAACCTTATTTCCTATCTGAGCCATTCTTTAGATCGTTCTTCTACCTCTTTTTGAGTTAATATTTCTCCCTTCTCAACCTGTTCTTCAGACTCATCAATATCAGCCAATAAAGACAGTTGTTCATATACGTCTTCCAAGGTCGAATCCTCAGTCAGCCTGTCGGCTATTTGATTTAGATACGCTTTTAGTTTTACCGATTTCATACTCGAATATAACAACTCTTTTGTCAAAAGTGTCCCTACGGTGGTTAAAGTTGGGAATTTTTGTTTGATGAAAAGTCCAGAAGCAAACCATTACAAATGGAAAGGATTGACAACTCAATGGAGGTATGGTGTGGTAGATGCTATACCGAGTCGGAGAGTCATTTTTTTTTATAATATACCTGATTATTATGCCAATTTTAAAAGTCATCAAAATTTGAAAATTTCGGCCTGGAGTGTAGTTCCGGGCCAACGTTGCTGTAAACAACATCAATCTCACCTTCCGATAGACAAATCAGATACTCGCGCTCTGGGCACAACATTATTATCCAGCTATTTCTGAAAACGAAAAAATTAATTAACTTGCTTCGGGTGAACCATTTTTATTCCATACTATGTCAGATTCATTATCTATAAATCGAAATACGCCAATGACAATCCGACGATTCCTTTCATTGACAGTGAAACTAAAACATTGTTGGCCTATTGGGCTGCTTTTTCTTTTCCTAACCGCAGGCTGTAAGCAGGAAACTAAATCTAAATCCGGTCTGGAAATTATATCCGTAGATCTTTCCCAGGCCCGAAGCGGGAAGTTATCCGAGTTTTTCGAACCCAATATTGAATACATCTGGCTGGGGGATGATTCGGAGGAGGCGCATCTGTATGTTGGTTTACATCAAATACATTTTTATCAAAATAGGATTTATACGCTGGATATTTATGGATGTAAGTGTATTCAAATTTTCGATAAATCTGGAAAGTATTTGACAAGGATAATGGCTTATGGAGAAGGGCCGGGTCAATACTTGGACTTTGATGCCGCCGCCTTTATTGACGGAGAGCTAGTCCTCCTCGGAGTATTTCCCCGAAAAATAATGTGGTTTGATTTGGATGGTGAATTCTTACGAGAACTTTTCTTTCAAGATAGGATTGGACCGGGCGTATTTTCAGAATTTGACCAAAGATTTTACCTCTATACAGCCACCCGGGATCCGGGGGACTACTTTGTCAAAAGCTTCAATAAATCATTTCAGGATACCACTAGGAGTTTCCCCTACGATCCTGAAAAGCTATATGGGGAACATTCCGGAAGGAATTTTTTTCAGAAAAGTTATGAAAACCTCTACTATGGAATGACGTATTTGGATACGATCTATCAGATTGACAACGGGAATTTTATACCAAAACTCGTATTTAACTTTGGAAAATATGCGCAAGATCTCGAAGAATTGAGAAGACTAGAGCACCCAATTGACAGAGTGAACTTTCTCAACAACTCCGCAAAGCTTTATTTTAGAAGCCAATACTTCATTTCAGAGAAACAGCTTTATACTGTTCTAGCTTATGATAAAAAAGGATTTAATGTATTCTATGATCGAGAACAACAACTAACTCATGTATTAATTGACAGGATTATAAACGATATTGATGGAGGATTCGATCCCTCTATGATCAATTATAGTTTCGAACCGGGAAAGGTAGGCCTAAAAGTTCCGGGCAGAACCCTTTATGAAACACTTATGGAGAAAAAAGAAAGCATGCGCCCAGCAGAATATGAAAATTGGATTTCCACCAATGGTAAAAAATTTGCGGAAATAGCGACTGCATCACGGGAGTCAGAAAATCCTATCCTGATTGTTTATACCTTGGTAAAATAACTTTTTGGACTAGGGATCAATCTCCTAGTCTAATTTTCAATAAATCCTCCCTGATATCTTCGGGCCATTGGAAACAACACTCTCTACAGTTTACACGCCAACCTCGGGGATATCCATCGGATTCTCGCTTTTCAAACCCACTTTCTTCCTTATCAATTACTTCCTGATTTAAAAGCAATTTAAGACCGTTTAAGCTTACTTCTCCACTACCTCTAGCCGTTAGTCCATAGGATATAAGCATGGCTTCATCCGGCACATTATCTTCAATGACTATCTGATTTTTTGTTTTTTCTACGTTTATTTTTTTTCTATATACGGGAACATTGTGGCGGTTGGTGATATGTATCCAAACCTCGCATGCTATTGGTCCGGTGACAGATGCATCTGCTTGAATCGTAAAGGTTTTTCCCCGATGCAGTTTGGCATTTGTGAACTTGGACAAATTTAAAAACGGTTGGGAATCACTTGGGAATGGAGTAGAACTGGATTTACTGTCTATAAAAACAATCCCGTCAAAACTTTCTGAAAGCACCCTTTTAACATAAAAGACTTTTTCCTGACGAGGCTCAAAGGTGGCAGGAATGTCCCTCATCCAAATTCCAATATTCAAAAACTTCTCCATATCGGAATTCCCTCCAGCATGGGCAAAACCCGCTATTCGGCATTTGCAATGCCGGACCCAGATAAAAAGAGTTTGGAACCCTGCTGTCGCATCTAAGCGTAGTGACCGACTCTATCGACCTATCAACCATCAGGTGAAATCGACAATCTCGCAAACCCCATCTCATCCTGCATGTTCTCAAAAATCCAGATTTTTCCGTCTTTGGCAAAAGAGAAATATGGCGTATACTTGAGCTGCGGTATTGGCATTTCATTTGTCAAAAGGGTGTTTTTCTGTCAATTCGAGTTTATCCAGATCAATTTTTTCAAGGGTATGGTCGAAATCATTGAAGTTAAACAGATAGCGGCTATTCTCTGTAAAAAAACTTCTTTCTGCTATTAAATAGGGAAAAACAAGCTGGTCCCCGGGGTCGATCAATACCGTATCGATTACCAAACTAGATTCGGAAGGTCCACTGGTTTTAGTACTTGCTGTTTCGCAGGCACTTATAAATAGGGTAAAGAGAATTAAAATGGCCGAGATGTTTTTCACGTACTTTTAATTAAGATATATGATTTCAAATAGGACAAGTCAATATTCAACATCATAAATCTGAAATCGACAACCGCACAAAGCCCAGCTCATCCTCCACATTCTCATACATCCAGATTTTTCCGTCCTTTACAAAGTGGAAGCCGGGCGGTTTTGTTAGATTTTCAACAAGGGATTCTGCGATCACGTTAAAGTCAGCATCAAATACCGTCAGGTATACAGATGATTTATACTCTTCCTCTTTAATTGAATTGCTTCCAATGTTGACAGCTTTATGGGAAAACCGGTAAAATCGATGGTTTTTTTCATCCCAAATGGGAGCCATAAAACTGATTTCTTTCAGTACGTTTTGGGTTTCCTGTTTAAATTCCTCTTCGGTTTCTGTTACCTGAGTGTATTTGCCCGTTTTCCTATCTTCCGTAAGCATGGGCTGATAGTTGATCTCTTTTAAAGAATCTAATTCGGAATCATAAAGCAGGATTGTATTGTTTACTTCATTGGTGATGAGGTAACTGCCATTGTGCTCCGAAATATTGGCTGAGGGAAAAGACATTTGTACCCGAGAAGGGCTACTTAGCACAAATCGGAAGTTCTCCAGTGCATCCAGTGGAATCGGAACCTTCTTTAAATGCCTGAAATTGGAATCTAACATGCCCAGGGCAAAGCTTTTTTCCGAGGCATTTCTGATCAAGCCCACCATCTTCTGCGAGTCAAACATGTAGGTGTTCAGAAATTCAAAACGTTCCCCCTTTATCAACGGATCCCCCTCAAAATTCACATCCGCAATGGGGAATTCGACCACTTTCCTGCCTTTTAAGTCAAAAATACCGGCTTTTATGTACCCCATAAAGGCAACTAATTCACCTGAAATCAGATCCATTCTAAACACCATATCACCAACTCCGTCAGGTCCCTCCTTTTCGAATTTCAGTTTATCTTCAAGCCTCCTACTGTTTAAATTGATTTTCTCAATGGTATGATCGGAAGGGTTGAAATTATAGAGGTAATCCCTTTCCGCATCCAGCGCAGCCATCCGAAGCCCGGCATTTAAGTGCAGCAGTTCATTCCCCGGATCAATCATTACTGTATCCAACGAATAATTTAGAGAAGTGAGTGAAAGGTCTACGATATCCGTTTTTTTAGCACAGCCGATAAAAGAGCAGCATAACGACAAAAAAATAATCTTGCTCAAATTAATAGCTATATCCATTTTAGTTAGGGTTAGAATTTATGATTTTAGATTTAAGATTGGACAAATCCGAAATCATAAATCTGAAATCGACAATCTCACAAAGCCCATCTCATCTTCAATATTTTCAAACACCCACAGTTTCCCGTCTTTAGCAAAATGAAAAAATGGTCGCTTGTTCATTTGGGGAATGGCTGATTCGGCTACCATATTTAAATCTTTGTCAAAGATGGTCAAAAACACCTTAGCACCAGATGGCTCCAGAAATGGGCTATTCTCAGGTTTTTCCGCATTATCGTCAAACTCCGTGATAAACGAAAATCTGTAAAATACCTCATTGACTTCATCCCATACAGGTGCTAAAAACCCTACCTCCTCCAAAATTCGTCTATAGATACCGGCAAACTCATCAATCCCTCCCACTTTTGGTGGATAATTTCCCATCTTTTCCGAAGCCGTAAGTTCGCTGATATATTCATGATGGTGCGGTATGCCAGTCTCATGGTCCAACACATATAATTCGCTAGTTCCTTCTATGCCTACAATCAGTTTGCCGCCCGCATGTAAAATATACCTATTCATAGTAAATCTCCCGCCATCAGCAATTTCTATCTCAGTTTTCTTTGCTTTTTCAAAAATCGGAACATCAATCCTTTGAATTTTATCTTCCTCCAGATCTAATCTGGCCACTGCCGTATTACCTTCTTGCCAGCTGGAAACCAAACCATAATAAACCTCCGGTTTCTCAGGTACCTCCACCGCAGAAAGCAGACTCTCTGAATCGGAAAGTTTATCAGGCTCACTTCCTACTTTCTTAAAGTCAAACTGATACTTTTTCTTTCCATTAAGATCCAAAATATTGTCCTGATTATAAGATCTAAATAAAAGGGTATTGTCTTGCCTAAGTAGCAAACCCATAAAATACTGACCAACTCCATCCGGCCCCTCCTTCGAGATCATAATTTTATCTTCGAAGGCCAACTCATCTAGATTGACTTTTTCAATGGAAAACTCTGTATAGTTAAAATTGTACAGGTATTTTTTATTCGGACTAAGCTGGGCCTGGGATAAACTTGATTGTAGAAAGAGAATCTCCTGTCCAGGATGGACCATTACGGTGTCCAATGTGTAGTTTAAGCGTACCTGATTACCGTTTTCCCCTCCATCATTTCCCCCACAAGCAAACAAAAACCCGCAAAGCAATGCGAAAATTAACTGTTTCATATAGCATAAAATTTATTGAGACTAAAAAATTAGGAATATTATATGTAAATAAAAAAAAATAATTGTTAAAAGTTTGTAAATAAACTAGTATCAGAGAAATGGATAGGTAAAGATTTATGATTTCAGATTTTTGATTTCAGATTTTTGATTTCAGATTTTTGATTTAGGATTGAAGCGGAAAAATAATTGATCCAATCATAACCTATGTTTTAATATTTGGGGACTTGGCGATTTATATTTTCTTTTATTAAATCCATCATAAAGTATCTTCTTGTGGCACCTAGGCTGCTAAAATTAGTTTATTTACCCAATATTTATTACAAATTTTGTAATATTTTACCCTGTATTTATTACAAAAAGGAAAGCTACGTTCCTTACTTCAATTTATGGAACAATCCGAACACCCGTATGCCATTAGATTATTAGCTAATCATTTTCACGTAGAAGAGGTAAATACGCTATCTAGCAAACAATTATACTTGATGAACTTACCCTATTTCCTGGGCTCAAAACTACCGGGATATATAGACTGGTTTGTAGCCCATTATCCGATTAAAGACTCTAAATCCAACTGACAAAGATTTGGGATTTCAGATTTATGATTTAGACATTTACTAAAATTCGGTCAGCCCTGTAAGTGCGAAATATCATAGCTTTGGGTGTATCGGTAGCGGAGCCCCAGGAAATGATTTAATAGTTAGGTTTCGATTTGGCAGGTTAAATGGTTGTGCCATTCCTTTTCCGCCAAAACGCAATTCTGCCAGACTCTGCTTTTTCTTTTTCTAAATATGCCATAGATTCGAGGAAAAGACGGTAGCCCAACCATATTTGGGTTTTGGCGGTAAAGGGTGTACAGAATGTACATAGCCCGGCCAAAATGTGGACACTTTGTGTTGTCTTTAATACCTGGGTTGAAACCCAGGGCTACTAAATCGGCCATCCCTCCGGGATTTTTTGACCGTCGATTGTCTATAATTCTCTCGTTTATGATAGTCGAAAAGGGTAATTAACCATCGTCTTATCCTCAGATTTAAACACATTCAAATCTATCTTTTCGACAAAAAACTCGGTATGGGTAAAATTAAATAGATGGTTCTTATCCGCAGTTATCTGCGAGTGATGGAGTTATGATTTAGGAGGTGAAATCTGAAATCATAAATCCGAAATCATAAATCAACTTTCGGTTCTTCCAATTTAAATCTCAGCAACGGTGCCATACGGGCCCGGTTTAGACTTAGCGTTCCATCATCCCCTACTGTATAATTATCTATGGCCTCAAACGCCTTGAAGAGTGCATCCTCAATTTCACTGGTATCCTGACAGAATTTCTGGGTACGGCCCATTTTGTCCAAGTTGATTCGGTTTCCCGCCTTTACCTCACATTCTCCAAAAAAATTATTGCATCCACCAAATCCGGTAACATGGGTACCGTCTTCGTCAAACTCCAAATAAATAGCACGTACTTCCTCAGGCAATTCTCTCCCCATCATTTCCTTCAAAACCCACTTTTTACCTGCCAATGGATTGTCGGATACCTGCTCCGTTTTCCTTAGTTGGTAGTTTTCAGCCAGATTTCCCGTAATCCGGTTACCTTCCAAGTCTAATTGAAAAAGTATATTTTCCCCGACAAGATACTGGTCAGCACCATTTTCGATACCATTTAGTGTGATTTTATTTCCCTGTGCGTTCCAGGAAAAGGTTCCTTCTTGGACAAATGGTTCCTCACTTTTACCTTGGTAGATTGTGGACATGCGATACGTTCTATCTTGGGCCAACTGAATTGTCGTGGCGATTCCTTCACAATCAGCACAGGGCACTATGCCGGTATAGCTTCCCGCCCAATCCAATGATAGCTCGCTGGTATCTCCCGTGGGCAGTGCTGGTGATGATGTGATATTTTTCTGACATCCTAAGGCCAAAAGCAGTGCAAGGCCACCAAACAGGGGGGTAAATATAGTCCGTTTCATAATAATCAATTAGAATTCTCTCATAGTTTCCTATACTGATTTATATCAGAAAGGTTGAGTTTACATTTCTGTTTAAGAAAATTTAAGACATTCTTCCCAAAATCTGTATACGGTGAGAATCTAATTTGATAAAAATAAACAGCAAAATCGTAAAAGCCCAAAGGGATGACCCACCATAACTAAAGAAGGGCAGGGGGATACCCACTACCGGAAACATTCCTACGGTCATGGAGATATTGATAAAAAAATGAAAAAACAAGATGGAAATGACGCCATAGCCATAGACACGGGAAAACCGTGTCTTTTGCCTTTCGGCCAAAAACACGAGCCTAAGTAAGAGGGTGATAAACAAAGCAATCACCACCAGACTACCAATCCAGCCAAACTCTTCTCCGAGGGTGCAGAAAATAAAATCGGTATGTTGCTCCGGAACAAAATCAAATTTGGTCTGGGTGCCTTCCAAATACCCCTTACCCGTGAGGCCTCCAGAACCAATTGCTATTTTGGATTGGGTCACATTCCAGCCGACTCCCAACGGGTCAATATCAGGATCAAACAGTACCATGATTCGATTTTGATGGTGGGGAGGAAGCTTACTCACGACAAAATCAATACTATAAACATAGCCGATCATAAATACCCCCAAAAACGCTAGGGTAACCACTTTCTGCCAATTCTTCTTTCCGATGAAAAAAACAATGACCAAACATACCCCAATCACTCCAACAACGATAAAGTTGTTTTCAATAAGTATAGCCAAAATAGCAAGAAGTATCAGCGTGATTGCCAGCACATAATACCGGTTGGGCATACCCTCCCTGAACAACAAAATAAAGAAGGCACTGTAGACCATTGCCGAACCAAAATCCGGCTGGAATAAAATAAACAATGCCGGTAAACCTATGATTCCCAGCGCTCTCAATTGATACTTCACTTTTGACAAATCGAAGGTATTGGCCTCCATTATTTTGGCAAGGGCCAAGGCAGTAGCAAACTTCGCAAACTCCGCAGGCTGAAGTCGGAAGGCTCCGATTTCAAACCACGCTCTCTGACCGTTAATTTCCTTACCTATTATGGGAGTCAAAATAAGAAGTATTATAAAAAATGCATACAGGACCAAACTCAAATTCTCAAAAAGGCGGTAATCTGCGACCAGAATTAGAATAATCAGCAATACCGCTGTGGCTATCCATACCATTTGTGACCCTGAATTGATCGAAAGGTCGAAGATGCTTTTTGCGTTTTGTTCGTCGTAGACTGCGGCATAGATATTTATCCACCCAAAGAACACAAGGAGAAAATACAGCCCTATGCTGACCCAGTCAATTTTTCGAAAATAAAAATCGCTGTCTCTCACGTCAATAGATAAAATTTCCTTCTAACACATAGGTTTCCAAAGCTGGCCGAGTAATATTCCCTCTAAGATATTTTTCAATCATTAGGCTTGCCGTACTTGCGGCAGCTCTACCACCCCACCCTGCATTTTCCACGTACACCGCTATGGCAATCTGCGGATCCTCTTTTGGGGCAAAAGCAATAAAAACAGAATGGTCTTCACCACTGGGGTTTTGGGCAGTACCTGTTTTGCCAGCAATGGCAATATCCTTGATAATAGCCCGGGCGGCTGTACCTGAAAGGGCCTCGACCATCGCCTCCTGAACTAAATCAAAATAAGCCGGATCCACACCCGTATGGTTTTTAGTTTTAAATTTTTCCGGGATGAGGTTAGGATCTCCGTCTATGGCTTTAATCATATGGGGCACATAATAATGGCCCTTATTTGCAAAAATTGCCGCCAAATTTGCCATTTGTAGTGGGGTTACCAGCATTTCCCCTTGCCCTATGGACAACGAATAAATGGTAGAATATTTCCAGCGGCCATTGCCATATATTTTGTCATATAGTGCGCTAGAGGGGATGGAGCCACCTTTTTCGCCATACATATCGACGCCAAGCTTACCTCCCAGTCCAAACCTCATGACAGATTCCCGCCACTTGTCCAAACCTATTTGGGTATCCCTGTATGTATTGGAGGAAACCTCCTGATTGATCATCATCCGAAATGCCTGATGGTAATAGGGATTGCAGGAGTTTCTAATGGCTCCAAACAAGTTGACAGGATTGGGGTGATTATGACAGGCAACCAAGGAACGATTACAGGAAAGGGTAGTATTTGGGGTGAGGATTCCCTCTTGCAAGCCCACGAGCGACTGCACAACTTTAAATATTGATCCAGGAGGATACATGGCCATGACAGGACGGTTAAAAAGTGGTTTGTTTCCATCGTGGTTCAGCAGTGTAAAATTCTGACCAAACTTGGACCCCGTAAGTTGGTTGGGATCATAGGTCGGTGCGGATATAAAAGAAAGTATCTCGCCGGTTTTGGGTTCAATAGCTACGACAGATCCGCGCTTCCCGGCCAGAAGTCTTTCCCCGTATTGCTGCAACTCCAAATCCAAGGTAGACTGGATATTTTTTCCGGCTATAGAAATGGTATCCAAATCTCCATTTTTGAATTTCCCCTTATCAATTCCCCGTACATTGACCATGCGATAATTCACCCCCTTTCTACCTCTTAGATCCGGCTCGTAATATGCTTCGACGCCGCTAAGCCCTACATAATCTCCCTGCCTGTAGTATTTCGATTCATCCCTTGTAAGCTGGTTTCCGCTGATTTCACCAATATAACCCAAGGCATTCGCCGCACTTGGCTGGGGATATGAGCGAACTGACCGGGTCATTACAAAAATACCCCGATAATCTATCAGATAATCCTGTATCCGAGCAAAGTCTTCGTTAGAGATTTGTTTAATTAAAGGCGAAGGCTTCACCCAAGAGTATTTTTTGGCTGCATTAAAATTTTCGATTAACGCTTCCTTTTTAATGTTAAAAAATTTACAAAAGCTTGCCGTATCCTTCACACTAAACTCACGAGGAATGACCATCAAATCAAAAACAGGGTTGTTGTACACCAACAGCTTGCCATTACGATCATAAACTAGCCCTCTATAAGGATGGTCAACAATTCGTTGAATGGCATTTTTTTCTGCCTTTCGCAAATAAGAATCGTCAGTCACCTGTATCAAGAACAACTTGACCAACAATACCGCTCCCAGCAGGATGATGACAAAACTAATGATTAGGGGACGGTTTGATTCCATTAAATTCCTTTCTTTTTGTTGTAAAACAATAATTGAACAATGGCCGCAAGGACAAAGGTAAATAGTACACTGCTCAACATACGTATAACAATGGAAGGGGAAAAGGATGTTCCCAGAAAATCAAGATAAAAAAAACAAACATGGTGAATTAGTATCAATGGAAAGGTATACCCAGTAGACCACGCCAGCCCCATATTTAATAAAGTAGGGGGTACATTTTCATCATAGCCCCCGCGCGGAGTGTTAACTTTTATCCATGGATTCCTCAAAAAGGCAAGTAAAACCGTACTGGCCACATGCATACCTGGGGTGTCATAAAACATATCCACAGCCAATCCCATAAAAAAACCAAGGAGCATCAGCGGAATGGGCTTAATCTCCAGAGGCAAAAGCAGAATGGCATAGACATATAAAAAGCAAAAGGCATCACCAAACAGTACTAAATCTTTCAGTATAAGAACCTGTATGATAAAATACATGATATAGGCAATACCCAATTTTAATATATTATTGCCCGTCATTCGGAAGAATATTAGTTTCGCTATTCAATGAATCCAGTTCAATACGCATGCTGTTTTCCACCAAATACACATAGGATAGTTTGGAAAAATCAGTGGTAAATTCCAACGTTATATCCAAATAATTGGTCTCTTCCCCCTCGTTGACTTCGTGAATGACCCCTATGTTGATTCCTTCAGGGAAGGTGGCATTGAATCCTGAGGAGACAACCGTATCACCGACTTCAATTTCTACATGGCGGGGAACATATAGGAGTTTTGCCTTTTTGGAATCAACTCCATCCCACCGGGTCGAGGCGATAACTCCGCCACGCTTGATCTTTGAAGAAATCAATAAATCCGTGTGCAACAAAGATATTACGGTCGCAAAATTATTGGATACACCTGTTACCCTTCCAATCACTCCCTGTTCATTGAATACCCCCATTCCCTGCCTGATTCCTTGCTTTCGGCCTTTGTTTATCGTCAGGTAGTTTTGATGGAGGTGGAGAGAGTTATTGATCACCTTTGCCGACCAGAAATCATAGGTATGGGCAAACACTGAGTCTAATTCGAAATAGGTAGTGTCTCCCGATGGGGACAGATTTTCCAACCGTTTTAGAAGCATGGCGTTCTTTTCCGACAGAGCTTCATTGATACTTCCCATGTAAAAATATTCCAGGAAATTTCTCTTAGTATGAAGTATACTGCCGGTCAACTGACCGGAACTGTTTAAGAAAACGGCCCCTTGCCGGGAATTGTAGTTCAGGATCATCCAAGCGGCTATCAATTCCAATACCACAAATAGGATAAACGCACGTATGCTGTATAAGAAGAGAAATATCCGTTGCATTCAATCTTTAAGACATCAAAACGGTTCGGTAAGTGTTGAGGTTTTTCAGTGCCTTCCCAGTACCCCTCACAACTGCTCTCAGTGGATCTTCTGCGATGTGGATAGGCAATTTGGTTTTCTGATGGAGCCTTTTATCCAATCCTTTTAAAAGAGCCCCTCCACCTGTCAGGTGAATGCCATTGTCATAAATATCTGCAGACAGCTCCGGAGGAGCGATTTCCAATGCCTTCAACACAGCCTCTTCAATCTTAGAAACAGACTTGTCAAGAGCAAAAGCAATTTCAGAGTAAGACACCTTAATGACCTTGGGAATGCCAGTCATCAAATCCCTTCCTCTGATTTCATAATCATCTGGCGCATCGTCCAACTCTGTCAGTGCGGAGCCTATCGCAATCTTCACCTTTTCGGCAGACCGCTCTCCAATCAACAGATTGTGCTGCCTACGCATATAGTCAAGTATATCCTTGGTAAAGGTATCCCCTGCCACGCGGATAGACTGATCCGCTACAATTCCGGAAAGTGCAATCAGGGCAATTTCAGTAGTACCTCCCCCAATATCCACAATCATTGACCCCATCGGCTTTTCAATGTCGATGTCAATACCAATAGCGGCAGCTATGGGTTCGAAAATCATATACACCTCTTTGGCACCCGCGTGTTCTGCTGAGTCACGTACCGCACGCTTTTCCACCTCCGTTATGCCCGAAGGTATGCAGATTACCATGCGGTGGGATTGGGGAAAAAGGCCTTTCCTGTGGCCAGGGATCATTTTGATCATTCCCCGGATCATCTGCTCAGCGGCATAGAAATCCGCAATCACCCCGTCCTTTAGCGGCCGGATTGTTTTTATATTTTCATGGGTTTTTTCGTGCATGTTCATGGCTTCTGTACCTACAGCCAGCACCCTATTGGTAGTTTTGTCTATCGCTATGATGGACGGTTCGTCCACTACAATTTTCTCTTTGTGGATAATCAGCGTATTAGCTGTACCTAAATCTATGGCTATATCACTGGAGAAAAAATCAAATAATCCCATGTTCTAAATTTCTTAATAAGGTTAGTAATGATCACTAAAGTTAGCATTAATCAGCGCCAATATTCCTAAGCGTAGCCAAAATTATATCCTAAATTTGGATTTATTTTAGTGATCACTATATTTTTGACTGAAAAAAGGAAAGGGCCCAAAAACACCCTCGCTTTATATCCCCTATTGAACGGATGAGGCAACCTATTAAGTATACCCCTTATTCTAAATTCTAATGTTTGAAATGTCGGACGCCCGTCATCACCATACTCATACCGTTTGCATCACAATAGTCTATGCTGTCTTGATCCTTAATTGACCCTCCCGGCTGAACTACAGCACTTATCCCCGCCTTGCCTGCTATTTCCACACAATCAGGAAAAGGAAAAAACGCATCGGACGCCATAACGGCCCCCTTTAAGTCGAATCCAAAGGCCTGAGCTTTTTCAATAGCCTGCATGAGTGCGTCCACGCGGGAAGTCTGCCCAACGCCACTTGAAAACAGTTGGTCTCTATTGCTTAGTACGATGGTGTTGGACTTCGTGTGTTTGCACACCTTCAACGCAAATTCCAAAGCTACCATTTCATCCGAGGTTGGGGACTTTTTGGTGGCCACTGTAAACTGATCCTTGGTTTCAGTTTTCAAATCAAAATCTTGGGAAACGAATCCATTTAAAAGGGTCTTGATTTGCCGTGTGGCCGAAATTTTTCTTTTTTGCTTTAATAGAATTCTGTTTTTCTTTGATTTCAGCATCTCCAATGCATCCTCAGTAAATTCCGGCGCAATCAAAACTTCAAAGAACAACCCTTTCATAGCCTCTGCGGCAGATAAACCAACAGGCTTATTGGTAATCAAAACTCCTCCGAATGCTGAAATGGTATCCGCCGCAAATGCTTTTTCATAAGCCGCTGCGACTGAATCGGCTACCGCCACCCCACAAGCATTCGTATGCTTAAGAATGGCAAAGGCCGTTTGCCCGTCAAACTCTGCAATGAGAGATACCGCAGCATCTACATCTACTAAGTTGTTGTAAGAAAGCTCCTTCCCATTTAATTGATCAAAGATTTCAGTTAAATCTCCGAAGAACGCCGCCTGTTGGTGGGGGTTTTCTCCATAACGAAGCGTCTTAGCCTGTGTTTCGCTGATTTTTAATGCCGGGATTTGCTCCGTTTCATTAAAATAGTTAAAAATATGGGAGTCATAGTGAGAGGAAACTTTAAACGCCTGTGCGGCAAAATACCTCCTGTCGTCCAGCGTGGTGCCCCCATCATTCGTTTCCAACCTCGTTTGCAGGTCAGCATATTGGTCCTTTGAGGCTACGATAACGACATCTTTAAAATTTTTAGCCGCTGCCCGAATCAGCGAAATACCTCCAATATCTATTTTCTCTATCACTTCCCCTTCTGAAGCTCCAGAAGCGACAGTCTCTTCAAAGGGATACAAATCAACGATTACCAAATCGATGGCCGGGATTTCATAGGTTGTTGCTTGATCTACATCACCAGCGAGGTCCCTTCTATATAGGATTCCCCCGAATACTTTGGGATGTAGCGTTTTGACCCGCCCTCCAAATATCGAAGGGTAGCCTGTAAGTTCCTCCACTGGAATTACTGAAGCCCCTTGCCGCTCGATAAAGGCCTGTGTCCCCCCTGTAGAATAGATTTGAACCCCCTGCGCTTTCAACAAAGAAATTATCGGTTCAAGGTTATCTTTATAAAATACAGAAATTAGGGCAGATTTTATCTTCTTTACACTCATAATGCTAGTCTAGGATTGTTTTTAGCAACTTTTTTTTTAGAAGCGCAAAGGTAGGAAAACCAGCCCATTAAATCAGGCTTTCAATGACTTTTGGATAGTATTTATGCTCCAATACATGAACTTTTTCTGCAATCTGTTCCGGTGTATCCGATTCATCTATGGGAACTTCCTGTTGAAATATAATTTTTCCCTCGTCGTAATTTTCATTTACCCAGTGAATGGTAATCCCCGTCACCTTCTCACCAGCATCCTTTACAGCCTGATGGACGCGGTTGCCATACATCCCTTTACCCCCGAATTTGGGTAACAAAGCCGGGTGAATATTCACAATAGCATTGGGGAATCCCTGAATGATACTTTCAGGTACCCTAAGTAAAAATCCCGCCAAGATGATCATGTCAATCCCTTTGAGCAAAAGAAAAGCATTTACCGAACCATTTTCAAACTCTTTCTTATCAAAAGTAAAATGGGCAATTCCATGATTTTCAGCCCGTTCCAACACATAGGCTTGAGGATTGTTTGATCCTACCAAGGCAATTTTGGCTTTCGTTACCATTTTAAAATGTAGTATTATGGCTTCCGCATTGGTTCCGTTGCCGGAGGCTAGGATCGCTATTTTTTTCACCTTCAATTTAGAGTTAGATTGTAAAATTAAACAAAATGTTAAAAAAACCGGGCTGAAACGCTGTTTTTTGAAATATTCACTTCCGGTTGGTTGAGTCGGGTTGCCGAATTTCAAACAAATGCCATACTTACTGCACCGGTAAGCATTATTATTTTTGCCATACGGCTCAATCGGGTAAATTGCGTTTTTCTATCAGCGATATATAACCTATAAAGAAAGAAGACAAAAAGCACACCTAGCAGGCCAAAATATATAAATAGGGCGGGGTCATTGATTTTTACCGTCACCACTAGGATGGACAACACGAACAACGCAGCAACACTAAAAATAATTTTCTTGGTATTTCTAAACCCCACGACTATCGGAAGCGTCCTGCAGCCATGTTTCCTATCCCCAGGCCGATCTTCTATATCTTTGATGATCTCACGGATGAGATTAATGAAAAATGCAAAAATGGAATAGGTCAGTATGAGCATCTGTGCGTCTTGATAATAATACCCCACAATCCAAATCGACAGACCAGTAAGACCCGCAACAGTCAGGTTCCCAATAAAAGGGAGACGCTTTAAGGAGTTGCTGTAAAGCCATAAAAGAAATGCGGCAAGGAAATTAATCACTCCTATTCGTGGATGTATTAGGTACCCTAAAGCTATTCCAACTACGTTCAGAAATGTATGTAAAATCATCACCATTCTCCGCTTCATTCCCCTTCCAATAACAACTTCATTGGGCCTATTGACATAGTCAATCTTAACATCATAATAATCATTTATCATATACCCTGACGCCGTGAGGATTACTGTAGAGATTATTAATAAATAGAGGTTCCAGTCTTGTAATACGGGAATACCTTCTCTCGAGGTCTCTATCAAAAAATAGGCCGTCAGCAATTGAACAAATGCCACCATGAGTAAATTATTCAGTCGGATGATCTTCACAAACGCCTGAAAAGTAAATATCGGTGAGGACTCCGGTTGGTTCATTAAACAAAACTACAACAAAGTCGTCTATGAAATGGGGGAATTCTAAGTTATTTTAAAAATAAGGCTCTTTTCTCTTAACTTTTTGACAATCAACTAATAATCGACTATTTTAAAACCACAATTTGGTAAAATGATGATATGAAATGTTTAATCGGTTACATTTAAAACACGATTCCATCTTCTACTTTATATTTAGCGGGAAAATTTCTTTTGGTTTCCTTAAGCTGTTCCCTGAGATTGGTCTCTATGGTAAGACTCAGGGATGTCATCGGTGTATCTTCAAGTCGGTTTTCAAACGGATCCTCCGTTCGTTCACCGATCAGGTCTAACGCCGAAAACACAAATGAAACCACTAACGACACCGGTATTGTCTTCCATCCCAAATCCGAAATAAAAACCATGGGAAGTAAGGTGCAATGAATTAAAACAAAAACCCGAGAAAGATAAGTGTACTGCCTGGGCAAAGGGGTATTTTTAATCCGCTCACTCATGCCTTGGATATCATTAAAATCTACTAGTGTCTCCTCCATTTTTACAAATCGGTAATCCGATAGCCAGCCTTTCTGAAAGGCCATTTTCAGATCTTCACCTTGTTTTTGCAAAAGGTAATTCGGCGGGTTGTCTTTAATGACCATTTCCTGATATTCTTCTATAGATAAAAATGATTTGGTGTCCTTGTAGGTATTCTCATCTTCATACAATTCTGTAACGGCCGTTTCATTGTAAGCCAGTTTTCTCCGTAGGAAAACCCGTAATGAATTGACAAATGCCAGGTGTCTGTAAACCATGGCCTCCTGCAGCTTCTCTACCTCACCCGGATTCTCCCCGTCAGGGGGAATAATCATCGTAGTTACTTGCCGTGTCCAAGCCCTACTGTAATTGACCATTAGTCCCCATATTTTCCTGGCCTCCCACCACCTTTCATAGGCGTGCGTATTCTTGAACCCCAAAAAAATGGCCAAAGCTGTTCCCAACGCCGCTATAGTATAGGAGGGGATGGCAAAATAAACAATATCATATATATCATGTAATAAAAAAATAAGGGTTGACAATATTACATAATACAACAACTGCTTCCACATATAGTGGAGTAGTAAACTCATTTTTAAATTTCTTCTGACGATCATAGATATTAACTTATTCGCTTAAATGTAAGGCTCTTTTTCTAAAAACTATAACGTAAATCTATTCGCAAAATCGGAGCCATTTAAAATCCCTTTCTCACTTACTCAAAAATGTAGCATGTAATCTTTCAATAGGTTCCGATAAGCAGCTGAAAACTCACCATCATTGTCTTTTATCACAAGTTCGTTGGCCTCGAAAGTTTTTTCTGTGCGCTTACTTTTCCCAAAGGCCTGAATAACACGCAATACAGGCTTTTGCCGGGAATCTTTGATTGTTATTCTCTTAAAAACCACGAAACCCTCATTTTTGGCGATCAACTCAAATTCACACATTTGCCTTTCAGGTAAAATCACCCATAACTCCCCGTCTTCTTCTAAAAGTTTGTCCACACCGACAAGAAGTTCAAGAAAAGTCAACGTCCCCTGATGCAAGGCTTGGTTTCTGCGGAAGTCTTCCGAAAGGAGATGATTGGGATAGTACGGAGGATTGCTGACGATAAGATCGAACCGGACTCCACGATTTTGATACTCCTGTAAAGACGAATCGATAACGGTGACCTGATTTACCCAGGGAGAATTCCGTATATTTTCAGCAGCTTGAACACAGGCTTTTCTATCTATTTCCAACGCGAAAATTTCCGCCTCCGGATACCGCTGAGCCAGCATGAGCGCAATCACTCCCGTTCCGGTACCAATGTCCAAAATAGTATTATGAGCCATAGATCCAGAGGATGCCCCAAGCACCACCGCATCCGTACTGACTTTCATCGCACTGTTTCCCTGCTCGATCCTAAACTGTTTGAACTGAAAATAAGAATTACCCATGTTCAGAACATTCGGTTATTAGACTGTGCTTGTTCATAGCCCACATCAGCGGGGAGGGAAGAACTCTCGGCGGCTGCCACGGCAAGTTGATCACAGCGTTCGTTTTCCCTGTTGCCGGCATGTCCTTTTACCCAACGAAAAGTGGGTTTATATTTCAAGTGAAGGGGTATATAACGCTTCCACAGGTCCACATTTTTTTTGTCTTTAAAACCTTTCTTTTGCCAATTCCAAATCCACCCTTTCTGAACTGCATCGACTACGTACTTACTATCTGAAACGATAGTCACTGGAATCCCTTCTGCTTTCAACGCCTCCAAGCCTTTAATTACCGCCAAAAGTTCCATCCGGTTATTGGTCGTCAGTCGAAATCCTTCCGACAGTTCCTTTCTCAAGTCCCTAAACAACAAAACAGTCCCGTATCCCCCATTACCTGGATTTCCCTTGGCAGCTCCATCTGTATAAATAGTAATCATGTGTCAAAAGTAAAGAAAAACAAGCAAATCATTTCTAATTTGGACGTATAGATACTACCGGTGCTTACCCAACAAAAACATTGGATTTGAAAATTTTTATGGCAATAGATAAAAGGATAATTCCAAAAATTCGTCTGAGCACATCCAACCCTGTTTGTCCCAATTTCCTTTCCAGCCAGTTGGTGCTTTTCAATACAATATAAATAATGATGAGATTCAACACGATACCAACACCTATATTCAGTTGGGAATATTCCGACTTCAATGTCAAAATCGTGGTGAGCGTACCCGCGCCGGCAATTAGAGGAAATGCTATCGGCACAATGGAGGTACTGGTTGAACTCGCAGCTGGATCCGGCTTGAAGATCTCTATGCCCAGTATCATCTCTGCACCTAAAGCGAAAATAATGAGGGCACCCGCAATGGCAAAATCCTCCACACCAATGCCGAATAAATTCAGTATTGATTTTCCCAAAAGTAAGAAAAGCACCATCAGTATCCCCGCAGCGATGGTTGCCTTCTCAGATTGGATATGCCCAACTTTCTTTCGTAGATTTATTATTATGGGTATAGAACCCAAAATATCGATCACCGAAAACAGGATGAGTGTAACGGATAGAATCTCCTTAAGATTAAACATTTCTAGCATGATGTCACATAATTAACTAGAATAGTTCGAAAAGCTGAGAATATAAAAGATGGCAGATTTAACACTCAGCGTTCCTTATATTAATACGCCTTTAGAAACTCCAACAAGCGCTCAAACTCCCCATCCGTAATGGCCGGGAAATTGGCGATCCGAAAACTAGTAGGCTTGAGTGGTCCATATCCACCACCCAATGTCATCCCTTTTTCCTCGGCGGCTCTTTTTATTTCCTTAATAAACCCCTCTTCTCCAGAAACTCCCAAAACGGTCCTGCTGCGGCATGCCGGATTGGTTACCAAGAAGTCCAATGACTCCGAGGCGGCAACCACTTCCTCAAGTTGCTTCATGCGCTGCTCAGTTTTTTCTTGGACCAGTTCGATAGCCGGCATATCCTCCAAAATCCTCATCAACAGATATATTCCCAATACATTGGGGGTATAATGGGTCTGAAAGTTAGCGGCATTTTCAAGCATAAAACTCAGACTGTTGTACCTCCCCTGCTCTCCTTTGGCCGCTACTTTTTTTATCGCCTTTGGAGAAAGCACTAAAACCCCCAATCCTGCAGGCAATCCGAAACATTTCTGAACAGATGCATACCAAATATCCGCAAGTGAAAAGTCAAGGTAAATCCCTGCCATGGAAGAAGTCGTATCTACGGCCAGCATCTTTTCCGGATAGGCGGCACCTAGTGCTTTCAGAAAACTATTTTTCACCTGAGTAGCATTCGAGGTTTCGTTTTGGGTAATAGCAATCAGGTCCACCTCCGCTGGAATTTCCAGATTTTTCAGATCTATTTCTTGGTTTTTATCCAATACGTACCCCTTGGTTTCTGGAATAATATGCTGGGCAAACCCAAACCACTTTTTCCCAAACGAACCGGAGTAAATGTGAAAGGAAGAATGCTGCACTATAGATTGGGTGATTATTTCCCAATTTTCGGTAGCGCTGGACGTAAAGAGGAGTCGGTAATCTTCAGGGACTGAAAGCTTCTCCTTAAACAACCGCTCCGTCTCCCGGTACATGTCCATAAATACCCCACTTCTGTGATTAGCACTTAGGATACCCTGTTGATAAGCATCGTTAAAATATTCGGGAAGGCTATCAAATACTTTAGATGGGCCGGGAGCAAATGTGATCTTTGCCATGAAAATTTCTATTTGTTTTTTGATATGAAATATTGAATGCCCAAATCGTAGCCGTCCAGACCTAAACCCGCAATCATTCCGATACATTCCTTGGAGATGATACTTTTGTGACGAAATTCCTCTCGCTTGTAGATATTAGATATATGAACCTCGATCACAGGTGTATTAACACCCGCGATGGCATCTGAAACCGCAACAGACGTGTGGGTATACGCACCGGCATTCAACAAAATACCGTCATAGGAAAATCCTACTTCGTGGATTTTGTTAACCAACTCTCCCTCCACGTTGTTTTGATAATATTCAAGTGTATGTGACGGGTATTTTTTAACCAGCGTTTCAAAAAATTCCTCAAAAGAAAGACTTCCGTAAATCTCAGGCTCTCTTTTACCTAGAAGATTAAGGTTTGGTCCGTTGATAATGATTATTTTCAATGGTTAGGTGCTTTATAAATGGAATAATATTTTCCTCAAAGTTACGGATAAGAAAAAGAAGTCAAGGAATTATGAAGTTCTTTTTTCTTACCCCACCTACGATTTTTACTGACATACCACCTGCCTCAATATGCATCACTTTTAAGCTCTTCCAACCGTTTGAATGCTTCAAAAAATTGGATTTTAAATGTTAGTACCTTCTCCCCACGCAAAATTCCGTAGTTCAATTCCTCATAAAGGAGATTCTGAAAAGCACCATTAACCAATTCATTGTCCTCTTTTCCCCTTTTTACAAAGACACCTGCATAATCCAAATTTTCAAACTGATCTAATCTAGGCCAAAGGTCGAATTGGTTTTTCCTGCGCCCGAGGTTTGGATTGAATGTCTGTGGATTTCCCTGCATATAAAAAGCCAACTCCGCCGCTATATGGTACGAATCGCTAAACACAAAGTGATTTCCAATCTCGAGTGAATCGAGAAGGAAGTCTACCCGTTCTCCAAGTTCCCTGTATCCTGCCATTCTAAAAAAGGGGTCTTTCTGTGGTTTCAGTACCTTTTTGAACCCAATAGCGTCTAGCGGAGCAGGATACATAATTCCTGCCAACAGAAGACCGGATATGCCAATCGCCATATATGTATATCGCTTCCAGCGCTCATTTACAGAAACAGCATAAGCCATCGCTATCGGAAGGGTAACATAGGAAAAGGCGGGCCAGTTTACTTCTACCCGCTTCACTAGGGAAACACCTATGAACATCAACCAAATGAGTATAGCAGGCATTAATAAAAATAACAGCTCCTTTTCCCAGTATGCTGCCCACCTTATAAAAGATAAAATTAATAAGGGGAGGAAAAATAGGGAAATCACTGCCATCTGACCGCCCAGATATTCTCCTGAGAATCTTAATGCAGCAGTCCAGTCAAATCCTCCGATCCCGATGATGCCTCCCAAGGTTCCCAGATGCCTAAAGGTCACAAAATCGTTCTTGAAATTCCACATAACTATAGGAATGATGGATAGGGAGGAAACTAAACTAAAAAGATAAAAGTCCCTTTTAAGCAAAAGTTTGGGCTGGGTGATGAGTAAATACAGGAAGATCAAAGGCAAAATCAATACCATGACATTCTTTGACAAAATTCCTCCAAAAGTCGCCAAACCGGCATAGATCCAGTATCTTGTCTTGGACTCCTGTATTGCTTTCCATGCCAGATACATCGTAAAAACCCAGAAGAACACCAAGGAGGAATCGGTAGTATGAAAAACTGAAGCCAGATGAAAAAAAGGCATTACGAGTACCATAACAGCAGCCATTAACGCATAGAAAGGTTTACCAAACATGTACAGAAATAGCTTAAATACCAAAACGGCTGCCAGACCTGTGAAAATCCATGCACTGAATCGAACAGCTATTTCAGTGTCGCCAAAAAACATGGTACCTATTTTGTTATAAACTGCTATCATGAGGGGTTTGGAGTAATAATTCCAGTCAAGATGCTTGGACCAAAGCCAATACTGGGTCTCCTCCGAAAACAGGCTAACCGGACTCATTACAGTGAAAGCAAGTTTAAAACCTGAAACAACGACCAGAATAAGGATCAGCAGGTATTTACATCGCTTTTCTGAATAAAAATCGATCATGACGAAATAATATTAAATATTACTGTCGTCCGACTAAAATACGAAAATTATTTAAAAGCCCCCTCATTGATTTTGCGATATTCTTAGATTAAATTATTTCGAGTCTTCTCGATCTCGGCCGACAGTAGTTATAATTAGAAAATTGATTTTCAGAAAACTCCCAAAAAACAATTTGTATTAATATACATTTGCACCTGATGTTCATAAAAAAACTTTCAGCTTCAACCACGTGGAATAATTCTCCTTGGTTTATACTTGGTGTATTCCTCCTGTTGATAGGTCCATTTTCCCTGAATTTTCATTTCCACTATCCAGACGAAATGTATTACTCAGATGCTGCACTCCAGATGATAAAAAATGGGGATTATTTTACTACTTACTTGGGAAATGGAGAATTAAGGTTCAAAAAGCCAATCTTAACCTATTGGGCCGTCTTGGCAGGGTTTAAAATTTTTGGAATCTCAGCGTTTTCTTCACGCATATTATTTCTGGCCGCAGGAGGAGCACTTATCGGATTAGTTTATGCTATAGGCAAACTGGCTAGTGGAAATAAATCTATCGCAGCGCTAGCGGGCTGGATGATTGCTGCCCAACCCCTCGTGATTTTCTCCAGCTCCAGGTCTATCCCCGATATTCTCTTGGTCCTATTCGTCACCCTGAGTGCATGGGGAGTCACTGCTGCCTTAAAGTACGGTGATGATGTCCCAAAAAAATACCTTTGGATGATTTTTCTTGGATTTGGTTTGGCGTTCGAAGTAAAGGGGCTTCCAGCGGCTGCATTGGGATTTCTTGCTCTTGGATATTTACTTGTGAATCCATATCAACGAATTAGCTGGAAAAAACTATTCTACTGGCCAGCAGTTCTTGCGGGGCTTGTTATTTCCGTTTTTTGGTTTGTTATCATGTATGCCAAATTTGGCCCCGAATACCTGAATTCATTTATTGAGGATCAGGTAGGCATGCGTGTGGGCCAGCGAGTTACGTTGATCATCAGGTATTTTTTTATGGCAGCAGGGTTAATGATAGCACTTTTTCTTCCTTGGATATTCTTTACCGGCAAAAAACCAATTGCCTCTTTACTGATGGTCAAGGATGAAAATAAGGCGTTTTTTGGATTCGTGTTGGTCTGGCTTGTGGCTATCATCTTAATGACTTCCCTCGTATCCAAATTTTATGACAGATATCTACTTCCTGTTGCTCCACTTGTTACTGTGGGAGTGGCTTGGATGATTATCCGTGGACAGACTAAAAATAGAAAAAGCTTAAACGGTTGGGGAATAGCCATTATTGCAATTAACGCACTATTATTGATGGTTGCGGTATATTGGAATATCGGTTTAGCAAGCCCGCTGATTTTAGCCATACATTGGACGATTGGAGCTGGCTTATTCATTTTTCTTTTCATTATACTCCGAAGAAATACGCTTCAATTTCAGCACCTTAGCTTGGCAATCATGCTGGTGTTTTTCAATGGCTGCCTCATTTCCTATCCGCTATCAATCCCCCATCAGGGCGTGCAGATCGATGATTTGTTCGAAGAGAAAAACATATCTTTTGGCACCAAAGTAGGATTTATAGGAAATCCGCATCACAGCAGTAAGATTCGAATTGGAATGGATACTGACTATGAATTGATCAATTTGGATGGTGCAATAATAGATCAAATCAATGAATATGAATATCTAATATGCGAAGAGGATTCCATGGTTAAATTCGGATTCAATAAGACCCAATCAGAGATCGCTTCAATCAATTGGGATGCAAAATATTTTTTGGAGATTA
The DNA here is from genome assembly GCF_009797935.1 of Lunatibacter salilacus. GTDB lineage: Bacteria > Bacteroidota > Bacteroidia > Cytophagales > Cyclobacteriaceae > Lunatibacter > Lunatibacter salilacus. Next base: position 163,901 of record NZ_VOLC01000010.1, read on the forward strand.
TGGGGAGTATTTGGAAAGGAGATACTGCTTTGCAAAAATATGAACTGAGTAAAAAATACTATCTGGTAGAGACAAAAAAACGAAGCTAAAAAAAAACCGCCATTTCGGCGGTTTTGAAATATATATACATTTACTGCTTGGCCAGAACCACTTTTTCCTTGTGTTTTTTGATTTGCCGTCTCAATCCTTCTACAGCTTCATCAGCTGCCGCCTCAAAGGAATCGCTTTGGTTCTTGGCAAAAAGTTGCTTGCCCGGGACATTGAGCTTTAACTCAACGATCTTATTTTCACTTTTGTTGTTTTTATCCAGCCGCATAAAAACCTCTCCGTCGATAATCTGATCATAATACGTGTCCAGTTTATCCGCTTTCTTTTGGATAAAGTTGATGAGCTTTTGATCAGCGTCAAAGTGAATGGAATGCATTTGTAATTTCATAATACTAAACGGTTAAAAGTTATACTTTTATTTAAGCTTTAGGATGTGCCTGTTCAAACACAGCCTTAAGTTTCTCGATAGAATTGTGGGTGTAGACTTGGGTAGCTGCCAAACTGCTGTGTCCCAAAAGATCTTTGACCGCATTTAGGTCGGCCCCCTTATTTAATAGGTGAGTCGCAAAAGTATGCCTCAAAAGGTGTGGACTTCTCTTAGTAGTCTGTACAAAAAGATCAAGATGCTCTCTTACGATTCGGTATATCATCATGGGATATGCTTGCTCCTTACTGTTTCTAACGATAAAGTAGTCACTTTCTTCTATATTTGAAAATGTTTCTTCAAATACTTTTTTATAAAAAATTATATTTGTTTTTAAGGATTTTGTTAATGGAATAATTCTGTATTTTTTCCTCTTCCCTAGTACCGTGACTTCATCACTATACAGATTAATATCCTTCCAACGAATGGACAAAAGTTCAGAAAGCCTAACTCCAGTCAGGTAAAGAAACTCCATAACAATCCTATCCCGTTGACCTGAAAAGTCTGGGGTGAAGTTCATTTCGGAAAGGACTTTGTCGATGGCATCTTCCTGAATAAATTCCGGAAGTGAGCGTCCCTTTTTTAGGGAGCGTAATTTATAGGTAGGATCTTTGACAATTTCTCCCGAACGGAGTAAAAATTTATAAAATGATCGAAGTGTGGCCATCTTTCGGTTTACCGAAGTGGGAGTCAACTTTTGCTCAATCAGATCTATCATCCAAGCTCTGATCTCGGCGTGTCCCGCCTCTACCATATCGGTCAACCCAAAAGAGATAGTTATGAATTCCTGAAACTGCTCAAGGTCTTTTTGGTAGGCAAGGACAGTATGGGGGCTGGCCCGCTTCTCATGTTCCAAATAGGTAATAAACGAAAAAAGCATATCGGTGAATTGAATCACCAATATGCTAATTTTTTTCTATATGAAAGAAAAATAAACTTAATTACTTTCCTCTTCTTGCATTCTTTGCTTATAAGCCGCTTTAATAACCTCTGTTCTGCGGCTAATAGAGGGTTTTTCAAACGCCTGTCTTCTTCTCAGTTCCCTGATCACACCAGTTTTGTCAAACTTCTTCTTAAAGCGTTTTAATGCTTTCTCAATGGATTCGTTTTCTTTTACGTTTACTACAATCATATGGTACACCCCCTTTCGTCCTGCAAAAGTAAGTAAATCTTTGGAAAAGAAAAATTTATTCTAGTTCTTTTCGACCAAGCGGGCTTTGTGAAGACGTGAAATATCAATAAACGTATTTGTCCTCGATTTTTTCGACGGAATTATCTATGGGAAGTTTACGATTGGTGTATATTTGGCTATGGAAAAAATTTTAATCACAGGCGGTGCCGGATACATTGGTTCCCACACTGCCATAGCTCTGAGCAGCGCAGGCTATCAACCCATCATCATCGATGATTTTTCAAATTCCAATAAGTCCGCATTGGCCGGACTCAAGCAAATTCTTGGAAAAGACATCCCCTATTATGAAGGCGACTGCAATGATAAAAAGCTCATGCAGCAAATTTTTAGCGAGCATCAGCTTAGCGGTGTGATCCACTTTGCTGCTAATAAAGCTGTTGGTGAAAGCACCGCCTTACCTCTGAAATATTATCGCAATAATGTGGGTTCCTTAGTTGTCTTGTTGGAAACAATGGCGGAATTTGGAGTAAAGGACCTCGTGTTTTCATCCTCTTGTACCGTCTATGGCCAGCCGGACGAATTGCCGGTAAAAGAAACTACACCTAGAAAAGACGCGGAAAGCCCTTATGGCAATACCAAAAAAATCTGTGAGGACATATTAGTTGATGTGGTGAAAAGCGGTGCCAAGATGCGAATTATCTCCCTCCGATATTTTAATCCTATTGGCGCCCACAAAAGCTCGTTAATTGGTGAATTACCCTTGGGCGTACCTGCCAATCTTGTCCCATTCGTAACCCAGGCAGGAATAGGACTGAGGGAAAAGTTGACCGTTTATGGCAATGACTATGATACCCCAGACGGAACTTGTGTCCGGGATTACATCCATGTTATGGATCTTGCCGATGCCCATGTGAAGTCGATTGAATACCTTCAGGATAAACCGGACAATTACTATGATCTCTTTAACGTAGGTACCGGAAACGGAAACACTGTGTTGGAAGTCATTCAAACATTCGAAAAGGTAAGCGGCAGACCTCTAAATTATCAGGTTGGCCCAAGAAGACCGGGAGATGTGGTAAAGGTATGGGCCGATACCCAAAAAATCGAAGAAAAGTTAGGTTGGAAAGCACAATACAGCTTAGAAGATGCCCTTCGGGACAGCTGGAACTGGCAACTGACATTGTCCGAAAAATAAACATTCCACTAAGGATCCCAAAATATCGCCAGCAAAATGAAAAACCGACTGTTTTGCCTTATTAGCTACCTTATTTTCCTCCAATCATGTCAACAGCCTCAGGAACCCATAGAAGAAACGTTCCGACCAGTTGATTTAGTTTACCCCCTATTGGATGCGGCAAATTCAAGGTGGTTTTTCTTCAGCTCTGCCACCAGGCCTTTTGGAATGGTCAACCTGAGTCCGGACAATCAGATCGACGGAGCCTGGGGGACGGGATATCGGTACGATACGGACACCATTAAGGGGTTCAGCCATATCCATGCCTGGCAAATGTCAGGTGTATCGGTCATGCCCATAGCCTTTGAAGATTCCGCTTCTTCCTACGTATCGGATTACTTTTCCCATTTCAGTCACGATGCCGAAACCGTGGAGCCTGGATATCACCAGGTACACCTTTCCCGGTTTGGAGTAGATGTTGAACTTACAGCCACCCATCGGGTAGGTATGCACCGATATACCTTTCCGGAAAATAAAGAAACAGGGATCCTTTTCAACCTGGCAGGCATGTTGGGTCCCAGTGAAATCATTAATGGTGAATTGACCCAAATAAATGACCGAACGCTGCGGGGTCAAGTCACCAACAGTCCTACCTCCCGAAGACCAAAACCGATAACTGTCTATTTTCAAGTGCAGGTTGACCGTGACATTCAATCTCTCATAGCGGTAGAAGGTGAAGCAAACAAAATCTTGACCTTTGGCAGTGGAGTGGACAAACCAGTTTTGATGAAGGTAAGCATTTCCTACACCAGTCCTGAAAATGCGGCATTGAATATGGAAAAAGAATTGCCCGGGTGGGACTTTGATGCTGCGGTTGCAGAAACTCAGGCGGTATGGAATGAATCCCTGGCAAGGATAAAGGTAGAAGGAGGAACTGAAGAACAGCAGCGACGATTCTATACGGATCTTTGGAAAGCCCTACAAGGCAGAAGGACCATCTCTGATGTCAATGGAGCCTATCCGGACAATACAGGCGGGGAGTTCCGCATCGGTCAGCTGCCTCTGGATGACGCCGGCAAACCAAAGTTCCGACATTTTAATTCGGATTCCTTCTGGGGAGCCCAATGGACCATCAGCGTCCTTTGGGGATTGGTCTATCCAGAAATTATGGAAGAATTTGCAAACAGCTTTGTACAATATTATAAAGATGGCGGCCTTATACCTCGTGGACCTTCCGGTGGAAACTATACTTATGTTATGACGGGAGCCTCCTCTACCCCGTTTTTTGTGGCTGCTTATCAAAAAGGCATCAGAGGTTTTGATATAGACCTTGCCTACGAGGGCCTGAAAAAGAATCATATGCCCGGAGGAATGATGAGCAAATCCGGATACGAACACAATACCGATTTGGGAGGCAATGTGGAAGATTATATTTCCTTGGGATATGTCCCTTATCCAAATCCGAGAGGGCGATTTGGCGGACATGAGCAAGGGGCAGGGCAAACTCTGGAATACAGCTATCAGGACTGGACACTTGCCCAGCTTGCCACGAGCTTGGGTAAAACAGCGGATGCGGACTACTTTCTCTCTCGATCATCACACTATAAAAACCTTTATGATCCAGAGTCAACTTGGATCCGTCCGAAGGATGTGGATGGAAATTGGTTAAATCCCTTTGATCCTTATGACTATGGAAAAGGATATGTGGAAGCAAATGGAGCTCAATTTACTTGGTTTGTTCCCCATGACCTACCTGGATTGGCAGAACTGATGGGAGGAAAAGAAAGGGCAGTTGAAAAGTTGAACCAACAGTTCGAGGAATCGGAAGTTTTGGGATTCACATCAGGAACGTCCCATGCTGTAGAGACCAATCCCGAATACCGAAGAATTCCCATCAACTATGGAAACCAACCCTCCATGCAGACAGCCTTTATCTTTAATTACCTGGACAGACCAGACCTTACCCAATATTGGTCTAAAAAGGTGGTTAACCGAGCATTCAGTGCATTGACTCCACAACTGGGCTTTAACGGCGATGAAGATCAGGGATTAATGGGATCCTTATCCGTACTGATGAAACTGGGCCTGTTCCAAATGAACGCTGGCACGGAGGAAAACCCTCAATATGAACTGGGCAGTCCCACCTTTGACAAAGCCACCATCAAACTGCATCCCGGATACTATCCGGGGGGTACCTTTACAATTGAAGCCGAAAACAACGGCCCTGAATCCTATTATATACAGCAACAACAATTAAATGGCGAGGATATTCAGGGATTTGGCATCAGACATGGAGATATTGTCCAAGGAGGCATTTTGAAATTGAAAATGGGCCAAGAACCTAAAAAATGAAATCCCACATCGAATAAAGATTCAAATATCAACTCTTAAAATCCCTTCAGACTGTAATCTGAAGGGATTTTTTAATTTCACTACGCATTCATTAACCAAAAATCGGATGTCGCTCAAATGGCTTTTCCCTATCAAATAAGTACCTGTACGTATGGTGGGTTTTGTAGATAGTGGCCAAAAGCTGCTCGCATACCCGCATCATTTTTGGATTGAAATCACCGATCCAGTTCATTTCTATGGTGAGGTATTTTAACTTTTTGATATCCAGAAACTCACGGTAAGAAAGGATTATCGCACTCTCCACTCCTTTTCCCTGAAATTCCGGTACAACTCCAAATACGAGACCCAGCATCTTGTTTGGCGGATTAAAGGTCTTGTTCCAAAGAAATTTTATTTTCCCCAACAAATCAAGCTTCCCGTCAACATGTTGAAAGATCTGATTGATCTCTGGTATGTTGATAAAGAAGGATATTGGTTCTCCTTTGAAAAACCCAAAATAGATTAAATGAGGATCGATGACAGGTTTCATTTTCGCTAACATCAGCTTTGCCTCCCGCTCGGTGATGCTTTTCCCCATATGCCTGGCCCACGCCTTATTATATACGGTCATAAAATAGTCAGGAAATTTCTCCCAAAGTTCCTTCCCTTTCAAATACCTGAATTCATAATCGGGATCCGCTAATATCGCTTTAGAGCGTTCTATCATCTTGGGGTCGAAACCCGTTCCCCGAACCGGACGCATATAGGTATATTGCTTGAAGTATAGCTGAAAGCCATAGGATTCAAAAAATTCCTGATAATAGGGGAAATTCCAAGACATGTTGTAATTAGGCGGTGTAAATCCGTCCACAAGAAGACCCCACCATTTGTCCCGTTCCCCAAAGTTGACTGGGCCGTCCATTGCCTCCATACCTTGCTTTTGCAGCCATTCCTTGGCCGCGTCAATTAGCATAAAGGCGGCAGATTTGTCCTGGATGCATTCAAAAAAGCCCATGCCGCCGGTGGGTTGCTTTTCTTTCCACTTGGGATTTACAAATGCAGCATTTCGTCCGATGGTTTTTCCGGACTCATCTACAAGGAGCCATCGGATTGCCTTCCCTCCTGATTTATAGAGTTTGTTTTTGATTGGGTCAAAAATTCCATCTATATCCGCATCCAATGGCCGTATCCAGTTTTTCTCTTCCCTGTAAAGCCGCACAGCCATATTCATGAATTCCTTGCGGTGTGCATCTGTCGTTACTTCAATTAGTTTCATGTGTTCATAATTGTTTTTCAGTTGCCACATGGAATCTCGCAATTATAATCATCCCTCCGTGCGTCGCCTGCGTCATGCTCGATTTCATTCAGAAAATTCTAACCTTTGGAAGCCTAAAAGTACATTCAGTCCTTTAAAAGAAAAAGTCAAGGAAAGTTAATCCTGGACTTTTTGGTAGTTGCTCCAATCTGAATCGGAGATCAAAATGCTTAAACTACATCACCATAGAGGTCAAACTCAGTGGCATCTGTGATTTTTACCTGCACAAAGTCACCTACCCTACAGTAAAATTTCTTGGCATCAATCAACACCTCATTGTCCACCTCCACGGAATCAAATTCCGTACGACCGACAAAATGTCCACTTTCTTTTTTATCTATCAGCACCTTGAAAGTTTTGCCGATTTTTTCCTGATTGATTTCAAAGGAAATCTGTTCCTGGAGCTCCATCAACTGATTTGCCCGATCCTGCTTCACCTCGGCAGGGACGTGGTCTTCCAGTTGATGGGCGTGCGTATCTTCCTCATGGGAATAGGTAAATACACCCATACGCTCGAATCGCATACGTGCCACAAAATCCATCATCTCCTGAAATTCCGCTTCATTTTCTCCGGGATGCCCGGCAATCAGTGTGGTACGGATGGCAATTTCCGGAATCTTTTCCCGTATTCGTAGAATCAGTTCCTCCTGTTTTTCCCTACTTGTACCCCTTCGCATAATCTTAAGTACCTCCGAGGACCCGTGTTGGAGTGGAATATCCAAGTAGTTGCAGATATTGCTTCGCTCTGCCATCACATCTATCACTTCCATAGGGAAGCCAGTGGGATATGCATAATGAAGCCGTATCCAGTCGATTCCCTGTACATCAGAAAGGGCACGTAACAAATCCGGAAGCTGTCTTTTCTTGTACAAGTCCAAACCATAATATGTGGAGTCTTGAGCTATCAGGAGAAGTTCTTTTGTGCCTTGGGATGCCTTGTGCTGCGCTTCTTTGACCAGTTCTTCGATGGGTCTGGATTGGTGGCCTCCACGCATTAGCGGTATAGCACAAAAGGAACAGGGTCTATCACACCCTTCGGAAATTTTCATGTAGGCATAATGCGCCGAATGGCTCAAAAGCCTTTCACCAACCAGTTCATGCTTGTAATCTGCCTTGAATTTCTTGAGCAGAGCTGGTAATTCCCGGGTTCCGAAAAAGGCATCTACTTGGGGGATCTCTGATTCGAGGTCATCCTTGTAGCGCTGGGAAAGGCAACCGGTCACATAAACCTTATCCACCAGTCCACGGTCCTTGGCGTCGGCATATTCAAGGATTGTATTGATCGATTCCTGCTTGGCATTGTCAATAAAGCCGCAGGTATTGATAATGACGATATTGTTGTCTTTACCTTTGGACTCATGCTGGGCATCAATACCGTTTCCCCGAAGTTGGCTCAGGAGCACCTCGGAGTCAACAAGGTTTTTGGAACACCCCATGGTAATGATATTGACTTTATCTTTTTTTAACGTTCTCGCTTTCAATAGTTTCTAATTTGGTGCAAAAGTACGAAAAAATAAGCGAAGAGGCATCGATGCCAGAAATAGTTCCTCTATGTTATTGGAATATTATCTATCGGCCTCAAACGGTCATTTTAAATAAACTAAGCTTAATGGCAAAGTGAATATTCATGGTGAAAAATCATTGTACTTTTGAGGGAGTAATACAGCAACCATTTTTATACTCCTTGCATCATTTTTAAAGCAGCGCCGATGGGAATCGGCGCTTTTTTTATTCCAAAGAAAATTCATTTTGCATCTAACTAGCCTTAATGGAAGTAAAAAAGTATACTCATTAAGTTAAAACTTCCAAAACAAAGCGGCCTAGATGCGATCCCAATTAATTATTCTATTGGCACTTCTCCTATTAGTTGAAAACGCCAAAAGCCAAGTCAAATCATCCCCGACTGCATTTTTGCAGACCCTTAAAATTGATATAACGCTGCCAACTCAGGCAGAAAATCATATTATTGACCTAGTGGCAAGCGGTGATGCCATTGATGTGATTACTTCCAATGGTGTTTTTAGATATGACAAAGACCAATGGAGCACAAAGCTTTTAAAAACCGGTATTACCAGTAGTACTTTGGACTTGAATGATAAAATATGGATCGCTTCTGCCACCGGGATAGAAAGCTCTAAGGGAATTAAAATTCCAAATCCTCCTCTATCCAATGACGATTATGTACGATGCATGCTTTGGGAGGATGCAAACACCCTCCATATTGGAACTAGCGAAGGACTATATACGTGGACAGGAACGTGGTTAAAAGAAAAAATCCTGTCCCAAGCAATAATCAACGATATCGCTCTAGATGCCAAAGGTAAACTTTGGCTCGCTACCCTCTCTGGGCTTTGGATTAAAGAGGGAGATCAGTGGATTGGTTTGGATGACCAACTAATGGCTGTTGGCCATGAAGGAAAGTATTATTCCTTAAAAAGCGTGAATAACGCAAAAGACATTTATTTTAGCTCGCAATGGGCAGTTGGCCGGATTGCTGACAACGGAGATCATTGGGTTTCTAGGGGAAATGATGGACTACCGTTTGGGCCGGTGACAGAAATCCAAATAAATGGAACGAATAAGTGGATGGGCACGGACAAAGGGGTTCTCTTTTTTGACAGTAATAAATGGCACTACTTTGCTGGGAAAAGGTGGCTGCCAGACGACAAAGTAACTGCCCTGTTGCCATTGGGTCCCAATAAGATCTGGATAGGAACTCAAGAGGGAATCTCGGAGATCAGCCGGGAAGAAATGACATTGGAGAGTAAGGCAGAATACATTGAAAAAATAATCGAAGAACGGCATACCCGCCTGGGCCTGGTAAACCGGTCGAAATTATCCACCGCGGGGGACATATCGACCAGTTATATGGATAATGAAGATAATGATGGGTTGTGGACAGCCTGTTATCTAATTGCGCAGAGTTACCGATATGCAGTTACCAAGAGTGAGGATGCAAGGCACAAAGCAACCCAGACTTACAAGGCCATGGCCCGATTAGAAAGTGTAACCGGAATTTCGGGACTACCTGCCAGGTCTTTTGCCCGGGCTTCAGATACCGTGACGCCTTCCCGCTCGCCCCATCCTAAAGTATGGCACCCTTCCCCAGATGGCGTGTGGCAATGGCTGGATGACACCAGCTCTGATGAGATTACCGGACATGTTTATTCGCTTTCTCTCTACCATGATTTGGTGGCTGATAGGTCAGAAAAAGTTGAAGTGGTAAATCATATCGACCGTATTGTTACCAACATCATTGACAATGAGTATCACCTGATCGATTTTGACGGTCTGCCCACCAGGTGGGGTATCTGGCATCCGGATTCATTAAACCATGCTCCGAACTGGATGTTTGAGCGTGGGTTGAATTCACTACAGATATTGTCTTTCCTGAAAACAGCACAGCATTTGACAAAAAAAGCAAAGTTTGAAGAGGTGTATCAGCATTTGGTGTATGAACATGGCTATTTGGACAATGCCCGATACGCCAAAATAACAAGTCCTTTTGATATCAGCCACTCTGATGATATCTTAAACTTCCTACCCTATTATAATTTACTTACCAATTTGCCAAAGGACGATCCTGACCGTGAAGTTTTTGCGACTAGCCTGAATAGAACCTGGGGGGCCGTACGCTCGGATCGCATGCCTATTTGGAATATTTTCGCCAGTGCGCTATTGGAAAAAAATTGTGATTTGGATATCGCCTTGGAAGAAATCCAGCAGTTCCCTGTTGACCTGATCAACTGGAAAATGGAAAACAGTCATCGTTGGGATCTTCGTAGAGATCTCTTGGCCCATCGGACTCTAAAAGATCAGGCAGATAAAGCCCTTCCGAGTCCGGAGGGAAATATTTCCAGGTGGAACACCAACCCCAAACTCATGGATGTGGGAGATGGGGGACAAACCGAAGACAGTGGAACCTATTTTTTGGTAGCTTACTGGATGGGTAGGTATTTTGGGTATTGGGAGTGATTGTGTGAAACTGGGGTTGGGAGATAGTTCCACAATCCTTTGCTCACAATCTCTTTATTGGGAAAACTTTATTTTATATACCGTAACAAAATCTTCTTCAACGCTCCAATATTCTTGGTTTTTTATGGCCAAAAATTCTCCCTGACTATTGATAACCGATGTCAAATGTAATCCGGCAGGCAGGGGAACGTCTTTGCAGAGTAGCTGGTGATTACGGTCAAATACCGCCAAATAGCGGGGAATTCCCTGAACAAACAGATCCCACTCATCCATATTCTCAGGATTATATTGCAAGGCTATTTCTTCCTTGACACCTTTTGAATACACCACGAGGATCATCCCGTCATGTGTATATATCTCATGGAACCGACCAAATATGTTGAATAGGTTTTCCTCATACACCTGATCGACATTGGGTGCACCCTTTATATCAACAGCATCATTTAGATCCAAATCTACTGTTCTACTGTATTCCAATTCATTACCATATTCGAGATAGATATGGTATTTTCTTTCAGCCATCATTGAAAGGATCCATTCATTTCCATTTTTTACAATTATCGGAAATATCCAATTGTAGTAATTCCCATCTTCGTAAACTGTATTACGAGGAAATGCCATGGTTCGGTGAACAGTGCCGGAGAGCGTATCCAATACTTCCAACAAAGGGCTTGAATATATACCTTTAAATATATTGGCTGGATTTTCCCAATCGATTCCACCACGTTCCGGTCGAAAATAGGCAAGTTTGTCACCCAACGGATGATAGGGTAAACTCGCTCCAGCAATAAAAAAATGTTCTCCTGGCACTGCAATCCGTTTATGAAAGGTACCATTCCGGTTGAAAAACTGAATACCCTTTTGGCGATCCATCACAATGATCTTTTCATCAATGAGAGCTAAACCAAAACCATTTGCTGAGAACACAGCATCAGGTCCGTCTTGCTGGAAGGTAAACTGTTCCTTTATTGTTCCCGCATCATCGAACAGGACAATCTCCTCCGTGCTGTTGTTTCTGCTCAGATACATCCCAGAATTCGGGTCATAGTCCAATACAAAAAGATTTCCCAGGTAGTCCACTCGAATGGAGTCTACCACGGTTAATTCGAAACTATCAGAGTCGTTAGAGTAATTGGTTGGCTGCGAACATGCAGCGAGTAAACAAAGCCAGATGTAATTGAATGTCACATACTTCATGTGGTAAAAATATATTAAGATGGGCTACTTCGCTATTTAAAAAAAGTTAAAAGTCCGTTAGTGGCTAGAAAACTATTAGGTATAGAAACACTTTTCCCAGCATCCAACCCGGAGGGAAGATCGATGATGATCCGCTGACTTTCGTCTGTTGCGTCTTTTACAATCAATTCTATGTGTTCATGAGTTGCGGTTGGATCGCTGACTGTAAAGGTACTTGTTTTGTGGTTAATAAGAACGAGACAGGGATGGTTTGGCTCAAGGATAAGGGATTCTCCCAAATGAAAAGCAATGGACTCATGAAACACCACTCCGGTCAGTTGCAGTTTATTGTGATATATAGCCTGTACTTTGCCGGTGTTAACTAGAATTTCGAACGGAAAATCCTTTACATACTCTTCCATCCCTTGTCCCGATATTCCTGGAATAACCGCATAGGCATAGGTTGCATTTTCGGGCTTTGATCCATGGGAAAGCCACAGTGAAAAAACATCCATGTTATGGTGGGTATTTTCACCGAGTCCATAAATCCGATGCATTTGACCTGTTTGTTCTTGACCAGAGATGTGAAGATTATCTGGGGAACCTGGGAAAAAATAGCCAACACTGTCATGCCACACCCAGGATGCATCTTTCGGTACAGCATCTTGGTGAACCAATGGCTTTCCATTTACAAGGATATTGCCTTTTAATCTCGTTTGGTTTATGCCGGTTTGAATGAAATCCTCTCCGGTAGATGTGATTCCCGCGCCGAGAGCGATCCACTCATTGTCAAACCAAAACCATGCTTTTTTTCCTGTAAGTTCATGAACTTCGAGGTCCATGACAGAAACGCCAAAATGGCCGTCACTAACACCGCCTACAAATTGTGTTGGTTGGGTAAATGCACCTTTAATTAACGGATAGACCTTATCCGGAGACGTTACCCCTGGCAACTTTGCCCAATCCCAAACCGGAAAAATATCCTCATACTCGTCCCCATTCCGATAGATATAGGTAAGACCATAAGGCAGGTAATATCCCAAAAGATTCTCCGAATTCACATCTGTTTCCACACCTATCGTCCGATCGGAGCACATCCTTAACGAAGTGAAAAATGTGCCTCGGTGATGAACCGTATAATCTGATCTCCAGAAATGCTTATGCCCCTTTTCAATTTGAGGAAGCTTGTGGATTATTTTTTGTTGGGATTTGGCAAATTCTTTCCTATGATCCGGATCTGCCTGCATAAAATAAGCTAATTGTGGCAGGAGGATTTCTGCACGTTGATCGAAACCACTAGGTCGGCCTACTTGCCGTCCCCGCACATTGTAATCCATCAATCCTCTGTATACCATCCACCGGGTTCCTTGCAAATAATAATCTCTCATTACCGCAAGGTCCTCCTGCTTAAAAGCAAAAGGAGTACCCTGTACCATGGCCGCCATCCAGATGGTTTCCCGAAGAAAATTATTGCCATAGCTACCATTGTAGAGATAAGGTCCATGCTGATGAAAACTATAATCTTGTTGAACACCTTCTTTCTGATTTATACCGACTTGATCCAAAACCCCTTGCACCCCTGCCGAAATCCGCTGGGGATCCCTTTCCAATACGCCCCTATAAAAAACGGACGTGGCGAAAAGGGTACGATTTGAACCTGTCATCCTGGGTTCTTCCGTTTGATCTTCTATCATTCTTTTTAATATGAACGGAGAAATGTCATCTTGAAGCAATAAGGCAATTACTCCCAAATACATTTGCTTGGCCAAGTCATTCTTGTACCAATTTTTACAGACCGGATTTACTTGATACCAATAGCTGAGTGCATTTTCTATGGACTCAAGCATTTTCTCATTTTTGTAGAACGAATTTTCCAGTTCCGCATAGGCATAGGCCATTACCAAGGTCCTGTTGAGTGCTTTCAACGGATCCCATTCGTTGTCTGTATCCAAATAATCCACATCAGACCAGCTGCCATCAGGCATAATCTCCTGTTGATAAGACCCCGCCGCATCTAAATCCGGCATCATATATTGCTTCACCCGGTCTACAAATCCCCGTTCTTCCAGCGCATCTTTAATTAGCCTCTCCCGAATAAGTGAAATCGCATCTTCCTGCTGGGCAATACTTGGGAAAATAGAAAAAGAAAATACGAGAAAGGTGCCTAAACGGCAGGCAAATAAATTAATTTTCATGGGAAGAATTTTATTCTGGGCTACTTCAAATATACTTAAAAATTAACCATATGTGAAAATCAGCGTTTACACCTCTGCTAAAAAATACATTGAAATTGATTTTTAATCCCAACCTTTCTAAAACAAATTCTTACTTTTATTCCTATTCCAATTTATTATCAATATTTTCATAATAAAACCCACTAAAATCACCAACTATGAACAACATATTTAAAGGCTTACTTGCCGGATACGGAGCCTATAAACTCGGAGGAGGATGCTTTTCTACCATCTTAGTATTTGTAATACTTTGGTACCTTTTGGGACAGTGTAGTTAAAAATCAAAAGGAGAACCATAAACAGGTTCTCCTTTTGATTTGTTATTTGATTTATTTTATTTCCCAAAATCGGATATCATCTTGGGGTCAAAATCTCCGGTTATTTCGAACACCATTAATTCCTCTTTATCATCACGGACCAAAAGCACCAAATCCTGTATTCGGCTACCTCCTTTACCATAGAGGATGACCCCACTTTTAGATTTCCCTGCTTCCATCATTACATCAAACCTTTCTTTTTCCAAGCCTTTTCGTAAACTAAGGTATTCACTTCCTGCTGCTTCTCCGGTTACCGGAAGTTTGTACATTATGATTTTTTCGATGGACTGGGATATGGATTCCCCTTGGACTTCGTCAAATTTCACATTGAAGGATTTGGCCAAGTTCATAAAGTTGCCACCAAGATCAAGGTGGAAGAAATCCTGATGTGACTTGTATTTTTGATATAAAGATGCAACGCTTTTACTTTGCGCAAATAATGGAATGACAGAGATGCTCATACAAATTGCCAAAATTAATTTTTTCATAGTTGTGTTAGTTTTTAGTTATTCTTCTTTTTCCCTTTATTGTATTCATCCATTCCCGGCATATTTGTTTTTTCTGCCAGCATATTTAAATCCTTATAGGTAAAATTACCTAGCATGCTGAGGAGGGTAAAACTTTCCTGGGTACCAGAGAGCATCAGCAATTCCTTTATGATCCCGTTTTCTTCACGGACCATAAACTTGGTGTTAGAGTCTTTGTCTGCAACATCCATTAAATCTTCATACTTATTTTTGGAAAGCGTGCTCATGGCTTCATCATAGAAGACCTTGCCATTTAACTTTTCCGCACTGAGTATGCGGATGCCCCTAACCTTACTAATAAGATCTCCCAAATCCTTGGCATCGGAATCAGAGGCCGCTGCATCCGATCGGAGAAAACCGCCTGCCATTTGCATCATTTTGGGGCTAATGAATACCCTCGAGAAACGGTCGTCCTCCATGTACTTTGAGAAGAATTTTACGATGGCATCGTCTTGGGCATGCACCGTCCCGCCTAATGCCAATAGAATCATTAGTGTCAATAGCTTTCTCATCATTGTTCATTTAATTCATTTATATTAAATAGTTCATGGGGCATATTCAAATGCCGCAATTCATCCAATACTTGAAGTTCTTCAGTGCCCCTTGCCATGTTGGACTGGATTAGAGCAAAGGCCTCCATAACCTGAAAATAGGCCTTCTCTTGCTCCCGCTGATGGTAATTATTGTATATGAGGCTTCCAATAACTATAAATCCAATGAAAACTGCCGCGATTCTCATGAAAAATTCAAATCCGATTTTCCTCGTCTTCGTGATTCCAATGTCCATTTCGGCTAGCTGTTCGGTACCTGAGAAGAACCTACGAAGCTCCGGGTACAAGTCAGTTTTCTTTAGTAAGGATTTAAGTTCAGCCTCTTCCATTAAGGAGGTTTCGCCCTCCCAGTATTTATCCAACAATTCCGTTAATCTATCTTTCATCAGTTTCCTTAAGTAACAAATCTCTCAGTTTCCTTCGCGCCCTGAACAGGCTCACCTTTACCTGATCGAGCGATATATCCAAATAATCTCCTATCTCCTCATAGGTAAGTCCCTCTACCTCCCTAAGATGAAATACTTCACGATGCATCTCAGGCAGCGACTGAACAAAACGAAAAACCTGCTCTATTCGAGGATCCACTTCTTCGTTAGGACTTCCCGGATCTACCAAATCAAGATCTCCTAGACCAGACATTCTTTTTATTCCACGATGATGTTGAAGACTTTCATTTTTCAAACTTGCTACTACCCATCCGACCGGATTTTTTAGTTTACATACATCCGATTCGTTTCGCAACGTTTTTTCGAAAACCGTCTGCAAAATATCCTGCGCCACCTCCCGGTCCTTTACCCAGAGATAGGTTAACCGGTAAAGTTTACCTTTTATTGGCCAGATGTGCTTTTCAAAAAAAGTCTTCATTCAGGAAGATGATGATTGGAAAGAGCAAATGTTACAATCATGATAAAAAAAAACAAAAAAAAATCCTGAGTATTTTTCTCAGGATAAGTAGCGATGGGTATTACTTTTTCTTAAAGAGTGAATCCACAAACTCCTTCCGGTTGAAAACCTGAAGATCTGTCATTTTCTCCCCGACTCCGATATATTTGACAGGGATTTTAAATTGATCGGATATTCCGATCACTACTCCTCCTTTGGCGGTACCATCCAATTTAGTTATTGCCAAGGCGGTGATTTCAGTCGCTTTTGTAAATTCCTTTGCTTGAATAAATGCATTTTGCCCTGTTGACCCATCCAACACCAACAAAATCTCGTGGGGTGCTTCGGGAATAAACTTCTGCATTACCCGCTTGATTTTAGTAAGCTCATTCATTAGACTGACCTTGGTATGCAACCTTCCCGCTGTATCAACAATCACTACATCAGCCTTCATTTCCACTGCCTTTTTCACCGTGTCGAAAGCTACTGATGCAGGGTCTGTGTTCATACCATGGGAAATGACTGGGACATCTACACGGTCTCCCCATAAAATGAGTTGATCCACAGCTGCAGCCCGAAAAGTATCCGCCGCCCCAAGCACGACGGATTTACCCGCCTGCTTAAATTGATGGGCAAGCTTTCCGATTGTCGTAGTTTTACCAACCCCATTTACACCGACAACCATAATAACATAGGGCGAAATTCCTTCGGGAAGGTCAAAATCGGCAAGATCTTCGGTATTATTTTCCTCTAACAGGCCAGCGATTTCCTCCCGAAGAATAACATCCAATTCTGCGGCGTTGAGGTATTTATCCCTCCCAACACGCTCTTCGATCCGCTGTATAACCTTAATGGTCGTATCTACGCCTACGTCAGAAGTGATTAGGATTTCTTCCAATTCATCTAGAATATCCTCGTCCACCTTGGACTTACCCACGATGGCCTTGCCGAGTTTGGAAAAAATGTTTTGGCTGGATTTCTCCAATCCTTTGTCCAAACTTTCCTTTTTTTCTTTGGAAAAGAACCCGAATACTCCCATAATTTGAATTGGTATTAATGTAGAATATAATCATAAAATCCCTTCCGATTATAATCGGGAGGGATTTTATGATCTCTTAAAGGAAGTTGAATATAACTATTTTTTCAGGGTTTCCTGCACCATTGTGGTAGGAACCATTTCTTCTTTGAAGGTGTAAGCACCGGTTTTCTCCGATTTTACCGCTCTAATTACCTTTGAATAGGTAATGCCACCTTCTTTTTTCAGGGTTGCAACTACTTTCTTTGCCATTTCTTCTTTTGTTTATCTTTTAGATAATGGGTGATCTCTCTACAAATTTTAGTGTTGGTAGAAAAATTACTTAATTTCTTTATGAACAGTCATTTTCTTAAGAATTGGGTTAAATTTCTTCAACTCCAATCTTTCGGTTGTGTTCTTTCTGTTCTTAGTCGTGATATACCTGGAAGTTCCTGGCATCCCGCTTGTTTTGTGCTCTGTGCATTCCATGATCACCTGCACTCTGTTGCCTTTTTTAGCCATAGCTCTATATTCGTTTTAGTGAGGTAATGTCTTATTTGATGATGATATCACCTTTTTTTTGTGCTTCTTTCAACACAGCCGTAATACCTTTTTTGTTTATAGTCCTAAGCGCCTTGCTGGAAACCTTAAGGGTAATCCAAGCGTCTTCTTCAGGAATATAGAAGCTCTTTTTATGCAGGTTTGGATAAAACATACGCTTTGTTTTATTATTCGCGTGGGATACGTTGTTACCTACCCGAGGCCTCTTTCCAGTGATGTCACAAACTTTTGCCATGATATATAAAGTGTCGTATTTTAAGACTTTTTCCAATTGAGTCTGCAAATATCGGAACTTTTCATGTAATTTCAAAAATGCATTCGTAAAATATTTTATAATTCCTTGTATTTCATCTTTTTGGTTTCAATTCTGTATTCCACGGTGCATTAACTATCTTTGTGGTAACCCAACGACCTGCGTGCGGTAAGAACCGCAATATACCATAATAAAAAACGAAATATGTCAGAATTGATAGCTAGAAGTGAAGAAGCAATAGCCCTAGAAGATAAATACGGTGCGCATAATTACCACCCCCTCCCGGTAGTCCTCGCAAGAGGTGAAGGTGTCTACCTCTGGGACGTGGAAGGAAAGAGATATTTTGATTTTCTTTCTGCCTATTCAGCAGTTAACCAAGGGCATTGCCACCCAAGAATCTTAGCCACACTGATTCAGCAAGCAAGTACACTCACCTTAACCTCACGGGCCTTTTTCAATGACGTACTGGGCCCCTACGAAAAATTCATCACCGAATATTTTGGATTTGATAAGGTGCTTCCTATGAACACCGGCGTGGAAGCCGTAGAGACAGCAATTAAAATTGCCCGAAAGTGGGGATATGAAAAAAAAGGGATTGCTGAAAACGAGGCAACTATTATTGTGGCGGAAAATAATTTCCATGGGCGAACCACCACTGTAATATCTTTTTCCAATGATGCCAACGCACGGCAAAGCTTCGGGCCTTTTACTCCCGGATTTGTCCGAATACCCTTTGATGACATTCCCGCATTGGAAAAAGCATTGGAGGATAACCCCAATGTGGTGGGTTTTTTAATCGAACCGATTCAAGGAGAGGCAGGTGTCTATACTCCCGAAATAGACTATATCCCCAAAGCAGCGTCCGCCTGCCGTAAGAAAAATGTACTGTTGATGGCAGATGAAATTCAAACTGGAATTGCCAGAACCGGATCGCTGCTGGCAGTATGCGGTGACTGTACCTGTGAGGGACATTGTGAAAAGCAGTCTACTTACACAAGGCCGGATATCCTAATCCTGGGAAAGGCACTCTCAGGTGGTTTCTTCCCGGTTTCGGCAGTTTTGGCGGACAATCCAATAATGGAACTCATTAAACCGGGTCAACACGGATCCACATTTGGCGGGAATCCATTGGGGGCAAAAATAGCCGTGACTGCCTTGGAGGTGGTTCTGGATGAACAACTCGCCTATAATGCGCGCCGACTTGGACGCATATTCAGAGAACGAATGATGACATTAGTAAAGAAGTCAGATTTGGTTTCTTTGGTAAGAGGGAAAGGATTGCTTAATGCACTTGTTATTAATACGTCGGCTGAAAGTAGTGTGGCTTGGGATATATGTGTCGCCATGAAAGACAATGGACTTTTGGCCAAACCCACACACGGAAACATTATTCGCTTTGCCCCGCCACTTGTGATTACGGAAGAGGAACTTCATACTTGCTGCGACATCATTGAAGAAACCATTTTAAATTTTAAAAAATAATCACATCTATATAATGAGTCAACAAGCTGTAATTTTTGATATGGATGGTGTTATATGCCACACCAATCCATTCCATTCCAAAGCATTCCAAGTGTTCTTTGCAAAGAGAAACCTTAACCCTACGGAGGATGAATATGCCAAACATATGTATGGAAAAAGCAACAAATACATTTTCAGTCATTTTTTAGGGCGGGAAATTGTGGGAGACGAATTCGTCGCACTAGAAGATGAAAAAGAGGGGCTCTTTCGGGAAATTTACAAAGAGGCCATCACTCCTATTTCCGGATTTCTTCCGTTTCTGAAGTCTCTGAAAGAACTTGGCTTCAAGACCGGGGTTGCAACCTCGGCACCATTTGCCAATTTGGAACTGATCATGGGAAGACTCGGGTTTGAATCAAAAATGGAATCGATCTTAGCAAGTGAAAATGTCAAGAGACATAAGCCAGATCCTGAGGTATATTTAACATCTGCCTCCAACCTTGGCGTCTCACCATCTCAATGCATAGTATTTGAGGATTCTTACTCTGGAGTTTCTGCCGCTCTGAACGCCGGCATGCGGGTGGTGGGAGTATTGTCTTCCCATACCAAAGAAGAATTACCTCCATGCAATTACTATATTGAAAATTATGTGAATATTGAGGTGTCTATCGTCCAAGAAATCTTACGGGAAAAAACCTTTCCATAATTCAGGGCTTAACAAATCCGTTACATTAGAAAGGCCTTCCCAGTAATTGAGGGGGGGCTTTTTCATAACATTTAAGGAGAAGACGCTAATTTGTACGTCTTGTTATCCGTTTTTTGATAATAAATTGAAACTATTCTTTCAGGCTTTTTCAACGCACTTACCGATAATATTGCACCGCTGTATTACTATTACAATGGGGGTAAAAAACATGAATTTGACGCCATAAAACACCGGGTGAAAGAACTGGAATTTGGAATTGAATGGCAGCCCCATAGCGCGTTTGAGCTGGTTGCGATGTATACCTTATCAGACCGAACGGTCGAAAACTCATTAAATCCATCAAACAGACAACAAGGGGGTTTGCTTCGTCTTCAGGCACAGGTCAATTTTTGATTTTCAAATCTTAAGGAAGTTCTTGCAGTATTTTGGTAATTTTGGGGATTAACTGATTCACAAATCACACACAAGACGTTAACGATTATGATGAGAAGACCAAGAAGAAATAGAAAATCCCCTGTAATACGAGGAATGGTGGAGGAAACCCGGCTTTCGGTAAAAGATTTTATTCTTCCTCTATTTCTGATTGAGGGAAACAACCAAAAAGTGGAGGTGTCTTCTATGCCTGGGATCTTTCGTTACTCCTCTGATTTGATGATAAAAGAGATAGAGTCGTGCATGAATTTGGGGATTATGGCCTTTGATATCTTTCCCGCATATCCTGAAAACAAAAAAGACAAAACAGCAACAGAAAGCTACAATCCGGAAACTTTCTACCTCAAAACCATTGAGGCTATAAAAAGAAATTTCCCAGAGGCCTGCGTTATGACCGATGTGGCTATGGACCCCTACAGTTCGGACGGACATGACGGGCTGGTTCAGGATGGAAAGATTCTCAATGATGAGACGTTGGAGATCTTGGGAAAAATGACTTTGGCGCAGGCCAGGGCTGGAGCGGATATTATCGGGCCTTCTGACATGATGGATGGAAGGGTTGGATTTCTTAGAAATGTGTTGGATGCCAATGGATTTCAGGAAGTATCCATTATGTCCTATACCGCTAAGTATGCCAGTGCATTTTATAACCCATTTAGAGATGCATTGGATTCGGCACCCAAGTTGGGCGACAAAAAAACCTATCAGATGGATCCTGCCAATGCTTCGGAAGCACTAATCGAGGCGGATTTGGATGTGGAGGAAGGTGCGGACTTTTTGATGGTGAAGCCTGCTTTGGCCTATTTGGATATAATCAAGCTTCTGAAAGACAATTACCAAGTACCCATAGCTGCCTACAATGTCAGCGGTGAGTATGCCATGATAAAAGCCTCCGCACAAAGGGGGTGGTTAGATGGTGAACGCGCCATGCTGGAAAGTTTACTTAGCATCAAGCGGGCTGGAGCGAATGTCATTTTAAGTTATTTTGCCAAGGAGTTTGCCTCTCTTGTGAAGTAGGGCCGGTTTGATATGTCTTAAATCTGACACCGCCAAATACATCCGTATATCAGCGAAGGATTTATAAATAAAAAAGCTGCTTTAGAAATTCTAAAGCAGCTTTTTTTTGTGTAATGGTATTTTTTAAATGAGAGGTTTAGAAATTAAAACCAGTCGTCAATTTAAAGAAGGAATCATTCCCTTCGACTAGATCTCCTCCACCTGCAAATCTTGCAAATGCTCTTCCGTTAGGGTCTGAAAATTGAACGTAGGGGCCAAGCCACTGATAAAGTGTACTTGTGGTAACATTTGAACCGCCAGCAAGGTCCAGTTGCTCATAATGCACCCCTAATGAAAAGAAGCTAGATGCCTTTACCCCAAAGTTTGCCCAATAGTGAAGATAGGCATTTGTCGATCCACCGGCTGGTGCCTCATCCCGTATTGGCGTATAATATCCCAAGTAAAATTCTCCTTCCACTTTCTCCTTGTCTAGTCCAACTACAATATTTGGAACAACACCTTCTCCAAATATTCCAGCAGATCTAGCC
Organism: Lunatibacter salilacus; assembly: GCF_009797935.1. GTDB lineage: Bacteria > Bacteroidota > Bacteroidia > Cytophagales > Cyclobacteriaceae > Lunatibacter > Lunatibacter salilacus. Next base: position 185,959 of record NZ_VOLC01000010.1, read on the forward strand.
GCACCAGAAGATAGCAGGGTACCGTTCAATATTCCTATGGAAGGGTTGATGTTAACCCCATCGGCTACTGTAAAATCCATACCCACACCAAACTCTGTCCAGTTACCCCAAGCGCCGGCTGTTCCACCTGACCATAGGATGCCGTAAAAGGTAAAAGCAGAAGTTTCATTTAAACTGTAGGAGCCTGTAAAGTATGGATAAAAACCAAAGAACTGATCCGAGTTTAACGTCACTGTGAAGTCAAACTTGTCATCTGTTTGGGAAAACGCGGGGGAAGCCGCTAGTAAGCAGATCATGGTTAATACCACTGCTACCTTTGAAAATGCTAAATTGTCAATTTTTCTCATTTTTTAATTGATTTAGGTTGTTTTTAAAAGATCACTTGATTCAAAATTTTATTTGTAATTAACTATAGTTTATTTAATAGCTCAATAATAATGCATATTTATCGATTTTACAAAGTATTACGTATTTTTAGTTTATTTTTTTACCTTAAACTAACATTATGACTGAATTTTAAATATTTATAGGCATTTCTTTAATCAGAAATTTACACCTATAGATTTATTTATCTAATTTTTAAATCATTAAATATACATTTAACAGAATTTTATTCTTATTTTTTCTGTTTTAAAAAAATATTTTAAATTTCTGAGTAAGAGGTAGTAAAAACTACTTTTTGACATAAAATCAATTTCTACATAAAATCGCATAAAAAAGCCACTCGGAAAATTCCGAGTGGCGTTAAACTATATCAGTTGGTCGTAAAATAGAACTTACAGATCTTCTTCGCGTTCTAGCATTAAAATGGCATTTTGGGGAACGATATAATACTTTTCTCCTTCGAAAATAACTTCGTACGCGCCATTAAGTAAGAAGACTGCCAAATCTCCTTCCTTTGCCTGCAAGGGTATATATTTGATGTTTTCATTTTGGTCTTTCCAAGGCTCATTATCTTCAACAGGTAATGGGATCGGATACCCAGGCCCAGCTTTTATAATGTAACCCTGCTGGACTTTTTCCTTTTCCTGTACTCCCGGAGGAAGGTAGAGTCCGCCAGAGGTTTTATGATTGGGCTTTTTTAGCTTTATCAGTAATCTATCACCAACGATAATTAATTTTCTCAGTTTATTTTCAGACGTGATTTGCATGGTATAGATATCTATATATTTTTTAATACTGAGGGGCAAAAAGAAAGGCATCCCTTGTAAGGGACGCCATATCTTTATTTTCCTGAAAAAGACGATTATTTTTTATCCTCTTCATTGACTTCCTCATAGTCCACATCTGAGACTCCGTCGCCTGGGGAGGAAGCACCATCGCCTGACGCTTCTGGTCCAGGACCTCCGGCTTGCGCTCCAGGCTCCCCTTGGGATGCACTATAGATTTCTTGGGAGGCAGCTGCCCAAGCGGCAGTCAAGCCTTCGAGGGCAGCATCGATTCCAGCCAAATCCTGTGATTGATGAGCTGACTTCAATGTTTCCAAAGCGGCATTAATAGCAGTCTTATTTCCTTCAGATAGCTTATCGCCGTATTCCTTAAGCTGCTTTTCTGTTTGGAAGATTTGACCATCCGCCTGATTGACTTTGTCAATTCTTTCTTTCTCTGCCTTATCAGTTGCAGCGTTGGCTTCTGCTTCTTTCTTCATTCGGTCTATCTCTTCCTGAGAAAGTCCAGATGAGGCTTCGATTTTAATTTTCTGTTCTTTGCCTGTACCCTTATCCTTAGCAGAAACGCTTAGGATACCATTTGCATCGATATCGAAGGTAACCTCAATTTGGGGAACCCCTCTAGCTGCGGGGGGAATATCCGTCAACTGGAACCTACCGATACTACGGTTGTCCTTTGCCATGGATCTCTCACCTTGCAACACATGGATATCCACTGCGGGTTGACTGTCTGCTGCCGTAGAAAAAACCTCTGACTTCTTGGTTGGTATGGTCGTATTAGATTCGATCAATTTCGTCATCACACCTCCCATGGTCTCTATACCCAAAGAAAGTGGAGTGACATCTAATAAGAGTACGTCTTTCACCTCACCGGTTAGGACACCACCTTGGATCGCTGCTCCTATAGCAACAACCTCATCTGGATTCACTCCCTTCGAAGGCTTTTTACCAAAGAATTTCTCTACTTCTTCCTGTATTTTAGGAATTCGGGTGGATCCACCAACCAGGATTACCTCATCAATATCAGATGGAGACAATCCCGAATCCTGCATTGCCTTTTTAACAGGTTCCAAAGACCTTCTGATCAAAGATTCGGCAAGCTGCTCAAATTTAGATCTTGAAAGTGTTCTTACTAAATGTTTTGGGCCTGATTGGGTTGCGGTAATATAGGGCAAGTTGATTTCAGTACTGTTTGAACTGGACAGTTCAATCTTAGCCTTTTCCGAAGCCTCTTTAAGTCGTTGAAGTGCCATCGGATCATTTCTAAGGTCCAGTTGTTCTTCAGCCTTAAATTCGTCAGCCAGCCAATTGATAATCACTTGGTCAAAGTCATCACCTCCCAAATGGACATCTCCATTGGTAGACTTCACTTCAAATACCCCGTCTCCAAGCTCTAGAACGGAAATATCAAATGTACCTCCACCCAAGTCATATACCGCAATTTTCATATCACGGTTTTTCTTGTCCAATCCATAAGCCAAGGCTGCTGCTGTAGGCTCATTAATGATTCTCTTCACATCCAACCCGGCAATTTGACCGGCTTCCTTAGTTGCCTGACGCTCTGCATCATTGAAATATGCCGGCACAGTGATGACTGCCTCTGTAACCTCATGTCCCAAGAAATCTTCAGCGGTAGATTTCATTTTCTGAAGAATCATGGCTGAAATTTCTTGTGGGGTATAGCTTCTATCCCCAATTTTTACCACAACGGTATCATTAGAGCCTTTATCTACTTTGTAAGATATATGCTTTTTTTCAGCGGTTACTTCAGAGAAATTTTTTCCCATAAAGCGCTTTACGGAGGACACTGTATTCGTAGGGTTGGTAATAGCCTGTCGCTTGGCTGGGTCACCCACTTTCCGCTCACCGTTTCCGTTGTCCAAAAACGCCACAATAGAGGGTGTCGTCCTCCTACCTTCACTGTTTTGAATTACTACGGGTTCACTCCCTTCCATTACGGCAACACACGAGTTGGTTGTACCCAAATCAATACCAATAATTTTTCCCATAATTATATGAATTTTAAATTTTAGTTACGTTTTCTTATCGATAAAGACTATTATCAACCAATGTGCCAAGTAAAACTAGACCAAATATTATGTCAGATTGTCAGAATTTTTGACATTATCAAGCTATTAATGACAGGGAGAATTGGTAATTTTGCCAATTCTGAACGATTTCCACAAAAAATCTAATGCCTAGTAGGCGTCTTTTAATGACACTTATAGGCGCATCCATTGAATTCAATTAGTAGAAATTTATCCCAAAGAATATCTCATGATCAAACTGACTGATATTTTTGTATATCCGATAAAATCTTTTGGCGGAATACGAATGAATGAATCTCTAGTGTGTAAGCCGGGACTGGAACACGACCGCAGGTGGATGCTAGTGGACCTGGATGGAAATTTTTTAAGTCAGCGGACCCATCCCAAAATGGCTACGCTTGCGGTCGAATTGAATAACGGTGAATTTCAGGTGAAAGACAAACACAACCCTACAGACAAAATTACCTTGCCAATAATTCCACACTCCAACTTCATCAAAAAAGTCAGGATTTGGGATGCGCATGTAAATGCTTTTTTGATTGATCCTACCATCAGCAAGTGGATCCAACAAAAGCTACAAATACCCTGTGAGCTCGTGCACATGCCTGAGTCAGTAATCCGACCTATTGAAGAAAAATATGCCGTCTCTGATGAATCTGTCAGTTTTGCGGATTCCATGCCCTACCTGCTTATATCACAGGCATCTTTAGACGATCTGAATAGCAGGCTAAAAAAGCAGCTCACGATGGACCGGTTTCGTCCCAATTTAGTCGTTACCGGCACAGAACCTTTTGAGGAAGATCAATGGGATCTCATTCAAGTGGGTGGCGTTCGGTTTAAAATCGTCAAACCCTGCGCACGATGTGTCATGACAACAGTAGACCAGGATACCGGGGAAATTGGGAAAGAACCATTGCGCACACTTTCTAAATTTCGTAAAAACGGCAATAAAATTTATTTTGGCCAAAATATGGTTCCCATAAATTTTGGAATGATCCGACAAAATGAAGTCGTGGAAATAATTCAAAAAAAAAATTAGGGAATTAATGGCATTTTAAATTAAACAAATGCTTTTTTTTTGTGCAAATTATAAAAAGTCCACATACTATTTATAAACTAATTCACGATATATTTATATTTCGATCAGTAATCATGTTTTATCAGTCGAAAGTCTCAACTTTTTGAGGCTGACCCTATTAGTATATGAAATACTTTTTCTTTAATATTACAGGCGTAATTTTGGTTTTAAAATCAATTTTTGTGAAATATTGAGAAAAGTTTCACAAAAAAAATTGGCCAATCACCCTATTAGTCATAAACTAAAATTCACACGCAATCGCCCATTTGTACTATTCATTTTGATGATTTCCAGCCTAAATACGTAAAAGCACCAAAAAAAGTTGCACTAAATTTATTTTTTTGGTTACAAAACAAGGCCTATAAGTTACTAAAAGACAAAACCATCCACATCATTGAATTCTAACGCTTAATTTCATGAAACCAACGTTAAAGTCAACCTTATTCTTATTGCTATTATTTTGCCTATTCACCTCTACATACGGAGCATCCTATTATTTTTCATCCTCCACAGGCAATGATTCTAGATCCAATTCCGAGGCTCAGAACATGAATACACCTTGGAGGTCTATTGATAAGCTAAATTCCATCATGCGAATATTACAGCCTGGCGATGTAGTGTACTTTCGTCGGGGTGAGGAATTTTCTGGAACAATAAATTTTAATTCTTCAGGATCGGCTACAAATCCAATCAAATTTTCCGCTTATGGAAGTGGTCCTGCTCCAGTCATTACTTCTCTAATTAGAGTACAAGGATGGAGGGCATTGGGCAATGGAATATATGAATCAAATCAGAGTTTTAATATGTCAGAGATCGAGCTGATGATATTAAACGGGAAGCAACAGGAAAGGGGCCGATATCCCAACCGAGATCAATTCAACGGAGGGTATTTACGTATTAATTCTGCCAGTGGAAATAGATCTGTAACTAGTAGCGAACTGTCTGGGGCTCCAAACTTTAATGGGGGAGAGGTTGTGATCCGAAAAAACCAATGGATCACTGATCGGCATCCAATTTCCTCTCATTCAGGAAACACCATTTCTTTTTCCGGTGACAGTAAATATATGCCGTCCTTGATTTATGGTTTTTTTGTCCAAAACCACATAAACACACTTGATAGGTTTGGAGAATGGATGTACAACAAATCCAACAAAAAACTATATGTTTTTTTTGGATCCAACTCACCAGACAATTTCAATGTTCAAATACCGAGTCGGGATAATTTATTCGTGAAAGGCTACGGTGCGAGTAATTTTCAAATAGATAATCTTAACTTTAAAGGGGCAAACAAAAACGCAATAGACATAGCTGGCGGTAGAAATGTAACCCTATTGAACAATAAAATTGAGTTTTCTGGGATTAGCGGGATTTACTCGTTAAGTATATTAGAGCTAAAAATAAACGGTAATGAAATTGATTACAGCAGCAGTAATGGTATAAGTTTAAGGTATGGGGCTGTCGGTGCCCACATTTTAAATAACAAAATCACGAATACGGCATTATTCCAAGGTTCAATGCAAAGTGGCGATGGAGCGGGGTTGGGTATTCATGCCATAGACGACAATATAAAAATTGAGTACAACGAAATAATAAACACCGGATATTTGGGAATTCATTTTGGGGGTAATTCAACAGTAGTTTCTAACAATTTCGTCGATAATTTTTGTCTACACAAAGGTGATGGCGGAGGGATTTACAGCTACGGTGCCGTGACTGCCTCTAAAGGGCGCGAACAGAAAATAGTCGACAACATTATTATAAATGGTAGTGAAGGAGCGTCTGATGGAGTTTTCTCTTTATTCCTAAGAAAGATCAGCCAGTCCCATGGAATTTTTTTGGATGACAACGTAAGCAATGTCATCGTGACTAACAACACGATTGCTGGTATGGGAGATACCGGAATAAAATTGAATAATGTCAATAATTTAGTTGTTGAAAACAATACGATTTACAACAATGATAAAGGCCTAGCGATAGCAGATAGCGAAAATGGCGGTGATGTAAGGTCACTTACAATCCAAAAAAACATCGTTTTCCCGAAAGAACAGTATCAACAGTCCTATTCGTTTATTTTCAACAAAAACAGTATCGCACAAATAGGCAACGTGAACCAAAACTATTTTTTCAAGCCGTTTGGAGATCCGTTTCACATGTTTGTGAGATATCGTAATGGCTCCTCCTATGTACAAAAAACGCTGAATCTGAATGGGTGGAAAAACGGCTATAATAAGGATCATACGTCCAAAGAGGTCATCCGCCCGTTTGAATATTTTAAAGTTGTCAATTCTATCGGCGACAATTTATTTAAAAATGGCAATTTTCTTTCAAACGTTGTTGGCGTTACTTGCGCCGATTGCCAGTCAAGTTGGACAAGAGGCCAATTGAGTCAAGGGTCGCTTAAAGTTCAGTCGCCATCATCATCAACTGTACTTATACCACTTGGAGCTGTTAGAAAGAATCAAAATTATGTTGCAAAACTTAGAGCCCGATCAAATAAAAACGGTACTATAAGAGTATTTTTACGGCAAACCGGCAATCCTTGGCAAGTAGCCTCCCCATCGACAGCAATAGAGCTAAACGCAAACAACCAAGAAATATCTGTACTACTTAAGCCTTATGATAACGTTGAAAATGCTGCCTTACTAATTGTTTCGGATGAGTCAAACTTCGAATATTGGCTAGAGGACCTAGATGTTAGACAAAGCAACATCATCGAAACAAAGCCTGAGGATCGGATTTTGTTTGAATATAACAAATCTAAAACCGAGAAACGCATTACGTTGGATGGTTCATACGTAGATGCAAAAGGCCAGAGTTTTTCAGGAACTGTTGCTATACCACCGTACCAGTCGGTAGTACTTTTCAAAACTTCAAGTGATATTCCAAAGGAGTCAATAAGTCCTCCCACGATAAGCATTACATCTCCAACTGCGGCTACCTCTTCCCTAGAAAGTGGACAAAAACTTTCCATTACCACAGCCGTAAACGCCAATGGGAATAATATCAAGGAAGTTATATTTTACAATGGAACCCAAATCATCGGTCGATCTGCAAGCTCCCCTTACAATTTTCAATGGGAAAATCCCCCTGCTGGTGATCTCACTCTAAAAGCATCTGTACAGCTGCAGTCTGATTTAGCCTACGATTCAAAAATTGTTTCCACAAAGCTATCGATAGTAGGCAATGATGGCATACCTGATGAAGGAACTACCGAAAAGGAACTTACCGACGCAATCTATATCAATACAGGTTCCAACTCAGCTGCTACATATAAAGGAAACTTGTTCGACTCTGAATTCAAGGATAGATATTTCATCGGTGGAAACACGGAGTCAAACAGTAGGTCAAGTTCTGAGCCGGTTATGCAAAGTCAAAGATTTGGAAAGAATTTCCGATATGAAATACCTGTACCGAATGGACGATATCAAGTAAAAACATTTCACAATGAAGTTTATTTCGGCCATTCAGTCCCACTTCGCGGACCAAATCTTCGTGTCTTCGACATCAGTATAGAAGGCAAAGTTGTTAAAAACAATCTAGACATAGCCGTAGCGTTTCCAAATGGAAATGGGGAATTGAGCTTCAACAATGTTGAGGTTAAAGACGGAGTTTTGACTATACAAATAGTCGCTACACGAGGAGATGCAGCTATTTCAGGTATTGCAATTATACCGTCGGATACAAGCACACCACTGCCTCCCGTTCCTCCCGTTGTCTCCGAGCCTAGTAAAAACACTCAAGTCGTATACCAGATCAATACAGGGAGTACGCGAGATGCCAAATACCTCAGTTCAACATTCGAATCGGAATTCAGAAGTAGATTTTTTGATACAGGGTTTTTTGAAGAAACTTCTTCTGCACACTCGGAGCCTATGCTACAAAGTCAACGGTTTGGTAAGCAAATTGGCTATAGAGTTCCAATCGAAAACGGCACCTACACCGTCAAAACCTATCATAATGAAGTGTATTTTGGCAACATTTCTGGAGTAAATGGACCAAACCTTCGAATATTCGATATTTCTTTACAAGGGCTTACCGTTAAAACAAATATGGATTTATTCGTTGAGTCCAAAAATCAGGCGCTGGTGCTGACATTTGACAACATTGTAGTAACAAATGGCATCTTATCGCTAGACCTGTCTGCAAGGGTAGGACACGCAGCTATTTCCGGATTTGAGATTCTTGCTGGCGGTAGCAGTTCAAATCCAAACAATAAATCCAATATTAATTCCAAATTTCCAGCGAACGGAATTTATATTAACGCCGGAAGTACATCGAATACCTCCTTTTCGGGTACAAACTTTGTGTCTGATTTCGATAAACCATACTTTAGCGGGGGATTTTTTGAGCAAAGCAACTCCGCCAGTTCGCATGAATTATTAAGGTCTCAAAGGTTTGCAAATTCACTCAGCTATGATGTTCCAGTCCCGAATGGTCTTTACACGGTTGTTTCCTACCATAACGAGGTTTATTTTGGAAACGGAGCTGGAAGGCCTCCAAAACGACCCGGCCAAAGGGTTTTCAATATAGAAATTGAGGGTAGGCGAGTAAAATCGAACATGGATATGCATTTAGAAAAAAATGGTCAACCTATAGAACTAATCTTTGAAAACATTTCAGTGAATGATGGAATATTAAATTTTGCGCTCAACGCTAGTGTTGGTCACGCTGCCATCTCCGGTTTAGCCATTTTCCCATCAGTTTCTAATTTCCAAAGTTCCGCAAATCTTAGGCAGGCCGGCGAAACACAACCGATTGAAGGAAGCAGGAACTTTGACGTTCCTGCGACCGGTAGCCGAATTGTCCTCTATCCTAATCCCGCAATTGACGAGATTAATATAAAAATCGGCAGAGAATCCGAGGGAGTGACGTTATATATCCATAATTCTATGGGACAAAATTTGTTGACTCAAGAAATCTCAGAGGAAACAGCCAATTATGGTGAGATAAAAATCCCGCTAAGCGGGTTTAATTCTGGAATCTATTTTATCTCAATACATGACCTAAATGGTAGGTTTGAAAAAGAGAAATTTATAGTTAAATAGTAATTACTAATTCAACTATAATTCATTGTAGAAGGCGCTCCACATAGTGGAGTGCCTTCTTTTTTTTTATCTACATCGGGAATTTCTACCTTAACCTTGTTTTGCTATAATTATTTTTTTTAACTTGACTGCTATTGGCAAGATATTACTATGTAAAAAATCGTTGGTTTGGTTTTATATTTCGGCTTTATGATAACATCAAAGTTTATTACAGTTGTACTTTTTATTGGATTTACCAATTTGAGCGAATTAAAGTCAGCTAATTATTATGTTTCTTCATCAGATGGTAACGATGAAAATACTCAACAACAAGCGACACAAACACAAACACCTTGGAAATCATTGGCGAAAATCAACTCCTATTTCGGGAGTTTGAAACCTGGAGACAGTGTATTGCTAAAAAGAGGAGATGTTTTCGAAGGTTCATTGGTTTTGAGCAGCTCTGGTACCAACCAAAGCAAAATAGTAGTTTCCTCCTATGGAGAGGGCCACAGCCCTGTTATTAGTGGTTGGAAAAAGATTAAGAAATGGACAAAGCATGAGAAACCAGGTATCTGGTCATCGGAATTAGATAGAAATACCTTGCTCAACTTAGTAAGCATAGAAAATAAAATCAAAGAGAAAGGAAGGTATCCCAATAATGCATTCGTGAACTACAACGTCAATGAAAATGGCCTGATTGAATTACCTTCACACATTAATCCAAAAGCGTGGGAATCGGCAACGTTTGTTATTCGGAAAAATCAATGGATTATAGATAAAGTTTCTCCTCTGGAGTACCGTGCAGATGGAATCAGATTAGAAAATAATATGCGATATCCGCCAAAATCGGGATATGGGTTGTTTATACAAGATCATATAAACACACTTGATGAGGATGGTGAATGGTATTTTGATGACAAAACGTCAAATTTTTATATTTTTCTAGCAGAAGGCCAACCTGGCTCAAAAGATATAAAAATTGGTTCCCAAGAGAATTTGCTGACTAATCAAGGTGGGGTTCAACATGTAAAGATCCAGAATTTATGTTTTTCCGGAGCTAATAAAGATGCTATTTCTTTAGAAAAAGCTTTCAATATTGAGATCAGCAATTGCACAATTGAATATGCGGGAGAGAATGCCGTGTATGCAGTGGATGTTCCTAACCTTAAATTTGTGAACAACAACGTTGTTACCGCCTTGAACAGTGGGGTTTTCTTCAGATACGGTACCCCAAACTCCATAATAGCTGATAATAACATAACTGACATCCACCCATTTTTTGGAATGGGAAAGTCTGGAGACGGAAATGGAGTCGGTATCCACAGTATTTCTGACTTTAGCGTCATTGCAAATAACCGACTTTCGAATATTGGATATTCAGGAATTATGTTTAATGGCATCCAAACAATCGTCGAGAGAAATCATATTAATAACTATTGTCTTGTAAAAAATGATGGAGGTGGGATCTACACTTACCAAGGAGCCAACAAAAAGCTTAATTTCGGAAGAATAATTAAAGAAAACATCATTGAGAACGGAATTGGCACAACTTCTGGAACAACTATGTCCAAAAATATTTCAATTCCGCAGGTAGAGGGAATATATCTGGACGATAATGCCTCCGGGATTATGGTCGAAGGAAACACAGTGAATAACTCAAGACGTAACGGAATTCATATCCATAATGGTAGAAATATTCAAATTATCCGTAACAAAGTTGCCAACTGTTATATACAGTTGGCTCTCTCAGACGATGATCTAGGGGATAGAATTGAAAATATCCGAATTGAGGAAAACCAATTTGCAGCTTTCTCTGATCACCAAAACTTAGTCTCAATCGCTTCAAATATTGACAATCATGCCACAATGGCGAATTTTGGGAACAATACGTATATTACTCCCGAAAATCAAAAATTATTCTATTTAATTCAAAAGCAACAACCAGACCGCTCATATGAAACCAGTTTTATGAATTTAAGGATGATTGAGGCATTTGGAATTAAAGAGGAATCTCCAATAAGAATTGTACTTCCTTCCAGTACCCAAACGAAATACAATCTATCAAATCAACAGGGAGACGCAAAGAAAATTTCCCTCTCCACTTTCAAAATTTTTAATGATGGGAGCGAAATCTCGAGCATTGAAAGCCAAATTAAAATACAATTTAAAAAACCATTCGGAGCTGTCGCAGTTGGTTTTCCCCAAATCTCCGATGATAACCTTTATCAACTATCTTTCAATGCGAATACCGAACAAACCCAAATACTTCACCTTTTTTTAAGACTTGACGGAAGACCATGGTCGAACTTATCTCTTACCCAACCGGTCATGTTATCTCCCTTACAAACGGAATATACTGTAAATTTAGGTAAAACAGAAAATGCGGATCGAATTTTATTGTTGATTTTTTCACAGGACTCGTCTAAAGATATAGGTCTATCGAATTTACAGGTAACAGCGCACCGAGTTGATGAAGCCGCACATCAGGCTCTTCTATTCCATAACCCTACCGACTCAGAGATTCTTCTTACCGATCCGTCAAAAATCGTGATCCCTGCTGAAGGAACTGATAGGTCATTGGTTCTCAAACCATTTCAATCTATTTTACTGTACAAATAGTCGTCTTGTTTTTGCTTAGAACAGTGCATTTTTTAATAACCAACGCATTATTAAACGTCGTTACTTACCACTAAATTTTTATTTTACAAGAGATTTATATTCCATTTAAACACTGTACCGTAAATGAATGCACGGTGAGCGCACAAAACTATTCCATCTGATCCAAAGACATTCCGGTTTCCACTTTACTATACTATTTTAACCTTTTTGATAGGAGTGTGGTCCCGACGATGTCTTCGTGGAGGACTTGTATCCGCATTGTATCTACTTCTACCCTATTTGAGGTCGCAATAGCTGCACTTATGGAAACAAGGTGACAGCTTCCTTTTCCATTTGGCTTTTGAATGCTGTTCCATTAAATGAACTCCACAAAAATTTTCGCATTTTTTATTTTTATTCGATTTACCCAACATCCACAGAATTCATAATTCGAAATACGAATTAGTATTTTTAAAATAAATCATGTGCTTTTTACAACGTCACATGCTGTAAAATAATTCGACCCCAAATTTGTAAATGAGATTTTTATATCACTACTTATCGAAAACAGAAATCTTTTTAGAATTATATTTTTAGTAATACAAAAAACAAAAAATTTAATTTCAAAAAGCAAAATGCCAATTTAATAATTTGAAAATCAGATTTAGCTAGATAAAATTCAATTAAAACTTTTGAGTAATTCGAAAAGAAACAGGTAATGGGAAAATTAAATATCAAAGTTATGAAACGTGTAGGAAGAAAATTTGGGATGATCATAGTGGCGATATTAATCAGCCATTTGACGTATGCAGCAGATTATTACATTTCAAGTAGTATCGGTGATGACAAGCGCACGGCTTTACAAGCACAAAATCCGGAAACTCCCTGGAAAAGTATAGAAAAAGTAAACGCAGTCTTTTCCACACTTAAACCAGGTGATGGAGTATTTTTCAAAAGAGGAGATTCATTTTATGGCACAATTCATTTGACTGCCTCCGGAGTAATGGGAAGTCCAATTCGCCTAGATGCATATGGGGTAGGAGAAGAACCCATAATTACTTCGTTCCAAAAAATTTCCCAATGGACATCTAAAGGAAATGGGGTATTCGAAAGCCAATCCATTTTAAATACCAATCTAGTAAAAACTCTATTGGTAGACGGTGAATCACATTTTATGGGACGTTTCCCTAACGCAGACGCAATTAATGAGGGATATCTAAGAATTTCGGGAATAAGCGGTGGGAAAACACTATCTAGTGCTCAATTATCTGCCTCACCGAACTGGGCTGGTGGAGATGTCGTAATCAGAAAAAATCAATGGATCATTGATACCCATAAAATATCTAGTCATAATGGTAATTCAGTTACCTACACTGGGAATGAATCTTATCCGTCAATTAAAGACTATGGTTTCTTTATTCAAAACCATATTTCAACATTAGACAGGTTTGGAGAATGGTATTTTAACCCTACTTCTAAAAAAATGAGCATGTTCTTCGGAAATGTGTCACCTAATGGACGCAATATTGAAGTAAGCACTCTAAACAATTTAGTGACTAAGTCATACGGTGCAAGCTATATAACTTTTCAAAATCTGATTCTCAAAGGGTCCAATTCCGATGTTGTTGACATCTCCGGGGGACGGGACATTAAGTTCAATAAAGTCAAAATCAAATTTGCTGGGGAAAGCGGAATTTACGTGAGAAGCGTTGTAAACCTTTCATTTGAAAATAGTTATGTTGAGAATTGCTTAAACAATGGTATTAATTTACGATACGGAAATCCGAATGCATCAATAAAAAATAACATTGTGAAAAATTCCGCGAGATTTCCCGGCGGCGTTAGAAATGGCGATGGATCAGGAAATGGGATAATAGCCCTTGACGACAACACCATAATTGAGGGAAATGAAGTGTACAATACGGGTTATCTAGGGATTCAGTTTGGTGGAAATAACACAATTGTTAAAAACAATTTCATTGATAACTTTTGTTTAATAAAAGGAGATGGCGGTGGTATCTACACCTATGTAGGTGACAATAATAAAACCTTTCACAACAGAAAGATAGTCAGTAATATAATTATTAATGGAAAGGGAAATCTGGGAGGGCTGCCAAACAACTCAAGCTATCCCCGAGGCATGGCTGAAGGAATTTTTATGGATGACAATGCCAATGGCATTGAGATTTCAAATAATACAATCGGCCATACAGAAAACAGTGGTGTTAAAATGTCGAATGTGAGAAACATTATTGTCAAAGATAATTTAATCTACGACACAGACCATAGCATAACGCTTGACAATAACATAAGGGGAGCCGACGTGAAAAATGTGACAATGTCGAACAATACATATTTTGCTAAAACAAATCTACAAAACTCATACACATTCCTTTCTCACAAAAATGATGTCAAAGAGATGGGAGCGTTTGATAACAACGTATTTTTCCGTCCGTTTGGAGATCCCTATTCCATTTTCACCAGACAATTAGTAAATGGAACCAATGTCGAAACCCGTCAGAATCTATCCAGCTTCAAAAATATGTTTGGAAAGGATAATAATTCAAAAAGCAATGAGAATGTTTTTCCCAAATATGAAAATATTGTAGTAAAAGGTGAAAATTTTTTCAAAAATGGCCAATTTAATGGCAGTTTGAATGATATCCATTTTACCCGGGCACAGCCATCAGTTATACCTAACAAAATAAATGGACCTACACTGCAGATTGTTGCAAATGATAATGCTTTCTCTTTTATAAAATTGGGAAATTTAAAAAAGGAAAAAAAGTACCTTATAAGACTTAATTCCTCTGCCTCACAAAATGCTGCAATAAGTGTTCATTTCCGACATTCAGGTTCACCTTGGCACCTCATATCCCCTATCTCAACTTTTGATTTGACATCAAGCACCGCCATATATCAAACAATACTATCTCCCTTACTGGATGTAGCTGACGCAGCTTTGATACTTACCTTTAAAAACCCAAACACAACTTATTGGATAGATGACTTAGAGATTGTTGAAGTAGAAGCCAATGAGGTAAGGATAGACGAAAAGATTCTATTTGAATTTAATGCGACAAACCAGTCCAAAAAAGTATTACTTCAAGGAAAATATGTGGATGCAAAATTAAAGGAATTCACCGGTGAGGTAACGCTGGCACCATATTCTGGAATCGCTCTTTTCAAGACAGGGGATGTAGAAAAGCCTGTTGAAAAGAATAAGCCAGAGGATCCTGAAATCGTGATTTCACTTAATAAGAGTATAGATAAAATAACAACAAAAGACTCCGTACAAATATCGCTAGGCATTGCTAATAACCAAAATGCCGGAATGACTTCTGCTACATTTTATTGTGGTCTGAACGAAATTGGGAAGTGTAACACCTATCCTTTTAATATCAATTGGAAAAACCTGCAACCTGGTGAACAGTATATTTGGGCGTCTCTCAATGATGGAAATGGCCGGACTTTTAATTCAGAGGAAATCAATCTTAATATTACACAGGCAAAAACCACCGAAGACACCGAGAGAAATTACAAAGAACCCCATGTAGGGTTTGGCGATTTGAAATTCAAATCAGAAGGCATTTATATAAACACAGGAAGCACCAGGGATGCTATTTACAATTCTGTGAATTTCGCATCTGAATATGTAAATAAAAATTACTCAGGTGGGTTTACTGAATCCTTCGACGCTCCGAATATTGAGCCAATATTTAAAAGCCAACGGTTTGCAAAATTATTAGTTTACGATATCCCGTTGAAAAACGGTACCTATAATATAGTTACTTTTCATAATGAGGTCTACTTCGGCAATAAAGTAGCCACCACAGGGCCTAACAAGAGAGTCTACAATATATCAATTGAAGACAAACTTGTAAAAAAAGACTTCGATCTGTTTGTGGAAAACAACAATAAGCCAATTAGTCTATTATTTAAAGACATTAAGGTGATAGACGGAAACTTGACTTTAAAATTAGAATCAATTATAGGCCACGCAGCAATTTCGGGAATTGCAATTATTCCAGTTGATACAAATATTCCTCCGGTCGTGGATAATACGAAATCCCTTCCCAAAAATGGTATATATATAAATGCAGGGAGTAATAAAGATGTGGATTTTCAGGGAACCAAATTTGAATCAGATTTTCAAAACAGCCATTTTAATGGTGGCTTCTTCGAATCACATGCTTTAGCGAGTGATCAGGAGCTATTTCAATCCCAGCGATTTTCAAAAAATCTGGTTTATGACGTTCCCGTTTCAAATGGCAAATATACAGTAATTACCTATCACAATGAAGTGTATTTTGGAAATCGAGTGCCTGCCAAAGGACCTGGTCTGAGAGTTTTTGATATTTTCATAGAGGGCAAACTCGTCAAGAAAAATTTAGATCTATTTGTGGAAAATAAATCTAAACAGTTTGAGCTCATATTTGAAAATGTTGAAGTGAACGATGGAAAAGTGACAATAAATCTGGTTTCATCTGTTGCAGACGCAGCAATTTCGGGCATTGCAATTCTGCCTGAATCAACCAATGATGGGGATGATCAAGTAAAGGAAACTATATCTAAAGAGGCAATTCATATAAATACCGGTAATTCGAGATCAGGAGAATACAAAGGAATTCAATTTGAATCGGAATTTACCGGGAAATATTACAATACCGGATATATTGAAGGCATTGCGTCAGCTAGCATCCACACTATGATGCAAAGTCAGCGGTTCGCCAAAGACTTGGTGTATGAAATACCGGTAAAAAATGGTAAATATAATGTCGTCACCTATCACAATGAAGTCTATTTTGGGCAAAAGGTAAGTACGACAGGTCCTAATAAACGGGTCTATTCGATTTCAATTCAAGATAAAGAAGTAAAGAAAAACTTTGACCTTTTTGTTGTAAACAATAACAAAGAAATTGCACTGGAGCATAAAGATATCGAGGTAAAAAATGGTTTGATGAAAATTAGGCTGTTAGCGGTAATAGGGCATGCAGCAATTTCAGGAATTTCAATTATTCCCGTTGATGCAAATATTCCTCCGGTCGTGGATAATACCCTTCCCAAAAATGGAGTATATATAAATGCAGGAAGTAACAACGATGCGGATTTTCATGGAACCAAATTTGAATCAGATTTTCAAAACAGGCATTTTAACGGAAGTTTCTTCGAATCACATGTTTCAGCGAGTGATCAGGAGTTATTTCAATCCCAGCGATTTGCAAAAAATCTAGTTTATGATGTTCCCGTTTCAAATGGCAAATATACAGTCATTACCTATCACAATGAAGTGTATTTTGGAAATCGAGTGGCCGCCACAGGACCTGGACGGAGAGTTTTTGATATTTTTATAGAGGGCAAACTCGTCAAGAAAAATTTAGATCTATTTGTGGAAAATAATTCTAAACAGTTTGAGCTCATCTTTGAAAATATTGAAGTAAAAGATGGGAAAATGACAATAAATCTGGTTTCATCTGTTGCAGACGCTGCCATTTCCGGTATCGCAATTTTCCCAAGTAATGAAAAATTCAGCCCAGAAATGGCCAACCTTCGGCAATTAAATGGCGAACTTACCGATCCAGAATCTGAAAGTTTAAATTTCGGAAATTTCAAGGACGCGAAAGCCAAACTCTTTCCAAATCCTGCATCAAGTCAAGTCAATTTAGTTTTGGATTCAGAATACCCCAATTCCAGAATTATGATACACGACACATCCGGTCAGCTGGTCAGATTCTATAACCAAAGTGAAATATATTTCAATAACGGAACATTGAGTATTCCGCTGTTGGATTTAAAACAAGGTGTTTATATTGTATCTGTGGTTTCCGAACGAGGTGTACAATTCAAGGAAAAATTAATGGTTACGAAGTAGGCATTATGCAGATCGATAACGAAGTGCATTGTGGACACTTCAGCTTAGTTAATAGGGTAAAAAACAGTACGTAATACTTACCTAAAATAAAAAAGGCGGCATCTAAATTAGATGCCGCCTTTTTTCTAGTCTTCACTATTTAAAAATTACTGGAAGATTCCAAATGACAGGATATTCATCGGTCAGCAGACAAACTTGCAGTTCTTGCCTGGATGTCCCAACAGAACCCAGGTACCTTCCGCAAATTGACAATCACAAAATATCATCTTAAAATTACAACAAAAATCTTCCTTTATAGATTCTACTGAAAAATAACTAATTACTGTTTTTCAGTTGCTGAAATACGAAATGTAAATTTTCCGCGAATATTTCAGAATTGAATTTTTCCTCATACACTCTTCCCGCGTTATAGACCATCTCATTCCAAAGGTTTTTGTCATTTAAAAGTAAATTTACACTACGTACCCATCCCTCCTTATCAAACATATCCACCATTAAACCGAGCCCCTCTTCTTCTACATTTAAATTCAGAGATAAATTTTTGGTAATTATCGTTGGTTTTCCAAGAGCAACAACATCTTGTAAACTTGTCATTCCCTGACAACCTTCATCACCTTTAGAGAATTTCAATGGAATTAATATTGCGAGCGCATCCGCATAGTGAGGCAGCAGCTCAGCATAGGAGATACGCTTGGAAAAAATGAAAACATTTGGTGGTAAATCGTCAACCTTTGGAACTGTGGTTTCGGTGCAGTAAATGTGCAACGGAAAATCAATCTCTCTAAATGCTTCGATTAATGTAGCATAATCTCTATCGGTATGTCCAGCACTAATAAAGTACCTACAGGACTCGAAAGACTGCCTGCTACTCAAAAACTTCTTGTAAAATAATGTGTCAGGTCCCCATTGTGCGACAAAAAACTTTTTTCCAATTAGGTCCTTATCAAGCCCGAGCACTTGGACTGTATCCTTTAGTAAGGTTTCGCTTAAAAATACAACAGCATCTTGTAAAAGCAGTCCCCGTCTTGCTATCGCCCTCTTTAGATTACTGTCAGATTTAGTTCCTAAAAATGGTTGATGAATCAGGGAAACCATCGGTACTTTAAACAAACCCAGCCATTTCAAAACTAGAAGCAATTTAGAATTTGACGAGGCATAGGGGAGATAAAGCACGTAATTCCTTCGCTTCCAAAAGATAAGCCTTAATTGCTGATCCAAGAAATTGACTCCGAAAAGGCGACCTATATTGTTGAGGAATGGGTACTTAACATGACGAAACAAAATAAAATTGTAATTATAATTTCTTTCTAACTCCACCTTACCCCACACATGATGGCTCCCGCTTACTCCTTGTTGCCAAAGGCGATAGGCATTATCCATGGGATAATTGTTAATTAAAACTACATTCATAGAGGAATGAATTTATTGCATTTGCTTTTTTATTTCAAAAATTCTATTAATAAAGACGGGGCCGAATTCCACGTACCGAGTCCACATACGTTTTGGTTCTTTTATTAACCTAGCAAGCCACTCTAGACGGAGTTTGATCCAAATTTTATTAGGTCTTTTTATAGTTTGAGCATAAAAATCAAATACTGCACCTATACAACAAATATAAGAAACCTTCAAATCATCATGGTACTTAAATGCCCATTTCTCCTGCTTTGGCGCTGTCATTCCAACAAACAGAACATCCGCATTGAAGCTGTTAACTTGCTGTTTCATTTTCTCCGAATCGAGATCTGTAAATACTTGCTTAAAAGGAGGAGAATAGGTTCCAACTCTTACGTGGGGGAAATCTCTTTTTGCCCGTTTCACAATCAGATTGAGTGTTTCTTCACTAGATCCCAAAAAAAAGCAGGACCCTTTCTGTTGTTCGAGATACCGCATAAAAAAATAAAATAGATCCTCACCTGCGATTTTCCTAATTTTCTTACCTTCCAAATAATTTGCCGCCCACACGACCCCTTCTCCATCTGGAAGCAAAACGTCCGACCCTTTTAACGATTCTAAAAAATCCGGATCATTCTCTGCAAGACAAAACGAATACTGATTGATCGTAGAAATAAGTTTTCCTCTTTCAGGAATCACCGACAAATCCTCATCAAATAAATTATTATACTTATAAAATTTCATATAGCCTAAGTTGATCAAAACACGAAAAACAATAAATTAGCTCATCCGTAAATTTCGCTCCAGTTCAGTATAGTGTTGCATACTCTCCGAAATCGGAGTTTTCAAGTTTTGAATAGGATAACTGTCTAATCGCAAAAGTAATTCTCCGAGTGAGCTAACATTAGATACGACATAGTCGGAAAGTCCAACTGTATTTAAAAACTCTGCAGCCTTTGCAGGTCCTTTGTAACTTATAAATGGCGTACCATAAGCCAGTCCAGCTACTCCTACATGTAACTTTGAACTAATTACAGCACAACTCTGAGCAAGAAAACCCAACGAATCTTTTAAATTTTCATGTTGATAATGGGGAAATTCCGCTTTTAGTTCATATTCTGAAACCCCTTCTACAGAGTTTAAATGGGAACCAAAAGTGACAAAATTAAATTTTTCTCGTAAAGAACTCTTCGATAAATATTCAATTAAAGAACCCCCATTTTTTTGTTTTAAGTTTAAAACTACGGTGTTCGATTTAACTACATCTGTTTTTGGAAAAATTCTTCCTGTTGATAGAACGATATCGGAAAAACATGAAAACAATTTGTTGTCTACTACTTTAAGGTCGGACGCTAGTCTAACTGTACCACCTATGCAGGTCGGAGACGAAAATAAACGTTTTTTAAAAGGATTATTCAAGCCGAGGTTGCCGTCTCCCCCAATTGAAATTGGATAAATATTTTTCCCATGTTTGCGTAAGGAACGATAAAGTCTATAAAAAGACATTTCAAATTCAAAGGCAACCTTCTTTAAAAGGAATCGAAGGGGCGAATTATTAATTAACATTCCTCCACCTCCAATTACTACAATGTCGACACTACTCACGAATTCATCTAATGACTCAATGGATCGTACCTCACTTTCTTCGACCAAACCGGCACTGGCGCAGAACACTACCGGTTCATGCCCGTGCTGGATCAAATAGTTTGAAATCATATATGCCATCAAATCATCCCCGAAGTTACCTTTGTCGTAGGAACCCCATATACCTATCTTCATATGCTTTTATCAATTATTTTTTCATAAATTTTGGAAAGCTCTTTAAAATTCTCCCCTTCAGTAAAATCTTTCTGAAAAGAATCGGAACAATAAACACTATATCTTGAATAATCCGACAAAGACATATTGGCAGCAATTTTAAGTGCATCCTTCAGGCCATTCACTTCATTGGGCGGAAATAGGATTCCGTTTTCACCTTCTTTAACAATACTTGGTAGCGATCCAATTCTGGAAGCAATCACGGGTGTAGCAGCCATAAATGCTTCCAATATCGTAATCGGCATGCCTTCATACCAGATTGACGGGAAAACTAACCATCTAGAAACGCCCATTGCATGTAATATATATTCTTTTTTTTGATAACCCACATATATTATGTTCGCAAATTCCGATACGTACCGCTCAACCAAGCCTCTCATTGGACCATCTCCTATAATCTTAAGGGGTAAACCAGATTCGGAAAATGCTTGTAAAAGGACTTCAACCCCCTTCTCAGTACTTAACCTACCAACAAACAAAAAACCGTCTCGGCTACTGATGTCACAACCGCTTGATAAAGGAATGTTCACGGTAAAATTCGGCTTAATAAAGTTAGGAACACCTGCCACATCAGGAAGAGCCCTATGATGTATATCCCTCATGAAATCGTTTAGGAAGATAAATCCATCTACTTTCTTCCATGTACCGATTTTTCGATTGAATTTTAATGCTAGTGCTAAAAATGCTGTGGCAAAAAATGAATCTCTATAAACACGGTTTTTAATAGCACTCAAAAGACCCCAGGAATTTATGGATTTTAGATACAATTTGCCACGATGGAAGAGAGTTGCTGAAGGACAAATCAATCGATAATTATGAATTGTTAAAACCACCGGAATGCCTAAACTGCCAGCCGCCCATATTAGGGAGGGTGAGGCTGTATAATGCCAGTTATGAATATGAACTAGAGTAGGCCTAATCTCTCGTAAAATTTTCTTAAATTGAAAATAGGACCGTACATTGAACGGAGATAATATAAGCCCAAATATTTGGGACAACATACGGGACGGGTTTTGATAAAATAAAACCTCGGCAGCCACCCCATTTCCGCGAAGCATGGCCAGCTCTGCATCTACAACATAATCCTCACCGCCAGCCTGGGTGTATCTATTGTGAACTATCAATATCTTCATGAAATAAAATGGACTTAATCTTTGCTCTAACTCTACTAAAGAAACTATAGTGGGCTCGAATCAATTTAAGGATACTTTTATTATATCCAACTTTAGATTCTAAAAATTCAAAAGCATGCTTATCAGATCGGTCAAAGGAGGAATCAAAAGTATCTAATTTTATAGCGGTGTGTGTTGCTTCAGGCCCGAATCCTATATTCATAACCTTGGATTGGGTCGGAAAAACTGAGTATCTCTTTTTCTTGAATTGGTCAAAGCACCACCTGATTGCCCATGAATCAATTTTTCCAGAATATTGTTTTTGTAACAGAGAGTAGAAATTATTACCATATCGATTGAATTCTCTTATTTGTAGCGGGTTTTTTGAAAATTTTTCAAAATCTTTCATCGCCCAGTCAACTCCTGTCCAACGGTCTATCCAAGTTGCCCACCCCCATGACGTACTTCTAGGACTAAAATAAATGTCTCCCAAGTAATTATTTGGAATTTTAATGGAGGGTGAAAAACCTGAAATTGATTGAATCTGAGTATCCTTAGCGTAATATTCTAAACCTTTGTTCATGTAAGAAAGAAAATTAGAAGAAACTATCAAATCATCCTCTAGAACAATTACTCGCCCGAATTCCTGCAACACGACGCTAACTCCATTAATTATAGAGTTAGCCAATCCCTGATTTACTTTGTGCTCTACTAGACGGACTGACTTACACCCATCGATACTAGAAATAAATCCTCTAACTGCTTCGACTTTTTTAACATCCTCCGGCTTTTTAGGACCGTCCGAGAAAATAATCAAGTCGGATTTTGAAAATAAAGGGTTGGCCTTTAACAATTCAATACACTTTTCCAAAGTATCAACTCGTTTAAAACAAAATACGGCTATCGGAGCAAGATTCATTTATTCTAAAATTAATATACATCAATCAATTAGTTATTATAGATATCGGAAATGGTTCGGCACGCATCATCCCAAGAATACTTCGTACTAGCTATACTTAAAATATCTTTTTTTTGAAATTGGTCAGGTTGTGACAAATATTCCGAAAGAACTTTACCGAGGGATTCCCAGTCGTTACTGTGAAATAATAAACCAGTAGCGCCTCCATTTACATACTCTGGGAAAGACCCCAAATCCGGAACCACAACGGGAATTCCAAAGGAAAATGACATGAGCATGACTCCACTTTGGCTCGCTTCTCTATAGGGAAGAACCGTGAGATCAGCTGCCTTAAAGCACATTTCAACCTCTTTGTCAGTTAAATAGCGATCCAATATGGTTAAATTAGAAAAAGGATAATTGTCAATCAACTTATCAAACTGATCCTTATATGCATCCCCAACTCTACCCGCTATTAGTATTTGAAATTTCATATGAATATCGTCCCATACCATACTCTCCAATAGCAAATCTAAGCCTTTATAATGAACTATTTTTCCAAAAAAAAGAAGAACGGGCTTCCGACTTTCCAGATTAAAATATTTTTTAGAAGAAATAGAATTAATTTCAGGCGTCTCTGTAACATCATAAAGACCGTGTTCCACCATATATATCTTCTTGCTGTCAACACCTATTTCTCTCACTAGCAAGTTTTTAATATGGTCAGTGTGAACAATGATGAAATCGGAAATTCGGTAAATCATTCGAAAAATAAATCTAAAATACCAACCCTCTTTGTGATGAGGCAATGGATTATGGGCAGTGTAAACAATGCGTATTTTAAACATTTTTAGAATTATTGGAATAAAAATACCATCGATTATCGGAAATCGAAGCCAGGCTAAATGTACTGTATTTATGCGAGATCTAACTATAAATAGAATTAAATGAATATAGTACCTGATCGACCTTAAGGTCTTCCGAATAAAGCTCTCCCCGTGGAAATGACGCCCCCTCAATGGGTTAAAGCTAACATTTATAGACAATCGACTTCTATCGTAATTTTCACCGCCAATTAGTACAACCCTGCTACATGTTTTCGATAAACCATTAACAAAGTTATAGATATACTCCTCTTGGAATCCATTAGCTATTATGACAACCTGTCTCATTTGAGTTATTTATTTAAGAGAGACATTAGAGTAGCTGTAAACCTTTTCGTAACCAGTTTAGAGTTATGTAGATCCGTGACAACGTTCCTTGCCCTAGAACCTAATTGGCATCTATAATCTTGATCATCAATCATTTTTAGAATTACATCTCGTAGTAAAATAGTAGATTTTTGACACACTAATGCCGCACAATCATGAAGCTCAACATATCGAACTAATGCCGTATCTTTTGGAGCAAAAACAATAGTCGGTGTCCCACTCGCAAAATATTCCGGTGCCTTTGTGGGCATACTATATTTTATAAAGGCCAACGATTTTGACTCAAAATCATACGGTAATATTAAAAAATCAGCCTGACCAAAAACTATGGGAAGCTCTTGATAATCAACTAAAGGTCTATGTACTACACAGTTATATTTATCTGCCCACTTAGGTTTATTGGGCGTTTGTAAATGAAATTTAACAGTTACTATAGACTGCTTATTTACCAACTCAACTGCCGCAGCAACACGCTCTAAGGAATCTTCTAGACCTAACCCAAGCCTTCCTGCATATAGGATTTCACAAGTTGTACCAATGGCATAATCAGATTTTGCACCCTTTTGCCAAAATTCGACATTTATCGGATTGTGAAAAGGAATAAAAGCAACACCATACCTTTTTTCGTATTCCTCTGCCATATAATCACTTATACTGAGGCAAAGTGAGGACTTCCGAATTAAATCCCTGAACTCACTATCTATTACTTTATCCCAATACATGCCCAAAATATTCCCAAACCGAACGGTTGAAGGCCAATCATCCATCATATGAAATATAAATGGTATATGGGGAAATCTTGATTGCAAAGCTCTAATTAGGTTTACTCCGTTTCGAGAGGTGGCTTGGGCATATATGACGTCGGGAGAAAAGGTATCAATCCACCGCTCAAGGTTCGGGGAAAGTTTTAAAACGGAAGCAGCTGGCTTGATACCTAAATAATCTAACGTAGGATAAAAGTAATTGTCAATTATCTTATTCCTTAACTTTATGGAATTTTGTGCCTTGGTCTTCGGTGGGCTACTATTCTTAGAAAACAAGACTGGACCAGAAACATACTTACGTTTTAACAGGTTTAACGGAAACCGCCATTTGTGTTCTGAGTCACCAAGTTGGTAGTAATTGGAAGTCGCCTTAAAATCCGTATTTTCATCTGTTAAAGGAGGTGAACAAACTACCGCTAGCTGATTGGGATCCCAACCAGCAAACAAATTTGAAAGCGTAATCCCCCCTCCCGTCACCTTATTGAATGACTGCCCTAAAATCAACACCTTTTTTTTACCATCCATAGCGTAATTCAGAATTATATTAAGATTTACCTGCAAATAATTTTTTCAATTTTTCGTCCGACATGTTACGAATATCCGGAGAAAATCCAATACACACAGAAGTCCATACCAATAAATAGTTTAAATCAAAATTAAACACATTCATTGGATATAAACTAAGTATCCAAAGAATTATCCAAATACCTGACGCTTTAGAAAGGAGATTTTTTGATCTAAATAAATTGTTAAACATGGCTGGAACCATAAATAATAAAAGCATTCCGAGGTGAAGTATTCCTCCTTTTAATATAATATTTAAATACTCAGTCTCAATCATCGATCGATAACCGGTAGTATTGTTGACATCAATACTTGGACACCAGTACATACCATTAATACCTCTGCCAAACGCCCAATCTATTGGCTCAAAATCCCTTCGGAATAAAACTTCAACATTGGTTCGAGTGTCCCCAGTATTACGATCTTCTAACTCAGAGAAAAAATTCCTATTCTCTTTGTAGATCATACTTGCATAGCTTGCAGCAACCACTGTAAAAAGAAGGAAAACCAAAGCTACCAAAACCTTTCTATGAGTATAAAGGAAGTAGATCAGCATAAAAATCATCAAATGGACTACGGCAACCAACAAAATTGCTCGCCGAGCCCTAAATGTTGCGATACCAATAATCATAAAAAGACCGACCAATGAGATAGTAACTTTGCTCTTAGAGTGATAAATGAAAGTAAACAAAATGAAACCAATCGAAATCCCGATGTTTTTTACAAACCCTTCAAACGTAAACTTCTCATTCACATTATCTTCATAGTTAGTAGTGACTTGTTCAAAAAAGATCAAATTTATCAAAATAAAGCCGACAGCCCCAAAAAATATGACATTAAATTGAAACTTGTAAAATCGTATGGTCTTTGGGAAAAACAATACAATAGGAAAAAAATATTTTAAAAACCCGCCAAAAATCTGAAATTTAATAAAATCATATTCGTATACAAATCCGTTAAAAATAATATAAAAACACCAAACAAAATAGCAAAAGATCAAAACACCAACTACTTCATTCTTAACATTAAATTGCACTAAATTAAAACTCGCATATATCAGTGCAAGAATAGAAAATGTCTGAAGAAAATTCAGTGGTATAAATAATGGTTTAATGTGTACCTGAAGGACAGCCGAGCAAAAGACAAATATAAAAAATGAGCCCCAAAATATAGTTAGGTTGAGATTAAGTTTCCCAATATACTTTTCGTATGAATCAGAAGTTTCAATAGACTGCATATCTTATATATTCATTTCACTTTTTCGCCTTATCAGCTTTTACACAACTACTTTATCCATAAACCTGTAGCAGTATTATTAATTATCTTCCTAGTTTGAACCATATAAACTAATCCTGTCAAAGCGAACATAAAAAAACTAGCTAGACTTACCCCAACCACTCCAAAAATTTTCCCTAAGAATATTGTCAGTGGAATATTGACCGTGGCGCAAATTATTATAAGATACAATTGCATTTGAATTTTCCCAATTCCGTTTAAGAAATACACGTAAATACTTTGAAAACAAAATGCCACTACTTGTAGGCACATTACTGCTGAAAGCGAAAATGAAATCGAAATCTTATCCCCTAACCATAAATGATAAAAATAGGGAGAAAGGATCAAAAGAAAAAATGCCCCAATCACTGTCAAAAACCAGAATCGCAGCATTTTTGACAGCGTCCCTTTCACCCAATCAAATTCTTCGCGTATGTAAGCATCTGTATATGCACTCCAAAGCGGCGTTACAATGATCATAAAGACCATAGGAACGACACTAAATAGCTTATAAGTAATATTAAAGGATGTCACTTCGCTTGGGCCGAATAGTTGTATTATAATAATATTCTGTGTGCTGAATAGAATTACAACACCAATTTGGATCACAAAAAACTTCACTCCTAAATTCATCAAATCTCCTACTAATTCAAACCTAACGAGATTTAATTTAGGTGAAAATCGTCGATAACTTGTGTTATATAACCAAAGGGACGCCAAAAACAAAACGACTACTGGTGAGACACTAAGAACACTAGCCAAATATACGAGACTACCTTCGGTTGTTCTCATTAAAATATAAATCGCTATTAACGATATAACGCTACCTGATAGATGAATTAAATTAGCTTTAGCGGGCTCTTGGTTTGCGGTTAATACCGTAGAGAAAAGTTGTAACACAAACTGCAAGCAAAAAAACGCAAATACGAGCATAGCAACAACTCCAAGCTCCTGAGCCATTTCCGGAGCAGTATTCAATATTGCACTCCAATCAAGGAATTTATTTACTAATAAAAATATTACCATCATCCCCACCATGATGATGGTCATCATGGCATAGGTTGTACTGATATAGGATCTTGCCAAAGTAAATCTTCCCTTTGCTACGCTTTCGGCAAATCTATTTCTAAGGCCATGCCCAAATCCAACATCAAAATATGACAGCCATGCCACCAATGAACTTAGTGTCAACCAAATCCCATATCGAGTTTCATCCACATAGTTTAAGGTCATTGGCACCAAGATTAATGACACTGCTATACTTCCGCCTCTAATAACTAGGGAAGCTAAAATATTTTTTTTAGCCTTTATACTTCTCGCATGGCCGTTGCTTATTAATCTTGTAATTGTGGAATAAAACCCAGACTCCTTCAATTTCATAATACTAGAAAAATGACAAAATATCTACTGCCAACACCATTTAAATCAGGAATTCACTTCTTTTTCACTTTGTCTCCGAGTATAACCTGATTTTTTCTTATCCTCCTGCTCATAATATCCATATTTATAACCATAACCATAAATACTATTATAAAGATCTTTGGCGTCATTTAAAATAATCATTGGGTTTTTCAATTTTCGATCTTTATAATCGTCATTTAATAAGTCTACCGTATTGACCGGAGTATAGTTATACCGCATGACAAATACACTTAAGTCCACAAACCTTGAAAGCGAATAAGCGTCAGCAACCTGTCCTACCGGAGCTGTGTCGAATATTATCACGTCATATTCCTTTTTTAGCATTTCTACAAAATGAATCACTTTCGGTGCCATCATAATCTCTGATGGGTTTTCGGGTAAAGTCCCGCATCCAAAAAAGGTTAAATTTTCGCAAATAGAGTCATCTTGAGTAGATATATCAGAAATTTGCAATTCGCTATCCACGATGTAATCTGAAATCCCCCTCCGAGCGGAGAGATTAACGCTTTCCAAAAGAGAAGGCCTACGTAAATCAAATTCACAAATGGCAACACTTTTTCCAGTCAATGCAAAACTAACCGCTAAATTTAAAGCGATAAAGGACTTTCCCTCTCCTGGAAGACCAGATGTAACCATTATAACCATTTTGTCATGTGAGGGTAAGGCAAATTGGACATTGGTACGGATGGATCTAAATTGTTCGGCCAACGCAGTACGCTTCGAATTTCCGATTACTTTGATTTCTTTGCCCTTCTTATGCATAATTTCCCCTAAGATACTACGGGACGTTTTTGAAGATATATCCTCTTTGCTTAAAATTTTATCGGTGAGCTGGTATTTTCCAACCACAAAACCAAATGGCACCCCGATTCCTAGCACTAGTGCAAATACTACTATTAAAAGCTTATTAGGCTTTGACGGAGTACTACTTGCACTTGCTTTATCAATTATTCGGGAATTTGACACAGTCGTCGCTGCCAAGGACATGGCAGCTTCCTCTCTTTTTTCTATAAGATAGTTATAATGGTCTTGTTTTGTGATTTTCTCCCTTGTGATTTCTACGAGCTGACGCTCGATTTCGGGTACCCGACTTGACTGAAAATCGAGTTGATTTACCCTTCCCAACAGATTATTTCTAGAAATCTCTAAATTCCCCTTAATACTTTTGAGGTTGTCCAGTAGGCCTCTTCTAACATTGGTGATCTGATCATTGAGATTTTGCACGAGAGGGCTTTCTGGTTGCACAGTCCGCAACATTCTTTCCCGTTCACTCTGCAACTCATTATATTGCGCAACAAGAGAATTGAGTGTAGGGTCCTCAATATCCATAGTGCTTGGAACAGCCTGAAAGCGGCCATCCTGAGAAAATATGTATTTTTCAATCGATTCCAACACTTCTAAACGTATATTGAAACTGGATAACTGATTCCTAAAGGATTCGGCATTATTAGAATACTGTAATGCGTTTTCACTCAATTCAGTAATTTGGTTATCGCGTTTGTATTTCTCTTCCTTAGCTTCAATTTGTCTTAACTCCGACCTTACATTTTCCAGTTGCTCTTCAATAAATTCAAGAGTCGTTACTGCCGTCAGGTTTTTATTTCTTACAGCCTCTCGATTATAAACCTCAATCAACTTATCTAACACTAGTGTCGCCTTGAGTGGCACTGGGTCTGTCAAACTTACCCGTATAACACTTGCTAGCTTATTCACCACAAAAACATCAAGCCTGCTTGCGTAGCGACCCGTTAATGAATATGGATTTTCAAAAACAATATTTAATTCATCATTCGGATCAAAAAACTCTCCCTTTGTAACTGAAAAAGACCCGAAAGGCTTCCTAATCGTATCTCCAAAAACAAACCTTTGACTAACCCCTTCGGTGTTAATAAGTTCGAAAGAGTCACTGTTATGAAGCTTAAAACTAAATTTAGTATCCAGATCACTATCGTAAAAAGACAAAGAATCATAATCATAAAATGAAACTTGAAGTGGCATCTGGCTCCCGTAAACTTCTAATCGTCGAAAAATGTTGTCTTTCCTGAATACCGAAACTCTAAAATCAAGGTCTTTCATCACGAGGTTCATAAGACTTACGGAAGCCAAAACTTCTGCCTCATTTTCTACCGTCTTAATAGACTGGTAACTTTCCAACTCGCTATAAACGGCGTTTTGTCCAAAATCACTTCCTCTTGTTGTGGCATTAATCAATATCGTAGTAGATGCAGGATACTGCGGTACCGCAAACATAAAATATAGATATGCCAAACCTAAGGAGAAGCTGATACCTAACAAATAAAGATACCAATACTTCAAATACCGGAGCAGAATAAATTTCAGACTTTTCTTATCTGTTTTTTCAGGCTCAAAACCATCAAGTAAGAAATCGGTGGGATTTTTCATCATTTAATTAATCAAGGTACCATCTTAAGTTAAGCAAAACAGCCACTGCAACGGAAGTAGCAATTGCTAACAGAGAAAGCGATTGGTGGTTCGTAGTTGCTTGTATAACTTTAATTTTTCTGGTTCTACATTTATCACATCATCTTGATGTAAACGATAATAGGGAGAATTCAACACATCTTTATCGTTAAGGTTTAGCCTTATGGATTTACGTTCTCCTCCCTCATCACGGATAATCAGGACATTTTCCCGCTTTCCAAATTCTGTCATGTCACCCGCTGACCCGATAGCTTCCAGTAGCTTAATCCGATCATTCTCTGATGTAAAGGTTCCAGGCCTCGCAACCTCTTCGATTACAGTACCTTTAAAATTGAGAAACGAAACATTTACGATTGGGTTCTTTACATGCTCTTCTACTAAGCCACCAATAATATCAACCTCCTCCTCTCTTTTTTCATTCAAAAGGTTAATTTTCCCAATAGCGGGGAAGTTTATGTTTCCCTCCGTAACAACAAAGTACCCCTGGTTCAAAGAAACAGCATTTGCTCCTTGTCCCCCCCTTTGAGCGTTTAAAACATCTGCGTTGAAAAGGAAATTTGACTCCTCGTTTAAACTGCTTACCGTTATTTGCAACAGATCGCCGATCTGTATCTTAGGCTCATTGTTCATGGTAATTCGCATTGTATAGTCGCTGTGCGAGTCTAAATCAATTAAATAAACAAAATCCCTTTTTGTACAGGAAAAATTAAGCAACACTAAAAATAAAATCAATCCCCTCATTATGTGTTCGTTTGGCAAACGATGAATTTTTTTAAATATAAATAACAATTCAGAACAGACACAGATTCCAACTACATAGGAATTAAATGCAAAATTAGCTAATTACTTTTAAACTTCCCGATTTTCAATAACTTATAATCACTAGGTCGTCCTAATATTTGCTACATGTAATGCATTGACAAAAGCTGGAGGAAATAACCGTTGCTTGACCTAATACTTGAGAATGACCGGTCTTCCACCGCAGTTTTAGATTTATTGTAAACGATATGAATTCACGTAGCTAACTAGTTATGCGAAAAAAGATCTTAGTAATTCGGCTGTTTTTTATTGATGCCTATTCCCCGCCTGCTTCTTTATTGGCCACCAATGTCCTAAATTATTAACAATAAAATGGCTTTACTATTATCCAATGACGGAGCTGTCTAAACAAAACTGGACCTGTCGAATCCAGTTTAATCAATATTTCCACAATAACTGAGAGTGCAATGACCGTGCCAATACAAATGTTAATGTAGATACTATTAAATATAATCCCCTCTTCCCGAATCTTTTAGCATCTTCTAACCCAATTGAACCCAGTTTGTACGCAAGGTCCTGATTATGATGATCCTCCTTAGAATAAAATTTCTCCAATTCCCACTTCACTAGTGCATTCTCCATTTCAACCGCTGTTAAATTAGTTTAAGCTAATTTTTACCGTAATTCTTTAAAAAGCATTTATCTATATTTGAATTACACTTTTGCAAATATATTAAGAGTATTAATCAGTTGCAAGCGATTGGTGTAAAAGTTGAACCATAATATCAGCCGGACTTTTTAAGTCCGATTTTCAATTTGTAAATCGATATTTATATTTGAGAATCCGAATGAATACTATATTTTACCTATTGTAAATCGTCAACTAAGGTAACATGGAGATACCTGGCGCATATACCGGGATCGCTAAGAAAATCTGAGCAAAAGCAAGAGATAAAAATACGATGATGGATAATGCAGGCAGCCCAAATATTTAAGTAAAAATGAAAATTAACTTCAAGTCGAAATTAGTGTCCTCATCCTCTATATTCTCCAAAAGGAGCTCTGATAATATCTTCGAATCCTTCATCTCCTTTCTATCATTAATCTTAAATTAAATATCAACGCGATAGACAAAGACGTTATAATTCCCAATACGGTAAGCGACCTTTGGTTAGTTGACGCTTGAACTGATTTAATCCTGTCAGGTTCAACATAGATAATATCATTCTGTTGCATGTAAAAATAAGGTGAATTTAAAAATTCTTTACTGTTTAAGTTTATCCTAACAGCCTTCCGCTCATTACCAGTTTCTCGAAGTATCAACACGTTCTCGCGCTTGCCAAACATTGTCATATCCCCTGCCATTCCTATTGCTTCCAACACGCTTATTTTTTCTGTTGGAATTACAAAAGAGGCTGGTTTATTTACTTCGCCGATTACCGTAATTTTAAAATTAATAAACCTTATATTTATTATTGGATCCTTTACATACTCTCCTACCAATTCAGAAAGTTTATCAATGCACTCCATCTTTGTTAAGCCTTCGACCTTTATTTTCCCCAATACCGGAAAATTTATCTCTCCATTTGTATCGACTAAATAACCTTCAGTAGCCAATCTGCTACCGACTTCATTACGAACAACGCCTCCATCGCCTGCTCCGGTAGTTAAGAGCCCCAAATTGAAAAGGAGATTGGATTCTGGACTTAAACTATTCACAGTTATACTTAACAGATCGTCCTTTTGTATTCTTGGAGAAACAGCCTCACTAATTTGAGATTGAATGCTCGTTCCACTTTCTAAATCAGAAAAATAAACCAGATCTCTAGTGGAGCAGCCGAAAATTACAATTATAATTACGGAAAAATGAAGCAATTTTTTGAAAATCATGACGCCTTTTTATGTGTTGCAAGGGTAATATGTACTAAGTTAAGCTTGACAATAAAATGATGATGACAATGTAAATGCTGTCTTTCAGGGAAAAAGTCCGAAAAACATCTTACAGCCCCATGTTCACAACGTTAACCATGCCTTTTTTGATTAAGAGGTGAACTGTTGTAAAATTTAAAATAAAATATAACGGTTTTTTATTGATATTCCAATTCTATTTCAAATTTAGGGAAAATAAGTTAATTCCTATCAATATGCTTTGGGATTTTTTCCAAGTAGCATCTTCATTGTCAAAAGGATAATTTTCAAATCAAGAAGCAGGCACCATTTTTCAACGTAGAAGACATCAAGTCTGAATCTCCCATAAATATCAATAAAATCATTTACCTCACCCCTAAAGCCTTTAGACTGCGCAAGCCCGGTAATTCCAGGCTTCACCGCATGCCTAGACATAAAATTATCAATTGACTTCGCAAATTCTAAATTCATAGGCATTGTATGAGGTCTCGGGCCAACAATAGCCATATCACCTTTGATCACATTGAAAATTTGAGGGAGTTCATCAATACTACTTATTCGTAAAAATTTGCCGATTTTGGTGATCCGCTTGTCGTTAATTGTAGCTTGCTTGGAATCGGCTTCTTCATTTGCCACCATTGTCCGGAATTTGTAACAATAAAATGGTTTATTGTCCAACCCATGACGGAGCTGCTTGAACAAAACCGGACCCTTCGAATCTAATTTGATCAATATGGCCAATAATGGAAAGAGCCATGACATGACCAATACTAGAGCTAATATAGAGACGAATAGGTCTAATCCCCGCTTTCCTATTCTTTTTGCCGCTTCCTTTTCCCACGAACCCCATGCATACGCTAGATCCCGTTTGATTTTTTCATCTTTGGAATAAAATTTTCCCGATTCCCTCTTCACTAATACATTTTCCATCTCAACCGCTGTTTATTTAGAATAAACCTAACTACTTCCTTCAAAATATTTAAAAAGCATTTTAATATATTTGAAATACATTTTCACAAATATATAAAGACGGTTTATCGGATGCAAGTTTTTCAGTTAAAATTTGAAAAACATTTTTATGTATTTATTATACTTTTTTCTACGTTAAAAAGCTAACCCAAGTCAAAGATGGGCTCTAAACAATAACCCATCTGTAAATCGGTCGATTTAAAAATATAATTTTACATATGCTGATTTTTATAAAATTAAAAGAATTCCAGCAGATCTGAATTTCAACATATCGTACTAATAAAACCAAAAATTTACTCAGGTGGTTAATTAATCCGCCTTATACGCTTTTACGGATTCTACAAACAATTTTACTTTATAGGGATCAATATCAGGATAAACGCCGTGCCCTAGATTTGCCACATGCTTTGCTCCTTCAAATTCCTTCATCATTTTTTGGGTAGCATCCATAATCCCCTTTTCCGTCCCATATAAAGCCGCCGGATCCAAATTCCCCTGTAACGCCTTGCCCGAACCAATCAACTTTCTTGATTCACTAATTCCCATATTCCAATCAAGTCCAATAGTGTCGCAATTCAGTTGACCCATCTCTTCTCTGGCAAAAAAAGCGCCTTTAGCAAAAACAGTAACCGGGACTTCTGTAATCGCATTACAGATTTTGTCAATATATGGAAGGGAAAACTCCCTGTATTGGGTAGGTGGAAGGATACCAGCCCAACTGTCAAAAATCTGAACCAAATTTGCCCCTGCTTCAGCCTGGGCTTTGAGATACCGGATAGTGGTAGATGTGATCATATCGAGAAGCTTGTGAGAAAAATCAGGCTGGGTGTAGAGCATGGCTCTTGCTTTCGAAAAGGTCTTGCTTCCTGATCCCTCTACCATATAGGCAAAAATAGTCCATGGAGCTCCCGCAAAACCGATCAGAGGAACCCTGCCGTTCAGGGCTTTCTTTGTGACGCGAATTGCCTCCAACACATAATGTAATTCAACATGGGGATCTGGAACCCTTAACTGTTTTAAATCAGAAAGACTACCAATTGTTTTAGGAAACCATGGTCCTCTTTTTTCCACCATCTCGTAGGGTAGCCCCATAGCTTCCGGAACAACCAGAATATCTGAGAAAATAATGGCAGCGTCCACCCCCAGAATATCCACCGGTTGGATGGTTACCTCTGCTGCCAGATCCGGAGTCTTGGCCAGTTCGATAAAGCCACTTACACTATTTCTTACAGCCCTATACTCAGGAAGAATCCGGCCTGCTTGCCTCATCAGCCACACAGGAGTCCTTTCTACCTTCTCTCCCCTTATTGCACGTAGTAATAGGTCGTTTTTCAATTCCATAAAACAAAGATATAATATGCAGCCGACAATCTTTACATGCAGGTCAAATACCTAAGCAAGAAAATGCCCCAAGAAACTGATTTCTTAGGGCATTTTGTAAAATAAAAAAGTTATAATTTACTTTATTGACTGTTCAATTTTATTATATCCTTTTCGGTTTTCCCGAGCATTTTCATTACCGCATCAAAATCTGAATAATCAACTTTCGCACCTTCTTCAACATTGGGGAATAGTCCTGGCATATAGACAATTCTAAAATACTGGTCCTGTGTAAATTCAGCAGGTAACGTGGCTGGATCCACAGCTCCATCTATGAAAATCGCCAGAACACGATGTGCAAATTCGTAATTATAAATTAGTACCCCAGCTTCTCCCAAAAAAACGGTCTGCGGAAGCAATCTCCATATTGATCTCCCATCTTCGGTGACTCCGAATTCTCTAAAAACCAAGAAATTATCATCCTCAAATACCCATTCCCCAAAATTGAAGGCGGCTGCATAGCCACTCTCTTCTGTGAAATCAACTTCGGCCTCAAAAACCAAGTCTATAATATCAAGTCCATCTGCACCATCCTCGCCGTCTACTCCGTCCTGCCCGTCAAAGCCTGGAGGTCCTTGTGGACCTTCAGGTCCCTCGCAGGCAGGAGCCACCAAAACCCCGACCATAAGTAACATTAGTAAAATCTTTTTCATATTTCTCAATCAGATTGTTAAATAATTCCATGAGGGAGAAATATAGACTCAAATTTCTTTATTTCCAACAAATATTGACTGGACTGGAAATAAAAAAACAGTCTTCCCTGTTTAGAAGACTGTTTTTCCAATAATATTGTTTTGATTAAAGAGTTCTTTTACTTTAATGTAATTCTTGGAATATCTGCAGGATTTACATCCATCATGCGAAGCATTCCTTCGTGGTCCGACAAATCAACCCTTCCGTCAGGTAAAAAATCTGCGGGGATTATCAACACCCTAAATATCTGTCCCTGTAAATAACCTGGCTCCAGTGTATTTAAATCAAAATCCCCTTCCAAGAAAATGGAAAAATTAATCCTTGTAAAATCGAATGAGTAATTAAATATTCCATTTGGGTGAAAAACCACTCGGGGGAGAAGCCTCCATATATCTCTGTTGTCCTCAACTCCGTCCAGATGGTATATTAGAACCTTGTCCGATTCCTCTATCTCAAATCCATATTCTCCCAAGACACCAAAACTACCCTGCGCATTAAAATTCGCCTCCAACTCAAACACTTCCCCCAATAGCACAATCCCGTCTAGCCCATCACTGCCGGGAGGGCCTGGAGGGCCAACTGGCCCCTCACAACTCATCACTGTCAAAAGGGCGACGGAGAACACTCCCAGCCTGTAAACACCCATCTTTTTAAAATTTATCATCGTAAAATCGTTTAGTTTAAATTTTTCGAAACCAGAATCGTACCAATATCATCAGTGGTTTTAACTTAACTTTCAATAACAGGAGCCCAAACCTCCACATTACTGTCATCTAATAACTTATCCACGAATATATCTTGTAGGACTAGCCCCTCGTTAGACGCAAATTCTTTCATCTTTTCCTTTATTCGTAATGGACTCGGCATCACAAATCGGTGAGCAGAAATTTTTGCAACCACAGCTCTCCTACAAGATACTTTTTTCTCGGTCATTGCCGAGACAGATCCCCGCACTGCCGCTCGCTGAATCCCAACAAATACATGCATGGTATCCGATTTCCCAGCAGGTTCAATATAATAAATGGTATGGAGTATCGAACCGGGATTAGCCAGTTTTGTATCCTCCACGTTCCTAAAACTACTCGCCAACATTTCGTCCTGAGGGGTTCCTTTATATTCCACTCCAACAAGTTTTAAATCTGTGCATTCAACAAGGGATATATCAATGGGACTAAATCCCCCTAATTGAACGTAGCCAAAACCTACCATTATCAATATCAAAGCTATCCACAGAGCTATTTTTATAGGGTTTTTCATCAAAACAGATACCTTGCCCCTATTCCTCCCTGCAACTTAATATGGCCCGGACGATCTACAAGCTCCAAAAACAATCCGACCTCGGCAAATACACTTAAAGGAAGATCTTGAAAGATGTACTCCGAACCAATATACCCCTCCGGCCCAAAGTCAATATTATTCCGGGATTCAGCCCTCATTACTGGAAAGTCACTGGCACTGGGAGTAAAATAGGCATAATCAACCCTTGCACTTCTTATCTGAGCCCCTACTCCAACATAAGCCAAAAGAGTGCCTTCGCTAATGTCAAACTCAGAAGAAATATCCTCATTATAAGCGACCCTGGCATGTAGGCTAAACGCATCAGATACGGAATGCCCGCTATATACCGCAGACGACACCGGCCTGTTGTTTTCAAAAGCCCGTCTATAATAAGGTGTGCTATTGGGACTTCCCCTACCAATCAAACCCTCCACTGAAAAATGTTCGTCCAAATAAGTCTTGTAGGTAATGGAAAATGGCTCTCCAAGCCGAAGTCCGATTTGATGTTCTTGCGCAATACCGAAAAGCGGCATAATAAATAGTACAAACAAAGTGACTTTTTTCATATAAATGCTAAATAAATAGTGAGTTGGTGTAGTTTTTTGTTAACGTAACAGCCGCTTGCTTATTGCGGGAATTATCCTATTGCGAGGGATTTTAACTGCATCTGATGCAACTGGGCGTAGTAACCATCTTCCCGCTGGATCAACTCATCATGGGACCCCGTTTCTTTGATTTCTCCCTGGTGCAACACTATGATTTGATCAGCTTTCTGGATCGTGGATAGTCGGTGCGCTATTACAATGGACGTACGACCCCGCATCATTTTGTCAATGGCTTCCTGAATAAGCTCTTCCGTTTCAGTATCCACGGATGAGGTTGCTTCATCTAGGATAATAATTTCAGGATTGTAAACCATCGCTCTGACAAAGGAAATGAGCTGCCGTTGACCCACCGAAAGTGTTGCTCCGCGCTCTTTTACATTGTAATCAAGTCCTCCTGGAAGGCGCTCTATAAAACGTTTGGCTCCCACCAATTCGGCGGCATACATTACCTGCTCTTTGGTGATTTCGGGATTTCCTAAGGTGATGTTATAAAAGATGGTATCCGAAAAGAGGAAAACATCCTGTAACACCACTCCGATATGCTTTCTAAGCGTACTTAACTCATAATTCCGTACATCGACTCCATCCAACAAAATCGTTCCGCGGTTAATCTCGTAAAAACGACTCATCAGGTTGATTACGGAAGATTTACCTGCTCCCGTTGCTCCAACAATCGCAATAGTCTGCCCGTGGTCCACTTTAAAATTTAGGTTTTTCAACACCCATTCTTCCTCATTATAAGCAAACCAAACATTTTCAAACCGAATGGTCCCCTGAATTTTCTCAGGACGCTCCGTGCCTTCGTCTGGTATTTGCTCCTTGTTTTCCAATAACTTAAATATGCGTGATGAACTTACTACCCCCATTTGAAGCGTATTGAACCGATCGGCGATCATTCGAATAGGTCGGAAAAAAAGCTGCAGGTACATAATGAAGGAAATCAATACACCTACTTTTAGGTCCAAGTCAAAAACGCCGGTAGCACCATACCATACCACCAGTCCAATGCCAATGGCTTGAATGATTTCAGCTACTGGATAATAAACTGAATAATAAAGTACAGACTTGAGATGTGCTTTCCTATGTTCCCTGTTTATGACTTTAAATTTTTCAAATTCCCGATCCTCCCTGTTAAATATTTGAATAATACTCATGCCTGTGATGTGCTCTTGCAAAAAAGTATTCAAATTGGAAACGGCATTTCTCACTTCGTTGAAAGATGCCTTTACTTTCTCCTTAAACACATAGGTAGAAATAATCAGAAGTGGCAGAGTACAAAGGCTAACTAAAGTCAGCTTCCAGTCCACAAAAAACATAACACCCAAAATAGCTACCAACTGAAGTAAATCTCCTATAATTGAAGCCAATCCCTGACTGAACACATCAGACAATGTTTCTACATCTGATATATTTCTTGTAACCAGCCTTCCTATTGGGGTGTTGTCAAAAAATTTGAGACGCATTTTTAAAAGGTGCTTGTAGAGTTTTATCCGCATGTCTCGAATAATCACCTGTCCTATCCATCCTGACAGATAGGTATGCGCAAACTGTACCACAGCATGGAGAACAAGCAGACCGATCAAGAGGTACATCATCTGTAATAAGCCCTGTTTATCTCCTATAGCCACATGATCATCAATAGCCATTTGAATAAAAAGGGGCCGTGTAGGAGCTAATACAGCCAAGGCTATGGTCAATAAAATCAACCCGTAAAAATGGGACTTATACGGACCCACAAATCCATAGAGTTTCCTCAGGACTTGCATGTCCAGAATATCCCCACTACTTACATTTTCCTTCTCTAGACTCAAAATCGGTTTAATTTAAATAAAAATGCTTTCCGGATAGACCACCTTTGTTAAAAACAGTCCCTGAGCCGGCGCAGAAGATCCTGCTTTACTACGTTTTTTACTATGAATGATTGCCCTGAATCCTTCCAAGTCCAGTTTCTCCCGTCCCACCAAAACGAGCGTACCAACAATCGTGCGCACCATTCCCCGAAGAAATCGGTTGGCAGTTATATGAAAAATCAAATGTTGGCCAATTTGTTCCCAATAGGCTTCTTTTATTTTACATTCAAAGTGATTCACTTCTGTCTTTACTCTACTAAAGCATTCAAAATCTGTATAATGCAAGAGCAGGTTTGCCGCCTCATTCATTCGCTCCATGTCAAGTTTATAATAGCAAAACCAAGATAAATCCTGTTCAAAGGGATTCTTCTGGAGACTTATCCTATACTCATAGCTTCTCCATCTTGCGGAAAACCTTGCATGCGCATCAGGTTGTACTTCTCTAATTTCATATGCCGCTATATCTTGGGGAAGCATTCCATTCAACTTTTTAAGAAATGTATCTTTTTCTTCTATTTCATCTGCGTCAAAATGAATAAACTGCTGCCTGCCGTGGACCCCAGTGTCTGTTCGACCACTTCCCATGATGGGGGTACTATTTCTGAGCAGTACAGAAATGGAGTTTTGTGCCACTTCCTGTACCGATACTGCATTTCCCTGAATCTGCCAACCATGATATCCTGTCCCCTTATACGCCAGTTCCAGAAAATATCTTTTTTTGTCTGTCATCCTGCCTGCAAAGATAGCCAATCGCTCAAAATATAAAGTTGCTTTTACGTTAATCCTTGCGAAAAATCAAATAAGGCATTTACTTTGTCTAAAGATAAAAAAATGATACAGCGTATTCAGTCCGTTTTCCTATTATTAGTTTCCATTGCCATGATTTGCCTCTCTTTTTTTACCATTTGGGTGCAGGTAGATCCGGGGCAGACGTACCAACTCAAACTAACGGCATGGTCACTTATCAAAACCCAGATAAGTAGCCAAGAAATTGTTGAGCAAAGTAACAACTATTACATAGGCATACTTGCCATTGTTGCAGGACTCTTGGCACTTTATAGCCTTTTGCAATATAAGGACCGAGGTAAGCAGATGCTAGTTAATATGATTAATTCCCTTCTAATGGGAATTACGCTAGGAGCGGTGGTCTTTGTCAGCTACCGGGCCAATGAGATGTTCAACCCTTCGGTAACAGGTGCTTATGTCATTGGGTTTTATACCATCGTCTTTGCGTTGGTCATGAATATGCTGGCCAATCGGTTTATCCGAAAAGATGAACTATTGGTAAGATCGGTCGATAGAATTCGATAACTACACGGGCAAATCCTTTGATCCCAACTATTATGAAGCCAGAAACGATTGCCATTCACCTGTCCAATCAGGTAAACGACCTGAACCATCCGGTGATTCAGCCTATTACACTTTCCACTACTTTTTTGCATGGAGATGAGTCACTCATCTATTCCCGCATGGAAAACCCAAACAGGCGGACATTGGAATCAGTAATGGCTGCTCTGGAGAAAGGGTCAGACGCCGCAGCATTTGCCTCAGGAAATGCTGCTGGAATGGCAATATTCCAAGCATTACCTCTTGGAGCTCACATCATTGTTCCTTTGGACATGTACCACGGTCTTCAAAAACAACTCAGGGAGATTGTAAACGACAAGCTGGACATCAGTTTCGTGGACATGACTGATCTCGACAAATTACGCTCGGCTATTAAGCCAGATACGGAGCTCATTTGGCTTGAATCCCCTTCCAATCCCCTAATTCAAATCAGTGATTTGAGAAAGATTGGCGTTTTGGCTAAGGAACGCAATATTCGTCTCGTTTGTGACAATACCTTCGCTACGCCAATCCTACAAAATCCTATGGAATTTGGTGCGGATCTGGTTATGCACAGTGCTACCAAGTATATTGGAGGTCACAGTGATGTCCTGGGAGGGATATTGGTGACGAGGAAAAAAGATGCCTTTTGGGAAAAAATAAAAACTATACAAGCCATCGGCGGTGCAGTACCTTCAGCGTTTGACTGTTATTTACTTTGCCGTAGTATTAAAACTTTACCTTACCGCATAAAAGGTCACTGCGAAAATGCAATGGCAATAGCAACCTTCTTGGAAAGCCATGATGAAATAGAAAAAGTCTATTATCCCGGTTTGGCTTCAGATCCGGGGCATCAAGTAGCCCGTTCCCAAATGACCGGTTTTGGCGGCATGCTCTCTTTTTTGATCCGAGGAGATGCCAATAGGGCTGACAGGTTTGTTTCCAGTTTGAAACTTTTCAGTAACGCTACAAGTCTGGGAGGAGTGGAAAGTTTGATAGAAAGGCGGGCACGGG
Organism: Lunatibacter salilacus; assembly: GCF_009797935.1. Classification (GTDB taxonomy): domain Bacteria; phylum Bacteroidota; class Bacteroidia; order Cytophagales; family Cyclobacteriaceae; genus Lunatibacter; species Lunatibacter salilacus. The sequence continues at coordinate 228,431 of NZ_VOLC01000010.1, forward strand.
TGGAAGGTCCCGATTCTAAAAGTGCCGAAAATCTTATCCGAATGTCCGTGGGCCTTGAGAATGTAGAAGATCTTATTGCAGATTTGAATTCCGCACTCACTTAGTCAATTAGACTTAAAACCCTTTTACGTCTTTTGCGGTATCGCTCAACATCGGGTCGTTGATCTGTGCTTTTTCAAACTTTAGCATTTTTAATCCTGAAATGGTCGGTTCGATTTTCTGCTCAGGTTTTATTCTTTTCAGAGTTACCTCCATATCTGCACCTTCTTCAATTTCGATACTTTGGGATACAATATTCCCCCTGACTTTGGCATTGGCAGTGAACTTAGCCAATCCTAAAATAGTAAAATCGCCGATAACCTCACCCATAACACATACTTCTCCTGCCAGGATATTGCCTTTGACATTACCGGATTTACCTACAACCAGCTTTCTCTTAGTAGTCACGTTTCCTTTTATATCGCCTTCTATGCGAATATCACTAACTGCCTCTATGTCTCCATTCACATTCAATCCCGCAGCAAAGACAGAGGTTGCGCTTGCCATTTCCATTTCTTCGAGAATTTTTTTATCTGTAGACCACATAATTTTTTGAAAGTATTTCTAACTTAACTCCTGAACCATTTCTGTTAGGTTCACTTGGGGTAACCTTCGAGCGAGATCGGTTAATGGGGATAATTCCCATCGGCAGATAAGCACATGATTGTCACTAGGATTTCATGTGCCAAGTAATAAAATATTCAGAGCTTTCGCAAAAATAATACTTTAATTCTCAGAAAAATGAAATGTTTGGAAAAGCATGCCTCACAGTCAGGGTTATCCATCTACCCCGCCCACCCCTCCCGGTCCAGGCTTCTGTATTGAATCGCTTCTGCCAGATGCTCTACTTTGATATCCCCTGAGGCGGCAAGGTCCGCAATAGTTTTCGAAACCTTCAGTATACGGTCATACGCCCTGGCAGATAGACCCAACCGCTCCATGGCTGTTTTAAGCAAGGCCTTTCCGGCTTCGTTAATGGTACAAATTTCCTTGACCATATGAGAAGGCATCATCGCATTGCAAAAAATGTCAGGAAATGCATTGAAACGTAAAACCTGCCTTTCTCTGGCCGCCGTAACACGGTCACGGATTGCTTTGCTGGATTCCGACTTTCTGGTGGAAGTCATTTCTTCAAATTTCACTGGGGTTACTTCCACATGGAGATCAATCCGGTCCAAAAGAGGACCACTGACTTTGTTGAGATATTTTTGAACGATCCCCGGCCCACAGACACATTCCTTCTCCGGATGGTTGTAATAGCCACATGGACAGGGATTCATACTGGCTATCAACATGAAATTAGCTGGGAAATCAACGGATACTTTTGCTCTTGAAATCGTTACTTTTCTTTCTTCCAAGGGTTGTCTCAACACCTCCAAAACCGTACGCTTGAATTCTGGAAGCTCGTCTAAGAACAATACCCCGTTATGAGATAGGGATATTTCCCCTGGCTGGGGGTTGCCGCCCCCTCCCACTAAGGCAACATCACTGATGGTATGGTGTGGAGATCGAAAAGGACGCTGGGCCACCAGTGAGGCCTCAGTCCCCAATTTACCCGCAACAGAATGAATTTTTGTTGTTTCCAGGGCTTCGTGCAGGCTAAGCGGTGGCAATATCGAGGGAAGCCGTTTAGCCAACATAGTCTTACCTGCACCAGGAGGGCCTATCATGATCACATTATGGCCACCCGCTGCGGCTATTTCCATTGCCCGTTTGATGTTTTCCTGACCCTGAACATCAGCGAAATCGAAGGAGTAATCCTCCAAAGAATGGTAGAATATGTCCCGAGTATCTGTAACAAGGGGTTCAATGTCAATTTTACCTTCCAAAAAATGAATCGCCTCTTGGACTGATTCCACGCCAATGATATCCAAATTATTGACTATAGATGCTTCCTTTGCATTTTCTTTGGGAAGCATAAATCCTCTAAATCCACGTTTCCTGGCCTCTATGGCAATGGGCAAGACTCCTTTTATCGGACGAAGTTTTCCGTCAAGTGCCAACTCACCCATGATGATATAGTCCTCCAAAGAAGGGAATATTACTTGTTCCGAAGCTTGTATAATACCCATGGCAATCGGCAGGTCGTAGGCAGACCCTTCTTTCCGGATATCCGCCGGTGCCAGATTGATGACTACCTTCTGCCGGGGCATACGGTACCCATAAAATTTTAGGGCTGATTCTACCCGCTGCTGACTTTCCTTTACGGCACTATCAGGAAGGCCTACCATGTAAAAACTTGTACCCTGACCTACATTTACTTCGATGGTAATTAGCTTGGCGTCCACGCCGGACACCGCACTACCAAAAGTTTTCGCAACCATCCGCCCTCAGTTAAATGTGTGAACTAAAATGTTTTGAAAATATACTCAATTGAGGGTAAGAAGAAAAGCTTATTTAAAGTTTTCTCGCGGTTTGATCGATGATGTGTCTTTTTCCTCCGGGGTAATACCTTCCACATTCCGTTCTGCCCTTCTTACTTCCGGTTTTCCAACTTTCAACTCACGCTCCAGGTCAAATATCATTGCCTTTAATTCTTTCTTTTCCATCTCCACTTTTTGGGCGGATTTGTGCAGCTTATTCACATAGAGATTGCTTACTCCCCAACTAAGCACAAAAAGAACCAAACCCACTGTAAGCCAGATGACAACGTGGTCGGTAGTCAAGGGTTGATCCCACATCCTTTCATAGGTGAGGAAATAAACGAGGGCAACACCAAAAAAGAGTGCCACCAACAACTGAAATATACTGTTTGTCTTATTCATAAAGGTAGAAAATTGGGTAGTTCAACACTAATTTACTAAACAGCCTGCATGGAAGAAAGTTTTTTATATAATCCTTCCCTGCCAAGCAACTCTTCATGGGTTCCACGTTCGGTGATACATCCCTCATGGATCACCAGGATTTCATCCGCATGCTGTATGGTAGATAGCCGGTGGGCAATTACCAGCGTGGTTCGGTTGGCCATCAATCTGCTAAGGGCATCTTGAACCAATTTCTCAGATGCGGAATCCAAGGCCGAGGTCGCTTCATCGAGGATTAATATGGGTGGATTCTTCAAGACAGCACGTGCGATACTCAAGCGCTGCCGCTGACCCCCTGACAGCTTAGAACCTCTTTCCCCAATATTAGTGCCATATCCCTCAGGCAAACCTACAATAAATTCATGGGCATTGGCGATCTTGGCAGCATTTATTACTTCGGCCTCGGAGACCTGTGGCATTCCAAAGGCTATATTTGCCAATACCGTATCATTAAATAGGATCGATTCTTGGGTCACAATTCCCATCAATTTTCGTAAATCCTTCATCCGATACTCCCTTATATCCCGACCATCCAACAATACCTTCCCTACAATAGGATCATAGAATCGGGGAACTAAGTCCACAATCGTGGACTTTCCACCACCAGAAGGACCGACCAACGCAATGGTCTTTCCCTTTGCTAATTCAAAACTTACCTCCTTCAATATTAGTTCCTCTCCATAAGCAAAGCTGACTTGGTCAAATACAATGGATTCCGTGAAAGCTTCAAGACCACTAGCTCCGGCTTTATCCTGGATAGCCGGAGTGGCATCTATCACCTCAAAAATCCGCTGCGCACTTGCCAATCCCCGTTGGATGCTGCTTAGGGCTCGGGAAATTTCCTTTGCGGGGTTCAACACTTGGGTGAAAATAATGATATAGGCTATGAATTCACTTGCTCCTAATTGGGAATTGTTATTTAGGACTAAATTACCTCCATAAAGTAAAATGCCCGCTACCACAAAAACGCCCAAAAACTGGGAAACAGGGGATGCCAACTCATTTTTACGAGCCATCGACACATTTAAAGCGGCATAATTATCAGTTTCACCATCAAATTTATTCTTGATATACTCTTGTGCGCCAAAAGCTTTTATCACTCTCATGCCACCAATAGTTTCGTCAAGAATATTTACGATTCTGCCAAGTGAGGTTTGGCTTTCCATGGCGGATTTTCGCAATCTTCTTGTGATGCCTCCTATTACGGCTCCAGAAACAGGTATCAATATAAGGGTGAAAAGAGTAAGTTTAACAGACATAAAAAATAACACCGCAAAAAACAGTATAATTGTGGCGGGTTCCTTAAAAACAACCCGAAGGGATTGCACAATACTGTTTTCAACCTCTTGGATATCATTGGTCATTTTGGATATTAAATCCCCTTTCCGTTCATTGCTGAAAAAGCCAAGATGCATTTCCGTAACCCTTTCAAAAATGTTCATCCGCATACCCTTAATTACCTTCGCTCTAACTTTAGCCAAAATAACTCCTGACAGGTAGGCAAACAGGTTGGATAAAAATACAGAGACAACGATAATGGCACAAACATATAGTAAAGTACCAAACTTTCCGTATTCCTCAGAAATTTGAAGAAAGAAGTGATTGAAAAGGTGTGTAAAGTAGTCGATGGTAAAGGAAAAATCGGGTTTTACCTTGTACTGGCTTAGATCTTCTTGGCCTATCTGATCAAAAATTACATCAAATAGCGGCTTTAACAAGGTAAAATTAAGTAGCCCAAAAATAATAGCAAGAAGCGTATATACAACATACAGGGGAAAATGGCTTCTGAAAGGCCTCGCATAGGAAAGGATGCGGTAATATGTATTCATAGGCTTATAACACTGGAAAATTCCGGCAAGATATCAAATTTCAACGCAATACCGACAGGAATGACCTATTTAGCCCTTGCTCTATAACACATAAGGCACCTAGCGGAGCCACTGAAGGTCTCCTTTGGAGGTCGCAAATTGCGTCCTCCATAACGCTTCTGATTTTTTGTCTGCGCTGTCTGCTGAATGATATTTGTAAAAGTATTCTAAAACATCCAAATAATACTTCTCGGCTTCCGGAGTGATTTCTACTTGATAGACTGACTCTTCTTCCACGAATTTACCTCATTTTGGAAATCCCTAATATCCTTAGCTCTGCCTTCTTCTATTGATTTTAGTGAAGCTTTTGATCTTTCGATCAAATCTTCTTCTTTGGTTGCAAATAAATTATTCTTTTTATCCTTATCTAGTAGTTGCTTGATCCGATATAAAAGGTCAACATCTTCAATAGTCTTTAAACAGGCAATAAGCTCGAGTTTTTCACTTCCGATATCTAAATTCCTAGACTTTAAATCCTTAATTTATCTGTTCCCATGATACAGTTAGCCAGGGACTAAGCGCCACATTGATTGTTTGGATATCCAAACTTATCATTCTTATCTTTACCATAAAGTTAACGGTTTTTCTGATTACTTTAGTTTCCCCAGTCTATACTGAATTCTGTTCGCCAAAAAAAATGGAACCTTCCTTTTTGATTCCTGACCTAAAAAGTTGGATGCCGGCCACTAACAGCCTTATTTATCTCCATAATGTGACCATGCACTAAGTACATGCACTGTTACTGTTGTTTCTTCGATTGAGTAAACTAAACGATGCTTTTTATTAATTCTTCGGGAGTATAACCCTGCCATATCGTATTTCAGGATTTCAGGCTGTCCGGTACCTTCTGTAGGATTTCCATTAATTCATTCAATAGTTTTTCTATTTTCTTCAACGTAGCTTTATCTCCTGGTTTTTTATGTTTATCGATGTCCGTTAAAGCTATTTTGCTAAACTCCAACACATAACTCATAAGCCTAATAAATCGCTTATTTCCTTAGGACTGGATACTTTTTTGACTTCCCCGTTTTGAACCTCCTGTATGCTCTTCTTTATCTTTTCGACCATTTCCGCATTAAAATACAGATCATTTTCAGAAATAGGAGTCAGCGCATAAGCTTTATCCTTACCCCGTTGCACAATGATTTGCTCTCCCTTATCTGCCCGTTCAAAGTATTCTTTTTGATTTTGTCTAAATTCTCTACTGCTTATAACTAACATAGTGATACATTTAATTTACGTGTACCAATTTGGTGCAAAATATTAATATTAACGGTAACATTCATTTCCAGGTTCATCAGTTAACTGATTTTTTAACCCAATGGAAGGTATCGCTGTATTTGCTTTATCAGCTCTTCCAGATTTGCCTGAATTTATTTCTCGGTTGCCTAGGTGGGAGGGTGTGAACGACAAGTTCTGGACTATCCGCAGGTCATCTCCATTCATTTAAGAGATTGGTGATCCCACATTATCTAATCGCCAGGGGCTAATTAAGTGACGTTTACTTTCCAATTTTTCGGTAAAATTCCTTATTATCTGTTCCGTCCAATTTTTTTCTAAAAAATAATAAAGGTCTTTAAGAAACTTTTGCGCCCGCTTTGACCTTTCTATTCCTAAAGCCATTTCTGATACCTTTTCCGAACTTCCTCATGTGGAACGGTCTCACCTTCTTCTACCTCCAGTAGGCCATTTTCTACGAAGACTATTTGTTCCTCTGAAAGCACATTTGGACAGCCAATCTGAGAGCGATTTCCAGAGTTACTTTTGCACCATTCCTAAATGTTGAATTTCTTAGGGTCTTTGCGGTTGGGCCTAAAGCTCACAATCTCAATGTGGTCTTCCTTGATTCGGTAATAAACGCTCGTTTGTTTACTGAAAGCACATTTTCTCAAACCTTTGCGCCTGTTGGATTCACGGTACATCTCAGGCGCTTCCGATATCAGTTCCAACGTTTTTTCGATTCTGTTATAGATTTCCTTGGCCTTTTGCTGCCCAAACTCACGGACAACATATTCCAACAATTCTATTTCTTCATGCCTGGCGCGAAGGGAATATCGAACCGCCAACGCCAAGACTAAAAGTTGAAACGGTTCTTGATTTCTTCACGGACAGATTCATGGGACACGTATTGGCCTTTGTCCAGCTGATCAAGACCCTCGTCGATGGCCCCACTCGGTGTAGTATTAAACTTCGGCAGCTGGGTGTAGTTTGCAACTACACCCTTCTATTAGTTCCAATTTGCAATTGGAAATGGACGGAATTACCAATAATCGACCTCTATCAAACCTACTAACCCAGCATAATTCCTTGCGCTCGAACACATATAGTCTTAAGGTTTTTCCACTATTCCTGCCCTTACCGGATTCTCATGAATATATTTCATTCTACTTTCAATCATTTCAGTTCGATAAAGTTCAATCGCATGGTTTTAATCTGATAATAATTGATTTTTAAAGGCCAGATTGAATCTCGCAATAATAATAATCCTTCCGTGCTTCGCTTGCGTCACGCTCGATTTCATGTGTCCAAAATTGCATGTCACCGGCTCTTTTGTTTAATTTAGCATGATAAGCAAAAATCATCTTTAACCATTCCTTTCTGCTTTCCTGCGGATTTTCCAGTATCATTTTGAGCAATTTCTTGCTGTAAACTTCTTAAAATCACGTACCCAACCTGACAATTTTCCATCTTTTTGTTGAACAACCAAGTGAAGGTGATTGGTCATGATAACATAACCAAAGAGGAAAAGTCCCTTCTCCTTTCTACAATAAGCCAGATCTTCCGAGATACAGTCCCTATACAGCTTACTTGAAAACACATCTGCCCATCCAACCACTTGGAATGTTAAAAAGTAGGGCATTTCATGGGTTTATAATTGATTTTTAATGGCCTCATGGAATCTCACCACGATAATCATCCTTTTGTATAAGGATTTCGTCATGCTCGATTTCCTGATTTCTTATTTGGTAAGCCTCTCCCATAGCTAAAAATAGTTTATCTGCACAGAAATTACAAATGAATATAGAAGTCTATAAATGGAAGGAATGGTTTTTTTGGAACCGTCTTTAAATCTCAGTCAGAAAGTTTTCAAAATGTCCGGTATCTGTTTACTAATAAGCTCTTTCTTAAGCCATTGCAAATGGCATGAAACGGATTACGTCCTCCAAGAAGATTAGAAATAGTAGGGTGTAGTGAATACTACACCCAGTCGGGGGACCGAACTGGCCGGGAAAATAGGGGCTTCCAGGGAGTCCTAAAAAGCCTTTCCTTCGTGAAAAAGGCAAAACCCGTGTCGGCCGCCGCCGCCGGGCTTTGGGACGGCCCCAGGGAGGCGGCCGGACAGGTACGCCTGCACAAGCAGGGGAAGATCAAACTGAAAACCGCCCGGGAGCTTTTGGGTTACGGGTACGAATATCCAATTCCCAATTCGAACAATTCCGACTGCTCAGTACTTTTTAAACTGCAATTAAAAGTTTGTTCGTTATCACTATTAGATACTTGAAAAAAATATGCAGTCCCCACAGTGTCTATATCAGTAGACATATGGACGTTGCTACCCAACAAAATATTTTCAATGTCGTCGACATCCTTCTGTTCTAAATATAAACTGGCGTGCCTATAAATTGCAATTGACTTTGGATTTTTCTCTATATCCTCTGTAAATTGGTAGTATACCAATGTATCTTCATGGTTTAAAGTATCCCCAAAATATTTGTAAAAAGCAATAAAGTCGATATTTTCCCCCAGCCTATACCCCATGTTCTGCAATTCTTTAAAATTTCTTTCTTTTGCGTTGAACAGATTTTCATCAATACCCCAACCACTATTCCTAAGCTGGCAGGAATTTAAACAAACAGCAAAAACGAGTATAAGATTTCTCAACCAACTATTAATCATCGAGCCATTTTGGGCTTGCCCTTTTATCATTAGCTTTTTCATCTATTTTTCCTTCGATTTCACCTAAAGCCCCTGTGTTTATTCTTTTTTTATGTAAACTGCGCAGTATTTCTTGATTCCACCCTTGAGTTTTTTTAAGTACTGCTCCATTATGAGCTCCCATCCTGCCAGTGGGCAAGTTATATTTTTCATCTAATCCACCGCTGCCTTCAATATCCCCAATTGGATGATGATGAATCACAAGTTCATGCAAAGCAGTCCCTCCAAATGTCCAAACGCGTTTTAATGGGCCTTCAGGGTCTACAGTATTTAAATTACTTGATAGCCATGTAAGCCGACTGCCATCTTCAATAGAATAACCTCTCGCCCCGCCCTTTTTCCCAGAGGGATCAACACCTATTTTACCTGCATATCGACTTATGTGTGAATTTTCCGGAACAATTTCAACTGGGAAAGGGATTGGACCGCTTAAGACATCATAAAAAGCCTGTGTGTATTGGTCTGTATCCCAATTAAATTCCGGATTAGGAGAAATAATGAACTTTGTGACTTCCTTTGTAGCATAAACAGGATCCTTAAACACATTAGTCCAGGTTGTAGGGTCTTTAACTCGCCATTCATTGATCCGTTGAGACTTATCACTGACCTTCCTAACACTCTTTTCAACAGAGAAAAAATTATCAATGTTAACTTTTGGGTATGTTTTAGAGTATATAACATTTAAATCCCTAACAACAATCTCAGCATCTTTTTGGCTCCCAAATATAGCTTCCAAACCATCCAAATCTATAGCTTGGATCGGTGTGTTACTTGCGAATTGATATGGAGTTAGCATAGGATAGCTTGAAGTCAAAGGATCCTCACTTAAAAACTTCGCAATCCTCGGATTTTAAATCCTAAACCCATAGTCATAGGTGGAGCCGCCGCCGCCCATTCCTTCCGGGTCTTGCTCCTTGCCATTAAACCCGTAACGGTACGCCCATTCAATAATGATAGTCATACCTTGAAATATTAAGCCGGATGGCTCCTTGTAGGTATTGGTTCTGTTCCCGGGTATCTACTCCTTCCACACTAAGATTTCGCTGGGTAAAGCCCAGGTCAAAAAACAGGTTATGACGGACCATATAGGTGGCCTGTAAGGTACCCATTGCCACGTTATGGGCGACACCCTGACCGATCACGTTTCCAAAAAGTCCGGTACTTGTTGATGTTCGGTTCTTAAGTACATCGCCACCAAAATTCGCCTCTTCATCCGGATCTTTACCGTAGTGCTGATAAAAGAACAATGCCTGCACGTTCAGTCGGGGGATGGGTTGATACCTTAGAATTCCAACCGCTTCCCTGAAATTCGCTCCTAGGGGATGGGTGAGTGGAGTCCGGTAATTGGTAAATGACTGATAGTCGAATTTCTCCTGAAAGGTAAATGGCCTGGCCTGGGAATATTCCAACTGCAAATCAAGGTTAGGAATGCCCACCACATCTATGTATTTGTATCCCAGCTGAATTCCGTGTTTGTTGCGGCTGGAATTTTTGCCGGTCTTGCCGAAAAACTCATTGAAAACAAATTCATCAAGCGCAAATTGTCCGTAGATTTGCATCCCGTCTACGAGATTCCATTTCACATCCGTACCTAGCATAACTTTGTCCGGTGTTCCTAGCTGATGCTCCACCCACCTGTAAAATATCAGGGGATTTAGATAATTTATGTCAAAGGTATTTGCCATGACGGACTCGAAAATACCGACATTGACCCGTTTACCCAAATTAGCAGAGAGCCGATGGTGCGAAAACCATTTTTGTGGATACCGTCCGTCGGTAGGAAATCCTCTGTCAAAGTCTATATCCGCAGTCATTTGTCCCCAAAGATTCGTAAAATTCAGCTTCCATATCTTTGTGTTGATTTTCAGAAAAAAATAAGGATTGGAGAAATCGGACAGGATCATGGACCGGAACCCTTCACCAACAAAATTCCTGTCGTGCCCCAACTGAAATCCGACGTGTTCCGTAGCCTGAAAGGTCACATGCCCCGTGGCGGAGAAGTAACTGTACCCATTATTCCCATACCTTTTCCAAAATCCCTCTCCGGGAACGGCTCCATTAGCCTGCGCATAACTCTTCACCCAAGTAGGAAAAACCAAGTCCGTTGTTGATAAGTACGTATAAAAACCTATTTTCCTATCAATGCTGCCGCGCATTTCCAATCCCCTTGTATTTCGAAAACGTCTATCTGATTCACCATTCTCGATCCCCCCATGAAAATACAAAACAGGATTCAGGTGAACATCAAAAATACTGTCCCGATAATGAAAAAAATCAGCAGGCGTGGTGTAAAGTCCTCCCAGAAATTTCCTTTCTGATTTTGGAGCAACACGCGTTGTGAATTCCCAACTATCCTTCTTCAGATAGTCCATGTTAAAAGCGTCTGCTGTAGAAAAGCTGGAAGAATCCTGATCCATTTCCGCAAAATATTGGGCGATATGATCCCTTCGAAACGGCTTGAAGCCAGTATAGATAGTTGAGCTCAAGGAGCCTCTTCGGATTTCATAACGTTCGATAAGGTGGTAATAATCCCTTGAAAAAGGAGCAAATGCGCTTTGTCCCGGTGACGATAAACTAAAAGCAAGGACAAGTAAAAACGTGGATAAAAATTTAGTCATATATCACTAACAAAGGTAAATTTCCGCGGTAAATATAACCAAACTTCTGCTTAATAATCAGTATTCTAAAGCTGTTTGGAGGTCAAATATCCTCCATAAGTGCTTTTCTTCCAGAATTGGGGATTTTTCTTGAGGAAAGGTTTGGATAGAGGTATAAAAAGGAATAAATTTGTGCCTCAATTTTAAGAGGTAAGCAATTGTCGATTTTACATATGAAATCGAGCATGACGATATCGTCTCACAGTGGGATGAGTATTGTAGCGAGATTCCATGTGGCAAATAAAAATCAAATTATAATCACATGAAAAAAGAAATTCATCCCAATTACAGAGAAGTGGTTTTTCTTGACACTTCCAGTGAGTTTAAGTTTATAACCAAATCTACCATCGAAACCAAAGAGAGCATAACTTGGGAAGATGGAAAAGATTACCCATTGGTAAAGGTGGAAGTTAGTTCCGCATCCCATCCCTTCTACACGGGCAAGAAAATGTTGCTTGATACGGCGGGTAGAGTTGAAAAATTCAACAAACGATACAAGAAAAATTAATTATTTCTTCTAATTGTAGGGGATTAGGTCTGCCGGAACTGTATTTCCGGCAGACTTTTTTATTTTTGTGCTATGGACCAGATCATTTTATTTGATGATTCAAAGATACGGAGCAATTTACTGCCCTTTACTTTCACAAGACCGGTAGGGGATATCCGTGTTGGTATTTTGAAAATCAAAGAAAAATGGGAAAAACACATGATGTTGCCAGCCGGATTTTTCACAGAAGATTACCTAGGAGCGAAATTTCCATTAATCAATGCGCCTGCAATTTTTATAAACGGTGCCCTATGTCCAGACGAGGAATTGGTTGCTGCCATTCAACAGCTAAAACCTGAAGAATCTTTGTGGAAAGATGATTATCTTCTAGCGGCGAAAGTTAACTCTCCATTAAATTTTAAAATAGAAGCAATCCCACGAAAACATGCCCTTCAGTATCCTGACCCGATAAGGCTCCTGACTCAAAAATGGCATATTTTCCAACACAATGGTGAAGAGATTCGGCGGGATTTTCAATTAGTCACCAAAAGGCGAATTTCGACAGGTTGTAGTGACCCTTATACCCACATTTATAATGAGTCGGCGGTATTTATCGAACCCGGAGCGAAAATAAAAGCCTCCATTATCAACGCAGAGGCCGGACCTGTTTATATAGGCAAAAACGTTCAAATTCTGGAGGGAAACCTAATCAGGGGGCCCTTTGCTATCTGTGAGGGAGCCATGTTAAGTATGGGGTCAAAGATGCGCGGTGATATCACTATTGGTCCCAAATGTAAAGTGGGGGGAGAGGTTTCCAATTCTGTATTTTTAGGATATAGCAACAAATCCCATGACGGCTACTTGGGCAACTCTGTAGTAGGAGAATGGTGTAATCTTGGAGCGAATACCAATGTTTCCAATCTCAAAAACAACCACAGCCCAATCCGGGTCTGGGATTATGCCAAAGGAGGTTACAGTGAGACCGGCTTGCAGTTTTGTGGCTCATTTATTGGCGACCATGTCAAATTAGGCATCAGTACAATGCTTAATTCGGGGACTGTAGTAGGTGTAGGTGCCAATGTTTTTGGTGAGGGATTCCCCAGAAAACTCATACCTTCGTTCGCTTGGGGTGGTGTTGGGGGTTTTAACACCTTCATACTTAAAAAATTTGAAGACACTGCCCGGAAAGCAATGGAGTTTAAAGGAGAAACTTTTGAAGAAGAAGACCGCGCCATCATTCAGCATGTCTTTGATTTGACTCGCCCCTACCGGATTTGGGACAAATCGTTTTAAACTGTAAAACTAGACAAGCTAAAGCATGCTATTTTCATCCATCCCCGGATTAGAGGAGACCAAAAGCAAACTTATCCAAGCCATTCGCCAAGATCATCTGGCACATGCCCTGCTTATTCATGGCCCTGAGGGTAGTGCTGCCTTACCTATGGCGTTTGCCTTGGCAGCATATATCAATTGCGAAAATCCCAATGAGGAAGATTCCTGTGGAGTCTGCAGCTCCTGCCAAAAATTAGGAAAGCTGATTCATCCTGATTTGAATTTTTCATTTCCCAGCCCCAGCATATCAAATAAAGATGGTGACGAAGATGGCGAAAAGAAGGTGGACATGCTCAAACTTTGGAGGGCCTTTGTTATAAAACACCCCTATGGCAACTTACACGACTGGGTAAATTCTATCGGAATCAATAAGCAACTTAGTATTTCTAAAGGGGCTGCAAAACAATTGATCCAAACGCTTTCCTTAAAGTCATTTGAAGGAGGTTATAAGATCATGCTCATTTGGCACCCTGAGCTGATGCATCCATCAGCCGCAAATGCCATATTGAAGATATTGGAGGAACCGCCTGAAAAAACACTCTTCCTCCTGGTAAGTCACCATCCCGAGCAGCTGCTGACCACCATTATGTCCCGAACGCAGAAGATTGCTATCCGGGGCTTCACTGATGAAGAAATAAAGACACACCTAGTAGGCAGCGGCTTATGCAGTCAGTCAGTGGCAGATCAGTTGACGCCACTTGCTGATGGGAACCTACGGGAGGCGTATAGACTGTCCGATCAAGTAGTTGATCAAAATACGGCCCATTTCAAAGATTGGATGCGGGAGTGTTATAGTCTAAACATCAATGAGCTGAACAGCCGTTTGGATCGTTTTACCGAGCAAGACAAGGAAGGTCAGAAAAACCTCCTGCTGACCGGTATTAATGTGCTTAGAGAATGCCTTTTAGATTCGAGTCAGTTAAAAAAACTAATGCGTACTGCTCCGGAAGATCTTCAGTTTATCGAGAAATTTAGCCGAAACACGCTTACCGCGACAAAGATCCTTGGATTATATGGCAAACTAGGTGATGCACATTATCATTTAGAAAGGAACGCCAATCCCAAAATCCTGTTCATGGATTTGTCCCTGCAGGTGGCAACTATTCTAAAATCCAAAGAAGTTCATGAAACCGAGCATGTCGAAAATCGTCATATACCGAGATGAGCATCACTGTGAGATTCCATAGCTTGCCCCGACTCTTCGGGGTGACAAATAAAAAACAATTATAAACACATGAAATCGAGCATGACGAGATCGTCACACAGTGGGATGATTATA
>NZ_VOLC01000011.1:0-1591 GCF_009797935.1 Lunatibacter salilacus
GTTCTATTTCTACGTTGGAGCGAATGGAACACGGATTTGGCGGATTGAACGGATTGTTTTTATTGACATCTAGGGTTTAATTCAACTAATCTGCGTTTATCTGCGCAATCAGCGGGAAACACTTTCCCAAACTTTCCATTAACAAGTCCAGCTTGCCGCAATTTGCAATTGTGACGAACAGATAGAAGGAATTTGCAATTCCGGTGGACAGGAATTCATCGAATGGACGGGAAGGCAGAACCAATTTTATCCGGGTTTTGGCGGGAGAGGCTGGCTTCTTCAACCCTTGCCGCTGCCAAAACACAATCGAGATTGTTTCATTCTTAACCTAGGGCTCCGCTGGCGCTACACCCCAGGCTATGATATTTTGCCCCTTCAGGGCTGGAAATAATTGTCCACCAAAATCCGAGGGTCGGGACATATTCTCAAAACCGGCTGGCAATTTTTTAGGCATGGTCAACCCATAACTCATAACCCAAAACCCATAACCCATAACTAACTCAACCGTAATTTTTAATTCGTGATTTTCAACCTATCCTATCTAGAGACGAAGGGACTAAGAGACGTAGAGACTGAGAGACATAGGGAGTTAGGAAGGGAGTCCATCAACCTATCGGCTTATCAACCTATAGACCTATAGATCTTTCAACCTACCCAGAGACGAAGAGACTGAGGGACTTAGGGTCAACCCATAACCCAAAACCCATAACCCATAACTAACTCAACCGTAATTCGTATTTTTTAATTTCCCAAAAATCCCCTTTGTGTTTATCCCGATTTTTTCCTAGGTTGTGACATGGCAAAACGTCCCCGCAATATCCACGATGCCTTTGTCAGGGAGTCCTTTTCCGATCCGGAGAGGGCGGTGGCTTTTTTTGAGAAATTCCTGCCTAAATCTCTAGCGCAGCATCTTGACTTTAAAACCCTTGCTGTCCTCAACGAATCCTATATCAACGAAACACTGAAGGAGCATTTCTCCGACCTCGTGTTTGAGGTGTCTCTAAAGGCCGACACATCCGTCAAAACCGATGTCGTCCTGCTCTTCGAACACAAATCATCACCGGACCGGAACGTGCTGTTTCAGGTAGGCCACTATGTGTTTGCCCATTGGATCAAGTGCCTTTCCGAAAACAAACAGCCCAAGCCAATCATACCCGTAATCTATTATCAGGGAAAGAAAAATTGGAATGTCGGCACTCTCCCTGCCCTGTTTAAAAAATATCCCAAGGAGATCACGGAGTATTTGCCGATTTTTAAGCATATATTCATCGATCTGAAGACCATTGGCCAAGACCAGCTTCTGGGGATGCGCAATAGCATGATGACGGCTGCCATGCTGGCACAGCAATGGCGTATAGACCCGGTACAACTTAAAGAAGACTTCGAGCGCATCTTCCGAATATTCCAGCTGGAGGGCGACAACACGAACTTTTTGGAAATGATTGTTGTATATTCATTGAGGGTGTCAGACATCCAGGAAGTCCAACTTGCCGAAGTAATCAAATCAATTCCCGAACCCATAAAAGAAAATATCATGTCAACCTACACCATGCTTATCGAGAAAGGCAAAAAAGAAGGAAAACTCGAAGGA
>NZ_VOLC01000011.1:1677-241011 GCF_009797935.1 Lunatibacter salilacus
AAGGAAAACTCGAAGGAAAAGCAGAAGTTGTTCTCAACCTTTTTGACGAGGGATTTGATACCGAAAGTATTGCCAGATTGGTGAAACTGCCGGAGGAAGAGGTAATCAAGATTCTGAAAGATAACGGCAGGCTGGAGTGAGGTTTGGTTGATTAAGTCAAAGTTTTTTGATTACCCCCAAAGAGACCGTTACCGCGAAAATCCGGGGGCGTAGCCCTGTAATCTTAGTAGTATTTGGGTAATCAAGGATCAAAATCCCGTAGGGATGGCCGAAATAGTAGCCCCGGGTTTCAACCCGGGGGTTAAGAAACAACGTCCCATCGCCCCGTTTTGGCCGCAATCAGGCCAATTTCTGATCACACTCTCCCGCCAAAACCCCGTGGACGGTTGGTCTGCCATCATGTTGTCGGAACCAACCCTTTTTTCCTCCAGACAATATGCACACAAATCCGGTATCGATCAGATATCTATCAATCGATAGGTAGGAAGAACCAACCATATCTGGGTTTTGGCGTGAGAGGCTGGCTTCTTCAACCATATCCGCTGCCAAAACACAATCGAGATGTATATTCTTAACCTGGGGCTTCGCTACGCTACACCCCAGACTATGATATTTTGCCCCTTCAGGGCTGGAAATAGTTGTCCACCAAAATCCGAAAATCGGGACATATACTCAAAACCTGCTAGCAATTTTTTAGGCCCGGTCACAGCAGTATGATGGGCTAAAGGTACCAATAAACGGTCAACGTTTTTTAGGCATGGTCAACCCAAAACCCATAACCCATAACCCATAACTAATCAACCGTAATTCGTAATTCTCAACCTATCAACTCCGCCTTTGGATCTGTAAAAATAAAATCCCAACCATAAGTAAATTAATCCCAATTTAAACCTATTTTCGTACCGTTGACACAGGGTGAATTTGATGGCTTTTTTTTGCTGCATCTACCTGAGAAAAAACAGTTACGGACATAGGTTTTTTTTAAATTGTCTTGAGTTATTATGAATGCTAAGCAGCTATTTTTCCTGGCCGTTATAATAGGGTTGTACGGGTGTGCCTTTCAGCCACATGAAGAGTTTGTCGCAACTATAACTCCTCCAGAGGCAATTACAGTCACCTTTGAATTAAACGATCCGGCCTTTAATTACCCCTATTATTTAGTAGAACCAACCAACTTCCATATAAAACTTCAAGATGCCACATACCCACTTGTTGCTTCTGAAGTAAAGGTGGCTGGTTCGGAAATTTACTCATGGGTACAACATAACCGGGATTTGTTTTTTACGTTAGACCCCAGCCAAATCAGGGTAGGCAACCATACGGTCTCGGTAAGGTGTTTTCTAAACACTAAGTCCGGCAGTCTGGCGAATATTGTGGGGGCGGAGAATTATGTGGTGGACCAGGCGTTTGAAGTCCGCATAGATCCAACCCCACCTGTGTTTGATTCATTTACGGCTGAAATTGAAAACGGCTTTCTTACTTTTAAATGGAAGAATCAGACAAACCAGCAAAACTTCAGCTATAAAATTCAGAGAAACAGCGGCCCCTTTTTACCCAGTTCTGACACGGTTGTGACCAATCCCCTGGTAAATCAATTTATAGACTATGACTATATTGGAGGGGATATAAACTATAAGATAACGGCCAAAGGTTTTGGTTTTGAAACGGTGCTGGGTGAAGGCTCCTTTTATCATAAAGCCGCTGATTTTGTCATCACCAGAAGCCCCAGTGGGCAAGCGACACTTTCATGGACGGATAGAAAATTCCCCGGGGAAAACCATGAGATCTACATTAGGCCTCAGTCTTACTTTAGTGAGGAAAGAAGGACACCCTTTACCCCATCCGGAGAAATTGACCTGGGGTTACTGCATATTGCACAGTCCTTATACATCACGTTGGAATTTTACGACCGCAACAAAAGAAGCCGGATATGTAGTGAAGTCGTCGAGTATATTCCCAAACCAAATCTTAAACCATTCTCTTTTTTTAGAATGCTTGGCAAATCCAAAAAACTGTTGATAGGAAACTCGGAAATGCTATATAGGTATACGTTAGAGGGTTCCATACAGGTGGAAGATAGTCTTCGGTATACGGATCTGGGATTAACATGGGCCCATGATGTAGTGGTAGTAAGTCCGGACGAATCTAGGATTTATATTTCTGGACATGTGAATGATATCGACGAGAGCAAAATAATTAGTGTGGACCCGCATAATTTTGACAACCTCCAACACCACGTAATGAATAGCGTTTTACGTGAAATTAATTTTTCCGTTGGATATTACAATAGGATTTTGCTGGGAAGTGTATCCAACAAAGGGTTGATTACCATGGGAGTGGCAGGAAAATCTTTATTATATGATATTACCAGTGAAAAGGTAATTTGGCATACCTCACAACCCTTCTATCAACTTCCGGCTATTTCTGAGGATGGGAGGTTTTTGATAGTAAATACATTTGAAGCCTGGGTATATGAACTGAAAGAAGGCAATGCAGAGCAGTATGGAAGGATAGACCCCGGATTTCCGATTTTTCTTAATAATGGAAGTGAAGTCATGACAGCTATAAATCCAGCATATAGATGGGGATCTGACCCCACCCACATAACGGTATTTGATCTTTCCAACCCGCCTGAAAATCCGGATTCCTACCTGACCCGTCTCAGAAGTGACGAAATGCCCTCCCTTTTTGACTTGTTTGCGGCATTTTACGACCCTGTAAGTGGTTACCTTGTATTTTCCTATAATGATCGACTCCAACTATACAATGTAACTTCCATGGGTTTTGAAAAGACGTATCAAGGAGGATATAAACATTACGCAGACTCCTACCTGCTGTATGAACAAGGTTATATTGAATCTGCTCCATGAAATCGAGCATGACGCAAGCGACGCACGGAGGGATGATTATAATTGCGAGATTCCATGTGGCAACTGGAAAACAATTATAAACACATGAAATCGAGCATGACGTACCCGTCACACAGTGGGATGATTATTATTGCGAGATTCCATCTGACCGTTAAAAATCAAAATATAAACAGATGAAAGTACTTATATTGATTATCCTCCAATTTGGTCTTTTTCTCAGCGCATACGCGCAGGAGAAGTCGACCTTGGTTTTTCGTGTCGGATTGGGCAACTATTCCATGAAATCGCAGAAGCTTTTTCAGCAGGATTTTCTGCGGGAATCAGGGATACCATACCGTAAGGTGCATCAATTCCCAAATTTTCCGACATTTGGTGCTGCCGCTGGTTTCAAAATAGCGCCAAAAGCGTCAATGGGACTATGGTTTGAATTTGCCTCCACGGGGGGCAGATTGCATTACAAAGATTACTCCGGACATGCAATGATGGATCAGGTATTGACATCGTTTCAGGGAGGACCCTTTGCGCAGTACCGTGTAAATAAATCGGAAGAGTGGCCTTTATATGTTACGGCCCACGGGTCTGTCGCAACGGTTACTGAGAGAATTAAATCTGAATTTCAAATAGGGGGACAGCCCGAGATCGAGCAGTTTAAATTAAACGCGACAAATGTTGGAATTCGTCCCGGCCTCATGCTTGGCCATGCTGTTGGCGTGTTTAACTTTCAATTTGGACTTGGTGTCGAATTCCGGTCCGATGGAAAGTTGAAAGACAATGAGGAGCAGTTCTTCAGGACCTCCGATGGAAAGGATCTTACTGCGGAATGGAATGGATGGAGAGTGACCCTGGGAGTGGGGATTGTACTTTAGTCATCTGAAGCTTAGCTGGAAAAAAGTTTCCCGCAGATTATTTATATCGATGTCGATCTAATCCAACACAAAAAAATCCGTTTTATCCGGGTCATCCGAGTCATCGGTGTTCTATTCTACTTTGGAGCGAATGGAACACGGATTTGGCGGATTGTACGGATTTGTACGGATTGTTTTTTTTGACATCGAGGGTTTAATTCAACCCGAAAAAATCCGTTTTATCCGTTTCATCCGCATGATCCGTGTTCTATTTTACTTCAATAGTTCACATAGCCCACATAGTATTTTACCTCAAACTTTGCGGACTCTGCGCCTCCTTAGCGTACTTTGCGGTTACTTTTTTACTCCAGTAGTTCCCCTTTAAAACATATTTCCTAGCAGATGTTTTTCTGCGTTCATCTGCGCAATCCCGAAAAGCCGGGACAAGTTCCGCGGGAAAAAAATCTCCCGGAGATCTTCGCTAATGTTTCCCGCAGATCCCGAAGATCCCGCTGATTTTCGCAGAGGATCCCGCAGATCTTTGCTTCTAGGATTTTCCGATATCGCTTAGGCCTTTAGATAAAAATTTTTCTTATACTAATCTGCGTTCATCTGCGCAACCCCGAAAAGCCGGGACAAGTTCCGCGGGAAAAAAATCCCCCGCAGATCTTCGCTAATGTTTCCCGCAGATCCCGCTGATCTTCGCAGAGGATCCCGCAGATCTTTGCTTCTAGGATATCCGATATCGCTTAGTCCTTTAGATAAAAATTTTTCTTATACTAATCTGCGCAACCCCGAAAAGCCGGGACAAGTTCTGCGGGAAAAAAATCTCCCGGAGATCTTCGCTGATGTTTCCCGCAGATCCCGCTGATCTTCGCAGAGGATCCCGCAGATCTTTGCTTCTAGGATATCCGATATCGCTTAGTCCTTTAGATAAAAATTTTTCTTATACTAATCTGCGCAACCCCGAAAAGCCGGGACAAGTTCTGCGGGAAAAAAATCTCCCGGAGATCTTCGCTGATGTTTCCCGCAGATCCCGCTGATCTTCGCAGAGGATCCCGCAGATCTTTGCTTCTAGGATTTTCCGATATCGCTTAGGCCTTTAGATAAAAATTTTTCTTATACTAATCTGCGTTCATTTGCGCAATCCCCGGAAAAAACACCACGGGCTTCTTTCATTGATGTCTTTTCTTTTATCACTGATTTTTTTTACATTCAAGCTATGGAAGAGCAAGATACTCCGAACAAAGTCGAAGAGCCATTTTCCGAATATGGAACCTATACCTATGCCGATTATCTGACTTGGCAGATAGACGAAATGGTAGAGCTGATACGGGGAAAGGTATTTAGGCAAGCCGCTGCACCGAGAGTAATCCACCAACAGGTTGCCGGTAATGTGTTTGTGGCTCTTTCTATTTATCTAAAAAGGAAAAAGTGTAGTGTTTTTATTGCTCCCTTTGATGTTCGGCTTCCGGTAAAATCAAAGAGAAATGAAGATATCGACACGGTTGTTCAACCGGACATCTGCGTTATTTGTGATCCGGACAAGCTGGATGAGGCAGGATGCATAGGCGCCCCAGACCTAGTAGTAGAAGTCCTTTCTCCGGGCAACAACAAAAAGGAACTGCAAAACAAATATGAAGTATATGAAGAATCCGGTGTCCGGGAATACTGGGTGATCCATCCGAATGAATGCACCTTGCTTGTCTATACATTGATAGATGGTCGGTATGAAGCTTCGAAGATTTTCACCTATGGGGACCGGGTTGTCTCGCAGGCTGTTGAGGGATTTGTATTGGATTTGGACGAGGTGTTTGAGGATATGATTTTGTAAATGGGTTTGAAGCAAAACTGCCCCACCCCTCCCTCGCCCTTTAGGGGAGGGCGATCGATGCCGTCCATTTAGATGATTTTTCTTCCGAAAATACAATCCCGTCCTGAACACATCAAAAAATCCCATAGGGATGGCCGAAATAGTAGCCCCGGGTTTCAACCCGGTGGTTAAGAAATAAGGTATTTAGTGTATTTTGGCCGCATAAACCGACAATTACAGACATCCCGGTACCGCCAAAACCAGTGAATGCTTGGTTTGGCGTCTTGCCGCGGAGCGAATCATTTTTTCCCTGCCGAAATCTGAAATCATAAATCTGAAATCATAAATCTGAAATCATAAATCCCAAATCTACAATCTACAATCTAAAATCTACAATCTGAAATCTGAAATCCAAAATCCAAAATCTAAAATCTCAAATCAATCCCGTTCATACACACAATCCGGCATAATGGCTAGCTTATTCCCCTCCTCATATATATTGTGATTTAGTTCTAATGCTTTTTTTGCCTATCTTTACTAGTAGATTATAATTGAACTATTCCGATCAAATTCGGGAATTGTTTTTCCTTTAGCCGCATTCCAATAAAGACAGTGAGGTTTTTTTAGATAAAATATGGAAGAATTATCAGATTTTAAATATGCACTTGACGAATCAGCCATTGTAGCTATTACGGATCAAAAGGGCATTATCAAACATGTAAATGAGAATTTCCGCAAGATTTCCAAGTATTCCGCAGGGGAGCTCATTGGCCAAGATCACCGGATTATCAATTCCGGCTACCACTCAAAAGAATTTATCAAAGATTTATGGACAACCATAGCCCGAGGAAAGATTTGGAAGGGGGAGATGAGGAACCGGGCTAAAGACGGCACTATTTACTGGGTAGATACCACGATAGTTCCTTTTTTGAATGGTGAAGGAAAGCCCTATCAGTATGTTGCAATTCGTTCCGATATTACAGAGCGGAAGAAGGGTGAGGAAATGCTTACCAGTACATTGAAGGAAATTTCGGACTACAAGTACGCCTTGGATGAATCGGCCATTGTAGCAATCACGGATCAAAATGGAATCATCACGCATGTGAACGATAACTTCTGCAAAATCTCCAAGTTTTCTATGGAGGAACTTCTCGGACAGGATCATCGAATAATCAATTCTGGGTACCATTCCGCCGAATTTATCAAAGAACTTTGGACTACCATTGCGGAAGGAAGGGTTTGGAAAGGAGAAATGAGAAACCGGGCAAAAGACGGCACCATCTATTGGGTGGATACTACCATAGTGCCCTTCTTGAGTCCCGACGGAAAACCCTATCAGTATGTAGCCATCCGCTCGGACGTAACCGAAAGGAAGCTGGCCGAAGAAGAACTTAAAAATAGCAATGAGCGGGCTGTAGGCTATATCAAAGCGATGGAAAACAAAAACAAACAGCTTATTGATTTTTGCAATATTGTATCCCACAACCTCCGTGCACCCCTGGTGAATATTTCCATGTTGGTCGATTATCTGGACTATGCTGAAGATGAAGAGGAGCGACTTGAAATGCAGCGAAAAATAAAGCCCGTCATCAACCATTTGATGGATGTCTTCAACGAATTGGTAGAATCCATTCAAGTACAGCAGGATACGGAAATTGCCTCCGATGACATAGCTCTTAAAGAAGCGGTAGATAAGATTCTAGTGGGTTTTTCCCCTCAGATTGAGGAATCAGGAGCAAGAATTCACCTGGACTTTGACGAAGTTCCTTATGTCAATTTCCCCCAAAAATATCTGGAAAGTGCACTGACAAACCTGATCAGCAATTCCCTGAAGTACAAATCCCCGGACCGAAAACCGATGATTCGGATTGCATCTAAGGATATCAACGGAAAAGTGCGCTTGTCAGTAGCGGATAACGGATTGGGGATAGATGTGGATATGCATAAAAATAATTTATTTAAGATCCGTAAAACTTTTCACAAGCACAAAGATGCCAATGGTTTTGGACTGTTTATGACGAAAACTCAAGTAGAAGCTATGGGTGGAAAAATTTGGGTTGAAAGCCAACCTGAAAAAGGAAGTACTTTTTTTATAGAAATAGAGGGTCAAACAGCATGGAAAGAATAAAACAGCTTACTCTGGTAGACGATGATGACGTTTTTGTTTACCTGACGAAGAAAACCATCAAAAAAACCAACCGTGTAGATTTGATAAATGATTTTGGCAATGGACTGGATGCCATCAATTTTCTTAAAGAAAATTGGGATGACGTGGATGAATTGCCTGATATCCTCTTTCTTGACTTGAGCATGCCGATTATGGACGGGTGGCAATTTCTAAATGAATTTGTAAAAATCAATCCGTTTATGGCAAAAAAAATACATATTTACATATGTTCTTCCTCTATTTCTCCTGAAGATATGGCCATGGCGAAGACCATAAAGGAGGTGTCGGACTTTATTATCAAACCGATTCATAAAGAAAAACTATTAGATTTAATCACCTCTGTGTAATTTTCTTGTTTCACGCCCAAAAAAACAGTCAAATGATAGAACCTTTCAGTAATCATCAAAACAAAACTTCTCATAGGGGAAATCATCAATTTATCAGGAGGGGTGAGAAAGTAAATTTAGGTTTTCGCTTCCTCACAATGCTGTCGGTGACCATGCTCCTTGCAGGTACAGCATTTTCCCAACAATACGCCAAGTTAACCGATGATTTCCGCCTTCAGCGGTTAAAGCCTGTTGAGGGGAAAATCAGAGCGGTGATAGATACTGACACTTACAATGAGATCGATGATCAGTTTGCCGTGGTATATGCCTTGCTTTCCCCAGAGAATATGGACGTGGAGGCTATTTATGCAGCTCCCTACCTGAACAACCGCTCCACCAGTCCCAGCGATGGTATGGAAAAAAGCTATGAGGAAATTATCCGGCTGTTGGAAAAAATGGGAAGAGAAATACCTGAAAATTTTGTATTTCGGGGATCGGACCGGTTCATGGCTGATAAAGGAAACCCTGTAGACAGTCCAGCCGCCCGTGACTTAATCCGGAGGGCTAAAAGTTCTGACGAACCCCTTTATGTATTGACCCTGGGAGCTCCTACAAATGTGGCTTCCGCCATCTTATTGGCACCGGAAATTGCCGAAAAGATCATCGTCGTTTGGCTCGGAGGCAAGGGACTCAACTGGCGCACTGCTTCCGAATTTAATCTAATGCAGGACCCCCATTCGTCCCAAGTATTGTTTGATTCTGGTGTGCCACTAATACAGATTCCCACCGAACCGGTGACCTCTCATTTGCTGACTACACGGTCTGAGGTAGAGTTCTACTTAAAAGGTCAAGGAGAAATCGGGGATTATTTGGTGGAAATTTTCAACGACTACAATAAAGGGAATACGTTTGCATGGTCAAAAATCATATGGGATATTTCCGCCGTGGCTTATGTGATTAATCCCGGCTGGTTTTCTACGGAAATCAGATCCAGTCCCATACTTACCGATCAGCTCACCTACAGTGTAGACCACAGCCGACACCTGTACAGAACAACCACCTATTTGAGACGTGACGGGATTTTTGGAGATATGTTTAAAAAGATTCAACAACACGCCCAAGGGAAGTAAAAAAAGCAGGGGATAAATTCCCCTGCTTTTCTTTTTTATACCTCATCTTCCAATTTCTCAATTCCTTCGGTGACCCCCCAGGTAAGCATCACCCTTGCGGCATTAGCCGCAATTCCGGTGACTGCTGCCCAAGCAAAGATTTCCAACCATGAGTTCGAATCGTCGGTTGGATCTACAGGTGGATCTTTTTTGGTCGTTTTTTTCCATGATTTTTCAAGTATCTTTCTGGTTGCATAAGCTCCCAGTACGGCAAGGCCTGCTACTAACGCGGTTTGAAACTGTTCTTTTATTTCACTGTTCATGGTATTTCAAGTTTTATCTTAAAGTTAGTTGATTATATGCCCTTGTAAAAGTATAAGAATGGTGCCAAATTTCTCTTCCGTTAACATATAAATAACTTATGGGTTGATAACAGAATATTAACCCATGCTTCTTTTACTCTTGAATCTTTGCAACCCCCGGTTGCGACTAATCTGCGGTCAATTATCCGTTATTAGCCTTTTAATAGGTAATAGGGTAAATGTTAGTAATCCCAATATATTATTCTGTTTGTTGCTATCCCTTTGTGCAATTTTGGCAAAATTCGAAATCGGTTGGGGTCAACTTTGTTCAACGTGGGAATTATTTTTCCTGACCGTAAGGGCTTATAAAGTTTCCACATCAAAGGTATTCCCCTGATTGATATCTCCGGTGTCAAAGCCTTTCTTGAGCCATCGGGCCCGTTGGGCAGAAGTGCCGTGTGTGAACGAATCCGGAACGACCCGCCCCCCCGCCTGTTTTTGGAGACGGTCATCGCCTATTGCGCTTGCAGCGTTTAGGGCTTCATCTATGTCCCCATCCTCCATATATCCCAATGCCTTATTTGAATGGTGAAGGTAGACTCCTGCATAGAAGTCTGCCTGCAATTCCAGTCGGACATTAAGTTTGTTGTATTCCACCTCGGAGAGCTGGCCCCGCATTGCATGGACTTTGTCTAGAATACCGGTCAGGTGCTGTATGTGATGCCCTACCTCGTGGCCGATAACATAAGCCTGAGCAAAATCTCCCGGAGCCCCGAGTTTCGTGGCCATATCTTCAAAAAAACTCAGGTCCAGGTAGAGTTTTTCGTCTCCGGGACAATAAAAGGGTCCAGTGGCCGCAGAGGCAAATCCGCAAGCAGATCCGGACTGAAGATTACCGGTAAATAGAACGAGGGTAGGTTCCCGATACCCATCCAGGAGTTTGTTCCAAACATCCTCTGTATCCGCCAGCATGACTTTAGACATGTCCGCCAATTCCTCTTCAGCGTCTGTTGCTTGGTAGGGGCTAAGTTGGGAGCTGGGAGAGCCTCCGGTAAACTGCTGCAAAAGCATAAGCGGGTTAGTACCGGATAGCCACATCACCCCGACGACGACGGCTACAAGGATAAGCCCTGTCTTGGAAAAAAGCATCCGCAACAGCGGGATTAGCATCATGGGGTTAATCCCTCTTCCTCCGCCGAATCCGCCCGAGGAACCCCGTCGGTCATCTACATTGCTGCTTTTTCTTCTACCTTGCCATTTCATGGATGAATGTTGATTTTAGGTGTGGTTGCATTTGAAAGGTAATTTATTTGTGACTGTAAATCTCGGTGATTGGTTAGGTAATTCAATTTTTCGGTATAATAATTATGCCAATCTTTTTGGAGACCGTTTGGGGCGCATCACCTCAATTATCCCGGGAGCCAAAACTGCCCCAGCTCTTCCCTCGCTATGTAGGGGAAGGAGGAGATTGAAAGATTGGGGTTTTGGCGGGATCCGACCACTAACGTGGCCAACTTCGAATAGAATTACCTCATTTGGTAAAAAAAATTCCGTTCAAATCCGTTCAAATCCGCTTAATCCGCCTGATCCGCGTTCCGTTCGATATCATCAAATCAGAGTTTTATAGATTCGGGTTTTGGCGGGAGAGTAATGACACCACAACCATCGTCTCGGCCAAAACTGGATAAAAATAAATCGATTTATTCTACTAAGATCCGACCACTAACGTGGCCGACTTCGAATAGAATTACCTCATTTGGTAAAAAAATTCCGTTCAAATCCGCCCGATCCGATATTATCAAGGCACAGATCAACAGATTCGGGTTTTAGTGGGAGAGGTAGCGTGATCAACCATCTTGGCTGCCAGTACTGTATAACAATGTCGCAATCCATTATTATTAATGTTAGCTTGGAATTTTTTTTCCCATTTATTTTGTTTATTTTTCACTATGGATGCAGTAAAATCAAAAAATTCGAATTTATTTTCCTCAAGTCAAGAGAGGGAAAAATTAATGGATAAATTGATGGAGAATATTGAGAAAGGTGAATCCATTAATGGAATACAGGTGACCATTTCAGGAAAAAAATACGAAGTATCCGACGGAAGTATTGAAAGCCTAATGAATCAATTTGGAAGGGATAAAGCGATAGGATAATTCGATGAGTATTGCCCTAGGTAGTATAATTATTATTTTGTTGATTCTACCTGGGATGTTTTTTAGATCATTTGTTATCAAATCTGAGTCTTTTGAGAATCCCTTAGATACTTCATTTAAAGCGGAAGTATCCATCGTCTTTATTTATTCTATTCTAGCTCATTTTGTAGCATTAGGGGTAATATCTCAAAGTGATTATTATACATTTAATTTTAAAGATTTTTATCTGTTTTTTCTTGGAAAAGGAGAGGAATTAGATGCTTTCATTTTCGATAAATCTATTTTTATTTTTTTAACCTATTTGATAGGTCAGTCTTTTCTTGGTGGAATCGTTGGAGTTCTTTTTAGAAGCTTTATAGTATGCTTAAATTGGGATATACGATTTATAAAATTTCCGATCACTAATGAATGGGACAATATTCTATCGGGGAGGTTTCATAAACTAAACCGAATTGAAGAAATAAATCAGAAAATTACCAATCTTAAAAAAAATGGTGGGGAAGGTTCTATAGAGAAAATTAGAGATTTTAAAAAAGCAAGGAAGATAGATCCTAACCAAATAATAGTAACTGTTCTGGTCGATATAGGAGGAAAATCAATTATTTATAGAGGATTTCTTCATAAATATTACCTTGCTTCAAATAATTCTTTAAGTAAAATTATCTTGACTTCTACAAGAAAAATAACCGAAAGTGCAGCAATTCCGCTTGAAAACACAAGCGGAAACATGTTTATTATTCCTTATAAAAATATTATCAATTTGGATGTTCGTGAAGTTTTTCTTAATGAAATAAAGGAAAGCGGAAACGATTCATTGCAACGGGAAGAATCGATTCCTTTTCTTTTTAAGTTCTTCGGATTGATTAAAACTGGTATATGGATATTTCGAAAATATTTCAAATAAGAAATTTTCTTCTATAAATACTCATCATTAATCTCCAACCAATATCCGCTAGGGTCACGTATGTAGATTTGCCGTATACCGTCAGGACGGACATTGATTTTCCCGGCATTTCCCGGAGCATCTTCAAATGCTATATTGTTCTTCTTGATATTTTCGATAAAACCATCCAAATCCTCCACACTAAAACACAGGTGATTGTCCTTGTTGATGGTCGGATTAGCCCAGGGTGTTTCTCGGGCGATGACATGAAGGGAGGTCCCCATACCCATGTCATACCAGATATGGAGGCCATCTTTAAAAGGCTCCTCAATTTCCTGAAGTCCGACAATGTTTTCATAAAACTCGCCACTGGCTTTGATGTCTTTGGCATAGATAGCCACGTGGTTGATCTTAGTTTGGCTGTGTGCGTTCATGCTGATGGAGGCAATTACTAGGGTGATACAAAAGGTTAGGTATTGCATGGGTTATAAATTTAGATGGAAGTGAGACTACGAAGTAACAAAAATTTGACCGAATATGGCAGAAAAAAAGGCCAAGAAGTTTTTTCTTGGCCTTTTTTAAGTTTTAAAAACAAACGGTTATTCTATTGATGCCAACCTCGCAGCCTCATCGAAGAGCAAAAGGGCCTGCTGATAGACTTCGTTGATATCATTAATTACCTGGTAGAAAGCACTGTCATCATACAGATTTCTCGCCATATGGGCTTTGATTAGGGTTTTAAGGTACCCTTTGGACTTGCTAAAATCCTTTTCATTAAATTTCACATCGTTCTTTTCTCCAACTTTGATCAATTCATTGAGCATGGCGTCAGAAACGTCATAGTTTGCGTGGTAATCAGCAAAGGAGAGGCCATCATAGGTTTTCTTGTTCTTATCCAAGTAGTCAAGGATAAATTCTCTCCAAGCCTCTGAACCAAATAAACGGTTGACATAGGGACTGCTCATTGTCGTGTCCAAGGGTACAAAATAGTCTGGCATGATACCACCACCACCGTATACAGTTCGTCCACTTACCGTTTCATATTTCAGACTGTCGTCAAAGACGATGGAGTCAGCACTGAATAATTCCCCATGTTCCAAGCGATTGTAATAATCCATTCCGTAATCATCCTCACCTGAACCGTAGGGTTTCTGGATAGACCTGCCGGAAGGCGTGTAATATCTGGCGATTGTAAGCCTAAGCTCTGCACCGTCAGACAAATCTATTGGCATTTGTACCAGTCCTTTTCCAAAAGACCTTCTTCCCACGATTAAACCTCTGTCGTTGTCCTGAAGCGCTCCGGCTACAATTTCGGAAGCTGATGCACTCCCTTCATTAATTAACACAATGACGGAACCATCCTCAAATGCTCCCGGCCTCATTGCTGTGGCTGTTTGGTTAAAACGGCTCAGTTTACCCTCTTGGGAAACGATAACCGCATTATCTGCCAGAATCTCGTCTGCTATATTAATAGCCGCACCCATATATCCACCTGGATTTCCCTGAAGATCAAGCATTAGTTTTCTCATGCCTTTCCCTTTCAAGTCCTGTAGCGATTTTCTAAACTCTTCATGCGTATTGGCGGCAAATCGGGTTATTTTGATATATCCGATTTCATCGTTTATCATGTAGGAAGCATTGACGCTATACTGGGGGATTTTATCTCTCGTTATGGCATAATCGATAAGATCTTTCTGGTTTTTGCGCTTAATGCCAATGTCAACTACACTGCCTTTGGGACCTCTGAGCAAATCAAATACGTCTCTGTTGGTTATGCCGGTTCCTGCTACTGTCTTTCCGTCCACGGTAACAATTTGATCACCGGGTAGTAAGCCAAGTTTTTCAGAAGGGCCTCCGGTAAGGGGGGACACCACATAAATAGTATCCCGCAGGATGCCAAATTCAATTCCAATACCGTCAAATTCGCCTTCCAGTTGGGATTTGGCTAGTGTAGCATCCTTTGCAGTAATGTAACTGGAATGTGGATCCAACTTTCCCAGCATTTTTTCAATGCCAAATTCCACCAATTCATTGGTGTTTACGCTATCCACATAATCCCTGTTGATATAGGTTATTATTTCCTGAAGTTTGTAAATGGCTGATTTTAGATCGTTTCGGTCGCTTTTGGGTTCAGCAAAAGTAGCACCTATCCATATACCCGCAGAAATACCGAGGGCTAATATGATTGGAAGCCGAATCTGTGTCTTTGTGTTTTTTTCTTGGCTCACGTTTATTGCTTAGTTAAATACGAAATCTTATGAACTTGCATCCTTAAATTAAATGGAAAAAATCCATTTAAACAATTAAACAGTTTTTAAAGGCGTTTCGTTTAGATAAACGTAACAAATAAAAATTCGATGTTTCTTTTTGCTCTTTTTTCAGTAAAAAAATTTCTACTTTTGTAGTTATGGGCTTTTCTGGAGACATGTATAAAAGATCCATCGCTGATCTGGTGAATGAAAACCAGGGGTTAGCGGCTGTGCTTCATTATTTTGGAATCAGTTTTTTCCAATGTGAGCAGCAGTCGCTGGAAGAAGTTTGCCGGAAATTTAAAGTAAGCCCCAAACAGGTGGTGGCAGAATTGGAACGTTGGGCCAAAAGTAAAGACCCCAGCACGGAAGAATTGTACCTACACTCCATAGAAGTTCTCGTCGGATATCTTAAGAAAAAGCACCGTTTTTTTATCAGGCAGGAACTTCCATTTCTTTCCAGCATGGTGGAAGGTATACACCATTTAAGACCGTACGAATCCCTGTTGGCTGATTTGCGGCTGATGTTTCCTTTGTTTGTGGATGATTTTATCCACCATATCCATGAAGAAGAAGACACCCTCTTCAATAGGATTTTTTCATTACAGGAGATAGAAAAAAACATTACACCGATGGAAACGGCGGTGAAAATTTTTGAAAAATCATCCATCCTTGATCTGGCAGAGGAACACGAAGCCCATGATGATGAAATGGAAGGTATTCGCAAACTCACTACCGATTATCAATTGCCAGCAGATGCCCCCATTGCTATCAAAATTCTTTATATGGAACTGCAAAAGCTTGAGCAGGAGTTGATTGTACATGCCAAAATTGAGAATGACCTGCTATTTCCCAAAGCTGTTGAATTGGAGAAGGATGTCAAAAGGAAATTGTTACTAAAGATTAAATCCAATTAATGGGTAGAATTATTGCCATAGATTTGGGAACCAAACGGACAGGTTTGGCAGTTACAGACCCGTTGAAGCTGTTGGCAAACCCCTTGGAGACCATTCCCACCCACACACTATTCACGTATTTGACTGCTTATTTTGAAAAAGAGCCCGTCGATACCATTGTGTTGGGATACCCTAAATCACTGGACGGAACGGCTACACAGATGACCCCCCATGTATTGCAGCTGCAGAAAAAACTAGTAAAGACATACCCCGAAAAAACAGTCGAATTGGTAGATGAACGGTTTACCTCCAAGATGGCGATGCAATCTATGATCACCATGGGAAGCAAAAAAAAGGATCGGAAAGAAAAGGCCGGAAACCTGGACAAAATCAGTGCGGCTATTATTTTACAAACTTATTTGGAAAAAATATGATATATCCCATCATAGCGTACGGGAACCCAATTTTAAAAAAGGAAGCTGAAGAGATTACCGAAGGTGAAGACATTTCGGCCTTGATAAAAGATATGTTTTCCACCATGGAAAATGCCAATGGTGTAGGCCTTGCGGCTCCGCAAATAAATAAAGGTGTCCGGCTCTTTGTAATAGACAGCAACTTGATGTTGGATGAGGACATGGAGGAAAAGGGCATTCGTAGGGCTTTCATTAATCCTATAATTCTTGATGAATATGGGGATGCGTATAGTTTTGAAGAGGGCTGCCTTAGTATCCCGGAGGTGCGTGCGGAAATTATCCGCCCCGAAAAGCTTACCTTGGAATATTACGATGAAAACTGGAACCTAAAGGAGGAAGAGTTTTCCGGTCTTACTGCCCGAGTCATACAGCATGAATATGACCATTTGGAGGGAATACTGTTTGTCGATTATCTAAAAGGGCTGAAAAAGCGGATGGTGAAAAGTAAACTAATAGATATCAGCAAGGGTAAAGTCTCGACAGATTATCGGATGGTTTATCCTTGATTTTCTTCACCAATTGGAGTGGGTACATGAGCCCAGAAACCCACTTATTGCAAGAATATTGAGAGAAAACAAGCTGATGAGGTAATTGGAGGGGATAAAGCGGATTTTTGATCTATTGAATGAGAGCGAATTGAAGAGACCTGTCCTTTTTTCAAACGGACTATGGATCAGCGTTACACTTAACAACAAGACAGTTTATTCAAGGTAAATGGAAAATCTCAAAGTAGCAGGAATCCAATCCTCCGTCTATTGGCACGACAGAGGTTCAAACCTTGCCATGTTTGAAGAAAAAATCTGGGAATTGGAGTCGGCGGTTGACTTGATTGTATTGCCGGAGATGTTTACTACCGGATTCACCATGGAGGCAGAGAGGGTGGCGGAACATATGAACATGGACACCACCAAGTGGATGAAGCAAATGGCTTCCCAGACCAAAGCCGTTATTACAGGTAGTGTCGTAATACGGGAAGGGGAGAAATATTTTAACCGCCTTTTATGGGCCACACCTGATGGAGAGGTCCTGCATTACGATAAGCGTCACCTCTTCCGCATGGCCAAGGAGGATGCGCACTATAACATGGGTACTACCCAACCCATCTTTGACCTAAAAGGATGGAAGATTTTACCCCAGGTATGTTTCGATCTTCGTTTTCCGGTTTGGTCCAGAAACCGGGCAACTAAAGAAGGAGGTTTTGACTATGACTTTTCGTTTTATGTAGCTTCCTGGCCGGCAGCTAGATCAACCGCTTGGGATGTGCTTCTTCCCGCAAGAGCCGTGGAGAATTGGTGTTATACACTTGGCCTAAACCGTGTAGGTACCGATGGAAATGAGGTTGCGTATAACGGTCATTCCGGATTGTATGATTTTAAAGGGAATAGGATATGTTTTGGGGGAGAAACCGAAATGACCTTACTGTTTACCCTAAATGCAGACCAACTTCACGAATACAGAGAAAAATTTCCCGCTTGGAAAGATGCGGATGCGTTTCGCTTGGGGTGATTTTTAAGGACGCACAATTAATTTCCTGTGGACAATTTCCCTGCTTTCTCCTGTGAGTCTTAATATATATACCCCGGGGGCCATTCCATAAAGCCCGATTTCTGTCTCCCGGTTCGCTGAAAGCGCAATGCCTTGCTGCACTACCTTCCCGGATAGATCAATAATATCCATGGCTGCGGCCTTGCTGGCTAGAATCCAGGTACCATTTTGTGCTGGATTGGGATAAAGCTTCACCTGTAGAGTTTCGTCACCACCATTTCCCGATTGCGCTATTCCGCTGAAATAAAGCAATCCACCAGCTCGAGTACCTAGAATCAGATCATGACTAATACCAAAGGGGTTGGAGACAGCTGTCATCCAGGTATTTCTTCCCAACCGGGTTTCCATCCACTGGTTTTCGCCGACCGACACCTGCGCAATCTCTGTACTGGGATTTTTCATAAAATCAGTCACTGAGCGAAGGACTCCCCGCTGATCGACAGCCAACAGGGTAGGCGTAGTTCCAGAAACCACAGCAACCGTTAATCCACGGTTAACCGGATTGTCGGAAAAACCCAAAAAATTCCTTTCAACCAATTCTATATCCAGACTGTTTTCACCGAAATCCACGGTAAATAAAACCAGCTCCCCCGTCTGCCTACCCAAAAGCAGGTAATCTATTCCATCGTGAGCAAAGAAAGTTAGGTCATCCACCCCACGAAGTGAAAATCCGGGAACTTGACTTTCCTTCCAGTCCCCAGGTTGATCAGGGGCAGTCCAGTATATTTTTTTCTCAGGTATTCCGTTTAAGATTTGGTCCCCGGTCACAAGGTGTAGGTTGGTTCCGCCGGCAGTTCTGTAAGATTGATAGCTCATTTCTCTAAGCTGAAGTTGCGAAAGGTTCAAATAATCTTCATCGGTTATCCGGAGATTTCCTTCCTCCAAAGCTAATTGGTATGCCTTGCTTGTCGCTTGTCCGGCTTGGATTTGATTGGCAGTGACAACCAAGTTGCCATTAATCGGGTTTCCTTCAAAAAAGGGCCTTGCATTTTCCCCAAAATCAAACATGTCCTCCTGCAAAAATCGGTTTGTTGCCAGACTGTTTTCCACCTTCAAGGAGTATTCATATAGACTGGAACTATAATCCACCAGGAAATTGGCGGAAGGTTCGGAGGAATTGGTGGTTATAATCAATTTTTCTTTAACCATATAGGCGGCATGGAAGATTGGAAATTGAGGCAAGGCTCCGGTTTGGGGCAGTTCCAGCAGGAACTCATCAAAAACTGGCGCAGCATCGGTGCCCTTATTTGGTAGAAAATACAGGGTATTGCATAAATCCTGCCCCATTAGCAAATCCCGGACACCGTCGCCGTTTAGGTCCTCATAGAGAATGGAGTGACCGCCTGCATGTTCAATGCGTGCTGTTTCCAATGGTGGAAGTTCAGATGTAATCGGCATGCCCCCGCAGGTAAACCCAAAGGCAAAGGTGCCGCAACTGCAGAATTCAAATCCTCCCCATCTTATTTGGGCCGAGGCATATCCGTCGATATCCGCGACACCTTTTCGATCCATACTTGTATTGCGGTAAAGCTCCAAGTAGTCTCCGGTGGCAAAATTGAACGTTAGAATATCCAAGTCCCCATCCCCGTCAATATCAGTTATCAGTGGAATATCCAAGCTGTTGGCCGTGACGTTGGAACCGTTGTCCAGCCGGAGGAAAGCCTGGGCTTCCTCCCATTGGGGGGTTGAGGAAGTGCCGGGTGTGACATTTCTGTATGCCTTGATCCCAAAGGGACTTCCGGTAAATAAATCTTTGCGTCCATCCCCGTCATAATCAGCCAATACCAAAAAACCACTGATATCGGATGGGAAAAAATAGCTTGCTTGAGGGAAATGTTCAAATCCGCCATTTTGGGTTTCCCGAAATACGCTTAGCATGCGGGAGTTAATGTCCCACACAATATATTCCTCCGATCCATCACCGTTGACGTCGAGGGTCTGTATCTGTGCGGCATTGATGCCTCCTGCAAATGGCATGGATAGACTTTTGCCCTGGTAATCGGCCTGAATATCTGTAGTTAGCGCATATCGCTGCTGGGCGGAGGCCCAACTTAAGTTAAGGAATAAGACCAAGAGGCAAGGGAGACGCATGCGGTTTTATTTTTAAAGTTAAACGATACTTTTTGATACCGGATATATTACTTTTGTTTTTATTCAAAATAGGGTCAAAAATACTTTCGTTTGACCTATTGTTTCTTCGGTTTTTCAATCCAATCCATGGACATTCAACAACTATACAGACGATTTCTTTCATCGACCGGCGTTTCCACCGATACCCGGCAGATTGGGCAAGGAAACCTTTTTTTTGCGCTCAAAGGTCCGAACTTTAATGCCAATACATTTGCCGCAACAGCTCTGGAACAAGGTGCATCCGCCGTCGTAGTGGATGAAGCACCCTATGCAGTGGACAATGATTCACGCTATATACTGGTTACCGATGGGTTGCGGGCCTTGCAGGAGTTAGCGGCTTTTCACCGGGAGCAATTGAATATTCCCATTGTTGCATTGACTGGCAGTAACGGAAAGACTACTACCAAGGAGCTTCTCCATGCGGTTCTAAGCTGCAAGTATAACACGCTGGCGACAATCGGCAACCTAAATAACCAAATCGGTGTTCCGCTGACGCTTTTGCGCATCACGGATAACGTGGAAATAGCCATTATCGAAATGGGTGCCAACAAGCAGGGGGATATTCAGGAGCTCTGCGAAATAGCCAACCCCACTCATGGACTGATCACCAACATCGGAAAGGCCCATCTGGAGGGGATGGGAGGACCTGAGGGCGTGTTGAAAACGAAGACAGAACTGTTCCAGCATTTACGGAAAAATTCAGGTAAGGTGTTTATCAATTCCCGGCAGCCTATATTTTCGAATATGATCCGGAGGTTTGAGGAACCGGTACTTTTTCCGGAAAAGGGCAGTTTCTGCGAAGTGGAGCTGGTTGCTGCGGATCCTTTTGTCAGCTTCAGGGTAGGGGATAGCGACGAAGTTTTTCAGTCCCAACTTATAGGGAGCTATAATTTCGACAATATAGCGGCAGCCCTTACGGTAGGAAAGTTTTTTGACGTACCACTTGTTGATGCCGCAAAATCCGTTTCCAACTACCGGCCATCCAATATGCGTTCCCAACTGCTGGAAAAACGCAGCAACCTGATCATTCTTGATGCCTACAATGCTAACCCATCCAGTATGGGGGAAGCCTTAAAAGCCTTTGATAAAATGGAAGGCAAGTCCCACAAGATGGTTATCCTCGGAGACATGTTGGAGCTCGGGGAGCATGCTGAAGATGAACATCGCCGACTGGGAGAGATCCTTGCTGGGATGAATATAGACAAAATCTGCCTTAGCGGCAAACTAATCCAATCGGCTCTGGCAACGGCACCGAAAGCACTTTATTTCCCAGACCCTTTTTCGTTCAGAATTTGGCTATCGGATTCGAAACTGGAAGATTATTTGATTTTGATCAAGGGGAGTAGGGGGATGAAGTTGGAGGGGTTGGTGGAGTATATATAGTGGTTGCACACAATACTAGAAATTGGTCTTAGCTACTTTAATTTGAATTTGTTTACCAATTATGAAAAATGTAACGGATTTTGAGGACCTCCTTATAGGAAAATACGGAAAAAAAGGAACTGAAAAAAGGGACAAATATGATGCTCAATCGCTTGCGTTCAGACTTGACGTCATGCTTAAAGAGGCCCGAAAAGAAGCTAATCTAACATAAGAGGAACTTGCCGAAAAAGTACTAAGGGCAACGGCACCCAAAGCACCCCCTCTTATTTAGAATTTGGCTTTCCGACTCCAAACCAGAAGATTTTTGATTTTGATTAAGGGGAGTAGGGGGATGAAATTGGAGGGGTTGGTGGAGGATTAGTTGTTGCCTCTCATTTAGAAGACACGTGTTGTAAATTTAAACCTCAACACGTATCTTTGTTTTAAATACAAATTAAGATGAATACAAAATTGACATTGACAATTGAGAAGGAGGTCATAGAGATTGCAAAAAAATACGCAAAAGAAAAAGGGCAAAGCCTATCAGAACTGGTTGAAAACTATTTCAAATTTGTAACCGCAGAGAGAGTAAAAGTTAGCGAAAAGCAACTTTCTCCTAAAGTTCGAAAATTAAGGGGGATAATTAAAGCGAACGATAATCTTGACTACAAGCAAATTTTAACGGAAGAACTTTCAAAAAAATATGGCGTATAAACTTTTTGTTGACTCTGATGTGGTCATAGACTTTTTTACAGACAGAGACCCTCATGCAAATCCTGCAAGTGAACTTTTTGAACTTAACGAACAAAAAAAGGTGACGATTTTTATATCAGCAGTAAGCGTTAATAACATTTACTATATTGTAAGAAGGTTTTTAGGTCATAAGAAGACAATTGAAGTTGTTGAAACGCTAACAGAAATGACCGAAATCGTTGGAACCACCAAAAAAGAAATTATTGAAGCCCTAAAAAGCAATTTCTCGGATTATGAGGATTCTGTTCAATATTCATCCGCTTTAACCATTAACGGTTTAGATGCTATTATTACTCGAAATATTAAAGATTACAAAAATTCATCAATTGCGATAATGACTCCTTTGAATTTCCTGACTATGAAAGCAAAAAGCGAAAAGTAACTGAGTGGAATATTTTGAAAGCAAGAAAAACTGATATGGCTAAAAGCAGAAATTAACTTTCATGTAAAAATGGAAGACAACTTTGTAAAACTGGCCTAAAAAAGGAATTGTCGTACACCAGCGACTGCTAATTATGGGACTCAGAGACTAAATTTCTAGATTTAAAAACATATATATCGCCAAACTTCATAGTTGGGAGTTCAGAGTAAATAGTAAAAGGCAGATATTTTCCGCCTTTTACACTTACGATAGACCTTTATTGGAAGCTCGAACAGGTGGTTCCGAAATTTTTTCCTGTGTCAATTAAGTATCTAAAGCCATCAAATTCCTCTTCCGACATACACAACTCCAAAGAGGTGATTCTATCAATAAATTTGTTGTAGGCGTTTGAAACTGCTAAACATTTTGGTCGGTTAGAATCCATTGCGAATGCAATTTGTGCATAGCCGATATCCTTGACCAGATCGGAGAGTTCCTGACCAATTTCATGGCTCACGGGACAAACTATCGGCTCTTCTTCATCATTCCCGCAAGATGAGAACATGACCATACAGATTACAACCAATAGTAGCTTGACTTGGGCGAAATTTTCCATTTTATTTAATTATCGGCCTAAAGTTATTCCTACATTAATCGATGAGCCTCTTCCGGTGTTTCCCACTGTACTGTATTCAGCCAATAGTCCGAAGCCTCTTCTGTTTCCCGGATACCACCTTGTACCTAGGTTAAAACCTAATTTATTATAGCTAAAGGTTACTGGGTCTCCGTTTTGGACAGAAGATATTGTATAAAATTGTCCGAATGTGACGGCAGCAAAGGGTTCCAATCCATACGAATTCACTGGATTGCCGGAGATTTTCTCCATGATTTGAAATGCATATCCGGCGAATCGGGCATTGATTCCAATCCCAGTTCTTACATAGTCAGACTCACTTTTTTGAAGATCTGCACCGATTCCAAGACCTAAACTCGTAATACCTGCTATCCCTTTTTCCAAGTATATTGCTGATGGGGGAAAAACTGAGGAGACTCCAAGATAATCACCGAAGCTAGGATCAATAGCAAATGAGAATGAGAATTTCTTCACGGGACTTTCAGCAGTTTGTGCCTTAATTGAATGAATTGATCCCGAAACCAGGAGAATTAAGATGAGTGAAATTTTTACTGACTTTTCCATTTTTTCTTGATTTTTGAGTGAAAATTAATTTGCGTTAGTTTTTGCTTTATCTGATATGGTGATAGGTATGTAGAATTTTCGGGAAGTTCAGTCTGGTAGTTCGGCACTCGAAACTTGTTTTATAGACTCTCTTTACTTCCCTCCAGTCATTCAACCTGTTTTTCACGAACAGACTTTTTGTAGAATGGCTCCAAGGTGATTTTTGTCAATTGAGCCGAAATAAATCTTTATTATTTTGCGTTTTTCTGGTTGTCTTTCATAGGGCTTGATAGTTTTAAATTGTTGAATTTCATTCTAGTTGGAAAATTTGCGTCTTATTCGAAAATTTTCTTCGTCAAGCTAGAATCCGAGTACGTGAATGTGGTTTTTTGTATCGTGAGTGGTTGGGAACACGATCGGAAATACTTCAATATGAGGTGAATCCGATCGTCTTGAATTTTTTAAGGAGTGTCTCTATCCGTGGTATCATCGCCGATTTTACTTAGAATAGGAGCAGTGATGACCACTTCATCGATGATTTCCTTTGGTTTTAGATCCTCGTTACTGCCGATTAATCCACAAGCACTTGTTGCAAATACAAGCCATATCCATACTGTTTTAACTAAAGTTTTCATTTTTTTAACGGTTAAAATTGAACAAAACCGTCCGAGTAAAGGGCTGTGGATGCGCTCGAACACCCACATGCACAGCCCCGTGGAGGTGGTACACTACCTCCGAAGTGTCATGGGAAGTGTCTATAAGAGTAGTTATGCGGAAAGCCCGCTTTGCCTGGCCTTTAACATGGGCCCTCTTTTACTTCTCTCTAGGAGCTTTTCCCTAGAAGTATCCTGCGCAGGATATGATAAAAGTGATGCTGTTTTTTCCCTGGAAAAAGTGCGTAACCAGTTTTTGTTGAATTACAGAAATCCACATTGGGTTACAAAAAAGTTACGCAGTTTGAACTTCTTTCTGTAACTTTTTTTGCCGGGTTCTTAACTTTAGGCAAATACAATTCAATCTTCTACGGAAATTTCATTATTTTTATGAGGTATCCTCCTGACCTTATGGGTATAAAATGAAAATCTAAATTCCGATCTAAAATTTCACCCACATTGCTCAGGTTACAGCGGAACTGTATTTACAATATCAAAATCTATGGAATTAAGCCACCCCTCCCCACAGTACAAACCTGTAGTTATTGCTGCTTTTTCCAATGATCAAGATGATCATTTACTTCATTTGGCGAGGGAGCAAAAGGCCATAGACATTAGTCTGAGATCAAGACCAGATGTTGACTTTTGCCATATTCCGGTTGCTAGTCTTGATAATATTTTTGATGAATTCAACAGATATCGGAATCGGATTGGAATCTTTCATTTTTCCGGTCATGCGGGAACCGATTTTATGAATTTGGAGGGAAACGAAGTAGGCATAAAAGGCTTTACTGATTTTGTTAATCAAAACACCTGCATTCCATTAGTTTTTTTAAATGGATGTGCAACAAATGCCCTTGTTGACTATTTTATGTACGCAGGCGCCAAGGCAGTTATAGCTACCCAGGTTGAAATCTACGATAGCTACGCATCTTATTTTTCACAGAGATTTTATAAATCCCTGGCGCAAAATTCAAATAATACGATAAAGGAGGCTTTTGAGGAAGCTTATCATTTTTTGAACTCAAAGGTACCTGAGTTTTACATCGGGGAAGATGTTAGTAATGCCATCCAGCTGTGGGATCCTATTAATATACGGAAAAGGGAAATAAGTATAAATGAAGAATTTCTCTGGTGTTTGTTTTACTCCGATGTTAATGTCCTTAATATAGAGTTGAAGGGTTTAAAGGCCTATATCAAAAGGCAATTCAACCGGCAAAGAATTCTGTTGCCCTATTTGAACTGGGTAGTAAGCCAGCATAGCAAAATTGCGACGGCAGGCTTGGTGGGAGTTTCTGAAATTGAACTCGAAAAGATTTTTATCTCCTTAGAGGGGGAATTTGCTAAAAGTTATGAGATATATCAGTCCCACAAGCAAATTCAGGAGGAAATGGAGGAATTGGAACAAAGTTGGGCAGGAAAGGAGCTTTCTGACGGAGAAAAACTTAAAGCAAAAGCGATCCTTCTCGGTAGGTCAATGCGTATGCCTGTATTGGAAGAAAGGGATCGAAAGAGAAAGCTCGAACCAAAACATGCTGACTTTAAGCTATTAAATATTGCGGAAATTATTATGGGCCATAACAACCTGGTGATTCTGGGAGATCCGGGGACTGGGAAAACGACTTTGGCGCGGTGGCTTGTGCTAAAAAATGCGCAAGCCATGATTTTGGAAGAGGAAAACTTACTTATACCTCAATCTACTGTAGACTTTAACTATGCGAATTTTTTAGGAAGGCATTTGGATTTAGGAAGGCCTCTTTTGCCTATTTTAATAAGGATAAGTGAATTTTCTGAATGGAAACAGTCCAACCCCAATCAAAAACTAGAACAGTTTTTAGGAAAAAATTCTTGGCAGGGCAACTTTTTTTCTGTTCAAGGGAAAGCTGGTGGGTCTAAGAGGGCAGGATTTCATTTTTCCAGCCTTAATCAGTTGATGTTGGAATACCTACAAAATGGACAGGCAATTTTAGTTTTGGACGGATTGGACGAAATTTCCAACAATCAGGAAAGAATTGAGGTGGTTAGTGAAATTGAGGCCTTTGTGAAAGAGATTTCCAGCATGTTGATAGGGGACGGTAGAAAAAACAAAATAATCGTGACAAGCCGTATTGCAGGATATCAGATTCAACCCATAAATATTGAAGATCTCTGTCATGTGACCATC
Organism: Lunatibacter salilacus; assembly: GCF_009797935.1. Lineage (GTDB taxonomy): Bacteria > Bacteroidota > Bacteroidia > Cytophagales > Cyclobacteriaceae > Lunatibacter > Lunatibacter salilacus. The sequence continues at coordinate 27,912 of NZ_VOLC01000011.1, forward strand.
CAACCGATGGAACAGAACGCCATTAGGGCATTTAGCCATAACTGGATTCGCTCTGCCCATCTACAATCCAGCAACAATAAAAAGTGGCATCAGCTGGAATTGGAGGCACATGAATTGGCGGAGGATTTTCTTAAGCAGATTTTTAAGCGTGACGGGTTGTCAGAATTGGCAGGCAATCCTTTATTACTTACTGAACTGGCCAAACTGTATTATTTGGAAGAAAGCGAACTCCCTACCACACGGATAAAGCTCTACGATGTTTTGGCAGACAACCTTATCGGGATTTGGGAAAAAAAATTCCAAAATAAGCGCCGTGTCAATTCCGGATATTTGACTAAATCCAAAATTTACTATATTCTGGAAGATATCGCGGAATATTTACATGAGAACTATCCAGCAGGTTTAATTTATAAGGAAGAACTACAGTCTGTAGCTGAGAATAGTTTAAATAACTACCATGAAGAAAACCCGGGTTTGGAGTACCCATCTGAGATAAAAAACGAGGCAAAACAATTTGTTGGAATTTTGAATAAGCAGGTAGGTATTTTGGCTGAAAGGGCGGAGAAAGTGTATGGCTTTCTACATCTTTCCTTTGAAGAATATTTTGCGGCCCGTAAATTAATACGTAACAAAAGTCAAATTGCCGAGGCTATAATTCGAAATGCCTATAAACCGCGTTGGCGTGAACCGTTGTTGATGGCTATTGCCAGTTTACATAATAGAATGAGGCAAAAGGAGCAAAAAATTGTTTTACGGGCACTGTTGGATATTGAGGACCCCATGAATGAAATTATTCCTAGAAGTGCCACCCTGATTGCCACTGCTTTGCCGGAAATGGTAGAATTTCCGGAGACAGACGTGATTTTTGAGGTATTAGGGAAACTTATTTCGGCTTATGCCGGAACAGAGGCCTTTGAAGATGGGGAAATTTTAAGGCAGCATATTATGGAGACTTTTATAGAACTGTCTGAAAAGAAAATCTGGAATTCAGTGGTTCAATTTTTTGTGGAAACTTTAAATGATGAAAAGGAACCTTTACCCAATAAACTTGCTTTGGCCCAATTATTATCAAATGCCAATTGGTTCACTCTCTCCATCTCCAACGCTTTATTGCAAAATATCCAATCTGATTCCAAGCATTGGAATTGGCCCATTCACCGCTGTCTTCAAAGTATAGCAACACATTTTCCAGAATTTTTAGACCATCCTCAACTTGAGCTGAAGCAGTATTTTAGGCAATTTCCAGAGTCTTTTGAATTTGTAAAAACAAATCAAAATTGGTGTAAAATAATATATCTGGTTTATTCTTCTGTTATTTTTGAAAAAGAGGGAACAAAAACCAACGTAAAATTTTCCATTGAAGGGGCTTTCCGGGAATCATTCTTGACCGGGAAAATCATCGATTTGTTGGAAGACCGAAAATCACCGGAAGAACTTGCGGAATTTTGTGCCAATAAATGGTCTAATATACAAACAGGAAATGAATTAAAAATTGATTGCTTGCTGGTTTTGGCAGCCCTGGGAAGACCCATTGTTCAAGATTTAAAAAATTTATCTTTTGATGAAGCTTCTGAATTAAGAGAAGCAATTTTAGACAGAATTGATTTGTTGGATTCATTGTTTTCAAGAGCAGTAGGAATCTCTGGAGCAAGAATAGGGTCCAGCCCCGTAATGTTAGGAAGAATAATCGAAGGAAAGGACAAAAATGAAATACAAAATTTAATTGCCATTTTGTTTCAACTTACTAAATCCTTTGGGAATAATATAGCAAATCCAATATTGCTTTTAGATGCTGTTCCGTCCGATATTAAATCCTTAATCCTTGCTGAATTTTGGGCATATTGTTTACGGGAAGATAGCGAGGATATATCATACAATCTGGCGGTGGTTTTTGATACCTTGGGTAAGGATTTTGAAAAATTGGATCCGGAAATTATTGCGAAGGGATTTGCAGATGTAAGCATGGTCATCAACTTGCCACCGAATGAACATTGGCAAATTGAGAGGAATCCATTTTCTCCCATTCAAAAGTCAGATATTTTAATTCAAGCATTATGGAATCTTTTTAATATTCATTCTGATTTTGAAGTTCTTAAATTTTGGGGTACGCTCCAACTCCTTCCTTTAATGAAGGATAATCCCAAATCGGAAAAATATTATTTTTTTATTATTCAATCCTTTAAGGATCGAACTTATACAGAAGAGCTGTTGAGTTTGAATCCATTTATTCAGGATAGGGAAATAAAACTGGTGTTTATTTCGGATTTCATTGAATACCTATGGCATCAACTTAATTTAGTTCAGAAGCCTGAAAGAAGGTTGAATATAATATTTAAAATATTAGCCAAAACAAGGGAGGTTATTTTCTTGGACAATGACTCGATTTCTGGCGAAAATTTCTACAACTATGATAACCTTTTTACGCTTACAAAAGAAACAATTTCTCAGATTTCTGATGTCAATCGGCAAATTAAAGCACACCTAAAATGGATGACCTATCTGGAGAAAAAAAATAGAGTGGTTGTAGCAAAGACCATTTTAGATCTAATGGAAAAAGTGCAAGATCAGTTTGTTATTGCCGAATATTTAAAGGAAATCAAACCATGGCTGTTGAATTTGTCCTTACCAATGGACGATTATGTCAAACAAGAAGGAAGGTTAAATCACTCAGGGGCTTTGTCTGTTTACGAAAACAGGTTTTACCCTATTTTGAACAAAATTAAAGACTTGCCGGACAATAACCCATCTCTATCCATACTCTCTTTGGGTGCTTTAATTCACGATGGCTTCTCGCTATTGTCCATACCTAATTCCACCAAACAATTATGGGAACATTTGTTGGCCGGGACTTCACAAAATGAAGAGTTGGTAAATAAAATTTGCGAAAAGGGCAGAAGCAAACGGCATAGAATTTCTTTTTTAGTTGCCTTGGTGATCGACAAACTTATTCTGGAACAGAAGCTTGAATGGGTCTTTAGATTGATGGAGTGTGTGGAAAAACCCGAGCCCGAGGCAATTCCAATTGTCAAAGAATGGTTGGATAGTTCCTCCGTTAGGGTTAAATGCTTTGCATCTCTAGCGATGTTAGAAGCTGGCATTATCAACAAATATACTTTTTCAGGGTTAGAATCAATTCTGTTTGATGAGCCGTTTGGATTTCAAGATCTTTTTAGAAATCGGGCAAATTTTGCTATGTATAATCAATATTTCAATGCATCGTCCATTGGAATTGAAGGAATGCTGCTAATAGCTGGGGCGTTGAATAGATATACCCGGAATTACCCCTACTTAGTAAGGGGATTAGGTTGGATTTTTAAAACGATCTATTTTGATAGTCCAAATTTAATTCGGCAACTTTCCTCTATGGCAGGAAAGGATTCGAAGAAAGCGATTAATGCAAGTTTAATAATAAAGGAAATAAAATTGATCAGTGGGGAGGAAACGTTTCAAGCCTATTTGGAAGGATTTCACCATAATGACCCGGATATTGTCAAACGTTATCTAATCAGTGCTGTTTTTGTGTTAAATGCTTGGGCACAGCAAATGGTTTCACGTGATGAATTATTGAAGGATTTAAAAAGAGTTCTTCATGAGTGTATTTCATCATCAGACAAAGAGATTTCCTGTTTTGCGATTGATGCCATGGGCTACCTACCCCAAATGGATACTACCGATATCGAATTATTGAAAGCCCATATTCACGGGGATTTCCCAATAAATGCAAATCTTGCTATGCAGAGTTTAGGTAGAGTAGCTTACGGTTTTGAATATGAATTTATCACCTCATTTATTAATCATTCAAAGAAAAATTTACACAGTGCGGCAGCAGTTACAATTTCTAGAAGCATTATAGTCAAAAATGGTGGTAGTCCTGAAACAGTGGATGAGATTGAAAATAGTATAGGTAAAAATATCGACCATTTAAGTGTGATATTAGAAGCCTCCAAATGTCATTGGTGGAACACCTATTCGAAAAATTGTATAATTGTTTTGGGCTTGTATTTTGAAAAAAACCAGAAAAGTGGGGTTTTTGAGAGATTTATTGAAAATAATCAGAACTTTCTTCAATCAACTAATACCCTAAAACAAGAGTTGACTTTTGCCAATCAATATAGATGGATGAATCAGATGGTTTTCTTGGATGCGTTAGATGCTGGTGCAGAAAAAATGCCTTCTACTTTTGAAAGAAAATGCAGACAATTACATGATTTTAATGAAAATATACAGGCAGTTGTATCTAAAAGCCCCATTTTTACTGATAGGATGCACGCGATTAGCTGTATGAGTTTTATGAGAAAAATGAATTCTCAAGCTATTGATGCTTTTTGCATCGCATTAAGGGATATCTATGAAGTGCAAGAGACGACTATTAAGGCAACGGAAAGATTTCAATCAACAGATTCTTTCTTTTTGAGAAAGCTGATAGAGAAGATAGATAAAGAAAGCATAAGTGCGCGGTATGCTATGATCAAAATCCTAACCTCCATTGGTAAATTTCCCAATACGGCTACGGAATTACGGCAAGAGATTCTAGTCTTCCTAAGAAACAAGTTAAATGACGAATCTTATAAACAGTATGTTTATATATATGTCAGTAATGATAGTCGGGATAGTAATAGTGAAGGGGCTATTCAAAATAGGGGAAGATTGGATCATGAAATATATAAAAGTATTCTTGAAATAACAGGGCTGAAAATACCTAAGATTTTAAACGTATAAATCATGAAAAAATTCACAATCCCATGCCACTTTGGCAATAAACGGGCGCCATTTGATGTGTACATAGGGAATTCAAAAGGTGGAACTCACCCCCTGCATTATCAAAGTTCATGGCTTCGGAAAATACGTGGAGGAGAAATCCCTAAAGAGGTAATGGAAAGTTTTGAGAAATTATTGGCTCTTTCTGAAAAGAACGGGGTATCGTTTGAGGAGCTGTGTGTATATGCTTTAGAAGCGGCCAATGCGGAAAAATTAAAAATGAGTGAGGATTTAAAAAAGCAGGGTGAAATATTGTCTGAATTCGAAGTATTTAAAAGCAAAATCCGGATATTGGCAAGACCTACGGACCTTGAAATACTATTTGACGATAAGTTCTATTTAATACATTTCCCTTTTACCAATAATTCTGAAATATTTCAAACCGTTTTTCTAATTCGAGCAGCTCAGGTGGAAAGTTTTAAATCTAAATTTCCGAGTAATTTTACTTCTATCGACCAATTCACTGAATTCGGTAAAATCGAACTTATAAAGGTGGGTAAAGATACAGATAGTCTGTATAATATGGTATCCGAAAAATATGGGATAAGTGTAGCTGAGATAATAGAAAATTCAAAAACTGAATTGTAACTAAATAGGCATATAAAGCATAATTAAATGGATGAGAAGATCAATATGAAAGAGCCTTTGAACTTGGCTCTCTTTTATGTTTTATTTAATTGTTTGGCGGAATTATTAGATCTGGGAAAAGATAAGCCGGATAAATGGGTACCGGATCATTTTGTAAAGAAGATCAATGGGGATAGTAAAAATAAGATTAAGGGATACATTAAAGAAAGTGACGTGGGTAGGTTGAGGGTTGATAACAATTTGATGAAAAATGTTTTTCCAAGGCTACAACGAAACCCTTTAAAAGATAATTCTAGCTACACATATAAATTTAAAAAAAGTAGCTTAAATAGGTTTTGTAAAATTATAAAATATAGTGAAAATATTGATTATACTTGGGATAATTTCAAATTAGATTATACAGATGTTGCTGAAACGTTATTATTAAAACACCCTAGAAAGTTTGTTAGTACCGGTTTAGTGGGTAAGGCAAAAGTATGCCTGGGGTTCAACTATTTTGGATTTTCTCAAATGGAGCAACTGAAAAAAGAAATATCCGAAGCCATTGAGATCAGAATGTATAGCGTTTTCGATAGTAAAGAAATCGAAATTGTTTTTTGGAAAGAAAATGAGAAAATTAAAGCGTTGGATCAAGCTAGTGAGATAGGAACCCAAATGGGGGTGGATTTAATGATATATGCCAACACATTTTATAATGATCCCAGCGGTATTCAAATCGAATTTAACTATGTTATCACCAATTCTATCTATTTGGAGCGATTCAGTTCCGATAATCTTCTAATTAGTGCTGAAGGAAAGTCAGATTTTTTAAACACAGATCTTCAACTCTTATTTAGCGGGCATTTACAGGGTAATATTGATTTAGTATTAAATCTACTTATGGCCTTAAAATTCTATTTGGAAAATCATAGCGAAAAGGCCCTAAACTACCTAATCAAAATAACGGATGAGGCCAGATGCGAGGAAATCTGGTTTTTAATTGGAGTATGTAAATATGATTTAGAAGATTATGATGGAGCGAAACTGTCTTGGGAAAAAGCACGTGAAATAAACTCCAAGCACCTGAAAGCCCGAAAGAATTTGGCAATTCTTTTGTTAGAAGAATATAGAAGTCCAGAAAACAGTCATAAATCAGACCATATAAAGGAGAATATTTTAGAACTTGTCAAAGTGGATATGTTTATACAAGGGCCCAAGGAATATTACCTTTCTTTGGCCATTATATTCGATGAACTGGAAGAGCCTTTTCTTGCAGAAGAGTTTTTTACTGCTTTTATTAAAGGGCCAGCGTTACCGGGCAAGGATTATTCGTATCTCCGTTTAAGTGATCTGCCAAATGGAAAGATAAGCCACGTAGAACAAGCGGCCAAAATCTCAAGAAATATTGATATTCAGATTGAGTGTGCCCAAAAGATTGTAGAGGCGACAATGGATCCGAAGGATAAGTTGAAAACGTTAAAATCTATTCTAAAATCCATTTCCGAAAGGAAAGAAATAAGTTCGGAAAAACGCGCTATTTTACATCTTTATAATACCCAAATTGAGTATTTTGAATCAAATCTCGGTAAAATAAATTTTAAAGGAGGCAAGGAAACCAAACTAAAAGGAGACATCCCTTTGTCTGATAACTTATCAAATACGGAAATATTATTAGAACAATCTACCGGGGAAAATCCTGTTCCTTTAGAATCAGATTTAAAGGAAGGTAGTATTTTTGATAAATATAAGTCAAATTACCTGAGGATCTCAAGACGAAAATCATCTGCCAATTCTGCCTACCTTTTTCTGGACTCCTTAATTCTAAAACATAGTGATTTAGTTGATTCACCGTTCCTAAGAATTAATTTTGAGAAAAAAGATAGATGTCTTGAGATACCATCTATTTCAGAGGGCTGCTTTGAAATAACTAGCGTACAACTTATTCCATTATTGGAAGGCGAGGATAAAGATTTTTATTTAGACATTCAAAACTCTATATACCATCAAAATAAAATTCATTTTTTCAAGTGGAAAATAATTAAGGTTTACATGCCAGATATAGGTGAGTTCAGACAGGAGATTCATGAATTTGCGGCTAAATTGGAAAACCTACATAATGAAGAAAAATTGGAAGCTATTTATTCCCATATTAGAAACTCCTTTGGAATTATTGACTTCCAACTTTTACAACAATGGCTTGTAAAAGAACGAATAATCAAAATCAGTTGACCAGCGAATATTGCTGCCTGTCGCAGGTACTCCTAATGTTCTTTCTTCCCCAATTTCTCTTAGCGTTATCTAATTCAGCTAAATCGAACCCATCACCCATCACCCATAACTAATTAACCCATCAATCTCCCATATGCCAACACATCTTTGCTAATCGTAGTAAGTATCTCATGTGGCTCCATCGTCGGATCCTTCCGGCCATGTTCGGCACCTCCCAGATTATACTCCGCATGGATAATCTTGGGCATGCTGCTGTCTGTAAACTTCGGATGCTTGAGCAGCAGGTCAAATTTAACATTTCCCTCTCCCAAAGGCACATTGACGGGAACATTTCCCTTTCCATTCGGGTTTTTGCCCCATACAAAGTCTTTAAGGTCAAAACTTCGGATTTTGTCGGAAATCATATAGAAGACATTTTCATAAGACTGATACCCTTCCACAGCTGCATGCCTCAGGTCAAATTGCACCCCAATATGATCCGGATCTATTCCATCCAGCAGATGGTATATTTCCCACACTGATCCGCCAATCCGGCTGCCGGCATGGTTTTGATAATGGCCGCAGACACCGTACTTGGCATGCATGTCAGCTACCCGTTTCATTTGCTCATTAAGTGACTTTAGTTCGGAGACAATGCTTTTTGAGGGAAAGGGCATCCATCCCATGCGGTAGTGCTTGATGCCTTCGCCTGACAAAACTTCGAGAAAACCCTCCCATTCGGGCAGCTTGGCCAGCGTCAATTCCGTTGTAAGTACAGGCGTTTCCAAACCCAACTTTTCACATTCCCGGATCACGGGCGGCAGTTTGGAGGCCATCTCGTCGATATCGAAGAATCCGTTTGACCTGACTGGTAAATCTACTCCCGTAAATCCCATATCCATGGTTGCCCGTGGAACGTCCTTCAAAGGAAGCCATTGCAAGGCCTTGGTGAACAAATACAGGGGCATGGGTCCTTTCGGTTGTGGAGGTAGGGTAAATCTCTTTTGCGTCTGTACAGCGTGGATTTCTCCACCCACCAATCCAAGGGCGGTGACGGCGGCTAGTTTTTTGAGGGACGATCTTCGGTTCATAATTGGGCGTTTCAATATTCTCTTTCCAAAGCTATAAATAAAATTGAGAAATCTAAAAATAACCCGGACAAAGCAAAAATAGACAGGACTATCTTGGGCATGCGCCTATTAAGTGATTTCGTCCATGACGGAGATACTTGGGAAGAAGGTACAATCTGTGATCCAAGAAACGGGAAATCCTATTCTAGTATAATTAAACTGGTGGATAATGATACCATGGAAGTTCGGGGATATGTAGGCATTGCCGCATTTGGCCAAACTGTAGAATGGACCAGAGTCAATTAACCTAAATTAGAAAAAAGAATAAAAGAGAAACCGCCAGTACCATGGTCATCTGTTTGGCCTTTTGCTGGGTTTCTTTTGATATTTTTCGTTTACGGATTACTAATACCGCTAAGCTCATTGCTACCAATTGGCAGGCAATGCCTAATCCGTTAATCCAGCCTGTATACAAAGTTATATTCAGATTTATCGCCACAAGTGGGATTACGCATAAACTAATGCCTATTACCCCCAGCAAAAATGCCCGATCCAGTAATTTCTTTTCGCTCAGGGTATTCAATTTCATCTGTTTATAATTTGATTTTTAACGGTCAGATGGAATCTCGCGACTATATCATCCCACTGTGTGAGGATCTCGTCATGCTCGATTTCATGTGTTTATAATTGTTTTTCAATTGTCACCCCGATTAATCGGGGCAGGCTATGGAATCTCGCAACGAAAATCATCCCATTGTGTGTTGCCTGCGTGATGCTCGATTTCATTGTATTTTATTTCTTTTTTGGGCAAAATAAGTTTCCAGATCTGCCAAATTCATTGCATTGAGGGTCATCTCCTTAGTTAGTCCACCCTTGCGGCCCGCATATACGCCGTATTTCATATCCGCAAACCCGGCCGTCTCATGGGCATCGGGGTTGATGGACAATTTGACATCCTTTTCCAACGCATAATGCACCCACCTCCAGTCCAGATCCAATCGCCAAGGGTTTGCATTTATTTCTATAGCCACCCCTAGTTTGGCGCAAGCGTCAATGATAACCTTATGATCTATCGGATAGCCGTCCCTACGAAGCAATAGACGTCCTGTCGGGTGTCCGAGAATGGTTGTGTAAGGGTTTTGAATGGCTTTAAGTAAGCGTGCCGTGGCCTTTTTGCGGTCCATACTCAGACTGGAATGGACAGATGCCACTACATAGTCAAAACTCGCCAGCACCTCCTCTGGATAATCCAGGCTTCCATCCATCAGAATATCGCTTTCTATTCCTTTAAATATTTTAAAAGGGGCAAGTTCTTTGTTCAGCGAGTCGATCTCCTCCTGTTGTTTCGCAATGCGTTCGGCGTTTAGTCCATTGGCATAAAAGGCAGATTGACTGTGGTCGGCCATGCCGAGGTATTCATACCCGAGAGATTTGCAGTATTCCGCCATTTCACGCAGTGTATGTTTGCCATCACTGTACGTAGAGTGATTATGAAGGGGGCCTTTGAGATCTTCAAAATTTAGCAGTTCAGGCAGTTTACCCTCCTTGGCCAATTCGATTTCAAATTGGCCCTCACGCAGTTCTTCGGGAATGAAGGACAATCCTGCTTCGGCATAAGCAGCCTCTTCGCTTTCGAATTTTTTACTTAAAAAAACACTGGCAAGGGTTTGATTTTCATTGACAACAGACAGCAAATGAGGTCGGCTTGCTTTTCGAAGGAGTTTTTCACGGACGAAAATATCCTTGGAAACGAGCAGGATATCACAACGCAGGTCTGCTCCTTCCACATATCCTCCCCAGCGGTATGGGCTGGAAAGGGTAATGTCTTTCCTAAGCAAAGGAATATCCGCCAGCTGAGAGAGGGTAGTTTTGGGGCTATCGGTAGCAATCAAAATTTCTAGATTGGAAATAATCTCAATCTTCCTTGCATACTCCCCCACAATGGATACATTTCCAACTCCCGCAGCCGACTCCAACGGTTCCGACAGTTGATCCACAATGGGCTCGATATCAGCATATAGCCATTTGCCTTTGTTGCTGTCGATGTATTCGAGTGCTTCGATAATTCCTTGCTGGGTCTTTTCCCCAAATCCTTTCAACTTCGCCACCTGACCGGATTGACAGGCTTCCATAAGCTCATGGGTGGAAGTAATGTTGAGTTCCTGCCAGAGTACCTTAATCTTTTTTGGACCCAGCCCCTTGATGGTTAGGACTTCGAGGATTCCCTCAGGGGTTTTTTCCAAAAGTTCAATTAGCAGCTTGTGCGTTCCGGAAGCAACCACTTCCAAAATCACCTCAGCAATACTTTTTCCAATACCGTTTATTTCCTGAAGTTGGCTGGAGTTCAATCCTGCCAGAGGAGGGGCATCCCGTTCTAGGGTTATAAGTGCGGACTGGAAGCTCCTTATTTTAAAAATGTTCTCCTCATGCAGCTCCATGAGTTGAATGGTAAGCTTGAGTGTTCTGGTGATTTGCTTGTTATCCAAGATTTCCTGCGTTTCTTAAAACTTAAAGACAAATGTCCGTAATATTTGTTTTAAAATAAAATCATTCCCCTTATCTTATGCAGGTCAATGAAGGAGGGGGCATTAATAGAGACATCAGTGGAGTTTGTCTGATGTGACATGAGAAAGAATCTAATCAGTCGAAAGGCAATAAAATAATAAAGCATGAATTATTGGTTAGTAAAAACAGAGCCTGAAAGTTATTCCTTGGACGATCTAAAAGCAAAGGGTGAAGAGATTTGGGACGGTGTCCGAAATTACCAAGCGAGGAATTTCATCGAAAAAATGAATCCTGGGGACTTGGTTTTTGTTTACCATAGTGGCAAGCAAAAGTCCCTGGTGGGATTGGCGGAAGTTTCTTCCGCACCCTTTGCCGATCCTAAAGCAAAGGAAGATGAAAAATGGCTGGCTGTTCACCTTACCTATAAACAACACTTAGGTACCCCATTATCACTCGCCGACATAAAATCATCCCCCGAACTTCAAGGGCTTCTTCTAATAAAACAATCCAGGCTGTCCGTGATGTCAGTAGAACCCGCTGACGCAGCTTTGCTTCTAAAAATGACCCAATGATGAAAAACTATATCCTCCTGTGTACTTTCTTGCTATTTTCTGGAATGGTGGGCTACTCAGCAGCCCAAGTTCAATTCACCGAGCGAATGGAGGTAGAGACTAATTGGTATGACGATGACTTTATTGTTATGCCCAGGAACGAAGGGTTTGTAGCCTTTCGGGTCATTGCGGACAAGTTTCAAGGGAGGAAAAATACATTTCAATACGTTTTGGGAGATTTTCAGCTCGGGAGTGGAGAAACATTCCGATTTTCTTTAAAGGAGAATTCTGAGCTGTTGGGTTTTGATTTGGATAGGAATTTTCTTTATGTGTTGTTTCAAAAGGGGCCTTCCTTTAATAACGAGCGCTTTATTTATGAGATTAACCTAGACACAAAGCAGGTGGCAGAGGTGTCTATGAACAGTTTGTTGAACGCAGAATTACAGGATTTTTTGGTTTTCAACAGAAAGTCGGTCTTTATGGGCACCTACGAATACCGACCGGTGATTCAGATTTTCGATTTGGCTACCATGGACGTAATTACAGTACCGGGTGTATTCGAAAAGGACGCCAATATACTTCAGTTGAGGAAGGATCCGGAGTTGAACGTATTCGACGTGCTGATGAGCAGGAGGGACTTTTGGAAAAAGAAAATTGTGACCATTCTAACCTATGACACCAACGGCAATAAGTTGAGGGAAGTAAAAATTGACGATCTGGCTGATCCTTCCATGGAGATCGTGGAGGGGGTATTGACCTCTTCGGAAGACTACAAACAAGCCTTAATAGGCCCATATGGGCTCCGCCGAAAGGAGGCCTATCAGGGAATTTATTTTACTAAAATCAACGAATTTGGCGAGTATACCAACAAGTACTATACGATAGCCGATTTCCCGAATTTCTACAATTACCTACCGGAAAAAACAAGGGAACGGCGGATTAAATCTCTGGAAAGGGATATAGAAAGAGGGAAAAATACCCCCATCAGAAATGTAGTGGTTACCCGGGAAGTTTCAGATTTGGGCGGGTCTTTTTTGGTGTACAATGACCTGTTTGTTTCCTCCTCAACCCGCTATATGCCCAGGGATGGGATGTATGCAAATAGTTTTTATCGTATGAACCCCATGATGGGCGGAGGTTATAGCGGTTTGTATAACCCGATGTTTATGGATCCCAGGTTCAGGACGGCGCAGGTCACCCAGCAATACAAATTTTTGTCCGCCCATTTTTTGATAATCGATGCGGAGGGAGACGTCCTTTGGGACAATGCGCTTTCTTTGAATAATTTCAGCAAATCCGATCCCAATAAGTTTGGGGAAATCAGTTTTGACGGAACAAATTTGTTCTTTATGTATTTGGATGGACTTCAATTGATGCTTAGCCAGTTTAGGTCTGGAGAGTTGGTTCGGGAACATGAACCCTTTGAATTGGAACTGGTCAATGAGAACGAGCGAATTCGAGATACGAAAGAATCCAGCCTGCAATTGATGTGGTGGTATGACAATTACTACATGGTCACTGGCAAACAAAAAGTAAGGTATCAGGATAATGAGGGAAAGGAACAAACGAGGGATGTAAGCTTCTTTACCAAAATTAAAGTGGAGGATTTGATCTAGTCTGCCCTGCGGCGTGGATAATTTTTTATATTTGTAATCAAATTTTGGTTATGCAGAAAAGATTAGTCCTCGATCAAACCCAAATCGACATCACTATCAGCAGGTTTTGTTACCAGCTGATTGAAAATCACGATGATTTTGACAATACGGTTCTTTTGGGATTGCAGCCAAGGGGTTCCTTGGTTTTGGACAGGATTGTCCGGCGCCTTAAGGAAATTTCGGGTATTTCCGTTCCTTTTGGGTATTTGGATGCGACATTTCACCGGGATGATTTTAGGAGGAGGGAGCTTCCTCTCAGGGCCAATGAAACCAAGATAGATTTTTTGATTGAGAACAAAAAAGTGATTCTGGTCGATGACGTAATCTACAAGGGGAGATCTATCCGCGCTGCTATGGATGCCATGATCGCCTTTGGTAGGCCACAAAAAGTAGAACTAATGGTCCTTATAGACCGCAAATATACTAGGGATTTCCCCATTAAGCCGGATTACTACGGTAGGCAGGTCAATACCTTGGAGAGTCAATATGTAAGTGTAGAATGGCAAGATCAAGGCTTTGAAGAAGACGCAATTTGGATCACAGAAAAGTCCCCCAACAAATAAACATGCAACAGCTCAGTACCAAACACCTTTTAGGAATCAAAGACATTTCTGTCTCAGACATAGAACTGATTTTTGAGACAGCGGACAACTTCAAAGATGTATTGAATAGACCCATCAAAAAGGTACCCTCTCTGAGAGACATCACCATTGCCAATGTTTTTTTTGAAAATTCCACCCGAACCAAGCTTTCTTTTGAACTGGCGGAAAAGCGACTTTCTGCCGATGTGATTAATTTTGCCTCGGGTAACAGCTCCGTGAAAAAGGGCGAAACGCTTATTGACACAGTAAATAACATACTTGCCATGAAAGTGGATATGGTGGTGATGCGGCACAGTAGCCCGGGTGCTCCACACTTTTTATCCAAAAACATCAAAGCAAATATTGTCAACGCCGGAGATGGTACCCACGAGCACCCTACTCAGGCACTTTTGGACGCTTTTTCCATCCGTGAAAAACTTGGCGATGTGGCAGGGAAAAAAGTAGCCATCATCGGAGATATCCTTCATTCCAGGGTGGCGTTGTCCAATATTTTCTGCCTCCAAAAACTGGGTGCGGAAGTGATGGTCTGCGGCCCCATCACACTGCTTCCCAAACACATTGCCAGCTTGGGAGTCAAAGTAGAACTGGATGTCAAAAAAGCCCTAGCTTGGTGCGATGTGGCAAATGTCCTCCGCATTCAGCTCGAGCGGCAGCAAATTAAGTATTTCCCCTCGCTTCGGGAATATTCGCTGTATTATGGGGTAAATAAAAAAATGCTTGATCAATTGGACAAACCCATCGTGATTATGCATCCCGGACCTATCAACCGCGGCGTGGAATTGAACTCCGATGTGGCTGATTCGGAGCATTCCATTATCCTGCAACAGGTAGAAAACGGAGTAGCTATTCGAATGGCGGTGTTGTACCTTCTGGCAGGAGTGAAATAGACCGAATAAAAAAGCTACCTGCTGGAAGTCTGTAATAACCGATTTTGGACTCGATTTTGAGCGTATCAAATTAACTATCCGTAAGTGTGCGGGTAATTTTTTGTAAATTGCCATTTCTTTCATCATAGCGACATGATATACAACAGCATAATAGATACCATAGGAAACACCCCACTTGTACGATTGAACAAACTTAATGCGGGCATTAAGGGAGAAATTTTGGTAAAAGTGGAATACTTCAACCCAGGCAACTCCATGAAAGACCGCATGGCTATCAAAATGGTGGAGGATGCCGAAAAGGAAGGCTTGTTAAAGCCGGGAGGGACCATCATAGAAGGAACAAGCGGGAATACAGGAATGGGATTGGCCCTTGCGGGAATTGCCAAAGGGTACAAATGCATCTTTACAATGGCCGATAAACAATCCAAGGAAAAGATAGATATTCTGCGAGCCGTAGGTGCGGAAGTAATCGTTTGCCCAACCAACGTTTCTCCGGATGACCCGCGTTCCTATTATTCTGTTGCGAAAAAACTTAACCAAGATATCCCTAACTCTTTCTATCCAAACCAATATGACAACTTGTCTAACTGGAAAGCCCACTATGAGACCACCGGTCCGGAGATCTGGCGGGACACAGAAGGGAAAGTTACGCATTTTGCCGCCGGTGTGGGTACTGGAGGCTCCATGTCCGGTACAGCGAAATACTTGAAAGAGCAAAATGAAAACGTTGTCTCTGTGGGCATAGATACTTACGGATCGGTTTTCAAGAAATATAAGGAAACGGGGATTTTTGACGAAAATGAGGTATATCCCTACCTTACTGAAGGAATTGGGGAAGATATTTTGCCCAAAAATGTGGACTTTGACATGATAGATCACTTTATCAAAGTGACGGACAAGGATGCGGCGGTGATGACACGGAAGCTTTCCCGGGAGGAAGGACTTTTCGTAGGCTGGTCCTGCGGTTCGGCAGTGCATGGTGCCTTGGAGTATGCCCGGGACCATTTAAAGGAAGGCGACCAAATGGTCATTTTGCTTCCTGACCATGGTACCCGCTATTTGGGCAAGATTTACAACGACGACTGGATGCGTAACCATGGATTTTTGGAAGACAAAAATTATACGACAGCCAGAAATATTATTAACGCCCGTTCAGGGGGCTACAGTTTAGTGGTCGTGCATAAAGATACCCTTGTCAAGGATGCCATTTCAGTGATGAATGCAAGCAGCGTATCTCAGATTCCGGTGATGGAAGACGGGAATGTCGTAGGCAGTATTACCGACAGTAAATTGTTGAACAAAATTATTCAAAATCCCAACCTCAAAGATGCTCAGGTAGCAGACGTTATGGAAGATTCCATGAAGTTCGTTGCTCTAGATAGTACATTGGATGTGCTTTCCAGCATGGTGGATAAAGAAAAGGCCGTCTTGGTCCGGGATGAGTCTCATCAGATTCATATTATCACCAAGCATGATATCTTGGCTGCCATTACAGGGTGAAAAAGGATTGAAATTTAGTAATTCACTAAATGAACAATAAAAAATTAGACGCTTCAGTGAAAAGGGGTACGATTTCGATATCCGGGCGGGGTGGGAAAATGGCTGGTTGATGTATAAAAAATACCCGGCTTATGCTTCAGGATATACCTTCTTCTTCATTTCGCTTCAAATGCTCTTTGTGTTGTATTAACCAGACTATGCCCTCCTATTTGGGGTGTTTCAGGCCGGACCGCTTTCATCAGGATTCTTTCTTCGCGGCTAATAAAATCGCGGCTTATATATTTTAGGATTTTTTCGCAGGACTTTTATCCAATATAATGTTATGGTTAAGTTCTAAGTTGTCCATCATTTCAGGGGTGTTTTCGGACAAATTAAAATCTCCGGTCAAAATACAGGGTAAATGTTCTTTGTTTATAGCATTTATTTTTTCCAAAATTTCTCTTTTTGAAGAAACTCTTTCCTCGGATTCATTCGTGTCAAAATAAACATTGAATACATAAAATTCCTTCCCGTCTTTCCCTTTAAATTTACCCCAAGAACATATTTTATCATCTTCGGAATTTTTTGATGGGGAAGTGGAAAGACTAAATGAGCTGTGTTCCAAAAGTTCAAACTTTTCGGGATTATAGAAAACAGGGCTGCAAACATGTTTGCTGTCTGTCTGATCACT
Organism: Lunatibacter salilacus; assembly: GCF_009797935.1. GTDB lineage: Bacteria > Bacteroidota > Bacteroidia > Cytophagales > Cyclobacteriaceae > Lunatibacter > Lunatibacter salilacus. Next base: position 44,885 of record NZ_VOLC01000011.1, read on the forward strand.
ATCGGTCCCTAGCCGCGGAAAAGAGAATTCTGAGCTGCTGTATTCCGTTTGGTTATATATCCCTTCCTCGGGTCCTAATATATCCATTTCATAAAACCGGATTAAGTTGATTGCATGGGGGGCACGATCGCTCCGTGATTTCGATTCTACCGGTGGATTTTCATATTGAATATTGTAGGTAGCTATTTGATCAGAAGTTTGTGCAGATGTGGAAACTGATAGGTTAAAAAAGGAGTTTGCCAAAAAAAGAAGCAAAAGTGAAGATTTTATTGAGATGCGAACCATGACTACAATAATTTAGTAAATCCGAAACGAAGGTAAGCATTTTAACGTTAATTTTCAATAAATGTGTCTAAAAAGTGTAATGGCCTTATTATTTAAGGCCATTACACGTCTTCTTTTATCGGATCTCCGCATCGAAAGGCATACGGGCCATCACACCTTCCATTCGTTTTATTTTTTCCACTTGTTGATAAATTTCATAAGTCATTCCCCATTTAAGCCTTGAGTAAGCGAGTTGAACATCACGGCTGAATTCGCTCAGAAGCTTTTCGAAAAAGCTTTTTTGTTCCGGATAGTAAACCACCCGGTAATCATCTGCTACCTCAGCTTTGGCTGCTGCAATTTCTATGGCCTCTTCCAAACCTCCGAGTAAATCTACGAGTCCGTTTTGTTGCGCTTGAACTCCACTCCATACCCTTCCGGAAGCAAGTGGCAAAAGTTCTTCTTTTGACATTTGTCTTCCTTCGGTGACGCGACTAAGAAATGTCTCATACCCTTCTTCGACCATACGTTGAAAGATAGCTTCTTCTTCAGGCCGCATATCACGGGTTGCACTCGGGAAGTCAGAAAATTCACCAGTCTTAACGACGTCTGTGGTAATTCCCAGTTTGTTGTTTAGTAGTCCTTTGGCATTGAACCACATCCCAAATATTCCGATGGAGCCCGTGATCGTATTTGGTTGGGCCAATATAGTATCAGCGGGTGCGGCAATGTAATAACCACCAGAAGCCGCCACGTTTGACATCGAAGCGATCAGCGGCTTTTCTTTTTTTAGTTCACTAAGCTCTCTCCATATTACTTCTGAGGCCATAGCCGATCCTCCAGGTGAGTTTATGCGTAGTACTACTGCCTTGATGTCTTTGTTTTTTTTGAGTTTTCGGATTTCTTGCAGAAAAGTTTCCGACGCAATGCTTTCTTCTCCAGTTCCGCTAACTATATCTCCGTCAGCCAAAACTACGGCGATACGGTTTTTGGAAAGACGGTTTGTTGAGCCCCCAGTTTTATTGATTTGGGTGACATTAATGGTTTCGATTTTATCATCTTCAGACAGCTCTAGCTTTTCTCTTAAAAGGGCCATGATCTCGTCGTCATAACTCAAGCCATCAACCAGTTTCAAATTGAGCACATCTTTCGTGCTTTGACCCAGCATATGCTGACTGATATTCCTTAATTCTGCAATTGGAATCGAACGGCTCTCTGATATGGCGGCAAGCATTACTTCATTTAAGTCGTTCAAGTAGGCAGTTGTTTGAAGGCGACTTTCTTCGCTCATCTTCTCCATGATAAAGGGCTCCACCGCACTCTTGAAGTCCCCAACTCTGAAAACTACTGGTTCAACCTCAATTTTCTCAAAAAAGCCTTTCAGAAAAACCATTTCAGCCCCAAGACCGTTCAGCTCCAACATCCCCTGCGGGTTGAGGTAAATTTCATCCGCAACAGAACTTAGATAGTAACCTGGCTCGGTGTAGATTTCCCCATACGATACCACAAATTTGTCACTTTCCTTGAATTCGGCTAACGCTTCACGTAATTCTTTGAGCATGGCCTGTCCCCCGTTTACTAATCCGGCTTTTAAATAAATGCCGGAAATGTTATCGTTCTCCTTAGCCGTAGCAATTGCGCGTTTGAGTTGAATTAACCCCACGGTAGACGTCCCTCCAAATCCACCAAGCATGGAGAAATCAAATTCATCGTCAGATGTCCTTTCCACAATGCTTTTTCCGTCCAAATTGAGAATAAGAACAGTATTTTTGTCTATACTGACTTTTTCATCTGCTGCCGAAATAGCGACAATCCCGGCAATGATGAAAAACGCCATCACCCAGAATACCAACAATCCGACTATTACAGCCAATACATTACTTAAAAATTTCATAGTTTTACTTGATAGTTAGCGGACAAATTTAATCTTTTTCTGTTGAATTTATGATAATCAAATCCATAACATGGAAAATCATCAGGTAGTTTTATTGATAGGAGGAAATATGGGAAATCGACTCAACTATTTGACTCAGGCGGTTATGCAGTTAGAAGAGCATTTTAAGTTAATAAAAAAGTCAGGAATTTATGAGACAGAGGCTTGGGGGGGTAATTCTTTTGGCAATTATTTAAATCAAGCCTTACTTATGCAAACCGAAGCCAATGCTGTCCAGGTATTGGAATTGATCCAAGAAATAGAGCACAATTTGGATAGAAAACGGGAAAAGCGATGGGGAAACAGAACGATGGACATCGATATCCTTTATTTTGATAATGTGGTGATGGATACAACATATTTAAACATCCCACACCCCTATCTTCAGGAAAGGAAGTTTGTCCTAGTTCCGTTAGTTGAGATAATTCCCGAGTATGTGCATCCCATTTACAAGGTAAGCCAACTGGAATTACTCGCCCGGGTTAAGGATGCGTCAGTGGTCAAGAAGTGGCCAGAAAGTACCACCTCTTGATTCATCTGAATTATATACTTCGAACTTCAGCCTCTTTGTGAATTTTTTTCACTAACCCTTGTAAAACTTTTCCCGGACCACATTCGATGAAAGTAGTCGCTCCATCGCTTACCATTTGTTGCACAGACTGAGTCCATTTTACGGGAGCTGTAAGTTGACCAATTAGATTTTTCTTAATCGTTTCTAAATTGGTCACTCCAGTTGTGCTCACATTTTGGTAAATGGGACAGATTGGATGATAAAAGGGAGTTTCCAAAATCGCTTCTTGAAGTTTGATACGGGCAGGCTCCATGAGAGGAGAATGGAAGGCACCTCCTACGGGAAGCGGTATTGCACGTTTTGCTCCGGCAGCCAGCATTTTTTCGCAGGCTATTGTTACCCCTTTCACGCTTCCCGAAATGACCAGTTGACCAGGGCAGTTATAATTGGCCGGAACCACCGTCTCATCAGTGATGGATGCACATATTTGCTCAACTTGCTCATCGGGTAAACCCAATATTGCAGCCATCGTTGAGGGCTGACTTTCGCATGCCTCCTGCATCGCCAGTGCGCGTTGATAGACTAACTTCAACCCATCTTCGAACGAAAGAACTCCATTGGCTACCAATGCAGAAAACTCGCCCAAAGAGTGACCGGCGACCATGTCGGGATCGAAACTTTCAATTGTCTTAGATAAAATAACTGAATGCAGGAAAATGGCCGGCTGGGTCACTTTGGTTTGTCTGAGATCCTCATCAGTACCTGTAAACATGATGTCCGTGATAACAAACCCCAAGGTCTCGTTCGCCTGGTCAAACATGTCTTTCGCCATGGGGTTGTTCTCATAGAGATCTTTGCCCATACCCGAAAATTGCGCCCCTTGTCCGGGAAAAACATATGCATTCATAGATTCGCTTGAAAATGAAAATTAATAGTTCTGCTGAAATAAACCAAAGCTGAATTTAGAGGGATTGTACAAACCATCTACCAAGTTCAAAATCCGTTTTTAGCCTTCAAAAAACTCCACCTTGCCTGATTCAACGTCATAGTTTGCTCCCACGACGATCACTTTGCCGTCTTTCTCCATATCGGAAATTATTTGACTTCTGTCCCGGATTTCCTCAATTGCATTGTGAACATTTAGTTTGGCCACTTTTTCTACAAATTCCGAATTACTGCCACCGCGATCTTCTTTCACAGTTTTTTCCAATTCAATTGCAGGTTTTATCTTATGCAAAAGGGCAGTAATGTTCCCATCTTTTACCTTATTACATGCACTGGTTACCGCTCCACATTTTGTATGGCCGAGGACCAACACCAGTTTGGAGCCCGCATATTTTACAGCATACTCCATACTTCCCAAAACATCCTCATTGACCACATTCCCTGCCACCCGGACACTAAATATATCTCCCAGGCCTTGATCAAAAACTAACTCCGCCGAAGTCCGGGAATCAATGCAGCTTAAAATAACAGCAAAGGGCCATTGTCCTTCAGAAGTTTCATTGACCATCTGAAGTAAATTTCGGTTTGCCCGCAAATTATTGAGAAACCGGTGATTTCCTTCTTTCAAATATTCCAATGCATCTTGGGGGGTTAAACTGGCTTGGCTTTTCTTGTCGTGTGCTTTCATATCTTAATTAATGTTATTTATTTCTAGGTCTTTTATCTTTCCTAAGCTGATAATTACGGTTAAGTTAGGTAAAAAGTTCCTAATTCGATACCTACTCTTGAGCCTAAGGTAGAAATATTCCAATATTATATGAAATAACTTATTGTTAAGATGCAGACGGGATAATCTGAAAACCAGACTAAAGGAGTATGTCCAACTCCCTCCATTTCTTGTTTTTCACCCATTAAAAAAGGGGTGGAATTTATTTTCCACCCCTTTTGATTGCTTTTCACCGCTTGGTTACTTCATCAATTGGATCGTTCCTTTCAATTTCCGTTCCCGTTGACTTGCATCGAGTACATTGAACAGTACTGTGCCCGAGTAGAAGTAGGTGCCTGCCGGAAGGTCTCTTCCGTCCAAATCCCTACCGTTCCAGTTGATGTAAATATTGTTTTCGGTTGAAGACAAACTGTTGTATGAGTGTACAAGTACTCCCCATCGGTTGTAAATATTAATTTCTACCGCTTCGACAAAGCGTGGACAGCTTGGAAATGGATTGTCAAAGGCCTGAAACGTATCGTTGACATTGTCGCCGTTCGGCGTAAATACATTGGGCAGTTCGTAATTGGGACAGTTGTCAATACAGACGATATTGGATGGATCACTTTCATTTCCGGATCGGTCCACCGCAGTGAGATAATAACACCCCTTTAGATCCAGCAATCCGGTGATGCGTGTATTATTCTGAATGACTGCTAAAGTTGAAATAAGCTCAAAGGTCCCTTCATCTCCTGTAGGAGAGAAGTACAGCCGGTATCCATTGAGCTCCGTGTCACAATTGCCGGAGAAATCAGGCTCCCAGCTCAAGTCATGATAGAAATCACTGAAATTACAGGGTTTGTCGGAAAGGAAATCCACACATTCCGGGCCATCGTAGGCAAGAACTGGCGGACAGGGAAGGCGATCATCGTCAGGTCTTGCACACACTATCTGCGACTTATTTGCCAAAGGATATTCTAGAATATCGATATTATACACACCATTTGTGATGATGTAATAACAATATTCTTTTTCAGTATCCAGTGTAACCCCGTTGTGGCTGCCATCGTCAAGAAAAACAAATCCTGCGGTGGTTACATCCAATTCTCCGATCAGCGTGAAGGTTTCGTCATCATTGGCATCAGGGTCCGTACGATTTCGGTAGACCTGATGCGGATAAGTGGCTGTGGAGTTATTCCAGGGAACGTTGAAATCCCAGGTGAGCTCTATGGCTTCATTTATTATAGTCGGCTCCACCCGTACGGAAGAAGCCATACTCGATGTGTCAATTTTCTCCCCTTGAGAAATTAATCCAACTCGGTAATTATAAACAAGGTTTTCCGTATTTAACCCGGTGTCTGTAAACACCGTATCACCGGTAATAATCACCGAACTAAGATTTTGCATACCCATAAAACCTTGGGCTCGGATCAGTTCATATTGATAGGGTCCAGGATACAGTTCCTGGTCAATGTCGTACGGAGGAGTCCATCTGACGAGGATTTCACCATCATCCACATCGGTATCTTCGATACTTACATTGGTGATTAGTGGCACGTCCACATCTACTGTGATACAAATTTCCTCAGAAACTACGCTAAGTCCACTTCTTGGAGAAGGATAGGTGGCCACAAGCCTATAGCAATAGGTGTTGCCGGGGCTGAGTCCCATTCCCTGATTAGTATCTTTAAAATTAAACGTGTCGATATCAGTCGTGCCCACCAACTCATAACCAGCCCTTATACCTGTTTCACAGGAGTCGGGTTCATAGGGGTCGCTGTTAATTCTTCTCCAAATTTGTATGTCCTGCGCCGAACTACTGCATGAATAAGGATCCCACGAAATATTAGCGGATCTGCCTTGATCTTGAAAGATATCGTCGGTTACAGGGGGAGGGCCAATTACTGTAACGTTCCAAGTCTTGATATCCACTAGAGACGGCCCTGACGAAGGTTGGTCTGAGATCCGCACCCTTACCTGATATTGTCTGGACCGCACATGGGCACATACCGTCTGCCATTGGAAGTTAACGATACCAGGCGATGGTTGAAAAACAGAAAGAGGGCTATATGAACCGGGTGAGGTAGTAATCTCTATTGGGTCACCAAATACTTCGATCTTTATTGGATCTCCATCGGGGTCAAAACCCTGAAAAATTTCCTCTATGCGTGTACCTGCAACCACACAAATATCATCTGGCATGATCAATTCAGGCCGTTGGTTATCCGTGTTTTCAATGATGATCTGCATGTCACGCAATACATACCCAATACGTACCCATTCCCCATTTACCTGGCGCCACTCTTCTATCCGGAAAGCGACGTTATACTGACCTGCAATCCCGGGAGCATCCCAAATAAGGTCTCCCGTGACTGGATCCAACTCCAAGACAGGGGGAGTTGTACCGTTTTGTCTGGAAAAGCTAAATTCACCGGAGGCTGGACTTCTGTAATTGTTGACGGGTCGTTGGAAAGCTTGCTTTGGGATATCCATCACATATACCAACGAGTCCCCGTCAGGATCATACGCCCCTGGGTTGTGAATATAGGTTTGGTTCACTGCCCCGTTATCCACAGGGGGGATGGTCAATACGGGAGAGTTGTTTACACCCAAAAAGGGATCTATTCGGATAAGGGTTTCCAGATAAAACGGGGTGTCCACCGATTGATCCATATTCAAAGTGGCGGCATTTCGGTTAAACTCCAAAAACCGGATCGTATAGTTGCCTGGACCTTGATAGGTATGCAATATAACAAAAACGTTTTTTTGAATATTGTTGCCTAGAGTCTCAGTCTGAACAAACTCACTTTCAGTGTTTAAACGTTCTTCCCTTCCGTCCCCAAAATAAACGATTCCTGGACCAAATTCAACAGTTGAACGGGTGTCCGTGTACCCCACAACGGTAATACGGTAGGTTAATGTTTGCACTGAAACCCGCTCTGCAATGATCTCACCAGCACGAATGTGGGTGGCCATGGTTTGGGACACAATGAGGCTGAGAAAAAGGGTAAGCCCCAAAAGTAACTGTTTACGCTTCATTTGATATTTTTTTAGCTCCTACTTAGGGTTTTGTAAACCATAGGAATTGGAAGTCCCTAAAGCTACAACAGCAATTAATATTGACAATATCCATCTTCCAAACGGTTTTGGACAATTATGGTTTCTCTAAATTAGGGTATTGAACCCGACATTTTCAAATTAATATCAATTATAGCGAAAATATTTGATCTCCTAATCAGGAGAAGCGAAAGTCTTACCTAACTAGCAGATATGGTGTCCTTTCTGAAAAGCTAAATTTATTGTATTAACTGGCTGATTTAAAATTTATTGTAAAATATGGTGACATTTCTTAAGCCGTTCCCTGCTTAATCATTCAAGATATTAAACAATAAAAATGGTATTTCGGTTAGATTTAAAATCAATTCTTCCAAATAGGGGAAGGTTCCAGGTGTTATTTAGAACCTTTTAAAATAAGATTGATGGATTACTGATTGATTGTTTGCTATTGAATCCAAACGTAAATTTGGCATTTGAGTAAAATAATCCATTTAGACAAAGAAAATCATATATGAGTTGGGTAACAAAAACCTTAAACAGTACATTGGGCAGAAAATTGTTAATGGCCCTTACCGGTTTGTTTCTTATTCTATTTTTGGTGGTCCACCTGGCTGGTAACCTACAATTATTGGCAGGTGATGGCGGGGAAGCTTTCAATATCTATGCACAGGGCATGGCAGTCAATCCACTGATTAGAGGAGTTTCCATTATTAATTTTATTTTAATTCTCGTACATATTGTGTACGCAATTCTCCTGACCCAACATAATAAAAAAGCGAGACCAATTGAATATGCTGTCACCAACCCGTCAGCGAACAGTTCATGGGCATCCAGAAACATGGGTATCTTAGGTACGGTTATTTTAATCTTTTTACTGGTGCATCTTCGAGGGTTTTGGTACCGTTTGAAATTTGGCTCTCCGGATAAAGTCAACATCGATGGTGTAGAATACGACAATGCGTTTATTATCGTGGAGGAAGCGTTTAAAAACCCCTTTTATGCAGGTTTTTATGTGCTGAGTATGGTTTTTCTTGCTTTTCACCTGTACCATGGGTTTGGCAGTGCATTCCAGACGATTGGACTAAATCATAAAAAGTATTCTCCCCTCATTAAAAAGGTAGGGATTGGGTTTGCCATATTGGTCCCTGCTCTATTCGCTCTGATACCAATTGTTTTGTATATACAGAGTCTCTGAAACAATTCTTATGAAAATTGATTATGACAATAAATAGAAAAATCAATGATACTGGACGCTAAAATACCTTCCGGCCCTTTGGCCGAAAAATGGACCAAACATAAATTCAACGTCAAGCTGGTAAATCCGGCAAACAAAAGAAAATACGAAATTATTGTAGTGGGTACCGGATTGGCGGGAGCTTCTGCCGCAGCCTCCCTGGCGGAACTGGGATATAATGTAAAGGCATTCTGTTTTCAGGATAGTCCCCGGAGGGCGCACTCCATAGCTGCCCAAGGTGGAATCAACGCAGCGAAAAACTATCAAAATGATGGTGATTCCATCTTCAGGTTGTTTTATGATACTATCAAAGGAGGCGATTACCGGTCTAGAGAAGCCAATGTCTATCGTTTAGCCGAGGTTTCGGTAAACATTATCGATCAGTGCGTAGCTCAAGGCGTCCCTTTTGCAAGGGAGTACGGAGGCCTTTTGGCCAACCGATCCTTTGGAGGCGCACAGGTTTCTAGGACATTTTATGCTAGGGGTCAGACCGGACAGCAGTTGCTTTTAGGAGCTTATTCGGCATTAAGCCGTCAGGTTGCCAACGGGAAGGTGAAGCTTTTTCCCCGTACCGAAATGATGGATGTGGTGATCGTGGATGGCAAGGCCAGGGGCATTGTGACAAGAAACCTGATTACCGGAGCTATTGAGTCACACAGTGGCCATGCGGTTTTATTATGTACAGGTGGATATGGCAATGTTTTCTTTTTGTCTACCAACGCCATGGGTTCCAATGTAACTGCCGCATGGAGAGCACATAAGAAGGGTGCTTATTTTAGCAACCCGTGCTACACGCAGATTCACCCCACCTGTATCCCGGTATCAGGCGATCATCAGTCAAAATTGACTCTTATGTCTGAATCACTGCGTAACGATGGCAGGGTTTGGGTGCCAAAGACGATTGAAATGGCTGAGAAATTGCGCAAAAAGCAAATCAAACCTAAGGATATTAAGGACGAAGAGAGAGACTACTACTTAGAAACCAAGTATCCGTCCTTTGGTAACTTGGTTCCCCGTGATGTTGCCTCACGAAATGCGAAATATGTTTGTGATGAAGGTCGGGGAGTGAATGAAACCGGAGAAGCGGTATTCTTGGATTTCCGGGATGCCATCCTTCGGGATGGGGAGGATTTGGTAAGAAGTAAATACGGAAATCTGTTTGATATGTACCAGCAGATTACCGGGGAAAATCCGTACCAGACCCCAATGATGATTTATCCTGCAGTTCACTATACCATGGGGGGATTATGGGTAGATTATAACTTAATGACAAATATACCGGGTCTATATGCCTTGGGTGAAGCCAATTTCTCCGACCACGGAGCCAACCGCCTTGGCGCGTCGGCTCTCATGCAAGGATTGGCCGATGGGTATTTTGTAGTTCCTTATACTGTCGGGGATTATTTGGCAAACCTTCCAATCCAAAAAATCAATGTTGATCATCCGGAATTCAAGAAATCTGAGTCAGACGTGAAAGAGCGTATTCAAAAGCTCCTAACAATAAACGGTACTAAGACAGTTGATTATTACCACAAGAAATTGGGGAAAATAATGTGGAATTATTGTGGCATGGCAAGATCAGCGGATGGACTGATAAAAGCTAAGGCCATGATAAAGGAGTTAAAGTCTGAATTTTGGTCAAACGTTAAGGTGCTCGGAACAGGTGAGGAACTGAACCAGTCACTAGAGAAAGCACATCGGGTAGCCGATTTTATAGAGCTAGGTGAATTGATGATGGATGATGCATTGAATAGAAATGAAAGTTGCGGTGGTCACTTTCGGGAAGAATATCAGACTCCTGAAGGCGAAGCGCTTCGGGATGACGAAAACTTTGCCTACGTAGCTTCATGGGAATATAAGGGTGAAGGTATCGAAGAAGAACTCCACAAAGAAGAGTTGGTTTTTGAAAATGTGAAATTGACTCAAAGAAGCTACAAGTAATTAAACTACGAAAAGTAATTTAGGTATGAATCTTACATTAAAAATTTGGAGACAAAAAAACCAGTCTGACAAAGGTGGTTTTAAAGAATATAAAGTAACTGGAATTTCCGAGGATATGTCATTCTTGGAGATGTTGGATGTATTGAATGAAGAAATGTCCGAAAAAGGCGAAGACCCGGTTCATTTTGATCATGACTGTAGAGAAGGAATCTGTGGTACCTGTTCGCTGTTCATTAACGGCAGACCTCACGGGCCTCAGCAAACTACAACTTGCCAGTTGCACATGCGATCTTTTAAAGACGGGGATTCCATTACCATAGAACCTTGGAGAGCTAAGCCCTTTCCTGTTGTCAAGGATCTGGTGGTGGATAGAGGAGCCTTTGACCGAATTATTCAGGCAGGTGGGTATGTTTCTGTTAATACCGGTGGCGTACCTGATGCGAATGAAATTGCGATTCCCAAGATAATTGCAGATGAAGCATTTGATTCGGCTACCTGTATAGGATGTGGAGCCTGTGTGGCAGCCTGTAAGAATGGCTCAGCCATGCTTTTTGTTTCAGCAAAGATTTCGCAATTAGCCTTATTGCCGCAAGGGCAGGTGGAACGAAGAGAACGGGCAGAAAAAATGATTGCCCAAATGGATGCTGAGGGATTTGGCGCATGCTCCAACACGGGAGCCTGCTCGGCGGAATGTCCAAAAGAAATAAGACAAAGCAATATCGCACGGATGAACAGGGAGTATTATGCTGCTTCCGTGGTGACCGAGAATGTGTAAGCTGAAAATTAGATATCCTAATTCTGAAAAAGAGGGGCGGCAAATGTCGCCCCTCTTTTTTTGTACTATATGATTAATAAATGATATTGTAAGCCTCTTATCTCAGACTTGTTCGCTAAACTGGAATCTAATTGCCAATAACCCAATAACCCATAACCCATAATTCATAACTCATCAACCCATAAACCTATCAACCTATCAACCATGGCATATATCGACCTTCTCATTTTCATCATATACATGATTCTCATGCTTGGTGTGGGGTTTTACTTTATGAAAAGGAATACTGGACAGGATGATTATTTTGTAGGGGGTAGAAATGTAGGGAGTTGGCATATTGGATTGTCTGTGGTGGCCACAGATGTGGGTGGTGGATTTTCTGTAGGTCTTGGGGGTCTTGGGTTTGTGATGGGCCTTTCTGGGAGTTGGATGTTGTTTACCGGGCTTTTGGGAGCATGGCTCGCGGCCGTTTTTCTGATACCCGTAGTAAAGTCCTCTCCTGCATTTGAAAAATTCTATACGCTTCCCCAGATTTTTGATCATCTCTTTGATAAGCGGGTGGGCATAGTGGCCGCTGTGATATGTTTTGTGGGGTACTTGGGATTTACCTCCTCCCAGTTGTTGGCTGGTGCCAAACTTGCTTCAGGCACGTTTGATGGACTTCAGTTAAGTACGGCCTTGTGGGTTATGGGAGCAATTGCGGTAGTATATACCGTATTGGGAGGGCTTAAAGCCGTGATTTACACCGATACCATACAGTGGATCATCTTGTTGATGGGGTTTATTTTTATAGGCTTGCCCGTTTCCTACTACCATGTGGGGGGGTGGGAAGTGATTCAACGCACACTCCCTGCCGAATACTTTTCACTGACCAATTTGACTTGGCAGGATTTAGCCAATTGGGGCATTACTATTATGCCTATTTGGTTTGTTGGGATGACTCTCTACCAGCGCATATTTGCGAGCAGGGACGTGAAGTCTGCTAAAAAGGCTTGGTACATAGCAGGTGTTTTTGAATGGCCTATCATGGCTTTTATGGGGGTGTCGCTGGGTGTCCTGGCTAAGGTTGCATTTGAACTTGACATGATAGCAGTTGCAGAGGACACGCTCGATCCGGAAATGGGATTGCCCATCTTGTTGAGCACCGTATTACCTGTGGGCATTATGGGGTTGATGATGTCGGCGTATTTCTCAGCGGTCCTGTCTACGGCAGATTCCTGCCTGATGGCTGCCTCAGGCAATTTGACGACAGATATTTTTGGGAAGTACTTAAAAAATAAGTCCGATGCTACCGTTATGAGATTAAGTCAACTTTTTACCTTATTGATTGGTATTGTTGCCTTGTTTATTGCTTTGCAGATGACCAATGTGCTGGAACTCATGTTGTATTCATATGCTTTTATGGTTTCTGGACTGTTTATCCCCATTTTGGCAGGGCTTTTTTGGAATATGCGTTCACCGACTGCCGCATTAGTTTCCATGATTCTAGGGGGAGGAGTTACTGCAGGTCTATCCTTTCTGACTATTTCTCTACCATTTGGGCTGGATCCGAATTTCTTTGGCGTTTCAGCTTCTTTAGCAGCATTTTTGCTTGTATATAAGATTGAAAAGACAAAAAAACAGAATTTATAAATATAGTAACTAAAGCATGACACATATTGAAACACTATCAGCCATCGATAATGCCACCTATTTGCAAAAACTGGAGATAGCGGACTTTCTATTTCAACACTTGGATGAGTACGGTGATCCCCACGAGCATATTATGAATTGTCTCGACTATGCACTGGATCAAGCGGTGGATAAGGGAGGATTTGCAGTGTTGGCTCGGGAGGAAGGTAAAATTGTCGGTGCTGTGATAATAAATAAAACAGGGATGTCAGGGTATATACCCGATAACATCCTCGTCTACATTGCAGTGGACGCTTCTCAACGGGGCAAAGGACTAGGGAAAAAAATCATGACTACGGCGATAACCATGGCTAGCGGCGACATAGCATTGCATGTGGAGCCGGATAATCCGGCTAGAAAACTGTATGAGAAGTTGGGTTTTACCAACAAGTATCTTGAAATGAGACTTAAAAAATAATATGGCATTTCTGAATCTTTACCGTGAAAAACTTTTTGATAATTATCAGTTCCTAAAGGACCAGTTCGACCAAAATGGAGTGGAATGGGGCGTGGTGTCCAAAATTCTGTGCGGCAACAGGAAGTATATTAAGGAACTAATTAACTTGGGTGTGGTGGAAATTCACGACTCCCGAATAAGCAACCTAGCAAAGGTTAAGGAAATTAATCCCGACGTTCAGACAGTCTACATCAAGCCGCCGTCCAAAAGAAATTTGGCCGATATGGTCAAATATGCCGACGTGAGTCTAAACAGTGAATTGAATACCATCCGTTGGATTAGCGAGGAGGCGGTGCGGCAGGATAAGCAACACAAGATTATAATCATGGTCGAAACAGGTGATCTCCGTGAAGGAGTAATGGGAGACCATTTGTTGGATTTCTATTCCCAGGTTTTTGAACTGCCCAATTTGGAGATTATAGGTTTGGGGACCAATTTGAATTGCCTCAATGGGGTTATGCCATCGGCGGATAAATTGATCCAACTTTCCCTTTACAAACAGATTATCGAACTGAAATTTTCAAAGAAGATACCATGGGTTTCGGCCGGTACTTCGGTGACAATACCGTTGATGCTCCATAAACAGTTGCCCAAAGGGATTAACCATTTTAGAGTAGGGGAGACCCTCTATTTTGGTATAGATCTTTTTGAAGAGAAGTTAATTGAGGGTATGCATGGCGATGTCTTTGAGCTTTTCGCTGAAATCATAGAGATGCAGGAAAAACCATTACTACCTACAGGCACATTAGCCTCCAATCCTCAAGGCAAAATAGCCAAGCTGGATGAAAATTTGTATGGAAAAACTAGCTATAGGGCAATTTTGGACATTGGGCTGTTGGATATAGATCCCAAATACCTAATTCCAGAGGATGATGAATTTGAGATTTTAGGTGTAAGTTCCGATATGCTTATTTTGAACCTGGGAGAAAACCCAAAAAGCTATAAGGTCGGAGATTTGATTTCTTTCCGACTGAAATATATGGGTGCCTTGGCTATTTTGAATTCCAGTTATATAGAGAAAAGGGTGGTTTAGGTTTTTTGTAAGTTTGGTAGTAACCGGTAGTTCTTTGGGTGTTTTTATCGGGGGAATTTTTTTTAGAACATTTTATTTGATTGGGCGCATTTTCTAATTTAGAATCACCACCTACACCCCCCCCCGGAAAGTTTTAATTACTGATCTTAGTCAGAATTTTTTTAAAAACGTTGAACCATTTAAAAGGTTTGTGACCCAATAGGAAATTAAAAATTGGTGAATTAAAAGAATGAAAAACAAGGAAAAGGATGATAAGCCTGAGAAAATTCCTCAGGTACTTGTAATAGGGACATCTGCTGGGGGGCTTCACGCATTGAAAAATCTAATAAGCCAACTGTCCAAAGACTTCCCACTGCCGGTATTGATAGTACGCCATATTTCTCCCGATGCTACGGGTCGTATACTTTTGGATGAGCTTAATAAGTTAGAAACGCTAAAATGTCAGCATGCTATAAGCGGAAAGGAATTAAAACCAGGGCATTTATATCTGGCCCCGTCCGATCATCACCTGTTGGTTGGGAAAAACCAAAAAATGCTGGTGACAAAAGGTGCCCATGAAAACAGGTCACGTCCTGCTATTGATCCGTTATTTCGGTCGGCAGCAGTAGCCTTTGGGGCTGGTGTTATCGGCATATTGCTTACCGGTTATCTTGATGATGGAACATCAGGGATGAAAGCCATACAAAAATGCGGCGGGATATGTATTGTGCAGGATCCAGAGGAAGCGGAGTATCCGGATATGCCAAGAAATGCGCTAAACAACGTCAAGGTAGACTATTGCCTCCCCATATCTGAAATGGGTACACTGCTATCTACGATTATTCCGCGCAACCCTCAAAAAAGCAAACCTGTTCCTGACGATGTTTTGACAGAGGCTAAAATTGCCGAACGGGTATTAAGCGACTTGTCCGCTGTAAATAAACTGGGAGATCAGGTTCCTTTTAACTGTCCAGGTTGCGGGGGTGTATTGTGGAAAGTAGGGACCGATAGTGACCTACGGTTTCGTTGCCATACCGGGCATGCGTATACGGCAGCCTACCTTTTAGCAGAACAGACAAGTAAAATTGAAGAAACGATGTGGACAGCACTTCGAATGTTTGAAGAGCGAAAAAACCTACTGACGGAAATGGCTCGGGGAAACAAAGGTGTGGGTTCTAAATCAGCTCTTGAACGGGCAGAAATGTCCCAGGTTCACATTGATCGGATAAGAGCAATTTTGAAATCGACTGAAATGGAAAATGGAGACGATTTGCCTACCTGATGTAAGCTGTAGTCCACCACAATCCTGAACACTAGTTCCTTTATTTGATTTGAGGAGGAATAAATAAGCTTTGCGGGTTAATGGAAAGACAAAAACATTCAAGATTAAAAATAATCAATGGGATAAATAAAATGTGGGATATTTGTTGATGAATCTGTTTTTAAGCTTACGCCAAATTAATATCGTCCGGCGTAAGGCCTGCAATAAATGTACTTGCTGCAATCTCTCCTTTCGACATCATGTTTTTCATTTCAGCAGGATCGAAAACTAACCCACCCGGACCGCCGCCAAGTGGTAATTCGGGCCGAATAATAAAAACTTTAAGCGGGTTTTTCCCTGTAAAAGGGTTATCCCTGCCTGGCATATTGAAAAAATTATCAATTTGATCTTGCGAGAGGCCGGCGGTACTCATCTTCTTTTTTACGTTATCGATATATTGTAAGGCTTCATTGTAAATAGCCGGAACCAACAGGTCATTCTTGCCCACATCAACCATGAAAATATCGATTGTTCGTTCTAGAATCCCGAATAAATTCCCATAGGTGTTTTGTGTAAAGTCTCCACCCTCGGGAGATAGCAGGATGGTGAAAATATGGGTTGCTCCGTTGTCTATCGCCATATTAACACCTGCATATTCCCGTACCCCACCGTCAACGTACTGAAGGTTTCTATCAGGATCACCAACAAGGTCTCTATTCACCTGTACGGGTGGCATAAACACTGGCATACAAGCAGATGCCAATACCGCCCTGCGAAAGTGCATGGGATCTTTAATCAATTTAACCTTGTAATACCTGCCATTTTTGGCTGTGATATCGTTGGTAAATACAACGAGTTCTCCGGTTTGCAGGCATGTGGTAGTAAGGTATAGTTTCTGGGCTCCTTCAAGTATTTCGATTATGAGGTCATCTGTATAGTATTTTTTCAGGAGATTCCAAAGTGGTCCAGCTTCAAATATGGAATCCTTCCCAAGCCGGTTGCCAATATTATCTTTTACAATAATATCCTCCGTTCTTACCGTTGTATACAATATCCGTAGCAAATTATACTTTCCTGCAATCGCTAAAGGTGCAATTAAGGCACCGGTACTTGTGCCTACTACGATGTCATAATTACCTATAGGTAATTCATCTAAAAGTTTCTCTATAGCTCCAACGGCAAACGCCCCCTTGGAACCTCCACCGCTTATAACCAATGCCTTATTCATAAGATATGATTTAATCAATTAAAATTCCCGTATGGTTTCTTTAGGTTTACTAAGCCTAATGGCAATAACGGATTGAATCCACCAATTTTTCCACTCATAATCATAATGTGACGTAAGCCCAAGTGCAATTCTATTGAGCACATCAGCATGAAGACCGCCGCCAACGAGCTTTTGTTTTTCCGAACCCCACAAATGTTCAAGGGATAAGTGTAGGTTGCCTACGGTTCCGTAATCTGCTGCTGCAAAGCTTTTTAGCAAAAGCGCGGCGGTTGGTCCGGCAAGTGCTTGGACCTTCTTACCGGTGTAGAAGCTACCTCCTGTCGCGCCAAGTCTAACCCGGCCAGGTACCACCCCATATTGCCAGGTGAGTTGCATTCCTCCGACGTATAAATCAGGTGCCACTGTAAGATCAGTAACCATTCCATTATGGATTTTTAGGTGGAGGATACCTTCATTTTTAAATTCCGTAACCTGTGCATGTGACTGTATGCACCAGAGTAACGCACCCAGCCAGATCAGTTTCTTCATAAATAAACTTTAGTAATCTAAAATACTCAGATAATCGCGGAAAATAAAATGATGATATAAAAATCCGCAAAAGATCCACCACGTTCGACTTTCTACAACCTCCAATTTTGGAGACATGTTTATGATTATTATGGGTATAATATACAAACACATCGTCGCATGGTGATCGAACTTGGAGTTGGTGGAATTTTGAAAGTGTAGGAAGCGGATTTTTGGAATGTCAAAATGAATATCAACTTCCGCTTTGCACCTGAAGAATTTGAAACGCCTTGTGCTCTTGTACTTCAACCAGTTAGGCTATTGAGGTATTTTAAACTGTATTTTAGCAATAGACTTAAACTGCGTGTATTCAAAATGAATTTTAGTTAAGGTATTTTATGGCATGCATTTGGTATAGGGGATACGTATTATAAACCAATTATTACTATATCATGAAAAAAATAACATTTGTAGTAGCTATTTTTCTTGGGTTTGCCATGCACGCCCAAGCTCAGATGAGTTCTCCGGCCAGTGAGCAAAACACCGGTTTTGGAGTAAGGGGAGGAGCCAATTTCTTTAACTGGGGAGGATCCGACATCAGCAGCAATGATTATACCAACCGGATAGGATTCCATGCGGGTATATTTGCGAACATGTTTGTCGTTGACAGGTTCTCAATCGAACCTGGAATTTATTATTCTGTAAAAGGAACTCAGAATGATGATTTTGTCGATTCGAGGGCAGTGTTGAATTACATCGACGTTCCAATTTTGCTTCGATTTTATGCCACGGAAGGATTGAATTTTTTCGCGGGTCCCCAAGGTTCCATATTAACAGGATCCAGTTTTGAGGCGGACGCACTGGGATCCACCTTCGACTGGCAAACAGATGCCATCAACGATATTGATGCCGGTCTTGTATTTGGAGTGGGATATAATTTGCCTGTTGGATTAAATTTGCAAGCAAGTTATGATTACGGCATGACGCCAATTTTCAAAGACTCTAATGCGGATGTGTTTAATCGAGGATTTAAACTTTCCTTAGGAGTTAGTTTCTAAACTCAAAGCTCAGACATAAAAAAGGCTTCCAATGAAAATTGGAGGCCTTTTTTATTCCTTTTTGATTTTTTCGATTTCATCCAACTCATATTTAGGTGTTCCACCGCTAAGCGTAGCAACCAATGCACCCAAGGCGCAGGCATAATCTAAGATATGTTCGGGAGATTGTTTTTCCAGGTATTTATAAATAAATCCGGCCAGAAATGCGTCCCCCGATCCTACCGTATCCACTACTGCTACCGGATAGCCTGGGTGGGAAACTATCTCATCATCAGTGAACAGTATAGCTCCTTTTGCTCCCAAAGTCACACAAATCATTTGAATGTCAAAAAGCTCCGTTAATTTTCCTAATGCTTGCGACATTTTATCAGGGAGGTTGTAATAATTGGCAAGAATGGTTAGTTCCTCTTCATTGATTTTAAGTATATCACATTTCAACAACAGCTGTTCCAACAGTTCCGGGGAATAATAGGGTTGTCTGAGATTGATGTCAAGGATCTTTAATATGTCTAAGGAAAGGAATTTGAATAGTGCCTCCCGGCTAGTAGTCTCCCGGGCAGCTAAACTCCCAAAAACTAATGCGTCAGCACGTTTCACTTGAAGAGCTGTTGCTTCGTTCCATTGAATATTGTCCCATGCCGCTGGTTTTACGATTTCATAGCGGATGTTTTCTGGATCACTGTCGTTCACCAAAACTGTTCCGGTCGGCAGGTCGGTATCAAGTTGGATAAGTTCTTGATTTAAGTGGTAGTTTCGCACGAATTTGAGCAGTTTTTTGCCCAATTTATCCTCTCCTACCCTGGAGATCATGGATACATCCAGTCCTAAGTGCCGGAGATGTAGCGCTACATTCATCGGTGCACCCCCCGCAATTTTCCCTTTGGGAAAAATATCCCAGAGCATTTCTCCAAAGCAGATTACTTTTTTAGTCATGACTTTTCATTAGATCTTGTTGAATCTCTTCCAAGGACCTTCCCTTGGTTTCGGGCATTTTTGTAGCCACCCAGATTAACTGAAGGACCATCATCACCGCAAAAAAGCCAAAAATAGAGACTGGTCCGATTTGGTTGGCAAAGAAAGGAAAAACATTTGCGATAACCGCCGCAAGAATCCAATGGGTAAAGCAGCCAATGGACTGCCCATAGGCCCGAAGTTCGTTGGGGAATACTTCTGAAATAAACACCCAAATCACTGCCCCCTGGCCGATGGCGTGGGACGCGATGAACATGAACACGAAAATTGGCAAAAGACTGACACTAATCTGACCTCCTGAGAAGGAATAAGCAATCAGAGATAAAGAAATGATATATCCCACAGACCCCATGTACATGAGTTTTTTACGGCCAATTCTATCTATCAAATATAGCCCCAGCATGGTAGCGACGAGGTTGATGGCTCCTATGCCCACAGTTGACAAAAGGGCTCCTTCCGCACTAATGCCTGCCATTTCAAATATCCTAGGGGCAAAATAGATAATGGCATTGATGCCGGAAAGTTGGTTGAACATCGCAATCACGATTGCCAGCAGGGTAATGTGCAAATACTTGGAGTTAAAGAGAGCGGAATACCCTACCTTTAACCTGTTTTGCTGCTTCTCCTCTAAAGCCATCCGAATGGCTTCTTTTACCCCATCTGGGTCAGTTCGTGTAAGGATGCGTTCTGCCTCCACAAAATCATCTTTTTTAGCTATCAACCAACGTGGGCTTTGCGGGACTTTGAATACCAACGCCGTATAAATTAGGGCAGGTATTGCCTCAACACCAAGCATCCAACGCCAACTTTCCACAGAAATAGCCATGTCGATGAGGTAATTGCTGAAATAGGCAACCAGGATTCCGAAAACAAGGTTAAACTGATAGAGGGCAACCAGTTGACCCCGATTTTTTGCGGGGGAAATTTCACTGATATACATGGGTGCCACCACCGAAGATGCGCCTACCCCCAATCCACCGATAAACCGAAAAAACATAAACGAATACACATCAGGAGCAACTGCCGAGCCCAATGCTGAAACGAAAAAGAGAATCCCTATCCAAATCAAAGATTTTTTTCTCCCGTACTTATCTGCCGGTATACCTCCAAAAAGTGCTCCGATGACAGTTCCATACAGTGCAATGGCAACCGCCAATCCATGGCTCCAGTCACTTAGATTCCATACTTGCTGTATAGCTCTTTCCGCTCCAGAGATCACCGCTGTGTCAAATCCAAAAAGAAATCCTCCCAGAGCGGCGACTAAGGAAAGAAACAGCACATACTTATTGATGTTCATAAGATAGTTAGGTTTTTTTCAGGTTATAAGCGATAAAACTAATCAGTTTGTAAGTTTTAAAAAAATATCCGTGGAAAATAACCGCTAAAATTTCAGGCCTATTTCGAAATTGGATTAAGGTCAGGGTTTTTACGGATATAACCCGGCCGGGTGTTTTTACCCACCCCATCCTGTGTAAGTATATCCAACGCCTGTCGTTATTGAAAAATATTAAAAAAAGATACAATAGAAAACCGTATCAGAAAACAGAGATTAATACCTTTTGTACAGGTTCAGCTAACGCTTGAAAATCCGATTAATCTGCAAATGTCCGGAGCCTTCATAGGCTGGTTGACCAACAATCCCATTAAATGAGAATGTTAGTCAACTATAATTTAGATATTTTGACCTGACTCCTGTTCGATTTATTAATTGCTTAAAGGAATCCGATAATAAAATTGAAATTGGGTTGCAATATCCATCTTAATCGTTCTAATGTTCAATTCATCTCCGTCAAATTCCCCGAACGGGCTAAACAGCATAGTACCTTCTAGCCCGATTTCCCCTGTATTCTTCTTTATGGACTTAAAGATACCTAGTCTAAATGGGATATAAAAGTGAGATCCTGAAGCAGAATAGGATTGATTTTCTCTACCTGAGTCATTAAATATGTATCGTTCATCGGTACGTTGAGAATGAAAAAATCCAAGTCCAATACCCGTATAAACTTTGATTAGGGAAGGGAGATATCCGCTTTGATCGGGGTTAAAATGATAAATTGGCATGATATCAGCAAAAAATAAATTACCTTTAAAACCGTAAGGAAATCCTCCCCGGGAAATCGTTTCTTTACGACCCTCATTGTAGTAGTCCCCACCGTCCATCATTTGCCAGCCCATTGTTGCCTTAATATCGAAAAATGGATGTAAAACATAACTAAAATCAACAGTAGCTACTGGCAATACATTAAATTTAAATTCGCGGTAAATTCCACCATTTCCATACAACACGGAAGGGCCCAATCCAAATCCCAACCTGTGTGATCGGTCATGCTGGGCGAAAGAATGTAGGGAAAATCCAAAAAATAGTATAACTAATACAAGAAAACTTTTCATATTTTTAACAACTGAATTGAATTCAAAGTTAAAAATAAAAACTTGTATTACAATAAAATGTCTATTTTCAACTTTTTTTATAATGTGATCGGCATTTTAAAATCAATATTGAAAACTCTAACTTATATAATACTGCCTTAGCTTAAGTGAAAATTAAACTAACCTAAAAACAACGCAGTAAAGGATTTGTTTATTAAATCATATTGGTTGTTATGAATTTTATTAGGAGCTGATTATTAGGTGTTTACCTCCCATATCCACCTACTCTTTACTTTCAGTTTCTTCCAATGGCCGTAAATTATCGGGAATTGGTGGGTTCAGGTCATCATCTTTTTCATAGGGAAAAATCTCCACTATTGGACTTTCAACAACTTCAGGGACGTTGAAAGATACCAGCATATTATTTAGACTCTCATAAATTCGGTCATACGCTTCTTTGACATTATGGGCTGTGACCAACATAAACTGGGTTACTTTTTTCTCCTTACCGCTATCTGCATCCGCCACGATATAGGTGATCTTGCACTTGTGCCAAACATCGATGTCTTCATAAAAAAACACATCGACAAAATTACTTTTGCTGATGTTGGTAACTTGAAAATCTCCACGGATCACCGACCCAAGCATGTCGTAAATCCTCGCTTCAGCTTCGGTAAAAGAAACGGCATCTACCAGATACTGCTCGGAAACATTTTTGAGCAATCCCTGCTCATTTTCTTTGGCGTATTTTACTTTACACAGAAACCAGATCCTCATGCTATTTTTTTGTTAAGATTTGCGGACACGCAAGGTACGGGTATTTCCGCAAAAGGGAAAATAGTTTAGTATATTGATTCTGTCGAATGGTTTTGCCCTTCTTTATATTTTATGGAGATTGAGGTATTATTCAGCAACGAGCTCTACCTCATAAATTATAACAAAGTCCTCCTCCTTTTCTTGGTTGAATTTTGACAGGAACCACATTTTTCCATCTTTGATCAAAAATTGACGATAATCAAGCTGTTTGGACAGCTCAAAGTCTGCCAGCGAATTTCCCTCCAAATCCATGACATGCAATCGAATGGGGTATTTCCCTTCGATCTTTTCAAAAAAGGCTCTGTAAGATTCATTGGTTAGATTTTTATATTCTTCCCTATCAGAAAAGTCAAACCCTGCGAAATAGGTAGCAATCAAATAATCTCCATATGTTTTCAACGCATGAGTTTTGCCTGCCGCGTGATCTAATGAAATTCCTCTTACATCTGCCTTTGCAGGCTCCTTTCCTTCACCGGCATAATAGTTAAGGTATGCTATTGGCTTTCTGTTAATCCTTTTAAACCCTTCATTTATGTCGTAAATGTTTAAATGCGGGTCCGTTCCTGAAATCACATATAATTTGTTGCTATGTGTGGTAAAGCTAGGCATCATCTCCGTCACATCATATGCCCTCCCATTTTTGAACAGGCTCTCTTGTTCCAAGTGAAGAAACCTTTCAAATTTCCCCTCTTGAGGTGAAATTTTAGCCAACTGAAGAAAGCTGTCATAATATTCCGGTTCTGCTTTATTGAACTCCCCCCATGCAGTTATAGCTCGGATTATAACTATGTCCTCGTGCATGGCGAACTCGTTATCGGCGGCAGCTCTTCCTCCTAAATTAGGTACATCTGTGGTTTGGTAAGGGATTTGTTTGACAAGTTCACCGTTTGGGAAAAATTCCTGATACCCTTTAAGGCCGATCATAAAGAAATTTCCATTTTCCAAAAAACGGGCTGGCAGCCAGGGGTAAGGTCCATAGCTGTCTTTGGAATCACCCCGCTTTTCCATTTCTTGTAAATGGTTACCCTCAAAATCCGTTAATAAAATAACTCCGTTTTGCATGTTATGAAATAAAATCCGCTCCTGATTGGGGGCAATATCCATCAAATCCAGCATGCCCACGTAATTGACCTGTATTGAATCATTTACTAAGAGGGTAAACGAACTATCGGCAGTCTGCTGCTGTGAGGCATTGCATGATAGCAAAATAAGGCATCCCCCTATTAGATAATTGGATTTCATAACTTCTAATTTTTGTTCCAAAAGCTATTATAGTAAAAATAACATCTGGAAAACTAAAAAGCTAAAGTTATTCTAATTTTTTCGTTTAAAGATCAATGTACTGACATCAAAATAGTTGGTGTTAGAGCAGTCTTCTTGCCGCAATCTGAACAGCGTCCCAAACACCCGAAAAAGGAGGCGCATAGGACAAATCCGAAAATGCCAAATCAAAGGGAGTAAGCTTGCCCATGATTGCTGCCGCAATGGTGTCAATACGCTTGGCTGAGCCTTCAAACCCCACTATCTGACAGCCAATTAGGCGTTTATTATCCTTTCTGGCGAGCAATTTGACATGAATGGGGGCACTTCCGGGATAGTAGCTGGCAAAATTGCTGCTTTTGATAGTTGTGGCCACATAATCCAGATTCATTTCTTTGGCCTCAGATTCTGAGAGGCCGGTTCGTGCAATTTCCAGGTCCTGGAATTTAGAAATAGCCGTACCGAGCACACCCGGGAATTCCATTTCCTTCCCACTTATATTGCTTCCGGCAAACAATCCTTGTTTGTTGGCGATGGTGCCCAAGGCACGAAAAGTTTCCGCTTCTTTTAAAATGTGGTAGGAAGTGGCACAATCTCCAGCAGCCCAGATGTGTTTTATAGATGTTTGCATCAGGCGATTAACCAAAATAGCTCCGGCTTCACCAAGTTCGATACCAGCCTCTTTAGCTAAATTAGATCGTGGAGTAATTCCAATGCCTAATATGACCACTTCTGCATCCAGATTTTTTTTATCGGTTCCAACCTTCATCACATTGCCTTTTTCGTCTGCGTAAATGTTGACCAGTGATTCGCCCACACGAACGATGACCCCTTTTTCCCGCATGTAATCTTCTAAAATTTTCGCCATTTCCGGGTCCAATGTCTGCATCAACTGACTCGATCTGTCGATTAACGTTACTTCCATATGACGGTCAAGCAGTGCTTCCGCCATCTCTATCCCCACATATCCCCCACCCACGATGATCGCTTTATTTGGTCTATTCTCGTCCATATAAGTCCTAGCTTCTATACCGCTTTGTAAGGTAGAGATGGAAAATACTCCTGCGGAATTTATTTTTGGTAAATCAGGACGAATGGGTGCGGCTCCAGTGGCTATCAATAGCTCGTCATAGATCTCCCAAAATTCGACACCATTCAAAAGGTTTCTTACTAAAATGCTGGATTTTTTCGGATCGATTTGGAGTACCTCGTGATTGACCTTTGCCTGTATATTATATTTTTTAATAAATGTTTCCGGGGTTCGGGCGATGAGTGAGTCGCTGTTTTTTACTTGGTCAGCAATATAGTATGGGATGCCACATGCCGCATATGAAGTATGAGGGCTTCTCTCAAAAACCACAATTTCCCAATCTGGGTTCTCCCTCCTAACCTTTGATGCTGCGCTCATTCCCGCGGCGTCGCCTCCGATTACTACTAGTTTTTTGTTCATAGAAAAGAATTATTTTAAGCGGAACTTTGATTCAAAATCCCGACCATTTAATTCACCAACTTCGAGAAAAACCTGCTTGCTATTTGCAGTTCGTGAAAGACAAAACGTTTCTTTATTCGCTGAGTTGCGGCTCGTTGGATTATTTCTTTTAAGATCCGCAGGACTTCTGCCGTGTTGGGGCCCTTATTGATCATAATACACTCAGCTAAAGCAGCCTGACCTGCATCAGTTATTTCTGAGCGGGTAGCAATGCCGGATTTGTGTAGGTTTTCAAGCACTTGGGTTGCCCAGATTACCGGAGTGTGTGCTGCCTCACAGATAGACAAAATTTCTTCCTGGATTTCCGCCATTTTTTCAAACCCCATTTCCACAGCCAAGTCTCCTCGGGCAATCATGACCCCAACCTGCGGATCTTTCATGCCCTCCAACAACAAGCCCGGTAGGTTTTGAAAAGAAAGCAATGTTTCTATTTTAAGTATGATGGGAAGAGGTTTGCTGGTGATTTTTGCCATTTCATCTCTCAGTTGTTGGATATCCTTTGGCTTGTTGACAAATGAATAACCTATCATGTCAGCATGCTCCAGAATAAATGGCAAAGCCAAAAGGTCATATTCCGTCAATGAAGAGATTTTAATCTTGCTGTCGGGGAAATTAATACCCTTATCAGTTTTTATCCGTTTTTTCTTTGAAAATATCTTGCGTACACGGACCCCAATACCCCTAGGTTCCGATGTTTCTATTATACCGTAAAGATTTCCATCATCAACAAAAACCCGTTCCCCTACTTTCAGGTAGGGAAGAATTGCCAATTCATTGGGACTGACAACCGTTTCATTTGAATTGAAGTTTTCCCGGGTGGCCGCCAAATAAAAAAGGTCATTTTCGGCAATGGAAATTTTTTTCTTCCCCATTTGCCTGCCTAAAAACTGTGTCCGAATTTTTGGTCCGGCCATATCCATGTAGATTTTGCATGCCAGCCCAGTAGCTATTTCAGCCACTTTGATTGTTTCTATGATCTTACTCCAGGACTTTTCCTCCTCATGAGCGCAATTGATGCGGGCCACATTCATTCCCGCCCGCAGAAAGTTCTTCATTTTTTCCGTATCAGCGGCTATTTCTGAGTCCAAGGTTACCATCAAATAGGGCATTTGTGGTAAGTCTTTTTGTGAGAATAGGTTTCGGCTGTTCTTGTCTAAAATGGCTTTTGAATTCAAGAGATTACAATCCGAAATTTCTTTTTCTGAATAATTGTGTCCCAATCGTTCACGCACGGCCTGAATCTGACGATGGATATGGCTCTCAGCATTGGACAGTGCCGAAAGTCCGTGGGTATGCAAAGCCAATTGCAGCTCACGCCTGTCGTTTTTTCTGAAGGCTAAATATTTTATCAAATTTGTGGCTGATGTCTGATGTGTCGGACGTACCTCAGCCAAAATATAATTAAGGTTTTCTGCGGCTGTTACTAGCTTGGATTCCATTGACTCCAGTTCCTTTCGGATATCATCCAATTCCATGGTGGCTTAAATAGGTTGAAATGAAAATTTTAAAGCACAGCAGATCGTTTTTGCACTGGCTAATTCAAATTACAATCTTTACGCCAATATAGCTAATATAACCTTCTATGAAAGTTCCAAATTTAATTTAGACAGATTGTTTTTTCATTCCAAAATTTAAGGGGCTTTGAAAGATATTAGCTTGGCAATGATTACTGCGGGATAGAGAATTCCAACAACCGAAAGAAAAACGGATAGCATTTTTGCCTGTATATTCACCGCATACAAATCTCCATATCCCACAGTACTTAAATTAGTAAGGCTGTAGTAGATATAATTACCATAATCCTGATCCCCTCCAAGTAATTCTATATTTCCTTCTATGGAACCACCAAGAATCAAATGGATAATCTCAAACCCAAAAGCCCCGGCCATGGCAACGGAAAGATAAACATTAATAGCTCCGATGATACGATGGGCATTCACCTGATAATCCCGAAATAAAAGTCGGATATTAATAAAGATAAAAAGCAGCAAATTGATTACTATGACAACTCGCTCCATTAAGTAATATTCATAGGGGCTGTCACTGAACCGAATAAGCCGTAGCCCAAGGTGAACAACCAGCATCGTAATGGAGGCGATGGTGATAGTGCGTTCTCTGGAAGAGAAAGTACCGATAAAAAAAAGGCCGATAAACATGAAGTTCAAAAAGAGGGTGTTTTCCCTCTCGCTATCAATCATAATCGGCAACACAAATACAGTTATAACCAACATAACCAGCAACGAAATGAAGGATGCGTCTGATTCCCAATAATTCTTGAATTTTTTAATATATGCCCTCATCTGCTTTTTCTCTTTACTTAAACTTATCTTCCCTGTGCAAAAAGAAGTTACAAGGTATATGCCCTTTTGCCCAAGTTAGGTTTAGGGTTTTGCTCATTCAAATGTCACCAAAAAAAATCGGCCTTTGTTTAAAACGCAGATTTTTCATATCAGTATTAGAATTATTATTGATCTAATGATATACTTCTAC
This sequence comes from Lunatibacter salilacus, assembly GCF_009797935.1. Classification (GTDB taxonomy): domain Bacteria; phylum Bacteroidota; class Bacteroidia; order Cytophagales; family Cyclobacteriaceae; genus Lunatibacter; species Lunatibacter salilacus. The sequence continues at coordinate 72,842 of NZ_VOLC01000011.1, forward strand.
CGATTCACTTCAATCAACCCATCCGCCAGCAAAGCTTTTCACATTGTCGAAGCCATTGGCTATAAGGATGAAATGGGCTATTGCCGCCCTTGCCCCACTTTGACAATGCACAATCACAGGATTATTTTTGGAAATCTTATTCAAATTATCCATCAATTACTAATCACCGATCCTGAAAATTTAATTTGACTTTTTATCAATTAGGTAAGAGGTTTGCTGGATAAAAATATCAATTTCATCGGAACGGAAGATGTGCCGAAGGAAATTTATGATTTCTCCGTATTAATTAATTACTCTAAATGCGAGACCTGTTATCCCAAATCCGATCCTGTACCCTTTGCGCTTCCCATCTACCTCTGGGCCCCAAGCCTGTAATCCGGGTAAGTTCCGCAAGTAAAATATTGGTCGTCGGTCAAGCTCCCGGGACTAAGGTGCATGCTTCCGGAATTCCTTGGGACGACCTGAGTGGGAAAGAACTGAGAAGGTGGTTGGATGTGGGTGCAGATACTTTTTATGACACGGATTACTTCGGGATCATGCCCATGGGTTTATGCTATCCGGGAAGGGGAAAGAGTGGGGACCTCCCTCCTCGAATAGAATGTGCCCCAACTTGGCACGCACAGGTTTTGAATGAAATGCCTCAGATCGAACTGGTTTTATTAATTGGGCAATATGCCCAGAAGTACTATTTGGGGAAAGAAAAGGAACCAACCCTTACCGCTACAGTAAGGAAATATGAAGCCTTCTTACCTAGATTTTTCCCGCTAGTCCATCCATCCCCTAGAAATAAAATTTGGCAGAAGAAAAATCCGTGGTTTGAGGAGGTGGTAGTTCCCGAACTACGAAATCGAGTGCACGCTATTTTATAGTAATAGGATATGGATACACCGGATTCTTAGTATTTTTTTACCTTGTTAAGGTATTTGCGGGTTAATTTTTTGACCTTTTGCTCCAATATTTACGTAAAATCTCAACTGCTCATTTTAGATTAAATAATTGTTTTGACGGATTTTCGTGCCAATTTTCTAGGCAAACCGATTTTTAAAATTAAATAATAAGTAAAAATACGTATTTAAAATACGTAGTATCAAAAACTTTTACGTACATTTCGGGTGTTAACCAAAAAGCTTTAAACCCAAAGTAGCCTTCTTTCTACCAAAATCCTTCTTACTATGAAAAACTTGGCAAAAAAAGCAACTTCAATCGACCTATTTAATTTCAAAACACCACAGATGCGGGCTTTCCATATGTCTTGGATGGCGTTTTTCCTGTGTTTTTTCGGGTGGTTTGGCATTGCTCCGCTGATGGCAGTCGTCAGGGAGGAATTACTCCTTACCAAATCCCAAATTGGGAACATCATTATCGCCTCTGTGGCCATTACCGTAATTGCCCGTTTGGGCATCGGATGGCTGCTTGACAGAATCGGACCCCGTATCACATATACGTACTTGTTGATCTTGGGAGCCATTCCGGTTATGTTGATCGGATTAAGTAACAGCTACGAGTCCTTTTTGATTTTTAGACTCCTTATCGGTGCAATCGGTGCTGGCTTTGTGGTGACCCAATACCACACGTCATTGATGTTTGCCCCCAATGTTGTGGGGACTGCCAATGCAACAACAGCTGGATGGGGCAATCTGGGTGGAGGGGTTACCCAAATGGTAATGCCAATGCTTTTTGCTTTGTTCGTATCGCTGGGATTTTTGGAGAAAGAGGCTTGGAGATATGCCATGGTCATTCCGGGAATAGCCATGCTTATTTGCGGGGTCATGTATTATAAATTTACAACAGACCTACCTGAGGGGAATATGAAAGAATTAAAAGCCAAAGGGAAAGGTGAAGACAAGAAAAGCAAAGGTGCATTTAAAAAAGCGTTAAAAGACAAGCGGGTATGGGCACTGTTTCTGATTTACGGTGCATGCTTCGGCGTTGAGTTGACGATAAACAATGTGGCGGCGATTTATTTTCACGATTATTTTAGACTGGATGTAAAGACCGCAGGCCTGATTGCCGGATTGTTTGGTTTGATGAACCTTTTTGCCCGCTCACTTGGCGGTTTTTTTGGAGACAAAGCCGGATTAAAATGGGGCTTAAAAGGCCGGGTAATGCTGATGGGCGGTGTGTTATTTTTGGAAGGTATATCCTTGATGTGTTTTTCCCAAATCAGCCTATTGCCACTGGCAATAGGGGTAATGATTGTTTTTAGCCTCTTCGTTCAAATGGCGGAGGGAGCCACTTTTGCCGTAGTGCCATTTGTCAATAAGAAAGCCATGGGGACCGTTTCCGGTATTGTGGGAGCCGGAGGTAATGCCGGCGCCGTAATGGCCGGATTTCTTTTCAAAATGGAGAGCCTGAGCTATCCTCAGGCATTGGGTATTCTTGGAATTGCGGTTACTGTGGTTTCCGTTTCATCCTTACTGGTCCGCTTTTCTCCTGCCGACGAAAAATCCGCCGCCGCAGATCTTGAGGCCTCTTTGGAGGAAAAAAACCAAGCATTACAACCCGCTTACGTAATGGGAAAATAACTCCTTTGTCATTTAATCATTTCTCGACGCCCGAACCAAATTCCTGACGCAACTATGAAAGCACAAAAAGTAAAAAGTACCTGCTCTTACTGCGGTGTCGGATGTGGAATTCTTATTCACAGGGACACCAAGGGAAAGCTTACTGTGGAAGGGGACCCTGAACACCCGGTCAATAAAGGCATGCTTTGCTCTAAAGGGATGAACCTGCATTACGTTGTGGAGGATACCTCGGATCGTTTACTTTATCCTCAGATGCGTTGGGGAAAGGGCCACGAATTGGAAAAAGTCGATTGGGGAACGGCCTTGAAGCGGGCCGCTGCCGTCTTCAAAGCTATGAGTTCTAATTTCGGATCCGATTCCGTTGGGTTTTATGTATCCGGTCAATGCCTGACGGAGGAATATTACCTGGTGAATAAGTTGGTGAAAGGGTATTTGAAAACAAATAACCTGGACACGAATTCCAGGCTTTGCATGAGTTCTGCCGTAATGGGTTATACCCTCACCCTAGGAGAAGATGCGGTTCCTATTTCTTATGAGGATATTGAATTGGCGGATTGTTTTCTGGTTGCCGGTGCCAATCCGGCTTGGTGTCACCCCATTCTTTGGAGAAGGATAGAAAAGCATAAGGAGCTGAATCCTTCTGTCAAAATCGTAGTGGTGGACCCACGCAAAACCCAAACCTGTTCGGTGGCAGACCTTCATTTGCAGCTTCTGCCGGGAACGGATACCGTGTTGTATCAAGCCATAGGACGCTCTTTGATTGAGAATGGCGATATAGATGTGGAATTTATACAGGGCCATACGGATGGATTTGAAGCTTACCGGGACGAGGTTTTTGGTAAAACGATCCAAGAGGCAGCGCAGATTTGCGGGGTTAGGGAAGAGGATATCCGCTTAGCAGCCAGCTATATCGGCACCTCTAAGGGTTTTCTTAGCCTGTGGGCCATGGGCCTCAATCAGAGTGCGGATGGGGTTAACAAAAACCTAGCTTTGATAGATCTTAATCTGATTACCGGCCAAATTGGAAAACCGGGTGCCGGGCCATTTTCCCTGACAGGACAGCCCAATGCCATGGGGGGAAGGGAAGTGGGCGGCATGGCTACCATGCTATCCGCTCACCGCAAATTGTCCGACCCAGCCCAAAGAAAGGAAGTGGCGGATTTTTGGGGAGTGGAGGAACTGTCCGCAAAGCCAGGGCTTACGGCAACTCAAATGATCGAAGCCTTGGAAAGTGGTCGATTGAAAGCCATTTGGATAATTTGTACGAATCCATTGGTTAGCCTTCCAGATGCTTCACGGGTAAGAAGGGCCTTGAAGAACGCCAAATTTGTAGTCGTCCAAGACATATCTTCAAAAAATGAGGCAATCCCGTTTGCGGATTTGGTCCTTCCGGCTGCCGGATGGGCGGAAAAGGAAGGTACAATGACCAATTCGGAAAGAAGGATTTCGTACCTAAATAAAATTACTGACGCACCGGGAGAAGCCTTGCCCGATGCGGAAATATTGATCCAATTTGCTAGGGAGATGAATTTTTCGGGATTCGAGTACGAATCAATGAGCGAAGTGTTTGCCGAGCATGCCGCTTTGACTGCGGGGACTTCACTGGATATTTCCGGGTTGGATTATGCCCATTTGCAGTTCCAGGGTACGGTCCAATGGCCCTTTACCCAGCAAAATAAGCAATCAACACCAAGACTATTTACGGACAAAAAATTCTATACACCGAATCAACGTGCCCAAATCAAAACCTGTCAGGCTCAACTCTCCTCGGAGCAAACCTCCCCCGACTTCCCGCTGATTCTTACCACTGGAAGGGTTCGGGATCAATGGCATACGATGACCCGGACGGGGAAAGTCAGCAAGCTGGGCCAACATCTGCCCAAACCTTTTCTGGAAATACATCCTGATGATGCCATGGAACGGGATATTAATGATGGGGATACAGTTGTAGTTACAGGGTATCGAGGAGATGTAAAAGTTCATGCGAAATTAACCGATACGATTCGAAGAGGAGTTGTCTTCTTGCCCATGCACTGGGGGAGGATGCTAGGATCGGATTTTGCTAAGGCCAATAACCTTACCGGACATGCCATTGACCCCATATCCAAACAGCCCGACTTTAAGTTTTCGGCTGTCCAAGTTGCCAAATTTAAAAAGCCCCACCAAAAGGTCCTTATCATCGGCGCCGGAGCGGCTGCCTATCGGTTTATCCAAACATACAGGGAGCTCAATCAAACGGATGAAATTCAGGTATTTTCCAAAGAAAAACACCCTTTTTACAACCGGGTGCTCCTTCCTGACTATGTCTGCCAACACAAGACTTGGGAAGATTTGCAGAAATTCAAGGTTGGTGAAATGGAATTTTTGGATATCCAATTATCCGTGGAAAATGGCATTGCGGCCATTGACAGATCCACTAAACAAGTAGTGGATGACCACGGAAAAGTTCACCATTACGACATTTTAGTCATGGCAACCGGGAGCAGGGCCTTTATTCCCCCGGATGCCCCCATGCACCTTCCCGGCGTTTTTACCATGAGAAACAGGGACAACGCCGATGGTCTGGTTGACTATTTGGGTGGGAAGGGGCATGTGATGATTGTTGGTGGAGGTCTGCTGGGACTGGAACTCGCGGCCTCCTTAAGGGAAGTGGATATCCAAGTTACTGTAATTCAATTGGCCTCCCGCCTAATGGAAAGGCAACTTGACCCTGTCTCCAGTGCCTTGTTGCGCACCAAGATGGAAGAGATGGAGGTAAACCTTTATCTCAATAACCAAGTGGATCGGCTAATCCAAGATCCGGATGATTTGAAGATCACGGCCTATCTCAAAAGTGGAACAACAGTGGCCTGTAACGCCGTGGTCTATGCCATTGGTACCCGGCCTAACATCGAACTTGCAAAATCCGCAGGTGTGGAATGCGGAATGGGGGTAAAAGTAAACGATTACCTGCAAACTTCGGATTCCTCCATTTTTGCCATGGGTGAAATAGCGGAGTTCGATGGAAGGGTAAACGGAATCACCGCCGCCGCCGAGCAGCAAGCCGACATAGCGGCAAGGTATATCAACGGCGACCAACTTAGTGTCTACAAAGGAACGGTTTCCATGAATATTCTCAAATTCGCCGATTTGGATCTTTGTTCTATAGGCATGCCTGAAATTCCCGCCAATGCGGAGGGGTTTGAGGAGATCTTGCTGATGGATACTTCCCAGATGTTTTACAAAAAATGTATCGTACACAAGGATAAATTAGTTGGGGCCATTTTGATGGGGGACAAGACGGAGTTTGCAGAATTCAAAAATCTTATCGAAGAAAAGATAGAGTTATCGGATAAACGTCAGGAGCTGCTTCGCGGAAAATCCACGCAGGAGTCAGTTATGGGTCGGCTGGTATGTTCTTGCGGTAACGTAGGAATTGGTAACCTGGAAAAGCATATTGAAAAAGGAGTCACGGACTTCAGGGAACTATGTCAGCGGACCGGTGCAGGCTTGGGTTGTGGCAGTTGTAAACCCGAAATCAAACAGGTATTGACAGAAAGCTGTAAATTAGAACCGAGTTTGTAGTTTTACCAAGTGGGCTTTCGAAATAACTATGTCTCTTAAAAATTTATCCAACGAAATCCGTATGTCCGATTCACTCAATCTTCCTGTTCAAAAATCCGAACTCGTCAGGGTCTTCGTTAAGGGAGGGATCATTTCACCGGGCGACTTTCAGAAGATCATTCTTACCGCTTCCTCCCTAGGGACTACCTACCTGCATTTGGGTTCCAGACAGGATATTCTTTTTCCCCTTCGGGAAAAGAACACCGAAGTGCTTGAAGAGACGTTTTCCTCCATTCAGACAGCCTACGATACAGATGGGGAGTCTTACCAAAATATCGTAAGTTCTTATACCGCTTTGGATGTGATGCCCACTACGCATTGGCTGGCTTCGCATATTTACCATTATATGCTGGATACCTTTGACTATAAGCCCAAGTTGAAGATCAATATAGTGGATCCGGTCCAGAACTTGGTTCCACTCTTTACGGGAAACTTAAATTTTATAGCCTCTTCCCATGAAAACTATTGGTACCTTTTTCTCCGATTTTCTGAAATAGACCAAAAGCCTTGGTGTGCTCCCGAACTTATTTTTAGCTATGACTTTTCCAAGTTGGCCAAAGCAATAGAGCAGCTTGATCCGTTGAAATCCAATATAACTTATGCCGAAATATATCATCGGGCTATTGAAGGTCTTGAATTGAATACCCGGCCAAAAGATCAGGAATTGAAGTACCCTGAATCGACGTCGCCATACTATGAGGGGATGAATCGGGTAGCCGGCGGAAAATATTGGCTGGGATTGTATTGGAGAAATAATAAATTTACAGTGAATTTTCTAAAAGCCCTGTGTGCACTCTGCATCGATACCAATATCGGAAAGCTAAGTATTACTCCGTGGAAATCCCTAATCGTCAGGGGAATCGAAGAAAAGGATCGGATGAGCTGGGAGAAGCTGTTGGGAAAATATGGGATAAATATCCGACACAGTTCGCTGGAATTAAACTGGCACCTGCCTGTATTGGATGATGAAGCGCTGGAAATAAAAAATTATTTGGTTCGGGCACTGGACAAAATGGATATTAGTACCTATGGGCTTTCCTTCTCGGTCAAGACTTCGCATATGGTTCCCTTCACTTCAATTGTGGTTGAGCGGAATGCAAAAATGGAGACAAAAGACCCGGATAGTTTTAATATCCTGTACTCCAAAGACTTCAACCCCAACCTGTCCGAATATTTTTATTATGTTAAAGGAGTGGCTTTGGAGACCATTCCCACGCTACTTCTTCAGTTGAGTTACACCTACTATGATCAGTTGGCCGCAAAAAAAAAGGTTAACACCGGGAAAAAGGAACTGCCCGAGCGGAAATCCCTCAAGTACCAATGCTCTTCCTGCCTTACCATCTACGATGAAAAAATCGGAGATCCAGGTGCTGGGATCATGGCGGGCACGGAATTTTTGAGTTTGCCGGCTGATTATGCTTGTTCGGTTTGTGAAAGCCCGAAGTCGGGGTTTAGGAGGATCAATTAAAAATTAGAAATTACGACTGTATCAATTACGAATTACGAATTAAAAATTACGGCAGTATTAATTACGCGGTGTGCAATATATTAAGACAACGATAAAGCTTCTTGCGCTTCTATTTCTCATTTCATGTAAGACATCAGATGACAATTCAAGACTTAGAAAACTTTTACTTTGAAATTGCTTTGACTCAAGTGAGACCCGATGTACTAGTTGATATTGGGAATTAAATACGTTGCTACAGCACTTTAGAAACATGGGGCGCTTACAGATTGCGAGAAGGGTTATACTTTGGTTCAAACTTTTCCCAACCGAGCGAGATACGGTCTAAAATCCCCACGTTTCCTAGGTGAAGACCGTTCCGAACGATGAAATCACCGCTACCTCCATAATCCGTAATTCTCAATTTATTCTTGCCAATTCCGTAATTCGTAATTCGTAATTTTTAATTCTTGTTTTACTATTGCTAATTCCGTAATTAATCCTTCGTAGTTTGTAATTGTTTTTTCAGTGTGATTTGGATTTTAGCGAGGATTTTACAAATTTCTTCCGTATCCTGCAAAAGACTGGAAGCTTCTTCTTGTGATAGATATTCAGTAGCTTGAAGGAGTTTAAGCTAATAAATGGTTTCTCTTGCCTCTTTATAGGATATACTGATTTTGGCAAGGAAATCCTTTTTTGATTGACCCCCAATAGATTCCTCAATATTTGCTCAAATGCCTGTTCCCGAACGTAGTAGTTGTTTTGACATTACAAATTCTTTCTTCTCAGAAGTGAGCTGTTTATAGACATTCACTATTCTTATCGCAAGTGCAAAAGACTTCTGCTGAACCACATTGTCATTTTTCATCCGTAATTCGTAATTTCTAATTCGTAATTAACAACACCCCGTAATTCGTCATTTTTAATTCGTAATTTAAATCAGCCCCCGTAATTCGTGATTTTTCATTCCTAATTAACAAAGCCTCCGTAATTCGTAATTTTTAATTCGTAATTAATTTATCAGTCCACTAATGCTTTTCCAATCAATTTCAACGCCTTCCCGGAATGTTCCATCAACATCGCCGCCTCGTGGCCCTTTTTTGACATCTTACTCCAGGTCTTGCGGACGATTTCTACGATTTTTTCTTCCTCGTCCTTATGCTTTGCAATAAAGTCATCAAAGTAATATTTCAAAAAAACCAAGCAAACCACATCTTCCAAGCATTGGGCCTCGGGATCTGTTTTTAGCCTTCTTTTGTTGATTAGGTCGTCCACACGCTTTATATCTTCCTCAGGATACCTATTTTTTGCCATAAGTTCCCCGGTAAGTTGTCCATGAAACTTTTTCAAATCTGTGCGCCAAAGCAGATAGCCTTTTCTGTCCATGGGGTAACTTTCCCTTGGAACGCTCCATCGCTTGATATGCTGGGCCCGCACCGCTATGCGCAACACTTCTGAAGCCTGTGGCTCAAATTCCAACAGCATAGTAGACATGCGCTGTCCGTAAAGCAATTCTTTGGGTACTTCCGTGTCTCCCTTTTTCTCCAAATGGGGATCCTCGGCGTTTATTCGATCTATATCTTCCAATATCCGGTGAAATCTGTCCTTTTCCATGGCGTATCTTTAAGCTTAGATCAAATTTAGCGAATATTATCACAAATCATCAAAATGAACGCTGAAGGTCATCCGCCGATGACATCACTTTCGCAAGTAGTTGCCTTTCCCGGACTACCATTCCTATAATTATAATAGCTGGTGCATAAATGGGATCAGCTTTTAGTTTTTCCTTTATGTCAGACACAGTACCGACCAGGGTTTTCTCGTCGGCTCTAGATCCATTTTGAATCAGGGCTATAGGCTCTTCCGACCCCCTTTCCTTTTTAAAGATCTCCGTTATCGCATTCAGTTTTCGGGTTCCCATTAAAATCACTACTGTGGAATTTCCCCGAGCGGCCGTTTGAATTTCGTCTGAAAGGCTACCATTCTTTAAGGTTCCCGTAACAATTGTGACGCTTTCGTTGCAGCCTCTTTTTGTAAGTGGAAATCCGGCAAGACCTGGCACGGCGAAGGCACTGCTAATTCCGGGCACATATTCGCCGGGTACCCCATGACTGGCAGCATACTCCAATTCCTCATGCCCCCGGCCAAATACAAACGCATCGCCTCCTTTAAGGCGTACCACATGCCCCATTGTCTTGGCGTATCCTACGATCATCCGGTTGATTTCATCCTGCTGCTTTTCATGCATTCCCGCACGCTTTCCTACGTAAATACGTAAAGCAGTTTCTGGTGCATGTATCAGTAAATCGGGGTTGGCCAGCGCATCGTAAAGCACTACATCCGCACTTTCCAGTGCCTTGACGCCTTTTAGGGTTATTAATTCGGGATCTCCCGGTCCAGCGCCCACAAGTGTTAATCTTGAATAAGTATCCATTAATTTAATATTAAGTATTTTATTCAATAAAATTAAGTAAAAACACGTAATAATACGTACGTTATTAAAAAATAATTTTTAACTTGCGCCTATTAAATAAGTAATTGTACTCAAGAATATTGATTCTCTGACGAGAATATGTTCAGCGAGGAAAATATAAAAGAACGGGATATACTATGCAAAAGGTAATCGTAATCGGGAATGGAATGGTTGGCTATAAGTTTTGTGAGAAATTGATGGCTGCGGACCCAGATAGACGTTTTAAGGTAACTGTATTCGGGGAGGAACCTTGGCCGGCCTATGACCGGGTGCATTTGAGTGCTTATTTTTCAGGTTCGAAAGCTGCCGATTTGCTGATGGCACCGCTTTCTTGGTATACCGACAATGGAATCGATCTGAGGACCAAGGAATTGATCGTGCAAATAGATCGGGCTAAAAAATGTGTGCATAGTCATTTGGGAAACATAATGGAGTACGATTACCTGGTTTTAGCTACTGGTTCGTCGGCGTTTGTTCCCCAGATTGCTGGAGTGGAAAAGAAGGGCGTGTTTGTATATAGAACTTTAGAGGATCTGGATGCCATGAAAAGCTTCGGGAAGCAGGTCAGGTCAGCGGCCGTTTTAGGCGGGGGCTTGTTGGGTTTGGAAGCCGCCAAGGCCGTAATGGATATGGGTCTTCAGACCCATGTGGTAGAATTTGCCTCCCGGCTGATGCCCCGTCAACTGGATGAAAGTGGAGCGGGTATTTTGCAGGCGAAATTGGAAGAGCTGGGAATAACCATACACCTCAATAAGCAGACAAGCGCCATTAAGGGAAATGGTAAACTGGCTGGGTTGGAGTTTGTGGATGGAAACAGTTTGGATGTAGATATGCTTGTGATTTCCGCCGGAATCCGGTCGAGGGATGAATTGGGGGCTGGAGCAGGATTGGAAACCGCACCCAGGGGAGGTTTTGTCGTCAATGAATTCCTGCAAACCTGCGATCCTTCAATATTCGCCATAGGTGAAGCCGCATCATGTGCAGGCATGGTCTATGGGCTAGTTGCCCCAGGATATGAAATGGCGGCACAGGTAGTCAATCAATTGACTCAACAAAAGGCCAAACCCTTTATGGGCTTTGATATGTCCACCAAATTAAAATTAATAGGGGTGGAGGTTGCCAGCTTTGGGGATGCGCTCGGTGAGTTGGAGCCGTCTAGATCCATCGTCTATGAAAACAAAGATAAAGGCATCTATAAGCGGATCAATATTTCTTCAGATGGAAAGAGACTGCTGGGTGGTGTGTTGGTAGGTGATTCATCTACTTACAACATGCTGTTGCAGATGGTACAAAACGATATGCCCTTACCTCCAGAACCGGAAGACCTGATTTTAGGTGCCAGAGGAGATAAGGGCGGATCGAACGGCATGGGCGTTGAAAATCTTCCTGCGACCGCACAAGTATGCTCCTGCGAAAACGTGACCAAGGCCGATCTATGTGGCTCCATACAGGCAGGCGCAACGGAAATAGGTGCGTTGAAGACCTGTACTAAAGCGGGAACAGGCTGTGGGGGTTGCCTTCCCTTAATTAATGACCTGCTTATGGTGGAGTTAAAATCCATGGGTAAGGTGGTCAAAAATGTGATATGTGAACATTTTGACTACTCCCGACAAGAACTGCTGGATCTGGTAAAGATTAAGGGGATCAGAAGTTATGATTCGCTGTTGGATGAATTTGGGCATGGCGACGGGTGTGAAACCTGTAAGCCGCTGGTGGCTTCTATTTTGGCAAGTACATGGAATGAACTGATCACCAAACAAGATACCATCCAAGATACCAATGACCGTTTTCTGGCTAATATCCAGAAAGGCGGTACCTATTCAGTAGTTCCACGAATTCCTGGGGGTGAGATCACACCCGAAAAATTAATTGTAATCGGACAAGTTGCCCAAAAATATGGCTTGTACACCAAGATTACCGGAGGCCAGCGGATTGACTTGTTTGGAGCACGTGTGGATCATTTGCCGGATATATGGGAAGAGTTGATCAATGCAGGGTTTGAAAGTGGACATGCCTATGGAAAATCACTGCGTACCGTAAAAAGCTGCGTGGGTTCTACCTGGTGCCGATATGGGGTACAGGATTCGGTTTCTTTCGCCATCCAGGTAGAAGAGCGATATAGAGGCCTTCGCTCCCCACATAAGCTAAAAGGTGGGGTATCAGGATGCACCCGTGAATGTGCCGAAGCACAAAGCAAGGATTTTGGCATCATCGCCACCGAGAAGGGGTGGAACCTGTATGTCTGTGGCAATGGAGGATCCAAGCCCCAGCAAACCATTCTACTGGCCAATGACTTAGACACTGATACTTGCCTTAGTTATATCGACCGCTTTCTTATGTTTTACATCAAGACTGCTGAGCCTCTCAACCGGACCGCCACCTGGCTCAATAAAATGGAGGGGGGCATTGATTACCTGCGTGATGTTATAGTCAATGACTGTCTGGGCATAGGAGCGGAATTGGAAAGGGAAATGGCATTTATGATAGACACCTATGCCTGCGAATGGAAGGAAGTAGTAAATAATCCCGAACTACGTGCAAAGTTTAAGCATTTTGTAAATGTGGAGGAGCCGGATCCCCAGGTCGCTTTTGGACCCATGAGGGGACAAAAAATCCCGGTGGGTTGGGCTGGTTAAAACTGCGAAGCATACCCTTAGTATTAGAAAGAAGACCCGTGTATTTCAAATACCGACTAGAAAAGATTACTAACAAATCAATAGAATAATTCATCCAGCATCTTATGTTAGCAGAAATCGAAAAGTACAAAAAGGCCGAATTGTCATCAGATATCTTTTGGTTCAAAGCGGCAGCCACGAATGCTTTTCCGGAAAACGGGGGGGCTTGTGTCAAATACAAAGACTTGCAGATTGCCGTCTTTAATTTTACAAGAAGAGGAGAATGGTACGCCTGTCAAAATCTTTGTCCGCATAAGATGCAGATGATCTTATCTAGGGGCATGATCGGCTCTTGCGAAAATGAACCCAAAGTAGCCTGCCCGTTTCACAAAAAGACCTTTTCCCTAAAGGACGGAAAAAACCTAAACGGCGATGAATGTACCATCACCACCTATCCGGTGAAAGTAGAAGACGGTTTCGTCTTCGTTGGATTTGACAGCCATTATTAGCGAAATAAATAGAAATCGATTTTCCTCCTTTGGTAGGACTTACGGGTTGATCACCCTTCTATTTTTACGCTCCCAAACTAACTTGTTACGTAAATCGCTTTTTTTCTAAGTGGATTTACGTAACTTTATTTTCTTCACCTTAGGATATGTCTAATTCAACCACTGATTCCGGTATAAAGCGTTTTGAAGACCTTCGCTGGCGTTATCTTATTGCCCTGTCAGCCATTGCTTTAACCATAGTAATTAGTCAGGTACTGCTGCAATTTTACATTTCCCAACAGGAAAGTGACTCGATAGAGGTAAACCTCTCGGGCAGACAACGGATGTTAAGTCAGCGAATTACCAAATCGGCAATTCTTCTTACCCAATCCAATGATAGTCAATTAGTTGTTAGGTATAGGGAAGAACTAAGGGAAAGTTTGACAGCATGGACCCACGCCCACCGGGCACTTTTGGAAGGGGATGCTGAAATTGGAATCAAGGGCACCTTTAATTCTAAAATAAGGGGACTTTTTCAACAAATTCAAGGGGATTTTGAGGAGATAGTTGCTGGCGGAAACGCTCTTTTAACCTTTCCTGACGGGGTCCCTTCAAATCAATCAGATATAGCCTTAAACCGGATTTTAAGTCATGAATCTTCTTTTTTGGAAGGTATGGATCAGATAGTTGATGAATTTGACCGGGAAGCACAACTCAAAATTGCCCGTCTTCGGGAAATGGAACTGTTTCTTTTTGGGGTGGTGCTTATATTTATTTTTCTGGAGGTTCGGTTTTTCTTTTGGCCATCGGCCAAGTTGGTCATACAGAATTTTGAGGAGTTGGCGGCAAAGGAATCCAAGGCAAGATCCCTTGCCTTGGAGTTGTCTGCTTTATATGAGTCGCTGGAAAAATCATACTTGGATCTATCGGCAGTGGAGGTGGAATTGGAAGACTTAACCCTTTTTGCCTCCTGTACTCCCGAAGGGAATTTTACATTTTTTGCGGATAAATTCTCCCTAATCATGGAATTTGAATCGCAAAAGCCGGCTAATTTTTTCGACTGGCTGGAAAAGCAAGGATATGAGTCCAGATTTGTAAGCCAAATCAGACAGTTGGTGCTTGAAGGAAAAACCTGGCAGGGAGATTTGAAGCTTGTCAATGAGGAGGGAGATTTTGTTTGGCTCAAGTTACATTTGGTGCCAACATTGGGGCCATCCTCCGAAGTAGTCGGACTCTTGCTGATTTCAGTCGATGAGACAGAAGCAAAAGAAGCACAAGCCCGGTCCCAGGAAATTTACAAAGACAAGTTGGATAAGAAGCTGAAGGAGCAACAATATCGGTCTGCATTAATACTAGAGGGACAGGAGGAAGAGCGGAAACGCATATCAAGGGATCTTCACGACGGCATTGGGCAATATATGACCGCACTAAAATTCAGTCTGGAAGGAATAAAGGATGTAAAAACTTTCCAGGAAGAGAATAGGCTAAAGGTCTCAAAAAAGCTTGTGGCAGATGTGATCAAGGAAGTTAGAAGGGTTTCTTTTCACCTCACTCCTGTGGCACTGTCCGATTACGGGATTCCGGCGGTACTGCACAAATTCAGTGAAGAGATGGGGAAAATTTCTAAAATCCCGGTGGTTTTTGAAAACAAGACAGGGTTTATCTCCAGAATGGAACCGAAGATCGAAAACAATATTTACCGGATCGTTCAGGAGGCCGTAAACAACGCTGTGAAATATTCCGAGGCCGAAGAAATCCGAATCAGCCTTTCCCATAACTCCAAATTTTTGCTTTTGGAAATAATAGATGATGGGATAGGATTCGATATGCAGAAGTTAAAGGAGGAGGGGCATTTCAAAGCTTCTGGCCATGGTATTTTTAATATCAGAGAAAGGGTTAATTTTGTCAACGGGCAATTTGAGCTAAAAACGTCTCCGGGCGAAGGAACCCGGATGAGTATAGAGATTCCCTTGGATCAATAAGCTATGAGTATAGAAGAGATAAAGGTAGTATTGGCAGATGACCACATCGTGGTGCGTAACGGGATAAAGATGCTACTTGAAAACGAAACTGAAATTAAAGTAATCGGCGAAGCTTCTAATGGAATGCAGGCGTTAGAGATGGTGAGAGAAGTCGAGCCAGATGTGTTGATTATAGATATCCGCATGCCGATAATGAACGGACTGGAGGCCACCAAAAAGCTATCCGAATATTCCCAAAAGACAAAAGCCCTGATTCTGTCCATGCACAACGACGAAGCATATATCCTACAGGCCGTTGAGAGTGGTGCTTCTGGCTATTTGTTAAAGGATACCAATAAAGAGGAGTTTTTGAAAGCCATACGGACTGTTTTTCAGGGAGGGAAATATTTCAGTGGGGATATCAGCAATGTCATTGTAAATTCATACTTGCACGGAAAAAAGCCGTACACCCCAGAAGGGCAGGCCTCAGAGGCGACGTATGACCTAACCAAACGGGAAAAGGAGATTTTAAAATTAATTTACCAGGGC
The DNA here is from genome assembly GCF_009797935.1 of Lunatibacter salilacus. Taxonomy (GTDB): domain Bacteria; phylum Bacteroidota; class Bacteroidia; order Cytophagales; family Cyclobacteriaceae; genus Lunatibacter; species Lunatibacter salilacus. The sequence continues at coordinate 88,500 of NZ_VOLC01000011.1, forward strand.
ACTGGAAACAAAGAAATAGCGGAGCAATTGAACAAAAGTATACGGACCATTGAAACCCACCGGTTTAATATCATGAAAAAGCTGAAAGTTGGGAATGTTGTGGAATTGCTGAAAAAAGTGGAGGAGGATAGGGGGTTAAAGGAGATTTTAAATTAATAGTGAAAATTGTTACGGAGTTTACAGGGAGTTTATAAGAGATTATAGGTCGTATTTGGGGTGTTGTCTAAACTCATGATATTAACAATTTAATCCACACTAATCGTTTTCTCAAACGCCTCCAAAGCTTCTGTTCGTCCCACTAAATAAAGCACATCTCCCAATTTGAGCTTGGTATCCCCCGTTATTTCAGTTTGCGTGTTGCCTTCCCGTTTGATTGCCACCAAATTAACTCCTGCATTTTCCCGAAGATTTACATCTTTGATAGGCTTGCCTAGGTAGGGTCCGGAGTCTTTTTCAATTTTTATACTTACAAAATTTATCTCTGGAATGTCCAATGCAATACCGGTCGCATTATCTCGCGAAGCATGGCGAAACATCTCGTAATCATGGGAGCGCACATCCTCAGTGAATTCCTCGATGCTTTTACGGGGTACGAGATATTTACCTAACACCCGCGTGAAAATTTCTATGGATGTCTCAAACTCCTCTGGAATCACCTCATCTGCTCCCAACTGAAGGAGTGATTCGATCTCGTTAACATAGCGGGTACGGACAATAATGCAGTTGTTGTGGTTGTAATTGCGTACGTTTACCACTATGCCCCGGGTAGCATCGTTGTTCGAAATAGCGATCACGACTACCCGAGCTTTGTGGATATTCACGTGCTCCAGCACCGTCCCATTTGCGGCATCTCCGAAGATGATCGGTTCTCCATTTGCTGCTTCTGTGCGGACAGTCTCCGGATTCATCTCAATAATCGCATACGGTATGTGGGCACTCTTGGCTGCCTTGGATAAGTTGCGTCCGTTCAGTCCGTAGCCAATTATTACAAGGTGATCACTCAATGTTTCCTCTTCCAATTCTCCCATTGGCACTTCCACCTGGGGGTCCAACCTATCCTTGATTTTGGTTGGAAGAGGAGTATTGAGCACTCTGCCTGCCAGACTTTCCCGGCTTTTCAGCACAAAGGGTGTTACCGCCATTGTCAGGATAGAAATGGCAAGAAAATACTGGTAGGTGATTGGATCGAGCAACTCATATTTCAATCCTTCCTTGGCTAATAATAGAGAAAATTCACCCACCTGAAAGATAGAAAACCCGACGATAAATGATTCCTTAAAACTGGCTCCGATCGCCTTTACTGCCAATGCGGCCGCAATAAATTTTCCTGCGAAAGTAAGTAGGACTAACCCAAGAATGACAAAAATATGTTCGTAAAGAAAAGTAACATCAAACAACATGCCCACGGAGACAAAAAAGAAACTAAGGAAGATTTCTCTAAAGGGAAGGATTTTTCCGGTAGCCTGATGACTGTACTCTGATTCACTGATAATCAATCCGGCCAAAAAGGCACCCAATCCCAGGGACAATCCCAACAAGGAGGTGGCATAAGCTACCGCAAAACAAGTCACGATGATACTCAAAAGAAATAATTCCTCGTTTCTTGTCTTGGCAACCTTGTAGAGTAATTTGGGGATAAGGTATTTGGCACTTAAGATGGTAAGCACGATCACCAAACCTCCTTTTAATGCCAGATATAGCAATGAAAGCAGAATGTTGTCTGATTCACCTGCCAGCATAGGAGTGAACAGTACAAAAGGAACGATAATGATGTCTTGGAAAATCAATATGGCCAACGTCGTCCTTCCTGATATGGTATTCACTTGGCCCGCTTCTTGGAGGAGTTTCAATACGATGGCGGTACTACTTAACGCAAAAAGGAATCCAAAAAAAACAGCAATGTTCCATTCAAAGCCAAACAAATAACTGATAAGCGAAGTAAACCCTATAGTTAGCAATACCTGAAGAGACCCACCGATAAAAACAGCCTTTTTTATAGCCATTAAGCTCTTCAGCGAAAATTCCATCCCAATTACAAATAGCAACAGGATGACACCTATTTCAGAAAGAACTTCCACAGCTGTGGATGCTTCCACAAGGGACAAACCATATGGCCCTGCTATGGCTCCAGTGAGAAGATACCCGATAATGGTGGGCAATTTCAATCGCATAAATAGCAGGATAACCAGCATGGCCAAGCCAAAAATGACAACAATGTCAGACAATAGAGGGATTTCTACATTTGCTAAAATTAAATGCTCCATGGGAAATTCGATACGAGTTATCTCAATAAAGCCTTAAAATTACAAATATCAAATGGAATAGCAGGTTATTTTAATAACTTCAAGATAGGTTTTTAAAAAAAAGACAACCATTTCCGGAAATCTTTCTAAGATGAAATTTTAAGCCCTTAAAAATTAAAATTCACTTTACCTATTAAACTCGCATTAGGTTTGGCAACCTAATTCATTTGTTTACAGGTGAATATGAAGGTACAGTAACCAAAGTAATTGGGATTAGCCACAAATGGAGTAGATGGACCTAATCAGGTAATGACTTTAATAGGCGAAACCGAATTTTTTATAAATAAAATGCATTAACCATGCGGGCCCGATTAATAGAAACTGAACATCTTTAAAAAAGGATGGTTTTTTACCTTCAACTTTATGCCCATAAAATTGAAATATCCAAGCGACAATAAAGATAGACAGGCAAATTACCCATAGGGGTATGGGGGATACTATGGACAGAAAGTTAGCAATTGCAAGGCTCAAAGCCGAAAAAAGAAACATACCCAGGGTCAACGGAGGGGAAATTGTCCAATAATAAATCAAAACTAGGAGCAGCACGAAGGTAGCCCAGTTGGCAAAACTCCCCAATACAAAACCCAAACTCTGCATTGGACCAGGAGGGATACAGTAAATAAGACCCACGATGCTGAAAAAAATCGCAGGCACACAGATCCAATGGATGAGTTTGTTGAAAGGGTGGGTGTGACTAACCCCGTATTCAGCCAATAATTGATCGATTTTCCTCATTTTAAAAAGGATTAATGCCTTGGAGATATGTTATATCCATTTAAAATTAAGAATAAAAATGGAATTTGAAACATTGTTGAATAATTATTATTTAGGATTTGGATGTTTGAGCAAAAAAAGGCTAACCTATTCGACAGTCAAACTGGATTTGATTATCTGGGAAAACAGCAATTGAGATAGTTTGATGTCTTTCAGGAATATAAACCTTAAAATGCGCAAACCTTCTAGTTATTATTGATAATCAACTATTTGGTCAAATTCAACGTGTAAAAACCTGGAAGGTTTTTCTTCATAATGATCACTTAGTTATATCAAAATTCTGCGGATTTTAGGTAAAAAATATAAAATTGCTGATTGTTTCTCAGGAAGTGGCCCCGTCATTTTATACGGATAAACATCAGTCGTATTAGCGGCATAATATCTGGATAATCCGTATTTTTTTTTACTTTTAGGCCCACTTTATAACTCAACCAAACTGAATGTCACACACCACAAAGGAACCAACGATTGCTGAAGCGATTTTTCCAATCGGATTTTTGGTGATATTATTAGTAGTCAATATCAAAATTTTTCAGACAGATGGCCTAAGTGGTTCCAATCAAATTGTTTTAATACTCTCAGCGGCAGTTGCTGGACTCGTGGCGGTTTTTAGATTGGGTTATTCATGGGATAAGATTCAGGACGGTATGATTCACAGTATTTCTGCGGCCATGTCATCGATATTGATCCTGTTGCTAATCGGTTCCTTAGCCGGTACTTGGATGCTTAGTGGCATCGTACCCGCCATGATTTACTATGGACTTCAGGTTTTAAACCCCTCAATTTTTCTTGTTGCGGCTTGTTTGGTCAGTGCCATTGTATCGGTTGCTACAGGAAGCAGTTGGACTACCGTAGCTACGGTGGGTGTGGCATTGCTGGGAATTGGAAAAGCCCTGGGGTTTGATGAAGGCATAATTGCGGGAGCAATCATTTCGGGAGCTTATTTTGGAGATAAAATGTCACCACTTTCAGACACCACTAACTTGGCCCCCGCCATGGCGGGAACGGATTTGTTCACCCATATCCGCCACATGACCAAAACGACTGTTCCAACCATTCTGATTACTCTGCTAATATTCGGAATTATTGGATTGGTCAGGGAGTCAGAGGGATCAGTGGATCAAGTTTCCGAAATATCTGCGGTAATTTTAGAGCGGTTTACTATTTCAGGATGGTTGTTTGTGGTTCCGCTATTAGTACTTGTCCTAATTCTGAAAAAGGCCCCAGCGATTCCAACTTTGTTGTTTGGAGCACTGTTGGGGGGGATTTGGGCAATAATATTTCAGCCGGAGCTTATCAAGAGCTTGGCTTGGAACCCGGAAAGTAGTTTTGCGGTTAATTCTTTTCAGGTGGTGATGACATCGCTTTACGGTAACACTACCATTGTCACTTCCAATGATGTAGTCAATGAACTTCTTATAACCGGGGGAATGTTTGGAATGTTAAATACAGTTTGGCTTATCATTTGTGCCATGGTTTTTGGAGGTATTATGGAAGTCAGTGGGATGCTGCGGGTTTTGGCGGAAGCCGTTATGAGAAAAGTTACTACCGTAGGATCGCTGATAGCTGCCACAGCAGGAACGGGTGTGTTTTTCAACCTGACTACCTCTGACCAATATCTAGCTATTTTGGTTCCGGGGAGGATGTACGCTGATATTTATAGAAAAAAGGGACTTAAAGGAGAAAATCTAAGCAGAACATTGGAGGATAGTGCTACCGTAACTTCCGTGTTGGTACCATGGAATACTTGCGGTGCCACACAGGCATCTGTTTTGGGCGTGGCTACACTTACCTATGCGCCTTATTGTTTTTTCAATATTATTAGTCCATTTATGACTATTTTGTTTGGGTACCTGAAACTCGGCATCAACTATTATTCCAAGGAGGAAATGAAAGAAATTGAAGAAGAGATCGCTGTATGATACCGCTTAAGATTACAAAGGAGGAAGTCAATGGATTTGAACTGGGAGCCTTCGAGGGAAAGATTATCCTCATTGATGAGTTGGAGGGGTTACAAAAAATGTATGAGGACCTTAATTCCAAAAAATCCATCGGCTTCGACACAGAAACTAGACCTGCGTTTCGTAGAGGCGTGTCCTATGATGTGGCGTTAATTCAACTTGCAACGGATGATACGGCTTATTTGATCCGGATAAATAAAATCGGATTTCCAAGAGAGGTGAAGCGTATTTTGGAAAATCCCGATATTGTAAAAATTGGAGCGGCAGTGCGAGACGATCTAAAGGGGCTTAAAAAATTATCGCCTACTTTCAAACCGTCCAGTTTTTTTGATCTTAATGAGGAGTTGAAAAAAGTAGGCTTCTTAAATGTCGGGGTAAGAAATCTAAGTGCCATGGTATTGGGCATCAGGATTTCAAAATCCGAGCAGGTGTCTAACTGGGAAGCCGACCAATTGACAGATAAGCAGGAACTGTATGCTGCAACTGATGCGTGGGCCTGCCTTGCTATTTTTCAAAAACTTCTAGATAACGGAACGCTGGAACCGCTATTTCCATATTAGTAGAATACAATTATCGTTTTAAGCCTGCGGAATTTGCAACAAATTTTCCGCCAAAATTGAATTGGAATCCATATATTTTTAACAAATGAGACTAAATCTGGAAAGTGTCGTACTGCTTTCCGAATATTGGAAAGTCTGACTTTTTTCTCCGTCAAAATCATGGATTTTTAATCGGAAACCTAAATTGAGATTTTCCAAAACCACAGTAAATAAATTGATACCAATTTTTAAAGATATTGAGGGAAAAAAAATCGAATTTGGAAAGTTCCATTAGTCTCGTGTTGAAATTTTGGATGTTTAAGTAATATAAGGATTCACAGATTTTTGGCCAATGAAAGTGAATAACCCATTTCATAAAATCTAAAATTTCAGTTTCATAACAATTAAACGATTCTTTTATATTTTTAAATGTAGTTCATTAATTCGAAAATAGATTTAAGACATAAATGTACGCGAAAAACAAAAATAGGTATTCAAAAAGCGAAAGTATTTATTTTTGAATTTTTAAATATTAAATAATGTAGTTTGAAATTAAAAAAACGCTTTGGTTGTATTAGAAGTGAATTTCCCGTTTTATTGTTTTGAATCTAATATTTTTGAGTCTAGTTTTATGTATAAGGTTACAGAACGATTATAAACTAAAATCACAAAAATCAAAATTTTTTAACCAAATTAACTATTACAAGAAAAAATAGTATGCTTAAACGAACAATTAGAGAGCAGAGGGAGAGATTTTTTGGAAAGAATATTGACGACAAAATTGTTGTATTTCAATCTGACGGTTGGGGATCGGCTAGACTTCCAAACAAGCAGGTGTTTCAATCCCTTTTAGGAAAGGGAATAAAGCTCAGTTTTAAGGAAAATAAGGGATTTAGGACTGTTCTTGATGGGTTTGAAAGTCCCCAAGAACTTAATCAGCTTCTAGAAATTCTTTTGAAACACAAAGACGCTGAAGGAAAAAACCCTGTCTTTACTTTTAATGTAACAACCGGCAATCCGGATTTTAAAAAAATAGAAGAACATGGTTTTCGAGAGTATTTTTCTGAACCTTTTTACCTTACGATGGAGAAGGAGCGCCCAGGCGTTTTGAATCTCTGGAGAAGTGGAATTGAAAACGGGTTAATTTCTCCTCAATTTATGGGACATGATCCCGTAAATAAAAAGCGCTGGCTGGATGGCTTGGTTAAAAATAAACTTGATCTTCAAATTGCTTTTCAGTATGGCGTATATAACCTAAGCAGGACGAGATTTTCTTCTGATTATTATTCCATTGCTTATGAATATTTGTCTGGAGAAGAAGAGCAATATCTCAAGGACAATATTACACAGGGGTTGAATGCCTTTCAGGATTTTTTTCATAAAAGGCCTTGCTCATTTGTCGCCCCTTTTTATGTTACTTCAAGTTATTTTTTAAAAGAAATAAGGGAACAAGGTGTAACAGTTTTCCAAAGTAATGGTACGCATTTGTTACCTCGAAAGGTGAGAAATGGGGAAATGATTTACAATAGAAAACGTATCGTTTCCGGTTTTGATAACCACACCAATAGTATTCAACTTATCAGGAATTGCCGTTTCGAACCGGCATTTTACCCTACAGAAAATGAAACGGGTCGTTGTTTGGCAGAAGTGACCCAAGCGTTTAACCATAGGCGACCCGCCGTAATATGCAGCAGCAGATCGAATTATGTTGGTATATTCGATGAAAAGATCCCTGGAGAAAGTCTTGAACAATTGGACACCCTCTTGGAAGAGATTATCAGAAGATGGCCGGACGTCAAATTTTACACAACGGATCAAATTGTGGAATTATATGGACTGCAAGAAATACCCAGTTCCCGAAGCTTGGCAAGTGTATATTGATTATTTTTTCGAAAAGGAGGATATTTTTTCGAAGAGATGATAGGCTTTATTTAGACGAGACTTTTGGCACCGTAAAGAAATCTCGCAAATGGATTGAAAGCTTTGACTGATGATTTCCATTTCATACATCGCTATAATTCTCATTACCTCATTGGTATGGCGATATTCAAAGGAGAAATTCATTTCCGATGTTACCACTCCTTCCAGAATTTCGTTTGAATTGATAGCCTCCATGGCGGCTGTTTTATACGCTTTTATTAAACCTCCCACCCCCAGTTTGATGCCTCCAAAATACCTCACCACAACTATTAACACATTCGTAAGCCCATTAGACCGGATCTGACCCAAAATGGGATCTCCTGCCGAATGATTGGGTTCGCCGTCATCGTTTGATCTGAAAAGTTTCTGGTCCTTTCCCAGCATATAGGCATAGCAGTGATGGCGCGCGTCGTAGAATTCTTTTTTCAAGCTTTCTAAAATCGGTTTGATTTCTTCCTCAGCAGAAATAGGATAAGCAAAAGCCAAGAATTTGCTACCTTTTTCTTTGTAAACACCGGTAGACTTTTTTCCCAATGTCAGAAATTTATCCTCCATTCTTCTAATTTAGCATGTAAGTTTTATTTCATAGTTATTTTTCGATTCCTATATAGGCAATAAACTGCTATTTACTACGTATAGAAATAATTGGACAATATTTGTTACTTGTTTCAGAAAAATAAATAGCTTGGTATTTTTCTTGTAATTATTCCGGTAGTTACAGAAAACAGGAATGATTCCTATTGTGAAAAATTTACCTCTCATTCAGCAGCCACCATTGGTATCTGTTATTTGTACCTGTTTTAATCACGAGAATTATATTTTCGAGGCATTAAACAGTGTGGTCAATCAGACCTATACCAACATAGAACTTTTCATTATAGACAATGGGAGCAAAGACAATTCTGTGGAAGTTATCCAAAATTGGCTTTGGTTACACGATTATTTCACCTCGGTGAATATACACTATCATACGGTTACCCGCAATTATTGTCAGGTATTTAACGAAGCTCTCCGCAAGTGTACCGGCACCTTTGTTGTGGACCTGGCGGCAGATGATATGCTCTGCTCCACCCACCTGGAGACTGCCGTGTCCCATCTTGAAGAAAGGCATGCGGGAGTTTATTTTTCCAATGCAAAATTGGTGGATGAGAAAGGTCGTTCCAGAACATTCTATCCTTTAGATAAAAACGGCTCGCTGAAAGTCTCTGTACCTGAGGGTGACATGTATCAGCATCTTGTCGAGAGGTATATTGTATGCTCCGCCACTTTGGTTTTCAGAACCTTTACCCTGCTAAAGGAAAACGGTTATGATGAATCCCTTTCGTATGAAGATTTTGATATCATGGTTCGTTTGGGAAGAAAATATAAGTTTATATTCAGTAATTCTATCGGTGTGGAAAAGCGTCTGCTCCGCAATTCCTTTTCGGCAGGGCAATACCGCTCTAAGAATTCCATTATGTTGCCTTCAACGTATGAGGTTTTGAAAAAAATCAGGACAATGAATTGTACACCTAGAGAGAACAAAGCATTGATTAATCGATCCCTGCATGAAACAAAGCATGCACTGGCATCGGCAAATTTTGAAATTGCGGGGAAATTGTTATCCTTTGTTGACGGACTGGATGAAAGGCCTAGAAGGTTTTGGCTGTATTGGGGGTGGTGGAGGCTTAAATTAAATATTTCCTGGCTATATCTGGCATATACCCGGCACTAGGCTCCCACAATAATTTCTTTTATGGATTCCTCATCAAAATATTTTTTACCAATACGTAAAATGTCGCTCGGGTCAAAGCTTTTGATGTATCTCAATTGATCCTCATAATAGGTATAGTCCAAGCCTTGCAGGTGGATTTTTTTAAACCGGCCCATTAAGTCAAAAGGATTACTGAACTGGGATAAAAAATGGCCAATCATGTAGTTTCGGACAGTTTCAAGCTCCTCTTTTTCCAATACAACTTCTGCCAGCAACTTAATCTCTTTATACACTTCATCAATGGCAGCCTCTGCAAATCCCTTTTTCACATCAGCCAGTATCATCCAATAATCTGTTGATCTTAAGCTCCCAAGGAGACCGGAGATTCCATAAGTATACCCTTTTTCTTCCCGGATATTTTTGATCAAACGACTGCCAAAATATCCTCCAAGTGTTGTGTTGAATACCATTAACGCATTATAGTCCGAATGGGATTTTGGAATGAGAATCTTCCCTAATCGAATACTTGATTGTAAAGATTGTGGTCTTAAATCAGTTATCCGCTTTCCGTCAAATGTTTCGAAACTAGGAGAGGTACTCGTTTCTTCCCCAAAAGGGAGGTCATTAAACTGGTTTTCGATTTCCTGCATTTCCCTATCGGTAATATGACCCGTTACGAAAATTTCAGGGGCGACGCAAAAGTTAGTTGCGTAATAGCCTTTTATGGCATCACGGTTGACTGCATCCACGTGTGCTTCATCAGAAATATACCCGAAAGGATGCATTTCACCAAAAAGTGCTTTTCGGATAAGCTGATTGGCCCTTGCTCCCGTTTGCTCCTGTTGAATGGCAATGGTCAGTTTTTTCTGCGATTTTCTTTTTGCAAGTTCCTTTTCTGGAAACGTCGCTTCGGTAAATAAGGAGCGAAATACAGGCAACACTTCTCTGAAGTGTTTTTTGGTAGTCAAAAGTGAAAGCCCCTGTTGTTCGAAGCCGGAGACTATTTCAACCTCGGTGGCGTAGTAATCAAAAAAATCATCCAACTCATCAGATGTAAGTTCATGTGTTCCCTCGAGAAGCATATTTAGTGTGAAGAACGGAATCAACCCTCGCATTGGGGAGTAATCCGGATGATTATTCGGCATAATCACTTCTATCTTAACAACATCGAGGTGTGGAGTCGATATAAAATATAAAGGGACTCCGTTTTTCAGAGTCCTCTTTGTAGGTTGTGTGAAGGCTATTTGTTCCGGGATTTTGAACCCCGGAGCAATCGATCGGTTTACCATTATCTCGTAATATTATAGGCAAGGGAAAGCCGCAGTGTCTCAGCCAATGGATGGTTCTGAACTTGGGGCACCAAATAGGAAAAATCAAACGCAAGTCGTTGCTGTACTTTGAAACCGACGCCCATGGTAAAATACCTGCGACCGCCTTTTCGTGGGTTTTCATAAAAATAACCCATCCTGACAGCAAATTTGTCGTCGTAATCATATTCCACACCCAATGAAATCATAAGCTCATCTAATTCCTCTCTGAATCTTCCAGGCGTTGGGGCATCCGCAAAGGAACCAAACATACCACTTAGAAGCGGACGGTTAGGGTCCGTACCGGATAGGATTTTTGGCCTGTTGGTTTCTGGGTCTATGATGTACTGGCCGTTTTCATTTTCTTCGTAGATGGGCGGTGTAGGCACCATCAATTTATTGATATCCAACGCAAAGGTGATGTTGTTAAAATCATCCATAGGGATTTTCAACGCAGTTCCCAAGCGGAAATTGGTGGGCAGATAGTCAAGGTCGTCGGCACTGTTATAGGTGATTTTTGGTCCTATATTAGATATATGCGCTCCCCATGACCATTCGGCATCCTTGCCGGAAACCATTACATCAGTTCTGTAATATAACCCGACATCGGTACCCACACTTACGCCCGGTCGGCTTTCGTTTCCACCGGCAGAAGAAATATTTCCGGATAAATTTGAGTGGATAAACCGGGCTGAAATACCCAACCCAAGATTATCAGATAGCTTTCTGGAATAGGTGCCTCCTATGGCAATATCTCTGGGATTAAAATCTCCCAAAGGATTACCTGAACCGTCAGTAAGCTGTATGGAACCCATGTCAAAATACCGGAGATCAATACTGAAGGCAGATACATTGTCAATTCGTTTGTAGCCAGTCAAATAATTAACCGACATATCGGGTACCAACCTACCCAACCAAGGAGAATAGGAAAGTGAAAAACCCATATCCTCCTGTATAAATGCAAGCTTGCCGGCATTCCAATGTGCTGAATTTCCATCCGGAGAAGTAGCTACCCCTACATCTCCCATTCCAGAGTGACGGCTGTCGGGAGCGAAGTTTAGAAAAGGTACAGCTGTGGTAATCACGCGGCGATTTGGATCCTGACCATATAGGGTCACGGAGTTTTGGGCGGACAGGGAAAGAGACCACCCATAGACAAAAATTGCAAAAAATAGCTGTTTCATTACTTTAGTTGATATCTTCATTGAATAATAATTTTTCCTCCTAGTTGGTCAGCCGATCCATCTTCCTCAGAAAGCAGTTCTAAACGGTAAATATACGTTCCTTTTGCTGGATATTTTGTTTTGTTTCTCAAAAAAATCCAGTCCAGACCTTGGATCAAAGCATCGGCATTTGGGAAACGAGTTTCCGTTGAAATTATTTCGTGACCGCTGACAGAAAAAACAGTCAATTTTACTTGGATGTTTTCTCCAGGACGGTTGTGGCTGATTACAAAGTGACTCTGATCCGTTGCTGGGTTTGGATAGCTGAGAACTGCTGATATGCGAAGGGATTCAGATCCAATTACTTGGATGGTTTTGGTAAGCACGGAACGGTTGCCGTGGTTGTCAAACGCAATAATTTCTATCTGATTATTCCCCTCCTGAAGTCCGCGCAGGGTAAGGGGTACATATCCACGCATAAATCCACCGTCTACTGATCTGTAAAGGTTGTTTAGAATTATTTCTTCATTGCCATTTACCAATAGTCTTAAATTTTGGCCAATATTAACATCGGAAATGTTGATGCCGGATTCATCCTCAAACGTTAAGACCACAGGGAGCTGCCTGGCAGGAATCGTAGCCGGTAATGGCGACATGTCAGCAGAGAAAATTTCAATTTCCGGTCCGGCCCCATCAGGGGTCGGTTGGCGATAACTTCCCCCAATTAAAATCCTACTTGCACCCATTGCCTCTCTTAACTGGGTTAGGTCCGTAGCAAAAACTTTTATTGTACCCTGACCAACGTCATAATTGATGTTTTTGCCTATAATCAGCTCTCCTTCGAAGATACCTTCGGTCACATCTCCGGTTCCCAAATGGATGAAAACATTGGATTCCTCAAAGTTGGTAGGGGCACTCTCATCGCCCAATGTTTTTGAAATCTGGGGTTTGTCTGTAAGACTTACCGCGAAGTTGCCGTTAAAAGTAGGAATGAGGGAACCGGTAAATGAATCAGTAATATGACCCTGATACCTTATTCGTTGAAGAGCTTGAAGGGTATCGACATGGACATCAAGTTGGATATCCGTAAATGTTTTGTTTTCTGCTCCAAACTCAGGAAGACTCAGCGTTAGCGAAGGATCCCCAAGCAAACTGAAATTCCGGTTTAAAGGACCGTTCAAACTGTTGTTTTTGGTAAGACTGAAGATTTCTCCCAGTGTAAGATAGTTGCCTGCCGACCTTTCAAATACAGCGGCAAAGAATGCTTTGTTCAGTTCAAAATTTATACTGCTAAAAACGGGTCTTCCTGTAGTAAGCAGTGCAATTGCTCCTTTTCTCGAAGCGAAAAGGAGCTCCTCAGCCCCTGATCGGATAAATGGGCTGTCATGCCGCCCAAACTCACAAGTAGCTGTAACAAAAAGCGGTAGTCGTGTATTTTCAGGCCAATCAGCCAAGTCGCTGCTTACCCACAACCGCTCTGCCGCCAGCGTAGTTTCATTGCCATGCCCAATATAGTTGATGATCAAACCTGACTCTGAAACCCAATCGGATATGGCAGCCCTTGCGCCAGGGCTTGTCTGGGAATTCCCGGTATTGATCTGCTCATATTTATCCAGGTAAATTTTATCCAATGTAAATTCCGGATGGTTTTCCTGCAGGAAAGTGGCATGTGCCTCAGCGTCCCTCAGGTGTATATTGTTGTCTCCATCATCGGCAAGTAGCATAATCCGCCTTTTCCAATCTCCAAGAGTAGTTTCTGTAGTAGTGTATCGGATGATTTTATCTACTGCTTCTCCAGCTTCCCGGACGTTGGTGGCGGGAATCCTGCCTATGCCTATGCGGAGCTGATGATCACCGGCATTGTTTTCTTCCCATTCCCCAGTGCCAATATCCAAAAACCCAAAATAATCGTCAGAACTGTAGCTCGTCAGTGGGTTGAGGCTGCTTCTGGAACTGTAGGTAGGCACCAAATTTGGTTGCCCTTGAGTAATTTGCTTGTAGTCGTAGGTCCCTTTTCCGAAAAAAAGCACATTTTTGAGCACCTTTCCATGATGATATTGGCTGGCAAAAAAATTTCTAAACGCTGTAATATCCCGGTTACCATATCCATACGCATCGTACATTTGGGAAGGGGTCACCACCAACGTCGATATGCCCTTGCTTCTTTTGAAACTGGCAAGCCTGTTTGCCTGATTGAGAAATACAGTAGGGGATACAATTATAAATTCAGCGAAATCCGGCAAATCTCGCAGACTGATGTGAGTGAGCGATGTTTCGGAAATAAGGGGTACGGCTTCAGGGTCAAATACGGCCATTTTCCATGTCTCTGTCGATGCTATTTTAGAAAGGCTTCTATCAGTGGGATGTCCGGATAGGGTGACATCCCATAATTGCCTGCTATCAGGTATTGAAAGCCTTGCAGCTAATTCATTATCAGGAGATCGGTAAACTATCTGATTGGTGATTGCAGTTAAGTCTGCCGGAAATCCTGCGATAATGTGTTTCAAGTAGCCTGTACCGTTAGGATCTGTGCTGCTATATCTGAACAGAAGTGACAATTGGTTTGATAGACTTCCCGAATGATTGATTATAAAGGTTCCCTCCCGTCCTTTGATCCCGTAGGTACTATTGGGGATGGAAGGAAGGGATAGAGAAGCAGATGGATTGCCGTCAAAGCTTAGTTCAAACTCACTTTCACTAAGGGATTGGGCCATTACTTCCGCTTTTATCCAAGATGGATCGGATGAAAATCCGCTGGGTTTTGGAATAGTAACTGAAAATTGCCGGCCACCAAGAACCCGATGTCCGTACCAATTTCTTCCCGAACCCAGAAGGTTAAAAGCTTCCTGTTTGTAGGTTTGCATCATCAGCCAAGTATGATCTTCCCCAATTCGCCCAATATCTGGTACTGCTTCGTTAGCTTCCGGTGTGATCCGTCTCGGCTCGACTTGCCTGCCACGTAGTAGGTAATAGAGCGTATCAGTATAAATGTGGGGCTTAAGGCTATAACTCCTTTCTTCTGGCACAACCTGATCCGCCGTGGAAAGGAATAGGAACAAATCGCCATTGATTTCCATGGCAGGGATTTCCTTCCAATCCATGAACGATGAGTCCAATTTTTGGTCCAGCATCCCGGCTTTTCCAAATACACTTATCCCGGACACTGGACCTATACCCCAAGAACTAGCCTGAGCAGGGGTGATTTTATAAATCCCTTCCTTTATAATGGGAAACTTTAAGGTTTGACACTGCCCTTTTCCTGGAAAACACAAGCCAAGATAAATAGCAAGCAGATAGACCGATATATTATGCGAGATCCGCATTGCTGGATAGGGCATTGTCTACCAACGAAAGAAGAATGTAGGCGAGGATGGCAAATACGATCCCACCCAGCCCGAACAAAGCCAGGCTTAAGCCAGCAATTGCAAGGGTAAGGTACCTTAATCCATTTTCTTTTAGCTGGAAATTTTTAAACTTAAGTGCCAAGAGGGGAATTTCCGCGGTCAGCAACCACGAAAAGATCAGCGTTAGGGCAATTAACCCCATCGGGCTGGCCGTAATTTTTGCAGCCCATGGCTGGGAAATGGCCAAATGCGGTAGTGCAGAGAAGAAAAGGGCGTTCGCAGGAGTCGGAAGGCCAATAAACCTATCACTCTGTCGGGTATCAATATTGAATTTTGCCAACCGGAGCGCAGATTGCACTGCAATTAGAAATGCTATAAAGGGGAGATATGTAAAGTCCCCACCTAGCTGGATCAACTTGAAGACTAGAAAGGCCGGCAATACCCCGAATGTGACCATATCTGCCAGTGAATCCAGTTGCTTGCCCAACTCACTGTAGGCATTCATGACACGTGCCAAAAAACCATCCAAAAAATCAAACAAAGCCGCCAAGATTACCAAATAGGCAGCCCAAAGTACGTTTCCCTCCAAGACAAAATAAATGCCCACCATCCCACATACGAGGTTTAGGCAGGTGACTAAGTTTGGAATATGCTGTTTAATTTTCAAAATCTCGCGTTTTTTCCAACAAAAGGGTTAGTGTTTTTTTCTTCACCGATGCTGGTTTCTGGACCGTGACCGGGATAAACCACCACATCATCAGGTAAGGTAAACAATTTCTCCCGGATGGCACTCATCAGTGTTTGGGTATCCCCTCCGGGAAGGTCAGTTCTTCCAACACTCCCCTGAAACAACGTGTCGCCGCCAATACATGTTTTGGAGTCCTTGTGAAAAAAAACCAGATGACCAGGAGAATGCCCCGGAACTAATATGCTCATTAGCTCTTGGTTGCCAAATTTAACGACTTCGCCTTCAGAGATGTAATGGTCCGCTGTGGAGTCTTGATATTGGGGAAAGCCATAATTACTTGCATAGGAAGGGACCGCCCGCAGTATTGGTTCTTCCTGCTTATGAAACCAGAGTGGTATGTCATAGGTACTTTTAACAAAAGCGTTGCCAAGTACGTGGTCTATATGGCAATGGGTATTTAGTAGTTTGACAGGGGTTAACCCCTCTTCCTTAATGAAATCAAATAATTCGGTGCGTTCCTGTTTGTCATGACATCCGGGGTCTATGATGACGGCCTTTTTAGTCTCATCATAAAGCACATAGGTGTTTTCCATAAATGGATTAAAAGTAAAAGATTTAAGCTGCATATCTCTAAGGATTTAATTTTATATCAAAATAACGAATAATCATTTAATTTTGGACATGGAAGTAGATTTTTTACTTATTGGTCAAGGGCTGGCTGGAACCGTTTTGTCCCATCGCCTGCTGCAAAATGGATGCAGCGTTCACCTTTTGGATGACCCTGATCCAAAAAGCAGCTCCCGCGTTGCTGCGGGATTGTATAATCCAGTCACGGGAAGAAAAATGGTAAAGACTTGGGAAGCGGATACACTATTTGCTGAGATTGAACCGTTTTATTCTTCGTTAGAAGAATTGCTTGGTATCAGTTGCCTTTACCGGATACCCATCTACCGGCCTTTTCTGAATATAGAAGAGCAAAACGAATGGATGGGCAATAGTAGTAGACCCGAGTTTCTTTCGTATCTCGAATCCATTTATACCGAATCCCAATTTGACCGGGTAAATGATCCATTCGGGGGGGTATTGTTAAATAGATCAGGATATCTGGATATAAAATCAATGCTGAATGGGTATGCAAACTGGCTAAGAGAAAGGGAAATGTTGACCAACAAAGTATACGACGAAAATAAACTTAGGCTGGTTGAAGGTGGGGGTGTAGAGTATGAAGGGATAAATGCACGGGCGGTCGTTTATACAAATGGCATGGCTGCAAAAGAAAGTGCCTATTTCTCATGGCTTCCTTTTACTCCTGTTCGTGGTGAAATTCTTACTTTAAACATGGATTTTCAAACAAATGAAATTGTAAATAGGGGTGTTTTTGTTATTCAGTTACCAAGTGGACATTTCAAAGTGGGGTCTACCTATGATAACATAGACCTGACTTCCGGCGGGACAGAAAAGGGGAAACTGGAAATCTTGGATAAGTTGGCAAACCTTATAAATTTGTCGGGAAATTCCTTGGTTAAGCATGAGTGGGGAATCAGGCCAGCTACCCCGGATCGGAAACCTTTCTTGGGAAGGCATCCTGTTCACCGCCAAATTTATGTGTTCAATGGATTCGGGGCAAAAGGGGTTTCTCAAACCCCTTATTTTAGCGATGAAATGCAAAAATTATTGACATTAGGGAAGGAACCTCAAAAAGCGGTAAACATAAACCGTTTTTTTAAGTATATTTAAGAGTCGGTATTTACAATAAGGAAAGTAAATGAAAATTAAACTTCTAACCCTTAGTTGGTTTATCTTGTGTTTGGGCTGGATTAATTCAGCTGAGGCACAATTCGATCAGGAGAGATTCGGTAAGAACAGGATACAATACAAAAATAAGGAGTGGTATTTATTCAGTTCCAACAATTTCGAGGTCTATTATTACGATGGTGGCTTGGCCAATGCCAGGCTCACAATTGATTTTTTGGAAAGTGAGTTTGACAGGCTAACCCAGACTGCTGGATATGTGGCCTATACCAAGCCCAAAATTTTCATTTATAACTCCCATCAGGAGCTTTTGCAAAGCAACCTAAATATCAATAAAAACAATTACACCATAGATGGTCAAACCTTTTTTTCCAAGTTATTGGCAGAGGTTCCTTATACTGGTTCCTGGGAATCCTTCAAAAATGAACTTCTCTACCAAACCTCAAAAATTATCGTGGAAGAAATGTTGTACGGTTCAAGCATTTCAGACGCCTTCCAGTCAAACTTGATCAACAATTTCCCTGATTGGTTCATTGATGGAGCTGCCCGTTATATGGCATATGGCTGGGATTTGGAGATGGATGACTTTATCAGGCATTATCTAGATGATAATGAAAACCCGAAACTGCACAAGCTAAGCAAGGAAGAGGCCGCATTGGTAGGACAATCCATATGGAACTTCATAGTAGAGCGGTTTGGGAGAAGGTATATTTCCAGTGTACTCAATCTCAGTAGAATCAATAGAAACGAAGAGAACAGTATTGCCAATACCCTTGGAAGAAGATTCAAAGATTTCACCACTGAATGGAGAACATTTTATACAGAATTAAATAAGCCCGTACTGACAACATTTAAGGAGTACAATCAAAATAACGTAATTGCATCTACCTCGAAATCAAAATATGGAGCCATCACTTCAGTTAGGTTTAGTCCCGATGGGAAAAATTTGGCATACGTTGTCAATAACAACGGGAAGTATAGGGTTTTAATAAGGGAATTGTCCAGTAACCGGGAACGGGTCATATTTAAGGGTGGGTATTCCTCCTTTGATCAACGGGCCGATTTTTCCACACCTGCTATCGCATGGAAGGACACCTTAAATTTAGTGTTGGCAGGTTTTACCAGGGGGGTGACCACAATACGAATGAGGGCTATTGATGGCAGTAGTCAGGACAGGATCTTCCTCAGAAACCTTACCCAAATATTAGATCTTAATTTTGCTCCCAATGGTAACACGATGGTCTTGTCCGCTATTACCAACGGACGTACCGATATTTATAGTCTAAACATGAGAGGACAGGGTAGGCGGTTGACAAATGATATCTTTGACAACAGGACTCCTGTTTTTTTGAATGATTCGACCATTATCTATGCTTCCAATAAGACAGACCTGCCTGACAGCCTACTGACAGGAAATATAGATGTCAATAACCTACCTGATTATTATAATCTCTTTCAATTGGATTACGGTGATTCTATAGTTTTTACCAAGCTTACCAATGTAAACCATATCAATATACAGCCCAGAAGGCTGAATAGTACCACTGTTCTACATCTGAGTGAACAGAGTGGGATTATGAATGTGATGCGATTTAGTTTGGGAAATATGGTCAGTAGTCAGGTTTCTGCATTCAATAGAAGTTTGGAAACGTTTGACTACACGCTTAGTGGAAACAAATGGGCCTATGCCATTAGGGATGGAAGCCAGAGTAAGCTCATCTTGGAGACATTTCCCAACCTCGACCAGTTCACCCCAAGTACGCCTAGACTTCAAATCCAGCAAGCAAAACTGTTGAATGAGCGTATTTCTACGAGAAGAATTCAGCGGGAAATAGAAGATGATGATGAAACTGAAGAAGTTGTGCCTAGCGAAACTCCATTGGCAGCGCGAGACACCGTTACTATAGGGACGTCGTTGGAGGATATGATGATGGGTGAGGTGGCACAACAACCTTCCCAACCTACTGCTACGATCCCTGCTGTAACAACCCAACCTACTGAAACAGATACCACTATTACTGGGGTGGATTTGGAAAATCTGTTAATAGGCGGGGCAGCACGATCAGATGAACCAGACGCTGCTCCTTCAGCAACTAGCTCTGAAACAACAATTATAGCCCAAGATACGGTCCCAACAACACCGTTGACCGGTTCGATCAGTTTGGATCGGCTGAGGTTCGAAAGGGAAGGTGGTATAGATACTGACAATTACACCTTTGATACCGTCCCCAGTCCTCTATTGCAAATGCAGCAGGCTAGTCCACAACAACAGCAACAACAGGCAACGGGAAGAAGTAATATTTTGGATGCTTTCCGCCAACAGACCATGGTGAAGCGGGTCGTAGGGCCAGCGGAATACACACCGTTATTCACAACCACCAGTCTTAACACAACATTTGGCGTGGATCCATTACGCGGATTTGCAATCAATCTTACGGGAAAGATGAATGATTTGTTGGACAACCACTCGGTTAGAGGAGGAATTTTGGCGTCCTTGGATTTTAGGTCTGGAAGTGATATTTTCTTCGAATACGAATATTTGAAAAGTAGAATCGACATTAGTGGTAGGTTTGACCGAAGATCCATAACCAGAGAGGAAGAGGGGCGTCTTGTGTTTCAAAAATATGTGCTTACCAAAACTGAGTTGGGTATATCGTATCCATTAACGGTAAGCACTCGATTCAGTCTCCATCCATTCCTAGCGAAAACGCAATATTTTAATTTAAATCAGGATTCTGTATTGCGCGGAGAAGTTGAAAGCCAAAACAGGTTCGATGTTAACTACGCAGGTGGTAAAGCTGAACTTGTCATTGATAAAACCAGATTGCTTGGATTGTATATGGAGCAAGGCTTTAAAGGAAAAGTTGGTTTTGTTCACTATCAGGGGCTAAATGCTTCGGAACGTTCCTTTAGTAACTTCTTTTTGGATCTTCGTAACTACCAAAAAATCCACAAAAACATCACCTTGGCAACAAGGGTATTTGCAGGAAGTTTCTTTGGCAATAATCCACAAAGATATTTGGTAGGAGGGATGGACAATTGGTTATTTAACCAGTTTCATCAGCCTCCGAGCAATAGGCCCGAAGTTTCCCCGGTTCGAAACGCAGCAGGTGTGGAGAATTCCAACTTATTGTTTGCGGAATTTGTTGACTTGAGGGGCTATAATTATGACGAAATAAGAGGAAGCAATGTGATAACCTTTTCATCCGAGTTGCGCATTCCCTTATTTGCATACCTTTCCCGTGGGAACATTACTTCCAATTTTATCCGAAATTTCCAATTGGTGGGCTTTTATGACGCCGGTTCGTCTTGGTCCAATTCGGCTCCTTGGGAACGCGTAAATGATCAAAATACAGAGGTGATTCGTACCGAGGGGTCGCCGTTTGTCATTACTCTCAATAACTTCAACAACCCCTGGCTACAAAGTTATGGAGCAGGTGTAAGAACCGTCTTGCTAAATTACTATGTCAAGTTTGATGCGGCTAGACCAATCCGCAACTATTCTGTGGAAAAGACGAGGTTCTATGTGACTTTAGGATACAATTTTTGATATTGCGAAATGATAAAATCGATGACTGGCTATGGGGTAGCCAATTTGGAGAATGATGCATACATCATTCATGCAGAAGTTAAAACACTTAATTCCAAATTTCTGGATTTAAGCTTGAAATATCCTCGGCAGTTTGCTGATAAGGAAATCGAAATAAGGAATTTGATATCAGAACGACTCGAAAGGGGGAAAGTAAACCTTACGCTGGATTTTAGCACAAAATCCTATGACAACCTTCCCATAGAAATTAATGAAGTGCTTTTTAAAAAATATGTCGAAAAGTATAAATCGTTGGCCAACCAAGTGGGGGAGACAATTCCTGATCTTGTCAAATTAGCCCTGCAGTCCCCCAGTGTATCCACTAGCGTTACTGAGAAATCCCAGCAACCTGAAGAATGGGAAGCCGCCAAGAAGGTTTTGCTAGAGGCGGTAGATAAGTGTATGGGATATCGGGAAGACGAGGGAGCAGCTCTTCTGGAAAAATTTGGAGAAAATATTCAAGTAATAGCCGATGGATTAGATCGAATCAAAGAGGAAGAGCCCCGCAGGAAGCAAAGAATTAAAGATAAAATCAGAAACCATTTTTCAGAGTGGTTGGAAGAACGTGATTTTGACCAAAATAGGTTTGAACAGGAGCTTATCTACTATTTCGAAAAGCTGGATATTACCGAGGAAATCGTAAGGCTAGAAACTCACCTTAACTATTTCCGGAAAATATTGCTTTCCGGGGAATCTCAGGGCAAGAAGTTAGGCTTTATAAGCCAGGAACTAGGCCGTGAGATTAACACAATTGGCTCCAAGGCCAATGATGTCGTCATTCAGCAGCTGGTCATACAGATGAAAGATGAGTTGGAAAAAATTAAGGAACAAGCTCTCAATATTTTGTAACCTTAGCCTCCCGGTTGGGTGGTGTATGCAAATTTAACTATTTCTTCAAGAGGCAAAAGGTCCAGCGTTTTTTCGTGTGTAGCCTCCAATAATATCAGTGGGGCGACTCCTGCATGGTATGCCTGTATCCAACGGTTAGCACATAAACACCATCTGTCATCGGCCCGAAGTCCGGGAAATTGAAGTTCCGGGCGTGGGGTGGATAAGTCATTCCCCATCTTAAGACTGAACGAAAGAAACTCTTCGGTCATTATCGCACAAACTGTATGGGTGCCGAGGTCTTGTTCGTCTGTTTCGCAACACCCTGTTCTGAAAAATCCGGTAAGGGGATCCCTACTGCATGTGATTAATGTTTCTCCAAATACATTCTTAGCCATGGTCAAAATTATTTAGTCCGAAATGTTTCCGGCTGGGTTTCGCTCTAGCGTATACTGCTTTTCCCATGAATTTACTATTGATTAATTAGAAAAATCAACCACGCAAAAAAAAAGAGCCATGGATTTCCATAGCTCTTTTTTAAAACTTGCAAGTTTTTCTACTAGCTAAGTTTAAATCTAATTGGTAGTCTCATTTTAACCCTTACTGGTCTTCCGCGTTGTCTACCCGGTTCCCAAGCTGGAGCTTCTCTTACTACCCTCATTGCTTCTTCATCACATCCTCCACCGATACCTCTTAAGATATCAACGTCTTGAATAGAACCATCTGTATTCACAACGAATACTACATATACTGTACCTTCAATACCCATTCTTCGCGCTTGCGTTGGATACTTTAGATTCTTCTGTAAGTATTTATTCCAACCTTCCATTCCTCCCGGAGGAGTAGGCATGTTTTCCACAACGTCGAAAATTTCATCTGCTTTCTCGACTACAGGGGCATCTGCGATAACCACCTCTTTGATGACAGTTTCTTCTTGCACATCAACATCAAAATTCACCTCGATTTTCTCCTCGATTTCTATTTCATCAGGGATTTCCTTGATCTCAGGCTGCTCAATTGGTGGTGGTGGTGGCGGCGGTTGCTCCGTAATCGGAATGTCTAATAACTCTTCAAAATCATCGTTGATTGAGCCTAAATCTTTGAGCAAACCATCTCCATATGATTTGTACTCAAAAGCAAATAGGACAAGACCAACGCTAATCATCAGACCAAGGTTCAGGAACATGCCTGTCTTCTTGGTCAAGTCAGCTTTTGGCGTCTTTTTGGCTTCCATGATTGATTATTTTTTTATGGTTGTTAAATTTAATTAATTGCAAGTAACAATTTTACTGATAATATTTAACTTATACAAGCTTGCTTTGCTTCTTAGTCAAATAAACATACAATATGGTCCCTATAGTTCCTCCAGATACATTTGCAACTATATCCCAACTATCAAAAGACCTGCCCGGCACGTTCATTTGTAATAACTCTGTAAATATAGCGAAAATAATTCCAAAAACTAAATAATTAAGAGATATTTTTTTTAAATTATTTTTGCTGTTTTTCTCTCCTACCCAAACCCTGTTCCACAAAAATACCAATCCGAAGAATAGGGTAAAATGAATTACTTTGTCAAATCCCGGAAATTTGGGTAATTCAGGCACATTGCTTCCGGGAGTTAAGATGGCATAAGCTACTCCAGAGGTCCAAACCAAGGCTGGGATAATCCGGTATCGCATGATTAGGCTTGACCGATGAGTTCGCTATAGGCATTATGTGACATCAAATCAGCCGGTGGTTCACCGGATAACTTCACTTTTATCATCCAACCTTCTTCATAAGGCGATTCATTAACCAACTCAGGAGCTGCTTCTAGTGCCTCGTTTAATTCTATTATTTCTCCGCTGACGGGCATAAATAAATCGGACACTGTCTTTACCGCCTCTACAGTTCCGAATACTTCTCCTACACTAAATGTCTCTCCTACTGTTTCTACTTCTACGTAGACAATATCCCCCAATTCTTTTTGGGCAAATTCAGTGATGCCAATTGTAGCAATGTCTCCCTCAATTTTAACCCATTCGTGGTCTTTCGTGTACTTTAGTTCTTCTGGAAAATTCATAGTTGTTAGATTGATTGGTCAAAAATACATGGTTTACCTGATTGATAAAATTATTGGCTTAAATTAAATGTCAACTGACCGCCAAATGCGGTAGAACTTCTTCTAAATGCGGTAGAAACCTTAGGATCATTTATGGTTCGGTCAAAATAAAACTGAACATTTAATTTTTGATTGACCACATAGCCAATACTTGGCCGCAGTTGTACATTCAGGTTTCCGTTGGTTAGGGTATTTATTTCCTCTATTTTTCGCTGTATGGTGTGTGTATCCACTATACGTGTTGATATGCGTATGGTTAGGTCATTGCTGAGCACTTCCTGTCTTCCCTGAATCTTAAAGGGTACTTTAACTCCTGCTTTGGTATAGCCTAAATCAAACCTGAAATCCTGGCTTTTTTGCTCTGTTACTTGGGCATTTGAAAAATTTAGGCCTATGTTTCTTTCCGTATTGTACTCAAAGCTGATATTCATGCGGTCCTTTGTCAAGAGGTCAACTCCTATCAGGGGTGAAAATCGTTCAGAAACAACAACTTGATTCAGGATAAAAATGGGGATATACGCTCCAAATTCATCCGTCAAGCTCGCATTTGGAATTTGTTGTAGCCTGTTATACAATTCCAATCCGTCCTGATACTGGAGTGAATTTGAGAAATTACTTGCGTCATAGGATGAGGTATAGTTGTGGGTCAGGTTAATGGAAGAGAAATATTCCTGTAAGGCAGGCAATTTGGACAATCCCCGGTATTCCAGCCGCCAGTTGGGAAGTGGGATGCGAGGAAAAGGGTTTAGGGAAACATCCCCAGGTGCTTGCCCTGAATAGGCAGCTAAGAAAGCAGGAATGAGTACATCCTGTCCGTTAATATTATAAGCTCCGCCGGGATTGCTTGATTCTAGTCTGCTTTGGATAATTTGACGGTAATTCTCAAAATTCTGGAATAAGGGTGAATTATTCTGCGAGTCATCTTTGGCGGAAATGGTTCTAATCATGTTGTAGCTTATGCTATAGGCACCCATCCGGTTTGGATTGATGGATGTATAGTTTTCAGAACCGGGACTTTCTCTTCGGAAAATTTCGCTGTATTCTCCGTTTTCCCGTTTTCTTACTTCCAATGTAATTCTAAAGTCCCTTATGGGCTCTACCAAAGAAGATATTTGTAAGTTTTCTACCCGGTTTTGCCTAAAGCTTTGTGTTAGTTGCGTGCTCGCTGCCAGCATTCCCCGGTTTGCCAGATCAAATCTAATCTGATCACTTTGGCTTCCAAGAATAAAGTCGAGGCCTGGGTTCATAAAGCTTCGGTCCATTCCCAGCAAACCTGAATTTTCCAAATATCCCGGCAAGAATGTCCCCTGAGTCACTTGGTATCTGAAGTTTACTTCTTTGATCATCATCATAAAACGAAGGATACTAGAGACGGCCCCCTCAGTATTGGGCTGTCTATCTTCCTCTGCCCCTGGTTGAGGTTGAGTTTGTGGTCGCCCCGGAATTGTCGGACGTTTTGGTGCATTCAAGGCATTTAAGCGCTTGTTTTTATTATAGAGACGGATAAAATCTAATTTGCCGTTTAATGATCTGTCCCGGGTATTTTGAATTACATTTCCCAATGTGTCCCTTTGTCCAAGTGCTCCAGTAATCCACCCATAGGCGACCTCGTAGCGGGCATCTACTTTGATCCAATCGGTCAATGGGATTTTATCCAAGGGTACGGAGTAATTAACCACGCCCTGATGATTGTAATTTGTTGTTCTACCCAATGACCTGATATTGGCTCTAAGTGAGTCTAACTTCGCCTCCGAATCCAAGTCCCCTTCCGGTTCATCAACGATGGCATTCACGCTGGAGTTAAAATCTACCGATAAGTTTTGGGTTAAATCCCAGTTTACACTATAGAAACGATTAATATAGAAGCTCTTTTGAAACAATGGTTCTACACCTACTGTGGTTAATTGGTCATTCCGGTTTTGTGTACGCATAAATCTCCTGTCAAGATCAATACGAGCAGACAAGAGGGAAGGAGCAAAATTGAAATTTAGATCTTTGACCAGCTGAAAGTATTTACCATCCAAGAACCCAACATTTTTAAATGGCTCTACCTCTAATGGATCGGGTTGAAAACTATAGGCAGCGCTTCCTCTATAGGTCTCAAAAGTATAATCTGCCAACTGTATATTACTTTGCTTTACTGATCCAAAAGCATAGGAGAGTGCGAAGTTTTCCAAATCATACACCCGGTTGGTCTCTTTTTCAGGCTTTCGGATTTTTCGCAAATTGTTTACACTAAAATTACGGCGACTGGATTGATCCAGAACTAGGTCTCGATAATTATCCCGCTCGGCTCCCGTATTGAATTTTTGCAATGCTACCTCAAAAGGGACATCAGGGTTTAATGGGTCGAATTCAGGGCGTGTGCTCGAATTCTCAATACTCATATAAACGGGAATACTTAAACCCAATCCTTTCGGTAAAATTTTATCCACATTGACATTTGCGGACACATCGTACTGGGTAGTGGATTCTCTTGCCCTTTCGGACAATCTTGTCTCCAATCCTCCAAATCCAAAGGTGTTGTGGCGAATCGATGAAGAAATTACAGCTACATCAGCAATCTGTGCATTTAGCCGGGCATTTGCCGCCCAACCTGAGGATTTGTTGAAATCTGTTACCCGTAGTTCATTTGCCCAGACACAGACGGACTTGCTTGCGCCACCCGAGCTCCCTGGATTTCGGATTCCAATCATCATACCTTGGATAAAGCTGAGCTCGGGCCTTCCAACTACTGTAACCCTATACTGCCGGACTTGTACCGAATAGGCCAAGTTTTGGGGACGTTGGTTATTGTCCCGTTCTGATTTCACCCCTACAATTTCATCAAGCGCGATATCAATCTCGTTTTCCAAGGGCCAAATCTGTCTTGGATCACGGGCTCCACGCGGTGTCATGTTTAAGGGTACTTCAATTTCATAGTAATTGTCGGTATAATCCGTACCCATTCGAATAAAGGCGGTAAGTTCACCATCTTGGGTGTCGATACTATTGGCATGAAAAAACATTTTCAGGCGGCCATACTGAACCAAGTCCTGACTAACATTTTTAAAGACCGCTCTGGAATCCCTGGCCTGAAGGTTATCCACGCAAAGCCGCAAAGATTGTTCGTTGAGCTGTCTTTCTACCGTGGAAGTATTATCTCTATCGCGGAAGATGCCGGGAGGAAGGACATAGGGGCTTTGATTTTCGCCGCCTTGACCGTTTTCTTCGATGTTCACTACACCGACTGTAAAGTTTGAATTATCCGGTTCGGGGATTTCAGCAAAACCCCGCTCGAAAAGTGATTCTTGAAAAATCCGCCACTGACTTCCCACCAACCGGAAATTTCCCATTCGCAGTACTACCGGTTGTTGAAAATCAGTCAAGTAGGTTCGCATAAACCGGATGGATTTAAATCCGGTAATATTGCCGTAGCTTCTGTCAGGTTGCCGAACGGGGATACGGAACAAATACCAATTCACCTCTTCACCATTACTCACATCGGTAGTTTGATCTACAATATAATTTTGCCCCACGCGCATGCCGGAGGGCCTTAGGTCTACTTCATATTCATAATAACTCTCAATTTCATTGATGGTATTATCGTTGTTTAGGTCTTCGTTATCGGGAATATTAGATCCAGATGGAGTATAAGGAAGGTTGGTATTGGAGGTAATGGGGGTATTGCCCTCCATGCCGTTGAAGCGTTTGTATCGCTCTAGGGTCTTGATGTTATTTTGGTCAAATTCAGGGTCCAAGTAATATTGAAAGTCGTCTTCGGACGGGTCTGCCTCTATGCGTTGCAGTGCTTGGGGATTTACATTCAGCCTGTTTATAAATCTGTCAGCAAAGTATTCCCTCTCATCATCACTGCTTAATCCGTCAAGACCCACATCTTGGTTTTCCCTTGCTTCCGGTGAATTATCAAATGCAGGGGTCAAAAACTGCTGCGTTGTCACTCGACCCCATTCATTTTCGCTGGTCCGGTCTGTTGATCCGTCGGCTGGGAGCCCGTTCTCGAAGGCGTGCCGCCCGTCTTTCATGATGTCCTCGGAAACTTCCCCTAAGTTGAACAGCAATTTTCCACCCGTGGTATTGTTCTCATTAAAGACCCCGTCGAGTACCCGGCCATTTTCGCCAGTAAGGAAGGGATCCATCATCCAAAACTCTATATACTCAATATTGGTACGGTCAAAATCTACTTCGGAAGTGATAGCTCGGGTAACTCCTCCGTAATTTTGCCGGGGATTGGGCAGCAGGCCGTTGGGGTTGAGGCTTGGATTATAGTTATACATTCCCCTTTCATGGGGGTAAAAAGCCAAATCAAAAAGGGGTTCCGGCGTTAAAAGAACGTCCCTGTTTCTGCCTTGATAAATTTCTTGTGGTAAAACCCGTCGGACGTAGTGGTTTCTCCGATCGTCATTGGTGATGTTGGGAGGAACACCGGTTCCAGAAGGACGAAAAAACACATTATCGATAGTATACCATGCGAGTTTTGCCCTTCTGTAAGCATTGCCTAAACGATCCTCTGTTTGCATGCTGAGGTCAAATTTGTTGTCATTAGTGGCCGGTGTTGCTGCCAATTTCCAGTTCTGCGGGGATGATCCTAGGTTAAATGGTATGATAGCGGTCTCAAAATCGTCAATATAGGAAGTGCCTTCGCCATCCACTTGGTTGGAGGTGCCGGGGATTAAATGTGCAAATTCACCGTTGAATTGAAAGATGGAGGGTTCCTTCGTTTCTGTAAAGGGCAGGGCGTCGGCAAGTTTTGTCAAAAAAAGCGATTCTTCGCTATAATTTACATCAACACCCCATAGACTATTCCGGAGGGTTTCGTTTCCAGTGCCGATCCGTGATATATTGGGACGTTCATTGAGGTATAGAAAGGTACCACCAATATTAAAATTCTCGTTAAACAGGTAATCAAAACGGGTTCCCAGCAGACTTCGGGTCTGAAAGGATACCAAGTCAGCTTTTTCAAAACTGACGCTAATTCTCTTCCCTGACTGAAGTATTCCCTCGTTGATGATCACTACCCTGCCAATGTTGTAGTCTACCGTATAATCTACTCCTTCCGTCAACGGAATATTACCCGCTGTTATCAACACAGATCCTTCAGATATATTTAATCCCGGCAACTGGATCTCAGAGGCCGACCCTGCTGTGTAGGTTCCTTTAAGGAAATATTTGTTCAACCGAGTGACTAGTTCCGCATCAGCAAGAGTGGTACGGTATAAGGTGTCATAGACGAATTTATCGATGAGGTTTGATTCAGCCGGCAGAAATTTACTTTCTAGGGTTCTTCCAAAGGGTTCCAGAACGGGGAAAATCACAAGCCCTTGTTCGGGTCGGATGGTGAGCCCTTGAACAAAATCGAAATTCCCATCTGGTTGGGGGTCGTTTTGGGGATTGAGGTTGTCTAACTGAAGGAGGCGGATCAGGGGAATATCTTTGACGTTTTGTCCCTCAAGTAGACTGGGGTTGTCCAAACCTGTGCGGTCGTCCCGGTAGATGATCTGTAGCTGAAATCCCTCCTTTTTAATCTGGTTTGCGTTGAGATTGTAAATGTTTTTCATCATCAGGTCCCAGGTAGGAACCTTGGTATTTATCCGTGCGGGACGTAGCAATTTTAGGAATATAACATCACTTTCGGCCCTGTTTTGATAATCTTCTGAAAGTTCGCCGACCTTATAGGATTGACCATTATAAGTATATTCGTAGGAAACTGCGATGACTTCATCGTTTTGAAGTTTGCGAAATAGGGAAAAATATCCCAGTTCACGGTGGAAGGTATATTCATTTTCCTCGAGTCTTCGCGCTCCGTTTATTTGTTCGAAGTCGGTCCCACGCTCCAGTGCAAGATCATTGGTTATGGCCGTTGAGGCCTGCTCAAAGGAACGAAAACTGGGGTTGTTACGGAGCACGGCAAATAAACCGTTGGAGTTGTTTGCTGCGGGAGCCTGTGGATTCCCCGTGCCAATATTCGGATTATCCGGCCTGAATATTCGCTGCCCCTCACCGAGATCCATAAATGCCACAAAATTCCGGAGCGTTTGCGTATTGTTTGCCCGGTTCATAATGTATACCTCGACTCGGGTAATTTGAACTCCTGATAGGACCTGCGGTAGACCCCTTAGCCAGTTTTCGTAATTCTCCCGAAAAAAGTGACTTAGGAAAAAGTGTCGGTTTTCATCGTAATTGGAAGCACGTATTTCAAATGGCCTTCCTTGGTTGCCGCCCTCGATGATCAGTTCGTCTCTTCTGCCCCGTTGGGTGGATGCCACAGTGGTCATGAATAATTTCCCAAACTGCATCTGGGTTTTGACGCCAAAGAGATTTTGGGCTCCCTGAATAAGGCCGTTTTGAACGGGCATACTTACGTTGCCGATTTCTATGCTTTTGATTATATCTTCCTCAAACCCCGCATATTCTACTTTAAGTTGATTTTCGAAGTCAAATGAATTGTTTGAATCAAAATTCGCTCCTATTCGTACTTTCTGACCCAAGAGACCGTTTACGCTCATTTGGATTTGTTGGTCAAAATTGAATCCCCCGTTACGCTGTTGTCGGATTGGGATAGAAGGGTTGTCAATGCGCCGGAAGATTCCACCGAAATCCAGGTTGACGTTGCCTGTTGGTACGATATTTATTTCGTTGCCTCCAAAGATTCTGTCGAAAGTGGGGCTCATCGTCATGGGAGGAATTAAACCTCTACCTCCTACAGCACTTTCCCCGTCCATTCCTCTCGATCGGTTGCGCCAATATTGCTGCCGCAGCCGCATTTGTTCCATTTGTGAATAATCATCGAAGTCTAGTGTGTAACCTTGGCCTCCCTGTTGCGTAGAATCAAGTTGGTCGTATATTCTGTATCGGAATGCGGTATCCAATTCCACTTCTATTTTCTGCTCTGCGGGTGGAGGCAGTTGAAATGGGGATGAGGGAGTGAAAATAGGAGATTGATACGGAAAGAGGGGACGGGTATTCAAATTGTCCCAAAGTAGAAAGGAGGGAAGAGCCCTACGCTTTGTCAACGAATCCAGATGTGAAGGAAGTGTGTCGGTTGGAGTCGAAACCTGTTCCTGAAACCCGTAGGAGCTGGGTACGCATACTGCCATTAGCATCAATACCCACAATAATTTCATTGTGAATTGTTGATGAGCCGACTTTATCCTCGAAAAAATATTTGAGAATGGGGAGGTCAATGCTGTAGTGCTTTAGGATGACTTTAAAGATGCTTTAATTAAATCTTCTAATGAAATTTCGGCAACACTTTTTTTCAAAATTGCGGAGATATTTTTTTCTGCCACTGCCTTAGGAAAACCCAATGTAATTAAGGCTTGTAACGCTTCCTGTTTTAGTTTATTGTTTCGCTGAACAAAGCCTGTCCCCATACTCGCACTCTCACCATAACTGTCTTTTTTTATTTTATCTTTTAGTTCCAATACAATTCGCTGTGCTGTTTTAAGGCCTATACCCTTGACACGCTGAATGGTGCTATAGTCTCCCGAAACAATAGCATCTTCCAATTCGGAGGTGTCTAAGGAGGAAAGAACCATTACTGCTGTATTTGGACCTACACCGGAAATAGATATAAGGGCTAAAAATAGTTTTTTTTCCGCTTCATCCTTGAATCCGTACAGGGTGTGAGCATCTTCCTTGATGTGAAGAAACGTTTGCAGCATTACGAGCTCCTGATCTTTGATCCAAGAATAAGTAGCTAGAGATATCTTGACCATATAGCCAACACCCTGAATATCTATGATCACATAAGTAGGATCTTTATATGCAAGTTTTCCTTTAAGGTAGGCTATCATTCTCGTTGATGGTTTGGGCATCCACTACGGCGATGGCTACCATATTGACAATCTCTCGTATAGAACTACCCAGTTGGAGAATGTGTACAGACTTATTCATACCCAGAAGTATGGGCCCGATTGCTTCTGCATTCCCTATTTCAGAAAGTAGTTTATAGGCTATATTGCCGGATGTGAGGTCTGGGAAAATTAAGGTATTTGCTTTATTATTTATTAAGGAGCTAAATGGATAATTTTCTTTTTGCATTGTTTCGTTTAGGGCTACGTTTGCTTGCATTTCACCTTCTATCACCAAGTCCGGATATTTTGCTTTAGCCAAAGATGTAGCTAACGAAGTCTTATCGGGTATCTTTCCCTTTGCAGAGCCAAAATTTGAATAGGATAACACCGCAATTTTTGGATCTATATCAAAAAACCGGACCCCATTGGCTGTGAGTCCGATGATTTCCACCAACTCCTCGGCGGTTGGGTTGACGTTCACCGTGGTATCAGCAAAGAAAAACGGCCCTTTATCGGAATTCATGATATACATTCCCGCGACCCGATTCACCCCTTTTTTTACGCCAATAATCTGGAGCGAAGGAAGGATTGTCCTTGGATAATCCTTCGTTAAGCCTGATATTAACGCATCTGCATCTCCTACTTCCACCATCATGGCCCCGAAATAATTTCGGTCACGCATGAATTTTGCAGACTCGTAAGGAGTTAGCCCTTTTCTTTTACGCTTATTATAGAGTATAGCGGCATATCTATCGATCATCGCATCTTCCTCAAAAGGATCCAAGATGGTTACATCCGGCAGGTCTAGGAAGTTTTCAGCAATCAAACTCTCTATTTTTTCCCGATTGCCCAACAAGATTGGAATTCCAATTTTTTCATCTTTAATCAATTGGGCAGCCTTCAATATTTTGCGATTGTCCGCTTCGGCAAAGACTACACGTTTGGGATCTTTCTTAGCTCTTGCGATTACCCGAGACATTAGTCGCTGATCGATGCCGATTCTTTCCTGCAATTCCAGTTCGTAACTTTCCCAATCTGAAATAGAATTTTTGGCAACACCGGATTCCATCGCAGCTTTAGCCACTGCGGGAGCAATAGTCGTAATTAATCTCGGGTCAAGAGGTTTTGGAATGAGGTATGTTTTTCCAAAGGCAAGTTTGGATTCGCCATACGCTTTGTTCACAATATCCGGTACAGGCTCCCGAGCAAGGGTGGCAATGGCCCTAGCAGCAGCCAGTTTCATTTCTTCATTGATAGTGGTTGCGCGCACGTCTAACGCTCCTCGAAAAATATAAGGAAAGCCGATGACATTGTTTACTTGGTTCGGGAAATCCGATCGGCCCGTAGCCATGATAATATCCTCCCGGGACGACATAGCCAAGTCATATTCAATTTCCGGGTCTGGATTAGCCAAAGCAAAAACAATTGGATTAGGGGCCATCAGCCTCAAGTCCGCAGGGGTGATAATGTTTCCTGCAGATAGGCCGAGGAATACATCAGCACCAACCAATGCTTCCTGAATGCGGTGAATATTTTTATAAGTTGCAAATTCCCTATGAATATCACTAAGTCCCGAACGGTCTGAGCGGATAACCCCCTCAATGTCGCATATCGTAATATTTTCTCTTTTGACACCAAGCCCCTGGTAAAATCTCGTACAAGAAATTGCTGCCGCACCCGCCCCACTTACGACCAACTTAATGTCTTCAATTTTCTTTCCGATAATATCCAAGGCGTTGAGCAATGCCGCGCCAGATATGATTGCCGTGCCATGCTGATCGTCATGCATTACCGGAATGTTCATGGCTTCTTTCAAACTCTTCTCAATGATAAAGCATTCCGGTGCTTTGATATCTTCCAAGTTGATTCCTCCAAAAGTGGGCTCCAATGAACGAATAATCTGTATCAGTTTATCAGGATCTTTTTCGTCGATTTCCAGATCAAATACATCGATACCTGCAAATTTTTTAAACAACACACCTTTGCCTTCCATGACGGGTTTGGATGCATCTGGTCCAATATCACCAAGACCCAAGACCGCCGTTCCATTGGAAATTACGGCAACAAGGTTGCCTTTGGCTGTATATTTATAAGCATTCTCCTTATCGGCCTCAATCTCTTTGCAAGGCTGGGCCACTCCAGGGGAGTACGCTAAAGCCAAATCAAGCTGGCTGGATAGAGGTTTTGTTGGAATTACTTCAATTTTCCCAGGCTTACCCGCACTGTGATAATTTAAAGCATCTTCTTTTCGTATTTTGATAACCATAGAGGTTTGGGAGATTGAATTAAAAAGAAAGGCAATTTATTGTTTGATTTCGGGAATTTCAGTAGCTAGGAGAATAGTCTCTATTTCCCGTATGGAAGACCGATGGGCCTCGTTGGGATAATAGACAAACCCTTCCATATAATACAATTTTCCGTTTTCAGCATCGACCACTGCATACGACAAAAAGGATCCGCCCATGCTCAGGTTGTTGGTTTTCCAAGCACCCCGCATTTCCATAGCATAGTTGCCGTCTACGGTAGTGGTGGTAAAAACAGGGGGTTCTATAGTCTCTGTCACAATGTAAGATAATGGTTTATCGGGGTCTCCAAAAATCCGGGGTTTAGTAATATCATTGCGCAACGCAATGAGGTTTTCCGGAAAAACCTGACTTTCATCCGAATATTCGGTCTGGTAAAAAAACAGACTGATATCTGGCTTACTGGTTCTTGGAGTAGGCTGCCGAAACCACATAAAGTCATCATCGTCTTGCACAAACTGGTAGGAGGCAGGAAGATTTATTTCGATTCCCATCTTCTCTCTGCCCATGATAGTGGCGGCTGAATTTTTTCTGCTAAACAGGGCTACCCCAATCCGTTCTCTTTCTCTACTGATAAAGAGACTTTGTATTCCAGCTTTATTTCTTCGTAAATTACTGATCAATTCTTCTTTGTTGTTGCCAAAAAGGTACAACACTTCTTGGCCAACGGCAAATTCATCTTTGCTCCGAAGCATGTATAAACTGGGATCCTCCAATGCCATTTTTTTCGAAGCTTCCGTAAACTGGCTGTTTATTGCCCTGCTTCCTGCTCCTGTATCGTCAAAGGTGGTGACATAGATCATGTTGGTAGCCATCTTCAAAATTCGGGTCAAGCTTCTGGGGTCAACCTTTTTAATGTTGAATAAGGGCTCCTCTCGAATAATACCCTTAATATCCTCTTGGAAGACTTCTTTGACCATTTCACCAACGGGCCCTGCATACATGGCGGAGTCAATTACCAGAATTATCTCCCCCAAGGCACCCCTTGCTTTAGGCAAGTTAGTTTTAGAAGAACTGCTTCCCGCTTCTTCACATGAATTGAAAAGAAACAGCGGAACGCAAATTATAAACAATAACAGATTCTTATAATTCATGACGTACTTTTTAGTTTTATTTTTCTCAATTTAGAAAAAATCACAAGTAGAAAAAAATAAAA
The DNA here is from genome assembly GCF_009797935.1 of Lunatibacter salilacus. Lineage (GTDB taxonomy): Bacteria > Bacteroidota > Bacteroidia > Cytophagales > Cyclobacteriaceae > Lunatibacter > Lunatibacter salilacus. Next base: position 123,720 of record NZ_VOLC01000011.1, read on the forward strand.
TTAAAAATTTAGTTTAAAATTTAACCAATGATCAGTTTCTGTCCAGGTTTTATTTGGTTATTGTTGAGGTTGTTGAGTTTTTTTAGCTGGTCAATGGTGACGCCTTCCAATCTGTTTGAAATTAGCCAAAGGGAATCCCCCGGCTGTACGGTGTATGTTTTACTTCCATCAGATTGAGAAACAACGGAAGGTTTCGAACTGGAAGAAGCTATGTTTTTTCCAAAAGATGAATTTTCATGATGGATATGCAATACTTGACCTACTTTGATCATATTTCCACTAATTCCATTCCAGTTTCTGAGGTCTGCCACCGAAACATTGTATCGCTGGGCAATTTTCCCAAGGACGTCACCGGATTGCACCCTGTATGTGGCTGTATAGGTGGATGTAGGCAGGGCCACAACTGACTGGGTGGGATTTTCCGTTAAGAATTCATTTGCCTGGACCCGCAGGGAATCTTGAATCCATCCCAAATTGTCAACCAAAAAGGTATGTCGCATCTTGGGAATTTTCAACATGATCTCTTTTCGCAAATCAGGTAGTTTTCTGGAAAGCAAGGCAGGGTTGAGATGCTCGAGATCCTCTATGCACATCGTGGTTAGCTGGGCCAATTGTTCCAAATCTAAGTCACCTGACCATGCTAATTTTTCATAACCGAGGGAAAATGTTGGCTCCTCCAAGTGTAGGTTGTGGTATTCAGGATGGCGCATCACGTACATGATTGCCTGGAATTGAGGGATATAACTTCTAGTTTCCTTTGGAAGGTACTGGTAGATTTCCCAAAACGTCCTTTTCCCTCCGGATCTTCGGATGGCTTTGTTGACATTTCCAGGGCCACAGTTATATGCAGCCATGGCAAGTTCCCAATCGTTATATCGCTTATGTAGGGACTTAAGAAATTTCATGGCTGCTTCGGTAGCCATTTCAGGGTCCATACGGTCGTCCACATAGGGACTTACATTAAGTTTAAAATCCCTACCGGTATAGGGCATAAATTGCCAAAGTCCCATGGCACCGACTCTGGATTTTGCTTTCGGATTTAGTCCGGACTCAATCACCGCCAGAAACTTTACATCTTCCGGCATGTTGTATTCTTTTAATGACTCTTCGAAAAGCGGGAAAAATATCTCTTCCCGCTGCAGGACCATTTTTGTGTAGCTCCTGTTTCGGACGACAAAGTAATCGATAAAAGCAAATATGGTTTCGTTCAGTTCAAACGGCATGTCCGTTTCCATGTCCTCTATCCGTTGTTTTACCTGCTCGTAGGTGAAATCCGGGATATAATCAAAATCGTATTGCGGGGCGATGACAGCGTCCTCCCCCAATCCTTGACCTGAGTAGACACCCAGTTCCTGTGCTTGTGTAAGACTCCCCCAAAAAAGAAAACCTATCAGGAAGAAAAGTGGACTGCGGTTATGGGATTGGGAATTCATAGGTGTTTCTGTTTAAGATTTCATAGTTGTCAAGTAATTTGCAAAGGCAAACAAATCAGCCTCCTTAAATGAATTGGCCATTATTTGCAATCCGATCGGTAGGCCATTCCTGTCAGTACCATTGGGTATTGATATTGCTGGAACTCCTGACACTGACGCCTGAACGGTAAACAAGTCCTCAAGATACATCGCTACCGGATCATTCGAGTGCTCTCCAAACTTAAACGCCGTACTTGGCGTCGTCGGCATAATGATGAAGTCATATTTATCCAACAAATTTTCAGTAAACTCCTTTATGAGGCGTCGGACTTTTTGTGCTTTTGTAAAATAAGCATCGTAGTAGCTGGCACTTAGAACGAAGGTTCCCAGCATAATGCGTCTCTTAACTTCAGGCCCAAAACCTTCGGACCTGGTCATTTTATACATGCTTTCCAAATTATGCGCATTGGGTGACCGATACCCGTACTTGACCCCGTCAAATCTGGAAAGGTTGGAGCTCGCCTCGGCAGTAGTCAAAATATAATAGGTAGGGAGTACATAATCGAGTAAGGGAAAATTCACCTCAACTATTTCATGTCCTTCTTTTTTTAGGGTTTCAAGCGTACCCAAGATATTTTCTTTGATATCGTCTTGAAGGGAATCCGAATAAATGGTTTCCTTTAGATAGGCGATTTTGGCAGGTTTGTCAAAATGTAGAAGTTCGCTATAATGGGGGACGGGTTTTCTGGAGGCGGTGCTGTCAAAATCATCACTACCTGCCATAATTTCCAGTACTAATGCGTTATCCTTAACGGTATTTGAAAAAACCCCTATTGTGTCAAATGAAGACGCATAAGCAATCAATCCATACCGGGATACCCGCGAATAGGTAGGTTTGACACCAATCACCCCGGTGAACGCGGCGGGTTGTCTTACGGAGCCACCCGTGTCAGTACCCAAGGATGCTGTACAAAGATTTGCCTGTACGGCCACAGCTGAACCACCCGAAGATCCTCCGGGAACACGCTCTTCATCCACCCCGTTCAGGACTCGTCCATGCACAGAATTTTCATTGGAAGATCCCATCCCAAACTCATCACAATTGAGTCGTCCTATAATGATGGCATCTTCGTCAATTAATCGCTGAATTGCCGTGCCGGTAAATTGTGATTCAAACCCTTCAAGAATTTTACTGGATGCATTGGCTTCATGTCCTTGATAGCACAGTACATCTTTGATTCCCAGTACCATTCCAGCTAGCTTTCCAGCATTACCAGATGCCAGTTTCTTGTCGACAGCAGCAGCCTGATCCAAAGCAGATTGTGTATAAACTTCAACGAAGGCGTTTAGGTGCGCCTTCGTTTGAATGTTGTTGAGATAATAGGTTACAACCGCTTTACAATCTGTTTCCTTATTTTCCAGCGATTTTTTTATTTCGTCAAATGATCGGAATTTTTCCAACGTGTCGTAATTTAACTCTTAGTTTTTTTGTCTTTAAGCCCTTCCTCCAAATCTTCTTGGATTTCTTTGGTAGCATCTTTAAACTCCCTGATTCCCCGGCCAAGTCCTCTGGCAAGTTCTGGGATTCTCTTGGCGCCGAATAGAAGTATTACGACCAGAATGATGATCACTAATGAACCTCCTCCGATATTCTGTATAAAAGCCAATGTATTCATGTGTTTCTTATTTTAGTTACAAATTAATTACAAATATATACGAGTGATTTTCTAACACAAAGGATAAACATCTAGTTCTCTCCTTTTTTGTAAAGATAGCATAATTTAATCATTATTTCCTAGAAAGCCAAATACTTGGATCCATGACTTCCAAACCTTTCCAAGTCTGAAAATGCAGTTCGGAAATACCATCTTTATCTGCGTTTACGGTCCCAATTATGGTTTTTGCGGTTATTTCCTGACCTGATTTTACAGCAACGGTTTTTAACCTACTATACATGGTATAAAAGTCCCCATGGCGGATGATGATGGTTCCTCCCATTCCGGGAACGGTGGTTATTTTGGTGACAACCCCGTCGAAAACAGATCGGACAGTTTCACCATTGTTGGTTTGTATATCTATTCCATCGTTGGTTTCCATTATTCCCTTTAAAGTGGGGTGGGGAAAGGTGCCATAGCGCTTAGAGATAAACCCACTTTCAACAGGCCAGGGGATTTTGCCTTTATTTCCGGCAAACGAGGTAGAAATTGCAGCCCCCTCAGGAGTAAGAGGTATCCGGCTTGCCGAAGTAGTTGTGGTCCTGCTGTCTTTCTCCTTGGCATTCGCTTCGGCAAGTCTGATTTCTTCGGCAATGACTGATTTGATAAGGCGGTTCAAGTCTTCCTGTTGCTTTCGTGCCGCTGCAATTTCCTTTTTAAGTTCCTGTTCTTTTTGGGTGAGGTTATTTACTATCCCTTCTTGCTCGTTTTTGAGCCGATCAAGCTGCGTTTTTTCAGTCTGCTCCTGAGCTAGCACCATTTCTTTTTCCTTTTTTTTGTCTTGTAGGGCTATCTGCTGATAGGCCAGCTCTTCATTAACCTTGTTCATTTGGTCCACCTGCTTTTTCCTTGCCTCGCTATACTGACGAAGGTAGCGCAGTCTCATGTAGAACTGCTTGAAAGTCTTTGCGCTAAAAATAAACGTGATAACATTCACCCCCTGGTGAAGTTTATAGGATGTATAGATCATGTTGGAATATTCCTCTTTGAGGTTTTCCAGATCATTTTCCAAAGAAGTAATGGATTTTTCGGTGGCGTTGATTTCTCTGTTAATCAACAGTACTTCCCGGTTCAGGGTATTGATGTAGGTAATTCTTGTCTCCAGTTTTTGGGTTACCGCTTTCAATTCACCCAAGGTATTTCGTTTTTCGGCAGTTGTTTTTTTGAGTATCGTGTCGTACTCCCTTAGACGTTTCTGTATATCGGCTTTTTCTTTTTCAAGCTGTGCCCTCGAGCGCTTTAATTGGGACTGGGCTGATGACTGCATAGTCCATAGTCCTACCATAAGCACCACAAGTACGCCTTTTAAAAAGTATTGGGAATGTCTAATAGTTGTATGGGAAATTGAGCGAAGCATTGGAAAGGTCGACTTTAACTATTTCGGCATTCATGGACATTTTGGACCTGGGTTTATCCGGTAAGCTAAGAACCATATTTACGATGGCTTTATAAGGAAATGGTTGCGACTCTATATCTTTAAAATCCATGTAGTTAGCCGAAAGGCTACCCCCATCCTTTCGCCTGGTACCACTTTGCAGATCGGTAACCTTTCCGTGCTTTGCACTGATGGTGGATCTGTAAACCAAGTTATCCCTTTCCTGGGTAAGTTCAAAGACTTGCCCGACCCGGACCATTCTATCCCTAAACGTGTAATCGTGGGGAATATTGGCGAACAGGAGATTTTGGACCAAATCCAGCGTTAATGAGACCCCGTATTTTGTTTCGAACGTTTTGTAGTCCATGTCAATGGTGTTGCCATTAAGGCGGTCTCTTATCTTAATAAAATCGGTGGTCATTATCCCCCTGGCAGCTTCTATACCCAATCCGGGTGACAGGCTAAACCAAACTACGCTGTCTTTTTTTGCCCGGATATTTAGGGTGCCTTTTGTTATTTTTCCGTTTTGATCCTCTATCATGACCTTTCCACGTGCGGATAGGAAATCGTACTCCAGGTAACTGGGCTCGAACTCATCCATTACGGTATCTGAGGTGTATAGCAGGGGCTTTTTAGAGCACCCCAAAAGAGCGAGTGAAAACACTAATGCTCCTATCAATGAATACCTAGTCATAATATCTTTTGTTCTTTATTTTTTGGGTCAGAAATTTGGAAGTTTCTTGGAGCCCTTCGGCCTTTTTCCAATAGCTCAGTGCGTCATTTACCATTCCAAGCTTGTATAGGATGTCTCCGTAATGTTCGTACATGACCCCATTTGGTGATTTCTCAAACTCCAAAGCTTTCTCCATGTACTCTTTGGCCGCCTCAAATTCCTCCAGTTGAAACAAAACCCAAGCGTGGGTGTCCAAATAGGTGGCATTTTCGGGAAATCGTTTCACTAGTTTTTCAGACATTTTCCGAGCCCGATCCAGATCTTTTTTTTCCAAAGAGAGAAAATAGGCATAATTGTTCAATATATGCTCATTGTTTGGGTTTATTTCCAATACTTTATCATAAGTCTCAAAAGCTTTGGATTTTTCATCAAGGCTATGATAGGCATCGCCTAGCTGCCCCAACGCCATTAGTTCAAGTTGTTTGTTTTTGCCGGCATTTATCTCCAACGACTTTTCGAGTGATTCTTTGGATTCTTCGAATTTTTTCTGAGCCAGTTTACTTGTTCCATCAAAGAACCAAAATTCCGACTTTTTGGGGAATTCATCCACAGCCGTTTGCGTGAGAATTTCAATCTCTCCAAAATCTTTTTTAAGTTCAAACATCAATGAGATTGTAGCCTGAAGCACTTCTTCATTGGCGGGATCGAGTGAAAGGGATTGGCGATAGTGGCTTAAGGCAGTTTCTTTATCTGAATTTAACTGCGCTCGATCGCCAAGGGCGGCCTGTATCACGGCATCGTTGGCATTTAATTCTAAAATATATGTCTCCAATTCGTCTAATAAGGTTTCCCTAGCCTCCGTTTTCATCTCCCTCATTAACTCCGAAAAAGTACGCGCTTTAATGTCGGCACTCAAATCCGGATGTGAAAATGCCCTAACCAAGTACTGATTGGCCGTTGTAATGGCTCCGGCTTCTTTATGCAGTGTAAAGAGAGCCATAAACAATTCCGGTTGGTCCGGATAGGTTTTAAGTGACTCGTGTATCACTTTTATGGCCTGTGAATGACGGTTGTTGTTAAACAGGATTTCCACCAATGCCAATACGTACTGCGCATTCCCAGGCTGGGCGGCGATGAGCTTTTCTCCTTCTTTGACGGCGCCTTCCAAATCATTTTTGCTCAGGTAAATCCGCTGTTTTTGGGCAGTCAGTTGTTCTACCACTCCATAGTAGTCTTCTGCTTGATTTAATGCAACCAGGGCATTATCAAAGTTTTGACCTGCAAGGTATAGGGAGGCTAACTCCAGGATATACTGCTGGTTTTCTTCACCATTTGCCATAAGTGACTGCAAAACCTCTGCGGCTTCTTCAGGTTTATTTTGCTTGCTGTAGATTTCTACAATCATCAGCTTGTAATACTTGTTGAAGGGGTCCAAGGATACCGCCTCTCTGGCCAAGGGAAGTGCTTTATCAAGTTGGTTGGCTCTTGTAAGTATCTCAGCCATTTTGAAGTAAATGGCTGCCTCATCCGAATTGTAGGAGAGTGCCTTTTCAAAATAAAAATAGGCTCGGTCATATTCCTCCAACATCAAAAATTTCTGTCCTTCGACAAAAAGCCTACTCGCCAACGCTTCTTTTTCCTGCTTTTTACGCTGCTTTTTGCTTAATTTTTCCTGAGAAAAGCCAGAAGAAATTCCCGCCATTACAAAGATAAAGGTAATCAATGCCCATTTGAGGAATGCCGTACTTATTTTAGTCATCATAATTATTCGCAGCTTTGGTGCTGACACTCCTCTTTATCGTATTCTATTCCAAAAAAGTTTGGAAAATTGAAAGAAATAGGAAACAGCTTACACCACCTCTTTACAATATTACTCCCCATTTGGTTCATAGCGTTCCAAAAATCAGTCCCATTTTTATTGGTTTTTTATTTTCCAGTACTACCATAACCACCTCTACCTCTAGTTGTTTCGGTCAAAACCTCGTCTGGATCCCAGCCTATTTGCTCATGACGGGCAACTACCATCTGAGCAATCCTCTCCCCATCGTTTACCTGAAAAGGTTCATTTGAAAGATTTATCAGTAAGACCTTTATCTCTCCCCGATAATCCGCATCGATCGTACCCGGAGTGTTGAGTACTGTAACCCCATACTTTAGCGCCAGTCCACTTCTAGGCCTTATCTGTGCTTCAAATCCGGCGGGAAGTTCCATGTACAAACCTGTCCCAATCAGTTTCCTTTCCAACGGCTGGATTATCATCGGATCCTCCAATTCTGCTCTCAGGTCCATTCCGGCAGACAATTCGGTTTGGTACTCAGGTAGCGGATGCTTCGATTGGTTAATGACCTTAACTTTCATCTGTTTATAATTTTTTTTTCAATGGTCAGATGGAATCTCGCAATTATAATCATCCCACTGTGTGACGATCTCGTCATGCTCGATTTCATGTGTCTATAATTTTTTTTCAGCGGTCACATGGAATCTCGCATGGTTGATAGTCATCCCAGTGTGTGACGGCTACGTCATGCTCGATTTCATATGTTTATAATTTGTTTTTCATCTGCCATAACTTGCCCCGGTTTATCGGGGTGGAATCTCGCTTTGATAATCCTCCCTACGTATGAGGTTCTCCTCTTGCTCGATTTCATGGAGTTAATTTTTTTTTAGCTTGCCGAAACAGCGAAGATAATTCCTTTTTTTCCATTAGGAAAATGAACATGGTATAAACAATAACAAATGAATTATGAACGATAAAATTTATCCATGCGGAATCAAATTTAACCCAGAACCCCATATAACTGAGCATAAAGGTTAAGCCTAAATAAGTCAACCCACTTTTCACCTTATAGGGGATGGGAAAAAAGCGCTGCCCAAACAAAAAACAGACTACCATCATTATAAAGTAGCTCCCAAATGTACTCAGTGCTGCACCAACAAATCCATAAATCGGTACAAGGGTAAGAATAATAACAACAGTGACTATAGCGCCCAGGGAAGTTATATAGAAACTATACTTTGTCTGGTCGGTAATTTTAAACCAAATGCTCAGGTTATAGTAAATGCCTAGAAACAAATACCCCATTAAAAGCAGCGGAACCATTGATAATCCCAATTCATACCCCTCTCCTTGAAAGAATATACTACTAATCAGATCCAAATTTACCGAAACAACTACCATAAGTGTGGTACAGAAAATTATAAACCAGTGCATAACACGGGCGAAGAGTTGGGGACTGTTTTTATTTTCCGCTTGTTGAAAGAAAAAGGGTTCAGCCGCATATTTGAATGCTTGAATGATAAGACTCATAAATATGGCCAATTTGAAATTGGCCCCAAAGACACCACCTGCGGCTCTTTTGGAAAGTCCAGGGTAGAAATCTTCTGGAATGGCGTATTCGAACAAACCTCGGGAAAACACCTCATTGATAACGCCCGCAAGCCCCATAAATAGCAGGGGTACGGCATAATGCCACATGGGCCGTAGGACAGCCTTATCCAGCATCCATTGGATAGGTCCGCTTTTATACAACAACACGGGGAGGATCAAACCGTTGGCAAGGACATTTGCAAGCAGGATATAGTCTACTCCCCAATCCGGGCGGTAAAGTTTCTGAGCGAGCGGCTGCAATTCTGGAAGCCACTCCCCCCGGGCTACATGAAATAATAAAACGATGAAAAACAGGTTGAATCCAACATTGAGAAAAATATTCAGCAACTTGATCATGGCAAAGGCCAAAGCCTTACCTTCCAGTCGTAGCTTAGCGTAAGGAATGGCCAAAACTGCATCAATTGTCAGGATAAATGCCACCCATTGAAACAAATGACCTTGGCCTGGATACTGAAACCATATGGCTAAATAATCGGATCCAAGATAAAGAACTGAACCTAGTGTCAGAGAAACCAAACCTACTAGTGTCTGGGTATTGTGGTAAACTTTCTTGGGGTCAAGTCCCTTGCCGGTCGCAAACCTAAAATAGGAAGTCTCCATGCCAAAGGTAAAAACCACGTTCAGAAAAGCAATTAATGCATAAATCATGGTAAAGGAGCCGAGAGCTTCTTTGTCCAAATATCCGGTATAAAGAGGGATAAGTAAAAAGTTTATAGTCTTGCCCAAAATGCTGCTAATGCCATAGACGGCAGATTGGCTGGCTAACTTCTTTAGCTGACTCATCTAAAAATTAAAGAGGGGGAATTACTCCCCTTTGAAATTAGGTTTTCTCTTTTCGAGAAATGCTTTGGTGCCTTCCCTGTAATCTTCGGATTTTACACAACGGGCGAAACTATTGGCTTCGATCTGATACCCGTTTTCGTCGCTGACAAATACAGCATTGACGCAGTCTATGATCATTCCAATTGAAAGAGGCGCCTTAGCCATTATTTTGTGTAATATTTCTTCTGCCTTTGCGATAGCGGCGTCTTTTGTCTCTTCGACATAATTAAGAAGTCCCAATGTCTTGGCTTCCTCAGCACCCAACATTTCCCCTGTCATAAGTATCTCTGTGGCTTTTGTCCGGCCTATCAATAACGTTAGGCGTTGAGTGCCACCATATCCGGGAATGATTCCCAAATTAACCTCAGGCTGACCAAATTTAGCATTGCGTGTGGCAATTCGCATGTGGCATGCAATGGCCATTTCACAGCCTCCTCCCAATGCATAGCCATTGACAACTGCGATCACTGGTTTATGGCAAGATTCAATATTGTCAAATACCTCCTGTCCAAATTCAGCGAATTTGCGTGCGTTGACCTCATTGAGTTCAGATATTTCATTGATATCTGCGCCGGCAACAAACGCTTTTTCGCCGGCTCCCGTTAAAATAACCCCTCGGATGGACTTGTTATCGTTCACCTCATTGAAGATATTGTTGAGTTCTTCCAGAATCTTAAAATTTAAAGCATTAAGCTTGGATTCCCTATTTATGGTTAAATAAAGTATTCCATCTTTAGTCTCTGAAAGAATATTTTTCTGTTCCGCCATGCGTTATTATCAGTGTTGATTTCCAAATATACAAGTACGCCATTCAAAGACAAAAGAAACGGTTAAAAATCATACGGACTGTTTTTTTTTAGAATTCATTATAAAGGTAGTATTATGTTTTTTGAATTGAAAAAAAAGCAAATGATGAATGGGGAAGGTCTAAAAATCATAAAATGTCAGTGGAGACTTTATCTGAATCCATACTGGATAAATTCGCTGAAAAACATTACCAAAAAGTAGGATACTGGATTGGGTTAATATGATTTTTTAGGGCTATGTTCCCGCAAATATTTCTATTTTTGCATTGGGAATTTTGAAAACTCAACTTATTGAAAACTTATGACGTCGAAAAGAAAAATAACCGTGGCCTATGGAGATGGCATCGGACCGGAAATAATGAAAGCTACCTTGGCAATATTAAACGCCGCAGGAGCCCAAATAGAACCAGATGTCATCGAGATTGGCGAGCAGGTATATTTGAAAGGAATTAGTTCAGGAATAGAGCCGAGAGCTTGGGATTCTTTGAGAGAGACGAAGGTTTTCCTTAAATCACCCATTACCACCCCCCAAGGAGGCGGTTTCAAGAGTTTGAATGTGACCACCCGAAAAACATTGGGGCTCTATGCCAATGTCCGGCCGTGCAAAGCCTATTCCCCTTTTGTAAAAACCCATTTTCCCAAAACAGATTTGGTCATTATTAGGGAAAATGAAGAGGACCTCTATGCGGGGATTGAGCACCGTCAGACGGATGAGGTTTATCAATGTCTTAAGCTTATTTCCAGGCCGGGAAGTGAGAAAATCATTCGGTATGCATTCGAATACGCGAAAAAATACAACAGAAAAAAAGTGACCTGCATGACGAAAGACAATATTATGAAATTAGCCGATGGCCTGTTTCATAAGGTGTTCAATGAGGTCGCAAAGGAATATCCAGATATAGAAACGGAACATAAGATCATTGATATAGGCACCGCGCTTATTGCGGACAGACCTGAAATATTTGATGTCATCGTGACATTAAACCTTTATGGGGATATTATTTCAGACGTGGCTGCTCAGGTCACAGGTTCCGTCGGCCTTGGGGGATCATCAAATGTAGGGGAAGAAGTGGCTATGTTTGAAGCTATCCACGGGTCCGCTCCTGACATAGCCGGTATGGGCGTGGCTAATCCGTCAGGCTTACTAAATGGAGCCATTATGATGCTGGTTCATATCGGGCAACCGGAGGTGGCAGAGAAAATTGCCAACGCCTGGATGAAGACTTTGGAGGATGGAATCCATACTGGTGACATCTACCAAGAATCCCTATCCAAAAAGCGCGTAGGAACGCAGGAATTTGCAGCCGCCGTAATTGAAAGATTGGGGCAGGCTCCCGCAAGTATGCCTAAAGCCTCCTTTGCCAAAGGGGGCGAAGAAGGAGGCGGTAAGATGAGACTTACCGAGCGTGTACCGGCTAAGAAAGAATTGATCGGGCTGGATGTGTTTATAGATTGGAAAGAATCAGGAAGAGACTCGAACGTGATTGGAGACCGACTTCGGCAGGTCAATGCTGACGGTCTAAAAATGCAGCTGATTACCAATCGGGGAGTAAAAGTATATCCTGACGGGATGAAGGAAACCTTCTGCTCCGATCATTGGAGGGTTCGTTTTTTCAATGCCGATGAATCTGTTATCACCCATGATCAAACCATTGAGATCTTGAAACAAGTCAAGAACTTGGGTTTTGATTTTATCAAAACTGAAAATTTATACACCTTTGACGGCGAAAGGGGATTTTCGTTAGCACAAGGAGAATAAATATCCATAAACCAATTAGGCCATATACCCCAGTAATTACGGGTATGTGGTTTTTTTTATTTAAATTGACCCTGCCTTTTTATCCTATGTCCATCCCCAAACGAGTTCTCATCATTACCTATTATTGGCCACCCAGTGCCGGGTCGGGGGTGCAGCGTTGGTTAAAATTCGCCAAGTACCTTCCTGAATTTGGCTGGGATCCGGTAATATTCACACCTGAAAACCCTGATTTCGACCTCAAGGATCCTTTGATGGAAAAGGAAGTCTCACCTCACATGGAGGTACTGAAATTTCCCATTTGGGAGCCTTATCAGGTTCTCAGATTGTTGAAAACAGAAAAAATCAGCGACCCCGGTATCCTAATAGAAAAGAAGCGAAAAAATTGGTTTGATAAAGTTGCAATTTGGATACGGGCCAATGCCATTATACCTGATCCACGGGTGTATTGGGTCAAGCCTTCCGTCAAGTTTTTGGGGCAGTTGATGGAATCAAATAATTTTCAGGCCGTAATTACCACAGGTCCGCCCCATAGCATGCATTTGATTGGAAGAGAACTTAAACGTAGGCATGGAATCCCTTGGCTGGCTGACTTTCGGGATCCATGGTCCACTTGGGAATTTCTGGATACGCTGCCCATGACGGGTTGGGTCAAAAACAGGCACCTCGCATTGGAGGCATCGGTATTTAGAGAAGCGGATGCGTTGGTGACTATTTCACCTACTTTCCAGCAGGAAATGGAGCATCTGGCAGATAGAAAAATTCAGCTGATCACCAACGGCTTTGATCCGGTAGATTTGCCTTCAGATTTTTTAATGAATCCACCCGAGTCACAAACTCTTGAGATTGTTTACACTGGTGTGATCGACGCAATTCGAAACCCGATGCCCTTTTTGTTGGCGATGAAGGAGGTTTTTGGCCAGACTAAAAATAAAATTAAATTGACCTTTGTAGGTAGGGTCAGTCAACAGGTAAAAACTTCCCTTATGGAGGATTCCTGGCTTTCGTCCCATGTTGAATTGGCAGGGTACGTCCCACATGAAGCGGTGTTCCAGTATTATGCAAAGGCTCATATACTACTTCTCATACTCACCAATACAAAAAACGCCAAAGGAAATATTCCAGGGAAAGTGTTTGAATATATGGCTACGGGTAGGAAAATTGTAGCATTGGGTGACCCTGAAGGTGATACGGCCCAGATCCTTCGACAGGCACAGGCAGGGGAGGTATTTCGGCATGAGGATAGAAAAGGATTAATTTCATTTCTTGAAAACTGTCACACACAGGCTGTCAATTCTCAGCAAACGCCCATCCATACTTCCTACGAAAGAAAAACCCTTACGGGACAACTGGCTGATTTATTAAATAAAATTACGGTGGGGCAAACTGCTGACGGCTAAGATTTGGAAAATGACTCACCAGCCTTTTCTTTTATCCACCCTTCGACTTCGGGCGCGATGTGCCAACTCCAGGATCCAAGGCCATATAATAATACCATAACGCTACTTCGGATAAGAATATCCAACCATACGATGGTCTGGCCTGGAATTGCGTAGTGAGTGATTGCCCAGCTTCCAATTCCCACTAGCAGAATTTTACCGACTCCCCAGGTAAAAGGATCAAATCCCAGCCGGATTTTCACGTAAATGTACTTAATTAAATTATACAAAAACATCGAGAGCAGTGATGCTAGGGCTGCTCCTTCTATCCCATAAACTGGAATTAGCCACAGGTTCAAAACGATCACAGCTACACACATAATCAGGGTAGCGGTAATATTAAATAGATAGAAACGGGAGAACACGATTATTTCCCCATTGACCGAAAAGATCACATCGGACAACTTTCCCAATCCGATAAGAAAGACTACCCACTTGCCAGCCTCATAGATTTCGCGGTTTGGGACATAGTGATATAGCGAATCAATATTGACCCAAATCAGCAAGAAAATCAGCAGGCAAATTAGGAACTGGTGGATGGCGATTTTTTTATAAAGGACATTTATCTCCTTCAGTTGGTTGTTGGCGAATTTTTCTGAGATAACAGGCATAATTACCTGAGAAATAGCCCTTCTAGGCATTTCAATGACTACCGCTATGGAAAAGCCAATGGTATAAATCGCATTGGCATTAAGACCGATCATAGAGCTGACCATGAGGCTGTCAATTTTCATGATGAGCAATGCCCCCGCCGTTCCCAGCAAAGTTATCAGGCTATACTGTAAAAATTCTTTTTTGAAGGGAGTGCTAATCTGTTCCCAGTTTGCCGATAGATGGAATATACCGATCTTAGACATGTAGCCAATCATGGCCAGCAAGGCGAGGAAATAGATTCCTCCCAATCCCCACATCAGCGAATAAAAAGAGTAAAGTCCAAAGTAATAGCCCAAAATCAGGAAGGTGACCAAAAGCCTCAATAGCACATCCCGGAAAAAGGAGGGTATTGCCACCTTTAAATAGGATCGGCTAAAAGCATCTAATATGGTGTTCAAAACGGAAAAAAATGTAATAAGGAGGGCCACTAACAGGAAATTGTTTACTTCCGGGGAGTTTTCCGCAAAGATAGAAATGACCTGCTCCCTGAAAATAAAAAATCCTAGTGCCACGGTAAGAAAACCGACCACACCGATGACGAGTGTAAAAGTAAAAAAAGGAAATTTACTTCCTACAACACGCGGGAAAAAACGGGTAATTCCATTGCCAATCCCAAGCTGCGCAAACGGCACTAATAGGATGGCCATGTCCTGAATGGTTTTAAACAAACCAATCTGCTCCGGCTCCAAAACGAATGGTAGGAGCCAAAGCATATTAAAATAACCGATGACAACGCCGATATAGGCGAAAAGGGTCGTTAAGAGGCTTTGTTTGGCGATTTTGCTCAAAAGAAATTTTAGTTAATTCAGGAAAGGTAATACAATCTCTATTACGGTAGGATTTTTACTGTCACTAATACGAAAGAGGAAATAAATGCAGAGTTAGTTTCTACCATCGCCATTCAATTGATTCCAAGTTTTAAAGTGGAATTTAGAAGTTTCAGGCTATTCGGAATTGCGAGCTCAAGTTTCATGAGGTTGCCGTATCGGCCAAGATTTCCAACATTTTTTCTTTTCTTTTTAAATAGGTGTAGTGTTCCACAATCCTTTTTCGGGCTTGAATTCTTAAATCCATGCAATTTGACTGGGGCAGTTTATGTATGATTTGAACAAGTTCATGGATATCTTTTTGGCGTAAAACAAAACCAGTTTCTCCAATTATATTGCTGATTTCCCCAACTTGGGATCCGATGGGAACACAACCGCATAACATGGCTTCCGCCAAAGAATTGGGAAATCCCTCAGAGGTGGAGAGCTGAAGGTAAAATTGTGTTTTTTGGAAGATATGTTTAATTCCTTCTTTGGGTTGGGCAGGTACTACAGTAATGTTGGGCAGGGTGGTTTCAAAATTTGCGTCTCCAACTAGTTTAAAGGTATAATCAGTAAAGGTTTCAGCTAATTGGACGATAAGATCAATTCCCTTAACAAATGCACGGTTTTGCTTTGAAATACCGGTTGCTACTGTAACAAAGGTGAAAGGCTCTTTTTCCAATTGGGTATCAACCCAAAATTCCTGATCAAATCCATTGTGAACTACTTCAATAGGCGTTGTCAAATCAGGTATTAGATTTAGTAGACCTTGTTTGCGGGGAGCTAAGTTATCGTAGGTGTAGGTTGACTTTACCAATGCATAGGAAACAGGCAATATAAGCGAACAGTTTTTAAAGCTGAATACAGTAGCTTTCTTCAACCATTTCTTTCGGTAATTCCCATAATTAATATGAGGTAAATGCATGGCATCAGTTCCACCGCATTGAATGATAATTCTTTTTTTAAAAACCTTTCCAAAAATAACAGGCAATACGGTATGGTACCCTCCAAAAAAACAAAGGTATTGTGTGGTAACGGGCAGGTAAATTAGCAATTGAAAAAACTGAACAATAAAATACAAAGGCAGAGCCAAGGCTTTATCGGTAAATGTCAAGGATCTTATTTTAAGATGGGGGCTTAACATTTCCTTGTCCCTTATCGTAAAGGCAGTTTCTATGGAAGTAATGTACAGAATCATACGGGTGGATAACTGGTAAGCCCTGATTGATTGTAGTTCGCCTGCCTATGTAAGAGGAAAACGTGTCTTAATTTATCCCAACAGGTTGAATTTCATCTTAATTTTCACCCTCTCTCTTAAAATTTCCCATTTACCCAAGTGGGTAATCTTTTGAATTGGTCGTTGGTTGCGGAAGATAAAATATTGATAGTCATGTTCTCGGTAGAAAATGGAATAAGATTCCATTTTCTCTAAAAAATACCCGCATTCGCCGACGGTAGTTACTAATCTTCCCGTATCAAGGGGCTGATCTATTACCTGTAATTTTTCCGGTTCGTTAGCTATCATCCATTTAAGAAATCGTGGATCGGGGATATGTACAAAAATACTAGACTCATTATGGCTGTGTTTTTGGATTATCTCGAAAAGAGGCTTGTGATCTGCAGCCGGAATGTGTTCCAAGACATCGGGGAAAACAAAAAAATCATAGTGTTCGGATGGCTTATGAAAGTCAGTCATGTCCGAAACCTCAAATGACAAATTAGCTAAGTTTTTCCAAAGAAGCTTGGCTTTTGCAACGCTTTCCGGGCTAATGTCCACGGCGTGAACATGTCCCTTTTTAACAAATCTGGCTATAAGCTGACTGACCGTGCCAATTCCACAACCGACTTCTAAGACTTTGTGGTTTGGCTTGAGTCCGGCCTTCATCAATTTGTCAATTATTTGAAGGTGGCGGCTATTGATCCCAATCTTTTCCTGTTGGGCTGAAAACCCATCATAGAAATCAGCTACCGCAGTTTTGTCTGTCTCCTTCATTTGTTAGGTTTTAGAGTATAAAATAAGGAAATGGCCAATAAAACCAACAGCACATATTGGGCAATAATCATAAACGTCACCATGTTTAAATAGCTTTTTGGCCGAAATTCGAACGTAATAGACGATTCTCCCTGAGGCAAATTTAATCCCCGCAACACATAATTTACCCGTAAGATATCAGCTGCTGATCCATTTATGGTTGCAGACCATCCTTTAGGGTAGAATATTTCAGAGAAAACGGCCAGTCCCGGCGTGCTGAGATTAGCTCTATAGGTGATTTTGTTTGGCTCATAGGAAGACAACGACACAGAACCCTGTCCAGCCGCTACATTTGGAAATTCAACAGTATTTAGAGTAGCGGTTTTTTTTGTGTTTATCGAGCCAAGAGTCTCTATTTCCTCCAAATTTGTGGTGACGGTTAGCACTTCTTCCGGCAACCAAGCGGGTCCATTGGCGTTTGGATTTTGAAAAACGGCGTTTTCTGAATTTCCTGCCAGTAGGTACTTTGTATTCAACATATTAAGATTTTGGATACTTTCCCAGTCAAAATTCCCCTCTTGGGCTTTTTGAATAAATTGGCTGATTTCAGGACCTAAGTTTCTTTCAATCAAATCCTGGTACCTGCTCATTTTTGCTCCATGGTATCCTCCAACGCTGTTAAATCGATAACTGGTTCTGGCTTCATTAAATGGGTTTTGAATATTTAATACTCTAAAGTAATCATTGTCTGCCAAAATTTTTTGGTCTGCCGGATTTGCGCCGAAATACTGGTTGCTAGGATTGGCTACAAAGCTATCGTTATTTAGGTACCGTCTATTTACACCCCAAACATCGACAATTACCAGAAGAGCAATTCCAAGTAGCGTATAGTTCAAATGAAGCATATTCCTTAGGTAGGCAAACAAAAGACCCGCAGCCGCTGCAATAAGAATAAAACTTCGCAGTGCATCGGACTGAAGCATAGATTGTCGGTCTGTCCTCAGTGCATCCTGTAACCAATCCGGGTAACCTCCGTCGGCATTTCCACGATATCCCATCCATCCTGCGGCCACCATACCCACAAGTAGAAGGCCCATAGTGACTCCAAAAGAAATAAGGAATGACTTTTGTTTTTTGGCTGATTTTTTTTCAACAACAAACTTTTCCAGTCCGAGGCACCCCAATACAGGGACTGCAAACAGAGTAATTCCCAATGCCATTGAGACCGCCCTAAATTTGTTATAGCCGGGTAAGTAATCAAACAGAAAATAGTTGAGCCAAGCGAGGTTTTTCCCCCACGCAAGGATGAGGGAGAACAATACAATTCCCAGAAGGATATTCCTGTAGAACGGTTGCACATAGATGAGGCCAATGATGAATAGGAAAATCATTATTGCCCCTCCGTAAATGGGTCCCCCAGTACCCGGTTGGTCTCCCCAATATGTAGGGGCATTTTGAAGAAATTCATTAATTTGGGCACCTTCTACTCCCTGGGAGCGAAGAATTTGTTCGGAAGATGAGTTTTTTGGAAGACCTTGGCTACTTGCCCCACCATAAAAGTTTGGTATTAGTAGCGTAAAGGTTTCCAATTTACCCTGAGACCAATTAAAAGCATATTCCTTGTCGAGTCCTTGTCTCCCATTCTCAGCGGTTTCAAGGTTTCTTTCCCCTCTGATTGAATATTTCCCATATTCGATAACAGACCCTAACCGTGCTGAGTTGCCCAATACCCCAAGTAATGCTCCCAACAACAATAGTGCAGCTATCTTCCCAAATTCCGGAAGTTTTTTTTCTTTATAGAAAAGAACTAACTGACCAATTCCATAGAAGGCGATAATAATTAAGGTATAGTAGGTGATTTGGAGATGGTTGTATTTAAGTTGCAGCAGTACGGCAAGTGCCGCGATGGATACACCAAGCAGTATTTTTCTGGAAAAAGCAAGGTGAATACCTGCCAAAATAAGCGGAATTAGACATATGGACCATATTTTCGCATTATGGCCAGCCTCCATACTTAAGAGATTAAATGTGTTAAAGGCAAACGCATAGGAACCGGCAATGGAAATCGCAGGTCGGATGCCAAAAGTTATTAGAAGGAGATACATACTTGCCATGCCAAAAAACAGGGCATTAATGGGGTGAGGAAGACCGATCGTCAATACCTGGACCAGTGTATTGGTGAGGTCACCCTTTGGTTGGGAATGAATCAGATAAGCAGGCATTCCTCCAAACATCCTATTGGTCCAGAGAGCTTCCTCCCCGGTTTTTTCCTTATAGTCTAATATTTCCTTTGCCGACCCTTCCCACTGTAAAATATCCGACTGGAACAACATTTTGCCTTCGAAAACAACAGGTGAAAAATACAGAACTGTGACCAAATAAAAGGACAAAATGCCTAGAAGGTGTGGAAGGGTTTTCTTAAAATCAAAGGGCATAATTGGAAGTCTAGATAACTAATGTGTAAATGGTCATGCAAATTAAAAAATTTATCCTCATTTCTAATAATTTCGGAAAAGTAGCAATAAGCTTCCGGCGCTCATGCGTATTTCAAATCAGAAAGTTTTATACGGTTTTTGCGTAAGGGTCTTGCTCCCTAAATAATAACCCAAAGATATTTCGTGGGAATTGTTTATGAAATTATTTTGTCTGCTCAGGTTGAAATCATACGCATATCCGAATCGGAGACTATCGGTCAGAAAAAGGTCAATAAGGAACGCAATAGCATTTCGCTTACTGGGAGCTGGGCCGGAAGAGTTCTTGCCAATACTTGACCGATAAGAAGTTCCAACCCAAAATCGATCATAAAAAAGAAACATGGCATTCAAGTCAAAACTTGTGGGACTACTAAAATCTTCCCGAATTAAAAGGGATGGCTTAAAGGCGGTTTCGGCTGATAGAGGTAGAATACTCCCGATCTGTAGGAAGTAGTGGTTGTTATGAACAGCCAAGGCCACGTCTTGGTTTTCCAGATTCCGTTGTCCTACTAGATTGAATACGCTTAATCCAGAGAAGAACTTTTCAGAGTGGAAAAACAGTCCCGCATTTAGGTTCGGAGTAAACATGTTAATCCGCTCCATGGGTATTGTCATGTCAGTAACATCATCTGGCATCAGCAAATTTCCATCTAAGACATATTCCGAAGTACCAGCGCTAACTCCCATACTTAGGTAGGAATTGTTTGTTACTTTTATTTTATAGGAGTAGGTCAATAACGCCCCATGAACCTTAGTAGCACCAAGTCTGTCCGAAAACAGTGATGCACCAAACCCCATTAGTTCATCTGAGGATGCCATATCGGCGGTGATACTAAATGTCTCCGGAGCCCCGGGAAAAGCCATAAACTGACTTCTATAGGTGGCTTGGACAAATGGATCAATTTTATATCCTGCGTAGGCAGGATTGATATGAAGGCTGTTGAAGGTATACTGACTGTATTGTGGAATCTGCTGGGCATGTCCATAAGGTGCCCACATTATATAAAGCATTAACACCATCGATTTGGCAGCAATTACAAAAAACCTTATTTGATTACCTGCAACCATCCCTTATATTGTTTTTCTGCCAATCCTGTTGTTCTTCCTATGACTTGGTAATAATAAGTACCAGCATTTAATCCCTCGGCACTCCAATCATTTTGATAATCAACTGACTCATATACCGCATCCCCCCATCTGTTGAAAATAATCAAACTGATCTGATCAAATTTGTTAGTCGCACGGATTACAAATGTCTCGTTCTTGCCGTCATTATCCGGTTTGATGACATTGGGGATAAATAGGGGGATAATGTTGATTTCATCCCTACTGCTGTTATTTGATATTTCCGCATCTTCCTCATTACTTCGAACATAAGCCTCATTTGCTACAAAGCCTTCATCCTGAGCCATTACTTCCAATCTTATATTAAGTGACTCACCGACTGGAAATTCGGAAATCTCCCAAATCAACTGACCTCCGGTGGCAGTAAATACAGGGGAGATCGCAGGTGAACTAGACTGAAAATCCGCTGATATAAAACCAAGCGCATCTGGCAACATATCCGATACTACCACCTCGCTGGCATCATCCAACCCTGAATTTCTGACGATGATGTCATAGTGAAATATATCACCGTCAGCGACTCTTATTCCGTTTGATGTTTTCTCTATGCCTAGATCCACTGATTTTGCACGGACAATCACTGGTGGGCTTGATACAATTTGATCAAAGTCCCCGACGGCACCCCGTACTTGGTTTGTAAACGTGCCGTCATTTACAGCCATCACTTCTAAGGTAATCGTTAGGGAGGATTCCGATGCAAAACCATCAAAAAGCCAGCTTAATCCTCCATCCGTGGTAGGAGGAGTGGCGGCAAGCAATAGGAAACCCGACGGCAATAGATCCTCCACTACAAACCCGTCAAGTACAAATGGGCTTCCATTCCTTATTGAAATAGTAAACTGCAACAAGTCTCCCTCAATGGCCCTTTCAATGTCCACTGTTTTTTCCATGTCTATATCTAATGCTCCAACCCAAACCGCTGCAATTGCTGTAGCACAATTGTTAGGTACAGAAACTTGACAAATTTCGTACCGTATCGAATAGTTGCCGGGAGGGGTGCCCGGCAAGAGGACTAAATTCCCATTTTCATCCCATTCATGGGCAAGAGATATGTTGGTGCCATTTTGGTCTTCAATGGCAACGATATTGCCTGTAACTTCATTGGGGGTTACGGGGTTTCCTTTGAAAAGATCATTTCCCAGTACAGGCAAAGGGTTTGTTTCATATCCCTTCAGTGGCCCGAAACTTTCCCCAAAGGCTTCTAGCGGGGCTGCCACTACTGTCAATGTAATGGAATTACTTATATCCTGCCCGCACGCTGAGTCCTCAGTCAGTCGTCTGAAATGTGTCGTTTCCAATAACCCATCCGGTTGATAGTTTATTTCCGTTGCTCCGGGAATGTTTCCCCATGTTTGATTGTCCTCAGATGATTGCCACTGGAAAGTATAGCTTCCTTTTCCGCCGATCGGTTCTTCCCCGTTTAGTTGTTCAGGGGGATCCAGTTGGTATAGTGTTTGAGCATTACCGATTGCTGTATTTTCCAAGTCGGTAAATATAGTGACGGTGGATGCCATCCTTTCGGTTGAAGGACAACCATTTACAAGTTGTTCCGCAAAATACACGGTGTTGGTTGTCAGTACCGTCTCAGGATCGAAGGGAGTGCCTTCTACAGGGGAATTGTACCAGGTGATGTTTTCACCAGTCGCCAATAAATCGGATATTTTGGGATTGCTCGATTCGCAAAACTCTTGGGTTCCAGGCCCTGTTGGGCTACTTACGCGTTCGCTGAGGTTTAAGGTTACAGTGGAGGTGCCTTCCCCCGAACAAAGTCCAGAAATAGCATACTGAAAGGAATATTCTCCTGCCTCAAATCCTTCTGTGTTCCAAAAACTGCGGTCAAGCGTAATATTTCCTGATAAATCCTCCCATTCCCCATAATCGTTAAACGGTCCTTCCAAATAATCGAATAAATCAACGATATCTCCTTCACAAATTTCGGCTTCCATTCCGACGCCAGGTAGTGCTTCAAGATTATCGGCATCAATCAAAAAATCGATCGTCTCGTTTAAGCAACTGTTTGGGTCCTGGTGAGTCAGGTTTACCTTATAAATCCCGCTATGTGTTCCAATGGTAAAAGGATCAAAAGTTAAGAAAGACTCTGTACTCAAAATAGTGTTAGGATCATCATCCCGGAACCATTCATAATTGATAAAATCGTAATCTGGAAGGAAGAGTCTCCCATTTTCTCCTTCACAGAGATTTTCCGGAGTAATTACTGGTAGGTTAGTGCCGAAAAGCTGAATTGTGGAATTGGTAATGTTTCCGCATCGGTCTTGAATCTGGAATCTGTATCTACCTCCTTCCAAATTTGAAAACAAAGGATTTTGGCCATTGTCGACTGAAAAGGGAAGGCCATTTTTAGAGACGATTTTAAAATTAAGGGGCTCATAGCCATTTGCGTCCAGAAATACTTCATAATCGCCATCTTCGCAAATATAATAATTGGCTGACACCAATTCTGCTTGTCCAAGAAACCTGAAGCTATGTAATGTTTCCAAGCAAAACGCCACAGCATTCTCCGATTTAAGAATGTCTGCTCCGTTTCTCCACACTCGCGCAGATTTCACAACGCGAAGATCACCTATACTGCTCAGATTAAAATTGTTAGCTCGGTTTGAGAGAATTATTGCGTTGGCACTGGTTAGTTCTTCGCCTTCGGTAAATCTAACTCCTGTATCGGGATGACCCCAATCATCAGTTTCCGGATAATATTTTTGGAGCCCAAATCGTGTGTTTTGATTGGCGGCAAGGTTATCCCTGTGATCCAAATTCAGGTTAAATGTTCCGCAATTTTCTTCAATTTCCACAAGATTCGATGTGATAACGGTAGATTCGATGTTTACCCTCGTTACATGTTCCGTACCACAGCTTGTTTTTACAGCAAATTCATAATTTCCCTCTGGCAAATTATTGAGATAAAATCTTCTAGTATCATTAACGTTGATATTTTGTGAAAGATCCACCGGAGTTGTAACCCCATAGGCTGTCGGGGCCACATTGAGTATTACCTCAATCAACTGGTAGTCAAAATTCATCAGTTCTAAAGAACCAACCCCGATCCCGCAACTTTTCAATATACTGGGCAAGGCAGGACCGATTCCCTGCCTATGGTTGACACTAATACTTGCCTCATTGCCACATGCATCCTGGAGAGTCAAGCTATAGAATCCATCGGGAATTGGATCGTTTTCATCTCCAAAATAAATATTGTCTCCCGTAAATGGTCCAGGATAAAGTGGATTGGCAACTTCCGGATTGAAACCTTCGGGGAAGTCCTGAAAGGTTATGGTAAAGGGAGCTACAAGATTTTTTGGTTTGACTGATAGCTTTCGTTGACCGCATTGGCCTGCACCCCACAATATGTCAGTGGAAATTTCAACCCCCAAATCGATGGTATTATTCAAAGCGTTTGTGGAATAACCGCAATTGTCTGTAATGGAGAGATCATAGGTGTACATTTGATCGTGGAAAAATGGAATATCGACTGTGAATAAGTTGTCAACCAAATCGGTTTCTTCAAGAAGTAAAGTAATTACTTCAACAGTTTGGTTGTCCGGATCATAAACTGTAAAGTCGACCTGTAGGGGGAATTCCGATTCAGCATTCAGGTAGCGTAATCCATGGGATACCGATATTCTGTCGCAGGCGGGAAGAAAGGTATCGAAATTTCTTCTAGATAAGTCGATCTCCAATATGGGGCGGAAAACTTGAAAGTTTCTGGAAAGCCTATCGCCGCAAACGTCTGTCACGATTACGGTATAGGCACCTTCTATTAAGTTTTCAAAAAGTGGAGAGGGCTGAGCCTGACGGTTAATTGGACCGGTAAGTTCGTAAGATGCCGCATCACCGGTTTGTAGGATAACCTCAAGCTTGCCGTCATCGTCCGCACATAGATTTTGAGAAAGAAGACTATAACTTAGGCCTTCATAATCCGAGGTTAGGGTAATTTCGCCTTCTATTTCAATTTTTTCACCTTCAAAATCTCCAGAAAATATCACGAGGTAATTTCCAGACACCAAATTAGAAAATTGGCCGGTATTATTGCTTTGGAAAAGGGTCAGCCGATCCGGTAATAGATACAGTTCAAAAAGGGCAGAGCTCAATCCGTCGTCATTTGACAATTGGCCTAATATACCTCCATCAGCACCACAGTTGACAGGGGTCGAGGACAACACAAGTTGAGCGTGTTCCTGTGAATAACATCGCATGGGATGTATATAGATGATGCAGCAAAAAACCAGGAATAATAAAATTATTCCACGGTTTTCAGGCCTGATGTTCTGACTGTAAATATCGATGTTTCGCACTATGGCAAATGATATTGGTAAAGATTAGTCTGCGTTAGCTAATTATTAGAGTTTGTTTCAATCAAAGAGATATATAGGATAAGAAAGAAAAATCATCTCTTTCTTAATACCACCTAAAACGAACCTTGAAGGTAATTAATTGTTTTTTGAATGCTAATTTAAATAAAAGAAAGTAAAAAAAATTATATTTATTAAATGAACGCTCCGAGAGGAGACAAAAAAAATGAGATAATCCACCGGTTAGGACTTTCAGGTAAGTTTTTAGAAAATAAAAATTACTTGGAGCTGATATGATCAACACCTTTTCAATATTCTCAATAAGGCCAAATACAGTTGTATAATCCTGAGAGGGGATAATTTTTGAGGTAAACTGCTCTCTAAATTCTAATTTATCCCCTTTGAAGTTTATCCCATCTAAAAGATATTTTTTAAGCTTTTGTTTTTCTAAGTTAAAAACACTCGTTCCATCCCAACCTGTCAAAATCAAATTATTATTTACATCTGATCTTCCCCCGCTAACATAATCCTTGAAAATTCGTACAACTTAAAGTCATTATATTTCCCTAAAAATAGCAATTATGATAAAAATAGGAATAATCGGTTGTGGTTCGATTGCGGAATTTGGACATATACCAGCCATACAAAAAGTTGCGGGGTTGCAACTTTATGCCCTTTATGATCGTGATTTTTCGCGAGCTTATCAGATGCAGCGCCAATTTCAAATTCCCCATGCTTACCCTACAGAAGAGGAATTTTTCTCGTCGGGTATTGAAGCGGTCATAGTTTGCACGCCGGCACCCATTCATTACAAAAATGTAATGGATGCAGCCAAATACCGGAAGCATGTTTTATGCGAGAAGCCTCTTGGGATGAATGAGGAAGAAATGGTGGAAATGGAGAAAGTGATGAAGAATGCCGGGCGGATGTTATTCACCGGGTTCAACTACCGATTCAGCCAAAGTGCGAAGGATATACATCGGCTAATAAGGGAAAAAGCAATTGGTGAGGTAAGGCTATTAAGACTTATATATAACTGGCACCTCCATGGCAAGTGGCATTGGAATGAAAATGGAGAAAGAGTAGACAGCGAGCTAAGAGTAGGAAGAATGATTGAAGGTGGTCCCATGGTTGATTGTGGGGTTCATCAGATAGACCTTGCCCGGTGGTGGTTGGACTCGGAAGTGGTGTGGCAGCAAGGAATTGGCGTCTGGCTGGACGATTATGAAGCACCCGACCATATGTATCTGCATATGGCGCATAATTGCGGGGCACATACGATGGTAGAAATGAGCTTTTCATATAACACTACTTCCAAAGAGCATAGAACCAATTTTCAATATGAGATAATAGGTACAGACGGGGTGATAAGATACAATCGGGAAGAGCATTCCTTTGAGCTTAGGAATTCTCATGGTACTCAATACCTTCCCTGGCATCCTGAAAAGAGTTTTACCGGGATGTATGAGGAGCTGTTAAAGGCCCTTCAAAATGAAACACCTGGAGATATGCCAACGGCAGACGATGGCATCATAGCCACAAAGATTGCCAAAACCGCAACGGATCAGGCAATCCGAGAACGGGATAATCCAAGCACCGTTTGTCCCTCTACCAAGGTAAAGGCAGAGGTGGGAAGGCTATATGACAAAGAAGTACCAATGGATTTTGTTGATTAGTAAGAAGACCTGACAGGTTTTTAATACTTGCCAGGTCTATTGCTGCCTAACATTCTAAACATCTACCTGATCATAAAACCTTTCTGCGATATTCTCCCAAAAATTAGTTTTGTTCTTCCGAATAGAATAATTTATCTTTGAATATAATCATTATTTCTATGAACAAAACCGGGCCTGTCATTATCATTGAAGACGACAAAGATGATCAATATATATTGACAAAAATCTTTAAGGAGCTTGACTACCAAAATCAGGTAATTTTCTTTGAAGACAGTTTACAGGCCTTGGAATATTTGACAGACTCGGAAATTGAACCTTTCCTGGTTCTTTCCGACATTAATATGCCAAAGTTAAATGGGCTGGAATTACGGGAAAAGATCGTCAACAATGAAGATTTAAGACTAAAATCCATACCCTATTTATTTTTTACCACCTGTGCGGAGCAAAAGGATGTGATTGACGCCTATTCAAGGTCTATACAGGGTTTTTTTGTGAAAGGCGACAATTACGGCAAGCTAAAAAAAACCATTGAAAAAATCGTAGCCTATTGGCAGGAATGTGAGTCACCCAATTATATTAAGAATGCCCAACAATAAATGAATTAAGAATTACGGATTGCGAGCCAAGTCATATTGAGTTATGAGTTTTGGGTTACGCCGGAATTAGGAGCCTGCGTCCAAAACGGGGCGATTTGCACCATTTTTTCCTTCAGTGGAAACCCAGTATTCCGACACTCCGCTTGAGTGTTTTTGGCAGGGTGGTTTGCTAAATGTTTTTTCTCCACCGGAAATGCACACTCCTTCTGATAGACCGTTGTAGTTGCAGACTACGGTAAGTGGAATATTTTTAAAAGGACAACAAAGGCCATTTCCAGACCTTTATTGTTCTTATCCTTAGATGGTTTTAATTTAATGATAGCTGTTGGGGACCGAATTCTTCAAAGAAGACAGCGGCAGGATCCGCACCTATTTCTACTAAATCCTGATATTGCTTTTTGATGAATCCTGCCGGACCGCAGATATAGAATTGCGTTTCAGATTCTATTTCGAATGCGGGAATTTTCTTTAAATTTACCGACCCTTCAATCACGCCTACTTCAGTGTCATTTTTTGATATCTGATCATAAAACACATACTGTTCTATATTAGTATCATGAGTCGTTAATTCAAGCACTTTATCCCCAAAGGCATGCACCTCCTGATTTCTGCACCCATGGATCCAAGTTATAGGCCTTTTGGGATTATTTTCCAGCGCACTCTGAAACATACTAATCAATGGAGTAACCCCTACACCACCGCTGATAAAGAACAACGGGTTTTTTCCGTTTTCATCCAGCGTGAAATTGCCGGCAGGGGCGGTGAGTTCAATGATATCCCCTTCATTTACTAAATCATGTAAATGATTGCTGATCATTCCATTGGTATTGGGTTCTTTCCCAAACTCCCTTTTCACCGAAATCCGGTAAAATTCCTCACTGGGAACGCTGGAAACACTGTATTGGCGAGCCTGATTGAGGGCTAGTTCAGGTAAAAAAACCTTTATACTTATAAACTGGCCGGGAAGGTGGGGGATCACCTTTCCTTTATCCGCAGGGTACAAATAAAACGAGGTAATTTCCTGTGATTCCGCTTCTTTTTTCACTACTCTAAACGGACGCCATCCGGTCCATCCTCCTACTTCACTTGTTAATTTTCCGTACATTTTCTGTTCCACACCTATCATTAACTCAGCTAATTGATAGTATGCGGCTTCCCAGGCATTTAAAATATCCTCAGTAGCACTGCTGCCCAATACCTCTTTGATGGCCGCTATCAGGTGGTTGCCTACAATAGGGTAATGTTCCGGCCTTATTTCCAGGCTGACATGCTTGTGTCCGATTTGGTGTAGAGTAGGCATAAGGACTCCGGGATTGGCTATATGTTCGGCATAGGCTAGAATAGCCATGGCGAGGGCTTGCTGCTGTTTGCCATTCTTCTGGTTTCCCATATTGAACATATTTTTCAATTCAGGATGGTGTTCAAACATTCTTTTATAGAAGTGAGTAGTCAAAGTCACCCCATGTTCTCTCAATATGGGGACAGTTGCGGTAATTATTTCTTGTTGCTTTTGATTGATCATTTGATAGTTGATTGATTTAAAAACCACGTATTTTTCAAAATTTGAACTTTACCGTTGGTTATCCGGTCAGTGGTACAAAGGTACTTAAAAATTAAAAGTATTAAAAGATATTTTTATCTTTTAATACGGGTTGTTGATTTTCAGTTGTTTGCAGAGGAAGCTCAATATCGAATATACCATAGTCTCTACTTTAAAATTGGTCTGTTAAAGACTTAAATGGCCTCATATGGTTAAAAAATGTATAAGAAATGAATTAAAAATCACGAATTAAGACTTACGGATGCGAGCCAGGCCATCTTGAGTTATGGATTATGAATTTTGATTTTAGATTATGAAAATTCATGATGTTAGAGTTGGATTCTAACCCCGAACGGGGTTTAACAATAATAACCATGGGTGTAGCGGTAGCGGAACCCATCGATAGGAAGATATCTCGATTGTGTTTTGGCAGATGGAAGAGATGAGGTGCCATTACTTTTCCGCCAAATCCCGAACCTGTTAATCTTTGCCTTCTCGTTGGGAATAGCCCGCAGAACTTGTCCCGAGATTCGGGATGAAGCAGATTCCCGCGGATTTTTTGGGATAAGAATTATAATTTTTGGCATAAACTCATATGCCCTTCTATGTCTTATATGGTTTAAAATCTGTGAGTTACAGTATTCATCAGACTTCCATGGATTAAGAGTTGCACCTGCATTTTAGATGTATTGCTCAAGGGTGCCGTAACTTTTTTTAATTCGTTCAGTTTCACGCAAGATGCTGTGATTGACAAGCCCGACTGTGTTTTTGTAGGTTTAATCTTGTAAAATTTGTTTTGCATTGTCAGCGGCACAGATCAACCCTGCGGCAAGCATGATAATATCTTTTATGACCAATCTGCCTGCGCCAGACAAATAGGGAAACCCATGCTGGGGTGTCGGGAAATCTCCGCCCAGATTCGGGACATATACTTCTGGTGTGGTTATTAAAAATGTCAGGGTTACTACTGACATCCCAAATGTCAGTATGCCACCTATCATTCCGACTTTTGCATACCAAATCCCGAGTAGAGTCAGTGTTCCTATAACCACAATCACAGTACCCAAGCCGTAGGAGAATAAATACGTTCTGTTTTCCTTATGCCAATTAATATTCTTTTGGACGGTTTTGCCTTCGGGGTTTTTGAAGTCTATATATTCCGGTGCTTCGTTGGAATAAAAGAATGACATTAGCGGGCTGTTTGCTACAAAAGGAACAATACCCTCGGCTTCATATTGATATACCTTTAATCCGCCAATCCAAGCCATCACGATGAAAATGGATATTCTCACAAGATTGATAAATTGAGATTGGCTGTTTGCCAAATATTGAATTAACTTATTCATTTATATTTCTATTGGATGCTGATATTTAACGGGTTAAATAGCATAAGTTAATTTTTCGGTAGCGTAAAATAAAAGGTACTGCCTTTACCTAGTTCTGATTCCGCGCCTATTGTCCCACCATGGATTTCAAGGATGCGCCTGCATGCCGCGAGCCCGATTCCCGTTCCCGGAATACTGTCGTGTGAATGTAGTCTTTTCATAAACCCAAACACGTCGTCGGCATACTCCATCTCAAAGCCCATTCCATTATCCTTTACAAAAACCGTGATTTTGTCATCATTTTCTTCAAAATCCACCTCTATCAAGGGGGCCGCGTCAGATCGGTATTTTATAGCGTTGCCAAAAAGATTCTGAAAAAGCCGCACCAGTTGGATCTTTGCTCCAAGAATTTTCGGCATTTCGGGTATTAGAAAGCTGGCGTTGCTTTTAGTTACCTGATCTTCGATCATCTCTAAAGCAAAATCACAAATTTCATTCAATGAAACCTTCTCAAATTCAATTTTATTTCCATCAATTTTAGAGTAATCGAGCAGGTCTTTGATCATGAGTCTCATGCGTTGGGTATTGGTTTTGATATGCGAAAAATACAATTCCCCGGAACTGCCGGGGGAAAAATAGTTTTTTTCGTCTAACAAATTCATCAACCCGGTAATTGTATTTAGTGGAGCCTGTAGATCATGGGAGGCAATATAGGCGAATTGTTCAAGCTCTTGGTTAATCCGATTTAATCGCTTAACAGTTTGGTCCGCTGTTTCCCGTGCTTTCTTTAATTCCAACTCATATTGTTTACGCTGAGTGATGTCGAGGACAGAGAATCTATAAAATGACTGGAATCCCGACCGGTCGGGAATACGAATGGCATTGATCAAAGTCGGCAGCTTATTCAATCCCTTCGTTTTAAGCTCCACATTTATTTCGGAAACTTCTCCGTGCATTTGAAGCAAGGGCATAATGTGTGTTTCAAAGTAAATCTTGCCACCCATGCTCAAAAAATCCTGAAAGGTTTTTTGACGGACGACTTCATTCCAATCATAACCCAACCAACTTAGAAGGGTGGCGTTAATATTGACAATGAAACCGTCTTCGCGTATAGTCATATACCCAAAAGGAGCATTTTGGTAGAGATCTTCCGCATCTTCTAAGAATGGCTGGGTGTTCAATTATCAGTTGTTAAAAAGGTATGTATACTGGATATGACTTGGTCTGGAGATGTTAGGTGAGGACAGTGACCCGAACTGTTCAAAAGAACATACCTGCTGTTTGGTATTTCCTTATGGACAAATTCTCCAACCACAACCGGTGCTATTACATCCGGATGGCACTGGATAATCAAAGTGGGGATCGTAACCTTCTGTAAGTCTTCCCTATTATCACCTAAAAAAGTCACCTTCGCAAAATGCTTGGCGATTTCAGGGTTCATATTACAAAAACTGTTCCTAAGTTCTTCGGAATATTCGGGCATTTCCGGATTGCCGATAATTACGGGAGTTATATAACTAGACCAGCCTAGATAATTACTCTCCAGCGTTTCTATCAATTCGTCAATATCCTGACTTGTAAATCCCCCCACATATCCATTCTTGTTTACGTAGCAGGGAGAAGGTCCTATCAAAACTAATTTTTCAAAAAGATCAGGACGTTTAGTTGAGGCAAGTATGCCAATCATGCTGCTTACAGAGTGACCTACAAAAATTACCTTCTGAAGGTGCAGATCATTACAAATTTCGATGAGATCGTCAGCATATCCATGGAGAGAACTGTACTTTTCGAAATCATAGGCACTTTGATCTGATTTCCCCGAGCCTACGTGGTCATACAGAATAACTTGATATTCCTTCTCAAAAGCAGGAGTGATGTGTCGCCACATATTTTGATCACATCCAAAGCCATGGGCAAAAACAATCGCCTGCGTACCATTTCCAAAAATGTTTATATTATTTCGCCGTATTAAATTATTATGCATTTTCAGATTAGGTAGGTCCATTGTTGACTTATAGCCAAGCTTAACGCCTTTTCTCTTAAATTAATTCATTTAACTTAATTTGCAGGTGTCCATTATCCCGCAATTTGCGCAATTCGGGGTTTGGAATCCCGAACCCAGATAAATAGGGTTTGTGATCCTAACCCATCCCCCTAAGCATTTTCCCTTATTATTGCTTCCTCAAAAAATCCGAAGATAAATGCCGGTAGTCACCCGGGCAAGTGTATTCGGCACTATGCCCAATCTTATTTCGAGCTTATTGATTGTAATCGAGGGACTAGATATTTTGCTCATAAGCAACGCCTTCGCTATTACACATAAAGCAAAGCATAAAAAATAATAGCCTTGCAGACCAAAGGAACGGCAGGGCTATTATTTAGGAAAGATCCACGTTTAATTCTACAGGCAATTAATATAGATGCCGGACTTTAATTCCGTGAAAATCGCTAGCAGCCAGATCTTCCGGTGGGGCAGGCTGGATCAGCGCTACCTTTTTTCGGTTGGCAGTATTGATGACCGAAAATCCCGGGGTGTCACCTGTGGATACGTGCGCAGCCCCGCTACGCGGATTTGGACCTCTTAGGGTAATAAAGGCATATTTACCATCCGGGGAGAAATCAAGGATGTCGGGACTGCTGCCCACATCATCCAAGGTGTGAATAATTCTATCTGTCTGGGTATTGATCACTACTCCGTTGTCACTTCCGCGATTTACCTGCCATAACCAAGGCCCCCTGGGACTAACCCGGGCACCATGCGCATCAACACCTCGCGTCTCGGTGCTTGATTTTAACAGGGTATGGTCAGCAGTATTAAAAACATACCAAGCTCCGCTCTGGGCAGGAGGATCGATTGGATCTCCGGGGTCACCCCAGTTTGCATACATCTTTCTGCCATCATTACTAAGGGCCAGTCCACAGTTGGCTTTTACTTCGTCTCTGGAAAAAGCCTTTACGATTTTGGGCTCTCCGGATAAGATATCCACCACTACCAGACCTCCCGCACCGGGACCGAGCGTAATGTATGCAAAAGCACCGTCAACAGTATAAGCATGACATACAGGTGCTGAGACATCCACGCCCACTGCGCCACCGCCACCACCTGCAACTCCTTCAAATTTTGCGATCCATTCCGGGTCTGTCAAAAGATTGAGTTCTCGGCCGATAGCAAAGCTTTCTGTTGCTAGGTCTACCGTAATCTCAGTAAAGGTGACGGTGCCAATGTTGGCCACCCATATCGATTTGTCGTCGGGCGTAAAACTAGCCATATGTGCACCTGCTCCAGTTGCGATAACATCAATCACTTTTCTGTCTGATGTTCTGATGATAGCCACGTTGCCTGATGCGGGGGAAGCCACCGCAGCATACTCGTGGGTGGAATTGAATTCAATCATATGCGGCATGGTTACTTGGCCCGAAATTTCTTGTTTGGAAAACAATTCGGGAAAGTCAATCACTTCATTCTCTTCCAGAACGGAATTAAAAATATGAATCCTACTTAGGTTTATACCTTGATCAAGGGCCCAAATCTCGTAGTCTTTTGGTTTTTTTTTCTTAATGGATAGTGTTTTTACATCGTCCATATCGCTTGGCGATGCGTATTCGCATCCCTGGAAGACAATACAAATAAGGAGTAGATTCAGAAATGGATTTCTAAATAATTTCGGATTTCTGTGTTTTAGCATGATTGGGTAGGTTATGTTGAGTGAAATTAATTGTGAGTGCAAAATATGGTTTTTGGGATATAAATTTACCTAAATTCCAATTTTTTTGATCCATGATTTGGCCGTTTCTCAGAATATGAATGATTTCTGCTTATCTGGATCTGGATTGCAAATCCCCAATCCAGATAAGCAGTCAGAAAAATAAACTCACAATATGAAGAAACTTCAGTTTTGGAATACGATGAATTTAATAAAGGGGAGCGTACTACTCGGAATAGGGTCATTATCACGAATTCCGGGAATACCCAAGAAAATAATTATTCGGTTAAGTTTCTAAGCCAACTTGCGTAAGGAACTGTAAGCGGAACTTATGATTCCAAATAACTACGTTTTCCGGTTTATTGCTCAATTTCAAATTTTAGGTTTGATTGCACAGTTTAAATTCCTAAGAACTGGGCTATTTAATTTATTTCGAGTCTGAGATATTAAGTATTAGGGTATAAAACTATAAATTGTAGAAAAAAAACCCAAAACGGAAATGAAACAGGCTTTTATTCATTCATTTCTTGTATCTATTGTGCCTCTGCTATTAGGTCTTGGATTTCTGTCGTCTTGCGAAAATGACAAAAATAAAAAATTAAGGATTGGCTTTTCCCAGTGTGTTAGCAATGATGCTTGGCGAAGAACCATGCATGAAGAGATGTATCGGGAGCTTTCTTTTTATCCGGATCTGAGTTTGGAAATCAAGGATGCCGGAGGGAATAGCCAAATACAGATCCAACAAATTAGAGAGTTTCAGAAGC
The DNA here is from genome assembly GCF_009797935.1 of Lunatibacter salilacus. Classification (GTDB taxonomy): domain Bacteria; phylum Bacteroidota; class Bacteroidia; order Cytophagales; family Cyclobacteriaceae; genus Lunatibacter; species Lunatibacter salilacus. Next base: position 158,049 of record NZ_VOLC01000011.1, read on the forward strand.
AGGGCGTGGATTTATTGATTGTTTCTCCCAATGAATCCGAACCGATCAGTGCCATAGTGGAGGAAATATTTCATTCCGGTACTCCTGTAATTATTGTCGACAGAAAAATCAATTCCAACCTTTACTCGGCTTATGTTGGAGGGGATAATTATGAGATTGGGATAACAGCCGGACAATACATCAACAATCTATTGCGAGGCAAAGGGAGTATTCTGGAAATATGGGGGCTAAGGGGAAGTTCTCCGGCAAGGGATCGTCACAGGGGGCTGTTGAAAGCACTTGAAGGCACCGAAATTGAGATAGTATCCCAAATTGAAGGGGAATGGGAAAAGGATACCGCAAGAAACGGACTGAAAGCACACCTTCTTCAGAATGAATACCCTGAGTTTGATTTGGTATTTGGACACAACGATGTGATGACCATCGCCGCAAATGAGGTTTGCAGGGAACTGGGAATTTTTGATAAGATTTTTGTTGGTGTCGATGCGCTTCCAGGACCCTTTGGGGGTATTCAAGCAATTGCCGACGGAGTTCTGCACGCCACGTTTTTCTATCCTACCGGTGGGGATAAGGCTATCGAAATAGCCCATAAAATTCTATCTGGGGAGGACGTAGAGAAAGAAAATATCCTTCAGACTGCGGCTGTGGACCTTTCCAATATTCGGATTATGAAGCAACAGACGGACAGGATAATCAGCCAGCAGCTAAATATTGTTCGCCAAAAAGAAATGATTGACAGTCAATTGGAAATCTATCAGAGCCAACGGGGACTGTTGATCGTTTTGGCCATTACGCTTTTTGTGGCCATTGTTTCACTTGCCTATATTTTCAAATCTCTGAAAGACAAACAGGAAATCAATCAGGAATTGAGGCAAAAAAACGAGGAGGTTATTCTTCAGCAACAAAAAGCAATGGAATATGCTAAAAAGGCGGAAGAGGCCACAAGGTATAAATTGGAGTTTTTTACCAATATATCCCATGAATTCCGGACACCGTTGACCTTAATCCAGGCTCCCGTAGAGGATTTGATTCAAAATAAGGAAGCTATGGCTTTCAAAAATGACCTGCTTCTTATTCGAAAAAATACCTATCGGCTTCTACGGTTGGTAAATCAACTGATGGACTTCCGGAAAATCGACAACAACAAAATGATGGTCAAAGCTTCCTCTCAGGCTCTTGTCCCTTTTTTGGAAGAGATCATGTCCGTGTTTCAAAAAACTGCCAGCGACAACCAGATTCATTTTAGGCTAATGGCGGAAAATCCGAATATACAATTGTGGTTTGATCCTGTAATGATGGACAAGGTCATTTTCAATCTACTCTCAAACTCGTTTAAGTTCACCCCAAAAAAAGGGTTTATTCATATTCATATTGATGAAGATCCGCTTAATCATGAAATTTTGATAAGGGTGGAAGACAATGGCCCGGGGATGATGCATGAGGATGTTAGCCATGTTTTTGACAGGTTCTATCAGGGAAATCCAGGCAATAGAAAACAGGGGACTGGCTTAGGGCTGGCACTGTCAAAGGAATTACTGGAACTCCAACATGCCTCGATTCAGGTGAAAAGCGAGCCGGGAGAAAAAACAGTATTTGAAATTCGGCTAAAAATGGGAAATAGACATTTTGAAGCAGGTCAGCTATTGACCAACTCTATGGATAACCAAGTCCTGGAACACGATATCTTTTTCCCTGATCAAGATACCCTTACTCCCAAAGATGGAAAAAAGGACGCCAGTCTTCAACATTGTATTTTGTTAATTGAAGATGATAGGGAGATTCGCAAATACCTAAAAAGTAAGCTTGAACCTTATTACAAAGTCATTGAAGCGGAGGATCCGGATATTGCTTTTTCCATTGCAACGGATGAATTACCGGACCTAATTACCTGCGATCTGATGTTTCAAAATGGAAACGGCCTTGACCTGATTAAAAAAATCAAAGCTGAGCCCTTAACCGAAGCTATACCAATCATTGTTATTTCTGCCAAAACGACTCCCGAGGACCAACTCTTGGGAATTAAAACTGGAATCGACGACTATATTACCAAACCCTTCAGCATATCGTTTGTCCTGGAACGGATCAAAACACTTCTTGCGAATCGAAGTCAATTAAAGAAGCATTTTTTACACGAACTGCCTATTGATACCAGTTCCTCCACTGCACATAGTATCGACAAGAAGTTTGTGACAGTATTTACCTTGTTGATCGAAGAAAATCTCCACAACCCTCATTTTGGGGTAAATGAAATCTGTAGGGAAATTGGCCTTTCCCGGGGACAACTCTACAGAAAGACCAAATCCGTTCTAGGTTACAGCGTGAATGACTATATCAATAAGGTCCGCCTCAAGAAGGCGAAATACCTGCTTTTGCAGGAAAACGAGTCCATTTCAGACATTTCCCATAAAGTTGGTTTCAGTACATCAGCATACTTTTCGACGGTTTTTAAAAACGCATTTGGTATTACGCCTTCGGAATACAGGGAAGGCAATTTGAAAGACAAAAATTGAAACGATTTTAATAGTCTGGAACAATTTTGAAAGAGTTCATTTTTTCATAAAGGTCTTAAAACGCCGCTTAATCAACCTCTAGGGCATTATTTTTTCCTCTTTTTCCCAAATTCCAAATTTGAAATTTAAAGAGACAATATTAAAATTTAATTCATTTTTAGGCTCGTAGTTTAGTTGCAACAATAGACCATGAGCCAGAAAACAATATATTATTCCATTGTTGCTTCATTGAGCGGTTTCTTATTCGGATTTGACACTGTAGTTATTTCCGGAGCGAATTTGCCAATCAAAGAGCTATGGGGGACCTCTGATTGGTTTCACGGATTGACAATTATGAGTGTGGCCTTATGGGGCACCTTAATAGGAGCCGTCTTGGGAAGCATCCCCTGCGATAAGATTGGCAGGAAAAGCACGCTCTTTTGGATTGGCGTGCTTTATTTTGTTTCAGCTATCGGTACGGCACTTGCCACGGATCCTTTAATATTTTCAGGCTACAGATTTTTAGGTGGATTGGCAATTGGGACGGCCACTATTGCGGCACCAACCTATATCACTGAAATTGCGCCCTACCAATACAGGGGCAAGCTGGTTGGGTTATTTCAAATCAATATTGTGGTAGGCATTCTTTCCGCCTATGTTTCCAATTACCTGTTAACAGGCTTTGGAGGAAACAATGATTGGCGGTTTATGCTTGGTGTGGAGGCCATTCCAGCCCTGCTTTTTTTGGTTCTCGTCAGTAATATTCCGGAAAGTCCGAGATGGTTGATCATTAAAAAGAATGAGGTGGAAAAAGGCCTGGCCATTTTAGCCCGAATGTTTGAAATTGGGAGCAATAGCCCGCAAAAAATTCTTCTGAACATCCGAAACGAACAACTTGACCGGGAATCGGAACATCCCACCCTCCGGCCTACAAAAAACGCCTTTATACTTGCTTTTTTTATGGCCTTCTTCAACCAAGCCTCCGGGATAAATTTTATCCTATATTATGCCCCGGAAATCATGGAAAGGGCCGGGTTGGCAACGGAGGAATCCTTACTTGGTACCGTATTCATTGGAGGCGCTAACCTAGTATTCACGATCTGGGGGATTTCTTTAATAGATAAAATGGGTCGAAAACACCTGATGCTTATAGGTTCTATCGGCTATTTATTGAGCCTTTCTATGATCAGTTATGGTTTTTTCGCTCTTTCCTCCCCTGTCTTTAATCTCATGGGATTCCTGCTTTTTATCGCATCACATGCCATTGGGCAAGGAAGTGTCATATGGGTATTTATAGCGGAGATTTTCCCCAACCGATTGCGGGCCAAGGGCCAGTCTTTTGGTGCGGGAGTCCATTGGGCGATGGCGGCAATGATTACGCTGATTGGCCCCAATTTGATTCAGGCTGTACCGGAATGGCAAATCTTCTCCATATTTCTGGTTTTCATGGGACTTCAATGCCTCTATGTGCTCTTATTGATGCCTGAAACAAAAGGTAAACCACTGGAAATAATTCAACTCAAATCTCAACTTAACTAAATCCTATGAATCAATCGAAAAGAGGCTTAATAAACAATTTAATAATGTATACAACAGATAAACCCATTTAGGTTATGAAAAAACAAATTCTACAGTTCATGCTGATCATGATGGTAGCCCTTCCTTCCTTTGCCCAGCAAAGGACAGTGACAGGGAACGTTATGGATCAATCGGGAGAAGGCATTCCCGGAGTTACCGTTTTGGTACGGGGTTCCAGCCAAGGTGCGGTTACGGATATTGAAGGAAAGTATTCCTTGGAGGCAGGAAGCGATGACATACTTGTCTTCTCTTTTGTTGGTTTTATGTCGCAAAATGAAACAGTTGGTACCAGAAGTATCATAGATGTCACCCTCATGGAAGACATATCCGAAATGGAAGCAGTAGTGGTGGTTGGATACGGCACGCAGCGAAAAGGTGATATGACGGGGGCAATAGTAGCGGTGGATCTGGCTCCTATTAAAGGACAAAGTATGAGTTCTGGTAACCCCATGCAGGCATTGCAGGGCAGGGTGCCTGGACTTCTCGTGGAAAAATCCGGGGACCCTTCAGGCTTGAATAGCCGGGTTCTGATTCGGGGTATTTCCACCCTCGGAAACAATGACCCATTGTATGTGATCGATGGCGTTCCCACCAAACGGCAGGAAGTATTTGCCAGTCTCAATCCGGAGGCAATTGAATCCGTTCAGGTGCTAAAAGATGCTTCGGCTTCCTCGATTTATGGATCAAGGGCGGCGAATGGGGTAATCGTGGTGACTACCAAAAACAGGTCAGCGGGAGCCGATAAGTTAACCGTAACCGTAAATTCAAATGTTTCCGTGTTGTCCGAAAGAAGGCAACGGTACAACATGCTCAATGCGGTTCAAAGAGGTGAAGCTCTCTGGAGAGCATCGGTCAATGACGGAGCGGATCCTACTGGCGGCTATGGGGAAATCTATGATTTTGACTGGAATGGCGATTTCAACAACCCTATTCTAAACGGAGTTTCGGTGAGGCCTTTCGTAGGAGGAAACCCGGATGTCCCAGCGGGAGACACGGACTGGCAGGATGCAACCTATAAGACAGGGTATGTTTTCAACAACGAAGTCACGGTGGCAACAAATTCCGAAAAATCTTCCCTTATGATTAATCTGGGTCATTTTACCAACACGGGCATATTAAAATATACGAATTACGAAAGGTACACCGGCCGGATCAATGCCAATACCTACCTGTTCAATGACAAGGTCAAATTGGGAATTAACTCTCAATTCTCCAATTCCAACGAAACCCTAGCCACGCCGGATGTAGGAAGTGCTCCAACTCCCGGACTAGCCATAACACTAGCCCCAACCATACCCGTCAGGGACAGAAACGGTGAATTTGCCGGACCCTTGGGAGCAGGTTATTCCGATAGAAACAATCCCGTATTAATGCAATATCTGAACCGTTGGGACAATACCCGAAGGGACAATTTCTATGGTAATGTGTTTGCCGAATGGGATATTCTGGAAAACCTAACCTTTAGAACCAGCCTGGGAATTGATTATAACAACTTTCACCGGAAGGATATCGAACCTAGGGTAAATAACGGTTTTATCACAAGAAGTAATAACCGCCTCATCCATGATACCAATGAGTTTTCAAGTCTTGTATTTTCCAATATTCTTAATTACAGATTGGAAAAAGGAGATCACAGATTCGAAGCACTTTTGGGTACAGAATCCATCAAAGATGATTTCTCCAGCCTGGTTTCGATCGCCAATGGTTTTGCGGTCGAGACGGAATCGTACTTTGTTCTAGATGCGGCTACCGGAGCAAGAACAAATACCGGCAGTGCTACGGGGAGCCGTTTGTTATCCCAGTTTGGGAAGCTCAACTATGCTTATCAGGATAAATACCTAACCTCATTTACCATCAGAAGGGATGGTTCCTCCAGATTTGGAAGAAACTTCAGATACGGTGTTTTTCCTGCCGCCACAGTGGGGTGGAGGATCAGTGAGGAACAGTTTATGCAAAATGTCGAAAGTATCTCTGATTTAAAATTCAGGGCGGGATATGGTGAAGTGGGAAATCAAGAGATAGGAGATCTGGCCAGATTTGGCCTATATGAATCGAGATATGGACCCAATCAATCCCAATTCATTGATGGATTCTTCGAAATCTACTACAATGTAGGAACAGCCTATGACATCAACGGCAACGGTACAGGGAATTTACCTTCCGGATTTGTGTCCATCCAAGCCGAAAACCCCAACCTCAAATGGGAGACCACGAAAGAATGGAATCTCGGCTTGGACTTTAGCCTTTTCAATTATGCGGTTTTCGGTTCCTTTGACTTCTTTTCCAGAAATACCAGCGATATCCTTACCCGGCCACCGATCGCCTCAGTAATCGGAGAAGGCCAGCAAAGAGTCTTGAACGGAGCATCCACTTCCACACAAGGGTGGGAATTATCCTTGGGATATACCAAGTCCATGGATAATGGGCTTACCCTTACCGTCAACACCAACTTTGGAGCCTTCCAGGATAAAATTACTTTTTTACCAGAAGAGGTTAGGGCGGCCTTCCCCGGTACGGCGGAAAATTCAATTATCGGCCAGTCCCAGTTTTCTATTTTTGGATTTAGATCAGATGGGTTGTTCCAGAGTCAGGAGGAGGTAAATTCCAGCCCCACACAGGTAGGCGCTAGACCGGGAGGAATTCGGTTCATGGATTTAAACAATGATGGGGTAATTGACTCCGATGACCGGGATTTTATTGGAAATACCTTACCTGCTTTGGAGTATGGATTGGGTATTAACCTCAATTATAAAAACTTGGATTTCGCCATATTTGGATCAGGGGTAGCCGGAAGAATAGGATTGGATCCATACATATTTTGGAACAACTTTGTTCAGGGTAGGGAAAATGCAGGGCTTGGCGTTTTAAACGCCTGGACGCCCGATAATACGGGTTCAGATATCCCTTCCCTTTCTTTGGCCTTCAACGATACCCAAACCTCCGATTATTTGTATAGAAATAACTCTTACTTCAAAATCAGAAATTTGCAAGTAGGGTACTCTCTTCCAAATTCAATTTTGGAAAATTGGAAAGGGGTAAGTGGCATAAGGGCGTATTTTCAGGGCGAGAACCTGATTTGGTTTACTCCTAAAAACTACATCGGCTCTGATCCAGAGCGTACTGATGTTAACAGAATTCCAGTACCTACAGTATTCTCGGTTGGGCTTAACGCTAATTTCTAAAAAATACAACTCATGAAAAATATCAATATATATCTGATGATGATTCTGATCTCCCTCACCATGGGATCATGCTCCGGAGATTTTCTGGAGTATGAACCAAGAGGGGTCTTGTCCAGTGAAAATGTGGCTACTCCCGGAAATGCCGAAGGATTGGTGATTGCTGCTTACGCTGGAATCGGAAATGATGAAATGGTAGGGCCTTTGACTTCTCAGTGGGTCTATGGGAGTGTACGGTCTGACGATGCGTACAAAGGAGGCGGGGGCCGGGGAGATGTCGGTGAAATAGACCGATATGAGCAATATAACCTGACCATACCCGATCAGGGTGACTTCATGGCTCCCCGTACATGGACCAACTACTACAAAGCCATTTCCCGAGCCAATTTTGCGCTGACTGTTATCAATGAAATCCCTTCAGAAGAATATGAAAACAAGACGTTGAGACAGGCAGAGCTAAGGTTTCTCAGAGCCCATTCCCATTTTATGCTTAAGTTGTTATTCAAAAAAATCCCCTATATTCAGGAAGGATTAAGCCAAGAAGAAATGGCCCAGGTATCCAATGATGTACCTAATGATGAACTTTGGAATAAAATTGCTGACGACTTCTTATTCGCCTATAACAACTTACCTCCATCGCAGGACGAAGTGGGAAGAGCAGACAGGAATGCTGCGGCAGCCTATCTGGCCAAACTAAGATTATACCAAGCCTACGAACAAAACGATCAGCATCAGGTGACCAGTATCAATGCTTCCCGATTGGAAGAGGTTATTCAATATGCGGATGAGGTAACAGGAGTGTTGGAGCCGGATTTTGGCAATAATTTCCTGGATGGGCACGACAACGGTCCAGAATCTATCTGGGCAATCCAGTTTTCCATAAATGACGGAACAGTGGTCAGTAGAGTTAGCTACGTAACGGGGCTAAACTCTCCCCATGGAACCGGGTTATATGGCTGTTGTGGGTTCCATTTAGCCAGTCAGAATATGGTTAATGCCTTCAGAACCGGTTCAGATGGGTTGCCTTTGTTGGATAGCTTTAATGAGGTGAATATTTTCAATACCGTCGGACCTGACGGCACATCCACACCGGCCGCTGGGCTAACTGTTGATCCACGAATTGACCATACGGTAGGCATACCGGGAAGACCATTTAAATATCGAAATACTGTCAACCAGCCAGGAGACATGGTTTACAACTTTAGCTGGGCTAGAGATCCGGGAGTATATGGCTATTTCGGAAACATGAAGGAACAGCAGGCCCCGGATTGCTCCTGCTATGTAAAGGAAGGCCCATTTATAGGGACTTCCAAAAACATTGATTTTATCCGCTATGCCGACGTACTCCTCTTCAAAGCTGAGGCTTTAATTCAACTCAACCGATGGAATGAAGCATTGCCATTGATCAATGAAGTCAGAGAAAGAGCGGCGGCAAGCACACAGAGGCCGTTGGCTGCAGGGGCCTCTGATATCTACCATGTGGCCCCTTATGAATCTTTCCCAAATAAGGAGTTTGCTTGGAAGGCATTAAAATTTGAAAGGAGAATGGAATTTGCCATGGAAGGCAGCCGCTTTTTCGACTTGGTAAGGTGGGGTGAAGCAGCGATAGTCCTTAATGATTATCTGGCCAGGGAAAGGGTAAGGCGGGATTTTCTGTCCAACGCCCAATTTACCGCCGGTAGGGACGAATATTATCCTATTCCCCAGAGGGAAATTGATTTTACCAGAGGTGTGTATAAACAAAATTCTGGCTATTGAGCCCATTGAATCAGCTGTCCAAGTTACGGACGGCTGATTTTTTCCAATAATTACGCAAAAATTTGAAATCAAAAATATATGGCATTACCTTCAAAAAATGCATTCAACCATAAGAATATGAAAATCTTTAATCAACTCCTTGCTGTGTTTTTCCTTTTTCTTGCCCTTGCCTGCGCAACAGATAAAAAGGAGGAGACAGCTAACGAATCGAAATTCAATGAACCTTACAGGCCGCAATTTCATTTTACGCCTGCCACGAATTGGATGAACGATCCCAACGGTATGGTATATTATGACGGGGAATACCATTTGTTTTACCAGCATCACCCGGATGGGAACGTGTGGGGTCCCATGCATTGGGGACACGCTATTTCCACCGATTTGGTTTATTGGGAGCATATGCCAGTGGCCTTGGCTCCCGACAGCCTTGGGACTATTTTTTCCGGATCAGCAGTGATGGACCTAGAGAATACAAGTGGTCTTGGTACTACTGAAGCCCCAGCCATGGTAGCCATTTATACCTACCATGATGCTGCAGGTGCAGAGGCGGGCCGGGATGATTTTCAGACCCAAGGTATTGCCTACAGTACGGACAAAGGCAGAAGCTGGACCAAATACGAAGGTAATCCGGTTTTAAAAAACCCTGGGATAAGGGATTTTAGAGACCCAAAAGTGGCATGGGTGGAAACTGCCCCCCAACAAGGAAAATGGATCATGACCCTGGCCGTGAAAGATAAAATAAGTTTTTACTCCTCTCCCAATCTGTTAGACTGGACTTTTGAATCTGATTTTAATACGGAATGGGCCGCTTATGGGGGTGTTTGGGAATGCCCTGACCTTTTTACGCTGACTACGGATGGGGGAGAGGAAAAATGGGTTTTATTAGTCAGTATCAATCCGGGCGGTCCCAATGGCGGATCGGCAACCCAATACTTTATAGGGGATTTTGATGGTAGCAATTTCAACGTAGAAAGCAGCGAAATCAAATGGCTGGATTATGGAACAGACAATTATGCGGGAGTTACCTGGTCGAACGTACCGGAATCGGATGGTAGAAGGCTGTTTATCGGGTGGATGAGCAATTGGAACTATGCGAACATAGTCCCTACCGAAAATTGGCGGTCAGCCATGACACTTCCCCGCTCGCTCCATTTGGTAAAAAAGGGAGATGGCTTCCTGATTGCGTCCAAGCCTGTTGAGGAACTGGAAAAAATCCGGTCCTCTTCACAAAGCTTTTCTGAGGAGGGTTTCTCCCTTACAGAGGAATTGGTCGAACTTGAGCTCCAGCCAAAAGAAGCGGATTTTTCCCTGGAATTCAGTAACGATTCCGGAGAAAAACTCCTAGTTAGCAAAGTTGGAAATCAATTGAGTTTGGATCGAAGTACATCTGGGGAAACCGATTTCTGGGATGGTTTCGGAACAGTTCACCATGCTCCAATAGCTGCTAACAAAGCCGAAAAAGTACACATCTTTCTCGACAGATCTTCGATTGAGGTATTTATCAATGATGGGGAAACGGTAATGACGGAAATCATATTTCCGACCAAGCCATACACAGAGTTGAAATTGACAGGTTTTGGTGAAAACAATTCCCTTTATTACCTGGAATCGATTTGGTAAGATTAAGGAAGAAAAATAAGATAATAAAATCATTATATTAAAATGGGGGGAATTCATTTGAGCATCCCCCCCCCCATTTTTATTAGTTGGATGATAATCAGTAAGGTATTTCAATAACCCGGCTATTGTTCACTCGAAGACTTTAAAACATGCAAAGTAAGAACTATGTCCTTTTCCTGTCCATCACCGCTGCACTTGGTGGTTTTTTGTTCGGGTTTGATACCGCTGTGATCTCAGGTGCGGAAAGAGAGATCCAAAAGCTCTGGGATCTGGACGATTTAAGCCATGGTCTAGCGGTAGCAATAGCCCTCTATGGGACTGTCATCGGTGCCCTGTTTGGCGGAATTCCTGCGGATAAATTCGGACGGAAAACTTCTTTGTTGTGGATTGGTATATTTTATTTGGTATCTGCTATAGGATCGGCTTTTGCCCCTGATGTCATTACGTTTATGGTTTTTAGGTTTATTGGGGGCTTGGGCGTTGGAGCTTCTTCGGTGGTAGCACCCATGTATATTAGCGAAATTGCCCCTGCTTCCCGCCGGGGTCAACTAGTAGCCCTTTATCAGTTCAACATTGTCTTCGGAATTCTGATGGCATACCTCTCCAATTACCTTATTGGAACCGCGATTCTTAATGAGTCTTGGAGATGGATGCTAGGGGTAGAGGCCATTCCTGCTTTGATTTATAGTATACTGATTTTTAGGGTTCCGAAGAGCCCGAGATGGCTCATTGCAAAGAAAATGGATTTGGAAGGTGCAAGGGCGATTTTGTCCAGAACCGATCCGGAAGGAGCGGAGGTAGCCATCAAGCTGGCTATGGAGGAAGCCAAAGCGATGAAGGGTGTTGTTGGCGTTTCTATGTTATTCCGTGGAAAATTCCGGAAAATCAGTTTTATGGCAATATTGATAGCCTTCTTTAATCAGATGTCTGGAATCAATGCCATAATCTATTTTGCGCCTAGAATATTTGAATCCGCCGGCATTTCCACAGAAGATGCACTGGTTTCCACTGTTGGGATTGGCTTGATGATAGTAGTAACTACGATGTTGGGTCTTTTTCTAATTGATAGAATTGGTAGGAGAATGTTGATGTACATTGGATCGGTTGGCTATATCATTTCCCTTTCTCTGATGGCATACAGTTATTTCGGCGGAGCCATAGATTCGAGTTGGTTACCCATATTTGTATTTGCATTTGTTGGGTCTCATTCTATTGGACAAGGAGCGGTAATCTGGGTTTTTATCTCTGAAATATTCCCCAACGAGTTACGAGCGTTCGGGCAGTCGTTGGGTTCATTTACCCACTGGATATTTGCAGCAATTGTGGCCAATATATTCCCTTTTGTTGCAAACAGTTTTGGTGCAGGATATATATTTATTTTTTTTGCTCTTATGATGGTTCTTCAATTGATTTGGGTAGCTACTCGCATGCCTGAAACAAAGGGACGGTCGCTGGAGGAAATCCAGTTGGATCTACAGTCAAATAAATAACCCTAAATGCGCAAACCTTCCAGATTTCGATTATTATCAGTTAGTTGTCTAAATAAGCAGAGTGAAATCTGGAGGGCTTTTTATTTATAGGAGGATCGCATAGTGACGGAAAGTACTTTTTCTTCATGGATCAAAATTTGTATCTGCGAATTACAGTATTTTTAGTTTGAAATCGGAAAAGTAATTAACTTGAAGGAAAATTATTTAAGACTAATGGCACATTAACTATGAAAATACCTGGTTTTATTTTCGTAATTTCTTTTTCCCTATTCTTGGCGGCCTGTGAAGAGCCAATGGAAGAACCGACCGCCCAGCCCTTGCTGAAAGGTTACCACATTACCGCAATGGCGTTTGATGGGCAGGGCAATGCCTGGTTTGGCACCTTGAATCAGGGCCTGATCAAGTTCGACGGTCAGAGCGTAATGGTATATCCTGAAATCACTGGTATGGTAAGGGCCATCAAAGTGGACAGCAAAAACCAGGTTTACATGGCTGCTGATGGTCTTGTGAAATTTGACGGGCAAGATTTTATCCGGTATGACGATAATCCGCTTATGGAAGGCAATGTCACGGCGCTGGACATCGATTCAAAAGACCGTGTTTGGTTTGCGGTGGGAGGATTTAACCATGGAGGGCTGGGCAGGCTGGATGGCGATTCCCTTTCATTTTACACCCCGGACAATTCTCCCTTACCCGCCCACTGGGTAAGTGCGGTGAAGGTAGGAAGCAACGACGAGGTCTGGCTCTCGTCCCAAAGCAGCGTCGGCAACCTGCACTTGGCAAAAATCCGGGAGGAGGACTGGACACTGTTCGATTCAGAAAGCCTTGGTTTTAGCCCGTATTCTATCTCCAACCTCGACGAAAACAGCCGGGGCGAGTTAATCGGAGGCATTGATTATTCCCTTTCCAGCACCATTGCTCTGAGCAGGCCGCCGCTATTTACCTTCGATGAAAGCGAGGGACGGCAGATTATGTCCGACCGACCCTTGTCGGTAATTCAAATCTTCGTAGACCGTTCCGACCGGGTATGGTGTGCCGGATCGGGAGGATATGCCCTGTATCAAAATAATACCTGGACCTACGACGAAGAAACTTTCAAAGAGATCAGCGTTTTTGCCATAGCCCAAGCCCCGGATGGCACCATCTGGCTGGGAACGGGAGATGGGGTTTATCTATTGATGTTGTGATTATTTGATGGTATGATGCTATTACCTGTTTTTCATTTACGGATGGCCATTGCAAATGGCCATATGATTTAGTTTTTTCAAAAGATTTTTCCGTAGATATCAGGGAGAAATTGCAAATTTCACCCAGCAGGAGAAGCAAGAGAATAGTGTTCCTATCAATAGGAGTAAAACGGATATTTGTATTGGCTTGAGTGGAATTATTTTAAATTAAAAATTATTCCCTATTTTAAATGACCAATATAAACAAACATAAAGTCAATGGCTCAATAACCCAGATCAACTTAATTATGAAAACTTTAATCAAAAAATCCTTATACCTTTTTGTATTTTTCTGCGTAGGTTTTCCCTTTCCCGTTGTCATAGCCCAAGTCGCCGCTGAAATTGATGATGAGGTCCTGTTGGAGCTTTACAATGGAGCCAGGGTGACGGATGTGGTGGATGGCATGGTTCCGTCGGTTATATGGATGTGGGTGTAATGGATCCAAAGATAGCCCCACTCTGGAAGGATGTGGAGACTATGGCGCACCGTTTCGCTGGAATAGCTGTAAAAGTCCGGTACGGTCCTACCAATAGACCCATGCACCCCGGTGCGGACCTGACTAAGCCGGAGAATTATGAGGTATACAGGAAATGGCGGGGGATGTGGTATTCTCAGCTTTCCGCTGATCCATTTGGAGAATATCCGGGTTTTCTCCGCCAATCAATAGCTTGACATCAGGTACATTAAAGATCCTGCAAAGACTTAAAGTGTTGCAGGATTTTAAACATTTTCCAACGAGTATAATTATTTAAGATATAGTCCCTTTCTTAATGGTGAAATAAAAGGTGCTTCCTTTGCCTTCTTCTGATTCCAACCAAACTTCGCCTCCCATTCTTTCGATGCTTTTCTTTACCATAGCCAAACCCATGCCTGTACCTTCGTATTGCTGAGGGGAATTAAGTCGTTTAAAAAAATTGAAAACTTGGTGCTTTTGATCTTCTGCGATACCTATACCATTATCCTTTATCATAATGGTATAGGTTTTATCCTTCTCTTCCACACGAATGGAAACAAGTGGCGTTTTCCCTTCGGTAACAAATTTAAAAGCATTGGAAAGAAGGTTTTGAAATACCTGCAGGTAACCTGCAAATGAGCCCTTAATTGTAGGTAATTTTTCGCTGGTAACTATGGCTTTCTTTTGCTCAATTTCAGTTTGAAGAATTTGCTTTACCTCCATAAACACCTCATTCAGGTCCACGGTTTCGGTAGTGGTGAAACTTCCGGAAGACTGATGATACTCCAGTAAATCCGTAAGCATTTTGTTTAGCCTTTGCGCACCGTCCAATGCCATCTCTATATAAGATAGGGCTTTAGGGTCCAAGCTTTCTGCATACTTTTCATGAAACACCGATAAAAAGGATTTCACCATTCTTACCGGTTCTTTTAAGTCATGGGAAACAGAATAAGTAAACAGGGTCATGTTTTGATTAACCGCATTCAGTTCTTTATTCAAAATTTCAATTTTCTGATTTTTACGCACCAATTCACGCTTGTTGTTAATCAATTCGTTGTTCAATGCGGAGAAGTCATTTAATAATGCTTCATTAATTTCCCGCTTCTCAACATCCTTTAGGATATTGACTACCTTTTTTTCAGTAAGCCTTATTTGGTTTGTCTGCTCATTATTAATCAGCATGATTTCTTCCAATGCTTTTTCGGTAGATGTCAGTTCGGTACTTCCGCAGAGTAAAACTGTTTCGTCCAATAAATAGCCGGAAAAAATGTACGAAGTATGTTTATCATTATAGCGTAGTGCAAGGACCGTATTCTCTTCCATGGCATCTTCCTGAATGGAGAGCCAGAAACTACCCAATTCCTTAATGGAAATTGGGGATACCAGACTATGTAAACTTACCGGAAGCTTAATATTTTCCAACAGGCAGGCGGTGTCCAAAAATATTTGAGTTACAATACCTTGGTTATTACACTTCAGGATGATTTTGTTGGCATTCTTTATTTTTTCCATGTTATGGATTTACCAGATTGTTAGCCGTCTGAATTGCCTGATCGGCATTTTCGGCAAAAGCATCGGCAGCTACTTTCTGCCATAGATTCGGATTAGTAAGAAATGGATACCCACCCACCATTATTTTTAAGTTTGCGAAATCCTTATCGTCGCGTATTTTTTTGATTAAAGTCGCAGCCTTGCTTACATGGAGAGGCAGGGTCACCGAAAGAGCCAGAACATCTGCCTTGTATTCTTTTAAATATTTCTGTAAATGAGTATCAGGTAAATTACTACCCAAATAATAGGTGTCCCATCCATCCATCTCAAAATAATCGGTGACCATGCGTATGCCCAATTCGTGCATTTCACCTGAAATAGAACAAGCAACCAATGTTTTCCCGTTTCGTTTGGTAGAAAAAATATGGTGGTATAGGCCCGACATGATCTGCTGGGTTGCGGCAGTACAATAATGCTCGTGGGCGACAGTAATTTTATTACACTGCCAAAGACGGCCTACTTCATATTGGGATACTTGAAAGATAAATTGATACACATCTTTGACTGAAGTGCCATTTTGAACCAATTCTGAAATCAGTAGTGCTGCTTCCTGCCTTTTCCCCAGTAACAAAAACTCCAAATAGGTATTTACTTCATTTTTTAAGGGATTGTCATCAGTGATATATGATAGGATTTCTTCAACTTTTTCATTTAGCTTTTCTTTGGCAGCAGAGATATATTCCTTAGAGACGGCGGAGAACTGGCCTCCCAGGATTTCATGAATGGCTGTTTGGACGAAATTAAGGTTATCTTGAAGGTCTGTCTCCGGAATATTCCTTGATTTTAACATGGCTGCCGCCCAAAGGATATAATTTGCATACATATCCGGGAGATTCATTGTCAATGCTTCAGCCAGAAATTGGAGGTGAAAAACGGCATCCTCATAACAACGGTTTTTGCCCTCTGCGCCGTATCGTTCTATCAGACCGGGATTGCGTTCAAAATGTAAGCTTGTAATACGATTTGCCAGTTCACCTGAATTTTCAGCAAATGATTGTACATTCAGTGTTGTCATAACTAACTGCTGATGTATTCGTATTTCGTTAGCTCCCAACTTCTAGGGATAAGTTTCAAACCTTTGGGGATATTTTTGTGCGATTCCTTTAAATGATTCCGATGCCAGAATTCAAAATCTTCGTCACTTTCCCAATAAGTAATCAGGTGAATTTCCGCAGGGTTATTTATAGGACTTAATACATCCAATCTCACAAATCCTTTGGCACTCTCGACAAATCCAGGCCGGGTTTTAAAAGCCTTTTTCACTTCCTCCTCCATACCATTTTCAACTTTAAATTTACTGACCCATGCTACCATTTTAGCAAAATAAGATTTTAATTCCGTGTATTTTTACTATATCAGGTTAAGCGGTATTATTTAAATCAACTAATGGTTCATAGATTGTCCTATCTAAAAATAAACCAGATCGAAATGGGTTGAATATCAAATATTTAAAGGCTTAAAGCCAAGAAATGGAAGTCACGCACTAATCAAGTAGCGGTTCTTCTATTAAATGGTATACACGGTAACTTATAAAAATAGTGTATTTAATGGATATTAGTAAGTTGACACCCATTATTGATCCGTTCAACAATGATTTATTCATAAAATATACGGCTATTCGGGATTTGAAAACCCGAATTCAGATAAGTGGGATTTGCAATCCCAAACCCTTACATTAAATTTACAATATACTTATTTACCAAATTCACGGTAAAGGAAGTACTAAATCCTAAATCATCATTCAACACTCTGCATTAATAATCCACCAATCTTAAATCAACAATCCCATCAGTCCTGATTATTGCCCAATAAATTTTGAAGTCAAACCCCAAAAAACATGAAATCATTATTCAAATGTTCGATCTACCTCGGTTTAAGCGCCGCTTTGTTTGTAGTCGTTACCCAGGAAGCGATATCCCAGAACAGGAGTTCCGGGAAGAGTTTTGCCACCCGCTCTGAGGTATTGGCACAAAATGGCATGGCCTGTACCAGTCATCCCTTATCCACCCAGGTAGCTCTGGATATTTTAAAACAGGGAGGAAACGCAATAGATGCCGCTATTGCAGCCAATGCGATGGAAGGTGTGGTAGAACCTCATGTAAATGGAATTGGCGGAGATCTGTTTGCGATTATCTGGGATGCAAAAACCCAAAAATTGTATGGGCTTAATGCCAGCGGCAGGTCTCCCCACTCGCTCACAATGCAACATTTTAAAGATCAAAATCTGGAATATATTCCTGCTTTAGGTCCGTTGGCTGTTTCTGTTCCCGGGTGTGTTGACGGTTGGTATGAAATGCATCAAACCTTCGGTAAAATGGAAATGGCCAATATTTTAGCGCCAGCCATTAAATACGCCAAGGAGGGATTTCCTGTGGCGGATGAATTAAGCCAGTCTATAGGTACAAAAAGATACGATGAATATCCTGAATTCAGAGAACACTTTTCCATTGATGGAAACATTCCTAAAAAGGGAGATATTTTAAAACGACCTGACCTGGCCAATACCTTACAGAAGATCGCAAATGGTGGCCGGGACGCATTTTACAAGGGAGAGATAGCCAAAACCATAGATCAGTATATGAAAGAAAACGGTGGCTTTTTATCTTTAAAGGACTTGGCGGACCATCGTTCGGAATGGATTGACCCGGTATCGACCACCTACCGAGGATATGAAGTATGGGAGCTTCCGCCCAATGGTCAGGGAATAGCAGTTCTCCAAATGCTGAATTTATTGGAAGCCTATGACTTTACCGATATTCCATTTGGTTCACCGGAGCACATTCATTTATTCACGGAAGCAAAAAAACTTGCCTATGAAGATAGGGCAAAATTTTATGCAGATCCGGAGTTTAACAAAATACCCGTAAGCACTTTAATATCCAAGGACTATGCGGATGAACGAAGGAAACTGATAAGCAGGCAACAAGCAGGGGCGAATTTTGAGGCTGGAAATCCCGGCCTTAAGGACGGAGATACCATTTATTTAACGGTAGCGGATAAAGAGGGAAACATAGTTTCTTTAATCCAAAGTAATTACATGGGTTTCGGTTCGGGTATGGTGCCAAAGGGGCTAGGATTTATGTTGCAGAATAGAGGGGCATTATTTAACCTGAATGAAGGGGAATTTAACACATACGAACCTAATAAGAGACCGTTTCATACCATAATTCCTGCCTTTGTCACCTTGGACGGGCTACCATTTTTTAGTTTTGGAGTAATGGGAGGCTCATTCCAACCCCTTGGACATGTACAAATCCTGATGAATATGATTGATTTTGGAATGAATATTCAGGAAGCTGGAGATGCTCCCCGATTTGACCATCAGGGATCTTCAGAACCTACAGGAGAAAATTCGCAAGGCGTAGGTATAATCACAATGGAAGTTGGGTTTCCAAATGAAACCGTCAAAGCACTTTATTCGATGGGGCACAGATTCGGATATGCCCCCACCCACGTCTATGGCGGATATCAGGGTATTCGATACGATCCTGTGAATAAAGTTTATTACGGAGCTTCAGAATCCAGGAAAGACGGCCATGCGGCTGGATATTGACAGGAATGGCATTTCAGCTATCAGCTATTCGGGATTTGCAAATCCCGAATAGCTGATAAAAAGGATTTGAACCCCTAAAACCTTATGAATTCTCAATAGCATTTTAAATGCTATATTTTTTTATTTCACAAACTGAAAAGCCAAGATGCTCCCTAATCCCCGCCTTTAATCCCAACTGAAAAATACCCACCCTGCAACCTATAGACAAATTTAAATTGAATTAATGAATTAATTCAATCATCAAAGCGGGATAGAACATGTCTCCGGGGTTTTTAGACTATGGGTTGGGTTGGCAAAAATATTTAAACTTGAAAAAATTTAATTCCCCAATCCTTTTATGACTACGTTACCTGTTCCACCTGCTTGGCAGGGATATTGGAATTCCCTCCTTGCTCCCCGGACATCATTAATAGTTTTATAAAAATCATCCAGATACTTTAAGGTAGACCGGATATACTTTTTGTCCAGAAGTTCACTATTTATATAAAGAGAATAGATATCTTCTTTTAGTTCATTAAAATGAAGGAAGACGCTATCGAAGCCTGCCATTTCATCCATACAAAAGCCCCGGTACCTCCTCTGTCTGATAGATCGCATGTCTAATTCAACTGCCGGCTTGGCGTAAGGTGCGCCGACTATACCTGCATGATCAAAATCATATGGAACGGTAACTGGCCTGGATGAGGAATCAGGAGCAATCAGTTTTATATTTTGTCGGTATTGCACAGACCAGTCCGTATTACCGATCATATATTGAAAGACAGCCATGTTCAAAAAATCATTCCGTACGGTTTGCTCTGGCCTGATCAGTTGCTTGTCAATCGAAATACTGTTGTTTCTTGCGGCCATTTGATCTTCTTCTTCCAGCAAAATCCCAAAAAAAGGGCCCTTGTCCCTTGGATTCAACTCAGGGTCATCCAATATCAGTTCCACCAATTGGGCGCGGAAACTTTTGGGAGAAATCAAGTTATAAAGTTTGTAAACGTAATACTCCTGAAGGACATATTTATCCCCCCTGCAGGGCATTACCAATTTCATTCTGTCCTGTTGGTTAAAGATGGTTCCTTCACGGTTTTTTTTGGAGAAATTCAACAATAATGGAGGATGGGTGCAATTTCCTTTGGCTCTGCGAAAATTACCCCGTGTCCGGCTTCGAATAGGAATGGAAATCAGGGAGGAATCCTCGCCTAGGTAGGATATGGTAATTGGCCGGAATTGCGGTTTACCCGTTCGGTCATTCAACAACTCCTTCAAATCACCTGAGAGTGTAATTGGAATTATTTCATCCCCAAACAACGATATCGGTTGGGCATTCAATAGGCCTGAAATTAGAAAAAGAACAAGCAGGCCTATGGTTTTTATTTTCTTTTGTATGCTGCCATCCATAGTTGCGGCTTTTTATTGGAGTTGAATCCAAAGGGGTTCCCCATTGAATTTTTCCCTTGGCATGAACCTGTCCTAATTTAAAAAAATAATCAAAATTAACATGCCTAATGTCAAAAAATAATATGAATATGTTATATTCATAAAAATGATAGGAACGGTTTGGGTGTTTTTAAAAATATGGGGATTGAAAATTTTGATACAGTATGGAAAGTGAAATAGAAGACCGTAAAAAAAAATCAGGAAGAGAAAGGGAGACACTTTTTCGCACAACTTATCGAAACCAAACCAATTTGAGGCAGATCATTGATAACAAGGCGAACATTATCATCAGTATCAATACCGTTATCATATCCTCCATCATCGCTATTTCCGGATATGGGATAATTGCAGATCAAATGGATTTTTATCGGTACAACATTATTATCCCAATGATGATAATCGTTCTTTCCTGCCTCACATCCGCTATTTTGGCCATCTTGGCTGCTCAACCCAAAATAATTGAGTCCCATTTAAAACCTAATCTCTCCGAAAAACAAAGTTTGCTGTTCTTTGGGGTGATTGCTGAATATTCTCAAAAGGATTACATTGCAAAGATGGAAGAGTTATTGCATTCCAGAAAAGATATTTACGAGCAAATGCTCATAGATTTGTATGGTCAGGGTGTTATTCTAAAACAGAAATATAATTTGTTAGGATACGCCTACCAGGTGAACATGTATGGGTTTGGAATTGGCGTACTTGCTTTTTTGATCTTCTTGCTTTTTCATTAAAACTCCCCTCTTTTTTGGAGATTATTGATTATATTTATCCAATTACTTTATATAGTGATTTTTATATTTTTTTATTTGGTATTGCAGGATGTGTTTAAAATTATCCATTCGGGTGGCACAATCTAATTATTCTGGTTTGTGCAAATATACGGATTTCATTGCGCTAAAAGGAGCAGTTTATCCGGTGGGTGTTGAAGCAAAAGGTATACAATGAAATAAGATATAGATGAAGCTGGGATTAGCTGCTTTTGTTTTTTTCTTGCTGTTATATAGTATCAACGTTGCCCAGGAAGCACCCGGTAAGGAGCTTTTTGGGAACCCAAATTCCTTAGAGATTCGATTGGGATACGCTTTTAGAGAACTGCGGAGAAGCAATAGCGACAAACGTTATTTCCCGACATATCTTCATTATAGAATTGAAAAAGAAGCTTGGGATTCCATCCAGGTTGATGTCCGTGCTAGGGGTGTTTACAGGAGAAAAAATTGTTTCTTCACTCCTTTGAGGGTGAGGATAAATGCAAAGGAAAGAAGTGGTACCTTGTTTGAAGACCATAAAACCCTCAAGCTGGTACTTCCGTGCCTGACCCATGGGAATGCCAATGATTTGATTCTCATGGAGTATCTATGTTACAAACTCTATGAATTAATCACCCCCTATTATTTTAGAACTAGATTAATAGCGCTGAGGTTAACTGATGAGCGGGGTAGACAGTCTAAATCATATGATCTGAAAGCCTTTTTTATCGAGGACGAAGACTTGATGGCTAAAAGATTGGGTGGAAAAATCATGAAAGCTGAGGAAATATATCCTTTCCTTCTGCAGGATACCTCTGCTGTCAGACATGATTTTTTCCAGTTCATGATTGCCAATACCGATTGGTCCGCCGTTTCCCAACATAATATCAGGATTCTACAGGTCCCTCCCATAACCAAAATCCACGTGCCATATGATTTTGATATGTCGGGCCTGGTCAACGCCCCTTATGCGCAAGTGAGTGAATTTCTCCCCATATCTGACGTCCGTGAGCGGTTATATCGGGGTTTTTGCCGTGGTGAAGAATTATTTCAATTTATAAGAGCTGAATTTATATCATTTGAAGATCAATTTTTGGGGATTTTAAGTGAAATAGAAACAGAAATCCACCCGGATGAGAAGGATCGCCTTCGGGAATTCTTTGATGCATTCTTTACCATCTTAAAGAGCGACCGAGAGTTTAATGAAAATATAGCATCAAAATGCAGAACCACACGATAAACAGAAATAATTCAAAACCATTTTTGACAGTGACTCTTACATCGTTAAAAACGGTTTGGGGTGATCAATTAAGAATAATAAATTGAAAAATCATGAAAAAGAAAGGCCTGATTCTCCGCATATGTACGCACGGATTTCTCTTAGTCTTCCTGCAATCAACCTATGGTCAAAGCCTCCTTGTCTCCCCTTATCTGCAGCCAGGTGATTCACCCAAACTCAGAAAGGAACAAAAGGTGGTAGTCTGGCAAACAGACAGTATCCCCGGTGATTTTAGAGTGGAATGGGCACTTGGAAATTCTGTAGAATCCGCGCCTAAGCCCAAGTCAGTCAAAATCTCCTCCGTTAAACTCCATCTGGACAATGAAACCTCCTATCTTTATCGGGCAACCCTTAAGGGGTTAAATTTTGATGAAATCTATACCTACCGGGTTTCTTTGGGTGAAACTGTCCTGGCTGAAAACACCTTCACATCCCGCACAAAGAAATCCCAGACAAAATTTACTGTGTTTGGGGACCCTGGAGTGGGATCAGTAGAACAGGCTGCGTTGGCTTACCAGATGTACCAGCACAATCCACAATTCGCCCTTGTCACCGGTGACATGGCTTATTCCTATGGCCGGGCACTGGAGTATAGGTTCCGCTTCTTTCCGTATTACCTAAGGCGGGTGGCTACGCCGGATAAAGGCGCCCCCCTGATGGGTTCCATCCCCTTCTATATGCTTCTCGGAAATCATGATATTTATAGTGCTGATTTTGAGAAATACCCCGACGGGTTGGCTTATTTTTATTACAGCGATTTGCCGCTGAATGCCCCCATACCTCAGCAGGTGGTAAAACCGGAGGGAGACCAGAGTTTGGTTCGTGCTTTTTTGAAAAACACGTCCCCAAGGTATCCAAGGGTTTCCAATTATTCCTTTGAATATGGTAATGTTTATATTGCTTGCCTGGACGCCAATTACTATGCCAATCCCTTGGACCCTTCGCTGATTCAATGGCTCGAAAAGGATATAAAAAGCAGCAAGGCTGATTGGAAAATTGTGGCTTTCCATCATCCGCCTTTCAGTTCCAGCCACCAGCATTATGAATATCAGGTAATGCGATTATTGTCACCTGTGATAGAAGGCTTGGGAGTGGACTTGGTGTTTAACGGTCATATACACAACTATCAGCGCACCTTTCCCCTAAAGTTTGAACCTGAAAAAGATGAAGCTGGAACAAGGTACATTATATCAGATGAAGGGAGTGTGAATGGAGAATTTAGGCTGGACAAACATTTTGACGGCACTACAAACACCCAGGCAGATGGTATAATATATATCATCAGCGGTGCCGGCGGTGCCGGTCTTTATGAACCCGAAATAAGTGAGAATTCTGATCTATGGAAGGAAGGCCCTCCCGGAAACTGGGTACCCTACACCGTGAAACTGGTTTCAGATAGGCATTCCTTTACGATGGTAGAAACTAACGGAAAAGTGTTAACCTTGAAGCAAATTGATGCGGAAGGAAAGGTATTCGATCAAATCAAAATGACCAAGTAATCGATTTTAAGTATATGAAAGCCTGGCTTCTAAATCGAATTTCAAATCTGGATACAGCTTCACGTCCGCTGGAACTTACGGAAATCCCTGTCCCTGTACCAAAAGATTTCGAAATACTTATTAAGGTTCTCTGTTGTGGGATATGCCATACGGAATTGGATGAAATCGAAGGCCGGACACCCCCAGAGCAGTACCCCATTATACTAGGCCATCAAGTAGTGGGAATAGTAGAGAAATGCGGCAAGCATACCACATATTTCAAAAGCGGGGATAGGGTAGGCGTAGCATGGATATCCGCTGCCTGTGGCCAATGTGAATACTGTGTGGCGGGACTGGAAAATTTATGCCCTGATTTCAAGGCTACAGGAAGGGATACTAACGGGGGTTACGCCGAATTCATGGTTGTAGACGAGCGTTTTGCCTATCCTATTCCTTCCACATTTTCCGACAATGAAGCCGCACCCTTATTATGTGCCGGAGCCATCGGCTACCGGTCACTGAGGCTAACGGTCATTACGGATGGGCAGACACTAGGCCTCACTGGTTTTGGGGCTTCCGGTCACCTTGTTCTGAAAATGGCCCTACATCTGTATCCAAATTCACCTGTATATGTTTTTGCAAGGAGCAAAGATGAGCAAAAGTTCGCTTTGGATCTAGGAGCTACTTGGGCAGGAAAGATCACAGATACTCCCCCTCAAAAAGCCAATGCCATTATCGATACCACTCCTGTTTGGACCACAGCGGTAGACTCCCTGTTGCATTTGAAGCCCGGGGGCAGACTGGTGATCAACGCCATTCGCAAAGAGTCAGGTGACCTGGATGCCCTTTTGAACATCTCCTATCAGGATCATTTGTGGATGGAAAAGGAGATAAAAACAGTAGCTAACATAACACGAACAGATGTAAGCGAGTTTCTTACACTGGCAGCTTCCATACCAATTATCCCGGCTGTAGAAACCTATCCATTCGACAAAGCTAATGAGGCCATAATGGATCTCAAACACAAACATGTGATGGGAGCCAAGGTTTTGGTATGCGGATAAACCTAAAATTTTTACCTGCTTTTGTTTTCGATGACATAACGCACCTTATCCGTTTAAAATCAGAATAGTATTTTGTGGTGAATACTACTTCTATAATCCAAGAACAAATGCAGCGAAATCTCCAGCCAAGTTGTTCACGAACCGGTGCTTTTTTTAAGGTAAGGCGACTGGTCAAATGCCTGATCGATGGTAGATCTTAGCCGCTGATTGATTTGGGACCGGCCGGCTTCCATTACACCATTGATCACCGCGCTCCACGGTACAGCTACATTATTATTCACTTGGCCGTTTCTATTATCGGTCATTTGAATAAAAAGTGTGCCCGAAGTATACCCACTCCTGTATACAGGATAATAATATCCCGGGTAATACCAAGACCAACCTGAGTACCAACCCGGATACCACCAATGCCAATAATACCAATCGTAATAATAGTAAATATGGGTACTGGTGGATACTGAAGGAAGGATAATGACATCTGGCCCGTCATTTTTTTCTACCTCTGTCCAACCAAGATTGAGCATATTTTCCCTGATGCTATTTAAGATGATTTCACCGTGTGGCGCTGAAACAAATTCAGGTTCATTTCTTTCCGGGTGGTTGAAATTCTGCTTTTCTACTTTTATCACTTCATCCGGCAAAGCGAAAGTACTGACAGCTTTAAAGTCGAACCCGGCATCGAAATTTGTATAAACTGCGTCAATTTTATCGATATATCCCGGATCATCTGAATAGCATCCATAGACTACGGCCAGAATCAATGCGATGTATTTAAATTGCTTTTCCATTGGTTCATTTTTTTATTATCCAGAAATCCTTCTGGCTAATTTTAAATTCCAAATTCGAAAAAATGAACAGCAATAAAAATGATTTAAATCATTGGGAATAAATATATTTATCAGGATTTTACCCTCGTCCCAAGGTAGAATTAAGTCAGAAATTGGTAAAAATTCCCCTATGCGAACTATGTTGATTTGATTATTGGAAAGAATTTCGTTTTAAGATGAAAAATTGTCTACCAATTTCGAGTTTGGAAACTGTCAGCTAATTTAGAATTATATTGCAAAAAACTAAACAGATAATATATCGATGTTACCAATTAAAACCTTATTTCTTTTCCTTTTATTCTCTCCTTGTTTATTGGCACAGACCCAGAAAGTTTGGCTCGATGCCGATACGGGCAATGAAATGGACGATCTATATGCCATCGCCCGAGTTTTGAAAGATGAAAAAATCGAATTAATCGGATTAAGTTCCGCCCATTTTAATAATCCGGACCTGTTGGTCTTTGATAAATGGAATGCCTATGATACAAGGGGTTTGGTGACGGTGGAAGACAGTCAACGCCTGAATGAAGAGATGCTTGAGATTATGGGCATGATGGAACTCCCACATCCCTTGGGTGCGGATAGACAGATTGGCCGGGCTTGGGGAGGGCAGGAGCCGAGGGATTCCCCGGCCGCCCAAGCTATAATTCAGGCTGTTCATGAGCTAGAAGAAGGTGAAAAATTGGATATACTGACTTTGGGTGCGTTGACTAACATTGCCTCCGCCATTATCTTGGAACCTTCTATTCTGCCTTCTATTAGGATCTATTCTTTAGGCGCCAGGTATTTTCTTGATAGGAAAGCATGGAGTAAGAATGAATTCAACATTAGAAATGATTTAAACGCCTTTGATTACCTGATGGATTTGGAGAAATTGGATTTTACAGTAATGCCAGTGGAGGAAGCACTTCCCTTACAATTTGATAGGGAAGAAACGTATGGAAACCTTAACGATGAGCTTCCCCTTGAAAAAATGCTTGCAGATCGGTGGAGGGAACAAAATCCGCAAAGCCAAACTAGGGTAATGTGGGACTTGGCTTTGGTACAGGCTTATTTACGCCCTGACCTTTCCGAAGTGTTGACCGTCAATGCCCCACCTGAAAATAAAAAGCTAAGCGTGAAGATTTTCGCCCGTATAGATGCAGAAGCCATGGAAAAGGAATTTTATGAGGTATTGAGGCGTGCCCCAAACCTTTGAGGTCTTCCAGACCTCGAAGGTTTTCCATCTGGGCACGTTAAATCCGTTGGTTTCAAAACTGGATTCTGTAAAAGACCTTTGGGGTTTTTGGAAACCCCAAAGGTCGGCGACGTTTAAACCTTTGAGGTCTTCGAGACCTCGAAGGTTTTTGCATTTGAGTATGAATTCCACCAAACCTTGATTAAATTTGAGTTATGACAGAAAAAGCCAAGCCAATATTTGAGAAAGGAATCTTCTGGGATGTGAATTTTGAAAACATCGACTATGATGCCAAATACAAATTTGTGATTGAGCGGGTATTTGAGCGGGGCGATGTGGACGATATTAGAAATTGCAGGCGTTATTATGGGGATGGGAAAGTTTCAGATGTATTATTGAACACTAAATTTTTACCAGAAACCAGAATGTATCTTGCAAGTGCAGTATTTGATAAACCTGTTACCGAATTTAGATGCTACAAACTCAGACAGTCGAATCCCACACTTTTTCCTTATTGAAAACCATTATGAAAATTCCTGGGCTCAGTGAATTTTCGTTGGTTGGAGGAACTGCATTATCACGGTTCCACAGGCCATCACCTATTTTGCGGAGGCAGTGGAGGATGAAAACCCACAGAGTTTGAAAGGTCAGACCTGGGAATCTATTAAGGAATCCATCCAAGAAAAGGTAAGGGAATACCTAACGTAAACCCCGCAGCCCATACTATCCGGGAGTCTTATACTCTGGGTATTAAATAAATGGGTTGGTAAAATTAGAATCCTTGCAGTGGTATTTTTTTTAACTTTTGTTGATCAAATAGGTTAATCCTACTAATTTGAATTTTTATTTTATTAATTTTCACAATAGGTTAACTTTGTTTTAATCCTAAAGTCTTCAAATCATGAAAAAACTTTATTCCATTATATTGCTAACATGCCTTACGTTTGCCGGATGTTCCTCTGATTCTACTAACGGGGAAATAGATGAAGCCCAAACCGAGGCTGTGCTGGACCATCACTGGGAGACATTTGTAACCAATGACCTGGATGGGGTCATGGAAGATTATACAGACGAATCCATCCTGATCACCCCAAATGGCACATACAGGGGATTGGACGAAATCCGAGGTAATTTTGTCAATGCATTTAATGCCTTTCCAACACAGGGTGCCGAACTGACCTTGAATACCAGCTTGGCCGTTAGCGACGTGGGTTATATCTTGTGGGAAGCGGAAACTCCGGAATTTACCCTGACCTATGCCACAGATACTTTTATTATACGTAATGGCAAAATCATACGTCAGACTTTCGCTGGTGTAAGGGTGGAAAAATAAATTATTTGAAGTTTACGAAAGGAAGGATAGATCTTTTACCAAATTTAATTAATTCAAAAATTTCCTGCATATTTAGGGAAACATTTGAAATGAAAATTGGGCGACCTCAAATTTTAAACCATGGGTAAATCTGACACCATCAAATGGAAATCCATTTTTTCGTTAAAGGCTATATCATTTACCATTTTGGGAGTTCTTTTTGCAGTTGTTGGGCTTCAGGGATTTATGGTGCCTAATAATTTCCTAGATGGTGGGGTCACGGGTATTTCAATCTTAGTCACGGGCTTTGCCAATATTCATATCAGTATATTGCTTATCTTTTTTAATATTCCTTTTCTTTTTGTGGGATATCGAAAAATCGGAAAAACATTCAGTTTACAGGCATTGATCGCTATATTGCTGTTGGCTGCAGGGATGTATTTTATTGAAATCCCCGCCTTCACCACGGATAAGGTCCTGATTGCTGTTTTTGGGGGCTTTTTTATAGGATTGGGTATTGGGTTTGTTATACGTGGAGGAGGGGTGATTGATGGATTAGAAGTCATTGGATACTATACACAAAAAAAATCAAGTTTGACCTCTGGGGAAATTATCTTGGCTTTAAACTGCCTAATTATTATTGGAGCGGCCTTTAAGTTTGGAATTGAGACGGGTATGTATTCTATATTGGTCTATTATACGGCCATGAAAACCTCCGACTATGTGGTGGACGGTTTTGAAGAATATACTGCCTTGACCATTATTTCTGCCGAGTGTCAAACGGTAAAGGAACTGATTGTTCAAGATTTTGGTAAAGCCATTACGGTTTATAAAGGTGAAAGGGGTTATTTGCCCGGAATGATTGACTCAGTAAATGATGTGGATATCATTATGACAGTAGTAACGAGGCTGGAAATTCATCGGCTCAAAGAAGCCATAGGTGAAATTGATCCCAAAGCCTTTTTATACGTTCAGAGCATTAAGGAAGTAAAAGGAGGATTAATCAAAAAGAAAAGTGGGCACGGATAATAGATTTGAATTACTTTTTGAAAACCTAATGGATAGATTTAAGAAGGATCTACCTAATTACCTTACATACCACAATGCAGCACATACCCGGTATGTTTTGGATAAAGCGAGGCTTATTGCTAAAGAAGAAAAAGTCGAAGGAGATCAATTGGAACTAGTTCAGATAGCTGCATTGTATCATGACAGTGGATTCTTGAATGGGATGGTTGACCATGAAAATGAAGGATGTGAAATCGCTAAAGCGGAACTTCCATTATACGGGTTCAGTGCATTACAAATCCAGGAAATCTGCCAAATGATAACCGCCACCAAAATCCCCCAAAGGCCTCAAAATCTGTTGGGAAGAATTGTAGCAGATGCGGACTTGGAATACCTGGGGACTGACTTGTTTGATCTAGGTTCTCAACGACTTTTTGATGAGTTGAGGAATTTTAATACTAGTTTAACCCATATGGAGTGGCTTAAAATTCAAATCGGGTTTTTGGAGTCTCATCAATATCATACTGACTACTGCCAAGAATTTCGGCAACCAAAGAAAATGGAACATCTTGCAAGGCTAAAAGAGGAATTCCTTACTGCTCGATAAAGACGTATAATGTATGAAGGTGACTTTTGTTTTGTTCGTATTATTTTAACTCAATTCCAGCGTTCAGCCAATTCGAAGTGTTCCCAAAATACAGTTTAATCGATATTTCATTCCTAATCAATAAATAAGTTTTGAAGGCAAGCGATGAGACAAAGGGAGAAAACTATTGAAGAATATATTGCTGCCTACAATACGTTTGCCGTACAGAAAATGATTGAAAATTTTTCTGATGAAATAGTATTTGAAAATATTCAGGCGGGGGAAGTAACGATGAGGCTGGAGGGGTTAAAAGCATTTGAGAAGCAAGCGGAAGAGGTAAAAGGTCTTTTTTCAGAAAGACAGCAAACAATTATAAAAATTATTCATAGAGAAGCCGAAACAGAAATCGAAATAAACTATTTTGGTGTAATAGCTAAAGATTTACCAAATGGAATGAAAAAGGGTCAAGAAATTAAATTGAAAGGCAAATCAATTTTTGAATTTAAAGGCTCCAAAATAGTGAAGTTGATCGATATTAGCTAAAGATGATTGCCATTTGGTTTCTATAAATCGATAATTCAAAAATTTAAACCGTACCTCTATGGAAAGTAGTGGGGCAGCCCTTTCGTCCAAAAAGGCTGCCCCACATAAAAGGATAAACTCGATTTTTAGAAATAGGGATCTCCCCTTTAAAAAACTAATCAGTGATTACCTGTACATCTTTAAACATAAAGGGATTATCACTCAGTCTTAAAGACTTTCCGCTTTCGGTAGTCACATTTTTCAAAATAACTTCCTTGGTGCGGATATAGGGAAATTGTTCCACATAGGAATCGTCTGTCATTTGTGGGTTGAAATTTGCAAATATGGACGGACCCTGATAATTCTCGGGATGGTTGGAATCGTCAATGTGGAGGGATTCAATAGTGATTCGTTCCGGCATATAGCTGGTATAGCCGAAATCATGTTGGCCTGAATTGGATCCCCCGATCAGACTGGCACTGACTGGTCTGCCACCCGCCGGTACGAATTTGCAGTTGCGGATGATGATTTCTCCCTGCCAGGTACTTCCATAGTCAGAACGTAAATTGATAAGACTTCTTCCGTTGATGGTGGAATTTTCAACGGTAAAGGTTCCACTGCCAATGGCGTTTATTCCCTGATGGCCCAGGGTAGAATTACGGATGGTAGCATTGGCGACACCCATGTGGGCATCAAATCGGGAAAAGACACAATTGTCTAAAACTAAATTCTTGCAGTAGTTGGAACCCATCAGGCCCCAGTACGTATTGTCGTTGATATCATTTGTTTGGCGGCCGTTAATGAAAGAAACATTAAGGGCCCGTCCGAGAGAGATGTCATAAGTTCCCATGGAAACTGGCGCATTCGCAGCACCTATCGTTTGGTAGGTTTTGTGCCCTGTAAGTAAAGCATTCTGAACGGTAACGTAGGCGCATTCATTGATATTGAGGAATCCGCCATATGGGGCGCCATGATCTCCTTCCTCTATAACCCGATGTTCAATTCCATCAACAAGCACATTCGACCTTCTGATCGCAATCCCCCGACTGTAATACGTATACTTTGATTCAGCCCGATTGGCGATGGTAGTGAATTTCCCTCCGGTGATATTAAGGGTAGTTTCGTCAAGTGGGAGGGCGGTAATAGTCGTGATATTGTCGAAGTTCCAAATAATCGGGGCATCCATATCCACATTGCCTTCCTTGTCTACAATAAAGATATCAGTCTGGGGAGATCCGTTATTCTGATTTAGCCCGTATCGGATATAACGTTTTACCTCGGCATTGGTCACTGTTACAAGGCAAGTTTGTGGGAGGGGAACATTGATTTTTTTCTGGTTCTTTTTAAGCGTGCTAACCCCCTCAAGGTTGAATGCCTTGAGTTTGGAACTTACCAGAAAAACAGGCGAATTTCGGTTTTCCACATCGGTATCGTCAATGATAAAGGCAGCACTGCCAAAGTCGGTGTCGGTTTGAATCACTGCAGGTCGGTCTTTTCCACTGATGTAGTAGGTAGCCCTGTCGTCTGCTTTTACAGAAAGCCCCTCTTGGTTGGCCACCGCATGGGTGGCAGCTATGGCATCGATATCATCGGTCTTGCCGTCGCCTTTGGCACCAAATGTACTATAGCGCACCACGCCATTGGATTTGAATTTTTTTATATCCGAATCGGAAACATGGACAAGCAGCATCCCATTGGCATTTGTGCTTACTTGGGTTTTATTTTTTCCGGAGGTTATTTCCACATTTTCAGACGGGCTGTTGCTCTGTCCCTGTGTGGTAGAGAGGGCAAAAGAAAACAGAAAGCAGAATAGAAGCGTGTATTTCATATGTTTATAATTCCTTTTTCAATGGGCATATAGCCTGTCCCGATTCTCGGGAGAATCTCGCTATGCTAATCATCTTCGTGTTTAACGCTGTAGTCATGCTCGATTTCTTTGGGTTTGTTTATTGTAAAATGTTTATGTAAAATTCAAAAATAGTATACAAAGCTGATTTTTATCGCCTCGGATTTCCCTAATTAAAACAATTTTGCGGAGTTGAGCAAAGAAAATTCGATGGGAGGTGTTATTGGGTAGGATTCGACTAAAGAATCTGTTTAAAATTTATGATGGATGCTCTTCAGCCAGCAAAATGGCGAAAAATCAAATATTTAAACTACTGTGATCCCAAAAGCCAATTTCATTTAAAACAGCAACACTCATCTATTCGATCTTTGTGGATTTTCAAAGATAACGGACGATATTTCATGTTGCTTTTTTTGAAGATATGTTTAAGTGGACTTTTTTCAAAAATTTCCTAAATGTAAGGGATACACTGGATTTTGTCTCCTTTTTTTTTGTTTTACAATCCTGAATTAAAGGTATCATCCTTCCAATTTTCAGGATTGGTTTTTATATATCTAGCGATACGTTGATAGGATAGATCATCCCTAATGATATGATCATGAAATCTGGATTGCCATTCAAATTTAAACCCCAGACGCCGTGAATGCCGTGTCACGGCCGATTTGTATGATCCCACAATGGATGACAGGGTATTTTTTCCCGGGTTTTGAAAACGTTTTTGCCCCGGTTGTATCCCCGGTTGTTGTAGGGACAGTGCATGCCCTGTCCCTACAACAACCGGGGCGTGCCCTGTTCCTGCGGATGGGGAATCATTTTTTAATACCAAAATTCCATGAATATGATTGGGCATTACCACGAATTCGTCTAATTCCACGTGATTTGCACGGTTTTTTATTTCATGCCACAATACATCCGCAATGGCCCCTATTGGGGTTAAATTCATTTTTCCGTCATTGACCTCTCCAAAATAATGCCGCCTGTCCTTTGTACAAATGGTAACAAAATACGCCGCAGCCCATCCGTAATCCCACCATTGGGCACGGGTCGATTCACTGCGATATTTATTTTTGTATAGGGTCATTTTTTTAATATCGATTTATCCATGGTGGAATTCAGTCATGCGCCAGCGATACGCTGCAAGCTTCTCGTTCTGCCAATCCAATATTAATCAAAATATCATCCCCCTGTCACAATTCTTTTCCTTCCGAATACGCCGCAATGGCAAAAATCAGATCCTCTCCAAATTTACGTGCCGCATCCTGCGTAATGACCTGCCCGTGGTTAAGAGCGTATGGGAATTCCAGTGTTGTAGCCATAATTAAGCCTTTGTCAGCATACGTAGACGCCCATTGTCCAAACGATGCACCCATTTCGTAGTTGCCCCCGGTATTCCAGGCCGTCCCGAAGGGCAAAAACCCTTTTTCTTTGGTGAACTTCATCTTTCCTCTAGAGCTCGTCTCCAACATATCCACTAGTTTCTCCTGTTCCTCTTCTATTCGGGGATGAGCGTTACCAACGAAATAAATCCATTCATTATTCTCCCCTTTAATCCAGGGATTATGCAGGTCAACCCCTATCCAGGGAATGCTTCCTACCCATTCCGGAATCTGCTGCCGGATGGCTCTAGTACTTGCATAAATACTTTGTCCGGAGTAATCCCTATTATGATCCCTAGGCTGTCGGTTTTTGCCCTGATCTCCCTGTTGTACACCATCTTTATCCAAAAATGGGATAAACATGATTTCCGCCCGGGTTAATAAATCGGTCATGGCCTTACTTTCTCCCAATAATGCTTTCAGCATGCCTTCGATCACATAATTACTCATCATTTCGCAGGCGTGGGCACGTGCGGTGACTAGGATTTTAATTGATGGAGTTTGTCCAAAATCACTGATAATCATCTTCTCTACCTCTCGACCATTCGTTGTCGTGCAAAGCGTTTCTAATTTCAGACGTGGATCCGATGAAAAAGGCATGATAAAACGGTCAAAATTATCCTGCGTATAAGCCATTCCCATGCTCAATCGTACCGTTTCATCATCCCTACCAAAAGTAAACTGAAAAATATCCTCTCCGTGTTTCCAAGATTGATCAATCCAATTCCAGTTATGGCCTCCATCCTTTGAATAGGCTGCTCCCATACCAGTCAAGACATTTGGTTCAGTACTTTTAAAATACCAGGTTTGCGCCTTGTTAGCCGTTACTCTGAAGTTCCAATAAAACCAATGACCTTCTGTATCCCTCAGATCCGGCTTAAAATAAACCGTATCATTGCTTACTTTTTCAATAATTACATTTCCTCCGGCAAAACTTGCGTCTATCCGCAATCCAGGTGTTTCAATTTTATTTTGTATGGATAAGAATGACGGATGCAAAGATTGGAAATTATTTCTTGTATAAGTCGCTGGAAAAAGTGTTCCAACTAATAGGAGGAACATGGGCATTGCAAAAAAGGAATTTATGGTCTGGCTCATGTATAAATCTTCATTATGAACCGATAATATAACTTATTATTTAATTAATTTCAATAGAATTCTTTTGCCTACGTATCGAATCCTTTTACCGAAAATGGTTTTCTTGTAACCTTCAAATAGTGCATCATAGTCGCGTTGACTGTTTAATTCCCTTTTTTCCTTCTATACTATTCCTACCTCTGGAATATTTATAACTGGATACCCACACCTTCAAAGCCCTTTCTAATGGTGATATACTCCAAGCCATACTTCATACTGAGTGTGGTTTTTCAGACACGGTTGTTTTGAAAAATTTAAACATCGATTTACAAAAAAAAATCCTCTTGTCGTGTCATTTATCACACAACAAGAGGAAGATTGTTTCAAAACAGGAACCGCCAGGTTAGATGGATTGGTCTGAGGTTTTCTACATGATTGTACCTGATTGATTTACAGGTGCAAATCTCGGGGAAGATAATCAGGTAAAAATTGACCTATGTTAAGAACGCTAGTTCTATTCCATCAACTTTTTTCTGATTCTGCTCAAGGATTCAGGTTTGATGTTGAGGTAGGAGGCAAGGTATTTTAAAGGTACCTGTTCTAAATACACGGGGTACTTCTGCATCAGTTTTTCATACCGTTCGCTGGCCGAACTAGTTAAAAGCGAGATTTCTCTTTGTTCCCTCCAGATGTAATATTGTTCCACTGCTGTCCTTCCAAATTTGTTGCTTTCGGGATAATGCTGGTAAAGTTGCTGCAAAAAATCATAATGAATGGATGCCAATACACAGTCTTCTAACGCTTGTATAAAAAAACGGGAAGGCTCCTGTTGGATAAAGCTGGAATACGAGCAGTTGAATTCGTGCTGAAAAGAGAAGTCAAATGATTTTTCCTCTCCTTTGACCATGACATAATGCCTCGTGCTACCTGCCAATACTATGGAGAGAAACTGCTCCGTTTCTCCTTCATTTAAGATAAAGTCTCCTTTATGGTAATTCCTTATCTTAAAACCACCCTTGAAAACCTCCCATTGTTCATCAGTCAAAGGGAGGTAATCAAATAAAAGCTCTCTTGCTGTGTTGAGGTGATATTTAATCGCTTCTTCTGAGATGGCTTGATCCATATGAAGTTGATCATCAATTAAAATTTCCTTGAATTATCAAGATAAGCAATTACTTAACACAGGTCAATTTTTACCGGCTTTTCAAACTATACCTTTGTACAAACAGAATAACAAAAAGATGAATATTCAATTTAAGTTCGGAAATCTAAAGTCGCTTGGGCTAGTAGCTTACCTTTTACTCTTCGGCGGTATTTTGAGAGCTTTTTCTGGTCTTTACGATTTCTTCAAAATCAAGCAGGAATTAGGTCATATCGAAAAGCTTGATTATTTGATGGAAAATGCCCTTTTGTCGGGCATTAATGGTTTGATCCTATTCCTAATTCTGAACTGGATAGCCGAAAATCTTAAAGGGAAAAATTTTGAATTGCGTTTAAAGTAAGTGCCATGAAAAGCCAAAAAGACACAAAAAATTTAAAAGACAATCAATCTGCATATTTATTTATTAAGATTGTTTCATATACATTCGTTACATGTGCTGTAATTTATTTCGGGTTACAGATTGTGATTTTTATCAATAATCCATCACAGAAATTTCTGTACTATGTGGAAAGGATTGGTCCGGGAATTTGGATGTTTTTGGCGGGAATTGGTCTGAGATATTTTGTGAAGAAGGGGCAATTTAGCTGAAAAAGTAAGTTTCCCAATCCCCCTCACTTTCCAAACTTACTCCAATCAATTGCCTGCAAACTGCCGCCGCAACCCTATCTGCCATTCATCCAAACTCATATTGTCCGCCTTTTTATGGTAGGGGATGGCGCTTTTCTTTTTTTCGGATTTACTGGATTTGGACTTTTTGGCTTTGGCGGTCTTGGAAAATAGTCATTAAATTTACGACCTAAACTTATCGAATTTTTGCGGTTCATTAAATAGTTAAAGATCCTTTTTCCTCAGGATTTGAAGTTTTAGAATAATCAACACACTCGGGTATGATCTGAAATGGCATCAAGATCAATACCTTGCGGTTATTTCCTGGCTTTGGTTTCATACTTAAACCCTCATTCATTAAAAACCATCTGTTTTTTTTTTTGGAGTTTTATTTCGGTGCAATAACCCAATTTGTACGCCTTTTTCAGAATCTTTTTAGTAATCGATTGGCGCAGATGGCTCCATTCCTTGCTACGAAGATGCAACCCTGCCGGGGCTTTTTTTGAAATAAAATTGACGTCATCCTAAAAAGCCGGGGAGATAGAAAAAACATTCTCTAAGTATAAGAAAGCTAATTTGGATACCTTTGTTTTCAACAGAGACGAAGCCAACAATTTTGATGAATAGGTGCTTTTCAGATTCTAATGTGATCCTGTATTTGTTGGACGCCAATGTGGCTGAATATTCAAAAGTCAGTGTGATTGGGTTTATCCCCTAGATTTTCCAATTTCAAGCCCTCCAATATTTTTTATGTTGCCAAATACGTTTTATATTTATAAAAAGTAAATACGAAATATAAATACAACATGACCACAATCACTACATCACTACCAGATGATCTGGTCAAGAGACTTTCAGATCAGGCCAAACAAATGGAATTGCCAAAAAACAAGCTGATAGAGGAAGCGCTCAATCTTTATTTGGAACATTTAAAGCGGGCAGCATATATTAAATCCTATCAAGCCGCTCAGGATGATAAGGACATTTTAAGCATAGCCGAAGAAGGGTTACAGGATTATTATAACCAGCTAGAGAATGAGGCAGGGTGAGATTTGGTTCGCTGATCTAAATCCAGTCAAAGGAAGTGAACAGTCAGGCTTCAGACCAGTGGCAATTTTGAGTGGTAATCTACTCAACAAACATTTACCAATTGTTATTTCCGCTCCACTCACTACTAAGATCAAAAATTATCTTGGAAACCCGATTGTTCAACCAAACCCTATCAACGGGTTGACCAATACCTCGGAAATTTTGGTTTTCCATATTCGGTCAATATCCAAAGAGCGATTGGTTCGTAAGATCGGCGAAATTTCTTCAAATGAGTTGAAATTAGCTATTCAGACGTTGGATGACTTGATGAAAATGTAAGCAGATTGACCGTATATTCCCTTCAAACCTTTTTAATTTATTATCATATACAAATTTAACCCCTAATGGGGTACGATTTTATTAAATTGTTCCGTGATTAGATGAGGAAAACCTACGAGAACATATGGGTTTTTACCTACTATTAATAATCCACAACTTGAGATGACTAGGTTCGTAATTCTTAATTCGTAATTTTTAATTCATAACCCATAACCCATAACTATTTAAATTCGGAAACTGGATAAAATGATGTACCTAAGTGGTCTGCTGAAAAACCTTCGGGGTAGCTCCAAACTCAGTCTTAAAAGCCCGAATAAAATAGGTCACATTGTTAAAACCCGACATATAGCATACCTCCTGGATTTGATAATTTGCCGTTCGGAGGTAGTTCTTGGCAAGCGTCAGTCGTTCTTTGAGAATAAATTCCATGGGAGATAGCCCCAACTCATTTTTAAAAGATCTGGAAAAATGGGCTTTACTCATGCAGGCCTTGGAACTTAGGGATTCCAGTGTAAGATTTTCCCGGATGTTATTTTTGATATAGTCCACCACATGTCCCAATCTATTGCTTGAGGAAAGCTGTTTGTAGGTGGTTTGTAATAACTTTCGAGCTTGGGTCTGGGTTAGTCTTATCAATAATTCCTTTAGTGCAAGCGATGCGATTACATCCTTTTCCTTTGACCGTTCCTTCACACCAATACGGATAAACCGATTTATTATTTCCGATAAGTCCTGTGTGTTGATCAAATGAAAATTCGACAGATCCAATCCCCATTCTTCCGTAAGCATTTTATCGGGAAATCTTTCATTAAGAAGATCGAATGTGTTCTCGATCATTTCTTTAGAAATGGAAAGCGCTATACACTGGGTTGGATTTTCTATTTCAGCCTCCGGAAAATCTATTTTCATCAATTCATTTGGTGGAACAATCACAGATTCTCCTGGCAAATAATCAAACCCGGGCTTATTGAACAGGTGCATCACCTTCCGTCCTTTCAGCATGGTAGTCAAAACCAAATCACCGAACATCAAATTGACATCTTTGGCTTCTCTGTAAGTTTCAAAAATGTTTAACTCGCAGTTATTCAATGTATAGGTAGTGCGGTTTTCAACAAGAGTTTTTAAATCGCTTTCCGATCTCCATGGCACACCGGCTATAAATTGGTCAGGCATATTGGTATTTTGGGTTTCTATTATGGAATTAACGAATTGAGGTGAGGGAAGTTTTATTCCTCAGTTGATAATTGGTAAAAGGTTACCGTTAAGATAATTAAAATAATTATTATTTGGGGAAAGAACACGTTAAAAGATAATACACCAAGCTACCTTTTTGTCGAAATCATATAGTGAAATAGAAGTTCAATTTTTTGATAGTCCTTAAATTCCGCAGTTCTTTCCTGTAACGAGGTGATTCTTATGGAGAAAAACCTTCCAGGTTTCACCCATTTAACATAAAACCTAGCTAATTTTCATAAAAACCTGAATGGTTTGCGGGTTTTAAATAGTCACTTGAAGTCGATAAACCGATTGGATAGGTTGATTTTTTGGAATTTATATGTTAGAACTTTGAAAAAAACAAAAACTGAAATAATATGTCAACATTAACATTATCCCAAACTAAGCCCGTAGAGCGGCCGAAAATCAAAGAGAAATACGATCATTTTATAGGTGGGAAGTGGGTGTCACCTACTTCCGGCGAGTATTTTGACAATATTTCACCTATAGACGGAAAAGCATTTTCAAAAGCAGCAAGAGGAAATAAAGCTGATATCGATTTGGCATTGGATGCGGCTCATGCGGCATTTCCCTCCTGGTCAAAAACCTCTGCTGCACTTAGGAGTAAGCTGTTGAATAAAATTGCGGACATCATTGAAGAAAATCTGGAGATGCTCGCCAGAATAGAAACCATAGACAATGGCAAGGCACTCAGAGAAACCAGAGCTGCTGATTTACCCTTGGTAATTGACCATTTCCGGTATTTTGCAGGCGTTATCCGAGCCGATGAAAGCTCAATTTCCGAGCATGATGAACATACGGTCAGCATTGCCCTTCACGAGCCCTTGGGAGTGGTGGGTCAGATTATCCCTTGGAATTTCCCCCTATTGATGGCTACTTGGAAAATGGCGCCCGCACTTGCTGCCGGCTGCTGTACCGTAGTAAAACCTGCCGAGCAAACTCCTACAAGTATCATGGTCTTGATGGAATTGATCGGAGATGTGCTACCTCCGGGAGTGCTGAATGTTGTCACCGGATTTGGACCGGAAGCGGGCAAACCTTTGGCTTCTTCTCCTCGTGTGGCAAAAGTTTCCTTTACAGGTGAAACAACCACGGGCCGACTTATCATGCAATATGCTTCCGAAAATTTGATTCCTGTTACCATGGAATTGGGTGGGAAATCACCAAACATATTTATGAAATCCGTGGCCGATGCGGATGACGAATTTTTTGACAAAGCTGTAGAAGGTGCTGTGATGTTCGCTTTAAACCAAGGTGAGATTTGTACCTGCCCTTCTAGAATCTTGGTACATGAGGATATATATGATGTGTTTATGGAAAAGGTTGTTGAAAGGACCAAGGCGATAAAAATGGGACATCCCCTAGCGGAAGATACCATGATGGGAGCTCAGGCATCAAACGACCAATATGAAAAAATACTCTCGTATTTGGATATCGGAAAGCAGGAAGGCGCTGAAGTTCTTTGCGGTGGGGATAAGGCAAGTTTAAACTCGGGGTTGGAAACCGGGTATTATATTCAGCCCACCATTTTCAAAGGAAACAATAAAATGAGGGTATTTCAGGAAGAAATATTCGGTCCGGTAGTAGCAGTGACTACCTTTAAAACTACTGAGGAAGCGATTGAAATTGCCAACGACACCATGTATGGGTTGGGTGCAGGATTATGGTCAAGGGATGCACACGAACTCTATCAAGTGCCCCGTGCCATCCAAGCTGGCCGGGTCTGGGTAAATTGCTACCACAATTATCCGGCTCATGCGCCTTTTGGTGGATACAAAAAGTCAGGTTTTGGCAGGGAAAATCATCTTATGATGCTGGATCATTATCGGCAAACCAAGAATATGCTTATTTCCTATGATAAAAATAAGCTTGGATTCTTTTAAATTTAAACCATTGATCTCCCCGATTATCGGGGAGATCTTATTTTTGTTGTACCATTTCTCATACTAGCTAGAAACACCTCAAACATGTCGAAACCCAAAGAATACGTTCCCCGAGTTATCCTTTCTGAAGCAGCTATTGAAACTATCGATATCTTGAGAAAACGATTTGGCTCTGAATTGATGTTCCATCAAAGTGGAGGTTGTTGCGACGGCTCTTCACCCATGTGCTTTGAAAAAGGCG
The DNA here is from genome assembly GCF_009797935.1 of Lunatibacter salilacus. Taxonomy (GTDB): domain Bacteria; phylum Bacteroidota; class Bacteroidia; order Cytophagales; family Cyclobacteriaceae; genus Lunatibacter; species Lunatibacter salilacus. The sequence goes on from NZ_VOLC01000011.1 coordinate 199,167, forward strand.
AATTCAAAGTGGGAGCAAGTGATGTTTGGTTGGGAGAGGTGTACGGATGTGATTTTTTTATGAATCAGGATCAATTCGAATATTGGAAACATACACAGCTTACATTGGATGTTACCCCCGGAAGAGGAAGCAGCTTTTCTATAGAAATCCCAATGGGAATCCGGTTTATGATCAGGTCCCGTCTATTTACTACGAAGGAATTAGAAAAGCTACAACCAACAAAAACCGGCGAGGAAGTGTTGGCTGAAAATAAATAATCTGAGATACGAAAATTGAGTCTATTTGTGTATGGGAAATTCAAACACCTAGGCTGAAATCATAGTGAAGTTTTTTTCAGCTGGCCTGAACTTGATCATTGTCGATTGATTCACATTTCCAAATCCATTTCCAAGATTGGAAAAGGATTTCCCTGACTGTCCAACGGATTTCTATTGATGACTTTGAATCCCATTTTTTTATAAAACCCCACTGCCTGTGGATTTTGCTCGTTGACATCTACTTTTGTTACATGATGCGCTGAGATTACATATTCCGTCAAGGCTTTTCCGATCCCTCTGCCTCTATATTCCGGCAAAATAAATAACATTTCAATTTTGTTGTTTGCTATTCCAACAAATCCGATTATTAAGCCATTTAAGTCTAAAAAAACATAGATGTCAACATGGGAAAAAATATTTTCTTCTACAATTAATTGCTTGATTTCCTCAATCTTTTTGGCCGTCAGAAAGTCATGGGTCGCAATAACTGATGCTTCCCATAAGTCTAATAATTGCGGGAAATCTTCTGGGTTATTGGAAAGAGCTATCATGTAGAAATAAGAAAACTAAGTAAAAGTGTTATAATCAATTTATAGACGGTGTAGGTGGGAATACCTACTGATTGCAAATATAGGCAATCCTAACATAAAAAAGCCAGGGACGGTAACCTGCCCCTGGCTTTTCAATCATGTTGGGAAATAGCTCCCCTTCTAAAAAGTCAATTAAAAATTATTCCAAATCAGGTTTTGAAGCCATTGCAAAGCAACAGAACAGTAAACCTGTTTCGGAAGTTACTTTCTAGGCACCACGTCAATGATAACCGTACGGTTATAAGCCCGCTCTTCAGGAAGGTTATTTTTGAAAGGAGCCACAGTCTGGTCCTCACCCATTCCCCGGATATCGAATTTCACATCGTTTTTTCCAGCCTTTTGCAGGCTTTTTTCAAGGATGCTTTTGACATCATTGGCACGGGCCAGTGATAAATTCTTGTTGTATGCTTCTTCACCAATCACATCTGTATGACCATGAATGATTACTGTTGCTCCTTTTGTGATTTTTGGAGCAACTGTTTCCATAAGGTATTTTTCATAGGAAGCGATTGCCTTTGTGTTATCAAATTCATAAATGACACTAAACCTCATTCCTTCCATAGTGGTTGGAGCAGTCCATTGTACAACTTTGGAGTTGGTTTCTTTCCTTACTGTATTACCATCTTCAGTCTGACCTACCATAGCTATCACATATTCGCCTTCAGGTCTATCTCCCAAAATCAATTTGCCCGGAATGCTTACCTTTTCTGCTGAATAAGGACCAAAATGTTGCACTTTACCATTTTCATCCTTGATTTCCAGCTTCCAAGATTTGAATGCTTCCATAGCTCCGTCAACCTCAAAAGTAACATAACTCTCCTCTGGGACTACCATGGATGGCGCCTTTAAAGCTCCGTCCAATCCACTTTGGAATTCCTTCAACAATGCAGGAGAGCTACTTTCGATCGAAACCCTGCGGTCTCCGTCAAGAAGGAGGTCCAGTTCACGGGTCCCACCTTGTTTTTTAGAAGGGATTCTAGGCGTGGAAAGTCCCTCAGTGGTGATTCTTGATGAGGCAATTCCCCATGTTCCAACCAAATACTGTTTAACGGATTCCGCCATTTTAGTCCCTTCTTGCGCTCCTTTTTCAGATGATCCAACGAGGTTCACAGATGCGGATGGGTTTTTCACCATACGGTCCCCTAAAATATTCAGCATATTATAGTAAACCATCAATTGGCGCTGAGATCTTCCAGCTAACGATGTTGGAGCAAAAACCTCCAATTGGTCTGCTTTGAAATCTTTTATTCTTCCTTTTTCAAGGGCCACGTAGCGGCTCGGGATTTCAGTAGACCCTTCATTGAAGTACACATAATTGCGAAGTGGGAATGTTTCCACAATACGGGTTTCTGACGGAAGGTTTTTAGGCGAGGTGATTTTAAATCCAACGGTAGGTGCCACATAGGCAACCGGCGCTGGCGTAGCAGGAGGAATCTCACGTCCTTTACCGAACTTCAACGCTATACCTACCCTAAGGGTGGACAATGTCCATGTCTCCGTGGATCGTGGATTCTGTCCAAAATAGGGATGGAAGGAAACAAAGGGTGACAGCATGGTTTGCACTTTTTTGTTTTGCGAAGAAAGTGGAATATCATGGCCCGCACCAATCTGCATAGAGATCAAGCGTTGGTTGATATTGCTGAATTCGCCGTTTACCTCCGGAGTTGGGGTCTGATCGGGAAAATCCGGATTGATTCCCAACTGGTATGTGAACGAATTTTTTCTATTGAAAGCAAATCTCGGACCTGCATACAAATAGAAGTTGGATTTGAATGGAGCAAACCGGAGACTTGGCTCCACAGTCAAGTAACTTAGGTCAGTTGACAGATCTGCAGGGCAATTGCAGGGAGTCGTAATCTGGTTAAAAGAACTTCTTCGGGAGTCAATTCCCCCCTGAAGCATCATGCCAAATCGTGACCCGGGACGGTAATACTCCACCAAAGGTCCAAGATATAGACCAGCACCAAAACCTTTATTAAACGCTGCGGGGATGGTTAAACTTGAATTCAACTGTTGGGTTGTTCCATGATTGAAATTTAAATTTGCGCCAGCAGCTGCACCGAACCACCAAGACGGTCTGGTAAACTGAACTTCTTGTGCAGAAATCGGTGCCTGAAAGCCCATAAACATCAAAATACCGAAGATGATGCATTTATAGACCAGGTTAAATGGGGACCGCACTGTGTGCGATCCCTTTATGTTATTTGTTGTTATGTTCATTTTTGGTTGATTAAGGTTTTTCGATGATGTTTGTATTGGTCATTACTACGGCTCCATTGAGTACCAACATTCTACCTTCGATCTTGGCCTCTGAATTCATAGTGATAGAGGTGTAAGCCAACACATTCCCTTTAAATATGGTATTGTCTCCAATGGTAGCTGAACTGCCGACCTGCCAGAAGATGTTTTTAGCCTGTGCGCCTCCGGTAAGAATGATATTTCCACCTGCTCCGCCTACAGTAGTGAATCCGGCAGAAATTTGGAAAATCCAAACAGCATTGGGATCTCCCTGAGCATCAAGTGTCAAATCACCGGCTTGTATCAAAAGGGTCGAATTGGATTTGTAAATTCCAGGTGCAAGGGTTGTGCCTCCCTGGTCTCCCGCTACTGTGGCAGGTGCTGGGGTAGTTGCCCCTTCTGCAAATAAGTATGCGGCAGTCAGGTCTAATTTAGCTTGGTTCAGCATGGCCGCCACTCCTGGAGGTGAGATATCATCAGATGCGTATATATCACCATTTACCATAAGTGCCGGAGGAAATCCGGTAACCGAAGAACGGGCACCCGGAGTAATTCCTACATCCAAATTTCGGATTTCACTGAAGCCGGCATTGTTGCTGACTCCGGTTGCTGCAAAAATTCCGAACCTACCTGCTGTTTTAAGATCAACAAAATAAGGTGATATTGGATTTTCCACTCTGAAATTCCACACATGATCAGTTACCAACATTGTTCCTACCAAGCTGGTTGCTCCGGTTGTGATGGTAGCCGTGTAAAGTATGTTTGGTAAAAGCAATTCGGAAGGTGAAAATGAAGCTGTTATTCCATTATAGGAAACGTTTCCTGCAACATTATTTCCATTCTGTTGAAGCGTAAATGTTACCCCATTTATTGATGCGGGATCCATCGGCATGCTGAAATTGGCAGCTATCACCTTATTCCGTGCAACGTTCGTTGCGTTGTTTAGTGGATCTGTAGAGATAACCAAAGGCGAAAGGGGAGCCACCGTCGTGAACGACCAGATAAAATTGGATCCCAAACCTGTTCCTGCAACATTTTCCGCACCTGTAGTAATAGTTCCCGTGTAAACAAGACCTGCTGATAGTGGAATAGTCGGTGTGAATAACGCCGTAGTACCGCTATAGGATACCGTTCCTGCGACAGCGGTATTTCCCTGCTTTACCGTAAAGGTGGTACCTGTGATTGTCGCCGGATCCATAGCGGTGCTGAAAGTGGCCCCTACTACCTTATTCAAGGCTACATTCGTTGCATTGTTCACCGGATCGGTAGAAAGGACTGTTGGAACAACATTAGCCGCCGTGGTGAATGTCCAGACAAAATTGTCTGCCAGAGCTGTTCCCGCAGCATTCTTGGCCCCGGAAGTGATGGTACCCGTGTAGACAAGACCGCCTGAAAGAGGGTTTGTCGGTGTAAATGTCGCCGTAGTACCGCTATAGGATACCGTTCCTGCGACAGCGGTATTTCCCTGTCTTACCGTGAAGGTTGTGCTTGTAATTGTCGCCGGATCCATAGCAGTGCTGAAAGTGGCCCCTACTACCTTATTCAAGGCTACATTCGTTGCATTGTTCACCGGATCGGTAGAAAGGACTGTTGGAACAACATTAGCCGCCGTGGTGAATGTCCAGACAAAATTGTCCGCCAGAGCTGTTCCCGCAGCATTCTTTGCCCCGGTAGTGATGGTACCCGTGTAGACAAGACCGCCTGAAAGCGGGTTTGTCGGTGTAAATGTCGCCGTAGTACCGCTATAAGATACCGTTCCAGCTACGGCTGTAGTTCCTTGTTTTACAGTAAATGTAGTTCCAGTGATCGTTGCCGGGTCCATAGGCACACTGAAAGTGGCTCCTACCACCTTATTAAGGGCTACACCTGTCGCGTTATTCACTGGGTCAGTAGAAAGTACCGTTGGGGCAATATTGGAGACCGTGGTAAACGTCCAGACAAAATTGGATGCCAGAGCGGTTCCTGATACATTTTTAGCACCTGTAGTAATAGTTCCTGTGTAGACAAGATTGGATGCAAGTGGGCTTGTTGGCGTAAATGTAGCCGTAGTACCACTATAGGATACCGTTCCTGCTACAGTCGTATTCCCCTGCTTTACAGTAAAGGTGGTTGCCGTAATAGTTGCCGGGTCCATTGCTTCCGTGAAAGTTGCCCGGATTGCTTTATTGAATGCGACTCCAGTAGCATTGTTTGCAGGATCCGTAGTGGTTACTTCAGGAACTGCAAAATTACCGGTAGTAAACTTTGATATGAAATCACTTGCCATTGGAACGCCATTTGGACTCTTGGCAAGCTTAAGGATACTAACAGTGTATTCGGTGTTGGACAACAATTTGGCCGAAGGAGTGAAAATCGCAGTAGAATCAGAATAAGTGACAGATCCCGCTACGGGTAGTAAACCCATTTTCACGGTGAATGTAGCAGTTGAAATCGTCGCAGGGTCCATTTTTTCACTGAAAGTAGCTCGGATGGTCTTTTCAGCGGTAACGCTTGTAGCCAAGTCCAGCGGATCTATTGACACAACTTTCGGGGATGTTCCCGTATCGAAGGTCCAATTATGCGCTACAGCTAATGGGATTCCATCTTTATTTTTAGCTTCGATGGTGATGATACCTGTGTAGGTAGTTCCTGCCAAAAGGCCGTCTGTAGGAGAAAAGGTCGCTGTGGTTCCGGAATAGACTACTTCCCCTGACACCTTCGTAGTTCCTGCCATTAATTGGTAGGAAGCGGCAGTTATGGTCAATGAATCCATTGCCATACTAAATGTCGCACTTATATCTTTGTTAAGAGGAATGCCAGTTGCCAAGTTTACCGGGTCAGTAGAAATAACGGTTGGTGTTTCGCCCGTAGTAAAGGTCCATACATAGGCAGTTTGCAAAGCATTTCCCATCATATCTTTCACTACCGGCTCCACACGTCCTGTATAGGTTGTGTTAGGTGTAAGACTGGAAGACGGCATGAAACTCATTGTATTGGATTCTGCCTCGTAGGTCAATTCTCCCGAAAGTTCATCCTCTAATACGCTACCGTTAACTGTGCTACCTACTCTTAAACTGAAAACTCCCGGAGTAACACTTGCCGGATTCAAAGGCATATTGAACGTAACGTCTATTGTGTTGTTTAATTGAACCCCAATAGCTTCATTAACTGGATTCGTGGATTCAACTTCGGGGCAGATCCCCAATACCTCGTCAAATTCATCTTTGCAGCTGCCAATTATGGCGCCTATGGATAAGGCTGCCAGCGTGGTCAGCCAAAATCTCTTTTTGTAACTTTCTTTTTTCATAGTGTGTAATTCTCCCTTGGATAATGATTGGATTTTTCTTTTAATCGTTTAAGACTCATTTTTTAAAAGTTGGAAAAATGAGTATAAACGACCCTTTTTTTGTAATGTGTGTTTTAAAAATAGATGTAAAGATTTTGCTGTCATTGAATCACATAGGCTGTAATCTATGTTTTCAATTGACACAAAAGTCAGTCAAAATAAGTACTGTATTATTACATGATATAATTATTTATTTACATAAAGCTCATATTTTCAAAATTTAAAGTAAGTATTTTGAGTTAAAAGTATAATATAATTTGCTTTTTATATCAAAGTAAATGCTTCTTATAAATAATCAATTTTAAGGGAGCGTGTACATTCGGTTTAATCGAAATGCGCTATTTGGAATGGGCGCGCCATTGCCAGCAAACAAAATGTTATACGTATAATCAAATATGTATTAAAAAGAAATTTGTTTAATACTTTGCCACTTGGAACCTTCGATTGGCGGATAGGCAGTTAAAAAAGTGAGCTTGTTAATTAAAAGTTTTCGAGATTGTCTAATCTATTCGACTTCGATTGTTTAAAAAAAGACGGTGTTACGCCTGTGATTTTCTTGAATTGATTGGATAAATGGCCCACACTACTATAGTTCATTTTATATGCGATCTCAGAGAGGTTAAGTTCATCATAAAGTAAATACTCTTTTACCCTCTCCACCTTGTTAATGATGATGTATTGCTGTATGGTGATTCCTTTTATTTCTTTGAAGACATTTGAAAGATAGGTGTAGTCATAGCCTAATTTCTGGCTGAGAAAAATCGAGTAATTTTCTTTTGGGGTATCATCCGGAGAATGGACTATTTCCGTAATGGTATTTTTAATCCTTTCGGTAAGAATACTTTTTTTATCATCCAAAAGCTCTAATCCATACTCCAGAAGATTTATTCTCAGCAGTTGTCTCAAATCGGCGGAGATGGGTTTCCCCAACTCCACCACCCCGAGTTCCAAGGTTTTATATGTGAGACCCAGCTTGCAGAGCTCATTCTTTACCACTATCTTACAACGGAGGCTTACCATGAATTTAATATATAATTTCAATATCTCAAGTTCAAAATTTTATTATTAGGAAATTGGGTTCAAGCGTGGGTAACAACAATTGATACCCTAAAGATGAGTGTCAATCACTCGGCTCCTTCTTGAAAAACACCCGGAAAACAGTTCCTTCACCCACCGTACTCTCTACTTCAATTTTCCCTCCCAAGTCCTCGACCATTCTTTTTACGATAAATAGACCTGATCCTGTACCTTCAACTTTTGGATTTAGCCTAATTCGGGGGAAGAAAATCATTTCGTGATTTTCTTTTTCTATCCCAGGTCCATTATCGCGAACTGTTAGAAGAACGTAATCGCCAGTGTCTTCAGTTTTTAACCATATATTAGGTTTCCCATTTTGTTCGCTGAACTTTATCGCATTGCTGATAAGATTATAGACAATGCTTCTGATATTTTTTCTGGAAATGTTTAATTCAGTAATTTGGAAATCAGTATGGATTTTCGCCTTGGACCCGAAAATCCGATCACTTAACCCTATTCTTACATCTTCCACAATATTTTGAATATTAACCCTTTCCGAATCCTCAGTAAAATCTGTGTCTTTAAGGCTTTCTGTAAGGTCTTCAATGGTATCCATCAATTTCTCCACAGATATGCTCAAAGATTCCAGTAAGATGTCGCTTTCTGCTTTATCCTCTTCATGCAGATTTCTTAATAGACCTATCAAGCCATTAATGTTATTTATAGGGCCTTTTAAATCGTGGGACAGAGCAAATATGATCGTTTCATGATTCAGATTAAGTCGTTCATATTGTTTAAGTGCCTCTATACGGGATGATATATCGACGAAGGTAATGATCACGCCATTGGTCCGATTGTTTTTTCGAATTATATAGGGCAGTATATTCATCTGATACCATTTCAGGTCCGTTGTCTGAATTTCCTTTTCCATATCTTGGTTGGTTTCAATTACCTCCCGGATATTATCTATAATTGTGGGGAATCTAATCCTATTGGTGATCTCACTAATTGGCCTTCCGTTGTCTTTTTCAGTCAGCCGAAAATGTTTCATTGCCGGAGGGGTAAATTTCCTTAAAATCATGTCTGAATCCACAAATAGTTGGGGTATCACTGTATTTCGGAAATAGTTTTCTAATTCTTCATTCAGTTGGATGATTTTCTTTTTTGATTTTTCTTTTTGGTGAACTTCACTCATGGGGTGCTGTTTTAAAATAATGTTTTAAAATTTAGATTAAAAAACTATATTTATTCTTTTATTATTAACTGTTACAAATTTTGTTCCAAATTGAATACTATTCCACTCTTTAGTAAAAATACAGGCTTTAGGATCAGATTAGGCCACTTTTGCCTGAAATTTATTCTGATTTTAAATCGTGAGGATATTTTAACTATTAATTGAAATGTCTCCAAATATCTGAACAGCATTAAATTTGTGAAAAAAAATTATGTTTTGGGAATGATTGTGCTAGAATCTCCAAAATATTCCCCATTTAAGGCAAATAAGTATTTATAGGCTACGCAGTTGTAAAAAAGGGCATAATTCGACTGCTCACTTATAAAGAGTGTATATGTAGGGCTGTAAAGTATCGGTATTCAAAGAGATGATGAAATATTTGGCTCGATCCCTTTAGGGTGTGATGTGGCATCCTCAATTTATTCGCTTCGGTTGCAAATTGAGGGATGCCTATTGTTGGGCGTTCTTTATATAATTTGGCGATTCACATTCCTTCCAGTATGCCACGATTTTTTCTATGGTGTTTTTCAGTCTATCATAATTATTTCCTTTTATAAAGAATCCCTGAATAGACCTTGAATAAGCATTGATCACATCCTGTTGCTCCGCACTTGTCGAAAAGAATAGGTAGGGAATGGATTTCAACCTCAAATCCTCATTGTTGACGATCTTTTCCCGTAGCTCCAATCCATTTAATTTTGGCATATTGATATCTGAAAGCACCAAAAATGGTTCAGTGTCTGTATCAGTCAAATATTCCAACGCCTGAACGCTGTCTTCAAAGAAGATAACCTCATTCTCATACTTAAGTTCTTTTAAGACCTTCGCGAGAATATATTGATCATCTTTGTCGTCTTCAATTATAACGATTGGGCCCCGCTTGTTCATGAAATTTTATTTATAATCAAAGAAGAAATATTACTTTTCTAAAGGTACCGATTTTTTATGGGATATTTTCAATTAATCGGTTTATATACTTCGGGATCGCCGGGGGAATAAAGTGGTAGATAATCAAAATTGAAAAAAAACCAACCTTGCGGGTTCATCGCCATGGACTTTTGGGATATCCGAAAAGCCAACCTGAATTACCTGTCCCTAGGTTTTGGAATTGTACGGAGTTTTTAATCAGGGTAGCTCTCAAAATCAAAAAAGAGCCACATGGCGCATTTTGGTGTAATTCTCAATGTGCTGTGTGGTTAAATTATTAAGAGGTTAATAGTTTTATTGATAATTTCAATTTGAATAGAAACTGAGATCGAAAATTCATTCTCTTCCTTTCCATTCTTTTATACCACCTAAAAACAACTCTATTTTAGTATAGGATTTATTCTTTGTCGGCGAGTTTTGTTTTTCCAGTTAAAACATCTAGTTCGATGATGTGTCTGATTTTCTCATTTTCTTCAAATAAAGGACTATTGGCAGAATTTTGAAAGGTGTAAAACCCTTAACTGGTGCTTTAAGGTTTCTGAAATAGGCTTTGGAAAGCTCGGTGTTCACCGTATAGTCAAATCTTCCACTGAAGAAATAGATTGGTATCGCCAATTGCGGCACTTAAGACGCAAAATTCCCTGACACCGCTTAAAGGTTGAAGGGTTAGTTAATTAAAACAATCGGGCATGAAAAAATATTTTTTTCTAATATTTTAAAATGAAATTAGTTTATAATAACGACAAAAAAAATGGTTTAGTTGTATTTTTTATTGAAAAAATAAAAACACTAAGTTAGTCTAAGTAATATTAACTTCTTTTTGATGTATGTGAGATCCAATTTTTTTATAATAAAATTTTAAAATCAGGTAAATTAATTCTAACTTATGAGCTGAATTTAAAAATACCGTTTTTATTTTATGTAGCGTTTTAGGCTCAAAATTTTAATTAATGATATGGGAAAATCTGAAAATGTCATTAGAGGGATGAAAATGAGGGAGAGACTGAGTGGGTAGATCAATCAAGCATTTACATTGCTTTTAAGATATTAAAACAGGAGTCGTGGGTAATCCTTGAATATGGTGTTTTGAAATCATAGCTCAGGATTTTTAAATTATATTAAGGTCATATTTTATAAACTAATGAAGTAGCAGCTTATATGAATCATCTTGAAAAAAGTTCGGATTATTTTAATGAAAGTGGAAGTCCAGAATCATTTGATATAAAAAGTCTTTTACTGAAATTTCTCAAATATTGGCCCATTTTTTTGCTTTCGATGATAACTGCACTTGGATTGGCCCATTTTAAAAACAAATTCACACATCCCCAATATAAGGTTGAGGGTAAATTTTTTATTAAGGAAGATTTAAGTACGCTGTCCTTATTGGATTTGACAGGTAAAGGAGGCAATTTAAAAAACTCCACGGGGAACAGTTTATCCAATGAAATGGTAATATTGAAATCTAAGCCAATTGCAAAAATGGTCTTAGATAGAATGAATTTGGACATAGAATATTATAAAAAAGGGAATTTTATTTTTACCGAAGCATATAAAGATAGTCCAATACTAGCTGTAGTAGACTGGGAACATCCGCAGATAGTAAATGGCAAAATCAAAATAAGCTGGAACAGTGATGAGGACTTTCTTCTGGAATTTCAAGAAGATGAATATTCCTTAGTTTCTCCCAATTCTACGAAAAAGGAGCGAGTGTCCAATACCATGACGCAAATTCTAAAAATTAAATATGGGGAATGGATAGAACTACCGATTACCAGATTTAAAATTGAAAAGATCAGTGAAGAAAGTTTTGAGGAAATATTCATAAAATTTAAGGATCTAAATACCCTTCTGAATGAATATACAGGGGATAACTTCCAAATTTGGCCGCTTGATGTTACCGGATCCTCTATATTAGGATTGTCTTTAATTACCAATCACCCTGAAAAAGGGAGTGATTATATTAACACCTTGATGGAGGCCTATTTAGAAGATGAGTTAAAACAAAAGTCTTATCTTGCCAAATCAACTATTGATTTTATTGATGCTCAGATTTCTGGCGTTTCTGATTCCTTGTCATTCATTGAAACCAGCCTCCAAAATTTTAGAAGTTCAAATAAAACTTACGACATTGAAACAGAAGGGATAAGTGCTTTCAAGGGCATTTCCGATCTTGAAAAAGAACTTGGCCAAGAGAAATTTAAAAGGGATTATTATAAAAATCTGGAAAATTATTTACTGAACGAGGAATATAATGAGATCATCATGCCCTCCGGTATTGGGATAGAGGACCCAATTTTAAACAAACTGATTCAGGATCTCATTCGTTTTCAGACAGAAAAGTCTCGGCTACTTGCGACTCAAACTGAGGCATCACTATATGTATTAGATATTTCTAAAAAAATAAGGGAAATAACTATCTCGGTGAGGGAAGTACTTAAAAATTTAAATAACAATATAAATTTTTCCATTAAAGAACAGGAAACCAGGCTAAAAAAATTGGAAGCCGAATTTAGTAAACTACCCGTTACGGAACAGAATCTACTTCGTATTCAACGAAAGTTCACGTTGAATGAAAATATTTACAATTTCTTGCTTCAGCGAAGAGCAGAATCTGCCATTTCGCTTTCCAATAGTTCGACTGGAAATAAAATCATAGAATATGCTATACCTGAGTTCCTACCTTTAGGTATGAAATCCCTCACAAATTTAGTGTTGGCGCTAGCAGCTGGGTTTTTGTTACCATTGTGTGTAATCGTATTGATCAACATGCTTAACCTGAAAATTTCGGATTTAGAGGAAGCAGAAGAAGTTCTTCAAGTGCCGACACTGTCAAGAATCGGCCAAAATCGTTCCAATTCTGATATAGTGGTTTTAAATCAAATTAACTCCGCTACATCTGAAGCTTTTCGGTCATTAAGAACGAATATTTACCTGTTGATCCCTCGGGAACAAAAAATTACTATAGCTGTGACGTCTAGTATTTCAGGTGAAGGAAAATCCTTTTGTGCCCTGAATCTGGCTTCATCTTATTCTCTTAATGGCAAAAAGACGTTGTTAATTGATTGTGACCTTCATAAGCCTAAACCATATAAAGAATTTAAACTTACCCATAATAATGGCTTGTCTACGTATTTAAGTTCTCAAGAAAAATCTGCTGCAAATTTAATCCAATCTACACCCTACGAAAACCTTGATGTCCTTAAAGCAGGCCCCATCCCACCCAATCCAGGAGAATTGATATTAAAGAGCCAATTTAGGGATCTTCTTGATGAATTTAAACTGAAATATGATGTCATCATTCTTGATACCCCACCTGTAGGTTTAGTGAGTGAGACTTTAGAATTGATTAGGTATGTGGATATATGCCTGTATATGTTTAGGTACAAATTCAGCACTTTTTCTATGCTGAAAGACCTGAATAATTTAAAAAATAAAAAAGGTATACAAAACCTTTACGCGATTTTTAATGATGTTGAGAATAAAAACCTGAATTATGGTGGTTATGGATATGGCTATTATACGGAGGATCATAAGAATAGTTTCTTTCTTAAAAAAATCATCAGGTCAATAAGAGGTCGGGCAGCTATGTGACTTTATTTAGTATACCCTTGGTATACCGCTTAAATTTATGGGTTTCCCCTTATGGTGAAATTTTGAAATTCTTACCCTCTCCTAATCCAACTCATTTCTCACTATTCTACACTGAAGCTAAGCTCCGTTACTGGGACTGACCAGGCGAAGCTGTATTTAATGACAAAAAAGGAATGGTTGTTTTAGAAAAAATTAAATGGAATCAAAGGTAAAGAAACCTAGTGAAAACCTGAGGCAACATGCTTTTCTCAATTCTGTAACCAGTATTGTTGATTACGCAGTGGTACAGGTAGTAGGGTTTGTTGTAAGTCCATTTATTGTCAGGGGGCTTGGTGGAGAGCTATTTGGAATTTGGCAAATGCTCATTCAAATGACAGGCTTTGCAAATATGGCAGATACCAGAGCAACCCAAGTTTTGAAATGGTCTGTGGCCAAAAATAGGGATACCCACTCCGATAGCGAATTAAGGAAGGAAGTGACATCAGCATTTGTCGTGACTTTATTGATTTTGCCGATCGTTTTAATCATAGGGGGTATCATAGTCTGGTATGCTCCTATTGTTACCAAAGCTGGAGAAAAGTACTATGACCTCGTCCGGATAGTTTGTTCTCTACTCATGTTCTCCTTGGTGATCCACAAGGTTTTCGATATGTTTGAGTCTGTACTCCGTGGGATGAACCTGGGGTTTAAAAGAATGGGAGTCAGAGCAGGAATAGTGGCAGTGGGTGGTGGGCTGAAAATTGTAGCCATCACTAATGGTTACGGATTAATTGGACTTTCTTTTATTGAAATATTTCTGGCATGTATTACCGGGATCACCTTTTATTACATTGTTAAAATAAATGTTCCCTGGTTTGGGTTTGGGAAAACTAACATGGCCAGCTTAATTTCTTACGGGAAGTTGAGTGGTTGGTTCATGGCTTTTACCGGGTCTAAAATGTTCTTGTTGAGTAGTGATAAAATTATCCTGGGATATATTGCCGGTCCCATATTCGTAACTCAATATACCATTACTATGTTTGCTAGCTATGCTTTGCAAGGGATCATTAATGCGGTGATCAATGGCGTAATACCTGGGATTGGCGGTCTGTTCGGTAAGAAGGAATTTGACAAAATAAAAAAGGCTAGAAATCTCATTTCTAGTCTTAACTGGTTTTTCGTTTTCTCCATAGGGACATCAATTCTTCTTTTCAATAAATCCTTTATCGAGCTTTGGATGGGTATGGACCTTTTCGCAGGTACAACAGAGAACCTACTTATATTGCTAATAGGACTTCAATTTGTTTTTTTTCAAATGGACAGTTTAATTATTAATGTTTCCCTAAATCTGAAGAAGAAAGTAATCTATTCTGTTTTATCCTCGATAGCAACGTTTTTCCTCGCATTCTGGCTGGTGAATCAATTCGGAATCATCGGGCTATGCCTCAGCATTTTAGGAGGAAGATTAATAATAACCTTTGGATATCCTATGATTCTCAAAAGACAAATGTCCATCAAGTCGTTGGACATTATTTCAGTAAATGGACGACCGTTATTGATTTCGGGGTTGTTTTTTGGAGTAGCAACTTATGGAAGTCAATTCGTTACCGTTTCCAGTTGGCAGATGCTTCTGGCTTTAGGTACGTTCACCATTTTAATAGCTGCGGCCGTTTTCTGGTTTATTGGAATGAAAACTTTGCAACGCCGGGAAATTCTTGATGCAGTCCACAGAATTGAATTATTTAATAAATAGGTGATATTGAAATGATCCACCAGCTTATCAACATGTCCCCTTCAAAAAACAAAACTGAAGTGACCAAGGAATCGATCAGACTAAGAAAAGGGCTAACTTATTTTGGCATTCAGTATGCCCATTGGAAAAGCAATTGCAGACTTATAGATTCGCTTAATGGACAGACTGACCTGGACCTACTGATTCATCCAATTTGTAAAGAGGCCTTTGCAAATTGCATGAAAGAACTAGGCTGTAAAAGATTACGAAGTCCTTCCTGGGGTACATACCAAGATGTGGAGGACTGGATTTGTTTGGATGAAGAAACTGGTATATTTCTCCATCTACATATTCATTTTTCGTTGGTTACTGGTATCAAACATGTCAAACATTTAAGGCTTCCCTGGACTGAGATATTTTTTGACCACCTGACCATTGATTCACGGTCAGGCTGGCCAATTCCGATTCCCGAATTGGAAGTCATTATTTTAATTATAAGAATTTATGCCAAAATGCCTCCCCTGGAAAGGGTGAAGAGGGTGAAGAATATTCCAGATCACATGAATAAAGAGCTTCAATCGCTTCTCCAGGCTTCGGAGGTTACGAAAATAAAGGCTATTTGCGAGAAACTTAACCTGATAATACCTTACAATTTTGAAAAAATGGTGGATGATATTGTCCACGACCCAAATCATAACGCCATAGAAAAAATTGCACGACATTTTTACAATCAGCTCGGCGGTTTCTACCAGAAAGACTGGTACTTATCAGTCTCCCAGTCTCTAATTTACCGAGTCAAAATTAAATTAATGGGGAAATTGAATCCTTGGGTGGGCCCTTTTAGCTTCAAAAAAAGGGTGGTTAGTGGTGGTAGAATATTTGCCTTTGTAGGAAGTGACGGTTCCGGAAAAAGCACATTATCCAACGAAATCCTTAATTGGTTATCCTATAAGATTGATACCCAATATTTTTATTTTGGCAAGGAGCCATTTATAAAATGTGGAAGAAGACACATGTTTTTTTTAGATAATTTCATATATAAAGAAGGATTTGTAGGTAATATTCTAAGAAGGTCCCTTGGGAGTAGTTTTTTTGTCTTGAGAAGTAAGAAAAAAGCGAATATGTTAAAATTGGCTTCAAACCTTAAGAAAAAAGGTAGTGTAATCGTTTGTGATCGCCTTCCGCAATTACAAGTACCTGGAATAAATGATGGTACCATGCTTCATGATGGCAAAAATAGCCTTATGTCGCGATGGGAAAAAAATCAATTTGAAAAGATTCAAACCTACAACATTGATGTTGTCTTTAAATTGAATGTTTCCCCTCAAGTAGCCATCAGTAGAAAACCCGGACACGATCAGGACACTATTAGAAAAAAATGCCAGTTGATATCAATGGTTAATTTTCCTAATGCCAAAATGATTGACATTGATGCCGACAGACCTTTTCCCGAAGTACTTCTTGATGTACAGCAAATCATATGGAAGCATCTGTAGGACTCTATGATTGATAGCACCAAAATTGTAGAAGTAATAGGCCCGCCTGCCATAGGGAAATCAAAACTATACGCAGAAGTATGCAGGAAACATGGGCGGGGGAATACTTGGATTCCCATGGAAATTCTACTGGCTCCACAAAACACCAGTATTAATCATCCCATCGAATGGATGGAGGAAAGGTACCGAATGATATTTGGCAAATCCCGGCTAAAAAGTATCCCAATGGAATTTGGCTTAAGATTTATGGAGAATCATGAAAAATTTGCGTCCTTTTGTTGGGATCACCTCTCTGGTTCACCTTTCCACAATACTCCGGATAGAAAATTCCGATCTGCCTATTTGCTTTTTATGGATTTCTGTAGGTATCAAGCTATCATTGAGAAAAAACATCCTGTACCCTGTTTAATTGAAGAAGGCTTTTTCCAAAAGTCATTCCTGGTTTTTGAAGATCAGCAATTAATGGAAGATATTTTGAACCAATACATGTCCTATCTTCCCCTACCCCATGCGGTAATTGCTATCAATTCTGAGGATAAAGCCCTTATATTGGAAAGAATTAAAAAAAGGAAGAAAGTAATAGCCTCTCATCTCAATAAAGAGGATGAGGAATTATTATCAGACATCGATCAATGGAGATTTTTAATACATTCTATATTGAACAAGTTAAAGGGCCGAGGGGTGAAAATTCTACAGCTGGACGGGTCTGTGCCTTTGGAAGAAAAAGTGGAGGCAACCAATACTTTCTTGAGAACATTATAACAGGATGGACGCCTTAAAGCTCTTTTTTTTAACCGTAGAATTGGCCACAATGGCCTTTGCTGTATATATTTTATATTCAAAACGAGAACTGGCTGTCATCTATCTACCCCCAATATTTTTTGCTCAGATTATTGTGACTCCGATCCTTCCTGCTTTCCCTTCATACTTAATTGTTTCAGGTATGCTAGGCTTTTTCATATTTAACAATCCTAAATTTTTTCAATATAATTTTTTTTCTTTACTCCTAATCTTATTAATCATATTCCTCATTCCTAAATCCGAGGATATTGTGGCCATAAGGCCCTTTATTTTCGGTGTTATTTGGCTTTTTTTGCTGATCCCTCTGATTAGCTCCATCTATGGTAAATATCAGGGCCATATAATATTCAATGAATTAGTAGTTTCAAGCATGATATTACTCATTCTTTTTATTCTAAATGTGGTCTTTTCTTCTTATGCAGGATATGCACCATTTGCCATGTATGGCATTACCAGCGGGATTCTCTATGGCAACTTGTATGCAACGGATTTCAACGTATTGCCTATGGCACTCTTCGTGGTTTTATTAAAGGTGATGAATAAAAAAAATATTTCCTACTTTTTGGTATTTGCCATTGCCTTAGCATTTGTACTCCTATCATTAAGAAGATCGGTTATGGGGCTGAGCGTGATCGGTATTGCTTTTGTTTTATACATATTTTTAACTCCCAAAAACTTTAAGACCATAGCTGCTTTCACCATTTTTTCAATAATGGCCGGTGCCATTGTGGCATATAATACTGATTTTTTGAGTCTTTTCGAAGAAAGGTATCAATTGCGTGACCTTGATAGTAGGGAACTACATGAGGAAAAGAGGTTTTTGGAATATGAATTGATTTATAAAGATATGTTTGTCTATCAAGAATATGATCCATGGATAGGATACGAACTGTTTAACAGTGGTGGAAATTATGGCAAGGGGGTCTTAGGATCGAGAACATTGCATGCTGATATTACCAATATTGTCCATTCCATGGGCATTTTAGGTTTTGTGCTATACTTAATGATGATGGTGACACCTATTTATCAAGGGTTTAAAAGATGTAGAAAAAGGGTAGATTGGTCAATATTGTTTTTTTGCAGTATCATTTTTTTAATCTATACTATCACAGGAAGGTATACTAATATAGGGACTTTTATTTTTATGATGCTTTTAGTTAATCTACCGATGACCAAAGGAGCCACTCGAAAGACAAAAAGTTTTGTTACGCCAGCTATCATAAAACATTCAAGACCTATTTTGAAATAAAAATGAAGCAGAAAAATGGAAAATATATATTTCTATTTCATGATTATGAAGTGATTAATTTTTTAATTGAGCGGGAAAAACCTTCCGGTGGAGCTGCAGTGCAAGCGTACGGATGGATGAAAGGTCTAATGGAAATTGGCCAAAAGGTAATTTTGGTTACCCATTTCAATGAAAGTCAAAAGTTGAAAGCAGCATCTCACCAATTAGAAATTCACAATACGTTTGATGCAGATAAAGGAATAAGATGGGTTAGATGGATTTATTACAGAATCCCCTTTATATTCAGACAGCTAAAAAGTTTAAAACCAGATTATTTATACTTGCCAGTCCCCAGTTGGCACACATTTGTATTTGGAATAGCTTGTTCCTTATTAGGAGTGAAATTAATCCAGAGGATCTCAAATGATAATTTAGTGGATCATAGGATCTTTCAGAATACTTCTAAGTTAAAAGCTCATTTTTTGAATCAGGGGCTTAAAATGTCCTATTGTATATTATGCCAAAATAATTATCAATTTGAAAAAATCAAACAACGGTTTCCCAAAAAGAAAGTCCTTAAAATATTCAATCCCTTTTATATTGAATATCAGCCATCTAAAATAGTTGCTGCAAAAGACTATATCGCTTGGGTAGGATTATTTCAGTACCAGAAGAATCTGTCTCAATTATTTGAAATCGCTTCCTTATTAAGCAAAGAAAACTTTCGCATTGCTGGAGAGCTACTTGAAGGGACAGATCAAGAAACACTCTTGTCGATCGAAAAGCTTAAGGCGCTTCCAAACGTATCATTTGTCGGTTTTTTACCCAGAATTAAAGTGTTACCCTTTTTGGAAAATGCCAAATTTTTATTGAATACGTCCCATTACGAAGGGTTTAGCAATACGTTTATTGAATCGATGTACGCAGGCACGCCTATCATTTCCAGTACCAAGGTAAACCCTGACAACATCATCCTGAACAATAAACTCGGCCTTATTTACCATGACGCTTTAGATTTGGAAAAACAATTGGAAAAAACCACTGAAAGTTGCAGGGAAATCATGGCATCCAATTGTAAAACCTACGTCAACCAACATCACCACTATAAAAAGCTTTCAAGGGAATTACTGGATTTCCTTGAAAAGGAGCTTTAACCACTTTCCAATTTATTATGGCACCTTTTAAAATAAAATTATTAATTTTCATTGGAGGGCTGAGGGCAGGAGGAAAAGAAAGAAGATTATTGGAATTACTGGCTTACCTAAAACCCTTGGGAATCTTCGATATTAAGGTAGTAATGACCCTTAATGAGGTACATTATTCCTATTTTTATAACCTGGGTATTGACCATGTTTTTATTCGGAAAAATTTTGAAAAAAATGATTTCTCTATTTTTTATAAATTTTATAAAATCTGTCGGGAATTTAAGCCAGACATCATCCATACTTGGGGCTCCATGCAGACTTTCTATGCTATTCCCTCAACTGTGCTTTGTAAAGCAAGTTTGGTAAACAGTCAAATTACCTCTGCCCACCCTCATAGTTCAAGAAGTTTTGGGAGTAAAATACTAGATTGGATTAATTTTCGGTTTTCCCACATTATTATTGCCAATTCTAGGGCAGGATTGTCCGCTTTTAACCCCCCTCTTCAAAAATCCCTAGTCATATCAAACGGCATAAATTTAGATAGATTTGAAAATTTGCCTTCCAAGATTAATATCAAGGAGAAATACGGCATTCACACGCCATTCTTAGTTGTCATGACAGCTACCATTTCTCCCAATAAGGATTATTTTCTGTTTTTGAAAGTGGCCAATGCCATATTGAAGGTAAGAAATGACATTACTTTTCTCGGAATGGGAGGTTTTTTTGTCAACGATCCGATGTACCGTGAGATTCAGCAGATAGTGAATCAAAGCCCAAATTTAATTTTTGCTGGAAGAGTTGATGAAGTGGAAGCCGTGGTCAACGCTTGCGATATTGGAGTTCTTTTTTCTCCATTTGGAGAAGGTATTTCCAATGCTATCATGGAATATATGGCTTTGGCAAAACCAGTTATTGCCAGCGATGCAGGAGGTAATTCTGAACTAATTACCCATAACTATAATGGGTATTTGGTTGGAAATTCGGTAGAGGAAATCACGAAGCTGGTCTTAGCATTTATTGATGATCCTGAAAAGTCCCGTGTTTATGGAAATAGGGGTAGGGAAATTATTGAGGAAACATTTTCATTAAGTAAAATGGGTAGATCTTATAATATGGTTTTTCACCAACTGAAAAACATCAAACCAGAACTAATTTTCACAAAAAAAATCAAATAGCTAAATGAAAGTACTTTTTGTATGTAGGTCTTATAATGGATTGGCAAAGCCCTTTATTTTAGAACAGGCCAACTCCCTTCATGAGTATTTCGGGGTTGAAATCCAGTTTTTTTTTATTGAAAAAGGCGGAATACGAGGTTACTTACTTGCTGCATTCCGGCTGGTACAGTTTCTCAGGAAAAACACTATTAACCTTATCCATGTCCATTATGGTTTATCGGCTTTGCCAGTAATATTTACAAAACTTTTTTTTCTCAGAAAGGAAAAAATCATTATTACCTTTCATGGTAGTGACATTAACAAATTATCCGAGCGGTATTTTTCCCTTTTGGCTTCCAAATTTTCTGCCTTTAACATTTTGGTGTCCACTCAGATGGAAAAGTTTTTCAGCCAAAGATACGCTATCATTCCTTGCGGAATCGACATCGACATCGTCACCAATTACCGGGAAATGGTCAGGATGGAAAAGGGTTGGGGAGAAATGGATTTCATTGTTCTGTTTAGCAGCAGCTTTGACCGAAAAGTTAAGGATCCGGATTTTGCCTTGAAAATTATGAAAAAATTTGAGAATATAACAAAGAAAAATGTTCATTTTTTTGAATTAAAGGGATTTAATAGAGCTGAACTTACCAAATTAATGCAGGCAGCAGATGCTATGCTAATGTGCAGTTTTAGAGAGGGAAGTCCCCAAATAATAAAGGAATCCATTCTTAACTCACTGCCCATTATATCTAATGATGTAGGAGAAGTAAAATCCATTTGCAAAGGAATTGATAATTGTTATGTGGTGGAAAAGCGGGTCAAAAATTATGTTGAAGTATTACAAGAATTATCAAATAGCCCCGCTAGGATTAAAAATAGAAATCCGCTTCTCACTCGTTTTAGTAATAAGAACATTGCAGCCGAAATATTCCAGATTTATCGATCCGTATAAGTTAATCTATGTAATTCCTGATGAAGATTATAATTGATATAAATCATCCTGCTCACGTACATTATTTCAGGAACTTTTCTAAAATAATGGCAAGCAAGGGTCACGAGATCATTTTTGTTGCCCGAAATAAGGAAATGGCTCAAAAACTCTTAGAATTATATGGATTTTCTTACCTGAACAGGGGAAAGGGGAAAAGTGGGAAGGTTGGGAAAATTCTTTATATGTTATATGCCAATTATAGATTATTTCAAATTGCCAGAAAGGTTAAACCAGACTTATTTTTGAATTTTTTACATCCCTACCCTTCCCAGGTGGCCAGATTAATGGGGAAAACCTCCTTGGTTTTCAGTGATACGGAACATGCTAACCTCCATCACAAATTAACGGTACCATTTGCATCGAAAATATTTACTCCAGCATGTTACCGCATATCGCTTGGTGACAAGCATATACGTTTTAATAGTTATATGGAACTGGCTTATCTTCATCCTAAGTATTTCAAACCTAATCCGTCTATTTTAGAACGCCTAGGAATAGGGGAAGGTGAACAATTTGTGTTAATTCGCTTTGTTTCTTGGGAAGCCACCCATGATTTTGGCCATTTTGGTATGACCATGGAAAACAAACGGCGTGCGGTGAAGGCAATGGAACCATTTGCGAAAGTGTTTATTTCCTCGGAATCACCACTGCCCGAAGATTTGGAATCTTTTAGAATTCAAATTCCATTTGACCGAATGCATGATGCCTTGTTCTATAGCAGTCTACTGTTTGGAGAAAGTGCTACCATGGCTTCCGAAGCTGCCGTATTGGGTACTCCAGCCATTTTCATGGATGACGATGGCAGAGGTTATACGGATGAAGAAGAAAGGAAATTTGGGCTTGTTTTTAATTTTTCGGAAAGTCTGGCCGATCAGGATTTGGCTATTTCCAAAGCGGTGTCTATTCTGTCCCAACCAGATAATAAAAAGGAGTTTGCGAAGAAAAGGATTGAGTTGTTGGAGCAAAGTCTAGATACAACCGAATTTATGATTCAAGAGGTTCTGAAATATGATTCTAAGGCATATGCAAATTAAAGTCAGCTTTTAAGTAAATGGAATTGATCACACTCAATACTCAATCAAAGATAGAATTATTGATAGGCGAGGAAGTTACCGCTTTCATTGAGGATCCTGTTTTCTTAAGAAAGTGGAAGGAATTATACGATACCTGTACATGGGCCACGGTCTTCCAATCCAGTGAATTTGTCAAGAACTGGTACAGTATTTTCACTCATAAATACCTTCCTATTTTAGTTAAATTTGAGAAAGAGGATGAATTAGCCGGACTTTTGACCATGTCAATTAAAAGGAATGGGCAGGGTAAATTATTTATCGTTTTTGCGGGTCACGGAGAATCTGATTGCCAAACTTGGCTGTCTACCCTGGAAAACAGTGATTTTTTTATCGTGAATGCACTTAGGATGATTAAAGAAAAATTCCCGAAGAACGACATTCTGCTGCGTAATCTTCCCCCTTCGGTTCCATTGGGCTGGGTAAAGACCCAGCATGAAAAAGGATTTCAATGTATTTTACACGCTTTTAAAAGGCCAATTATAAACCTAGAAAACTTTTCCATTTCTAAAAGAAACAGAAAAAGGGTAAACCGATTGATGCAAATAGGTCAGCATGAATATGTCACAGACCTCAATACTTTCAAATCATATGTTGATCAACTGGTAGAACTTTATGATTTTAGACAGGGAGCGATGTTTAATAGAAGTCCCTATTCGAAAAACCCCGAATACAAAGCATTTCTGATTTCTTTGTTTGAAAACGGGCTAATTAAAGTCTCAATATTTCAGGTTCAGACCAGCATAATCGCAGCTTTAATTGTAACATCATCTGGCGATATGGTTCATCTAGGCGCTATAAATGTTCATTCTCCTCAATATTCAGCATATTCTCCTGGTTATATTCAGTTTTTATTGATGAGTACAAAAGTAGCAAGTGAAGGTGTTAAATATTTTGACCTTACCCCAGGTGATGATCCATATAAAGATAGATTGGCTACGGAATTTGATGTTGTAAACACTATGGTTGTAACCTCCAGACTAACCTTTAAAATCAAAAGAGAAATTAGAAAGTATTTTCACTATAGTCTTCTTAAACTAGGGATCAGACCGCTATCCTTTCAGTTGAAACTTGAAAAAATGCTGCACAAGGTTAAGGACAAGGGGGTGCTGACGGTGGGTATGAAGTCAATTAGAAACGCTATTGTTAAAAGGAATAAAAGTTTTCATTCCCTACCAGAAAATGGAATAATCGGGTCTAATGGGTTTATCCTCCAAAGAAATAATATAGGAGATTTACTCAAATTTGAAAGTAAAAATTTCACACAGACAAAGTGGGAATTTTTGGAATCGGCAATGCAGAACTTTGAAAATGGCAAAGAGCTAATCACCTATACCAGCAATGGCGAACTAAAAATCGCTGCATGGTTTCAGCATGCTTCTAAGATCGAAATTAGCCGGAATAAGGAGCCAGTTCCAGAGAATAGTGTGATTTTAGATGATTTAGTATTTCATAAAGACGCAAAAGATGGGTTAAAGCCTTTCATATTTCAAGCACAACAATTAATTCAAAAGGAATTTGGTACTAAGGAAATCCTTTTATTGTCTGAAATAGATTTTTATCATTAATTAAAATTTCAAATAATGGATTCAGTTAAAGTTTTAAGTGGTAATGAAGTGATAGAACTACTTGAGGTTCCATCGTTTTGCACTGATTGGGACCAATTATTTTATTCATGTGCTTGGGCTACCGCTTTTCAAAGCCGAGGATTTGTTTCCAATTGGTACAAGTATAATCAGGAAGAATTCTTTCCAATCATGGTGATCGGAACCTCACTAGAAAAAATGACGGGATTGTTGACTTTAGCCATTCCTGCAGCGGGTTCCACAAGCATGAATTTAAGAAATAACCGGACCAGGATAGTAGGTGCCGGGGGCTATGAAGCGGAATATCAAACTTGGATATCGAAAGATAATTCCACAGGTGATGAATTTATCGTTTCTGCGCTGGAAGCCTTGTTTGAAGTTTATCCTAAGTATGATTTAGTCTTCCGTTTTATACCATCCTTAACGCCATTAAACTGGCTGAACCAATCTGCAAAATGGAATGAGCGATCCATTTTACAACCCTATAGGCGGCCTTTAATGGAAATGAAAAACCCAGAGTTTTTGAAAATTTTTAAAAAAAGAGGGTTTAAGCTAAAGTTAAACCGGTTAAAGCGATTAGGGAAAATTGAATTCAAGAAGATTACTTCGTTAGAAACCTTTAAAGAAATTATTGACGAATTAATCATCCAATTTGATTTCAGACAAGGAGCCATGTTTGATAAAATCTCTTATTTAAATAAGCCCCATAAAAGAGATTTTATGCTTGCTTTATTTAAAGAGGATTTACTACACACTACTGTTTTATATTTAGAAAATAAGATTCTCGCATCCATTATTGCGATAAAAACAGATAGGTGGGTGCATTTGGGGGGAATAAATACGCATACACCATTTTATGCTGCACATTCTCCCGGCTTTGTTCATTTTATCCTTTTAGGTGAACAACTGGTAAAGGACGACATGAATGTTTTTGACCTTACTCCGGGAGGGGATGCCTATAAGGAACGGATGGCCACCAGTTCTGATCAGGTGTTTGAATTATTAGTGACCCAAAGTCATACCTATTTATTTAAAAGGAAAATTAAAAAGAAAATTCAGGATTATTTGGTAAGTGTAGGCCGCAGGCCCATGAGCATTGAACTTAGTATAAGAAAGCAATCCACAATTTTTAAGAACAGATTGAAGGGTCTCAGGAAAAACGGCATTTTAAATTTTTTGAGCGATTTGAAAAGGAAACCTTCAATTATCCGAATTCCTGACTTTAAGTTATTTGCTTATGATCATCCTGAAACAGAGATCATGGAAAATTCCTTAGAGGATTTATTGAAATATCCTTCTAACGAAGGAAAAATTAGCCGCTGGGAATTTTTAGAAAGTGCAATGTCTAAATTCGAAATAGGCTATATCTGTTATTCTTGGGCTAATAAGAATGTGCTATTGGGCCTTATTTGGATAATAGATGGGGAGAAATTAGGTGAATTAAATGTTGATGGCTTGGAAAAAGCGGATTGGTTGCTAAATGACCTTTACTTTCATGATGAGATAAATTTGGATCAATTTCTGAAAGCTGTATTTTATAGAATCAGCCAGCAAGAAGGAATTGTTGATCTAAAGTATATGGATAATCATGAAAATATCCAACGCCTCCAAAATTTGTGTTTGACGAACAAAGCTTTAATAAATAATTAAAATTTTGCTGACATTTTTATCATGGAAAAACCACTGAACGCTACGGTTGAAGATAGTATCCTTATTCCCGATGATTTAAAGGTGGGAGAAGTAAACATTTTAAGTGGCAAAAAGGCCAAGGAAATGATATCTTCAATTTGGTTCCAAAAAAACTGGGATCAGTTGTATGCAGATTGCCCTTGGTCTACAGCATTTCAAAAGCGACAATTTGTATCAACGTGGTATGCGACATTTGAAAATGAGATAACCCCAATCATCGCGTTAAGTACAAATTACACCGGAGAGATGAGTGGATTACTAACCTTGGCCACTAGGGGAAATATAGAGTTTCCAGACAAGATGATAAAAATTTTTGGAGCTGGAGAATTTGAGTCTGAATATCAGGATTGGATCACCACATCTGGAAATCGGGATAGTTTTATCATTGATACATTTAATGCGCTGCTTCAGGTTTTTCCAAAATGTAATATCGTTCTCAGATTTGTTTCTAAGCAATCTTTTTCTGAAAAGTTATCTGAGGATCCCTACTTAAAACCCAAATTGGTTATTCAAAGGTTTCGAAGGCCATTGATGGATACCAATTCTCCAGAAATTGATCAAATATTAAAACTTCAAAGGCAGTTTAAAAACAAATACAGGAAACTAAATCAACTTGGTAAAGTCAAGTTTGAAAAAATTATTGACTTTAATGAATTTAAGACTTCTTTTGAAACGTTAATGGCACAATTTGATTTCAGGCAAGGGGCCATGTTTAATAAAAATCAATTCCTTGAAAATCCCAATAAAAGGAATTTTTTTTATGGCTTATTTAAACAAGGACTTTTGCATGTGACATTACTGAAAATAGACGATGAAATCATTGCCTCAATGATTGGGGCGTCTGATAAAAAATGGGTACACCTTCAAGGAGTAAATACCCACTCTCCTGCGTACGGGAAATTTTCCCCTGGTATTCTTCATTTTTATTTATTGGGGGATTTAATCCGAAAGGAAAGAGGAGTTTTTGATTTAACACCTGGGCTCGATGAATATAAGGAGAGATGGGCCACCGATCATGATTGGGTTTATACCATTACATTAACCCAAAATCGGCAATTTTATATTAAAAGATTTTTAAAGAAAAATATCCACAGTACTTTGATTAAACTGGGATTTAAGCCTATGAAAGTAGAATTGCTTTTAGAGAAAAAAGTATATCTTCTTAAGAAGAAATGGAATTTGCGGCGTTTGAACACACTTTGGAAAAAGGAAAATTTAATTCCCAGGCGACTGTCTCTTCCTTTAGATAAAAAATTTGACCAATTGTCTATAACGGAAAATAATTTGTCTGACTTGTTAAAATATGAAGAAACAAAAGGAAATTTGTCAAGGTGGGAATTTATGGAAAGCGTAATGAATGAAATGGGAAATGGAAAAGTCATTTTTAGCCATACTAAAGATGAAAAAATGGTTGCCATGATTAGTTTTGAGAAAAAGGAGACCAAAAATGGACCTGTCAAGGATGATATTAATTGTAAAAACACTTCCCACACTTTAGAAAACCTCTATTTCCACCCGGACACCACTGAAGAGCAACTTGTTTCCTTTTTCAGATCCGTTTGTAACACTATATATTCAAAATACAATATTAGTGAAGTATTGTTTTTGCATGACGAGAAAAAAAGTCAACTATTCAAAGAAATACTTTAAATGGTTGAGAAGTGTTTCGATCGGAAGAAATAATTCATTCAAATGTATCAAGATTTCCTCTAAAATAGGAAGACTGGATCAAACCATAAAAAACTAAAATTTAT
Source organism: Lunatibacter salilacus (assembly GCF_009797935.1). Taxonomy (GTDB): domain Bacteria; phylum Bacteroidota; class Bacteroidia; order Cytophagales; family Cyclobacteriaceae; genus Lunatibacter; species Lunatibacter salilacus. The sequence goes on from NZ_VOLC01000011.1 coordinate 226,974, forward strand.
TTTGTAAATATGGAGTTTTTCAATGATGAAGTGAAAATCCTGAAAGGGACTGAAGTTTTTGACAAAATGGCTTCAGAAAATTTTTTGAATAACTGGAAAAAACTTTGGTTCCAATGCCCCTGGGCGACTGTTTACCAGAGTTATGACTTTGTGTTCCCTTGGTATGAGATTTTCAAAGCAGAAAACACGCCCATTTTAATTACATGGGAATCCCAAGATAACACACTATTAGGTTTTTTCCCGCTTTGCATCGCAAACAAAAGCCAATTGGCAGGTGCAGGTTTACATCATGCTGAATACCAATTATGGATTACTTCTGAGGAAAGTGCTGACTATTTTATTAAACAATCGCTACTCTTAATCTCCAAGGAATTTCCAGGTTATACCCTTACCTTAAATTACATACCTGAAAACTTGTCTTTGGAATGGTGCAAAGATGATACATTTTGGAAAAGGAGAATTTTTTTGAAAAGCAGTACCCATCCCATTATGAAAATTAACCCAGAACATTTAGAAGCCGAACTCAAAAAGAAAAATAAGAAAGAAAAGATCAACCGATTAAAAAGGTTAGGAGATTTAAAGATCAAGAGAATTACTGATTTTCAGGAATTTGAAAATATTTTTGATGAGTTGGCTGTACAAAATGATTTTCGGAAGCGTGCGGTTTATAATTCTACCACATTTCAGGATTCGCCATTACCAAAACCTTTTTTACTTTCTTTATTTAGAAAAGGAATCTTGCATGTAACTATTCTTACCGTGGGCAAAGAAATCATTGCTTCAAATGTAGGTACCATCGGAAACAAATGTGTCCACCTTCAAGGAATGAATACACATTCACCAAAGCATTCCAAATTTTCGCCTGGGATCTTACATTTTCTTATGTTAGGCCTTCTTTTGAGTGATGAACACTTTGAGGTTTTTGATCTCACTCCCGGGTCTGATCCCTATAAGAGTACGCTGGCAAATGATTTTTCTACTGCTACACGTTTAGAATTTGGAAGCCCCTCCTTTATTTTAATACGAAAGCTAGCAAATTCTATAAGAAATAATTTAAAGCCATTTTTTCAAAAAATTGGCGTAAATGAATACCAACTTCGTGAAACTAAAAGAATACTGGAAGTATATAAGGAAAAATTTAAATTGGCATCGCGATATAGACTTTTAAGTAATTTTAAAAGAAGTTTGGCGAGTAAGAGAGCGAACGATGAATGGCTTGGAAAAAGAGTCATTTCGAAGCAATCATCTGATAACAAAAACTTTCTAAATATCCAAAGGGACTCAATTGGGGATCTTTTGCATTTTGAAGCCATAGGTACACTTTGCACCCCGAGGGAGTTTATGGAAGATGCATTGAAAAGGCTTGAAAAAGGCCAAGTTCCCTATACCATTTGTGAAGATAATAGGCTTTTATTTTGCGTGTGGAGAGAATCTAGGTTTCCCTCCGAAATATGTTCAAATGCGGACTCCTGCTCAAGTACTCCTCCTGATTTTATAAAAATGTATGTTCATCCGACACGGGAAAAGGATGCTGATCAATTTAGAAATTTTGTGATTAGAAAAATTGGAGAGGAATTAAACGAAAGGGTTGACAAGCGTAATTCCTCTACTAGGATAGGAGCCACTGTGGATAATTAGGCATTAATTCAAAGAGGGATATTCGATCATTAAGCTGTTTAATTCCTTCTGTTTCTTGTTGTTTTTTCCAACAATTTGCTGATGTATTTTACCTTTCCGCATAGGTTCAGATGGGTATTTTTATTACTCAGTAGTTATATCTTTTACATAAACTGGGTACCTGTTTATGCCCTATTGCTTTTCTCATCCACCGCCATTACGTATCCCTAAGGCATTTTAATGGCAGCAACTACTAAAACAGGATAAAGAAACGTTTCCTTATTTTAAGATTTTTTTTAATTTTGGAGTTTTATTATTCTTTAAATATTTTAATTTATTAATAATTTTTCAGATTTAAAAACCGGCTTCGATCTATTAAGGATACTAGCTTTGAACCATTAAAGTCAGAAAAATATCAAGATGCTAGAAAACTCGATCTCAATCAAATCAAAATCTTTCAAACAATTTTTAATTAACACAAAAACCAAGGACATAAGGTAAATGTCTGCGTTTCTCCAACTTCCAGGATATATTCAGAAGGTATACCTAAATCTTTGGAAATAGCCCAACAAATTTGCAATTAGGAAAATATTCCATTTTAATATTACAGTCAGAATAAATGGTTTACCAAATCATTCGGAATTATTCGCAGACCCAACCATCTCAATGAGGAAGGTGCTATGCATTTTTACCAGATGTTTGCTAAAGAAGCTTTTAAGATAGATATGTAGACATTCTACATATCTAAGTCGTATTTTCTTAGGTGAGTTTTTCCCTTGAAGTTAGGTCAACTTTAATTTATCGTCAAAAAGTATGTGAGGTATAAGTTCAAATAGCGGCGTGTTTGGTATTTGTTTACTTACCTGTCAAGTCGGATTTTTCTAAAAATTTAAATTTATAGTTTTGTTTTCCTATATTTTTTTATAAATTTAAATATATTTAAATTTAATCATTTAGGTGTTTATGTTTACTTTCATCCATTTTTTATAAAATGATATGATCGCAACGTTCAGTGTTAATAGAATGCCTAAACAAATGTTTAAGATAAAATTTTGGAAAATAAACTGGAATGTCATTATGTAAGAGACGCCTTTATATAGTTAATATATTAATAAATTGAACTTATATTGGATAGTGTAACTATATCCATTTATAGTGGTAAATTATCACCTATGATGGATGTTACTACTATATAAAAGAACAGACGATCCCTCCCCATTCTCATTAATTTTTGAAGAGGGAATCGGTGTTATAGTATTGATGTTGCCAAATTAAAGGTTAAATACGAATGAAAAATCTGATTAAAAATATCTTAAGTTTGCTAACTAAATTATTGCGGAAAGCAAAAAAGAATCCACGTATTGCTGCGGTGATATATAGTGTAAAAAATGAGCGACTATTTGGAAACGTAGATCAACATGAAAGAATGTTGGCCGATAGCGTACGAGTGGACACTTATCACGCAGCAATCCATAAATATGTTTCAGAAGGGGATACAGTAGTGGACTTGGGTTCAGGGACCGGAGTTTTGTCTTTTTTTGCCAGCCAAAAGTTACCTAAACAAGTTTATGCCATTGATCACGGCGATATTATAGATTTGGCGTCTTTTTTGGCTAAGAAGAACGGGTTTTCCAACATAAAATTTGTCAGAACTCACAGCAGCCAATTTGCTCCTAAAGAAAAGGTGGACGTTATTATTCACGAACAGATAGGGGATTTTCTTTTGGATGAGGACATGGTGAGGAATATAAGTGATCTACGTGACCGGATATTGGCCCCGGGGGGAAAAATCCTTCCAAACGGATTTGAATTCTTTATTGAGCCGATCTCTTTGAATCCGCAACGGCTCACACCTTTTTTATGGGATCAAAACCTACATGGGATTAAGTTTGATGCTGCAAAGGAATGGCTTCAGGGTAGTTTGAATAAAATAGGGAAAAACAAATTATTCCAAAGGCTTTTACCGGGGGATGCTTCTTTTTTTCTATGTGATCCCGCTAGCTTTTATTCATTCAATTTATTGACCATACAGCCGGATTCGCTTCCTAAAAAATTTTCCATCCTTAAAGAAATTGTCAACCCAGGTTCAATGGATGGATTTTGCATTTATTTTCATATCTATTTTGATGACACATTATTCATTAAAACAGACCCATTTGAAAAGCCCACCCATTGGTTATGCCAATTATTCCGCATTGAACCTATGGTTTGCCAAAAGGGTGATATGGTTAAAATTGAGCTGGAAATTGAAGATTGCACAAAAGTAAATTCTTGGAAAATAGGCCATTCTGTTTTACATGCCGACTTAAAAGATAAAGTGGAAGTATAGCTGAGAGCAAGGAATATATCGAGCCTTTAATCGGTTTTGAAATGTATTTATCCAATTTATATATATTTAAAATAACTTAACCTCTTTAAAAATGAATAAATTATTAGCAGTCGTCTTCTCCGGCATGTACCGGCTTTGGCAAGGAGTAAAGAAAAACCCGAAAGTTGCAGCAATGATGTATGGTACCCACAACCGCAATCTTTTCAGCAGCGTAGACCAACATGAGCGTATGCTTGCCTGTAAGGTACGGGTGGACACCTATCATGCAGCCATTCATAAGTATGTTTCAGAAGGTGATATTGTAATGGATGTGGGTTCAGGAACAGGGATTTTATCATTTTTTGCCAGCCAAAAAAAGCCAAAACATATTTATGCCGTTGACCACGGAGATATTATCGAACTGGCAAAGTACTTGTCCGAAAAAAATGGGATAAAGAATATTTCTTTTGTCCATTCCCATAGTTCTGATTTTAATCCGCCACAAAAAGTCGATATAATCATACAGGAACAAATTGGGGATTTTCTTGTAGATGAGGATATGATCAGAAATATTTGTGATCTAAGGGACAGAATTTTAGCTCCCGGAGGGAAGATTCTTCCCAACGAATTTGATATGTTTTTAGAACCCATTACTTTAAAGGAAAACCACAGAACTCCTTTCCTTTGGGAACGGGATCTTCATGGAGTACGTTTTGACAGTTCAAAGGAATGGCTCCTAGGAGATTTAAACAAAATAGGAAAAACGAAATTGTACCATAGACTGTTACCCGGAGAAGCCTCCCATTTTCTTTGTGATCCCAAACCTCTTTTTTCTTTTGATTTAATGACGGTTCAACCTGATACGTTTCCCAACAAATATTCTGATAGCAAACAAGTATCCAATGAAGGTATTTTGGATGGATTCTGTTTGTATTTTAATATTCGGTTTGATGAAGAATTAAATATTTCTACAAATCCTTTTGACAAACCTACTGTCTGGCTATACCAACTTTTCAGGACAGAACCGATTTATTGCCAAAAAGGGGATATTATAAATATTGAATTGGATATGAAAGACCAAACAAAAGTTAGTTCATGGAACTTGACACACGTTATTAAAAAAGTTAAGCCTATGGTGAAAGAAATCAATTAAAGTGAATCAGATGATTACCTATAGTATACGTTATGAATAGTTCCATATGATTGAAAAAAAATCAGCCAATATAATATACTTTGGCCTTGAACCAAATACATTGTTGGTACTGGTTAATGACAAGGCTGTGAGTTTAAAGGCCGTGGCTAAAATTGGTGATTTTCTTAAAAATGGTACCTTTAATCCAGTAAATATTTTATTCAAGCATATTTATTTATGGCACCTTAACGATAATGGTGGGATTAAGAAGATGTTTCTATTTGGTGCTTATAAAATTTTAAATCCGTTGTCTTCGGGTATTTATAAAAAATATAGTCTCTATCTTCATACCATTGTTCAAAATAACATAAAAATTGTTGACAGTAAGAACCTTGCAACCCTACAAAAATTTGTTGACGAGAATAATGTTAAATTATTTGTGGTTAACACCTGGTCCATTCTACCTAGCGAGATCGTAGAAATGCCAAAATTTGGATGCTTGAATATACACCCTTCAAAATTGCCGAAGTACAAGGGAGCCTTGCCAACTCTTTGGGCACTAAAAAACGGGGATAAATCTGCAGCAGTTACCTATATTCTGTTGGACCACACTGTGGATGGGGGCAAAATAATCGCTCAACATGAATTTTGTATCTCCCCAACGGATACTGGTATTTCAGTTGATAAGAAAATTGACAAGATCGTAGCTGTTACATTATGCAACGATATCGTTTGCTATTTAAAGGGTAAAACCGTCTTATTAGACCAATGCAAAAAAGAAGCTACTAAAACCGGAAAGTTTGAGGCATATAGGGCGATTGATTTTGGCGTGGAAAGGGCTATCGATGTATTCAATAAGATAAATTTATATACATATCAAAACCCGAGTAATACATGCTATGCCCAACTAATGGGGAGATGCATAACCTTTAAAGGATGTAAAGGTGTAACCGTATTTCCGGCATTGAAGCCCGGTAATTTTGAAATCAAAGGTTTTGTTTTGTTTATTGGATGCAAAGATCAAGCTATAAAACTACGGTTATTTAAAGATATTAATTTATTAAATTCCTGCTATTTATACCTGAAAAAGTTCAATCTTTCTGTACTTTAACCTAGCCTTCACTGGGGCATATAACAAGTAATTCCAAATCAATATCTTTTATTTAACTCAAATTTAAACCTTCTTAGAAGGGAAAGAAACGGAGAGTTGTTTTTCGAATTAACAAAATTTTGCCAGACACCTACCATTCTACAGATATTTTCTTTGTCGGAGGCTCCTTCTAAAAATCCAAACCTTGGAATATCGTAAGGAGTTTTTAAAACATTTCTGGTCAACCTTTCAGGTTTATTGCTGAATCCGAGTTTATAATTCAGGGATTTCAATATATTTTTCTCCCTATCTCCATAATCTCCATTGGGATAGGCGAAGAATTCAATAGTTTTACCGGTCCATTTCACCAATTTTTCCGTGGAAAGTTGGAGCTCCTCGATGACCTCCTCATGATTACAATTAATCAGGATGGGATGGGTATGTGTATGACCTCCTATGGTTAAAAATTGCGATGTTGATATATTTGAAACTTGATTTGGGGTCATCGCTTCTCGCGGCAAATTTAAAGTTGATTTTATTTTTTTAATTTTATCCACCCGTTCTTGATTGGGTATCTTTTTATATTCTTCAACTGATAAGTGGTTGTTGCCATTCTTTCTGGCATAATCTGCCCAAGTCCACCAATAAACGCCGTTTTCTGCCGGCTCTGTAGAAATAAAAATGGTAAGCGGAACATGATATTTTTCTGCTATACCGACCATATTTATTTCATTGTTTAACCAGCCGTCATCTGCAGTAATCAGTACAGCACCTTTTGGAAAAGGCAGGGTTCCGAGCATTATCTTTACAAGATCTTCTGGGCCTATAAAATTGAATCCATTCTTCTTTAACCATTTTATGCAGAATTCAAATTCCTTTTTAGTGGGATTATGAAAATACAAGGAGATGATAAATTCACCCTGCTTTGCATCTGAAATTGCCTTTCGGACATGTCCACTCCATTCTAAAAAAAGAGAAATGAAATAGGCAATAATATTCCTAAAATTATATACCATCACAAGAAGATATTCTTAATAAAAAAATTGTAATATTTTTATTAAGCCCTTAATCAATACTAAATGAAATGGTGTAGGGGACACCAGACAAACCTTCTCCCTTTCTTTTTGTATACGAAGTTACCGTAAGCTGATAATCACCTTTCTCAAGGCCTGACCCATAATAATAATTTCCATTGCCATCGTCTCCAAATAAGGCAAATGGAGGTGAATTGTCAATAGTTTCGAACGAATCTCTTCCGGAAATCTCAAATTTTACACTTCCTACATTCTTTTCATTGAAAAGATCTGCCCTAATATTAATTTTGAATGTTCCCATGGAATCCATGTATACAGTTCCTTCCGGCTCTACCAAACGATAATCTTTTTCGGTCTCCGCATTTACAAATGTCAGTTTTGAAATCTTTCCGAATATATCTGTATCGCCATTTTTAGTTTCCTTTGGTAATATTAAACTCCAAACCTTAATATTGTCAAAATATAGAACCCTGGATTTGGATTTTGTAGCTCCGTCAACCCAACTACTTTTATAAATTCCAATTTTCCATTTAGGGAGAGGACTATTATTCATATTTTTGCCTTTAAGGTCAAGGAGCTTTTCATCGTCTTTCCATAATTCTGTTACCCCATTTTCACCATAATCATGGACCATATGAATTGTAAAATTTTGCCATTCATCTTTAATGACAGGCCCTAAATCAAAATCCTCACTGACACCATCTATGTAAAACCGCCAAAAAAAACGATCATCTTTGATATTTATTGATGCCGATGGATCTCCTTCTTGGTACCATTGATTTATTAATTCTTTTCTGTCATCCCTGGTATAATCTTTTGGAATAAACAGATCAAAAGAGTACCATGTATCGGGACCTATGTGTCCTTCTTCCCCTTTTACAATAGATAATTCAGCCCTAACGCTTCCTTTGACTAAGGGGTCATCTTCTCTAAGTTCGAACCTTGCTGCCCGTTCACCCTCATTCTTCGGTTTTGGTACTATGGTAAGTCCATAATCAGTGCCTATTTCAAAACTATGTGCTTTAATGGAAGACTCTCCAGTTTCAAATGTCTCTTCGTAAATCAATAATATATCGTCAGGAATTTGGCGTATTGGAAGTTCGTCTTGCTTTTTGACAAACATATTCCACGAAATGAACATGACCACGAACAATATCACAATTGTAATAAAAGTTTTCAATTTGAATCTCTTTAAATTTAACACAAACACCGGAAGATTTGATGTAAACCACATTTAAATATATAAAAAAAATCCCAAAGCAGAAATTTATTTAGATAAATTTTAGGTTAATTTATTTGTTTAGTTTCTTCAAAAATGATAATATCGGGTTTACTCTATTTGGTGTTGTATTAGAGGGTCAAAAAGGTCATTCTATATATTAGTTAATATTTGATATCAAAAAGGCGCATTAAATTCATTTTTTTCTTGGATAGAATATAAAAAAAATGAGGAGACTTATGATTAGCCCTCCTCATTTTTCAAATAACTTTATGGTTGTTTATAATGATATTACCTTCTCCTGTTCCTTCTATTGCCTCTTCTTCGACTTCTATCTTCCTCTACCTCTTCAGAAATTTGATCGACATCATCTCGATTGGAAGTACCACCATCATTTTCATCGTCATCATCTCCATTGGAAGTACCTCCATTATTTTCTTCGTCGTTTTCTTCCGATGAATCTCCATTAGAAGTTCCTTCATCTGAAGAATCGTCATTGTCTGAACTATCTCCACCAGGGTTGGCCGTTTGATCGTTATTTTCTGCGTTTCCACTAGAAAAATCATAAGCCATATCTTCATAGGTTGTTTTACTGTCACCTACTCTGACATTGTCAAACAGCAATACCCTTTTGCTGACTGTGGTTTTGCTATCTGCCCATTCCCACTTGTAAATTCCAATTTTCCACTTTGGAATACCGCCACTACTGTTTATATTTCTACCTCTTTCGTCAATGAGTTTTTTACCATCCAACCATAATTCTGTTACACCATCAGATTCATATGAATGAACCATGTGAATTACAAAATTACTCCACTGCCCTTTTTTCAAAGCACCTAATTGGATGTCGGTTTTATTGCCATTGATATAGAACCTCCAAAATAATTTTCCATTTCGAATATTAATTAAAGCAGCTGGACCATCATGGAACCATTGGTTAATTGATTCGGTATCATCCTCGTCGGCATAGTCCTCTGGTACAAAGAGGTCAAAGCCATACCAGGTATCCTTTTCAATATGACCTTCGTCTCCCTTCACAATGGTAACTTCTGCACGAATGCTTCCTTTAACCAAAGGATCATTATCCCTTAATTCAAACCTTGCGGCCTTTTCATTTGGATAATTTGGCTTAGTGACCGATGTTAATGAATGATTTCCACCTAGCTCATGACTGTGCGCCATTGAAAGTGGGGAATTCCCTGAATTGAAGTCATCAAAAAAGATAAAATTCGATTTTGGAGAAACAGTTGCAAATAGCACTTTTGCATCATCCTCGATAAGCGGGATTTGGTCTTCCGTAAAATCGCAAGCATAAAAGCCTCCGGTAATCAGTCCCAGGCAAAGAAATTGAGTGATTTTTTTTGTTTTTTTCATACCTTAAATAATTAGCTTTTTTTTTAAATTATTTGAAGGACGCTTGCGATTACTGTACCATTAATTTTTGTTTTTTTTAACCTGAATTATTAATCAGTCAAAATGGTCTTGGAATATTTAATAATGGATTCTGATATTTGTATGATTTCTTGACCAAAAGATATTTTTTAGTTACGATAAAAATGACACCTAAAAGTCTGACAAAACTGATATTGCAATAAAATATTTTTAAAACCAACCATTGTTTAAAAAGCACCTTTTTTGACTATGAAATTGAAAATTTTGTAGATCCCTTAATTAAAGGAATATACGGAGCCGATAATATTACTAAAAATTCAATTAAATTTTTATGAAGAATGAGATACGTTAGAGGTGTTGAATCTCAGCTGATAGTACATATTAAATCTATTTTATCTATAAGAAAAAACCTAATTCAACCCTATTAATTTGCTCTTGATGTTTTTTTTTATTTAATCGTAGTTAACTGAAGTCTAAGGTATCAAATAATATATTTTAATTTCCACACTTTTCCTCAATTACGCCATTTTATACCAATATTTTTTATAACCAAATTTTTCAATAGGAAAAATTTGGTTATAAAAATATCGATAATCAATTCAATAGATTTTATAATTTTTTTTATTTAAATAAATCTTATGAAAAATTCTTAGTTGTGTAACTGTTCCACAAATTGTGGGTTTAATACACAGTTAATCTATATTTTAGTCTCTTATTAAATTAAAGACGAATTTCTAAAACTAAAGTTTTATATTCTGATTTTACTTTTTTAGAAATTTAAATCTTTCCATATTAGTTGGCGTTTTTAGAGTTAGTAAATACCATCCCGCACTTATATTGTCCCTACCAATTAAGTCAATGAGCATTTTATTACCTTCAAAATGAGTTTTTGTTTCAAAAACCAGCCTTCCTGTCACATCATGAATTGATATATCCACCTCTCCCTCAATCTCACTAGAGAACATTAAATTGATATGGTTCTCCACTGGATTGGGGAATATTGTTGTTCTTAATTCACGAGTAGAGATTAAAGATTCCGCAGTTTCTTCATTTACAGATCCTTCCCTATCCTGGAAAAGTATTCTGGCGTTTGAGTTTGTAAATGAATATAAATCCGCAATTTCATTGGCATTCAATGCCCCATGATAAATCCTAAGGTCATCCAATCCACCCGTCCATCTGAAATCAGTACCCCATGCGCCGATTCTTAAAATCGAATTGTTGTTCAATATGGTGGCTGGGGAGGAGAAGGTTCTGGAATTGTCCTCTACCCCGTTCAGATATATTTTCATGGAAAGCCCGTCAAATGTGGCAGCAACGTGGGTCCATGTAGCCCCGTTTGCCACATAGTTGCTGTTGGATAGTAGGTGATAAGTAAGGTTGTTTGCAGTCCAGTTAATCCAGAATTCGATTTTTCCGGCGTTGGTGATGTTGATCTCATATCCGTTCTGGACTGACTTGCCCATGATGGATTTGGTCTGAACCGATGTGGGCCTGATCCAGGCAGACAGGGTTATTGCATCGCTGATATTTAGCGATGGCGCATTGTTTACTTCAGCGTAGCGGTTTGTCGTACCCGGAAGGTTCAGCGCCAACCCGTCTACGCCGGGTACCCAAGTAACGTTGGTAGCATTTCTCAGTACACCATTATTGCCATAGCCGGAGTGGTCGATTAACGTGTTGCCGCTTCCCTCATCCATTTTCCAATGCGCAACCAATTGAGAGGTAGGACCGGAGGTGTCTGCTATCGTAATGAAGGTCCTTGTCTGAGACCAAGGGCTTTGACCCGCACTGTTCTGCGCACTTACACGCCAGAAGTAGGCAGTCTGGAAACTCAGCCCTGAGGCGTTGACGCTGGTACCGGAAATTCCCGTTTCCTGAAATACAATATTGGTAAACGTGTCGTTGGTGGACACCTGCACCTGGTAGCTCTCCGCACCGCTCACCGATTGCCAGGAAAGTGCCGGGGTGAGCGAGATATTTGTAGCGTTGTTGGCAGGGGCACTCAGGGTGGGGGCAGCAGGAACCACCACGGGTTGGTTTTGGGTAGTAAACGTCCTGACCTGGGACCAAGGGCTTTGACCCGCACTGTTCTGGGCACTTACGCGCCAGAAGTATGCAGTCTGGAAATTCAGTCCTGAGGCGTTAACGCTAGTGCCCGAAATACCCGATTGCTGAAAAACAATATTGGTAAACGTGTCATTGGTGGACACCTGCACGTGGTAATTCTCCGCACCGCTTACCGATTGCCAGGAAAGTGCCGGGGTTAGGGTGATATTTGTGGCATTGTTGGCAGGGGCACTCAGGGTGGGGGCAGCAGGAACCACCACGGGTTGGTTTTGGGTAGTAAACGTCCTGACCTGGGACCAAGGGCTTTGACCCGCACTGTTCTGGGCACTTACGCGCCAGAAGTATGCAGTCTGGAAATTCAGTCCTGAGGCGTTAACGCTAGTGCCCGAAATACCGGATTGCTGAAAAACAATATTGGTAAACGTGTCATTGGTGGACACCTGCACGTGGTAATTCTCCGCACCGCTTACCGATTGCCAGGAAAGTGCCGGGGTTAGGGTGATATTTGTGGCATTGTTGGCAGGGGCACTCAGGGTGGGGGCAGCAGGAACCACCACGGGTTGGTTTTGGGTAGTAAACGTCCTGACCTGGGACCAAGGGCTTTGACCCGCACTGTTCTGGGCACTTACGCGCCAGAAGTAGGCAGTCTGGAAATTCAGTCCTGAGGCGTTGACGCTGGTACCGGAAATACCCGTTTCCTGAAATACAATATTGGTAAACGTGTCGTTGGTGGAAACCTGCACCTGGTAGCTCTGCGCACCGCTCACTGATTGCCAAGAAAGTGCAGGGGTGAGCGAGATATTTGTAGCGTTGTTGGCAGGGGCACTCAGGGTGGGGGCAGCAGGAACCACCACGGGTTGGTTTTGGGTAGTAAACGTCCTGACCTGGGACCAAGGGCTTTGACCCGCACTGTTCTGGGCACTTACGCGCCAGAAGTAGGCAGTCTGGAAATTCAGTCCTGAGGCGTTAACGCTAGTGCCCGAAATACCCGATTGCTGAAAAACAATATTGGTAAACGTGTCGTTGGTGGACACCTGCACCTGGTAACTCTCCGCACTGCTCACCGATTGCCAGGAAAGTGCCGGGGTGAGCGAGATATTTGTAGCGTTGTTGGCAGGGGCACTCAGGGTGGGGGCAGCAGGAACCACCACGGGTTGGTTTTGGGTAGTAAACGTCCTGACCTGGGACCAAGGGCTTTGACCCGCACTGTTCTGGGCACTTACGCGCCAGAAGTATGCAGTCTGGAAATTCAGTCCTGAGGCGTTAACGCTAGTGCCCGAAATACCGGATTGCTGAAAAACAATATTGGTAAACGTGTCATTGGTGGACACCTGCACGTGGTAACTCTCCGCACCGCTTACCGATTGCCAGGAAAGTGCAGGGGTTAGGGAAATTCCCGAGGCATTATTCGCTGGGGTAGATAAAATTGGTGCTATAGGAATTGCTGGTTCACTGGAGAATAATGCACTTACCTCTTGCGCATTTAGGGCTCCATGATAAATCCTAAGGTCATCCAATCCACCCGTCCATCGATAATCACTCCCCCAAGCGCCGATCCTTAGAATGGAATTATTGTTCAATATGGTAGCTGGGGAGGAGAATGTTTTGGAGTTATCCTCAACCCCGTTCAGATAAATTTTCATTGAAAGTCCATCAAAGATGGCGGCAAAGTGGGTCCAAGTGGTACCATTTGCAATATAATTGTTAGTGGATAGAATATGGTAAGTCAAATTGTTAGCTGTCCAATTAAGCCAGAATTCGATTTTTCCAGTATTTGTTATGCTTACCTCATAACCATTTTGGGTAGATTTACCCAGAATAACTTTGCTCTGAACCGCGGTCGGCCTAATCCATCCAGTAATTGAGATTTTATCGCTTATGTTGAGCGATGGAGCATTGTTTACTTCCGCATACCTATCCACCGAACCTGGAAGGTTCAGTGCTAGCCCGTCAACCCCGGGTACCCAGGTAACGTTGGTAGCATTTCTCAGTACCCCGTTATTGCCATATCCGGAGTGGTCAATTAAAGTGTTGCCGCTTCCCTCATCCATTTTCCAATGCGCTACCAATTCTGAGGTTGGACCGGAGGTGTCTGCTAAAGTGATGAAGGTTCTAGTCTGAGACCAAGGGCCCTGACCGGCGCTGTTCTGGGCACTTACCCGCCAGAAATAAGGGG
>NZ_VOLC01000012.1 GCF_009797935.1 Lunatibacter salilacus
TGTTTTTATTGATGTCGAGATTATTCCGATCCAAAAAAATCCGCGTCATCCGTTTCATCCGCGTCATCGGTGTTCTATTTTACTTTGGAGCAAATGGAACACGGATTTGGCGGATTGTACGGATTTCTACGGATTGTTTTTATTGATGTCGAGATTATTCCGATCCAAAAAAATCCGCTTTATCCGTTTTATCCGAGTCATCCGTGTTCTATTCCACCTCCAAGAAGGATTGCCCGCTGGTTTGGCGGATTGTACGGATTGTTTTTATTGATGTCGAGATTATTCCGACACAAAAAATATACTTTATCCGTGTCCCTTTCTATGCTAATCCCCCTCATACAACTCAATCACCTTTTCGGCCCAAAGCGTCATACCTTCTTCGCGAACCTGGTTACGGTTGGTTAGGATGATAACACTTAATTTTCTGGCGGGAATCCGGTAAAACACATTTCGAAAACTGATAGTACTTCCGGTATGATAAACAACCTGCTCTCCATCAGGCATTTTCTTAAGGTACCACCCAAATCCGTAGTCAAATTCCTCCCCGTTTTTCAACCTGCCATACCCAAACAATAGATCTAGCGATTCCTGCGTCAATAACTTTGTGGTATATAACGATTGATCCCACTTATACAGATCTTCCACATTGGAATATATACCCCCGTCTCCAAGCACTGCGCTTGTAGGGCTTTGATCCCGCTCAATCCATTTGCCACCGATTGAATCATACCCATATGCCCGCTTTGGAACCCAATTGATATTTCGGACGTAGGCAATTGTACTATCCATTTTCAGTGGATCAAAAATCCGTTCCTTTAAAAAGGCAGGGAAGTCCATTCCTGAATACTTTTCCACCACCATAGCCAAAATCGCATAGGCGGTATTGCTGTATTTGTATTTTTCTCCAGGCGAAAAATATCCTTCGATTTGCTCTTTAGCTATATTCAGCACCCCAGCGTCCCTTATTTGATTGTTTACGCCAGTGTCGAGTACAAATTCCTCATAGTCCTTAATTCCGGAACTGTGATTCAGCAAATGGGTTAGGGTTATTTTTTCACCGTATTCCGGAAAATCATCAAATATCTCGGTAAGCGTCCATTCCAAATTGACTAAACCTTCTTCTTTTAGCAATAAAATTGCCGTGGCTGTAAATTGTTTGGTAACGGAAGCCAAGCGAAAGTTTGTGGAAGGAGTTACATCCAAGTCTCCTTCTATGCGTGCCTTCCCAAATCCTTTCGAATAAACCAGATGACCATCTTTGATAATTCCCAACGCAGCACCGGGTTGATTTCCTTTGTAGTTGTCAAATAACCGGTTGACGGAATCCATAGGGCCAGTAGGGGAGCAGCTCAACGCCAAAAATAAAACCGGTAGAATCGCCGAAGCATACGTTTTGTTCATAAAATAGTGGTTAAGAATATAGTCTTTCCAATTTCGTTTATTTCTTATCTGCCCGCAGTGCTTTAAATTCCGAACCGTCTTTCCATCCCGGCCATTTCTCAGAATTCGCCAGGCGTTTGCCAATTCCATATAAAATTGTAATGTCAGCCACCGCTCCATCCAGGTTCCATCTAGCTGCGTCATAGGCATCCGATGGCTTATGGTAGTACTGGGAAACATAATTTTCCTGCAATTTTTTGCCATGTTCTTTCCCCAATTCCCAATGGTCTATACCTGTGTTTGTATACAATGCAGGAATACCAACTTTTGCAAAGTTAAAATGGTCGGAACGAAAGTAGTAACCCGCGCCAGGATTGGGCTCAGAGGAAATATATCTGCCTACTTTTTCCAACTCTTCCGCAGCCCAGTCCTCCAACTCGGATTGGCCCATGCCCACCAAGACCAAATCCTTCATCTCTCCATAGGGATTGATCCCGTCCATGTTGACGTTGGCCACTGTGTTGGTTATGGGGTAGATTGGATTTTCCGCATAATAAGCGGAACCCCATAGGCCCTGTTCCTCTGCAGTGACAAAAAGAAAAATAACGGTTCTCTCCGGAGCCTTCGGCGCCTCCGCAAATGCCCTGGCAATTTCCAGCAAGGCGGCTGTTCCGCTGGCATTGTCCAGAGCACCGTTATAAATACTGTCTCCGGTTTCATCTGGAGTACCTACTCCCAGGTGATCCCAATGGGCAGTGTAGATGATATATTCTTCTGGTCGTTTGGTGCCGGAAATTTTTGCGATTACATTTTGCGATACATCGAATTTAGCGGATACCTCCATGCTTCCGGATGCCTGAATGCCTAATGGTATGGCTTCGAAGTCTGCTCTTCTGGCCTTTGTCAGTAATTCTCTTTCATTGATTCCCGCCTGTTGGAAAAGCCGGTTGGCGGTAGCCAAAGTAATCCATCCCTCAAATGCCATTTCATATTGCTCCTTGCCCCTGGGGTCCAAATAGAGTTTTGGGGAGTTCCAGCTATTTTGAAGCACATTAAACCCATAACCAGCGGGAATGGTATTGTGAACAACCAGACATCCCAATGCGCCCTGCCGGGTGGCTTCTTCAAACTTGTAGGTCCATCGACCATAGTAGGTCATGGTATTCCCTTTAAAAAAGCTTTCATCTTCCGTTCCAAATCCCGGATCATTGACAAGTACGACGACAATCTTTCCCTTTACATCTATATCCTTGTAATCATTCCAATCATATTCTGGAGCAACTATGCCAAATCCAGCAAACACCATCTCTACCTGCTCGAAGGCGATAGGAGAATCAGTTCTTCTTGTCCAAAACACGTAATCTTTTAGTCCTTCCAAATCGATTGTTGTCTGACCATCAGTAATGGTCAATTTGTCCGAAGCTGTGGTGGTAATTTCCACCATGGGTACCTTCTGCACATAGCCACCTTCATTACCAGGCTGTACTCCAAATCCAACTAACTGCTCTGTCAGATAGGCAACCGTTTTTTCTTCACCGGCAGTAAAAGGCATCCTTCCCATAAACTCGTCGGATGACAGAGTCTTAATGTGGGCTTCCAAGTTTGACTTGTTAATGATATTCTTTTGATCCAGCGATTTATTGCATGAAACAAAAAGAATTGGCATCATAATGGCTGCAAGAGTAAAATAAGAATTTAAACTATAGGGGGAAATCATAAGGGGTATTCGATTTTGTGGTTACTGAGAACTTCTAATTTAAATGTATTTATCGGGATTTACCTTCCCCTGCATATGATTTTCTCCAATTAATATCATAGCTTTTCCAGCGAAAGGCTATAAAAAAATCAGCAGGAGGGATAAAACAAATCAATTCTTAATTCATAAAATGAAACAATAATTTATAGAGACGTCTATATTTTTTACTTCGTTTTCAGTAAACCCGAAAAAACCCAGCTCACTTGTAGCATTTTTGTCAATCCTTACGTCCTGAGGTAAGCCAACTTATTTGACTAACCCAATAAAACATGAAGAAGAGCCTTTCTGTCATCATTCCTAATTTTAATGGAAAATCCCTGCTTGAGGAATATTTGCCACATACTTATACAGCTCTTGAAAAAGCAGATGTGTTGTATGAAATTATTGTGGTCGATGATGCTTCCTCAGATGATTCTGTATCCTTTCTCGAACAAAATTATCCTGCCGTCAGAGTAATAAAAAACTCAAAGAACAGTGGATTCTCGTTTTCTTGTAATCAAGGATTGTTTGAAGCACGACATGAGCTGGTTTTTTTATTGAACTCCGATGTAAAACTCACGTTTGACTATTTTGAAAAGCAATGGAAGTATTTTGATAAGGAAGATACCTTTGGCGTAATGGGTAAGATTCTGGAAATGGATTCCAATAAAATAGAAGTTGCAGCCAGATCGCTCAAAAATGTGGGATTTAAGATAAAAACCAATAAACTTTTCTATCAAACTTGTAAAACTGAGCAAACCCCCACAGCTTTTCTTTCAGGAGCAAATGCACTTATCGACGCGGAAAAGATGAAAAAGCTTGGAGGGTTTGATGAGATCTTTTCTCCCTATTACAGTGAGGATTTAGATCTAGGGTTAAGGGCTTGGCGAGTCGGTTGGAAGAGTTATTACGATCATGAATCGACCTGTTTTCACCGGGGATCATTTACCACGAAAACCCAATGTAAAAAGATCCAGGTAAAGCAGATTTATTTCCGAAACCGCTTTATGGTACATGCCATCCACTTGGAAAGTCACCTTCTCCCATTCTGGTTTGCCCAGATTTTATTATTTGATGTGCTTCCAAAATTACTTATGGGGCAGTTTTGGTATCTTAAAAGTTACATGTCTTTTATCAATCAACTGGATGCCATCCACTCTTCCAAACAAAAACTTACTTCACTGATGAACGCCCAAAACAGTAGTAAGTCAATATTTGATATCCAAAGGCAGGTACAAAAGGACCTTTCTAAGAAAAAACTCATCTGGTTATAGTCCACAACCACTAAAACAGCATGCATACTTATTTTCGCTTATTGTCATTTGCCAAACCTATCGAAAAGTACGCAATTCCATACGTACTTATGACGCTTTTGGCAGTCATTTTTAATACCCTGAATCTAGCTCTGTTGGCTCCGTTATTGACCACTCTTTTCAAAGAAGAACAAGTTGCAGTGGCCTATCCGGACTCAGCATTCGATATTCTGGGGTTTTTTAATTATTACACTTATCACATTCATGAGGAATTTGGCGGCTTTAAAGCACTGCAGGTTGTCTGTTTGGTGATAGTTCTATCTGTCATATTCAGTAACCTGTTTCGTTATTTTTCACAGCGCGTGATGGAGAATTTGAGGATTCATACCCTACTTAATCTTCGGAGGCGTGTTTTTGACAATGTAATGGATCTTCAGGTGGAATACTTCAACAGTCAGCGGAAAGGGAACATAATTTCCAAGATTTCATCGGATGTTCAGGTAGTGCAATATAGTGTCACGAGTACCTTACAGGTGGCGTTTAAGGAACCCTTACAGTTGATAGCCTATCTATTTATCCTGTTTGCAATATCTGCCAAATTGACATTTTTTGCTGTTTTGGTCATTCCTATATCCGGGTTTGCCATATCCAAAATTGTTAAAAGATTAAAAGCGCAAGCTACTGAAGCCCAAGAAAGGTATGGGATGATGATCAGTTTGTTGGATGAAGCTCTTTCAGGTATTAAAATTATCAAAGCCTTCAACGCAACTGAACGTATCAAGGATAAATTTCATGATGAAAATGTAGAATACTCCAATTTGGGAAGAAAAATGGCCTACCGCCAACAACTTGCGTCTCCGGTATCTGAAACGCTGGGAGTTATGATGGTCGCTCTCATTGTATTGTATGGGGGCTCTTTGGTAATGACTAACGAATCCGCGCTTTCCGCAGCTGAGTTCATTACCTATATTGCTATTTTCTCTCAAGTGATGCGGCCCGCAAAAGCCTTGACGGAATCATTCAGTACCATTCATGCCGGTATTGCCGCCGGAGAAAGAGTATTGCAGTTGATCGATGAAAAACCTGCAATCACTGATGTGGAGAATGCTCAGATTCTAGAGGGCTTTCAGGAAGGTATTCAATTCAAGGAGGTAGGTTTCCACTATGGCGACAAAGCCATACTTAAAAATATAAATCTTCGGGTGCCTAAGGGTAAAACCGTTGCCTTGGTTGGTCCATCTGGTGGCGGAAAATCAACGTTGATTGATCTTATTCCCCGCTTTTTGGAGGCAACGGAAGGATCTATTCTTATAGATGGAGTGCCTTTGTCAAAAATAAATACTTTCTCCCTACGCTCACATATAGGGATTGTCAATCAGGAGTCAATACTTTTCAACGACAGTATTCGTAACAATATTGCCTTTGGAAATCCCGATGCCTCTTTAGAAAGTATAATGGATGCGGCCAAAATAGCCAATGCACACAACTTTATAATAAAGACTCCCAAAGGATACGATACCAATATGGGAGATAGGGGAGTCAAATTGTCTGGCGGACAAAAGCAACGGATTTGTATTGCCCGGGCAGTGTTGAAAAATCCATCTATCCTATTACTGGATGAGGCGACATCTGCGTTGGATACAGCCTCTGAAAAGCTGGTACAGGATGCCCTTTATAAACTAATGCAAAACCGGACCACACTGGTCATTGCTCACAGACTGTCTACCATTCAAAATGCGGATTGGATTGTTGTTTTGGATGAGGGCAGAATCGTGGAGGAAGGAACCCATGCGGAACTTTTGTTTAAGGAAGGGCTATATGCCCGATTAATTGATATGCAACAATTTACGGTGTCATGAACGAAAACTTGCCGCTGATATCCATCGCTCTCTGCACCTATAATGGGGAGAAATACCTTTGTGAACAACTTGGTACCCTTGTGGGACAGACCTATCCCAACTTGGAAATCATTATTGTTGATGATGCATCCACTGACCAAACTTGGGCTATTTTACACGAATTTGCGGAGTGTTATCCTTCTATTCGGTTGTTTAGAAACTTCACTAATCTGGGTTATCAAAAGAACTTTGAAAAAGCCCTTGGGCTCTGTAAAGGGGAGTATATTTTGATTTCGGACCAGGATGATATATGGGATAAAGATAAAGTAACCAAACTACAGCATGCGGTCGAAGACAATTTATTGATATATCATGACTCAGCATTCGTGGATGATTCAGGTAATGATCTTGGAATGAAGATGTCAGATCGACTGCATATGGTCGAAGGAAACGACCCCGTTCCATTTTTATTTTTCAATTGTGTGTCCGGCCATAGTATGATGTTTCGGAGAGACCTGCTTGAATTTGTCTTGCCATTTCCAGACATTGGAGTTTATGATCATTATATTGCGTTCGTCGCTAGTGGAAAAGGCAGAATAAAGTATATGCCGGAATCCTTGGTCGGTCACCGGCAGCATTCAGGGAATTCCACGGACATATTAGGCAGAAAGAAAGGAAAAAGCAAGCTAAAAGTGACACAGGAGAGAATGGAAAGGGAAAATAATTGGTTAAAAATATGCTCAGAAACAAAAGATCACCCTGCCAATAAATTTGCCAAGAAAATATATGAAAGTGGAAAAGACCGGACTCATAATTTTCTGAATTTTCGGTTTGGGTATTTAATATGGAAATACCAGAATAAATTGGCTTATATACCAAAAAATAGAAGTTTTAAAACGCTCTCCTTTGCTCTTCGACAAATTTGGGGTATTAAGGCAAAAACATTGGTAAAAAGAGCCTAAATAGTTTCTTTGGCAAAGTATGTTTTCCCCAGACTTATATACATCTTCAAATATGTCCAGATATTTAGCCTCATTAATTCTCCTTGGTGGAGGATTTTGAGACTATATTCCAGTGCGTCATTTCGCTTTAAAATTGGGAGCAAAAAACGATATGTTCTTTTTTCGCAAATTGTTTTCTCTTTTTTTGAGATTGGAGCTACGGACTTAGGTAGACTGTCGGCCCATTTTTCGTGGACCTGTAAAGAACTTTTTAACCAGTCTATATTCAGACTTCCTTCCGAAAAGTGTTCCGCAAGTATTTCGTAGGTCACACCAACCTTATAATGCTGGCCAATTGCCAGCGAAAGATCCAAGTCATATCCGTGAAAGCCAGTTAAAAGGGATTCATCAAAAGGGATCTCCTGAATGATTGATTTGGTGGTTGCAAGAAATACACCATCCACACAGGCTACCTCTGCTATTTTTTCTTTTTCAGTATTTTGATATTGGAGTGAAGGAGGCCGGTTGCCTTTGAAATGCTGAACCAAATTTACTTTTATAAAACGGTCTTGTAGCCCTTCCGCTCCCCAACCGGATGGGAGTTTAGGTTTATGGGCAGCACCTGCCAGTCCCAAAAGTCCCCAAGTTTGATCTTTAAAAGCATAAACCAGCGACTTTCCCCAACCCTGAGTATTAAATTGTACATCTTCGTGAACGAAGCAAACACATTCAAATTTTGCTTTTCTAGCTCCCTCATTATAAACAGCACAAATCCCACGTGGTTCGTGACGGTTATCGATTGCCAAAAATTCAAAGGGAACCCCGATTGTATCTTGTATATTTTGGAAAATACGCAGTTTATGGGATTCGTTAATGGTACAAATGATTACTGAAATCATAGTTAAAGTAGATATCGGCTTGGTTTGTTTCTAGACGGAAAAAACATGTGCCATGTCCTGAAAACATTGAAAAAAGAGTTTCCACCGGAAATACCGACAGATTTATCCTTGCTCAAAATATCCGCTACTTTCCATATCAAAAGAACTTTGGTATTCACCTGAAAATTAACTTCTAAAACGTCAAGAAGGGAGGTTCTTGATTGATAATACAGTTTCCCTAATCAACTTTTGAATGAGTAAAGAGTCGGGATTTGCATGTTTGATGGTGTAATCTTTATATTCCGTCCTATTATAATAAAAAGCAAGAAGCCTGCCATAGTCAATGTTATATAGCCGTTGTTTTAATTCCCTTACCCCTTTTAGTTTTTTATGGGATTCAGCCCAATTTTCAAAAGTATGCACGCAATCTTCTAAAATACGCATTACTGTTCCAATACTTTCCTGTTTTCTACTTTCTGATGCGCCCGTCACTTCTTTAATGTCATCCATGTCGAGGCGAATTACGCCTTCTAATCTGTCCACATTAGGGTCTACGGATCTGGGAAGAGAAATATCCATCAGCAGTTGAAAGAATCCCTCACGCTCTTTGTTTAGCATACTTGGTGTTATGACGTAATTGGGGACAGTCGCTGCCGAAAAAACAATATCAAAATCCACTAGTTTGTTCTCAAGTTCATCTAAACTATAAACTGTCCATTGGACTGGCCGGAATTGAAAAAATTCCCTTACTTTTTCTTTTGACCGATTAAAGACTGTGATGTTTGCAACACCCTTGGAAATTAAGTACTTACAAACTGACTGGCTCATTTCCCCAAAACCCACCACTGCAATTGCCGGATCGTTATACATTTCCATGTATTCTTTTGCCATGTCAATCGCTGCGTATGGAACTGAACTAATGCCTGTCTTGAAGTCTGTCTGGGTAGCAATTTTTTTATTTGCAGCGAACAGTAGTTGCATCACCCTGTGAGTAAAAGCACCTACAGTTTCGCATTGACAGGCAAATTTATAAGCTACTTTTACTTGGTTGAGAATCTGCGCATCACCTAAAATCTGGGATCTTAGTCCGCTGGTTACCTCCGCAATATAGGGTAGAGCATCTTCTATTCTCACCTGAAATATTTCCGAAGTAGCTGCCGCAAGTTGGTTTTTAGCTTTGGCAATTTGAGTCAAAACCTCGTCCATAGAAGATGGCTTCCCATATGTAAGAATTTCAGTTCGGTTGCAGGTTGAAAGAACCATCCATTCGCTGACATGGTTCAATGAGCGCATCTGATCATTAAAGCGTACAATATCCTCATTGGAAAAAGAGAAAGCTTCTCGTGTCTTTACATCCGATTGCTCCCAAGAAAGGCTGTATAGAATAAATTTTTGCATGGCTTTTATATGGTTTTTAAAAGATACGAGGAAAAGAGGCAGTATGGATTGGTAGAATAGGGGATAACTTCAAAAATAGTAAGGTGAAAAGGTTAGGAGGGTTTTTTTTAATTTCTATATATGCTAAATGAGCCGTGTTGTCCACTATCTTTTGCAATGAGCATATTATTGCAATTAAAAAAAGTATAGCATTTTCTTTAAAAAGATTTGATAAAGTGCCCTTGCGAATAGTATTGTGGAACTATTGTAACCGCCCTATAGCGCAAGTTGATAACTGCAAGATCCCTAAAAAACCGTTTAATTTGTATCCTCCCTAGCTTAACTAGTTTTCTATAACTTCGCTATTTCCAGAATGGTCCTGTCCTCAACTACGTTGGAATCCCGGTCATGGTCATGGAAATCCTCCAATTTTCTTAGGTCAAGTCTGTCCCCCCGGCCCCTTTGAATTTTTTCATGGTATTCTTCCAGAGATCGGCAGTAATAATGATTCAGTTGAATGGTGTCTACGCTTGGAGGTGAAACTGCACGTGGTATTTTTTGGAAGTTCTCACTGACACAATGAAAACCAATTTTATAATTAAAACAATGACTTATACGTGCAGATCGAACATACCTTGGCTGTACGATGCTTTTGATATGGACATTAGCGTTGAAGCTAACTTCCGATCGCATAGTGAAAGCTTCTAATTGGCTTTCATGCGGTTTGTTTTTATGCCCATTAGAACCGAAGATTAACCATGTCACTCCCAACCCTCCGTATGGCTCGAATTTCCGCATGAATTTTTTTAAATTCGAGTCGTCAGTTTTGGGGACAAGAAACTCATCCATATCAATAAATGCTATCCATCTGGATTTGTTCCCGAAATATCTTAAGCAATGATTATAAGCTTCAATATGCTTTTCTTTTCC
Organism: Lunatibacter salilacus; assembly: GCF_009797935.1. Taxonomy (GTDB): domain Bacteria; phylum Bacteroidota; class Bacteroidia; order Cytophagales; family Cyclobacteriaceae; genus Lunatibacter; species Lunatibacter salilacus. Next base: position 10,333 of record NZ_VOLC01000012.1, read on the forward strand.
CGGTATCTCAATTACAGTGGTAATAGAGCTATAATTTAGCGATTCAATGGTCTCCCTTACTGGTTTTTTACTTCCATTATCATAAAGATAAAAATGTTCTACCCCAATCTTTTGGTGATAATCAATCCATTCTTTCAAATATTCATTTTCGTCCTTGAGGTAACAGCAAATTGAAAAGTAGTTCTCTTCATTCGATTGACCCAATGTATAGAAAAAAGACAATAGTTTTTTTAATGACTGCATTCGAAAAATATTTGTTGTAGTACGGAGTAGTTTAATGGACGATAATAGGTTGATTTGAAAATAGTTAAAATGTAAAAATATTGCGGACCTAATAACTTTTACAAAGATAAATAATTTTATTTTGCAATAAAAGATGGACTTCCTAAACTTGACCGTAAAACTTGTTCATGAAGATTCTTAAGAATGTAGAGAAGCATTAAGGTCACAAACTTTGAACTAAGAACGAGGTAAATGATAAAAAGGGCGAAGTTACCAACTAAAAAAGGTCTTGGGAACATCCCAAGACCTTACATCACCACTAAACCAACACTACTATTATCCCTGAACTATGGCATTTTTCAACCCATCGCTTGTCAATATCGCTCCAAATTCTTCGATTATGGACATCGGTACTTCATTTTCCAAGGCCCCTTCTACCACCGCACCTATAAACAAATCATAATCGTCGGAAGAGATTCTCCCAGACATTCGACTGTTCACATCCGGATTATGGGCATCAACCATATTTAATCCATCATATGTGATGTTTTGAGAACCAATATTAGCAGCCAAAAAATCACTGAAATCTGACACCAACATCTCAAATCCCGACATATTTCCACTTCCAACTTCCGACAAAAGAACGGAGAAATAGGGTTGCAACTCATCATATTTACCCCCTTCATTTGTAGCAATAACCATTACTGTACTTGTCACAACGGCTCTAAGAGGAATATACCCTGCCTCAATTAACTCATTCTCGTCGGATGGATCAACGATAAGTCCCGAACCACCCAATCGCGTATACAAATCAAGCATTTCATCAGCTCCCCGTTGAACGATTGGTTCACGGATTGATTCTAACAGTTGTCCGACAGGCCCAATAATTTCAGCATCTGTAATACCAGAAGTAGCCGCACCGGCCACCACTGCCTGCACGAAAAGGTCATAATCTGAGTTGCTGATTAACCCATTCATACGGTTATTTTTTTCAGGATCATGCGCTTCAACCATATTCAACCCATCATATTCAAAGTTTTTTGCTCCCGTGGCTTCGGCTAGAAAGTCTGTAAAATCTCCAACCAGCATCGCAAATCCCGATGTTTCGCCTCTTCCTACTTCATTTAGTAACACGGAGAAATAAGGCTGCAAATTATCGTATGCTCCTCCCTCGTTTGTCGCAATTTCCAAAACTGTGTTGGTTACGACTGTTCTTAAGTTAAGGTACCCTTGCTCTATCATGGCACCGGAATTATTCGGATCGGCTACTCTCATTTCTCCTCCAAGTTTGGTCGCATAAAACGACTCATCAACAGGATCTGGCATAACGTCTATCGGATCGTCCTGACATGCGCCTAGTAAGGACCCCAACGCGAATACCCACAATAATCGATTTAATTTTTTCATGTTCATAAAGGTTTAAATTGTAACTAATTATAATTTGGCAAAAAGGTTTTCAAAGAAATTCCCAAGTTTAAATGTGACCGAGTTACGATCAATGGCCGGACAACTCATGGCAAGCTCATCAGCAGATGGTTGAAAAAGTGTTGCCTGTAGCTCGAATTTTTGATTTATTGATGAAATGATATCCCGTACATCAGCCGAATTCCGGTCATACAAGCAAATAGCGTGTCCTGCAGCTCTATTTATCCTGGCGTCTTTAACTCCATCATTTATTTGAATAAAGGACTTCAGCTCCAATGAAGAGAGTGAGTCCAATTCTTCATGAAGCAATATTTTACTCATGGCTAGAGATGGGGCCTTACTTTTCTTTGCGGCTGTGACCTGATAAATATGAACAGCCAAAATGCCTATAAGCAGCACCGCTATCCCCGCAACTCCTAGAATAATTTTCTTTATCATAATCAATTGGTTTTTATTTTATGACAACAGTTACGAGTTGGGGGTAACTTTTGGATTTAGCACAAAAAAAATTAATTGAAAATATTTATAACAACCTAGTGAAAGAAGCCAAATCGCTGCGGTTGGAATAATTTAAACTAAAAGGCTAACAACTTAGGTTTAACTAATTAATTAAAAATATGTTTTTCATCATAATATTGTATGCCATGAATCGAATTGTACCCGTTTGGACCTTTTTGTTCCTAGTCTCTGTGTTTGTTGGATGTGGAGGATCATTTTCCAAGAAGGATGAGGTTCTTAAGGAGATGGAATTTACATTAGCGGATTCTCTAACCTTTGACATGATGAAGACACTTCATCTGATCGACTTTCACAAGGAAAAGGAACTCTACCTGATGTCGGTACCAGGATTGGAAGGGACCAATTACATCATTGATAAAAATGGTGACATTATAGTGGAGAATTCGCTGGCAGATGGTCCAAATGGGTTTGGAATGGTGCTTCACCGGGGCGGATTTGTTGGGGAGGAGATAGTTTAAGTTGGCACCCGGAGCCGATTCCAATGTCAGAAGCGGGGAGAGAAACGTTCCAGAAAAACCGGCTGCGGAAGCTTTCAGCGGTAACTTATATAATATTTTGGGCAAAGGAAATTCCTTTTTATTAGCCCATAAATCTGGTGGAGATAAAAGTCTAGGATCGGAAGAAATGACAGAGGAAGCAAGAGAAAAATATAGGGAAACAATCAAAACCTATTATATTCCTATTCATGATGGTAGGGTAATCGGCCGACCATTAATTTGGGACAGGCCGGGTGATTTGGTATTGGGTGTCGGAGAAAACCGATTTATCCAGTATGCCCGGGACCAAGCTGACCTCCAGGAGGTTGAGAAGGAATACCAGTGATGCTATATTTATGAGTTAAGGGAAGTAAAATAATAACTTATTTTTCCTTTAATTCGTTATCTAAAATCTCAAAGCGGGAAGAATTGCTGATAAATTCCGGTACAAGTTTTTTGATACGTGCTACAAGATCCCATTCAGAGGAATTTTCAATGTTTTCCATACACACCTCGATTTCTGCATTGATTTCCGGATAGTAACCATTCGAAACATCTGCTATTTTGATTTTCTCATGGTGGGTTTCTTTTACAGTTTCTGTATTGTTAAGCAATTCCTCAATCATTTTTTCACCTTCCCTAAGTCCGGTATATTCGATAAAAATTTCCTCGTCCAGTTTTTTTCCGCTCAACTTGATCATTTTTTTAGCAAGGTCAAGAATCTTTACAGGTTTTCCCATGTCGAATACATATATTTCCCCGCCATTTCCCATCACGGCAGCTTCCAATACCAATTCGCAGGCTTCTGGAATGGTCATAAAATAACGGGTAATGTCCGGGTGGGTGACAGTAACTGGTCCTCCATATTTAATCTGTTCCTTAAATAGGGGAATTACAGATCCGTTAGATCCCAGCACATTTCCAAATCTGGTAGTAATAAATAAGGTATGGTTGGGATTTCCTACTTGCTTATCATGGTATTGATGGAGCGACTGAATATATTTTTCCGCTAACCGCTTGCTTGCCCCCATTACATTGGTTGGGTTTACAGCTTTATCGGTAGAAACAAAAACAAATTTGTTTGCCTCAAACGTTAAGGCTGCATCCGCCATGTTTTTAGTCCCCCATACATTACATTTTATAGCTTCTTTAGGGTATTTTTCCATCATTGGAACATGCTTATACGCCGCAGCGTGGAAAACATACTCGGGTTTATAAGATTCAAAAATGTTAAAGATAGTGTCTCTTTCTTTTACGTCGGCCAAAATTACTTCTGTCGCTACCCCGTAACCTAGTCGTTCAAGTTGGTTCTCGATATCGTATAATGCGGATTCCGACTTGTCTAAAAGCAACAATTTTGAAGGCTTTGCACGGGCTATCTGAATGGCAAGTTCACTTCCTATAGAACCGGCAGCTCCTGAAACCAGCACTACGCTGCCCTTCATTTCTTGAATAACCTTTTCATTTTTAAGTTTTATACTTTTTCTTCCCAATAGATCCTCAATATTCACTTCGCGAATTTCATCGGTCTTCAATTCTCCACTTACCCATTGATTAACAGGAGGAATTGTGAAAACATGAAGTTCCTTTTCAATACTTGCTTCTATTACCTCCTTTTTACGTTCTGGGCTTATGCTCAGAGTAGAAATGATAAGTTCAGTTGGATTCTTAAGCGCAATTATTGTCTCGAGCTCATCTAAAGACCCGAATACTTTTACACCTTCAATATACTTCCCTTTTTTGCTAGGGTCGTCATCTAAAAAGCCACAGTTGATATACTTAATCTGACTATCCTTTCTAATAGTCGTGTGAGTAAGCACCCCTGCCTGCCCAGCTCCAAAAATAATCACCCTTTTTTCTATTCTCTTTTTTTCGATATTGTTGACCCGGTAAAGTAAGTCCTTAACAATCAGTCTGTAAATAATTAACAGACCTAGAGAAATATAGGAGGCTATGATGATTACTGAAATAGGCATGATTTGGGACATTCCAAAAACTTTCCCACAAATAAGATTTGTAAAAAAGACCAATACCCCCAAAATTAGTGTACTTCTCAGGATTTTGATACCGTCTCTCATAGCGGTATACCTGACAATCCCCTCATATGTCTTCGTGAAATATATGACTAACACACCCAGAATAGAATATATTATACTCCCATTCCAAATTTGATTTTCATCTAGCAAACTGAAGTCAAAGTTTGACCTGACGAAAAAAGCGGCTATACCCGAAAAAACTAAAATCGTGGCGTCGATACAAAAAACCCCCCATTTTGGCAAGATTTTTATCTTATTTGCTAATCTACTGGCTATGGATACCATAAAAGTAAAATTTTAACGATTAATAAACTATAATTTTAGCATGTATAAAGTGTTAGACCAAACTCTATTAAGGGGTTTCACTAAGAGCTTTTACATGAATAAACGCTACTAACTTTAACACAAAGAAATCAAAAGCAAAAATCTAAATTAATGTAATCAGACCACGCCTCAAAATTAGTAAAAAAATTTAAGTTTAATAAGAATTTAGCATAATATATTTTATAAATACCGATGTTCCAATAATTATATTGAAAATATAAGAAAATTAAAATAAAATATAAAAATATTACTTTATATTAAAAATGTTTGTGTTTTTAATATAAAGTTCAAAAAAGTATATGTATAAAATATTTTTCACCTATTTGGATACTCTGACTGATTTCAATCCCCTATCAATCCAAGTTTCACCGTCTGCGATATCCGCATTAACGATACTTCCTGCCCCTATCCGGCACCAAGCACCCACTTTTACCCGCGGTAATATGATTGCGTTTGCGCCAACTAGCGTGCCTTCTCCAATGGATATCCCACCACATAATGTAGATTGCGGAGCAATGTGCACGAAATCGCCTACGTTGCAATCATGGTCGATAGAGGCTCCTGTGTTCACGATTACGTGTTTACCGAGGTTGGAGTTCACTTTTACAATAGCCCCTTCCATTACGACACATCCCTCATCCAGATTAGCCCGTTTACTGAAAATTGCTGATTCATGAATGATAGTGGCAAATCTTGCCCTTTCCTGGTAACATAACACCAGTCTTTTTCGAATCGCATTGTCTCCAATTGCAATAAAAAGTTGATGGTCAAATACAAAATTGGCAGGGACTTTTCCCAATACAGGGTATCCAAGTACCTCTTCAATCTCTGGGTCGTCATCAAATACCCCGTGAATTTTTTCATAAGAATCAATGATATCAATCACTACTCTCCCCTGATCAGACGCTCCGTATATATACATGCACCAAAAATTTTATATAATTTATCTCCAAAGTATTCAATATATTTTAAAGTTTACAACTTTTATCGAAAATTGTTTCAAGTCATTCCTAGGCCTTATGGTGAGTTATAGTGTTGATTTGGGGTGAATTGCAAAAAGCCAATTTTTAAATCGGTTTTAGTATACATATTCAGCAAACTTTGTGAGAAAAAATTATTTTGAATAAAATGTTTTTTTTATTCTGTCAATGATGAAATCGAGATCGGACTGCTCTAAATTGGAACCGCTCGGCAGACAAAGACCCTGGTCAAATAACTGAGCAGCTATCCCATTGCCATAAAACGGAAAATGTCTGAATACGGGTTGTAAATGCATAGGCTTCCATAATGGTCGGCTTTCAATATTCACTTCTGCCAATGACAACCTTAGATCTTCCCGGGTTATCCCCCCGGATAGGCTTGGATCTATCAGAATGGTTGTCAACCACCGGTTGCTGAAATATCCCTTCGGCTCTTGTAAGAAAGATATTCCCGGTATGTTTTCCAAAACTGTTCGGTACCTAGCATAGTTCTCCCTGCGTTGGCGCACCCTTTCCGGTAAAACCTCCATCTGCCCTCTACCTATGCCTGCACAAATATTGCTGATTCTATAATTGTATCCGATTTCTGTATGTTCATAATGAGGGGCATCCTCTCGGGCTTGGGTGGAAAGGTGTCTGGCTTTGTTAACAAAATTCTCTTGACTGCTCACTAGAGCACCACCACCGCTAGTGGTGATTATTTTATTGCCGTTGAACGAAAAGATACCTATATCGCCAAAAGTCCCGCAATTTTTCCCATTGAGAGAGGACCCCAAAGCTTCTGCCGCATCTTCGATGACAGGTATGTTGTACTTTGCTGCTATTTCGCATATTTCAGAATGCTTGGCAGGCATACCGTATAAGTCGACTACAATGATCGCTTTGGGAAGCGTTCCTGTAAACGGCAATTCTAGCGAAGGAAATGTTCTAGAAATCTCCCCATTTTGGCAAGAAAGGATTGCTTGTTCCATTGCTATTGGACACATATTCCATGTATCCTCTTCAGAATCAATGAAAATAGGAATGGCTCCAAGGTAGCGGATAGGATTTGCTGATGCGGAAAAGGTGAAAGATTGGCATAAAACAAAGTCTCCCGCACTTACTCCCAATAGAGAAAGGGCCAAATGGATGGCGCCCGTCCCGGAACTTAAGGCCGCGGCGTGACCGCAGTCCGTAAACCGTACGATGTCATCTTCAAACCCATTTACATTTGGGCCGAGCGGTGCTACCCAATTCGTGTCAAAAGCCTCTTTGACATAGCGTTCCTCCGTGCCACCCATATGGGGTGAGGAAAGCCAGATTTTTTTTCTTGTTACAGTTTGCTCTGAAGCAGGCATTTTGTTTGGAAGTTCCATTGTTATGCGTAAAAATCAGTTGATGACAGATAGGGATTGTTGGTCCCAATGGCAAAATTAAGGTTTTGAACCAGAATAATAGCAGGTAGCGTTCATCTTTTAGTTCAGAAACATATTCGTGTAGACCCAAAGCATTTTTCGCATGCCGAATATCTTTAACCCGGACTATGCATTAGGGTTCGTTACAGTCTGTCCCGACAAAGTCGGGATGCGAATAAAACGCAAGAAAATCAGTCACTTTGGAGAGTGAGGCATAGCCACCCCTACGGTGAACTCTAAAAGTGAAGCGTAGTGGCTGATTTTAAAGCGTTTTAAGTCCGCAGTAGAAATCCCAGTGCATATTCCGAATCTAAACTCCTACATCATATTGCACACGCTACAGCAAAGGTGTAAAAGCTTTCCAGTTGGTCCTAGTTGATTTTTGATTATTATCGTTGCATTCAGACTTGCCTATGAATAAAACAATAATGTCGACACGTTACATCCGGGGGAGGGGATAAATAAAAACAGGAAAGGTTATACACCTTTCCTGTTTTCTTATAAGTCTCTTTTTGCCAAATAGAAGTCTACCATTTCATAGTTACTCGCTTCACGTTCCTGCATTTCAGCTATGGTCTTTGGTGGAGATACTATGACTTTCTCACCCGGCCTCCAATCCAGCGGAAGGGAAACCTTATGCTCATCAGAGGTCTTTAAAGCGAGCAATACCCGTTTTATTTCGTCCATATTTCGTCCTACATTTAAAGGATAATACATGATTAGCCGTATTTTGCCTTTCGGATCTATAAAGAATACAGCCCTTACTGCTGCGGTCTCGCTTTCTCCAGGCTGTAGCATCCCATAAAGTTTGGAAACTTTCATATCGATATCCGCAATAATTGGAAATTCGAACAAAATCCCCGAATTCTTTTTGACATTATTTACCCATGCGATATGGGAATGAATGGAATCTATACTTAGCCCCACCAATTTGGTTTCCTGTTCGGCAAAAAATTCCTTTTCCAACGCAAAGCCACTCATCTCTGTCGTACATACCGGGGTGAAATCAGCGGGGTGGGAAAAGAGTATGGTCCACCTTCCTTTAATATACTCAGAAAATTGCATTGATCCGGTAGTGGTCATGGCCTTAAAATCTGGAGCCAGATCACCTATTCTAGGCATGGATGAAATTTCTTGTTCGTTAATCATAGCATGATATATTTAAAATTTTTAACTAAATATTTATAAGTCAAAGGTAATAATCACTCTGCTGTTTTAGGGGGACTTTTGTCACACAAGAAAGAGTTGAATCATTGATTTTCTCAATGAGTTATTTTAAAATTTTTCGATGTAATTAAAGAGTGGGAACGAAAAAAAAGTATAAAAAGGATTTTGTTTTATTTTTGTTGGATTCTAAATCAAATTACACAGCGGATGCCGTGATCGCTTAGTGAATGATCGGTTCAAAAATAGATCTTTACAAAAGCTGTTTCGCAGGAGGTGTTGAAATGAATTAATCCCCCCAAAAAAATTGGCAACTTTTAATGAATTGGCATTTTTTATCAATAGGGCTTGTTGGAAGAATTTTTACTGCAAAATAGGCTCAACAGCCTTTACCCTAATTTCCCACAAATAAATTCCTACCCAACACAGGTTCTACCAACACTCCCTGAACGGATTTTTCTTCCTTTGCCAAAATATCCCATGGTTCCATAATGGACTCATCAGATAGACCGAACGTGCCAAAATGCATGGGGATAAAATAACTTCCCTCCAAGTCATGAAACGCATCTATGGCATCCAACGGACTGATATGGACCTGGTGCATAAACCATTCCGGCTTATATGCACCAACGCCCATTAGGCAATAATCCGGAGAACCTAGAGTGTTTTTGATATCTGAAAAATGGGAACCTTTGCCGTGTCTCCCATAAAATAAATGGCTTTATCACCAAACTGTATATAAAAACCTCCCCAAAGGCTTTTGTTGTCGTCGTTAAGCCATCGCTTGGACCAATGACGACTTGGAACATAAGTAATCGTAATCCCACTGTCAATTGAGGTGTATTGTTGGTACCAGCCAGCTTCTTGTATAGTGTGCTCATCCGTCCAACCGTGAATGACATCATTTAAACCCAGCCCGGTCAGTATCTGTAAGGAAGGATTATTGTTAGCAAGGTTTGCGGACTTACGGTATGAATTTAATTTCTTTGTAAACCCATTATTTTTTTGATATTTGTATAGTTATTTTCTCCGGTAAATCATATTAACGCCACCCCTTTATGAAAAAAATTCTACTGGTAATAGGTATATTGGTGATTTTGATTTTGACCACCGTTCTCTGGGCATGGTGGAGATTCTCCCCAACTTATTCAGGGGAAGTAATCATTGCTGGCTTAAATTCAGAGACAGAGGTACTTTATGACAACTACGGAATCCCACATATCTATGCCAGCACCATGGCCGATGCGTACCTTACGCTTGGCTATGTCCATGCCCAAGAACGACTATTCCAAATGGATATGATGCGCCGCGTAGGTACGGGAACGCTGGCAGAGCTTTTAGGAGAAGATGTCGTGGATATTGACAGGTTTTTCCGAACCCTCGGCGTACCCGAACATGCCCATTGGAGTACGGAGGAATGGAATGAGGCTGGAAATTCTGATTGGAAAAGTGCTGTTGATGCCTATGTCCAAGGTGTAAATAAATTTATTCAGAAAGGTAAACTTCCGCTGGAGTATTCTCTTCTAGGCCATAAACCTCGGCCGTTCTCTGTGAATGATATGCATGGCATCGTTGGTTATATGTCATTTACCTTTGCCATGTCGCTGCGAACCGACCCCTTGGTGACTAAGATGGCCCGGCAGCTTGGCCCGGAATACCTGAAAGATCTTTCTATCCACACTTTGCCGGAACACCATATTATCCCCAACCACTATCCCCATCGAGATTCTAGTAAAGAAATAGACTTAGGAAATTCCCTTACGTCTTTGCTGGAAAAATTACCCGTACCGCTTTTGGAAGGAAGCAACGGATGGGTAGTAAGTCCGGAAAAGACGGCATCCGGTGCGGTTTTATTTTGTAACGATACCCATATCGGTTTTGCCCAGCCGTCTGTGTGGTTTGAAGCACATATGGAATATCCGGGGTTCAGCTTTTATGGCAATCACCTGGCGGGAATTCCCTTTGGGTTAGTTGGCCATTCTAGGCATCACAGCATAGGGCTGACCATGTTTGAAAACGACGACCAGGATTTTTATGAAGAAACTAGAAATCCGACAAACCCGCAAGAAATGGTTTACGGGGAAGAAACCCGTCCCATAGCTTTACGAACAGATACCATTCAAGTCAAGGGAAAGGATCCAGTTCTTCTTCAAATTGAATCCTCTATACACGGACCTTTTATGAATGGCGTAATTCCTGAGATGGCAGCGTTAACAGATAATCCCGTCTCTTCCTGGTGGGTGTATACGCAGGAACCTACGAAAGCTCTTGAGGCTCTTTGGAAAATGAACCATGCCGGAAATATAAAGGAGGTGGAAGCTGCGGTTCGGCTTATCCACGCCCCCGGTCTCAATGTGATGTATGGAGATAAGGCCGGAAACATTGCTTGGTGGGCAGCAGCAAAATTACCAATTCGGCCTTTACACATTAACAGCAAGATTTTCATAGACGGGTCGGATCCCGACAATGAATCCATTGGCTGGATTCCATTTGAGGAGAATCCCATGAGTATCAATCCTCCCTCCGGCTATGTGGCATCTGCCAATAATCAACCCGACACGCTCAGCAACGGTACTTTTTATCCGGGCTATTATTATCCGGGAGACCGTTGGAACCGGATTGCCAAAACTTTGGAATCCCGTGATGACTGGACGCAGGAATCCATCAAAACGTTGCAGCTTGAAGTGCTCAATGAAAACCACCCAAAAACTGCCCGGATCATGCTTGAAGAGGCTCAGCCAGGTGCGTTCGATGGTGTCGAGCCAATAAGGGATGCACTGTATAATTGGACAGGAGACCACGGGTTAAAGGAAATTGCCCCTACGCTATATTATAAATGGCTCTACTATACCCTCCATGGAATGATGGCCGACGAGCTGGGCGAGGCGGATTTTGATACCTACTTGGCAACCTTCCTCTATATTCGCAGTACACCGGGCATGATTAGAAATTCTGATTCACCCTGGTGGGATAATACCGAAACTAATGAGGTAGAAACAAGAAAGGAAATTATAAATCAGGCATTGGAAAAATCACTGAACGAACTAAAGGAACAATTTGGTACGGACATATCGCAATGGCAATGGGAAAAATCTGTCTCATTGGAGCACCCTCATCCTTTGGGTGCAAAAAAGCCGCTTGACCGAATCTTCAACGTCACAGTTGGTCCGGTTCCTGCCAACGAAGAATCTGTAAACAAGCTGCCATTTAAGTTGAACGGGTCCGGCAGGTATCAGGTGAGTAGCGGTCCTGCGATGCGAATCATTTTAGATTTTGCAAATGTTGATGCTTCTGAGTCAATTCTACCCACCGGTCAGAGCGGCAACCGCTTCAGCCCTTGGTACAAGGATCAGGCATCTCTTTATGCTAACGGCCAGTATAGACCTCAACTGATGGACCGTGCACAGATAGAAAAAGCAACGCAGGCTAGCAAGGTTTTTCGGAAGGAATAAAATCAAAGCAGTAACCGCTCCACTTCTTCCCAATTTTCAACCCGATGATGCTTTCCGGGATCTGCAATTGAATTGTGTGGCTGGGTAAAGAGAATTGTTCTCTGTCCCTTAAAGACATTTAGGTTCTTAAAGTGGTCATCAATCATAATATCTGTACAAATTAACGATTTCGAACCACAGAGGACAATCTGCTTCCAATGGATAAACGGAAAATGTTCCGCCAACCAATCGTACTTTTCCTTTAGGCTGTTTGGAAACTCCATAGCCGCTGAGACGATAAATAGTTCAAAGGATTCGTTAAGCTTTTCCATTACCTGCTGACATCCAGCAATTATTGGGGCTTTGCTGAAGAATCCGGGGCTGTTGACATGTTTCAGGATATGTGGGAACGCTTCTGCTTCCGTTTTCCCTACAAGATGTTCCGCCGTCAGTAATACGCCGGTCTCCTCCCTATGCATCGTTATGAAGCTTGCGTAGACATCAGCCAGGACACCATCCATATCCACCGCAATCGAAGGTTTGAACATGCTTTTATTTTTTGTTGAGCGCATCTACCAACTGACGATTCAGTTTTCGTTCCCGTTCCAAAGTGTTTTTCCTATGTTGTTCATATTCCTCCTGAACTTCATCCAAACGCTTTTTGGTTTCCGCAGTGACGACATGGCTTCGTCTGAACCGAAAATAGGATACGATCAAAATCAAAGCCAATGTTATTATCAACCCCCACACCAGGTTATTATAGAGGTTTTTATGTAAATAAAAACCAAGGAAAGAGAAACTGTCTTTTTGGGATATTGCATCCTCCAAAGCCTCGTTAGTTTGAATTATTTCCGCATTTAACCCTTCAATACTTGACTTTTGTTCATTAAGCTGGATATTGATGTCAGCAATTTGTTTCTGGTAAGCGCCGATGGAATCAATAATATTGGATTCAAGCTGATCCAATTGTGTTTTTCTGATAACTTTATACTCTTGGTAGTTTGTAGAAACACTGTTAATATATTCAAATTGACTCTTGATTGACCCTCTATCCAACCCGCCTTCTTGGGCATAGGCTTCGGTATGCTGAAATGATGCGGCGAAAATAAAAATTGCGGCGGAGAGCACAATAAGGTTGTTTCTTCTCATAGCTTAATCGGTTGGTACTTAAATTTTATCGGTAAAATGCTTTAAATTTTTTACAATATTAACGATTGTGGACTTAATTATGGTAATACATCATGATATTCATGGTCATAATCAAGTTTTTCGCATTAGGCTTCTTTTTTAAATTCCAGTGAAACAGAATTGATGCAATACCTAATCCCACCTTTGTCCTTTGGTCCGTCCGGAAACCGATGGCCTAAATGTCCGCCACAAGAAGCACACAAAATTTCCTCTCGGATCATTCCGTGTGAGCGGTCGGTTTCTACCAAAATGGCTTCTGGAGCTACCGGTTCTGTAAAACTCGGCCATCCGCAGCCGCTGTCATATTTGTGCCTGCTGTGGAAAATCTCGTTTCCGCAGCCGGCACATTCATAGATGCCGGTTTCTTCGTTTAAATAATATTGTCCGCTATAAGGTCTTTCCGTCCCTTTTTGCCTTAGGACGTGGTAGGTTTCCGGATCCAATTTTTCTTTCCAATCCTGCTCTTCTTTTTTTATAGGAAAGCTGTGCTCTTTGGGGGATTTCATGATAGCTTGATTTAATTGAGTGTAACAGAACTACCCTAAGAATGGTGCCATTGTTTTGGTTTTTGAACTAATCTCCTTCTATGGCTTTCAATATAATCTGACAGGAAATCCGAATTTCCTCGTGGGAAATAATCAACGGCGGTGCTATTCGCATGGCATCGTCACAGAATAAAAACCAGTCAGTTATTACCCCTAAAGCGATAGCCCGGTCAATTATTGGCTTTAATACATCAAAGGATTCAAATTCCACGGCCATCATCAATCCTTTGTTTCGAATACCTTTGATTTTGGGATGTACCAATAGCTGTCTGAAAAGATTGGCTTTTTCTTCCACTTGCGCAATGAGATTTTCACATTGGAGAATTTGTAACGTAGCTAAGGAAGCCGCTGCCGATACAGGATGCCCACCAAAGGTGGTAATATGCCCCAGCAAGGGATTGTTTTTTAATGCGGACATAATCCGCTGCGGGGCGATAAACGCGCCTATGGGCATTCCTCCCCCCATTCCTTTGGCACAAACAACGATATCTGGTATGAAATGGTAATGCTCAAATGCCCAAAATTTTCCGGTACGGCCGAAGCCTGCCTGAATTTCATCCACAATCAACAGAGATCCCACTTCATCGCAGCGTTTTCTGAGGGCCTTGAAGTATTCCGTGGAGGCTACCCGAATTCCCGCTTCTCCCTGAACGGTTTCTATAATTACCGCAGCAGTTTCCGAATTAATGGTTTCCAATTGATTCATACTGCCATATACGATGTTGGAAATGCCAGGCAGTAAGGGTCGGTAGGCCCGCTTAAATTGTTCGTTGCCACCCACGGACAGTGCCCCGTGGCTCGAGCCATGGTAAGCGTTTATGCAGGACACGATTTCCCGGCGGTTGGTGTATCGCTTAGCGAGCTTTAAAGCACCTTCTACAGCTTCGCTGCCGCTGTTCACTAAATATACATTGTCGAGCCTGGAGGGTAAAGTCTGACAAAGTGCCTGTGCTAAGAGCGTCTGGGGAGCCTGGATGTATTCGCCATATACCATCAGATGTAAGTATTTATCCAGTTGTCGGTGTATTGCTTCGAGTACTTTGGGATGGCGATGCCCCACATTACTGACTCCGATTCCAGATATCAAATCTATATATTTCTCCCCTTCCTGACCATACAGCCAAATACCTTCAGCCCGATCAATTTCTATAAGTAATGGAAAATCGGTGGTCTGTGCCAGATTGGAAAGAAAAAGTTGCCGGTTGTTCATGTATGGAAATTTGAAGTGGGGGATGTAGGTTATGGGTGGCTTCTAAACCTGTAAAAAATACCAAGGGGTAACTTTTTCTCAAATTTGTCTTCCAAATAAAGTTCTCCATGCTCTGCCTGGGAAATATAGGGGAAACTCGCCTGGACCAAATTGGCAGCGATCAGCGAAGAAAAACTAAGGGAGTACATGTTAAGAATTAGAAAGTTTGTTTTTGGATCCAGTATTTGGGAGCAAAGTTTTAACAGTTCGTTGATGCCTTCCTCCAGAATCCATTTTTCACCATCTGGTCCGCGGCCATAAGCAGGGGGGTCCAATATGATTCCCTGATATTGGCTGCCCCTTCTCACTTCCCTCTTGACGTATTTCATCGCATCGTCTATGACCCAGCGGATGTCCTGCTGCTTGGAGGCCTCCATGTTAAATTTGGACCAAGTTACTACTTGCTTTACCGCATCCAAATGTGTCACATCTGCACCCGCTGCCTTGGCGGCCACACTTGCGGCTCCTGTATAGGCAAAGAGGTTTAGTACCTTTGCTTTTCCCGGAGGAAACCCATCGAGCGTTTCTGTGATATAGTCCCAGTTTACGGCCTGCTCCGGAAAGATTCCGATATGCTTGAAAGAGGTTAAAGATAGATTGAGGGTCATCTGTAAACCCGCGGGATTCCTATAGGATATGGTCCAATGTTGGGGCATTTTTTTAAGGATTTCCCAGTTGCCCTTGTCGGGATTTCCCTTTTCTTTGGCAAAATGGGCATGGGCCATTTTTCGCCAAGTCTCGTCATCCATACGCTTGTCCCATATTGCCTGAGGTTCGGGTCTGCTAAGTATATATTCCCCAAACCGCTCCAATTTCTCAAAACCACCGGTATCCAACAGTTCATAATCTTCCCAGTGCTGGGGCGTAAGGGATAATGTTTTCACTTGCATGGCACAAAAATACGGATTAACGCCGAACCAAAAAATCGGGTTTTTAATTTTGAATGTTGGGATGAATTAAGAACAGGAGCGAATATTACGGTTGGACAACCTATTGGACACTGGATAAACCATATGCTAACTGGGACACGGGCAAATATTGCCATCCGGATTTTTGGAGACGACCTGAACAAACTCTTTTATCTTTCTATCCAAATTAAAAATGAAATACAAAATATTGAAGGATTGGTTGATTTGAGTGTGGAACAGCAGGTTGAAATTCCGCAGATTCAAATAAAACCAAATAGGGACTTACTCAACAATTCCGGAATTACCATCGGAGCATTCAATGAATTTATAGATGCCGCTATTGCGGGAAAAAAAGTATCGGATATTTATGAAGGCGCTAAGATTTTTGATTTGATCGTGAGATTGGATGAAGGAAGTAGGGCAAAGATTGAAGATTTAGGGGATATACTGATAGATGTGAAAAGTGAATGGTCAATGCATACAAATTCACAATTCACAATTCACATTTTTTGTTTTAAAGTGAAAAATCTCAGTTGCTATACCGATGATTTGAATGTAAGCCTCCAAAATTTATTTACAAATGGTGGGGTTTATTTCTCAATATTCATTTATTTTGAACTTGACAATTAACATAACTTCAATTACCTATGAAATTACACGCTATATCTTTGGGTCTTATTTCGGGCCTTTTTGTACTTTCCCCGTCGATGGCACAGGAGGAAGAGATTAAATTACCCCCCCAGGCCACTGAGTTTTATACCCCGGTTGTAAAGAAAGTTTCACCCGGAAACGAAAACCATCAGCCGCCTGCCGACGCCATTGTACTTTTTGACGGAAATAATCTTAATGCATGGGTAAGCGACAAAGCCGGAAGTACCGCCGCTCCCTGGAAGGTGGAGAATGGAGCCTTTACTGTTGTTCCACGGACTGGGGGCATTCGCACCAAAGAATCCTTCGGTGACGTGCAGGTTCACGTCGAATGGTCAGCACCCACTGTCGTAAAAGGCACCGGACAGGGAAGAGGGAATTCCGGATTTTTCTTTATGGGCAAATACGAATTGCAAATACTGGATTCCTACGACAACGAAACCTATACAAACGGTATGGCTGCTAGTATTTATAAGCAACACCCTCCATTGGCCAACGCTATGCGACCTCCGGGAGAGTGGAATACATATGACGCTATATTCACCGCTCCACGATTTAATCAGAACGGGATGTTAATCTCTCCTGCTCGAATTACGGTTATTCATAATGGTGTATTGGTTCAAAACAACGTGGAATTAAAAGGACCTACCGAATACATCGGAATTCCCCACTATGTGGGTCACCCGGAGGCATTACCTATTCATCTACAGGACCATGGAGATCTGGTGAGCTTTCGAAACATTTGGGTTAGAAAGCTTGACTAACCCATCAATTAGAACAAACTAACCATGAATACACGAAGAAAATTCATCCAAAAATCCATTTTAGCCACTGCTGGTATGACGGCTTTACCGAACGTGATTACCGCAGAGCATCTTGCTGCATTAAAAAAGAGAGTGGGCGCCAATGATCAACTAAATATTGGGCTGATTGGTTGCAAAGGAATGGGTTGGTCAAATATGAACAGCCATTTGTTGTTACCGGAAGTCAATTGTGTTGCATTGGCAGACATAGATCAAAGTGTCCTGGATCAGCGTTCTGCCAATGTGGAGGAACTACGGGGTAAGAAACCCAAGCAATATAAGGATTACCGGAAAATGCTTGAAGATAAGGATATTGATGCCGTTATCATCGGTACGCCGGATCATTGGCATTGTCTGAATCTGATAGACAGTCTTTCGGCTGGAAAACACGCGTATGTGGAAAAACCCCTGGCCAATTCTATAGAGGAGTGCAACCTGATGGTGAAAGCTGCTGAACGGTATGGAAAGATAATTCAGGTGGGACAATGGCAGCGCAGTGGTTCCCAATATGCCCAAGCAATCGACTTTGTAAAGACTGGAAAGCTTGGAAATATACGTCTCGTAAAAACCTGGGCCTATCAGGGGTGGATGAATCCGGTTCCTGTAAAACCAAATGGGACTCCTCCTCCTGGCGTAGACTACGACATGTGGCTGGGCCCAGCTCCAAGTAGAGCCTTCAATGAAAACAGGTTTCATTTTAACTTCCGTTGGTTTTGGGATTATGCTGGAGGTCTTATGACCGATTGGGGTGTACATGAAATTGACATTGCCTTATTTGCCATGGGTGTCAGTGCTCCCAAATCCATTATGGCGTCCGGGGGTAAACTGGCCTATCCGGATGATGCTTCCGAAACTCCCGACACATTGCAAACCGTATATGAATACGATGGGTTTAATATGCTTTGGGAACATGCGACTGGAATTGACGGGGGAAACTATGGTACTACGGAGGGTATAGCTTTCATTGGAAACAATGGCACCCTTGTGGTAAATAGAGGCGGATGGAAAGTCATCGCCGAAACAGAAAATGTGAATGGGCAGCGAAAAGAAAAAATTGAGGCGATGGAGCTGGTAAAGCCGGAAGGCAATGCCCAACAGCTTCACTGCAAAAATTTTGTTGATTCCATTAAAGCAAATGATCCCTCAATGTTAAAATGTGGAATAAAAACTGGCTCTGTGGCTGCGATCAACGCCCACATGGGTAACGTGGCTTATAAGTTGGGCAAGAAGATTTACTGGGACGCCGCAAAAGGAGCTTTTTCTGAATCAGAAGCAAATAAAATCGCCAAAGCTAATTATAATAATGGCTGGAAACTGCCTAAGGTATAGAGCTTACCAATTTCAAACAATTGTAAAAAAGCAAGATTTCGGTCTTGCTTTTTTTATTTTATTTCCTAATTTCGTCAACAAAGCCACCCTTCATGATAAACCCATTTGGAGATAAAATCCGGACACTAAGAAAACAAAAGAAATGGACGCTCAAAAAGGTTTCCGATCTCCTTAGAGTAGATCAAGCGATACTAAGTAAGGCCGAAAGGGGAATCAGAAAGTTAACTAAACCTCAGGTGATGAAACTTATCTCAATTTTTGACGTTTCTCCTGAGATTTTACTCACACCCTGGGTTGCGGAAAAAGTAGCTTCGACCATCGGAGAGGACCACGAATATGCCGACGAGGCACTAAAACTGTCCCATCAGGTGGTTGCTTTTCGCAATTTCCAAAAGTTCAATTATCGGCGAAATCTATCAGATTTGGTAGACGTCATAAGTAGATTTCAAAAAGTGGAAAAGGCTTGGATATATGGCTCATTCGCCTCAAAGCGGGTTACTGCGGCGAGTGATATTAATTTAGCTATTCAGACAGCCGATTCATTTACTTATTTTGACCTAGCCGATATTAAAAACAAGTTGGAGAATAGGGTTGGTAGGCCCATTGATATCGGATGGATGGATCAATTTCGGGAAGAGGTGATGCAATCCATAAAAGATGAGATAATTTTGATTTATGAAAAAGGGTGATAAAAGCTTAAACCGTTTTCGGGAGATTCTCCAGGCAATCGCAAAAATCAACGAATACATGAGATTAACCAACTGGGATGATTTTAAAACGAGTAGTATGCTTAAGGATGCGGTACTTTTTCAGTTTGCAGTTATTAGTGATGCCATACTGGAAGTTGACAATAGTTATCTTGAAAAATACGACTATCCGTGGTATCTATTGAAAACATTCCGAATACTCTTGCGGCAAGATAATTTTGAGATTAGGCACATAGCAGTTTGGCATACGATCAAAGAGAATATAGTGGACCTGGAAAAATCCGTAAAACTAATCCTCAACAATGAATTTTAGCCTCTTGTTTACCACAGATAAAAAAGCCTCCAAATGTCCATAAACTATTCCCGATTAGGCTTTTCTCCCTTTGCACTACCCCTTTCTCCATCCGAAGTTAAAACCTACTTAAATAGATTGGGAATACTTTCTTCCCCTATGCCAACCTTGGCAACCTTACAACAGTTGCACTATCTCCACCCGCAGGTTTTTACTTTTGAGTCGTTAAATCCCCTTTTAGGGATTGACGTGGACCTTGACACGGCTGCAATATTTCAAAAAATGGTAGTAGACGGAAGGGGAGGCTATTGCTTTGAGCAAAACCTACTTTTTGGTGCCCTGTTACATTCTCTAGGTTTTGAAGTAAAAAGTTTGGCGGGAAGGGTATTATGGAACGTACCGGAAAATAAAATTCTTCCGAGAGATCATATGGCATTAATGGTGAGGTTGGAAGGACAAAGATTTTTAGTGGATGTAGGATTTGGCGGAAATACGATGACAGCACCTATGCTTATGGATAGCGATGAGCCTCAGCCAACATCCCACGAATGGTTTCGGGTAAGCAGATTGGACGATCAGTTTATGCTTTCAATACAGATCAACGGTGAATGGCAGGAGATGTACCAGTTTGGATTGGAGGAGTATTTGCTTCCGGATTATCAGGTGATCAGTTGGTATTTGGGAAACCATCCGGATTCTATTTTTACTAAAGACCTTATGGCCGCTAGAACACTACATGAGGGAAGATATACATTGAAAAACAATCTTTTCAGTAAGCATCAAAAGGATGGAACAACTGTAAAAAGAATTCTTCAAACTCCAAAGGAACTTTTGTCCTTACTCGAAAATGAGTTTAAAATCAACATTAACTCGCTGAACGACCTTACTGAAAGGTTAAAATCCATACAGTGGGACTGAAATTCTTATAATCTGAAAATCCTCGAAATTTTTATGTCAATTACCCCAAGTAAGAACATGCTTGTAAACGATTGAATCACAAGTTTTTACTTTCAAATAGACTGGAAAGAAAACAACATTGATATTTTCCAGCTTTGTGTAATGTAAACTTCTTAACGAAAAATCACGTTTTGAACATACTTATAATTATTTAAAATCCTTCAAGAAGCGTTTAAATTATCGAAGGAAGGGGTATAAGTGCTATTACTAAGCAATGCCTAATGTTTTTAAAATAATTGAACCATGATCAAAAAGACAGATAAATCAATACCACCATTAGTGAACCCGGAAGAGGAGGCATTTTTTGCAGGTCCGCAAACCCGATATAAAGACTTTAAATTTAGCTTAAAAGTATTGCGGGAGTTTATCCGGGGCTTTCGAATACTACACTTTGTTGGCCCCTGTGTGACCGTTTTTGGATCGGCACGTTTTGAGGAGAAGGACGACTATTATCAACTTGGGATGAAAGTAGGGGAGAAAATTAGCCGACTGGGCTTTACAGTCATGACCGGGGGTGGTCCGGGTATTATGGAAGCAGCTAACCGGGGTGCAAAAAATGCAGGGGGAAAATCGGTGGGCTGCAACATCGTCCTTCCATTTGAACAGTTTCCCAATGCCTATCTGGACAAGTTCGTCAATTTTAAGTACTTTTTTGTCAGAAAAGTGCTTTTGTCCAAATACAGCTATGGTTTTGTAGTTTTACCAGGAGGCTTCGGTACTTTGGATGAGCTCTTTGAAGCGTTGACGCTTATTCAAACGGAGGTGATTCATCGCTTTCCTGTTGTATTAATGGGAAAAGAATTTCATCAACATGTCTATGAGCATATCGTCCACATGGCAGAGGTTGGTACAATCAGCAAATCTGATATAGATTTGTTTCTCTTGACCGATGACTTGGAGGAAATGGAGAATCATCTGAAAAAATATGCCATCGAAGAGTTTGGATTGAGGCAGCGGGAAGTTGTAAAGCCATCTGTATTGCTAGGAGAAGAAAAACTATAATTAGTTTAATCTTGCATTAAATAAGCAAAGAGATCCTTCACTTCCTGCTCGGTTAAAGGTGACAAAAGCCTTTCCGGCATGGAGGATACCTGTTGGATATTTTTTGTCAAAATTCTTTCCTCAGGAATTATTGTACGCTTGTTTCCGAAAATCGGCATTAGCTCAATAGTTCCACCTGACTGACTGGCAATACTTCCTACCAACGACCGGCCATCTGTTGTTTGAATTTGGTAGGTTTCGTAACCTTCCCTGATGTCTGCATTGGGATCGACAATGTGTAGGAGCATATAATCCAGGTTTTTTCGGTCATAGCCGGTCAGTTCTGGTCCGATAATACCTCCTGATCCTTTCATACGGTGGCATGCTCCGCAGGTTTCCACATAGATGGCTTTTCCACGTACTTGATCCCCCTTTTCTTTGGTCAGTATCGCTCTTAAATCGTTCATTTGATTGGTTTTCTCGGAGGGTGTAGCGGGCTTGATTGTCGGCCAGTGTGTCTCTGCTTTTTTACTGACGGTCTGGTCCTCCAAGAAACCGAAGTTTTGGGCCAAATGAAAGGGAACGTCATCAGGTGAAATGACACGGCTATTTTCAATCTCGTTGAAAAAGGCCTTTGCCCATTCTGCCCTAGTGGCAAAGAGCGAAATCGCTGCTTCCCGGACGTAGCTGTCTGCCCGAATACCTGGGTATATACTGGCTATTTTCTCTCCAATCTCGTAACTGGGATACCCCTGAAGGGCATGGAGTGCCCTTTGTTTTATTGCGGACGAAGGATCTTTTTCCACCAGTGTCAACAGCACGGGTGCAGCTTCTTTTGGGTTTATTTCTCCCATTATTTCAATATATGACAAGCGCAGGCTTATTTCTTGATTCCTGTCAGAGATAATGGCCAATGCCTCTTTTATGGCTTCCTGATTCCCCTGCCTGAGGGCTAAGGTAAGAGGCGCCGTGCCCAGTGACTTCTGAAAGCTCTCTAAGGTTTCAGCGAGTTCTTTGGGAAGTGAAGCAGCACTTGTTCCCCTCAATCCTTCCATGATTCCATCTACCAGAAGCTTCTCATGTGCTTCAGTTGGTGCCAGCCGAAGTAACGCCGCACATGCTTCCATATCAACTTTTTCTCCGGTCATAATCCAACGCTGAGCAAGTCTTTTTAGGATTGTTTGTTCCACCAAGGGCCATTTCCAAGAATTCCCCTGGCTGAATAATTTCATTATTTCGGCATGGTTTTCATGGGCCTTAGATTCTATTGCCCACCAGATCAACAACGGAATATCCGGATCCCCAACATCGGACGAACTTGCTAACAGAATCCTAATTAAAGGAAATGCCGAAATACTCTCAAGTCTTTTTGCCGAGGAGGCGAGCTGGCTTCGGACCTCGGGATGTAATTCATTAGCCGCCAATTTATTAATTGCTTGCGACACCTCCGTGGACAAGGTTCCCTGATCTCCTAGGTACCTGACACTCCACATACGGACAAAGGGGTCGGCATGTGAAAGCCCCTGTAATGCTACTGAATCATTCCATCCCCCGGATAAGTAGACGGCCCATAGTGCTTCCAACGCAACCTGTCCGTTGTTATCCTCCATAATTTTCAGAAGATCAGGGACGATAAGTCGGTCTTTTCGGTCTGCGAATAACCGTTGGGCCTGTTGCCTATACCATTTGTTATCGTGAGTAAGTAGGGAGACCAATTCGTTGGAACTGTACTGGCTTAAGTCAAAGGGGCGAATCGGAGTTATTGCACCTTTTGCACCAAGCCGGTATATCCTCCCGCTGGTTTTATGCCAAGTGTCCCGGGGATCCACGTGTGAAAGGCGGCTGTCGTACCAGTCCGTCAAGTAAATGGCTCCGTCTGGACCTAGTTTGATGTCAATGGGTCGAAACCATCTATCGGGTGTGGACAAAACGATTTCCTCGTCAATATTCTTATAGGAGGATCCCCATGGTTCAAATCGGGTAAGCTGGATAAAATTATGCAGGGGGTTAACGGCAAACATTTTATCTGTATAGCGGTCAGGCAGTGCTCCACCTTCGTATCTTATTAGTCCGTGTGTGAACCTTTTGGTGTCACCATCCAAGGGCATCGTTGGCAGATAACCAAACGCATAGGGATTGGTCAGGGGACCATGCTTTCCCCAGCTTTTGATATAATAGCCGCCCTGCTTGTAATAGGGTCCTCTTCCTGACCCGTTGGAACCGGAGAAAATCCTTCCTTTGCTATCAAATTCTAGGTGGAAAGGGTTATTTCCTCCTCCTTCGGCAAAAACTTCAAAGACTGTAGTTTCTGGATCGTATCTCCAAATTGCCTGCCCCAAAAAGCGGAGGTTTTTCGTTGCCTTCGTATTTATTGTAGCGGTGGTAGTACTTCCTTGCACTCCATATAGCCAGCCGTCAGGGCCCCATGTAAGGCTGTTGGCCACCGAATGGGTGTCCTCCAATCCAAATCCACTTGCATGCACTTCTGGTTCCCCATCGGGAATCCCGTCGTTGTCCTTATCCGGGTAGGCAAGCAGATAGGGAGGGTTTAGCACCCAGATTTTGCCTCTGCCCAAGGCCGCAGAGGTGGCGATATTTAGACCAGTGATGGCATCTGTGGATTTGTCAAAGATGCCGTCTCCATTGGTATCCTCAAAAAATGTGATTTTATCCGCTCCTTTGGCTCCTGCCGGCGGTGCATCAGGGACACGGTCAAAGATCACACGGGTGTGGTTATCTATAGCGGTCACTTTCAACCCTTTTGGGTAAGGATATTGGTTGTATTGCACTACCCAAAGTCTGCCTTTATGGTCAAAGTTGATCTCAAGTGGCTGAACAATATCGGGTTCGGACAAAACAAGGGATATAGATAAATCTTGAGCAGTCTCGAAACCTTTAACAGCATCCTCCGGAGGTGTAGGTCGGGAAAGTGGATCGGTAAGATCACCCCTCCCCTCAAAATTTTCCATATATGTAGCCACGGCTTCATTGGCGGCAATTTCGTCGGACCATCGTTTTTGGCAGGAAAAGAGGACCGAGCAGACTAGGAACAAAAAGAGGAGATTCGGGACAAAGTTTTTCATTTGGCTAAAAATAACTAAATTTTGATAAATCTAAAAAACTCCTTTATATGTGTGGTTAGGAAATTAAGGAGAAGAATAATATCCGGTGTATTTATATTCGCGAATGAAGGGTAACGGGATAGCAAATAAAACTCTTGGGGGTACCGGGTAAAAAAGCTAAATTTGTCCTAAACCCAAAATCTATGCAAACAGAAATCGTTCCTTTATTACTTTTTATTGCCTAACCTTTGCTTTTGCTCAAAAACGAAAACCAATCGGATTCCGATTCCGAGCTTATTGCCAATGCCAAAGTTTGCCAATTTGAACCCGTATATCCAATTTATGATAAATAATTGACTAACCATGAAACAAGCCATCCTCCTTATTACCGCTGTTGCATTGGCCTTGGCCTGCAGCTCACCACAAGAAAAATCAACTGAAGAAAACCAACCCCTTATGTATTCAAAAATTGACCCAGCAAAATTCCAAGCCTCACTTCCGGCAGGTGAGGTAAAACTTTATGTATTGAAAAATAAAAACGGCATGGAGATGACCGTTACCAATTTTGGTGCACGTGTAGTGGAGCTTTTCGCCCCGGATAAAGAAGGAAAATTTGAGGATGTTGTATTGGGGTTTGATAACTTAAAAGACTATCAGGACAGCCCCGGAGGATATTTTGGCGCTCCTATCGGCCGCTATGGCAACCGGATAGCCAATGCTACCTTTACGCTCGATGGCAAAAAGTATGAACTGGAAGCCAACAATGGCCCCAACAACCTTCACGGATGGCCAGGTGGATACCATAATGTCGTTTGGGAGGTATTGGAGGAATCCGATCAGATGCTCAAAATGAAGTACGTATCTCCAGATGGAGAGGCAGGCTTTCCAGGTACTCTCACGGTAGTAATGACGTATACGTTGACGGACGAAAATGAATTTAAGATCGAATACGAGGCGGAAACAGATAAGCCAACCGTCGTCAACCTGACTCATCATTCTTTCTTTAACCTTAACGGCCATGGTAATGGAGATGTGCACAATCATCAGCTTAAATTAAATGCTGATCACTACACGCCAGTAAACGATGTGTTAATTCCCTTGGGTAAGATTGCCCCGGTTGAAGGCACTCCAATGGACTTCAGAGAGCCCCACTTGATTGGGGAGCGTGTAGACGAGGATTTCGAACAGTTGAAAGTGGGTGGTGGATATGATCATAACTGGGTAATAAACCCTGGTGGGAGTAGTGATGCGCCCAATTGGGCTGCTACGGTGGTCGTCCCAGAAAACGGAAGGACATTGGAGGTATATACTACCCAACCTGGAATTCAAGTTTATACAGGCAACTTTATGAATGGCAGCTCCAAATCGAAAGAAGGCAAAACGTATGGAAAAAGAAGTGCTATTTGTCTGGAAACCCAACATTTCCCGGATTCTCCCAACCAGCCTAATTTCCCATCGGCAGTGTTAAACCCGGGAGAGAAATATCAACATAGCTGCATCTATGCCTTTTCCGTAACAAATTGAAGCAGCAGATGAATAAAATTTCAAATTACATCGTCGCATCCCTGCTTATAGTCTTTGCAGGGTGCGGCCCTTCTGGGAAAAAGCAGGTAGAGGGCGACAAAACGAAAACGTTGCCTCTTGAAATTGAACGGAATCATGAATTAATAGACATCCTGTTTCCGGAGGGTACGGAAGCGGAAATTTTAGGTTCGGGATTTGAGTGGACGGAAGGTCCTCTTTGGGTAGATTCAGAGAATATGTTGCTCTTTTCAGAAATTCCCACCAATACCATACACAGCTGGACTGAAGCTGAAGGAATGTCAGTTTATCTGAATCCGTCAGGATATACGGGAGATACGGACAGGGGAGGGGAAGTTGGTTCTAATGGACTTTTGCTAAGTCCATCCGGGGATCTAGTGCTTTGTCAACATGGGGATAGGCAAATGGGTAGAATGACTGCTTCTTTAAATTCTCCCACCCCTGAATATGAAACAATCGTTGGGGAATATAAAGGGATGCGCTTCAACAGCCCCAACGATGCCGTTTATGATTCCCAGGGCAATCTATATTTTACAGATCCGCCCTATGGACTGGAGTTTAATATAGATGACCCAGCAAAGGAAATTGATTTTCAGGGAGTGTATAGATACGATACGGAAGGTGTTCTTACTCTTTTGTTGGATTCCCTAACCCGCCCAAATGGCCTAGCATTTTTGCCTGCGGAACAGACGTTAATAATAGCTAATTCGGATCCCCAGAAACCTCATTGGTATAGTTATCGATTGGCAGATCAGGGAAAATCGCTTTCGGATGGGAAATTATTTTACGATAGCAGCGATGCGTTGAAAAAAGAAAAAGGACTGCCTGACGGCCTAAAAGTTTCTAAAGAGGGAATTATTTTCGCAACAGGCCCCGGTGGGGTCTGGGTTTTCGATGCCTTGGGGATGGTCATTGGCCGCCTAAAAGTCGGGGAATTAACCTCAAATGTAGCGTTAGATGCCGATGAGAACTTTCTCTATGTGACTGCTGACAGCTATGTCATTCGGATTCCCATTTCAAAACGGTAAAAAAGGTATTTTTTCCTTTAATTTCTTGCGGATATCTTTGGGGAATTTTCTGTCCCCCATAAAGATATCCGTGAGAATTTCACAACCCCGCTGTCCGTAGCGGTCAACAAGCAAATTACGAAGCCGGGGGTTTTCATAGAATATTTTGGAAAGAAATCCAGAGATCTTTAATTCATGGAGCAGGTCTTCATTTAATAGTTGTTCGTACTGTCCTCCGGCTTTATAAGGATCCTGGGGATGTTGGGCGATGGCCCTTCCAGCCATCTGACCACTATATATGGCGTTGGAAATACCTTCGGCAGTAAGTGGGTCAGCAAATCCGGCCGCATCTCCGATTAAAAATGCCCCGTTCCGATAAAACCCGTCAGTTCTGGGCGATATTGGGATTTGAAACCCATGCGCTTCTTCTCTTAAAATTTCGTTAATACCTAACGTCTTAAGGTATTTACGGTAGTATTCTTTCAAACTTATATTGTTGTGTTTAAAACATCCAACACCTACAGACAAGTGGTTTTCTTTTGGAAAACACCAGCCATAGCCATATGGAATAGCGTCTACGTCAAATCGAACTTCATTAGAAAGCCGATTAAAATCTGCTTCAGAAACTATAATTTCATATTCAAGAGCAGGGATTAGCTTTCTAGTTTCTTTCCAACCAAACAACTTCGCAGTTGGACTGTATGCCCCATCAGCTGCTATTAAAAATCGGGTAGAAATATTCCCGTTAGAGGTTTTAAGCAAAATTTCCCCTTTAGACTCTATTTCCAATACACAGCTATCTTCCATTACGACTACACCTCTTTCCTTCGCTTTATTGACGAGCAAATGGTCAAACGTATCCCGCATCACCATACTAATGATAGGCTTGTCTCTAGAGGTTGTAAAGGAAATGGGAGAATGATCAAAGTAAACAGCTAGATCATTGTAGGTTTTTGAGACAGCTTCTGAGATTTCAAAGGGGAGTTTTCGTTTACCCCTATAGACCAAACCCCCTCCGCAGGTTTTATACCGGGGTAGGACCTTCTTCTCCAAAATGCAAACCGAAAGATTTCCCGCCGCAGCTTCGTAGGCAGCCATAGCACCGGAAGGTCCGGCACCCACAACCACTACATCAAATGAATTCATATTATTTTAGAATAAAAGGTTTTAAAATAACTGCTAAAAATACAAATGTAAAATTAAATTTTTGACCAAACACCAAAAAAATCAAAGCTCATCGGGTTCCCGTTCCGGCCAATAGGGTCCTGTGAGGGTAAGTGCTGTTCCTTGGTCTGAGATTTCGTAGAAAAGGATCAGTTGCTCAGGGTTGGTGTCATGGATATTAAGACAGGCATTGAAGTGGACTAGCTCAAAGGTAACTGTAATCGAGCCTGTCATTTCAGTCAAATCGGAGGAAGGAGGCTTAAGCCGAACATTTTCCACTACCGCACCTTCCCGGCGGTAATAGTAAGACAAGAAGATCCCCATCTCGCTGTCGTTTTGATCCATTACGTTATTTAACCAGGGAATAAGAGATTTCTCCCTACTTTCAGGGGCTTTAAGGTTTATAAATTTCCACGATTCCTGCATGGTTGAAATATAAAGCTATTTTCGAGACTTTAGACAAAATGAAGGCGACAACATTTTCATTTTTGGTTACCTGCATTTGATCATTTTTGCCATCGATATCAATTCATTCCGTTGATTTAAGATTATTTAACTTAAAACATGTCGTTTTTATGCCAATAAATGTCGGTTTAGTGCATAAAATGATGCTTCGATAATGGATAGATTTAAGGGTGTATAAACTCAAAAAACCATTATGAAAAAAATCTTTATTAATCAATTATGGGGCAAGGCTTTGATCCTTGGCATCTTCATTGGGTTTCAGTTGGTTTCGTCGAGTTCGGCGAAGGCAATGGAATCAACTAGATTGGATATTATCGTCCAGGGTACCGTCAAGGATATAAATGCCCAACCATTACCCGGAGTTATTGTTGTCGTCCAGGGAACCAATGTCGGGACGGTGACGGATGGTGATGGCTCCTATCGGCTATCAGCACCGGAAAATGCTACCTTATCCTTCTCATTCATCGGCTTTATCAGTCAGAGTGTGGCGGTTGGAAACAGAAGTGTGATTGACATTGTGCTGGAGGAGGATTTGAAAAGCCTGGATGAAGTCATCGTGGTAGGGTATGGAACCCAGAAAAGGGCAAACCTAACAGGATCAGTGGCAACGATAGACGCGAATGAAATCATAAAACGTCCCGGTACCAATGTGGCTAATTTGCTACAGGGAAAGGTTGCTGGGTTGCAGGTTTCTTCCCATTCGGGAAAACCCGGAAGTGAAAACAATACCCTTCGAATCAGGGGTTTGGGTACCTTTAGCGCAGCGGGAAGTGATCCCCTTGTCTTAATCAACGGAATCGCAGGTGACATGACCACCTTGGATCCAAATGATGTGGAATCCATTTCGGTGTTAAAGGATGCCGCATCCAGTGCGATTTATGGCGCACGGGCTGCTAATGGTGTAATATTGATCACTACCAAAAAGGGCAGAGCCGGTGAATTGTCTATTGACATCCACAGCAACGTACAAGTCCAGCAAGCCACCCGCTTGCCGAAATTATTGACAAATTCCGCAGACTATATGATGTATTGGAATCAAGGAAGGGAAAGGTCCGGACAGACTCCTTATTTTACGCAATCAGAGATAGACGCTTTCCGAAACAATACGAACGACCCGGTGAATTATCCCAATTTCGATTGGATAGATCATTCCTTTAGAACTGCCGTTGCCCACAACCAGTCCATCAATATTGGAGGGGGTAATGAAAAGACGACGTTCAATGTCTCCCTTGGCTATTTTGATCAGCCAGGGATTACAAGTTTGTATGAGTTTAAAAAAGTAAACTCCCGAGTCGTGATTGAGTCCCAAATAAAAGATAAAATAAAGATTGGGGGTGATATTCAATTTGTAAGTCAGGACATTCAACGTAGCAATTGGGACAATGGCAATGTGGATTATCAGATATTGGCGATATACGGGGCAGGTCCGAACTACAATCCTACTATGACGCTCTCCGACGGGTCTCAAGGGCATGTGGCAAGATATAGTTCAGCGATTGGGGAATGGACCGTTCGAAATCCGGACGCCCAAGATGCCAGCGGAGTCCAGACAGATATCCGCTATAATGTCCTTCCGCAGCTCTATGCTGAAATCAAACCTTTAAAGAACCTAACATGGTTTACAAAGGGAGCCATCAATTACAATACTAGGGCCTATAAGAACCATGAAGTGCCTGTAGACAATTATTTCTTCAAAGACGGATCCTATGCCCATAACAATTCAACTTGGCAGCTTGGGGTGAGGGAAAATTGGAGTACACAGATGTTATCTACGTTTTATTCCACATTGAATTATCAAAAACAATTTAATGCCATACACGATGTAAATATTCTGGGAGGATACAATCAAGAATATAACTTGGACCGATCATTGGGAGGATCCAGGGTTTTCTTCCCAACAAATGAACTAAAAGAATTGGATGCCGGAGCGCCTCTAAATCAAAGCACAAGCGGTAGCTCTGGGGAATGGGCCATTCAATCCCTATTTATGCGGGCCATGTATGGGTTTAAAGGGAAATACCTTTTTGAAGCAAATGCCCGGTATGACGGAACATCCAGAATAGCGGCAGACACCAGATGGGGTTTTTTTCCTTCTGTTTCCGCCGGATGGAGAATTTCCCAAGAGCCATTTTTAATGCAAAGTACTTGGATGGACAATTTGAAAATCAGAGCTTCTTGGGGACAGTTAGGAAACCAAAACATCGGTTTATATCCTTATCAGGAAGTTTTGTCCACCACTTCGTATCCGTTTTCTACCGCGTTTCCAGGAGCGATCATGAACAGGATGGTGGACCCAAGACTAAGATGGGAGACCACCACCATGGCTGATATTGGCTTTGACTTAAGTGTAAAAGAGGGACTGTTGAATGTAACATTTGACTGGTTTGATAAAGTCACCGACGACATTCTTTATAATATACCCATTCCGGCAAGCATCGGTTTGACCTCTCCGACCGTTAACTTCGGCAAGATGAGAAACAGGGGTTGGGAGATAGAGTTGGGCTCAACAAAGCAAATTGGAGAGGTCACGTATAACGTCAGTGTAAACTTCACTACCTATAAAAATGAAGTGTTGCGGATTTTGGCTCCAATTTACGGAAACTACACCGTGCAGGAGGGGCTTCCTTTCAATTCCCATTTTATGGTTGAATGGACGGGAATTTTCCAGAATGAGCAGGAGATTGCAGAAGGCCCTTTACATCCCTTTAACCCCAAACCCGGTGACTTGAAATTCAAAGACCAAAATGGAGATGGGGTAATCAACGCGAGTGATCGGGTTGTAATGGACGGGGCCTATCCGGATTTTATCTACGGCAGTACCATTAATTTGGCTTGGAGGAATTTTGATATTAATGCCTTCTTTCAAGGCGTAGAAGGCGTGAAGCAAAGTACGCAGGGCTTGTCATGGGGTTTGGTGCCTTATATTCAGGGATCACCGCCACCGGTGGATTTTATCAATAATATGTGGACCGGAGAGGGGTCTACCAATTCCCATCCTGCCATGTATATTTCCGGTTATGGTCCGGTTACTGGCACCAGAAACTCGTATTGGTTGTTGGATGCTTCTTATCTCAGGTTGAAAAACCTGCAAATCGGGTATAACCTTCCCAGGGTAATTTCCCAGCGGATTGGGATGCAAAATGCCCGAGTCTATGTTTCCGGCGATAACCTCCTGACATTTACCAAATGGCCAGGTTCTGATCCTGAAAGAGCTGCTACCAACTGGTTTCAAGCCTATCCGCAGATCACCACCTATACTATGGGTCTCAAAGTACGCCTATAAGCTGGCATTTTCCAACCACAAATTTTGAAATATCATGAATCATATAGATAGAATCAGATACAATATAATGCGTCCATACTTCCTCTTATGTGCCTTTTCGACCCTGTTGATTTCCTGCGAGGATTTCTTGGAAAAGAATCCGACGACGCAGATTTCAAGTCCCACATTTTGGAAAACTCAAAACGACGCGGATATGGCATTGGCGGGAGTATATTCCCGGCTGAATGTAAACTCATTTAACTATGAGGGAGTTTACTCCCTGGACATTATGGCGGGCGATGCAAATGAAGGGGCCCAAAGCCTCGGGGCGAGCTCCACTGGATCTTTTGCCCTTGGGAACATGGAAGCGGTTTCAGGAGGTTTATTGGCGAATATTTACAATGAATGTTACAGGGGCGTAGGCTCATGTAATTTCTTTCTAGCAAATATCGATAACGTGGATATGCCTGAAAACGTTAGGACCATCTACAAAGCGGAAGTCCAGTTTTTGCGAGGGTTGTTTTATTTCAATCTGGTGGACTTTTATGGTGGCGTTCCCTTATACACGACACCGGTAACCATCGAAGAAGGAACCATTGCTAAAAGCACCAAAGAACAGGTTTATGCGCAGGTCTTGTCGGATTTGGATTTTGCCATTGCGAACCTTCCAAATACGGATTATAGCTCCGGCGGGCATGCTGTAAGAGGATCCGCCCTTGCTTTAAAAAGTAGGGTGCTGCTCAATATGTCTGATTGGACAGGAGCTGCGGCTGCCGCTAAACAAGTAATGGATGAAGGACAATTTAGCCTTTCCGATAATTACAAAACGATGTTTCTAGCCGAGGGTCAGACTAACAATCCGGAGATTATGTTCTCCACCAAATACCTGAACCCGGACAATTCCAGTCAGCAGGACATTCGGGTTTTATGGCATGGTATATGGAATCCTCGCGGAGAATTAAGGGATGCCTATGAATGCATTGATGGATTACCAATTACTGCATCTCCCTTGTACGATCCTACCAACTGGAAACTTAACAGGGATCCGCGGTTGGAGGAAAATATCCGGGCATTTACGGATCCGGCAATCAAAGCATCCGGTGAAGTGGTTCAGTTTGCGTGGAATGGCATTTCCCAAACAGGGTTGTCTCCGGTAAAAGGCGGCAATGTGGAGACATTGCCAATTGATTACTCTACCCGTAGTGAACAGGACTGGATCTTGATCCGCTATGCAGAGGTCCTGTTGAATTTCGCGGAAGCTACCAATGAAGCCCAAGGTCCAACGGCAGCGGTCTATGACGCCATAAATGATCTGAGGGCAAGGCCTGGTGTTGAAATGCCTTCGTTACCGGCAGGCTTGACGAAAGAACAAATGAGGGATAGAATATGGAACGAAAGAAGGGTGGAATTTCCCTTCGAGGGCATGAGATACCGGGATATTCGCAGATGGAAGTTAGCCGAAACATACATCAATACCTTGGTAGAACCGGGAAGCAATATCCAAAGGGTATTTGATCCGGCAAAACATTATCTGTTTCCGTTCCCGCAATCTGAAATTGATATTAATCCAAATCTGGTTCAAAATCCGGGTTATTAATCGAAATCATAGTAATGCACATAAGGCCAGGTTATTTAATACTTGGCCTTATTTAATTTTTGAACCCAAAGGCAGGGTGATTGTAAAACTTATCTCAATTTGCCTACACAGTTTTTGGAAAAGAGATTTCTACTCCATTGCCCAGCTTTGTTTTCTAAACTCAGCAGGTGTTTTATAAGTGTGTTTTTTAAACATTCGGGAAAAATAAGAAACATTTCTGATACCCGTCTCTTCCATGATTTGGGCCTGAGAGAGATCTGAGGTCACCAATAAGGCTTGGGCTTTTTCTATTCTTTTTCGAATCAGGTATTCGTGAGGGGGTATGCCCAAAATGGATTTAAATATCCGGGTAAAATGGTCTTTGGAAAAACAGGCCATGGTAGCGAGGTCATCTACAGTTATTTCGGCATGAAGGTTCGCTTGAATGAAGTTCAGGATAGGCTGTAGATTGTACCGCATTATTTTAGTTGGGGGTAAGGGGGGCTCCGGATTTATAAAATTGCTTAGCAGTTGCCCAATCATGCTTGTTGTTTCCAAGTGATGCTTGAGTGAGTCGAATGTTGCGGTCTTGTTTATCCAGGGTTTGTTTTGATAGACTTTTGGATCGTCATGTGGTAGTTCCAACCCCGGGTTTATTTCCAGAAGACGCTGAAATAAGCAGGAGATAAATGGGGAAGATTTCTCTTTTTGGTTTGTGCTGAACAAAGAGAAAAAATTCAGGCCGTTCTTCATGCTTACTTTAAAATTAATATAAATATGACTTAGTCCAGGTTGGAAGACATAGGTGCAGGGAGTAAAACTGGGCAAGAGATAGATATGGTTTTCCTCCATGCACACTTTACCGGACCCTGTGGTAAGCTTTCCGGCTCCCTTGGTAATTAAATACATTCTTGAGAAAGGACTGGTTACGTTTGGATAGGAGGATAAGTGATCAAAATGCTTAAATGCGATATGTTGCAGCTGGAAATCCAGCAATCCGTTAATTTTTTCACAATACATGACCTGTTTTCAATTAATGGAACAATAAGTAGATGGGTAGGTGCCCGAATAGGTGCTAAGCTATTACGCCCGAAGCAATAGCGGTAAAGTTGATGTAATCAAATAAACCTGAACGAATTGGCAATTACCCGATAGAATTAAAGTCCAGCTGTTTGGATAATTGGAATAAAACTGAAATGGCAAAATAGGTAGTGTGCAATAGGTGATAAGTGAAATATATCCTTTCGGAAAATTCAATCAATTAAAATTAATCAACTTATTCCAGAAAAGTGTACCACCTAAGTAATTTTTTTTCTCTCCCCCGAATGATGATAGCCGATTTCTAATAATTCCAAACCTTTCCACCAAACCTCGAACCGTTTACTTACCCATTTAACCTTCAACCAGTCCAATTTTGAATAATTAGCCATTAACCCTATATTTAATTCACTTGTCATTTAATAACCAATAACTTATTAACCAATAACCCAAAAGAGATATAGTTGACCTTTTTACTTTTTTATTTTTGAATTAATGGTATAATTGAAATTTTATTACGGTTAATTTTATATATTGGTAGTTATTAATTTTATTTCACTCCTATGTCTACTATTCACAGAGGATTGACGGTCACGGTTGTCGTTGAGGAGGAAAAGCTGGAGCAGGTCAACGTGTTATTGCATGATTTTAACCAACATGCCAAAACCTATAAGACAGCCTACAAAGAGCATTTGCCGAGCACTTATTTTATTAGCTGGCTTACGCTTCCCGCGCAGGTATATGCGGAAAAGGTGAAACTTCCCGCACGAATCCTGTTTATGACCAGCTATGTGGGAAGTAAAAAGCAACATATCTCGGAACTGGTAAATTTTTTAGGGCCACGCCTTCAGGCTGTATTTGAGATAAGTAAAGAGTTTTCGCCTTCCATTGCAAACTTGGATGATCTTGCCGCTTTTATCCGCAGAAAGACAGTTTTTCAGGCATTTTACTCGGGGTTTAAATTTATTCCTACCCAAGATGTATCTCGTGAACAGGAGATAAAATCCACTGTTTTTGACTTCTTGGAAACGCAGCGGGAGAATGCTGACTTTCCGAAAAAATCACCAGCGTCGGTAAAGGAGGATATCGAAAATTTCGTAAAAAATCAGGATGAATTTGGGTGGGCCAGTGCAGGCCTAAGTGATAAAAAGGCGGATAAAGTCAGGATGCTTTTACCGTTAGGCATCTTCCTTTTGGCTATGGCAACCTCGTTAGTCTGCTTAGTTCTGTCATTTTTCATGGATTATGCAGTTCTATCTTGGATGGGGTTAGTTTTTCCTGCGTTTTTGGTAATTCTTGTCCTGCTTTTCATTTGGCTTCGAATCAATGAGAACAATCCCCATATTCCCAACGAGCCTGTTTCCGATGAATGGATTCGACAAATAATCGAACGGGAGAAAAATCCGGTGCTCAACGAAATGACCGTAATTGCACCTCTTAAGAAAGGGTTGATTCGGAGGATTTTTCTCGGGCTCTCTTTAAGGTTGATCACGCTTGTGGGATATTTCTCCTACATACCTACCGTACATACTGCCCGCTGGCTACAGTTGGATGGAGGAAGGAGATTGGTATTTATTGCCAATTTTGACAATATTTCAGAAGCCTATGCCCACGATTTCGTCGACAGCGACAACCGGTCCCGAAATATGGCTGTGGTTTTCAGCCATGCGGCTGGTTTTCCGGCTACAAAATGGCTCGTCAAACGGGGATATAACCACCGAAGTGAGTACATGAAGGGAGTTCGCTTCCATCAAAAAATCACTCAGTTTTGGTATGCTTTTAATACGGGTCTTAGTGTGGAAAATCTAAAGAATAACCGCAAGTTCCGCGAAGGTTTATTTCAAAAAATGGAAGAAGAGGAAATTAAAGAATGGCTTTTAACGAATTAATGGCATGACGCTTGAACTAAATGACATGCAGGGACTTCTGATCCGTGGATTTGGAAATCTACTGGGAGCTCAATATGTATTGCTTCGCTTTACGGATGCGGCTCTCGGTAAAAAATATATTAGCGAACTGCTCCCCCTGATTACTCCGGCGACTGACAAACCAACGGATCACGCCATTCAGATGGCATTTACCTATTCGGGATTTTCATTTTTGAAGTTGCCTGACGAGGGTTTAATAAGTTTTTCAAGAGAATTTCGGGAAGGAATGACTGAAGACCACCGTCAGTTTATACTTGGAGATAGCGGGGAAAATGCACCGAACAATTGGGTATGGGGAAATGCCGCTCAGGAGGATATTCACCTGTTGCTGATTATCTATTCAAAAGATGCGGACACTTTGGCTGAAAAGCTTCTTTTTGAAAAAGCACGGGCTGACCAGTACGGGGTAGTGGAGTTGCATACCCTACCAACAGGACTGTTGCAGGACCACAAGGAGCATTTTGGGTTTCGGGATGATATATCAAGACCCATCATCGAGGAACTGGTTGAAAACGTCGAGAAGAAAGTCGGTGTTACTTTCCCTGCTGGGGAGTTTATCATGGGATACAAAAACCTATACAATGAATACGCTCCCGCCCCATACTTATCAGCTACCCACGATCAAATGAACATCCTGCCCTCTTCGCCGGATTTTGCGGATAAGAAGGATTTTGGAAAGAATGGGACCTATTTGGTATTTAGACAGATGGAACAGGATGTATTTGGATTCTGGGACTACCTTAAAAGACAGGGAAAAGACACGGAAGAAACAATTTGCTTAGCCAGCAAAATGGTAGGCCGATGGCCGGATGGGTCTCCACTGACTTTGACACCTGATAGAGCGGATCCTTCACTTAGTACGGCCAATGCCTTTGGTTTTTGGGATGAGGATAAAGCCGGATTAAAATGTCCCATTGGAGCCCATATCCGCAGAACCAATCCCAGGGACCACCTTGTCACCGAGCGTACGCAAAAAGATTCCAGTGAAATGGCGGCCAAGCATCGCATGCTTCGTAAAGGACGACCCTACGGGACGCCGGTTTTGGAACCCCTTGAACCTAAAGGCATCATGGAATTGCCCAGGGATAATGAAAGGAGGGGATTGCACTTCCTGTGTTTAGTGACAGACATCCGACGGCAGTTTGAGTTTGTGCAAAACAACTGGGTGAACTTCCACAAGTTTGGTGGCCAGGATCACGATGCGGATCCGATCATAGGCAATCACTACAAATCCGATAAGGTCGTTACCGATGAATTTTGTATTCCCGAGTATCCCGTTAAACGCAAACTTAAAAACATCCCGAATTTCACGCTTATAAAAGGTGGAAGTTATTTCTTTTTCCCGGGAATCAGGGCACTAAAATACCTAGCCAGCCATGAATAAAACAGCTATAAATCCCAACGAGGAAAAGGAAATCCAGGAAATTATTCAAACGATGAAGGATTTTCTTTCAAAGACCTATCCGGATGGGAAAATAAAAAGAAATTTCCATCCCAAGATGCACGGATGCTTATCGGCAACCTTTGCTATCCGCAATGACATACCGGATAACCTTAAGCATGGATTGTTTCAAGACCCCAGTACCTATGATGTTTGGCTACGGTTTTCAAATGCGCCTCCAAAGATCGGATCGGATAAAG
Source organism: Lunatibacter salilacus (assembly GCF_009797935.1). Taxonomy (GTDB): domain Bacteria; phylum Bacteroidota; class Bacteroidia; order Cytophagales; family Cyclobacteriaceae; genus Lunatibacter; species Lunatibacter salilacus. The sequence goes on from NZ_VOLC01000012.1 coordinate 48,596, forward strand.
GAAGTTCCGGTCGGGGATTAGCCATCAAGGTGTTGGATGTGCCGGGACCTGTAATTGAAGTAGATCCACTAGGGATGAATTGCCAAAATTTTTTATTGACGACCAGCCCCATTCTTTCTGCCTGGAATATACCACTTTACAACAAAGCCATTAAGGCCATTCTAAAGGGATGGAAACAACAATTAGTTTTTGCACTAAACCCGAAGCATTGGAGAAGCCTTTATTTAACCCTTAAATATTCCAAAAAGCACGACAACCTGTTGGCCCAAACCTATTTCTCGGGAGGGGCTTTTTCTCTTGGTCCAGACCTATTTGTCAAGTTCCTGTTGAAACCGAAAAATCCTGAATTGGGATATTCGCTGGAAAAAGAGAAGTCGGAAAATTTTTTGAAAGATCAGTTAACCGCAGATTTTCAACAAGCCAGTCAAGGCTTTACGCTTTGTGTGCAGGTTCAAGAAAATGAAAAAACGGAGCCTGTGGAGGATACCTCCATCGTATGGAAAACAGCCGCAGTTCCGGTAGCAGATTTGATTATACCCAAACAGGAATTCGATTTCGGGCAGCGAAACGAATTCGGCGAAGCGCTTTCGTTCTCTCCCTGGGTTTGCATGGAGGCCCATCAACCTGTTGGAGCTATTAACAGGGCAAGAAAAGCAGTTTACAAGGAATTGGCTGAATTCAGAAAAAATGGTGCGTCAGTCTAGTAAATTTTTAATAAAAGGATTAGTAAAGGTTTCCCCGCCAAATTTTGCCTGGTGTTTTTTCCAGTCCTCATAGTTGGGAAACGCGGCGGACACCATTTCCTTAGACCAAGGAAGTAAGGAAAGACCCCAATGGGGAACTCCTCCAATTTCAACTAGTTCGGCTTCAAGGCGTTTCAGCAGTGAAATGGTACCCGTTACTCCTTTGACACTCACAACCTCGATCATGCAGGTATCGAATTGGTTCATCATGGAAAAGTAAGCGGGGCACTGTTTGACATATCGCAAAGAAAAAGGTGCTGCCAAATAGTGTCCGTATTCCATCGCTTCTTTACAGACGTTGATAATCAGATCCACTGCCTCAAAAGCCTTATCAATCTCAAATCCCAGTTCGATGGCATAGCCGTAAAATTTAAGTTCACCCAGACCTTGGTCCAATACTTTATTATATACATCTTCAAAACCGCCTCCCTTCTCCGCATAATCTTCCAAGCGTATTAGAGAATTATTGGTCAACCGGGGGATGTTTTGTGAATTCCTGTTAAAGATCCAGGAGGATAACCTGCCAGAAATCGAAATCCCAGATACAAAAGAGGATAGATAATTGCGGTTCTGTTGCGCGTTTGGTGGCACCTTACAGGAATGGGTATAATTCCGGGTGGTCACCAAACACTTTCTAGCAGGAACATCTTCCGTTTCATCTATGTAGGGATTGATCAACACTTCAAAATGCCTATGGCTGTTGATAAATTTATAGAGATCTCCTTCCCGCATTTTGGCTTTAAATGCTTCCCACTCCCATACTGTGCGCTCCTCGTATAGCCGATAAGACTCCTGTACTTCTATAATCATGGAAAAAACCAGTCCCATCGACCCCACTCCGACCATAACTGCGTGAAAAGCGTCATCATCCTGAATAAGTTGAATTTCATGATCTTGAATATCCCTGTCTGCCAGAAACAGCCCCCGGTCAGTGATACCCTCCGAGGGTTCGATCCGGTAAGACTTTCCGCCTGTGCCAACAATGGTCATAGACCTGACGATACTTGGTAGGGGACCAATGCCTATTCCCGAACCATGCGTCGAGGTGGCGATCGCACCGGAGATGGATTGTATGCTTGATCCACCTTTGTTCATCAGGGCTAGCCCTTCTTTTTCCAGGGCGGTTATTAACTGGTGTACTTTTGTACCCCCACTGGTTTCGAAGAGAAAATGCTTTTCTAAGGATTTTTTGTTCTGGAAATTTACTTCCACATCAAATCCATCCACATATTCCGGCTTGATAAATTGGGAAGCTTTACGCTGGGTTAGGTTCAAGTCGTGGGTGCAAATGATAAAATCTTCACATTGGGCGATTGGGGTTAGCGCATGACCTGAACCTATGGCCCTGATTTTTCTGCCTTCATCTTCTGCCCTGAGGATGATATCCTTTACTCCCTGCAATCCCTCAAAATCGTAAGTGCTCCATCTTTCGGACATTTTTTCGAAGTCCGAATGGCTGCCGCTGCCGGGAACAAATATTTTCAAGGGTTCGGAACTGTGGTTGCCATACCAGTTGCTCCAACGTTGTCGGTAGGGAAAGTCACTTTTGTATATTTTACTGTAGGAAAGCTCATTGTCCAGGGAAAGCATAACATGCTCGTGGCTTGGAGAAGTTCTGTTCAGCCTCGCTTCGATCTTTCTTCGGATCCATTTTGGTTGGACGACAAAGTTGACCCGTTTTACCCATTGGTTCCTCCGTTCCCTGGTGCAGTGGTTGGTTAGGGAGTCGTCCAAATCTTCTATTCGTTCGGGGAGGTTTTTGCGGTTAAACACTACCGCTGTCAACAGCCTAAATACAACCCACGATATGATTGCGTTACCTTTTTTTTTTTGAATGAATGTGGCAAAAAGTAGCATAGAGGATAGGGTTAAATTTTTGGTGAAGAAGTTTACTAATATAGGTGTATTGTTTGGTTCAAGCAAAAAAAAGGTAAGTAAAGTACTGGTTTTTTAAAAAATATAGAATTGAAATGGGATTTTAAAGAAGCAATTTTTTTGAAGGCAGAAATGTTTAAACCGAATGGAATGGTAGGCTTGTTTTTGATGTTTATTTTGCTTGGTCAATTATACCGCCTTCTATCGTCCGTCCCTACGGGACTTTGGGAGGCGGTGGTGCTTTAGTTCCGTAGGTTAAAACCTACGGCTACTATATCGTTCGTGCCTACGGCACTGTGGGATAGTAAGAAATCCCTTCCACCATGAAAATGGAGTAATTGGCGAACTATGGGATTGAATGCACTCTTCGACATCTTAGCTCCGTAGGATCGGCCGACATAGTTGCCATAGGTTTCAATCGATTGTCTCTTCGGTTCCTTAGCTCCGTAGGAGCGGCCGACATAGTAGCCATGGGTTTGAACCCATGGTCAAGCGCAACAAAATAACCCAGAAGTGCCGTAGGCACGACCGATGTTTACCGCCGAAAGGTTGGGCATTGCCTTCATTGGGTATTTTAAAATTTACAATTCTCATTAAAGCAAAGATAATCAATTGGCATCAAAACAACAGATTATATACCTTTGAATAATCTCTTATAAAAACACCGTCACTATGCCCCAAACCAATACCAATCAATTTTTCGCAGTCATTGGATGCTTTGATACCAAACCGGAAGTTTTTGCCCATTTGCGTAGGAAACTTGAAGAGGCCGGAGAGTCTGTTGAAATGGTCAACGTGGGTATTATGGGAAGTACGGACCTTTTTCCCATAGCGGTAGAGTCCGTAGAAATTGCGGAAAGGGGAGGAGCGAACCTTGAAAGCCTTCGGGAGAAAAAGGACCGGGGCTGGGCATTGGAGCGGATGGCTGAGGGCTGTAGACACCTGTTGCAAGAATGGCAGGATCAGGGGAAACTAAAAGGCGTGATTGGCATGGGTGGAGGCGGTGGCACCTTTGTCTTTTTATCTGCGATACAGTCCTTGCCCTTGGGTCTTCCAAAGGTGATTATTTCAACCTTGGCAACCAAGGATGTCTCCAAACTGGTGGGAGCCAAAGATGTTGTGTTGATACCTTCTGTGGTGGATGTGGCCGGTATCAATTCTGTGATAGAACCCATCATCAATCAGGCGGCAGCCGCATTGGTGGCTATGGCCAAGGTTCCGCTAGCGGAAACTAAAAAGTATAAAGGCACCATAGCAATTAGTATGTTTGGCAATACCACGGATTGCGTCAATACTTGTACGCACCTACTGGAAGCAAAGGGATATGAGGTCATGGCATTTCATGCCAACGGAATAGGAGGGAAGGCTATGGAAGCGCTGATCAGAGAGGGTGTATTTGATGCGGTAATGGACTTGACGACCACGGAACTTGCCGATGAGTTTTGTGGTGGGATCTTAAGTGCGGGGCCCGACAGGATGAAGGCGGCGGTGGAAATGAATCTGCCGCTTGTTATTGCACCGGGCTGTTTGGATATGGTGAACTTCGGAGAACCCCAGAGCATTCCTGATGAGTTCGTAAACCGGACTTTTTATCATTGGGCACCGAATGTGACCCTGATGCGAACCAATAGGCAGGAAAATCAACTGCTCGGAAATTACATGGCGACCATAACTAATCCATTGAAAGATAAAGTAGCTGTAATATTTCCAACACAGGGATTCTCCCAAGTGGGGGAAACAGGAGGGAAGTTTTATAATCCGGAAGCGGATAATGCTTGGCTTCTTGGTTTACGGGAAAAATTAGATTCAGCTATTCCTATAATTGCAGTGGAATCTTCCATCAATCACCCGGATTTTGCGCATGCTGCGGTAAACCAATTGATTGAGTTGATAGAAAAAACCTCCCGATAGTTTCAAAAAATGGCTATCAGGAGGTATTCTTATCTGGTAAGCTATTTTGCCAACGGATCCGGTCTGATTTGGAAATGATATACCTTGGATGTAGTGCCTTTACCACCCTCCATATGGAAGGGTGTGCGGGAACTGATAGTTGCCCAAATTCCCCGGCCTTTCCAACCTGCGTCAGGATCGTCAATTCTCCCATCCATCCATTTGGTGTAGAACCCCATGGGATACGGCACCCGCAAAACGATCCATTCACCGTCCTTGAGCACAAGCAACCCCTCGGATTCATTACCGGTATTGATGGGTATATTTTCACCCAATCCCAACGTATTAAATTGGTCTACCCAAGTATAATAGCTTCCTTCCGCACTTCCGGTACCTGCCACACCCTTCATTTGTGGAAGGGGTTCGGTGTAAAATGTCCATCCTTCGGGACAATGCTGACCCGTCGCGTCTGGTCCGTTTAATGGTCCGGTACATTTGCTTCTGTCAAAGCTGGCCATATGACCACTTGCCAGTGCCACCCAGGCTATTCCGTTACGGTCTATGTCCATACCTCTTGGCGAAAAACCTTCAATCGGTTCGCCATTGTCGTCTAGGGGCAATTCATAATATTCTACCAAGGCAGTTTCAGTGGGATTGTCGCCGGGATCCAGCCTGATTACTGCTCCAGGATAACCAAGTGTAGAACCCCATACCGAGCCATCCGGTGCGGGTGCAACGGCGTATAATCCTCTCGCTATCCGTTTGTCTTTGGCAGGATCAATGGGGTCATTTGGCTCTACATATTCATCCCGTTTGCCATTACCGTTGGTATCCAAAATCAGCGGAGTCCATCCTTGTGAAGCGACTTCGTCTCCTGTTTCGTCGAACTTTTTTGTGTCCAGCCAACCGATTACCTGTCCACCCCCACTGGTCCACAGCGTATTGTTTTCATCCTCGGCAAACATCAGGTGATGGGTGCTGAAGGCTGTACTGATGTGTTTGTATTCTTCGGTACTGGGATCGTAAACACCTAAATGCCTGCTTGCCCGCTGGACAGGAAAGGCCTGTGCGGATGGGTGGTCTGATCCTTCCTGAAATTCCGCGGGATTGTCAGGCGGCCTTACCGCAGCGGTAATCCATACCCTACCCTTTTCGTCAAACATGGGATTATGTACATTTGCCTTGCTGTCCCAAATTACTTCATCTCCCCAATATGGCGAAGGTTGGGGCATATCCGGACTAGTAGGTCTGGTGGCTGTGTCACGCACGGTCAGTGGGACTTGGCTGATGGTATGGTTCACTGGATCCAATACCGGGAGGTAGTCGGCACTTAATTCCAATGCCCCGTAGATCAGGCCGTAAGGATTGACGGTAGGGTCTCTTCTGTCGGTGGACACCAGGTCATGCAGGTATGCCTTCGGATCCGCCCAATCCCATTGGGTAATCACTACATTGCGTTCGATTCCTTCCGGCCGTTTGGGTACCTCTGGAACTTCCCCTGCGGCAATCCGGTCTGTCCAGTCTGCGAACATTTTAAGGAGACCCTCTTTGCCTACCTGTACGACTGAGGAGATCATGTTAGCTCCAGCCTGGCCGGATTGAATTCTCCTTTCCCAGGCTTCCACCGAATTTTCGAAAGTGCCTAGATTTTCGGGCATTTCGCGGGTCCCCTTGCTGCCTAGCTGATGGCAGGCAAGACAGGTGCCGGACTTGATTGTCATCAGGTATTGTGCTTGGGTTTTGACGGTGGGTGAAATTCCGTTGCCTTCAGGACCTGTGCCCGGAAAATTGCTCTTGTCCGGCACATCCAACAGGGAAAACCAATACCCTGCGGGGTAATATTCCGCGGCTGCATGGGGATCAGGAGCAGTTACGGCAGTCAGGTCTACCGTTGTGCCAGGTTTTGACTGGACTTTTTCAGAATCTATCAAACCATAGCCCCGTACCCATATTGAAAAATTGCCATCGGGTAGATCTGGAAGCAAATAATTCCCATCGTCATCAGTTACCACAATTTTGGCGTACCTGGTAGGAAGGTCAAATGTTTCGGCGATTACCCAAACCCCAGCTTCGCGGCCGTTCGGCCCGGTTACTTGGCCAGCAATGTCATCGCTGTCTATGGATTCATTTGAATTGTTGTCTTCACAGCCGAAAAAAACCAGAACTGAGAAGATACATAGTGTAGGGAAAATATTTTGGAGACGTTCGGGCAATTTTTGAAAATTAACCATAGGTGGATGGGTTATTTATAGGAAATTGACTATCAATATACTACGAATATTTTTCAAGATCAATTGTTTAGGATAATTCGAATTCATTTGTTTTGAGTTTTAGTATATTTTGACAGAAACGCATATTTCTCCTAACTTGCTTTCTTTAATCAAAAACAAAATCCAATATCACTATGCCAAACCCATGGACCGGAAAAGGGAATCCCTACACACGTGAAGAGGTAAGAGAAAGATTGCGAAACACCGTCAACCAACAAAAATCGATCATCGCTGCCGGCGCTGGAACTGGAATTTCTGCTAAATTCATTGAAAAGGGCGGTGCTGATCTTATTATCATCTATAATTCGGGGCGTTTTCGAATGTCAGGTCACGGTTCCACAGCCGGTCTGATGGCATATGGAGATGCCAATGCCGTAGCCATGGAAATTGGCGAATTTGAAGTGCTACCCGTTGTGGAGGAAGTTCCCGTGATCTGTGGGGTCCACGGGTCAGATCCCAGGAGAAGGATTTGGCATCACCTTCTCAAGGTTAAGGAGATGGGTTTTTCCGGGATCAATAATTTCCCCACCCACTCCATCGTGGACGGACACTTCCGGCAGGTACTGGAGGAGACCGGGATGGGATTTGAAAAAGAGGTGGAAATGATCCGCTTAGCCAACAAAATGGAGCTTTTCTCCATCGTCTATGTTGCTAAACCAGAAGAAGCCCGGCAAATGGCTGAGGCAGGGGCGGATGCGATTATTTCCCATGTAGGCACCACGGTAGGGGGATCTGTTGGAGTTACCGGAGCCACCTGCAGCATGGATGAGGCCGTTGCCCGTACGCAGGAAATTATTGACGCCTGTTCCTCGATAAATCCAAACCTATTTTTCCTAGCCCATGGGGGCCCAATCAATACCCCGGAGGATGTTCGGGAGATATTAAGGCAAACTACGGCACATGGATTTGTAGGAGCCTCATCCTTGGAACGAATGGGAGTGGAGCAATCGCTTACAGACCTAACTAGAGATTTTAAATCCATTCGCTTGGATGGTTAAAGATGTTATTAAGTCCGAACTAATAGGCCTCGGGCTTAAGAAGGGAGATAAAGTGTTGGTACACGCATCCCTCAAGTCACTAGGAAAGCTGCCGGATGCGGCTAAAACTGTCACCGATGCATTTTTAGAGCTTTTGGGAAATGAAGGGACACTCTTGATGCCGGCTTTATCTTATAGTTCTGTAACAAAAGAAAATCCTTTTTTCGATTGGGGTCACACCCCGTCCTGTGTTGGAGGGCTTTCAGAGTATTTCCGAACCAGGACCGGTGCCATTCGCAGTATTCATCCCACCCACAGTGTTTGTGCGCTGGGGAAGGAGGCAGGTCATTTTACCGAAAGTCACTTTAATGAACGTACTCCTGTGGGATCAAATTCTCCCTTTTTTAAACTAAAGCAAGCGAAAGGAAAGGTGCTTTTTCTTGGCTGTGGCCTAAAGCCCAATACCAGCATGCATGGGGTAGAGGAGTTGGTTACACCTCCTTATTTGTTTGGCGAAGAAAGGGAGTACACCCTACGGATTTCGTCCGATGAGACTATAAAGAAAACCTATGTCCCCCATGGGTTCGCAGGCTATATTCAGCGTTATGATAGGCTATTGGATGTGCTGGATCCGGAAGATTATGGGATTGGAAAGGTATTGGAAGCGGAAGTTTATCTGCTTGACTGCCAGGTTTTCTGGAAAAAAGCTGCGGAAGTGCTGAGGCAGGATCCGTTTTATTTTGTGGATAGAGCGTAGGCGATGTGATCACTTGTCAAAAAATACCACAAAGGCCACAAAGAAGTATTAAAAACCTTCGTGTTCTTCGAGTGGTTACTCCTTTTTTTTTCACCGCAAAGGACGCTAAGGTTAGCGCAAAGTTTGCAAAGAGCAATTAATACCTTCGTTCTGAGAGTACCTTCGTGGTTCCATAAAAAAAGGATAACTAAGCTTAGTCCTTAAATAGTAGATGCTTAAAACCATAATTTATATAAACGGTTTATATTTGTAGATATTTTCAATATTTCAGGTAAAATTTGTATACCGATCGTTCTTTTTTCGGAGGATACCCACTTACTGATTCCATGTTTTTTGATAGCCTGCTTTTTAACTTATCTTCCAATAAGTATTTTAATAAATTGAGAATTAGAATATTAGGCTTTAGGCGTTGAATATAAAAAATTATCTATTCTCACTTATTAAATTTATTTTTTAAAATCCAAATTTATATTTAATGATTTTTCTCATAATTTTTATGATTGGAAAAACACAAAAGAATTTTTATCATAACTTTATGATTATTAGTTGATTGTTTCAAATAACAAAAAATCGTATTAATTTTTGAATGGTACAAAATGAAAGGAGGTGAGGAGGTCTGAACTAAAATAAATTCCCTAAAATTAAAAATCAACTTCTAAAATAGGTTGGAAAATTCATTAAATAAAATGTTATAATTAATTAAATTATTTGAGTAAAATTTTATTAATCTAATTAAAATATTATGTTAAAAAAGATACGAATACTACTATTCATTTTTGCTACTATACCTCTCATTCAAACCTACGCACAACAACGGACCATCCAGGGTACAATAACGGATGAAAATGGAGAAGGTATACCTTCCGTGTTGGTATTGATAAAAGGTTCCACTGTTGGGACTACCAGCGATTTTGACGGGTCCTATGAAATTGCAGTTAGTGGCGAGGCTACACTGATTTTTAATATGATAGGCTTTGCGGGCCAGGAAATAAATACTAGAGGCTCAAACCGTATAGATGTAGTATTAGCGGAGGAAAGGCTTGACCTAAATGAAGTCGTCGTCGTCGGATTTAGTGAAGTAGAACGACAACATCTCGCCTCATCCGTGGAAGTCATGGATATGGACCTGATAAACAGCCGTCCGCTTTTCAAATTGGAAGAGGCATTCAGTGGCACAATTCCGGGAGTTACCCTCATGCAGGGAAATAACTTGCCTGGCAGCGTGCCTGGTACAATTTCAATACGTGGTATTAGTACGTTGCAGAATGCGTCTCCGTTAGTTATCGTCGATGGCATGGAACAATCGTTGACAGATATTGACCCAAACCAGGTAAAAAGTATAACGGTTTTAAAAGATGCCGCATCAGCCGCTTTGTATGGTTCGCGGGGTGCTAATGGTGTGATTATTATTGAAACGGAACGTGGCACGACAGGACAGTTTAGAGTAAATCTACATTCGTGGGCTGCACTTCACAAGCCCATCGATATACCTGACTTTGTAGGTGCGGAAGATTACATGCGCCTTAATAATGAGGCTCGGGGATATCAGGGGCAAAACCCTCTTTTCTCGGAGCAGGATATTGCAAGTGCTGCCAGCGGAGATTATACCGAAAATGACTGGCTTGGCGCAATCATGCAGCGGCAGGCGTATTCCCACAACACCTCAGCGAATATTTCTGGTGGAGGTGGTGTCGGAACATTTAACCTAATGCTCGGGTATATCAATGAAAATGGGCTAAATAACCAAGAAGGCACCGAGAAATTCTCAGCAAGGTTTAATACTAATATAAATATTGCGGACAAGTTTGTACTTCAAGCGGATTTCTACGCCCATCGACTGCAAGTTGATCGCCTTTATGCAAATACCAATGGTCACGGGCTTTATCAGCAGGCGTGGAGAATGAATCCCACCCAGCCAATTTCATATGGAGCCGAAAATGAAGGTAGTTATATCCTGCACAATAACATCAACCCTCTGGCATCAATTAATCATGGGGGTTCTTGGAATGCATTACATGACAGAAGTACAATCAACTTAAGACCCAAATATTTCATCAATGACAATTTGAGTTTTGAGGGAAATGTTTCCTATTTGATCAATAAGTCCGCTGAAAAATATCAACGCTTGACGCATAAGTTTTTTGATGGAGATGGCAAGCCGGTGGAGATTTGGGGAAACGCAGTTGGCGCAACCCAGGGGGTAAGTTCCAGCCAAATTACGGCAAGGGCGATGGTCAATTACGAAAAGGAGTTAAGAAATAGCAAAGACAAGATATATTTGCTGGGAGGAACAGAAATTATGAACAACACCTATACAGATTATAGGGAGTTTTCAAAGTCTTCTTTCTTTGCAAAGCTTAACTATTCATTTGATAACCGGTTTCTGATTGAGGCAACGGGTAGGGCAGATGGCAGTAGTAAATTTGCACCCGGCAACCGTTGGGGCTTTTTCCCATCAGGTGCTTTTGCGTGGAATTTGCACAATGAATCATTCATGAGTGGCTTGGTAAGCTCAGGCGTAATCAACAACATTAAATTTAGGGCTTCCTATGGACTTATCGGTAATGAAAACGTAGCTCCCTACTTATGGCAGGAAGTTGTCAATACATGGGGATGGACTATGCGTGTACCAAATCCGGACTTTAGCTGGGAAAAGCAACGCCAGTCAAATTTTGGTGTTGACCTCACAACGTTTAATAATAAACTGTCGTTTACTGCGGAATATTACCACAAATTTTCTTACGATTTGATTTATTCGGATTTTCCTGTACCTCCATTGACAGGATCGTATTACCTGACTTCTTCAGTGAATATTGGTGAAGTTGAAAATAAAGGTTGGGAGTTTTCGGCTAATTATGCGGATAAGATCGGTCAGGTTGAATATAGCATAGGTGGAATGCTATTTGACAACATCAACAGGGTTTTGAAGGCAGGCTACGATAGAGCCGATACCTTGATTTTCAAAAACAATACCGATATGATTTGGTATGAAGGCATAGCGATAGATAATTACTTTGGCTATCAGAGCGAAGGTTTTTTCAATTCTCAGGAGGAAGTAAACGGAACGGCTGCCAAGCTGCCAAATACCTACCCGGGTGATATTAGGTATAGGGATCAAAACGGTGACGGGATAATAAATGATGAGGATAAAGTTAACCTTGGAGACCCGTTCCCGCATTTGAATTATTCCGTTAATTTTAATCTATTTTATAAAAGATGGGATTTCAGTTTCCTAGGTCAAGGTGTGGGAAAACGTTTGGGAAGACTAAATGGAATGGAAGGATATCCAGTTTTGATGGATGGCGTCAACAATAATCTCGGAGCACCTAGGGAGTATTATATGAATAACAGATGGACTCCCAATAATTTGGACAGTCGATTTCCCAGGGTTTGGACCGGAAACAGTCCCAATGCCGTACTTAGTGACGTTTGGTTAAGTAATGCCGCTTTCTTTAGAGTGAAGATGTTGCAATTCGGATATACGATTCCAAGAGTTGGAAGGAACATACAAAACATCAGATTATATTTTAACGCTCAGGATGCTTTTACATTTACCAAATGGGAAGGCTTAGATCCGGAAAGAGACGGGGGTAACGGAAATTATCCTAGAATGGCAACATTTAGTTTGGGAGTAAAGGCCACAATTAATTAAGATGAAGATGAAAAAAATATTTATAGTTTTAGGAATAATTGGGATCAGCCTATCAGGTTGTGTCGAATTTTTGGATAAAACTGACCCAACGGCTACTTCATTTGTAGAGTTCTTTAATGACGAAGAAGACTTAAGACGGGTAGTATACAGCAGTTATTTGGATGTATTTACGAATCCGGGTGTACACCAAACCCTATTCTATATGGAAGAGGGAAAGTCAGATAATGCTTACAGCCGTGTGGACGGACACCATCATCAGCGTATTGCCAATGGCAATATAAACAGTACCACACAGGCATTTCTGTATTATTATGAGTTGCAGATGAAGCATTTGGGGCGGCTTAATACTTTTGTGGCAAATATTGACATACCCTATGTAGAGGATGAATCGGTAAGGGTAAAATATAAGAGTATCCTTGAAGCACTAAGGGTATGGCATTATTTTAAACTCACCTTCAAGTGGGGTGATGTTCCCTTCCACTTACAGCCTGCTGACTTGGTGGATGCGCTTCAGCCCACAACGCCAAAAGCTGAAATTTTGGAACAGCTGTTTCCCTTGGCGGATGAGATTGCAAGTCGATTGCCAGAGGACGAATATACCTCAGACAAGTATATGTTTAACAGGTATTCCTTTAAAGCAATGACAATGAGATATGCGCTATATAACGGCAGATACGAATTGGCAGCACGTTTGGCAAAGGAAATAATGGATAGCGAAAAATTTGATCTCCACCCCGATTATTTTGAGCTCTTTCAATATGAAGGCGCAGCTACAAACAATGAGTTTATTGTACATTTTGACAGACAAAGTCATGGCAATAGGGCTACCAATTCTTTTAGAGATATGGGCCCCCATTTCCGGACGGGGAATGGACAATCATTCGTAGTTCCTCTAAAGGCGTTGGTTGATTCCTATTGGACTTTACAGGGGAGACCTATTGATTCCTGTCCATTGTATTCCGAAGAAGAATACGAACTTAATCCTACGTTGAACAGGGATCCAAGATACACAGCCAGTATAATGGGACATGGCGATGAGTTCTATGGAGAAACCATCGATATTTACAATACCAACAACCCCATGTATTTTGAAAATCAGCGGGCTAGCAAATCGGGGTATTGGTTTAAAAAGTACGTTTCCGATGCGGATGCTTTCCGAGGGGGGGGCAACTTTGACTTCGGTTTGCTACGATATGCCGAAGTTCTTCTTTCTTATGCAGAGGCAAAAATTATGCTGAATGAAATCGATGACCTGACTAAGGAAGCCATAAATTCGGTCCGGGAAAGAGCAGGCTTGGATATGTCAATTGCCGATGTTACGGGACCTGAATATGCCAGTTTAAATCAGCAAGAATGGATTGCACTTATCCGAAACGAACGAAGAATTGAATTCGCCGGAGAAGGTTTACGGTATGACGATATTATTCGTTGGAGAATTGCCGAAGACGTTCTTAATGAACCTGCTTTGGGCCACACAGTAAGAGATGGGAATGAATTGGAATCTTTGAAAATTGAAGATAGGTCATTTCTCCCAGCCAATTACCTTTGGCCCTTTCATGAAAACAGTTTGCGTGTTGAGCCTGGACTCACACAGAACCCGGGTTACTAATACCGGTTCGAATAAATAAAAAAGCCTGCTCAGTTATTGAGCAGGCTTTTTTTTACCGCAAAGGACGCAGAGTAGACGCTCAGGACGCAAAAAGATTTTAAAACATTTGGATTCTCACAGTCGGTAGTGGTTCCCTTTAAAAAATACCACAAGGCCACAAAGAGATTTGAGAAACCTTCGTGTTCTTCGAGTACCTCCGTGTTCTTAAGTGGTTCCTCCTTTTTAACCGCAAAGGGCGCAGAATAGGCGCAAAGGACGCAAAGGTATTTTTAGATCTTCGTTTAAATTGAAGATGTATGTAGAGCTCTTAAAACAGGACCACAAAGAACTCAGAGTTGGCTAGAAATCTCTATGTTCTCTGAGTCCCATAATCTCTCCGACTCCTCCGTGGTTCCCTATTTTTGTAGCATAGGATGCTATTTATTCCCTCACCACTTCCACCAGCTCCACCCAATGTTTCGCTTTTTTGCCGGTAAAGTGCTCTATTTGGTGGCGGCAGCTGAAGCCGTTGGCGGCGAGGGAAGTCGCTTCATCCATGGCTTTGACAGCAGGAAAAAGGATCTCATCACCGATTTTTTTGGAGATCTTGTAGTGTTCTTTTTCATAGCCAAAAGACCCCGCCATTCCACAGCAACCAGATGGGATTTCCAAAACGGTTCCGGAATCGTCCTTCGATAATACCTGCTTCATACTCTGCGTGCCATACAGGGCTTTCTGATGGCAGTGGCCGTGAATATGCATGCTGTCACCTTTGGGTTTCAGCTTGATTTGGGTGTTGCCTGCTTCCTTTTCTGTCGCCAAAAATACATCTATCAGCATTACATTTTCCTTCAATTTTTTGGCAATATCCACACTGTCCAACAAATCCGGAAAATCATCGTTCAATGCCGAAGCACAACTTGGTTCACAAACCACAACTTTCAACCCCTGATCAATAAAACCCATCAACTTATCAACCGTAGCCTGCCCCTGAGCCTTGGCCTCCCTTAAAAATCCGTGGGAGATCTTTGGCCGCTGACAGCACCCGATATGGGCGAGTTCAACCTCATAACCACAATCATTGAGTAGCTTAAGCGCCGCCTTTCCGATTTCCGGCTCGTGGTAATTGAGGTAGGTATCCGCAAATAACACAACTTTTTTGTCCAGCTTGGGCTGATTCGAACCGTTTTTTGAAAACCACTTATAAAAGGGTTGCGAAGTGTATTCGGGCAAGGTTCGCTTTTTGTCGAATCCGGCCATTTTCTCAAGGCTGGCCTTAAATGGAGCAGAAGCTTGTAGCGCATTGATGGCAGGAGCAAGCTTTCCAGCAAACATCCGGGCGGCTTTTGATGAGTCCCGGATCATTTTATCCCTACGGCTTGGTCCCTTTTGGTCGTAATACAGTTGCATCACATCACTTTTCATCTTAGCCATGTCCACATTGCTGGGGCATTCGGACTTGCAGGCTTTGCAGGAGAGGCAGAGGGCAAGGGTTTCTTGCAGGCGTTCGCTGGTCAGACCGTTGCCATTTAGTTGACCCGACATGGCTAGGCGTAGTGCATTGGCCCGGCCTCGGGTCGAGTGCTCCTCATCCCTGGTGGCTTTGAAGCTGGGGCACATGGTGCCGCCGATTAACTTCCGGCATTCCCCAACACCTGTACACATATGTACGGACTCTTCGAAACTTTGCTCGGATCTATAGTGGAAGGAAGCATTTACAGGCTGGTCGGCGTATGCCGTACCGTAGCGCAGGTTGTGTTCAATGGTTTGTGCTTCTACGATTTTGCCGGGGTTCATTAGGTTCTCCGGATCAAATAGTTGCTTGACCTGTACAAAGGCCCGATAAATTTCTTTTCCGAAAAACCTTTCATTAAATGCGCTTCTTACCAGTCCGTCACCATGTTCACCACTCCAAGACCCGCCATATTCCAGTACCAGGTTAAAGGTATCTTCGGCGATATTTTTCAGACGCTCAATATCCTCCGCCTGCCGCAAATCCAAAATGGGGCGTACGTGGATGACACCCACGCTGACATGGGCATACATGGAAACGTCGGCTCCGTGTTTTTTGCAGATTTGGAGTGTGCGGTCTATATATTCTTTGAGTTTGTCGGTAGGTATGGCCGCATCTTCGATAAATGGCAGCGGCTTTTTGTTTCCTTTGATGCCCAACATAAGGCCCAGCCCTTTTTTCCGAACCAACCATACGTCTTCGTAAGCTTCTCCCTGTGGAAATAGCGGATAGGCATAACCCAATCCCTTTTCCTGAAGCTCCTTTATCATATTCATAGGACGCTCCATCACGTCCTCCAGGGTTATTCCGTAGAATTCTACTATAAGAATGGCCGCCGGATTGCCGGTAATAAAATGGCAATGCCGCTTGGTAGTTAGGTTTTCCCGGCTAAGATCTACAACAATCTTGTCCAAAATCTCTACTGCGGAGGGGTTGTATTGCAGAATTGGTGTCACGGATCCGATGGCCTCCAAAAGATCCGAAAAATGAATGACGCAGACAGATTTGTACTGGGGCAGGGGTTCCAGGTTGATTTTAAGTTCAAGTGTAGTTGCCAGCGTGCCTTCACTTCCGGTGATCAATTTGGCTAGGTTCCATTGGTCGGTATAAATAAATTCATCCAGATTATATCCGCCAACCCGTCGCATGACCTTGGGGAATTTTTCTTCGATTAATACTTTGTTCCGGTCAATGATTTCCTGAAACTCCCGGTAGATTTCGCCTTCCCGGTTATTCTGCTGGGTCTTTTTGGCGTACTCTTCCGGGCTTAGCTGGGTTAATTGTAGTTCGGTTCCATCTACCAGCAGCACTTTGGCTTCCAGAATATGGTCCACCGTTTTTCCATATAAAATACTTTTGGTTCCGGAGGAATTGTTTCCGGTCATACCGCCCACATTGGCCCGACTGGAGGTGGCGGGATCTACTGCAAAGTGCAGTCCAAGAGGAGCTAGTTCATCGTTAAGCACATCACGAACCTTTCCAGGTTGAACCCTTACCCAGCGTTCTTCCTCGTTTATTTCCAAGGTTTGGTTCATGTATTTGGAAAAATCCAAAATAATGGATTTCCCAACCGTCTGTCCGGCTAAGCTGGTACCCCCGCCACGGGGAAGTATGGTAACGGCATGCTTTCTGGCCAGTTCAATTGCCATCCGTACATCACCTTCGTCATTTGGGAGAACTATGGCAATAGGAGTGATTTGGTAAATGCTGGCATCGGTGCTGTACATGCCCAGAGAGTATTCGTCAGTGAGTACGTCTCCTTTGATTTTCTTTTTTAAGGTGGAAATTAAGGGATTATTTTTGGTTAGTGTATGGGCCATGTTGAGGAGGGTATTGTCAATGCTTGAATGCCAAATATATTATATTTTGGGAATCAATTTCAACCAATGAGCCATTTTGAGTAGTAAATTCCGTATTTGGTGTAAAAAAGGTTTGAATTAGACAATACAAATCGTATTTTTCAATCTGTTAAAGCTCCTTAAACACTCAAAATATAAAAATCATCAAAACACAGCAATTCGTATGTTAGATAAATCTGACAAAAATGACAGAAGGACATTTTTGAAATCTACCGGAACGGCAATTGTCGCAGGTTCCGTATTGCCCATGACCTTTTCCATTTCATCCGGCATGGCCGCACAGCGTGCTCCGCTGAAAGTTGGACTCATCGGCTGTGGGGGAAGGGGAACCGGTGCGGCAGCCCAAGCCCTCAAGGCAGATAAGGATGCGGTCTTGACCTGCATGGCGGATATCTTCGGCGATTACCTCGAGGAATCCTACCAATCCCTGATGAAAGTAAACCCTGCCCAGGTAAAGGTTGCCGATTCTCATAAATTTGTTGGCTTTGATGCCTTTCAAAAAGTATTGGAATCCGATGTGGATGTAGTCATCTTGACCACCCCTCCGGCCTTTAGGCCCAGCCACTTTGAGGCATCCGTGAATGCAGGGAAACATGTCTTTTGTGAAAAACCCGTAGCCGTCGATGCGCCTGGAGTACGGAGTGTGTTGGCCTCAGCCAAAAAGGCCCAAGAAAAGGGACTATCCGTGGTTTCGGGGTTTACTTTCCGTTACGACTTTGCCAAAAGAGCCTTGTTCGAGCGAATCAACCGGGGCGATATCGGTGAGGTATCCACAGTATTTACTGCTAGAAATGGCGGTGGTCTCTGGTATAAGCCAAGGCAGCCCGAATGGACGGAAATGGAATATCAGATGAGAAACTGGTATTACTATGATTGGTTGTCCGGGGATTATATTGTAGAAATGATGGTGCATAGCCTGGATATGATGTCTTGGGCATTTGGTGACAAGTTGCCGCTAAGTGCCACAGGCACGGGCGGAAGACAATCCCGAACCGAAGAAATATACGGTAATATTTATGATCATTTTGCCATAGAATACGACTATGGAAATAACTTAAAAGGCGTACACTTTAGCCGGCAGCAAAAAGGCTGCTCCAACACAAACAAGGTAGAAGTTTCAGGCAGAAATGGCAATGCCGTCGTCGATATCGGAAAAAGAATCCATGCTACCTACGGGGAAAATGCCTGGGCCTATGACGGAGAACACAATAATCCTTACGAAACCCAGCATGAAGAACTCTTTGCGGCTATCCGATCTGGAAAACCAATGAATGAGGGAGAATTGATGGGCAACAGCACCATGTTGGCGGTGTTGGGTAGGATGGTTGGCTACAGCGGTCAAACCATCACCTGGGAAGATGCCATGAATTCCAATATGATTTTGGGTCCCGCACCTGAGGCCTATGCTTGGGATTTGAAATGGCCTGTACCGCCCATTGCCATTCCAGGAGTTACCAAAGTCGTGTAAGTTAAAGGATTCAAAAAAATATGTCGAAAATAATAAGTCTACTAGTAATGGCGGGAATTGCATTCCTGCCCGGTCACTTGTGTGCACAGGAATACCTCTTTGAATTTGGTAAAGAACAAGGTATGGAAACGCTTATCAGTGGTAAAACTGCTTCCAATGATCCCATAAAATGGTATAATGTCAATACTGAAACCGATACTTGGCGCTTTGAGGGCGATAAATTGGTTTGTGAGGGCTTGCCTATCGGGGTTATCCGGTCTGAGAAGCAATATGAAAACTTTATCATGTACGTGGAGTGGAGCCATCAGGAGCTGGGAGGAAATTCCGGCACTTTTGTGTGGAGTTCCGCGGTACCGGGCAATAACCGTTTGCCCGATGGCGTGGAAGTGCAGATGCTAGAATTGGATTGGGTTAACCAAAACAAAAACGACAAAGGAGAATTGCCTCCCATTGCCTATGTGCATGGGGAACTCTTTGGTGTCGGTGGCGTGGAAACCGTTCCCGACAATCCCCGCGGTACCCGGAGTAAATCCATCGAAAACCGATGCCTTCCCAGAGGCGAATGGAATACCTATGTAGTAGTCTCCGTGGATGGGGTAATCAAACTTTCCGTCAACGGTAAATTTGTTAACGGAATCCAACAATCGTCCCAGAAGAAAGGGTATATCTGTTTGGAATCCGAAGGCGCACCCATTCATTTCCGAAACCTCACCGTAACTGAACTGCCTCCAGGAGTTACTTCTATGGAGCAAATCGCACCCTTATTACCTAATTAACTTCGGGAGACGGAAGACCGGAGACAGAAGAGGGAAGACAGGATAAGTACGGGACTGAGAGACGAAGAGACTTAGGGACAAAGTGACTGAATCAATAGACTTATCAACTTATCAACTCATAAACATATCAACTTATTTTAGACTGGAGACGGAAGACCGGNNNNTATCAACTCATAAACATATCAACTTATTTTAGACTGGAGACGGAAGACCGGAGACAGAAGAGGGAAGACAGGACTCGGGAGAAGTACGAGACTGAGAGACGAAGAGACTTAGGGACAAAGTGACTGAATCAATAAACTTATCAACTCATAAACATATCAACTTATTTTAGACTGGAGACGGAAGACCGGAGACAGAGGAGGGAAGACAGGAGAAGTACGTGACTGAGAGACGAAGGGACTTAGAGACTTGTTCCGTCAACCCAATCAACCTATCAACTAATAAACCTATAAACACATCAACCTATCGACTAATAAACATATCTATGCAAAAAGACTTATCCCTTGTCCATGAACTGATTGGAGATCTATTCCAATGGCCCCAGCAGGAAAGCGATTGGGAACAATATAAACTTAGTGAAGAACAAATCGCTTTTTTCAATGAGAATGGCTACCTGCACAATGTCAAGCTGCTTGATCAGTGGCAGGTGGACCAGTTGAACAGTGAGTTGGCGGAGATTTTGGACAAAGATTATACGGCTTCGGAATTGTTCCATGAGTTTCATTCCAATGAATCCGGTGATCCAAATGCCGTTCTTTTCCATTCTTTGGGGCATTGGCGGATTATGCCAAGCTTTCACGATATTCTGTGGAATCCAGCCTTTGTAATGGCAGCCAGTCAGCTATTGGGCAACAAGCCGGTGAGATTTTGGCACGATCAACTGTTTTGTAAACCCGCAAATCACGGTGGCGTGGTTGCCTGGCATCAGGATTATTCCTATTGGACCCGGACTATACCCATGCAGCACCTGACCTGCTGGGTGGGATTGGATGATGCGACCACAGAAAACGGCTGTGTACATTATATTCCAAAAAGCCATACCTGGGGTCTACTGGATAAGCCTAAGCTTGCTGGTGAAATGGATGGGCTGATGCAGTTTTTGACTCCGGAGCAAAAGGCAGCATTTAATCCCGTTCCCGTAGAGATGAAGGCAGGTTATGCGACCTTTCACCATCCGCTGACTGTGCATGGCAGTTATGAAAACAAATCATCCCGATCCAGAAGGGCTTTTGTGCTCAATGTCTTTGCCGATGGCACCACGTCCAATACGGATGGGGAATTGCTGCAGGGAGTTCCCATTGTGAAAAAAGGCGAAAAAATGGAGGGGCAGTTTTTTCCTCTTTTAAGTGATCAATGAAGTCCGCTACAAATCGGTTTAAATGGATTATCGGGATTTTGTTCCTGATAATCCTTTTTGTTTTATATACTTGGTTGGCCGCAGTTGAAAGTACGGAAAAGGTACCCGGACTGACTGTACCCGAGGGGTTTGATTTTCGGGAGGCCGTAAAACCCGGTCTGGTAACCTATCCCATGTTTGCGGTTTACGAGGATACGGGTAAACTTTTTGTGTTTGAATCAAGCGGCCATACCGATGGGACACAGGAGAGCTTGGATGATCCCACTTTTCAGATTCTTCTTCTTTCGGATACCGATGGAGATGGGGTATTTGACGAGCGGACCGTCTATGCAGACAAGTTGCCCTTTCCCATGGGCGGAACTTTCTTGAACGGCAGCCTGTACGTTACGGCTGTCCCCGATTTGCTGAAATTTACCGATACCAACGACGATGGTATGGCAGACGAAAAAGAAGTGCTGCTTTCGGGCTGGAAACTCAACCACAACGCGGCTATTCTGAGCGGTCCTTTCTTGGGGCCGGATGGATGGCTGTATATGGCCGATGCGAGGCGGGGATTTGAAATCACTACCCAAGAGGGAGATATGTTGGATGGCAAAGGGGCAAGAATTTGGCGTTGCCTGCCCGATGGTAGTCAGTTAGAATCTTTTGCAGGGGGTGGATTTGACAATGCGGTAGAGCTGGTCTTTTCTCCCTCGGGTGAGGTATTTGGCACTATGACCTACTTTGTGGACCCCCAAGGCGGGTACCGGGATGCGCTGATGCACTGGGTGGAAGGAGGCGTTTATCCCAAGCCCAACCCTGTAATCGAAGCCGACAACTTAGTCCTAACCGGGGACTTAATGCCCGTAATGACCAAAATGGCGCGGGTATCTCCTTCAGGTTTGACGCGGATGGATGGGGAGCAATGGGGGAGTGAGTATGATGGGAGTTTGTTTCATGCCCAGTTTAATACAGGCCGGATTGTACGCAGCAAGCTGATACCCGAAGGTGGCAGTTTTAGAACTGAAGATTCATTTTTTTTAGAAAGCAGCCGAACCAATTTTCACCCCACGGATGTCTTGCAGGCGGGTGATGGTGGACTGTTGGTGGTAAATACGGGTGGTTGGTTTATCGCCGGATGTCCCCTGTCCCGCACCGCCAAGCCGGAACTTCAGGGAAGCATTTACCATATCCGGAAAAAGGGAAGTACCGCTTTGGGTGATTTCTTTGGCAATCAGATTTTGTGGGAGCAACTATCCCTATCTGAGAAAATAAAACTATTGGGTGATTCAAGCCCAATTATCCGAAAGCGGGCAAGTGAAGGTATACTTGGGGAGGGCGTACGTGCTGTTGGCCCACTTAGAGAGGCGTTGGAAAGCGAGGCCGATAAAAACATTAGAATTCAACTTGTTTTTTTGCTTTACCGCCTACAAGACCCGGAGGGAATAGCGGCTATTATTCCGGCATTGGCGGACAATGACCCCGAGGTCAGGGCGGCTGCTGCACGGGTGCTGGGGTTGGCCAGGGAGAGTTCCGCAGTTCCCAAATTGATAGCTACGTTAAATGATACGGAACCATTGGTGGTCAGACAGGCGGCCACGGCACTGGGCCGGACCGAAGATTCAACGGCAGTTTCTGCCCTACTTGAGCTGAGTGGCCGCACCGAAGACCGGATGCTAAATCATGCCGCCATTTATGCGCTGATTCAACTGGAAAGTGAATCTGAGCTTACCGTCGCGCTTACGGACGCCAATCCCCTCAAACAACGGGCAGCACTAATCGCCTTGGATCAAAAGCGGGATAATTTACTGACTGAGGAATTGGTTCAACCCTTTTTAGCCAGCGAGAACTCATTATTGGAAGAAACAGGGAGTTGGGTGCTTAGTCACCATCCGGAATGGACCGGATTGGCGGCCGGGTATTTTGAGCGGTTGTTTGTGATGGAAAATACCGAACGGCAGGCTTCGATGAAAACCCTTATGGCCGTTTTTGGCTCGGCCCCTGCCTTTCAAGCTACCGTTACCAGATTGATGCGGGAATCACAAAACAGTCCGGAAAAACAGCAACTGTTGTTGGCCTTGCTGCAACCCGTACCTGCGGATGACTTTCCGCTTGCTTGGCGAACATCCTTGCGAAACTGGCTTGAAAAATCAGGGGAGAACGTTCAGGCTGCTGTATTGGATTTGATTATATCGAAAGGCTTGACCGGATTTGAATCCGGTCTAAAAAATCTGACAACTAATCCGACCTATGGGGTGAAACTAAAGGCGTTACAGGCCATGAGATCCGGGGGATATGTCCTTTCGGAGCGGGAGATCACTGATGTTATCACTGATGCGAGTGCGCTGAAACAGGGACAAGAAATGGAATTGACCCTTGCGGTGTTGCGGGGAAATACGCTTTCGGTATCTCAGCAGGAACTGATCATTCGGGAAGTGCTTCCGGAGATGGAAGTCCGGTACCTGATGGATTGGCTGTCTTTATTTGATGGGGTGGAATCGGAAGCGATGGGTTTGGAATTGATTCGGGTAATTGAGAATTTGGATACCCAATTGGACAAAGTGCCGCTCGCCCAAGTGGAAACCCTGCTGGCTACCTTTCCCAACGCACTGGAGAAAGAGGCAAATCCGTTGCTGCAAAAGATTCGGGCACGCCATGGGGAGCGTTTAAATCAGTTAACCGCCTTGGAAGAAAGTCTGGGAAAAGGGGATGTATCCAGAGGCAGGGAGGTTTTTTATGATAAAGCAGCTTGTTCCTCCTGCCACGCCGTGGCGGGGGAGGGGAGTACCTTCGGTCCGGACCTTACCAATATAGGCGAAATCCGCTCCGCCCACGATATCCTCGAAGCCATTATCTACCCCAGCGCAAGTTTTGCCCGGGAATACGAGACCTCCCAACTACAGACAGCCCAAGGAACGATAACCGGAATAATTACGGAGTCAAACGCATCCACCTATATGGTAGAAATCGGTCCCGGTGTGCAACGGCAGGTCAGTTTGGAAGAAGTAACACAAGTTTCACATTCAGAGGTATCCCTAATGCCCTCCGGTTGGGAAGAGCAGCTTACCCTGCAGGAGTTAAGCGATCTGATGGCATTTTTGAGATCCTTGCCGGATGGAATGGGGGGGAGATAGGTCGTTTGGATTAATTACGAATTGGGAATTACGAATTGAGAGTTGGGAATTACAAATTGAGAATTACTAGTTACGAATTGGTTTCCAAATCCTGTTGAGATATTTATTTGAGTTTATCATTAAATTTTCCAATTGATTGATAATCAATATAATAGTGTGTGTTTTATGGGATCGAATCATGGATTTCCAGCCCTGAAAGGGCGAAATACCATAGCCTAGGGTGAAGCGGGGTTCGACTACGCACACCCCACTTGATTTGCAAAAGCCCGGTTTCGTTTTTGAAGCGATGATGGATGAAGTGGCCTAATTTCACCCGCCAAAACCCAAATAGGTCCGTTTCTGCCATCTCTCAGTCCCTAGGTTAGTTGATGAGTTGACAAGTGCCCAGTCCCTAAGTCTCTTCGTCCCTAATTCTCTCCATCCCTAAGTCCCTCCGTCCCTAAGCCACCGGGATGGATGAAGCAGCCTAGTCTCTCCCGCCAAAACCCGGATACGTCTGATTCTGCCTTTTCGTAAATGCGGGAGAATGCTCGTAGGTTGATGGGTTGAATATGACCCGTCCTGAAAAAAGTTCACAGATCAAAATTTTATTCATTGTTAGTCCTATCACAAATTTAAATTTATTTCGCCCTTTCTAGTGCATGGTGAAAAGTAATTCTCTTTTCGGGTGTATATCCCAGAGATACAGAAATAAAAGATCCATTATCCATCAAAAAAAAATCCCGTAGGGATGGCCGATTTAATAACCCCGGGTTTCAACCCGGGGATTTGGGAATTACGTTTAGTTTGCGTTTTGGCCGCCAAAACCGTTAATTACAGCTAACCCCTTACCGCCAAAACCCCTTCCCGGTTGGTACAGCGTTTTGTCTTGGAACCGATAATTCTCATCGCTCAGGCAAATTCAGACAAATCTTGGATCGAAAACGGATTGGTCTAAACTACCTGAAGGCAGAAACCTCACTCGCTTTGAAAGGGCGTCATAACGGGTTGGTACACCAGCCCAAACGGAAAAATTGACTAAAACTTAACAAGCTCAAAAAACGTAGAAAGATTGATGAAATCGTTCGACCCTGTAAAAAATCATTTTTCAAATTTCCATATTATATTTCTTCTAGACGTTGCATCTAACGCATCCTTCAATTCTTTTTGGGATTTAAATTTTGTCTGTTCCAAAACTGTTTCCTCAATGGAAAGTTCAAAGGAATCTGCTTCAAAACACCAAGGTGTGATACTGAGATTACCGTTTCTTTGGCGGTATATAAAGTAAGTTTTACCATTAATGGAAGTGTTGATTTCAAGTTTCCGTTCCGCGTCAGGAACTTCATCTTTGCATAAAATCAAAGAGCAGCGGTCACAAAACCTAAGGATCGCGCCATGCGATAAAGCTTTATCTTCGTCAACCCCAAAATAAGAAACCGTCTCTTTACGAAATGCTTTTTGTTCATCAAGAAACTGATTTGCTTTTACACTTTTTTCCCTGAGAGATTCATATAAAAAGTCTAAGT
Organism: Lunatibacter salilacus; assembly: GCF_009797935.1. Lineage (GTDB taxonomy): Bacteria > Bacteroidota > Bacteroidia > Cytophagales > Cyclobacteriaceae > Lunatibacter > Lunatibacter salilacus. The sequence goes on from NZ_VOLC01000012.1 coordinate 73,942, forward strand.
GAAAAGAAACCAGCAATGCGGTCCATAAAGATTTACTTTTTGCATGGTGAAAAACCCTTTTTGCTCTTTTGATTGATTTTATTACGCTTTCGGAACCTTCCGTAAAATCCAATGGTATTCCAAGTTCTGACAAATAGTTTTTTTCTTTAAAATTAAGTTGTTGGTCGTCGTGTTCCACAACCGCCACCAAGGTTTCCAGCCATAAGGGCGGCCTATACTTAATCATTAGCTCGTTTGCAATCTTTCCTGATAACAAACCATGGCTTGCCTGAAAAATAATATGTAACCCTTGATGTGTTTTCCTTACAATCATATTTTTTTATTTTACTTTTTCATCAAGATGGGGGACTCCAATTCCAATTGATGTATTTCAAACCTTATCCGAATTGGTTTTGGCATCTGATTCAAAAAGACAGGATAGGGCTCATATTGGAAAATAAACCACAGACCGTGCCAATCAGTTTTTTATTCTTCGCAACAATTTATTTTCCAGATGGGTTGATGGGTTGAAATTGAATTACGAATTAAAAATTACGAATTGAGAATTGCGGATTGCGAGCCAAATTGAATTAAGTTATGGGTTATGAATGATGAGTGATGAGTCCGGTTTTCTCTTTTGAGAAAGGTCGTAGGTTGATAGGTCGATTGGTTATTAAGTTATCGAGTTATTTTTTATTGGATACCAGCCCCAACGGGGCATAATCAATAGCCTAGGGTGAAGCGCAGCGGGGATTCGACTACGCTCACCCCACTTGATTATAAAAGCTAGGTTTTGTTTTGGCCGCGGGGATAGTCGAAGAAGCCAGTCTCTCACGCCAAAACCAGAATCTGTTAATTTAGGTCGTAGGTTGATGGGTTGTTAGGTTTTTGGGTTGAATATGAATTAAGAATTACGAATTGAGATTTACGTATATTGACAGGATAGCGGCCAAAACGGGGACACTTTGTGTAAAGTTGAACCCCAGAGCTACTATATAGGCCATCCCTCCGGGATTTTTGATTAAGAAGTTCGGAAAATTCTTTCTAAACTGGAATTGCAAATTCCTATTGATAGGAAGGTGTAGGGGTAGACTACACCTTGGGGGCACCCAAATAGGCCTCAAGGGTACGAAAGCGAAGATTCAATACAAATTATCCCCCGCAAGCCAGGTTAGGATACTTGTGTTTGGCAGCACATCACGCAAATATTTCAATTCTTCTTCTGGGTAGGGGTTGCCATTTATCTGCAAATCCCGTAAAGTACCAGAAAGGCGATCCATCGTTCTTGGGAATTTCGTAATCTTATTCCTTCCGAGGTACAGGTCCCTCAGGCTGGACATATCGGCAATTGAAGTCGGTATTTCCGTTATTTCATTGCCGCTCAGGTTAAGACTCCATACCTTCTTCAGTTGACCTATACTTTCTGGTATTGCTTTTAACTTTACGTGGCTAACTCCCAATGTTTCCAAATTGGTCAACGTACCTATATTCTCCGGCAAATAATCCAAAAAACCGTGAAGCGCAAAATTTTTCAAATTTGCAAACCCGGAAACATTGAACGGCAGTTCGGAGACCCTTACCACCAAACGCAACATGCGTAATTCTGTCAAATTCCCCAAGCTTGCTGGAATACTACTAAGCCCACTTCCGTTAAGAACCCATAAATCCCTCAATCTGTCAAGTGACGAGAAGCTTTCCGGAAGTGCCCTGTAATCTCCCCAAAGCCATAAGGTGTCAAGTTTGGAAAGCCTACCAAAATCATCAGGCAGAATAGCAGGTCGTTCGTTTACGGTAAAAAAACAAAAGCGTAGGTTCGTCAAGTCTGAGAAGGACGCGGGAATACTTTTTGTCAGAATGGGACCTCGGAAGGTCTCAAGGCTTCTCAAATTGCCGATTGCCTCAGGCAGCTTGTCTATGTAATTCAATTCGCAACTGAGGTAATTGAGATTGCTTAGATTACTGAAGCTCTCAGGAAGACTTGTTAGCCCCATCTTTGTCATTTCCAGGTATCGGAGACTCTTTAGGTTTCCGAAGCTTTCCGGTAAAGACGGTATGTCTAGGATGTTCAAGTAGAGGGTATCGAGCTCCGTTAGATTGCCAAAATCATCCCCTAAATGCGTTATTCTGGTATGTCCCATGTCCAATACCTGTAGTTTATGGTAATATGCCGAGATGACATGAGGGATATTGGACAAACTGCTGCCGTTTAGCTGCAGCTTGGTAAGGTGTTTTAACGCTTTAAGTGCCGGAAACAGTACACTGTCACCGAATATCCAGCCGTAGGGATCGCCATTCATATATAGCTCTGTCACATCGCCAGCGTCATTTCTCTTAAAATAATATGGTCTATTCACCTTCCCTAAATCTTCCAACGCCTCGTCCTGACCATACTCACCTGTCGTAAATGATAAGGTAACGGAGGCACTTTTACTCCCGTACCAAGTGGTCCAAGTAATTTTATAGTCTGTGTTTTCATACCCGTAGAACGTAATGTTTTCGGCCTCGTCGTCGGACAATGCATTAGAGGAATGGGGCCTGATATGGTGATAATTCCCCTCGAAGGTCCATTTACCCCGGTCATAGGATTTCCCATATAACCTACGCCTAGTCTGATGGTACCAGTGGCTGTCATCCAGAATTTCGGCTTGAAGAGGTGAAAAATGCACCTTCACAGTGTCCGTAGTCACCTTGCCGCCGTTCCTAACCTGCCATAGTAAATTATATTGCTCTCCCGGTAGGCCGTGGAAAACCGATTTTGGGTTAGTCTCGCTGCTGAAAAAAACCTTATTGTCTACAAGCCCACTGTGTATAGCCCACTTTCCCGTCTCATTAGCCAGAAGGTCATCTGCCGATAAGGTGACGCTAAAGTCGGTGACATCGAAAAAATCAGCCCCACCGTTCGTCGGTGGAGGGGGAATAACCGGTTCGTTGCCGTCATCTGTGCCTTGGCATCCAACAAGCATCAAACCTAAAATAAACAGCAGATATACCTGCTTTCTTATTAAAATAAACTTACCCATAAGCGTCCAACTGATGAAAAAGTACACCGCATTATTTTCGTAAGAAAGTTAGAGAATATGAGCCTTATTTTATTATCCTCCGAGAAGATTTTTTTCTGCAAAACGTAATTAAAAGCTGACTTAGCAGATTAATCCCAGCCCTGAAAGGGCGAAATCACTTGGCCTAGGGTGTAGCGGCAGCGGGGATTCGACTACGCTCACCCCACTTGATTACAAAAGCTAGGTTTGGATTTGGCAGCGGTGATGGTTGAAGAAGTCAACCTCTCACGCCGAAACATGGATATATCTGGTTTTGCCTTTTGTCGGATGGGGATATAGGTCGTAGGTTGATGGGTTGTTTGGTTTTTGGGTTGATTTTGAATTCCAGCCCCGTAGGGGTGTAATCTTAGTAGCCAGGGGTGTAGCGGCAGCGGAGCCCCTGGTAAGGATCGAATCATTAGGTTTTGTTTTGGCAGCGGGGATGGTTGATGAAGCCTGTCTGTTACGCCAAAACCTGGATATGTCTGGTTCTGCCTTTTGTTGGATGGGAAGATAGATCGTTGGTTTATGGGTAGGATTTGAATTTCGTATTGCGAATTGGAAACCAAATCCTATTGAGTTATCTATTTTTGCTCATCCTTAATAAAACCAACGGGTTGAGGATCAATGTACTAATGTATGTAGTTGCAAACAACACCAAGCGGGGTCGTTAGCGAATGTTTTTTATATTTTTCCCTCATGCAAGTCCCATATAGGAAAACACAATTCATAGTCATTCCAAACGATGTCACCATATTCAATGGTAAAATCCTTAAACTTGTCTTTGTCCATGTATTTTTTTGTCATTGGATTCTTAGCATTTTCTAAAAACCCCTTGAAGTCAATGGTTTGGCTCACACCATCTGAGAAGTCAAATTTTATTTTATACCCGTCCAGGTAAACTGCTTTGTCAATTGAAACTATCATAACTAATCAATTTTTTTATCACCCTCAGTTTTTTCATTTATCGATTGAGTCAATTTGATAATTAAATCGTACTAGAGTTTTTTTGTATTTTTCGAGGTCACCAGTTTTTCAGCAAGCTCAAGTACTCCAACTGCTTGTTCACGAGTTACTGTAGGAAAGTCGTCCAGAAATTCATTCAAAGAAACGCCCTGTTCAAGATGCATTAACAATAAATCTACTGGAACCCTAGTACCTTTAAAAACGGGCTGTCCTCCCAGAATCTCCGGGTCAATATTGATGATATTTTTTAATAGCTTCTCTATTGCCGATATACGAAAATCCTGATAAGCTGTTTAGTTTTTGTGCTGAGCTTCAAATATACAGGGCTAATTCAAGTAAGTTTACAGAATCATCGCAAATGTCACCTTGGGAAGACGGGATTTTGACAGCGATGCCTAGGAAATGATGTTGGTTCTATTTTAGCAATTCCATTTCTTTAAAAATCCGCATTCTGTAGCAGTTTTTGGCTGTTTTTCCAAGTAGTTTTACCAACTGGTAATTAGCGATCGCTCCGACCCCCGCACCGATAATCGGAATCAATTGGGCAAGTTTGACAAGGTCCAGATAATCCCTGTATTCCAGCTGGAAATTTCTCCAATCGAAAGATTCTATTTCCTGCGGAAGCTGTTCACTGTAACTGTCCCAGGAAGCAATAATCTGTATGGTTTCATTTCTGGATTTTTGACTGGCGAAAGCGAGCTTGAAAATATATAGTATAAACAATCTCTCCCTATAATTTTTGATATCATACCCATATGTCGCGGCAATCTCAAACAATAATTTAATCTTTATGGCCAAAAAGGCAGGAAAATCCGCGAAGCCCATTAAAATTCCCCCTGCTCCGGTTATAGCTCCTTCCGCAGAAGCGGTATTCCGGTAAAATTTTATTTTTTCATCCACCAGCTGCTCCTTCACCCATAACGATTTTTCTTTTAAGATCGAGGGGGTAATATAAGTGGTTCCAAATAATACACCTTTTACCATTTTTTCAATCGCATAGGTGATGATTTTATGAATCCTTTCCGGTATAAGATTATTAATCCTTCTTTGGGTTCCTTTTGATAACCTATTGATAAAGGAGGGCTTTTTCTTTTGCTTAATATACCAGAAGTTCATTTCTGACCTTGCTAATTCTTCATAGAAGTCCATGATTTAAAATATAAGGATAATTGGAAATGTGTGAAGACCGATTCAATTATTTTCTAATAATTATAGTCAAATTTGAAACGTTGCCTATTCCCTTTTTTAATTTCTATCACAAATTAATGGTGGTCCTAATAATACCATACCAATATCCATACCGAAATCACTTTACTATGGTTGAGTACGATCTGGACCTTCACTATCTCTAGGAAAGTTGAAAAGCTTAAGGCCTCGGTCCCTGAGTGTCTCCTTCTCTAAGTCCCTCCGTCTGTGAGAGGGGACGGTTGAAGAAGCCATTTTTTTTCCGCCAAATACCGGGACTATCTGGTTCTGCTTTTTTCAATAAACGGAATGCAAATTCCTTTTGATAGGAAGGTGTAGTTGCAAACTCACCCAGCGGGGGCAGTTTTTCCCCCTCCGAGCTATCTCTGATGCACGTGGGCTGGGAAGACCAGCTTTATTCGGGTGTATAATTCTTCCAATATTATTCTGGGCTTACAATTTTAGTTTCTTTAAACTCCGAAAACGTAAAGTCGTTTGTGTTGCCGGTAATGATAAAGTCAGCTTTACATGCTTCTGCAAGTTCTAATATCATATTATCGTCTTTATCCGAAATTAAATCAAATTTCAAGCTTGGTACGAATTTCGTGGCTTTGGTCTCAATATCCGCAAGCAAATTTTCGGCTTTACCAAAAAAATCTGGAAATTTCGCAAATTTTGGTCTTGATAAAACTTCGTAATATTCGGACATTAGTTCTTCTGATACACAAAGCATAAACTTGTTATGTGTAAATAGCTCGTAAATGATTTTGTAGGGATAATTCCGTTGGATAAGGGAAGAAACTATGACATTGGTATCAATGACGTTTTTTTGCATTTCTCACCGCTTTTACTTCTTCGTTTATCTCGTCCATGGTCATAGAAGATAAACCATATCTTTCGGCTAACTCCACACACTTTTCGAGGTTCTGTCGCATCAGTTCACTGCTTATGAGTTCTACAAACTCGGTAAAAGTAAGGTTGTTTTTCTTAATACCAAACTTGTTGAACTCCAAATCAGAAATGGAAATATTAAGTGTCCTCATATCGTTATTTTTATTTTCAATTTACGAAAATGATTTAATTTTGTTAGTTTTAGTTTTACCAATCGGTAGTTAGCGATCGCTCCGACCCCCGCACCGATAATCGGAATCAATTGGGCAAGTTCTTGAAAACCCGGATATAGCTGGTTCTTCCCTTTTGTCGGATGGGGGAGATAGGTCGTAGGTTGATGGGTTGAATATGAATTAAAAATTACGATTTGAGAATTACGAATTAGAAATCAAATCCTATTGGGGTATCTATTAGAGATGATTATTATATTTTTCAAATATTTGATAATCAATATACTAACGTATATTTTATCGTTTCGAATCATGGATTTCCAGCCCTGAAAGGGCGAAATACCATAGCCTAGGGAGAAGCGCAGCGGAGCCCTAGGTTAAGTACAAACATGTCGATCGTGTTTTGGCCGCAGGGATATTTGAGGTACCATTTCTTTCCCGCCAAAACCCAACTCTGTCCGGTTCCGCCTTTTCTCGGATGTCGGAATATTAATAAATTGGTTGATTTCGAGTCAAAGATGGCAGCTCAACCAGCGAAAGATTTTGGCGGGAGGGCTATACAGGATTGACATGGTAGCGACCAAATCGGGGATACTTTGTATAGGGTTGAAACACAAAGCTACTATATCGGCCATCCCTCCGGGATTTTTGATTTCGAAATCCGGAAAATTCTTTCACAAACGGAATCACAAATTCCTATTGATAGGAAGGTGTAGTGGCATACTACACTTAGCGGGGGAAGTTTTGGCTGCGGAGATGGTTGAAGAAGCCAGTCTCTCACGCCAAACCAGAGTCTCGTTGATCCTGCCATCTCCCGGGTGACGCAAATCGAATCGCTAGCTTGATATTATTAAGAATTGCGGCTCAGACAGTAATGTTTTCTGACGGAAAGGCCCACGGACTACGTCAGGACAAGGTGCGGGAGATTGAAAATTAGTGCGGCCAGAACGCAAACCTTCTGTTATTTGTTAACTCCCCGGGTTGCGCCCAAGTTAGACGGATTCATTGTTGGTCAAAAAGATAATCCGGTTTCATGTTTTTTAATCTCACCAAGATTAAATAGGGTTTGTTGGTAACAATGCTAATGGCGATGAATCCGAGTGGAGGTTCTGAAGCGGTTCCAGGATAACTTGGATGTCATAGAAATACAATGCAGACGAAATTAGTATGTTCGGTTAATCCCTTCTCATGCAGAATAGTAATTTTCTTTAGTAGCGGAGGTTCAGTTCAAACTATCCCTAGCTGAGGCAAGCTAAAACTAGTGAGAGAAATTGAGATATTACACTTGAATATAAATTTTTAGATATCAAGAAAATTTTGGAATTGTTTCAAATAAGTAACAACTTGCTTTTATTTTTAAAAAAACTTTAATTTCAATTAAAATTCCTTTTTTAATGAAAAACAAATTCATGGCTGTAGACTTCTTTAGTGGTGCAGGGGGTATGTCCTGTGGCTTTTCTCAAGCAGGGGTAAAAATATTAGCAGGAATCGATATTGACAATCAATTTAAACAGACCTATCTGGCAAATCATAAAGGGGCAAAATTCATCAACAAAGACATAATTAGATACCAACCAGAGGACCTTCAAGAAGAACTTAATCTTGCCAAATTTGACGATGAGTTGATTTTTATTGGATGTAGCCCATGTCAGTATTGGAGCAAAATCAACACCACGAAGCATAAAGCAGCATACACCAACAACCTGATTTGGGATTTTCAAAGGTTCATCAAGTATTTTATGCCTGGTTATATTGTTGTGGAAAATGTTCCAGGGATAATTAATAAAAAAAACAACCATATTCTTCTGGATTTTCTAGATTTTTTAACGTTTCAAGGTTACAGGTCTGAACATAGGATAGTAAGAACAGATCACTATGGTGTTCCTCAGAAAAGAAATCGCTTCGTTCTTATTGCCTCGAGAGTAAAGGACAAAATCGTCTTTCCTGAACCAGAAATAACTAACAAACTTAACGTCAGGAATTATATAGGCCCAGATCAAGGATTTGCTAAAATTGACGCTGGCCATCTAGATAAAAGTGATTATGCCCACTCCACCTCATCCCTGAGTGCATTAAATCTTGAAAGAATTAGATCAACTCCAAAAAATGGAGGTACTCGGGAGGCATGGAGTCAGAATCCAAGACTACAAATACCTGCATATATGGGAAAAGATAACATCTTTAGAACGATTTATGGGAGAATGAGTTGGGACAAACCAGCACCAACGATAACCACACGGTTTATCGCCGTTTCTTGTGGTAGGTTTGGGCACCCAGAAGAAGACCGCGGATTATCTTTAAGAGAAGGAGCAACTTTACAGACATTCCCTAAAGACTACAAATTCATAGGAGGACTAGTATCGATTGCAAAACAGATTGGTAATGCAGTTCCTCCTGAAATGGCTAAAAGAATTGCTGAAAGTATAATTAAAAACTAATGGCAAATTTCAAAGCTAGGGCCCGAGCTCTTGACTTACTTGGGCGTCAACAAATAGCAGGTATTCCAACAGCTATAAATGAATTATTTAAAAATGCTCATGATGCTTATGCTGACAATGTTGAGATTGATTATTTAAGAAAAAATCAACTTTTAGTCTTGCGCGATAATGGGCTCGGAATGACAAAAAAAGATTTCGAATCACGTTGGTTGACATTGGGAACAGAAAGTAAATTCTCTAACCGAAAAACACCCCTTCCGCCTAAAGACCCTAATAAACCCGAACGACCAATCATGGGAGAAAAAGGGATTGGAAGATTAGCAATTGCGTCAATAGGTAGTCAAGTTTTGGTTTTGACAAGAGCAAAGCGGCCAGATAAAAATCACAAAATAATTGCTGCACTAATCAATTGGAGCATTTTTGAACTTCCAGGACTTGACTTGGATGACGTTGTTGTTCCCATTCGAGAATTTGATGATTTGCCGAATGGCTCGGAAATCGATCAAATGAAAAAGGAGATTATAGACTCGATCAAAAAACTAGTCGAAAGAGATGATATCACTCAAGCTGATGCAATCAGGATTACAGAAACAGTAACCCAATTTAATTTCTCTTCAATAGAGGTTAACAGGACGCTTGTTGGAAACTTCCCATTGAATGGAAATAACAGCGGAACTCATTTTTATATTTCTCCGGTTGATGAAACGCTAAATCACGATATTGATGGAGATAGAGCTAGCGAGGATGCCACCAAAATCGAAAAAATGTTGGTAGGTTTTACCAATACCATGACTCCCGGCCACCCCAAACCTTTAATAGATGTCGCGTTTAGAGATTATCGCAGTGATGACGGCAGATACTTTGATATTTTAGATAAAGAACAATTTTTTACTCCTGAAGATTTTGATTTGGCAGATCATCATTTTCAAGGAAAATTTGACGATTTTGGTCAGTTTTCAGGCTCAATTAAAGTATACCAAGAAAAGGTTTTCGAACATAAAATTTCATGGGTAGGGAATAATTTCAGATCTACAGATTGTGGGCCATTTAGCATAAATTTCGCCTATTTGCAAGGAGCACTCAGACACTCAGTACTTGACTCCGAAAACTGGGCAAGGGTTAAGGCTAAAGGGGATAAATTTGGCGGTATATATATCTATCGAGATAACATTAGGATATTACCATATGGAGATTCAGATTATGACTTTTTAGACGTTGAAAGGAACAGAACTAAAAGTGCGTCATTCTACTTTTTTTCCTATCGAAGAATGTTTGGTGTCGTAGATATCACACGAAACGAGAACGATAGCCTTAAAGAAAAAGCGGGTCGCGAGGGTTTTATAGAAAATAAAGCTTACAGGCAATTACAGGAAATCTTAAAAAACTTTTTTGTACAGCTTGCGGCCGATTTCTTCAGAGAGGGTGGTGCAAGTCCGAAGGCTGAGTTCTGGACTCAGAAGAAAAATGAGAGAGAGGTATATTATAAAGCCCTAGAAAGGAGAGATAAACAGTCTAAAATTAGAAAAGGAAAATTCCAACAATCTCTTAATTCTTTTTTCGATGATCTTGGCAAAAACCAATTCAAAGCTGAAATTGAGGGTTTACTCATGGATCAAGAAAAGCATTTTGCAGCAATTGCCTCCATAAAGGATCCTGAGATAGCTAGCCAAACTTTAATTGCTAGGGAATTGGAAGCTCGAAAACAGATAGAAGCCTACAAGCTAAAAATAAAAATACCTCAGCCCAAAGGCTTTAACATATCACGAGAAACCCGCAAGGATTATGAAGCATATCTCGACGAAATGAAGCGTTTAGAATTTGGGATTTTTCAGGAATCTGTTTACCAAATTGACAATTATGTGCAGGACTATACAATCCGCCTAAATATAGAGATAAGCAAGCGAAAACGACTCGAACAAGCCGTTGATTTTATTTCGGCCGAAGCAAAAAAAGCCGCATCCGGAAAAGAAAAAGAAGCCAAAGAAGCCGTTTCCGAAATTACTGCAAAAGTAAAAGAATTGGCGAACGAGCTTATGATTGATCTGGACAATCAAATTCGAGAAGTGAAAGGCCGATTTAAAACACTCTCTGTTGATTCCTCTGAAGATTTTGATTTAGTACAGGAACGAAAAGCCATGGAAGCCGACATAGACCATGGTAAAGAAAGGGTTACTGGCACTTTAGAACGTGTTATCAAACAATTGCAGGGCATTTATTGGGATAAAGATTCGAACAATGATTTCATAACTAGCGACCAGATAGCCGATGCTATGGCAGAAGAACTAGGCGAGCTCAAAGAAAAAATTCATGCAGACATCGAGTTAAGTCAACTTGGCCTTGCTATTGGAGTTATTCACCACGAATTCAACAGCACAGTGGGTTCAATTCGAGGCAGCATAAAAGACCTCCGTGCTTGGGCTGATGTAAATGAGAATCTAGATGCAGTCTACCAAAATCTTAAAATTAACTTTGAGCATCTTGATGGATATCTGAATCTGTTTACTCCACTCAATAGAAGGCTTTATAGAAATCGGGAAGATATTGGAGCATTAGAAATAAAGACATTTTTACTAGACTTATTCAAGCCAAGGTTGGAACGTCATAACATACAATTCAAGCATACAAAGGACTTTTCAAGAAAGAAAATACATGGGTTCAGATCTACCTTTTATCCAGTATTTGTAAACGTTGTTGATAATGCGATTCATTGGCTCAACCAAGGTACTCCTGAGGAAAAGATTATCCGTCTTCATGCTGATACTAATGCAATCTACATATCAAACAATGGACCTGAAATTCAGATTAGAGACAATCAGCGAATTTTTGAACTGGGATTTACAAGGAAAATGAATGGAAGAGGTATGGGATTACATATAAGCAGAGAGGTATTGAATGCCGAAAACTACAACATAAATCTTGACAGTCCTCGGGAAGGATCAACAGTTACTTTTAAAATTGAATCAATAAAACCCGAATAACATGAGCAGAGATTTTTTCGAAACTTCTAAAACCATTGCAAATGAATTCCTTCAAAGTGTAGTTTTTATCGATGATCGAGCTTTTATCGAGGAGAAAAAAACCAACGAACATGGGTTCAGTGCCGTCCAGATAACACGTGCCTTTGCCAAAAGTCGAAAGATTTGTGCGGTTTACCGTCCTGAAAATCTTCAAGATATCGGTAACCTAGCTCTTCTCGCAAAAAAAGCGGATGTAACGGTACTTGATTGGAGAATTGAAATAAAAGAGGATGAAATTCCTGAGGAAAATGGAGAAGAAGATGCGGAAGAAATTGATCCACGTGGTCCACATACACTCAAAATCATACGTGAAATTTTATCTGATCCTTTAACCGGTAAAGGCAGTTTAAAGCTAATTTTGATTTACACAGGCGAAACGGACTTGCCGGGTATCACAGATGCTATTCACCATAATCTAAAGGAGCAGGAAATTGATGATATTCAGAAAGGTGACTGCACAATTTTCACAGAGAACATACGGATTCTTGTATTGGCAAAGAAGGCTAGTGAAATTCAATTTAGGCACAATCCCAAGCTTAGAGGCAAAATTGTATCATACGAAGATCTTCCTGAATTTATACTAACACAGTTTACTAAAATGACGTCTGGGTTGCTTACCAATTTCGTTTTGCAATCATTGGCAGTAATCAGGGGTAACACTTTCCGATTAGTCAAACTTTACAAAAAGGAATTGGATATATCGTTTCTCGCTCACAGGCAACTTTTAACGAATCCTGAAGATACAAAAGACCACCTTATCGAAATACTGTCGCAATCAATTCAAGCCTTATTAAACTATAATAATTCAGGGGATTCTGTATCTAAAACCAACATTTTAAATTGGATTGACTCTTACTTATTCGATCAAACTATCTCAATAAATGGAAGTCAATCTATCGAAATAAATAATGAGTTCGTAAAAGTTTGGGTCAAAAGCTCATTTATTGAAGCGTGCAGAAAGCAGTGGGTAGAAAAAGGATTTAGTAATATCAAAAATACACCTGACAACCAATTCAAGACACTTGAGAAAAAGTTTCAGAAAAAAGCATCAGAATTTTTCACTAAATCTGGAGCCTACGATATTGATGCTGAATTTTCAATTCTTACACATCACAAGAGCAATCTAAAACAACCTTCAATCGTACCAAAATTAACTTTAGGAACATTAGTCAAACAACTACCCAAGGCGGGAAAAGTATATAGGGAAAATGAAATAGAGCGATACTTTTTATGTATTCAGGCAAAATGTGATAGTGTTAGAATTGATGCTCTAAGAAAGTTTCTTTTTATTCCTTTAGAGAAGATTGTAGATGAGAAACCGTTCCAATTAGTTGTATATGAAGGGGATGACTTAATCCGATTGAGAATTGAAAGATCAGCATTTGATTTAAGAACTATAAAATTTCAGCCTAAAACTGGAAAGGATTTCATTAGTGCTTACAAACGAGTAAATAACTATTATTTTAAGTCAAATCACAACGAACGATTTTTATGGTTAGCTGACCTTAAAGATTCTCATGCGCAGCGTGAGGTTCATAAATTTGCATCTCAAATTTCTAGAGTCGGGTTGGACGAATCAGAATGGCTAAGACGATGGTCTGGAAACTAGAAATTAATACATTGATAACCTATAACTTATATTTTACTATACAATAATAATCTTAAAAAACTAAATATCTTAATCCGATAAGTCAAAATATATTGAAATACATCTATTAATTTAGATATTTCAAATGGTTTTTTTATTTCAAGAAGACAAATTTAGCAAGGGTTGTAGCCAATTTTAACCCTTGAATACTTAAATCTAAGTTCTACATATTAATTAAGAAAATTTACTAAAATAATCTATTTAAAAGATAAATGAAAAATAAAGATGCATTCAAGAAATGGATTTTGAATAATATGGGTGAAAGGTCAAATGCTGGTCCATCGTATTTGACATCATTAGAATGGCTTTCTGAAAAATTCTATCAAAAAGGAAAAATAGAAACCAAATCAATTTATAATGTAGAAAGCACTGATTTGATTGAATCCCTTTATACAGAAGTTCTTCAAATTCAAAAAGATAAGTCGTCTTATATTTTTAATAACAATGCACCAGGCTATGGTAATAAAGGTTTTTATTCTGCAAGCCTTGCAAAATATAATGAGTTTTTAAAATATAAGTTGAATAGTTCCCCCGTGTTTGTAGAAAAAAAGGAATTTAATGTAGAGTTTTTTCAAAATGATTTAAGTAGTTCGGGTCTTCGCTACACAAAAGTTTTAAATATTCGGTTTACCGCCTCCCTCATCACCAAACCCTTCGTCATACTTACCGGACTTTCCGGCTCGGGAAAAACCAAACTTGCCCAAGCATTTGTGCAATGGATTTGCCAGGATAATAATCAATACTCTATTATTCCAGTTGGTGCTGACTGGACTAACCGGGAACCACTATTGGGTTATCCCAATGCACTGGATGCAAAGGAATATGTTAAGCCAGATTCTAAAGCGCTAGATCTGATTATCAAAGCAAATGAAAATAAGGATTTGCCTTATTTTTTAATATTGGATGAAATGAACCTAAGCCACGTAGAGCGGTATTTTGCGGATTTTTTGTCCATTATGGAGTCTGAGGATAGTATCACATTGTATAGTGGGGCCGTTAGAAATAGTTCAGATGGACTGTTAATACCCAGTAAAGTAGATTGGCCTAAGAATCTTTTTATGATAGGAACTGTCAATATAGATGAGACCACCTACATGTTTAGTCCTAAAGTACTCGACAGGGCGAATGTGATTGAGTTTAGAATTTCCAAAGCTGAATTGGAAATGTATCTAGGTTCTAATCAAACAATAAATTTTTCTATGCTTAAAGGAAAAGGAGCAAATATGGCTGCCGACTTTGTAAAACTGGCAAAAGGAAGTGATTTCGGCATTGACGACGATAGAAGGTTAAATGAAGCCCTCGTTAATTTTTTCATAGAACTGAAAAAGACAGGTGCTGAATTTGGCTATAGATCAGTTTCTGAAATAAGGCGCTTTGTGGGGATTGCCAAGAAACTTGATCCAGATTGGGATTTTGACAGTGTAATAGATGCTGCTATCATGCAAAAATTGTTACCCAAGCTACATGGGTCAAGAAGTAAGTTGGTAGGTGTATTGGAGACTCTGGCGAGGATATGTCTTAATGATTCCAAAGATACTAATGTAAGAGAAACATATTTTGATGCTTTTAAAAAGGTGGAGCTTGACTTGCTTGCGGATAAAAATGTAAAATTCCCAATCTCATTGGAGAAGATATGCCGTATGCACAAAAATGTAGTGGATAATGGTTTCACTTCGTATGCTGAGGCCTAATGGAAACAGTAGAATTTGTCTCCATCTCCCTTGACAAGCTACAAGAAGGATTGGAACTCGATGTTTATCCTGAAGGGAATAATTTCTTAAGGGAATTATCTGAAGAGGAGGCCTATGAGTTTGGAGAAGCCCCCGTTCAGCTATTGGAGGGAAAGTCCTATGAATATAAATTTTCTAGTTCGGAATATCGATTAATCACAGACTATAGTAATCTTATTACTCAATCAAAATCTTCTGGTGGAGCAGGAGGAAGGATAGTACCCAATATTTATGTGGGAACTTTGATTGCATACGTTTATCATAAAGAATTTCCAGAAACGAAGTTTCCAATTGCGTTTGAGGTGCTGTCCAGTAAGTTTGATAATGAACAGGATAAAAGCTACCGGGAAAATTATCGGTTTATGCTGGAGAGCATTACCGAAAAGTCGACTGAACTTTTGATGCAAATCAATTCTCCTGTCCATCAAAATTATGAGATTAATTTCGATCAGGACAACAGGACTGTATATCAAAGATTTTGTTTTGTCCGTTCGATCATTAATGCCACTGAATTTGAAGAAGCTTTGCAAAAGATCTTTAGCAATCCAAAAACCAGTTGGAGCAAAACGTCAGAAAATGTCGATACGCGTAGGATCAAAAGATTCAATCAATCTGCGATCAGGCAATTGGTTTCGGGAAGCAATAGGACGATTTTGCCATTAGATCATCATTTAAGATCCTATGGATTAGAATCAATCCCTGCAAAAATTAAAGGGATCAGAAAAGTTGAAAGTCTGGATAATCCTGAGAATAGGTTTATCAAACATGCCATGGAAGTTTATCTGACCTTCTGTGAACAGTGTAGGGATGTTTTCGTTGTAGGCACCAGAGAAAAAAAAGAGGCCGAGGTGTTGGCAAAAACTTTGGAAAATTATCTAAACCACAATTTTTTCAAAGAAATATCCAGACCAACTACCCTAAGGCTAAACAGTCCCGTCCTCCAGAGAAAAGGCGGTTACCGGGAAATTTTGAATTCGTGGATGAAATATGACTTGGCTGCAAAATTAATCTGGAAAGGTGGAGATGATGTCTATAAAGCCGGAAAAAGGGATATCGCTACGCTATATGAATATTGGTTGTTTTTTACTCTGTATGATATGGTAAGAGAAAAATTCAACCTTAACAATCTTAGTGTAAACGATAAGCCCTACGACCATCTGTTTGAAATGGATAAAGCGGGGGTTAATTTGTTGGTCAAAGCAGGAAAGCATGTTGCTCTGGAAGGTGAATGCAATTTCGATTCAAAATCCCTGAATATTAAATTTTCTTATAACCGAAGCTACAAAGGAGGTAGTAAATACAGAACAGACAAAGGTAATCAAGGTAGAAGTTGGACTGCGACTTTGAGACCTGACTACTCTTTAACTTTCTGGCCAACAGGATTATCCGAGCAGGAGGCTGAGAAGTCTGAGTTGATAGTCCATATACACTTTGACGCTAAATATAAGGTTACGCAGTTTCTTGTGGAAGTTGACAAATCAGAGACTGATTTGGATGAAGAAAAACAAGAAGAGCGAAAGGGAAATTACAAGAATGCAGATTTGCTGAAAATGCATGCCTATAAGGATGCTATTAGAAGGACAGGAGGAGCATATGTTCTATATCCAGGCACTCCTCAAAAAGATCCCTTTCGGGGTTTTCATGAAATTATACCTGGACTTGGCGCATTTGCAATCAATCCTTCCAAAGAAAATACAGGGATTTCTGAATTGTCGGATTTTGTAGATAAGGTTGTCAAGCACTTGCTTGATCGAAGTTCGCAAAGAGATCGACTTTCTCAAAAAGTATATGATATCCATCTCTTAGATAAAGACGATGATAATGTAATGCATGAGCCAGTTCCTGAATACCATAATGGTAAAGGTTCTGAGCGAATTATTCCCGATGAAACCTTCGTATTGATCGGATATTGTCGATCTGCTGAACGAATGGATTGGTATAGGGAAAAACAATTGTACAATTTCCGTATGGATGATGATGCTGGTTCTTTGGTTTTGAGCAAAGAAGTGGCAGATGCCAAATATTTGCTTCTTCGGGAGAATAAAAAGGACAAAGCGGATAAGCTTTTCAGAATAAAAAGCGCAGGACCAAAGGTGTATTCAAAGGAAAAACTCGAGAAATTAAATTACCCCCCAATGGGATCCCTTAAGGAATATTACCTTGTTATTGAAATTGAAAGGGTTGCGCTTTCTGATTTTGGTGCAGTCAAATGGAGGTTTAAAGATCTGGAGGCTTACAAAAAAGTAATTGAGACCGATGGCAATATTAGGAAGCGTGTTGGAATACCATTTACCGTGACTTTGTCAGAATTGATGCGGGTGGTTGAAAAAGAGGATTGAAGATGAAATCGAGATGGAAAAGCTACTGACATATGCTCTAAAGGATGGTGTTCTGACACATGTACTAAATGTTCCAAATGGAAAGGAATGCGGTTGTTTATGTCCTAAGTGCTTTGAGCCTTTAGTTGCAAAAGCAAACATCAAAACGGAAAAATATAAAAAAGAACCACATTTTGCACATAGTTCCGGGTCGGATTGCTCAGGTGCCTATGAATCAGCACTTCACTTATTGGCCAAAAAAATTCTAAAGGAAACCAAACAAATTCAACTTCCAGATTTCCATTTCGATTATAATTCTAGAAATCAACATTCGATTTATAAAAGTCTAAAAATCATCGATTTTGAAGAGGTTGTGGATGAACAAAGATTGAAAACAGGAGAAGAATTTATTGTGGCAGATGTTGAATGCAGAAGAGGAGAAAAAAAATTGTTTGTTGAATTCGCCCATACGCATTTTGTGGATTCAGATAAAAAGAGGAAGATCAAAAATGGAAGTTTTCCATTTATAGAAATTGACTTATCCGATCAAATATTAAAGGAATCTTCAATAAAAGATTTTCTTCTTTCAAAAAGCCCAAAAATATATTGGATAGCTAATCCAGTTCTAGATAAAGGGTATATTGATGATTTGGAAATAAAAGCCAAAGCCAAATCAGAGGAAAAAAATCAAGAGATTATAGAATTAAAGACTAATAATCTAAATGTGATCCAGGTAATTGATAATAAGGTTCGGATTTGTCCAAAAAAAATTGATTTTTTTGGCTATTTTAAAAAATCTAAATATTATTCTCATCCGATTTTAAAGGAAATTGCAGATGGAAAGTTTTGGAATGAAAAAATATATGGGCATTATTCTTGGGAAGAATACATATACTTCCAAGGAAAAAAAATCCACACAAGCCTTTTACCAAATTTAGGAGGTCAGCTTCCAGACGATTCAGATTTGCTTAGAAGTGGATTAAAAGCAATTATTGAAAGAAAAGATTTAGACTTAAGGTTATGTAATTTCTGTAAATATTATGATGATTCTGTTGTTATGGAACCAAACAAATATCAATTATGTAGCTTTAAACTAGAATCAGGTTTGATTAAAGATGTTTAATAGAATTAAAACGATCCTTTTAGAAAGATTTCGCCCCTAAATAGAAGAAAGGTTGAAAAAGAGATAAGCAAATTGATTTCAAAAAAACTCACCCATCCCCACCCCCAGCGCCTCCGCCAACTTCTCCATTACCTCCAAGGATACATTTCTCTTACCCTGCTCAATTCCGGAGATATAGGACCGATTAAGGCAGGATTTTTCTGCTAGATCTAGTTGGGACATGCCTTGCTGATTTCGGATTTCACGGATTCTCAGACCGAATTTTTCTTTAATATTCACTTTTAATGTTGACTATTGTAAACATTTTGTTTATATTTATCATGGATTTTGGTTCATTTAAACTGATTGTTCCATGAAAACGAAAATACGAAATATCGGTGACGTTGAGGAATTCTTTACACTTCTTATGGATGTGGAGTTACTTAATTTCCATCCGGATAATGATTTTAAAGATTATATCTGTAGGGAAGGAGCCAAAGCAAATTCCCCCAGCTACACCCCGGAAGAAGCTGAGTTAAGAAATGATATGCTTGCTCAATGTATTCAGGTTTGCGAAAGGGCAGGGGTAGATATTTATGATATAGGCTTTCAACTTCTATATGAACGACTCACAGAGGTGTTAAATATTGAGTAGGGATAGGTTCACTGTTTTTGTCTCGGCAAAATCTACTGAATAAATGTAAGAGTAATTGATAAAAAAAAGGAGGAGACAATTTGCCTCCCCTTTTTTTCCAACTAAATTAAAGGTAGCTTAAAAAATACCCTAGTTAATGCTTGTGGATGGAATATTGTTTAGGATTATAGTTTCGGACGTATAACTCACTAATTCAGATGATTTTGTAATGCAAGTCTGGCTTTTCTACTTGTTCGTAACCCGTTTCTTTATCCAAGTTACTATTTCCGAGAAGTCTAATTTTCCAGACGCTATTGCGATTATAAAATCATATTTGTCTTCTTGAGTGGCTTGAATATCTTTGCCAAAATTCATCAAAACCAACCGCATCAACACGTAACCTGTTCTTTTATTACCGTCAATAAACGGGTGATTTTTGACTATACTCTCCAAAATAGCACTTGCTTTTTCTTCTGGATTTGGATAAAATTCAGTTGCTCCAAAACCGCTAAATGGTCTTTCAAGTGCAGCCCTAAGCGCATTTTCATCTCTTACCCCCGGCGAACCGCCGAACTCGTGTAACAAAATCTTATGAATCTCAATAACCTCTTCATAACCAATCATTTCGCTAATTTCTCGAGCAGTTCTCGATCTTCAGTTAATATTGTATTAAGGTTAAGTGAAAGTCGCATTTTCTCCGGTGATGTTTTCTCTACTTGGCGAAGATATTGTAAAAGTTCGCCCAACACTTCGTCTGGCAGCTTGTTAACAATTTGAACTATTTCGTTTTTGGGTTCCATATCTGTATCCGGTATATTTTTTCTAAACGTTCTATCGAATTAGTTGGTTCGCCATGTGAGTGTCCTGCTGTGCCTGCAATAGACTATATAAATCTACTGCACATTTCCGCAAATTCCTAAAGAAACAGGATCCTTATGGTCAAACCTTTTCGTTACCACAAAAGACAACTTTTTAAAAGATTTTAGGCAACACGATAGCCTATTATCCTGTATAATCGTGCCTATCTATTTACTCCAACGTCGGATAACTAACCCCTAGTTGCTCCAGATAGCTGTCGTATTTTGTCTCGTCGTAGTAGAATTTTTCGAGTTGGGGACGGTAGATTTCCATAAGCCGCTCGTTTAGGAATAGCGCCGGTTCATCGGTTTCGGCCATTATCGGGGTGTACTTGGTTTCCTTTGTCTGTACCTCCTCAAAGTATTTCTTCGCTTCAACAAGGATCTCCGGCTTTAACAATAGGTCGAATACGGTCAGTGCCTCTACTTTGGCTCCCGCCAGTACCCCCTTATGCGCAATAGGCGTCGCCATGGCAACGGCATTGGTCCAGTGGTGGCCTGGAAGATCCGGTGCGTTGGCCGGGTATCGGAGGACCACGGTGGGTACATTCCATGACACATCGGCAATATCATCCGATCCGCCTCCCATGGAGAAGGTCGCCGGTCCTCTAAGTTCGCTTATTTCCGTCAGCAGTCCCGTTTGGTTTTCACCTTTCTCCGGGTTGATATGTTTTTGAACGGCCTTCGCAAGTTGTTGGTCTGCCTCACTCCATGTAGGCAAACCTACCTGTTCGATGTTTTTTTGTACTGTTTCCGCTATGGCCTTATTAAAGTGTCCGGGCCAGGAAGAGCCGATTATTTGGTGGCTGACCGTGGTGTTGGTCATCTTTGCGGCACCTTCAGCAATGCGTATGGCATCTTCTTGGAGGCTAAGGATTTTTTCATAAGTTCGTTCCCGTAGAAAGTACCATACAGATGCAGTGCCAGGCACCACATTGGGCTGGTCGCCTCCGTCCATGATTACATAGTGGGAGCGTTGGGTGGGCTGTAGATGCTCCCGGTGGAAATTCCATCCCACATTCATCAATTCCACGGCATCCAAGGCACTTCGCCCATTCCAAGCAGATGCGCCATGGGCGGTCTGTCCTTCAAAATCAAATTTCACGGATACAAGGCCGTTGTTTCCAGAATCCCCCCAAGAAACGCCCATATTGCTGCTGACATGGGTAAAGATGCAGGCGTCTGCCTCTTTGAATATCCCGGACCGGACCATAAATGCCTTTCCGGCCAATTGTTCTTCGGCGATTCCCGGCCAAAGCATCAGTGTTCCTTGAATGCCTTCACGTTCCATAATGGTTTTCAGCGATAGGGCAGCGGCAATACTAAGCGGTACACCGGAATTGTGGCCTTCCCCATGGCCCGGTGCCCCTTTTACTAGGGGTTTATGATAGGCAACGCCTGGAGTTTGATTGGTGTTTGGAAGACCGTCAATATCTGATCCTATGGCAATAAACGGTCTTCCCGAACCCCATGTGGCCGTCCATGCTGTTGGCATGCCTGCCACGCCCCGCTCTACGGTAAAACCGTTTTCTTCGAGAATTCCGGAAAGGTATTTGGAGGTTTCATATTCCTGAAAACCCATCTCCGAAAAGCTAAATACCTTATCAACCATTACCTGCACAAGCTTCTGCTGCTTGTCCACTTCTTCCAGCAATTCCTGCTTGAGACTGGCGATCTTGGCAGAGCGCATCTGGGAGAAGGAAAGGAAGGGATTCCCAAGCAGGAATCCCATCAAAAAAACTAAACTGATTCTATTCATTGTTAGTTGGTTTAATATCCGTTTCCATGGTCGTGACTGCATACTGGTTCCAGCCAGTTTTGCCCCGTGCTACCTATGGGTGCTCCCGCAGGCGCTTCCAGGGGAGTTAGAAGCGTTACCGTTTCCTGTGGATTGCTCTCAAAGCCTTCCAACAACGCATGGCAGTAATGGTAATGCGCTTTTTGGTAGACGCTGCTTGGGTTTTGAATGGCAATCCAGTTTTTGATCTCAGCCGTTTTGAGCAAAGCAACAGCTCTTGCTTGCGAAGACGCATTTTTATTCGTTGATAGCACAATCAGATGCTGAAGGGCCAGTTTGGCCACGACACGTTGTACTTCCCCTTCGTATCCATTCTTGACCGGACTTTTCCAAGTTGTAGCTATCAGTTGATCCAGCACAGCCTCCAAACTTGGCAGTGAGCTATCCAGTGCATGCTGCGTCACAAGCCTAGAAGCACGCTCCGGGTTCAATAATAGACTGATGGTCAGGTTGGCGGCAATTTCTGCGGGAGAAAGCGGATCGAATACCAATCCTGTATTCCGGTTAAAGGATTCCCGTGGATTTGCCGGAAAGCCATAAGGTCTGGGCGGGATCAAAGAAGTGATATTCTTTGGCAATACCAGCACCTCGGGTTTGAGTGTATTTAGCAGGGATTGAAGTGCTTTGGTTTGGGCCGCCGCAGGTACGGGAGTGATAGGCTCACCCGCCTCGCCGCGAAGCATATACGTATAGGAAGCACCCGCCACTACTTTTACAGCAGCCTCTACCTGATAGCGGTGAAACATATACATGGGAACCAAGACCTCTTCCAAGTTAGCCATGGGGGTACCCACGGGGATTTTTTTCTCGGAGAAGTTGTCCAATACAATTTTCCGCACTTTCATGGTGTGGTCCAGTTCTTCGACCGCATCCGCGCCATTGTCCCACAAGTGGTTTTCAGGGTGGGCGCTTCCCGGAGGACGTGCATCTTGGTCGGAGAGAAATTTCATGCCTTTCGCCTGATAGTCTTTGACCAGTTTGTCGATTTCCTCCATCTCATCGGATCCTTCGGGGAAGGTAGCGTAAGCGATTTTGATGGCTACTTTATCCCAGGCACCTATTCCCTCCGGATAGGCATCGGAGATGTCAATGGTGTTACTGGCAGTAAGTTTTACGGTAGGGTGGGGGTAATCCATGACAGAGGCCCTTTCGAAAGTACTAGCTATATAATTGTGGGGTAATCCCAAGGTATGGCCGACTTCATGGGCGGCTAGTTGTCTCATACGCGCCAAGGACATGTCCATCATAGCCGGATTTTCATCCGTTCCCTCATATTCTCCTACTAGACCTTGGGCTAGGAGGTAATCCTGTCTTACCCGAAGGGAGCCCAAGGTTACTTTTCCCTTGATAATTTCCCCAGTTCTTGGGTCAGTGACACCCCCGCCATAGGACCATCCTCTGGAGGATCGGTGAACCCATTGTACTAGATGGTAGCGGATATCCATGGGATCGGCATCTTCCGGCAATAATTTAACCTCAAACGCATTTTTAAATCCAGCTTCTTCAAAGGCTTCGGCCCACCATTTGGTGCCATCCATTAGCGCTGTGCGTATGGGTTCCGGTGTTCCCGGATCGATGTAATAGACGATGGGTTCCACCACTTCACTGACAGCGGCATTTGGATCCTTTTTTTCCAATCGGTGTCTTCGTATATAGCGCTTGGTAATGGATTCATTGACAGGAGAGGCATAATCATAGAAGCTGACCGAATTGATACCTGCCCTCGGATCAAAGGCCCTAGGTACGTAGTTATCGTCTGGGAGCTCCACAAAAGAATGGTGCATTCGTAGCGTGACTGCTCCAGTTGACGGGGCCACTTCCCTCAGGTATGGTCCAGCCTGGTCCCCGGTAAGGGTGATGGTAGCTTCTATTTCCGTGTTTTTGGGGAAACTTTTGGTCCTTGGCAGGTAAATAGCACTTCGGGATAAGTCCAGTTTATAAGTGCCCTGCCGGGTGCGGCTGATAGCTGCCGCGGCACCGGCTGCATCCTGAAGGAAAAAGCCGGTTCCATCGACCAAAACACTTCCACCTTCCTCGGCACTGATTTCAAATCCCCAATGCACCGATTTGGCAAAGGATTCTTCCACAGCCTTTTTTTCGAGTACATTATCCGTAAGCGCTCTATACCCGTAATTGGGTTCGATCATCAGGATTTTATTTCCGGACCGCTCGAAGGCTACTACGTGGGAGGGAAGTATGCGGCCCCGGTCCAAGCCGATGTCATTGGATCCAAGCCCGGCAGCGAGGGAAGGATAATAGAGGATTTCTTTGTCCAGTTCACTGATCTCCATCCAGATTTTCCCTTTTTTGGCATCCCAATAAAGGGTGATAAAGCCGGGCATTTTTTCCATACCCTCGGTCAATGAGGCTATTGTTGGGCTGTTTTGGGCGTTAGCTATGCCAATACCTCCTCCCGGGTGGGAGGAGGCCATCAGCAAGCATAAACCACAAATTAAACTACTGATTGTTTTTTTCATGTGTATATAATTGTTTTTCAGTTGTCACATGGAATCTCGCATGGCGGATAGTCATCCCAGTTTGTGTCGCTTGCGTCATGCTCGATTTCATCTGTATATATTTTTTTAATTGGTCGGATAGCCTGTCCCGAATTTATTCGGGAGAATCTCGCATGATTGATAATCATCCCTCAATATGACGATTTCCACCATGCTCGATTTCATAAGTTGGTTGACGTTTTAATCAATTCATTAAGGCTTTGTTATTCAAGATCTCCAAGTTAGGCATTGGAAAGGTATATTCCGTCTGGTTTGGGGTAATGGCAGGGGCAAAAAGGCTGCTACTTCCCTTGGCAGGTATGGTTTCCATTTTTCGCAGCAAATCATTTGAGCGGAAACCTTCTCCAATTAGTTCAATCCTACGTTCGGTAAGAATGCTTTCCACAAGCGCATCGGCAGAAGAAACTGCGGAAGCCGGGAAGGAATAGTCAGGGTCTGACCTTTGCCGAACCTCTTCCAATAAGGCAAACGCTTTGGGAAGATCACCAGTAAGTGCCGCTGCTTCGGCGTAATTTAGAAGTACTTCCGCATAGCGGATCACAGGCACGAAATCCAAGAAAGGAGCTGGTTTGGCGTATTTGGTCATAAAATACCTTCCGTTGTTTACCCGGAACATTCCTTTTCTGGCATCTTCGGATCTCCATTCCGGGTTACCCCAGATTCCCTCTTGATTCATATAATATTCCGCACTGATATTATAAATAAATCCAAGAGAACTCTGACCCGTTGCACTGCTTAGTTCGGTCATGGGCATGGAAAAGATTGATTCGGCAGAGGTGTAATTGGTTCTGAAGACCTCCATTACATCTCCATGCAATTCATGGGCTACTCCGGATGGAGCACTAAAAGGGGAGCTTTCAGAAACGATTTTTTGCGCCTCCGAAATAACGTTGGCATAGTCACCCATAGTCAGATAAACCCTGGTTTTTAGTGCGATAGCCGTATTTTTATGTGCTCGTGTGGTATTTAGTAGCGGAGACGGCCGCGTTTCGGGCAAGCCTGCTTCCGCCTCGTTTAAGTCGATAAGTATCTGTGCATATACCTGAGCAACCGTACTTCTGGCCAAATCATTATTTTCCGTGTCTGTTTCAGATTGGAGTCGAAGTGGTAACCCTGGGGAGGCTCCCTGATCTTCAGTAAAAGGTCTGGCATACAAGGTTATCAAAGCAAAATAACTTAAGGCACGGACAAATTTAGCTTCCGCAATATATTGGTTTTCCAGCTCTTCCGAAACAACCCCCGAGTTCGCACGTATCCCCTCAATAAAGAAATTTGCGGAATTGATGGTGGCATAGGCATCTCTCCAAAGTATTTCCACTTCGTTGGAATTGGAGTTAACCGTATGACTCCATGTATCGTATCCTGTGAAGATATTGTTGGTCACGTTTACGAAATCCTCTCCCCGGAAGTCTCCGTACATGACATACCTTCCACCATAAAAATAGTTGGCTTTTAATCCGTTGTAAACCCCATTTACCAATCCAAGTACCCTTTCTGGGGTGTCAAAGATATTTGCCTCTGTCAGATTGGTCTGAGGGGTTGGGTATAGTAGCTCGTCCTCGTTGCATGCGCTAAAGGCCAGGAAAAGCCCAATTAGACACAGCAGTATATTTTTGTTGATTAATTTTTTCATGTTCATCTTAAGGTAATGTTTTAAAATCCAATATTGATTCCCATAGTGAATGTCCGTCCCTGTGGTACGGAGTTTTTCTCTACTCCCGGGGAAATATTGGAGTTTCCGTTGGATGATATTTCAGGATCTGTACCGGTATATTTGGTCCATACAAAAGCGTTGAATACCTGAGTATAGACTCTTACTGATGATAATTTTAACTTACTTAAAATCGGAGCGGGAAGACGGTAGCCTATAGAAGCCGTTTGAAGCCGCATGAAGTCTGCTTTTTCAGCATTTGCAGAAATTGGCCATGAAGATCCGTTTGACAGCAAATCTCCATACACTACCCGTGGCATATCAGTTACCTGTCCGGGTGTAGTCCATCTTTCCAATACCACGGTGGAATTGTTCCAAAAACGCTGATCTCTCCAAGTCCCACGGGAACCATTCATTACATAATTGCCTCCAGAGTAAGTGAGGAGTATGTTTACATCAAAATTACCAAAGCTGAAATTTTGATCCAGTCCACCATACCATTTTGGAAGTGCGTTGCCTATCAGGTCAAAATCATTTCCGGTAATAGGGTCCGCAGCCGAACCGTCAAGATAGGTCCATCGGCTCTCCCCGGGGCGGGATACATGGCTATATTGCACCCGCTCTCCTGCTGCATTTACAAATACCCTCAGTCCGGTTTCCGGATTTACGCCATCCGTGATGGCACCATATAAGCTGCCTACGGAATAGCCTACTCGCGTAATATTGGTTGTTTCTGCAGATCCACTGGTAACACCCACAATATCCCCTCCGGCTAGCTCGGTAACTTTATTGTTCATATTGGTATAATTCAGCGTAGCGGACCATTGGAAATTCCCGTTATTGACTAAATTGGAAGTTAGGGCGACCTCTAGTCCCCGATTGTACATTGAGCCTACATTGCTGAGGATACTTCCTCCCGGAATCCCCTTGGACGGTGCCTGAGGCACTCCTAATATAAGTCCATTCACATTATTGTAAAAATAGGTCATATCCAGTTGGAATCGATCATTCAAAAACCCAATGTCTGCTCCAATGTTGGTCTGTTCACTTGTTTCCCAGCCAAGATTTGGGTTTCCAGCCTGTCCGAAAGTCCAAGTCGGGGCATTGCCATAGAGAGAAGCGTCAAACAAAACTAAGGAACCAAATGCATTCGATAGGTTACCGTTTCCCACTACTCCCCAGCTTCCCCGCAGTTTGACGGAGGTTATAAAGTCTGCTACCGTTGAGTTGGCATAGAAATCTTCCTGGGATAGTTCCCAGCCTGCGGAAACGCCACCGAATAAACCGTACTTGGTGTCAGCTCCCAGGGCGGAGTTCCCGTCCCTTCTCACGTTCATGGTGACAAAGTATTTTTTGTCAAAATCATAGCTAAACCTGGAGAACTGGGAGATATAGGAGAACTCATCAATAAAGTTTCCTACAGGATTAATATTTCCGTAATTGCCCTGAAAGTTGGTGAAGAAATCATCGGAACTGTTTGAACGGTTGGCACCCCATGCTGAATTATTGAAGCTTTGGGCGTCATATCCGACCAATAAGGATAAGTTGTGTCGGTTGTTGAAGGATTTCTGGTAAGCTGCTGTGGAAACAAAATTCCAGTTATCCCTTAATCCGGTGACATTGATTGCCTGCCCTCCTGGAGAAAATCCTGGTCCGTGCAGGGAGTTGTTGAACGTCAGGTTTTCCGTTCTAAGACGGTCCACGGAATATCCCATGGTAAGCGTTAGTCCTTCGATAGGCGTGGCGGTTAGATTGAAATTGGCAATGATCCGGTCATTTTCGGAATCGTATCTATCCAGCTCCAACAGCGGCAAGGGGTGGTAAAAGTTACTCGCCACATTGTTATTACTCATACCCATTCGGGCACCTGCTGATATATTGTAGGAGCCGTCTTCGTTATATGCCGGCACGTTGGGGGCCGTCAACCAAGCCAATCTAGCCGCACCGACAAGACCAAAAGCATTTCCCTGTAAAGAGCCTGTGGCTGGTGAAGCGTTCATGGTGTTGTTGTAGTTGGCATTTCCGGTGAATTTCAGCCAATCGTTGATTTTGTGATCCACATTAAACCGGACAGCCTTCCGCTCGAATGAATTACCTACCAAAATGCCTTCCTGCTTGCTGTAGTTGGTGGAAAAGAAATAGGTTGTCGTTTCCGATCCGCCTGAAATATTCAAGCTGTGGTTTTGTGAGACGCCTGTCTGATACACATGGTCATACCAATCCGTATCTACTAAACTTCCGTCTGCATTATATGAGGGAAAGAACAACTCAGAAGCGACGTTCTCATTGCTCTCGTTTCCCCCCATGATTTTTGCGTTCAGCACAGCCTCATTTTTGATCATCATAAATTGCTCCGCATTGAGCATGGTAGGGAGCCGGACGGCATTAGTGACTCCGCCCCAACCTTCGTAATTTACTCTTGCTTTTCCAGCCTTTCCACGCTTGGTAGTAATTAGCAAGACACCAGCCGCCGCCCTCGAACCATAAATAGATGTGGACGCGGCATCCTTCAAGATGTCAATGGATTCAATATCCGCTGGATTGATATCTCCAAGTGGGTTGTTGGCGACGTTCGCATTGCCGGATACGTTGCCTGTATTAATAGGAATACCGTCTACGACAATAAGCGGGTAGGAGCTTAGGGAAATCGAATTGATGCCCCGGATTCGGATGACGGGCGGGTTGTTCAATACACCGTTTGGTTGGGAAATATTAACCCCAGTGGCTCGTCCGGCCATACCCTGATCAAAGCTCTGAACTGGCAAATCTTTCAATTTATCTCCTCCGACGGAGGCCGCGGATCCGGTAAATTCCCTTTTGGATTGGGTACCATAGCCGATCACAATTACTTCCTCCAGGGTAGAGTCAGGCTCCAGGGATATGCTAATTAAGCTTTGATTGCCAACAGTAACGTCCTTGGTTTTAAATCCAAGATAGCTTATCCGGATGGTTGCGCCTGTCGGCGCATTGATGCTGAACTTGCCGTCTATATCGGTAGCAACTCCATTTGTAGTACCAACTACCATTACCGAAGCGCCAATGAGCGGTTCCCCAGAATCACCATCCAGGACAGTTCCTGTTACATCTACATCTTCAAAGGAAGCTGTTTCGTATGATTCAGATAGTTTTGGTAGTGAGCGTGAAGGGTTGTTGGCAAATAGGGCATGCGAGCAGTAAAAACTTGCGGTGATACCAAGAAATAACTGCCTACATAACCACTTTGACGTGGTTTGTAACTTTTTTTTCATAACTTTAATCGGTTTTAGTTTTACACAACTATTACTGTTTCAATACAAAGAGATCCTAGGGGCCTAATCCGGGGTCTCTTTTTTTTTGTTATTTTTGGGTAAACGAAGCAGGAATAAATTGGCAGATTTTGATTGATTGATTGATTCTTTCGTGAACGAACTCCTTATAGTGTATCAAGAATAGAGGATTTCAATAGACCTGATTGTGGGCATATTGCCTCATCTGCTGCGTGTAGCTTCAATCCATGGTTTAAATTTAAACCAATAATTTATTAAAAACATAAAAAAATAAGAAAATAGATAAAAATAATATCTATAAAAATGCTTTTATGTTAGATATAATGAAAATGTAATTAAAAAATGAGCTAGGCTAACTCCTTAGATTTTGCATCATTTCTTCAACACCCGTCAGGTATTTTTCCTTCACTGCCGGATCAGGGGCAGTGTCCCAATTACCGTCTATTCCATTACCCCCGATCATGATGCCATCTCTACGTGGAATAAAATACACACCTCCCATATTAGCCCTATAAGTAAGCTCCGGTTGTGGGATTAGGAAACACAATTGCCCTGATACCGGCATCAGGTCATTGTCACCAAAGATCTCTTGGGATCCCAATCCGGTGCAGTTGACTACACACTTTTGTGGCAAGGCATCTACATCTTCTGGTTTTTTGAAATCTTTAAATTCGATTTTTCCTCCTGCCAATAGAAAATCATCCCGCATCATTTTGAGATAGGAGGGAATATTGAATATGGTAGTGGGACTTTTACTGACATGGTCAAACTTGAATGGGTTTTCCCTTCTGCTAAGAGGCACACCTTTCGGGTAGAAGTTAACCTCGGGAGTTTCCAGCTTGCTTCGGAGTTCGTCTGAATAGTCACCTCTTCGTTGTTCCCCAGAACGGATACTGTAATTGTCCATCCAGTCTACAACTTGGTTTATGCCCAATAGACGTTGAAAGGTCCGGTAGGAGTGCGTGCAGGCTTTTTGGTACATAGCGGCAAATGCTGGAGTGACATGCTGCGGCAATATCAATCGTGAAGTGGGGGACCATGTTCCTGTAGCCATTGCGGAAGTAATGTTGGGATAGGAGTCTTTGGTGTAAATGGTGACCTCATACCCTTTTTGCTGTAGCGTCCTGGCTGTGGCCAATCCAACCACGCCGCATCCCATTAATCCAATCTTCTTTTCTTGGGTCTGATCCACCAGTTCGGAGGCAATAAGCGCAGTGCCCCAAGAAAGAGACCATCCAGAACCTCCGTGGCCGTAGTTATGGACAATTGTTTTACTGCCCAACGCCTGTTTTTCAATCCTAGGCCCAGTTTTCCTGAAAGGCCTTAACCCAACGGTTTCTTTGATCACCCGGGTGGACGAAACGTTTACTTTGGGGAGTTTCAGCCTGGAATGAATGTTGAAATCGGCTACTGAATTTGCAACCGCAGTTGTTCCGGTTGCCATTAACCCCGCGCCCAAGGCGGCTACGGTGACTTTTTTGATAAAATCCCTTCGATGTGTGTACATGATGATAAAGAGGTGTTAGTGGTTGTATTTATATTTTCGATGCAGATCGATCTTGAGGGAAATTTTGGGCAAACTGTGGAGGTATGGGGTGGGATTTCCCCTGGCACTTTTTGGTCCTGAAATGTAGCAACAAAAAAGAAATTAAAAAATTTGAGGTTTAAAAAATATCCATAAAATAAAAAAATAACACATATAGATAGAAAATAGGTGTGTATTTAAACCTATTTTCTGAGTGTAATTTAAAAAATCTGCTAATCGTTGTCCGTATTCAAAAGTACAATCCAAGCAACACCTAACATAACCAAATCTATCAACCAGCAATAAAACAGATTTTATAATAAAAAACATAAAAAATTATCCTAGTAGGTAGGATTGGACTGGTTATTGTAAATTACTGTTTAAATTAATTATTTAAAAATAACCAATTTAAACACCATGATACGAATAGAAGAAATTATCAGTAATTTAAATGATTTGGTCGAAATCAATAATGACCGTATTCGGGGATACGAGAAAGCAATCGAAGCGGTGGACCCGACAGATGTAGATCTAATTCAGGTATTTTCTAAGATGATCTCAAATAGTAGAAGCCATATACAAGAATTATCCCAACACGTATTAACCCTAGGTGGCGAAGTAACCAAAGGTACTACGGCTTCGGGAAAGTTATTCAGAACTTGGATGGATATTAAATCTGCATTCAGTGCTGATGACCGTACTTCGGCTTTGGAACTTTGTGAATCAGGTGAAGATGCTGCGTTGAAAGCTTATAAAGAAGCGCTGAAAAGTGAAGAAGGACTGACAGTGGAAACTGCTCAATTGCTTCAAAGCCAGAGGGCTAGTTTACGGGTGGACCATGATGAAATAAAAGCCCTTCGAGACCTGCACAAAAGTGTATCGTAAGCAAGTCGCGTTAGTTAATTAAACAAACCAACATATTATTTATACCAGAAACTCCGGGATATTTCCGGAGTTTTTTTTTGAAGAAATGCAGTTGGATCTCTTACATGAGGCACATAATCAATTATTTCCTAGCTTAATTTCCTTTAACCCACTTTGGGAAATTCATTTCCCATTAAATGCAAAGTACTTATCCGGATTATGCGGCTACTTTTTTCAACAAGGCGAATACGTTTACGACCCGATGGTTTATGTTTTCAGAAATTTCCAGGTACCTTTCTGCCAATGCTTCATCAAAAGGATGCTGAAGAATTCTCTCGGACAGGTTTAGGGATTTAATAAGATACTTAGAAAACCATTTTGATTTTCCCGGACCGAATTGGTAGAAATCTTTTGAAAGAAAGCCTTTTTTTTCGCAGATAAACAATTCTTTTTCAAATGCGAACTGGCAACTTTCAATCAGCATATCAAAGGTTTCTTTATCATATTCCCTGGCATAAAAATTTCGTTTGTTCTCACCTCTTTCATATACTGCTCCATTTTTATACACGACATTATGAATAGCCTTGTATGGTACAGTCACAAGCAATTCTCCCTCAGGTTTTAATACACGCTTTATTTCCAATAATGCTTCTTCATCACCACCCAATTCGGGGTAAATGTGTTCTAAGACAGATATGCTTATTACTTTGTCAAAAGCATCTGTATCGAAGTCCAGTTTTCTCACATCCCCTTTGAAATAAGTGAGATTGAAAATCCCAAGCGATTCGGCTATATTTTTATAGGGTTTTACTTGATCGTCTGTAATGTTAATATAAATGAATTCTGTCTCTAGATACTTTGCTGCTAGATATAATGTAAACCATTGTGGACTACTAACATCCAGTATCTTCATTTGTGGCTCAATTTTAAGATTCCTTAAAACCGCGACAAATTCGGCGCACCTCATATAATCAATCGGACGAAAAACCCTTTTACTGGCAATTTTGTACCCATCTTCGTGGGAAGGTAATCTACTTCTGGATTTTTTAGCTAATACCTTGATGTTTTTTGATATTTCCGGCAAATTTTTTTTTATTTCTACCATAATAAAATTATTAAATGTAGTAAAAAAATAGAAACGAACAATACAATAGCATCTGTGAAATTAAACACTATATTTTACATTATCAAAAGCTTTTACTAAAAATAATATTAAAAATAAATCCTTAAACCACATTCGTGTATTGAATAAAATAGTAGGGTTAAAGTTTCAGGCCGAAGTAAGTTACCATATTTGCATCAATAAATAGCCTTCTGATCAGAATTGGCGATAAAGTACTTGGAATAAAATGAAACCGTTGAAACAATTGTTGGTTTTTTTCGCGGAATTCCAAGTTGCTATTGAATTGGCAAACTTTTGTTACCAGAACCTGACACCTCCAACACTTCTGTTACCACATATTTGCTTGCACCACGCCATGGTAGGGGGTTAAGGTATTCTTTGTACCGCAACTCCACAAAACTACCTCCTGACCGCTCAAGTAGATTGGCTACAGAATCACCGGTGGCACTGAAGCGAAACTCATTACTTTGTAGGGCTCCAGGGTTGGGGCTTTGAAAACCGTCCTGAACTAATCGTCCTTCCCATGTTTTAAACACAAAGCCTTTTTTTTCGAAGTAATTCAGATTGCCGGCTTTCACCCCTTCGGCAAAAACGAAATAATATCTCCACCAAATGACGATGGACAGGATGACAACCAAACCGATAACTATGGGGCCAGCGTACTTTTTCATGGGATAGTTTTTAATATTTCATAAATATAAGGACAAAAGAAATAATTTAAGTACCGTATAGGGTAGAGAATTGGGCGTAATTGTCTAATTTTATTTTCTAAACAAAAAATTGACCCTATGAGCACGCTTTGGATTGTAATTATAGTTGCTGTCGTATTAGTTATTTTTGTAGTATCCCTCTACAACAAGCTGGTCGCGTTGAAAAACAACCGGGAAAATGCCTTTGCGGATATTGATGTCCAGTTAAAACAGCGGCATGACCTAATCCCTCAGTTGGTCAGTGCGGTCAAAGGATATATGGAACATGAGGCAGGAGTTCTCACACGCGTAACTGAGGCTCGTTCCAGAGCCATGGGAGCCACAAGTATAGACGGAAAAATCGCAGCCGAACAGGAACTTGGGTCAGCCTTGCAGGGACTACAAATTCAGGTGGAAGCTTATCCGGACCTAAAAGCCAATACCAATTTTTTGCATCTGCAGGAAGAAATTTCGGACGTGGAAAATAAGCTTGCCTCCGTCCGCCGGTTTTTTAACTCAGCTACAAAAGAATTGAACGTGGCAGTTCAAAGCTTCCCTTCAAACCTTATCGCAGGCATGTTTGGGTTTCACACTGCAGCCATGTTTGACGTGGGAACTACGGAAAGAGAGCGTTTGGACAAGGCTCCGGATATCAAATTTTAATTTGATATGAGCAGTTATGTAGGTATTCACACCCAAATCAAAAGAAATAATTTCAAGTCTGTTCTGCTGTTGTTGGGTTTTCCGGTGTTGGTTTTAGCGGCGGTTTATGCATTTCTATACTTTACCTCCCCTGCCGAGGTACGTATGGAAACTGAACCTATCAATGAGACTTTCGTCCAGGTCATACCGGGTGTACTGATCGCAGTAGGCATCTGGTTTGGAATTGCCTTTTTTTTCCACAACAGGATGATAAACCGTGCTGCTGGCTCGAGGACATTGGAAAGGAAAGAGAATATGCGGGTGTACAATTTGGTGGAAAACCTGTGCATGAGCAAAGGAATGCGCATGCCGAAAGTCAATATTATCGAAGATCCGGCATTGAATGCCTTTGCAAGCGGCATTAATGAGAGATCGTACACGGTTACTCTAACCAGGGGAATCATTGAAAAACTCGATGACGATGAGCTGGAAGGTGTAATTGCACATGAACTTATGCATATCCGAAACAAGGATGTACGGTTGTTGATTATTACCATTATTTTTGTGGGGATCTTTTCATTTGTGGCACAAATTCTTTTCCGAAACATGCTGTTTGGGGCGGGAAGACGAAGGGAAAAAAGTGACAACCGAGCCATGTTAATTGCCATGGTGATTGCCTTTGTGGCATTTTTGCTCAGTATGATTTTTCGTTTTGCCATTTCGAGAAAGCGCGAATTTATGGCCGACAGTGGTGCTGCGGAAATGACCAAAAAGCCATGGGCCTTAGCCTCAGCTTTGAGGAAAATTTCCGGCAATTACCAGGTGCAAAACGTGAAAAGCGATGATGTTGCCGAACTCTTTATTGAAAACCGACCGGATAAGTCCTCGGGGATGATGTCGGCAATTACCGGGTTATTTGCTACCCATCCTCCCATCGACAAGCGGATAAAAATCTTGGAGCAATTTTAGTATACTGTTAAAAATCAACTATTTAACAGATAAGGAATGAGTTTGGAATGGTATTTGTAATTTTCAAAATATCATTCATCAAACTATTACTACTATGATTACGTGGATTATTGTCTTTCTTGTTGTTGCATTGATTGCGGGGGTGTTGGGATTTACCACCCTGGCATCAGGCCTCGCTTCATTGGCTAAAATAATATTTTACTTGTTTTTAGCTCTTTTGGCTATTAGCCTAATTATTGGGGCTGTCAACGGATTTTAACTTGAAACACTAATTTTAAGCAAACCTAACCAACAAAACCGTTATTGGGAGACTTTTTAAAGCTCCCGATAGCGGTTTTTTTTATTACCGCACAGGGCGCAAAGCAGGCGCAGAGGACGCAAGGGTGAATTTAAAATACATTTTGGTTATTGAGAATCTTCATGTTCTATTTTACTTCTAAAAAGTAAGGCCCGCAGAACTTGTCCAGTGTTTTCGGGATTGCGCTGATTTCCGCTGATTGTTTTTATTGACACCGAGATTTAATTCAACACAAAAAAAATCCGCTTCATCCGTGTTCCCTATTGGTTTATAGTGAATGATAATCGCACACACACGCCTTGTGGAGCAGCAGAAGGCACAAATTAGTTATCAAACCTCTTTGTTCTTTGGGTATGATGGTGTCCTCAGGGGTCCTCTTTTTTGCTTATCACACTAAGGGCACAAAGTAGTGGAAAAGTAATAAATTTAATATCACAAAATTAGGTAAAAGAAGTGGATTTTGATTAAGTTTGGTAGATACAAATAAACCCACTAGCTAGCTTGAATAATACGAAATCTTCTATTGCGTCAAAAACCATTGACAGTTTTTGGGATTCCTTGAGAAATGGAAAGCAGGATGGACTGGAAGGTATATATTTTTTACTTTACCGGAGACTTTTCCAAATGGGAATGAGTGTGGTTAAGGATGAGGAATTTGTAGCCGATTGTTTGCAGGAAGTATTTATCGATCTTTGGAAATACCACAAAAATCTACCCAAGGTGGATCATGTGCATCTCTACTTATTTCGGGCATTAAATCATAAAATTTTCAAGGAAATAAAAAAAAGCAAACAACGTAAAAGTATCCCTCTCCATGAAAACCTAAAACGCTATGCTTGTTCGGAATCAGTGGAAAAGCAGCTAATAGACAAGCAGCAGCATGAGATTTTAACGCATCAATTGGCAACGGCTCTAGGAAGCTTGCCGATCAGGCAAAAGGAGGTAATCCACTATTTATTTTTTGAAGAAGTGTCGTACGAGCAAGTTTCTAAAATCATGGGAATCAACTTAAGATCAGTTTATACCCTGGCTTGGAAAGCGATCACCAGTCTACGCAAAAGTGTTTTTTGAATTGTAAATTACTTCTCACAACAAAAATTCAAGTTTTTTTTTAAAATAAATCCCAAATGAAGGATAACTATTTTCTATTTCTTCCTCTAAAGGGATGAAATAAAAAGCATGGGTAAATTAAATTATACGGTAGCGGATTTTGTGTTGGATCCTGATTTCAGAAAATGGGTGTTATCTCCGGATGAAACGACTAATATTTATTGGGGGGAGTATTTGGAGAAAAATCCGTCAAAATGGAAGGCGCTTCAGGATGCACGGTTGCTTGTCTTATCTCTGGCCCGTGAAAGATTTGAAGTCAGTGAGGATGTATTAAAAATGCGTTGGCGGAACATATCCAATGCCATCGAACAGACGGATTCAGGTCCTGGGCAGCGAAAGACGGTTCCCATTCATTCCCTTGGTACTTTGAAAGACAGGGAATTTCACGCAAAATCGAGGACTAGGTTTCCTGTTCAATTCTTTTGGCTGTTAATTCTAGTTGTTGTCTTTTCCATTGCTACCCTGCTACAGTGGAAGGGGTATGAAGCGACTCCGGTGACTGAGGTGGATGACACATATGAGGAACACATTGCCCGTCCAGGAGTTAAAGTAGGCCTGACCCTGCATGACGGGTCAAAAGTATTGCTGAATTCAGGTTCTACCCTTCGCTATATCTCTAATTTTGAGAAGGATCGTCGGGAGCTGTTTTTGACAGGTGAAGCTTTCTTTGAAGTCACTAAAGATAGTCTACGTCCTTTTGTGGTGAAAACTTCCGGTTTTGTCACCAGAGCGTTAGGCACATCATTTCTGATCAAAGCAATTAATAAAGAAGAAACGATGGTCGCTTTAATTTCAGGAAAAGTAGCTGTGGAAAGTGAGGTAGGGGATGGAGGTTCAACAACTTTACTTCCCGGTTTTGCATATTACGCCGGAACTGATGGAGATTCGAAGTCCTTTGACCCGGAGATCGTACTTGCATGGACACGAAAAACCATCAGATTTGAAAAAACCCCCATGCTTGAAGTAATCCGGGTGTTGGAAAATTGGTACGGAGTCCAGATTTCCTATCCTAAGGGACCGGCCACCAACCTTAAGATATCCGGAAAATTTCATGATCAGACCCTTGAAAATGTGCTCCGGGGGATGAGTTATACCGGCAGGTTTGACTTTGAAATAAATCAAGATAACGTAACGCTAACCTTTAAAAACTAACTGCCTATGAAAAAAAACCGCAGGTATTACTACCTGCGGCTGAAATTGAACCCTGGCTTATAGACTGCCATCTTATCCAGGTCGTGTTTATTCAAACAATTCAGAAAACGTCAAAATAAACCCTTCAATATTATGAAAAATAACTTACTAAAGCATGTAATCCGCATGACTAAATTATTCGTTATTGTCTTTATGGTCCAGTTCGTTTCCATGAGCCTATTGGTAGCCAAAGACGGTATTGCACAAACTAAAAACATGGAAGAGGTCAGCGTCAATCTTTCGCTGATGGAAGTTCCGCTGGAAAGTGCTTTCAATCAAATTGAAGCCAACACAGGATTTAATTTTGTGTTTGCCACACGGGAACTTAACGGTCTGCCGCCCATTAGCATCAGCAGTGACGGCAAGAATCTTTATAACCTGCTTCAGGAAATTGGGTTTCAATCCAATTTGAATTTTAGACAGGTGGATTATACGATTTATGTAAAAAAATCCACGAGGAATTCATCCAGTCAGGTTATTGTAGATGAATTTGTTGAAGTCACCGGCACTGTTTCCGATGAATCGGGTGCACCCCTGCCCGGAGCAACCATTTCGGTTCTGGGGTCTTCTTTAGGAACAGTCACCGATATTGATGGGGAATTTTCTCTCAATGTGAACGAAGGTGCTACCTTGGTTTTTTCTTACATAGGCTATGAAACTCAACGAATAATAGTGGGTTCCCAAAGGGTATTGAATGTTCGCTTGGCCATGGATGCATCTTCACTGGAAGAAGTGGTAGTCGTAGGATATGGTTCTCAGGCAAAGAGCAAATTGACAGGTTCTATATCCTCAATCAGCACCAAGGAATTTGAAAACCAGCCTGTAACTCGTTTAGATCAAGTGTTACAGGGAAGGGCCGCCGGGGTTCAGGTAACCAACAGTGGCGGTGCTCCAGGAGGAGAGGTGCGAATCCGGATCCGGGGTGCAAATTCCATTACCGGTAGTAATGATCCACTGTATGTGATCGACGGATATGTAGGAGCAGATTTCTCTACGGTCAATCCCAATGATATAGAAAGCCTTCAGGTATTGAAAGATGCGTCTTCCACGGCAATTTATGGCAGTAGGGGAGCAAACGGCGTCATTATCATCACTACCAAGCGGGGAAAGGCCGGTGACATCAAAGTGAATTACAATAACCAATTCACTTCATCTGAGGTTTTGAAGAGATACAACACCATGGATGCCGCAACATTTGCTGAGGTGGCCAATGAGCGAAGCGATGCTACTGGTCTGTTGCCGCTATATACGGACCAACAAATCCAAGGATTCCGCCAGAATGGGGGCACCGATTGGCAGGACGAGATTTTCCGTCGCTCTGGAGGCCAGGAACACCAGATTAGCGTATCGGGAGGTAGTGAAAAAACTACATTTATGGTATCCGGAAACATCCTGGATCAGGATGGTATAATCGAAAATTCAGGATTTAAGCGGCAGGTGTTACGTGCAAATATTTTTACCCAGGTAAACGATAAATTTTCATTTCGGGTGAATATGTTTGGATCGAGAGGACGAAACAAGAATACTTCGACGATAGGATTCGGAACGGCAAGTCCGCTGGTACAGGCCTTGGCATGGGCACCCACTACACCTATATTCAATTCAGCCGGTGAGTATACCATGAATGATCCGGTTGGATCTGTGAAAGAGAATCCGGTGGCTTTGCTTTACGATAGAGAACTTATCGAAGAGCGTACTACGGGAAATGTCCTTGCGGGAATGACATACGAAATCACTGAGGGTTTGTCGCTTGATGTTCAGTATGCTATAAACTATTTCAATCAGCAGAATAAATACTTTTACGGCACTTTTGTAACCAATAGAAATCCCCGGGCTACCCGATCTTCCAGCGAACAAATTACGCTGCAAAGCACGGCCGCTCTTTCATATACAAAGACGGTAGGAGACGGGCACTTTTTGGATTTGGTTGGTGTATTTGAAACGCAAGAGTTTACCAACAACAGTTTTTCAGCTACTGCCAATCAATTGAAAGATCCCTCCCTTAGTTTTTACAATATGGGACTTGCGGGATCTTTTAATCTGAATTCCGCCTATCAAAAATGGACCTTGATGTCGTTCCTTGGTAGGGCAAACTATTCATTCAGGGATAAATACCTCTTGACGGTGGCTTTGAGACGGGACGGTTCATCCAAATTCCAAGAGGCAAACCGATGGAGTGTATTCCCTTCCGTTGCCGCCGGGTGGAACATATCTGACGAGGATTTTATGAAAAACCAAACCACTTTAAGCCTTTTCAAGCTTAGAGGTAGTTGGGGCATTACCGGAAGTCAGGCGATAAATCCCTACGCCACCCAGTCTACATATAGAACTGATCCATTGGTGTCTTTCACCGGAAATAATGTGGCGAGTGGAATAATGCTGGGAAATCCGGGCAATCCCAACTTAAGGTGGGAAACTACTGAGCAAAGTAATATTGGAGTTGAAATGGAATTTTTGGACGGTGCATTGTATCTGGAAGGTGATGTGTTCGTCAAAAACACCCGAGACTTGTTGATTAACCAACAACTTCCCGGATATGTTGGATCAGGCTCTATTACTAGAAATTTGGGTAAAGTACAAAACCGTGGCTGGGAGCTAACCCTTACGGCCAACGTGCTGAGAAACCGGGATCTGAACTGGACCAGTTCCTTCAATATTTCTGACGTAAGAAATGAAGTGCAAAGTCTGGGCGGGATTGCTGATCGAATATTCACCAATACCAATGTGGGTGCCGGAATGTCCAC
The DNA here is from genome assembly GCF_009797935.1 of Lunatibacter salilacus. Classification (GTDB taxonomy): domain Bacteria; phylum Bacteroidota; class Bacteroidia; order Cytophagales; family Cyclobacteriaceae; genus Lunatibacter; species Lunatibacter salilacus. The sequence continues at coordinate 114,301 of NZ_VOLC01000012.1, forward strand.
GCAGTCAGAATATGTGGTAAAACCTGGAAGCCCGCTGGGCTCATATTGGGGGTTGAATTACTTGGCTACTTGGAAGCCAGGTGAGGAAAGTCAAGCCCAAGCTTTTGGCGCAGTTCCCGGTGATTCCAGGTATGAGGATCTGAATAATGATGGAGCTATCACCTCCAACGATTTTCAAGTCATCGGTGTAGGAATTCCTATTACCAGCCTAGGTTGGAACAATACCTTTCAATACAAAGCCTTTACCCTAAACGTGTTTTTCCAGGGTGTGTTTGGGTTTGATAAGTTGCACTATACACGTGCGGCGGCAATTTCCGGAAGTGCGGATGCCAGACAGCCAGTACTTACCGAAATCCAAAACAGGTACATTCCCGGTGTAAATGAAACATCAGACATTCCCGCATTCAGCTTGACAAATTTAAATTTCACCCAATCTACCCGCTTTTTGGAAAGCGGCGATTTCTTGAGACTGAAAAACGTCAGTTTAAGTTATGATGTTCCAACCGTGCTGTTAAGAAATGTAGCTAATATCCGGGTATTTGTAAGCGGAATCAACCTGTTGACCTTTACAAATTACTCAGGAATTGATCCGGAATCAAGTTCCGTAGCGGGTGCAGATACCGCATTGGGTGTTGATTACGGGGCTTATCCCAATGCAAGGATCATTTCTACAGGAATTAATTTAACCTTCTAAAAGACTATAGCCATGAAAAATATACGATCAATCATGTTATCACTAAGTATTTCCTCCGCACTCCTTTTAGGAGTAGGTTGCAGTGGTTTTCTGGAGGAAGATTTGCAGGGGCAGTTGGTGGGTGCTGGAGCCTTAAGTTCAGTGGAAGGGCTTGATGCTGCGCTGACAGGAGCATATAAAGGATTGGGATGGACTTGGAGTATGGGTTTTTTCCATGCCACAGCCATGGGAGGAACCATGGGAGGTGATGATATTACAACCCATCCGGCAAGTAACAAACAAGAATTTCGGGAATTTGACCAGTTTGCCGTGTCTCCCGGAAACTCCCGTACAGGGCAAATGTTTACTGGCTGCTACAAAGCGATTCAGGGAGCCAATAATATCATCGAAAATTACGAAAATACCGTTGGTTCAGAAGCGATGATCACTCAGATTGTCGGAGAAGCTTATTTCCTTCGGGCATTCTCTTACTATTGGCTCGTTCGGTTGTACGGGAGTATTCCCCTCATAACCACGCCGACGTTTTCGGAAGATTTGTTAACAGTAAGTAGCAACCCGGGATCGGAAATCTATGCGTTGATCATCAGTGATTTTGAGCAGGCTGAGTTGAGGTTACCAAACACCAAGCGGAACCCAGGCAGACCCAATAAAGGATCGGCGTCTGCGTTTTTGGCCGATGTGTATTTGACTATGGGTGGCTGGCCGATCAATGATGCGTCCAAATACCCGCTGGCCGCAGCCAAAGCCAAGGAAGTGATTGACAATGCCGGAGCGTATGGATTTGAGTTGATGGATAGCTACGAGGAGCTTTGGGCAAATGACCAAACCGCAATGAACTTGCCCGAGGAAGTTTTCGCCCTGTATGCGTTTGACGGTGTTGGACAGACCATGAATGCGCATTATGGATTTGCTTCCATGCCCGGTGAGGAATCAGGTTGGGACGATTTCTTTGCGGAAATTAATTTCTTCAACAATTTTCCCGAAGGGCCACGCAAGGACATGACCTTTAGAACGGAGTTTACCCTATCCGATGGCCGGGTGCTGACTTGGCAGGAAATTCAGACACGTCATCCGTATTACAACAAGTATTATCAGGCAAATGATGTGAAGAGGTGGTTTTCTTCCTTGCCCTTGGTGATGTTGCGGTATGCACATGTGCTGACCATATATGCAGAGGCGAGTGCCAGGGCGCAGGGATCACCTCCGGCAGATGCCTATGCAGCGATAAACCAAATCAGGTCGCGTGCGGGATTGGCGAATCTGGAAAACTTGTCAACAGATGCATTTATTGAGGCCGTAATTGACGAGCGATCTTGGGAATTTGCGGCGGAAAGGACACGTTGGTTTGATTTGGTCAGGCTGGAAATGGTGGAAGAAGCCAATCAAGACAAACATGAATGGGATTTGAAACCTATTGGTTCGATTAGCAAGGAAGATTATTTCTTCCCCTTGCCACTTACGGAAACCTTGAATAACCCGAATTTGAGATAGGAAATTTTTGGAAATCCCCTTTGATCGTTTGGCTGTTGTTTGGTTGAGGGTTGGAGGGGATTTTTTTATTTGATATTTGTTGATATTGGATATTGATGGATATTAGAAATAAAGTAGAAATAAAGTAGAAATATGGCCTACGGCCGAAATATAAATATGCCTATGGCGAAATATTGAAATGTGATATTGGTGGATATTGAATATTGAGATATTGAAATACGGTAGAAATATGGCCTACGGCCGAAATATAATTGAAATATTTTTTACTGCTGAAATATGGTGGAAATCGGAGCAAAGCGGAGACCCTTGCGGTTCAGGGTATGGCCTATCGGCCCAGATAGGAAGAAGATATTAATTGATATTGGATACTAATTGATATTGAAAAGGTGAAATATAGTAGAAATATGCCTACGGCTGAAATATAGTGGAAATATGTTGAAAATCGGAGCGAAGCGAGAATCTCAACAAATTTTGATTTTTATAGATATTGGATACTATTGGATATTTGGATATATATAAAATCGTTTTTATCGAACCCGAAAAGGGTTCAACTCCTCAATAACCAGGGGTGTAGCGGTAGAGGAACCCCTGGATTGGAAACAGTGTATCGTCATCTTTTGGCAGCGAAAAACATTGGAAAAGCTATGCTTTTCCGCCAAAACCGGAACCTTGTAGTTGGTGCCTTTTGATAAAGAATTGGAACGCGGATTTGTGTGGATTTTTTGGGTGAATTGATTTCATTGGGTACCTAACTTAGATGGCGCTTAAACTTATGTTTCGAAAGAATAAAAATCATGATTGACGTAATCAATCGCCCTCTTCTCAAGGAGAGGGAGGGGTGAGGCGGTCGGGAGGCTGAATTCTTTTTTGTGATAAATCACTAACCAGTGACGGTTTTGCCGTAAATGGGTAGGCTGAATTGGATTTATAACCAGGTGACTAAAGCGGGAGAACAGGTTTCCTATGTAGTTTGAAAATAACGGCAGTGAAATCAATCATTCTTCTTGAATTAAGGCTTAAACTTATGTGTCGATGGAATAAATATCCTGATTGACGGAATCGATCGCCCTCTCCTAGAGGAGAGGGAAGGGGTGAGACAGTTACGGAGTGGAGATCATCGTACCCCCTCATATACCCTTATATGTCTCATATGGTTATAAAATAATTTTTCTCAGAGGATTACTTCAATCGACTTCCTCTAAAATAATAGCTTATATTGTTTAAATGGTAATCCCTAAACCGCCACCCAACCATTTTTTTTGTATATTTCCCGCCTAATTCCCATCAATTCAAAAACCCAAGATATGAGAATCGGTTCTTTATTGTTTGTGTCTTTTTTATTTTGCTTTTGCTCCCCACCTAAAGATCCAAGTACTGATCTGCCGCTCCCTAATATCGTTTGGATTACCAGTGAAGATAACAGCCCTTTTGCAGGATGCTATGGGGATGATTTTGCGACTACACCGAACATGGACAAATTGGCCGCAGAGGGTTTTCTGTACACGCACGCTTATGCCAATGCCCCTGTCTGCGCTCCTGCTAGAAATACTATTATTACAGGAGTCTATGCCAACTCCGGAGGACACGAGCATATGCGGAGTTACTACGATAAATCAGCATCTGTAAAGTTATATCCCGAATATCTTCGTGAAGCGGGCTACTATTGCACAAACAGCCAAAAGGAAGATTTTAACATCAATCCTGAACTGACTCAAAATACATGGGATGATTTGGGGAAAGATGCGCACTATAAAAACAGGCCTGAAGGCAAACCATTTTTCGCAATATTCAATTCCACCGTTTCCCATGAAAGCTCCCTCCATACCCGGACGCCGCTAGAGGACCTGAGGCATAGACCGGAGGATGTCACGCTGCCTCCTTATCATCCGGACACGCCGGATATGCGGCACGACTGGGCGCAGTATTATGACAAGATTGAGGATATGGATACCTGGATGGGAGGCATTTTAAAGGAACTGGAGGAAAGTGGCGAAAAGGAAAACACCATTATCTTTTACTATGGAGATCATGGGGGCGTATTAGCCCGCAGCAAGCGTTTTGTTTATGAGTCTGGCACGAGGGTTCCGTTTATCGTCCACATTCCCGAAAAATACAAACACCTCTATCCGGCAGAAGCTCCGGGATCTACCGTGGACCGTTTGATTGGTTTTGTGGATTTGGTTCCTACGCTGTTAAGCATCATCGGCATCGATGTTCCGGATTACCTTCAGGGGAATGCTTTTTTGGGACCGCAGAAATCGGAAGATCCGGAATACGCCTATATGTTTCGGGGAAGAATGGACGAGCGGTATGATATGAGTAGGGCGGTCAGGAACCAAAAATACCGTTATATCAAAAATTATATGCCCTACCGGATCTATGGTCAATATATCGATTACCTCTGGAGAGCCCCATCCATTCGATCTTGGGAGGCTGCTTATACGGCCGGGGAGTGCAATGCCGTACAATCGATTTTTTGGAACATCAAACCAGTTGAAGAACTGTACGATACAGAAAACGATCCCTGGGAAGTGAATAACTTGGCCGCCGACCCAGCATACAGGGAAGTATTAGAGCGTATGCGTGCCGCAAACCGAAGCTGGATTCTAGATATTCAAGATGCGGGATTTATCCCGGAGGCAACCTTGGTAGATCTCACCGAAAATACCACGCCATACGACTATATGCGTTCCGGTAATGTGGATTTGACGCAGTTGGTGGATGCCGCCGAATATGCGACCAACCCAAATCCCGATCCCCAAAAGCTTGCGGACATACTGGAATCCGATAATCCCACGCTTACCTATTGGGGGGCGACCGGGCTTTTGATTCTGGGTGAAAATGCCCGGCCGGCTATGGACAAACTTAAGGCACTAGCTTCAAATCAGTCGCATAATGGGGCCATCGTAGCCGCTGAATCGCTGTATGTATTGGGGGAAAAGGAAATTGGGAAAGAAACCCTTTTACGGGCATTGAATTCCGATAATCCCTTTGCCCGGGGCCATGCGCTCAATGTAGTGGATAATGTGGATGAAAATAGGCCTGAAATGCGCCAAGCTGTGGTCGATATGGTCAAGCGGGTCGGAGAATTCAAAAGCAATAATTATGACCTAAGGATGGCTAAATTTCTCTTTTCCAAATGGGATATTGATCCAAAATCCTTGGGCATCGAAATGAATTGGTAAGTATATGAGAGTTTTATTTTTGATCCATTTCCTACTTTTATCCATCCCATCCATTGCCCAACTCGTGGGTGACCGTACCCATCAGCAGTTGAGTAAAAACCGGTCGCTGGAATCCAGCTTGTATATGCTACATCAATGGGCAGATACCCTTGATTTAAGCCGGGAAAGTAGACTTGCAGAGATCGCCTATTCCGTTTTTTCGTCTGAAAAGGAAGCAGGTTTCGATAAGTTGGTATTTGATCAAGACTATATTGATTGGTTAGAAGGGGAGGAGATACTGCTTTTGGGTGGTCCAGTATGGGGTCATGTCACGCAAGAAGGTGCCGATCTATGGATACGAACGGCCAAGCCTGCCATGGTAGTCGCTGCCATAGAGGATCATGGTACAGTCAGATTGTTCGGACCTGTGGAAACGAATGCGCAGACGGACCTCAGTGCAGTAGTAAAAATACACGGACTGGAACCTGGCAATTCCTATCCTGTTAAAATCATGGTGGATGGTGAAACATGGTCCGGTGACTCACCCCTTGTTTTGAAAACACTTCCTGAAGAGGATCCGCTTCGAATTGCTTTCGGTACCTGTTTTCACCGTTGGGGATTGGGGAATAGGGAGCAGGTAAAACAGGTTTTAAACCGGAAACCCAATGCCATGCTGTTGGGCGGCGATATTGCTGTGCAGGACAGAAGAGATCAGCTTGGGATGCACCGATTTGATTACCTGATGCGGGACCTGTTTCCCGCTTGGCGGGAGTTGAGTTCGCAAATTCCTGTTTACGCCACATGGGATGACCACGATTATATGGATGATGACCTTTCTGGAATTCCAGAGGGCTTTACGGCAGCAGATAGGACGGGTATTCGGGAGGTGTTTACCCGATCTTGGGCAAATCCAGCTTTCGGAGACTCAGACAATCAGGAAGGCGTCTATTTCAAAACCAGCATAGGTCCAGTTGATGTGATTATGCTGGACAACCGCTTTTTTCGGGATAAAGAAACCGGAGCATTTCTCGGAGAAGGCCAGATGGACTGGCTGGAACAGCAGTTGCTGGAAGCCAAAGGCCAGTTTATTATCCTTTCTTGTGGGACCATGTGGAGCGATTATGTTTCCGGTGGCAAGGATTCCTGGGGTGTTTGGGACCCGGAGGGAAGGGAGAAAATCTTTCAATTGATCGAGAAGCACCGGATTCCCGGCGTGTTGCTGATTTCCGGCGATCGGCATGGTGCCCGTGGATTTACCATTCCAAGGGAATCGGGGTATTCGTTTTACGAATTCGAACCTGCCAGCTTAGGAGGCCGCCATGGACCCGCTGCTACCAATCCGGAGTGGGAAACGCAGTTATTTGGATTTGACAATACCTATGCCTTTGGAGAATTTTCTTTTGACACCCAGTTAAACGATCCCGAGGTGACGTTTCGGTTGATACGTGAGGATGGGGAAGTGCTTTATACTTTGGTATTGAAAAGGAGTGAGTTGACGCCTTATTGAAATGATATATGCTACCCGATATACATTGATATATGCCTTCGGCGAAATATGGGCTTTGAGGAGATCCTCGACCTTTGGGGTTTTCCCAAACCCCGAAGGTCTTTTAAAGCACATTGCGATAAGAATTTTAACCACATAGAAACATAGTTCAGATAGAGGTTTTATCGAGGTTGGGTTTGCGGCGTCTGACCTTTGGGGTTTTTCCAAACCCCGAAGGTCTTTTAACTATCTCCTTGTAATGCTCTTAACCACATAGTTCACAGTAGTTCACATAGAGCTTTTTAAAAGGTCAGGTTTGCGGCATCTGACCTTTGGGGTTTTCCCAAACCCCGAAGGTCTTTTGATGTACATCCCGAAAGGATTTTTTTAACACATAGGAACATAGGAGTCCACATAGAAATTTAATAAAACTATTTGGTAGAGTTGTGAACACAGTATCTTGATCCTCTACCTGACGAGTAAGAACGTTTTCCATTAGTCCATTTGCAATGGCCCAGTACAATTTTTCTAGACACTTCTCTCAGTCTACCGTAATCCTCACAAACCCCATTTCATCATCTATATTTTCATACAACCAGATTTTGTTGTCTTTAAAAAAGTGTGGCGGAGGTGTTTTGTTATATCGGTCCAGAAAGGTTTCTTTCACGATATTTAGGTCCTTGTCCAAAACAGTTAGGAAAACATCCGCTCCCGTTGCTATAGGTTCTCCACGCTCTGTTTGATCTTCCCCATATAATGTCTTATAGGAAAGCCGTATAAAACGCTGCGTATCAGGATCCCACTTAGGAGCCATGAAATTAATGGATTCTTTATATTTCCCTATTTCCCCAGCCGCCTGATCAGGAGTGGTTGTTTTTGGGAGTTTATATTGATTTTGATTTTCCGTCAACTCACTGTTCCATGAAATCAGGTAGAGGGAATCCAACGGAATATCATAGACATAAACTTCATTATAGGCATCGTTGGTCAACAGTATTTTATCTTGGAATTGGGTTAAGGAGGGGCTTGGACTGAAGACTCCCGCTGGTATTTCGCCATGAAAGACTTCCATCCGGTATTCTTTAAGTTTCTCTGTTTCGGGCAGGGGAATTTTCTCATGGGACTCTTTGTCCAGATCATACTTTACAAGTACATATCGATAATCTGTTAGGGTAGCATATAGACCAAAAATCGTATTCGGGTCATCTGGATGCTCGATCAGGCGGATGGGAATTGCCCGGGAAGCGTCAAATTCCGGAGCTATTTTATTCAAATTTAAATCCCGGATTTTTTTACCACTTTGGTCAAAAAGGGCGTTGATTCCATGGGACCAGATCATGATTTGATCCGAAGAAGTCAACCCATATCCCCTTATTTGTCTCCCCATTCCATTGGGGCCTTCCTTTTCAAACTGAAGCGTTTCCTCCAATTGTAAATTATCCAGATTAATTTTATCGAACTTCGCTTCTCCAAAGGTGTAGTGATAAAGCGTTTTACCATCATTGGAAAGTTCTGGATAATTTAGCCCATATCGAAGGTCAATGATGCTGCCTTTTGGATCAACCACTACGGTATCCTGGGTCAATAAAAATCTCGAATCGCCATGGGATTTATTCTCTGAGCAGGCGAAAATGAAGAGCGAGCAAAATACTAACGCATAAGTTTTCATTTTTTTCGGATTTATTTTGGCCAATATGTATTATTTTGAAAAAGCGGGAACGCTAAATTATTTTTAGTAGCAAACTTGATCAAATATAATTAAAAAATTAGTTTAATTAAAAAAACTCCGAAATTTTTAATTTTCAATTGCTTTCGAATCATGTCTTTGAAAAGCACGCTTTATCTGGCATATTCGTTGCCTTGGATTATTCCCTATTATTGGGGTTCAAGAAAAAAATAGTTATATGAATTTCCGTTTACCAATGATCCTTACTATCCTGACACCATCAGATACTGTGAAAAAGATGGTATGGGAGATATGAACTCAGTACCTGTATCCACTAAACCTTTCTACCTGAAATTACTTAAGGAAACGCAATCTTCGACAGGCCATTTGCAATTGCCCACACCCATATTTTTAGACGTGCCTTTTAATCTACGGCAATTCTCACAAACCCCAACTCATCATTTATATTTTCATACAACCAAACTTTGCTGTCAAGAAAGAAGTGGGAGCGGGGGTTTTTCTGATAATTTTCGAGGAAGGTCTCTTTGATAATATTCAAGTCCTTGTCCAAAACAGTCAGGAAAACTTCTGCACCAATCTCTTCGGCATCCCCATACTCATTCAAATCGGCGGAAAATTTGGTTTTAAATGAAAGTCGAACGTATCGCTCCGAAATAGGGTCCCATTGGGGGTCAAGGAAATTGATAGATTCGTAGAATTTCCTTCTGTGTTCTCCCGCTTGCTCCAGCTCTACGGTTTTTGGGAGTTTGTATTCATTTTGGTTACCCGTGAGCTTACTGTCCCAGGATATCAGGTAGAGCGAATCCAACGATATATCGTAGACATACCCTTCATTGTAAGCACCGTTGGTCAATACGATTTTATTATCCCGGATTTTAGTCGCCATGGGCACCGGGCTAAAAGCTCCAGCGGGCCTACCACCTTGTTCTATTTCCATCCTGTAGTTATTGAGTTTCTCCGTTTCAGGCAGTGAAATTTTTTCGTAGGTTTCGTTTTCCAGATCAAACTTGGCTATAATAAACTGGTTTTCAGGATTTTTAACATATAAGCCAAAAATTGTATTCGGGTCACTGGGATGCTCCATCAGGCGAAAGGGAAATGCCTCCGGCCCCTTGAGTTCTTGGGCAATGTGGGTCAGTTTTAAGTCCCGTATTTTGGTTCCTTTTTGGTCAAAAACAGCATCTAGTCCATAGGACCAGATCATTAATTGGTCTAATGACGTCAGCGCATAGCTTCCAATGTAGGATCCCATTCCATTGGGTCCTTCTTTTTCAAACTGCAGCGTCTCCTCCAACTCCAAATTTTCCAGATTGATTTTATCGAACTTAGCTTCTCCATGAGTATAGTGATATAGATATTTACCATCATTGGAAAGCTCGGGACGGGTAAGCCCATATTTCAGGTTTATGATGCTGCCTTTTGGATCAATTATAACCGTATCTTGGGTCAACAAAAAATCCAGATCGCTTTCAGATGTAGACTTGTTTTCTGAGCAGCTTATTAGAATCAACAAGGTGAAAAGGATTGCATAATTTTTCATGTTTTTTTAAGTTTGGGTTTTAAAGAGGACTATCATATTAGTTTCGGATTACTAATTTCCTGTATTGCAAGTAATTAAAGCTACAGAGATTTATAGTTTAAAAACACCCTATTCGAGGAGGTTTAACTTTTTTTAGATTATTTTAACTAAAAACACTGTGATTTTTTGTAAACTTGGTTAATAATTGCAAAAAGCAACATATTAACCCAAAATGTTCAAACAAAATCCATCACGATTTACTCCGTTGGAGGGAGTGGCTGTTCCTGCCAGAGAAGTTACCGTCTCTTCGGACAGTCGGCTATGGGATGCGTATAGAAAGGGGAGTGATGCGGCTTTTGTCGAGATCTACGAAAGCTACTTTGATGCTTTGTACGCCTATGGCGTGCGAATCACCGGAAACCATGCCATGGTAAAGGACGGCATTCACGAAGTTTTTTTTGATCTGAGGGAATTAAGGCCCAAGGTCGGGCCAACTGATTCTATCAAATTTTATCTGTTTACCTGCTTGAAGCGAAAGCTTTACAGATCCTCTTCCCGATGGGAGGGACGTAGACAGTCCATAGATCCCAACTGTAATTTTGAATTCTCCATGTCTCCCGAGCAATTGTTGATTGATCAGCAAATTGGTGAGGAGGAACGGGAAAAACTCAACAGGGCAATAGAACAGCTTAGCCCCAGAAAAAAGGAAATCATCTATTATTTTTTTTATGAAGGTTTGACTTATGAGCAAACGCAGGAGATTATGGGGCTCGAGAATATAAAAACTACCCGCAACCTGATGTATAAGGCGTTGAATTTTTTACGTGATTGCTTAAGGTAAAAAAAAGCATACTAAGAATTATTTAATTGATTTTCAGGTAATTATAATTTTTATTAAGAAATTATTCTTTTAGGTGGGTGTTTTTTGGAGGTGCTGCTGCATTTACCCCAAAATCAAAAAAACTGCATGTTATCCATACAAGACTTTTTGACCAATCCGGAATTTGTCGAGTGGGTGAAAAACCCAACTAAGCAACTGGACGATTACTGGACCAAGTGGATCAAAGCCAATCCTGATCAGCTTTCAACCTTGAAGTTGGCGAGGGAATTTTTAATGCGTGTTCAATATAATGAAATCAGGGCGGATGAGGGCACAAAGGAACAGATCCTAACAGACTTGCTCAAAACACCGTCCAGAAAATCCGATTCCTCATCTACTAAAGTCCTTCCTTTAGCTCAGCCCAATAAGAAAACCAACTACTTCAACTTAAGCCAACTTCACCGTATTGCCGCCATTTTGATCCTTGGATTGGGCTTGGCCTGGTTGCTGATTCCAAGTGAATTTTTTGATATTTCACAAACGCATTTAGACGAAATTGCTACGCTGACGAAATTTACCCAACCGGGTGAAAAACTCCGGTTGACCCTAAAAGACGGGACAAAAATCTGGATGAACGCAGCTACAGAAATCCAGTTTCCCGAAAGATTCGACACTTTGGAGAGGCGAATTGTTTTAACCGGCGAGGCTTATTTCGAAGTAGCTAAAGACAGTGTGCGTCCATTTATCGTCGAAACCAACGGATTATCCACCACCGCTTTGGGAACTTCTTTCAATATCACCACCAAAAATGAGGGACGCATTTATGTTTCATTGCTTAGCGGGAAAGTCAAAATCTCATCCACTTCTGATCAAGAGGACATCTTCTTGGATCCTGGAAAAGAGCTTAGATATTCTACCAATGACCGAAAGCTACAGGTTCGAGCTTTTGATATAGATCAGGTGATGGCGTGGAAGGAAGGGAATTTAGTATTTGAAGATGCAACACTTCTTTCCGTTGTAAAGCAATTGGAAGATTGGTATGGGGTAAAAATACAAATTGAAAACGGTGAACGCATCCGATGGAAATACAGTGCCGAATATAAAAATCAAACCTTGGAGGATGTTTTAAACAGCCTTTCGTATATACAGCAATTTGAATATTCCCTTGATGGGAAACAGGTAAAATTTAAATTTTGACGATATGAAAAAAGCAAACGGACCCTAAAAAAAAAACCGACCGGAATGGATTCCGGCCGGCTCACGGCTGATTAGCAGGTCAAACGCATTGGGGAATGACACAACCTGCGATCAGGATTACTGAACATTTCATTCAATAAACCTTTAAAATTATGCAAAATAAATTACTTAAGACAATTTATATGTTGTCCAGATATTTCCTATATGGTTTTATGATCCAGTTGCTGTTCCTAAACTTCGGTCTGGCAGTCAATGCCAACGGACAGTATAAAAGCATCGAGGAAGTCAAAATCCAATTATCCGGCGAAGAGCTTACTGTAGGGCAGTTTTTCCGGGAAGTGCAACGGCAGACACCGTTTAAGTTTAGCTATGACAGCAGGAAGGTAGATCGGATGACTACGCTAACGTTTACCGAAACGGAGGGTATATTGGAAGACTTTTTAATTCAGGCTGCGAGGCAGGGTGTTCTATCATTTAGGCAATACAATCATAGTATTGACGTGCTGAAGGATGAGAAGAGGCAAATACTAGTTGTTCAGGATGACCCCATAACGGTTACGGGGAAAGTCACAGATGAAACTAACGAACCCCTTCCAGGTGCGACAGTTTCCGTACGCGGAACTTCTTCTGGTACAGTGACTGATGTTGATGGTAATTTTTCCTTGACGGTCGAAGAAGGACAAACCATATCCATCTCCTTTATCGGTTACGTCACCCAAACCAGACAGGTAGGTTCACAGACTGCCTTCACGATTGTGTTGGTTCAGGATTCAGAATCCTTGGATGAGGTAGTTGTCACCGCTTTTGGAATTGAAAGACAGGAAAAGGCTTTGAGTTATTCTGTGCAGAAGCTGGATGGCGAGGCGGTTTCTAGAGTAGGAAATCCCAATATTCTTAATGGTTTACAGGGCAAAATTGCAGGTGTAACTATCCGCCAAACAACGGGTGCTCCGGGAAGTTCTCCGGCGGTCAATATTCGTGGAAGCCGATCAATTACTGGAAACAATCAGCCGTTGTATGTCGTAGATGGATTACCGATTTCCGGTAGAATCATCGACCTAAACCCAAGTGATATTGAATCAGTCAATGTTTTGAAAGGTCCAACGGCGGCAGCACTTTATGGTTTGCGAGCTTCCAACGGAGTTATTGTCATTACTACCAACCGTGGGAAGTCAGCCGTTGGAAAACCGGTAATTTCTGTGGAGACAGGATATAATTTTGATCAAGTAACCCGTCTTCCCAAGTTACAAACAACCTATGCCCAAGGTAACAATGGTCAATTTGATCAGCAAAGTGCCTTTTCATTTGGTCCTAGGATTGATACCCTAGGAACATATACCAATTTTTTGGGCGAGCAGGAGCAAGCTGCGGTATATGACAATGCAGGAGATTTTTTCCGAACAGGAGGCACCAAGAATTTCAATGTTGATATAGCAAACACCTTTGAGAGAGGAAATTATCAAATTGGCGTGGGGTATACAGGTCAACAGGGAATTATAGAAAACTCATCCTTTGATCGTATAAATATCAAATTAGCATCTGATTATAGAATAACAGATAAACTAAAAATAGGTACCTCCGTCAATTTTTCCTCTTCTGACCGGGATGAAGTAGTAGATGGGGGAGGGAATTCCAGTCTTTTCTATGCGGCCTTTTTTGCGCCGGTGTCCTATAACCTCAAAGGGAAACCGATAGCCCAGCCGGATAATCCATATAATCAGATAAATTTCCGAAATGCCCACGATAATATTTATTGGTCAGTTCAGAACAATAGCAATAATTCTGCTACAGTAAGGACATTTGGAAATGCCTATTTACAATATCAGCCATTGGATTGGTTGTCTGTAAACTATCGTGTCGGAGTTGATTATTTTAGCACAAACAATAAAGTTGTATATGCGTTGGGTTCAGGGCAACACGGGGGAAGAACCAATCCTCCCAGTGGTGGAAGTATCACGGATCAGATGGTTTATAGTCGGAATTTTAATTCCAATTTTAACATAAATGTCAACAAATCATTTGGCGAGGATTTTCAATTTGATTTTTTGATGGGAAATGAGGTTTTCGACATTTACAACAAGAACCTACAGGTAGTTGGCAATGATATCACCATTGGCGGGTTTAACCATATCTCAAACACTTCCTCTCAAAACAGCACAGAATCATTACAAAGGAGCCGGGTAGCGGGGTTTTTCGGAAATCTTAACTTGGCTTGGAAGGATATGTTGTTTTTTAATGCTTCGGGTAGAAATGATTTTGTCTCAAATATGCCAAGGGGAAACCGCTCCTTTTTCTACCCCTCCTTAGGGGTCGGTTTTGCTTTTACAGAACTTATGAACACCACGCCTAAATTTCTGGAATTCGGAAAAATAAGAGGCAGTATAGCAGAAGTTGGCCAGGCTGGTCCAATATACGTTGCTAACACAGTGTTTGTAAGAGGCAATGCGGGAGGGGGATTTGTATTTCCTTTTGATGGGCTTAATGCATTTACCCGCTCCAACAATCTGATTAGTGCGAATCTACAACCCGAGAATACCAGAACGACGGAAATCGGAATCGACCTGCGAGGCTACAACAGAAGGGTAAGCCTAGACTATACCTATTACACAACCATAGCCGATGGTCAGATTTTCAATGTGCCAGTGCCTATTTCTACCGGGTATGGAACTGAGTTGAGAAATGCAGGTCAAATGTCAGTAAAAGGGCATGAAATTGTCTTGAATCTTGTTCCCATCCAAACACAAAATTTCAGGTGGGATTTCACAACCAATTTCACAACATTTACCAATATGGTTGAAAGTCTCGCTGAGGGGGTAGAGCGGCTGAATTTAGGGGGCGTTAGAGCAAACATCGTTGCAGAAGCGGGGCAGGAATATCCCTATTTAAGAGGAATTGGGTATGCAAGAGATCCGGCTAGTGGGGAAGTAGTGGTAGATTCAAGGCCTACTTTGCCAAATGGTAACGTCAATACGAGGTATGGTATGCCACTGCGGTCTACGCAGCCCGTAAATTTGGGGAGTGTCAATCCGGATTTTGAATTCGGGTTTATCAACCAGGTGAGTTATAAAAATTTCACCTTTATTGCTCAAATAGATTGGAGACAAGGTGGTAACATTTCATCAGGAAGTAACCGATTAGGCAAGCTTTACGGAAGCTTGCTTGAGACAGAGGCTCGAGCAGAGTCCTATATTTTTGAGGGAAAAATGGGATTCTTTCAATCAGATGGAACCTTGGTGGTTGAAGGAGACAATTCCATTGAAATCAATAGAGGTGAGACTTTTTACCGGATAAATGAAGATCCCATTATCGAGTCTAACGTATATGATGCTTCATTTGTAAGGCTACGTGAAATTAGGTTAGCATATGATATTCCCGGCGAATGGCTACAGCGGTATAACCTTCGATCTGCTTCAGTTTATTTGTCAGGTAGGAATTTATGGCTAAATGCTTCCTTGCCTTATTTTGATCCAGAACTGAGTTCGGGAGGAGGTAATGCACAAGGTGAGGAATACATCGTCTATCCACAAATTTTAAGTTTTGGAGGAGGAGTTCGTGTTTCCTTTTAAAAAGTTCATTTCCAATGTTGGATGTAACCTTAATGAAAAATGAAAAATTTAGCTAAAAATATAAAAGTAATTATCTCAGGACTGGCACTATCTTGTTTTTGCCTATCCTGCAGCGAAGATATCATGGATCAGATAGACACCAATCCGAATGCTCCGGAAGATGTGTCTATAAATCTCCTTTTGCCTCAAGTGATAATGAATGCTGTCAGAACAGTTGCAGGGAATCAGACGATCTTTGGGGTGTCGACATATGTAGAACATTCTGCGAATGTGCGTATTAACCCTATCGATCCATGGAACGTCAGTGAGAGCATGTGGTCAAGTTGTTATTATGGATTAAACGATCTGGAGTTTTTGATTGCAAAGGCTGAGGATGAATCCAATTATGCCTACTTGGGGATTGGTCAGATTCTTTACGCATTTTTACTCAGTAACCTGACCGATTTGTACGGTGATATACCTATGAGCGAAGCAGTAAAGGGAAGTGATTTTCGTACACCTAAGTTTGATTCTCAAGAAGCGGTATACGCAAATATGATATCATTACTGGACGATGCAATAAGTAATCTAGACAGACAATCTGTGGGTAATCCCGGAAATACGGACATGATCTTTAGGGGTGATTTGGAAATGTGGAGGAAAGCCGCATATGGGCTGAAGGCACGGTTTCATAACAGACTAAGCAACCATGATCCTGAGAATTCCGCAAATGCGGCCTTGACAGCAATTTCCAATTCCTATACTTCTATTAATGAAGGATTCGTATTTGATGGCTATCAGCAAGAGAGCAGTGTTTATAACAACCCTTGGTCCGCATTCCAGAATTCACAAGAGTTGTTTGCAGTAGGACAAACTCTTCTCGATCAAATGGAAAATTTTGCGGGAGATTTAACGAATGATCCAAGGTCTAATCGTTGGTTTTCTCTGGTAAATGGAGCGATAATAGGTGCGCCGACAGGTGAGAATCTGGCAGACCCATCACATAGCAGGTATTCACAACCGTCTAGATCTCAGATTCTTTATAACGGAGCTCCCCAGCCGCTATTACAGTTTGATGAATTGAAATTTATCGAGGCAGAGGCATATCTTAGGTTACAAAACAACCAAAATGCCTTTGAAGCCTTCCAAGAAGGAGTCAGAGCCGCTCTCCAGAAGCTTTCCGTGCCGGCTAATGAGATTGATGATTATCTTGGGGGTCCGGGCATGCCAAGTTCTGGTGATGATTTGACATTAAATCACATTATCGGGCAGAAGTACATTTCCTTTTGGCTTTATCAACCTTTGGAAGCTTTCAATGATTTTAGAAGAACAGGTATCCCGGAAATGAACAACCCGATAGGGACACCTCTCAGAATACCTTACCCAATTTCTGAAGTAAACAGAAATCCGAATACGCCGACCGAAATTAATGACGTGACTATCTTCACCACCCCGGTTTGGTGGGCAAGGCAAAATTAATTCTACTATTAAAGAAACTTGGATAATGACACTCTGTGTCTTCATCCGAGTTTCTTCTTAAAAACACTCCAGAAAATATGAAACAATCAAAACTATTTATACTGCTTTTATTTTTTTACGCTCCTACGTTATTGATCGCCCAGCAACCCAGTTCATCCAATCGGCCAATCCACTCCGATGCGCAGCATGCGGAGGCTGTTTTGCTCAACCAACCTATGGATGGTTTTCAGGGGATTTGGTATGCCAACCAGCCTTCTTCCGATGAATTTGTCTACAAATATAGTGGTGGCCTAGGAACCTATCCTTCCAATCATTATCCATTTTCAATCTATTCTGAGGAGGTGGATAAGACCTTCTTTTGTTTTGGGGGAGTGAATGATGTGGGCAGTCTGATTCATGCAGTTTCTTATTTTGATCACAAGACCAACAAGGTAGCCAGACCTGTAGCCGTCTTGGACAAGAAAACCAATGATGCTCATGATAATCCAGTAATGAGTATGGACAAGGATGGTTATATTTGGCTTTTTTCTACATCTCATGGTGTTTGGAGACCATCCTATATCCATCGAAGCATCCGTCCCTACGACATTAGTGAATTTGAGCCGGTTAATGCGGTAAAAACTGAAAATGGCGAAAAAGTCCCTTTGGATAATTTCTCCTATGTACAAATGTATTATCAGCCTGAATTTGGATTTTTCGGGCTTTTTACACATTATGAGCAAAAGGAACTTAGGTATGGCACAAAACAAAGCCGGATAATTAGCTATATGACTAGCCCCGACGGAGAGAACTGGTCAGCGTGGAAAGACATCGCAAATATTGAAGAAGGCCATTATCAGACCAGTTTTTACAAAAACGGAAAGGTGGCCACTACCTTTAACCATCACCCCAACATCGAAAAAGGTTCCGGCCTTAATTACAGAACAAATCTGTACTACCTTGAAACAACTGACTTTGGAGATTCTTGGCAAAACGTACAGGGTGATAAAATGGATCTGCCTCTGACTACTATCGAAAATAAGGCATTGGTAAAGGACTATGTTAGCCTAGGGTTGAATGTGTACATAAACGATGTCAATTTTGACGAAAACGGTAATCCTGCAATATTGTACGTAACTAGCGGAGGCTATGAAGCCGGCCCCTCCAATAACCCGAGAACTTGGAACTTGGCTTTCTGGACAGGTACGGAATGGACATTCAGTGAGATAACAGCTTCGGATAACAATTATGATATGGGATCCATCTATTTGGAAGATGACGGTACCTGGCGTATCATAGGACCCACCCAACCAGGCCCCCAACTGTTCAACACAGGAGGTGAGATGGTCATCTGGATAAGTAAAGACAAGGGTAAAACATGGAGAGAGGAAAAGAAACTTACTTCAAACAGTGAAAAGAACCATTCTTATGCCCGGAAACCGATAGATGCGCATCCTGATTTTTATGCCTTTTGGGCTGATGGTCACGGACGGGAGCCCTCCGAATCCAGTTTATATTTCGCCACTAAAGATGGAAAGGTCTACAGATTGCCCAGAAAAATGGACAAGGATCTGATGAAACTCAAGAGGTTTAAAAAGTAAATTTAACGGAATAGGGGTGTAGCGGGATGCTACACCTTTTTTGTTGGGAGAACAGCATACCGTTTTGCTTAGAATCAATAGTTCTAACCAGATTGACCGTTATATTGTCAACCAAAAGTAAAGATTTGTCTTCTTTTTAAGAGAATATTAAGATGAAGCCAATGACTTTTTAAAAAAATTTGATTTGAAATAATTTACTGCTTTTTATGCTTTTATTTGAATTTTAGATTTTATTTAAATCATTATATTAGCAATATGAAATCAATAAGACTAATATTCGGCATATTGTTGGGTGCTCTATTCGTAGGATGCTCAACAGATGAAGCCAAATCCGACGACAAAAAACCTAATATCCTATTTGTAATAAGTGATGACCAATCTTTCGCTCACACGAGTTTTGAAGGAAGTAAATTTGTCAATACCCCGGCATTTGACAGGGTAGCCCGAGAAGGGGTTTATTTTACCAACTGTATGGCGGGTTCTCCGGGTTGTGCGCCTTCCAGAAGTGCAATTGTGACAGGAAGACATCATTGGCAAAATGAACAGGCTGGCCAGCATGCCGCCCCTTGGCTAAAAAAATATGTGCCATTTGTAGATTTGCTTGACGGAAATGGATATGTAACCGGGAGAACAGGCAAAGGTGTAACTCCCTTTCGATATGCCAGAGACGAAAATGATTCTCTTTGGAGAGCCTCTGATGCTGCCGGAATATCTCATTCCAACATTCGCTATGAAGCTGGCAATGATCCAAGACCTGCCGATAAAATCAGTGATTTGAATTATTTCGAAAATTTTAAGTTCTTCATGGAGAATGTGAAGTCTGATCAACCCTTTTTCTTCTGGTATGGCGCAACGGAACCTCATCGGGCCTATGAGAAGGATTCGTGGAAACGGACTGACAAGAAACTTTCTGATGTTGAAGTCCCCGGTTTTTTCCCGGATCATGACATTGTTAGGGGAGATATGCTGGATTATGCGGTAGAAATTGAATGGTTTGATCATCATTTGAAACTAATGCTTGATTACCTGGAAGAAATTGGAGAGCTTGATAATACCATAATTATTGTAACCTCCGATAACGGAATGCCTTTTCCCAGAGCCAAAGCCAATAGTTACGAATATGGTGTGCATGTACCCTTTGCGGTACGTTATCCAAAAAACTTTCCTGGAGGGAGGGTTGTTAATGATCCTATAGGTTTTGCCGATCTAGCCCCTACAATCCTTGACTTAACAAATACGAGTCACGAGGGAATGTTACCCATAACAGGACGAAGTTTCCGCCATCTATTGGAATCGGATAAGCAGGGTCATATTGATGAGAACTTTAAATATGTGTTTTCCGGTCGGGAAAGGCATTCTGCTTCCCGCTATCAAAATTGGGGTTATCCCCAAAGAGCCGTTCGGACTAAGGACCATATATTAGTTTGGAACGCAAAACCCGATCGTTGGCCCGCCGGAGCTCCCCAAGCGATCAAGCCGGGAACTGACAACGAACTGCTTCCCATGTACGGCATTGATGAAAATGGGGTACATCACTCTGAATGGGCGTTTACCGACGTGGATGAATCACCTACCAAATCATATATCATTGAAAATTGGGAGGATGAAAATGTAAAGCCATTTTTCGATGCGGCATTTGCCAAAATTCCGGAATATTTACTATTCGATGTGGTAAACGATCCCTACTGCCTTGTCAACCTAGCCGAAGATCCGGATTATATGGGGCTAAAAAGCGAAATGCAGGAAGAGCTTATGGCGGAATTAACCGATACAGGAGATCCAAGAGTGGTAGGTCCGGATAAGGAAGTTTTTGATTCCTATATAAGATATAGCCCTATGAGGGAGTTTCCGAGTCCAGAAGATATATCAGCCACGAGATGACACTAAAACCCTTCCAATACGGCCATACCGATGACAGATTGACTTTAGCTTATTGGCAGAATTTTGGTGAGAAGAGATTCAAAGAAGGGGATGAGGTAACGTTTTTTGAACACAGACTGTTATTTCGAGCTGTGGTCAGCAGGGCTATATTCAAGACGTTTGGAATTTATTTTATCTGATTTCTCAAAATTTACAGTTTTTTTCTCAAACTGATCTCCATTTTTTTTGAGCGGAAAGCTATGAAAATCTCGAAGGACTGCACAGAGATTACAGTTTTTTGTTATCTTGAAATCCAAAATTCAGCTCAAATACCATGCAGCACACCTTCAAATACTTCTTGACATTTTTATTAGCCCTTTTCTTTTTTTGTTCCGCCGCCCTTGCCCAATCCACCAAATCTCCCAATATCATTCTAATCATCACTGACGATCAAGGATATGGGGATCTGGGCTTTACCGGAAATCCCCATGTACAGACACCCGTTTTGGATGCCATGGCCCGGGAAAGTGTGCGACTTAACCAGTTTTATGTATCCCCGGTTTGTGCCCCGACCCGGTCAAGCCTGATGACGGGACGATATTCCCTACGCACAGGGATGAGGGATACCTATAATGGAGGTGCCATCATGGCCACAGAGGAAATTACCCTCGCAGAAATGCTAAAAGATGCCGGATACCGGACAGGGATTTTTGGAAAATGGCATCTTGGAGACAACTATCCTTTCCGGCCAAGTGATCAGGGGTTTGACGAGTCCGTTATTCATTTGGCTGGTGGCATGGGGCAGCCCGGTGATTTCACCACCTTCTTTCAAGGCGACCGCAGCTATTTTGATCCGGTTCTTTGGAATAACAACGAGCAAAAATCTTACGGGGGATACTGCTCTGATATTTTCACCGATGAAGCCATTCAATTTATCGAAACCCAAAAAGAGCAGCCCTTCTTTTGCTATTTGTCATTTAATGCTCCCCATACTCCCTTGCAGGTACCGGATGAATATTATGAGAGGTATAGAGATATAGACCCTGCCTTAGGGCTGGACAACTCGGGAATTCCCTTTGCCGAAATGAGCGAAAAAGACAAAGAGGATGCCCGAAAGGTCTACGCCATGGTGTCCAATATTGATGACAACGTTGGCAAGCTGATGAAAAGGCTGGAGGAACTTCAAATTGACGATAATACAGTGGTTATTTTTATGACCGACAACGGCCCCCAACAACGCCGATACAATGCCGGCATGCGGGGCTTAAAAGGAACTGTTTTTCGCGGCGGAGTACGAGTTCCTTTCTTTATGAAATTGCCCGGTGGTAGCCCAGGCGGATTGGATATAGATCAGACACTGGCACATATTGATGTGTTACCCACATTGGCAGAAATCTGCCGGGCGAAAGTACCTACAGACCGGGTTATCGACGGACGGAGCTTTTGGCCTTTGGTACAGGGGAAATCCGTTGATGACTTGGACAATCGCTCGCTATTTTTCTATTGGACACGTAAATATCCTGAACGCTATACCAATATTGCCCTACAGAAAGGGGACTATAAGTTAGTTGGAAATACGGGTTTTGATGCGGGACCGAGTGATTTTGACCTCTATGATATGACTGCTGATGAATTTGAGCTAACCAACATCGTGAAAGATAAGCCGCAGGTAGCCAAAAGCTTAAAGAAGGAATTGGATGAGCTTTTATTGGAACTATCCCAATCACCAAACTTACTAAAAGACCAACGAATTGTGATTGGCAGTCCAGAGGAAAACCCGGTTTTTCTTAACAGGAACGATGCTGGTGGTGAGCGTGGCGTATGGACGCAGGAGGATATCTTTGGGCTTTGGAAAGTCGCCATAGAAGCAGGCACCTATACCGTTCGTTTTAAATTTATCAACCCGTTGTCTGCACAGGGCACGATGACCTTGGAAACCAATGGCTCCATTTGGCAGCGGAAAACTTCCGTGCCGGTTGAGGATATGATTGTATGGGAGAATGTGCAATTACCAGCCTCCGAAAGCGATTTGATACCCTATTTTACAGGAGAAGGGAAGCGGGTTTTTCCATTATGGGTTTCCTTAGAGCGAATAGATTGATCCCCGTTCGGTTTCCTAGTAGTTAACTTGATGCTTCCCGATCGCTGCTTTGGGTTTTTTGTTGTTGGATTCGCTGCTGCCTCAGCAGCAAACCAATCAATAAGTAAATAACTGTTGGGATAATCCCGCAAATGGGAGAGATAAGAATCTCCTTTCCGGCACTGATTACCACATACCCGTCTATTATCAGGTGGTTAATTACCGCATCTTCTACCGCATGCAGCAGGACAACAACCCAAACCGACCCGGTCAACCGAAACAATTCGGTGAACATGATTGTCCAGACAACCATATTCCCAATGGCGATTACCGCAAACCAAAGACGGCTTACAGGAAGCACGGTGTACATGGCTTCCTCTGGGAGAAATTCCATGTAATAGGGGAGATGCCATAGTCCCCAAACCAAACCCGCTATCAGATAGATGGAGAGATCGCTTAGGTTTAGCCGTATAAGTTTGGCCGTAAGGTATCCCCTCCAGACCGATTCTTCAAAGATGTTTTTCACAATATTGACCACAAAAAGGGATACAAATACAGATAGGTAACTCCCGGAGTCAAATCCGGAAAAATCCATCCAGCCCGATGCCGCTCCTAGAGACAACGAAATAATTGTAACGACTGGGAAAATAAGAAAGGCGATGGCATACCAGTGAAGGTTTCCAGTAAAATTTGGTTTAAGGCCCGCGTCTTTCCATCCATCCCCAAAGAATGTTCTAAGGAGAATAACGACGATTAAGGGAGCTGTCAGCCAAAGGGCCATACCCAGTGTTTCTTCCTCCTCTTGATCCGGGATTTGGCTATCCAGCCAAACGCCAATCCAACCTATAGCTAAGGCGACTAGGCTAAAGATGACCAAATTTCTGATTGGAATGTAAGGCTTCATTATGTAAAAGGCTTTTCGGGTTTAAAAGCAGTAAAAATAGAAAATTGAAGAATAAATTTGGGTAAAAGCAGCAATGTAATTTCGTATTTTTTTCCTGAAATCAAAATTAAATACGTCAAGGTGACCGATGTTATGTGAAATCGTTGGATGTTTTTAAATTAAGCTGTAATTTTATCATACACCAAAACTTACTCCTTCATGAAAAGAATCACCAGTTTTCTCGTTATACCAACGATAGTTATGTTTGGATTCCTGTTTTCCGGCTGCGGGCAACAGGGTGAAAGTACAGAAGAAATAACACCTTATTTTACCGCCGATGATGATCAGGGGGGATTGAACCTGGCATCAGGCATGAAAGCCTATGTGATTGCCGAGGATATCGGAAGGGGCAGGCACGTGGCTGTAAATGATAACGGAGATATTTATATGAATTTGCGGGAACCGAATGACAAAGGAGGAATCGTTGCCCTTAGGGACACAGATGGCGACGGTAGAGCCGATGAAATCGAATATTTTGGGGATTTCGGGGGTACTGGAATGGCCTTTTATAATGGAAATCTTTATGCGTCAAACGACAGCACGGTTTTCCGTTTTTCTTTCTCACAAGGCAACCTTATTCCGGACAATGCTTCCGCTCCCGATACCATTGTATCGGGCTTACCGGTTCAGACTGCCCATGCCGCGAAATCACTTACATTCGATGAGCAGGGTAATATGTATGTCAACGTGGGCGCACCATCCAATGCCTGTCAGGAACAGGATAGGGCAAAAGGATCCCCAGCCATGGACCCCTGCCCACTTTTGGAACGGCAAGGTGGGGTATGGCGATTTAGCGCGGAAACGGTAGGACAAACGCAATTGGAACATGGGCACAAATTTTCCACAGGTATTCGGAATGCAGTCGCATTGGAATACAATCCCGCTGACAAGCACGTCTATGCGGTCCAGCACGGTAGGGATCTCCTAAACAGTCTTTTTCCGGATAATTATGATGAATCAGACAATGCTGAAATCCCTGCAGAGGAAATGTTTCGGCTAACGGACGGGGCAAATTTTGGATGGCCTTATTGCTACTTTGACCCGGCAAAGGATAAGCGTGTCATGTCGCCGGAATATGGTGGGGATGGCGAAAATGTAGGTCGTTGTGAGGGAACCGACCAACCAGTAATGACCTTTCCGGCTCATTGGGCGCCAAATGACCTGTTATTTTATACGGGAGATCAATTCCCGGAAAGGTATAAAAACGGTGCTTTGGTAGTGTTCCACGGTTCATGGAACAGGGCTCCTTTGGAGCAAAAAGGATATCTTGTAGCCTATGTACCGTTCGAAAACGGAAGCCCAGCCGGAGACTACGAAACTTTGGCGGAGGGATTTGCGGGTGTGGCAAAAATTGAAGCGCCAAGTGATGCCCTTCACAGACCAACCGGAATCGCCCAGGCACCGGATGGAACAGTCATTATCTCCGACTCAGTGTCCGGCAAGCTTTGGCGGGTATTTTATCAGGAGGATAAAACGGTTGCTATGAACTAGCATAATGGTCCAGCCTTTTTGGTTGGGCCTTTTTTTATAGGTACCCCCAAATTAGATTTGATGGCAACCCAATTGTCTGTTTAATAAAAAGTCTTGGCAAAATACTTATTACTCATTTCGATCATACTCACTGCTGAGGATCTCTACCTGAATACTCTGATCAGAGGATTGACGAATCATCCATTCCTGTCTATGGATTCCTCCCCAATAGGGAGCCATTAAGGTAATGGTATCCCCAGTTCGTTCCCAAGTTCCCACATAATCTGAGGTGACAATGGGAGGTGTGGCACACCAGCCACTATATGTCCGGTGGATTAATTGGCCATTGCTTAAAAAGCGATAGCCTAAGGCATTATCCTGCAGTTTTGCTACACGCTCCATGACAAATCCATTGGATTCATGCGTTAGATTACTCCAAGAGCCTACCGGTACCGGTCCTAAATCTTCCGTTTCCATACAAGAGAAGAGCAATAGACCAAAGACAAAAGTGAGAACAGTCGTTTTTTTCATAATTGTAGTTCCATTTTCTCCCATGACGCAAAAAATCCACAGTTTGTTGAAGTAGAATCGAAAATAGTCAAATATCAATGTTTTTAAGGAATCTCGCCTCACTCCGATTTCAATTCTATTTCAACAATATTTCGCCGAAGGTATATTTCTTCCATATTTCAGCCGTAGGCATATTTCGGTCATAGACCATGCCGCTACACTCCTCAGGAACTACGCTTCGATTTCCACTATATTACAGCCTTTTTAATATCAATAAATATCCAATACCACCAATATTTATTTTCAATATTTCAGCCGTAGGCCATATTTCAACTATATTTCCACCTTACCTCAACTTATCCTTTACATTTTGGTTATTTGATTGTTATTTGCATGCAAAACAATATTATCCAAAAGCATTTCATGACTGTTTTCAAATCCCTAATCAAAAAAGCTTCCCAATTGAGGGCATATTCACTTTTAAGTTTATCCTTCTTACTGTTAGTTTTAGCATTTTCCTGCAAGGAGGAACCTCGGATTGAGTCTGTTGACTTTACCCAGGTTGAGTTTGCTGATTTTGTGGAGCCGGATTTCCCGTATATTACAACCTCAATGGATGCCCGCAACTTGGGAACTGGTTTTCCCACAGACAATATTTCCGCCCGGGTTATTGCCATGCGGTTGGCAGACGGTGCCTATGCCTGTTTTGATCCAGATATGTTGCGCTGGTCGGTTGCATGGACAGGTGATTTCTTACCCATGGTGACCATGGCCCAGATTTCTTACAAGAATTTTTATGATAAGAACAACAAAATTCCCCGCATAGGAGGGGAGCCCCATTTTGCCACCGGACAGTATCCGGGATGGTCAGTAGAGGAACCTGTTTTTACCGACCCCCGACCAGCAAATCCCTACCCCAATGCACCTTCCTGGGGGCCATTGGCAGCTGATGAGGTAAGATGGGAAGGGCATTATTTGGTTGATGATGAATTGGTACTCTCGTATACGGTTAATGACGTTTCTGTTTTGGAAAATCCGGGAGTTGTACAGCAGGATGGACAAACCTTATTTACCAGAAATTTCAACCTTTCTCCCACAAAATCCAAGCTGATTCTAGCTTTAGCAGAAGTTACTGACGGCGTTTCGATGGAGGTTAAGGGGGATACTGGTTACCTTTACCATGGAGAAGATGGTAATTTGGTAACTGCTGTTTCCGTAGCTGGAGCGTCCTCTGGAAGTGAAATTCTAATCAAAGATAACCGCTATATATACCTTTCCATCCCTGCGGATAGTAAATCCCGAGAATTTTCGGTCGGTGTCTGGCATGGAGCTTCGGAAAATCAGCAGCAAGTCGAGACACTCACTTCGCAAATGGACACCTCCTTTCCGAAGGTTGAGCGAGGCAGCCAATCCCGCTGGAAAGAAAAGGTGCTTACAAAGGGCCAATTGGCTCCCGACACAGCTCTTTTCGTCACGGATAAGTTAACCCTTCCGGTTCCTAATCCTTGGAACAGAAACGTACGGGTGGTGGATATGGCTTTTTTCAATAAAAAGAAAGCTGCTGTTGTCACGTTCGAGGGAGATGTATGGATTTTGGATGGGATTAGCGCCAAGCTGGACAAATTGGCTTGGAAGCGCTTTGCATCAGGGTTTTATGAGCCCCAATCCATAGCAGTAGTAGACGAAGAGATCTATGTATACGGAAAAGAGGGAATTGTCCGCCTTCACGATCTGAATGGTGACGGGGAGGCAGATTTCTATGAAAACTTCTCCAATTTGATGGCACAGTCGATTGAAACCAGGGAATGGGCCAGCGACATGGTTGTAGATCCGGCAGGTGGTTTTTATATAGCCAAATTCGGTGCCTTGGATATGGGGCCTGAAACGTCCTCACCCAAGGCCATTATGGGTTTCCGTGCTGGATCCCAGCATGGGGGGGCCGTTCATAGAATTTCAGCGGATGGGCGTGCGATGTCCCAAGTAGCCTCCGGTTTTCGGGGACCGTATTTGGGTATTGATCCGAAGACAGGTTTTTTGACCGGTTCTGATCAACAGGGACATTATATGCCTTCTACCCCAATCATGGCAATCAAACAAGATGATTACTATGGCGTGCCAGCTACAGCGCACCGTGCGGAAATACCTGAAATAACTTCCCCCTTGGTATGGATTCCTCATGCGGAGGACCGATCCGGGGTCAGTCAGGTGTGGGTGCATAGTGATAAAATGGGTCCGCTCAACGGCAAGTTGGTTCACCTTTCCTATGGTAGGCCAGGATTGTTTCAGGTGTTGGTAGACGATACGGGAAAGGCACTTCAGGGAGCGGTTACGGTTATTGATGCTGATTTTCCCGCTCCTACGATGAAAGCCGACATGAACCCGGGAGACGGGTTGATGTATATTACCGGTTTTTCGCTTTGGGGTCATAACTCCGAGATGCTCAGTGCGATGTTACGTCTACGTTACACCGGAAAAGAAAGCCATCTTCCGGAAAAGTTTCAGGCGAGGGATGCAGGAATAATGATCCGCTTTGCCACTGAACTACAGGAAGCTGTTGCGCTAAATCCTGCTAATTACTCGGTAAAAAGATGGAATTACCTGCGCACTCAAAAATACGGGTCGGGTCATTTCAAATTGGATGGTGACAATGGAGAAGAACAGCTTCCGATTTTGGATGTGCAGCTATCGGAAGATAAAAAGGCCATTTTCTTGGTCATACCAATGATGACAGAAGTCCAACAGATGGAAATCGGATACACGCTCATGAGCACATTAGGGATGGATATTAATGATAAGCTTTGGTTGACAGTAAACGATATTGCCGCACCTAACCTACTGTCGGAAGGCTTTAAGGAAGTAGATTTCAACCGGCTTCTTGCATCCTCCGATATTTCTACCGTTTCCAATATTGAAGATGTAATACCTACTCTAGACCATGGAAAGGACCTATACACAAAGATGAATTGCATTGCTTGCCATTCTATTGATGGCAATAACGATGGAAAAATTGGCCCCGGGATGCAGCGAATATTCGGGTCGGAAAGGGAATTTAGTGACGGATCTTCAGCCGTTGCCGACGAAGCGTATCTTAAAGAATCCATTGTGGCACCCAGTGAAAAAATAGTCAAAGGGTTTGACGAGGGAATGCCCTCTTTTCTGGGTGTCCTTACTGAAAATGATATTCGGTCACTGGTAATGTATATTCGGTCTTTGTAGCATACTTTAAAAATTTGAAGAAACTAATCCAATCTTTTGCCGTGCTCATCCCAACCCTGTGAACAAAATGATGAAGTTTTGGAAGGTTCGTAACTAACTGCTGCAAGCTCGGGGGTGCGCAGTTTTTTGTACCCCTTAAATCGTGATTCGAGGGCAAAATCCAATATGCCGCTTGTCAAAAGGGAGCGTTCCACAGGATATGGAGGAATTCCTGTTTCAAAGAGCTGTTCTATGTTCTTGACGAGACAGCCAAAATGGTGGTGCGGTTTTCCGGGTTGAAGGCGCATAAGTGTTGCGTAGGGTTGATCTTGGTCAACCACATCCACGGCTACGGTAAAATCCTCAACAAGCCCGGTCATCAGGAACGCTGCTGCCAATAGTCCGTCAGAATATTCTATCACGAATACGGTAGGAGTGGGGACTAACGATTTTATGTCTCCCTGTTTTTTAGTCAGGCTATTCGAAATAGCGGCTTCAAATAATCGGGATACCCAGGCGTTGTTTGCCATGAAATCCCAGCAAGCGTCATTCTCAAAGCATTGGACAGATCGCACCCCTGTTTCTCCACCCTTCCTGCGTTCCACTACCGCTTGCAAAGATTCCAATACATGAAAGCCATAAATGTCCAATCCACTGTATGAAATAGCGACCGCATGAGTTTGCCGAATGCCAAAAGGCGTGTCTATTGCAGGAATACGCCATGCAACCGGAACGGAAGACCCTGCAATCATGGGGAAATTTAGTTCCCTAGATATACTTACCATCCGTTTGGCCTGCCTCCAACTCCAGGATAGGTGCTTGTCATTAAATACAGGTACTGATTTCCCTGTTTCCCGAAACACATCCGTAATTTTTAAAAACATTTCAAACCTTGGGTAAAGCTTTTGCTCTTTGTCATTCATAGGGTAATCCCCATGCTCACCAATTAGCAGCACACCGTCAACCTCCAGGCTATCTCCTCCCAAAGTAAGTGCCTCTGATACCGTCCTGAAGATCGGAACATTGTATTTCGCAGCCATTTTCCTACTCATATCGTTTTCAGGAACTTGTTCAGTAAACATCGATACAATTTTGGACTGGGGGTAAGGTGGATTTTGATCCTGGTTAAAACCTTCCAAGTATTTGCCAACTATAACATCGGCGTGGGAATTTGGTCGATATTCCGTTAAGATGGCTGCTATCCTTTTTGGGCTTCGGTGAGAAGAAGCCTGCCTAGCTGTTTTTGCATCGGAGTCGATTGGAAGAAACGTGGTAAAAGATGCCGCTACCGGGGCTAAACTTACATATTTCAAAATTTCTCTTCTTTTCATCTGTTTATTTTTTGTTTTTTAATGGTCAGATGGAATCTCGCTATGATAATCATCCCACTGTGTGACGTTTTCGTCATGCTCGATTTCATGTGTTTATAATTGTTTTTTAATGGCCACATGGAATCTCGCAATTATAATCATCCCTCCGTGCGTCGCTTGCGTCATGCTCGATTTCATCTGTTTATTTTTTGTTTTTCAAAGGTCAGATGGAATCTCGCTTTGATAACCATCCCACCGTGTGAGGTTTTCCTCATGCTCGATTTCATGGGGATATGTTTTAAAGGATGACAGCCAGCATGTTTCGACTGCGGTGTTAGTTCATGTTCGTGTTCAACTGTTGTATTTCTGACAATTTATGGAATTAAGAATAACTAATAAATAAATTTACTTGTTAAAACACATATAATTGCTAAAAATAACTACTTTTAATATGGTGTATTAAAAGTAATTATTTTCCATTAAAGATTGGTTTCCTATGATCAATAAATCTTCAATTTTCTCGGTGTTTGCATTTATTATTTTCACACTGCTCGTGGGGCAGCGTATTCTTGCACAACAAAATCCCGTAATAGGGGTGGGAGGTGTATCCCATGAGTCAAATTCATTTAGCTTACAGAAGACGGACTTTGATGCGTTTGGTGTGGATTTGGAAATGGCTGAGACTGAACGAAAAGCCCGTTTTTTCTCCTTGGAAAATGCCAAAACCGTTAGCTCCGGCTATATAGCGGGTGCAAAAACGGAGGGAATTGAGCTGTATCCTGCGCTTTTGGCAAGTGCCCGGCCGGATGGGCCTGTCACGGATGCCGCTTTTGATAAGTTGGTAAGTGCCATGATTGATCAACTTAAGTCAGGACCGAAGCTTGAGGGCATTTTACTTAACCTGCACGGTGCCATGGTGGTGGAATCCCATTTTAGTGGAGATGAGGAAATAGTAAGGAGGGTCCGGGAGGCCTTTGGCCCGGCAATGCCAATTGTCGTTAACTTGGATTTTCACGCCAATATTACACCTGAATTGGTGGAGCTTTCGGATGTGCTTATTGTTTACAAGGAGAATCCGCATGTTGATACGTATGATAGGGGGGTGCAAGCGGTGAACATCATGGCTAAGATCGTGCGGGGAGAAGTTAAACCCACCCAATTTCTGGTCAAGCCACCAATGGTTTATAATATTGTTTTTCAGCACACGTTTTCAGAACCTCTACTTCCCATTACAACGGCGAGCAAGGAACTGGAATATCAATCAGAGGTATTAGCGGTGAGTGTGGTCGGTGGCTATCAATATGCCGATGTCCCTTGGATGGGACCTGCAGTGATAGTAGTTACGGATAATAATCCAAAGCTCGCGGAAAGGGAGGCAAACAGGCTTGCGGGAATGATGTGGGAGTCCCGGGAAAGAACCAGACTGAATTTACCCAACCCTGCACAAGCCGTTCAAATGGCTATGGAACATCAGGGAAGGCCGGTGGTTTTGATTGATCAGGGAGATAATATAGGCGGTGGCTCTACGGGAGACAGTACATTTCTTTTGGAAGAATTGATGAATCAGGGGGCAGCGGGGTTTGTGGTTGTCATTTTTGACGAGCAGGGGTATGAGGTGGCTGAAAATGCGGGAGTAGGTAATGATTTTTCATTTGATGTGGGAGGGAAGATGGATAACCAACACGGGAAGCCAGTGCCCATAACCGGACATGTCCGATCCCTTCATGTTGGTCAATACTTGGAAACAGAGGTTCGGCATGGGGGTGGTAGATACTGGAATATGGGAAAGACAGCGGTAATTCAACTCGATGGTTCAACCTTGGATGATCCCAATTTGGTATTGCTCACAACCCGTCCTTCCAGCCCAAACAGTGCCCATCAGCTAATTTCAAACGGAGTATATGTGGAAAGGCAAAAAATCATTGTAGTGAAAGGGGCTATAGCTCCGAAAGCTGCTTATGAGCCAATTGCATCCGTGATGATTTCTGTAGACAGTCCGGGTGCTACCGCAGTTAATCCAGTTTACTTTGATTTTAAAAACGTACGAGCAGGGTTGTTTGGAATGGGTGAATAGGTTCTTATGTTCATTTGGAATCTTTGAGTGGTTGGACAGTTTTAGGAAGGGATTTTCTCCATAAATTGGCGAGAAACGAACCTGATATATCCATCCAGGTACCAAATATAGCAGGAAATAGCCCCATTGTGGCGGCTTTGCCCATATCCGACGCAATTCCTGCTGCCATACCTCCGTTTTGCATACCCACTTCAATGGCAATGGTACGGCAATCAATTTTACTCATTCCAAGAAATCTGCAGCTCCAATAACCCAACAAAAACCCAATGGCATTATGAATGATGGCACCAAGCAGCAAGGCTATTCCTAATGTCAGGAGACTGTCCCTTCCTACTGCGATGATAATGGCTATGATTAGCACATTGGCACCCATGGCGACTCCTGGCATGGCCTTTTGTATCCAAGTTGCCCTAGTGCGCAACAAACGGTTTACCAAAATTCCTAAAATAACAGGTATAAAAAGCATCTTGATAATGCCATACATCATACTCATATAGTCAAGTGAAATGTAGTGACCAGCTAAGTATTTCATTAGCAATGGGGTAACAAGTGGGGCCAGTAAGGTGGTAAAAGAGGTCAGCGTGATGGACAAGGGCAGGTTTCCTTTAGCCAAATAGGTGATGATGTTGGAGGAAACCCCACTTGGGGAAGACCCAATTAAAATTACACCAGCCGCAATTTCTGGCGGAAAGCCAAAAACATTGGCCAAAATGACTGCTAAAATCGGCATGATGGTGAATTGACATCCCAAACCAATCAAAACTCCTTTTGGCATGCGTAGAATACCATAAAAATCGGTGATTCCCATTGTAGTTCCCATCCCAAACATGATCAACTGAATTAATGGTACTATCCAATCCTCAGTAGAAAAGCCTAAAAAGACAGTGATGTGGTGTGGATACATCAACGCCATGCCAACCGCAGCCAGAACCCATGCGGTGAATGAAAATCCTTTCACCGTTGACGAAAATTGAATTAGGATTAAAAATCCGACGATTCCCAAGAAGGCAGCTAACTTTGCCAACGGATAAATCTGAAAAAAGGTCAATGTAAGGGCCGTTATCCAGATTGCCATTGAAAAGACACCAAGTAAGATTGCCAAATTACTTTTCTTCCACATGTGGGAAAGCTATAGAATTTTATCAGCTTAATCAAGTGATTCTACATTAGAAGTAGAACAGATTGGATAGGGTCATTTGCATAATTTTTTACAATTAACGTTGAACTTTTTAACCCTTTGACAGAAAAATGAAGGTAGATCTTATCAAATGGTTTTATTTTTCGATGCCGTTGGTGGAATTCTGGAATATTACTTTTAGGATTTACCTATGTTAGGAAATATTCTTTTTATATTTCTCAAACAATTTACAATCAACCCGTACAAAACATCATGAAAAAAGACATTTCTGATATTTCCAGAAGGAAATTTCTTCAAAAAGCGGCTTTAGCAGGAATAACCGCACCCTTAATTTTTTCCCATCAGGCAGTAGCTTCAAAATTACCCGGCAAAGTCCGCCATGTTGCAGTGGGCGTGGGAGGTATGGGCTGGCATGATTTAAACCGGTTTATGTCCCACCCAGAGGCTGAAATAGTGGCTATTTGTGACGTGGATGCCAATCATCTGAAGCGGGCGTCCGATGCATTACCCAATGCAAAAACATATACAGATTGGCGGGAGCTGTTGAAAAATGAATCAGCGAATTTTGATTCCATCAATGTTAGTGTACCGGATCACAACCATTTTGCCATTGCGTTTGAGTCTATCAAAATGGGTAAGCACGTCTATTGTCAAAAGCCAATGTGTCATGATGTGGCTGAGGTGAGAGCCTTGACCATAGCAGCAAACAATGCAGGTATAGTCAGCCAATTGGGTACGCAGCATGCCTCCGGATTAGGAGACCGTACTGCCGTTCAGTGGATAAAAGAAGGACATATAGGAAAAATCAAGCAAGTTTATCTATGCTCAAATCGCCCTGGAGCAACGGAAGCTTACCGGTTCAAAGGTCCAAGACCTGAAAAGGGGGAAACGCCACCAGCTACCCTTGACTGGGATTTATGGGTAGGCACTGCACCTATGCGGGAATATGCTCCCACAATCTACCATCCTTCAAAATGGAGAGCGTGGCAAGACTTTGGGACGGGATGGTCTGGGGATATCGGCTGCCATATTTTCGACGCGGTTTGGAAAGGTATGGGGCTTAAGGATCCTGTTTCAGTCACAGCACGTG
This sequence comes from Lunatibacter salilacus, assembly GCF_009797935.1. Classification (GTDB taxonomy): domain Bacteria; phylum Bacteroidota; class Bacteroidia; order Cytophagales; family Cyclobacteriaceae; genus Lunatibacter; species Lunatibacter salilacus. Next base: position 148,633 of record NZ_VOLC01000012.1, read on the forward strand.
TACAGGATTCCTGGCAGGCATCCCCTGAGCGGATGGGAGATACATGGCCGCAGTCCAACCACATCACCTGGATGTTTCCAGGTAACGAAATGACAGCGGAAAGTGAGTTAAAAGTTGAATGGTTCGATGGGGAGTTTTATCCACCCGAAGAAGTCAGAAAGTTGTTTTCCGTGGAAGATTACCCAGCCGAATCAGCTATGCTTGTCGGTACTAACGGAGCCTTGTTGATCCCTCATACAAAAATGCCTGTTTTATTACCTGAAGAGAAATTTAAACAGGTACGTGCACCAAAATTAACAGACCGGGATCATTATCATCACTTTATTGATGCCTGCCTCGGTAAGACTAATACCGAAAGTCATTTCGCCCAATCCGGTCCAATGACTGAGGCGATAATTTTAGGAACGGTAGCTTTAAAGGAACCTGGAAAAATCTTACAATGGGATGCAAAGACAATGAAAATAGCTAATCTTCCGGCTGCAGAGAAACACCTTTCGAGAAAATATAGAAGGGGTTGGAAGGTAAAAGGGTACAAAGGATAATTTTGTCTTTATGGTAAAATTAACAGCATTGAAAGTAGATGTAAATAGAGAATTAAACGGCGGGGGATCGTTTACCCCTGCCTGTTTTACTCCTAGATTGGCCCGTATTTTGGTTTATAGGTGCCAGCGCCATTATATTTCATTTTTTTCGCTAACTTTAGCATTGCAATATTAACACTTTTCAATTGGGTCATTTTGTGCTATGCGGTTAATACGTTTTTTGCTTTTATTTTTAATTTTGTCATTGGCATGGTCTTGTACGTCTGACAATCAAAAATACCAAGACATGCGACCGGAAATTTATCTGATTTACGAGAATGTTAACCGGCTCTTAAATTCTGGACATTATGCCAATTCGCTGGCCTATTTGGATTCAGCATATGCTGAAATGGAAGACATACAACCCTTGGAAGAGTGGAATAGGTATTTTCATTTAGCGAGGTATTACCTTAACTACGTATCGGACCTTGAAATGGCAGATCGATATAAGGACAGTATGAATTATGCGTTGAAAGGTAAAGAGCATATCTATCAAGCCGAATTTGCAAAGAATTATTTCGTAAAAGGGGATGTCCTGAAAGCGAATAAAAGATTTTCTGAAGCTTTCAAAAACTATTATGAAGGAAGGGAGTTTGCGAGACAACGCCTGCCGCCATGCCAAACGGCAGATTTGACCTATCAGTTAGGATTGTTTAAATACAACCAACGAGAGTACCAAGAAGCAATTATTTACGTCAAACGGGCGTTGGATGAAGTTTTGCAATGTCCTTCCGGTTCGGGTTTTGTCGTTTCTGTCAAAGATCCCCAAATGTATTGGAATACTATTGCCCTGGCCTTCGAAAAATTGGAGGAGTTGGATAGTGCAGTCCATTATTATGAAACTGCTCTTGATTTTATTGCCTCCAAGAAAATTGTTTATCCACAGTCGTCCTTTCAGGCTGAATCAAATTTTGTAGAAGTGGCCAGAGGGGTGGTATTGGGGAATATTGGAGGCGTGTTTGCGGAAATGGGAGAAGTGGAGAAAGCAGAAAAGGCCTTACAGGAAAGCATTCAGATCAACGACCGTCCCGGTTATGATATTCCCGACGCCCGCACTGCTAAAATCAAATTGGGGAATCTTTACCTTAAATTGAACCAGCCGGAGAATGCGTTGGACGTAATTCAAAAGCTGGATGTTTCCATAAAAAATATAGAAGTCAAAAACGAGCATTATGAAAATATTCTCAGTCGATTTTACAATTTAAGATGGCACTATTACGATAGCAACAATACCATTGATTCGGCTTACAGGGATTTACTTGCTTTCCTGGAACTTTATAAAGTTTCAGAATTGAAAGCTACGGAATCCAGATATTTGGATATGGAGGAATCATTCCGGAGTACTGAGCAACAACTGCAACTAGCTAATATAACGAGGGCTAATGACATGAAAAAACTTTACCTCATGGGTTCAGTAGTCATTACCCTGATTGCATTTGGTTTTTTGATTGCAGTCTGGTACCACTTGAAAAGACATCGGCTAATAAATAAGCAAATCAGTAAACAAAATATCGAATTGCAGGATGCTTTGGGTGCTTTGGAGCAGAGCCAGGCGGAAAATTCCAAAATGATGCACATGGTAGCCCATGACTTGAGGAGCCCAATATCCAGTATGACAATGATCGCTGACGTGTTGCTTGAAAGCGAAAATTGGTCGGACGAGGACCGAACATTGTTGGAGCATATCAAACTATCCGGAGATAACTCCCTGAACCTTGTTTCAGAAATGATGCAGGTAAACCGAGGCTCCGAAGGGATTAAAAAGGAATCAGTAGATTTGGAAAGGATGATTCATTACTGCGTGGATTTGTTACGCCATAGGGCGGATGAAAAGCAACAAAAAATTGTCGTGGAAACTGTTCCTCTGACTGCCCTTGTAAGTAGGGAAAAAATGTGGAGGGTAATGAGTAATTTAATAGCCAATGCCATCAAATTCAGTGAAATTGGAGGATTAATTTCCGTCCGATTGTCGGGCAATCAAAACAAAGCATTAATAACTGTGAAGGATATGGGAATAGGTATTCCTGACAAAATCAAAGATTCTGTATTTGAATTGTTTACTAACAGCAAGCGGGTTGGCACTGCCGGTGAAACCCCGTATGGGATGGGATTAGCCATATCCAAGCAAATTGTAACAGCACATGAGGGTAGTATTTGGTTTGAAAGTAAGGAAGGTAAAGGAACTACTTTCTTTGTGGAGATGCCGCTTTTATAAAATAGTATAACTTGAACAGGAAACTGGGGGGTAATGCAGTCAGTTTTATGTGAACCAACTTACCTATAAGGCATACAGAGAACGCTAATGGTGTTTAGAGATAAAAGAGTTAGGATGCTTTTGGCATCTTTATACTTTCCAATCGCTTGATAAATGTCTTACAATCTCTTTTTTCCTGCTGTATAAAACTATTATCTTCCAAAGCTCCAAGCACAATGTCTCTTTCCTCATCGCTTTCGTAGACCATGTTTCTGAATGGATTCATATAGTCCTTTTGTCTGGAAACAAACACCTGATCCGACAGCCATTTTCGGGTGTGGATGGCATCTGTGATAAAATCGTCCCAGTGGTTTTGATCAAACAATCCTTTCGTTAAGCCTTTCGCCGCCAGCAGGCACTGAAAAGCATGCTGGACTTTCCAAGTCGGGTATTCAGTTGCAAGTTGGGAATATTGACTATGAATATGATCCCAATCCGGGAGGCTCCCGTCCTTAATTTCTGAAATTAGATTGGAAAGGACACCGGAGGGCATCAATTGACCACCAACATTTTTCCATTCCCATTTAATCGTCTCTTCTGGAATCAATGCATAAAGCTCATCCCAATCTGTGGTTTCATTCACGCCGAATAATTCTGATACCGTAGACACGGTATAGAAGACCAGCAGGCGATGGTAGGTATTCCAAGCGTCCTGTACTTTTATCAGCTGGATTGGCCGCTTGCTGTTTTCCCAGCCGTGAACCAAGATCTCAACCCACCCAACCCGAGGATCCTGATTACCCAACAAGGCGGATCCCAGTTCGGCTGGGTGGTCAAAAGCATAGCCCGAAGGATCCTCATCTTGGGCTAAGAATGAAATTCCAGTAGCCTTGGCCAGAATTGCAAGTCCTTCATATATTTCCTGAATGCTGTCCGGTGCCAGGTAATCATATTCTAAATGCTGGATTTTTTCTATCCGTTTATCCCTGTCTTTGTATTTCCAGGCATTTCGTGCCAACGCATACATGTTGTACAAAAACCAGTACCCGGGCATTACCTGAATCCTATTCAGATGAACTTGATGGCTAATAAGAGAAAAGGGCAGGGGTATATGCAACTCAGCGGGATAATCTCCTTTAGCCAAAATGTTGAATGTAGCAAAGGTTGAATTATGCTTTAAACTGACACAGAGACCCGGCCAAAAGCCTCTACCAGCTACAAATTCTCCATCAGCCCCCCTAGAATTGTGATTTGAGCCTACGGTAGCCCCCGCTGCCATATTACTTTGTCCCATCAGTAGGGCGGCACATAGAAACGAGTTGTTATGGTGCTGCTCATGTGCCGGAAAGATTAGGGAATTGAGCACCTCACAACATGATATGGTGGAATTGCTTCCTAAATAAGAGTTTATCAAGCGGGCTCCATATTTCAATTGGGAGTGGGAGGCCATGGCAAACCGAACCGCCTTCACCCCATAAAAAACCCTGCATCCCTCACTGATAATTCCATTGACCAATTCGCAACCCTCTCCGATCTGACAGGTAGCGTCAGGTAGGGAATGTATCGTTAGATTCTTGAGTTTGTTTGCCCCTTTAATATAGGCATCGGAACCGATCCACACATCCTTGATTATAAGGCAGTTTTTGATAATACATCGGTCTCCTACTTTTCCATAGTACCCCCTTTTATGGTCAAATCGATTTTGTGTAAGCTCAAGGAGCTTTTCTTGGAGTTGTTGATCTGTCCGGTACCTAGACCAAATCCAGGCATCCGCCGGCAACATTCCACTAAAAGGCAGTACCCGTCTGCCTCCGTTCTCATTGCATAATTCCAACCATATTCGGATGGAAGGGTCTTCTCCCTCCTTAACAATACCATTGCCAAATTTCGCATAATTTGTAGTGGACATTTCATTGACATTTACCAAAATCACTTCATTTCCCAAAATATAGTGGGAAAGATAGTGTACATTGTCAATTACAACGTTGTCTCCGAGATCACAACTAATGATCGTACTGTTATAAAGGCCTACCGGCATTCGTAGATTGTGGTACTCCAGGTAACAGGGTTCCAGTTTTCCGATGCGGACCAGGCCGAAAAACTTGCAGTTTTTAACCAGTTCCGGACTAAAATCTTCCGCAACCAATAGCTTATTCCAGTCATCAGATTGGTTGCGGTTTCTGACCAAAATCTCTATTTCCAAGGCATTTAGCTGACGGTGGTTTGTCCCGCTTCTGTTTTGTTTGTTTCGAAGGTAATATTCGTCTTCACCCTCAGGAAGGAATTCGGAAGGAACAAAATTGTAACCCAACGTGGATAGGGGAGATCTTTTGATTTGGTTCATAGTATTTCGGGGTAAAAAAATTACTCTACAGTGACTGATTTGGCCAAGTTTCGTGGTTTATCCACATCCAGCCCCTTTGCCAAACCGATATAATACGCCAATAGCTGAAGCGGTACCACACTTAGCAGAGGGGCTATCAGTTCATCAGCAACAGGAACCACCATCACATCATCCGCGATGGAGATAAACTCAACATCGCCTTCTGATATTACTGCTAAGACCTTTCCTTTTCTTGCTTTGATTTCTTGTGCGTTGCTCATTATTTTTTCGTGGTAAGCGTCTTTAGTGGCAACAAAAACAACTGGCAAGGATTCGTCTACCAATGCAATTGGACCATGTTTCATTTCGGCTGCCGGATATCCCTCTGCATGAATATATGATATTTCCTTTAATTTCAACGCACCTTCCAGAGCGATGGGAAAATTATACCCTCGACCCAAATAAAGAAAGTCCCTGGCATCTTTATATTTTTCAGCCAAAGCTTGAATGTTTTCCGCTGATTGGAGTATAAAGTTTATTTTTTCAGGGACTTCGTTAAGTTCATTAATTAAGTGAAGGAACCGGACCTTATCAATACTTTTTTTAGCGTAACCGACCTTGAGGGCAATCATCATTAACACCACCAGTTGCGCAGTGAAGGCTTTTGTGGATGCTACGCCAATCTCAGGGCCAGCATGGGTGTAGGCACCGGCATCCGATTGGCGCGAAATGCTTGAACCTACCACATTGACTACACCAAAGATGAACGCTTTTTGCTTTTTGGCCATATCTATTGCTACTAGGGTATCTGCTGTTTCACCGCTCTGCGAAATGGCAATAATCACGTCCCCTTCCCTGATGACGGGGTTTCTGTAGCGAAACTCCGAGGCATATTCCACTTCCACAGGGATCCGGCATAGTTCTTCCAACACATATTCGGCTACCAACCCGGCGTGCCATGAGGTTCCACATGCGATAATAATGATTCTATTTGCATTAGTTAATTTATCCAGGTGTGGGTCTACTCCCCCCATTCGGATGGTTCCCAACTGGGCATCCAGTCTTCCCCTAAGGCAATCGTATACACTTACTGGCTGTTCAAAGATTTCCTTAAGCATGAAATGATCGAACCCGCCTTTCTCAATTGCCGCCAACTCCATGTCAAGTTGCGTAATAAAAGGAGTAATTCGCTCATTGCCCAGATTTTTCAGGATTAATTCGTCAGGTTTGACGATCGCTACCTCGTAATCGTTGATGTACACCACTTCCTTGGTATATTCAATAATAGGTGACGCATCGGAAGCCAGAAAATGTTCCCCTTTTCCAATGCCAATAACCAAGGGGCTTCCTTTTCTGGCCGCAATCAATGTTTCGGGATCATCTTCATCGACTATAATGATCACATAAGCTCCCACCACTCTCCGAAGTGCAATCCTAACAGCCTCTTCCAATGAACCGGCATGATGTATGTGGATGTCTTCTATAAACTTTAACAAAACCTCCGTATCCGTATCACTATCAAACTGATATCCCTTGTTAGACAATTCTTGTTTTAATAGCGCATAGTTTTCAATGATACCATTATGAACCATAGCAAGCTTTCCGTTACTTGAACGGTGTGGATGAGCATTGCGGTCGGAAGGTTCTCCATGAGTGGCCCATCGTGTATGGCCAATGCCCGTTTGGGATGAAAGGGAAATTCCCAGTAAACTGTCTTCCAAGACAGCTACCTTTCCCATTTTTTTATATACCTGTATACCTTGGTTAACCAGTGCTATCCCTGCGCTGTCGTATCCCCGGTATTCGAGTCGTTTGAGGCCTTTTAAAATCAAGGGATATGCTTCTCTTTTTCCCGTGTATGCAACAATTCCACACATAATAATTATCTAAATGAGATTCTGTAAAAATGAAAAGTAGATTTTGAGGCCAAAAATTAGGCATAAAAAATTTAATATCACAAATTGAAAAGCAATCTTATTTGTTTACGAATTGTTATAAAACCAATACTATGTGTAAATTTTAGTTAAAGTATTGGTGGTTTTAATGTAAAATTGATAATTGTAACAAACATCGGAAATAATAAATGTGAACTTTTGCTAGTTATTAGTACGAATGTTAGAACCCACCTTAATTCTTGAAATAATTATACAATAAATATATGAACATAAACCAAATATATTTTCAGAAATCGATTCAGATGATTGACAAACTAGCGATATATTTACTGGTTTAGTTTTTTTAGGCGAAGTCGAAAAAGTATTTAAGAAGAAAATTGTAAATTTATACGGTATCTGAAAGACAGACAACATATAATTGACAGGATTAAACTCAAAACTTGCATGATAAAAACTACATCAGTAGGTTCTTACCCAATGTTGGACTGACTTCAAGCAAGTCCAAGTCAGCAGGCACTAGAAGATGCGACCATGGTCGTAATGAAAACCCAAGAACTAGCGGGGATAGATGTGATAGCAGATGGCGAACTGTACCGATTTGATATTAACCATCCTTAAACAAACGGCATGATTGAATACTTTGTCCAGCCTTTGGGAAATGGGGATACAAAGAGTTGGAATATTTCAAAGATTTAAGACCGGAATAGGCATAGGAATGGGATTGGTGGAGTGGTGGACATTAAATCCACAGTGGTGGAAACCCCGGACCTGATTGCCCAAAGACTGGAACATGCAGCTAACGTGTTAGGGGAACACCGAATTCGATACATCCATCCTGATTGTGGATTTTGGATGCTAAAGCGCTCTATTGCCAATGCAAAAATCAGGGCACTTACATTGGGAAGGGATTTGTTTGAGGGCAAGAGCCAATAAATCATTTTTATTTGAAACCCATTAAAACTGATTATAGTATCTAATATGTGTCGGGATTTCAATAGTTGCTTTCCAAAAAATCTCATATGAAATACTTCCCTTTTTTACCGATTAAATTAAAAACAAATTGAGATTATCGATATATTCCAGAAATGGAAAAAAGCAAAGAGGGCCATTTATGCCCTCTTTGCTTTTTTATATCAAATCAATCTGTGGGAAAATGGGTTTGAATTTAGATTCAAATCTTACACTCAATTTTTTTGTCCTTTACCCCTTGATTGAAAGTACCCAAATCAGTCGGTATTTATACCTCCCAACCTTTCCTGTAGGTTCTACCCACAAACTGGTTTGCCTCCTCCAGGTTGGTGATTCGCATGTTTTCCCCATCCCAAAGCATTTTTTTGCGGGCAAAGAATTCATTCTGACCTTTGCTGTTTTCCCTTCGGAGCATATAGCTACGAATCGCTAAATTACCCATTAACACCGTTTCAGTCATTGGACCTGCGTAGTCAAATGAGGAGGTAAGTGCTTTATGTTCTTTGCTGTTGAAACCAGCCTTACAGGCATCTACCCAAAGGCGTTGATGCCCATATTCCGGTTCATCCACACTGCCCACCTCGGGGCCAAATTCTGTTGTGCCATCATTCAAATAAAGTTTGGGCATCATCGGTGAGCTATCATTTATATTGGTAGAGATAATCCCTTTTTCTCCGATAATCAACACACCGTTGGCGCTATTTGTCCCCCCAATGTCGTGATCGGCAGGGATGATGTCAGGATGGGAAGGACGGATACCTCCATCACTCCATGTCATTTCTATCCGAGATTTGCTTTTGGGAGTCTCATCAAAATGAAGCGTAATAAATGAAGCTGCCGGGCATCCTTCAGGATTATAATCCGCTGTCCACATGTTGGAGTAAACTGCACCTACGCTGCATTCGGCATCTGTTGGGTATTTTAAGCCGAGGGAACGGAATGGTATATCAATTAGATGGCATCCAACGTCACCCAATGCACCGGTACCATAATCCCACCAGCCTCTCCAGTTAAAGGGATGCATATTGGGCGTGTACGGTTTGTACGGAGCAGGTCCTAACCATAAATCCCAGGCAAGATCATCCGGCTTTTTGCTGGCATCAGGATCTGGCATTGGCCCTCCCTGTGGCCAAACGGGGCGGTTTGTCCAAACCTGTACTTTGGCGATTTTGCCCAACTTATCGGAATCAATCCAACCCTGAACCAATTTATGTAGAGGATTTGAGCCGCCCTGATTTCCCATTTGAGTGACTATTTTTTCCGTTCTGGCCATTTCGGTCAGCAATCTAGCCTCCCGGATATTGTGGGTCATAGGCTTTTGCACGTAGACATGCTTGCCTCTTTGCATGGCATAAGCCGCAGCGGGGCCATGAACATGATCGGGGGTGGAAATGGTAACCGCATCAATGTCTTTTTCCTTGTCCAGCATCTCCCGGTAATCTGCGTATCGCTTGGCATTGGGGAAGTTTTCAACAGAACGTGAAGCGGAACCCGAAAAATCCACATCGCAAAGTGCAACTACCCTTTCCCGACCATTTACGGAGGCATTTTTTATATCGCTGGCACCTTTTCCCCCAGCACCGATCGCTGCCAAATTTAACTGATCACTGGGAGCAATAAATCCAACCCCTCCAAGAACATGTCTCGGTACGATCATAACTGAAGAAGCAATGGCGGCATTTTTAATGAATTTTCTCCGGGAATTTCCTTCCGGATGATTTTTAGGTTCTCTCATGTCAATTGATTCAGGTTTATTAAATAGGCCGTAAAGTATGAAAAAAATCTTTTTTATCCCAATTAATTCAGGTGGCCTGAAATTTGGAGTTATCATAGGCTAGGTTAACCTTCGAATGAAATCGTGACCGTCATTGATAAATTAGTCAACGATAAATTTAAACATCTAAATTGACAATTTTCTTGAACTTGTAAAGGTAATTTTTCAGATAGCAATATTAATCCGAATTTAGAGGGCGTTCAGTCTTTTGTGCCGACGGACGAAATCACCTCAACTATTAATAGGGAGCTACTTGGATTTAAAAAGCACATGATTGGCATCCACAACCGAAGAACGGATAATATTATTTCAATTGCAATTAGTCCACTTTATTTGTATGAAAATAAAATTTTAGAAAATATCAAAAAGGAATCCGACACCGGTTTTTTCTTGCAACCGATGACCCTGCTATCGAAGCCCATTTTGAGGAAAGATTTCATGGAGTTATTTTTACCCACGAAAAAACCTGTGGCAGGGATTCCAAAGAAGGGATTGTAGACGCTGTATTTGATTTGTTTCTTTTGTCAAAAACCGAAAAAATTTATGGACCCTATTGGAGTTCGTATTCTGAAATGGCGTCGATTTTAGGTGATATAGAGTTGGAAGTTCTTTATTTTTAATTTCCTTTGTCCTATGTATAGAAGAAAAATCATTTACCCCTTTATTTTTCTCGTTTTAATTTCAATTTCGACCTTTGCCCAAAAGACTAAATGGTATGACCCATTGGCTCTGAGTGCTTCAATTCATGGTCAACTTCGCGGCACGGTAGGTTATGCCAGACTTCCCGATGAAGCAGAGGCTCAGGTAAGGAAACCTGTATGGAACCTCTCGCGTCATACAGCCGGAATGGAGCTTCGTTTTGTGACCGATGCAGCCACGATTCAGGTGCGATTTATCCCCGCCGGTAATATTCAAATGGCGCATATGCCGGCTACTGGCGTAAGCGGATTGGATTTATATATGAAAAATAACGGTGATTTGGAATGGGTGAGGGGATCTTATTCCTTTGGGGACACCGTAGCCTATGTTTTCCGAGTCAACCTGGCGGAACAAGCGGAACGTGAATTTAAACTATACCTTCCACTTTATAATGGTGTGAAAAATTTGGAAATAGGTGTGCCAACAGATAGTTTGATAAAAATTATTCCCCCATCCTCAGAAAAACCAATTATTGTCTATGGAACGTCTATAGCGCAAGGTGCCTGCGCTTCCAGACCAGGCATGGCATGGCCGGCGATTGTGGGCCGGGATCTAGGTCGCACAGTTGTTAATCTTGGTTTTTCAGGAAATGGTCGACTGGAACCAGAGATATTGGAACATATCTCAAATACCGAGGCTGCGGTCTATGTTTTGGATTGCTTGCCCAATTTGGTCCCGTCAGGCAACTGGACGGAGAATGAAATAAAAAGCAGGCTGAACCATGCGGTACGTTTTCTTAAAGAGAAGCATCCCGATACACCTGTCCTTTTGGTCGAACATGCAGGCTATACAGACAGCTTGACGGATAGGGAAAGAGATGGGGCGGTTGGCCAGGTCAATACCTGGGTCAGAGAAGTATACAAGGACCTGCTTTTCGATAGCATTGAGGAAATTTATTTATTAGCAAAAGAAGATATCCAATTGGATATGGATGCCACGGTGGATGGGACGCATCCCTCCGATTGGGGAATGCAGCAGATCGCTTCGGCATATGTGGAAATACTAAATGAAATTTTGGAAGAATAACTAGTCTGCAAAAAAGTTTCATCATTTGACGGCTAAAGGCAGCAATGATCCAGATGGAGAAACGGTATTTTATCGATGGTTTATTTATAAAGAAGCGGTGGATATACAGGAGATTCTATCCTAACCAATCCTGCTAGCCAAGAGCTCAAATTTAATATGTCAGAACTGACAAAGTGAGTTAGATTGCATATCAAATTAGAAATAAAAGATAGCGGGGAGCCCGCATTGTTCAGTTATCGAAGAATCATACTGGAAAATTAATTCTGATTTTTTTCATTGGGGAATAGATAGCGAAGGAAAGATTTATAGTCAATCGATTCTAATAATTAATGCAAAATTCAGAATCGGAAGTTTTTTACCACGCATTTTTGATCTTTAATTTTTGGATGAGCAGAATGAAAGTTTATATTTGATGCCATAGAACAAATATTGGATTGTAATCATTTAGTTGACATTACTCTTCTTTTAGATAAACCCCTTAAAATCACACCATGAATAACGCCATTATTTCTCCTCAACAGCGTTTGGTTTCCCTGGATGCTTACAGAGGCATTACCATGTTTTTATTGATTGCGGAAAGTGCGTTGATCTATCGGGCACTTTTGGAACTCTTTCCCGAAGGAACCGCACTCCACGGACTTTTCTTACAATTTACTCACCACCCTTGGAATGGACTACGGTTTTGGGACCTTATTCAACCTTTCTTTATGTTTATTGTTGGGGTGGCGATGCCATTTTCACTTAACAGACGACTGGCTGTATCCTCAGATAGAAATAAAGTGACTCGGCATATTCTGAAACGCTGCATGCTTCTATTCCTTTTTGGAACTGGACTTCATTGTTTTTATAGCAAGGAACTGGTTTTTGAGCTCTGGAATGTTTTGACCCAGCTTTCATTCACAATTTTGTTTACATATTTATTTATTCGGCAGCCCGCTAAAATCCAATTTGGAGTTTCAATTGCCTTATTGGTTTTGACGGAGTTGATGTATCGGTTTTATAACCCAGATACTCCCTTTGTTAAGGGTGAAAATTTCGGTTCTTATACGGATATGATACTTATGGGTAAGATCAACAGCGGAGGTTGGGTGGCTATTAATTGTATTCCCACGGCCGTGCATACGCTTTGGGGTGCCATGTGCGGAAACTATCTGCTATCCGACAAAGCCAATATCGATAAAGTAAAAACTTTTGTATTTGCGGGGCTAATCAGTCTGGTGATTGGTTATGGCATGGATTGGTCCGGTGTGACACCCATAATCAAACGCATCAGTACGACCTCATTTGTATTTGCCTCAGGAGGATGGGCATTACTGACTTTGGCATTCTTCTTCTGGTTGGTGGACATGAAAAAAGTTCAGTCGTGGACATTTCCATTTATAATTGTGGGAATGAATCCCATCTTTATCTACATGTTTGCAGGACTTTTGGGAAAATGGCTGTTCGATTTTATAAGTATATTCAGCTATGGGTTCCTTGGTCCGCTTGGACTAAGCGAGGCAGTCCTTTATTTCTTAAATGCTTGTTTTACCTTGGGTGCTTTCTGGTACATATGTTATTTTCTCTACCAAAAGAAAATATTCTTCAAAATATAATGCAGTTGGTGTAAAAAACTGTTTATCCAATTGTTTTTTGCCCTACCTTGAAATAAATTTACTAGAGTTTCGCTGACAAAACCGTTTTCAATAAACCATTATGAGTAATAACAGAAGAGATTTCCTCAAACTTTCAGGCATCACAGGCATGGGCTTGTTGGGTGCAGGACTTTCCGGGTTCACTCCCGAGCAGCTTAATCAGGTACACGCCCAAAGCCAGCGCAAACATGTTCAACGGTTCAACATGTCTGGATTCGCAGCTCCCAAAATGAATGTGGTTCGGGTCGGAGTAATCGGCTTGGGCATGCGTGGACCGGGAGCAGTCAATCGACTGAGCAAAATAGAGGGGGTTGAGATAAAGGCGCTTTGTGACCTGCGACCAGAAATGGTCGACAAGGTAATGAAAAGTCTCGAAGGCACCTCCCATAAGCCCGAAACCTACAGCGGATCTGCATATGCCTGGAAAAAGATGGTAGACAGGGATGATTTGGATTTGATTTACATAGCGACACCTTGGGAATGGCACACACCAATGGCGGTATATGCCATGGAAGCTGGCAAACATGCCGTGTCTGAAGTGCCAATAGCCATCACCCTCGAAGAATGCTGGCAACTGGTAGAAACCTCTGAGCGAACTAAGAAGCATTGCATGCAATTGGAAAACTGCTGTTATGATTTCTTCGAATTAATGACACTCAGTATGGCTCGAGACGGGTATTTTGGTGAAATTATTCACGGGGAAGGGGCCTATATCCACGATTTGTTGGACTTGAATTTCAAAAAAGGAGATGGGTACCAAGAAATGTGGCGGCTACAGGAAAATTATAGGGACGGAAATATCTATCCAACCCATGGGTTGGGACCGATTTGTCAGATAATGGATATTAATCGGGGAGATCAGATGGACTATTTGACGTCACTTTCCAGTAACGATTTTCATATGCGGGCCCACGCTGAGAAATTGGCGGAGGAAGACAATTTTTATGCGACCTATGCCACTAAGAAATATAGGGGCAATATGAATACTACGGTAGTGAAAACCAAAAAAGGCAAATCTATCATGATTCAGCATGATGTTTCATCTCCACGTCCTTATTCACGAATTCACCTCATCAGCGGTACAAAAGGCATGGCACAAAAGTGGCCTACAGAAGGAATTTCCTCAGGTCACGGCTGGCTGAAAGAGGAAGATATGACTGCTCTTAGAGAAAAATACACCCCGGAAATCGTCCGGAAAGTTGGAGAAATGGCTAAGCAGATCGGTGGACACGGAGGTATGGACTTTATGATGGACTGGAGGCTGATAGACTGTTTGCGAAATGGGCTTCCGCTGGATCAGGACGTGTATGACGCGGCATTATGGTCTGCAATTACTCCATTAAGCGAGTGGTCGGTAGCCAATAGATCCAATTCAATTGATGTTCCGGACTTTACAGGTGGCTCATGGTCAAATAATTCCCCTGTGGACATTACGCTGGCAGGTGGGGGAACTACGGGAGTAAGGGTATAATAACAACACCATTTATTTGCGGCGTAATTTTATGTTGACTAGTCATGAAAAGGGCAAACGGAGATCCGTTTGCCCTTTAATTTTTTCAAGGCTTTTAGTAGAATTTAAATATTCTTCTTAACTTCTCTTCAAAACTCAACTCTGAAACCAATGAATCGTACTACCTGTCTCGTTTTTCCACTTTTATTTTTACTTGTTACCCCCAGCTATTCCCAAACCATTTATTTTCCCGAAAAGGGCCACTGGGAGGAAAGGAATCCGGTAGAGATGCAGATGAATGCGGATAAAATCCAAGAGGCAATTTCCTTTGCAGAGCAATCAGAGAGTGAAGCTGACAAAAATCTTAAAATTGCGCACTACCAGAGCGGTTTCGGTCGGGAACCATTTGGGTTTCCGGTGGGACCATTGAAAGATAGAGGAGAAGCTACTGGGCTGATTATTTACAAGGGGTACATTATCGGCAAATGGGGGGATCCGGAGCGGGTTGACCTTACTTTTAGTGTTGCCAAAAGTATTCTATCAGCCGTAGTTGGCTTGGCCGTTGACCAGGGATTGATTGACAGTGAAAAGGATCTAGTCTATCCTTATATGGCACCTATCATCCCTTATGATCCCCAACTTGCCTTCCGCAATAAGGCAGACCACCTGACACAAGAAGATGTATTTGAGCTATTTGAGACGGAACACAACAGGAAGATTACTTGGGAACACTTACTAAGACAGACATCGGATTGGGAGGGAACACTCTGGGGTAAGCCGGATTGGGCAGACCGCCCTCAGAATAATTCATCAGAGTGGCTTGACAGAAAAAGAAATGATCCGGGAACAGTGTATAAGTATAATGATACACGGGTAAACGTCCTGGCTTTGGCTGCCCTTAATGTTTGGAGAAGACCATTGCCGATAGTACTACGGGAACAAATAATGGACAAAATTGGAGCAAGTCCCACCTGGCGATGGACTGGCTACGAAAATTCCTTCATCGTCTTGGACGGACAGGTGGTTCAGTCGGTTAGTGGCGGTTCACACTGGGGTGGAGGTATGTTTATCAATGCTTACGATCAGGCCCGGTTTGGTTACCTAACCTTGCATAAGGGGAAATGGAAAAATGAACAGCTAATTTCGTCCGACTGGATTTCCAAATCCAGAACCCCAACGGCGGTGCAGACAGGATATGGATTTATGAACTATTTTCTAAATACAGATAGAAAAGAAATCCCCGCAGCACCGGAGTCTGCATTTTTTCACATCGGGGCAGGAACCAACATGATTTATGTCGATGAGCAAAATGACTTGGTAATTGTAGCCCGATGGATCAAAAACAGTGAGAAAGCGAGGTTGGTGGAACTGATTTTGGATGCATTGCCTGAGTAATTGTGATTTCGGATTTTAGATTTCAGATTTTAGATTTGTGATTTTAGAATTTGGAAAATGAATTGGACTTTCATAGCCCTTTAGAGGTATAATCTTATTAGCCACCCGAAATAAATCCGTTTTAAAAAGAAAAATTGACTTTATCGACGTCATCGATCGCCCTCCTCTAAAGGGGCAGGGACGGGGTGGGGCATTTTGGCAGCGGCGAGGGTTGACGTGCCATTTATTTCCCGCCAAAACCCGAGGTTCGTGAAAATTAAATTACTAATAACCTTCAGCTTCCCTTAATTTCTTAAGTACCTCTTCCAATTTTCCCTGCTCTTTGTACGAAGACAAATCGAAAATTTCAACTCTTTTAAAATCGATGGGGTGGCTTTCGCTTTGAAGGGAAATGTATCCTTCAGAGATCAGTTGACCGTCAACTTTTACATCAGGATTATGATTGCTGACATTGCCGCCGCCCATTTGGGGCTTATGGTAGGTAAGTACGGTGTCTCCTTCCAGAATGTGATGGATGATGGAATCTCCCAACACCAAAAAATCTGCTACCACCCATTGCTCTCCGTGGTAGGTTTTAGAACTGGAATTTAGGCAATGAGACGTAAACAATTCTTCATCAATCACAACGTTGGTACCCGGGGTGCATAAATTGCTTGTTGGACGGTTGTTTTCTCCGTCTCCACCTAAAAGTTGGCCTTCTATGGAAATGGGGAAATCCTGATCCTTAGTCATCGTTTCAGGGTTTTGGCCGTGAAGCATTACGCCCGAATTCCGTAGCGCCCAACCTTCTCCAGCAGGTGCCTGCTCGCCGACAAATCGATATTCCACCCGATAGAGGTAGTAGGAAAATGGTTCATCATAAAAGATGTGGCCATATTGCCTGTCAAAATCTTCATATCCATCATACCTTACCTTCATCAATCCATCCTCTACCCGGAAGGTATTCTCAAAGTTTTCATCCAGTTCGTGTTTTGCGATTTTTATTCTCCAGTTTTCCATATCCTGACCGTTAAAAAGGGATCTCCATCCATCCGTAATGTCTATTTCTTCAGTTTGAACAGGGTTGGAGCACGAGATTATGCTTAGAAAAATAGCGAAAATAAATAAACTGTAATTCTTCATAGGTGATTTAGATATTTAATAGATTTTGAATTTAGTCAATAAATAAGCTTTTTTTTAGGAAACAGCTTTATTTTTTCAAATTCAAACGCTGTGTTCTGGTCCAAGTAAACAAAGTGCCTGGTTTTTTTCCCGGCTCGGAATATGGTGTTGACCACTTCATCAGACAGATCAACGAGCGACTTAACCTAAGGGGAGATTGGGCACTACCCCTTAACCGACAAGCATCAGCCTTCCAGATAATCAATTGACAAATAAACTTTTATTGGTTATTAGGTGATATTGACAAAAGGAAAGGTATAGATCTGGGGGAATTAGTCGGATTTTTTGGTAGTTTTGAGTATGGTAATTATCGTTTATGGCGTTACTGGATGTGGAAAAACCACTGTTGGCCAGTTGCTTGCTGAAAAATTGAATTTCCCATTTTATGACGGGGATAATTTTCATCCGACTTCCAACGTCGAAAAAATGCGAAAAGGCATACCGCTCACCGACGAAGACCGGATACCTTGGTTAAATAATTTGCGAATCAAAATTCAATCCTGGGATCGAAACGGAGGTGCTGTTTTGGCCTGTTCCGCACTGAATGAGAAATATAGAAAAATCTTGAAACGGGGGAGTAATCCCATTTGGGTCCTTTTGGATGGGAGTAGGGAACTGATTCAAGAGCGTTTGGATGCCCGAGTTGGTCATTTTATGAACCCCGCCCTGCTTGAATCTCAATTTGCTACCTTGGAAAAGCCAGCTTATGGTTATAAAGTCTCAATTGATTCCACTCCGGCTGAAATTGTGGAACAAATACATTTTCTTTTAAAAAACATGAATGAATTATCATCATTTGGTGTGATTGGAATGGGAGTGATGGGCAAAAGTCTGGCCTTAAACTTATCAAACAATGATGTTCCCCTTTCTATCTATAACAGGCATGTACCCAATAAAGAAGAAAAGGTAGCAGCAAAGGTATTGGAACAGTTTCCGGATCAGAAAAACATGTTGGCTTTTGATGATTTACCGTCCTTTGTGACGTCGCTTTCTACTCCCAGAAAAATCTTGTTGATGATTCCGGCAGGAAAGGCAGTCGATCATCAAATAGAGGAGTTAATTCCTCTGCTTTCTCCAGGCGACATCATTATCGACGGAGGCAACTCGTTTTATAAAGACACAAACCGCAGGGTAAGTTATCTGGAAGAGAAAGAACTGCTTTTTGTGGGCACGGGCGTTTCTGGAGGTGAAGAAGGTGCCCTTAAAGGCCCTTCCATCATGCCAAGTGGTCCAAAAGAAGCTGTAGATAAGGTACTTTCACTGTTTGAGAAAATTGCAGCCAAGGACAAATCAGGGAAGCCATGCACTGCATATATTGGGCCGGAAGGTTCTGGGCATTTTATCAAAATGGTCCACAACAGTATTGAATATGCGGAAATGCAGGCTTTGACCGAAGCTTATTTCCTGATGCGACGGCATTTGGGAATGGATCCCAAGGAGATATTTGAAGTGTTTAGTACTTGGCAAGAGGGAGATACTGCTAGTTACCTGTTAGAAATCACATGTGATATCCTTAATACCTATGAAGATGACGAATTGTTGTTGGATAAGATTCTGGACAAAGCTGCCCAAAAAGGAACAGGGGGCTGGTCAGTGACTACAGCGTTGGAATATGGCGTTCCTTATGGCGTTTTATCTGAAGCGGTTATGGCAAGAGCCATTTCTTTCAAGAAGGACGAAAGATCTAAAGCTTCGCAAGTCTACGGACATAAGCCGAAAGCAATTTCCGGAGATAGAAGCAATTTTTTAGAATCTCTTAAAGACGCCTATCAGGCTTGTAGAATCATCAACCATGAAGTAGGTTTTAGTCTGATGAAAGCTGTAAGTGATGAACATAATTGGAACTTGAATTTTTCCGAAATTGCCCGTATATGGACAAATGGATGTATCATAAGATCCAGCTTAATGGAATCGGCCGTAGCTTGGTTTTCGACTACAGACAATTTGTTGATGCATCCAGAGGTTATTGACCGTATGAAACTATCCCATCAGAAACTAGCATTTGTAGCCGGGGAGGGGATTAAGCATGGACTTGCCCTGCCTGTATTTTCTGCCGCAATCAATTATTTCCTTGGCGCAATCACTGCCGAAAGTCCAGCTAATCTAATCCAAGCCCAAAGGGATTATTTCGGAGCCCATACCTATGAACGTGTGGATGCTCCTGAGGGAAAGCATTTTCATACTGTTTGGAAGGAGTAGATGAGGTTGATTGGTCTATAGGTTGATGGGTTGATGAGTCGATAGGTTTAAAAGTCTATGGGTTTATGGGGGGATTTGCTGAGCGGATTTTAGGTTGACTCGTTATTTCAGATAAACGAAAACAGATTGCTATGAGATATTTCGGACGCTGGGCCATACCAGCCTATCGGCAGGCAGGTTTTAACTGTACCCTGCACCGCTACGCTCCTCAGGGTCTACGCTTCGCTTCGATTGCTACAATATTTCAACTTCAACAATCGAAAAACGTATATAAACGGGATCTATTTCAAATCTTAGCAAGACAGTGGTCAAAATTGCGAACTTTTGTTTTCTAAAAAGTACTCAATTATGCCATTGCAATTGGCATAAAAAGAATTACTTCTTCAAAGAATTTTGGGAGTTAAAGGAAGTAGTGGATACTATATCCGGTCAATGGCAGCATCACAGAATCTTACTGTATCACTTCCTGTATCTCCCCAACGCCTCACCTCCCAAATCCCTGTTCCTTCAGGATTTTTTCGACCTCGGATACACTTACTTCCATTACGCGGGCGATAAGGTTTAGGGGCATGTTTTCTTTGTAAAGATTCACGATTCCGGACCGAATTTTCTTCTGTTCACCTTTCTCCAATCCAATCTGTTCACCTTTCTCCAATCCAATTTGTTCTCCTTTCTCCAGTCCAATCTGTTCACCTTTCTCCAATCCGATCTGTTCTCCTTTTTGCTCGCTGGCAACTAGAGCATTCTTGAGATCCCGGTAGCGCTTGAGACTCTGCTCGTAGGCCCTTAGGTCTTTTTTTTCCAAGTTTGTGATTGTCGCTATATCCATGACTTTTTCAAATATCTTTTCCCGCACGCTGCCCGGCAGTCTTTCAAGAAACTCCAAGTGCTTTAACACATACAGCCATTTCTCGAATTTTGTTTCAAGTTCCGACTCCTTTTTTTGGAATTTGGGAACTTCTACATACACAAAATGGAGCTTGTCGCTGAACCGTTTCCCCGTCTCAATATCCATCAGACCCACCCGTTGTAGATACCTCCCATCTTCCGGGTCCATGGAAAAATCGAGTATGGAAATGCAATAAACGGGCTGAAGAGAGTAGTTCCAATTGCCCCGCTTACCCTGCTCCTGAACGGGGTATGTGGCGTAATATAGTGAGCGGTCCCTGAGGTTTAGCTGAAAAGCCTTCTGCATCTCCACGATAAAGCGTTCACCGGATTCGGCTATGCAGTAGATGTCAAACACCACCTTTTTGTCCATCTTTCCTGTTCCCAGATGTTCGTTTCTGGAAAACTCCAGGCTTGCGATGGGTCCTGTCTCTGGCTCCAGTACGGCATTGATGAAGTCCAACAGCAGGTCCTTTGTGGCTTCCTCTCCAAAAATCTTCTTAAACCCGAAATCGGTGAAAGGATTTATGTTGCGGGCAATGGCTTGCATGCGATAAATATAAAAATTATCTGGAATGGATACAAATGTTGAAATGGGATATTTGGAAAGTAAACGTACCAGCGGAGATTAGGAGTAAAAGGGTGTATTTAATACTTCACCCAATTGCTTCACCCAGTCGGAGAATTATTGGAACAGGTTAAGCTGTAAGGTCTTCACTCTTTTACCTTATACCCTATCGACTATCAACTTATCAACTCAACAACTTATAAACCCATCGACCTATCAACCCATCAACTATTAATTCGGAACAACTCTCACAATTCCTTTTCCTTCTACACCTGCATAGATCAGACCATCCGGCCCCATTACCACATTTCGGACACGTCCCATGCCATCGATGACCCGTTCTCGTTTCACTACTTTATTTCCTTCTAAGGTCAGTTTCTCCAAGTAGGCAAAGCTCAATGCTCCTACCAGCAAATCTCCCTTCCATTCCGGATACTTGTCACTAGTCACCACAGCAAAACCACTTGGAGCGATGGACGGTACCCAATAGTATAGTGGTTGCTCCATGCCGTCCTTGTGTGTTTCTTCTGTCAGGATGGTTCCATTATAGTTGATTCCATAGGAAATAACCGGCCAGCCGTAGTTGGCTCCCTTTTTCACGACGTTAATTTCATCCCCTCCGCGAGGACCATGCTCGTTCACCCAAACTTCCTTTGTCTCGGGGTGAATGATCATTCCCTGTGGGTTACGGTGGCCATAAGAGTAAATGGCAGGCTTGGCTCCCTGCGTATTTACAAAAGGGTTATCAGAAGGGACTTTGCCGTCCTCATGCAAGCGATAAACCTTTCCTCCATCCCGTTTGATATCCTGGGGGTTGTTGTTCAGATCGCCCCGCTCGCCGATGGTGAAATACATATATCCATTCCCATCGAATACAATTCGGGAACCGAAATGAGAACCTGATTTTGAATTGGGTGCGGCTTTGTAAATTACTTCCAGATCGGTAAGGGAATTACCGTTTAATTTCGCCCTACTGATTGCCGTATGGGAGCCTTCCTCTTCGCCCTCTTCGGATGAATACGAAAAATAGATCCAGCCATTGGAAGCATAGTCGGGATGCAACGTGATGTCCAACAAGCCACCCTGACCCGCAGCTTTGATTGCAGGTAGTCCTTGGATGTTGGTTTTTTTACCGTCTTTAAAATGGATCAATTCTCCAGCTCTTTCGGTTATCAGCATGCTGCCATCCGGTAAAAAAGCCAGTCCCCACGGAACTTTGATGTCATCTACTACCGTTTCTACGGTGAATTTGTCCCAAGTTAAATCGGTCACTTCGGGACCATTTGGAGGAGTCTGTGCGAGACAGGCCTGACTGCTAATCCAAAGCATTAAAATAATATATCGTTTCATGAAATAGGGTTTTTGGTTTAATTAATATTATGGTGATTACAAGGTACCAATTTTTGTCGGTATAGTATCTGAATTTATGTTAAGGGGTTATTTTAGTAAATCAGCTTTCATTTTCATGACCCGATCTTCCAACGTTTCTGAACTTAGACTGGATCGCAGCCAAAAACCATCCACCATGATGGGGAATCCGAAAGGCGTAAACTGCACCGGACTTTTCAGAACTATCTTTTGGGAGTTAATCCGTTGAACTGCCTGTAGGACCTTGTCTTTTTCCATCTGCAAGTCAAACACCTCCCGGTGGGCTTGAAGAAGTAAAAGGTTATCCGGCTCGTATTCCTCAAAGACCCCATAAAGTATTCCCGAATTCGATTGCAGGTGTTTAAGACCTATAGGTTTGCCCGGAAATCCCTGAAATACCATGCCAGAAATGGTAGCAATATCTCTAAACTTCCGTCTAGCCATCTCTGTTTCGTTGATGCTTGTTAGAATATCTTCTTCAAGATTTATTTCGCTGAAAAGGTCTTCCGCAAGCGCATCTTCAATCGGTATGGGAACGTCAGAAAGAAGTTCAAACCCGTAGTCGTTCATTGCCATACTAAAGCTTATGGGATAACTGACGGAGATCCGATAAGCTATCAGTGCCGCCAATACCTCATGAACCATCCGGCCTTCAAACGGAAAGAAAATCACATGGTAACCTTCCCTAGACCGGTTCTTTTCTATCAAAAATGTATGGCTGTCAGGAATCAGCGATAAACTTTGCTGAAGCTCCAAAAGCGGGGCGATAAACTCCACCTCTTCGCAATAGTAGTTATCATGAATTGCCTGTTCCAATATGTTCCTCATATTGGCAGCTAGTTTGGAAGAAAGGGAGATGCGGCCTCCCAAATAGGAATGGATGTTATTACTCTTCCTCTTGGATAACTGTACCAAAACGCTCAGGTCTTTTATAGCAAGAAACTCCAAGTTTCTTCCTGAAAAGAAAAACCGGTCTCCTTTTTTCATCTTTGCGACAAAAGACTCTTCGACCATTCCAAGGTACCCGCCATGTTTGAAGCGTACTTTGTACATGGGGGCACTTACAATGGTTCCCATGGAAAGGCGATGGCGCATTGCCGTACGCTTATCTTTGACATGATATAATCCTTCTTCATCTATTTCAACTTTGGAAAATTCATCATAACCGCTAAGTGATTTCCCCCCCTTCGTGATAAATTGAAGTATCCAATCGAAAGTTTCCTGAGTGATGTCCCGAAAGGAATAGGTGCTTTTGACGATATCAAAAAGTCGATCCGGCAAGAAACCGTCCCCGACTGAGAGGGTAACCAAAAACTGTACGAGAACGTCATAGCTGAGCTGAGGGGATTGGATGCTTTCCATGTCTCCGGTATCCATGGCGTAACGCAGTGCGGCGGCTTCTATCAGTTCAAGGGAATTGGTAGGGACAAAATAAATAATACTCGGCACGCCGGGCCTGTGTCCGGAGCGACCTGCCCGCTGCATAAAACGGGCTACCCCCTTTGGGCTTCCGATTTGGATAACTGCTTCCACCGGCCTAAAATCTACTCCCAAATCCAGCGATGAGGTACAAACGACCAGTTTTAATTTTCCCTGATGTAGGGAATCTTCTACCCAAGTCCGGGTATGCTGGTCCAAGGAACCGTGATGGATAGCAACCAACCCGGCCCAATCCGGCCTTTTCTCCATAATATTTTTATACCATAACTCCGTCTGCGCCCGGGTATTGGTAAAAAGCAATACGGAATTTTGGGACTCAATGATAGGAAGTACTTTGTGAATCAGCCGAAGGCCCAGATGACCGGACCAAGGGTATTTATCCAATTCATCCGGATACACCGTTTTGAGCTGGATCTCTTTTTCAATATTCGCCCGGATAATATTAGTCGGTAGATTTTCGCCCAGAAGAATGTTACATGCCTGCTCTAGATTACCTATAGTAGCGGAAATAGCCCATAGTCGTATGGTGGGCTGGCAAAGATTCCGGATATAGGCCAATGCCAGTTGCACCTGAACGCCACGTTTACTTCCAAGTAATTCATGCCATTCATCTATAATGATTGCTTTTACTCCAGCGAATAGCTCAGCGTTTCCTTTTTGGGAAAGCAATATATGCAGCGTTTCCGGTGTTGTTACCAAGCATTCAGGTGGATTTCTTTTCTGCGCCTGCCGGGTTTTAGTATCCGTGTCGCCCGTTCTCACGGCAACTTTCCACGGCAATTCCATGCTGTCGCAAACCTCCTGCATTGCCCGCTGTATATCCTGGCCAAGAGCCCGCAAGGGTGTCACCCAAATGACTTGGATACCATTTTTTTTTGGCTTCCTCCAGTCGCTTTTATTTTCCCGGATATAATCCAATAGGACCGGAATCCAAAGTGCGAATGTCTTTCCGCTACCTGTGGGCGCATTTAGTAGACCGCTTTTTCCATCCAAATAGGCTTGCCAAGTTTCGAACTGAAATGGAAATGGGGTCCACCCCTTGGAATCAAACCATTCCAGGCCTGGTCTTAGGTCATTATTTTCCATATAGATCCAACAATGCCTTTAAATCATCAAGGGAATTAGCTTCGGTAACTTTCTTGTCTTTTCTCCATCGGAGTATTCGGGGAAATCTCAACGCTATCCCCGATTTGTGTCGTGGGCTTTGTTGAATACCCTCAAAAGCAATTTCAAAAACCAGTTTTGGCGTTACGGTTCTTACAGGCCCAAACCGCTCCTTTGTATGTTGCTTGATGAATTTATCTACGGACTGCATCTCCACATCCGTCAGCCCGGAATATGCTTTGGCAAATGGAACCAGTTGTTCCCCTTGCCATACCGCCAAGGTATAGTCGCTGTATAAGTCAGCTCTCCGTCCATGTCCTTTTTGGGCATAAAGCAAAACTCCGTCAATAGTCAAGGGTTCAATTTTCCATTTCCACCAATTGCCCCGCTTCCTACCGGCTTCGTAAGCAGAGTCTCCTCTTTTAAGCATAAAACCCTCCGCTTTTTGCTCCCTTGAAGTCTGTCTTAACTCCTCAAGTTGAGACCAACTGTCTTTTTTGATGGTATGGGAAAGTCTAAGTCGGGTGGGGGAGTCCGGCATAATGACTGTTTCTAGAATTTTTCTTCTTTCAAACATGGGCTGCTCCCGTATATCTTCATAATTAAATTCCAACACATCATATGCCATAAAGGAAATCGGTGCGTCTTGTAGGAGCTTTTTAGTCAGGTTTTTCCTTCCGATTCGGGTTTGCAAGACCCCAAAGGGTAGGGGAGTATCGTCCTGAAAGGGGAGGATCTCTCCATCTAAAACCAACCCGTCAGGAAGGGTTGCGGCCATTTCGGTCAACTCCGGAAATTTGTCAGAGATCAATTCTTCTCCTCTGGACCAAAGATAAATCTCCCCTTTACGCTTAATGAGTTGGCCCCGAATACCATCCCATTTCCATTCAATTAGCCATTCGCTAGGATCACCCAATGATTCCGGGATTGCTTCCAAGGGGTGGGCTAAAAAAAACGGATAGGGTCTGGAAAGGTCGTCCTGTTGGTTATCGGAGAGGATAAGCCGATCAAAAGTCGTACTCAAGGGATCCCAATTGCCCATTATTCGGTGGGATATTTCGGAGGTTTCTTTTCCGACTGCGGCTGCTACAGCTTGGGTGATAAGGTTTTGACTGACCCCGATTCGAAAGCTGCCCGTCATCAACTTGTTAAAGACAAAGCGTTCTTCCTTGGACAGCATCTGCCAAGCTTTGAGGATTCGGGTTTTCTTTTCCTCTTCGGAAAGCGGTTTCATATCAGCCAAATATGCTATCCAATAACTCAAAGATTGGTTGCTTTCCTGTATCGAATTGGGCAACAATAAAGCGATTGTTTCTGCCAAATCACCGACAGTCTGATAAGACTCATCAAACAGCCAAGATGGGATGCCGGCTATTTCCTGGCACCAAAACCGAAGCTGGGCAGTCGTAATGTTACGCTTGGGTCGTTTGTGGGTAAACAAAGCTAATGTCCAAAGCTTATCCGTATCCGGTGCCTCATCAAAGTAGTTTTTCAGAAACGCGACCTTATCCCTCGTCTTGTTGGTCTGGTCTAGTTGCGAAAAAAGCTTCGTAAATCGTTTCATAGAAAATTAATTAGGATAAATAAAAAAAAGGTATCAAATAATTGTTTGAAAGGATCTCTTTGTTTTATTTTAATGTTATCATTAATAACAAACATGAAGGCCTCAATTTCGTTTGAAATAAAAAACAATTCCCATGAAAATCATACCAATTCTATCCCTACTTGTTTTAATTTTCGCTTCATGCCAGTCAGAAGACGAAAAGTATACGGCAAATAGTATATCCTATGATCTTTTTCAATCAAGCGATTTTGACTACCAAGGTGTTGCCCAAATCAGAGAGTTGATAAATGGGAAGGTTGAGATTACGGTTAAACTGAACGGGGCTTCTTCAACAGATGCCTATTATTTTCCGGCCCACCTTCATTTTGGTTCCTATGACAGGCCGGATGCAGACGTTGCCTTTTTCTTGAATCCCATTGATATCAGAACGCTTGAAAGCACTACGATCCTTGGAACGCTCTCAAACAGCACGGAATTGGACTTTTCATCTTTCAGAAAATTTGACGGGCACCTGAAAATTCATCTAGCCGATGAAGGTCCCGATTATTCTGTCATATTGGCGACTGGAAATATTGGGAAAAATGAAAACAGCATTGAAAGCTTTAGTAGGGAACAACTTTCGATTTGTGTGCCATTCTATCCTAACCAGACAAATTTATAACCAAAGAATAGTAGAATTAGGCACTTCCTCAATTCTCGAAATCTATGAACTATAATGATTCACCGCTTTTCTAAAGAGAAAACCCGCCACCGACGATCATTTACTCAATTCCAGTTTTAGTTTAGCAAAAAAGACCACGAAGGACACAAAGAAGGCACAAAGAACACAAAGTTTTGCTAAAAAATCCTCCGTGTCCTCTTTGTAATCTCCGTGTTCTCCGTGGTTCTATTTAAAAATTGACTTTGAAGGTCAAATTAAGTAACATGGATTAATCGTTGAGTTTTTGTTGGGATCATTTGGTGGCATGTAGTATTGAATAAAAGCCTAATTCAAAAGAATATTTTTTGTTTAAGAGTTTTTTTGGTTTTTAAACACATTCAAAGAATTTATTTTTTTGAGGTTTAGTAATTCGACCAAACTTTTATCTATTGACCATTAGCTGCTTAGGTGGTTTTCTTCCCGATTTCTACAAACATGTATTTTTGAATTCCCGCCTTATACTGCTTAATACAATTAAAAATTTTATTTGTTTATCGCAAAAACTTAGAATGACAGCAAACAAATCTGTTTAACAAATGTTAACTATATATTAAACAAGATAGGAATGGGAAATCATAAAAAATTCAGTTTGTTGATTTGCTTCTTTCTCATAGTCAATCAAGACATAATCGGAAACAGGCAATTTGAAGAAAGTCAGGAATCTATTGTCACCATTCAGTCTAAATCTATAAAAAGTGAAGACCATTTAAAAGTGGGTTCAATAAAATCCTCCAGTTTTCTCCACCTTCCCCACACATCCATTTACCTGAAATAAGTTAAGCCAATTATACCATAATGAAAAAGGGGGCAGAAGCCCCCATTTTTTTTATTGAATATTTCCGTCAGAAATTCTATATTGAAATATTTCAATCTTCAATGTGCACTTCGTAGAGCAGCCTGGTTATATTTCCTCCTGTGTCTTCTACCCAAATGATCAAATCCAAGTGATCTTCATTTGCTGGAATAACAATTGCATTTTCTCCGGTAAATATTTCGGATAGATTAAGTTCGGTAGCACTAGGTAAATCTGGTCCGGACATTCCTTCTCTCCAAGTAGAAGATCCCCACATTTTTTCATAAAAGTCACCTTCCTCAGCCACTCTGGCACTTGCACTGTGTTCATCGTCGTGGCCATGGTCATCCTCTTCAGTCAGTCTTACCCAAAGAAATTTTAGATCAGTGCTTAATTGATGATCAGTTTTTCGAATAAAGCCATCCAACTCCAAAGGCTCTCCAGCCTCACCTTCCAACTCCCCATCATGAAGATTTGCAATGCTGATTTGCGGGGCATATGGAGTCTGAAGATAAAATGTAGCCAGGTAATTGGAATTATCACCAAAACTTGTCTGATTTCCATGTACATCGATGGCTTGAATAGAAAAATCATAGGGTCCGGCCAGCACGTTTCCAGAAACTCTTGAGGAATTTCCTCCCCAGTAAATATCAGTACCCGGTCCATCCACACTCACCCGGGTGGCTCCTTGGGGAAACCTAAAGTCAGGATTTGCAGCATCAGGAGAATAAATATCATCAACATCAAGCCGCTCAAAATCTGTCTGAATTCTTCCGTGTGTATGCCCGTCAAATGAACTGTGAATGTCTACCCTAATCTGGGCGATTCCAGATGGGTCATCCACCCCAAACCTGACGTGAAGATGATCTTTGGTAGCCGGATTGACTTCTTCCTCCATAGGACGAACTGCATCTCTGCCATCCGCTGTTCCAATCACAGGGGCTTCAAGGTCTCTGATTTGATCGTCGTCGGTTTCGCAGGAATATGCTAAAAAGGAGGCTCCGAGTAGTAAGTATAACAGTGGCTTTTTCATGGTAATTAAAGTTTATTAATCAATGTTGCAAATGCAAATATGTTGCAATAATATAACATCTTCGCTTATTGGCCAAGAAAAAATAGATATTTATTAATGTTTTATCCCGATGGGTATTTTGAGACTCAGGCTAATATTCCTTCCCTGCTCGGGAAGATTTAGTAGTCGATATCTACTTAAATGGTTGAAATAAAAGGTATTTGTTAAGTTTTGACCACTAAGTTGGAACTTAAGTGGTTGCTTCCAAAGTAGGGTTCGCCATCCCAAACCCCCTTCTAGTAATTGATATCCATCTGTGGTACGTTCGTTTCTGTCGACCCGATTCTGCTGTGCCGCGTACCTATATTCAAGAAAAACAAAAAGATTCTGCGCAACTTGCCCTAGATTAGGGATTTTATATTCCACGCCGCCCAAAAAACTCAAAGGGGGAGTGAGTGGAAGGGGCAGCCGTGTTTCCAGGTTAAAATTATAAATATATTCGGCGGCAAAAGAAACACTCAAATTTGGAAAAACTATCCAATCTGCTTTGATCTCCCCACCTGTAAAAACAGCATTATGTTGCCGGTATTCCCAAGCTGTACTTGACCCTGGGAGTCTGGAAAAACTTCCCGTAGGAGCCAAATAAATAAAGTCTTGATAATAACCCCAAAAGGGGCTGAGGCCAAGAAGAAAGTTTCTTTTCGAATAGGAATAGTTTGCATCTACCTGATAGCTGCGTTCGGAAACTAAATCCGCATTCCCGATTTCATGCCGGAAATTTCCATGGTGAATACCATTGGTTGATAATTCGATGGGGGTAGGCATTCTGAAGCTACTTCCCAAATTTAATTTCAAATTATGGTGTGTATTTAATATCCATGACATTCCCGATGACCCACTTAAATTATAAAAAGTACGTGCAATGTCTGGGTTTCTTTGGTCAAATTGTCCAGTAGGGGTTAACCGCTCATAGATCGGCTGTAAATGCTCTTGAATGATATGCCGCCCACCATCGGCACGCAGGCCTGCATTTACAATGAAATTATCCTTCCATCGGTACTCATGAAAATAGAAAATTCCTCCTTGTAAACTGGTAAAATTTGGAAGTAAAAACTCAAAGCCTCCTTGATTGTTAACCATATAAGAAGATTGAATTCCTAAAATGGTTTGATTTTTATCATCAACATGTTTGTTGTACCGCAAGTTGGCGGTATAGGTATCAAGGTAAAGCCCCAAGGCTAGATTTCCTTCAGATGTCGGGCCAACACCATGGGCGTGGGGAAGTGATTCCTCCAACCTGCGGTTATTTTGGTAACCCAGATCTATTTCCAGCCAGTTTCGATTATGTTGTATGGTGGTATTGGATATTATTTTTAGGTGTTTATTGTCCTGCCTCGGATAGTCTATACCACGGTTGTCCCCATTATGACGCAAACTGTACGCAGTGGGAATACCGACGGCACCGGTAAAGATTCCAGCTTGTTGGCTAAATTGCGAAACGGTGAGGGTTGATTTTCCCCAATCTTTCCTGACACCTCCCATTAAAGAAAAATGGCGCTCTTTGCCTGCTGTGTTTTTTAGCCGATTTTCATACACGGGAAGTACAAATCCGGCATAGTTAAACTGATCGGTAGGAACCCGGTAATCCTGAAAATCCTGTGCAGTAAAACGCGCCTTGAAGACTACATCCTTTTCGTTGCCTTCCACCATGGCGGTATTTCCATACATGGCATTATTGCTTCTGTAGCTACTAACTACATGGCCCCTTATTTCACCAAGTTCAGGAAGGGCTCCCGGAGCGATATTTATCACTCCTGCCATCCCGTCAGAGCCATAGATAAGCGATGCAGGTCCTTTGATCACTTCTACACGGTCTACATCAAAGGGATCAATTTCAAGGCCATGGTCCGCACCCCATTGCTGCCCTTCCTGCTTGATTCCCCTGTCATTTACCATTATCCGGTTAAAGCTCATGCCTCTGATTACAGGCTTACTGATGCCTACACCCGTGTTAATGGTGCTGATCCCGGGAAGTTTTTCCAGCGCATTGGCAAAGGTACCCGTATTGTTTTTTTCAATATAATCCCTGTCAATGACTTCTATACTTTGGGATTGTTCTACTGGGCCATTTTTGAAAGGATTAGCCTCAATGGTCAGCGACTGTAGAGTTATTGCCGACTCAAGCATGGTAATAGAAAGACGTACATCTTCCGATTGGACCCTTATATTTTCAGTCTGAGACCTATATCCCAAATGGGTAAAGTGAAAATGGTAGGTGCCGGGTCGAAGATTCGGTATGGAAAAGTTTCCGTCTATATCGGCTATCGCTCCTTTCCCCAGTTCATGAATATGGATATGGGCCATCAGAGGATCCCCTTTTTCTCCTTTCACCGTTCCAAAAACGATATAGTTTTGCGACTGCTGCGCAAACCCGACATAGGGACCGATGGCTATTAAAACCACTAGAAGAAATGGTAGAATTTTCAAGGAAGAGGAGATATTCAGATATGCAATAAAGTTTCAGATGCAAAGGTATTGCAATATTTCAATAGATACAAAAAGTGAGGAGGTATTGTAATCCAATAATGGCAAAAAACAGACCTGCTAAAACCCCTTGATAAAAAAAAAATCTACTATCATAGATCAAATAGACTTTTTAATTCCATCTATTAAATAAGTAAGACCGTTTAACCTTATTTCATACATGGTTTGCATCCACATGCCCAATTTCCCAGGGGGAAATCCCTGTCGATTAAACCAAACCAGGTAATGCTCTGGTAAGTCGCAGATAAGTTTGTCCTTGTACTTTCCAAAGGGCATTTTTTGGGTAACAATTTCAATCAGTATATGCTTGTCCATGTGATTTATTTGGAAACAGAAAAAGGCCCTATAATGGGCCTTTGTGATTTATATCAATTTAACCAAGCAGCCCAAGGTATTCGGCTTAAGATCAGAACGAGTCCGACACCATAGAACATATAAATACTTCGGAAGCGATTTCGGCTATCTGTTAATTTTTTAGCCCGGCTGTAACCGACTGTTATCACTGCTACCGCAATGATGTTAATAATCGGATGTTCCAAAGCATACAGCCGACTCATGGAGTCTGACATTGTTTCACCACTTAAGTTTGCAAACCCTAGTGGGCTCAGAAAATACAAAACCAGCCCGATTACCAGTTGCAGGTGTGCGGGAATCAGTCCAAATAGTCCAAACTTCCTGTCTTTCTCCTCAAATGATCGGCCACTCAGCGCTCCTATCAAAGCATATACAAAACTGAAAATAATTCCCAACAATGCTAAATAAGCCAGAAAGGAGTGAAGGTGTTGAAATCCTGTTGTCATGATTGATTGCGTTTATGAATTAGCTAAATAAAGAAAAAATATTGAGATTTATTCGGTTAATGCGGGGATTGTTGGTTGAAAACAAATAATTTATTAAAGGTCAGCAGGGAATTTTTTCTAATTTCGCGTTCTCTTTCAGGTCGGATTAGAATTCTTTGAAAGAATATCCAAACTAAATCACCCAGAAGGCCAATAAAGTTACTGAAAATTTTCTTTGATTTTCCTTATTTATGAACTACATACCTTTTATTAAAGCCAATAGCAAATTACTTTCATTCGGACTCTTGATGACCTGTTTGTCGGGATATGGGCAAACCTATTTGTTAGCGCTGTATGTACCGTTTCTGATTGAGGAATTTTCACTACAAAATGCCCAAATCAGTATCTATTACATGGTGGCAACAATTGCAAGTGCCTTGGTCCTGCCCCAGCTCGGCAAGCTAATCGACACTGTTCGGCTAAAACCGTATACCCTAGTGTCTACATTTGTATTTGTCGTCGCCATGGTTACTATGAGTTATGTTCAACATTGGTTTGTTATTGTTTTGGCATTCTTCGGGCTGAGGATTGCAGGACAGGGACTTTTTAGCCATATATCCATGACCTCCATGTCCAAATACTTTGACAAGGGGAGGGGAAAGGCAATTAGCTTGGCTTCGTTGGGACATCCCTTCGGTCAAGCCATACTTCCAGTAATGGTGGTCGGCATTATTGGCTTGGTAGGTTGGCGGGCCTCCTTGCTGGTGAATGCAGGACTGGTATTGGTGATCGTTCCCGTGTTTTTATATTTTTTTATAAATGAGGACAAGCTAGTGATTCATGAGAAATCTGGAAAGAACAAAAATGAACTGACAAAGAACGTTTCTTCATGGCAAATTATGAAATCCAAGGCCTTTCTGCTGCTTGCTCCCAATATGTTTGTCCTGTCTTTCACCATTACCGGACTGTTCTTTTATCAATTTGCCATAGCGGATTTTAAAGACTGGTCCCTGCAGTGGATGGCAATCGGCTTGACATTTTATGCTATCGCGGGGTCTGTCGCCATTTTGTTTGCAGGCCCGTTAATTGATAAATACACAGCCCGAAGATTTTTCCCATTTTACCTTATCCCATTTATGATTGCCATTGGTTTTATATGGATTTTTCCCCAGTCATGGGTGATTTTCCCCTATATGATTCTGATGGGTGTTTCCGCAGGTCTGGGTAATGCCATTATGTCCGCCTTGCAAGTTGAGCTTTTTGGAGCTTCCTATATAGGAAAGGTTAGAAGTTTGTTCGCTTCCATCATGGTGCTGAGTTCTGCGGTCGGACCGGCGGTATATGGTATTGTTGTCGATGCGGGGTATTCATTTGATATGTTGTTCATTTTCTCAATTATACTGATGTTCCTGGTTATTGCTCAGTCATTTCGGATCATACCTAATTTTACCTATGCAAAAATGAAATACAAGTTTAAAAACCGCCACCGTAGATTTGATTTTTTTCATATCTTTAATCTAAAACATTAAGCACCAAAATTATAGGTTTTCACCGTTTAGAAAGTTTTGAGTTTTCCAACCCTTTCCCTACCTTTAGGAAATACATTAAAAGCATGGAAGTTCTCCTTACCTTATTCATTTTCACGGTATCCTACAGCCTTCTTTTTCTCTCATTTTTTCCGGTGCGCTCGTTAAAACGCATTCAAAATTTAACTGAAAGCCCAAAAGAGAGTCAATCTTACAGACAATATAATCTGACTTGGCCTTATTTTCTCTCGTTTCTGGGTGGGTATGTTGTAGCCACTGTGATGGTTTATATCATTTGGGATTGGATATAAAGAAATAGCCAAAACAGGTTATTTTACTTGGCCAACAACTTTTCAACACTTTTCTCGACGTATTCAAAATCAAAGGAAACCAGTGCTTTTTGCATTTTAACTTTGATTTCATCTAGGCAAAGATTACCGATACTTCCCTCATGGGAATGTTCGACTTTGGTAGAAGGGCGAAATTCTCCCGCTTCTATATCCATTCCGATTTTCTTATATGCATCCCGGAAGGGCATCCCTTCCAATACCAACCGATTTACCTCTTCCACACTGAATAGATAGGCGTAGAAGTTATCCTCCAAAATGTCGGGCTTAATGACGATGTGTTTCAGCATAAAAGCTGTCATCTGCAAACAATCCTTTAACTGACTTAGATCCGGAAAAACAGTTTCCTTCAACAGCTGTAGATCCCGGTGGTACCCCGTGGTCATGTTTGTTAGTTGAAGGAAGATTGCCTGTGGGCTGCTTTGAAGCTGGTTCGTTTTTGCGCGGAGGAGCTCGAATACATCCGGATTTTTTTTGTGCGGCATGATGCTGGATCCGGTCGTCAATTCATCCGGAAAGGTTACAAAAGCAAAATGTTGGTTCATAAATAGGATGATATCCGCAGAGAGTTTATTCAAGGTACCTGCGGTGCTGGCAGTGGCAAACGACAGAAACTTCTCCGTTTTTCCCCGGCTGTTCTGCGCGTTGATTACATTGTAATGAAGATCTGCAAAGCCCAGAAGCTGGGTAGTCAAGGAACGGTTAAGGGGAAAAGACGAACCGTAACCCGCCGCCGATCCGAGGGGGTTTTGGTTGACCAAATGGTAGGCTGCACGCCACAGTTCAAGGTCCTCGACCAAGGCTTCGGCTAAGCCCCCAAACCATAAACCAAAGGATGAAGGCATGGCCAATTGGGTATGGGTATAGCCGGGCATAAGGTGGTTTTTATACCTTTCTGCCAGCATTATCAAATCCGTAAATAGGAAGTTTATATCATTAATAATCAGTTGTATCTCGTGTCTGTAATAAAGCTTTAGATCAACCAAAACTTGATCATTTCTGGATCTTCCACTATGCAGTTTTTTTCCTACATCCCCATACCTTTGGGTTAGCAAAAATTCAACCTGACTGTGAACATCTTCTACACCCGGAGCAATGGAAAAAGTGCCAGCCTCTATTTCATCCCAAATCTCAATCAGTCCTTTTCGTAAGGCAGTAAGTTCGTCAGCAGTCAGCAATCCTATCTCTTGTAGCATCTGCGCATGCGCCAACGATCCCAAGACATCAAAGGGTGCAAGGAGTATGTCAAATTCCGGATCACGGCCGATGGTGAATGATTCTACTTCTTTTTTATTGCTGCTGTTCTTTTGCCAAAGTTTCATGGAGTGATTTTGTTTTTTTCTAATCGGTTAATTTGCATGTATGCAGATTGATTAGATATTTTAAGTTTCGTTGAGTTCGGAATAGTGGTTCAGTAAATTTACATAGGCATCAATGCCTTCGTAGATTTCATGGACAAAAATGAATTCGTCCGGGGTATGGGATCGGGCTGAGTCTCCCGGTCCGATTTTTACAGAAGGATAGGGAATGAGTGCCTGATCCGAAAGTGTTGGACTGCCATACTGTGAGATACCGAGTTTGTCAGCCAACTGAATGATCTTATGTGTCGGATCGATTCGGGACGAATTTAGCCGGAGCGAGCGAGGTGTTAATTCCGCTTTTACCTGTTGTTTTAATTCATTTAGGATTTCCTCCAACGTATATGCGTCCGTAACACGAACATCCAAGGTGTAAGTACAGATGTCAGGAACGACATTATGTTGACTGCCTGCCTGTATTATAGTTGCCGTGACTTTGTTTTTCCCCAGATAATTGGAAGATTTTTGAAATTCGTAATCCCTTATAATAACTAGGTCATCAAGCGCGAGGTAAATGGCGTTGATTCCTTCGTTTCGGGCAGCATGTCCGGCTTTTCCTTTTATCACAGCGTCAATGACGACGAGCCCTTTTTCGGCAACGGCCATTTGAAGTAGGGTAGGTTCTCCAACTATTGCCAGTTCCAATGATGGTAATAAAGGTAATACGCTTTCTATGCCGTTTTGTCCGCTGATTTCCTCTTCTGCTGTAGCGGCCAATATCAGATTATAAGGAAGCTTTTTTTCATAAAAATATATAAATGTGGCGATCAGGCTAACCAGGCAACCTCCGGCATCGTTACTCCCTAACCCGTATAATTTTCCGTCTTCTATTATTGCCTGAAAGGGATCCCGAGTATATCCTTGATTCGGTTTTACGGTATCATGGTGTGAATTTAGCAGAACAGAAGGAAGGGCCGGGTTAAAGTTTTTGTTTTTTGCCCAGATGTTGTTTCCCGACCTTTCCCAGGTGATTTTTTTTGCTGTCAGATAGCTTGAAAGAACCTGTGCTGTTCGGTCTTCTTCCCGGCTGATCGATGGCGTCTCGATTAGGGACTTTAATAGCGTGAGTGCTTCTTCTTTGAGATTGTTCAAGATTACTAATAAGGCTTCGTTTAGCA
Organism: Lunatibacter salilacus; assembly: GCF_009797935.1. Lineage (GTDB taxonomy): Bacteria > Bacteroidota > Bacteroidia > Cytophagales > Cyclobacteriaceae > Lunatibacter > Lunatibacter salilacus. The sequence goes on from NZ_VOLC01000012.1 coordinate 185,042, forward strand.
GGTTAATATAAATCGTATTTTTGGCTTCTTATAGTGGTGCCTGAATTTTTACCTTTTGCTGCCATCAGGAGATTTTCCGGAAGACCTACCCAAACATTGGCTACACCTTTGTTAAGTGCGTCAAAGGCATTGTCCAGCTTGGGTATCATGCCCGAATGAATGATTTTTTCCCTTTTCAGTTCTTCGTAAATATCTTCGTTGATAAAAGGAACCAAACTGTTGTCGTTTTTTTCATCCATCAATACCCCACAGCGGTCAAAACAGAAAAAAAGATTTACAGTGTGTTTTTTGGCCAGCGCGGTTGCCACACAAGACGCTATGGTATCCGCATTGGTGTTTAGCAATTGGCCTTTTTTGTCGTGGGTAATGGCACAGAGGGTAGGTGCGATATGCTCGCTGACTAAGGTGGTAAGAAGATGGGTATTTACCTCTACCACATCTCCGACGAAACCATAGTCAATATCTTTCACCGGACGCTTTACTGATCGAATCACGTTACCATCTGCACCTGTCATTCCGATGGCATTTTGTCCGAAACGCTGCAACTGTGCCACCAATTGCTTATTGATTAATCCGGCATAAACCATGGTCACAACATCCAAGGTTTCTGCGTCGGTAATTCTCCGTCCGTCTTTCATTTGGGGTGCGATCCCGAGTGAGTTTCCGATTCGGGAAGCCAAAACCCCGCCGCCATGTACAAGTATTTTATAGCCTGGAAAGGCTGCGAAAGCGCGTAGGAATTCCGTGGATTTTTCAGGGTGATCGATGACATTTCCACCGATTTTGATCACATTGATTTCCATAAACTTTCGATGTTTTAAGAAATGATTTTATCCAAGACTGCCTGAGCAGCGAAAATTCTGTTTTTTGCTTGCTGCTGCACCAAACTTCTAGAACCGTCCAAAATTTCATCCGACAATTCTAGGTTCCTCCTTACAGGAAGGCAATGCATTACTTTAGCCTCAGGACTTCGCTTTAGTTTTTCTTCTGTGAGCAGCCAAGGTTCGTCCACGTGGATGATTTTCCCATAGGACTGGAATGCACTCCAGTTTTTGACATAAACAAAGTCGGCATCCTCCAATGCTTTGGCTTGATTATGTTCAATGGTCGCCCCAGCAGTAAACCGTTCGTCAAGCTCATAGCCTTCCGGATGGGTAATTGTTAAATCGTAGTTACATCCCAATGTCCATTCGGCAAACGAATTGGCGACTGCATGGGGAATGGCTTTTATATGCGGAGCCCAGGTAAGGACTACCTTGGGTTTGGTGTTCTCTGATAGGTTTTCTTTGATGGTCACCATATCAGCCAAACTCTGCAAAGGATGCCTAATGGCAGACTCCAGACTTACTACCGGCAAATTAGCGTATTTGATGAATTGATTTATGGTGAAATCATCCGAATCCTCTTTCTTATTAGATAGTGAGGGAAAGGCCCGGATTGCAAGTACATCAAAATAACTTCCAAGCACCGCAGCAGCATCTTTAATATGCTCCACTGTCATCTTGTTCATAATGGCTCCTTCCTGCATTTCCAAGGCCCAGCCGTCCTTGTCCATATTTAGCACGATACTTTCTATTCCCAAATTGGATGCTGCGATTTGAGTGCTTACCCGGGTTCGTAGACTTGGGTTCAGAAAAATTAATCCCAAACGCTTCCCCTTACCCTTTGCATCAGCGGCAAGGGGTGCGTTTTTAAAATATAGTGCTTTGTCAATTAATTCTTGGGCGAGGGTATTGGATTCAAATTGCGTAAAATGCTTCATCAAGTGTAGTTATTATCAAGCTTCTTTTAGTTCCAAAACAGCCTGAAGGCTATCAATAAATAAATGTAGGGCTTTTGCGTCGATAGTTAAAGGTGGCAGCAAACGTATTGTGTTTTTTCCTGCCGCACTTCCGGTGAAAATCCGGAATTTATGAACAAGTTCCGACCTTACGGGTCCGGCTTCTCTGTCTAAATCTATCCCTATCATCAAACCTCTTCCCCGTATGTCGGTAACTGATTCTATTTTGGAAAGCTCCTCCATGATCCAATTACCTTGATGGAGGGCATTTTCCATCAATTTTTCATTTTCAATTACTTCCAGTACTGCCAACCCTGCGGCGCAAGCCAAGTGGTTACCACCAAATGTAGTGCCCAACAACCCGTATGAGGCTTTGAAATCAGGATGAATTAGAACGCCTCCTATAGGAAACCCATTACCCATTCCCTTTGCTATAGTGATCAAGTCCGGTCGCAACCCTTCAATCCATTGGTGGGCAAAAAACCTGCCAGTTCTACCATAACCTGACTGTACCTCATCTAAAATTAGCTTGGCCTGGTATTTTTCACATAAGCCAGCTAAACCCAACACAAACGCAGCATCAGGAACCTGAACGCCGTTTACCCCTTGGATCCCTTCTATGATGATTCCGGCCACTTGACCTTTCCTCAGTAGTTCTTCCGCACTTTCCAAATCCCCAAATGAAAGGAAATGAACTTTATGATGGCTGTTAAACGGTGCTACAATTTTTGGATTGTCCGTAATGGCGACTACTCCGGAGGTCCTTCCGTGGAAAGCCCCTTTGAATGTAATAAAGGAATCTTTTCCGGTAGCAAATGAGGCTAATTTCAACGCATTCTCGTTTGCCTCAGCACCCGAATTACATAAAAAAAGGTCATATTCCGGGTATCCGGACATATTTCCCAATTTTTTGGAAAATTCCTGTTGGATGGGAATTTTTACGGAATTTGAATAAAACGCAATATTATTCAGTTGGCTAGTAATTCTATCCACGAAATGTGGGTGGGTATGGCCGATAGAGATGACCGCATGTCCTCCATACAGGTCAAGGTATTCATTGCCTTCTTCGTCCCATAGGGTAGCCCCAAGCGCCTTTACCGGAGTAACATCGATTAGTGGGTAAACGTCAAATGGTTTCATATGTTTGTATTTGTTTTTCAGCGGTCATAACTTGTCCCGATTTATCGGGGTGGAATCCCTGCCTGCGGCAGGCAGCATGTTGATAATCATCCCACTATGTGACGGTTACGGCATGCCTGCCTGTCCCGTAGGCAGGCTCGATTTCAAAGTGGTAGGTTAAAAGACCGTACTTTTAAGTCGTAATCCTGATTTTTCATCCAGCCCAAAGGCCAGGTTTAGATTTTGAACGGCTTGCCCGGAGGCCCCCTTCAATAAGTTGTCAATGGCAGAATAGATTACCAGTTGACCTGCTTCCTTTTTAAGATGGACCAGGCATTTGTTGGTATTTACTACCTGTTTCAAGTCTATGTCCAGTCTGGAAATATGTGTGAATGCAGCCTCACTATAGAAATCCTCGTACGTTTCATAGGCCTCTTCCAAGCTTCCGGAGAAAGGGAAATAGGCGGTAATCCAAATCCCACGGGTAAAATTCCCCCTATATGGTACGAATAGCAGGTCATTTGTAAAGCTGTCATTTAATTGTCCAAAAGTCTGTTTGATCTCCGTCAAATGCTGATGGGTAAATAATTTGTAAATGGAAACATTGTCATTTCGATGACTGAAATGGGTTGGCTCACTTAGCTTCTTTCCTGCCCCGGTACTACCTGTGATTCCTGTTATATGGAGTGCGGCACCTTCTGTAAAGCCTGCCGCCACTGAAGGGGCAAGCGCCAATTGGATACCAGTAGCAAAGCAGCCTGGGTTGGCGATTTTCTTTGAATTTTGAATCGTATCCCTATTCACCTCCGGAAGACCATACACAAACCCATTGGTTTCATTCCTGAAATCAGTGCTGAGGTCGATAATTACAGTGGAACCTCCAAAACTGTGTTTCTCCAAAAACGGTCTTGTCTCCCCATGCGGTAGGCATAGGAAAACAGCGTCAAGTTCCGAAGTACTCACTACATCTGTAAAAACCAAAGTTGACTCACCGATTAAATCAGGGTGAACCTCCTCCAGTTTCCTGCCTTTTTGGCTGTTGCTGTGAATGTAGCTTATTTCTACCTCCGGATGGTGAACGAGCAGTCGAAGGAGTTCTCCCCCGGTATACCCCGCTGCACCAATCACTGCGGTTTTAATTTTCATCTTCAGAAAGGGTTTGGTTCACTTTATGAAATATTGCGGTTTGGTTGCCAAGGATTTTGGTAAAGCCTTTGACGTCATCGGCCGTATATCCTTTGTTCATTTCTCCATAGCTACCAAATTTAGAGGACATAAGGTCATGGGCCGATTCAATGCCTATTAGGTTGAATCGGTATGGGTTAAGAGCTACCATCACTTTCCCGGTTACGAACTTTTGGGTATCTTCCAAGAATGCTTCTAGGTTTCTCATCACGGGGTCCAAGTAGTGGCCTTCATGCAAGTGGTTTCCATAAAACTCCGATAGTTGATTTTTCCAAAATGATTGCCACTTTGTAAGTGTATGTTTCTCCAGCAACTGATGTGATTTGATAATGATCAACGGGGCGGCGGCTTCAAAACCAACTCTACCCTTGATGCCTATGATGGTATCTCCAACATGTGTATCCCTTCCAATACCATAAGGCCCAGCCATTTCCTGGACTTTTAATATGGCATCCACCGGATTGTCATATTGCTTATCATTGACACCTTTCAGCTCGCCGTGCTCAAAAGTCAATGTAAGCGTCTTCGTCTCCTTCTCGGTGGCTTGGGTAGGGTAGGCGTCTTCAGGAAGGGATAAGTTGGATGTCAATGTCTCTTTTCCGCCTACGGACGTTCCCCATATTCCTTTATTGATGGAGTAAGCCGCTTTCTCAAAATTCATACTTACCCCATGTTTTTTCAAATAGGCTATTTCTTCCTCCCTGCTGAGTTTCAGGTCACGGATAGGAGTAATGATTTCAGCTCCAGGAAGGATGGTTTGGAAGATCATATCAAATCTTACCTGATCATTTCCCGCCCCCGTACTTCCGTGGGCTACCGCTGTTGCTCCGATTCCTTTGGCATATTCAGCCAGGGACTTGGCTTGAAGGATTCTTTCCGCACTTACAGAAAGGGGATAGGTTTGATTTTTTAAAACATTCCCGAAAACCAAATATTTAATTACTTCCTGATAATAGGTAGTGGTAACATCCAAAACTTTAAAAGAAGCCACTCCCAAGGTTTTGGCCCTAGTTTCTATTTGAGTAAGTTCCTCTTCACTAAACCCTCCGGTATTGACCAAGACAGCGTGAACCTCATACCCTTTATCCTTTGTTAAATGAATGGCGCAGAAGGTAGTATCCAATCCCCCGCTGTAAGCTAAAACGACTTTTTTCATCTGTTTTTAATTGTTTTTTTCAATAGTCAGTTGGAATCTCGCATTGCAAATAATCATCCCAGTGTGGGACTTTCTCGTCATGCTCGATTTCATGAATATTAAATTAGTTGGATTCCCAATCGGAATCTGTCATGCAATATCTTTGAGTTAATTTTTTTCTTTGTTTGAATTTTCCAGCTCTTTATTTTTTCTGAATTTCAGAAACACATCTTTTTTCACCTTCATCAGATTGATAAAAAGTTGAACATTTTTTTGGAAGTCTTCTCTTAATTTTGTCTGGACACTTTTTTTCTCCGGCTTAGGTTCGTAGAGCATGGCTGTACAGAGACAATTTTGCCGGTTTTTGCTCATAAGAATTTCATAATTCACGCAACTTTTACATCCTTTCCAGAATTCATCATCGGTTGTTAGGTCAGAATAACTCACGGGGTAATACCCCAATTCAGAGTTTATTTTCATTACAGCCGCACCGGTGGTAAGTCCGAATATTTTGGAATCGGGATATTTTTGCCTGCTTAGTTTAAAAACTTCCTTTTTGATTTCCCGTGCCAATCCGCACTTTCGGAATTCCGGAGAAACAATTAGCCCGGAGTTTGCCACAAACTTGCCGTGTCCCCAAGCTTCGATATAGCAAAATCCAGCCCACTTCCCATCCTTGGTAAGAGCAATCACTGCCTTTCCTTCAGACATCTTGGTTTTGATATATTCAGGCGAACGCTTAGCTATACCTGTACCTCTAGCCTGAGCGGAAAGTTCCATCTCGGCTGTGATGGTGTCTGCATATGCATGATGCTGTTCTCCAGCAGGTTTTATAATGAATTTTTGGTTTGTCATGGACATGAGTTGAATACAGAAACTCTTCTACCCCCTTATTAATTCTTCGAAAGATAGGTATTCCCAGAATGCTTGATGAATGATAAAATGGTGATGCGCAAATCAATATCCGCATAGGATATTATAAATAATAACAGGGACTATGCCCTGATAATAGACCTAAAAGTTCTCAATGGAAGAAACAATACCCCAATCATCTGATCTACAGATGCAGAATAAAATTTGGCCGATATAGCAGTATTATTTCTCATTATTTTCGATGCACAAATATTTAAACAAATTTTCACTATTGCAAATTTTTGATGCATTTATTGAGCTTGGAGCTTTTGTTGGTTATATCAATGGGCTCTGGTAAAAATGTATACAAATCTTGTACCGAAAAAATACCCTTGAAAGAACATTTCCAAAGTTTTTAACTTTGGAAATGTTAAACCATATTCTTACAAGGGTATTTGGCTTATCTTGCCTGATATTAGCTTCAATTCGGGAAAAACCTCGCAAAAGAAATGTCTACCAACCAAAAAAACTCCTACGTTGCAGAGAAAAAGGACCAATCTCAGGCAGGCTGCTGCGGGGAAGATAGTTTGACCAATCCGCAAGAAAAAGTCAAAGCCAGCCTTGACTGGAAGCTATATTTCCCGAGTTGTCTGAGCTTTATAATCCTTGTTGCAGGGATCTTGATGGATCATTTTCAGGTTGGTTGGTTTGAGGGAATTTTTCGGATTTCTATCTATGCATTTGCCTACTTGTTGGTTGGTTGGGAGGTTATCCGGATGGCTGCCGTCCACCTGATTAAAGGGGGCCTTTTCAATGAATTCTTTTTAATGACCATTGCCACCTTCGGGGCCTTTTATTTGGGAGAATATGCGGAAGGGGTTGCGGTTATGCTTTTTTATACCATCGGTGAGCTGCTTCAAGGAAATGCGGTACGCAGGTCAAGAAAATCCATCAGGGACCTGATAGATAGCCGACCCACCACAGTGCGGGTCAAACGGGATAAGGCTTATATCTCACTCAGTCCTGAGAAAGTAGGCCTTGGGGAAGTAATACAAGTAAGGGCAGGTGAAAGGCTGGCCTTGGATGGGGTGTTGCTAAACGATGCCGCCGAAATGGATACTGCCGCCCTCACAGGGGAATCTGTTCCCCGACCCGTTTCTTCGGGTGACACGGTTTTGGCAGGCATGATTAATCTAAGTCAGCTTGTAGAAGTTAGAACAACCAAATTGTTTAAAGACAGCGCACTGGCTAGAGTTTTATTTTTGGTTGAGCAGGCAAGTAGTAGAAAAGCAAAAACGCAACGGTTTATTGCCTCATTTGCCAAAATATATACTCCTGTGGTTGTTTTTTCTGCACTGGGATTGGTGATTTTACCATACTTCTTGATTGAAACCTATGATTTAAACGATTGGCTGTACCGGGCACTTGTTTTTTTGGTGATTTCCTGTCCCTGCGCATTGGTCATATCCATTCCTTTGGGTTACTTTGGAGGATTGGGAGCAGCTGCCCAACGGGGGATTTTGTTTAAGGGAGCAAATTACCTCGACGTGATGGCAAAAGTCGACATGGTTGTGTTTGACAAAACTGGGACCCTTACAGAGGGAAAGCTACGGGTCGTAAAATCTGACTTCAGCCAATATGATGGTGATGAAAATAAATTAATGGGTGCTGTAGCCGGATTGGAATCAAATTCCAACCATCCTGTGGCAAAAGCCATTTTGGAATTTTTAAAACCTGACGATGGAAAGCCACCCCTTTCCAAAATCTCCGAAATCGCAGGAAAAGGGCTATCAGGAATTTGGGAAGGCAAGCAATTGGTGGCAGGAAATCTCGCTCTACTGGATGAATTTGGAATTACATATGCAGGAGATATGCGGGAGTTTCAGCAAACATTGATTGGAGTCGGGTTTGAGGGTAGTCTGGTAGGATATTTTTTATTGGCGGACACGGCGAAAATGGACGCTTCAGGTGTCATAGGAGCATTGAAGTCATTAGGAGTTAACGAGTTTTCCATATTGTCAGGAGACCGAATGGCTGTTGTGAAAAAGTTGGCCGATGATCTTGGTATAGAGAATGCTTTTGGAGACCTTTTGCCCGAAGACAAGGTGAGGGAATTTGAGCAGTTATTGGGTAGAAATAGGACGGTGGCCTTTGTCGGCGATGGAATCAACGACGCCCCCGTTTTAGGTTTGGCGGATGTAGGAATAGCCATGGGTGGGATGGGTTCCGATGCGGCCATTGAAACGGCTGACGTCGTCATACAGGATGACAACCTGTCAAAAATTCCATTGGCCATTGAAATAGGGCGAAAAACCCGTCAGATAGTTTGGCAAAATATAGGACTCGCTTTTGGGGTAAAGGCGGTTGTTTTAACACTAGGGGCCTTTGGCATGGCGTCACTTTGGGAAGCTGTGTTTGCTGACGTGGGGGTGGCGTTGTTGGCTATTGGTAATGCGCTTAGGATTCAATATTATTTTAGATATTTCAATTGATATTTATAGATTTTGAGATATTGAGATACAGTAGAAATCGAAGCGAAGCGTAGACCCTGAGGAGCGTAGCGGTTCAGGGTATGGCCTACGGCCGAAATATTGGGAAATTGATATTTATAGATATTTGATACTGGTGGATATTTAATATGGAAATATGGTAGAAATTTAGTAGAAATATGCCTACGGCGAAATAGACCCTGCGGTTGAAATATAATGGATTATGGCGGAAATCGGGGATAAGGGAAGATCCCCGATAGAAAAAATAAAGCGACCAATCTTTTTTTTGGAAAAATTACTTAACATTGTTAAAATATAGTAAACAGATGTTGGTAATCACGATTTTACTGTCGCTCTTTTCACCTTTTTCTAAGGACGTGTATTTGGATTCTTTTCCGGCTCCCCGTCAGGAGTTTTGGTTTTGGAATCAAACAGACTTACCAAGAAATGCTGCCACGAGAAATGATCCCCAAACAAACTATTTGACTGATTTTCGCCAGTTTCAAGAAGCTGAATTATCTTCACAAAACTTATTGAATCAGCCCGTTTCTGCTATTTTTACTCCATTTTCCAATGAAACCGACTTTTACACCAAACCTTTTGCATTGGAATTCCTGCTCCTGAACCATGTCAATCAGCCAGTAGGCTTTCAAGTTAGTATGGATTACTCAGATTCCCAGTCCCTTCAAGTTGGCGTATTTGGGAGGGAAATTCAGTTGGAAGTCACACATGATCAAAAGAATCAAAGGGAATCGCGGCCTTTGAAACCTTGGAAAAGCTACTGGTCCCATCTAATAATAAATTATACGGGAAACGAAATTCAACTTTTTCATCAGGGAGAAAAAATTGCCTCTTTGAAATCCATTGATTTCGGACCGGATACCGAATTGATATTGAAAGGGTTTTTAGAAAATGAGCCTTATATGCAGTTACATGATCTTATCAAGCAGACTGCCAGATACGGAACCTCTTACACACCTAAAGAAGCCCAAAGTCGGTTTAGCTACCTTCAAAAGCATATTTTAACAGGAAAACTTTATCCGGATAAATTTCACTTTCTAGCTGGGCCCTACTTGAATCATATTACCACCAATTCCGCTCAGTTGGTTTGGGAAACCGATCAACCTGCTACTGGAATGATCTCATTTGGAGAAAAACTTCCTCTTGATCAAACCATTCCTATTCAAGAAAATTCAACACTGATTAGGAATGCCGTAATTGAAAATCTAAAGGCTGGAACTACCTATTATTATCAAGTTAGCCTTTCCAACACTCGTGGAGAAACATTTCAAACTCCGGTACTTACTTTTCAGACCGTAAAGCATAGACCGTCGCCAATTATGTTTGGAATAATCAGTGATACCGAAAGCCGACCCCACATCAACAATCGGGTAGCCCAATTGATGTGGGACGAACGTCCGGATTTTTTGATTCACCTGGGAGATCTCACTGATGGTGGCAAGAAGGAAAATAAATTTCAGTGGACCATGGAATATTTCCAGGGTGTTGGACCCTTGACCACTAGAATTCCCATCGCTACCGTACCCGGAAATGGTGATGATGATTTATATTGGTATAGTCAATACCATCCGCAGACCGGTGAAAAGGCGTATTATCGGTTTGATTATGGAGAGGCTTCATTTTGGATGCTTAACAGTAACCTGAAAAACGAGCTTCAAACCGGGGGTTCCCATTATGACTGGCTGAAACGCGAGCTCGGGGAAAGTCAGGCGAAATGGAAATTTGTAGTCCTGCATCATGCACCCTATTCCTCGGATGAAGATGATTATGGGAATACTTGGGCAGGTCCGAGTACCTTGGGAGATCCAAACCTTAGCAATTTGGTCAGTTTATTGGAAGATCAATCCGTGGACATGGTTTTCTATGGACACCTTCATACCTATATGCGGACCAATCCGATTTATAGGGGAAAAGTTTCCAGCGACAACGGCATTGTATATATGCAGGTTGGTGGGGCAGGGGGAAACTTGGAAGACAATGCACCAACCCGGACTTGGTTTGCTGCAAAGAACTATAGAGGACACCATTACAGTACTGTGCAGTTGGTGGAAGATGAGTTGGAGGTAAGGACTTATAATCTGGAGGGGAGTCTTATTGATATATGTGCGTTGAGGAAGTGATTTCCTATTCCCGGATTGCACATCGTAGTGGCAGTACTATGTTCAACATTGTTCGAGATCGGGATTTATCGTAGAAGAAAAAATCATAGTCTGTCGGAAAAAGATAGTTCATGAACGAAATTTGAATATCAGAATAGATTCATATCGAATGACCGAACTTGAAGCTGCCGGACACTTCAATAGTCCCAGGCGGAATCTGGGGTCATCGTTTCAATCATACTTCATAACCCATAACTACCTCAATAACCTAAAAACACAAGTACCAAATAGGAAAGGAGACTAATTTTTTGGATATTTAGATTCAAAATTAATATAAAATGGAGAAAATTGATAATATCAGAAATGGATTAATTGATAAAATTTTATCGATAAAAAATAGAGATTTCTTGGAAGCACTTGATAAACTGGTTTCTTCGAGTTCGTCTGAATCTGAAGTCATTGAATTGTCTAACGAGCAAAAAGTAATGCTGGAAATGAGCGAGCAGGACATCCAAAACGGAAAACTGATTTCCCAAGAAGCGATGGAGAAAAGAAACATGGAATGGCTAAACGAATTATAATTTGGACTAGGACTGCCGATATCCATTTTGTTGGAATTTTAGAATATTGGGTTAGGAGAAATAAATCTAACACCTACTCAAAAAAACTTTTGAAAATGGTTTCCGAAAGGACAAAGCAAATCGCAGAGAAACCCTATAGAATTTTTGGCTCTCCTGATTTTGAAAACCAAAGAAGACAACAACAATTATTGTTGCTACGATTAAGTAAAGAAAATTTCTCATACGTCTGGTTTTTTTATTAAAAAAATGGTTTAAAGTAACTTATTCTTCTACATTTAAAATGGTAATCCACGGATAGGTTGGCCCTAAATGTGTACATGGACTCAATTCTTCATCTTTGGTCTTTCTTGCGGTAACCTTTAAAATCTTTCCAGGTTGATTGTATTTCATATCGAGATTATAGGCATAAAACCTCAGCCATTCTGATGTTCCTGTTATGACATCAATTCCGCTTTGGTCATCCTGTTCAAAATCAATAACCAGTAGTGACCCACAGTCGATACCTTTGCCTACTACAGTTACCTGAAAAACTCCGCTGTTGTTAGGTTCTTCGTCACGTGTACATCCTATCCCCGACATCAATAAGCACAATAGGATCAGTTTAATTGATGATTTCATAATTTTGGGTAATGTAAATAGATCTTCGTTTTGAATTAGTTATTGATGAAAAGGTTATGAATAAAATTACTTCCTGTGATTTTTTGGCTAGAGCATATAGCCGCAGCCTGTTTATTCTTAATGAAACCGTACTATATTTCTATAGACGTAAAAAGACCAAAAGAATGTCCTGTTTAGCATATACTTTTTTTTGCCGAATTACCCCAATTGGGGTATGAGGGGAAAATATTGTTCATGACTGAAATTTGAATATCAGAACAGGTTTATATTGAATGGACGACCGTGAAACCGTAGAACTCCGAATTAAGAACACTACTCCACATAAACCACCAACCCTTTCAGATAAGCGGTCTCTTGGTGGAAAATATTGATGGGGTGGTCGGCAGGTTGGGTCAGTTGGTGTAGTATGCGGATGGCTCTGTTCGCTTCTAAAGCTGCTGCCGTAATGGTATGGTTGAAAAGAACTTGGTCCACCACCTGCGAGCAGGAAAAGGTAAACAGGATGCCGCCAGCGGGAATATGTTTCATGGCGGTAGCGTTTAAGCGCTTATATGCCTGAATAGCTTTGTGCCTACTTCGAATATGCTTGGCAAAAGCCGGTGGGTCCAACACGATCACGTCAAAATCCCCTGAAATATCCTTGATGTACTGCATTACATCTGCTTCAATCCCTTTGTGCTGTGCTGATTCTGTAGGATTTAACTGCACATTTTTCGCTGTCATTTCTATAGCACTTGCCGAAATATCTACCGAGTGGACTTCTTTCGCACCTGCCTTTAATGCATAGACCGAAAACCCTCCCGAATAACAGAAAGCATTCAGTACCTTTTTTCCAAGGCTGTATGTTGAAAGTAACTGACGGTTTTCCCGCTGATCTATAAAAAATCCGGTTTTCTGGCCTTTTTCCCAGTCTATTTCAAATTGGTGTCCGTGTTCCATCACTACCTGTGTGGCAGGAGAGCCGTAAACCAGTCCGTCATTGCTTTCTTCTGATCCTTGATGCAAGGTAGCCGCACTTTTGTCATAAACCGCGGAAAGGCCATTCCCGTAAATTGCTTTAAGTGCCTGTACAATAACCGGAATCTGTCTGTGAATTCCAATCTGATGGGCTTGTATCACAGCCGTACCGTTATAAAAGTCAATAATCAATCCGGGAATAAAGTCACCTTCACCATGAAACAGACGGTAAACATTAGTTTGGGAATTGTCAGTCAGCCCAACCTTTTTTCTCAGCTCGTAAGCGGCACTGATTTTCTCTGTCCAAAATGTTTCGTCAATAGGTTTTTCCACGAATGAAATGATTCGGACCGCAATAGAACCACTTCCATAATAACCCGTGGCCAAAAATTTACCGCCCATATCAACCACATTTACGAGGTCTCCTTCAGTCAAGGTTCCCTGAGTACGGCCAATTGCACCGGAAAATATCCAATGGTGTCTGCGTTGAACGGATATTTCTTTGCCTTTTTTTAGAAAAACATTAGGATAAGGAAGCATGTAGCGGAGTTTTAGGAAAGGAGAAGGAACCAAGAACCATACCCAGCGCACTGAATCCTGTGGCAGAAAGATGTGCCGGCACGGCAAGGTCCATGGAATATAAGATGAGATATGAAAGTAAGCCAAAGGAAATCGCTAAAATCGCACCTGCGGAGGAGGACCGTTTCCAATAGAGCCCCGCTGTCAAAGGTACAAAAAGAGAAACCAAGAGCAGCATGGATGATTCGCCTATTAATTCATAGATATTGCTGCTCCAACTGGCCAAAGTTGTGGCAACTATAGCGACAAAGAGAATATTTAGCCGCAACAGCAGCAGCAATTTTTGGTCGGTTAATTTAACTTTTAAAGCAGGCTTGATAATGTTCTCACCGATAATGGCAGCCGGAGCCAGCATTACAGAGCTTGTAGTACTCATTATAGCAGAACAAAGGGCACCGAAAAATATGATTTGAATAGCCAGTCCTCCGTGCTGTAAAACCATTTCGGGGAGCAACATCTGCGGATTAGCCAAATAGAGCTCGGGATACAGTACTTTTGCCCCCAGGGCAATAAATAATGGAAACAGACCAAAAGTCAAATAAAACAATGCCGCAAGATAAAGGGATGTACGAGCGACACGCTCACTTTTGGCAGACATTACCCGTTGGTATATATCTTGGCTGGGAATGCTTCCAAGTCCAATTATCGCCCATGCACCCAGATAATTAAACCAAGCTTTAGGTTCCGGGGGAGGGAAAAACTGAAAGCTTCCTTCCGGTGCTTGGGACAGAATAGGAACGATACCTCCCGCTTTGTTTATTACCAACACAGCTACCCAGACCAGACCGATTATTATAATGAGCGTTTGAACAAAATCAGTAATGGAAATGGCCCACATACCGCCCAAAAAAGTGTAAACGACTACTATTACCGCACTGATGATAATACCCATGGTCAAACTTATCCCTGTTACGGCACCTAGTATTAGACTCAAAGCAACGAGTTGCGCGGCGACAAAGCCGAAATAGGCAGGAACCATAAATATAGCCGTGAGGAACTCCACACGCTTTCCATACAACTCAAGGAATACATCACCCAAGGTCATCAAATTCATTCTGTAAATCGGCTTCAGATAGAACAATCCAAAAAGCAGCAGGCAAAGTGCTCCACCAAATGGATCCTCCATGACCCCTAACAGTCCATGTTCCAAATACTCCGAAGAGGCCCCAAATATCGTCTCAGATCCAAACCAGGTTGCAAATAGGGCAGAGGCACTCAAAAACAGGGGAAGTTGCCTTCCCGCCAGCATAAAATCTTTCGAATTCTTTACCTTCTTGGAAGCCCATACTCCCAACAACATAGTCAAAAGGAGGTATCCGATAATCGCAAAAGCCAGCAAAGCCCCAGCCGGATTTTATTTGCTGTACATTTTATCCCGAAGTGCCTTGATTTCGGCATTTTCCAGGTACTCCTCGTAAGGCATCCTTCGATCTATGGTTCCCTTTGGTGTAAATTCTATAATCCGGTTGGCTACCGACTCAACAAAGGCGTGGTCAAAAGAGGATATCAGAACCGTTCCGTTGAAGTCTATAATGGCATTGTTAAGCGCATGTATGGATTCCAAATCCAAGTGGTTGGTAGGCTCATCCAAAACTAGAAAATTTGGGTTCTGAAGCATCATCTTAGAAATCATGCAACGGACTTTTTCCCCGCCTGACAATACCGATGCCTTTTTGAACGACTCCTCACCAGTAAATAACATTCTTCCCAGAAAAGTCCTCACGTAAGCTTCCTCTTGATTATCCGAGTATTGGGTAAGCCAATCGATGAGTTTGATATCCGTGTTAAAATGACTCGAATTGTCATTGGGTAAATAGGCTTTATTTATGGTTACTCCCCATCTGAAAGATCCTTTGGTCGGAGAAATCTCTTCCATAATGGTTTGAAAAAACTTCGTGACGGCTTGTTTGGTTTTGGAAATAAAGGCAATTTTGTCTCCTTTGTCCACCATCAGGTTGACATCTTTGAAATAGACGGTTCCTTCATCTGAAAGGCTCAGTTCTTCTGTTAGGAGGAGCTGATCTCCGGCTTCTCTTTCAGGCTTAAAAATGATACCAGGGTATTTTCTACTGGATGGCTTGATTTCGTCCACATTGAGCTTTTCAAGCATCTTTTTCCTTGCAGTTGCCTGCTTGGATTTGGCTACGTTGGCCGAAAAGCGCTCAATAAATGCCATGAGTTCTTTCCGTTTGTCTTCGGCTTTCTTATTGTGATCCGTTTTTTGCTTCGCGGCTAATTGGGAAGACTCATACCAGAAGGTATAGTTTCCGCTGTAAATATTAATCTTACCAAAATCGATATCAACAATGTGAGTTGACACCGTATCCAAGAAGTGCCTGTCGTGGGAAACTACAATTACGAGGTTTTTGAAGTTAACGAGAAAATCCTCCAACCAGTTGATGGTTTCGGCATCAAGATCGTTTGTAGGTTCATCAAGAATAAGGATGTCGGGATTGCCAAATAAGGCTTGGGCCAACAATACCCGGACTTTTTTGTCACCTGCAAGGTCTTTCATTTTTTCGTAATGCAGGTCCTCGGTCACTCCCAGACCTGAAAGAAGAGAAGCGGCATCACTTTCGGCATTCCATCCGTCCATTTCCGCAAATTCAGCCTCCAACTCCGCAGCCCTGTTACCATCTGCTTCTGAGAAGTCTTCTTTCAGATAGATGGCATCCTTCTCCGTCAGGATTTTAAACAGTTTAGAATGACCCATGATCACAGTTCTAAGTACTTCAATTTCGTTAAAGGCATTGTGATTCTGCGACAAAACGGCCATCCGCTGTCCGGGAGTTATATTTACCTGTCCAGAGGTACTGTCCATTTCTCCGGTTAAGATCTTTAGAAAAGTGGATTTTCCCGCGCCGTTCGCTCCAATGACCCCATAGCAGTTGCCGGGGGTGAATTTAAGGCTTACGTCTTCGAAAAGGGTCCTTTTACCGAATTTGAGGGAAAGATTATCTACTGAAATCATGAATGAATTGGCTCTATTATGAAATAAAATGCAAAGTTATAAAATTATACCGTTAATTAGATACGTTTTGGTCAAAACACAAATTGTCTCGGTGTTTTGTGATTTTCGATTATTCGAAAACCTGCCAGGTTTTTTTATCAGCTGCAACCTCTACGATAAAATAGCAGACACCTGGCAGGTTTAAATATTCATAAACTATCACTTAGACCTGCACCGCCAGAGATGCCCTATTTTTCAGGGCATGAAAACGTTTATTCCTAGCTTGATAGTGAAGCATCAATACAATCATGCCACCCAAAATACTGAGAAACATCATACCCACCATGGGCATGGCCGTGCCATCGTGAAGCATGCTTACTATGGCAGTTACGATCCCCCCGATAGCCATCCGCATAAATCCCATCATCGCAGAGGCACTGCCAGCCTGCTTGCTGAAGGGGCCAAGGGATAAGGCTGCCGCATTGGGTACGCTTAGTCCATGTCCTGTCAGAAATATAAATAACATGAATATAAGCGTGTACACATTGTACCAACCATTCCATGTTCCCACTACGATCAGTATGCCTAATACCAATTGATAAGACAATGCTGCAAGAACAAGTTGTCGGTTGGAGTATCTCCGAAGCAGCATGTGGTTTAATTGCGTAGAACCAATCATGGCAGTGGCTAATATTGCAAAAACCCATCCATATTGCGTTTCACTGAAGCCGTAAAGATTGATAAAGACATAGGAAGATCCTCCGATATAGGCGAACGGGGCGGCTCCGGCTATGCCGCCTACCAATATATATGTCAGAAACTGCTTATTTTTTAAAACGTTGATATATTGCCCAATTACTTGTCGGGGTCGGAGTGAGACGGATCTGTCAGGAGAGGTTCCAACTGGCAAATACCATTTGGTGAAAAGTAAAAGGATAGAAGCCAATACACCCAACACGATAAAAAGGTAATGCCAGTCCATTTGGGTGGCCAAATACCCCCCGACGGTGGGAGCTATCATGGGAGACACCGCAATCACCAACGTTAGCATGGCAAATGCTTGGGCAATTTTGTTTATGGGGAAAATGTCCCTAACCAATGCCTGTGCGGCTACCATGCCTGCACAGCCTCCAATCGCCTGCAAAAACCGCATCCAGATAAGGGCATCAATGGTTTTCGTCATTGCACATCCAAAAGAAGCAATAATATAGATGACTAGCCCCGCGTAAAGCGGTTTTTTCCTCCCATACTTATCGAGTAGGGGGCCGTAAAACAACTGGCCAATGGCAATGCCTATTAGGTAACTGGTAAGAGAAAGCTGAACTGTTGAGATATCGGTATTTAAGCTCTCCGCAATTGAAGGAAAAGCCGGCAAATACATGTCGACGGAAAATGGACTGATGGTGCTCAATGCGCCCAAAATCAAAATCAGGCCAAACCGGCTTTTTATGGGAATCATACTTGCCTTAAATAGTTCAAAACGGAATAAAGACGAAAACAGAACCCAACAGGGAATAGTTCTCATTTTACTTTTTAAAAACACATGATTCCTGATGAATTACTTGTTGATAAAAAAGAAGGTGAGAACTACAAAAAAGTAGAGGAATTGGTTTAAATCGCTTATTTCTAGGTTTACATGGGTTACTATAATATCAATATCCGTAGTAAGTTGGTACAAACCATGAAGAAAAACCTTCAGGTTTCACCTATTAAATTTGAAAAAAAGATGGTTGTTAAAAACCTGGAAGGTTTCCGCAGTTAAGGGCATAAAAAAAAGCCCGATCAACAGACCGGGCTTTTCTATTCACTTTAACCACTAACAACCACAAACAAAATTTATTATTCCTAAAGAACAACAAACATTATTTGTTGTAGTCCGTACGGGAATCGAACCCGTGTTTTATCCGTGAAAGGGATACGTCCTAACCCCTAGACGAACGGACCGGGGAACATTTCGGAACTAATTTGTAGTCCGTACGGGAATCGAACCCGTGTTTTATCCGTGAAAGGGATACGTCCTAACCCCTAGACGAACGGACCAAATAAAGTGCTTAATTAGCCTTTTTCCGAAATGTCATGCAAAGATAGAGCCTTTCTTCCACAAACCAAAACCCAGCCAAAAAATATTTGGTGTAGGTATTCAAAGCATTGAAAGCTAATTAAAAATGTTTTAAATTGGTCTGCTGGAAACGTTTAAATTTACGAAGGTATCTTCCCTCCAATTTTAACAATTGAGAATTAAATCAATTTATAAACCAATTTACTTTAATATTTGTTTCCCCATTTAACCTATAGATTAATCAACAAACTTCAAAAACTATGTCACTACGATTAGGAGATATTGCCCCAGACTTTACCGCAGAAACTACGGTGGGTACCATTACATTTCATGAATATTTGGGAGACAGCTGGGGGATATTGTTTTCCCATCCGGCAGATTATACTCCAGTTTGTACAACCGAACTTGGAGCGGCCGCTAAGTTAAAAGCAGAGTTTGACAAAAGAAATGTCAAAATGATTGCGTTGAGCGTTGACGGTATAGAGAGCCATCATTCTTGGATAAAGGATATCAACGAAACACAGCATACGGAAGTGAACTTCCCTATCATTGCGGATGAGGATAGAAAAGTTGCCGAACTGTACGACATGATCCATCCCAATGCGAATGAAAATTTCACCGTACGTTCCGTTTTCATCATTGGCAATGACAAAAAAGTCAAATTAATCATTACCTATCCAGCAAGTACCGGAAGGAATTTCGATGAACTACTTCGGGTTATTGATTCTTTGCAGCTAACGGCAAACTACTCAGTGGCCACACCGGCCAATTGGAAAAATGGAGAAGATGTAGTTATCGCTCCAGCAATAAAAAACGAAGACATTCCAAAAAAATTCCCCAAAGGGCATAAGGAAATAAAGCCCTATTTGAGGACTACCCCTCAACCAAATCTGTAAAAGGAAAAAAAGCGGTTCAAAACCGCTTTTTTTTTTCTCATAAAGCGAATAAAATAATTTGTTCTTAGTTGATGTATATGTTTTTATTTAAATTTACCCGATAAGCCTTAATAAATCCCTTTTATAAATTTAAATGTAATCTATGGAGCAGTTGGTACGTACCGTGGTGACCGGTTCGGGAAGTTATATTCCTGAAAAAGTAGTTAAAAATGACGATTTTTTAACAAAAGAGTTTTTCGACAGTTCTGGAGTGAGGTTGGCAAAACCGAATTCTGAAATCGTTAAAACACTTCAAAAGATCACAGAAATTAGCGAGAGGAGGTACATTGCGGATGATCAGGTGACTTCAGATATGGGATATTACGCCGCGCTTGAGGCAATTCAATCCGCTAAAATTGACCCGGAAACCTTGGATTACATTATCGTAGCCCACAATTTTGGAGACCTCCGTAAGGATAATATTAAGGTTGATATGTGTCCACCAATTGCTTCTAGGATTAAGCATAAGCTAAAAATTTCCAATCCTTACACGGTTGCTTATGATTTGCCTTTTGGCTGTCCAGGGTGGGTACAGGGTGTCATACAGGCAGACTATTATATCCGATCTGGGGATGCAAAGAGAATTCTGGTAATAGGAGCTGAAACTTTATCCCGAATATCAGATCCCCATGATATCGATTCAATGATTTTCTCTGATGGGGCAGGAGCCGTGGTGGTGGAAGCTAGAGAGAGTAATGAAAAAGTAGGATTGATCAAACATATCACCAGGTCCGACACCTTGGAGCAGTCGCATTTTTTGGAAATGAAACCTTCCTACAATCCTGATTTTGCAGACAATACGCTTTTTTTGAAAATGAACGGAAGAAAGTTATATGAATACGCTATAAAAACTGTCCCTCAGACGCTCAAAGATTGTCTGGATAAAGCGCAAATTCCATTATCATCCATCAAAAAAGTTCTGATCCATCAGGCCAACGCAAAAATGGATTACAATATCCTTGAAAGGCTATTTAGCCTTTATGGTGAGAGCGACATTCCTGAGGGAATTATGCCCATGTCTATAGGATTTTTGGGAAATAATTCGGTGGCTACCGTACCTATCCTATATGATTTGATCGTGAAAGGTAAATTGGACGACCATCATTTTCAACCGGGCGATTATCTTCTGTTTGCATCTGTCGGTGCCGGAATGAATTTAAATGCCTTTGTCTATCGGGTTCCGGATTGATAACCTATTCATGAAAGTCAAGTAGATGATATGCATCCTTCAATGAAGATTATTGATTCCCATCAACATTTCTGGAAGTATGATCCCGAGCAATTCCCGTGGATTACAGATAGCTTGTATAAGCTAAAGCGGGATTTTTTACCATCTGAATTGAGAAAAGTTTACGCTGAAAACAAAATCGCCGGCTGTATAGCAGTGCAGGCAGCTCAAACAGTAGAAGAAACCCGGTATTTATTGGAATTGGCTGAAAATAACGAATTCATAAAGGGAGTTGTGGGATGGATTGATTTGAGGGCTGCATCATTAAAGGAGGAGCTTAGGGAGTTTGCATCTTTTGAAAAATTGAAAGGGTTCCGGCATATTTTGCAGGATGAGGCAGATCCAAATTTTATCAGTCACCCAGATTTTCAGCGGGGATTGGAAATTATATTTGAGGTTGGGTATACCTACGATATACTGGTATTTCCAAACCAATTGAAAGGAGCTTTGGATACGGCTAGCCGTTTTACAAATGCCTCTTTTGTTATTGACCATTTGGCTAAACCTGATATCAAGCACCAATCAATCAGTGATTGGAAAGAACTGATGCATGAATTTAAGGATTTACCCAACGTTTACTGCAAACTGTCGGGAATGGTAACGGAAAATGATTGGAGGAACTGGAAATTGGAGGACTTTTTTCCTTATCTGGATGTAATGATGGATGTTTTTGGGCAGGACAGGCTTATGTTTGGTTCAGATTGGCCGGTATGCTTGTTAGCAGCGTCTTACGGAGAGGTAAAGGGTGTCCTTGAAGCCTACCTTGCGGATTTTCCCGAGGAAGTACAAACTAAAATTTGGTCCGAAAATGCAATTAAGTTTTATAAAATAAAGGACTGACATAAATCAATTTTATGGAAAACCGTCGATTTTGCTTGGCACTGGATTTGAAAGATGACAGCGAAACCATCGCAGCCTACATCCACCATCATAGACAGGTATCTTCAGAAATCGTCAAAAGTATCAAAGATGCGGATGTAACGGTCATGGATATTTATCTGACAGGGAATCGGTTATTTATGATTATGGAAGTGGGTGATACGTTTGATTTTGACAAAAAAGCCCAAATGGATGCAGAAAATCCAGCTGTTCAGGCATGGGAGAATTTGATGTCCAGCTTACAGCAGCCCTTGCCATGGTCTAAGCCTGGGGAAAAGTGGATTGTAATGGAGAGGATATTTAGTTTAAACGGTTGATGGGTTGATAGGTTAATGAGTTATTAGGTTACTGGTTATTGGGTTATTGAATTTCAGACTGAATATTGACTCCTAGCCCTGTGATGGAGGGGATATTTTGCTTTAATGGGTGATAGGTTAATGAGTTATTAGGTTACTGGTTATTGGGTTAATTACGAGTTATGAATTACTAATTACGAAAATTGGCGATGGATAAATCGGCAGTAGTCTAATGTCAACTAATTTCACAACCTATGTGAACTATACGCACTATGTGGTCTAAAAAACTAATTACTTGGCTTGATTTGACATTTATAATTCACCTAAAAGTTGGAGGGGATATTTAGGTTGAATGGTTGATGAGTCGATAGGTTGATGAATTTTTGGTTAATGGGTATTAGGTTACTGGGTTATTGGGTTAATTACGAATCACGAACATTGACGATGGATAAATCAACAATAGTCTAATCTCCGCATAAATTTCTCAATCTATGTGAACTATATGCACTATGTGGTTAAAAAATTATTTCAATTCATGACGGCATATTTTATATATCCGTCTTTAATTAAGTTGGTTTTTGAGTGTTATAATTGACTTCAGCAAATTTCAACTTAATCAAACAAAAAAACCAGATAGGAAATTGCTCCTATCTGGTTTTTTTAGATTAATTGAAATCCCTGAAAGGATTTACATATTTTTCACTTCCGTAACTAATCCTGTCAATACTTTTTTGGCATCTCCAAAGAGCATACGGGTTTTTGGATCGAAGAAGAGCGCATTTTCGATACCTGCATAACCTGAGGCCATTCCCCGCTTTATCACAATGACATTCGTGGCTCTATTAACCTCCAGTATAGGCATTCCGTAAATTGGGCTTGAGGGGTCATCGTTAGCTGCTGGGTTGACTACGTCATTAGCACCAATAACCATAACTACATCCGTGTTAGGGAACTTTTCGTTGATATCGTCCATTTCGATCAATTTTTCATAGGAGACGTCAGACTCAGCCAAAAGGACATTCATATGTCCGGGCATTCGTCCTGCTACGGGATGTATACCGTACAATACCTCTACGCCTTTTTCTTCCAATGCCTTTTCGAGATCATGTACGGCATGCTGAGCCTGTGCCACTGCCAAGCCGTAACCGGGAACAACCACTACACGCTTGGCATAGGAGAGAAGAATGGAAGAATCATATAAGTTAATTTCCTTGGCAACCTGATCCCCATTATCCCCACCTACAGGACCGCCAGCAGAACCACCAAACGAAGTAAAGAGAATATTGGCTACGGATCTATTCATCGCTTTAGCCATTAACAGCGTCAACAACAGTCCCGCAGAGCCTACCAAGATACCACCCATCAGCATTACCTTGTTGTCGTATAACAGACCGGTCGTTGCCGCAGTGACTCCGGTAAGGGCATTGAGTAAAGAGATTACCACTGGCATATCTGCACCACCAATAGGATAAACGAAAGCCAACCCATAAATTAGGGAAATAAGAACAATGACATACACAAGGGTTGGTTGCGGTTCTCCCGATTGGAGAACATATACTGATACGGCGATGGCTACTGCCAACAAAACAAAAGCCAGGATTTTGTTAATTTGTATATCCTTGATGACGCCTTCCAATTTCCCCATGGCAATCAACGAACCTGAGAACGAAATGGATCCGATGATCAAACTAGCCATCAATACAGCCCCTTTTCCAATTTCGTCTACGGCAAGATCCCCGTATTCTACAAGACCAATCAACGCAGCGGCAGCTCCTCCCATTCCGTTGAAAAAAGAAACCAGCTGGGGCATAGCGGTCATTTTTACGGATTTGGCATAATAAAGTCCGCTGCCCGTTCCTATTGCCATTGCGATAAGAATCAAGATGATGTTATTTAATCCTGGCGTTAAAAAGGTTGCCACAATGGCAAGAAGCATTCCGGCCAATGCAATAGCATTTCCCCTTCGGGCTGAGTCAGGGTGACTCATGAGTTTGATGCCTACAATAAACAAAACTACTGCTACTAAATAGCAAATATCTATAATTTGTAAAATCATGAGGTTTATTTTTTAGCAGGTTTTTTCTTAAACATTTCCAACATCCGGTTGGTGACTGTAAAGCCGCCTACAACGTTTAGCGTCGCAAGAAGTACGGCCAAAAATCCAAGTCCCAACGCAAGGTAATTATCCGGGGATGTCTTGCCCAATACCAAAATTGATCCGACGATAACTACACCTGACAACGCATTTGAACCGGACATTAAGGGAGTATGAAGGACCGTGGGTACTTTTGAAATTACCTCAATGCCTACAAAAACCGCAAGTATGAAGACATATAATGCTTCCTGATTGACTGAAATATATTGAATAATTTGTTCCATGATTATTTTTTTAAGGGTGCATAGACAATTTCTCCCCCATGGGTGATACAAGTTCCCTGAATAATTGCATCTTCAAAGTTGAGGTTGAGTTTGTCACCGTTCAATAAAAGTTTAAGCAGGTTATGTACGTTTTTACTGTACATTTTTGTGGCATCCTCCGGCATTGTAGCTGGCAATGCAGAGCTTCCGATTATGGTTACTCCCTCTACCGTTACTGTCTCATTGTCGACAGTTCCTTCGCAGTTTCCACCATTTATTGAAGCCAGATCTACTACTACCGCACCGGGTTTCATTTTCACCAACATTTCTCTTGTGATCAGAATTGGAGCTTTCCTTCCTGGAATCAGTGCTGTTGTGATCACCACATCAGATTTGACAATGGATTTCTCCAGCATTTCGGATTGCTTTTGCTTGTATTCTTCCGATTGCTCTACGGCATACCCGCCAGCAGCTTTATCTTCCACAGCGCCGGGTACGTCTACGAACTTTCCTCCCAAGCTTTCCACTTGTTCTTTTACGGATGCACGCGTGTCAAATGCCTCTACCACTGCTCCAAGTCTTTTTGCGGTGGCAATGGCCTGAAGACCAGCTACACCTGCACCGATAACCAAGACTTTTGCCGGTGCTATGGTCCCTGCCGCTGTCATCAGCATGGGGAAAAAGCGGGGTAGGTTTGCCGCTGCCAACAAAACTGCTTTGTAACCAGATACCGTACTCATGCTGGAAAGCACATCCATACTTTGAGCCCTCGAAATACGGGGAATAGCATCCATGCTTAATAAAGTGAGTCCCTGAGACGCAATTTCCTTCATTAGGTCCCGCTCGACCAAGGGTTGGTACACACCGATAATGATCTTACCGTTTCCAGCTGCAATGCGGTCTTCGGAAGTGAGCGGATTAATTTGAAAAAGCATTTCGGACTGCGATATTGTCTCCGTCCGGGACGCTATCTTAGCCCCAGCCTCCGTGTACAGTTCATCGGCCAAAAAGGCAGAAAGACCTGCATCTGTTTCGACGAGAACCTGGTTTCCAGCCCCCACGAGAGCTTTAACAGCCTCAGGGTGCATAGAAACGCGTTTTTCGGAAGTTGGTTCTTTAAGTACTCCTAAAATCATATTGGGTTGGTTATAAAGGAATGAAGAATAATATACGTCTAACGTTAAGTTTGATTTCCAAATAAAATAACGAAACCTAACCCGAACAAATCCGATCAAGTTTTCATTTTTGTACTGCAAAAAAAGCACTTTTTTATGGATAATGCAGATATACCTTTTAAAACTTTCTAAAATTGCCCGTCATGTCAACTATTTTTTATTTTTTAAAAGAATTATAGCTAGTTTGCTTTTAAATTGTAACACCCAGGCAAGTTTAATTAATTTAGTTTCTTGCGTTACCTATCACATTATGAAAAATCAACTCTTTATATTCCTGTTTTTGATGCTGCATCAGCTACCCCTTAGGGCACAAAATGAGCAATTTGATGACAGAACATTTCCATTTGCCGATTATTGGCCGGTTTTGTTAATACCTATTTTTGGGATTGTTTGGTATAGGTGGTGGAAAGCGAGGAAAAGACGTTAGGAATACTGAAAATCTAAAATTAAATTTAAGGTTCATTTATCAGTAAACCCAAAACCACTATGTCATCCGGTTCATCTAGTAAAACGCTAACTTTAGGTTTGATTTTCGTTTTTTTCAGTTCTTGTGACCACCAACAGACAGAAAATATCCGTGAAAATTATGCCGAAATATTGGAATATTCCATACAGCACGAAATGTTGAATAAATGGTATCCTTTGGCGTACGACAAAACTTATGGGGGATATATCAGTGCGTTTGAGTATGATTTCACTCCCTCGGAGAACCAACACAAGATGATTGTTTCTCAAGCACGGCACTTGTGGACCACTTCTAAGGCAGCTATGAACTATCCCGATATTGACCATTATAGGGAAGGAGCTGACCATGGATTTCTGTTTATACGGGATAAATTTTGGGATTCAGAACATGGTGGCTTTCACACGTTGCTGGACCAGGAGGGAAATGTCATCTCATCCAATCCGGATTCAAAAACTGCCTATGGAAATGCTTTTGGAATTTACGGTTTGGCCGCATACTATGAAGCGAGCGGAAATGAGGAAGCCTTGGATTTGGCTCAAAAGGCCTTTTTGTGGTTGGAAGAAAACAGTTATGATGCAGAATTTGGAGGATATTTTCAAAATCTGGCTGTCGACGGTACTCCCTTGGAGCGAAATGAAGATACACCTTCCACCTCTACCATTGGATACAAAGACCAAAACAGTTCCATTCACCTGTTGGAGGCCTTTAGCGAATTATACCATGTCTGGAAGGATCCATTGCTTAAGCGACGTTTGGAAGAACTTCTCGTTTTGATTCGCGATACCATCGTTCAGCCAGAGGGATATTTGCAATTGTTTTTGTATCCGGATTGGAGGCCTGTTAGTTTTCGTGATTCCTCGGAATCAATTATCCAAATGCACCATGCCATTGATCATGTTTCCTATGGCCACGATGTAGAGACTGCCTACTTGATGATGGAAGCGTCGGAAGTACTTGGCCTGGAAAATGACACAAAAACCTGGGAGATTGGAAAGAAGATGGTGGATCATGCCTTGGAATTTGGGTGGGATGATGAGGTGGGTGGTTTCTATGACGGGGGATATTATTTTAAGGGTGAATCAGAACCCAGAGTGGTTAAGGATACAAAAAACTGGTGGGCCCAAGCCGAAGGACTTAATACCTTGCTGATTTTCGCAGATCTTTATCCGGACGATCCATGGGATTATTTTTCCAAATTCGAACTGCAATGGACATATATTGATCAAAATCTTATAGACCATGAACATGGGGAATGGTACTCGGGCGGCATAGATAAGCAGCCCAACTACAAAACCAGCTCTAAAGGAAACATTTGGAAGACAGCTTATCACAATTACAGATCTCTGGCCAATTGTGTGAAAAGACTTAAGGAGCCTCAAATTTAAAGTGATACCAATCAAAGTACATTAAGTGACCTCAACCAAGAATGAGTGGGTTTAAAAAAAATTGTATTACCCTTATCCTTCTTTTCCTTATATTTCGAGCCTATTTTATATTTAAAATCACATTCAAGCTACGGCTTGAAATGCCCAAAAAAATGAGATTTAAATTAATAAAACCTATCCAAAAATTTTATTCGCCTCTATTCCAATCTGGATTAATTTTTTGGTTCATAATAGGATGCTCCTCCCAACCGGATGACCTACGCATTAAGCAAATAAATCCTGAAGAGGCCAGATCACTTGCCTCATCCGTAGAAGGCTTGGTAAATCCTGAACTTGATGAACAACTGAGCCTGAAATTATGGGCATCAGATTCATTGGTTTTTGATCCTATTTCTATTGATTTTGATGATTACGGAAGGTTATATTATAGTAGAACCATGAGGCAAAAAAATTCCGAGTTTGATATTCGGGGTCATCAGGACTGGGAAATCGAGTCAATAAGCTTAGAAACTGTTGAAGAAAAGCGCGCCTTTCTCAGAAAAACTTTAGCCCCTGAAAATAGCGACCAAAACCAATGGTTGACTGATGTCAATAAAGACGGATCGCATGATTGGCGTGATATGACCGTTGAAAAAGAACGCATTTACCGCTTGGAAGATACAAATGGGGATGGGTTAGCGGATAAGTATCAGTTGGTAGTAGAAGATTTTAACGATGAGGTGACAGATGTTGCAGGTGCGGTCATGAAGTTTGGAGATGATCTTTTTGTAGGTGTGGGACCTGACATGTGGCGAATCAAAGAAAATAGGAAGCATGGTTTGATGGAGTCAAAAACTTCCATTGCCCATGGGTTTGGTATTCATATTGGATTTGGTGGTCATGGGATGTCCGGTTTGGAAATGGGTCCTGATGGCCGGGTTTACTGGGGAATTGGCGATATTGGCTTTAATGGCACTGGTCCCGACGGAAAAGAATGGAAATATCCAAATAGGGGTGTGATTGCCCGATCCAATCCAGATGGAAGCGACTTTGAAATTTTCGCCATGGGTGTCCGAAACACCCATGAGTTTGTTTTTGACGAATTCGGCAACTTGATCACCGTTGATAATGACGGTGACCATAGGGGAGAGCGGGAACGACTTACCTATCTGGTGGATGGCTCCGATACCGGTTGGAGAACTAGCTGGCAGTTTGGAAAATATAGGGATCCGGATAACAATACCTATAAGGTATGGATGGATGAAAACATGCATACTCCAAGATCAGAAGACCAGGCTGCTTATTTTATCCCTCCAATCAGTAATTATGTAAATGGACCTACGGGCATGCTTTACAACCCCGGCACAGCCTTGGGCCCGGCATGGAAGAATACGTTTTTTGTGGCTGAATTCGTCGGAAATCCGGCCAGGTCAGGAATACACGCTTTCAAACTCAACCCAAAGGGAGCCGGATTTGAATTGGGTGAAACCAAAAAAATCATGGGAGGAATTTTGGCAACCGGTATGGATTTTGGCCCGGACGGTTCGCTTTATTTTGCGGACTGGATCAATGGCTGGGGTACAAAGGACAGTGGCCGGATATGGAAACTTGAGGACAAAGAAGGAGTAAATTGGGCTGCCCGAAAGGAAACGGCTGAGCTAATGGGCCAGGATTTCAGCTCATTTAAGTTGGAAAGGTTGTCTGAATTGCTTGGGCATGAAGATCAGCGAATAAGAAGAAAATCCCAATTTGCCCTTGTGGAGAAGGGAAATAAGGGTTTGGAAGTTTTTAAAACCCAATTGGAACAAAAGGAAAACCGCTATGCCCGTATTCATTCCATTTGGGGTATCAGTCAGGTGGCACGGAAAAAGAACTCTGAGGCATCGGTTTTAGAACCCTATTTAAAAGACAGTGACGAAGAGATTCGTGCCCAGGCGGCCAGATGGATAGGTGATGTACGTTATGCTGATGCTGGTGAAGCATTGATTCCCTTACTCAATGATAAATTTGACAGGGCTAAGTTCTTCGCTGCCGAAGCATTGGGAAGGATAGCGTACGAACCCGCTATTCAACCACTAATCAAGTTGCTAGAGACAAACAATGATGGTGACGTTTATATTCGACATGCGGGTAGTTTGGCATTGGCGCGAATTGGGAAAGTTGAGCCTTTAGTTGCCCTAGCTGACCATACTTCGAGAGCGGTGCGCATAAGTGCGGTCTTGGCACTTCGAAGAATGGAATCTCCTGAGATTTCCGTATTCCTCAGGGATAAGGATGAGTATGTCGTTGCCGAAGCGGCCAGAGCCATCAATGATGATTTTTCAATCCCCGACGCCTTACCAGCTCTTGGCAATACGCTTGCTGAAACCCGCTTTACATCAGAGCCACTTGTTCGAAGAGCAATAAATGCCAACCTACGTGTTGGTACTACTCAGTCCATGCAAAATCTGATCGCCTATGTGCAGCAGGAAAATGCACCAATTGCGATGCGTGTAGAAGCCATGCAAGCCCTTAGTACCTGGTCCAAACCTTCGGTGTTGGATCGGGTAGATGGGCGTAATAGAGGAAAAATAGAACGTGACCCTCTAGAAATCCGACAAGCTTCCACTGAAACTCTAATGAAGCTACTTGAGAACCAGGAGTCAGCAATTCGGCTTTCGGCAGTGAATGCATTGGGGAAGCTGGAAATTGTTAGTTCAGGAGATAGACTTTACGGACTTTTGGAATCTGACCGAGATGCTGACGTTAGGGAGGCTTCTTTGCGTGCATTGGCTAACCTGAAATGGGAGGGTAAAAACAAGGCCATAGAGCTTGCCTTGAAGGATAGAGAAAAAAATGTCCGTGTGGCTGGTTTGGATTTGCTGGAAAAGCTAAATATTTCCGGTGATCTGATGGCGACTTTACTCTCTGATGTAATAAATAAACAGACGGTCGAGGAGAGGCAAGCGGCATTAATTACCTTGGGTAAAGTCCCTATAGAACATTCAGGACCTGTTTTTTCGGGATTATTGGATCAAATGGAAAGGGGCAGGTTGTCTCCAGATATAGAACTGGAGCTTATAGAAGCGTTGGATTCCGCGGGATCTTCCGAATTGAAGGAAAGGTATTTAGCCATACAGGCAAAACTTACTCCCGATGAGTTATTGGCCTCCTATAGAGGAAGCATGTATGGGGGAGACAGTCGCCGGGGAAGAAGCATCTTTTTCCAACACCAAACCGGACAGTGTATCCGTTGCCATGCTTATGATGATATCGGTGGAAATGCGGGACCTAGGATGAATGGAATTGGTAAAATTCTTTCCAGAGAAGAACTTCTTGAAGCCTTGATTGATCCAAGTAAACGGTTGGCTCCGGGGTTTGGAGTGGTTACTTTGACGTTAAATGATGGGGAAACCATGTCTGGTGTTTTGGCAAAGGAAACATCGTCCAGTTTGTTTGTGAAAATGGGCAACAACCCCGATGCAGAAGTCAAAAAAAGCTCAATTAAGGAAACTAAAATGGCACCTTCAAGTATGCCGGATATGAAGGGATTGCTCTCTCGAAGGGAGATCCGGGATCTAGTCAGCTTTTTGGCCACTCTGACGGAGATTGATGAATAAATCTCGGAATTTTTGTTTGGACTTTATCATCAAATAAATAATTGAGAAAACAGATGCCCAAGTTGGCTTGTTTATTTACAAATATGAATCGTAAGAAAGTAGAAATTACACGAAAACCTTTCCAAAACCTGACGGGTTTGCTTATTTTTTTCATCGCACTAAGCGCCTGCAAACAGGAACCCGTTGATCTAAAAATTAAGACCCTGTCATTGGAAGATGCCCGCGTACAAGCTGCTACGGTGGAATCTATGGTAAAGCCTGAGCTTCATGAGGACTTTCAACTCAGTGTTTGGGCTACCGATTCCTTGGTGGCTGACCCTATTTCCATGCGCTTTGATTCAGAAGGTAGGCTTTTCTATTCCCGAACTAACAGAAGGAAAATTTCGGAGTTTGACATACGAAGTCATCAGGATTGGGAAATACAATCCATTAAAATGCAATCAGTTGCGGATCGAAAGAGCTTTATCCATGAAGAATTAAGCCCTGAAAATAGTGCCAAGAATAAATGGTTGCCAGATATTAACGGAGATGGTTCCCACGATTGGAAGGATCTTACAGTGGAAAAGGAAAATATCTACAGACTGGAAGATACGGATGGTTCGGGGTTGGCTGATTTGGCCCAGTTGGTAGTTGAAGATTTTCACGACGAAGTTACAGATGTGGCTGGAGCAGTGCTTTTTCATGAAGGAGAACTGTTTGTCGGGGTTGCGCCCGATCTTTGGAAGCTGACTGATACTAACGGTGATGGATTAATGGATACCAAAGTTTCCCTAATGCATGGTTTTGGCGTTCATATCGGATTTGGCGGGCATAACATGTCCGGCCTAACCGTTGGTCCGGAAGGAAAAATCTATTGGGGAATAGGCGATATCGGGTTTTCAGGCACAGATGCGACCGGTAAGAAATGGCATTTTCCAAACGAAGGAGTTGTTGTTCGCTGCAATACAGACGGAAGCGATTTCGAGGTTTTTGCACATGGTGTCCGTAATACCCATGAATTTGTATTTGACGAATTCGCAAATTTGATCAGTGTGGACAATGATGGAGATCACAGTGGCGAGCGGGAAAGAATCGTGTATTTGGTGAATGGATCAGACACAGGTTGGAGGATTAACTGGCAGTTTGGCAAATACAGGGATCCGGATAACAACAATTATAAGGTGTGGATGGATGAAAACATGGCTACTCCAAATTCTCCGGATAAAGCCGCATATTATATTCCCACTATAGCAAATTATGTCAATGGTCCCACTGGTATGTTATATAACCCAGGTACAGCTCTGGGGCCTAAATGGCAAAATACATTCTTTGTAGCCGAGTTTGCCGGAAATCCTGCCAGATCTGGAATTCATGGGTTTAAATTAAAACCAAAAGGGGCCGGATTTGAGCTTGTGAAAACCGAGCAGCTTATGGGGGGGATATTGGCCACCGGAATGGATTTTGGACCTGACGGGGCGCTTTATTTTTCAGACTGGATTGATGGCTGGGTTAACAAGGGATATGGAAGAATCTGGAAAATGGATCTTACACAAGGTGCGTTTACCGCGGAACGGGAAAACACGGCGGAATTAATCCGCCAGAATTTCCATGACAAGGAAGCTGTTCAATTGGGGAAATTGTTAGGTCACGCAGATCAGCGAATTAGGAGGAAAGCCCAGTTTGCACTTGCGAAAAAAGGCAATGAAGGCGTGGTGGTTTTTAAGGAACAACTTAGCCAAAAAGAAAACAGGATGTCTAGGATTCATGCCATTTGGGGACTCTCGCAAATAGCTGGGAAGGACGAACAAGTTGGTGCCGAACTAATTCCGTTTCTAAAAGATTCTGATGAAGAAATTAGGGCTCAAGCAGCGAAATGGATCGGAGATATTCGCTTAAGTCAGGCGGGTAAAGACTTGTTATCTTTGCTGAAAGATTCAAACAGCAGGGTGAGGTTTTTTGCGGCAGAGGCATTGGGTAGAATTGAATATGCTGGTGCCGTGGATCCTCTTATTCAAATGCTTGAAGAGAACAACGACTCGGATGTATATTTGCGTCATGCCGGAAGTCTTGCACTTGCGCGGATTGGAAACGTTGCACCGATAGTGAATCTTAAGGACCATCCCTCCAAGGCGGTAAGAACAGCAGCAGTATTGGCTTTACGTAGAATGGGGCATGCCGGTGTAGCAGAATTTTTAAATGATTCGGAGGAATATATTGTAGCCGAAGCTGCCAGGGCGATTAATGACGATCTTTCAATTCCCGATGCGTTGCCTGCATTGGCCGGAATTCTAACAACTACCAAATTCAGCTCGGAACCCATCATTCGAAGGGCAATCAATGCGAATCTAAGGGTAGGAAATGAGCAATGTATGAATAATCTGATCTCGTATCTAAGCAATGCCCAAGTTCCTAAAGCCATGAAAATAGAGGCGATGGAGGCATTGGGCACTTGGGCAAAGCCGTCCGTGTTGGACCGGGTAGACGGGAGATTTAGAGGCGAAATAGAAAGAGATCCAAACCCCTTACGATTGGCATCAAAGGATGTAATTATGGAATTGCTGGCTGCTTCTGATGAGGAAATCAGAATTGCCGCAGTTAGATCAATCGCAAAACTCAATATTTCTGATGCGTCAGATCGATTGTTTGCCATGCTGGAAAAAGACCCATCGCCTGGGGTGCGGGAAGCTAGCTTGGTAGGTATCACGACCATGAAAGAAGTACCCGTGGATAAAGCGATTGAATCTGCCCTTTCAGACGCTGTCTTATCGGTGCGGGTAGCCGGATTGGGCCTTATCGAGCAACTTGAAATTTCGGAACAATTGAAAGCCAATCTATTGGCAGATGTAATAGTAAAACAAACAGTTGAAGAAAAACAAGCCGCACTACTTTCATTGGGTAAATTAGATTTAGAACAGGCCAAACCTGTATTTGAAAATGTTTTGAATCTATTGGAAGCGGAAAAACTTGCGCCGGAAATAGAATTGGAACTTATCGAAGCGCTTGAAAACCTCGACGAGCCAAGCTTAACAGCAAGATACAATGAAATTCGATCCAATCGAAGTGGAGACGACCTGCTTGCATCTTATAGCGGAAGCATGTATGGGGGAGATCCTCAACGAGGGCGAAGAATTATGTTCCAACATCCCACGGGGCAATGTATAAAATGCCATTCTTATGATGATTTTGGCGGAAATGCCGGCCCCAGATTGAATGGGATTGGAAGTCAGTTGAGCCGGAAAGAGTTGTTGGAAGCACTTATTGATCCCAGCAAACGGTTGGCACCTGGTTTTGGAGTGGTTATACTGGATTTAAAGGATGATCAGAAACTGGCTGGAATTTTAGCTGCTGAAAACAACAATAGCGTCACCGTAAAAATGGGGAATAAGCCGGATACGGTGGTTTTAAAAGAGCATATAGTCCTCCGAAATGACGCACCCTCAAGTATGCCCGACATGAAGCAGTACCTTGACCGCCGGGAGATTAGGGATTTGGTGAGTTATCTTGCTACGTTAAAATAAAACTGGTACAGTATAAAAAGGGAATGACCACTAAGGACACAAAGGAGGCACGAAGTGCAAAAGGGATGACCTCGAAGTACACAAAGAAGCAAAAAGTTATTTTTGAAGCTCTCTTTTCTAGGTGGTTAGGTTGAAAATTATTATAATGGAAATTTGCCACATAGGGCGCATAGTGCACATAGCTTTGACTTCAGACACTGAATAATATTTTCCGAATAATTCTATGTGAACTACTGTGAACTATGTGGTTCAAAAAAGGCCACAGCGGAAATCAAGGGGGCACAAAAGTACACTAAGGTTTATTTCAATCGTCCGATAGAATCTATGGTTTCTTTTTGTAACCGTAGAGTAATCTAAAATATTTAACCTTTGCGATCTTCGCGCCTTTGCGCCCTTTGTGGTTCCCCATTTATTTCATCTTGAAGTTTCTATCGTGGCAAATCGTTGCCCATAAATGAGTTTGGATTTACCCTGGGGATGGTTGATCCCCATTTTTCATTTATTGCATCAATAAAGTGGTTGGCGGCAAACGCACTTCCCCGGTTGTTTGGGTGTACTCCATCAGCGGAGAAACCTCCATTTGGAGGTGCGATAGATGCGTTAAGCGTCACCCCATTGGCTTGTAGTGAGCCTTCAAGTGCTGACTGTAGAAGTTGATTAATATTTACCAAAACCAACCTATCTGAATTGGATTGTACGGCTGCGCTAATGACACCATTAAACGTATTGATTTTAGCTGCTATTTCAGCCTGTTCCGATGGGATTAATACATATTCATCTTCTATAGGTATCGAAACCCCACGAATATTCAACGGGCTTCCCACAGTTTGCCCAAGAACCTGGGAAAGTGTCAGCGTAGCCTTGTCATTGGAATTACTTTGTCGTATGGATGGCAAACCCAAGGCAGTGAGGTTTGTGAGGGTTTCATCTTCCATTACGAATCCATTTTGGCCTGGTTGAAATTGAATAGTTCTTAAAATCCGCTCCTCCTGTGTAATAAGTTGCATTTGCTCCGCTTGCATCAAACCCGCGTTGTAAGGCAGATAGTTTGGATTGATAAGAGTAACTTGGCCAGATGACAATGGTAATGCATTCCAAGGTACTAAGTTAAAATAGGGTAATACATTGAGATTTGGGATGTTGGCAACCGCTCCTTTGGCGTTTGGATTCGCTTGAAGCATCGTTCCCAAAGCAGCAGTGTACAACGCAGCGAATTGCTGGTCTGAAGTTAATATTGCCGGATTGGATCCGCCCAGAAGTGCATATCCTAAAACATCATTTTTCCCGAGCCAAAAAGTAAAAAAGGTTCCTCCGTCAGCAAGCGCCGCCGCCGCATCTCCCACCAAGGTCGAAGTTCCAGGATTGCTGGCAAAACGGGCATATTCAGGATTGAAAGCCGGATGATTGGGCTGTGCGGCATTGCCTGTTTCCGGTATTAACGAGGTACCGAGTGAAATCCGGTTTACGCCGAAATTATTTAACGCGCTTTTATTTCCGGCATAGGCCGCAATAGGATTACCTGGTACTATAGGTTCAGGCTGAATGCTTCCTGTGTTGGGATTAATGCGGAGGATGAGCCGGCCCAACGCAATACCGCCAGGTCCTGGCCCAAAGTAACCAACTTCAGCATTGATATCAGGTACATTAAAATCCCCACCTCCAACAGCTTTCATTTGTTCCGCGAGGATAACGGCAAAGGAATTTTGCTGTGAACGGTTGTACAAGGCACCATCCATTACGCCAGCAGTAATGGACGAGCCTATACTGATCATTTTTGTAAAGTCTGCCTCCCCCGATGTGGGTTCGATTATAGGCGTTTCCGGAAAATCATATTGGCAGGAAAAACCTATAATCAGGAGAATAATGGCGGAAAATCTATATAGTTTTTTCATCGTTTCGTAGGTTAGTTTAATAACTCGTCAAAAGTGATAGAAAGGTAATAGATTGCACCCAGGGTAGGTCCTCCAAAATTCATAATGTATCGATTATTGAAGATATTCGATCCACCCAACTTGACGATGGTCTTAAGATTGCTGACTTTGTAACTTACCTGAGCATCTACATTGTGAAACTCGGGCACATCCCCGACCGCAAAGGTTGATTCCCAGTAGAATCCGGTTTGATACCTATAAGCTACGTTAAAACCGAGGTTTTGGGTTAGTTTTCGATTTCCAAACATGATGTTGGTCTTGTGCTCCGGAGTATTGAATCCAAGCAATAAGTTTGGATCTAGATCGGTTAGTAATTTATTATAATTATAGTTTCCACTGATACTGTAATTTTTTGGGAGGTTATAGGTAATTCCAATAGCAGCTCCGTGTGCTTTTACATTCTCATCGATGATGTTCGTATAGGTTTGGAATGTGTTTTCCTGACCAGGTGTAGTGATTGGGGTTAGGAGGGAGGGGGCATTGATGGCGTTGATTGCTCCCTGGTCTGTAGTCATGCCTGCCCCTGGGTAAACTGGCCCTGGAGCCTTACGGACAGCGGTCTGGGCAATAAAATCGGAATAGTCATTATAATAATACGCAAGATCAATTAACAACCTATTATTATTCAAAAGTCCTTTATAACCTACCTCCGTAGATCTAACCTGCTCCGGTCTTAGGTCTGGCAAGGGTTCTGCCACTTGGAGTAGAGCGGTTGCCTCAGGAGCAACAGGGCTGGCTCCAGCACCGACTGCGGCCGTGTATTGTTGGACAGACCCAAGGGTAAACGCATTATCGTAAATCCTGTATTTTTCTCTATAGAAAGGCAATCCTCCAATCAGCCGGGCGGAAACTACGTTGAGGTCAATATGTTGCGCCTGTGTAGTAGGCATACGGAAACCAGTTTGGTAGGATAATCTAAAATTGCTATTTCCCTCTGTATACACCCCGGATATTCTCGGGCTGAATTGTCCTTCAAAATTTTCATTTTTATCGTATCGTATAGATCCGGTAATTTTCAGTTTATCTTGGAGGACCCGCTTTGACCCTTGTGCAAACGCACCTAATTCCTGGATCGTAATTTCATTCCCTTCTACATCGGCAAATATGGTTCCATTGGACCTTAATTCATAGACCCGATAGGAACCACCTACCTGTAAATCCATAAAGTCTATTTCGTTTTTGAAGTCATATTGGCCCTCGACCATGTTCATTCGGGATCGATCATTAAACAAAGAACCAGCGGGAATTTCCACTCCCCTTACTGTTCTCGTCTCCGCATCAAACGCAGCAGAACCCGGTTCGTAGCGTCCGATGTCGGCTTGTGATCGGGCAATTTGATGAGCTGTTGCTTGCTGTTGTATGGAACCCATTGTACCTGGTGCAACCTGTTGCATTGCTAATGCCCCCATGTAATTTAGGGTATACTCCCCAAACCACTGTGAGTTTCCTTTCCATGCATCATTGATATTTACGCCAGTCAAATCGGCAATGTAAGAATCTCCAGAATTCTCCCTTGTGGTATAGGTCCTGAGGAAAAAGTTATCTCCCCGTAATTCCAGCTTATGCTGTGTGATGTTAAAATTATTAAGTGAATACCGTTGTGCCCCGGTGTATACAGACGTTCCTGAACCGTAATTAAGTGTGTAAGATAATTCCGCCCGGTCCGTTATCCTGTAATGCAGGGCTCCGTTGAGTTTATAGTTCTTTGCCCCGTAGTCTACTAAATTACGCTCATCATATCCGGTTCGGGATACGATTTGGTCCGGAATGCTACCGATATATCCGCCAATTCCAAGTGCATTGGCTTGCGTTTGAATAGCACCCACGTTTCGAAGTAGGCCGATATTGTTTGAAACTTCGTCACCAAATACATGGACGAGATTTTCTCCGGGGTTGAAAGGCAATCCTCCCTGTGCTTCCCTGTTAAGATCCGTGCGGTCTGTACCATACCAATCTTCAGCCTCCATAAATGAAGCGTTAATTTTAAAGGCAACCTTATTATTAAAAGCATGAGCATACCGTATAGCCCCTTCATACATAGGCTGGGGTGACTGCGGTTCTCCCGGCCGGCCCCCAAAGTGATTAAATCCTTGTTTATAAAAAGCACTAACTCCCTGATAGTCAAATGGACTTTTACTGTTTACCAGCAAAATACCGTTAAACGCATTCGGGCCGTATAGGGCAGATGAGGCCCCAGGTATTAACTCAAGACTTTCCACATCCAATTCTGAGGGTCCATTGAGATTTCCAATGGGAAAATTTAAGGCAGGTGCTTGTGTATCCATGCCATCAGTCAGTTGAACAAAACGGGTATTCCCTGTGGAATTAAATCCCCGTGCATTTAGGATCTGAAAATTTACTGATGAAGTAGTCACATCCACTCCCTTCAGATTGGCAATTGCTTTATAGTACGTATCACTGGCCGTTTCTCTTACTGCCAGAATATCCATTTTTTCGATAGATACCGGGGACTGCAAAATACTTTCTTCAACTCTCGAAGCAGATACAACCACCTCCTGGCCCAAAAACATCTGCTCTTCTAATTGGATACTAATACCAGTAGCGTTATTTTCAGTCACCACCTGCTCCTGTGAGGCAAACCCGACCATTGAAAACACGAGCGTTAAAGGAGGGTCCTGATTTACCCGAAGATTGAATTCCCCATTCATGTCCGTAATTGTACCCAGTACCTTACCTTTGACCAAAATATTGACTCCAATTAAAGGATCATTGGAGTTCGATTCTACTACTTTTCCAGAAATGGTTGTGACCTGTCCTACCGCTTGGAACCCTACTAAAAACAATACAATAAGTGTGAGGTAAGATCTAGGATGATTGATCGATTGCATGGACATAATAATTTGGGTTTAAAGTTTTCACATTTTTTTCAATCTTTATTTACACTATTAGCTGTTTCATACCCATAAAAATTTTATGACGTATTTGTTGTCTAAAGTCATACTTTTTCATCAGATATTCAAATCTTATACGGGAAATTATTCGTTGGGTGCGTTTATGGACGACTTACACCCTGGATGACTGTTATTTATATTTCTTGTTTACGCATTTTGGAAGGTTCAACGTTACTTGTAGAAGTAGATGTGTAATCTCATCGTAAAAAGTACTAGGATAACTTATTAGTTATTATTTTGAATTCAATGGATTGAAAAAGTTGAATGGTAGTAATTTAAAACCATATATGGTATGGAACAGCTTAAAGATAGCACCTCATTCTTCTATGAACTTATATGTCTCATATGGTTTAAAAATAATTAACCGCATATAGGTTTTCTATGTCTAATTCTGAACCATTATGTCTCCTATGGTTCAAAAAATCGGAATTCTGTCGAATAAATTAAGTAAAACAACCAGTTCGATATATTTTTTTCTAATTTTAGACCGTTGTTCACCTCACTATAATCCCATGAAAAACCTGTATTTTATCTGTTTGATATTTCTTTCAATTGTGTACCAATCAGTTGCCCGACAGGGCAAGCCCCTTTTTCCCGATATGCCGGGCATGGTTTCCTATACTTACCGCCACAGTTTTCAAAAGGATGTGGCAAAAACCCTTGACACCCTGCAACAGATGGGTATCAAAGACATGGAGTTCTCCAATCTCTTTGGTAAAACTGCCGCAGAACTCCGGAAACTCCTTGACGAACGGGACATGTTCTGCTCCTCTTTCGGAGTAAGTTACCCGGACCTGACTACCAAAACAAGAGAAGTGGGTCAAAACGCAAAGACCCTAGGTGCGAAGTTTGTCCGGGTGGCCTGGATCCCACATGATGCGCCCTTTGATGAAGAAGATGCGCTAAAAGCATCAAAAGATTTCAATACCGCCGGAAAAATATTGAAAGACGAATTCGGTCTTACATTTTGCTACCACAATCATGGGTATGAGTTCCACCCCCATAAAAAAGGGACACTTTTTGACCTGATGATGAAGGAAACTGACCCCAAATATGTGAGCTACGAGATCGATATATTGTGGACGTTTTTTCCGGGTGTAGACCCTGCGGCACTTATTAAGAAGTATCCTAAACGCTTTAAGCTGATGCACCTTAAAGACCTCAAAAAAGGTGTGGAAGGAAATATGTCGGGTGGAACGCCGGTGGAAAACGACGTGGCTTTGGGCACCGGGCAATTAGACCTTCCCGCTATCCTAAAAGCAGCCAAAAAATCTGCTATCGAACATTATTACATCGAAGACGAAAGCCCCACCTACTTTAAGCAAGTGCCTCAATCCATTGCATACCTGAAAAGTTTGAGGTATTAATAGTTCGTTTAATTTTTGGTAAGTTTAAGTCTATGAAAAAATTTCAGGATAACGAAGTCCGTTGGGGGGTAATCGGCGTAGGCAGCGTCTGCGAAAAGAAAAGTGCACCCGCCATGAAAAAAATACCCAACTCGAAACTCGTTGCAGTAATGCGCAGGGACGGAGCCAAGGCGAAAGATTATGCCGAGCGGCATAAGGTGCCCACTTGGTACGATGAGGCGGACCAGCTGATAAATGACCCTAATGTCAATGCAGTCTACATCGCAACTCCGCCCAGCTCCCACTTAGAATACACTAAAAAGGTTGCAATGGCGGGTAAGCCAGTTTATGTCGAAAAGCCGATGGCAAGAAATCACGCCGAATGCCTTGAGATGATTAAGGTATGTGAAGACGCAGGAGTGCCGCTTTTTGTGGCATATTATCGCAGGACATTGCCAAATTTTTTGAAAATAAAATCTCTGATCGAAGCAGGTACCATAGGAGAGGTACGCTATGTTCAAGTGGTCATGAACCAACCGGCCCATCCTGATGTAAAGGACGATATCAACGTAAACTGGCGCATTGATCCGGAAATCGCAGGCGGTGGGTACTTTTATGATTTGGGGTCCCATCAGCTAGACTATTTAGATTTTCTCTTAGGACCGATCAAGGAAGTAAGTGCTATTGCCAGTAACCAGGCCGGATGGTATGCAGTAGAAGATATCGTGTCGGCTTCATTCAAATTTGAGTCCGGGGTAATGGGTTCAGGGACTTGGTGCTTTACCACCTCAGAAGTAGCGAAGCTGGACCTGACGACTATTATAGGAAGCAAAGGCAAAATCAGTTACCCGTCCTTTTGGGAAACCTATGTGGATTTGGAAACTGACAACGGCGTAAAAGAACGTTTTACCTTTGAAATGCCCGAACACATCCAATTTCACCTTATCACCCACATAGTCGAAGAATTGCTCGGAAAGGGGAAATCCCCAAGTACAGGAATCAGTGCGGCACGAACCAATTGGGTGATGGAGGAAATGACAAAATCAATGCTAAGAAATCGAGCATGACGTTCCCGTCACACAGTGGGATGATTATAATTGCGAGATTCCATCTGACCATTGAAAAAAGAATTATAAACAGATGAAAATAACTACCAGAACGTATGAGCAAGAAAAAATTGGGATTTGGAATAATCGGAACAGGGGCTATTGCCGGCTTACACGCAGCGGCAATTAATGCCTGTGACGATGCAGAACTGGTGGCAGTTTGCAGCTCAACACAAGAAAGGGCAACTGAAGCAGCTAAAAAGTTTGGAGTTCCTGCTGACCATGAATTGGACAAATTTTTCCAAAGAAAGGAGATAGACATCGTTGCGATCTGTACCCATAGTGGAAATCACCTAGAGCCTGCAATTGCGGCTGCAAA
Source organism: Lunatibacter salilacus (assembly GCF_009797935.1). Classification (GTDB taxonomy): domain Bacteria; phylum Bacteroidota; class Bacteroidia; order Cytophagales; family Cyclobacteriaceae; genus Lunatibacter; species Lunatibacter salilacus. Next base: position 226,877 of record NZ_VOLC01000012.1, read on the forward strand.
AGCTGGCAAACATATTTTATTGGAAAAACCCATTGAAGTAAGCGTAGCCCGAGCGGATGAGTTGATCCAGGCCTGTAAGTCTGCGGGAGTGAAGTTGGGGGTGATTTTTCAAAACAGGCTTAAACCTGGTTATCTGCAATTGAAGGAAGCCGTAAATCAAGGGCTTTTGGGAAAACTGCTAATGGGCACCGCCGCTATTAATTGGTATCGGGACCCTTCGTATTACAGCAGCAGCAGCTGGAAAGGCACCCTGGTCGGTGACGGTGGTGCTGCCTTAATCAACCAAGGGGTCCATACCATTGATTTGTTGCTGGATATTATGGGAGAGGCAAGGGCCGTCTATGGTCAGGTAAGAACAATGGTCCATGACATTGAGGGAGAAGATGTGGGAGCGGCTTTAATAAATTTTAAGAGCGGCGCTCTTGGGACGATTACCGGAGGTACTGCCCTTTATCCAGGCAATCCCGAACGGTTGGAAATTTATGGGGAAAAGGGAAATGTTATTCTAGAAGCCGGTAAAATTGTGACCTGGAACGTATCCGGATCCACTGGGGATTTGCCTACTTCAGAAGTTGGGGGCAGCGGTGCTTCTGATCCCATGGCTATTGATTACCGACTTCACTTGGGGCAAGTGCAGGACATGGTGGATGCAGTTAGGGATAACAGGGAACCTATGGTAACGGGCGAAGATGCCAGACAATCGTTGGCGCTAATCCTCGGGATTTACCAGTCATCCAGAGAAGGGAAACAAATTGTTCTGAAATAATGGGTTAGCTCTATCCCTTAAAAAAATAAATGACCAACATTTTGGCGGGAACCGTTCCCTCGTTGATGGGATTATGGGCGATATTCCCGTCAAAAAGGATTGAATCCCCCTCATTTAGCGAAATACGCTGGGTTTTAAAGTCGTAGGTGATAGATCCGGAAACCATAAATTTGTATTCGTAGGCATCGGTGGTTACGTAATCCCGGGTGGACCCCGGCATTATTTCCAACAACACAATGTCAATGGTGGTATTGGCAAAGCTTTTCGTGAAAATACGGTAGTAGCTATAGCCCTCAGACGTCTCTTTTTCAAAGAATTCGTATTCTTCTTTTCGCTTTACAAGTATGTTTAAGCCTTTTTCATTCATGGATAAATCGCTGAAAAACTCTGTAAAGTCAATTTCCAGTGCTTTGATTATCTGTATCAAAACAAGGAGAGAGGGAATGGTACGGCTATTTTCTATCTGGGAAATTAACCCCTTACTTACTCCAGCCTTGTCCGCCAAATCCTGTACAGTGAAATTTTTGGATTTCCGAAGGTTTTTAATCTTGTTACTGATTTGTATTAGGACATAATCTTCCATAGGCTGGCTTTAAATAAAAGTCAAATATAGGGCATTTTGGTTAAAGAATGATTGATGAAAAAACCTACACCCTAGAGCAAAATTCTCAACTCACTGCTTAGTATTTGTAAACATTGTTTACCTTTGTCGGGCATTTATGTCCTTTACAATACCAATTTTTTAAGAAAGTTATAAAATATTGAAAGGTCTATTAGCGCTTCGGCCTGCATTAAATCAAAGTTAAGCGTGATATTTAAAGAAATTAGTAAGCAAAAATAGAAGTTATTATGTCAAACCCCATCCAGTCTAATCCCTTTACAGTAAATGATAAAACTTATCATCCAGCGCCTAAGCCCATCGTAGTGATCTGCATGGACGGCTCGGCAGATGAGTATTTGGATTCCAATATGGCCTTTGATCGTCTTCCGAATATTAAAAAAATAGCTAGGCAGGGATATAGGGGGATGGTACGTGGGGCATTGCCTTCCTTTACCAATGTAAACAATTCTTCCATTGTCACGGGAGTGACTCCTGCTGAACATGGTATCTGTGGCAATTTTTTTTACGATAAAGAAAAAGACGAAGAAGTAATGATGAACTCGTCCAGCTATCTGCGTCGGGATACTATTTTGGCGGCAGCGGCTAATGCCGGCAGAAAAGTGGCAGTGGTGACTGCCAAAGAGAAACTTAGGGATATCCTTTCTTACAAACTCGATGGGGGAATTGCGTTTTCCGCCGAAAAAGCCAACCAGGCAAAAATGGACACACATGGAATTGAAAAGGTGGAAGATGTTGTCGGTTACCAAACTCCTGCCATTTACAGTCCTGAAGCAAGTCTTTTTGTGCTTCGAGCCGGGGTGGCTTTGATTGAAAAAGGCATGGCAGATTTTTTGTACCTCTCTTTGACCGACTATATGCAGCATACGTATGCGCCGGATGCGGAAGAATCCCTGAAATTTTATGAAGATCAGGACCGGGAATTGGGTAAATTATTAGCGCTGGGTGCCATTATAGGCGCAACTGCCGACCACGGAATGAATGCCAAGATTACCGCTGAGGGTACTCCAAATGTACTGTATATAGAAACCATGCTTACTGAAAAATTCGGTACAGGATTCCGGGTTATTTGTCCCATTACGGACCCCTACGTCAAGCATCACGGTGCATTGGGCTCGTATGTGGTTGTCCATATTGATGATCAGCAAATCATACCGGAAGTAAAAAACTGGCTTTCCGTTCAATCCGGTATTTCGGAAGTCTATGACAAAGAAATCGGGTGCCGTATCTTGGAGCAACCTTTTGACCGAACGGGAGATTTGTTTGTATTGTCAGGCCGGGATGTGGTTGTCGGAAAAACGCCAAACGACCACGACCTAAAGGCATTGGACGGAACCCTTCGGTCACATGGAGGGCGCTATGAAGAAATGGTTCCTTTACTGATTTCCCATCCTCTCAATGATACCTATAAGCGAAAAGCGATGGGAGATCCGAGAAATTTTGATGTGTTTGATTTCACAATAAATGGAACCAACATATAGAAGCCATGGGTAGCAGTGAAAAAAAATATGACATTCAGCCGCAGCATCTAAGCAGCTATATCGCGGGAAAAAAAATCCAATCCGATTCATTGTTGGAAGTTTTCAGTCCCTATAATGGAACACTGGTTGGCACCGTTACGTTGGCCGATAGCCATGATGTGGAAGCGGCAATTAGTGTGGCATTGGCGAAGGGTGAGGTTACAAGCAGGTATGACCGTTTTACCATTTTGGACAAAACACGGCAACTGCTGATGGAAAACCAGGAAGACTTTGCAAGAACCATCAGTTTGGAGTCCGGTTTGGCGATACGCGAAGCGATGTATGAGACCAAACGTGCCCATGACGTGCTGCTTTTTGCCGCCATGGAATCCCTAAAGGATGACGGACAGGTATTTTCCTGTGACATATCCCCCAACGGAAAGAACAGGAAGATTTTTACTGTAAGGGAGCCTTTAAATTTGGCCGTTGCAATTACTCCATTTAACCATCCATTAAATCAGGTCATTCATAAAATAGCCCCCGCAATAGCTACTGGGACACCTGTAATTCTAAAGCCCTCCGAAAAAACACCGCTTACGGCCATCAAATTGGTGGAGCTTTTGTATAAAGCTGGATTACCTCCTTATATGCTGAGTGTGTTACTGGGACCAACCAAGGAAGTGGCTGAAAAATTGGTCAAAGATCCCCGGGTCGAATTGGTTTCCTTTACAGGGAGTGTGGCTGTGGGTAAGCATATTGCCAATAGCGTCGGATATAAGAAATTAATTTTGGAATTGGGCGGTAACGACCCCTTAATAATCCTGGAGGATGCCGATCTGGATCAGGCTGCTTTTTTGGCTGCGGAGGGTGCATTCAGAAATAGCGGACAACGTTGCACAGCTGTTAAACGCATTTTGGTGCAGGAATCTATAAAGGAGAAATTTTTGGAGAAGTTTCTTGAAAAAGCCAAGACTTATACTTCAGGAGATCCCTTGGATCCCGATACGGTCGTAGGGACCGTTATCAATGAAGCGGCAGCCATTTACCTGGAAGATGTTGTAAATAAGGCGGTTGCTAAAGGAGCCAATGTGCTCTTGGGAGGAAAACGGACAGGAGCTTTAATGGAACCTACTGTAATCGATAATGTACCGAGGGATGCGCAAATGGTCGTTCAGGAATCCTTTGGCCCATTGGCACCGATTCTTACTTTCACGGATGTTACGGATGCCATCGCACTTTCCAACAGCACCGCATTTGGTCTTTCCTCGGGTGTACTTACCCAAAATATGGAATTGGCCATTCGGTTTGTAAAGGAACTTCAGGTAGGTACAGTCAATATCAATGAGGTTCCGGGATACCGCATTGAATCATCGCCATTTGGTGGAATTAAAGACTCTGGATTAGGTATCAAAGAAGGGGTAATAGAAGCTATGAAAGGGTTTACTTATGTCAAAACCTTTTCAATTCCCTGGTAAGAGGTTAAAAGCATCACTATCATGGAAAAGGCGGATCTGATTATTGTAGGCGGTGGCATATTCGGATGTGCGATAGCGTATTATTATTCCCGTGACAATCCCGGGAAGAAGGTAGTGTTGTTGGAACGGAATGGACTGAACAGTGGGGCTACGAGCAGGGCAGCAGCCTTGATGACCGTGGTGCGGCCCAAGCGGTCCTATATTCCACTTTCTTTGGAAACCTATAAAGTGATTTCTCTTTTAGAAAAGGACTTGAACGAATCCTTGGGAATGCAATGTGTCGGGATGCTACATGTGGCAGCCAGCGAACAAACAGTGAATGCGTTGGTTGAATTAGAAGGAATTGGCAGTGAGTTTGATAGAGAAGTATCAACCCTTTCGTCAGGTGAAGCCAACCACCTAGTTCCCTGGCTGAAAACTGACGACTTGTTGAAAATAGCCCTTATGTCCGGGGAGGGATTTTGTGACCCGTATCTTCTGGGGACATTTTTTGCACGCTGTGCGCAACAACAGAGAGCCATTTTAAAACAGGGTATCGAAGTAAAGGCGTTGCTAATAGATAAAAATAGGGTAGTTGGTATTAACACCTCGGAAGGGAAAATGTCTGCTCCGGTTGTGGTGGACGCGGCAGGGGTTTGGGCACCTATATTGGCCAATCAGGCGGGATTTGGGCTTCCTATGGCGCCCGTTCGCAGTCAATATTGGATTACGCAAAAGGCTGAATATTTTCCACCCAACTCGCCTATGGTGCTGCTTCCGGATGCCCAAGCCTATACCAGACCGGATTCAGGAGCCCTGATCATAGGCATTCGGGAAAGTAAATCCATGGTAACCTCCCCCGCAGATTTACCAAAAGACCTCGCTGCTTACGCTTTTAGTCCCGATGAAGGAAGGGATGACCTTGCCGAAAATGGAGCCAAACTGGCCCGATTTTTCCCGAAATTATACGATACCAGAATCAGACATTTCATGGCAGGTTTTTCCGGTTACACACCCGATGGACAATTAGTCTTGGGTGAGGTTCCTGGGGTACAAGGACTGTTGGTGGCTTCGGGTTGCTGCGGTGCGGGTATTTCTGTGGCTGGAGGGGTAGGACTGGGAATTGCTTCCCTAGCTGCCGGCAGTGTCAACCCGTTTGATTTTTCCGAATTTAGATTGGATCGTTTCGGAAGTATTGACGCTTTTGATTATGAGTGGCTTGCCCGTTGCGCTGCAGCGAGATCTCAGAAGGTCAGTGGATGATCTCATGTAACAATGATGCCTCCAATCTCTGTCAATTTACGTAGGCCAGTCTGAATTATTTCAACCTCTCCAGATTTTTGATACTTAATATTGCTCAATAGTTAAGAGAGAAAAAATGGTTAACCTTATCCCAAACATTTTTTCTGTTTATTTTTTGTATTCAATACTGTTTAAATAGATGGAATTATTATATTCGACAACATTTTAATTAACTATTTTTATGAAACGCAGAGAATTTCTTCATGCTACCGCTTTGCTAGGTGGTGCCTTGGCATTACCCAATGAAAGCTTTTCCATGCCCGTAAAGCCTAAAAAGCCCAAACATGTGCTTGTTATCGGGGCAGGGTTCGCGGGTTTGGCAGCTGCCTATAAATTGAAAAAGGAGGGCATCCGGGTAACCATATTGGAAGCCAGAAATAGGGTAGGGGGAAGGGTGTATTCCCATAGCCCACTAAAAGAAAAGGACCTTGTGATTGAACTCGGTGCCGAATGGGTAGGGAAATCCCATGAACGGGTCATCGAACTATGTCAGGAGTTTGGCTTAGAACTGCGCAACAATCAATTTGATACGCATCTTATTTATCAAGGAGGATATTCGAAGGCGAATGAATGGAAGCTTTCCGATGATATGGAAAGTTTTTGGGATAAAAGACGGACGTTTTGGGAGGAGCTTTCTTCCAAAGACAAAGCTGGAATGGACAAGATGGACTGGTGGCGTTTTCTTTCACTGAGGGGTTTTTCCGATAGGGACCTTGACATACGGGAATTACTGGATAGTACGGATTTTGGGGAGACCATCCGCAGCGTTTCAGCGTATTCAGCAATGTGTGAATATGCGGAAAGTAGCGACAAAAACGAAATGGATTTTAAGATTATAGGTGGAAATGGATTGTTGGCCAAGAAAATGGCGGATGCTATAGGTTCAGAGAACATACACCTTAGTCACGCCGTTCAGACCGTCAACCAGGGGAAGCAAGGTGTTACACTAATTTGTCAAGATGGTAAGACCTTTACTGCAGACCGATTGATATGTACAGCTCCAACCTACTCGGTGCTGAAAATGAATTGGAATCCAGGATTGCCGTCATCACTTACCGAGGCACTGCACAGCCTCCAATATGCGCGTATAGGTAAATTCCCCGTTGTTTTTTCAGAGCGGTTTTGGGGGACGGAAAACTTTGACTGTGTAACTGATGACGCGGGCCATTATTTCTATCATGGCACCAAAGACCAACCCGGAAAGGAGGGTGTGTTGATATCCTATTCAGTAGGGGACAAAGCAGACGTTCTTAACGCCCAACCTGCAGAGCGCAGAAGGCAATTGGTATTGGAATCTTTGAAGCCAGCCTTTGGAGATTTGAACAAGTATGTCCTGTCCGACATGAAATATTATTGGGGAAAGGATCCTTATTCGTATGGGGCCTATGCCAAGTATGGTATCGGACAATGGTCCCAGGTAATGCCAGTTCTACGCAAGTCCTTTCGGTCCGTTCACTTTGCCGGGGAGCACTTGGCAGATTGGCAAGGGTTTATGGAGGGGGCAGTCAATTCGGGCGAAGATGCAGTTGATCAGTTTCTTTGATTTTTTAAAGAGATAAACGGAGGGGAAATAATTATATTTAATACCACTATATTTCCACTCAACAAAAATTCTGGCAAGCTCAGTAGAATTTTCGGATTTAAATGGACAAGGAAGCATTATTTGCTTACATTAGCCCATAGATAATCATTAATACCCAAAAAACACCTAAGAGAACCTTGGGTTGATCAAGGAATCACAGAATTTATGCATAAGCGATTATATCAATTGGGAACAGCAATAGCTATGGCTATATTCCTCTTCCCATCATGTAAATCCGGCGAGGATAGTGGAGTTGAAACAGCAAAAATCCCCGACCAAATCAGCTACAATTTTCATATCCGTCCCATTCTTTCTGACAACTGCTTTGCCTGCCATGGCCCTGACGCAAATAAGCGTGAGGCGGGATTGCGACTGGACATTGGAGAGGAGGCGTATAAGGCCCTTTCGGAGACACCTGGAGCGCATGCCCTAGTTCCAGGAAAACCAAGGGAATCAGAAGCCTACCGACGTTTACTCTCTGATGATCCCTCTATTCAGATGCCACCGCCCGAATCCAACTTAAAGCTAACGGATCGGGAAATCCGTATGATTGAAAAATGGGTGCGTCAGGGAGCTGTTTACGAGCCTCACTGGGCATTTGTTCCACCAGGAAAGCCGGAATTGCCAGCTGTCTCCCAATCAGACTGGCCTGTCAATGAGGTGGATTATTTTATTTTGGCGATGCAGGAAGAATCCGGAATGAAACCAAATCCCCGCGCGGACAAGGAAGCTCTTCTGAAGCGGCTGAGCTTGGACCTGACAGGATTGCCTCCTAGCGTCGAGCAGATGGACGCCTTTTTGGCCGACAATTCTCCTGAGGCATATGAGAAACTGGTGGACAAATTGCTATCCAGCCCAGCATATGGGGAAAAGATGGCCGTTTACTGGATGGATATCGCCAGATTTGCGGATTCCCACGGATTTCAGGACGACAGCTACAGAAGTCAGTGGCCATGGAGAGATTGGGTGATCCATGCGTTCAACCAAAACATGCCCTATGACCAGTTTATTACCTGGCAGCTTGCCGGGGACCTGATACCGGACGCGAGTAAGGAACAACTTTTAGCTACCGGATTCAACCGAAACCATAAAATCACCGAAGAGGGAGGTATCGTAGATGAAGAGTACCGGGTCATGTATGTTACTGACCGTACCAATACATTTGGCAAGGCACTGATTGGCATTACCATGGAATGTGCCGGCTGCCACGACCACAAATACGACCCCATTTCCCAAAAAGAATATTATTCTCTTTACTCCTTTTTTAACAACATACAGGAAAAGGGGATAGAATCAGTGGTTGGTGGCCCTGAGACCTATGCCAAAAGACCTTTTATGCATATCAGCAACGAGGATGCTGAATCCATACTTTCCTTTGTAAACAAAAAAGACACTCTAGACTTGATCGTTTCGGTAATGGGTGAACTGGACTCAATTCGTCCTACCTATGTGCTGGACAGGGGAATCTATGACCTTCCTACAGATCCCGTGGAACCCCTTACGCCGGAATCTATCCTACGTTTTGGTCCAGAATATGAAAAAAATAGACTGGGGCTTGCCAAATGGATGTTCAGTGAAGAAAATCCACTTACATCCCGTGTTTTTGTCAATCAGATATGGCAGGAAATATTTGGTAAGGGTATAGTGACCACTCCCGGTGACTTTGGCATGCAGGGTGCGCTCCCAACCCATCCTGAGCTTCTGGACTGGCTCGCAGTTGACCTACGGGAAAACGGCTGGGACATGAAGCGGCTTGTTCGGCAACTGGTAACATCGGCTACCTATATGCAGTCGGCCGTAGTAAGCAAGAAGCAACTTGAACGGGATCCTGACAACAATTTACTCACCAGAGCGCCCCGTTACCGTGTGAAAGCGGAGTTTGTCCGGGATATGGTATTGGCAAGCAGCGGACTACTTAATAAGGAAATTGGGGGTCCCAGTGCCAAGCCCTATCAGCCCTCCGGCCTTTGGGAAGGAGCCACTTCAGGGCGGGGAATTCTTTCTGTCTACAAACAGGACCACGGTTCGGAGCTTTATCGGCGCGGGTTGTACAATTTTATTAAACGGACAGTACCGCCGCCTGCGATGACTGTATTTGACGGCAGCAACCGCGATCAGTGTGAAGTGGAACGTTTGATTACAAATACTCCTATCCAAGCCTTGGTCATGCTCAATGACCCCACCGTATTGGAGGCGTCACGGGTATTGGCAAGCAAACTCTTGAAGGAGAATGCAGACCCGGAAGTCATTATAAAAAGTGCATTTCGGACGATCGTATGCCGACAGGCTACTGAAAAAGAGGTATCTATTCTTACGAATTATTATGCGGGAAGACTTTCCGTGTTAGACGAATCCGCAGCTTCCGATCTGCTGGATGTGGGAGAATATCCTCATATGGAGGGCGTGGATACTATTAAATTGGCTTCCCTGATGCAGGTGATAGCCGCTATTTATAACCTAGAAGAAACCATTTCTAAGACTTGATATGGAAAAAGACATAATTGAACATCGGCTAAACATAAACAGAAGGCGTTTTTTGTCACGGATGAGTTTGGGATTGGGTGGGGTGGCTCTTGGATCCCTGCTAATGCCTGACCTTATGCGGGGAACCGGAAGTATGGATGCATCTATGATACCTGGACTGCGTGACTTTGCCCCCAAAGCCAAGCGGGTGATTTACCTGTTTCAAAACGGTGCCCCTTCCCAAATCGAATCCTTCGATTACAAGCCGAAACTAAAAGAGATGGTAGGGCAGGAGCTTCCGGATTCCGTGCGTGGCGGCCAGCGGCTGACAGGCATGACGGCCAATCAATCCTCCTTTCCGCTTGTGGGCTCTTTTTCAAATTTTCAACAATACGGCCAATCAGGAACTTGGGTCAGTGACCTGTTTCCTTATACCTCCAAGATTGTAGATGACCTTTGCATTGTCCGGTCCATGCATACTGAGGCGATCAATCATGATCCCGCACTTACCTTCTTTCAGACAGGAGCACAGCAGGGCAACCGTCCCAGCATGGGTGCCTGGCTAAGTTATGGGTTGGGCAGTGAAAACCAAAATCTTCCAGCGTTCACCGTACTTCTTTCCCGGGGTATCGGCAACGGTCAGGGTGTCTATTCCAAGCTTTGGACGAATGGTTTTCTTGACTCGGTTCATCAAGGGGTGCAGTTTAGCAGCGGAGAGGACCCCGTCCTATATCTGAAAGACCCCAAAGGAATGAGCCGGGATGAACGCCGGGTGATGCTAGACAATATCGCCGAGCTTAACCAGCTATCCTATGACAAATATGGAGATCCTGAGATCAGCGCCAAAATTCAACAATATGAAATGGCCTACCGGATGCAGACTACCGTACCGGAAATCATGGATTTAGGTAATGAGCCGGATTCAGTTATCAAGCTCTATGGTCCAGATTGTTTGGTTCCGGGAACCTATGCGGCAAATTGCCTGATGGCCAGAAAACTGTCAGAAAATGGCGTGCGATTCGTACAGCTGTATCATCAGGGATGGGACCAACACGATAACCTTCCTTATGAGATTACCCACCAGGCAAAGGATACAGATCAGGCATCAGCGGCGTTAGTTACCGACTTGAAGCAGCGTGGACTGCTTGATGAGACATTGGTGATTTGGGGCGGCGAATTTGGCCGTACCAGTTACAGTCAGGGAAAGCTTACAGCAGACAACTATGGTAGAGACCACCACCCACGCTGCTTCAGCATATGGATGGCCGGGGGAGGAGTGAAGCCCGGATTAGTGTACGGTGAAACTGACGAATTGAGCTACAATGTCGTCAAAGACCCGGTACACGTGCACGATTTCCAGGCCACTGTGCTGCACATGCTTGGGCTTGACCATGAAAAGCTAATATATAAGCACCTAGGACGCCGCTTTAGGCTTACTGACGTGCACGGTCATGTGATCAAGGACTTGATTGCTTAAAGAATTTGACTACCCATAGAAATAACCGATAGATGAAATCGAGCCTGCCTACAGGACTGGCAGGCATGACGAAAACGTCACACTCTGGGATGAATATCATTGCGAAATTCTCCCGAGAATCGGGACAGGCTAGCCCGATAAACCGGGGCAAGTTGTTACCTCTAAAAAACAAACTATATAAACATGAAAATCAGGCTAATTGGCATTGCTGAGGGAATTTTGTTTGCAGGCAATGTGCTGTTGCTTTATTTCCTTTTGTTTGAGTCATACCTTACCATTCCGGTGTGGCTTCAGCCCTTCGGAAGGATGCATCCGCTGATGCTTCATTTTCCGGTTGCTTTACTTCTGCTTGCCCTTCTAATGGAATTCTTCCGATTCGTTCCCGAATACAGAAACTTGGAATTTTATAAAAACTTCACAAGGTATTTGTTGCTATTTTCTGTGCTCACGGCACTAGTGGCCGCACTGATGGGTATCTTTTTATCGCTCGAAGAGGGATATGCCGGAAGTGCCGTACTGGATTGGCATAAATGGTCTGGAGCCGGGTTGGTTTTTCTGGCATCTCTTTTATATGCCTTCCGAAACCACCCGAGCTATACGCAAAATGTGGCCCGAATAGGAACGGGAGTGACAGCGGTAGCGCTTGTTCTTGCAGGACATTTTGGAGCAACACTTACCCATGGAGAAAACTTTATTTTAGGACCTGTACTCCAAGCCAGGACAGTAACCGTGCCCTTTGAGGAGGCCCAGGTGTTTGACCACCTAATCCTTCCGGTTTTGGAAAGGAAGTGCAACTCCTGCCACAACCCCAGCAAATCAAAAGGGGAACTGGTAATGACCACAGAAGAAGGCTTACTCCGGGGAGGGAAGAACGGGGTACTTTTTGTTGATGGCAATCCGGAGGAAAGCCTGCTTTTGGAACGAATCCACCTTCCTGAATCGGAGGAAGAACATATGCCTCCATCTGGAAAACCCCAGCTTACGGACAGTGAAAAGGCACTGCTGGAATACTGGGTCAAAGCCAACCTGCCAATCGAGACGCGAGTGGCAACACTTCCTGCTACCGATTCCTTACGGATGTTGGCAGTTAGTTTTCTCAACCCTACTCCATCCGAGCCATCTTATGATTTCCCAAGCGCTGATCCAAGTACAGTCCAGAATCTAAATACAGAATACCGATCAGTCGTTCCGCTTTCCAAGGATTCACCAGCCCTTGATGTAACCCTATTTAATGCATCAAAATATACGCCCAGTTCATTGGAAGAGCTCATAGCTGTTAGCGAACAAGTGGTCGGACTCCATCTGGCTAAGATGCCGGTTACCGACTCCGAATTGAAGACCATAGGCCGGTTTGAGAATCTCTCCCGCTTGAATCTGAATTTCTCCGAAATCTCAGGCACGGGCTTGGTAGAACTCGCAGGGCTAAAGCAACTTCGTCACCTATCTCTTTCAGGGACTGGGGTTGACTATGCATCCGTAAAAGATTTGGCAGAGAAAATGCCCGGATTACGTACGCTGACTTTGTGGAATACACCACTTACTTATGCGGAATTGGACGATCTCAGAAGGGATTATCCAGGTTTGGAATTGGTCTCAGGCAGGGAAGAAACTGCGGAGGATATGCTTCAGTTAAACCTTCCCCGGTTAGCCAATGCTTCAAATATATTCCGAGATACTATGATGTTGAATATTGGGCACCCGATACGGGATGTGGAGATTCGCTTTACACTAGACGGTTCGGAACCGGATAGGGAAAATGCAGATGTCTTTGTCCTTGGGGAGACAGTTCTGGAAGAGGGAAAATTGGTAAAGGCCAGAGCCTATAAGGAAGGATGGTTGGGCAGCGAAGTTGCGACCTTCAATGTTTACCAAAATAGACATCTGCCAGACTCTGTAACCCTGCTTTCACGTTTAAATCGGGTCCATCCTGCCAACGGTGCCAATACATTCTTTGACGGTGAGATGGGAACCTTCAATGCAAATAGCCCCGCCTGGGCGAATAATTGGGCAGGTTTCTTACGAAATAATATGGAACTGCTTTTTCGCTACCACGAGGCGGTATCGGTAGGCAGTATAGCTATGCGGGTGCTGGTAGAACCGGAAACGGTCATTTTCCCTCCCGCATCCATAGAGGTATGGGGCGGTAATGATCCAGACAATCTAAAGCTAGTCGGAAAAATGTCCCCAAAGCAACCCTCAGCGGAGGGAAAGCCTTATATCGAGCTGGTAACCTGTGACTTCCCTGCCTTTGACGGGCGTTACTTTAAAGTTATTGCCAAACCGGTAGAAAAGATCCCGGACTGGAGTCGTAGAAAAGGCGGTGCGGCATTGCTGCTGGTTGATGAGATGTTTGTGAATTAAGTATGATGGCAGGTATGACCATTTTGTGCGGGTACGTACCGATACGGGTTTAATGGTAAGGAGCTCGACGGCGGCGGCGAATGGGGCGGACAGAACAACTACGACTATGGGTTTAGGATCTATAATCCGACAATATCGAAGTTTTTGAGTGTGGATCCGTTGGCTCCCGATTTTCCGTGGAACAGTCCGTATGCATTTGCAGAAGGAAGTCCAATCTCGAATATTGATCTTGACGGGCTGGAAAAGCATGACTTCAGAACCCATATGAAAATGGGCCAAGGAAGTGGAAACCCGGCTCTTGGGTTAATCACCTACCCTGTCGATTGGTTGGAAGATA
>NZ_VOLC01000013.1 GCF_009797935.1 Lunatibacter salilacus
TTGAAGTTGGCCTCAATGATGGAGTTTATCAAGTTGCGTTGCAACAGCGCATTGGTAGTCTCCTGCATAAAGGCGACCTGATTGGCCCGTAAGGAAAGGGTGTACATTTGACCGTACAGACTCCTCAGGTTAACCAAATACAACAATGCGTACCAGCGATAATAATTCGCCCATGCGGGATTAAACCGGGCAATACTGTTGGCAGCCGCCAACAAGAGATTTCCATATTGGATTCCGAATTGCAACCGGCTCTGATAAATGGTAAACGCCGCCGCGTTTCTCGTTACCAGCCGCTGCTGCGCAGCCGTCAACCTGTTTTGATAATTCGTTTCGGTAGTTGCCAGCAGGGCGGTGCGGGACGCTTCCAGGCGGTCAACCGCCCGGTTGAAAGCATCCCTTGCCTCATCCGCACAGGGCCCCACTAGCGTGGCGGTGCGCAGATTCTCCAACATCATGTTTTTTTCCAGGTCCGTACTGAAATCCTTGCGGCCTTCAGGATCTTCTTCCGTCAATCCCGGAGGGATAGTGATGGTAGGAAACAAAAATCCTATATCGCTGCTGCCGAGGGCATCCTGTACCAACGCCAACAGGCCGGGGTCAAGTTCGGCACCTTCCTCAAACATCGCCATGATATCCGCTTCCGAAAGCTCCTCCGCAAGTTCCTTTAATTCTTCCGAAACGCCGTCCGGCTGCTCCTCGACAAATTCTGAAATCTGTTCCAAGAGGTTGACACTAAAGGCATCCACATCCGCTTCGCTCTCGGCAGCTGCCAGATCATCCAAGAATGCCTCTGCCTCAGCAGATTCATCAATTTCAGGATACTCCGGCTCTAAAATTACCGGATCATCATCATCCACCGCGGGCAATTCCCCAATACCGTCAAATTCCTCATTGACAAACTGGTAAGGTTGGATGTACTCGAGCTCCTGCGTGGCACAACGCACAAAGGTCAATACCAGAAAGGATAAAAAAGAAATCCTAAGAAGGCTTTTTAGCCGGTTTGCTGTTTTGTTATAATTCATTAGTTTAAAATTTACGCATAGTAGTTAAAAAGATGTATGTTGATAAAATATTTATCATTTAAATAAGATCGTTGTTACAAAGAATCAGGCATAAAACTAACGATAAAATGACCAATAAAAAATTTATTCCTGAATTTCAGAAGATATCTAATGTATAATACCGAAAATATCAATATAATAGATTTTTAAATATATATAAACTGCATTTTTATAAATGCGTATTTTATTAATAAATTTTTTATTCCTGGATAAATTGCGTATACATATTAGTTATTCTCAGTCGATCATTACGGTCTTTTATTTATGCGATTAAATTATCCGTATATTTCTTGTCTAAATTAAAACTGTTTTATTACAATTAGAAATTATAAATTGCATATCCTTGTGGTAAATCCCTCACTTGCAATTTTTGATTGGTCTCGGACAAAGATAGCGTATTAACTATATCAAAGACTTAGTGTTGCTGGACGCCGGAGAAGTGTGGAAAAACGCCAAAATTGCAAGACAATTGAAAAATCACCCAACAAACCCGTACAAATTTTCATAAGAGTCAATCCCTTTGACTTTTATGTGGTAAACGTCTCAGCGAGTTAGCTTGGGTGGCCTACCACAACCATGCGTAGTTTTCGGTAGATGGAAAAGGTGCACGTAAAATGTGCTGGATAGCAACTGCCACCTTTTTAAAAAATTAAAAAGGGTGGATGCATGATTTACTGCATTCCACCCCCATTAAGTAATTATATTCAACTGTACATTAGGTAATTAACTGCACTGCCCGAGCAGGGCATAGATAATTACAAATACGACGATAGTCCCTAGACACCCTCCGCCCAACTTGCTGGCTCCATAACCTGCGATTAATCCTTTGAAAATATTGTTCATGATGATAGTTTGATGAATGAGTGTTTATTAAAATTTCTTATGCACAGAATAGTTTCATACATCATGCCAACCGCAACATATTCGGAACTACGCCCTAATCCCGACAGGCAAAAAGCTAGTAACAAACGACTTACGCCCTAATTCCCCATAGGGACACCGCTTTTTATTGGTTAGGTGAGCAGTTCTTGCCCCATATCAGGGAAAGAATTTCTGAAAAATCAATGATACTAGGGTAAGGTGCGGAATGGTTAATGGTTGATGTTTAATGGTTAAATCAAAGCCAAAGTCAAACTAATCACTCATAATTTACCTATATGAAACAGCGCGTCGCCCGCATTGATCACGGGCAGATTATTTAGTCCGACCACATAGCCGTCGGCCACGCTTTTAACAGGAACCTTTACCTGACCGTAAGGATCGGATATCTTGGCTAGCATTTGCCCTTTACGCACCGATTCGCCTATAGTAACGGTAGGAGTAAATATACCGGACACCCGCGCCCGAAGCCAAGAGCTTTCTTCCAGTTTCAGGGACACCTGCTGCTGCTCATCCCCCTCCCCGATCATTCCTAGGTATTTTAGCAGCCTTTTGGTGCCGGCTATAGCTTCATCGATAACTACATTATCCAGGCGCATGGACTCCCCACCCTCATAAACCAAAATATTTTTGTTGGATTTAAACGCTTCCTTTCGAAAGGATCGGTCAATATGGGGAGAGTTGATGATGAAAGGAGCACCAAAGGCTGATGCCAACTCCAACCC
The DNA here is from genome assembly GCF_009797935.1 of Lunatibacter salilacus. Classification (GTDB taxonomy): domain Bacteria; phylum Bacteroidota; class Bacteroidia; order Cytophagales; family Cyclobacteriaceae; genus Lunatibacter; species Lunatibacter salilacus. Next base: position 2,666 of record NZ_VOLC01000013.1, read on the forward strand.
CTTGGTGTCTTTGAAGTCCACCCGGATCTGGGGATAGTTGGTAAGCATACGGCCTCCGGTATGGAAATCCACGCCATAATCTATCTGAGGTATAATCTGCTGGGTAAGAATATGGGCAATCTGGGAAGCGAGAGATCCCTTGCTGCTTCCGGGAAAACTTCTGTTGAGGTCCCTTCCATCCGGAAATGTGCGGGTATTGCTGAGGAAACCATATACATTTACCAAAGGGATGTAAATTAGCGTACCCCGAATTGGGGTAAAAAGATTTTCCTCCAGCATCCGTTTTACCGTGACGATGCCGTTGATCTCATCGCCGTGTACCCCACCGCTGATCAGGACGCAGGGGCCGTCTTCTTTTGCCCGTCGGATAAATACCGGTAAATCGATCAGGGTATGGGTCGGCAGCCGGGCTATGGCTATCTCAATATTCAGGGATTGTCCCGGCCTGACCCGTATTCCGTTGATAATTATTTCTTTCATCCCCTATAGTTGAGGTGTAAAGGTAAGGCAGGCAACACCAATGCGGCAAGAATTAACAGACAATCTTTCTAATTGACCAAATTCTTCCTTATTTCGCATATCATGCAGATAGAAACCAACAAATCACTTCGGCAATTTAACACTTTTGGACTGGACCATCAGGCAGCTTTTTTCACCGAAGTTGCTGATGAAAAAGAATTAATGGAGGCACTCCAAGCCGCCCGTAAAGCGGAAGTTCCGGCATTTATCCTCGGAGGCGGAAGCAACATTCTTCTCACCAGAGACCTCCCCTATTTTGTAATCAAAATAAACATTAAAGGAATCAATATTGTCCGGGAAGACAGCAGGCATGTTTGGGTGAAAGTAGGGGCTGGCGAGATTTGGCATGAATTCGTTGGTCACGCGATCAGACATGGGTGGGGTGGGGTGGAAAATCTTTCGCTAATTCCCGGAACAGTCGGTGCCTCCCCCATGCAAAATATCGGTGCTTATGGCGTTGAGATCAAGGATGTGTTTGATCACTTGGAGGCTGTAGTGAGGGAAGACGGCAACCTGGTTACTTTTTCAGGCGAAGACTGCGGGTTTGGTTACCGTGACAGTATATTTAAACAAAAAAGCAAAGATAAATACGTTATTACCCGGGTGGTTTTTCGGTTGGACAAATTTCCGGTTCTTAACACGACCTATGGAGATGTTGAATTCACCATGCATGAACTAGGATTTCCTGAACCAAGCATTGAGGCGGTCAGTGAAGCAATCATCCATATCCGCAGCAAAAAGCTGCCAGATCCAACGGTATTGGGTAATGCGGGAAGTTTTTTCAAAAACCCGGTTATTTCGCCGGAAAAATTCCATCAGCTAAAGGCTATCTATCCACAATTACCCGGCTTCGATACCCCGGAAGGGATAAAAGTTCCCGCAGCCTGGCTAATCGAACAGAGTGGGTGGAAAGGCAAGCGTTGGGGAACCATTGGGGTCCATGCGCAACAACCCCTAGTCTTGGTAAATTACGGTGGTGGAAAGGGTGAAGACCTGCTTTTGTTAAGCAAAACCATCGCCAAGGACGTATTTGAGAAATTTGGCGTTAAGCTACAGACGGAAGTAAACCTTGTCTAGGGGCATATACTGAGAGACTTAAGAAAGGAGTCCATCAACTTATCAACTTACCTTGAGACTAAGGGGCGCATGAACCAAGAGACTTATGACTTCAGAACGGAAAGACTTAGGGACAGGATTGAAATCATAAGTCATAAATCATAGATCAAAAATACCCGCTACGCTTCGATTTCAACCTATTTAATATCTAATATCAATAAGTATCCAATATCTACAAATATCTATTTTTCTCTCCCAAAAACCGCTCCGATTTCCTAGATCTCCACTTCGATTCCCAAGATATTTCAACATATTTCTCCAAAGGCATATTTCCATAAATTTCTAATATCCACCAATCTCCAATATCTACATATATCAATTTTCCAATATCAATTAAATTCAAATCAACGGATCCTCGACCTCAATTTTCTTGGGGTACAGGAGTACCTCCACACCAAATTTTTTAAGAAATTCGATCCCCTCGTCCAGGGGCAATCCCTTGTATGCTGCGTAAGAATACAAGAAAATAACCTTTTCGATTCCCATTGAATATATAATGCGCGCGCAGGCGAGACAGGGTGCCAATGTCACAAATAGGGTGGAACCTTCTACAGTTGCCTTATTTTTTACGGCATATAAAATGGCATTTTGTTCGGCATGCAGTGCTAGGGAACAACTGCCCTTGCTGTCACGGCTACACCCGGTTTCCGGAAACTCCTCATCACAGTTGTGGGTGCCGGAAGGTGGGCCATTGTAACCGATAGAGATTATTCGGGTATCTTTGACGAGCACCGCGCCAACATGCTTTTTGATACAATGGGACCTTTTTGCAAGGTTAACGGCCAATTCCATAAAAATATCATCAAAATCCGGTTTGACCATCTAAGAAAGCTTTATGTTCACGTTCACTACCTGTTATCGATTAGTATAAAATTCACGAAAGTTACGAAAAAGGATGAAAGAAAAGGAACGCCTCTAAAAAGTAGGGTAATGAAAGCAAGTTCAGTGCACTTATTTTAGATACTGAAATTCAGGAATATTGGCGTATAATTTGTTTTTATCTAAAAATATAATAAAAAAAAATTCGGAAATGAATAGTTAATTCAAAGATATGAATTAATTTTGTATAATATTTAATGCTTTTCAAAATAATGTTTTTGTACTTCAATGATTAAAATTGTCCTAATTGATGATGATCCAATAAGCACTTTCGTGACAGAAAAGCTTATCCATAAAAACATTAAAATCCCCTGCCAAATTTTCACTTTTGACAATGCCCTTGATGCGTTGAAAAACATATACACAATAGAGCCCAACTACCTTTTCTTGGATTTGAATATGCCCGAAATGACCGGATGGGATTTTTTGGAGGAATTTGAACCCCATTATAAGAATCCCGAAATCTATATCCTCAGCAGTTCGGTGGATGAGCGGGATATCAGTAAGGCGAGTGAATATCAGCAGGTGAAGAAATACTTATCCAAACCCCTAATCAAGCAATACATCAAGCTGATTTTTGGAAACAGCGAAAGACCCGACTGATTTTTTTCACTTTCTTATACAGTTTGGTAAAACTACTTTCTTTAAGTTCTGTTATATAAAGAAACGTTTTACGATGGCAACTCCTACACCTGAACTGATCTTGGGAATCAGAAAGACAATCCAGAAACTTAAAAACGGCGCGCCTTACCAATGGGGGCATATGGGGGCCTGCAATTGCGGAAATTTAGCTCAGGAACTTACGAAGCTATCCAAAGGAGAAATTCATGCCTATGCCATGCAGCGTCACGGAGACTGGAACGAGCAATTGGTCGACTACTGCCCCACAAGTGGATACCCCATGGACTTGATGGTGGGGAAGATGCTCGAGACCGGACTGACACTGGATGACCTTATGCATTTGGAAAAATTATCGGACCCGGAAATCCTATTTCACTTACCTTTAGATAAGAGGCTAAATTTATCGAAAAACAGCAAAGCCGATGTGATCCTATACCTGGAAACCTGGGTAAAAAATTTGGAAGAAAAATGGCTTGAAGCGCATAATTCGGAAGTTTCGCTAGACACTGAAAAAATAAATCACTTTACTCTATTGGGTTAATTGGTAATTTTTATTAATTAGCAGCCATAATATTTAAAACCTGCGCTAATTAAACCAAAAGAAAATGATTGACGATTTGGAAGATGACTTCGATAATCTTGAAGAAGAAGAAGATGAATTCGCCGATGAGTTCGGGGATGAGGTTTTTGATGAAGATGAGGATCATGGTCTGGAAGACGATATCTTTACAGATATCGAAGACGATGACGACTTTGACGACCTAGACGATGATTTTGACGACTTGGAAGACGTGGAGGAGGACGATGAATTTGAAGATTAAATTTACCCGCAAAGGCAGTGGCTCCTGTCAATTTGCCATTTATTAATCAAACTTCGTAATACAAAATAAGTGGGAACGGGGCTCCGTTCCCGCTTTTTATGTGTATCGGTTTGTTATCTTCCCATCCTGTAGTAACTTGCGGAAAATTTGAAAAGAAATCTAAAAATCTAAAAATATGCTATTAGAAATATTTAGTGCTCCCATCGCATCCGGTGCCCAGCTGTTCTGGTTAATTGTTTCTATCCTAGTAGGATTAGGTGCTGGAATATCAGCAATTGATTTTAGAAGTACTGTGTTCAAAAAATCAGGTAAAGAGGAGTAGGTTACGCCTATGATTTAGTTGAAAAGGGAATCCTGAATGTAGGGTTCCCTTTTTTTGAAAACGGGTTAAGTTTGCAACTAAGATTTTTTTATGTGATCTCTTACCTTGTGTTTTTTTAAGAGAACCACTGAGGACACAAAGATTTCACGGAGGGCACGAAGTTTTTTTTGAAAAAGCTTGGACCTTAGTGGTCCTTTTTAAACTTAAGCCAGATAGATGGCAATTTCTAAATAATGCTACGTTATTTGAGTTTAAATTTATTCTGTTAAAAGCAATCCGAAAAAGTCAAATGTGGACGTAGGGGATACCACACCAAATATAGTTTTACAGTTGCTTTGTGGCCTTCTTTTAATGAAGCTAATGCACCCTGAAAGATTTCAATTTGTTGTTTCTCTAATAAAATCGATACTTCGAAAAACACTATATTGCTTCGACGACTTTTAAACCAACTTTGTGGTTTTTGTGCCTCCTTTGTGGTCTTTTTTCAAGGGGACCACTGGAGCTGGAAAAATTTTATCCCAGGTCCTCGTTCGTTGGTTCTCTTTTTCGTTTATGTCCTAAAAGCAACACCACAGAAAACGCAATGTTAATTCAAAGGTTTTAAAACACCTTTGTGGTCTTTGTGCCTCCTTTGAGTCCTTCGAGGTCATCTTTTGACGCCCTCCGACCCCTTTCTATCTAACCTTTCCCATCAATGACCTGATCGGTTTGCTAAGCAGCACCAACAACACCCCGGCACCTACGGTGATATAGACGATCAGCAAATACTGTTGGGGCATTTGTTGTAATCCTTCTACGGTACCCCCACTCGTGACTCCAGCGATCCTTCCCGCAATTAAGTTGCCCATGGCAATGGATAAAAACCACATCCCCATCATTTGGCCGGCATACTTTTTGGGAGCCAGTTTGGTTGTGAGGCTTAGACCTACCGGGCTTAGGCTGAGTTCTCCAAAGGTGTGAAAAAGATAGGTGAGAATAAGCCAGGTAGGTGCGGCCAATTCCCCCGATGAGGCCACTTTTGCCGCAAAATACATTACCAGAAATCCGATGCCGAGAAACAATAAGCCAAATGCGAATTTAAGGGGAGAGCTTGGCTCAAGCTGCCGTCGGCCCAACCAAATCCACATCGCACCAAAAAACGGCGCAAATAGGATAATGAAAAGGGAATTGATAGATTGAAAGTAACCGGTAGGTATTTCATAACCCAATAGAGTTCGATCGGTGAAGCGTTCCGCAAATAAATTCAACGAAGATCCCGCCTGCTCAAAACCGGACCAAAAAAGTGCGGTGAACAGAAAGAGTATCGCTAGTACGCCCACCTTTTTCTTTTCACCCCTATCAAGCCCGCCAAATAGCACCAAATAGGCAAAATATAACACGGCCACCAATGCAATTATATTGTTGGAAGCAGCGGCAAGTCTTGGGGCATTCAATCCGATAACGCCCGTAAAAAACAATATGCAAATCACTGTCAGAACAAGTAACACAATCCACGCAATTTGCGTCAGCTTCTTTTTGGAATCTTTCTCCACTTTTGTAACGGCTATTGGCGGATCTCCCTTTCCATCCAAATAATGCCCGGTAAGCTTGTATTGGACCAAACCCAACAGCATCCCGAAACCAGCCAATCCAAATCCTAAGTGCCAATCGTAAACAGCAAGCGTACTGCAGGCAATGGGAGCTATAAGAGCCCCCAAATTGATGCCCATATAAAAAATGGAAAAACCTGCATCCCGCTTTGAGCTACCCTCGGCGTAAAGCTGCCCTACGATAGAACTGATATTTGGCTTCAACAAGCCGGTGCCCAGCACAATTAGTATCAAACCGGCATAGAAGGTATACAAATCCAGCCCGGAAAGGGTTTCCTTCACCGCTTCGTCTCCGTCAAACAAAGAAAATACCCCGGGAACTGCCATAGTAAAATGCCCGATTGTAATGATAATCCCTCCATACCACACGGATTTTTTTAAACCAATCAATCGGTCAGCTACCCAGCCTCCCGGAAGTGCAAACAGGTAAACACCCATTGTATATAGGCCGTAAATGGCTCCTGATGTCACATCGTCCAGCCCAAGACCACCGTTGGCAATAGAGGCGGTCATAAACAGTATCAGTAGGGCCCGCATCCCATAATAGCTGAAACGCTCCCACATTTCGGTGAAAAACAGGGTCATCAATCCCTTGGGATGACCAAACAGCTGAGGTCCATCAGGTTCCAGGATGTCGTCAGGGGCATAATGTTTCCCCGAATAGTTATCTTCCTTTTTCAATTGACTGTCGTTATTAGCGGGTGAAATTATCGGTTGGATAACCCGCAGGATCAAAATTTGGGGGTTCCAAGTACACAATATCCTTCTTATCCTGATAAAATCCGCACAAATGATTATTTTTGCAAAAAAAAAATATGAAAACTGGAGAAATTCAAACTGAAAAAGGCACGATGAAGGTCACTTTTTACGAGGAAGATGCCCCAAAAGCTGTTGCCAATTTTATAAAATTAGCCTCAGAAGGGTTCTATGACGGTCTGACCTTTCACCGCGTAATTCCCAATTTTATGATTCAGGGAGGATGTCCCAAGGGAAACGGCACAGGCGGACCGGGTTATACCATCGACTGCGAGCTTACCGGAGAATTGCAACATCATGACCGTGGCGTTTTGTCCATGGCCCATGCGGGAAGAAATACCGGGGGCTCCCAGTTTTTCATCTGCCATAGCAGAGCCAATACCCAACACCTAGACAGAAACCATACCTGCTTTGGAAAAGTAACGGAAGGCCTAGAAGTGATCGATGCCATCCGCCAAGGCGACAAAATCGAAAAAATCGTAATCAACGAATAGAAAGGTCAAAACCGAAAGTTTACAAAAAGGGGGACCACTGAGGGCGCCAAGAACCCCAAAGAACACAAAGAAAATTATTTCTCTGTGGCCTCTTTGCCTACTTTGTCCCCATTGTGGTTCCTTTATTACTCCAACGATCAAAAGTTCAGCGACCTTTGCGCCCTTTGCGGATATTTTTTACTGTGAACCAAAGAATCTCTCTTTGTGGTTCTTTTATTACGAGACGAATCAAAAGCTTAGCGACCTTTGCGCCTTCTTTGCGCCCTTTGCGGTTAATTTTTCTGCGAAAAATGTTTTTTATTTAGAATAGTGCCCCCGCAATGGTAGCTGTCATCAGACAGGCCAACGTTGCTGCAAGTAAGGCATGCATGCCCAGTTTGGAGAGGTTTCCCTGTTGGTTAGGGGCTATACTGCCTATTCCTCCAACCTGTATGGCTATGGAGCTGAAATTGGAGAAACCGCAAAGCGCATAAGTAGCAATCGTAATAGAACGGTCGGACAGAGTTCCGGCTTCTTTCATATCAGCCAATCCAAGATAAGCGACGAATTCGTTAATCACCGTCTTTTGACCCAGCAAAGATCCCACTTGTAGCGTTTCGCTCCATTCCACACCAATGACCCAGGCAAAAATCCGGAATATTTGCCCCAAAATATACTCCAGAGAAAACCCTTGGAATTGCCCGTTGGTTGTTTTTACGATCAGCCCATTAAGCCCCGAGTAGGCGCCTATCAGGTCAGAAAGCAGGTAGTTAAGCGCAGCAATGACCGCAATAAACGCTAACAGCATCGCCCCTACGTTCAAAGCCAGTTTCAGCCCTTCTCCGGCTCCCCGGGACATCGCGTCTATCAGGTTGACATCTTCATTTTCAGCATTGATCTCCAAGGTATCAACCACAGCATCTTTATTTGATTCGGGAATGATTATCTTGGACATTACGATGGCAGCAGGTGCATTCATAATACTTGCACCCAACAAATAGGTAGCGAAACGGCTTTGTTCCTCCAGGCTATCCCCACCTAAAAAAGCGACATACCCTGCCAATACCCCTCCGGCGATGGTCGCCATCCCTCCCGTCATCAGGCACATAAGCTCTGAACGGGTCATGGTAGGAATAAAAGGTCTAACCAGCAAAGGAGCTTCCGTTTGACCCAAGAAAATATTGCCTGCGGCCGATAAGCTTTCTGCCCCGGATAATCTCATAGTCCTTGACATCACCCAAGCGATGCCATATACCACTTTCTGCAGAATCCCCAAGTAATACAGTCCTGCCGAGACGGTGGAAAAAAAAATTATAGTTGGAAGTACCTGAAAAGCAAATATGAACCCAAAAGAATTGGTTGCCAGGTCTCCAAAGAGAAAGGTAGCACCGTCTTGGGAAAAACTCAAAAAAAGGACAAATCCACGGCTTATGGATGCAAAAATATCCGCTACTAGATCTACTTTGGTAATTAAGATTCCGAAAACAACCTGCAAGGTAACCCCGATTCCAACCAACCTCCAGTCAACCTGCCCCCGTTTTGCCGAAAAGAGTGTGGCAACTGCTAACAGTACCAATATACCGCCTAGGCCTCTCGCATACTCCATAGAAATAATTAAATGTAAGGTAGTTAAGAGTGTTTATCCGTTCCCCACCCCCGGGCAGTCTTTCGGACATAAAATAAGGCCAGGATTTGATTGTCAGTTTCGTCGGTTGATCTCATCCCTCAGCCTCGCAGCCCTTTCGTAATCTTCGCTTTTTATGGCCTTATCCAGCATCTGATTCAACTTATCCAACGAGAAATTCTTTAAGCTACCCTCGGTTTTTTTGCTTTCCACAGAAGGCATTTGCCTAGACTGGGGCTTCTCAGGAGCGCCGGACGTGTCCCTGTCATCGGTATCTTCCATGGAGGCCTCTGCCATCACGGGAAGAGAACAGTAGACAGGAACCTCAAAGCGCACCGCAATAGCAATGGCGTCCGAGGGCCTGGCATCAATTTCCACTTTTTTGAAAGGTCCTTGACATATTATTTTGGCATAAAAGACCCCCTCCCGCATATCGGAAATCAAAATATGGTCTAGGGTAAAGTCAAAATTGGTGGCAAATGACTTAAACAAATCATGCGTCATAGGCCTGTTGGGAATGATCTTTTCCAGTTCAATCGCTATCGCCTGCGCCTCAAACATCCCAATAATAATGGGTAACCGTCTGTTTCCTTCCACTTCTCCCAACACTAAGGTGAATGATCCGGATTGGGAATGGTTAGCAGTGAGACCTATTATCTCTAATTCAATCGCATTTTCCACTGACATTATTTTATCGCTTTTATTGCTTCAGTTAACTTGGGCAAAACTTCAAAGGCGTCACCCACGATCCCATAATCGGCAGCCTTGAAAAAGGGAGCTTCCGGGTCCTTATTAATGACCAAAATGTTCTTGGAGGCATTCACCCCCGCAAGATGCTGAATAGCACCTGAAATTCCAACCGCCACATAGAGGCTTGGGGAAACTTTTATCCCTGTCTGCCCAACGTGCTCGTGGTGTGGGCGCCAGTTTAGATCAGATACGGGCTTGGAACATCCCGTAGCTGCACCCAAGGCTTTGGCTAAATCCTCAATAATGCCCCAGTTCTCCGGGCCTTTCATTCCACGGCCTCCGGATACCACAATATCAGCCTCCGGCAGGGAAATTTCTCCTTCAGCCTTATCCGTCCCGGTTATTTTTGCAGCAAACACCCGGTCCACCAGTGAAACTGTGAATTCCTCCACTGCAATATCAGTAGCATCTTGGCGAATTTCCAAAATATTTTTTTTGATGGCAAGGATTTTTTTAGAGGTTTGTACTGCCGTGATCGCAAAGGCTTTGCCCGTAAAAATACTGCGCTTTACTTTAAATCCTTCAGCAAGATCCGGAAGGGAAACAACATTGGATACCAAGGCCGCCTGAAGCTTTACGGACAATCTGGCCGCAACAGCATCCCCCAAAGAAGACTTGGCCAACACCAACACATCAGCTCCGGAATGTTCAAAAACTTCTGAAACAGCAGCGGTATGCGCCTGGATAATCCCAGCATTTAGTCGCTCGTCTGTGACGTGGTACCCCTTACTGGCTCCCGCATGGCCCACGAGCGTCCATTCGTCCGGTGAAATACTTCCCAATCCTACCACCAACGCTTCGGTGCCTAATGATTCTGCCAGGGATTTGCCATAGGATACCGCTTCCAGCGATGATTTTTTTACGACACCTTCTTCGTGTTCTATATAGATCAATACAGACATGATTCTTCTTTCTTTAGTTAATTAAAGCACGTTGGCTTCATTTTTTAATAATTTCACCAATTCCTCCATCTGATCTTTATCAAAAAGCTTGACAGCTCCCTTTGCCGGAGGTAAGGCATAGGATACAATAGATGCGTGAACATCGTAAGCGTCCGCTTCTTTTACCGTCAAGGGCTTACTCCTTGCCGACATGATTCCTCGCATGTTAGGTATTTTCCACTCCGCAATTGGTTCCTGACAGCCGGCAACGAGAGGAAGGGACACCTCCAACTCTTCCTTACCGCCTTCAATCTCCCGGGACAATTTGGCGGTGTTTCCTTCTATATCCAACCTCATTACCGGTGATATGGAAGGCAGACCCATCATTTCGCCTACCATGCCATGTACCATACCTCCGTTATAGTCGCTGGATTCCCTCCCCATCAGGATCAAGTCATAGGCACCTTCCTGGGCCACACGGGCAATCTGTTGGGCTACGAAATAGGAATCTTTAGGATAGGCGTTGATCCGGATTGCCTCGTCGGCTCCAATGGCCAGGGCTTTCCGCAGTGTGGGGTCTGTTTCTGCCTCTCCTACATTGAGGACAGTGAGCTTGCCCCCTGTCTGATCCCTGAGTTCCACAGCACGTGCGAGTGCATAGTCGTCATAGGGTCCTATAACGAACTGTACCCCAGTTTTATCAAATTTGGTATTGTTATCTGTAAACTGTATCCGGGAGGTAGTATCCGGTACATGGGTAATACAAACAAGAATTTTCATATATTAAATTTATATTTTTCTTTAAATTTCGTGAATTTAGTGATAACTCGTACAATTCAAAAAAAGAATCATGAGCAATTTACCACGCATAGAACATCTCTTACAGTTTGTACAGGAAGATCCCAATGATCCATTTAATTATTACGCACTCGCTTTGGAATACCAATTCGTAGACAAAAACGAAGCGACAATGTACTTTGACAAACTTTTGCGGGATTTCCCAGACTATTTGCCGGCTTATTATCATGCCGCCGCATTTTTTATCAACGCAGAAACCACCGACAAGGTGCGGCAAATATATGAAAAGGGATTAGAATTGTCGATCCAACAAAATAACCTCCACGCCAAAAAAGAGTTGGAAAATGCATTTTTCAATTTTCAAATGGAATATGAGTAGGTAGATTCCAGCAGGTAGGTCTTCCGCACAAACCTTCTTTTTCCGACACTAGACTGGAATAAACGCCTATTGCATGATTCCTAGGACCAGTTTACCCAATTGGGCACCCCGCCGCATCCGATCGAAAGCAGTGATGGTTTGGTCAAAATTAAAAACATGGTCAATGACGGGCATAATTTTATGGTGCGAGACAAAATCCAGCATTTCCTCAAAATCCCGGTCACTGCCCATCGTTGTCCCTTTCAAAGTAAGCTGATTCCAAAAGATCTTTCTCACGTTCATCTCGGAAGGATTTCCGAGGGTAGCTCCAAAAAAAACCAGCTTACCGCCGGGCTTAATGACGTCCAGCAAATTCCCAAAGGTATTGCCCATTGCACTATCAATAACCAAATCAAACCCTCCTGTGAGACTTTTGGCTTCTTCTACCCAGGTGGGTTCAGAATAAATAAATCCACCTTTGGCCCCTAGAGCTGTAGCAGCCGCCAACTTATCCTGGGAGCTACTACTGACATAGACGGTAGCTTTTTGGGCTAGGGCAAACTGCAACGCAAACTGGGCCACACCGCCACCGATTCCCGTAATAAGCACATTTTGGCCCTGCTTTAATTCTCCTTGGTAAAAAAGAGCCCTATAGGCGGTAAGTCCTGCCAGCGGCAATGCAGCAGCCTCGACAAGGCTCAGGTGATCCGGTTTGGAATAGATACGGTCTCCCGGTACTTGAATAAATTCTGCCAATGTGCCGTGATCTGGCATTCCAAGGATACGGAAATCGGGACTCTGGGCCCGTTGATTGTCTCCCCAGTGAAGGGCGGGATTGATGATTACCTCCTTCCCAATCCAAGAGTGGTCCACACTTTTTCCCGCCTCCACTACGATTCCTGAACCATCCGATCCCAAAACCACTCCGTCTTTCAAATTGGCGTATTTTCCCTGCCGGCACCATTCATCCCGGTGGTTTAGAGCGGCAGCGGCCACTTCAATCCGAACATCATGGTCTCCCAGAGGTCCAAGGGTTACATTTTGAATGGAAATTCCCTGAGGAAGGGTGCGGTCCAATACAATAGCTTTCATAGGTAGCAAATTTAAAAGGTAGCAAATTTAAAATGGAGCTGGATCGTTGGAACCAAATCCACCAAGCAACGGATCATCAGAGGTATCGGGCAGGCTGTCCGGACCGTTGGCCTTACTGCCCAACCGAATGGTGTTTCCCTGCTCAAAATCCTTTCCGCTTGCGCTACTTGGAAACCTACTGCCATAAAGCGCATCTTGAGCCGCATAAGGGGTATTGAGTTCCAAGTCGGTAAATTTGGTGTATTTGCCAATAAAACGGAGCTTGACATTTTCCAGAGATCCATTTCTGTGTTTGGCAATTATGACCTCACCCACACCGGCAGTACTGTGTCCCTCCTCATCTTCGGTGATGCCATAATATTCCGGCCTATAAAGAAACATCACGATATCCGCATCCTGCTCGATAGCACCGGACTCTCTCAAATCCGAGAGTTGGGGTCGCTTGTCTCCACCCCGAGTTTCCACAGCCCGGGATAACTGGGAAAGGGCGATGACAGGCACGTTGAGTTCCTTGGCGATTTTTTTCAATGCCCGAGAGATACTTGAGATTTCCTGCTCCCTGTTGCCGGTATTACCTCCCTTACTGCTCTCGCCGGACATAAGTTGCAGGTAATCGACAACGATCATCTGAATGTCATTTTGTGCCTTTAGCCTCCTGCATTTTGCCCGGAGTTCCAGGATGGATAAGGCCGGGGTATCATCTACAAAGAGAGGGGCTGTGGATAATTTGCTTGTCTTATGGATCAGCTGTTGCCATTCATAATCCGCCAAGTTTCCTTTTTTAATCTTTTCAGAATCCAGCTCCGATTCAGAGGATATCAGTCTGTTAGCCAGCTGAATGGAGGACATTTCCAGGGAAAAAATGGCCACAGGACGGTTGTGGTCCACGGCAGCATTTCGCAACACCGAAAGCACAAAGGCCGTCTTTCCCATGGCGGGACGGGCAGCGATGATTACCAAATCGGATTTTTGCCAACCCGATGTTACCCGGTCAAGGGCAGTAAATCCGCTGGGAACTCCAGTCAGACCATCCTTTTGACCCTTTTTTCCTTCCAATTCGGTAATGGCTTCCCGCATGATGGACCGCATGTCCATATAATTCTTTTTGATGTTGTTTTCGGAAATCTCAAAAAGAGACTGTTCCATCTTGTCCAACAGTTCAAACACATCCGTCGTGTCCTCAAAGGCCTCACGCTGGATATCCGAAGCTATGCGGATCATATCCCGCTTCATGGCCTGCTCCGTGACTATCCTCGCGTGGAATTCAATATTGGCCGCAGAAGACACTCGAGAGGTTAGTTCAGTAATATAGAATGCTCCGCCGGCAAGTTCCAACTTCCCGTTTTTACGCAGCTGGTTGGTGACCGTCAACAAGTCGATAGGTTCCCCCTCGTTAAACAGGTCCAGAATGCTGTCGTAAATCAGCTTGTGGGAATCTTTGTAAAAGCTTTCCGGAGACAAAATATCCACGACCGTAGTCAAGGCATCCTTTTCCAACATCAAAGCACCCAAGACCGCTTCCTCCAAATCCACTGCCTGCGGGGGCATCTTGCCCAGCCCTGTGGGTGTCTCGGGAAACCGCCTTCGCTGTCCCAACCGCTCGTTTTTACTTGCACTGCTTTCTGCCATATTTACAAATGTACCTTCTTTGGGGGAAAGGTTTTAAACAATTTATACACCCACTTATCCACATTTTGTTGGGCAAAGATCAAAATATCCTGTACCCCACCAAGTTAGCATTCCCCTCCTTGAATTCCACCGCATCCACCGGTTTCCTACCACTAGTATACCAACAAAAAAATTGCCCGCAATATTTCATTGTTTGGACAATAGTTTCCAGATTTCCATTTGGTAATAGGCAAAAAGCAAGTATTACTATCCCGTTTATTGAATTAGAGTTTACCGTTCAATTCATTAGCATATATTAGCAGGGGAAAATCTGACAATTTTGGAGATTGGACTACTTCATACCTGTCCTATATTCGATAAGTGATGTGAAACGGTTAATATTGGCTGTCGGGAATTTGGTAGTAAAAATTCTAATGCGTATTTTAGGTTTAAAGCAGTATCTTTGTAAGATCAAAGCATTCTCAGCGGGATGCTTCTTTATCATTTACCGACAACATACTATGAGTTTGAATATAAAAACGCCCTTGGCATTTTTTGACCTGGAAGCGACAGGGATCAATATTTCTACAGACAGGATCGTAGAGATTTCAATATTGAAGGTTCATCCCAACGGACGTCAGGAGTCAAAAACCTCAAAAATCAACCCAACCATTCCAATCCCTAAAGAAACGTCATTGATACATGGTATTTATGATGCGGATGTGGTTGATGCGCCGACATTTAAAGACATTTCGCGTGAGCTCTTTCAGTTTTTTGAAGGAGCAGATTTGGCGGGATTCAATGTCCTGAAATATGATATCCCTCTATTGGTGGAAGAATTTCTTCGGGCTGGATTGGATTTTGATATCGAAAAGAGAAACCTGCTCGATTCGCAGAAAATTTTCCATATGATGGAAAAAAGAAATCTTTCGGCCGCATACAAATTTTATTGCGGTAAAACGCTAGAAAATGCACATAGTGCGGAAGCCGATACTGTCGCCTCCTATGAAGTCTTCAAGGCGCAAATAGAACGTTATGAAGGCGAAGAGGCTGAAGACCTTCAGGGCAACAAGTTGGGCATTTTGGAAAATGACATGCGGAAAATACATAACCTTCTCAATGAAAAAATGGTAGACCTTGCCGGAAGGTTTGTTTTCAACAATGAGGGGCAGGAAGTCTTTAATTTTGGCAAATTGAAGGGGAAAACCATCGAGCAAGTTTTGGTCGAAGAGCCTGGCTATTACGACTGGATGATGAAGGGAGACTTTCCCCTAGACACCAAGCGAAAATTTACCCAAGTCAAACTGCGTAGCTTTAATAAACGCTAACCACAACCAAAAAGTGAGCCCCAAAGATCCCCAAGTTTCGCGGTTGACACGGAGGATTTTTCAAAAAAACTTTTTGCGCTTTGTGGGTAATTCATTTAAACCACATAGTAATATTCGGAAAAATACACGAAGAACTGACACCTAAACTTTCAAAAAACTTTGTGCTCTTTGTGCCTTCTCCGTGCCCTTCGTGGTTAATTTTTTTAATGGACGTTTTAAACCACATAGATAGATCGGAGTACACATAGCAGTTTCCGGAAAAATGTGTTTTTTTAATTTCTGAAATTTAAAACTATGTGCACTATTGTGTCCTATGTGGAAATTTTCAATCTAACTTCAATTCAATCAATAGGTTACCCCCACTATACAAAGATTTTTTAGAGAAAAAACTTAGTGCTCTTTGTGCCTCCTCTGTGCCCTTTGTGGTAATTTTCAGCATCAAATTAGGTCACAAAAAACCACTGCGGTTTTGCGGTTAATAATGATGCCGTTTACCTTTTGTTTTTTTCGTAATAGACCATGGCGTCCGGCATTTGTTCCTGAAGTCGTTCTATTCGGCGGGTAGGGCCAGGGTGTGTTGATAAAAATTCCGGCGGTGCCGCTCCTCCTGCATTGGCATTCATCCGCTCCCAAAAAGCAGGTGCCTGCCGGGGATCGTATCCTGCAATAGACATAAAGATAAGTCCCAATTGGTCAGCTTCTAATTCTTGATCTCTGGAAAATTTCAGCATACCCACTTGACCTCCGTAACCAATGGCTTGAAGAAAAATAGTTTGCGTGAGACTTGGATTTTCACCCATAGCAACCTGAACCCCACCTAACAATCCATTGGCCACCATTCCCTGCGACATTCTCTCTCTGGCATGATTGGCAATGGCATGGGCTACCTCATGCCCCATAACTACGGCAATTCCGGTCTCATTCTGGCAAATTGGCAAAATGCCTGTATAAAAAGCCACTTTTCCCCCAGGCATACACCAAGCATTCACCTGATCACTTTCTATCAGGTTAAATTCCCAAGAAAACCCCTCTGTAATAGAACCATAATTGGTTTCCTTCAAGTATTGTTCCACGGCAGCTGCAATCCTCTTGCCTACGTTAACAACCTTCTGTCCATCAGGCGTATTAGTTACAATCTTACTTTCGCTCTTAACCTGACTATATTGGTCATAGGATAAAGGCAAAATTTCACTGTTGCCTACGATACTTAGTTGTCTCCTGCCGCTCAAAGGAACGGTGGCACAACTGTAACCAATAAGGCCTATGAGAAATAATACACCGATTTTCTTCAACATGAGTTTAAAATTTTATTTAAACTCCAACCACCAAAAAAAATGCCAGATTCAATAAAAAAACATTTCCTCTCCAATTAAAAGCAAAAGAGGTGATTAAGATTCAGGTCCTGTCAGAAATATACGGCTGTGTTCTTGGTTCATATATCAAGAAACGGATTTTTTTTGATTTATTCATAAAATCATGCTAGGTTTATACTACCCAACTCCCCGGGGTTCACCCCGACAAGTCAAATTTTCTAAAAGAGCCATGACTAAACTCCAAATTTGATGTACAACCAAGACTTACAGGAGTTGATAGACAAATTTTTTCCAGCCCATAATTGGCACAAAGATAGCCCGCTAAGAAGGTTTGTCGATGCCGTCAACGAAAGGTGGACAACATCCGAGCCAGGTAAGCATGTAGAACCCGAAAGGGAGGAAACCCGGGATCGCATGGACCTTCTTGCCAGTTTTATCCAAAACAGTAACGATGCATTTCAGGTAAGCCGCGAAAACGGCCACTTGGAATACATCAATAAAGAGGCTTCTGAGCGTCTTGGGATTCCACAATCCGAAGTGGGCAGTTACCAGGTTAAGGATTTTGAGGAGATTTTCAAAGTACCCGGGACATGGGAAAGGCATGTGAAAGAATTGAAATCTGTCAAACACATGGTTCTGGAGGGTGTCAATACCAATCAACTAACCGGCAAAAGCTTTCCTGTGGAGGTCACCGTGAAGTACTTCGATATTAATGGCAAGGGTTTTATCATTGCCTCTTCTAGAGATATTACTGAGCGGAAAATCTTCCAAAATGAAATTATACGCCAAAAGGAAAAAGCGGAGGCAGCCAATAAAGCCAAATCGGAGTTTCTGGCCAATATGAGCCATGAAATCCGAACTCCACTAAATGGAATTATTGGATTTTCTGACTTATTGGCAACATCCAAATTGGGTCCGGAGCAACAGCAGTTTGCTCAAACGGTACATCAATCGGGGATGTTATTGTTGGAAATAATTAATGACATTTTAGATTTTTCAAAAATTGAAGCTGGCAAACTCGAACTTGAAATCCGGAAAACTGAATTGAGAGACTTATCCGAAAGCACCTTGGGTATCATTCATTTTCAGGCATTAAATAAAGGAATCGAGCTTGTATTGCATATACACCCCGATTGTCCCCGATACATATGGTCTGATGAAATTAGGCTGAGGCAGATAATAATTAATCTGTTGGGGAATGCCATTAAGTTTACGAAAAAGGGCACGGTATGCCTATCCATTACTCCCAAGGAATTCCTACCAAGCCAGCATGTGACACTTTGTTTTCGGGTGGAAGACACGGGTATCGGTATCAGCAAGGAATATCAGTTAAAAATATTTGACGCTTTTTCTCAGGAAGATTCCTCCACAACAAGAAAATATGGAGGGACTGGTCTGGGTTTGACCATTTCCAACAAGATTTTGGGATATATGAACAGTAAGTTGGAACTAAGTAGTGAACTGGGTAAAGGAAGCGCTTTTTATTTTGACGTGACATTCAACTATGAACAGGATAAGACCGTCTTCCAATGTTCAACTTCCTTTCGCCGGATTCTTGTGGTAGACGACAACGAATTTTCCAGAATGTCCCTTATCTCCATGTTGTCCAGTATTGGGCTCCATGCCATCCCGGCCATCAATGGCATGCAAGCATTAACAATTCTGGAGGAGGACAAAGCCATCGATTTAATTATCATGGATGAGATCATGCCGTATCTGGATGGACTGGAAACCATTTCCAAAATCAAATCCTCCGGAGTTGAAATACCAGTGTTTTTACTGGGTTTTGACAAACAGGGAAAACCGGATGATGCCATACTTTCCCTAGGGTGTCAACAAATACTAAAAAAACCAGTAACTCTCAGAAATCTAATCACCTCGTTAGCCCACACGCACATGGAAGAACCAAAAACCAAATCCGCAGACCCGATTAAGCCTATCCTTGAGCGTTCTATTAATGTCCTGATAGCTGAAGACAACATGGTAAATCTTTTTCTGGCCAGGACGATTATAAAGCAACTTCTGCCGAACTGTGTCCTGCTCGAAGCCAAAAACGGGCTGGAAGCAGTGGAAATATTCCGGCATAATAAACCGGAAATAACCTTTATGGACATTCAGATGCCGGAACTCAGCGGCTATGAGGCAACCCACAAAATTAGGCAGGAATATCCCCTACTGTCCAACCCCATTATCGCCTTGACCGCTGGAACGGTCATCGGAGAAAGAGAACGATGCTTGTCTGCCGGTATGAACGATTACATTTCCAAGCCGCTGGTAAAAGCAGATCTGGCACAGATATTTCAAAAATGGCTGCAAAACAGTAGGTAAACATCTCAAAAAAAACAGTATATGACCGAACCGCAACAAAAATATGTCCGGCAAATGCGCTCTCCATTTACCTTTCGCTGGTTTCTATTGTCGAAACTTCCCACGGTTTTATTTTGGGGGGTCCTAATAAAGCAGTTAGACAGTGGGAGTTGCCAGGTGACGCTACCCTATAGCTGGCGCACCAAAAACCCATTTCGATCTATTTATTTCGCAGCTCTTTCCGGAGCGGCAGAACTTGCCACTGGAGCACTATGTATGTTTTACCTACAGGGTACTGAAAAATACTCCATGCTGATTACCGGGTTTGAGGCTGCCTTCCTAAAAAAGGCTGATCAAACCATTACATTCACTTGCATTGAAGGGGACAGCGTTGGAAAGCTAATTGATTCACTCAATCAGCCTGGACAAACCGGCAGCATTCAACTTAATGTAAGCGCAAGAAACGAAGACACAGAGGAGGTTGCCAATTTCAAAGTGTCTTGGTCATTTAAGAGAAAAACATAGTCCCTAAACTGCTTTTACTTCCTTATTTATCACCTTTACCAACTCATTGGCTGGAACAACTCCGGACTTTCTCCATAATAGACGCCCTTTCTCGAATAAAATCAGCGTGGGAACACCCCTAACCTGGAATTTCTGAGCGGCAGCAGGGTTTTTGTCCACATCTACTTTCACGATCTTTACTTTTTGGCCCACTTGCTGTGCAGTTTCCTGCAAAATAGGCTGCATCATTTTACAGGGACCGCACCAAGTCGCATAGAAATCCACCAATACAGGTTGATCGCCATTAATCAATTCTGTGAAACTCTTTGCATTAGCCATACGATAGTTATCTTTTATTTATCAAGTACAAAGGTAGGTGACAAAAATAGTATATTCAGTAATTTTAGTCACAGTTTCCATCCCCTGCTGGCATAAAAGCCAGCTAAATGGTGTTGCATGTGTCCGCAGATAATGTAAATCAGGGCGCGCACCGACATAGGGTGACCATCGACTTCTCCCAGATGCTCGAGTTGTTCACTGCGGAGTGTATCCAAAAATGCCACAATTCCCTCCCGGTTGGCGATGATGCTCTTCATACTTCCAGACAAGATTTCCTTTCCGACGAAATTGCCCGCAGCCACATAGAGATCCTGGTCGAATCCGGGCAAAGCCACCACAGGTTGCCTCGCAATCATCAACGCCCTGAAATGCATTATTTTCTCCGTATCCAAAAGATGGCCAAACACCTGGTTGTAGGACCATTTGCCCGGAACAGGAGTTAAATCTATCTCCTCTTCTGACAAATCTTCGAATACCCGATTAAGGCGTGAAATCTGATCTATTAATAGTTCATGGACCGACAACCCCTCCAATATATCGATGTAACCTTGATAAAAGGGCTTGTATTCCATGGGATTAGGCTTGGCAATGTGGGGCATAGTCTGAATAATTTGTTAATTTTGCATCTTTATTACAAAGTTAAGAAAGTTATGATGAATCCACTGTTGGAAGAATTTAATACCCCGTTTAATGCCCCTCCTTTTGATCAATTGGAAAGCTCCCATTTTTTGCCTGGAATCCACGCAGCAATTGAGGAAGCCAAGGCTGACATTGAAGCAATAAAATCAGAAATTAGTCCAAATTTTGAAAATACTATTGTCGCTCTTGAAAGATCCGGTGTCAGACTATCGACAATCTCAGGAATATTTTTCAACCTGAATGCCGCTGAAACCAACGATACTATACAGGGATTGGCAAAAGAAATATCTCCTCTTTTGTCTGCCCACAGTAATGACATCTTATTAGATGAACATCTATTTGCCCGCATAGCTGCGATATACGTCCAACGGGACAGTTTGGATTTGGACGAAGAAAGCACCATGCTCCTTGATAAGACTTATAAATCCTTTATCCGTAATGGTGCCCAACTTTCTCTTGATGACAAGAAAAGACTGCGGGAAATTGACCGGGATTTATCCCAACTGGGTCTTCAATTTGGCGAGCATGTCCTTAAGGAGACCAATCGATATGAACTTGTTGTTTCGGATGAAAAAGACCTTGATGGTCTTCCGGAGGCGATTCAGGAAGCGGCCGCACAGACTGCCGCAGAAAAAGACAAAGAAGGTCAGTGGATCTTCACCCTTGCTTTTCCAAGTTATCTCCCATTTATGACCTATGCGAAAAACAGGGAGTTACGAAAAGAACTTTTTATAGCCTACAACACCAAATCCTGTAAGGGAGATGAATTGGACAACAAGGAAATTATCAAAAACATGTTGGCGTTAAAAGATGAACGGGCAAGGCTATTGGGATACGAGCGATTTTCCGACTTTGTGCTAGAAGAACGTATGGCCTCCAACGGGTCTACGGTGATGGCTTTTTTGTATGATTTGCTGGAAAAAGCAAAGCCAAAGGCAAGTGAAGAAATATTTGAATTGGAAGCTTTTGCCAAGGAGCTTGACGGATTGGACCGACTGGAAAAGTGGGATTTCAGCTACTATTCTGAAAAACTTAAGAAACAAAAATACGATGTGGACGATGAATTACTCAAGCCATATTTTGAATTGACAAATACTATCAACGGTGTTTTTTTGACTGCCAAAAAACTTTTTGGAATTAACTTTGAAAAACGGACCGACATACCTGTATACCATTCAGAAGTGGAGACCTATGAGGTGAGGGACGGTAAGGGAAATCACTTGGCAATATTCTATGCGGACTTCTTTCCCCGGCCGGGGAAAAGAAATGGAGCATGGATGACTTCCTACCGGGGTCTGCGCACGTTGGGGGAGAAATCCCAACGTCCTTTAATATCCATAGTTTGCAACTTTTCCAGACCTACAAAAACCAAACCGTCCTTGTTGACCTTTAACGAGGTCACCACCTTGTTTCACGAGTTTGGACATGCCATGCATGGCATGATGGCACAGGGAAAATATGAGTCGCTATCCGGCACAAATGTATATTGGGATTTTGTCGAACTCCCTTCTCAGATATTTGAAAACTGGTGTTACGAGAAGGAATGTCTGGACTTATTTGCCCGCCATCATGACACAGGTGCCAAAATCCCAGAGGAATTGATCATAAAATTGAAAAAGGCCTCCAACTTTCAGCAGGGCTATCAGACAGTGAGGCAGATTAGTTTTGGCTTACTGGACATGGCTTTTCATAGTACTGACCCTAAGGAAATAGAGGATATTTTGGGCTTTGAGAAGAACTTGATGGAGAAAACCGAACTGCTACCGGCTGTCCCGGAAACCTCTTTGAGCACTTCATTTTCCCATATTTTTCAGGGAGGATATGCTGCGGGTTATTACAGTTATAAATGGGCGGAAGTGTTGGACGCAGATGCTTTTGAGTTGTTTTTGGAAAAAGGGATATTTGACAAAAAAACATCAGAGGCATTCGCAACGCATATCTTGTCAGCCGGAGGCAAAACGCACCCCAACACCCTTTACAAGAGATTCAGGGGAAGATCTCCCAAACCTGAAGCCCTACTCAGAAGAGCAGGCCTTATCTCTTCGGAAGATTTATAGAGACTAGCATTCTTCCAAAAAGAAAAGGGGCATGTAAATCATGCCCCTTTCAAAAGTAACCTATCAAAAACTCTAGACCTAGACTTGAAAAGGTAAGCGAAAGAAATCTTCTATATTAAGTTATATGACGATAAATCCAATTATCATCAACCATAAGAGCGCTGAAATCGCAATGAGAATGGTAAATTGTTTATCTTTCATGGCTTCCGAGATTAATATGTTCCTAAATCACATATGAAGTTAAAAATTATATATGTGAAATACAAATTAATCTACAATAAAAAAGCAATTAAACCGTTGATTGCCAAATATATTTTTTTTAAAAACAGCACTGTTTAACACTAAAGCTTAATTAATTTTTATCAAATACAGTGATTTACTAATACGAATACAATTTAAGTTGGAATTTGGTGAGAAACCAATAAAATGGAAAGTACAGCTAAGTGATAGCCACTGGCATTGAGGGAATTGGCGAGTTTTAAACCTGATTGGAAAAAGAAGAATGTTCGTGATAGTGCTTTTGGTTTTTTGACATATTTACTTCATCCCATTTAATTTTTTGCACAGTCGGTACTTTTCTTACTGGGCAGGTTTTTATTTGGCAATAATGGCAACAGGATTCGGGAATACAGGGGTCTGCATGAACAAAGACTTCCACATACCCGGGAAGGTTGTTCTCCAAAACTTCTTCTACATGGTGGACTTCATCGTGAACCTTGACCAGATCGTAATAGTAAGGCAGGGTCAAATGAAGATCAATATGGCTGTCGCCACCATATTGTTGTACCCGCATGTTGTGGATATCAATCCAATTCGCCTTCCTGTGCCTATTAAGGATTTTAACCGTATGTCCAATTGCTGCAGGATTGGTCTCGTCCATAAGACCGGCAACAGACCTACGTACAAGAGTGTATCCATTGTAAATGATATATAGTGCAAAAAAGAGGGAAAATACACTGTCCAAGAAATATAGATCGGTGAGGTAAATAACGGCAATGCCCAAAATAAGCACAAAACTACTGATAGCATCTGTGGAAATATGCTTTCCGTCGGCTTGGAGAGTAATGCTGTTAAGTTCTTTTCCTTTTTTCAGAAGCACATAACCCAGAACTCCGTTGATAACACCGGAAAAACCCACCAAGGCCATCCCTGCTGGCAACATGGAAAGGCTCTGGGGAAACAACAGTGTATAAAATGACTGATAAATGATAAATATGCCAGCCAGAATTATCAGAATACCTTCTATACCCGCGCTGAAAAATTCTATTTTACCATGCCCATAAGGATGGTTGTCGTCCTTAGGCTGCGAACTTAGATAAATACTGTACATCGCAAATGAAGAGGCCACGACATTAACAATACTCTCCAAGGCATCTGTAAGGATTGCGTTAGACTGGGTTATGTAATAGGAATAGAATTTGACAATCATCAAGACGATGCTTATCACAATGGAAAATATAATCAGTCGCCTCTTTTCTTTGTTCACTCAAACGTAATTTTAAACCGTGGTTGCCAAAATTAAAACAAAAAAAGAGATTGTGAAAGGTAACATCAAAGTAATGACGAATCTAAAACGAAACGGGCTGAAACCCGTACACTGTCACCAAACAATCGGCTATCAGGCTTCCGAAATCAAAATTCATAAAGCCTAGCTTCTACAAACATACCCGCTGCCAAAATGAAACATATCCATGCATTCCAAACAAAAGCTCAAAATCCAGATGTAAAATCTGCTGTATGATGAGTAGAAAGTACCAGTAAACGGTCAACATTTTTTAGGCATCGTCATATCCTAAATCAATAATCACAAATAAAAACTCCCCCCCTTACCTCCCACTCCCTTCCAAAAATCTAGGTGCCCTCCTCGCTTTCGTCCCCTGCTCAAATGAATACGCTACCTCCAACAAAACCGGCTCTGACCATGCTGTGCTGAAAAAGGAGATTCCAACCGGCAAATCATCAATCATCCCCATAGGTACAGTAATGCTTGGATAACCAGCGTGTGCGGCGGGGGAGGAGCTTCCTAGATGGTAACTGTCGCCGTTGGTCCAATCGGTTTTCCAGGCAGGACTCCCGGTAGGCGCCACGATGGCGTCCAAATCAAATTCTACCAATACCTTGTCAATGCCTTCGTCTTGACTGTTAATCCGTAATTTTTCCAAGGCTTCCACATACTCTGGAGAGTTTAGGTCCCCTTTTTCCTGAGCCATTTCCAAGTATTTCTGGTTGTAATGCTTTAATTCTATAGAGTCACCTTTATTAAACTCAATCAATTCCTCCAAGCTTTTGACTGGAGCCTGATCTCCCAATGATTTAAAGTAGCTATTCAGGCCGTCCTTGTATTCAAACAACATCACCTGAAAGGAGTGACTTCCCGAATTTGATGCTGAAATTTGCTGGATAGGAATGATTTCCGCACCCTGACTTTCCATATAAGCGATTGCTTGCTCCATAAGTGCATCCACCTTGTAGTTTACACCTGACTTATCCTGGAGCCATCCGATTTTTTTACCTTTAAGCCCATCGGCTTTTAAAAAGACGGTATAATCGGTATGATATTTACCTTCGCTGGCGGACGTTTTATCATCCCTGGAATCTAGACCTATCATAGTCCCCAAGCTAATTGCACCATCCCGTACGGTCCGAGTCATAGGGCCTGGAGTGTCCTGGGTGTAGGAAATTGGTATCACACCTGATCGGCTGATCAAACCCACGGTGGGTTTGATACCCACAATGCCGTTGGCAGTGGAGGGGCAGACAATGGATCCGTTAGTTTCGGTACCAATGGCCATCACCGCAAAGTTGGCTGAAACAGCCGCGCCCGATCCAGCACTGGATCCGCAGGGGTTGCGGTCCAAGATATAAGGGTTTTTGGTTTGGCCACCTAGGCCGCTCCAGCCACTGCTGGACATCTCTCCGCGGAAATTGGCCCACTCACTCAGGTTGGCTTTTCCTAGGATAACTGCTCCCGCTTCCCGTAGTTTTTGGGCGACAAAACTATCCTGAAGGGGTTGGGAACCGGCTAAAGCTCGGGACCCGGCAGTGGTGTGCATCCGGTCATGGGTGTCAATATTATCCTTTAAGAGGACGGGGATGCCATGCAAAGGTCCTTTTCGTATCCCTTCTTTTAATAGCGAATCCAATTCTTTGGCAATGGTAATTGCATCCGGATTTATTTCCAGAACTGATCGGATTTCAGGACCATTGTGGTCTAATGTTTCAATTCTTTTCAAATAGCTGCTAACCACTTTTTCCACCGTCAGCTCTCCGGAACTGTAGGCCTTCTCAAAATCGGATATTTCCCATTCTAAATAAGCAAAGGTATCTTCAGAGGATATATCTACTGATGGTGAGGTGTTTTGGCAGCCGCTAATTAAAATGCCAGAAAGCATCAAAGAAAACAGGATTACTCTTCCTGAGATAAGGGGGCTGCTCGTCCTTATTGGAGAGCCAAAAAAGGAGTTAGGGAAAATTTTCATATTTTGTTAGTGTGGTTAAATTGTTGATTGTCGGAGCAGCCAACACAGAAGTATTTGGTGGTTAGAAATGAGAGGGCTGCCAATCGGATGATAATGGAAAATTTCGCCCAATCAAGCAGCCCATTTATTTTTAAAACTGTGAAGCTACTCTTTTAAAATACTCCATACTTTCTTTTACTTCCGGCAAGTTGTTCTCCCAATTGTGCTCATATTCGGCAGAAAATACTCCTTTAAATCCCTGCCGGTTTAATTCGTGCAGGACGCCGGCTACATTGCAGGTTCCAGTGCCCCAAGGGATGTCGTGGGCATTTCTTGTACCCCAGGCATTGAGATCCTTGAAATGCAGGCTGATGATTTTGCCTTCCAGTTTTTTTAAACTTTCTACAGGATCCAAACCTGACCGTACCCAGTGCCCAATATCTGCGCAAACACCCATCAACGGACTTCTTCCTTCTAAAAGGCGTAGGGGAATTTCCGGATGCCAATAAAAGGAAGGAATTGGGTGATTGTGAAGTGCGATCTTGATTTGATGTTCCTCGCAGAGCTTTTCTATCAGGTCGTACTGATTGGCTCTTGGTTCGGTGGTGATGATTCCAATGCCCAAAGCTTTGGCAAAAGCAAATACCTTTGGCCAGTCTTCGTCACTTGGACTCACCACCCCGTACGCTACAGCCTGCATGTCGTATTTCTTCAATAGCGACTTAATCGTTTCCAAGTCCTGGGCACTTGCTGTAAATGCCGTGGTGGCCTCGCCACCTTTTTTAATTTTTTGACCGGGGTAGAGTTCTACATATTTTACACCGATACTATTTAGTTTTTCTAGGGCTTCCTCAAATGAAAACAGACGAAAAGTATATGCCTGACTGCCCACCTTCCAGTCCACTGGAATGCCCTCCTGAGCAAGTGAAGCCACTGAAATCAGTAAAAATAGAGTTAAAAATATGCCCTTGCTTAGAAGTCGCTTTATCATAATTGATTACTTTTAGAGGTTTATGTTTTATTAGTGTGTCAAAATTATTCAAAATTTCCCCAGCTTGGTTGCTTTCTATGGAAAAGTAGCTGAAAATAGCTTAAAAAAAACATGACAATCATTTTAACCCACTGCCATGAAACCAACCCTTTTCGTTTATATTTTTCTACTTTCCTTTAGTCTGCACGCCCAGCAGGAGGCAATGGGAGTAATTCAGACCCCGTTTGGAGAAATTTACATCAAACTTCATAATGAAACTCCTGTCCACAAAGCGAGCTTTATCCAACTTGCCGAGGCAGGATACTGGGATTCATTGACCTTTAATAGGGTTATTCCAGATTTCGTCGCCCAGGGAGGCTGTCCGGACACCCCAGAGGGATTCACTGATTCCGAGTATTTGCTGGAACCCGAGTTTGTAGATTCACTTACCCACGTTTACGGAGCAGTGGGAGCGGGAAGGGATGACAATCCCGATAAACTCTCCGCCAGGTGCCAGTTTTACATTGTTCACCAAAAGGAGGGGATCACTCGCTTAGATGGGAATTACACCATTTTTGGTCAAGTCATTCAGGGGATGGATGTGGTGGATAAAATCGTGAATGCCCCACGTGATGATAATGATGAACCATTGGAACCGATTACGCTTGAGGTGAGTATTCGTTATTTAGATCGGGATTATATACGAGAGCTTGATGAGTTATGAAAGAATACCTTTAACTTATCGACTTATCGAGAGACTGAGGGACTGAGGGACGGATTTCTTCAACTTACCAACCCATCGACCTAACAACCTATCAACAACTTGGCGCGCAATCCGTAATTTGAAATTCGTAATTCGTAATTCCACAACCTATAAACCCATCCACCTATGAACAAACCTTTTTTATCCTTTCTGACCGTTCTGTTAATTGCTCCTTTATATACTGCATATACCCAAGATGATCCCTTTTTACGGGATTTTTTGCAGCGCTGGAAAAGCTCAAAGGAATACATGGTCGCCGTAGCGGAAGCAATGCCTGAGGATGCATACGGGTTTAAACCAGTTACGGAAGAGATGACCTTTGCGGAGCAGTTGATGCATATTGCGGTGGTGATAGAATGGCACACGTTCAGCAGGTTTGGAGGGTTGGATACACCGTTCAGGTCTGATGAGTTTCGTTTGGATAGCCGCTCCAAAGATGAGGTAATCAGGGTAATGGTAGCGGAGTTTGATAAAGCCGCTGACTTTATCAAACAATTTGATCCCGGTCGATTGGACGAAACAAATACCTATTCGGAGTTTACACGCTCCCGGAGGCAATTTTTGATGTTGCTGGCCGACCATGTTACCCACCACCGGGGGCAGCTTTTGGTTTACCTCAGATTAAAAGGAATAAAACCTCCCAATTATATTCAGTTTCAGTAATAAGTTTTTTTATTTCTATATTGCTTTTGTGGATTTTGAGGGAGATCTATTTTGCGCAGATTCCGAAGATAGGCGCAGAAATTGATTAGCGGAAATTCAAAGTAAATTCTTTTTTCCACTGATTATTCAGACCGATCTAAAAATAAATCCGCGAAAATCAGCGGGATCCCAAGAACTAGGACTCGGGACAAGTTCAGCGGACAATATTTTCCCTTAATAACTGTCACACGTATGTTTTACCGTTTGCTTTCTTTTATTTAATTGCCATCTTACGTATCCATATATTTCTTTTCAATCCATAAACTCTCATTTATGTTGTATAAGTACTTCTGCTCATTTATTCTTTTATTTCAGGTAATGGTTGTTGCTGCCCAGACTCCCACTGCTAAAAAATCACTTCCGCTTGGTGAAGGCAACCCATTGTCAGTCGGCATGTCTCCGGCACGTTTGGAAAAAATAGATGCCATGCTCGGTGCCTCTGTGTCCGAAGGGGATATACCCGGTGTTGTTGCCTTAATCGCCAAAGACGGTAAAATCGTCTTTCACAAAGCCTATGGTATCGCAGATGCAGCCAAAGGTGAATCCATGAAGAAGGATCATATCTTCCGTATCGCCTCGCAGTCCAAAGCCATCACGTCAACGGCCGTAATGATGCTTTGGGAAGAGGGAAAATTCCGGCTGGATGATCCGATTTCCAAGTACATTCCTGAATTTAACAACCTACAGGTTTTGCAGAATTTCCGGTATGTGGACACCACCTACACGTCACGCCCTGCTAATAAGGAAATCACCATCAGACATCTACTTACCCATACATCCGGTTTGGGATATGGTGTAATTGACGGAGATGAACGGATGAAGATGATTTATGGCAAGGCAGGTACTACAGATCTTTTTACAACCGAAGAAGTAAGTATAAAGGATGTAGTCATGAAGCTGGCCAAATTGCCGCTTCATCACGATCCGGGAGAAAAGTACACCTACAGTGTGGGTCTCGACGTCCTCGGCTACCTGATAGAAGTGGTGTCTGGAATGCCCTTTGACCGTTTTTTAAAAGAAAGATTGTTCGATCCCTTGGGGATGGATGATACCTGGTTTTACCTCCCTGAATCCAAAGCCAATAGACTGGTAGCCATCCACCATCGTGTAGACGGCGCATGGAAAAATTATCCGGACACGTTCTATGAAGTCGATTATCCTATCAAAGGAGCGAAACGTTTTTTCTCCGGAGGAGCAGGATTATCCAGTACGGCAATGGATTATGCGACCTTTTTGCAGATGTATTTGAATGGCGGTGAGCTAAACGGAGTGCGTATTCTTAGCCGTACCACGATAGCGGCAATCATGGCGGATCAAACGGGTCCTTTATATGGAGGTGAAAATCAGCATTACGGCTTGGCCTTCGGTGTTTTGACTGAAAGAGGTCAGGGCAAGGGAGGAGACGGTAGCGAAGGCACGTTTGTCTGGGGAGGATATTTTAATACACAGTATTTTGCGGATCCAAAGGAAAACATTGTGGGCATTATCATGAAGCAAACCCAAGGCGGCACCGGTGATCAAACTTCCTGGAAGTTTAAGCAGATGGTGGGGGCTGCTGTCGATAATTAACACCTAATATTTTGCTAACCTGGAAGTAAAGGTCATCGGGAAACTCCTCAGACAGTCTGTGGGAAGTTCAGAAGATAAAACTGGATGGAATTTCAACAGCTAGTGGGAGCAGCCGTAGACGATTAATAGATTTGTGGCAATGAATTGGCCTTCCAAGGTGCTTTTTCCTTATATTTGCGGGCTATGAGCGAAAAATCTTTCAAACGATATACTGTAACTTCGGCCTTGCCCTACGCTAACGGACCCCTTCATATAGGACATTTGGCTGGATGTTACATACCTTCGGATATATATGTCCGGTACCTGCGGTCACGGGAGCGTGATGTTGCCTATGTGTGCGGATCGGACGAGCATGGCGTGGCAATTACCATCAAAGCCAAGAACGAGGGCATTACCCCCCAGGCGGTAGTCGACCGTTACCACGAGCTGATGAAGGATAGCTTCAAGACTTTTGGGATTAGCTTTGACCATTATTCCCGTACATCTGCGCCAATTCACCATGAGACAGCGGCGGGTCTTTTTAAGGAACTTTACGATAAAGGAGAGTTTATTGAGCAAGTCACCGAACAGTATTATGATAAGGAAGCTGGCCAATTTTTGGCGGACCGCTATATCGAAGGAACCTGTCCAAAATGCGGTTACGAACATGCCTACGGCGATCAATGTGAGAAGTGCGGCTCTTCGTTAAGTCCCACTGACCTAATCAACCCGAAATCTAAACTTAGCGGAAACTCACCTGTTTTAAAGGAGACGAAACATTGGTTTATGGATTTAGGGAGGTACACGGCCTTTTTGAAGAAGTGGATCTTGGAAGACCACAAAGACGACTGGAAAAACAATGTCCTTGGTCAGTGCAGAAGCTGGTTGGAAGCCGGTGACGGATTGCAGCCACGCTCAATGACTAGAGACATGGACTGGGGAATTCCGGTTCCGCTTCCTGAGGCAGAAGGGAAAGTGCTTTATGTGTGGTTTGACGCACCCATTGGATACATTTCTTCCACGAAGGAGTGGGCGCAGGAGAAAGGCATAGACTGGGAGCCCTATTGGAAAGATAAAGATACCAAGTTGGTTCATTTTATAGGAAAGGACAATATTGTTTTTCACTGTATTACTTTCCCAGCCATTCTTAAAAATCTTGGAGATTTTATCTTACCGGAGAATGTTCCGGCCAATGAATTTCTGAATCTGGAAGGGGACAAGATTTCTACCTCCCGCAATTGGGCGGTTTGGCTTCACGAATACTTGGAGGAATTTCCCGGAAAGCAAGATGTCCTTCGCTATGTGCTTACGGCCAATGCGCCAGAGACAAAAGACAATGATTTTACCTGGAAGGATTTTCAGACTAGAAACAATTCGGAGCTGGTAGCCATCTATGGCAATTTTGTAAACCGGGCAGTGGTATTGACGCACAAATTCTTTGAGGGCAAGGTTCCCGAACGGGGAATCCTTTCCCCTTATGACTTGGAAGTGCTGGAGGAGATGGCCGATTTTCCGGAAAAAATCGCCCAATCTTTGGAGCGTTTCCGATTCAGGGAAGCATTAGGAATCATGATGGATTTTGCCCGATTGGGAAATAAATACCTCGCAGATACAGAACCCTGGAAAGTGATTAAGACCAATCCTGATCGAACAGCCACCATTTTAAACTTGGCATTGAATATTGCGGCAAATTTAAGTATTGTGTCTGCTCCTTTTTTGCCATTCACGGCTATAAAATTAAAAGAGACTTTGGGATTGGGTCCGTTGTTGTGGAAGGATGCAGGCAAGGACCAGTTACTCATCACTGGTTCGGAAATTGCCTCCGCAACCCTGCTTTTTGATAAAATAGAGGATGAAGCCGTGGAGATACAAGTAAATAAGCTGTTGGCTTCCAAAAAACAAAATGAGTTGTCAAATGCCCAAATAGCACCTATGAAGGATATCATTACTTACGATGATTTTGCTAAGCTGGATATGCGGATTGTGACGATTTTGGAAGCTGAGAAGATGAAAAAATCAAAAAAACTGCTCAAATTGACGGTGGATACGGGGCTTGGTAATAGAACCGTGCTTAGTGGAATTGCAGAACATTTTTCTCCGGAAGAACTTATCGGAAAGCAAGTTACCATGTTAGTTAACCTAGCTCCTAGGAAAATGATGGGTATTGATTCGGAAGGGATGATTCTTATGGCAGAGGATGCAGCGGGCAAACTCAAATTATTACACCCGCATGAACCCTCGAATCAAGGTTCGACGATCAGCTAAGTATTTTTTTGTTTTGTAATGGTTTTGGAGTGCTTTTTGTTTAACAACTATTATAGAACTCATACTGCATGAAAAATAGTGTTTTGCTGATCGTTGTTATAAGTGGGATGTTTTGGTCCGATATCATTACATTGGAGGATTTGCAATGGAAAAACAGGGTATTGCTTGTATTTCCGTCAACTAACGAAGATAATTCCCTCCTTTGGGAAATGACAGATAGCCTGTTGGTAGAGATTGCGAATAGGGATCTTATTTACTTCGTATTTGGAGACAGTCTGATTTCAAATTCTGATTATAAGTTCGAAAAAAATTACGAGAGGCAACTTAGGACTAAATACGCTTTAGGGTCTAAAGAGGTATGCTGGATTC
Organism: Lunatibacter salilacus; assembly: GCF_009797935.1. Taxonomy (GTDB): domain Bacteria; phylum Bacteroidota; class Bacteroidia; order Cytophagales; family Cyclobacteriaceae; genus Lunatibacter; species Lunatibacter salilacus. Next base: position 35,435 of record NZ_VOLC01000013.1, read on the forward strand.
TTTTGGGCAAAGACGGCGGGTCCAAATTGAAGAAGGAAGGCACTGCCCCAGATTGGAAATTGCTTTTTGCGACGATCGATTCCATGCCCATGAGACAAAAGGAGATGAATCGATTAATAGACACGAATTAAAAGAAGGATCTTCTCATCAATTATTTCTACATTTCATTCCTTACCTTATCCATATATTCCGCTATTAGTGGTATATTTTCATTTTTTGCTGAAGCCTCTTGCAGGTACCTGAGTGCTTGAACGAATTCTCCTTTAAAATAGTGGTATAACCCTTTGTTTCTGAGGGCAAAGGCGTTGTTGTTATCCTGACTCAGGCTATAATTGATGTCTTCCAATCCACGATCCAAGTCCCCTGAAAATAGCCGATATAGTCCCCGATTATTATAATAATAGGGCTGATTAAGGTTTATTGATATTGCCTTTTCCACCAATTCCAATGCTTGGTCATAATCATTAGACTCAAAGGCTAGCAGTGATGCCAGGTTGTATATGTTGGGTTCTTTTTCGTTTAATGTTTTGGCGGTACTTAAATCATCCTGTGCACTTTCGTAATTACCCTGATAATAATAAATGGTAGCCCTGTTTACAAGGAGGTCCGAATTATCCGGAGCCAAGGAAATTGCCTGAGAAAAAGCACCAAGTGCTTTGTCATATTCGGAGAGTTCGGTATACGTAAGGCCTTGAATGAAGTATCCCCTATTGTCTTGGGGTAGGACTTTTATCAATATCTCAGCATCGCCGAGAGCCCTGTAGTTTTCCCCAAAGTCCAGGTGGGAAATGGCGCGTTGATATAACGCATCGTAATTGGTTGGCTGGATTTCGAACGCTTTGCTGAAATCTCCGATGGCCTTTGGAAAGTTGGCCAGTCGAATATAGGCTAGACCCCTGTTGTAGTAGGCATCAGCAAATTCTTCATCTAGTTTTAAGGCTTCTTCATAAAAGGTGATAGCTCCTTGTATGTCCCCATCTTGCAATTTGACGTTTCCCTTTAGAAGAAATCTGCCCTTTTTACTCTCTGCCGTATCACAGGAGACAATCATCAATGCCCCAATAATCACGACAATTAATTTATTCAGACCCATAATTACCCTCTTCAGAACCTATTTTTTTAATTTCTCTTCCTCTCCAAACAAAAAAGAGAACGGTTTAGTGCTTTCCTGAAGGTCAAAAATCCGTTTCATAATAGCCAACGTGGGAATAATCAAAATCATGCCAACCACGCCCCAGATAGCTCCCCCAACCAATAACCCGACAAAGGTAATTAGGGCATTCAGATTTACGTTGCTACCTACAATTTTTGGGGTGAGAAAATTACTTTCGATCAATTGGATTACAGTAAATGAGATAACCACCATGAAAGGATAAAACAGGCCATCCATTGTCAGAAATGCGAAGATGAAGGGTAATATAGCCCCTAGAAAGGGGCCTAAGTAAGGAATTATATTCAAAAGGGCGGCGAAAATACCGAAAAATAATGCGTTTTTTACACCAATTAGGTAAAGAACTGCGGTATTCATCACGGCCAAAATCCCCATTACCTTAAAGACTCCCAAGATATAGTACTGGACAACTTTTCTCAAAGATCTAATTTTTTCTTTTACGTGTTCATCATTGTGATCCCTAAATAACCGGGCGATAAACTCGGATAAATGATCCCGATAAATAAGCATGAAAAATATAAATACGGGAACTAAAACCACTCCGGCCAAGGAACCGATTGTATTTAAAAGCAAATTGGAAACGGTATCACTGTTTGATTCCAATAGATTGAAAATCTGAGATTTATCAATTCCATCTTTGATGCCTAAGTCAGCCCCAAAAAGGTTACTGGCTAATTTGTCTATATCCGACAAATAGTTGTTTAATCGATCTGACACATCATCTAAATCCTTTGTAAAATTACGAACCTGCAAGATTACGAGGAGAACTATGCCTAGAATAACGACAATTGCGGATAGCAAGGCAATGATCCCGCTTAATATTCGGGGAATTTTTTTACTTTCCATCCAATTACAAAACGGAATCATTAACATAGCAATGTATCCGCCCAAAAATAATGGGATCAGCAGGCTTCTGCCGATTGTTAAAATAAAAACGATAACGATAATTAACAATAAGATAGCCAGAACCTTTAGGTAACCGGGGATTTTATACTTGTCCATAGAATTCTTCACGGATAAATTTCATATAAATGTATACAAATAGATTAATTATTTTGAGGCTGTTTTGGATTAAGAAACAAACCCACCAAAAAGTATTGACAAATCGAATGCCGGAGGTTATAGGGCATTGTGGTTTGGTATTTAAATATTGGTGGGGAAGAAAAATCGATGTTTGGATTCATCGGATGAATAGGTAACCGCCTTTTCTAAATACCCCAGCATTTTTTCATTATTTAAAAAAACAGAGGGGCTCTTCCGGATCAGTAGATTCTTTTTTCAAATTGACAGCTATCCATTTCCTTGTTTCGACAGATTACTGCCATTCGCAATTACCCCACCCTCACGTTGTCAAACCTGATGTTCACGAACATTATTGGCTCCGCCAAAAGTTAGTGTATATGAAATGGAAGCCGTTTCAGTAAATGTGCATAATTTCCCAACCGAAATTCTCTTTAAATTTGAAGACCCTGAGTATAACAACAGTGCAGAGAAAATAGTACTACAACGGGACAAGTAAACGTATTTGAGTTGGTTCAGGTGAAGGCGTCTTAATGCTGATCCTGTTTCGATAAAAGTAGGTGAAAGTATTACCTTTACAGATGACTCAGAGGGAGACCCTACATCATGGACTTGGGAATTTGAGGGAGGAATTCCGTCGATGTCAACAGAACAAAACCCGACGATAGAGTACGAAACCTCCGGGCAATACAAGGCTACTTTAAAAGTATCGAATGAGGACACTGAAGATATAGTCACAAAGACCGAATATATAACGGTACGTGATCTGGTTCAGGTAACTGCGGATTTTTCAAGCGACAGAACTGTTATCTCGGAAGGGGAAATTGTCCGTTTTGAGGATTTATCTTTTGGTAATCCCACTGAATGGACTTGGACTTTCGAAGGAGGTGATCCTGAAAATTCCTCTATACAGCACCCCGAGGTTCGGTATACCAATCCTGGAATATACAAAGTTACCCTTACCGCAAGCAACAAAGACACAGAAGCTATTACAACAAAGGAAGGTTATATAACTGTTGAAGAAAAGGAAATTGTCATTTCATCGGGGTTTTCTGCAGATGCGGACGGATGGACAATCGTAGGTGATGCACAGGGGGGATCAAATATAGTGGCTTCCTATTCTCCTTTTGAAGGATTGGACGATTCCGGGTATATCTACGCAGAAGACAGAGTCACGGGTGGAGTTTGGTGTTTTTCCGCACCAGAAAAATTTAGAGGAAACAAATCCGAATACTATGGGGGCACAATGTCTTTTTGGCTCATTCAAAAAAGCAATATGCGTAACCAATTTAAAGCCAAAGACATTATTATCCGAAATGGCACTAAGGAAATCTATCTGTACCATAGCGAATACTCCGGTCTAACCTGGACGAAATTTGAAGTGGAAATCAGTGAAGCGGGTGTATGGTTGATAGGAAATGACAGAGTCGCAACCAAAATTGAAATTGAAGAGGTGTTAGCTAACATTACGGCGTTTAGAATTAGGGGAGAATTTGAATATGGTCCAGATACAGGGGGGCTTGATAAGTTTGAATTAAAGCTGCCCCTTTAGCCTATCTTTATTGATAAACATTTAGAACCAAAATCCCACAGCGCATGCGCTGTGGGATTTTGGTTTTTGGGTATTTTTCATTGGTGCAGAATGCGGTACATTCATATTAACCGAAATTGGTACTATTGTCATTTTCTAAATAAAAAATCATCATTCCTAAATCCCAAATTCAACTTCGCCAAAAAAACATAAATTTTTCCCATCTCCAATACCCAAAAATGAATTTTATTGATTATTTTGTTGACGGAATAAAATTGCTTTAAACACACTTTATAGTCATTTACCTATACCATCCTTTTTGATGTAGAAAAAAAAATTTCCTTGCGGCACCCATTGAACAGGAGGATGAAAATGTACGAATGGGAAATGCTACCCTGAACACAAAACAGTTTATAGGGCAAACAAGGCATTTATTTCGATCTAGGATTCTAACGAGACCACAGGGCCCGAATTCGAATGGTAAAGGAAAGGTTGCCGTGCAAAAAGATCGAATCGGTAGCTGAAGGCGGTATTTTATTATTGCTCTACCACACCAATATAGAGGTATTCACAAAAATGGAATTTGACTATGCCTGCGAATGCTTCCACACCGCGCCATGATATATCTAACTTCAAAAAATCTTAAAACTCAATTAAAAGACAAAACTGTCATCAGTCATTCCGGCCATCGTGATCTATTGTCTGAGGACTTTCAAACGATCCGGGAAAAAGTTAGAGGCAAACTGAAAGAAATTGTAAAGGGAAACCCAAATAAGTTTATTCTTATTACCGGGTTTGCGGAGGGGGCGGATGAGTTGGTTGCAGAAGTAGCAGTCGGTCTTGGGATCTCGGTTGTGTTATTGGTGATAGATAAAGAAAGTTTCCCAGCATTCGACCAAGAAGATTTGGAACGAATAGGCAAGATAGAGAGCAAAAAAAATCTATTTATTTATAAGCTAGGGGCAAATCAAAGCACATCCAATCGAGCTCCATACGAGATTCTATGTGATTTACTAGTTAGCCATTCCACACATTTGATAGCTTTATGGGATGGTGTGGATACTGGGAAAATTGGTGGCACATCGGAGGTGGTCAAAAGCTTTAGAGAAAGGGCAAATCAAAAAGGCGAAATTCCGGGCATACTATTCCATCTATTTACTCCCCGCATATCTAATGAAACCCCTAATGCAAATTTATACATAGACCATTTAATCTTACCTCGGAAAAAATATGATTGGGAGACATCAACATTTGATAATGTTAAAAAAAGCGGAAAAAAAACCTTTAAATATTATTCTGATTTCATTTACCGGTTTGGTATTCCAATTCTTTTAGCGTCAATCGTGTTCATCATTGGTTGGAAAGGTTATCTTATAGACAACAATAACATCAATACAAATGGTAATGCTTTTTTCTTTGCAGCCAACCTTATAACATTAAATGAATCTGTCTTCCCAAATCCTGTTTCCAGTTGGACAAAAACAGCACGAGTTTTTGGGGCAGGGTTGGCAGCCTATGGTTTTGGACTTGCATTTTACTTCGCTCTTGGCAAAGAAAACTTTCATCGGTTGAGGTTTTGGTTTTACAGAATATTTAATAGCAGGTTTTCTGTGGTCATAGGGCTAAATGAAGTCGCATACGATATCATACAAGACTTACGAAGAAATAAGCCCTATCAATCCAAATCAAGAGTTGTAGTATTGAGTCAAGATATCAACACTCCCTACACAAGTTTGGCTAGAAATGAGGGGGCTTGGATAATCAGTGGGATCCCTAGCGACAGCATTTCTCTACAAAAAACCTATTTTCATCGCGCGGAGCGGGTATTTGTAGTTACTGGATCTGAGGAGGAAAATGTACGTTGCGTTATGGAAATGGATCAGGTAGCTTCCAAAGGCAAAAAACCCATAACCGAGGATTGGTTTGTCCATATCCAGGACAGAACGCTCAGACAATTGCTACAACAATCCATCAGTGCCCGCACCAACTATGCCCTGACGGTGTTTAGCCATGCGGATAATACAGCCCGTCGCATGTTGGCGGGACTTCCTGAATTGAGAAGCCCGTCACTGACTACCTCAATCGCAATTGTAGGTTTTGGAGCGGTTGGAAAGGCATTGGTATTAAAATCTGTACTTCAATTGGTCTTTACCAAAACTCCAGTACCCAAGATAGTCGTTTTCTATACGGAAAATGAAACAAAAGCGGTGGAAGACTTTAAAAGTGAATACTCCTATCTGTTTCCGACAAGCGTTCAGGGCATAGAAGGTCCGTTTAAGAAATTAACTGATTGGACTTTTTTCGACGATCAAGGTAGCGAGAGCATTTCCGACCGCATTCTTTTTTTCCAGTTGCCTATGATTCACCAACATCTTTCCCATCCCCAAAGCCCACTACTGGCCAATGTTTTTAATGAGGGAAAGTTAAAAGTATTTGCATGCCTCAACACGGGTCTGGAAAGCGCTTCTTTTTTGACAGCCGTTTTGCCCGGATTGGAAGGGATAAAGCTGCAACAAGCGAGCTACGATATCCAAGCCTATTGCTTCTACAACTTTCCGGACGAGGAAGAAGAGGCCTATTTGGAACAGAAGCTAAATGCACTGGCGCCGCATATCCCTGTGAAATGTTTTGGCAACTATCTCTATGAGTTTTCCTGCAACGCCATCCAAAACAGGGAGGCAGACCACTTAGCAAAACAAATTGCATTTTGGTACTACTTGCTGTATGATTACGGATCCGGACCAGAATCCGTCAGAAGATCAATCGAGATAGACGAGCGATTTTCAAAAATTATTTTAGAAATTAATAATTTACAAAAGGGTTTTCTATCAAATGACACCAAGGCGTCCAACGATGATGTAATGAAGTTAAAGATTGAAGGGTTAGAACAACTATGGCACCATGCCCTTACCGATAATCAACTGTTAGGTGATATGCAGAACATGATGCGCTATTGCTGGAAAAGCTTATCCGAAACAGATAGAGAGGGCAACAGACAGGCGGCGGATCACCTGTGGGTAAAGGTGACAGAATTCAATAAATCCTGGTCACTCTCGGAAAAGCCATCAGACATTCAGCATTTTCAAAAATTCTGGGCAGAAAATGAAATCGAAGATTTAGGCCTGGTGGAACACCGCAGATGGAATATGATGAAGATTCTGGATGGTTGGAGACCGTTTGATGGTAAAGATTGGGAAATTCACAAAGAAAACTACAAAGCACAAAAATTACACAATCTCTTGGTACCGTTCAGGGATTTGCCACAAAAAGAACAAATAAAAGATATCCATCAGATAGAAGGAATCCCCTTCTTCATAGGTTTTCTTAGTAGATGCCTCTATAATCAAAATATTCAATTTTAATAATTAAAATATTCAAAATATGCTCTATTTTAAAAGCTTAGATATTATTTAATATAGGTAAATTTTTACTAGTTATAATATAAATTGTAATCGGCAGCTCTCTTCTGAATGGCTAAAAGCCGAGTGTCGATACTGCAACGGTTATGGGGTAAGCCAAGACAGAGATCAAGCGTTTTTATGGTTCCAAAAATCGGCTGAAAAGGGGTTTTCGGATTCGCAAAACTATGTTGGACTAGCATATGACATCGGACAAGGCACACCCAAAAATCACACGGAAGCGAGAAAATGGTATGAATTATCTGCCAAACAGGTGGTGTTCCGTTTCAAATGGCGAAGGGTCATAGGGTGAATAATGAACGATATACAGCTCTAAAAGAATCTGATTTTTACAAATTTGATAGTGAAAGAGAGCAAAGTGGAATTGTAATTTATGATACAATTCGAAAATCTACTGGGTATGAAACATTTGTATTCGATTGGGATTCAAGTTTCTCCATTGGGTATTTACTTAACGAGCGAAAATAAGATAGCTATTTGAAATATTGAATTAGGCCCTCATAAAATAGCCATAGTAGGATAAGATAAGAAGGCATTTCTACAATCCTCTGCTTTAAATTTTAGAAGATTCCCTTTTTATCTTGGGAATTATAAATAACCATCTCTCTTAAGGGAATCTACTAACCCCTCAACCGAAGTAAATTCCAACAACCCTTCCCTAACCCGTTCCGAATCGTTTCGAATATGGTATTTGATAATGCCTTCGATTTTGTCCATTAGCTTTTCAGCAGCTTCGTTGAGAAGGGATATCCTTAGTTTGTTATCGTATTGGTGGGGGTGTTGGTCCATTCGCTTTCGAAGGCTTAGGAGTCTGGGAGATCGCTTTAAGGGATAGATGGTCCGGGGGATATCGACTACCGTGCCGTTAATATGGTCAAACCAAATGGCACCGTCTTTATCTGAAGGTATGAGTGCTAACTTTTCCGTTACCAATTCAAAGCCGGCTTCTTTGAGTCTTGCCTTCATGGCATTTACATCTTCCTCATAGGTATCAAACACACTGATAGGTCTGACTACTATCAGACGTTTGATCTTGTCGGGATAATGGGAAATAAATCCTCCGTCTTTTAGAATTCTCCTCACAAAGTTCATATAATACCCCGTTGCCAAGCCGACTGCAGCGGAAATGTCTACTACTGGCAGGCCCTCATAAAAATCTGAAATAATATTATCCGTAAAGGAATAGGGAGAATCATCGGATACAAAGTTTTGAATAGGTTGTCGGAGCACCTTCTTCAGCTCTTTTTCCTCAAATGCCTTCACCGGATAGCACCGAATGCCCCGCAAATAAAATGGGATGTCTACACCATCTTGAACTAAAACCAAGTAGGGTAAGCCCAATGCATGAACCAAGCCCAGTTCATAGAATACATTGGGTGAAGGATTGGTTTCACCTTCTCTAGGCGTAATGTTAAAAACCACCAGGTCTGCAGTGTCGAGTTTTGAAAAAACATCCCGCTCTATACTGGACCCTTTCCATTCTTCCGGAAAGGTAATTGTTATGTTTTTATCGATTACCCCATGCTTCTCAAGAAATTCCTTACATTTCTTTTCCCGAAGGATTTTCTTTAATGCATTTCTGATCTGAATACTGCTGTCATTTTTTTCGCCCCGCATGGGCCCCAAGATGACAATTTCTAGTCTTTGGTCGGTGAAATAAGAGGTTTTAAACATATCGGTTTGGGTTTTAAAAAAAGAAATTTTCAAAAATGCTTAACAAAAACCAACTCAGGTTCTTCAACCTCAATCTCTAACCCACACCCTGTTGATTAATTAGAAAATTTAACTTTACCCAAAATTTACAGAATTATTCAATATTTTTTTCGGATTTCTCTTAATTATCCAAAAAACCATCAAAACACAAACTGCTTTTGGTCAGGCATAACAAACCGATTAAGCACAAACTTGCCCTTAGATACATATATTAATTCTTGTTTTGAAATGAGAATTTCTCGTTCCAACCTACTTCTGAAACTCAAACCTAACGTTCAACTCTCCGGCTTTGTAGGTTTCTTGATCCACCTCCAAAACCATCTGTTCAGCAGAAAGCGTTACAATGCGGAACTGCTCTGGTCCGCCATTGAGCAAAATGGCTGTTTCGCCGGAATTGAAACCCCAATTTCCAGATCCGGCAACCGTAAGCATGGGGCCATTAGCGGTATAGGTATTTGTAGACGTAAATCTCACCGTATATCCTGCGCTCGGTTGATCGGCACCGTTTGCTGTTACTTTGACTAATCTCCAAGTTTGGGTAAGCAGGTCCTTTTTGGTAGGTGGGGGAGGTGTAGGCTGAGGATCATCTCCCTTTCCACAGGCAATAATGTAGGCTACTAGAAATAGATAGCAAATAAGTTTATATGTCGTTTTCATAATTTCCCGTGTTTACAATTTGTGAATGAAGTAATGGAAAGGACCGAATTTGGCCCTTTCCTAAAAAATTGTGTTAGTTTGAAATGATCAGACGCTGAACCGCATAGAATCTTACGGAGCGGAGTTCAACCAGATAAATACCGGCAGCATATCTCCGCAAGTCGACAGATGCATCAGCCGCATGGACATAGTCGATTTCTGTCTGCTTCCTGCCTGTGCCATCATAGATTGTTAGTTGATAGGTCTGCCCCAATAATAATCCCTGTATGGAAAACTTATTGGATGCGGGATTGGGGTACAACTGGATCGTTCCCTTTTCAAATGACACATCTTCATGCGATGTAAGGGCAACCGGGTCGGAAGTACTGCTACAGGTTCCTACAGTAACTATTACCGTATATGCTCCCCCTGCTGATAGTTCCAACAACTCCTGAGTTGCCCCCGGTATGTCTACACCGTCTTTTTGCCACTGAAAGCTGCTTCCCGAAGGTGCTCCAACTGCCTTTAGGCTAAGTTCAGGGGAAATTTCTGTCCCGTCAATATCTATCGTAGGTTGGGGAGGATTGGTACAGAAACTGGTTTCAACCACTGCTGCAGCAAGGTGGTTATCCCCTCCCGGCTGACTTGCCCGAACGGTTACCGTACCTGCTCCAGTTAGCGTTAATGTATTTCCCGAAACGGTTGCAGGACCACTTACCACGGTGTAGGTTATAGGTAACCCCGCAGTTGAAGTAGCCATTAAAGTCACCGCAGGTCCTCCAAAAGTTTGGGAAGCAATGGCAGGGAAGGTAATAGATTGAACAGCCTTATTCACCGTCATTGTGCGGTCAACATTTGCAGCTGCCAAGTAATTGGCATTTCCAGTTTGGCTTGCCCTGACTACGATCTGACCCGCTCCGTTAATAGTAAGCTTATTACCAGTGACAGAGCCAGGCCCGGATACAACTGTAAACGAAACCGGTAATCCGGCACTACTAGTTGCAGTCAAATCAAACGGCGGATCACCGAATGTTTTCGCCGCCAAAGCTGCAAAGGTAACCGTCTGTGCTGCTTTGTTGACAGTCACGGTCCTATTTTGTGTTGCGGAGTTATAGTTGTTATTCCCGGCTTGAGTCGCTCTAATGACAATTGATCCAGCTCCTGTAATGGTAACGTTACTTCCTGCCAAGGTCCCTGGGCCGCTAACAATACTAAATGTAACTGGTAGGTTGGAACTGGCGGTCGCTGTCAAACCAAATGGGACATCCAAAAAGGTTTTTGCAGGAATTGCTGCGAAATCAATTGTTTGGTTTGCTTTGTTGACTGTAACTGTTCTTTCTTGGGATGCGGCATTGTAATTATTGTTACCTTGTTGCGTAGCCAATATGGTAAGTATACCCGCACCACTAATAGTTATTCGGTTTCCACTCAAGGTGCCCGGTCCACTCACTAGGGTGAATACGACTGGAAGACTGGAACTACTTGAAGCAACCAAGTCAAACGGGGGGTTCCCAAATGTTTTGGCTGGGATTGCGGCAAAGTTGATGGTTTGGTTGGCCTTGCTGACTACAAAGCTTTTTTCCACTGGGACGGCAGGTTCATATTCATTATTCCCTACTTGTTCCGCTTTGACTACCACGGTTCCGGCACCAGTGATGGTCAGCCTATTCCCAGAAACGGTGGCAGGACCGCTAACAATCGAATAAGCAATGGGAAGGCCAGAATCAGTAGTCGCTGTTAAATCAAATGCGGCGTCACCGAAGGTTTTTGCGGATATATTGGGGAACTCAATTGTTTGAATGGATCTGCTTGTTGCAGACATCTCCACATCATCTATGAAAATGCCTGCCCTTGTTGTAGTAGAATTACTGCCGAAGCTTCCATTGTCATATTGTTGAAATCGCAAAACAGATTTTTCGGTAAGCGTTAGATTTTTATCCGCAGCCAGTGTGGATATATCAAGTTCTAACTGATGCCAGCTTATTTGCCTGCTTGTGAAATTGAAATCATAAATCTTTTGAAATTTTATCCCCCCGTCATTACTTAAATATATTCCATCTTGAGGATGAAGTTTTTCATAATTGCTATATACCCAAAATTTTAAAATTACATTTTCCGCGTTTTTGAGGTTCAATTTTAAATCCGCAGCAGTAGTACCCAAAACCCCACCTGCTCTTTTGCCCAAAAACAATCCACGCTGACCGGACCTATTGGCATTCCTGCCGCCAATAACATTTGATACGCCAACCCCACCTTCGAGTCGAACGGTAGAAAGCTGATTAACTATACCCGTAGAAAATTCAGTCGATGGTGTAATATAGGGAAAAGTAGGATTCGCATAGTGCCAACCTGCGGGTAATTGTTCACTAGACTCAAATCCTTCGGAGTATGGGAAAGTAGAAATATAAGTTTGATTTGGCACTCTCACTTCCACGTCATCTATGAATATGCCATCCCTTGTACTAACCGCATTTCCTGCGAATGAATAGTCATCGTACTGTTGAAATCGTATAATAAACGTAGATGAAAGTGTTAATCCATATTGGCTTGCAAGTCTGTCGATGTCTAACGGAGGCAGTTGACTCCAAGTTAAATTGCTCCAATTATCTCCCTCGAAGTCCATCACTTTGGTAAATGATTCCCCGGCATTATCACTAAAATAAATTCCATCTAGGGGATGTGTATTTTCATAATAGTTATTCATCCAAAATGACAATTCAACATCTGGCGTATTGCTTAAATCCAGATGAAGATCAACTGCGACTGCACCAAATTCCCCACCAACGCTTTTACCCAAAATCAAACCATTCTGTCCATTCAGAAATGCATTTTGTCCTGAGATGGTGGAGCCAACTGCTCCAATTCCTTCCAATCTCACGGTAGAAGCCCCACTTATCAGTCCTGTGGAATTGGAAATAACTGGATTGATATAGGGAAACGTTGGATTTGCCTGCTTCCATCCTTTTGGTAATTCAATACTTCCTTCAAATCCTGTGGAATAAGGAAATGTGGAAATATAGGTTTGATCTGGTGCTTTTATCTCAACATCATCAATAAAAATTCCATCCCGTGTATTCGATGAATTTCCGCCAAATGAATAATCATCGTACTGTTGAAACCTTATAATGAATGTTGATGTGAGTGCTAATCCATGATGGCTTGCCAATCTGTCAATATCTATAGGTGGCAATTTGCCCCAGCTTACATTTGCCCAGTTATTTCCATCAAAGTCCATTACTTTTTTGAATGTCACCCCTGCGTTGTCACTAAAGTAAATCCCATCAAGAGGATGGGTATTCTCATAATAATTATTCATCCAAAAAGACATTTCGACATCGGGAGTATCACTTAGATCTAGATGGAGATCAACAGCCACCGCCCCAAATTCACCGCCAACTCTTTTGCCTAAAATCAATCCGTTCTGTCCATTTAAAAATGCATTTCGTTCCGAAATAGTTGAACCAATTTCTGCAACCCCTTCCAGTCGGACAGTAGAGGCCCCACTAAGCAACGCAGTAGAATTGTCAATTACTGGATTGATATACGGAAATGTGGGATTTGCCTGCTTCCAACCTGCTGGGAAATCCAGGCTGTCTTCAAACCCTGTAATATATGGGAAAGTTGAAATATAGGTTTGATCAGGCACCCTCACTTCCACGTCATCGATAAAAATTCCATCCCTCGTATTTGTTGAGGTTCCTCCAAATGAATAATTATCGTATTGTTGGAACCTTACAATGAAAGTTGATGAAAGTGCCAGTCCATAATGTTTGGCTAATTTATCAATATCCAATGGTGGCAATTTACCCCAGCCAATTGCCCATTTATCCCCGTCAAAATCCATCACTTTGGTGAATGTAGATCCAGCATCATCACTAAAGTAAATTCCATCGAGGGGATGTGTATTTTCATAAAAATTGTTCATCCAAAAAGACAATTCGATGTCGGGGGTATTGCTTAAATTCAAATGAAGGTCCACGGCTACCGCTCCAAATTGACCAGGAACCCTTTTGCCCAAAATCAATCCATTTTGGCCATTTCGGAATGCGTTTCGCCCTGATATAGTGGAGCCTACTTCCGCAACCCCCTCTAATCTTACAGTAGAGGCTTCATTTATCAATCCAGTGGAGCTACCTACAGAAGGATCAATATATGGAAAAGTAGGATTAGCTTGTTTCCAGCCCTCCGGAAATTCAAAGCTTCCCTCAAAACCAGTACTATAGGGAAAAATAGAAATGTAAGTTTTATTAGGAACCCTTACTACGATATCATCTATCAAAATACCATCTCTTACATTAGATGAACCACCTCCAAAAGAATAAATGCCATGTTGTTGAAATCTAATAATAAAATTTGGTGTCAAGTTTAGTCCATAATGCTTAGCAAGTTTGCCAATGTCCAGTGGAGGCAATTTACCATAAACATTTGCCGCCCAGTTGCTTCCATCAAAATTCATCACTTTGATAAAAGTCGACCCATTGTTGTCACTTAAATAAATCCCATCTTGAGGATGCGTTGCATCATAGTAATTATTCATGAAAAATTCCATCTCTACCTCGGAATAGGCACTTAAATCTAATTTTAGATCCAGTCTATTTGTAATCGCTCCACCAGCTGAACTGGTCTTTCCCATGGCTACCCCATAAGTACCACGATAAAAAGCATTTCGGTTTTGGATCTGGTTGTAGACCCCTACCACAGCGTTGTCCGCACCCGGAATTGCCGTCCACTCCGGCTTCAATGCGCCGCTTTCAAAATCATCCTGAAATATTATTTGGGCGTTCAAAGACAATGAACATGCCAGTATCAGGATTAAGGGAAGGAAGTAAATTTTCAGATTCATAGTAGCTTGGTTGATATTGCAACCAATTCTACTATTATAAAATAATATCTATAGCTAAAACTTCGTGAATCGCCCATATAATTTCGTGAACCTTTCAGTTACTGGAATAAAGTAAATTGACGAAAGGTCACGAACTGATTCTTGTATGGTTAAAAAATGAGTTTTAATGCAAAAAGGAGTAATTTGAAAATAAAAAAATCAATTATTGTTTTCCAAGTTACTTCAACGCCGATTGATATAACGATATATTTAAAATTAGATGAACCAGAAAATGCACTTCCCTATCTATGGGAAGGTTATAGCTTACATCTATCAATACAAGAACCTTTGGGGTTGGCAATCTCTTACAACAATTTGTCGGATTATAACATTCGGAAAAAAACTTTCCCACTTGCTAGGGCATATCTTGGATTCAAGCAATCAACTTAGTGCCCCCTTGGGCAAATGTTATGGCCCGATTGATCCCTTCCTACACCGGTTCGTGAACGCTCAAAAGTACCCCACCTGATTCAAGCGTGGAGAGGTAAATAAGATATTCAAATTTAACATGCCCCCCTCCCCTCTTGCTTTCCCAATCCCTTTTTCCGAACTTTAACGAAACTAACCAAACCCTTACCTTATGAAAACAATCACATCATTCACAAGCTGCGTCGTCTTTGCTATGCTGACCCTATTTGCAGCAACCACAAGCCAAGCGCAAATCACCATGGACGAATTTATGTCCAAGTGGGAAAACAGCAGGGAATTTACCCTGGAAACATTGGACAAAATGCCCGCTAACCTTCTGGACTATAAACCGCATGATTCGGCCATGAGTTTTAAAGAGCAAATTACCCATGTTGCGGGAAGTATTGCCGGACTTTCCAAGGGATTTCTTGAAGGAGGAGACATGGATTTTGACCCGCAGGCAAAACCCCAGACCAAAGCCGAATTGAAGAAGTTTATCGAGCAGTGTTATGACTATGGAAAGAAAACAATTTCCTCTCTGTCAGAAGCACAATTGGGTGAAGAAATTGATTCCTTTGCCGGAAAAGTCACCCGCAGGCAAATGGTTGGCTTGATAGATGATCACGCGACACACCATAGAGGCGCTGCAGTGGCTTATATACGGGCTAATGGTATAGATCCTCCGGCATTTAGAGGCTTGTAAAATTACTTATAAGAAAGAAGCGATGGAATTTACCGCTTTGAATAAACAATCGAATTGAAATCAATAGACCGGCCTTCCAGCCGGTCTATTTTTATATTTTCTCTTTTGGCAAAGGCACTATTGCCGTACACCTTTTCGGCTTATTTCGCTCCCATTTCCAAGTAATCCACCGCCAAATGACTCAATGCTTTTACCCCCAAAACAAAACCACTTTCATCCAAATAGAAATCAGGAGTATGGTGGGAAGGCGCTTTCAATGGGTCGCCGTCGGCAGGCATTCCTCCTAGGAAGATAAACAAGCCGGGCTTAGCTTTTTGATAAAAACTAAAATCTTCCGCCCCGGTAATCAGTTCATGCTCCAGCAAATTCTCCGGACCTGTTGTCTCCATTAATGTGGGAAGCATCAACTCGGTAAGTGAAGGGTCGTTATAAGTCACCGGATACATCTTGCGGATATTTACTTCCGCTTTGGCTCCGGCGCTTTCCGCTATATGCCCCGCTACCTCCGCTATACGCCGGTGTACCAGATCTTGCTGTGATTCACTATAAGTCCGAATGGTTCCTATCATCTCAACTGTTTCTGGAATAATATTATGCCTGACACCACCATGAATGGATCCTACTGTGATAATGGCAGGAATTTCGGTGATATTCACATTTCTACTGACGATCGTTTGCAATCCCATTACAATCTGGGAAGCAGTTACAATGGGATCCACAGACGACCAAGGGTAAGCTCCATGCGCTTGCTTCCCATTTATCTTAATTTCCAAATTATCCACTGCGGCCATTGCGGGTCCTGATTTAAATTTCACCTTGCCTACCGGAGTTTGGGAGTTAATATGCAAACCAAAAATGGCATCTACATCATCCATTACTCCTTCCTCCACCATCTGTTTGGCACCCCAAGTATCGAGCCCATCCATTCCTTCCTCTGCGGGTTGGAAGATAAACTTAACAGTGCCCTGCAGATCCTTTTGCATGCCAGCCAAAATTTCCGCAACGCCCATCAAAATAGCCACATGTGAATCATGCCCGCAGGCATGGGAAACACCCACTTCCTGTCCATTATAGGTAGCTGTTTTGGTGGACTTGAAGGGCACATCGGCACGTTCCGGCACCGGAAGCGCATCCATATCCGCCCGTAAGGCAACAGTAGGTCCGGGTTTACCACCTTTCAATACTCCCACCACCCCAGTCACCGCCACCTCATCCGTAACATCCATTCCCAATTGCTTTAGGTGGGCAGCAATAATTCCCGCCGTCCGGGTTTCTTGGTTTCCAAGTTCAGGATGCTCATGAAAATCCCGCCGCCAGGCAATTACTTTGGATTCCAAATCCTCGGCTTGTTGACTTATCGTTGGCTTTAGCTGACTCTGAGCAAGGGTAGGCGCAATGGGAAAGAGTACGCCGTTACCTAATACAAGCAATGTTAATCGAAGGAAATACGTATGAATAGTAGAAGCCATATCAAGTAGGTTTTATAAAGGATGAAATATAACCAGGAAAACCTATATTCCCAGCAACATTTCAAGATTAAAAAAGGATGTTATTATCTTTTATTTATTATCTTTGGTGGCAGTAAATATGAATAAAAACACATTGCCGACAAATAGAAAGACATCAGAGATCTTATGGTTACTTGGATTTGCTTGCTTATTCTTTAGCTGTGAGAAGGCAGAGGAAAATGCTTTAGCCCAAGAAAAACGCTCAAGAGTCCAAGACTATATCCGCCCAATCCCAGGAGAGGATGAAGAAATAGCGGAAGACCAAATCAAACTTGGGGAAGTTCTAATTGCCTACTCGGACTGCTATGACTGCCATACCCGGGAAAACAGGGCCAAGGGACCATCCTTTCAGGATATTTCCAAACGATACCCCATACGACAGGTGTATATAGACCTTTTGGCCCGAAAGGTTATCAGCGGTGGTACCGGTTCTTGGGGATATCCGATTATGAATCCCCATCCCAATGTTACTTTCGAAGACGCACAAACGATGGTTACTTTCATCCTATCTCTAAAGCATCAAAAAAATTAAAAATGGCCCGATGATTGCCGACGCTTTTTTAAGTTGAGAAGTCCAAAAATAATTTTCACAACTACCCAGACCTTTTTTATCGGATTGACCCAAAAAGGAGGGTATAGAAACGATGGGGAAACCAGAATAAACTGGACAATCGTCAACAATATCGATTTAGGGTTGAATTTTTTATAACAACTTCGACAATCAACCTCCAATATTTATGGACTCCACAAGTGATTATGGACTGGTGCTCACAGTTGGTTATGCCTTTTAAAGAAAAATTATTCTACCACGATAAGTGATTTTCTTAGTACCTCATCTAATCCTAAGGACTGACTTTTATAATGAATTAAAACGGGATATGTTCCTACACTGACTGGCTTACCGTTTAACTGTCCATCCCAAACAATAACTGGGAGATTTGGATTAGTTGCCGTATTGACTGAATGGAAGATCAATTCGCCTGTCCGTTGATAAATAAACACTTCCACTTCATCCACATCAGAATTAGCGTATACCCTAAAATCCCTGCTTGGATCACCAACAATCATAGCATCCGGATGCCTTATGAGCAAAACACAATCCTCTGTTACCTCAAAATTTTTAACTTGACTACACCCCTCTTCGTTAGTAGTCCGTAATTCATAAGCACCTGGAGCAATAATTTTGTATGTGGCTGCAGTGCTTACAAGAGACCCTTCCCAGTACCATTCTATATCATTCAGTTGCCCAGGGTTAAGTATAGGGAAAATATTATCAGCACTGCATATTTTATATGTGTCCTCCAATTCAATTTCCACTAGAGCAGCTTTGATGACCTCAAACTCCGCACTTCCCAACCTGCATCCTATCTGATTCCTAACAACTACCTTATACAAACCTTCGTCAATGACATCTATAGAAGTTTGGTTTTCAAATGCCAACAACCATTCCTCTCCTCCCTGATCGTCAATCTTGAACCATTCAATAGTTTCAACAATGTCGGGGTTAGCGGCAGTCATTGTTAATGTGGTAAATGGATCCATATCACAATATGGAATTGCTTCCAAGACCACCTCTGTTTGGCTTTGGGGGATTACCACCTCAAAAGAAACAGGTTCAACCTCACACCTGCTGCTGGCCCGGGGTTGCACTTCAAGAATAAATCTTCCTGTAGAAGGCGGGAAAAAGACCTGGTCCCTGCCTACTATTGACCTCTCTTCCGTAAGCCAACGAATAATAACCGTATTTGGATCTCTTCCATTCAAATCGGCCGTGATAAATTGATTCCCAAAACAATCGATTTGTTCTATGATTACATCGTATTCCAAAGGTTGGTTAATCGTGACGTCAAAGGATCTAGTTCTTGGGCAAAGTGGTGAATTGGGGTCATTGGATCGTCCGATTAGCTGATAAGATCCTTGTTGATTGAGTATAAAGCCATCGCCGGAATTTCCCGTCACTTCTGTGCCGTCAGGTCGCCGGAGGGAATAGTTGAGTGGGGCTCCACTTTCCGGGAATAACTCATAGGACTGGCATGCGGTGATATCACCGGGAATGGAGAAGTTGATTTGGCTACTTCCTTCCACCACATAAGATATCGAATTAGTGCTACTGCAATTTACGTCGTTGCTTACTTCCACTTGGTAAGTGCCTGCTGGCACATTAACCACTACTTGGGTTTGGTTCTGAAAAGGTTCTGAAAGTACATTTCCACCAGCGCCAACTATCCTATACCTACCTGACTGACTCAATCCGTTAAAATCAATAACCAAGGTCCCCAGGTTTATGCCGTTGGCGGAACATGTTTGGGGTGTAGCCGCCACCGTAAAAGCAATGGCCTCATCGAGATCAGTATTCCCAATGGTAATGTTCCTAGTCACTGTACAGTTCCCCAATCTTCCGGTGATGGTATACACCCTCGGAGCTAGTCCTGTAATGGTTCGGGTCTCATTTGCCGGTACATTGGTTATTGTTCCATTGGGGACACCCGCAATAACTATTGAATCAAAGGCATTATTGGAAATAATTTCAAAGGCACCATTAGATGCATCACACCCTTCTGAATCACTGATTTTATTTACGGTAAAAAAACCCGCACCCTCCTCAACGTTAAGATTAAATTCTTTTTCTACTGAGCAACCCGGTCTTTCGGAGTCATCCACACTAAAGAAAATCTTGTATTGACCTAAACCCTCCAAATTTTGGGTATTTAATGCCAAAGTGAATGATTCCTCCATAAAAGTTCTCTCAGTTTGTCCCACTTTTTGATAGGACCAACGTCCCAAAAATGGCGCATCCGGTGTATAATCAACTGTCTGACCAAGACAAGCTCTAGTTGCTGACGCGGTCACATCTACCTGAATTGATGGACCTAAGAAGGTGCTTCCCACTGCTTCACATACGGCAGAAATTACTTTGACATAATATCTACCTGGCTCAGTAGCCAAGAAAGTATTTTCCCGACCTAATACTTGACCATTTACCCTAAACCACTCAATTTGAAAATTAGAGTAATTGGGGTCAGTGGTATCAAGTGCCTGAAGTAACACTGGCTCGTTCCCGCAAATAATAACGTCAGGGGCCAGCACAAACCTAGGCCCCATCTCTACGACTACTTGTTGGGTCTGTGAAAAAAAATTCTGGTTTCCCCCCCGAATTACCCGTAAATTCACATTAAATACACCCGTTGACGTAAAGGGAAACTGTATGTTTTGGACATCCGCTTCTCCCGCCTGATAATATAGTTCAAATCCATTCGAATCTGTTATGGTCCAGATATACCTGTCGGTGGCTGGGTCACCTGCACCGGAAAAGTTACCGTAAACATAAGGGCCATTAAGACAAGCACTTGAAGGTCCTATCAAAGCAGGATCTTGAAAATATTCTTCCTGACTGTAATCAAAAGAACCCGTGAATGCAAATGGCCAAAGCATATTGGCGATGAGTGCCAGCATCACGGATAAATAAGGAATAAATCGCATGCTCCATTAAATTTAAAATGCCCTATCAAATACCATACCCACTTCAGCCAATTTGGATCAAAAGAATATTCGAAATTTACTTAAATAACTGCCTATATTAGATTTGAAGTAAAAATTAATTTTTCTGGACTCGTCAATGTATAAAGAGAACAATAAAAGACAACAACTAGAATTTGTTATCTTTAATAAAATAAATTGTAAAATCTATTATAGATGACAAAGAAACTATCTGACGAAAACCCATTCGTTTTCGGTACTCAGATTTTCTGCATACTCGTATCCTTCCTGTCTGAATGTCTTTAGCCGTTCGGGGTTATTAATGCGGCTTTTGATAATTTCATTGGTCATCATCCCCCTCGCTTGTTTGGCAAAAATACCAATGATCTTATATGTTCCATCTTTATATTCCTTAAATACAGGATGAATAATCCTTCCCTTAAGTTTGCTTTGGTCTACCGCTTTGAAATATTCCTGTGAGGCCAGATTCACCACTATTTCATCGTCCTTTGCTTCATTTATGGCTTTCGCAATCTTGCTTCCCCAATACCCATATAAATCCTTTGCTCTACTATTCTTCAATTTAATACCCATTTCCAACCTGTAGGGCTGAATAAGGTCCAGGGGTTTCAACAACCCATAGAGTCCGGAAAGAATACGCAAATGTTTTTGGGCAAACTCAAAATCCTCACTCGAAAATTCGTCAACCTCGATTCGTGTATAAACATCCCCTTTGAATGCAAGCAGGGCCTGTTTGGAATTTTCGACAGAAAATTCATCCTCAAAGTTCAAGTACCGTTTCCTGTTCAACTCGGCTAAATTGTCACTAACACCCATCAGTTCTTTGATATCCCGTACGGATTTTTTTTTCATTATTTTTACCAAATCGCTGATTTCTCTTTCGAAGTCTGGCTGTGTATGCTGATTAAAAATGCTGTCACTTAGATCTAATGTTTTGGCTGGAGAAATTAAAGTTATCATGATCAGTCTATTACTACAATTGCTTTTTTTAAAGTCCTATCTATTCCTTGTGCTTCACTACTAAACTTCACAACTACCGGATATGTTCCCACAGGAACTTTTTCCCCATTTACAACACCATCCCAAATACAGAGCGAAATATTTTCCGAAGGATTTGATTCTTCACAGTAAAAAATCAACTCGCCCCATCGGTTATAAATGTAAACTCCCAGCTTATCAATAGGGCCTTGGGTGTATATCACAAATCCCCGGTTTGGATCCAATGGAACTATGGCGTTGGGAAATGTCACATTTACCTCGCAATCTTCGATTATCAAAAATTCCGTTTCAAATTCACAACCCTGATCATCCCAAACCCGCAAGGTATATGTTCCGGGAAGTGTAGGCGTAAACTGCCTTTCTACCGATAGAACCTCTCCATCTAAAATCCACTCGAACACCTCGAAAGGTCCTGCCTCCAGATTGGCTAGATTATCTTCAATCCCACAGATAACATAGCTTGGTGACAATTGGGGTGGAAGCGTGGAAGATTGTATGATTTCGATGGTCTCATTACCCACCTCGCACCCTGCTTCATTAAACACCCTTACCTGGTAATTCCCCGGATCTACCACTTCAATAATGGGGTCGGTTTGTCCTTGGATTTCCACAAATACACCTTCTAATTCCCGAAACCAAGCTATTCGGTCCACTCCTGTCAAATCACCGGAAGCAGTAATGGTCGTGAAGGTAGCGTCCCCGCAGATGTTTGGGCTGCTCAGTTCCACTTCCACCAGCTGCTCCACATCGACAATCTCCACCATCTCCGGATTCGGTAAAGCACATCCTCCTAAATTACTTACCTCTACTGTATATTCTCCTACAGGTAACTCAATGGTTAATCCTGCCTGATTTAAAAAATCGTCCACATACCTTTCCCCACTGGTAAGGCTGATAATTTCATAACTTCCAGACGCAGGTCCATTCACGAAGGTAAGGACAATAGCTCCATCAGTAACCTCATTAGGCCCGCAGGCAGGATCTCTCACCTCAAGTTCATACAAGACATCATCTGGCGGGCTTGCATTTTCAATAATGGCAACTTGGGATGAAGGACAACCCCCAGAATACCCGGTAAAGGTATAAGTACCTGGCTCAAGCCCTTCAAAGAGATGGGTCTCACCCGTTGCGAGATCAAAAATAACCTCTCCTGTTTCTTCAAAAACCAAACTGTCCAATTGCGTAACAGCTCTGATTTCCACAAATCCATCCGGAATTTCGCAACTCTCTGCGGGGGAGGTTTCCAACACATCATAGTCTGCGGGAGGACTAACCAGCAAGGTGGTTGACCGTTCTATCGGGCAATCACTGTTTAAGGGATCAGCAGTCAGGAAAAATAATTCATATTCACCAGGCCCGTCCAAATCCCCTGTATTAAGCGTTAATTGAAGCGTGTCGGGCAACGTTATTCGGTCTGTAGTGCCCAAAAGCTGTATTGACCATGCTCCATTCACCGGCGTATTCGGTGTAAATACCACCGTTTCCCCATAACAAACTTCCTCTTCATCCTGATCTATTTCAAAATCAAAAGCCGGCCCTACAAACACTGACCTGGAAACGGGGCAAGTTTGAAACGTCTCCATGGTTTCCCCTTCAGGAAGTCTATATGCTACAGTCACGGTATAGATGCTCTCTTCAGTTACTTCCAACACATTCTGGTCACCCACAATTTCTCCGGCAGCATTTTCCCATTCAAAAATATATTCATCCAGTCTTGGGTCTTCCGGATCCACTGCAACGAGTTCCAATATAGCATCTTCACAAATGGAAATCTCAGTAGGCAAAATAATTTCAGGGGAATCCAACACCTCCACATCCATCGTGAACACTTCGTCCCAAGGTTCCCCGCATCGGTCCACCTGCAACTCTACTGTGAAAATACCAACCTCCACAAAGGTGTATTCCAAGTCCTGAAAATCCTCACCTCCATTTAAGAACTGATCGACGATCTCACCTGCCTCATTATATATAGTCCAGTTATATAGATCAATGTCCGGTTCCCCACCTCCCGAGAATAAACCTACTGCTCCCTCCTCAGCACTGAGACATAGGCGTTCAGGTCCGGAAAGGCCTGGATCCGGAATGCCTCCTCCGGACTGTTGTACAAATGAGGGCAATCCTAAATTGGTTGATCCAGGCATCGGTTCTACTCCATCCTGATTAAAGGTGCTGGGATTACAAGACTGCCCGGCAAAGATTTGCCCAATTCGGTTGGATCCGACAACTGCAGCATAGATTTGTCCGTCAGGTCCAATTTGTAGCGCACCCAGGTCAAGTCCTTCCGTTTGAGGCACGGTGCTTCTGCCATCCAAGATACACTGTTCAATCTGTGCCTGGGTAGTTGCCGTTTCGAAGCATTCTGGGCATGTCGTCGTTACCGGATTGTCGGGATCACTGTCATCCGTTTCTTCCAGACCCTGGATAAAAAACTCCTCAACCCCGGGCCCTCCATTTCTATAGGAAACATAAATTCTCGAATTGTCAGAAGAAAACTCCATGCCATAGATATCTCCATCTGATCCCAAATCCAACAAGGCATAAACCTCCATCTCCCCAGTTGTCTGGTCAAATTCAAATATCTCCAATTTGTTAGTACCGCCATCCGTATAGGTTACGGCGAGCTTGGAACCGTCACTGCTAAATTTCATGCTTCCCACACCTGTCCCAAAGTTATGCGTTCCTCCTACCGAATTAAATACAGGTTGCCCTATTCCTTCCCCTGACACAGGGTACATTCGGAAAGTATTGTTACCCATTTCATGAAAAACCATCCATGTGGTATCTCCTGAGTTCAGGGCGGCGGAATGCTCCGTACTGGGACTAAACAGGAATTTGTCCTTGGTTAAAACATTTCCTATACCCTCCGGATTGTCCCCTTTTATATCCACTAGGGAGAATTTCACTTGATTTTCCCCACCTGAACCCCGTTGGGTGGTGAAAAGATAAAACAACGTTTCATCAGAGGAAACGGGAAGTGCGGTCACACTTTGCGCGGACAAGTTGTCCCCCCCAATGTTTTCTCCGTTCTGCATCGTGTTACCATTTAGATCCCAAACAGTTTGCCCATCCGTATAAAAAAGCACCTGACCGGCTTGGTCTGATATCGTGGTTACCCCTGCTGGAATATTTTGGGGATGGGGATTTTGAATGGGACGGGGAGTCGGTGCTTCAGGATCATTTGGATCTGGGTTGAAATCAAGACCTGCACCGTCACCAAAATACCAGATATTGTTACTTTGATCCTCCACATCCCACATCTGTATGCGAATACCTGCATAGGAATAACAGGAAGAGCCCACTTCACGGACCATTACCCAATAGTACCCAGGCCTGCATACTTCATTTGGAGCCTCAGGTCCCCACCCTTCT
The DNA here is from genome assembly GCF_009797935.1 of Lunatibacter salilacus. Taxonomy (GTDB): domain Bacteria; phylum Bacteroidota; class Bacteroidia; order Cytophagales; family Cyclobacteriaceae; genus Lunatibacter; species Lunatibacter salilacus. The sequence continues at coordinate 60,292 of NZ_VOLC01000013.1, forward strand.
TCCCGTTTGTTGGACCAGAAGTATTCATAATTGGCCTCCTGACCTGCACCAGGTTGTCCGGGTTGGCCGATCCCAGGTTGGCCGATTCCAGGTTGGCCGATTCCCGGCTGACCGATTCCGGGTTGGCCGATTCCAGGTTGTCCCCCGCCGGGTTGCCCACCCTGATCACCCCCACTCTGTGCATCCACCAAAGGCATCAAATCTATACATGCCGGATCACACAATGTCGTATCTGAAGGGCTAAACTGCACTTGTAGATCATTCTCAGTAAACGATATATTTTGGGTCACTTCCCGGGTTTCGCCATCAGCAAATGTAACCACCAAGGATACAGTAACCTGTTGCTCTGAAGTGGCTTCTTGTGGGAGCAATAAATGTTCTACAGTAAGATCTATTTCAATTTCTTCTCCCTCTTCATCCACTAAGGGAGGTAATATTTCCCACTCAAAACTGACCGGTCGATAATTGCTTGGAGAAATCTCGCTGGTAAGCAGCAGTGGATTGTTCATGCATGGCATCTCCGGCTCCCAAGTAAAGGTAACCTCAGGACCAATGTCTATAGTGGGCGTAAAAACGGTAAAAACCGTCCCGCAAAAATCCGTTCCGTCAAAAGGATCTCCTTCTATAATCACCTCGGCCATCGCTTCCACATCCGGATTGGTTACCCTTCCAAGTAATTGGGGACCTCCTTCTGTCTCTTCGTATATATAGTATAGCTGGCCATCTGGCCCTACACGAACATCATAAATCCGAAATACATCATGTCCCAATGCTAAGGAAATGGGCCCCATCTCGGGATCAATAACGCCATCATCATCGGGATCAGGTTCGGGAACTTCATCCGCTTGTGTCCCGTCCGTGCGAATCCGGTACAATTGGTCCCCTTGGGAATAATATATCATACTTCCATCCGGGGAGAAAGCTGCCCCATCGATAGCGGATAAACCTCCAGTGCCTGGCAAGACCAGAGGCTCGCCAAAAACTCCGGTACTGCTGTCAAAATCCGCTATTAATAAGTCTTCTCCGAGTGTCTCTGGTATGATGATGAGTTTCTCCGACCCTTCGTCAAATACAAATGCTTTGGGTACCAAATCTAAGGGCAAGGACTGTAACAAAGTAAATTGACCTTCCTGGTCTTCTATTCTATTTACCAATATATCACTTCCATCATAGTGAATAAGGTAACTTGGAGATAACGGAGTTTTGATCACAGCGATTGCCCCATCTGCATTCCCGAGATTTCCCCCCAGAGAAACAGCCCCGGCAGGCGGCTGATTCGCTGGGGCCCCACCTTGCTCGTTCATGTCTACAATATCGTACTCCAATTCCCCAATTCTATTGATATAAAAGAGGTAAAAACTCCTGTCCCCTCCAAGTGATAGGTCGTAATTTAATACGGAAATGGCAACAGACTGACGCTCATTTTCATCTCCTCCTAATTCACCGATAATTCCTTGAATTGGTTCATTGAGGTAGTTATATACCAAAGCCCCGTCTGTATAAAATAGAATTTCACCGGAAATGGGGTCAATAGCCATCGCCGTATTTCCCTTCCCAAGTGTGATGCTCCCGGCAAGATTGGCTACCCGGGCCCTCCCGTCTTTTCCAAAAGAAAGGTAGTTATTTTCCCCTCCCTCACAATAGCCAAAAATCCATTCGTTATTATTAAATCCTTGAGTATAACCAACCTGTGTCCCTACAAAAAATAAGATCAAATTTAATGAAACAAATAATTGGATATTTATGTACTTAGGGATAGATTTCATAATTTACCGGCTGCTTTATATATACTATAAAAGCACCAAAACGTTTAATAGCTGATCGGTTTCCAATTAACGTATAAATCTTTGTTTAAGTCACAAATAAATCGAGTTTTTTTTGTCCTGCTATTGTCGGCCCTGACAAGCAAAAGCTTTGCTCAGGATCCGCAATATAGCCAGTATTACGCAGCTCCGTTATTTCTCAATCCCGCATTTGCCGGATCTGAACTTGCCACTCGGGTGGGCGTCAACTACCGCAGTCAATGGCCTGGGCTTGATGCTAATTTCAGTACTTTTTCTGCATATGCCGATGGATTCTTGGAAGAATATAATGTTGGCGTGGGTGTTTTGGTAACTAACGACGTGGAAGGAGCTGCCGGATTAAACTCGACGTCAATTTCCGGCCTGCTCTCTTATGAGCTCCGCATAGCGGATGGAGCCTATTTCAGACCTGGTTTTCAGGCAACGTATATGAGAAGAGATATTGGTTTTTATGAGAACCTGATTTTTGCCAATCAAATCAATCCTACAAATCCATTTGGTCCCATATTACCGGGCAATGACCTGGCAGGTTTTGGCGATCCGGTAAATTTGGTCTCACTTTCTCTTGGAGGTTTGTTTTTTACGGATAATTTTTGGGTGGGATTCACTGCACACCATATTAACCAACCCAATCAGAGTTTTATTGAGGCGGGAAACAGTCATCTGCCATTAAAATATTCTGTCCACACAGGCTATCGCATTTCTCTCGGGAATGGACCCATGCGACGCGATTTCACACACATGTACCGTGAACGCTACTTTACCCCCACAATCAATTACAAGAGACAGGGCCCATTTGAACAACTCGATGTGGGTGGGTATTTTTACGTAGAACCCATAGTCTTTGGACTCTGGTACCGCGGATTACCCTACAAACCCGTAGAGCAACAAAACAACCGGGATGCCATCGTCCTGATGGTCGGATTCAACCTTCCTTCTGGTTTGAACGTGGGCTATAGCTTCGATTACACCGTTTCCCAACTGGGCATTCAGTCAGGAGGGGCCCACGAGATTAGCCTTTCTTATATTTTTCCTCCCAAAAACCCGGGGGCACCCAGAAAAAGATCCACAATTCTACCTTGTCCTAAATTTTAACTCTCTTATTGCAATATGCAACCCATCACGATCCAATACCTGCTTATAGGTATTTTGACGTTTAGTTTTCTTTTTTCCAAACTGTTGAGTTGGATGAATGTCCGCCGGTTAACCTGGGAGGTTCCGGAGACCCTTCACAATTACGTCACTGCCGATAAACTTCAAAAAGCAACTGATTATAAAAAAACCAACTTTCAGTTTGGATTGATAACCAGTGCCTTTTCGTTTATATTGACAGTGGCTTTTGTGGCATTCGGCTTTTTTGGTTGGTTAGATGAATTCCTCCGGCAATTCACCGAACACTTACTTTGGCTACCAATTATATATTTAGGGGTTTTGCTGATTGGCTCCGACTTGTTGAGCATACCCTTTGACTATTATCACACGTTTGTAATCGAAGAACGATTCGGATTCAATAAGAGTACACTGACAACTTTCTTTACGGATAAGTTAAAAGGATACCTAATCTCTATTCCCGTTGGAGGTGGCTTATTGCTAGCCTTGCTGGCTTTGGTGCAATATATAGGTCCGGATTTTTGGTGGCAGTTCTGGATCATATCCGCGGTTTTCATGGTCTTTATCAATAATTTCTATGCCAGCCTAATATTGCCGTTATTCAATAAACTTTCCCCCCTCGGGGATGGGGAATTAAAGGAAAAAATAATGGGGTATGCCAAATCGGTTGATTTTTCCCTAAACAATGTCTTTGTCATTGATGGTAGCAAACGGTCTTCCAAGGCAAACGCGTTTTTTTCCGGCTTTGGGAAACGTAAAAAAGTAGTGCTTTATGACACGCTCATAGAGCAACATCAGCCCGACGAACTCGTAGCCGTTTTGGCCCATGAAATCGGACATTACAAAAAGAAACATATCCTACATGGTATGGGTATTGGGATTGTTCAGACAGGGCTGATTTTATATGTGTTGTCACTGCTCATCTATAGCGAATCGCTGAGCCTCGCCCTTGGCGGATCGCAGGCTGCTATACATTTAAACCTCATCGGCTTTTCCATGTTATTTTCCCCATTATCTGCCCTGATTGGAATTGGAATGAACCTGCTGAGCCGCAAAAATGAATTTGAAGCGGATGCTTTTGCAAAGGAAACCTATGATGGCAAACCCTTGGCTACAGCTTTAAAAACACTATCTGTTAATAGTCTCTCAGAGCTTAATCCCCATCCCTGGTATGTATTTGTAAATTACTCCCATCCTCCCCTGCTTCAGCGGCTAAAAAGGCTTGAGGGTGTTTGATGTGAACGAGTTTCCTCCTATTTTTGATCAGAAATTAACTGCCAATAAACCCATTATACCCTTATGAGTGCGTCCGCTTTAACCCAACTTGGTGTTTCTTCCGACTTATTGAGCCCCGAGGAAAAATCCTTTCTAGATATCAATGGCTACTTAAATCTAGGGCCAATACTGTCACCGCTTGAACTGGAATCCATACGCAATAGGATCTCCGAGTTAATTTCGGCAGAAGGTGAGGCAGCAGGCAAAGAATTGAGAGAATCAGTTTTCGTACGAAATAAAATCGATGAAGGGGCTGAAAGGTTGAGCGATTTGGTAAACAAAGGGTCTGAATTCGATGTTTTTTATTCCAATCCCAGAGTGCTTGCCGCAATATCACATGTTTTGGGAAATAACATCAAACTTTCCTCCCTCAACTACCGGGCTGCCATCCCAGGTGCTGGGCTGCAAAAATTACACGCAGACTATCCTGAGGCAGTGCCTGAGGGCGATTACCGGGTTTGCAACTCTATTTGGCTGTTGGATGATTTTTCTGAGAAAAACGGGGCGACACGTATTGTCCCCGGAACCCACTTGCATCAGCAACTTCCCCAAGATGTTATGGAAAACCCCATGGATCCACATCCAAATGAAATTATTCTCGAAGCTCCGGCGGGCTCTGTGGTCATATTCAATTCCCATGTCTGGCATGGTGGTACAACCAACCGGACAGAGCGTCCCCGAAGAGCTATACACAGCTACTTTTGCCGACGGGACCAGCCCCAACAAATCAATCAAAAATCCTATATCCTTCCGGAAACTCTTGAACGTATTTCCCCAGCGGCCAAAGAATTTCTTGATGTGTAAGCATCCTATAAAAAATCAATATCTACGTTAAAAGGGTATTTCATAAGGTATTGAAGAGCTGTTTCCACCTTAAAGGACTGGAAAAGCACCTTATGCAAATTTTCCGTTATTGGCGCCCGTAGATCGGTACTTTCCAAAAACAACCTGATTAAACGTACCGTGTTGATGCCTTCTGCCACCTCATCCATATCAGAGACGATGGCATCCAATGTTTCTCCCTGTGCCAGTCTGTAACCCACGGTGAAGTTTCTGGAAAGGGTAGAGTTACAGGTCGTCACCATGTCCCCTATCCCAGCTAAACCAATAAAGGACTTGGTGCTTCCCCCCATGGCTTTCCCCAAATAAATCAGTTCCACCATTCCCCTGGACACCAACAAACCCCTGGCATTCTCACCGAGGCCCATCCCCGAAAGTGCTCCGGCAGCAATGGCGATGATGTTTTTCAATACACCGCTAAGTTCCACACCGATGATATCGGAATTTCCGTACACCTGAAAATTATCCCCCCGGAGCAAGCGCTGCCCTTCGTGGATGACTTCGTTAAACCGACTCGCCACCACAGTAGCGGCAGGCTGTTTTTGTGCTAGTTCTTTGGCCAGATTGGGACCTGCCAGACAACCTACACGAACGACCACAGTTTCGTTTTGGATAACCTCACTCATGGTGCAGAGATTTTCCCGCCTGAGTTTGGTCACATTATCGAGAGTTTTTCCGGGTGGCAGGTTCAATACCAGCCCTTTTGTACCGTGAATCAGGTAATGGTAGGGATGCAAAAAAGGCGCAAATAGCCCCATAACTTCTTTGAAACCACTGGAAGAAATCATGGGAAACAGGGTGTCACAGCTTTCACAGAGCAATTGGGGGTCGGTTGTAGCCCGGATGGTAGGCGTGAGAGCCCTTCCCTTGGCGGTATGCCGCTCGTTGATTTCATCTACGACTTCCTGATCTCGTGCATATACGATTACGCTACTTTTCTCCGCAAGTAAATTGGCTATCGCAGCTCCAAAACTGCCAATGCCTATCACACCTACCGATTTTTTATCTGAATAATTTCTCAAGCTCATAGCCATCCAGTCTGTTATGGTAGTAGTAAAGGAGGTTCATATCTTCTGTCACAATTTCATTGTTCTGGTTTTTAATCAGGGGTCGTTTGGCATGGTACATCCCGACATTTTCCAGGCCATGGGCTATTATTTGGTCAATATCGACGTTCAAATGAGGAGCCATATGGAGTTTTTCTTCCGCTTTAAGCTCTTTTATTCGGTTTAGTACCCGCAGGCACTTTGCTCGAAACTGGTCATATGGTATGGATATATCCTCTTCAGGCACTTTCAACAGACTGAATAAGTCTAGTTTTTTGTTTGCTTTTTTAATCATATTAAAGGCGGTAAAGGCGACGAGGTGGCTGCTGAACACCCGATTAATCTTGTGAAATTCCTCAACAATTCGACTACCAAGAGCCTTTGTATATTCCTCTTCCCGCTGCGTGTCTACAGTTAGCTGTCCATTAGACATGAAATAATCCCTGCAGTCGATGATTCTGCCAGCCCTATCCCTGCTATTTCCTTCAGCGTCGACGTAATTTCCCATGATATCCATTGCCTTGCCAATGGACACAGAGATATCTGATCCCTTGGTAAAAAATTTTACCAGAAATTTTGAGATCTTATATGAGTTGGAAAATTCGTCGGATTCTTTGTAATAGCGTTCTTGTCCGGTAAGGTTAAGGTGGTCGTGGATAAGACTGGGAGCTTCAAGTACAAAGTGATAGTTAATCGTAACCGGAACGACGAAAATCTTACCTCCTATGTCTGTAATCCCATTTTGATAATTTACCCGCTGTGCCTCCATGGCAGAACTTAGAAGTCCCAATTTGAGCCGGGACTCAAGGTTTCCACTTCTGGAACGTGTACCCCCCGGAAAAAACAAGCTGTGACATCCAAACTGAATGGCTTCACTTGAATAGGTCTTTAATGTTTCCAAATACACCATATTTTTCTTCCGCCGATCTACTTTATAAGCCCCCAATGCATTCATAAAGTAGGCAAAAATCTGGATATTGAATAAGTTGAGACCAGCTCCATATATGAAGGGGGGCAAGCCCAAGGTGCTGATCGTCCAACCGATCAAAATGCTATCCAAATTGGAGAAATGGGTGGGGACCATAACGATGGTGCCCTTTGATGCCAACTCCCGGATCTGATCAGTCTCTCCAATGATTTGGATTTTGTCCTGTAAAGTGTACTGAGTACTGAAAAAAGATTTAAAACCTTTCACCCGGGCAGTATTTAGTAAGCGGGAAAAGCCATACGTCACAATCCTGCGGGTTGCCTTATAATGGGAATGCTTAAAATTCCCAGCTATTTCCTCCACATATCTCCGAACAATGGATTCCAAAATAGCTATGTAGGCCGCTTTCCGTTCGGCATCTGTCAGCGTATTTTCCACCCCAATGCCCAAGAGACTGGATTTTACCTTTGCCCAAAAAGCAGGTTCATTGTCCGGGTCGACCAACCAAGGATTTTGCTTCAGCCTGAGTCTTTCGCGGTACAATACCGTCTCCAATTCTTCTTTCAGAAGGTGCACTTGGTTGCCTGTATGTCTTAAAATCCGGGCTACACTAGCTTCTGTCACCTTATTGAGAAATTCCTTCCGGTTTTTGCTTAGCTTGACTACCGGCCATTCATCTTTTTTGGGAAGAATGGGCGCATATTGGTGCTTAATATAGTCGTCGGTCAACTCTTTTTTTATTGGTCTTCGCAAAGATAAAGAAAAAGAAATGGATTAGGTACTGGGTCTTTTTGAAAGGAAGTGTCCCGCAAAACAAATCCGGTACGCATTGTAATGAAAATTCTTTTTAAACCAATAATCAAGTAGGGTGTTTTGTCAATGACTGAATAGGTCGTATTATTGCAGCACCAAACACTCAATGAAGCAGGATTTAAAGCAAATACAAGCTCCAATTGCCACTGAGATGGCAGATTTTGAAAAGAAGTTTCGGTCCTTTATGAAAAGTAAAGTGACACTTCTTGACCATATTACCCATTATATCGTAAAGCGAAAAGGGAAGCAAATGCGGCCCATGTTTGTCTTTTTAACCGGAGGAGTTTCGGGTGGAATATCCGAAGCAACCTACCGGGGTGCAGCACTAATCGAGCTATTGCATACCGCTACACTCGTACATGATGATGTAGTAGACGACGCAAATTACCGACGGGGATTTTTCTCAATTAATGCGCTGTGGAAAAATAAGATCGCCGTATTAGTGGGAGACTACCTGCTTTCCAGAGGGTTACTTCTGAGTGTGGACAATGGGGATTTTGATCTTCTAAAAATAGTCTCCCATGCTGTACGGGAAATGAGCGAGGGCGAATTGCTGCAGATCGCCAAATCAAGGAATTTGGACATCACAGAGGAAGTTTACTATACTATAATCCGGCAAAAAACTGCCAGTCTGATTGCCTCCTGTTGTGCGGTGGGTGCCGCTACAGCAAATGCCGATACTGCCGCTATAGAGAAAATGCGGTTGTTTGGTGAAAAAGTAGGTATGGCATTTCAGATTAAAGACGACCTTTTCGACTACGGACAGGATGTAGTCGGAAAACCTGTTGGAATTGACATCAAAGAAAAAAAACTCACCCTACCGCTTATTTACGCCCTAAACCATGCTTCTTGGCTGGAAAAGAAAAGAATCATTTCTCTAGTCCGCAACAAAAATGAAGACAAAAAAGCCGTCAATGAAGTAATAGAATTCGTTAAAGCGGCTGGCGGACTTTCCTATTCGGAAGAAATCATGAACAATTTTTACCGGGAGGCACTGCACATTTTGACTGAGTTCCCAGATTCTCCCTACAAGACTGCTTTGTCTGATCTGGTTAAATACACCATCGAGCGAAAAAAATAAGGCCCTTTTCCCTAATTAATTGGAAATGGGGTTTTATGGGGAATTCTCCCTCTTTGCTTTCTATTGGATGAATTTATTTTTTTATACGATATTTTATATTAAAAATCCCTCACTAAACCCTCGTTTTACTTATTAACCGCTTTTCTAGACAATATTACAGCCGTTAACTTGATGACTGTCAAGAATTAGGGTCATTTATTTTTTTCCAAAACAATTGCAAAGAACCAAAGTAATGGATACTTTTATAGATTAGTGGTAAAAAGTGGGGCATTGTGGTAGAAAGTGGCTGGAGATTTGCTACTTTTGTATTCACTGAGATTTTTAAAGTTAAAGGAATGGGAATTTTCATGGGCGAGTACGAGTGCAAGCTTGACGTCAAGGGACGGCTGGTACTTCCTGCAAGACTAAAAGCAGCCCTTCCTGAAAATCCCAGCAATGAGCTCTATCTCAGAAAAGGCATTGAGCAGTGTTTAATTCTTCGCACAGCCATAGAGGTAAAAAAAGAGTATAGCAAACTCATGGATCTTGATACTACAGACGAGGAAGCCAGAAGTTTTCAGCGGGCCTATTTCCGCAGAGAGGTGATAGTGGAAATGGACAGTGCTGGGAGAATCCTTATCCCAAAATCCCTCATGGCCTATGCGCAGCTCGATGGAGAGGCCACGGTTGCGGGCATAGGAAACCGAATTGAAATTTGGAATCCGACATTGTTGAATGAGATTGCGGATGAGGTGGACAAAAGATACGACACCTTGAACAAACAATATTTAAAAAAAGATGACTAAAAGCCCTTACCATATCCCAGTCATGTTGCAGCCCTGCATCGAAGGCCTTGCTATAGACCCTAATGGGGTGTATCTGGACCTGACCTTTGGGGGTGGAGGACATGCGCGGGAAATCCTGAGTAAGTTGGATAAGGGCCATTTATATGGGTTTGACCAAGATGAGGATGCGATTGTAAACGCACCTGATGATGAACGTTTCACATTTATCCATGCCAATTTCAGAGACATTAAGCGATTTCTTAGACTGTACGGAGTAGATGAAGTGGATGGGATCTTAGCAGATTTGGGCATATCCTCCCATCAGATTGACGAACCCAGCAGGGGATTCTCCACGAGGTTTGCTGGAGACTTGGACATGCGGATGAATCAGTCGGGAAACCTCACGGCTGCGGATATCCTGAATAGCTATGAAGAAAGGGAACTTCACAAGATACTCGGCCAGTATGGCGAAATCAAAAATGCCAAGACCCTCGCACGGGCAATTGTATCGGAAAGGATCCAAGAACCTATATTGACCATTGATAGGTTTAAGGCTATTTTGGACAAATTTGCTCCACGGGGAAAGGAATTCAAATATTATGCACAGGTATTTCAAGCGCTGCGGATCACCGTAAATGACGAAATGGGAGCCCTGAGGGATATGCTGGAACAAAGCAACGAGTTACTTCGGAGCAAGGGTAGATTGGTAGTCATGAGTTACCATTCCCTGGAGGACCGCTTGGTAAAAAACTACATCAACAAAGGCAAATTCCATGGTGATGTAGAGAAGGATTTCTATGGCAATCAGATCAGACCCCTAGAACCGGTGAACCGGAAAGCCATTACGGCTAGCCCGGAGGAAATTGCCCAGAATAACCGGGCCAGAAGTGCAAAACTCAGAATAGCAGAAAAGATATAGCTATGGGAAACAACACATTCAAACAAAAAGCTAAGTCATCCGGAGCAACAAAAAGTTCAGGTAGGTTTAACCTGTTTGCGCTACTTGAAAGAAAGCTGGCAATGACGGGACTTTTTGGCGACGGAATTCCTGTACACTTGGTCCCCCCCTTTTTATATGCCGCCCTCTTGGCACTTATATATATATGGAGCAATCACCAGGCTGATAACACCATCCGAAAAATCGAATCGCTCCAGCAGGAAGTAGAAGATATCCGCGCTGATGTGACCACGTTGGAAGCGGCGTATATGTTTGCCGGCAAGCAGTCTGAAGTTGCAAAGAAAATCGCCCCCTTGGGTATCGAAGAAATTGACGAGCCACCTTTTAAAATAATTGTTGAAAAATGAACATTAAAAGGTCCATATTATTTCGAGTTAGAGTCGCCTTTCTGCTGACAAGTGCGATAGGCATCGCTATTTTTTATAAAATCACCCAAGTACAGTTTGTGGATGGAGACAAATGGAGACAGATGTCCGAAAATATACACCTGCAATACCGTCCCGTAAAAGCTACCCGTGGCAATATCTATAGTGGTGATGGAAGTTTGCTGGCAACCAGCCTTCCCTTCTACCGGGTCGTCTTGGACCCTTCCATTTCCAAGGAAGATAGATTCCGAAACGGTATAGACTCACTGGCTACGCTTTTGTCCGGTTACTATAAAGACAAATCCGCTACCCAATACAAGCGGATCATCTCCGATGCGCGGAACAGTGGGAAAAAATACCTCATTATCAACAGAAAGCAAATCGGCTATCAAGAGAAATTAGCCATGATGAAGTGGCCCATCTTCCGTGATGGACGACTTGGCGGGGGAATAATTTTTGAAAAGGTGGACCAGCGCTATCGCCCTTTTCGATCACTTGCAGGCCGCACCGTGGGATTTCTCAATGAGGACGATTATGGAGTCGGGCTGGAGTACAGTTTCAATGAATTCCTGCAAGGGCGAAATGGTGAAGCATTGTTTCAGAAAATAGCTGGAGGAAGCTGGAAACCGCTGCACGATGCGGAGGACATTAAGCCTACAGACGGTTTTGATATTGTCAGTACGCTGGATATTAATATTCAGGATGTGGCCGAATCTGCACTTCTTCGTCAATTAATCAATAAGGACGCGAATTTCGGCTCTGTGATAGTGATGGAAGTGGCCACCGGCCACATAAAAGCGTTGGCCAATCTCGAGAAAAACAAAAGTGGAAACGGTTACGGTGAAAACTACAACTATGCTGTAGGTGATCAGGGACTTACAGAACCAGGATCCACATTCAAGCTGCTTTCGATGCTGGCCTTATTGGAAGAAGGCAAAATCAGTCTCCAAGATAGTATAGACACCGGAGACGGCGTTTTCAAGTTTTACGACAGGTCGATGCGTGATGCGAAAAACGGCGGATTTGGACGTATCACGGTTCGGGAGGCCTTTGAAAAATCCTCAAATATTGGAATTTCAAGACTTGTCAATGACCAGTTTGGCGTGGCACCCGTGAAATTTATCAATTACATTTCCAAAGTTGGGTTGGACAAACCGGTTGGTTTTCAGCTCAAAGGGGAAGGAGTGCCTTATTTTAAAACACCCGGCACCAAAAGCTGGTACGGAACTACGCTTCCATGGATGTCTATAGGGTACGAATTGAAGGTAACTCCCCTGCAGACCCTTACCCTATACAATGCCATCGCAAATGACGGCAAAATGGTAAAACCCTTGATTGTAAAACAAATTTCGAAGGGCAATTACGTAGAAGAAACCTACGATACCGAAGTTTTAAATAAGCAAATTGCTTCTAAAAAAACCATCCAATATTTGAGATCCCTTCTCGAGGGAGTAGTGGAAAATGGTACTGCCAGAAATATCCGAAATAATGATTACAGCATAGCCGGAAAAACAGGGACAGCGCAAAAACTGGTTGATGGAAGGTATACCCAAACGTACTACACCTCCTTTGTTGGATATTTTCCTGCGGACAATCCAAAATACAGTGCAATAATCGTCATAGACAGTCCTAAAGGATTTCAAGCCTACGGGGGTGACATATCTGCACCTGTATTTAAGGAAATCGCTGATAAAATCCATGCACAGGATCTAAAACTAAACTTGGACAAAACCCTAGTAAGCAATAAAACTCCATATGCAGGGGACTTGCCATTTATTCAGGCGGGCCTGACGGAGGATGTTCAGATGCTTTGTAACAAATTTGGTATATCCAACCACTATCAAGAGCAGGAAAAATGGGTGCGTTCGAAAGTCACCAACAAATCAATACAGTGGGTTACAAATAGAATAAATGAGAAACAGGTGCCGGATGTGACCGGAATGGCACTTCGGGACGCATTATACATATTGGAAAATAACGGATTAAGAGTCTTATTCAGCGGCAAAGGCCGGGTAAAAAGTCAGTCGCTTCCTTCAGGAACAACTATTTCGCCAAAAAGCACCATTAAAATTACTCTGGGATAATGAAGCTGTTAAAGGACATATTATACAAGGTATCTCTCATCTCCACAAAAGGAGACATGGAAATCACCGTAAACAGCCTTGTCTTTGACAGTAGGTCGGTTAAAATAGGTGATCTATTTATCGCCATGCGGGGAACGCAGGTGGATGGCCATGACTTCATAGATAATGCATTGGAGCAGGATGCTTCCTGCGTGGTATGCGAAGTACTCCCCTCCGAGTTGAAAGAAGAGGTTACCTATGTACAGGTGGTCGATGCGGCAAAGGCTCTGGGAATGATGGCTGCCAACTTCTATAACCATCCGTCCTCAAAGTTGACCTTGGTAGCTGTCACGGGTACCAATGGAAAAACCACCATGGTCACCCTTCTGCATCAATTGTTTAGCGAAATGGGATACCGGGTAGGGCTATTGTCGACGGTGGAAAACCGGATTAACGAAACCGTATTGCCCACAACACATACCACGCCAGATGCCATTTCCATCAATCAGATTCTTCATCAGATGCTGGACGCAGGTTGTACTCATTGCTTTATGGAAGCTAGTTCACATGCCATAGTGCAGGAAAGAACGGCGGGGTTGCATTTTGCAGGGGCTATATTCACCAACATTTCCCACGACCATCTGGATTACCACGAGACCTTTGACGCATATATTACAGCAAAAAAGAAACTGTTCGATGAACTACCGCCCAGTGCATTTGCCTTAATAAATGCCGATGACAAGAGGGGCTTGGTTATGGTGCAAAATACCAAGGCAAAAAAACATTCCTATGCACTTAAATATCCTTCTGACTTTAAGGCAAAGATAATAAACAATACTCTTCAAGGCCTGGAGTTGGAAATCAACCACCAATCGGTCTGGTTCCGGCTAATAGGGGAATTCAATGCCTATAACCTGTTGGGGGTATATGGAACGGCCATGCTTTTGGGCGAAGAGGAAGAGGAAGTATTAAGGCAGTTATCCCAACTTAAGGGTGCCCAGGGCCGGTTTGAGCAGGTTTTCTATCGGGATATTACAGCCATTGTGGATTACGCCCACACTCCGGATGCATTGGAGAATGTGTTAAAGACCATTCAGAAACTGAGAACCGGCGGAGAGAAACTCATCACCGTAGTTGGTTGCGGTGGAAACCGAGATAAGGCCAAGCGCCCTATCATGGCAAAATCTGCCACGAAATATAGTGACAAGGTGATATTGACTTCTGATAATCCCCGCAATGAAGAACCCATGGATATCATAAAAGACATGGAAGCGGGAATCAATCCAGTAGATATGCGCAAAACGCTAACAATCGCTGAACGAAGAGAAGCCATCAAAGCCGCCTGCGGGATGGCAACCAAAGGGGATATAATATTAATTGCCGGAAAAGGCCATGAAACCTACCAAGAAATTAAAGGGGTGAAGCACCCGTTTGATGACAGGGAAATTGTAAGAGAAATGTTACGCTTAATTCATTCGAGCTAATGCTATACCATCTTTTTGACTATATAGACAGAGTTTTTGACTTCCCCGGCGCAGGAGTCTTCCGATACATTTCGTTTCGGGCGGGAATGGCTGCGCTTTTTTCCCTAATTATCACCATTACTTTCGGTAAAAGTATCATCAACTGGATTCGTAACAAGCAAATCGGCGAATCTGTACGTGAACTTGGCCTGAAAGGGCAAATGGAAAAAAGGGGAACCCCAACTATGGGTGGGCTTATGATCATGGCTGGGATAGCCATTCCAACGCTTTTGTTTGCCAACATCTATAACATCTATATCATCCTATTATTGGTTACAACCCTTTGGTTGGGGGCAATTGGTTTTGTGGACGATTATATCAAGGTTTTCCGCAAAAACAAGGCGGGGTTGGCCGGAAGGTTTAAGATTGTCGGTCAAGTAGTCATTGGTATAGTGGTGGGTACTACGCTTTATTTCCACGAAGATGTAGTGGTACGGGAATTTAACCAGCCTGTCTCCATAGCAGAAGGCGTGGTAGACACACCAAGCTTCAGTGATGTGAAATCACTGAAAACCACTATTCCGTTCATGAAAGACAACGAACTCCATTACGACAAAGTTTTCGGGGTATTGGGGGATTTTCTTACTCCCCTATTATATATAGGTTTGGTGATTTTCATTGTCACCGCCGTTTCAAATGGAGCGAACATCACGGATGGAATAGACGGATTGGCAGCCGGCACCTCTGCCATCATAGGTCTTACCATTGCTATCTATGCCTACATCAGTGGTAATGCCATATTTTCCCAATACTTAAATGTCATGTTTATTCCCAATTCTGGAGAACTCGTGATTTTCTGTGCGGCATTTGTGGGAGCCTGTGTTGGGTTTCTCTGGTACAATGCCTACCCTGCCCAGGTGTTTATGGGGGATACCGGAAGCCTGATGATAGGAGGAGTGATTGCGGTGCTTTCATTGACCCTACGAAAGGAGTTGCTGTTGCCATTGCTTTGTGGCGTGTTCATTATAGAACTACTCTCTGTAATCATACAGGTTACTTATTTCAAATACACCAAGAGAAAATACGGAGAAGGTAGGCGAGTTTTCCTGATGTCTCCCATCCACCATCATTATCAGAAAAAAAATATCCCAGAAGCTAAAATTACCGTTCGTTTCTGGATTTTGGGGATATTATTTGCCATTCTGGCATTGGCTACTTTAAAACTGCGATGATAAAAAAGATCGTCATATTGGGTGCAGGTGAAAGCGGTGTTGGTGCCGCTCTTCTGGCGTTGGCCAACGGCTACAAAGTCTTTGTCTCCGATGCCGGAGGTATCAGTGCGCCCCGTAAGCAGCAATTGACCGCAGCCAAAATACCCTTCGAAGAATTTGGCCATACAAGTGGTGAAATCCTCGGAGCAGATGAAGTCATCAAAAGCCCGGGAATCCCCTATTCCAACCCAGTTGTGCAGACCTTAGTCGGTAATGGAATACCGGTAATCGATGAGCTTGAGTTTGCATACCGGCATTCAAGAGGTCAGGTAATAGCCATTACGGGTACCAACGGGAAAACAACCACCACACTGCTTACCTATCACCTACTGAAAACGGCAGGTCTGAACGTAGGCATGGGGGGAAATGTTGGCAAAAGCTGGGCGGGTCAGTTAGCAGAAGAGGATTACGATTGGTGGGTACTAGAAGTAAGTAGTTTTCAGATTGAAGGGTTTATCCGGTTCAAACCAAAAGTAGCGGTCCTGTTAAACATCACACCGGACCACTTGGACCGATACGGGTATAAGTTTGAAAACTATGCTTCCACTAAGTTCAAGTTGGTGGACCGGATGGATGAAAAAGACCATTTTATTTATTTTATTGAAGATGATACCATCAGGAAGACCTTACAGAATAAACCTTTAAAAGCCACTGGATATCCGGTTGCTAAAGCGGTTGCAAACTCAAGGGGCTTACATGCCGCAAACGGAAGCTTAAATATCAAATGGAAAGAAATTGAATTCCGGGTTCGACCTGAAGAAATGACGCTCCAAGGGGATCATAATAAAATCAATGCCCTTTGTGCGATACAGTCGGCATTACTTGCAGGAGCATTCGAATCGACTATAAAACTCGGTCTGGCAAACTTTCAGAATGCCTCTCACCGGATGGAGCAGGTTGCAACTATCCAGGGGGTGCGGTTTGTCAACGATAGCAAGGGTACGAATGTGGATGCCACAAAATATGCCTTATCCGCTTACAGCGAACCCATTATTTGGATAGCTGGTGGAGTAGATAAAGGAAATGATTATGAGGCCTTGCTTCCGCTAATCGAGGGACGGGTGAAAGGGCTTATCTGTCTGGGGAAAGACAATGAAAAGTTAAAAAGTGCCTTTATGGGAAAAATTCCGCAAATCAAGGAAACCCAATCGATTCAGGAAGCGGTCAAAACCGCACTGACCTGGGGTGAACCTGGGGATTTGGCATTGCTCTCTCCGGCCTGTGCAAGTTTTGATTTGTTCAAAAATTATGAAGACCGTGGAGACCAGTTTAAAGCTGCTGTCAATTCATTAAAGGAAAAGATAGCATCATGAAATCGAGCCTGCCTACCGGACAGGCAGGCATGGCATTAGAAAAAGAAATTATGAACATATGAAACCGATAAAACTTTGGCTTGAGGAAAATTTAAAAGGTGACCCCATCATTTGGGGGATTGTGATCCTGCTTTCCATCTTAAGTATATTGGTGGTATACTCCGCCACGGGCTCTCTGGCCTATAGAATGGTCGGCGGCAATACGGAAGTGTACCTCATAAAGCACGGATCCTTAATCATGGCTAGCCTTGTAGTAATGTGGGGTGTTCATAATATCCCATATAAGTACTTCGCCAAGCTCAGCCTGTTGGCCCTTTGGATAAGTATCCCCTTGCTCCTCATAACCTATTTGTTTGGCTCGACCATCAACGAGGCCAACCGATGGTTGACAATACCGATTATTAATCAGGCATTTCAGCCTTCTGATCTGGCCAAACTGGCTCTAATCTCCGCAGTAGCAGGCATGCTTGCCAAACGGCAGCGACAAATCGCTGATTGGAAAAAAACATTTATCCCCATCATTGCGTGGATCGGTATCATTTGCATGTTAATCGGATTTGCCAATATGTCCACCGGGGTAATGCTTTTGGCGACCTGCCTTTTGCTGATGTTTATTGGACGGGTTCCATTTAAATTTCTGGTGATTGTGCTTGCAGTTGGAATGATGGCGTTGACTTCTGCCATTATGCTAGGGCAGCGAGGAGGTGTGTTCTTTTCCAGAATAGAAAGCTTTCTTAATGAGGATGAAAAAGAACTGCCCTATCAGGCCAAGCATTCCTTTATTGCCATTGCAACTGGTGGAATAGCGGGGAAGGGACCCGGAAAAAGTGAACAACGAAATGTCCTGCCCCACCCTTATTCCGACTTCATCTTCGCAATCATTATCGAGGAATACGGTCTGATTGGTGGCGGTGGCGTGCTATTCCTTTACCTGGCCCTCCTTTATCGGGGAATGCGCGTGGTGGCAATTTCCACTCGCCCCTTTGGGGGTTTGTTGTCCGCCGGTTTAAGTTTTGCACTGGTCATTCAGGCTATGATTAACATGGCAGTGGCCGTTGGGTTGGTACCAATTACAGGTTTGCCCCTACCAATGGTCAGCATGGGGGGTACTTCCCTGATATTTACTGGGATATCCCTGGGAATCATTTTGAGTGTCAGCCGGGGAGACCATGAAGATGCCTTCCCTGCCGACACCAACAGCATTAGAAGAGTAGCTAAAGCCGCATAGTCTTGGAAAACGAAAATAAAACATATCGCATGATCATTAGTGGCGGAGGCACCGGGGGACATATCTATCCCGCCATTGCCATTGCACACGCGTGGTCGCAGAGATATCCGGGAACTGATATTCTATTCGTCGGGGCTGAGGGTAAAATGGAAATGCAGAAAGTACCGGAAGCGGGCTATAAAATTGTGGGCCTGCCAATAGCAGGTCTGCAGCGGAGTCTCTCCCTCAAAAACCTCAGCTTTCCCTTCAAAGTGTTGAGCAGCCTTAAAAAGTCAAAAGAAATCATTCGTTCTTTCTTACCTGATTTGGTAGTTGGAGTAGGTGGTTACGCAAGCGGGCCCATACTCTTTACGGCTCAGCAAATGGGCATTCCCACCCTGATTCAGGAACAAAATTCCTACGCAGGTTTGACCAACAAGCTTCTGGCAAAAAAGGCCAAAGCTATTTGCGTAGCGTATCCTGGGATGGAAAAATTCTTTCCTAAGGATCGGCTTCATTATACAGGCAATCCAGTAAGGAGTGACATCTTGGATTTGGAGGGTAAAAAAGAAATTGGAATTGCCCATTTTGGCTTGAACCCTGATTTGCCCACCCTATTGGTGCTGGGAGGTAGTCTAGGAGCACGGACAATCAACCAAGCAATTGCAGCATCCATGGGGCTTTTCCAGGCTAAGGGGTATCAAGTACTTTGGCAAACGGGCCGTTATTATTTCAACGATATGAAAAATCTGGTGGCAAGTAGCGGGTTTAAAGAGATTCACCCCAAGGAGTTTATACTGGAGATGGATTTGGCCTATGCCGTGGCGGATTTAGTAATTTCCCGTGCGGGAGCCTTGTCGGTTTCTGAACTTAGCCTTGTAGGAAAGCCTGTCATTTTCATCCCTTCGCCAAACGTAGCCGAAGATCATCAGACCAAAAATGCAATGGCATTCTTCTCCGAAGCCGCTGCTTTGATACTACCAGACGACGAGGCCGTGGAGAAATTACCGGAACTGGTGGATAAACTGATGAGCGATAAGGCAACTAGGCACTCTCTTGGAGAAAACATAAAAAAACTGGCCAAAAAAGAGGCCGCAAATGAAATTGTAACAGTGTTGGAATCAATGATCAAATGAATTTAAAAGGCTTACATAGCGTCTATTTTCTAGGTATCGGAGGCATTGGCATGAGTGCCATTGCACGGTGGTTTAACTATATCGGAGTTCCAGTGTATGGTTATGACAAAACCCCGTCTCCCCTTACGGAAGCTTTGTCTCAGGAAGGCATTGCAATTACCTATTTGGATGCCGTTGATCAGCTTCCTTCTGACTTTGCTTCTGACACTCAAAATCGTTTAGTCATCTGGACTCCGGCAATACCTCAAAACTCGGTATTAAAAAATCACTTGATACAGTCCGGCTACATATTGAAAAAAAGAGCGGAGGTACTCGGAATGATTACGGAAAACATGTACACCGTAGCAGTAGCGGGTACCCATGGAAAGACTACAACCTCTTCTTTGGTAGCCCATTTATTAAAGCATGCGGGGAAAAATATTGCGGCGTTTCTGGGAGGACTCACCCAGAATTATCAAAACAACCTAATCCTGCACGATGAGGGGAGTGATGAAAACCCTATCGTAGTGGTAGAAGCGGATGAATTTGACCGTTCCTTTCTACACCTTCACCCAAATATCAGCATTGTCACCAGTGCAGATCCGGACCATTTGGATATTTATGGGGATGCTAGCCATTTGTTGGATGGCTTCAGAAGTTTTATTCGCCTGACCAATCCAACAGGTAAACTCTTTATTCAGAATAGGGCACTGAAAAAACTTGGAAGAAATGTATTGGGAAATACGGCCCTCTACGAATATGGCCTGGAATCGACGGATATCAAAGCGACAAGCATCGTTGCGGGAATAAAAGGGTTCACCTTTGACTATGTAGCTGGAGATGTTCAGATACCCTCCTTGCTACTTCCCATTCCAGGGTTTCATAACATTGAAAATGCACTAGCCGCAATTTCCGTAGCCTTACATGTAGGCGTGACTCAAGAACAGATCCGGAGTGGATTAGACTCCTATTTAGGGGTAAAAAGAAGATTCGAAGTAGTCTATCAGGATGAAAAACGTGTTTATATCGATGACTACGCACATCATCCCGAAGAAATCCGAGCCTTTCTAAGTTCAGTTCGGGCTATTTATTCCGACAAGAAAATTACGGCGGTGTTTCAACCTCACCTGTTCTCCCGAACCAGAGATTTTGCCGAGGGCTTTTCGGAAAGCCTTTCACTGGCTGACGAAGTAATTCTTTTGGACATTTACCCCGCTAGAGAACTTCCAATCCCAGGAGTAAAAGCTGAGATGCTATTGGACGGCATCACATCCGCAAAAAAAGGTATGAAGTCGAAGGAAGAATTGCTTTCCTATTTAGACCACCAACAACCGGAAGTCTTGGTAACCATTGGTGCCGGAGATATTGATAGATTGGTTTCACCAATTTCAAACTGGATGCAACATGGAAAAGCCTAGTAAATGGAGGATCAAGAAATCTGTGATTTTTGCCCTTTTGGGGGTAATTGTCCTGGTATATATTGCCTTTATTGAGCACCGGGGAAAGGATAAGCAATTCTCCGGACTTGAAGTATATGTGGAGGGAATTAGCCAAGTCTACTTTGTGGAGGAGAAGGATATTCACGCGATGCTGCAACGTGAATTTCCCGAATTACAACCTGGCGAATCGCTGCGGAAGATTTCTCTTTATGATTTGGAGAAGAAGGTAGAAAGCCATCCGTTCGTCCGCGATGCCGATGTATTTGGGGATTTGAAAGGCAAAATTATGGTCAAAATCTCTCAGCATATTCCAATGGCCCGCATCGTCAGGCCTATGGCTGCAGATGGCTACATCAGCACAGAAGGCAAGATCCTGCCGTTGTCCACCAATTTCACTCCCCGGGTCATTACTGTAGAAGGTAGAGGCGCTGACAAAATATTGGAAAAGGGAGAGTTGGGAGCAGAGCATGAAGGGTTTTTGAATTTACTGACGTTCATTACCAAATCTGACTTCTGGAGTGCCCAAATCAACGCCATGGACTTGCTCTCTAACGGTGAAGTACTGCTTCATCAGCAGGTGGGGAAACAGGTGATCGAATTTGGCAAACCGGAAGAAATTGAGCGAAAATTTCAAAAAATCAACCTGTATTACAACGATATAGTGCCCAAAAAAGGCTGGAATGCCTATAGCAGGGTGAATGTAAAATTTAAGGATCAGATCATTTGTGAATAACAATAAGCGCTATGGAAAACGAAAAATTAGTAGTAGGACTTGATATTGGTACTACCAAGATATGCGCCATCATTGGGCGCAAAAATGAATACGGAAAGCTGGAAGTACTTGGTATGGGAAAAGCGGTGTCTGAGGGAGTCATACGGGGCATTGTAACCAACATCGACAAAACTGTAAATGCCATCCAAAAGGCAGTCAACGAAGCGTCTGAAATGTCAAATGTGGATATCGGGGAGGTAATCGTCGGTATTGCGGGACAGCATATCCGAAGTTCCGTACATCATGGCGTTATTATACGAAATACCAAGGATGATGAGATCACCGTAGAAGACGTTCGGCGGATGGCCAATGATATGGAGAATATCATCGTGCCTCCAGGTAACAAAATTATTCACGTGATGCCGCAGGATTACACCGTAGACTACGAAGATGGTGTAAAGGATCCTGTGGGCATGTCCGGCGCCCGCTTAGAAGCCAATTTCCACATCATTACTGCACAAAGCTCTGCGATATACAATATTAGCAAATGCGTAAAGCGCGCCAACTTACAGTCTAAAGATCTTATTCTGGAACCCCTGGCAAGTTCTTTGTCCGTTCTCAGTGATGAGGACAAAGAGGCTGGTGTATGCCTTGTGGATATAGGAGGAGGCACAACGGATGTAGCCATTTTCTATGACAACATCATTCGGCATACGGCTGTGATCCCTTTTGGCGGAAATATCATTACTGCGGATATAAAGGAAGGATGTATGGTCATGCAAAATCAGGCTGAACTGCTGAAAACTAAATTTGGCAAAGCCATTGCGGAAGAGGCCAATCCGAATGAGATTGTTTCTATTCCAGGATTGAGAAACCGACCACCAAAAGAAATATCCGTAAAAAATCTTGCATCAATCATTCAGGCTAGAATGGAAGAAATTGTGGAAATGGTGCAGTCAGAAATTGTAGCCAGCGGTATTTACAAAAAACTGGCCGGAGGCATCGTCCTTACAGGAGGCGGTTCGTTGTTGAACGGTGTGAGCCCATTGTTTGAGTACATGACCGGACTGGACACACGCATCGGATACCCCAACGAACATTTGGGGAAATCTAAGGTAGAAGACGTGAAAAGCCCCATGTATGCGACTACAGTTGGTCTGGTCTTGGCAGGATTCAAGGCCTTGGACGACCGGGAAGAAACCTACCGGGAAAAGGAAAAAGCACTGCAAACCAACGGAAAACCCAAAATCAACAAAATCGAAACCCATATGTCGAAGGATATATTCAGCAACATAACCAAGAAACTGAAAAATTTCATCACCGATGACATTAACGACGATACGAGCAGTTACTAATTCAGAAACTGGAACCGTGTCCGGAAAAAATTAAAAGAAAACAGCCAAGTTATTATTCACCAAAATACGAGGAAAAATGTCAGAAATCATGAAAGATTATAAATTTGATATTCCCAGAAACAACAAGTCGATCATCAAGGTGATCGGCGTAGGAGGAGGCGGATCCAATGCCGTCAACCACATGTATAATCAGGGCATTAAGGACGTGGAATTTGTGGTGGTCAACACAGATGCCCAAGCCCTTAAAAACAGCCCTGTTCCGCTCAAAATACAAATTGGGACCAACCTTACCGAAGGTCTTGGGGCGGGCGCCAATCCGGAAAAAGGTAAAAACGCAGCCGTCGAAAGCAAGGATGAAATCCGTGAATTACTTTCAGACAACACCAAGATGATTTTCATCACCGCTGGAATGGGCGGTGGTACAGGTACCGGTGCGGCCCCAGTAATCGCTAAAATCGCCAAGGATATGGACATCCTGACGGTAGGAATCGTAACCGCTCCCTTTATCTTTGAAGGTAGAAAAAAAATACAATCGGCCCAAGAAGGTATTGAAGCCCTTCGCAACAATTGTGACACCGTGTTGGTCATTTTGAATGACAAATTGCGGGATATCTACGGTAATTTACCCATTCGGCAAGCCTTTGGAAAGGCCGACAATATCCTGACTACCGCTGCCAAGTCCATTGCGGAGATCATCACGGTACACCAGGACGTGAATGTGGATTTTGAGGACGTGAAAACGGTCATGAAAGATGCAGGCGCTGCCGTCATGGGATCTGCCACTGAAGAAGGAGACGAGCGGTCAATTCGGGCTGCTGAGAAAGCCATTTCATCACCACTTCTTAACAATGTGGACATCAAGGGAGCACAAAAAATCCTCCTTTCCATTATGTCAGGTGAAGAAGAGGAACTTTCCATGGATGAACTGAGCGATATCACGGAATATATCCGGCAAAAAGCAGGGGATTCCGCAGATGTCATATTTGGACAAGGCATTGATCCTGATCTGAAAAAAGGTATCCGTGTCACTGTCATAGCTACTGGATTTGAACCGGATTCAATAACAGAGAAACATAATATAGGGACAAAAAAGCAGGATGACTCAAAAAAGGTTATCGATCTGGAATCGGGAAAAACTTCTAAAATAGACGAAGAACAGGAGACGAAAACAGGTCAAACCTTTACCTTCTCCATCCAAAGCCCCAAGCTACAAGCTGAACCTCCAAAAGGATCAAAACATGAGGAGGATACCCAGCCAGTTTCTGAGCAACCAGTTTACAAAAAGCTGGAGGAACCCCTTGATGAGGAAGAAGATTTTGTTTTTGAAACTCCCCAGTCAACTGCTGACTCTAAGCGTGTTTTGACCCTTTTTGACAAAAACGATGAAGAATATACAACTCCCAAAAGCCAAAAAGGTCCTGAGGAAAGTATTCAGCATCAATTTTATCAGGATATCAAGGAAAAGGCACTTAGAAGGGTTCACGACAGGTTTGAGAAGTTACGTCAAAACAGATCGGTAAACCAGTCACCTGAGGAGTTTAAAGAAAAGATCGAAGTGCCTGCCTATCTGCGCAAAAATGTAAAGTTGCAGGATGTAGCGCACAGTTCGGAAAGATCCATTTCAAAGTTTAACCTAAATGATGACAACGAAATCATCAGCAACAACCGGTTTTTGCACGACAATGTCGATTAAAAGCTAACCAGAAGTTCTGCCTGTTCCCGCAAAAGGTCAAGATACAATCTGTTGGTGAGCAGATTTCCTGACATATTTTCCTCAATTTTGGCTAACCTTGGCTTAAATGCGAGAACATGCATTCCCAGGTAATGAAAAACGTCGGTTAGGTGGCTCATGGCGATAGAGCCACCTCCGACCCCTGAGGAAATCCCCACTAAAGCGCATTTCTTGTGTCGAAAACTATTGGGGTAGGTCATGCCATCAATAAATGACTTTAATATTCCAGGATAGGAACCGTTGTATTCAGGTACTACAAAAACATACTTTGTTCCTGATTTTACCTGTTCATGTACTTTGTTGTAAGCGTGATTTTTGCCGTTGTTTTCATATAGGGCGGTAAATACAAAATCATCCGGCAATTCACTGAGGTAAATCAACTCAGATGCAACCTTCATTTGCTCCAAGAGTTGTTGATATTGAAGTGAGATTTGCTCTGATACGGAATTTTTTCTGTTAGTGCCTACAATTATTTTTATCATACGTTTTTTTGCTCGATTATTGAAGTCGTAAGTAATACAAGGAAGTGACAGCTAAAGTTTCTAAAAACCCAGAATAGTCCTTCAATCCTATTAAAGTAAATACCCAAACCGTTTCTAAATTGCTGGTTATGACAGAACAAAACGAAAATCCATATTTGAAACAACTTAAAGAAAGTATTTTATTTCTCACTAATCAACTTTCCGAGATCCCCCGGGTTGGCATTATCCAAGGCACGGGCTTGGGGAAAATAGTTGATGAAATGACTGTTCACAAAGAAATCAGCTATCGGGATATACCCCATTTCCCTGAGTCTACTGTCGAATCCCATGCTGGGAAGTTGGTCTTTGGCGTTTTGGAAGGAAAACAGGTAGTTGTAATGAAAGGCAGGTATCATTATTATGAAGGATACGACATGAAAACCGTGACTTTTCCAGTCCGGGTAATGAAGGGTTTAGGGATAGAGCACCTTTTCATTTCCAATGCCGCTGGCGGATTGAACCCTGCTTATGCCATCGGTGACTGCATGGTAATTGAGGACCATATTGACCTCTTCCCTGAAAACCCCCTTCGTGGCAGAAACTTGGACAATTTGGGAGTTAGGTTTCCCGACATGAGTGAACCTTATAGTTTGAAATTGATAAACCAGGCAAAAAAAATCTCCAGTGCCCACCACCTTCCTTTACAATATGGGGTATACGTCGGCCTACAAGGCCCGAATTTGGAAACAAGAGCGGAATACAGGTATTTAAGGACCATCGGCGCAGACGCAGTGGGGATGAGCACCGTACCTGAAGTAATTGTCGCCCGCCACATGGATATTCCAGTTTTTGCAATCTCGGCCATCACAGATCTT
This sequence comes from Lunatibacter salilacus, assembly GCF_009797935.1. GTDB lineage: Bacteria > Bacteroidota > Bacteroidia > Cytophagales > Cyclobacteriaceae > Lunatibacter > Lunatibacter salilacus. The sequence goes on from NZ_VOLC01000013.1 coordinate 86,280, forward strand.
TGCAGTCCGCACATGGTGAAGAAAATATCAATTGCAGAAGTGATCGAAGCCGCCGCAATGGCCGAGCCTACCATGACCACGTTGATCAGATTAATTATCCAGCAACTTCCCTAAAAATTGGATCACATTTTGAAATAAAATTATTCCGAAGTCTAAATTCAAATGTCTAGTTCGGGATCTATACTCCATTTCAGGGTTTAAAGTTTGGTGCGGGTCTACTTTATGGGGTTTAAAGTTTGGATGTGATCAAAAATTCCTATATTTAATCATAAACCAAAATAGCCATTTAAAAATGAATTATTCCCTACTTTATTTTGCCCTCTTTTTCGGAAGCACCGCAGAACCGGCTTTTGAATCACAAATCATTGACGACAAGGTGGCCATCGGATATGGATTGGCTATCGGTGATGTGGACGGAGACGGAAAGCCTGACATTTTACTGGCAGACAAGGATCAGTTTGTATGGTACAGAAATGGAGACTGGAAGCGTTTTGTGATGGTGGATAATCTGACAGAATCTGACAATGTATGCATCGCCGCACGTGACATCAATGGAGACGGCAAAGTAGAAGTAGCCGTCGGTGCCCAATGGAACCCCGGAGAGACCTCAGATATGGCGAAATCCGGATCGGTTCATTACCTTATCCGCCCGGAAGATCCCACGCAACTTTGGACACCCGTGGCATTGCCACACGAACCCACTGTGCACCGAATGAGGTGGGCAAAAGCTGGGAAGGATTCGTATCATCTTATTATGGCCCCGCTTCATGGCAGGGGAAATAAAGGAGGAGAGGGAGTCGGCGTTCGAATTATCGCCTATGAAATGCCAAAAGATCCTACTACTCCATGGAAGGTTCAGGTCGTCGATGAGTCCATGCACATGACCCACAATCTGGATGTTATACCCGAAGGCGATGGGGAAACCGTTTATATTGGTGGTAAAGAAGGCGTAAAAGCGTTCTCCTACATTCAGGGAAAATGGGCGCCCCATCCCAAAGGGGAGTGGATTGTAGATGGACATGGATTTGGGGAATTGCGCATCGGAAAAGACAATAGTGGCAATAGATTCCTTGCTGGAATCGAGCCCATTCACGGTAATCTGCTAACTACATATCGTTCTACCAACGGGAATTTTACCGCAGCGGATTTGAAGCGGGATGTTCTGAGTGAAACCCTTAACCAAGGTCATGGACTTGCCACGGCTGACCTGCTTGGTATAGGACAGGATCAGTTGGTTGTAGGCTGGAGAGAACCCAATGATTCCGGAGATATTGGCGTGCAGCTTTTCATTCCTAAGGCTAACAACAATTGGGAAAAAATCTGGATTGATCAAGGCGGAATGGCTTGCGAAGACTTGCAGGTAGCTGACCTCAACGGAGACGGTAAGCCGGATATCATAGCTGCCGGAAGAAGCACCAACAATTTAAAAATATATTGGAATAAAAGTAAGTAAATATTACCTAATTCCCCTCTTTAACCTTTACCCATCCCAAAATACCATGTACAGCAACCCAAAAGTATTCTTTCTTGCCCTATTTAGCATTCTATGCGTACAATTCAACGGCTTTGGACAAGATCTGTCTGGATTGGCCAATGATTTTATAAAAGTCCTTCCCGAGGAACTTAAACACAAAGCTAGCTTCCCCTTTGACCATTCGGAGCGATTCAACTGGCACTTCATTCCCCGAGACAGGAAAGGAATTACCTTCCACGATATGAATGAAAATCAAACCAAAGCTGCACTGTCCCTTATGCGTGCGTCACTGAGTGAGCAGGGGGAAGAAAAAGCCAAAGCCATTTTCGAATTGGAAAACGTACTGCGAATCGTCGAAAACCGTCCCCCAAATGACACCTACAGGGATCCGCTCAACTATTACTTTTCCATATTCGGAGACCCCAGTTCTACCAAAGAATGGGGATGGAGGTTGGAAGGACATCATTTATCACTGAATTTCTCTTCCCTAAAAGGTGAGCTTATTTCAGCAACCCCAACTTTTTTCGGTTCCAATCCTGCCATCGTCCAAGTCGATTTGCACAGGGGAAAGCAGGTACTTAAAAAAGAAACCGATATGGGTTTTGCCTTTCTTCAAAGCTTAGATGATTCCCAATCGAAAATTGCCGTTTACACGGATAAAGCTCCCGGGGATATCCTCACGTCAAATGACCGAAAGGCTACCTTGCAAAATCCTAAAGGTATTGGCTACAACCAGTTAAATGCTAACCAAAAAAAGATGTTGGAAGAGCTAGTCCACTACTATTTGAGTAACTACAATTCAGAAACGCGCGATGCTTTATGGGAAAAGGTGAAGTCCTCTGGACTAGATGAACTTTATTTTGCCTGGGCAGGAAGTCAGGTCAATGAAATCGGGCAGCCTCATTATTACCGGATTCAATGCCCTGCCATTCTAATCGAATACGATAATGTTCAAAACAACGCCAATCACGTACACACTGTCGTGAGGGACCTTACCAATGATTTTGGAGATGATATCTTGGGGAACCATTATACCAACGGCCATTCCCACGCCTCAGAATAGGACTGATCACTATCTATCTACCAAATAAAACATTGATATTCTGAACTTAGGAAATATAAATGGAAATTTATTATCTTTAGGCAGATACAAAACCACACCAATATGAAAGCCCCTCTGATTTCCATCCTATGCTTATTACTTTTCGCCTATTGCTCCCCCACAGAGAAAGAAAAGGAAAAAACGCTTCCACAATTAGTTGCCGATGCCTACGGGTTTGAAAATATCAAAGATATAGCTTCCATCACTTATACCTGGAACGTTCGCAGAGACAGTGCCACCGTAATGGTTAGAGATTGGTCTTGGGACTTGGCCTCAGAAAAGGTTTACTACAGTGGGCCGGACACTACAGTCACTTATAGCATCCCGGAAAAAACCGAGGCCCTTGACGCCATAGATCAGCGTTTTATTAATGACAGGTATTGGCTTCTCTTTCCCTTTCAACTTGGCTGGGATTCGGGATACACCCATGAAATAGTGGAAAATCAAACCTCCCCCATTCAGGGTATCCCTACAACCAAGCTAATTATCCGGTACAACGATTCAGACGGGTATACACCCGGTGATGCCTATGATCTCTATGTGGATGACAACTATATGATCAAGGAGTGGGTATTCCGTAGAGGAGATGGCCCGGACGGAAGAGCAATGACATGGGATGATGTTCAGGAATATGACGGGATCAAAATACACCTCGAACACAGAAACGATGCTGGGGAGAAAATTATCTGGTTTACAAATGTCGATGTTAAAAAGAAGTAAGGGTTAACCGAACCCCACAGAGCTTTGATTAAGTCAAAAAAACCTCCCCCAAGAATGCCCTGGAGGAGGAAAAATATTGCTATTATACGTAATTGCTAAGCATTACTGGCATCACCAGCATCAGGATATCCTCATTTTCCTTCATATCTGAAGGAAGGATCAATCCCGCTCTGTTTGGTGCACTAAATTTCAGCGTAATTTCCTTAGCATTGATGTTGTTCAACATCTCAACCAGAAACTTGGCGTTAAATCCGATTTCTATATCCTCACCTTCGTGTTCACAAGACAACCTCTCATTGGCTTCGTTGGAAAAATCCAAGTCTTCGGCCGAGATCTGAAGTTCGCTGCCAGTCAACTTCAACCTAACCTGATGGGTAGTTTTGTTGGCGTAGATGGCGATCCTTCTCAGTGAGCTTAAAAACTCCATCCTATCGATGGTCATGTCATTGTTGTTGTCCAGCGGGATGACATTTTCGTAATCCGGAAACCGCTCGTCAATAAGGCGGCAGATCATTTTTATATTGCTGAACCGGAAGTACGCATTGGAGTTGTTAAAATCAACGGCTATAGGCACATTCTCGGATGGTAATGTAGCCTTTAACAAGTTTAATGCCTTACGGGGAATGATAATGCTGGCTGCTTCGGGAGATGCAATGTCCACCCTTCTATACCGGATCAAGCGATGGCCGTCAGTGGCTACAAAAGTAACATTGGTATCACTGAGGTTGACATATACACCGGTCATGGCCGGACGAAGTTCGTCATTGCTGGTGGCAAAGATCGTATTGTTAATGGCATTGCTGAGCACCTCAGTAGACATATCCACGGTAGTGGCGTTGGTCACCACGGGAATTTTAGGGAAGTCTGTGGCATTTTCACCTGCCAACTTATAACGCCCGTTATCAGAGCTAATTTCAATACTGTAGGTCTCTTTGTCAATGCTGAAGGTTACCGGCTGCTCGGGCAAGTTCTTTAGCGTCTCTATCAAAATTTTTGCTGGAACAGCTATATTCCCGTCCTCCTTGGCCTCCACGTCTATTTCTGTGATCATGGAAGTCTGTAAATCTGAAGCAGTAACGGTCAGTTTGCTGTCTTTGATTTCAAAAAGAAAATTTTCCAAAATGGGAACCACCGGATTGGTGGTAACGACTCCGTTGATGGAGGAAAGGTGCTTCAAGAGTGAAGAAGAAGAAACAATAAATTTCATATGGTCATCTTTTATTAATTGGCCATTGCTGACTGAATATACGGAATTATTAATACAATAGGTAGTGATAGATCTAACCTACAAAAGGCCTAAAAAGGCACCAAATTTTTGTTTGGTTTTTAACAGGGTAAATTTAGGAATAAAATAACAAAAGCACCTATTTGAACTTGGAATCTCTTAAAAAATTATATCCAATGCCCCGATCGACCACCCCAACGCTTAAATGATGTGTTACATCACCAATTTACTTTTGCTCGTACCGTCTTTTTCGCCATACCTGACCACCCCAGCCAATAGCTATGATAAGAAAAATAGGCATTCCGATGTTGATAAATTGCCAAAAGGTCTTTTGGTTGGTTACTTTTACCCGATTGAGGGGTCTTATTTGAAATTGTTTGGTTCGGGAAGCAATAATCCCATCGGGGTCAGATAAATACTGCATGGTATGCTGCAAAAATTCCCGGTTGGCTAGTTGCAGTTCCCCAATGGGGTCCTGGCCCAAGGGTAAGGTTTCTCCAGATACAGGATCTGACATGCTTTTTATAAAACTGCCATCACCCACTACCATTACTTTTCCTACTGATCCGCTGTCCCGAAATGCCGTTGGGTCAAAACCTTCCGGAACAAATCTATTTTTAAAATAGGAAGTAAATTCTCCCTCCAGAAGATAGGCCAGTGGCAATCGACTCCATCTAAACGTACCTATCTCCGGTTCGGTGACCATATCTTCAAAAGCCACCCTGACCGGAGCATCCAGTTTTTTGCTGTATTCACTGGAAAAAATCAACGGAATTTTCTTCACACCATCCGCCTTTACGGTATCCATGGTACTCACAAAGCGGAACTGCACTTGATCCAATCCTTTTGTAATGGGATGGTCTGCCATGTTACCTGCCATCACATAAAATGGCCACGGTAAGGGCACTATTTGCGACTGATTTCCAAATTCTCCCGCCACCACGGGATGATAGCCAAAATTTAGGTCCTGAATCAAATCTCTGTTAATTCTGATGCCATATCTAAATAACAAGTCATCCAAGCCGCTATCAAATGGCATGGCGATCGTCCCGTTCCCATCCGCATCTTTAAGGTCTACCGCCAGTTGGTCTATAAAGAACAACAAATTTCCCCCATACATCAGGTATTGGTCTAGCAGGTACTTTTCCCTCTCGGTAAACGCAGCTTGCGGCCCCGCAATAATCAAGGCCTCGAATTCCATCAAATCAGCAACTTCATCCGCCTGATCCAAGGGAACCTTATATATTTCGAAATCATCTGAAAGTGCTTCCACCATGCCAAAACCATCGTCGGCGTCCATTTCCCCATGTCCCATTATCAATCCCACAGAACGCTGGTAGCGGGCAACCAACCGCTTTATCGCTCTTCCAATCTCAAATTCGAGATTCTCTATGGACATGTTCAAAATTTCGTCCGGGCTCATCCCCTGCTCACCCTTCAGCAGCAATGCCCCTAATTCGTATTCTTCATTTCGTACGACAATACCCGGGAATATCATCCTAGAGGTCTGTCCGCCATTTCGGGAGGCATGCAGGTTGGTGGGATTTATCCCATAGTCGGCTAGAGTCAGAATATATTCTCGTTGTATGTCCGATGGCAGTTCGAGGGGGTTTTGATAAAACACCCGAATGGGTTGAGAGCTGTATGCATCAAAGGTTTTTATGGTCTGCTCGATAGCTTTTTGAAATCGGCGCATCCCCCCGGGCAAGTCACCTGTCAGCAGAATTTCCACCTCAATTGGGGTGTCCAGGTCCACCAGAATTTCCTTGGTGGCATCAGAAATGGAATACCGTCCTTCCTCAGTAAGGTCCCAGCGGAAGGACAACCAATTGGCTGCCTGGGAAAAGACTACAAGTATGATAACCAGCAGCAGTAAAACCTTTAGGAAAATGGTAGTGTTGTGGCTCATTTTTTCGATATTATCCCCCAGGTAATCGTTAATACACAGGTTATAAACGCCGCAAAGTAAAAAACATTCTCTGCTACGATAACACCCCTTGACATACTTTCATAATGATAACTCAGGCTTATACTCTCCAAAACGTAGCCAAATTGCCCACTTAATTCGGCCATCGCGTTGAGTCCAATATAGAGCATAAAGCATATAAAAACCCCAATAACAAAGGCCACAATCTGATTATCAGTAAGGGAGGAACTGAACATTCCAATAGCAGCCATGGCAGCCGCTATCAACAGCAGCCCAATGAAGGATCCGAAAAACCCAGCACTGTCAATATTCCCTGCCGGATCACCTAACTGTACGATGCTATAATAATAAATTAAGGTAGGCAAAAGGGTAAGTATAATCAATACAAGAGTGGCGAAGTACTTTGCCAGCATAATCTGCCAAGCTGGTAGCGGCGAAGTCATCAGCAATTCCCAAGTACCTGATTTTTTCTCTTCGGCAACCATCCGCATGGTGACAGCGGGAATCAAAAACATAAATACCAAAGGGGTATAAGAAAATAGGGCCTCTAAGTCAGAATACCCATATTCCAGCACGCTCGTTCCCGGAAACACCCAAACGATCAGACCGAGTGCAACCAAAAAAACGACCATGATCATGTAGCCGGTGATATTGGTAAAAAAAGCATTTATCTCTTTCCAAAAAAGGCTGCTCATACACTGTCTTGGGTTAGTTCATGAAATACAGCCTCCAGATTTTTGTTTTCCTGCTTGAGCTCGACGAGATTTAATTGCCTTTCCTGAATGAGATGCAACACCTGCTTTCTAAATAGCTGCGGGTCAGGGGTTCGAATCAGGAAACGGTTAGAAGACAAAACTTTCAGATCTATAAGATTCACTGCGGAGAACCATTCCGCATCCAACGTTTCTTCTGTAGCCAACACAAAGGTGAATCCTTTTTCGGTTGCGGTAAGATTTTGAAGTAAGTCTTGAGCCACAATTTTCCCTCGGTGGATAATAACAACTTTCTCACAGATAGCCTCCACTTCTTGCATGATATGGGTACTTAGTACCAGTGTTTTGTTCAAACTGATTGATTTGATCAAGTTTCTAATTTCTACCAACTGATTGGGATCCAGCCCGGTGGTGGGTTCATCCAAAATGATTATTTCAGGATCGTGTACCAAAGTCTTAGCCAGCCCTACCCGCTGTCTATACCCTTTGGATAGTTGGCCGATTTTCTTGGTCCTTTCAGGCATTAGCCCGCATTCCTCCATCACCTTGGACACATTTTTTGCAAGTTCCTTTCCCGAAAGCTGATAGAGCCCTCCCATAAAAGACAAAAATTCTGGAATGTACATATCCAGGTACAGGGGATTGTGTTCTGGCAGGTATCCCACCATTTTACTGACCACTAGTGGATGTTTGGTTACGGATACTCCTTTTATGACCACATCCCCTCCGTCCGGAAGTAAAAATCCTGTAGCAATCTTCATCGCTGTGGATTTTCCGGCACCATTTGGCCCCAAAAATCCAAGAATCTGTCCCGGTTTAGCCTGAAAGCTAATCCCATCCAAGGCCTTTTGTGACCCGTAAAGTTTGGAAAGGTTATTTACTTCTATTGACATATATGGGTTTTACTGCCTGGTTGGATTGAAAATTTCCTGGATACCGTTACCGAACTGCTACCCTTCCCCGGCTACTTTATAACGTAACTATTCGGAAGATATTAAAAAAATAAAAGCTATACAATCAAAAAGCAGGATTAGACCCGAGCCTAATCCTGCCAATATTGCGAAATAAAACTATTTATGGCTCCAATGCCTTTACACCCGGAAGTTCCTTACCTTCCATCAGCTCTAGTAAAGCTCCACCACCGGTTGACACATAAGAAACCCTATCCCCGTAGCCGAAGATATTTACCGCCGCCGCAGAATCACCTCCGCCTATCAGCGAAAATGCGCCCTTCTCGGTAGCGGCAACTATTGCCTCGGCGACGGCCTTTGTACCTTCTTGAAAGCTGCTCATTTCGAACACTCCCATCGGACCATTCCAGAGAATGGTTTTTGAATTGGCGATGACCTCAGCAAACGATTCGCAACTCTTAGGCCCAATATCCAGTCCCATCCAACCATCAGGGATTTCACCCCGGTTGGCAACACCTTGCTCCGCGTCGTTGGCGAAGGCTTTTGAAATTTTGGAATCTTCAGGTAAAATAATGTTGACTCCTTTGCTTTTGGCTTTTTCCACCAATTCCAAGGCCAACTCCATTTTATCCTCTTCGAGCAGGGAATCTCCAATCGTTCCACCCATTGCCTTGGCAAAGGTATACGACATGCCACCACCAATGATAAGGTTGTCGACATTATCCAAAAGCCGCTCAATAATCTGTATTTTGTCTGAGATTTTGGCTCCTCCCATAATGGCTGTGAAAGGGCGTTCCGCACTGGTCAATATCTTTTCGGCATTCTCCAATTCAGCCTGCATCAGATATCCCGCGGCTTTTTCTATAAAAAACTGGGCAACTATTGCTGTAGATGCGTGAGCACGGTGGGCTGTTCCAAATGCGTCATTTACATAGATATCCCCTAATTTCGAAAGCTTCTCCGCAAAATCAAGGTCACCCTTTTCTTCCTGCTTATAAAAACGTAAATTTTCCAGGAGAAGCACTTCACCCGGATTTAAGGATGTCGCCAAGCTAGTCACCTCAGTGCCAATACAATCCTGGGCAAACTTCACTTTTAGATCCAGAGCTTTATTTAAGTCCACGACTATATGCTTGAGGGAAAATTTGTCCTCAGGGCCGGATTTAGGCCTACCTAGGTGAGACATTAATATCACTGAGCCCCCATCTTTCAAAATCTTTTTAATCGTCGGAACGGCTGACGTTATCCGCGTATCATCGGTTACATTGCCTTTCTCATCCAATGGAACATTAAAGTCCACCCGAACCAAGGCTTTTTTACCTTTGAAATCTACGTTATCTACTGTCTTTATTCTATTTTTCATCGTTGGAGTTTATATTGGTTGATTCAAAAATACACATTTTATTTCGCAGCAGCCCTGCGAAGTCGGTCATTTATAGCCTTTCCCAAGTCTTTTTCCGGGAGTTCCTCTGCCAAAATTACGGAAACATCCGCCTTATCCAACAACCGCATTCCAGAAAATAGATTTCTGGCGGCCTCTCCGAGATCTCCTGAGGGACTTAAAATTACCTGACGTGCATCGGGTATTTCAGGAAACACTTTATTAAAAGACAAAACCCCGAAGTTTTCACCGCGTTGACTAAATTCGGAAACCAAAGTATCCAGGTCTCCCAACAAAACTGGAGTCTTTGGAGCATAGTGACTTTTCAGCATTCCCGGCGACTTGGGGTTGCTGCTAGACTGGGGAAGAATCAGCACCGGGCCTGCCACCTGCTCTATAGCTGAGACGGGAATACCACCCAACCTGTAAACAATGACCTGCCCCTGCTCTACCCCCACGATCGTGCTCTCCAATCCAACCGTACAATCCCCTCCATCCAAAATATAGGGGATTTTGTCTCCCAATTGATCCTGCACATGAAGTGCACGGGTGGGACTGATATACCCGAATGGGTTGGCACTGGGAGCAGCCAACGGAAAATCAAGATTTAAAAGCAATTCCCTAGTCAACGAATGACCAGGAATCCGAACAGCAACAGTATCCAAACCACTTGTTACCAGGTCTGGAATTTTGTCATTTTTTGGCAAAAGCAATGTCAGCGGACCGGGCCAGAAACTTTCAGCCAAGGCCATCAACTCTTCAGGAAAGAAACGAATGAACGAACGAGCTTGCTCCAGACTTCCCACGTGGATAATTAAGGGGTCAAAGCTGGGACGCTTTTTTGTTTCAAAAATAGCCGTTACCGCTTCCGGGTTCAGCGCATTGCCCGCAAGCCCGTAAACTGTCTCTGTAGGCATTCCCACCAGCTTACCTTCACGAAGCAACTGGCTGGCCTTTGCGATATCAGTTCCTATTTCCGCCATTACTCTTCACAAAATTCATCTACCCATTCTTTAGCCGCTGTATATCCCAAACTTAGGGCCATTTTTAAATGTGCACAGCCTTCTTCTTTATTTCCCAAAGCACTCATTTGGGTCACACCAAGCAAGTAATATGCCGCCTCGTTTCTTTTATCGAGGTTTATAACTTCGGTCAGCGAAGAAATCGCTCCCATCGGGTCATTGTTTCCGAGCAAAGCTTTTGCTTTGTTGAATTGTACCTGTGGCTGATTGGGATTCGATTGAAGTGCCAACTCAAAATCAAAAAGTGCATCTTCATAGGCTTCCATCCCCAGAAGTGCAAGTCCCCGATTATAATATATGTCCGTTTGGCTGGGGTCAAGACCATTGGCAAAATTATAATCCACAATGGCATCCCTGAATTCCTTTTTCTCCAAATAGGCATTACCCCTGTTAAAAAATGGTTTGTAAGAGGTACTATCCAGCTTAATGGCTTGATTGAAGGCTCCAATGGATTGATCCCATTGCTGCATCTCAAAATAGGTTACTCCTTTTACATTCCAGGCAGAGAAGCTTGCTGAGTCCTGCTCAATGACCCTGTCAAAGTAGCTGATGGCATTTGCATATTCACCTGCTTCCAATTGACTTATTCCTTCTTGTAACAATTCTTCCGGTGATGGCGAACAGCTAAGAAGGCCAATAATCAAGAGGAACACGCCCAAATTTTTTTGCATCATATCGAAATTTTTGGCAAAGATAGGGATTCTCCCGCTCTATACCTTAGGTATTTCGGTTCTTTGATGGGTTTACCTGAAATTGAGAAGCTAGGCCGTGAAAATCATCCTACTTTTCACCGGGTGTTAAAAAGTTAAAAACATAGTTATTGAAACCTTGAAAACTAACACTCAAATTACTCTCTTTAAATCGTAATTTCAGATTTACTGGTTTTTTCCAACATGCGGAGAATGGAACTGTTGGCACCGACTAATTCCTCGATATACTCAAAATTGATCCAAGCCAAGTCTTTACTCTCCGAACTTATCGTAAGCGGTTCGTTGATTTCAGCCTCGATTAGGAATCGGACATCGTAATGAAAATGTTGGGGGACGTCTCCTCTTTCAGGAATCATGTGTCTGTCAATATCAAAAATCGACCTATCCACCAAACGTAGTGATGTAAGTCCACTTTCCTCCCGGGCTTCATTCAAAGCTACCTCAAGCAGGTTTTCGTTGCTATCGGAATGGCCTCCAAGTTGAAGCCACTTGTCAAGTTTGCGGTGTAGGGTCAACAAAGCATGCGTTCGGTCTTTGTTCACAATCCACGCCGAACCTGTAAAATGTCCCTGATCCCTCTCCCTACTAAACGCTAACGGATCATCTACCAAGCCTATAAAATCATTCAAAAAGGATTTCTCGTCGTCAAATGGCGTTCTATAATTTTCTAAAAGGAATTTTAAATGTTTCCGGTTCATAATAGTTTAGGGATTAAACAGCCTTTCGACAAAATCATCAAAGGGCTTTGCGGGCAGGTATAGGTGGTCCGCATATACCGTCACCAATACTTTAACAAAACTGGGTTTATCGTCTAAGGAAACTTTCTCTATGGTCACATTACCAAAAAGCTGATCTATTTTCCGGCCAATGGTGGCCGCAGACAAAGGCGGTTTGAAATAAAGCTTCTCGGTAATCTTCACCGAATCCTGCATTTCTTCCATTTTTCTATCCAAACTTACCCGTTGATATCCCAAAGCTAACATTCGCTGGCCAAAAGAAAAGAAAAGTTGCTGAAAAATTTCGGCTGTGAACGGAAGTTCATAGGTTACTGCAAACCCATTGGCATAGGGGGACGCCAATACATGCAGGGTGGGTTTGTCGTTAATCCCGGCCTTTTTTAGATGAAGATTAGTATATACCTTGGCTAAAGCCCTCATTCCCTCCTCCGATTCCATCCAAGCGGCGGTGGCTGAAATTTCGTCAGGGGATTGGGTGAAGTTTTCCTTGTAGGTAAGTTTTTTCTGCCTTTCCGGAAACAGCTTCCCCATAATATCTTCTATAAAGGTCATTCCGTTTTAATTTTTATTTTCCCATCACCTTCGGTGAAAATCACTTCTTCATCTTCCATCGTACGAAGCACTTCGGCAGCCTCCATATCCTGGGATAGTCCGGCCGCATTTAGAAGGTTCATCAAGGAAAACGCATTACCCCCAGCTAAAGTTTTAAGTATTTTATTCCGGATGGCAGTATGACGTTCAAATTGGTGCCCTGCTTTTTTCATTTCGAGGCACACGTCACAGGTCCCACATAGGATATCACTTTCTTCTCCAAAATAGTCCAACACCTGCAAATTGCGGCAACGCCTGTTGTTTTCCACATAATCGACCATGGCCTTTGCCTTGCTAATGGCTAAGGTTCTCCTTCGTTGAATCCGCTGCTGATCCAATGGAAGCTTGCCCGCATCGTATCGGGGAGTAAGAAAAGTGACTTGCGGCGTATCCTTTCTGGGATGGTAGGCCATCACCTCCAACTCATCTAGCTGACGAAGCAGCTTAACTAGTTCAGACTCCGGAATTGAGAGGCTTTTAGCCAGTCGGGATTCCTGAATTTTAACGTAAACTGCAAAAAGCTCCCCCCCGTGCATGCGCAAAAGTAGTTTTATAAGTGGATCCAACCTTACATATTGAACTTGGGTTTCATACAATTGTGTGGGATTGACCAAAATATGCAAGGTAGATGGGGTATGGATACTTTCACTCAGAAGTAATAGGGACTCCTCCTCCATCACCTTCATGGCATTGTAGGTCAGTAGCGGATCCAATTCATAAGTCTGCGTAAATGCATGCATATCAAAGTCAAAACTACTCATCTGACTGCTTCCCACGGCCAAACGATAATTGTTGGCCAGGCACTGATACACCTTTTTGATCCACTCCGTAGGGGGATACGCCTTCTCCGCCCGCTGCTTCAGGGTAATCAGATCAAATGGCTGCGCAATCAACACTGCAAACGCCCTTTTTCCGTCCCGGCCTGCCCTACCAGCTTCCTGATAGTAGTTTTCAAGGTTTTCCGGCAAGTCGGTGTGAATGACCACTCTTACATCGGGTTTATCTATCCCCATGCCAAACGCATTGGTTGCTACCATGACACGTACTTTGCTATCGATCCAATCCGACTGCCGCTGAACACGCAGTTCCGGGGACAAGCCCGCATGATAATAGGTCGCCGAGATCTTCAATTGGTTAAGTTGGTCTGCGATTTCTTTTGTTCCCTTTCTGTTACGGGCGTAGATGATCGCTGTCCCAGGCACTTTGCTAAGAATGTCAAGTGCTTTTTCGAATTTGTTTTCCGCCTGCCGGACCACAAAAGAAAGGTTGGCCCGGGTGAATGACTGGATAAAAACCTTGGGGGTAGAGAGCTGGAGCTTTTCAATGATATCCTTCCTTACTTCCAAGGTTGCAGAGGCTGTGAGTGCAATGAAAGGCACATTGGGATGAATTTCCCGCAAGGCGGCAATCTCCAGATAAGGCGGCCGAAAATCGTATCCCCACTGGGAAATGCAGTGGGCTTCATCCACGGCAATAAGAGAAACAGGCATTCGCCGAAATCTAGCCAGAAACAATTCAGTTTTTAATCTTTCGGGAGATACATAGAGGAATTTAATATCCCCATATACACAATTATCCAAGAGCGTGTCAATTTCCCGCTGCCGCATTCCGGAATAAATCGCCACTGCCTTTACACCTTTCCGCTTGAGATTATCCACCTGATCCTTCATCAAAGCAATCAGCGGACTGACGACCAGGCAGATTCCATCCATCATCAACGCAGGCACCTGAAAACAGATGGATTTTCCGCCTCCTGTGGGCAGCAGGGCCAAAGTATCCTGTCCATTAGCCACTGAAAGGACAATTTCCTCCTGCAGCGGCCTAAAGTCCTGATAGCCGAAAACTTGCTTTAAAACATCTAATGCCTTGCTTTTCAATGGTTCTATAGAAAACGGGTAAGATTTGCAAACGAAAAGTAACGGTCTTCCTGATTTTGCAATTTATTTTTTATCAAGATAGGTGACTATAATTCCAAACGCAAGTTTTAGAAATTACTTTGTAATATAGCAAAGCATAGCCGAAAGGATATTCCTAACCGGATTGTGAATCGAATTCCCTCGAGCCTGAAATTATTCCATCGCTACAGATTGGTCTAGTATGCGGACTGCACCCTTATCTGGCAGAAACACATACAGATCTTCATCAACCTCTCTCCACGCCAAAGGCTTGCCATTTATTATACCATGTTGTATGCGGTTTGGGGATATTTTATAGGAAACATCTGTTTCCGATACCCCATCGGTAAGGGAATAAAGTTGCCCTTTGAAAAAGTAGTCAACAGCTTTTCCCTTCCCTACATTATAAATTACCAATTCTGTGGCATTCTGTCTTATATAAAAATCCCCCCACCTCATTCCAACTAATAAAATCGCAAAAGCCATACCGATATAGGCTACCTTTTTCATTCTACTTTGAATAAGTAAGTAGATACATATTATAAATCCCCAGGTCAGCAGCATTTCCGTCCATCGGAAACTGAGGTTTTCCATCTTGGAAAATGGCAGGTATTGTACTGAAAAAATAACAGCATTTACCCAGCTGATCAAATGGCTTAGAACTGTTCCCAATATAGAGGCTACCGGTTCTACAAAAGACAGAATTAAAAAAGGTATTCCACAAGCCATAATCACAAAGGCACCGGGAATAGCCACGACATTTGCCAGCATAAAATAGGTAGGAAATACATGAAAATAATGAACGGATAGCGGAAATGTGGCCAACTGCGCAGCGATACCTACGCTTGTTATTTGCCAGATGTAATCTACAATCTTGCTTTTTGGTGTCCACCAGCTTACGATAACTGGCTGAAAAAGCAGAATACCCAGTAAGGCAAGATAGGAAAGCTGGAAACCGACGGAAAACACAATAAAAGGATCATAAAGCACCAGAACCATAGCGGACAGGGCCAAGGGATTGAAAATCGAAGGGTTTCTTGACCTCATTTGTGCCAGGCCCATCAGTGTAAACATGGTGGCTGCCCGAAGGACTGACGGCGACATGCCGGTAATCAGCGCATAGCTCCATATAATTCCAATCACTACCAATAAATAGGGAATACGTTTGTGCGGCGGCAGTTTTTGGGGCTTCCAGAAAAGCAGGAAAAACCCATAAATAATACCAACGTGAAGACCCGAAACAGCCAATACGTGCATGGCTCCTGCTGTTGCATACGCCTCACTAACCTCATATTCGAGGCTACCTTTCTGCCCCAGCAGTAGGGCATTTGCAATTTGTTTGGATTGGGGGTTGGAAACAAACCGTTCAATAGTTTCTTCCAATTCGTGACGTAAAAGCACTACTTCCGAAGCTAAGTCCCAAGAAGTTCGCTCCCCAACCCTAATCAGGCCTTCGCGAATGAAATGGCGGTGATAAATCTGCTTCCTGGCCATGAATTGCGCATAATCGAATTCATGTGGATTTTCAGGACCCGCAATTAGATCGGGCTTCCCGGGTATCCAATAGACCTCTCCTGGTGAAAGTGTGTTTTCCCCTGAATGATACACTAAAATTTCTCCTTTGGCTGGGATAAATGAGGTGTCTTTTCGAACCGCAATTAAACGTACCCTGTTCGCAACGCTCCTTGCCTTTGGTTCATCCATTTCCCTTACCTCGGCCAGATATCCCTCAAATTCCCCTTGAAAGAGTAGGTGCTGGGTATCCTTTTTCACGTCCTTCAAAAGCGAAAAGCTAATCCCAGCTAATGCCAATATTCCATAGGCAAGCAGGGGTAGCACTGACATGAAATACGATCCTTTTCCGCGCATATCACGAAATAAAAAAAAACTGTAGGCAATAAAGAGCACCACACAGCCCACAAACCAGTGGCTATGGTCAAATATCCCGGCATAGGGATAAAGGGCTACACCCAGAAGAAAAAACAGGATGTACCTCAAAAAAGGAAACTCGTTGAACGGCATGACAAAAAAAAATTTCCTACAATTTAACGATTGTAGGAAATATGTCCAATACCTATTTAAGAAAATTTAGTTTTAGAATCTAAATCCGATGCTAAACCCTGCCTTAAATTCCACCGGCCTAAACCGTTGGGAAGCTTCCTCATTGAATCCGCGTCCAATATTTACATAAGGTCCTAAGGCAAATTTATCATTGTGGACCCATTTGTATCCTCCACCCATTCCTATAATAAAGGTGTTTAATTCAGTTTCAATGGACTGACTGTTTTCGCCAACTTCCGTAAAAGTACCTGTACGATACTTCACGAAGGGACTGACATAAAAACCGGATGGTCTATTGGGTGAGACAAAATAATAATTGAAACCCAATAAATAACTGGTAGCATCAAAAGATCTCCCCTCCCTTTGGTCGGAAACATAAGCAAACCTGTCGAACAAATGTATCTCAGCGCCAATTGACTGATTCTGATCTATAAAATGTTCATAGCCCAGTTCCAAACTACCCAAAACAATAGTGTTCATGATATTAAACTTCACCTCATTTGATGGGATGGGATTAGCCGGTAATTCCTGAGCATTTACAGTTATTGTCACACATGATGCTAAAAGAAGAATAATACTGAGCTGTTTCATAAGAAAATATATTTAAATTAAAAAACCCCCCGCTGAGTTTCAACGGTTAGGAAGTTATACTGATACATTACTAAACTCGTGCCGGAATAAGAAGTTTCATTTTGTAATGGGAAATATTACATTCCATAAAAAGATCTCCTTCTTTCTGGAAGCCGAATTTTTCGTACAGCCCCATTGCGGATACCTGCGCGTGAAGGTAGCAGGTATTTCCGTTGGAGTCTGGATGTTGTTGGATATCCGCCAACACAGCCTCCACTAAAGCCTGTCCTACTCCAATGCCCCGAAATTCCTTAAGTACGGCAAAACGCTCCAACTTAATGCCTTTGTCGGTAAAACGCCAACGAGCTGTTCCCGCTGGCACTCCGTCTACCAATGCCTTAAAATGTCTTGCGGAAGTTTCGAATTCATCGTACTCCTCATCCGGATCCACTTCCTGCTCTTCTACAAATACAACTTCTCTAATCCGGAAAATATCATCCAGATCAGATTGGCTTTCTACCGGAATTACTTCTATTGCCATTGGCTGATTGGTCTGGTGTTTCTTCATGTTTTTCATAGGCGTCGATAATGGATTTGACCAAACGGTGACGGACTACGTCCTTGCCGGATAGCTGGACCACTCCTATGCCTTTTACGTCCTTTAATATTTTCAGCGATTCACTTAGTCCTGACTTTTGCCGGGTTGGAAGATCCACTTGGGATTGATCTCCAGTGATGATCACCTTGGAGTTGGGACCCATCCGTGTGAGGAACATTTTGATCTGCTGACTGGTGGTATTCTGGGCCTCGTCCAATAGGATAAATGCGTCATGAAGAGTTCTACCACGCATATAAGCTAAGGGAGCAATTTCGATGACGCGGGTTTCCTGGTAAAACTTCAGCTTTTCGGAAGGAACCATATCTCCTAACGCATCATAAATGGGCCGCAAGTAAGGATCCAGCTTTTCCTGCAGGTCACCGGGAAGAAACCCAAGGTTCTCCCCTGCCTCCACGGCTGGACGGGTGATGATAATCCTTTTCACCTCACGGTTTTTGAGCGCTCTGACTGCCAAGGCTACAGCGATATAGGTTTTGCCGCTTCCCGCAGGTCCCAAGGCGAAAACGAGGTCATTTTTAAAAGAAGACTCTACCAGTTTCTTTTGGTTGGCAGATTTCGGTTTGATGACAATTCCCTTATTTCCATAAAGGATAACCTCATTCTTTACTTGCGGGGAATCCAAGGGAGTGTTTTCCAGCGAAATGTAATCCTTGACGTTTTCCGGCGTGATCTGACCAAATCGGCCAAAATGATCCAGCAGCATGTTGAGAATATCATTGATGCGCAATATTTCAGGTGCCTGACCTTTAATCCTTATTTCATTACCCCGGGCTACAATTTTGCTCTGGGGAAAAGCAGACGCAATCTGACGTATATTTTCGTCGTCGGACCCCAAAAAGTCCAAAAGGGAAATATTTTCCAGAGTAATTACTTTTTCTACCAATCCGATTTTTTTCTATTTGTGTATTACCTAAACTTACAAGGATAAAATTCCTATTTTTGTTTCACGCTTATCACAAAAGTAATAATTTTTAATTTACTTGCTTCTATGGCCCTCATAACATTCACATCTGATTTTGGAGAAAAGGACTTTTACGTCCCTGCGGTAAAAGCAAAGATGCTTTCCATTAACCCCCAGCTTGGTATCGTGGACATTTCCCATCAGATAGGCACCTACGATATCGCACATGCCGCGTTTGTACTCCGCGCGGTATATAACGAATTCCCCAAAGGAACCGTACATCTTATCGCCATTAATAGTACGAGTAGTCAAACCGAAGGATTTATCGGCATCAAGCTTAACGAGCACATTTTCATAGGTCCAAACAACGGGGTAATGAGTATGTTATCCGACCAAGACCCGGGCATTATTGTTAAGTTTGGTGATATCCACATCAAGGCCAGTACATTTCCGGCTAAGGATATCTTGGCGCCTATTGCTGCCAAAGTTGCCAGCGGGGCTGCTATCCATGATTTTGGAGGTCCCCTTCAGCGCATCCGCAAAGTCATGCCCAGGCAGTTCAAAGCCAGCAAAAAGGGTATCGTGGGTTATGTGCTGCGGGTTGACAACTACGGAAACCTGATTACCAATATAACAAGGGAAGTATTCAACCAGCTTAACCCGGGCAAATTCAGGATAGAATTCAGCAGGGAAGTGATCGAGGAGTTGCAGACTTCCTACGACCAGGTTGAAGCTGGGGATTGCTTTGTGTTTTTCAACAGCCTAGATTTACTGGAAATTGGCATCAACCACGGCCACGGGGCAAATTTGTTAGGATTGAAATACGACAGTCCGGTGTATATCCATTTTGAAGTTTAAGCCCCTGGTTTTGAAACATCTACTTGGTCTAATGGGGTCAGGGATGTGATTGGAGGGTAAAGGAGGCGAAAATAATTCCAGAAAATTTAAAAGATGGGGGGTTAAAATTATTGCTTGGGAAAAAAACATTGCCCATATTTGCATCCCGTTCAGCAAGGAACGGGGAAATAAAATGCCTTGGTGGCGGAATTGGTAGACGCGTTGGTCTCAAACACCAATGAGGTTACACTCGTGCCGGTTCGACTCCGGCCCAAGGTACAGGAAACCCCCTCAGAAGAGATTTTGAGGGGGTTTTTCTGTTTTTTGGCAAACTATTGGCAAACCAAATAAAAAATGAATCTTGTTTTCAGCCAT
Source organism: Lunatibacter salilacus (assembly GCF_009797935.1). Lineage (GTDB taxonomy): Bacteria > Bacteroidota > Bacteroidia > Cytophagales > Cyclobacteriaceae > Lunatibacter > Lunatibacter salilacus. Next base: position 106,051 of record NZ_VOLC01000013.1, read on the forward strand.
TATAAAGAATGTAAATTCCTTTTTTCGCCGTTAACCAGAAAATCAGACCCTTTATAATTTTAGTCTAAATGAAGGGTTTTTATTTCTTAAATGCTCTTTAGTAATTTCAAATTTTATTTTTTGAGCAATACCATCTAGACCTGGATAAACTAATCCTTTATGAATTCCAAGAAAATATAATTCATCCAAAATATGCTTTCTATCCTTTCTTTCAATAATAATTTTTTCAAAAGTATTAAAAATTGAATTGTGTTCATTAAAAGGGATAAATGGCTCGCTTTTATCTGGAAAATCGTGTTTTGAAAAACATCCCATCTGATTTGTTACTCGTGGCGAAATATGATGCGGCAACAAAATGCAATTACAAATTTCACTATTAATCCTACGGGCCATCAAAGTACTTTGAGGATGGCAGTTATTCGTTGAAACGACACCAAAACACCAAACATTGGCGTCCTTAGAATTCCAGTAATCTTCAACAGCAAAATATAAAGCAATTAACGGGCTTTCTGTCCAATCTAAAAGGCGTGTTGGCAAACCATGATGTTGGGCTAATGTTAACCATTCCTCATCGCTTTTTGGTGTGATTTTAAGATGAGGCAAACCTTCCCTTTTAAATGATTCCATCATATACTCTTCAACACCTCTCCAGTCGGAGTAAGTATCAGAAATATTTAGCCTAAACAGACCCGGAACCAATTTAAAACTGGAATCACCATGCCCTCTAAAGAACCATTGTGCGATATCTTGATTGTCCAAATTCTGCACAAAACTTAAGAATTCAATTACATTAGTAATTCTACCTGTATTCATATAAAGAGCAGATATTTTTCAAAAATTTTACAAATTGATCGTTGAAAATTTTAATATAGAGAAAAGATCTTGCTTGAAATTAAATTGTCATAATAAAAGTGGGTTGTCATGCCGTAAATAAACACCGCTATCAATAGTCTTTCAGGATACGGAAACATCTGTTTTAATTACTTAAAATTGATTCCAAAATTCGATACTTTGTTGGTCCATATCTAAATCATCGTTATAATGGCTCCAATCGGTAGTGTGTTCAAAACAGTCTCTCGTTTCATAATCAGTGTCATCATTTAATTCATACTCAATAAAATTCCCATAATCTACAAATTTATTTTTGAAATGCGAATCCACTACAACTTGAATATCTAATTTGGGATCTAAATCCAAAAAAGAAAGAATGTTTAATGGTTCTGCCACAGCATACTTCTCAGGATCAGAAAGCTGGTGTAAATAGGTACCTATACAAATCTCTCGATTTTGATTTCTCGAGGGGTAAATTCCTTTAAGTCCGTAGTCTTTCAATAAATATGCAATTAGAAAAACGTCTTGGAACCGACATTTTAAACTAAAAGACATTTCAAAAACACTTATCGATATATTACGGTAAGGACTCCAGGTTTGAAAGGGAATTCTATTTTTGGAAAAACGTTCACTTATAGGTGCGAAATCCGGAAGAATTTTATTTAAGCTCAGATTAAATGACTTTGGATCTAAAAGCTTATAAATTAATTGTTCATCCATAGTTTAATAGTATTAAGTTGTTTTTGAAACCAAAATTGTTTTCAATTTAAAAAAAATATGAATTTAAACAAACAACAAGTGGATCAAATCATTTTTTCATAGCGAGATAAATCTAATTTTTGCGACAAGCTCATGAATTTCGTAAATATTCTCTTCACCATTTTCCCTTTAGAGGCTTTCAGCTCATCACTTATTCCGAGTAGTTTGCCTTTGGGATCCATTGGGAATTTCGATGGATCTTTTGTTTACGAAAAAACACAGGCCACAAGATGAAATGCTTGTAATCTACCTATGCAATATGGAGTAAGCATTTCAATGCTATAATCAAGATTGAATTGATTTAGCACTTATCTTTATCGAATTATTAGAAAAAAGAATCCTATATCAACTTTGCATAAAGCATTAATCTATCACCGAGTGTAATATTTTTCATTCATTTAGTAAATTTAATTTAATAAAACTATAAAAATTACTATATTTTACATAAGACTATCAAATTATTACAGATTTTAGTAATTAGAAATGAAACATCTTTGATGTGTAATTTAATAATCATGAATAAAATTTAGAAGGGAAGTTCATCTATGATTGCTCCCGTTAAATCTACTTGTCGAAAGTCAACCCTGAACATGTGTGCTCCTTTTAGGTTAGCTCTATTAAAATTTGCATTGCGAAGCGAAGCACCTGTGAGATCAGCTCTGGCAAGATTTGTACCCTCAAGATTTGCGCCGTCAAAAATGGAATAAGAAAGATCCACCCCCGTAAGATCCGCTCCGCTTAAATTTGCACCTTTAAAATTCACCCAAGAAAGATCTGCGTTTTTCATAACTTGATCAGCAAGATCAGTTTCTTCTAAGTTCGCACCCTCAAAATTAGCACCCTCAAAGTTTACGTCTTTTAGAACTGCTCTTCGGAGATCAGCTCGTTTAAAATTGGCCTTAGAAAAATCTGCGCTCTCAAAATTTGCTTCAGCAAGATTTGCACCTTCCAAGTCTGATCTAAAAAAATTAGCTCCTTTAAAGCTGGCTTTTCTAAAATCCACTCTTGTTAAATTTAATAAACTCAAATCCATTCCTTCCAAGTTCATGTCTTGAAAACTGATTTTGCCTCTCCCAAAATCTATTAGCTTTATTAGCTTATTTCTTGACAAATCTGCCATAACTCATTCGTTGAATTACATATTTTATGAATGCCATTACCTTTGCATATATTATCTGTTCTCTCATTATTTTTTTGAATAAAGGATATAGTAATTATCTTGATGAAGAAGGAAATTTCTATCAATATCCTTCAAAAACTGCCGCTCAGTAAGAAAGATCTCTAAATCTTCCATTTCAACTAGAATACTGTAGAAAAGAAACAATCTTTCATTCCCGCTCAATGATCCTTCTAACACCGATAAATAATCGTCCATTTTATTTAGTTTTAGAAAAGAAACTATAGCTCTGAAAATTTTCAAATAGCCATCAATTCCAAATATTTTTTCACAATTATCAAAAATAAACTTCAAATCGTTTCTAGTAAGAAATTCTGGATCATAATTTGACTCCACGCCATCTAGTGCTTTTTTGGTAAAAAGAGCCTTGCCATCTTTTGGAAAATCTTTTGAAACAAATTTTTTCCTTAAATAAACATTCATATAGTAATAAAAGGAATTATCTCCAAACTCTTTTTCAACCCCATCGGAATTTGGTTCAAGGCGTGTGATAAACAAACTGGTTTTAACTACTGTAAGCCTATTTAAAAGTTCAAAAAAATATTGGTTATTAATTGTCCGATTATTAAACTCACTCTGACTTCTAATTTCTTGTTGTTGGATTATAATTTGTTGTTGTTGTCCTAGAAAAGCAGCGTATAAAAATAAAACCCCCGCAATAGCTCCTAAAACTTGGGCAAAAGATGTAACATAATCTGAGGCTGGATCTGGAAAAATATTATTAGTGATAATCCATGGGTACATCCATGCAAAATAGAAGATCGTTAAAGAAAGTAATGCGAAAATAACCGCACAAACCAAGCATACTCGGAGGTAGCAAATGTTTGATGAGTATCTGCGACCTAAATCTATGTCTAATTCTCTCATATGCCCTTTTATTAGAAAGCATCTTTATCTCCCACCCACAAACTTTCAAGTTCCCAATCTCTTTTCATACCCAGAGCATTGGGATCCACATTTGGGTATTTTTTAAATAAGTGAATTAATTTCTCCGTAAAATGATTACCAGGCACCACAACATTCAACAAATATTTCATCAAACATAGGTGTACGTACAGCTTGGGAAAATCATGGTGCTTTGGAACATCTTCAACCCACCCATTAGGAGGGTTGGCAAGCAACTTAGGTGCTCCTGGTAGGTTTCTGTTCCATAACCTGGAATGATGGGCACAATAGTTTCTAATTTGTGCTATGGATTGTAACCAGCTAGGCAGATAAATATGGTTTACAGCACCATATTCCTCAGCAATTTTGTCTTTAGATTTAATCGTATTTTTGAGATTCCCGTATAATTTAGACAATGAACCAAAACTTGTCTGTTCCAGCGTCTTCCAGGCTGGCGGAAAACGTTTATCATCGGAATGCTTTTTAAAATGATTTTTAAGGGTTGGGTCTTTTGACCTGCTAATCTCTTCCTCCAATGCGGCAAGTGTTTTTACTAAAGCCCTACTATCGGTGAAAATATCAAAATTCTGGAACCACCAAGGATCATATTCATGGCTAAGATGATAAATCAGTTTCGTTCTTAAACTAATCTCCAATTTTTCGATAACATCAAATAAAAGTGACCTTAGCTCCCTATCAAAGCAATACAATGCAATTACGTCTGAAAATGTACTGTTTGGTTTGAAAATATGATTTACCTTATCTTCCTGCATAGAATGCCAATATTCCCCCAGTCTATAATAGCTTATGTGAGATAAGTAGTGAACAGCTTCGGCCTCTGATTCAATAGCCAATCCTCTGGCCTTTAAAATACTAATTTGTTCATTAATAGAAGTAGGTTTTTTGTCAAACATGCCCAAAAATTAAAACAAAACCCTTATAAAAGCAAAAGACACACCCTGGGACGCTGTTCTACGGGTAGCGTGGTGTGTACTGTTATTGCAAAAGTATAGAAAATTATTTTAATATCCAATACTTACCTTGCTATTTGAAAAAATCATAACTTAATTAAAATTAAAAGTCAATTGCAAAAATTCCGGGTCTTTCCGCTAAGACCCATTCAAAAGTGTAAATTTGAAGTGACCCATTTCAAATTGTCGAAAACGTTCCAAACGAATGGGGGGGTTAATAAGGATGAACTGTATAATTCGTTGGTTAAAAATTTATTTTCAAATGCATGGATCGACACAGTTAAAAAAACGTTCTTACAACATGCGAGTCGAATGACCCAAAAGCTATGAATACATTTTACTCCAATATCTTTACATCCATTTCTCCTTTTAGCCATGAAAGGATAAATTTGGGCTTGCTTCTATTTCAGGAGTCTGGAAAATCTATTGTGAAATTTTCCTCAGAAAAACTATCCTTTATCAAACAGTTGCTTCCTGAGGATTCATTCAAACTTTTAAAAATCCAACTAAAGACTTTCGAAAACCTGACGGGTTCAAAAAATGAATTTGAGTTAAATTACAACCAGTTTAGCTCAAGTTATATCCAATATATCTCAGACTATACGAACAATTTAATTTCACTTACTCCGCCTAAACAAATTGATGTTGAAGTAAATGAGGTAGTGTTTAAAAAATTATATGAGCAATTCGTTTTTAAGTCTGAAATTTCCGGTTTGAAATTGAAAATAAGACCCTCTATCCTAGCCGAAGCAAAGAATAGTTTTATTCCAAAAGTGAAGGAAAGAGTTAACGTAGACTATCAGCTGAAAGCATCTGAGTTTGACTTTATGGTTTTCAACCTACAAGTCGATTTGATCGGTAAAAACGATGTTCCAGTTTTGACCCAATTTGTTGATTTTCAGGGCGCATTTGAATCTATCAAGCGTAGGATCAACGATTATGTGAGTATCATCAAACCGTTTGAAATTAACGAAGAAGGAAAAGTTGGGAAATATTTCATTATTGGCCAAGAACCAAATAAAGAATTGGGTAAGCAACATTCCATCTGGAAAAACTTAATGGTCTCCCCCCTAATATCCAAATCAATCGTTCAGGTAGTTCATCCAAATGAGTTAGATGAGGTACAGGAATATTTTGAAAAACACGATGTTAAGCCTTTTGAACCAATTAAAAACTAACTCGTTACAACATTGAAATCATCGCTAAATGGATTAGAAAAATCGCTTCTGAAGGGGCTTTAGAACGGTTTTTCAGGCAAGAAAATTATGGGGAGGCAATCCCCATCGAAACTTCTGAGCTTGGATTGTATTGTTACCGAGTAAATGATGATATATTGATCTTAGGAAATGGAGGCCGAAAAACTTCACAAGCGGTTCAATTCAGTCCTGATGCGTTTCCTCACTTTCAAATAATCAATGCCTTAGCCTTTGTCCTGAAGTTAAATGTTTCACTAGGAAAAGTTGTAGTTTCTGGAAATCAATTAAAAGGTGACTTAACCTTTTTCACAAACCCTTAAAAAAATGAGCGAACTATTTAATTCAATTCAGGTGAGTGGTGAAGTAGATAGATTTGTGGACCATTCCTTCGATGTGGTCAACAAAATTCATTCAATACTGGAAAAACAGGGAAAAACCCAACAGGATTTGGCAGCATTATTGGGTAAAAGCGAGTCCGAAGTCAGCAAATGGATGCGTGGTACCCATAATTTCACATTGAAAAGTATCGCCAAAATTGAAGCTGTATTGGATGAAAAAATTCTCGAATTTGTCAAAGATGATGAAATAATCTTAAAAAAGGAATCTCTGCGAGTTTGAGTAGACTAATCTTTATCCTTCCCCTCGTCATACACACGCAGACCGGGCTCACCCGCCATCGCCAAATCACTTTTTTCGACAACTTCCTCATCAGCCTGCAACACGGTAACCAGTTCTATACCAAGCACTTTTTCCAGCTTACACAGAGTTTCCAGCTTGAAATTTTCTTCGCCTTTTAAATATTTACACACCTGCTCAACTCCCATGGCCTCCGGAAGCTTGGCCTTGTTCCAGCCTAGTTCATCAAAAAACCATGCAATCTGAAACCGAAACTTTCAAATTACATACTTTTTTACTAAATTTCATGCAAATTGAAAGTTTGATGCAGAATTGGGTAAAAAGAACACTTGAAAGCAAATTGATCCATGCCTTAAAGAGTATGCCCGTGGTCGTTATTATAGGACCCAGACAGGCTGGAAAAACAACCTTGGCATTGGAGCTCGCAAAATCCACCGTGGAAAAGTCAGTACATTATCTGGATATGGAATTGGATTCAGACTTGGCAAAGCTGGATGATGCGGAAAGCTACTTGAGAAGATTTGACAACCAACTTATGGTGATCGACGAAATCCAACGCCGACCCGAATTGTTTAAAATCATTCGAGGGTTGGTAGATATAAGAAGAAGGGCTGGTGAACGTTTTGGTCATTTTCTGCTTTTGGGGTCTGCTCCCAGGGATTTGTTGCAACAAACCTCTGAGACCCTGGCTGGAAGGATCAGGTATTTGGAACTCACTCCATTTTCAGTGATAGAACTGCATCAAAATGACCCCTTGGGATTCAATTATGAGAAACTGTGGTTTAGAGGGGGATTTCCTGATAGTTATTTAGCCGAATCCGACAAGGAAAGTTGGAATTGGAGACATGACTTTATTGCCACCTATGTGGAAAGAGACATCCCCCTATTTGGTCCACAAGTTTCCGCAACGCGGATGAAGCGGTTTTGGAGTATGTTGGCGCATTACCACGGTCAGCAGGCGGTACTTAGCGAAATAGGCAAAAGCCTTGAAGTAAGCCACACTACCATCCGTACCTATTTGGATATTCTACAGGACTTTTACATGGTAAGACAGGTGCAGCCTTGGTCCGGAAACACAAAAAAGAGGCTTGTCAAGTCTCCGAAAATCTATATACGCGATTCGGGTTTGCTTCACAACTTGTTACATATTTCCAGTTTCGATTATCTGATGGGCCATCCCTCTGTAGGGGCAAGTTGGGAAGGCTTTGTGGTCGAAAACATTCTCAACCAACTTTCTCCCCAATGGGTTACCAGCTATTACCGCTCCAGCAACCAAAGTGAAATCGACTTGATTTTGGAAGGGCCAAACGGGGAAGTTTGGGCTGTAGAAATTAAAAAGTCGATCTCTCCTACAGTAGGGGCTGGATTTCACCGAGCCAGTGAGGATATCAATGCGACACGAAAATTCCTCATATATTCCGGCTCTGACCAATTCCCTATGAAAGGGGATATTGAGGCAATAGGCCTTGTGGATTTTATGAAGTTAATTTCAAAATACGACTAAACTGAAACAGTATGCGAACCGAATATATACCACCCTCAACATTATAAAAACCATAAAAAAAGCCTTCAGAAGCGAAGGCTTTTTTTATTGAATCCCTGAAATCCGGAGTACGTTGCTGGAATGAATGAAGAAAAACCTTCCAGATTTCACCCAATTAATTTTAACGAATAGCTGGTTATCAATAAAACCTGGAAGGTTTTCGGATTTACGGAAGGTTTTTTTATTCAATTTACCAGTGGGCGATATATTTAATTCAGATATCTTTACCGAAAGCTAATTTACCAACACCATTTTAAACTATATCACAACCCAATCAAAAACTCCCTAAACTCGGGCGTGTCAAAATTGCTCATTCCCTCCTGATAGAAAACAATTTCACCCTCTGGGCTTACCACGAGTGTGGTAGGTATGGCCTGACTTTGTAGGGAGGGGTTCAGTCCGTAGGCAGCATGCACTACGGGAAACTCAAACCCCTTATCCCTGATATATTTCTTGCTCTTCTCGAAATCATCGTCGAGGGCAATCATTAAAAACTCCACTTCGGCAGTTTTACCTACCTTTTTATAGAGTTCTGAGATATGTGGCATCTCCGCCCTACACGGCGGACACCAGGTTGCCCAAAGATTTATAAACACCGTTTTGCCTTCATATTGAGTAAGGCCGACCCGGTTTCCTTCCATATCCAAAAACTGCCCGGTGAAATCAAATGACTGTTTTTCTTTATTCTCAAGGGTAATAGTTGGCTTCATCAGACCAGTGGATAGCAGCAGGGACTGTACGCCACCCATAAGGGGGGTAATTAAGCCTGTAAAATACAGGACTCCAAAAGCCCCCAGCATAATAGCCCAACTTCTTATTTCTTTTTTCCAATTCATTGCTTATCACTTCATAGTTCAAATGCAAGAATAAGGTAAATTTCCGGGTTATACCGTGACAAAGATTACATTATACTTTTATAGTCCGTAGTAGCTGACCACGGCATCATAATCGTTGAAATCCACATCAGTTTGAGCCACCCTTCCATTTGGCATTTGGGCTATAGGGACGGTGATCACACGCATCTCCCCATAGGTTTCCCCCGGCCCAGCGCTTCGCTGAGTTCTTACGCTGACGCTGCTGCCTATACTCAGCCACCACACCCGGTAGGTGGAGTTACCGCTTATGCCCTGTCCTGGTATGGGATATTTGACGGCAACCGACGTATCAATAAGGTATACAAAGAAAAGATGTGAATCTACCTGCGGACCAATTCCCGGAATACTGACATAGTGTGAGGCATTTATGCCATAATTAGCGCCCGGAAAGGTATATAGCCGAACGTTGGATTCTCCGGGGTCTCCCTTTTCGCCTTGAGGCCCGGTAGCACCGGTATTCCCCTGGGGTCCTTGCGGCCCAGTCGCTCCGGTATTCCCCGGATCACCTTGTGGGCCTTGTTCTCCCTGCTCACCTTGGAGCCCTTGTTCTCCCTGAGGACCTTCGGGCCCTTCAAACATCTCACAGGATGTCATTAGAAAGATGGAAAAAATGAAAATTAAGAAAGTGGAATTTTTCATAAATAAATAAATTATATGATTAGTAAAAAACAAATTCAACAATTCGAAAAGGATATTTAAAAAGATAAAACATCCTTAATAGTTCGGTTTTTTGCAAAAGATATGATTATTTCAAAACAGTAAAAAATAAAAGTAAGAAAAAAAATATCAATCTGCAAGGCCCTAATTTAGATTTTTTTACAAACGAAACTAAACCCATCTTGAATAAATATATCACCTATTTACCATGTGATTGGCAGCATTCAAAAAATAGGCACTGAGAGAATCCCGCACCTTGGATTCCATAGCTACTTGATCAATGGCGTGGTTCATGCAATCAAGCCATTTATCCCGAAGCGTCCCGTCTATCTGCCACTGAAAATGGCGTCGACGAAGCATGGGATGTCCCCTTTTTTCGAGATAGGTCGACGGACCCCCAAACACATGCAGCAAAAACCAATATAACCTTTCTTCTGCGGGAGCTAAGTCCTTGGGATACAACTTACGTAGTTCAGGTACTTGGGCGACTCTTTTATAAAAATGGGTCACAATGGATTTTATTTTTTCATCACCCAAAGATTCGTAAATGGAAGATTCTTCCTGCATCCCGCAAATTTAGCGATAGCGGCACGAAATCAGGTTAAGTCTTATGAAAATTTAAACCCCTTTCAAGTCTTAATTTTTTGGATGAATTAGATAGGTCTATTTTAAATCCCGAAATATTTTGCCTAATTTTATTAAATCCTTTTCTAACTACACTACCTAATCCATGAATAAGTACCTGGCATTTCTTTTTGCTTTTTTGCTTTGCACTGGAAGCTTTGTTACGGGCATTTCCCAGCAATTAGAATCGGGGCCTCAGGTGCTGAGCTTTCATTCAGAAGCAGATGATACCGAGCAGCCGTATGCCATCTACATTCCGGAATTCTTTGATGATTCCAAAGCATACCCTGTGGTTATTATGCTCCACGGGGCTGGCTCCAATCATCGGCTTGCGTTGAGGCGCGTATTTGGGAAAAGTAACGCCGAAGGTGAAACAGACGTAGAAGCAAGCCGCTACTTTCCCTCCTGGGATCATGTCCCCTATATTGTTGCCGCACCCTTTGCCCGTGGGACTGCGGGATATCAGGGAATTCCCGAACAGGATGTGTATGCGGTCCTTGAGGACGTGAAAAAAAGGTTTAAAGTAGATGAAAATAGAATTTACCTAACAGGCCTATCCATGGGAGGCGGCGGAACGTTATGGTTGGGACTTAGCCGACCGGATATTTGGGCTGCCATTGCTCCTGTTTGTCCGGCACCCCCTCAGGGCTCTTCCGACTTGGTTGGAAATGCATTAAACCTGCCTGTCCATTTTTTCCATGGTGACGCAGACCCTGTCGTGCCTATTGCCGGTACTAGAGCGATGGTTGAACAGATGCAGGAAAAAGGTATATTCGTCCAGTCCGAGGAATATGAGGGCGTACAGCATGACAGTTGGGTAAATGCCTATGCCAATGGAAGGCTTTTTGAATGGCTGGGCCAGTTTGAGCGAGACCCCTTTCCCTCCAAAGTTTCTTTTTCAACCCGCCAATTAGCATACAATAAAGCCTACTGGGTGGAAATCCTACAAATAGAGCCAGGGGCTTTGGCTTCTATCGATGCTGAGATTATTTCCGGAAAAGAGTTGAAAATCACCAGTCAAAATATTCGAAGCTTCCAGCTTTCCCTAGCTAATCATCCTGAGGTGGATGCAGGAGACCTGCTTCAAATAGACATCGACGGGAGGAAACTTCGGGTAGCTGCTCAGGATATAATTTCATTTTACAAGGATGGGCCTACATGGAGGCCCGGAAATCTGATCGAACAAGGGGGATTAGTTAAACAAAAAGGACTATCTGGACCCATATACGAAGCATTTTCCTACAGACATATTTATGTTTTTGGCACGGCAGATTCGCCAACGCAGGAAGTTTTGGAACAAAGGAGATCTTTAGCACTAGAGGCTGCCAATTGGTCAGCTTACCGCGGCGAGTTTTTGGGACGAATCCATTTCTTTCCTCGGGTCTTGGCTGACAAAGAGATTCGACCCAGTGATCTTGATTCTTCCCATTTGATTTTATTTGGCACTACTGAAACAAATTCGGTAATCAAAACACTTGAAAATGATCTGCCGATGCACCTTTCGCTCGAAGATGAATCACTCGGAATGATGTACATCTACCCCAGAGAGGGGAAATTGGTCGTCATTAATTCTGGCAAACCATGGTGGGGAGGAAACCGCCCGCCTGGCTACAGCTTTACTGGACCCGCCCAGCAGAACCTGCCCCGATTCAAGGATTTTATGATCTATCGGGATAACCCGGATACCATTTTGTCAGAAGGGTACTTTGACACCTATTGGAAAATTACAAGAGAGCAAGAAGCTGAACTTAAAACTATTCCCAGTGTACATCTTAAACAGTAATTCCATTTCCAATACGGATACTAACATGAAATACTTATCTTAAATGCGCAAACCTTACAGATTTTGTTAATGCTCAGCTTGCTATTCAATAAAACGGGGGAAAACTGAAATGTTTTTCTTAGAAAGGATCACCTGGTTACATGAAATACCGCAGATTTGGGGCATTTAATTAAATTTTCACCTTGATACTAAACTCAATTATAGCCTAGTTTAAATCCCATAAAAATAGTTAAACCGCAAATATATGCCAGACAGTGATTCCAGGTATGCCGCATTTAAGTGGTATAGAAAACTTCGGCTCAACTGGATTTTTAACACATCAACCTTCTTTGGCAACCTGCTTATAGCCATCATTATTACCTACTTCTTTAGAAAGTTGGGTTATGGGGCGGAGGTAAATTATGTGTTTCTGATCAGTATTTTATCTATTGGTTTGTGGATCACGGAGGCTATCCCGCCATTTGCAGTGGGTATTTTCATTATTGCCACCTTATTGGTTGGTTTTAGTACGGATTTTATTTTTCCCAAATCCGCCCCACCAGAACTTTACTTGAGTACCTGGACCAGCAATGTGATTTGGCTGTTGTTGGGAGGTTTTTTTCTTGCGGAGGGCATGAGTGCGGTAGAGTTGGACAGACAGCTTTTCAGTTTTACAGTTAAGCGGTTTGGAAATAAGCCGAATCAATTGCTGTTGGGATTGATGATCATGACAGCCTTGGCAAGTATGGTCATGTCCAACACCGCTACCACAGCCATGATTGTGTCTTCCATTATTCCACTTATTCATCTTTTAGGAAAAGATTCCCCCTATTCAAAGGCATTGCTTACGGCTATTCCTGCATCTGCTTCTGTGGGTGGAATCGGAACCATCATAGGCAGTACCCCCAATGCCATTGCGGTGGGTGCCCTTCAGGAAAAAGGAATTACCTTAACCTTTGTTGAATGGATGGTGGTAGGATTCCCTACAGGCCTGTTTTTGGTGTGGTTGTTTTGGAAATTTCTATGTAAACGACATGATTTCTCCTACGTTGAACTGGACCTAAGCAAACTCCCAAAGCGCGTAGGAACGGTAGATCCAGTGAAGAAAAAGGCGGTAATCTTTACCCTATTCCTTACGGTTGGAATGTGGCTTACAGAACCCATCCATAAAGTGCCCGTAGCAGCAACATCGGCTATCCCAATCGTCTTGCTGACCATGACCCAAGTGATCCATGCCGATCAGGTAAGGACTCTTCCCTGGGACACTTTAATGCTGGTAGCTGGAGGCCTAGCCTTGGGTATAGCACTAGTGGATGTGGGTTTGGCCGGGATTGTCATGGATAAAGTCAATAATCTCCCCATTCATATAGTCGGGGTGACCATGATCTTCTGTCTCATTGCGGTTTTGCTTTCCAATGTGATGAGCAATACCGCAGCAGCATCCATTCTAGTTCCCCTTGGGATTTCCCTACCGGGCATTTATGGTGTCGCTGTACCCGTAATGGTTGCTATCAGTTGTTCCTGCGCCCTTCTATTACCAGTCTCCACCCCATCCAACGCCATCTCCTACAGTACGGGTCTAGTCGAGCAGCGGGATTTTAGAGAAGGAGGAATATTCTTTATTGTATTGGGCCCAATTTTGGCATTTCTGACTGTTATGGTATGGGCATTGTTTTACATTTAGACGTCAAATATCCCTATTAAATTAATCCTCCCTAGCCGAACAACACTACCCAATAGCCTTGACAGCAGCTTTCATCTTTGCCAAACCAGTCTTGGCAACTTCCAGGGGATCCTGTTCCCAATAGGTGCGGTTAAACAATTCCAGAGAGAGTACCTTCTCCCCGCCCATATTTTTAAGATCTGTTAGTATTTCTTTCATGGGAGCGGCTCCGTCTCCCGGATATACCCTGTCTTTATCTTCTTGTTTCTCGCGGGCAATGGTATCCACGTAATCATTCATATGAAAAATCTCAATGGCGTTGCCACTAAGTAATTTCAATCCACCATACCCGGAGCCTCCCCGATAAAGGTGGTACACATCCGCCAATATCCTGGCATCAGGATCATTGGCTACAGCGGCCACCATCAAGGTTTGGCCGAGATGATGAAAGGGCTTAAACGCACCCCAAAACTCCAATTGTGGACGAACCCCAGTACGGCGGCCCAATTCGATCAACCGCTTATATTTTTCACCGGCTGCCATCAGATCAAACGGAGCGTCGTTTCCAATAGCAGGAGCTGCCACCCGGTAGCAGCCTATATCAGCCAGCATCTTCATTTCTTCCTCCATCTGAATAAAACCGGCCTTGCTCTTCGCGTCATTAGCTGCCATCCATGGCGCAAAACCTATGGCGTTTTCTGCTTTTATCTTGTGGTCGCTTAGGTGCTTTTTGAGTTGGGCTGCAGAGTTTTCCTCAATAAAGTTCTTAATATCTTCGATCCATAGCTCTATACCGTCATAGCCTGCTTTGGAAGCAATCTCAATATATTTCAAAATCCCGGGGTTTTGCCCCCGGATGGTGCTCGTATTGAGGCAGTATTTAAATGTACTGGCTTTTTTCTTGGAGGCGTAAGTAACTTCAGGTACCATCAAAAGGGCGGGGCCCATACTTAGGGTTTTTAATACTTTTCTTCGGTCAGTCATTGGGATAGTTGGTATTCTATTGTGCTAAAAGATGTCAAATTGCGAAACAAAATAACAAGAATAGATGATCTTGGATCTAGGTTCAATGGATAAATATAGTTCAAAGGAAAATGATATGAAATAAGATTTTCAATATTTCCAAAAATCTCATCCTACCAAATGGAGAATTGAAGCCAAGTCATATCTTCTGAATGAGGCGGGCGAAGGTACTATTCTTTAGGATATAGATTCCTTTTGGCAGGTTATTTAGGTCAATTTTGTAGAGATGGGAGGAAGCTGATTCAAGAGTCACATCAGCATGAACCTGCATGCCAAAAGAATTTATTACAATAAGGTAATCTCTGCCCAGGTCTTTACCTTGAAAATAGACAAACCTTTCAGTCGGATTGGGGTATAAAACTAAAGATTTATTTGCCTCTTTGGGTATGCGTTGGTTGACTACCCAAGAGAAACTGTATCCCCCATTGAGATCTACTTGCTTGATACGATAAAATGAATTCCCCGGTAATGCCATTTCATGGACAAACGAATAGGTTTGCTTTTCCGTAGTCGTCATGGATCCGGTAACTTTTCCAACCGAACTCCAAGAAAGGCCGTCTTGGGAAGCCTGAATTTCAAAATATTTATTGTCCTCTTCCGAAGCTGTGGTCCAATTAACCGTCACCCCGATATCCGGATGATAGGCGGTGAAGAATTCAAATAATTTAACAGGAAGGGCATTAGATATAACCGTGATGGATACTTCTGCCTCAGCACATTGAAGTTCGCTGGATCCACAAATCTCATATCTAAACAGATCCGTTCCGGTAAAACCCTTATTTGGCAAATAGGTAATTTCCCCCGTCACCAAATCAATTTCCACGCTTCCATTACTGGGAGGGGACTCAATACTTAATGTAGATAAATCCAGGATTTCTCTCGGCAAATCGTTAGCGAGCACATCCACCACCACTGGGAATTCTTGAAAGGTGCTGTCCTGGTCATTATTTGCAGAAACAATGTCGAAAACCCCTACTTTATAAGCGGCAAATGCCGGATCACTGGTTCCATTGAGTCTATATCGCATACTTCTGACTTCATGGAAATTTCCCGAATGTATTCCAAAAGCGCTGAGGTCTGCCACCCATAACCTAAGATCTCTGGTCGTCTTAATAAAGACGTTAGTAGCCAGACCATCTAATTGATAAAAATCTGCCGACCACCTACCAACAGGGTCAATATTCTCGTGATTGATAGTCAATGAATTTCCGATAACGTTACCGTCGGCATCTGTCATAAATATTTCATCCAAGATACTACTGGGCTGTGCAAATTGGGTAACCAAAATATCGGGAATACCATCGCCAATTTGAGTCTCATCAATGATTCCTGTAAAATCGAATATAATATTTCCCGCCGCTATATTCGCAATTCCAGAACCATAATCAAGGCCTCGGATACCCCTTGTTAAAAACGAGGCCAAATTGGGTGGTACATCAAATGGAGCGGGAGAAGAAATAGCATTATCCTTGCCATCAAAAAGCTGTCCCAAGCCAATGTAGGTTCCACTGGATTTTGCTTTAATATTTCTTACAGGAAACGCTTGGTATATATGGGGTTCAAAATTGACTGCCTGGGCCGTAAGGTTGGCATCGTCTACCCCAGTGGAATAGACTATTTCATTCCAAGTGAATCCCAATAAATGATGGGTATTGTCAGGCAAGGTCGTGTTAATATCATCTATTCCCGAAGTCCAATATCCTCCAAAGTCGGTGTAAATCCTAGTGGCGCCGCCAAAATCCTGACCATGGACGGGAATCGTGCTCAAAAAAAAGAAAATAGGGATAGCGAAGCACAAAAAGAAATCAGGCAACTTTCGAAATTGCCGTTTTCCTTTTTCACTGACATTGTCTATACCCTCCCACATGCCTACATCACACCATATTACCAAACATATA
Source organism: Lunatibacter salilacus (assembly GCF_009797935.1). Taxonomy (GTDB): domain Bacteria; phylum Bacteroidota; class Bacteroidia; order Cytophagales; family Cyclobacteriaceae; genus Lunatibacter; species Lunatibacter salilacus. The sequence goes on from NZ_VOLC01000013.1 coordinate 122,551, forward strand.
CAAAATTATGAATAACATAAGTATTTTTATGTATTTAAAAATTATAGTCTGTATATTAGTATAAATATAGTGTTTTATTTTTATATATTAATAATCACGAGATAAAATAGTATATTCGTATTATCAATTATTTTCGCCGTTATGAGCAATTCATCTAATACCAATTTTCGGGAAGTCTGGCAACGGGGTCCGGTAAAAAATATCCCCCCACTTTTGCAGCCTGTGGCCCATGCCCTAGTTCAGACAGGAGAAGATGCGGAAAAATACACCATCAACTTGGATGATGAGACACTTTGGGAAAGACCCGCTGGGGTAGCATCAGTTGGGTTTCACTTACAGCATATCGTGGGGGTTTTGGACCGATTATTTACCTATGCGGCAGGAAACACCTTAAATGATACGCAACTGGAATTTCTTAAAAATGAAGGTAATCCGGAAAATGAACACATAGGAAAAAAACAGCTGCTTCATGTTCTTCAAAGCAAAATTAAAGAAGCGCTGCAACTTCTTGAGCATACTGAAGAGTCATCCCTTACAGAAATCAGATACCTAGGCAGGGCAAAAATTGAAACCACGAAAATGGGGCTTCTATTTCATGCGGCCGAACATGCGCAACGGCACATCGGCCAATTATTGGTTACCGCAAAGTGGGTAAGTCAAAAATAGGAATTAATCCTGATTTTTTAACGGTTTAAGTTCGCAGTGAAAACTCTAATACCTGTTTGGGATTCAATTACCTTAACAGGTACATTTTTCCGTATCCCTTTTTAAACGCCTTGTCTCCGGCAGAAGATCGGTGTTCCATAAACTGTCCGTTTTTACGAACCAAAACCCGGTAAATATAGACCCCATTAGCGAGTTGGTCACCGTATTCATCCTTTCCATCCCATGCGTATTCCGTCAGGTTATTTCCAATCCGGATTGGACCAAGTTCGTCCTGAAATATTTCCCGCACCACTTTCCCCGTGACTGTCATGATTTGAATTTTGATTTCATCAGGCACCTCCGCGCCTGTCACTGTAAATACGAACCTGACGCTGGTACTAAAGGGATTTGGATAGGGATAGAAGTTCGTTATCTGACTTTCATTGATCACCTCAAAATTCACTTCATAAGGTTTATCCCCCGCCGGGTTACCGGACGCGTCACTTGCATTTACCCGCAGTGTATAAATCCCATCCTCAAGTGGCCCAGGCTGCATTTCTATCTTAAAATCACTGTTTTCAGTCGCCTCAAACCACTTTACCTGAGGGTTGCTAAAACTAATCCGTTCGAAATCACATCCCTCACAAGGTCTCTTAATCATCAATTCCATGCCAAGGGTGTCCTTTTTCAGCGAATACCGGTTTTCATCCTTGATCAAGGTAGAAATCAATACATTCGGGGAAACGATATCACCATCCATGATATACATGCCGTCAAAATGAACATCCAGTACCGGATTGAGGTCATCTCCTTCCACGATAAAATACTCCGGTAAATCCATAATATTATTTCGGAAACGTTGCTCCATAAAAATCCGTGGATTGGCAAAAACATTCACCGAATTTCTTCCTCCCTTACCTCTAGAAGCAAATGGAATACTGAAGGAATGCTTCTCCCCTGCCTTGACTGCGGGTATTTTTTTGGAAAACCGGTCTATACTGCGTTGGTCAAGGTTGTTAAAGCTCCATTCAACGGTAATTGAGTCAGGAAAGTCATAGTTGGCTATGTTGTAAAATTCAAATTCCACCTCAGTTTCCTGACCTTCAAACAAACGGATCTGATCCTGTCTGCTTTTGAGCACCAATACTCCTTCGGGAACTCCGGAATAATTGACCTGCCACCGTTCCAACTGTTCGGGTGCTTCCGCTTCTCCGTCCTCCAATGCGTATTTCAGCCGCAGGAAGGGATAGTCCTCTGGATTTACCGATGTCAAGTCTACCTGTTCCATTTGAATACGGGGAATCAGAGTAACTTCGCCTCCGTCAGGAGTAACCCCTATCAGATCAAAGGAGGAAAGTTCCGGATTAAAAAAGTCCTTTTCTTTAACTGTGTTAAAAAAAGTAATCCAATCCGAAGCAGGTCCAACCAATGGAGAAACAATGCTTCCATTGGGGAAATACCCGTTTAATGTGGTCTCATAGGTCAGAATTTGAGCTGTTGGGAGATCTTCTAGGGTGGGATTTGGAACAAGCTCCACCGCATCCCCTGCCCGCATTCCCTTTCTGCCAAATAAAATGTAGGGATCCCCCGTCTTCAAATTTCGAATAGTTGCTTCATTGGCACCGATTTCTTTCATTTTCATGATCACTTCCTCCGGCCAATCCGAGAAAGTCACATTCCCCACCGAAAAAATAAACACATAATCCCCCTCATTCATATTATTGATAAAGTCAATAAGCATTCTTTGGCCGGGCTGTGTAATCCATTGGTTTCGGATATTCTGAATGATTTGAGGTGATCTTCCGCAACTTTTCCCATCAAGCACATCAATGTTCGTCAGCGGGACCGGCAGATAAGGCATGAGGGTTTTGTCCTCAAAAGCCAACAATCCCAAAGAGCCCGGATGACAGAATCTGCCGGCTGCGTCCAAAATATAGGCTACTCCGTTGATTAGTACCTGATTATTTTCTGGCCCAAGCCCCTCAGCTTCGGGGCCAAAGGTGAAGATATCTATATTCATACTGGACTCTTGAAACTTCCATTCGCTTCTTTCAATGTCAGGTTGAATATTTTCAAGACGGTTTGAAACAAACTGTGGCAGTCGGCGTTGGGTCCACCCTTCGGGTCCATTTTGGATATAGGAAAAGCTGGAGGAATTCCATTCGCCATTTTCCCCTTCCTGCGGTTCCAAAAAGCGGGTTCGCCAGTAAAATGTCATGGAGTCCCGAAGTGCGAGCTGTTGGAAAAGATCCACATCCCAGCGGGCCAGATTGGCGGAAGTAAGCCTTACCTCTCTTCTTGCCGCGCTGGAAAAATCAGCGGCCGTATCCAACTGAATCACCAAATTTCGGTCTTCAATAGATTTCCCGGGTATTTGGGCTACAATTTCCACCTGACGAGTATTCACGATGGAAAATTCTATGGGTTTCAAATTCAACGTACCACTTAGCGGCACATAGCGTGTCACCATTACCACATTGTTGGCATAGGTGAGCTCATCGATATGCCGCCGCTTGTTCACCTCTATGGTGAAGATGTTGTCCCCAAAAGCATTGACTCCTACGTTGGGTATGGTTAAAACTAAAGTATCTTTCCTAAATATAGGTGCTAAGCGCTGCAGTTCATAGGAAATGCTCGTGCCATCCGGCAATTGGCGGGTCACATTCAATTCCATCGAGTCCAAATCCACCCTGCCAATATTTCGAACTACCATTGAAAATCGCATAGAATCAAGCAAAGAACTCAGGGGTGCATCATCTAGTCCCGACAATGTAACATCTTCCTCAGATATCGCATAGTCCGCTTTATTAGCCGGAAATATTCTAACCGCAGGGTCACCCAACATGATCATCTGGTCTGCATGACTGCGGTTGACCTCCGAGAAACCATAGCGACTATACATCTGTTTATCAGATTCGATTTTTATTTTACCCACAGTCTGATGGATCAGCGATGAATCCGCAAATGCTTTGGCATAGAAGGATTCACTGTACCGTCGCAAGTACACATCAATACCGATATCAGCATGGGCCAGAAAATTAGAGGCACCCCGGTCGGGGGTATTGATCCAATCTTCTCCGAATGTATACGCAGCCCCAAATGCGTTACCCGCATCACATCCATTCAGAAGTAATACGGGATATTTTCCCTTATTCCTATAGTTGAGTTCATTGACACTGGCAAAACCTATGTCCACATCCGTTACTGAAGGAGCTGCGTGACCAAAAAAAGTTACCAGACTTACTCCTTCGTTAACTTGATCGGATACGTTTATCAATTCAACGGTTGCATTTGTACGTTTCCTGATCGTAAAAACATTTCCGCCTAAGTAAATATCCTCCGCAACGGCTTTAAAACCATTGAGAAAATTGAAAAAACGTTCCAATTCAAAAGCAGACCTTCCCCCACTTAAGTGCAGGACATTCTTTTGCCAATCTTCCTGTACTCCCAGAGCCTCTTTCTCTTTGATTTTATCTAAGTAGCTGGCCACATCATCGGGGGTCCGTGCTGGAAGTCTACCTACCGCAATATCCTGCCGCATGGGTTCTTCCGGATCAAGCCCCACCGAAAATTGGTTGTCCGAATAGGGATATCCAAATGTGGGGACCAATTCCTGAAAGGAGAAAATGGACGGATTATTTCTATAAAAATAATTCACATTCCCGGATCGCTGTGTATTGTATATACCAAAAGCCCTGCCTATCAACAAGAGGTTTTCAGGCTGATATTTCGGATAGTAGGCTTTCAGAAAATCTCGCACCGCTAACGGGGATTTTTCCCCAAAGGAAAACTGGTTATACAACTGGTCGATATTTACAGTTAATGTATCGTATCCACCCCCTGCAGGGGATGCGCGGTGGGCAGCATAAGCTTGAACAGGATTTCCGTAGGTAGCAGCTGGCCGTTCAAGTAGTGCATTGGAAATGATTAAAAAATTGGCAGGTTGGTCTAGAATATTTCTAAATCGAACCCGCTGCAACACATTGGGTTCTATGGTGGATACTGCAGACTGTATCATTAATTCGGACGTATAACCCGCTCTTCCAGCACCAGTTTCAAGTACGCCATTGGTTATGCTTAGTGCATTGCGAACAACAGCGTAAAAATCACTCCTATCAAACGCCACATAGGACCCCGTCACTCCGGGAATTTGGATTTTGCTCAATCCAGGAGGAAAATGAAGGGTTTGCTGGTCCATGTCTCCAGCTGTTACGGGGGTAGTGTAATCCACCCGTATATAGTTTACGGAAATATTGTCAACTGCATTCTCTAGGCCAAGTGAGGCTACCCTCACTACTAGGTTCCCGCTCGGGCTAAAGTCCGAAGCAGTAAGATTTTCCCTGATTACCTGATTTTCGAACCCTTGATAGTCATATGGGCCCAATTCTCTCAATCCAACCAAAGAAGGTCCTATCTGTACAGAAGTTCGGTGATTGGTGTCCGAACGACCGACGACACTTAGTTCCAACCTGGGTCCCGGGATGTTTTGAACGGCCCCAAGATTGTTATAATTGAACACTCTGTTGTTTCCCCTGGCAATATTTGTTCCCGTCCACCCTTGGCCCTGATCGTAGGTAGACAGTCTTACACCTGGAAAATACGTTCTTCCCAAGGAATATTGTTCGGCAAAATCCTGCACTAAACGCTTCTGATAAGAAACCACTACTGGAACTTCAGGTGCTGGTAATCCACGCACTTGCATTCTTTTACCCCGAACTCCAGGTGTAATTGTTAAAAAAAAAGCTGTGGTATCGTTATGTGTGTTGTAATAGGGGTTGGGGATATCCTCTGGATTTTGGTAAAGACCCCTATCCAAGGAGGCGTCGTTTCTCATCCCTACGAATTCAACAAAATCCTGGGCATCGAAAATACCGTCTTCCTGCCCCTGTACATGAACAGCAACCTCTTGACCTCTGTGATAAACACGTATATCCCTAGGGTCCAAGCCGGTCATATTGATGCCGGATGCCGACAGGGTCGTAAAACTAAGCCGATAAACACTGTTTGACGCCGTAGGTATTTTATAGTAGTCCCTTGAAAAATCTATCCATCGGTTATTTTGCCCATAGGCACCGACAAACGTAAAATAAAGTAAAACAAAAAGCATCTTCTCCTTCATACCTGTCACTGTTGACTCCATCCTCGATTTAGTCTAAAATTCTCTTTGAGCGGATTTAGACTCACCTTTACACTAAATACGTGGGAATAGGGTGTCTCCGAAACGCTTCCAATATCGGTAAGTGCATAATCGATTTGCACATTACCGCTTAATAAAAATCCGAGTCCAAAGCTCGGCTGAAATGAGGTATAATAGCTTTCATCAAAATCTCTTAATCGCTGTACATTCCCGCCACCCAGACGCAGCGAAGCCGTATTGTTGTAGGTAAGCTCTATTCCTGTCCGGGGATCCACACTCACCAAATCTGTGGCAAAAACGGTGTTTCTTCTTCCATCGAAGGAGAAGTCTAAATCAAATACCCACTGCAGCCGCAGTAATTCTGAAAACTCAAAATGCTTCCCAACACTGAAGATGGCCCTTGGCATGGTTAATTCAATGCTGTTGGTAGGGATTTCATTGTTGGTTTGGGCGTATATTTCCCGAACCAAGTCGGCATTGTGTGTCCATGCATTAAAGGTGGTAGTCACATCGCGCAGCATCAATCCAAATTGCCAACTTTCATAGAGGTAAATGGCTCCAACATCCAATCCAAATCCCCAGGCATTTGCGAATTTCCCCACATTCCGATGAATGACCTTAGCATTGACACCCATTTTAAAACCATCGCTGATATCTCTGGCATACGATAGCATTAGTGCATAATCGGCGGCATTGAAAAATTGGATATTGTTGTAGTTCAAGGCTCCGTTTGCATCATATAAAAACCGGGTATCCGGGATGTCGTCTACGCCAAAACGAATAAGGGAGATGGCAATTTGATTGTCCTCTTGGATGTTCGTCGTAAAGGCACCATAGTCAAATTTGGCAATTCCCGCAAAATACTCCGCATGCATTAGGGCGAATTCATATTCATGTGCCACACCGATAAGTCCAGCAGGATTCCAGTAAGCCGCTGTCACATCCCTTACCGCACTCACCTGAGCTCCACCCATTCCCAATGCCCTCGCCCCTATCCCTATGTTCATGAATTCATTGGAATATTTTGGAGCTATGCCTTGAGAACTGGCCTGAAAAACAAAGGCTAAGAAGAAAAGTAAATAAAAATATCCCCTGATAATCATAAGATTAAAACACAACCCGAGTGCAAAGTAAATAGAAAATGAATAGGTAAATATGATGTAAATAGAATTTCTTGAAATTAATTTTCAAGATGTACGGAACCGGACATAAAATTGTTCACTGATAAACCAATTTGTTATTTATAAATCGTGTTTCTGCTATCGCTCGAGAATCTTTTTTAAAAACTCGGACAATAGCCATTCAGGTAAAAACGGCGTTTAAACGGTTCTAGAGGCTATTTAACGTGGGGACGGTGTAAAAAAGGTATTTGGTATTACCTTTATCTATGCATTACCAAGTACCCATTATAAACTTGGTACAATTTTTCTCTATGAATGAATTGTAAATACGCAAATGCTCATACACCCAATTACAATGCAATCACCTACATATGAAATCAAAGGACCTATGAAAGCTTCAAACACAAAGATACAGATGCGAAAAGGAATACTCGAATGCTGTATTTTACATATAATATCCAGGGAGGAGGTCTATGCCAGCGATATGATGGAGGAGCTTAAGGAAGCCAATCTGATTATTGTAGAAGGCACACTCTATCCATTGCTCAATCGGCTGAAGCAAGCCGGACTGGTTCGCTACCGCTGGGTAGAATCTGATGCCGGGCCGCCTAGGAAATATTATGCCATCACGGAGCATGGAATAGAATTCCTTCAGGAACTGTCCAGCACCTGGCATACGCTGGACCATTCGGTAAATTCCATTCTTTCAAAAACTTCCACCTCAGGACCTCCTGCTGGAGTATCACCATTAAGTTAAGATGCCCAATTATTAAAGCCATATTTCCATGAAAAAGACAATCAGTATCAATATCAGCGGCATTCTATTCCATATCGAAGAAGATGGGTATACGACACTCAAAAAATACCTGGATGCCATCAATGAGCATTTCTCTCATTATGAAGACAACCACGAGATCATCACCGATATAGAAAACCGAATCGCTGAGATATTTCTCAGCAACTTAAAAAACAACAAACAGGTCATCACGGCAGAAAATGTCAGTAACCTGATTGAAAAGATGGGGACCATTGCTGACTTTGAAGCAGTGGAAAACGATCTAAAACCTGATGTGGAATCCCAGAAAGAGGAGAATGATTTCTACAAATACATCACCCCTACAGACCAACAATCCGGTAGAGCCTACAGGAAGCTTACTCGGCTGCCAAACAGTAAGATTCTGGGAGGGGTATGTGCAGGGTTTGCGAATTATTTCTCCATAGACCCACTTTGGACCCGACTCATCACCATATTACTTCTTTTCAGTGGGCAAATAAGCATTACCAAGTTGCCATTGAGCTTTTTCTCAGATAACCTTAACCTCCGGATATCCTTTGGCCTTTGGACGGTAATCGCCTATGTCTTGCTTTGGGTCATACTTCCTCCTTCATACGAAAAACCGGAGGACAAAAACATCAAGAAACTCTATAGAAACCCCGATGATAGAGTGCTGGGGGGCATTGCCAGCGGTCTTGCTGCTTATTTCAACATAGATGTGCTGTGGGTAAGATTGGCGTTTGTGGGATTGATATTTGCGGGAGGATCAGGATTTGTGCTGTACCTTATCCTCTGGATAATAACTCCCATGGCAAAATCCATCACAGAAAGAATTGAAATGAAAGGTGGTGCCATTACCCTTACCAACATTGAACAGACTATTCAGGAAAATCTAAACCCCGAAAATACCGCCAAGGAGTCTGCCGGTAGAAAATTGTTGATGGCCCCATTCCGAATAATGGGTGAAATCATCAACGGAATAGGGAAAGCTCTCGGCCCCTTTGGGAGGTTTTTGCTGGAATTTGTCCGGGTCGTTTTTGGTCTGATCATTTTCTTCTTAGGTACCACGGTGATCATTCTTCCCCTTCTCTTTTTAGGAATTTACACCGAACTGCTCACCAACAATGATTGGGGGTATTTCTTCGAAGGCTTCCCTATTGAAGCTGTATCAGAACTAGTCCCAGTTTGGTTAGCCATTGCGGCATCGGTTTTGGTATTGATACCAGGAATCGTCATCACCCTTTTGGGCATAAGCGTACTTATCAAGAGAAGCATAATTGATGCGCCCCTAGGGTTCATTGCTTTCGGAATCTGGATCCTGAGTATTTTGATCTGTGCCTTTCAAATCCCCAAAGTGGTCAATCAGTTTAGGGAACAAGCCAGCTTAGAGCTGGATAAAACCATACCTCTGCCTCCCCAAACCCTAGTCTTAGCTACCACGGGTTCCGATAAGAGTACGGAATTTGGTGGAGTCACTCTAATCCTCAAAGGATATGATGGGGAAGTGGGCCTTTTGGAGCAGACCTTCACCTCCAACGGCAGAAATAGAGAAGAAGCGTTGAAAAATGCCTCTGAGGTCGGTTACGACTATTCTCTAACAGACAGCATCCTATCATTTCAAAGGCACTTGGACTTTCCAAACCTCGCTAAGTACAGGGGACAATACCTGCGTCAGACCTTACTCCTGCCCTATGAAACCCCCTTCGTAATGGAAAGGTCACTTCTTCCCATCCTTCGAAGTACCATCAGTGCGGGAGGGTACAAGAATAGGGATGTCAACGGAAGAAACCATTGGGTTTTTCATGAAGAGGGATTGCTTTGCCTTACCTGTACCAGCGACCAAGAGCACACGGAACGCGACAGTTTGACTATGCTCAAATTTAAAGACAGTTACTTCATGGTAAAATAAGGGCCTAACTGTATAGGTAATTCAGTATATTTGATTGAAAAATATTAAAGCATGAATGTAAAGGTAAAGTTTTTGGGGGCCGCAGGCACGGTAACTGGCTCGAGATTTTTATTGGAAGTAGATGATCTGAAAATACTTGTAGACTGTGGATTGTTTCAGGGACTAAAGGAGTATCGGCTGCGTAACTGGGAATCCTTCCCCATAGATCCCGCCGAAATCGATATGGTCTTTTTGACGCATGCCCATATCGATCATACCGGATATTTGCCGAAATTGGTGAAAGAAGGTTTTTCAGGGCCAATCTATGGGACATCCCCCACGTTGGAGTTGGTTGAAATTCTTCTACTCGATGCGGGTAAGCTACAGGAAGAAGAAGCCAGGTACGCTCTAAAAAAAGGGTATTCCAAACATGAAAAACCGGCACCCCTTTTCACAATTCAAGATGCGGAACGCGTCTTTCCCCTGCTTCAACCGTTGGAATTTGGAGAGGAGCATGTTCTTGCCGGTTGCCTCAAAGTAACTGCATATAATGCCGGTCATATCTTGGGGGCGGCCATTTTGAAGATCAAGATTCAGGGAGAAAATCAGGAAAAGATAATCGTCTTTTCCGGTGATTTGGGCAGGTTTCATGATCCTATCCTTTATCCTCCAACAGAAATTCCGTTCTGTGACGTCCTATTTTTGGAATCCACCTATGGGAACAGAATCAACGCCTCCTCGACGATTCAGAGCCAACTTGCCAAGGCCATCAAAGATACCTATATGAACGGTGGTATCTCTGTCATTCCTTCGTTTGCCGTAGGCAGAACCCAGATGATTCTGTTTTACCTCCATAGGTTGCAAAAATTGGGAGCCATTCCTGAAATCCCCATTTATGTGGACAGTCCCATGGCTATAGATGTAACAAAACTTTACAAGAAATATGGTCATTATCACCATTTGGGACCTTTCCTTCACGAAGAGGGAGCAAATCCTTTTCTTCATCCCAAGCTTCATTACTATAGGACCCAAGAAGCGTCCATGACGCTAAATACTATTAAGGGGGATGCGATCATCATTTCCGCCAGCGGAATGGCTACTGGCGGGAGAATTCTCCATCATTTGTATAACAGACTGCCTAACGAAAACGACAGCATCATATTCGTAGGATATCAAGCAGAAGGGACACGGGGTAGAAAAATCCTTGACGGTGATACCAATTGCCGAATTTATGGGATAGATGTTCAAATAAAAGCGGACATCCATTTTATTGATGGGCTTTCCGCCCATGCCGACCAAGCTGAGCTTCTCGAATGGTGTGAGGGATTTATTAGCCGCCCAAAACGTACCTTTTTGGTACATGGGGAAGAAAAAGCCACCGAAACGCTGGCACAACTCTTGAAAGAAAAATTGGACTGGAATACCATTCAGCCCAATTACCTGGAGTCATTTGAACTGTTCTCAGGAATTTGAAGTATTAATTCTCTCCTATTTACGCCATGAAATTGATCCAATATCTTTTTGTTCTGCTGTGTTTAGGATTGGCTGTAGGCTGTAAATCACCCAAAGAAAAAACCCAAGGGATCCACGGGCAGCTGTTTTGGGTAGAAGGGAATCTGATGCCCCAAGCTACAGAAGATGGCTCCGGTCCTACCGAACAGAACCCAAGGCAAGGTGTCCAGCGCACGGTAAAAATTCACTCTCTTACCCATATCGATCAATTATCAATCGGAGATTACCTTATAGGCACCATCCAAACTCCAGAAATTGCCAGTTTTGAGACGGATCCGGATGGATCCTTCCGTATTGAACTGCCAATTGGAAAATATTCGCTGTTCACCGTGGAGCAGGATGGATTTTTCGCCAATATTTTTGACAGCGAAAACCACATCAATCCGGTGGAAGTAAAAGCTGGAGAATGGAGCAGGTTTGATATTATCATCAATTATAAAGCTGTATATTAGGCAATTAAAAACCATAATTTATCAATTACTTCTCCAAAGCAGTCGAACTTGTAGAAATATCATTTTTTTTTCCAGTCACGTGCAACCTTTGGGAGAGGAGTTGTATCTATACTATTGAAACACCATCATCATGTTTTTGAGCAAAACCTTTACCAAAGAACCGGATATCGTGAAGAGATGCCTCAGAGGGGATAGGAAGGCTCAACGCGAACTTTACGAAGCCAATGCGGGAAAATTCCACTCCCTATGTATTCGGTATGTGAAAAACAGCATGGTGGCTGAGGACGTGATGATAGAGGGATTTATGAAAATATTTGAAAAGCTTCCGCAATATGAAGGAAAAGGAAATTTCGAAGGATGGATGCGGAAAATTATGGTGACTCAATCCCTGCTTTATCTACGGGACAACAAAAACCTGCTAATGGAAATCAATCTGGATGGACAGGAAAATTCACCAGCTATGGGAGTTACCGATCATGACCTCAATTGTCAGGACTTATTTCAGCTAATTGCTGAACTTCCGGTTGGCTTTCGTACGGTATTCAATCTTTATGTAATTGAAGGATACTCCCACAGGGAGATTCAAGACATGCTTGGGATCTCCGAAAGCACGTCAAAATCCCAACTCAGCAGGGCGCGAGCGGCTTTGAAAAACCGCCTTTCAAAGGAATCTTACCAATTAAAAGAAACCAAAAACCATGGATGATAAACACCTAGATACGTTGTTTCGGGAAAAACTCAGCAACCATGAAATAAAGCCTTCTCCGAGAGCATGGTTCAAATTGGAGCAGCAGTTGGCAGAAAATAAAAAGCCACTTTGGCTAATCTGGGGGCAATATGCAGCAGGATTTCTATTGCTCTTGGGTATAGGTATCGGCTACCAATACTGGAACCAAACCCCTTCTGAATTGGGGAAAGAATTGATTACTGAAATAGCTCAGATACAGCCCACAGCCCCTGCTCCTATGGATACGGTGACAGTGGAAAAAGCCTCCGAGGCCCCACCCCTTTTTCAGCCAGCTCTAATAAAACCTGCGCCTTCTAAACCTGCGCCTGCCTACAAGCCTAGCGAACAGGTAGCCACTCTACCTTCTGATCCATCAGAGAGATTGGTAGAATCCCTTCCTCCCGCCGACCAACGGGAAGTGGTGTGGACTGAGACTTTGGCCTTTGATTTGGCTACCATGCCGCTAGATATTGATGAAATAATCACCGAAATCGCCCCCCAGGAAAAAGAAATCGCCTACACGGTCAAGATCGTATCGCGAGGATATGCCATCGCTCCTGACAAAGGGCAGCTTGTAGACGGGATTGAAAACAAATTGGAAAAAATCGGCGGATTCTTCACAAAAGTTGACAAGGGATTTGGGGATTTGCAAGATGCCAAAAATGACTTGTTTGTCCATGTTATGGCCAGTAAAAAAGAAAAATAAATTACAAAAAAATCTATATGAAAAGGTACTTAATTGCCGTGTTACTTATGATATTTATCCAACAGGTGTTTGGAAGGCAGGATCAGCAAGATAACCTCGTCAAAAATGACAGCATCATTGTTGAATTTGGGAGATCCGGAAAACTGGTAGTAGTTATAGACAATCCGGAAGATTTTGAACGGTTGAAGCAAATGAATATCAACCAGATTATTCAGGAATTGGATTTGCCTTCTCCCGAGAAGGACGGGGTGCAAACTGTCGTGGAGGTCAAATACAAAGATGGGAAAAGGGAAATCTTTCGCATCTATGAAGACGGAACGGAAACGGAAGTTAGCTTCGGAAGGTACCGACTAATCGTTGACGAATCGGGATCAAAAACCAAAGTCAAAATGGAATCCAGTCCAAAGGAGAAAAAGGATCCTTCCTTCCGAACGTTTTTCAATGCTGACTTGGGAATAAACAATTACTTTGAAGACGGAGGAATTCCTGGCCCCGGGGCATCCTATGCGGTCAAAGGATGGGGAAGTTGGAATGTCGGACTAAACTGGATGGCGAGTCAAAAGTTAAATGAGGGGCTGTATTGGGATTTCGGTTTAGGGGTTCAGTGGTACAACTTCAAATTTGAAAATGCAAGAATTCAGGCACAGCGGAGTGAAAGCGGGGTCGACTTTGTAAATCGAACTGATGTAGAAGGATTCAAAAGCAAGGTATCAGCCTCCTATATGACGGCATTAACTATGTTGAAATATGATTTTGGTAAAAAGAACGGAAAAGGTAGAGAAGGCCTCCGGGTTGGAATCGGACCCTATGCCGGGTATCGGCTTGGGGGGAGAAGTAAGTTTGTATACCGTGAACTTGGCGGTTCCCCAAGAAAAAAGGAAAAGGAACCGGCTGGCGCCTATTTGAGTAATTTCAGGTATGGATTAAGAGGGGAGGTAGGGTTTAGAAGCGTTACCTTTTTCACCACCTATGACTTCAATCCCCTGTTTCACAAGGATGTGCAACCTTCTGTGAGTCCTATTTCCTTCGGACTTGTTTTCTAAATGCACCCAACCTGTAAATTCAACTGACATGAAAAATACACACTACTTCCGTTTTCCTTTGTCCATTTTTCTCTTTCTCCTAATAACTCATCTATCTTTAGGTCAGGAAGTCATCGAAAAAACCTTTTCTGGTATTGATATACTCGAAATGGAAATCGCAGGCGTCGATGTCATATATACCGGCATTCCCGGAGAGAGTGATATCAAACTAAGTGCTCTATTCGGAAAAAATGAAGATGCAGGCCGTTCTTTCTTCATGGTCACGGTGGGCAACACTTTAAAAGTATCCTACAAGAATCAAAACAAAGAACCGATTATTCGGGAGAAACGATTCATTCACCTCGAAGGCCCCGAAGACCTACAGATTTCCATTCGAAACACTTCAGGGCTGGTCGGAGTAAGTCAGGTCAATGCCGAGGAAACCAATCTGTCCGTCAGTTCCGGTAAAATCGACGCCAAGCAAGTCAAAGGGAATCTTTTCCTAAAGGCAAATTCTGGAAGGATAGATGCTCGGGACATTGAAGGAGACCTTATCTGCTCCATTACTTCCGGGTTGGCAGAGATCAGCCGAGTTAGAGGCAATGCAGACATCAACGCAAATAGTGGCTCACTGAAAATAACAGATATCGAAGGACTGGTTAATGCCAAACTTTCTTCCGGTAATCTACGGTTGGAAAATGTGGGGGAATTGGGGAAAATAACTGTTTCTTCCGGCAATATTCGGGCGGTTCAGTGCGGATTAGGCGGCAGCACCTCACTCGAGGGGTCTTCCGGAAGTATAGATATTCAGACCGTTTCCCAGCTGGATCAGTTCAATTATAATTTAAAGGCGGGAAGTGGATCTCTTCGGGTAGGATCCGTCTCTAATTCAAAAACATTAACTATTGAAAACGGGTCCGAACATACCATTAGGGGATCAATAAGCTCCGGCTCTCTGCAGATTCGAAATATGTAGTTTTCCCAACAAGTGGGTATATGAAATCAGAGATCTTCCCTTCTGCTGATTTCATATACCTTGTCTTTTTCCTCATTTTTTAAGCGAAGACCGCTAACAATTCGATCTGGAGTGGGCTTGCCTAAAGAGACAACAATAAGACAAGAAGCATAAGCTATGGTAAAACCTGGATTTTCAAATAAAAGCAATCCAGTCGAACAAAGTATTCCGACCACGAGAAGAATCCAATACCGGTCAACAGTGATCCGAGCATAGATCAAAAACCTTTCATCAAAAGTCAACGAATTCCTGTGGGTAGATTTTAACCCCTGATTGAACCGGATTTGTTGCACCAACAATCCACCGAAGGCTAGAGTCAACAACAGATAATTGAGTAAATCCGGCAGATCCGGAATTGATAGGGACCTGGATTTTCCGGTGGTATAGAGATACGCATAAGAAAAAAAAGGCAATGGTATCACTATCAGCAGCAAAACATTCCGCTCCAAAACCCTATATTTTCTTTTTAGCTCATCCAATCCAGTCTTAGGGGATAGCATCTACTCAATATTGATTTTTATTTCCCCGCTCTTGGGCTTGGAGGAGCAACAGAGAATATATCCCGCTTCGATTTCATTTTCGCTTAGTCCGGCATCCTCATCCATGGTTACTTTTCCAGAAAGCAATCTACCCCTGCAGGCAGTGCACAAACCGCTTTGGCAGGAATAGGGCATGTCGATATCCATATCCAGACCTGCTTCCAGTATAGTCTTGTCCGGAGTAACATCGAAGGTGTACGATTGGCCTTCTAGGGTGATCGTTACTTCTTGGGTGATTTGTTGAACTCCCTCTTCCTCATTTCCACTTTTATCTTTTGCCTCAATGAAAAAATTCTCAGTGAATATCTGATCTTTTGATACGCCCATTTCAGCCAGCGAGATTTTGCCAGCTTCCATCATTTCTTGAGGACTGCATAGAAAAAACCTGCTTTCATGGTCAGAATCAGCCAACAAGTCTCTTCCAAAGTTCTGAATGTCGGATGCCACTATTCTTCCCTTGGTTCCAGCCCATACAGAACTTGGTTGGCTAAGTTTATGGAAAACTTGAATCCTACCAGGGTATTGGTTACCCAAATTTTCCAATACAGATTTAAAGATAATTTGTTCCTCATTTCTGCTCCCGTACAAAAGGCTAACTTTAGCGTCCGGTTCATTTATCAGGATGGATTTAGTAATGCCCAAGATAGGCGTAATGCCACTTCCAGCCACGATCATGCCGTAATGTCTTTTGTTTTTTGAATGATAGTCGCAGGTAAAATTCCCCATGGGACGCATCACTGTTATCTTCTTCCCCGGAAAAACCAGATCATTTATGTAATTGGAAACAACTCCCCCCTTTAGCCTTTTTACTGTAATTCCCGGAAAGGGATCAACGAATGGGGAGGTACACAAACTATATGATCTTCTTTCCTCTTTTCCATTTATAATTAAAATAATGGTAAGAAACTGACCGGGTAAATACTCAAGGTGGGGTTCCGGTTGATCAAAATAGAGCGTAACAGCGTCTGAAGTTTCCCGCACGACTTCTCTTACCTGTAAAGTTATATATTGGGAAGATGCTTCCTTTTCCTCCGAATTTTTTTTGAATAAATTAAACAACATCTGTTGACGATTTTTTTTCTTTCTCGAATTGGCAATACGAAATTAACTGGAAAAGGGTGAAAATGGACCTATCCATGCCGGATTATTATTCTTTTCCCGATCTTAACCAATTCAACCAATTAAAGGTTCTCAAATTAATTTACATTTTTCCGTCTGGGATTGTAGCATTTCGACTACTTTATACGTATCGGTGCTGAAAACTAATCAGAACCAATAATGATTGCAAAAGTAAAGAAAAAGAAACAAATAGTTTCCAGTTTAAAAACTGCATTGCCACTGCTGATTGCACTAGGAATGCTGAGCTCCTGTCTAAATGATCAGGACATGAATAATGAAATTACGCCTATAGCCTATGTTTCCTTTTACCATGGGTCAACACAGTCCGATGAACTAGCCATTAGGGTAGACAACAACTCCTACCCCCGTCATTACACGCCGTTCAAATTCGGGACATACATTGACTATGGCAATTTCTACACCGGGGACCGTAATTTCTCATTCAGCAACTCGGGTACTGCGAATAGCTTACTTGACACAGTGATTACCCTCAAAGCGAGTCAAGCATACTCTGTATTCTTGGCTGACGAGGAGGATTTGTTTTTGCCGATTGTGGTAGAAGACAAGCTTACCGATCCAGGAGCAGGCAAAGCCCTCATCCGGTTGGTACACCTCTCCCCAAATACCTCCGAGGTGAATTTAGTGATTGGTAATGCGGACACCCCCGTTTTCGAAGGCAGTTCCTTTCTAGAGGTTACTGACTACAAGGTAGTTACTAGCGGAGGTGCGGTAATTAAATTGAATGACGCAGAAACGGGCGAAACATTAGTCACAACTGCGGAGACAACTATTCAACCAGGGAGAATATATACCTATGTTGTAAGAGGACATCGAGACAACACCTCTGGATCTGCAAACAACCTGGGCATACAGGTTATCAGAAATTATCCCAACTATTAAATTCCTCCCGGAACATCAACTTAGATGTTCCGGGTTTTTTTATCCTATCTTTTAGCAGACGGTTGCTGCGCCGTTTGGCAAATAAACACGAAAGGTCAGTCAATTTTCAGTAGAAAGGATTAATTTTGCCATTCAATCACCTAAACAGACACGAATGGATCTTTCTCATTTGACGGCAGTTTCTTCTATTGATGGCAGATATGGCTCAAAAACCGCCTCTTTGCGGGCATATTTTTCAGAGTTTGCACTTATTAAATATCGGGTCAAGGTAGAGGTGGAATATTTTATTGCCCTCTGTGAGTTGCCTCTTCCACAATTGACCACGGTGGATCATGGCATTTTCTCTGAGTTAAGAAAGTTGGTGAATAATTTTTCGGCACAGGATGCACTTTCTATTAAGGAAACAGAAAAAGTAACAAACCACGATGTCAAAGCCGTAGAGTATTTTTTGAAGGAAAAGTTTGAAGGTTTAGGGCTGGGTGAATTTCAGGAATTTATCCATTTCGGGTTGACCTCCCAAGATATTAACAATACAGCCATACCCCTAATGATTCGTGAGGGCTGGAAAGAGGTTTTATTGCCTGCGTTACTTCATGTAGTCGAGGATTTAAAGGCGCGGGTAAAGGAATGGAAAGACATCCCCATGCTGGCCAAGACCCATGGACAGCCAGCCTCCCCTACCCGACTGGGCAAAGAATTCCAAGTTTTTGTCACCCGGCTGGAAAATCAACTTGCTTTATTTGATCAAGTACCTTATGCGGCCAAATTCGGAGGAGCCACAGGTAATCTCAATGCTCATTATATTGCCTATCCAGAGATAAATTGGTCTGAATTTGCCAATACTTTTGTGCAGGACTATTTGGGCCTCACACGTAGCTACCCCACTACACAAATAGAGCACTATGATCATCTAGCGGCTCAGTTTGACGCCATGAAGCGGTTGAATACCATATTATTGGATTTCTCGAAAGACATCTGGCAATACGTCGCCATGAGTTATTTCAAACAAAAAATAAAGCAGGGGGAAATTGGTTCTTCTGCCATGCCGCATAAAGTGAATCCCATCGATTTTGAAAATGCGGAAGGAAATCTAGGTGTGGCCAATGCTTTGCTTGAATACCTCGCCGGGAAGCTTCCCATCAGCCGTCTGCAAAGGGATCTGACAGACAGTACGGTGTTGAGGGTGATCGGAGTTCCATTGGCACATATGCTAATTGCATACCAATCACTCAACAAGGGAATAGGGAAATTGGAGTTGAACCGGGGAGCCATAGATAAAGACCTGGAAGACAACTGGGCTGTTGTTGCGGAAGCTATTCAGACCATCTTACGGAGAGAAGGCTATCCGAAACCGTACGAAGCTTTAAAATCACTTACCCGAACCAACAGCACCATTACCTCAGAATCTATCAAAACCTTTATTCACAGTTTGGAGGTTTCAGAAAAGATCAAACAGGAATTGCTGGTAATCAGTCCGTTCACTTACACGGGAAAATAAATACACCTTTTTTTCCGAAATAACGAAACCCGTAGTTACGATTTACGTTTAACTATACTTTCCAAATAATTCAGGTAAGAAATGTATTGCTACAAAAATAGAAACTAAGATTCACTTGGTTTCCAAAAAATTATTTGACCGGATTTGAAAATTATAAAATAATTTCCAACTTCGTTAAAAATCTCCATCGGAATTCATTCATCAATATTTTCAACAATTAGTCACAGTAATATTTAATTAACCCATTGTATAAACATGCCAAATAAAAAAGGATTATTTGCCAACCTAGGTTCGGACTTACCTGCTGGCTTAGTAGTTTTCTTAGTAGCACTTCCTCTCTGCCTTGGGATTGCATTGTCATCCGGCGCGCCTTTATTTTCAGGTATAATTGCGGGAGTCGTTGGAGGTATTGTTATTGGGTTTATATCGGGCTCGCATACTTCCGTATCAGGTCCGGCAGCTGGTCTTACTGTAATCGTCCTAAATGCGATTTCAGATTTGGGTGCTTATGATATTTTTCTTACCGCTGTTTTCATTGCCGGGATAATGCAAATAGGTCTGGGAGTGGCCAAGGCAGGTATTATTGGATACTATTTCCCAACATCTGTTATTAAGGGAATGCTGGCCGGAATTGGTATTATATTAATCATTAAGCAGATTCCCTACGCATTTGGCGTCAATGAAACCTCAAATCTTTTGGAATTTACCCCATTTATAAATGATCTTGATGCAGTTCTTTCACTTCGACTCATGTTAAATGAGTTTGAATTTGGCTCGGTCATCGTAGCAGTCGTTTCTTTATTAATATTAGTTGTCTGGGAAAAACCCTTTGTGCAGCAGAACAAAATCTCAAAGGTAATCCCAGGAGCTCTCTTGGCGGTGTTATTCAGTATCGGGATTAATAAATTCTTCAAATTTTTTGTCCCTAATCTCTACATTGATATGGAGGATAAAGTAAGTTTACCTGCTATTAATGGGTTTGGGGATTTTTTAGACCAGTTGATGTTTTTGGATCCAAATGGCTTTATGAATCCAGACGTTTGGATTGTGGCCATTACTATTGCAGTGATCGCCAGCCTTGAGTCTTTACTGAGTTTGGAGGCCGCTGATAAAATTGATACTTACAAGCGTATTTCACCACCAAACAGGGAATTATTCGCCCAAGGAGTTGGTAATATGGTCAACGGCTTAGTAGGTGGTATGCCTGTTACAGCGGTTATAGTAAGGAGTTCTGCCAATATCAGTTCAGGCGGGAAAACAAAAATGTCAGCCATCTTTCATGGGTTTTTGTTATTAGCGAGTGTATTGTTGATACCAGGCCTTCTAAATTTGATTCCACTTGCCAGTTTGGCGGCTATTTTGCTTTTAGTTGGCTACAAACTTGCGAAAATTTCCCTTTTCAAGTCCATGTACAAGCTAGGCTGGGACCAGTTTTTGCCATTCGTTGCCACGATTTTCGGGATAATTGTATTTGACTTGCTCAAGGGTATAGGTTTGGGCATGATTATCGGAGTCATCTTCATCCTGTTGAGGAATTATAAAAATTCTTATTTCTTCAAAGAAACGGAGTCTACCGACCCGAAAATAGCCCATATCATCTTGTCAGAAGAGGTGAGTTTCTTAAATAAGGGAGCATTAATTTCCGCTTTAAACCGTTTGCCAAATGATTCAAAAGTAATCATTGACGGTTCCAAGTCGGTCATTATTGATTATGATGTACTTGAAGTGATCGAAAACTTCAAAACGAATGCAAAGGAGAGAAATATTGAAGTAGAAACCATCAACATTAAACCAGTTAGAACTTCCTCCTTACATTAATACGGATTGTTCAGCCTGGTGTATTTATATAGAACTGGCTCTACCCTCATCCGCTTTTCACTTAAAGTAAAATAACCCTTACCATCCGGGAAAAATGTTATTGCCTCTCCTTGGGGCTCGGGGGTATAAGGCAACAAAATCGGTTCTCGGGCTAATGCTTCGGGAACCGATTCACCTTCTTTTCTATCCCAATGGTAAATAACCCAATAATTTTTTATGATGATTTGACTGCCATCTTTAGAGATATCCCCTGCAGTTGACATTGTAATGGGGAGTTTCATTACTTTCTCCATGGTTTTGACACCTGTATTTTCCCAAAGCTTATCCGCTGCCACAGTATAAAGCGTGTTACTGGAATCACGTTTTGAAAGAATAAATAAATCCCCCGAAACCGGGTCAACCATCAGGGTTTCGGCATCTCTGGCTCCATCCGGATATTTCAGGGTAATTTTCTCAGGCTTTATGGAGATTTCCTCCTTCCAAGATCTTGGTTCCGGAAATCGGAAGATGCGAATATCACTATGTCTGGAATCATTGTCCCCGATATCACCCACATAAATATAGGATTCGTTGGGTTTTTGACCTGGCCCTATTGCTATATCCTCCCAATCACGATTAGATACTCCCTCCAATAGAATCCTTCCTTTATCTTTTCCCATCGTGTCGAGCATGAAGACGACGGGATCACCCCCGCTGTCATTGTGGGTATATAGGATGTTCGGATTGGTCCAAGAAAATGCCAATCCGCTAGCCTCATCGATATCTTTATTCTCCAATCTCGATACGGCTTGAGGTTGAGAGTAGAGTGTATCCACCACCTGTGGGTCTAGTCTAATGGTGAATTTTGTCTGCATCTTCTCCGCAATCAAAAATGGTAGTATTGAAAATGCAAAAATGATCTTAAAAAACAAATCCATATAAAATCTCATATATCACTCGTATTAGTCGTAAAGCATGATTTCCGAAAGAAATTTATTTCACTTCAGAAGGTGAATGTCCCTTCTAGAACAATTTCGATAGAAACGAATTTATCCTTAAGCAAGTTTCATGCAGAAAATTGTGAAATTGACTTGCGTCCGTCTTAAAACTGGTTAATAAAAAAACGGCCCTTGATTAAGGGCCGTTTTTGTTTATTGTATTATTACGAACAGTTTAATTAATCCGCATTTTCCTTTTTGGTCACACTTATAGTGAGTGCATCTCCTTCTCCACTATAATCTGCCAAGATAACATCTCCCTCAGAAAGCTCTCCTTTAAGGATTTCTTCCGCAATAGCATCCTCCAAATATTTTTGAATGGCTCTGTTTAGCGGTCTGGCACCATATTGCTTGTCATATCCTTTTTCAGACAAGAAATCCTTAGCCTTATCCGTCAGTCTTATCTGATACCCCATATCAGTTATTCTTGCGAACAACTTTCCAAGGCTAATATCAATAATTTCGTGAATATGGTCCTTGCTCAAGCTATTGAAAATGACCACATCATCAAGTCTATTCAAAAACTCGGGACTAAAAGCTTTTTTCAGGGCACTTTGAATGGTTGATTTCATGACATCGTCCATGTTCTCCTCCTTCGCCTTGGAAGCAAAACCAATTCCTGCACCGAAATCCTTTAGATCTCTAACCCCAATGTTGGAGGTCATGATAATGATTGTGTTTCTGAAGTCAACCCTTCTTCCCAGACCGTCAGTCAAGATTCCGTCGTCAAGCACTTGTAGGAGGATATTAAATACATCCGGATGCGCCTTTTCAATCTCATCCAGGAGTACTACAGAATAAGGCTTTCTTCTTACTTTTTCAGTAAGCTGCCCACCTTCTTCATATCCGACATAGCCTGGAGGCGCTCCAACCAAACGGGAGACACTGAATTTCTCCATATATTCCGACATGTCAATCCGTATCAAAGAATCTTCTTTGGCGAAAAGATATATCGCAAGCATTTTGGCGAGCTCAGTTTTACCCACTCCTGTAGGGCCCAAAAACACGAAAGAACCAATTGGCTTTTTGGGATCTTTTAACCCTACTCTGGTTCGCTGTATGGCTTTTGTCAGCTTCTTGATAGCATCCTCTTGCCCTACCACTTTATTTTTCAGCTCCGTCCCCATATTCAGGAGTTTTACCCCTTCATTTTGGGCGATTCTCTTGGCGGGTATGCCAGTCATCATTGCGATGACCTCGGCCACGTTATCTTCCTCTACTACGTATCGTTTGGTCTTGCTTTCTTCTTCCCACTTTGCCTTGGCATTTTCCAATTGTTCGAGCAATTTCTTCTCCCGGTCTCTTAACTGGGCTGCCTCCTCATATTTTTGAGATTTAACGACCCGGTTTTTTTCTACCTTGATATTCTCAACTTCTTCCTCCAAACGTAGGATATCTTCGGGAACATGAATATTATTAATATGAACCCTAGCGCCGGCTTCATCTAATATATCAATTGCTTTATCGGGTAAGAACCGATCCGAAATATACCGATCAGATAAGTTCACACATGCCTGAATCGCCTCAGGAGTGTATATGACATTATGGTGATCTTCGTATTTGTCTTTAATATTTTCCAGAATCTGGATAGTTTCTTCGGGAGAGGTAGCATCTACCATCACCATCTGAAACCGTCTTGCCAACGCACCGTCTTTTTCTATATATTGACGGTATTCATCCAAGGTAGTTGCCCCGATACATTGTATTTCACCACGGGCCAGGGCAGGCTTAAACATATTCGAAGCATCCAACGATCCGCTGGCACCTCCGGCACCTACGATAGTATGGAGTTCATCTATAAACAATATTACGTTGGGCGATTTCTCCAGTTCATTCATCACGGCTTTCATCCGCTCTTCGAACTGCCCACGGTATTTTGTCCCAGCGACAAGCGACGCCAAATCCAAGGTAACGACTCTTTTGTTGAAGAGCACACGTGATACTTTTTTCTGTACGATTCGCAGTGCAAGACCTTCGGCTATTGCCGTCTTTCCTACGCCAGGTTCACCGATCAGGATGGGATTATTTTTCTTCCTTCTGGATAAGATCTGTGCTACACGTTCTATTTCTTTCTCTCTGCCAATGATTGGATCAAGTTTGTCTTCTTCGGCCATGCGTGTAAGATCCCTGCCGAAATTGTCCAAAACGGGAGTTCTGGATTTTTCAGCCGTACCGCTTTTGGCACTTCCGGAAGATCCGCTGGAGGAACCGAATAATTTGGAGCCTTCGTCATCGGAATCATCCGCCTCTGTACCTGATCTTGGAGTTTGGTCTGTTTGGAATTCAAGCATTTCTTTCACAGCATCATATGTGGCGTCAAACTTCTGCAAAATTTGAGTAGCTATATTGTCCTCATCCCGAAGGATAGAAAGCAACAAATGTTCGGTACCAATAAGTTGACTTTTGAAAATTTTAGCTTCTAAATAAGTGATTTTCAGTACCTTTTCAGATTGCCTGGTCAAGGGAATGTTAGCTAGATTTTTTACGTTGTGATTAGCAGTTCCCTTTACGGCCCTTTCCACAGAATTCCTCAATTCATCCAAAGGAACACCCAGTTTCTTAAGAATGGAAACAGCGACACCCTCCCCCTCACGGATCATTCCCAGTAAGAGGTGTTCCGTGCCTATGTAATCATGCCCCAATCGCAAAGCTTCTTCACGACTTAGGGAAATCACTTCCTTGACTCTATTTGAAAATTTCGCTTCCATTTATATCCTTTCTTATGAGCTTTTTCAATTCAATTTATAATACTATCAAATTTATGGTAAAACACAATAGTTTTACGTATTGTTCAATTTCTTTTTTGCTGAAAGATCCAATTTGCCTTTAGATTGGGGTCCTTCACAAAATAGCAAATCGACAATGCTTAGATTAGGAACAAAGTCTAAGCCAAATAACTGCATATACGGTTTGGGAGTATAATATTCCCACTCCCAATGACGGCATTTCGTATCCCATAGCCCTCTAATATCCTTTTGTTCCGAGTCAGAGGGTATTTCTTCCACTACCTCCATTTTGACATCAAGCTTGAGAAAATACAGACAAGTTGTCAGTAAATCCCAGTTTAGCTCCCACAGAAAAGATTTCTTTTTGAGAAATATTTCTTCGAAGGATGGATAGAAATACTCAAAAAAGGGAGCTTTCCCATAGGAACTTCGCATCCCCCTCAAATGAACATTCAGCCATTTCTGATGGTAATCAATTTTAATATCACGGTATGGGGATTTTTTGTGTCCCTTCAATACAGGTATACTTAGTAATTCCACCTTATTTGACATCAATATCTCACACCTATTCCGATAGGTCTGTTTGACATAGGGATCATCCAGCGAAATCTTGATGCTTTTTGCATCTTTGACCAATGCAAAGAACTCCAAGTTAGGCAGATAAAAGAGATCTGCAATCATCGTCCCACTTCCTGAATCTTGACCATTGATGCGGTACTTCCGTTGTCCCATCAGATGATTTCATTGATTTCTCCTTTTCCCTGTCTCACTATCTCTATTTCTTCGCCGGTACAGTCAATGACTGTAGAAGCTACATTGTTGCCATATCCTCCGTCAACAACGGCATCTACGATATCCTTATACTTTTCATAAATAAGCTCCGGATCCGTGCTATATTCTATCACGTCATCTTCGTCCCTTATGGAAGTGGTCAAAATAGGTTGCCCCAGTTCCTTCACGAGAATCCGGGGGATAGGATGATCTGGCACCCTTATCCCTACCGTCTTTTTTTTGTTATTGAGTAATTTTGGGACTTTATTGTTAGCTTCCAGAATAAAGGTAAAGGGCCCTGGAAGTGCCTTTTTCATCAATTTAAACACCGGTGTACTCAACGCTCGGGTAAACTCTGAAATATTACTTAAGTCGTAACAAATAAAGGAAAAGTTGTGCTTTTGTGGCTTCACTCCCTTTATCTGGCAAACCCTTTCTATTGCCTTTTGGTTGAAAATATCACATCCCATACCGTATATGGTATCTGTAGGGTAGATGATAACACCTCCGGCCCGGAGAATATCCACAATTTTCTGGATGCGCCTAGGGTCAGGGTTTTCCGGGTAAATCTTTATTAATTCTGCTGGCATTTTTTTTTCCTTTGGTCATGCACTAACAAAATTAACCTGAAAGCACTCAATTTATGATTGTAAAGTAGAGTATTTATTTCAAAAAAAAAAGAAAGGCTCCCTTAATTTAGGTAATTCGTCTGAATAAAGTAGTTGCTTCTTAGGTATCCGCCCTTTATTTAAACCCATAGTGGCGAAAACAAAGATAAGAACATTTTTGTTACGCTATTTGAAGATTCCTTTAGTTTAAATTTTTAATTTATAATTCCTTCAATTTTCAAAAATCCAATGTGAATTTTTAATGTTACCTTTGACCTTCATATTGGGCTACCGTAAAGGAAAACAATTTCTTCAGCGCAAAAAAGACCCACGAAGTATCGTAAAAAAATGATAACAGATAAGAAAAGTAAGTTCCTGATGATTGGCGTCATCGCATTTTCCGTGTTGTTTACCTCGCTTTCCTTCTATTTTTATCAGGCTTTCTTTTCTGCCAATACTCTGGTAGATACGGAGGAGCCAGTGCTGCTGAAAATTCCCCGCAATGCTGATTTCGAGCAAGTAAGGGACAGCCTTATTCAGCAAGGCATTATCAAAGATTTGGTTACCTTCAGTTTTGTGGCCAAGGTGATGGACTATCAGGAATCTGTCAAACCCGGCCTCTATAAAATAGAGCCTAAGTTGACCAACCGAGAATTAATCCGTCTTCTTCGATCCGGCAGACAGACTCCGGTCAACATTACTTTTAACAACGTCCGCACCGATGAGGATTTGGCCGAGAAAATTACCCGAAACCTAGAAATTGAATCAGCTGATTTCCTGCGGATTTTGCAGGATAGCGTCCACGCCTCCAAATTTGGATTTAACCATCAAACGGTTCTTTCACTATTTATTCCCAATACCTATGAGGTGTACTGGAATGTAACAGCGATAGACCTTTTTGACAGGATGCACAAGGAATACAACCGGTTTTGGACAGATGAACGCAAAGCAAAAGCAGCCCAGCTGGGAATGAATCCAACAGAAGTCTCCACCCTGGCTTCCATCGTTCAGGCAGAAACCGCCAAAGCCGACGAACGCCCCAAAGTGGCCGGTGTCTACCTGAATAGACTTAAAATCAACATGCCCCTCCAGGCTGATCCCACCCTTATCTTTGCCATCGGTGATTTTGAAATAAAGCGAGTGCTAAACGTGCATAAAGAAATTGAAAGTCCCTATAATACCTACAAGTATACGGGATTGCCTCCTGGGCCAATAAACCTGCCGGATATTTCCGCCTTGGAAGCAGTACTCAACTCCCAGCAGCACAACTACCTGTATTTCTGCGCTAAGGAGGACTTTTCCGGCTACCACGCATTTGCTACTAACCTTCGGGACCACATGATAAATGCACGTAGGTATCAACAAGCCCTCAACTCGGCAAAAATCTTTAATTAATATGTTTTCTTCGGATACAACGGTACGGGTACGATATGCGGAAACGGACCAAATGGGTTACGTATACTACGGCAACTATGCTATGTATTATGAAGTAGGCCGGGTGGAAGCTATGCGAAGTATAGGCTTTTCGTATGGTAAAATGGAAGAAAGCGGAATCATGATGCCCGTCTTGGAAAACCGAAGCCGGTTCATATTACCTGGGAAATACGATGAATTACTTACGATAAGGACGCAAATAAAGGAGATGCCTGGAGTTAAAATCAAGTTTCATTATTATATTTACAATGAAGCGATGGAACTCATCAACGAAGGCGAAACCCTACTTACCTTCCTCAAGACAGATACGCATCGGCCATGCAGGCCTCCGTCAAATCTCCTAGAGTTATTGCGCCCCTATTTCAAAAATAAAAATGGTTTTTCGTGAACCTGAATAAACTGTATATAGATCTTGTCCGCAAACTGCACGCTCAGGCCCTAAAGCTGAGACCGATTCATTTTGGGAATCCTGACCAAAACGTATATGACGTGGGTAAGATCTTTTTCAGGCAACTTCAGAAGGATGAAATCTTCGAGCGTGCCAGTGCCATGGCCTTCAGCTTTACCATTGCCATGTTTCCATTATTGCTTTTCCTGCTTAATATTATTCCGTATATTCAATTTTTCTTCCATGATGTAAGTACATCCAATATTCTGCTTTTTGTCGAAGACATACTACCGGAAAACATCTACGCAGAAGCTTCTCCAACCATTTTGGACATTATTAGTAAACCAAGGCAAAGCCTACTTTCTTTAGGTTTTTTTCTTGCATTGTATCTATCCACCAACGGAGTAATTTCGTTGATGAATGCTTTTAATTCGGTATACAAAACGAAAGAAAACAGGGGATTTTTTCACACCCGACTCATTGCCGTTACCATTGTGCTGGTTCTTGTGCTTAGTGTATGCGGCGCAGTGGTTATTATGGTGATCGGCAACAATATGATCTACAGGCTGTCCACATTGGATTTTGTAAACAATACCTTATATGTGTATCTGCTGCTTTTTTTTAAATTTTTCGTACTGTTAATGCTTTTTATGATCGCAACTTCATTTATTTTCCGCTTTGCTCCCGTAGTTCATGACAAATGGCGTTTTTTTTCAACAGGATCCATCACTGCGGCCTTGCTAATCAACCTTAGTTTTTACGGGTTTACCTATTACCTCAACAACTTCGCCAGCTACAACAAACTCTATGGTTCTATCGGTACCATGATTGCTCTGATGCTTTGGCTTTGGATTACGTCAATTATCGTCTTGATTGGTTTCGAGATCAATGTAAGCCTGGACATCGCCGCCGAAAGAAGAAAAAGGCGGAAAACTTCCAAATTTAGAATTCTCAGGGATTATTAGTATTGTCTCCCAAGACTGCTTAATTTTGCGTTAAATCAACAGGTGTCCACACACGCTTTTTCTGATCGCAACATACCGTTCAGATAACTAGGTGGAATTCGCACTAGTAAGCCTTCAGATAGACTAGCCATCTGAATGAAAACAAAACACCAACCTTTCTTTTTATGGAAAAATCCAAAAATATTTTTATTGCCACTGCACAACCTTTCAGTGGAAAATCCATTATCGCACTAGGCCTCGTAGATTTGTTGCTTTCCAAAGCGCAAAAGGTTGGTTATTTTAAACCGATTATCACCCAAAGGCCGGAGGTAAGCCTAGATACCCATATAGATACGTTAATCAATCATTTTAAACTCCCCATTGATTACAACAAGTCTTATGCCTTCACCAAAGAGGAAGCAAATCTCTTGATCGAGTCCGGACACCCGGAAGACATCATTGACACCATCATCGAAAAATACAAGGAACAAGAATCAAATTACGACCTTACTATCATTGAAGGCAGTGATTTTCTGGGAGAAGGTACCGCTTTTGAATTTGACGCCAACGTTATGATTGCGAAAAACCTGGCGGCACCGGTCATCATAGTTATCACAGGTGAGGGGAAAAGTATAGCCCAAATCGTCAATTCAGCACTCCTTACCGTCCAGAATTTTCGAAGTAGAAAAGTGCGCGTAGTGGCTTTGGTGGTTAACAAAGCAGCAGAAGACCGGTTGGAGGAAATTCAAACCACTTTACGGGCCCAATTGCGAAAGGATATCCTATTGGCGGTAATTCCACAAATCATAGAACTGAAAAGTCCTACGATGTTGGAGGTGAAAAAACACCTCAATGCACAGGTGATGTTTGGAAAAGAGCACCTCAACAACAGGGCCGACCACTTTATTTTCGGTGCCATGCAGGTGCCGAATTTTCTGAACCATATCAAAAAAAATGTTCTTGTTGTCACTCCTGGTGATCGGTCAGATATAGTATTGGCTACACTTCAGGCAGACATCTCGCAGAATTATCCCAAAATTGCCGGGATCGTTGTAACCGGAGGTTTTGAACTTCCAGAGTCCGTCCTGCGGCTGATCGGCGGATCAAAGGTTTCAATTCCTATCCTGGCGGTGTCCGAACCGAGCTTTCATGCAGCTACCAAAGTGGCCGGCATTCATTCCAAAAT
Source organism: Lunatibacter salilacus (assembly GCF_009797935.1). Taxonomy (GTDB): domain Bacteria; phylum Bacteroidota; class Bacteroidia; order Cytophagales; family Cyclobacteriaceae; genus Lunatibacter; species Lunatibacter salilacus. Next base: position 152,459 of record NZ_VOLC01000013.1, read on the forward strand.
CCAAGCTACGGACACAGACAAAATTCAAACGGCTATTACCATATTCAGAAAGTATATGGATGTAGAGCGACTGGAAAAGGAAATTGCCAATGTAAAACCGTCAGGTGTTACCCCTAGGATGTTTCAGTACCAGCTCGTCACCCGGGCGAAAAGTCAAAAGAAGCATATTGTTCTACCCGAGGGCAAAGACGACCGTATTCTAAAAGCAGCTGACCGATTGGTAAAGCAGGGCGTAGTCAACATTACGCTGTTGGGTAATGAAGATGAAATTGTAGATGCAATCAATCGGCTAGGTCTAAGCCTTACGCCGCAAAACTGCCAACTGATTGACCCACAAAAATCCGTGCATTTTGATGATTACGCGAATACCCTGTTTGAATTGCGGAAGGGGAAAAACATGCTGATGGGGATGGCTAGAGACCTGATGTCGGATGTTGCCTACTACGGGACCATGATGGTCCACAAAGGACATGCAGACGGAATGGTGTCGGGAGCCATTCACACGACCGCACATACGATACGTCCCGCCTTGCAGTTTATCAAAACACGTCCAGGCGTTTCCCTAGTTTCTTCCATTTTCTTTATGTGTCTTCCAGACCGGGTTACGGTTTTCGGGGATTGCGCAATCAATATCGATCCGACAGCCGAAGAGTTGGCCGAAATAGCCATATCATCAGTGGAAACCAGCAGCAAATTTGGTATTGACCCGAAAGTGGCCATGCTGTCTTACTCATCAGGCGCTTCCGGTACAGGCGACGATGTGGAAAAGGTAAGAAAGGCCACCCAGTTAATCCGAGAGAAAAATCCCGAAATAAAAGTGGAAGGGCCAATTCAATACGATGCAGCGGTCGACCCCGCCACCGGTATACAAAAAATGCCGGGATCGGAGGTTGCTGGTAATGCCACCATTCTTATCTTTCCGGATCTTAACACAGGCAACAATACCTATAAAGCCGTACAGCGGGAATCCGGCGCCGTGGCTATTGGCCCTATACTACAGGGCCTCAACAAACCCGTCAACGACCTCAGCCGAGGCTGTCTGGTAGATGACATCTTTAATACGGTAGTCATCACGGCCATTCAGGCGCAGCAATAGGCAGGGGATGTATGTTTAAAAGATTATACTGAAAAAGATTTTGATTACCCATTCAAATCCTATTTGTAATTCTGAGCCGCCAGCACTCCCTTTTAAAACAAAAAATTACTTTTAACCGATGAAAATACTTGTAATAAACGCCGGCAGCAGCTCGCTCAAATACCAACTTTTCGATATGCCGGATGAAAACCCACATTGTGCCGGATTGGTAGACCGTATTGGTATAGATCAATCCAGTATCACACACCATGTCTATATAGAGGGGAAAAAAAGAACCTATCAAGTAGAAACTTCTATTTTGGATCACGAAGCTGCATTGAAAGAAGTGACAGCCTTGTTAGTTGATGCTGAAAAAGGTGTTTTATCCAATATGGATGAGGTAACCGCAATCGGGCATCGGGTAGTACATGGCGGAGAATCATTTTCCTCCACTACTTTGATAAATGATACCGTTAAAGAGGAAATAAAAGGACTGTTTTCGCTTGCCCCTTTACACAACCCCCCGAATTATTTGGGCATATCGGTTGCTGAACGCATTTTCCCCAATGCCCGACAAGTGGCGGTGTTTGATACGGCTTTTCATCAAAGCATGCCACCTCGAGCCTACCGGTATGCCATTCCGAAGGAGTTGTACGAAGAAAATGGCATTCGCGCATACGGATTTCATGGGACTTCCCATCAGTATGTCACCCGTCAGGCTGCCATTTACCTGGAAAAACCGGACTCCAAAATAATTACTGTCCACCTGGGCAACGGATGCAGCATCACGGCTGTCAAAAACGGCCAGTCAATCGACCATAGCATGGGTTTGGGACCCATGGGAGGACTGGTAATGGGTACCCGCTCGGGAGATATAGACCCATCCATTATTTTCCACCTGATTCAAGAGCGCGGCTTTTCTCCCAAAGAAGTCAACGAGTTGTTGAACAAAAAAAGCGGCATGTTGGGGCTCTGTGGGTTCAGCGATATGCGGGATGTGAAGAAAGCGATTCAGGAAGGCGATGCGGATGCGATACTCGGATACGAGTTATATGCTTATAGGATTAAAAAATATATCGGTTCATATACAGCTGCGTTAAACGGATTGGACGCTCTGGTCTTTACTGCCGGGGTGGGTGAAAACGATCCCGATATGCGGGCGGCTGTTTGTGCGGATATGGAGTTTTTTGGTATTCAGGTAGACCACAGTTTAAACCAGGCAAGGCAATCAGATATGCGTGAGATAAACAGCCCTTCATCAAAGGTAAAGGTCCTGGTGATCCCCACCAATGAGGAACTGGAAATCGGTCAGCAGACCTATATGTTGGTTAAGGAAATGGGGAATTCCAATAATGAACTTTAAAAATATCACTTATCTTTAAACAAAATAGGCACTAAGAAGTAAAATATACAGTATAATGACTGGCAATAAATTCAATTTCAGTATAAACCACGACTATTCAACCAAAATAAAAGGCTCTCAGAAAATTGAGAGCCTTTTGCTGTTTAATAAAATTGCCTAAAAATCCACCCTAAAATCCTAATCCAAGGGCCATTCCAGTAGCTGGCACATTAAAGTCTGCGACTTTGGTAGCTGCTCCGGTGGAAAGATTGATGCTGTAAACACCGGTCATGCCCCCCACATCTATAAGCGCATAGCCCATGTCCGACATGCCGCCTATATCAAACCCATTGTCCCCGCTTATCTCTATACCAAGAGCACCCACGGGCACTAACACACCATCATTCGGTGGGTCTTGGGTATATAGCATATTTGTTTCTGAATCTAGCACATAAAGGAGCGTGGAAGATGCTCCGGCAATATTGTTTGTATAGGCCGCTCCATTTACCATTGGCATTCCAGGATTCAGTGATCCATCCACCGCAACTACAGTCCCTAAGTCAGGATGCAGGCGCAGGTTTTGACCCGTGTTGCTTACCAATCGAATCCTATCAACAGTAGGGTTAAAATCAAAACCAAACTTCTCCCCATCCAACATTGGGTCCAACATGTCTCCCATAGCCATGGTAGCTCCATTGGATGTGTTTACTGTTAGAATTCTACTCTGGTTAGTGATGGCATATAAGGCTCCGTTTGCCGGCCTGAAATCCAATCCTACAACCATCTCATCGTCCATCAAACCTGTTAGTTCCACTTCGTTCATACTGGGATCGGTTGGATCGAAGCGGTACAGCATATTATCTGCCGTAGTAGCGTAGGCCACGGGATTTGTTTTGAAGGCGATGCCCACAACCGGTATCGAAAATGTTCCTACCCAAGTAGCTGCTCCTGAAGAGAGGTTGATGCTATATAGTCTGGAATCATCATCTGCAAGGGTTACGGCCAAAGCGGCGGAGTTATCAGGGTTGATATCAAAATTTCCCATTCCCATAAAATCGATTCCCAAGTCTCCCACTTCTTCCAAGCCACCGTCGTTTGGTGGGTTCTGGATATACAATTTGTTGCTTGAAAAGTCAATGTCGTAGAGGACCGTACTGCTGGCTCCAGCCATGCTGTTGGTATAGGCAACGGCTCCAATCATGGGGTTGCTACCGCCACTAATCATTCCGTCTGTAGCTACCACAGTTCCGAGCTCGGGATGCAGTCTTAGGTTTTGGCCCGAAGCGGTTACTAAACGAATCCGGTCCACAGTTGGATTGAAATCCAAAGAAGCATTGTCCCCGTCAATGGCCGGACTGAAGGCTGCGGAGCCTAGAGGTGTAGCCATTCCGTCATTTTCATTGATGATGTAGATTCGACTTGTGGATCCCAAGGCATAGAGTTGGCCGGTTGCCGGGCGGTAGTCAATACTTACGATCATTTCGCCGCTTTCGAGTCCAGAAATGTCCATGATGTCCATTGGCGAGTTTAGTTGCCTTGCGTCAAACCGTGCAATGCGGTTGTCATCAGTAAGTGCGGTAAAGCTCACTTCCGGGGCCATTCCCATTTCATCTTCTGGATTTTCCACTATGGGCATCGGGTCATCATCGTTACAGGAAAAACCCATTCCCACTAATCCTGCAAAAAGGCAGGCTTTGATAAAAGCACTTATGTTGGCTGTCTTCATTAGTAAATATTTTTTGGTTAGGACAGGACATACGCAGATAATGGCGGGGTTGGATTTAGGGGATTTAAAAAAAGTCGATATTTTTTTAGGTTGAAAAATTCCTGGAGGGACTATCTAAATAGTTTCTTGGGTTTCAGTGGGTTGATATGGATTCAAATTTCCCGCTGGAGGTGATACAAATATTTAGTGTTTTTCAAGCCTCAAGCGTTTGCAAATTCAAAGAATAGACCTACCTTTGCAGACCGTAAGACAGAGATAATGGCTTGCGGGTAATAAATTAGAGGAGTGGCAGAGTGGTCGATCGCGGCGGTCTTGAAAACCGTTGTACCGTGAGGTACCGGGGGTTCGAATCCCTCCTCCTCTGCTGGGTGGAACCCTAACTAACTGAAAAACAGTAAGTTAGGGTTTTTATTTTTAAATGGGGGGCTAATTGGGGGGCTGTTTTATCCATAATTCATCCACGGTTCTATAATTACTGAAGATAATTCTCTAAGGATTATTTTTTTCATCCATTCAGTTTTGCACTTCTCCATCTTTACCCATTTCACCTTTTAAAACAATTAATGGAAAGCTATCCCATGATTCCTATTTGAGTTGATCAGGGGTCTTCTTTTGGTTATCCTCAAGCTATGCATCCTGCCCTTCCATTTGATGGTAATATATGGCACTCTTCTTATAATAAGCTTGCACCCTGTAAGTTAATCCCGAAAATATTCTAACAAATTTTTATTAATTAAAAGTTAAATTTTAGTTTTTAATAGATTAAATACTTAAATTCCAAAATAGACTACCAATTTTTTTGTTTTGGACATATTTATTTTACTATAAAAATCCGTCCAACACCATATAATTGATTCTTATGGATCATTAAAGAACATGGAGCAATAGGTGAAGGAGGGGTTACTTTAAAAACTTCAACTGGAATGAATCAGCCAAATGCCAATAATGAGGAGCAAAAGAAACCAGTTGAGGGCATACCTTCCCTTTTCCAGGAACATGCTACGGAATCCAATGCCATTCAGATCCCCCAGATTTCACTTCCGAAAGGTGGTGGTGCCTTAAAAGGTATCGATGAAAAATTTGAAGTTAATTCTGCTAATGGGAGTGCCGGTTTTAGCATTCCTTTACCTGTCTCTCCCGGACGAAATGGTTTCGCGCCGGCTTTATCATTGAGCTATAACTCGGGCAGTGGTAATAGCCCGTATGGCTTAGGCTGGTCGGTGGGATATCCCATGATCCAACGAAAAACGGATAAAAAACTACCAACGTACCGGGATGGTTTGGGGGAAGATGTTTTCATGTTTTCCGGGGCAGAAGACTTAGTGCCTTTTTTAGAAGAGGATGGTGGAGAATGGAAAGAAAGGGCGTACCCCAATAATGGAGCAGATGGATACGTCGTAAAAAGATACCGGCCACGAATAGAAGGCGGCTTTGCCAGAATCGAAAAAATCACGCACTCTGACCATGGTGTCTATTGGAAGGTTACCACCCGGGATAATGTCGCTACCCTTTTTGGCCGAAGCCCATCTGCCCGGATAGCCGACCCCGAAGATGACAGCCGGATTTTTCAGTGGATGCCTGAATTCAGTTATGATGATAAGGGCAACTGGATAAGTTATGTATACAAAGAAGAGAACTTAGATAATGTACCTGATTCGATAGAGGAAAAGAACCGGTTGAATGAATTGGCGCCTATTACCAATCAATATCTAAAAGGGATTAAATACGGCAATCACAAGGCCTATTACGCCGATCCAGGCAATCCTTATGATCCCCAACCACCTGTGGATGAGGATAAGTACTTTTTTGAGCTGGTGATGGATTATGGAGAGCATGATAATGGCAATCCGAAACCAGATGACGATATCCCATGGGATTACCGGGCAGATGCTTTTTCTTCCTACCGCTCCGGATTTGAGATCCGAACAAACCGCTTGTGCAAGCGGATCCTGATGTTTCATCATTTTAAAGGGGAAGAGCAATTTGTAGGCACACCAGATAAATTGGATTTTGGGAGAGATTACATGGTTCGCTCTTTAACATTGGATTACGAGGAATCTTCTATTAATGGATCCGGTCAAACCGAAGGCACCTATCCTAAATCGGTTACGCAAACTGGTTATATCCGAAAACCGGATGAAAGCTATTCCCAAAAGTCTCTTCCACCCGTCGAGTTTACCTACCAAAATCTTCAGTGGAATAAAAATATAAAAACAGTACCTCAGGAAGCGATCGTCAATGCGCCGGTTGGTTTGACCAACAACTATCAATGGGTGGATTTGTATGGAGAAGGTATCTCCGGTATCCTGTCGGAGCAAGGCGAAGGCTGGTACTACAAAAGCAATCTCGGCACCAACGGTAATGATGGGGAGATTGCTTTTTCAGTTGCCCAGCAAATTATTCCCAAGCCATCCTTTAGCGGCCTGTCCAATGGCGTCCTATCCCTTCAGGATCTGGCCGGAAATGGTGAAAAGCAAATCGTCGTTAACAGTCCGGGACTACAGGGCTATTTTAAATTGACCCATGACCTTGACTGGCAACCCTTTAAAGCGTTCGAACAACTGGCCAATATCAACCTGCGGTATCCTAATACCCGCATGATCGATCTTATTGGAGATGGACAGCCAGAGTTAGTGGTAACGGAAGAAAACATTTTTGTTGGGTATGGGGCTGATGGAAAACGCCTGCACTTACCGGCTGCCTATGTGGCTAAAGCCATTGATGAAGAGCAAAGGCCGACGATTGTATTCGCCGACCCCGAACAGACGATCTTCCTGGCGGATATGGCTGGGGACGGATTGACCGATAATATATTGCTAATTTAAAAAAAGGAGAAAACCATTATGACTAAAGTAAAAGGTCGAGTAAGTGCGGGTAACAGAGATCTTCGCCAGATTCTCATTGAAGTTTTTCATACCACTGCAAATTTTCAGGATAATTTACCTCTTGAAGCGCGAAAGGATTTAAACAAATATTCACTTACACGATTAGGATCAGCAATAACGGATTCAGCCGGTGAGTTCTTGATTGAGTATGGCGATAACGATCAATCCAAATTTAGCCGTCAACCCTGTGTCAATCTGTGGCTCATTGCCTCCTCCTGTTGTAAGGAGGGTGAAGATATTGAAATCATATTTCAGTCAAAAGATGTGCGCCAAAATGCGGCTGCTATCGAGTATTATCCTATCTGTCTTGACAAGAACTATATTGATGTTAATAATAGTTCTTCCAATCAAGCAACCGCCAGGTCACCGGAAAGTATCGCAGAAAACTATGCAACAAAACAAGCACTTGATGCAGCGGAACTCGCAGTCTCTAAGGACAAATTCAAAAAGCGTTTAACCATACGCAGAGATTTCGAAAAAAATATTGAGCCGAAATTGCAACAAAACCTTTCCCATGTTGAACTTGACAAAGATGGAGAGCCTGCAGATCCGGATTACGTAAAAGGCAATGAGTCAGTTCGCATTAAGTCCGAGAAGCGAATGCTCACCGTTATGGCGAAAGTCTTCGATGTCGATTCGGAAAAGAAAATTGCTTTGTCAGGTCGGATATCCCTGACAGCTAAGCAAGTTCAGCAATTAGAAGCTGAACATGAAACTGTTGCTGACGAAGATACAATCACCGTTAATGAGGAAATACTCTCTAGGATCTTAAATAATAACGGTGAATCCGGTGAAAACCCTGAAAATGGCAGCCAAATCGTTAACCGGGTTAATGTAGTTGAACTCTATTGCCGTGAAAAAACCAAGGGGGAGCGCTGCCTATTAGGCGAACCTGTAACTGAAAATCCAATTCCTGATCGTGAAGAAGATGGTGAGGATGGCGGCATCGATGAGGAACCTGGGATTGATTCTCCTCAACCGGGGGACCGGGTTGATTTGACGGGTGGAAATGTCACTATAGATGGGCTTAAAGCAGATATTCCGCATTATATCGCCAATATTCTCAACGAAGTTTCTATACTTGATAATGAGACTTCACCATTACCATCGCCGGGAACGCAACTGACAGAAAAAGATATCAGCAAAACTAGCACCTTCCCTTCTCTAACGCTGCCGCCAGGACCGGCCGATGTCCCTGCCTACCATGATTTCTACGATTTACAAATTGCTTTTAAGCCGGTGTGGACTGAAGCGCTAGATAACAGTCTCATAGGCAGCGTTAGCACTATTTATGAACATTATGTCGAAAATGGTGGTGATCCGAAGGCTTTTACGGATGCTGTAACTAATGATGCGTGTGGGATATATGGTTTAAAAGGTGTTTTCGCTTATGTGGCAGTTCCAGATGCTGGTGTGCAAAAACACATAGATATCACCAACGAAGAGTGGTCTGCTCTCAGTAGTGAACATCAATTAGAGTTAAAAAGTATTTCTACAAAGATTGACAAATATTACAATGATTTGAGTACGTTTTCCGATAAATTACTTTATGATGACGGAGACAACAGATTGGATTTACCACACTACAATCGAACTCGGGAATGGGTAACAAATCAAGTCAGTGACTTGCAAACGCAGGGTGAACGATTTATTCGTATTGCTCAGGCAGAGCTTGAACGGCAAGCTACCAACAAATCTATTGTGCCGAACAACCACACCCTTAACCAACTTATAGAACGAGCAGCCTCTGCTTACCCGGCTAAATATTTTGCCGCTAACAAACGACAACGTAGTGTTAATTTTGGTCTTCTAGTCAATTACCGGCAACGTTGGACTCCTACTGCTTATCAAGTCGGTGAACTCATCAAAAGCATGCCCCTCGCACCAGGCCAAAACATAAGGTATAAAAAAATAATTAAAAAAATAGAAAAACGTGCGCGGAAAGAAATTGAGTCCAATCTTGACAGCCTAAAGAGCGAGACCAATTCCACCACACGCGCCGAAGCTGACATTGTTCAGAAGGCGATGAATAAGACTAATTTTCATGCCGCAGCCGAGGGGACTTTCACCACAGGAATATGGTCAGGGAAAGTGTCGGGTGGTCTAAGCGAGGATTCCGAAAATCATTCTGATGAGACCAAGAAAAGTTTTCACGAAGCGGTTGTCAAAGCAGCACGTGAATATAAGAACGAACACAAAGTCGAGTTGGAGACTGAATCTACATTCGAGTCTGAGTTTGAGGAGTCGGGTACGATCACGAACCCGAACGATGAGCTGTGCGTTACCTACCTCTTTTATGAATTACAACGCCGCTATCGCGTTGAAGAACGTCTTCACCGCCTTACATCTGTTGTTTTAGTCGCTCAGGAAATGCCCTGCCCTGAAGATATCGACGAAGACTGGCTGATTGCTCATCGCTGGATCTTAAACCGGGTGATGCTCGACGACTCTTTCAAACAACCACTCAGGTACGTCGCAGAAGGTCTGGTGGCCGAAGAATTTGCACTTACAGAACTTCGTAAAACGCTTGCCCAACAACGCCGTTTGGTCGAAGAACTGAAAGAAGATGTCTCCGATTCCCGTGTGTTTACAGAATCCCGGTATGCTTCACTTCAGCGTTCTATGGAAAGAACCGCTCGTGCTACTCAAAGAAAAAGTAAAGACAGCGGATTTTTCGGGCTTGCGAAAAAGCTAACATCCTACACAGCGGTCGGCGCCTTTGCTGATAGCTTTCTGGGAGGGGGTGAATCCGAAACTCCGGAAACAGCTCGCATCCGGGAAGCCGCCTCGCAAGATGCCTATCAGCGTGAAATTCAAAAGCTGCGTGATCAGGAAGGACAGCTTGCCCAGACCAACAACAGTTTGGGCCGTGCAACAGAAGAATATACGGACCGGCTGTCCAAACACCTTGCGAATGTCGTACTGGTAACCGAACTAAAGAATCATGTGAAGGATAATATCACCCATTACATGCAGGCCATTTGGATGCACGAACCTTTCCAGCAGCGCTGGCTGCGCCTTAAAGATGTGCCGGTTCCTGTACTGAAACGGGCTAAGCGGAAATACAAAATCAATAAAAAGCCAAGCTTGGGAGCCTTGGCAAATGTTGCACATCTACGTGCCAATGTTTATCCCTTTGCTACGACAGGGGATATAATCCTCCCTCCGGAAAAGGAGAACGGTACGCTTGATACAGTACCACTATACCAGGTCGCCGATATTGATGGGCTGTTAGGCTTCCGTGCCAATTATATGATTTTTCCTATGAAAAAGGCGAATGCGATTACTGACTTTATGATGGAGCCTTACGTTGAAAAAGCTGCAGGTGCTTATGGTATTACTGACCCAGACGATCTTGGCAATATTTCTCTGGACGAATTTTCGGAGTACGTGTGTTGTTTGAAGAAGAATCTATCTTCGAGAGAATTTGAAGAACTTCGAGTTGAACTTACTGCCCAATTGAAGAAACTGCTTCAGTCGCCTCTCAGAGACGACGAGGAAATTGTTGTGCCGATGGATGCAACTTATATTGAAGCAATACTTGGCTCTACGCCGTTACTTGAGAACTTCAAGTTGCTGCACAGACAAATTGATGCGGCGGATGCACAGGAAGGCTTGAGGCTTAAGAAGATGGAGAAAATTCGCTATGCGCAGCGGCTGCTTATGGATGAACTTGATGATCCGGAGATTGAGGCAAAATACGTTTTTGAAGGGAATGACAGCGCAACTATTGTACCACCAGTTTCTGGAGGAACAGGAGATTCTTAGAAACATTAATTTTAGAATAAAGCTGAACAAAATAGCATGCGTACAATAATAAGAGCTTTTTAAGGATCTTTTCTTATGAGCGATAATACTAAATTAACGGGCATAAATAACCGTGGGACAGGTTCTACATCTGTTGGCCCAAGTCGCATAGCCACGATTCCCCCTCGTCCTGCTGATTATGAAGAGGTAGTCAATACAGGACAGGTGATGGGGATGGAGGCCGCCCACGTCCTTATGCCTTCCTCAGCGAAGGAATTTATGGCTCGTGCTCGATCAAAACACCAATTTCTTATTAATTACAGTGACCGTCTTTTGGCAGATTCGGAATTAGGCTTACTCGAAGCTCAAAGCATGACTGCGGGCACGCTTCTCAATATGGAAAAAGAATTGGAGAGGCGGCTGAATGAGCCATACGGTTTGTCCCAATTCATAGGAGTTGCCTGGCCAGAAACTGATCCTCTTGCAGGTTTGGTAGAATCTGCATATCCATTCTCTCATTCGGATAGATGGCAAGAGTACGTCAATCGCTTTCAAAAGGCATGGTCGCTGGAAAAGGAACGTGGTCAGCGGCTAAAACCTAGACCAAGCGTTCCGGAACTAATTTTAAAGGCGCCGGAGGTAGATGCCAAACCGATAGAAGATGCAATAAGAGGCCTCCCTAATAGAGGATTGGGACCTGAGAAAGTATTAGACCCAGAGATTAAAGGCAGCAGGAAACCAGAAAGTGACCTGCCTAATTATGGATCCATAATCGCTGATGCTGCCTTGGCTTTAATCGGCGAGGCTGCTTCAGGAAATGCAGCTTTGGCAGCAGGCCTGGCAGCTCCTGCTATATCTGTCGTATTTTACTTTATAGGCCAGGGGCAGGCTGTTCAAAAGCAGCACAGGAATGCTTACGTTTCTGGAGTTAAACAAGGTGCTAAGAGATGGGTAGATTCATTATGGTCCTTGCAGGCAAAACAGGAAAGGGGAAAACGACCAGTTGCCAAAGTGCAATTCAACGTAGCGGTTCATATGGCAATTGAAACAGATTGGTGTAAACAAAACCCCAGTTGCTGGCTAAACAAAAATATAACAAATGTTGCTCCGGCAGTACCTGGTAAAATTAAAGAAACTAAGCTAAAAGCGTTTCAGACAAGTTTTGAAAAGATGAATCAAGTAGTTAGGGATTTTGAGAAAGACTATTTGACTGAATTGTGGGATCTAGTGCCAAAGGAGCTTCAAAAACTCTCGTACCAGGGTAAATTCTCTGAAATAGTCAACAGATTGTACCTCAAGCATGTAGGTGCTGCGCGCTTAAAGCACATGCAGGAGGTCCAAACGTCAATAGTAGACAGGCTTAAGTGAAAGCATGAAATGAAAATTGAAACTGCACTCCAGGTATATAATTTTAAAAAGGCAAAAAAACTAACTAAGTCGCTAACTCATGTTGTGGGAGGCCACTTTACAAACAGAGTTCGTGATTATGTCAAAAATCGAACATTTAAAAAAATATCGGAACTTCAAGTTATTATGGCTGAATAGTCATAAATTATTTATGCTCTCAAAAGAGCACCAGGCAAATCAAAGAGACTTGCTATCCCTGTTTCTCGAACAAGAATTTGATAACCTTCGGTGAATTACACATTAAACCAACATACCACAATATAAGAGATCTGCGTAAGTTAAAATAGATTAACAGGCTTTGATAATATCCAACCCTTATGAATAGAAAAAATGTGGGGAAAATGTTTGTCATTAAAAATATTCTTGAAAAGATTATTATAAATCAAAACTTTGTGTCGTCCATCAATTCATATAAGTCACTTGGATTCTCAAGACCATTCAATATATTCTTTTCCGCTCACCTTACAACTATTCAGACTTCTCTATATATTCTCAGAAAATATAATAGAATTAACATGAAAGAAATCCAGCATAACTATCAATTAGATGAGCATCCTGAGCAATCCCTGGAGCTATGGAAATGGTTTACCGATGATGCTGCCAAAATAAAGGACAGGATGTGGACCATGGCTACCTTTTTTTATACCCTATTGGGTGGATTATTGGGTTTCATTGGAAAAGAATTTCTGGCAGATGACATGGGCATAAAAAACCCTTCCCTGGTTTTATTAACAGGTTTTTTAGGCTGCATACTCAGTGGCTATGGAATGTATATGATCCGCTCTTACGGCTTTCATATCCGCAGCGGATGGAACCGGGCCAATTATATCCGCTTCCACATTCAAGGGCTCAATAAAATCTGGGACTATGGTGATCCTAAAGCAACCCTTGTAGAGGGGGATTCCAAAAGCAATAACAATAAATGTTTTTTAAACAACAAACCAGACCATACTCTTCCCCCTGAGGCCAAAAGATTGATACTATTAATGGGATTTTTCTTCCTTATTTATGCAGGCATATTCCTGCTGGTTCAAATTCAAAGCCAAAAAACATATTTAATCATGGAAACACATGCAATAATCAATACAATAATAGCCGCCACCATACCCCTTTTAATTTTGTACTTCGGTCATCGCCTGGATAAACGAAAAAGGGAAGAACAGGAAGCAAAACAGGCGGAGCAGGACAAAATTGAACGAAAACACAAAGCCCGAATACAATTTGAACTAGCAGCAACTTTTTTGGGTCCGCAAGCCGGCCACTACATCGCTGAAGTGACAATAATTCTGCATAATAAAGGGCTAGTCAGAAATATGATCGACGACCTCCATTTGAAAATTCTGGGAATTAAACAGGATGCAAAAATAGTATTGCTTAAGGGTGAAGACCACCCGCAGGTCATCGACCGGCAAGATGAGCAGAAGGCTATCGACCAGATTGCCAAATTCCCGGAAACGTTTGTTGATACAAACATACTGGAAAATAAGGGGTCTTTTTTTGTAGAACCAGGTGTCGTACAGCAGTTCACCTATGTCGCCAGGATTCCCGCGAACATTCGATTCATTTTTGTCCGCTCCAAATTTAAGTATCACAAGGATTCCACACATAGTGCTCAGAAGGTTTTTGAGGTTAAACCTATGAAAGCACCAGATTAAAATCAAATAAATAATAGATGAACCCAATAAATTTTTCATAGGTCTGATGGATTTCTTTTCCATCCTGTTACTGGGTGCTCTTCTCACCTATGTGATCAAGGATAAGGTTTATTATTACATCCAAGAAACTGAACAAGCCTTATCATGTGAGGAAATAGAAAAGGTATTTGCTCTTGGATAGACCAGAACACTCGATAATCTTTCTGTTTGTCAGCTATCTGCTTGGACACTTTATATTTTTGATAGGAGTAAAATTCCTTGATGATTTTGCCTCATAAATTAGGTTTCCGCCACCAGAAATTAACCTATCGATCTCGTTGGCTTTTAATGCCAATTTTGATTGGTGGAAAATGCCTTGGACGTTTCTGAGTTGCTCGATTCTTTTTGAGGAAAGGTTTTCTGCAGATCTGATTTCTTTCACTCCTCTTATGATATCCTTTTTGATGTTATCCGAAGATGCGGACAGAATTTCACCCAAAACCCGGTAAACGCCTTCTTTAGACAAGCTGCAGTTATGATCAAGGCACAGTTTATTGATCAGTTCATTCAAGGTCCCGGGATCCCCCAGTAAAAAATCAAGGGCCAGCAGTTTTTCCGTTTTATCCAGTTTGTTTTCAAAGGTTTCGATCTTGGCATAATCTCGTTTCGTCCGCATATTTTCATAAAAATGGAGAGCAGCCTCTCTGTCAAGAAAATCCAGGGTTTCAAATTCCCGGAAATTGGCCAGTTTCTCCGTAGGATCGACATACTTGAGAAAAATGCCTGTCTCCCGAATATTCTTAAGGGTATTGCCAATCAGGTTATAAATAATCCCTGCCGTAATCCCTGAAAAAATAAGGGCCATGGGTACTTTTAATGTAACGTCAATCGTCAAAACCGAGAGGGCTAGCAAAAGGCTAAGAAAAGTAAGTATAATGGGATAGATTAAGGACAGGTAAATAAACCATTTTCTCCGCCGGATGAAGTGGGCGAAATCTTCAAAATGCTGTCTGTTACTGGAAAAAATATGCCAGCCGTACCGATAGGCCAACATCCTTTCTTCCTCGGAGCTGCCATCAAAAAGAAGCAGGTATTCCCGCAGCTTATACAGCCATAAGGGCCTTTGTGGATCAAATTTTTCCATGGCATAATTATTTACTATCTCATACAGGAGCTCCCCAGGCTTTCTGCATCTCGTTTCTTTTTCTTTCTTCAGTAACTTTCACATAGCGTTGAAAGCTTTTGTAATCCGCATGGCCTGTTATTTTCATCACGGTCTCTGCAGGAATCCCTTTTTCCAGGGAGAGTGTGGCAAAGGTTTTTCGTCCGGTGTGTGCGCTGATTACCTCATACTTCCGGTATATAGTGGACTGTTTGGTAGCTCCTTTGTACCGGATGATTTCAATCGGATCATCAATCCCAGCCAGCTTGCATAGCTCTTTGATGTATTTGTTGAATTTTTGGTTGGAGATCATGGGAATGGGGCTGGCCAAATCAATATATTTTTCTAAAATGGCTTTGGAATAACTGTTCAAAGGTACAATGGAATGCTCCTTGGTCTTTTTGATGGTAAGACGAATTTCCATTTCCTTTATATGTTCTCTTCTTAGTTGCTGTAGGTCGGAAAACCTGAAACCCGTCACACAGCTGAAACAAAACACATCTCGGACCTGATCCAAACGCTTATTCAAGGTTAGGTTGAAATTAAAAAGCAGGTCCAACTCTTCCTGAGTTAATGCAATGACCTCAAGCTTATCCTTTTTAATGGAAAAATCCTTGAAGCCGTCATTGACTTTTATACCTTGTCTTTTGGCATATCCGAGAAAGGTTTTGAGCGTACTCAGCTGCTTCCCAATCGTAATATTATTCAAGGTTTTGAGTGTGCCAGTGGTTTCATGTCTCTCCTCCCACCCTATTAAAAAATTTTGGAAGGCATGCATAAAGGAATAATCGATTTTATCAAACCGGATATTAGTCTTTGTTTTAATTTGGTAGTTTTTTAAATGCTTTTTTAATGATTTGTATACGACAAGACTTCCCTTCACCCTCGTTAGTTTATGTTCTACAATGTAACGGTCAATAAAATCATAAACGAGATTGGAAGGGTCTTCCTTTTTTGTCTTAACTGTGACAGATCCTTTCAATGCTTCGACAATCATATCCGCACTGTAGGAAATCCCCTCATACAAAAATTTCGATTCCAAGGTTTTAATCTTGTTTACCATGGAGAATAACTCCTCCTGATACTGTGTTAACTGGTTCTTGGTAGTGATACCTCCATAAAGTTTCTGTAGGTTTGTTTTCTGTTTTTGGGTAAGGTTGACGATTTTCTGATTATCATTATCCCAAAGCTCCGGTTGGAGTTTTACCCCGGTACCCACTTTCCGTCGTTGTCCTGAAACCCGGATAATCAGCATCAGGGGATGCTCTCCTTTCCGGTTAACTTTATCCTGTCTTAGCTCAAAACGCAAAGTTGCTTCCATCCTTCATCCATCAATTGAAGTATAAAGGTAAGCAATTTAAAAAAAAGGGGGGTTATTTGGGGGGCTAAAATATTGATCAAATATGCATAAAACTGGTCATCACTCCAAATCCTATATATACATATATACGTATATACGATATTTTAAGGCACTTTTTACAAGATATACACCATAGGTTCGAATCCCTCCTCCTCTGCATTGAAATAACCGGGCATTGCCTGGCTATTTTTATTTCGAGTCGTCGGGGCCACCCTGCAACCTGGCCCCTCGCTTAAACCAACCCTGCATTCCGGCCCGTCGCTAAAGTAGTCCAAAGGGACTAATCCTTTCCGCTCCGTCCTAACGGAGCTTTTTTAACGCTCGGTCATCACCTACTCTGCTGGACTAATCGCAAACCAACTGAATTAATGTTTCCCCTCTCCTTCTGAATAGTAACCTCATAATTCAAATTTTGCTACATTTGCTTAAACAAAATCAAACGTTTAGCACCAATTGTAAAGTCAATTCCTCTGCTAGGAAAATTCGGCTCTCGGATTATTTCCCCAATGCAATTTCTTGGGAGGTAGATTTAAATAAACTTGATTACAGAAAGGACATCGATTTTGTCATTTCAAGGGTGCTGGATTGGGGGGATTACAATAATGCCTGGGATAATTTAGAATTATTATATTCCTGAACACTTGATTAAATACTACTGTGTACATCAGGCGCAGATTTTTGGCAATGAAAACATTGAGAAGCTGGCCAACAATTCGGCCTGAACCCAGAACAGTTTCCGAGATACGTCTAGTAAACCATGACAGTGCATGATGGAGTATCTGACTCTTTCTTAGTCCATATTCAAAACAAAAACTCTTCTGCTAATATTTTTGATAACATCGGAGCGATGGGATCAAGGTTGGCTTTGACTTAACCAAAGACCTTACCCCTTGTGTAACTTTAACCGTGCAGGAGATAAAAGGAATTCCAGCAACAGAGTAAAAATTTAGCGGGCTTTTGAAATGTTTTTCTCTTTCGCTGACAATGGAATTCTGTTCCCAGGACGGTAGAAAAATTTTGGACTATTGAAATAAACTTCGCTTTTGCTATATGCTTATTTCAAGGATTTCCTTTAAAGTTGAATGCTCAGATACCCTTGTTTTTGCATTTGTAGAATATACGTGAATGCATTATCCACTATCTCAAATTCATCAGGGATATCATTGGGGTTCACCTCAAAAGTTTTCAAGGCCATGTTGCACACGATAAGTCTTACGTTGGCATTTTTGGCCTTCGCAATAAATTTTTTCATGGTTTCCTTATCGGTGAGTTCCTGAACGGTTTTTCCATAAATAATAGCCTGAAATTCACCGAATTTTTCAGCATCTTCTTTTGCAAGAGCTTCTGCGGTAGCTATGATGGGCTCAAGCTGAGCCATTGTTGATGTGGAAACTATATAATTGAATTTTTCGGTATTTCTTGAGGTTTGTGCATTCACAGATGTTGTAAATAGCACCAAAAATATTATTGCAGCGTTTACTGAATTTTTCATAATTGTGAGTTTTAAAGTTCAATACTTAAATATCCTTTTTTCTGAAGTTGAAAACCTCAGGAAGTTTGGAATCCACAGCTATAAATTTTCCCAAGAAAACCTAGGCAGCAAATATGGCTATGAAGAATTTTATAGCATTTAGGAAGCGAATATATGGTTTACCTTTTGGCTGGCATGTAACTTTTGTTACATTGGGCAAAAGGAGATCTCGTTAAACAGTGCTTATTCTGAAGCCCCCCGCCCAAATCCGCACATAATTGATCCATGAAATGTGCCCCTAATTACAATCTTTCGTTCCATCGGAAGATACCATACCGATCCAGGGATTTTCCTCATGGAATGAGAGACAATTTGACCAATGGGTTCACATTTTTTATATACCAGCTTGCAACAGTATGCCCTGCTTCGTGAAAGGAAGGAAGATCCAGAAAATGCCTGAAAGAATAATTAATAAAACCCCTAATTGAAAAGTTAGAAAAAGCGGATTTCAGAATGTCAGAAAAACTTAAATTGGAAAAGTGAGGGCTTACTTATGGCGGGAATAATTGCAAATTCAGTTTTTTTGGTATTGCGTTAAACTTGCTGTTAGGACGGTTCTCCGAAAACCGTCAAATGACAAATGCATAAAATCTGGTGTGCCAATAAATGAAAGCATATGAATTAAACCGTTTTATATAACTTATAAAGAAAAGGTTGCAGATATTGGAGATTTTAAATATCTTCCATCGAGTAAAAGAAGTCAACGAACAGAAAAAGATATGAGCCTATTCACCATGCAAATACCCGATAGCTTAAAAATGAATGATTTTGAGATAAAGATGATGATCGCTTCAAAACTGTATGAAAATGGCAAATTAAGTTCGGGCCAAGCAGCAGAGATGGTTGGTATATCAAAGAGGTCTTTTGTTGAATTACTTGGAAAATACGATGTTTCGCTGTTCGGGTACGACTATAATGAGTTAGAAGAAGATTTAGAAAATGCCTGATAGAATAATTATATCAGATACTAGCAGCTTAATTGCTCTTACAAATATTGGTGAATTAAATTTATTGAAAAAGGTTTATAAAGAAATTGTGATTACTCCTGAAATTGCAGAAGAATATGGAATTGAAGTCCCTGATTGGATAAAAATAAAGCAGGTGAGTGACCCGCAGAAATTTAAGTTAATAAACCTTGAATTAGATAAAGGGGAGTCAAGTGGAATAGCATTGGCTTTGGAAAGTAATTCATGCTTATTGATAATCGATGAGATTTACAATAGGCAGTACAAATTCCAACGGCATTTTAACCTGGGCAGTGAGATCGAGGAACTGGTGGGGCTTTTTCATAAGTATAAAAAATGCCTTGAGCAGGAAGTATTGATAGAAGTTGAAAGATAGTGAACATAAAATGTATAAGTTTTTCCCCAACAATCTTTAATGTGCACCTAAGTAGATTATTCCTCCATTCTTTTCCTATTTCAACAGGGTTTAAAAAGCTTGGGAGAAACCCCGAAAGCTTTTAGAGGAAGGATTGTAGGTGCCCTGCAAACCGATGCTTTTCCTGAAGTAAAAACCTAACACAAATCATTTACAATCATGATATAAAGTTTTTTGTTTTTGGTTTCCTGGGTGTAACTTCCTGCAAGTTTAACAATGGTTCCAGAGTTCTACTTAACTTAAATTTTGCCTAATAATTCATGGTGGCCCCTCCGGACGAATGTCAGGAAGGGCCGAAAATGCAAGAAAATCAGTCCATCCCGCCGAAAAACTTTGACAGGCGGGGAAAGACTAGTGCAAAATTCGAGTTTAAACACTTGCCTACAGATAGGTCGGTAACATTACCAGATCAAAAACCTTTAATTTAACAAATACACTTTAAACCAAAAATTCATGACGAAATCAATTATGAGTGCTGTTTTTATAGTTTTCCTCCTGCTGGGAAGTACAGCAAACACATTTGGACAAAGAAAGACCAAGGAAGAGCTATTAATTAAGGGTAAAAGGCAAACAACAATAGGTTCAATCGTGGTAGCCGGAGGTGCCGTGGCAAGTGCCACAGGATTGTTTATGTTGTTAAACGAAAAAACATTTGACGCAGGACCCCCTGTTATGTTAGTAGGATTGTTAACTATGGCGGCAGGCGCACCATTTTGGATCATAGGTGGCATTAATCAACATAAAGCAAACCGAATGAGTTTTAAAAATGAACCCATCCATATCCCAAAATATGCCGGGGATCTTCCCAGATCAGTCCCCTCCATTTCTTATTCCATACCGCTGAATTGACCTTGTATTTTTAAGGGGGGGCTTAAGCTCCCCTACACACACGCCCATCAACGTAAGTGATCCTCTGCGAACAAGATATTGGTTTTTTGTTTCTGAATAAAGAAACTTGGCTTTTGAACCTATGGTCGAAGATCTGACAGACAAGGAATGGTAAATATTTTTTAAGGGCTCTTGCATCAGTCACAAATTTATTTATAGGTTTAAGGAATGGAAATTACCGTCGAACTCCTCAAAATCTCTTAATCGATAGACTAGCCGCATATAAAAGAATTTACTGACCATAATATCAGTGATAGATGGTTTCTGAATTTGTTTAAAGTTAACAAACAGCATAAATTTTGGTAAACATGATAACAATTAATAAAAAAAAATCACTGTTTTTAATATGTATTTGTGCTAAAATATAAAAGTGAATAAAAGTTATGTCAAAATTATTCATCGCTGTAACAAGTATCCTTACAGGATTGATATTTTCGGTTGAAGCCCAAAACGTGGCCAATGTTCCACTTCCTACCCAAGCCCAGTTGGATTGGCAAAATGCAGAACTCGTAGCTGTTTTCCATTACGACCTGCATGTCTTTGATGGCAAGCGGTATAACCAGGCTAAAAATAGAATCACGCCGATCGAGGATTATAACATATTCAACCCTACAAATCTGGACACCGACCAATGGATAAAAGCCATTAAGGATGCGGGGTTTAAAATCGCCATTTTAACAGCTACCCATGAAACCGGCTTTGCCTTATACCAAAGTGAGGTAAATCCTTATTCACTGAAAGCTGTGAACTGGGAGGAAGGAAAAGGGGATATTGTCAAAGATTTTGTGAATTCCTGTCGTAAATATGGAATACAACCCGGAATATATATTGGTATCCGCTGGAATTCATTTTATGGGGTGCATGATTTTACGGTGCAAGGGAATAATGAATTTGCCCAAAACAGGCAGGCCCATTACAATAAAATGTGCGAGGAGATGGTGCGCGAGATTTGCTCCAATTATGGAGACTTGGCCATCGTATGGTTTGACGGCGGGGCACATGGCCCGGAAAAAGGAGGTCCGGACGTACTTTCCGTTTTTGAAAAACACCAACCCAACGGTATTTTCTACCATAATACCCAACGCGCCGACATCCGCTGGGGTGGAAGTGAATCCGGAACGGTCCCTTACCCCAGTTGGAGCACGTATCCTTTTCCATATTCTCATGCAACCAATCAGGAGGTAGTGTATAAAAACAATTTTCAACTGCTTAAGGAGGGGGATCCAAACGGCAACTATTTCATGCCTGCAATGAGTGATGCACCCCTACGAGGCTATAATGGAAGGCATGAGTGGTTTTGGGAACCCGGAGATGAGGAGCATATCTTTCCGTTGGAAAATCTCATGAACATGTATTATAATAGTGTAGGGCATAACACTACACTTATTATTGGACTGACACCTGACGCCGAAGGGTTGCTACCCCAACCCGATGTGCAGCGCTTAGAGGAATGGGGTGATGAAATCAAGAGGCGGTTTAGCACTCCTTTGGCAGCAACTTCGGGAAATGGCAAAAAGCTAACACTTAAGTTAAAACAAAGGACCGATATCAATCACATCCTTTTGCGGGAGGATATTTCCAAAGGAGAGCGGGTTAGAGCTTTTCTCTTGGAAGGTAAAACAAAAATTGGGTGGCAATCGATTTTTGAAGGTTCAGTTATCGGACACAAGTTTATCCATGATTTCGAAGATATAGCGCTATCCCAGATCCGCCTAACCATTAAGGAATCAAAGGGAGACCCGATAATACAAGGTTTTGAAGTTTTTTATATAGAAGATTAGAACTATGACACAGATAAAAAAACACATAACGCTCCTTATTTTTTTTACCACTTCATTGATCGTGCTTTTTGCTATTGCAAGTTTTAGCACCAAGGAAAAAATAAAAGTGGCCTGTGTCGGGGATAGCATTACCTACGGGGCACGACTTGATGACAGGGACAAAGATTCCTATCCGGCACAACTACAGGCACTTCTTGGGGAAGGTTATTCAGTGGAAAATTTTGGCGTAGGAAGTTTAACCCTTATAAGAAAAGGCATACCTACCGTATGGAATGAGCTACCTAAAATCAAGGAAGCAAACCCGGATATTATCATCATTAGCCTTGGCACGAACGATACCTGCGGCATGGGTACCTGCGGTGACAGAAAATGTTGGGAGTACAAGGATGAATTTGGAAGCGATTACCGTGACCTTATCGATGAATTTTCAGCATTGCCATCAAACCCACAAATCTTCATAGCTGCACCGACACCCATGGTTTTGGAAACCCCAGGACTCAATAGCGAACGAATAGACGGACTGACAGTCCGCAAACCGAGACTTCAAGAACTTATTGGTATGATAAAAAAGGTTGCGACTGAGAAGAACGTTCACTTTATCGATCTCAATGGACCGTTGGATCACAGACCAGAGCTGTTTACTGAAAGTGATGGGGTACATCCCAATACGGACGGTTACAAAGCTATTGCAGAATTGATTATCAATTCATTAACAATATTAAAGCCCTTTAAATAGTCTTGATAATCCTTTACGATCCTATTATGTACTTCGAATGCCTGCAAGTTGCGGTATTTGCTTTGGAAAGGAAAATTATTAAATCATTTTAGATTAATAAAATCTTTTATTGATAGAGGATCAACAAGTCATGGGACTTTTGCTAAAAAACAAGCTCGATGATAAATTTGAAGTTATCTTAAAACTCAATGGGCTGGAAGGATTAATTTGGATTATGGAGGGAAATATACCTCATGTTTAAGTTGACTGACTGGATTTGGCATGTTTTTAAGAAAATCCATTTTATATGAACTGCCACAACTGTTAAATGTTTTATAGGTGATATGTTAATTGTTGGAAACAGACCACTTCCAATATATGAAGCAGAAAAACAGACCACATACCATTTTTCAAAGCGGTTTTTGGCACCTGCTGGAATTAGAGGCATGTGGCAAGTCACCAAAAGGGGAAAGCTCGGACCAATGTCGGAGGATTAAAGAGTGCGACTTGACAACGAATACTCCGAAAAATTTGGTTTTGGATTGATTTCAGGATCATATTGATGACTATTCCGGCATTGTTTCAAAAGGAAAATGTTTGATGGATTGGTTGGCCTTTATTACGAACGCACATTTGGTTTCCTAAAGGTCACTGGCAAATATCCTCTGGTATTTCATAGAGACGATGCCTAAATTTGAGAGAGCATTTAAGGAACAAATAATACGACTAAAATAAAGTAACCCGTAAGGAGAATTAAAGGATGAAATTTATTAAACCCAGTGAGTTTTCCAGTAAGCTGATGACCTTGAATCATATCTGTTAGCATAACGGAACGACGTAAAAACGGATCCCTCCTATTCGATTCCGGAAAGCTCATTCAAAACTGAAGATTTTTTTGGTTTATTTTTACGCGTCCCAAAACCCAAACTTAACCCTAGATGAATATCTGCCTGTTGCGAATCCGAAAAAAGACCAGTCAAAACAGATTGGCTTCCGACAAAAAATCCTCCTAACCGTATTCCAGCCCCTCCGGTGATTCCGGATATTTCGTAATTGGCCCAAGGTGAATAAATTTCAAAGATACCCAAAGTCAACCTTGGTGTAACGGCAAAAACGTTTTGCATGCCAAGTTGCGTATTACTTTCTTGGTTTGAGAGCCGGTGCTGCCCAAATAAGCTTACTTGAAATATTTTGGAGATTCGAATATCTGTATAGCCAGAAATAATAGTCGGAAGGCTTACCCGCGTATTGCCTACCGGGCTGTTCTTGGTGAAATAGCCACTGCTTATCAATTGGTCTTCTATTTCATCAAAATCCCCATCAAGTAAATCCAACCTAAAGTGTTCTTCCTCCGGAATATCCATTTCATAGGTATTGGTTACCTGCCCCGAACTTAAATTCATTCCACCCAAATTTCTTAGGGAAAGGCCAGAACTGAGTTTGGCGACACCATTTTTTTTCCACTGGTGACTTAAGCCCAGATCTACCGCAAATCCCGAAATATTTTTTAAGGAGAATTTGTTAAGCATCGTGCCTTCATCCCAGTTTTCAAAGTTCTGGGGGTAACTGAGGTGAAGGGAACCTCTCGCATTTGACAGTCTGGATTCATCCTGATTCGTAATGATATCACCCTGAAGATTATTCATTCCCACGTTCAAGAAAGCTCCGGGAATAAGAAATTTAAACGAACTTCCAGCGGATAATAAATGGTTTTCCTTAGACCAAATTTCCCGGCCCGCCATAAACCCAAACTCCGCCCAACCAGCAGCATTTACCCGTTGATTAGAAGTACTGTTTATAGTGACCTCATAATTTCCGTTGTTATAGTCACCACTGTTTAAGGCTTGCCCCAAATCTGCATCTAGGTTTATGACATCACCTTTTGCAAACACCTGGGATATGAATCCAAAAGACCATTTGTTTACATGGAAACCAAATGAAGGCCCTAACACCTGACTTTCTACCCTAACATTTACGGGTCCTTCCATGCGGTCCAAGGCCAAATCATATAAATCACCTTCATTTCTAACATCTTGAATAGAAAGTAGATTATTGCTGGCAGCAGTCCCCACTGCAAACAGATTGAATTCAACCTTCCTGGATAGGTGGTTCAGCTCAGCAGGATTCATGGCTGCATGAATCATTCCCTTTCTGGGGCTATTTTGTATCCCGATAAAGGTCTGCTGGGAATAAGCAGATAAGGTTAAAAAATAAATGGTGACAGAGAGTAATATTTTTTTCATTTTTTTTTCATTAAAAATGATTAAAGACAAGTGAACAACTTTCAAATCGGACTTGCTTCAAGCCAAACAAATTCATGGCCGTTAATTTTTGCTTTTGGTACTAATAGTTATACCCCCGGGGGGGCAGTAATTACGGCCTGAACTATTATTGGAGAGCCATCTAATGGTTTTTCACCATCAGGGGTAAAACCATTTATTGTAAGATCCCAATTTCCCCATGTTTCCCATGATCCGTCAAATTTCCACAAAGCTGTTACAGTTCCATCTGAACCTGATTTTGCAGTAGACGGCGTTATTGCTCCTGCCTCAGGAGAAAAATTTATGTTGGCATCTTTTACAGGGTTTCCCTCACCGTCTTGTACATTGACCGTGACTGTAAATTCAATCAACTTGCCTTCAATTCTTGGGGGAGTATTATTTTTTTCCCAGTATTCATACCAATTGGATAAATCATAATCATCTGGCAACCAATCGTCTTGCATTTCTTCCTCAGTGGTAATAAGCACTAATTCTGCCAACTGATCCTTTGTCTCATCCTGATCAATGGGATCATCTGGCTCGGAATCAGGGCAGGACGTAAAAAATATAGTAAAAAATAATAGTAAAAACGAAAGTGCCTTTCGGGAATAAAATCTTAATTCCGTTGGATCAGATAATCGCCTAGCTTTTATCAAAAGAATGGATCTCAATAAAAATAGTTTCATAATATTTGAATTTTATAAAGCATTAGATTCAAAGAAGTTTTTGGGCTTCAGCTTTATTTTCCGATAAACACGTCGCTGGTAAAGGTTTCATCAGTTGAAATGGAAATTCCTTGACATACGGTTTGATCAGAGGCGGAAATTACACCATCATTATTTATATCCGCAAACTTAAAACCACCAACGCTAGCCCCTTCTTGCTGAGTAGAATTATCAATATCTTCTTGATTTTGAAATACACCAATTGTTAGGTAACCATTCACAATATTACTTTCACCATCTTTTTCAACAACGAAACAGTTAGCCATTACCTCCTGATCGTAAAACATCACTTTTCCATTTTCATCACTGGTGAAGGTGTAATCTGGTTCTCCTAAATCAGACGAATTTTGGTGATCTTTATAAAGGTAAATAGTTGCATTGGGCACAACAGCATCTTCTGGATTTTCTGGTGTCCAATCACTGGCACTGTATATCGTCAACTCTACCGCAAGATGTGGTAAAATTTCTATTGACAGAACTGTTGAAGCCGGGTCATCACTGGCATTCAGAACACCATCTCCATTCAAATCCTCTCCTGCAAGTAAGGTAACCTCGTAGGTTCCTACATCTTCGTAATTATGAATAGGGTCCTTTTGCGTTGAAGTGGTGCCATCCCCGAAATCCCATGCATAAAGTTCGGCATGTTGAGAACAATTCGTAAATTTGAATTCATCCCCCACTTTCCCCTCAACTGTTTCCGTATCAAAACAGGCCTCAGGAGGATTACTTTGAGTATCAGTGGGATCCTCATCTGTTGTACAAGAAAAAAATACGGCCAAAGCGGCCAAAAACGTTAAGTTTAAAATATCTTTCATAGTAATGTAAATTTGGTTTTTAATAATAAAATAGTGCAAATCAGTGTTAAAAACTGAGACCTCAAAGCTATGGGAAAACAACTGCAGCCCTATGATCAACCTTGGGTATATTTGGCCAAATCCCACAAATACTGAGCTTTCCTGTTGGCAAAAAAGTATTATTGAAACAACTGAATTAATGGGATATAATACCTATTTGCAGCTCTGGAAATATCGTTTTAATAAAAAAATTAAAGTTCTATCAGATCAAATGCTAGTGCAAAACGCATAAGGTCCCGAAAAGAGCCAAGCTCCAGTTTTGATTTTATGTTTTTCCGATGAGTCTCCACCGTTTGTCTGGAAATAAAAAGCTGCTCGGCAATTCTTGGGTTGGTATGTCCATAGGCCAATAATTTCATTATTTCTATTTCCCGAGAGGTAAGGTGCTGGAATCTTTTAAAATGCTTCAACCTGAATTGGTCCATTTTTACGATTCTTTCCATCTTTCCCGACATTTTACCCATCTCCCCAGGAGTGACCGACAACCTTATGACCGAGCTATTGGGGGATTTTGGCGGTTTGGTAAAAGTGATCAATGGTGAATATTCCTGCTCTCCCAGCAATTTAGCATATTGAACAAACGCCATGGTTTTATGCGAACCCTGCCTCGCATAAAATTCAGGTAGAAATTTCTTAACATTTTTCAAGGAATCTGAATGAACAATGTTTCCAGTATACGCCTCACTGTTTTCCCGAACTTCTTCTGGAGAATATCCGGTAAGTTGCTGATGGATTTTATTGGTGTTGATGAACTCTAGAACTTCAGGCCTGCTTATGATGGTAATTAATGGAATGTCGTCTATGATGTCGCCTGAATTTTCCCGCTTCCATAGTTGATCCTCAATTGAGGCAATATATAGATGAAACCGTTCCAAAAGCTCACTTTCCGAAAAATGTGCCATACGCTATTTCCTTCAAAAGTCGATAAGATTAAATGCCAGGGCATACTTCATAAAGCCTTGTTCATTTTTTATATCAAGCTTTTGTCTTATCATAGCACGATGGTTTTGCACGGTTGCTCTTGAAATTAAAAGTTCTTGGGAAATTTTAGGATTATTTTTGCCTTGAGCAATTAACTGTAGCACCTCAGTCTCCCTGTCTGACAGTGTTTCAAAAATAGCCATTCGCTTTTGCTTAAAAATATCCAAACGATTCAGTTGCCTAATCTTATGCGTAACGGGACCTGTAGGGTATTGCTTCTTCATCCAACATAATTAAATTAATGACCTAATCTAAAATTGCTCGTAAAGGTTGAAACCTTTTGTCTCAAAATGTATTGACTCAAAGTCAGAAAGGAATTAAATAA
This sequence comes from Lunatibacter salilacus, assembly GCF_009797935.1. Taxonomy (GTDB): domain Bacteria; phylum Bacteroidota; class Bacteroidia; order Cytophagales; family Cyclobacteriaceae; genus Lunatibacter; species Lunatibacter salilacus. The sequence goes on from NZ_VOLC01000013.1 coordinate 180,238, forward strand.
ACTTCGCTTCCATCTCTTAACTTTTTATTAATATTTAAAGGTAGTAAATGCTAGAGTTCTAACAAAAATTACCAAAGTAAACTTAAATCCCCTCTGAAAAAATGTGAGATGGTATCTGCCCAGGGTTTGGAATTATTCCGGTAACTGTGTAAATATTGCCGTTCATTACCAATTAAAACACATTCATCTCCCTTGCTACCCAAATGACTTGATGCAATATCCAGCAACCGAGTAATATTTCCCGAAAAGTCTTCTATTTACACTACCTAGCGAACGCTTTAAATTCGCTGAACTTTTTGGCTCTTTCTGAACTTTTATACAGCTATATTCTGCGCTCAAAATAGGCTTCTTCAGGTTTGAAAGGCAATTTCTTCCGAACTAATTCTATTTCTACTGAGTTTAAGTGATTTGGGTAAAACGTAGCAAATTTTGTCTCTTCTTTGCCATCAATCCAGTGTCAGACTATTTTACTCCAAACGCTTCTCCAAAAAATGAATAGATTGGAAAATGAAAGGAGGAAGCGGTAGATTTTGGATTGGTAGATGAGATACTCGGGGATAACAGCGATGTAATCAAATTGGGCCACCCGAATCTTCTTGTAAATTTTATCGCCCCTGAAGTCACTGCTTGAAGAAACAATATCAAAAATTTAAACATGGAATTATTCGACTACCAAATTGACAAAACAAAGAATTGGTTGCCCAAGGATGGCAAAGTCAATTACTTTGGAAAGTTATTCCCATCCCACGAAGCCAATCATTACTTTGACTGTTTGTTAAACACCATAGATTGGAGAAATGACGAAGCCATTATTTTCGGAAAGAAAATCATTACCAAACGCAAAGTAGCGTGGTATGGTGAGAAGCCTTTCGAATATACCTACTCAAAGGTTACCAAAAATGCGCTCCCCTGGACCAAAGAGTTGTTGGAACTAAAGGCGGCCATTGAAAAAGAGACAGGCGAAACCTTCAATTCCTGCTTGCTCAACCTGTATCACAGCGGAGATGAAGGGATGGCCTGGCACAGTGACGGGGAGAAAGACCTGAAAAAAGACGGAGCCATAGGCTCACTGAGTTTCGGGGCAGAACGAAAATTTGCTTTCAAACACAAAGAAACAAAGGAGAAAGTTACACTTGTTTTGGAACATGGCAGCCTTCTGGTAATGAAAGATGCCACTCAAACCTATTGGTTGCACCGCCTCCCTCCTACCAAGCTCATCTCAAGACCCCGGGTAAACCTGACGTTCAGGACGATCATACAGTAACTCCGAATGGGAACAAGGCTTAAAAACCCGGACAAGTCCGGTAATCCAACTTTTAGTTTTTTTTGGCTTTTTTATTTTAAGTTCTCGAACAGTCTCACCAAGCCAAATATTTAGCCCTAGGTTTTTATTTCGTCAACTTCAAGATACCCACAATAGGATTTAATTCAACACCCTTTTCGTCAGATCTCTCTTTTAAATAAAAGTAATCACCATCTCCAAATGAGTATATAATGTAATTTTTCCCGTCATCACCTTTAAATCCATTTTTGAGGTCGTATTTCTTATCGTTTTTCTTGTCATAGACAAACATGGAATTTTGATGTTCCACACTGTAATAATAGAAGAAATAATAATCCTCGTGACCTGTTATATCCCAAATTTGGTTAACCTTCCTCTTGTCAGAAAATTTAAAATCAAATCTATTATGAGGGTGAAATTTCGTTTCTGTTTATCGTATACAATGTATCCCGGAGAATATTTTCGTTCATTATCACCGGATAATAAAACCCCGTATTCCCAGAAAAATTTGTAGTATATTGTAGATGGGTGGACATACCTGGAGATATATTATCCTTTTGCGTTTTTCTCTGTGAATGACCACCTATGTATTGCAAACATACCGAATGTTTTCCCATCCATCCAAAATAAAGATGTAAACCATTTAAAATTGGTGCACAGACCGTTTTGAAAAACTTAAACATAACATAATATTGCTTTTAAAATGAGTTACAATAAAAAACTAATTTTAAATTCTCTAGCTTTACCTAGAAAGTATGATTTTCAACTGTGAATAAAGATCATTTATCGCAGACCTGCATGAACAATTCAAAATGCTTCCACTTGAATCAAACTAGAAATCGACATGCAGGAAAGTTAATACAAAAGAGTTTGATCCGATGTTATCAAAATTTGTAAAATAAAATAATACACGATGAACAACAAAAATGACGTTTCCAGACGAAAGTTTCTCTTAAAATCCTCCGTAGTAGGAGTTGGTTTTATGGGCTTATTTAATCTGACCCAAAACGTAAGCGCAAACGGCAGAAATATTTCACCTTTATCAGAAGTCGGTTATGGACCTCTAAAGGCTCATAAAGACGGTATTCTGATGTTGCCTGATGGCTTTGATGTGAAGGTGATATCAACAAAGGGCAATAAAATGAGCGATGGATTTTTTGTTCCCGGAAGAGCGGACGGAATGGCGGCTTTCAAAGGAAATGCCGATAAAGTCATATTGGTGAGAAACCACGAAAATTCAATTGGAGCTAGTAGCGAAGGACCTTTTGGGCAGAAAAATGAGCTATTGAGTAAAATTGATAAAAACAAGATGTACGATTATGGTAAAGGTATAAAACCTGGAATGGGCTGTACCACAAACATCGTATTCAACGAAAAGACCCAAAAAATAGAGACGGAGTTTTTGAGTATTGCTGGAACTGTAAGAAACTGCGCTGGAGGTCTTACCCCTTGGAACACTTGGATAACCTGTGAGGAAACTGTAGAAAAAGCAGGTTCGGCTGGGGGATATGCGGAAAAAGACCATGGATACAATTTTGAGGTCCCAGCAACAGAAAAGATTGGATTGGCAGATCCAATTCCGCTGACCGGAATGGGACGATTTAACCATGAAGCGGTCTCTGTAGATCCAAGGACAAGTATTGTCTACCAAACCGAAGACACTTCGGACGGCTTAATATATCGATATATACCTAATGAGCCGGGAAAATTGGCTAAGGGCGGTAGGCTACAAGCTATGATGATTAAAGACCGAAAAAGCTTTGACACCAGAAATTGGAGTAAATTGCAGAGTGAAAAATTCCCAATCGGTGAAAGTTTTGAGGTGTCTTGGGTAGATTTGCAAAACGTAGAATCCCCTGATAATGACCTGAGAATACAAGGATTTGAAAATGGAGCGGCTAGATTTGCGAGGGGTGAGGGAATGTGGTTTGGGGATAATGAACTCTACTTTGCCTGTACCAACGGCGGCCATATTTCCAAAGGGCAAGTTTTCAAATACATTCCAAGCCAATATGAAGGAACAGTTCGGGAAAAAGAATCCCCTGGAAAACTAGAATTGTTTATTGAACCAAATAATACGGAGATTGTCAAAAGTTGCGATAATCTTACTATTGCTCCTTGGGGAGACATTATAATGTGTGAAGACGTGTCTGAACCTAATTTGGTGGGGGTAACGCCCGACGGAAAGTTTTACATGTTGGCCTCCAATATAGGTTACAAATCTGAGTTTGCGGGTGCTGTATTTTCTCCATCCGGTGACACCTTGTTTTTAAATATTCAGGAACCCGGAATTACCCTTGCGATTACGGGTCCATGGAAAAGGAAATAGCGGCTAAAACGCTATTTACTCGCTGTTTGGAAGTCCCAGAGTAAGAACCTAGGGATATTAAATCGGGAATCCCTCCGGGATTCTTTGATACTATTCAACACAATCGAAGAAAAAAACAGTTGGAAAAGAAAAAGGAAAGATCTTGACGAAATTCTAGTATTACTTTAGTTTTACTCGGTTTAACCAAAACAAAATTACTTATTAATCATCCTAACTGCCTGCATCCAAAAAGCCAAAAGAAATTTTAATACTGAAAGCACCTAAAAGAATAAGTTTCGCCCGAAGGGTTACAATTCAAAAAAAGTTACATTTTGAGGAATTTCTTGCTCATTTATGCGTAAACACGGAACAAGTCAAATTTTTGATCACATTCCCCTGACTATCCTGGTATTTTTGCCTAATCTCCTTTCTTGGTTGACTTATCTCCTAAAACGTCTTCTACATACAACATCTGGACAATTACCACAACAATAGCAATAATTGGGGTGGCTAAAATCAACCCCAATCCACCCACCAATATGCCCAACAATACTTGGCCGATCAGAATAACTGCGGGAGGCAGGTAGACCATTTGCTTTTGTATCATTGGAGTAATCAGGTTACTTTCCACCGCCTGAATGACAATATATAAAATCACAACATATAAGGCCGTATTTGGCCCCTCCATTAAACCTACCAAAACTGCAGGAACCAGCGCTACTAAGGGACCAAAATTGGGTACAAATGATAAGAGACCTGCAATAAAACCGAGCGCAAGGGCAAGGGGAACACCTAAAATCCATAATCCGAGTGAGGATAAGACGGCAACTACAAGCATGGAAAAAAGTTTGCCTGCAATCCATCTTTGCAAAGTACTTCCAAGCTTATCCAATACTTCTTGGGCCCTCCCCCGGCTCGAAAGTGGCACCAGACTTACAATCCCTTTCTGGTAGGGTTTAGGTTGGGCCATTATAAACATACCGACGAAGAAAATAATATAAAGATCGGTCAATATTCCGAACGTAGCCGAGAAAACCCCCATTGACTGTTTAAGCACATCACTTTTCTCCTGTAACCACTTTAGGGGATTCTCAGGAATCTGATCCACCAATTTTCTACCCTGTGGACTTTGGTTCAACTTTTCCTTGGCACTCTGAATAGTTTCCGGAAGTTTCTCGGCCAACTGATTTACCTGATCACCCACCTGTGGGGCAATAAGTAAGCCTGCCAAAGCAAAAAAACCTATGACCAGCAGTACTGAAGCCAAAAGAGACCATCCCATTGGAATTTTTACGTACCTATGGATGTAACCCGCAATTCCCCGGAATAACGAGGCCACCAAAACCGCAGCAAGAATCAGCAAAAGGACCTTAAATGCTACCCCGAATAACCAAAGGATAAGAATGATCGGGATAAAAATCCCAGCAGCAATCAATACTTTTTTCGTATATGATGGTTGATCGGATTTGTTTGAATTTGCTGTTCCTTCCACTTCTTTTCTATCCTCCATAGGTCGTTTTATTAGGTCGATGATGAATTGGACGGCTGTTGTAATGAAAATTATTACTTTTTTATTTAATCCCATTTTTACGGTCCTGCTTTTAGCTAAATCTATCGCAAGAAGGGTACCGCAAACGAAACCATGTTAGCTTTTTTTGTTATTGGGATTTGTTTTAGATAATAGCCCCCCTAACCACCTAGTTATCTATTTCCAAAGATAAACCGCAACTCAAAAATCTAACCACGGTATAAATTTTTTAATGATGATATTGATTTATAGGATTATAGACGGTTTTATGTATTTTAAATACGCTTAATTAAGTTTTGTTAATACAATCCTAACTCCCACTTAACAGCATTTAATAAGCAGCGGACTAGCTTTGAAAAAATTTTGAAAACTTTCAAAAATTTTCTTCATCCACTACTAAAAATTTATGAATCTAAAATTACGATTATCTAAATTCATTTGCGTTTCAACAATTTTGTTGACTTTAGCTGGGTTTGGTACTAATTTATCCAAAGTCTTTGCTAATGGTATCAACAAGGAGGCAGCAAATAATTCGAAAGAAGATCTGTCAAGACTAATTACAGATCTACAACCGATCTCCGGTACTATTACAGATGAAACGGGAGCACCGCTACCCGGAGCAACAATTCTTGTAAAAGGTACAACAACTGGCACAGTAACCGATCTTGATGGAAAGTTTTTGATAGATGCCGCTCCTGATGCTATCCTTCAGATTTCTTATGTCGGATACACTCAGTTGGAGATTTCAGTGAATGGTCATTCGATCATATCAGTCCAATTAAACCCAGATAGCTCCGATTTGGAAGAATTTGTCGTTGTTGGTTATGGTACCCAAAAAAGGTCGGACATAACGGGATCGATTGCTTCTGTTAATAGGGAGAGTTTTAACAAGGGTGTAGTTACGAATCCAGGTGAATTGATGCAGGGTAAATTGGCCGGTGTATCCATTTCCGCTAATAGCGGTGAACCCGGTGCGGCTCAGGATGTGATCATCAGAGGTATCGGTAGTTTGCGTTCTGGAACACAGCCGCTGTATGTGGTTGATGGTTTTTTGTTGGACAATTCCTCTACGGGGGTAGCCACCAATCCGCTGAATTTTCTTAACCCTAATGATATTGAAAGTATCGATGTGCTCAAAGATGCCAGTGCAACCGCAGTGTATGGTTCTAGGGCTGCTAACGGGGTGGTAGTAATCACTACGAAGAAAGGAGGCGGAAAACCTCAAATGAATTTCTCAGCATCTACCGCAATTTCGACACTTTCTAACCAAATAGATGTATTCGATGCTGACGAATTTAGAAGGCAAGTAGTGGCCGTGGGTGGAACGTTGCAAGATTTTGGTGGGAATACAAATTGGCAAGATGAGTTGACCCAAGCGGGAAGATCAAACAATCTCAATTTTTCGATGAGCGGAGCCAGCGATCAAAATTTCTCCTATTTCACCTCGCTGGGTGTACAAGATCAAGAGGGAATCCTAAAGAATAGTAGGCTTAAACGCTACTCCGGCAAATTAAATATGAATCAGAAGGCGTTCAATGGCAGATTAAACATAGACTATAATCTTACGGCTTCCCGTACCGAAAATTTACGCCCAAGTATTTCTTCTACCATAAGTGATATGCTCAATTTAAATCCGACAGTTGCTCCATACACGGACGGTGAGCCTACCTTATTGAATACTAACGCATTAAATCCTCTTGCCAGATATAACTTATATAGCGACAATGCCATTAGTAACCGGATTTTGGCGAATATTTCACCGTCATTCGAAATACTAGAGGGTCTAGTTTATAAAATGAATCTTGGGGTTGATTATTCCGCTACCAATAGATACCAGCAATACAAACCATTTCCCGCTGTGATAAATGAGTCAAATATTTCTGATGGGTCATTGGATGGTTCAGTTAATGCAAATACCAATCAATTGGTAGAAAACACACTTACCTACATGTGGAACCATGATGTTCACAATGTTATCTTATTGGGCGGGCACTCGTTCCAAGAATTTATGGATGAAAACAGAATAACTTCTTACCGTGGCTTCGCAAATAATAATATTGAACCTATATTCCAAGACCATACCAGTACTACTGAATTTCCTACTTCCGTAAATTCATCCGCAATCAAAAATGAACTGCAATCATTCTTCGGCAGAGTTAATTATACCTATGGCAATAAATATCTATTTACCGGTACCTTTCGTGCCGATGGATCCTCCAAATTTGGTGAGAACAATAGATATGGTTATTTCCCTTCCTTTGCGTTGGGTTGGAATATCAGCAACGAAGATTTTATGTCTGGTTCGATTTTCAACAATCTAAAGCTACGGGCAAGCTGGGGGCAAACAGGCAACCAAGAGATCCCATCCAAGATTACAAAAGCAAGTTATTTGGAAGAACGATTACAAACAGGTGCCGGAAGCATCAGTACCTATCCCATCGATGTTGTAGGAAATTCTCTCCAAAACTATCCATACGGGATTATATTCACTCGATTGGCTAATCCGGATCTACAGTGGGAGGTATCCACTCAAATTGACTTAGGTGTTGATTTCGCATTCTTTAATTCCCGATTGACAGGTACTTTGGATTATTTTAGTAAGGAATCCTCCAATATACTTTTGGAAGTTGTTCCTGCCGATCCGGTACAGCCCACCTCCACCTACTGGAACAACATTCCAGACATGAAAATTATAAACAACGGCATAGAATTGTCATTAAACTACAGCAGTGACGTTCAGCGAAACTTCTCTTACAATATCGGAGGTAATATCACCCATATCCAAAACAGGGTTGAAGATTCACCTTACTCCGTTTTAGTAACAGGAGCAGCTCAAGGTTCCGGCCAAACCGGTGCAACCATTAATGGCTATATTAACAATGAGCCGTTGGGTGCTTTTTATATGTATCAGTTTGATGGAATTGATGCTGATAATGGCCAGAACCTATTTAGGGATACCAACGGAGATGGTCAAGTACTGGACAATGACCGTGTCGTTGTGGGTAGCGCAATTCCTAAGTTTATCTACGGGTATTATGCTAACCTTAAGTACAAAGCTTTTGACCTAAGTTTGAATTTTAATGGGGTGGCTGGAAACAAAGTTTTCAATCACACCACCATGACCCTATTTAATAGGGCACAATTGGCCCAGTCAAACAATACTACGGATTTTGCGATCCAGTACCCGAATGAAGCTTTAACCAATGCCAATATTGTTTCGACACGGTATTTGGAGGACGGATCTTTTATGCGATTGAATAACGCTACCCTTGGTTATAACCTGAACTCTAACAGTTTAGGGTTGGGGGACACTTTCCAGAACATCAATATTTCAATAACCGGCCAAAACCTCTTCGTCATTTCAAATTATTCAGGATTTGATCCCGAAGTCAATACGGGAGCTACGTCAGGTGGAATCCAAACCTTTGGTATTGATCGATTTACTTATCCAAGAGCAAGAACATTTTTGATTGGTCTAAACTTGACATTTTAAGAGGGAATTTAACGATTCTTTTAATACTTCATAGATAAATAAAACGAAATGAAAAATATATTAATAAACAAAACCTTACCGATACTTGTGTTCGTATTCGCATTCTTCGGTTGTACAACACTAGAGGAAGATATCCTAGATGAGTCACTGACAGGAACAGGCGAAGCGGAAATTGTAAGTGGGTCCATAGCGCCGGTATACGGACTTCTCCGACACGGTGTATGGTTGCATACTGTGAATTTTGGGCTTCAAGAGGTATCTTCTGATGAAGGTATCCTTCCCTATCGTGGGGGTACGGACTGGTACGATGGCGGCAAATTCATTGCGGTTCATCAGCATCTTATGACCCCCAGTAATGGTTTGGTAACAGATACTTGGACCAATATCACGCTAACGCTATCAAGAGCAGTAATTGCTGCCGAGCAATTAAACCTAGAGGCTCAAGCAGGAAATGTTGGGGCACAAGCCGGTTACTATGAAATGGTTGCTATGAAGGCATATCTCAATATGTTAGCACTTGATAATTGGGGTTTAGTTTTCAAGAAAGAGCTTACTGGCGACAGATCAGAAATTCTACGGGGACAAGTTGCAATCGATTATCTTGAAAGCGAACTTCTGTCAGTCGTGGATGTCATCAACAACGATAAGGGTCCTGGTAGGTTGACTAGAGATGGTGTTAAAGCTTTATTGGCTCGTTTATATTTGAATGCCGCCGTTTACCGCAATCCATATGGTACACCTGACTTTAGGATAGAGGATATGGATAAGGTTATCCAATATACTTCGGATATTATTTCTGGGCCGTATGTATTATCTCCTGAATATTTTGATTTGTTTAGCGATGATAACCATTTCAATCCTGAACTGATATTTGCACTTGACCAGAGAGGTGTACTCCAAACTGACCACCAACGATGGGCCTATTGGTCAGTATCCGGAGATCAGATTCCAAGACCTGAATTCCCGAATACACGTGGAACGGATGCAGTAGCAGCTACAACTGATTTCTACCAAACTTGGGTAGATGCGTATGGCAATATCGATCCTGCCGATGCCGATGCCCGGTTCTTTATGGAGAACACGGCAATACCCGATGAACTTAGAGACCTTACCGGTGTGACTCCAATGAACGATTCAGACCACTACTACTGTGTGGATGCCGAGGAATTTGAAATGGACAGGGGATTACTTCGCGGCATTATATGGGGCCCTAGGAAGGACGAAGGTGGAAATATTTTGAGGTGCCCCGATGGAAGGGTTCGGATTTATCCCGTTATAAATAGAAGAACCAGTGGCGCAAACTTGACCTATGTTGACCATTCGTTGAACGTAGATTTTAGCGGTCCGGGAAGTTTGCACAACACTGGATATCGATTTTCAAAATATCAATTCAGTCGTACGGCTCCCAATTGTTGTTCATACAGTAGTGTAGATTTAGTTTTGATTCGCTTGGGAGAGATATACCTAATGCGCGCAGAGGCAAAATTGAGAAAAGGGGATAATGCAGGGGCGTTGGCCGATGTCAATATGTTACGGACTTCCAGAAACGCCCGCCCTGATCAAACCCCTGCTGCCTTGAACTCCATTGATCTTGATATATTATATCGTGAAACGGGATTCGAGCTTTACTGGGAAGGATTTAGAAGAAATTATCAAATCCGGTTTGGGAAATACGAGGATAGTTGGACAGGAAAGACTGATGCCGATGTCAACAAACGCTTATTCCCGATCCCTCAACGGGCGATGGACGGTGCTTCTAATGAAGAAGGATTTTTAGTACAAAACCAAGGGTATTAAACCACTAACGGATAACGATGATACGGCAAGGAAGATTTTTTCTTGCCGTATTTTTTTGAAATACCAAATGATGTTAAGCTTGTTAACTATAAAGAGCAAAACGAAAAATAAGACTGACCTATGAAACTGCTACAAACCATCCTATTACTGATCATGCCGGTGGCTTTTTTCAGTAATTCTGCGCTCAAAAGTTTAGCGGAAATAAAACTAAACGATATACAGATTATTGGAAGTCACAACAGTTACAAGATTGGGATTGAAAGACCTTTGTTCGAATATTTGTTAAAATCGAGACCTGCATTAAGTGGCTTGGAATATGAACATATACCTCTTTCGGACCAATTGAATCTGGGACTGCGTGGCTTAGAACTTGACGTATTTTATGATCCTAAAGGAGGTTACTATTCAGACCCCAAAGGATTGGAAATAGTAAAATCCATGGGTGAAGAACCGGAACCTTTTGACGTAGAACAAAAGTTGCGACTACCCGGGTTAAAGGTCTTCCATGTCCAAGAAATAGATTTTAGAAGCCATCAACTTTTATTCAAAGATGCCCTGAGGGAATTGAAAAAATGGTCTCAGTCCAATGAAGGACATACGCCCATAATAATTACTATCAATGCGAAGGACGGGAAAATACCGCTTTTGAGAGATCCGCTTCCATTTACGGCCGAAGCTTTAAAAAGTATCGATTCAGAGATACTGGAAATTTTCGACGGGGAAGACTTGATAACACCAGATTTGGTAAGAGGTGATTTTGAAACCTTGGAGCAAGCGGTTCTTGCAAAAGGCTGGCCTTTACTAGAGGAATTAAAAAACCGGTTTTTGTTTGTTTTGGATGAGGGAAATGAAAAAACCGACGGATACCTGTCTAATTTTGAGAATTTTAATGGTGCAACATTATTCGTTAACAAAGAGGAAGGAAACCCTGAAGCTGCGTTTAGAATCATCAATGATCCAGTCAATAATTTTGACAAAATAAAAAACTTGGTATCCCTTGGCTACATGGTTCGCACCAGGGCAGATGCTGACACCAAAGAAGCGAGGGAAAATGACTATAGTAGGTTTGAAAAGGCAAAGGAATCCGGTGCACAAGTTATCACTACAGATTATTACCAACCCAGTAGACTTTTTGAATCTGACTTTAAGGTTATCTTTGATAACGGCAGCTATGAAAGAAATAAGTGAAACCAAGACCAATTTTAAATCACATTCTCAAACAAGAATTTGTGATTTCTAAACCGAAGGGATATAATCACCTTTAAGAGTATAATGCCCATTTTCCTTACCCTGGCACAACCTGTGTCAGGGTAAAAATTTTACCCAAAGTCAAAGTTACTTTTTTTTAGCTAGCCTGAACTTAGAGATTTTTTGTTGAACATATACTCGAATTTATCCAAAATGCCCTCCAATATAGCGCTGGGTTAACTCGTTTTTTGGATTCTTAAAAATAGTATCGCAGGTATCAAACTCAATGATTTCACCAAGGTACATAAATGCTACCTTATTCGATATTCTTTGCGCCTGCTGCATGTTGTGGGTGACAATGACAATAGTGAAATTCTCTTTAAGCTTTTCAATGAGTTCCTCTATTTTTTTCGTACTTAAAGGGTCAAGCGCAGAACATGGTTCATCCATTAGGATCACTTCGGGTCTCAGTACGACGGTTCTAGCGATGCAAAGGCGTTGCTGCTGTCCGCCGGATAATTTTACAGCGGGCTTTTTCAATTCATCCTTCACCTCATCCCATAAAAAGCTTTCCTTCAAAGCCGCTTCGATTAGATTGGGAATGCTGTGTTTTGGATAATTATGGATATTCAGCGCATAGGAAAGGTTTTCGAAAATACTTTTTGGGAGTGGATTGGGTTTTTGAAATACCATTCCTATTCTTTTCCGAATATCTGTTACGGAATTCTTCTTATCATATAAATCCAAATTCTCCAAAAACAGTTTTCCCTCAATCTTAGCGTCAGGAGATAAATCGTGCATGCGGTTAAAACTGCGAAGCAAAGTAGATTTTCCACATCCAGAAGGCCCAATAAGTGCTGTTACTTGGTTCTTTGGAAAAGCGATTGATACATTTTTTAGTATTTGCTTTTTTCCAAAGTAAAGATTTAGGTTTTCGGCCCGAAGTTTAATCTCTTCCATGTTTAATCTTGTGTCCTGTTTTTAAACCGCAAATAGAAAGCCATTGAATTTAAAGAAAACACTACCAAAATTAAAACTGTCGCTGTGCCATAAGCTAATGGCCTTACTTGTTCTATTTCATTGTGCTGTGTGGAAAGCATATATAAATGGTAGGGTAATGCCATAAATTCCTGATAGGGAGATGCACTTATCCCGTTAATAAAAAAGGCTACACCAGTAAATAATATTGGTGCTGTTTCACCAGCAGCTCTTGAAAGTGTTAATATAACCCCTGTCAATATCCCCGGCAGAGCTTTTGGTAACACCACATCTTTTATTGTCTCGAACTGAGTTACGCCCAAAGCAAGAGCGGCTTCCCGCAAGCTGTTCGGGATTCTCTTTAATGCTTCTTCAGTAGTCGTGATAATATAAGGTAACGATAGCAATCCCAACGTGAGTCCTGCCGATAAAACAGAGGTGCCGAAATCCAGCGCTTGCACAAACAGAGCCAAGCCGAATAGGCCATAGATTATGGAGGGGACCCCCGCCAAATTTCTTATGGAAGCGCGAATAATATTTGTAAGAAGGGTTGGTTTGGCATATTCATTCAGGTAAATAGCGCAAGCTACCCCAAAGGGTACAGAAAATAAGGTAGTGATCAAAGTAAGTAAAACAGTTCCTATAATCGCCGGTAAGATACCGCCTTGGGTCATGCCGTCCCTTGGGAAAGAAGATATAAACGCCCACGATAGGCTGGAAAAACCTTTGGAAAAGATGTCCCACAGTATAATTCCCAAAAAAGAAACGACAATCAACGTGCTGCCACCGAGAATAAACCAAAAGAATGAATTGACAAAATGTTTTCTCTCCATCATGCGTCAAATTTTCTTAACCGGTTTGCGAAAAATTCACCCGTTAAATTGATTACCATGGTAATCAGAAACAGCAACCCAGCAATCGCAAATAAGGCAAAGTAATGGGTAGTCTGATAAGGTACCTCCCCCATTTCAATAGCAATCGTTGCAGTTATTGTCCGCACAGAATCCAAAAACCCTCTAGGAATGGCAGCTGAATTCCCTGTCGCCATCAGCACAGTCATTGTTTCGCCCAAGGCTCTCCCTAGACCCAACATTACGGCAGCAATTAACCCAGGAAACGCTGCCGGAATAGTTACTTTAAACAGTGTCTCCCACTTATTTGCCCCCAATGCAAATGAAGCTTCCCGATGCGACTTTGGCACTGCATTAATGGCGTCCTCACTGATAGACACAATAGTTGGCAATGCCATGACGGCTAAGAGAACTGACCCATTCAACGCATTCAAGCCATTTTGGATTCCGAATAGTTGCGCCAATCCCGGACCTACCAAGACGATTCCCAGAAAACCAATCGCCACAGATGGGATCGCCGCAAGCATTTCTATAATGGGCTTTAAAACGGTCTGCAAACTTCTAGGAGCCATTTCTGATAAATAGGCGGCCGTCAAAACCCCAAGAGGTACGGCCAGGAGCATTGAGCCTATTGCCACCCAAAAAGTACTCACCAGCAAAGGTATAATACTAAAATGCGTATCCGGATCCCACTGCGAACCGGTAAAAAAATCTAATGGCGAAACGTCAAGGAAAAATAAAATACTGTTTGAAAAGAGCAGAAAAAAAATACCAGCCAACAAAGTAATGGTCAGAAATCCAGCTCCTTTAAAGATCAGTTTTAACAGACTGTCTATTTTTTCTCTTGTCCTGGAATTCATTTTTTATTGTATGGGGTAGTAACCGGATTGTTGGATGATTTTGGCTCCCGCTTCTGACTGTTCGAAATCCAGAAACGGTTTTATCTTTTCATAATCTACTTTTCTGTAATATTGAAAAAGGGGTCGCTGAAAGAGATAATCCCCTGATGCAATAGCATTCTCATCTAATGGAGAAATAGCTTTTGAATTTCCTTGATAGACGGTCAGTGTCTTCAAGCCTGTTGCGTTTCCTTTCAATACGTATCCGGCACTCACATAACCAATTCCTGAATTATCCACTTTAAGTGCTTCGATAATTTGCGCATTACCGTTCATTTGCATGGCATGTGGGGAAAAGTTTATTTTCAAACTTGACTTCACGTAATCATAGGTACCTGAATTGCTTTGTCTTCCGTAAATGGTAATCGGCAAATTCAATGAAGTAAGAGAAGACCAATTTTTAAATTCTCCTTTCAATATACGGGCGATTGTTTCCGTATCAACAGAGTCGAAGGGTAAGTCATCCGAAACAACAAATGCAATGGCGTCTTGTGCAAATGCGATGGAATCGATTTCAATTCCCTTATTTTTAAATAATTTAAGTTCAGAATCTTTGATGCTACGGGAGGAATTTGCGATGTCAGCGTTTCCATTCAGTAGTGAAGCAATCCCAAGTCCAGATCCACCCCCGGATACTGACACAAGTAATCCCGGAGTCTCAAAATGAAATTGTTCGGCCATCAAAACAGCCAGGTTTACTTCCGTATCAGAACCTTTTATCTTAATGGTTTCATTATCCACGGAACAGGAGCCAATGAAAATGCAGATTAAGGGGAAGATAAATCTCATCTATAAATTTACCTCTCTTCAAACAGCAAATTCGCAGTCTTATATTATCTTATCGTTATGATTGTGGCTGATAAAGAAAAATTTTAGCAAGATCAATCAAAATAAAATTTCCATTTGATCAATAATACGTTTTGTGAATGAGACACCATATGCTTATTGGATGAATTTTTATATCCCTCCAAAATCTGTTTAGTTAAAGCGTATCAATTAGTAATGATATCATATTGTCACACGATGTTTTGCTCTAGCCAACAATATCATCCCGGCCGATAATTGACAAATCACAGCCAAGGCTAAAAACACCGAGATACTGCTGTTGGTGATATCAATAATCTTCCCCAAAATTGGTTCTCCCAAAGCCGCAAAAAGGTAAGCGCATGCATTCATAACCCCTACACCAGTTCCTACATATTTTTCTCCGAGAAGTTCCGGACCTAGTGGCCAGAAATTTGCCTGTGGGCCGTATACGAAAAAGCCGGCTAAGAACATCAACACGGAGCCGGCCACCCAATTTTCCGGCGGAGTCCAGTAAATTCCCATCATGATTATCGCCGCAAACGACATACCCGTGAAAATTGACCTGTGCTTGTTTCCCTTAAAAAGACAATCGGAAATCATACCAAAGGATAATGCTCCCAAAGCCATTCCAATCGGCAAAAGTATACTGCCCCAAAGGTTATCCGTATTACCATTGGAATTACCAAGAAAATGCAAAGGCACCCAGACAATCAATCCATATCGGGCCATACTCTCAAACCCGAGAGAAAATGACGCTACAACAAAATTCCTGTTTTTAAGCACCTGCAAGTACATAGCCGCCCAGGACTCTTGAGATTGACGTTGCTTTTCAGGATACAAATCCGGGTATCCCTTATCCGAGGGTTTGCTCCTTGCTATAAAGAAAAAAAGAACAGCAGCAAACAGAAGAAACAAAACTGGTATACGGAATAAGTAAGGCCAGGCAACCCTATTTTGTAGGATCAATATCGAAACCAAAAATGTCACTACAGAAGAGCTTCCCGCAGCCATTGTATATAGGCCAAATGCCTTTCCCCGCTCTTCTCGATGCCACCAATTCGAAATAAGCCTGCTTCCCGGAGCCCATGCCATGGATTGAAAATACCCGTTCAATGCCCATAAAACTAGGATATAGATATAAGTAGTACTAAAACTGATTGCAAAATTAGCCAATACAGAAAGAATAGCACCAAGGCTAATCATTATTCGCGGACTGAATCTATCTGCCAAGTTCCCGTTTACAAACTGTCCGATCGCATAGCCAATCAGCATTGCCGAGCTAATCCAGCCAATCAAAGCATAAGAGATCTCCAATTCTTCTGCCATTTCTTTGGCAGCCCACCCAAAATTATGTCGCCCTGTATAAAAAAATAGGTAACAGAACATGGTTATAAAAAGCATGTTCCATTGATCTCTTCGGAAATTAAGTGAATCTGCCACGTTCGGTTTGTCCTTATTTTATCCTTATGCCTACCCGCAACGGTTTATTTCGAAGTGCATAGTCAAAAGCCTTCTCGGCATCCTCCAGATCGAATTCCTTTTCTACCGCAGATTCAAATGGAAACCGTTTCCAGTTTCTTTTTATAAAATTCAACCCGCTAACGAAATCTTCGAAATTATAATTATGCAGTCCCCGAATCGTGATCAATTTTCGAATTAAATTTTCAGGATTAACCTGCACCTTTCTTGTACCAAAGACAGCACCCACCCATATAGCCTTTCCACCTATTCCCAAGAGTTCCATACCGGACTCCATTGCCTCCGGTGAACCACTCATGTCGAAAACCACATCTACACCATTCGTAGGAAATTTTGTTGCTATCTCTTCAACTAAGTTGCAAACATTCAAATTAAATGTTTGGTCCGCACCGAAGGACATCGCTTTAGTCAATCTGTCTGTATCCATATCTACTACCGACACCCATTTTGCACTTTTGACCCGGCACATGGCGGCACAGGTAATGCCCAACATACCGGCGCCAAAAATCACCACCTTCTTATCTCTAAGATTACCAGCAAGCCGTATTGCTCCCGCAACAGTTGAAATGGAACAGTTAACTGTGGCAGCCACTTGTGGAGGAAGATCTTTTGGCAGCTTTAATATTCCCGTACCAGGCCTTAGGATGCAATATTCTGCCAGCCCACCATGGAAATGTTCGCGTTCCGTGATCTGTGCGTGTCCATACTTAAATAGGTTATCGCCTTTTTGGGGCATGCCGTCACGCGAAAGGGAAGAAGTTGGATCACTTGAGAAAATCGTCCAAGTTATCAAATCACCCGGTTCCAGCTTTTCAGAGTTGTAATCCCTACCGCTGTGCTGCCTTTCGATTTCCACGATTGTCCCGACGATTTCATGCCCCAATACAACTGGACAGGGTTCTTTTCGTAAACCAGTATAGGTGTGCAAGTCACTGCCGCAAATTGTGGTAAATTGGTTTTTGACCAGAATCTCCCCAGGAAGAAGCTTTCTAACTAATTCTGTTCGAATTTCAAGCGATTTACCCGGGCCATTGAAAGCAATCAGCTTACCCGTTCTCATAAATAAATTTGAGCGTGAAAATAATATCCTTTTTTACGCCTCTAATGTATTATTTTTTATTTCTGGATTTCAGGATAATTATGTAATAAAACTATTAAGAATTTATTATTTTGTCTAATAAATTCGTTCAGGTGCCTTACTCTTCCGATTCTTATCGGGGAAACCGGAGATATGCCGAAAAACTGAAGTGTAGCGCGTTTCAAAGTATTCAAATCGCTGTTGCGGTACTGTCACCAAATCCACCACAAGGGGGCATCGCAGGTTGTAATTAAAAGTGCGCTCTTGCCTTTAAGCAGTTGATCGCATCTCCAACCGGTTTACAGACTAACAACTTGTTAGGTTGATTCTTCTATGGCACAAAATTTCTATTAAGCGGTTATATTTAATATAACATCTTCTATTTCGCTTATAATTTCATCAAAAGTAAACAGCTTGAAAGGCAATTTTACACCTGATGTATTGATTTTTTTATTTAATAAAAGTTTTACAAATCAAACTATACAGGATGCTGTGGCTTCATAATCAGAAGTTAAAACTAATGCTATTCCATTTCCAGTGTTTTTTGCTACCACTCCAATAATTTCGTTCCCGGCGTATTTATACTGTTTAGCAATAGATAATTGTGGCCATTTCCTTCGGATTGATGCAAACGGTGAGTATGTGGATAAGTTATTGATTTTAAAAGGATTTGGAAGAGCCAATACAAACGACAGTTGATTTAATAAAGATTGCTATCAGAAAACCCAAACTATGGAAAAAAAACTCCCAGGTGGAAAGACCTGAGAGCCATATTTTTTGCGAATTGTAATGTTATTTCTTTTTGGAAGATTTTCCAGCGGAAAAAATCGCTGATTCCCTAAGCTCCAAAATCAATTTTCTCATTTTGTTTTGCCATTCTTCAAACTTCTCCAAATTCGGATTTGACTCAACTTGTCCGATTTGTTCCAAAAGGTTTCCGGATTCGAATTTAACTTTACCTGTGGATTTTTTGCTTTTTTCAATTTTGGGAACTGCGTTCAGATTGAAAGACTTTAATTCATATAACCAGTTCTTTTTGCCCATTAATTTGCTGAGCTTTTTAACCTCTTGTATAGGTTTTTTGGAATTGGATTTGGCATCCTTAAGGCTTTCGATGCTTAGCTTTTTTGCCTTAATTCCAAGTCCATAGATTTCATTTATCTCAGCTAAAAACGCATCAACTACTCCTTTTAAATGAAACAAAAATGATTCGCTATGGGCTTTCTCAATATCGGATCCAAGTATTTCTGATTTTTTCAACTCATCGAGGTAAATTTGGGCATATCGTAATTTAGAATCTGTCAGTTCTTTAAGTACGGAGTATTTTTTCATTTTCATTGCTTGTCAATTTTTAGTTAAAATTACCCATATTTCATACAATATCGTCTATTTTTTACTTTTTTTATTGCAAAAGAAAAATTTAAATATCAGATTTTGGAAGGTATAAGGTAATTGGCGAATTCTTTCTACAATTTCCCTTTGGGTCGTGGCTTGGTACTATCATTTATAATTTGTATCGATTTTTGAATCTGCTTGTAAATATCTTTAGTCTTGTTGATAGAGAAAATTACGCTCCTTTTTTTTCCAAATGTCAAGCTTTCAAAAACTGTTTTCAATTTCAAATCCTGTTCTAAAAGGACCTCCAAAACCTCCGGAATATCAACTCCCAAAGGATTCGGGTCCTCACTTAATTCAAAATAAATTTGGGCGCCTAGGGTTTTATTTTGCGGCGATTTTTGGTGATCACGGGAAGGTTTGATATTGTGTAAAGTCCAATTAGGGAGGTAATGTTTAAAAATAACCACATGGGCGGAAATAGCCATTCCGGCGGTGCACCGTCCGGCTGAAGGAAATTATTGTAAAAGGCTTCATCTCCATTGAAGCCTGCCGGGACGACTGAAATGATATTAGCAACCACAAAGATTATTAGGCAGTGCCACCATTTCATTTTTTTAAACGGTTTTTGGATGTTAGATTTTTGATTAGTAGTTTCCATGTCAAATAAAGATTTAAATTAATAATAAAGCGGTTAATTAATCTAGGGTTAGTCTCGGAGAAAGTGAATAAAAACGATAAAAGGCAAAAGTTAATTTCTCTGACAAAAAAAGGAAAGGAACTACTGTTCAAAGTTTATGTTGGTTTCTCAAAAATTCAAGACGTGATGGTTGGATTAAATATCGAACAAAGAGAACTTCTAATTCATACCTTGCAAAGCTTAGACACCTTCCATACCGGAAATATTCAATCATTGTCCAATAATTCGAAAAAGTAGGAAATATAGTTAATGGTTGGCCTTATTTTATTTTTCCGCTATCGCACAAAATTAACATTGAATTCATATTGACATAACAACTATGCGTCTGGGTTACAGCATATTTGTAAATGAAAATCTGGCTGATCACAATAGTATTTATGGGTCTCGCTCAGTCCCATGCCGAACAGATCCCAGTCTCAGGAATTCCTGAAATCAATTCCCTTTTATATTTAGCAAGAGAAACTCAGTTTTCCCAACCTGATTCAAGCTATAATATCGCTTCCAAAGCACTAAAGGAAAGTGAAAAAGTTGGTGATCGGAAAAGTTCCGGACTCTGCCAACAGTTTTTGGGAGAGCTTTTATTTTTTCAGGGTATATATTCCGAAGCAGGAGAGCGGTTCCTTTTGGCAGGGGAGATTTTCCAGCGGTTAAACAACCGCGACTTATTGGTGGAAAATTACAATTTCCAAGGGCGACTGCATTACAAAACTTCCTCCCCCGAAGAAGCTTTAATTATGCATCAAAAGGCCTATGATTTGGCTTTTCAGGATGGAAACATTTTGGGCCAAGCGACATCAATGGGTTGGATTGGTGGAATGTATGAAAAAATGGGTGCCTATAGTGAAGCACTAACATGCCAATGGTCGGCGAAAGCATTATTTGAGGAAAATCAATTGGATTCTCTTTCGGCAGAAATCAATGAAAATCTTGGGAGCATATATGAAGACTTAGAAGCGTTTGATTCTGCTCTTTATTATTTTGATGCCGCCTATCAACTGAACCTGGCATCCGGGGATAGCCTAAAACTTATCAATACCATCAATAACCTCGGCGATATATACCGGAAAAAGGGGCAGATGAAAAAAGCACTTGCCACATCCTCCCAGGCTTTGGAGCTTAGCCGAATGCTCCGAGAACCTTACCAACTCAGCAGTGCCATGAGAGACGTAGCAAAAGCGCATCATGAATCCGGTGATTTTCAAAAAGCGTATGCCTATCTGGATAGCAGTAGAATAGAATACCAGGAAATTTACAATCGAGAATCGGCCAGACAGTTGGCATTGATGAAGGAACTCTTTGAAGTCAGAATCAAAGATCAGGAGATAAATGAGCTTACGAGAAAACAAAATTGGAATAATCAGCTCAAAGTTTTGCTCGTTCTTTTGATCTTGGCAATAGTCGCCTTTAGCCTGGTGGTTTTTAGTAGGCAAAAACTGAAATCCAAAGCTGCGGAGGAATCGATGATTCAGCAAAAAGCAGTTTTGGATACGAGGCAGAAGCTAATAGAAACTGAGCTTGCCAATGTGCAGCTAAAGGAACGACAGATGAAAATGGACTTGGAAGCTAATGCCAAAGCCCTCGCTGCGGAAACACTACATGTAATCGATAAAAACCGTGTATTGGAAGAACTTCGGAAAAGACTTTCCAGTACGCTGGAGGATGATCCGAAAGAACAGAAAAAAAAGATCAGGAACCTTATCAAAATGATTGATTTTAATCTGGTCCATGAAACAGACTGGAACGTTTTTCGAAATAATTTTGAGAAAATTCACGAAGACTTTTTTGTTAATCTAAATCATGTGTCGAATAATCTTTCCCCGGCGGATCTTAAGCTTGCAACCTTGATGAAATTAAATCTAGGGTCAAAGGACATCGCTTCAACCCTAGGGATTTCCCAGGACAGCCTCCGAATTTCGAGATACAGACTAAGGAAAAAACTTGACTTAAAAAACGGCGAAAGTTTACACCAATTTATAGTTGGTTTATAGGATACAATTAAATAACCTACCCGTAACATGGCATAATATATTGATATTCAATATTTTAAATTACTTTTTTAATATTGCTGTTGCCGTTTTGTTAACGCTGCCAGATTTAAATGTTGCTGTTTTGATAACGGTTTACCCTAGCTTTCATTTGGGCTTCCAACTAATTTTGACCCAAAATAAAACGCTCATGCACATGGTTAAATTTTTCTATTCTTGTTTTACGCTAGTCCTTTTGATGTCTGGTTGTCAAAGCCAAAAACCAACTGATTCGGATTCACTCGAATCAAATGATTTCGTAGTAACACCTTTTGTCACTACAGATTCAGTCATTCACGATACCGACGATCCCGCCATTTGGATCAATTCCGCGGATCCCTCCAAAAGCTTGATCATTGGCACCGATAAAGATGCTGACGGTGCATTATATGTTTTTGACTTAAAGGGTAAAACCATCGATTCACTGGTCGTGCGGAATCTTCAACGTCCAAATAACGTGGATGTGGGATACGGCCTTAAATATGGTGATGGAAAAATAGATTTTGCCGTCACTGGAGAGCGTCTTACTTCTAGACTGAGATTTTATAGCCTTCCCGAAATGAAAGAAATAGCAGATGGAGGGGTTGAAATCTATCTTGATGAAACAGGACCGGAATACAAAGACCTGATGGGAGTTGCCGTATATCACGATAAGGCTGCTGATATTCATTATGTGATTGCAGGGCGAAAAAACGGACCTACGGACGGGACATATCTTTGGCAGTACCGTATAGATGGAACGGAATCTGGAATTGAGCTGGAGTTGGTGCGTAAATTCGGGAAGTATAGTGGCAACAAAGAAATAGAGGCTATTGCTGTTGATCATGAGCTCGGCTACATTTATTATTCAGACGAGGGAGTTGGGGTAAGGAAATATCACGCCAACCCTGCAAAGGGCAATGAAGAACTGGCCTTGTTTGCTACGGAAGGATTTACGGATGACCACGAAGGCATTTCGATCTACCAAACATCTCAAAATGAAGGCTACATACTTGTCTCTGATCAGGGAGCAAACCTTTTTCATGTGTTTCCAAGAGAGGGAAACCAGGGAAATCCAAATGATCATCCACTTTTAATCAAGATTCCACTAAGCACGGTTTCCAGTGACGGGTCAGAAGTGACAGCCGTTAATTTGGGGCCGAATTTCCCCAAGGGGATGTTTGTGGCCATGTCCGATGACAAAACATTCCAAATTTATTCTTGGGAACAACTCGAAAAATACATCAACCAGAAAAACTAACTAATCATGAAAAAACAACTACTTGTTACTTTATCCGTGTTGTCTATCCTCCTGTGTGCGGGAAATGGATGGGCGCAGGGAGTACTGAAGGGGAGGTTGATCGATGCGCAAAATCTGTCCCTCCCCGGTGCCAATGTAATCGTTCAGGGGACAACTATTGGAACTATCACGGATCAAAAGGGAGATTTTTCCATTCCGAATTTACCTTCAGGGAATGTTGAAATTAAGGTAACATACCTAGGATTTGGAGAGCTTATAAAAGTAGCACAAATCCAGAGTGGTCAAACAACTACCCTTGACTTTAAAATGGATGAAGCCGAGTTGCTGGCTTCGGAATTTGTGGTATTCGGGGACAGGCTCAAAGGCCAGGCAAAAGCGCTGAACCAACAAAAAAACAACGCCAACATAACCAACATCGTGTCCTCAGATCAGATCGGCCGTTTTCCTGATGCCAACATCGGGGATGCCTTAAAGCGAATCCCCGGTATCACCATGCAAAATGATCAGGGAGAAGCCCGAAATATTATTATCCGTGGGATGGCTCCCCAGCTCAACTCCGTGACTTTGAATGGGGAACGAATTCCCTCCGCAGAAGGAGACAACAGGAATATCCAAATGGACTTGATTCCTTCGGATATGATTCAAACCATCGAAGTAAATAAGGCCGTATTGCCCAATATGGATGCGGATGCAATCGGAGGCTCGGTGAATCTGGTTACGAGGCAAGCTCCAAACTCGCTTCGAGTTTCAGGAACGGCAGCCAGCGGTGTTAACCTTTTGTCTAACAAGCCAATCTGGACTGGAGGCATGATCTTGGGAAATCGCTTTGCCAATGATAAGCTTGGAGTGATTTTCTCAGGTTCCTATAACAACCACAACTTTGGTTCTGACAATGTGGAAGGCGTTTGGTATGATTCAGATAATGGTGTAGCCCTTGAAGAGTTTGATATCCGAAAGTATGTGGTACAGCGGGTAAGAAGATCTGCCACTCTAGCGCTAGATTATGAGCTTTCTCCGAATCATACCCTTTTTCTGTCTGGCATGTACAATCAGCGGGACGATTTTGAAAATCGCTATAGGATGCGTGTCAGCAATTTGGACGATTCCTTCGACGACGGAGATTTCACTCAGACCAGCCCGGGGGTCTATCAGACAATCGGAAGGGTGGAATTCCAAACAAAAGGTGGCCTGGACAATAACCGGATCAAAGCTACACGATTGGAGGATCAGCGTGTATATAATGTCACAGGCGGTGGTAAACACCTTTTCAACAAACTTCGGACGGATTGGAACCTTACCTATGCCAAAGCTTCCGAAGAAAGACCAAACGAACGCTATTCCTCCCATCGCTCCTCCGGACAAAATGTACGCGTAGATTTATCCAATCCCCGCTTTCCTTTAGCAATTCTTTCCAATCCTTCAGACAATCTGGGAATTGGTTTAAATGGACTATCTGAGCAGTATAGTTACACCTCTGACCAAGATCTCAACGGAAGATTGGACTTCAAACTTCCCTATTCCAATGATGGTATTCTTCAGTTTGGTTTGAGGTACCGGGGAAAGAAGAAAGACAGAGATAATGATTTTTTCGAATATGAACCAACTGATGAAGATGAATTTGGCGCTACACTCGGTGAAATTCCGAATCAGAATTTCACTGATCCCAATTACCTCGCAGGTTCCCAGTATGCAGTTGGTACCTTTATGGATCCAAGTTTCTTAGGTGGGTTAAACCTGACAAATAGCAGTCTTTTTGAAGAATCTGACCTGCTTGAAGAATACGCTCCGGGAAATTACAATGCGTCTGAAAAAATAACTGCCGCCTACGTAATGGCAGATCAACAACTGACACAAAAACTATCCGCAATAGCCGGCCTCCGGCTGGAGCACACTGCGATCGATTATGCCGGGAATATTTTCAATATTGACGACGAAACGATCTCCCCTACCTCTGGTGATCAAAGTTATGCCAATTTTCTCCCCGGATTACACTTCAAATATGATCAAAGTGCCAATACGGTATTTCGATTTGCATGGACAAACACAATCGCCAGGCCAAATTATTTTGATCTGGTTCCTTATGCTGCATTCAGTATTGCGGATCAAGAACTGGAACGGGGAAACCCCAATCTAAAAGCCACTACTGCAATGAATTTTGACTTTATGGCGGAGCGGTACTTTGATGACGTAGGAATGCTGTCGTTTGGCGCCTTTCACAAGGACATAGACAATTTTGTGTATACCATCACCACCCAAGGGTATTCCGATCCCGTTTTTGGCTCCAACCTTCAATATTCAAGGCCTGAAAATGGTGGTACGGCCACCGTGTCCGGATTGGAGGCTTCCTTTCAGCGGCAGTTTTTCAAGAACTTTGGACTGTACCTAAACTATACCTTCACCAACTCATCTACTACTGGCATCGAAGACCGGGATGGTGAAGACTTACAGCTTCCCGGAACAGCAAAGAATATGTTCAATGCTTCTGTTTCGTACGAAAATGAGCGTTTGGTAGTTCGAGTATCACTCAACTATGCATCTGATTACTTGGATGAATTGGGTGGGGAGGGATTTGAAGACCGATATTATGACAAGCAGACTTTCCTAGATGTGAATGCTTCCTACGCATTCACACCAAAATGGCGGCTTTTTGCTGAAGGAAATAATTTGACCAATCAGCCTCTACGTTACTATCAGGGAATTCAGTCCCGAACCATGCAAATGGAATATTACAATGCCCGCTTTAACTTCGGAATTAAATTTGACTTGTTTGAATAGATTGCAAATTTAAAAAACCACCCCTTTAAAAAAGGCTGCATAATAATCGGCAGCCTTTTTTTATTGGTTTTCCAAGAATTTATAAAACAATTTAAAATGGCAACCCCGAATTTTCCGTGGAAATAGCTTACATTTTCTCGAATTAGTTTTTGGCGCTTATCGTCTCAATCATAAGCTACAAATTCCAAATTACCTTTAAAATTTTAACTTAATTTTTTTATTCTACTTACAAATGCCCTGTACAGATTCAATTTTTTAACGTTTTGTTAACAATAATCCAGAGCTAGTCTCAGCTCGACCAAGTATCTTTAGAAGTTGTTTCAGAATTCGTAAAGTTTCTTCTCCAATCAGACCCCCAATGAAAAATATTTTAATTAAATCAATTTTTCTCGCTCTATCTATCGTGTTGAGTATGGTACCTTCTCATGCACAGAACAGGGAAATTGCAGGCTGGACATTTGGTGAGCTTGTTGGAGAGGAATCACAGTTTGCCAATCGAGGAAATTTCAATAATATTGGCGTAAGGGAAATATCACTTACCAATGCCGATCTCAATGAATATGTCGGAGGTTTTTCTGGAAGGTCTATCACTTCTAATCGATGGGTGGATGAAGAACTTGAAAAATTTTGGGTAATTCAGGTAAATACCCTTGGATTTGAAAATTTGAATTTGTCATCCAAACAACGAAGTTCCGACTCAGGTCCTAGAGATTTTAAGGCTGAATATAGCTTGGACGGTACATTTTGGGAAGATATACCTGGAGGAATCATAACAGTGGCCAATGATTTCACATCCGGTACTTTGAATAAAATCTCTTTACCTCAGGATGCAAATAACCAAACACTCATTTTTATCCGCTGGATAAACACTTCCAATATCTCCGTAAGCGGCGGAACAATCTCCTCAGCAGGCACAAGTAGAATTGACGAAATCTTTATTGAAGGAGAAGTACTTGGTGGGGCATTAGAACCAACAGCATCACCTGTAATTAATCCCGATGGCGGAATTTTTGAGGAGGCACAGACAGTGACTTTGACATCTGAAACCCCAGGTTCGACAATTTATTACACCCTCGATGGTAGCGCTCCTAACTTGGGAAGCACTTTATATTCAACACCGATAGTGATTGAAGAAAGCGCAATACTTTTTGCGATTGCAGTGGCGGAAGGTTTTAATTTCAGCGAAACAAGTACCGCACAGTTCACGATTGAAATGCCGGGCATTCCATCTTCATCAATTCCTTATAATCAGAATTTCGGTGATTTTGTCAATTTAAGCAGTCCCGTAACTTCTTTTGGAGTGAATGACGAATGGAGTTTTGAAGGGTCTGCATTAAATTATAATGGACTTTTCAGTTCCGGTACAAGTGCTGGCCTACGGGGAGGTGATGTCATGGGTTATCAGCATACAGGATCATCTGGAGTTTTCACAGCTTCTCTGGAACTTGAAAACGATACTAATTTTCCAATCACAGATTTGGAAATATCATATGTGGGAAAGGTTGCAAGACTAGATCAAACTAGGTTTCCCGAGTGGACCGTATCGGTAAACGGATCTTTGATTCCTGAATTGGCATATAGCACTTCCACAGGTGAGGACATGCAAGTGTCGGCCTCACTATCTGAATTAAACATACAACCGGGAGAATTTTTGAACATTTCTTGGTCCTCTGACAGAGGCTTTAACGCATCTGGCGGAAGCCGTCAGATCGGACTAACAAATGTACGGATCGAAATTCCAGAAGTTCTTGAGCCAGTTGATTTTGTGAATTGGGATTTTACAACACAACCTGGAAATCAGCTTTCCACACCAGGAGTTTCGCTTCAACCGGGAGTAGAAGCCAGGGATTTTGCCCGTGGTTCAGACATCAATCCAGCTTCTGCGCGCAATTCCATCAGCTCAAATGGTTGGAATGAAGGTGATAACAGATATTATACATTTGGATTTAATGTGGCTCTTGACAAGCTAATTGACCTAACGTCACTTCAAATAGGCTCCACCTCATCAGGTACTGGCCCACGAGATTTAGCATTAGTCTACAGTGGAGACAATTTCACATCCAGACTGGCTGAATGGCAACACACTGGCTCCTTTGTAAATCAAATTCTTGACCTTTCCGGTTTACTAAACCTGTCCGGCAACATTGAATTTAGAATCATTAGAACCAGCGATATAGCTGCAAATGGCAGCACAATTGGTTCTGGGGGAACTATGAGAATAACCAATTTCTTCCCAGGTCCGCTTCCCGTCACGTTCACAGGCATTATTAAAGATGCAGACGGTGTAATTATTCCAGCTATTACAACCAACCCTTCACAACTTGATTTCGGCGCCGTAAGCTTAGCTGCTCTTGCGCCAATTCTTTCTTACGAACTTACTGGCGAAAACTTAGAAGGTCCGGTAAATGTCAGTGCACCCGCTCCTTATGGGGTGTCGAAGGACGGGATAGACTTTGCCGGATCTATTGAGTTTTCCATTGAAGAGTTAAGTGATTCTCAGACTGTATTTGTAAGGTTTGAAAATGCAGAGACGGGCAATTTCAGCACGGTAATCAGCAATCAGACTTCGAGCTCGCTTCCACTTTCTGTAAGCCTAACAGGTTCAGTTTTCGATCCGTTTAGTATCTCCGAAAATTTCAACACTACTTGTCCAGATTTAGCCTCAGGATGGGAAGCTATAAGTGTTACGGGAGAGCAACAATGGGCTTGTACTACTTTTGGTAGAGCGGGGACAAACCCCACGGCTTCCTCACCTTTCGGCATTCAAATTAATGGCTTTTTTGAAGGACCTGTTTTAAATGAGGATTGGTTAATTACCGCTCCCTATAACTTGAATGATTATAATATTCCGCTATTGACTTTCTGGAGCAGGGTTGCATTTCAAGGTCCACGGTTGCGGCTTTTGATTTCAACAGACTATGAAAACGGTAACCCAAATGAATCAAGTTGGAAAGAACTCAGTGATAGGTTTGCATCCGGTGACGAATGGACATTCTCTGGACAACTTGACCTGAGCGAATACCTGAACCAAACTGTTCGATTTGCATTTGTTTACAATTCCTCACCTGAGACAGGAGCTGCCCGATGGACACTTGATGATTTTACATTGTTCAGTTCAGAATTGCCAGCAGAACCATTCTTCTCAACTACCATAGGAAATCTGGATTACCTGCATTTTGGTATTGTTCCGATCGGAGGTATATCCAGTACTACCCAATCCTTCAGCTTCAATCTTTCAAATCCAAGCTCAAACTTGACCATTTCGGCTGAGGAAGGATTTGAATTCTCCAAGGATGGAGTAGTGTATCAATCAACCTTAATCTATACTCCCTCCGAATTGACAGGTCTACAGTCAGTCTTGGTGAGATTTGCGCCAACTTCTGAAGGTGCATTTGCCTCTCCGATCCGATTTGAAAGCGGGGACATAATCGTCAGCAGAGGATATCTTACAGGAGCAACGGTAGAAATAGACCAAACGTTTGACGTGGTTAATTGGAATATTGAATGGTTTGGATCGACAGAATCTGGTCAGGGCCCTACAAATGTTGATTTGCAGCTTGAAAATGTGAGGACAATTATTGCCAATTTGGACGCGGATGTGTACGCTTTCCAAGAAATCACCTCCCTATCTAAATTCAATGAGCTTGCGGAGTCCCTTCCGGAATATGGCATGGCGGTTTCCCCTGCTGCTTCTGCAGGCGGAGAGTATGCTGAGGAAGCACAAAAACTGACCTATCTATTCAAGCTGGCAACTGTAGACACCATCCAAACAAAGGCACTGCTGACTGGAGTAGAACCGAGTATGTTAACTGACTATCCTTCTACGCCGGATCGCTTCTGGGCGTCTGGAAGGTTACCCTTCTTAATGGACATAATTACAACCATAAACGGGGTCCGTCAAAATGTAACCTTGGTGAATCTTCATACCCGGTCAAACGGTGGTGGAGAAAGCGCAACAAATCCTCGTTATGCGATGAGAAGGTATGATGTAAATGTATTGAAAGATTCTTTGGACACCTATTATGGAGATGTACCTTTAATTATCCTGGGAGATTTCAACGATGATTTGGATGAAACTGTAGCGGATCAAACTGCTGCGACAGTAGGTACTTCAGAGACTTCATTCATCAATTACATCAACGATCCTGAAAGATACGTACCCATAACCATCAGCCTCAGCAATGAGGGTTTAAGAACCTTCCCAAGTTTCGAAAATGTAATAGATCACCAAATAATTTCGGATGAACTTGAAGAAAGTTGGATTGTTAATTCAGAGCGGATAGTTGCGCCCTATGATTTAATCGCGAATTTCGACAACACAACATCAGACCACTTGCCTGTCAAATCGAGATTTATCTTGAAATGCGATTTGGAATTACCTCAACTGATCGCATCTGAAACTGAAGTATGTGCGGGATCGAATAGTGTTGAATTTCAACTTTTCGGGGGAGTATTTGACACTATCGTCGGATGGGAGATATCGTTGGACAATGGTTCCAATTGGACGTTGATTGAAGAAAGCCAAAATTTGAATAGTATATCCGTTTCAGATCTAGAATTCACTGCGCTGGTAAGGGCAATAATTGACTCCGATAATTGCGGTCCGGTAGCTACTGAGGCAGTAGAAATTTCTTTAAAAACACTTCCTACTCCGGTAATCGGATTTGAAAGAGGTAGGTTGTTTACTTTAGAAGGGCCCTATACTTACCAATGGTACAAAAACGGTATTCTTATAGCCAATACGACCATTAACTCTACGGAAATACGAGGAGCTGGAAATTACACCGTAATGATTACCGACGAGGCTGGCTGTATGGCTGTATCAGGTCCGTTTTCCTTCCCATTAAGAAGAAATTCCAACATTGTCAAATTGTACCCAAATCCTGCCGCAAATTATGTGTTTGTTCAACTTAGGAAATTTGAGGGAATGCACCAAGTAGAACTGCGAACCTTTACTGGAGCATTAATCGAATCCAAGAGATCAGAAGGTGCCTTGGTATTCTTTAATGTCTCCAAACTTTCAGCAGGCGTGTACCTGATATATGTCACCGACAGGGACGGATCAACGTCTGTTGAAAGACTGATGGTCAGGTAAAATCTAAATCGATTTGCATTATTAAGGTCAGCTCTATATGGGCTGACCTTTTTTCTTTAAAATATAATAAAATTCCTTATGAAAATATTACCTCACAAACAACTGATCCAGATTTTTAAATGCCTTGAATTCAAGCGCATTTCCGGAGGGATCTTTAAAAAACATTGTAGCCTGCTCCCCTACCTCTCCTTTGAATCTCAAATAAGGTTCAATGATAAATTTTATCTGATGGTTTTTTAGGCGGTCGGCCAACTTATTCCAGTTATCCATGGTCAAAACCACTCCAAAATGTGGGACGGGAACATCATGTCCGTCCACAGGATTACTGTTTTCTTCGCCCACATTATCTGCTATGTGCAATACTAACTGATGTCCATAAAAATCAAGATCCACCCACCTATCCGAAGATCTGCCTTCTTTGCAGTTAAGAATAGTGTTGTAAAACGTTCTGGTTTCTTGGAGTTCTCTTACCGGAATAGCAAGGTGAAATGGTTGCAAACTACTCATGTATTTAATTTTCGTGTAAGAATTATAATAGATTAGATATGCAAATTACCCAGAGCTCCGGGATTTTGCTAGTATTTTAGTCTGTTTCGGTGATTGTGGTTTAACAAACTGTTTGCACTTGGATATAAGGATAAAACTACCACATAGGACGCATAGCGCACATAGATTTAAAAGGAAAAATAATTTGTATTTTAACCCTATGGGAACTTTGTAACTATGTGGTAATAAAAACGCCCACTATTTGCTAAACCGTATATGTTTACGGAACGGTGATTATTTGGTGTTAAATGAAAAAGCAGACCTCTTGCTTTTTGACCATTTATTGGCAAATTTTCTTTTTTATCCTAAAAATCTGTAAATTAACAAAGGTGTTTTATCATGGACTTGATTACAACTTATCGTGGAAATTTTAAAAACGTTGGCCCTATTATGTACCGGTGTTGTATTTGTAGGCTTTATACTTTTGATAGTTGTGTTGCTTTGGATCAGCCCTGGCAAACCGGAACCTTTTGTGGATATTGGGGGAAACCCCATACCTGAAAGTATCTCAGAGAAAGTTTTTGTACAGGTGGGCGGTGTGCAGCAGGGCATGTTTATCCGAAGCAAAAACATCCGAAATCCGGTATTGCTCTACCTACATGGCGGACCTGCCTTTCCAAATTATTTTTTGATTGACAAACACAAACCAGGGCTTGAAGACTATTTTACGGTTTGTTATTGGGAGCAACGGGGGGGCGGACTATCCTATAGTCCCGAGATGGATCCTCAAAGCATTAGCTTCGATCAGTTAATTTCTGACGCAGTGGAAGTTACCCAGTATTTGCGGGAGCGATTTGGAAAAGAAAAAGTATACTTGATTGCCCATTCCGGTGGCACCCCTATTGGGTTACACACAGCAGCCCAAAATCCGCATTTATACCATGCCTATATAGCGATGGCACAGATTACGGATCAGGCCGCCTCAGAAAAAATAGCTTATAAATACATGTTGAAGATTTTTCAGGAAAAAAATGATCAAAAATCTATAAATCAGTTGATGCAATACCCTTTAAGGGACAATGATTCCCTGATTTTAAATTTCTACACCTCTCCCCTACGGGACAGAATGATGCATGAACTGGGTGTAGGTACCATGAGGGAAATGAATTCCGTTTTCAGAGATGTATTCCTTCCAGTCTGGACCTGTAGGGCCTATACACTTCCTGAGAAAATCAAGGTATGGAGATCTAAGTTTTTCTTTTTACCAAAAACCAATCTCAACAGAGAGGTATTGTCAAGGAATTTTGCGTCCGAAGTGCCTCGATTGAAAATACCAATTTATTTCTTCAGTGGAAAGTTTGACTTTACGGTGAACGCCGAGCTTTCCAAAGCCTATTTCAGAAAACTTGAAGCACCAGTTAAGGGTTTTTACACTTTTCAATATTCTGCCCATAGTCCATTATTTGAAGAAAACGAAAAAGTGAGACAAATTATAGAACAAGATGTTTTAACTGGAAAAATAAACCTTGAGGACATGGAATAAATTTAAAAAGATAAAACTTATAAAAAGCCCTTGCAGCTGGAAACATCCTAAATTTTTAAATTCCTAGCGACACTATTACATTTTTACATACAGCCTATTATTTAGAGCAATTTAATCATTATTTTTCCATTTAATGAATGTCCAAATTAAAATAACTCCAATTTTTTCAAATAATAATAAAAAATTAAAATCGAGGTGATAGAAAGTGGATTTTGATTTTGAAACTAGAAAAATGTGTTTTGATATATTTTTTATGTATTTTGTTTGTAAATGAGTTTTTGTTTTCCTATGTTTATGATTGTGAATTAGATATAAGTGGAGGTGGACATTTATTCAAACCTTAGTGGGAATTTTCAAGGTTTGGGTAAAATATTTAGAGATAGTTTTTTACACCCTTAAACTCTTTTATTATGTTTTATGAAAATTCTAACTCTGTGTCACGGCTTTACATGTTTGGACAGTCGGCGATTTTAATACTTACTTTACTAGGCTTATTTACTCACTTTCAGGACAACCCGATACAAATTGTGGATTGGATCCTGTTCTTCGGATTAATTGGATTATGGTTTGCTTTAGTATGGATAAGGAAAAGTTATATTTTTTTGAGGAATGAAAGCTTTGAAAAAAGACAAATCAATTTTTTAAAACTTTGTGCCATTTTAATTGTATTGGCTGGTTTAATTTACTGGGCCTTTAGATTACCTTCTCACCATCGAAATGTTTTGATAGGCTTATCCATTGGATTTCCAGTTGCTGGCATGTTCGCCAATTTGGTCATTATAAGTCTCATCCATAGATTTAGTTCAGGTTATTTAGAAAAAAAATCTATTATAGTTTCGGGAACTGGTAAGCCATCAAATAGCGGCAATGATTTTTCCAATAATAAATTGTCCTTACCTTTTAATTCCAACGGTTTTACTAGGTACGAAGAACGCGCAGGCATCGTGGAAGAGAAAAGATTTGTAGGGAATTTGGACACAATGAAAAAATATTTAGAGGAAAATGATGTAGACGAAATTTTGGTTACAGTAGATATTAAAAGGGCAAAAAAAGTACGAAATATTAGGGATATAGCAGATTTTTATGGCAAAAGGGTTAAATTCATCCCCAACTTTGAAAGCATTAGCAGTGAAAATTTTAGAACTGAGCAATCTGGTGGTTTTAATGTTGTTAATCCTCGTTACTACCCCTTAGACAATAAAAAGTCCCTGTACATAAAAGAGGGATTTGACTGGATTTTTTCAGGGGTGATGCTATTGTTTCTTTCCCCTATTTTTTTGTTGATAGCGCTTATAATTAAGCTCGAATCAAACCGTCCGGTATTTTATTGCCCTATTAGAATCGGAAGGGGGGGGAAACCCTTTAGACTGTATAAATTTTGCACCATGAATGAAAATGATCCTGAGATTGGGGGCAATAATTCTACTGTTGAAAATGATTCCAGAATTACAAAATTCGGGAATATCTTAAGAAAAACCAGTTTAGATGAATTACCCCAATTTATCAATGTGTTTTTGGGCGACATGAGTGTAGTGGGGCCAAGGCCTCATAGGTCAACGCTTGACAAGCAATTTCAGGAATCAGTAGATCATTACATGTTAAGGCATTATTTCAAACCTGGGATTACCGGTTGGGCACAGGTGAATGGATGGAGAGGGCCCACAGAATCCATATTACAAAAGCAGGAAAGGACCCGCCACGATCTATGGTACCTCCAAAACTGGTCAATTTGGTTAGATTTTAAAATAATATTCAAGACCATTTTTGGCAAGAATACCCATAAAAAGGTGTTTTAGAGAAATTTAAATCTAAACAGTACAGGTTATTAAATATAATTGGTAATAGAATCGAAAAAACAAATAAGTGGGGTTGCAAAATTGGTCCTACGAATACGCTAGGTGTCTCATTGCCTCTGAAAAATTGGGATTATCAATGAGAATGGTGTTGGGTGAAGGGAATCAAGAATTGTAATGTTGATCAGTTTACATAATCCACAATTTTCTCTTTACATCATGAAACCTTTAACTCAAAAATTTACTATCCTTATTATATTTTTATTATTGTGTGTCCCATTTTTCAAAGGAGCTAGCCAGGGATTTCAATCTATTGTTCCTCTCGTTCCCCTTCCTATAGATGCTGGAGTTGGCACTGCAGATAAAACGCAGTCAAAGGTTTTTTTCTATGATGACAAATTTTGGTCAGTATTAGCTAATACCACTGGAACCCATCTTTGGCGTCTGGATGGACTTTCCTGGACTAATATTCGATTGTTGACCACGAGAAAAGGAAGGGCAGATGTCAAAGTGCAAGGTGATTTGGTCCATGTTTTTATTTTTTCTGCCAATGTATCCGAATTAGTTTCCCTCGAATATAATGATAGCGACGCCACCTTTGCTCCATGGACTAATAGACCTACCATTATAAATTTTCAGTTTAACAATCAGGTTCAGTCTGCCACTATGGATGTGGATGATTCCAACCGCATGTGGGTGGCTTACGTGCGAAATAGTAATGTGTTGGTCCAATGGAGTAATTCCCCATACAACAATTGGAGTGCTCCCATTACGCTAAAGGCAGCTGTTCGGGCAGATGATGGTGCGGTCGTCATTGCTATGCCTGGGAAGGTGGGCGTATTATGGTCAGACCAAATTACCCAGCGATTTGGATTTAAAACGCACAATGTGGGAGACACTCCAACCAGCTGGTCTGCAGATGAAATCCCTGCATCCCAGTCGGCCTTGGACGTGGGGTTCGGTATGGCCGATGACCATATGAATGTGGCTGTTTCGAATAACGGGACCCTATATTGCTCCGTAAAGACTGGATATAATAACCCCGATTATCCATTAATAGCACTCTTAGTGAGAAAACCTTCAGGTACGTGGGACGACCTATATGAAGTTTCAAATTCAGGTACCAAACCAATTGTGATATTGAATGAACTCAATAATACCATAAAGGTAATTTATGGGTCTGAATCTTATGATTCTGAAATATTTTATAAAGAGTCTTCATCTACAACCATTTCGTTTGGACCTACCCAACTCCTCATAGGGGGGTCCAATAGTTTTAGGGATCCTACCAGTATTAAGAGCAATTATCAAGCAAACGTGGTTATTTTGGCAAATAACCCATCTGCCGGAAAAGCACATGGAGTATTTGCCTCTGATGATGGCTCTCCACCACCTTTTGGATTTCCAATTTTGTCTATTCCAACCATGGCCGCTACCAGCATTCCTTTAACGGCCCACTTGGAGTGGAACTCCGTTTTTAGGGCAGATGCCTATGAAGTCCAAGTGAGCCTCAATCCTGAATTTTCCAATTTGGTTTATAACGAAGCCGGGATTGTGGAGACTTCGGTGGCGGTTTCCGGTCTTGTGAATGGAACACGCTATTATTGGAGGGTGCGGGCTACCAATGAAAATGAGGTTAGTGATTGGTCAGAGGAAAGGTATTTCACAACGATTTTTCAATCTGGATCTTCCGCTGAATTGGTAGCACATTGGAAAATGGAGGAAGGTGGTGGTAACACATTGATAGACCACTCTGGATTTGGAAACAATGGAATTTTAAGAAATGCCGACGGAGTTACCTGGGTACCTGGGGTGGACGGGCTGTCGTTGAACCTTCCAGGTACCGTGGATCGGTACGCTGAGGTAAACAATGCGCCATCCCTCAATATCAGCGATGAAATCTCAATCGCTGGATGGATCAGACCCACCGCAATACTATCGAAAGTGATCTTGGGTAAATCTACCCAGAATGGGTATGAAGTCAGCATTACGAACAATGGAAAAATCGAATTTTGGCTCAACTGGACGGCTACAGACCTGACTTATAGGCTATTGTCAACCAGTAATTATATTGCAGATGGCATCACTTGGACTCACTTTGCCGCGACATTTGACGGTATTACGATGAAAATATACCTCAATGGAGTAGAAGACAGTTCTATATCCTTCCCCACTCCGACTGCGATTTTGAACAATAATTCCATTTTAAGGATCGGAGCATTTGGCAGTGAATTCAGATGGGCAGGTGGGTTAGATGACCTGAGGATTTACCATGGGACCTTGAGTGCAAACGCCGTTGCTACGCTATATGCCAATGAACCCGATATTCCGATAGCACCAATCCTTACCGCTCCATCAAACAATAGCACCAACTTGCCTATTTCCCCCGATCTACAGTGGAATACGGTATCCGGAGCAGATTTTTATCAAGTCCAGGTAGGAGCTGATCAAAATTTCTCAGCCATAGTGTTCGACCAAGCCGTTGCCCAGGGTAACACAGTGAATGTCCCGGATCTTGCATACAACGCCACCTACTATTGGCGAATTAGAGCCGTAAACAATGTAGGACAAAGCGCATGGTCTACGGTCTGGAGTTTCACAATAGAGAACGAACCAATATCCATTCCTTTAGCTCCCCTATTGGATGCACCGGCAGAAAATGCTTCCAATATCTCAATTGTGCCGTCTCTCTCCTGGGAGACCGTTGCAGGTGCAGATGGTTACCTGGTACAGGTAGCTACCAACAATACCTTTACAGATATCACATTTGAGCAAACAGGCATTGTAGGCCCTACGGTTACCACAGTAGAACTGGGATACCAAACTACCTACTTTTGGCGTGTGAGTGCCCAAAATAGTGCTGGTCAGGGAGAATGGTCAGAGATAAGATCATTCACTACAAAAGAGCCTCCTGTTGTAATACCCGCAACACCAGAGTTAGTCTACCCCTCCAACAACGCCACCGGCATTTCCATAGCCCCTGCCCTCTCCTGGCTATCCGTGAATGGATCAGAGAGCTACCAGGTTCAGGTCGCCACCAATGACGCCTTCACCGACATTGTATTCCAGGAGGCTGCTATATCTGGCACCAGTGTCAACGCCTCAGGGCTGAATTTCCAGACCCCTTATTTCTGGCGGGTAAGTGCCCAGAACAGCGCCGGTCAGGGCCCTTGGTCCCAAGTCAGGACATTTACCACCGAAAACCAGCCTGTGGTGGTTCCTACTGCCCCGACCTTGAGTTCCCCTGCCAACAACGCAACGGGTATTTCCATTACCCCTTCACTCTCATGGCAATCCGTGACTGGGGCAGAGAGTTACCAGGTGCAGGTGGCCACCAATGACGCATTCACTGACATTGTATTCCAGGAGGCTGGTAATTCTGGTACCAGCGTAAACGTCTCAGGGCTGAATTTCCAGACTTCTTATTTCTGGCGTGTGAGTGCCCAGAATAGCGCTGGTGAAAGCCCTTGGTCGCTAACTAGAACATTTGCCACCGAAAACCAGCCAATAGTGGTGCCAGGGACGCCTTCATTGAGTTCCCCTGTCAACAATGCCACGGGTATTTCCATCGCCCCAGCACTCTCCTGGCATTCCGTAACCGGGGCAGAGAGCTACCAGGTGCAGGTGTCCACCAATGACGCCTTCACCGACATTGTATTCCAGGAGTCTGCTATATCTGGCACCAGTGTCAACGCCTCAGGGCTGAATTTCCAGACCCCTTATTTCTGGCGGGTAAGTGCCCAGAACAGCGCCGGTCAGGGCCCTTGGTCCCAAGTCAGGACATTTACCACCGAAAACCAGCCTGTGGTGGTACCCGCGGCTCCTTCCTTGAATTCCCCTGAAAACAATGCCTCAAATATCTCCATCACACCTGAACTTTCCTGGCAATCGGTAAGCGGTGCGGAGAGTTACCAGGTGCAGGTGTCCACCAATGACGCATTCACCGACATTGTATTCCAGGAGGCTGCTATATCTGGCACCAGTGTCAACGCCTCAGGGCTGAATTTCCAGACTCCTTATTTCTGGCGGGTAAGTGCCCAGAACAGCGCCGGTCAGGGCCCTTGGTCCCAAGTCAGGACATTTACCACCGAAAACCAGCCTGTGGTGGTACCCGCGGCTCCTTCCTTGAATTCCCCTGAAAACAATGCCTCAAATATCTCCATCACACCTGAACTTTCCTGGCAATCGGTAAGCGGTGCGGAGAGTTACCAGGTGCAGGTGTCCACCAATGACGCATTCACCGACATTGTATTCCAGGAGGCTGCTATATCTGGCACAAGTGTCAACGCCTCAGGGCTGAATTTCCAGACCCCTTATTTCTGGCGGGTAAGTGCCCAGAACAGCGCCGGTCAGGGCCCTTGGTCCC
>NZ_VOLC01000014.1 GCF_009797935.1 Lunatibacter salilacus
TTGAAGTTGGCCTCAATGATGGAGTTTATCAAGTTGCGTTGCAACAGCGCATTGGCAGTCTCCTGCATAAAGGCATTTTGATTAGCGCGTAACCAAAGCGTGTAATTTTGACCATATAGATACCTTAAGTGAGTTAAGTACAATAATGCATACCAACGAAAAGAATTCGCCCATGCGGGATTGAACCTTGCTATACTGTTGGCAACGGCTAGTAATCTGTTTCCATATAGGATGGCATATTGTAACCGTTGTTGGTAAAGTGAATACGCCGTCGCGTTTCTCGTTATTAGCCGCTGCTGCGCAGCGGTCAACCTGTTTTGATAATTTGTTTCGGTAGTTGCAAGCTGGGCGGTGCGGGACGCTTCAAGGCGGTCAACAGCCCGGTTGAAAGCAGCCCTTGCCTCATCCGCACAGGGACCGACTAGCGTGGCAGTACGAAGGTTCTCCAACATTAGGCTTTTCTCCAAAGCAGTGCTGAAGTCCTTTCTGCCTTCCGGATCTTCCTCTATCAGTCCTGGAGGGATAATAATGGTAGGAAATAAAAATCCGATATCGCTGCTGCCCAGGGCGGCCTGTACCAGCTCCAACAGGGCGGGGTCAAGTTCCGCACCTTCCTCAAACATCGCCATGATATCCGCTTCCGTAAGCGCTTCCGCTAGTTCCTTTAATTCTTCCGAGGCACCTTCAGGCAGCTCCTCGACAAATTCTGAAATTTGTTCCAAGAGGTTGACACTAAAAGCATCCACATCCGCTTCGCTCTCAGCGGCTGTCAGATCATCCAGGAGAACGGCTGCCTGGGGTGAGTCTACAATTTCAGGATACTCCGGTTCCTCGATTACCGGATCCTCATCGGGCACCGCTGGCAATTCCCCTATACCGTCAAACTCCTCGTTGACAAACTGGTAGGGCTGGATGTACTCAAGCTGCTGCGTGCCGCAACGCACAAAGGTCAATACCAGAAAGGATAAAAAAGAAATCCTTAGAAGGCTTTTAAGCCGGTTTGCTTTTTTGTTATAATTCATTAGTTTAAAATTTACGCATAATGATTGAAAAGAAATTTAAGATGGTAAAATATAATTATTAATAGAAAAGCATGCCTTATAAAATGTAGCATAAAACTAATAAGAAAATAGGCAACAAAAAATTAATGTTTGATTTTATGTCAAAATAAAAATTAAAATACTGTATATCAAAATATAACATTGCGTTATATGTATTTAAAATGCATTTTTAATTATATGAATATTCCGGCCTCCTCAGAAGGATTTATAAAAAATCCGCACTATTTGCTTGCGCGAAGGTACCGAAAGGAACTTAAAAAGAACCCGCTCGTCGTAATTTGCAATTGCGACGTACAGATCAAAAGGAATTTGCAATTCCAGGGGAGGGAGTAAAATTCGTCGTCAGAAACTAATTATCTCTTATGACGGCATCTAAAGTCCCCCTATATGACGGCATCTAAAGTCCCCCTAGAGGTGGGATTTAGGGAGGTAAAACGGTGGCAGAATCATCCAAAACCGGGTTTTGGCGGGAAAGGCAGGCTTCCTCAACCATCACCGCTGCCAAAACGCAACCGAGATGTTCCTTCTTATCCTGGGGCTCCGCTTCGCTACACCCCAGGCTACTGATTATACCCCGTTGGGGCTGGGATTACTGATTAGAAATGACTCAATAACCCAGTAACCAGTAACTCAATAACCAATAACTTAATAACCAATCAACCTAATTACCTATGACCTATCCCGAAAAAGAAAAGGCAGAACCAAACATACCCTGGTTTTGGCGGGAAAGGAATGGCACCACAACCATCCCTGCGGCCAAAACACAACCGAGACGTTCCTTTTTTACCTGGGGCTTCGCTACGCTACACCCCAGGCTACTGATTATTCCCCGTTGGGGCTGGTATTACTGACTAGTAATGACTCAATAACCCAGTAACCAGTAACTCAATAACCAATAACTTAATAACCAATCAACCTAATTACCTATGACCTATCCCGAAAAAGAAAAGGCAGAACCAAACATACCCTGGTTTTGGCGGGAAAGGAATGGCACCACAACCATCCCCGCTGCCAAAACACATCCGAGATGTTCCTTCTTATCCTGGGGCTCCGCTTTGCTACACCCCAGGCTACTGATTATGCCCCGTTGGGGCTGGGATTACTGATTAGTAATGACTCAATAACCCAGTAACCAGTAACTCATTATGACTTGGCTCGTAATTCTCAATTCGTAATTCTTTCATAAATCCCAAAAATCAAATGACATCCTTCAAAATTCCCTTCACCTTTTCAATATCCATACGCATTGCACGAGAAATCATTTCAAGCGACGCTCCTTCTTTATAAAAATTAATGACATCCAAGCGTTTCGTTTCCTCAACACCAACTTGTTTCCCCATCTCAAAACCTTTCTCCTCGCTGGAGTCCAACGCATTCTTCAGGTCCCGGTAGTTTTTAAGGCTTTCCTCATAGTCCTTCCGTTCCTTGTTGTCCATATTTACCAATTCCGCTATATCCATGACTTTCGCAAATATTTTTTCCTGTATCACCTCCGGTAACCGCTCCAGAAACTCAAGGTTCTTCAACACATACATCCATTTGTCGAATTTGGTTTCCAAATCCTCCTGTTTCTTCACGAATTTTGGAACTTCCAAATAGACGAACTGAAGCTTGTTGCTGAACACCCTTCCCGTCAACCTGTCAACCAATCCCACCCGGTGAAGAAAGCTGCCATCCCCGGGTTCGTCCGCAAGACTGAAATCCAATACAGAGATAATATTTAATGGTTAAGGATTAATGGTTAATTCAAAAAATTTCCAATTGTATGCGAATAGAGATTACTTGGATATTTTGCCCTGGAAGAAGACAAAATTTGTCAACGATACAATATATAAATTTACTATTAGGAATAAAAACAACAATCAAAAATCCCGTAGGGATGGCCGATTGGGGTTTCAACTTAGGGAATAAGAACGACACAAGGTATCATAACCAAAAAAAATCCGCACCAATCCCGAAAAACCGGGACAAGTTCAGCGTTCCATTGGCTCCAATTCAAGGGGCTCCGAAGGCTACTATTATCCACCCCGTTTGGTCTATAATAAATTCATATTTCGTAATCCGAAATCCATAATTCACAATTCACCCATCACCATTTCAACAAAAAAGCCGGAATCTTTCGATCCCGGCTCTTTCTATTATGATCAGATTTAAACATTAATCCGCATCCCACCAAACCTTTGTATCCAAGTTGTCGGCACCTTGTCGTGCCACAGCCGCGTTGTAGTTAGTGGAGTTAAGGTCTCTTTCCGTCACCGGATACCCGTGTCTTCTAGGGATTTGACGGCTCTCATTTACCGCATCAACCGCAGGAGCCAATACCGGGAAACCCGTTCTTCTCCATTCGGACCATGATTCAGTACCTTGAAGGAATAGGGCCGCCCATTTCTGCTGATGAATTGTTTCCATAGCAGCCGCAGGATTGTAGGCTACTTCCGGTTGCGCAATATACGCATCGTATGAAGCTTGGTCAAACACGCCCCACTGACGGAACGAAGCTTCAATACCCTGATTGTAAAAATCAGCGGCATCACCCGATATCCAATCTCTCTGAGCACCTTCTGCCAGGGAGAACATCAGCTGCGCAACAGTCATAATCGGAAGTTCGGAACTTTGTTCTCTTGTGGCAGTCCCCAGATAAGAAACCTCATCATTTGTGATTTCACCGGCTACGGCATTACTGATTCCGTATGGCATACCCACGATCGTTCCGGTTTCGGCAGCTGGGTCAGAATATACTCCCAGTCTAGGATCATTCAAGGGCTCCATAAAATCAACCATTGTATTGCTGGCTACATAATCCACGCGGGTAATAAAACGGGCATACCAGGGGTTTTGATTGTTTGTCTCAGGTAAATAAGGGTATAGGAGATCAGCTTCCAAAATACCCGCCTGATAAGCTGCTGC
The DNA here is from genome assembly GCF_009797935.1 of Lunatibacter salilacus. Taxonomy (GTDB): domain Bacteria; phylum Bacteroidota; class Bacteroidia; order Cytophagales; family Cyclobacteriaceae; genus Lunatibacter; species Lunatibacter salilacus. The sequence goes on from NZ_VOLC01000014.1 coordinate 3,969, forward strand.
AAATTCGGTTTGCGCAACTTGAGGCTCTACTTCACTCATTCTCAAAGCCAAAGTAAGCCGTAACGAGTTGGCAAACTGTGCCCATCGTTCCATGTCACCTTCCATCAGAAAATCCCCCTGAACCACAGGTCCCCCGTCCATCTGGGCCACTGCCTCTTTCAATTCGTTTATCAAATCGAGGTAGATATCCCGCTGGGTATCGTAATTGGGTGAGAAATTAGCATTTCCTAAAAGCGCACTTGAATAGGGGATCTCTCCCCATCGGTCTGTGATTACAGAGAAATAAAACGCCCTTAGAATTCTTGCTACCGCAATTTGGTTTGCATTGCTTCCGGCAGCAAGCACGTCTCCACTTGTCTCCGGGTCGGAGTTCAGGTCAATAATTGTCTGAAGGTCAAACAAGGGACCGGAATACATCGGGTTGAAATCGAAGAAATTGGTCTGATATCTGGACGCTTCCGTGTATTGTTTCTCTGAAATATGCTGCACATACAATACCGTGGTGGCATCGCCAACAATGGAGTTGGCCGCCGGAGCGGTAAGGCCACGTTGCGCACTTGTCAGCAAACTTGAAGTCAAGGGACTCGATGGTCTGTTTGGATCCACGTTCATGTCCCCAAATTCCCCACAGCTAGTCAATAATGCTGTTCCCACAAACAGGGTCAAGGCAAAATTATATATTGATTTTTTCATTTCTAATTCGATTAAAGTACTACACGGAGATTAAAACCAATAGACCGAACACCAGGTAACTGACCTGATTCGAAATAAGCGAAGCCATTGGCACCGGAACCAAACTCTGAAGGATCCAATCCGACAACGTTTGTGTGAATCAACCAAAGGTTTCTGGCCATTACCGCAAAGTTCGCAGACTGAATAGGTAGATTTCCAATTAAACTTGACGGCAAAGTATATCCTAATCTCAATTCACGCAGCTTGAAGAAGGTTGCGTCATAAATCCAGTTTTCGTGGAATTGGAACAGACCCTTGTAGTGGGCTGAAGGATCTCTGTAGACCGTCAGTCTTTCACCAGTTTCGGTAACCCCGTCTATTCTGACTCCACCTCCATCTTCTACTGGATTTCTGATTGGAATACCTTTGTCATTTAGACCTACAGTCTCCTCAGTCAATCCAGAATAAGGACCAAACATTTTGGTAACAGAATAGAACTGTCCCCCCAACTGGAATTCAAGGAATGCAGTCAGATCAAAGTTTTTGTAAGTAAACGTATTTCGGAACCCGCCGGTAGCGTCCGGTAAAATTGTTCCCAGTTCAATATTGTCGTTTCTTACAAAACTACCATTCTCACGAATAACGGGTAGGCCGGTAGCATCGTCGTAGGTAAAACCATTTCCTCGCAACGTTCCCCAAGGCTCACCCACTTTAGCATTTACCGTCATACCCCAATAGGCGGACTGCAACTGCCTGTTGTCTAATCCTTCTGCAAGCTCTACGACCTTGTTTCTATTTCTGGCAATGTTAAAACTCATATCCCAAGAGAAATTTGGCCGCTCGATGGGCGTTCCGGTAATCATCAACTCGACACCTTCGCTTCGGATATTACCCGCATTGACTGTTGCCGCTGTGTAACCACTGGATCCAGGAACTGTCAAATTAATGATTTGATCAATATTGTCATTTCGATAGACTGTTGCGTCCACCCGTAGACGACCCTGTAAGAACCTCAAATCAACACCTGCTTCATAGGAAGAGGAAAGTGCCGGCCTCAATTCAGGATTGGGGAAAGTATTGGGAACTCCAAGGTTGGGCATCGAGCCGTAAGGTAGTCCCACAGTATATACCCTTGCAATATCATAAGGGTCAATATCTGAACCTACCTGAGCGTAGCTGAGTCTAAATTTACCGAAATTCAGCAAATTGGTGTTCTGCATAAGTTCAGTAAACACGAAACTGGTTGAGATAGAAGGGTACAAATAACTATTGTTATCTTTTGGTAGGGAGGAGGACCAATCATTTCTCAACGTCAAATCCAAGAAAATGGTGCTTTGATATCCAAATGAAGCACTTCCGTACAAGCTTCTTACATTTTTCAAAGATTTGAAGTTGGTTACATCCGGCCTGTCAATAGACGCTTCAATGTTGTAAAAATCAGGAACGGACAGTCCACCCTGTGTTCTTTGCTCCAACCTGTCAAAGAAATTCCTTCTTATGTTACCACCGCCGTTAATTACTACTGATAGATCACCGAAGTTTTTATTGTATTGGGCTAAAACTTCATAGTTGTCCTCTCTTCCAATAGCGTTGCTTACAAAGAACTCATCCAATTCCAATCCTCCTGAGGCTATTCGCTCCTCGATTTTTTGGCTGAAAAAATCAGTTCTTGCAAAACCTGTTACTCTGAAGTTATCGTTGAACTGATAAGAAAGATTGAAATTACCATATACCCTATCTCGCTGATCCCGGGGGGCATTCTCTATTGCCTCATAAAATGGGCTGTCCCAATACAATCCTCTAAGATCCAATGGAGATCGGATATTCCATGTTTTAAAGGTTCCGTCGGCGTTTCTATAGTCCCTCAACGTTTCCATGTCCACCTGTCGCTGAAACCACTGGTTAAATGAATTTGCAGGGTTTCTTCCGGTGTACCCGGACGCGGGTCTACCTTGTCCTTTCGTGCTGGTGAAATTGAAGTTAAGTGAAGCAGTTAATTTATCGGTAAGTTTGGTACTTCCGTTAAATGAAACGTTGTCCCTTCTCAATTCAGAACCAGGCATCACACCTGTCTGATTGATGTTATTAAGTGATAATCTGAATTGATTTTCTTCAGTTCCGCCGGAAAGGGCCACTCCGTTGTTTAAGGTTACTCCGGTATCGAAGAAATCCCTCACGTTATTTGGATTAGGAAGCAAAGGCCTCAATTCCCCGAAATTTTCTCCTGGATACCAGCTATCCCAATGTCTAACCAGTTGCCCCTCCATTCTAGGACCCCAGCTTTCATCAGCAGAATAATTCATCACCTGCTGACCGTTGAAAGCCTGCCAAGACGCAGGATGCGTGTTTGGATTAAAAGTAAAGGTACCTAAAGTCTGGCTATAACCACCTGCATATTCGTTTTGGTAGTTTGGCAATACATATACTTTGTCAAAAGTTGTACTGTGGTTAATTTCAACCCCAATCCCTTGTCTTGAACTTCCCTTTTTGGTGGTAATAATAATTACTCCATTCGCAGCTCTATTACCATACAACGCCGCAGCCGAAGGTCCTTTCAAAACTGAAATAGACTCGATATCGTCCGGATTGATATCCGCAGCCAAGTTACCATAATCTCTACCAGGCAGATCGTTATCCGGAGAAAAACTTTGATTGGAAATTGGCGTTCCGTCAACCACGAAAAGCGGGGATCCACCGCCCAGTTGGTTCACACCTCTCAAACGGATGTTCTGAGTACCTCCCAAAGCAGCACCGGAAGAACCGATAACCTGAACACCTGCCACTTTACCTGCCAGGGAACCGACGATATTTGATTCTCTAACCGAGGAGAGTTTATCCCCGTCAATGCTTTGAATCGAATATCCCAAAGATCCTTCGTCTCTGGAAACACCCAATGCGGTAACCACGACTTCATTAAGGGACCTGATATCGGGATCCATCGTCACATTTATCACGGACCTGCCCCCGATCTCTATTTCCTGACTGGCTAGGCCAATAAAGGAAAACGAAAGGATGTTGTTGCCCGCTGGCACATTTATCAGGTAATTCCCATCCAAATCGGACACTGTGCCGATGGTGGTACCTTTCACTAGGATACTAACTCCCGGAATAGGATCTGAACCTTCCGAAGAGATGACAGTTCCTCTTACCTCTGCGGTCTGTGCAAAAGAAAATTGCAGTAAAAGACCGAAGAACAATGTAAACAGTAAATTTTTCTTCATATTGTTTTAATTTGATTTTAACACAATTTAACTATTGTTTGATTTAATTGATTATTAGGTCAAAAAAAAATAACTGAACCTTAATGTCCTTTTGATCATTTAACTGATTTTCTGTGTTTTATGTTTTAAAAATAACACTGAATTTTGACGCACATAGTTAAAATTGACAGAAAAAATATAACAATTTAAATGTTAGATTTTAATAAAAAAAAGCATACAAAAAATTGAATTATTATAAATAATCAAAATTTAAGGTTTACCAAATCGCAAAGATACAAATTTACTATCAATAATAATTCGGTCACTTAGTCATTTTGTTCGGTAACGGATATTTGTGTATTATGTCCAGGAACTAAGGAATATGAGAAAAAATAATATATCGCGAACGACTTAAATGTCAGAATTTATTAAATTCGATAATTGTTGGATTTTAGAAAAATAAAGATATTTTGCAACAATCAGTTTCGACGACTGGCAAAAAAAAATGTAGCGATATACAACCGCTACATTTAATTAAATCATTCATGGTTTGATTCCTCTCAAAGATGGAGCCCGCATTCTGTCTTGGGACTGTTGTTCCATCTGCCGCTGCGGTCATCACCTGGGACCGTACAATGCTTGCAGCCAATAGAATGGTAACCTTTGGCTATTAAAGGATGAAAGGGGTAGTTGTGTTCTTTAATATATTCATCACGCTGCTCGGGACTGACATCCAATAAGGGATAGAACTTGAGTATCCCTCCCCGCTCCTCAAAAATATCCAACGATGCCCGGTGGTCGCTTTGCCACCACATCAATCCACTTACCCACACGGAAAATTTCTTTTTAATTAGTTCTAGCGGCTTGACTTTATTGATAGAGCAGCAAAGTTCCGGATCTGATTGCCACGTCTTATTAGCGGTGGTGAACGCATGGTCTTCATCCGAAGCTCCCACAGATACCACGTCCAAGCCATACAATTCGGTCAATTTGGCTTTGTACTCAATCGTTTCGTCAAAATGATACCCTGTATCTATAAAATATATTTTCTGCCTTGCATTGGTGGATGCGAATATACTCAACAACAAGGCAGAAGTAGCCGCAAAGGAACTGGTCAACATGACTTCGTTTTCGTTGAAATCCTCGTAAAGTTGAGCTACCCTATCCTCCACGGACAACAGGTGATATTTTTTATTTAGTTCTTTAATCTCTTCGGATGAAAAGGTTCTCTTCGAAAGGATGGTGTCATTCATAAGTAATGCTAATTTAGTTTGGAAACCAAACGGGGAATTGGTGCATAAAAGAAATAGGTGCTAACAATTAGAAATGCGCAGTGGCTTTTATTTCTTAGTCTATACTTCCTACAAAAATGATAGGTTTAATCTACTTAACCAAAAAAACCCCGGAGTTTTTTAAAATTTTTTACAAGAAATTGATTTTATAAAAAAGAATTACCTTTTCCCGGTGTAAAATAACTCTCTCAAAGTTGCGGGAAAAAACGAATCAGGCGGTTACAAATACTTTTTGCCGCACACTTACCAGAACCGCAATAGCCAGTCCCATAATTGAGATAAGGGCAAATGATGTTTTCAAATTAAATATTTCTGCAATAAATCCGATTAGAGGCGGGCCTAATAAAAACCCAAAGAATGAAATGGAGGACACCATGGCTATAGCAATTCCGGGAGGATATGTCTGGGATCTGCCAACTATGCTGTAGGACAAGGGGACAACTGAAGCTGTACCCAAACCCACCAATGCAAACCCCACCAATACAACTATCAAATTCGGAACGAGGACAGCCAAACATAAGCCTGAAAAAATCAATATTCCACTCATCCTCAATACCCAGATTTTCCCGTACCTGTTTGCGACCTTATCTGCCAAAAAACGACCGAGGGCCATAGCCCCCATAAATGCGAAAAAGCCTAAAGGAACCAATGCCGTAGGAGCGTTCACCGCCTTGGCCATATACACTCCCGACCAATCAAACATGCACCCTTCGCACATCATCCCGCAAAAACCCACCAAACCTATACGCATAATAAGGGCATCGGGCTTTTTAAAAACAAACCCGCCTCCGGAACTTTCCTTTCCCGAGACTTCTGAAATGATAAACCGTTGGGACCACAGGATTATACCTCCCCCAATTACCAATATAAAGAGATAGTGGATCAGGGGACTTAAATCTAAAAAAACCATCCCCGCACCTATCCCAGCTCCAACAAACCCGGCCAAACTCCACGAACCGTGAAATGAGCTGAGAATACTTCTTCCATAATCTTTTTCAATGGATAGCGCCTGCGTATTCAGCGAAATATTCATGACATTGCCCAACACGCCCACGACTATAACCAACAGCGCCAACTGAAAGCTTGTTGTTGCAAAACCCAAAGACACCAAGCTTATTATATATAGACTCATGCCGGCCAACACAACATACCGACTGCCATACCTATACACCGCCCATGCCGCCAACGGAAGGGCAATCAAAGAGCCTGCGGGCATGCCTAGCAGCAATGTTCCCAACTGACCTTCGCTAAGACTAAACATGCGCTGGAAATCCGGGATCCGGGAAGCCCATGACGAAAAACATAACCCCGTCAAAAAAAAGAAGGCACCGACTGCCAATCTTCTTCTTTTCAAAACATTCATATCGATTACCTGTAATTTAGGCGCAAGTTAAGCCCGATTCCAGTCATATCTTATAAAAAACAACATAATAGTTCTTTATTGAATTGTTATCGCTGATAGCGTTGATTTAAACTATTAATGGGTTATTGGGTTAGTAGGTTATTGGGTTAGTAGGTTATTGGGTTATTGGGTTATTGGGTTAATGGGTTATTGGGTTATTGGGTTGATGGGTTATTGGGTTGATGGGTTTTTGGGTTATTAAATCCGGAGTCTGCCAGGTTTTGTTGGTAATCAGGTAGGTAGTCAAATTAAACGGGTGAAACCTGGAAGGTTTTTCTTCACATGCAATAGGACAGTTCTACGGAATTAGTTACGATTAAATCCGGTACAATAAATTGAATCATAGAGCTTTAAACTAAATCAATATCAGAAATGGAATTTGTGATCGCCGGTGCCACTATAGGAATGGCCATTTGCATTATTTACGTCGTTATCAAAAAAGTCTTTGACTAGGACTTATATTTGCAAAAGTAATTGTCCAAATCAGATACATGTCGCCATTCTAGTCAATGAATTCAGAAAACACCATTTGTTCCATTACCTTTTTTGAGTACGGAAAGGATAAAAGGCGGTGGGCCTTCAACCAAATGAAACTTGCTATAGAGCCACTGCAAAAATCTGTGGGAATTTCTTTTTTTAAGCTGCTTGGAACGGGTAGTGGCTTTGGTTTTTCTCTTAAGCCGGACTTTCGAACCTATGCGCTCCTTATTGTATGGAAGGACAAGCTGGCCGCAAAACAGTACACCCTTTCCGATGCCTATCTCAGATTCAATACCCAATGCAAGTCCAACTTCACCTATTGGATGGGATGCATTCAAAGTCACGGTACATGGGCGGGAAAAAACCCCTTCACGGTTAACCACACGCACTCAGGGGGGCCGGTTATGGTGATTACCCGGGCGCGGGTAAGGTGGATTAAGGTTTTGCGGTTTTTACGAAATGTGTCAAAAGCAAGTAGATCAGCCGAAAACGCACGCGGACTAATTTTCACAAAGGGCATCGGAGAATGGCCGGGAATTGAACAGGCTACCTTTAGTTTTTGGGAGTCGCTGGAAGCCATGCAAGCCTATGCCTACACGGAAGAACATAAAAAAATAATCTCTTTGGTCAAAAAAGAGGGTTGGTACAAAGAAGAGTTATTCGCCCGCTTCGTCCCGCTTGACCCTTCTCTTTTCCATGAATAATCTCCCGACTTTCACGAAAACCAGACTTGCCCCCACCCCGAGTGGATACCTTCACCTTGGAAATATCCTTTCTTTTCTAATTACTTCGGCGTTGGCTCGGAGGCATCAGGCAAAAATATTGCTTCGAATTGATGACTTGGACAGATCCCGCGTTAAGGATGCTTTTATTGACGATATCTTTGAAACCCTTCATTTTCTTGAAATACCTTGGGACGAAGGGCCTAAAGACACCGCTGACTTTAAAAGCAACTTCTCCCAAGTGCAGCGAATGGACCTTTATGAAAATGCATTAAAAGAGCTTGCCGAAAAAAACGCCTGCTTTGCCTGCGTTTGCAGTAGAAAAAAAATAGTTGAGTCGGGTAAATCCAAGGGATACCCAGGTTTCTGTAAGCGACTGCACATACCTCTGAGCAGAAAGGGATGCTGCTGGAGGTACGGTACAAGCCGCGAAAAATCAGTACCCATAATAATTTATCCCGACCAACTGGTAAACAGTGATTTTCCGGTAGGGATGAAAGATTATGTAGTAAGGAAAAAAGACGGATATCCGGCATATCAGCTCAGTTCTGTAGTAGATGATGTTCATTTCGGGATAGACCTTATCGTGAGAGGAGTTGACTTATGGGACTCTACCCTGGCTCAAATCGACCTTGCTTCCAACTTGCCGGACTGTCAGCCATTTCAATCCGCGGTCTTTTTCCATCACCAACTTATGAAAGACGGTGAACACAAAATGGCCAAGTCAAGTGGCAGTACCTCCATACAGTTCCTAAGAAAAAACGGCGCAAAAAAAGCGGATATCTACCGTGAAATAAGCAAATTTTTAAATTTACCCACTTTGGCTACTAGCCATGATCAGTTCATCGAGCTATATAACAGGGATGCTTCCCAACAATAGCATAAATTAGATTTTCGCCAAAATCCGCAACATCCGTATTCTATTAACCTCCAAAAAGTATGTCCCGCAGATTGCGCTGATTTCCACAGATGGTTTTGACCGACGTCGAATTCGATTTCCACAAAAAAATCCGCTTCATCCGATTTATCCGTGTTCTATTGACCTCCAAATAGTATTTCCCGCAGATTGCGCTGATTTCCGCAGATTAGTTTTATTAACTTTACCTTTATTTCACAAAAAATCCGCCTTATACCTGCCGAGGCTGTGTGAAAAGACTAATTATAAAAACTTTCAACGTACAATAATTCGTTTCAAGAAATCATTAAAATCCTCTGCGTACATCTGCGCAATCCGCGGGAAAAAATTCTCCGCAGAACTTGTCCCGAGTTTTCAGAAATTGGCGGACTCGTGTTTCTTTTTTAACAACTATAGTCCACATAGTTTTTTAACACAAACTTTGAGGACTCTGCGCGTACTTTGCGGTTACTTTTTAACCCCTGTAGTTCCCATTTGAAAAATATTTCCTGGCAGATGTTTTTCTGCGTACATCTGCGAAATCCGCGGGAAAAAAGTCTCCGCAGAACTTGTCCCCTGTTTTCAGGATTTGGCGGACTCGTGTTTCCTTTTTAACCACTATAGTCCACATAGTTTTTTAACACAAACTTTGAGGACTCTGCGCGTACTTTGCGGTTACTTTTTAACCCCTGTAGTTCCCATTTGAAAAATATTTCCTGGCAGATGTTTTTCTGCGTACATCTGCGAAATCCGCGGGAAAAAAGTCTCCGCAGAACTTGTCCCCTGTTTTCAGGATTTGGCGGACTCGTGTTTCTTTTTTAACCACTATATTCCACATAGTTTTTTAACACAAACTTTGAGGACTCTGCGCAAACTTTGCGGTTACTTTTTTACCCAGTAGTTCCCATTTGAAAAATATTTCCTGGCAGATGTTTTTCTGCGTACATCTGCGCAATCCGCGGGAAAAAAGTCTCCGCAGAACTTGTCCCCTGTTTTCAGGATTTGGCGGACTCGTGTTTCCTTTTTAACCACTATAGTCCACATAGTTTTTTAACACAAACTTTGAGGACTCTGCGCGTACTTTGCGGTTACTTTTTTACCCAGTAGTTCCCATTTGAAAAATATCTCCTGGCAAATGTTTTTCTGCGTACATCTGCGAAATCCGCGGGAAAAAAGGTCCCGATTTTTTGGGATTTACCGGATTGTATTCGTATTCCAATTTTTTCTCTCTTTTTTCGAATAATATGTTATTTTTACGTTTAATAAAAAATTAGAATAAAAAAGAATAAACCTAAAATAATATGCCATCAACTCTAATCAACAAATGGGGTTTTATTTTCATTGTGGGAATAGGCCTTATGTACGCTTGCCAGCCGGCTCAACATAAAGATGCCGACAATGAAGTCCATCCTTTTGATGAACTTTCTGAGGACGAAAAAAGACTTCCTGAAAACGCTTTGGTGGGAATAAAGGTACATGAGGACTTGGAAGCAACTTTATTCGCTTCCGAACCAATGATTACTAATCCCACAAATATTGACATTGACCACCGCGGACGGGTGTGGGTCTGCGAGGCCTACAACTACAGGCCTGCCATTACTGGAAACCCCACCAAAGAAGAAGGTGATCGGATCGTAATTCTAGAAGACACCAACGGCGATGGTAAAGCCGACAAAAGCACTGTGTTTTACCAAGATCCGGAACTAAATGCCCCCTTGGGAATATGGGTGATGGGAAACCAGGCCATTGTATCCCAAAGTCCCTATGTATGGCTGCTTACAGATACCGATGGAGACGATGTGGCAGATAAAAAAGAAGTGATTTTTCAAGGCATAGATGGTGATCAACACGACCACGGTATGCATGCGTTTATTTTTGGCCCAGACGGAAAATATTATTTCAATTTTGGGAATTCAGGAGGTCAAATTCTTGATGGGAAGGGAAACGTGGTAATAGATAAAGATGGAAATCCCGTAAACAAAGACAGCTACAAAGAAGGGTTGGTTTTCCGATGCAATCCTGATTTTACAGAATTTGAAGTTTTGGGACAAAACTTCCGCAACAACTACGAAGTAGCTGTGGACTCCTACGGAACCATGTGGCAGTCGGATAACGATGATGACGGCAACAAGGGGGTCCGAATTAATTTCGTAATGGAATATGGCAACTATGGGTATAAAGATGAGATGACAGGAGCAGGTTGGCGAGTCAACCGAACAAATAAAGAAAAGGAAATACCGCTACAGCACTGGCATTTGAATGACCCCGGCGTAGTCCCTAACCTACTTCAGACCGGAGCGGGTTCGCCCACCGGAATGGTCGTTTATGAAGGGGATCTGTTGCCCGAAGTATTCCAAAACCAAATGATCCATACAGATGCCGGTCCCAATGTGGTTCGGGCCTATCCGGTAGAAAATTCCGGAGCTGGCTATACCGCCTCTATTGTAAATATTATGGAAGGTGACAAAGACCAGTGGTTTCGGCCCTCGGATGTAGGCGTTGCTCCCGACGGTTCGCTAATGGTAGCGGACTGGTATGACCCGGGAGTTGGGGGGCATCAGGTGGGCGATCTTAATCGGGGGAGAATATTCCGTGTTGCTCCCTCAAACGCATCGTATACCATACCCAAATTAGACTTAACAAGTGTAGAAGGAGCCCTTAAAGCACTAGAAAATCCCAACCTCTCCGTCAGGTATCACGCTTGGCAGAAGCTTCACTCCGCCGGGACTGCCGCGGAGACGGGTCTGAAAACACTATTCGAAACACACTCCAATCCTAGAATTCAAGCCCGGGCTTTTTGGGTTTTGGCTAAAATTGAAGGAATAGAGAAGAAATACATCGATCAGGCCATCGCCCACGAAAACCCCAATCTACGAATCGCAGGTATACGTGCCGCCAGGCAAGTAGATTTGGACCTGATCCCTTATCTCTCGGACTTGGTAAACGACTCAGATCCCCAGGTAAGAAGGGAAGCTGCTATTGCACTGAGACATCACAGTTCCCCCAAAGCCCCTGCCTTATGGGCTACCTTGGCTAGCCATCATGACGGGGAGGATCGTTGGTATCTGGAGGCACTTGGAATCGGTGCTGATCAGCAATGGGATGCCTATTATGCGGCGTGGCTCAAGCAGGTCGGAGATAAAGCATCTGAAAACAAGGCAAACAAAGATATCACATGGAGGTCACGAACGGGTCTGGCCGTTCCGCAGCTTGCAAGTCTGGCCAAGGACAAAGATGTTCCCCTAGATGACCGGTTGAGGTACTTTAGGGCCTTCGATTTTAATCCGGATAAGGCCAAAAAATCCAATGCCCTTTTGGAAATGCTGGAGGATAATCAAATTCGCCAGGAGGGCCAAGAGGATGCGGATGAGATTAACCGGCTGGTTCTTACACACCTCGATCCCGCATATCTTGGCAAATCAGTAGCTGCTCAGAACGCTTTATCGGCTGTGTTGGACGAAACCTACGGTACGGAAGAATATCTCGAAATGGTTCAACGGTTTGAAGTGAAAAAGGAAAATCCCAGACTCCTTCAGCTAGCCATAGATCAAAGCGACAATAATTTAGGCCGGACGGCAGCGGCTATGCTATTACGTCAGAATGGAAAACCATTAATTACGCAAGTAATCAAAAGTGAAGATGAAAAAGCTATTCTTAACACCCTCATGGCGTTGCGCGGCGTGGGTACCAAAGAATCATTGGAGATTTTAGAGGGTGTGACATTTGACCAGCAAACACCATTAACTATCCGCAGAGAAGCCGCAGCTTCCATTGGCGGGAGCTACAGTGGCGAAGACCGGGTGATTGCCTTATTAAAGGAAGGGAAGCTTCCTGAGAATCTGGTCGCATCTGCCGTCACCGGGGTGAGCAGGGCGTGGAGAAAAAGTATTCGGATGGAAGCAAATTCATACCTGGATAATGGAGACACGGAGGGAAACAACCTCCCTCCTATGAATGAGCTTTTGGCTATGTCCGGTGATACCGATAACGGTAAAAATGTTTATAAGACTAATTGTGCTGTCTGTCATCAAGCAGGGGAGTTGGGCATGGATTTCGGGCCCAAACTGTCTGAGATAGGAAGTAAATTATCCAAAGAAGCCCAATATATATCCATCATTCATCCAGATGCCGGCATTAGCTTCGGGTATGAAGGGTATATGCTTCAAATGAAGGATGGCAGTACGCTAGGTGGAATCATATCTAGCCAGACCGAAACAGATATAGAACTCAAAGTGCCTGGCGGAAGTACAATACCCTTAAAAACCGGTGACGTGGAATCCATGACACAAATGGAAAACTCCATGATGCCAGCAGGTTTGGAACGATCCATGAGCACTCAGGAGTTGGTTGATTTGGTGGAATTCCTGATGAGCTTGAAAACTAATTCTTAAATTAACCCAAAAATGAATATGCAACAAAAACGAAGAAACGCAATAAAAAAACTTGCCGGCACCGCTGCTTTGGGAATGGTAATTCCCGGATTGAGCCAGCGGCTCTTCGCCGCTGAAAATAGCCTGCCAGCAAATTTAAAAGGAAATATAAATCATTCCGTATGCAGATGGTGCTACAATGACATAGCATTTGAGGATCTTTGTGTCGCTGCAAAAGAAATTGGATTAAAATCAATTGAACTGGCAGGACCTGAGGAATGGCCCATATTGAAAAAGCACGGTCTGGACTGTGCCATGCCTTGGGGAGCAGGAATGGGCATAGAGAAGGGATGGAACAATCCTGAACTACATGATGAACTCGTAAAAAGTTACGAAGAAGTTATACCAAAAGTAGCAGAAGCAGGGTTAAAACAAATCATTTGTTTTTCGGGAAACAGAAATGGGATAGATGATCAAACCGGCATGGACAACTGCGTGAAAGGCCTTAAACGGATTATGCCGGTAGCCGAAAAACACAACGTCATCATGTGCATGGAATTACTTAACAGTAAGGTAAACCACAAGGATTACCAAGCTGACCACACCGCTTGGGGCGCAGAACTATGCAAGGGAGTGGGGTCTGAGAATATCAAACTGCTCTATGACATCTATCACATGCAAATCATGGAGGGAGATGTCATTGCCACTATCAAAAAATTCCATCCCTATATTTCCCACTATCATACAGGGGGAGTTCCTGGAAGGAATGAGATCGATGAAACCCAGGAATTGTATTATCCGGCCATTATGAAAGCTATTCTTGATACGGGATACAAAGGATATGTGGGGCAGGAATTTATCCCGAAGAGAAAGGATCAGTTGGCCTCTCTAAAACAGGGCGTGGAAATTTGTGATGTTTAAAATCTGTATTAAAACAAAAAAAGCCAATCTTTCGATTGGCTTTTTTGTTTTAAAATTGTTTTAAATTCAATTCATATTCAACGTATCTTTTTTGATAATACCATTTGAAATAATTGGATTCTTTTCTAATTGCTCTTTAGTTTTGGTTTTTAGCTTTTCAGAAAATGGAGGTGTTGTAAGTATGTTTGCCTTAACATATTTTAGTGTTTTAGAATCCATCCACAACCCGAGAGCTACCGCTAAAAGCACTAAAAAAGGAAATAGTATATGATCATTTACATCGGATAGAAGAAATGGTAACGCAATAAAAAGACAGGTAATCCCACCAAGTGTCAAGGCAACCCTATCATGCCCTAATCCCATTCGAATAAGAAAATGATGCACATGGCTTTTATCAGGTTTAAGAGGGGATTTTCCTTTTAATATTCTTTTCACAAAGATTCGGATCGTATCGTAGATGGGAACTATCATCAGTCCTAGACCAGCGGCAATTGGGGCTTCCAATTTTGGTCCCTCCCATCCAGACATGGTTCCGTTTTTATCAACAAATAGAATAACAAAAACCGTTAACGCAAAACCCAAACTAAGTGATCCGGTGTCACCCATGAAAATTTTAGCTGGATGCCAATTAAAAACAAGAAAGGAAAGAACTCCTCCGACCAGCGTAAAAGCTATTACACTATAAGCATGGAGGCCGACAAAGTGAAACCAAATTCCCAAAACTGCAAACGATATTGTACTTAAGGACCCAGCTAGACCATCAGCCCCGTCAATAAGATTGAAAGAATTAGTAAGTACAATCAACAAGAAAAAGGTAATGATAATGCTCAGAACATAGGGAATTTCATAGATTCCTAGAAAACCATAGAATCCTGATATCCTTATATCTGCCATACTGATAATGAAAAACGCTGGAATACACTGACCTAATAATTTCTGACCTGCCGAAAGTTCCATCAAATCATCCCGTATGCCTACCGAAAACATAATGGCTAAAGCCACTAAAAAGTAACGGGATTGCATAATCTCCTCAAATGAAAGCCAGGAAAGCATGCCAAAAAAAGCAGCAAAAATAAAGGTCAATCCTCCCATAGAAGGGATATAACCACGATGAATCTTCCTACCACCCGGAATTTCCGCAAAATTAAATTTTTTAAACACCAAAATTATCACAGGGGTAAGGATAAACCCCACAAAAAAAGACGTAAATAAGGCAAGAAAAAGATCCATACTCGTGCTTGGCTAAAGTGGTAGTTAAAATTTCAACTGACAAAATGGAATAAAAGCTAACTATTCATTGCAAACCTAATTACTTTTTATAAAATAATTGATACCATTTGACAAATTCACCTATTCCAAATTCTATGGAAGTATTTGGTTTGTAACCCAATTCCGCTTCCAATGCAGCAGTATCCGCATAGGTGGCCGGGACATCCCCAGGTTGAATTGGAAGCAGATCCTTCTTAGCCTCCTTACCAAGAGCCTTTTCAATAGTTGTAATGAAATCCATCAATTTTACGGGGGAAGAATTACCTATGTTGTATATTTTATAAGGCGCCTTCGATTTGCTGGGGTCTGTATTGCTGGATTCGAGATTTGGATTAGCAACTGGAGGATGGTCTATCACGCGTACTACCCCTTCGATAATGTCTGATATATACGTGAAGTCCCGCATCATTTCCCCAAAGTTAAACACTTGAATGGGTTTATTTTCCAATATTGCTTTGGTGAACAAAAATAAAGCCATATCTGGACGTCCCCATGGACCATAGACTGTGAAAAAACGTAATCCAGTAGTAGGTATCCCAAAAAGATGGCTGTAGGTGTGGGCCATTAATTCATTGGACTTTTTGGAGGCGGCGTACAGTGAAACCGGGTGATCCACATTGTCACTTGTGGAAAACGGCATGTGAGTATTGGATCCATACACAGAACTGGACGAGGCATAAGCAAGATGCTTGATTTTGTAATGTCTACACGCCTCCAAAAGATTGATGAATCCAATTATATTCGCCTCAATATATGCGTCAGGGTTTGTGAGAGAATACCTGACGCCGGCTTGGGCGGCAAGATTGACCACTTTGTCAAATTTCTCGGCTTCAAACAGCTTCAACAAATTCTCTTTATCTTCCAGCTTTAATTGAATAAACCGATAGTTTGCATTCGAATCACTTTGGACTATTTTTCCATATTCTAACTCATCTTTACGAATCCCATTTTTTTCAAGGCGACCATATTTTAAATTAATATCATAATAATCGTTGATACTATCAAGACCAACGACTTGGTCGCCTCTTTTTAAGAGCTTTTCAGCCAAATGCATTCCGATAAAACCAGCTGTTCCGGTAATTAAGATTTTCATGTGTCGTTCAATTTATTAGGTTAGCGTCACAGAAATAAAAATCAAATTGATGTAGATCTTTATAACTAAAACTAAATAATATAAGGCGAATGTACCAATTTAAATAAAGGATTTTTCTATCTCCCGATAGCTAAAGATATTCTTTTCTTATCCTCTTTTTTTCTACAAACGAAAAAGAAAAAGTTACCCATAAAGGGAAATATTTCCAAAGATGTTGTTTTTATATGTCGGGATATGATCATATGTTATCATGACCGATATTTATTTAAAATACGTTTTTAAAATACCATTAACCGTATAAAAAGTAAAAAAGTATACAGATTGAAGAATATTCATTTTCTCAACTTTCCTATAAACTTGCCATTGGTACCTGGAAGCTTTCCATTTATTGCCGGAAATAGAATTATTTCTTACACGATATTTCGCTAGGGGCCGGTGGATGCCATATCCTTTTGGGATAATTTTCAATATTTTAAGCCAAAGGGCAAAATCTTGTCTTTTTTTAATTTCTGGCATAAATACCTTCCCTATTAAGGAAACGTCATAAACTGCTGTAAGACAGCCAACAGAGCAAGTCTTTACCAGATTTTCATAGGTGACCGCTTCCGGAGCCTCCACCCTCCCTTTATAAACACCATCTTCTGACATTTTATCATATGAAGAAAAGGTGAAAGCATATCCATTTTTCAACATAAATGATATTTGTGTTTCCAACTTTTCCGGATACCAAATGTCATCACTGTCCAAAAAAGCGATGAATCTACCGTTTGCCATTTCAATGGCTTTATTGCGGCTGAATGCAGGGCCGGAGTTGACCATATTCCTATAATACCTGATTCTATTATCTTTTTCAGAATACTTAGATATTATGGAAGGACCATCATCATTTGAACAATCATCCACGACGATCAATTCAAAATTAGCGTAACTTTGGGCCAACACAGAATCAATAGTTTTACTGATAAACTTTCCCGAGTTATGCGAAGGAGTAATGATAGAAACCAATTCATTTTTCATGACAATAATCTGGAATAAACCTGTAGAAGCTTACTTTCCTGCACCTCCCAATTATACTTATTTAAAACAGCATTTCGACCATTTTTACACATTTGTTCATAAACCGTCTGGTCTTCATACAACGTAGTGATTGCCTTCTCAATTTCCGCAAAATTGTCGGGATCAACTGCTATTCCACATTGATTTTCTTCAACCAGTGCTTTCCAAACAGGAAAGTCTGAGCATATTATGGGTAATCCGTAGGTCATGTATTCAAAAAATTTTGTCAACTCTTTTTTTTCATAGTGTTTGGTTTTAGGAAATATAGCCAGTCCTGCGACCCATTTTCTTTCCAAATATTTTGTAGTAATCTGATCAAAGGGAACAAATTCTCCCTTTCCAATTAAACGCATCCTATCAACATTTTCTCCAATTGATTTTTCCAATTCACGTGCCAAATCCATTTTACAAAACCCAATAAATGAAATATGGATATCTGGTATATGGTTTAGCAACCTGGTTTGGGTATAAGCCCCTCTTACTTCCGTTAGGTTCCCTGTATAAATGAGGTCTTTGCCCTTAAATCCTGAATGCACTTTCGCCAGGTTGCCAGCAGCCTTTTCGGATACAATTGGATAGTTCAAAATGAGAGTCCCTTCCGGGAATCTTTCCTGATAATATTTTTCCGCAAGCAACAGGGTTGTATTTTTAGAAAATATCTTTTCCAATTTATCAAGCATTTTGGCGGCAACACCCTTTACCCATCTGGGAAGGTATTCCTTCTGGCCGATTCCTGTTACATAATCTTCATGGATATCGTATATGACTTTCTTTCCCTGCTTCGCCAATATATAAGCATAGGGGAGCAGTTCAGGATCATGTATTTGATAGACATCTGGGTTCAATTTTTTAGCCGCCTTATACACTGCCCTTGCCTGAAAGACCATCCTGTGCAGTAGACCCTTATTTGCTCCAACATCAACGATAGTAACCCCCTCAAACTCCTGAGGTCCTTTCCCATCAGCAACTATTAAATTAACGTCATATCCTGCATTTTTTAATGAAACGCATTGTTTAATTAAAATCCTATTATCATAACGGGAATGAACGCTAGTAAGATGGGCTATTTTCGGATAATTCTTCAAGATGTTTAGGGTTTTTATACAAGTACCTGACCATTACACCTATAGTCCCATAATATAAGATAACGAACCTGGGTTGATCTGTGATCACACTGGACACTGAAGTCAAGGGTAAAATGAAGCAGAAAATTGAGAAAGAAATAAAAAAAGCAGCCACTCCATAATCCTTGTCTCTTATTGCCTTTTTATAAGATTTCAAACTCATCAAATACGTTGCGACTAATAAAATAACGTACAAGAGTATCCCAATAATTCCATATCTATACAAATATAAGGCATAAAAGGATTCCAATTGTGGTCCGGTAGATTTTCCTATTCCAACTCCAATAAGGGGTATTGAAAATTGATTTTCCAATACCCACAATAATTGTTGGTATCGTATATTTGCAGAACCTCCCCCGGTAGCCGAAACCCCGCCCTTTTCAATTAAAGCATTGATGCCTAAGTAAAGATACGGATAGGTTCTTTCTGCCCAATTCAAAATAGGTTGATAAATAATAAACACAATTCCAATAAATAGAAAAAAGAAAATATAGACCGTTTTTTTATGTGGCAACCCTTCAAAACTCCAATAAATGAAAAATACATACAGATAGGAGAAAAGTAAGGCTATGAGCATAGTCCTGCTTTGAGAGGCCAGTACACAAACTAAAGACAACAAATAAAAAATGAGATCTTTTTTGTTTCTTTCAAAAAGGTATTTAAAAAAAAAATAATATGATGAAAATATCATAAAAACAGCAAAAAAATAGGTTATCCCAAATGACCCGGTTGATTTACCATAAAGAATGGGACGATCGGTTTTGTAAATAATAGTACTTACTTTATTCCCCAAACTGCCACCAAAAGCCTCAAAAAGAGCATAAATAATTGAAAGAACAAAAACAAGCCGGAAAACATTGACCAAGTATTTCTTGATAGTTTGGGTATCCCAACTAACGGAAGAGAACAAAAAAAATACTAAAATAATATATATAGGCTTATGGAATTCAAATAAATCTCGGATTGAAATATATTCCAATTCTATGAATATTGATATACATATCAACAAAATAAAAATTGAAAAGTAAATCAATGCATAAAACACATGCCTAGATTTTAGGGAAGATTTAAAGAATAGAAGGTAGATAGCCATTAATCCGATAGCTGATCCAACCATAACGATATCACCTAATCTTCCTCCCGAAGTTCTAGTAAATGCAGGGAAAGCAGGAAACAGGATTATAAATGGGATAAAAAATTTAAAAAACGTTAGCCGATTAATTGTAATCATATTAAGGCTATTGCTAATTCGTAAGCCCTACTTGACAAAGTTAGCGGATCTGGATTATTATCGGAAAGGAAATAACCTTGCTGATTTTGAGTTTTCTGAATCTGTATTTCGAGGGAGTCAATTATTCCTTTTTCGTTAATATTTAAAAGCAAATGCTTAAAAACCCCGTAAACCAATGGTAATTCAAAAGCTGGGGAATTATAGGTATATGCATATTTGTTTTCAACCAACCGATTCAAAAAGGGTGTGGAAAACCCATACTTCAAAGCTTTGATGAAATTATTTGATTTGAAGAGCTTATGGTCTGGAAATATCCGGTATAAACGGGCCAAAGGGAAAAGGTTATATAAATGATAACCAATTTCTTTTTCAATTACTGAATTCCTATCTCTCTTCAAATACAATTCATACCTTAAAGATAAAATTTTACTCTTAAATGAATTGGCTTTTAAAAGATGTATAATCAGACCATCATCACGAATCTCAAAGCCTTGGGAAAGAAGGTGGTCTAAGAATAACTCAACGTTATCTAAGTGCATACTTTCTCCGGTCTCTGCTAGTGCAGAAGCATACCACAACTGATGGTTAAGGGTATAATCCACTTTGCTGGTACCTTGGATAGGATCTTTTGCTATCCAAGCCTTCACCCTTTTGTCAAATGGAAAAGCGTCTGCGATATGCCTGGAATAATCGAGATAATCAGGATCATTTAAACATTTAGACGCTATAGAAAAAGCCTCTATGACCCATGCTTGTCCAATTACGCCATTACAGCCATCTTTTCCGGATTTTTGCCTTTGGATAAATACGCCATTCTTTTGAAGCTTTTCACTTCCTTTAAGGTATTTCAACAACAATAAAGCAGTATTTTTATACTCATCTTTTTGCGTCAAATAATATAAAACACTGAAGATTATAGCAACATGGGCAGAGTTTCTGACCGGCGTTTCCAGGTCGAAATAAGGACCGTTTTCTCCACCTGGGAAAAATCCCGTCTCATTTCCGATTTTTACGATTTTCCCGGAAAGTTCCGGAGCCAAATTTTCAAGAAAAGAAATGTTATTATTTACCATTTGTTCCTCCCCATAATCTAAATATTCCAACAAATATTCCGGCAGCTGTCACCCACCTTAAAAAATAACCTAGAAAAAACAAGCGGAAAAATCTCTTATGCAAAAATAGATGGCCTCCCTTATCAATCGCATCTTTTAACCGACCGGGGTGGGGAGGAACCCAAAATAAAATAAATCTATTTACCATATTTATAACAAATGATTTTTCTTCCATCCATACGGTTGGTTGCCCTTTAGCAACCCGAAACTGCTTCTTTACCAATGGTGAAAACCCCCTAGGGAGCATTAAAACTTTGGCATTCTCACTGTATATTAGTTTGAAATTGTTATTTGTGGCCTTTTTTGTCCAACGCACATCACCGCCAGATCTTAAGCCTTCCGGGAAGGCTCCTATTTCCTCAAAAACTTCCTTTCTAACAAACAAGTTACCAGTTTTTGCAACTTGCCTTTGGTTTATGGATTCTTCCATTCTAATATTGAATAACGAATCATAACTTTTGCCAATTGAATCGCTTTCGTGAAGTAAAAACTTCACTGCTCCACCAACTAACTTAACTTCGTAATCCTTAGCAAAACATTGCACAGCGGAAGATAGCCACGTTTTAATAGGAGCACTTGTTGTATCCAAAAAAGAAATTATATCCCCTTTGGAAATTTCCAACCCCCGATTCCGGGCAGAATAAGGACTTCCCAAGTATTTTTTTTCTTCCAGAAATATGGCATTGAATTTCATCGCAATATCCCTAGGGTTATCTTGGGAACCGTTGTCTATAACGATAACTTCATATAAACTGCTTGGGTAATCTTGTAATGAGATTGCTTTTAAGACCCTATCAAGGCCCTTAGCATTATTAAAAACCGGAATTATAATAGAAACAAAATAATTGTTCATGAATTAATTTTGAATGTAATTTTTAAATAGCAAAATTATTATAAATACTACTCCGAAAAATGTGCCCAAAAATGCGAAAATAAGAATCGTTAAAATTAAATTTGGTTCACTAGGAGCCAAAGGAACCTTGGGCTTTTGAAAAATTGTCAAAATCGGCTTTGCTTCCTGAAATTTTAACTTTGATTGTTGGTATTGTTGTGCTAATGAATTATAAAGTTGAAAAGCCAATTCATATTCAGCCTGTAACCGCTGTTCTGTAGTTTTCGCACTTTGTGTGACAATCCCCATGTTTTTATCTCTAAATGACGCCAATTTCATTTGCGAAACTTCAAAATTGTTTTTGGCTTCCTCGGTCTGAATTTCCACAAACTCCAAATTTTCTCTTTCCCGGTCAGTATTAATCTTTATTACATAATCAGTGAGTGCATTGATAATTTTATTGTTTACTTCTGTTGACACTTCGCTATCAGGCATTTTAATACTAATCTCTATTATCCTATCCAGTTTGGTGATTTCTATTCTAGATGTTAATTTTCTTATAGCCAAACTTTCCCTAGGACCAATCCTATAAAGGTCGTCTACATTTTGGGCCAACATAGATGAATCATTCTTAACCTCTTCATTGTTACTTTTAATTTTTGACACTATAAGCCTTGGTAAAGAGAATAATACTTCAAACCAGTTTTTCTCTTCATATTCAGAAAAAAAGGTTACCAGATCCATTGATTTTCCTAAACTTTTAAAGTAGAGCGTGTCTTGTGCGATAATTAGTAAAAAATCATCATTAAAAATTATTTCCGGATATAATTCCGGTGTAATTATTTCCCCATCACTTCTGGAAGTGTTCAAATTACCGACACCTGACAATACCGACAGTCCGGAAAATCCCTTCCCTAATAAATTAGTATTTTGATTGGTAAGCACTTTAGAGGTGGAATGAAATTCTTCCGGTGATGTCAACGATTTAATTATCCCTAATAGAGAAAAGAAAAGTGCAAATAGAAAAATAACTTTCCTACCGGCATAAAAAATTAACAACAGCTTATTGATCTCAATTGTATCAGAAGCTTTTGTTTCTTTTACAAAAGTATTTACTTTGTTTTTTAATTTATTCAATTGAATCATTTGTAAATAGAAATATTGCTATAA
The DNA here is from genome assembly GCF_009797935.1 of Lunatibacter salilacus. GTDB lineage: Bacteria > Bacteroidota > Bacteroidia > Cytophagales > Cyclobacteriaceae > Lunatibacter > Lunatibacter salilacus. The sequence continues at coordinate 26,810 of NZ_VOLC01000014.1, forward strand.
TTATTTCTGAAAGATTTGTTTGGCAGTAACATTAACATAATAAATCACCCTCCAAATTATTTTGACAATACTTGAATTGGAATTTAACTTTTTTTGGGTTTTAGAAGAAATGTAATTACGTATGATCAAATTTCTAGCCTTCTGGTCCAAATCCGCCTGTTTAGCCCAATTATAAATATACTGATCTTTTAACAGTACTGAATGAAAGTTTCTATTCTGAATCCTATTTTCTTCGTGTACCCTTCTTATTGCCACTGGATTACGGTGGCCTCCCGGATAAAATCTACCCCTTGATGCTATTTTTATCCAAAAAGCAGAATCCTGATGCAATTTTAAATTCTTATCGAATATATATTCTCCAATTAGAACCTCCTTCTTTATGGTTATACCATTGATGTGTGGAGTGCCATTCTTCCCTTCTAGTATAGCATGGAAAAATGGGATTCCTGAATATTCTATTTTAGGGTAGGTAATGTATTTTTCGGAGGCTTCTATCGATAACCTCCTCCATTTGCAAAATGCCAATTGGGCTTCCTCACTTTCAAAAAATGTTCCCACAGGTTCATACAAGGCTTCAATCGAGGGATCTTCAGAAAATCTTTTTTTTGTAAACTCGAATCGGTCCGGCATAAAATAATCATCCGCATCCAAAAACGCTATATACTCATATTTTGCGTGTTGAATTCCCAAATTCCTACTTGCTCCTGCCCCCCTATTCTCTCTATTGGGATGGTGAAGTAATATAACTTTGCCATGGATTTTCTCGAGCTTCTGACAGATTTCCAGACAGTTATCAGGTGAGTTATCCTCTATTAATATAACTTCCTCCACCTCAGGTAAACCTATGGCTGATTTTACCGCATGCTCCAAGTAGGTTTCAGCATTATAAACTGGGATAATTACAGAAACCTTAAATTCATTCAATTCCATTCTTCTGGCATAGGTGTTGCAGTGATTTTATATTCAATGGTTCTTTAAAAAAATCAGCATTTGATCTAATTTTCTCCAATTCCCATTCCCACCATTTTAGTTTAATTAACAATTCAATTACCTCCGGGGAAAAGCGGTATTTAATAACTTTCGCTGGTGTCCCCACAGCGATGGCATAGGGAGGGATCTCACCGGATACTACACTATTTGCACCAATGATGGCGCCATCACCTATCCGGGCCCCGCTAAGTACAATACATTGCGCTCCTATCCAAACATCATTTCCGATTTTAATGGGTCCTTTAGAAGAAATATCACTCTTTTCGTTGCCTCCAAGCAAATTTTGTAGTACAAAGTAAGTCGAGATTCGCTTTGTATTATGGTTAAATTCCTGAATAATCGAACCGCGTGCCAGGCTGCAGAATGAACCAATTTCAACTGAATGGATCATACTTCTGATGTCAAAAGATGGGCCGTTTAAAGAACTATATCTTCCAATTTTAACTTGAGATTTGGCTGATATATTTATTCCATTAATCAATTTAGCACCTTCGCCAATCAAAACTTCGCCCCTAATTTTGGTCCCTTTTAGAATTACAGAGTGATGAATAGAAGATGCTTCGGAAATCTCCACATCATTAAACTTATCAATTAATGATTTGATTCTTCGTATTAACCTATGATGTAATTTCATCTACCAAATGGGTAAAGTCCTTTAATTCGCTTTTTTTGTTTGGTTTATTCAGCATCAATTGTTGAATAATATCTAAAATTACTTTTTTTGAGGGGTTATCGATACCTATTACCCTTCCCGGTTCCATGATTGTTGAAAAGGTTTTTATACCTATTTGTTCCAATATAATGGTAGGGGTATTAAGGGCTACTCCTTCGATGATGGCTCCAGAAAATTTTGAAATATGTATTGATGCATGCTCTAGAAGCAACGGCAATGCTAACTCATTGGCAATTTTTAAATCAATTTTATCCAACACACCCTCCTCTTTTAAAATTGCGATAAGCGAATTCCTATCTTCAACTGTAATCCTGGGATGTAGACGAATCATCCATAAAAAGTCCTCACATGTGTCTTTAATGGATTGCACCAAGTATTCATTTATCACCGGTACAAGCGGTTGATGCGTAAATAATATGATGGGTTTTTCCTTGGGAATGTCCGTTACAACCGCTCTCTCTTTTACATATAACAGCCAAGGGTTTCCGGATACTTTTGCTTTATGTTTGGTCCCATTGGACCATTGTGCTATAAACCGATAGGAATGATCATCCCAGCACCAAAATTCCTTGGGTAAAGAATTATATCCATTGGTTGGGACTTTGGAATAATGGTAAGCCGGATGTAGTTCCCCTTGAGCACCATGTTGCATATCAATTGCCGTGATACCCATTGAATTGGCAGCTAAATTCATTCCAAACATCGCTGGGGAATAATAACAAAGTCCGAATGAAGCTTTGGGCTTGGTCTTTTTGAAAATGTAGAGATATAGCTTTTTCCACCTTGCGACAGTATTCAAATTACGAATCAAGCCCGATAAAAATTGTGCTTGATTCATCCCGAAATATTCGTTGACAGAGGTAAGGAATGCTTCGAAACCGGGAAGCTTTTTTAGATCCCTTATTTTAACTTTATCACCTCTAAACAATGGGATTAATTTATCTATTGCAAAATCATCCCCTTTGCTTTGAGGCGAAGAATCAAAATTTAAATTCAGAAAAGAGATGTTCTTCTCCGCTAAGTATTGATTGACGGGTTTAAAATACCTATTAATAAATTGATCCTGATAATAAACTTTATGGCTTGCTGCTCCGGAAAAGACAATTTCGCATTTTCCGATTTTAAGCTTTAATATATAATTCAGAGCACTTAATAAACTAGCCGCCTTATTGGTGAAGATCTTCAATTTACCGCTCTTTACTTTTTCTGTTGTGTGTAGGGAATTTCCTGAATTAAGTGAGAAAAATAAGTGCTTTTTGAAAAGGGGCCATACATGCATTCCATTTATTTCCCAAGTTTCAACCGGAAAGTTTTGTTCCAGTAAATTAATTTTTTGGATCAGAATAGCTCTATTTTCGGAACTCATTTATTTTTTTCTTAAAAAACAAAAACAACAAACCTAAAATAAAGACAAATAAAGAAGTAAGCACTAATTTACTAGGAATTGGGAGCTCCACCAAGTAATAAGCCATCCCGGTAAGAATCACGGTAATAAGCAGCCATCTAATCGGATAATATTCAGCATTGTTGATCCTTTTAAAGATCTTGAGATAAAAGCCGATATAACCCATAAACATCAGAGAAACAAAGGTGGTAAATGCGGCAATTTGGAAACCAAATATCGGAATGAGCAAAAAGTTGGATACTACATTAATTACCCCTGCTACAAATGTTACCCTCCAAAGAACTTTTGTTTTTTCAGTATAAAACAGCTTATTATTTGACCCCATATACATGGGCCTGTAATTATATCCCATTACAATGATTATTCCCAAAGAATACATACTAGCCAACGTATCATTCCGAATTAGAAAGGCGAAAATTTCCCTAAGCCAAATGCAGGCCAAAAAAGTACAAATTAAAAAAAGGATTTGAAGGACAAAAACAAGGTTTCTTGCCCCTATATCATCCCCCTTTTTGTACTTTTCCATCATCATAGGCCCTATGGCCAATCCGCTGGCTGTACCTACTTGCTGAACTATATTTCCTATCGTATAGGCCACATTATATTTCCCTATGTCTCCCGTACCCACATTAACCATGTCCATGACCATTTTATCAGAACTATTTAATAAATAACCGGAATAGAAATGAGGAACTGTAGGTAGGCTTATCTTCAGGCTTTTTTTAATCAATTTCCATTTAAAGTTAAATATTGGCTTTATACCCAATTGAATGTTCATTGGGTACCAATAGGAAAAATTCGATATTACCCCTACCAGAAATGTAGACCAAAACCACCCCATATACCCCATTTTTAAATAGGATATAAAATAAAGATTTAAAAAAACACCCAAAATACCAAGAATTGCAGTGCGCAAACCTACCTGTACAGGTTTTTGATTAATTTGATAATAAGTGGTGCCAATGGTCGCTATCGGTCCAAATAATATAAACGGCCCAATGTTCAAAAGCATGATTTCTATCCGGTTTTCGCTGGCCTGCTCAGGAACTACCAAGTATATTAAAAATCCGAGTATTATTGCATAAAAAAAATTCCAAAGAGTTAAAAATCCATAAATCTGCCTCCATGCCCACTTGTATTGGCCGCTGGATTTAAAAAATGAATTAATTAAGACGACTCTCAGTCCCAACACTGCTAAAACGGAAATTGCAGTGGTATAAGCTGTCATAATACCAGCAACTCCAAAATCCAAATCGGTCAAGTCCTGGGTAATAATTGGCAATACAAAAATTTGGGCAATTTTTGCTACCTGCGGTGCCAATCCATAAATAGCAGTGTGGCTAAATAGCTTTTTTATCACTCAGCACAGCTTCTGCAACTTTCCAATCCAATAAGGTATCAATATCAAGAGAACTTATTTCATCCATCAGGAATTTCTTGACCCTGCTAAATTCTCCGATACTTCTTTTTTTTAAGGCTTCTACGGAAATAATGTAAATGGCCCCATTCAATTCATATACTTTAGGACATTCCTGTCTACTTTTAAAATTTCCCTCTTTTGATTTTACCAACCAGCCTTCCGGGTTTTCTTCCCTGAGCACATAATAAGGATTGGATTTAGTTTCCATGACTGAAACCACCATCTCGCAATCATTAGAATATAGGCTTAAGGCATTTTGTATGTGGCGCCCAGTTCTAAACGGTGAGGTGGCCTGAAGCATGATCAAAATGTCTGGAAAATACTTCCTGTTTTTTTCATAAAAGTTAACTGCATGAACTAATACTTCATATGATCCTGCTCCATCGCTTGCCAATTCTGAAGGCCTTAAAAAAGGCACCTGCAATCCTGCCTTTTCTACTACTTCCTTAATTTCTTGATCGTCTGTTGAAACACATATTATCTCATCAGAGAAAATCTCTCTTGCCGCTTCAATCGTATAATGAATTAACGGTTTACCATTAAGAGGTTTAATGTTTTTCCGAGGGACCCCCTTGGATCCGCCTCTAGCTGGAATAACTATCAATGGCTTCAAAATTTGATATGGCTTATATCTTCCTTCGCTTTTTCAAAGTCCTCATGCTTACCAATGTCCAGCCAGTAACCTCTTAATGGGTAAGAATGAACTTTCTTACCCAGCATAATAATTTTTTCAATCAAATCTGTTGCGTTAAAATGAGCGCCAACAGGGATCAACTCTATTACTTCACGTCTCATTAAATATATACCCCCATTTGAAAAATAAGTATAGGTCGGTTTCTCCTTTAAACTTACCACATCACCTTTGTTTGTTTCTAATACAGCGTAAGGAATATTGACATCATAGGGAATAGTGACTACAGATAAATCTGCTCCAGATTCGACAAATGACCGATAGAAATCTTCATAATCAAGGTTAGTGAGAATATCAGAGTTAGTGACCAAAATAGTATCATGTTGAAAATTGAATATACTGGTAACCGCTCCTATAGTCCCCAAAGGTTGGTCTTCTGTAACATATTCAATCGTAACCCCTTTCGATTCTCCATCCCCAAAATAGGATTTTAACTGATCTCCTAAATACCCTAAAGAAATCCAATAATCAGCAATACCAAACGATATCAACCTGTCCAAATTATGTTCTATAATTGGTTTTTCACCTATAGGCAGCATTGGCTTTGGAGTATTATTTGTAAGGGGTTTTAACCTTTCGCCTCTTCCGCCCGCCATAATAACAGCATCTACTGGTAGGTATGATTTGAATATCCTAAAATTAATAATATTTAAAATCCTACCGTCTTCATCCAATATGGGGATTACTTTAAAATTACCATTTCTGAAAGCGATGATCTGATCTAAGTCAACCGCATTTTTTCTAATAAATTTGGGGTTAGGCTGAATAAAATCAACAATATTACTACTCGTATTTAACCCTTTTAAGAGCCCCCTCCTTACATCACCATCCGTTAAAGAACCAATCAGACCATTGTCTTTATCCACCACAAACAAAATAGCATCTTTGGCAAGTTTGTCCAACTTGGCCAAAGCATGTAGGATTGTTTGGTCCTTGGATATTAGATGCTCTTTAAAATTACTGAACATATTCTGTTAGCCATTTTTTTATAATATCCGTCGCACCACCCAAGTCATAAATGTTCCTTCCTGAAAATTTCTTCCCCGCAAACTCATTAATTTTCTCAAATATCAATTGCTCATTATAGGGAACATGAATTACATTTTCACCGCTTTCTCTGCCTTTTTGCCGACTACCTAAATTGATAACAAATTTTTGAAAACTTGCTGCCTCAATTATTCCGCTGGAGGTGTTACCTACCATTAAAATGGCATGTTTCATGCATGTAAAGTAACTTTGCGTTCCAAAGTTTTCAATAAGTTTAATTTTGCTTTTATCTTGAGAAGCAAGCTTATTGAACATTTCACGATACAAGGTACCTACAGTATCTGCATTTGGCATTGTTATGATAATTTGATAGTCATCTTTCAGTTTTACTATCAAAGATTCCAGAAGGGCGATGGTGCATTTATTTGAGTCAAAATCAATCGTTTCTGGATGTACCGTAAATAACAGCGTGGGAATGGTAAGGTCTATTTTCCATTTTTCGTAAAAACCCTCTACACTCAGCAAATCTATCTCCTTAAGATTATCTAAACTTAAGGCACCGACTACATGGCAATGGTCATCATCTCCTAATAAACCTTTTAACTTTTGCTTGAAAGAAGGCAAAGCCACGAAATGAATTTTAGAGGCCAATGAAATACTATGCCTATAAACGTTATCAATTGCACCCAGCGTGGTTTCCCCACCATGAATATGAACAAATTGGATATTAAATGGAATACCTGCCGCAACAGCTGCTGCCATTTCGAAACGGTCTCCAAGGACAATAGTAAACTTATATTGGCCTGAAATGCTTTTCCAAAAATCAGAGAACTTTAATGCAGTCAGACCGTATGCCGTAGCAATATCTTCTGCCTTGTCCCCAATGACCATATTATTTATCTCATATTTCACAGGTACACCCAAGCGTGTAATATCATCTAGGGTATATCCATGGAATTTCGATAAATGAGTACCAAAAACACAAAGATCAAGTTCAAAAGCATTATCTGTGGAAACTGATTTGATTAAAGGTAAATAAATCCCAAAATCTGCCCTTGAGCTTGTCAACAACAAAATTTTTATCATTGAATTTGGCTCCATTCTACCATGGTGTCGGCTGGTACATCGACACTCACTTTTTTCCCTATAATTTGATCAATATCCATTGGAGAAATGCCATTTCCTGGCCTTTTTACAGTAAGTCTTTCTTTGGTAATGATGTCTCCTACTGAAATATTATCAATGAAAAATATTGATTTTCTAGCAACTATCTTATTAGGAATTTCAGAGTCACTTGGCGATTTAATTCCACTGCCTGAAATTGCTAATTCAATATTCCGAATTCCCCTAACCATATCTTTTAATTCACCCGGTTCAAGAGATGCTTTATGATCCGGACCTGGTAGGGATCTGTCCAAAGTAAAATGCTTTTCAATTACCCCTGCTCCCAGAGCTACAGCGGCAATAGGCACCTCTATACCCAGAGTATGGTCGGAATATCCAATAGCTACCTTTAGTTCATCCCTTATGTGCAGCATGGCTTTTAGGTTGACATCCTTCATCGGTGTGGGGTACTCTGTATTGCAATGTAAAACGGTAATTTCATCACGTCTTCGATTACAGGATTCAAAAACCGCAAGTGCTTGCGAAATTTCCTGAATATTAGCCATACCCGTGGATAAAATTATAGGCTTACCTTTTAAAGCGACATGCTTAAGGTAAGGCTTATTGGTGATTTCACCTGATGGAATTTTAAACAATTCCAAACCTATTTGATCTAGGAAATCTATGCTTTCTTCATCAAAACCTGTAGATAAAAATTTAATTCCCGCATCCGCCGAAAATTGAAGCAATTCACTATACCAATCCTCCGGCATCTCCAGTTTTTTCAACATATTATATTGAGAATCATCAGCGTCTTTGAAATTTTTTGATTGATAAGCAGCTTTTTTAGCAGCTTTCGAAACCAATTTATCTGCATTAAAAGTCTGAAATTTCACATAATCTGCACCTGCATCAGCGGCTACCTGAATCAGCTCTTTGGCTAAATTCAAATCTCCATTGTGATTTACACCAGCCTCTGCAATAATGATCACTCTATCCATTTATTTTATTTTTTTTACAGGCGATCCAATATATATTCCAGGATCACAAATGTCTTTTAAAACCAAAGATCCTGCGCCGACTATTATATTTTCTCCGATTTTAACACCTTCTTTGATTACCGATCCAGCGCCAATAAAACTATTTCTTCCCACCTTTACATCACCGGCAAGAACTGCACCTGGGGCAACGTGAACAAAATCCTCCAATTTACATTCATGCTCTACCACAGCACCTGAATTAATTATGCACCCTACCCCTACTGTAGCAAAGCTATTGACCACCGCTTTGGGACAAACCAATGTGGACAAACCCAGGGTAGCGTAGTCACTGACAGTCGCACTCCTATCCACTAAATGTACCTGTCTCCAATCCCTGAAAGTTAAAAACTCCACTAACTTCTTTCGAATGGGGCCATCACCAACGGCCGGAAAAAAAAACAAGTCCGTAACATCATCTTTAGGCTGATAATCCTTTTCATTTCCAAGGTATTCTAATTGATGTGGGTTTTTTTCCTTTTCAAATCGTTCGAGGTAACCTATTACCCTATATCCTAGAGAGCTGGCAACATCCAAAACTACAAAGGAATGCCCTGAATATCCCAACAATATTAACTTCCTAAAACCGGGCACTACTGGGGATATTTACAAGCCTGTCTGCCAAATAATTGGTGTTTTCCAGGCCATCTTTCAAAAACTCTTTGAACATGGGTAGCTGGTGCATCGGCCTCCAAACTGGCCGGGTCATTACCTGAGCCGCATTTGAAATGGCTAAAAATTCATCTCTTTCCTTTTTATCAGAAAACAAAACAGCATTTAGCCAGAAATTGGATCTGCTATTTGGAGGTTCATCAAAATAGTGATACGCTTTATCCGAAAAAAAGGCTTTATATGTTTCTGCTATCGCTCTTTTATCCGTAATCAATTTCTGAAGTTGTTCCAACTGGGCACATGCCAAAGCTGCATTTAGGTTGGGCATGCGATAATTGTATCCTATTTCGTCATGAATAAATTCCCATTGATGAGGAACCTTGGCTTGGGTAGTTAAATGCTTTGCCTTCTTGGCCATATCTCCATCATTTGTGACTATCGCACCACCCCCACCGCAGGTAACGGTTTTATTCCCGTTAAAACTAAATGTTCCAAGTAAACCAAATCCTCCCGTTTGCCTTCCCCTATAGCTGCTTCCCAGGGACTCAGCTGCATCTTCCACTACAGGAATTCCATAATTTTCGCAAATGTTAACGATTTCTTCAATCATTACCGGGTGACCAAAAGTATGCATGGGAACCACAGCGGCAACTCTTTTATTTGTTAAATGGTGGTAGCAGTTTAATTTACCTATATCCTTATCTGTTTTTAAATATGTATTGTTCTTCAACCAATGTTCTAGACTTTCAGGTGATAGACCAGCAGAAGACCTATCAACATCTAAAAAAACTGGTTCAGCACCAATATAACTTATGGCGTTACAGGTAGCTATAAATGTCAATGACTGCGTGATCACCAAATCGTCCCGTTTTACCCCAGCCACTAACATCGCCATGTGGAGTGCAGAAGTGCCGTTAACGGTTGCCACCGCATATTGGGTTCCTGCGATTTCAGCAATCATTTCTTCAAATTTGTTGACATAGGCTCCGACAGAGGAAACAAAGGTCGAGTCAATGGCATCGCAAAGATATTTTTTTTCATTACCGAGAAATTTCGGTTCGTGGAGAGGAATGAAATCTTTCTCTGGGTATATTGACTTTATAAATGAAATGATTTCCTGAAATTTGTTCATTTTTTACATTTTACTCTCTAAGAACTTTCCAGTTTCCTTATGGGAAAAAGAAGGAAGCATATATTTGAAAAGTTTGGTTAAATCATTTTTTGTCCAGCTTAGGCTCTGCTTCATCTTATTGATTTCATCTAAAAAATAAGTTAGGTTTTTTCTGTCAAAATCAAAATTGCTTTTTATAATTCCTAGATTATGAAATTTGTCCAAATCCAAAACTTCCCCCTTCACAAAAAATTCTTCAAAATCTTTTTCCCCCGTGGTATCACTATTGGTAAATAAACAGGGCCATTTGCCTTGGGATGGAAGATCATTAATCAATGCCCTCGCTTCATTTTCAGATTGACATAAATAGGGTTCGTAACCCATTTGTTTTAAATATTTGAGGGCAATTTCAGCGAAAGTGATCAAATGCAGCTTTTCACTAAGTTTAGGAAAGAAGATGTCCTTGGAATCACCCAATAAACAGGACATTAAACAAAGTTCACCTGATTCTTGAGGGGTTACAAAATACCTCTTTATATCATTTGGGGCTACTATGGGCTGTTTTTTTATTATTCTTTGATTAAATCCATGCAACAGTGAACCATCTGAAAAAGCAACGTTGGCAAATCTGGCTGTTGAAATGGGAATTTCTTTGTTTTTTTCCAATAAAAACATTTCCATGATCCTTTTTGAGGCTCCCATCATGTTCACAGGATTGGCCGCCTTATCAGTCGAAACACAAAAATACTTCTTCCCTCCCTTCAATACCGCCTGGTCAATGGTCTTTATAGTATTCAGAATATTGACATCAATCATCCGCATTAAAGTAAATGGATCCTTTTCGCTTCTTACATGCTTTAAAGCTGAAAGATTTAATATGTAATCATAATATCCATCACTTTTCACAAAGGCATCATACTCCAAAGAACCTACATCAAGTGCGAAGGTCTCGAATTGGCCATCGATGTAACCCATGGAACTTCTGATATCCCTTACCAATTCTACAAGGTTATTTTCGCTGATATCAACCACATGAAGCTTTTTGGGATTTCTTCTGAAAATTTCCTTTGACACAGCCTGACCTATGGATCCAGCACCCCCAATTACCAAAAAAGATGACTTACCAACTATTTTAGCGAGTTCAACCTCATGGTTGCGAACATCCTCTTCAAAAAGTAATTGTTCTCTGCCTATCAGCTTTAAAATATCCATTGCAAATTAATTATGTTAGAAATGGTACTTACTAAAATGGCATTACGGATCGTTAGAGTTTTGGCTCTGGACTATTGCGACAACCTATCCACCAAAATCGCCAACGTAGCCAAACTGGAGGCCATCCCTATCCATGCCTGCACGCTTAGTGGTTGCCTTGGTTTACGCTTAGGGACAATTATTTCCGCTCCGGGCTCTACGTGTGGAAAAAATGTGAAAAACAGGAATTTGTTGGTCCGTCTAACATCCCCGTTGGCATAGATGATATAGGACCGCCCCTTTCTAGCCTCTTCCGTAAAACCACCCGCACGGGAAATGTAATTCCTAAACCCCCTGACTTCTTCGTACCTGGCTGTGGTTGGGTATAATACTTCCCCACGCATACGCACTGTTTGAAGCTCCTTGGGAACACTTATAACATCCCCTTCCTGAAGAATCAAATCATATTTTGAACCCGGAAATTGTAAAATCCTGTCCAACTCGATGCCGATAAGTTCATGCTCCCGCATTGCAATTTGCATTACGGAGCTATCTGTACCATCTAATGAAGAATATCTATCTTCGGCAAATGAGTCATCTTCTTGTTGTAACTGTGTATCTTTCCTTCGTTCCTCACGAAGCAATTGTACTCTTTTCTCCAATCGTTCGAGCAGTTGTTTTTCAGTTTCGGAGTTGTCTATAGCTTCATCCCGGTCCATATTACGCGATAGCGATTCCAAGCTCTCCAGCTTCTTCTCATTGTCGCCCTTGTCTTCATAGTTTTCTGTCCGTCGAATTAGCGTCGCTCCTTTGAGATAGGCAAATTGATTTAATCCGCCAGCCCTTTTTATGATATCCGAGATACGTTCATCTCTTTTTTCAAGCGAAAATTCTCCGGGATAATTGATTTCCCCTTCCACCTGCACTAATCTGTCCCGCTGAAATCCTATGCTTTTCCTCACAAAGACATGATCAAAGGGCCTTAAAGTGATACCTTTTTCTTCATCAGTTAGATTCAGATCACTGTTTACCGTTAAGGTGAATATTTCTGCTATCTTTCCGCTGGAATCATCTTTTACCCGTCTGGCAATTTCGATCATTGAATTGGAAGCTGATTCCTTGAATCCTCTCGCTTTCACTATCAAATCCCCAACTGTCATCTGTTCCCCATACTGATACACGCCCGTCCTGTTTACCTCTCCCGAGATTCGAACATAATATTCTTCCTTTAGGTCATAAATACTCGGGACGTTCAATATATCCTCCCGTTTCAACGGGATATCCTGCTGCCTTCCGTCTAGTATAGCGTCCAAATCAACCGACAGTATCTCCATAGTGAAATCCGGCTTAGTCCGGTATAAGGTTGCCCGCTTGGTATACGCATCTCCTCTCAGCCCTTCCGCAAGGGCTATCAACTCACTCAACGTCATGTTGTCCCCCATGGCAAATTCACCCGGTCTGAATACCGCACCTGATACTTGGATTCGATTTTCATACCTTTTTAGAAGCTCTCCGACTTTAAATTGATCGCCATCTTTGATTAGGAAGGTCTCAAATTCAGATGCGGAAACATTGTCTATCTTCAATTCCCTTTCCGTCCTTCTGTGGACAGTAAGAAGAGATCCATATGCTTCACTTGCAAAGCCACCGGCAAATTTCAACATATCCTGAATAGTTTCCCCAGATTTTAGCTCAAACAAACCGGGCCTTCGAACGGGGCCTTCGATTTCCACTCTACTGGTAAAAGGAGGAACAATGATAACGTCATTATCACGCAAAATCACATCCTGCGCCATATTGCCTGAAATCAAAAACGAATAAATATCAACCTCCTGAACGAGCTTACTACCTCGGTATACTTGGATGCTTCTAAAACTTCCACGCTCATTTGGGCCGCCTGCAGCATAGAGTGCATTAAATACAGAAGAAAAGGAAGGAATTGAATAACTTCCAGGCTTCCTGAGTTCGCCTGCTAAGGTGACTTTTATGGTTCGGATATTTCCTACCCTCAATTGCATAAACGTATTGGGATTACTCCCTCCCATTCCTGAATAAATGCGTTCCAAGGATTTTTTAATCCTTGAGGAAGCAACTTCCACCGAACTGCCTCCCACCTCAACAGGACCAACGTTTGGAATAAAAATCCTTCCCTCCGGGTTTACTGTCAAATCATAATTTTGTTGGGATGCACCGTAGATATCTATTAGCAGCTGGTCACCGGATCCTAATTCATAGGATGGCGGTGTAGGTAGGTTTAAGTTGGGAGCAAAGTCTAACTCCCTATTATGAAAAAGCGTAAACCCAAAAATTTTCTTTTGCTCTTCGCTGAGGTCATAGTACGGGTCACTCCGCCGCAGAGAGTCAAAAATATCCGGATCGTATTGCATCCCTGTTACCTGCCTTCCTCTATCTTGGCCAACAGCTCCACTCCGGCTATCTTGAGCATTACGCCCTGACTTCAACGACTGAATTCGCTGTCTTAATTTTGAGACTTCCGAAGCTGGCATACCCCTTTCCCTTGCCATCGCCTCAAGTTGCTGTTCATTCATACCTGATGATTCCGCACGTCTTATCAATTGCTCAATCTGTGCGTCGGACAATTCATCCACCTTTACGTTCTGAATATCTTGAAGTGACTGCCCCATGGACAAGCCCCACAAAGAAAATAGCAATACGAGGGAAAATAAAAGCGTGTTGCGTAGCATCATAGAATATAATATGGGTTATATATGAGGGATCGTAGCTGCCAAAAACAACTGAAAACTAAAAATTACATTATGGTTTTGGTATAGCTTCGCCTCCTCAATCCCATTTTGTAGAATTGAACTTAAGACAAAATATTTTGCTAAAAAACGGAAACAACTGTAGGGTTATTTCAAATGACGACGCAAAAATACACATTCCAATTGTAAATACGTAAAGATGATTTAATCAAATCGAGGAATTATTAATCGGCAAATCAAAAAAAAAACTTGTAAAAATGTAAAAAGCAAAATAATAATCCACCGACAAAGCTATCCAGGTCAGAAATACTGAGTGGGTTAAGTTAGTCGGTGGATGTTACTGTTTTTTACTCTACTTGATTAAGAATACGGTGTCCACCTTTCATCAGGTGAATGTCCTTAAGGAAAAGCTCCACATCGGATTTCACCATATCTTCTACCAACATGGCCAAGTTATATTTTGGCTTCCAGCCTAGTTTCGTCATAGCCTTGGTAGGGTCTCCAATTAGCAAATCAACTTCCGTAGGTCTAAAGTATGTCGGATCAATTTCGACCAAAACATCTCCGGCACTTACTTTAAATGTATCCGTACCCAGAATTTGCATAGACTTCTCGGTATCAATTCTTTCCAAAATCCCCTTTTCGTTGATTCCTTCTCCTTCAAATCTGAGATGAAAACCGATCTCTTCAAAAGCCATTTTGATGAAATCCCTTACTTTCGTCGTCACGCCGGTAGCTATCACATAATCCTCGGCAACATCCTGCTGCAAAATTCTCCACATCGCTTCCACGTAATCTTTGGCATGTCCCCAGTCCCGCTTGGCGTCCAAATTGCCCATAAACAGGTTTTTCTGAAGTCCTAATCCTATTTTAGCAACGGCTCGGGTAATTTTCCTTGTGACGAATGTCTCACCCCGTAGCGGAGACTCATGGTTAAACAAAATCCCGTTACAGGCAAACATATTATAGGCTTCCCTGTAATTAACGGTAATCCAATAACCGTAAATTTTCGCAACTGCATAGGGAGAGCGGGGATAAAATGGAGTCGTTTCCGATTGTGGAACCTGCTGAACAAGTCCGTAAAGCTCGGAGGTAGATGCCTGATACACTTTGCAGGTCTTTTCCATTCCCAAAAGCCTTACAGCTTCCAAGATACGCAACGTCCCAATTCCGTCTGCATTTGCCGTGTATTCGGGTGTGTCGAAACTCACCTTAACATGGCTCATCGCAGCGAGATTGTAAATTTCGTCCGGTTTGGTTTCCTGGATAATTCGGGTAAGATTCATAGAATCCGTCAAGTCCCCATAATGCAAAAATAGACGTTGGTTTTCGTCATGGGGATCCTGATAGAGGTGGTCGATCCTGTCTGTATTAAACATGGATGCTCTTCGTTTGATGCCGTGAACGATATAGCCTTTCTCTAAAAGTAATTCGGCCAAATAGGCTCCATCTTGTCCCGTAATTCCTGTAATAAGTGCTGTTTTCATAATTTTCTTTTCCAAATCAAATATACCGTTACAATTTTACCTGCTTAAAATGGTTGATGTTTTCCAAAAACCATTCGTACGTACGGCGGACCCCCGCCTCTAAAGAAATGGATGCCTTCCAACCAGCGTCTGCCATTTTAGAAACATCCATCAATTTGCGCGGTGTTCCGTCCGGTTTGGTGCTATCCCAAACAATCTCCCCCTCATGTCCAACTATCCGCTGTATCATCCTAGCCAACTCCTTAATGGTCAGATCCTCCCCAGTACCTACGTTGTACAAATTGTCCCGAAATTCATTTTCCAATGCAAATATAACAGCGTCAGCCATATCATTAACGTGAAGAAATTCACGCATAGGCTTTCCTGTTCCCCATAGTGTCACCGGTTCATGGTTTCGGGATTTGGCCTCATGGAATTTGCGAATCATCGCAGGCAAAACATGACTAGTTTCCAAGTCAAAATTGTCATGGGACCCATATAGATTGGTAGGCATTAAGCTAATAAAATCTTTACCATACTGTTTTCTGATAGCTTCACATGCTTTGACACCGGAAATTTTAGCCAGTGCATACCATTCATTTGTTTCCTCCAGGGAGGAAGTGAGCAAGTATTCTTCTTTTAGCGGCTGAGGAGCCAGTTTTGGATAAATGCATGAACTCCCCAAGAAAATAAATTTTTCCACTCCAGATTGAAGCGAAGAATCTATCAGATTGTTTTGAATTTGCATGTTCTCCATTAAAAAATGGTAGGGATAATTATTGTTTGCAAGAATCCCTCCTACCCTGGCAGCTGCATCGATTACTACTTCCGGTGAGCTTGTTTTAAAAAAATCAGAAACTTGTTGCTGTGATTTTAAATCCACCTCCCCGCTACCCTTACCTATAAGCTGGGTATACCCTTTATTTTCCAAAGCTCTCCAAACCGCAGAGCCTACCATTCCCCGATGACCGGCAATGTATATTTTAGTGTCTTTTCTGAGCATTATAATTGTCGTAATTAAGCTAACAGGGTGGGTTCTTCCTTTTCCAACCTTTCGTAAATTTTTTTCACATCCTGGGCATATTTTCTGTCCAAAACCAAAATAGCGTCACTGGTCTCTACCAAAATAATATCATTGACTCCCATGAACTCCACTTTTTTGTCTGATCCAAGAACAAGGTTGGACCCTGACTTTCGGGGATCATCTTCAGAAATATACTCATATAGTGCCTCAAATGAACCCATGTCAGACCATTTGAATGAGGAAGCAACTACCCGGATTTTATCTGACCTTTCCATCACTGCATAGTCAACGCTGATAGAAGGGATTTTCATGCTTTCCACTTCCGGTAAGAATCCTCCTTTTGATTTCTTAAAAGCCTCCAGCGAGGTTTCAAAAACGGTGGGTTCATATTTTTGTAGCTGCTCCAAATAGACTCCTGCCGAAAAGCAAAACATCCCGCTGTTCCACAAAAAATTTTCTGATTTAATAAATTCTTCCGCTGTTTCTTTATTAGGCTTTTCCCGAAAGGACAGTACCTCATTTCCATTATATTCAATGTAACCAAATCCTGTTTCAGGCTTGGTGGGGCGAAGACCGAACGTAACCAGAAACCCCTCTTTTGCTAAACGAACTGCTTCTAAAATTGCCGATTCATACGCTTCCGTATCTTCAATCAGATGGTCAGATGGCGTAACCAAAAGTATATCTTCCGACCTCTGTGAAAAAGCCGCAAAAGCTATGGCTGCCGCTGTGTTTCTCGGGGCAGCTTCAATAATTTCCACATAGGAAGAATCTGTCAACAGCTTTCTGGATAACTCAAAATTGTCCTTCCCTCCAACCACAAGGACCTGGTCGCAAACTTTCCTATTTCGTTCTACGGTGAGTTCAAATAATGATTTTCCATTGAATAACGGAAGATACTGTTTAGGTTTGGATTTTCGGGAAAGGGGCCAAAGTCTGCTGCCAACCCCTCCTGATAAAATTACATTGGTGACTTTCATTGTATTATTAAAAATTAAATATCAGTCAAAATGCCTATGGCTGATGTATGCTAGGTAATCTAGAAACTCAAATATATAATCAGGCACAAAAATAAATAAAAAAAATGGATTACTTTGTAAAAGTCAACAAAATACATCCCAACTAATTTAACGGCTCTAGGTTATAGCAACCACCTCCCCTTTCTCGTTAAAAAATAAATGGTTTCCAAATCTATTTTTGCATGTCTTAGATTGGTATATCAGTTGGTAATGAATAATTTTGTCTTCAAATCACTACAAAATTAATGAACGAAAAGAAGAATTGGTTCGTCATGTACACCGCTCCAAGGGCAGAAAAAAAAGTTGCGCAGCGGTTAAAAGAGCAGGAAATTGAGGTATATCTTCCAATGATTGAAGAGATAAGGCAGTGGAGTGACCGGAAGAAGAAAGTACAACGTCCCCTCTTCAACGGTTATTTGTTCGTTAATATTAGCAAAGATCACCTTTGGCAAGCCTTACAAGTCAATGGAGCCGTAAAATTCGTGAACTTTTCGGGAGAACATGCCACGATTCAACAAAAAGAATTGGATACTATCCGAAGAATTATCGATACCGGTGTGGCGGTTGAAGTAAATAACGAGCCTATTGAAAAAGGAGAAAAAGTTAAGATTTTAGGAGGTGCACTGGTAGGATTTGAGGGCGAATGTGTCCAAAAGTCCAATCAGGATTATTTTATCATACGAATTCCAAGTATAAACCAAAACATGCTGATAAACGTCCCACGAAAATTCTTGGAAGTAATTAAAGAGTGATGGGAAGCTGATGATTTGCTTAATTTCCGTTGCAGTTTTTCTGTAGCATGTAAATCCATATATTAGCCCCCTTACAGATATGACTTTTATAATTTAAAATTAAATTAATATGGAAAAACACCTTTACGAAAGTGGCCTAATAGGTAACTGTAGCTATTTAGCCCATATCGAAAAAGATACAAACATAAGCTGGCTATGCTTTCCACGGTTCGACAGTGACTTTATTTTCGGTGGAATGTTGGATAGGAATAAGGGGGGTGAATTTACAATCCTTCCCCAAAATGGCGGATACACATCCGAACAATCCTACTTAGAAAACACCAATGTCCTTCAAACAAAAATAGTGTCCTCCTCAGGGGATTCCTACACCGTCACCGACTTCGCTCCCAGGTTTAATAATTATGAAAGGTATTATAAGCCGCTAATGGTTGTAAGGAAGATTGAACCTATTAAAGGTGAGCCACAAATAAAAATTAAATGCCAGCCCGTTACTGAGTACGGCAGCCGCATGCTGAAACCCTCACCTGGCAGCAACCATATTTCATATTTTGGCGCGGGTCAGGAAATCCGGTTAACTACTAACTGCTCCATCGCCTACATTTTGGAGGAGAAGGCGTTTCGGGTCAACAGACCTATTTATTTGGTTTTAACTTATGGGAGACCCTTGGAGGCTGCCATAGAAATAACCATCGAACGGTTTCTAAAATCAACGATTCAATATTGGAGAGATTGGATTAAATCCACCAGCATACCGAATTTCAATCAAATAATGGTCGTAAGATCTGCCTTGGTTTTGAAAATGCACCAATATGAAGATACCGGCGCTATCATCGCCTCATCCACCAGCAGCTTGCCGGAGTCCCCGGGATCTACAAGAAACTGGGATTATCGGTATTGTTGGATGAGAGACACCTATTATACGCTCAATGTCTTTAACCATCTTGGACATTTCGAGGAATTGGAAAGATATTTTGAATATATTCAAAATTTGCCCACAGATAGCGAAGGTAGGTATCAACCCCTTTATTCGATCACGGGTTCAGCTCTTTTGGAAGAAAAAATTGTCGATTTAGACGGCTATATGCAAAACAAGCCCGTAAGGTTTGGCAATCAGGCATATACTCACGTGCAAAATGATCTATATGGGCAGGTATTGGTCAGTCTACTGCCACTATATGCGGACAAACGGTTTATTGAATCTGAAAAAAGCCACTCCAAGCCATTTATTCACAACCTGCTTTCAAAAATCGAAGCCACTATGGATGAAAAGGATGCCGGCCTATGGGAATTTAGAAATCTCCAACAGCAGCATTGCTATACCTTCCTATTTCACTGGGCAGGGGCCTGTTCTGCAATTAAAATTGCAGACCGACTTAAAGACCCGGAGATGAAAAGCAAAGCACTTGAACTAAAGGCAAAAGCGACAGAAAAAATCGAGGCCTGTTACGTACCAGAACTCAAGGCCTATTCCCAAGCTATCGGTACGACCAATATGGATGCCAGTACCCTACAGCTCATTACCATGGGATATTTTGGCGACAATATCGAACGGGCAAACGACCACTTAATCATGCTGGAAAAGGACTTATTGGCCAAAAATTTCCTGTTTTATAGGTATAAGCATGCAGACGATTTTGGAGAACCGGAAACGACCTTTTTAATTTGTGCGTTTTGGTATATTGAAGCACTAGCCTGTGTAAACCGACTGGATGAAGCCATTGAAGGGTTTGAAACACTTTCGAAATACTGTAATCATCTTCGTCTATTTTCTGAAGACGTAGATCAGCATACCGGCAGCCAATGGGGTAACTTCCCACAGACCTATAGCCATGTGGGTCTGATGAACGCAGCCTATCGAATCGGCCAAAAAATAAATAAACCGGATTTTTTAGCATAAAATAGAAAGGGGTGTCGAAATCCGACACCCCTTTCTATTTGTTTGTTCAATCTAAATGTCGCATCACAAAACGGCTCTAGCTCCTACCCGAAATTAATTGCCTCTTCTACTGTTTCCAGTTGCTGACCTGGTAGTTGTGCCGCCACTTGTAGACCGTGACTGCCGTGGGGCCTGAACATTCGTCCTGCTTTGACTGCCGCCAGAAGATCTCACGCTGGGAGCAGATGTCCGTGATTGAGGACTTGGAGCCCGATTTACCTGGGACCTTGACGAGGGCGCAGCAGTCTGTCGGCGCGAATTGGTGTTTAATTGACTGTTGCGGTTCGGAGTATTAACGGACTGCCTGCTAGGTGCCGCTGTAACCTGCCGCTGACTTGGTGCTGCCTGAGGCCTTGCCTGTGGCTGTCTCGGCTCATTCACACTCCGCTGATTTGGAGCCGCTGTAGGCCTAGTAACTTGACGTTGCCCTGAAACCACTCCCCTCTGACTAGGCGGAGCTTGCCCCTGGGAAATTCGATTGGGAGCAGTCTGCTGTCTATTGCTTGGTGACATTGTGGTGCTTACACCTTGTCTTTGTTGGGGAGCTACCTCTACAGATACAGGTGCTGTACCTGCATTTCTTCCACCATTTGAGATCCGGGAATTAGAGGATGAGGCAGCATTTCTTTCCACATTCCTTCTTGATTCGGGTATCTGTGTTGTCCCATCTTGCGCCCTTTGAGCTGCACCAAGTGAGTTTCGGTTCTGATTCGTCGAAGAGTCGACGGTTCGTGGATTTGTAGTTCCAGGTACCGTAGCTGACCGCCTGCCTGATTGCTCAATCGCCCTTTGGCTTGAAGCGGTTTCACTGGTTCGGGCTGGCGCAGCGGAAGCTCTTCTAGAAGAATATTCGTCCGATGTATAAACCCGAGCAGGTCTTGAACTTTGCGAATTACTTCGTGAATTCGCTGATTCCAACTGAGGTTGATAAATTTGCACCCTTTTGTTTTCAACTAGTGTCCTTCCTGGTCTTCTTCCATTTGAAACTTCATATACAGGAACGTTACTTCTCGTTACCCGCTGTAATTCAGTCCTGCTTGGTCCTGCCACGTAGGTTCTATTATTATATATATAAGTATTGTTGATTATAGTGGTTCGGTTGTAAATCACAGCGACATTTCTCTGCGGAATATAATAGTTATATATGTTTCTCGCCAAAAACCTCCTTCTGGGAACAAAGACCCAATGATGCATCGGAAAACCAATCGATACATGTACGCCTATACTTGGCCAAAGTGGTGCCCAACCATAGTATCCACGTCCGGTTCTCCAACTAACCCATGCAGGAGCCCATTCATATCCGGGCACCCAAGCCCAACCGTAAAAGTCGGTAAAAAACCACCTGCCATAGTGAAAAGGTGCCCATCCCCAGTCATAGAGGGAAACCCAAGTATTTCCAAATCGGGAATTTACCCAATACCCATTGGTCTGATAAGGCTGAAATCCCGCATCCACATATGGGATCCAAACATACCCGTGGGTAGGATCACTTACCCAGTCACCATAGGGTGATAGTTCATCATAAAATACCTGGAAAGAGACATTCATCGGCGCAACACTCGCGTCGACCCGATTTAATGACCCATATATTAACATACTTATAAATACCCATCCAACAAATTGGAAGTTTGAAAGCCGGTTGATTATGAAAGTTCTCATAGCTTCTAAGGTTTAGTAATTATTATTGTTTACGCATCAAACCCAATAATGTTGCCTAAATACTAAAAATATAAATGAAAAGATTATATATTTTAAATTCAAAGAATAAAAAATTAAAAAAAGCCGTAAAACCAAATTTACGACTTTCTTGAATTAGACGGTGCTGTACGGTGTCTATTCTAGCAAATCAATTTTTTTTGCTATTATTTCTGCTTCTACCATTAGTTTGTCCGCTGCGGTACGATCCGAATGGGACATTATGTGAGCCTTTTCAAGAAGCTTTTTGTACGCTTCATTGAGTTTCTCCTTTTCAGTTTTTTTCTTAAATAATCCGAACATCTTTCCTTTTTTGTTAGTAAACATGCACAGAATCATTCTGTTCAAAATCAATCAAAGTTCTGAAATAACAAATCGTCACGCTGAACCTCTTCTTCTACAATTTCATCATTTTTAAACGTAATGATATCCTCAAGGTTCCCTGCTCGGGAATAGTATTTCCAAGGTCCTTCCTTCTTGCCATCAGTCATCCGGCCCTCAGATGCCAGTTTCCCGTTGTCATGGAAATATTTCCAGTTGCCATCTCCTTTTCCACCTTTGTAATTCCCCTCCGATTCAATACTTTCATTGATGTAATAGGTGATTCTGGTGCCATTTCCATCACTAAGCGTACCCGGATTCAATTGCTTGGTTCCGGTATAATTGTTATATTCGCTCACGTTTAGCAGTCTTCCGAACCTCCAAGTTTCTTCTTGAGTAAGTTGCTTATTGTCATAGAACAATCCCCAAACCCCATCTTCCTGGCCCAAGAAATAACTTCCTACTGATTTTAGCTGACCTCCATCGTAGTAGTAGAACCACTGTCCGTCTTCATTACCCAGCTTATATTCTCCTTCTGCAACTAGTATGCCAATTTTGTTAAAATATTTCCATAGTCCAGTCCGCTGATCGTTCCGATATTCACCGATGGAATATAGGTTTCCCTCCGGAAAATAACTTCTCCAGATTCCGGATTTCATGCCGTTCTCGTACACGCCTCTAACGGACGGTTTTCCGTTACTGTGATTTTCTTCATACTCTCCCACTGGAACGCCGACCTCATAAGTCATCTTTTTGGATAACCCTCTATTTGGAAAAAACTCTTCCCAAGTACCTACCGAAATATCATTTTCATACATTTCAACCCGCGCAGTACGGCGGTTTTCATAATAAAAAGTCCATGTACCAGTCTTTTTTCCAGAGGTATCATACATTTTTTCAGATTCAAGAATATTAGTCTCGGGGAAATAGCTTTTCCATTCCCCTACCTTTCGACCTTGCTCGTACCTGCCTTCCTCCAAAACTCGCTTATTGACACTAAATCGTTTGAAATCTCCGTGAGGACGGTTTTTCTCGTAGGATGTCTGTACAGCCAATTCTCCAAAAGGAGTATATTCCAAATAAGGGCCTTCCTTGACATCTCTAACAAATGTCTGTTTGACAGCAATCTGACCATTTTCGTAGTATGTAAGCCATTCACCATCCTTCTTTCCTTCCACATACCTCCCCTCAGTTTTCACTTGCTTGGGATCTACATAGGAATTCCTGCCAGTCGTACCATAAAACTCCCTATATGGACCTACCAACAAACTGTCTTGAAAAACTCCCTCTTTTATCAAAGCGCCGTCTCTGTCGAACTCCATATAAGCGCCATTAAGCCGATTATTTTTATAATCGGCGACAATATGCCGCCTATTGTTACTATGGTAGGTTGCCCATTGACCGTCTTTTAGGCCATTCTGAAAATTCCCCTGCTGAATAAGACTATTTGTCTTGGGGTTGGTGAATTTCCACAAGCCATCCATTTTACTGTTGATCATCACTCCTGAGCCCATAAGGGTGGAGTCCTTATTATATATGTTGACTGCTTGACCTTGGGCTAGGCTATTCGACAAGAAAACCAAACTCAAACCAACTGCAAAAAGATATTTCATAGAGTTTTTTGGTGGATGCTTTTAAATCTTACGGTAAGACTGCAAACTTGGTTCCAATTTAACTTTTATCATGCAAAAAAAGTACAGTTTTTCACGATATTTTAAAACCAGTGAAAAGAAAGCGCCAACCCTTGAAATACAAAGACCCACGATCTCTTTAGTACTATTCACCTTTAATCTTTCGAAGCGCAGATAAAATCCGTTTCAGTTCTGAAAAAAGAATTTCCTCGGTTTCAGTAAAATCAACGCCAAAGGGGACTTTTTTTACTAACTGAAACCTCCCCAACAATGAATTGTTTGGTACCGAGTCCGCAGAAGGTATTTTATTAAATTCATAATCTCCCACTATTTGCTTATATGAAAATGGCGAGGAAGCTATTGAAATAAAAAATCCGTCAAGACTTCTATCCTTGAGAAAATTCTCTAATTGCTTACCATCAAAAAAACTTTTACTTATTAAAACAAAAAGAAACATACCTTTTCCCCACCAATGAAGTAATCTGATATTCAGGCCTGTTTCAGGGTCGAAGTCGCGGATAATGTCTAAAACTTGGTAGGGACAATGCTCCAGTTCATTTCCTTTGCTAATTTTTGTCCCTTTATGATTAGGGTGGACTTCCTTAAGATCGTCTAGAACGATAATATTGGAAATGTTCTCCAACATACCAATAAAGGCTTTTTTTGCCTCATGGATTTCCTCAAATAACTCTTTATTTCTGTAGATAAATAATGCCTTTTGGAAAGAATCCATGCTGTTTGTGATTTTATACGCCTACCATTGAATTAATGCCGATCCCCAGGCAAATCCGCTACCAAAGGCAGCCAGGCATATTAAATCTCCCTCCTTAATCCTACCCAGCTCCATTGCCTCGCTAATTGCTATCGGAATTGTTGCCGCAGTGGTGTTTCCGTACTTCATAATGTTGTTAAAGACCTTTTCATCTGGAAGTTGCAATTTCTGTTGAATAAATTGGCTAATTCTCAAATTTGCCTGATGTGGAATCAATAAATCAATATCCGCGATGTCTTTCTTGTTCGCCTGTAAAGCCTCCAAGATAACCTCGTGAAAGCGGACTATTGCATGTTTAAAAACAGTATTACCGTTCATGTGCAGGTTAAACCCTCCCTCCTCAATCATTTCTTGAGAAATCCGGACTTCCCTGCTGCTTCCCGGGTCTTTCACGTAGAGTTCCTCAGCGAAATCTCCGTCTGCATGTAAATGCGTAGAAAGAACACCTCTGCCCGGTGAATCTGTCGGCTGCATTATAACGGCTCCCGCACCATCAGCAAAAATGACCGCACTGGACCTACCTTCATTACTTTTATCCAACGCGGAGGACTGGATCTCAGCACCAACTACGAGAATTGCCTTATACATCCCCGTCTTGATGTATTGGTCCGCCACAGAAAGTGCATAGATGAAACCGGAACAGGCATTTCGTATATCCAACGCACCGATACCCTGAAGTCCCAACTCCCGCTGTAAAAGAACACCATTTCCAGGTATAAAGTAATCTGGGGTGATGGTTGCGAAAATGATAAAATCAATTTCCAGGGTTTTTATTCCTGCCCGCTCAATAGCCATTTTTGCGGCCTCAACAGCCATGCTGGTTATCGTATCTTTTCCAGGAGTAAACCATCGACGTTCCTCAATTCCGGTTCGTTCCACAATCCAATCGTGATTCGTGTCCATCATTTGAGCCAAATCATCGTTGGTTACGATCCTGTCAGGCAGGTAATGTCCTGCTCCCGTTATTCTGGATGTCTTCATAGGTGATGTTAATTCAAAAACTTGACGTACTTACAACAAATATCCTATATTATCGGGAGAATACAAGTTTGGACATTAATTGACTGTCCCGATTACAATTGAAACAAAATTCAACCATCCCATTGTCATCAAGCGGATGATTGTAGGTTCGGAACCCGTTGTGGAATAAAACTTGCTGAACTATATCGTGAAAAATATAATTTTTTTGAAAACATTTTGTTGTCATTCCAATTATGGAAAGTGCAAAAAAAATCGTTTTTAGCCAAAAACACCATAATTACTTTTACGGCTGATTAAAAAAAAATAAACATTCATTTGCTTATTTGATTAATTGGTAACTATTTAAGCTATTGTTATAACTTGACGGAAAGGTTAATTGAATAGTACAAATTGCATTTATTTATATTCTAAATATCAAAATACAAAAAATGCTATTTGTTTTTCGTTTTTGTCCAAATAATTTAATTTTAATTAAATCCCTATATCTCTAATAGATCTATGAACTCATCTAGCTACTTCAAAATTTCATCCGCTCTTATGTGCCTGCTTTTCATGGCGACATTTGGGTTCGCTAAAGGAGAAATGCTTACATGGATGAAAACCCAACGTACCTTTAATCATTCTCTTGAAACAGAGCCTATCCGCAAGGTAGAAGATACTGTTTTTCGGATAAATAGAGCTGTTCTTTCACCTATTAATTCATCCAATATTGTTAGCAGAAAAAACGAGATTTATACCAAACATCTCGATCTTTCCATAAAACAAGAAACCCTCCATGCGCTGGCCAAAACCACCAATATGACTGAAAATCCACAAAAAAATGGCGAATTTGGAGCTCAGATGCGTGGGGGAGGCAAAGCCAGAGGGTACCGGGAAATGAGGGGGTATCGGGAAATGGACTCAGAAAGCCAATTTTTCGAAGATTCAGAAGTGGTAGACAACGCACGGGTTATACGGGTATTCCCGAACCCAGCCATAGATTGGATAGCTATTTATCTTCCTGGCACCATAGACGTGAATCAAATTTTACTTCATGATATGACTGGAACTGTTGTTAAAGACTGGATACCAGAAACCAATTTTGCTGAAGCAGGTTTGATAAAAATAAGCACGGAAAACATTTCGCCAGGCACCTACTCGTTGCGAATTATTGGTAGCAATATTGCATTAAAGCCTATAAGGGTTCTGATAAAAAAATAGGTTTAACCCGGATCATGTAGTTGGATTTGTGCAGCCTGTCCCGACTAAGTCAGGACAGGCTGCACAAACCCAAGAAAATCAGTAACTTTATAGAGGTAGACGTAGTCATCCCTACGGTAAATTCGAAAAGTGAAGCGACGCCGCTGATTTTAAAGCGTTTTAGGTCCGCAGCAGAAATTATATGCCTATTCCGGGTTTAAATTCTGCCTTGAGACTTCAATTTCCAATATCTCATCAGACCGGCTACGGACATCCAACTGGGATTAGCAAATTCATATAGATTTCTTGTTTCATCAGACACATTCAAAGACAGCATTTGTTGGGTGGTATAGGCCATAAATTCAGGGATGATCTCTTGGGGGTCTAAGCCCATATCGAACTTAGGTTTCATCCAATATGACCAGTCGTCCAACATTTCCTCCAGCGCTTGAAGGTGATCATGAACCAAAGAAATCTCACCAAAATGGGTTAGCACCATTTTTTGTGGATTGATAGTTTTTATAAGATTTATAGAGCGTTTCCATTCTTCTATGTTGATATCCGGAGGGGGACATGGGGGTACTACTGGTCCTTCTGCAATTTTGACTCCCGCTACATCTCCGGTGAACAGCAATTCACCTATCTCCCAGGCGATGTGATGAACGGCATGACCTGGAGTATGCCAAGCCTTTACCCGAAGTCCGTCTAGGTCAAGTACTTCTTCATGCTCTACGGCTACCAACAACTCTTTGGGAATGGATTCCATTTTCCCCCAAAGCTTATCCATATTCTCCCCGTAAATCTGGGCTGCGGAATTCCAAAGCTTCTCTGGAGATGCCAAATGTGGTAGTCCTATTGGATGTACATAAATCTTCGCTCCTTCGTTGGCCAGTTTCCATGCAGCACCGGCATGGTCAAAATGAATATGGGTCAGCAACACGTGCCTGACTTGGTCCAACGAATAGCCTACGTCCTCTATGCCCTTCTTCAACATTGGAAATGTACTTTCCGGGCCACATTCAACAAGCACAACGCCCGATTCGGAAGGTATTAAAAAGCAGCCAATGGTTTGTTTGGAGTTCATAAACTCCAAATCGATTATTTGGTATTGTCGCATTAGCCAAAGAGAGTATAATTTCCAAACTGATCCATAGGAAGGGTCTTACGAATGACGAAGGGCGTATCATTCCCTACTTGGTTGACAAGGGGAGAGACAGTGTAGCTAAGCATGGCACTGTCCGGATAAGGCTTCAACATGGCCAGCAACTCCTCCTCGGAAGTGGAATCGTTCAACCAAGCGGTTTCCATATTTTTATCTATTATCACAGGCATCCTGTCGTGGACATCCGTCAATAATTCATTTGGTGTGGTAGTCAAAATTAGAAATGTATGTTTTACATCTCCTTCAGTCGTCTCATATTCATCCCAAATCCCCGCCATGGCAAACAGCCCCCCGTCCAAGAGGGTGAACCGATACGGGGTTTTTGTCTTTTTGCCCACCCGTTTCCATTCAAAAAACCCATCAGCAGGGACAAGACAACGTTTTCGTTGAAAAGATGCCTTAAATGAAACTTTTTCATTGATCGTTTCCGACCGGGCATTTATAAATTTCTGGGAAACAGGTTTGTTTTTGGCAAAATCCGGCGTAATTCCCCAATAAAAGTGGGAAAAACCATGTGGACTTTCTGCCGTGATTACAGGTACAAGTTGGGTCGGCGCAATATTATACCTCGGCTGGAAAGGTTCTAACATTTCAGCTTGAAACCGTTCTTCCAATTCCAGTTTGTTTTTTGCCAGTGAATATCTTCCGCACATAGTAGCTTCAGTAGAATTGAGTTTTGATAAGTTAATAATCTGATTGGAGAAATTCAAGTGCTCTTTTTTCAGACCAATATACATCCTTTCGGTTTCTTGGGGCAAAACCGACATGACCGCCATTTTCCGGGAAATCCATGTAGATGTAGGGGAATTGAACACCCAGTACTTCCGGATAACAAGAGCTACTCAAGAAAGGATCATTCCGTGCATTT
Source organism: Lunatibacter salilacus (assembly GCF_009797935.1). Lineage (GTDB taxonomy): Bacteria > Bacteroidota > Bacteroidia > Cytophagales > Cyclobacteriaceae > Lunatibacter > Lunatibacter salilacus. The sequence continues at coordinate 55,560 of NZ_VOLC01000014.1, forward strand.
AATATTAAAACGCGAGCCGAAATTTTTGAAAGGAAATTTATAGAAGAACATCGGGTATAGTAGTCCTCCGCTCCCTCAAAGCCATGAAGAGGCCCAGTGTAGACGTCGTCAAATTGCCGTAGACTCCGTATGCTGCTCAATGTTTTTATTTGGATTTCCTTTGGGAAAACCCGTGATTTTTGAAGAATCTTTTCTTTCAGAGTTTTCAAAAACCGCTTGGTATAGAGTGAATTTTCTCTTCTGCCTATTTGATTACTTGAACCTGAAAGATCTAATGGAACTGAAATTGCTACAGCTTTTTTAACCTTGTACTTTGTCGGATGATCTTCTCCGAGATATTTAAGCGTAAGATTTCCCCCCAAACTAAACCCAATCAGGCATATTTCACGGTATCCACTGTGAGCGTGTGCGATGACGGTTTCCAGATCATCGGTGGCTCCGGAATGGTAGAAGATAGGCCTTCGGTTCATTTCTCCACTACACCCGCGGAAATTCCAAGAAAGCACATCCCATCCGTTTGAGAAAAAATAATTGGCCATGCCGACCATGTAGGGTCTTCTGCTATCACCCTCCAAACCGTGGCTGATTATAAGAAGCCGTTCTGACGAAGATTTAAGCCAGTCCAAATCTAAAAAATCCCCATCCGGGGTAGTAATCCTTTCTCTATCAAAGGATAATGGACACGGCGTTCTCAAAAGGGCCGGAACAATCGTTTGAATGTGCCCATTGAACATGAGAAATGGATGAACATAATTTTGATTTTTTATAACTGGCATTTCATTAATTTGCAGACCCTAGTTTGTGTGCCGACGTGAAAATACTATTATTAAATTTGAATAAACATATTTTAAGAACTATTTTTGGATTGCGGAAATTTAGAATTCGAATAATTTAACATATGGCCGAGATAATACGAATGCCCAAAATGAGCGATACCATGGAAGAAGGGGTCATCGCACAATGGTTGAAGAAAGTAGGTGATGATATCAAACCGGGAGATATTCTGGCAGAAGTGGAGACCGATAAAGCTACCATGGAATTGGAATCCTACGAAGAGGGAATTTTGCTTCACATAGGAGTAGAGGAAAAAGACTCCGTGCCGGTAAATGGTGTCATTGCCATCTTGGGTGAAAAGGGCGAAAACATAGATGAAATTTTAAAGGATCTTAAAAGCGGCGGTGACGGAGGTTCGAAACCGGAAAACGCTAAAAAAGAGGAAGAACCTAAGAAAGAGGAGGAGTCAAAGGATAAGCCATCTCCTGATAAAGAAAAATCCGAGGAAAAAATCGATGTCTCCGGAATAGCCGCCACAGTAATCACCATGCCAAAAATGAGTGATACCATGCAGGAGGGAACAATTGCTGCCTGGCTTAAAAAAGTGGGAGATGATGTCAAATCAGGTGATATCTTGGCTGAAGTGGAGACCGATAAGGCAACTATGGAACTGGAATCCTATGAAGATGGCAATTTGCTGTTTATTGGAGTAGAAGAAGGTGACGCTATTGAAGTTGACGGTGTAATTGCGATCATTGGAGAAAAAGGTGCGGATTTTGAGGCTTTACTAAAAGCGCACAAACAAAAAGGCAGCGGCGAAGAGGAAAAATCAGCAGCTCCCGAAAAAGCGGAAAAATCTACGGAAAAAGACGCTGAAGACAAAGGTGAGCAGCAAAAAAATACGCCTAAGACAACCTCTACAGCTGAGGGAGACCGTATAAAGGCCTCTCCGTTAGCAAAAAAGATAGCCCAAGAAAAAGGAATTGATATCGCCCAGGTTTCCGGTTCCGGTGACCACGGCCGAATAGTCAAAAAAGATATTGAAAGCTTCAGTCCAGCGGAGGCAAAAACCGACGCTTCAGCAGCTACAGCCACCGGAGTTGGCTTAGGACAGGAATCCTTTAGGGAGGAGAAAGTTTCTCAGATGCGGAAAGTGATCGCCAAGCGCTTGGCGGAAAGTAAATTCTCCGCGCCTCATTTTTATCTTACCATGGAAATCAACATGGACAAGGCGATAGAAGCGAGAAAAAGCATGAACGAAGTAGCCCCTGTCAAAATATCGTTCAACGACCTGGTCATCAAAGCTTCCGCAGTAGCTTTAAAGCAAAATCCGAAAGCAAACTCTTCCTGGCTTGGAGACAAAATAAGGTTTAATGATCACGTACACATCGGGATGGCCGTCGCCGTTGATGAAGGCCTGCTGGTACCCGTCATAAGATTTGCAGATGCCAAATCCCTTTCACAAATCTCCAACGAAGCCAAATCCCTTGCTGGAAAAGCAAAGAAAAAAGAACTCCAGCCCAAGGATTGGGAAGGCAATACCTTTACCATTTCCAACTTGGGAATGTTTGGCATCGATGAGTTTACAGCGATTATAAATCCGCCAGATGCCTGCATCCTGGCCGTAGGAGGTATAAAAGAAACGGTAGTCGTGAAGAATGGCGAAATGAAAGTGGGAAATATCATGAAAGTGACACTCTCCTGTGACCACCGAGTCGTAGATGGAGCTGTGGGCTCTGCTTTCCTTCTCAGTCTTAAGAATCTATTGGAAGATCCCGTAAGGTTACTGATCTAAGGTCTCCAATTGTTAATCATGTCAAAAAGTCCTATTTTTTAGGACTTTTTGCTTTAAGTACAGTATTTGAAATGAACGAATCAAAGATATTTTCATGGAAAAATTAAAATCCACTACCGTGGTAGCCGTCAAGCACGGTGGCCAGGTAGTTATAGGCGCCGACGGGCAAGCCACCCTTGGCAACACAATAGCCAAAAGCAGTGTCAATAAAATTCGAAAACTTCAGGGGGGGAAAATTGTTACCGGTTTCGCCGGATCTACGGCGGATGCATTTACGCTGTTGGAAAAATTTGAGGAGAAACTGGATGCCTACGGTAATAACATGAAGCGTGCCGCTGTAGAATTGGCGAAGGAATGGCGGACGGACCGCATGCTCAGCAAATTGGAGGCTATGATGGTGGTTGCTGATGCTGAGGACATTCTGATTATATCGGGCACAGGCGATGTAATCGAGCCGGATTTGGCTATAGCATCGATCGGCTCCGGAAGTATGTATGCGCAGGCAGCCGCACGGGCGTTGAAAAAATATGCCCCTCATCTTACTGCGGAAGAGATGGTCAGAGAAAGCCTGAATATCGCCGCGGATATTTGCATTTATACCAACCATAATATCATTATAGAGAAAGTGGCCATGTAACAAAAAAAAACAGGGGAAACTTTCCCCTGTCTTTGGAATATATATAGTCGGTTTTTAATTGGTTATCTCAATTTTTCCAGAATTCACCTCTCCTTCCTGAAGATTAGGTATGGAAAAAATCCATGTTTTTGATTTTTGATTTGCTTCCGTTTTCATAGTTAGCCTTAATTGTAGAGATTTTTTTTTGAGTAGATATATAGCACTGTATACCCAAGAATATGCCAAATCATTTTTTTTTAGAAAACACGTAATTGGCCTCCATGGAGCAGTTAAATATAGGTGCAGCTTGTAAGGTGTGTTCATTTATGGACATACACTAAATGAAATTCGGACAATTTCACCCACTTAATATTCTTCCCAAAAAAACGGCAGGAGTCCTTGATTGCCTGTGTTGATTTATTTACCTTACCAAGATGATTGCGTTTACTCCCTCCCCTCCTTACTATGCGGTAATTTTCACTAGTGTAAAAACCGATAAAGATTCAGGTTATGCGGAAATGGCCCATTACATGGAAAAGCTGGTAATAAATCAACCGGGCTATTTGGGACATGAATCTGCCCGGTCGGAATTGGGGATAACGGTCAGCTATTGGGAAAGTCTGGAAGCCATTGAAGGATGGAAAAATCAACTTGCACACCGCATTGCCCAGGAAAAGGGAAAAGAACAGTGGTATGCCTCTTACCGGATACGTGTGTGCTTGGTAGAAAGGGAATATGGTTTCCCAAACACCTGATGACATCCTAATCCCTGCTAAATACCATAAATCAACTATTTTTGATTTATTACTTATTATTTTAATAGTTTAGAAAATTGATACCGATAAATTATACAACTTAACAAATACGAATGAAAGCAAACAATTCACCCGAAAAGGACAATGCCCGCAGGTCCTTTTTGAAAACTTCGGCTACCGCAATAGCGGGATTTTATATTGTCCCAAGACATGTATTGGGAGGGCCTGGCTTCAAAGCCCCGAGTGACAAATTGAACATTGCAGGAATCGGTGTAGGTGGTAAGGGATACAGTGATATCAGAAGTTTTTTCCAAAGTGGAAATGCGGAGATCGTGGCCTTATGTGATGTGGATGATGAAAGAGCAGCTAGAAGTGTCGCTGATTACCCTAAAGCAAAGTACTTTAGGGACTATCGGGAGATGTTGGAAAAAGATCATGCTTCATTTGATGCCGTTTCTGTATCCACCGCTGATCACAATCATGCTGTACAGGCTTTAGCGGCCATGCAGTTGGGTAAACACGTTTATGTCCAAAAACCTCTTACACACGACATCTACGAAGCCCGTATCCTTACTCAGGCGGCAGAAAAATACAAAGTTGTCACCCAGATGGGGAATCAGGGATCATCGGGTGACGGTGTCCGTATAATGCGGGAATGGTACGCTGCGGGTCTAATTGGAGAGGCAACCAGTGTATGGTGCTGGACGGATCGGCCAGTTTGGCCTCAGGGCGTTCCTTGGCCTGCGAGCTCGGCGAAAAAAGCCCCAAAAACCTTGGACTGGAATTTATGGTTGGGGACAGCTCCGAAAAAGCCATTTACTGAAAATATACACCCCTTCAACTGGAGAGGCTGGTGGGATTACGGAACGGGCGCATTGGGAGACATGGCCTGCCACATTATGGAACCCGCATACAGGGTCCTGGATTTGGGCTATCCTACGGAAGCCGAATGTAGTGTTGGATCAGTTTTTACCGGGGAGTTTACTCGCGGATATTTCCCGGAGAGTTGCCCCCCTTCTTCACACATTACCTTAAAATTCAAAAGACCTAGTGGAAGAAACTTGGATTTTCATTGGATGGACGGTGGCATCAAGCCGTCAAGACCTGACGAACTCGGAGCAAATGAACAAATGGGTGATGGTGGAAATGGAGTAATCATCGAAGGAACTCGCGGTAAAATGATGTGTGACACATACGGCATTAATCCAAGGTTGTTACCTATCAGTCTGAACGAAAGCATTAGTGTGCCGGCTACCCTCCCTCGGGTTCCTGACGCTATTGGAGGGCACTATGCCCAATGGGTCAATGCTTGCATCGCAGGTCATGGCAGTCAGGAATTTAAGGAATTAAGCTCTCCTTTTTCCATTGCCGGTCCATTGACTGAGACTGTACTGATGGGTAACTTGGCGATCCGAAGCTACGATTATCGTACTGAAAAAGCAGATGGAAAAGGATACAACTACCCTGGTAGGGATATTAAATTGCTGTGGGATGGAACGAACATGAAGGTTACTAATTTCGACCCGGCCAATGAATTTGTAAAACGGGAATATCCGGCGGGTTTTGAACTGCCTAAAATGTAAAACAAAAAAAGGAAAGCCAAGGCTTTCCTTTTTTATTTTTCAGTCTCTTATGTAAATCAACCTTTGGCAATCTATTACATCACAGTTAGATCCAGAAATATGTCAATTTGTTGAACCTATTTTCATAGACTGTAATCCGAAACCAACCGATCTCAGAGTCGATATGTATCTCATTTGGTTCTAGTAATAATTAGCATGCCATTTCTTCTAATTCTTTCTTTATCAACTCACTAGATCCCCTACCTATTTTCTTATGTCTCCAGACGGCCATAATATAGGTTTCAGCTTGTTGCAACCCACGGTAACCATTGCAAATTTTAGCCTGTAAAGCTTTGACATCAGAAAAATTTTGAATTAGTCCATATTCATTAAGATCCTCGGCTGTTACCGGGCCTAAAATACTCCCTAAATTAGATAGCGCACTATATCCATATCCGGTGTCAAGAAGGTCGTATCCCGCAAATTCAAACCCCTCCAATATCAGTTCATTACAAGACTCGCCTGGCTCCTTGATAACCGCCAACAAATTGCAGTTTTCCCCGTCGCCTATAATACCCTTGACATATTCCAGAGAGGTAAATAAACCTGTGCGTTTACCTTGCTCATGATAGCTAAAGGCATCGTTATTTCCCATTTTTAATATGTTCAGTTCGGGGTTAAGGAATTGGTCTAAAGACAAAAGTTCTTTCATCTGGCTAAAACCGTTCCATACTTTAAATTCTTCCCACGTCAATCCCTCCTTCGGAAAAGCCTGATTGAATGGCTCTCTTCCCGTATATAAAACAGTCATACTAATAATTTATTGGTTAAAACAGCATCAAAAATGAGAACGATAAATTGGATCATCTTCATAATATCTACAACGATTTATTAGCAAATTTATATAAAATAAATTGGGATCTTGTTTTTATTGAGAAAACTTTTTAAGAAAAAAAATACTTAAAGTGCTTCAAGCCACCTTTTTGCTTCTTTATTGCGTGCCAACTGCAAATTCACGACTTCGCTCAACAATATTTCAGCTAAATAAAAATCTTCAGAATCCCCCGTTTTCAATAGAGCCATGGCCTGCAGAAATTTACCCTCATTGGAATGAAGGTCTCTGGAAGCCAGCTTTTCAAAGTATATCAATGCTTGATCAAATTCATCCTGTGCCAAGTGGGCTAAACCTAGATTTTTTTCAGCCTCACTATTTAGTCTTCAAATAAAGCTTGGTCGTTGGTGATAAGTGCCTCTATGTATTTTTGATCGGGGTGAACCAACGTCCCAATATAATTTCAATATGGCTGAAAAAAAAGAAATAGACTCAAACAAAAATATAAAATCAATGATTTTTCTTATTCAGCATACCAAATCTCAATCTGTCTACCTATCATCATGATTTTAGGCCTTATCAGACGACGTGATTTTAAGGGTTCTGACAGAGAGTTCATCCCTAGAGCAGTAGTAGACTCATAGATAAGGTCAAAACACTTATGAAAATACCTATACGGGAGACAATAGTAGACAAATCCGGCTCGATATTGTTACCAATGCCCCCCTATTTTAAATCGGTCTATTTTAACATTCTCAGTTAGGTGTTACCATTTTTACAGGGGGGGCCATGGGTTTGTTTTTAGAGAAATAATTGTTTAATCCAAAATACATCACCACGGCAAAGCACACTACCGGCACATAATAGGATAGCCCTATATTTCCCGTTATATCCGATACTTGACCTTGTGCAGCAGTGATCACTGCACCACCCAGTATAGCCATAATCAGTCCCGAACCCCCAAGTTTTGTGTCATTCCCCAATCCAACTGCGGACAATCCATAAATAGTTGGGAACATAAGCGACATACATACAGATACCATGACCAAAGCGATGACGCCTACCATTCCGTTGGAGTAAATCACCAGCAGACAGCAGATTAAAGCAGCAAACGAGGAGATAGCCAAAAGGATTGAAGGTTTGAAAAATTTCATTAGGCCGGTAAACAAAAAGCGGCTCAACGCAAACAAAATTAAAGATAACAGATAGTAATCGGAAGCTTCACTTTCATTCATGTTGAGTTCTACCATGACATACCGGATAGTAAATGACCAAACTCCAATCTGGGCGCCCACATAGAAAAACTGAGCCATTACCCCAAGTTTGTAATTCTTATTTTTAAGCAAGCGCTTAAATCCGGCAATGACACCGTCCGTCTCGACCGTCTCCGATGCCACTGGCATGCGGACTGCTTTTATGACAAACCAAACGACAACTAAAAATAAAGCAACTCCCACGTAAGTACCCATAACCCCGATTAATTCCTCAGATTGTATTGCCTTGAGCGCTTCCGGACTCATGCTCGACCGATCCGTAGCTTCGGCAGTGTTCAAATTGGAAAGAATAAACACCTTACTCAGATAAACGCCAACTACCGAACCTATTGGGTTAAAGGACTGTGCCAAATTAAGGCGTTGAGTGGCAGTTTCTTGGGGTCCGATTACAAGGATATAAGGATTGGCAGCAGTTTCTAATATCGAAAGACCTCCTGCCAACACGTACAGTGCAAGGAGGAAAAAACCGTACGACATGGTGACACCGGCGGGATAAAACAATAAAGAGCCGACCGCAAAAAGTCCAAGACCTAATAAAATCCCGGATTTGTAAGTGTATTTTCGGATAAAAAGTGCGGCAGGCAAGGCAAGGCAAAAATAGGAACCGTAAAATGCCAGTTGTATCCAGGAAGTCTGGAAATCTGTCATACTCATAATGCGTTTGAACGCCGCCAACAGGGTATCAGTCATGTTGTGCGCAACACCCCATAGGGCAAATAGCGAGGTCAATAAAAGAAAGGGCCAGAAATCTTTCTTCGAAATAAGGCTGGATTTGGCTGTTGTGCTGGATTGGGACATGGGTTTATTTGGAGGTAAATGGTTTACAGAAAGCTTATGTTGGAAATTAACTTGCGATTCTTCATTTCTTCCCAAAATTCAGGAGAAATAGGTTCCCTCGTTGCCCTGAAATTTTCGGCAACTTTATCTTGGTCCGCAGTGCTCAGTGCCACACTAGACACTCCCGGTACCGAAAGACCAAACTGTATACAGGCATGGGAAGGTACGATTCCAAATGATTGGCATACATCAAAAAATGACTTACGCCAGTTTAACAAGGCTATATTTTCTGGGGTATCCGGACGTATTGGGAGGTAATTAAAGTGGTCCCCGCCCACCAAAAATCCGCCCTGAAAAACAGCGGCATTGATAATCCCTACTTGCTGAACTCGAAGTTGTTCTATAAAGTCAAGCAAGGGCTGGGGATGGTGGTAAACCGTAAGGCTATTGGCAATCATTACCCAATCCAAGTCTACCTGGTCATAAATACGGGGTATTACCCGCCAGTCTTTGGCTCCAACTCCTATCCCGGCGATCAAGCCCTGCTTTTTTAAATCATGAAGAGCTCTATATGCTTCCAAAATATCTTCAAATCGCCTCTCCTCCTCCGCTGTATCCTTCGCCGCTGCCAGGTATTCGTCTGGATCGTGGACGGATACCAATTGGGGGACATAGTGTTTGAGCAGTTGATTCCCTTCCTCAAAACATTCCAAAATACCGTCATAACTTATCCGTTGAACGGCATCGTGGCTGATATCTTTCCACACACCGGGCTCAAAAGTAGGCTCAGGTCCTATCAAGGGGCTTCTAACCCATCCCAATTTGTTGCTGATGACTATTTTATCGGCAGGAATCTCCAGTTGATGCAAGCATTCTCCCAAAACCTCCAAAGCAAGCCCCGCACCATATTTTCCGGCAGAATCAAAAACGGTATTTGGGGCTGTCAGGTCTAGACACTTTTTTATAATTCCACACTTTTCCTCCAGTGGCATGGCCCTGTAGAGATTTCCTAAATCACTACTTCCAAAGACTATGGAGGGAATCATCAACCCGGTTTTTCCAAAAGCTGCCGTTTCCACCATTTTATACCGAAGATTGGGGAATAAATCCACTTGATTGAATCACTATACCTTTTTTTTGTCGTAATACCTGTCTCGTTCAAAAGTATCCAAATGGCGGTGTTTCTTTGTGTCGTATATATCGGCTATAGTCAGTAGTATTCCGGTCTCTTCCACAGCACCAAATTCATAATTCATAGCGGTTCCGAAAGTTTTCATCGTTGAAGATAGGTTCATATACGTGTTGATGAGAGGGGGAATGTTTTCTCCCAATCCCCTAACTTTAGAATTTAACAGCTTATACCCTTCTTTATAGGAAAGACCGTCAAACATTCCCTGGACTGTGGCCACATCGCCTTTGTAATCCAATCTTTCCATAGGTTCAACAAGCTTATCTTTGTCGGGAAAATAATGGTTCATAAAATACAACAGGATATCTCTCGCTTCTTGGTTGTAGTGGGGATACATCGTTACCTTGCCGAATAAAAACTTGATTTCCGGATTAATCATGACCACTGCTCCGAGACCATCCCACAGGTTGTCCAAGGAAAAGAGGCCTTTTCGATTGTCCATACTTGGCTGATACCGCGGTTGAACCCAGGACCTGCCCAGCTCAATGGTGTACGGAAGATAGTCGCTGATGAATTTATCGGAAAATTTAAACAGATGGGCGGTGGACAAGTTCAGGTTGCCGTGGCCATCGACTCCTGCTTCGGAACATTTAATTAAGCGATATCCCGCTATAATTTCTTCATCCACTGGATTCCAGGCTATTAATTGCTCGTAGCATTTCTTGCAGGTATCATTTTTGTCAATATCTAAAGGTAACCCTGTACCACCTCCTGCTGCACGAAAGGAAACTTCCCGCAATCGTCCAATCTCCTGCATGACATGTGGAGCGTTATGGTGATTTACCAGGTAAATTTCATTTTCTCCATTATTGACGTAACGTAAAAATCTCTCTTGGTTAAGCTCATTCTTTAACGTCGCTCGGTCTATTGGAGCTATTATTTCTTGCATATTTATTTATCTTGGGCTAACTCGTAAACCATGTTTTTGACTGCTTCCGCCCAGTATAGGTCACTCTTTGAAGCATCAAAGTACTTGTAAGAAATGGGTTTTCCTATATGGACAACTATTTTTTTATTTTTCTGGCCAAACATTTCATCTGCCAGATAGAACATCTCAATGTTTGCCTTTATGCCTACTTTCTTTCTAATTCTCGCAAGATTATAAAAAAATTCGGAGTTTTTCCCCTCCACATAAATGGGGACTACATCCTTTTTATACTTTTTCGCTTTATTGATGAAACTTTTTTTCCATTCCAAGTCCTTTATACCGAATTCCTGTTTGCGGGAAACTAATCCTGCTGGAAAAACAATAACGGCATCTTTACCAGAATACGTCTCCTCTATCATCTCCACACCACGCTTGCCACTACTTCCATGTTTATTGACGGGGACGAACAAATCTCCAAAATTGGGAATATTTAAAAGTATATCGTTTACCAGAAACTTCAGGTCATTCCTGAACTTACCCAACACATGCATCAATACCACTCCATCTAGTGCTCCGAGCGGATGGTTGGATGCGAAAATAACAGACCTATCCAAGGGAATGTTTTCTTCTCCCATATAGGAAACCTCTACACCAAATTCACCGATGAGGGCATCTACATATTCCAACCCATAAAGGTGCCCATGTTTAGCCATCACTCGGTTGACTTCATCTTCGTGTACAATCCTTTTGATGTACGATAAAACAAACCTCGGCATCCATTTGACAAGTCCGGGGTTTTTTCCCGAAATCACCTTTTTGATGTCTATAAACTTTTCCTTTTTCTCCACGCTTATTTTTTTACCTCACAAAAATATAAAAAATTAATTTAGCAGGGGACAAAATTCATCTTTGGGAATTATGACCGGAAAGCTTCCCCTACAATTCAGACTATAAAACCCCGCAAAAACGGGTGCTTGAAGGAGAAAACAATTTATAGAAACGCTATTGTCACAAAACCAATGAACAATTTGCAGCAGATAACGGTTGTAATTTGTAAGCCACCTAAATAATCACTAAATGAATCTAGCCATTACGGGCCCAACCTCAGGGATAGGTGTAGAAACTGTAAAAGCTCTCGCATCAAAATTCAACAGGATATTTTTACTTGTAAGAAGCGAAGAAAAAGCAGTTTCTCTTATAGCTGAATATTTTTCGTCTTACGATAAAGGAAAGTTTGTTATCATTCCCTGCGACTTGGGAGATTTGACATCTGTATCAAAAGCTGCAGACTTGATCAAAGACCAGGTAGATTCCCTCCATGTGTTGATAAACAATGCCGGGGGAATTTTTCCGGAAGGCAAACTTACAGTGGACAAGCTGGAACAAACCTTCCAAATCAATCACTTGGGGCATTTTCTTTTAACCATCAAATTGAGGCCTTTATTGGAAAATGCGGGAGAGGCAAAAGTAATTAACGTGAGCTCTGAAGCTCACAAAGCCGCAAAACCTAAACTGAAGGAGATCAACGACATATCTAAGTATAGTTCGTTCCCCGCCTATGCCAATGCCAAATTATTCAATATACTATTTAGTAAATCTCTTTCTGAAAAATACGCAGATAAAGGAATCTATTCCTACTCACTGCATCCCGGGGTTGTAAAAACGAATTTTGGGGGGGATTTTTCAGGAGTTTTTAAGATCCTGATAAAACTTGCCCAACCTTTCATGATTAATGCAGCTCAAGGAGCAAAAACCACTGTTTTTCTTGCATCCACAGCTACCGCTTCCCTAGAATCCGGAGCCTATTTCAAGAAATCCAAACCGGCAAACCCCTCTAAAACTGCCGCATCAGCCACGCTTCGGGAAAAGCTCTGGATCTTGAGTCAGGATTTGGTGAAAGAATACCTTTGATGGGAATGGAATTATTGGGAAATTCGTCTATTCAAATGCCTCCCAACTAGGGGGATACTTACAAGAACATGTAGCCTAAATTTATCCCGGATACCCTATTCCTCGATTTGTTTTGATGATATGAACAGAACCGTATTTTTCCTTGCCTGCTGGATGGCGTTTTTTCTAGATGCTAACAGTCAATCTTTACCAGAGAATGAACTTACATTGGAAGAGGTTTTGGCTATCGGACTGGAACAAAACCCGGTATTGCTGCAATATAAAAATCAGGAATCAATCGTGGGGTATCAGGTTAAAGCCAATCTCTCTGGGTGGCTTCCCGAAGTAGTGGTCGACGGCGATTACGTCCGGTATTTTTCGCAGCCGACAGCAATTTTTCCTGATTTCAATAATCCTGAATCCGGACAATTCCAAGAGGTACGAACCGGTATTCCGTTTAATTCCAGTCTTAATTTTTCGGTCAATCAACCACTTATTAACAACGAGCTCATCCGCTCCCAACATCAGGCAAGTCCACTTAGGAAACAAGCTGCTCAGTCCTTGGAGGATTTTAAAATAGAACTTGTCAATCAACTAACAGTTACTTTCTACGAAGCACTCTTGGCTCAGGAGCAGGTGCAACTTACCAGTGAAGACATCAGAAGACAAGAAAAACAACTCCAAGATGCCAAGCTGATGTACGAAACCGGATTAACTGATCAAATAGATTACAAGCGGGCACTAATAAATATCCAAAATAGCCAAAGCGCGCTCTATGAATACCGGGAAGAAACTAAAATAAAATCTGCACAGCTCAATTCACTAATGGGTTATCCTAAAGAAAGATCCCTTGAGTTGACCGCCTCTTTGGAAGAGCTACTGGATGAAATATATCTGGATACGCTCGACCAACCCATAGTAGGCAACCGAATAGAATATCAACTTCTCGAGACCCGAAGAGGCTTGCAGGAAGCTGAAATCCGCTACCAAAAACGAAAATTCATTCCAACATTATCAGCTTTTTACAATTACAACATACTGTATCTAAGTCCTATCGGAAATGAGTTATTTGATCAGGGATATCCTTTTTCACTGATAGGCGTGCGGCTTAATTACCCTCTTTTCCAGGGAGGCCGCAGGATCTTTGAGGCTCGGGAGGCCGCTCTTCAGCTTGACAATCTGGAATTGGAGCAGAATGATTTCAGCAACCAAGTACAGGCTGCACACCAGGAAGCGATAAGCAGGTATAAAAACCAGTTGTATCTATTTAACATTCAAGAACGAAACAAAAAACTGGCGGAGGAAATTTACGAGGTTGTTTCTTTGCAATATGAAGAAGGCATTAAAAATTTTCTAGAAGTAATTGTAGCAGAAACTGACCTACGTACGAGTAGAATCAATTATACCAGATCCCTATTTGCCGTATTGACGAGTAAGCTAGCGGTACAGCGGGCTCGTGGAGAGGTAATAATAGACTATTGACGATGATGAAAAAAACAACCCTTGGCATCAGTTTGCTCATTTTCCTAGGCTGTGCCGAAGACAAAGTGACTGAAAATCAACCCACCATTGTAACAGTCGATGAGGCAATTTCCGAAATGGTGAGTTTGGAACAAAGATATCCTGCGTCAGTTGTCGCCTTAAAGGAAGTAGAGCTCCGTGCCGATGTGGTTGGATATATTACTCAAATTCAAGTAGCGGACGGGGAGCGGGTGCGTCAGGGTCAGATTCTTTACCAAATTGACAGAAGCAGGTATCAAGCCCAGCTAGATCAGGCCCAATCCCAACTTGAAATTGCCAGAGCCAATCAGGCCCGATCAGAACGGGACATAACCCGGTATGAGAAACTTAGGGAGGGAAACGCAATTGCCGGAAAGATTTATGACGATGCGCTGACAGATTTGGTGAGCAGTCAGCAGGAGCTCCTACGTGCCCAAGCTGCTGTTGACAATGCAAATACAGATCTCGGCTATGCAACGATACGAGCGCCCTTTGCGGGTACTGTTGGTTTTTCGTCCGTGCGCCTGGGTGCCTTGGTCACTCCGGGACAAACCCTGCTAAATGTAATCAGTGCTGACGATCCCATGGGCTTGGATTTTTATGCGGATGAAAAATCATTGAATGATTTTACCCAACTTTTGGCGCAGCCGGAAAAAGTGTCAGCTGACTCAGTTTTTAGGCTTTTGCTTCCCAATCAGCAACTTTACCCTTTTCCCGGGTCTATCGAAACCATTGATAGGGCGATCGACCGGGGTACGGGCACTATACAGATTCGGTTAAGATTTCCCAACACCGACTATTCGCTTAAACCCGGGCTTAACGCTACTTTGCTATATACAAGGACATCACCCGAATCCCAGATCACGGTACTTCAGAAGGCTTTGGTAGAGCGTTTGGGAGAGGTATATGTCTATGTTGCTGATAATGGAGAAGCAAGACAAGTCACGGTAAAGACTGGAAACAAAAGTAAAGATCGGGTGGTAATTCAGGAAGGATTGCAGGCAGGCCAACAAATAGTTGTAAGCGGAGTGCAAAAAATCGCCGATGGGGATAAAATCCAAATCAAAAACGAAAACTGAGCATGATTTCATCCATTTTCATCAAGAGACCTAATGCAGCAATTGTTTTATCCCTCGTCCTTCTGTTGCTTGGGACTCTTGCAATTATTAATTTGCCAGTAGCCCAATACCCAAATATAACCCCTCCTGTCATTCAGGTCACCGCCACCTACACCGGGGCAGATGCCGAAACCATAGAACAAACCGTAGCCACCCCCTTAGAAACTCAAATTAACGGAACTCCGGGTATGGCGTACATTGAAAGCACCAGTAGCAACGAAGGCTTGATGTCGATGAACATTACCTTCGAGGTAGGAACAGACATAAACACTGCCGCAGTCGAGGTTCAGAACCGAATAAATGTAGCGGAACCCCTGCTTCCTGAGGAAGTACGCAGACTGGGAATCACCATCAGAAAGAGAAACCCCAGCCTTCTTTTAATTGTGTCAATTTTTTCTCCTGAGGGTTCCCACAATATCGACTTCCTGAACAATTATTCCAATATCTATATCAAGGACGAGTTGCTAAGAGTACCGGGAGTAGGAGATATTTTCAGCAGGTCGGAAGATTTTAGTATGAGGATTTGGTTACAGCCCGAAAAACTTTTCCAGTTAGGCCTTACTTCCAGCGAAATTGTATCAGCACTCCGTGAACAGAACATTCAGGTAGCGGCAGGTGCTATTGGCACCCCTCCTCAGCGTGACTATCAGGCTTTTGAGTACACGCTATTCACAAACGGGCGGCTCAATTCCCCGGAGGAATTTGAGAACGTCATTCTAAAAGTATCAGAGGACGATCAGCGGATCGTCTATCTCAAAGACGTAGCCCGAGTAGAATTGGGGCGGTTTGATTATTCTACAAGCAATTTTACCGACGGAAAACCCGCCGCCTATCTGATCATCTTTCAGACTCCGGACAGCAATATCCTGGATACTGAAGTGGGGATCAAAGCGGCTATGGAAAGAATTCAGGAAAACTTTCCATCAGATCTGGAATATGTCATTCCATTCGAATCCGCATCGGTAGTGAGAGTTTCCATTGGTGAGGTGGTAGAAACCTTGTTTATTGCCCTCCTACTCGTTTCCATCGTGGTCTACATTTTCCTACAAGATTGGAGGAGTACGCTTATCCCTATTCTAATTATTCCAGTGTCTATCATCGGCACGTTTGCCCTGTTTTTGCCGTTGGGATTTTCTATTAATAACCTAACCTTGTTCGGGTTTGTGTTGGCTATAGGTATTGTCGTGGATGATGCCATTGTCGTGGTGGAAGCTACGATTGCCTATATGGAAAAAGAAGGCATTAAAGCTAAGGAGGCCGTCACCAAAGCGATGAAAGATATTTCAGGACCGGTGATAGCGATGTCCTTAATTGTTGCGGCAGTTTTTATACCGGTTGGGTTTATCCCTGGCATCGTGGGAAGATTATATCAGCAATTTGCCATGGCGATTGCCGCATCTGGTATTATTTCGGGATTTGTGGCGCTGTCACTTACACCGGCTTTGTGCTCCCTGATTCTTAAACCAAAAAAGGATAGGAACTCCTCCTCCAAAAATCTTCTTGACCGGTTTTTCTATGGATTCAACCAGAAGTTTTCCTATTTCAATGACCGCTATGAAGCCGTTATCGCAAAAAGTTTTTCGAAAGGAAAGTATATATTTCTGGGTTTGGTGGTATTGGGAGGCGTCACATTACTTCTATTTAACCAAAAACCTACCGGATTTATCCCCAATGAGGACGAAGGGCGGCTTTTTGTCACCTATGAATTGCCAGAAGGTGCTTCCACTGCAAGGAGCTTGGAGACCATAGAGAAATTAATGGGGTTATTGGCAGAGGAAGAAGATATTTTCCATTTCACTGCGGTGACGGGCTTGAATGCAGTCAACTTCTCGAGCAAATCAAACACAGGGACCGTATTTTGTCAACTAAAACCTTGGAGTGAAAGGAAGGGTACGGACCAAAATTCATTTGCAATACGCAATCGTCTTCTGCGGGAATTGAGGGATGAACTGCCGGAAGCATCCATTATCATTGTAGCGCCTGCTGCCATCCCCGGCCTCGGAACCACATCCGGGTTTAATGTGGTACTGCAGGATTTGCAAGGAACCTCCACCATACAGGAGTTTGATCAGCAAATAAAAGACTTCGTCGGTGAGCTCAACGAGAGTGAGGAAATATCCAACTCCTTCAGTCTATTCAGTGCTTCCACACCCTCCTACAAGATCAACCTGGACAGAGAAAAAACCGCCAGACTTGGTGTAAACATAGGTGATGCCTTCAATACCCTACAAGTTTATCTCGGCAGCTTTTATGTAAATGATTTTATACTTTACGGTAGAAACTTCCGGGTAGTAGCCCAGGCAGACACCATGTACCGGGAGGACTTGTCATCCTTGAACCAATTCTTTGTCAAAAACAACCGGGGCGACATGCTTCCTATCAGCAACTTGGTAACCACCGAAATCATAGAGAATGCGCCGCTAATCAATCATTACAATTTGTTCCGATCGGCCACCATCAACGGGGATGCCGCAGCAGGGTACAGCTCAGGTCAAGCAATAGAGCGGGTGATTGCCCAAGCTGCTGAAAGTTTGCCCGCGGGATTTGGATATGAATTCTCAGGCATCACTCGGGAAGAGATAAGGTCAGGTGGCAGTACAGCACTTATATTTTTATTGTCCATTACATTTGTCTTTCTCTGTCTGACGGCACTTTATGAAAGTTGGTCAGTACCCTTTTCTGTACTATTGGCTGTTCCCACTGGTATTTTTGGTGCTATTACCACCTTGTTATTGTTCCCCTCCCTGACGAACAATGTTTACGCTCAGATTGGATTTCTTACCTTGGTGGGGTTAGCGGCAAAAAACTCCATCCTGATCGTAGAGTATGCCAAAGAGCGGGTAGATCGGGGAATACCTATAAAAAAGGCGGCGAAATTGGCTGCTAAATTAAGGCTGAGGCCTATTCTAATGACCTCCATGGCCTTCATTCTTGGTGTAATGCCTCTTGCCTTTGCATCCGGCGCAGGTTCAGTCGCCCGGCAAACTATTGGGTGGACAGTGTTGGGCGGAATGGTCACCGCTACATTTATTACCATTTTTATCGTTCCTGTATTATTTGTACTAATTACCAAAATTGCCTACAGTAAGGCAGAATTAAAACGGATCAAAATGGAAAACAGCTCCGCGGAAACTGATTAATTATTACCCTAGATCCGAAACCTTCCAGGTTTTTTTGATAAAAAGCTAGTTGTTCAAATCAAATAGGTGAAATCTGGAAGGTTTTTTTTCATCTGTTACAGCTAAATACAGCGGATTTGAGGTGTTACTTTTCTTCATCACTAATTTTAATGGTTTCGCTCAAAACCGGAGAGGTAACGAAATAACCTCCCACCCTTCCGTTTCCATTTTCAACGTAAATATTTGTTGTTGGATTTTGGGGAGGTGGACTGAAGAGACCACCATCGTTAAACAGCAAATTAACCAGCTGATTCAGGTAATTGTAGGGAGCTTGGTTTAGCCTATAAAGTTCTAACTTGACCTTGTCGTTCTTTTCGAAAGCAAATCCGCCCAGTTCAAATCCATTGTCCAAAATTGAGGTGCCAAACGAATCATCAAATAGAAGGTAATCCGACCGTCTGTTAAGTAGGGTGTCATTTCGAATAATTTTGACCCTGTAATAATTGTCCCTATCAAACGGAATTTTACCATAGACAGTCACATAGTATCCCTCATCCCTGAAAAACTGTTCTTCGGAGAACGCATAGGTAACGCTGTCCAATACGGGAGGCGCTAACATTTCCCCTTCGGAAAAATATACCTGACCGTCATATTTTACTTCCAGCCGATATTTACTTCCAATTTCAGCTACCTGATTGTTCAAGGGAAGAAAATGCCCTAAATCATCAACATACATAAATTCTATCCGGTTTCCAGATTGAAGGTTGGTAATGGACACGTCCGCCTCAGATAGGATTTCATTGGAAAGCGTATCATAAAAATCCCGACTATATGTTACCGATACTTTATTGACGCTTGACCGATTAGTCCAAATGGCTTCTATTACAGGGATCTTCTCCATGTTTTTTAATTCCAAATGCACTTCTTCTTGGCAGGAAAAGAGGGCAAGTAGAATAAATAAGTTCAAGTATAAATACTTTTTCATATCAAAATTCAAAGTTGTAGGTAACAGAAGGCAAAATACCAAACAAATAAGTCATGATGACTCCCGGTCGAGAGGAGGTAATTACATCTTCGGGACTTGGGTCTACCCTGAAATCGTTGTTATATATATCGGTGAACTGATAGGAAAAAGGGTTTTTTCGGTTATAAACATTATACACACTGAAGTTCCAACTACCTTTCCACCATCTTCCTCTGTCCCGGTTTTTCAAATTGACTGAAAGGTCCATGCGGTGGTAGGCTGGAAACCTGTCTTCATTTCTACGAGGCCCGTATAGGGGAACACGCTGGTTATCCACTTCATAGGAGCCTACTGGAAAAGTCACCGCTACTCCACTGGTATAAACGAAGGTTCCGGAAAATTCCAACCGCTTATTGAACTTGTGATTTAACACCAAACTAACATCATGGGGACGATCAAATCTTGGATTAAAAGGTTGGTCCTCATTAATCCCATCTATCTGTCGGAATACCCTCGACCAGGTATAACTCAACCAGCCTGTTGTTTTTCCAATGTTCTTTCTGAGCATGAACTCTGCTCCATATGCCCAGCCCACTCCAGATAGAATCTCGGTTTCAAGATTGTCGGTAAACAAAATTTCAGCTCCCTGCTTTAGGTCAATAATCCGGTCAAAATCTTTGTAATATCCTTCCATGGAGAGCTCAAACTGATTATCTGACAGGTTTTTAAAAATCCCTAAGGATACCTGATCGCTCCGTATTGGACTCACATATCTCCCCGCGGGCATCCAGCGGTCTATTGGTAAACCTGCCGAATTATTTGTAGCGATCTGAATGTACTGAAAGTTTCTGTTGTAGGCTCCTTTTAGGGATAGACTTTCACTTAGAAGATACCTAGCCGCCAGTCTGGGTTCAAGCCCCAGGTAAGTTTTCATGTTCTCTCCAAAGCCAAACCTAACCGTATCGGCCACTGCCCCATTGGCGGGATCATTATTTTCATACAGGTAATTTACTCCCTCCCCGATTTGCTGATAGTGGTTCCATCTCAGACCACCTTCTACTGAAAAAACGGGGCTGACGTCATAATTCCCATCGATAAAGAGGTTGTTCAAAAAACCAATCTTGGGATTTGTATTTATAGATTCCAAATTACTCTCCGGTGCCAGATTTAAATTGATCGGTGCAAAATGATATAACTGACTGTGGGCTCCTGCGTATAGACTTAAATTCTCGCTCGGTACCCAATTGATTTCGCCCCGAATACCTGATTCTGAAAAATTGTTGCTCCATTCAAACCCAATACTTTCGTCTGTAAATGCTATGAGGTATTTGTAGTAACTGTGATAACCTTTTACATCCAAAAAAAGATCGTCTCGAATTGATCTCGTCCAGTTAAGGGAAGATATCCAGTTGTTCCACCCTAAGCCAAACTGTCCACTGGTCCCTAGGTAATCCGAACCGTAATAAGAGGAGATGGTAATTTTATCCCGATCTTTTATACGAAACATCAGTTTACCACTTAAATCATAAAAATAAAGCTGGTTATTACGGATATTTTCATCAGGAGATAACGCCAGGAAAATGTCGGCGTAAGTCCTTCTGCCAGAAACAATAAAAGAAGATTGGTCTGAAAGCAGGGGACCGTCTACCGTTAGCCGGGAACTTATACTGCCGATTCCACCCTCCCCATGGATACGTTTGGTATTACCCTCTTTTAATGAGATATCAATAAGGGAGGAGAGTCTCCCTCCATATCGGGCAGGGATATGCCCCTTATACAACTCCACATTACTGAGCGCATCCGGATTGAACACGGAGAAAAACCCAAAAAAGTGGGAGGGATTGAATATAGGTGCCCCGTCTATTTGAATCAAATTCTGGTCAGCAGATCCACCACGTACAAATAATCCAGTGGTGCCTTCACCAGCTGTGGTTACACCGGGTAGTAGCTGAATGCCCCTTAAAAGGTCTACCTCTCCGAATAAGGCTGGAATGTTTTTGAGCACCTCTACAGGCAAATTAGTTTTTCCAATGTCCAAACTCATCACATTGCTGTTTTCCCTAGCTTCATTGACAACGAACTCCTCTAGCGATTGCGCTTCCGGATTTAAAAAAAACTTAATGTCTTTACCCAATTCCTTCTCAGTGATAACTCGCAAGGTAGAGGTATATCCTATATAAGATATCGTCAATTCTGCCGGGAGATCTATAGGGCGTATGGAGAATATCCCGTCAGTATCGGTAGTCACTCCTTTATCTAGCGCATTAGACCAATAGACATTCGCTCCGGGCAAGACCTCCCCGGTCGTCATATCCTTAACACTGCCGGAAATTCGATCCGGCAATGACTGGCTGAAAGAGGAATTTTGAAAGAAGATACTAAGACCTATCAAATAAAAAAAACTGAAAATAGCTTTATACAATTGCTTATTCATTCCGTGTAACATTCTTTTTCGAGAAGAATTTCTCTTTTGAATTTCAGCTATTTGGGTTTTTCTTCCCTAAAAATAAGGAATTAACTTTTTACTGATACGAATTTTCGTTGAATCTAGTTCAGTAAAAGTAGGTTTTAATTGCTTAGGTTTTTCACTATTTCCCGTAGACCCGCAACTCAAACCGTTTTAATAATAATTAACCGGGATATATTTCGTTTTGCTTTTAATTCACTAATTTCAAGTCATGATTTGGGCATATCCTAATAATAGTTTGATAATCACCTTGGTAATTTTATTTACCCTACTGTATGCGCTATATTTGATCCGGTTTTGGAGGATCAATAAAAAGCTTCAGGTAAAAAAAAGAAGGCTTATATGGAAATGCCTGTTGAGAACGGCCTATTTTGTCCTGTTTTTAATAGCACTGACAGGCCCGTCAATTGGCAGTTCAATGAAAGAGATCAAGCAGGAGGGCAAGGACATCTTTATCGCTATTGATCTTTCACAATCCATGAATGCGCAGGACATCAATCCCAGCCGTCTTCAACGGGTAAAGTTTGAAATGAAAAACTTGGTCAAAAACTTCAGTTCTGACCGTGTTGGGATAATTATTTTCTCCTCAGAAGCATTCATTCAATGTCCGCTTACCTTTGACCAGAACGTCATTCAACTGCACTTGGATGGACTAAATACCGGCCTGGTCCCAAACTTCGGAACAGACATTGCTTCTCCTCTTAATATGGCCTATCAGAAATTTCAAAATGAAAATGACCAAGAGGAAACCTCAAAAGCAATCATACTTATCAGCGACGGGGAGGATTTTGGCGACAATCTTCCTCCTATTTTAGAAAAACTCTCAGAACAGGGAATTCGGGTATTTAGCTTGGGAGTGGGTTCGGAAGACGGTACCAGCATACCAAGAGGTAACAGTGTCGTAATGGATCCACAGACCAACAGGCCAGCCATCACTCGACTTGATGACACTAACCTAAAAACAATATCCAATAATACTGATGGTGCCTATTTCGAACTTAGTGATGTCAATCAGGAAATCCCTCAATTGATCAATGCTATTGACCGTATGGAAGGAACGGTCATGGCCAGTCGGATGGTTGAAGCTTCGGCCAACAAATATTTTTTCTTCCTTTCTGCCGCATTGCTCTTAGCAATGATCGATGTAATGTTACCCTTAAAAACCTTATCCATTTGATTAACTATTCAAAAGTTTCTCCGTTATGATGTTGTTTGCTAGAACGTTAGTGGTTGTATTCCTTCTAATCCCGACTTCTTGGAAAAAAATTGGGGCGAAAAATAGTGCCATTTATGAGGCGGAACAGGCGTATATAGCTACGGATTTTGAGCAATCGGTAAGGCAGCATCTCGGTCTCATAGCTGACCACGAGCTACGAACTCCCGAAGTTAAATTCAATCTGGCGTTGAGCTACCAAAATAACGGACAGGAGGAAGAGGCGAAGAAAACTTACGAGGAGGTTATCCGTTCAGAAAATAAGACACTAGCTTCATTTTCCGCCAATCAGGTAGGCGTTTTGGAGGGAAGGGAGAACAACCATAAGGATGCATTGGCCTACTTTAAGTCCGCACTTATTCAAAATCCCGATAATGAAATGGCACGTTACAATTACGAACTGCTAAGCAGATGGCTGGAAGAAAATGAGGAAGAAAAGGATAAGGAAGAAAAGGACCAAGAGGATCAAGACAAGATAGAACCCTCCAATTACGCCAAAAGGATGAAAGCCAAAGCCGATGAGTTTGTTGACCAATACAGATTTGATGAGGCCCTGGAAACCATGCAGCGGGCGTTGGAAATCGATGAAACGGTAGCATACTACCAGAATTTTATTCAATATTTAAGTGATGTTAAAGAAATCAATGATAAATAAACTCCTTGCGTGTGCGTTGCCATTGACTTTGTTATTGGCGAGTATTTCGTTGGCTCAATCGGAGGGTGAATATTTTAACAGGGCGGCCCGACAGTATGTAAATGAGGATTTACCGGGAACGGGTCAAATCCTGGCCGAGGGGTTGCAGAAATACCCGAACGACCCCAAACTAAACTCATTGTTGGAAAAATTGCAAAAAGATCAGGAGGACCAACAGAAGAAAGATCAGGAACAACAACAAAATCAGGACGAATCCGAGCAACAGGAAAACCAAGATCAGCAGAGTGAAGAACAGGAAAGCGGTGAAGGGGAAGAGCAGACAGACGAAGATGGAGCCGATGAATCCGAAGCAACGGATGAGCAGCGGGGTGAAAAGTCCCAACAGGAGGAACCAACTGAAGAACCTAGCAGTCAGGAAAGTGACTTGAGTGAACGGGAGCAATCCATGGAAGAACTCAAGCAGCGTTTGCAAGAAATGAATCTTACCCCGGAACAGGCAGCTCAAATCCTCGATGCTATGAATAGCAACGAACTGCAATATATCCAACAAAACCGGAAAAAAGCCACTCAACGGCCCCAAAGAGGACTACCTGATTGGTAATAAATTTTTGTTGAAATGGTTTTAATCCCAACCTAATCAGACATGAACGACGTTTGCATTGTATCGATTGCCCGAACCCCTCTTGGAAGTTTTGGTGGTAAGCTATCTTCCCTGTCAGCTACCGAATTAGGAGCCAAGGCGATCAGTGCTGCTATTGACAAATCCAACCTTTCCCCAAATCAAATTCAAGAGGTATACATGGGGAACGTGTTGTCGGCAAATTTGGGACAAGCTCCAGCGAGACAAGCGGCAATTGGTGCAGGATTGGGATACGAAGTACCATGTACGACAATAAATAAAGTATGTGCTTCCGGAATGAAGGCCATCATGTTGGCAGCACAGGCCATTATGACCGGACAGCAGGATATCATAGTGGCAGGTGGTATGGAAAGCATGAGTAATGTCCCTTTCTATGTACCCAAAGCCAGATTTGGATACAAGTTTGGCAATGCGACCCTAGTGGATGGGCTGGCTTACGATGGCCTGACGGAGGTCTACAATCATTTCCCTATGGGGAACTGTGCGGATAATACCGCCAAATCCATGAAGATCAGCCGAGAAGAACAAGACGCCTACGCGGTGAATTCCTACAAACGAGCGGCAAATGCTTGGGAATCGGGGTTTTTTGAACATGAAGTGATACCTGTAGAAATAATTGGAAGAAAAGGGGATATAACCACCGTTTCAGAAGATGAAGAATATACCAATGTAGATTTCGATAAAATGGGTCGGCTTAAACCTGTATTTGCAAAGGAAGGTACCGTGACCGCCGCCAATGCCTCGACGATGAATGACGGAGCGGCCGCCTTGGTGCTTATGAGTAAATCCAAAGCCAAATCCATGGGCATCACCCCTATCGCCCAAATCTTGGGGTTTGCTGATGCTGCACAAGATCCCATGTGGTTTACCACAGCACCAGCATTGGCCATACCCAAGGCTCTTGCTCTGGCAGGCGTAGGGCCGGAATCTGTAGACTTTTATGAAATCAACGAAGCCTTTGCCGCAGTCGCTATTGCTAACCAACGCCTACTGGGACTGGATATGGAGCGATTGAATGTCTTTGGAGGAGCTGTAGCTTTAGGGCATCCCCTAGGCTGCTCCGGCGCTCGAATTACTGGAACTCTGTACTCGGTTCTTCAGGCAAAAAACGGCACCATTGGAGTTGCGGGAATCTGCAACGGGGGAGGCGGAGCGTCTGCCCTCGTCATTGAGCGGCTGTCTTGAAACCTTTCCCACATAATAACTTTATCCTCCATATTATCGTAAATGAGGGATGATTTGCATAACTAGATTTCATTCATGAGTTTTCTAACTACAATTAGTTGCTGCAACCGTTGGTTTCTGTCCTTTCTCTTTTTATTTATGGGACTACTCTTCCCTCTTCTTGGCCAAGAGCGGGCATATACGTATTATGATGAAGAGGAACTAAAGGTTAAGGAGGCTTACTTCGTTGAAAATGGCGTGCCTCACGGCATCTATGAGTTTTTTGATGAGTACGGAGAATTGATCCAATTGGGTAATCTGGTAAATGGCAAGAAGGAAGGTAAATTTGTGCACTACAACCCCGGCACAAAAGATACATTGCGACTTCTCAATTACCAAAATAACCAAAGGGAGGGAGAAGCTTTTTCATGGCACCTTTCCGGTGAGTTAGCTCAAAGGGCCACCTATAAAAACGATCAGCTAAGGGGTGAGGTAACCGCATACTATTCTGATGGGGTAGTACGAAATATAACGCATTTTGAGAACAACGTCCCCCACGGCACATTTAAAGACTTTTTCCCTTCTGGAATTTTGGCAGAAACCGCTACCTATGAAAACGGCGCATATAGTGGTGAACGCTTAAGATATGATTCTGACGGGAATTTGATTCAAAAATCCACCTATGCTAAAGGAGTTTTGGAGGGTTTTGAGTTCTCCTATTACCCTAGCGGTGAAGTTTTATCCCAGATGTCATATTCCCGTGGCGTAAAACATGGTCCTTCCATTACCTATTTTGAAGATGGAAGTGTGGAGAAAAAGGGACAATATAAAAAAGGGTCTCCTGACGGAAAATTCACCACCTATTGGGAAGATGGTAGCATGGAAGAAGAGTCTCTCTTCAAAAATGGGAAGCCTATTGGAGATACCAAGACGTATCATGAAAACGGAAAATTGAAAAGGAGGATTGTTTACAATAACAAAGGACAATCGAGCTTTTCAGAGATTTTTGATGATGCGGGAAACCTACTCCAACAATCTTCCTATCAGGGAGGTCTGCTTCACGGGGAAATAAAAACGTACTATTCTTCCGGTAAGTTGAAGGAGAAAATTCCTTATAAGTATGGCGAACTTGACGGCACCTATATCGGCTATTCCGAGTTAGGAGAAATCCACACGGAGAGAACCTATCTACGTGGAAGGATAATGCGGGAAAAAATCCATAATAAAACTGAACCTAAGACGGAATAAACTTTCATTGTGTTTACTTTTGCACCTTTCAATATGATAGCTATGAATTCAGGACTACCCGAAACAAATTTTCAATTTCCGGATCAGATAGGTTTTTACAAAGGCAAGGTAAGGGATGTTTATATTTTTGACAAAAAACTGGCCGTAGTAGCTACGGATAGGATTTCCGCATTCGATGTCGTTCTACCACACCCTATCCCCTACAAAGGACAAGTTTTAAATCAAATTGCATTTCATTTTTTGAATGCCACCAAAGAAGTTGTCCCCAACTGGGTCATCGATTCTCCCGATCCCAATGTCACTATAGGATGGAAATGTGAACCTTTCAAAGTCGAAATGGTCATCCGGGGATATCTGGCAGGGCATGCCTGGAGAACCTATCGAGAGGGGAAAAGAATCCTTTGTGGCGTTACACTCCCTGAGGGATTAAAAGAAAACGACAGATTACCCGAGCCTATCATCACACCTACCACCAAAGCGGATGAGGGACACGATGAGGATATTTCCAGAGAAGAAATCTTAGCCCAAGGAATCGTCGGGGAAAATGAATACGAGCAGCTTGAAAAATATACCCGGGCATTATTCCAGGCTGGAACCGAGATGGCTCGTCAAAAAGGACTTATACTAGTCGACACCAAATATGAATTCGGCACCTATGGTGGGAAGATATTGCTTATTGATGAAATTCACACCCCCGACTCTTCCCGATATTTTTATGCAAAAGGGTATGAAGACCGACAGCGGAACAATGAATCTCAAAAACAGCTTTCCAAGGAATTTGTCAGGCAATGGCTAATTGAAAATGGCTTTCAGGGAAAGGAAGGCCAACAAATTCCAGAAATGTCGGCGGAAATTATTGCCGGGATTTCGGAGAGATACATCGAACTGTACGAACAGATTACCGGAAAATCCTTTGAGAGGCAGTCCACGCAGTCGATGGAGGAAAGGATTAAAAAATCCATTGAAGGCAGTATGTAAATTTTCGTACATTTGTAGGCGCTCGTTAATTAAATTATTAAGTAGATATGAAATATACAGTAGATAAAAAAGAACAGTACGTAATCTTCACTTTACTGGAGGAAAAATTGGATACGGGAATTTCCCCGCAGCTCAAGTCCGAACTGTTGACTGTGCATGCGGAAGGGTATACAAATCTCATTTTGGATATGAGCCAGGTAAAATACTCCGATTCCAGCGGGTTAAGTGCCCTTTTGGTTGGAAATCGTAAGTTTGGGGAGGAAGGCGGAATCTTCGTGATCTCCTCTTTGCAGGAACATGTCATGAAATTGATAAAAATCTCCATGCTGGATAAAGTGTTGAAGATTGTTGATGGTCTGGAAGAAGCAGCTGAGGCTATTTTTATCCACGAAATCGATAACGGGGAAGAGGAAGAAGACTTGGAGTAAATTGGATTTTCAAATTACTATTTTAGGCGTTAATTCCGCAATCCCAGCCCACGGAAGAAATCAAACCTCCCAATACGTCGCTTTTGGGAGGATTTCTTTTTTGGTTGATTGTGGAGAAGGAACCCAGCACCAGCTTAGAAGGTATAAAGTGAAGTCTTCGAGAATAGACCACATCTTTATCTCACATTTACACGGAGACCATTATCTTGGATTAATGGGGCTTATTTCCACTTTTCACCTCAACAACCGATCCCGTCCATTGCACATTTATGGTCCAAAGGGTCTTGATGAAATTATAACAATTCAATTAAAGTGCTCCCATACTTTTTTAAAATTCCCCCTCTATTTCAAAGAAACCTCACAGGATGGGAAAAATTTACTGCTGGAACTGGAAAATGTACGGATCTTTAGCTTTCCTCTTAAACATCGGATAGCTTGTACGGGTTTTTCATTTGAAGAAAAGATGCGTACTCGAAAACTGATCAAAGAAAAAATTGTGGAGGCAAAGCTGAATATTACTTCCATACACCAACTCCTGCAAGGAAAAGACGTTTACGATGACTCTGGAAATGTACGTTATTCCCAAGAGGAGTTTTGTCATTCACCCATTGCTCCGAGAAAGTATGCATTCTGCTCGGACACTATTTTTGATTTGGACCTAATCCCCTATATTTCCGGAGCAGACTTACTGTACCATGAAGCCACCTTCATGGAAACGGAAGCACATCGGGCAATTTCGACCATGCACAGTACGGCACGGCAAGCAGGCAGTATCGCCCGCGAGGCTGGGATAAAGGAATTACTTCTCGGCCACTATTCTGGCCGATACATTGATCTGCAACCCTTACTGTTGGAGGCTAGGGATGTATTCGAAAACACTAAATTAAGTGAGGAAGGAGAAACCTATACCATTCAATAATGGACACAGCCGCAAAAGTTTACCAATCAAAGAAGACTAATCTTTTTATTATTTTATCGGGAATTTTTCTTACAAATGCTATTCTAGCCGAAATCATCGGTGTGAAAATTTTTTCAGGTGAATTGACAGTTGGAGTTTCTCCTGTCAACTGGGTATTTTTCGGCGATTATGTGTTGGATTTTAACCTTACCGCTGGAGCTGTAATTTGGCCTGTTGTATTCATCACTACAGATATCATCAATGAATACTATGGCAAAAAAGGGGTAAGAAAAATAAGTTTTATTACTGCCGGGTTTATTGGGTATGTGTTTATTGTCATCCTTCTGGTTACGAAACTGCCACCTGCCGAATTTTGGTTGCAGGTGAATTCTTCAGATAATGATGGAAACCCATTTAATATAGATTTCGCATTTAATACCATATTTCGACAAGGCTTGGGAATTATTATAGGCTCTTTGGTGGCCTTTTTGATCGGACAACTATTAGATGTCTATGTGTTCCAAAAGCTGCGAAAAATTACAGGAGCCAAAATGATTTGGCTACGGGCTACCGGATCAACGCTTGTTTCCCAATTTGTAGATTCATTCGTAGTATTAGGCATCGCCTTTTATATATTCGGAAACTGGTCCATAGAGCAGATAATTTCGGTAGGCATCGTCAATTATATCTATAAATTCTCAGTCGCAATCCTTTTGACACCCCTGCTTTACGTCGGGCACGGATTGATAAACCGATATTTGGGTGAAGAACTTACCCTTCAGCTTACCAAAGAGGCAGCTAAGGACACTTCTTTTTTATAATAGCGGGTTAGCTCTTAAATCAAATATTGTTTCTAAAAACATTCCTTCGGATATGTATACGCGACAAAATCAAGGCTGGGTTCTCCTGAAATTGTCACAAATAATGGCAGTGGCAACAGCAACATTCAGCGATTCCGCTTTCCCGAAAGCAGGAATGGTTATCTTGTGTCCTATATGCTTTGACACCTCTGCGGAAATTCCCTGCGATTCATTTCCCATGACAATAATGCCATCGGAAGTGAGCTGGGCATGATGAATGTTTTCACCGTCCAAAAATGCCCCATATACTGGTATATTGGGTGAGTTGGCCAGGAAGTCTGAAAGCTCTTGGTAGAAAAAATGGACCCTGGTAAATGAACCCATGCTTGCCTGTAATACTTTGGGATTGTATACGTCCGCAGTCTGTGGAGATAGAACCATTTTTGATATTCCGTACCAGTCTGCTATTCGAATTATAGTTCCCAAATTTCCCGGGTCCCGGACATCATCCAATGCTAGAATTAATTCGCCTGGTAGAACCGAAAAAGGGATTTCCTGCTTTACCTTGGCCACAGCCAGAGCGCTTGAATTAGATTTGAATGCGCCCAGGCTTTCCAGGACTTGCTCACTTACCTCTATCAGATCACCTGAGTACTTCATAATCAAATCCATATGGGCAGCGCCAAATTTAGGCGTAAAAAGTAAATGGGTTATTTCAAAATCTGATTGAAGTAATTCCGTTACATTTTTAGATCCTTCTACAAAAAAAGACTGCTCCTGCTTACGGAATTTTTTTTGGTGCAAGGATTTTATAAACTTAAGCGTATTTTTGCTTAGCATTAGCCGGAAATGTTGAAGTGAATAAATTCAAATATATAAATTTTATACTTTCTATCCTTTTAATATCGGGATGCTCACTTACCCGAAACCTTCCCGATGACCAATACATCGTCTATGATGTGGAAGTGGACGGCTTAAAAACCAGTGATTCAGATGCCGTTAAAAACCTCATCCAACAAAAACCAAATACCCGCATCCCTATTTTTAATTTTTCACCTGGCGTATTTCTTTATCAATTTGGCGAGCTTACCTATGATAAAGAAAAACTAACTGCCAAAAAAGAAGAATGGGATCAAGAGAGAAAGGAATTGCAGTCGAGCATTGAACAGAGCCCTAACCGAAAATTAGCCCGTCGGTATAATAAGGTCGTATCAAATCTGGCCACCTTGGATAAAAAAATCACCTATGGAAACTGGTTTATGCGTACAGGAAATCCACGCATGATATATGACAGTATTAAAACCAGCGAATCTGTCCGTCAAATTGAATTCTACTTGAAAAACAATGGTTTTTTCGATGCCACTACAGAGGCATCCGTTCAAAAAAAGAGGAAAAAGGCAAGGATTACTTATACCATTGAAGAGAATAGCCCCTATTTGATAGACAGTATTTATATCCAAACGGCGGACAGTGCCATCTCTGAGTTATTGTCATCCAAAAATCAAAGGTCCTTGATCACAAAAGGAAACCGCTATGCGCAAAACGATCTTTCTAGGGAAAGACAACGGGTCGAAGATATCCTTAAAGACAACGGTTATTATACCTTTTCAAAATCCTATGTAGAATTCAACGTCTACAAGGATTCGATTGCGAAAACCGTCACATTGGAGCAGTCCATCCGCCTTCCCGCAAAAGGCACCTTCCATCCCATTTATACCATTGATTCCATTTTAGTCACCATCTCAAGTCCCACAGATGCGATCCAAGATGAAAATATAAGTAGGGAATTCAAGGGTATTCAATATCAAATGTATCGTGACAGATATGCTGAAAGAATAATCAATTCCAGGATTTTTTTGTATAAAGACGACCTCTATAATCGTAATGATGTTATTGAAACCCAGCGGCAGCTGGCCAATTTGGATATTTTCAGAATAGTTAATATCTCTTTTGATACCCTCGGGACAGCACTGACTACCAGAATATTTACCCGTCCCAATCAAAAATTTCAAATCACCAACCAGTTAGGGGCTAGTGTGACCGAACAGCTTCCGGGACCTTTCTTCAGTCACTCCCTGAGAAACAGAAACTTATTTCGCGGATTGGAGATTTTCGAGTTCAACTTTCGGGCTGGCCTAGAAGGAGTAGCAGCTGCTACAGCAGAAGGCGGGGTATACCGAAGTAGGGAGTTAAGCGCATCTGGTTCAGTTATTTTCCCCCAGTTTTTAATCCCCTTCAATTTTGGCACGCTGGAAAAGTTCGGTAGATACAATCCAAGGACAAGAACGCTGTTGGGGTATAGTTATGTCAATCGTCCGGAATATGTAAGAGATGCCTTGAATACCATTTTAGCATATAACTGGGCAACCAGAAATATGAGGCAACAATTTTCATTTAGCCTTTTGGATGCCAACTTAATACGATCATCATTGGATACGTTATTTCAAGCTAGACTTGAAGACCTACAAAATCAGGGAAACAATTTGATTAATTCATTTTTACCATCCTTTGTGAGCAGCGTTTCGGGTCAGGTCATCATTAACTTCAACCAATACGGTCTGTATCAGAAAAATCAGGCTTCACTTTGGCGGATTTTTGTAGAAAGTGGCGGTACGACGCTCAATTTTCTCAATCCTTCCTTTACAGAAGATCGAAGTTTAAAATATTTTCAATTTCTTAAGTTTCAATCTGATTTTCGACGGTATTTACCAATAAATAACCAAAGTACTTTTGCCTACCGCATTAATATTGGTCTGGCAAAACCTTATGGTATCAGTGGAGGTGTACTCCCTTATGAAAAATATTTCTTTGCAGGCGGTAGTACCAGTATCCGTGCTTGGCAACCCCGGCGGCTAGGACCGGGCTCATTTACTCCCGATTTAAGAGAAGATCAGACGTTTGACTATCGTTTTGAACAGCCTGGTGAGATCCTCCTTGAGGCAATGTTTGAATACAGAAGAAAGCTCTTTGGGTATTTCGATGGGGCAATATTTGTTGATGCCGGAAATACGTGGAATTTTGAGGTGGATCCAAGCCGTGCCGGAACGGAGTTTAGAGTAGATCGGTTTTACAAGGAAATTGCAGTCGGTACAGGGCTGGGATTACGGATGGACTTTGAGTTTTTGGTATTGAGACTCGACATGGGAATCAAAGCATACGATCCTGCACGGCCTGAAGGGGAACGGTTTATCCTAGATAATTTGACCCTCAATAGACCCCTAGGTGAGAAGGGACAACAGGTATTTAATATAGGTATAGGATACCCCTTTTAATTCTATAGGGACATTCGAAAGTAATTATGATAGGTAAAGATAAAATTGCGGAAGATTTTCAGGCTATTCAAAGGCATATTTGTGACGCATTGGAGCAGGCAGACGGTAAGGGGAAATTTGTAAAAGATAGTTGGAAGCGGGAAGAAGGTGGCGGTGGAATGACCAATATCCTTATGGACGGCAATATTATCGCAAAGGGAGGGGTGGCATTTTCGGCCGTTCATGGCCCTACTCCGGACAAAATCCTTCAAAAACTCCAACTGGATAAAGCAGATTTCTTTGCTACCGGAGTATCGATTGTTATCCATCCAGACAGCCCCATGATGCCGATTATCCATATGAACATTCGATACTTCGAGATGAGCAACGGAGAGTATTGGTTTGGAGGCGGTATAGATTTGACCCCCCATTATATCGATCCCCAAGACGCTAAATATTTTCATCAAGCTTTAAAAGATCTTTGTGACCGGTTCCACCCCTCCTACTATACCAAATTTAAGCAGTGGGCTGATGATTATTTCTTTATTCGACATAGGCAGGAAACTAGGGGGATTGGAGGTATCTTCTTTGACCGATTGAAAGCCGACAGCGACATGCCTTTCGATAAATTATTTGAATTTGTAAAAGAAGTAGGGTATCTATTTCCAAAGATATACACCTATTTGATGAACAAAAATGCTGCCCTACCTTACGGTACGCAAGAGAAAGTCTGGCAGGCAATCCGGAGGGGCAGGTATGTAGAATTCAATCTAGTATGGGATGCAGGCACCAAATTCGGTCTTGACACCAATGGCCGCACTGAAAGTATTTTGATGAGTATGCCTCCACAAGCCCAATGGGAATACAACCATGTGCCTGCGGAAAAATCCAAAGAAGCCTTTACCCAGAATCATTTAAAAAAAGACCTGAACTGGTTAACCTTTGAAGCATGATGACAGAAATAAAACAGTGGGATGAAGCTTTGTTTCATTTTTTAAATGCCCAACGTCTGGACTGGTTGGATCCGGTGATGAAAACGCTGACGGGCACCTATATTTGGATTCCCCTATATGCCTTTTTGATTTATTTGATTTTTAAATCCTATGGCATGACGGGTTTTTGGTATGTCGGATTTATCGTACTTCTCATCTTGCTGGCCGACAAGTTCACTTCCGGCTTTATGAAACCCTTTTTTGAAAGACTTCGACCCTGCCATGACCCCCGATGGGAAGGAATGATTAATACCTATGCCGGATGTGGGGGTAAATTTGGATTTGCTTCCTCACACGCATCCACCACCTTTTCGGTGGCTACTTACATGTTTTTGATTTTTAGGGGGAAAATCCAGGCAATGGGATGGCTATTCCTATGGGCAGGATTGATTTCATACACCCGGATTTACCTGGGGGTTCACTACCCCTCGGATATCCTAGTTGGCGCATTGGTTGGAATTGCCTCGGGACTGATCACTTTCTCCTTGGTCGAATGGCTCAGAATGGTGGTTGAAAAAAAGAAAACCACAAACGCCTCCCTTTAACTATGCATATCCTTTAATCATCCGTTGGATGTATTTGCCCACTATGTCAAATTCCAAGTTGACTATATCACCTACTTTCAATTGGTGAAATACGGTATGCGTGTAGGTATAGGGGATAATAGCAACAGTAAAGCCACCTTTTCTGGAGTTAAAACAGGTAAGGCTGGTGCCGTTTACTGTGATGGAGCCTTTCTCAACAGTCACATTTCCAAGTCGGTCGTCATACGTAAAATCTAAAAGCCAACTTCCATCCTTCTCTTCTATTTGAACTAATTCCCCTGTTTGGTCCACATGCCCCTGCACGATATGTCCATCAAATCTTCCATTGGCGGGCATGCATCGTTCTAAGTTCACTTTATCTCCGATCTTCCAGTCTTTAAGGCTGGTTTTTTGAAGTGTCT
Organism: Lunatibacter salilacus; assembly: GCF_009797935.1. Taxonomy (GTDB): domain Bacteria; phylum Bacteroidota; class Bacteroidia; order Cytophagales; family Cyclobacteriaceae; genus Lunatibacter; species Lunatibacter salilacus. The sequence goes on from NZ_VOLC01000014.1 coordinate 90,273, forward strand.
CTTCTATGGCCGTTACTCTGTACTGATCGGATGACGCTTCCACAACAGTCAAACAAACTCCGTTATGACTAACAGACTGGTCTATCCGGAGCTCGTGTGATAGGGGCGAACTAATATCAAAATGGATGTTAGTTCCTTCGGGCTGAATGGATTTGATAATTCCCAGTGATTCAATGATTCCTGTAAACATAATTTTCTTGGTATCTACTAGCAACTCAAGACTGGCTAATATTGTTGATTTAATTGGTATTTAGCCCAAAATTAGCCCTAACTTAGTGAAAAAGTAGATTCAAGCTGGTATATTTTAAAGATTGATGTTGAAACTGGAAGACTCCTATATCCATAAAGGACAACGAAAGTCACTGATAGACTTACTCAAAAGAAAAGGTATTACGGATCCAGCTGTGCTGGACGCAATGAATACCTTACCGAGGCATTTTTTTTTCGACAGTGCCTTGGCTAGTCATGCCTATGAAGATAAGGCTTTCCCCATCGGAGAAGGTCAAACCATCTCCCAACCATATACGGTGGCCTTTCAGACCTCACTGTTAGATATATCTCCCGGCGAAAAAGTATTAGAGATTGGGACAGGGTCTGGCTATCAGGCCGGCATTTTGTATTTGATGGGTGCGCAGGTACACAGCATAGAATACAACCAGAAACTTTACGAAACAACCAAAAAGTTCTTGTCCAAACTCGGAATACGAATTAAACATTATTGTGGAGACGGGAGTCTTGGACTTCCGGATAAAGCCCCATTTGACAAAATCATCGTAACCGCCGGAGCACCTGTCGTACCAAAAGCCCTGCTACACCAACTGGCCGTAAACGGGAAATTAGTCATTCCTGTTGGAGATCGAACAACCCAGAAAATGATGCGCCTCACGAAAAAATCTCCGAAAAACATCCTACAGGAATCTTTTGATAACTTTTCATTTGTACCCTTACTGGGTGAGGAAGGATGGAACAAGGCAGACCTTTAAGACGTATAGACCATTAAAAAAATTCAATTCAATGGAAGTCAAAAAATACGTACACCAATCCAGGGCAACGATGACTGAGATGGTCCTCCCTAACGATACCAACACGCTACACAACTTGATGGGGGGGAAACTCATGCATTGGATGGATGTCGTAGCCGCTATCTCCGCACAGCGGCATTCCAATAGCATCGTAGTAACTGCATCGGTGGATAACATTTCCTTCAAAAATCCAATACCTTTGGGAAATGTCGTCACGTTAAATGCTCAGGTTACACGGGCGTTTAACACGTCTATGGAAGTTTTCATTGAAGTCTATGCGGAGGATATTCCTGCCGGCAAACGGCTCCTCACCCATAGGGCATTTTTCACATTTGTAGCGGTTGACAAGGCGGGAAAGCCGGTCCCAGTCCCGGCACTTTCCGCCGATTCTCCGGAAGAACTGGAGTTGTTTGAAGGAGCACTTCGCAGACGTCAACTTCGCCTAGTTCTTGCCAGTCGTATGAAGCCCGATGAAGCTACGGAACTTAAATCTCTTTTTAGTCTGGAACCATCACCAAAAAAATAACAGATAAAACTCACCTCTATTTCAGACGAAATGAACCTACAAGAAATCAGTTTGTTCCTTACCGAACCCATCGTCCTTATTCCGGAAGAAGTTTCTAAGCAGGCACCTACCGATGTCGCGGATAAAGCTATCTCCCAAAGCTTGGCAGCAGGAGAGGATCCTGCCGATCATGACAGAGAAGAGAGTGAAATTCAGGAATTGGAGATAGCATCCTACGAAGGAAGCTTTCAGAAAGGCCTGTTAATTCTCTATCAGGGTGGCGAACTATCCGAAGCATCTCAGACATTTTTAATGAATATACTAAAGGCTGTCAACCATTCCTTAAAAGATATCGCTTTAGTCTCGGAAACGGATCTTTTAAATGGACATCCGGACAGTATAATCCAATTAAACCCGCAGAACATCCTTATCTTTGGAAAATTGAACCATTCAATCATGAAAAAGAAAAAGGAAGATTATGTCATCATCCAAGATGATTATACTTGTCTGTTTTCTGATGACTTGATAGAAATCGAAGCGAATAGGTCCCTTAAAAAAAGATTATGGACCGCCTTACAGCTCCTATTTGATATAAAATCCTAACCATGACCAAAGAAGAAAAATTACAAATCCTCAATCGATTCCGAATCGTAAGTATTACAGAGGGCATTTCCATGCTAGTATTGGTGTTTATAGCCATGCCCTTAAAGTGGATTTTTGAGCTGCCTGTCATGGTTACCTATGTAGGGTGGATTCATGGGGCATTATTTATTGCCTATATTTTTATCCTCTTCCCTACATCAAGAAAACTGCGGTGGCCTTTTGTGAAGGCTGTATTTGCCTTGGGAGCAGCAATATTACCATTTGGACCGTTCCTTTTTGACAGAAAGCTAAAAAAAGAAATGAAATTGATACAGGAAGTAGGATAATGAACCTAATATGGCTGTCATTAGCAAAAAGAAAATCGTATATCCGATTAGTTCAAATCTAAGGAACTACCTGATAAAATATGGGCGGGAGGTAGATATCCCTATCCACTATAAGGACCTCCTGCGATATAGCGGTTCTATTGCACTATATGACTCCAAAGGTAATGATACGCTCTGGGAAACGGTTTTTTATGATGAGTCAGACCGCAACGATATCCACCAGAAGGTAAAAAAAATCTACGCCTTGCTAAAAGCTGACGGCGATATGTCGGTCATGCAACATTTGTATGTCGACCGAATTGACCTGTGTATTTATGGAAATACCCAGCCGTTTCGCGTAAGAATTGTAAATCGAATTAATGATAATTTTGATTATTTCTATATCAAAAATGCCGATGCGTCCCGGGTATACGGACTGGAACTCGAGCACTTATTGTCACCCAATAGAATAAGCTACCTAGTATATAAAGATTCCCTTATTGAGGAACATATTGCAGGAATTCCCGCTGAGCAATTTATGAAACAACACATTCATGACGGCTTACTAAACCCTATTCGCCTATCAAAAGAATTTGTGAAGTTCAATGAACGCTGTTTTGTCCGCTTATTGGGAGATATGCATTCTTCGAATTTCGTGATAGATGTTACTCCTGATTTTGAGGAAACACACTATCGGATCAGGGCAATAGACTTTGATCAGCAATCCTATGAAGGAAAGAAGTCGATTTATCTTCCCCAATATTTCAAGCAAAATAATGTACTAATCCAGTTGGGTATTAGACACATCACACCGGAATCCATGGCTCAGTATCAGCGGGAGGAAAGAGCACTTATAGCCACAAGACTCAAATCCTCGCCCAAGGAAATTGAGGATATTTTAGTCAGTATGGAATCTGACACCATCTCCACACCTGAAAACATAGAATCCCTGAAAAACGACTTGGCCAAACACTACAAATCCAGCGAATTTTATCGCTGCAAAAATATGGGTCAGATACTCCGGCTAAGCCTATATTTAGTTTTGCATAAGTAAGAATTTGGCATCATTTCTGCGATTTTATCGAACGTAATTACGCTACATTATAGAAACCAATCTGATGAAATTTTGGTTGTAATGATAGTTTAAGAACAATTATTTTATTTATAATTTTAACCTATATCCTTATAATATGAGCGTTTCTGAAAAAAGAGTATATAAAAAATTGGGATACAATAAAGACGAGTCAGAGAAAATTGTTTCCTCACTTAATCAACTTTTGGCAAATTACCATGTTCATTACCAAAAATTAAGAAATTTTCATTGGAATGTAACAGGTGGAGACTTCTTTGAACTTCACAACAAGTTTGAAGAGCTTTACACGGAGGCTTTTGGCAACATTGATTTGATTGCGGAGAGAATCCGGGTTTTCGGTATGAAACCTTTAAGTTTGATGAAAGATTACTTGGAGCATTCAAGCATCAAGGAAGTAAGCACTGATCTCAAATCAAGAGAAATGGTAGAAGAAATTCTGAAGGATTTTCAGATCTTGGTGGACAACATGAACGAATGTGCGGAGAAGGTAGCTGGATTGGGAGATCAGGCGACTGAAGATATGTTGATTTCCTTTATAAAAAACCTTGAGTTACATCATTGGATGTTAACCTCATTTTTGAAATAATTCCTAAAACCTTTCATAAATAAAGTCCTTCAATTCTCACATTGAAGGACTTTATTATTTCTAACAGGATATGGAAAGACCCGGAGGCCACCTATCAATAATATCTAACATCGCAGGATGGATTTGCCTTCTTAAAATTATCAATGGATCTCTTACCTATTCTGGTATTGAAACAAATTAACTTTTCCAAATTTACCAAATGCATGATTTGTTTTATATTTCTGACATTGGTACTGGCAATATCCAGTTCCCTCAAATCAAACAAGGTTTCCAAACCTCTTAACCGAACCACGTTAGTACCCGATAAATTTAGAGTTTTAAGTCTATTCAATTCAGCCAAAGGCCGAAGCTCTTCCACACCAGTATTGGAAAGGTCCAAAGATTCAAGGTAAGTAAGATTGGACAAAGGCGTAAGATCTCGTATCGGCGCTTGGGATAATTTTAGTAGACTTAGGCTTTCCATTCTGGAAATAGCCGAAATATCCTGTAAGGGTACATTATCTACCAACAACTGCTGAATGTTAAAAAAAATCAACAGCGGCTCTAGGTTTAGGATGTTAACATTTTCCACGGTAACTTTTTTATCCGAGGTCATCCTATGAAGTTCGTCTGTGGAAGGTTCTTCGGACAATTCAAATTGAGAATGTAGCAAACCTTGCCAAACATCATCCAGACCATTCCACCAAGAGTCAAGCTCTTGAGTTCGGAAAATGACTGTAGTTTGGGGCAGTATTCTTGTCAACTCCATAATGTCCCAAGCAGCAACATCTGTTTCATCGACATCCAGGTGCTTTAACTTTACTAGAGATTTAATGGGATCGATTGAGCTTATTTTAGAGCTATTTAAATATAAATATTCCAGTCCTGTTAAATCTGCTAGCGCTTCAAGATTACTTACTTGCGTATTACTAGCTTTTATGGTCAACAACGTTTTCATTTCAGCCAATGGAGATAAATCCTGAACTGCGGTGTTTTCTATGGCGAGATATATGGCCTTTTTGAACTTAAGAGCAGGTCTCAGTGTAATCACTTCACTTCCAGAAAGATTTAGGGAATCTATTCCTACTAATTCTGAAAGCTCCTCTACGGATGGTTTCTTGAAGTCTACCTTGGGATAAATTTCGGATAGCACAGCATTCCAACCTTCCGGGAGGGTTTCCCACCAAGTCTGCAGATTTTCCACATTATGGATAAGCAAAATTCTTCGGTTAGTCCTGGAAAAACTATCCGCCATCTCCTCGGTAATACTGGTTCTGTCTGCATATATTCTACGCAGATTAGAAGATCCATTCAAGGGTGTAAGCTGACTTACTTCGGTGCTGTTTATGTTTATGCGCCACAATTTTTTGAGTTCAGCAAGGGGGGCTAAATCCAATATATTGGTCCCTTCCAGGTTAATCTCCTCAAGACCTACCAACTCAGATAAAAATCCGAAATTTATCAGAAAATTACTTTTTAGGTTTAAAAGTTTGAGATTAGTGAGTTCACGAATATTTTCGATATTATTAAATCCACTTTCTTCCAGATCCAACGTTTCTAGTTCCTTGAAACTATTTAAAACACCAAAACCTCTAAGAGGAGTCTTGGCAAGCTGTAGGTGTTTGAGATTTTTGAGATTAAGGAGGTCATCTATATCATGTACCCCAGTATTGGAGAGATTAAGGTGAACAAGCCTTTCTGAATACTTAATAAACTGAACGTCTTTTGTGGGTGTATTTGAAATATCCAAGTAACTCAGGAAAGTCACATTACTGATTGGATTCAATTCCTCGATGTTGGTATTGCTGATATCCACATATTTCAGGTCCGTTAGTGCTTGGATCGGATTGAGATCAATTATTAGTTGGTTCCCGGACAGGTCTAACGTATCCATACTACTGATACGATACAAATCATCTACAGTGACACTGTCATCCTCTATTTCATATAATTCCCTAAATATATTCGACCATTCGTATGAAAGTGATGCCCACCATTCCAATAACTCCTCATCTCTGCTCAGCTTGGTGGTATACATGCTGGCAATTTTGAGTTCTTTAGAATTCCTATCCAGATTTACCTCAATAAAACGCTGCTTGGTATTGCTTATGGCTTCGCCATTTATTCCTACAGCGGTAAGTGTCCTATCCAGAGAAATTTCAAAATACAAATCTTTATTCTCTGTCAGCTTTGGTTTGATTTCCTTGACTTTAAACTGGAATTTAGCGTCCTTGAAGAAAAATTCCACGTCTTTTAGATAAGCTGTTATGTTCTTATTAGTAATTACTTTTCTATCCAGTAAAAGATCATCCTCAACCTGCACCAGGTTATCCCTGAATATCTTCTTGTAACTTTCTCTAATAATAACGTCCTTGTCTCTTGCGGATGTCTCCTGACTTCCAACTGTGTTCAGGAAATATTCCAAAAATCTAATTTGGTCCTCCACTTGCTGAGTGAGGTCCTTTATCTCTTGTTTGTTATACTCACCGATATCCTGTCCCATTCCTTGAGTAAAAATCATCAGGGAAAACAGCGATAATAAACCTAGTATTCTACTTACGACCATATATAAAATTCATAATGACGTCTCGATCTCCGTCTCCAAGTTTAACCAAATTGGAAATCAGCCAACCTGTATTGAAGCCTGGTCTGTTAAATTGTGACAATTCGAAGTACCATTTGTCGATTTGAAAGAAATGATACTTTACTTCTTTCACTGTTTCAAATTTCAAATTCCCTTTCTTAATTTCGAAAATGAAAAGTGTCAGATAGTCCGGATCAAAATCCTTTGGGGTATAAGATTCTGGTTTAGGATCATCCTGAATAGCCTTCCGTAAATTCATGAAACCCAACTCATGACTCAAGGGATGAAGAAACTTCTTTTGATCGCCTTCAGGCTTGTCGAAAGCAATTCGAAATGGTTCAAAATTAACATTTTCGATTACCCATTCATACCCTAGGCCCTCTGGTTGAAGTTTCAAAAATAAAGTTACTTCCTGCGATTTACCTCCATACGAGAATACGGTGTTAGCTTCAGCAAACCATTCCCCGCCATGAAAGTTGAGGAACTGGGGATAACTTTCGGAAATTACTGTATTTAGAAACTCTCTTTTAAGTTCTACGGGAATATCAGAGGTTTCGTTATCAAAAAGGATATTGATAAATGATTTTCGCAGCTCCCTATTTCGATAATTTTCATTGTCAGAATAATATCTGACATCTCCCTCCTTGCTTTCCTCTGCATTAAATCTTCTGAAAAATTGATTGACTTGCTTGGTTGATGCTGCAAATCTTCCGTCATCCATGAGTCTGCCGGAGCTGGATAAAACCTGCCCCGACACACTATGAATGGATGTAATAAATAATAAAATGATAATGATTTTTATTCTCATGCGGATGTTTCAGTCACTCTGACATCACCTAGCATAACGTCCCAGAATTCGATCGTCCTACCGGCAATTTGAGTTTGTTTTTTCTCTACGTAAATTGTGATATCTTTCTTGGTGGTGTCTCTGTAGTTCAATCCTGCTTCTTGTGAGGTTCCTTCGAATCTCTGGTAAACCGTGATAACGCCTACATACCTGCCATCAGGCTGTCTTTCAAGATCGCTTATATAGTGGATATCATACCAGCTGATGTTTACCCGGTCGTAATTCAAAGCCATTAGACGCTCAAAATACCTTCTTATTTTATAATAGGCGATTTCAGAATTGTTGATGGATGACACGCCCATTTCTGCATCTGGAGCGAATAGCTCCTCAGCTCTATCCATAACTCGTGTTGCTTCAGAAAATTGTGTTTCCTTACTTCCGATGATGCTTATGTACTTGCTTAAATCCTTAACTTTTTCCAAGGCCAAGGAATCAATTGCCTGCTTTCTTGCCGGACTTATATTGTCCTGAGCCAAGGCTACCATAGAAGTAGCTGAAAATAAAATCAAAAGGGATAGAATATATTTTTTCATGATTTTCAATATCTTAATGTTTTTTTAAAATTATCTTCTGCGTAATTCTAATTCTGTCACTTTACCGCTTCCATCCATTCTGATATCACTGATGAAATTCAGATTCTTTTTTGTATCCTTCAGGTAATTGAGGTACTTATCGATGGTGGTAGGTTCATCGTAATCCTTAATTCCGGATTCCTCATGAATGACGATTAATACCGGTGTATTCTGGTTGGAGAACATACCTAAAGCTTCCCTGATAGTATTATTGGCTCCTTGTAAATTCGAAGCAGTTGCAATGGAATTAAAATAACCCTCCAATTTACCTACAGCAACTTCCTCCGCACTTGGTTGGGGAGTTGCTGGTTTCGGTGCTGGAGCAGGTTCTTCTACAGGTACAGGAGCAGGGGCAGCTTCTACCACCTTCTTTTTACTTTTACAGGCTCCAAACGCTAATAGACCAATTAGCATAACGGTTAATAACCGATTCATTGGGAAATTAAAACTTCTTTTTTTCATGTTTGATTAAGAAATAATGTGTGAATTGATTTTTTTCGGCAAAAGATATGTGTTCTTTAAGGTTAAACCTAGGGTGGAATTAATTATTTGCCGAAGAGGATTGAAATTGATTGTTTAAACGGTTGATTGCTTTTTTAAATTTTGCTTATTGATAAATTTTCCGATAATTATATTTACTTTATTTAATGATATAAACATTTCTTACCATGGTGCGAAGATATGCTATTCTTTGTATTTTTTTAAAAGATTTTTCAAATGGTAAAATAATGTTTTAATCGAACAATTCAGCTAACTTATTTTCCAATGAAATCCCCCGAAGATCCTTGGCCAATATATTTCCATCCGGACCTATCATATAGGTTGCAGGAATAGCATTTATTTGGTAAATGGAGGCGGCTTCCGAATTGAAATATTTCAAATCAGACACTTGCGTCCACTCCAGTTTATCTTCCTCTATTGCCTTTAACCACATCTCCCGGGTTCGGTCTAAAGAAACTCCAAATACCTCAAATCCCTTATCTTTATATTTTTCGTAAAGGCGTACCACGTTGGGGTTTTCATCGCGGCATGGCTTGCACCATCCAGCCCAAAAATCAACAAGGACATATTTTCCACGAAAGTCTGATAGATTCACTGTCTGACCATTTGGATTGGGAAGAGAAATTTCCGGAGCAGGTTGCCCTATAGAAAGTGCCCTCAACTCGTCAAGTTCCTGTTTCCAAGAACTTATCATTTTCATGTCGGGATACCTTTCGTATAGCACTTGAACAACACTGTCTAAAAAATGGAAATCGTTTCTTGGATTTAGCATTCCCAATCCGGCCAATGCAGCAAAGCTGCCTTCCATTTCGCCAATGGTCTCCTTGACGCGTGTAGAGTGGTTGGCTTCCAATTGCATCGCTTTATCCTGAATGGCCCGGATTGCAACCTGATCCCTGTCTGCCATTACCTCATAATATTCGTCATTCAAGGTATTAATCTCTTCCTGGTAAACCAGCGTGATATCATCGATCTTTTGAAGCAGTTGAGAATCTATCGAACCTTCAATGACTGTAGTTTCCGATTCGAAATCATGCTCTATGTAGGCATCTTCACGAAATAGTGCCAACCGAATAACTTTTGTGTCGAACAAATTCAGTTCATAGAAATTAGGTCCGTCCAGCACCAGTTCATACTCAAACTTACCGTTGTTTTTAAGCTGAATAGTGTCTAGCGTGGTTGTGCCTTCATTGTTATACGCCGATAAAATTACATGCCCATCTGGGTAATTTGTCAATTTGCCTGCGAGATTGACCTTGCCAGTAAATTCTCTTTCTTTGGGACTACAACTTAATAGGGTTATTAATGTTGAAATAAGTAAGAGAGATAGGATTCCTTTTAATTGCAACATGGATTAATTATCAAGTATTTCAGTTAATATTTTAGTGGCTACCTTGGGGTCTGCCTTACCGTTGGATTTTTTCATTACCTGGCCCATAAACATCCCCATGAGGCCCTTTTTACCGGATTTATACTCCAACACTTTTTGGGAGTTTTCCTTCAGAACACTTTCCACAATTGGTTTAAGCGAATCCTCGCTACTCTCTTGGATTAAATTCAATTCCGTAGCGATCTCCAGAGCATCTTTTTTGGGATCTAACAACATGGCCGGATATATTTTCTGCGCTGCTGCCGAATAACTTACCTTCCCCGCGTCTATCAGTTGGATCAAGGATGCGAGAGAAGTGATGCTGATGGGGAAATCGTCAATATGCAACGTCAGTTCGTTCAAATAGGACTTCACAGGTCCCATCACCCAGTTCGAGGCTGCTTTATAATTTGTAGTCAAGTGGCAAAGTGCTTCAAAAAAAAGAGCGATTTCTTTGTTGTCTGACAATACACCTGCATCATATTCAGGTAAACCATATTCTAATACAAATTTCTCAAATAACTCCCTTGGAAGGGGCGGCAGATTATCTTGGATTGTCTTCAACCATTCTTCCGACACTATAACCGGACTGAGATCAGGCTCTGGAAAATAACGATAGTCATTCAGATCCTCTTTGGTCCTCATACTTGCCGTAGTCCCGGACGTCGCATCAAACGTACGTGTTTCAGATATAATTTCCGTGTTGCTTTCAGAAAGCAGCACCTGTCTTTCAAACTCATGCTCAATCGCTCTGGCTACATTTCGGAAAGAATTCATATTCTTCACTTCCACTTTTTTCCCGAGTTCGTCTTCGCCGCGAAGTCGAATGGACACATTGGCATCGCAACGAAGTGATCCTTCTTCCATATTTCCATCACATACATCCAGATACTTGACCAGTTTTTTTATTTCAGTCAAAAACTGGTAAGCTTCCTCGGAAGATCGCATGTCAGGCTCCGACACGATCTCAATCAGAGGAACTCCGGCTCGGTTAAAATCCACCAAAGTGTCAACCTCTCCTGCGAGGTGAATGGATTTACCCGCATCTTCCTCCATGTGTATTCGGGTAAGTGCAATGGATTTTTTTTCTCCCGACGAAAGAACGATGGGAACTTGCCCGCCAACGCAAATCGGGTTTTTATCTTGGGTAAGCTGGTATCCTTTTGGGAGATCAGGATAAAAATAATTTTTTCGGGCAAAGATATTTTTTCGAGTTATCTCAGAATCACACGCTAGGCCCATCTTAATGGCAAACTCTACCGCACGTTTATTTACTTTGGGCAAGGTACCTGGGTGACCCAAAGTTATAACAGATATGTTCGTATTGGGTAAATTCCCAAAGGTCGTAGAATCAGCTGTATACATTTTACTGTTAGTCAAAAGCTGGGCGTGTACTTCTAACCCAATGACTAACTCGTACTTATTCTTTACTTTTATGTCTAACGTTTTCACTTTTGTTTCTTCAATCATATTCAAAACACTTGCGTTTTACACCAAAAATGGCAGAGTTTTATTCCAAAAGCAAATGTTATGGAAGGTAAATTATATGGACGGATAGGAGAGAATTTCTTTGGCGTGTTTAACTGCAAGAGGTATTCCTTCCAAATCCTTTCCTCCTGCCGTGGCAAAAAACGGCTGTCCTCCTCCGCCTCCCTGAATGTTTTTAGCCAGCTCCCTTACAATTTTCCCAGCATCATATTGATTTTCCGCCACTACCCGCTCATCAATTACAACAGCGATTTGAGGCTTTCCTCCAATATTAGCTATCAAAATTCCGACAAACCTATCACTTTCATTTTTTAATTCGAAGGACAGTTTTTTAAGTGCATCTGCAGAGGGTAGGGTGACCGATGCGACCAAAAGATCTAAATTCCCGGCACGATGTATTTTGCCTAGCAGTTGATCTTTTATCTGTGCGGCCTGTTTCAGATGCAAACCCTCTACTTCCTTTCTTAACTCATTTTTTTCCTGCAATAAACCTGCCACAGATTTTTTTAGATCACGGGGAGCTTTAAGCAGTTCTTGGATATCCTTTAGGGTTTGTAGTTGCTCTCTGACATAAGCTTCGGCCTGAACAGAAGTCATAGCTTCAATTCTCCTTACGCCCGCCGAAATTGACCCCTCAGAAATAATTTTGAAAAAACCGATATTACCGGTAGCCTGAACATGGGTTCCTCCACAAAGCTCCACTGAAAAATCTCTCCCAAACGTAATCACCCGAACGAATTCACCGTACTTCTCACCAAATAATGCCGTTGCCCCCAAAGCCTTCGCTTCCGCATTGGGCAGATTCCTTTTTTCATCAAGGTGAATATTTGCCCGGATACGCTCGTTGACAATGGCTTCAACAGCAGTCAATTCCCCATCAGTAAGCTTGGCATAATGGGAGAAATCAAACCGTAACAATTCCTCATTAACTAAAGACCCCTTTTGTTGAATATGATTTCCCAACACCTGTCTCAAAGCCGACTGAAGCAAATGAGTAGCCGTATGATTGTTCATGACACGTAATCTTCGCTCTTCATTTACCTGAGCGTTAAATGACTGACTTGTATCCACCGGAAGCTTGTCAACCTCATGGACTATCAAATCGTTTTCCTTCTTCGTATCTAAAACTTGGATAGTTTCGCTTTCTCCCAGTAAGGTTCCTTGATCCCCTACCTGGCCGCCACTTTCAGCATAAAACGGAGTTCTGTTAAGTACTAACTGGTACTTTTTCCCTTTCTTTTCGGATATCACCCTGTATTTAAGCACCCGACAAAGTGAATGCAATTGGTCATATCCCACAAACTCCACACTTTCCTCACTTGTCACTGTGATCCAATCCCCCGTCTCCTGTTCTGCCGCAGCGCGTGATCTTGTCTTTTGGACTTCCATGGCTGTATTAAAACCGGTTTCGTCAACAGACAAACCATGCTCTCTGGCTATAAGAGATGTAAGATCAAGCGGGAAACCGTAGGTATCATACAATTCAAAAACCTGGTTCCCGGGAATTGTCTTGGAAGAGACGATGGACGATTCAGATTTTATTTGATCCAAAATTTTCAGTCCCTTATCCAAGGTTCTCAAAAATGAAATTTCCTCCTCTTGTATTACCCTAGAAATAAATCCTTGCTGCAAGGTAACCTCTGGAAATACTTCCCCGAAAAGGTCCGACAGCGTCGGTAGCAAAAGATGCAAGAATGGCTCCTTAAAATTCAAAAACGTATAGCCATATCGGACGGCTCTCCGGAGAATCCTTCGAATCACATAGCCCGCCTTGTTGTTTGATGGCAACTGCCCATCCGCTATGGTGAATGATATAGCCCGAATATGGTCTACAATAACTCTAAATGCTATGTCGGTCTTTTCATCCGATCCATAAGAAATACCGGACAAAGCCTCAAGTTGATGGATAAAAGGTTGGAATAGATCCGTGTCATAATTGGATTGCTTCCATTGAATCACCCTCACCAGGCGCTCCAAGCCCATGCCCGTGTCCACATGCTTGGCCGGCAATTCCTTCAGTGCACCGTCCATCGTCCGGTTATATTGGATGAAAACTAAATTCCAAATCTCAATAACTTGTGGATGATCTTGATTGACGAGATCTTTGCCGTCGACTAGTTGCCGCTCAGCATCAGTTCTTAGATCCACATGTATTTCAGAGCAGGGGCCGCAGGGGCCGGATTCACCCATTTCCCAAAAATTATCCTTTTTGGATCCAAATAAAATACGCTCTTTGGCAATCCATTTACCCCATAACTCAAGTGCCTCCAAATCCTTGTCCAGCCCATCTGCCTGGTCTCCTCCAAAGACGGTAACATACATGCGATCCACAGGTAAATCATAAACTTCAGTAAGCAACTCCCACGCCCATGCAATCGCTTCCTCCTTGAAATAATCTCCAAATGACCAGTTACCCAGCATTTCAAACATGGTATGGTGATAGGTGTCTACCCCGACTTCTTCCAAATCATTATGCTTTCCAGAAACTCTAAGACACTTTTGGCTGTTAGCTACCCGGGAGTATTGGGGAGTGTCATTTCCCAGGAAAAAATCTTTAAACTGATTCATCCCGGCATTGGTAAACATGAGCGTAGGGTCATTTTTGACCACTATGGGAGCAGATGGCACAAATTGATGTCCTTTGGATTTAAAAAAATCTATAAATGTGCTTCTTATTTGCTTTGCGTTCATGTTTTGTATGCTTTATTGATTATATTTCGAAGTTCGAATACAATTTTAGTTACATTTGCATTCTATATCTCGCTTTTTGCGGGCTAACCATGCTTAATCCCTTGTTTTTCGAAAAGGAATACAAAATTAGAAGTTTTACCGTTCAATTTGTTAGATGAGTAGAATAAAATATTATTACGATCCCAAGACCTGTAAATATGAACGATATGTTCGAAGCAAGTGGGACATTACACTGAATTTGCTGGGGTTTTTATCACTGTCATCCATCTTTGCAGTAGGTATTCTGCTTGTTTTCAGCCACTATTTTGACTCCCCAAAAGAATTGCTCTTAAAAAGGGAGAATCAGGAACTTAAGTTGTATTACGACCTGATGAATCAGGAAGTAACCCGACTCAATACCATGATGGCAGACCTTCAGGAGAGAGACGACAATTTATACAGAGTAATATTTGAATCAGAGCCTATTCCATCTTCCGTGAGAAAAGCTGGATATGGCGGATCTGATAGATTCAAAGAAATTAAAGAGAAGGGGCTGAACCAAGAGAAACTGATTTTGACGGTGATGGAAAAACTTGAAAGTCTCAAAAAGCAAATGTTTATCCAAACGAGATCCTATGATGAATTGTCCGAGACGGCGTTGAATAAAGAAGAATACTGGGCGTCCATTCCTGCTATTCAGCCCATACATAATGAAGAGCTAAACCGCCTTGCCTCTGGTTATGGTATTCGGATACACCCTATTCTAAAAGTAAGAAAAATGCATACGGGTGTAGATTTCTCAGCACCTAAAGGCACGCCTATCTACAGTACTGGCGACGGGGTAGTCTCTTTGGTAAGGACAGAATTTGGAGGCTATGGCAAGCATATTGTTGTCGATCACGGATTCGGATTTTCCACCAGGTATGCCCATATGAATGATTTTAATGTAAAGGTAGGGCAAAAGATCAAACGGGGCGATCAAATCGGTACAGTAGGTAATACCGGATCTTCCACTGCTCCCCACGTTCATTATGAAGTCATTAAAGACGGGAAGTATGTCAATCCGGTCAATTATTTCTTCAAAGATCTAGAGCCATCTGAATTCGATAAAATTCTTGAATTGGCTTCTAGAGAGAATCAATCTCTTTCCTAACAGTTTATTTAGTCCCCAGGGGTTGTACCTTGGAAAAAACCTTTCAGCTTTATTTGGTTTTATCCCAAAGAAGTTGAAAGGTTTTTTGCTTTTTATTCGTTATTTTTGAAATAAAACAATATCAACTTGCCCTACCGAGAAAAAGAAATAGAGAAGAAATACTACTCCATCGGAGAAGTCGCCGATATGTTCAAAGTAGCCACTTCCCTAATAAGATATTGGGAGGGTGAATTTGACATCATCAAACCAAAAAAGGACAAAAAAGGGAATCGCAGGTTTACTACCGATGACATAGAAAAGATTAGACTTATCTTCCACTTGGTGAAAGAGAAAGGGTACACCTTGCAAGGTGCACAAGAAATCATAAAAAAAGACCTCCATCAGGTCGCCAATAAGGCGGCTATGGTAGATAGACTGCTGGGGATAAAAAGTTTTTTGATAGAAATCAGGAATAATCTCAATGGAAAAAACAACCCATGACTCCTTACTCTATACGGTAGCCCTTAGCCTAATTCCAAAAATTGGCCCCGGAATATATAAAAACATTATTAGCTATAGTGGTTCAGCAAAACAATTTTTTGCCCTATCCAAAGGAAAAATTCAAAAAATCCCGGGCGTGGGGGCTAAATTATCCGAAGTATTACATTCCAAGGATACTTATCTAAAGGAAGCATCTCAAATACTCGAAGAAGCCCACCGCAATGGAGTCAAGGTAATATCCTACCTGGATAAGGAATTCCCCCAACGTCTAAAATCTTTTAGCGATTCTCCTGTACTTTTATTCACCAGAGGTGAAGCCGATTTGAACCCTGCAAGGACCATAGGCATCGTAGGCACGCGCAATGCGACCGCATATGGGAAAGCTGTTACCGCAAAAATCGTCGAAGATCTTGCCGAATACAAGCCAACCATTATCAGCGGTCTGGCATACGGGATAGATATAGAGGCCCACCGTGCCGCCTTGCAAAGTAACCTTCCTACGTTGGGGATATTAGGTACCCCCATTAACAAAGTCTATCCTGCTCATCATTTTCAGATTGCCCAAACCATGATGAAATCCGGGGGGCTAGTATCTGAGTACCGGATAGGCAGTGCCCTCAACCCCAACAATTTCCCGCAACGGAACAGAATAATCGCAGGATTATCGGATGCCCTGATTGTAGTGGAAGCAGCTAAAAAAGGAGGTGCCCTTATTACTGCCGAAATAGCCTATAGCTACAACAAGGAAGTATTTGCTGTACCAGGCAATCTTCAGTCTTTATATAGCGAGGGCTGTAACAACCTCATTCGTACAATGAAAGCGGGGATATATATGGGATCCAAAGAAATAGAGGAAGCCTTATCCTGGGAAAAGGAAGGTTCCGAAATTACCAAAAAGGCCGTTCATATGGACTGGGATCAATTTGATGAGGTAGAAAAAAGTATTCTGCAAATGTTGGTTCAGGAACGGGAATTAGAGATCGATCAGCTTAGCTGGAAAACCAATATCCCACTTTCTACACTGGCCTCAAAGCTGCTGAATTTGGAGTTTCAAGGTTTTCTTAAGGCACTTCCAGGTAAGAAATTCCAACTGATCGGTTCCTCGAAAAAATGAAAGAAGGAGGTACCGGGGTGACACCTTCTTTTTTCATCTATTCCAATTATTTGGGCATCAAAATTCCTATCCCAATAAGCGTTAACACCTACGAAATTAGAATACTTCTTTGGCAATTTTATAAGTAGCTTCAGCTTTACTCATGGTATAATAATGTAAAGAAGGTACAGCCGCTTTTACAAGTTCCTTACTTTGTTGGATTGCCCAAGTTATACCCACTTCTTTTACGTCAGCATTGGATTTGCATTTGTCTAACTCCACCATTAACGCATCAGGAAGATCCAAAAAGAATGTTCTGGGAAGATTCACTATTTGCGAAAGAGTTGTTATCGGTTTCAGTCCGGGGATAATCGGGATATCAATTCCAGCCTCCCGTACCCGCTTTACATAATCGAAATATTTCTGGTTATCAAAAAACATCTGCGTAACCACATAGCTGGCACCCGCATCTATTTTTGCCTGAAGATATTTCAGGTCATAGGTCAAACTTGGGGCCTCGAAGTGTTTTTCCGGATATCCCGCTACCCCGACACAGAAATTCGTGTGAAATCCTGTTTCAGTTTCATCGTGCAGGTAAATACCCTTATTCATATCTGTGATCTGTTTTACCAGTTGCCACGCATAGCAATGTCCATCCTTCTCAGCTATAAATTTACCTTCAGATTTATCGGCATCTCCCCGTAGTGCCAAGACATTCTGAACTCCAATAAACTCCAGATCAATCAGCGCATTTTCTGTTTCTTCTTCTGAAAATCCTCCGCATAGTAGATGCGGGACTGGTTCTACATGAAATTTGTTAATTAATGCCGCACAAATACCAATAGTGCCGGGTCTTTTCTTTGTGCTCACCTTCTGAACAAGTCCTCCGGGATGCTGCTTATAGATGTATTCTTCCCGGTGGTAGGTGACATCTACAAATGGTGGATTAAACTCCATCAAAGGTTCAATTCCAGCGAGCATGTCCTGAAGACTTTGTCCTTTGAGAGGGGGTAGTATTTCGAACGAGAAGAGTGTTTTATTGGCTTGTTGGATGTGTTCTGTAATTTTCATGTTCTGCGAAAAGAATTACACCTGTGGGTGGATTTGTGTTTAATATCAATATTGGATAGAAATTAGTCGTCTTCAATTTTCACTGGACTTTATCCATAAGAATCAATTTTGGCGTATATGCCAAGTTGGGAGAAAGCCATCGCTCTGCCTGCTCTTTGCTAACTCCTTTTCTATTTGCATAGTCAACTACCTGGTCCTCTCCGATTTTTCCCAGTCCAAAATATTTACTATCCGGATGAGCGAAATAAAATCCACTGACTGAGGATGTTGGATACATGGCAAAGCTATCTGTTAGGGTAATCCCAATCCTTTGCTCAACCTCAAGTAAGTCAAAAAGCATCCTTTTTTCGGAGTGTTCCGGACAAGCCGGATAGCCCGGTGCCGGTCGGATACCTGCATAATTTTCTTGGATAAGGTCTTCATTCGCCAGATTTTCGTCAGGTGAGTAAGCCCAGAGTTCCTTCCTTACCAACGCATGAAGATACTCCGCTCCAGCCTCTGCCAACCTATCGGCGAGTGCTTTCAGCATGATATCGTGGTAATCGTCATCATCTTTTTTGTATTCATCCAATTTCGCTTCTATTCCTAGACCGGCAGTCACTGCAAAGCAACCAAAATAGTCTTTATCGGTCGGATGTATATAATCTACCAGACTTCGGTTTGGAACACCCCTCCCTTTTTTGCCCTGCTGCCGCAGAAAATGAAATGCTTGGTCATTACCGCCCGTATACGCAGCATCAATCACCAAATCCTCTCCAATACGCTGAACGGGGAACAATCCTACGACAGCTTTTGCAGAAAGCCACCTTTCCGCTATTAGTTGATCCAACATGGCATTGGCCTCGGTGAAAAGCTTTTTAGCCTCCTCTCCTATCAGCGGATGTTCGAGAATTTTGGGGTATTTGCCCGAAAGCATCCAAGTACTGAAGAAAGGGGTCCAATCAATATATTCCCTCAGCACCTTCAAATCCAAATTTTCCAACGTTGTGATGCCCAACTTTTTCGGTATATGGGGCCTATAGTTTTCCCAATCTATTACCGTAGGGTTTTTAGCAGCTTCCTCAAAGGTTGCCATTTGCTTGATTTGTTGTTTTGCTTCATGGGCCACTCGCAGTTCTTGATAGGTTGCCTTGATTTTGAGCTTATAGTCCTCTTTAATCGCCTCATTAATGGCCTCTCCAGCGATCGGCACTGATTTGGAGGCATCGGTTACATGGACGACTATGCCGCTATAAACCGGGTCAATTTTTACCGCTGTATGAATCCGTGATGTGGTGGCACCCCCTATGAGAAGCGGTATCTGTAGCCCCCTTCTTTCCATCTCGGCCGCTACGTCTACCATTTCATCCAAGGATGGAGTAATGAGCCCGCTAAGCCCTATAATATCTACCTTCTGGGCAATTGCTTCATCGATAATGCGCTCCGCCTCAACCATCACTCCCAGGTCAATAATATGATAGCTGTTACAAGCTAGCACGACCCCGACGATGTTTTTGCCAATATCATGCACATCCCCCTTAACTGTAGCAAGTAGGATTTTTTTAATTTTTGACGTATTGCTATCGAAATTCAAGTCGCCTGCTTTGGGCATGAACGGCTCCAAGTAAGCCACTGCTTTTTTCATAACCCTGGCACTTTTGACAACCTGGGGCAAAAACATCTTGCCTTCTCCGAACAGATCACCTACTACGTTCATTCCATCCATCAAAGGACCTTCGATTACCTTGAGCGGATCACCAAAATGGACCCGGGCTTCTTCAGTATCTTCCAAAACATAGTCAATGATTCCCTTTACCAGGGCATGTTCAATTCTTTTTTCTATGCTGGCACTTCGCCATTCATCGTCCACTTTGGCTTTTTTGCCACTTGATTTAACTGTCTCGGCAAAATCCAACAACCTTTCCGTAGCGTCTTCCCGGCGGTTCCACATAACATCCTCCACTCGCTCCAGCAGATCTTTGGGAATATCGTCATAGATTTCCAACATGGTTGGATTCACTATCCCCATATCCATGCCGTGTTTGATCGCATGATATAAAAATACCGCATGCATGGCTTCCCTCACTGGGTTGTTGCCTCTAAACGAAAAGCTTACGTTGCTCACTCCCCCGCTGATTTTTGCTCCCGGTAGATTTTGCTTGATCCACTGAGTTGCCCTGAAAAAATCGATGGCGTTAGTTCGGTGTTCTTCCATGCCGGTTGCTACAGGGAAAATATTAGGATCAAAAATAATGTCTTGCGGGTTGAAATGGACGGTTTTGGTCAATATGTCATAGCTTCTCCTACAAATCTGCACCCTGCGTTCATACGTGTCCGCCTGTCCTTTCTCATCAAATGCCATTACCACCACTGCCGCGCCAAAACGTTTGACGGTCTTCGCCTGCCGGATGAATTCTTCCTCACCATTCTTCAAGCTGATCGAATTGACAATTCCCTTTCCTTGGACACATTTGAGTCCGGCGACGATGATATGGAACTTGGAGCTATCTATCATGATTGGAATCCGGCTAATTTCGGGTTCCGAAGCGATTAGGTTCAAAAATTTGACCATTGCTGCTTCTCCATCCAACATCCCTTCGTCCATACAAACATCCAGGATTTGAGCTCCCCCCCTTACCTGATCCAAGGCAACCTCCAGTGCCTGGTCATAATCTCCATTCAAGATCAGTTTGGCAAATCTCTTTGACCCGGTCACATTGGTTCTTTCTCCAATATTGACGAAATTTATTTCCGGTGTGAAAACCAGTGGTTCCAGACCGGAAAGTTTCATTACGTTGCTGTATTTGGATTTCAGTTGCATAGTTAGTTTTCTGCCGGTTCAAGATTCAATTTTCGCGGGGAATAGTTTGCTGCTGTCTTGGCGATAATCTGTATATGGTCCGGTGTAGTCCCGCAGCATCCGCCAAGGATATTTACCCAGCCTTCTTTAAGGAATTCCTCCACTTGGCTGTTCATCTCATCAGGACCCTGATCATAGGCTCCAAATTCATTGGGCAAACCCGCATTTGGATAGACACTGACAAGAAAAGGGGCCTCTTCAGCCATCACCTTCAGATAAGGTCGTAATTCCTTTGCTCCCAACGCACAGTTCAGGCCAACGCTGAAGAGAGGTACATGGGAAATAGAAATTAGGAAAGCTTCGGTTGTCTGTCCGGATAGTGTTCTCCCGGAGGCATCGGTAATGGTACCGGAGACCATAATGGGGATGCCACCCTCTTGTGGAGAAAGAGGAATACCCAACTCTTCATAAACTTCCTGGATGGCATAAAGAGCCGCTTTGGCGTTTAAGGTGTCAAATACAGTCTCCACCAGCAGCATATCCACCCCTCCGTCCAGCAATCCCCTGATCTGGTCCTTGTATGCATCAGCAAGCTGATCAAAGGTAATCGCCCTGTACCCCGGATCATTTACATCTGGAGAAATGGAGGCAGTTCTGTTTGTAGGTCCCAAGGCACCGGCAACAAAGCGCGGCTGATCTGGAGTCAACTTTGTGAATTCAAGAGCAACTTCTTTCGCCAGTCTGGCCGACTGGAGATTGAGCATGTAGGCCAAGTGCTGAAGGCCGTAATCTTCTTGCGCAATAGAGGTGCTACTGAATGTGTTTGTTTCTACAATATCAGCTCCTGCTTTGAAGTATTCGGCATGAATCTCCCGAATGATATCAGGCCTTGATAGGGACAATAAGTCGTTGTTCCCCTTCAATGATTTTTTGAAATTTGCCAAATCAGGAGTCCTAAAATCATCTTCACCCAATCCATACCGCTGAATCATAGTCCCCATGGCACCGTCCAGTATGAGTATTTTTCTTTGGGATTGATGTAATAGTAAGTCAGTTCTGTTCATGTTTTCAGGATCTAAAGCGAATCAAGAAAGAACCGAAAGAAAAATAGAATTTTGAATACTATCTCACGGCTCATCTTCATCCGGAAAACCCGGATAGGGAATTAGCACCTTTTTAAATTTAGGTTGCTAAGACATCATAGGGCCCTTCCCTCCGTCTTTCTTGATAAGCAATTCCAAAATTAACATCTTTTTATCGGAAAAATTCCCGATTGATTCAAAACTTTCAAAATTCGGAGCAATTTTCTGTTGATACATTAGGGATGTCATCACTTATTAAGTCATCATCCGTTTGTTGGCAAAAAAGGTTTATTAAATAAAACTACTTCAACAAATTACACTAGGGCCTTACCCCTAGGCCAAATTGCAGGTATGGTCCTTTCATAAAGGACTGCATACTGGTGTCGCCAAACCTATACCTGCCAAGAGGCATTTCATAGCCTGCATGTATGGAATAGACAACATTAAAAGCATTGACTTTGGCTATAGGAAGCGCATAGGCAATCATCAACTCCGGCTTTACCATGAGCCCTCTGGCAAAAATGTAGCCGTCATAATCGGGTTCCTCAAAAAGAAGCGGGAATTCAGGTTTGTTCAGGTTTTCCAAGGTATAACGTACACTCCCAAATCCTAGTCCTCCTAAGACTCCCATTTCTAGGTTATTTCTTTTAAAAAGTTGATACCCCAGATTTCCATAAAAGCGTATGCTGTTCAGCGATTGGTCATAGGATTCGTTGGCGGTACCCTTACTGGCTAAATTGAAAATTTCCGCTCCATACATCTTTCTGCCATTCTCGCCGATAATCTTAAACCCTATGTTACCCGGAATATCTGGTAGCCTATTGTAATCATTTGCATCCAAGGATTCATTGAAACTCCCTACGGAAACAAAATTTTTGCCATAAAAAAAATGAAGGCCTAAAGTAGCATCATCATAGAAAATATTCCTGTCTGGCAGCGATATACCTGCTCCCATACGTAAAAATGCTCCTGCTTGCGTATTGTCAAAAGCTACCCCATTTTTATTCCATGCGTTTTCAAAAGGACTAAAAGAATAGCCAAATTTCCCGATAAGTTCTATAGATTCTTCCATGGATGGGATCCTGATGTCATATCCCAACTGGAATCCAATCTCAGTAAGAAAACCTCCAAAATAGTTGCTTCCCTTTTGAATGTCATTTTTCCGCAAAATAAAACCTTGAGCCGGCGAAGCTAAAAAATCTCCCAAGCGTTCGGGCTGACCTTCCTTTAACATCTGAAAATTAAGATAACCCACACCCAAAGACATGTAATGAATGAACTGCACTCGCCCCTCTTCCGTCAACGCATAGCCAACATTAAAATAAAGCCGTGAGGTTCTATAATCCAATTCATAATCCCTAAATACTGACTTGGGTCCGTTATTTTGATACAGTTCCACCCCAAAAATAAAGTCGTTAATCCTACTTTGATACCCTATTCCCAATGTGGTGTATCCATTTCGAAGGGGAGATAGCCCTTTATCGGAGAGCATTTCGTTAAATTCTCTGAGATTGGCTCCGGAACTTCCATAGGTAAGGTAAAAAGTAGACCTGCGGGAAGGGTCAGTCTGAGCCATCAAACTCTGGCCCCATAAAATGAAAATCAACAGCAGGATGGGTATACGCATTTTTTGAAAATTGAAGCCGAAATTAAAGCTATTGGATGGAATAACCAGACTATTCAGCAAAATATTGCCCTCTTTGTAGGGTATTTTAGCCCTTGGTTTAAAATTCCATCATTCATGCTGAGATGGCTTATAGGTATTTTGTGATTTTGGCATAAAGGTTAGCCGGAACAAATGGCTTTGACACATAATCATCCATGCCCGCCTCCTGTATGTCCTCCTTTACTTCAGAATAAGACGATGCTGTCAATGCAATTATCGGGATTCTTTTGGAGGAGTTTTCCTTCTCCATTTGCCGGATTCTATTGGACACCTCAAATCCGTCCATGACGGGCATCTGCAAGTCAAGTAAAAGGATGTCAAAATCACCCTCCATATACATTGCTACTGCCTTTTCTCCGTTATTGGCAAATTCGAGATTCCCCACCCCCCATCTAATTAGATATTTTCGAAGCAATACCTGATTGACAATATTGTCTTCAGCAACCAAAAGGCTGGTTTTATTTAGGTCCTTCAATGGCCCCGAAGTCAATTGATTGCTGGATTTTGCCTGTTTGGAAATATCAAAACTGAGTTCAAACCAGAAAATTGTCCCTTGGGATGGTGTTGATTTTACATAAATGTCTGACCCAAAAAGTTGAATAAGCTTTTTTACTATAGCGAGACCCAGACCTGTTCCCCCATATTTCCGGGTAGTATCAGAGCTTGCTTGGGTAAATGCCTCAAAGATAGAGTCAAGTTTGTTTTCGGGGATTCCAATACCCGTATCTTCCACCTCAAAATGAATTGACACAGTGGCGTCTGTCTGTTTGGTTGGCCTCATTGAAATCTTCACCATCCCGTCCTTTGTAAACTTTACCGCATTGGAAATCAGGTTGTTCAAAATCTGGGAGATTCTCACTGGGTCCCCAACAATATACTGAGGAAGATTAGGTGCAATATCCAAAACAATTTCTAACGCTTTTTCCCGTATTTGGTAGGTATATGAATGAACTATCCTGTTTAACAAATGCGCAGGTTCAAATACAACGGTTTCCAATTCAATTTTACCCGAATCAATCTTGTTAAAATCAAGTATATCGTTGATCAATCCTAGCAGGTTTTCTGCGGAAAACTGTAAGGTTCGCAGATTTTCGAGTTGATCCTCCCTGGGGTTGTCTTCAAGCAGCAAATGGGACAGACCAATCACCGCATTCATTGGTGTCCTTATCTCATGACTCATGACAGACAGAAACTGGGATTTGGCCGTCAATGCTGCCTCGGCCCGATTTTTTGCCAGAAACAACTCCTTCTGAGTTTCTTTTAACTTGGTAATATCCCGGGCAATTCCCAAATAGTAACGGACCTTACCCTGGTCGTCTTTTATCAGTTTACCGCTGGAACTAAAGATTCTAAAAGTGCCGTCTCTATGCTTTAATCTACATTCAAATGAGGGATTGTGCTCAAAATACATAATCGGGTCTTCCTTAAACCTCTCCAAGGATTTTCGATCATCCGGATGCAGAAAATCAACAAAAGCCCCACTGGTAAATTCGTATGTTTCGTAATCCAAAAACTGTTTGATATTCGGCGAGACATAACTCAATTCCATTGAGGAGTTAATCGAAAAGATAAGTTCCGTAGATTCCTCCACTAAATTCCTGTATTTCAGCTCACTTTTCTCAAGTGCTTTTTTGATGTGGTACTCATCAGATATATCTTGGATGATACCCAAAAAATACTCCAATCCTTCATCCGAAAAAATAGGCTTAGCCATCAATTTATACACCCTATTCATGTAGTGTAACTCTTTTGATGTTGTAACTTTTCTTTTCCTAGCTGTCTCAAATAGCGGAAGAATGACATCAAAGTTGGTGGTATTTGCTTGCTGTATGGTCTTCCCTTCAAAATAGGCCTTATCCAACCCCCAATAATCAAAATTTGGCCCTTCTGCGACGAGGTAAGTATAATTCTTGTCTATTAGAAATACATTGGTAAGCGGAATATTTGAAGCTAAAACACGGTATTGATTTTTAATACGCTCTATCTCTGCCCGGTCAAACTTTTTCTCAGTGATATCTTGAAAAAGCCCCTCATAGCAAACCGCTTCTCCTTTTTCGAGCGAAAGGGCACTTGCTTTATCCTCAATCCATTTGTAATTCCCATTTTTTTGCCGGATTCTATACTCCCTTATACGTACAGGATTGTCTAAATCTGCAAATGACTGAACAAAGCCCGGCAGGTCATCAGGGTGAATCAAGTCCAGAAAACTGGTTTTGTCCTCTATAATATCTTTGGCCCGATAACCGTATTTTTTGATGTTTTCTGTAATAAATGTAATCTCAAAGTGATTTTTCGGATCCAATCTGAACATAACGGCTAGGCTTTTTTCCACAATGACCTTGACCGTGTTGGCCATTTCTTCCCGCTCCCGCTTTTCGGCAATGTTATTGATTATCAGCGAAAATCCAACGACCTCTTTATCGGGGTTTTTCAATAATGTTATAGACAGTTCGAATGGTGCCTGTTGTTTGGAAATACAAGCCAATGAAACCTCACCGCACCAGTTACCTGTCAAATAGGTTTCTTCAAATAAATTATATAAAGTTTTATTTTCACCCGATATAAGCGTATATAAATCTCCAATCCTACCGGAAAATGAAACTGGCACTCCACTTGATTTGGAGGCAGCCTGATTCATGTAGATAATTTGGAAGCTCAGGTCAGTCACAAAAATCGGATCTTTTACTTGGGCTAATATTTGGGATTCAAACTGGAGATTTCTTTCAATTTCCTTTTTGTCTGAAATATCCATGCAATAACCGAATACTTCCAATTGATTTTGGGGACTGAGACTATTCACCTGAATCCTATATGAAATAAATCGGTCTTTCCCGTCAGGATGACTATACACGAACTCTCCGGAGGTAGTTTTTCTTGTCTTAATGGCTTTCTTCAACTGATTCCCCACCTTTGCCCGATCCTTTGACCTCACAAGATGGATAAAATCCCTTATCGCTATGGATTCGGTTTCCAGATGTAGACCAAAAAGCTTTCTTAGACCGGGAGATAAAAACACCTTTCTCTGGGCGTTCAAAAACCTCCATGACCCTGTTTTTGCCAAAAGCTCAGCTTCTTGCAATAGCTTATCTTGCGGTATCAACCTCCCTAAGGATTGATCCAATAATGATAGATTATCACGATCAGGCATCCATTTTCCCGCAGCAAAACAAAGTTTCCCATATCCTTCCATCCATATGCCCTCGATTCGCCATGCAGTAGGTGTTTCCTTTGTAGGCAACTGCTTTATGGAAACGAAGTTTTTTTTATCGATGGATTTAAAATATGCGATTAGTTTGCTTAATAAAAACTCATCCCGCTGAAAAATTTCTTCCCAGGATCCCGGAGAATCAGGAATTCCTTCTGAAAAAAGTATAGCGTGCTCATTGAACACCAAGAAAAAATCTTGATAATTCAACTTTTCGCTGGAAAAACCACGGTTGAAAATTGTGTTCATTATAAAAATCAGTATGATCGCTTTAGAGTCAAGAAGCTTGAATTAAAGCACAGTAATCAAAATAATAGTGAAGTAAATGCACGTATAAATATAAAAACAAATAACGGTTATATACAAGTAATTAATTAAATACGACTTTATATTTAAAAATTTTCATTATTCTTCTTTCAAATTATAATAAATAAAGGTTTATCTTATAATTTTCCCCGAAGATCCCCTATCTCCATCTTCTTGATCAACTCGTTGCTAATTACTGCTACAGGACCGGATTTGCAAAAATCCATACATTTGGTTTTCACTATCTTCCATTTCCCCTTATGGGGATCAGTTTTAAGAAGCTGACCCATTTCTTTGAGCAAAGTTTTGCACCCGTTTTTTTTACAATCAGATCCTGTACAAACAAAAATAAATTTTCGGTATGTTGCCATCTTTAGTTACCAATTAAACACCATTTGCAATAACAATCCGGATAAATAGGCCCCATAAGTACCCAAAGCATAACCAAATACTGCCAAAAGCACCCCTACTGGAGCCAAGGCCGGATTGAATGCAGAGGCCACGATAGGGGCTGATGCCGCACCGCCTACATTTGCTTGAGAACCAACCGCCACAAAGAAAAAAGGAGCCTTGATCAAATAGGCGATTCCCAACATAATAATTACATGAATCAACATCCATACCATACCTATTAAAAAGAAAAGGGGATTTTCCAAGATTGAAAATAAATCCATCTGCATGCCGATAGTTCCTACTAAAACATACAACAGGACACTTCCCAGCCGAGATGCTCCTGCTCCTTCCAGTTTCCTAACCCGGGTAAAGGACAGTATAAGGCCTCCTGTAGTGGCGACAATTACAATCCAGAAGAAGGTATTGTCCAAAGAATATTGAACCAGCTGGGGATAGTTTACCCGGATATATGGCGCAAATGCGTCTCCAGCTAGGTGGGCTATGCCGGTAACAACAAAACCAACTCCCAAAATAGCCATCGTATCACCCATAGTAGGAATCTTTAGTATTCCTTTCCGATATTGTTCTACCTTTTGTTGCAATTCATTAATAGCACTGGTATCAGCCTTGAAATACCGGTCGATTATTTCCGGCTTTGCCGCCCAATATAACAGCACTGCCATCCAAATGTTGGCAACGATTACATCTACGGCTATCATTTGACTAAAAAGCGCAGGGCTGGCACCGAACACTTCCAACATGGAGGTCTGATTAGCGCTACCGCCAATCCAACTACCGGCTATGGTGGCTAGGCCCCTCCATATCTCATCACTACCTGAACCATCCATGATACTTGGAACAAAAAATGATACAATCAACAACGCTATGGGGCCTCCCAAAACAATTCCAAGGGTTCCGGATAAAAACATAATTAGTGCCTTAGGGCCTAATTTGACAATGCTTTTGAGGTCAATACTTAATGTCAACAATACCAGAGAGGTCGGCAATAAGTATCTGGAAGCCATAAAATATAGCCCTGAACTTTCTCCAGAAATAACTCCGAAGGTATTGAAAAGGGATGGAATGAAATAACACAACAATACCGTGGGTACAACCCGGTATATTTTTTTAAAGACTGGATGATCACTTGCCGAAGTATAAAAAACCAACCCTAGAATCCCCATCAGCAAGCCCAAAACGACTGCATCATTTTCAATCAAAGGTACTTCTCCATCCATATTTCTTTGCCAATCTAATTAACTTCTTTTTCCCAGAGATGAAGAAATTCACCCAAAATCATTGCCGTGGCACCCCAAACCACTTCATTGTCTATATCAAAATAGGGTGCTGATAAATGGTGATCTTTACGAATAATTATATCCTTCTGCTTTCGGGTAGATCTGTTAATCAGATGGGCAAAACTACAGGTTACCACCCTGTCCACTTCCCTGGGGTCCGGACTGAATTTAGGTTTGCTCTCCACGTAGCCCACGAAAGGTTCGACCAAGTAATTACTTGGTGGTATATAGAGCCTCGAAAGCCGACCCAGTATTTTTATGCTATCCATCTGAACCCCTATTTCTTCTTCCGTTTCTCGCTGGGCTGTATATTCCAACGAAGCATCTGAGGGTTCCCATTTGCCACCCGGCAGAGAAATCTGTCCGGCATGAGTACCTTCATAAATAGACCGCTTGATGAAAGGTACCATGCATCCCTCATCATCTGGATAGAGCAATAGCAACACCGCTCCTTTTCTCGCATTTGGAAGTTCCATCGAGGCAAAGCGGTCCTCATTTAAGGGTAGAGGAGCCATGGATAATTGGCCCACTTTACCCGGTAGCGGATGCTTTAGGGCCTCTGACAAATGCTTGAGTACGGTATCAAACTTCATGGACCTAAATTTAGAGCTGATAACTTTTTTTTCAGATAACCAAATCGGTCATAATTCGAGACGACAAATTCACTTTCATATAGCAGATACGAAGAATTCTCAATATCCAACAGCCAAGCCATGGGCGAAAATCCGGCTTCATTTTCAAAGTAACCTACCACCAACAGATGAATAGCATCAATCCAAACGGCATCTTCAAACAATCCGGAAGGACCTATAAATAAAAGACGTTCACGCATGCCGTTTTGCCGGTAGAAAATAACTTCAGCATCTGGCTCAAACGATACACGTGAGGCATCGTCAATGTGCACCTTATAATGATAGATGTCTACTGTACCTATAGCGTCGGGATGTTGAAACTGAAAGGTGGCAAGCGGATGTTCTCCTTCTTTGATTGGATTAACCTCGGGTCTTTCGAGCAGTTCCAAATTCAGATCTGCAATTTGCCTAAAGGAAGACAGGGCATCAGGCATACCCCAGTCTGCCCAATGCGATGTCCAAGGCTGAAGAATCTTCAAACCTCTTTCTAATAGAGCCTCACTGGTTGCCTCAGGGTTTGGTCCGCCGGCTTCGGACTTTCCTTCTTCTACCCGCCCCGAACAGGCAATTAACACACCTATAAAAAAAACAGGTCCTGCTAACTTGCAAAACTGTCGTAAATTTATCTTATGAAACATGGCCCGTCGTTATCTGCGTGTCAAATTAAACAAAAAAAATTGGTTGGTGAAACCCACGAGATAAACATAGCTTGCGGTTTGTAGTCGAAAAAACTGGTTTAAAAAGTACTAGGTTAATTAAAACTGAAGAAATTCCCATCTTTCATGAACCCAACTAGCTGCAAATTTTAATTACATTACCTTTGAAACCAACCTCTTACAAAAAAAGGTCTGGACATAGTCCAAACCTTTTTTACTTATCAAACCTATTAAACCTATTGGGTATTATTCAAAAATTTGAATAAACTTGAGGAAATTTAATCATAAATTCTTTTATTCCAAAAATTCGAAAAAAAACGTGCACATTTTTTTTAAAAAATCATCCTCTACTCACCCTTTTGTGTGCTAAATTCAACCTCCATGACCGATACAGAAAACAGCTCCCTAATAAGCCAAGTGATTTGCGAAATTCAGCGTGGATTTGATGACTATATTTTTGCTTTCAACGCACTGTCCAGGCAAGCTCCCATTAATTTTAAGGAAAGAAACTGGAATGAACTCCAAAGAAACCATAAAAAGAGACTACGCCTTTATAAAGACAACTTGAAAATCATCATTAGCAAGTGTGAAGAACTTTTGAAGGAAAATAAAGGTGACCGGGGGCTTTGGAAAGAAATAAAAGCAGGGTTTAGCAAATTGGTTTCCCAGCGGCCAGATGGAGAATTGGCTGAGTCTTTTTTCAACTCCGTCTTTAGAAAGACTTATCCCGGAAAATGCGTCGATTCAGAATTGATGTTCGTTTATCCTGGAATACAACGAGCTCCGGCTGTACCTGATACTTCCCTTTTTTATATTTATCCCGGACACTGGGAATTGACCCGGATTTTTGAAAAAATGCTGGAGGATTTTGATTTTGGGGTGCCTTATTTCCAAAAAGAAAAAGATTTAGCATTTCTGGTAAGGGAAGTTCAGGAGATTATTTTGACTCGATACGCCACTTCTACTGACACCACCATTCAAATGTTGAAGACTGTATTCTATAGGAACAAAGCTGCGTACCTGATAGGAAGGACATTTATCGGGGAAAAATGGATGCCTTTTCTGATTCCATTCGTCCACAACAAAAACGGTGTCTTTGCGGACACACTCATTTTCAATCCGGATATCATGAGTGGAATATTTTCTTACACTAGATCCTATTTTATGGCGGAGATCGAAGTGCCTGCTCAGGTAGTATACTTTCTGAATTCAATCATCAGGAACAAGAGGCCCCACGAACTCTATAATGCCATTGGGTTTAACAAGCATGGAAAAACAGAGCTATACAGGGATTTTTTAACACATTTGTCTGAAAGTGACGATAAGTTCGTACTGGCACCTGGAATCAAAGGCATGGTGATGACCGTCTTCACGCTTCCTTCTTACAATATTGTTTTTAAACTGATAAGAGATCACTTTGACCCGCCAAAAAACATGACCCGTCAACAGGTAAGGGAAAAATATAAATTGGTTTCCCTCCATGATCGGGTAGGAAGAATGGCCGATACCCATGAATTTGAATATTTCCAATTACCGCTGCAACGAATCCATCCGGACTTGTTGAAGGAGCTCAAAAATACCGTAAATTCTCTTTTAGAATTTAAAGATGAAACCCTTATTATCAAACACCTGTACACAGAACGACGCTTGAAGCCATTAAATATTTTCCTCGAGAGCTGCTCATTGGACGAAGCCCGTCAGGCGGTGGAGGAATATGGGAACTCTATTTTGCAACTCGCCCAAGCAAACATTTTCCCAGGGGATATGATGACCAAAAATTTTGGGGTAACCCGGCAAAAAAGGGTAATTTTCTATGATTATGACGAAATCGAATTTCTGGCGGACATGAACTTTCGCAAAAAACCAATTGCAGAAACCAATGAACAAATCTATGCGTCCAAACCTTGGTACGAAATAGCATCCAACGATGTATTTCCGGAAGATTTCAAGCGCTTTATGATTGGAAGACCGGATGTTCGGGAATATTTTTTTGATATCCATCCAAATCTATTTGATCCTGAACATTGGAATCAAATCCGTGAAAGCATTGCTCGTGGGGAGTTTATCCATGCATTTCCTTATCCTAAGCATATGCGGTTTCGACCGGAGGAAGAAATATAGCTTATTCGTTATACCAACCGGCGTACATGGGGTAGTTGCCCGCAATCCGCTTAATTTCCGCAGTCATAAATTCGCCCGTATCTTTGACCTTTTTGGCTGGAATGCCTGCATAAATGCTGTTTTCCTCCACTACCGTTCCTGCCAAGACCACCGCACCGGCGGCAATCACCGCTCCACTTTTTACCAGTGCGTTATCCATAATGATCGCACCCATGCCTATAAGCACATTATCCTCTATGGTGCAGCCATGAACAATGGCCTTATGGGCGATAGATACATTGCTTCCTATGTAGGTGCCTGCTTTTTGATAAGTGCAATGGATGACCGCTCCATCCTGAATGTTGGTTTGATTTCCTATCCGAATTTCATTCACATCTCCCCGTACGACAGCATTGAACCATACAGTGCACTTCTCGCCCATCACGACATCTCCCACGATGGTAGCATTATCCGCTATCCAGCAGTCTCTTCCCCATTGGGGTGTAAATCCCCAGACCTTTTTTATAAGAGCCATTTATTTGTTGTTGTAATTAAATTTTCTGTTAATCAATTTGCCAGTCAAAGCTAAAATAATTAAATCCCCGAATGAACTTTTTTCGTCAGAAATAGTTTTGTGTACATACATATAAAAAACTGAACCAAATTTAAAAACTTATTAACATCATGAAACTATTCAAATTATCATCATTATTGTTTGCTTCCGCATTGATCATGTACGGATGTGGTAAAAGTGGAGACACAGTAGAAACATCTGAAGCAGGAGACGTAGCCGTGGCAACAGGAAGTACCGTAACATTGGATGCGGCCAACTCCAAAGTAAATTGGAGAGGATACAAACCAACTGGACAGCATTTTGGAATAATCCCAGTTACCGGTGGGGAATTATCGCTGGAAGGCGATGCGATTACTGCTGGTTCATTTACGTTTGACATAACCAAATTGGAGATCCATGACATGGAAGCTGGTTCTGAAAATCACGGAAAGCTTTTTGGTCATCTTCAATCTGATGACTTTTTCGACGCAGCCAACCATCCACAGGCCAAATTTGAGATTACGGCAGTAGAGCCCTACAGTGCTGGAACTATCCAAGATCAGGATCAATTTGAGACAGAAAACACACCAAAGAGTGAGTCTGAAATCGCTCCTGCAAATCCAACGCATTGGATCAGCGGAAACCTTACCATGAGAGGCACTACGAAAAATATTAAATTCCCCGCAAATGTTTCTATTAACAATGGGAAAGTAGCTGCCAAAGCTGGGTTTAACATTGATCGTACAAATTGGGGACTATCCTATGGTGACGAATCTACCGCAGTTGATAAAGCTAAGGACCAATTTATCTACAATACGGTAAGTGTGGATTTTGACGTACAAACAAACTAATTGGCATTCAAATTTCAATACAAAAGGGGTAAGTTAACTTATCCCTTTTTTTTGGACTTAATCGTACCTTTGCCTTCATGACTCAACAACTTTCTTCTGGCCAATTTCGCATTGACCAAGACTGGGTCCTGAAGTTACTTCACTGGACAGACAATAACTACGCTTATGTTGCTTACTTTAATTCACATGGTATTTCCTATCCTTATGATGGATTCAGGCATCAACTTTTCGCCGCCCAAAGTTCCATTTCCCTTTCTCAAGCAAGCGCATTGCCCCACCGCCAACGGGTGGGAATCGTCAGCTATGATCAAAAAAATATCTATGAAAAACTAGCCAGCAACAATGCTGCTCCTATTGACTGCCCAGAATCGGAATTTTTCATCCCGGAGTTTCAAGTAATTTTTGACGGTGATCTAGCAACAATTATACATCCAAATGCTCGTCAAATTTTTAATGAAATTCAAAATTTCGAATTAAAGGTCCTTTCACGCACTATTACCAATCCTACTGTTCATTCTTTACTTACCAAGGATGCATATTTCAAGACCTTTCATAAGATTCAGGAACATATTTTGGAAGGCGATATTTATGAAATGAATTATTGCATGGGCTTTGAAGGCACCTTTGAAACATTGGACGCTATCGGTTTTTACTTGAGACTATGCGAAAAGTCGCCAATGCCCTTTAGTGCATTTTTTAAAGCAAAAAACAAATTGGTTTTAGGCGCATCTCCGGAGCGTTTTTTAAAAAGGGCTGGAAATAAACTCATTGCCCAACCCATTAAAGGCAGTGTGAAAAGAGGAAATACACCTGCGGAAGATGATGCTCTCGCCGCTCAGTTGAGAAGCAGCGAAAAGGAACAGGCCGAGAACCTGATGATTGTAGATTTGATGCGCAATGATCTAGCAAAATTAGCACAACCGGGAAAAATAGTTGTAGAAGAATTATTTGGGATATATCAATTTAGACAAATTACCCAAATGATTTCAACAGTATCTTGCGAGATGAAGCCAAACATATCGTTGGAGCAGGTGTTTAGGCAAACATTTCCGATGGGCAGCATGACGGGCGCACCAAAAATCAAATGCATGGAACTAATAGATCACTACGAAAATTTTAAAAGAGGCTGGTTTTCAGGATCAATTGGATATGTGGATGAGCAGGGAGACTTTGATTGGAACGTTATTATTAGGAGTGTGATTGTAGATAGAGAAGAAAAGAAATTTTATTTTGCCGTAGGAAGTGCCATTACCTCCGATGCGGATGCTGTCCAGGAATATGAAGAATGCCAACTAAAGGCACAGGCGATTTTCGCCACACTTCTGGATTAATTCCACGATATAATTATATTTGCAAAAAACACTGACAATTCTATACTTCTTGGGAAATGTACTTTCTTGCTGAATTTTAGATTTTTCCTATTCCTCCTTATTATTGTAATTTAATTTCCTGCCTTGCTGGAAACACACTAAACCTGTAATTGTAACATGTCACAAATTGACTATGTATTATCCGCTATTAAAGAAAAAAACCCGGGTCAGCCTGAATTTCATCAGGCAGTATCGGAAGTATTTGACAGTATTCACCCCATACTGGCATCCAATAAGCGTTACCTAGATGAGAAAGTCTTCGAACGCATGGCCGAACCCGAGAGGGTGATTAGTTTTCGGGTATGCTGGACAGATGACAACAATGAAATCCACGTCAATAGGGGTTATCGGGTGCAGATGAATTCTGCGATGGGCCCGTACAAAGGCGGGCTCCGTTTTCACCCCACCCTCAATATGAGTATTCTGAAGTTTTTGGCCTTTGAGCAGACTTTCAAAAATGCCCTTACCGGACTTCCTCTTGGAGCGGGGAAGGGTGGATCTGATTTTGATCCCAAGCATAAATCAGATCGGGAAATCATGCGATTTTGTCAGGCATGGATGATGGAGGCGCACCGACACATCGGACACTTTACGGATATTCCAGCGGGAGACATTGGAGTGGGCGAAAAAGAAATCGGATACCTTTTCGGTACTTTCAAAAAAATTAAAAACGAGTTTCAAGGCAGCATAACCGGAAAAGGCCCGCTTTGGGGAGGATCAATTTTACGTCCGGAGGCTACTGGTTACGGATTGATTCATTTCGCTTCCTATATACTCGCCGAAATTAATGAAACACTTGAAAATAAAGTCTGTCTAGTCTCAGGTTCAGGAAACGTCTCCCAATTTGCCATGGAGAAATTGTTGGAAGATAAGGCCACTGTAGTAGGATTTTCGGATTCTACCGGATATATCCATGATGAGGAAGGCGTGGATTGGCATAAACTGGCTTTTTTGAAAGAACTAAAAAATGTGAAACGGGAAAGCATTGAGGGGTATGCGGAAAAATTCCCTTCGGCTACTTTTTATAAGACAGGTGAAACAAACATCTGGTCTATACCAGCTGATTGTGCATTTCCCTGTGCTACCCAGAATGAAATGGATGAGAAAGATGTCAAATTGTTGGAAAAAAATGGATTAATTCTAATCGCTGAGGGTGCCAATATGCCGCTCACTGACCCTGCAATCAAAGAAGTTCAACGGTCAGGAGTAATGTATGCACCCGGTAAAGCTGCTAATGCCGGGGGTGTTGCCATTTCAGGACTGGAAATGACTCAAAATCGGTTAGGAAGATACTGGTCTAGAGAGAGAATGGAAAAAGAATTGAAACTTATCATGCATGGTATCCATGAAAAATGCTTGGAAACCATCAAAAAAAATGATCTGATAGCACACGACTATCTAAACGCTGCTAATATAGCCGGATTCGAAAGGGTTGCTAAAGCAATGCTAGCCCAAGGATCCTGGTAGGGTTACAAAAAAAAGCGGGAAATTCCCGCTTTTTTTTCTGTCTCCTTTACTTCCAATCGGTCACTTAAGTCTTCCTCGTCGTAGAGTGGTTGCTTTTCTTCTCCCAACATTATCCCATGACAATCGTTAGGAAAATAATTCATGTAGATATGGATGCATTTTTTGCTTCTGTGGAGCAAATGGATTTTCCTGACCTTCGGGGCAAGCCGGTGGCTGTGGGCGGTAATAGGGAACGTGGAGTAGTGGCTGCGGCAAGTTATGAAGCCCGAAAATTTGGAGTAAAATCTGCCATGTCATCAAAAATAGCCGCACTCAAATGTCCCTCATTGATATTTGTAAAACCACGCTTTGAGCGGTATAAGGTACTGTCTGTGCAAATCCGGGATATCTTTTTTGCCTACACCGACTTGGTCGAACCGCTTTCGCTGGATGAAGCATTCCTTGATGTAACTGAAAACAAATTTAATCTCCCGTCAGCCACCCTGATTGCCAAAGAAATTAGAGCCCGTATCAAAGCTGAAATCGGGTTAAATGCTTCGGCGGGAATTTCTTACAATAAATTCTTGGCCAAAGTGGCATCGGACATCAATAAGCCAAACGGGCAGGCAGTAATCACTCCCCGCCAAGCTACTGAATTCCTGGAGAAACTCGAAATCGAACGTTTTTTTGGTATTGGAAAAGTCACTTCTGAAAAGATGAAAAAACTCGGGATTCATAACGGCCTAGATTTAAAACAATATTCTTTGGATTTTTTGACTAGGCGGTTTGGCAAGTCGGGGTTACATTATTACAACATTGTAAGGGGTATCCATGAAAGCCCCGTAAACCCCCATAGGGATAGAAAGTCCCTGAGTGTGGAAAATACCTTTGAGAAAGATATTCATTTGGAAACCGAATTAGATCAGGTTCGTAGCGATCTTCTGGATGAACTTTTTAGACGAATCGAAAAAAACAAGGTTCAAGGCAGGACGCTGACGCTGAAACTCAAATACAAGGACTTCACACAACAGACAAGAAGCAAAACTCTGAATCGGTTCCTGACACAGGAAGACATTAGAGTCCTTTCGAAGGAGCTTATTTACCAAGAATCCCTGAAAATGCCGATCAGATTGATGGGGCTGGGTCTTTCAAATTTTGACCAGGAAGAAGAAAAAGCAGGTATTCAATTAGTATTTGAACGTTTTTTTGAGGACAGTACAGATCAAAGCAACGAAGATTGAAAAAGCCTTCGTTCCTGCCTCATTAATCTATTAATATTTGGCCACTCCAACCTCCACTACAAGATTTAACCAAAAATTCCCAACGGGCGCAACTTTAGAACGGATACCCAATCGCAAAGTTAAAAATCAGATTTTGCCTTCTCCATTCTCCATCTTTGATGCGGAAGCTTCTCTCCCATCGCTCTCCAGCAGGTTCATAGGGTTTTCGGATAGGAGTGGCTAAATCAAATCTCAACACAAAAAAATCAACATCTATTCGCAAACCCAATCCTACCCCTACGCCGAGTTCCTTCATCCAGTTGGAGGAAATCTTACCCCCAGGGAGGGCCGGATTATCATTGACCAACCATACATTGCCTGCGTCAGCAAAAAGAGCTCCCTTGAAAAAAGAAACAATAGGAAATCGGTACTCGATATTGCCCTCTAGACGGATATCTCCAGCTTGATCGAAAAATCCACCCACCCCTACATTCTCCGGGGCATAGGAACCCGGCCCCAAGGATCTAATTCGAAATGCTCGAACACTGTTCGGTCCACCGGCAAAAAACTGTTTGACAAAAGGTAGAGAAACCGAATTTCCATACGGAAGGCCAACGCCCCCAAACAACCGGGTGGCAATTACACTTTCTTCTGAAAAACGCAGGTAATACCTGAAATCAATATCTCCTTTATTATACTGTGCGTAGTTAAAACCCAAAAACTGATTTGCATTATCCGAGCTGACCATTTTATTAAGCAAGTTTATTCCCGCACCAGAAAAATCAAGATTGGCGCCGAAGAAGATGCTGTGTGTTCTGAAAGTGTCCATTAGCTTGTTGTACGAAAAACTATAGGTGACCCCAGCAATAAACTGCTGCTCAAAACTTAGCCTTAAAAATGGGTTGTTTTCCAAAATATCCTCAAATACAGGGCTGGTACGGGACAGATTTACGAAATTCAGCGATATAGGGTTAATCTCATGATAGACAAATCGGTTGGCATTCCAGAAATATCCATAGGAAGCGGAAACGGAATTTAACCGATATAGACCTCTTCTATCCTGATACTCGGTCCCCAAACTGATTTTTGTCTTCGGCACTGAATAGGCAAAACGCTCTTTAATATCTATGGGAAAAACCACTCTAGGGAAAATCAAATCTCCTTTCAAGCCCAGTTCGAACGAACTCAACCCTTCTCTTTCCCCACTTGCAATCTGGGTTTCGTAAGCGAATTTACTTGTGATATTGAGAATTTCACCACCATGAAACAGGTTCCTATTTCTATAACTAAGCAACAAGGCAGGACCCGCAAAGTTGTTCGATTTGGACACTCCCTGAAGTTCCACTCTTACCGAACGCTTATTAAGGGGAGAAAGGTAGATATTGGCGTCCAAAAAACCTTTGCCATCCTCTGATATACTGTCCAGTTCATCATATCGGATATTTACATACCGGTAGTTCCCTATCCCCGAAATTCGGTTACTTGTTAATTTGGACCTTTCTGCATTATATAATTCGCCTTCATCCAAGAGGATGTATTCCTCCAAGCGGTCGGGTCTAAAAGCTATTGGTTTATCTTGAATAAACTCGATGCCTCTTATTATAGTTGTATCACGGGAATCTTCTAAGCTATCCAACGTATAATTGGGATATA
This sequence comes from Lunatibacter salilacus, assembly GCF_009797935.1. Classification (GTDB taxonomy): domain Bacteria; phylum Bacteroidota; class Bacteroidia; order Cytophagales; family Cyclobacteriaceae; genus Lunatibacter; species Lunatibacter salilacus. The sequence goes on from NZ_VOLC01000014.1 coordinate 129,404, forward strand.
TGCGGATATTACGAATTTCATAAGGTCTTAATCCTTCGGAGGGAGCTCCTCTTTTAGGACGCAAATACAAGTCAATCCCTCTATCCTCGTATTGGTTGGTATCAGATTCGAAAATCAAGAAATCAGGATTGAAGTTGTAAAATCCCTTGTTTTTCAATTCCAAATCCAATCTCTCACGCTCTCCCCTTAATTTGGCAAGTTGGAATCTGTCGCCAACTTTTATGTCGGTATCCTCCATCAACTCCTGAATTTCACTGTCTATCTGACTTGAGTCATGATCATAAGTGTATTCTTTCAAGGTATAGGGTTTTTTTAGTTCCAACTCATACTTCACACCAGCTTTATAGTTACCTCTATTTATTTCAGAATCGACTTCGGAATAAAAAAACCCGTTATTTTCCAATCGGTTTAGAAGCAATGACTCCGTCTGAGGCACATTTACATCTTTCAAATAGACGGGTTCCTCTCCAATTTTATTTTTCAAAAACCGATTAATAAACCCAGGCTTTTCTTTGCTGCCCTTAAAATGAGCCCAAAGAGGAATGTACATGCCCAGTATTTTTGTATTGGGTTGCGGCCTAAAAAGACTTTCCAATTCCCTATCTACTGATTTCCAATCTTGTATTCCAGAGGGCCTATCCACCTTTAAATTTGCGCCCGTATATAAAAATTCGTCTTCAGGGATGTATTTTTTGACATTACAACCCGAGGCAAGGGCACAAAACCCTATTAAAAAACATAACATCCTTAAAATCTTTACCTTCATGGTGTAAAAATCTATATGAAAATAATTAATCATCATTACCCTCCTCAATTTCATCAGGTTCATCTTTACCTTCTTCGTCTTCTTTGATGGCGTTTAGGACAGATTTTCTTTGCCGCTCTATTCCCTTCCATAGTTCGGGGAATTTGTTGAACTCTCTGTTAAAAATCACAGACATTCCTGTAATCACCAATTGACCGTCTATGAAACTTTCAAATTGGTTTTTTCTGAAGGCCCTTAATCTATATCTTCCGTTTTCTGTCAGGAGGTATTCTATACTGACATTGCCCAAAAGTGCGTTGCCTCTATCCATTGTTTGGGAACTTCCTTCAATATCAATTTGGCTTCCCACTTGTACAATCAATCTATCATCCATAAATCGTGAACTTGCGTTGACGTTTAATTGGGTCCTATCTTGAGGCGCACCTGTTTGGTAGTCTGTGAAGGTGTCTAAATCAAAGTCCAAATCGATTCCACTTTTTCCCAGCACATTATCAGATAGGCTATTGAGCTGGCCGGATAGAAGTTGACTCACACTGGATCGGGCTATCCCGGCTGCGCCCCCACCACCACCATCTCCCCCTCTATCCGGGAAAAACCGGTTTAAAACCATCAATGAAAACACCTGGCGATTAAGCTCTCCTTCCTGATTGTTCAACATCTGAATCTGCCCATACACATTTCCTCCCGCCGCACCACGCTGTTGTTCGGGCATATCCAAGCGGAAGGAGGGTGACAACCGGGTTAGGTTCCCGTCAATATTTAAGTAAACCAAGAAAGGAAGTTCCTGATTGTATTGCGCATTTGCTTCAGCGCCCATACCGGATGTTTGAGCTGCCATCAATTCCGCCGCCGAGGTGCGAACCCGATAAAGCGCCACCATATTCAGGCTAGCATCCAAGGGATCTCCCGCCCAAGTAATGGTACTTCCTTCCTGAATCTCAAACCTTCTACTAACGAGATTGTATAAGCTCATTTCGTAATGTCCTCCTGTTAACTCGTACGACCCTGTAAGTGTAATTCTGCCGTTCGGATCAAAATTAAGTGTTAAATTGGCTTCTCCCGAAACCAGAAGATTGTCACCTGATCTCTCATCTATAATTATGTTAAATGAAGCATCTGGATCTACCTCCAATACGGCCGCCAATTGATAGCCAGTTAGGCCTGTATTGCCTACTTCCATATCCCGTCGTGTAAGAATATCGTCCGGATCTTGCCGATTTACAAACAGAACAACCCCATCCCGCTCGACAATATCCAGCTGCGTCTCCGGGATGATAAAGGTAAGCTCTGTCCCGCTTTTCACCTTCAGCCTGGCATTCACTCTAGGAAGATTCAGATCACCCTTAATGTCCAAATTCGCATCTATAATGCCTCGACCAAAAAACAGCTCATTATCCTCCCTTGTAGAATTTAGGACCCTAAAATTATCGGCAACGAGTCTAAGGTCAAAAGATGGGTTGGCTAGTTCTTCTGTACCTACAGATCCGGAGATGACGAAGGTATTCCCCCCCTGATCATTTACCGTGAAATCATCCAAATAAACACCTTCATTATTTAGACGGACAGTCTCATTAGCCACGGTGTATTTGGAATTGATGGCATTAATGGTAATGCCAAAGTCATTAAAAGAGAATTCTCCTTCATAGATGGGATTTGCCGTAGTGCCTGATACTTTAGCATTTCCTGAAATACTTCCTTCACCATCTCTAAGCTGTTCGGCAAGCATACCTTGTAGAACATCGGCTCTCAGTTCATTTAAATCAAAGTTCAAGTTCAATTCTGCCCCTGTCTCAGCAGCAGTGTAGTCACCTTCAAGATCAAAGTCAATACCTCCGTCTTTAAGAGCTAATAAAAAATTATAGGATGCATCACCTACCGATTCCGCATCCAAACTAAAATTACCCAAAGGTACTTCGAATACAGCTAATTCATTAATTTTCAAATCAGCCAAAATACCTGTAGCACCAAATGGATTTTCCAAAACAAATCTACCATCCACAAATCCTGTAGCTATAAGAGAGTCGGGATTAAGCAGGCTGGTAAATGTCCCAAGTCTAAATTCCTGAAAATCAATCCCGATGTGTTCATTTGTGATATCCTCCAAATCGCTGCTAACCAATAGCCTTTGATTATTACGAATTAACTCAAATTTCTGAAAATCTATCCAACCACTTCCATAGCGAATACTATTTTCGGGGGATATCTCCCACTCCTTTTTATTAAAAATCAAGTTTTTAGGGTCAATACGAAGTTGCAATGTGTCGGAATCATTGGAAATGTTCCAATGGACATGCACCAAAGTTTCATCACCATCATACGACAAAAAATCCAGGTCAAATAAATGATCTTCCAACTTTCCATCAACGTATGTCCTTCCCATTGATAAGACTCCTGACTCTAAAGACACCAAGCCTGCTTGGATCTCAAACTCACTACCCTGCCCGTTAGCACGAACACCAAGGCTGTCAATTTCAATACCTGAATAGATCATGGAGGGTAAATCAATCCGAGCATCGAAAGTATTCCCTAATTCGTCAAATTCGACGGAAAGTTTGAACGTTTCCCAACTTTCCAATCCTGGCAGAATTAATTGTTCCAATACTTGGGAACGGGGAATGTCGACATTCAATTTCAACAGGACCAGTGAATCTGCCGTATAGCCCAATAGACTATCCCCCAAAACCCTCCCAAAATAATTGGAAAAAGCCTGAAAAGCCTGATCGGGGGCAGAGTTTGACTCCAGTTCCAAATTCATGATCGAGCTTTGCAAAGTTGCTACGGTAAGCGTGTCTCCCACAGAAGCAACTATATCAAACCCTTCAATTAAAATAGGTCGATCTTCCAACACCAAAGTGCCCTCCTCCAATATGGTCCTTAATTCAAAATTATCCAGATTGCCCTCCCAATTTACCTTGTAGTGGATTCTCGCCTTTAGTTCTCGTCCACTCAGATTTAAAGCATTTAAATCTACTCCCCGTAAATCCAAGTCCACCTCTATTTTGGAATTGATACTGTCCAGATCCAATTTAGCTAAGAGCCCTACATCCAGGTTTTCGTCTTTAAAAGATAAGCTGACACCTCCGACGCCACCATCTATTTCAGCATCAAATTCCAAACCGTCATAATCATACCCATATAGATTTAGGTGATAAAATTCTGAATTGAGATTCAGTACAAGATCATCTACTGATGTTCCTAGTGCGGTCAATTCCGCATAGTAAGAAACTACTCCAAGATTAGGATTGGAAAGCAAACCTTGCAAATCCAATTCAACAATCGAGATCTTGCTTTCCAGCTTGTGGACTTGATCAAACGCATAATCGGCGTCGACATAAATTTCTCCTTCGGGTACAATTAGGTTTGCATTTGCCTGCATATTTTTCATTCCTCCCTTTACCGCCACATCAAGTTGGATTGTTTCTGGGAGCGTCATACTTGAGTCCAATTGGGTCAAAAATATTTCCATGTCTGCCCGGTTTGTCTCAAAGGCTATGGGATCAATGTCCACCCATAAGCTGTCCATGTCCAGGACATTTTTGATTATCCCCTCCAAGCCGACCCGAGTATTTCCTCCCCAGGCTAGTTGAGCGTTGTTTATATTTAGGTCATTCACACGACCTGATAATTCAAAATTGCCTGTTAATGATTTTCTTCCTATTGCTGCAATATTTGGATCGTTTCTTAGAGAAGGTTCAAAGAAATACGCGTCTTGGAGGCCTACTACTATTTCTGCAATAGTAAGATTCAGGTCTGCTTGAAGATAGTTATCAATTAATTGATCTATATTCTGGTATCCTACTTCCAGATTTGCAAGAATCCGAGAATTGCCCGTCTGCACTCTTAGGTCACGTAGTTTTATTGTTTTTTGATCAATGGAAGCTCTAAAGGTTCCTTCCCGAAGCTCAAATCCAGAATATTCCTTAAATGAAAAAGCCTCCAAATCCAAAACGGCTTTTTCCTCACCCAATGCAACCCCATTTGCCTTTAGGGTTAAATCACTTACCGATATAGATGATGGATTGAAATAGCCTCTGGCTGGTACCTCTTCGGATGTGCGAAATGAAAAGTCATTCTCTGAAAAATGGATCGCTCCTAGCTCAATTTCCCAATCGGGCCATTCAAAATTTGAGTCAGTTTGAGAAGTTGGCTCAGATTCACCCTGTGTCGAAGTTTGCAGTATGGCTATATCAAAATCCGACCTATGTAGTTCCAATTGATCCAACAGAATCCGTTTCTCCAACATATTAGCTTCTGGCAAGGAAAGAAAAAGCTCCCCTAATTGAATGTCGGCGGTCATTTGGTCAGGAATCGACTGATAAATCACATTCACCCCTTCAATAGCTAATCGATCCAAAATCAGTACCGGGTCCCCCGATTGTGAGGGTTCATCTGGCTCTTCTGACTCAAACGGTTTTTCCTGAATATAAGACAGGTCTGTATTTTTCAACTCAATTTCCGATATATAGAAATCCATTTTGTTGAGATCGAGTTTATTAACTGATAATCCAAGCTCTCCCAACAGAATATTGGCGTCTAATCCCATGAATTCGTCTACGTAAACCAACTTGGCATCAGAGATCAGTATGGGACCTAGGTCTATCTCCGGATATCCGGTAGAATCCTGTTGATTTACAGCATCCTGATCAGGCACTGGATAATCCGCATTATCAGATTTCCCGGAACCGAAAGCATCAATAATAAAATCAAAATTAAATTTTCCGGTTGAATCCCGCTCTACATTCGCTCTTAATCCCGACCATTCCAATTTAGATACGTGGATTTTACCACTTCGAATCAACGGTAGGAATCTCACACCGGTCTCAAGTTTACCGGAATATATCAGCGTATCTCCCTCCTGATCTTCCATATAGAGGCCGTCGAGATAGACATTCCCGGAAAATGTGATAAAAAGTCGCTCTATAGAAACAGCGGTTTGAGTCTTTCCCGCAAGATAAGTTGTTGCCTTTTGAACGACAATATCCTGGCCCCAAGGACTTCTTATAAAAAGGATAAGCGCAGCTATAAGAATCAGCAGGGACAAAAATATCCAACCGATGACCTTAGCTAATTTGGTGATAAATTTATAACGATTAGCCAAAATTAGTATCTAAAATTATCTGATAAAACTTGAACTCCCACCCTGAATTTATTGAAATCATTAGCCTATTTGTATCTAATAAATAATTCCAAGACCGATACTTTCATACATTCTGATCAAAATTTTGAATTAATCATTAGCATTCCAGCAAATAATCGGGTGCGTCTATTATTTAATTCTGGTACAAAAACAGTACCACCACCAAATTGGTTTGAATGGACCAAATAATGTTTTTAAAATGCCAATTATCCCCGTTCATCAACCACGGGACGGGAATGATTTTCCCCGTTCATTTATACCTTCAACCTCAGATGCGACCAATCCGCCTCCGAGTCATTATGCCAATTATCCCGATACTAGATCCAATTGTAAAATAGGTACTATCCGTATTGAGATTTTGTTATCCGATAACCCTATCCATCCAAAACTCAATATTTGATTATTTAAGCTACCTTATACTGTCAAATTGTCGGTATTTTGTTAAATTTGCCCCTCGAAAGAAGTAGAACAAATGGAGAATTTAATAAAAGATATAGCTATTATCCCTGTAGATGATACAGCGGCCTGTGATTTTAAAGTAACTCAAGAGGAGAATACAGGTAAATCAAAGAAGTTATATATTGAAAGTTATGGGTGCCAAATGAATTTTTCCGACAGCGAAATTGTGGCCTCCATCATGAAAGAGAGTGGATTTGACACAACATCCTCGTTTGAAAATGCTGATGTCATTTTCTTAAACACCTGCTCCATTCGTGATAAAGCTGAACAAACTGTCCGAAAAAGACTTCAGCAGTTTAATCAACTTAAAGCATCTAACCCTGAATTGACCATAGGGGTTTTGGGTTGTATGGCCGAAAGGCTTAAAGAAAAATTATTGGAAGAGGAGCAGTTGGTAGATGTGGTGGTAGGGCCTGATGCCTACCGTGATCTTCCCAATTTGGTACAACGGGCAGAAGATGGGATCAAAGGGGTCAACACATTTCTTTCTAGAGAGGAAACATATGCGGACATCGCTCCTGTACGCCTCAATTCGAATGGTGTATCGGCATTTATCTCCATCATGAGGGGGTGTGACAATATGTGCTCATTTTGCGTAGTCCCATTTACCAGGGGAAGAGAAAGGAGCAGGGATCCTCATTCCATTATCGCAGAAGCCCGAACCCTTGTGGAAAAAGGATACAAAGAAGTAACACTGCTGGGGCAGAATGTGGACAGCTACAAATGGTCCCCGGAAGAAAACAACAAAGCGAGATTAAACAAAAAAGGGGAAGATATAACACAACTTATAACATTTGCAAAATTACTTGAAATGGTGGCATTGGTGAGTCCACATTTACGAGTACGTTTCTCTACTTCCCATCCAAAGGACATTACAGATGAGGTTTTGTATACCATGAAGAGGTATCCCAACATTTGTAAATATATTCATCTTCCTGTCCAAAGCGGTAACAGCAGAGTTCTGGATTTAATGAACAGAACCTATGACCGGGAGTGGTATTTGGAGAGGGTACAGAAAATCAGGGAGATATTAGGGGATGAATGCGGCATTTCTTCAGATATGATTACCGGGTTCTGTTCGGAGACGGAAGAGGAGCACCACGACACCCTAAGTTTGATGGATCAAGTATGCTTTGATTTTTCCTACATGTTTTACTATTCCGAAAGGCCGGGAACCCTTGCCGCCAAAAAATATCCGGATGATGTTCCTTTGGAAATTAAGAAAAGGAGACTGCAGGAAATTATCGAAAAGCAACATCTCCTTTCTATGAAACGGAACCAACTCGACATTGGCAAAGTACAGGAAATCCTAATCGAAGGGCCTTCAAAGCGATCCGAGGTCCAGTTGAAAGGGAGAAATTCCGCAAACAAGGTAGTGATCGTTCCAAAAGAAGACCTTAAACCTGGGGATTATGTCAACGTGAGAATTTTGGATTGTTCATCAGCTACCCTCTTTGGTGAATTGCTGAATTAACCTTTTTTTTGAAGACTTATGTATATGATCAGCGAATCTGAGATACTCAGTGTTAAGCAGCGATTTGGCATTATCGGCAACAGTCCCTTGCTAAATCATGCTATTCAGGTAGCCATGCAGGCCTCCCCTACAGAAATGACTGTATTGATTACTGGAGAGAGTGGAAGCGGAAAAGAATCTTTTTCCAAAATAATTCATACCCTAAGTACCCGAAAACACGGTAAATTTATAGCCATCAACTGCGGTGCCATTCCTGAGGGCACCATTGATTCCGAGCTTTTCGGACATGAAAAAGGGTCATTTACAGGTGCCTATGAAGCCCGAAAAGGATATTTCGAGGTAACTGACGGGGGCTCAATTTTCTTGGATGAAATCGGAGAAATGCCTCTGGGGACACAAGCGCGGTTATTGAGGGTCCTCGAAAACGGTGAATTCATCAAGGTGGGGTCTTCCAAGGTGCTCAAAACTGATGTTCGGGTCATAGCCGCCACCAATGTCAATTTATTGAAGGCCGTAGAAAAAGGAAAGTTTCGTGAAGATCTCTACTACAGACTTAATACTGTCCCCATCTTCGTTCCTCCGTTGAGGCAGCGGGGAGAAGATATTGTGTTGTTGTTTCGGAAATTCACCACCGATTTTTCGGATAAGTATCACGTAAAGCCCATTATGCTTTCCGAGGACGCAAAATCACTGCTTGTGAAATTTCCTTTTCCCGGAAATATTAGACAGCTCAAAAATTTAGCCGAGCAAATTTCGTTATTGGAAAACGAGAGGGAAGTATCGGTAGATACCCTTGCAAGGTATTTACCCAAAGAGGGATCAACCTTGCCCGTGACCTATAGAGGCAGTACGGAAGCGCAAGCTGATTTCAGTGAGCGGGAGATTTTGTATAAAGTCCTTTTTGACATGAAAAAGGACATGACAGAACTCAAAAAGTTGGTCTTGGAGTCCTATCAATCCGGAGGGCTGAACAGTTCTATCATGAAGAAGCACCAAAATCTTTTTGAGGATATGGAATCTTCGGTAAAATATGAAGAAGAAAAGGTTTCTTCAAATCTTCCTCTTGTTCTTGAAAATAAAAGTGAAAAAGAAATACAGGATAGAAGCTCTTTATCCAGGGAGTATGAGAATCAAATCATTGAAGACATCACGCATGAAGAGGATGACAATTCCCTGTCCATTGAGAAAAAAGAGAAGGAGTTGATTCTTCGGGCACTCAAGAAGCACCACAATAAGCGGAAATACGCCGCCATGGATTTGGGGATATCCGAACGCACGCTTTATCGCAAAATTAAACAATATGACATTCAGGAATAATATAGTTGCCCTCGGGTTGATCCTGCTTCTTTTATGGGCTTGCAAGGTGGAGTATAGCTTTACGGGTACTACCTTGGATTACAATGTAACCAAGACGTTCTCAGTGGAAAACTTTTTTAATGATTCCGGCGGCGGCCCGGCCAATATGGGCCAGCTTTTCACTGAAAATCTTAAAGACTATTTCCAACGAAACACCCAACTGGAGTTAATCCGAAACAACGGAGACTTGCAGTTATTGGGGGCGATTACCCGATATACGCTCACGCCACAGGCCACGGTTTCCAGCCAAAGCCCCAACCAACCGGATCGTGCCGGCCAAATGCGCATAACTATTGCCGTAGAGGTGGATTTTACCAACATGGCTGATGAAGAGCAAAACATGAAGAGAACTTTTTCGTTTTTCAAAGATTATGACCCACGGAGTATTTCCCTGCTTCAAGTTGAAACCGAATTGGTGGAGGAGATATTCGACAACATCATACAGGACATTTTCACTTCCACAGTTGCAAATTGGTAATTTCAATATTTATCTTCTATATTTAGAATTATACAAAATCAAAGAAAGGTGACAGCAAGGGAATTGATACATATAATAAACAATGGGAATAATCTCAGTGAATTAGAATACCAATCACTGGTACAACTTCACCGGGAGTTCCCCTATTTTGTATTGCCTTCCATTCTAGCTGCCAAATACGAGCGTAAGGACCACAGAAAAAAAGACAACGAATTTTTATACCATTCAGCCACCCAATCCCCAGATCGAAAGAGACTTAAATTTCTTTTAGAAAATCCAATTCCATTTCTTCCGTTTCTTCCAAACCAGGAGTCCTCGGAGGAGAGCACCAACCAAGCAAATTTTGAAGTAGATGAGTATGTTGCTCCCATTCCAGATGAATCAAACTTGGATGAGGAAGAAAAAGAAAGTGAACAGATCTCTTCAAAAGTACAAGAAAAGGAAGTGCCGGATGAAAAAAATGAAGTGCCTATACCTGCTCATGCTCCTGTCAAAAAGAAAAGAAAAGATGTGCTAAAAGAGTTGGAGGAAAATTTGAGCCGCTTAAAATCAGCCGAACAGGATGATTCACCAGCAGCTAGTGACCTTCCATCTAATCTACACCCCGGCGAAGATAGTCACGAACTTGAGCTAATGGCCGCAATTAGGGCGCGGGAAGAAAAAAATATTCAGGATGAGAAAAAACAAATTCAAGATGAATTAATCGACGAGTTCAACAAGAAAACAGTTAAATTTAAGATAATTCCTAATACTGAAGAGGCCGGTGAAACCACCGATCTTTCCATAGAAAGTACCCGTATAAAAGAAGATTTGCTATCTGAATCATTCGCGAAAATTTTGGTAAGGCAAAAAAAATTTAAGGAAGCCAAAGAAATTTATAAGAAATTACAGTTGAAATTTCCGGATAAAAAGGCTTACTTTGCGGATTGTTTAAAACAACTAGAAAACAATTAATTCTTGTATACCATGTTTGTAGTATTAATTAGTATCATAATAGTGTTAGCAATTTTGCTCATTTTGGTAATTTTGGGACAAAATTCCAAGGGTGGTGTAGGAGCAGCTTTTGGTGGAGGTGCTTCTCAGATAATGGGGGTAACCAAGACTGGAAACATTCTGGAAAAGACTACTTGGATATTAGCTATTGGTATATTGGCACTTTCCTTGGCATCCTCCGCATTTTATAAGTCAAGTAGTCCATCTGAATTTACATCTCCAAATATCGAAAACGCAAGAAAGCAAATACTAACTCCTTCTTTTGAGGAGAACACACTTCTTCCTTCCCCGACTGAAGAAGAATTACCTTCTGAGGAGTTGCCTCTTGAAGAAACACCTGAACAATAAATATAATTTTAAAAAGGAATAATGAAAGTCTGCTCTCAGGAGCAGACTTTTTTATTTATAGTCATTTAAAAAAATAAACACAATTAAGTTGATCTCACTGTAGGTTTTTTGTAAATTGTAAGCTATTTGAAAAACTAAAAACTAACTCAACATTACATTGTATGTTTGAAAATCATTTGACTCTACAAGATGTTGGTGCTGATAACTGGCCCAATATTATTATTTGGGCTGCACCTATAATGTTCTTTCTCGTCTTTGTGGAATGGGGGATCAGCTTATATAAGAAAAGAGACTCCTATGACGGCAAGGACTTTCTTGCCGCTTCCACTATCGGCTTAGTCAATGTTGGTATAAGTGCATTGATAAAATTCGCAATCTTTGGCATAGCCTTGTTTTTTTGGAACATAAGTCCCTTTAAAATTCCAGTTACCTGGTGGTCTTTTATCTTCTGCTTCTTTGCGTTGGATCTAGCTAGGTACTGGGCACACAGGGTTTCTCACGAGCAGCGGTTTTGGTGGGCAACCCATATAACCCACCACAACTCCAAGAAATATAATTTCTCTGTTTCCTTTCGATTGGGATGGGTTCAGCACATAAAAATCATCTTTTTCATTCCTGTGATGTTGATGGGATTTGATCCATTTGTTTTCTTTATATGCCATCAAATTGCGGTATTGTATCAGTTTTGGATTCACACGGAATACATTACCAAGTTACCAGCACCGATTGAGTATTTTTTTACCACGCCATCCCATCACCGGGTCCACCACGCTAGTGACGAACACTATCTGGATAAAAATTACGGGTCTACGTTTATCATCTGGGACCGAATTTTTGGTACGTTCATGGAAGAAAAAGAACGCCCTACCTATGGAATTACTAAGAATGTTGATTCTTATAATCCCATTTATTTGAATTTCCATGAATTTATAGACATCGTTAAAGACGTTAGAAAGGCGGAAAGTATTTCTGAAGGGTGGAAAATTCTTTTTTCCAAGCCAGGTGCAGAAATCATTAAAAACAGGGATTTAGCCAGGGAAAAGGCAAAACAGGTGGCCTATCAGGACAGTAGACCCACCCCTTCATTAAGTGTGAATGAAAATTCCCTTTTGAAAAAAGAGGATTAACACCTAAATAGTAATTTAGGTTCTAATAGAGGTCTGGCTGATAATTCAACTAGATCTCTATTGTTTTAAGTAATAATCTTTTACTAATAGGCACAAAACTCTCATCTAGGGGAATGGCCTGGGAAGAATGGATTCTCCAAGCTGAGGGATTAGGTAAGTCAGTGAAATTTTTGACTAAATCCATTTTTATTTTTTGTAAAGAATACACCAGGGACTGTCTGATTTTCTGGACAAATCTCAAAGCTATGCCCCTAAAAATATCTGCGCTGTTTTGAAATAAATTTAAACTGTAACGATAGACATAAACGTCCTTGGAATGGTCATAGGACAAAATGGCATAACCCTCCCGCTGATAAATGGGTGTGATTCCAATTGGTTCAATTTCGAGGTTGCTTTCAATAAAATCGTAAATGTCTTTTCCTTCTTCGATATGGGTTTTGATTTTAGGAAGTGCGAAAGCAACAATGTCGGCCAATTCTTTCATCATTTCATCCTCCTCCATACGGCTTTCATAAGTTACTTGAAGCTTCTCGAAATCTATGCCCGACACATCTTTAGGGAATGAGAGTTTTAGTTGCTTTTTTGTCTCATTGAACCGCTGAAGGCGCTCGTAATGCCGGATTAAATCCGCCAAAGGGGGATAGAGTTTGACTTCTTTAAATTGAACATTTACACTTTTGAGATATCCCAAAAGGATATATTTCTTGTATTCGAAGTCAATCCAGCCTTCGGAAATCCAGTTTTCAGATAAGGTACTCATATTTTCTATTTGGGTGTTAGTAGATTTTGGCAGAATGTACAAAATCCTGACATATGGGTCAATAGTTCAGAGAAAAAATGACAGCTAAAAGCTAATATTTTCCGAAAAATGACAAAGTGTAAGCGTTTGACAAGACTTTATGTCATAGAAATTCCTCAATAGCTACTTGGCACAGAAAGTGTGAAGGAGGGTATAGTACTAAGAAATTAACTAAAAAAAATAACTAAGAACATGTCTAAAGTAAACATTCAACCTTTAGCAGACCGGGTTTTAGTAGAACCCGCTGCAGCCGAAGAAAAAACTGCTTCAGGTCTTTACATTCCTGACACTGCCAAGGAAAAGCCACAGAAAGGCACCATAGTGGCTGTAGGTAATGGTAAAAAAGATGAGCCAATGACAGTAAAGGTGGGAGATACGGTACTTTACGGTAAATACTCCGGCACCGAACTAAATGTAGAGGGTGCGGATTATCTAATCATGAGGGAAGCGGATATTTTCGCTATACTTTAAAATTCGATAATCTAAGAAATCAATTAAAAAACTAAAACAAAATTAGAAAATGGCTAAGGAATTATTTTTCAAAACAGACGCTAGAGACAGACTCAAAAAAGGTGTTGACGCACTCGCTGATGCGGTCAAAGTAACGTTAGGACCAAAAGGTAGAAATGTCATCATCGACAAGAAGTTCGGTGCTCCATCCATCACCAAAGATGGAGTCACAGTAGCCAAAGAAATTGAGTTGGATAACCCTATCGAAAACATGGGAGCTCAACTTGTCAAAGAAGTAGCTTCCAAAACTGCAGACGATGCAGGAGACGGTACTACCACAGCCACTGTACTTGCACAGTCCATTTTCTCAGTAGGTATAAAAAACGTCGCTGCGGGAGCCAATCCAATGGATCTCAAAAGAGGCATTGATAAGGCAGTAAGTGCCGTAGTTAAAGAACTTCAAGCATCTTCTAAAACAATTTCCACACGCAAAGAAATCGCTCAGGTAGGTACTATTTCTGCCAACAATGACGAAGAAATCGGCAACATGATTGCTGACGCGATGGAAAAAGTTGGTAAAGATGGCGTTATTACCGTAGAAGAAGCCAAAGGAACTGAAACTGAGGTGAGAACTGTAGAAGGTATGCAGTTTGACAGAGGATATTTGTCTCCATACTTCACAACCAACACCGAGAAAATGGAAGCCGAGCTTGAGAATCCGTTTATTCTCATCTACGACAAAAAGATATCTTCAATGAAGGAGTTACTTCCGATTCTCGAGCCTGTTGCTCAGTCCGGCAGACCACTTTTAATCATTGCTGAGGATGTTGATGGAGAAGCGTTGGCTACACTTGTAGTTAACAAAATCAGAGGCGCTTTGAAAGTTGCCGCTGTTAAAGCTCCAGGATTCGGCGACAGAAGAAAAGCCATGTTGGAAGATATCGCTACGTTGACTGGCGGTACGGTGATTTCAGAAGAAAGAGGGTACAAACTAGAAAATGTAACCATTGATTATCTGGGAACTGCTGAGAAAATCAACATAGATAAAGATAACACAACTATCGTTAATGGTGCAGGTGAAAAATCGGCTATCCAAGGCAGAATTAACGAAATCAAATCTCAGATTGAGAAAACCACTTCGGATTACGATCGCGAAAAACTTCAAGAAAGACTTGCCAAGTTGTCGGGTGGCGTAGCAATCCTTTACATAGGAGCGGCTACTGAAATAGAGATGAAGGAGAAGAAAGACAGAGTGGATGATGCCCTGCATGCTACTAGAGCAGCTGTACAAGAAGGTGTTGTAGTCGGTGGTGGTGTTGCCCTTATCAGGGCTTCGGTTGTCCTTGACAACTTGAAAGGACTCAATGAAGATGAAGATACCGGTATTAACATAATTAGACAGGCTGTCGAATCTCCATTAAGAACGATCGTTTCCAATTCAGGAGCGGAAGGTTCTGTTGTCATCAACAAAATCAAAGAGACCAATGACGTTCACTTTGGATATAACGCCAGAACAGACCAATACGAGGATTTGTTCAAGGCAGGTGTAGTTGATCCAACCAAGGTGACTAGGTTGGCTCTAGAAAATGCCGCATCCATCGCAGCATTACTGTTGACTACAGAATGTGTAATTGCTGATGTGAAAGAAGATGCTCCTGCGGGAGGGCCTCCAATGCACGGCGGTGGCATGGGTGGAATGATGTAATTCCATATGATTTAATAATTTCCATTAGGGAGGCAGATAAACCTCCCTATTTTTTTTACTTTTACGCTAGAAAATTGATAATTACATGAAAGTAAAATTTATTTAATAAATTTTTATACTGGGATTATCGTGGTAAATTTCAAGCTACAAATCTAAGGAGGCTATTTTATTATATTAAGAATCAATGTATTCATTCGATTTAATTGTTTTAGTTGATGATGACCCCATTAATAACCTGATAAATAAGCGGTTGATTAAAAAGCTGGTCTTATCTCCTAATATTAAAGAATTTTTGGAGGCAGAAGAGGCGTTAAAATACATACAAACTTTGAACCACCTAAGTAAGGTGCTTATTCTGGTCGATATTAATATGCCTGTTATGAACGGCTGGGATTTTTTAAAAGAATACGCACACTTCGAATCTTTCCGTGAGGATACAATTATTATGCTTTCTAGCTCCATTGACTTCCAGGATAGGCAAAAAACGAAGGAATTCCCATATGTCGACGGATTCATTGAAAAACCACTGACATTCGAGAAGCTTAAAAAGATTCTTTAATTTTCTAGCACTACATTTTTTTCATTCATCCACCAAATCAAAGCCCAGACCGGCCGCAGTCCTAGTCCGTGCAATGGAGATATTCCGTTCCGCATATATAGAATTTAACACCACAAGCGCATCAAAAAGACCCACTTCCCGGGCATTGATAAGGAAAAGGGAACTTTCTCCCAGATCAAATTTAATTCTTTCTCCTTCTAACAAACGTTCTAGCGCACTTATATTACTTTCAAAAGTGGACAGCTGCCTGTTTAAAACTAAGAAATTATTATATTGTTTCTCCAAATCCGCAATTATTTTTTGATAAGTCAGATCTCGTTTGTAACCCGTGATGTTAATGTTAGCTTTAGTAATTCCTAAAGCCCCCCTTTCTCTTCTCAAAAAGAGCGGTGTACTTAGAGTAACACCAAATTTGTAATTGTTTTCAAAAAATGGACTAGGCTCCATTCCACTGATCGTTTCTGAAAGAAAATTATAATTTAACTTGACTACAGGTTTCAATTGTTCTGCCCTCCATCTGCGCTCAACTTCTAAATAGTCGATATCATAATCTAATAATCTAATCTCTGGATGACTAGAAAGTTGTGCCCTAAACGCATCAATCTCTAATCCCGCTAAGAGTTCGTTTTCTAGTGACTCCGGGACAATATTGGGTTGTAGGAACATGGTATTTTCAGATTCGTCCCATAAAAACACGTTTACTTCTTGTGTTTTTGCAAAAAACGAATTTTCGGCATCTTGCAACCTAATGGTCCGGTTTAAAACTTGCGTATAAGCTTCAACTGTATCGATTGCTGGTAAATCCCCTTGAAAAAAGCTAGTTTTTATTCCCTCAAACCTAAACTCAGCAAATTCCAGTCCTTCTTGATAAATTTCCAGGTCTGCATAACTTTTTGCCCAATCCCAGTACGCAGTAGTAGCTGCCAGGTACAAATCATTCAATATTAAATTTCGTTCCTGAGCGGTGGATTCCAGATAGATCTGTGCCTGCCGAAGGGCTGCTCTTCTTTTATCAATAAATAATCCCTGACCCAAGTTTACCGACGCTCCTACGGCGACCAGCCCTGAAGATGGGACAGTATTTTCCGAATTCAAATAAGTTCCGGAATTTTGTTCCATGAGTCCCTTGAATTCTACCCCTGCCATAGTTGGTATAAGTACGCCCCCCTCCCGCTTTTGGTAATAATTTGTGTTGTTGAAGGTCTTTTCGTTCTGGTTGGCAAATAAAAATGGGTCAAAGCCACCTCTAGCCATCCGTAATTCCTGTTGACCAAGTTCAAGAATCAAATCACCCTGTTTGGCAACCGGGTGATTCATCTGAACCCAGGTCAAAAATTGCCCATAGGAAAGTACTTCCTGCGAATGCCCTGGAGAAATAAATCCTAAGATGAAAATGAAAACAACTATATTTCTGATACACAGATAATTCATTGGCAAATATCTTTGTTAGACGTTAAGTAGTTTGAACTAGAATATTCATAAATCTAGATTTTATTTTGACTCACTATTTTTCATTTCCCGGGCTTCTTTTAGGGTGTAGAAATCAGCTGGGAAACCATTCATCTGTCTCCATATCTCGTACCAGATGGGAACATCGTTAAGCAAAGCTATACCATCGGCTCCCGATCCCGGCCTGATGGCATCTGGCCATGGATGTTCATCAGGATCCGGAACAACAAGTATCCGGTACATGTTGTTTTTACTGGTGAAATTGTCTATCGCATATACTACCCCTCCAAAGGTACCATTGGACAACTGCGGCCAGCCAGAAAACACGATAGCTGGCCAACCATCAAAGATAAACCGGACTTTGTTTCCGGTTTTTACGAGCGGAAGGTCAATGGGAGCTAGATAAAGTTCTACCGCCAATGAGTAGTCGTGCGGCATGATACTGACAATTTCAGCACCTTCTTTTATAGTTTCGCCCAAGCCAACTTGTATTGCTTGGGTTATGTAACCAGATTGTGGAGCAAGTACATAGTACATTCCGGAACGAACTGTGTAGTTGGATAGTTGGTTTTCGAGTTTGGTAAGCGTGGCTTCTGCATCATATTGATCTGAAAGGGCACTGTATCTATCCGCATTGACCTTGGCTAACCGATCCTGAAAATCATTGTCTATTGCATTCAGTTCAATTTCTGCGGTCAAAAGATCATTTCTACTACTTAACAGTCTGTTTTCGGCACTGATCCGTTTGGCAAGCGTTTCCTGTAGTTTTATCTTTCGCTGTTCCAATTCTGTCAAAGATTTCAATCCCTGTTCATAAAGATTTTCCATCCGTTCAAATTGAGCTTCTGCGACCGATAAATTCAGTTTCTCCGCCTCCAACATTATACTGTCAGACATTATACTCAGCTGAGCTTGCTGCAGTCGGTTTTGAGCCTGTTCCAGTCGGAGTTTGTTGTTTTGTGTAAGCGCTCCTATTTGATTTTCCTGTGCCTTTACCTTTTCCTCGTAGGACCTCACGGACAAGAACTTAGCATCTACCTGTAATTTCGTACGGCCCAACAAGTCCGGGTCCATGTATTCGTCCTTGATTTCAGAAATAAACAAGATAGTATCCCCCTTGTTGACAAATTCGCCTTCCTGTACGTACCATTTTTCAATTCTTCCAGGGATAATAGAATGAACAGTTTGAGGCCTATGCTCTGGCTTCAATGCAGTAAGCATTCCCCTGGACCTGAAGTTTTGAGTCCAGGGCAAAAACAAAATTACAAAGGCAACCAACATACAGTAAAGTAAAATTCTTACCCGCTTTCTACTTTCGTTGTTGGGAATTGTCAATTTGTAACTTTCAAAGGAAGAAAGATCAAATCGACCTTTCACCGTATTTTTTGAAATATTCAACATAACAGTGACTAATTTTCTCCTTTAAGATATGATTTATATTCCTCGAACGTACCTATGAAGGTAATCTCGCCCAGATCCAATTCCACAATTTTATCAGCCCTTTCCATAGTTTGCTCTTGGTTGGATACGGCAACCAAGGTCCATGGGCCACTAAATATAAAGTCTAACAGCTTTTCGGAATCATTTTTATTGAGATGGTTAAACTCCTCCTCAAGCAGCATCAATTTAGGATTGCAAAAAATGCTTCGTGCCAAGATGATCTTGCTGATTGCCGCATGGCTAATTTGTTTTCCTTCTGGCAATAAAACAGTATCTAAATCCTCTTTTAAGTTGAAGACAAATTCATCTAATTCCACTAATTTAATGATATCTCTCAGCCTCACTTCGTCATTTTCCTGACCTACTGTTATGTTTTCCCGGATAGTACCATGGAAAATGGATTGGTGAGACAGCGAATCTCCTATCATCGCCCGTAGTTTGTCCAATGCCAAGGTCTCCAAAGGCAACTTATTGATGATAATATTGCCTGAATAGTTCTCAATCAATCCCGCCATCAGGTAAAGCAAGGTGCTCTTTCCGGAGCCGCTTTTACCCGTTACAACTACCTTTTCACCCGATTGAATTTCAAGACTAACCCTATCCAGAATTGGTCTGTCTGCATTCGAATGTTTGAAGCTTAGTCCCCTAATCTCATAATGCAGCCCTTCTGAATCGGTCTTTAAAGATTTACCTATACCCTCATTTCTTTCCAATTCCATGTCCATAATAAGGCCAAGCTTTTGGGTTGCGGTGAGCGTGTCGTAAACCGTCTCCAAACTCAAAATCAGCTTTTCCACTGATGCGATGATTAAGATAATAATGATCTCCGCTGCTACAAATTGTCCAATACTGATCTCATCGCTCATCAAAAGTATACTTCCGGCGACTAAAAGAGAGACGACAATAAGTACTTTAAAAGCTATCATCACCTTGTATTGAAAAATCAATACAGCAAAGTGTCCGTTTCTATATTCTACATACTGCTTAACCAATTTATCCACACGTGAAAATGGCAAATTGGAATGGCCTGCAAGCTTGAAGGTGCCTAGGGTGCGGCCGATTTCCTCCAGCCAATAGGCTACTTCATATTTTGCAGATGATTCCTTCAAACTGGTCTGCATACCCTTTGGCGAAGTCAATTTGAATACGAGATAAAGCAAGAATACAAGAACCACCGCAAAAATGATGAAAAACTGATGGTAAACTGCCAAAAGAACCAGTCCAAAAAACACTTGCAGAGAAGCCGTACTAAAGTCAATTAAAAGTTTCGCAAGACCCTTTTGAAGATTTATTGTATCAAAAAACCGGTTTACCAGTTCCGGTGCGTATTTTCCTACGAGCGCTTCCATTTTGATTCGGGGAAGCCGATACGCAAATTCTAAAGCAGACTTACTAAAAACACGTTGCTGAAGTTTTTCAGTTAAATACAATTGACTGATCTGCAGAAATCCTCCAAAAATAACGCCCAACGCCACTATTGCGACCAGTATGATCCAAGAGGTCGTCATTCTACCCCCCAAAATAAAATTTAGGATGGCCTGAATCCCCAAAGGAAGGGATAGCGATACTATACCGTTTAAAATCGCATAGTAATAAATGGCGTAAACCTCATTCTTTTCTTCCTTCAAAAGGTTGAAAAACCTTCTTAGGGGTGTTTCAACTACATCAGTTTTCATCCTTTAGCGTTTTAAATACCAACTCGTAATAAAAATCTACTTTTTGATCCCCCTTCAGTCCAATCTCCGTCATTGACGGCATGTGCTTCCTGAAAAACGCATGAAGCAATGTAGACTCCATAAGTGTGGAAACCAGCGTTTTAGGGTATTTGTAGGATGGGTTTATCTCTTTTACTATGGCAACAATACGACTGTTTAATCCATGGAAATGCTTAAAAAAACCATTTTTATTTTCAGCATCAACTTCTTTGGTTAAAAAGGTTTTATACGACTCATCGGTAACAATTTGTGTAAGTACAACAGGATCCAAATATTGATTTTGTTTGTTTACAGGTCCTTCTACCAATAGCCGGATGGCAATTTTCATTTTTTCTTTTGGATCAGTAAGGTTGGAAATACTGAAAACCAAATGATGTTCCAACCATCCCCAGTACCAAGCGGTTAGGTAAACAAGCAATTTATGTTTGTTTTCAAAATAGCGGTAAATGGCACCTTCGGTACTGCCTACTTTTTCGGATAGCTTCCGAAAGGTAAACCCTTCCATACCAAGCTCAGAAATGAGCAGAAGGCTTTCACTGATAATCCGTTTCCCCAACTCAGAACTTAAGGGATCTTTTATATAAACCTCACCATTGACCTGAACGACAATACTGTTTAAAATTTTATCCATAGAGATTTTTTTACAAAACACACAAAATGTCTATACGACTTTCAATTTAGTATGGTTTACTTACAACTGATAAATATCAAAAAAAGATCGGATTAATTAAAAAAAAGTAAGGGATTTGGTGAAAAATATAAGATAATTAAAGCAAATTAAAGGCCTTTCAATTAAGATCGATATCCTTTGATTGAGCAAATTATCTGTCAGAAATGGATTCATCGTACGAAATCCTTCCCATTGCATAGAGGTATAGTACTTTTGAGTACCGCAACATCAGAGGTAATAGCAACAGATTGGCAACGACAACGGATACAAGGTAGGTGCTTAGTGCGGGCCGCTCAAACAACACATTTAAAGCCACCATTACCGTAACAACTAACGCCACGGAAAAGGCATAACTGATATACATGGCTCCATAATAAAAATCGGGTTCAGGAACCAATGTCTCTTTACATTTTGGGCAGACCTGATTAATGTCAGATAGCCTCCTATAACTCATGATGAATACTGGAAATAAGTTTCCTTTGCGGCATCTCGGACATTTTGCCTTAATCACGGCTTCCATTGCCGAAACACGATAATTCTTTTTCTCTCCCATTTTTTGACTAATAAACCAAACTAACGCAATTCATCCAAATCATAGTCTTTTCCTCTGCCCCAGCGAAGAAGCTCTTCCAGTTCGTAAAACTCCAAGGTATCGAGATCTTTCATTTTAAAGTTAACACCGCTGAGTCGCTCCATGGCTTGTAAAAACCGGATTTCTCCATAATTTGTCAATCGGTATACCCGACCTACTCTGATATTGTCTAAAGCCAATGGCATGAATATAAAATTAAAAAGACCACACTAAAACTGCCGTAGCTCAAATTGCGTTGGAAATTATTACCCCGGTAGCTTCAAAGGTAAAACTTTCCTCATCGGAATCAATAGCTTCGATTTCTTCCTCGGACTTGCCGGCATCTTCGGCATAATGCCGGAGGGTAGCCATATCCGTAACCGATTTTACCGCCGTCCCTTCCACGATGACCGGGTATCCCTTGGAATTAGTTGGAACAAAAAAACCGTAATCTTTGAAAGTCACCCGCATCAAGTTACCGTCAGGCAAAGCCAATGTCATCCAACATCCTTTATTAACACAGACTTCTTTGATTTCTCCTCGGACTTTTCCTTGAAAAACACCTTCATGCAATAGTTCCCTGTGCATCTGATCTATTGAAACTGCCTTTTCTTCAGTAATTTTCTCCCCATAATATCCGCTAACATGCTCCGGCTTTTCTTCTTCGGTGATTTCTGTTCTCTGAGGCTGGCAGGCCATTAGCCATGCACCCATTATCATTACCAAATAATTTATTTTCATGTTAAATTCTTTTTGAATACAACTTAAACGACAATTCTTCCTGAATTGGTTCAGCAATTAGAGTCAGTTTTTTAGCCTTTTGGGAAGAATAAACGACGCCAATTGCCATCTAAGACTGATTGCTTGGATTTGCTTTTTACAAATTTACGGAGGGATTTGGAATTAGAATCAATTATTAACGTAAAGTAAATTTAGGTCAAAGCTGCAATCTATTTTATAATCTATTAATTTTGCAGCTTGTAATTAAAACCTTACCAACAACATGGCCGTTACCAAGAAATTTATTATTGATTTTGACAGTACCTTTACCCAGGTGGAAGCACTTGACATCCTAGGAGAAATCAGCTTAAATGGTGATCCAAAGAAAGAAGAAAAACTGCAAGCAATCAAAGACATTACTGACCAAGGAATGGAGGGGAACCTTACATTCAGGGAGAGCCTTGAAAGAAGAATTGATTTATTAAACGCCACAAAGCCCCAAATCAGTGATTTGATTGCTTCTTTGAGAAACAAAGTGTCAAAATCATTCCAACGTAATAAGGAATTTTTTCAGGACAATGCAGATGATATTTACATTATTTCAAACGGATTTAAGGATTTCATTATTCCCATCGTCGCAGAATACGGCATTAAAGAAGAGAATGTCTTCGCAAATGAATTTGTTTACGATGAAAACGAAAACATTATTGATTTCAATCGGGACAACTTGCTCTCCAAAAATAACGGCAAACCTGAAACCATCAAACGATTAAATCTAGAAGGTGATATTTATGTAATTGGTGATGGCTATACGGATTACGAAATCAAAGCATCCGGCGTAGCCAATAAATTTTATGCGTTTACAGAAAATGTAAACCGTCCCAAAGTGCGTGCTAAAGCAGATCACGTTGCTCCAAGTTTGGACGAGATTCTATATGTAAATAAAATGAACAAGAAGTTTTCCTATCCCAAAAGCAGAATCAATGTTCTCCTTTTGGAAAACGTGCATCCCATAGGTGTCGAATTGATGAAACAGGAAGGGTATAACGTGGAAGTTGTATCTTCTGCCTTGTCCGAAGAGGAGCTTGCTGAGAAAATCAAGTCGGTATCTATTTTGGGAATCCGTTCAAAAACCCAAGTGACAAAGAAAGTGTTAGAAAATGCCAACAGGCTTATGGCCATTGGAGCGTTTTGCATAGGAACCAACCAAATAGACTTGGAGACGTGCCAAGAAAAAGGAATTGCTGTCTTCAACGCACCCTTTAGCAATACCCGATCGGTAGTCGAGATGGCCATTGCAGAAATTATCTTCCTCCGAAGGAAACTTTTTGACAAAAGTGTCAACATGCATCAAGGCGTATGGGACAAATCCGCTACCGGCAGCTTTGAGGTGAGGGGGAAAAAACTCGGTATTATCGGATATGGCAACATTGGAGCGCAACTTTCGGTTTTGGCTGAAAATCTGGGTATGGATGTCTACTACTACGATGTATTGGAAAAACTTGCCCTCGGTAATGCCACCAAAGTGGATTCGCTGGACGAATTGCTGGAAACCTGTGATATTATCTCTTTGCACGTGGATGGCAGAAAAGAAAACCACCTCCTGCTTGATCGGGAACGGATTCAGAAAATGAAAAAAGGGGCTTTGCTCATCAACCTAAGTAGAGGGCATGTGGTAGAAATACCCGCACTGAGGGATGCCTTGGAAAGTGGTCACTTGGCTGGGGCAGGTATAGATGTTTTCCCTTCAGAACCCAAAAATAATGACGAGCCATTCGAATCCGAATTATTGAATTTGCCCAACACCATTCTTACGCCACATATTGGTGGAAGTACCTCTGAGGCGCAGGTCAATATTGCTAAGTTCGTTCCCGGCAAAATCATGGAATACATCAATACGGGCAATACCTATAATAGCGTGAATTTCCCAAATATTCAGTTGCCCTTCTTACAGGATGCACACCGGTTGATCCACATACACCTCAACGAACCAGGAGTTATGGCCAAAATCAATCAAATTCTGGCCAATCACCAGATCAATATTGTAGGTCAATACTTGAAAACCAATGAAAAAATCGGGTACGTAATCACAGATATTGACAAAGCCTATTCAACGGATGTAATTGATGAACTGAAAAATATCTCCGGAACAATTAGGTTCAGAATGCTTTACTAACGTTCAGAGCAAAAAAAAGGAACCTTTCCGTAAGTATTACGGTCAAGGTTCCTTTTTAAATTGAGTCCGGATCTTGGAGTGTTACAAACCTCCGGGATAACAAGATTTGAGCTGCTCCTACATCGCAACCTTCCACTGTTAACCTGCCTGGTTAGAAGCGAGGTCCGAATTCCGTAAGGAAGACGGATGAGGCCTGATTTTGAAAAAGAGCTTCACTCGGTATTTTAATTAAATTGTGAAGTTTGAACATGTCGCAGACCCGAACTCCCTGCAAAGATACAATTTAGAATGCGGAATATTAAATATATCGGAGCTTCAAATTACAATTCAAGAGAAACCTTTGTCAGAAGTCAGAAATGGGATGATTTATTTTTTGGAAATCAGTGATGACCTATTCGAGATGATGGGTGCGGTTGTACCGCGAAAGCTATGTTGTAAACCTAACACCTTCCCTCAAATTTTGGGGTACGAATGCTTTGGATACCTGATAAAATCATTTAAATTAGAAGCGTATTCTATTTTTTAATAAAATCTTTGTTAATTCGATTGAAATAATAACGGCAACATCATTGTAGCATAGGATGTATCAAATCAAGAAACTTATCGTATGTCTGGATCAGACGCCCATGGATGAAACCTTGGTGAGGTTTGCTTCATTTATAGCGGAAATCAATCAGGCGAAAAAGATTTATTTTACCAATGTCATTCGAAATCTAAGTATCCCTAAAGAGGTATTAAATGAATTCCCGAACCTCATAGAGGGGATGATTGATGAAAGAAAATCCCAGATGAAGAAAACTGTGGAGGCACATTTTTGCAAAAGAGGGGATACGGAGTTTTCCTTTATCGTGAAGGAAGGTCAATTGTCTAAAAAATTACTCAAGCTTGCCCATGAAAAATCCGCAGACATGATACTAGTGGGCCGGAAAGTATCCCTTCCAGGCACCGGCGTTTTTTCACAGCGGCTTGCACGACGCGCCAGTTGCTCCCTTTTGATCGTTCCGGAAAACTGCAAACCAAAAATTAAACGCCTTTTGGTACCGAGTGATTTTTCCGATTACTCACGGGACGCGATGGAAGAGGCTATCACAATTGCGGGGAAAACCAGCAACAAAGTAGAGATCATTTGTCAAAACGTTTTTACCGTACCATCCGGTTACCACTTTACGGGTAAAACTTATGACGAATTTGCCGCAATCATGCAGACCCATGCAGAAATTAACTATAAAAAATTCATCCGAAAAGTCGACACTAAAGGCCTTAAGATTACTCCCATCTATACCAAAGACGAAGATGATGATCCGGTAGAAGACATCCTTCAAATGGCTAAGGAAATGCATGCTGACGGAATCGTGATCGGAGCAAAAGGAAGAACTGCGGCTACGGCACTATTTATAGGAAGCATGGCTGAGCGCCTCATTCAGATGAACGATTCATTCCCCCTACTTGTGACTAGGCCAAAAGGGAAAAACGCAGGTATATTAGAATATATTCTTGAAATTTAACAAAATACATTTTTCTTTATTTAAAATGATATTTTGGGAGTTTTAAAACATTTTTTTTAAATTTAGGGAATAAATAAATTTGAACGACATGAAAAACATTCTTTTAATTTTTATTATTGGTACAGTAGTTTTTATACCTATTGATGCCGAAGCCCAACTGTTAAGGCGCTTGAAAAGCGCAGCCGAAGAAGGCGTAGCACGTGCTGTAGAAAGGCGGGTTGTCAGTGAGGTTGAGAAGGCCACCCAAAACCAGTTTGAAAAAGCTTTTGGCAACCTATATACGGGACCAAAGGGATCCAATAGGACCTATGACTTTAGTAAAATTTTGGAATCTGTAAATATGGATGTGGAAACGGAAGAATCTTATTCATTTAAAGGAGTGGCCGAAATGGAGGTTACTTCAACCGATTCGAAAGGTAAGTCTGAAGACCCAGCACGCATCATATCCTACCTTAGTAATGATGAACAATTTACGGGAATGGAATTTAGGGACGATACTAAAAAGAATTCCGAGGAAAAAACCGTCATGATTTTTGACTTTAAGAATAATGCAACCATTATGCTGGTTGAAAACGACGAAGGTAAATCAAGCATGGCGTTTGGTTTGGACTGGCAAAAGATGATGGAAGGTATGGAAGAAATGGACGTAGAAGAAGAAAATGCCGAACCAGTGGATTGGGATGAATTCAAGTTTGAAAAAACAGGCAAAACAAAAACTATTCTTGGATACGCCTGTGAGGAATACTTAGCTAAAAATGAGGAAATGGAAGCCGTTTATTGGATAAGTACGAAACCAATCGAAGGGCTTCAAGCCTTTTGGGGAAAGAACAGCCCATTCATCACACAGCGGATGCAGACTGAAAACCAGGAGTATTTCAACAAATTCCCCGAAGGGAGTGTCATGGAAATGAACTTTGTCAGCCAGGAAGACAAATCCAGCACCTCCTTTACAATGGTCAATATTGACGTTGATGAAACAAATACTTTTGTCATGGAAGCTTATCCTAATGTCATGAAACAAAAATAATTTTAACTCATTCTTTAAGATCAACTAAATACATAAAATAAATTGGTAAAAAGTATCATCGTTGCGAAAGCAACCAACAATGCCATCGGCTTAAACAACGATTTACCTTGGCACTTGCCATCTGATCTGAAGCATTTTAAGCAAACAACCGCCGGCCATCATGTTATCATGGGCCGGAAGACTTTTGAAAGTTTGGCAAAGCCACTCCCGGGAAGGACTCATATCATTCTGACAAGAAACGAATCCTTTCGTGCACCCCAAGGGCACTATGCGGTACAAAGCCTGGAAGAAGCTTTTGATATAGGCAAATCTAAGAATCTAGATAAAATATTTATTTTGGGCGGTGCGGAGATCTATGAGATGGCTATTCCGTTTACAGATGAATTGATAATCACAGAGGTACATGCAAATCCTGAAGCTGACACATTTTTCCCGCCCATTGACACGGATCAATGGGTGGAAAAATCCCGAGAGCGTATAGATAAAAAAAATACAGCTGATGAATTTGACCTCGATTTTGTTGTCTATCACCGGAAAAATTGAACAAAGGAGTTTCGCTCAAAGTAGCTTATTCTGTTTGCACCTTCCAAACACCTCCTATAATTAATGTAAATGACGCATGGTACCTAGATAGCCCGCACAAATTGAAACTTTAATCATGTAGTAGTCTTTTAAAAGCAATCAAGGGCACCGCAACGGAAGTCAGGTATATTGGGTTTTGAGTATACCCTTCAGTATTAAAACATTCGTAAGGAGCACCAAATTCGCCGCCTTTCCGAAAATCATTTTCCTTGAGTTCGTCAAAGTATTCACTCGCAAGTTGTATTGCCCTTTCGGGATCAGTCTGATACATCGCATAACATACCCATCCCGTAGGCGTCCCCCAATACGCACCGTTTTGATACCTGTTTTTGGGTGCCATCGAAACTTCCCAGGCTGTAGTAGCATCGAAATCATGGATCGTCAACACATGCCGAATATTACCCCGATAACTGAGCTGACCGGCGACATAGCCTTCGACAAGTGCCTGACTCGCTTCTATTAGGTCCTTACTATCCAAAACCCCAAAATAAACCGCCAAAGCTGTGCCCCACACATCGGGTTGACTACTTTTTCCCGTCGAGGCCAGCAACAATCCGCTTGGATGACGAAAAGTCTCCGGTATGGCTTTTTTCAAAGAAGTAGATATTTGTAAATAGTGGACAGCTTCCTCCCTCCTATCCAATAGTAGTAACAAGTCAGAAAGTTGGACAGCTGCTTTGTATTTTAGAATAGATGCAAAACTAAGTTCCCCCGTAATGGTGATGGCATCTCTAAAGCCAAAATCCACTCCCCTAAACCGTTCATTGGCAAATACCAAATCACTTTGCGGCAAGGAAGGCGGGACTTGAAAAGCAACCATCAGACGGTCAATCAGCGAAATACCATTAATCTTTTGATTCAAAATATCGATGTGTCCTGATCGATTGACATAATAATGAGCCATGTGGATAAAGAAATACTGATCGCAAAAGGGAGGTCTGCTCCCCCATTCAGAAGTTCCCTGGTCTGCAAAACTATAGGTTCCTGGGAAATAGATCGGCTCCCCGGTGTCAATCCGAATATGGTCCGCAATGGCACCAAAAGGAACCAAGCTTCCACCTTTTGTAATCCACGTTTTGTCTGACTGTGTCGACGCGGTCAATGTGAGCATATGAAGCTGCTCCTCCATGGTCACCATACCGGTTTCTAAGGACATCGCATAGTCCCGAATCCAAAAAGAGGGGTAGGCATCTTTTCCACCAGGTCTAATCAAGGTTCCCTTTGTTTCATTAGATCCATATGTTGGGGAAATATACTGCTGAGGATAAATCCGTGACTGCTCTAAGACATCAGCAGTCATTTTTTCTAAAAACAACATATCGGCCCTATCAAGTGATAATTGCTCTTGCCCAAAAAGTATAATAGGGGCCTGAAATAAAATTAATAGGCTCCATTTTCCAAGAATTATTATTTTTGCGATCATACAAGTTGAATTTAGTAATACATTAACTTCGCAAACCTTCCAGGTTTTGTTTAATAAGCTAAATGATAAAATAAATCGTGTGAAACCTGGAAGGTTTTTCTTTTTCCGTTACAGAAACCTACTGAGTATTTTACGTAATATTATCAAAAGTATAAAAACTTCTTACCATACTATTATTTTAAAATAGATCCAACCCGCATTTATTAGAGACCCACTTGTCAGGTATTGAAATTATAAACAGTAAAAATCTTTGGATACGGACAATGGAAAAATCGATTTAAATCCGTTGAAAAAATTATTTGCCTTTTTAAACTTATTTTTTACCGTTTATATTTTTTTGGCATAGAATTTATTACATTTGTATCGTCCAAGTGGACATTAAACAACTATCTTATAACAATGAAAACTAGCATCTTTGCGATGATGATCGCCGCAACAATGGTAATCGCCTCTTGCGGCCAGAAAAAAACAGAAGAAGAAACTTCTGCTCCTATCGAAATTATTGATGAAACTCCAGCCATGGAAGAAATTCCATCTGAAGAGATAATTGAAGGAGAAATTCTTGACAGTGCAGCTGTAGACACTTCTACTGTCGAGCCTGTAATCTAATACGAAAAAAGACCCAGAATCAAAGCCCTCCTTTTCAGGAGGGCTTTTTTTATTCCATTAACACAAGGGAAGCGATATAAATCACGTATATCACCAAGAAAATCCCTCCCTCCAAACGGTTAAGAATTCTGCCTTTCCCAGTAAATATAAATATGAACAAAAGTAAACCGGCAAGGATATTAATCAGAATATCAACATAATTGGCATCGGCGACGACTACTGGGCCGATTACCGCTGACACACCGAGTATAAAGAAAATATTAAAAATATTCGAACCGACTACGTTTCCTATCGCAATGTCAACTTTATTTTTCCGAACGGCAGCTACTGACGTGGCCAATTCAGGAAGTGAGGTTCCAACAGATACGATTGTTAGGCCGATTATCCGTTCAGAAAGCCCCAAGTCCAGGGCTATCGATATTGCGTTATCTACAATAAGTTTCCCTCCTAAAATCAATCCACCTAAGCCAACCAATATCCAAAAGATTGCCTTTCGGGTGGCATATACCGGAATTTCCAACGAATCGGGATGCTGGTCTGGATTTTTGGATACAACGATGTTATAAACGAGAAAAACCGAAAAAAACAGGAGCAATACAATACCATCACCTCTACTAATTAAATTGACAGAAAAATCATTAAGCCAAACGTCACTGACCAATACGAGCACCAAAACGGCGGCCAAAAAACTAAGTGGTATTTCGATCCATGTAGTATTTGTTTTTACCTGAAGGGGCAAAATTACTGCTGCTATCCCCAAAATTGCAAAAACGTTAAAAATATTACTTCCTAAAACATTCCCAAGCACCATCTGGGAAGATCCATCCATTGACGCAAAAACATTCACTACCATCTCTGGAGCGGAGGTTCCGAAGGCAACGATGGTAAGCCCGATCACCAATTGGGAAACCCCAAAGCCAGAAGCTAGAGAAGATGCAGCCTCCACAAGCTTATCCGCCCCGTAGACTAGAATAACAAACCCAAGCAGCAATAAACCAACGCTAACGATCATATCGAATACTTTTTGTAAAGTTACGGGGAAAATGTTGATAATTTTTATCCTGGCTGTTGGTTGAATTTGTTGGCATTTCCCCGTATACTTGCACCGTGAACCTAGGTCGTTAGCTCAGTTGGTTCAGAGCGCTGCCTTGACAGGGCAGAGGTCACCAGTTCGAGCCTGGTACGACCTACTTGAAATGCTTAATTTTCTTCAATGGTTGAAAATAGTTGCTTTCGTTATATAAGGTTAAGTTTATCGCTTTTGTAGGTAGAGCTACCGCCGAAATCTTCCAAAATCTACCTGCTTAGGAAGTTTGTGTTTTCATTTTTTGCAACTCAGCCAATTTAACAAAAAGCTCCCGCTCATCCGTACTCAGGTTTGTTGGGATTTCAATTTGGAATGTCAGGTATAGATCTCCAAATTCTCCATCCTTTTTATAAATTGGAAATCCCTTTCCCTTAAGCTTCACTTTAGCCCCATTTTGTGTTCCGGGTTTGATTTGAAGTTTGACTTTTCCTTCGAAAGTATTGACAGTCTTTTCTCCACCAAGTACTGCTGTATAAAGATCTAATGTTTCTGTCTTATACAAATTTTTGCCCTCCCGCTTGAAGGCGGGATCAGGGGTAAGTTGAAACGTTAGAAAAAGGTCGCCCCGGGGTCCGCCGTTGGTACCTGGACCGCCATATCCCTTTACTTTAATCGTCTGCCCATCTTCCACTCCCGCATGAATTGTCAATCGTATTTTTTGACCGTTGATATCCAAGGTTCGCTTGTGGGTTTCATACACTTCCCGCTGTGAAAGTTGAAGAGAGGCATTGAAATCCTGTCCTTTAAATTTCGCTTGGGATCGGCCATACGTCTGCCCACCCCCAAAAAGATGCTCAAAAAAATCGGAAAAACCTGCTTGACCAAATGGATCGGAATAGTCACCGCTACCCTGTGTCCTACCTCCAAATCCTCTTCTGCCGGAAGAAGCGGATCCAGCCCTTTCAAAAGCGTCTGCATTCTTCCAATCTTTTCCATATTTATCGTATTGCTTCCGTTTCTCCGGATCAGAAAGTACCTCGTTGGCTTCGTTTACTTCTTGGAATTTCCGTTGTGCAGAGACGTCGTTCGGATTGAGATCCGGATGGAATTTACGCGCCAGTTTCCGATAGGCTTTTTTGACCTCATCGGCAGTAGCTGACGAAGTCAGCCCCAAGACTTTATAATAATCAATAAATTCCATAAAGCAGGTTATTGAATGTTAATTGATTTGCTACCGAATTTAATTTTACACAAAACGATTCTTCCGGAAAAAGAATTCCATTTCAACTTAGTGTAGACCTGCGGCCTCGTATAATATTTCAATAGGATGCAGTGCTTTCCTGCCAGTGCCGTCCGCTATCTGATGTCTACAGCTTGTGCCAGGCGCGGCAATCGTTGTCTCATCTGCTGCTTTGCGCACTGCCGGGAACAATACCATCTCCCCTATCTTCATGCTAAGATCAAAATGCTCCGCTTCATAGCCAAAGGAACCAGCCATTCCGCAACACCCGGAAGGAATCACCTCTACTTCGTAGTTTTTCGGAATACTTAGGATTTTCTTGCTGTAACTGACGGAAGATAGCGCTTTTTGGTGGCAATGACCGTGAAGCAGTATTTTCTTTTCCCTAACGGTAAATTGACCTTCGGTAATATTGCCCGCTATAATTTCTTTTGCAATAAATTCATCAACCATCTCGGCATGCACTTTCAGGCTCTTCGCATCAGCAACCCATTCCTTGGACACCAATTTTGGATATTCATCCCTGAAACTATAAATCGCCGAAGGCTCTACTCCTACCAATGGACATTCCGGCCCCACCAGTTTACTGAAAATACGTACATTTTCATCCGCAGCTTTCCGGGCATATTCCAACAACCCTTTGGACATAGCCCCTCTCCCACTTTCGGGATGGTCAACCATCCTGACCTCATACCCCAAATACTTCAAGAGTGTAATAGCCTTGATCCCAACTTCCGTATCGTTGTGATTGGTAAATTCGTCTGCAAAGAAATACAGGGACTTTATGGTTGGTGTTTTTCCTGGAAGTTTTTGATAATTTTTCTTATACCACGCTTTCAGGGAGACGGAAGAAATTGCTGGCAGATTCCGTTGGGGAGCAACCCGCAACACCTTTTTCAACAAACCACTTGTTAGCGAATTTCCCAAAAAGAAATTGGATATACCTGGAATTTTACTTCCTAGACCATTAAGCAAATTGATATAGGCAAATGCTTTTGCCCGTAAGGGTACTCCATTTGTTTTATAATATTGATACTGGAACTCAGCCTTCATCGTAGCCATATCCACATTGGAAGGGCATTCCGATGTGCAACCCTTGCAGGAAAGGCACAAGTCCAACGCCTCTTTTATCTCAGGATGGTCAAAGGGATTCTCTTTGGTATTTGTAGTCAAAAATTCCCTTAATGTGTTTGCCCTTCCCCGAGTGGTATCTTTTTCGTTACGTGTAGCCTGATAACTTGGGCACATGGTGCCTCCGCCCGATTTAGGCAATTTCCTGCAATCCCCACTGCCGTTACATTTTTCTGCCATGCGGAGAATTCCTCCTTCATGACTGAAATCAAAGATGGTTTCATGCTCAGGCGTTGGCATATCGGGCTGGTACCGGAGGGAAGAATTCATAGGGGCAGCATCCACAATTTTTCCCGGGTTAAAGATACCTTTTGGATCCCACTCCTTTTTAATACGTTTAAATAAGGCATAATTTTCTTCTCCCACCATCAGTGGGATAAATTCCGCCCGGACTCTTCCGTCACCGTGCTCACCACTCAGGGAGCCATTATATTTTTTGACCAGTTTGGCAGAGGCTTCGCTAATCTCATGAAACCGCTGAACATCGGCTGACTTTTTAAGGTCAAGGATCGGACGTAGATGTATTTCTCCCGCTCCTGCATGCGCATAATAAACTGGGTTTTGCCCAAAACCTTTCATGATCTCGGCAAATTCATCGATATAATCCGCCAAGTCGTCAATATCCACCGCAGTATCTTCTATGCAGGCGACCGCCTTGCTGTCACCGGGGATATTTGCAAGCAGACCCAATCCGGCACTTCGCAGCTCCCAAGCACTTTTGGTCCGGTCAGGGCCAATGATAGGGAAGGCATACCCCAACCCTGCCGTTTTAAGTGAATCTATAAAGGCCTCGCCTTGGGCTCTGGCTTCATCCAGCTCTTTGCCCCGAAACTCCACCATTAAAATGGCCATGGGATCTCCTTCCACAAAATCGCGGTTTTTACTTTGTTCCGCATTCTCCAAAGTACAATCGAGAATGATTTTATCCATCAGTTCCACTGCCGTCGGCTGGTGTTTCATGGCTATTTGCGCAGCTTTCATGCTTTGGTGGATAGATTCAAAGTGGGCTGCGACAACTATCTCAAAAGGATCCGGCAAGGGGTCGAGGTGAAGCTTGATCTCCGTGGCAATGGCAAGAGTCCCCTCAGATCCACAGATCAGTTTGCAGAAATCAAAAGGAGTATCTTTTTCAGTAAAAATCTCTGTTTCCAAAAGGTAATCAACAGCGTATCCGGTATTTCTTCTGTGAATAGAGGGCTTTGGAAAGTGAGTTCTAATTTGTTCTTGGGTTTCCTGACTACTAAGTTCGCCTTTGATATGTCGGTATAGGTCTCCTTCCAATGATTTCAGTTGACATTTTCCCTCAAAATCATCTTGAGATAAAGACTTGATAATTACTTCAGACCCATCACTCAACAACACCTTCAGCTCCAGGGTGTGTTCCCTTGTACTTCCGTAGACGATGGATGTCGTCCCACAAGAATTGTTGCCTACCATGCCACCAATCATCGCCCTGCTCGCCGTACTGGTAATCGGGCTGAAAAAATATCCATGAGGCTGCAAAAAATGGTTCAGCTCATTGCGCACTACGCCTGGCTGCACCCTAACCCATCCCTCCTCTTTGTTAAATTCAAGAATCTTGTTGAGGTGTTTAGAAACGTCTACAACTATTCCGTCACCCACACATTGACCCGCTAGCGAGGTACCCGCGGTCCTGGGAATCAAAGAGGTCCCCTTTTCAGATGCAAACTTTATCAGCTTTTGAATATCTTGGGAGTTTTTTGGGAAAGCAACTGCCAAAGGCAAGGACCTATATACGGAAGCATCCGTGGCATATAGGGTCTTCATCAATTGATCACTGTGTAACTCTCCGTCCAAAGATTTAGCTAACTGGCTTAAAAGGGGAGTGAAATCGGTAAGGGTATTGTTCATGGTTCAAAATTAAGCCAGAAGTACTTAGAAATAAATAGTTGGGGGATATATTTTGTCTACACCTGTTTTTGATGGAAATCCGGTATTATATGAATGCGGGCTTAGATGATAAAGCGTTGGATACACCAAATGGTTTAACTACTTAATAATTCTCAGGATAAGCGCATGCGCGCTGCCACATCAGTAACTAAGTTTTTATCAATAGTGAAGATATGCTTCACTAATTCTTCATTAAATTGTGAAACATCTTGTTGCACAATTTCAGAAGGAACGTTTTGATTAAGATGTTCTTTCTGTTGAATTTGCTCCTTTAATCTTAATCTCTTGTCTGTTTTTCCGCCTTTTAAATAAATCGGACTAGGTGGAAATGGTCTAAACCGATTAACTTTAGATATTAATTCCTTTTATTATTAAGGATAGAGGAGAAAAAAAGCAAGAACCAAAACATAACCACATGAACTATAGAAGACTAGGCAAAACGGAAATGAAGGTATCTGAAATTTCGCTCGGGACATGGCAGGTCGGCGGAGGATGGGGAGGAAGCTTTGACCATCGAGCGGCTGACCAAATTATCAACGCAGCCATTGATTCGGGTATAAACTTTATAGATACCGCGGATGTGTACGATGCAGGCCTCAGTGAAGCAGCCGTGGGTAAGGTCCTTAAGGCCAGAAAAGAGAAAATATTCGTAGCCACCAAATGCGGAAGGCAAATTCAGCCCCATGTCAATGAAGGATACCAACCTGACGTTCTTCGGAAGTATGTGGAAAATAGTCTCAAAAACTTGCAATTGGAAACCTTGGATTTGATCCAACTTCACTGCCCTCCTACAGAGGTTTATTATCGGCCGGAAATTTTTGAGTTATTCGAAAGGCTAAAAGAAGAAGGGAAAATCCAACATCTTGGAGTTAGCGTAGAAAAAGTGGAAGAAGCCAAAGCAGCGTTAGCCTTTGAAAATGTATGCACGGTGCAGATTATCTTTAATATGTTTCGCCTGAAACCTGCTACTGAATTTTTCTCGATGGCGAAGGGTAAGGACTGTGGCATCATTGCCCGAGTTCCCTTGGCAAGTGGATTGTTGAGCGGCAAAATCAAAGCTTCCACTACCTTCGACCCAAAAGACCACCGCACGTTTAACCGCAATGGCGAAGCCTTTGATAAAGGGGAGACCTTTTCCGGGGTGGATTTTGAACTTGGACTTAAGGCGGTCGAGGAATTGAAAAAACGGCTGAATGTCTCGGATAATTTGGCTGCTATTGCCCTTAGATGGATCCTGATGTTTCCGGAAGTAAGTACAGTAATTCCGGGTGCCTCATCCATTGATCAAGTAAAAGCAAATATCGGAGCCTCGGAGCTACCTCATTTCAACCAATATCAAATGCAGGTTGTTGAGGATGTATATACTGAGTATTTAAAAGATTCTATACATTCCCTTTGGTAAACTTCTGTATTGTATAACTGTATTTGACTGCAAAAAGCCATGGTCCGTTTATCAAGGGACCATGGCTTTTTAGCGAAAAATAACCGTAAAAAGATAAAAAATACAGTTTAAAAAAGGATAGGTACACCAACCTATTCGGACATTCAAAAAAGCAAATTCCCTTAAGGATTTTTCAAAAATGAATGGCTTAACAACTAGGCTTTAAAAATTTGGCAATCCAATTAGGCGTTAGCCTTTTCACCCATTAGCAAGACCTCATTTACCTGTACCTCTGTGACATACTTTTTTTGACCATCCTTGTCTTCATAGGAACGGCTCACCAATTTTCCTTCGATACCGATTTCAGACCCCTTACGGGTGTATTTGTGGATAATTTCAGCGGTTTTGCCGAAGGCAACCAGGTTGTGCCAGTAGGTTTCGTCCACCTTTTCTCCTTTGGCATTCTTGTAGCTTTCATTAGTGGCAAGACTAAATTTGGCCATGGCTTTTCCACCGGTTATTGTTTTCAATTCCACATCGGCGCCAAGCCTCCCGATCAGTTGTACTTTGTTTTTCATTGCGTTCATGATGATATAAAGTTTAGTTGAATAATTATTTGTAAGCATATCCGACGAACCGAACGATACAAATATCTGGTTGCTGGCAACCGCAAGTCGGTTAATATTCGTTTAAATCCGATTGTAAACGTTTACAAACGCTTGCGAAGTTATTTTTTTTCCATATATTCAGTTGTATTTTTGATATAAATGGATTTGTATGCAAACCGACGTCAAAAAATGCCTGAGTTGCGACAAAGCGATACAGGGCCGGGTGGATAAAAAGTTTTGTGATGACTACTGCCGGAATACCTACAACAATCAGCTAAAGGCTTTCAGCAACAACCTGATAAGGAATATCAACAATGCCCTGAAAAAAAACCGTAATATCTTGCTCAGCCTTCTAGCGGACAATGGGGATACGGTAAAAACCACTAGGGAAAAACTCTTGAAAATGGGTTTTCAATTTAAATACACCACCCATACCTATACCAACAAAAAGGGAAATGTCTACGGATATTGCTATGACTATGGGTACCTTGAGCTTGATAATGACTGGTTTTTGATCGTCAAAATAAGAGAGCCCTCCTAAACCATCCATGTTGAAACCCGCATTGAAAGTATATTCATCATGCATAAATTTCTAAATCTCACGCTTACAGTTATATTCGCCTCGTTCGTGATTTATTTGGTAGCTGTATGGACCGGGTTAGATAGCTTTTTATTCGCATGGGTATTGAATTTTATGCTGATGATGTCTTTATTAGCCTTTACAAAAACCGTCCAACCTACTTTTAAATCAACCTATTACACCATCAGAAAATGGGAACAGGAGGGGAGAATTTATAAATTACTAGGAGTAAATATCTTCAGAAAGCTGCTGGTTTGGGTGGGGTGGGAAAAGCTCAACAAAAAAACGCTACCCGTGAAAAACAGTTCGGAATCCCTAATGAATTTATCCTATGCTACGCGAGAATCTGAATTTGGACACCTGGTGATTTTTTTCATCGTGATGATATTCACCATATTCGTCGCGGTAAAATTCGGAATCGTAAAATCTATTTGGCTCCTACTCTTAAACATTCTCCTGAATGTTTATCCGGTTTTGGTCCAGCGTTTTAACAGACCGAAATTTGAAAAGTTATTGAAAATGACCTTTCAAGATAAGTCGAGGTAAACAGTGGAATCATTTAGCTATGTAAGTGTGACCGTCCACTATACATAGAAATTACCCCACCTAAAAACGAAAAATCAACTACTAAAAATATCCTCGATAGAATGCTTTACTGTTTGTTTGGGAAGGAATTTTTTTACCTTTTGACAAAAAGCTACTTTTCGAAGTTCCCGTTCGTCAACTGTACTACTCAGAATGTAAATCTCTGTCTCCATTGATTTTTCATCCAAATTTTCCAGAAAATCCCAACCAGTCATCTGGGGCATAATCAAATCCACGAACAAATACCTCGGATTGATTGCGTAGATTTCTTTCAATGCCTCAGAAGCACTGGTAAACTTAAATATCTTGTACGGTTGCTTAATATTTTTCTGGATAAACTTTTCCGTTACAAAACTACTAACAGCATCGTCATCAATCAACACAATCCTCACCATCGGAATACAAATTAATAGATTTAAAAAACATTATGATATGTACAAAAGTAAATAAACTTTTTAAAAACACAAGCTAATTAAAAATTTTAAATATTTTTTTTTGTACTTTAAATCTAATATTATGTATTTCAATATATTTCAGAGGGTGATTGTCCACAGGGTGGTCCTCTATTTCATGTCGACGAGACGCCGGAGATAATCTCCATATCCACTTTTGCCTAGCTTTTCGGCTTGAACTATCAGTTGCTCATCATTAATGTACCCACTTCTATAGGCAATTTCCTCTATACATCCAATTTTCAATCCCTGTCGCTCTTCAATTACCTCCACAAATTGTCCTGCTTGGAGCAGGGATTGATGGGTTCCAGTGTCAAGCCAAGCCGTACCCCGGTTAAGAATCCCGACATTTAACTTATTCATTTTGAGATAAACGTTGTTTATATCTGTGATTTCAAGTTCACCCCTGTGACTCGGTTTTATGTTTTTAGCGATTTTCACAACCTCATTGTCGTAAAAATACAGCCCGGGTACGGCGAAATTTGATTTAGGATGGTCAGGCTTCTCCTCTATGCTGATTACTTTATTCTCCTTGTCAAATTCCACCACGCCATACCTTTTGGGGTCATTCACATGATAGGCAAAAACAACCCCCCCATCCGGATCTGTGTGGTCCTTAAGCGTAGGCTGCAAACCTGTACCGTAGAAAATATTATCCCCGAGGATAAGGGCTACCTTTTCCTTACCAATAAATTCCTCACCGATAATAAACGCCTGTGCTAAGCCTTCAGGCTTAGGCTGTACCGCATAGGAAAACTGACACCCCACCTGAGTCCCGTCTCCCAGCAACTTCTTAAAAGATCCAATATCTTCAGGAGTGGAAATAATAAGTATTTCCCGAATGCCTGACATCATCAATACCGACAGTGGATAATAAATCATGGGTTTGTCATACACTGGCATCAATTGCTTACTGACAGCAATAGTAAGAGGGTACAACCTCGTGCCGGATCCTCCGGCCAAAACAATTCCTTTCATCGTTCTTAAAATTTCGAAATGTGCGGCTTTCTCTCATTAAAAGCCCTTTAAAAGTAATACAAAATAATAACCAATAAATATACTGGTATAATTATAAAAAAAGAAGCATTATATTCGTTCTTTTATTTAGAAAACATATCCAACAAATACCTCCATTCCGAGCGAATGGAGCAAAACCGACTATGCGTTACCGACTTATATTACTAGCAAGTACCTTTATCTGCCTAATAACCCAGGCTAAAGCCCAAAATTTTTATAAGGAGAAAATTTCACGAGAAAAATATGTCCAACTTGGGGTTGGCCCCTCATTCATGTATGCCGATAATGCCGGTGGTTTTAGAAATGTGGATTTTAACATTAGACCTTCAATCTCGGCAAGCATGGGCAAGAAAATTAATTCTTTCTTTGACCTGAAGGCAACCTTAGGGTATCAATTTTATAAAAGTCAAGACAAAGAATATTACGGCCAAAGTTTGATATCATCATGGGGAGAAAATAATTACGCAGTGGAAACCCGCTCGAATATTGTTTTTATGGATGTGGTGCCTACTGCCCATCTATTTAAATTTACTAACCATGCATTAAGAAGGAGTGTCAACATCTACGCTGGAGCTGGTTTGGGGTATCTGTTAGCCATAAACCAGGAATTGAGGTATAAAAACGAACAGACATACCAAGAAAATAAAGTGCGATCTACCTTATATGTCCCGTTACGGGGAGGAATCAGTTACCGATTGGGATTGTATGATGATATCTCTCTAGAAGGCTCTCTGTTTCTTACATTCTCAGATAAAGTTGAAGGTACCCCTAACTTCAATCGGTTTAATGACCACTTGCTTCAGGGGCAGATTGTCTACAGAAGATACTTGTCTTCCCTGAGATCTGTAAATTAATCTCCAGCGATAAAGTTCTAGGGGAACTTTATCTCAAGAAATCTACTTATTTGATGTATATACATCAAATAGTTGATAAATGAAACCCATATTAAATATTCAGAAATTAGGGTCGCAATGGCAGACCCAAGATCCGTTTTTGTTTTGTGCCTATCACCACGACGTTTTTCCAAAAGGTGATGGCAACCTGGGACCAAAAGCTTCTTTGGAGGGACGGTCCCTTGGTCATGATTTTCAGGGAAAAGACGGCTGGAACATGTATCATGGTACCAAAATCCCCGGATTTCCTTCACATCCGCATAAAGGGTTCGAAACAGTGACCATTGTAGAAAAAGGATTGGTTGACCACTCCGATTCCCTTGGTGCAGCGGGAAGATTCGGTGAAGGGGATGTACAGTGGATGACTGCGGGCAAGGGTGTCATGCACTCTGAAATGTTTCCTATGTTAAAGGAGGAAGAAAAAAACGAACTGCTATTGTTTCAAATTTGGCTAAATCTGCCTAAACAAAGCAAACATGTTCCGGCCCACTTCAAAATGATGTGGCATGAGGACATCCCTGTTCACAAAAACACAGATGAATCCGGCAAGGTCTCGCAAATCAAGGTTATTAGCGGAAATTTCGCAAACATTCCGGGTCCTGCACCTGCTCCGGATTCTTGGGCGGCTGATCCTTCCCATGAAGTGCAGATTTGGCTGATACATATGGAACCAGGAGCAAAACTTACAATTCCTAAATCTATCGCCGGTGTGAACAGAACACTCTTTTACTACAGTGGTGAAAACATGGAAATAGACGGAAACAGTGTACCTGTCTCCCATGGTATGGATTTGTCTGCGGATATAGCTATCAACCTCGTCAACGGGGAAAAACCATCCTCCTTCCTTTTCTTACAGGGAAAACCCCTGAATGAAAAGGTAGTACAACATGGACCATTTGTAATGAACAGCAATGAAGAGATTCAAGAGGCCGTTGGGGAGTTTCAACGTACCCAGTTTGGCGGATGGCCTTGGCCTGAATATGAGCACACCCATCCTAAAGAGCGGGGTAGATTTGCCATCCATGCCGATGGAAGAGAAGAAGTTAAATAAAAGCGTTTGATTGCAAGTAGAAAAAATTCCGGGCATCTAATACACTAAACCTTTGCGGTTAGCAGAAATTAGATACCCGGAATGTGTTTTTGTTATTTTTTCACATATGAAGCCGAAGCCAAGTAATCAAAACTCTTCCTGACACTTTCTATTGGCGTAAAATTGTATTTTTCTACCTCAACAAAATAATCCGTCATACCCTGCGCATAGGCCGCTTTGAAGATAGACTTGAAATCCATTTTCCCACTTTGGCCTATCTCCATTTCATCTTTAATATGCAGCAAAGGGAATCTACCCTTGTAGGTCTTGAGGTAATCTACCGGGTTGTATCCTCCCTCCTGACACCAATATACGTCCAACTCCATACAAAACAATTTGGGATCGGTATTCTTTAACATAAAGTCAAACATGATTTCCCCTTCAATTTTTTCAAACTCCCGGGAATGATTGTGAAAACCAAACATTAGACCGTCGGCTCTTGTGATTTCTCCCACACTATTATAATAATCACACCAGACCTTTAATTCGTCAAGGGTCTTTGGTATGGGCATAGATGGTTTTATCAGATAACTTGCTCCCGCATTGGCGTGATCTTCGGATGCCTTTTTCCACCAGTCGATTGCTTCGGAATGTGCTTCTTTCGTATAATTCGGTCCACCCACATGGGCACTTCGCATCTCCATTCCCAACCCATTTACGGTATTCTTGAACTCCATGGGAGTCATGCCATAAATCGACCCGTTCTGATAATTTGCAGCTTCCAAGGTTTTATATCCTATTTTGGCTACCTCTTCTAATACTCCCTTGACATTGTCCTTGATATCCTCCCGCAACGAATACAATTGCAACCCGATTTTCTTGGCAGGCTTAGCCTCTAACAGTCGGGTGGCTGCTAACCCGGAAAGGGTAAGTAACGATGCCTTTTTTATAAATTCTCTCCTGAGATTCTTCATCATTATATCTTTAATTGAAAATGTAGTTTTAACAATAATAGGAATTTTTTACGAATTTATCCCCAACTAGCCGCTTGATTAAATGTCCTATCACATACTTTTCAGTTTCATCCAAGAAATAGAAAATTACAGTTATACGGCAATGGCGTTTTTAAATTCCCTAACTTAGTACGCACATTTATAAACAGCGATAAAATTCGCTAGGAAAATCAGTTAAAATATGGAAATATTAGGCATTGACATTGGCGGATCCGGAATAAAGGGGGCTCCTGTAGACATCACGACAGGAGAATTGACAGCAGAACGCTTCCGGGTACCGACGCCAAAGCCTACCAAGCCCGATGGCGTAGCAGAATCTGTCAAAATTCTTGTGGACCATTTTAACTGGAAAGGCCCAATCGGCTGCGGATTTCCTACAGTAGTAAAAAACGGAATGTCGGTCACAAAAAGTAATATCCATAGAAGTTGGGTCGGCACTCAGGTAGATAAACTTTTTGAAGAAGCGACCGGACTGCCTGTGACAGTGATCAATGACGCCGATTCAGCCGGATTGGCGGAAATGACGTTTGGCGCAGGAAGAGGAAAAATGGGGCTGGTGATCACAATCACTATTGGAACTGGGTTGGGCACAGGTGTTTTCTTTGACGGTAAATTGATTCCAAACTTCGAATTGGGGAGGGTGTTTTATAAAAATGGCGAACTTATAGAGTATTTTGCTGCGGACTCTGCCCGAAAAAAAGAAAACCTAAGTTACAAAGTGTGGGGAAAACGATTCAACAAATTCCTCAAACACACTAATAGAATCATGTCTCCTGATCTATTTATCATTGGGGGCGGTGCCAGTAAAAAGCTCGATCTTTTCGAAAACCAAATCACTGTGGATGTCCCATTGATTGTGGCCGAAAAAAGAAACAACGCTGGTATTATCGGCGCAGCTATGGCCGCCAACTACTGGCCAAAATAAATAAGAGATAATGAAAATCTTTTGGATACCCCTATGGCTCATTTCTATTGTTTGTTCTTCCCTGATGGCGCAGGAAAACCGAATGATTATGACGGTAAAGGGCCCTATTTTGCCCGAACAAATGGGCTCGACTCTAATTCATGAACACCTATTGGTGGATTTTATAGGTGCAGATCAATACGATCCAACGTCTTGGGATAAAGACGAGGTAGCGGATGTCGTCTTGCCGTTTCTGGAACAGGTAAAAGCCTTGGGAGCAAACACGCTGATAGAATGTACACCTGCCTACCTAGGTAGGGATATTCCTTTGTTGGTGGCACTTTCACAAAGGAGCGGATTGAATTTGATTACCAATACTGGCTACTACGGAGCGGTG
The DNA here is from genome assembly GCF_009797935.1 of Lunatibacter salilacus. Classification (GTDB taxonomy): domain Bacteria; phylum Bacteroidota; class Bacteroidia; order Cytophagales; family Cyclobacteriaceae; genus Lunatibacter; species Lunatibacter salilacus. Next base: position 173,111 of record NZ_VOLC01000014.1, read on the forward strand.
GACAACAAATTCATGCCGGAACATGCCTTTACGGAAACTGCCGAGGAACTTGCATCCAGGTGGATTGCTGAATGGGAACAGGGTATAGAAGGCACCGGCATAAAGCCTGGATTTATTAAAATTGGCGTAAATTCCGGGAATTTATCTCCGCTTCACCAAAAACTTGTGAAGGCAGCAGCTCTCACCCACGTAACTACGGGGTTAACCATTGCATCTCATACCGGTCCATCATTGGCTGCATTTCAGCAACTCGAACTGCTGGAAAATGAAGGAGTAGCTCCCAACGCATTTATTTGGGTACATGCCCAAGCTGAAAAAGACAAAAGTAAGCATGTAGCTGCCGCAGAAAAAGGGGCTTGGATAAGTTTGGATGGGATTGGAGAGCAAAACCTAGAGGAATATCTCGACTTCCTACTTCACCTCAAATCCAAAAAGCTTCTTCACCGGGTATTGATTTCCCATGATGCAGGCTGGTATAGTCCCCGCGAAGTAAAAGGTGGGGAATTTAGACCATTTTCCATCATCGGGGAAAAATTCATACCCTTACTGCTTTCTAACGGATTCACTCAAGATGAGTGTCACCGATTGCTGGTGGAAAATCCGGCTAATGCATTTTCCATCCAAAAGAAGCTCCATAAATAAGCTAGAACAATCTTGGCTTAGGCTTACTTTTTCGTTCTAAGGATAACAATCAAGGTTTTAAATGATTTTTGTCATGCTTTCGGCAAAGGAAATTTTGTTCCTTTGATTATATAAAATTTGGATATTTATCAAAACCGTACCTGATGGAATGAGATCTTAATCCTTCCTCAAAGGCATAACTGTGAGTCTATCCTATCAAACTCAAAACCCCAATAGCTATGAAACGTATCGTCGTTCCCGTGGATTTTTCTCCCTATTCAGAGGTAGCCTTTCTCAGTGCTGCAAAGTTGGCTGCCAAAGGAGATGCCACTATTACTTGTATCAATGTGGTCAGCACAGGTTTGGATTGGAAAAATCTGCCTGAAAAAGAAAAAAACAAGCATCAGCTCATTTTGGATACTGAAGCCGAGTCGAAAGACAAATTAAAAGCCTTTATCAGTACTCATAAATTGTCTCATAATCCGATAGAAGGAGTAGTGAAGATCGGTGTGCCTTCCCAATGTATTTTGGAGGTCGCGCAAGAGCAGTCTGCGGATCTTATCGTCATAGGCGCTTACGGCCTGGGACACGAGGAAGGCAAATTCATAGGTTCTACCATGCAACAGGTAATTCGCCATGCAGATTGCCCTGTACTGGCGGTGAAAAAGTTGATTGACGGAAGGGCCATCAAAAAAATTGTCTTTGCCTCCCTCTTTAATGAATCCAGTAAACCTGCCTTTGTCCGTATGAAGCCATTGATTAAGATGATTGGGGCTTCCGTCCATTTTCTATATGTAAATACACCGTCGAAATTTGTCGACAGTGTGAAAGCAGAATCATTGATGAAGGCCTATGCTGCCGGACAGGAAGATTTGGTGATTCATAAGCATGTCTTTAGTCATGATGAAGCGGAAAAAGGGATTATCGCATTTGCGGAAAATCAGAATTCAGGGTTGATCGGGATCGCTTCCAACGTACGGTCCTCACATTCTAGCTATCAAATTGGAGCTACTGAAACAGTTTTGTTCAAAACAGATATCCCAGTTCTAAGTGTGAAATTCCAATGAACTAAAAAAGACCCCAGGGGCAATCAACCGGTTGGGGTCTTTTCATCTACCGCATTTACCGATTTTATTTTTAAGTACGTAACCGCCTCCCCCAGATGTTTCAAGCCAGCAACCACCTGCTTGATGACATTGGTAAGGGTGGAAATAGGTACATCCGTTTTTTGGAATTTTAAATTCTGATAGAGGGAAAGGATCATTTCCTCATAGTTTCCCGCAAATGATCTTGGTCGATCCACTGACCCGAATAGGGTAGAATCACTGCTGACCGTATTATCCAGAAAAAAAAGAAAATCAGCTGCTTGACTTCTTAATTGGTCCAACATATTCAAAACCAACAATTCTTCCGATTCCTTCATCTCCTTGATATTATGAATGATATCTTTGAAATCCTTTGCTCCGTAAATCATTTCGCGTAATGAATGCATAAGGTAAGTTAATTTTTCCGCATCTTCGGGTGTAAGGTTTTTCTCCTGGAGGAATATCCCAAAGGAAGTCAGTTCGTCCTCAAGCAACTTTAATTTGGCATAATCCGCTAGCAAATCTTGTGGTTGATAAATTAATTTTTTCCAGACAGACAAATTTTTATCGCCTGCCGGAGAAGTCACAAGTAATTTATTGATAAATACTACCGTCTTTTTAAAAACAAGGATCAGTTCTTTCTCCAGCGCTAACACAGCCACGGATGGAATCTCCGTTCCTACCTTTTTCACATAGACCGATTCACCGACTGGTTCGTCCCTTCCGTATCTTGTTCGCAACCATTTTTCCAGTACGTTTAAAAACGGATAAAACAGCATGATGCCAACCGCATTTAACAGGGTATTCAAGAGTACGAGGTCCATTAATGGATCCATCAACATAAAATATTCCCTGACTAGAAATATAATCTGCTTGGAAAACAGAAAAACGATGAATCCTGTAATAAAGTTAAATCCAAAATTGAACAAGGCAAGCCGCTTTTTATCGGCGCTTCCCCCAATTGCACTCAAAGTCAAGGTGAAGGTGGTGCCTATATTTGCTCCAATCATCATGGCAAAGGCAAGTTCCAAATTGATAACCTGGGCATTTAACGCACTAAGCACGATCACGGTCATCGCCGAGCTTGATTGGATAAGTGCTGTTATGATCAATCCCACCAATAAAAAAAACACTGTTCCAAATGCCGTGAGCTCAGAAAAATCAAGTTGTTCCGCTACTGCTTCTATGGCAGTTTTCATAAAATCCAAGCCCAAAAAAATCAATCCAAAGCCTACTAAAAAGCCACCAATATTTCTCAATAAGGGACGGCTGTTAACAAATATATAGGTCAAGGTTCCTATTGCCAAAAAAGGAAATGAAAAATCAGCCACACTAAACTTAAATCCCAATGTAGCTACTATCCAAGCAGTAACTGTTGTTCCCAAATTGGCGCCCAGTACGACGCCCAATGAACTGCCCAAACTAATCATGCCCCCACCAAGAAATGCCAATACCATTAGCGTCACCAAGGTGCTGCTCTGCAGAATGGCTGTACTCATTGTTCCTATCAAAATCCCTTTCCAGGGTTTATTGGTAAACCGCTGCAACAGATTTTTGAAAGACTTCCCTGCGATTTCGCGCAATGCATGTTCCAATTGATGCATGCCCCAGAGGAATATTCCTATGCCGGCTAAAAATTTCCAAAAATCAAACGTTTCCCCCATTCCTTTTCAAAGCACTATCCTGAATTAAATATTTATTAAAGACCTTAAATCCGAAAACCTTCCAGGTTTTGTTGATAATCAGCTAGTTGTTCAAATAAAACAGGTGAAACCTGGAAGGTTTCACTTCATAAGGATCACATGGCTACAGGAACGTATCGCGGATGTCAGTCAAGACTTAAGTTTTTCGTGTGATTTCTTTCATACCTGCAACCTACCGAAATCATCCTAACACTTACCATCACATATTGCCGTGGACTATTTTAAGTTAATCAAATTTAGGAATAAAATTTGCAGAAAAACTAAACATTATTGCCATTTTGACATCTTTGGCTACGGTATTAAGATAAAATCTGGCGAAAAATTCATTTTAACTATTCAAAAAGTAAGGTGTTTCCCGTTTTCTCTTCAAATTTATTATGGTACGCAAAAAAATAAAGGAAATAGATGCTCATGTTTCCAACTCCAGTCAATTTAAAAAAATAGACCTTGCAGTTAGAAACTGGATGAAGGAAAATGGTTTTACCATGTTAAGGTTTAGTATTGGGTTTATTTTCCTTTGGTTTGGGATCCTGAAATTCTTCCCCGGAACAAGTCCTGCTGAGGAAATGGTCACAGGCACGATAAGCAAAGTCACTTTTGGGGTTTTCTCTGATTCCCAAATCAACATTGGCCTTGCCATCTGGGAAACAATTATAGGTCTGGGCCTCATATTGGGGAAATTCATGCGCTTTACCCTACTCCTGCTCTTTTTACAACTTCCAGGCACATTTCTTCCTGTTTTCTTTTTCCCGGAGCAGGTGTTTGAATTGATGCCAATCATTCCTACGCTAAAGGGCCAGTATATTTTCAAAAATATAGTACTGATAGCAGCTGCGATAATATTGGGGGGGCAGGTTGGGAATAAACCTTCGGATGGTCTGGAACCAGAAAGGGAAATGGGCCCACAAATCAATTAAAACATTCATTTTTCTTTATTCTGTCAGGGTATTACTAAGCAATTTTGGGTAAACTTTCCTACCTTGTAGTTGATTAATCAATCTTAAATCCGATCCAATGACCCAAAGAAGAAAATTTTTTAAAAACACCCTGCAGGCAGGAGTTGCCCTAGCTGTGTTGCCAGGTCTTTCCCAAGCAGCAAATCTTTCGCCCAAGCACTCTAAAAAGGCTCCATATACCATTTCATTGGCAGAGTGGTCCCTTAGAGACTGGCTCAATTCTGGAAAAATGACCAACTTGGATTTCCCAGAAACTACTAGAAAGGTTTTTGATATTCATGCCGTGGAATATGTTAGCAGCTTTTTTAAGGGAAAAGAAACTGACAACACCTATCTCAGCGAGCTCAAAAAACGGAGCGACGGCGCAGGTGTAACAAACGTCCTTATAATGGTAGACATGTGGGGGCCTGAAGGAGCCATTGCCAGCCCGGAAGAAGCTACCAGAAAGACCGCTGCAGCCAATCACCATAAGTGGGTAGATGCCGCCAAATTTCTAGGATGTCACGCCATTCGTGTAAATGCCTCGGGATACGGAGATGCCTCTTACAAAGATGCCCAAAATTATTTTGCCGATGGTCTGGCCAAACTGGTGGAATACGGAGCCAGCAATGAGATCAGTATAGTAGTAGAGAATCACGGAGGTTATTCTTCCAATGGCAGGTGGCTTGCGGATGTGATGAAAGCAGTGGACAGCGAATACTGCGGTACCTTACCCGACTTCGGAAACTTCAGAACCAACCTGGAACAAGGTATATTTTATGATCCTTATATAGGCGTGGCGGAACTGATGCCCTATGCCAAGGGTGTAAGTGCCAAGTCCATGGGATTTGACAAACAAGGGAATGATACCACTATTGATTTTCACAAAATGATGCAGATCGTTTCCGCTTTTGATTTTGAAGGGTACGTGGGTATAGAATGGGGTGGTGGATATGGAATGAAAATGGATCCGGAGCAAGCTGTGAAGGCTACTAAGAAATTACTTTTGGCATCCATGTAAACCAAGTTCATATCTCATTTTATCAAGAAAAATTTCTGATAGGCACTCAAGGTATTAAACCATAATGCAACCGATTGCTTAACCTTCTCTTTATTTTTACAGAAAATGGTTAACTTTATGGACAATTGAACACATTAAAAAACGAACACCAAATAAAACCCCAACAAACAATGAGGAAATTACCTTTAATGCTAGTGAGCCTACTGATGCTTTGGATAGGAAGCTGTGGCCCTGCAACCGTTGAAACTAAAGAAGGCTGGACCAATCTTTTTGACGGAGAAACCCTTAATGGATGGAAGCAACTGGACGGCGAAGCGCAGTTTACCATCGAAGACGGGGCAATCGTCGGTACGGCAGTAGCCAATACGCCAAATACCTTTTTGGTTACTGAAAAGGAGTTCAAAGACTTTATTTTGGAACTGGAGATCAAAGTAGAGCATGAATCCAGTAATTCAGGAGTTATGGTAAGGGGACAGTACGATCCAGCAGCCAGAGACGGCAAGGGTAGGGTCTTTGGCTACCAAGTAGAGACTGACCCCAAAGAAAGAGCCTGGTCAGGAGGAGTCTACGACGAAGCTAGGAGAGGATGGCTATATCCCCTGACCCTGAATCCGGATGCAAGAAGCGCTTTTAAACTTGGGGAGTACAATACGTATAGGATAGAGTTCATTGGAAATGAGTTGAAAACATGGGTCAATGGACAGGAAGTTGCTTATGTGGTAGATGACATGGATGCTACGGGATTTATCGGGCTCCAGGTACACAGTATTAGAGACTCCACTGACGCCGGAAGAAGGACGCTTTTCAAGAATATCCGTATCAAAACAGAAGATTTGAAGGCTACTCCCATGGAGTCTGACATCTATGTGGTAAGCACTATTCCAAATATCCTAACAGCACATGAAAAAGACAGAGGCTGGAAGTTGTTGTTTGACGGCAATAGCAATAAGGGTTGGAGAGGTACGAAGCAGGAAGGCTTTCCTGAAGCAGGCTGGAGTGTCCGGGATGGAATGCTTATTATCGAAGCTGCCCAAGAGGGGACGCCGAGACCGGGAGACCTAATAACTGAAGATAGATACAGTGCTTTTGATCTGTCGTTTGATTTCCGGTTGACAGAAGGTGCCAATAGCGGAGTCAAATACTTTGTTACACTTTCGGATGGGAATGTAGGCTCTGCCCTTGGGCTTGAATACCAGGTGCTGGATGACGAAAGACACCCGGATGCAAAACAAGGGATAGACGGCAACCGCACTTTGGCTTCGCTATATGATTTGATTACAGCTCCAAAGGAACCCCGTTTTGTTCAGCCTATTGGGGAATGGAACAAGGGGAGGGTAATAGCATACCCAAATAATAAAGTGGAACATTATCTCAACGGGGTAAAAGTACTTGAATATGAGCGTGGATCAGAAGCCTACCGGAAACTCGTAGCTGGAAGTAAATACAAGAATTTGGAAAATTTCGGAGAGGCTGAAGAAGGTTATATCTTGCTTCAGGACCATTCCGACGAAGTTCATTACAGAAATATAAAAATTAGAAAATTGTAAGCAGAAAACAGATTCATTAAAAAGCACCGCATATACCTTATGCGGTGTTTTTTTGTTTTAATCGGTTAATTAAAAATATGAAAAAAATAAAATGAGAAAAAACCACCGAAAACTAATTTAAATTCTGATAACCGTCATTACAACGTTTAATTTAAATTTTATTATCATTAATTTCAAAATATTATTCGGTTTCAAAGGTTTGAACCCATTTTTAACCTATTAATTATTCCCTTAATATTATTTTTTACATCTGGAAATTAAATTACTTTAGCATCCATATTACTTATCAATTAACTATAAAACCAAAATCATGATGAAACGATTTTACCAAAAATCAGGGATAATTATGTTCCTGTTATTGCTATCATCCAGCGTCTTGTTTGCTCAGAATGTGCAGGTAAGAGGCCAGATTGTAGATGAAAATGACCAAGCAATTCCTGGTGCTTCGGTCTTAGTAAAAGGCACTGCCACCGGGGTAGCTGCCGATTTGGACGGAAATTATTCCATATCCGCTCCCAGTACTGCCACGCTTGTTTTTTCTTTTATCGGATACACGCCGAAAGAAGTAGTCATCGGCAATCAATCCACTATCAATGCGCAATTAATGCCTGATATCTCGGATTTGGATGAAGTGGTGGTAACGGGTTATGGTACAACAAGAAAAAGCCAATTGACTGGCGCAATTTCCTCTGTAGGAAATAGGGAAATCGTGGAACTGCCTATTACCGATGCAAGACAGGCTTTACAAGGTAGGGCTACAGGGGTAGATGTAACCCAGGCAGGCAGTAAACCTGGCGCAGAACCTCAAGTTCGAATAAGAGGAAGAAGGTCATTTAATGCTGGAAATGATCCATTATATGTAGTGGATAATATTCCAATAGTTGGAGGCCTGAATGATTTTAACCCCCAGGATATTGAATCCATGGAGGTTTTAAAAGACGCATCCGCCACCGCCATTTATGGGTCAAGGGGAGCCAACGGTGTCGTTATCATTACCACGAAGAGGGGTAATGCGGGTAAAACAAGGGTTTCTGTGGACTCTTATTATGGCATCAACCAAAGTCTAGGCAGAATCCAAAACTTCAATGGAGAAGAGTTTGCCGAATATAAAAGAGAATCACGCCGAGCAGTAGGCGAATACCCACAAGGTCCTGCCACCCTTGAAGCCGATGAAGGGCTTTTCGAGCCAAACGAATTGGAAAGTATCCGGTTGGGTAGGAGTTATGATTACATTGACGCACTTACCAGAACCGGTTCCATCCAGAATCATAATGTCAGTGTAGGAGGCGGAAATGAAAAAACGACTTTCTTTATTTCAGGTAATTTTTTCAAGGATGTGGGTGTGGTCAAATTACAGGATTTTTCCAGGCATACCTTCAGAATCAACCTGGATCACAAAATCAATGATAAAATCAGAATAGGAACCTCCTCAATGGTTACTTATAGTGAAAGAAATGGTGAAAATTTCAACCCGCTGGGAGGAGCCTTACAAGAAAACCCCCTGGGAAGAACCTTTAATGAAGATGGATCCATTAACTTTCAACCCACCCAAGATGGGTTAAGGACCAATCCTTTGGCTGAGATCGTGCCGGGGGCACATGAGGATATCACCAAAAGATATCGAGTATTCAATAGCTTTTATGCAGTTTACGATATTGCACCGGGCTTAAGTTATCGATTAAACTTTGGACCAGATATTTCCATGAGAAGAAGTGGGAGGTTTATCGGAGCCCAAACCAACGCCAGAAGAGGTGGGGACCCTACAGGTTCTATCAACGAAGAGTTTCAATTTAACTATACGCTGGAAAACATTATCAATTATACAAAAACCATTAATGAAGCCCATACCTTTCAATTAACGGGACTTCAGTCGCTTCAAAAAGATAATCGCGAATTCGCAAATATCAATGTATTAGGTATACCAGCAGAAAGCCAAATGTACCACAGACTTGGCGATGCCAGCCAAATCACCGGTGCCAATACTAATTTAATTCAGTGGACTTTGTTATCTTATATGGGAAGGTTGAATTATGATTATAATGGCAAGTATTTGGTAACGGCAACGGTCAGAGCGGATGGTTCTTCCCGATTTGGGGAAAATAACCGTTATGGTTACTTCCCTTCTGTGGCAGTTGGATGGAATATTGGGGACGAAGCATTTTTACAAGGAAGCACCATTTTAGACCAGTTAAAACTTAGAACAAGTTACGGTTCTATTGGTAACCAGGGAATTGACCCTTACCAGACCCAGCCCCTTTTGGCCCGAACTGCCTACGAGTTTGGCGGTAGTCCTGCATTTGGATACCGACCAGGAACCATAGGCAACCCGGATTTGAGATGGGAAACTTCCACTACTGCCAATGCAGGTTTGGACTTCGTCTTTTCTCAGGGAAGGATAGCAGGTAGCTTGGAGTATTATGTAACCACTACTACTGACTTACTGGCCCCACAGCCATTACCAAATTCTACTGGTTTTGGAGGATTCCTTACCAATATTGGTAAGACTCAAAACAGGGGAATCGAATTGACGTTAAACACCATTAATATTGACAGAGGCGGATTCAGATGGTCTACTGATTTCATATTCAATAGAAACCGAGAAGAAATCCTTGATTTGGCAGATGGAGATGATATCGGAGCAGGTCGTTTTATCGGTCAACCCTTAACCGTATTCTTCGATTGGAATAAAGTAGGCATCTGGCAATCAGATGAGGCAGATGAAGCTCTTACTTACAGTGATTTGCCAGGCTATATTAAGATTGAAGATACCAATGATGATGGTCAAATCAATGCCGATGACCGGCAGATCTTGGGCTCAGCCGTTCCTGACTTTAGCGGTGGTATCACTAATAGGTTCTCTTATAAAGGCATTGATTTTTCCTTCTTCCTTTTTGGAAGAGTCGGATCCATGATCAGAAGTGCTTTTCACACGGGGGGATTCAACGCACTTGCCGGAAGGTATAATAACCTGAATGTGGATTACTGGACGCCGAATAATCCCACCAATGATTATCCCCGGCCTAATGTAAACCAGGAGTTTCCAAAATATTCCTCATCACTACAGTACTTTGATGGTACCTTCCTGAAGGTGAGAAATATTAATTTTGGATACACCTTTCCAGTTGAAATGCTCTCGAGGCTTAGAATGGAAAGTTTGAGGATTTTCGCGAGTGTTCAGCAGCCTTTCATTTTTTCTGAATACCGAAGTCGTCATGCGGGAATTGATCCTGAGACCTTTATTGATGGAGAGCAAGGTGTAGAAGGTGGTGTGATCAATTCCAATATCGCACCCGCAGTGACCCAATACACCTTTGGTATTAACGCTAAGTTTTAAAGTGTAACCTCAATTTTAAAAGAAATGAAATCAAAAATCAAAAATATATTCTCAAAGTATTCCAAAATCAGCGCCATGGGAGCGGCCCTATTTGCCGTGGCCAGCTGCGAAGGGTTTTTGGAAGAAGATGTGATTTCCAATGTTGGAACGGATTATCTCAATACGCCAAGTGGTTTGAATGATGGCCTAAATGCTGCCTACAGTTCCTTTAGAGCATGGTACGGTACAGAGAGGGGAAATAATTTCACCGTCTTCGGTACAGACACCTATACGAATGGAGCAGATGGGGCATTTAAATTTATGAATTTTTACACCTCTGATTTTGACTCACAGAATGCACATGCCCGTGAGCTATGGGATCAATTTTATCAAGGAATCAACACATGTAATGCGGTTATTGACCGGGCCCCTGAAGTTGCAGGACTTTCTGAAGAAATCAGGGCCAGAAGAATAGCGGAGGCAAAATTTATCAGAGCTCACCATTATTTTATTATGGTACAACTATTCGGCCCAATAGATATCCAACTTTCAGAGTCGGTTATTCCTTCCACCGAAGTAACCAGGTCACCTGTACAGGAAGTTTATGCCGCCATTATCAATGACCTGGAGACGGCTATTCCAAATCTTCAGGCCGTTGGACATTCCAATGATTACGGCAGGGCTACCCGTGCCTCTGCCGAGCATTTGTTGGGAAAGGTATACCTTACCAAGGGTACCTCTGAAGCAGCTGCAAATGATGATTTTGCTAAGGCAGAACCTTTATTGCAGTCCGTAATTGATAATTATGGTTTTAGCTTGCTTGAAAATTTTGGAGATGTACATGCTTTTGGAAATGAAGTAAACGACGAAGTGGTTTTTGCAGTTCAATACGGCAGAAATCAATTAACAAACAGCACCGGAAATAATGCTCACGTCTTCTTTTTGATGGAATATGATGTGCAGCCAGGCATGAGAAGGGATACCCAAAACGGTAGACCATTTAAAAGGTATAAGCCTACCAATTATACCCTTAATCAAATCTTTGCTGACAGGGAAAATGATAGCCGGTATTTCAATACTTTCCTGACTGTCTATCTTTCCAATAACCCAGGCACCTTTAATACCAATTTTGACCAAACCAAGGCGCAGGTGACTTATTCGGCCGGAGATACGGCCATTTACGTTCCAGGTTTTGAAATGTCAATGGAAGAAAGGGCACAGAAGCCATACCAGGTGTTGGTACCTTCCAACTATAGTGAGCGGCTTTTCCCAAGTCTTAAAAAACACATGGATCCGGGAAGAGTGGACCTTACCCAATTTGAAGGAGGGAGAGACTACATTGCCTTCAGATTAGCCGACACCTATCTTCTCCTGGCAGAAGCACAGTTCATGCAGGATAAAATTGCTGCTGCGACCGAAAACATTAATATCGTTAGAAGGCGAGCTGCTTTCCCCGGAAGAGAAGCCCAAATGGAAATTACCCCTGCGGAGATGAACATGGAATTGATCTATGAAGAAAGGGCCAGAGAACTGTTGGGAGAGCAGCAGAGATGGCTTGACCTGAAAAGATGGGGTATCCTTTTGGAAAGGGTTAGGGCGCATAACCCTCAGGCTACCGGACTTCAGGACTTCCATGTCTTAAGACCGATTCCCCAAAACCAAATAGACCGGGCAGACGGCAATGAGGCCAATTTCCCACAGAATCCGGGATATTAAAGAAATCCAAGTATCTTCATAAAGGGTTTGGGGAAATTCCCCAAACCCTTTTTTTATGTTTTAAGAAAAATTGTAGGTTGTTCCAAGCTAGTCTCCCAAGCTCTGTTCCCTCATGGCCCCTCTTACCTTCTCTGAAAAATCCCTCACTTTTTTAAAAGGATCCCCGGGGCCCAAGGTCTCAATGGGGAGATAACCCTGATAATTACTGGAAGCAAGGATCTGCATCAATTTCACCAAATCCACCGGCCTTTGTTCGCCAAAATGATTGACCTGCTCCTTAATTTGCCAGTTGACAGCGTGTTGAATGTTCTTCGCTATCCCTTCATATGGTTCCTCCTGTGGATAACTTCCTATATCAAGCACAAGTCCAAACCAAGGCGAAGCTACTTCTTCCATTATCTGATTGACTTCATCGGCTGTTTGGATAAAATCGTTGTGATTTTGCAACGCTACGATGACCCCATGATTGGCACCAAAATCAGCACACTCTCTAAAATCGGCTATCATCCATTCCCATACCCGTTGTCGGTCAGCAGCAGAGACTGCCTGTGTTCCTGAAAATACCCGCAAAACGGGAGCTCCTAATTTAGAAGCCGCCACGATCCAGTCTTTGACTAACTGCACTTCTTGCTTTCTGCGATCATAAGGCAAGTGGGTGAAATCATTTCTTACTCCCGTACCGCTGATATGGAGTCCATGTCGGTGAGTATCTCTTTTTACTTCATATAGATACCTGTCTTCAGGTACCTTGGGGTAACCAGATAGGTAGTACGCCGTTAAATCCACTGCTTGAAAACCCGCAGTTGCGCAAAACTCGAACAACTGATGTAGGGAAAGTTCCTGCTTCATCAGCGGCGCGTTGAAGGAGTAGGCATTTAAGCTTAGCTTGAGGTTTGGTGTTGAGTTAGGAAAGCCAAGTGTCGCTGAGTTGGCAAATCCAACAGGCACCAACAGCGGCCCTAATGTAAGTGGTAGCACTTGTTGTATCCACCTTCTTCGGGTCAGATTATTTGTAGGATTAATTTTCATGGGTTTATGTAATTGGAAACGGAGTAAGTTTTAGGTGTTTTGAACCGCCTTTTTTAAAATATACTGGATCAAATAAACTAAAAAAAGCCGATGATTTTCGTTCTTCTTCCCGAATTTGTAATTTTTAATATAAATTAATTTAATTTGAGCAATCGATTGCCTAAATTTAAAGATCACACAAGCCTATTAAATTTCCATTCACTATTACCGATAAAACTAATCCATGGAAAATATATTAAAACCAAAAACAACAACATTTTTGACGGAGGATTTTTTACTGCAAAGTGATTTTGCCAAAACGCTCTATCACAACCATGCCAAGAAAATGCCCATCATTGACTACCACTGCCACCTCTCCCCGCATGATATAGCAACTAACCGTCAGTTTAAGAACTTTTCCGACATCTGGCTGGCTGGTGATCACTACAAATGGCGGGCTATGCGTACGTTGGGGGTAAATGAAAAATACATCACAGGAGATGCTTCTGACAAAGAAAAATTTCAAAAATGGGCCGAATCAGTTCCCCATACCCTGCGAAATCCGCTCTATCACTGGACCCACTTGGAACTACGCGCCTACTTTGGAATTGATAAGTTGCTTACAGCCGAAACAGGGCCCGCGATATATGACCAGGTAAATTATCTGCTCAAAGAAGACGATTATCGGACACGGGGGCTTTTGGAAAAAATGAATGTAGAAGTAGTCTGTACTACTGATGATCCTACAGATAGCTTGGAATATCATCAAGCGGCAAAAAAGGAAGGTATTGCGTTAAAACTTTTACCCGCCTTTCGGCCCGACAAGGCCTATGGGGTAGAAAACCCGGCTGCATATAAGGAATATTTGCAAAAACTGGGTGACGTGAGTGGTATTATGCCAACCTCCTACGAAAACCTTCTTGCTGCCCTAGAAAACCGGGTAGCTTACTTTCATGAAAATGGAGGACGACTTTCCGACCATGGTCTTGAGCAACTCTATTTCTTTGAAAAAGGGAAGTACAATATCCAGGCACTCTTCCAATCAGTACTTGACGGAAAAGAGCTTTCAATTGAAGAGGTAGCCTATTTCAAATTTGAGACCCTTACGGCACTTAGTAAAATGTACCACGCCAAGGGCTGGACGCAACAGTACCACCTAGGTGCGCTACGAAATACCAACGAACGTATGCTTCGAGTACTTGGGCCCGATACGGGTTTTGATTCGATAGGTGATTTTACCCAAGCCACCGCTCTTTCCAAATTCCTCAATAATCTAGACAGCAGTGATCAACTAGCCAAAACTATACTTTACAACCTCAACCCAGCTGACAATGAAGTCATGGCCACCATGGTGGGCAACTATAATGACGGATCCGTGAAAGGCAAGGTACAGTTTGGCTCCGGCTGGTGGTACTTGGATCAAAAAGACGGGATGGAAAAACAGATCAACACGCTGTCCAATATGGGAATCCTGAGTTGCTTTGTCGGCATGCTGACCGACTCCCGAAGCTTTCTGTCCTTCCCACGTCATGAGTATTTCCGCCGTATCCTCTGCAACCTGATCGGCAACGACGTGGTAAACGGCCAACTTCCCGCTGACGAGCCATGGTTGGGACAGCTGGTTGAGAATATCTGCTATAATAATGCCCGGGAATATTTTGGGTTTTATGAGGTGTAGAGAGGTGCCTATAAAATACAGGAATGTTTTTTAAGGATTACGCCACTAAAATAGTTTATCAGTGAAAGGGTGTAGTAAATGCTACACCCTTGCTTGTCGTAGTTTGTAACTGCGACGTACAGCTAATAAGGAATTTGCAACTCCGATCTGGAACTGAAACGTCGGTGCGAATAAAAAAAAATACCATATAAAACATATAAGTTTTTTTAGGCATGATCAATGGTCAAATCGTAATTCATAACCTAATAACACATCAACCGTTTTCAACGCCGAAATTAGGAATGATGGATAGTTGGAGGGTTGGCCGTAAAAACCGTTAATTCCCCTCCCCTTGCCTCCAAACTCGGAGTGGTCAATTTGGCATCTATAGTATGACTCACCAGCTTTTTACACTCAGGACAAATTTCAGGTAAATCTGGAACCAAGCAGGAGTTGTTCTAGGCTACGTGAAGGCAAAGATTAACGGCTTCGGGTTTTGGCGGAAAAGAATGGTTTTTACAACCGGCTCCGCTGCCAAAACTATATCTACCTTCTATTCAATCATATCCTGGGGCTCCGCTTCACTCCTGGCTGTTAAATTTCGCCCTTTCAAGGCTAACGATTTCATAACTCATAATTTCAGGGGTTCTCTTAAAATCCAACAAAAAGCCATGAAGATTACAATAAGGCTAACCCGAACCTCAGCCTTTGAAATTGGCCCGAGCTCAGCCAACTGCTGCCGGATCACCTGGTCCGAACCCGCAATATGTCCGAGCCTATTGGGGTAAAACCCTTTTACCAGCAGAAAATACATTACTAAAAGGTTAACGGGTTGGATTTTTAACAGTTACCGGACCGATAGTCATTATTAACAAAAAAATGCCTACCTTTGTACCACTTTATGAAAAGTCGGCAGGTTGTAAGCCGAAACCTATCTTTTCCCCGCTGCTACAGACCATACAACATCTTGGCTGGCCGAATGATCCAATCATCCTTTATGGAATTCAAACAATTAGAAATTATAGCGCCTATTCTGAAAGCGCTAGCCGAAGAAGGGTATACTACCCCCACTCCCATTCAAAAAGAATCCATCCCTCTAGTCCTCCAAAAAAGAGACCTTTTGGGATGTGCACAAACCGGTACCGGAAAAACTGCCGCGTTTGCCATTCCCATCCTGCAACTTCTGGTTGAAAACAAGCAACGGCAGGCAGGTATCAAATGCCTTATTCTTACCCCTACCCGGGAACTTGCCATACAAATTGACGAAAGTCTCTCAGCCTATGGCAGGCACCTGCCTATTTCACATACTGTTATCTTCGGGGGTGTATCTCAGCTGAAACAAACCAATGCCCTCAAACGGGGAGTGGATATTCTTGTAGCAACACCGGGCAGGTTACTGGATTTGATAAACCAGGGATTTATTAACCTTAAAAAAATAGAAATCTTCGTGTTGGATGAAGCAGACAGGATGCTGGATATGGGATTTATACACGATGTAAAAAAACTCATCGCACAAATTCCCAGCAAACGGCAGACCTTGTTTTTCTCAGCCACCATGCCGGCCGAGATTCAGAAATTGGCAGATTCCCTGCTGACCAATCCAGCACAAGTTGCAGTGACCCCACCTTCCTCTACAGTTGATAAAATTGACCAAAAACTCTATTATACCAACAAAGGCGACAAACCTCAACTCCTCCTACACCTTTTAAGCAAGCAAAATATCGATCAGGCATTGGTATTTACACGCACAAAACACGGGGCGGACAAGGTGGTAAAGTACCTGGCGAAAAACCAGGTAGATGCTGCCGCCATCCACGGCAACAAAAGTCAAAATGCCCGGCAAAATGCATTGAATGACTTTAAAAACAACCGTTTACAGGTGCTTGTGGCGACTGACATTGCTGCCCGGGGCATAGATATAGACGAGCTGGCACATGTATTCAATTTTGACCTACCCAATATTCCGGAGACCTATGTTCACCGAATCGGACGGACAGGCAGGGCTGGGCTTTCTGGAAAAGCCGTTTCATTCTGCGACGGCGAGCAGCGAAAAGAATTGAAAGACATAGAAAAATTGATCGGTAGGCGCATTCCAACAGAGGACAGCCACCCCTATCCGTTTGACGGTGTGATCCAGCACGAAAAGGAGAAATCCAAACCTCAAGGTCGCCCTCAACAGCGCCATAGCCGAAGAAGGTAAAAGAGAAATAAATGGTATTAAAAAAAGTATCCCTGTCGATTTTTGCGGGGATACTTTTTTTTTTTGCAAGAAAATATTGATGGACAAGGACTAATAGCCCGAAATTGGCAAGCGGGAACAATCCATTATAAGATGTATCTGAGGCAAGGGATATCGGTTCTTCCTCATGTTTTTCCTTATCTAAGTATTTCTGCCGTAGGCCATACCAGCCTGCCGGCAGGTTTCCATTATAAATCGGCCGTCAGGCCATATTTCAGCCGAAGGCTATACCCTGTAAAATCTACGCTCTCCGGGTTCTCCGCTTTTAAGTATCAACCTCTAAACCACATTTCATTTATATTTTGGCCTCAAGGCCATATTTCCTTTTATAAAATATCATTTAAAACTTCCAATATAATTCGAATTATACTGTCTCAACTGATCTGCCAACCGGGGTACCCCCAACCGGTACCGACGGGCTACCGGAGCCTCATTGTTATAGGTGTACTCCCAACGAAATTCCTCTGTCGTCCGCAACTCTACTTTTTTGCCCCGAAGAATCTTTCCGGGAAATAAAGGGAATGCGACCTGAAAACCCGCCGTAAACCCCGCTTGCGTAAGGGCGGAATGGAAGCCCACTTCCACAGCAGCAAACTGCTTGATTAAATCTCCCCTAACCCCCCGGTCCCTAAACAAAAACTGTCCCCCACTTAGGCGAACGGAAAGATTCTCAAAAGGCAAGCGGTACTCCAGATCCATCACCAGGGAAATGTCCTCTGGAGTTTCAGTATAGATCGAGCCGGGAGGGAGAAAGTAATAGCCCGTGTACCCCGACTCCAGGCCAATGCTCCAAGGCTTGTCCAGTTTGGAATAGCGGTATTGCAAGTCTATCCCGTACCGGTCATAGTGAAAGAGTCCTCCGGTGACAGAAAGAAAATGTGACGGCAGAAGCTCCACAAAGTAATGTAGGTGAGAGGGCGCAACCCGTATATTCATTTTTTGGACATCCAGAGAATTCTCTAAGGGAAACAAGAGCCCCGAATGCAGGCTAAGACCTGGCAACAAGTAAATGCGGGTATCCAGGATTACATTGGTCTTGGTCTGAAAAGGCTGATCAAAATTGCCAAACCGAGCCGAAAAGTCAGGCATAATCCGAAAGTGAAACCGGTATCCCCGTGACAAGTTGTTTCTGGCCTTAAAAGCTTCACGCTCCACATTTTCCAAGGGCCTATACCGTAAATCATTTCCTTCATAAACACCCATAGGTCTGTTATGGTACAGGGGCACCCAGACCACATGGCGCGACTCATTGGTTACCAGCTCAGCGTAAGTCAAGCTGTGGTAGGGTGTGCGGAAAAGGCGATGTTCAAAAAAAATGGTCACGGTATCCTCCCCTTCCAGTACATGGATCTGCTCAAACCCCGCATCCCAAAGCTTTTCCTCCAACTCCTGCGCTTGCAGCGAGCCTATTATTAAACAAAGGACCAATACTGCCCAGCTACCTATTTTTGGCATATCTTCTTAATTCAAAAGGCGAAAAATCAAGTGGAAAGCGAACCGATGTTGTGATACCGATTTCCCTGTTGTCAATTAAATTTCCCTGTAGATAAAACCGCTCTTTCCAATGTACAAACATACCGGTGTTTATTTTTTGGCTGTCGTGTTCCACAATTAACCCCATAAATTCCCATGGTTGCCATTGAAGGGAACCAAAGAAGCCGTTGAGATAATTGTTTCCCAGGGAGGTTTTTCGGGCAAAACCTCTGGAATCACCGCTCCCAGTCTTTGAAACCCGGTAAAAGTTTGGTGATGAAAAGCCCCCGCTTATCTGCAGGGTTCCCGCAGTTCCAAGGAGTACGTTTTTTGTTGCTACCAGCAAATCTTGGGAAAGAAAGGTAGATTCGCCCTCCGGAGGGGTGAGAACAAGCACAACCGACGGCAAGATCTTTCTTTCTTTGAGCAGATGTAGCCGGACATCGATATGGCGGTCCCCCACCCCTATTCGGTTCGCAAGCTCAGGTTTTCGGGTGAAATTAATATTAACTTCCATAAAACCCGTGATCGGCAGCTTTACCCCATAGATATGCTCTGGTCCAACATGCCTTTTCATAAAATTGTTGATCGAATAGCTTTCAGGGATGGTTCCAAAACTAAACCCAACTTGCCGTAGAGTGTCCCACTGCGCGGATGGAGTCAACACATGTCCTGGTTTTCCCAACACATTAACCTGGGAGAATACTGGAGATTTGAACCCAACCCACAGGACAAGCAACACTGATAAATAGTTAAATTTTTTCATAAAAATACCGCCACAGAGGTTTCCATGACGGCATATTAAAGGTTGTATCAGCTAGTTAAAATGACAATCTCTTGCGCGAAAATCATATATAATAGAAATTCTCTTCCAGGTACCCTCAATAATACATATCGTAAAACAGATAGCGTAGACTTAATCCGATTTCCAACCCTTGAAGGGACACATTTCGGGTTACCGAGGGGGCTCCAAATTCAGGAGTGTAGGTTTTATCGTAACTGCCTGTATTGTATCGGCCTTCCAAAGCGACACTAAGGTATTCATTCAAATTGTATTCTGCTCCCAACTTCCCATAAAACCCGTAGTCATTGCCATTAAAAGTTCTCGAAGGCACATCCCCTTCCCCACCGCTGACGTTACGTTCCGCTTTGTTCTGGACAAAATACCTGTTTACACCTGCTCCGGCAAATAGATTGACCTGATCGCGGACGACATCTTTGTACGCATAGTATACACCGACGGTCAGGGGAATTACCATTTGTTTGATGGACTCGTTGATTCGGAGACCACCGGCAAGTACTTGCTCCCCGGCAAAGGTCCCAGACCATATTCCGATCCTACCGTCCACTCCCAATCCCTCAAAGAGGTTTACGCCAGCGGAAACGAAGGGCATCAGCCCGTCTTGGCTAAAATCACCATCACTGGGATAGTTGGGTAGAAAGCTTCGCTCATCCGCCCCCGAATAGGTTCTGTTCCAATAAGACACCCCCAACCCCACAT
>NZ_VOLC01000015.1 GCF_009797935.1 Lunatibacter salilacus
GTTTTTCGGGATTTGTGCGGATTTTTTTGGTTATGATAATTCCCAGCCCTGTAAGGGTGTAATCTTAGTAGCCTGGGGTATAGCGCAGCGGAGCCCCAGGACAAGGATGAGATGAGTTCGGTTTCGTTTTGGCAGCGGGGATGGGTGTGGTGCCATTCCTCTCCCGCCAAAACCTGATTCTGTCCGGTTCTGCCTTTTCTTTTTCGAAATACCTCATCGCTCCGAGAAAAAGACGGCAGCCCAACCAACAATGGGTTTTGGCGGGAGAGGCAAGGTGAAATTGACATGGTGGCGGCCAAAACTTGGAGACTACGGTTATTCCCAAACCCCGGGCTTCACCCGGGGCTACTAAGATGTCACCCCGCTGGGGCTTTTTGTATCCTGATATTGAGGTAGTTATTTCGATAAAATGGTTGGTTGCAACGGTATAGAACACGGATTAGACAGATCTAGCGGAACTTGTCCCGGTTTTTCGGGAATTAAACGGATTTTTTTTTGGAGTTTAAGCGAAGGGGAATGTTGGTAGGGTTATTGAAGCGTTCGACAGCTTCACTGTCGGTCATTCGATATAAACCTGTTGAGTTGCAAACTACACCTAGCGGGGAAATATTGTAGAAATATAGCCTACTTCCGAGATAATAAGGGAATTTAAATTACTGAGAGGAAATTAGTTGGTGAGACTTGGTGGGAGGGTTTGGCTTTGTGGTTTAGGAAATGGTTTTTTGGTGGATTAGCAAATTAATTTATATGTTATCTGATTTTTGTTTATAATATTATGCGTTTTAATTCCAATTTTAATGCATTCATTATTATATTGCGTCTCATACTGAATAGAAAAATTTGTACTGTGAAATTGGATATTTAATTTAATTATTTGTATAATACCCATTAATTCAAAATTTCAGCTGTATTTAAGAGTTATCTCTGTTTTTGAAATAAATACTATCTTGAGTTAATTTGGAAAATGTGTGAGGGGAAATTGTGAAGAGAATGTGTGAGGAGAACAAACGCCGATTAACGGAAATCAATAACGGGAAAAAAGCGAGCAATTGGAATTTTGGATTAGGAATTGGTGAGACAGTGAATTTCGTGAATAATCAACAGTTTTTTATTTTCAAATGTGATATTTCAGGCAATATATTGTATTTGAATAATTCTTTAGAGCGGCTAATCCCCGAGTCTATACGAAAAGATCGGTTTCCATTCGGGTATTTCCTGGATGAGGAGCAGAAAGGGAAGTTAGTGGAGACCATCCAATCGTGTATCGAGTTTTCGGAGGTGCCAAAAATTGTGAATGTGACCTATACATTACCCAATTCAAGAATAGATACTATGCACTGGGAGGTGCAGCGTGTTAGAAATAAGGAGATGGGCAGTGAAGATGTGTTGGGTGTAGGAGTAAATATCAATACATTTGCCGAAAACATGAGTTTGTTGCGGGCATTAGTACAAGCAATGGGAGACCAATCGACTCAAATTAACAGATTTAATTATATTATTTCACACCATATCCGAAGGCATTCTGTAAATATGTTGGGACTGTTGGATCTGATTTCCCTTTCTCAAGATAGCGCCGCTGACACCGCCGAGTACATTCAGTATCTGAGCTTTTCCGCAACTAAGTTGGACCAGTTAATCAAGGATCTATCGGAGTGTATCAATTTAAAGCTTCCGCAGGCATGCCCCTTGGAAGCCAAGAACCTGAGTAAGTTTGTTGATCGCGTTTTAAAGCTTTTGAACCCAAGTATAGAAAAAGGCGATGTCAATGTTGAGATAGATGTGGATAGGAAACATACAGTTTCGATTTATGCAGAGTACATGTACAACATCCTACTGAATGTGATTGGAAATGCCATTAAATTTGCAGACCAATCCCGCTCTTTGATTCTGCGGATTTCTTCAACACAATCCGGGGAATACGTGGTACTTAGTATATCAGATAACGGGTTGGGAATGGATTTGAAAAAAGTAAGGGAAAAGCTGTTTAGTTTTTATGAGACTTTTCATATCCACCCTGAGGGGCGTGGTATAGGATTGCACCTTTCCAATATCCAGATGGAACAAATGGGAGGCATGATCGAGGTGGATAGTTCGGTAGGAGTGGGATCTGTTTTCAAACTTTATTTTAGAAAGTAAGGATATTTTTGGATTCTTATCGGGGGATATTTGGGGATTGATACTTGTCCTCCTGGATAGTAGATATTTATAGATATTAAAAGATTGGGATATGGTGGATATATAGTTGATATATGTCCTATCGGCCGAAATATGGGGGAATTGATATTAGTGGATATTAGATACTAGTAGATATTGGCTAAAGGGGTGGGGCAGTTACGGAGCGGGGGTGTGAATTACGAATTACGAATTAAAAATTACTGTTGAGTTAGTTATGGGTTATGGGTGATGAGTTATACCTAAAGAATTACGAATTAAAAGTTACGAATTACGTATGGTGTGAATGGTCAAATGTTGAATTCATTATCGAAAATTCCCAGCCCTGTCCGGTTCTGCCATTTCTCGGATGATGACATTCGATTAATTTGTTGGTTCCGACACAGGACTGCAGCCCAACCGTTTAGGGGATTTGGCGGGAGGTTATGGAGGAAATTGACATTTTCTGCGGCCAAAACGGGGCGATGGGATGTTTATTTTTATCCACCGGGTTGAAACCCCTATCGGCCATCCCTACGGGATTTATGATTGTTGGTTATAGTAATATATCCCAGCCCCAAAGGGGTGAAATCAATAACCTAGGGTGTAGCGAAGCGAAGCCCTAGGTTACGTGAAATCATCTCGGTTGAGTTTTGGCAGCGGGAACGGTTGTCGTGCCATTCCCATCCCGCCAAAACCCGGATATGGTTGGTTCTGCCATTTCCTGGGTAACGGCATTCAGACTCAATTATGGGTTATGAATTCGCAATTGATTCCGTCAAGACCACCCCCCAGCCCCCTCCTAAAACAGGAGGGGGAGTTGGACAAATGAGCCAAAAAATTCCCGAACGTCGGGACACGCTCTGCAAAATCGGTCAACTCATCACTCATCACTTTTCAGAATTAACCTGTCGTTCCGAAAAATACCTTCGGTAAATTCAAAAAATAAAGGCTCCGCACCTACAATGGTAAAAAACATAGTGGTTTTTGAATGTGAAAATGGCTATCTTTATAGACATCATACACTGAAGATAATGGGAACTGCGGTAATAAAACGGTTGATCAATGTAGATGAATACTACAAAATGGTAGAGGTTGGGATTTTAAAGCCAGATGACCGTTTGGAACTGATAAATGGTGAAATATTTAAAAAGAGCCCAATTGGATATAAGCATGCGGCAATTGTCGACAGGTTAGCACGAATTTTAAATAACCAGTTTCAAAATAAAGCAGTTACAAGGGTTCAAAACCCGGTTAGATTTGATTTAAATAATGAACCTGAGCCTGATATTTCCATATTGAAATATCAGGCTAATGATT
Organism: Lunatibacter salilacus; assembly: GCF_009797935.1. Lineage (GTDB taxonomy): Bacteria > Bacteroidota > Bacteroidia > Cytophagales > Cyclobacteriaceae > Lunatibacter > Lunatibacter salilacus. Next base: position 3,472 of record NZ_VOLC01000015.1, read on the forward strand.
ATATTTCCGGATATCCTATCCCAGAAGAAGTGCTGGCCATTATCGAAGTGGCAGGGTCTTCGATTAAGTTTGATAAAGAAGTGAAAGCCCCGCTCTATGCATTGCATAGCATCCCCGAATATTGGATTATAGATCTGGAGAGCAACCGGATTGAAGTCCTATCAAACCCCAATGACGGGACTTACACCAACATTCAAACCTACATGCCGGGTGATGAGGTCATTCTGATGGGCCATAAACTTACCGTAAATGAGTTACTTATTTTAGAATAGACCCATTAACCTATAGACTTATCGAACCATTGACTAGAAATGATATTTGTTGATACTGGATATTAATAAATGAAATATGGTAGAAATATAATATAAATATGGCCTACGGCCGAAATAACTTGTCCCGGCTTTTTTCGGGATTGGATTTCGATAGAACAGACGTTTTAACCCATAGACCATCGACCTATCGACCCATCAACCTATCGACCCATCAACCCATAGACCTATCAACCCATCAACCTATTTTGATATTCGTCTCGTAAAAATAACCACAATGTACATAGAGGCATCACAAAGATCACAGAGTTACTTTTTAAATCGAAAACTTTTAACCCATCAACCCATCAACTCATCAACCTATCAACTTTTCCCTAATCTGCTAGTGGTCAATTTCTTCGGGAGGCCTATATACAGTGAAAATAGGGGCTGGGTTTTGGGTGGGGGGAAGAAAAGGGGGTGAAATGAAAAAAAATCAAATCACAGGTCTTGAACCTAAAAGGATTTTTTATACTTTCGTACTGTTGTTGCTTTACTGTGACTGACGGGGTGAAACTGTGTCCGGCCCGTATTACCGAATTATTATTTAACTGTTTTTTTATTGGGAAATAAAACTCCTAGCCAAATTTTATGGAGATGCATTATAATTTCACAAAAAAAATGTCTTTCCACCATACCTAATTGTATTTCGTCACATATCCCTTAATAATCCTATGCTTTTTGTAACTAATACCATTTTTGGTGAATCGGGATTTCCTTCCCATATTTACGCATTCAATCGAAGAATGTGTTTTTGTATAATTCCGCTTTTCCCCTGTTTCTAAAAATGCCTGCTTTCCGTTTTTTTCTTAGTCTGGGACTTATCGTGGTTCTGGGTGTGTCCTGTGTGTCCAATAAGCGCCTGATTTATATGCAGGAACTTGGCGAGGAGGATCCCCTCTATGAGGAATTACAAACCGTCCCCTATAAAACCGAAAACTACTTTCTCCAATACAACGATGTGGTGGAGATCAATATCCGTACCACCTCACCGGAATTAAATGAACTTTTTGAGGTGAGTGCCTCACAAGGGGGGAATATGGCAGGTCAAGGCTTGATGAACGGAGGCGATATTTTCTTCATGACGGGTTTTACCCTGGATGAGGAAGGCAATGTAGAACTTCCCCTACTGGGAGAAATCAATTTAAAAGGCTTGACGACGCAGGAAGCCAAAGAAGCTATAGAAGACCGGCTGACGGAATACGTAAACCGGGAGGATCTATTTGTACGGGTCCGATTGGGTGGCATACGTTTCTCGGCCCTGGGGGAATTTGGTCGTAACGGTAACTTTACCATCCTACAAAATCAAATTACCATCTTTCAAGCCATCGCCCATGCAGGAGATATGACTACCATTGCCAAGCGGAATCGGGTGATTCTGGTTCGGCAGTATCCTGAAGGTACCAAGACCTACCGGGTCAACCTAAATGATAGGCGCCTTCTCTCTTCCGAGTTTTTCTTTATCCGGCCCAACGATATGCTCTACGCCGAACCCATGAAAATACGTGAGTTTGGAACGGGAGTGACTTTTGTACAGACCTTTCAATTGGCAGTAACCACCCTGTCGGCGGTTCTATTGGTATTAAACGCACTTAATTAACTTTTTAAAATGAATACAGCTCCTCAAAACCCAACAAATAAGCATCAAGAAGATGATGGCTTGGAAATCCGCCAAATTCTTTTTCAGTTACTGCGTATTTGGTACCTGGTGCTGATTTCAATCATCATTGCCCTTGCGGGTGCCTACGTCTATTTGCGGTATACGATCCCTATCTACGAGGTAAAAAGTAAATTTTTTATCAAAGAAAAAGAAACGCCCTTTAGTATTTTTGACGATGCGACGGGGATGAATACCTCGGAGATAGGCTTGGTGAACCAAACGATTATACTTAAATCCCGCCCCATTGCCGCCGCCGCTTTGGCGCAGTTGGATTTTGATGTGGAATATTATTCGCAGGGAGTATTTATCAAAAAGGAACTATATGGAAGTACTCCGATTACGGTAGTGGCGGATTGGGCCAAACCGCAGCTTTGTAACGGGGATATTCGGGTGGTCTGGAGCAATGGAACTTCCTATACGCTGGAATTTATAGAAGAGGCCTATACCCGGGTGGATGGCGGGCAACGGGGACGCATGGAGGCACCGATCCTATCGCCTTCTACCTTTCGCTTTGGAGAACCTGTACGGCTGCCTTACTTAAACCTTACGATCGCACGTACAGGAATGGAAGATTCCGGGGAGATGCTTATTCGATTACGGGATAGAGAGGGCTTAATCAATGAGTACACAGGAAATAATTTGACCATTCAGAGCGTGGAGAAATTATCCTCCATTTTGGAACTCAGTTTGAAAACTCCCACTCCTGAAAAAGGAAGGGAATACTTAAACCGCTTACAACAGGTCTATTTGGAGGATGAACTGTATGAAAAGAATACCATGTCCACCAATACCATCGAGTTTATCGATGCCCAATTGGTGATTTTATCCGATTCCCTGCTTTATGTGGAAAACCGCCTGGAAAACTTCCGCTCCAACAATAAAATCTATAATATTTCCTCCGAGGGATCTGCGGTCTATACGGAATTGGTCACCTTGGAACGTCAATTGGCCCAAGAGCAGTTTAAGCGGGATTATTATGCACAATTGCGGCAATACTTACTGCGTGAGGATTATTCCGAGATTGTAGTTCCTTCGGGATTGGGTATTCAGGACCCAATTCTAAATTCCTTGATTGGAAATCTATTAGAACTTCAAGCTGAAAAATCGATGCATTTGGCGATTCTTACCGAAACGGCACCCATGGTAAGAAATGTAAACCGCAAGATCACCGATATGAACCGCTCCATTCAGGAAGTACTGCAAAATGTGGATGAAAATGCCGGCTTACTGATTCGGGATTTGCAAGATCGGATTCGGGGAATAGAAAGCGATTTTAACCGACTGCCGCAGACAGAACAAAGCCTGCTTCGTATTCAACGGGAATTTGCGTTAAACGAGAATTTATATACATATCTGCTACAAAAGCGGGCAGAGGCCGCAATCACTAGGGCATCCAATACGACAAGTAATAAAATTATCGAAGAAGCCCGAATCGGAGGAGGACCTATTAGCCCGCAGGCATCCCGATTTTATGCTATTGCATTGTCATTGGGTATGTTTTTTCCTGTGGCAGGTGTAGTGGCAAAGGTGTATCTAAACGATAAGCTAAAAGATGGCGCAGAAATCCGCAAAAAATCAGAGGTAACTTTACTAGCACAAATTGGCTTTAGTGAAGACGATGATAATTTATTAGTGTTTAATAGACCCCGTTCCGGGGTATCTGAAGCATTTCGTTCCCTTCGATCCAATATCAATTTTATTTTACCCAAGGATAAGTCTTCCGTGATAATGCTGACCTCCTCCATCTCAGGGGAGGGGAAAACCTTTTGTGGAATAAACTTGGCATCCGTCTATGCCCTAACGGGAAAGAAGACTATTCTTGTAGGCTGTGATATGCGGAAGCCTAAGATTTTCGGGGACTTTGGCTTGGACAATACCAAGGGATTATCCTCCTACCTTAGTGGGATGGAGGAAAAGGCAGCCGTTGTTCAGGCATCTCATTTTGAAAATTTGGATATTATCGCTTCCGGTCCTATTCCCCCCAATCCGGCAGAGCTGTTGGTTTCTGAACGGATGGCTAATCTACTTGCCCAATTGCGAACCGAATATGAGGTAATAATTTTGGATTGTCCGCCGGTAGGATTGGTATCGGAATCATTGGATTTGATGCAGCTTTCGGATCTTTGTCTTTTTATCCTGCGCTACAATTACAGCAAAAAAGCATTTATTGAGCAAATAAACTTGCTTAAGCAACGGCAGCAGCTAAAAAATGCCTATCTGGTTTTTAATGGCTTGGATAAATCAGCTAGTTCCTATGGATATGGATACGGGTACGGGTATGGATACGGGTATGGATATTATGCTGAGGATAAAAAGAACAAAACCTTTTTCTCCTCTAAAAGATAATTAGTAGATTAAAAAAACAAATAGAAATTTTTGATTTTATATGTTATTAAATTTTCTGTTATATTTTTCATTAATTTATTTTTTTACTGCTAGTAATTATTCAGACTCTAAATTTTCCTGATCTGATGGATAGTTTATAATATGTACTATGTTTAACAAAAAACTATACAACACACCTTATCATTCCGTCAATTTATCAAAATATAAATATCTGGTGACGGGTGGTGCGGGTTTTATTGGTTCAAATTTGGTGGAATACCTTTTGCGCTTTGGTGCGGGGCATGTGCGGGTGTTGGATAACCTTTCGAATGGGTATTTTGAGAATATTCAGGAGTTTTTGAATTTGCCGAATTTTGAGTTTATCGAGGGGGATATCCGGGATTTGGACACTTGTAAGCAGGCTGTGGAGGGAATGGATTTTATTTCTCATCAGGCAGCCTTGGGTTCAGTGCCTAGAAGCATTACCGATCCAATTACTTCTAATCAGGTAAATATCAGTGGGTTTTTAAATATGCTGGTAGCGGCTAAAGATTCATTAACATTAATACAAATGGTATATGCTGCAAGTAGCAGTACCTATGGCGATAGTCCTTCTTTACCAAAAGTAGAAGGAAACGAAGGCAATCCACTTTCTCCTTATGCGGTGACAAAGTTAGTGAATGAATTGTATGCCGATGTATTTAGTCGTGTGTATGGATGCCATACCATAGGCTTGCGCTATTTCAACATCTTTGGACCCAAGCAAAACCCCAATAATCCCTATGCGGCTGTGATTCCTATTTTTTGTAAGCATTTTATAGAAGGTACACTGCCCAAGATCCATGGAGATGGAATCACCTCACGAGATTTTACTTTTGTGGAAAATGCTGTACAGGCTAATGTGAAGGCGATGGAGGGAGGTTTGGAAGATCAGCAAACTCCCCAACTGTCCGCTCACCAGGTTTTCAACGTAGCCTGTGGCGACCAAATATCGCTGAATGAGATGGTAGAAATATTGCGGGAAATTAGCGGAAAGGATTTATGCGCTACTTATGGCCCTGAGCGCGCCGGTGATGTAAAGCATTCCAAGGCCAGTATTGCCAAATTGAAAGATTTTTGCGGGTATGTTCCTAAGATTAGGTTTAAGGAAGGGTTGGAAATAACGTATGGATATATTGAGGAAAACCTCCCAATTTAAGTATTACTGATATTAAAATGTGAATACAAATTCAATTTTTCCATTTCTATCCTTTTGATGAAATCACTCTTAAAAAAGTTTCTACCGGATTTATTTTATTTTTATAAGCATCTAGGCTATCGGATGATATTTTTATTGCTGACCAGCATTTTTGTAGGGATATTGGATGGTTTGGGATTGACTATGTTTTTACCCCTCTTGGAATTGGTTGCGGACGAAAATGCTACTGCTTCTTCAGAGAAGTTAGGGCAGTTATCTTTTTTATTGGATGGATTGGAGCTGATTGGGTTTCAGCTTACATTGAATGTTGTACTTCTTACCATGTTTGGTTTTTTTGTTTTTAAAGGTATTGCAACCTTTTTTGAGCGGTATGTACGCGTGGTTTATCAGCAGTATTTTATTGCTAAAATCCGAATGGAAATTATACAAGCTCTGGCCAATTACAATTACAATGCTTTTGTTAGGGCGGATGCCGGGGCTATTCAAAATACGATGAGTGGTGAGGTGGAACGTGTGTTGCAATCTTTTAGAACCTACAGTACGATACTTCAACAGTTTGTAATGATTTTAGCCTATGCCGGTTTAGCCTTTTTGGTGAGTCCAGAGTTTGCTGTACTGATAACAATTGGGGGTGTGTTATCTAATTTTCTGTTTAGCGCACTTTACCGAAAAACTAAAATTCTTTCATCAGAGTTGGTTGGTCGAAACAGTGCGTTTCAAGGTTATCTTATTCAAGTTGTTGCTTTTTTCAAATATTTAAAAGCTACAGCGACCATTCAGAGGTATGTTCGCTTCTTAGAAAAGAAGGTGTTGGATATTGAAGAAACGAACCGAAAAATGGGTGTGCTCAATAGTATAATGATGGGAATGCGGGAGCCCATGATGATAGGGGTTGTAGTAGGTGTTATTTTGATTCAAATTAACGTACTAGGGGGAGGATTGGGAACCATTATTTTAAGTTTACTATTTTTTTATAGAGCCTTAACATCGTTAACTGCTTTGCAGACTTCCTATAATCAGTTTTTGGGATTTTCAGGTTCTCTTGTAAACATGTCAGATTTTGTGAAGGATCTAAAAGCACATCCTACAGTATCCGGGAAAACTCCTTTCCATGGTATTAAAAATGAAATTTCCTTACGCAATATAGGCTTTGGTTACTCTGAAAACAGGCCAATACTGAAGGATATCAACTTGAAAATCGGAAGAAATCAGTCAGTTGCATTTGTTGGAGAAAGTGGTTCGGGAAAAACCACACTAATGAATATCGTTACTGGTTTGATTACTCCCACTTCTGGGGAATGCTGGATAGATGATGTAAAAGTGAGTGATTTGAGTATTCAAAGTCTTCAAAGACGAATAGGGTACATCACCCAAGACCCAGTAATTTTTGATGATTCTGTATTTAATAATGTCACCCTTTGGGAGGAAAAGACCGAAGAGAACCTTGTTCGATTCCATGAAGCTTTGCGCAAAGCCCATATCGACGATTTTGTAAGCGGATTGGAGGGCAAAGAGGATTCCCGGTTAGGCAATAATGGTAATAGCTTGAGTGGAGGGCAAAAACAACGCATCTCCATTGCGAGGGAATTATTTAAAGAAGTTGATTTTTTGTTTATGGATGAGGCCACTTCCGCATTGGATTCGGAAACTGAACGGAGTATTCAACAAAGTATTGATGAATTGAAAGGGCAGTATACGATAATAATTATCGCTCATAGATTGAGCACTATCAAAAATGTGGATCAGGTAGTTTTTATGGACAAAGGGACAATTAAAAATCACGGTACTTTCCAAGACTTAGTCAATAAAGAGATAAAGTTTAAAGAAATGGTAAATCTCCAAGAGGTTTAATTTATTTCAATAATTCAAATATTACATCAATACACAATTTTATATGATGAAAGACAAATCCATTCTCATTACCGGCGGAACGGGTTCGTTGGGTAAAGCGCTCACGTCCCATATTTTTAAGGTATATCCGGATATCAAAAGGTTGGTTATTTTTTCAAGAGATGAACAAAAGCAATTTGAGATGGCTCAAGAATATCCTGAACACAGATTTCCTCAAATTCGCTTTTTCATTGGAGATGTAAGGGATAAAAATCGCCTGATGCGTGCTTTTAAGGGAATTGATTACGTCATCCATGCAGCTGCGATGAAGCATGTGCCAATTGCTGAATACAATCCTGATGAATGCGTAAAGACAAACATCAATGGTGCACAAAATGTTATTGAAGCCTGTTTGGATACACAGGTAGAGAGGGTAGTGGCGCTATCTACGGACAAAGCGGCTGCTCCCATTAACCTTTATGGTGCTACAAAATTGGCATCTGATAAGCTTTTCGTGGCAGCCAATAATATCAAAGGATCAAACCCTATTCGTTTTTCAGTAGTTCGCTATGGAAATGTAATGGGTTCTAATGGGTCGGTTATACCATTCTTTCTTAAAAAACGCAAGGAGGGTGTTTTACCGATTACAGATGTTCAAATGACTAGATTTAATATTTCTTTGCAAGGTGGTGTTGACATGGTCATGCATGCTTTGGAACATGCATGGGGAGGTGAGATATTTGTCCCAAAAATCCCTTCCTATAGAATTACAGATGTGGCGGAAGCAATAGGACCGGAATGTAAAAAGCCGGTAGTAGGCATTCGTCCAGGGGAAAAAGTGCACGAGGACATGATTACTTCTTCCGATTCCTATTATACCTGGGACTTAGGAAAGTATTTTACCATTCTTCCGTCAAGACATAAATGGAAGATTGAGGAGTTTCAGAAGCACTTTAGTGCGGTTAGAGTTCCACAAGGTTTTAAATACAGTTCTGATGAAAATACAGAATGGGAAACATTGGAATCGCTTCGCCGGCATATAAAATTACATGTAGATCCAACTTTTGAAAATCATGAGAACAGTGATTCCTTACGGTAAGCAAGATATTTCAGAGGAGGATATCGCCGCCGTCGTAAAGACACTGCGTTCGGATTTCCTTACTCAAGGTCCTAAAATCAAGGAATTTGAGGAAGCATTTGCTCGGTATGTTGGTGCTCAATACGCCGTTGCCGTTGCAAATGGTACTGCAGCGCTTCATCTAAATGCGTTGGCACTTGGAGTGAAACCCGGAGATAAAGTAATTACCACGCCAATTACTTTTGCAGCTTCTGCAAATTGTGTGAGATATTGTGGAGGGGAGGTTGTTTTTGCAGATATAGATGCTACAACCTATTTGCTGGATATTAATAATGTAAGGGAACTTCTGGAGGCATCGCCAAGAGGAACTTATAAAGGAATAATCCCTGTTGATTTTGCCGGTAGAGCTGTAGATTTGGAAGCCTTTAGAAAGCTAGCAAATGAATACGGTTTATGGATCATAGAAGATTCTTGTCACTCGCCAGGCGGATATTTTATGGATAGTGATGGAAAACAACAGCATTGCGGAAACGGGAATTTGGCAGATTTGGCAATATTTTCTTTTCATCCTGTTAAACATATCGCTTGTGGAGAAGGTGGAATGATTACTACCAATGATGAGAAATTATATGAAAAGCTACTACAGTTAAGGACACACGGTATAGTTAAGGACGAAAATAAATTTATAAACTCCTTGGCATTTGCTAATGGACTGGAAGATTCTCAAATCTCAAATCTCAAATCTCAAATCTACCCTGGCTGGTATATGGAAATGCAGGATTTGGGCTACAATTATAGATTAACAGATTTTCAGGCTGCGTTGGGATTAAGCCAATTGAAAAGGGCAGATGCAGGTTTGGTAAGAAGAAAAGAAATCGCCAAAAGATACCAAGAAGCTTTTCAGGGGATGCCTTTTATCAAAGGACAATCCGGGTTTGTAAAAGGCCATGCCTACCATCTTTATGTGTTGGAAGTGGATAATCGGCTAGGTCTTTACAATCACCTCAGGACAAACAATATTTTTGCTCAGATTCATTACATACCAGTTCATCTGATGCCATATTACAGACAATTTGGATGGAAGGAAGGAGATATGCCAATAGCTGAGGAGTATTATCAAAACTGTATAAGTATGCCGATGTATCCTACATTAACCAATCTAGAACAGGATTTTGTCATAAAAAACATTTATTCTTTTTACAATGTCTGATATCTGTATAATTCTGGCAAGAGGAGGAAGTAAGCGGATTCCCGGGAAAAACATTAAGGACTTCTCTGGAAAACCCATTATTGCGTATAGTATTGAAGCCGCATTGTCTTCTGGAGTATTTGATGAGGTTATGGTGTCTACAGATGCTACTGAAATTGCAAGAATAGCTGAAAATTTTGGTGCAAAGGTACCCTTTTTTCGGACGGATAAAAACGCTGATGATCATGCCACAACCGCTGACGCTATCGAAGAGGTCTTATTAGAATATTGCAAACTTGGAAAGCAGTTTATTAACGCATGCTGCCTTTATCCAACAGCTCCATTTGTTTCCCCTGATTCTTTAAAAGAAGGAAGGAGAATATTGGGAGAGTCAGCTGCAGAGACTGTATTTCCAATCGTAAAGTTCGGTTATCCGGTATGGAGAGGACTTAGCAAGGACCGAGAGGCGGCAGTTGAGATGATTTGGAAGGAACATCTAAACAGCCGATCCCAAGATTTAAAAGAAGTATACCATGATGCCGGTCAATGGTACTGGATCGATGTAAAAAGATTTCTGAAAAGCAAGAAACTTTTTACAGATAATTCCAAGGGAGTTGAGCTTTCGCCGCTTGAAGTTCAGGATATAGATACTTTACATGACTGGCATCTGGCCGAACTGAAATATGGCTACCTACAAAGTCTTAAATAGGCAGGTTTTTTCCTTTGGTAGCTATTCCATTGTCCCCATCAGAACGGAGGATAAATATACCATCATGAAATGGCGTAATGAACAGATTTATCACCTTCGTCAAAATAGACCACTGACAAAAGAGGATCAGGATGGTTATTATGAAAATGTAGTTGCGAAACTTTATTCGCAGGAATACCCCAATCAAATTTTGTTCTCCTACCTAGAAGATAGAAAATGCGTCGGTTACGGAGGACTTGTCCATATCAACTGGATTGATAAGAATGCTGAAATTTCCTTTATAATGGATACAGCTTTAGAAAAAGAATTTTTCGAGTTTCATTGGAAGAATTACCTTAAGCTTATAGAAAAATTAGCGTTTGAGGAATTTAAGTTTCATAAAATATTTACATATGCTTTCGATATTAGGCCAAGGTTATATCGAGCTTTGATTGAATCTGGATTTGATAAAGAGGCAACTTTAAAAGATCATTGCCTATTTGAAGGAAAATATATTGATGTGGTTATTCATTCTAAGATTCACAATTAAATGGAATTAAGAGATGCTACTTCGGATGATTTGAATATTACCTATAAGTGGGCAAATCATCCTGAGACTAGAAAATTTTCTTTTAGGCAAGAATTTATTTCACTTGAAAACCATTCGAAATGGTTCAACGCTAAACTTGCTGATGAAAAATGTATTTATAAGATTTTGGAGATAGATAATTCCCCTGTAGGATCTATTAGACTTGATATCCAAAATGAGGTGGCAACGATCAGTTATTTGGTTTCTCCGGAGTACACAGGAAGAGGCTTCGGTAAAAAAATTATGGAATTGGCTATCATAGCTGTTTTAAAAGAAAATCTGAAGATTGAATCAGTCAGAGGATTGGTTAAAAAAGAGAACGTAGCATCTATCAAGATTTTTGAAAGCTTTCAGTTTGAGAGGAATGAGATGAAAGAAGGTATACTCGAGTTTAAGAAAAAAATAGAACATGCAGATTGGAAATAAAAAAATAAATAACATCTCCCCCGTTTTCATTATCGCAGAACTTTCAGCCAACCATAATGGAAGCTTGGATGTAGCTATTGACACCATCCGAGCGGCAAAGAGGGCAGGAGCTGATTGCATTAAATTGCAAACCTACACAGCAGATACGATTACCATTGATTGCGATAAGGAGGATTTTAAGATTAAAGACACTATATGGGAAGGTAAAAACCTGTATCAACTTTATCAAGATGCATATACGCCCTGGGAATGGCATGAAACACTTTTTAAAGTCGCAAAGGAAGAGGGGCTGGAATGTTTCAGTTCTCCATTTGATAAAACGGCAGTGGATTTATTAGAAAATTTGGACACACCAGCCTATAAAATTGCATCTTTTGAGATCACAGATATTCCCTTGATTGAATACGTAGCTTCCAAAGGAAAACCAGTAATTATATCCACGGGAATTGCTACCCAGGAAGATATTGACTTAGCATTGGATGCTTGCAATCGAATGGGAAACCTCCAAGTAGCCTTGCTCAAATGTACTTCAAGCTATCCCGCACCAATAGAAGAGGCCAATATGGTAATGGTGAAGGATTTAGCCGAAAGGTACGGTTGCATTAGTGGATTATCCGATCATACCATAGGTAATATAGTGCCAATTGTAGCAACTTGCTTTGGAGCCAAAATTATTGAGAAACACTTTATACTTGACCGATCTATAGGGGGACCTGATGCTTCATTTTCGATGAATGAACTGGAATTTACAGATATGGTTAAGGCTATTAGAGAAGCAGAAAAAGCTATAGGGGCTGTGGATTATAGGTTAACAGAAAAGCAGGAAAAAGGGAAGGATTTTTCAAGGTCACTATATGTGGTTAAAGACATCAAAGCAGGAGAAATAATTACGGAGGAAAACGTAAGGAGTATTAGGCCAGGTTTTGGTATGCATCCGAAATTTTTAAAAGGATTGTTAGGTAAACGCGTTATATTAGACTTATTTGCTGGAGATCGTTTAAATATAAATAATTTCGATTAAATATGAAGATAGCAATAATCACAACTTATCCTGAGTCTGGATCAATGAATATTGGAGATAGACTTATTACGGAAGCTACTATTGACTTAATAAAATATTCATTAGGAGACCATAATGTTGAATTTAAAATTATTTGGCGACGTGCTGAATTTAATAGTGTAGAAAATGATTTAAAAAAATGTGATCTTATTGTATTTGCTTGTTTATCTATTAGGAAAAATATGGTAGAGGATATATATCCTTTTTTACCAAATATTCTAGAATTAAATAAAAAAATATTTGTTATAGCTGCTGGTACCCAATTAAATCACTTTCATCATAATAAGGATTGGCTGATTGATATTTCTGATAATTCTCGAATAGCCCTTCTTGAATTAGATAAAAAATCAAGTTTCTTCTCTACAAGAGGACTATTAACTCAGAAATTTTGCAATTTCAATGGCTTGATTAATGCGAAATTTGGCGGGGATATCGCTTTTTTTGATAAAAGATTCCTAAATCGAAAATTTAAATCAATTAATTCAGTAAAAAGAATTGCTATATCGGATCCACATTATTCTAGTTTATTTCTTGAATCCTTACAATATTTAGTCACCTCATTAAATAATCTATTTAGGTCTGCAGAAATTGAAATTCTATTACATGGAAAAAATCAGATTGTTGAAGAATTTAGTTTTAAAAATGGTATAAAATGTAGAAAAATATATTTGGAGCAAGATGGACTAGATGCCTATGATGATTTTGATATACACGTTGGTTACAGAATTCATGGTTGTGTTTCAATGTTAAAAAGAAAGAAAATTTCATATTTGTTGGAACAGGATGGTAGAGGTATTGATTATGGAATCACTTTCCCAATTAAAATTAGTGTCCCTAATACGATCGAATATAGGCCTGGACAAGTCTTCAAAAATTTCATTAAGATAATATCTGGTCGAGATGATATTGGTCAACGTAAAGTAGATCTAAAACCAGTTGATTTATTACTAGCAATTATTGAAAATGATTTAAAAACTAATTTTAGTAGATTTAAACAATTGGATATATTTATAGATACAATTAATTTCACATATATTGAAGCTTTTGGAAGTTTGAACTAAAATAGACTATCTACATTTGATTTTATTAATGGATTTAATTAAGTATTACTTTTTTATTAATAGGTCAAATATATGTATGCGTAAAATTTATTCAGAATCAACAAATGGATATTGTTTTCAATTTAAACATAGGAATTTATTTTAGATAAAACCCTAATTTAGTGAATAATTTATTGCTAATAGCCATTCGTTTAAGTTCAAAAAGGATTCAACCTGCCGTTGATAGGCAGCGTAAAAAAAGACCTATACAAGAAATTTTTTTACAATATTTCCGAATACTTTCCCCCCTTGGAGAGATACCAATAAATGTTAATGAAAGCTTCCAATTTTTCTTAAATGGGTCAATTGTTGCTAACACTAAAACTGGGGACGTTTTTACGGAATTAGTGGAGGCAGGGCATAGTTTGGAATTAATTTGGCACAATGACCTGCATTCTAGAACGCGCTTTATTCATTTTTTTAGAATTTGTTATCGGCTTATTTGGTTTTTTGGGTTGCTCTATAATCAGCGCAAAGCATTCAGAACTTGGGATATAGTTAGTTTACAAATTTTGGTGGGATATGAAGGATATAAAAGTTTTTTTAAGAGACACAATCATCTGATACCGATTATCATCAGTGATGTGAGTCCTACCTTACATATGCAGTGGAGTGGGGCGTTGGCAGTAGGAAACAGGGTTATGTGGTGGCAAGATGATTATCATCATTATAATGGATTTTCGAATGAAAATTATTTGCCTTATCGATGTACTTATGCTGCAGTGCTAAATCAAAAGGGATTGGAAACAATACTTAGTAAAAATTCATTGGCCAAAATATACATAAGAAATCAAATAGAAGTAAAATTTGTTAAATCGATTTCCCAAAATCCCAAAGTTGGTATTGCGACAAATGCTTTTTTTGAAGCAAGAGCTGATCAAATTGAATTGTTAGAAAAAATCAAGAAAAATCTTGGGGTGGAATTTTTGAAATTACGACTTCACCCAAATTCCAGAGTAAAAGCTGGGTCATTTCCTGAAGGAGTTGAAATAGCTGCGATTAATGAAAGTATATCAGATTTTGTGAAAAGTGTTGATTTGGCGGTGGTTGGAAATTCTGCGGTGCAGTTAAAACTATTGTGTGAGGGTATACCAGTAGTGCATATAGCAGGCTTAGATAATTACGGATTCGATCTTTATAAATATTGTCGTAATGGATTTTGTTTTGGAACAAATGATATTGATGGACTTGACTTAACTTTAATTAAAAGATTCTATTCGGAACCGTTAATACTAGAAAAGTTGAAACGCTATGTAAATGTTAAAAGTATAGAACGGTGTCAACCACTTTCCTTATTGAGCCAAATTCATAAAAATTAAATGAGAAGTCTAATAAAACACCTTGTTAAATTAAGAAATTACTCTGTTTTTAAGAAGTATGATTTTTTGGCAAAAATTATAACTAAGAAATTGCCTGTTGATGAAAATGCGAATTTTGTTGTCTCTATAGCCAGTTACCCTAAAAGAGATCATCTTTTACCAGCAGTCTTTCAGGCCCTCACGAAACAGACTGTAGTTCCAAAAAACTGGATTTTGGTTTTATCAAATGAGGATTATCCAAATGGATTACCTACCCATTTAAAAATTCTTCAAAGAAAAGGACTTGAGGTTCTCTGGGTATATGACAACCCTTATGCAGTGAAGAAGTTAATTCCTACAATTGAAAAATATCCCGATCTAGCGGTAATTACATTTGATGATGAATTGATTTATGGTGTTAGGATTATTGAAAAATTAATTGATGCTTCGAGACAAAATAAGGATGCTATCATTGGTCATGTAGGTCAAAAATTTGTGAAAATAAATGGAGTTTTAAATTTCAAGTTCAGATCCAGTAAAGCGGCTGACTTGTCAACACCGAGTGGTCAAGTCTATTTTCTTGGAGGATCAGGCACTTATTATCCCGCATATTCTCTAGATGAAAGAGTTTGTGACATAAAGGCAATACATAGAATAGTACCAGGTAGAGGTTCTGATATCTGGTTTTGGGCTGCAGCAGTTGCAAAGGGAACAAAACAAATTTGCCTAGGAAGTAAGACAAATAGCTCATTGTATTTCCCTATACCAAGTAGTAAGGAAACGAAACCTCTAGATACTCCTGGCGCTGATGTTATGAAATCACGATTTCAATTGGCTATTGATTATTTTGGGATCAGGGAGAAGTTGTTGGAGATTTTACCGGAGAAGGATAAATAAGTGACAGACAGTAAAACTGCCGTTCGTAATTATTTTCTGTTAAGCTTACTTTCACCGGTATTAGGTTTAATAACGTTGTTGCGTAGTGGTAATTCTCGACTTTTATTACCGGTGGGCACTTTTTTAATGACTATCCTCGGAAGTATTTATGTTTATTCACCCGAGTCCGATGGAGAATCGCATCGCAGGACCGTCGAGTCTGCATATTTGGACATGGGAGTTGCTGAATTTTTAACTTCTTTTTTTCAGCTCTTTGTACTGAATAATGAGAATGCGCCAATTGGTATATCAGATCCATATCTTCATTTACTCGGCTTTCTTTCCGGTGGTATTTATGGGATTCCTGAGTTATTGCATGTATTTGCTGCTTTTGTCTATGGTCTTGTATATTTTAGTATTTTAAAAATTTTATTTGAGCGAATTACTTTGCCAAATGGAATTTCTTTAATAGTTGTATTGTTTTCAATTTTTTTTATTTATAGAGGTATCACGGGATTTAATGCAATACGATGGTGGACAGCACTGTGGTTAATGCTTTATGGGTTTTTGGCCTACTGGCATTACGAAAAACGGAAGTACTTAATATTTAGCTTACTGGCTGTATATATTCACTATTCCTTTATTGCTTTTATTTTCCCAGCACTAGTTGCCATTTGGCTTCATAAACGATTAAAGCTGGTTATGGTCATTTGGGTTATAAGTTTTTTTCTAGGAGCTAGTTACGACCTGATCAAGCCCTTCATACCTGCTTTAGAGGTGATAGAGCAAAAACAGCAATACACTTTGGATGAAGAGCAGTTGCAGGGCACCGCGGAAGCGAGAGCCAACGCCCCACAGAAAATCACTAGATTTTACGCAGCATTTGGTGAAGCTAGCTTTCGAGATTATAGCATTCCCCTTTTGATTGTTTTCCTGTTTTGGCTGTTAAGAAGTATCTCGGGTACTAACAGAACTTTGATTATGCAACTATTTACGGCAGGCGTACTATTGTATGCCTTTGGGAACTTTATGGAGTTCTCGCCATCTGTGTCAGGTCGTGCGAAAGCTGGGGCGGCCCCCTTTATTATGTTGGCAGGGTTGTTGAATTTGTCTTCCTTGTACAATAATAATTTCACTTTTTACCGAAGCTATAAGGTGCGAACTGTTATGAATCTATTTTTCATTAGCTCTATACCATTGATTATGTATCACTTATCCTACACGTTGAATATGTTAAGTGCCTTTGCACTGATGTTACCCGGAGCATCGTGGTTTTTGGGGTCTGATGATTTTTCCATTCGGGAATTTTTAGCAATGTTTATCATTTAGAGTATTCACAGGAGTGGTTCCTGGGTTTTAATTTCATACTTAGTTTATTAATTCAAACGTAAACATTAGTATATACAGATGCTTTTTCATACAATAGAATTTCTATATTTCATTGTTGCGTTCTTTGTGCTCTATTGGTTTATCTTTAAAAAGAACCTTAAGGGTCAGAACATTCTAATTCTAATAGCTAGTTATGTCTTTTATGGTTGGTGGGATTGGCGATTTCTATCTCTAATCGCTTTAAGTACGGTTGTTGACTATGTGATCGGGATAAAAATCTCGAAAAGCACTTCGAAACATAACAGTAAAATTCTTTTATGGATAAGTATCATTTTCAATATAGGAATGCTAGGTTTTTTCAAGTATTTCAATTTTTTTATTGAGAATTTTGCTCTCTTACTGGAATCAATAGGATTTGAGGCTCATCAAACCACGCTTAACATAATACTACCTGTAGGGATTAGCTTTTACACTTTTCAAACGTTGAGCTATACCATAGATGTATATCGTGAAAAAATCAAACCAACTTCGGATTTTATTTCATTTGCTGCGTTTGTCAGCTTTTTTCCACAGTTAGTAGCAGGACCTATTGAACGGGCGAGCCATCTGTTACCGCAGTTTTATCGTGAGCGTAAGTTTGATTATTTACTTGCAGTAGATGGAAGTAAACAAATTTTATGGGGCTTATTTAGTAAAGTAGTTATCGCAGATAAAAGCGGTGAAATCGCTAATTTGATTTTTAATAATTCATCGAATTTACATGGGTCTTCATTGATTCTTGGCGCTATTTTTTTCGCATTCCAGATATATGGTGATTTTGCTGGTTACTCGCATATTGCAATAGGTGTTTCCAGACTTCTCGGATTTGATTTAATGCAAAACTTTGCCTTCCCGTATTTCTCAAGAGATATAGCTGAATTCTGGAGGCGCTGGCATATTTCGCTTTCCACCTGGTTTAGAGATTATCTTTATATCCCACTTGGAGGAAGTAAAGGCGGAACTGGACTAAAAGTACGTAATACGTTTGTCATATTTCTGGTTAGCGGATTTTGGCACGGTGCCAATTGGACATTTATTTTTTGGGGGTTTTTAAATGCTTTATACTTTTTACCACTGCTATTAACCAATAAGAATAAAACAAACACAGATACTGTTAGCGCAGAATGGTTTTTCCCAAGTTTTGTTGACTTTAGCAAGATTATCGGTACTTTTTTATTGACCTGCTTTGCGTGGATATTCTTCCGCGCTGAAAATATAGGACATGCATTTCAGTATATCACTGGCATTTTTTATAATACCACTAGTCTTGACCCTTTCTTTAATCCAGGTGTATTAGGAAATATTTATTTTACGCTTGTACTTATTGCATTTTTTTTAATCTCAGAATGGTTTGGTCGCCATGGACAATTTGGTATTCAACGGCTATTTATTGACAACAAAAGAATTGTACGTTGGTCGTATTATTCGGTGCTTGTATTCTTCATCATGATCTACTATCAAATTGATCGTAGTCCATTTATATACTTTCAGTTTTAGGGATGAGACAATATTTTACTACGGTCTTTCAATTTTCCATACTAACCGTGGGGCTTTACATCATTGGAATTTTTATATGGGGATCCATCCCGTATTCTTATATCGGCTCCAACTTTTTATATAGACAGGGATCTTACGGACATTTGAATACCAGGGTGAAAGAGATACTCAAATATGGTGAGGTGGATATTCTTTTCGTTGGAAGTTCAAGGGTTTACAGAGGTTTTGATCCACGTATTTTTGAAAATCATGGGCTTAAAATTTTTGTTTTAGGTTCTAGTGGACAAACACCTTTACAATCCTACGTATTATTAACTCGATATATGGATAATTTAAATCCAAAATTGGTTGTAATAGACCTGCTCCCAAGTTCTTTTGCAATCAAAGGGGTTGAACCAACACTAGATCTTTTAGCAAATGATCGAATAGATAAGTTAAGTTTGGAGATGGCCTTTGAACAAAATGATTTGATGGTGTGGAATACTTTGATTTACGCTTCGATTATGGATGCCATCGGTAAACATGACGACTTTGAGGAATCTATCCATAAACCCTTAAATAACGATACATATATTATGGGTGGGTACGTCCACAAAGATCCCAACTTCCAAAAGGAAGTTGAAATATGTGAGAAAGAAAAGTCGGAAAAATGGCATGAACCGCTTGATGTCCAATTAGCGTATTTCAAAAAGATGATTTCTTTACTAGAGAGAAGCAAAAAGAAATTTGTTTTTATAAATATGCCCATAGCTCATTATAATTGTTTTACCAACAACGATATATTAGAAAGGTATATTCCTGAATCAATTCCTTACTTTGATTTTAATAAACTCTTGGAGTTTAAAGATTCAACAGATTTCTATGATAAATTCCACTTGAATGTAAATGGTGTTCAGAAGCTAGATTCGTTTTTGCTGAATGACTTGTCATTTCTTTCACACATTAAAACTGAAAATTAGACGAGCATGAATATTCTAATCTACATTCATTTTACCTTTCTGGGAATTAAATAAACTTGCATGCTATCAATACAATTTTATGTTTTTTTAAAAATGCCCTTAGAATCCTGGCTATTAGGTGATGATGATTTATTCTAAAGTGATTTCATAACCTATTTTATTTAATATATGAATATAGCACTCGTTTTAGAACAGCCATTTGATGTAAACGGTGGTGGTGTCCAAAAATCTACTTCAAAATTAGCTAAAATTTTCACACAATTTAACCATGATGTAATTATCGTTTCGTTGAGTAAACTTGCAAAAGAAAACAATAGCTTTGAAGGTATGCCGATTTTATATTGCGATAATTTATCAAAAATCAAGCTTGCTTTTAAAAAATATAATACAGAATTGGTAATTAACCAAGCAGGATATTCCTATTCTACCACAAAGATTTTAAGGAAAATTTCGATTAAAATAAAAATAATTAACACCTTACGAATTAATCCTTTAAATTTCTATGACAACCATAAATTTATTCTTTCAAATTTTTTCATAAATAAAGGTTTAAGAATCCTTGATAATATTCTAATTCACAAAATGATATTGTTCTATCACATTTCAAAGCAAAGAATGGAGCTTGGTTATATAATAAAAAATACCGAAGCATTTGTGATGTTATCTGAAAAATTCAGAATAGAGCTTTATCAATTAGCCCCATCAGTAAAAAAATATGATTCAAAAATCTATGGAATAAATAATCCATTTAAAGTTCCGGATTTAATTGTTTCAAAGTTGGAGAAAAAAAATGTGATTCTTCACGTAGGCAGATTGGAAATAGAACAAAAAAGAGTGGATTTATTATTGGAAATCTGGCACAAACTACACCATAAAATATTTGATTGGGAGTTTTGGGTAGTTGGATATGGATCACATGAGGAATACATGAAATCGTACTGCAAGAAACATGGATTAGATAGAGTAAAGTTCTTTGGGAAACAAAATCCAAATGAATATTATAAACAAGCAAAAATATTTCATTTGACGTCCGCATTTGAAGGTTTTGGAAATGTATTAGTTGAAGCTCAATCTTATGGTTGTGTGCCTTTTCTTTTTGATTCTTACGCTGCAGCTTCTGAGATAGTAAATCATAATTCCGATGGTTTTTTGGTTGCAGCCTTTGATATTGAGAATTACGTGAAACAAACGCTGCAATTAATTGGAGATAAAATTAAATTAGACTCCTTAAAGGAACAAGCTCGTAAAAATTCAATGAGATTTTCTTATGAAAAAACATATGAAAAATGGGATATCGTTTTTAATTCTTTATTGGATTGATTCTTTCATCTTTAAAAAATTATACTATAAATTTCTTAGGGAAAAAGATCTCTGAAAAAATTATAGTGATTGAATCTGACGATTGGGGCACTGTCCGAATGTCCTCCATTGAAGCTTTTCAAAATTTAATTAAGAAAGGTTATCATGTAAATCAATGTCCCTACAATACCAACGATGCACTAGAGTGCAATAAAGATTTGGAGACGATGTTTGAATTTTTGGGGAATGTCAAAGGTTGTGATGGTAAACCAGCCATAATAACAGCTAATAACATTGTTGCCAATCCTGATTTTAATAAAATACAAGACTCTGATTTTAAGGAGTATCATTTTGAAACCTTCACAAAAACTTTAAAGCGTTATCCAGAGCATGATCAAGTAATGGATTTATATCGTCAAGGCATAAACAGTGGAGTGGTTATGCCACAATTTCATGGGAGGGAGCACCTGAATGTGACACGTTGGATGAATGCATTAAAAAATAATTCTAAAGCCGAAAAGGATGTTTTTGATTGTAAGGTTTTTAGCCCAAAATTAACTCAATCCAAAGGCTATACAAATGAATACATGGATGCTCTTGATTTTGATAATCAAAATGAGCTTCAATTTCAGAAAAAAGTAATTAAAGAAGGACTTGACTTATTTGAAAAGATATGGGGATTTAGGTCTGAAAGCTTTATTGCACCTTGCTATATTTGGCATACAGAATTAGAAAAGACATTAGCAACTCATGGGGTTAAATACCTTCAAGGCCTTGTTAATCAATTACAGCCCAAAGACGTACAGGGTTTCAAGTATAGGAAAATCTACCACTATCAAGGACAGAAAAATAATCAGGGGCAAAGATACTTTATTAGAAATGCTTTTTTTGAACCTACAATCAAACCTAATTATGACTGGGAAAGTGATTGTATGAAAAGGATTGAGACAGCATTTTTATTCAAAAAACCTGCAATTATCTCTTCTCATCGCTTGAATTACATTGGTTTTTTAAATCCTTCAAATAGAGGAGTTAATTTAAAAAGACTTAAAAATTTACTCCTAGGGATTAAAAAGAAATGGCCTGAGGTACAGTTTATGAGTACTGATCAGCTTGGACGCTTATATGACGCTTAATTATGTGTGGAATTACTGGATTTTTAGATTATAAAAAGGAAACTTCGAGGGAGACGCTTCAAGGTATGGTAGCATCAATGTCTCATAGAGGCCCTGATGATTCAGGAATGGAATTTATCGAGGAAGAAAATTGTCTTCTAGGCTTTGGGCAGGCAAGATTGAGTATTATTGACCTAAGCTCAGCAGGTCATCAGCCCATGCATTTTAAACACTTTACTATAGTTTTTAACGGTGAGATATATAACTATAAAGAAATCCGCATTTTATTAGAGGATAAAGGTCATGTTTTTTCTACTGAAACAGATACAGAAGTTATTTTACAGAGCTTTGAGGAATGGGGAGTAAATTGTGTTGAACGATTTATAGGGATGTTTGCTTTTGTGATCTATGATAGCCTAGTTAAAAAAGTTTATGCGTATAGAGACAGAGCAGGTGTAAAGCCCTTTTATTACTATCAGAAACACGACCTTTTTATATTTGGGTCTGAGTTAAAAGCATTAATGGCTCATCCAAAATTTGATAAGGAAATTGATCTAACTGTTTTACCCAATTACTTCCATTACGGTTATATAGCTGCACCCTATACCATTTTTAAAAATACCCAAAAGATGATGCCAGGTCATTTGTTGGAAGTGGATATCAGTTCCCAAAGACTAAAACAAACAAAATATTGGGATTTAAGAGAATATTATCTTAAACCGAAGTTGACACTCAATTATTCAGATATAAAGCAGGAAGTAAAATCCTTGATGCAGTCCGCATTTGAATATAGAATGGTGGCAGATGTTCCTGTTGGAGTATTTTTAAGCGGAGGATATGACAGTACGACAGTTACGGCAATGTTGCAATCCAAAAGTGGGAGAGCATTGAAAACCTTTACCATCGGCTTTGAAGAAGGGAATAACGAAGTTCCATTTGCCAAGGAAACAGCCAACTATCTCGGGACTGATCATACGGAGTATATCTGTACCACCAAAGAAGCTCAAGAGATTATTCCCACTCTGCCATTTTATTATGATGAGCCATTTGGAGACAGTTCCGCAATCCCCACTATTTTGGTCAGTAAATTGGCAAAAAAGGAAGTAACAGTAGCTTTGTCCGCGGATGGTGGTGATGAAATATTCTGTGGTTATGATTCCTATTTTTTATTGAATAAATATTTAAATCAGATAAATAATTTTCCGACTTTTCTTGGTAAGGCTGCATTGAGTCTCAGTCAATTTGTTAAAGGAAATCAGATACTAAGTGCAAATCCAAAATTCTACCAATTGTCTAGTGCATTAGGAATTTTAGGTAAAGAACACCATCATAAAGCAGCATTATTATTCCAAGCTATGGCAGAGAAACCAGCAGCGTATATTCAGAATATTTTTGCTGCTAAGGTCGATTCCATCCCTTCTTGTTTTATGATAGAAACTTCCGGTTTTCATAATTCTTCGGAAATTGCCATGTGCATTGATTTCAATTCTTATCTGCCAAATGACATCTTAACCAAGGTGGACAGGGCTACAATGTCGGTATCCCTGGAAGGTAGGGAGCCCTTGCTTGACCATCGATTGGCAGCCTATGCTGCACAAATTCCTTTGGAATTTAAAACCGATGGGAATTCTGGTAAAAAGATACTAAAAGATATAGTCCACGATTATATTCCAAAAGAAATGATGGACAGACCAAAAGCCGGCTTTAGCTTGCCTATCTATTCTTGGTTAAGAGGGGATTTAGCTTATTTGATAGAAGAATACTTGTCAAAAGAAGCTTTAGCAGCGTCGGGATTATTTGATGTTGAGTTTTTATTTGGTGAGGTTGAAAAGTTCAAAAAAAGGAAACTTCACTATAGTCCAATGATTTGGTATTTACTCATGTTCCAGATGTGGTATAAAAAATGGATGTAAAAACAATCTGCCTCGTCATTCCCTCCCTTCAATCCGGAGGTATGGAGCGAGTAATGTCGGAGTTGGCAAATTATTTTTGTGGAAAGAGAGAGTACGAGATTCATCTGATCCTTTATGGACTAAAACGAGAAATTTTTTATCAAGTGCCTGAAAATATTCACATTCATATACCAGACTTTGACTTTGATAATAACAAGAGAACTTGGAATACAATTAAAACTCTCTGGTTTTTAAGACAAAAAATTAAAGCAATCCAACCGGATACTGTTTTGAGCTTTGGTGAGCTATGGAATAATTTTGTCTTGTTGGCCAACCTTGGTTTAAAGAATCCTGTATTTGTTTCCGATCGCTGTCAGCCGAATAAAAGCTTAGGAAAATTACATGATGCCTTGCGCAAATGGCTATACCCAAAAGCAGCAGGTGTTATTTGTCAAACTGAATTAGCTAGAGGTATTTACAGCAAGATGTTTAGTCATACTAATTTGGTTGTTATTGGAAATCCAATACGATCGATTGAAAAGAATCCGTTAATTAATAAAGAAAACATTATTCTATCGGTAGGACGCTTAATCAAAAGCAAACATCACGACGAATTAATTCGGATATTTTCTAAAATTGAAGCAGGCGATTGGAAATTAATCATTGTGGGAGATGATGCACTGAAGGAAAAAAATAAAGAAAAATTAGCATCCTTAATTCAAGAGTTAGGACTTAAGGAACGAGTTGAATTAGCGGGTAAACGATTAGACGTTGAGGACTTTTATAACAAAGCAAAAATATTTGCTTTTACGTCCAGCTCCGAAGGTTTTCCAAACGTGGTAGGTGAGGCAATGTCAGCTGGCTTACCCGTGGTGGCTTACGATTGCGTAGCAGGTCCTAGTGATTTGATCGAACATCAAAAAACAGGCTATTTGATAAAGATTAACGAAGTTAATAGTTTTAAAGATGCCTTGGAGAAATTAATAAAAAACGAAAGCTTAAGAGGAACATTTGGCTATGAAGGCAAGATAAAAATACAAGAATTTTCTGTAACCAATATTGCCAAACAGTTTGAAAAAATAATTTTGAATGCGCATACTTCAAATTAATTCCGTGGCCAATAGCGGTTCTACTGGTCGAATTGCAGAAGAAATAGGAAATGTGTTGATGGCACATGGTCATGAAAGCTTTATTGCTTATGGTCGGGGAGATCGACCCAGTCAATCAAATTTAATCAAGATTGGAAATAAGGTTGATACCTATTTCCATGGAATTAAGACCGCTGTGTTTGATCGCCATGGATTTGGATCAAAAGAGGCTACCCACAAGTTGATACTTGAAATAGAAAAAATAAAACCTGATGCGATTGGCTTACATAATCTCCATGGATATTATTTAAATATCGAGATTCTGTTTGATTATTTAAAATCCAGTAAAACTCCTGTTTTATGGACTTTATTTGATTGTTGGGCATTTACAGGTCATTGTACCTATTTTGATAATATTCAATGCGAAAAGTGGAAAGAACATTGCGAAATATGCCCTAAAACGAAATTTTATCCCAGTTCCTATGTCTTGGATAATTCCTTTAAAAATTTTGAGGATAAAAATAGACTTTTTTCATCTCCAGCTAACATGGAATTGTTGGTCCATTCTCAATGGCTAAAGACCTTGGTAGAGCAATCTTTTTTATCCAATAGGAAAATACATTTGACACCAAGTGGAATTGATCTGGAACAATTCAGTCCGTCTTTAAGTCTTTTGAAAGAAAAATATTCTATTTTGGACATAAAAGTTATTTTAGGTTGTGCTAGCATATGGGACAAAAGAAAAGGCCTTGATGATTTTATACAGCTTCATTCCCATTTAACTAATAAATATAAAATTGTGTTGATCGGGCTCAACAAGGATCAAATAGCAAAATTACCTGATGGGATGTTGGGGATTACTAGAACAGAAAGTATCCAGGAATTGGCAGAGTGGTATAGTTTGGCAGATGTCTTTGTCAATCCCACTTATCAGGATAATTTCCCCACGACAAACTTGGAAGCATTGGGCTGTGGTACTCCTGTTATTACTTATAATACAGGAGGCAGTCCAGAAGCCATCGATGAATTTACGGGTTTGGTGGTTCCGAAAGGGGATATTCAAGGTTTGAAAGATGCTGTAGAAAAAATTTCGTCAAAGGGAAAGGCACATTTTCAAAAAGCCTGTAGAATAAGAGCAGAAAAGTATTTTAACAAAAATGACAGGTACTTGGATTATCTGCATTTGTATGAGTCGCTGGTTAATAGATAAAGTGTATGGTTGAGTAGAAATCATTATGTCAATACTTTCTAGGTTAAGGCCTCACCTCAAGAATATCATCGGTAAATCCGTTTCAAAAAAATACTTAATTATTGAGTCAGATGACTGGGGTTCCATCCGTATGCCTTCCAATGGAGCTTTTAATAAGTTAAAATCCGCAAACGTCAGCGTAGGATCTGGTGAAAGCGCAAGGTACAATCTCACAGACACCTTAGCTTCGGCAGACGATTTCGATGCCTTGTTTCATGTTTTGAAAAAATTCAAGGACATTAAAGGTAAACATCCTGTTTTTACGGCAGTTTCGGTAGTCGCTAATCCAGATTTTGAGAAAATAAAATCTGATCGTTTCACTACATATTATTTCGAGTCCTTTACAGAAACCCTGAAAAAGTACAAGAGAGAAAGTGCCATTGGATATTGGGGACAGGGAATTAGCGAAAAATTGTTTATTCCTGAATTCCATGCGCGGGAGCATTTAAATGTACCCGTTTGGATGCGGATGTTGCAAAACGGGGACAAGCATACATTACTAGGTTTTGACGAGGGTTGTTGGGGATTTGGGGCAAATATTCCATATCATATAAGTTTCCAGGCAAGTTTTGATCTGGAAACCAAAAAGGATTTAATTTCGCATCAGGAATCCATTGAGTCAGGGTTAGATTTGTTTAAAGAATTGCATGGGTATCAAGCATCTTTTTTTGTTCCTCCAAACGGGCCTTTCAACAATTCATTGGAAAAAGTTGCTGCCGCAAAAGGAATTAAATATATAGGATCTGCTAAAGTTCAATTGGAACCACAAGGAGAAGGGAAGTTTAAGAAGCGATACCATTGGTTGGGACAGCGGAATAAACATCAGCAAATGTATTTAACCCGAAATGCTTTTTTCGAACCTAATGCACCAGGTAAGGATTGGGTTTCGTCTTGTCTGGAAGACATTCATTATGCCTTTTTATGGAAAAAACCCGCTGTAATCAGTAGTCATCGAACGAATTATATTGGCAGCCTAGACGAAAAAAATAGAAAATTAGGTCTGGAAAAATTGAAGCAGCTTTTATCGAAAGTTTTGAAAAGGTGGCCTGACGTGGAGTTTATTACGTCTACCGAATTGGGAAATGTGATTGCTCTAGGAAAAACTGACGAAATATTTATTGAAGATTAAGCACTTTTTTTATAGCCCGTCCCCTAATTATTATTATCATTCAATCGTTTTTGATTTATTTTAATGTCTCCTTCTTGAATTTAAAAAGTCAATGCGTAAAATTTTAATTGTCAATCAAAATGCCGGGTATTTGACCATCGATGTTGCCAATGTATTTTTTCAGTCTTACGATGAGGTAGTCTTGATGTATGGGAAAATTCGAATAACAGACAGAACCTTAGATCCCCGTATAAAAATACAATCCACCATAGGCTACGATCGCAGCAGTACTTTAAAACGATTATGGACTTGGGGCTTGTGTACCATTCATCTTTTGTTTTTGGTAGTTTTAAAATACCGAAATCATCATATTTTGTATTATAGTAATCCTCCGATATCTCATTTGGTTAGTTTATTTGTAAATAATACCTTTAGTGTGGTGGTATTTGATGTCTTTCCAGATGCTTTAAGACTTGTTCAAATTAAGGAATCAAATTTTTTTTACCGCATATGGGCGGCTGTCAATTCGAGCGTATATCCGAACGCAACGCAAATAATTACTCTGAGTGAAGGGATGAAGAAGCAATTAATGCGATATGTACCAGAAGAAAAAATCAAGGTAGTTTCCATTTGGCCTGCTTCTGAAAATTTCAAACCTATCCCCAAAAGGGAGAATCCTTTTTTAAAAACCCATGGATGGGAACATAAGTTTATTGTACTCTATTCGGGTAATATGGGCATTGGTCATAAGTTGGAGGTCTTGATCGAAGTAGCGGAGGAACTGAAAGAACAAGAAAATATCTTATTTTTGTTTATTGGAGAAGGCGCAAAAAAGAAAACCTTACAAAAGCTTACGATTGAGAAAAGTTTGAAAAATGTATCATTTCTTACTTGGCAGGATTCATCAATTTTACCTTATTCGTTAGCCGCAGGGGATGTATCTGTAGTTTCTTTAGAGCCTAATGCTACTCATGCTGGTGTTCCAAGTAAAACGTTTAATTATTTAGCAGTAGGTTCACCAATAATTGGTATTGGGAACGATGGTTCAGCATTAGACCAACTAATTAAATCAAATGAAGTTGGATTTTATTTAAATGGAAAGAATTTAAATGAGTTAATTGATTGCATAATTCATTTGAAAGATAAAAGAGAAATTTTAAATAATTTGAGTAAGAAATCGTTAGAGGTTTCAAGACTTTATAATTATTCTCTTTCGAGAAATTACATATAAGAAATGATATAAAAGGTATTCCAGTCAAAGAAATGTTTGAGTTAGAAATGTGTTATGTTCATTCCATTGTATTTATTTAAATTTTAAAATAATGTTTCAAACAATATTTAGAATATAAAACGAAAATCGTAATTAATAAAGATAGAAAAAAATTAATTTTATTATGATTTGAATTATTTTAAAAAAATAAAAAATGATTTATAAAAATTTAGGGAAGCCAGTAGGTGATTTTTTAATTGCCCTGATAGCTTTATTAATATTGATACCAATATTTATTCTTGTTGCAATTGCGATAAAATTAGAATCCAAGGGTCCTGTATTTTTTTTACAAAAAAGACTCGGAAGAAACGGGTCTGAATTTATAATATTTAAATTTAGGTCCATGAGAACAGATTTAAATATTGAAGTTTCGGGAGTTTATGAAAATGATCCGAGAATTACAAAGGTAGGGAGATTCATAAGAAAGACTAGTATAGATGAATTACCACAAATAATTAACATTTTACTCGGAGATATGAGCTTTATTGGACCTAGACCTCCTCTTTCACATTACCCAAAAGTGTATGATGAGTACTCGGAATTTGAAAAAAAGCGTTTTTTCGTTAAGCCGGGAATAAGCGGACTTGCCCAAGTTAGATGTAGAGAAGTGCATGATTGGGGCATTAATATACCAATTGATGTTGAATATGTAGAAAATTTTGGATTTAAAACCGATTTTAAATTGTTTTTATCATCCGTATTTATGTTCTTTAAAACAGATAATATCTATAGTAAAAGCTAATTATGGTTATTTCAATTCATCAGCCGAATTATTTTCCCTGGCTAGGGTATTTTTATAAAATTCATGAATCTGACTATTTTGTAATATTAGATGATGTTCAGTTTAATAATGAAGGTTTACAAAATTACCATTATATAAAAACACCTCAAGGAAGTTTGAGACTTAAAGTTCCCGTTAAATACAATCATGGTGACGTAATTAAAGATGTATCTATAAATAATTCCATAGATTGGCGGAAAAAGCATCTTAAAACAATTGAAATGAATTATAAAAAATCGGATTATTTCGATTTAATTTTTAAAGATTACTCAGATATAATTTACTCTGTTGATGACTCAATTGCTGATTTATGCACAGCGTCAATTAAATTCATTTGCGATAAATTTAACTTTAAAACAAAGATTATTTCATCATCTACATTGGGCATTGATTCGGCGAAAACACAGAGGGTTGTTGATATTTGTTTGGCTTTAAAAGGTACTCAATATTTGTCAGGGCATGGTGCTAAAGTATATCAAGATGAATCACTTTTTGAAAGGAGCTCCTTAGGTCTTTCATATTCGAAATTTTCGCCAATTCACTATAAACAATTATGGAATGAAGAATTTCAATCTAATGTTTCAATATTAGACTATTTAATGAACATGGGATATAATTGGGATTTTATAATAGAAAATACGGAAAATGGAAATAGGTAGTTTTCTTGAACTTGATTTGGTTGATTTTGGTGAATATTATAATCAGTCAAATATTGTAAGATTAAATTCAGCAAGAGCTGGAATTTACCATGCAATTGTATCATTTGGACTGGATGAGATACATATTCCTTACTATATGTGTTCATCTGTTTCTAATTTTTTAAACTTTAAAGGAATAAGAGTAAACTATTATAATATTGATAATCAATTGTTACCTCTAGTTGAGAAAAATCAAGAATCATCTTGTTTTTTACTCGTAAACTATTTTGGATTGTTTTCTGATAAAAAACTATTAACTGTCGGAAAAAGATTCAATAATGTTATTGTAGATAACTCACAAGCTTTTTTTACCAAGCCCATTAATAATTCAAATTTTTTAAATGTATATTCAACCCGGAAATTCTTTGGTGTGCCTGACGGGTGCTATGTAATTGGTGAAAATAATATTGATATAAAGTACGAAGAGGATAAATCATCAGAAACATCCCTTTTTTTGTTTAAAAGAATTGAGGTTGGTTCCTCATATTCTTATGAAACTAGGATGTTAAATGAAAAAAGAATTGATAATTCTGACATAATGAGCATGTCAAAACTTACACATAAATTATTGCAATCTATAGATTATAAATCAATTAAAAACAAAAGAAAAAATAATTTCAATCTAGCAAATAATCTTTTTAGTTATTTTAATGAATTTGATTTTTCGGTATTAAAAAGCGATGAGGCTATTCCTATGGTTTATCCTTTGGTTATTCGTGACGAATCTTTAATGGTGAAACTTCAAAATAAAAATATTTATACTGGTCGTTGGTGGAATCATGTATTGAGGCATAATGGTTCTAATGAATTTGAAGGATTTTTATCCCGTTTTATGCTTCCTATTCCAATTGACCAAAGATATGGAAATCACGAATTTGAATATATATTGAAGCAATTGAATGATTTACGCTAATTTAAAACTTTATAAATTTACAGAGTCTAGAAATAATAACTTTTCTATACCTGAAAAGATAGATGACTTTGAAGTTTGTCTTCAAACTTTATCATTTTATGATGTTCTTAGTGAAAAAGATAATAGAATACAAAACCTTTTCCTTACAATTTTTTCTAGATGTCCTTTTTTTATTTTGAAATTTTTTAAAAACTCAAGTTTAGCACATTATTCATACATCTCATACAAAAGCTTTAGGTTCCCTTTTATGGAAACTGAAGATATCATGATCGGCCCTTGTTTTACATTTGACAATTTTCGTAGACAGGGACTTTATTTTGAGGCATTAAGGTTAATTATGAAATTATATTCAAAAAATCAAATATGGATTTTTGCTCATGAAAGTAATCTTCCCTCATTAAAGGTCATTGAGAAAGCTGGTTTTACTTTTGTTTCAGACGTTAAATTAAATAGAATAACTAAATGCTTAACTCTAAAATGAAAAAAATTCTTGTCATAGCGCCCCACCCAGACGATGAAGTTCTTGGTTGCGCTGGAATAATGAAAAAGTTTTCTTTACAGGGACACGAAGTTTACGTTTTGGTGGTCACACGGGGAACTCCCAAGTTATATGCTGACCACAAAATCGATAATGTCAGAAAGGAAGCTAGAGATGCCCATCAGATTCTTGGTGTTAAGGAAACAAAGTTTTTTGATTTTCATGCGCCGGAGCTAGATACGACTTCCAGAGCAGCAATTTCTATTGAGATCAATAAAGTAATAAAGGAATGGCGTATTGAAGAGCTATACCTGCCGCATCGGGGGGATATTCATCATGACCATGGCGTTGTTTTTCATTCCGCATTGGTAGCTGCCCGCCCAGTTGGAGATTATACAGTAAAGAATATCTACACCTACGAGACCCTATCAGAAACAGAATGGGCCGCTCCATTTGGCGATGATGCCTTTATTCCCAATCATTTTGTCGAAATCACAAAAGAGATGGAATTCAAAAAAGAGGCCATGAGCTGTTTTAAAAGTCAAGTCCGTGCTTTCCCAAGCACCCGTTCATTGGAAACCATAGAGTCGCTAGCGAAATTTAGAGGGGCTACTGTTGGGTTTCATCGGGCTGAGGCATTTATGTGTATACGGACGATTTTGGGGTGAATTTGTGGAAAAAGTTGGCAGTGGGCAGTAGGCAGTGTTGCAATCGGATAAATTAAGTAGGCAGTACGCAGTACTGCGGTTGGCAGTATGTCGTAAGAGATAAATTTAGTAGAGTAACGAAATTCCTCCTGCCAACTGCCAACCGGTAACTGCCAACTTAAAACTAGCGAGGAAATTACCCAATCATACATATATTCGTATATTGGTAAAATAATAAACTAAAAAAAACATGGATCAGAAATTTTTAGATTTGATAAAAGAGGCGTTGGAGATTGAAGATCGGGAGCCGCAGATGGAAGATGCTTTTAAGGAGTATAATGAGTGGGATTCGTTGTCGCAATTGACGCTAATCGCTGAGTTGGATGATCAGTTTGGGGTGACGGTAACCTCTGATGAATTAAAGGGAATTATCACCTTGCAGGAACTGCTGGATCAGGTGAAAAAGGCGCAGGGATAGTTATGGCATTGCTGTCTTTTGATCAGGTAGGAATATTGGGAATGGCGGCGGCCGTTCCGGCTCAGACTATCCGAAATCGGGAATATACCGAGTTTTTCGCTGCGGAAGATGTAGCGGAGATCGTGGATAAGACGGGGATTGAGGAAAGACGCTTTGCTCCTGCTGGCATGTGTGCCTCCGACCTGGTATTTGCGGCGGCGGAAAAGTTGATTGCAGACCTAACTATTGATAAAGAGGAGATAGATCTGTTGGTCTTTGTTTCTCAGACGCCCGATTATCGCATGCCGGCTACTTCGGTGCTGTTGCAGGATCGGTTGGGTTTGTCTAAGCAGACCATGGCCTTTGACCTTAGTCTCGGTTGTTCGGCTTTTGTGTATGCCCTTTCTGTGGTCTATTCGTTGGTACATTCCGGTCAGATTAGAAAGGCGTTGTTGTTGGACGGAGAGACTCGTTCAAGGGTCTACCATCCCAAAGATAGAAGGGTTGCCTTTCTTTTTGGAGATGGGGGAGTTGCTGCGTTGATAGAAAAAAATCCCAAGTTTGGAAAATCTTACTTTTCGCTGAATTCCGATGGAAGCAGGGGGGATTTGATTAAGATAAAAGCAGGTGGATATCGATATCCCAGTTCGGCGGAAACGGTGCAGGAACGGGTGGTGGATGAGCATGGGAATATCTCTACGGATGAACATGGAGCCATGAATGGGGCTGATGTGTTTAATTTTGTTATTCAGGAGATACCGTCGGACATTAAGCGAATTCTTACCGCTGCGGAAACTGAAAAAGATGCCATCGATTACTTTGTTTTTCATCAGGCCAACGCCTTTATGAACGGGTATTTGGCGAAGAAGTTGAAGTTGCCTTTGGAAAAAGTTCCTAGTTGCATTCGGGAGTTTGGGAATACTTCTTCGGTGTCGATACCATTGACCATCGTCAGTCAGTTGCAGGGACAGATGGATGGGTCCACGAAAATGCTGCTTTCTGGTTTTGGAGTTGGGATGTCGTGGGCGAGTTGTGTGATGGATTTTGAGGGTTGCTGGATTAGTGATTTGGTGGAAGTATAGAGGAGTTGGCAGTGGGGCAGGTTGCAGTTGGCAGTAGTCGCACGAAAATAATTAGGTAGATGGATTATAGGGATTTGGTGGTTTATAAGAAGTCTTTTGCTTTGGCGATGGATGTTTTTGAACAGACCAAAGGTTTTCCCAAATCTGAATTGTTTGCGCTTACGGATCAGTTAAGGCGGTCTTCGAGGTCGGTTTGTAGGGCGATTGCTGAGGGATATAGAAAGCGTCAATATCCCAATCATTTTTCCAGTAAAATGAGTGACGCAGATATGGAAAATACAGAAACAATCGTTTCATTGGATTTTGCATTGTAACTATATCAATCCAGAAAAACACAAGCAGGTTGTTCAAGATGCCGAAGAAGTTGGGAGGATGTTGGGGCATATGATGAAGAATCCGGGGAAGTTTGTTCCCAGAGGTTAGTACTTAGTTGGAAGTATGCGAAAAAGTTGGCAGTGGGTGAAAAGTTGGCAGTGGGGCAGTTTGCAGTTGGCAGGATTACCTCGAATGGAGCCTGCCAACTGCCAACTGCATATTGCCAACTCCACAACTAACTATAAATAAACAAGGAAATCAATGCATCAAACAAGCCCTTTTTCATTAACAGGAAAGACTATCCTCATTACAGGAGCATCATCGGGAATCGGTCGGGCTTGTGCTGTTGCGTGCGCAAAGCAGGGAGCTAGGGTTCTGGCTTTGGGGAGGGATAGAGAGCGGTTGCAAGAGACCCTTGATCTTTGTGGATCTGATCAGGTTCATGGAGCACTATCGCTGGATTTGGGGGATGGGGAGGCTATTGGGGAGGTTTTGATATTTTTGAAGGAACATGCGCCTATTCATGGGTTTGTCCATGCGGCGGGAGTGTCACCGACTATTCCATTTAAAGTAATGAAACCCAAGCAATGGGAAGAAGCTTTTCAGCTTAATGTTTTTTCAGCGGTGCAAATTATGCAGTTGCTAACTAAAGTTGGAATTAAATCTGCTGATGGAATGAGTATGGTGTTGATTTCTTCAGTGATGAGTGAGGTGGGTGAGAAAGGGAAATCGCTTTACGCAATGACAAAATCAGCCTTGATTGGATTGGTGAAAAGTTTGGCATTGGAGTATGCCGATAAGCAAATCCGCTTTAATGCCATTTCTCCATCCGTAGTCAATTCACCCCTTTCCGAAAAATCCCTGTACCGTAACAATGAGGCTGCATTGCAGCAAGTTTTAGATCAGCATCCATTGGGATTGGGAGAGGGTTCGGATGTTGCCCATGCGGCAGTTTATTTATTATCAAATGCCAGTCGGTGGGTGACAGGGACGAATATGGTCGTGGACGGAGGATATTTGGCGAGGTAAAAGTAGGGTAAAGTTAAATTTGGAAGAAATAAATAGCAGTATGAAAAAATCGATATCGCTAATTATCATCGGTGCCGGAGGGCATGCGGCGGAGTTGGACGATTATATCTATGTTGCCAATCAGTCGGTAAGTGGAGAGGTGAACTATTCCATTTTGGGCTATTTAGATGATGATGCGGAGAGTTATTCCCGCTATGCCTTTTCGGCCCCCTATCTTGGTTCTATTCAGGAACACCAAGTACAATCAGACACCGCTTACCTAATGGGTATAGCCAATCTGAAACATCGGAAAAATATTACATTGGATTTTTTGGCCAGGGGAGGACATTTTTTATCCTTTATCCATCCCTCAGCCAATATCTCACGGACTACGGTCATTGGAGAAGGTGTGGTAATTGCTCCGCATGTAAATTTAGGGCCTAATACATGTATTGGAGATCATACTATCATCAATAGCCGATGTAGCATAGGACATGATACCGTGGTGGGTGCGTTTAACTTTTTGACACCCAATGTATGCCTGTCCGGCTTTACGGTAGTTGGAGATGAAAATCTGTTTGGTATCAATTCCGCTACTATTCCCAATATCCAAGTAGGTTCCCGCAATAAGATTATGGCTGGCATGACACTAGACAAAAATGTAGGGGATGACGAGGTGGTTTTTTACCGGTTTAAGGAAAAAGTTATTGCCACTGTGAAATGAGGTGTCTGGTAGGGACCGATTTAGAAGATGTTGTCCGATTTCGTAGAATTCTGGACCGAAAACCCCGGCTATTGTCGGGGTTATTTTTTGCCCAAGAACTTGATGTCGCAAAAACCGCTCCCCATATAGATCAGACCCTTTCGGGGTATTGGTGTGCCAAGGAAGCTGTTATCAAGGCTTTTGCGCCGGTTTTGGGGTTGGATATATGGAACATTGAAATTACAAAAGATCTACGGGGGTTTCCCAAGGTTGTTATTCATCACCCAGAGGTCGATTTGATTTCCTTTCAGCTTTCAATCAGTATTTCCCACACAAAAAACTATGCGACAGCGACAGCATTATTAACCATATTGTAAATGCGATTTATAGCCCATTGCATGCTTTTAAACCCTGCATTCTGGGTAGTAATGTTTCTAGGAATCATTGTTTACCGGGAATGGCATAAAAGACGTTGGATCAGCTTGGTGGGAACCGGGTTGATCTTTCTTTTTTTTACGGAGCCACCGAAACAGATTATTTACTATTGGAAATGAAATATAGGGGAATTGATATTAATTGATACTGGATATTTGTAGATATTAAAAAGGTGAAATAATATAGAAATATCCTTGAATGTCAAGAATTACTCGATATTAAAAAATTATAGAATTACATCGATCAAAAAATTTTCATTTGAAGATGAGCGTGGGCCTGCCAGAAAACGATGGGGGGCAAGACGTTAAGAAAATGTCCCTAAGGACATTTTTAGTCTTGAGCCAGGCTGCAGGGTAGGTTTGTGGTGTTGGCCTCGTGGGGGGAAGTTTTTTCTGGCTTGATCTTTTGGTACTTTTGGATCAAGCCAAAAGTACGAAAGGTAAAAACAGTCATACAGGTTGATTCTAATTTCTAAGCTAAACACTGCCATAAAAAAACTCTATGCGATTTATAGCCCATAGTATGCTTTTAAACCCTGCATTCTGGGTAGTTTTGTTTTTAGGAATCACAGTATTCCGGGAATGGAAAAAAAGACGTTGGATCAGTTTGGTAGGTGCCGGGCTGATCTTTCTTTTTTTTACGGGTCCTCCGAAACAAATCATCTTCTACTGGGAGCGTGCGTTTCCTTCGCTGGAGGTGGATGATTCTCTGCAGGGTCTCCCTATTTTGGTATTGGGTGCGGGAGGTACGCCGGAGGAAGGGATCCATCCCGTCCATCAGCTTGGAAAAAGTGCGACCTTCCGGGTGTTGGAAGGGATTCGGGTTTGGCAGCGGAGTCCCGGCTCCACCCTGATAATGTCGAGTGCGGGGCGTGACGGGTACCTGTCCCAGGCCGAGGTCTATGTGGCCGCGGCTAGGGAACTGGGTGTTCCCGCCACCCACCTGGATATAGTACCCACGCCTAAGACTACCCATGAGGAGGCGGTGCATTTTAAGGAGAAGTTTCCGCAGTATAGTAAGGTTATTTTGGTGACGTCTGCGATGCATATGCGCCGCGCGAAGCGCCTTTTCGAAGCGCAGGGAATTGAGGTGGTACCCGCGCCATGTAATTTTTTTACTCTACGCCATCCTGATAATTCCTTTAGGATGCCGTGGCCGAGTTCGGAAGGGTTGGTGCTTTGGGGGATGGTTTTTCATGAAGTGGTTGGGATGGTTTTATTGGGGTATTGAATTTTTGGTTAAAGAATACTAGTCTGGATTTAGCAGAGTTAAACGTGGTTTTCAGGTTTTGGTGGTGATAGCTTTTATTAACTTTGTCACTTTTTTTGCTGCAGGCCTGCCCTGACGTAGTCAGTGGTCAAAAAAAGTAACCAAAAAAACCCCGCCGCTGTGCATCTTTTGGCTAAAATTCGGGCCCTTCCCGCGCATAGGCCAACTCCTCGGAGTTTCCAGTGGATATATCAGCCTAAAAACTTCCGCCTGAAACTCCTCGTCAAACATGCCTCTGCTTTTGCCACCGCACCGCCCGGATTTCTTAACGCCAAAATCTGCAAGGCGGAAGATATTGTTACGATACATGTATTCTATCATGAATTATCTCCGGTGACGTCGGCGATGCATATGCGTGGAACAAAGAGGCTCTTCGAGGCACAGGGAAATGAGGTGGTTCCCGCTCCGTGTAATTTTACAGATCTCGTTCATCCGGATGATTCGTTTCGGTTGCAGTGGCCGGGTTCGGAATCTTTAGGGCTTTAGAAGATGGTTTTTCATGAGGTGGTAGGGATGGTTGTTTTTTGGGTTATGAGTGATGAGTTATGGGTTCAACTCTGACCATGCCTAAAAAACGTTGACCGTTTACTACTACTTTTGACCCATCATGTTGCAGAGATTTGGCTTTGTTGTTTTTCGCTGCAGAGCCTGTCCCGAACAGCGTAGCGTATCGGGATCAAAAAAGAGTAACCAAAAAAACCCGCCGCTGTGCATCTTCAAATCCGTGCGCACCCCGCGCATAGGCCAACTCCTCGGAGTTTTAAGTTGATACATCGTACTAAGAATTGCCGTCTGAAACTCCTCGTCAAATTGCCTTTGCCACCGCACCGCCCGGATTTCTTGAATCTGCAAGGCGGAGGATTAATGAATCCGATAGATATTGTTCAAGATAAATTTTTCCGTGACCTACTCGATACGCATCCGTCGTGTGAATTAGCTCTTCGAAGCCCATGGGGTTGTGGTCGTTCCCGCTCCGTGTAATTTTACGGTTCTCGTTCATCCGGATGATTCATTTCGGTTGCCGTGGCAGGGTTCGGAGGGGTTGGTTTATAATGAGATTGACTCGAACAAATCAGCATCATCCACGTTCCATAATGGTCAGTTTGAAAAGGAATTTCCTGCATGATGAAAAAAATTTTGATCTCCGATTTGAATTGCTTTTCTTTGTCTAGAAAGGCTGAATTTCATGGCAAAGAAAAGAGAAATAACCATACATAATCTAAAAAGCAATCAATACAGAGAGGTTTTTTCGGACGGAGCAAGTCTTGGTATAACCCCTAGTGGGTATTTCTATTTGAATTTTTTTGCTCAGAGGAACGCTATTCCGAAAGGAATGGTTTTTGAAGCGGCCGACAACGGTGATTTAGGCGAAATGAAATCCCTTACCCCGGATTCCAAAGTAGGAATTGTAAGAGAATATGAATTTGGATTATATATTGATATTAAAACCTGTGAAAGCCTAAAGGAATTATTGGATCAAAAAATCCAGGAATATCAAAAAATCATGAACAATAAGTAATGGAAAATACAACTGTTATAGCATACACCAAATTAACTTTAGATAAGAGTTATTCCGCTTCATTCCAACAAGGTCAATGGAAACGTTACGCATCTACGTCTACGCAAATTAATGTCGAAAATCCTGAAATGGAATTTGATGGAGATGTTCAATTAACGCAGCATGCCTTACGCCTTGCTGAGCCGTCGTTGGTTGAAGGCTGGGAAAATGAAGATGACACCTATTGGGAATCTTTTTTAAATAAATGACTCTTAGGCAGGGAGACATAGTATTGGTTCCGTTTCCATTTTCCGATGGGATTCAGTCAAAAGTTCGTCCAGCAATCGTAATTTCTTCTGAACTTGTGAACCAAACCCAAGATGTAATTCTTGCCCAGATTTCTTCATCAATTCGGAATGATGAGTTTTCTTTTGGACTGGAATTAGGAATGCTAGACGTTCCGCTACATAAAGATAGTCAGGTCCTATTTCATAAAATTTTTGTTGTGGAGAAAAGATTGGTAGTAAAAGTGATTTCACGACTTCAGGAACACTACCGTAAAGCCCTAATAGATAATATCAAACGCTTATTTGATCAATAATTTTCGAACGTTGTGGAAATATGGGGTGCTTCTGAAGATCGGACGGGAGCGTAGACCCTGAGGAGCGTATTAACCTATTGAAATATGGTGGAAATAAGGCAGAAACCTGCCTGCCGGACAGGCAAGTATGGCCTACGGCCGAAATATGAAAAATGATATTGGTGGATATTAGATATTAGTTGATATTGGATATTTGTGGATATTAAAATAACTCCATGCGATTTATAGCCCATAGTATGCTTTTAAACCCGGCATTCTGGGTGGTTTTGTTTTTAGGAATCACAGTTTTCCGGGAATGGAAAAAAAGACGTTGGATCAGCTTGGTAGGTGCCGGGCTGATCTTTCTTTTTTTTACGGAGCCATCGAAACAAATAATTTTCTACTGGAAATGAAATATAGGGGAATTGATATTAATTGATACTGGATATTTGTAGATATTAAAAAGGTGAAATAATATAGAAATATCCTTGAATGTCAAGAATTACTCGATATTAAAAAATTATAGAATTACATCGATCAAAAAATTTTCATTTGAAGATGAGCGTGGGCCTGCCAGAAAACGATGGGGGGCAAGACGTTAAGAAAATGTCCCTAAGGACATTTTTAGTCTTGAGCCAGGCTGCAGGGTAGGTTTGTGGACGCTGGCCTCGTGGGGGGACGGAGCGGGGACTTCTGACTACGACAAATTCCCTGCGAAACCGGGATCGCAAATGACGACGAACGGGGTTGGTTCCGAGGCAAAGATGGCATCCCAACCATCTATGGGTTTTGGCGGGAATATATGGGGGGATTGACATTCCTGCGGCCAAAACGGGGCAACGGGATGTTTATTTTTATCCACCGGGTTGAAACCCCTATCGGTCATCCCTACGGGATTTATGATTGTTGATTATAGTAATATATCCCAGCCCCAGGGGGGTGTAATCTTAGTAGCCTAGGGTGTAGCGGAGCGAAGCCCTAGGTTAAGTGAAATCATCTCGGTTGTGTTTTGGCCGCTGGAAGTGTTGAAGAAGCCAGTCCTTCCCGCCAAAACCCGTGCACGTATATCTCTGCCTACCTATCGTTTGGCAAAAATCACCTTATTTGACGTCATCGATCGCCCTCCCCTTAAGTTGCATACTACGCCTAGTCGGGGAGTGGAGTGTCTAAGGGATCAGGTTTACTTCCAAGAGTTTGATAAGACCTATCAGCGCATTTGAAATTTAACGGCTATGTTAGGAGAAATTTTTTTCCTTAATTTCTTTATCCAGACTAACGAAACGGGAGGCATTGCTGATAAATTCCGGTACCAGTTTTTTGATACGGCTTACCAAATCCCATTCGGAGCAGTTTTCTATATCTGCCATGCAGTCTTGGATTCCGGCATTGATTTCCGGATAGTAACCGTTTGAAAAATCGGCAATTTTGATTTTCTCATGGTGGGTTGCTTTTACAGTTTCTGTGTTGTTAAGCAATTCTTCAACCATCTTTTCACCTTCCCTTAGGCCGGTAAACTCAATAAAGATTTCCTCGTTCAGCTTTTTCCCGCTTAGCTGAATCATTTTTTTCGCAAGGTCATAGATTTTAACGGGTTGACCCATGTCAAATACGTATATTTCCCCGCCTTTCCCCATGATTCCTGCTTCCAATACCAACTCACAGGCTTCGGGAATAGTCATGAAATAGCGGGTAATGTCTGGGTGGGTGACTGTCACAGGCCCTCCCATTTTAATCTGTTCCTTGAAAAGAGGAATAACAGATCCGTTGGACCCCAGCACATTTCCAAACCTGGTAGTAATGAATAAAGTATGGTTGGAATTACGTAGTTGTTTATCGTGGTATTGGTGAAGCGACTGAATATATTTTTCCGCCAGTCGCTTAGATGCCCCCATTACATTTGTTGGATTTACGGCTTTATCTGTGGAAACAAAAACAAACTTGTTTGCATTATACGTTAACGCTGCATCCGCCATGTTTTTCGTTCCCCACACATTGCACTTCAACGCTTCCTTGGGGTACTTTTCCATCATGGGAACATGCTTATAGGCGGCAGCGTGGAAAACATACTCCGGCCTAAAAGTTTCAAAGATTTCAAAGATCGTCTCTCTCTCTTTTACATCCGCCAAAATCACTTCAGTTGCTACCTTATACCCTAAGTTTCCAAGTTGATTTTCAATATCATACAAAGCGGATTCTGACTTATCCAAAAGCAATAGTTTTGCCGGTTTGGCGCGTGCTATTTGTATAGCAAGTTCACTCCCAATGGATCCTGCAGCACCAGATACCAGTACCACGCTACCCCTCATTTCCTGGTTTACTTTTTCATTCCTGAGTTTGATACTTTTTCTTCCAAGCAGATCCTCAATGTTGACTTCGCGGATTTCATCGGATTTTAATACCCCACTTGCCCATTGGTTAACGGGTGGAATCGTAAATACGTGAAGTTGCTTTTCAATACACGCTTCAATTACCTCTTTCCTACGTTCTTGGCTGATGCTGAAGGTGGAGATAATGAGGTCGGTAGGACTGTTGCGGGCGATAATCGTTTCGATTTTATCCAACGAACCAAAAACCTTTATCCCGTCAATATATTTACCTTTTTTGCTTGGGTCATCATCTAAAAAGCCACATACAATATAATTGATTTGGCTATCTTTCCGAATGGTTTTGTAGGTAAGAACTCCGGCCTCTCCAGCACCAAAAATTATAATGCGTTTTACTATTTTGTCTTTTTGAGAATTGTTAAACCGGTATAACAAATCCTTTACAACTAACCGGTATATAATCAAAATCCCCAAGGATGTGTATGAGGATATGATAATAACAGAAAGGGGCATAATCTCCCGCATTCCTAAATACGATGTCAATATACCGTTGGCCAAATAAATAAAAACGCCCAAAATTAATGTACTGATTATCAGTTTGATTCCGTCTTTCATGGCCGTATACCTGACGATACCCTCATAGGTCTTGGTAAAATACATGACAATCAATCCCAGAAATGAATAGATCAAACTCGCATGCCAAATTTCCTGTCTCTCCAGATAACCAAGGTCAAAGTTGGACGTAATAAAAAACGCAGCTATGCCGGAAACGGCCAGAATTGCGCCATCAATAAAAAAAATAACCCATTTTGGAATTATCTTAATTTTGTTAACTAGTTTACTTGCTGTAGACACCAATAAAAGTTATTTATTTGAGTTTAAACACTATAATTTACACTAAACTAAAAGAATTAGTTTTTCAAAGTTTAGGACCTAGGTTTATGAAGGCTGTTACTTTCATAAAGACTACTATGGGAGCTATGAAATAAATAAAAACACTACGTGAATGACTTTGCGCTTTTACATAACAAGACAAATATAGGGATTAGTTGTGATTTTACTGTTTATGCTATGCAAAAAGTTTTAAAAATACGCTAAAGTAAATTCTTTATATTGTTTTTAATACTCTTGGGTTGGTTATGGGTTGAAAGAATTACGGTTGATTAGTTATGGGTTGACCAAGTCTCTAAATCCCTAGGTATGTTGATAGGTCGATTGGTTTTTAGGTTTTATGATATTTATTGATACTGGATATTCATTGATATTAAAAAGGTGGGTATGTGGCGGCCAAAACTGAGAGCCTGCCTGTCATTTATTAACCGTGGCTAAAGCCACGGGCAATTGAATCTGGCACTTCTGGAATTTTTGTTCCTTGATTATCCCTGGTTTTTTGATTTAAATTGTGTCCCAGCCCCACCGGGGTGTAATCTTGGTTGCCTGTTGATTACAAAAGCTAGGTTTTGTTTTGGCAGCGGGGATGGTTGAAGAAGCCAATCTTTTCCGCCAAAACCCGAATCTGTCCGGTTTTGCCTTTTCTCGGATGACGGAATACTGACTCGATGGATTATAAATTGAAAATAATTAAGAATTGCGAGGCTAGTGAGGGGTGAGCGTAGTCGAACCCCGGATGACGGCATCCATGTAGTTGGTTAAATCCGACACAGGACGGTAGCCCAACCAGCAATTGGTTTTGGCGGGAATTTGTGGACAAGATTAACATGGTGGCGGCCAAAACGGGGCTATGGGATGTTGTTTCTTGACCCTGGTTTGAAACCCTAATCGGCCATCCCTACGGGGTTTGTCTGATATTCAGACGACCAGCATGCAAAATCCCTTTATCCGAAATCGCAGCCGCAAACTACCACGAGCTGCACGAGCTGATTCCCTATTGCCCATTGCCCATTCCCCTTACACCTGCTATAAAATGTACTTCTAACTCAATTAAAAGGTTTTCAACCAATTATTTTTTTTAAAATGTAGGGAAAATTTGGTAATTGTTTCATTTTATTTTTAACTTCGGTATTCAAATACTGTTTTTGACCTAATAGGCTTTTTTTATCATGAGTTTATGGGTTTCAGTGTTTTTACAGACATATTAATAAGAATAGTTCCCGAAAATAGTGTCGTAATTAGCATAAAAAGAGGAGAGCAGGTCGTAGCAGTGGCTTTTTAAATAGTGGAGAGGCGGTGAATTATTTAGCAACACGTCGATAAAAACCATACATTTTATAACGTCTAGCCTGCAATGAAAAAGCTCTACATTTTACCTGCAAAAAAAGGGAATCTTTTGATCTTCTCCCTTTCTCTCCTGCTCCTGATGGTGCGTTGCGCTCCGGAGGAGTTGGACCTTATCCCTCCCTACGATCAGATGATCGACGACTTTGATGAGGTAGGCGATCTTCCTGGCTTGGATGACCCCGACCCGGATATTGACGATCCGGACTACGAACCGATAGACACACCGGCGGTGCTTGGAAATTTGCTTCAGGAAATCATCGCTTTTTCCGACGACGGCAAGCCGATTTCCGAAGCCTCGAAAAAGCAACTGGAGGATTTTAACAATAAATTAAAAGAGAAGGGTTTAGATCCGGATATTTTCTCACTTATTGATATGGATTTTTTAACGAATCTGATGAATCCGGAGAATGCCATTGATCCCCAGTTGGAGGCAATTCTGAACGATATGTTTGAACATCCCGATCTTGAAATGCCGCTCCCAGAAGTACCCGAATACGGAGAGCTGACCACCATCGAAGACATATTGGCCCGCATAGAGTCTTCTAAAAATGGCACGGGTCAGGAAGGGTTACGGCGGATGGACTCGGATCTGTACACCATATGTGCCGATAGGGCGTATAGCGCTTTTCAGGACAGGCTTGCCGAACTTACCCATCAGCTGCGGGAGCAGGAGGATGCAATCAACGCCAACTACCTGCGTAGAGCCTATGAAGCCGAAGAAAGGTTGGTCGAGCGAAATGTACTCGTACATATGCTGCTAATGGAACAGCTGGTCGAGCACCAGGAAATGATCAATAGAATCCTAAATGCGGCAAGACTGGCCGTATTGGCCGGGGATACCGAACTACAGGAAAATCTGTTGACTTTTGCGTTGATTTATGCCACCTATATCCGTAGGCAAATGGCAGGCTGGTATCTAAGCAGCCTTGCATATAACTATGTCTTCTTTGAAATTGAAATACAAAGTATAACCAAATTGAGAGATGACCGAATAGCCGCTGTCAAGCAACATTATGACGAAGCCGTTATGCTGGCGGAAGAAATTCTGGAAAAAGCCATTCAGGTGTACTGCCACAAT
This sequence comes from Lunatibacter salilacus, assembly GCF_009797935.1. Classification (GTDB taxonomy): domain Bacteria; phylum Bacteroidota; class Bacteroidia; order Cytophagales; family Cyclobacteriaceae; genus Lunatibacter; species Lunatibacter salilacus. The sequence continues at coordinate 48,446 of NZ_VOLC01000015.1, forward strand.
CAGGGATCCGGTGGTTAACCCGTTGATAGATAATCTGCATGACGAATAAATGTATTTGTTGGGGACTGCTTCTTTTTTTTGGATGCAGTCCCCTTTTTGCTCAATTAGAGATGAATCAGGTAAGTATGGGACTGTCTTACTGGCAACGAACCTACTCGGGAGCAGACGAGCGTGCTTTTCTTTTCAACTATCCGGGCGCGGGCAATTTTCAATATGGCGGGTTGTTGCCTTCTATTTCAGCCGAAGTCAGTATATATAAGGGATTTGCAGTCGATTCCCGGTTGGGTTATTGGCGGGGGAATGTTGAGTCCCACGGCACGCTGGGGGAGAATTTCCGGATTGCAGAGCGAATAGATCAAATTATCATTCCTGTCTATGGCGGGATAGTTTATAATTTCCGGGACCTTATCCCCAAATACCTGAATGGATATGTAGGGGCAGGTATCAGCAGGTATTTCCTGGATAGCCGCTTTACCAGGAAGGTGGAAGACGGGATTGGTAACATAGAAGGAGAACATCTCCGTGGGAACAACTACGGCGGAAACATAAAGGTAGGACTTGAATACCTCTTTCCCGAATACATCAGCATGGCCTTGGAAGCCCGGTATCATGCAGCTTCTTATAGTCAGTCGTGGCAAGCAGTCGGGACAAATACGCCGGTACTACAGAAAATAGATTTAAAGGGGCTTGAAACGGGCCTATTTATACGGTATAACTTCAGTTATTGACGATTATGCTTTTGGGTTTTTGGGTGCGTATTTGAATAGGTACAGGGAATGAACTTACTTTTATATGGCTAGATTCTTTTGGGGTTTACATCTGGTTTTTAAGCCGTGGCAGCCGCCGGGATATTCCGCCTACCTGTTGTTTTTACTGGCCACGATGATTTTTGGCCAGCTTGCTGCCCAGGTAAATGTGCTTGGCAAACCGGGCTACATCATGACCCCGAACGCCCGCTGGGAACAGGAAAATCAATTGGCCCTCAGTTTTTCCTATGTGCCCCAAGCCTATGCCATCAACCATTTTATGGGGGCCTATCATACTGAAAATATCTATGGGGTAGGCGTGGGCCTGACCGATTTTATGGAAGTTTACCTCAATATCACACGGGTGCGCGCAAGGGCCAGTGATATCGGCGTCGGAGACAGGCATCTGGGTTTTCGGTTTCGACTCCTTGCGGAGGAAAAACACGGGGTCAGCGCCGTGCTAATCGTATCCGCCCCCATTGGAACTAACCAACACCTCAACCACGATGCGCTGATTGTCGAGAAAACGGCAGAATTATCTTCCACCCTTCGTCTTCGGGCCACATTGGGCTATGCCCTTCCCGTGATTTTTGTGATACCCACCAAAGAGGGTAACCGGTCATTGTCTCTGTTGCTGAAGTCGAAGAAACAAGAAAATATCCGGTATCTTTCGGGAGTTTTTGGAGGATTTTCCCTGGATTGGAATGAAAAAGTAGGGCTGTCCATGGAGCACGACGGGCATAGCGTTAACGCGGGGGTTTTTGTCCGGCCCCTACCTTGGCTCTTGCTTCAGGGTCATACCTTCGAAGCCAAAGAACTTGGATTTAGCTTTTCCCTGAGTTTTCCCCTATCTGTTCCACCCAAAGAAATGCGTGCGGATGAAAGGTAGCTATTTTTGCCTAGTAGGTGTTTTCTATTTGGGGTTGTCCATGGGGTACGGACAGGTGGCTAAGTTATCACTCGAAAAAGCCGGATTTGAGCAGGTTCATAGGATGCCTGCCGATAGCGGCAAGCTGGTGATTTGGGAGCACCGGAATTTCAGAAATCCCCACCACAGCCTGCTCTGGGCAGACCGTAAGGTAGGGGATAGCAGCGTGACTGGGTTTATACCGCTCTACATGAACCGCCCCATGGGAGTGTATGACCGGCAGACGCTGTCCTTCAGGCCTGTAACCGCAGGGGAAAGGGCTTTTTTTCGAAAGAAAAACCGCCTTCCTACGGGCTACCGATGGAACTTTCGCGTTAGTCCGGACTTTTCCGCCCGGTTTGGGGACCGGAAGACCCCATTCCGCTCCCGCACCAACCTGATCCTCGATACACGGGTGTATCTGTTGCCCGGACTAAGTGTTCAGACGGGGGTATTGGTTCCGATACAGAACAACTTGGGGCTTTGGGGAACCCATTGGCGCCTAGCACCTTCCCACCTACATTATTTCGCCATCCCCTTGCCCCACCATTTTGTGGGAATCACCGCGGGCACCTTCTTTCAGGACCGCTATGGGGTACATTTCCAGTACAGATATGATGATTTTGACAAACGTTGGCGCATGGGGTTGGAGACGGCATATACGGGCTACTATTTTATTCCGGGGCGAAAATTATATACAGATCCGCTGAGTGATGTGATCCTGTTGCTGGATGTGGAATACCGGTTGAACAAAATGGACCTGACGTTTAGGATCAGCGGTGGTCAGTTTATCGGACGGGACCGGGGTGTACGCGGGGATTTGATCCGGCAATTCGGGGGGGTGGATGTAGGACTTTTTTCGGCCATAACGGTTAACGGAACGTCCGGCGGTTTTCAGTTTGCCTTTCCTCTTTTTCCGGGGAAGATCGCCCGGGGCCGACGCTGGGAGCTCCGCACCACGGAGGAGTTCCGTTGGGAGTACAACTATTCCCACGCGGCACCCATTGGCCGCACCTTCCGTATTGGGATGCCGAAGTTATCGGATCAGTTGAGGCAGTATAATTCTTTTTTTATTGGAAATCAGTAGTTTATGTGTATTTACGGATACCCTAGATTATTAATCACGAATTATTAATCACGAATTACGAGTTGCAAACTACGGATTTCTCATAGCCTCAATGGGGTGAAATCAAATAGCTTTGGGTTAAGCGTAGCGGGGATTCGACTACGCTCACCATTGATTACAAAAGCTAGGTTTCGTTTTGGCAGCGGGGGTGGTTGAGGTGAAATAGAAATAAAACCGGAGCGTAGCGCAGATCCCGCGGAAACGTGTAGTTCGGGCAAAAAAACTAATTCAATAATTTTAACCGAAATTTCATATATTTGAAAAATTATTGTTCAAAGGTTTTTTTTTAAATAATTAGTATAACCATGTATAATATTGTTACTTGTATTAGTGTTGATCAGGATAAAACGGGGGGAAAAGTAAAATACCCAAATATTGGGACTGAAAATAAAAACAGAAAACATGTTTACTGGAGATGTGCCTACACATTTTGTGCTGCTTCAGTTAAAGTAAATCCTGAAAAAAAACATATAGTGGTAACCAATGATTTGGAAGAAATAATCATTGACAATATCAATGTTAAGGATGAACTTGCTGGTTTAGGAGTAACTATTATTTATTTAGACTTTGACAGGTTTGATCCAGGTAAGCATTCTATGAGATTTAGAAATGCATTTTACAAATTACAAGTAATTGAAAGACTAGCCCAGGAAACCTTACCTTCTCTACTATTAGACTCTGATATACTTTGGCATAAAAAGGATGTCGTTTTAGATGACATCATGTCAAGCGGAGAATATTTAGTACTGCAAGATACTTACCAAAGAAGTAATAAACCCTTAGAAAAACTCCATAATATTAGTATGAAAGATATGGGAGATCTCTATCGTTTAATAGGTATTCAGGGATATAACCAACCATATCCAATCTGGTATGGGGGGGAACTAATTGGTGGCTCTCCACAGACATTAGGTAAAGTAGCCAAAAATATTTTAGAATTATTGAATTATTGTAAAGAAGAAGATAATAAAGGAAACAAATTTTTGTTTCCTAATGGAAATTCAATATTTGATGGTGATGAGTTTATTTCTTCCTATGTTTACAACTCTATGGATGTTAAAATTTATGACTCATACAATCGTCATATCAAGAGATTGTGGACAGCTGAGGTTTACAATAATGTGTCGGAAGGCGATGAAAATATCCCAATATGGCATCTTATTAGTGAAAAGGGGACTGGTTTGAAACAGCTATTTTATGAATCTGTAAATCCCGACTCAGAATTCTGGAACTGCACAGATTTCACTGAGTATCTAGGTAAATATGTAGGTATTCCCAAGCGAAACTTCAAGGATAAAAGCTCAACAGTTAAATCCGGAGACCTAATTTATGACCAATTGCGATTTTTAAATTCGCGTAGAAAGCGATTAAAATGGTGGTATTATATGCGGTTTAAGAAAAGAAGATAAAACTGGAGAGGCATAGGGACGCAGGGACTTGGGGACGGGAGACGGGAGACGAAGGGACGGAGAGAATGAAGGGACATAGAGACGGAAGAGACTAAGAGATGGGGGACGGAGGGACAGACTCATCGACCTATCGACATATCAACAATGACTCAGCTCGTAATTCTCAATTCGTAATTCATACCCCATCAACTTACCTCGAGACGGAGAGACTTAGAGACGGAGGGACGGAGTCTATCAACTTATCAACCTATCTTGAGACTGAGAGATATAGGACATTGGAAATCTATACATATGTGGATGGATATATTGCTGATGTAGGGGAAGACCCACTTTCAGGAAACGACGCCCTTGAGCTTGACTTCACGCCTTGGGATCAATGCCTTGAATGCAGCGCGATTCTATTTCCTTCAGAATCCACAAATAAACCCATAAACCCAACATCCTCTGAGATAAGTGTTTTTGCCTGAAGAATCTTTCCCCCTTCTTCCAGCACTTTTTTAAGCTGGGTAGAAATATCCGTTGAGGAAAAATAGATCAACACCCCTTTTTCTTCACTGGGGGAATAGGCTTTGTTTTTTATCAACGAACCTGCTGCCCCCGGTTTACTCTCGGAAAAGGGAAACCATCCCATCTCTGTTCCGTGAAAATCCTGTACTTGGATTTCGATATCAAAAACAATTTCGTAAAATTTCTTAGCCCGATTCATGTCAATTACAGGGATCTCAAACCAGCCGATCATATTTTGTTCCATGGTGAGTTATTTGGTTAATAGGTTATTAAGTTATTGGGTTACGCGGTTTGGGTAGGGTGGGGTGCTGGGTTTTGCGGGGGGATTTTCGTCCAGATGTTTTAGGATAACTTCGATAGCTTTTTCCAACTGTGGATCTTTCCCCTGAATTACCTCTGCAGGCCATTGAATGCAATCAATTTCCCGTCCGGTGAGAAGACAGGATTGGATTCTATGCCATAATCCATGGTCAACCTCCGTGGATGGCTTCCGTCCTTTTCAGCTATCCAGAGGTCTTCGGCATAGATAGAGGCGATGTGGTTTTGACTGATTGCAGGCAACGGTTAGGGTATACAGTTATTGCAGGGCTATCGGTACGGTAAATAGGATTTCGTCCCAGCTAAAGGTAATCGTAGCACCGGTGTTTGAGGAGTTAATATTAATGGTAAATGTCTCTTGTATTGAAGCGGTTTGTTGAACCGGTGCCTGAACGGTCACTACATCCAATTCATGATCCGGTTCAAAAACGTTAATATAGTGGAAATATTGTGGAAATATGGCCTACGGCCGAAATATTAAGGAATTGATATTAGATATTGATTGATATTAGGAAGGAACTGAAATATGGTTGAAATATAGTTGAAATCGGAGGGTATCGGTTCAGGGAATAGTTGTGATATGGCCTGTTGGCCGAAATATTGGGAAAGTGATATTTGTAGATATTAGATATTGATTGATATTAAAAAGGTTAATATAGTGGAAATATTGTGGAAATATGGCCTACGGCCGAAATATTGGGGAATTGAAATTATTTTAGATTTCAAAAATCGGTATGCTAAAATGGGATATATGTAAATGATTTTTCTCTCAATAGCCAGGGCTTCAGCCCTTGGACAAGGAGAAACTAGTAGGTTATGTTTTGGCAGGGGGGATGGTTATTATGGCCATTATTTCCCGCCAAAACCCGAATCTGTCAATTCTAGCTTTTTTTCGAAAAAATCGTCCCTCCGAATCAAAGATACCAGCCCAACCGTCTACGGGTTTTGGCGATATAGGAATGGCGGAATTGATAGTTTTGGCGGCCAAAACGGGGAAAACAGGGTTGTCTTTTTGACCCTGGGTTGAAACCCAGGGCTATTAAATCGGCCATCCCTACGGGATTTTTAGCGATTCCCCCGACTGGGTGTAGTTTCCACTACACCCTAATATCTCCGGTTTTATTCAAAAAGGGCAATCTTCATAAAGCCATTTGCAATGGCTTAACGAGGACATGTCTTGGAAAACTTCAAAATAAAGTTGCGGATCAGGTCCTCGTAAAACCGAATATGTCAAATCCTATCAATTTCTTTCACAAATCTCCTTTAGTTTCGCCAACGCCTCCCCCGACTGGGTGTAGTTTCCACTACACCCTAATATCTCCGGTTTTCTTCAAAAAGGGCAATCTTCATAAGGCCATTTGCAATGGCCATACGAGGCAATGTCTTGGAAAACTTCAAAATAAATTTGCGGATCAGGTCCCCGACTGGGTGTAGTTTCCACTACACCCTAATATCTTGGGTTTTCTTCAAAAAGGGCAATCTTCATAAGGCCATTTGCAATGGCCATACGAGGCAATGTCTTGGAAAACTTCAAAATAAATTTGCGGATCAGGTCCCCGACTGGGTGTAGTTTCCACTACACCCTAATATCTTGGGTTTTCTTCAAAAAGGGCAATCTTCATAAGGCCATTTGCAATGGCCATACGAGGCAATGTCTTGGAAAACTTCAAAATAAATTTGCGGATCAGGTCCTCGTAAAACCGAATATGTCAAATCCTATCAATTTCCCCGACTGGGTGTAGTTTCCACTACACCCTAATATCTCCGGTTTTCTTCAAAAAGGGCAATCTTCATAAGGCCATTTGCAATGGCCATACGAGGCAATGTCTTGGAAAACTTCAAAATAAATTTGCGGATCAGGTCCTCGTAAAACCGAATATGTCAAATCCTATCAATTTCTTTCACAAATCTCCTTTAATTTCACCAACGCTTCCGGGTATGTTTTGTTGAAATAATCAACGTACGAATCAGTAGTGTCCTGGGTGACGGTTACCAGGGTTCCCTGCTCTGTTTCCTTAAACGAATAATTTTCCAGCGCACCTTTCCAAACTTCTGCCGCAGGCCCTTCTGTCAACTCTTTTCCGTTCTCTACTACACCGACATGTTGTATGGAGATTAATTTTCCAGGTAGGTGCTCTTTGATTTGGCTAACCATGCCCACTAAGGAACCCTTTTCATCTTTGGTTAGAAAACGGATTGCCGCACCCTTTTCCCAACTTCCTACATAATATGAATTCGGTGAAAACACAGCCGTCCATTCACTGAACTTTTCCAGCATGGCTGAATAAACCGTATTTACCGGAGCGTTGATCAAAATTGTAAAATACAGGAGAGAAAAGTGTGATTGTGATTCGGTGTATTTTTTAAAATTATCCAATATAGCCTGCCATCCCTTTTGTTGCATTTCATGAGGGAATTCTCCCTCCGCTTCAAAACGCTCCTCCACGTAGGTGCCATCAGGTCTACTTTCAAAAGTAACCGTGGTCTCCCGTCCATCTCCAAGCGTGTATCGGATAAGTTTATACGGAATTATTTCATCATATTTCCCCTCAAAATCAAACCCTTGGCTGCCGTCCTTCGCTTCCATGCGATAAGAAAACGTGCTACCTTCTATAAGTGGATTGGTAGCAGCGGGCGAATGCCAGTCATCGGAGGCGAAATTCCAGTTAACAATATGCAAAGGGTCAGTCCAGCATTCCCATACTTTGTTGATAGCCGCATCTACAGTAGCAGACACACTGATGATTGTTTTTTCTTCCTTGGACATAGTCGGTTAAATTTGGTTTGTCCAGCAAAATTACAAACCATCATCTTAATACACCTCACCAATATCCGACAAAAATAGGGGGGATTGCGACTACTTAAATTATGAATTACGAATTAAAAATTACGAAATGGGCAACTACGAGTTACGAATGAAAAATTACGAAGAATTAATTGCTTTCCACTTTTCACTTATCCCTTACGCCTGATTACTTACCCCTTATCTTCCAAACCTGACCCACGTAATTTGTCATTCGTAATTTGTAATTAAAAATGACCCGTAATTCGTCATTTGTAATTAGTTTTTTCAAGCTATGGTTTTCCCATTCCTCGACCATTCACTCCAAGAACCAACGTATAATTTCGGGATTTCCATCCCGGCATGGGCTAAGGCGAGTAATGTATGGCAGGCAGTGACGCCAGAACCACAATGCACGATGATGTTTTCTGATGAAGTGTCACCAAAAGCCTTTTGATATTTTTCTTTTAGCTCATCAGGGGATTTGAACTGCCCGTCCGTCTCAAGGTTTTCAGAAAAGGGGATATTGATCGCTCCGGGAATGTGTCCCGCTATTAAATCAATAGGCTCTACCTTTCCCAAATAACGGTCTGTTTCCCTAACATCCACGACGATATGACTTTCTTTTTGGGATAGGGCTTCCACTTCGGCTATGTTGGAAAGCGGTAGTTTCCATCCCTCAATGGGGTAAGGAGAAGCGGGAGTTGGGTTAACGGATTCATTACTTGTCTGAAACCCTGCGGCGATTGCCGCATTCAAGCCTCCATTTATCACCTGAATTTTCTTATGACCTATGGCCTTCATCATCCACCAAAACCGAGCGGCCGACATGCCGCCGTTTTTGTTGTCATAGACAATAACATGGCTATCAGGGGTTATGCCTAAATCTCCCAATCGTTCGGAAAACTGCTGTGGGGTGGGTAAGGGATGCCTGCCGCCGTCTGCCGCATCTGATTTGATATCGGAAAGCTGCGTGTTTAAATCCACATAGACGGCTCCCTTCAAATGCTTTTCCTCATAATTGGCTTTGCCAAAGGAGGTATCAACAAGGATATAGGAGGAAGGGTTCAAGCCAATTAATTCTTCGGCTTGTATCAGTGGAGTTAGTGGTTGGTCCATTTAGTTGGAGTCTTTTTTGATTTTAAAATAATAAATTTAGTTAGCGAAATTACAAACCATTTACTTGTTTTCCTACCCTGCTATTACCTTCCAAAAGCTCAAACCACCAAGAATTAGGGTGATTAACCAAATTAAAAAGGCAATAGAATTTTGACCGGGGCCATTTACCTCAGAATTCATCAGGTCCTTCCTATCATAAAAAGCAGGATGTAGTTCTTTTGGCCCCTTTAAGAAAGATTAATCCGCAAGGGTTTGGTTCAGTTTGTTGGGATATTCCACATGCATGCAGCTAAGTGGAAGTTCGGCTAAGCGGTTGGCTTCAGAGAGCGTAAGCCGAATGGGTTCTTCATGAATTTCGTTCGTTGGAGAATTACATCCCCAAAACAATAAAATTAATAGGAAAATTGTTGGTGAATTTTTAGTCATAACAAAGTACAGGTCTAAAAATAAAAGTATGAAATTTACTTATATTCCTCAAAACAGCAATGTAGTTGCTACGAATTTGGCATTATTGGACTGTGAACGAGCAATTCTTTTTATTTTTCACCTCACTTTGAATAAAGTACGGCATCAAACTTTTTTCGTAGCAACTAAAATGGCCCCGTCTGCTCAGTAGAGCTAGTTTTGCGGAACTTTAGTTAACAGGGAAATATAAAAAAACGCAGGGTGCTTAAATATTCTTTGTCATTTGTTGAGCGCAAGTTTGTTAATTAAATCTACAATGAGGTCTGCCTGCTTTTCCGGTTTTTTGGCATCCATTATCCGGTCTATATCTAGTCGCTGTTCCCAGGCAGGGAGCTGCTGGAACTGATGGAGTGCCCCCGGAGCGTCATTTAGGCATTCCAATATCACCTCAGGGATACCTTCACTTTGCTCCTCTTCATACAATAAGACCGACACCCATTCCCCGGCTTCTTTTTTGAGTTGCTTGCGGAGCGAAGCGTTAACTGGAAGGAAAAGGATTCCTTTCCCAAATGGCATAAGCTTGCATTTTTCCAGCTTGATTTCATCGATCGATCCATATACCCGCATCCAGCCAAAGGGAAAGCGCTTGGCGGGAGGTATTTCAGGCAGGAGCACATAGGTCCAGCCTCCCTTGCCGGGAAATTTTTCCAGCAGATATTTTTTGTTTACTAGCGGATTTTTCTTCGAGTCCATTTGATTGCAAGAAGAAAGGTGTCAGTTCTTTAATCGTTTTCAAGTTTTAATCCCTGATGTGACCGTTTCCCCGCACCACCCATTTGTAAGAGGTAAGTTCCTCCAACGCCATTGGGCCTCTGGCATGCAATTTCTGCGTACTTATACCGATTTCAGCTCCCATTCCAAATTGGGCACCGTCGGTAAAAGCTGTGGAGGCATTCGCATAGACAGCGGCGGAATCCACCGCACGCAGAAAATAATCTATGGTATCGGCATCTTCCGCAATAATGGCCTCACTGTGCTTGGAACTGTATTGGGCAATATGGTCTATCGCTTCACTTAGGTTCGAAACAGTTTTAATCGACATTGTGAGAGAAAGAAACTCCGTCCCAAAATGTTCCTCCTCGGCTTTGGCCAACAGTTTATCCGGATAAGTTCCCTTTAAGACGGCATAGGAAGGTTCGTCCGCAAAGATTTTAACCTGTTTCGCTGCCAATCCTACTCCAATCGCAGGTAGATCATCCAATCGGTCTGCATGGATTACCAAGCAATCCAGGGCATTGCAAACACTGACCCTCCGGGTTTTTGCGTTAAGGATGATGGCCTTTCCTTTTTCCAGATCGGCAGAGATGTCGTAATAGGTATGTACAATTCCTGCACCTGTTTCAATGACAGGTACCTTCGAATTTTCCCGCACAAAATTGATCAAACCCTGGCTTCCACGTGGGATAATGACATCTATATACCCGACGGCCTGTAGCATTTCTTGGGTTGCCGCCCGGTCCGCAGGGAGCAAGGTGACGATATCAGTTGTCACGTCGTTTTTCCTCAGTACCCCATGGATGATTTCCAAGATCGCTGTATTGGAATCATGTGCGTCAGAGCCTCCCTTGAGTACCAGTGCATTGCCTGTCTTCAGGCAAAGGCTAAACACATCGAAGGTGACATTTGGGCGGGATTCATAGATAATGCCGATTACACCTAGCGGCACCCGGACCTTTTGCAAGTCTAGGCCGTTGGGTAGAACCTTTGCCTGCAACACTTCTCCCAAAGGACCTTTAAGTAATGCCACGTTTCGAATGTCCGCAGCGATTCCTTTTATCCGGTCTTTGGTAAGTTTCAAGCGGTCATATTTGGGATCTTGGGGATCCATCCGGGAAAGATCAGACGCATTGGCAGATAAAATTTCTGGTATTCGGTTAATGGCTGCCTCCGCAAGGTCTGTTAGTATATGGTTTATCTTTTCTTCCGATAACAGGGATAATTGTCGGCTTGCAGCCTGAACCCGCTTAAAGGTTTCTTCTAATGCCATGATAGGTTGATTCGTTCGTTGCGTTTAATTGTGTTCGTAAAGGTACAGGTAATCGTAGTGGATAATGGGGCGTTGGTTGGTGACTCCGATTTTTTCTGAAGCCGCTTTAGCACCGTACTCGGCTTTCCCAAGACCAAGTTTATGACCCTGTTCATCCAAGATACGGATGATATCACCCTTTAGAAATTCACCTTTGACTTCCAGCACCCCAATGGGTAGTAGACTGCTTATGTTCTGCGAACTTAAAGCCCTTTTTGCACCCTCGTTGATGATGACTTCCCCTTTGGAGTAGTTCTCGCTGTGGGCAATCCATTTTTTCTGGTTGTGTTTGGACTTGCCGGGTTGAAAGTAAGTACATACCAATTCTTTCCGGTAGTATTCCTTCAAGACATCTTCCCTTTTTCCGTTGGCAATCAACACCTCAATGCCCAGGTCGGCGGACTTTTTGGCCATGCTCATTTTGGTAAGCATCCCCCCACGGCCAAAGGAAGACTTGCTTGAGGATACATACTGAGTTAGATCCGGCATATCCTGACCCACATTAAGAATCAATTCCGACGTAGGGTCGGCTGGATGCCCTTTGTAAATGCCGTCTACGTTGGTCAATAGAATAAGGGTATTCGCATCTATCATGGCAGCCACCAAACCAGCCAATTCATCATTGTCCGTAAACATCAATTCCGTTACGGCAACAGCGTCATTTTCGTTGATCACCGGGATAACTTGGTTTTTCAAAAGGCCATCCAGGCAGTTTTTCATATTGAGGTAATGCACCCGGTCCCGGAAATCTTCTTTCGTTACCATCAACTGGGCGATTTGATGGCCTTTTTCCAGAAAGAGGTTTTTGTACGAGCGGATCAGTTCGATTTGTCCGATGGAGGCCCAAACCTGTTTTTTAGTGACTGCGTCGGTTTTGGCGTTTAGGGTTAAGGCCTTTCGGCCAAAAGCTACCGCTCCTGAGGTCACCAACACCACCTGCAATCCATTTTCTTTTAGAAAAACCATTTGGTTAACCAAGGAAGCCATCCGGTTATGGTCGGGAGTACCATCGTCCTGCGTCAATACATTTGATCCTATTTTGATGACAACCGTTTTGGCCATTGGGAGGTGGTTTCTAAATGTGTAACCTGTTTTGATTTGCGAACAAAAATAGGAAGCTTTGGGGAATAAGGCTATTTTTTAAGAAAGGAAGGCGCATTATGGCCAATTTTTTTGTGGAGCTACTTAAAAACGCGACGGAAAAAAAGAGAACCACGAAGAACACAAAGGTAGCACGGAGGACACAGAGAATTATTAAAAAAAAACCGCTCGTCGTGGTTTGTAACCACGACGGACAGATAGGAGGAATTTGCAATTCCGGTAAGGAGGGAATGTCATTACTCGGAGGGGTGAGCGGAGTCGAACCCCCGCACCGAAACTGTCCCACCCAAACCTTTCCCGCCAAAACCCGATTCTGCTATATCTTGGATGACGGAATTCAGGTATTGGTTAGTTCCGACACATGACGGCAGCCCAACCATTCACTTGTTTTGGCGGAAATGGGTACGGGGAATTGACACATCCGCGGCCAAAACTGGGACGCTGCGTGTCATTTTTAACCCGTGGTTGAAACCACGGGCTACTATATCGGTCATCCCTCTGGGATTTTTGTCCTTTGATTCACACTGTATTTCTACAGAATTTTATTTCAACTAATTAATATCCAGTATCCAATACCTACCAATATCAATTTTTATATTTCGGCCGTAGGCCATATTTCTACCATATTTCAGCCGTAGGCTATACCCTGAACCGCTACGCTTCTCAGGGTCTCCGCTTCGCTCCGATTTCCACAACATTTCTATCCATAATATCCATGAATATCAAATATCCATGAATATCTTTTCAATAAAACCCTTACTTTGTAAACCGAATAAAATCAATAACCAAAACCAACAACCGTGGGAGACTTGATCATCGACTTTAGCAACTGGATATGGGGCACGCCGCTGCTCGTGTTATTGATTGGCGGCGGATTTTATATGTTCGTCTATTCTGGTTTTATTCCCTTTGTCGGTTTTCGGCATGCGATGAAAGTGGTAGGTGGGAAATACGATGACCCCAACGCAGCCGGGGACATTACTTCCTTGCAGGCACTTTCTTCCGCTGTAGCCGCTACTGTTGGACTTGGAAATATTTCCGGAGTGGCATTGGCCATCGGGATGGGTGGTCCGGGGGCTATTTTCTGGATGTGGGTGTCCGCATTTGTAGGGATGGCTACCAAATTTTTTACCTGTACCCTAGCCATAATGTATCGGGGCAAGGATTCCTCCGGGCATGTTCAGGGTGGTCCCATGTATGTGATCGAAGAGGGCATGGGCAAAAAATGGAAATTCTTGTCCGTGATCTTTTGTGTCGCCGGGATTTTGGGGCTCCTTGTCATCTTTCAGGCCAATCAGTTGACGGCAGTTTTGCGGGAGGTCATGCTGGCACCCAACGGGCTGGACTACGGAATGCCCACCCGATGGGCAATTGGAATTGTGCTTATGCTTTTAGTGGCATTGGTAATTTTGGGGGGAATTCAACGGATAGCCAAAGTGGCTTCGAGACTAGTACCTTTTATGGTGACGGTGTATTTTATCAGTGTGTTAATTATTATTTCCAAATATTTTGGCGATGTCCCGGAAATGGTCTGGTTGATTCTCTCCGATGCCTTTACCGGAGATGCAGTTCTGGGAGGAGCTGTAGGACAAATTATTATTATTGGGGCCCGTCGTGCGGCATTTTCTAACGAGGCAGGCATTGGTACGGCACCCATGGTACACGGTGCTTCCAAAACCAGCGAGCCGGTGCGGGAAGGCTTGATTGCCATGTTGGGGCCATTTATCGATACCATTGTAGTTTGTACGTTAACGGCTTTGGCAATTCTCCTAACCGGTGTTTGGAAGTCTGGAGAGCAGGACGGGGTATTGCTTACCCTTTCTGCCTTTGAACAGGGGTTACCGGGGATTGGGAAATACTTACTTATGATATCCGTTTTGGTATTTGCCCTTTCCACCATGTTTACCTATTCCTATTACGGCCATAAATGCTTCAACTACCTCTTTGGTGCCGACAAGGCCAACTATTACAATTACTTTTATTTGGCAACTCTTGTAGGAGGGGCAGTAACCTCCCTGAGCGTGGTGATGAGTTTTGTGGATGCGATGTATGCAATTATGGCATTTCCGACCATGATTTCCGCGATCTATCTGTCGCCGAAAGTGAAGGCCGCAATGAAGGATTATTTTAAACGCATGGAACAATTGGATAAGCTATGAAGTGGTTAGTAGCTCCCAATGCATTTAAAGGAACTATCGAGGCGGATCGAGCGGCTGAACTGATCAAAAGTGCGATCATTGCATCCAATCCAATCCACGAAGTTTCTGTCTGTCCGATAGCGGATGGTGGGGATGGAACCTGCCATTTGCTCAGTGAAATCCTTGCGCTGGAAAAAATCAGTGCCATGGCTTGCGGCCCTTTAGGCAGCCCCATGGAAGGTTTCTTCAGCCTTGATGCAACTACCAATACAGCATTTTTGGATGTATCCACGGTTTCAGGAATCAAATGGCTGAAGGAATTTCAAAAAGACCCATGGACATGCAGCTCGTATGGTACAGGAGAACTGGTGGTCAAAGCCATTGAGTTGGGGGCGAAGGAAATTGTAATGGGACTGGGTGGGAGTGCTACGGTAGATATGGGTACCGGTATTCTGCGGGCCTTGGGGTTTTTGTTTTTGGATAAAAATGGTAGGGAAATACCTGTGTTTTCACCCGGGTTTATAACTCAGGTAGCCCATATTCAACAGACAAAAAAAATCAGTGATATAAAATTCATCATTCTTTGTGATGTGGAAAACACCTATTTTGGGGATAGGGGAGCCATTCCTGTATTTGGACCCCAGAAAGGGTTGAAGGAGACTGATTTTGGAAAATTCGAACAGGCCTCCCAAAATGTCTTTGAATTACT
Source organism: Lunatibacter salilacus (assembly GCF_009797935.1). GTDB lineage: Bacteria > Bacteroidota > Bacteroidia > Cytophagales > Cyclobacteriaceae > Lunatibacter > Lunatibacter salilacus. Next base: position 63,799 of record NZ_VOLC01000015.1, read on the forward strand.
TCAGAAAAAAAGCAAGTTAAATTTGACTGACAAAAAGGGCTTTGGTGCTGCGGGTGGAATAGCGTTGGGGTTGAGTGCTTTTTTTGAAACCCGCTTGGTCTCTGGGGCACAATACTTCTTTGAAAAAGTAAAAATAGCTGATCGAATCCGGGGTGCAGACATCGTAATTACAGGTGAGGGTAAATATGACAAGCAGTCTGACGAGGGAAAAGGAAGTCATGAACTGCTGAAGTTGTCCCATTCATTAGGTAAGGAAATCTGGTTGATCACTTCGGGAAAGGATGCCAGAGGCAGTGACTTCGACCGGGTTTTGGAGCTTCCGGATTTGGATTTTGGATCGCCGGATCTGATATCGCTGGCAGAAAATAGTTTGGTAGGAACGGTTAGAGAAGCACTTGACTAAAATTGTCACTATGTTTTAATAACGTGTATGAGGCCAGATGGGAAATGTTAAAACAATACTACTCACATTCCAATAGCGTTTAGCCAGTATAAAATTTATATTAGAAAGCGAAAAAAAATCTTATGAGTACAAGTTATACCAAAGCCATTTTCAAGATGGCACTTTTCCTGTTCCTGTTATCGTTTCAATCCACAGCCCAAGAAAGCCCCTTATCCGTGGAATCCATTATGCAGGATCCCAAATGGATGGGTACTTTTCCTTCCCAAGTAAGATGGGATGAACATGGCGAATATATTTATTTCAACTACAATAAAGATAAAGATCCGGAGGACTCCCTGTACCGAATAGCAATAAAATCAAAGAATTTGGAGAAAGTTTCATGGAGCGATGAACGGGATCTTCCTTCCTTTTCCGGCGTCTACAATGTGGATAAAAGTCGAAAGGCCTATGTTAAAGACAATGTATTAACCGTCTATGATATTTCTGCAAAAGAACAACATAAACTTTTGGAGTTGGACGGCAGAATTAGCGATCTGCATTTTTTGGGAAAAGGGGATAGACTGGCTTTCCGGTATGGAAATGACGCATATACGCTGGACTTGGAGAATAAAAATTTAAAACGACTTACCCAGATCAAATCCGGCGAGAAAGAAAAGGAGGAAGAACCTACCAAGCAAAACGAATGGCTGGAAGCAGACAATTTGGATCTTCTTCAGGTAGTCAGGGAACGCAAAATAAAAAAAGATAGTACGGAATCAATAGCAAAACTGAAAAAAGGCGGTGAACCCTTCACTTTTTATATGGGGAAACGGCAGGTGTCCGGTATACAGGTCGCTGCGGATGGGGATTTCGTTGCTCTTTTGCTACATACACCCGCAAAACCTACCGCTACCAAGGTTCCGGATTTCATTGCGGCAGAAGGATACACTTCGGATTTGAATACCCGACCAAAAGTTGGTACGGAAACCGCAAAATCGGAATTGGCGATTTTTGACATAAAAAAAGACACTGTCTACTTGGTAAATGCTGAAAACCTACCTGGCATCAAAGACCTTCCTGACTACGTATCCGATTATCCCGAGAGAGAATGGGAGGAAAAGGTACGGGAGGTTGTGTTTTCCCAGGTAGTATTTTCCCACGATGGAAAACAGGCGGTAACCCAAATCCGCTCCAAGGACAACAAGGACCGATGGATTGTGCTGGTGGATTTGAGTGACGGAGAACTGAAGGTATTGGACCGACAGCGGGACGAGGCATGGGTGGCCGGACCGGGGATTGGATGGGCGTCTGGAGGGGGTACGCTGGGCTGGCTTCCCGATGATTCGCGGATTTATTTTCAGTCGGAGGAAAGCGGCTATTCACATCTCTATTTGCTTCGGATCTCGGATGGTTCTAAGCAGGAGTTAACGAAGGGCGAATTCGAGGTGTTCGATCCTTTTATTTCCAAGGATAAAAAATCATGGTATTTAACCACGTCGGAAGTTCATCCTGGCGAACGGCATTTTTACCGTATGCCGCTGTTAGGAGGCAAAATGGAGCAGTTGACTAGTATGGAAGGCAATAACGAAGTGAAGCTGTCGCCGGATGAGAAATGGTTGGCCATACGTCATTCCTACAGCAATACACCTTGGGAGCTTTATCTCCAAGCAAACAATGCCAAATCCGAAGCAGTTGTCCTAACCTCAGGTCAGTCGGAGGAGTTTCAGGCCTATTCGTGGAGGGATCCGGAATTAATCAGTTTTAAAGCAACCGATGGAATTTCGGTTCCTGCCAGACTCTACTTGCCCAAGCCGGAAGCCAAGAATGGTGCGGCCATAGTATTTGTACACGGTGCCGGCTACCTTCAAAATGTGCATAAATGGTGGTCTTCCTATTTTCGGGAATATATGTTTCACAACCTGCTGACAGACCTGGGATACACTGTTCTGGATATCGATTACCGGGGAAGTGCTGGCTATGGTAGGGATTGGCGGACTGGAATCTATCGGCATATGGGGGGAAAGGATCTGTCAGACCAGGTGGATGGCGTCAGGTATTTGGTAGAAAATCACGGGGTTGATGCTGGAAGAATCGGGATATATGGGGGAAGTTATGGAGGTTTTATGACGTTGATGGCGCTGTTTAATGAGGGAGATACTTTTAAAAGCGGTGCGGCATTGCGTTCCGTGACCGACTGGGCCCACTACAACCATCCCTACACAGCCAATATACTAAACGAACCAGCGGATGATCCCCTAGCTTATCGGCGTTCTTCGCCGATCTATTTTGCGGAGGGATTCAAGGGACACCTACTGATGGCCCATGGCATGGTGGATGTAAATGTGCATTTTCAGGATGTAGTGCGGCTTTCCCAACGGCTGATTGAGCTGGGGAAAGATAACTGGGAGCTAGCCGTTTACCCCGCAGAAGACCATGGATTCGTAGAGCCCAGCAGTTGGACGGACGAATACAAGCGGATATTGAAGTTGTTTAATCAAACACTACTAGATTAATAAGTTGGTCATATGAACAAATCTAAAATCCTTTTCCTACCCTTTCTTGTCTGCCTGTTTTCCTGCCAGGAGGAAACCATACATTGTCTGATATCCACTGAGCTTGGAGAAATCGCGGTGGAATTGTATCCGGAAAGGGCGCCTATCACGGTGGAGAACTTTCTGGCCTATGTGGAACATGGTGCCTATACCGGTTCCAGTTTCTTTCGTGTTTGTACTCCGGAGAATGAAGCTGACAGGGAAATCAAAATCGAGGTGATTCAGGGAGGAAATATTCCGGAGGAATTTGAACTACCGCCCATTACCCTTGAGACTACCGAAATGACTGGATTGAGCCATACAGACGGAGTACTTTCCATGGCGCGTGCGGAGCCAAATTCCGCGCAGAGTAATTTTTTTATTTGCATAGGCGACCAGCCTGAGTTGGATTTCGGTGGAAAACGTAATCCGGATGGGCAGGGTTTTGCGGCATTCGGAAAGGTGACTTCCGGGATGGAGGTCGTTCGGGATATTCAGCGGCAGAAGGAGGTGGGGCAATATTTGGTGGATTCGGTAAGGATAGGGAGGATTGTAGTGAGGGGTGAGGATTGAGGGGTGAGGATTGAGGGGTGAGGGGTGAGGATTGAGGGGTATATTATATATTAATCTCTGAACGAATAGTATTAAACAATTAAGTTTAAATTGAAATAGAAAATGGGGCGTGGTAGATTGAAACTTTAAAACATTAACTCAAGTCTTGGTGCATGCGAAAGGATCTCAATATGTTAGTGAAGATTTTCGTTAAGTTTGATGGACTCGATGAAGATTCAATCGACCAGTTTTTGGATATAGCCATTTTGAAGGATTTCAAAAAAGGAGAATTGTTGGTCAGGGAAGGGGAAGTTTGTGATAAGTTGTTTTTTGTCGAGCAAGGCCTAGTACGAAGCTTCTATCACAAGGAAGTGAAGGATGTTACCATTAGTTTTAGTCTGGCAGGTGAATTTATTACCTCCATGTCGGGTTTTATCACGCAAAAACCCACCTATGAAAATATTGAAGCTTTGGAGGATTGTGTGGTATTGGAGTTTGGCAAGGAAAAACTCAACGAACTTTTTGTCAGAGAGCCAAATTGGGTAAATATTTATAGGCAGATACTGGAAGAGTATTATGTCAAATTGGAGGAACATCTGATATTTTCGAAATTCAAAACCGCCAAAGAGCGTTATTACGAGCTAATAAACAAAAAGCCCCAGATTATTAAAACGGCTTCTATTGGCCAAATTGCTTCATACTTGGGAATCAACATTGAAACGTTAAGCAGGATTAGGGCTGGGCGGTGAATTTTTTGACATTTGTCAAATGACTTTTATCAGGTTTTCAGGTAAATTTGAAATAATCAATTACCCCTTCCGATGAAAAGCGTCTATACTTCTGTAATTCTTCTGGGATTGTTTGTTCTGGGCAGTTTTCTATATAGCTGTCAAAGTTCCAGTTCCGAGGTTTCTTTTGATTCCAGTAAGCTGCCCCGAGCTAGCCAAGATGAAGTAGAAAGAGTCATTGAGTCTTTTATCCTTGCCGAGGATGGAGATATCGTAGAGATACCTGCCGGCTTTTATAATATAAAGACCCAATTGATTCTGGACAACAAAAAAGACGTCACTATAAGAGGGGCGGGTATGGCAGAGACTGTTCTGTCTTTCAGGGAGCTGAAATCAGGAGGAGAGGGAGTTAAACTTGTAGGCCAAAATATAAAAATTGAGGACCTTAGTATAGAAGACGCACCTGGGGACGGCATCAAAAGCCAGCATTGCGACGGAATCACATTTAGAAGGATTAACGTCACATGGACAAACGGTGACAAGTCAAAAAACGGAACCTATGCCATCTACCCCGTTCAGTGTAAAAATGTGATGATTGATGAATGTATCGCCTCCCATTCAAAAGATGCGGGAATATATGTGGGTCAATCGGAGAATATCATTGTGAAAAACTCACTGGCGTTTGGCAATGTGGCAGGCATCGAAATTGAAAACTCCGACAACGCCGAAGTATTTGGCAACACGGCAAGGGATAATACCGGGGGTATTCTGGTATTCAACCTTCCCGGATTACCCAAGGCCGAGGGTAGGGGAACCAAAATTTACGACAATGATATTATTTCCAACAACCATATAAACTTCGCCACAGCACTGAATGAAGAACCCAATGGCAATACCGTAACCCTGATTCCACCAGGGTCTGGTTTGATTCTGCTGGCAGCAAAGGATGTGGAAATCTTCAATAACCGCATCCACGACAACAAGACCGTGGGTATTGCCATTTCGAATTACCAGATCACAGGATTTCCAGCCGAAGCTCCAAATTGGTCACCCTTCACCTCCAATATTTTTATACATGACAATGAATACAAAAGGTCACTTAAGCTGCCAGATTTAAGCAAAGAATTTGGTCAGTTGATCTCGGTTTACAATGCCCATGGGAAAGGAAAGACCCAGGATATCATCTATGATGGTTTTTGGGATAAGAGTCTTAGTCAAGACATCAAAACCAACCCGATGAACGTATGTATACAAGAAGAGAACATGGCAGATCTTCACTTCACCTTGTTCGATCTTTGGGAGGGTGAAGAAAACATCAAATCCTACAAGGATTATTCGCCATTCGAATGTCAGACCAACATCAAATCAGATGTAAGTGCAAGCTTAAATAGGTAGACCATGAATATTTGTTGGGTTCATAGCTTTATTGCAGCCATTGTAATATTCTTTGCTTGTAATTCTCCCAATCAAAAAGAAGAATCGATACAGCTTACCGTTTACGGAGATTGGGAGGCACCCGATGTAGAGACAAGTGCTGTCAGTTTTGATCAGATTCCATTTAAAAACCTTTCCGAATATGGGTTTTTCAGGGGTAAAATGAGGGAGTTCAACGCTGGGAATGGAGTGCTCCTGTATGAACCCGCATCCTCTCTGTTTACCGATTACGCCTTGAAATCCAGGTATGTCTGGATGCCCGAAGGAGTTAGTGCCACCATTCATGATGATGTTGAGGGAACATTCGAATTTCCCGATCAGACTATACTTATTAAAAATTTCTTTTATCCGGCCGATTTTAGAGAGCCTGCCGAAAATATCCGGGTTATTGAGACCAGATTGATGGTTAAGAGAAACGGGGTTTGGGATGCATTTCCCTATATCTGGAATGAAGACCAAACGGATGCTTCTTACAAAGTAGTGGGGGCCGAAATTCCGGTAAATTGGATTGATGATCAAGGCGAGGCCCAATTGGCAAACTACATCGTCCCCAACAAAGCCCAATGTAAAAGCTGCCACAATAAGGATGAAATTATGGTTCCGCTTGGAGTGAAAGCAAAACACCTTAATCATGAGCTGCAGGAAAAGGATGGATCGAAAAACCAATTGATAAGGTGGGAGGAAGTTGGATATATTCATGGGTTGAGAGCGTTAGAGAATTACCCTAGAATGGTCAGTTACAATGACACTTCATCCTCGTTGGATCTCAGGGCAAAGGCTTACTTGGATATAAACTGCGCCCATTGTCACAGTGCCGAAGGTCCGGCAAGCACTTCGGGACTGTTTTTGAACTATGAAGAAACCGAACCGGCGAAACTGGGCGTATTCAAAACACCGGTAGCGGCGGGGTTCGGCGCCGGGTCTTTTAAATATTCCATTTGGCCGGGCAAATCCGATGAATCCATTATGACCTTTAGGATGGGTACTAATCAGGTAGGTGCAGCTATGCCCGAGATCGGTAGGGTTACTGTGCATAAAGAAGGCTTGGAACTGATCAAGGTTTGGATTGATGGGATGTCGGAGGAGTCTTTGGCAGGTTTAGGAGAGGTTCAGAATTAATATTGATTGCTTGAATATTCCGAATCCAAGTTCTTTTCTGAATTTGTTTCAATATGTCGAATTGACTAAAATCAACCACAAAGTGCCGTCAGGCACGGCCGATATAATTTCAATTGGGCGGTCCAGAAAGCCTTTACCAAAAAGTCCCGTAGGGACGGCCGATATAATAGCCCCCGGTTTCAACCGGGGGATCCAGAAACGCCCCCATCAAAAAGTCCCATATAGTTATGATATCAAGTAAAATGTCAAATCGGAAAGTATTGCGAATACAATTAAATTTTGGGGCTTATTAGTCCTTTACTGCTTGCCATTTTATTAATGATGGGAGCCTGCAGCGATGATGAAGAAACCTCGCAACCGCAATCTCCCAACCCTGGGAACCCAAGCATTAAATCAAATCACAAATGACCCTGACCTAACCTTTATAGGTCCCAGTTGGAACACTGACGGTACTAAAATAGTAGTAACAATACAAGATTCATCTGGAGAGAACACTGTAAGCATTTGGGAGATGAATGTAGATGGCTCCGAACTGGTTCAAATTCTGGGAGATGATGATTATTGGTTGTCAAATGCCCGATTGTCACCTAAGGATGATGAAAGAATTGTTTTTGTATCAAATTCTCGCGTCGAAGTTCCGAGTCAAAATGAAATTCATTTGGTAGACAGGGATTTAAGCTCCCGAACAAATATTTCCGCTTTAGTTGACGAACCAGTAAGGGGTAACTCCGCTCCTCAATGGTCTTCCGATGCCAATCATATTTTGTTTCTCTCCCAATTTCAACTACACAATTACCAGGTTTTCTCGTACGATATTGAAAGAGAAGAGATTACCCAACTTACCTCCGAAGAGGCAATGCACCATAACGCTATTTTTAGTCCCGTGATGCGGCCTTAAATGTATGTTTACTATTCAGTGGTCCAAACTCAAAACGGGTTTGGATCACGTTTTAGTAAAATTTCTCTCCCTACAAATAAAATGGTATAATATTGGGATTAAATAATCTTATTACAAACAAAAACAATTAATTCCCTCACTTAACCTAGTATTTAAACGGCTTTTACTTGCATATTAAATAATATATTTTATATTTGAAATAAGATAAATTATTTTGTCCATCAAATGATGAGAGTTCTAGCTATTCTTTTTTATCTGTTTGCAATGTTGACTTTGCCCCTAGTTGCACAGCAAAGGGATTTTGTGTTTAGAAATGTTACTATCCATCAGGGCCTCTCACAAAACAGCGTGGTAGATATAGAAGAGGATCCCGCCGGATTTATGTGGTTTGCCACGCAGGATGGCCTTAATCGCTTTGACGGCAGAGAATTTCAATCTTTCCCCAAATATTTTGATGATATTACCACTAGTAAACAATTACAGTTGGGGAAAATTGCAGCATCAGGCCATGATCTTTGGTTTGTGTCAAAAGGTGGAATACTGGAAGTGTTGGATTTACTTTCCAATACGTTCAGAAAGGTTACACATCTCGGTGAGGAACAAGTACCAATTCCATTTGTAAGTGATTTGTTTTTTGACAAAGAGGGTAATTTGTGGATTGGGACATTGAATGATGGCGTTTTTTACTATGATAGGAAAGCGAATACAGTTTCCCGTTTTGGTACCAATGACGTTGATAATGCTGGACTTTCTAGTAATCAGATACGATCGATATACCAAGATCGCCAGGAAAATATTTGGATATTGACTCCATCAGGCTTGAATAGAATCGAAAATGGACGGATAAAGCAATATTTGGAAGAAACAGATACGAATGTTGCAACCGAAGACAATACGGGTAGGTTGTGGGTAGGCACGTTGAGGAGTGGACTGTTTTTTAAAGAGGCTGGAGCTAACGAATTTAGACAGTTCGAGGGGTTTGAGAATTATCCAATTGCAAAGGATCTGATTGTGGAAGCAATTCACGCCGATCAGGAGAATAACCTTTGGGTTGGCACCTACGGTAAGGGGCTCTACGTCATTCAACTGAATTATACTTCTTTTGTTAACCTGATGCCTGACATTCGTAATCCCTACTCAATCGGTTTTCAGGATATTCTCACCATCCATGAGGATTCAAACGGAGGGATTTGGGTAGGAACAGATGGAGGTGGAGTTAGTTATTACAGAAAGCAATTCAATAATTTCCGTAGGATAACCGATCAGAATGTCTCAAGTGGCATTTCGATCGAACAGATTCGTGCCATTACTACGGACGCAGATGGACAAGTTTGGATTGGTACTTCAGGTCAAGGGTTGACTTTGTATCAGCCGGCTTCGAGAACCTTTGAAACTGTCCGTTTTCCACCGCTTCATTCCAATATTGGTAATCCCGATAGGGTAGTTTCCTTGTTAACAGACAAAGATGGAGATTTATGGGTTGGAACTCAGGAGAATGGTTTGGTAATCCGCAATCGGGTTACCAAGGAAATTGCCAGGTGGTTTTCTTTGGAATCGCCACGTAAGCAGGACCGAATTCCAGATAACACTATTTGGTGTATGATGGAGAACGAAGCCGGGCAGATTTGGGTGGGAACTAGAAATGCCGGGCTACTTCTGTTGGATAAAGATAAGGGGTTATTAAAGAGTTATATGCCGTCCCTGAATCAGCCCATGCAAGATGAAAACAGTATACGCAGCATCCTACAGATAAATGACAGTACCCTTGCGATAGGGTTTGAAAAAGTGCACGGAGTTCAAATGTTTCACATCGGGACGGGTGAATTTTCCCCGTTGAAGTTTTCTTCTTCGGAGGAGATGATCCCTGATGGGGCCGGAATCAAAGATTTGTATTATGAAGACGGCTGGTTATGGATCGCAACTGCCGGAAACGGATTGGTCTGCGTGCAATTAGACGGAAATGGTGCAATTTCTCTTAAGGAGGAAAATGGATTGCCAAATAATACAGTTTACGGAATATTGCCGGAAAATGACAGTACTATTTGGGCAAGTGGCAACCGGGGTCTTTTTAGATTGACATATACCCTTGGGGAAGAAAATATTGAAATTTCACAAATCTCAATTTATTCAATAGCCGACGGATTGCAAAGTACGGAATTCAACACAGGGGCATTCCATATGTCAAAAACCGGTACCATGTACTTTGGAGGGATTAGTGGTTTAAATTATTTCGACCCGAAAGAGTTGGTTTTTTCAGATGACTCGTTGAACGTAGTGCTGACTGGGGTTATGGTAGGGAACAGACCCGTGGAGAGTGATACCATAATTACATACAATAATCACCTTTCACTGAATTATTTTGAAAATTCACTCTCCTTTAACTATACGGGGTTGGACTTTGTAGCACCTGACAAGAGAAGGTTTTTTTATCAATTAAAGGGGTATGATAGAGATTGGGTTGATGCCGGGAGCAGGAGATACACCGCATATACCAACCTGTTACCCGGAGACTATGAGTTTATGGTAAAATCATCAATGAGTCCGGATGAGAACGCTCCAATAACCTCCCTGTCTGTTTCCATTGCTTTTCCTTTTTGGTTAGAATGGTGGTTTACCTCCACATTAATCGTGGTCATTATTTTATTCATCTACGGAGTGTACAGGTACAGGATAAATCAACTGCTGTATGTTCAGCAGGTCAAAAACAATATATCTGCGGATCTTCATGATGAGATAGGTTCCAGATTGACCAGCATTCAGCTTATTGCGGCCATTTTCAAAAACAATATGAATGGAAAGCAGCCCAAAGTGTACCTTGAAAAAATAGAAAATGAAGTACAAATGTCCGCCGAAGCGCTGGACGAAATTGTGTGGAACATCAATATCACGGACGAAAGCCTGGCCGAGATTGTCGCCCGGATGAGACGTTACGCCAGTGAAGTTTTGGAGAGTGATGAAATATCCTATAAGGTGGAAATTTCAGCGGATTTTGCAAAAAAGAAAATGTCTATGCAAAAGCGACGAGAACTGTTTTTGATTTTTAAAGAGTTGCTCAATAATATCCGAAAGCATGCTCAAGCCAAACAGGTCCACATCCAAATTTACACAAAGGATCAAGGGTTATGTTTAGCTGTAACTGACCATGGAGTTGGGTTTGATCCTTCGGAAGAGTCAGATAGAAACGGACTACGGAATATCCGGTATAGATTGGGAAAATGGGGCGGGAAAATGGACATCAGTTCAGAAATCAACAAAGGAACCACGGTCTGTGTTTGGGTGCCTTTTGAGCGAAGCAGTATTACACGCTTTTTAAATTATAAAAAGACCTTTTCAAGGAAAGGCTTCGGTAGGAACTCACCCTAAAAGGGGATTGATTGTAAAAATAATCTTGATTAAATTTAGCAATGGCAATTAGGCTGGTGATATTTGAGGATAATGAGATTTTGAGGAGTTCACTTTGTACCTTGTTGGGTAGTAGTGGCGACTACCAAATTGTTGGAATGTACGGTGACGTTATGGAGGCAGAGCAAATCATTCGATCTACCAGACCTGATGTAGTTGTCTTGGATATAGATATGCCAGTGCGGGATGGTATATCCGCTATACCAATAATTAAGCAGGTGGACAACGCTATTTCCGTTGTGATGTATACCCAGTTTGAAGATGACGACAGGCTATTTAGGAGTCTGTGTGCGGGTGCCGATGGGTATGTGTTAAAGAAGACTACCCCCTTAAAACTTTTTGAGGCAATAGCCGAAGTTCATAAAGGAGGAGTTCCCATGTCCCCCGCAATTGCCCAAAAAGTGTTGAATTCTTTTAGGGAAAAAGCCAAGCCAAAACAGGAAGAATATTTTTTGACGGTTAGGGAAACAGAAGTTTTAAAGCTGTTGGTAAAGGGCTATACGGTGAAATATATAGCGGCTGATCTTCATATGGCCTATGAAACCTGCAGGTCCCATTTGAGGAATATCTACAAAAAACTTCATGTGCGATGTGGAAAGGAAGCAATAGCCAAGATTCTTAAGGATCGGATCAACTTAAACAGGTAAAATATCACCCTTAAAGGGGATTGACAGGAAGATGTATAGATATTAATTTTATGAAAGAACAGAAAATTTCTGTTTGACTATTTGATGAGGTTGTATTTTGGCAATTAACAGGCTATTCTTTGAAAGATATCAACCAGATAACGTTAGGTAATAGTTTTTAATAAAGGCTGATTCAACTCATTTAACGAATAGGCTATTCGATTAGAGGGGAGGGGAGATTAAATTATTCTTTAATTATAACCGATATAGATTATGGAAACGCTGGCCTCCATGCTAAACCGGCAACAGCAATTGATAAACTACGAACGGATGATGCTGGAAGGGGAGGAATCCCTGGAAGATGTGGGAGGAATGAGTTCGGAGATTTTGCAGTTTAGTGACAAAGATTTTCGCTTTCTTTACCTCAATTCCGAAGGCAGAAAATGGTTTGGGGTGGACCCCGAGAAATTGAGTGCGATAAAGAACGGGAGTTTGGATGCTTTTTTTCATCCAGATACGCTGGAATATGAGCTTCCCAAATTAAAACGCTACTATAAAGTAGGTAATAGCGACAAGATTTATTCCAACTACCAACAGTTGTACCATTCCAGGAATCAATGCTATACCATTTGTATGGTGCTTACCAAGAAAATCCGGAAAGGCTTTTTATCCTTTATTTTCCCGTTGGAAAAAATGATGGGTAATTCTGCCAAGATAAAAAGAATAATTAGAGAGGAAATCTTTAAAAGGAACCATAAGAGGCAATATGAATCCCTTACTAGTAGGGAAATGGAAGTGCTGAGGCTGTTGGCTACTGGGGTGAACAATCCCTGCATTGCGGAAGAGCTCTTTATCAGCCGCCGTACCGTTGAGGAACACCGAAAGAACATCAACCGAAAACTGGAAATCCGCAGCTTAAGGGATATTTTGGAATATGCGTATGCCTTTGATTTGGTGTAGGGGCGAATTTGAAATTACGAATTACGAATTACGGATGGGGCAATCAAAAGTTATGGATAAATTGCTGGTGGGTTTCACCCATGGTTATTGAGGAGTTTGACCCTTTCAGGGTCGGTTTGGCCCATGGGTGTCTTGTCTTGAATTTAACCAGTGATGGTTTGGCGTTTGATCGGTGGTTAGAACGGTGTTTATTTCGGGATTATCCATTCGTTTAATCGACAGTGAAGCTGTCAAACTCCTCAATAGCCCCAGGTGCAACCTGGGGATTTTAAATAGCGCCAACGGTGCGTTGAGCAATAGCCTAGCCTGCAAGGGCTAGGGAATCATTATGTCCCAATGTTCACGAGGACCGAAGGTGCGAACTAATCTCTATTGATTTTACGCCATTGGCCCTAATCAACTTCTATTTCTAGGTTTTTGATGACGCGCCGTTGGTGCTTTGGGGTTTATCGTATAATTAATACCTAGGGCTTCACCCTAGGCTAGTGATTTTGCGCCTTTGGCGCTGATCTTTGAAATAGCGCCAACGGTGCGTTGAGCAATAGCCTAGCCTGCAAGGGCTAGGGAAACATGTGGCCAAAAGTTTACTAGCACCGAAGGTGTGAAATTAATCTCCGTTGGTGCTCGGATTATTGGTATTTTATAATGGTTTGCGGTATTCCCCAGGTTTTTGATGACGCGCCGTTGGTGCTTTGGGGTTTATCGTATAATTAATACCTAGGGCTTCACCCTAGGCTAGTGATTTTGCGCCTTTGGCGCTGGTCTTTGAAATAGCGCCAAAGGTGCGTTAATCAATAGCCTAGCCTGCAAGGGCTAGGGAGTCATTTGACCAAACGTTTACGAGCACCGAAAGTGTGAAATTAACCTACGCAGGTGCTCGGATTATTGGTATTTTATAATGGTTTGCGGTATTCCCCAGGTTTTTGATGACGCACCGTTGGTGCTTGGGATTTATCGTATAATTAATACCTAGGGCTTCACCCTAGGCTAGTGATTTTGCGCCTTTGGCGCTGGTCTTTGAAATAGCGCCAAAGGTGCGTTAATCAATAGCCTAGCCTGCAAGGGCTAGGGAGTCATTTGACCGAGCGATCACGAGCACCGAAGGTGCGAAATTAATCCCACAAATATCGCTCATCATATTCTATCTTGTATTTTTTTAAAAATGCAAGATACTCCTCCTGAAACGTTTTGGATTTGTGGTGTTCTGCCTGATTTTCAATATACTTCTCTACAATATCAATTTCTGTAGGATTGACGGAGAAACTGCCATATCCCCTTTGCCAATAAAATTTTTGATATTTCGCTCCTTTGGTCTTTATCCAAATTGATGAATGAGATTTGACTTCTTCAATAAATTTCATCAATGCAACTTTCCGCGACAATACACAAAGAATGTGTATGTGGTCTTTGTAACCCCCAATTTTTACAGGTTTAAAATCCATATTTTACAAATACCCCCGATATATTGAAATAGCTCATCTTGAACACTTTCATCAATAAATGGGTACCGGTCTTTCGTACTAAAAATAATGTGGCTGTAATTATAAGCTATGGACTGTGGCATATTTTTAGATTAAAACATATTTTAAAATAACACCGTTCTGCCCCAAAGTTCGTAAATGTGATCATTTACTACCGAGTTGGTGATGTTCAAATCGACGATCTCCAATTTTATCATTTAGATACCGATTTAGCTTTCGTTTTCCGAGAGTTGCGTATTTTTTTCAACTGCTGTAAATCTGCATCATATTTTACGTTTATCAAGGCATTATAATCTGACTTTCCTTTTTTAAAGATAAAACTTTCTTTTTCCAGAAAAATACCTAAATCCTAGTATTTTCTATCCGCTCCTTTGATAGGTTTATAATTTGTATGGTTAGCCTACTATTGTTTTGTTTGCCATCGGAATTTTGATGGCGCACCGTTGGTGCTTGGGGATTATCGTATAATTTAATACCTAGGGCTTCACCCTAGGCTAATGATTTTGCGCCTTTGGCGCTGATCTTTGAAATAGCACCAACGGTGTGTTGAGCAATCGCCTAGTCTGGTAGGGCTGGGGAACTATGGGTTTTAAACCATGGATTTGGAACCAAACCAACTACATTGAGGAAGGGCCGATACATACGGAAATCTTTGAGGCTCAGGGTCGCCGATTAAAATAAAGCTTTTTTGAAGATCTTTTGCCCTTACAACAGAACGTAAAAGTTGTCGGACAATTCGAAATGGTTGAAAGTTTGGGCTCACAAACCTGTTTCTCCTGTTTCATTATTCTTTTCAGTCGGGTTTGGAATTGGTCCTGACCATAGGAAGTAGTCAAATTCGGGCTCCATAAAATCCTTGGGTTCGCCCCAGTGGAGGGTAGTGAGCATGGAACCCATCAGATTTTTTGCTAGTCCCATCAAGACCCTGTCGTTAAATAGATCATCCAAAAACTCCATAGTTTCAGTGGTCACCGACTGATCTATCTTTTCCTGATCATCCTTGGGATTGAAATAAACGTGGTCATGGGTTACATTTTCGATGACATAGGTGAGGTATTCGATGTCCTCGTAGATCATCAAGCTACCCACCTTTTCGTGTTTGGCGGGAAAAAGAGCAATGAATTCAGTAGGTTCACCAATCGTAAAGGTGTCACCGTATTTGACTTTTAGTGCTTGGAGCAGGTGTTCACGGATCATGTTTTTGGTGGTTATGAGTAGTAATATATGCTTAATGGTCTACCGTTGGGAAATACATAACTCCCTTTTAGAAGAAATTCATTACTGTGGCACTGATAGTGGCTTCTCCATCCTTCAAGCCAATGACCAGGATTTCCTCGTCCACCTTGGCTACCGCCTCATCCGAACTACTCCACACGGCGGTACTGCTTTCAAACTACTAAATATTAACTCAAAGTTGATTTCTCAATATATTTCAAAAATTCTAATTTCTCAAATAGACAAAGAAATAAAATGATGGAATTTTAGAGCTATAATTTTAGAAATATCCATACATGAGCTCCTTTATCAATCTTTTATTAATTGAAATTTGATGTTTTATCATTTAAATTGGATTAAAATCTTTTCTGTTTCTGGGTTCGCTATAATTTGAATATCATTTTGTCCAGGATAAGAAAACTTTAAATTCTGACTTTTTTGTATTAATACGGAGAATTCCCCTTCATTAGTTGTCGTCATAGGCGTCAGTCTGTTCTGTACAAAAATTTCAACACCACCAAGCCCAATACCCCGGCTGTCTAGAACTATACCCTCTAAGATAAACCAGGGATCACCAATAACTAAAGGTTCAAGCCAACGTTGATCACGTGGTTTACATTCGCCATCTTCACAATACCAACCTAATGGACAAGTTTTTGGAAAACAGGCATCAGTGTCATCAGGCTTTTCATCTATATCAAAATTATAACAAATACCATTGTAACAGTATTCACCCTCCTGGCATTCTATGCCAGCACATGGATTATGCTCAGTTCTCAGTTCGAAGCATTCACCCTGAAAACAAAGAGATCCTTCTGGACATTCGATATCGTTACAAATCGGGTATCGAGAACAAACACCTTCGTAACAGGCCATGCCTTCCGGACAAGTAATATCGGTACATGGATCTTCAGCACATAGGCCACTTTCTGCATAACAAATCGTTCCGGCAGGACAGCCATCTTCTTCACAATCAAAATAAAAAAAGCAAGATCCATAATAGCAAACCTGTCCTTCGTGACATTGGATCCCTTCGCATGGTTCTTCCCATGGATCAACACAGAAATTTTCATAACAGGTAAGTCCTTCGGGACATTCATCCCAAAATTCACAAGAGATTTTCTCAATCGATGGTTCGACACAAGAAAAGTGGACCGAAATCAAACTAATAATGATTAAAATATTTAAAAAAGAAATCCGATGATAGTGAGATAGTTTTTTCATAATGTTAATTTTATATTATAAAAAGAATGACAATTTCAAAAATTATAAAATTGATAAGTTATTTTTAAATTAAAATACCTTATTATATGATTTCTGATTAAAATTTTGTAAGGGTAATAGTGCTGCATTATTATAGAGGAGGAAAACCTAAGGATAGGGATTATTTATAAGGCTCCGTATCCATATATGTAGCATATTTATTAAATAAATACTAAATATGCGAGGAGTTGACTTTTTAATTAACTTGGATTGGAAACACCCAAGGTATAACCCTTATCGTTATTGGATTTACAATATACCTTCCTGCTCACCCACAGGTTCTTTTTCTGATGTCGCAAGGTATCCAGACCCTTGTGTAGAGGCCCCGTTACCTCTGTTTACGCTAATGTAAAGAATTAGCGGTTTTTCGTACCTGACTGTATTTATGACAGATTCAAAACGGCTCATGGGCATGTGCAGGACAATATATTCGCCGAATGGATTCGGATGCCATAAATAATCTTTCGTTAAGGTCGTTCCTTCAGGAAAAAAATCAATTCTTCCCACAAATGAATTGTCAATATAACATGATAATAAAGCCACACGACCATCATTTCCTCCTGAAATTTTTACCACATATTTGTTAAAAATTTTTGTTGTAGGCATCGTTATGTTATTTTATGGTTGTTATTTAATAATATTTTAAAAGCTTACCTAATTTCATTAAAACAGAAAATATCTTCCTCATATTCTTTAGTTTTATGGTTATCAGGCCCATGTATTGTTAGTACAGCTTCGCTCCTTCACCCCATATTGGCAACTAACATACTTTCAAGCAAGTTACTTCCCATGACATATCCATACAATACCAAAGCTTTGGTATATTAGTGTATAAGAAAAAGAAATTTGAGATTGTGAAATTGAGATTGGAGTTGTGGAATATTAAAAAAATAATCCAATTTGTTATTTAAAAAAGAGGCTTGTAAGAAAATTTCAATCCCAACTCTATAACGAAAAGGTCCGAAATCATGCTTTTAGTGTGGGGATTTCAAATCCCCAATATCTGGGTTCGCCATTGCAAATGTCGACAAGCTTTCTAAAAAAAGCCAAACGTAACTTGACTCCGATAAAAACTGGCGATTTTTGGATAAAGGGTGAACCGACTAATTTGCGCATTAAGCCATCGTAATAGTCCGCGTTTCTTCTTATCACCAAACCAATTATTCAACACCTTTGATTCATCTTTGGTAACAGGATTTGTTAGGTCTGTTTCAAGTCCTTTCAAGATGGCAGCTACCCTTTTGGTTATGGCGTTTTCGAGGGGTTTTTGATTGCGTAATGGATCATCATCATTAGTGGATGGATGATTTAGTTTAAAGTGCATAAAATCCTGATGGGACGTCATTTTATGTATTCTTTTGTTTTGATCCTTATTAAAGGTAATTCCGAATCGCTTACCAGGAAGATCCTGTGATCACGTCAATCACCACGTCATGATCTGGCGTGTTCGGATAGGCTGGATCATTAGCATTAGCCACCTTATTGGCATCTTTACGATTCTGCCATAGTTTCAGGGTTTTGAAGAGATAATCCAATACCCCGCTGTGTAGGCTCCCACGGTCACGGCACTGCCAGACATAGGCCCAGGTGGAATTTATTGGTGGAATCACTCATGGTTTTTTATTGAAGTGGAAATATATTTTAATTTTTTTCACTGTTAAAGTCTCCTTTTGAAATTCTGTATTTAATTTCGGAAGGACATTTTTTCGAAATTCCCTATCCATTCAAAATGAAACATTTATAATTAGATTGGGAAAAAGGAGAATTGTTACCATGGACAGTTAAGCGAAAGCCGATTTATTTTTTTGATTTGTAGGTCTGTGGTATTTTAACTCTCATACTTCATAAGTAAAAGACAGGATACCTCTATCCGAATTTAATTTCAGAAATAGATATTCTGTGAAGAGAAGGTCCACATCAAAAATTGGCATAACTTTGTTTGAAAGAAGTTGTTTGATGGAAACCATGAATTTAAAAAATGCTTGAATAGAAAATAAATTCAACTGACTTTCAAGGTTCTAAATACCCGCACTTTATCCCCCCAACTTCCAATACTCTTGTCCTCAATTAAAAGGCATTTCTACTACTAGGCTTTCATCATTATGAATTATTTGTACAATTAGTCGAAACATTATCTAGAGAGCTTTAATCAAACAAATAATAAAGTCATCTCCAGCATTGAAAATAAGCATGCCGGACTAGTGTTGTGCGAAATTATGATCTATTCTCCTGCTTTATGTTGATTCATTAATATAAAATGCATATTCTCTATACCTAGAGTTAGTCCACCAATGGTTGTTCATATATTTATCATTAGTACTTCCTGCGTGGCTTTGGAGTGGCCTGGTAATCGTTCCGTTTACTTTAATTGCTCCATAATTTGAGAATTCAGGTGTAACAACAGTTATATGTCCTGATCGATTTTCATTATCTCGTTGGCCTATAATTAATCCAATATTCCCATTATTCGCAGTATTTTGTAGTTGATCTAAACTAAAAATTCTTTTCCAACCAAATGTTTCCCCCCATTCTCTTAGCCAAACAAATATACTATTTACATTCAACTCTCTTAGTGTTTCCCCATACCTTGGTATGACATTATTGCCTCTGGAAAGGTTTATTAGTGCATTTTCCATCCACCAGACCCTAGGCAAATAAACATTTGCTAAGTAGCAAAAATCGTGTGCATATATATTGCAGAAGGTTTTGTTATCAAAAGGCAAATATCTTACACTATTTTCAACATCTAGCCAATCAATTATTTTTATCAATGCTGATTTTTTGTTTTCTAAACTTTCTGATTTTATTCTAAAAGGCATATTTTCTTCTTTAAGTGGGTATGCTCGACCGCCGTTAAAATTCCTTCTTGAAATAGTTCTCCTATTAGGTTGTAGGTGAACCGATTCTATTTTTTTAATTCTTTCAGGTTCTTCAAAATCAACCTCTGGGATCAGATATCTTATATTTAAATATCCTGTTAAACTTAAATTGTTTATGCTGGTTTTAGCCCTAGCCCAATTTTCTCTCACCTGTGTGCCTTCCAATTCCACTAGATGGCCATATGTTAAAATTGCCATTTTTGTATTAGCCCTTGCATAGGGCGCTGATCTTAGATGAAGTGCATTAACTGTTACACGATGTTTCATGTTTTAATTTTCTAATTGATTGAATATATTAATTATGTATTTAGATTTAGGAATCATAATCTATTATAGTTAGGAATCATCTCATAAACTGTTAAAGAAGCGATTGGATTTGTAATCCTGAGCTAAGTCTTACCGGTTTTCAAGTAGAAGATAATGAAGATGCTGAATATCAATCAAATTTTTCTAAATCGGGGGAAGTAGAAGTAGACGAATCCTTTGTGGGCGAGCAAGATTACTTGATCAGACGAAGTCTAAAATAAAATCAAGATGGTAGACATAGAAAACGGTGCAAAAGGTGTTTCTTCTGTAATGGTAAAATAGTGGAAACCACCTCCAATGCCAATTTTGATATGTTTATCAAAAATTACATCAACAGCGATGCTTGAGCCAAAAATGAATTTTTAACCGCATGGAGGCCATAATTCAAAAAAGACTCGTTAAAAGTCGGGAGAAAATTGTGAATATCTCAAATAGATGTGCCAACCGACCACGATGTTCAAAGTATGACTTAGTGGTAACCACCCTTTGGTCATGAACCTACAATTTTTCAACGAATGAGACTGTACGTTCAAATGCTACAAAATGAAAGAAGCAATCTTTGAAAATTTGAGGATAATGATAACCACTGGACCACCTGACCCTTATAGAAATTATTATTATTAGGTGCCTAATTCAAATAAAACACTTCTCACCACATCATGACAGCGGTCTCACCAGCACTGTCTTCAAAATACATCCTAATCCTCAAGACATATTTCCTGTCTTTCCTAAGTCTGCATCTAATTTTGGCGTTCTCGTCCATTCCGCTGTCATCACTGCCTTCAAGGAATAACAATTCGCCATTGGCTTCTTCAAAAAGGACCATTACCGTATCCGAATTACCAAAAGTCCTTATATTATACCTTCTAGATGCATTGGGTTTAATAGCAAAATTTTGTTGCTCGCCTGGAAATAAAACCAATTTCGCCGATTCAAATGCTTTCAATTCTGGGTATGATTCTTCCAAAGGAGGATAAAAAGTCCGTACCCAAATTTTATCCCTTTCAGATAATCCCCCACTGGGGGTAATCCCATTTATATTATATTCCGAAGGCTCCAAAATTAAACCAGGGTGAAAAGGATAATGCATTACAGATTCAGGATCCCAACTAGATCCTTGAATAGAATCAGGATCGATTTTTCGGATAATATTATGATAGGTTTTTTCTCTGTTCCAATTATTGGGAGGATTCGATAGTGCCCTGTAAACTGCTTCTTCATCCCAGATGATTCCGGAATTCGGATTCTGGTGTTCATGAGGAAATCCAAGCGTATGGCCAATTTCGTGAATTGCAGTATCTAATCCATTTGTATTTCGGGTAAGGTCCCATCCAAAGTTCATGGTGCGTTCATCTCTTCCTATCCCAATATCAATTATATCCCGTCCCAAGTAGGACCAAGATCCATCCCCACGCATAAACCCGATTCTTATTTCAGCCTCCTCCCTGGTATCCACTTCTTTGAAATCAATACCGATACTTTGATTTTTCCAAGTATCAAAAGCATTTCTAACTATTTCTTTCTCCCTTTCATTAGTGGTCCATGTTATCCATTCACTACTTCCGTTTGACAACCTTCGTTCTCTTCCATCAGAATCTTTATCAAAGAAATAATAATGTAATATTGTGCCATTTACCCATTTTTTGTCAAGAATTAGGATTAATTGGATTCTATGTGGATCCATGTTGGGATTAAGCGTCCTTTCAGGTACGTCTGGTAAATCGCAAAAATTACTTGAAGAAGTTTCACTTTTTGAAGTAATTTTTTCTTTTATAGAGGTTTGTATTATTGACATTGTTTTATATAATTTTATAATTAGAAAATATTCGGATCAATCAATTACTTTTTTTTTGATAAGAATTATCAGGTAAAACATGTTTTATTATTACCAATCAATCCCTAGCTTGTAAAATCGGAATAATCAGATAATTTAAAGTTTAATTTATAAAGTGTATAGATCATTGACAATACCAAAACTTTGGTATTTTGGGTTAAAAAGGGAAAAAGTGATGATTGAAAAACGAAGTCAACTGCAGGGGATAGGATAAACATGTATCCCTTTTTAAGCACCTGGCCAATGTCCAACATTTCATCGGACTACTTTTGAAGTGTTAGTTGGCCATTGCCCTTACCGAAAAAATGGCTTTACCGGCGCTCAGAAAACTTTCTTGGAGGGGACACAGCCAACGGTACCTCCTCAGGATCACACAGCGCGTTGAGCTGGCCCCTAAAAAATAACCTGTGTCAATTTCTAGGTTCCTGTTAACAGGAGCTCGAATGGCCTTCCCAATGCAGTACTTCTACATTGGTAGTGATTAAAAAGAGAAACCAAAATTGCTACTTTGATACACTTGAAAATGTTATATCCAACTTAGAGGTAAAATTGCAATAGCGGAGTTGGCAAGCCTTTCATAGACAAGGTTTGTCAACTCCTAATTGCGTTTTTCCTCCCTTCCTACCCTTCGGTACTTGGCGAACTGCCAGCGTCCGTGTCCATACCATCACCGTCGGTACTGGGTTGCGATTCTGTTCCACCGACAGCTTCTAAAAGCCATCCAGCTGGGGCGCCGCCATCTGTTTCTTCACTCTCTGTTGATTCGAGTCGTGCCTCTGCAATGGCTTTGACAAGTGTTTCTGCCGGTGCGCCAACATCGGCGGTCTCGACATTGTCGGATGCCATTGGCTCGTAATTGGTTTGTACTACACTTGTTTGTTCTGTTGTTTCGATAATAATACGCATTTTTACCTCCTTTAGTTTAATACAACATACCGTCCTTCTATATTTACCGGATCCGATGTAAGGTTCTTGACAATAATCCAGTATGTGAAGTGGGTGCTCGAGGCCCGTTCCACTTGGACGTTCCACTCGATCTGCGGGGCACCCCTTTGCGGTGAAGTAGGTACGACATACCACATCACATGCCATGCTTCCGGCCAACTGTGCGTAAAATAGCGTCTCGATGCTCCAGCGGGGATTGATCTTGAAAATTGGACTCCGACTCTCATAATATCTTTTTAGTTTAGTTTATAAAATGTTTAGTTACCAGCCTAGTACGGCGTAGCGTCCTTCAATATTTACGGGAATTTGCGTAAGGTTAGTGATACTGATAAAGTAGGTGATGTGTTGATCGGATGCACGCTCCACTTGGACGTTCCACTCTATCTGGGGTGCCCCCCGCTGTGGGCTAGTTGGTACGACTGTCCACACCACATGCCAATGCGCCGGCCAACTGTGCGTAAAATACCGGCGTGTTGTTCCGGCAGGGATTGATCTTGAGAATTGGACTCCTACCCAAGTCCGCGTCTCTAATGCTCTGGAAATCAGTTGCCGTAAATTGGGGCGGTTGCCGATGCGTTGGGTGCGTGGCCTAGCAGGATGGTTCTGTGGGTATCCGGTACCTGCCATATCAGGGATGAATGTGAACGCTGGGCCGTCCTGCTGTGGGGAACCAGTGGACCGAAGCAACTGGATGGCTCTGGCAGGACTCAGTGGAATTCGCCTTTGGGCTCGCAAGACTCCCTGCACGCAGGCCAACGCACCAACGATGATGGGAGAGGCGCTGGAAGTGCCGCTGAATTGGTCGGTGTACCATTCGTTTCGATCCGACCCGCCTTGGAGATCCCCGTAGCCGGTCGTGGTAACCTCCCATCCCCAGCCCTGCGCGTCAATTCTGGCACCATAGTTGGAAAAATAGCATCGCCCTCTGTCTGCGTACACGTCTCCCCAGCCTGGTTGACGATTTCTTCCATGGGTACCTGCGGGAGGCATGCCTGCTCCAACGACAACAGCGCCGGAACTGGGATTGGCAGGATTGAAAGGGTTTTTCCAACTAGCCGGAAACGTTCCCATTCTAGGATGATTAATAGGTCTGGTGTCGTACACACCGTCATCGAAATTCTGACCGCCATTGCCGGCTGCCTCTACAACGATGACCCCTTTACTGATCGCGTAACGTATTGCGTCGAAGTCGTCGGGCCACCATTCTATGGCAATAAAGCCAAATCTGGTCCTGTCACCGGGGTTAAATTGAGGACCTCCTCGATGCACTTCTAGTAGGATGATATCACCCCGCTTCAACCGGTCAGCTGCTATTCGGATAGCTTGGGAAGTGTTATTCCCAACTAGGGACACTGCCATTGCATTAGAATCCGGACTAATTCCCGCCACGCCAAAGGAATTGCGATCACCACTGTACTCACCAAGTACTGCAGTACCATGGTTGTCATCGGTACTATTGGTTCCGGAAACTACCCCTCCCTGGTTATGCAGCAAGTCTTCATGATTAAAGTTCCAACCCCACTCAATGTCAATGATATTGAACCCCGCTCCCCTTCCCCCCGGCACTGTCCATGCATACCGTGCATCAATTCCGATTGGGGCCGCGTTCAGGTATTCCTGACGAGCTGTGAAATCGGGCGTATGAGTTGGTGGTTCATCTGTCCTGGGAGCAATATCATTGAGTTTCATCTGTGCTGGTTCCGCGGGGGGCTTCACGTACGCCGCTTCGATCCCCTCCATCTGTTGTAGGCGGTTCGCCAGGTCGTCCAGAAGCTCATCTGGGGCTTCAACATGGTAGTAGACGGACAGGTCAGGAACCTCTGCACCTGTCTCCAAGGCCAACGTAGCTGCTTGTGCTTGGAGTCGTTCCTCGCTGACACCGAAGAGAGGCTCCAACGTCACTTCTTCTGAGGCCAGTAGGTCATTTAGTGGCTTGACGTTGGCTCCGGTGACAGAGGAAACAGCTTCCTTTTTTGCACGGAGCCCAAGGTCACGCTTCCCTATGACGATTAGCTGGCGTTTTGCCGGGAAGTTCTCTTCGCCCTGTGGATCTTCTGATGATTGATTTTTTTTTGATTTTGATTGTTTTGCCATAATACTAATCTTTATAAGTCATTTGAAAATAAAAATTTAAGGTAATTCATCAGGGGGCTTAATGTAGGCCCCCTCAATTGCTTCGGACTGTAGGAGACGGTCGATCACCTGTTGTGCAGTTTCACGGTCCGGCACCTCCACTATGAAATAGCGCTGGAGGTTTGGATCATCTGTATTTTTGTGCATTGACTCCAGTGTGAGGCCAAATGACTCGATCATCTTTAACAGCCCTTCCGATTCGGCAGTGGGGGCCTCTTTTTGGTGGAGTGGGCGTGCCACATCTGCTAAAACTTGAACTGTAATTTGCATTTTATAATCTCCTTTTGTTTATCTGTGAGTTCTGTAATAGCCGGTAGTTGCGTTGAGCTTCTATTGCAGGATGCAGAAGCAAAGACTACCATAAAAGAGAAAAACCCATGAACTACTTTTTTCATTTCTTTTCTCTCGGGACATGGTATTAAGTTAATTTATTGTATTATCCATCAGTGGTTTAACTTTTTTTTTATTCAGTTTTTGCTTGTATTCTCTCTTTATATATACGAATTGCTTGACCAACTTTAATTAAGCTGTCCACAGCTTTGCCCCCTCGCTCCCATTTATGGAAACTAATATATTGTTAGCAAGGTACCCCCCATACCAAAGCCATACAATACCGAAGCTTTGGTATATTAGGGTAAAAAGGAAATGAAATTTGAGGTTGTGAAGTGAGAGTGAGGTTGTGGGAAGTTAAAAAAATAACCCACATTGATATTTAAAAGAGAAGCTGGAAAGTAAATTTCATTCCCACCTCTATTACGAAAAGGTCCGAAATCATGCTTTTAGTGTGGGGATTACAAATCCCCATTATCTGGGTTCGACATTGCAAATGCCGAACAGCTTACTAAAAAAAATAGTCTAATGTAACTTGACGCCAATAAAAACCGGTGATTTCTGGATAAAGGGTGATCTGAACTTTCTCATAAAATAATCATCAATTCTTTTACCCAGGGAAAATGAATTGTTGAAAGCGGCAAAGGTCATCTTGAAATCGGGATGGTCAATCTTGTACTGCAGCGCTTTGCCTCCGTCAAATAAAGCGGCGGTATCCACTCCGTAAACTTTGGCGATTATAGAGATTTCCTTTATGGATAGAAAACCCCTTTGGTTGGATAAGATAAATACGATGTTGCCATTCTTTTTTCTGCCCACCAGGTTGCGGTAGGTTTTTTTCTTCCACAAGGGTTTGGATGGACTTTTCTCCGATAATATATAGGAGAAAATCTGACCATCGTTCATAACGGAGGGAAAGGCCTGGCAGGAGTATTGGATTTCCCCCGGTATAGAATTGATATAGGAGCGGGGGCCTACATGTGGAATGTTTTCGATGACCCTGAAAAATCCGCTGTTGCTGGTTTCTTTTTTGTATTTCCGGCCGTCCAGTATCAATTCCCCCATTATCTGATTTTTTGTTCCATAAAAATTGGCGTTTAGTACAAAGTTGGCCGGGGAGTTTTTAAGGGCTTCCCCAGTATTCATTGATTGAAACCCTGTATGGGGATTAGAAACAATCATGAAATCATTTTCTGGCGATATTTCTACGATCTTTATTTTACCCGGGAATATTTTTAAAAACTGTCGTTGAAAAAAGTCCGGATGGTTCCGCCTAAAAGTCAGCTCTTTGACGGTAAATGCACTGGAGTGGAATTCTGTTTTGGTAGCATAGCTTTTCTGATTGGTTTGTAAAATTCTCCAGCCGTTTTCATTTACCATCACCGCCCCCTCAGGAGGAAACAGCAGAAAAAGATTTGAGGATAGGTTAAGACAATAGTTGAGGATTACAATAAATAAAATGGCAAGTATGAATAGTAATCTTTTCTTTCCCATCTTAAAAAATCTCATAATATAGCTTAATGATGATTTTAAAGCGTTTTAGGTCCCCAGCAGAAATTCTAATGCATATTCCGGGTTAAACACCCATCAAAGCTAAATAGAATCCTTTTCCCGAACAACATCATCTTGAAAATCGGAATGAAATGAGTTTCTACTCCTCCCGTTTGACTAAAGCTTTTCTTACAGCATATATTTTTGTGTTAGACTAGTCTTTTTAGGATTTCTCATCCTGTTAAAAAAATGTTCACTTAAAGCGTAACAAATAAGACAGGTTTCTGATATACCATTGTAACCGGTTCACTTAGTTACTCAAAGGGGTTTTTACTTTGGATTACGGGAACCAAGTTTACAATGGAGGATTTAACGACACTGGCTAAGAAGAGACTGCTGGCCCTATCCAGAGGTAATAAAATTGGATGTATAAGATAGGGAAAACAGATATTCGGAGTAAGGACTTTGATACGCATTAATAGTTAGTTTATATCTTTAATTAACAGAAAATGAATAATTCTATTAAAAAAATTGCATTTGTCAGACATTATTTTGAAATTTATAATATGCGCTTTCCGATAAGTAATTGCAAAAGGGTCCTGTTTCAGGTAGAATTTAAAATTTTGTTTCGCGGAACGAGAGCTTTAAAAATTTTCGACGTTTTAAAGGCCTCTAATAATACTAAACCAATAATTAATTAAGTATTATTTTCAATTCTTGGATATCCAGTGATACCCATAGATAATAGGGATATAAATTTCTTTTAAGATTATTACTTGTACTTAATTATTTTAGCTATGGAAACGTTAACCTCCGTTTTGAACCAGCAGTATGAAAATTTAAAAGTTTATGAGGATTTGCTGCAAACCAACCAACTAACTTTTGAGCAGGTGGGTGAATTGAGCGGGGAAGTCTTGTTTTATACCGATGAAGATTTTAATCTTAGGTATCTGAATAGGGAAGGGCGGGACTGGATTGGGCTGTCTTCAGGAAATTCAAAAAATATAGAGCTCGATTTCAACGAAAAATTTTATCATCCTGACACGCTGCAATATGAGTTGCCTAAAGTCAGGAATTTCTTTGAAAATCAACAGCTGGGTTCCATCTACTCTAACTACCAACAAGTGTTCAATTCAAAGATCAATGCCTATTGTATTTGTTTGGTAATTTTCAAGAAATTAAAATCTGTGTGTTATGGCTATCTTACCATGACCATCCCAATTTCGAAATTCGTCGGTTTAAATAAGAAAATGTTACGGATTATTTCTGAAGAGATGTTCCGAGACAGTCACCGATGTCAATTTAATCAATTGACCGAGAGGGAGTCAGAAATTCTGAAATTGCTGGCAGTAGGAAGAAACAACCCGGAAATTTCTGATGATCTATTTATTAGCAGGCATACGGTGGAAAAACACCGGAAAAACATCAATAGAAAGCTTGGCATACATGGTTTCAAGGATATTTTGGACTATGCCTATGCATTTGATTTGGTTTAGAGGTTTTTTGCGCTGCTGTATTTTCATTTATCCATTTGCGGCTCCCATGGATACAACCATCTTAAATTTCATCAGTCACTTCTCCTATTTTAACCTTAAGTTCAACGCTCACAATTTCATTTGAAATAATTAAAAAAGCTTTGAATTAGTTCTTAATTTCCGACACTTTCCCGATCCGGCACGGCGTCTGTTCCTGCCGCCGGAACAGGTGCAGGGGTATGATATGGTGCAGTCATGTCAAAATGATGGATATCTCCATTTGCTCTTCTACTAAATTCACAGGCTCCCCAGCGCAAATTGCCCTGATCCATCATTGCCACAACAAAATGTTCTGGCATGTGTAAAAAACCAAGGGCAGGATTCCTTGTATCGGATGGCTGGGTACTAGGTGACCCTCTAAGCATTGGCTTTCGTACTACCTCATAATCTCTAAGAATCCTGAAAAATTGCTCACGGGCAGATAACGGATAAGATGGGTGTTCACGTATCCAGCCAGGATCAGCCATGAAAGTAGTAATATCTGCAACAGCAGAAGCTTCATCTTTACGTTCCGTTGTTGGAATTGAAAGTAATACTGTTTCAGAAGCCGTTTCAGGATTTACAATTGGCCGACGTGTCACTCTCTCATAATTTGTATGAAATACCAAACCAAAATAGACCCGCAAAGCCTCAGATACAGTATGAAACCGCCGATAAGCCTCGGTGGCAGTTTCGCCTGTCCTCCTATTTCCCACATCCGCCATACTTAAAGCGGTCGGTTGAATTCGAACAAAGTTCATCGCTCTGTCATAGACCTCAACTGCTGGCTGACGAAATCCTGTAATTGTTCTTACCCGGGAGCGTTCTGCTCTTATTTCGGCATCTGTTGCAGTATCAGGCAATTTTCTTTCCGCCCGCTCACCTCCATATGTGGTTCTGCCGCCTTCCGTAGTTCTGGTTGCAATGTAGGGTTGATTATAGTAGTTTACATCCACAGCATTTCCGGTACCGTGGGATCCCGATCTGTCCTGCCAGCCACTAATCGTGGATAATCCGGCGTATTCTTGAAGCGATGCAGGCCTTCCCTGAACGGGCAGCGCGTTATATTGTCTTTGAAGTTCACCTTGCACAAGATTTAATCGGGTAACCATTCTTCGGTCAACCCCACCGGACACACCGACTCCAAGGAATGTGTGAGGAACCACATTACTTGGCGCCAATTGGATAAACAGTTCATTGGTTTGCTTTCTCTGTAGAAACTGAGTGATATTAGGCCCAATTTTTTGTCTGCTTAATTGACCGGCACATTCGGGGCAGCCACAACCCCGATCATGGCCTTTTCTTTGTAGCATGAAAGGTCGATCAGGTTCTTTGCTTTTCAACAGGGAGGTCTTTCCCGTGCAGGTCGAACACCCACAATCTTGTTCATGTCCCTTTTTTTGGACATTGGCCGGTATTTTAGTTGAAGTTGGAGTCACTTCTTTCGACTGAAGGGTCTTACCTCTTATTTCGTCCGCATCTTTTTTCAAGTTGATCGCATGGCCCTGCTGCACGACATGCGTCAACTCATGACCAAGCAACCGCTGCCCCTCCATTCTCCCCGGGTTGTACTTCCCCGAATTAAAATAAATATTGCTTCCATGCGTAAACGCCTGCGCCCCCAATTCCTGGTTCATCCTTACCGCACCGCTATTGGTATGCACCCGTACCCCGCTGAAATCAGAGCCGAAGGCCGATTCCATCGAAGTACGGGTTTTTTCGGGCAGGGGCGATCCGCCGCCTCGGGAGGAATTCAGGCGGCTTTCCAAGTCTGAAGATGCCTGAATGTTAGGAATATCGCTTTTGGGCTGCACAGCATTTCCTCTTCTGGCAGAAAAAAACGGCGGGCTGCCCCTTTTAAAAGTGCTGTCCGCTTTTTCCGCCTGGAAAAAGAGCTGCTGTTTCTCACCTTTGGCTTGAATGGTATGGAATGCGGCAGCTGTTTTGATCTCAGAAACTTTCATATATGGTAAACAAATAAATTCTTCAAAGAATCCGATAAAAATGTTTATCCAACTCGTTGAATAGCTCTTGGTCAGGAATACTTCGTTTTTACCTCCGAAACTACCTTCCTATCTCATAAAAGACCAAGTCAAATATAATTTTACATGGCGCAGGGATTACAATTTTCAGCTTCGGAAAAATTGATATTCGTTATAGCGAAAGGATTGAAAGCAGCCCTCACCATGTTTGGAGTGGCGAACGTCCCTGCAGGATCAATAGCCCTGTTATTTTGCTGAACCTCTAAATGCAGATGTGGTCGATCTGCCACCGCATTCCCAGTTACCCCCGTTTGACCAATCGTAGACCCTGCACTATACTGGCCGGCCGGTTGGCGGGCGGATAAATGCGCATATCGATATCTACGGGCACCTGCAGTTAGGAATATAACCGCTTGATTTTCAGGTTGAACGGGTGCTGTGGCACTGTTGGGACAACGCGGAGAACTGCGATTATTTCCGAAGACAGGTAAGCTTCTATTGAGATCTACCAATTGACGATTGCAACGACGATCATATGAAGTTACTCCGCTTAAATGATCCTCAATGGCACCCCGGTTCAATCTCGGTATGATCAAAGTGTGAAAGGCCAATTCTGTATTGGCAGGCCCGGTGCCGTTCCGGAGTTCATTGACCAAACCGTCGACCATTTCATAGCCCGGTTGCTCATCGCCGTGAAAACCTCCTATGATCAAGGCTTTTTGGTCCATTGCCATCTTCCTCCTGTGCGCATTCTGAGCACATACTCTGTACAATAGAGAGAGGACCATCTGCAGCCTGTTTTTGAACTACCTGGTCCGGCATAGCATCCGCCTCCCGCTCGTACTTATCCCCCGGCTGGCCAATGGTTAGTTTTGTCTGTATAAAAGGCTTGGTGAAAAATGGCTTGGACTGCACCGCATTTCCGCTGGTGGAAGAAAAGAAGCCCGGGCTGCCTCCTTCAAAAATATTGCCCGCTCTTTCTGCCTGGAAAAAGCGCTGCTGTCCCTCGACCTTTACCTGTATGGCTTGGGAGATGGTATCGGTTTTGGGTTTGGCGGATTTCACTTTTGGCTTTCGTTTCTAAATGAAAAAGTATGGAAACTCCCTTTATAAGGGAGTCGTTTATTTGCCATTATAAGCTTATAAGACTACCCAAAGTAATGGTCTAAAAGTATATATCCATGATGCCCCCAGTAACGCAAATGGATCGGGGCCAAACCCCAATCCTGTCCGGATGCGAAATTCCCCAATATCCGTAGGAGGATTCGTGACATTTTCGGGACGGGAGACCACTTCGTCAGCCTGTGATTCACGGATCTGTTGCATTCCGATGAGCTGTACCGGAAGTCTCAAAATCCTGCGCACAAAACCTGAGTATCCACCTGCAAGAGGCACATCTGAAAGACTTATCACCCTAGAACCGCTCTCTGCCTGAGTGATGGTAAGCTGTAAACCGGGGTCAGGTATCATTATGCCGATTGTCTCCTGATCCCGGGTTGCAGTAATATTATTAGCCGAAAAACTCTCAGTCCCGAATAGAATTTGAGCATCGAAAAATTTAAACCGGCTTGAAGTGACAGCGCAAATTTTAATCCTGAGATTTGGGCATTTAAAAGGCAAACCCGAATTTTTCGAATTAATTGAAGATTTAATCTTCCATATTCTATTGAAAAGTTTTGTTCAAAACCCCAGTTCTATATGCAACTACCCTCTACTTAGCCGCATCTTATTTGTCATACCTCCAAATTAATTGCTTGAAGATTGCCTCTTCTCCCTCAACAAACAGTTGAAAACCATCAACTAACGTAATAATAATCAATGGAATGTTTGTCGGCGTAGCCAATAACTCAGAAAATTGTACATTTTTCAAAGCCACATTTTGTATTCGGTAGGCATGTACGCCGTGTACATATAAATCTATTGAAATTATCGCGGGAGTCTGCCGTTGCAACACAATTTCCTCGTATAGTTCATAAGGCAGTTTGGGTCTTACGAATTTGGGATAGGATTGAAATTTCCCGGATTGAATCGGATAATCAGCAGCATTTAAAACCTTGTACGTAGGCGAAGACGGTTTTTCCTCCGGTGTTTTTTCTTTTTCAGCTGCTTTCTCTTTTTCTGCTATTTTATTTTCATACTGCCTGAGAGCCTCCTTATAAATCGCGTCTTTTTTAAGGTTGTTTCGTTGGTAAAACCGTACAACTGATTCTTCTCCCAACATTCCGTCGGGTTTCAGGCCCAAGGCTATTTGCATGTCATAAACGGCTTCGGCAAATTCAGTTGAGTCAGCCTTAATGCCAGGTTTTTTTATAAATTGAAGTGGATCCCATCCAATGAGTTGTTGAAAAACAACATTGTTGCGCACGGCTTTTTCAAGATCAATTTTCCGCTCTTTGTCTATTGCTTCGGGAACCATCCCACTCTTTACCGTTGCGGAAGCTAGATCCAGGTTAAGTTTGCCTGAAGCCGGATTCCTGGCACTCATCAGCATTTCCTTTATCTCTGCAGGTGTTTTGCCACTTGCGTTCATTGATTCTACCAACTTCAATAGGTCCTCCTGTGTAACTTTTTTCCCCTTGCCTTTTTCAAAAACCGCCTGGAGGTCTCGCAGAATTTCTCCCTGATACTCCTGCTCCCATTCCGCACGGGCCTTCACGTTCTTTGGGTCGTTCGGATCAAGCTTATCGATGTTGCCACCAATTGTTTGATTACCTAATGATGAATTACGTCTTGCGCAGGTCTTAGCCTCCAGCACAAACGGCTGTAAGGGGGTACTCTCAAGTACATCGATGAGAAAATTATGCAGCGAATCACCAACAACGGCGTCAAGTAAGCTTCTTGCCGCAGGTTTGGCTATCTCTTCCTCAAAATAGTCTGTACGTGCCAATAGGCTCAAACCCGAAGAAATACCCAACTGGGCAACCAGTCCCCATAGGCATCCGAGTGCGGGGGGAGTGCCGCACGATACTATCTGAACGCCTATCCTGACGGAAGCTTCCACGACGTCAAGAATCTTCCTCCACTCCCGAATAGTTTCGACCGTTTCAGTGAAAGAAGCCATTAGTTTATCATGTTTTTCAAACTCTCTTTCCAGATTGCCTTTGAACTCCATTATTTCACAGCATACCGGTTCGATTTTTTCTAGGGCTTCATCTTTGGACTCGTCAATTACAGCGGTTAAACGGCTACTAATTGCGTTGATAATACCATTTATACAATCAATGAATCCTTTAAAGGCAAGAACGACCATGTCTTTGAAGATTGCCACGCCTAACCTAATAATTGCTTTAGTTGCAACTTTTTTCCATCCATCGAATATGCCGTTCTTTTCGTTAAGTTTGGTCGAGTTGGCATGGTGTTTCTTGAATTTCTCCTTGATTTTTTCAAAGAGTTCTTCTACTTTGTCGAAAGCACTCCCAAAGCGGAAACGTAATGCGCCGAGAAAACGCCCTTTTAGGCTACTCCAAAAACGTATTTGACCTACTGATTTTATTTGTTGCCTAATAAGTGAATCACTTGAAGTCACACCAAGCTTTTCATCAATTTTATTTTTTTTCACCACCCCTCGTGCCTGCTGCTTTAAAAAATCCTTAGGCTTTTCAGTACTTGTCCCAGTACCTTTCACCCAATTTTTACGTTCAACCTCCCAGGTTTTAGCCAGTTCATTCCAATTTTCACCTTTGGCCTGAATAGATGGATTTGGCAGGGTCAGCAAACCAGAATTCTTTTTGGGTTTTGCCCCCGTTGCATTCGGATAACCCTCGTCCCGTTTAAGTCCCAGTGTATTGTTCATGGCAGGACGTTTCTTCCGCAACCGATCAATTAATGGGTTAAGTTTTTTAAGCTGGTCCTCCAGGTGCTTAGGGAATGCATCCGATGTATAGGGATGCGGTAACAGAAAATAAACATAGATACCGTCTTTGAATTTCAATATCCAAATACGTTCATGATGCGCCTTATCTCTTTTATAAATCCCATCCGCACCACCCTTGAGTCGTTCCTGTTCAAATTTTCTATAATTAATAGCATCAGGAATATTGGTGTCAGGTATGTTTATTGGTCTGCCGGTAATGGTGGCCGGCAATTGTGGTTCTTGGGGATTATCAGTGTGTACCCGTTTTGCAAACTCTTGAAAACCCTCAATATAATTACCCACTTGGAGACGACCAAGTCCATGATAAGCAAGAGATTGCCGAAATTCCGTGGGAAATAGTGGCTTTATTTCGCCGATATGAAAGTTGCCAGGGAAGTTGCCGGCGAACTTCCTGGTTCTTTTGTGAATGGTTGGACCAAAATTTATCCCCGATTTAGACTTGGCTCTATTCTTAAAATTGGAAGCCATATTTACGAATTTGAAAAACTTGGATCCTTCGGGCAAATCTTTGGATTCTTGGGGTTCCTGGCCGCTAATCCCTGAAACAGTTTGATTTTCTGCCTTGTAAAGATCTGCAAAACCAACAGTGTTAATGGCTTTGATATCTCTCGTGCCGCCGGGAATAGGTGCTTCAGTGATGAGTTTTGCATCCTTTTCACGTAAGCGTTGTTGGATCTGCGCATGGGCCCAGTTACCTATTTTGGGCTCAAAACTGCGTTGTAGGCTCGGTTGAAATTCACGACCACCAGTTTGCTGAACTACATGTGTGAGTTCGTGAGCCAACAAATGTTGCCCCTGTTTGGAGCCCGGATTGAAATTTCCGGAGTTAAAAAAAATGTTGTTTTGATATGTGAAAGCTTTTGCCTGAATTTGCCTGTTGAGAGAGGTAGCATCTGAACCAACATGAATGCGGACGTGACTAAAATCCTGACCAAAACTACTCTCCATAATGTTTCGTGTTGCTTCGGCAAGCGGTACACCGGAGTTTTGTGAGCGTTGCAACGTATTCTGAAAATTAGCCGGAATGTCCATGGTTCCCGAATTTCCGTTCAAATTTTCTGATTTAGGACTAATTGATTGATCGGCGGTTTCCTCTTCCTCTTCTTCTTCTATTTCGCTTGGTTCAGGTGGCTGTATTGAACATTCGTCGCAAGTGCGTTGCAGTTTCGGTGGCTGCAGGTCATATTCCATTTCGATATACCCCTGTTTTCTTTGTAAATGCTCTTGCTCATCCTCACAATTTGCACACTTTCCTTGTACGAGTGAAATTGACGGTTTAAAAAAAGGCTGATGCATAATATGATTATCAGGCATCTGCATCACTTTGTCCGCCATGGCATCCGCTTCCTGTTCATAACTATCATTGGGTTGATTTAGGGTGAGTTTGGGTTGAATTTTTTGGGCAAAAAACGATCCCTGCTCATTGTGGGAAGCTATTTTATGAGAATGATTCCGATGCTGTTTCCTCGCCTCCAACATGTGATCCTTTCTTAAAATCCGTTGATATAGTTTTCAGGATTTTTCATTCTGTCCCCGGCTGTCCTGAGTTATTTGCCGGGTTCGCATTGGCTGCATTATTATTTAAAATCCTGTTCCTATCAATATATTCTTTAAAATCCCTTGGCGTTTCCGGATGATAACCAACAAACAAATTATTTTCACCAGTCATGCTGCCCACATAACGTTCTCTTAATGTCAACCCTTTAATAGGTGTACCCCCGAAGCTTCCTGATGTATCAAAAGTTATTACTTTGTTTTCATCTGGTAATACAAATGCAACGGTTGCCTGGTGTTTCCAAACTAACCATTGTTTTAGTAATTTACGATCTGGTTTATCATCAAAATTCAGAGGGCAGCTTTTTTCTCCATCCGGACAATCACCGACATTCGGACTAGGTCTTACACGCATTACACTTCCAAAATTTAATGTCTTTTGATTATTACCTCTGCCAACTTGTCGCGTTACTCTTGTATCATTGATTGAATACGTCCAGCCGTTATGTTTAAGTCCATCTGATATTTCAAATTTTTCTTCTTTATAAGTAGCAATATCCTGTCCGCCGGCTTTTACTTCGTAAAAGGTTGTTTCGGTGTCAAAATACTGTAGTTCTTTTTCGGGAAATGCTGGTGCTATATTTGATATATCGGGCAAAAATCTCTTATCATACTGTTTTAGATCAAATAAAGCCATGCCTGCTCTTTCCTCAAGTATTCTCTTTCTCAGTGCATTTTGTTCAGCAAGTGCTTTTTCAACTTTTGGTAATTTTTTGTTAGGATCTTTTTCAAGTAATTTTTTTCTTTCATCGGAAAGTCTTTTTATTTTATCCAATACAGGCTTTTCCTTTACTTTATAAAATGATCCGTATTTTCTTGTTGTTTCCACATTAGACCAGCCTGTCCAGAATATACTGGCTCCACATGGAAAATCTTCAATCTTTTTTGGCCGTTTGAAGAAAGGTATCCCGGGGTCTTCCGGGCAAAGCGATTTTTTATCTCTGGGCATTGATGTCACGGCAGTTTCTCTACCTTTTGATATGTCATAATAGAACATCGCATTATTACGCAATCCCCCCGGACCGCCATACGGATTTGTTTTGCCGAAATTTATTCCCCTGCTGTGTTGTGTAACGCTACCTATCTGGTCGCAAACAAGTGAAGTCATCACAGCTTCTGACAGTGTTTTTTGATTTTGATCGCGCCACGCAGTGCCTGAACTATGCCATGCTTTCAAAACGCCCTTCCATTTTGTGAATTCCGCTAATGCATCAGCATCTGCCTCAACCGTAACATTCTTTAAACCTCTCGCATCTCTCTCAACAAGATTAGCGGGATCTGTTATTTCTAATTTGAGTTCTGTAAAGCTGGTTATTTCTTTCCATGCATAATCGGGAATCTGGCCTTTATCGCGCATTTGTTTTAAAATAGCAAGGGCTCTTGGTCTGTTGATTTTTAAAAGTTTTGCTTTTGCTTTTCTTCTGTAAATACCCATCAATTTATCTGTTTCCGCTTTGCGTGTAGCAACAAGCAATTTCCAACCCTTCGCGGAAAATTCAGATTGCAAAGTTTCAATATCGGTTTCTGATGAAGCAATGTTTGCTATGATTTCCTTATAAAAATTTGAATCTTTTTGAGCACCAGCCAGTTTTGCATAAGCCTGCATTAATACTTCATGCAAAGGCTCAAATTTTTCAAATACAAGTTTATCATTTTTTGATAGTTTTCTCTTTAACCCAGGCCATAAACCTTTTACCGACGTTTTTTCTTTTGCTGTAAGGTCCACCATGGCTTCACTTTGCCATCCCTTGCGCGTATCTTCATCCGCCGTATTGATTTCTTCGTCTTTCAAACTTGAAAGCAAACTCTGCGGACTTTTATCCCAGGTTCCATGCGCATTAGCATAACGCATCCCTGAAAAATGTACAACAGTATATAAGAGCCATCTTGGAAAATATCCGCTCGCAGCATTACGTTCAAAAGCATCCACAACATCTTTCAACAATGCATCATGGCCCATTTTATTTAAGGCTTCGCGATATTTTTTCAGTCGCCAATTTGTTATAGTTCCTGTATCCTCCTTTATTATGCCCGATTGCAGTTTGGAGATCATTTGATTGATTATCCTAATATCACCGTTAACCTCGCTTATTAATCTGGTTAATTTTCTTATGCGTGCTTTATCCTGTTTGATTTTCTGTTCTTTTTCAAGAATATATTTTTTAAGAGATTCAAATTGTTTTTCAGCGGGTGCAATCAATTGTTCATACTGTTCATTTACCGGTGCCAGTTCTTCTTCCAGCCTTTTCGTTTCAGTTAAAGCAGCATTACGTCTACCTTCATGGTATGCTTTTTTCCTTTCATAACCTGTCTGACTAAAATTTCTTTTAGTTAATTCTAAGGAATTAAGTTTTTTCTGTTCAGATTCGGTGTTTTTTACCAGACGCCGAATACGTTGTTGCATGCTTGTTCTTGCAGCGGATATTTTTCTTTCAGGATCTTTTCTTATTAATGATAAATAATCTTTTTGTGCCTGTGTTTTTTGGAATCGCATTTTATTCAGTTCTTTCTGGTCACCAGGTAAAGTTGCCTGCAACTTGTCCTTTTTATCGGTATTTGCCCTCATGCACTCTTCTTTCAATTTTTTGTCTATTTCAAGAATCGAAACAAGATCATCGTTTGAAGTTTTATCAGGATTTTGCAGGTATCCTTTTAATTCAAATTTTTTTACCAATTCCAGGAAAACTCTCAGGCTTTGTTCCCGTTCAGGATAAATAATTTTCCTCAAAGCTTCATTCTTCCATTGAAATTCCGCATTGGCAGGCGGATTCCAATCTTCCACTGCATCAGGTGCCGGAATCTCAATTGCAGTAGGCTTTCTTTGTATTCTTTTAGTTTGATTTATAGCGCTGTTTTGCTGCACTACATGCGTTAACTCATGCGCCAATAACTTTTTCCCCTCATAATTATGCGGTTGATATTGCCCCGAATTAAAAACGATAGCATTACCATGTGTAAAAGCAAGTGCCTTTACATTTTTTGCTGATTGATTTGCTCTACTATCATTATAAATTTTTACACCAGAAAAATCATAACCCATTCTTGATTCGAAGAAATTCTTGTCACCTGGATTCAATGGTTTGCCACCTGATAAATTACGGAAAAAACTCTCGTTTTTTGATGAAGTAGTTGATGGTTGATCCTTGTTTCCCTTAAGGTTCCACTTTTCTTCTTCACCAAAATGACCACATTTTTTTTGTATGTCAAATTCTTTAGCAGGTTTCAATTGCAGGGTTACTTCCTCTTCTTCCCTATGCTGCAATTTTTCTTCCAGCTCACAGACCATGCATTTTCTTTGTACAGGAGCAAACGGCCTAGGTTTTGGCTGGAAAAATAAAGGTGCTTTTTCGGATGGAGCCGGCATATACAATACCTTACCAACTACAGCATATGCTTCCTGTTCATCCCGAAAGCTATCTGGATCATTGGGCTGGTTAATTGTGAGTTTTGCTTGAATAATGGGTTTAAAAAAAGCAGGTTGCTGGTCCTGAACTAAGCGAGGGGAGGATTTTTGAATAGACGATTCTTTAGATATCAAGGTAGTATCTGCAAAATTTACCGTTTAGGGAAATACTATTGCGACAAAAGGAAGCCACCGGACCTAAAATTCTCCCCGAATCATTTATGCCTGACCTGAAGGTGTTGGGAACTGCCGGTGGTTTTGGAAAGGACTGATTTCAATGGACTAATGACTATATCGCAAAACATTCAACAATACCTTTCTAAATTAACCCCTTGGCCACCTTATCAATACAGAAAACATAGGATTCGAATTGACTTCCAGAAAATGATAATTTCCATTTTCAGCAGACTTTTTGAAATCGGCGGTGCCCCAGTCCAGTCCGAGAATGTCCATCATTTTTTCAAGCTTGTCCGAGACCCCGGATGGTATCTCGGGCATCATTTTTATTGAGTAGTTTTACGTCATTCTGTAATCGATTGCCATGGCAGTCAATAAACTACCTTATTACTCCATCAGGTGAGATTCGATAATTATGCAGTTCTCGATTTTCTTTAAGTATATTCAGGTTCCATTTTACAACTTTGTCCTTTGAAATTCTCTCAAAGACTCTTCTTTTGCCATTACCAATGTCAACAAAATGATTATTATCGAAACTGGCGAGTTTAGCCCAGTTCCCAAATGGAGGCAAGTAGTAAAGTGTGTTTTTTTCGAATTTTGCCTTTAATTTGTAAAAATCATCTTCCGATTTCCATATACCGGGATGCATGGTCACCAACCTGAGAGTAACCGTTCCATCTTTGTATAAAAAAGTGAAATGTTCATTGAGTTGCATATCTTTTTCACCATCAAAATCTTCCTGATAAGCAAATTGCCATATACCTTCTTTCGTTTCCATGTCAATGCTTTATGAAATTAAAGTACTCCGTTACCGGGATATCTTGCGTCTATTGCCGCTCTGTGGCCCGCTGTTAACCTCCTTATAGGCCCGCCACCAGGGATTCTATAGCGTATTACGGACTCGGTCCCTGCTGTAATATTATACGTATAATGGGCTCTCCATCTTACATGATATACAGGCGTTGTTCCATTTGCTACAGCGTAAGAATCAAAATTAAAAACGGCGGTAACGGTTGTGGGTGCGGGAGCCAATGAAGCCGCAAAAGCTTGGCCCTGTGGTAAAAATCCTTGGGGTTGATCTGCAACAACAATCGAACGCCCCGGCGTTCTCACATTGATATGGGCCGGATCATAAAACGGAACTGCTGCATCACAGGAGTCTACATTCCAATTTGGGGCGGCAAGCGTTGACCAGGTATGATTATTGCCACAAACATTTACAGTACCTGTTCTATTTGTTGGCGCAGCATTGCCGGGTTGCGTAGCACTCATGTGAATGCTGGTAAACTGAAGCCATCTTACATTATCTGCATTTCTTCCAGTATAATCTAGAGAAATGGCCCTAGTAGCAAGTGGGCTCATCCCAGTTTCATTTCCTCCGATTCTTACACTTATTATACCCTCAGGATTTGCGTCGGGTCCTGTAAAACCCTGATGTACTAAAGTTCCGCTCCTGACTCTGACCATTGATCGCAAAGTGAATCTCCTTGCCAACCTCCTTAATGGTGTCCCTACCGGAGGATCTCCCATGAAATCCGCTTCAGCAGTTATTTCCCGCGCCAATCTGCCGGAGGTTCTTGGTCCCAATATCCCATCAGATCCCAAGCCAAAACTACCTTGGTAGCGCACTACTGCGTTTACGAATTCTTCATCTACTACTGCAGGCTGCTTCGAAATCCCTAAAATATCTCTTACTATTTCTATTTCGGTTGCATCCGTAAACATAACAGTGTCAAGACGTATTGCGTCCTGCATTTGCCTACGTGTCAATACAACTTCCGGTGGGTTTTCAACAGTAGGCTCTATCGCTAAATCTCTTTGAATTACTTTTGGTTGAACAGAATGAATTGCACGCTGCTGCACTACATGCGTCAACTCATGCCCCAACAATCTTTTGCCACTTTCTGTATCGGGTGCATACTGGCCATTATTGAATACTACGTTATTACCATTAGTATATGCCAGTGCATTGATTGATTGGGCGGACTTTGCAGCAACAGTATCAGTATGCACTCTAACCTGGCTGAAGTCATATCCAAAGCGGGGTTCATAAAAATCACGTACTTCATCCGACAAAGCCTGGCCTCCGTTATTTAGGTGGCCCACATAGCTTTCCAAAGAATGATTTGTTGTAGTCTCTTTTCCATCCACTTCTTTGCGATGCGCCATCTTTTCTTCCTCTTCACAGTCGGTACACATACGCTGTAGAGAGGTAATACTGGGCTTAAAAAAGGGCTGCTCCGTGTTTTCTTGATCGGGCATACGCATCACCCTGTCGGCCATTGCATCCGCCTCCTGTTCGTACAAATCATTGGGCTGGTTGATGGTGAGCTTCGGTTGGAAAAAATACGGTGAAGGATCTTTTTTTCGGAAAAAGGTTTCCTGGTTTGGCAGGATGGTTTTTGATTGGTTTACGGGTTGGATCAAGCGTTCCATATCAAGTTAATTTAACGGGTTAAGGGGAATCTAAGTTGCACACTGCTCTTTATCCGGGGTGTTGGGTTTTTCGCATTGCTTTTAAAAAAATGAGGGCTCCATAATAATCAATGCAAACTTCCCGGAATGGCAAACCGCATTGATTGCGTAAATTACCCTATATGCTGGAATTTCCAAATCTATCACCAGTTGTTTAATTTATAGATGCCAAAGACTCTAAACGGGGCATGTTCAGGAATTCTTTCGTCCGAATAGGTCTTGAACTTTATAGCCGCATCCCTTGAAGTGAACAAATGGTATTCGTTAATCTGACTGGCCCAATCCATCTTTTCTTCTGATTCGGTATAGCCGCAATTCATTAGCCCACTTGTCAGGGCGTCATCAGCAACATCATAGCCCAGAAAATCAGTAGATAGATTTTGCATGTTTTCCGGATTAGTTAATACTGATTCTATCAGGGGTTCTCTGCTTTGGTTTCGATCTGATAATATGGTGACAGCTGTACGCAAAAAATCAAAATCAATTTTTTGCGTTTTCATATTCAGCAGCGCCAGATCTTTCCACAAACCATAGATATTTGGATTTTCTACTTCAATTGCATTTTCCCATACGCTGTTATCAACGGAAAGAGGTTTTCTGATTTTGTCACTCAGAAGATATAATTTCCTTCTCTGTAGATCCCAGGTTTCGAGAAAGTCTTTTTCCATTTCTCCACATTTAAATCCGATTAGTTTTTCAGTCATAGCTTTTAATTTTAACAGGGGGCTCCCGGAATGCCGCAGCATCCTCCAAATAACCTACCCGAAAGAAAACACTCGCAAGTAGTTGGGTTTTGGTTGTAAACTCGGTAGTGCCAATGAGAACCAGGACAAGGCCAGTGTGGTGTGGATGGGGGAACAATATCAATTTCGGGCGCAGGATTAGTAGGGCAGGGGGGACAGGTTCGTGTAGTAGCAGTTGCTATTATAACTCCCGCAGCAACCAGTCCTACCGCCAATATGCCTAATGCCACCAAATCTCCGGGACCAGGAAGTGGTGAATCAAGCTGAGAGACAATGCCAGCAGCTACCGCAAATGGTGTATAGACTTCCGCAAATGTTTGCCGTTGAATTGTTGGGGCTTCCCCACCTGAATTCTGTCCATAAATGTCCTCCTGCAGGGGTAAAAAACCGTGTTCCTTTGATTTTTGAATCAAATTCTCATAGCCAATACTTTCCAATACATCTGCTCCAATCGTTTCATAATCGCTATAATGAGCTATGATCTCTGAATGGGGATTTTCCTCAAAACCATCTTCATCTACCTTTCGATAAAGCATTTTTTTTGCTGCTTGTTGCTGTACAACATGTGTCAGCTCATGTGCCAGCAATTTTTTCCCACTATCTGTACCAGGCGAATATTGATTGTTGTTAAAAACAATATGATTACCCGAAGTATATGCCAGTGAATTGATAGATTGTGCAGACTTGGCCGCAACGTTATCGGTATGTATTTTTACGTCGCTGAAGTCATAGGCAAACCGAGGCTCATAAAAATTTCTTACCTCATTGGACAACGGCTTCCCACCGCTGTTTAGTTGGCTTACATAACTATCCAATCCATTATTTTGGGGAGTTTTCTCATTATTCACTTCTTTTCGCTGAAGATTATTTTCTTCCTCTTCACAATGGGCACACTTTCGCTGTAGAGAGGATACACGGGGTCTGAAAAAGGGTTGGCTCATGTTTTCATGGTCAGTCATCCGCATCACTTTGTCCGCCATGGAATCTGCCTCCTGCTCGTAAATGTCATTGGGCTGGTTAATGGTGAGTTTGGGTTGAATAAAGAAAGGCGCAGGATCCTTTTTCCGAAAAAAGCTTCCCTGTTTTGGTGGATTGGTTTTTGACAGGACTGCATGTTTGGTCAAATATTCCATAAAATTAACGTGATCATTTATGTCAATGTGTTTATAACAAGTAACTATATGTATACTTACAGTTGCCCTACACTTTGCTATGAATACCTAAAAATAAATGCAGGATAAATCTTACCATCTGCAGGAATCCGGATAGCTTTGGGAGTAGGTTATTGCTCAAACCATTTCAAAGGTCGTTCCCTGTACTTGGCGCAACAGTACTGTTAAACAAACTAAGAGGAACTGTCGCCTCTCCTTTCATCCAGTAATCTTTTGCTACGCCGCCAGCCTTCAATTCCACCAATGCCGCATGAACACAATTTGTTTCCCGCGCCACGTCATCTGGAAAGGCTGTATATAACCCTGGGTAAACAGGATGCCATTCGTATCGGTCCTGAAACCAGGCATGCAATGTGCCCGCAGTAAAATCTGCTTCGAAATCAAGTCGGTCAATCGCCCCAAAAGCATAACGGAAATCCTGATCCCGGTAGTGGAATTGCTCGACTTTAACATGGCCCCTAAATCTCCCTCCCACAGGAGCACTGGTCGGTATACGCCCAGAAAGGAAAGTCTGGATCCCGGCATCAGTTCTAAGCATTCTGTCAAGATATCCATCCTCCACAAAATCTGCACCCGCACCGGTTGAAAGATACCAGTTAAGATGTTCCAGTGCTATTGGTTTATCTGAGAACTCCCGTGATATTGCAATTCCTACTACAGTATTGGGTGAAAACCTTGAACAAACCTGGCTTATTAAAAAACCGCTGTTGGGATTAGCCTGAACATCTGACCATCTGCCGCTCGGGGTATGGCCGTGGTTAACTCCTGGATGATAAATAGTGGTCGAAGCTGGTGCAGGCACTGCTACTGAGCTCTGCATTTGCACTATATTCTTTTGTTTTGGCATTACCATTTGCTGCGCTACATGCGTCAATTCATGGCCAAGCAATCTCTTTCCACTATCCGTACCAGGCGAATATTGATTGTTGTTAAAAACAATATGATTACCCGAAGTATATGCCAGTGAATTGATAGATTGTGCAGACTTGGCCGCAACGTTATCGGTATGTATTTTTACGTCGCTGAAGTCATAGGCAAACCGAGGCTCATAAAAATTTCTTACCTCATTGGACAACGGCTTCCCACCGCTGTTTAGTTGGCTTACATAACTATCCAATCCATTATTTTGGGGAGTTTTCTCATTATTCACTTCTTTTCGCTGAAGATTATTTTCTTCCTCTTCACAATGGGCACACTTTCGCTGTAGAGAGGATACACGGGGTCTGAAAAAGGGTTGGCTCATGTTTTCATGGTCAGTCATCCGCATCACTTTGTCCGCCATGGAATCTGCCTCCTGCTCGTAAATGTCATTGGGCTGGTTGATGCTGAGTTTGGGTTGCAGTTTCCGGCCAAAAAACAATCTCTGCACATTTTGGTGAGCGATTTT
Source organism: Lunatibacter salilacus (assembly GCF_009797935.1). GTDB lineage: Bacteria > Bacteroidota > Bacteroidia > Cytophagales > Cyclobacteriaceae > Lunatibacter > Lunatibacter salilacus. Next base: position 108,589 of record NZ_VOLC01000015.1, read on the forward strand.
ATTAGATTGATGTGTATGCTGTTTACTTATCCCCAACATGTAAAAGTTTTTTAAAATGCATCAATATACTATCTATGATGTTTATTCTTTTTTCCTTAAGTATCAAACGTTACTACGTTATTTTCATCTGTTTATAATTTGATTTTTAACGGTCAGATGGAATCTCGCAACGATAATCATCCCACTGTGTGACGTTTTCGTCATGCTCGATTTCATGTGTCTATAATTTTTTTTCAGCGGTCACATGGAATCTCGCATGGTTGATAGTCATCCCAGTGTGTGACGGCTACGTCATGCTCGATTTCATGTGTTTATAATTTTTTTTTAATGGCCACATGGAATCTCGCAATTATAATCATCCCTCCGTGCGTCGCCTGCGTCATGCTCGATTTCATCTGTTTATTTTTTGTTTTTTAATGGTCAGATAGCCTGTCCCGAATTTATTCGGGAGAATCTCGCTATGATAATCAACCCACTGTGTGACGGTCTCGTCATGCTCGATTTCATTTGTAATTTCTAAAGCAACGTTTGCGCGTGTTTCCAAATCAACTATTGTATTTAAAGACGAAGCTGATTAATGGTAATTTCGAAATCTTTACTTTTATTTCAAAAAGGTTTAAGAATCCAACTGATTGCCTCATTTACCCTCTTTTTCCAACTCCCGTTTTATTCCTTTTAGCATCAGTTCTTTGGATATTACAAAATTTCTGCTTTCCAAGGAAACTAGGGAGATATACTGTACAATGTTCATGATATGAGAACCCGTCAGTTCATATTGACCCGATATTTCTTTCAATTTGACATCCTTTCCTAATTGGATTTGATCCGGCAAAGATTTTTCCCAAAGCAGTAATCTGTCTTCCGCTTTGGGAAGTGGGAAATACACAATGGAATTGAACCTTCGAATGAAAGCAGCATCAATGTTATTTCTGAAATTGGAGGCCAAAATCACCAATCCATTATAAGCCTCAATTCTTTGAAGAAGGTAGGAAACCTCCTGGTTTGCATATTTATCATGGGCATCTCTTACCCCAGTACGTTTTCCGAAAATAGCGTCTGCTTCATCAAAGAACAGTATCCAATCTTTATTTTCTGCTTTGTCAAAAAGATTGGCCAGGTTTTTTTCTGTCTCTCCGATGTATTTCGACACCACCATAGAAAGGTCAATCCTAAAGACATCCTTTCCGGTATATTTCCCAAGTAGGGTTGCGGTAACCGTTTTTCCCGTACCTGGCGGACCATAAAAAAGGGCCCTGTACCCCGGTTTCAATTTTCTTCCAATGGCCCATTCCTCCATTAGCGTTTTTTTATGCCTTAACCAGATTTGCAGCTCTTTAATGCTATTCCAAACCTGCTCCGACAAAACCAAATCCTCCCAAACCAATTCCGATAAAAGATGTTCTGCGGGAAAATCGATGCTTAAAGTAGGAAGGATCACTTGCCCGGTTGTAAACACTTCCACATATTCTGGATTTAAAATCAATTTTCCGCTCATTTTGGGCTCTCCGCTTTTAACGGATTCCAAACTCAAAATCTTGAATTTAAATAGGGGAGAAGCCTGGTCAAAAAGACCAAGAAAATACAACCGCTCTTTAATATTATTACCAGCCAAAATGAATAATACGGTTTCTCCGGTAGGAAGCGTACCTCTGTGATTAAGCCCTTTTACGCCTCCAAATTCCGGAAAATCACCACCTTGGGGCAAAAAATTTTGAAGGATTTGGTCAAAAAAACCCGGTACCACATGGGATACCATAGCGCAGGAAAATAAAATAATGTCTTCATCCCTCAATGCATAATGGCTTAGAAAAATTAAAAATGGAGATAATTCCTGTTCCACATTAATATGGAAAGTATTTTCCGGAATGGTTTTATGGTGAAAAAAGTTTTCCAACCTGGACTCAATTCTTTCCTTTAGAAAACCAAATAACTCTTCAAATTGATTATTCATGCCACTTTTGATCAAATTTAAAACTCACCTTGGAAGTAATTGGTTAAAATGTTGCATTTGGGATGAAAAAAAAATTCCTTTCATTCCATACTAGGAATGAAAGGAATTTTCTGTAACTATTTTAATTGACATGTTAATTTATCAACAGATTTACCACTTTATTTGAATCTTAAAATTTCCCACCTGTCCGGATTATTTTTTTAACTTTCAGAAAACCGTCTCCACAGAAAGTACAGAATGAGAATTATCAACAACATGATAATCCAAATGGTCCAGGCTGGAAGTCCTAATCCCCATAACCAGCATTCAATTTTCTTGAAAAAAGAAGCGTTGGCCGCATAACAGGAAAGCTGGTTTAAATTCCCTTCAAAGACGGGCAAATCGCTAACATATATGCTTCCAGGACCGCTTAGATTGCCATCAATGGCCAACACATAACTTCCATCCAGATTTTCTTGTATGGATCGGATATTGGCCCCGGATGCAGTAAGGTGAAAGTTCAGACCAAGACCCAATCTTCGTCCCCTTTTGTCGGTAGGTGTAATGGAAAGAAGAAGCTGATTGTCCACTTCATTCACCTCTAAATTGGATTGATTTAGATCCATATCGTCAGGCCGTACCAACAGGGAAAGCCGCTTCTGACGGCGGATGGTATCCCCATCCGCAATATGCTCAATCAAAAATATTAGATTGTGGACACCTGATAGGGTTAGTTCATCTTGGAATTCGCCTGAGTAGGTTCCATCGTTCCCAGCTTCGGAAAGTGAGATTGTATTTGTGGGATTATTGTCGGTGAATTTATCCAGGTAGTCTGGGTTGCTTTGCAATAACTTGCCTAATTTTTGGGTATAAAGTGAACCGGCATCCGGATCTTGGGATGGTTCGAAGGCTTTAATTTCTTCAAGGGCGATAATATCGGCGACATCGTCAGTGGGTCCTATTAGCTGGGCAGTTATTTTTGCACCCGAAAGGGCCTTTCCGAACTTGGTGATTTTTACGGAAGGTTGTACCTTATCGCCGGGTTTAAATTTGTCAGCACCGGAATTAAATTGCATGTCGAGTGAATGGTCATCCGCTGTGGCACTGAAGGTATAGTTGTTCTGAAGGTCGGAGATCTGAATGTTGGAGAGAGGATCCTGATGTATTCCCCTTAGTTCCCAAGTCCCAGGAATTTTAAGACCCGTTCTGTCCAGATTATCCTGGTCAAAGATATAGATAGCCGCTGAACCCAGCATTCTGATTTTCTTGGCAAACTGTGTAACGTCCTGCCCGTCATGCCAGACCGAAAATCTATAAAGCCTGCCTATTTCCCGATCAAACTGAACCTCAAGATAAATTTTTTTGATGTCGTTGTTTATGGTTACCTTTTCGCTGAATCCCTTGGCTGCATTGCCATGGCGCTCCGTTACATTTTGAGGGGAGTTATGGGAAAAAACCTCATTAACAAATCCGGTACTGATAAAGGTGCCAAAAGTTCCGTCATTCCCCGTTGTAGTGGAAAAATAGTTGGTGAGGGGATTGGATGCCATGTTGAGCAATAAGGTATTATAGGCATACGGTAGCGTACCAAATCCAACTGTAAAGATATTTATGGTATAGGGATCTGTTCCGTTGTTAAGAAAGAACGGACCCCCATCTTCCACATATTTCCCAAGGTCTGGATTAAAATCACGCACATTGGGAGGGCGGTTTTGCTCCCCGTCTGTAAATAACATAATTACCCTTAATTTGTTATCATCTACCGGCAATCTGTTGACAGCATCCTTCATAGATGTTCCTATCGCAGTTCCATTTCTCCCCAGGGGCTGCACCTGGTCATCCATAAGTGCCGAAACCTTGGCTTCAAATGCCGCATCCGTGGATGCGACAAATCCGGTTAACATGGCTGCGTCTACCCCGACAGAAGCGGAGGTTTTTATAGCGCCGTCAAAAAGCACTATGGATAATCTGTCACCTGGAATGGCTTCCTCAACCATTTTGGTAGCGACCAAATTAATAGCCGTTTTTAATTTTGACCAGCGGCTGTCGTTGAAGTTTGCGGCTATGCAGGCGGCCCAGTTGTAATCTCCCGGGGGACATTCCATACTTCCAGACCGGTCAAGAACCATGACAAGATCCAATGGCTTCCGAGCAATTGGCAATGAATAAATGGTTTGGCAAATATCTCCGCCAGATTGGGCCTGGATAGTGAATTGCAAATTGTCCATCTCCGGAGCGGGAGTTCCACTTACCGTTACTGTGCTTCCGGAGGCATTGATGTTTATGCCTAAAACTGTTTCATTACTACTGCAGCTGGAGCAAAATTCAAATTCCACACCATTGGCAGTATAGGTAATATTTTCAATGGTCATGGTAGGAGATGCCCCTGTTGCCGTGATATTGATGTTTCCCATTACCGCTTCTTTTAATATTGCGGGGAATTCATGGTTTGCTATTCCACCAACACAGGAAGGGAAATTAAAATCCTGAGCCTGAACCGGACTTTTAACCAGAAGGACCAATAGAATCAATCCATACAGGCCTTTCTCTTGCATAAATGAGAATGTTCGCATCTTTTTTGAATTTAATTTTTACCAATTGTTAACGATTTGTTTTATTTTATTAAGTCCAATCCACGAATATGGCTTTCCTGTTTAACCAAGGTAGACTGACCATTGAAATGCCCCAGGGCAATTTATTTAAAAGAATGTCCTGGGCTTTTTTTTCAACGGCTAGTTTCCAGCCTTCTTTCCTGTAGGTGATTTTCCCTTCCCTGTGAAAAAAACCTTCCCGAAGCCCATCTATGGAGGTATTTCCTAAAATTTCCCAGTGGCGGATTATGGATTCCAACAATTCTCTGGCACTATCCAAAACCGAATCCTTCAAAACAAGTGATTCAAGAGGGTGGTAAATTGGCATCCCACATAGAATTTTTGGAAGTACCATGTCATACTCGGGAATTTGTGCATTGCCGAAGCCCAACCATGTCAATAGGTGAACAGCTTCATCCTGTGAAGTATTACTTTTCCATTGCTCTTCCTCCCAAAATCCAGCCGACTTGAATAATTCCTTTAAAAAGGGATGGACAATCACCAAACCCGCATCCCTGCAAAAAATTGGTTCAGATCCTGCAAAAAGTTCAGGGTCTTCGGTTTTTTTACCGGGTATGCCATTTTCTTTTAGGTAAAAATCAGATAGAAAACTATTTTTATCCAAATCCATTTTTTGATCACTGTTTTCCGTGTTTTTGGAAAAAGTAATTTCGGATGGTTTGGTCCGGGGATGCTTTTTTTCGGGAATATTTGAATCTTTCCAATCGAGGCCACCAAGTTCTTTTGAACCTCGGTTACTCTGCCTGACAGCATAGACCTTCCAAGATTTCTTTAGAATATTTTCCAGCATTCCCACAGCTTTCCGGTCTTTGCCAATTTTGAGGATTTTGTCCATAGACAATACTCCCGATTTGCTTTCTGGCCTGATTGTTTCCCTGAGGGGGCGACTAAATAGTATTAATCTAGACAGTTCGTCGACCAGCCTTGATTCATATTCACCGCGGCTATGGCCCACTGCTAGTGAAATCCAAAATCCCCAATATATTTTATGAAGGTTCCTAAATCCAACGCCTGCTTCAACTGCGGTTTTTTCCAGGATATCCCAAAAAACCTGAATGTCCTTGGAGCCCAATGGGTAGAAATTGGCAATGAATCCGGTCAAAAAATGTTTGTCAAACCAATTGGTTAACCTTGGAATGGCATGTGCATGACTGGAAATCAGTTCAGCAATAAACCCAACTTCCTTTTCGCTTAATTCATTCACCCATTCCCCCTTTAATTTGTTGTTTTGATTTTCTGCCCACCAAGGCAATTGGCCATGGATCAGGTAATGGGCAAATAGGTAACATGTGGTATTTAAGAAAGCTGCGGGTTTTTCTGATTTTTCCGATACATAGGTCTCATATTTGTTTTTGAGACTTGTCATTTGAACCTGCTCTTTCTCCTTTTTCAGTCTTTCACCCAACAAAGCCTTAATTTTTGACTTTATTGCCTCATTACTGAGTCCGTTGATAACTCCCAGGTCAAGTTCAATTTGGTCATACATGTACACTTGGTCCTGACCGGAAGCGTTGTCAAAACATTCCTCTATACAAGGATTGATTACATTATTAAGTAAAGGTTCTATCTTCCCTTCCCAGTGTTGCAAAGAGCTTTGGTCCGGTATGGATAAGTCAAAAATTTCCCTCTGAATAATATGCCGCATCAATGGTCGGTATAGTATTCAAGGTACAATGCGTTTACAATAAGAATAAGCATCTCTTTGGCATCCTCTAATAATGATTGGTCCACCGCATCTGTCATATAAAGATTTAGGAAGTTAAAGTAAGCCTGTTCAAAATTTTCCAGTGATGGGTCTTCACCTGTGGTATTGGATCCGGAAATGCTCCTGTCCACCCAGAGAATTCGGGGAAGGATGTTGGCTGGACAATACCTGCGCAACTGCAATTCGGCATAATGCCTAAATTCTCCATTGCGATAGCGAACGGGTTGATCGGCTATGCGCTCACCATTTTCAATTTCAAAATCTCTTGCATAGCCGGATGGAAGAATTACAGTTAACTGAAATGAGTATGGATCAGCAACATTGGGGATTGTAAATATGGAGTTGCTATTCGATTCGGAATAAAGAAGGTTGTTTTCAAGAAGGAATAAACCCTCTCCACTCAGTTCTCTGTAAATGAAATCCTTTGTCTGTTGAACCCCCTCAACTGCATCAATTACAGAGGTAAATTCCTCCAGGGATCTTGCAAGAATATTTCCATCTGGAAGCACTATTGCAAATCGATAGGAATCCGTTGCAGGATTTTCTACAAGGTAGTTGGATTCCTCCATACCATATTGTATCAATAGCTGCCCGGCGTGGGCTGCAGCAATCAAAGCTTCAGGTTCGGTATCCCCTGAAAAATTATCCACGCTTTCCAATAATACAACCCCTGACAATCCGATTTCCGACCAAAGCCGGAAACGTTTTTCCAATACCGGATTACCATCGATATCATCAAAAATTTCCACGAATTCCGACCAAGGATTGCTAATTGGACGCCTTTGCATAAATTTAACCCCAAGACAATGGTACATTCTCCATTCTAAAGGAATCAGGGCGGTAGAAATCCATAATCGTCTAAAGGTTTCGGCTAGTTGGGCCAGTCCATTTTCCACAAGAATATCGGAATCATAATCTTCCACAGATTCGGCAAGTACCCTGTTTTCGGAGCTTCTTAGCACAATCCTTCTTGTAGCCCCATCTAATATGATGGAATAATTACCCGGTTGGGTAGCTAAAATGAGGACTTGTTTTACAATCCTTTCCACTTCAATTAAAGATTGGGATGATTCAGATTGTCTTAACAAAGGAACTCCCGCACCATTATTTAATACCCAGTCATATACACTTCCCACATGCTGGATTTCTAGGAGATTTTTGTTTCTTTGCAAGAGCTGACCAAATGCTTGCCCCTTGTTCTTATTGAGTTCAGGTAAATCTCTGTAGTAGTCGGATTTTTCTTGAATCAAATTTTTCAGCACCTGAATTTTCTGTATTTGTTGAAGGTCCTGGATTTGGGTTATCGATAAATCAAACCTATCAGGGACATTAGATGCCAGTTGGAAAAGGTAATCCGAACGATGCTTCATTTCTTCGCCTTGAGTCGCCAAAAGGTGATCCAATACCGCGTTTCGTTGCACTAGGAATTGTTCCTCGGTCTCAATGTTATCATGCAAAATTCTTTCATAGGGATTGTTTTTATCCCCCTGAAATTCCTGCCAAGAGATAGTGGAGTCATCAAAACCTTTAATTAATGGGGAAATTTCGGGAATATTATACAAACCTTTTTGAAACAGACTGCGGTCTACATCAGCATCCGAGCTGAAAAAAGTGTTGAAGTTTGACAATTGAGCCTGGCAACCGGCAAGCATTTGTTCAAATAGAAAAAGATACCCCTTGAGCTGTTTTGCTTGAGATTTCCGTAAAGGAGGTGCATTTTCTGGCAGACCTGCTTCTCCCACTCCATAGGTTTTCGGAAGGTCACACTGTATGGGATAAAAATCATTTATCGGAAAAATTTCACCTTGGGGAACAGGTAAATCCAGGTCCGTACGCAATGCTTTCTGCCCATTTAAACTCAATTTTTCTTCAAAAAGCTCCAATACAAGATTTGAGTCATACGGTACTTTTAGACCATTTCGGAAAATGGTGATCCTGCTTTTTGTCACACTGAAACGGGGAACATGATTCTTGCTTTTAACTAAATGCAGGCAATCCCTTGCGCCGGAAGTGATAGGCCTATTGTTTAGGAAATTGGATAAGGTTAGGCTCCTTAAGGCAATAATAGTTCTATTTGCCAAATTTTCGCGTTGGGTCACATCTGAATTCCCCAAATTTCTGGTCTGGTAAATTATTCTAAGAATATCTGAAGCATAGATGGTTTCCATAATCTGATGTTTCCCCAAACTATTTTCTGAAAGAAATCCAGAGTCGGTCACAGGGCCATCAAAAATCCCATCAGCCGTACCGATGAGGTCCAGTTGATCAGAAAGGGAATCCAGCTGGATTTTAGGAGAAATCATCCTATAAATTCTATAAAAAATTTCAGCTAACAATTCTTCAATATTGACTTTGCTTCCTACCTCCAGAAGTGCGGAGATACTTATCTCCTGTAGACGGACGGCGTTAAACTCCCTAATGTCCTCACACATATTCCGATAGGGCATTAGGTACCTTCGTATTTCCCTCATGTTTTCATGTGCGAAAACCACCCTCCGGTTGAGTTGTTTTATTAGGCTTTGATCAGAAGGGCTATTGTCCCCTATGGTCTCTACCTCGGACTGAAGTTCCTGAAGGATGCCCGAGGATTCCAATAGAGGGTCATTCATTAATGTGATTATATTGGCCACTATCCAAAGTTCCATTACCTGTGGGATCCCATTCGGATCAAGGTAATTTATTTCAGCTCTGGCATAATAAGAGTGACCTCCAACAATGTTATTCCATTCATTTCCCGCTGTTCCATTGAGATTTATAGTTTGGATCAAAACATCCTCCCTAAAGGGGGCAATTTCCGGATCACTCCAATGCGGGAATGCCACTTCCACGGTATAGGGCACTGAAATCGGTGGAATATCAAATGCCAAAACAAAATTATTGGAATTCAATTCATCATTATTGAATTCCAGCAACACATTAAACCTGCCCAACGGGGTATTGGCTAAGGGAAAAACCCAGGCATTGGAAACAGTGGGATGGTTGATAAGAATTTTACGGAAGTCCGATAGGTTCACAGGAGCAGTTGGCAAAACCTCAGCTGCGGTAAAGAAACTTGCTTTCTTAAATTCCCCACTGCTGGAAATAAGATCTTTGGCATCCATACCCGCACGTAATCCGGTTTCAGTAAATGCATAGCAGATGGCTTCAAGAATAGTAATTCCAGGATCATGAAGGTTGTGGTCGGTCCAAGTATTGGCTGCCAATTCCTGAATTACATTCAGACCCTGTTGCCTAAGAAAATCGAAATCCTGGCTTTTGAGTTCAGGGGGTTGTTTGGATATGCTTTGGGATTGGTTCATCCTTTAAACCTATTTTGATTTTGCCGCAAGTTGAGATTCTAGTTTTTTAACTCTTTTTTCGAGTTCCTGTATGGCATTGATCATGATATAAAATAGAGGTTGGGTATCATAAGAAAGGTATTCTACATCATCATCTTCACTTTTTTGGGATTTAATGACCATAGATGGAATTACTTTTTGAATATCCTGAGCTATTAAGCCTATCCGCTCTTTGCCGTCCTCGGGTGTTCCCCCCTTTCCGTTGTACTTAAATGTTACCGGCTTTAGTTCAACAAGCTCTTTTAGACCAAATTTAAGTGGTTTTGTATCCTGCTTTAGCCGTATATCCGAAGGCCCAGGAGTAATAGATCCAGTAGCATTGATATTACCAGTAACACTGATATTTCCAAAAACTGACAAGTTCCTATTTTGTGTAGGAGATCCAAGCGCAGTATTTCCATTAAGGTTAATACTCGCTGAAGGGCTCATGGTGATGTTGCCAGCATTGGTAATTTGCATTCGGACCACATTGTTTTGTCTTAAAGAAAGGGTAGCACTGCTGCCTGAATTGAGTGCTGTATTTCCAAGTGAATCCTGCCGAACGGCATAGTTTTCGGAATTGACATTGTTTCGGTGTGCTAAATATGCGGCATCATCAAGCGGTCCATTGTGAAAAATGGTATTCCCTAGCCGTACCTGTTCCGATGCACCTGGTAGGTTTGCGGCCAATGGTACATCCAATCTATGGGCAGGATCTTCTGGAAATTCCCCTATACCTACATTTCCTCCTGCGAATGCAACTCCATTTCCATCAGGAACCGGAACAAATGCCCCGCCACCTTCCCCAGCAATAGCACCCCAGGTGCCTGCACTGAATACCTCCACCTGGCCAGCGGTAAACCGCAAGGTACCTTCTTGTCCATTGGTAGCATTTGAGAGATTCAGACCCGCTGGTATGGTCAAATTACCGTTGGTGTCCAGTTGAATATTGTCATCTACTTTGTTGATTGCAGAATCAATTAGATCTGAAAAATTTGATCCGGTAGGTCTTGCCCCGTCTTCAAATCTATCAAATAAGTAACTTCTACTTCGATTAGCCATGATTGCATGAAAATTAATGTTAGAATTAAATTTTTAAGAAACTAAGATGAAATCCAAACCGACCACCATTTGTCCTATGCCAATTTCCTGGGTACCTATACAAATATCCTCGGAATGGACACCAATTCTGTGGTGGGTATTTGATACCAAAATGGCATCCGGTCTGGATGCTGCGGCAATTTCCACCGGTACGCCAATTACAAAATCACTGTTGATGATTTTACCTGACCCTGGAGGACCAATGGTTGGTTCAGGGGTAAGTGCTACCTCAAAATCCAGATCTATCTGCATTTCGCTAATTCCACCAAAATCGCTACCTGAAAAGCGGTGATAAATTGCAAAATCAATTATATAGTCCACATACTGCCTCCCTTCAATAAATGCCTGTATTTCTGAGGAATGGATTTTACCCCCAAATACAATATCCTCTCCTTCATCATAGGACCAGGGACTAAGAAACTTTTTCAAATCTTCATTCAATTGATACGTATAAAATCCAGGATCATAGCCCGTCAAAAAGGAGATTTTGCAATCAACCAATATGGTTTCATAAACCGGATTGGAGACTTCTGTTTGGGTAAAGGGAGATACAGAATAAGAGTCAATAAAATCTTTAATTGTTCTTAGGAATGCACTGTTGGCTTTTGGTTGTAAAGGGTTGCCTGTAGGCTTTTTTCTCCAATCCGGGACAACGACCAACTTTACGCTGCCAGGTACCATCTGATTGTTGATATCCGTATGTGGCAAGGCCTTTACTTTGAAAATTTCAGGAAAGGTTTCAAGTACTAGGCGTTCAAAATCCCAGCCTGTCACGGCTCTATTCCTATGCCTTAACCTTTCATGTACCCGTTGATGGTACTCCCAATCTGTTTCAGACGGCCTTCCTGATGCGGATGGAATCGGTTGATTCACTTTCTTTATCGCCGCCTGTTTAAGCTTGAGGGATTTAATGGTGTTGGCAGGCAGCGGGTTAGAGAGATGTTGATCTATGTTTATTCCTTGGTTCTCCCAAAAAAGGGTAGCACTGGCGGATTGGGCAAATATCTGTTGAATGTCCGCGGCACCTTCCGAATTAGAATCAATACTAGCTCTTATCCAATGGAAATTTTCCGGCATCAGAAAATGCTTTGAAGTGGCATCCGGTCCCAACACCAGTCTTATGAGTCCGGAAACCTGGAACCCCTCCGTCTTATCCTCAAGGATATTGTTTTTGGGGATTTCTTTCCATTGGGCTCCTGCCAGATACTCCCATTTTATATCTGAGGATTGCAACATTTCCGTTCCAGGGGTACTTCCCTCGTCGATCTGAAAGAAAAGAGAAATTATCTGGGATGCTCCGGCGTTTTCCAGCCCAATATAAAACGCGCCTTTATAGGGATATTTTGGCACCAAATTCACCGTTTCCGATTCCTTTGACTCGGAAGCACCAAAAACATCCAACGTAAAGAAACGGTCTATTCCATTGGGGAAATTTGGCCTAAATTTTTCACTTGCGCTATAATCCAATTTAACTGAAGATAAGATTGGGGTGTAAGGGGGTTTAGGCAGTGCGACGCTACTATCCCCTGACGCAATCTGTAAGGCGTGTTGGGTAGTAATCGGGATAAAGCTGGAATGACCAAAAGCTTCCAATGGGGCATAGGCAGGCAAATTGTCTAAATCAGTTTTGGTCGGTCTGGTAAGTACTATTTTAATAAATCCCTGTTGCTGGTTTTGGCTGTATCTGTTACCAATGTCGAAGTTCGATTGGCGGGAATAGCTCTTATACAACGTAATTTGTTCTACCTGGCTCTTGTTGACAGGCATCTTTTGTGGGTTTTGAATATTGTAGGGGTTAAAAAGCCTGTGCTTGTAAGGGGTTAGCAAATGCCAGGATTTACCGGACAGCAGATATAAATCTGCCTGAAAGACACTGTTGTTAACTCTTGGGTTACCATATTCCAAGTAATGGGTTGCCATATCATCCGGAACATCTTTCCATTCTAAATTGACATCCAAGCTGGTAATTGATTTGGAAAAAATTTCATTACTTCCAATATAGAAATTGCTTTTTAGAGTAGGGGCATGGCCGAAAGGGACAACAGGGGAATCTATTGATTGGAGGGATTGATCATTTTGAATAACGAGATCCCTGATTCCTGTAACCTTCACCTCCATTTCTACTTCAGTTAAATAGAGCCTACTTAGCAAAGACTGAAAATGTGTTGCCGCTTTTACGGTCATTGACCATGCAGGTGAATTGGTATCTAGTTTTTTCTGATGTATTTCTTCCAGATAACCGATGATTGGCGGGGAAGACTCTTTAAATTCGACAACAATGGTAAGGGTAAGATTTAAGGAATTCTCCTCATTAGGGACAAGGGATGCCGATAGAATCCTGTCAGGAGAAATCCAACCCTTTTCAGCAGTCATTTGGATGTCCAGCGTATGTCTAAGATCATATTCTGATTCCGGTTCGTTGGACTGGAGGTGAAATATTACAGAAACTGTTCTGAGCCCTTCCGCAAGGTTGAAATGGGGTGAAGCTATCGCACATCCCAATGAGGCCGGTTGAATCAAGGGATCTTCTTTTATATTATGTGCCTGATGGGGTCCAAATGGCCTCCACCCAGATTCTAAACCAACTATTTTTCTGGCATCCATTGCCTTATAAATGGTGTGCCTTCCAAATATATCCTCCTCGATATAATCTAATAGAATGGATCCAATTTTGGATTGGGTAACAATACATTCACTGTCCAGTGCATACAACAACGGAACGCCTTCCGGGGAGACTCCTCCATCAAGTAGGGTTCCTTTCTCCAATCTGAATGGTAACCTGTCTTTAGCCAATTCAAAATACACATGAACTCGGTCCAATGCCAAAGGTCTGCGCTTAATTCGCAAGACTTCCTCAAAATAAAAGTTCAATCTTTTTGCTGTTAGTTTATTCAGATCTTCCTGCACATAGGCAAAAATCTTTAAAAATGCCATTATCAACGCAAGGTGCGGTGGACAGTTCTTCTCAACTGAAAAAAGCTTGTTTAGTTGGCTTTCATCCAAAACCCCGTTTCCATCCGTAAATTCCAACAGAAAGGATTTCCAGGTTCCCTGGGGTTGGTCATTCAGCCCAAAGAATTTAATCTCTTCGCTTAAGGCAATTAAAAAACGCAGAATATCCTGCTTGGATCGACCATCAATTTTTACAGCAGAAGGATCCAGGGAAAGTAGCCTTCTGTCCAATTGGTTAACTCCGTCGGTCGATAATAGATACTTGAAAATTTTTTTATCGCTCATTTAATTATATCTCATTTAAATAAAATGGATAAACCAGATTGCCCCTGGTGTTTGTGCTTCTTATGGTGTAGTCTATTTGGATTTCTATCCTGCCAGATGTGTTTTCATCAGGGATTAACCGAACGAAATTCAGGTTTATGCGAGGTTCAAAAAACAATAAAGCCATTTCTATTTCACTTTGGATGGAAGTGGCGGCCGTTGTGGTCAATGACTCAAATATCCATTTGTCCCGTTTCCATCCAAAGGAGGGATGCAATACCCTTTCACCCAGTTCGGTGGATAGTATTATCTCCAAACTGCTTTGAATATCGGCCTCTCCTTCCACCATTTCGATTTCCCCATTTACTTTGTCGAAGACTGGAGGAAAACTCCATCCCCTTCCTAAAAATTGACTGTCTCCTGCCATAATGCTTAAAGTTTTTAACCGATTAATACTGTAAATTCACCTACGACAATGGTGCCGCCGTGTGCTGTACTGTCTCCCAACCTTGCCGCGGGCTTCCCACCTATCAACACAGTAGCGGAGCCCGCGATTACCGTATCAGGAGGTCCGGTACAGGTGAGCATGTCTCCAAGCCTTAAAGCTGGCATACCTCCAATTAAAACTGTCGGCTCTCCCGGAGGTAATGCCGGTCCTCCGACATGAGGTACCGTCCCGGTCACCATGGGGCATACGTGCATATCACCGGATCTTGCTGCGGGCATCATATTTCTAGTATTTTAGTTTATCTGAACTAGGCTTCCCTTGATAACTGTAACTGCACTGGAAGAAATTTCCAGGCCTGCCGCACCCTCTGCTTTCCATTGGGTGCCGGCCTTAAGTTCAAGTTCAGTGGAGCTTTCTACTTTCACCATTCCGGAAGCTTTTAAAATAAGGTCACCACCACTTTCCAGGCTTAACCCACTCGAAGACATAGTTATTTTATTATTATTGCTATCCGCGAGGTGCAGCTCCCCTGCATCATCATCCAAAAGGATGCTATTGCCTGCCGGAGTTAGGATTTCCAGTTTGGTAGATTCATCGTCAAACCTAATATGCATCCCTGATCTGGAATATAACCCTCTGATTTGATTGTCATCGGTAGTTTCCTCCGGACGGCTATTGGAACTGCTATGTAACATTCCCAATATCAGGGGGAAACGGGGATCATCATTTAAGAATCCAACTACCACTTCGTCCCCTATATCAGGAAGAAAAAAAGACCCACGTGAATTTCCGGCGTCCATCGTAGCCAATCTAGCCCAGGCACCTTCATCAGTTAGGTTGATGGAAGGAACTTTGATCCTTATTCTCAGTTCACCCAAGGGGTCCCCCTCCAAGGCGGTGACTACGCCTGTTTGAAGTCCGTGTACGGGTGCCAATAATCCGTTTGCGGGAAGGGAGGAAGTTTGGTAGCGCTGGGCATGTGTTTCGTCCGAATACCCAAATTCAATATCAGTTGTCCAGTTTCCCTTTCCGATTTCATGTCTTACGGCACCCACCCAGACGGGGCCATTGAAGCGGTCTCCAAATCCTTCCAATTGGATGGTTTCCCCAGGTTTAATCTGGGAAAATCCCTGAACCCGAACTCTTCCTCTTGTGAAAGCCATTCGGCTACGGAGAAGCGTGGCATCAGACCATTCTTGGAGTTCGTCAGTCGTCATAGCTGCCCCATGTTTTAAAAACTGACTGTCAGCCCCAACGGCAGCTGCGAGTTCCTCTGTGGAAAGATTCCCATTGGTAGTCCAGGTCGGCTCCATACTTTCGGCTTCTGCGTAATCCTGTTCAGAAGGGTTCCAGGAGTGGGACAGAACCGCTCCCAGCTGTTTTCGGGCATCAATTTCAGCATCAAATTCAATGACATTTGTTCCAAAACGGATAATTGAGGTCGCCGAAGCATTGATGGAGGGTTTTATTGTCGAAAAACCTGTTTCGTCCACGCTGCAAACCAGGCCGTTTGCTTCCATTCGCATAACAATGAAATCCCAATCATTGCAGTCAAACTGGACCAGGTCATTGTGGATTACGTTTGTTGTGGCGATTTCGCTTATCGGAATCTCATATTCCCCTAAAATCTCATTCAAGGCATCACTGTCTTTCATATCCACAAAGTGCCTGCTCCTTTTTACCGTGGTCATCCTGATGGATTTGTCCTTACAGACTACTTTCAATTCCAAACGGCTATTTCTTACCTTGAGTGACTGACTTATTACAATACCGGAAAATATCAAATCATCCTCTCCATAATAGCCTGCTAAAATGGATATTTCATTCCCGGGAGAAAAATAGGTTTCGCTGCTTAATTTCCATTCGCCTGTTGAAGCATCCCCATCAGCCAAATAAATGCACGCGTGGGGTACCCTGTTGATTTCTTTGATTACTTCTATTGCAAATACCGGATAATGTCTAGGAAAGACTTCATCGTTAACTTCAATGGAAAAGGATACTAGGCCTGTACTTGCTGGAATTGGTAAAAGTGATGTGGTCATTTTACTTTCTTTTCAATTGGAGGTAAGGACAAAGGGGTACCCGCTTTAAGATTTCTGAAGTTGTATAAATTATTGGCTTTTGCCACCTCTATATAGTATTTAGTTGATCTGTAAATCTTATTAACCATCAGGGGTAGCTTATCCCCTTCATGGGCAAGACGGAGGTGGGTTAAATCCGGGGAACTGTCCTGGTCCAACAATTTCCTGAACTGGTCGGGAATGGAGCTTGTGAACGTTGCATTTGCCAGGGCCCTTAATGGATCTCCGGTTGGGGTGAACAGTTTATACTGTATGGATAATCTGGTGAGAACGCCTATAAAACTAAGCTTTCCCCAGGCAAGTTTTAATAAAGATGGTCTATGATCTTTACCCTTATAATCCACCACCTTAATGAATCGTTTTAATTGTGTTACCACATCATCCTCCTTCTCGCCACTTAGCAGTTCAGCTAAGGCTCCTGCCAAAGGAACACCGGTAAGTGGGCCCGGAGCTTTAGGGATCACACCAGTCCCATCAAATAGGAATTCAAATTCCATAACATGAGGCTCGGTTCCAGCATGTTTTGCCTCACAATTGGTATCCCCATGTCCAGACTGACAACTGTAATTAACCTTGTAGTTGAAATTGTAACTTTCCGGATTGACCTGAACATTAAACTTCAGTTCTTCCTCCTCACTTTCAATGATCTTACCGTTACTGTCAACCTCCACAACCTGGATATACATTTTTTCGAGACTGCCACTATCAAAGGGGTTTTTGATCATCAGCGCTCTTTTTTACGTTCCAAAATTTCCATAACCCTTTCCGTACTGTCCGCCAAGATGTTGTCCAATTGACCCGAATTTCCTGACATTCTTTCCTTACCGTGGGAAATGGCACTTCTCCCATTTTCCCCCTGGTGAGTGTCTTCCACAGTTGCTCTTACTATCAATTCTTTGACTACTATTGCCATAGTGTATTGTTTATTTAAAGGCCAATATTGATGTCCACTGAACCTGTTAAACCCGCCGCCAAATCCAAGCCTATGCTTACCGGATCGTAGTATTTAAAATGCTGGTAGGACAAAACCAAGGTTTCCACCACTATTTCACTGTTTTGGGCGTTGAAACCTGAGACCTCAAGCCGTTTTGGTATGGCATTGATAAGGTACCAATTGTATAAGGGTACGTGGTCTGCGTTCATCAGGGATATCATAACGTTGGATGGAGAAAACTGAAATTCATCAATGGCCTGTCGGCACCAATGTAAAATACCTGAGCCAAGAAATTTACCGCGTTTCAGCGTAACATCCCCAAACTTTGTCCTTACAGGCAAATTGTGTACAAAACGTTGTTCCC
Organism: Lunatibacter salilacus; assembly: GCF_009797935.1. Taxonomy (GTDB): domain Bacteria; phylum Bacteroidota; class Bacteroidia; order Cytophagales; family Cyclobacteriaceae; genus Lunatibacter; species Lunatibacter salilacus. Next base: position 126,297 of record NZ_VOLC01000015.1, read on the forward strand.
CTCCTTCCACTCTGGTTTCCATTTCCATTTCCACGCTCAATCCTGAAACCTCCTGGAATTTCACATCGTTTGGAAACTGTGGAAAGATTTCAAATAGAACCAAGAAATGAAAACCCACCTGTGGCGTATCAAATGCCGACATAATCAATCATTTTGGATAACAAGCCCTTCGTGGACCAACTCAACGCTCTCTATGGCCACCTCATTTCCATCTGCTTTTAGATCCGTTGATTGGACCTTTGTCGGCCACGCATTTTTGACCTTCCAAATGATGACAGGCTCATGGTTCTCATTCAGCAAACTAATCGTGACATCCCGCCTTTCTATGGTGTTTAGGGCAACGGAGTTCCACCAGACATAAAATTCATTGTCCCCCTGGAATGTTCCGCGTTTTAGCGTAATGTTGCTGAATTTCTGCATCCCGGGCATTTTTGTTTTTACATATTCAGGACTAGAGCCATCCCGGTATTCGATCACCTCAGTTTCGACATCCAGTCCGGATACTTCACTGAAACCTAAGTTTGCGCCACCCCATTCAACCTGAAAATGGAATTTTGGAAGAGGATAATTTGCCATAATTTTATTTGTTTAGTATAATTTTTTTTAAGATTCCTGCATTTTGTGGCTGAACCGAAGTATAATAAATTCCGCAGGTCGGACTGCCGCCATCCCAATTTCCACAATCAACCTGCCCTCCAGGATGTCTTGGGCAGTCATGGTTTCATTAAGTCCTACTTTAACGAAAAAAGCTTCCTTGGCAGTCGAACCTGCCAAGGCACCCTGTCTCCATTGCAGCGTGAGAAAATTTTCAATCATAGCCCTGATTCTCACCCAGGTATTGGCATCATTGCTTTCAAAAACGAAAGGTTCTGTTGCCTTTTTCGTTGACATCTCTACATATGTGAAGAACCTTCTCACATTGATATACCTCCATTCATTGTCATTTCCCGCTAGGGTCCTGGCGCCCCATACCAAAATACCTTTTCCGGTAAAGGCTCTGATGGCATTGATGGATTTCCCCGATGAATGGATATTCAGGGAACCCTGTTCCTGATCGGTTAATTTTATAGTCGGGGCAAGCACATTCCTCAGTCCGACATTTGCAGGTGCCTTCCAGACACCACGGGTTCGATCGGTAAATGCATAAATTCCGGCCATGGCTCCCGAAGGAGGTATGGTACACATAAACTTGGTTACTCTTTCATGTACAGCTTTAAAAAATGGGTGCTGCACAAAAAGTTGTTTTTCTGAGAGCTGCGAAAGCAAAACCTGATTACGGACAAGGGAAATAAATGCTTCTGATATTGTATCGAACACTGACTGAAATTCAGTGGATCTGGCAGCAGCCTGAGCTGTTAGGGAAATAGAAAGCGTTCCGCCGTTGGAGTAATCTATTCCATTGGGGTTAATATCAACCAATGCCTCTCCTCCTATCCAATCCGCTGAATCAAGAATGGAATAATCAGCTTCCACATCAGCAACTGTTCTTGCATTTGCAATAGAATTCATCACATCGGGATTTTTTTCGAAGGCTATTAGGTTGCTCAATTCGGTCTGTAGCCCGCTGTCTCCCTCCAATCGTAGAAGTGATTGTGTGAGCTCGGTAGAGTTACCGCCATCCTCTACCAAGTCTTGGAAGGCCAATGCCATCTGACGCACAAAATTCATCATGGCTATAAATGCAGGCCTTGTTATTCCAGCAGTGTTACCTGCAAGAACTGCGTTTCTCAATGTAATTAATTGCACGTGCAACTGAGTGTAATTCAATCTGTTTACACTAACTTCTGAGATTTTATCATAAATCCTATCTTCTTCGGCAATCCAAGCCCTCAGTGAAGTCAATAATCCATCTGTGACAGCAACTCCGCTCATAGTATCCAACGAGGCATCCGGGATTGGGTCAGGTACAGTTTGATTGTCTACAAAATTCAGTTGTGTGAAATGGATGGGTTTGGAATAGGAAGTTAGCAGCCAAGGATAATACGCAGCTGCATAATTCAGATTTTGCGTTCCGAGTGCGTCCCTGAACTCATCCACCGGGCCAGGAAGTTCCTGAAATCCCTGAAGTAAATCCAAAATGACGACCCTGTCCTGTAGTTTGGCACATTGGGCAATCATATCCTGATGAAGGGTTCCTGCCAAAGCATAATCAGGTCCTCCCAAATTGTTCCTTAAACCCACCAGGTCAGGGGCAACAAGTATGGTAGGTTCAGCTATCTTTTCAAGACTCCTTAGTCCGCCACGTAAGCCCGTTGTCAGGTCACCATATGTTATCTCACTTTCATAATCTCCTACAGAAACAATGTAACATGGACCGCCCCCGTTGTCAAAATAAAGCCTTAAAGCATCAAACAGGTAAAATCTGAAGCCTTCATCTGTGTGGATATTCAGAATGCTGAAATTGGAAGGATCTACCCCAACTGTATAACTAGTAGGAATATATTCACCTCCAAACAACTCTTTATATTCCAAAAGTGAGGTAAGGCGGACCGGTCTGTTGACAAGTGGATTTCCATTTGGATCTACTATCCGTTCAGTAAACCCAATAAATGCCGGCAGACCTGTTGCAACAGCTGCGACAGAAGGGGGAAAGAGGGGTGTCTCTTCAATAAAAACTCCGGGTACTTTATAGTCCATAATGTTTTTATTGATTTAAGATTCCTGCATTTTATGACTATACCGAAGAATAATGAACTCAGCAGGCCGTACAACTGCCATGCCTATCTCTACAATCATTCTGCCTTCCAATATATCGAGGGCAGTCATGGTTTGGCCAAGTCCAACCCTCACATAAAATGCATGTTCAGGTTTTGCTCCGGCCAAAGCACCTGCCCGCCACTGCAGGCTCAAAAAGTTTTCTATCATGGCCCTAACCCTTACCCATGTATTGGCGTCATTGGGTTCAAAGACAAATGGCTCAGTAGCTTTTTTTGTAGACTCTTCCACCATAATGAAAAACCTTCGGACATTGACATATCTCCATTCATTGCTATTGCCTGCCAAAGTCCTCGCACCCCAAACCAAAACTCCCTTTCCTGTAAATGACCGGATGGCATTAATGGATTTACCGGTTGTATGGACATTCAGGTCTTCTTGGTCCGAATCATCAATCACCACAACTGGCCGTCTCACCCTTCTTAAACTGAAATTTGCCGGAGCTTTCCAAACTCCCCGTGTCCCATCTATTGACGCATATACACCAGCTACAGCACTGCTGGGTGGTAGGATTACCGGCATTGCGGCAATACTGCCTCTTATCTGATGGTATAAGCCATTTGCCTGGTGATAGAGTGACCGGGATTCCTCGGCAGCATCGGCCGGATTTAGAATACGTAGAAATGAATTTGCCGGGAGTGCACCTGAAGCCAATGTTCCGCTTACAGCCAATGTCCCTTCATCATAATTAAAATTGAGGGAGGTCTCCAAATGGGGGTAATAGGCAGCGCCATAATCCAGAAAATTGTTTCCAATGAGCGATCGGAATCCGAAAGTAGCATCATCAATTACATCGTTGGCAGCATCACTGCTATCTGTAAAATCCAAATTGCCATTGAGAACATCACAAATAGTGAATCGGTCAGCAAGCTGGCTACATTGGGCCAAAGCAGCCTGATATATGTCATAATATTCACCGGGTGTTGCTAATAGGTGCGCATCGGGAAAAACCAATAGGGTAGGCTCATCTTCTTTGGAAACGGCATTTAACCCATCTTCGAAATCTTCAAATGATGCAGTTTCAGTATCCGCACCAAGAGAAACTATATAACAGGGCCCGCCACCGTTTGAAAAATACATTTGCATGGCATAATATAAACGGTAAAGCAAGGTAGGTGCGACAGGCTGAGTAGAAACTGAATCAATGCCTGAACCATTAGTGGCTACTGCTGCGGTAAAGGTTTCCAATCTGGCTCCAAAAATAGATTCATATTCCACTAGTGAAGTTATTCGAATAGGCTGATTTACGATGGAATCCCCGTTTCGGGACGTAATCCTGGTATACCCAAGAAATGCAGGAATGGCTGTGGCAACCTGGGCCACGGACGGTGGGAAAGATGGAATCTCATTAATATAAACTCCAGGGGTTCTAATTGCGGATTCATTGATTTGTGCCATTGGATTGTAGTTTTATGATTTGATATTTTTCAGTTATTTAATTGAATGGTGAACAGATGTTCATGCTCATTTCCATTGGCTGTGGTAAAGAATAACAACTGGTCTGTTACATTGGTATAAAGCCTATGGGTACTTGAACCCTCAGTGACAATGTCAATTACACCAAAATAACCACTTATATTGACTGGTATAGTCTCCCAGGATCCAGGATTTCCAGGTCGGAAAAATCTCCTGGGTTCCCTGTCTTCCACCTCACCCAAATCTGCTCCGGAAAGATCCATGGAATCAGCAGAGGATCGTAGATTGATGCGAAACCGGTATAAATTTTCCCCTCCATGTGAATCAGGAATATTGGTTTGTACAAGCAGTCTATCCTTGACACTGAAAAGAAACCTTGCTTGGAGGATATCCGGTAAGCGGAAGTAAGGGGAATCCATTTCCTCGTTTATCCGAATTATACACAATAGCATATCCTGTCTGGTCCTGAAGAGAATTTCCTGATTTTTGAATAATAGTCTGGTAAGTCTGTCGGGTTCAATGGTCAAAAAATTGGTCAATAATCCCCCGTTTTCTGCGGAATTTGGAAAAGCCGGATGGGTAAACCGGACAGAAAACAATTTTTCATATTTATAAATGACATGGTCCATCCCTAAGCATCCAATTTGTTGTAACGGGTATCCACTATTTTCACCAGGTTTATTTCTGCCCCTTCTTCCACATTGTCTATATATAGCAGTCTCATTTTATATACCACAGATGGAATATATTTTCCTCCCATTATACCCCAAAGCTGGTTTAATTCTTCAAAACTTGTAGAATATAGATCGAATATGATTCTGTCCAAATTAAATTCTGTTAAATTGGGAATATCTGCGATGGTGAAAATAGAATGTCTTTGGAAGAAGGTCAATACTTGGGAAATTCTTTGAAGCCCAATGGCATACTGGTCTTTATTGGCACCAATAATTAAATACACATTTAGATATATACCTGGGTTTCTCGCCACACCATTTGGTAATCCTGCATTGTTGAATATTTGCCTATTGGCAGGGGTATTCCTTAATGTACTTTCCTGCTGTATATTGATGATTGATACGACTACCCGATCAGAAAAACTATCCCCGACTCCTTCTTGATAGGTGTCCAGCATTGAAAGATTACCGAGCACTACATCTGGTTCTGTTGTTCCAATATGTTCGTTTAGCAGATTGACAACACTAATTAATACCTGGTCAATCATTTAGAAAGATTTAAGTATATGGAAATTTCTTTAACTGAGTACTTTATCACGAATAAGATTGGGAGCGTCGGATATAATTAATTAGAAAAAATCACAGCTTCGCCTCCTCATTCCCAGACAAAAGAACTGATAAAATTTTTATAAATTTACTTTTTTGAGAGATGGGCGGCAATACCCAAGCTTGGGTATATTTGGGTAAAAATGGAAAAAAATATAGGTCGGAAAATAGGGAGAAAGGTAGGGGGTTGGTTTAAAAGTATCCTCCCCTTTAAGCAAAACCATTCAATTCCAAAACCATAGTCTTTTTGACTAAAAGGCAGAAAAATAAAAGTCGCGAAATTGGGAGGACGGTATCTGCAATCCTGATTTAGGTTGGGGGGATTTCAAATCCCCGGAATCTGGGTTCGCCATTGCAAATGCCGAACAGCGGTTAGGGCGATTTCAAATCCCCCGTATCTGGGTTCGCCATTGCAAATTTTCAACAGCTTTAACTAATGTCCCGACCGCAAACCCACTGTCACAGACTTACCCGCATACACCCCTTGGGGCAAGGTAATCAGAAGCCGTGTGGTATTCTTGTTTCTGTCCCAATCCGCCTTTACCTCGTTGGATGTTCCTTCATACTGGCCTGGCACATGGATTACAAAACTCTCCCGTGATCGCAACGGATCGGCGACTGTTAGAGATTGAATGGACTTTCCGTCCTTGCTGATCAGCAAAATCCCCGGCTGGTCTACCGTCAATATGGATCCATCTGCCATAGAAAGGGATCCTCCTTCATAAAATACCGCTTGGGTTTGTTCCAATCCAGGATGGTGGACCGCCTGGAGGTTTTGCTTATTGGCTAATATGCGAAGGCCGGACTGTGGGAAGGAAGCAAGTTCTTCGGGGCTGGTTCTCGGAGCAACCACATAGGCATACCCGGCATCCTGCGGGCGAATTCCATGATCAAAATAGGCGGTAAGGACTTTCTTCTGGATTTCTTCGGTTGAGACATTCTTTTGATCTGTAATAGCTGCCCAGCTTCCGCGTTCTATCTGGTTTTTGACAGTCAATGTAGGACCTTCCGGAAACCAATAACCTACGCCGTCATGAAACAGCCATTCCAAGTTTTTCAGTTCATGTTCACCCTCGGCCAGCTGCCGGGAGGATGCCCCCTGTTGTTGTACCTGAATCGGGCCGCGAAGCAGTACTTGATCCACCGTACTGGCCACCGGATACGGCTTTTCGGAGGCTATTCCGGCACCCAGACATACATACACCCGGTCAAAGAAAAACCAGCCTTTTTTCGCCTTTGTGCCATCGTGAGGGCTAATGAAGTCAAATCCTACCGCCCCAAAATATCCGTCTTCAGCAGCTCCCACAAAGCCCGTGAGGCCGTCCAGTTGAATATTATCCGGACTGTGCAATTCGGGTTTTTGTAGGATTGTGGTTCCAGAAATCTTCTGCCAATCGTAAACAGGCCAAATGTCTTGGTATTCATTGCCTTTCAATTGCAGGTAATTGGTACCGTCAGCCCGGTGGTGTGTGGTTTTTCCGGGGCCGTTATAGGGCATTTCCATATTTCTGTTCCGAGTAGAGAACATGCGTACCGTGGTATAAAAATCAGGTCGCTGCAACACAAAATGTTCTGTTTGCCAGAAGAATTTAGCGAAAGCTCGGGTAGGGGAGACGTTACCTTTTCGGAGTTGGATAATTTCCTCCAACTCCTCCTTCCGGTAATCGGTGCTGCGTAAAAGCCGTTCTATCTCAACAACATCCTTTGGCTGGAAAGTGGACCGATTCGAAATGGATCTGTTTTTTACGCTTATATCTTCGTAAATCCCATAGACCAATTGCTTATAAACTCCATCCAGGTAATAGTCCACCAACTGATTGATCCTATCCCGGTCAAACGCATAAGAGGTTCCGGCCACGTAATCCGCCCATTCACCGAAGGCATTGGCATACTTGCCGTATCCGTAGGAAGTGGTATTGTTAACCCTGTCCACACGGTGGTGAAAGCTGTAGTCATGTTGCATTCCCCTTTCCCCAGTTGCGAATTTGATTTCATTGGCAATGATGGAGATAACCCCGTCAAAGGCTTCTTTGTCTCTAATGAACAACAGGTTTTTTGCTAAAATACCGGCGATTACGATACGATCCCCACTTGGCCGTGCTCCCGAAGCCTCCATGTGGGCACGCCCAATCATGGGCTGGGCATTTTGCACCAATTCCTTCGGCAGTTCATCCCCAATCAACAACATTAGATTCACCAGATTTGTGGGGGTAGAGATTTGGTTGTCATGCCAGTTGTCGCCAACGAAATCATGGGTTACCCAATATTCAAGGGATAAAATAATCTTTTCCTTTATCGCCGGATCCTGATAATAGGGGGACGAAGGAATGGCAAAGGCTTTGGCCAGATAGACCAAATTGGCTGTGTGGTGCCGGTGCGGAAATCCGGCCGTTCTACTCAGGTCTTGGTAATCGATATGCGGGTACGAACCATCCGGGTCCATCTGGTTCAAGATATTTTTTACCTGATCTTCAGATATCTCTGTATTTAGCAAGTCGGCTACGACGCGTTTCCGGATGGTATCCAATTCGTTGCCAAGGCTGGTATAGGATTGGAGCAACAGAAAAAAAATGATTGAACGTGTAAGGTATTTGATGCCTGTTGACGGTATTCGCATAGTAACGTTATTTTGGGTTGGTAATTGGGGTTTTCGAGGATGGGTTAGGGCTAATTTTATTTTCCTTGCTGTTGATGTCTTTCCATTTCTTCCATTTTTCCCCGAAGGGAAAGCGGTCGCATGTCGGTCCATACTTCTTCGATGTAATCCAGGCATTCCTGCTTACGGCCTTCTTTTCCGACTGCCTTCCAGCCCAGGGGAAGTTCACGGTCTACCGGCCAGATGCTGTATTGTTCTTCGTGGTTGACCACCACCTGAAATTGCGTATTATCGTCTTCCCACATCGATTCGGTTTTTGGGTTGTACCGTTAAATGTACGTATAATTCCAACTTTTGCAAACCTTTCTTTTGTGGCCTGTTTGTTCCTCATCTTCGACGCCTGGTAAAGGTATTCAAGCGGAAAATGGAGGAGCAGGTAACCGCAAAAAAATAAAAAATAAACGTATATTCGGGCAAATCAGAAAAAAAGCCATGAAACCAATCGTACGTTTAGTTTTGCTCGTATTTTTCCTCGGAAGTCCACTGGTACTTGCGGCCCAGGTAGTGGACGAGGAGGTACACCGTGTCGTTTTCCAGGTCACCAAAGGAGAAACCGCTGACCAGGAGCAGGTTATCGGCCAACTCAACAACATCCTGCGTGCCTTGCCGAATGCGGAAATTGAGGTTATCTGTCACGGAACAGCGCTTCCGCTGGTGCTGCAGGCTAAGAGCGAGGTCAAGGAGGGCATTACAGACTTGCTTACGCGTGGGGTGGTTTTTGCCGCCTGTGAAAACACCATGCGCAGGGCTAAAGCAAGTAAGGAAGACCTGATTCCCGGAGTGATTACCGTTCCGTCCGGACTCGCAGAAATCATCATCCGACAGGAGCAAGGCTGGGCCTATATCAAGGCTGGTAATTGAACGCCTGAGATTACTAGGGAAGGTGTTTCTTCCCATGTATGTTGGGAGAAACATGGCTTCTTCGAAGGAGCAGAAAACATCTCATTATATTGTCCCTAGCTCTAAGGACGCCATCCTTGACGAGGGCTCCTACAGCGAAAGTAAGTTATATCAGATCCGGGGTGTGAAGATTTCTGAAGCGAAAGCCTATCAAGAAAGATTGAACCCGTATACCCAAGGTTTGCCGGAGGAGGTGAATGCTGCGTTTACGAAATGCTACCTCGAGTTTTTCACCCTGTTTTTGAAACACGTCGATAAAATCAGACAGAACGTATTATAGCTACCCCTATCTGTACCAATTCCGGTCTTCTAGGCCCCTTGGACCATATACGGGAGGGGTATCACCTGTTTCCAGGGCCCCCAAATCCGGAGCCTTTCCCGTATAGTGATCGTTAATATTGGGAATCACGGTGCCTTTATCCACTGCTTTTCCAGTTGGATTTAAGGTGAAATTCAGATCTTCTGCATGGTAAATACCGTGGGGGTCTTCGGGATCAGGAGCAGTTAATTCGTTGAATACGGTGTAATCCAGTATTACTCCGTTCGCCTCCAATCCGCTGGCGGCGTGTAAAGCTTCCAGTGAGGAAAAACGTTGCACATCCCCGCTGTTTAACTCGTAATCATATACCTTATTATCCGCTGGCCCAAGGTAAAGGAAATGATTTTCAGTATCGGGGTTAGGCCGGTACCCATTATAATCTGAGGTAGAATAAGCCGTTGCAAATGGAAATGCATTTACTGGCCTTCCGGAAACGTTGGTACCCATAAAAAGGTTGTTCCTGAAATGGGCATTTGAGAAGGTCTGGGAATTCCTGTTTTCTGCAATGATGGTATTGTGGTAAACTACCAGACCTGCAGGTTTGGACATGAATTTAAGTGCAAATCCGTTGGGTATGTGGTAGACAACATTCCGGATAAAATAGGCCGGACCGCCAATGACCGGCTGCGCACTCAGCGCGCACTGTCCTGAATTGACCCCCCGGTTTCTCATGATCCGTATGTTATGCACCCCACCGTCTGCTTCTATGAAGTCATCTACCATCAGGTGCAGGTCATTATTGTAAATATCAATGGAAACAGCCTTTAGACCCTGCGATTCTTCCGGTGTACCGTACGTCGAAACATTGATGCCGTCGTGAAAAAAAGCCACGGCATTGTGGCAGATTACATGTCCTGAACCGTAGACTTTAATGCCCATGTAACTCTTTAAAGGACTGGGGGGATAGGGATCCGGATTGGCCCAGCCTACCAGATGGTTTCGTGGATCCCTTCCTAAAATCACGTTATCGGCAATGTAGAAGTCCCTTGATCCAGCAAATTCCGAAATCAGTCCCAAACCAACCTCTTCCATTCGGCAATTACGGATCGTAAGGTTGCTGGCTCCGACAACCCCTTTCGTGCCGGCCGAAAACACGATGTCCGTATTCCTGAATGTGAGATTCTCAAAAATATGGTGTTGCGTGCCCATTACATCAAATAGCCGGTGGGCACCATTTCCGTCGAAAATGGCTGCTCCATCTCCCGCGCCACGAATGACAATGGGTTTCTCTTCAGAGGCTTTGACATTCAGAAGGTAGGTCCCGTCAAATGGAATCCCGTGGGGGTCAACATAGTCCAGTAAGTCGGCTTTATAGGTACCGGCATGAACCAGAATAACGTCTCCAGGTTGTACCGTTTTCTCGCTTACTACCGACCAGTCTCCCAGCCCGGACCCATAATAAGCCTTTTTTAGCCCCTCAAAGGCAGGCTGTATCTTTTCGCCTTTAAAACCAGGAGGATAAACATGAAGGGTACGTCCCTGTTCGTAAGCTTTCGGAACCGTTCGGGTTTTGACTTCTACTTCCTTAATGGAAGTTCCTGACACGCCATCCGGATCCGAAAGTTCAAAACGACAGGCATATGTAGTTCCGGGTTCGAGGTCAAGAATGCTTCCTGCGAACTGGTGAGGCACCGTATATTCCAACTGTTCGGCTTCACGGAAGATCTTTTCGCCCCCGATTCGAAGTAGGGGCATTCCCGGCAGCCATTCCGAACTGCCCATTTTGCGGTAGCTTACCTCCACTTCTGCGTTGCGGTTTTCGTCACCGGTAATTTTCCATTCGAATCCCAGGTTCAGGAGGGTAGGAGGTTCGACAATAAACTCACCCGAGATGACTGCATCCTGTGCGCTTAGTATTGAAAAACTGGCAAAAAAAAGAAGAAACAAGGGGAATTTCGTGCCGGCATGGCTGCATATTTTGGGTTTCATGGCTGACTGTTTTTAACGAAAGATAATTACTTTTCCTGAGATGAACATCCTGGCGGGAACCTAAACCCGATTCTCTTAAGGTAGACCAAGCAGTATTGCAGCAATGGCTTGAACCCAGCAGCGAAATATCCGAAAATAACATCCTAATTAGTCCTAGCTTTCCGCTTTCTCTCCCGTTTCTACAGCCGAATCTCCCTCCATCCAATTCGGAAAGACTTCACCTAACCCTTCTACCATAAATTGAACGGCAATTGCTGCGACGATGAGTCCAAATAACCTGGTAAATCCTGCAAAAACAATATCATCGACTCTCTCCTCTAGCAGATAGGAGTAGCTGAAAACGATAAAAAGTAAGAAGTAACATACGAGCAATACACCGGATAGACCGACGTAGGTGGTGGGAGTAGTAGCGGTAAAACTGTACAAAAGTACCGTGGTCAATGAACCCGGCCCCGCCAGCATCGGAATGGCCAGCGGAACCATCACCTTTTCAAACCGTAGCTTCGCCAATTTCAAATCCGTTTCCGCTTCCTCCTTAACTTCCTCCAATTTGGTCGCCGACCCCTGTATCATCGATAAAGCGGTAAAAAGCAGCAGAAATCCGCCTGCAATTTTAAACACTTCTATATCAATGCTAAAAAAGCTTAAGATGTATTTTCCAAGAATTAAAAATATGAGTAAGATAAAGACCGAGGTTCCTGTGACCATCGCTGCCACTTCCCTTCGGACTTTCGGCGTCGCATCGCCCGTCAATTCATACCAGACCGGAATTAAGCCTATCGGGTTTACCATTGCCAACATGGCTGCCAGAAAGTTTAGATTCAAGCTCCAATCCATAGCTATTTTTAGGTGATTTTAACCATTTCAAATCAAGCAGGATGCATGCCAAACTTACTTCCAAGTAATGAACTTTAACAAGAGCCAGTGCAGGTTCATTGCTTTCCCCGACCAGAAAACGCTCAATCCATCCCTACCCACATGGGTAGCAGAAGGAGAAGTGAGGATAAGGACCGAAATTTCGCCCAGGTCTTCCCTAATTTTTCACTTATAATAAATAAATTAGCAGCCTGTCCTGCTATTGCCAGGACGCAAGGGCCGTTGAATTACTTCGGGAATCAAAAAGAAAATTCGATGCACTTCAGGATTTTTATCGGGTCGATCTGTGGATCTATGCATCCACCCATTTTGCTGAAAAGATAGTCACGATAGACCGTAGGCAAACATGGGTTTCCTACGAATTCTCAAACATGGAATTTGATCAGGATCTTCCCTATAGCACCTTTCAATTCGATACACGTAATTTTCAGGGGGTGGTTTTCGATGAACGGGAATGAGAGGCGAATCCTACCAAGGTAATTGAAACAATTCCCGAAAAGAATAGCTCCCCTAGCCCCCTCCTGTTTTCTGGAAGGGGAGAAAAAGGAGTGAAATATTCAACACGCTTTAGTTACATAAGGCTGTTATTAGCAACTTAAAGTAACGCATTATTGCAAGGCTACCGGCACGGTTAACAAAACATCGTCCCAGCTAAAGGCAATCGTCGCACCGGTGTTGGCAGAGCGGATGTCTATGGTAAAGGTTTCCACCACGGAATCGGTTTTCTGGACCGGAGCCTGAACGGTCAGCAGGTCCAATGCGTAATCCGGTTGCGCTGCACCAAAGAATACACTGGTTTCACTGTTGAGTCGAACCTCAAATGCATCCGCTCCGGGCACCGCGTACATGCGGTAGGTTCCCGCCTCTACCGGCTTACCGCCAAAGGTTACGTCCTGGTTAAAGGTGATTTCCGTTGCCGCATTGGCACCCAGCCGCCAGTATTGCCCATAAGGCTGCAGGGCACCGGAACTTTCTTCTCCAAAGATAAGCCGGCCTTTTTTGGAGGGTTGGCTGTAGTCAATGTTGATTTCCAGTCCGCTCTGACTGTAGGAAGCCGTGGCCGGAGGACTTACCGGCGTGGCGAAAAACATGCCATACACTACCCAGATAATAAAAATCAGTAGGATGATTCCGGTGCCAATTAATATATTTTTTTTCATGTGTTTATAATTGTTTTTTAATGGCCACATGGAATCTCGCAATAATAATCATCCCTCCGTGCGTCGCCTGCGTCATGCTCGATTTCATCTCCTTATCATTGTTTTTTAATGGTCAGACCTGACTGCCCTCAGGCAGGTGGAATCTTGCATGGCAAATAATCAACCCAATGTGTGACTTTCTCGTCATGCTCGATTTCATGGTTTTGTAATTTAATTCCGGATAAAGGTACGAAATAAAAGGTAGAGGAGTACCGATTTTCCGGGTACAAATGTAATGAGAAAGTAATTTGATGGCGTTTCCTTATCCTAATCGAAAAATAACATAAAGGAGGTATGGGCAGCAATATGATGTAGGAGGGATGTAGGCGACGATGATTTGCCAAAGATGGCTAGACCAACCAAAGGAAAGGGCAGAAACGGGCCCAATGGTCGTCAAAATTGTTCCGCTGGTCCAAAATTACCACAAACGCTGCATGAGCTTTATTCGCCCATTAATCCGGCAAGGAAAAAGCCATTACCGACCCCGCTGTGTTTTTTGAGTTTCCGCCTACAGAAAGCACGACATACTGCTTTTCCCCGACCTGATAGATACTCGGATTGGCATTGGCAAAGCCAGGTAAATCAAACTCCCAGAGCTTACTTCCCGTGTCCTTGTCAAATGCCCGAAACCTATTGTCCCGTGTGCCCGCAATAAATACCAATCCTCCGGCGGTTACAACAGGTCCTGCGGAGCCTGCTTCACCAGTTTCTTCAGGACTGGTTTGCAGCTCCGGATTATTTCCCACAGGGACGCTCCAGGCATAATCTCCCGTATTAAGGTTAATTGCATGCAACATGCCCCATGGTGGCTTTATGCCGGGTCTTCCCTCAATATCTCTAAAGTAGCCGTACGCAGTGAGGTTCAGGTAGCGAGGGAGGGTATCGAGGGACAGGGTTTCGAGAGATGCGCCATGGTTGCTGCTTATCTCTTGCAGAAGTGATGTTTCCCGATTGGGACGACCTTTGTTTTCATTTTCAAATAGAAATGCCAAGATGGCATCTTCTTTTTCCCTGTCCGTGAATACACTGGAGAAGTTGGGCATTTTACCAGCTCCCTGCTTGATTTTGGTAAGCACGTCTGCTTCGCTGATTCGGCCTTTAAGTCCTACCAAGGAAGGATTTCCCTGTTCATCACCATTTCTATCTTTTCCATGGCAGCTTACACAATAAGTGTTATAAATCGATTCTCCCCGCTTGTACACGGAAAGGTTGGAGATGGATTTTTCAGGCTCCACTTTTTTCAGGCGCATGATTTCAGGGGAGTCATTTGACTTGACATAAAGCAGTCCCGTGGAGGCATCAAAGGCTGCACCGCCCCAACTTGAACCTCCCCGCGAACCGGGAAATTGTAAGGTGCCTTGGACGGAAGGGGGAGTGAAAAGTCCCTCATAGCGTAAAGACCTGAACACTTCAATCAGTGAGTCTCTGGATGAGGTTGAATAGTCAGCTATATCCGATTCGTCCAGGTACTGTCGGGCATAAGGGGCAGGTTTCAACGGAAAGGGTTGGGTAGGCCAGGCTTCTTCACCGGGGATATCCGAAGGTGGTACCGGCCGTTCTTCTATGGGAAATAATGATTCGCCAGTTTTTCGATCCAACACATAGAGAAACCCAACTTTGGAGGTTTGGGCCACCGCATCAACTTTGCGGCCATCGTGTTCCAAGGTCACTAAATTTGGCGGTGCGGGCAAATCATAGTCCCAGAGGTCATGGTGTATGGTTTGGAAGTGCCAGATATATGCACCTGTGCGGGCATCAACGGCCACCACGGAGTTGCCAAACAAGTTCATTCCTTTTCTGTCTGCGCCGTAATAATCGTATGTAGGGGATCCCGTGGAAAAAAAGACCATTCCAAGGGAGCTATCCAGGCTTAATCCACCCCAATTATTAGCTCCTCCGGCATATTTCCACGCGTCAGGGGGCCAAGTTTCATAACCGACTTGCCCTGGGAGGGGTATCGTGTGAAAGATCCATACAAGCTCCCCTGACCGCGCGTTATAGGCCCTTATATGGCCGGGTTCGGCACCGTAAAGCTCCGAAACCTCTGTGCCCAAGATCAACAAATCTTCGAAAACAATGCCTGGTGATGTGGGAATTACAGAAATTCTATCCGGATCGCCCCGCATGCCTTCATTTAAATTCACTTTACCCCCAATACCAAAAGTTGGGATTGGATTCCCTGTTTTTACATCTATCGCAAATAACTTATCCCCTCCGGTAAATAGAATTCGTTTGTCTGAACCATCTTCCCAATAGGCTACGCCCCGTTTGATGCCTCCTCCCCGTCCCCCTTCGAATGGATCGAAACTCCATTGCAATTCGCCGGAAACTGCATTCACGGCAAATAGACGCCCTCTGGCAGAGGTTGTGTATAGGATATCTTCTATGATAATGGGATTACTTTCGCTATTAAGCGGTCGTCCACCTTCAATGGAATCGTTAGGTTCGAAGACCCAGGCCACATTGAGTTTGGCAACATTTTCCTTGTTGATTTGATCAAGGGGGGAATAGCTGCTACTTTGCGAATCAGCCTTATAGACACCCCAATTGGCATAGGGGTCGGGCTTCACGACACACCCAGTAATCCCGAATAAAAGGGGAAAGAAGGGGATAAACCACAAAATCAACAGGATATTCCCGGTCTTATTAATCTGTGCGGATTTCATTTCGAGACTTCTGGTTTTGTTACGTTTCCAGGTTGAAAGCAGGTAAATTAAGAATTTTCGCTCAATATTTTTACCTAATCAGTTGACTACCTTTCCTCTTATTTTAGTAACTTCGCTAGGTGTTACAGCACTTGCTTTATTGCCCCATCTGCTTCGGATATAGGTGGTTATGGATGCTACCGCATGGTCGTCGAGGATATTGGCGTGTGGCGGCATATATCCGTTGTAAGTTTTTCCCCTTACCGTGATTTCTCCCTGTATGCCGTTTAGGATTGAAGCGACTAGCGGCTCGACTTCCCCAAGTACCCGGTCGGATAGGGCAAGAGGTGGGAAACGGTTTTTGTCGCCCTCCCCATTGCGCTGATGACAGGTGGCACAATAGGTGTTGTAAAGAATTCCACCTTCAAGCAATGATCCTTTATCCAAATTATCAACTCCTTCCACGGGTGTTTTGATATAGGTCTTAAGCGCTGTAAGGCGGTTCATTTCCTCAAGTTCCTTTTCCCCAAAAGCCTTCTTGTTTCCCTTGTACATCACCCGCCAGATTTTGCCCTTGTTCGATTCAGATATGTAAAGCGATCCATCAGGACCTTCGGCCAAACCCATGGGTCTAAAGTTGGCATCTCCGGTATTTTCTACCGTATCTACTCCCGCAAAACCATCCGCAAATACCTCCCAATCACCCGCAGTGCCGTTGGATAACGGTACAAAGCAGACGATGTATCCGGCTTGCGGATAGGGAGACCGATCGGTAGAGCCATGAAAAGCGACGAAAACACCCTTTTTGTACCGGTCCGGAAACTGATTTCCTTGGTAAAAAAGCAGTTCCATAGGTGCCCAATGTCCTGGGAAACCCACTACTGGGTTCGCAAATTCGGCTGCCCTGCCGACAATATTTCCATCTCCGCCATAACCGGGGGCCAATACATTTTTCCCCTGCAATTGGTCATAATAGGCATACGGCCACCCAAAATCGTCTCCTTCCGTTACCCTCACTAGGGTTTCAGATGGTAATACAGCAGCTTGCCATGAAGAGTATAGTTTTGGATAAAGCGTATGGAAATTGTCAATTCCGTTGACCACTGCATAAAGATGGTCATCCAAAGGGCTCCAGGTCATGCCTACAATACTCCGAAGCCCGGTAGCATACTTCACCCCATCTGACTGAATTTGTCCCTCCATGTTGGCATCAAACTTCCAAATGCCTGCATTCATCTCCCGCTCAGGACTGGGGTCAAGTCCTTTCCCTTCTGGGATGCCCGTAGGACCATACAAGTTGATATCCTGACCTGCATCCGAAGGAGATCCAAAAGGTATATACATGTTTCCGCGACCGTCAAAAGCAGCCGGTTTGGTCGTATGCCAGTTTCTGGCCACATTCGGATGATTATCTGTTAGAATGACCTCTGTCCTGCTACGGGGTATCAGTTCCCCAGGTGTTAGTTTATTTCTCAGCACTTGCTTGACGGTGCTGGTATATAGGTATCCGTTGTGAATAGTTACGCCAACTGCAGAACCTCCTACATCTTCATAATCTCCAAATCGGACTACAGAGTCTGCTCTACCATCCCCATTGATATCCCGAAGCCCTACGGTGCCCCCTTGTTTGTCCCTGGAAAAGCGGAGCTTGGCATAAATGTCCCCATTTTCATTAACAGCAATATGACGGGTGGGACCAACGCTGTCAATGACTACCAATGCCTCAAAGCCACCCGGTAAAATCAATCCGCCATTGTCCGCGTCACTAGGTGGTAGTGTTATATGCTCATTTTCACAGGAAATTAAAACAAGCATTGCGATGAATAGACAATAGCCCCTGAATCTTAAGATAGGTTCATGAATGAAAACAGTTATATTGATCATTCTTGTTGAGGAAGGCATGATTTGTTGGATAATATGGGAGATCTCCTTTTTCGAAGGTAATTTAACTCCCCCAAAGGTATTTTTTACATTAGTCATCAGATTTTATTTGAAAACCGCATGTAGTTTGATGGATGGTAGGAAAAATTGTTTAGGTAGGGGATAATGTTTTTTTTATCTTGATTGTTACAAAGGGATTTTGAATCGCCCAGGTTTAATTTCTTGTAGTCTGGGTGTTTTTTCAAAATTTTTTGAATGGCAGTTGAATAGGTAAAGTTAATTTTTGCCCTAGAATCTGCGTTTTAGTAAATTATTCTTTACTTTTACACCATTAACAGCTCTATTTATCTGCATTCCGTAAAAATTCCATTAGATTTAAGTTAATCTGTAGGTATCAGGCTTATACTTTATTTTGTTTAATGAGCCGTCGATTACTTTTTGTGTCCCCGAAACATTTGTTATGTTGGAAAATTTCGACTTAAATAGTATCGTTTTATTGATGGGGATATCAGGCCTTGTCCCGCTGATACTGGCTTGGAAAGCTTCCCAACTAGGCAAATCGGAGGAAATTAGGTACTTTATTTATCTTCTGGTATCTTGTGCCGCCTATTCGGTTTTTTATGCGTGTGAGCTCTCAGCATCCACGCTTCCTGTTAAGGTACTTTTTCTGAAATTACAATATTTTGGGGCGGTTTTTTTTGGGCCATGTATGTTTCTTTTTACCTTGAATTATTCAAACAGAGAAACGGCCATAAATCCCAGATTGCTGAAAATGATTTTTATATTGCCACTGCTTTCTCTTTTGATGGTTTTATCAAATGACCTTCATTTTCTTTTCTATGCCTCGTATCGGTTGGTGGATTACGGGATTTTTGAGGTGTTGGTAACTGAAAAGAGATTTTTTTACTGGTTTCATCAGGTGTATACGCTACTTTTTTTGATTCTAAGTCAGCGCTACATTATAAATATGATTAAAAATGGAACGGCATCCGGCACCAAGCAAGTTAAGTTGATTTGGTTTGGAATGTCCTTCCCGGTGATAGCATATGCCATCTATTTAACAGGGACCGTTCCTATGAATTTAGATCCTATTCCAATATCATTTATTGGGACCGGATTATTTGTTTTTCTGGGTTTGACCAAATACCAATTATTTAAAGAAACTCCGATTATTTATAAGACGCTATTTGAAAGCCTATCGGATGGTGCATTGGTATGTGATACGGAAGGGAACCTTGTCTTCTGTAATCCCGCCGCTGCTAGAATTCTGAAGCTAGCTAAAAGTAATCAAAAATTTCATCCAAATCTTACTACTCAAGTTGCGTGGAATAAATTAAAAGGTGTCTTAGAAAAATCCGATGAAAAAGGTATAACGATATTTAAATGGGACGAAAATGAAGAATACAGATGGTACTCAGCCTCGAAATCACCCATTAATAATTCAAAAGGTAAGTTTTTAGGGGAAATTGTAGTATTGAGGGACGTGACTTCCGAAAAAGACTATCAGCGAAAACTTGAATTGGCAAAGGAAGAGGCCGATAAAGCAAATAAAGCCAAATCCGAATTTTTAGCAAATATGAGTCACGAAATCCGTACACCACTGAATGGGGTTATTGGTTTTACAGAGCTATTAAACAACACCCCATTGTCGAATCAGCAAAAAAGGTATGTTTCTACCGCCTATAATTCAGCTAATACCTTGCTGGAGTTGATAAATAATGTACTTGATTTATCTAAAATTGAAGCGGGCAAATTTGAATTGGATTACCAGGATATAAATTTACAAATGTTATATCGGACCATCTCCGATGTGATGAGCTTTCACGCAAATAAGAGTGGAATCGAATTCCTTATAAACTATCCCGCAAATGTTCCCATCTTGGTTCGTTCGGATGAACTGAAGATAAAGCAAATCCTCATTAATTTACTCAATAATGCGCTGAAATTTACCAAAGAAGGGGAGGTGGAATTGTCTGTAGAAGTGATGGACCGACTCCCAGATAAGAAAGTTCTGTTGAGGTTTCAGGTCAGAGATACGGGTATTGGAATAGATCCAAAAAAGCAGGAACTAATTTTTGAAGCGTTTTCCCAGGCCGATTCGTCCACAACCAAACAGTATGGAGGTACGGGGTTAGGATTGACTATTTCCAACAAACTACTTTCTCTGATGGGGAGCCGCCTCCAAGTGGAAAGTGTGTTGGATGAAGGAAGTATATTTTACTTTGATTTGGAGGTAGACGATTTGAATGCACCCAAGCCGAGGCAACTACCGTTTGAAGAGTTATCAACTGCCGTATTAATTGGATGTTCCCCCATGCTGATAAACAGCGCGAAACTTTACCTGGATCAGCTAGGCTACGAAATCCGGAGCTGTGATGAATTGACAGATGCAAAAGAGATGCTACAGCGGGTATCTGGGGTAAAATGCATACTAATTAACCAACAGCTTTCCGAAAAGGAGAAAAATTTCACCGACCTTAGGGATTTTATGGTTTGGGGGAAAACAATAAACTTGCCGCCCTGCCTCATGTTGTTACCCGCGGATGTCCCGGAGAATACTCTTACCAAGTTTACTTCTATTGGGTATTCTAACGTGCTAATTAAACCAATGATGCTCGATAACTTGACAGAAGCGTTGGATAAAATTAGCAGCTTGGCCCTCAAGGAAGAAAGTGAAGTTATTCCGAAGGATAAGGAGCTCTCCTATTACCACTTCAAGGTACTTGTGGCAGAAGATAACGCAGTCAATAGGATGTTGGTTCGCGTCTATTTGGGAAATATTTTCCCAGGTATAAAGGTACTGGAGGCGAATAATGGGAAAATAGCACTTGAGTTGTTTTATTCGGAAAACCCTCATTTAGTATTGTCTGATATCCAGATGCCTGAGATGAGTGGATACGATTTGGTAGCAGCAATAAGAGAACATCCCTCAGGAAAAGACTTAGGTATTATAGCCTTGACTGCCAATGCAGGGAATGCTGAGGAAGAAAAATGTAAGGCTGCTGGCTTCAATGACTTTATTTCCAAGCCGGTTAGACAGGAATCCTTTAAAGAGGTCGTTCAGAAATGGGTCAAAAAAACACCCTAAAAGGAATCAAGCTTGACACTGAATGATTCCTTCTAGGGTGTTTTTAATGTGATTAGCACCTAGTTATCTTCTCCTCTAAGTTTGATCACGGATCCTTCCAAGAGATCACTTATTCGTATTTGACAGGCGAGTCTACTAGTTGGGAAGTATTCCGGCAAAGCTTCCAATTGATCAAGCTCCACATCAGAAGCAGCACCCAGTTCATCTTTTCCATCGAGTATTTCCACGTGGCAGGTAGCACAAAGTGCCATGCCTCCGCAGGTAGCCAACACCGGATATTCATACGCTTTCAAAATTTCCATAAGGCTCAAGCCCATATCGGCAGGAGCCTCAACATCCTTGCGATTTCCTTGGTGGTCTTCTATCGTAAATTGTATCATGACGCAAATTTAACATTAAAATGCATTGACACCATTTACAGTAGTATATTTAAAACTTAATTTTTGATCTGGGTAGACAAATTTGAAGGCCGAATGCATCATGATGGCAGCTTCATGGAAACCGCACAAGATAAGCTTGAGTTTGCCTGGATAAGTGTTGATGTCTCCTATCGCAAAGATTCGGTCCACACCTGTAGAATAATCCCTGGTATCTACTTCAATTGCATTTTTATCTATTGTCAGTCCCCAGTCAGCAATAGGTCCCAGCTTGGGACTTAACCCAAATAGCGGAATAAGATAATCTGTGCCTATTTTGATCTCTGCTTTGGACTTGTCGGTCAAAATAACGGTATCAAGATGTCCATTTCCCCCAAGTTCTTTTAGATTGGCGGATAAAATCAAATCAATTTTCCCATTGTTTGCCATATCAAACACCTTGGCGGCTGTGTCCGGTGCGCCGCGGAATGTCTCGTTCCGATGAACGAGAGTGACCCTTTCTGCGACATTTGCCAAGTAAATGGTCCAGTCAAGAGCTGAATCTCCACCACCCGCTAGAACAACCCTTTTATCACGAAATAATTCGGGGTTTTTAACCATGTAAGTCACTCCCTTGCCCTCGAAGTTTTCCAATTTTTCGATTACAGGCTTCCTGGGTTCAAAACATCCCAGTCCGCCGGCGATAATAATTACCTGGGCATGTATCTGTGTTTTGTCACTAGTTGTGACGGTATAGGATCCATCCCCCTGCTTGTTCAATTGATCCACACGCTCTCCCAATGTAAACGTAGGCTTAAACGGTTTGATTTGCTCCATCAAGTTGTCTACCAGTTCCTGGGCCTTCACTTCGGGATATCCTGGAATGTCGTAAATTGGTTTTTGGGGATATATTTCGGAAAGCTGGCCTCCGACCTGAGGCAATGCGTCAATCAAATGACAGCGCATCTTCAATAAACCTGCCTCAAAAACAGCAAATAAGCCAACTGGGCCTGCTCCGATAATGCAAATGTCAGTAGTAATCATGTCGTGTCTTTTTTTGAAAGTGTAACGTCTTTGAAAAGCGTTTGTTTGCGTAAGTATAATTCGTATAGCAACCAAATTTAAAATGCTGTTGCTCTATGATTCTAGGTTCTGATAGATAGTGTCAAGAATCCGTTTAAACTCGTTGAAATCATTTTCACCAAGATTTTTCCAAGCCTTTTGCCGGATTGCGGAAATTTGTGGTTTAAGTTCCCCCACTTTGCTTTTGCCTGATTCAGTGAGGAGCAATTGGAAACTCCTTCTATCCAAAGGATGCGGAAGCCGTTGAACATAGCCTTTCTTACATAGAAGATCAATGATCCGGGTAAGGGTAGGATGATCTTTAAATACGAGTTGGGCCAGTTCAGTCTGGCTTAAGCTGTCATTTTCAGACAGGTTTTTAAGGATAAGCCATTGGTCAACGGTGACATCGAATTCGTTTTGCTTAAACTTTTGCTGGGCATATTGCTTAACCCTCCGGGCGGTCCGGTCGAGTAGAAAAGAATACTTGCTAAACTGCTCCTGTGTCATACCAATAGTTAGTGCAACAAATATACGGATATTTTAAAAAAATAAAATAATAAACTCTATAATGTTTATAGGTTTTGTTAAAATGTTTTTCGTCACCCGGATGTTTTTATCTTTGTATAAAAAAAGATGAACATCAATCTAAATGGATATCAGGCCGTAGTGGGAGGGAGCAGTCGCGGATTGGGCTTAGCTGTGGCCAATCAACTGGCAGCTTCAGGTGCACAGATCACCCTAATGGCCCGAAATGAATCAAAAATGCAGGCGATACAACAGAAATTGCCAACCCCTAATGGTCAGCTGCATGATTATTTGGTAGTGGATTATGCGGATTTCCCCGGTTTTGAGCGGATAGTCACTGACTTTTTTGAAAGCAAATCAGTGGATATTTTGGTGAACAACACCAATGGACCCGCACCGGGTACGGTATTGCAAAAGGGAATTGACGAATACCAACAGGCTTTTGATCTGCTGTTTAAATCGTATCATTTGCTCACGCACCTCCTTCTTCCCCGAATGCATTCAAACGGGTTTGGTCGCATCATTAATTTATCTTCCACCTCTGTAAAAGAACCGATACCCAATTTAGCGCTGTCCAATACGATTCGAACGGCCGTTATCAGCTGGGCAAAATCATTGTCACGGGAAGTGGCACCTTTTGGGATAACGGTAAATAACATTCTTACCGGTTCCTTTGACACCGAAAGAATCACGGAAATTTTGAAAGCGCAATCTGAACAAACAGGAGCTTCTTTGGAAAAATTGACGGAAGAAAAACGGGGTAAAATCCCAGCTGGGAGATTTGGTAAACCTGAGGAGTTTGGCTACCTCATTGCCTTTTTGGCATCTCCGATGGCGGGTTATATCAATGGTGCCAGTATCCCCATTGACGGGGGGTATTTGACGGCTTTATAAATAGGTGATATTAATAGATACCTGCCTTAGGGACGAAGAGACGAAGAAAGGGGGAGGCATAGGGACGAAGAGAGGGGGAGACTTAGAGATGTCCCTACGTCCCTCAGTCCCTTAGTCCCCATGTACCTCCGTCAACTCACCCCTCACTCATCATTACCTGTCTAAACCCAATGATCAACTTTTCGATGCTATCACATGCTATTTTTTGTCCCTTTACAAGTGCGACAAGGTGGAATGGATTCGACTCTATATCGATCTTGATGGGGGTTGTGTGTATTGGTAAACTCGATTTTTCCAGGGCAGCAACAACCCAGGGAACAAGATCGCTTGGACCACTAATATTAAGAGGCTGAGAGGAAATCTTTGGTTTGATTTTACCAGATTTCTGATCAAAATATAACCTTTCATTTGGCAGCAAAGTATCTAATTTCCCTTGGATAACAAGGTCTTCCGGTAGCCCGGAAATAATCGGATGACCGCAGGGCATCAGTAGGAGCTTATCTGCTGATTCCAATGCAATTTCCAGGTCATGTGTCACTACCAAAACGGCTTTTTTCTCCTGCTGAGCAATTTGGCGCAATAGAAACATGATTTCATGTCGATTGACCAAATCGAGGTGCGCTGTTGGTTCATCCAAAAGCAGTATTTCTCCATCCTGAGCCAATGCCCTCGCAATCATTACCTTTTGCAACTGACCGTCACTGAGCTCATAAGTTGGGAAATCACGGAGGTATCCTGTTTTGGTCGCCTTGATAGCTTCATTGATTTTGGACAAATCTTTTTCCCCCAGCCGGCCCATCCAGCCTGTGTGCGGAATTCTTCCCAGTGCTATTAAATCTCCCGCCTTCAGATTGCCTACCTGTAAGCGGTCTGTCAATACGACGGATAATTTTTTCGATAATTCTTCTTTTGAATAGGCATCGACTTCTTTCCCGCAAATCCGCATTTCACCGGACAAAGGAGGTAATGTTCCCATTATGGTGCGTAGGAGGGTGGATTTTCCAACTCCGTTTGGTCCCAACAGGCAGGTCAATTCACCAGCTTGTATCTCAAAGCTAATCGCATTGGCCACCTCATGGATTTCCTTTCTATTCCGGTAGCCAAGGCTAAGGTTTTTTCCGACAAGTGGGGTAGGCGTTTTCATATTGGGTTAAAATTCCTTGCTGAAATTTCTTCTTAAAATCAACCAGATGACAACCGGAGCACCGAAAAGAGAGGTAATGGCATTTATCGGCAAAGTTTGCGCCGATCCAGGAAGCTGACTGATCGTATCACATAAAAGCATGACGATAGCACCTAAAATGGCCGATCCTGGAAAAAGTAACCTATGGTCACTTGTCTTTAGTATCATCCTCGCGATGTGAGGCACAGCAATACCGATAAAGGCAATCGGTCCGCAAAATGCAGTCGCACAGCCTGTTAATATTCCCGTACTGATGATCATGATCCAACGAAGTCGGGAAATATTGACACCCATACTTTGGGCATAATTTTCACCCAACAACATGGCATTATATGATTTGGCCAAGTACATTGCTGGGGAAACACCTATCAACGTGGCAACGAAAAATACAGCTAATTGATTCCAGCCCGTACTACCCAAGCTGCCCATAGACCATACCGTAAACAGTTTGAGTTGTTCGGCTTGGCTAAAAAAGGATATTACAGAAATGATTGCGGCCGCCAAGCTGCCAAACATAAGGCCGATGATCAATAAGGTCATACTATCCCGAACCCTCCATGCGGCTAGGCTCATCAAAAGTAAAACGGCCATAGAACCTGAGGTTGCGGCCAAGAACAGCATCCATGCATTGCCGAATATTCCCGGAATTAGGGTACCAACAGCCGCTCCCGCCATGAGCCAAATGGCTACACCCAAACCTGCACCCGAACTGATGCCCAGTACAAAGGGTCCAGCCAATGGATTTCTGAAATAGGTCTGCATTTGAAGGCCACTTACAGATAGGGAGATTCCAACAAGAATGGCTGTTAGGGATTTGGGTAATCGATATTCCAAAAAGATGATTTCCCAAGAAGATTTACTGAATTCGTTGCCCAGGATTCTGCTGACTATTTCAGTAAATGGTATAGCAACCGAGCCCAGTCCTAGATTCAGAACCCAGACTAGTAGGCACCCTATCCCGGAAAGCAGGAAGTACAATGATGGAGTAAACTTATTTTTCATCCATTTGGGTGTAAAAATACAATTCATAATCCGGCAGCAGGTCCGGGTTAAGGATTTTTATTAGATCAAGCAGCACTAAATCCGGCCGCACATACCCCAGTTCAAAATAAAGCAGTCCTCCTTTTTCACCTTTTCTATGGGTATAAGTGAATACCTGCTGATTACGGAATGCGTCAAATGCCAAATACCTTTGATCCGCATTTGCCATGGCCGACAGGTTGGCGAAGTCAGCCGCACCTATCCAATAGTCGGCATTTTGCGCCTGATCAAGGACATATTCATAGCTTAATGTCAAACTGCCAGTCCCATCCAAATCATGGAAAATATATTGACCACCAGCCGCCTCCAACAGGGCTGCGGCCCAGGATTTGTTTCCAGGTGCATACCAGATGTCCTGATACAGTACTCCTGACAACACAGTTGGCTTTTTGATTAGTTCTTGATTTTGAATAAGTGCTCCGGCAGCCTCAAAAGCACTGGAAATAGAATCGAATACAACCGTTGCCTCATCCAGTTCCCCCATCAGGGCACCTGAAAACTTAATCCATTCGGCCCTCCCCAAGGGAGTTTCTTCCACATAGTCTCCGTTAATGACCGCGGGTATTCCTGCTCTCCTGTATAAGTCTAACTGATCCAGATCATTTCCCAAGGTGGAAAGCATGATCAGATCCGGGTCCAGTTCCACCACCTTTTCAAGGTTGGACGTAGGACCGCTACCCAAGTCCGACACTTCTCCAGCGTTGATCCTTTTTCGAACGGATTCTGAGGAGATCAAATCCAAATTCGGAAAGCCCGACAAGTAATCTGAGACACCCAATAAGTCTAAGTGTGGAACTTGGGTGGTGGAGGTCAGTACCACTCTATTTAGAGGTAAATGAATGACGGCATCAAATTCAGTTGTGTCCAAAGAGGGATCCTGTTCTGCAAGGACTAGGTACCGAAAGGAGTTTTCAGCATTTGGAAACGGGGCTAATACTTCCACCAAAAAATTTTTGCCGGATTTTTTTAGTGTAAAACCTCTAGCGTGCATCAAATCAATTTCTTCCCATTGAATCTCCGCCTCATGAGAATTGCCTGACGGGGTACAGGTCCACAGCAAACAGGGAGAAAGAGCAAAAATTAAGCGTGATTTTAAGAAAACATTCATCAATGGAGAAACTAAATTCGCATCAAAATAAACCATTGTTGAAGCGATATCCAAAAAATTATTTTTGGCAGAAGATTTTAAACCGTCCGTTTTTGCGTATGTTTGTTCCGAAGATTGGTTCCCAAACCTATTTCTAGGACCTTGGGATTAATAGGGAATTCGGTTAAAAACCGAAGCTGTCCCCGCAACTGTAACCCTAATCGGTATTGCCGATTGGTAATTTGCTCTTACATCGCCATTGTTCCCTCAAAAAGGAACGAGAAGGCCGGCAAATTCAGGGAAGCCAGGAGACCTGCCATTTTCAATAGTGTTCAACGCGTTCGGGTGAAAGGCTTAGAAAGAATTTAATATTACGCAATTTTCAAGGAATTTCGGTTGGTTTTAAGGGGACTTCATCTCTTGAACGTCTAATCTTTTTGCTTTGGTGACACGTTGCGTGTATTGGATTTTCTCAATCTACGAATCAAATGCGTTGGACAAAGTTCATACAAGTTCTAAGTGTAGGTTGAAAAATTTTGGTCGGTTTAATAATTGCTATATTATTTAGTTGGTTTCCCCTTGGTGCTGATCGTGGGGTTAACCTTTCTGATACCTTGGAGTTGGGCATTGTAGACGTGTACGGTGACTCCTTGGGGAAATATGCCATGGGCCAATACATCCTTAGGTTCGGAAAAGAATCTTTGGAGGAGTTTGGCGGGCAGTCCTTGGGGGACTTTTTGCAGGCTAGATCGGGATTGTTTTTGCGGCAATATGGTCCGGGCATGGTCGCGTCACTCACTATGCGCGGAACATCTGCGGGGCACAATGCGGTTTTCTGGAATGGTCTGCCCATCAACAGTCCTTCCTTGGGACAAATGGATTTTTCGATTTTGCCGGTAGGGGGGTTCGATCTCGCCCAGGTACATTTCGGTGGGAGTGGGGCCTTGTATGGGACAGATGCCATAGGCGGTTCTATTCATTTAAGCAACGAGTTAGCATTTAATCAAGGCCTTTCTTTTAATACCAGTAATCGTTTTGGGA
Organism: Lunatibacter salilacus; assembly: GCF_009797935.1. GTDB lineage: Bacteria > Bacteroidota > Bacteroidia > Cytophagales > Cyclobacteriaceae > Lunatibacter > Lunatibacter salilacus. The sequence continues at coordinate 154,393 of NZ_VOLC01000015.1, forward strand.
GCTTCGGTGCTTTCCACAATCAAGTTCAGGGAACTTATTCGACAGCCGGATTCTCATCCAAAACCCAAGTGTACAGGCAGCAGGCTACCAATAATTTTCCTTTCACCAATTTAGCCAAAATTGGCACTCCAGAGGAACGGCAGGATCATGCGGCTGTTTTTCAGTGGGGTGCGGTTCAGGACCTGGCATGGAACCTTTCTTCCCAAACCCAAGTCAGTACATCTCTCTGGTGGAATTCCAATGACCGACAAATACAGCCGGTTATGGGTAGCAATAACCGGGATTTGCAGCTAGACCGGAATCTCCGTTGGGTGGCAGATCTGCATCATTTTGAGAATAGCCGTGTCTGGAATCTAAAGACGGGAGTAGTGTGGGATAAGCAATTGTTTAATGAACAGGCGGACAACCGTACGAGTCAATTTTTTCTGGCTGGAGAGTTGGATTGGGAAATATCCAAAATGCTGCAGTCCAAATCAGGTGTCCGACTTACTGATGTCAGAGGCAACCTGAGTACGTTTTCGGAGAATGACTTTCGGGTAGAGCTCTATCAATCCACAAATATAAGACCAACGGAAAAGTTGGGGTTTTCGTTGAATCTCCGCCAATTGGTATACTCTGGAAACTTTGCCCCATTTACGCCTAGTTTGGGAATGGAATACACGGTTTTTGAGCATGAGCAGCATAAAATTTCAGGATCAGCCGCACTTTCAAGGAGTTTCAAAGTCCCCTCGTTGAATGATCGGTTCTGGATTCCCGGTGGAAATCCGGCGCTTCTTCCAGAGAGGAGCCTAAGTGGAGAAATTGGGATGGGCTATTTGTATAATATGAAGAACCGGAAGTTCAATGCCAAGGTGACCTATTACCGTATGGCCGTCGACCAATGGATCGTTTGGATGCCGCAACCCAGCTATTGGGCACCCCAAAACATACAGGAGGTCAACAACCAAGGCTTGGAAGTGTTTTTGGATTCTGACATTCCCCTTTCTTTTGGGGTATTGCAACTCACAGCTAATCATGCTTGGAATGCAACACAAATTATTAAGACTGGGGATTCAAGTCGGGCAAACAATGGAAACCAACTTCCCTACACCCCTGCACATAAAAGCCAAGCCACCGCACGCATAAAAAATAAATCCATGGGGTATTTCATCAACACACATCGGGTAGGAACACGATATATCAGCATGGACAACCAAACTAGCTTGAGTCCTTATCTCCTCGTGGACATTGGGATAGACAGGAAGTGGTCTCTGGGAAAAAACCTGCGTGGATCGATGGGATTTCAAGTCAATAACATCGGGAACACTGAATACGAAGTGTTGAGGCTTAGACCCATGCCGGGAAGAAATTTTCAATTTAATCTAACTATATCTCAATGAAATCAATTAAATTTTATCAGTATCTTTTTGTTAGTTTCCTTCTTGTCACTACCCTTTCCTGTATCTCCGATCCGATAGAAATTCCCTTGGGTGAATATGAAGGAGGCGTTTTGATCATTAATGAAGGGGCGTTCGGTGCCAATGACGGAGAAGTTTATCACTATGACCGGGAAGGACACGGAATTACTTCGAACGTTTTTGAGCGTGTCAATTCCAGACCTTTTGCCGGTGTCATCCAGCACCTAGCACATCATGAATCCTATTTTTATTTGGTTGCCAATACAGGTAAAGTGGAAATCGTGAACGACGCTGACTTTGTAAGTGTCGGTGCCATCACTAGTGATCAATTGGTTATTCCCAGAGCAATAGCCGTTGCCGGCCAAAAGCTATTTATCAGTGATTATGGTCCATACGATGACCAATGGAATAATCCAGATTCTTTTATCGCCGTAGTGGAGGGCAAAGAAGGAGGTGGAGTTTCCAAGACCATTCCTGTTCCCAGCCAGCCTGAAGGGCTTTTCGTAGTAGGAGATAGACTTTTGGTGGCCTGTACCGGAGGAAAAGAAGTAGTTGTAGTTGATACTCAAACAGAGGAAGTAGTCACCAATTTGCCGCTGCCTGAAGGGTCTCCATATTCCTTTTTTAATTACAATGGGAAGTTATATCTATATGCCAGAAGTGCTACCCATGTGTACTTTTACCAGCTAAATCCCAGCAGTTTTGCAATTACCGACGTAATCGATATCCCAGTCGCAAACTCCATTTATAATGGAAATTTTGCCTTGGGTGAAAATGGAAACGTGTATATCATCCAAACTGGCGGAAGCACAGATAAGATTGTGGTAGTATCTTTATCTACACGCGAGATCTTGGATGATAATCTGTATCAGGGGTCAAATTTCTATGGAGTCGGATACGATTCATCGACCAAGAACTTGTACATTGGTGATAATGCAGGCTGGCAGTCCAATGGTGAGGTGTTGGTAGTCAATGAGGAGGGTTCTTTGCAGCGAACCTTGGAAGTAGGAAAGGGACCCTCCGGATTTCTGTTCCGTTAAGTCCCTTGAGTTTCTGAATATAGTATTCTAATGAAAGATAAATCCCAGCTTCACACTCATACTCCGAAGGATGATTTCGTCTTTGCGGATAGAGTGCCAATGGTCAGGATTGGAAGGGGACGGAAAATCCAACCAAGGATCATTTATGGGACTGCCTACAAAGTAGGTGGTTCCCTGTCTTTTGTAACCCAAGCTAAAGATCATAGTAGATGATTCTCTTTTTCTAAATTGAAATCCTACAGTAGGATGGACCATTAGGCCTCCTTCAAACCAAGAATGCTGACCCCATTCGGAAATTATTTTCCTTTCCAATATCATGGAGCCATAGCCCAAATCAAACCCTGCGAACAGAGACACCTTGTTTTCTGGTCGCAGGGTACCCCTCCATCCCATGCCGAAAGGGACTATCTTTGCGCCTGGATATCGGTCAAAGCCGACTAGAAAACCAAAATCATGGTTCTGGTTAATCCGAACTCCGTGAAGAGTTTGTAGACTGAAATTGACTCTATCTCCATCTTCTACCTGTCCAATTAGCACTCCTACCTCTGAGTGATTTACATAAGGGAGATTTTGCCCAAAGGAGGTGAAAATAGTAATCAGCGATAGCAAAAGGGCTGTAGAAAGCTGCTTCATCCTTAAGGGATTATTGAAAGCCAACAGTGATACAGCTCAATTTTTCCAGTTTATCTTTCTGGGTATAATTAAACTGACAGACACCATCAGGTCCTATCACAATAAGTGACTTGGGACCGGGGATGATATCGACAGATCGAAAATCGTCAATATGCTCTACAGGCAGGATATTCATGACATTGGTGACATCGTAGCTTTTCAGACCAAATTTACCTTCGGCTAGGTAAAGGTGCTCGCCGGAAAGACCCAGGCCGTGTGGGTTTTCCATCGGATAGGATTTAAGGAGCTTTGGATTGTAGGGGTCTTGAATGTCCAAAATTTGCAATTGGTCCACACCCATACGGCAGGTTACTCCAGACCTTAAGGTAACAAAAGCATACTTTTCATTGACCACCACGGGATCGCAGGCGGTGACATGCTGGTAGTTGGACATCTGTGTCGGGGAGGCAGGGTCACTAGCATCATAGATGTACATGCCTGTCATAGAGCCGATAAATAGTTTGTTGTCAAAAGGGAAAATGGTCTCAATACCCCATCCTAGAGAAACATCAGTAACAAAATTCGGGTCAGCGGGAGTGTTTACATCAAATACCCTAAGCTTGCGGTCATCTACGGCATACAAGTGGTTGTTTAGTAGGGTAAATCTAGCCATGGATCCTCCCTGACCATAACTTTGTGCCCCTGAAAAACTCGCACCGGCATTTGCGAAGGTGGTAAAGGCCATCATGTCTGTCCTCCATGCTGGCCTACCCCAATGGCCGAACATCATATTCGCATCAACGGATGTGACGAGCGTATCTTTATAGGTGACGATAGTTCCCGTTTCCTCGTTGGAATAGATATTTGGAAATACGTCGGTTTCCCTTTTTATCAATTTAATATCTCTGGGATCGGATATGTCAAAAGCCAATAAATCTACGTAGTTATCAGCATATAAGACGTTGCTGTTGATAGCCAAATCTACGGTGCCTGGAATATTGATAAAATTTAGATTTCTCGGAGAAGCGGGGTTGGCATTGTCCAAAATGTGGATTCCCTTATCGGGCTCACTGATGAAAAGGTAATCCCCATAAATGTAAATTTTACCTGGACTTTCTAGCTGCTTGCCGGGTTCAATGACTATATCCGCTTCCCGAAAGGTATTGACCTGGAGAAATACAGGTACCTGTGTTTTGTAGGAATAGGTTGTGACAACCTCGTCTTCACATGCTGTAAAGAGAAAAATCAGTGGAAGCAGCGCCCAGACTGCAAGATTCTTCATAAACTGTTGTTGTAAGAATTTTTTCATGGCGAGTTGACTTTTGGTTATAATGAAACACAGATAGGTTGATAACCTTTCTTGTTTAATTGATAAACCAAAGACGAAAGTTTTGTTAAAACCGCTACAACTCAAACAAAAATAATTTGACTTTTTTTTAACCCCAAGAAAGTACTGATCTCAAGGACCTTTTTTTAATTACCCATTCGGAAATCAAGCAATGAAGGCAGATTGAATCGTTTTAGTGGTCTAGGCATTCAATTTTTTAATAAAATTTCGCTCAAAGTTTTGCAACAAATAGAGGTATTTTTTTACAATACCTTCTGCCAGTGAGCCCAAATAATCGCCGGGATACATAGGAGTGTATTTAATCCGGCAAATGATAATGTCAAGCCATCCTTGCCCGTCATCAATAAGGTCTTCGTTGAAAGCTTCTACGGTAATGTCCCTGGGACCGGTAAAGGGTGCTCTTCCCTGTTCTTTAAAATACGTCTGAATAGTTTCCATAGCCAATTCATGGGCCTCTTCGAATTTAGTAACTATATCAGGACGCAATTTTTCCAGCGTGCCTTTGGCTTTGGCGTTTTCTATTAGCTCCCTTAACTCTTCAAGGGTAGCCTGGAATTTTTCAAAACAGTTTTCGCAAGTTATTATGGGCTTTTTCATGTTGTTCATAAGTTGTAGTTTAAACAGAAAGGTCGGTGACTCCCAATTGCCGTAGGAAATTAACTATTTCAATATAGTGTGATTTTTTTAGATTGCCAGAGTTTCTATGAAAAATCAACTTATTTTAATCGCTCGGGATTTTCTGCCAAAAACGATTTCCAACCTGCATTCCTTCCGCTGCTCTGTATACGTCCCGAATGGAAATGGTGGCAGACAGCCACAGCCAATGCATCCGAAGCGTCCAGCAATTTGGGTATCTCAGTCAAGTGAAGTAAGGTTTTTAACATTTCTGCAACCTGTTCCTTGGATGCATTGCCATTGCCGGTTACGGACTGCTTTACTTTTTTAGGAGAATATTCGGTGATGGAGATTTCTTTGGCAAGTGCCGCAGCCATTGCTACTCCCTGAGCTCTTCCGAGTTTTAGCATAGACTGGATATTTTCCCCATAAAATGGCGCCTCCAGGGCCACGGAGTCGGGATGGTATTCGTCGATGATCTGAGTAACCCTGTCGAATATCTTCTTTAGCTTTAATGCGTGGTCACTATATTTTTTGAGGTGGATGACACCATATTGGATGGTTTCCATAGCGTTGCCACGGATTTGAATTAATCCATAACCCATGACATTTGTGCCCGGATCTATTCCTAATATAATTTTTTCTTTTGTATTTATTTTCGCTTCTTTACCCATCACCGCAATTTAAGAGATTTCCCGCTATGCATCTGTCCTACCCCGGTTATTTATTCAGTCTATCCGTGGTGGACGCGGTTCATTTTGGATGGTTAATCATGTACATAAGCATCATGGTCTACCTTTATTTAAGGTATAAGCGGATTGAGTCTAAGCCACACTGGACTTCTCAGCCCTTTAAGGTAGCGTTGATAATACCTTTTAGAAATGAATCGAAAAACGTTCAGCGACTAGCTGGACAATTGGCCAAGTGCGTCCCCAATTCATGGGAAATCATTTGGGTAGACGATCACAGTGAAGATTCATCCACGCAGCTGCTAGTGAGTTGGATTAACACACATGAAATTGAAGGCTGGCAGGTGCTTGCCGCCAAGGGTGAGGGAAAGAAAAGGGCACTACATACTGGGATTCTGTGTTCCTCTGCCGAAATAATTGTAACTACCGATGCGGACGTGATTTTGGATCAGGACGCCTTCGCTGAGTTAATTCTCCCATTCTCTGACCCGGATGTAAACTTGGTGGCCGGACCAGTGATTTCCCAACGTGGTTCTGGCGTGTTTGACGCCTTTCAACAGATAGAATGGGCCAGTGTATTGCTGGTAACCGGTGCGTTGTTTGAAGCTGGAAAACCGCTGATGTGTAGTGGTGCCAATCTCGCTTTTCGAAAAAAAGTATTTCTTGAGGTAGATGGATATAAAGGCAACGAACATCTATTGTCCGGGGATGATGAGTTTTTGTTGAAAAAAGTCGCCAAAAGATATGGTCCTTCCTCGACAGTTTTTCTGGCAACTACCAAGTCACTTGTGTTCGTTCCTCCAGCTAACCTGGTAGGTGAATTTCTTCAACAGCGGGTTAGGTGGGGAAGCAAATGGCGATCCCATGGGTCGTTGTTCCATGCAATTTCTGCGATGTTTGCCGTTTTGTTTACTGTCCTTCCATTGTTCTCATTACTGTTTTTTCTGGCAGGATCCCTGTCAGGATGGATGTTGGGGATTATTTGGATTGGCAGATTTATGTGCGACTACTATATACTAGGTAACGTATTGAAAGTACTGGCTCTCGATTTCCAGTGGTTTTATTTCCCAGTCACGAGTTTGATACATCCAGGGTACGTTCTTGCGGTATGTCTAGGGGTTATTCAGGGAGGATTTTCTTGGAAGGGTCGAAAAAGTAAGTTATTTCATTAATTTTACATCTTAATTAAATAAAAATGTCTGACGATGAATTTGACTTATTGGATGAGCTTTACTTTTTGCAGTCATTCGCTTATCTAAAGGAAGTAATGGATTGGGAGGAGGAGAGACTTTTGAATACCCTCCAACAATTATATGACAAAGAGTGGATCAAACCTTATACTGCTCCGGATGAGGAAATATTTGAAAAGACCAATCTCCATATCTCTGGACAGCTTTACTTTTATTTGGCAACTAAAAAAGGACTTTTAAGTCATAATACAATCTAGGGAATTAAACGGAATGAACCCATTGACTACAGAAACGGTAAAATATCAGCGAAAAGAACTTGAATTGAAAGCATTACTGGAAATTACCCAGGCAATCAACGAGAATAAGACCGAGTCCGTATTACTGAATATTTTCAAATTTACCTGTTTGGTTCATTTGAACATCAAATCTATGGTATTGTATGTGGCGTCCGGTGGGAAATTTGATCTTCGTATTTCCCATAATGTCAAAGGAAAAATCCCCCAAATTATCCCCCAAGATGCTGTGGTGGAGAATAAAGCTCTGGGAAAACTCAGTCTGACGCTTTCCGAAGATTATTCGTTTTCGGAAATAGATATATATGTGCCTGTCTATCATAAAGACAAAATGCTGGCAATCCTGCTGCTTAAGCGGAAAGACGAATCGTCGGAATTGGATTTGAACTTCACCCAGGCACTGACCAACATTTTGGTAGTTGCGCTGGAAAATAAACGCTTTGCCCGCCGCCAGTTGGAGGAAGAGCGGCTAAGAAGAGAAATCGAAATTGCCAGCAACGTTCAGCGGATGTTGTTCCCCAGCAAACTGCCCCAAACAGACAATCTGAACGCTAAAGTGACGTATATCCCTCATAGCACGGTAGGAGGGGACTATTATGACCTCATTCAAAAAAGTCCTGACGAGGTATTTTTCTGTATAGCGGACGTCTCGGGAAAAGGAATGCCAGCGGCCCTACTGATGTCAAATTTTCAAGCTGCACTCAGGACATTGTTGCGGAGCTCCTCTGATTTGAAAATGATTGTTGAACAGCTTAACTTTACCACTTTTGACAACACACAAGGGGAACGGTTCATTACCTTCTTTTTGGGCTATTATAATTATAAGACCAAATCGCTAAGTTATGTAAACGCAGGACATAATCCCCCTATTCTATGCAGGGATGATGCGAGAGGTGAACCGGAGTTATTGGAAGCCGGTACAACTATATTAGGAGCATTTGAGTCGCTCCCATTTTTGGAAACAGGTTTTAGAACCGATTTAAACAAATTTACACTTCATCTATATACCGATGGACTGACAGAAACCATGAATCCAGCAGATGAGGAATACGGTGACGAAAAGTTCACCGAATTTATCAAAACTAATAGTTATGATGATCCTACGGTATTTCATAGTCGTTTTTTCGATGAATTGGATTCGTATTCACAAGGTCAGCCAAAATGCGATGACATTACCTTACTTAGTATAAAATTCAATTAGCCATGTTTCTTTATCGGGTGCCAACTCTCGTTCAGTGGATTTATCCCAGATATGTCTGGCACATGGACCGTTCCGAACCAAAAGTATACCTTACTTTTGACGATGGGCCAGTGGACGGGATTACCGATTTTGTGTTGGATTTGCTTTTGGAAAGGAACATGAAGGCCACATTTTTTATGGTTGGTGACAACATCCTTAAATATCTCCCTCTGGCGAGAAGAATTGTGTCCGAAGGCCACCAAGTAGGAAACCACACCTTTAATCATCTTAACGGATGGAATACCTCACCTGAAAAATACCTTGAAAATGTAGCTCAATGTCAGCGGACAATTGAGGATCATTTGGGGGTGAACACCGACCTTTTCCGCCCCCCATATGGAAGGATGAGCCAACTTCAACGAAAGCATTTGTGCAAAGAATACCGCATTGTTATGTGGGAAATATTGTCCGGAGACTTTATCACCGGGAAAAATGTTGCAGGAACTCTTAAAAAGATCTCAAAAAAGACCCAAAACGGTTCCATCATCCTTTTTCATGATCAACAAAAAACAGCCAAATTTGTCAAGCGGATATTACCTGGATATTTGGATTTTTTGGAAAAGATGGATTTTAAATCGGATCTGCTATGATTTTCTATTTAGCCATTTTAATAATAACCCTACTTATTTTACAGGACTTGGCACTTTTTGTTTTTTTCCGGTTTGGTAATGTTAGGGACTATGGGAAGGAAGATATAGATCATTTCCCGGAATTGGCGGTAATTGTCCCGGCAAGAAACGAACAAATCAACCTACCTTCCTGTCTGGCAGCCCTGGAAAAGCTGGACTATCCAAGTGAGAAAATTGATTTTTATATAGGAGACGATAATAGTAACGACGCTAGTTGGGAAATAATGTCTAATTGGGCAGCACTTGGTTATAACAGGTATTCGGTGCGGTTAGCATCCCCCGATTCCCCAACGCTCAATGGAAAGGCGGTAGCCCTGCAAAAATTAGTTGCGAAAAGTGAGGCGGATTTTTATCTGTTTACGGATGCAGATTGCCAAGTCCCCGTGTCTTGGGCAAGGCAGATGGTAGCCTCCTACCGACCTGGAGCCGGAATGGTGACCGGAATTACGAAAATCGAGGCAGATAACTGGTTTGGACGTATGCAGGCTTGCGACTGGTGGCTGAGTTTGGGAATGGTTAAGGGATTGGCGGATTTTGGGATCAACCTTACCGCCATGGGCAATAATCTAATGGTCGAAAAGGATGCCTATAAGGCGGTAGGAGGGTTTTTGGAAGTTGCTGACTCGGTGACAGAAGACTTGGCCTTATGCCGGAAAATGTTTGAATCGGGATTTCGCCCGATTCATCAGGTAGACTCCAAATTGTTGGTTATTACGCAGCCTGAGGCTACTTTTCCCGCCCTTATGCGCCAGCGGAAAAGGTGGGCCAGGGGGGCACTTACACTTCCCTGGACTTGGAAAATGCTTTTGTTTCTTCAGGTTGCCTTTTTTCCGTCGATAATTACCTTGATAATTTTCTTTCCCGTCGTGGGTATCCTTTGCTGGATAGTAAAAGTGATTGTCCAATCGTCAATGTTAAAAAATTTTGCAGCCCGGACTGAAACTAAATTGACAACATTAAACTTATTAACCTTCGAGTGTTATTATGGCATCGTGGGATGTTCAACAGTGCTTTATTATTTTTGGCCATCCAAGATTCTCTGGAAAAACAGGGAATATGCTTAAAACCGAAGAGAATTAAACTTCGATAGTTTTAGATTAAAGAGAAAAAGATGAAATTTATAGATACACATGCACATATTTATTCTAAAAAGTTTGACGGAGACCGGGAAAAAATAATCCGGGAAACTCAGGATGAAGGGGTGGAAAAAATATACATGCCCAATATAAGTGTAGAATCGATAGACGATATGCTGGAGCTGGAGCGGATATTTCCGGAGGTTTGCATTCCAATGATGGGATTACATCCCTGTGATGTCTTACCCAATTTCCAAAAAGACCTATATGTGATGGAAGAGTGGATTTCCAAACGGGATTTTGCCGGAATAGGGGAGACAGGCATTGATTTATATTGGGATAAGACCTACCTGAATGAACAAAAGGAATCGCTAAAAATTCATGCTGAATGGGCGAAAGAAAAGGGGTGGCCTTTGATTTTACATTGCAGGGATTCAATGGACGAGACCTTGGAGGTGATTGAATCCTTACAGGACGAGCGTTTATTTGGGATTTTTCATTGTTTTTCCGGCTCGTTGGAGCAGGCAAAAAAGATAATTGAGTTAGGTTTTTATCTGGGTATAGGGGGGACTGTGACCTACAAAAACAGCAGTCTGAAAGCACTTCTCCCCCAAATAGGCCCTTCAAGATTAGTCTTGGAGACGGATAGCCCATATCTTGCTCCAGTACCCCATAGAGGTAAAAGAAATGCTCCTTCTAACATCCCATTGATTGGGAAGGAAATAGCTGCGATTTTAGACATATCTCTAGCTGAAGTAGCAGCAGTTACCACTGAAAATGCCAAGAAGATTTTTAATCCTGCAAAAGATGAATTATAAAATCGTCCGATTAAATACGGCAGCAAAGAAGGAAATAGAACATTCAGTACTCATAATATATACAGGGGGTACATTGGGAATGGCTTACGATGCCTCTGGGGCATTGGTGCCGTTTAATTTTGGTCAAATTCTGGAAAAAGTACCCAACCTGACCAACATGAATATCAGTATTACGGTGATTTCCTTTCCCGAGCCGATAGACTCATCCAATATCAACCTGCAGCATTGGGTGGATATGGCATACATCATTTATGAAAATTACGACACCTACGATGGATTTGTTGTTCTTCACGGGACAGATACCATGGCTTATTCTGCTTCCATGCTGAGCTTTATGCTTCAGGGCTTAAATAAACCCGTGATATTCACAGGAGCCCAGCTTCCCATCAGTGAAATGCGCTCAGATGCCAGGGAAAATCTCATGACTTCCCTGGAGATTGCTATTTCCAAATCTGATGGAAAACCCATTGTTCCTGAGGTATGCATTTTCTTCAATCACATGCTCCTCCGCGGCAATCGGTCAAAAAAGGTGCAAAGCGTTCATTTTGATGCCTTCGAGTCGGAAAACTATCCACCTTTGGCAGAGTCAGGCATCATCATTGACTACAATTATCCTGCAATTCGAACCTTTGAACCGGGGAAGCAGCTGAAATACATGAATCAGTTAAACAATCAGGTGGTAGTTTTAAAACTTTTCCCAGGCATAACCAAGAAGGTTATTGAAAGCTTCATTAAAATAAAGGGGTTGAAGGGAATTGTTTTGGAAACCTATGGGTCTGGAAACAGTCCAAGTGAACCTTGGTTTTTGAAATTGATGGAAAGAGCTGTCGCCACTGGGTTAATCATTTTTAACGTGTCTCAATGCAATGGGGGACGGGTTATTCAGGGAAGATATCAGACCAGCCGAGACCTCAAACGTATCGGGGTTTTGAGTGGTGGAGACATTACTACAGAAGCGGCGATTACCAAACTGATGTTTCTTTTGGCAAATGAAACGCTGGAATCTGAAATAAAGCGTAAGTTGATTACTCCAATGGCTGGTGAGATGTCTGATCTGAGTAACTAATTTTTTTTTTAAAATAAGTTGATTATCAACGAAGTATTAAAAAAATTAAAAATATGACAGGGAAGTCTGGGTAATTTTAAATAATAAAGCAATCATTTACTTGCATGGGCTGATTATTATAATTTTATTTGTTGCACAATATATCAGCCTTACACCAAACAGAGAGGTGTCCGAGTGGTTGAAGGAGCACGCCTGGAAAGCGTGTATACCCCTAAAGGGTATCGAGGGTTCGAATCCCTTCCTCTCTGCTTTAAAGTTCTTTCTCATTCAAATTATTAAGGGATTACGTTAGGTATCATTAGCCATATGTATCTCCGCCCAAAATCTTTTATCCCCATTTATATTACGTATGCTTATGGTTTATATAAGAATATTTTAATTTGAGTGGGTAAAGAAAGCGGCTAATGGTGAAATATTTATTACAAATTATCTTAACAACCCTTGCATTTTGAACTGAAAAAATTATAACTTTAAAATCTTAATTCGAAAATTAGAAAAACCGTTCAACCTTTAAAATTCTATTAAAAACTAAATTATGAAAAAGTTTATCGCTTTATTCATGCTTGCGGGAATTTTATTCTCTCCAGTAATCACACAAGCACAAGATGAATCAGCAGAAGCCACTGCGCAAGACACCACTCCTCCACCTGCACCTGTTTCTACACCTGAACCAGTCTTGGTAGATGATGAAATTATCGATGAGGATGCCTCTTTCCATCAAGTAATTAAAGATAAATTCATTGAAGGAGATCCTACTTACATGACTCCGGTTCTACTTTGCTTGATCCTTGGTCTTGCCGTTGCTTTGGAAAGAATCATCACGCTTAATCTTTCTACGACTAACACGAAGAAATTGTTGGCGAAAGTTGAAGAAGCTCTGGAACAAGGAGGTATTGAAGCAGCTAAGGATGTAACAAAAAGCACAAAAGGTCCTGTAGCTTCTATCTTTACACAAGGTTTGATGCGTTATTCTGAGGGAATAGACATGGTTGAGAAATCTATCATCGCCTATGGATCTGTAGAGATGGGCCGTTTGGAAAAAGGATTGGTTTGGATATCCCTATTTATTTCACTTGCTCCAATGCTTGGTTTCATGGGTACAGTAATCGGTATGATCGGTGCATTTGATTCCATCGAAGCGGCTGGTGACATATCGCCTTCTCTTGTTGCAGGTGGTATTAAGATTGCATTGTTGACTACTGTAGCTGGTTTGATCGTTGCGATTATACTTCAGTTGTTTTACAACTATTGTGTTGCCAAAATTGATTCCTTGGTTAACGAGATGGAAGATGCCTCCATTACTTTGGTGGACATACTAGTACGTCACAAACTGACTAGGTAATAGATACCTGGAACGTTTTTGCATAAAAAAATTGTTACACCTAAGAAGTTAATTAAAATGGATACTACTGATATATTCTTATATGCAGGGTACTTGTTGACAGCAATTGGAGTTATATTGGCGATAGTAATGCCGCTTATCAAGTCTATTGACGATCCGAAAAGTTTACTCGGTACGGTCGTTGGGTTCTTGGTGATAGCTGGGTTGTTCTTCATCGCCTATTCAATTGCCGACTCGGAAGTTACTCCAAAGTTTGCCGCGGACCCTTATAATATTTCTGCGACGACTGCGAAAGCAGTTGGAGGAATGTTAATTACTGTATACGCATTGTTCTGTATTGCGATTGCAGGTATCGTAATCACTGAGATTACTAAGATTGTAAAGTAAAAATATTTATATGGCAAAGAAAAAAATCAGGACGAGTCAGGAAGTTAATGCAGGTTCTATGGCAGATATTGCCTTCTTGCTACTGATCTTCTTTCTCGTGACTACGACAATTGCCTCGGACAAAGGGATTTTAAATATCCTTCCTCCCAAGCAAGATCCGGATCAGCCGCCTCCAGAGGTAGAGTTGAATGAGAGAAATATCTTCAATATTCTGATTAACGCTAACGATCAACTTTTGATTGAGGGCGAATTTAGAACAACTACTGAAGGTCTTTCGAATGAAATCAAATCCTTTATCTTAAATTTCGGGAATCCGGATGAAGATAATTTAGCACTATACAATGGTTTACCAGCTTCATTGAGAGCTCTTGCGTTGCGAAGTCCGGAGTCCTCAGATTACCCCGGCGCCGGGGGCGCCGTGGTCTCCATTAAAACAAATAGAGGTACTAGTTACGAAATCTACCTTGAGGTTCTGGATTTGGTTAAAAAGGCTTATTTTGAAATATACGGTGAACGCGTAGGTTTAACCGCCGAGGAATACAGAGCTTTGACGGGTAACACAGCAGCGGAAGTTGAGCTTCAGAATAGAGGTAAAGAGGGTATTCCAATGGCGATTTCTATTGCGGAACCAGATAAAACAGGAAGTTAATTATGGGTAAGTTCAATAAAAAGACAAAAGCGGACACTAATATTCCGACTTCTGCATTGCCTGATATCATATTTATGCTATTGTTCTTCTTCATGGTTACCACGGTGTTGAGAGAGCAAGACCTATTGGTTGAGCAGAAAATACCGCAGGCAACCCAACTCCAAAAGCTTCAAAAGAAATCCTTGATTTCCTATTTGTTTTTGGGAAAGCCTAAGAATACGGCTTTATATGGTGTGGAACCTAGGATACAGGCAAATGATGTGCTAATCAACACAAACGATATTCTTCAGTGGGTCAACCAGGAGAAGGATGCGTTATCAGAGGCAGAGAGAGATCAGATAACTATTTCGCTCAAAGCAGATAGAGATGTGAAAATGGGACCTGTCAGCGATATTCAATTTGAATTGAGAGAGGCAGACGCAAGAAAACTTATGTATGCCACTGTAGGAAAAGTTCAAGATTGATTTTCAATCTTTCAAACAAAAAAAAGGCCATCTTTTATAGATGGCTTTTTTTGTTTGAAATTAATGCGAGTTGTAAATATTCAGGTGATTTTATTGTACCTACTGAATTTAGCTAGCTATGCAACCAATTATTTCAGGTGAATTTGTACAAGAACTGGATAAAAAGTTTGTTCAGGCTCAAAGCATTACCTCCTATCAATTAATGGAGCGGGCAGCGAAAGGTTTCTGCCAATGGTTTTTGGGGAAATTCGATAATCAAAAGCCAGTTCACATTATTTGCGGTGTCGGAAATAACGGAGGTGATGGATTGGCCATTGCACGCATCCTTCATCAAGCGGGCAGGAGTGTCACAGTTTTTTTCTTCGACAGTCCAGATAAGAAATCCGCAGACTATACTTATAATTTCGCAATCCTTGCCGAGGAAATTTCAAAAGTAAGTATTCAGGCGTCAACTGAGTTTCACTTTCAGGATGAAATCATTATAGATGGGGTTTTTGGAGTAGGCCTTAATAGGCCATTAAGTGGTCTTTATGAGAATGTAGTACAAAAAATCAACTCTTCCAATAATACAGTTATAGCGATTGATATACCATCAGGATTGGCATCAGATGATTTGTTGTTGGGGATTGCCGTTCAAGCAGCATATACTGTATCATTTCAGTTCCCAAAATTATCACTATTATTTCCTGAGCATACAACATATGTAGGAGAATTAGTTGTAGTGGATATTGGAATTGGGATTCATTTTTTTGAATCATATTCAACTCCATATCTTTGGCTTCGTTCCTTTGATATTCCTAAACTTCATAAAACCTTTCATAGATTCAGTCATAAGGGCGATTTTGGTAAAGTGTTATTGCTTGGAGGTAGTGAGGGGAAGATGGGATCAATCGTTCTTTCATCATTGGCTGCGCTCCGAACAGGCTCTGGACTGGTATCTGCCTGCGTTCCTAAATGCGGGATTCCTATTCTTCAGTCTTGTGTCCCTGAAGCAATGGTTCAAGTAAACGAAGGTGAAAAAATACTGGAACTACCTATTCAGATTGATGATTTTGATGCCTTGGGAATTGGTCCAGGATTAGGCATTACTCCCCAGGGTGTGGATTTGTTAACTTATATTATTGAAAGTTTTTCCAAGGGTCTTGTGGTCGATGCTGATGCCATTAATATCCTGGCGAAAAATCCGCAACTTTTAAGACGCCTTCGTAATTGTATTCTAACACCGCATTTAAAGGAATTTGAACGATTAGTTGGGCCCAGTAAAAATCACTTGGAAAGGTTGCAGAAAGCCCGGGAATTTACAACGCAACACCAATGTGTGTTAGTGTTAAAGGGGGCAAATACGGTAGTATGTCTTCCTGACGGCAGACAGGTATTTAATAGTACAGGTAATCAGTATATGGCAACTGGCGGTTCCGGGGATGCATTGACTGGGATTATAACCTCATTTTTAGGGCAGGGCTATTCGCTGGAACAGGCCGCGCTTTGCGGAGTTTTCCACCACGGTTTGGCTGGAGAATTGGCTTCAAAAGATAAATTGAGGGGCACAGTAGCTTCTGATATTATTGATAAGATACCGGAAACTTTTAAGAATTTGGGAATCTTATAAATTGTTTATGGATTTGTTTCGAAGAATAAAGGTGTGGCTAATGAGGCCATGGCTGTGTTAGTCGCTGGCGGATGTATTCCTTATAGGAATTCCCCAAACAGTAGATAGCCGACCCAATTAGTAGTACAATATGAAACAAGCCATTATTATACGTTCCCAAAAATGAATTGATAGCATTCAGGTAAGAGTCTGTCCCCAATACAGTATCCTTGACCCAGTTGTAGGAATACACGAGCCGGATAAAGATTGCAAGAAGGGCCAAAAGGGCTCCAGCTATGCCATAGATGGGCATTCTATAATGGATTAACAATCCGAATGCGGCAAGCGTCTCAATCGCGGCAACCAATACAGCACCAAAAATGTTGTTTTCGAGAGCACCTATTAGAATTAATTTTGTAAAACCCCCAAATAGAAGAAGACCCACCAATGATAGCCGGATTATTATACCTCCAATTGCCTCTGTTTTCAGAAATTTTAAAAACTGTTCCATAGTTCTTTCAATATAAATAATTTTGATCCAAAGGCAAAAAGAAGGCCACATATTTTCATAGGTGGCCTTTACAATTTAGAATTCAGCATTTCCCGGAGTTCTGGGGAAGGGAATGACATCCCGTATATTAGCCATCCCAGTAACAAACTGAACCATTCGCTCAAAGCCCAGACCGAATCCGGAGTGTGGCGTGGTTCCAAACCTGCGAGTATCCAAATACCACCACATTTCTTCCCGACTAATCTGAAGTTCTTCCATCCGTTCCTCCAGTTTATCCAACCTTTCCTCCCGCTGAGATCCTCCTACTATTTCTCCAATTCCGGGAAAAAGGATATCCATGGCAGCAACGGTTTTCCCATCGTCATTTTGCTTCATGTAAAATGACTTGATGGCTTTGGGGTAGTCGGTGATGATTACCGGTTTGTTAAAGTGCTTTTCTACCAAATACCGTTCATGCTCAGACTGCAAGTCCATTCCCCAATCTTCAATGGGATAGGTAAATTTCTTTTTCTTATTCGGTGTGGATTGCCTCAAAATGTCCAATGCCTCCGTATAGGTAATGCGGATAAATTTATTTTCGACAACAAAATTTAGCTTTTCTATCAAAGTCATGTCACTCCTTTGGTCCGCTTTTTTGGTTTTCTCCTCTTCGGAGGCCCGGTTAGCAAGAAATTCCAAATCATTTCCGCAGTTTGTCAGTGCAAATGAGATGATATATTTAAGGAATTCTTCGGCCAAATTTTGGTTGTCCTCAGCATCGTAAAATGCCATTTCCGGCTCAATCATCCAAAACTCAGCCAAGTGCCTGGTCGTGTTCGAATTTTCAGCCCGAAAGGTAGGTCCAAAAGTGTAAATATCAGATAGAGCCAAGGCCGCCAATTCCCCTTCAAGTTGACCAGAAACAGTCAGGTTTGTTTCTCTCTCAAAGAAATCTTGTGAATAATCCACTTTTCCTTCCGGTGTAAGTGGCGGATTCTTTGGATCCAGTGTTGTCACCCGAAACATTTCTCCGGCTCCTTCAGCGTCAGACGCCGTAATGATTGGAGAATGAATATAAAAGAATCCTTTATTATGGAAAAATTGATGGACAGCAAAAGCCAAATTATGCCTTACCCGGAAAATCGCAGAAAAAGTGTTGGTTCTTATGCGGAGATGTGCATTCTCCCTAAGGAATTCCATAGTGTGCCTTTTTGGCTGTATGGGGAATTTTTCAGGATCAGCTTCACCTAGCACGATTATTTCATCGGCCAAGAGCTCACTGGACTGTCCGGATCCCTGTGATGGGACGATTTTCCCGTTGACTTTTAGGCAGGCACCTGTGTTTACCTTTTTGAGGATTTCTTCAGGGATGTTCTGAGGGTCAGCTACTACCTGAAAATTTTGAATGCATGAGCCGTCATTAAGTGCGATGAACGCCACATTTTTATTGCTTCTTTTAGTACGCACCCAGCCCATCAGGGTAACCTGATCATCTGTTTTGGCTGATTCAAGTAAAAGATTGATTTTTGTTCTGTTGTTAAATGCCATGTGTCTATAGTTGATTTACCTACCCTATCTGATATATGCTGACTTCGATTTTTAGTAGAATGCAAAAAACGATATAATAAGCTTTTTATCAAAATTTTGATCTTATTTCCTAAATTTGAATTCCCAAAGCTCCGGCATACTAATCGGACTGTGTTTTAGGCAGCAAATAATTCTTATATCCAGCAAGTATATGCAAAAACTGAATTTAAATCAGATTCTTTCTCAAAAGCTTTCTCCGCAACAGATTCAATTTATCAAGTTGCTTCAAGTACCTACGGTGGAATTGGAGACTCGGATAGAAGAAGAGTTGGAGATTAACCCCGCTTTAGAAGAAGGCAAAGAAGAAGATCCTGAAAATCCTACTGATGAATTTCAGGAAACCCAGGAATTCAACGAGAACAAGGAGGATAGGGATGTAAATATTGACGAATACCTCAATGATGAATATGGAGGATACAAGATGCAGGGAGATGGGAACTATTCTCCCGATGAAGAGGATAGGGAAATGCCCCTTTCCAGTGGAATCTCCCTTCATGAACAATTGATGTCCCAGTTGAATTTTTTAAAGCTCGATGAGCGCCAGAAACTCATTGGTAAACAGTTGATAGGAAGTATTGAAAATGACGGGTACATTCGACGTGATTTGGAGGCCATCATGAATGACTTGGCATTTAGCCAAAATGTAGAAACCGATATCGATGAATTGGAGGATGTGCTTATTAAGATCCAAGGTTTCGACCCTCCGGGGATTGCGGCACGTAATCTTCAGGAATGCCTAGTCATTCAGTTGGAGCGTAAGGAGCATCCCGAAGACCTTATTGTAAAACAGGCGATTCAGGTAATTCAAACCTGCTTTGAGGAATTTACCAAAAAGCATTATGACAAGATTCAGAAAAAATGCCACGTTGGAGAGGAGGAGCTTAAAGAAATCATCCATATGATAACCAGGTTAAACCCCAAGCCAGGTGGTGTTGCTGACGGACTTATACGTACCCAGTACATTATACCGGATTTTATTTTGACCAATATCAACGGGAAATTTGAAATTTCTTTAAACTCAAAAAACGCGCCCGAACTACGTGTAAGCAGGTCTTATTCTGAAATGTTTAGCGCCTATGATAAGAGTGACAAAAAAGATAAAAAACTTAAAGAGACCGTGACTTTTGTCAAACAGAAACTGGACGCTGCCAAGTGGTTTATTGATGCCATCAAGCAGCGTCAACAGACATTATTGAGAACCATGCATGCCATATTGGATTATCAGGTTGAATTTTTTGAAGATGGCGATGAAACCAAACTTCGCCCGATGATTTTGAAAGACATTGCCGAGAAGATTGAAATGGATATTTCAACTATCTCACGTGTGGCAAACAGTAAATCCATTCAAACAGAGTTTGGGGTGTTTCCTTTAAAATATTTTTTTTCGGAAGGGATCTCTACCGATGGGGGAGAAGACGTGTCGAATCGGGAGGTAAAGAGTGTACTTAATCAGCTGGTAGAAGGGGAAAACAAAAAAAGGCCTCTCTCGGATGATAAATTGGTGAAGCTGTTGAATAAAAAGGGGTATAACATAGCCAGACGAACGGTCGCCAAATATAGGGAACAGTTGCAAATTCCTGTGGCACGACTAAGAAAGGAATTATAGTGAATAAATCAATAGCTTTGGCTGTGTCAGTGGTTTTCCAACCATTGGCCATGCCCACTTTAATCTGTGCAGTTATTTTGTTTGTAGTGCCTGAGGCTACTTCTATACCGGGCACGGCAAAGTGGTCTTTATTATTGCTTATTTCTTTGACTACACTTGTCATTCCCTTGCTAAGTCTTCTCGGCATGAAGATGACCGACTCTATCAACAGCTTCCAGATGCCGGAGAAAAGGGAAAGGATTTTACCTTTCTCACTGATTTCATTATTTTATGTGATGACTGCTGCTTTTTTTTACTACAGGATTCGGGTTGACGAGCTAATACTCGCTACTCTGATTATGATCACCGCCTGTCTTGTTTTGCTAACTTGTATTACTTACTTCTGGAAAATCAGCTCCCACTTGACGGGAGTTGCAGGGCTACTTGCCGCTATAGTAGTGCTGAGTATGAAATATGGCGTACAATCTCTTTTTTACCCGTTTATTTTCTCCGTGATTGCT
Source organism: Lunatibacter salilacus (assembly GCF_009797935.1). GTDB lineage: Bacteria > Bacteroidota > Bacteroidia > Cytophagales > Cyclobacteriaceae > Lunatibacter > Lunatibacter salilacus. The sequence continues at coordinate 175,019 of NZ_VOLC01000015.1, forward strand.
TGTGGAGTTGTGGGAACTGCCCGATTGGCCCTAAACGCCCATAAACCTCTAGAGGTTTATGGGGGATTTATGTTAGGATTTGGCTGGAGTTTTTGTGTATACTATTATGTGTTGTTGGGGAGTTAAATTCGCTTTACAACAACCTTCTAAAAAAGCGTAACAGAAAGCCCTAAGTTGAATTGGGATGTCTCGGTACTGAATGGTCCCTTTCCTTCCTCGAATACGCTGTTTAAGCCATAATAGGACCACACTGAAAATCCAGGAAAACCAAGGCGAGTGAAAACACCATACCGGATAGGGCTAAATCCATAATCCTGCCTGTTTTTTACCTGCATGCTTGTATCCGTTGCATCAGTGACTGCAATCTTAGTATGGGAATTGTAAAGGATACCTACCTTACCTCCAACCGCTGCGCGAAAACCTTTGTTATAATTTGTTCGGTTTACATGGTACCTAAATTCCAAAGGTATATCTATATAATTAATCGAGATGTTATTTTTATCAATGCGTGTGGCATCTTCATATATATCCATAACATCCGCAAGTTGGCTGGAGTTTAGTCCTACCGCAGGATTGGGGATAAGGGTTTGATTCTCCTGGAAGCCTAACTTTTCAAGCCCTAAGCCGATTCCCGGATTAAACGAGAAACCTGTGTTGTTTCCTAGAGGTACGGAGGCTTGATAGTATATATTTACTACCCGGGAAGCAAAAAACCTCGTATTGAGGTCATCCGGTCTGTTATTCAGAAAATTGAACCCGAAATCCAGAAAAAGGTCTCCCGGAATGTTAGGACGACCACCAATTGTGGTCCTTTCCCTTTCTTGGGCAGTTGCTTGGTAAGTAATCAACAAAGCGATTAAAATAATGGTCAGTTTATTCATGAAAGGAATTCAATTAAATTTGAGCGGGCTAAATTATGAAAACTTACCTTATTACGTCAGTAAATTGTCTTAATTATTCTTAATTGATAGAAAACCTTATTTTTTTTACCATCAAGCGCAATAGTAGTTGTCGATATTGGATATTATAATTACCTTTGCCTTCCCAATTAATTATGGCTTCGTAGCTCAATTGAATAGAGCACCTGATTACGGCTCAGGAGGTTTCAGGTTTGAATCCTGACGAGGTCACTAAAGCTATTGTTGGTTGAAAAAAGCCCTGAAAATCTTTGATTTTCAGGGCTTTTTTAGTTTTTGCCGACAAATTTTTAATAACAGATTGATTTGCTAATTGTTAAATTCGTCTAATACTTTTTCTATCCGTCAAAGCAGATGATGGAATATACGAAAAATGCGGTATTGATGATTTGATTGCCTTCCAGAGATTATCTATTCTAACTCATACAGCGCACAACTCTGCGAGTGAAATCAACTGCTCCGAGCATATTTCAGATCATCAATATCTGTAGTTCCCCAAGTAATCTTGCGATCATTTTATTGGGGTATGATTTCCATTTCCTCATGTTGCGACAGTTGGGAGCCTTTGAAATTAGAAAAATAGAAGTAATTCTAATAGAAGGTACACGAATTGGAAGAGTAAAAGGGTATCGAAAACTAGTGCTTCAGATTGCTCAAAACAGCCTAGGAAACATACAAAAGCAACTTTTTGCAATTCAAACTCCAAAAATCAGTATTAAAAAAGCACTTTTTCGAAAAATAAATAGGAGGTGTGTAGTTATTTATTAGGTGCTTCTCTTTATCTTCATATCGAAAATTGTGCTTCAAGAAAACCATAATTTCTTGCCCTACTATAAAGAAGCCCCGATAGAAAAAGTATAAACGAACTGGAAACGCTACCGTAGATGAAAATACTTACATTTGATATTGAAGATTGGTTTCATATTCTTGACAATAAATCTACCGAATCTGAGAAGGACTGGGGTAATTTTGAAGTGAGGATTTATAAAAACATGGAACGAATTTTTGAACTGCTTGACGGTTCCAACGTATCTGCAACCTTTTTTGTATTGGGCTGGATGGCCGAGAAGTATCCAGAACTCATAAGAGAGATTGTTTCCAGAGGTTATGAAATTGGCTCCCATTCACATTTACATCAATTGGTTTATAGTCAAACCCCGGTTCAGTTTAAGAACGATGTGGAAAAGTCGATAAAAACAATTGAAAATATTTCTGGGACAAAAGTAAGGCTCTTCAGAGCACCGGGTTTTTCAGTAATGGAAGACAATAAATGGGCATTTGAGGTATTAAATGAATTGGGAATAGAAATAGACTGTTCTATTTTCCCCGCTTCCCGTTCCCACGGTGGGTTTTCTTCTTACGGGGTACCAAAACCTTCCATCATAAAATACAATGGAATTGAAATTAAAGAATTGCCAATTAATTATACCTCTGTTTTTACCAAGCCAGTTATTTTTTCCGGGGGTGGTTATTTCCGGCTTTTACCCTATTCATTTATCAAAAAATGGGCACGGTCTTCCAGTTATGTTATGACGTATTTCCATCCACGAGATTTTGATGCTGACCAACCATTGATCAAAGATCTATCGAAGGCAAGGAAGTTCAAATCTTATGTCGGCATAAAGGAAGCTGAAAAAAAGTTGTTCAAGTGGTTGCAGGATTTTGAATTTATTGATATTGGTACCGCAGATAAGCAAATTGACTGGAAAAACGTACCGGTGGTAAATCTTTAATATTAGAGTATACTTATAAACAAGATGATTCTTGCTATTTCATCATATCAAAATAGAAGGGGGTTTTGACAACATCGTTTCCTGAAATATGATGACAGCAAAAAAGCAAAAAGAAAATCAGCTGATATTCAGGTTGTAATAAATCCCCAGGGATTATTTTAATCCTTGGGTTTGGAAGTGAGCGATTCCTGTCGCACCTTTGCAATCCCAAACGGGGGAAGAGGAATTGAAATACGGAACAAAGTGGAGGTATTTGGAAGGTTTAGGCCGAAAAAACTTCAGAATATTTTGTTTTTATT
>NZ_VOLC01000016.1 GCF_009797935.1 Lunatibacter salilacus
AAAATTAGAAATCCCTATGTTCTCTGAGTCCCTTAGTCTCTCCGTCTCCTCAGTGGTTCCCTTTTTTGTTTCCCGCAACGGCCGCAACGGGTACTGAAAAATTAGAAATCCCTATGTTCTCTGAGTCCCTTAGTCTCTCCGTCTCCTCAGTGGTTCCCTTTTTTGTTTCCCGCAACGGCCGCAACGGGTACTGCAAAATTAGAAATCCCTATGTTCTCTGAGTCCCTTAGTCTCTCCGTCTCCTCAGTGGTTCCCTTTTTTGTTTCCCGCAACGGCCGCAACGGGTACTGCAAAATTAGAAATCCCTATGTTCTCTGAGTCCCTTAGTCTCTCCGTCTCCTCAGTGGTTCCCTTTCTTGTTTCCCGCAACGGCCGCAACGGGTACTTCGAAATTAGAAATCCCTATGTTCTCTGAGTCCCTTAGTCCTCTGTGTTCTCTAAGTCTCTAAGTCCCTCCGTCTCTAAGTCCCTCCGTCTCCTCTAAGTCCATAATCTCTCCTTCCCCTCCAAGGTGCCAATGTGGTCCCTTTTTTAAGCGGAGGATTACCTAAGGCCTACTTGGCTTCTACGATGCCCTCCAGTCCTTTGTGCTGCTCCGGCTTGCGCAGGAAGGCAATGAATACTGCGCCGAGCAGGGCCACGCCGATCAATACCGAGAAACCAATAGTATAGCCAACCGCTTCGCTGTACAACACGCCCAACAAGACGGGAAAAAGTGCTTCGGCGACTCCATCGGCCACGAGGATAATCCCCATCGTCCTTCCCAAAGCCTTGATCCCAAATAAATCAGCAGCCATCAATGGGATAATCATATAATCTCCGCCCAATCCAATACCAAAAATCACGGCAAAAATATAGATCCTCCCGGTGAAATCAGGCACAAGAAGCAAGGGGATCGCGGACGCCACGATCAGGTAAATCGCCAGCATCACGTACTTTCGGTTAAAAATATCCGCCAAAAAGCCCATCAATACCCGTCCGATCAAACTCGAAAGCAAAACAAAGGACATGACCTGCGCCGCATCGGTTTGGGAAAAGTCCAGATCACTGAGATATAATTTGATGTGCTGGCTGACCCCACCTACTACCCCAATGGAACACATACTGCCTATGGCCAGCAGATAGAAGTTGCGGTCCCTGAGGATCTCGCGCATGGTAACCCCTTTAATCGCCGGTATGGCCAGTTGCTTTTTGCTGGGATTGGCCCTTTCCTTATGGGCGTTGTCCCGGATAAAAAACGCCACCCCAAAGATCAACACAAAGCCAATTCCCCCCAAAATTGCGAGCGCTGTGTTCCAGTCGAACATCGCTTCCAGCTTGGCAGCCAATATGGGAACGACTGCTCCCCCCGCACCAATACCCAGATAGGCGATTCCCATGGCTTTGCCCCTGTTTTTGTCAAACCAGCGGGATATTAAAACCTGTGAAGGCAAAGGACCTGCAAAAACATATCCCAAAGCATTGAAAACATAAAACACATAAAACATTTCCAGCGAACTGCTAAAGGCAATACCGACAAAAGCAATGGCCAACATCACTGCCCCAGTCATCATCAGGCTCCTGGGGCCATATTTGTCAATCAACCATCCCGCAAAAAACCCAAATAAAGGAGCTACAATAAGCTTTCCCACCGCATTGCCGGAAGTGATCTGTGTCCTTGACCAGCCTCTCTCTTCCATGATAAAGTCAAAAAAGAAAGGCAGTCCATAGATCCCGAATCCGACGACAGCAAAAAGCGCCAAAAACGCCGTAACAATGATATATGTTTGCGAACTCTGAGGTGCACTAATTTCTATTTCGGGTGATATTGTCTTTTTATCCATTCTCAGGCTATGATTTATAAATTTTATGGTGCCATAATAATATGGCTTTTCGGTCTAAATACATTGTAACTCAACTTATATTTTATACGGATCCCCAAACTGATCACACCAATGGTAAACAATCCAGTTTAGAAAAAAGAAATCCCTACCAAATAAATCCGGTAGGGATTTGCCCATTATAATCGTGGAATACTCAATCCCCCATCGACCATGATAACCTGACCTGTGGAATAAGGAAAATTACCAGTAGCCAAAGAAGCGACCGCAAGCCCTACATCTTCGGGAAGACCCCATCGGGATGTAACACACAATCCTTCAGCTAGAAGTTTGTCGTATTTTTCCTTTACACCCGAAGTCATATCCGTGGCGATTATGCCCGGCCGAACTTCATAGACAGGTATATTATATTCGCCTAACCGTACAGCGAAAAGCTGAGTAGCCATGCTCATGCCAGCTTTTGCGACGCAGTACTCTCCCCTATTCACCGAAGCAATAGTCGCTGAAATGGAGGAGACATTGATGATCGCTCCCTGAAAATCCGGGTCAGAATTCTTTTGGGAAATCATCCAGTTGGCAGCCGTCTGTGAGAGAAAATAGACCGAATTCAGGTTTGTCTTCAGCACATAGTCAAAGCTTTCTTCTGTAGCTTCCAATATATCCTTCCGCTCTTTAGGAGCTACTCCGGCGTTATTCACCAAAACATTCAACCTACCAAACCTTTCCGAAATGGTGTCGAAGATACCTTGTCGCTGGGAAGCGTCAGATACATCTCCCCGACAATAAACAACTTCTGCCCCAAGCGATCTCAATTCTTCCAAACTGTCGGATGTATCATCCTCCGCCCGCATACCATTGATAGCCAAGTCAAATCCATTATTGGCCAGACACTTCGCTATCCCCAATCCTATTCCCCGGGATCCTCCGGTCACTAAGGCAACTTTCTTCATCTTACAGTTCCGGTATATCTACCCAACTTCTTTTTTCCCAGCTTTCTATGCCCTTCTCTGCCAACTGTACCCCTTTGGCACCTTCTTTCATTCCCCAAGGGAAAGGCTCATCCAATACCACATGCTTCAGAAACAATTCCCACTGAACTTTAAAAGCGTTGTCAAATACCTCTTGCTCCGGCACCTTTGACCAGCCTTCATAAAAATCTATTGGCTGAACAATATCCGGGTTCCATACAGGCTTCGGCGTATTGCCATAGTGTTGGATATAACACTCCCTAAGTCCAGCAACCGCTGAACCTTTGGTTCCATCCACTTGTACAGTCAAAAGGTCATCCCTTCGAACTCGGACAGTCCATGACGAATTGAAATGGGCAACTACGCCTCCCTCCAGCTCGAAAGTGGCATAAGCCGAATCATCTGCTGTACATTTGTATGGTTTTCCTGCTTCGTCTACTCGCTCCTTTACATGGGTAGCACCATAACAGGAAACTGCCTTAACCTTTCCGAATAAATTATCCAACACATATCTCCAATGACAAAGCATATCTACGATGATACCGCCATCATCTTCCTTGCGGTAATTCCAAGATGGACGCTGTGCGGGTACGGTGTGTCCTTCAAAGACCCAGTACCCAAACTCTCCTCTAACAGATAGAATTTCCCCAAAAAATCCGTTTTCTATAAGGCGTTGTATTTTTCTAAGACCAGGTAACCAAAGTTTATCCTGCACTACCCCATGCTTCACCCCTGCTTCTTCACATAACGCATGCAACTCAAGGGCTGTTTTGACATCCACGGATACTGGTTTTTCACAATAGACATGTTTACCCATTTTAATCGCCTGCTTTACAGCATCGGCTCTTCTTCCGGTAGTCTGTGCATCGAAATATATACTGTAATAAGAATCGTTCATTACCGAACCCAGATCGGTCGTAGTTTTGGTTACGCCTGACATCTTCGTAAGGTCATCCAGTTTTGATTGGTTTCTTCCAACCAAAATAGGGTCTGGCATTATGGTGTCGCCATTAGGTAGCTTAACGCCACCCTGTTTGATAATGGCTACGATACTTCTCATCAGGTGTTGGTTGGTGCCCATTCTTCCGGTCACCCCGTTCATTATTATACCTATTTTGTGTTCCATGGTATGCGTTTAAGTTTTGGTTATTCGGTCATACAATAATTGATATTCCATGCTGACTGGTATTAACAGCCTTTGTAACTTTTGACTATTTTATTCAAGAAGTCATGTTGGTCGGTCGCCCAGTGACGGTCAGAAAAAATCTCCACCTCATTGTAGCCACTGAATCCGGCCTCCTCCACCCATCCCCGGATTTTTTGTATGGGTATGCAGCCTTCTCCCATCAGTCCCCGGTCATTGAGCATATCCACCGTCGGGCTTACCCAGTCACAGATATGAAATGCCATAAGATTTCCGTTGGCACCGCACCTTTTGATTTCCTTTTCCAAGTGTGGATCCCACCAAAGGTGATATACGTCGGCCGCTATTCCCACATGGTCGGAACCTATAGCTTCGGCCATGTCATTGGCTTGCTCCATTGTATTTACTGCTGAGCGGGTGTCCGCATACATGGGATGTAATGGCTCTATGGCCAGTTTTACTCCGTTATCTATGGCATAAGGCAACACTTTTTCGATCCCTTCCTGAATTTGGGAACGGGATACTTCCAAAGACTGTCCCGGATCCGCCCCACAAACCAAGACAATCATTTCAGCTCCAAGGGCTGCGGCCTCATCCACCGCCTTAAGATTGTCATCAATGGCTTTTTTTCGGGTTTCCGATGAGATGGAAGGAAAAAATCCACCTCTCACCAAAGAAACAATTCCCAATCCGTGAGCTCTCAACCGGTCACCGGAAGCAGCTATGTTGCGGCCTTCGAGGTATTGTCTCCATACAGAGATGCCTTTCACCCCCGCCTTTTCATAGTTTTCTCCCGCCTCTTCCAGGGACCACGACTTAGTCGTGATCGTATGGATGCAGAGTTTGCTCAGGTCTTGAATAGGTCCTACGCTCATGACAGGCAATTAAAAAAGGTGTAGTATTTCTCTTCGGAGATAATTCGGGAAACATACAGTGCCAATTCCCGTGCATGATAATCACCCCACATGCTGGATTCCTCACAAGCTATAGTCTGTCCCTTAGGGACATTGTCCCAACCATTTGGCTGGTGGTAAATCGAATGCAGGAGGATTCCCTGATGATTTGGATTGGTGCTGAGATACGGTTCCTGAAGAATGGTTTTAAGAACTGTTAAGCCCGCCTGCCAGTATTTGGAACCGCTTTCAGTATCGCCATTTTCTTTCAGGTACTTGCCTAATCGCAGCAAACCCTGGGCACCAATGGCAGCAGCTGAACTGTCTACCGGTTCATAGGCATTGTAAGGATCCGCCGGTTTGGAAAGGTAATCGCCAAGTTTATGAAGCTGCGGTGCTCCGGTATCCCAATAAGGTACTCCGTCGGTTGGTGTATGTTCTATATAAAAATCACAGGTAGCCTTTGCAGCCTGTAGCATAAATTTTTCGATATCAGCCCTAGAACCATATGCAGCCAAGTCATCGTCCGACAGCGTCTGTATGTATTCAAGTTCCTCAGCAAATCCGCACATTGCCCAAGCCAAACCCCTGGTCCAGGTGGAAAAACCTGTATACCCTTGTTGGGAATTTGGGCAACGGAAATTGCCGTCGTTTGTGTTGAAGACACTCTCATGGGCCGTCCTTCCCCAGAGATCATATCGGTCTCTACCTTTGCCATAAAATACGGAATAGTCCGCTGTGGCTTTGGCATGTTGCAAACCTCTAACCAGAAGATTTACCCGCAGGTCATTTTCCTCCTGCAAAACATGGCCTAGGCTGTGACTTAACATCAAAATTCTAACAGTCCGGATGGTATCTACAAATAGGGAGTGGGGGCCGTTAAACGAATAAATATAGCCACCGTCTTTAATATTAGTCCATCGGCTTGCCTGTACAGCTCCGGATATTTTAAGGGCCAACTCATAAAAATTCTTCTCCCATTCATTATGGGGAATTTTACCTTCCACCATCAGGCGGAGTAGATTGCCGTAGGTACTGGCATTGTTGAAGCCATGGTCGTGTACACCGGTATGACTAATATGGGGAGCCATAAGCTTTAGCGTCTCTTCTTTGGCTTTGTCCAAATACCGCTGCTCTCCGGTGGCATCAAACTGCAGGATAGAAGAGCCAAATTGAAATCCCTGCGTCCATTCTGTCCAACCACGGGTGTCGTATTTTCCGTTTACGGTAAATACCGGTGACCCTTTATCCTGTGGATATTCTCTTTCAATGGCCTCGATTTTTTCGCCTGATAGCTGCCAAAATTTGTCCAGTGATCCTTTCAGGTCTTTGGGCTTAATGTCGAAATCAATAGTAATCATTTTGTTTAGGGGATAAGAATTATTTTGATTAAAATTCAAATGCTATACTTCCGCCAAATAATCAATGGCTTTTCAAACTATAAAAGTCTTGCACTTTTTAACTTGATGATAAAGGTAACTTGTCCCAAGCTATATTTAAAGGCATTTTTTTATTTATAACTGGTACTTTTCGTTTTCTGTATGCCTGAATTCCGATGGGGTAAGCCCCGTTTTCTTTTTGAAAATGCGGCTAAAATAAGAAGGATCTTCGTAATTCAGCCGATAAGCGATTTCCTTATTTGACAGATCGGTATAAATAAGATATCTCTTTGCCTGAAGAATCAACCGCTCCATAAGCAGTTCTCCCGCTGTATTGCCTGTTATTTTTTTTACGTATTTGTTGAGGATTGCCGGAGAAAGGGCTAATTGGTCGGCATAGTCCTGCACCAGGTGATTCTGTATAAACTGTTGTTCCAAAAGTGCATTAAACTGCTGAACAATCTTGAAATGGGGATCCAGCATCTTTTTTTTCTCCGCAAAGTAATCCACATAGTATTGTTTGCATTTCAACAAAAAGACCTGCAAATAGCTTCTTAAAATTTCCCTACCCAGTTGTTGCCTTGCGGTATACTCTTTTTTTATGGTCTGGATCAATAAGATAATTTCCTGAAAATCAACCCCATCCAAATTTAGTATGGGAACCATGGTGGGATTATTAAAAAAAGGCAATTGGAACAACAAATCCTCATGAAAGGTATCCAAGGCATAGAAATCCTTCGAAAAAACCATCAGGTATCCGTGGTAATCTTTTTCCCTTGATATTAAATGAACTTGCCCCGGAGATAAAAAATGAATGCTTTGAGATTGAATCGTGTGTGTGGCGAAATCAATCTCATGTTTACCCGCCCCGTTGACAAATACGCATATTTCATAATACTTGTGACGGTGCGGTCGGTCGGTCTCATGTGGATAGGTACTGTTAGTGATCGTTTTACCCTGAACCTCATAGAGTTGAAAGGCCTGTTGCTGAGGGCTGTGGGGCATTTCATACGTTTTGATTGGGTCCAGCATAGAAAAGTCAGATACGCATGTTGAGTATATACTTTACAAAAGAAAAGGAATTTGCGCACTTAGCAAAGTTATTCTCCGTATTCAAATGCGGATCTGCCAATCTCCAGTCTCAGTCTAGAAGTAAGTTAGTGGGTTTATGGGTCGATAGGTTGATTGGTCGATAGGTCGATAGTTGATGGGTTTGACAAGTTTGACTCGTCGATGGGGTTCGGTTGATGGGACTCAGTCCCTAAGTCTATTCGTCTCTAAGTCCCTCCGTCCCTAAGTCTCTCAGTCTTCCAGCTTCGGTCTCCCCTCTACCCCCCTATTCCATCAAACAAAACTCCTCGGCGAAGCTCCATAGTGTTTCTTGAAAAGTTTACTAAAATACTTGGGGTCATTAAAGCCGCATTCAAAGCCCACCTCAGAGATATTCATCTTCTTCCTTACCAAAAGTTGTTCTGCTTTCTGTAGCCGTAATTTTATTATTAGATCGGAAGGGGAAGTATCCAAGACATCTTTAAAAAGCCGGTAACATTTGATTTTGGAAATACCCAGCTGTTGGCTTAGCATTTCAACCCGAAAATTGGGATTGGCGTATTGCTCACGAATTATCCGCATAGCCAGTCGAACCAATTTTTCGTTGGGGCTTAGGTGTACGGTCTCCTCTCCTTCTTCACCGACCAATGTATGAAGTCGCTTTTCTTTCAAGTACTTTTTTCTGTGCTGAAGTTGTCCCAATAATTTCTTTCGAATAAATTCACTGCTACTTGGCAGTTGGATAAAGGTGTCTATACCCAGATCCATCAATTTTTCCTGAAACCCATAGGCAATAAACTCATAAATATAGATAATTGGCAATCCAACACGATGTTCGTGTGAAGCGTGAAGAGTTGTCATTAAATCAAAGAGTCCCTGATTAATTTTTTCATTGTAAATAATCAGGGCATCAATGTCCATCTCTTGGATAACAGATAACACCAATGCCGACTCTTCCGCTACAAACAGGTTGATTAGCTCATGATCGATCATCTTTACCAAACTATCCGTTTCAAAGGGCTTGCCCAGAATTACAACATTAAACCTATTTGGGTCTATCCGCTCACCAAATTCAACAGCTTCCCAACTGAGAAGAGGTTTGGGATGGTTGGCGTTCTTGAACGGCAAGGATATTTTAAGGGTAACTGAAGGATCGGTTTCAAACTCCATAGTTCCGCCCAAATCAACCAAAATTTTCTCAGCGCTTTTAATATACGGGCTGGAATGCATGATTTGGGAAAAATTCTGAGCCAATATGTCACTGTTCGTCCGTGTTCGGATGTAGGTGCAGTTCCCGGAAATCCATGCTTCAATAATCAGCTCTGAGTTGCTTTCGATAAATTTGATCAGCTCCCTAAATACACAGTGAAAAAATAATTTTGTTCTCAACACATCAATCTCAACCCACTCATCTATAAGCTGATAATCACACACGAGAAATATATCCCGCTTTTTCAGCTGGGTACCGAGTTCGAAGGTTAGATTTTCAAAAAGCTTGGAGAGTATAGTCATAGACTCTTTGGAGTCTTCCAAGTGGTCTAGCAAAGATAGGTTTTCCCAGTCTTTAAGTTCTTTAATTAACCCATCCAACTGCCCCAGAATCTGCTTTTTTTCGTTAACTTCCTGTAAGGATTGCGCATCGATGGCAGAGCGGACATAAGCCAAGGGTCCCTGAAACTGATTTAGAACAAAATTTTTGAACTTCTCTATTTCAAAATCCGGATTCTTCTGTTGGTGGTGCAAGGCCAAAAGGTTGGCCTTCTGTTCGAGGATTTCCTTATTCTTCTTGTCCAAATCAGCGTTGATAAGCATTAAGGCCGTCTTTTGCTCCTCAACGGTTCTGGTTCGTTCTTCGATCAAGGTTTGAAGTTTATGCCGATGCCTTCTATTGCTTCTATGCCTTATAAATAAAAAGCCTGCAAAAGCGCCAAAAACTGCCAGAAATTGAAGGTATGGTGACCTCCATACAGGCATGGGGATTACAACCGGCATACTTGCTATCTCATTTCCGGTTTCGTCAGACTGATTTTTCACATAAAGGGTGTACTCACCGGGAGCCAGACTTTCATAATGAATGAAATTGGTTTCAGAAAGTGATTTCCATTCTTTTTCCAATGGGTCGAGCCGATATATAATTTTATTTATCGGGTTTGTTGTAAACATCACCGGGCTAACGGATACGTCCAAATCACCTTTATAATATCCTGACACGAAGGTTTGGTCTTGATCTTTCACTTTTAAATTCAACTTTGGCAAGTCGTAGGTGAGCTCCATGCTTTTGGGGTTAAAAAAGTTGACCCCCTTTACACCACCAAAGAAAAGTGTTCCCCGGTCATTTTGAAAATAAGAACCTTCGGAGAACTCCACGGACTGCCATCCCTCTTCGGGTGGTAACACCCTAACTTGATAAGTATTTCGGTCGATAGCAGCAATCCCCTTCGTTGTACTTGCCCAAATATGCTGATCTCCCTGCAAAAGCCCGTAGACCAGTTGACTCATCAGCCCATCCTTTTCTGTAATTTGGTGCACATAACCTTTTTCCGGGTGATAGATACTAATCCCCGCCAATGTCGAAAACCAGTAGTTTCCGGTAGGTTCATCCAGATGAATGGAATAGACGCTGTTGTCTAATAAGCCTTTTGTGTTATCTAAGACCGTAATATTTCCATCTTCAAACTGGACCACCCCATCGTTCTCGGTGGCCAACCAAAGTCCACCATTCCCTTTCACGATTTTCCTTACTTTAAAGTGCCGCAATTTCTCCTGTCCGTCAAAAGGAATAAACTGCTGTTGGCCGAGACTGTACTTGGACATTCCTCCCCAACAGGCTATCCATAGTGCGTTTTCTTCCACATCTTCCATGATATCATAGTTACGGCTTGTAAGCAGGTGGGGAATTACTTCCGCTTGATAATATTCTATCTTCTTTGAAGGATAAATTCTAACAATACCTCCATAGGTACCCACCCAAATTGACCCTTGGGAGTCCTGAAAGATACTTCTGATTCTTTTCCAGTCTGAGGGATTGGTTGGTGGTGAAATAGCAAGGGCCTCGAATTTATGGTTGGATGGGTTGCTGTAATAAATTCCAGAATTATAATACCCCAACCAGATATTTCCATTTTGCTCTTGGTGAACGGCCCGTACCGTTTCCGCAGGAAGCTCAGCGTGCTTTTTAGTAAGGGCAGAAATGGTAAAGATATTATTAGAATTCTTGTAAGCCATGCTGAGACCTCCGTCCTTTAGTCCCAGCCAAATATTACCAAATAGGTCTTCATGGATGGCATATATTTCATTGCTCCGCAAACTGTATCCGTCGGAACCATCCACCGTATAGTTATGGAAACTTTCTTTCTTAACTTGTTCTGTGTCATAAGGAAGAATAAATAGTCCGGTAGTAATCGTGGCAAACCAAATATTTCCCTTATTATCCCTGTATTGGTCTTTTATAATTAGGTCTGGGTAATGTTTGGTAATTATTTTCTCAAAATCAGGTTTAATTTCCTCATAAAAGCCGCATGCCCCACAACTCACAAATCGTTCTCCCTTATACAGGTATTTTTCACCATCTAACTCCACAAGTAGTTGTTTGTCAGGAGTTACACCTGTTTTGCTTATCGGTTTGTCAAAAAGGAAATTAATAAAACCATATCCATCAACGAATTGGCTTATGGAATTTGAATTTGATTTAACCCAAACCTTCCTCTTATTATCTAACAAAATTTCTGAAATGAAATTACCCCTCAAACTGCTACTGTCCTGTGGATCATGCTTGTATACCTTAAAACTGTGGCCGTCATAAAAATTCAATCCATCCCATGTTCCAACCCAAATCCCGCCGGAGGGATCATTCATTATTTGGTTGATTGAATTGTTCGATAAACCGTCTTCTGCCGTAAACGTCTTAAACTTTATGTTTTGACCTGATACATGCAGGACCAAAAAAATGGAAATACAAGAGAGGACAAAGGTTTTCATTGATGCTTTTGTATAAATAGAATCCGATGCACAAAAGTACATTTGCCAGGGTTAGGATATATTAAGATATTATTAATATTAAATTTACTCCAAGATACTTAAAAGGGGTGATATATTAAAAGTAAACAGTCAGATACGCAAACATCTCCTGCGAAATTCACGTTAGAATTAAATAAAGAGGGGGTGAAAAACCTTAAGCGGCTATCGTTAAAATAGCATAAATGTCTTGACATTTATTTTAATATTTATAGAAAAAAACAGCTTTGTGGTATGGTAGTTGTACCGAATTAAGGAAACAAAAGGGTTTACCCCTTGTCGTTTTATAAAACCATTTTATTAACCTTTAAATTAGTATATAAATGAAATCAGCTAAAATAATTTTCGGTGCATTAGCAGGAGTTGCCATAGGGATTCAAATAGGACTTTTAGTTGCTCCTGAGAAGGGTGCGGACACCCGCAAAAAGTTAACTAAAAAAGGCGAGGAGTATTTGAACGATTTCAACGGACAATTAAACCAACTTGTCAAAGGATTTTCTGAGAAGTTTGACAAAATCAACAAAGAAATAGCTAGCGTGGCTGAGGAAACCAAAGCTAAAAGTAACGAGTGGTTGGGTCAGGCTAAAAGCAAAGGAAAAGACCAGGTTGAAAAGGCAAAAGACCAGTTCAATTAAAAAATCGAGTTAAAGTACAAAGGGCCAATGGAACATTTCATTGGCCCTTTTGTGTTTTTTACTATGTTTAAAAGATAACCCCACTACTATGTCATTAGAAAACAAAATCGCATTTATAACCGGTGGTAACACGGGAATAGGATATGGAATTGCCTTAGCATTAGCGCAAGAAGGCGTTCACGTCGCCATAAGCAGCAGATCTTTGGAAAGAGCTCGGGAAGCCGCCAAAAAGATCGAATCCTCAGACGGAGTAACCGGGAAAGTATTGCCCTTGGAGGTAGATGTTAAAGATTATGCTGCGCAAGAAACGGCCATAAATACCATCATAGACAAATGGGGCCGTTTGGATTTTTTTGTAGCGAATGCAGGCGTAGGCCATTTTGCCCCAATTCAGGAATTATCTCTAGATCAATGGCAAGATACCATAGACACCAACCTGACTGGGGTTTTTTACGGAATAAAGGCAAGCCTTGAATCTCTAAAATCATCTAAAGGCTTTTTCTTGACAATATCAAGTTTAGCCGGAACAAACTTCTTTGCGGGAGGATCGGCCTATAATGCAAGTAAATTTGGGCTGACCGGATTTTCACAGGCAATCATGCTGGACCTTAGACAAGAAGGAGTTCGTGTAAGCACAATTATGCCGGGGTCAGTGGCTACTGGTTTTAATGATCATACGGTAAGCGAAAAGGATGCTTGGAAGATCCAGATCGAAGATATTGGAGAAATGGTAGTTGGGTTGTTCAAACTTAATCCCAGAACTCTCCCCAGTAAAATCGAGGTAAGGCCTAGCCAACCTCCTTCCAAATAACCATGGAATTTTAACCGTCCCAAAAATTGGGGCGGTTATTTCCCTATAGTGGATAGTGGACCTTTTTTGTAAAAAAACGTTTTTTTGTTCCGCAC
Source organism: Lunatibacter salilacus (assembly GCF_009797935.1). Lineage (GTDB taxonomy): Bacteria > Bacteroidota > Bacteroidia > Cytophagales > Cyclobacteriaceae > Lunatibacter > Lunatibacter salilacus. The sequence continues at coordinate 12,810 of NZ_VOLC01000016.1, forward strand.
CTATGCCAATATGGCATTAATTTTTTATTTTTGACTGGTAATGATGACATCCATTTCCGATTATATTGCAGCTTTTCCCACCGAGGTTCAAGAGGTTCTAACTCAATTAAGAACAATCATTCTAGAAACCGTCCCGGATGCCGAGGAAGGCTTTGCTTATCAGATGCCCTCTTTCAAAACTCACGGAAAGCCGTTGGTTTATTTTGCGGCATTTAAAAATCACATCGGTTTATATGCCACTCCCACCGGGCATGATGCATTCAAAGAACGATTGGCTGGATATAAACAGGGAAAAGGGTCGGTGCAGTTTCCCCTGAACCAACCCATCCCCTATGATCTAATTCGTGAAATCGTACTTTTTAGGATGGCTGAAAATAAAGCAAAATATTCCTAACTGTATTTCCCAATGGTATACAGGATTTTATAGCCCGCACCGAAAACACCCTTAACGGTACCGCTGACTTTAGACACCCCTATACGCTTGCGGTAATCCACCGGAACTTCCGTGGTTTTCAGCCCCAACTTGGCTGCCTTAATCTGCATTTCGATGGTCCAGCCATAATCTTGGTCCTCCATCCCGACTGCTTTGAGTGCCTTCCACCGAATAGCCCGAAACGGTCCCAAATCCGTATAGGATGTATGAAAAATCCAGCGCATAAGCGTAGTTGCCAGCCAGTTTCCAAAAACCTGGGGAAGAGTCATGGATCCTTTTTCCTTGGCTCCGAGCGCACGGGATCCGATTACCATATCCATATCCGAGGTTAAAATGGGTTCAATAACGTCTAGTAACTGTTCTGGATAATCACTGTAATCGGCATCCAAAAACACCAGTATATCAGGCGGCTCAGGTAACTGATCTATAAAATCCATGCCGGTAAGGCATGCCCTACCGTACCCCTTAATCGGTTCATCCAAGACAATGGCACCTGCCGCTTTGGCTACATTGCGTGTGGCATCATTTGAATTGTTGTTTACGACGATGATGTTTCGGACCAAAGAAGGGAGATCTTTAATGACTTTTCCCACGGAATTTTCCTCATTAAAGGCTGGGATCAATACATCGATTATGGGTGAGGTTGGTTGGTTTTCTGTTTTCATTATTTAAATTTGAAATATGGCCAGAGGCCGAAATATAGTGGAAATATAGTTGAAATAAGAAGGTGTCTGAGACTCAGTTTTTTGATATTTATTGATATTGGATACTAATTGATATTGGAATTCAGGGTGAAACGTAAATATTGGTGAGGGCTGCTATTTGGGGGGATAAAGGTGAAATATGGCCGGAGGCCGAAATATAGTGGAAATATAGCCTCCGGCTGAAATATGGTGGAAATATAATAGAAATAGGAGCTGTTAGGGATATCGGGGGCGGATATTGGTAGATACTTGATATTAATTGATATTGGAATTCAGGGTGAAACGTAAAATTCGATGAGGGCAGCGATTGGCGGGAGAAAGTAGAAATATAGGAATTTTCCAAAAAAACCCAGAGCGACTACCGATTCAATAGACAGGAGCGTAAGTTCCTGGTCAATTGCGATCCGGGATCGTATGTATGTCGCAAATGCCCAAGCCCATAAAGTAGATTTTTTTCAATATCGATTATACGTCATTTAAAAGGTTAGCCCTATCTAAGTTCTTGGTTAGGAAAATCCTAAAGCAAAACGTTAGTTGGGGTTTTCAAAAAATTTCTTTGTAATATTAGATTCGGGCGCTTTTCAAAAGAGTCTTCCCAGCGTTGATTTGCCTCTCATGTCTGGCGTAATTAACGTATTAAAAAAGCATTTAAAATGAATATTTTTAGACTTAAGCAACGCCTGAAGTTCTTTTAGGGACGCCAGTTTTATCCATATATCATATTTGATTGTTAATTTAAGAAAAAAACAAAAAGGGACTTCCATAAGGAAATCCCTTAATGGTCTATTTTTTACCACGGGAAGTCATGACCAAACCAACAACCAAGAGTATTACGCTGATAATCACCGGTGTCCAATTAGCTGAGCTGACCGCAATATCCACACCCAAAAGGCTAAAGCTTTCTGAATCTTGCATGGCCTGAATTCCAAAAACTACGGTGCCAATGGCTCCTAAAATCAATAATACTATTCCAACTGTTTTCATTGTGAAGGTTATTTTTTGTTTAACCATCAATTTAAAACAAAATTTTGACAATATGATTTAAATTAAAATTTAGGCAATTATTCCAGTTTTGGAGCTCAGTATGAATGCTCACCTCATTCATCGATACTTTTAAACCAGAAGACCAGCGATAGAATGCCAATATTCAATAGCCCGGAGGTTCAACCGCGGGTTAATTGCGACCCGCAGTTCCCGGTTTTGGCCGACACAATGTCAATAGCCCCCACCCATTTCCTCCGGGACATAATGCCGATTGGACACCCATCATAGGTTCGGAGAGCATTCTCCTTCGGTTGAAAGCATGGCGGGTGAATTTCGCATGCCCATTCAAGTCAACTTTTATCCATATTGATTAAAAGCGTTCTCATGGGCTTGCCTTATTTGGTCGGCCAGAGATTTTGGTTTAATAACTTTCATATTTTCACCATAGGAAAGAAGTTCCATTAGCAGATCATGCGTCAGGAAGAGTTTCAATTTGACCTGCAATTCGGCTTCATTGTCCACGATAATTTCCTGTGTATGATGAAGAGGCAATGTCTTAATATACTTTCCCTGAAAGGGTGACAGTTTCTATTGTCATAACCCTTATTTTTGGGTTGAAATCATAAGCAGGGGGGTAGAACGCAAAAAGGTGTCGCTCTTTATTTAATTAAACTTTTTGAGAAAATTGGCTCCCTGCAGTCTGTCCCTATAAGCTGCCCGGCCCGTCGCTAAAAAGTGCCCCTCCCGGCACTTTTCTTAACGCTCCGTCCTCCTTGTTGTAGTGGATTGGCCTTTAGGGCTCTTGAAAAGGACTGCTATGGCCTTATAAATCGGATCTATCCATTCCAGGCCCTTTATTTCTGTATTGTTGTCAAAGCTAATTATCGGGATTTGCGAGATTTTGGTATCAATCAGTTTCTGTAGCTTTACCGATAACTCCTGAATCCAGTCAAACTGGGGCAAGCCTTTGAAGCGTTGCAGGGTTAACAGGGTTTCCTGAAGTTGTCGGGCGTCTTCACTTGAAAGCGGCTGCTGGCTGATCGAGAAATCCGGATCATGATAGCGGAAAAGAATCTTTCTAGGGTGCCCGGGATGTCTATACCTTTCCAGCGGAGCCTTGTAACCTTGTTCACTTTCGAGGTACTCGAGATCCTTTCGAATTTGCCGGGAAGAAATACCCATGGTTCCATCATACTCAAACAATGCTTCCGCACACGCAGCGGTAAGGGCATCTAGATCGTATCTGCCCTTGTGTCTGCGAAGATACCTGTCAAGCACCCTCAGCCGAACATCCAAATGTTTGTTTTTTGCCATTCAGAAATTTAGTTTCAATTTTTTGATTTGGCAAAGTATCAATCCGAAAACAATCTAAGCGTAGAGGAATTCTCCTCAGTTTATGTTAGCTATAATCCCATAGACAAAAATAAACCTTCGATATCATTTCGGTCAATATATACAGGGGAAGGTACTTATACAATACCCGTAATCCTGAATTAATTTCGGACAGGGCAAGCATCAGAGAATGGGGTAAATGCATGAAGGTATCGATGGATAAATTATTTGATTGAGAAGAGAAACCGAACGCAACTTTCGGGTGTTGCATTTTTAGCCCACTTTGTGTAATTTGAGCTGGATTTGGGTGTGCCATTAAAGAAATAATAGAATAATTATGAAGCGAACAATGTATTTATTGTTACTTTCTTCGGTGGGAGTAATTATTTTTGCTGCCGTGAAAGTTTTATTTGATTCATCGATATCTTCTTGGGGGCTAGTTGTTAGTGCGACAGTCTTTTTGTTTACAGCGATTTATTGGGTGATATTGATAAGTAGGAATAATGAAGGGACTAGATCAAGGAATCTAGATAAATTATAAAATTTCTCTTATAACGTTTCATTGCGCCAGACCAACCTGTTGGTCTGCTAGGCATCAGACCTTTGGGGTTTTTCAGACCCCGAAGGTCTAGTCCATATGTCTAACCTAGTGGATTAGCCTATCCGGTTATCCTTCCAATATACCTATTCGATACGACATCATCCCACCCGCAGCCGTAAGTACATCTAAATCATATCTGTCCTTGTGTCTACGAAGGCACCTGTCAAGCACCCTCAGTCGAATATCGAAATCTTTGTTTTTGGGCATGCCAGAAATTTAGGTTCAATTTTTTGATATGGCAAATTGCTTTTACCCCCAATTCCGCTTAATTTGTACCTCACTCCCAATAGCAATTTGTTTCGGATCAGTGACCCAATTTAACAAAACCCACCATGTCAAAAAACCACCCCAAAAACCGCAGGAATTTTATAAAACAAAGCTCACTTGGCGCTGCCGGATTTTTTATTGTTCCTAGCCATGTGGTTAGCGGTTTGGGCCATATACCCCCCAGTGACAAGCTAAATATCGCCGGAGTAGGTGTAGGAGGAAAAGGCAGGCCCAACCTGAATGCCATGAAAAGCGAAAATATTGTGGCCTTGTGCGATGTGGACTGGGCTACGGCAAAGGGCTGTTTTGGAGATTTTCCTTCGGCAAAAAAGTTTTGGGACTGGCGGGAGATGCTGGATGTAATGGGAAAAGACATCGATGCGGTCATGGTGGCTACCGCCGACCACACCCATGCCGCTGTGGCCTCCCATGCACTGACCCTTGGCAAGCATATCTACTGTCAAAAGCCCCTCACCCACTCTATCTATGAGTCCAGATTGTTGACAAAGTTAGCCACCAAATACCCCGTAGCCACGCAAATGGGAAATCAGGGAAATTCAGGCATAGATGCAAAGGAAGTTTGTGAGTGGATTTGGAATGGGGAGATTGGGGAGGTAAAAGAGGTACATGCCTGGACCAACCGCCCTATTTGGCCCCAAGGATTGGAACGTCCGGCCACCGGGATGCCGACACCGGATACCATGAACTGGGATTTGTTTTTGGGCCCTGCACCGCATCGTCCTTTTCATGAAATTTATACGCCATGGAACTGGCGGGGTTGGTGGGATTTTGGCACAGGTGCCTTTGGGGATATGGCCTGCCATGTCTTGGACCCCGTGTATGCTGCGTTGAAATTAAAATATCCATCCCACATAGAAGGGAGCTCCTCTCCTATTAATACTGAAAGTGCCCCTCAGTCCGAACAGGTGAAATTCAGTTTTCCCGCTAGGGAACCCATGGGGAACCTTGCCATGCCTGCCGTGGATGTGTATTGGTATGATGGTGGATTGCTGCCTTATCGGCCGGATCTGCTTCCCGAGGGGGTAGACCTGATGGCCGACAGGCTGGGAGGTTGTATTTTTGTCGGTACCAAGGATACCTTATACAGTGGCTGCGGCGGAGTGGGAAGACGGCTTCTTTCCGGCAGGGAACCGAATGTCTCCCCTTCCCTTAGGCGGATTCCAGAAGCCAAGGGCTATAAGGACGGACCGCACGAACAGGATTGGATCCGGGCCTGCAAGGAATCTCCGGGAAGCCGGGTGGAAGCGACTTCCCATTTCGGCTATTCCGGGCCATTTAATGAGATGGTGCTGCTTGGTGTACTGGCAGTCCGGCTGCAAAGCCTGCACAAGACCTTGGAATGGGACGGTGAAGCGATGGAATTCAAAAACATCCGGGCCGGTGAAAAACTCCGGGTTATTCAAACCGATCAGTTTTCGATTAAAAATGGGAAGCCATCCTTTAATACCGAATACGTGGAACTGGACGCCCTTGCCTCTGCCACGGAATATATCCGGCATTCCTATAGGGAGGGTTGGAACCTACCTGCTATGCCTGTGTAATGACGGTGTAAATCAATCCGCACAAAATCGAAATGCCAAAACTGAGCAAGGTGCCGATAAGGATATATTCGGTTAGCTTTCTGTCCTTGGACTGCCGCAAATCGCCAAAGCGAAACACCGATTTTGCCGCCACCAAAAAACCGATGGCTTCCCATCTTCCGCTGATAATAAAGGCGAAGGCGAACAGCCGCTCTAAAATTCCGATGTATTTGCCGGCTTCTGCCAGGGAATCGGATTCAGCTACATTGGTAAAGGGGGTCCACTTCGACATCACGGTTCTGATGATAATGGCCGAGGGAATAGTAAGAAAAGCGGCTATGGTCAGGAAAGTCCAAAACCCCAAGCCCAACGTGTGCCAAGGTATCCACCCGGCTCCCGCTATCCAATAAGCTACTCCTATTATTACAAGCAGATGTCCTGCCTGATCGGCAAAAAACCAGGTGCGCTTAGTCTTTTCGTTTTGGAAATAAATCTTCACGGCATCCAGGATTCCATGGGATATCACGATGATTAACATATATGGCCAAAAACTCAGATCCCAAAGTAGGATAAGGGTTAAGGCAGCATGTATTAATAGATGCAGATAAAATTGATAGGCTCCCAGCTTTCTTTCTTCCTTTGCCGCAACCCATTTGTCGGGCTGAAAAAAGAAATCGCCCAAAATGTGCGCAAAAATTAATTTTATCAGGAGGATCATAAATACGTTTTTAGCTTGATGGGATAATATGCCATCCATTCCTGTATGACCTCCATATGGGCCCGGCTGAGGCGGGCGCTGACGGCATGCTGGGTGATTCCCAACTTAGCTCCCAATTCCTTTTGGGTTAGGTCCGGCTTTTTCAACACCTCCCAAACCGCAATTGCGGCGCTGACAGTCCATTGATTCATCGGGATTAGGGCCAGTTTTAGCATAAGGTTCATTTCCATGTCAAATTGGTCCCAGGGGCTTTTGATGGCCATTTCCTGGTTCATTTTCGACAATTGTTCAAATACTTCGCCAGAATGGATAAAAGCCGTTCCGTTCGATTCGGTGATTTTTTTGGCAGTATAGTTGATTTCACCTAGCCCAATCCCCAAGCGGACATCAAGTTCTAAAATTGTCTTTATGGCCGCCTTTATATACACAGCGGCCTCTATTGCCTGCATGGGGTTGCTTATCTTCAGTTGAAAACTGTCTCCCCGGTAAATTTCCCAGTCTGCGGGTTCCTTTCCCCAGGTCTTGAGTGCCGCCTTTAGGACCGGCAGCCAATTTTCGGGGGAAATCTTCGTAGAGCCAATAATATCTCCTGTGATGACTGCTTCCATAAATTTGAATGAATGGTAAATATATCAATGAATTCGATGATATGCAAGAATATCATTGAAATCGATGATAATTGTAAATATCAATGAATTAGATGATAGTTTGGGTCGATGAGTTTATAAGTTGATGGGTCTATGGGTTGATAAGTTTATAAGTTTATAAGTTTATAGGTTGATGGATAAATGTCTCCTAATCTCTAAGTCCCTAAGTCTCCGATCTCCCGTCCCTAAGTCCCCTACTTTCACTCATCGCAAAACAAGCAACGTGTCGGATACCCCCCATACCCCTATTACAAGGAATCCAATCAGACCAGTCAGCAGCAGGTAATAGATGGTGGGCAAAACTGTCTTTCTCAACACCATTCCCTCCTTTCCAAGAAGCCCCACTGTGGCGGATGCGGCGACTACATTGTGGATGGCTATCATATTGCCCGCGGCAGCTCCCACCGCCTGCAGCGCCAACATCCAAGTGGTAGACACGGAAAGACTCTCCGCTACCCCGTATTGGAAGAGGCCAAACATCAGATTACTGACCGTATTGCTGCCGGCGATAAAAGCTCCCAACGCACCTATCATCGGAGCAAATACCGGATAGATATACCCCACCTTCAGAGCAACCCATTCGGCCATAACGATGGGCATGGCGGCGAGCTCAAGGTCGTTTTCCCCGGAGTTGATATATACCCGGACCATGGCTACCGCAAACAGCAATACCGTGCCGGCGCTGAAAATCATGCGGGAACTTTCCTTAAAGGCTGACTTTACCTGCTTTCCCTGCATGCTATGCAGAAAAAAAGTAATCAGACAAACCAACAAAATAATGGAGCCCGGCAAGTAGAGTGGTGTACTGCTTGCGGAGATCTCCGTACCCAAAATATGCTGCACCCCAATGACTATACCAGTAAGAAACCCTTTGATGGGCAACTGAGGCAGCCGACTCAAGACCAACAGTATAGCCAGGAGGAAATAGGGAGTCCACGCTTTCCACAGCGGAATCCGTTTTTGATCCTCATCCAACGAAAAAGAGAGGTTCCCCAACCACTCCTCCGGCCATGCGGCCTTATCTTCCATTGCCCATTGCTTTTTGGGAAGCAAAAAGCCCCTTTTGGCGGCGGTCACGACAATACTCAACCCTACCAAGGAACCTAACAGAGATGGAAACTCCGGTCCCAGGAATATCCCCGTGAGCGCATAAGGGACGGTAAAGGAAATTCCCCCAAATAGCGCAAACGGAAACATTTCCAGCCCTTCTTTCCACGACCTGTTTTTTCCAAAAAAGCGGGTAAGCATCAGCACCATCAAAAAAGGCATCAATGAACCCACGATGGCATGTGTAATAGCGGCATTGGCGGTGACCACATGAAGTATATCGGCATATTCCAAGCCATTGGCAGCCAGCTGGGCATCCAACTCAGGGTGTTGAATTCCACCCCGTAACCCCACTAAAATGGGTGTGCCGACCGCCCCGAAGGTGACGGCCGTACTTTGGACCATCATCCCCAAGATGACAGCGGCAAGGGCAGGAAATCCCAAGGCAACCAACAAAGGTGCCACAATAGCCGCCGGCGTACCAAATCCGGCAGCACCTTCTATAAAGGATCCAAACAACCAAACAATAATAATCACCTGTACCCTCCGATCGGAACTGATGCCCGCAAAGCCAAGTCGAATGGCACTAACCCCTCCGGAGTACTTGAGCAGATTCAGGAGAAGGATGGCAGCAAAAATAATGTAGAGGATATCAAAAGTAATAAACAAACTTTGAATGGTGGACGCCACCACATTGAGCCAAGAGAATTCCCAAAACTGAAGGGCGATAGCTGCGGTCAATAAAAAGGTAACGGGCATGGTTTTCCTAGCCGATACCCGGAAACCCACCAACATGACTGCCGCTACTAGAATTGGAAGAAAGGCCAGAAAGAAAAGGAGATTTAATGACATGGTATTTTGGGAAAGCAGTTATTGTGAAAGAAAATACCCTAACCCCGTAAGGTGAAATCCAAGTTTTCAGTTACCCTGTCGTTATTTTCTCTCAGTACTTCCAAATACTTCGCAATTCTCTCCTTAGCCGTATCCAAATCTTCGTTGTTCAAATTGATATTTAACAAATCTATAAACCAGGGAATCTTTTGCTCTTCGGACACATAAACATGTGCTATTTCCCTTGCAATCGGAAGCGTGGTATGCTTGGATGAATCATGGACGTCCTTACTGTTAGCTTTCAATAGTTTATTATACTCTTCTTCCAGCAACTGTTGAAATATAGCAAAAGAAAATACAGTGCCTTCGGAAATCCCGGTTTCCGCATCTGATTCGGTAAGTTTGGCACCTTTATGCACCCATTCCCATAGGATGCTCAGTCGGATTTCCCCGGTAGCCATATCCTCCATCAGGTAAAGGACATCATCGTTGCCAAAGAAATCGGCGGGCTTCAGGGCCGCAGCCTGCATTCCCTGACCGAATGCATTCCCGTACTGTAGGGCCACACTGATTAAGTTTCTGGCTCCCCGGATATTCCTTGGAGCTGGTTCCAATAGGATCAATCCGTCAGCATCCTTATCTGAATAGGTAAGCTGTGGAAATTTTCTACCCATTTGATTCGCCTCACCCACTTTTCCCCATACTGGTCTGACGATGTGGACCATTTTCCAGTGGGCCACCCACTTGCCGCTTGCTCCTTCGCGCTGTTCCCTTTCTGCACCGCCTATGGCCTTTTCCATGCTGGAGGAGACGCCCGCTTCCGAACCAACAGGGATATTCGGTTCCATGCCTCCCTGCCATAGAGCAAAATTCCCATTTCTGTCAGGGGTATTTACCGCCCTTCTCACCCGGTCCTCATAATTTCGCATATAGCCATAGGTCATTCCAATGGATTCTATATTGGGATTGACAAAAGATGAATCCCATGCCAAAGCATCGGATACACTGTTAATATAGTCCCATCGGCCTGTATTGTAGCCTACAAAATGCTTTCCTAATGCCGCTCTGATTTCCATCAACTGAAAGGTTGCCTCAAGCTGCTCCACCAACACATATACTTTAATTGTACCTTCCGGAACCTTGAGAAAACGTTCCAGCTCGGAAATCATCTTATTCCAGAATCCGGCTTCCTCCGCAGTCTGAATTTTCGGAAGATAAAGGACAATGGATGATCCCGCATCAGCTAGAGCCTGATAGTTATTCACCACATAAAGCGTGAGATCCACAATGGATGCCGCAACTGACGCCCCGTTGGATTCCCGTATATGCCTGTCATCCAAATGTAATCCCCTTGCCCGGAATATTTTGGTAGTAAAATCCAACTGGGTCCTCCAGTCTGCGATTTTTTCCTTACCAAAAAAATTCACGGACCAGGCGTTCATTTGACGGGCTACTTTCTCCGCCACATCCAAAAACAACTGATCCCTATGGATGGCAAGTTTTAGGTTTCGTTGATTATCCAAAGACATGGTGGTGATCTGCCCCAAGGCATCTTCCCCGTCAAACATCCACCCATCCGCGCCAGAAAGCAACGCATAAGCTACATTGCGAATGCTGTCCGCAACTGGAGCATTGGGCTTGGCTCCCGGTCCGGTTCCTTGGATCCACTGCCGCTGAAGGTCTTTGGGAATCACAGATCCAACAAAGTTTCCAGATCTGGCATCAGCAACAAGGATGTCTGTTCCCTCAATGCTGCTGGATTCATCCAAAAAATTAATGCGCTCTCGAGATTGCGCCCGCTCTAGACGTCTATCCATTCGCTTTTTCATCAAATTTTTCAGTTCCTTGTTGAACCGAACCATATGTTCGAGAGCCGCCTGAACCTTAGGCGTATACACATCTGAATATTTTTCTGTCAAATTGTCTCTGATGATGATTGAAGGATTACTCATGGGGTTTATTAAGTTGTTTTAAAAAAGAAATTGATTTTGGATTCCAATTTATAATAAATTTGTCGGTATTACACCGGATATTGGATGATTTACTCTCTCATTGCCTACAAAAACGAAAAAAATAAACGCAATAAGTTGCCTGCTGCCTTAGGTAAAAGGAATCCAAAAAACAGTGTTTTCCTCTTACTAACTAATCCCAATCAAACTGTTTTTAAAGCCTATTGATGAATTCAACGTTCCTAACCATACAGCTTGACTCATTACTTGATTCACTGACCTTATTGAAGGAAAAGGCGCTTTGGATGCCTGCCAAAAAACGTTTGTTTCTAGCAGACACCCATTTTGGAAAGGCGGGACACTTTAGAAAGGCTGGAATTCCCATACCTGAGGAAATTCATACGTCTGATTTCCAAAAGTTGGGAAGGCTGTTGGCCAACCTTCAGCCGCGTGAGGTATATATTTTGGGAGATTTGTTTCACAGTGACTGGAACGGGGAGTGGGATGCCGTCAATGCATTTTTTCATTCCTATAAAAACATCCACTTCCATTTGATTCTGGGGAATCACGATATTTTAAAACCATTTCATTACCGCCAGTCTGTATTGCAGGTTCATGATACAGGTTTGGTAGTGGATGAATTTATCCTTAGCCACGAGCCGTTGCATGCTATACCGGAGGGAAAATTAAATCTGTGTGGGCACCTTCACCCCGGAATCCGGCTTCGCGGTAAAGGACGGCAACACCTATGTCTTCCCTGCTTTTTTCTCCGAAAAGACCGGCTGATATTACCTGCATTTGGCCGATTTACCGGGGCTTCTTCAGTGCAGGTAATGGAGGGAGACCGTATCTATGCCATTACCCCCAACGAAGTTATTCCACTGAATTTACCAGATAAGGTTGGTTAAGTTGCGATACCTGTTTAATTTTGACTTCAAATTCCGGTACCATGAGTAAGATCCATCGAAAAAAGACACGGTTGGGAAGCTACAAATTTGTCAGTGTGCTGTTCAGCATCACCTTGTCCTTATTCATTACGGGATTGGTCGGATTGATCATTATACAAGCCAAAACCCTCACATCCATTATCCGGGAAAATATTGAAATCCAGGTTTTTTTAAACAAAAACCTCCAAAAAGCAGACATAGAAAGAATAACCAACCTCCTTCAGCAAAAACCTTACATTTTGGACAAAGAGGGAACCAAACGCTTTACCTATATTTCAAAAGAGGAAGCCGCGGCGGTTTTTATGGATGAAGTAGGCGAGGATTTTACCCAGTTTATCAACGACAATCCACTCAGGGATACCTTTACTTTCTCAGTCGCAGAGGATTACCAAACAGCGGAGCTAATCGAAGATATCGTCGCCGAACTCCAGGCTATTGACGGAGTTTTTGAAGTCACCTACATGAGCGATTTGGTTGAGTCCATCAATAAAAACCTATTGAAAGTAAGCATGGTGCTTGGTGCCTTTATACTGATCTTATTGGTCACTGTAATTATACTCATAAACAATACGATACGGCTGGCATTGTTTTCCCAGCGCTTTCTGATTAGAAGCATGCAACTGGTGGGAGCCACCAAAGGGTTTATCCGAAAACCCTTTTTGTTACGTGCATTTCTTTATGGAGCATTAGGCGGACTTCTTGCTTCTGCCATGCTGTTTGGCCTGATGGAATACGGAAAACAGGTTATCGATGGGTTCAACCTGCTGTATAATTTAAAATGGCTGCTTATCCTTTTTGGGGGATTGGTGTTTTTGGGTGCCTTCCTTTCTTTTTTCAGTACGTTAAAATCAGTAAATAAATACCTCAACATGTCCTTGGACGAACTCTATTAACATATGCAAAAAGATTCATTCCCTTTTAACAGAAAAAACTATCAGTTAATGTTGATTGGCCTAGCCATCATCGTAGCAGGATTTACTATCATCGGTCTGGATGGAGAGCAGCATGGGTTTGGCTTTATGGGCCTGACTTTGGGTCCCATCGTGACCTTAGCGGGATTTCTTTTCCAATTTTACGCCATCTTTTATCGACCGCATCAAAATAAATGACAGTATTTGAAGCAATTATCCTTGGAATCGTCCAGGGATTGACAGAATTTTTACCAGTTTCGTCCAGCGGACATCTCGAAATAGCAGGAGTTTTATTGGGATCTAGCTCCCTTCCGGAAGAAAATTTAATGTTTACCATTGTGGTGCATTTTGCCACTGCCTTGAGTACCATAGTGGTATTTAGAAGGGATATCGGGGCAATTTTAATTGGCTTGTTCCAATTTAAATGGAACGAAGAAACAGTCTTTTCATTCCGGATTATTTTATCTATGATACCGGCTGTGATTATCGGTCTGTTTTTTGAAAAAGAACTTGAGCAACTCTTTGGCGGTAAAATCGTCTTTGTTGGCTCCATGCTGCTGATTACTGCGGTACTGCTTTTCTTGGCGGATAGGGCCAAGGATACGGGAAAACCTGTGACGACGCTAAAAGCAGTTATTATCGGGTTTGCACAGGCTGTGGCGATGCTGCCAGGCATATCACGCTCCGGAGCCACCATTTCTACATCCGTGCTTCTGGGCATAGACAAGGGAAAAGCTGCCCGTTTTTCGTTTTTGATGGTCTTGCCTCTAATCATCGGTAAAATCGGCAAGGATTTATTGGATGGTGGACTGACTTATACCAGTGCGGAATTCGTTCCGTTATCTGTTGCCTTTGTCTCAGCATTTGTTGCTGGACTTGCGGCCTGTACTTGGATGATTCAGTTAGTGAAAAAGAGTAAGTTGACTATTTTTGCCGTTTATTGTACCATCGTAGGATTGATTGCGATCGTTGCGGGACTATTGATGTAATTATGGAAGAAGGAATCGTATTTTTAGTTGATAAACCCTATGAATGGACCTCTTTTGACGTAGTCAAAAAAATAAGGAACGCACTAAAAATTAAGAAAGTTGGTCATGCGGGTACACTTGATCCGTTGGCTACGGGTCTCTTGATTATCTGTGCCGGAAAGATGACCAAACAAATTGATACCTTCCAGCAGCAGGAAAAAGAATATACGGGTACCTTTGTGATTGGTAAAACCACCGAATCCTTTGACCTGGAAAAGGAGGTTGTGGATGTAGCGGATATCTCCCATATCACCGAGTCGGATATTCTTGCAGCCGTTAAACAACTGACCGGGGAAATCCAACAAATTCCACCCATGCATTCGGCCATTCGGAAAGATGGAAAGCGTGTCTACGAATCTGCACGGAAAGGCATTACACTGGAGCTGGATGCAAGAACAGTGACGGTCAATACCTTTGAAATCACCGGTATTTCTCTGCCTGAGATTCATTTTAGAATCGTATGTACCAAGGGTACCTACATCAGAAGCCTGGCACGGGACCTGGGCGAATTATTGGGAGTAGGTGCCTATTTGTCTGCATTAATCAGAACCCGCATCGGAAAGTACAAACTGGGGGATGCGGATAACCTTCCTGAGTTGATTGAAAAAATAAAAGGTGGACTTCATGAAAATCTATGATAACTTTAATGATTTTCAACCCATCCCCCATGCCGTGGTTACCATTGGGACCTTTGACGGAGTACACCTTGGCCACCAGAAAATCCTAAATAGGCTGCGAATCCTTGCGGATCAGTCTCAGGGAGAGACGGTACTGATTACCTTTTGGCCCCATCCCCGAATGGTACTTCGTCCGGATAGCCACAATATCAAGCTCCTTTCTACATTTGAGGAAAAAAACACGCTTTTAGAGGAATATGGTGTGGATCATCTGGTTAGCATACCCTTTACAAAAGCGTTTTCGGAGACCTCCTCGGAGGAGTTTATACACCATATTTTAATAGAAAAAATCAAGACCAAAATTTTGGTCATTGGGTACGACCATAAATTCGGCAAAGGACGGGAAGGAGGGTTTGAGCATCTGCATGCCAATCAGGAAAAATACGGATTTGTATTGGAGGAGATTCCCCGGGAAGACATTGACTCCATCGGAATCAGCAGCACCAAAATCAGACAGGCACTTGAAAAGGGGGACATTGTTTCCGCCAATAATTTTTTGGGGAGACCCTATGCCCTCAGGGGGGAGGTCATCCAAGGTAAGCAGATAGGCCGGTCTATCGGATTCCCCACCGCCAATATCGAAATCGCAGACCTAAATAAGCTTATCCCCGGTGACGGTTCCTATATTGTACAGGCTTCCGTGGAAGGGAGGACCGTCAACGGTATGTTGAATATCGGCCATCGCCCTACCCTGAGCGGCCTGAATAAAACGGTTGAAGTCCATTTGTTCGATTTTGACAGGACTATTTATGGGGTGGATATCGACATTTCATTTTTGGAATTTTTAAGGCCGGAGATTAAGTTTTCCGGTTTGGATGAGTTGAAGGATCAGCTGGATAGGGATAGAATTAGGGCGAGAGGTTTTTTTGATGCTAGATGATGGTTGGGGAATATTGTAGAAATATGGTGAAAATATGGTTGAAATTTCGTAGAAATAAGGCCTACGGCCGATATATTATAAAACCTATTTTGGTGGAAATAGAATCCTAGCGGAGTTGATCCGTTTCAAATCCCGGCATCTAAAAATAAGGAAAGTGACGAAATAGTTTGATTAGATTTTTTTAAAACTAGAAATTGGCTCCGGATGCAGCCCCCTAAATGGCCTTGAAGGGGGACTTAAATGCCCAATTCGTCTTCGATTAGGATCTAATACACCTGTCTAATTTTAAGATAAATTTGATGGAGAATTAAATTTATTACTTTGTAAACAATGTCACAACTTTAAAACGCCAGACCAACCATTTAGGGGCTTTGGCGGGTAGGAGTTGGAGGAATTACCGGTCTATCGGCCAAAACAGGAGAAAAAATGTGACCTTTCAATCCCTTGGTCGAAACCGCGGGCAACTAAATCGACAATCACCTAGAGGTTATTTAAAACACCATATCTATACGCCATCGATGACTGTCACAAATCCAACTTTATATCCGCTATCTTCTGCAAACGCTAGCGCTCTCCGTAATCTCCACTACACTCCAAAATCTAAATCTATAAATATCAAATTTAATATTTCCACCATATTTCGGCCGTAGGCCATATTTCAGCCGCAGGGTATATTTCTACTGTATTTCGTCCGTAGGCCATATTTCTACCCTATTTCAGCGGTAGGCCATATTTCTACAAGATCTCCGCCTTAGGCAATATCCCTTTTCTTTTGTACCTTTGCAGGCTGAAAAAAACAGGCATTAAAAGAGTTTATAGAAAAGGATCCAATTTGCGGATTGCCTGCTAACTATCGAAAGCAACGCTTACACCTATGAAAAAATCAGAAATCAGTTTCACGGTTAATTTGGATGAGAAAAACCTTCCCAAAACGATCGAATGGAATGCGACGGACAAAGAAGCAGAGGGTACGGAATCCACAAGAAGCATCAGCCTGAACATTTGGGACAACCTCAATCAAAGTACCCTCCGAATAGATTTGTGGACATCCGACATGTCGGTCGTGGAAATGAAGCGTTTTTATATCGATATTCTGGGAGGAATGGCGCAGACGGTGCTGAATAGTACTGGGGACGAATATTATGCGGAAGAGATCAAGGAACTATGCGACAGGCTTGTAAAGCATGTCAATGAGGAGAATAAAAAGCAATAGGTATTTTTGTTTAAGGTACACCTATCTAATGAAATTTCATTAAACATAATAAATTAGGCGATTAGATATTAATTAAATTCTGTTTTAAAAGCAAGTTTTAGGTTGGAAATGTGATTAGATAAAGTATCCAACTTAAATATCTAATTTATTGTGCTTTCCTTTCCCGAGTTGAGCCTTGATTTCTTTTATCCGCTCACGGATACCAAGGTTGGAAATATCCAGTGATTCTGATACTGCTTTTAGAAAATCGGCCACTGCTCCTTCGTGTGGGGTGGATTTGCCGTCTTTGATATGCACATAGCGCATAGTTGTCCACATTAAGGTTTTCAGTTCCTCCTTGCTGTCATCGGTCATATAATATTCCACGACTACCGATTGGTGGTCGTGCCAGATAACCCGGCTCATCACCCTTACCCACTCCCCCACTTTTGCCGGCCGGATATATGAAATATTATGGTTGTAGATCACCCAGGCGGCATTGTACTTCCGGATAAAATCAATCATCTCCACTCCGTACAACTTAGGTACCTGGTCTTCTCTGGCATTGAAAAAATAATCGAAGTACTTGGCATTGTTAAGGTGTTGCAGCGGATCACAGTCCTGAAAGCGGATAACTACCCTGCTTTCCGTCTCCCTGGGATAATGGCGCTCTGGATCAAATTCAAACATAGTTATACTGCGTTGGTATAGAACTGCTAAATTACGGGAATATTAGTGATTTAAATCATGGTTAGTTTCTGAATAATTCCCTAAATTCATTTTTTAATGATTAACTAACCTTTGGAACCCATGAAAATTCTCGTACCTACGGATCTTTCAGACAATGCACGCAACGCCCTGCAGTTTGCGAAAAGCTATGCCACCAATCAAGATGCCACCATTACCCTCCTTTATGCCTACTATGCAGTATATGACTTTGCAGCACAAGCCGCCGAGATCATAGCAGCTATAGAAAAGGATGCAAAAGCTGCCCTCAAAAAGGAAATCGTAGACAGTGGCGAAGGAATCGCCATTGACTACAAGATTGTGCAGGGGACCATCTCCACTGCCATCAACGCCACAGTCTTGGCAGGAGATTATGATATGATTATTATGGGTACCCAAGGTGCCAGTGGAATAAAGAAGACCTTAATGGGATCCAATACTGCCACTGTCATCAAGGAATGTGAGGTGCCGGTCATTGCCGTTCCAGCCCAAGCAACTTTTGCCGGGGTCGAAAAAATTATCGTAGCGGTTGAACTGAACAACGAAGACGAGAAACTCTTTGAGAAATTTATGCAGCTAACTGAATCTTGGAATCTGCCATATACCGTAATGCACGTCGAAAACAAGCATGATTTTAACAAAGATATTTCCTTTAAAGGTCTAAAAGAATTTCTCTCCGAGACTTATCCGGACTGTGAATTTGATTTCGTCAAGGTGCAGGCCAAGGAATTTGAGGAGGGAACAAATACCTATTTGAAGGACCATCCGAATTCCATGCTGGTGATGCTTTCCAAGAACAAAACTTTTTTTGAGTTTTTGTTTAACAAGAGCCAAAGCGTCGAATTTGCCTATCATACCCATGTGCCTCTTTTAATTGTAAAATAATTAAATTCTTTTGAAAGCTATTGTCATTACAGAACCGGGAGAGCCGGAAGTTCTCCAACTCAAGCAGCGGGAAACCCCTACTCCCGGACCCTTGGAGGTGCTAATCAAAGTTGCTGCCGCAGGAGTAAACCGTCCTGACGTATCCCAGCGTAAGGGCAACTACCCTCCCCCTACTGGAGCTCCTGCAGATATTCCAGGCTTGGAAGTATCGGGAATAGTTGTAGAAGTGGGAAACGATGTGAAAACCTGGGAAGCAGGGGATGAGGTATGCGCATTAGTTTCCGGAGGCGGGTATGCCGAATACGTTACCGCCCCTATTGAGCAGTGTCTTATTATACCCGAAGGTGTTTCCTTAGAAGACGCGGCCTCCCTTCCCGAAACATTTTTTACCGTATGGAACAATGTCTTTCATATTGGAAAATTCAAGCCTGGGGAAAGGGTACTCATCCATGGGGGAAGCAGCGGTATAGGAGTGGCGGCTATACAGATGGTAAAGGCAATGGCGGGGATCGTATATACCACTGCCGGGTCGGATGAAAAATGCCGGTTCTGCGAGCAGCTGGGTGCCGCACATGCTTTTAATTACCGTACCTCTGATTTTGAGGAGGAAGTCTTCTCCGTAACCGAAGGAAAAGGAGTTGATATTATCCTCGATATGGTAGGCGGAAGCTATGCCGCAAAAAACATACGGCTTTTGGGGTATCAGGGAAGGCTGATTATGATCAATGCCATGGATGGAAAGATGGGATCGGTGGACCTGATCCGCATTATGAAAAACAACCTGACAATAACCGGATCCACCCTTCGCCCCCAGTCAATTGCATATAAAGGGCACTTGGCCAAAACGTTAATGAACGAAATATGGCCATTTTTCCCTGAAAAAATCAAGCCCATAATCCATACCCGTTTTGCGCTGTCCGATGCCGCAAAAGCACATGCGTTGATGGAAAGATCTTCGCATATTGGAAAGATTTTGCTGGTGCCGTAGCGGGAAAGAAATCATTTTAGGCGAGGATAGCTCGGCTATAGCAAAATCCCAAATAAAAAAGTCAAAGTTCCATATATTGGTTTATATGGCCATTAAACAGGAACTATTTAATCTGTTAAATGAGCAGTTTCATTAACATACAATCCATTGCGGAGATTTCAACTAGTGAAATGGTGGAACGGAAAGGTATTGGCCATCCCGATACCATATGTGATCACATAGCAGAACAGGTTTCCATAGCTCTTTGTACCTATTATCTTGAGAATTTTGGGAGTATACTGCATTATAATGTTGACAAAGCACTGCTTGTTGGAGGGAAGTCTGCTCCCATATACAATGGCGGGGAAATTTTAAAACCGATAGAATTATATATTGCGGGAAGAGCAACCACTGAAGTAAAAGGAAAAATCGTTCCCGTGGAGGAAATTGCTATCAATGCCGCCAAGTTTTGGCTCTCCCAAAACATACGCTTTTTAGACGTTGAAAATCACATCCGGATCATTCCGAAAATTAGGGCAGGAAGCAACGATTTAGTTGAACTTTTTCAACGGTTTGGTAAAGGTGAGATTCCTCTTGCCAATGACACATCTTTTGGTGTAGGTTATTATCCCTATTCTGCTACTGAAAAAAATGTACTAGACCTTGAATCCCTTTTGAACGAAAAAAACACAAAGGAAAAATTTCCATTCATTGGAGAGGATATAAAGGTAATGGGCGTGCAGAATAGTCAAAAAAATCAATTCACGGTTGCAATTGCGATCATCGACAAATTCATATCCAGCATTGACGACTATGTGAAAAAAATAAATTCAATAAGAGAATTCATCCATACACATTTCGATAATCTTAATGCCGAAATTCAAATTAACACAGCCGATAATTTCAAAACAGAAAGTGTCTACCTTACTGTTACAGGCACAAGTGCCGAAGCAGGCGATGATGGACAAGTAGGTAGGGGAAACCGGGTGAACGGTTTAATTACTCCATACCGCCCCATGAGTTTAGAGGCATTCGCAGGCAAAAACCCTGTGAGCCACATCGGGAAAATCTACAATCACTTTGCCTTTGATTTAAGCCGCGCAATTGTTGAAAATAAATTTTCCGAAGAAGCAAATGTGTTTATCGTCTCTCAAATTGGGAAACCGATAACACAGCCTCAACTGTTGAATATCAAAGTAAAAAATGATTCTAGAGACAACGAGAGAATTGCCAAATTTGCTGCCGATAAGCTAAATGAACTTCCACATTTCTGGAAAAAAATAGTCAATCAAGCATAGTAAGGCGAAAATTAAGATGATAGAATGAAATGTTCACCAATAAATGGGTTTTGCATTATAGGGTGTACAGTGTGCAGAAAAATTCGATCATTTAAATATCTTTGATGCTGGCGTACAGTCTACGGTTTCAACACCCACCCAATGTAGCGCCCAAAAAGGACATAGACAAAATAGGCTTTCAACAACTATCAAAGACAAAATATTAATGGAAAAGAATTTATTGAATAAATATGTTCTTGACCTCCTTGAATCACTCGAGCAGAATTTTTCTGCCTATACGATACACAAAAAGCCAAAACATATCCACCAGTTGAGGGTGGATATTAAAAAATTAAAAGCCATATTTTCCTTTGCAAAACATATATATAAGACAAAATACAATACAATTAAACTCAAACCATTGTTTCGTAATGCAGGACAAATACGGGAAATTCAAATCAACATTCGCCTCTTGAATTCTGTTCATGATCCTCCCGAAGAATTAATTTCTCGGTTAGAAAAGAAAGAAAATATTCTCATTAAACAGTTTATTAAAAAGAGATCTCAATATCTCAAGCTTATAAAAGATTTTAAGAAAAAAACCAGTTTGCCCGAAATACTGCCCCATAAAAAGGCAATAAAGGAATATTTTAAAAGCGAGCTAAAAAATGCAGATGGAATACTCGAACATATTGACAGAGGAGGCATGCATAAATTTAGAAAAAAACTAAAAAAAATATTGTATATATACAATTCTTTGCCAAAAACAATACAAAAAAAAATTGAATTGAATGAAGTAAAAATTAACAAGCAACAAAAGAAGCTGGGGAATTGGCATGATACGAATTCCGCAATTTATTTTTTTTCCCAGGAACATTTTACTGCGCAGACATCCAAGTATATAATGAAGTTGGTAGAAAAAGAAAAAAGACAATTTAACAAGTTGTTAATTAGCTTGACTAACATAGCTAAATAAAAAGGTGGACCAAATCCCCTCCCAAATAGCTTGCTGCAATTTTTTTTTCAGTGAAGGAGGTTACGGCCATACCAGTCAAAGAGGTGGGCACTCGGAGGTATTTTAAAATAGCCTTTCTCTAAAGAACATTTCAGTATCCTCTTCCAAACCTTTTCCACACATGTGAAAAATAGAACCTCATCTATTTTGATTTGAAAGTTTAAGAATAGAGATTATATTTGGAAAGAGCAGGGATAGTTTCCGGGAAAACAACCATAATAAAACACTCATAAATATGGATCATGTAGTATATTTGGACTATAAAGCGAGAGAATTTGAAAACCTGAAAAAAGGTATTAAATCGATGATTATAAGGGGTGCAATGGGACGTAAAATTCCTTATGGAAAAGTTGAACCCGGTGACAAACTTTTCTTTATTGAAAACAATGGAGATGGATTTATCAAAGCATATGCATTTGTTTCTAATGTCATTAATTCAGAACAGTTGACAAAAGAAGAATCATTAAAGATTCTGGAACAAAATCAGGATAAACTGCATTTGGACATTCGTTTGAAAAAAAGATTTGGCGGAAAAAGATATTTGGTTTTAATATCAATCAAAGATTTCACTGAAACAGACGCCTTTAAAATAGATAGGAGTTCATTTGGCAACATGGATGATTGGTTGCCTGTAGGAGACATAGATCATGTGCGAATAAGATAAGAACAAACGCTGAATAACCCAATTGAATATATGGGTACATGCGAAATTGGAAGGTATAGGATACCCTGCCGTCAACGATTTGCTTTTTCGATCCGCTGAATTTTTGGTAAAACAGTGGATTCATAATAGTCCATTGCCTGATAATTTTCAATTAGTGTAACCAATGCGTTTTCCATCTCTTTTTGCTTTGTACCTTTTTCATGCATTTTCTTTAGAAAAGTTAATCGATAAATTTCCTGTATGGGACTAAGGTCCTCCGCAAAATTGAGAGATTCCTTGGATGCAGAAAAATCACTTCTCAAATAAGCGGCCATTCCCCCGTAAAACCGATACTCATTTACTTCGGGGGCTAATGAAATACATCGAGAGGCAAAAGTGTCCAGTTTTTCCCACTCTTCCTGTTTGAAAGCTTCCTCTGCGACCAAAAATTGTGCATTTGGGTCATCTGGGTATTTGCCTGCAAATTGCTCCAATTCCTCCAGTTTTTCCTCCTTTGAAAATAACCCAGTTTGAATGCGGCCGGCTTCTTTTACCTTTGCGTCCATCAATTCACTGGTCATGAAAAGTTTTGGGGGAATGCTGAAATCTTCGGAATAAAATAAAAACGTGCCCATTGCGGAATACACATCTCTCAGAGACATATAAAACCCATACCCTTTGGGATCGAATATTATCGTTTGTTGCCCCCAAGCATTTGCGATGGCACTTTTGGATCCCGACCAGGAATAATTACTTCCTGTCTCATCTGTTTGTAGACGGAAAAATGAAACGGCATCCGAGATATCATAAGATGGTTTTTTTGGGAAGCCTGCTGCCAATTTTTCTCTGTCCCGGTTGAATGAAAGTAACTTCACATAGGAAGGTTCCTGAGTAGCAAAAGCAGAGTCCACAAAATTGTTAAAATTCCAAAGTATGGAATTTTCCATTGGCTGAAAAACCTGACCCTTTGGGGATTTTTCCAATCGTAATCCCCTGCCTGCCTTTCGATCACTCCAGATCATTCCGCTCCCCACTCCAATTGTATATTTTTCTGCCATCTGAACTACCTTCTCCAAATCGGATACCTCCTCCAGAATCAATCTGGCAAGGTAAACAATTGGAAAACCATCATCGTAGGGTTCGGAGATAGCATAGGTCTCTTCGGAATATCCAATTCCCGCCTGATTATAGCCGGTTTCAACACCCATAAAAAGAGGGATTTCCATGCGGACTATTTCATGAAATCCCTTAGTTTTCTGTTTCACCACCACTGTATGATTGGAAAACAGTCCACCAAATCCAAAACCAAAAGGTTCTTGGGATCTCCCATGAATGATGGATCCATCTTCAGATCTCATCAATAAACCCGTACAGCCATTCGATCCCAAAACATCATAAAGTAAACTGACAGCAATTATTGTAATCTCTGGTACAGTAGAACCTTCGGATACCCCTTTTATTTCCTCCTGAAACCGTTTTGGAAGCTTCATGTATAATCCTAATGCCTTAAATTTGAGATATGCCAGTAAAAAGGGTTGGGGTATTCCGAGATCTTTCGCCAGGACTTTAAATATTTTTTTATATTCCAGAACAGCACTTTTGATTTCAGGGTATAATAGCACGCCATACTGCAATCCAATTTCATAATGATTCCCCTCTAATTCCAGCATGGGAGGAGCTTGGTCAAAACGATAAATCCTCCCCTTATTAAAGGAGTGGTAATTGTTTTCTTGTATATAGGCAAATGTTGGGTTGTCTTTCGGCCCTTTTAAAACAAAAAAATCGCTTGCCAGATAGATCAAAAGAATGCCCAGGGCCAATAGAAATACTAGACTATATTTTTGCTTCCACCATCTCATGAAATGACATTTTTGGGCAAAATGGAAACAGAAATAAACGCAAAGGCAAGCAATAGAATGGAACCACCAAGCCAGGGAGATGGGCCCGGGAATACAGCTTCAATAAATAAATAGGGTTGTGAATTGGCCCAAATCAAACCACCAATTAGGAGCCAGCCCAGTGAAAATTTGAAAATTGATGGCCAGCGATTTCCCATTCCCCTAAGTTTAAGTTGTCTCCTACCGTGTTTCAACTGATAAAAAACCAAAAAAAGAAAAAGAAGACTTCCTAAACCAATTAAAAACAACAGTATCCAAACCAATGAATTGCCGAATGAAATCACAGACATACCGACTTTCTCCACTCCCAGGAAGTCTCCCCATACCGAAAGAATTTCCGCAAAAAAAGGCCAACTCCTTTGGCTGTTTGTAAGGATGATTATGGCGTCACCAGATTCCGGAATTGAATGAAAATGTGTCATCCATCCTGAGCCCTGTCCACCATGCGAAACGGCTCTTCTGCCATTAGACAAATCTTCCAAAAAATGGCCCAAACCGTATGAGGGAAAAGCAATGGAATACACTCCAGATATCGGTGCCTGCACTTGATACATCCTAAGAATCATGTCTTCGTGAAGAATCTTGCGGCCAGAATCAGAAAAGTCGGGCATACCTGCCACAGCGAATGTAGTCAAATCTCCAATGGTAGCAAACATTCCACCTGCTGCCCTATCGGGATATATGTAAGGTGGAATGGAATGATTCTCTAAATCATATCCGTTTGGCACTCTGGATTCAAACCTTGCGGACCAACCAAATTCAGAATCGATCATTCCCAACGGATTAAAAACCACCTCTCTCATGTAGGTCCCGAAATCTTTGCCGGATACTTCTTCAATAAGCAACTCCAACAGGTTGAATCCGACATTGGAATAGGAGAAAGATTTACCAGGTTCTTGAAATAAAATTGCGTCTTTCGTCAAGGTCGAATGCAAAGATGGTCTTTCTCCTTCCGGAAGGTACCGCATACCTATGGTGCCCAGTTTCAATCCGGATGAATGAGCAAGGAGATGCCTTACAGTAATCTTTTCTGTATGATATTTCGATGGTGGAAAGGACCAGTTTTTAAGGTAAGTTATCACCGGTACATCAAGATCAATCATACCCTCCTGAACAAGTTTCAGTACCCCCCAAGTGGTCACAGATTTTGAAATGGATTCCACCCTGCAGATATTATCCAACTTCATCGGATTATTATTTTCAGCATCTGCATAACCAAAGGCTCCATACCAAACGGGTTGTCCCTGATGAATCACTGCAACTACGGCCCCTAGGATTCTATTTTTTTTTAACAAAGCAGGAACATTGGTTTCTAAAGTTTTAATAAAATCAACCGTTTTCTGATCTCCATCTTCTAGGTGATATTGAGATTGGAAAACCTCTGAATTCTTTTCTGCCTTTTTCAGGCACGAGGAAAAAAACAGAACCGACAAACTTAAAATAAACAGATGAGATAATCTCTTCATTCTACATGGAGTTTATTTGCTCAAAAAGCCTCACTAATTTTGATGTAAAATCCTCGATCATGACGACCGATTCCATAGTCCAATCGAATGTTGTTGGTATCATCCCGATTTATATTAAATCTGATGCCGACACCTCCTGCATATTTAGGATTGTCAAAAGAGATATCCCATTGATTGTTCCAAACCTCCCCGGCAGCCATGAATGCGGCAAATCCAAATCTGCCGAAAAGGTGTTGTCTGAGTTCGGCCTGTACCTGCAGGGAATTATAATCCCTGAACCTCCCCAAAAAGTACCCCCTCATCATTTCCCAGCCGCCGATCATAGAATATTCCTGAAAAGGCAATGTTCCTTCGGTAATCCTAATCCTGGCATTTAGGGCCAGGACAGTCTTCTTATTCTCTTTTAAATCAAAATATTTCCTCCCATCCAGCTGCATTTGGAGATGTGGATGCGTAGAACCCAAAAACTTGGAGTAATAGAAAGCGGAAAAGTCAACATAGTGATGCGATGTTGGCGCGGTGATGCTGTTTCTTTTATCCCACCGAAGAGAAATACCGAGCCCGGTTAAATTGCTGCCTTCCTGACCCGGGATATCCATTGCACTGGCGGAATTATTTAGAGCTTCCGCTTCAAAACGAGAGATTCGGGTCCAACGCAACGTCGGTCCAAAATAGAGACCTTCTCCTAATTTTTTGAAGGCCCCTTGCCTTACATTGAATTGTCTGTATTCGAGATTTAATACGTCCTCTTTCTTAGTTTCCGGCCCGATGCCCCAGTAATTATTGGGAAAATATTGATATTGTAAAGCTCCTTCCAAAATCCAGTTTTCATTTCTTAAAATAACAACTGGAATCACCTCAAACATGATCTGCTTATTTAAGGTATAAATAGCCGAGGTTAGAATCTGGGATGCCCTGGTTTCGTGTCCAGCATTTTGTGGTTTAAATTGGTAAATCAACAACCCACCAAACATAAGTCTAGTTTCTGGTGAATAACTGGCAAAAGGTAAAGGAATAAATTTGTTAACATAAGCAGAATCTATGTTTTTCTGTGCGTGCAAAGGAAAGGAAATCAAATATCCTATAGAGAGAATTAACAAAGACAAATATTTGAACATAAAATTGGCGGATTTCAAAATGATTGTTTTAAAATAAGTATGACCTAGAAATCAGACTTTAGACCCAATCAAGCACGTAATTTTTCCAATAATATAACTTTTTCTAATTCAGGATTCAGTTCCAATAAGTGCTTATAAAAATAATTAAATTGAAAGAAAAAAGATAACTTTTTTTAGATTAATATTTGTTTAAACGAGCCGGGGCTTTCAGATTACCAAAAAGGAAGTGGAACGGATGGCACAACCATCATTCCCTGCTCTTCTTGGCCACTCTCTTACTAATGACAGAAGGATGGCCAACGAAATAAACTGCCCCTTCCAAGTGTCAGGGACCTGAGAATATTGATGATTATGCTGCTGTTCATCTCACCCGAAGATTCTGAAAAGAGATTTAAGCAAATGAAAATAAAATTCACCTAGTCATATTTTAGTATGAGTATTTGAAAAAAGGTCTCACAACATTCCCCCCAAACCAACGTTTTTGATTTGAAATTTTAAGAAGTAGAATTATATTTGGTATGATCAGGAAAAATTTCCCTGACAAAATAAAAAGCAAAAAAATTAACACCTAAATTCTGAAAATTGCCATATAACCAACTATATCGCGTTATACTTAACACGGAAGCCATCCTCGAAATGGCATAAGAAGAATTGGGATATAATGATAAACTAAAGAATTAAGGAATTAAATGGAAAGAAAGAAAGAAAGAAAGCTCATTTTGAATCATCGGTGGTAGAAAGACGAGAAAGGGATAAGGATTTTGGGAAGATGGTAAAGAACTTTAAAAAAACTGTAACAAAAATAAGTACTAGATAGCGTTATATTCTTTAACGCCAGCAAAAGTAGGTAAGATACGGCTGAGAAAGAATCTAAAAGAACAAATGATTTTAGATGCCTATCCCATGTAGCAACCGAAGATATGATGAACGATAAAAAGCCACAGCAGCTTCTCGGTGATCCAAATCAAAAACCTACCGACAAACTATTTCGGAGTATTCTTGACGAGCAGGTCTATGAAATTATGAAAAAAATTGACCAAACCATTCTGGCAGCAGGGCTCGTACTAGAATGGAGATATTATAATGATGGTAAGGCTTGGCTGGGAAAGGTTACTCACAAGAAAAAAACTGTCGTTTGGCTATCTGTTTGGAACGAATTTATTAAAGCCGGTTTCTACTTTACCGAAAAAACCCGTCCGGGTGTTATGGATTTAGATTTCGGATATGCTATTAAATCTTCATTTGCTGTCACAAAACCTGTGGGAAAACTTATTCCGCTGCTTGTTGATATAGAAGATGAAGAAAGATTGAAGGACTTTAGCCTAATATTAGTCTACAAAAAGAATCTTTGTTAGTATTATTGCGATTATTGGGATCTTGGAAAGGGAGAGGCAAGTTCTATTGCTTTAGCTTTTGCACCAGTCAACTTTTTAACCTATATTCACAGTATAACGCAAAGACTTGATACTTTGACAGGTAATTTTATCAGACCGATCACCATCCAAAAAACGAGAAAGACAAGTTATGACTATCAAAAAAATAAAGGAAGAACTTAAATCTTCAAGCCATCCGGTGGCAAAGTCTCTACATCACGGCAATGGAATTAAAGTACTACTTATAGGATTCAACAAAGGAATGATTTTAAGAGAGCACAAAGCTCATAGTCCGGCTAAATTGACCGTCTTGGAAGGTGCGGTAAGTTACCAGGAAGAAAATAGAGTTGTTGAGCTGCGGCAATATGATGAAGTTGAAATACCAGTGGAAGTAACACATGCCGTGGAAGCACTTGAGGATAGTCTTTGTATATTGACACAGGGTTGAAATCACCTCCAAGAGCCAATTTTTTTAATTTGTCACTTACAGTAGTTTCCATTTTTTCGGAGGCCTTGGTGGGTGTAAATTGGGTATTATTTATTATTGATGACAGGGCGCTGTGTTAAACAGAAATTAGGGGTGAGATTTCCTCCTTAACCTGATTATGAGGATGTTTAGTATATAACTAAGTTTCTAAATAGAATGAATTTGAAATCAGACATAATCCGGAAACGAAAGAGGGACGCCATAGATAATATTGATATTTACTCAAAACCATCGAACGGAACTGTTTATTCGCCATTTGGTTTTGATATTGATCCCATGGAAAAACTTATGCTGGTAAATTTTGAAAAGGATCCGGATGAGTTTTATAATATTCTTGAATTCCAGCAATCCCGTGATAATAGGGGTATAAAGCATATATTGGTTATAGCTTACCGAAAAGACGGTTCAACAGATGTTTATCATCAAGCAGGCTTTCCTTTTGGATCCCAAGATAGTGTTCTGAATAATGCCAGCTTTTTTGAAAGAAGCTTAGACAATGCAAAATTTAATGTGAATTCAGATCTTATGGAAGTATATTTTTTGTTCGAAGACAAAATGGGCCGTGAGATTAAAGTAATTGTCAACGAACGTAAAAGAGAGAAAAAGACCCCATTCTTTTTGCTGGCACCTGTGGGATCAAATTCCAAAAAGCCGAAATCCTTACCCATTTATTCGCTTTATGAGATGTCCTTTACAAGGATAAAACATACTGATATTAGTATAGAAATAAATAAAGTAACCCATAAACCAGATACCTTTCCAATACCGATAGATTGGTCTAGAAACTACTTTACCCGCTATTCTGCAGATACGTTTAATGTTGATTGGAATAAAAATTTCAATGGTCAATTATCCCCACTAAGCCCTGATAACAATCAAAGAATTGAAAACTTGGGGGTAACCTACGAAATGGTAGAGAAAAGTGGCCATTATGAAATAAAGCGGATGAGTGCGAAAAATAAAAAACATAAGATTGTCATTGAGTTTTATCCTCCAATACCAGATATTGTCTGTCTTAGGGATGAGATGGATATTGTTGGGGACTTTTCGATTACAACCGATAATTCTTCAGGTGCGGTCAGTGGCTATTACCAAATTAAACGGCAGGGAAACGAAATTGAGATTGAAATTAATCCCAACAAAGGTTGGGAACCCAATGAAAGCAGATGTATACTGAATCTTTTATTCTTTTTTGTTAAGATCTTCAAGGAATGGCCCAAAAGCTATGTCTGGAACGCAAAGATAAGTTTGGATGAGAAAAGCCGTCCAACTATGCAGTCAGGTTGGAAAAGGATTTAATTGAAATTTGATAAAACATTCAATTAAATCTTGATCCACCGGAAAGATACTTTGATGTGTCAATGTGGATAGGGACAAAAATTTTGAATTATTCTATAGTGGCTTGGCTAGGGACGGGAAAATGTCATGTAAATAAGCTACTGTTTAGAAAATTGCATTTAAAACACTACCTTACTAGTACCATGAAAAACAATCCCCAATCCCGTAGAAAATTTTTAAAGACCGCAGCATTGACCTCCGGTATTTCCTCCATTGGAGTAATGTCAGTTAACAGCCAACCCCTTCAACCGGAAGAAGTGAATGAAAGGCTTCCCCGGGAAGTCTGGGTGGCGGGTATATCCCAGGAGAATTTGTCTGCGGAAACAGCAGAAGATATGGTTGACCGGATTTTCCAAATCATGGAACAAACGCTTGTTTATCAGCCGGACATCATTTGTTTACCGGAGGTTTTTCACACCTCAAATGTCAAAAAGAAATACAATATCAACGAAAAAGTAGCCATTTCAAATGACATACTTGTTAAAATGGCTGCATTCGCCAAGAAGCATCATTGTTATCTTGTAGTGGCAGTAAATACAACCGAAAACGGCCAAACCTTTAACTCGGCAGTATTATTGGGCAGAGACGGTTCCGCCGTTGGTGAATACCGAAAGATCCATTTGACCGAAAATGAAATTGGCAACGGGCTTACTCCCGGCCCACTCGATCCGCCGGTTTTTCAGACTGATTTTGGCAAAGTGGGTATTCAAATCTGCTTTGACATAATGTGGGACGACGGATGGAAAAAACTGAAAGATCAGGGGGCAGAAATCGTTTTTTGGCCTTCAGCCTATGGCGGTGGACAGAGCCTGCAGCTAAAAGCCCTACAACACCGATATGTGCTCGCTACAAGTACAAGAAAAGGGAGTTCCAAAATTTGGGACATTTCCGGAAAGGAAGTAGTAAATACGGGCTTCTGGGAAAACAACTGGTACTGTGCGCCGGTAAACTTTGAAAAGGCTTTTTTACATACCTGGCCCTTTGTCCAGCACTTTGACAAAATTAAATCCAAATATGGCCGAAAAGTTCGTATAACTAATTATCATGAAGAAGAATGGTCAGTTATTGAGAGTCTTTCCCCTGATGTGGTTATTGCGGATATCTTGAAAGAATTTAACCTTAAAACCTACGATCAGCACCGGAATGATTCGGAGGCTGCTCAAATCAAAGCCCGGGATTCACAGGTTCTGAAGAAAAGTTGATTGGGTTATAAAAGTCACTTCCTGGTACTCCAAAAATTGCATCGGGAAAGTATGGAATTCCGGTAACAGGTAAAATTTTTTATATCATATTTCCAATAAAAGGTAGATTAATTTCATTATTTATTTTTGAATATATAAATAAATAAAAAAACATCATAAAGAACATCGAAAACATTTTTAAGCTCTATTAAGGTGGAAAAATAAGTCTATTTTTTTCTATAAAAAATTTTTAAATTTAGACAAAACCTATTGGGTTTCACTTGGTTGACGGCTGGTAGTGGATGATTGGACTGCCAAGGACAATGGACAACAATTAGTGGCAGTAAATGCCCAAATACGTCTTATTTCTTTACGTAAAACCTGATTTACCATGAAACGCCGTGCTTTTGTTCCAAGTATCCTGTCGATTGGATTAAGTTTGATCCTATTGACCAACAGTTGTTATTATTACAAACCCGTAGCCCAATCCGTTCCTTCCTATGCCACAGAGGCGAATGTAGAAAAATGGGAAAATAGAACGTTAATTTTACGGACTGCACAGGGATATTACCTTTTGACAGACTTCAACCTCAATCAACAAGAGGAAAAGCTGCACGCTACGCTTGCAAAAGTCCCAGCGGAAAACACTATCTATCTTTCTGATTACATGCAAAGATACCGCTACCGCCCAGCTAATAAAGAAGTATTAGAAGAGATCCACCTTCATACGGATCTTGGAAATATGGGGGATTTTGGTGACCGGGTGGATATCTCCATGAGCGATATTCAAAGTATCGAAGTAGTCGAACGGGACCGGGCAAGAAGCACAACGACTACCATCTTGGCAGTTGCGGGAATTACCGTTGGAGTATTCGCCCTCATTATTGTAATTGCATTACTTACCAAGAGTTCCTGTCCGTTTATCAGTGTGTATGACGGTGAGAAATACGTTTTACAAGGAGAGACTTTTGGGGGGGCTATTATACCCGCATTGGCTCGTGAGGATTTTTTGCCACTTCCGGACCTTTCTATCAATAAGGATTTAAAACTGATGATCAGCAATGAATTAAAAGAAAGGCAATATACCGATATGGCGGACCTTATGGTGGTAACCCATAATCGGGATGAAAAAATATTTATAGATCCATCCGGAAACCTGTTTAAATCAAACACCTTTCATAAACCCTCCCATGCACGATTAAACCATGACCTGGATATGCTCTTCCCTCTTTCCGAAGTGGATAATGTATCCTGTACATTCAATGATGTCAACCATGATCCCGTAAATGAACTCTATGTAAAATTTGACAATCCTGAATCACAATATCCCCAAGGATTGCTTCTTTCGCTTAAAAACAACTATTGGTTGGAATATGTGGTTGCGGAATTCTACAGTGCTTTCGGAGACAGGTATTCCAAATTTGTTGCTAAACAGCGAAAAGGGTCGGGTGAAGAAATCCTCGAATGGATGAATAAGCAGGAAATGATGCTTACTGTTGAGGTAAAAACGGAAGACGGTTGGGAAGTAGCACAAAAAATTAAGACCATAGGGCCTTTGATGAATCGGGAAGTTCTAATACCGTTGGAAAATATTGCAATTTATGATGATGAGTTGGAGGTAAGGTTGAGGACAGGGTTTATGTTTTGGGAATTGGACAAAATTGCACTGACAGAATTGGTGCCAATATCAACCGAAAATATGGAAACTATCAAACCAATCACTGCTTTAGATGAAAAAGACCAAAATGTGCTGTCACCTATATTGGAAAAAGATGGAATTTATATGGAACAATTTGAAGTAGGAAATAGAGCCTATTTGACGTATCGGTTTGATAATTATAACCCTGATAAAACTTATTCTGCCTTTTTACACACAAAAGGATACTATGAACCTATCCGGGAATTTACAGGCAAGGCAGACCGGAAATTTTTGACTCAATTCAGAAACGACGGAATGCTGCCAACCTTCAGTTTGCAACGTTATTTGGAAATAAGCCAAGGTCAGTACCTAACTGAAGAATCGTCGAATGGAAGTCCGTGGAGATCAATAAAAAAACGAAACTCAAATTAAAGCTTTTCCAATATGGCGGATTCTATAAACAGGTCAAGACCTTCCTATTTCATTCAAATCGCCCTACGAATGCGGGTAAGGATGCATATAGTATTCTTGGCCTTTAAAGTGTATCGATCAATAAAAAAGGTGAAATTGGTTTTTTCCGAGATTATGAAAATTGACCGAAAAATCTCGGGAGGCAAGCGGAAATATGTTTTGAAAAACGGAAAATACTGGATAGGGCTATACATGCCTGCGTTTCCATCCAAAAATTTTGACCGGTATATCCTTTCAGAGATGAATCGATTCGTCCCCCATACATTTGCCGTCAACAATTTTCAACAAGTGAATTTTGCGATAACCACAAAGTGCCCCATGCGCTGTGAACATTGTTTTGAGTGGGACAACTTGAACCTTCACGAAACATTCACGAAGGATGAACTCAAAAATGTAATTTCTAAACTGCAGGCAAGAGGTTTGGGCCATATTTCATTAAGCGGAGGTGAGCCCATGGTCCGGTTCAATGATATGCTTGAATTAATTGGGGATGCGGATAAAAGTACAGCATTTTGGGTTCTTACATCGGGTTTTAACCTCGATTTCTCACGTGCCCAAAAATTAAAACAAGCAGGGGCTACCGGCGTAATCGTAAGTCTGGATGATATTACTCCTGAAAAACACAATAGGTTTAGAGGACACAATCAGGCGTATCAGTTGGCTACCAAGGCTGCCCAGGCAACAAATCAGGCAGGATTGATGCTGGCAATATCGGTTTGCGTATTACGTGAAAATGCAAACGCCGCTTTTTTGACCTCACATGCCGAAGCAGCCACTGCTATGGGTGCAGATTTTATACAATGGTTGGAACCCAAAGCAGAAGGAAATTTCAGGGGAAAAGATGTTACCTTAAGCACAGAGCAGATAATCGAAATGGAAAAGTCATTTTTAAGCCTGAATCATGATGCCCAATACCTTCATATTGCCCCCATCATGTACCACGGATATTATCAACGGAGGCTTGGTTGTCTTTCTGCGGGCAAGTCCAGTTTTTATGTAGATAGCAGAGGGATGGTTCATTCATGTCCATTCTGCCACTCTTCTGATTATCAAATTATGGACTGGCTGAACAATGCCGATCCAAAAATGAATAAAATATCTGCATGCCCTTCGTATTGAATTTCATGTATGTGGACGGGTGTATACTTTAGGGACTCTTCAAGGCATTCTGCCAAACATAAAAACAGGTAAATTAAGTAAGATAGATGATAAATAATACCATGATCACAACAAAAATCATTAAGGCCCAATCCCATCCCTTAAATTGAAAAAACTTTTGAAGACTCATAATTTAATAGACTATTGAACTCTAAAAATCAAAATAATATTGCGATTATTGGGGTTGAAATTGTTCAAATAGTTAGTCATAAATGTTCATTTTGCAAAGAAAATAAACTGTTTCAAGGGGTAGGTTAGTTCTCTTTAGGATTAAATATTAGTAAGTTTTCAAAGTTCATAAAATTGTACTTTCATTTTTCATAGTAGTGCCATTTTCACTCTCAGCCATAAACTCCCGTGGAGACTTGCCGAAAAAAAGCTTGAAAGATTTGCTGAAATATTTAGGATCACTAAAACCAACCCGATAGGCGACATCGGCTATCGTTGCTTCTCTCTCGCATAATAACAACGATGCTTTTTTCAGCCTTACCCTATTAATAATTTCAATAACATTCAAATCGGTCAGCTGTTTTAATTTTCTGTAAAGCACAGGTCTACTTAATCCCAAAAGGTGGGCTAGCCTATTGACATTGAAATCATCTTCGCCAACATTGATTTCGATGATTTCTACAACTTGTCTTAAAAAGTTACTTATTGGTGATTCCTGGGTTTCCAGTGTCGGATGAAGTAAATAATCACGCATGAATTTCTTCTTAAAGTTATCCCGATTACGAATAATATTGGCAACTTTTAGCTTCAATATTTCTAATTGGAAAGGTTTGGTAATATAATCGTCACTTCCGCTTTCCAATCCAAGTACCATGTTGTCATGGGAAGATTTTGCAGTAAGCAAGATTACTGGAATGTGGTTGGTCTGAATGTCCCCTTTAATCAAACCCAACAGCGAAATTCCATCCCGGTTAGGCATCATGACATCGCTGATAACGATATCAGGCAAGGATTTTTGGGCCATTACCCATCCCTTTTCACCATCTTGGGCTTCTAATATGTTATATGAATTAAGGCTGTTAACTATAATTCGCCTTAAATCATTATTATCCTCTACCACCAAAATAGTGATCTCATGAATTGTTTTAGGTTGATTAATATCTAATACTGTATTGTTTGGGAAACACTGCATAGCAGTTTGTACATCAATCATTCCCTCAATATTGCCTTTATCCCTCTGATAGTTTTCTTCACTAACCCCACCAAACGAAGGATTTGAATCCAATTGCCGAGTCCCTAATGGGAGAATGACTGTAAATGTTGTTTTAATCTCCTTTGCCTTAATATTTAAACTTTTGGCATAAATTTCACCTCCGTGGGAGTTCACAATCGATTTAGCTAAAGCGAGACCCAACCCTGAACCGCTACTATTTCCTTTAAGATTACCCGCCTGATAAAAGCTTTCAAAAATTTTATCAATTTCATTTGGCGGGATGCCTACACCGTTATCGGAAACATTGATTTTCACATATCCTTCTACATATTGATCTGTTGGCGTACCTTTATCTAATGCCACGACAATTTTACCATTTTCAGCTGTATATTTAAAAGCGTTGGAAAGCAAATTAACAATCACCTTCTCAATCAAATCACGATCAACAAAAACTTCAATATTATTTTCAATTGAAGTGAATATTAGGGATATTTTGTTTTTTCTAGAATAATAACTAAAGCTGACTGTCACGTCCTCAACCATCTCAACTATGTTTTGAGAGGAAATTTTTAGCGGTGACAGCCCACTTTCCTGCTTTCGGAAATCCATCAATTGATTAACTAATTTTAGTAGCCTATTAGCATTATCTTTCACAGTGTTTAATAAAAAGCGACCTTCCTCTGAAAATGTATTTTCTTTAATTAACTGTTGAATAGGAGTCAAAATCAGTGTTAGGGGGGTTCTAAATTCATGAGAAATATTGGTGAAAAAATTTAATTTAACTTCATTAAGTTCATCCTGGCGCAATTTCTCCAAGTGTTCCAGTTGTAGATCATGTTCCAGCTTGGTCCTAATTTTTATAAAATTCAATAAGATTAAAATTGACCCTAGAACGATGCAACCGTAAATCGTATACGCCCACCACGTTTTCCACGGAGGAGGAAGTACTTTTATTTTTAGAATTGTAGGCTTCTCATTCCAAACACCGTCATTATTCGCGCCTTTCAAAAAAAGAGTATAGTTGCCTGCGTTTAAGTTTGTGTAAGTAGCTGAGGGATGGTTAACATAATTCCAATCATCCTCAAATCCTTCCAATTTAAAAGCGTATTGGTTTTTATCCGGGAACATGTAGTTTAATACCGCAAAATCCACCGTAAAAATATTTTGACTGTGGGATAAAGTAATACTTTCTGTTTCCGAAATGTGTTGCTTTAGTAGACCGGATTCTTGGGGCATAACAGATTTATTAAATAACTTAAGATCCGTCATCACCACGGGCGGCCTAAATAAATTGGTTTTTAAACTGTCTGGATGGAATATAGTTAAGCCCTGTGAGCTACCAAAGGCAATTTCCCCACCCTTTAAACTCGCGTATGATCCAACTACAAATTCATTCCCAATGATGCCATCCATTTTTTCATAATTCTTCACCAGACCTAAACCTGGATTGAATTTGGAGATCCCATTGTTAGTACTCAACCATAAATTTCCATGCATATCTTCTGTGATCCCAAAAATGTTATTACCAGGCAGTCCATCTTTTGATGAGAAATGGGTGAATTTCTTATTTTTTGGCTCAAATAAATTTAGCCCATTACTATAAGTACCTATCCATATCCTTCGGGATTTATCCTCAAAAATACTTACAACCATATCCCCGCTGATCCTAGTTGAGTCTGATAAAGAAAATCGGAAAACTTCAAATTTATTTTCACCCCTCCACTTAACATTGACACCGTTTTCTGTACCTACCCAAAGGTTTTCTTGGCTATCCATCAGCAAGCAACGCACGTAATCAGAACTAATGCGACTTTCAATGTTTTTTGAAGTATTGTAAAGGATGAATTCATTAGATTCCGGACTTTGCAAATAATTTAGTCCACCACCATGTGTGCCAAACCATATGCCCCCGTCTTTGTCTTCCTCAATGGCATATATACTATTATCGGATAATGAATGGGGATTTGAAGGTTCATTTTTAATTTGAATAAATTTATCAGCATCTTTTTTTAGCAGATTTAATCCACCTAAATAGGTTCCTACCCACAAATTTCCCTCTTTATCTAGCTCTAATGTTTTTATGCTATTATGGCTGAGGCTGTTAGGCATCGAAGGGTCGTGCACAAAAGATGTAATAAAACCAGTTTTTCTGTCAAGTAAATTGAGTCCTCCACCGTCTGTTCCAATCCAAATTTTATTAGAATCTGTTTCTGCAATACAGCTTACAACCTGATGACTTATACTATTTGTATAAGAAGAATAGGTGTAGTTTTCGAAGTTAGGGTGGTGAGGATAATAAATATTTGCTCCGCCAAAATAGGTCCCTATCCAAATGCCTCCATTCTTGTCTTGATAAATGGATCTTATCGAATTATGGGAAATAGAATTCGGATCATCCTGATCTGCCAAAAACTGATAGCATTCTTTATTTTCTGAAAAATAGCTCAAACCTTTGAAAGTGCCCACCCAATACCCTCCGTTCCTATCTTTTAAGATAGACCTAATTTCATTATCTGCCAAACAGGTGGATGATTTTGAATCCACCGTTAGGTAGGAAAATGTATGGTTCTCTTGATCATAAATATTAATTCCACCATTTTTAGTGCCTATCCAATATTCATTTTCTCCGACTTCCTGAATAGCAGTGATATTTTCGTCATTTAATGCCGTTCCCTGGGGACCGTTAAAAAAAGCATTTTCAAATTCCAGGGTAAAATTATATTGGTCAACAATTTTCAGTTTGGTTTGAAATAAACCAATTTCACTTCCTAACCAAAGGTAGCCATCTTTATCTTCATAAACGCATTGAACGGAACTACTCGGGACATCAGCTTTCTCAAAAAGATCTTGATGAAAAATCAATCTTGGTGTCAGACTCTCATCTGCAATAACAAACAATCCGAAACTACTTGCGACGAAAACCCTGCCCATTCGGTCCTCGCTTATAGAAAAAATTATCGGTTCTCCTTTGCTTTCCGATCCGGGTGGATCAGGTAAAGTAATCAGTCTAAATTTTTCCGATTTTGGGTCAAACAGATTTAAACCTGTGTAGGTCCCTACCCAAAAATTTTTCTTGCTATCTTCAAATAATGAAATTACATAGTTGTCAGACAGTGAAAGAGAATCCCCAGGTTCTGTCCTGTATATTGTAAAATTTCTCGTGTCGTATTTGTTTAACCCGTCCCGTGTACCGATCCAAATTAATCCTTTATGGTCTTGGAAAATTGAAAACACGCTACCTTGGGATAATCCGTCTTCGACAGTTAAATCGGTGAATTTGAATGTTCTTAATTGGGAACATGCCTCCTGATCCCAACTAGCTATCATCCAAATCAGAATGGACATCAAAATATAATCGGAAATTTTGGGTTTTATCACATTATGAATTTAGTCAATAATTCTTTTACTTCAAATTGAAATGATTTATTCCTTCAATGGTATGCTTAACTGGGGGTACGATGCTTCTCTCCACTAATCAAAATAGAGCTGTTGATATTTTAATGGGCTTATTCCAATAATTCTTTTGAAGGATTTGAAAAATGAAGCAAAATTATTGAATCCGGATTCTAACGCCACCATCTGAATATTGGTTTGGTTCTTAATTAACAGATGACAAGCATGATTCACTCTGATGTCATTCACCATTTCTGTATAGGTGATTCCTGTATTGGACTTAAAAAATCGACAGAAGTAATTAGGACATAGGTTGGCCACATCCGCTATTTCCCCAAGTTCAATTTTTCTTTTGAAATTCTCCCGAATAAAAGAATAAATCAGCTGAATTCTTCGATCAGTTAAGTTAAAATTTTTAAAAACGCCTAATGTTGACAACATATTAATTTCCTTAGAACAAGATATTAGCGTTAAGATTTCTAAGAGAATAACAATCCTTTTTGTACCCACAGAATTATTAATCAATTGCATTGACTGCCCGATTTTTCGTCTTGTAGTACCTGTTATTTCAATACCTCTCCGAGAATGCAATAAAACGGACTTGATAGCCTTGTTTTCAGGCAAATTTAAGAAATCATTCCCCCAAAAATCCTCTTTGAAATGCAAAACCGTAATCTTTGGCTTGTATTTAGAGCTTTTCTCTTTTGGGGGAATGTCATCAAATTTCCAAAAATGGGATAACCCAGGGCCTATTAATACCATTTTACCCTTTCGGAAATTACCTATTCTGTTTCCTATAATCTGACGTCCCCCAACATTATGAATATGGATCAATTCGACTGCGGTATTAGAGTAGGGAAAGTTACAATTTCTTACAATTGGAACATCCATTACATCAATAGAATGCAAGGAGTTATTCAATCTGCTAGGGAACATTGGAATCGACTTTTTAAATCATTCAATACATTCTTTATTTTGTTATGAAATTATTGCGAGGTCATGAATTTCCAGGTAATCTTTCCGAGATTATCCGGTTTCCCTTTTTCAGCAGGTGATAGGCTACCCTTAAACTTTCCATTATTTTGTTTCACTACTTGAACCTCTCGCCACGAAAAATCTCCATTTTCATAGTCGAACGTCTCTCCATCATCATCATACAGATGATATTTCCCGTTTTTATCACCGTAGAACCTAAACTCAATATTTATTTTTTCTCCCTTTTTGGGCGCATGTAATATGGGGTCTGTAAATGGAATAATGGCTCCATTCTTTACATAAACGGGTATTTTATCCAGTCCTGGAGTTACGGTTATTATTTCTGATTCCCCAGCAAAATCCCCTGTGTAGAAATCATACCACTTTCCCTTTGGAAGGATGACCTTTCTTGTGGTTTGCCCAGTAAACATTGGTGCAACCAGTAAATACTCTCCCGTCATATATTGGTCTTTTATCTCTTTTCTAACTGCTTCAGCATAGGGGTTAACTTCCAAATCCACATCATCGTCCGAAAGTACTTTTTCTTCGAAATTCATTGAAAATCCATCCTCAAGATCCATTCCCCGGATTGGAGGGATACCATGAAAATGATATTTCGCAAACTCACTGTACCAATAAGGCATCATCTGCATTCTAAGAAGTGCCATATCCTTAACTTCCTTTTCTACCTCTGGATAAGACCATGGTTTGGTCCCACTTGACCACGCATTAATCATTGCCATTGGAGAAAACACTACAGATTGCATTCTTCTCAGCCACTCCTCCGCAGTCTTGGATGCCCTAGCTTCAGGAGTCCAAAGAACCCCGCTATAGCTGCTATTAATCAATGCGGTAATAAAATCTTCGTGATTGTAATAGTCATTATAAATCACATAAGGAAACGAGGTGCCTCCACCGTTTGAAGCCCTCACCAAGCCATAAGTTCGCTGATTGTTTTTTCGGAAAATTTCAGCACTTTGTTTTTGGACCAGCAGACCATACGTTTGCCGCATCTGTTCCGCACTTATTCCAGATGGGAATTTGGCAACGTCCGGCCACAAGTATCGGTCATAGCCGTCTACTTCATCTATTTTATATCCACTTACTCCAATGCCCACATGTTCTTTCTCAAAATGATCCCAGAAAATATCCTGGGTTTCTTTAATAGTAAAGTCAGGAACAATTCCAGCCCATACCGTGTGCGTACCGGTATAGGGTAGAATTTTTTTATATACAGGAGATTCTGGAGAAACAAAGGGATTTACCCAAAGATTTACCCTTACCCCTATATCTTTTAATTCATTCAAGAAGGCTTCTGGTTCAGGAAATCTTTCTTCGTCCCATACGAAGGTATTGGGATAGGATTTGCTTTGCCAACCCGGTTCCAGACCTATGAAATCAAGTGGAAAACCCTTTTCCTCGAAAGTTTTAGCTTCTTCAATTACCTGGTCCGCAGTAAATAATTTATGAACTCGTTGGGTAAAGCCCAAACCCCACCTGGGAGGCAGCGGCCCACCGCCCGTGAACAAATTATATCTACTCATGGCCTCCAAAGGCGTTGGACCCGCGAAAACATACACCTCAACGCCTTTTGATTGAACCAGCATTTCAACCGCGTCAGAATATGGCCTGGAGGTCCAATTTCTATCTGTATTTCTATCTCTGGCCTCCGGTGCCTGATCGCTGTCTTTGCGCGCCGCAGTTCCTGCGTAGACATCAATATATCTGGCTGAATTCACGAATACGCCATAGCCTAGCGATGAAATATACAAGGGCACAGGCGCATGGGTTCTACCATTATCCCTACCACCATAATGATCCACATGCAACTGTAATATTTGGCCCCTTTGGTGAACAGTTTTAAAGTTAAGGCCAAACCCGAAAATCTGCTCTTCTACCTCAAGGGGTAACCTTAAATGTGTGTTGTCTCCGCTTACTTCGGCCTTAAATTCAGAAATGTCAAAGGGGAAATCACCTCCCTTTCGTTTTTTCAGCGCATCCCATTTTGGAGGAACATCTGAAGCCTTTAATAAATCATATTCATCAGGTTGGCCAACCGTTGTCTTCCATACTCCAGGGGCAATCTCTTCCCATTGGATATCTTGCGCTTTTAGTAAACTGGAGGAAATAAAAAAAATAAAGATTATTAATATATTCAAGTGCTTTAGCATCGTTTGGGATTTGGTAATTCGGTATGATTAAATATGTTAAATAATCATCTGGACGCTTTTTACATCAAGGTCCAGATGATTATTTCGGAATTAACGTAACGGATCAAACGTTCCACCAGGCCATCCTGCAGTTTGTTCCAAATTGCTATTAAGCTGTAGGTGGCTTAATGGAATGGCATAGAAGTAATACTCCGGCCGCCAATTGATGTCGAACTGGAAATCTACCAAGATCTCTTCATGGGTGAAATACTGATCATAGTCCTCCTCCAAATTGGCGTTTTCCACATCTTCGCGTGTAATTCCATCTTTCAGATCTATTCTCAGTCCATGTCGTCTTGTCCCATTCAACTCGCTCTCAAAAAGCTTATTTCTTCTCAAATCCCAATGTCTCTTTGACTCAAAAGCCAATTCAATTTTTCTTTCTTGAAGAATTGCATCGTGCATTTCTTCCCGGTTCATTGAGGGGCTAAGTCCAAAAAGGGAATTACTTCCTGGTTCTATGCCAGCCCTTGCCCTAATGGCAACCAATTCCGCATAGGCCTCTTCCCCTAATCCGACTGCATTGGCACATTCTGCAAGATTTAGCATCAATTCAGCAAACCGTAGTTCTATCCACATGGTTGTCCCCTGATGAGCTGCAAATGGGTCATCTGCTTCATTTATCGCTTTCCTCGTATAAAATCCGGTTTGGGTAGGGTTATTTGCTTCTCCACCTGCATATGTCCACTGTCTCCTGCCTGTTTTACCACTTAGTTCCCAAAGTGCACCATTATAGGCGATGGTAGCCTGAAAGCGGGGATCCCGATTTTGCCAGAAAAACATTTCATCATAATCAGGATGATTCTCTATGGGCGTTCCATCCACCATAGGAAATGATTTTACCATCTCCCAAGTAGGCCAATTTCCTCCAGTAGCATTTTGAGATTCATCCAAGGGCCTTGTAGCTGCTGCCCATTGATGCACATTTAGCGGAAATTCATAGCGCTGAACAAAAATGGCTTCCCGGTTCATCTCATCAAACCAAAGATTTTCAAAATTATCATGCAACCCAAATCCTCTTTCACTCAGATATTCTTTGGCTTCCTTATTAGCGTTGTAAGCGGCTTGCCAACGACCATTGTCATTTTCCGGATTGAACTGTGGACTTGCGTAGTACAACAAAAACCTTCCTTTTACCGCCATAGCGGTACCTTTATGCACATGCCCATCATTTGCACCGGATCCTGAAGAAATTTCCGGCAATAAATTGATGGCTTGATCAATATCGGAGATAATCTGACTCATAGATTCGGAGGTAAGATTTCGCTCCACTAATAAATTATCTTCCAGTTCCTGTGGGAAAAGAATCAGAGGAATGCCTCCATACCTATTTACCATTTCAAAATACCTCCAAGCCCTAAAGAAGTAGGCTTCTCCTTTCAATCTGTTTTTCAGGTTTTCATTTAAACTACCTTCATCAATATTAGTTAAAAGGATATTGATGTTCCTAATCTGGGCGTAGGGCCAGTAGTTAACAGAGTTTTCGGTCAATTGACCATACATGTGTCCTCCTCCTCCATTCGATTCATCGGAAATGTTTGACTCCCCTGCAGACCAACCAGGAAGATTATCTGAGTAAACTCTATTAATATAAGCCTCTGCCAATAATGGGTCACTCCAAACATCGGTTTCATTCACAGCACTTAAATCTTCCAAGTCGAGGATATCATGACAATTGGTCATCATAATACCTATAGCTGCTATCAATATTAAATGTATTTTTTTCATTTGATTTTTGATTTAAATTTTTTCAGCCGATTATATGATGATATTCAAACCTACGGAATAGGTCTTCATATTTGGGTAGGACCGGATATTGTTTACCTCAGGATCAAATCCCCAATCTCCAATAGAATCATGGAGCAAAAAGAGATTGGTACCAGAAAAGAATATGCGAATATTGTCCACTCCTACAGAATTAAGAAGTGGCTTCGGTAAACCATAAGAAATATTCACGTTTTTGAGTCTAAGAAATGAGCCATCCCGTAACCAAAAAGAAGACTCGTCAAACCGGGTCCGGTAATGAGTTCCCCTATAGCCAGGATATGATCCGTCGGGATTATCAATCGTCCAACTATCAGCCCAATATGCGTAAGAAGACTCCTCTGCCCTTCTTTGAAAATCCCTTCCATTGGTATGCATCATAACTTGATGACCGGCAACTCCCTGAAAAAGCGCTTCGAAGCTAAAGGAGCGATAGGATGCTCCAAAAGACAATCCAAAATTCATGGGCGGAGCACTGTATCTGGACAACCACTCCCGGTCATCCCCGGTCACTCGGCCATCTGCCTCCTCAGAAACCGGGCCCCTATTATCCTGGTAATTCAACATTCCCAACATGGGGTTAATGCCCAAGATATTGTATCCTTCCGGAAGCGCATCCAAATCAGCTTGAGTTTTTAAAATCCCCGTAGCGACATATCCAAAATGTCCACCTACTGGTCTTCCAATCCGAGATTGATGAGGCCGGAGGTTTTCAGCCTCGTCTAATTGAATGATTTTATTTGTGGCGTAACCGAAATTTCCCCTAATCCGATAGGTGAATTGATTGTCGCCACTACCATAACTTCTATTATAGCCCAATTCCACCTCAAATCCTTTAGAATCAATTTGCTGATAATTTTCATCTGGCATAATAGCACCAAAGGTGCTAGGTATTGCGGTTTGCCTTGATCCTAAAATATCAATGGTATTCCTGTGAAAAACATCCAC
The DNA here is from genome assembly GCF_009797935.1 of Lunatibacter salilacus. GTDB lineage: Bacteria > Bacteroidota > Bacteroidia > Cytophagales > Cyclobacteriaceae > Lunatibacter > Lunatibacter salilacus. The sequence continues at coordinate 57,593 of NZ_VOLC01000016.1, forward strand.
AACCAAATTTAAGCTGTTATTCAAGAAAGTTGTGTTTAGGCCCAGATTGTAGGACTTTGATTTTTCCCAAGTAATGTCCCTATTTACTAGACGACCGGGCGTAAGACCCTGAGAAGCTGTATTGAATATGGCTCCATTATTAATATTGTAGGACTGAAGCCATTGGAAGGTACCCACTTGGTCATTTCCCAAAATTCCGTATGACCCTCTTATCATGATATTGTCAAAAAAGTTGCTGTCGAAGAAGTCTTCATTGGATAGTCTCCAACCACCGGATACTGAAGGGAAAAAGCCCCATCTGTTTTCCGGCGCAAAAACCACCGATCCGTCATACCTGAAAGAACCTTCAAGCATGTATCTGTCATCATAATTGTAACCCATTAATCCCACATAGGAAACTCTAGCTGTCTGAAGTTGACTTCCATTTACCTGGGAATGCTCTGGGGCGGCACTTCCACCTATAAACTGATCCATGGTGGGAGAGATAAAATTATCCCGTCGTCCCTGAAACCACTCATGATCAGTTTCAGCTTGCTCGTAAACGAACAATCCGTCAATAGTATGATTTCCAAAGGATTTCTGATAATTAATCTGTCCATTCAACTGATAACGGCTCCTTTGGTCATTTCTCCGCAACAGAAAATCTTGGGCTGCTCTCGGTCTAATACCAACTGGTTCATTACCTACAATATGTTTGTGTTCTCCCAATAAATTGAATAATGTCATATCATAGGGAAGATTAAATTGCTTCCGTTGTTCATCTCTCCTGTAAATATTATAGGTTACTTTTGCGGTTAGTCCTTCTACGAAAGGTACGTCGTATTTCAAGCCAACCCTGGTCTCAAATGCTCTCCAAGCTCTATTGTCATACCCCGCCATCTGGTCTATTACGGCCCCTGGATGCCATTCGACCCAGTTTCCTACAGGCTGTCCATCAATGTATGGAGGCACCATATTAGGTCTCAAAACCAATGCCTTATATAAATCCTCATGTCCCCAATCATTGCCACCCCAACTTGGGCCATTGGTTTGCCTATTATCTGTATTTATATCCATCGTCAGTGAAAGGTTATCGGTAACCTTCACATCAACGTTGGCCCTTAAATTAAGCTTGGTGAAATCCAAGTTATCGAAGGATCCAGTGCTATGGGTATATGCACCTCCCAAAAAATAATTAACCCTGTCTGTACCGCCACTAATGTTCAACGCATGTTGTGTAGTCACCGGATTTTGCCACATTTCATCCACCCAGTCCCAAGAATTGTTTCTAAAATAATCTAACTCATCCTGAGTATAGTAATTGACATTATTCGGTGGAGTATTGATATAATCGTATGCATTATTAATTCCTGAAGCATGCTCATACGCATTAAGGCTCCGTGGTAGTCGGGTGGGTGTTTGGACACCAACAGTTCCATTGTAATTCAGTCTCGGTTTGCCTTCCTTTCCTCTTTTTGTGGTTACCAATATAACACCGTTTGCTGCCCTAGATCCATATATGGCTGCTGATGCGCCGTCCTTCAGGATTGTGACACTTTCCACTTCACTAGGATGAAGGCCATCAAATGCAAATTTGTCATTGATCATTCCATCAATGACATATAGCGGAGCGGTATTGTTGAATGTCCCTTGGGATCTAATTCGAACATTCGATTCCCGACCGGGCGTACCGGCATTTTGCGTAATCGTAGTCCCTGCCAATCTTCCCGCTAAGGCATTAGAAAGGTTATCAGTGGGAACATCTTGAAAATCCGCCGCATTGACTGATGCTACCGATCCTGTCACCATGCCTCTTGCCTGAGTTCTATAACCCGTGACAATCACTTCTTCTAATTGACCTACATCAGGCAACAAAGAAAGGTTGATTTCATTTCTGTTTCCGACAACTATTTCAGTGGTTTTATAACCGATGAAACTGTAAACCAAAACAGCCCCATCACCTACTTGAATGGTAAATTTACCATCAACGTCTGTCACGGTTCCATTGGAAGTGCCTTTTTCCAATATGGTGACTCCCGGCAATGTAATCTCATTTTCATCTGTAACCACGCCACTTATTTGTTGCCCAAGCACAATAGACGCAGAAGCAAAAAACACCACAATAAGTGGAATTAGGTTACCTGAAAACTTCCTAAGTGAAGTACGTAAGCTTTTTCTCATAATTTTTGGATTTATGTTAATGAAACTTTAATGCCCCCATTATAAAATCTGTATCACCAAAACGTAGTGTAAATTTCATCTGAAGGAATTCACAATTTTACGTAATGATTCAAAATTTAATTAGGTAAAAAATGTTCAAATAGGGGGTAAAAAATGTTCACGGGATTTTTTTTGAAATAATATACTAAAAATGAATTATGCTAAAAGAATAATCTCCATATATTTTACTTGATTGAAAGATTTTTACATCCAACATATTTAATCAATTAAGGGTAGGTTGATGTACAGATCAAAATCTAATGAATGAACAAATAATGAATTGATGTTTCAAAAATCGGACTAAAGAAAGTATTCCCGGAAACTTGCCAAATAAAGAATCTTGGCGGTAGAAAAAATAGTAGCATATGAAATTTTCCACTTTTCGGCAAGCTCTGAATTTCCATTTTAATCCCCTCATATAAGTCAAAAAGTCTTCCGAAACAATTCTGGTGGTAAAATAAAATATGAAGGTTATTACTCTAAAAACCCGAATTAAATTTATTTTGATCCGAAAATAAATTCTAAGTGGTTCTCACTATTCGAAAAAATCGTTTCAAGAATCTTTCTAAAATATTTTAATCAATACATTTCTTACATTTGAAAATGGAAAAACCCCTTCATAAGGGGTTTTTCCAATTATGGCATGGGATTGAAAAGGTTACGCATTTACATTATTCTGAAAATTTCGCTATAAATCCCCCTCCATCGTTTAAATCAATTCGGAGTGTCTCTTGTCCTCCTTCCAGTGTCCCATTTTCTACGGAAACTGACCCATCATCTTCCGGATCATCCTTTACTATCAAACTAGTATATTCTTTTCCTTTCAGGAATGACAAAGGTACTTCAATGCTTTTGGCGGTAGTTCCACTCATTACAGCCAAAAACCATGTATTGCCAGATCGTCTTGCAAAGACTGCCATTTCTCCAATTTCCGACGGAGGAAGCACTATGGTTTCGTCCCAAACAGAAGGAATACTTTTTATCATTTCTACCGCGGGGTTTTCAAGCATCCTTTCCGGATTGGCTGCATAGGTAAGCAGGGGAGTATTCATAATGGCTCCACTGGCTATCTGGTGTGCCCATGTAGTATTTTCCCTGCGTTCCCCAAAATGCATAGGAGTATATTCCGCATGTCCAGCTAAAAATCTGGTAAATGGAACCGTGGTGTTGTGAGTAGCCTTATCATCAATTTTTCTAGCCTCCATGCCTCTTATCGCTTCCCTAGTCAGTTCATTGGGCCATGTTCGGGACTCTCCCGTAGGTTTATTTGCACCGTGAAAATTTACCAACAATTTCAATTCCGCAGTTTCCCTTAAAATATTTTGATAAAGATCAATAACGTCTTTGGCCTCATGATCAAAAAAATCAAGTTTTACACCGGCAATTCCTAACTCACTGCAGTGTCTAAAAAATGCCATCCTATCCTCCTTGTTTTGAATCGTATTGGAATGTTTCCACAACCAAGTCCCCACTCCTCTTTCATTTCCATACGAAACAAGATCTCTGATCTCTTCCTCTGACCAATTTCTCCAAAAACCCTCCAAAATATTATGCTCAAAGCCCAACTCTGCTGCTTGGTCGGTGAATTTCTTCATGGTTTCTAAGGAACCATCACCACCACCATCTAAGTATTTCCAAACGGCCCTACCAGGCTTAATCCAAGAAGTATTGATACCATCTGGAAAAAGATCTTTATCAGGAGCTGGATTAAGATGATGAACTACATCATTATTTACCATACTATTTAGATCCTTGCCAACCAATATAACCCGCCAGGGAGTTGTAATTGTGCCACTCACACGGGCAGGTTTTGAAAGCCTTTCCACATCTTCTTCCGAATATCTCAACTCATAAGGATAAGAGGTTGGTTGATGGTGGGCCAATCGAATCTTAAACTTGCGATTATTATCCATCTGGAAAGCCATACCGCTATAATTCTTCAAACATGCTTCAGTAATTGCAGCAAATCCTCCATTTCCCGGCAATTTATAGGTCACTGGCGGAGCCATCCAGTCACCCGGGTTGATTTGTGAAATATTTTCCACTTTGTGCACACTTTCATAATGCATTCGCAAATCATGGTGCCAAACCGTACTTCCTTCCGGGATAGTAAATGATGTCATCTCGTCAGGAACTTGCTCAGTCCCTTCATCTCCTGGAATAATTAACTGAAATGCAGCGGCATTGTCAAAAAGCCTCAAAACTAAATCAAAATCTACCTCCTGATTATCAGCGATGTTTTTGAGGTGGAGTGTGACCTCGTTATAATGATTATCAGCTTTAAGATGGGATCCATGCCGATCATAATTTTCTTGGAAGGATGCCTTTTCGATATCAACTATCTTTAGGTCACTCGTAATTTCCCTGTCATCTATTGTCATCACCATAGGAGAATTCTCCACGACGAGGTTTCCATCAAAGGACACAGAAAAATTTAGCGTGTCCGATTCATCATCCAGTTCAAAAACAACCAAACCGTCGGGACTGTTAAATATTCTTTCGTCAGCAGCGCTAGAACAACTTAACAATCCGCATATCATACCTAATAGGATTAAATTAAATTTCGAATGGATCATAATTATGGGTTTATTGTTTATTTAAATATTTTGGTAAAACTATCTTTTGGTAAACTGTACAACATATCCTCCTCCCGGCAACATGTGAACGGGAAAGGTGTCTCCGCTTCTTGCAAGCGCATTTTCCATACGTATGTTCTCCATGGTGTGGTAATTTGCCCTTCTAATTTAGCGGGAATTGTGAGTCTGCTAGCATCCTCAATGGTATAATCATGTGCAAATGGATATCCTAAGGGGGCCTCGTGACCAAGCCTACTAACCAGGCCTCCATTCCCGTCAGCTTGGAAAGAAAGTCCCGCATAATTTCTAAGACCCGATTCAGATAGGGAAACATATCCGGCATCGTCGGGTAATTTTAATGTTAAAGGTGGAGCTGCCCACTCCCCTTTTCCAATGTCTTGGATCAGCTTTTCTTCATAAATGCCTTCATAATGCCAATATAGATCGTGATACCAAACTTTACTTCCAGTAGTAAATTGAAATGTGGTAGACTCCTCAGGATTTCTTAATCCCTCTCCCGGAATTTTAAATCTAAATGCTATGCCGTCATCAAATACCCTAGCTTCTAGGGTGTAGCTATAGGATTTGTTAATGCTTTTGATTTCAATTAAAGCACCGTTATATTGGTTTGTCCCAGTTGATTGAATACCCCTGCTGATAAAAATTGCATTTAAAGTGAATCTCTCTATATCTCCCAGGGAAACATCGTTATTAATCACAGAACCATCTATCTTCATGATAAGGGGAGATGGTTTTAAATCGACCGTTTCTCCAAGTCTTACCTCCAATTGTAAAGTTTCCTGGATGACCATCAAATTTAGGTTCAGATTCCCACTGGGACTCTCTACAGTATAGGTGTTTTCGAAATTGTCGTTATTTCCTGCGAATACATTTAAATGTCCGATGAGGAAAGCAAAAATTAGAACAAATATATTTCTAGATACTATCAATACATCCACGAGCATAGAATCAAAAAGGTTTATTCAATCTCAAATCAAGCTGAGCCTCAAAAAGGGATTTGGGAAAAACTTCCTCACCCCGTAACTGATCAATCCCAACATTTTCAAATGTGATTTCTCTGTTTGCCCTAAAACCTACAAAAATCGGATCCGCAATGGTATAATTCCGTCTTCTTTCCAGGGACCAAAAATCATAATGAAAGTCCTTTTCTGACAAATACATAAAATTCCAGAAAACGAGGTGCTTTCCATGATGGGGAAGACCAGGCAGGGGACCGCCCAAGTTATAAAATACGCCACCGTGAATATCATCAAATAAAGTAGCATAGGGTTGCCCCGAATGACTGTCTATAATTTGATCTTCGCCCATCCTACATTGGGTTACCACGGTTGCGACTCCACCATATCCTGTACCCGGTCCATGGTGATGAGCTCCATTAAAATCGCAATTCTTGATTAAAACCCCATATCCGGATCTGGCATGTATAGAAGTGTGCCCCTTTTTGCCATATATATTTAAATCCTTTACAGTGATTTGATACCCATTTCTTATATTGATCACTTCATTCCAATCTTTGAACGCACAATTTCTTATCCATGAATTTTTTACATTTTCGAAGTTTATCGCAACCCAACCTTGGTCATGGATGGCATCTTTATGGTGATAAAATTCCTCCGGATAGGTTGCCCAATTACCTGTAAACAAAATATCGTCGACTCCACATTCTTCTATACTTGTAAAACTAAATAGTTCAAAATCATAGTCTTCCACCATCGAAATAGCTATGTGTAGTGGGTTTTTAAATTTTACACTATTATTTTCAATTCTTTCTATCGTATGGATTTCCTTAATTTGCATTCCCCCATTTGGGCCAAATAGTCTTGTCCATGCACTGGAGAGTGCCTTTGTCCCGAAATACTGTCTGGTAAAAGCTTCACTTTTATGCATCAATACTACGTCCTGACCCTCCTTCAGTGTGGAAGTATTTTCAACCCTTACCCAAAAACTTCCTCTTTGGCTGTCTTCAGTTATTTTTGTTAACTTTTTGCTCTCCAAATTTGGGGGCTGAAACCTAAATTGCCTACTACCCACCCGCATATTTTCCTGAAAGATTTCAGTCCCATTTTCTCCACTTCCACTACCTTTAAGAATAATATTGCTTTTCGTAATCAAAAAAAACTTATCTTTATTCTCGTCCGGTGCAATCAGGTATTTGCCAGGTGGAAAAAAAACTACTCCTCCATCATCATCCGATTGTGCTGCATCAATAGTCCTCTGAATTGCCTCATCATCAAATGTATCATCATTTGGGATCGCTCCATAATCGGTAACATCAAACACTTTCTGTTTATAGGTTGTAGGAAGGTCAATTTCTGAAAAATGATATCCGGCATAGGAAAAATCCGGTAAGGTAGCAACTACCCGTTGGTCATCTTGGGCAAGTTTAAATTCTGTCCAAAGCGGAGCAACCTGCTGCCCATATGCCGAAAAACAACTTAACAATAGGAATAAAGAATTTATACTTTTTCTGCGTCGCATATATGTTTTAGGAAATTTGCGGTAATTTTTCTTGGATTTAGATTATATGACGTGCAATTTAGTTAGATTACATACTAGAATTGTAAACGATTTTAACTTTGAACTAAGCAATTTTAACCTTTTCATATTTTTCATATGTTTAATAAATAAATAGACCCCAATTAAAAATGATTCCCATTCACCGAACCAATGGAACTTTCTGGGACGTTGGATTGAAGCAAGTAAAGTTGTATGTCAAAACTATTTGAATTAGGTCACTATCAAATGAATGAAAAAAGCGAACCCATCACTCAACAAAAGCCATTCGAAAGTAACCCCACCGCCTCTTTTACCATTCAAACGGAGATAATATCCGGATCCCATGTGATTTTACATCATCATCCCGAAATCGAAATTGTCCAAATAAACCAGGGAGAGGGACAGCTTCAGGTTGGAAATTTAAAGGTCAATTACACAGCAGGCAATGTTTTTATTCTTGGACCTAACCTTTCACATTGCTGGCATATTAGTGATATTGTCGAGGAGGAAATGAACCTAATTCATTTTTCTCCTGAATTTTGGGGAAAGGGATTTCTTAATCTTCCCGAAAATAATGCAATAAAGAAATTATTGAATTTAGCTGATTGCGTGATTAAACTTCCAATCGAATCCGAACCAGTATTTTCAATTCTATTTGACCATACCTTAAATTCATCGGAGAGCAGCAAAATCATCGGGTTACTTGAAATTTTAATATTACTGTCAAAAACTAACGGTTTGCAATATTTATTAAAAGGGGACAAACACAATACTCAGGATCACCCTACCAGATTACCAAAAATCGAAGTGGCTCTTCAATATATTCAGAATAAATTCAAAAACACGATTACATTGCGGGAGGTAGCTGCTTTGCTAACTATGAACCAAAATTATTTTTGCCGTTATTTTAAATCCCAAACAGGTAAAACCTTTGTGGAGTACCTTACTGAAATTCGTGTTCGGCATGCTTGTAGCCTAATCCTGGAGAAAAAAATGAATTTAAAGCAAATATGCTCTCAAAGTGGTTTCAATAATATGACAAGTTTTCACAAGGCATTTAAAAAGATAACTAAAACAAGCCCCTTAGAATTTCAAAAAGAACATTTAAATGACCCTTGAAATTGATCTCAAGTCTTAAAAAAATGATAAGTCAAAAAACCGGTATCTCCATCGTCTCCCCATCCTTAAGTGCTGACTGATGGGCAACTATACCTGGAACCGTATAGGCCAGAGCTTCATGAATATCCACCATCGGTTTTCTATTGCTTAGGATGGCATCTATAAATTCGTGGGTGATAAAGGTATGAGATCCGTCATGTCCACTGTTGTGGCGAAGTGCTTCCGGAAGTAGGTCCGAATTCCACCAATCGGGCTGATCGTAGTTTTCTTTTTGCGCCTGTTTATACAAAAATCCGGCATCATCTCTTCCTAGCTCTTCGGAGCCGTTGATTTTGATTTCACCTAAACCGTTGGGGTCTTTGCCATACAAGCTCATTTTGCTTCCATGCCACTCCCCACGCTCGGTACCCATCAGCGCACCCCTCCAGCAGATGGATATCCTACTGGCATTTCCCTTATCCGTTCTGAATAGCGCAGTCTCATTCCAAAAGGGGTTATTATAGGGATTGCCTTTCAACGCCTCACTTTGATCTCCCCAACCTAGGCAACTTACACTAGTAAGGCGTTCCCCAGTCACAGAAATGGGGTAGGCGGTGCAGTGGGTGGGATACAACATTGGCGGCAGTCCAAACCGCCAAGTGGGTTTGCCTCCTTCAAAGTATAATACTTCCAAACCTGGGTGGTGATACTCTGCTTCAGTTCGAAAAATATCACCGAAATCTCCCTTTTCATAATATTTTCTGGCGGAAATAACCACTTGATGAAAGGTGCTAGTCTCGGCCATCATATAGGTCAATCCGGAAGATTTTACCGCCTGATAAAGTCTTTCGCTTTCTTCCAAACTTAACGCTGCGGGTACGGCACATAGTACATGCTTTCCAGCCTCCAAGCAAGCGATAACATGGGCGGCATGATCCGGTGCAGGGGTAGCCACAAAGACAGCCTCCACCTTGGGGTCTTTCAACAACTCAGCAAGCGAATTATAGCTTTTGGAACAATGATACACTTCTATCAGCTTTTCCCTTCTGTCTTTCCGCAAGTCACTGACTGCTTCCACAATGCAGTTGGGGTGTTCGTGAAAATAAAAACTGGTGCCGAACCTTCCTCCTACCACGCCTACACGGACTTTTCTGTCGGATTTAGGAGTTCCAGCAAAGGCAAAGCGGGGATGAATTAAAAGGGAAGAGCCTAAAATTCCGGCAGTTTTCAGAAAGTGTCTTCGGTTAGCTTGGGTTTGATCTGGCATAGACTTTAAGAAAGATAAATGAGTGGCTAAAATAAGGACAAATTTTATTATTTCTATTAAAATCAGTAATATTGATCGTCTTAGTAAAAATGACTTATTTTCACAATCGATAAACCCTTATTCCATTCCATGACCCCTCTCCCAATTGACCGCCGAAATTTTATCAAAGGTTCCTCCGCACTACTTGCACTTACCACTTTTGGGGCAAGTGCGATAAACATTCCGAAGCCGGCTAAACCTTACCGGGTAGCACTAATAGGAGCAGGATGGTATGGAAAAAGTGATTTGTTCCGTTTGATACAGGTAGCTTCTGTTGAAGTTGTTGCGCTTTGCGACCCGGACAAAAATATGCTCGCAGAGGCTGCCAAATTGGTAACTGAACGACAGGAATCGGGAAAAACACCACAATTGTATACTGATTACAGGAAATTACTGGAAGAACATTCCCTTGATATTGTGGTGATCGGAAGCCCTGACCATTGGCATGCTTTACAGGCCATTGACGCCCTAAAAGCGGGTTCCCATGTATATGTCCAAAAGCCCATCAGCGTGGATGTGCTGGAGGGAGAGGCCATGGTGGCTGCCGCACGCAAATATAATAAAGTGGTGCAGGTCGGTACCCAACGCAAAAGCACCCCCCACCTGATCGAAGCTAAGAGGAAATTTGTGGATACAGGCCTTTTGGGAAAAATATCCCATGTGGATATGTGTTGCTACTATCATATGCGTGCCAACGGGAATCCTGATGTTGAGCCGATACCTGATTTTTTTGATTATGAACAATGGACGGGACCAGCCCCACTTCTTCCCTATACTGGATTGCCTCACAAAAGATGGTGGCGCACCATGATGGAATATGGTAATGGAATCACCGGTGATATGTGTGTGCATATGTTTGACACCGTACGATGGATGCTGGGTTTGGGATGGCCAAAAAGCATTAATGCCAGTGGGGGTATATTTGTACAAAAAGGGGGAAGGTCCACCATTGCGGATACCCAAACTGCCACCTTTGAATACAATGAGCTTAACTGCGTTTGGCAGCACCGGTCTTGGGGAACACCTGCGGACCCGGAATATCCTTGGGCATTTGTCCTTTATGGGGATAAAGGCACCTTAAAAGGAAGTACCATGCGTTATGATTTTATCCCACAGGGAGAAGGTGAAAAAGTTCACGGGGAGGTTGTGTATGAGCGGGAAAAATATCCGGAGGACCTTACGGAAAAGGACATTGAATTAAATGCCGCCCCCGCCACCCGGCTACATATGTTGGATTTCTTGAAAGCCATCGAAGAAGGTGGAAGGCCAATAGCTGATATTGAGGAAGGGCATATTTCCACGGCAAGTTGCATATTGGCCAATATTTCCATGGAGCTGGGGCGACCGCTGGTATACGATCCGGAGAAGCGGATTGTGGTCGGAGATCCGGAGGCGACTAAACTGCTCCAAAGGCCTTATCGGGGGGATTGGAAGCATCCATATGGGGAGAAGAGTTAGGATAATCAAGCGGATTTGATAGATGGATGGGACATGTCAGGTTAGGTAAAATTGAATAGTAGTTGGCCATTGCAAATGGCCTTTAATTGATTGCGTTTCACAAGCATTTCTAGGATAAAAAGGTGTAGTGGATACTACACCTAGTCGGGGGCATAGCAGGTTTGGTGAAAATCAGATAGTAGTTGGCCATTGCAAATGGCCTTTAAACGATTGCGTTTCACAAACAAATCTCGGATAAAAAGGGCCTTATCGGGGGGATTGGAAGCATCCATATGGGGAGAAGAGTTAGGATAATCAAGCGGATTTGATAGATGGATGGGACATGTCAGGTTAGGTAAAATTGAATAGTAGTTGGCCATTGCAAATGGCCTTTAATTGATTGCGTTTCACAAGCATTTCTAGGATAAAAAGGTGTAGTGGATACTACACCTAGTCGGGGGCATAGCAGGTTTGGTGAAAATCAGATAGTAGTTGGCCATTGCAAATGGCCTTTAAACGATTGCGTTTAACAAACAAATCTCGGATAAAAAGGTGTAGTGGATACTACACCTAGGCGAAGAGAAGAGTTAGGATAATCAAGCGGATTTGATAGGTGGATGTGACATATCAGGTTTGGTAAAATCGGATAGCAGTTGGCCATTGCAAATGGCCTATAAATCGATTGCGTTTCACAAGCATTTCTAGGATAAAAAGGTGTAGTGGATACTACACCTAGGCGAGTTTAAAAGGTTGACGGGGCATGTCAGGTTTGGTAAAACTGGATAGTAGTTGGCCATTGCAAATGGCCTTTAATTGATTGCGTCTCACAAGCAATTCTCGGATTAAAAGGTGTAGTGGATACTACACCTAGGCGAAGCGAGTACTTAAGATTCAAAAAAATCTTTGTGGTCTTTGTGCCTTCTTTGTGTCCTTCGTGGTCTTTTTTTATTAGGTTGGAACTACCAGTCTTTCTTTCTGTTTTCCTTAACCTGTGCCCTTACTTTTTTGGCTTTGATTCGTTTCTCTATGGCAGCCTTTCCGGGTCGGCTTGCTTTTCGTATCTTCTTTTTTTGAAATGCCTCATGCAGAAGCGCGTAAAATTTATCCTCAGCAATTTCCTTATTTTGAAGAAGCGATCTTTTCTCCTGGGATTGAATGGAAAGATTTCCCTCCTGATCGATCTTGTTGGCTAGTTTGCGTAGTAAAACCTCTTTTTCAGCCTCATCCAAAACATGTGAATTCGGAATGTCAAACTTTAACATTGCCTTGGAATTTACTTTGTTTACATTTTGCCCACCGGGTCCACTACTACGGCTTGCCTGAAATTTAAGTTCAGGATTCAGCAGTCTGCGGCTTAATTTCTCAAAGATGGGCATAGATGTTGAAGTGAAAAAACGATCGACTTGTAAGATTTTAAACGAAGAATTCCCGGCAAAGAATAGTTAAATTCGTTGCCGGGAATGAAATCTGGCGCCTGTAGCGATTTATACTACAAAACTGTTATAGTTCTGCAGCGTTCTTTTTTGCCAGTTCAAATTCCGGATTCATGGCTAACGCCTCTTCAAAAGCCACTTTGGCTTCGTTATTACTGCCTTGGTCCTTGTATATCAATCCTTTCAGGTTGAGTGCAGCAGCTACCATTCCTACTTCCTGTGTCTCATTTCCCTCTGTTGGAAAGCTTAATGTCTGTTCCACTGCCTTTTTATCCTTAATAAGCATATTCACAGAGTTAAGTGCTTCCTCATATTTCTTCAAAGAATATTGAAGGTAGGAAGTTTTATAAAGACTGAATGTATCGCCTGTCAGTAAGTGTAGCGATTCGAAATACGGCAATGCCCGCTCCAACGCTCCAATTTGCTCCAAACTGTAGGCTGCTATCTCCAACGCCGTAATGTTCTTGGAATCTCTTTCCAGCATATCCATTGCCAATAGTGCCGATGAGCTATACTGTTCCATTTCAAAATAAATTGAAGATAGTAATTCCGCATACTTAGGGTTCCTGGGATTTCTTTCCATCAAATCATACAGCTTTATTTTTGCCACCGACACGTCGTTATAGCGCATTGCCATTTCATAGATTCTCTGGTCGGTTTCATTCCTCTGTCGAAGATTGTCAGGAAGTTCGGGTTTGGGTTCAGCAGTTTCCTGTGCCACTGCAACACCTAACCACATTAAATTAACAAATAAAATCAGAATACTTTTTTTCATTTCTACTATCGATTATTTTCAGTTTTTTGTAATCCACGCACTTTTGCCAATTGAAACAATAACTCCAAAGCCTCAATTTTATTGTTTTGTATTTTGCCGTCTAAGATAGCTTCTTTTATTTCTTCTTTTAGTTCTCCCACTACTTTCGATGGCTTTAGGCCAAAAATAGTCATTATTTCATCTCCTGAAACAGGAGGCTGGAAATTTCTCAGTTGATCTTTTTCTTCCACTTCCAGCAACTTGGCTTCTACCCTATCAAAATTGGCTAAAAACCGCTTCACTTTCGTGTTGTTTTTCGAAGTAATATCTGCCCGACAAAGCTTCATTAGATCATCAATGTCATTTCCGGCCTCAAACAAGACCCTTCGCAAGGCTGAATCGGTAACCTCATCCTTGACCAAGGCGATTGGCCTTAGATGCAGTTTGACTAGGTTCTGAACATATTTCATCCGCTCATCCATCGGTAGCTTCAGACGCCTGAAAATAGTCGGTGTCATTTTTGCGCCTTTGTCCTCATGCCCGTGAAACGTCCATCCACTCTTTTTGTTGAACCGCTTAGTGGCTGGTTTGGCAATGTCGTGCATGATTGCCGCCCAGCGTAGCCAAAGATTGTCCGAAACCGTAGCTACATTATCCAATACCTGTAGTGTGTGGTAGAAGTTGTCTTTGTGCGTCTTATCCCCTACGGAATCTACACCCTGCAAGTCCACCATCTCCGGGAAAAACTCCTGAAGAAGCCCGCTGATAAATAACAGCTTAAACCCATAAGAAGGCTTATCTGTTTGGATAATTTTATTCAGTTCATCAATAATCCGCTCTCCGGATATAATCGACAACCGATGGACATTGGATGTAATTCCGTCAAAGGTATCCGGCTCGATATCGTAATTAAGCTGCGCCGCAAAACGTACTGCCCGCATCATCCTAAGTGGATCGTCTGAAAACGTAATGTTGGGATCAGTGGGGGTACGGATAATTTTCCGCTTCATATCCCTCATCCCGTCAAAAGGGTCTATAAGCTCGCCGAAATTCTCTGGATTGACCGCTATAGCCAACGCATTAATAGTTAAATCCCTCCGCTCCTGATCTTCCTGTAGTGTGCCAGCTTCCACGTAGGGTTTACGGGAGTCAGTTCTATATGATTCCTTTCTTGCCCCGACAAACTCCACCTCCCAATCGTCCAACTTGATCATGGCCGTACCAAAATTTTTGAAGACTGAAACGGGAACATGAGCACCATAGGTAGCCGCCACTCTTCTGGCTAAATCAATACCGCTCCCCAAACACACAAAGTCTATATCCTTGCTGGGACGTTTTAAAATAAGATCCCGTACATATCCACCTACCACGTAGGTTTCCAAGCCCAATTCTTCAGCACACTCACTAACCCGCTGAAAAACCTCTACTTCTCGCAGTGCTTCTTTAAAATTCATGGCTTGATTATTTTCACCTGCCCATCTGCCGAAAGATACATCTCCTTTACATTTTTTTGCTGTAACGGAAATGGTTCTTCCAAAATTAAAGTTTCGATCCCTTCGTTTACCTCTTGGCAAACTAGAATTTGACCACTTGCAAACAGCATTTTATTCCAAAATGGTTCTTTAATAAGTGCAAATTTAATGATTCCTTTTGAAATAGGGCCACTTTTAAGCATTGGTGAAACTGGGGTATGAAATATGATGGGTTCTTCTGCCCAATCTATGATATCCAATGAAATATCAGAAAAGGCCGGGGCGATCGAACGAAGCTGATACAGATCAAAAAGGAGGCAAACACCCTCCTTTGCTTCCCTGTCGGTGAAGGAAGAAAGCTTAGTCCACTTCATGGGAAGGCCCCTACCCGCCTGTAAAAAAACACTCCCGTTTTCTTTTACTTTTTTGATCAAGGTTTTTATTTCCAAGAGTTTTTTTTGCAAAGAAAGCGGAATTTAGGGTTTTTTGAAATAAATTATGCGGTATATCCAGTTGGGACGTGCAAGAAAAAATTTCATGACCAGTTTAAAATCGACATTTATACTCCACAATCAACCACTCATGACAATCCGCTATATCAAAAAAATTTCACTGGCTGTCTTTTTATTACCTATCATGTTGCTTTTTTCCTGCCCTCAGGAATCTAAATATCCACAACTTCTTGACCAAGTCGAAGTTATTCGGGATGAAAACGGGGTAAACCATATCTACGCGGAAAACGAGCAGGATCTATTTTTTACGCAGGGATATCTGGCAGCGAAGGATCGGCTTTTTCAATTTGAACTTTGGAGGAGACAAGCCACGGGAACTTTGGCGGAAATACTTGGGGAAAAAGAACTGGAAAGGGACAAAGGAGTGCGTCTTTTTCAGTTCAGAGGTGACAAAAAAACTGAATTAAACCATTATCATCCCCGCGGGGAGCTTATCGTAGATGCCTTTGTGGACGGTATCAATACCTACATCAAAGAGGTTATTGACTCACCGGAACTGCTACCCGTAGAGTTTAAGATGTTGGATATTTTGCCCGGTTATTGGAGCTGGGAGATCGTGGTGTCGAGGCATCAGGGATTGCTACAAAATGTAAAACAGGAGTTGAATTACTCTAGAATTGTTTCCCTAATCGGGGCGGAAAAGACAAAAGAACTCCATCATTTCCACCCCTTTGAGCCCTCTTTGGAAATTCATCCGTCCATACCGAAAGACCTGCTCTTCAAAGACATCATCGCTCCCTATGATGCATTTAGATCTGCCCTCACTTTCAGCCCAGAAGATATCAAGGAAGCCTATAGAAATAGAAAAGAAGCTTTTGACAAGGAAATAAAAAAGATTGCGGAAGAACGGACAATTATGGAAACCATCGACGCATCTTCGATCGGAAGCAACAACTGGGTAATCAGCGGGGATCTATCTGAAAGTGGATTCCCCATAATGGCCAACGACCCCCATCGGTTACAGGCAGTTCCTTCGCTCAGGTATTGGGTCCATTTGCATGCACCAGGCTGGAATGTTGTGGGAGGTGGAGAACCTGCTATTCCGGGAATCTCCATCGGCCATAACGAAATAGGTGCCTGGGGATTAACAATTTTTCAAACAGATAACGAGGATATGCGGATCTATGACCTGCACCCGGATGACCCCCTACAATATAAGTACAAAGGAGAATGGGTTAAAATGAAAGCAATTTCAGATACGATTTTAGTCAAAAACCGGGAACCTGAAATTGTAACCCATTACTATTCCGTGCATGGCCCCATTACTTTTATAGATGAAGAACTTGAAAAAGCGGTAGCCATCGAATGCGCCTGGCTAGAACCGGGGGGCGCTCCCTACCTCGCCAGTCTTCGGATGGGGCAAGCCACCACATGGGAAGAGTTTAGGGAGGCCTGCCGCTACAATCATATCCCCGCCGAAAATATGGTGTGGGCGGATAAAAATGGAAATATTGGCTGGCAGGCAACTGGTATTGCCCCCATTAGAAAGGGGTATTCCGGTTTGGTGGCTACTCTGGGGGACGGTAGCCAGGATTGGGAGGGATATCAGCCTATGCTGGAACGCCCCCATGGTTTCAACCCTCCGAATGGCTTTTTCGCCACCGCTAACGAAAACCAGGTAGACAACACTTATCCGTTTCCCGAAGCCCTTGGCTATACCTGGGCGGACGCTTTCCGGGGAGACCGCATCAAGGAAGTCCTGAGTTCAGGTAGAAAACTCAATTTAGCCGACATGGGAAACCTCCAAAATGATTACCTTTCCTTGCCTGCAAGGCAGTTGATAGCCGAATTAAGTTCCATTTCTATCCAAAATGGGAAAGGTAAAAAGGCTCAATCCATGCTCTTGACCTGGGACTTCATCTTGGATAAAAACTCGATTGAGGCTGGTATCTATGTGATGTGGGAGCGCACGTTGCGGAAAAACCTTGGCAAAATTGTCATACCGAAGGAAGTAGCTCCTTACCTGACCGAACTCAATATGACCAAGACCATTGAATGGATCAAGAAGGGCGACCCTGCCATTTTTGGTGAAGGAGGTAAAGATGGATTTCTAGCAAAAAGTCTGGAAGAGGCCATTCTGGAGCTGGAGAAAAAATTGGGCACAGATTGGAACAACTGGCAGTATGGACAACCCGACTACAAACATGCCCTTATCCGACACCCACTTAGTGCCGCAATATCCGAAGAATGGCGGGAGAAAACCGACCTGGGCCCAATTCCCCGCGGAGGATACAGCTTCACTCCCGGTGCAAACGCTTACGGGGATAACAATACCACTGGAGCCTCACTGAGAATAATAGTGGATACCGGCGACTGGGAAAAAACGTTGGGGATCAATAATCCCGGTCAGTCAGGGGATATAGAAAGTCCGTTCTATGGCAATCTCTTTCCGATTTGGGCTGAGGATGCTTACTTTCTGGTGCCCTATTCAAAGGAAGCGGTAAAGAACAAGCAAGTTTCGTCTTTTACAATGAAATAAAAGGGTTTTTACCCACATTTGTCACAGCCGCAGGAGCCGGATTTCTGCGGCTTTTTTCGAAGAAAGCTATTGTAGATCCAATAGGCCAACACGCCGAAAAATAAGGTGAAAACAACGATTTCTTGCCACATATCAGGAGAAAATTTGATAAGTGAAAAAGGCAGCCAAATAGGCAATTACAGTCATGGCCACGGTTTGAATGATGGGCCATTTCCAGGTTTTTGTTTCCCGATACACAACTGCCAGCGTACTCATGCACTGCATAGCAAAGGCATAAAATACCATAAGGGAAAACCCGGTAGCCTGGTTAAACACCTTTTCGCCGGTTTCTGGATCTACTTCTTGATCGAGCTTTTCCCGAATTGTCAGTTCATTTTCCACATCGCCACCGATACTGTAAATGGTGGCAATCGTTCCTACAAACACCTCCCGGGCAGCAAAAGAAGTGATCAGGGCAATCCCGATTTTCCAGTCGTAACCTAATGGCCTGATAGCCGGTTCTATGGCTTTCCCAAGGATACCGATATAGGAATTTTCCAGTTTTTGGGAGGCGTAGCGTTCTTCTATTTCAGTCTGCTGGTATTCCGGGGCAGCGGCCATTTCCAATTCCATTTGTTCTTCCAAGGCATCCATCCTATTTGAGGGTCCATAGCTTGCCAACACCCATAAGACAATAGATATAGCCAAAATCACCTTTCCTGCTTCCAACACAAATATCTTTGATTTGGAATACATGGTTAAAGCCACTGCCTTCCAACGAGGCAGTCTATAAATGGGTAAGTCAGTAAGCAGGAAACTTTTCTCTTTTGTTTTTAGGATAAATCTTAAGAGTAATGCTCCCATCAGGGTAGCTATTGTACCCAACAAATACATACTGAGTAAAGCTATTGCTTGTAGGTTTATCCCAAAATACAATTCATCCGGTACGGTGAGGCCTATAAGGATAATATAGACGGGAAGTCGGGCGGAGCAACTCATCCATGGTGTAACTAAAATAGTGATTAGCCGCTCTTTGGAATTCCGAATTGTCCTTGCCGCCATCACTCCAGGGATTGCACAGGCCAGTCCTGAGATAAGGGGTACAACACTCTTGCCGTGAAGTCCAAATGGGCGCATCAGCCTATCCATCAAAAACACAACCCGAGACAGGTACCCGGTATCTTCCAAAAAAGCTAGGAAACCGAAAAGTAAGGCAATTTGTGGTATAAAGATAACAACCCCACCAATTCCGGGAATAATCCCCTCCGCAAGCAAATCCGTGAGAACCCCCGATGGAAAAGTCTCATACACCCATGAGCCCATTCCAGCAAACAAGACATCTATCAAATCCATGGGTACACTTGCCCAGGCGAAGATAGCTTGAAAGATCAAAAGCATCACCGCGAAAAAAAGTGTGTAACCCAAGACGGGATGAAGGAGGATCTTGTCTAACCTGCGGGTTAGCTTATTATCTAAAGGTTTGTCTTTTTTTAATCCCTTCTGTAATAGCTGGTTGATTTTCGCATATCGGCCGTTCGTCTCTTTCAGTTGCTGACGTTGCGTATCGAAGCCACTCTCTTTCGCCAATTCCAAAAGCCAAGCTTTATCCCCTTTGTTTGAAGGATCGTTATAGGTAGAAAAAACCATCCGTTGAAAAGCCTCATAATCCGTTTCGAAGCCGTACTTCCCCCGAATCGCCGTAATCATTGGTTCCGGCATATAATCGCTTACAGCTATAAATGGCTTGGCAATTTCGAATTTTTCCTGAAAAATAAGCTCCCGGATCGCTTCTATTCCTTCACTTTTTCTACCATCTGTTAGGATTAAAGGTACTCCAAGTGCCTTATAGAATTCCACCACTTTGATATGAATCCCATTTTCTTCAGCCAAGTCCTTCATATTGACCAAAAAGGCCATGGGAATTCCCAGATCCATAACCTGGGTACCCAACAAAAGACTCCGTTCCAGATTGCAGGCGTCGAGAATTACCAGCACAAAATCCGGTTTTGGCGTATCTAATCCCGTAAGGACACGATAGGCAATGATTTCATCTTCGGAATTGGGATATAGACTGTAGGTCCCAGGTAGGTCAACTAGCTCATATACGGCTGATCCCTTCTTGATTACACCGGAACTTTTGTCAACAGTAACACCGGGATAATTGCCGATCTTTTGGTTTAATCCGGTCAGCTTGTTAAAAATACTGGATTTACCAACATTCGGGTTGCCAATTAACGCAATGGATTTGGTCCGTTTTGCGGAAATAATTTCCATTCCTTAGGGGTTCATAGGTTGTACTTTAATCAACTCCGCCTCCGTCCGCCTGAGTGCAATCATATGACCGTCAACCAGAAATGCAATAGGTCCCCCAAATGGTGCTTTTTGAACAACGCTGATGTGCTTTCCGGGAAGTAGTCCGATTTCCAGAAAATTTATGGCGTACGGTGAATCCTCAATTCGGTCAATTATGGATTGTTCTCCGTGTTGAAGTAATGCTGCTGAACGTATCAATGGGTGCGGGTTTTATCTTTATCAAGACTAAGTCAAAATTAGAACTTATCTTTATCTTAACCCAACAATGTGCGGAAAAATTCAATTTAAATTGATTAAAGAACAACTTCCTATAGCTGCTTATTTACGGGTCGAAAGTTGCTTTTTTGAATCTCAAAAAATTATTGTTTTTAATTTTTGAGATTTTCGTACTCTTTGATTTTAGCTATGATTTTTTCAGTCAGATTTTTAAAATCACTATAGGCATTTTTGACGGCACTCAAATGGGCCCCTATTGCACCATCAGCTGGCTTTAAAAAAAATATTGGCTTTTTCGATTCCATCGCCATGGGTATAAGACTATGGTAATGTTTCAAAAGTGATAGACAGTTTTCATCCACTTCAACAGTCAAATCCTTATCTAAATGGCCTTTTAAAACCATTTCAACAAATACACGTGGAATTCTATTCGCCCACTTCAAATAGGATTTTACAGGTCGACTTTCTTTTATTCCATGCTGCATTATAACATACCCCAAAGGGGTGATTGATGAACTAGGCAATTTTAAATCAGAGGCTGGATTTTCAGTTTTTCTTTTATTCCATTCCTTTCGCCATTTATCCAATCTAGTTCCTATATTCTTAAGTCCTTGTAAGGAAAATAGATCAGCAGCCATTGGAACCACCACAAAATCAGCAGCTATTAAAGTCGCTCTGTTAATTGCGCTGAAGTTGGGACCGATATCAATGACACAAAAATCTGCATCCATTTTTCTTCCTGCTTCGTCAATTATTCGGTAAAAAGAGGAAATAATCCGGAAAGCAGCTTCGTCACCATCGTTACACTTACCCCAATTTTCGCTGAGTTTATCCTCGAACATAGATAATTCTAGGTCACCTGCCAATAATCCTATATTATCGGTTATGGGGTGTATCATGGCTTGCTTTATATCCCCAATACCACTATCCAAAGGTTTTATAGCTTCCAAAATAGTTGGACGCTCCTTTTCATTTTCATATATGCCGGAGAGTTGATCGTCACTCAAAAACATTGAAGTTAGGTTCGTTTGTGGGTCCAAGTCTACAGCCAGGCATCTATAACCCAATTCTGCAAGCATAAATGAGAAATGATAAACCAATGTTGTTTTGCCTACACCTCCTTTATTGTTAAAGAATGCTATCGTCTTCATGGTTTCTTCTTAAAAATGATTACTGAAAAACTTGTAGGCTGGTCAAAAATGAATTTTGGTTCAGGGTTACCGTTTTTTATCAACGCCGCACTTGCCCGCTGTACTCCTAAGTTAAACCGATTAACATATCCTAAATTATAAGCGGCTTCTGCTATTGTTGGGTTTCTGTAATCATTCTCTCTTGGAAAGTTTTCCGGCCGTGCCTTGCCAAAGAGACCTCCGGCATTGGATATTTCAATTCTATCATCGAACTCATAAAACTTTATGGGTGCATTTGATTGATAATCACGGTGGATAACTGAATAAAATAGCAATTCCTTGATTGCAGATGCGGGAAAATTATACTGATGTTCTTCTCCAAGGTTATGTAGCACCTTGGTAACGATTTGAGATTTTATAAACTCATCCATTACTCTTAACTGAGTAGTTAAATCTCCGTCGAATTTTCTCTCATACTCGAACTCACTGACCTCATCATTGCCAGTAAATTTTACATATTGCACATACCCTCCGGGAATAAAAAATCGGGGATTGTTCCCAAACATTAAAATCGCAGCGTTAGTCGGACAATTAGCCTTCAAATCATAAAATTTTAGTGACGCTAATTGTTCCTTTATATCTCTACTATTTTGACTTAATGTTTCCTCGTCAATAGCCGAAGGTAAATAAGTTATCTTGAAAATTTCAATACTTATGTCATTCAGGGAGCTTCCGTAACAAGGTAATGTATCATAGGAATGAGCAAATGAACTCCTCTTTTCGCTTAAAATCCTTTCTTCTAAATCGGTAGCTATTCCTTTCCTTGGACCAATTCTAATACAAACTTTTCCCTTGAACCGCACTGGAGGTTGAAAACTTGGCAGAACCTCAGCTACTGCAACATACCCACCAGGATAATCAAATCCAGTTACGGTAATTATAGGTGGAGGGACAATTCTTCCATCAGTTCTAAAATCCATTAGCGTCTGAAGAATTCTCTCTTCAGACTTTAAGCCACATCTGCTTCCATCATCATCAACTCCAACAATAAGATATCCTGGTTTATTGTGGCCAGGAAAATCATTACAGAATGAACAAATAGCCTCCCCAAATTTATTAGCATCATTTGTAGAAATTGTTTTCTCTACTCGATCCTTTTCAATTTCTATCAAAAGCTTATCTAATTCATCTTTTGTAATCATATTGTAAAATTTAACCCAATTCCAGTTCCTATTCTTGGGAATATTTAAAATGTTCAAAACTTCCCCGAATCGACGTCTTTAATAAACTGAATCAACCCGTTAAAAAAGACCTTTTGATCATCGTACTGGACCATATGGCTGCCGTCTGGGCATAGCAAAAACCTTCCGTTTTTCACTTGGGTTGACATCCATTCCATATGTTTCGGATCCATGGTGTCATGACCCGCACCCACGACCAATGTGGGAACGGTAAGTTTGGGCAACTCTTTGGTCAGGTCCCAACCTTTTAAAGATGCCCCAGCGGTTATGCCAAATTCACTGTGTCCCTGCATATACACATAAACTTCCGGGTTTAGATGAGTAAGGCTTCGAACCACCGCTTCCGGCCATTCGTCCAGAGGCATTCTCAAAACATGGTATTGATAGTGGTGCTCCATCAGAAGTTCTTCATACCGGGGGTTGTCAAAATCATTGGTCGCCTCAATCTCCATGATTTCTTCAAATACTTCCCCCGGCATCTGCGGCCCGAGTACTTCCTTGGCATATTTTTCATAATCATCCAGACTGGCCATCATATTGGAAATCACTAGGCCTTTTAAATTCTCTTGGTATTTAAGGGCATATTCCATTGCCAAAATCCCTCCCCAAGACTGTCCGTAAAGGAAGAAATTATCTTGGTTTAATCCCAGGGCCAATCTAACTTGTTCGACCTCGTCCACAAAGCGCTCTATGGTCCACAGGTCGTTGTCTGACGGCTGATCTGAATAATACGAACCCAGTTGGTCGTAATAATAGTATTCGATACCCTCCGCGGGAAAATATCCGTCAAAGCTGGAGTATAGTTCATGGGTCATGCCAGGCCCCCCATGAAGCAACAGCACCTTAATACTGGGGTTGTTCCCCACACGTTTGGTCCAAACCTTAAATGTACCCTTGGGTGTTTGGATGGGGATCATGCGAATGCCGCCTTCAAACTGGTCGTCCCTATCTGAATAATCCAAATAGGACGTACCTAAATTTTCCTCCGAACTAGATCGGGACGAACAAGCGAGACATAGGATCAACAGTGACAGAACAATGGAATATCGGATTAGCATATTATAAGGTGAGTTTTTTTAGTGGGTGAATATAGTTTTTCTCTTAAAAATTATAGGAAATATAGGGAATTATCGCCAAAATCTCTATCCAGAAAAGCTGTCTTTTTGGATCGAAAGCAAGATGCTTGTAGAATTAATTGATTTAACTTTTCACATTATACCTACCTATCATGGCTACAATCGGCAGAAATGTTGTATTCATTAAATTAAATAATATTGAGGTTTTTGTCCAAACTTATTTATCTCCCATTTTTCGAATAATTTCCCGTAACAAGTCATTATGTTCCTGCTTCAAAGTAAGAAATTTAGTTACCCATTTATAAATCAGGTAAAAAATACCGGCAAGTACGCCGAAATAAATAAGGCCAATCAAAATAGGAAGGAATACGGAAATGCCCATAATTAAATAGTTAAGTTATTATTTTATTCTTGATTATGTAAAATATGCTGTAAATCCCTTTGTAAAACCTAACAAACAAAGATTACTATAATAGGATGTTTACATATTGAATCATATTATTCTTTTGCAAAATATCAAAAAAACTCTAAACAAATAATTAGTTTTAGATTTTAAATATTTCTGCCATTTCGCTTCCGCTTTAGATTCCTCCATGTTTTTTTACTTTTTTTGATCATAATGTTCTCAGTTTTTGGCTTAGCGTGAAATCCTTTGGTACCTATCTGAGAATAACACCAAATATCCAAAATAGTATTGTGAGGGATAAAAGGCACCAAAAATTGGAATTGGCCATAAAACCTAATTTACTCTTTCAACCAAACTATAGCCGCCTCAATAAAATGGTCCAGCCCACTGATCTGGTCCATCGGGTGAGTCAACAATTGATCTACTTGTACGCCAAACTCCAGGTGGTGTTCATTCAAATCAATGGTCTGACTACCGGAAAAGCGGTAAGTCCAGCCATTTGAAAGCTCAGCGAAAACTGGAGTGCCTCCCCCACCCCCTGTCTGGTCACCAAACAATCGGGCTTGGGGTAGTGTCCGCATCATTTGCGCAAAAAATGTGGTGGAACTGTATGATTTTCTGTTGGTAAGTACGGCAACTTTTTCCAGGTATTTGTCACCGGGTTTGGGTTTAATCTTTAAAGGTGCCCATGGGGTAAAATCATTTCTGCCCGGCCCGGTTTTAAACCGCTGCCTCGCATAGGTAATTTCCTCATCTGTTAGGCGGCTGGCTATATTGAGTGCATTTTGCAAGCTGCCTCCCCCATTGCTTCTAACATCAATGATCAGTCCATCATGGAACTGCATCAGTCTGATAATTTCGTCCATGTGCTCACTTGATACCGTGCGCTCAAAGGACCTATAATTCACATACAGCATCCCCTGGACGGTTTGCGCAAGAAGTGGCCCTATAATCCTGTAGTCGGTACCAAGGTACTTATCGTTAATCAGTTGTTCATCATAGAACAACGGAAAGCCTTCGAACCAGCTCCAATTTCGGGAGCGGTTAAATGTGCTCCTAAGGTTTACATGCCCGTCCTCCAATTCGGCTAACATGTCGCCCAAAATGTCAAACAATTCATGTGGGGTTAATTCATCGTGAATCGTCGGACGATACTGTTCCTTTACTGATTGCCAGTCTATTTGTTTTTCTTCAAAAAAAGTATATCTGTTATAGATATCCGTCCATAAGTGTTCAAACAGTTCACTGGGCCGCTGTTGCGGGTCACTTGGCTGTGCAATAAACTCACAACTGCTAATGAGCACCATTGAGATCAAAATAAAATATCGGTAACTTCTCATAGCTGAAAATTTAACTGTAAAAAATAATGTCCCGCAGATCGCTGGGACCTATGGGCACTTTCCAGAGAGGTATAGTGGAAGCGATACCCTATTCCGATTTCATTTCCATTGGACAATTGATAGAAAAGCTGATTGAGTATTCCCAGATCGTGTTGGCGGAAGGGCTGAAACAGGCGAATGGACTGCAGAAAAGCGTTGAAAGTAGGCTGATCGTGAAGAAAATGATCCGGGGGGCTGGTTATATAAGAAGCGGAAAAGACGAATCCTATTACTTGCAGGTGTCCTTGTGAGGAAAACCGCCACTGTTGTTTTTTGCCAAAAAAAGTCTGATAACGCAGTGCCGGCCCAAATGAAGTGTGAAAATCAAACCTTGGGCTGAAATTCTGTGCATCCTCGTAATTTCTTAAACTCAGAGCATTGTTATTCGACCATCCAATGGTCCAGTTATCAGGCAGCCAATTGGCCTTATAGAAGGTGTAGGTGATTATGCTGGCATGGGTTCCCCGCATATCCGCACCATAGCGGTTTTGCAGGTTATGGTTGGTTAGATGAAGGTAAACCTCATCTGTTTTCCTATTTCCAATATTGGAATACCCCAATGTAAATCCGGCGGAACTTCCACTGTAAAACAGTGGGGAATACGCAAAATCCCGCTCCCAGGAATTATTCGTTCCCGCATTTAATAGTAGGGTACGTTTATTTTCCTGCGCTAAAACGAGGCTTTGAGACAAAAGGAACGGAATCAAAAAAAGTAGGTTTTTCATGCTAATGGAGTTTGACTTCAAAGTTAGGGAGCTCAAACGTTTAAAAACATGACAATGGTCAGTCCGCCATCAATTTTAATCCCATTTATAAAAGGAATTGTGCTGGACACTATATCGTCGAAAGGTTGAATTTATAATCCGAATCAAGAATCAACAGGTTTATTGATTGATAATAGTGTCACTATGCCTATTCCCAGCATCAGAATTTCCAGTATCCAAAAATGCAGTTGAAAAACACCAGTCGCCATAACTAAACTTGGGAAAACTGGCATAAATGCATTGGATGTGCCATGGGCAACCAACGCAGACATGGGCTTGTGGTTTGATGATTTTACGACCCAGGACAAAAAGAAGGAAAGCCCTATACAGCCAATTAGAAAAGCTGAAAAAGGCATATAAGTTTGAAAGGCATCGGTAATAAACCACAACGGAGCATGCCACAATGCCCAAACTATTCCAAGAACAATATTCCCGTACCACAGTCCGTATTTGGATTCCAAGTATGGCATGATATAACCCCGCCACCCTATTTCCTCCTGTCCACCACCAAACAAGATCATTAAGAGCCAATATATCGGAAAAACAAAAATTGTTGGCAAGAGCATAGGCAAGCGTTCATAACCAAAAAATCCGGGAAGATACCATGCTAAAAAGTTTGCAAACCCCAGGACCCCGATAATGGAAACCCAAGTTTTCCACCTAAAATTAATTGAAAGAAAGGTCTTCAAAAAGGGTTTGACGTCTGATTTTCCTTGCAGGGTTTTAATGGAATAGAGTGCACCTACGGCCGGACCAAAGGCCCCCAAAATGATCGCCGCCATAGTCAAATAGGGTCGCAAATCATTGTTCATTTGCACAACGCCCAACCCAATCAGAACAAAGGGAAACCACAATAGCCATGACCATAAAAATGTGATTGCGAAAAAGCGAAGAGGTATTTGTTTTTCCATTAGTCAACCAGTTTCTTTCAACTTTACATTATGTTGGGAATGCAAATTTATAAGTCCGCCTTGAGATACAAATCAAAATACCATGCGGTACTGAAAATATTTACCGTTAACTATACTATTAAGTGTAATGACAAATTCCTCCCTAAATTTTTATTCGTTTCCATTTGGACTTCATGTAATAATTCCCATCCTCACTTTTATTAATAAAAGCAGTCCAAACGTAGGTGGCCGGCCATTTTTTGAAAACACCTGCCACGGCATATATAAAATAAAGGGAGAGCTTAGAAGGCCTTGGTTTCCAACCGTCAAAACGCAATTCAATTTTTATCGTATCATTGGCGTTTTCGACGGAATAGTCTCCAGGTAGGGTTCCTATAGATGGATCTGCTTCGATTGTAAATTCCCCATGTTTTGCTGTATTGGTTGCTAGGGATTCTATATCGGGAAAAGCGTCTTCGAAGGTTATGGATACCGGATGTACGTCGTTTACCCGACTTATCTTTTGAATAGCTATGCTGTCATTTTTCCAGGAAAAATCAAACGTATAGTCCCCTTGATTAAGCGTTTTAATTCCCTGATCTACGTCTACAGGAAAAATTAATCCATCAAATTCCGGATTAAGTCGGCCAATAAGCGGCTTTGGGCTGTAGCGGGCAAAATACATGGATGTCCAATCCATAGGTACCGGAAGCTTATCCGGCTGATGCTGAACGTTGTCAATGAACACCTCAAAATCGGTTTGTAACCTGCGGACAAAGTAAAAGTCTTGAAGCATTACCAAGGGCATTGCGGAGGGCTTTTCAGCCACGCTGCCCATCGGAGCCAAAAGACCAAAGGGTCTGCGCTTTTTTGAATTTTTCTCACTGATTTTAATGCTGACTTTTCTGTTTTGCAGATCATTGAACATATAGTTAGCCTGCACACCCGCTTCATTTATTTCAAAAAAAGCGACCTCAAAATCACATGCTATCAAGTTCTCCAATCCCTTGCCTACTATATCATATTTGTCAGCGTTTAATGTCAGCGTTGGTTCGTGATAGACATCCACTTTCCCATCCTTTCGCCACCCTATCACCAAATGCCCCTTACCGTGTTCATTGTCATCGAAAACCTGCGGCTCAAAACCAACATAAACTGTATCCGGATCCTTTTCAAAATTCACCAACAGCAACCGGGACATGGGTTCAATGTCGATAGAAAAAGGGGACATGAAATGTGTTATTTTGGAGGTTGATATTTGGGTGGTCATGGTGAAATTGGGTTAAACGATCAGATTCGACTCATAAAGCTACTTAAATCTTTTATTTTATGACAATTGGGCGGGGCAATCTGCTGGTGAAATGTTTTCCCGCAGATACCGCAGATTTTCGCTGATCTTTTTCTGCGTTTATCCCGAAAAGCCGGGACAAGTTCTGCGGGAAAAACGCAGGTGGAAGTTGATGAAGGTTTCCGGTCACTGTAATCGAAATTTGAAACGAACATCAAACCTTCTATGCTTTTTTTATGCTTATTCCGATCCAAGAAACATGGTAAATCCAACCTTCAATCCCAAACTGTTGGTTACCTGCCGAAAATTAGGAGGGGTTTGATTTTTTCTGTTTAGTGTCAATGAATTAAATCCCGCAAGAATATCAAAGGCTACTTTTTCACCAAGAGGCACTGCCAATCCAATCCCACCTCCAAATGAACTTATATTGGTCTTAGCATTATAATCCTCCAAATTGGGATCGTCTTTATATTTAACCGTATTTGTCCTCCTTCCAAAAGAGCTATTTACTTCGACAAAAGGCAACACCTTAGCAGTTGGAATGTAATACCTAGCAAAAGGTCCTGTACTCAGTAGTCTTGAAGTTGATTCAGAATTTGAAATACCTCCTTTTGCTTTAGCAGATGCAAAAGTAAAATCAAGTCCAAGAGCGAGATTATCCGCTACAAAATACCCGATTTTTGGTAGTAGGCTTATGTTCGTAATTTTACTAGAATTATCTTCTACATAACTGGCTCCATCAAGCTTGCTTTTAGTACTTGAATAGCCAATATCTAAAAGGCCAGCACCAGTTAAACCCAAATCGGATGATGCTCCCAGCAACATTCGCCCTTTATCCGTCTGTGCGTTAACTAATCCAATACAAATTAGAAACTGAAATACAATAAGTACGTTAATTTTTTTCATAATGCCGCTATTTTAAAACTAAACTTATAAGTTTTAAAGATAGGTTTTTTTGTTTCCCAAAAAAATACCCCGATCGGGGTATTTTTAAAGCAACTATACTTATTTCTATATCAGTATCCATGGAATTGCTTGGTTAAATTTGCCAAAGCGTTTACCGTCAAGGAAAAAATGTCTCCCGCTGATCACGCTGATTTGCGCGGAACCCTTTCTGCGTTAATCTGCGTAATCCGCGGGAAAAAAACATCTCCCGCTAATCTTTTTTGATGCAGGTCGCGGGAAAAAAAAATCTCCCGCAGATCACGCTGATTTGCGCGGAACCCTTTCTGCGT
The DNA here is from genome assembly GCF_009797935.1 of Lunatibacter salilacus. Taxonomy (GTDB): domain Bacteria; phylum Bacteroidota; class Bacteroidia; order Cytophagales; family Cyclobacteriaceae; genus Lunatibacter; species Lunatibacter salilacus. The sequence continues at coordinate 87,293 of NZ_VOLC01000016.1, forward strand.
TAATCTGCGTAATCCGCGGGAAATATAGTCTCCCGCAAATTTTTTCTGATGCAAAATGTGGCAAAAAAATGTCTCCCGCTGATCACGCTGATTTGCGCAGATCTATTTCTGCGTTCTTCTGCGAAATCCGCGGGAAATATAGTCTCCCGCAAATTTTTTCTGATGCAAAATGTGGCAAAAAAATGTCTCCCGCTGATCACGCTGATTTGCGCAGATCTATTTCTGCGTTCTTCTGCGAAATCCGCGGGAAATATAGTCTCCCGCAAATTTTTTCTGATGCAAAATGTGGCAAAAAAATGTCTCCCGCTGATCACGCTGATTTGCGCAGATCTATTTCTGCGTTCTTCTGCGAAATCCGCGGGAAACCCCTCCCTATTCCCCAATTATAATTTCAGCCTTATGGTAGGCACTGGCATTAAAATACCCCACAACATCAATGTCTGAAACCAAATTGGTTTTGGGATTAAAAGCTGGGGAATCGAAGAAACTCTCCTGTGTCAATGCCTGCATATAAATATCGAACAAATACTGATAAAATGTATTACTCAATGACTGCTGGTACACAACGATTTTATCCCCTTCCAGAAACGGATCAAAACTCAGATCAAGCCCCTCAATGAGATTGCCATCAATCCTCTCGTCTTCCAAGACCATTATTTGGCGGGGATCATTGGACAACTCTCCATTGACCTGCACATTCCACCTGTAGTTATTTCCCTTGCCTACCGGGTCAAAAGTGTCTATCAACAAATAATAACCCTCCTCAAATATCAGACTTTCAGCCTTGTATTCATATCTGAGGTCTGTGATTTCAGAAACAGGGTGAAGCACCTCAGTTTCACTTGAAATCACCTTATTACTTAGATGGCCATAATCAGGCAGATCGGGTAAATAAATTTCAATCCTATAGGCCCGATCTATTACCCCGGTAAAATCGAGATTATACACCCCTTCCTGTGCGTAAGTATATCCTCCCACCTTTACATTATCTTCAAATAAATAAACCTCAGCTTCCTCAATGACCGATTTAGACGAGCTCTGAAAATAAGGTTGGGAAATGGTCAATTTGACGGTTTGATATTCATCAATATTGTTAATCTCCCCATCCACCACTACCATGGCTTCATAGGATTTCACATCCAATTCTATGTTGTCCAAGCATGAAAACATCAACAGCGAGGACAAACAAATCAATAATTTTTTTACAGTTATCATCGTATTAGAATTTAAAGTTATAGGTGACACTGGGAATGGCAGATCCCAAAATTGACAGTCTTACAGCCTCAGTCTGTGCTGCGTTTTCCTGCTGTCGGAAAAAGACCGAGTAGGCATTCCTTCTGGCATAGACATTATAAAAACCGAAACTCCATGAGCCCCTTTTTCCCTCGGGATTAAGGTTGGCTGCTATATCCAGTCGGTGATAGACTGGAATTCGGTGTGCATTTCTATCTCCCATTACGGGCAATACCATGCCATCCCACTCGTACTTTCCTACGGGTTGTGTAAATGGTCTCCCGGATGCCAAGACAAAATTGGCCGAGAAATCCCACTTTTTGTTGAGCTTGTACAATCCGTATATACTCAGGTCATGCGGTTTGTCAAAATTGGCCCTATACCATTCCCCCTTGTTGATACCTTCCACCTTTCTTTCTGATCTGGATAGGGTATAGCTAATCCGTCCCGTGAATCTTCCTTCCTTCTTTTCTATGGAAGCTTCCAACCCGTATGCCCTTCCAATTCCATCCAAGACTTCCGTCTCCAGGGTTTCGTTAAACTCCAGCCTGGCACCGTCCTTAAAATCCACTACTCTTCTGTAATCTTTATAATAACTCTCCACAACAAGCTCAAAGCTATTATTGAGAATACCTCTGACAAAGGACAGGGATAGTTGATCCACCTGCGCGGGTTTCAAATAAGCGTTGGACGGCTTCCAAACATCTATAGGAGAAGGTGAATTGGTGTTGGAAATTAGATGAACAAACTGGTTGGCCCTGTGAAAACTTGCCTTGAGGGCAGTCGTTCTGTTTGGGGTGTAGCTTACGTTGAATCTCGGTTCAATTCCATCGTAACTGGCCATAGTTTGGTATCGGGAAAAACTAAGTGAGTCAATAATTGCCTCTCTCTCCTTTACCCCATCTTGATATAGATACTGCCGTCCACCTAATCTCCTGAAATCCACATAGCGGATTCCCGCCTCTACTTTCCATCGGTCGTTAAATTTCTCATTCCAAGAGACATAGGCGCCAGATTCAATGGCATACTCTTTTGCCATTTCAATGGTGTTCACTGCGGATTCTTCACCCGTTGGAAGAATTGTTCCCGGCAGATAATCCTGCATAGTGGTCTGAAATCCAAAATCGATGGTTCTATTGGGATTTACGAAATAGGCGGCATCCGCCTTGAAGTTTTGATTTAGTATACTTGATTTCCAATCCCAGGAATCAGGACCATGGCTCCCAATGATGTGGTAAAAATACCTGCTGTTTGTGACAGTAATATTGGTAAACAATTTGGGATTGAATACATGGTTCCATCTTAAGGTCATGGTATTGTTTCCCCAATTGCTGCTAAAAAGATCTCCCAGTTTCATCACATCGTTTCCCGAATAGTAAGAAAGGAAGAACCGGTCTTTATCTGATAACTTATGATTGATTTTTGCATTGAAGTCATAGAAATAAAGGTTGTTGTTTCTTAATTCTTCGTCACCTGAAAGTCTGGTAAATACGTCCATATAAGACCGTCTGCCTGAAACTAAAAAAGATGTTTTGTCCTTTTGAATGGGGCCTTCTACCGTAAGTCTGCTGCTCAATAACCCAATACCACCTTTGACGTTTAATTTTTTGGAGTTGCCTTCCAGTTGTCTTACATCGAGTACCGAAGATAACCTTCCTCCATATTGGGCGGGCAATCCCCCCTTATAAATTTTGACATCCTTGATCGCATCCGAATTGAAAACGGAGAAAAACCCCATGACATGAGCTGCATTAAATACAGTAGCTTCATCAAGCAAAATAAGGTTTTCATCCGCTCCTCCTCCACGAACGTTAAAACCAGACGTGCCCTCTCCCACCGTAGATATTCCGGGAAGCAACTGGATATTTCTAATCAGGTCAACTTCTCCCAATAACTTCGGCATTTTCTTCATCTGCTCGATGGAGACCCGTTCTATGCCACTTCCTATCTCAAGGATTTTTTCATCTTTGGCAATTGCGGAAACTTCCACCGTCTCCAACGCATAGTCAGCCGGCTTCAATTCAATGTGAAGAAAGGTGGCTTTTTCTGCTATTACTTCTGCTACCTGGCTTTCATATCCCATATAGCTGACCTGTATACGGTGACTTCCAGGCGCTATTTGTAGGGAGTAAAAACCGTATAAGTTGGTGATTGCGCCTTTTTGGCTACCTATAACCATAATTGTTGCTCCAAGAAGCTCCTCTCCTGAGGTACCGTCACGGACATATCCGCTTAGTGTTGTTTTCTCCTGCTGACCCATCAAGTAGCTGAGGTTCAGTAAGATCATAAATAATGAAATTGTAATCTTTTTCACTTTTGTTTGATTTAATGATTTAAATTGAATTATAAGAATCTGAACAAAGCGTGTCAAACATTCGCAGAGATCAGACTGCAAACCTGTGGGAAAAACATCAGTTAAAAGTTCTACTTAAGAAAGGCGAACCTATTTTTGGCCTTTAAGAAAGAAAATAAGAGGGGCACTTAGCCAAAAAAAAAACAGACTTATATAGCCCAAAGGAACTGAAATAATAATCAATGGCTTTTTCACGCTTAACATCCGGATTATTCTATAATAGATCAGTCATAAAAAAATCAGCCAAAATTGGACTGACTCGATCTGTGTTATCAAGGGGATTACCGATATCCTATCTACAATACCTATAATGTCTGCCATTGCAGGTTCCTTTGGGTCGTTTATTGCAATTGCAGAAGATAGGCGTTAATTTGTAGTTTAGCTGTTGGTCCCATTAGCAGATGCCGCATTGGATGGGGTTTATAAATTGGCTTATGCTGGTGGCAAGCCACGTCTTAAACTTTATGAATGTAAGAAAAAACGTGAATGACCTATTAAAATTCATCCCTTCCTTTCCTAATGGTGGTTTGTCACTGGCCAACAAAAAGATTTACGCCATTCCATGCCACAATACTTGATTAAAATTTCCCAAACCATGAACAAGCTCTATTGGCTGCTCCTTTTGCTTATCCATTTTGCCGCCTTTTCCCAAGAAAATGATGTGGATGCCTTCGTCAAGGGGATTTATGGCAATCCTGAAAGGATATTAAATGCAGGCTTTGCTTTTGACGAGTTGGGGGTAAATGCCGTGTTCGTCAGAAGATCCTCGCTAAACCAGTCATTTTATAATCAAGCCAAAGCCCAGGGTTGTCGGGTGTTTGTCGAGTTCCCTACCCTAAATGGAAGAGGCTATATAGAAGACCATCCTGAAGCCTGGCCCATCAATGAAAAGGGAGAGACCGTCGGGCCTGCGGATTGGTTTATGGGGGTTTGTCCCACCGATCCCGGTTTCCAGACATATAGGGCCGAACAGCTACGTGAGACGCTGGGCAACTATCTGGTAGATGGGGTGTTTTTGGACTACCTACATTGGCATGCCCAATTTGAAACGGACCAACCCATACTGCCTGAAACCTGTTTTTGTGACCGATGTACCCGGCTTTTCGAAAATACCCATGCCATACAAATCCCACCATCGGATAAAGCAGGCAAAGCACAATGGATACTAGCCAACCAAGAACCTGCCTGGAGAAAATGGCGAAACAGCATTTTGAATACTTGGGTAGAAGATATGGGGAGAATTCTCAAGGAAAATCAACCCAAGGCCCTTTTGGGAGCCTTCTATAGCGCGTGGTTTCCCGAAGACCATGACGGGGCTTTGTACAACACCCTGGGCATCGATGTACCGGCTTTGGCCGAGCGGGTGGATGTATTGTCTCCCATGCTTTTTCACCGGATGCTGGCAAGGCCTGTTACCTGGTCGGGCGACTACCTTGATTGGTTGGATAAAGTCATGCCTACTCCTAGACCCTTGGTCTGGCCCATTGTTCAGGCACACGACAAACCTGGTATCATTTCCCCTCAGGAATTTGGTAACGCCTTGCGGGAAGGTTCCCGGTCCCCTGCATCCGGCGTTATGATGTTTTCCGAACAGTCCCTTTTAGATAATCCTAAAAAAATAAAGGTGATGCGGGAATTTTATCAGAATAAGTGAGAGCGGAGTCGAGAGGTGTGGCTTCGGCTACGCTCAGCCGCCGCTGTCAGGTGTTCCTTGAGCGGGGCTTCGGCTACGCTGACTTCGACTTCGCTCAGTCGGCGTAGTCTTCGTTAGCGGAGTCGGATGGTGTGGCTTCGGCTACGCTCAGCCGCCGCTGTCAGGTGTTCCCTGAGCGGAGTCGAAGGGAACGTTTTTGCAATGAATCTCATTCATACACTCAGCCAATTTCTTCAATTCCTCCGTGTGATCAGAGCCTCCTTCTTTTTTCGTGACCACCCCTGAAACCCTTTTCTTTGTATTTTGCTCCCCATTCCCACCCGATGCTTCGCAAGACGTAAATTCAAATATTTAGTGCTTTGAAAATAACAACTCTTGTCCGAACATTTAAGGCGGATCAAAATTTAGAAAATTAATCCTACCTAATAACCCAAAAACAAAATTTTTTATGTTTATTTGGATTTAGACAATGAATCTTAAAATCATTTAACAAAATCAGTTAATTTCATTTATGAATATAATTATATGAGCTTTTTGTTAAAACATTTTAACAATGAACAGAAATTGCGCGGTATTATGGTTCCAAGTTTAGGGTTGATATTCCTTGGATCCAATTATGTCATATTATTAGATGTCGGCCAACTTATAAGATTAAACACATCCTTCTATTGGTTATACAATAGATAATTTCTCTTTTTAAATAATTGTTAAAATTGAATAATGCAGAAACCTAACCTTTAAGGCGTTACATTTATATAATATATAAGGATAATTTAATTTATAAAAATAAACTATTTTATGAAAAATATTATAATATCACTAATTTTATTTATATCTTCCTCCGCTTTTGCTCAAACCCAAGTAGATTTATTCTGTTCAGGAAAAACCTATAATCTTTCTCTGGAAAAAAACAAAGAAAAATTTACAATTAAGATTATTGGTTTTAACTCCAAAAATATTTTCGTCGATTTATTAAAAACTGAATGGGATACCTTATCACAAGACACCAAAAACGATATAATAATATCAGAACTTAAGAAGATTGCAATAAATATTACCGAAAATGCGATTCTTCATGAGTCTAAGTTTGAAGATGAATCAAAATCAACCGTTGTTGAGTTTTTAGACACCTTAACATACGCAAATTTAAATGAAATTAATACTAATAATTTGTCGAAAGAACTCGATGATGCTTTTTCCAAACGATTCTCGGATGATTGCAAGCAAGATTTTTCCTTACTCTTAGAACGGTTAGAATTAAAATCACAAATCACCTCAAATGAAAATTCCTTCAAGCAAACATTACCAGAAACTTTAGAAAATGCTTTTGGATTTGCTGTCGGGTTAGGACCGAGCTTGAGTAATCAAACAATCTATGACTATTACGTTTCTCCATATGATTCAACATTAAGGCGTGATACAATAAACAGTCCTGTATTTGTAGGAAGTTTACTAGTTACTTGGAATAAATTAATCAATTATAGAAGATTTAGAGAAGGAGACGAAAAAGAAGCAACAGGTGAGTTATTTAGAGCTCCAACATGGTGGGGAATTGCAGTGGGATTTAACTTTGCAGAAATTAACCCCTCAAATATGCAGTTTAATTTGCGATTGAGTGGAGGTCTTGGTTTATTATTAAATTTGGGAGGGGGGTTTCAAATGGGTATATTTCATGACCTAACACAAACTAAAGTTTTGAGAAAAGATCTGGAAGAAAATTTGAATAAAAACTATCCTTTTAATGACCATTCTAATTTAGAACCAAGATTGTTTACTAATCAATTTGTTTCATCATTTTCGTTGAAAGCAATTTATAAATTTAAAAGTAATAATGTTGAAAGACCTGGTGTATTTGAGAATGCAAAACAGGCCCGTTAGAAAATAGTAGATTTTAAAAATTTAAATTTAGTATTTTAACTCGGATCAGGATAAATAAAATAAAATAGCTATGTTTGGAAAATGTTGGACTCTAGGAAAATCTTCGAGAAATAAATGTGCCATTAGCCAGATTGAACGCGCCTTGCAGCGTACGTTGTGCTCCTTTAGTCAGTTTTCTGAAAACATCTTGATCGCTTCTTTTGTCTGATTAATTCTAATACAATAAATCAAACCTTAGTATTTAAGAAGTTCTAATTCTTCTAGTCTTATGGCCATAGCTTCCGGGGTAAACATGCTCAAAACAAGGGAAATGATCCGGTCCGCGCAGACAGAATATAAACGCCTTATAAAAGCCGATCTAATAATTATTGACGACATCATCTGTTTCCGGTGGAAAAAAAAGCCGCGGTGGATCTGTTCAACTTTATCAATGCCATATATGAGCAGACATGTATCATCATAACAATGAATAAAATGGCGGTGGATTGGGCAAAAATGCTCGATGATGAGGTCTTGGCTACGGCTCTCATGGACAGGCTCCTCTTTCGTTGTGAAATTATAAACCTATCGGGGAAAAGTTATAGAATGGAAAACAGAAAATCTTTCTTTGATAACAAAAACTAACATGCGTATATTAGCACAGTGGTGCACTCCCGTTGCCATTTTTGGTGCATTCCTAATTACCATTTTTGGTGCATATTCAGTTACCGACCACACTGCCCCTGAATCTCCTCGTGCTGCCTTAAATCCATTTTGAAAAACAAAAATTGCATGGCTTGCTATATTCTTGCATAAATTAGCTATATCAAGGATAATATTTGAGGCTAAAATTAAATCATCTTGGACTTTAAATTTATAAAATCTATATTGATTTAGATTTTTATCCAAGCCTTTAGCTTTAAATTGATCTCGAAGATTTCGAGATTTAATGACCTCTTCAAACTGAATAGAGTCTTCATGAAATAACTTATAAAGATTTGAAAAAAAATACTTATTTCTTCTTGTGATCTAAGTATTTCCGGCAACACATGAGAATACTTATTATTTCTTTTTTCATCAATTGTAAGGCTAATTACCGTAGCCAACAGTTTACAAGCTAACATTCCTTGAAATACCACAGCACTACCGGATCCGGGTATATGACTACCTTTTCCAAATTTTTATAGCAATTCATCTACAGTAATCTTTGATAAATCTAAATCTTTAATATCCATCATTCACTTGTATTATATTCAAAGTTAATCTTGTGCTAATTTCAACATGGCATTAGCCACACCCTTGGTCGAGAGATCGTATTCTTCATGAGGGTACCCATGCTTTTCGTTGAGTAGATATAGTTCCTTATAAAGCTCAAATGGGTTTTGTGACTCTCCTACCCAACTGATGACAACATCAAGGATTTCATTCATAATGGGTTGGTAAGTCATTCTTCCATCTGAGCCTCTAATCCCTTTGTGATCGGACTTTCGTTTTCCTAAATTCAAAAAGATGTTCTTTTCATCATAGATAATATCACGCATCTGTTTATAATTATCTCCTTTGGGAAGGTGATCCATAAGCAGATTTCTGATCCCTTTATAATAAATACTGTATTTTTCTTCGGCATTTTCCATTTGCTTGCCTACTATCTGTTTCAATTCGTCAATCTCCTGGAGAGACCCTGTGGTGCTGGAAATTGTAAGTTGCTTTCCTTTTTTCTCGTAGCTTCTTCTCAACAGCTCCATTCTCTCCAGATCGGCTTCACTGAGTTTTTCTACCTTTTTATCTTCCTTTTTGTTGTTGTCTTTCATATCATTCTCTTAATTTAATTCGAATACTGCTTTGATCTTCTCACTTGATGCTTTAATCGTACTAGTAGTCCATGAAATGGGGTTGAGTCTTTTAATTGCAGTTCTGCAATTGGGATAAAACTCTTTAAATGCTGCATGGTAATTTTTGTCATATAATTCCTTTTGATACCAAGTATAAAAGGAATAAACCAAAGATACATGAACATCATTATCTTTGGCAAATCGCTGTACCATGTAAGAATTGTTGATATAGTTTTTGATATAATTAAAGCTCTCTATCGGCATGAAAAAATCCCTTGCAAAGCTATTTGCCTTTTCCTCAATTAAGAAAAGATCTTGATCATCTGAGAGATGATAATTATTGGTCTTGACCGTTTCAAGGTCAAAAAGCACATGATGCAATTCATGCAATAATGTAAACCAAAGCGTTGGATACTTTTTTAAATAATCGGTAATTACGATACACGGCTTCTGATTGATAAAAAAAGTCGCTCCTCGGACATGTGTTGTCTGTAGATAATTTTGAAAAATGACCGTTACCCCTGAATTGTAGAGTGCTCTACAGACTATGAACAAACCATTTTCAACGTCCTGGGTGTATGGTTTCATAGAGGCAATGATATCTTTTAGTCTATCCCGATCATAAAGATTTTCGTTGTTGATTAATCTGAAAGATTGGTATGCCGATCTTACCCAAAAGTCTTTCATTTTATCTGAAAATTGCCTTTTGGATCTGCTGTATAAAGGTTCTGTGAGTTGTTTTTCAAATTCGCTGATGGTTTCATATCCAAAATAGGTCAATGCTTTGTCAACTAAATCATCCACATCATTTTCAGCACTAAAGAAGCCTTCTTTAGTCAATGCTTTGACGTCAAAATTTATTAACAAAAACTTCAGCTTTCTTGCCCGATCAATGGAAGCAATGTTTTCAGTATTTTGGTTTTTCAATACCATTTTTATGAATTCATGTACATCAACATCCAAGAACTCACCAATTTTTATGACATGAATTAAATTTGGTTGTTTCGCATTTCCGTTTAGAATTTCGCTAAAAACATCTTTGTCGATATTTAATAGCCTGAGAGCTTTGGTTTTGCTGAGCCCATATTCGGCGATTTTCACCTCGAACCGTTCCTTAATATCGAATCCTGAATCATCTTGAAAGATTTCCTGAAGTAATTTATCAATGTCAATATTTTTCATAAGGGAGACTTTACCCTCAAATATAAGCTAAAAAATTAAAAAAAAATAACAGTAAGGGGTATTTACCCTCTAATAAAATTATTTGGAGACAATTTATCTATTTTTGTCCGACATTTTCTCTCGCTACCTCTCGCCCGAGTCCGCCGCAATCCCCATCTCACCATTCCCCAATTTATACTTCCCTCCTACTTGGTCACTGAGTTTATCGATGTGCACCTGCCCATTCATCAGCATCGGTAGCAACCATTCCCGAAGGGCTGATAATTCTTGATTTTGTCTTTTAATACGGAGCAGGTCCTCTTTAGTTACTTCGGGATTTATAGTTTGTAAACACTCTCAAAAATATTGGTATCTACTCTTCGAATTTGTTGTTTGACAGGTATATGCTCATAGCCCAAACGCAACAGATGGAGGATAGCAAGGATTTTCACCCTCGAGTTTTCATTAAAGGCCATTAGTCATAAAAAAAGCATCTAAAAGATTAAGCTTGGAAAATATTAAGGAATTGGGGGTTTTGCAAGGTATTTTATGTTTAGGGGTGACCGAAATATCCTTTGAGGTTTTTTTAAACCTCAAAGGTTTTAGGGTTAAATCCACGCAATAGGCCATAATTCCCCACAAGGGCATAAAGTATATTTTGATAAATGGATGAAACCCAATTTAATCCTTGAACATTTTTTAGCAGATTTATCTATCTTATTGTGTACACAACTAATAGGCTTAATCATGATAAAAATCAGTTCCAGAGAATTTCGTCAAAACCAAAAAAACACCTAGACTTAGTGGATAATGTTGAACGTGTGATTATCCAAAGAGGAAAGGATAAAGCCTATGAACTAACCATAAATATCAGGAATGATCGGTTTTTTGATGATCCTGCGATTCAAGAGCGGTTGAAAAATAGTATTCAGTCCTATAAAGAAGGGAAAACCGTCAATCTGTCTGATGATCAGTTGTAAGAGCTGCTGGAATTATGAGTTTTGAAATCGAGTATACTTCAGAGGCTTTGGAATACATCCAAAAACTGAAGAAAACTGGAATCAAATTCTTATGAAAAAGCTCTATGACCGGTAAGCTTAAGCTCTTTTTAGTCTGGTTTCAACAATATAACAAATGTAAAATATTATCAGATTCCTTTTCCTAAGTTTTTAGGAATCATTTTGAAACCAAAGATATATCCCATTAGTCCATCCAAAACCATCCTGGTTGGGATACTCTCCCCCACCCGCTGGTGAATCGGGATCTACCACATTGTATTTTTCCATCATTTTTCCGGTTTTTTTGAAAACGTCGTCATTAAGGTCCAACCACCGCTTCTTCAATTCTTCTGCGGTTTCATCAAATCCATAATTCCGCAGTCCCACATAGGTTATGTATTGCAGGGGTGCCCATCCGTTGGGATAATCCCATTGCTGCCCACTCGTATGGAGAGAGGAAACGACACCGCCCTTTTTTAAAAAACTATCGGTTATATGCTTGTGGACATGTTCGGCATGCTCTTTCGAAGCAATATTAACGAAGAGCGGATACATTCCCGCCAGCGACATGATTTTGGTGGACTTATTTGAGGCTGAATCGTAATCCATGTAAAAATTTCTGTCACCATTCCAAAGATTATCCAGAATTGCGCTTTTCCGCTTCTCCGCCTTTTCCATAAAATAGGTGGAAGGTTCCGAAAATGAACTATGCCCGTAAGCTTCGGATAAAGTTAGCTCCAAATCGTAAAGTAGGCAGTTGAGGTCTACAGGGACTATTTCGGTGGTATGAATGGTTTCCATTTTAGTCTCTTCCCCAAACCAGCGGCAGGTGAAGTCCCATCCGGATTCACAGGCTGCCCTGATGTGCCGGTAGAGATCTCCGGGTTCAATACCAGTTGGAGCGGAATTATGGGCCATGTCTACGTCTTCAACGTAAGACTCAGGCCGGGGAGCCGGGAGGTCATCCCAATAACGGTTTAAAACACTGTCATCGGGCATTTTTATCACTCTGCGAAAAGAAGATTCCCTGTCCGAGAGCCGAAAATACCCGTCCATCCAAAAATTATATTCCTTTTGGAGGTGGGAAAGATAGGTTGCATAAATTTCCGGCCCATCAATTTCGGCAAGCAGACGTATCATCAAAGCAAAAAATGGAGGCTGGGAGCGCGTTAAATAATAACTGCGGTTCGCATTCGGAATATGTCCGTAGGTATCAATTAAATGGGCGAAATTCTCAACCATATCTCTGATCAGTTCATTTTCCCCAGCGCATTGTAATCCCAGCATGGTGAAATAGCTGTCCCAATAATACAATCCTCTAAACCTAGCTCCAGGAACCACATACGATTTGGGCACAGGCAACATGGAACAATTCGTTTGGGAGGAGCGGGTCAAAAGCGGCCAAACTTTGCTGATATGCTCCGTAACCGGCAACTGCTGATCGCTTTCATACTCAGTCGTTATAGGCGAGGGAATTTCAAAATATTTTGAGACAAAATCCTTCAAATCGAAGTCCATTCTGTGCTTTTCAATCTCATATAAACTTAGAATCTCTTCCGGTGCCCTCTTAGGGAAACAGTCCGCAAAAATTATTGAATCTGAAAAGACATGATTCATCTGCACATCGTGGAACAGCGGTCCAAATAATTGGTCAGGGGGTAAAATGGCGGGAACTACGCTGTAAACATATGGCGCCTCCATAGATTTCGCTTCTTTCACTTTATCATTTTCCATTCGCTTCTGTTTGTTGGTTAACCGTATTTACTTTACAGGTTTTGTGTTGCCCCTTTTACACTAGATGTTTAGAACGTTTTAGCATTTATAACACCTATACGTTTAAGTTTGATCAAATTTTCGTCATCATCCCTGTACCTGAAAAATATCCTGATTCGGATGTTGTATTACGCTAAGCAAATACGGTACCCTTTTCCTTTAACCTTTCTAGATCAGTAGGAGGTCTGTGTTGTGGGGGGATTAAATTGCCAAACTCATCTATTTAAGCTTGGTCGACGATGTTCGTAATTGAAATGATATATTTTCGGCTTATACCAAACGTTTGGTTCATTTTTTGCCCTAACCTTGGTTTTGGGGGATTTTTAAAAAAATCTTCTTAGAATTTTAATTTATGTCTATCATCAAAAAAAAAGAAATGAAAACCTTACCAACTCAACTACCTATTATCCTTCATTACCTGAATTCGGAATTTGGTAAAAACAAAGTAAAAGAAAGTCTCGAGAAGACCTATGATTGGTTAAAATATAAACTGGCCCCCACTACCTTTTCTGATCAATTAAAAAAGCTTGAGGATAACCCAAGCGATCCTGAGGTGCAAGATCAATGGAGAATAATTATCGAAGAAGCCATTGCAGAAGACGACCTGCTTCACAGGGAATTGGATATTAGGCTGCAAGAAGCAGTGGCTTTTATCCGGGATAATGATCCTGAGTGGTACCAAACCCACTCCGAAAAACAGCTAAGCAGTAAAATGCCCACCAATAAATCAAAATCGGAGGACAAAGAAAATTTAGTTGGCTAACTTACAGGCTGCCCGAAAAGGGCAGCCTGTAGTCGGCAGGGATGAGTTTGGCAGTGAGGAAGGCAGACCAAGACTATGCATAGGACCGAGCGTTAAAAAACCTTTCAGTGGAAGGTTGTAACCTTTACCTTTCATTGGTTTTCGTTCGCTAACACCAAGACTCTATCAATTTTTAAAAGAGAAATTATCGGCTTTGTGTTTGATACTACTTTATGCATTATTCAAATCTTCTTCGAGGTTCTCAACATTTAGAAAGCTGACTTTATATTTGTTCAGTAATTCCAAAAATTCGATTCTCGTCATTTCTAGTACTTTTGCAGCGGTTCCCGACGAAACTTTCCCTATTTCAAAAAGTTTTACAAGTGAGGATTCCTTCATTTGCTCTTTCCTGCCCTAAGAAGCACCAAACACCAGCTTGAATATAGGAGTAGTTAGCGGGTCGTTCTTTTCATTGTATTTTTAAGTTATCGTGTATATGGGAAAACCCACCGATATGTTCTTCGGTCACTTCAACTATCACTTGTTAGTCAAGTGTATTATTTCATCAGCCAATGGCTGGGTAAGTTTTTGTCCCCTAGTGGTTACAGCCGACACGTTGAAAAAACCAGCCACATTGGTCACGGAATTGCTATCCGTACTTTTAAGATTGGTGGTGGAATTGGCGAGCGGGAACGCAAACAACTCTCCAAACCCACCAGGCCTATTGATATTAAAATAAACCCCCCAAAGAAAGTTGAACGCAGCATGATCGAGCGAGTGAATTTCAACTGTGATGGAATCTCCAACTTGGTAAGGAGGGATAAATTGGGTATCCTTATCTTCGGCTTTATCCAATGGGTTGATAAAATCCCGCCGAATGGGCAGGATAAATACTTCGCCATCTACCGAATTTGAGGCCGAAAACCCACCATCATATACCAGGTTCAGTTCTTCGGGTTTGCCCAAGAAAACATCATTTTTCCATGCTTTTACCCAATATGCGTCCCCTTCACCCACAGGATCGGTAGCCATGAACTCCGAAGTGAAGTACGGCTCATCTAGGAGAAAGTCCTTTGGGTTGTACTTGAAGGTAATGGTATCAACAGGTGTTACCCTGCCCAGCCTGGAAAACGCCTCAAAGGTCTCGCCGCCCGAGGTTACAGTAAGTCTATAAGTATGCCCCACCTCACCAAAAGGTAAGCCCGAAGGTTCCCAAAAGTATCCATCGGTCCCCTCCTCAAATATATAGTTGTCACCAGACTCAAGGTCTTCGATCCGAACAATGGCCCCGACGATCTTGGATGGTACGGAATTATCAAAATAGGGCTGCGATCTGGTGACCCTGATCACTTGGCGTTCCATTTTTTGCGTGATCCAGGCATCTACCACCATTATTTCCGCAGCATTATTGAGCGTAGGATTGATTTCGGTCTCGCAGCCAAGTGCAGCAATCAAAACCGTGATATAAAGTAGCTTGTTCATTTGATTCTAATGTTTTTGATGTTGATGCTGCCCGCCTTGGGCAACGAATGTTTTTTTACTTTTCAAAACTTAAAATTGTACGCCACTGCTGGTAACATGGTGCCAATGATGGCCATTTGTGTGGCCGATGTAGCCAATGGAATCCCCGGCACCTGTCTGTCCGTGCCTTGGGAGAAATAAATGCTGAAAGGGTTTTGACGTGCATACAGGTTGTAGATCGACACTACCAGATTGTCCTCCCCTTTGCGCCCTTTTTTACCACGCCATACATTGTCGAACGTGACGGCCACATCCAACCGGTGGTAGTCAGGTATCCTGAAATTATTCCTTTCGCTCCCGTCGATATAGGGAATGACGTAACCCGCCACCGTGATCCTGTCGGTAGGGAAGGTGGCCGGTGTGCCGGAAAGGAAGCTAAAGTTGGCGGAGAGTGTTGTCCTTTTCTTCAACTCATAAAATGCGGCGATTTTCAGGTTGTGCCGTTGGTCGAAGCGCGTAGGGTACCAATTGCCCTTGCGGTTTACTTTGTCGGTACCGAAGTTGATCCCATCCACCTGCATTTCTGTTTTGCCCAAGGTATAGCTCAACCATCCGGTCAACCTTCCTGTATTTTTCTTGGCATAAAACTCCAGCCCATAGGCTCTGCCAATCCCACTCAGGAGTTGTGACTCCAGGTATTCATTTCCAAAAATTTCCGCACCATCTATATACTCCACTTGGTTACGGGTCCATTTGTAATAGGCTTCTACGGAAGTCTCGTACTTGTCTTCCTTAAGGTTTTTGAAAAGCCCCAAGGCCACTTGGTCGCCTTGCTGTGGCCTTATATTGTTGGTAGAGGGCTGCCATATATCGATGGGGGTGGATGCTGTGGTATTGGAGATCAAATGGATGTACTGGTTCATCCTGTTGTAACTGCCCTTCACTGATGCATTTTTGGATACCAGGTACCTAAAGGAAGCCCTAGGCTCCAGGTTGCCATAAGATGCTACTTTGCCCCAATCATCTTTGCTCTCCCTTGAAATGAGCGGCCTAACCATACCAGGAAGGGTATCGCCATAGTGATATACCGTGCCGCCCATATAGGTAAAGTGGCTGTAGCGCAATCCATATTGGAAGGTCATCTTGCTGCTGATGCGCTGTTCATTGCCTATGTATAGGGACGTTTCCAGAGCCTTTCTTGTGTCCAAACTGATATCGGTTGCTTCCCCATTGCTCACGCTCTTGATGTTGGCTGGCTCGAAGCGGTACAGGATGGCCTCCCCGCCAAAGGTCAGCTCGTTATTGGTGTTGATGAAATAGCTGTATTCCGGCTTGAAGTTGAATGTACTTATCCTGGCATTCCAATCATAGGTATTGCGCTCATTTTCACCTATTTGTAGACCATAGTCATAGTTACTGTAAAACAGAGAGACATTAGAAAATAGGCGACTGCTATACAGATGGTTCCAGCGAAAGGTGGCCGTGCTGTTGCCCCAGTCAAATCCTTGGAACTGGTCGAGTTTGAACACGTCCCTACCGAAATATCCCGAGAAGAAAATCCTGTTGTTTTCATTGATGTTGAAATTCGTTTTGGCTGTCAGATCATAGAAATAGAGGGCAGCGCCATCATTTAGCACGTCGGACACTGCCTTGGCAATCACATCGCCATACGACCTACGCCCCGCGATGATAAACGAGGACTTGTCTTTCTTGATGGGGCCTTCCACTGCCAACCGGCTGAATATGGTGCCCACACCTCCTGACACATCATATTCTTTGTAGTTGCCCTCTTTCATGCGGATGTCGAGAATGGAGGACAATCGCCCCCCGTAGCGGGCAGGTATGCCCCCCTTGTAGAGCTTCAAATCCTTCACGGCATCAGGATTGAACACTTAGAAAAAGCCAAACAAGTGCGACGATTGGTAAACCGGGGCTTCGTCAAGCAGTATCAGGTTTTGGCCTACTGTACCGCCCCTCACATTGAAGCCCGACGCACCTTCGCCTACTGTGGCCACCCCGGGCAACAACTGCAAGCTCTTGATGATGTCCACCTCGCCAACAAATGCCGGGAGTTTTTCGATAGACTTGATGTCCATTTCCAATGTGCTCATCTCAATGCCCTGCACATTTTCATCAATGGTCCGGCCTGTGATCACTACCTCATCAAGTTCGTTTTTCGCCAAGGGAAGTTCCACATCCATCCTGATATCCTGCGCCAGATCTAAGGTGTTTTGTACGTCATTGTACCCCATATATTTGTAGGTAATCCGGTAATCGCCATTCGGAAGGGTAATGGAGTAAAACCCGTACACATTGGAAATTGTGCCAGTTGCGAGTTCGTGGATGACCACTGTGGCCCCAATCAAAACCTCTCCATTGGTGGCGTCTTTTATATAACCGCTGATGGTATGTTTGCTTTGGCCAAGGCATGAGAGTGCCAGCAAGGAGCAAAATGCCCCTATAAAAATTGATTTCATCTGTTTATAATTTGATTTTTAACGGTCAGATGGAATCTCGCAACGATAATCATCCCACTGTGTGACGTTTTCGTCATGCTCGATTTCATGTGTATATAATTTATTTTTTTTTGTCACATGGAATTCGCATGTTGATATTCATCCTCGGTTGGTGTTTCTCAATCATGCTCATTTCATGTTATTGGATTTTAAGAGTTTCTTGTTTTAAATACCTTATGGATTAATTGATGCCATCGTCTGTCAGTTGCACATGCACCCGATGATTTAATCGATAAAAATTTGATGTCGGTGTTTTTCCCTAAAATTGGTATGGTCCGATAGAGCTCTACAATTTATAGCTCATGTTGTGCGTTCGTTATTTTGTTATTTCAACGACAATTTTCCCCCGATGCTCGCCCTCACCGAAATATTGAATCAACTTAGGGATTTTATCAAATCCGTAGGGGCCATCAACAACAGGTTTTATTTGTCCCCTCTCCACAAGTTTAGAAATCTGGTCTAAACCTTCATTTGGCTTATGAATGAGCACGCTCAGTTTTTTACCGGTGAAAAGTGATATTAGCAAACCAACCAATGATATTTCCAACAATCTGTATATCGATCCTCCAACTGTGATATAAGTGCCATTTTTTTTGAGGGATCGAGCATATTTAAATACGGATCTGTTTGATTTTGTATCTAGGATAAGGTCATATTTTTCTCCATTATCGGTAAAATCTACCTTTTTATAGTCGATCACGCTATCAAATCCCAGCGATTTCATCAAATCAAGTTTATCGCCACTGTCAACGCCAGTTACCTTTAGCTCATAGGATTTCAAGATTTGAATACCCAAGGTTCCGACACCGCCTCCGGCACCATTGATTAGGATACGCTGTCCGGATTTCACCTTTCCCTTCTTCACAAGTCCCTGAAGAGCAACCAATCCTGCATGTGGCAGGGCAGAGGCATCATTAAAACTTATATTGGACGGTTTTTTGGACACTATGTTTTCTGGTACGCAAACGTACTCGGCAAATCCGCCACATCCGCTTTCAGCCAGATCGCAGTATATCTCATCACCGATCTTAAAGGAACTCACTTTATCGCCCACCGCTTCGATTTTTCCTGAAATGTCTACCCCGGGAATATTTATTTTTGGCTTTTTGAAACCGTAAAACCAACGAATCACAAATGGTTTGCCCCTGACCAACCCCCAGTCCCAATCATTGATGGATGCTGAGTGGATTTTCACCAGTACTTCCTTGTCATTCGGAATCGGTTTCGCAACTTCCCCAATCTCAAGAATATCCGGCAATCCGTATTCCTTTAATATTATCGCTTTCATCAGCCGAACAAAAACAGTGAACTACCTACAAAGCACTTTTTATAAGTGCTTTCTTGTTTTGCATAGTGAGCTTGAAGTTGCGATGACCTTGTCAACATTGAACCAGTGAAGAAAATTTTCTTTTGCATATCAGAATTATTAGTTGTTAAATGATATTGCAAATGTACATTGACGGGATGCCTAAATTCGTTCACTTAAGTTAAGAAATGAAGTTCAACGCTTACTTTTTTCAAGAATTCTTGCTCTTAATCTACTCAGGGATTGAGGTTTGATACCTAGGAAACTTGCCAACTGATGTTGAGGTACACGTTGAACCAGGTCTGGTCTTTTTTGTAATAAATTCAGATATCGTTGCTCTGGGGAGGAGGTTTTGAACTCGTCGAAATTGATCTGTTGTTTGGCTAAAAGTTCTTCTGACAATATCCTACAGAGTGTTTCGAATTTTGGGAATTTTTCAAAAATATTAACTTCCATCTCTCCTACTGAAATAATGGAATCTTCAACGGCTGATATAAAATAATCAGAAGGAGCATTGCTAATAGCACAATGTGGAGTTAACGCATCCATTTCTGTATAGAAAGCAGTTGTTTTTTCTTCTCCATCTATGATGTAATATGTCCGAATGCAACCTTTTATAACAAAGTAGAGATCCTTTGAATGTTGTCCTTCTTTTAATAAAGTCGTTCCCTTTTTTACAGAGCGGAATATGTCCAAAGAAACGATTGCTTTCTTTTCGTCTTCTGTCAGAGAAACATATCTTGAGATAAAGCCAACTAGTAGGTCTTGCATTATTTTTTATGTTGTTATGAAATTGCCTTCTGATACGTTTGCCACCAATCGGATCAGACAGGTGAATCTCACCCCCACCAACCCACAACTTGTCCCGTTTTACGGGGGCTCTTCATGTCTCCCTGTCAGCAGACAGGTTTAAAAATCACCCGGTTCTAAATATACCTAAGGTTGAAGCAATTTCCAATACTCAAACAAATCCGGAAAAGTTTTGTACTGGTACTCGTGCCATCTAGCCGCCGCCATTTTGATCGGTCCGATCTCCCATTTTACCCGTTTGAACAAGCTGCGGTTGAGTTGATTTCATTCTTCCCGCATAGCCTGTCCCGTTTTTTCGGGAGGTCTTCTTTTAGCTTATGATAGTAGATGAGTAGTCCCCTGATAACAGGATTGAGACACATAGCTACTTAGTCCCGGATGCGGTCTATCCTCCGGACGTCTGCCACACTTTGTCATAGGTACAAATGTAACTCCCTATTTTTCGCATCGTGATTTGCGATATCTATTACTGATTTATTTTTCCCGAGGTTCGGGACAGGCTATTCAGCTCCATCCGTACTTACCTACTGCGATCAAAGTCCCCGTTTTTCTTTACCGCTCCCCACATATTGTTTTCCCAATTATGCAGCGTAAGGTCTTACAGTGAGCGCAGCCGAATTGAAATTTAATGGCTGCTCCCTGAGGTCTCAGGGCAAGCCCTGAATAATCAGGACAGGCCCTGAATAATCAGGACAGGCCCTGAATAATCAGGACAGGCCCTGAATAATCAGGACAGGCCCGCAAGCCGCCATCGGAGGGCCTCTCTATTGGTCCGCAATAGTCCTCCATCCATTTCAAAGCATTCAGCTCCTTGGGGCTGATTCAAGTCACACACGTGATTCAGCTTGGAGACGGCGGGCTTTCGGAGCCGTTCTCTTCAAGCTTACTCCTAACTTCTTAAAGATACTAAACTTTCTTTTTACTCTGAACCGCCCGCTGTATCCAAGGTGATGTTAGAGTGCGTTATTCCTTTCGAGTGCTTACAGGAATGTTACCCCAATTCTTTTATTCAATCCTTGTTCAAAAATTCGGATCAAGGTTGATAATTGGATATTTCCTTTTCCATTTTCAAGCTTTGAGATATAGCTTTTCTTTGTTCCAGCCTTTTCAGCCAATTGTTCTTGGGTCAGATTTGCTTCCTTCCTAGCTTCTTTCAGCATTTCGCTGATGATGAACATCTGGGCATTCTCTTCATACTTATTCCTGCTTTCACTTCCAATTTTACCGTGTTCCAGTTCAATCAGTTCATCGAATGTTTTTACTTTGCTATAATCTTTCATAATCTTATTTCTTTGTTTGAAAATATTCCTTCATTAATCTTTCTGCCTTCTCTATTTCCTTCTTCGGCGTCTTCTGTGTCTTCTTTTGGAATCCGATAAAAAGGACAACAAGTCTTACTTCATCAAAACAGCAGAAAATTCTATAAATATTTGATTGATATTCCACCCTTACTTCAAATAACCCTTCAGTTCCTTCTAGATGTTTGAGAAACTTCTCTGGTACTCTATCCACTTGCTTGATCAGCTCAAAAACGTACTGAATCTTACTTTTTACCTTTTCTTCTTGATTTTGGTAAAATTCAATGAAGTGGTTTTTATAAAAAATTATCTTCCTTTCCATAATCACAAAGTTATCCCAAAAGATAACATTTCCCAAAAGTATGGGCTTCTTTTAATGCACTCTAATCGGGTCAGGCAGGGGAATCTCACCCCCACCTTCCCACAGAACTCCCGTAAAAACGGGACAGGCAGTGCCCCGATGGATCGGGATAGACTTTGAGACTCTCACCTCACACTGCTTGTCCCGATTCATCGGGGGCTCCTCATACCAACAACCACTTAAAGGTAATGCGCTAATTTAATCAATTAACGGTGGTTCTGCTTCTTTTCCATAAATCCTCCCCTGAATGAACAAGGTTGTAAATGAAGGCGAAACATGGTATGCTTCCTACCCGCATACCTCGCTCAAATGTCCTTCCGGACATTTGCCGTGCTCCACTCCCATTTACTCACAATGTAATTATTCTCATCGGTGTTCGTGAATGCTGACGCATTTCAGGAGCTTCAACACTACTACGAATGAGTCTACCCCCTACACCTCTTCCACAACTTGTCCCGATTTTCCATCGGGATTCCCAGAAAGTCTGCTTCCTCTTTCAATTTTACAGAGCGGTGTAGAGTTCACTTGTTCCTTGAAATGGCCTGTACAGCGTTTCCCGCCAAGCGGGACAGGCTCTGCCAACTTTACCCCGGATGCGGTGTGGCCAGTATCTTCCGGACGCCCGCCACACTTATCACAGATACTCACGTAATTACCTGTTTTTCACATCATGATTTGCTTTCTCGAGACTTCATCGTTGGTTCATTTTCATTCAGCTCCAAAGTACATACCTACAGGGATCATTGTCCCCGTTTTTCCTTAACCGTTCACCACACCGGAGTTTCCGCCAGATGCAGCGTCTTTGATGGCTGCTCCCTGAGGTCTCAGGACAGGCCCTGAATAATCAGGACAGGCCCGCAAGCCGCCATCGGAGGGCCTCTCTATTGGTTGATCAATAGTCCTCCATCCATTTCAAAGCATTCAGCCCCAAGGGGCTGATTCAAGTCACACACGTGATTCAGCTTGGAGAAGGCGGGCATTCGGAGACGTTCTCTTCCCCTGATAGATTATTGCATCAATCAGGGCTTTTTCGCAATGACTTTCCTCTAGTGCACTTAATGTTGTGCGGTCTTTTTTTTACCCTGATTCATCTGACAAATAAGCTATTGACGTAATATACCATTCCCCACATCAAAAATTTCTATTAAACACAGACTTTATTTATATAGCAACCGAGACCAAGCCGTAAGTAATGATAGATTTTTATTTACTGGCTTTAAAAATATATAAAGTGCCCAGGCCACAACAATATCGGCTACTATTGTGATAAAGATCAGAAATATGGCAACATTAAATAATAATGAATTATTTGTGATATTTGATGCAGTTTCTAATGCATTATTTGGATCTACCAAATCTGGAATTATTTTAAATTCAGCAAATGGAACCGTTAAAGTCATCATTAACAGTCCAATTCCAGCTATTATAGCTGCTTTTGAAAGTGAGATATCTTTATTCATTTTGTAATTTGAATTAGTATTTTGTCTTAATAATTTCTTTAAATAATATACCTTTAAAATAAATTAATTCGTACTTGTATTTTTTCTTTTGGAACTGCTATTTTTTCTTTATTGCTTCCATCCTCTCTTTATAATAATTATCTCCAGTCATTTTAAAAGCCTTAGTCACATATTTTATAGCATTCTCACTATCATTATTTCTTTCATAATAATCTGCCATAGAATCATAGGCATTTGCACTTTCAGGATAATACTCCATCGCAAGTTCAAAGTACATTTTTGCCTTTTCAAGCTGTTTCATATCCATATTCATATAACCCGACATATTTAAAATTTCTTCCGGATAAGGAGGTTCAGCATATCCAAAATGGTCTTTGACTTTCTTTTCCCGATGTTTTATTATGCTGAGAAGCTCTTCTTTTGGTGTGTCAGGTGAATTGAACTTATTGGTATTTTCCCACTGATACCATTCAAAAAGTGAAATTAAACCGTCCATGATAGATGGAAATGGGATTGTACCATGTATATCATTGGGGTAAAATTTCCATTCAAAATTCAATCCAATTTTAGCATTTTGCTTTACAAGGTTTGAAAATGCAATATTCGAGCGGGCAAACAAGGTAAAATCTGTTGTATCCTGCATTACATTGTCTGTTGTTATTTGTGAGTTTTGCATGTGCAATTGTCCATTTAATGACATAAATAAAGCTTTGTTTTTATAATTCTGAGTAGCAATTATTTCTTGTGCCTCTTTTAATAGCTTTTGGTCATCCCAATCCAGACTTGGGTCGATGGCTAAATAATTCGCAAATAAACTGGGTTGATTAATTAGCGAAGAAATAGTAAACAAGCCTCCATAAGAATGACCAATTAAAGTCCTGTAATTAGTGACAGGATATTTGTTTTCTATAAACGGAATAAGTTCTGTTACAATGAATTTTCTAAAATTATCAGCTTCCCCAGTTTTTTCATTAAAAGGCATCCCATATTGGGTAGTTATGATAGATGTGGTTAAATCCCTTAGTCTGTCGTTTTCATTAGAGATGCCGACCAGTACCATTTCGGGCATAAATCCGCCACTGTAATAATGATGCACATCACTCAGTGTTGGAAGAAATATTTCACCATCTAAAATAAAAGCCACCGGATATTTCTGCTTTTTCTCAGGGTTGTAGCTGTCGGGTAGTTGAATGTAAATTTTTCTTGACTCGTTTAGCACCTCGGAATAGAGACTATCCAAAACACCTACTTTTTTTAAAAACTGTTGGTTTTGATTTATCTGAGCATTTCCAAATTGTTGAATAAGAATGATGATTCCGAAAATCAGTATTGTTTTTAAGATATGTTTCATTTTGTTATTTTTAATATCATTGAGTTATGTTTTTACTATTACCATTGCCATAAT
Source organism: Lunatibacter salilacus (assembly GCF_009797935.1). Classification (GTDB taxonomy): domain Bacteria; phylum Bacteroidota; class Bacteroidia; order Cytophagales; family Cyclobacteriaceae; genus Lunatibacter; species Lunatibacter salilacus. Next base: position 111,513 of record NZ_VOLC01000016.1, read on the forward strand.
TGCTGACATAGTTACGAGCTATTTTGCTTTGTTAGTATTTTTACAATTCGGCTATAGATTATTTCCGCTATACTCCATTCATATCCATCAAAGTTGGTAGTATTATTGAATTGGATGACAACCATGTCCAAGTCTTTGTGGTATACTGCAATACTCTGATAGCCAACAAGTAAGCCAGTATGTTCGTACACGTAAATAGAAGAATATATCTCCTGTTCCCCCTCCTTAAATACCGAACCATCGTTTAACGCCCTCAAAAATTTACCCACATCCTCTACCGTAGCTAGCATTAAGCCTGTATCTTCATACTTAAAATCTTTATCAACGCCAACATAATAGCCACTCATCACCTCGTCTATATCCACTTCACTAAGCGAGCCGAAGGTGTTTTTCAGCCCGAGTGGGTTCAAAATTTCCTCCTTGATATATTGTTCGTGGGGATAGCCCAATGTTTTATCCATGAGGTCTTCAATCAACATATAATTGGTATTTGAATAACCATAATCTTCACCTGGTTCAAAGTCAGCAGGTAAATCCAGTGCATATTCAACTGTTTCTTGTCTGTTTTTTGGAGGGTTTGTCCAATATTCAGGATGGTCTACGAAATTGGGAATGCCACTGCGATGCTGCAGCATCATTCTCAAGGTAATTTTGTCCGAATATTGAATTCTTCCTGCGAGTTCCGGAAAGTATACAGCGAGGGTTTTATCTAAAGATAAACGCCCTTCTTTGACTAATTTGGCGGTAGCAACAGCCACATAGAGCTTGGTGATACTGGCTATCTTGAACAACGCTTGCGGGTAAGCAGGTATCTTATTTTTTCGATCGTGCCAGCCAGCAGAATAAAACTCCGGTGGTTTCCCAGCTTGGTCCACGTAAACAATCATACCATCAAATCCAGAATCAATTGCTTCATTTAGTTGTTCCTGAACCGTATCTGGTAGTGGTAAAATCCAAGCCTTTACCAAAATCCATGGTACGAAATATAAGGAGCCTATGCTTGCAAGAATAAATACGGTTCTGAGTATTCGTTTTATTTTTCTCTTTTTCAAACTATTCTTCTTTTTCTGGGTGGTGCACTTTTGTTAAATTGCCTATTAGTCGTGTTTTGTATGGTTTACTATATGTGTTGGCTGTTGCTTTTATTCATTTATTATTTTAGCCGAATTATTTCGAAAATCCAATTAGAAATTTCATTCAAGGCAATTGGGGACATCGTCTGTTCTATCTCTTTATATTCATTCATTTTACCCGTGTTACATTCTTGAAATAAATGGTTCAGGTTTTCTAATTCCATCACCTTATATTTCTTGTTCCCTCCTTTGATTAAAGCATTTCGTATGGCATTTTGATTGATGCTTGCATTAACTTGTGTATCCATACTTCCATTTAAAGACAACACAGGAATAGTTAATTTTTCAAATTCATCAGCTGGATTATAGTTTAAGAAATAGACATTCCAAGGTTTTAAAACAGTTTCGGTTTCAATTTGAATGAATTTTTTGATATTTTCATCAGGTCCATCTAAAGATTTTAAAATTGGAGTTAAATAAGTGTTATTATGCGCTGTTAACTCTTTTCTTTTTTCTGAAATTTCTTTGCTTGAAGAGGCTATTTTTATTGATTCCCTTACATTGTCCTCAAAAGCTTCTTCATCTGCAATAGGAAAAGGTCTTAGGGATTTTGATTGCATAACAGACACCTCACTTCCTTTAATTCCTGTAGCTGCCAAGGTTACAATAAATGATATATCTGAAGTTTGGTTTGCTGCCAAAGGAGCTATGATCCCTCCTTCACTATGGCCTATTAACCCAATATGTTTTATGTCAATATCTTTTCTAGATTTTAAATAGTTTACTGCGCTTAATACATCTTGTGCAAAATCTGCCGTGGTGGCTTTACTAAAATCCCCTGTAGACTCTCCGAAGCCTCGATCATCAAAACGCATTACAGCAATGCCTTTACGTGTAAGATAATCTGAAAGCACTAAAAAAGGCTTGTGAGTAGGGACGCTTCCATCTCTGTCGTGCCGGCCACTTCCACTGATTAAAATAACCACTGGGAATTTCTCACTACCTATTGGACGTGTAAATGTACCTGCCAGTACTAAATCAGCTTTGGAATTTTCAAAAACAACTTCCTCTTCAAAATATGGATAAGGCTTTTCAGGCACTTGTGGTCTGCTGAGGGCTGCACTTTTCGGATTTCCTTTTATTAAATTTAAAATGAGCTTAGTGCCACCTTCAGTATATTCGCCCTCAATCAGCTGTGTGGTTTCGTTTAATTTTCCTTCGTATTTCATACCAACATTTGAACCGTCAATATTTAGTACTCCATTTTTAAAAGTGGTCGCTTTTGGTTTGACGCCAGATACGTCAAAATTAGGAACAGCCATAGTTGTAATATAAGCTTCACCATTTCTCTCAAAAAGAAAAACAAAGGTTATTTCTTTATTGTTTGGGTTGGTTGCAATTCCATGCCACACCCCGGAAATATCTTGTGAAAATACATTCATGACTGAGAATGCTATTAAAAGTGTTGTTATTATTAATGATTTCATATTCGTTAAATTTTAAACATAGATATCCTAACCAATTTTTTTTTTGGAGGAACTCATTTGAAAATAATAGTTTAAGTAATCAGGGGATAGAGGATGTTTGCAGTGGTATTTGTTAAATCATATTTCCCGCAGCTTTAACCTGAGAATCCATATAACGACCGACTACTATACCAACTAGCAAACCAAGGCTAATTCCAAAGGCAATTCCTAAAGACCGCTCAAGACTTGATAAAAACAAAACTCCAATAAGGACTCCAAAAGATGGACCAATAGCTATACCCAAATTAGTATAATGCCCAATTGAAGTTAAATAAAACGTATCCTTTAAGTATTTCTCAAATTTACGAAATGCTTTTGCGAAGTACTTTTTCCTATTCCCAGGATTCGATCCAAAATTTAAATTCTCCAATTCAGTTTCGATAGATTGAATTTCTTCTTTTGAGAATCCTCTATTTTTCAATTCGTGCAGAACATGGAGAAATCTTTCATAAATTTTTTTTTTCAGAAGTTTCAGATGTTTCGGTTTTTAAACTTTCGAAAAAGTTTGTTGCCTCTTGTAATGTCATACCACTTAATTTTATTGTTTCTTATTTAGTGGCTCGAAGCAGGAAATATTACACACAAAACCATCTTTTTTAAAAAAATTCTAAAAAAGCTTTTAAATCAAGCCTTACGAGGGATTTTTAACTGCGTAAACTTTCTAAATCAGTCATTAATTCATCCAATTTTCTCAATACCCTTCCGTAAATAATGTTCAAATCCCACCTATAAATCCGGCCACCAAAATATGCCAGTAGACCCATAATTAAGACTGCAATGATTATAGCCATCAAGGGTATCCCAACTATCAAATAGGTGTCCGGAAAACGTATTAGGATTTCATCAACAAGTCTATCTCCCAGGTAAGTGCCTTCAGCATCTTTAAACCAAAATCCCAAAACAAAAGACAAAAAGAAAATGGGATACATAAATTCAGAGAGTCGCTTATTAATGGCTATTTGATTTTTTATCCAATGGCTGAAAGCCTTAAGGTATTGATAGCTATTTTGTCCTTGATCAATCCTTCCCAACTTTTTCAATAAATTCTTATTAATAAAGACATGCACCATCAGCGTTACAAAAAATAGTGCTCCCATTACCGGAATGTCCAAAAAATAGGAAATAATCAGAAAGAGAAATGATCCTACTACAATTGCGATCAAGTTGTTGCGGAACATTCGCTTGAACTTATCTATGATATGAATTGATTTTTGGTTGTAAAGGTTATCTATCTCCGGTGCTGTTAAGTCATCATTCTTTTGAAAGCCTTCTTTCCAAATATTTTCAATTGATCTTTCCATCTAATATTTTTTTTAATCTCATTTTAATTCTTCGAACACGAACACCAATATTGTTTGGATTTGTACCCATAATATCAGCGATTTCCTGATTTGACTTTTCTTCTAAATAAAGCATAATAATGGCTCTATCAATTTCTGATAGTTTCCGAATAGCATCATACAGCAGGTTTAGAGATTCGTCAGAAAATGCATAATTGTCTTCTGTTTCTTGAGCAGGCAAAGAATCGGATACAAAATGCTGACTGTTGTTTTTCTTTTTCTTCAATAAAGTCAAACAAACGTTCAGCGAAATTCGGTAGACCCAGGTACTCCATTGTGATTCCTCACGAAAGTTTTCTTTACTCCTCCAAATTTGCAAACATACTTCCTGGTAATAATCTTCAAAATCCTCTTGTGAATTGGTATATGCCCTACACAATTTGATGATTATTCCAGAAAAGGGAAGTATAGATGTTTTATAAAAATCGGAACTCAAATCTGCCTTTTTTTAGTTAGTGGCTCAAATCTTGAATTATTACATTGAAATTAGAATTTTCTAAAGATATTTTTTAGGACATTACATAATGACGCACAACCTAAAGAGTTTTAAACGCAATCTAGCCAAAAAAATTACTATTTGAGAAAGAGTTCCCTAGATTGCGGTTAAAACTTAGTTGGACGAAACCGGGGGCCTGTCTATGGGCATTTATGTTTTGTTTTTTGTGTGATTTTGAGGTGTGTTGTACCAGCAACCTCAATTTTGGTCTGCAAAACCGCTGACTTCCTTATGCTTTCGATGGTGTTAGGGCAGTCCTCTCCCATTAACGCCCGGATGCGTTTGATTTGGACCATGATTTCAAAGAACGTCGCTGTTTTGGGTTCTATCAGGGCTCTTTGCCCTTCCCCTCCGCAAGGCCATAGATCATCTTCCCTGTTTCGCAACAGCGGCACTTGAATAGGTCCTTACCCAGTATTTCCTCCAGAATCTCATAGGTCTACAATCCCTCATAAAAGGAAATGAACCTTGCCGCTTTCAGCAGCCTGAAACAGTCTTCCATTGTGGTCTTGCTGTTCGCCGATGACATGATCCCGTAATACCTTACCTTGTAAAATCCGCTTGGAAGAACGTGTTGCATGAACCTTCGGGTGAATTAGGCGCCCGGTAGTTCCATGATTTTGGTTTTGCGGTCCCGGTAATCCTTCCACCTGAACTTTACGGTGCCATCTTCAACGGCCAGTATCCGGCTGTTGCTGATTGCCACCCGGTTACGGCAGCTGTTGTAACTTAACCTGCTTTCGCCACAGGTGGACGCAGGTGAGGGTATGGCTACCCATTTTTGCGGTCCTGCAGTCCAGTATGTCATTGTATGCGTTCGCTTGGTCGGCACATAGCTTTCCCGAGCCCAGGAAGTTTTCCTTTTGGGATTCCAGAATATCGGAAAGCTCAGCGCCGCCGTTCCTGATGTTGGCCGTTTCCATCACAGCCCATCCAGGGGACTTTTGATCTTCGAGGGATCGAAGTTGGTCACATGCAGGTAACCCGAGGTCGTTCTCAGGGATCTGTCCCCAAAAGTACCTGGAAGACCCTGATGTTAGTGCCCTGTTCCAGAAGTTGTGTGGCAAATGTATGCCGGAGTGTGTGGAAAGAGGCATCCTTCTTTATCCCGCTTTCCAGAAGGATCTTTTTGAACAGGTCCTGGACACCCCTTTCGCTGTATGCCTTACCGATAGTCCGCCCTTCGAAAAGATAGGTTTCGGGCCGGTAGTACCTGTAATATTCACGGAGCTTTTCCGACAGATCCTTGGACAGGAGGGTATACCGGTCCTAGTTTCCCTTGCCCCCGCGGACTTTCAACTGCATCCTGTCGCCGTCTATATCGCCAAACTTAAGGCCGGCCACCTCGCCCGGCCTCAGTCCTGAGCCGTAGGTAAGCGCAATCAGGCAATAATCTTTTCTGTTTATGATGCCGCCGAGGATATTGGATATCTCCTCTTTTGAAAAGACGTCGGGAAGTAGTTTCGGCCGTTTGATCTTTACCGGGTCCCAGTCCCTTCCGAGAACATCCGTGAAAAGAGTTTTGAAGGCACTGATAGTCTGGTTTACGCTCGAGACCGACAGGTTTTTCGTCTCGACTTTGTGGAAAAGATACTCTTTTAGCTCAGCTATGCTGATATGGTCGGGACTTTTTCCAAAATGGCTGGAAACTAACGATACATGGGAAATGTAATTCTCGGTACTTCTGGGAGAGTATTTTCTGATCTGCATCTCCTCATACATCTGCTGACGTAGGCTTTTTTTTCCATGATTGATAAAGTTTAATGATTATACATGGAATAAAAATATCTATATATCTGAAAATAAGAGCATTAATTTCGAAAAAGTGAAAAACTACCGACGTAGGAGGTTTTGTTCAACGGTTTGCGGCTTGGCGAAGGGCGGGATTTTTAGCACTAAAGTTCATACGAAGCACAAAAGTTGAACCTTGCACAAATGTTTCTACGAAGCACGTCAGCCCGCCTTTTGCCAAACCGCTGTTAGCGGAAGTTTTTAATTCCACGGATTTTTATGTTTAATTATTTCTGTCAATTCGTTTCCTATTCTCGTAACAAGTTCTTCACCTGCAAATGTTATTGTTCCTTCGTGGGAAATATAAATTAACCAACTTGTTTTGAAGTCGCAATAAGCGGATTCAATCCAATCAATGTCAAACGTTGAAGTCTCAACTTCGTAGTTTATATTTTCTTCTGAAAGTAGATATATTCTGTCCCCTGAAATTAATTTTAATATGCTAACTATTTTCTGAACGTCTTCAGGTTTGAATAAATCGTCTTCAAAATGGATTGTCTGAATCTTGTTTTGAGTTTTAGAAAGTGGTTCCCAATAATAGTTTTCGTCTTTCCAAGAGCCAAAATCAAAATTGTCTTTTAATAATTTTTCAAGGCTTTTAGATTCTTCATCTTTTAATCTTCTTTCGAATGAAATCGGCAAAACACTTGAAAGTTCATTTACATTTAGTTCAGTTACAAACTTTATAAAGTCGTTTTTAATTCTGTTAACCATTTTCAAATGTCCAACCTTGTCAAAAACTTTGGTTCGTTCGTTAAACTCTGACAAACAAGTTGTCAATATTTCGTCTTTAATTGTGTCAAACCCGTTCTTTCGTCCAACAAAATAGTCAATGCCGTTTTTTAGTCCGTTCACCATATTTTGGTGCGTGCTATAACCGTCCGAATAAAGATTCAGAATATACTCTTTTGTCTTGGTTACTATTTTTTCGGTGTCGGTCATAAAATTTCCGCTAACGTAAAGAGTTTTAAACGCAATCTAGCCAAAAAAAAATTACTATTTGAGGTGGAGCTCCCTAGATTGCGGTTAATCGTTTATATCCGCACTTTTCCCCACTCTAAGTTCGGATTATCTCCTAATTTTGTTCACTTGCAGCACTTTTAGTTCCAACTATATTTTAAACCCGTTCCAGTTAACAATAAAACCCAATAACTTCAAATCAGGCCCAAAAGAATCACCACCCCCTGAAACTACCTTGCTCGTTTTTAAAGATAGGGTTTTCTTTTTCCGGAAAAAATACCCTTATCGGGGTATTTTTAATTCCGTTTCCTCTTTTAGTATCAGAATTTATATGAATATCCTAATACTATTCTGTTTGCAATAGAAAAAGGATTGTTTAAAACGGGTTTGTTTTTATTGGTAATGGAGCCTTTTAGCAAAAAATTCTTGGGATGTCCCAGATCATAACGAGATTTTGTTGCTTTACGGAAACCTTAAAAAAATTTCGCAAAAGGAACCAATACCTGTATGCAAACCCCTACTCACTCTTAAGCACCACTGCCGGATTAGCCCTGGCTGCTTTTATGGTCTGGGAACCAATCATCATACATGCGATAACCATTACAGCCAACAAACCGACAAGAAGCTCTGTCAACTGTACGGGGGTGTGGTAAGGGAAATTATTAAGTATGGTATTCTCGAAAGTGAAGTATGTAACCGGTAAGGCAATACCTGCTGAAATCAGCAGCAATAAAAGAAAATCCCTGCTTAACAGATAAACCAAGTTCCCCGAATTGGCGCCCATAACTTTCCGGATGCTGATCTCTCTTAGTCTGGACTCTGTGGTAAATACTACCATCCCAAACAATCCCATCGAAGCAATGGAAATAGCCAAGAAAGAAAGGAACCCGATAAGCTTAATGACAATGGAAAACTCGCTATAGGCTTCTTCTATCGCTTCCTCATAGAACTTGGCCTTGAAGGGATGCACCCGGTCAATCTTCTTCCAGGCGGATTCTATCTTGGCCATGGTAGCGGGCATATCGTTGCTCTGAATTTTGGCATTTACGGTAGCCGGCACCTCGGGTGTCCAATACATAAAAGCCACCGGCTCAATAAGGTTGTCAAGCTTTCCATAGTGAAAGTCACTGATTACCCCCACAATGGTCATCACCCGCCCGTTCCCGTGAGCATTGCTGAATATGATCTCTTTTCCGATGGCTTGCTCGGGGTCGTTGTTTGCGATGTCAAATCTCTTTAATACCTGCTGGTTTACAATCACCTCACTGACAGCTTTGGCCTCGGTGGGTCGGGTAATAAAGTTCCCCCCGGCAATAAAGGCATAGTCGTGCAAAGCGAGGTAGTTTTCGTCGACTTCATTTGTCATGACTAACACAGAGTCCAGTGGATTACTGTATTTCATAAATCCACCCCAGGCATTTCCAACATTGGTAACAATTGTCGACCGCGACAGTCCGCTTACTTCCGGGAGTTCCCCTAACTCCTTAATAAACAGATCGGGATTATTTCCCTGCATATCTATATTGAGGATGTTCTCCGTGTTGAATCCCAAGTCGAATGCGAGTATGCTTTTATACTGCACATAACCAACGGCGGTAGTCGTGATAAAAATCAGTGTAAGTGTATATTGAACGATGACCAGCCCCCGTCTAAACGAAACCTTTTTAAAAATTTTAAGCGGGGATGAATTCTTGAGCGCATCAATTACATTGACTTTGGAAAAGAATATTGCGGGCATAAAGCCGGCTATAATGCCCACGGATATTGAAAATAGTATAAAATAAAAAATAACCACCGGAGTAAGCTTCAGCTTTACCAACTGCTGAAGTTCCGGAGCCATATATATTAGCTGAGGCCGCAAAACAAGAAATAATAGGAACGAGATAAGTAGGGCGGCTAGGGAGATCATGACCGCCTCTGTGAGAAACTGTTGCCAAACCTGGTTCTTGTTGGCTCCGATGGCCTTGCGAAGTCCGATTTCCTTAAAGCGGCGCATGGACCGAGCCATGGATAAATTGGTATAATTGAAGCAGGCTGATAAAATGACAATGAGTGCCAAGCCCCCAAATGCCCAAAGCAATTTTGGTGGGATGTTAGGTGACATCATGTGTAACCCCTCGGAACGGTGGAGTTTCTCACCCACTACCACATCATGTAAAGGAATAAGATTAAGATGGACTGCGGTATGTTCCAGTCCGAGATTTTCGTTCTCGGCAATTGCGTTAAGCTGGGACTGTATGGAAACCATGTCAGCATTTTCTTGGAACAGGACATATACATAATTTTGCCACATAGCTGTCCATTCCTCGAAATCCGCAGCGGCTTCACTGTTTCGCTCCAACGTGGACAAAGAAACCAGTGCTTCGAAAGTTAGGTGCGAAAAGAAGGGAACATCCTTTATTACACCTGTCACCAAGTATTCGGAAGAATTAATTCGAATGGCTTTACCCAACGCAGGTTCGTAGCCAAAAAGCTTTGTGGCTGCGAGTTCGGTCAGCACGATGGAGTAAGGATCCCGCAGGGCAGTGTGGGGATTTCCTTCCAACATCGGAAACGTAAAGACGTTGAGCAGGGAAGGCTCCGCCCAAAAGCCCCTGACTGGCAGAATATGATCTCCTACCTCCGCATCTGCGGCAAAGCCATCCCGCAAAACGGCTACTTCTTCTACTCCGGACACATTTTCCCGGATCAACCTGCCGGTTTTGATGGATGCGGAGGGGAATTTCCTGCTTCCGTCAGCGGTTGTGGTTTGAATGCTATTAACACGGTAAATACGCTCCCCGTCCTCATGAAACCGGTCATATGAATGAAGATCGAAAACAAACGCTATCAGCAGCAAACCTACAGACATACTGATGGCAAGACCCGCAATATTGATAAGGGAAAACAATTTGTTACGCATTAGATTGCGACCAGATGTTTTAATATAGCTTCCAATCATGATATGGTTTATGATATGGTTTAGAAAATGTGGCGTTCCTACAGTATAACTTCTCAAAAACTTAATAGCATCAATAATATAAATTACCTTCGCCCTACGCGGCCCGAGGGTATGCACATTCCGGTAAAAGTATTCGTTTAAGTCACCAATAAGGTCCTCCGACAGACTGGGTTTACAGTACCAGGATATAAACTTTTGTGCCCACCGGGGAGGCTGGTTTTGATTTTGAGGGTTCATGCTATATGTTTTTCCAAGTAAGGGTCGGTATTCTTTCCCACAACTGGTCCCGGACCGATTTTGTATTTACCAATGCCTCTTTTGCCGATATGGTGAGCTGATAGAAACGTTTGCGTTTGCCACCCCGCATTTTTGTTGCTTCCCCCAGGTGACTGTCAAGAAGTCCCTTCTCTTCAAGCCGGTTAAGCACCGCGTGTACTACTCCCAATTTGACAGTACGGCCTGTTTGGCTGGAGAGCTCATCGCATATGGCTACACTGTATGCCTCATCCAGCAAGGCAGCGACGGTGAGCAACACAAGTTCTTCAAATTCCCCGATATTTGTCCCCTTCATGTAATCATTTTTATTCCTTAAATGTATGTAAAATAATTTTATTATACATACAAAGCAGTATTAAATCCCAATGAAAACTCAACAATAGATCCATTTCACTTAAATTGCCCTCAAATAATGTTTCCTTCAAAGTCAATTTTCGAATAGAACCACAAAAAACACGGAGGTAACACGGAGGACACTGAGAATTTTAAAAAAAAACTTTGAAGGAAGAAAATTGAAACCAATTTTGTTTTTTTTTGCATTATAAGAATCTATTTATCAGTAAAGAATACCGATATCGATTAAAAATATGGTAAACTTCGAAACTTTTATCTAAATTACAGCCCAAGATCAACGTCCAAATTATGTACATAAGCACTATAAATTTCCAGATGAAAGACGGAAAAGCACATCAAAATCAGAATGAAATTACAAATAAATTGGACGATGGCCGTATTGCAAATAAATTAAGTGCTTCGTTTGATGAGTCAGAGGAGAAAACCGAGGGCACATTTATCGTTTTAGCTGATGACGATGCCGATGACAGAGACCTATTTTCCGAAGCTGTGGCAAATAGCGGTACGAAAGTAAAGATGGAAACTGCCCGTGACGGCGTGGAGTTGATCGAACTGTTAAAATCCAAAAATAAACTGCCGGACCTAATCTTTCTGGACCTGAACATGCCTAATAAAAATGGGAGAGATTGTCTTATTGAAATCAGAAAATCAGCCGAACTAAGACATATTCCTGTAGTCATATATTCGACGTCTTCTTCCCGGATTGATATTGATTTCACCTATGAGAATGGAGCGAATTTATTTGTTAGTAAACCCTCCTCTTTCCGGGAATTGGTTCAGATTGCCAAAACAGTATTGGCGTTGGATTGGAAGAAGTATCAACCGAAGTCAAACAAAGATCAATATGTTTTTTCGTTAAAATAATTTTGCGATGCTTGTAGTTAATAAGGTAATACTTGAAAACGAAGTAATATTAGAGCATTTTCCTGCCTTTGCTAAATTTATACTGGATAATCATTTGGAGGAATTTACAAGCTTTCAGATTCAGTATTCACGAGAAGAAAACCTACCCCTTTTAAAATTTTTCCAGGGATTTACGGAAGAAGAATTTTTTGAGCGAGCCATGGATTCATCCCGCATATTACTGGAGGCATTTGCGCAAAATTCTTTGAGGAAATATATTAATGATAGTTCCCAAAATTACCGGGAGAACCTTATTCCATTGTTCCAAAAGGATGATGTTTTGGCAGAAGACATTACGCTGGTTTCATTGGTCAGAAGAAAAACTTTTAGAAAGTTTCTCTATTATTATACTTCTGACATCCTAGTATTCGGCAATATTATGGAGGAGTTGGACAGGTTTGTAGCGTTGTCGGAAATGTCCTCATTCAATGTTTTCATCAAAATACAGGAAGAAAAGACCAGTCAGATGAACAGGGAACTGCGTCAAAAAAATGAGGACTTACTGGAGGCAGAAGAAATAGGGGGAGTGGGAAGTTTTTTGTGGGATTTAAGAACGCAGGAATCTACTTTTACCCCGATGGTAAAAAAGGTTTTTGATTTAACCGAATCAGTACCCTTTAGCCGTTTCCTCGAAAATTTAAATCAGAAGGATAGAAAAAAAGTGACGGAAGCGATCCGGAAAGCTTATAATACGGATGGTCTTTACGATTGTGAATTTTCTTATATTTCCAACGGCCAGGAGAAAAGGGTTTGGTCAAAGGGCAAAGTTCAATTTGACAAGGATGGTTGCCCTGAAAAAATGAAGGGGACAGTAATGGACATTTCAAAAAGTTATTTATTGCTTCAGCAACTCAAGGAAAGTGAAGCGACTAACAAACAAATTCAGGCCATTACCCATTTAGGAAACTGGTCTTGGGACATTAATGCCGATCACGTATTTTGGTCTGATGAAATGTACCGAATTTACGGCTTGGTTCCTCAAAGTGAAAAGATTACCCTTGAACGTTTTTTGTCATTTATCCATCCCGAAGATAAAGAACAAAGACTCCAAAAAATACAAAAAGCCATCGAAACTGGCATTACAGAGGATTATGTGATTCGGGTTCTGACCCAAGACGGTAAATTGAAAATATTAAGAGGTAAAGGGGATGTCCGCTTTGATGCAAATCAAAAACCTATACAACTCATTGGATCCTGTCAGGATATCACCAAGGAACACAATCTGATTAACGAGATACAACAAAAAGAAAATCACTTGGCCAAAAAGAATGCGGAACTGGAAATTATCAACCATGAGTTAAATTCATTTAACCAGGTAACCAGCCACGATTTAAAGGAGCCGCTGCGTAAGATTGAGATATTCGCCAACCGGATCGAAGAAAAAAACGGAACGCAATTACCAGAGGATACCATTGAATATTTAAGTAAAATAAAGAGCTCCATAAGTCGAATGAAATGCCTGATCGAAGACCTTTTAAACTTCTCCCAGACTACAGTTGCTTTTCATGATTTCGAAAGCGTCAACGTCAATCTAATTTTAGACGAAGTACTAAGCGAATTGGTAGTTCCCATTGAAGAAAAAAACGCTAAGATTTCTATTGGAAAAATGCCTGAAATTTGGGGTATCTCATTTCAATTAAAGCAATTATTTTCCAATTTGCTAAGCAATGCCTTCAAATATTCAAATAAAAATACAAATACAGAGATAGAGATTTCCTACCAACTAACAGAAAGCGAACAGATTACCTTTTTTGATCCCATGGCCGGGTATTCTTATCATCAAATTACCATAAGGGACAATGGGATTGGATTTGATCAGCAATTTGCCGATAAAATTTTTGGAATGTTTCAAAGACTCCATGCAAAGGAGGAATATTCCGGAAATGGTATAGGATTGGCTATCTGCAAGAAAATAATGCAAGGCCATGGGGGGGATATCTATGCGGAAGGGATTCCAGGTGAGGGTGCTTCGTTTTTTCTTTATTTTCCAAAAAATTCTTTTGGTGAAAGTTAATTGGAATAGTGTCGCAAACTGACTTTACCTTTTAAAAATTCACTTTAAAACGCATACAAATGGAAAATGAATATGAAATTCCCGCCAAGACGAGAATCGGTCACGTGCACTTAAAAGTAGCCGACCTGCAGCGATCCTTAGATTTTTATTGCGGTTTATTGGGTTTTGAGATCACCATGATGTATGGTGACGGTGCCGCCTTTATATCGGCAGGCGGATACCATCATCATATCGGTTTGAATACCTGGTTCAGTAAAGGAAGCCCTCAGGCGGAAAAAAATACCGTAGGTCTATTTCACACGGCAATCGTCTACCCTACCATAAAGGATCTGGCCATGATATACAATAGACTGAAAACTAACCGATACCCTTTCACAGGGTTTTCTGACCACGGCGTTTCTCTTGCGATTTACCTGGATGATCCTGATGGAAATGGTGTTGAACTCTATTGGGACAGGCCCAAAGAGGAATGGCCAAAGAAAGAAGATGGTTCATTGGAAATGTTCACCAAACCGCTAAACTTAAACGACCTATTGAAAGAGTTGTAAAAACAGGGCGGTATGTGAATCTTTGCTCAAAGATTAATCCTTTCCTCCACCGGGATTAGAATGTATAATCATGAACAGGCTCAAATTATACTTTTTATTGAATTTAGAAAACTTAGTTTACATGAACATTTTTGGTAAATTTGTGTATCTCTTTGTGTACACAACAAACAATTATGATTATAATCAGTTCCAGAGAATTTCGCCAAAACCAGAAAAAATACCTAGACTTAGTGGATAAAGATGAGCGGGTGATTATTCAAAGAGGGAAGGATAAAGCTTATGAACTAACCAAAAATATCAAGAATGACCGGTTTTTTGATGATCCGGCAATTCAAGAGCGGTTGAATAATAGTATTCAGTCTTATAAAGAAGGGAAAACAGTCAAGCTGTCTGATGATCAGTTAAAAGAGCTGTTGGAGCTATGAGTTTCGAAATCGAGTATACCTCTGAGGCATTGGAAGACATCGAAAAACTCAAGAAAACAGGTAATAAGAGCCTTATGAAAAAGCTCTACGTTCTTATCCAAGAGCTTAAAGAACATCCGGAGACAGGGACGGGTAAACCTGAAAAGCTCAAATATTCTGAATTGGGAACATGGTCCCGAAGGCTAGACAGAAAGCATTGGTTGGTTTATATAATTGACGGTGAAAGAATTATCGTTACCATACTTGGTACGTATGGTCATCACTATGATGACTAACCATAATTTTGGTTTATTCCATTTAAAAGCAGACACTCACAAATTCGCCGTCTGATATCGTAATTAACCGCATAGTACGTATGTCAACGTTCCCCTATGCTTTTCTAGCTATCTTAATTAAAATCACTTTTTGTAATAATTCTAATTTAAATTATTGTTTCATCATACAAAGAATCATTTCCAATAACATTTTCTATTTTGACAATAAGTTGATAAATTAACACTTTCATATGTTTATAATTGTCTTTTCAGCGGTCATATGGAATCTCGCTATGATAATCATCCCACTGTGTGAGGGGTAAGTCATGCTCGATTTCATGACTTTTGTCATATGTTTGTCAAAAAATATTGGACAATTTTGTCTTGTTAAAGATCTAGCCAATGGGGAAACGTCAACAATTCAAAAGAAAGCTTTTTCAGTACAGCCTTGTGCCCCCGAGAAAATGGCGCCCCTATGCCACTATATTGGTTGCTGCTATTTTTGGGTTGGGCCTCTACCTATTTCGGCTTAGCAATGCGGCCTCCTACCTCTCCGATGACCCACAGGCTTGCGTCAATTGTCATCTAATGACCCCACAGTACATTACGTGGACACACAGCTCCCACAGAGAAGTTGCCCATTGTAATGACTGCCATGTTCCCCATGACAATGTCTTCAACCAATATTATTTCAAAGCCAAAGATGGCCTATACCATGCTTCGGTTTTTACCCTCCGGGCAGAACCACAGGTGATCAAGGCACGGCAGCCTTCCATTGAAGTAATCCAAAACAACTGTATCCGCTGCCACGAAGATCAGGTAACAGACGCTAAGTTAGTTGGTGTAGTAAACAACCATATTCCGCACCGTACCGACAGAATCTGCTGGGAATGCCACCGGGAAGTTCCCCACGGAAAAATAAGAAGCCTTGCATCTGTAGGCCATCAAATCGAACCCATACGTGCCCATGCCCCCCCCGACTTGGAAATCATACCCCAATGGCTTAAAGAAAGCATGCAAAAATCTAAGCAATAACAGCCTAACCATCAAAATGTAACACTCATGAAAAATTGGATTCTTTTCGCGTTAACGGCCATAGTCGTTTTTTTGCTGGCCATGTTGGCTTATTCAATTATGGATAGAAAAACCGAGGCTAGGTTTGCCTATCAGCCAAAAGTACAGATTGAGGGGATAGAACCCAGGGATTCTGTATGGGGATTGAATTATCCCCGCCAATATCAATCGTACATGAAAACGCAGGATACCACATTCAAGAGCATGTACAATACCAGTGGATTTATGGATGTGCTGGATGATCAGCCCGAACTGATTGTTCTATGGGCGGGATATGCCTTCAGTAAAGGCTATAATCAACCCAGAGGACATGCCTACGCCATCACGGATGTGCTAAATTCGGTCCGCATTGGCTCGCCGATGGAACCGGGGGACGGGGTGATGCCAAGTACTTGCTGGACATGTAAAAGTCCAGATGTACCCAGGCTGATGAGTGAAATGGGGGTTACAGAGTATTACAGCACCAAATTGTCAAGTTTGGGTTCGGAGGTAATCAATCCTATTGGATGTGCGGATTGCCATAACCCTCAAACAATGAATCTAACCATAACAAGGCCCGCACTTATCGAGGCTTTTGAGGCGATGGGCAAAGATATTAATCAGGCCTCCCATCAGGAAATGCGCTCACTGGTTTGTGCCCAATGCCATGTGGAATACTATTTTGACAAGACGAAGCCGGGAAAGGAAAACGCCCAATACCTTACCTTCCCCTGGAAAGATGGCATGACGGTGGAAGCGATGGAAAATTACTATGACAACATAGATTTTGCTGACTGGATACATCCTATCAGCAAGGCAAAGATGATCAAAGCCCAGCATCCGGATTATGAATTATTTGAAATGGGGGTTCACGCCAAAAGAGGCGTTTCCTGTGCGGATTGCCATATGCCTTACAAAAACGAAGGCGGTCAGAAATTTACGGACCACCATATTGGGTCTCCGCTCAGTAATGTGGAAAATTCATGCTTTGTCTGTCATAGGGAAAAGCAGGCTGACCTGATGACGGACGTATATGAGCGCCAACGAAAGGTCAAAGAAGGCTCTTCCGCCATACAAAAACAACTTGCCAAGGCTCATATTGAAGCAGGAAAAGCGTGGGAACTTGGAGCTTCGGAAGAACAGATGAAGGAAATATTGACAGGAATCCGTCATGCCCAATGGCGTTGGGATTTTGTCGTGGCTTCTCATGGTGGGGCATTTCACGCACCCCTGGAATCCAGTCGGATCATCACCTCTGCCATGTCAACCATACAGGAAACTAGAATCCAACTTGCAAGACTGCTGGCTTCAAAAGGGCATAACGAGCCTGTTGAAATGCCTGACTTCGACGACAAGGATGCCCTACAAACTTATATCGGGCTTGATATGGAGACAGAGAATGCGGACAAAGCCAACTTTCTGGAGCAAGTAGTACCTCAATGGCTCAAGGAGGGGAAAGCTCGGGAAGCAAAAAAGGAAGTCAAAGTAATCAGCAGTAAATAACCACTAGACAGACTATGAAAAAGTTTTTCATTTTGGGTTGGGGTATGCTGTATATCCTATCCTGCCAGACTTTGTATGCGCAATTCAAAGTAGATGGACAGATTGTTCAGCGATCAGAGTTCAGAAATGGATTCGGTAGCCTTATTTCTGAGGATGAAAAACCGTTCTCATTTATTGGCCATCGTGCAAGGCTTCAAGCGGCATATGAAATGGATGACTTTACATTTTATATGAGCATCCAGGACATAAGGGTTTGGGGAAGTACACCTCAGGTAAAGGCCTCAGATAATTTCCTTTCTGTTCATGAGGCTTGGGCCATGGCGAAACTCTCAGATACCTGGAAGCTTAAGCTGGGCAGGCAGGAACTCAATTACGACAATTTCAGATTTTTGGGAAACTTGGATTGGGCCCTGCAAGGTCGGGCGCATGATTTTGCTTTGGTGATGCATGAGAAGGAAAACATGAAATTCCACTTTGGTGGAGCATACAATCAGGCTACACAGGCACTCGTCGATCAGCCCTTTCTTATCCCCAACCAATATAAAATTGCCCAAATGGCCCGATATGAAAACAAGTGGGGAAAGGTACAGTTTTCGGCTTTATTCTGGAATGACGGGCGTGAATGGCAAAACTTTGATAACAGTGGAGCCCTTTTGGAAAAAGGAATTAGATACAGGTCGACATTGGGGGTACCCACCTTAAAATACAATTCCGGAAATTCCCAATTAGCTGGGTTTTACTACCATCAGTTTGGAAAGGATGTCGCAGGAAGAACCCTGAATGCATACAACTTTAGCCTAGCCTATAACCATATGTTTCCAATTAATTCCGAACAAGGTAAAGTCTGGACGCTTTCCGTCGGCACAGAACATATCAGCGGTACTGCAAACAATGAATCTGAAAAAAACAATTCCTACAGCCCACTTTACGGCACAAACCACTTGTTTAACGGGTTTATGGATTTGTTTTATGTAGGGGGAGTCCATGAAAACAACGTGGGCTTAGAGGATTACTTTCTCCGATCCAGGTATGCCTTTAGCAAAAAATTCTTCTTGCAAGGTGACGTGCATGCGTTCTTTGCCCAAAATAGCATTTTCAGGCTAGAGCAACCGGCAAATCAGGAACAGTTGGATGGATATTTAGGAACCGAGTTGGATTTTTCATTGGGGTATATTGTTAATGATGCGTTTTCAATACAAAGTGGATACAGTCAATTTTTCAATACCGATACATTCGCATATATTCAAAACAACCCCAATCCAAAAGGAACACAAAACTGGGCGTATCTGATGTTGATTTTTAGGCCTACTATGATAAATAGATTTATCGGAATTTTGCTCTAATCACATGAATATAATCCGCTTGCTGCTGTCCACCAAAGTCACACTGCTTTTATTTATTGCATTTGCTGCATCCATGGCTGCGGCTACGTTTATAGAAAATGACCACGGAACTCCCGTAGCCCGGGGAATGGTCTATGAAGCCTGGTGGTTTGAGGTGATCATGATCTGGATGGCAATCAACTTTTTGGCACACGTCAACCAATACCGCCTATTTCATAAAAACCGTTGGCCAATAGGACTTTTCCATATTGCTTTTGTGATCATTATCTTTGGTGCCGGAGTAACACGCTATTTCAGTGAAGAAGGCGTAATGCATATCCGGCAGGGCAATGAGGAAAACACCTTTCATACAACGGCACAATACCTGCAGATCAAAAAACATGGTGAAACAAGCAATTATTCATTCGAGAAACCACTCTTGTTACTTCCAAAGGATTTTAAGCCAAAAACGATTACTGCCAAATTAGGTGCCGCCAATTTCGAGGTGGTATTTGAGGAATTTATCCAAGGGGCTAAAGAAGAGTATTTGGAGGGAACGGAAACCTTTGTTGATGTGGCTGTAGCCATGGGGGCTGGCAGAGAAGATTATCTGGTGGACGAGGGGAAGTATATACAAATGGGGGAAATCACCCTCAGCACCGCTAATGATTCCAATCACCCCATACGGATTTTTAAGGAAAATGGAACTTGGATAATAGCAACCGACCAGCATTTGCAGCTGATGGAAATGTCCACCCAGAGTATGGGAAACCAACATGCCGGGGAGTCCCAGCCCCTCCAATTGCGCACGCTTTACCAATGGGATGGTGGTGCATTTATGGTGAAAGGAATCTATGAGGATGCCAAGCTAAGCTTTGTCCCGGAGGAAGACCCCGAACTGGCCAAAAACCTGCTGGATGTCGTCAAGTATAAAGTCCTGGATAATTCCGGGCAAATTCTCAGCGAGGCGTATGTGAAGCTTGTCAGTTTCAACCCAAGTTGGACTTCCTTTTCCCATCAAGGTGAAAATTACACCGTTACTTTTGGGCCAAAGTCTGTTACCTTGCCTTTTGGACTATATCTGAATGCATTTGAACTGGAAAGATACCCAGGTAGCCAAAGCCCTGCCAGCTATGCCAGTGAGGTAATGGTGATGGACAAAGGGGACGAATTCCCATACCGGATTTTTATGAACAATGTATTGGATTACAAGGGATTTAGATTTTACCAATCCTCCTATGACACGGATGAAAGGGGAACGATACTCTCCGTAAATCAGGATAGGCCAGGCACCTATATTACATATCTTGGATATCTTCTTTTGACTGTTGGAATGTTTTTGACGCTTTTTGCAAAGGGAAGCAGGTTCAGCATCCTTAACACCAAGCTTGGTAAAATCAAAAAAGTAGTCGCATCCCTTATATTATTCTTGGGGATTTCAGCCACTATTTCCGCCCAGGATGTCCCTCCTAATTTAGAATCCGATATAGTTCCTCTGGAACAATCCAGAGCATACGGTAAACTGATCGTGCAGGATTTGGATGGAAGGATGAAGCCTTTGAATACATTGGCCAATGAAATAACCCGAAAACTAACAGGGAAAACTTACATGGCATTACCCTCCGGAGATGGCGAGATTAGGTTAAGCCCTGAACAGTTCCTCTTGGCAGTCCAAATGGATCCATCGGTGTTTAGTGAGCTACCCATCATTAAAATCGACAGGGCCAAGTCGGTTGAGGTTTTCCAAGCATTGGGCATAGAAGCAGCGGACAGGATCAGTTTCAGTAGCTTTTTGGATGAAGAAGGAAACTATAGGATACAGGAATTGGTGGAGAAAGCCAATCAGCTCAAACCGTCAGAAAGAAATGAAGGACATAAAGAGCTTCTCAAAACGGATGAAAGATTCAATATTTTTTATGGCTTGCTTACAGGCGATTTTCTACGGCTCTTTCCGAACAAACTGGACGGAAACAATACTTGGTATACCGGACAGCAGTATTTGCAGGGTTTTGATGAAGAGGATGCAGTTTTTGTAAAAAACATCACTCCTCTTTATCTCCAAGCACTCAACAAAGGCCTGACAGCAGGTACCTGGGATGATGCCGAAGAGACCTTGGCCTATATTGCAATGTACCAAGAAAAAATCGGGGCGGAGGTCTATCCTACCCCCAATGAAATCAAAGCCGAACTACTTTATAATCAATTGAATTTAGGAACTAGGCTATTTGGTGTTTTTTGGTTTTTGGGAAGCGCACTTTTGTTTTTGGGGATTTTGATGCTTTTCAATCAGGAAGGTATTTGGAAAAAAATCTGGTTCGCCGGTAAGGTGATGGCATGGTTCGGCTTCTTGGCCTTCACGTTCCACCTTTGTTTGCGCTGGTATATTGCCAAGCATCCCCCATGGAGTGATGGGTTTGAAATGTTGGTCTTTGTAGCCTGGGGGGTTTTATTGTTTGGGCTGTTGTTTTCCAATAAGTCAAAATTCACCCTGCCCTTGGGTTTGCTTTTCTCGGGGACACTCCTGTTCGTTGGTTTTTTGGATTGGCTCAATCCTGAAATCACCAATCTGATGCCTGTCCTTAATTCCTACTGGCTCAAAATACATGTGGCAATTATTGTAAGCAGTTATGCCCCATTGGCACTTGCTGCAATCATCGCCTTGCTAAGTTTGATGCTGACTATATTCAAACCCCATAATCCCGGAAAACAATGGTGGAACAGTATCCGGGAATTGCAGATGGTCAATGAAATGTCAATTACCATTGGCCTGTTTTTGTTGGCTGTTGGCACTTTTCTAGGAGGTGTATGGGCCAATGAAAGTTGGGGACGGTATTGGGCTTGGGATCCCAAGGAAACATGGGCTTTGATATCGGTGATTGTCTACGCCTTTGTCCTACATCTTAGGTTGATTCCCAAATTCAAAAATGGTCTGGTTTTTAACTTGGCAAGTCTTTGGGCATTCTCATCCATTATCATGACCTCTTTCGGAGTGAACTATTACTTGTCAGGTTTGCATTCCTATGCAGCGGGAGATCCCGTACCCGTTCCCATATGGGTATATTGGGTGGTAGCCGTCTTGTTGACAATTTCTGTGTTTGCGGTTTTTAAGTATAAAAATCTAAAGGAAGAGGACGTTAAACAACTTGTGGTGTGAGCAAATTAGATTTCCCATGCCTCTTAAGAATGCTTCCTCCAAAGTTAATTTTTAAATAGAACCACAAAGGACACGGAGGTTACATAGGGGACACGGAGAAGTTTTTAAAAAAGCTCTGTGCTCTTTGTGCCTTCTCTGTGTCCTTCGTGGTCATTTTAGACATAAAACAACTTGTGGTGTGACAAACTAATATTAAACCAATCTGCGAAGAACTGTCTCGCCGCTTTCAACTTCCTCAGCAAGTTGTTTGAGGCTTTTCTTGGTCAGCATCTCTACCATTTCACTCCTTATTTTTTTGATCTCATGGTGAAGGGGACAAGGATTAAGTTCCGAACATGCTTTTAACCCAAGACCACATCCGGAAAAAATCCCGTCACCATCGATAGCCACAACTAAATCTTTTAGGGAAAAGGCCTCATGTTCCTTTCCCACATAAAAACCTCCTGTGGGCCCTTTCTGCGACCCAATGATTTTCTTCCTGACAAGTTCCTGAAGGATCTTGGCCGTAAAAGGCTCCGGTGCATCAACGTAAGCAGCAGTCTCCTTTGCCCCCACCTTTAGGCCTATCTGGCTTTGTTTCCAAATATAAATCACTGATTTTATTCCGTATTGACAGGCTTTAGAAAACATATATGCTTATTGATTTTTTAATATTCCCCAAAATAAAGACTTCTTTATCTTTCTATCGGTAACAATTGATACAAAGATCCGATAATTTTGTTTAGATATTCTCATAATTTTATTGTGATTACAAATTTACAAACCGTTCGGACGTACCACGGTGTCTACTGAATAGGCGATCGGTATGCTGATTCCAACATAACCAATGAACAATTAATTAATAGTTTTTTATTTTGTCACCAATATTAATAAACCCATTTTAGAAGACTATAGTTGTTTTCAGGGAAGAATCTTTTATAAAACTGATAATTTTGGCTACGTCCATTCTTTCCAATTTTACAGGCTAATGATCTCAAACCAAGCTCTCAATTCCAGTTGAAATCTGTATGGGGACTAATGCCTTTGAAAAATCTTACTGAAAAGTAAACTGAATATTTTTCATTATCAAATTGCCAACAAACTGACTACTGTTAAAATCAGAAAGCAGATAGCCATCAATGTAACCTTCCAGAATCGGTTTGCCTTGGCCAATTCCATAAACTCAAAAGCTACCAAATAAAACTTCACTCCCGCTACTGTCATAAAAAACACAGCCAATAGCCCAAACATACTCCATTCAAAAATAAGAACTAAGCCAGTCAACAAGGTTAACCCAATCAAACCAGTAAGAGTCAATAGCAATTGGTTTTTCATCCTTAGAATATCAAGTAAAGTGTAGGGAATAACAATAACCAAATCAAATCACACATATGCCAAAAGGCCGCTCCGGATTCTAGGTCGTCTACCGAAATATCAGTATCAACAGGTCTCATCTTATACAGCATCCATCCCAAAATCACCATTCCTACTAAGACATGTACCAAATGGAATCCTGTGAGTAGCCAATAAAAAGTGAAAAACATATTGTCTTCCATATCAATTGAAGAAGTGAATTTTTCGTAGTATTCGAAGGATTTGATACAGATAAATATCCCACCCCCAAGCAGTGTCCATTTCAAAAAGTGAATTGCTCTTTTCTTTCCTCCTCCTCTGTAACAACCAACTGCACTTGCCATCATATATCCGCTAACCAATAGTACAACCGTATTGACCGTACCTAAGCCAATATTCAGCTGCAAGCGGGATTCGTGGAAAAGAGCAGGCTCCATTCTTCCATAGTACGCAAAACCTATTAAACCTAACCCAAATGTAACTAACTCAAGGAGAATAATAATCCAAATCATTAACCCACCTGGCGGGTAAAAAATATTTTTGTTATCCGGCCTTTCCTGTATCAATTCCATATTCTGTTAATTTATTGATGTTTAATCTTTTCGTATAGGCTAACCAACGAATGTAACAACTCCACAGGTGTGGTCAGGATTTGGTAATGATTAAACATCTGTGGGAGATAGTACTTTGCCTGGGCCTCTATTGCCAATGCATAGGAATTGATATGCCTTTCATTCAGTTCTCTAAGTGCTTGCCTAACATCCTGAATGCCATAATTCCCCTCATATTTATCGTAATC
Organism: Lunatibacter salilacus; assembly: GCF_009797935.1. Lineage (GTDB taxonomy): Bacteria > Bacteroidota > Bacteroidia > Cytophagales > Cyclobacteriaceae > Lunatibacter > Lunatibacter salilacus. The sequence continues at coordinate 135,577 of NZ_VOLC01000016.1, forward strand.
ATTTGGCTTACCGTCAGATATTAGAATAACCCATTTATTTTTAGTGTCCCTTTTATCCAATCTGGAACCGGCATGACGCAGCGCCGCTCCTATCCGGGTATAGCCTTGAGGTTCTACCGCACCAATTTTATGCTTCCCATTTTGCCAGGATTCATCAAAATCCTTTAATGTGAGGTAAGTGGAATAATTTCTGGTTTTGGAATAAAAACTGTCTATGGAGAAATCAATATTAAACTCGTCCAATATTTCACCGAAAAGAATAGAAACATCTTTTTCCACATCAATGACCCTGTTATTTGCCGCATATCCGTCGCTCGACAAACTGATATCCAACAAAAGCAAAATAGAAAGGTCCTTTTCCTTTTTGCGGTTTGAAATATAAATATTTTCAGATGGTGTCTTCCGGGCGTAAACATCGGTATAGAGGTCAGTAAGTGCATCAATGTCAAACTCATCTCCTTGATTCTGTCTTCTTTGCTGCATCATTTTGTTATTGACTGAGGTCAGCATCTTCCGAAGTCCCATCAGTGTTGACCCATTTTCAGATATGGTTTTCTGATAATAGGAAATATCTGCATTTACCTGCAACCTCGGATATACCTTGCAAAAATTAGGTTTGTATCTCCTTTTTTTAAAATCCCACTCATCATATTCAAGGAACAGACCCTTTTCGTCAGATTCAGCGCTTTCTGAAATAGTGGTGTTTTCCACAAATTCAGCCTGATAGACGGAATGCGCCGTATCATCCACCCTAACGGTAAACTTCATGCTCAATTCCTCCAATGCATCCTGGTGGTCTGCCAAATCATCTTTTCCATCAAAATCCCTCCACACTCCGTTAGCCTCCTCGGCCGTCTCCACCTTTTCAAAATTGTGGGTCATCACATAGTCTGCCTGTTGCTTTTTGTCAATGGTAAGGTTTTTCACTTCCTCTACGGCTTTGGCATTCACAGTTGTTGTCGGTGAAGGATCCTTTCCCTTTTTTGTTTTTTCGTCGAAATCACGTAATTCTTCACCATTGGGGACATCTCCCCCATACATCCACTTCCCGTAAAGCCAAGAAAAATCCGCCGGCTCGTTAGGCTTTTTCTTTTCTTCAAAATATGTCCTCAACCGATTATGCAGCTGGAACGCTATCATAAAATCCTCCTTTAGCCTATCCAAAACCGCAGGTGCGCATTGCATGGCCATCTGTCGGGAAAGAGTGAGATCGGAGGTCTCCTTTAGCCAATTGGCCCCCAAATCCTGTTGTGCACTTAGATAAAGCATGCGGAAAAAGTAAAAAGAAAGGTTTTCTTCCCAAGACGGGAATTCGGAAAAGGATATTGGTAGAAAAAAGTTGTTATTTTTAAATCCTCCTTCCCTTTCGGCAGGGAAGATTTCGATCGCCTTCCCAGTAATAGCACGTGCTAAGAGCGTCAACCGTGGCTTGATCTTTTCCAAATCCACCTTATGGTCCATTTTCTCCTCACTGGACTTTCGGCTTCTTCTGAAGTATTTGACTACGCTGCCATATATCCACTCATCTAAATCAAGTCCCATAGTTCATATTTCAATTTATATCATCAACCCTACCAAATCCTTTAATGACTGAACAGTCTGCGGGTCATCGGTAAGTGGTTCCACCACCGCAACATTGACAGAGAGTCTTTTGGGCAACCCGCTATGGATCAATTTAGCGGCGTCTACCAACAGCCTAGTGGAAACAGTTTCCGTAAGGCCCAGTTCTGTCAGGTTTCTGATTTTACGCCCAATGGCTACCAGCTTTTTGGCAATATCCCCATCTACTCCAGATTCATTTATCACAATCTCCGTCTCGATTTTGGCTTCCGGATAGGCAAAAGAGAGCGCAATGAATCGCTGCCTTGTGGAAGGCTTGAGCTCTTTAAATCCCCGTTGATAACCGGGATTGAATGAAGCGATAAGCATAAAATCCTCGTGGGCTTTGACCGTTTCACCCAATTTGTCAATAAAAAGCTCCCTCCTGTGGTCTGTCAGGGAGTGTATAGCCACGATAACATCCGGTCTCGCTTCGGCAACTTCATCCAAGTAAAGAAAGGCACCTTCTCTTACCGCAGTCGTCAAGGGGCCATCCAGCCAGACCGTTTCCGCGCCCTTGATGATGAACCTACCAATTAGATCCGTTGAGGAGGTTTCTTCATGACAGCTAATTGTAATCAGCTTTTTTTCAAGCACATGCGCCATATACTCCACAAACCTCGATTTACCAGTCCCTGTGGGGCCTTTGAGTAAGAGGGGTAAATTGTTTTGAAAGGCATGGGAAAAGACCTCGGATTCTTTTTGTGTTTCGTGGTAATAGGGAGCTGTAAGAATCATATTTATTGATTGATGAATATTTTTGGAATCCAAGTCTTCATTGAGATGAACTGGGTCTTAATTAAAATTTACTGCCGTCCCCCCGGTTTTAATATTCTACTGAAAGGGCCTTCATAATGTTGGCCCAACAGCGTGGGGTGAATCCATTATTTCACTAATATATGTTCTTCTTCCTCTTTCATCTCAAGAGCCTCATCTGTAGGCCGACCAAATTTGATGAATTCGTATATATATAGTGTGATACCAGTAGCGAAAACAGTGGCGTTAATCAGCATCACTACAAAGTGGATCTTCACTTCTTCCTGTGCCACCATAAAATCCATACCTAGTCTTCTCTCAAGGTAAACCTGCACCACTCCCGCAACTCCCAGAGCTACCACCATTCCCAACATACCAATATTGGAAAGCCAAAAGGCGAGGTGTCCGTTTAGCTTGTCATAGCGTTTTCTTCCGGTCATATTGGGCATGGCATAGCTGATAATGGCGAGAACGATCATAGCGTAGGCTCCCCAGAAAGCATAATGCCCGTGCATGGCTGTGACTAAGGTTCCATGTGTATACAGGTTGGTCTGAGGCAATGTATGCGCAAAGCCAAGTAATCCCGCTCCTACAAAGGACACAATTGCCGCGCCGATTGTCCAAAAAAGTGCTAGTTTGTTTGGGTGGTTTTTTTCACCTTTTCTATACATGTAGACAGCAAACAAAGCCATGGCAAGAAATGCAAGTGGTTCCAGGGCTGAAAAAACACCCCCAACTATCAGCCATATTTTATTGACACCAATATAGTAATAGTGGTGGCCGGTCCCGAGAATTCCTGAAAGAAAGGTAAGTCCAACAATGACATAAAGCCATTTTTCGATCACCTCCCGGTCCACTCCCGTCAGTTTGATCAGAAGAAATGCGAGGATACCGCCCATAATTAGTTCCCATACACCTTCTACCCAAAGATGGACAACCCACCAACGGAAAAAGGAATCCGTTACTTGGGAATCAAACCAAATCATACCAGGTAGATAGAGCAACGCCGCAAACACCAATCCCATAACCATGACCAAGGCCGTCGTTGTCTGCCGTTTTCCTTTAAATAAGGTTGCCAGAATAATTCCCAAAAAGAGTAGGACATTGACAACGACCAGATAGTCCAATTCCCTGGGGATTTCCAGGAATTTCCGCCCTTCCCAGATATTGAAATGGTATCCGGTAATGGCAGCGACACCTACAAGGGCCAATGAAATCAATTGTACATAAGCTAGCTTGACACTCACCAACTCCCGCTGCGCTTCCTCAGGAATGATATAATAAGCAGCACCCATAAACCCTGTCAGCAACCATATTACCAACAGATTGGTATGAACAGCCCGTGCGGTATTAAAAGGAATCCAGTCATGGAGTCCGTCCATTCCGATACGGGCAAAACCCATAATAAAACCGTAGACAATCTGCAATGCGAAGAGCAGCATACACAAGGCGAAAAACCAGTAGGCTACCTGTTGGGATTTATATTTCATAGTATTGGTGGTTTATTTGTCTTTAGCTAAAGGGGAAACGATGCGTTCAAAACCATTGAGATCTAATTGGCCTATCCATTTAAAATACTCAACCATGGCATCAGCTTCCTCATCGGTCATTTCGTAAGCTACCATCTTACGTCCGTTGGGTGCCCAAGGTACCGGAGATTGCAGAATAGCTTTGACAAGTGGCGCTCCTTTTCGGTCAATTACTTTGGTAAGTTCCGGGGCATAATAGGCACCTTCTCCCATTATGGTATGGCAACCCATACAGTTGTTGGCTTCCCAGAGGTGCTTGCCTTTTATCACCTGCTCGGTGATGTTATGGTGGTTGGTTTGGTCATTGCTTGGAGCTAAAGAATAGATAGTCAATCCGATAAATATCAGAAATGTGACTGCTGTACCTCCAAAGAAAAATGCCCTTGCTTGTGATTTTGATAGCATATGAATTTGGGTTTAAAATAATCGTAAAAGGAATATTAAAATACCTGTTAATCTTTTATGACGCTAATATAAGAATCATTGGTAAAAACCAACACCAATAGACTAAAAAAAATATTTTCAACAGCAAATCAAAATTATTAATACATTACAAGTGCGAATTGTATGATAAAATATCTACAAATTCCTGATAAAAGTCATGAAATTCCTCAGGTTTTTACTTTTATTTTGTGCCATATCAATTTTGATTTTTCGCTAAAAAACAGATAACATCTGATTGTTAAATAAACTCAAATTAAAAACTTAGAAAAACAGACCATGAAAAAGGAAAAGTTTTATCAATTTAAAGGAGTTTTTTATCCTTTACTCTTTTTATTAATAACTCTAACGAACTACAGTTGTCAGGAAAATAAGGCAAGTACAAATGGGAAATTCATCAAGGATGCCAGTAAGATCAAGGTATTCGGCGAGATGATTGCTGAGTTAACTGACCCACCCTTTGTACCCGCTCCCATCGGCAACAGGCCGGCCATGAAGCTGTACATGGAAATGGAGATTATCGAAGAGGAAGCTGAAATGGCCGACGGGGTTACTTACATGTATTGGACTTTTGGAGGAACAGTTCCCGGATCTTTTATCCGAACGCGAGTAGGAGATTTGGTAGAATTCAAAATCAAAAACCATCCCGACAACAAACTCCCCCACAATATTGACCTACATGCAGTCACGGGACAGGGTGGCGGTGCAGAGGCATCATTTGTAGCACCGGGTCATGAGAAGACATTTTCCTTCAAACTCATCAACCCTGGGCTGTATGTATATCACTGCGCCACAGCTCCGGTAGGCATGCACGTTGCGAATGGGATGTATGGATTGATTTTGGTTGAACCGGAAGGGGGACTTCCTCCGGTTGACAAGGAATTCTATGTCATGCAGGGGGATTTTTATACCGAGGGAAAATTTGGCCAGCCCGGATATCAGCCCTTTGACATGCAAAAAGCAATTGACGAAAACCCAGACTACGTAGTGTTCAACGGCAAAGTCAATTCGCTTACCGGTGACAATGCCCTTACAGCCACTGCGGGAGAAACAGTACGACTTTTCTTTGGAAATGGCGGCCCAAATCTGGCTTCATCCTTCCACGTAATTGGTGAAATATTTGACAGGGTGTATGTAGATGGAGGGGATCAGATCAATTACAATGTGGGCACCACGCTTATTCCCGCCGGAGGAGCCGCAATATTGGAATTTAAAGTAGAAGTACCTTCCAATTTGGTTTTGGTAGATCACTCCATTTTCAGGGCATTTAATAAAGGTGCTTTGGGGATTATTTCTGTCACAGGAGACGAAAATCCCACCATTTTTGCAGGTGAGATAATGGAAGGCATTTATAAACCGGAAGGCTCGATCATTCAAAACATGCCTAAAGATGGGATCGCTATTGAGGTACCAAAGGACTTAAACAAATCTGAAAAAATAGAAGCCGGGAAAAAATTATATATGCAGGCTTGCTTTGCCTGTCACCAGGCAAATGGCGAAGGCATCGCCAATGCTTTCCCACCTTTAGCTCAGGCCGACTACCTAAATGCGGATGAAGACAGAGCTATCGACGCCCTTATTCACGGACTTTCCGGAGAGATAACGGTCAATGGCAAAAAGTACAACAGTATCATGCCTTCCCAGCAACTTACCGATGATGAGGTAGCCAGTGTTTTGACCTATGTGTACAATAGTTGGGGCAACAATGGTTCGGAAATCACTTCCGAAATGGTTAAAAAGAGACGGAGATAATGGGAAAACTGCTAGCATTTTGGTTATGCACGCTGCTTGCCTCCTATACGTCCGCACAGCATGTGGAAATGGTACTCGTAAATGAGGGGATCTATACCCCTCTTTACGGAAGTGCCGAAGAGGGACAAGTAAGTGTAAGTGCCTTTTATATGGATGTAATACCGGTTTCGCACGGAGATTTTCTTGAATTTGTAAGAGAATTCCCCCAATGGCAAAAAGGAAATGTCATAAAACTCTTCGCTGACGAGAGATACCTTGACAACTGGACTGGCACAACCAGTTTCCCCGAGTATTTAAAGGATAAACCGGTTAATAATGTTTCCTGGTTTGCCGCAAAAGCATATTGTGAATGTCGGGGAAAGCGTTTGCCTACTGTGGATGAATGGGAGTTCGCCGCTATGGCTAGTGAAGATAAAGCTGATGCGCGTCGGGACAGCTTATACAATGTTGGTATACTGAGAAGCTATGAAAAACCCAAAACGTACCTTACATCAGTAGGCCAGAGTCCAAAAAATTATTGGGGAGTAAAAGACCTGCATGGTTTGGTGTGGGAATGGACGCTCGATTTTAATTCCATCATCATAACGGGGGAATCAAGGAACAATGGCAATACAGACAGGGGATTATTTTGTGCATCAGGCGCAGTTGGTGCCAGCGACTTGATGAACTACGCCGCATTTATGCGGTATGCATTACGATCCAGCTTAAAGGCTAATTATTCACTCACCAACCTTGGGTTTAGATGTGTTGCGGATACCGAAAACTATGATTTAATAACCAAAAAATAGACGCATACAGGCCCATTTAATCTATCAAAATTATTTAAAGCAAGTCTACTATGAAGTTATTTCTTTCAATTCCTCTACTGATCTTCATTTTCTCATGCAATGAGAACAATATATCCAAAGAGATCGTCATTGAAGATGACACCATGCATGAAATGTCCATTTATCAACTGCCGTCTGTATGGAATACCCAAGATGGCAAACAGATTGAATTCAAGGATCTGAAGGGAGAAACCCTGGCCGTAGTTATGATTTACACAGCTTGCCGCACAGCCTGTCCCCGATTGGTTGCTGATATGAGGTCTATAGAAACAGCCGTCAGCACCGAAAAAACGGGTGGGGTAAAATACGTATTGGTGAGTATAGACCCAGTGGCGGACAGCCCAGAGCGGCTAAAAGCCTTTGCCAAGGAAAACGGGATGGATGGGCCTGAGTGGCTGTTTCTTCAGGGTACGGAAGATGGTGTCCGGGATTTCGCCAATATTCTGGCGGTAAAATATAAGAAAATAAGCCCCATAGATTTTTCCCACTCCAATATCATCTCCGTATTTGACCGCCAAGGTGTCATGACCTATCAAAAAGAAGGTTTGGGATTGGAAAATCAGGATGTAGTCAACGAAATTATTGAGACAGCTAAAAGGTAACAACCTTACAGATGAGGTCTGTTTTTCAACTATACGAATAATTGGTTTTCGTATAAAAGATAAAAACAGGGAAAAGTCTATTTTTAACTTTAATGATATTGTTCGTTAGAGAAAAACATTCAAACTAAAAATTTAACCGGTGTATTCTTGGGTTAATGCAAACCCTTTAGCTATTCCTCAAGCTCCCTACTCCTCTCTTTTTCCTGTCGTTTAAAGTACCTCCTAAACAGAAAGTTGCTTCTCATGGCCTCCATATTCTCATTAAATCTCTCGGTACTCATTTCAAGGTTTAGCATGCTGTTTGAAAGTGCCTCCCTGAAGGAAGGGTCCTTAAGCAGTAGCCCGATTGTCCCCTCCCCTGCTTCCAAACTATCAATTACCGAATTTACCTTACTGACAATTTCGGCAGCTTGGTCGCTGGATTCTCTTAATCTCCCCAAAGAAGCCGAAAATTCACGGGAAAGCTCCTCATCTGTTAACATTCTCTGAATCAACCCCTTCCCTTCTGTCAGTTCATTCATAAATTTACTGCCGTTTTTGGTCATGTCAGCCGCGTTGGTGGCCGCCAGTTTGAGCTCAACTACCGCTTCTTTGATATCCCCGGTCAAAAGAGAGTCTGAAAGCAGCCCCCACAAGGTCTCGCTTTTCTTTAGTTTTGTGGTGATTTCATAAAGATTTTCGGTGGTTTTTTCTATAAATTCACTACTTGATCCAATCCTTTGCAGCATATCGTCGGTGCTTACCGGCATTATCGAGTAAATTATATCACCTTCTTCGACCGTTTGGGCATCTCCTGCCTGAGGTATGATTTGGATGAGTTTGTTGCCCATCAGACCATCTGTGCCAATAGACGTAAGGGAATTTTTCCTTATAAACGGAACCATCTTTTTTTGAATATACATGACAACATGCAGTGAAGAGTCGTTTGCCATATCAACAGACTTCACAGTGCCTACATTTAAACCTTTAAAACGCACATTATTTCCAGGTACGAGTCCGTTTACACTTTCGACTACTGCTGTGATTGTGATGGAGGAACCAAACATATTCTGATTTTTGCCGATCATATACAGGGTAAATACCAGAAACAGTATTCCTGCGATGACAAGTCCTCCAAGTTTGGCATTCTCTATTGTTTTTTTCGTTTTCATAATCATTTAAAAAACTCTTTTATTTTTGGATCTGCCGATTGACTAAGCTCTTCATATGTTCCATCAGCGTAACATGTCCCATCAATCAGCATGATGACCCTGTTTGACGTGATTTTTATACAATTTAAATCATGAGAAATGATCACAGAAGTGGCATTATACTTCTGTTGCACACTCACCATTAACTCACTGATTTCCCGTGAAGTTATTGGGTCCAAGCCAGTGGTGGGCTCATCATAAAGGATGACTTTTGGTCTTAGAATCAGTGATCTTGCCAAAGCAACTCTCTTTTTCATACCACCGGAAAGTTCTGATGGCATCATGTCAATGGTATGTAAAAGGCCCACGTCTTCCAATGCTTCTTTCACGGCAGCTTCCGCACCCAGGGCACGTTCCTCTTTTGACCAATGGATACGAAGTGGAAACTCCAGATTTTGCCGTACTGTCATCGAATCATACAACGCATTGCTCTGAAAAAGAAATCCCACGTGGGCCCTAAGCATATCAAGTTCATCTTGCTCCAAGCCTTGGATGGAACTGCCCAACAACAAGATTTCTCCTTCATCCGCTTGAATCAAACTGATGATGCATTTGATCAGAACTGATTTTCCCGAGCCGGATTTTCCTAGAATAACTAGATTTTCACCGGGATAAACCGACATGTTGAAATCTTTGAGTACATGGTTATCCCCAAATGACTTATTGACATTTTTAACTTCAATTACAGGGTTTCTGACTGTTTGTTCCATCTTTTTACTACGTCAATCCCAATAAATCTGTAATTTGAACTGCAATGAGATCAACTATAAACACCATCAATGAAGCTACTATCACCGCAGTAGTAGCCGATCTGCCAACTCCCTCTGTTCCTTTTTGGGAACTGAATCCCTTGTAGCATCCTACAATGCCAATGGCAAATCCAAAGAAAAATGTTTTAATCAATGAAGGTAGTACATCTCCAAAGTTCAAAATCCCGAAAACTTGAAACCAATACAGATTCCAACTAACATCACCTCTGAGGTTTACCCCCAAAAATCCTCCGTACAAAGAAATCGCATTGGCCAAGCTTGATAGAATCGGCACCATCAACGTGGTTGCCAACACCCGGGTGACTACCAAATATTTGAAAGGATTCGTTCCGGAGACCTCCATAGCATCAATTTGTTCGGTCACTTTCATCGAGCCCAACTCTGCCCCTAATCCTGATCCGATTTTTCCCGCACAGATTAGCGCAGTGATGACGGGGGCAATTTCTCTAATCAAAGAAACAGAAACCATTGAAGGCAATAGGGATTCCGCTCCAAACTCCAACAAGGTAGGTCTGGATTGAATGGTCAGCACCAGACCCATGATAAAGGCAGTTACTCCGACAAGGGTAAGGGTCTTGTATCCGATCACATAACATTGCTTGAAAAATTCCCCGTATTCCTGCTTCGGTTTAGATGCTTCATTAAAAAAGCGGGCGGTAAAACGGGACATTTCACCAGCTTCTTTAAAAAATTGGTTGTCCAGAAATTTAAGATAGTTCACCTGATCAACAGTTTGGATGGATCAAAATTGGATATTTCATTCTTCAAATATACCAATGAGTATCAATTGATTTCATGATGTTTGTCATATTTTGAACCTAAATAAAACGCTTTATTCGATTTTTTTAATTTTGATAATCCTGCAGTCATGAAATGAAGTGCATGTTTCGTTTGCTCCTTTCTCTTTATATCTTAGATTAACCCTATCCCTAGCTGTTATAAATAGTTATCTTCCGTAGCAATTATTAACGTGTCTCCACGGTCAAGATGAATTTGTTGGAACAAAATGCTAAACAGCCACTGATTCAAACGGTTCCGTTAGCTTCTTTAATAATTTCCGGATTGCAGGCAAATGAAACTATAAGTATCAATCCAAGTAAATGTTTCCTTGTCCTAATCAATTTAATTTACATTGGCCCTTTCAATAAACTGCTGCGAATTGAATGATGTCACAATATAAAATCTATGGGAATTAGGCTTATCTCCACAATTTAACAAAAAACTGATAGATTTAATATTTTCACGATCTTTTAAAGCTAGATTTTAATTATCATAAAATGGAATCGCATGCACGATTTCATATTTGAAAATAAGGAGGATTTGGTTCCTTTTCTTCAAACAAATAGGGTATTCAATCCTGGCTTAAAAGCCCGACATAGAGAACCGCTTAGTTGCCTTTTTGGACTTTTATTTAGACGATAAGACCAAATGCGAACTGGGGCTGGACTATAAAACGGATGATTACCTGGTTCCAGAACGGTTCAGAAGTCGGCTTTGGCATAAGTTTGGTGTTTATTGGTCTCTAAGAAATTCTGATCTTAGAAAGTTGAAGACCAATTGAAATTATGGTTGTTGAAGAAATCCAATGACTGGAAGCCCACGTTTAATTTCGCCTAATTGTTTTTGTCTTTTAAATTCAACTCCGTTGTTTTACGTAAACTATACATGGTCTTCCGCATGCTCTTTCGGATGAGCGGGTCCAAAAGCTACCTTGGTAAAGAAGCAAAATGAAAAGGTATTTAATTAAGTATAAAAATTCTAATATAAAAACCTAGGCACTGCCGATTATGAACGACATGATCTTTTCTTCGATCGAAAAAAAGCACTAGCCCCAAAAGTTTTACCGGTCCTCTAACTTCATTGTCAAATTCAATTCATAAACTCTTCCATCCTTATCGGAGCATAGGAGAATCCAAGGGACGCCCATCTTGAAGGGTCTTTTCGGTCCCGTGACATCATTGACCCGATTGACACCAACCCAACCAGTAGTATCTGGCGAAACTATGGATGTTACTTTTGTTAGAATATCGGTGGAAGTTGTATCTATTAATCCGAAAACGATCTCCCCCAGGTATGGGTTTTTGCTGTCATAGACACTATGGGCACTCACCACTTTGGAAGGATCTTCCGATGTGACAATAATTGGGCGGCTAGGTAATTTCGACGGATTCATATTAGCGTAAGGATAGTTAGTCCAATTCCCTCCCGGGGATCGAACTCGCAATACAAATTGCGACTTTCCTTCGAGATCCACACCATTTTTGGACACCAGCCAAAGCGTCCCATCCGCAGACAAGGCAGAATTAAGATGATCATCCGCTGTCCTATTTCCTTCTTCAATGGTGACTATTTCACTCCAGTCCTCAATTGAATCCCCATCAAGGTGAATTCTCATCCTAACTGATTGCCTATTTTGATCTGACCAAACGACCCCTATTCCCTCCGGCATGACTGCTATTAAACTTATGTCATCGTCATTTATGCCGTCTGCCAATACAATTGGACTACTCCATATGTGGCAGTTTTGATCAGCGTTCCAAACACATACTTTATCCCCGAAATCCGCTGCCACCCACCAATTCCCTGCTTTATCTTGTGCGATGGTGGCGGTTTCGATTTCCCCTTCTCCAACGGGTGGATGCAATCTGGCCAATATTTCTGCATCCCATGTTTTCCGAAAAAAAATTCTTCTTTCGATTAATCTAAATACCACCAATTCCTTCGGATCAACGGAAACAGCTGTTATGGCATCCTCATTAGCCCATACGTCCGCCCTACCGGGTATTGTGGCCAACGATTTTCTGACATTTTTCTTCTCTTCCCATCCTTTTCTACCTCTCTTCCATAAAGATGGTCCAGTTGAGGTGGGTAAAATTGTCCACCACGCCCCTTCCATATACCATAATTTTGATTGAGGTTTATCCGCCGTGGGGTAGGGAACATCCACTTGAAATACAGCCTGTGTTGAAGACGGTACCACCGCATTAAAATTTAATGATTGACCTTCTAATTTTCCGGTAAGAAAAAGACACACCACCAACAGTCTATATGTCCACGGAGTAACGTTCATATTAGTATCCTGGGTTTTGAGATATATTTTCTGGATTGATCTGAACCTGGCTCAGCGGAATGGGCAATAATAACTGATGAGGTTGTACTCCCGCAGACACTTTAGGATTTATAACGTCAACGGCACGGTTCGTTCTTACCAGATCAAACCATCTGTGCCCTTCAAATGCCAGTTCAACCCGCCTCTCCTGCTCGATAGCAAGACGGAATTCTTCCTGGGAATTGACCGCATAAAAGGGGTCGGAATGATTAAATGTCTTTTCGGGTAAGCCTGCTCGTCTCCGAATCCTATTTAATAAATCAAAGGATGGGCCATTCGGATCAAAGGATATTTCATTTAAAGCTTCGGCATACATCAATAAAACATCCGCATACCTCAAAATTGGCCAGTTGTTTCCAGACCCGCCACCCTGGATTGGCATATCATAAAATTTGATATTATACCGACCCTCCAAACCTGAAACGATACTTCCATCGGTATTGATGTAACTTTCCTTTAAGGACGCTCCTTTCCTCAAATCATTTTGTTCAAAGGCTTCTATTAAGTCCTCTGTGGGAATATTGTAGCCCCCACCAGTAGTTCTGAATGGCAGGTGTGGATAAAGATATGGCGTATACCTTTCGGTAAAGGGAGCTCCGGTGGATGCGGTAACATTCTTTTCAAATTGGACATCAAATATGGATTCCATATTGTTTTTGTTTTCCGCTCTCCATAAATCAGAGAAGTTATCCAAGATATCGTATTGATCGGAGCCTATCACTTTTCCCAATACTATTTTGGCTTTTTCGTACTCATGGATGGTTAGATATACCTTGCCTAACAGGGAACCGGCGGCTCCTTTGGTGGCCCGGCCATGCAGGTTTCCTATTTGAAGTGGCAATGCTTCTTCAGCAGCTATCAGGTCTTCAATGATCTGGTTATATACTTCATTTGATGCAGTTCTGCTAAATTCGTAGGCATCCTCCACCGTTAATATGCGGCTAGTTGTCAACGGAACATCTCCAAAGACTCTCACCAAATTAAAATAGAACAGCGCTCTTAAAAACTTTGCCTCAGCCACAATAGTACTCCTTACCTGATCATTTGCGTTACTGTCATCGATCCTGTCCAATATAGTATTGACACGTCTGATACCCATGTAATGGTGATTCCATACATTTGCAACTATAGGGCTTGTTTCCTGATCCATAAATTCAGAAAGTTCATAGAAGGGAAATCTCACGCTTGCCGTTGTACCCATTTCAGTATTGTCCGACCTCAGGTCTCCGATCAATTGAATATTGTCGCTGTAAGTCCCGCTCATTTTCAACGTGGAATATGCCCCATAAATCGCATTTAGGAAATCCTGTTCTGTATTGTAGAAGTTCTGTTCGTTGGCGTTAGAGATTGGAGCAATATCTATAAAATCCCCGGAACATCGACTGAATGTCAAAAGCGCAAGAATGTATACAACTTTATTTATAGTTTTCATGACAGTTAATTAAAGGGTGATGTTGATTCCTAAAGAATAGCTTTGAGCTATCGGGTAATTAAAATAATCCACTCCTGGAGTTAGCGCATTATGGTAAGAACTAACTTCAGGATTGTAGCCGGAATACTTTGTGATTGTCAATGGATTTTGAGCGGAAAAATAGACTCTTGCTGCGGACATTCCGATAGTATTTATCGTTTGAGGGGGAATTGTGTATCCGAGCGTGATATTCCTTATTCTTAAATAGGATCCGTCCTCCATATAAAAAGTTGATGGGTTTCTCCTGACACCTCTGACATCCAAGCTTGCTTTAAACACCTCACCATTTCCCGGGTCTTCAGGAGATCTCCACCGATCCCTCGCAATTCCCAAATTGTTTGTTCTTCCGGTCATAGACAGGGATTGTCTCATTCCCAAATTCATTACTTCTACTCCGTGCACTCCTTGGAGATGGATCCCTAAATGGAAATTGCCATATGAAAATTCATTGTTGATTCCATAATGAAAATCTGCCTCATGGCTTCCAATGATGGTGCGGTCCAAAGCATTGATTATACCATCGTTATTCACATCCTTGACAATTGGAGATCCCGGATCATCGGTAGGTAAGGAAGGCCTCGCCGAAATTTCTTCCTGTGTATTATAAACACCTTCAAACACATATCCATAGAAACTTCCGATAGGATATCCAATCTGAGTGATATGGGAGGCCTGGTTTGAAGTAGAAATAATCGGGTCTCCCTCTGGCCCTAACTCCAACACCACGTTTCTGTTAAACGAATAGTTTATTTCTGATGACCAGTCAAACTTGCCGGTTATGTTTTTTGTGCTAAGGGTCACCTCCAATCCACGGTTTCTGACTTTCCCTATGTTTTGCAGGGTATTAGTAACGCCCAAAACGCTGGGAACCGGCACATTCAAAAGCAAATCCTTATTAATACTTTGGTAGATATCAACAATCAAATTAACTCTGTCCTCGAAGATACCCAGATCCATACCGAAATCGATTTGCTCTGATTTTTCCCAACCAAGATTCTGGTTGGATAAAGTGGACGGGTTGATTCCCGAAACCAAATTTCCACCAATTACATAATCGCTGTAGGATAAAAGTCCGATAGAACCAAAGTTTGGAATTGAATTGTTGCCGGAAAGTCCCATACTGGTTCTAACTTTTAAAAAATTCACCCACTGGGCAGTAAAAAAACCTTCGTCTGAAATCATCCAACCCAAAGACGCGGACGGAAACATCCCCCATTTCTTATTGGCTCCAAACCGGGATGATCCATCTGTTCTCATAACAACACTGGCAAAATATTTTTTTGCAAATGAATAATTTATTCTCGCAAGATAGGACATAAGGGACCATTCTGATTTTGTGGTACTTGCTCCCGTAATCTGTCCCGCATTAAGAGTTGGCACAAGATTATTGGGAAAATTAGTGGCCCCTATCCCACTCGTTTCTATAGTTGCTTTTTGTGAAGTGAAGCCAGCCAAGGTTGAAAAATCATGATCTGTTCCAATATTAAAATCATAGTGAAGCGTATTCTCCCATAACCAGTTGAAGTCTGAAATGGAATTGTAACTTCCGTTAGCGGGCTGCTCCCCTCTTGTATGACCTGGGTTTGCGGGCAGATCATATACGTAACTGTTTCGAAAGGAATTTTCCCGTATAATATTGTAATCAAAACCAACAATGGATTTGACGTACATTCCTTTCAGCAAATCCAATTCTGCCGACAAGTTGGAGATTATCCTATTTTGATTTTCCCTATCATCATATTCATTTATAAAGCTCATAGGATTTGGAACCGAAGAGCTATGGTATCGAAAACCCTCAAACGAAGGATAACTTCCGTCTTCATTTACCGTCCCATAAAAGCCGGGACTGTTGATAGCGGAGCCAATAATTCCCTGACCGAATTGGCCCACATCTCTGGCTTTTTTATTGTTTACAATTGTTGTACTTAATGATCCACTAATACGTAAACGTTCGATGGGGTTGGCATCTATATTGGTTCTTAATGAGTATCGTTTGAAGTTCGAATTCTTTATTAATCCATCTTGGGAAAAATACCCTCCAGATATGGCATACCTTATTGACTCAGCCCCCCCGGAAATAGATACCTGATTGTCAGAAATCGGTGCTGTCCGAAAAATTGCGTCCTGCCAATCCGTAGTCACCCAATTTTCTTTGTCATATAAATAGGGTGTTATTTGATAGAAAGGTGGCCGTGCGCTGTTCGGGTCATTTCGGTCATTTCCTAAATATTCCCAGGCATTGTTAATTGCATCAACTGCAAATTCTACATATTCATCTGGTGAGAGTAGGTCTAGCTTCTTGGTTATGGATTGATACCCTACGTAGCTATTGATACTGACTACTGCTCCGCCGGTTTCCCCCCGGTTTGTTGTTACAAGAACTACTCCATTTGCACCTCTTGAACCGTAAATGGAGGTAGCGGAGGCATCTTTTAATATACTTACTGACTTTATGTCGCCTGCATTTAAACTACTTAACGCTTCTCTTCCCAACGGAAAACCATCCACAACATAAAGCGGCTCATTCCCTGCAGTTATGGATCCCGCACCTCTTATCCGGATGGAGGGAGCGGATCCGGGCGCACCGGTAGTTTGGGTTATCTGAACTCCGGAAACCTTTCCCACAAGGGCTTCTGTAAATGAGCCAACCTGAAGTTTTTGTATCTGATCACCGCTGATTGTGGCTATAGAGCTGGTTATACTTTCCTTTAGCTGAGTTCCGTATCCTACCACGACTATCTCCTCCATAGAAGAAAGATCTTCCAAAAGTGTGACATCTATTATACTTCGGCTTCCTACAACTATACTCTGTGATACATACCCAACAAAAGAAAACACCAATGTTGACCCCTCCGGTATTGACAAGGTATACTTCCCATCCAGATCGGTGGCAGTACCTATACCGGTTCCCGGCACCATAACTGTAACTCCAGGAATTGGCACACCTTTAAAATCAATTATAGTCCCAGAAACTGAAATAGCCATTTTTTCCAAGCCATTTAAAATTGGATAAGATTTCTTGGCTTGGATTTTCTGACCCCCATATTTGAAATTTTCATTTGGCTGTGAGTCTTTTTCCACGAGTGAATCGGATGGACTTTTGCCGCGCAATTCAAAAGAATTTGAAGGTAATTCATCGATTTCATCACTAGCAAGCACGATATTGGAATTGCGGTCTTTCGCCGATTCATGGAGGACCTTTTCTCCATTCAATTCATTTAGCGAAAGGTTAATCGAGCCTTTTTCAATACTTTTGTCCTGTTCACCTCCGGTCCATGCAGAAACAAAAACAGGAGTAAGGCATTGGAGTATAAGTGAAATCGCAAATAGTTTGCTCATGTAGGTGACATGATTAAGTAGGGTTTTTTTCATCTCTTTTTTTTAAGGGTAGGGATTATTTATATTGAAATGCTAGGAGAGGCACAAAAATGTCACATCTATTTGTATGATGGCAATTCTAGATATTATCTAACTGTTAAGGTTAATTTAACCTAACTTAATATATACTGATTATCGGTTTGATGATGGCAATTTGGAAACCGGTATTTGAGCTTATGACTGTACCATAGTTAGCGTTCTTTTAGCGTTATCGAGAAAGCGAATTATTCCACCAAAAACCCATAAGGTATATCTAGTCAACCAATTAAAATGAAAGAACCGAACAAGAAAAGGGAAGTAAAAAGGTGAGTAAATCAGGGTCAGTAGGCAGAGAAGTCAAGAAAAAACGAGGAGTTTGAAATTAGATTCACCTGCTTCTCTAAAAACCAATATAAGTTCTAGCAGCACTTGATATGTAAGAAGAAAAAAATTAAATTCGCATTAGATTGGACCTACAATCAAAAAAATGGCCATGACTATATAGCCTATAATTTGCTATAGTTTTAGGTGTGAATTGATGGTACGTGGTGTGAAGTGCTGACATCGTCACCGGATAATATCAAAAAGGATATTGTCAGGGCTGTGAAAGAAATAAAGACCCTACAAGTTTTCTCTGCAAAAAGAATCCAACAGCTTAGAAACATCAAGCAGTTTTCCGCCATTCTAAACTGGGGTTGAGAGCCGATGAAATAAATACGTTAATTTCTAATGTGGAATGATTTTTAATCTAACCCAATTCTGGGTAGTGCCAATACCTTGTTAAACTGCCTTTTTCAACGGGTACTCTCTTATCAACCACTCCACCGGTATTTTCAACAACTGGCTGAATTTTCTAATCATAGTCAGGGAAAGGGATTGCTTGTAATTCAACACCTTGCTTATTGTGCCCCTGTCACCATACACTTTTGCCAATGTGGATGCGTTGTAGCCAAAATCCTCCATGCGGATCTTGATCATTTCCACGGGATCCACGTCTGGTAAATCCCAAAGCCTTTTTTCGTATTCAGCAATCAGATGACCCAAAAGCATTTTTTCCCTATGCAATTCGGACCCTTTCTCCGCATACTTAATTTGCTCATACCTGCTGGTGGCGTCCTTATAATCAGCTTCTGTTTCCAGTAGGAACCATTTTTTTTCAGTTTCCTGTATCATCTTATCCATAGGTTTTAAATTACAAATATATTGGCAATTTACCAACATTTATCCGTTCATTTCTTTTTTAATTTTTCACACCTTTTCAAACTCTACCCACGTTATAAACAAACCACCCTAATTTTTTTCACCCCAAAAACCCCCATTCCAGCCAATAACGGGGGTTTCCGAAAAGTTGGTGTACTACCCCAGCTAACTACCCCTGCTCATTTGTGCGCATATTCGGCCATCAATCAAACTAAAAACGAATATGAACGACATGATCTTTTCCCCCATCGACAAGAGGCAACTTATACTTGAGATTGCCGAAGAAGTAGCAGCCAGAATAATCCCTGAGCTGCAGCCCCCGGTTCCGGAAGACGAACTAATACAGATACCCGAAGCCATGAAACTGCTAGGGCGTTCCCGCACCACCATCAACAACTGGCGCAGGGAAGGCTTTTTAAAAGAACAGGTGATCAACACCCGGGTGTATTTCAAAAAGTCAGATATCCTCAATGCCGG
This sequence comes from Lunatibacter salilacus, assembly GCF_009797935.1. Lineage (GTDB taxonomy): Bacteria > Bacteroidota > Bacteroidia > Cytophagales > Cyclobacteriaceae > Lunatibacter > Lunatibacter salilacus. The sequence continues at coordinate 154,657 of NZ_VOLC01000016.1, forward strand.
CCACCAGAAAAGTGGCAGAAAAAAATAAAAGCGGACCAGGCCCGGTCCGCTTTCTTAAATCTTATCGGGAAGTGGTATCCCTCTTTGAATGAGATGATATACCATTTCTGTATCGATTCACCAAAAAAAACTTCATTGGATGCAGTCTTGTCCTATTTGGCCGTCTGCCCATGGACATTTATGCCTCCTATGGCTTATTTTCAAGTAGATCAATTGACGGAGGTTTTGCTGACTAACGGTGGCTTTATCATAATAACCGTCCTGTTTATCCGAAACCTGATTGGAGAATCAAGAAAAGAATTTGAAACACTCGACCTCCCCGACGCGTCGGGACAGGAATACAAACCAAAACACCGGACGATATCTTTGCTTTCCATTGCATTCAACATAACCTGACAAACAGAGAAATCGAAATATGCGAACTCGTAAGGGATGGTAAGAATTACAAAGAAATTGGTGAGAAGTTGTTTATCTCCCAACGGACAGTCAACAAACACATCCAGAACATCTTTAAAAAGACAAATAGCAAGAATAAAGTTGAACTGCTGAATACGATTTCGGGGAGGTGAGGTTGAAGCAATTAGGGAAAGGAAGGGATAATAGGTATGGAACTGCCGTCATTTATAATTAACCATTTTTTGTAAATTGACATTTGGGAAATTTTTCACATCCTAAAAACTTCCTTCCGGCATAGGGTCCCTGTTTTGCTGTTCTTTCAATAAGGTTAGATCCACATTTCGGACAAATGGTATTTGATGAATGTCTTTTTCTGAGAGACCTTAAATGATCTTTGCTGGAAAGAGAAGATTCTTGTAAATGCTTTTGCACTGCTGAAATTATCTGATTGACCTCATCAATTTCGAGGATCTGGTTTCGAAACTGTTTTATATACCTTCCTAAATTGGATTTAATCACATTATCGGGCATCGAAGTTTTGAAAATGCAATTTCCAGTAAAATAAACAACTGTCTGAATCTTGGATTCCTTCACGTCAAGGAACGCTGATAAAATCTTTCTTTGTCTGTAGGTTTGCCTAAGTGGGTTTTGAAATGAGTAATTCCTACCATAAATGGATTGGGTCCAGCTGGCTTGTTCTTTGGATCCAAAAATCCACCCCTTTTTATTTTTCGTCTCGACAATGAATAATCCGTATATTGAAATAATAAGGTGGTCAATTTGGGTAGTTCCATTCTCCGACGGCAAGATGATATTATGGACTTTATAATACGATTTTTTACGTAGAGATAACCACAAATAAAAAGCGGTTTTTTTCTCACCTATCCAGCCTCGAAATCGATTCATCTCTTTTTACCCTTAGCCTTTAATTTATGAAGCATTGAACACCTCCTAATGCTATAGTTCAAATGAAACTGTTATTGACTTTTCCAATTTACAGTGTAGAAATACAACTAACTACGGAATATGTTATCCCTAACTAACCAAATAAATTTTTCGAGTTTCGGGATAAGATATCGTTACTTTCGGTCTAAAATCGGAACCGCCTAAACCTGAACAATTCAGTTCAGATTGAGCCCAACTGTTATCGGCTGTTTTCCTTTCTTTTCCCCCGGCCTGTTACATCATCCTAAATATGCGAAAATAAATAGTAATCACCCAAAACTACAGTACTCCCTTTCCTTACCTTCTTATCTAACACAAATAAGATAATTTTTTTTACTCATGTCCCAACCACCTACAAACCCGCCTTCTTATCCTTAAACCCAACCTTTTTCATGGAAGTAACTTCCAATGCAAATACCCCAAATTCCTGTACCACCCTACCTTTTAACCTGTAAAAGCCTTTGCCCTGAAAAGGAAAACGCCTAAGCGTATTCGGAAAATGCACGGTGTCCAGCCAGTCTCCACGGGAATCCAGAAATGTTCCAAACGCCATATAATCCCTGTTTACCGTCCGGACATCCTTGGTCGTTACCAACCTGCCTAGAATTTCCACCGTCTTACCAAGCAAACTCATAATTTCGCTTGCGTTCACCGTATTCCTTCCGTCATCGGCGCAGAGACGGAACATGTCGGTCAGGGCAAAGCCCAGCAGGTTGATCTCGTCAATAGCGTGTTCCAGGGGATAATCCGGAAAGTCCGGAAGGGTAAAGTCAACGGTGGGTTCCTTAAAAAGGGCGGGTGATTCCGCAGATACCCCCGTCTGTCTCTTCTGAAGGAAGTTGGCCTGCCAAAGCAGTTTCTTTTTGCCCAACCCCGTAAACCCAAAGGCTCCGACACTGATCAGGATATTCAACATTTCGGGGCCCGCATAGGTGCGGCCTATAAAATCGTGAAGCCCCAGAAACGCACCGGACCTTTCCCGCTCCGTCAGGATCCGCTCACATAGCGTTTTCTCCAACTGCTCAATATGGATCAGCCCGACAAATACCACATCCCCGGAAATGTTCGTCAGGTAATCACTGCGGTTCACGCAGGGCGGATAAACGGCTGCCCCGGCACGCTTAAGCTCATGAAAATAGAACTCTGTGCCGTAAAAGCCCCCGAAATTGTTGATGACCGCCACCATAAACTCCATGGGAAAATAGGTCTTCAGGTACAGACTCTGGTAGCTTTCCACCGCAAAGGATGCTGAATGGGCTTTGGAGAAGGAATACCCCCCAAAGGATTCAATCTGTCTCCATACTTCCGCCGCAACTGTCTCCTTATGCCCAAGTTCCCGGCAGTTTGCGAAGAACTTTTCCCTGATCTCGTTGAACTTGTCATGCCCCCGGTATTTCCCGGACATGGCACGCCGGAGTATGTCGGCCTCCCCCATATCCATCCCCGCAAAATGGTGGGCGACCTTGATCACATCTTCCTGATACACCATCACGCCGTAGGTTTCCTCCAGGAGCTCCTTCATTTTGGGATGCAGGTAGACGATTTTTTCGGGATCGTGAAAGCGTTCGATATACTGCTTCATCATCCCCGACTGGGAGACCCCGGGACGGATGATGGAGCTTGCGGCCACCAGCGTGAGGTAATCGTCACATTTCAGCTTGGACAGGAGCTGCCTCATGGCTGGGCTTTCAATGTAAAAGCATCCGATCGTATCGGCTCTTCTGATCTGGGCGGCCACCCTGGGGTCTGTCATAAATTCATCCACCCGGTGTATATCCACATCAATTCCCCTGTTCCGCTTTACCAGCCGTACCGCTTCCCTGATATGTCCCAACCCACGTTGGCTTAGAATATCCAGCTTGAACAGACCGATTTTTTCCGCAAGAAACATATCTATTTGGGCGGTACAGAATCCCTTGGGGGGCATCTCATTGACGGTGTACTGGTAGATTGGCTTTTCGGAAATCAGCATCCCACCGGGATGGATGCTGTGGTGGTTGGGAAAGTTTTCCAGGAGCTGGCCGTATTTGAGGATGGTTCGCTGGATCTTATCCTCATTCATCGGCTGGTCTTTACCCCGTGCCAGCTTGTCGATCTCCTCTTTGGGCAAACCGAATACCTTTCCCAGTTCCCTGATCACCGCCCTTCGCTGGAAGGTGCTGTACATCCCCAAAAGGGACACATGGTCCCTGCCATAACGTTTGAAGATATAGTCAATGACCTCATCCCGGTCCTTCCATGAAAAGTCTATGTCAAAGTCGGGCGGGGATGTCCGGTGCGGATTTAGAAAACGCTCGAAATACAGGTCCAGTTTGATGGGGTCGACATCGGTAATCTTAAGGCAATAGGCAACGATCGAATTGGCACCGCTTCCCCGCCCTACATGGTAAAAACCCCGGTTCTGCGCATAACGGATCACATCCCACACAATAAGAAAGTAGGCGTTGAAATTGAGTTCGTTGATGATTTTCAGTTCCCGGACCACCCGTTGCCTAGCGGTTGCGTTGCTGCCATACCGGTATTCCAGTCCGTCAAAAGCCAGCTTTTCCAGGAGAATTCGGTCGTCCTCCTTGGAGGCTGAAAAATGTTTTTTGTTTTTGTCGGTATGCAGGGCCATCTGTATGCCGCATTGGTCGATTAGTTGGAGGGTGTTGGTGATGATTACCGGGAAATGGCGGAAAGCGGCTATCAATTCCGCTTCCGGCAAAAACATCTCCCCGGGAGAGGCAAAATCAGTCTCACCCAACTTGGTGATCAGCGTGTTTTTCCCGATTGCCCGCAACAGCCTGTGCACGTTGAAACAGACAGTGTTCTGGAAGGTCACGGGGTGACGGATCAGCCACTTTGCGGGATAGGCTTTAACTTCCCGCTCGGTAAGACGCTTCAACTCGCCTACCGTTACCCCGATAAATTCATTCTCGGCCAGTGCCGCCGGAGTGAATTTTCCAACGGGATACACGATGAAAACATCCGGAAGGCTGTCCGGCCGTTCGGGAAAGGCCAGGTCTTCCCGCAGGTGTATGGAAAGGAACCGGTTGATTTCAAGCAATCCACTGTCGTTCTTTGCCAGCAGCACATAACAGAATCTGTCGCCGTTTCTGATCTCGGCGCCCGCAATGGGCTTGATGTCTTTTTCCCGGCAGAAATCCACAAAATCCCATAGATCCGCCGTACTGTTGATATTGGTAAGCCCCAGTGAGGACAGCCCCATTTCCGCCGCGGTGTCCACAAGTTCCCGGGTGGAGAAGGTACCGTAGCGGTAGCTAAACCAGGTTTTGCAGTTCAGAAACATGTCAAACGTTTTTTAAGGTGATTGCCCTGGCAATGCCGTTGGACCCATAGCGGTTCTTAATCCAGTCGATGGCCTGGTACAGCCTCACCTCTTCCTCGGTGTTGTCAAACAGGTCAATCTGCTGATTTCCGTGAACAAGGTGGCTCAGTTTCACGCCCAGGAGCCGAACAAGCATCCGCCTGTCGTAAAGCTTGGCAAAAAGCTCCTTGGCCCGTCGCAGCAGCAGCTCATCCGAACTGGTGTAGGAGATCATACTCTGCCGGCTGACCGTGTCGAAATTCGAGTAGCGCAGCTTCACGGTAATGCATCCGCAGAGTTTCTGCTTCTGCCGCATCTCAAACGCCACCTTTTCCGTCATGCGTACAAGCTGGGCATGCAGGAACCGCATATCGATGGTGTCGGATTCGAAGGTAGTCTCCGTACCGATACTCTTTTGTTCGGAGTAGGGAATCACCGGGGACTCGTCGATCCCGTTGGCCTTTCTGGACAGGTCGATACCCGATTTGCCCAACAGATTCTGCATCATGCGGACGGGTATCTCCGAAAGCAGCCTAATATTCTCCACCCCCATGCGTTCCAGCAGCACCGAGACTTTTTCGCCCACCCCTGGCATTCTGCGTATGGGAAGCGGGGCCAGATAGGGCTTCTCCGTCCCGAAAGGAACAGTCATCCGGCCGTTCGGCTTGGCATCATGGGTGGCGACTTTGGATACCAGTTTGTTTACGGCAAGGGCGTAGGAAATCGGCAGCCCCGACTCTTTGAAGATGGAGGCTTTTAGCTCGGCCGTAAACCTGTCACAACCGAAAAAACGGTCCATGCCCGTCAGGTCGAGATAAAACTCGTCGATCGAGGCTTTCTCCACCAGTGGCACCTGTTCCTGGATTACTGAAGTTACCAGCCGTGAATAGTAGGTGTATCCGTCATAATCCCCCTTTATAAAATGGGCGTTTGGGCAAAGCCTTCTGGCCAGGCGTATGGGCATGGCCGAGTGCACCCCAAATGTGCGGGCTTCATAGCTGCACGATGACACAACTCCCCTGTCGGAGCTGCCTCCGATGATGACAGGTTTGCCTTTCAGGGCATCGTTTTTCAGCCGCTCCACGGATACAAAGAAGGTATCCAAATCCATATGCACGATATGCCTTTCCATTTTCAAGAATTAGAAGTATGTTTGATACAATTAGTGTCAAAATTATGACACTAATTGTATCAAATAAAAATGGGAAGTCAAAGTTATTTTTGGATGGCAGGGGCAAATAGCTCAGGAATAGGGGAGAAATTGGGAGCGGTGAGTTTACTGTAAAAGTGATGCGTGAGATTTTAGTGGGCAGGGAATAAGGACCTTTTTAAAAACAGACGAATAGTATACGATCGGTATGAGGCTATATGTCGTGTATCAGGTTTCTCTTGGACAACCAAGCCGAAAATTGGAAGATTTGTACCAGACCAGCTTCAAACAAATAACCAACTGGGTTCACCGGTTCGAGCAGGAGGGAATAGAGAAAGGGATGAAAACCGTTTATCTCCACCGAACAGGCTGAGGAATTGTTGCGTCTTTTTCTGGATGTGTCCCCCAACGATCACTGGTACAACATTGAACCATAGACAGGCCCGATTCTAATTGACTGGACCAAAAAAAGCTACGGGATTGAATATAAGAAAGCCCATATTTATAATATAATCGCAGCTTGGGCGAGCTATCAGAAAGCAAAGGGTTTTTATCCCGAGGCGGATGAACAAGCTCAGGATGAATTCAAGGACTGTTTAAAAAAAACCTCTGGAAAGTCCGGATGACGTGGTTTTGTTGTTAGAGGGGAGGTTTCACTGTCAAATACTGCCAGGGTAAGCTATAAATGGGGCGAGGTGGGTACCCAGCCGAACATCATTATTAAAACAGATGGAAAGAAAGAGAATGATCGCAATGGGCAGCTATAACTTCGGAACGCGCCAGATCACTGTTTCCTTTAATGAAAAAGGCAACTACAAAAGTATAAAAAGCACCTCATGAAGGTACTGTTCATATATAGAAATCACTCGAAGATTATAATGGTTCTGGTCAATGTCAGAAACCACCATGCCAATCTTCTGAAAAATGGTTTCTGAACAACTCTATACTGGAACTGGTTTATCAGCCGTCTTACTTCCTAGAACTAAATCCTATTGAAAGGGCTTGGTAGTACATAAGAAAGAAATCACGCTCAGTAAATACGTCCATACCATGGAAGAAAAGTTGGTGGTATTCTGGAAAATGTCTTCCCATTTTCAGAGGCCAAATGAAGAAATTAAATGGGTTTGTTAAAATAATTTAGACTCTATATAGGTAAAACTAAATACGGGAATTAAATGCTTTTGGAATTGAAATTTTATTTTTTTTTAAGAAATTAATATCTTCATTTATTTTAATTAGCACTTGCGGACTATAGTAATTCAAATGAGGGAGGTTTTTATATGGAGCTGTGAATCTATTGGGTTTATCGATTTGGTGAATTAAAATTTTTAGATTCATTGATATTATAAGCAATCTATTCCAGTTTAAATTGTTTTCATGAAATTCAATATTTTCAAGCAGTTTATCAAAATAGGAAAACCAAATCCTTATATCCTCATTTTCATTATAGATTTTGCAAAAGTTGCTAAAACTTAATATAGGAGATTTAATGATAGTCTTATTGGATTCAATGTCAGCCAGCATTAAATCACTAATCGCAGTATGACAGTAATTAGGAACTACAGCATTAACTGAGATGATACTTTCAATTGATGCAATATCAATGAAATAAAAGTTGGAAGACATTGCTTTTAAGGTTTGTAAAAAGGTTATATTAAATTTCTTTACA
>NZ_VOLC01000017.1 GCF_009797935.1 Lunatibacter salilacus
CGTTCCAGCGGTTGGCCGCGGCACCGATTTGGTAGTATAGGGTCTGCCTGAATACGTCGGTATGGGCACTGCCAAGACTGTTCAGCCAGCCGCGGATGTTATAGGCATAGGTCTGGTTGCCGGAAGAAATGGCCGGGAAGGACTTGGCGGTAAGTTGGCCGAGGTCACTGTAGCTGTATGAAGCAAGGGTAACCGGGTTTTGGGAGCCTATTTTATGCGTCACGGATGCAAGTTGTCCGGCCACGTTGTAGGTGTAGGCGCGGCGGATGTCCGGAACGGACGGGGATGTGCTTGAAATCAGGGTATGGGTTGGCCGGTCTTCGAAATTGTAGGCCGTGGAATCATTATATGTTTGGCACAGTCTGGACGCCTATTTTAACCAGATCGGATTTTTGTATTTATTTTCCCGACTCTTTTTTAGACTTTGACAGACGTTCTAACTCAAACCCCATGCTAATCTGAACGGCGGATCCCGTCAGGCTTTTTTCCTTTCTATACAGTGGATCGATTCCTACCAAAACAATACTTTGTGCCTTTGAACCCATGGAAATCCTCCGCCCGACGCTTACCGTGGACGACAGGATTTTGCCCCGGTAGTTCAGCAAATCCCTCCCGGTTGGATATGTTAGCGTTGCTTTGCTGCCCGCCACGTGTTTCCTGGCAAGTGCCAGTATTTCTTCGGCTGAATCCCCATCCAAATCCAACAGCGACAGTCCAGTTTTCGCACTTTCAGCGTTATTACAACCCGGCGTTGACGAGATATGAGGGAAGTGTAGCCAGGGGTTTTGTCCGCAACCAGTGGGGTGGGATAGAAGGCGCGCCCAAGACTTATTTTTTTTCCGCCGAGATGGATTTCGGGGAGCTGGCCGGGGAGGTTGATCCCGGTCTTCTGGGCAAGAATGCGTTTTCGGTCAATTTGCTGCAGGACAATTATGGGGCCTTTCGCGAAAATGAAATCAAAGCCAACTACGCGGACCGGGTCCGGCTGACCGAGCGCCACAATCTCCGGCTTGGTACGGGAGTGGGCTACCAGAGCATTAGACTGGATGGCAACGCGCTTACCTCCGAGGAGGCAAAATGATCCTACTTTAGGCAAGTATCTGGGCACTTTCAGCAACCTGAATGTGCTGGATTTTAATGTCGGGATGGCCCTGACGCATGCCAACTATTATTTTTCCTATGGAGTCCACTGGGTAAACGGCGGAAATATTCAGAATGAGGGGGACTTCATGGACGGGTATCCGGCCGAACAAATGGTGCAGGCGGGATTCCGGAATGGGTTGACAGAAAATTTGGCGTTGGCGGTAAACGCCTGACTTAAACCCCACCAACAAAAGTTGGCTGATGTCACAAATTCACGAGAGGCTTTTTTATTTTGTGTTTGAAAAAGAGTGACTTTCCCATATATTTTTCATCTAAATTCAAGTGAGCCAACATCACTATACAAACAAACTGTTTCATTTAATAAATAGAAAGATGTCAAATACAGCCCAAACATTAAAGAAGACTTCATCAAAAAGCGATTCTTCCAACACTACAAAAACCATGAAAGGCTTGGTTTATAATGGACCGGGTAAAATAGAATGGAAAAATGTTCCTAAACCTACAATTGATCAACCTACAGATGCACTCGTAAAAATAGTAAAAACTACCATCTGTGGAACAGATTTGGGTATTCTCCATGGCAAAACCCCCTCTGTAAAGCCGGGTACTACACTAGGCCACGAAGGCGTTGGCATAATTGAAGAGGTAGGGGAATCTGTCCGAAACTTCAAGAAAGGTGATCAGGTCATCATTTCTTGTATCACCGCAGACGGCTCCTGCGAGTATTGTAAAAAACAAATGTATAGCCATTGCGAAGACGGTGGATGGATTTTAGGTCACCTCATAAACGGCACCCAGGCTGAATTTGTCCGCATTCCCCATGCCGACAACAGCCTTTATGCAGTTCCGGAAGGAACTAATGAAGATGCTTTGGTAATGTTAAGTGACATACTTCCAACGGGCCTTGAAATAGGCGTGATAAATGGGTGTGTAAAACCAGGCGATACTATTGCTATCGTCGGTGCAGGCCCAATCGGCATGTCTGCTTTACTTACAGCGCAATTCTATTCTCCTGCAAAAATTTATATGATTGATGTGGACCAAAATCGTTTGAAACTTGCTAAGGAATTGGGAGCAACTCATACCATCAATTCGGGATCCGAAGATGCGGTTAAAAAAATTATGTCGGAAACGAAAGACGGTGTGGATGTAGCCATTGAAGCAGTGGGTATACCAACTACTTTCGATATCTGTCAACATATCGTTCGCCCCGGTGGACATTTAGCTAATGTAGGAGTGCATGGTAAAAGTGTAGATCTTCAACTCCAGGATTTATGGATACAAAACATGACTATTACCATGGGTCTCGTTAACACAAATACCACCCCAATGCTTCTAAAAACGGTTATATCAGGAAAAATAAAGCCAGAAACCTTAATAACCCACCATTTCAAATTGGATGAAATGCTTAAAGCTTATGAAGTTTTTGGAAATGCCGCTGAAGAAAAAGCGATGAAGGTGGTATTGACAAGTTCATAGTGGAAAATCAAAGTATATCGCCTAATGCTTCTTGATACAGGAACACAGGTAATAGGCTTTGGAACGTCTGCTTAAACAACAATTTTGCAGATGCAGGAGGTTGGATCTGTTGTAAGTTGTAATCACTACAGTGATAAAAGGTGTATGCGTCGATTTTCGAAGTTTCATTTTTTCATTTAGTTTTATTGTTTTGTTTCATTATAAAACAACCCTCCAACTCAAACACTCCTTCTCAATCTCTGATAGCCTTTAAATACAAATGATTCAAACGTTCTCGCGATCGCTTTAACCGCATTTTAATCGCACTTGCTGATATTTTAAACATTTCCTGCAACCTTTCAATTGATATCCCCTGACCATATTTGAGTAGAAGAAGATCTCTCTCTTCCTCAGATAACTGATTTATCAACCCCATCATTAGTGTTTCCCGATCTTCAGTCTCTTCGAAAACCTCCTGTAACTCTGGAATGTCATTTCCATTCAACTCAAAATTCATAATAAAGGTATTTCCTTTTGCCAACTTCCTAAAAAATTCCAAGCAGTGCCTTTGTGTAATCGTATATATCCAAGTTGATAAGGAAGAATCTCCACGGAAATGAATTAGGTTGTAAAATATTTTGATAAAAATCTCTTCTGTTAGGTCAAATGATTCAGATGGATCTTTTACGAGCGAGATACATTTATTATATATTTTTCCATAATACCTATTATACAGTATGGCCAAACATTCCGAATCAGGGTGATTTATTTCCGAATGCTGCTGATTAATGAAGTTGACCAATTCTTCGTCTGTATACTCTTCTTTTGATTTCATTTCGGAAGGTTTTCATAGTGATCTGAGATGCTGAAAAGAAGTTACTTTACAAAAAGGGGTAAATTTGGGACCAGCAGAAAATGCCATCACCTATTCATATTGATCTATAGTTGCTCTCTAATGTAAATGCAGTAGGAAAAAATGTAGAAATATTGGAAATTCATAAAAGGTGGAAAATACAACAATTTCCACCTTTTTCCCACTGAAATTATGGGTTGAGTTTTTAACTATTTCACCTGAATTTTTTTAACAGGCTTCAACTCTGTTTCCTTTTCTTTCGGAATGTGAATTTTCAGCACTCCCTTGTCGTACTTAGCTTCGATTTTTTCCTCTTTGATGTTTTCAGGCAGCGAAAAGGTCCGGCAAAACGAATTAAACGAATATTCTTTCTTCGAATATCCATTTTCCTCTTCCTTATTTTGATGCTCTTTTTCAGCACTTACCGTCAAAGTGTTATTGTTGATTTCTATAGAGAAATCATCCCGCTCCAGCCCGGGAGCGGCTAGTTCAAGTGTATACTCTTTCGTAGTCTCCTTGATGTTGGCTGTTGGCACTGTGATTCCAAGGCGTGAAGGAATAGGGTTAAATTCAAATTCTGACAGATCCTTTCCAAAAAAAATGGAGGGATTCAATAAGTCTGAGACTAAAGAAGGCAGACCATTTCGGTTTTTTACTGTTAAGTCCATACTATTTTTTCTTTTGGTTTTTAGAATTTCTGCTAATTTAAAATAGATTAAATTATAATTAGCTGATTTAAATCATCATTTTTACAGATTTATATCTGGATTTTTCCAATTGGAAAATTCCCCTTACATAGGCTCCCGCAAGTTAGTAGTTGATCAATTTTGGGAAATTATTTAACTTACAAAATTCAGTCTATAAAAATAAAATGGCAGTATCGATTCTATTACCAGTTATGACGGAATAAAAAGCAAAACAATGGAAGAGCAGCTGCACCGAAGAAACCCAGCGCATCATTAACGAACGGACTCTGGATACGTTTCGCAAATTAGGAACAATTATTTTTACAGAAAAATCGCTTGACATCATTTACCGCCATTTAGCTGATGCATTTTGATGATACTTACAGGCAATTTTGCCAGGAGGGGCAAGTCCGTCTTTAGCTGAAAAATACGACAGGTTTTCGCCGGACAAAGAAACAACTTGTGTGCGAGGACCGTCCACATGGGAATAGCCAGAATATTTTGGAAAGTTTCCCAACAGCTAAAGTCATCAAGGGTGAAAGTGGATGTTTTAGAATAGCGGGGAAAAATTCCGCGTAGTTATTCAATTAGTTATGAAGACAAATGGATAGCAGAGTGGTTTTATATGGAACAAATCTGGGTTCTTATACCTGATGGAGGAGGTAAGTTTTAATGACTGTATTTAACATAATATAAATTATAGAACAAAAAGAATTTTTAACGAAAGTTCCCTACGACTAATCTGAAACGGTGAACATGCCATCCGTACCTGTCTTTCAATGTCGGTTCAATCCGTCAAATCGCCGTTCGGTTCGCTTCAATGCAAAATAGAACACGGATGACTCGGATAATACGGATAAAGCGGATTTTTTTTACTACTCAAACCCCATAACCTCCCCACTCCGCCGATTGCCCCATTTATCCACCCAGTAAATATACGAAGCCTTAGACTCAGTCGGTACGGACACTGTGCCGGAGGATTTCTCCAAAGATACTAATTTCCACTCCCTCTCCGGACTGCGTTTGGAATCGGTTGTGTAGGCAAGATAAACTTCCGTCGCATTCACAATCTTATACTTTGCCTTGCTACCCTTTTGCTTAAATCTAATTGAACTAAGAAATTCGGATTTATTTTCTAGTTGCTGGCTGATAAAGTTGTATATTTCTCTAGGTTCGGCTCCGTGCAGGTGGCTGTGTTTTAATTCGGGTATCATGGAGAATTGGGCGTCTTTTGCCAGGTTGGCGGTGCACTGCCAGTTTTCCACAAAATAGGCAAAGTCATTGGTGCCGTTTACAAACAGCATGGGCATTGTAGCATTGGCGACATAACTTGACGGATCCCAGAGCTCCACCCAGCGTTTCGTCCCATCTATCCCAAGCGAATCAAACTGACTGTCCCAGGCACTTCCTTCATGAAGAAAACCCGCACCATATACCGGCACTGCCGCAGCAAATCGGTGGTCAACACCGGCTACCAGATTGGTCAGATAGCCACCCCAACTGATTCCCGTGATGGCTGTTTTTTCAGGGCTTACATCTGGAAATGAGCGGATCAGAGAGTGTGCCAGGATTATATTCGAGACAGAATGAAATTGCCATTGCTCGGTAAATGGTTCGTCCATCCTAAAAAACTTATGTACGTCGTCCTGCTTAGGGCCTCCCGCTTCCATTCGGTTTCCTTTTGCCCCCCATGGATTGTCTTGTTCCGCACTTGGTACATTGCCACTTAGGTCCATGGCAATGGCTGCATATCCTTTATTTGCCCATTCCAAGGCCCATATACGAAAGGCTGTCCCTCCCCCACCATGGACCAAGACGATTCCGGGAAACTTCCCTTCATTTGATGAGGATACTCCTAAAGTCGCCGGGCTGGCAAAATAGGCAAATACTTCCGTTTCTTTGCCTTTATAGAACTCACCTGTATAGGTTATTGACCAGACGGAGTCGGTCCGATCAATCCATTTATATTCCGGTGCTTTTCCCAACCCTTCCAAATCCCATGGGATTTTCCCCTGTAAATTCTCCGGAAGGGATATTCCAGACTGGGCAACCACAATGCCCGATACCAGAAATAAAATTAAACCCAGTAACCAGTATTTCTTCATTTCTTAGTAGTTCTTGTTTTAAAAAGAATTTACAGTTTCCAAAATCAGTTTCCCGTGTATTGGTATCGGTTCTTCATTTGCCCGACTATTGATAATGCTCTGTTGCGTCATTTCTGCTCCTTCTCCTTCAAAGATAATCTTGAAAGTTTCCGTATGGGGACTTTCTGTGTAATTTAGCTGTAGGATAAGTGTATCCGTATCCTCCCAGGTATAGCTGCCGTTTACCTTAAACGGGGCCAAACCTTCCTGTGCTCCTTTGGCCCTCGCTACTAAGTAAGGGCCTTTTCTATCCGTAGTCCCTCCAACCCAGGACTCCCGGCCTAAGGTAAAGCGAAAGGTTTCCCCATCTTCTACCAGAAACACTTCACATTTATCGTTTTTAAAAGTAAATTCCAACTCTTGAACTTTTCCTTCAAACCCATATCTGTTTCCGGACAGGGATAGCTCGACTTTCGAATTGGCAACTCCCTCTTTTGGACGAATGGCCAAGTCACTTAATACTCCCTTCAATTTCTGATCATCTTCATTTGAAACCTCCCCGTCAAAAGCAGGCAGTAAATGCTCCCACACCAGATCAATCAATCCCTGCATATTGCTAGTTTCACTAGTTATCGCGATGACGGCATCCATTCTTGGCAAGACCAAAATATATTGGCCAAAAGCTCCATCCGCCCTATACGAATCGTGTCTGCTTCTCCACATTTGATACCCATAGCCCTGCAGCCAATCACTGGCATCCACCCGTTCCGCCGGGGCTGTGGGATCTTGAATAATTTGAGAAGAACTGGCCGCTTCTATCCAATTGGGGGAAATTAACTGTTTTCCGTGCCAGCTACCTTCCTGCAGGAAGAGTTGTCCAAGTTTCGCCATGTCTTCCGTTTTTACACGCAGGCCATAGCCTCCTGTGGCTATTCCTTTGGGGTCTACCTCCCAATCTACTCCCGAGATACCCAAGGGATCAAACAGTCGGGGAGTCAAATATTCCACCAATCTCTCCCTGCTAACACGCTCTACAAGGGCTGCCAGTATATAGGTGGCAGCCGTATTGTACAAAAATTTACTTCCGGGAGCGTGGGTAATAGGCTGGCTTAAAAATGTTTTTACCCAATCGTCTGAAGTGACCACCTGGGTAGTGTATTCGGGTTCGTGTCCCACACTCATGGAAAGTAGATGCTTGATACGAAGAGCTGACAAATTGGGGGATATGGAATCCGGAAGCGATTCGGGGAAGTAGTCAATTACCCGGTCTTCTACCTTTAACAGATTTTCCTGGACGGCAAAACCCACAGCGGTAGCCGTAAAAGTTTTGCTCGTGGAGTAAAGGGTATGTTTTAGAGTGGGCGCATAGGGTGTCCACCAGCCTTCTGCGACAACGTTTCCATTTCTAAGGACCATCAGGCTATGCATTTCATGCGAACTATCTTCTACCGCGGATATAAAGTCCAATAAATTTGAGGAGGCAACTAGCTGAGAAGATGGACCGCTTCTTGGTAAACTTGTTCCATCCTGAGCTTGTAGGTGAAAAAAACACCCGGAAAGGAATATGAACAGTAAGGAGTTGAATTTCATGGAAATTGGGTTTAGGGTACCTTAAATATAAAACAATTAATCAACGCATCGCAAAAAATAAACCCAATACCCCCACTTACTTATCAGTATCTGATAGGCTTTTTCAGTTCTTGTATAGTAAGTTCATAATCATATTGAAGGTCTTCGTGCAAAGCAGTCACCAGCTTTTCAATTTTACCCACCTGCAAAGCATATAGGTTATCAATCACCGGATGGCGAAAACTGAGATATCCATATTTTTCCAAATTGCGGCAGAAATACTCAATGACCTCAATTTGGTCGGGTTTATTCTTGGTGAGTTTTAAATGTTTATTTAGTTTTCGGCGAATGGATTGAGCAGCCTTTTTCGCAAAATGATAGTTTTTGGTGTTGGCGAGTTGAAATTCCTTTTCCAGCTCTTCCTGCACCATTTCAACGAAGAGACGGGGATTATCTTTTTCATAAAGTTTAAAAAAAAGAAAGGCCTTATTCTCCCTACTGAACTTGCTGAGATCGGCAATCAATGCGATAAATTCTTTATCCGAAAGATGTTTCAATTCTGCCTTTAAGGCTGTCAAACTGGGAAATTGCATTAGTGTGGATGTATTTTAAAGAGCAAATCATCTTATAATTATCGGATGGACACCCCTACTCCAAGACGACTGCCAAATCTCGCAAAAACGTGAATGAATAACAAACTGATTGAGTGGGTAACCCGATTTTTAAAGAGAAAGTTAACGAGGGCTTTGTACAAGTTAAAGACATTTAATCTTGATAAATTTGATTAAGCAGAAAAAATTACGCAATTTAAAATTCTCGTGAAATAATATTTTCAATATGATTAACTGACAAACATATTTTAGAAATAAATTATGCCCGCATATTATTCGAATGGACCAATAAAATTTCACTACTCAGACCAAGGTAAGGGGAACCCGTTAGTCTTCCTTCATGGCTTGGGAGCCGATCTAAACCAAAGTAGGGAAATGATTCAAAAAGTGACGGGCTATCGAAAGATAACATTGGATTTTAGGGGTCATGGAAAAACTATCCGTTTTATCACTGATGGTGATGCTTCCATGGCGGTTTTTAGTCAGGATCTATTTCAGTTGCTGCAATATTTAAAAGTTGAATACTGCACCTTGGGGGGGATTTCCTTAGGCGCTGCGGTAGCAATGAAATTTACGCTGCAATATCCAGATTTGGTTGAACGCTTAGTCTTAGTGCGTCCCGCATGGTTGAATGAAAAGGATTCGGAACACTTTCGCTTGCTAAAACTTGCACATGACTACATTCAAAAATATGGCGTGGTGACAGGAAAAGAGTATTTTGAAGAAAACCCTGAATTTATCGAAGCGAAAAAACTGTTTCCAGAATACACTTCGTCTTTGCTTGGCCATTTTTCCAGATCACAAGGCAGCACCGCCTATTCCCTGCTAAAACACTTACCTGAAGATGTTCCTTTTGCCGAAATGGAGGATCTCGTTCAAATAAAGATTCCGACTCTAGTGGTAGGAACGGCACAGGATCCTCTCCACCCATTGGCATATGCAGAAAAAATCGCTGAATTTATTACCTTGTCGCAATTGGAAATTTTACCATCCAAATATCTTCACCCAAAAGAGCATTTGAAACAATGCCAAAATAAAATTGCAGGTTTTTTGGTTAAATAAAATTTTATTTCGATTTGGAGATTATAATTTTTCAAACATCTCCGATACACCTTTAGAGATTGTCTTTAACAATCTATCTTCTTTTTCATCTATAACCCCCGTTGTTACTCCTGCCCAAACTGCCTCGTTGTTTTTGGCATCTATCAAATGAATGTCCACTGATCCCTTTCGGTATTGCCCCACTTCTACGGTTTCACTTTTCCACGAATACCGCCGCTGTCCGATGTAGTTGAACGTCCCTGGGTCAGTAAGAAGGCCTGTTTCCCGGGTTTGCGTTTTATTTTCTACCAAAATCCCAATGTTTATCAGCAAATCGGCATCTCCATTTGGGGCAGGCAATAAGCCCCGATAAGCCATGTGCTTGGATATCTCACTTTTCATAAAATCCAGGTGCTGCTGATAATTCTCACTCAATTCCCCATCCGCGCTGGTTTCATAAAAAGCAAAACTCGAATAGTTACCCAAAGAATACGAGGGTGAGACTTCGGTCACAGACGTTTTCACAGGTTTGCAAGCCAAAAGGCAAACCAAACCTATCAAGGGAAGAGAGGTTGGGAACACTTTCATAGACAAAGGAACGGGAGATAAAAAAGAAAGGTTTTAAATCTTAAGAAAAAATATAGTAGATAAAAAAATATCTGTCCGAAAAGATCTCTGACGGACTAAATTGAAGTGTATAATTTGATAAAATAGGCGACTTTACCAAATGATTTACCAATTATAACTATCAGTAATTTTCAAAAATAAAAGTAACTACGGAGATCTATTTGTTTTAACAGAATGAGTTAAAAAATTCCAAATTTTCTATTCCTTTTTGACCAGTCGGACTTCAATAGCACTGAGTCCCTTTGGCGTTTTTTCTGTTTCGAAGGTAACCTTATCGTTTTCCTCGATATTGTCAATCAATCCCTTAACGTGGACAAATATGCTCTCTTGGGACTCCTGGTCTTTGATAAAGCCATACCCTTTGGATCCATTGAAAAACGTAACTTTTCCAGTGCGAATCAAATCTTCCGGTTCTACATCAGCTTGTCTGGAAACACTCACCGCAATGCTTTCGGCTTCTACTTTTTTCCGTTGGGTAGGATCTGGTGGAGTATCCGTGATATTGCCGTCAGCATCCACATAGGCAATCATATCGTCAAATTCACCTCCTTTATTGGAAACGGATTTTCTGGCTTCTTTTTTCTCCTCTTTATCCTGTTTCTTTTTAAGTCTTTTCTTTTCTTTTTCTTTTTTGTTGTAAGTTTCTCTGGATTTTGCCATAAATGTTGTTTATTGAAAATATTATTTAATGATGCCTCGAATAGTAAACACACAAATCCCAAATTTTGTCCCGCATGGCAGGTACAAATTAGGAAATTTTACTGAAAAAAGAAAATGATTGAAATATCAGTGTAATTAAACTCAGTAATAAGTAGGTTTCTGGAAAGGCTGCACAAATAACCCCATTTTTTTGGTTTTATCCTATTGAATGGTTAAAATTTCTTAATTCGCTTTGGCTTTTCCTCTTTTTCTTCCATGTCATATGGCAGTCCCCATACCCTTCCCTTGCTATCTCCAAAGTACAACTTGGAAACACTAAAATCGTCTGGATTTCCATCGGCCCAAAAATAGAGAAAAGGATCCTGACCGTTACTAACCCTACGTGCATAATTGTGGTTACGTGGACTATCTGAGGTAATCTGTTTGGCCATAGTCCATGTCTTTCCCTTATCGGTACTTTTCCATTGCTGCAGCTCTCCTCCTGCCCCCCACTCCTGCGGACTGTTTTCAGTGGGACCGATTACCATCCAGTTATCCCCGTCTATCCAAAGGCTACCGCTGTCGTAATTCTGGTCTGAGGTAGTGATCTGATGATTTTCCCATTCAGAACCATTCCAATAAATTACACTCCATGTTCTTGGCCCATTAGCAGGACCGGGCTGATGACCGGGACCGGATACGTACAAAGCAATGGGGTTTCCTTGTGAATCAAAATTTACATCTTTGATATATACGTTTACCCCCTCACTGTAAAATTCCTTAACCAAAACTGAAGCATCCACATCAGTCACCGGAACCGACACTTCATCCCCTTGGACGGTAGTCCATGTATTTCCAAAATCAGTGGATTGAAAATAATAAATATTTGTACGCTGATCCACATTTCCGTTTGGGTGCCAATTGCAGAAAAAGACAACTTTTTCCCCATACTGCCCCGAAATCTGGTAATGGCCGCTGTTTTGATCTCCCTCCCGTTTCATCGCTACTAGCAGTCTGTCATCAGTCCAAGTAACCCCATCTGCACTGGTTTCTGTGTACAGCTCCCTGACTCCCGTATATTTTGTAAATAGGTTTAAAAAGCCCTTTCCCGGTATGAATTTGGGCTGTGGATAGGTCATCTCTTCTTGTGTAATCAGATCGAAAGATTCAATGTTGTAGGGTTCTTTACTACGGTATTTATATCCCATGCGTCTTCTTCCCCTCCCACTGACAAAAACCCATATATATCCCTGATCATCGATGGATAAACTGGGATTGTCGTGGGGGTCATCGACTCCCTCCTTATCATGAACCACTACGGGTTTAGTTACCCTTTTGGTTTTATGGTCAAAGCTTCCAATCATGCAAAGCAGGTATTTTTCATCGGGACCAGTTGTGCCACCGTAAACGAAAAATGTCTTTTTTACCTTCGGGGCATAAATGGCAAGCGGGATATGTTTGGCTGTATAGGTACCCAAACCTCCCGAATATTTGTCACCATATTCAGAAAACTGGCCTAGCGTAAACCAAATGCCTTTGTAACCATCCATTTCTTGCCCGGTGTACGATGCATCTTGTGCGGATAAGGGTTGGTGGATAGCAAGGGCAAAAAATAATAGGATTGTAAAATATTGAATGGGAATATTGGTTTTCATGGGCAATTGTTTTTCTTAAATTCGTAGGTTATCTCGTCAAAAATAGATCTATCTGTGCAATAAGTTTTCACGTTTTCTAATTTTTTTGAGAATTTCATTTTTTCAGGGCATAAAAAAAGGAAGCTTTACGCTTCCTTAAAAAATTTTTGGGTGATTTTATCCTCCTTCAACCTATTAAAACTCTGAAGATTAAATGGTTTTATCCAAAAATCAATAATTTGACCATAATATTTGGATTTTTCCCTTTCCGCCTGTTCAATAGAAGAGGTTATTATAATTACCGAAATGTTTTCATCTAATTTTGACTCTTTAAGCTTGTCAAGCACTTGCCATCCTGAAAGACCTGGCATATTAATATCCAGAAACATTAGATAATCTTCATCCGCCTTCTGATTAACCAAGAAGCTTAACGCTTCTTCCCCACTGTTGAATGACTCCACTTCATCAATCATTCCAACTTTCTCCATTAATTTCTTTTGTAATAAAATTACAATCGGATCATCATCTACAAGTATTATTTTCACAGGAGTGTTATGTTTATTATTAAAACTGTTCCTTATCCTCTTCTCTCAACCTTTCAACGCAAAGTGAATCAAAGTTTTTAACCAACATTTTTATATATTTAAAATACATTTTTTCAAATGTAAACTAACTTTACCAAACTAAAAAAAATCAATCGAATTTTTTTTGAAAAGGATTTAATAATCTTTCTATTATGAAATTTAATGTTTGTTTGGTGACAAAACCCAATAAAAAAAAAACTTATATCCTAGATCCATAATGGTACCTAGACTATAAGTTTTAATTCTATTTAAATAATTGTGCCAGCTACATAAGGTGAGCAAATACAGACTCATAATGGGCAGAAGGGGCCAATATTCCACCACTCTTTTCATAAAAAGACTTATCTGTAGGATATACACCCTCTTTAGTCTTTACCCATGACCCTTCGGGCATAGGGTGATAGGATAACATCTTGTCCCAGTTTTTATAATATTGATGACCATTCGTTTCCTGAAGGCCTAGATTCATATCAGGAAATGGAGCCAATCTTGCAGCGACATTCTTATTCCAATCCACAAGGATGGGGTTTACCGTAAGATCCGCACAAAAGCATGGGATTCCTTTTTCGTAGGAGGCTTGGGCAATTTTCATGGTCATACTCATCGTCTTTGCAATTGCTTTTACGGCAATTGCCTGATATCCTTGCTCTATCCGAATAAGGGCATCCTTTACTGTATGGGCACTTTCATCGGCTGCGACTCGTACGCCAAGATCCCCGACATAGGATTCATTCTTCTCCCCAAAAGGCTCTTCAATTACCGCTATCTGATCAAAGGCACCTATCTTTTTAGCATGATCCAAAAACCTTTCCAGCGTTTCTTTCGTCTCATACCTCTCGTTAGCGTCAAAATAGTAGGGGATTTTTCCATTGGCTGTGTAAGGGGTTTCCAAGTGGCCCAGCGATTTGTGAACCGCAGTCAAAAATTCGATGTCTTTCGCCAACATTTCCTTTTGAGTACCTGCCGAGCCGGTTTTCAGCTTCATGATAAAATGGCCTCTGTCAGCAGCAGCCCTCACATCATCTACACTCGCTCCTACGCTAAACGAAGGAATACTGGCTACTTTGTCGTGCCTATGAGAAAGCCCCGGCTCATAGGCCTCCGGGATCATTTCATCAAATTTCGTAAAGCCGTTTTCCTCTCCAAATAGGAGCCATGCGGCATTATCAACGGAAACGAGGGCGTTCAGCGCAAAAGTGGCTTTTAGGTCGGGGTTGCCTGTGATTTTTTGTCCATAGGCATAGACCTCTGGAAAGAGCTCGTCCAAAAGGGATACCGGGTCGGTAAAGCTTCTTCCTTTTACAAGCTGCAATGCCCGTTCTGTCATGGCATACATTAGCGCATTTCCTCCGTTGGTCGAGTGGGCCGCAAATACGTTCTGATCAGACCAGAGGACACCTTGCGTTCCTATTCCAATTTTATGCATGCCACTACTTGACCGCATATATGCCAAAACCTGCCAAGCCTCCGTAATCGCACTGCCTTTAAACCGATAAGGAATCAGCGGTTCACGTTCAAAATTGGAATCTACCTGATCTATCGTTATTTTTTTCAACGCTTTTTTCATGGATGGGTTACTTTGGTTTGTTATAGGGTTAAAACCGGCTGCTCCAAGAGCCATAATGGCTCCAGATCTATGGAGAAATGTTCTCCGGTCAATTCCTTTAAAATCATTTTGCATGCTTATATGAGTTATTCTGTGGGAATTTGATTGAGGGTGTACCAGGCTTCTCCCGACCACATGGATTGACCTTGATTATTGGTGATATTTTCGGATAATAGAAAGTAGACTACATGTTCTTTTTTCAAACTGGGAAGTTCCAAGTACACTTTCATCCTATCCTCTGATATGGATATTTGGGTGGGATATAAATGTTCCAGATCTTTTTTGGGGCCTCCGTAGGAAGATGTGGGCAAATACCACCATTGTTGGATGGAGAAATCATCTGTCGACCATTCCCTATCCTCCAAAGGCTCCGTAAATTCTATCTCAAACCCATTGGGTTTCGCCCGGATGGCCAGCATTTCGAAGGTTGACTTTCCGTTGTAGGTCAATTTTTCGAGGCCAAATTGCCTTTCCTTCCAACTCCATCCGCCGACCATACCTACCTCCCCGACATATAAGGCACCATCCGGCCCCCACGCCAACCGATTGACACCTGCGTGAAGGCCTTGGGTAAACCGAAAGACAGCACCCTGATAGGATCCGTTAATCAACTCCAGAAAATCACGCTTGATGCCTCCATGCGTCACGTCTCCATGCAACAATTGTCCTTTATACGGTCCATCCATCATCAAGATTGGTTCCGAAGGTGAGTTTCCAATTTCCGCATCCGGTAACCAAATTGCAGGTGGTACCATGGTTGGGATTTCGGTTACTCCTTCGGGTAACCCCCAGGCCATTCCGTTATAGGCATCCTTTTGCACATGTATCAGCTTATTTGCGGGAAGCCACTGCCCTTGATTGTCTGTAACAAATATTTCCCCATCCACGCCCTCTCCGATACCATTAGGGGTTCTAAGCCCATAGTCCAAGTATTCAATTTCTCCAGCCTTACTAATTTTGAGCGTTCTCCCGCGATCCGGATGCTGCCTTTCATTTGTTTTTAGGCGCATAGCCATGGATAGGGTAACGTAAAAGTGGTCTTCTTTATACAGAAGTCCGAAGGCAAATTCATGGAAATCATCCGTTACACCCCAGGAATTACAGATAGTTTCGTAGGAATCAATGATATCATCACCGTCATTATCTACCAGCTTTGTTAATTCATGCTTTTGCAACACATAAATATCTCCATCTACGACTTCCATGCCAAGTGGTTCCGCAAGGCCTGCCGCAATTCTCTTGATGTTAAGTTGGGTAGTATCACCCGTATCCACACCGTCTATAAGGTAGATGGCGCCAAATTTGTCCCAAGTACTCACCAGTAATCTTCCATCTGGCAAAAAAGCAAGTGCTCCTACCCGCGGTTTGAAGCCTTCATGGTGTAGGGTCTTTACTTCATAGCTTGGATGAACTCCCTCCAGGGAAATCCCAAATCCCGGTTTTCTAAGAGAAATTTCTTCTTTTGCCACGGATCGAACCACATTTGACTGTCCCGTTGAGGTTTTTTGGGATTTTGGCGCAAAGGTCATAATATAATCCAACATGGGCCGTATATCTGCGGCATCCAAATCGGGATGGGCATTCATCATCACTTCACCCCAAACACCATTGCCTCCTTCTTTGATTTTCTGCATAAGGTAAGGATACGTGCTTTTGTCCCCATTATATTTACTGGCTATTGAAGTAAAGGAAGGGCCAACATTATCATTTATCTCTTCGTGACAGGTATAGCAGTCGCTGGTTTCCATACGTAAAATTCCCAAATGATCATATTGCTCCCCTAAGGATGGAGGAGATTGATCCTGAATTGGATCAAAATACGTGGGAAGCTTATGGGTGCCGTTTTCAGCCATTGAAAATTTTCCTTGCTCAGAAAATAGTAGAACCTCCGTTGCCTCGGGCATTTCGGAGATAATAAAAGTTCTTAACAGACCCGGATTTCCATCCTCACTAGCCCCATATTCGGGATTTTCTTTAATAATTACTGTCCCTATTTCCGCATGTATTAATTCATAGACCAACCAAATCTGGTTGTTTTCAAAGGCATATCCCTTTTGTCTAATGACGATATTTGATAGTGGCTGCCCGTTAAAATTTACTTGCCATTTATTTAAAATGGCTTCATTTTCCTGATAAGGAACTCCCCATGTGGTCGGCTGAATGTTCTTTTTGTTGGTGTATACCGTTCCTTCCAAAAACACTCCGCCTTTCCAAACTTTATAAAGTTGACTGTTTGCCAAGTCATACGCCACAAATAATTCTGGGTGCAGGGCTAGGGTAAGCATTCTGGGCTTTTTATCCAATACAGATCGAAAAGCCCAGGGGTCCATCGGTCGTTCATATTGAATAACTGGTTCTTTGCAACCAATCATGACAAACAAGACTGTTGAAATAAGAGAAATACTAAGAAAAGGTTGACTAAATTGTCGTGACAATACTCTAGTAAAATTACTCATGTAGTGTAGCCTGCAAAATTTTGCTGAATTCGGTTGGGACTTCATATTTTAAAATGGGCCTTTTTGGTTGGTTTTCATCGCTGCTTGACCCCCAGGCGTGGATCCTCTTGTTTGCACTTTATCCAAAGGATTACCTGTTTCTTTATCATACCAGTCCCCCGTTAGGTTATCAGGTTCTGTGTCAAGTGTTTCTTTTCTCCATTGATCCAATATATCTCTCATTTCCCGCAATTTCTCTTTATGCTTTGGGACAGACGCGATGTTGATTAGTTGGTCATAATCGTCAGCAACGAAAAACAACTGTTCAAAAGGCCTGGGTATACTAAAGATATCTGACTGAGCAGGGCTAAGTTTTCCAAGGTCTCTCAGTCGTTTCAAATCAGCATAGGAGTCACTTTTATTTGAATCCGCAGGTCCATTCAAAGACAAATTTGGCCGAAGGTTGAGCACATAGAGGTAATCCTTGGTCCGAACCATGCGCTCATAGGCCTCATGATCGTGCCAGTTATGTTCGGCAAAAACGAAATTCCTGAATTCCATTTTCGGATTACTCAACACCTCCGTAAAACTTTTTCCCTGAAAAGAAGGACCTACCTCGATTCCGGCCAAATCCAAAATAGTCGGAGCTATATCAATACTGCTTATCAAACTTTTGGAGACATTAGGGCTACTTTTTATCCCTTCCGGCAACAATATTATCAAAGGCGATTTGATCCCGGAGTCATACATTCGTGTTTTGCTCCTAGGAAAGGGGCGGCCATTGTCTGACATGATGATTATGACCGTATTATCCAACACGCCCTGCAGCTCAAGTTCCCGCTCCACTTCTCCAACATAAAAATCAAACCGGGTGATCTCATCGTAATATTGCGCCAAATCCTTTTTAGTAGGAAGTGAATCAGCCAAATAAACAGGAGGTTTTATCAATAGTGGGTCGTGTGTTCCTGAAAAATCATTTGGGCCCCATGGACGGTGGGCATCCAATGCCGCAAACCACATGAAAAAAGGTTTGTCCCTGGGTCTTTCATTAAGTGTCTGCACCCACATGCCCTCTCCCCCATCACCCATGGATGCGCCCCTGTCATGGATAACATCAAATCCGCTCCGTGGTGCATCGCCCATATGCCATTTCCCTGCCTGGGCCGTAAAGTAGCCAGCATCTTTCAATAACTCCGGAAAAGAGACCATTTCTTCCGGTAACGGTGTATGCAATTCAGCTGCACCGGTATTGTGGGGGTATCTGCCTGAGATGATACTCGTGCGGCTTGGACTGCAGGAACTGGTGGTCAAGTAAAAATTGTCAAACTTGATGCCTTGTTGGGCCATTCTGTCAATGTTGGGACTACTTACCAAGGGATGGCCATAGCACCCCAAATCATCCCAACCTATGTCATCGGCTATTATATAGACTATATTAGGCCTAGGATCGGCTGCCTGTAGACCCGATGCCAAAAAACAAAAGAAAAGAACGACAATGATTTTCCTATTTTTCATTTAATCCAGCGGTTCATTTTCGAAATCTGTTTCATTAACCCAGCCCGCTTTTGGGGTATCCCCCTCAAGGTATCTGGAATAAAAATTCGCTGTATTTGGATCTGCATATGGATAACCCTCAAATACTTCTCCCCGTCCAAACATTCTGGGATCCCCTTCGGCTCTCAACTGATCGAACAATTGCTTTTTTAGCGTTTCTTTTGTGGACTGGTGTTCCGGATGCAGAGAAAGGTTGTTCAGGCATTCCGGATCTGTTTGCTTAAGGTATAATTCTTCCGTTGGACGTTTGCCAAAATTTCCCGACCAATAAAACGCTGAATCAGCATCCCTTCTCCTGTTTAGTATTACTGTTTTAGTTGGGCTGCCATCCGTGTTAAGATAGCCTGTTTCTGGATTTCCGGCTGGCCATCGATCTGTTTCAAAATTGTGTAAGTACACGTAATTATCCGTGATAATTCCGCGAATGGGATAACCGACATCATTTGGACGCCCCACGTCATGCCGTTCCTGCCCTATAATGACGGCATTTCTGCTTTTCTCTATTCGGCCCGAAAGGTTGCTTGTAAAGATATTCAATAAACTTCTTCCTGTGATTTCAGGCATTCCGACTTCAGAAGGCTGTATTTCCGCTAATTCAAGTATCGTGGGAGCTATGTCAGTAAAGCTGATGAAATCATCCACGTTCCTGCCCGGATGTTTTATTCCATAAGGCCACATCACTGCAAATGGCATATGATGCGACCATTCATAGGCATTTCCCTTTACTCTCGGAAATGGCATCCCATTGTCAGAGGTGACTATAATAAGCGTATTTTCAAGTTCTCCCCGCTCTTCTAAAATCTCAATCATCTGCTGCAGATGCTGGTCGAAATATTCTATTTCCATCGCATAATCCAACATATCATGTCTCACGGAGTCAATATCAGGCCAAAATCCGGGGACAGCATCTATATCTGTTAATTTCTTCCCGGCCTTATCTACTCCTGACTGAAATTCATAAACCCTATGAGGTTCGGTAGAGCCATACCAAAAGAAGAACGGTTCATCCCCTC
Source organism: Lunatibacter salilacus (assembly GCF_009797935.1). GTDB lineage: Bacteria > Bacteroidota > Bacteroidia > Cytophagales > Cyclobacteriaceae > Lunatibacter > Lunatibacter salilacus. The sequence goes on from NZ_VOLC01000017.1 coordinate 19,499, forward strand.
TTTTCTCTTCCAAGAAATCCTCGAAGTTTCTGGCATAATCGTTTGTGCTAATAGCGGTAGTCGGTGGTTCAAGCGAATGCTTCTGAAACCGGGGTCCTGTTAGTTCTCTGGGTTTACCATCTTTTTCTCCCGGATTTCCCGGTGCCCAGCCCTTACCTGTAAATCCTGTATAGTATCCATTACCTCCCAATACCTCAATAAAAGACAAGAATTTATTCGGGAAAAAGGGAACATGGTTTGCCGCTTCTTCCAGTTGCCAGGAATTCCTTCCTGTCAGAATTATGGATCTGGACGGGGAACATTTTGCATTCGGCGTATAGGCGTTGGTAAACAATATTCCTTCCGCTGCTACCCGATCGAATGCCGGGGTATTTACCCAACTGGTGCCATAGGCTCCCATATGGGGAAACGATGCATCATCCGCAATGGCAAACAATATATTCGGCTTTTTATAGGGAGGTTTATCTGTAGATTTACAACTGAATGTTGCACTTAGCAAAACTAAAAGACAAACATACAGGTTTTTTTTCATTGACATGATGGGTTTACTTTATCAGTACGGCTACTTTGAGGATACACACCTAAACCCGGTATGTTCCAATCCTGTATCTGGTGAAGACTTCATTTTGGCACTTACCCTGTACCCTTCGCAATAGGATACATTGCAGAGGAACGAACCGCCTTTTACAATTCGTTTTGGAACAGTGGGTTCCTGAGGGTCGTAGCTGCTGCCTGGCCCTTTGGGATTGACAATCAAATCTTCCTGAATAGTTGCATAGTAATCCTCATGATACCAATCTGCCGTCCACTCCCATACATTGCCTGCCATGTCATACAACCCGTATGCATTGGGATCAAATGATTTTACGGGTGCCAGACCCAAAAAACCATCCTTTCCTGTATCGTTTACCGGAAACTCCCCCTGCCAGATATTGGCTAAAAAACCATCTGTCTCTACAGGTTTGTCTCCCCAGGGAAAAGATTTCCCATCTACTCCTCCCCTTGCGGCATACTCCCACTCAGCTTCTGTCGGAAGGCGCTTTCCTGCCCATTTGGCATATTCAACCGCATCGTCCCAAGCGATATGCACTACGGGGTAATTGTCCTTTCCCGATATGCTACTGCCAGGTCCTTGGGGATACCTCCAGTTTGCGCCTTCGGTCCAAGCCCACCACTGCGCTGCGTTTTGCAGCGAAACCTGCTGGGCCGGAGGATTAAATGTGAGGGAAGCCGCTACAAGTACTTCCTCCGGGGGTTTGGGTGTGCCAGGAGGAAGTTGTTTCTTGATTTCCTCCCAATCCGGTTTTTGTTCCGCAATGGTTACATACCCCGTAGCCGCTACAAAAGCAGCAAACTGTGCATTGGTAACTTCCGTCTCATCAATCCAAAACCCGTCTACCTTTACCCGATGGGCGGGAAGTTCATCTTTACGACCACGACCATCGGCGGCGCCGCGGGTATAGGTTCCCCCTTCTATCCAAATCATCCCCTCATGGGAAACTTCTTTGGAATCTTCGCCCGAATTTTCACGAGCAACTGCATTTGATTGATTTCCAAACCTGTCAGGAATATTATCATGGCACGAAGCTAAATCATCATCAATGGCTAATTCTCCAGATTCTCCGATATGTTTTTTGTCAGTACCGCAGGAACTTACCGCCCCTATGATTATTAAGAAGAAAAAGGATTGCAGGACATATTTTAACATGGTAATTTCCGATTAATTAATTTTTTAAATATAGAAAACAAGACAAAAGAAGCCTACGATTCTGTCAGTTTTTTGATAAGGGCCACAATGAATACCTTTAAGGGGCATATAGGCTTATAACCACGTTCCCAGAAAATAAGCCATACGACGGTTTACTTCGTCATTTACAGCTTGGGGCTTTATATCCCCTACATCAAAGCGATAATTCACGATGGGATGATCCTTAAAAAAAACGAGGCTATTCATTACCTGCAAAATTTCTACAGGGTCCGAACTTTCATTGATAAGTTGGATTAATCCCGGGAATGGATCCACTTGAGCATGAATACCCAAATATTCTACTACCCGCCACCTAACAAGTAGACTCTTGTCTTCGGTCATTTCGCCAATTATTTCCCGTACTTTTTGGTTTTGAGACCTAGCTGTTTGAGCAGTTACGGCCCAGTACCTTACCAACTCATCCGAATCAGATAGGGCACTGATCAAAGCTTGAGATGCAGTTTCTGATTGATCTACTGCCAAATGAGACGTGTTCATTAATTTATTTAACCTATCTTTATTTTCCTTTCCAAACCCTACCGGGTTGTTTATGGCTTCCTTGACCATGACGGATTCGGGAAGAAAACTTAAATCCAATATCTGTTCAGATTTTTGGCTGGAAAGGTCACGTAATGATTTCAGTTTTTCAAAATGATCCGGATCCTCAGCTAAATTTTGGGTTTCATGGGGGTCATTTTCCAGGTCGAAGAGCATTTCAGCAGGTTTCCCCAAAAAGAACTGCTCGGTTTCATTTGAAAGATTTCCCTGCTCAAAGAGTGATCTCCATTCGGCAAAAGCCAACAATTGGTATCGATAGTTATTATGAAGTCCATCGGGATAGTAGGGCTGAAAGCTTCGTATGTATTTCCATTTTCCCTTACGTACTGACCGCAGCATTTCATATTTCTCATCAAATCTGTCGGCGTATCCATAAGTCTCATCCCGGCTAGAAATCTCTTCCATGGATAATTCCCGACCTAAAAAAGCTTTTCCGTCCATTTGATCTGGAATAGCCAAACCGGCTAAATGGAGTAAGGTTGGAGCAAAATCAATAAAACTCACAAATCCCTCCATAGTTTGCGGGATTTGTGAGGGAACGAGATGCCTCCAATTCTCAGGAACCCTTACCACTAATGGAACATGTAGACCAACTTCATACAAATACCCTTTGCTTCGGGGAAGAACTCCTCCATGGTCCCCAAAATAAAACACAAAGGTATCCTCCAAAAGTCCGTCCTCGCTAAGTTCGGTCAACCGTTTACCAACCCAGTCATCTATTTCTCTTATCTTGTCACGATGGAATGCGGTGGTAAAGCGAAAAGTAGGTGTATCGGGAAAATAGGGAAAAAGGGTTACTTCTTGAGGGTTTTCTTTCGTATGGTGGCTTCGCATAAAGTCCTCCTTAAAATGAAGACGACTTTCATGGGATTCCATAAAGGTTTCCTGGTGGAAAAAGGGCTGGTGGGGGTTATCGCGATTCCTCCAAGAGGCCTGAACGGATGATTCATCCCATACTTCAGGGCTTTCCTCCGCATTGTAATCCTTTTTGTTGTTGTTGGTTGTATAATATCCCTCCCTCCGCAAATAAACGGGAAACATTTCCAAACCCTCCGGCATTGGTGCGGCTTTCGTTTTTCGGTGATATTGAATGCCAGTTCGGGGAGCCATGGTGCCTGTGATTAGTGTACTCCTTGCCACAGAGCAAACGGGTGAGTTGGAAAAAGCGTGGGAATATAGCAAACCTTGAGTGGCCATAGCTTCTATATGTGGTGTTTCCACCCCGTCAGAGTCAAATAACCGCATAAAATGTTTTGAGTTATCCTCCGAAATTAGCCAAACGAAATTTGGACCTTTAGTGGGTCCACCGTCCATACTAGCGATTTGCGTGGCATGGGAAAACTGGAAGCTTAAGCCTAAAAAAAAGCCAATGAGAATTCTAAAAAGAGGATTAAACCGACAAGAAAAGGTTTTTATGTACATTATTTCGGGTTTGTTTGTTGAGTATCCAATTGATATGGTAGCATTATCTCAATCAATAAATCATTGAACGTCTTTATAACCCATACCTTATACTGTTAAGTGCAATATTATAGTTTGCAGATTGCCACGGCGATTTTGGAGTCGGCTGTTCCATAGTATAAGAACCAGTTTCCTTTATAGGGCACCATCCCCTCAATAAAACAGACGTGGTTAATTTGCCCATCTATTTCATAGTCCTTTTCGGGAGTTAGGAAATAATTTTCAGACCGATCAATTACTTGTGTGGGATCATCCAATGAAAATAACGCTTGGCCGGCAGAATATGCTCCTGAAACTAGGTCAGGATCACCTCCTTCATCTAAATTCATCCCATTGTAAAGCAATAAGATCCCCTCGTCCCTGATCAATCCAAAGGGACCTGCCTCCACAAGCCTGCTGTCAAACTTTCCAGGCCTAGGTGCTAGGACCGATTTTAGTCTTCCATTTTCGAGAACAGGCCTCCAATTGATTAAGTCTTGGGAAACAGCCATATAAAGGTCTGTATCTCCAAAATACATCCAGTATTTTCCATTGATCTTTTTAGCAATAACCTGATCTCCTTGCTGTTCTCCGACCACTGCTCCTGCTTTGCTCCATGAGTCCTTAAATTCTCCTGTCAGGACTCGGCCGTATTTATCCCACGAGATTAAATCATCGGAAATGGCGTACATCAATCTGGCGGTCGTACCATCGTAGGAAGTATAGGTCATGAAATATCTGCCATCATCTGTGGATATAACACGAGGGTCCTCTACCCCACCATCCCACTCCAGCGGTTTTAAGCTGTCATTCTCAGGATAGAATATTGGACTAGGACGTTTTGTGAACTGCAACCCATCTTCACTTATAGCCAATCCAATGCGCGAGGTACCGTTGTTTGTTCCGATAAAATCCTCAGCTCTATACAATAAATTTATTTTACCGTCTTTGACTACGGCTGCGGGATTAAATACATCCTTAGCTTCCCAAGCTACTTCTTCATTCAATATGGGACACAAAAAAGTCAAATCTCCCGGCTCCAACACAGGATTTATGCTGTCAACTTTTACAAATGGTCCTAGGCTCCAAGAATCCAGAGGTTCAGTAGTCTCGTTGTTGGATGTGTGACTGGACTGGCAGGATATTGCCAACCAAGCAATAACGAATAGACCAATTAAACCACTTAAGAACCCAGGAGTATCAATTTCGGTGAATTTTGGCATAACGGATTTAGAAAGGAGTTTAATTCTCTAAAACTACCAATTCTACCCGCCGATTCAAAATTCTACCTGCTTCTGTCCTATTGTCCGCTTTGGGACGGGTTCCGCCATAACCGGCTACCCTAATCCGCTCAAAATCCACCCCTTGCTTTACTAGTAAATCCCGAATCTGGGACGCCCTTAGAGTTGATAGCGTTTTATTCAGTTCTACATTTCCCAAATTGTCCGTATGTCCTTCCAACCCGATTTTGATAGTTGGAGATGAAATGAGAAAATCAGCAAGAGTATTTATATAGCCTATTGAGAGGGAATCTGTTAATTGCGAACTGCTACGCTCAAATTGAATGACAGACAAATCCAAGCGGCTTCCCGGTTCCACTGGCGTCAAATATTCCTTCGAAAACGGTTGGTTCCAATCAATTTTCAGAGGGATATAACCTGGAACACTCATTATCCAAGACCCATCTTCCGCATCAAGAGCGGCATAATCATTGGTCGACAGAATTTCGCCATTAGGTGAAATAACTTTTATGGAGAAATCATTTACGTGCAGGGAAGCATGATCAATCCAGTATTGTCTTTTTTCTCGTATGGTAAGTGGTGTAGATTCAGCTTTTTCGGGGATTGACGTCGTATCACCCAAATTGGGGATCTGTTCGTCGGTGGGCTTAGTGATATTATAAACCTCAGGAATAGGCTGCTTTTTTCCCCTCTGATCTACCGATATTATTTTATTTATTTCGGCCGTGATTTCAGATGGAAGGAGAAAAATATCCCCATATCCCTCACTACTGCTCGTGCTTGTGAAAAATGTGTTTCCATTTACCTGGTTTTCCATGAAAGAAAGTGTTATACCCTCCTTATCCAAAAAAGTCAGAGGTACAGGCAAGCTCCAATTGCTGAACGTATCATCAAGCCTTAGGGAATAAAACAATTGATAACCAGACCCTTGATCTGGTCGGTTAGACGAAAAAAACAATATATTATCCTCTTCTTTATAGAAGGGTGTTAATTCCTGATAGGAAGAATTGATAGTCGGCCCCAAATTGATGGGCCTAGACCATGAATTGGTTCTGTCATTCCACCTAGTGATGTATAGGTCTTCATTACCATAAGATCCGAAGGACTGCATCGACATCAATATCATTTCTCCGTTTTGGCTTAGCCTACCGTTGAAATTTGCGCCAAGGCTTCTCAGGCCGGGAATATTCAAGGCACTATCCATCTGCCAATAACCCCCATTTAGCTGATACACAAATATGCCATGCATACCTTCATAATGATGGTGAAAAACGTAGGCTGTTTGGTCATCGGGAAAACCGATAATTAGGTCATAGGAATCGGTGGCAAATTCGTCTACTTTGGCGGGTTCAGAAAATTCTCCCTCAGATACAAGGCTACTTTTCCAAATATCTCCGCTCCCACCATTTCCAGTATTTCCAGGCTGTAAAACCCGTGTAAAATATAAATCACCAGACGTATGGATTACTGGATGCAATTCATCGAAGGATGAATTTACGTTAGATACTGGCAGGGGTACTTGCGCACAAATGGTATTAAAAGCAAAAAAAGCAACTGCAAAAGTCAGCAGTGCTTTTTTAAAAGGCATATAATTAGTTGAGATCATTTATTTTCCCAAAACGATGGCAAATACCAATGGGGCCACAATGGTAGCATCCGATTCAATAATAAATTTCGGGGTATCCAAACCCAGCTTCCCCCAAGTTATTTTTTCATTGGGAACTGCCCCAGAATATGAGCCATAGGAAGTGGTGGAGTCGGATATCTGGCAAAAATAACCCCAAAGCGGAACATTATTTCGCTGTAAATCCTGATGCAGCATGGGTACGACACAAATGGGGAAATCGCCGGCAATACCGCCACCAATTTGGAAGAAACCGATGGTGCTGTCTTCTTTGGCATTTTCGGTATACCAATCCGCAAGGAATATCATGTACTCAATTCCACTTCTAACTGTATGAACATTTTTTATGTCTTGAGATATACAATGTCCCGCATACATATTTCCTAATGTAGAATCTTCCCATCCTGGAACGATTATCGGCAAATTTTTCTTGGCAGCTTCAAGCAACCAACTGTCTTTTGGGTCTATTTGAAAGGATTCGTCCATTTTACCTGACAGAAGAATCTTATAGAAGAACTCATGCGGGAAGTAGGATTCTCCTGCCTTATCGGCCCGCTGCCATTCTTCAAGAATGACATCTTCGATCCTTCTCATTGCTTCCATTTCTGGAATACAAGTATCCGTCACCCTGTTCATATGCCTTTCCAGTAGTCCCTGTTCCTCTTCGGGGGACAAATCACGGTAATGTGGAATCCGTTCGTAATAATTGTGGGCTACCAAATTAAAAACATCCTCCTCCAAATTAGCTCCCGTACAGGTGATGATTTGAACTTTATCTTCCCGGATCATCTCAGCCAGAGAAATGCCCAATTCCGCTGTGGACATGGCTCCCGCCAACGTAATCATCATTTTGCCGTTGTTGGCTAGGTGGGCATTATACCCTTCCGCCGCATCTATCAAAGCTGCTGCGTTAAAGTGACGGTAATTATGTTTTAGAAAATTCGTTATTTCCATAAAATTGAAACGTGTTTTACGTAAAATGATTGTTCTTGAGCGAAATTAAACAAAAAAGCCCGGTGGACCCGGGCTAAATAAATATGATGGAGTCTATTAATTTCCGGAAGGTGCAGGAGTTTCTGGTTTAGGCGTAGTAGTAGTGCCAGTTCCAGCTTGTTTTTTCTTTAAATCCTCATTGATTCCGGTAACGACAGAACTGGTAATATCCAGCGCATTGTCGGCATACCAAACACCACCACCCCTTGTATAAGAAAGGATCATTTCAAGATCATTTTCTTTGGCATAATCTTTAAGATAGGCTTGGATCATGTCATAAACCTCATTATACAACCTGTTTTCGTCTGCGGAAAGCTCCTGCATTACATTATCACGATAAGTGACCAGATTTCTCTCCTTTTGAACTAATTCTTCTTCTTTGGCACGAGCCTGGTTGATGGTCATGGTGTTTGCTGAGCTTTGGAAGTTTGTCACCTCTTGTTCAAATCCCCTGGCCCTTGAAGCTAACTCACCTTCATATTTCTTGCCCTTTTCGGCAATTTCTTCTGATTTAGCGATGAAGAAATCAAATTTATTGATCACGCTGTCTGTTTGGATATAGGCTATCTTCAAATCGGTTATGTTTATTTCACCACTTCCGCTTTCAGCACCACCTTCAGAGGGGCTAGACGAGTTATCACAGGCAGCAAAAAGCACACCTGTCAACCCTAAAATTGCAATAACGTTACTAAATTTTTTCACTTCTCTTTTTTAAATTGTCTTAGTGCGCAAATATAAACAAACTTATGTTTGTTCAAATTGAATTGCAGACTTAAACTGTTAAAAATGTTTAAATGGTCTTCGTTTTGTCTTGATAATCATCCAATTTTACCTTAAAAACTACGGCTTGTCCAAAAACCGATATCCCTGCATTGATTAATATTAAAGACAAAGTTCCAGCCCCAAACCACACAATAAAGCGGGCTTGTTCATATTTCAAAATGACAGACTGACCAAATAGACTTAATCCAAAACCTATTAAAAGTAGCCCTCCAACGGCATAGACCAGCCATTTTTTCTTAATTTCTTTTCTTTGGTTCATTCTATGAAACGGTTTAAATGGGTTTGCTAAAAAAAGATTTCTTGGGCAAGTCGATAGGTATTTGCGTGTGCCTCAATGATAGTACTTATTTTTTCTGAATATCCCCCGCCCATGCAGCACATGATTGGTATTTTTCTTTCATAAGCCAGTTCCAAAACCAGCCGGTCCCGCTCCTTACATCCCTGGAGAGTTAGTCCCAGCCTGCCGAGTTTATCGGTGTGCAACACATCCACCCCAGACTGGAAGATAATAAAATCCGGTTTAACCCGGTCTACAAGAGGAATCAAATTCTCATCCAGTAAATCTAAATATTCCCTGTCCTGAATACCATCAGGGAGAGGAACGTCAAGATCAGATTTTTCCTTAAGCAAGGGATAATTTGAAGCACCATGCATACTGAAAGTAAACACCTTTGTGGAATCTCGAAATATCTGGGCTGTACCGTTGCCCTGATGGACATCTAAATCCACCACCAATATTTGATTGGCCTTTCCATTTTCAATTAAATAATTCGATGAAATGGCAATGTCATTCAACAGGCAAAAACCCTCTCCCCGATTGGTAAATGCATGATGAGTTCCCCCAGCAATATTCATGGCTATGCCAAATTCCAAAGCGAATAGCGAAGCCTCAACTGAGCCACCCATAATTTGGATTTCCCTTTCCACTAATTCTTTATTTAATGGAAACCCCGTTTTACGGATGTCAGATTGACTTAATGCTAGATTTGCCAGTTTATCAACATATTCTTTGTCATGAGTTCCTAAAATCCACTGAAAATCAAGTGGGTCTGGTTCAAAGAAATTTTCCTTTCTGAGTGTACCCTCGTACAGCAGTTGGTCTGGAAGGAGGTCATATTTTTCCATAGGAAACCTGTGGCCCGCGGGAAGGGAATGGGCATATTTTTTGGACACTGCCACTTTGAGCATAGCTGTATAGAGTTTGAAACAGGACAACTGTATTGTCTACAAAAAGGTTAACTGGCTGGCAACCTAATCTTCTTCGGGCTCTTCTTCAGACTGAAATGAGTAAAAGGTTTCATCAAGAACCAGCGTGTCGTTATTGAATTCTTTTACAAACTTGGAAATCACTTGGTCATCAATGTATTCCACATTCAGGGAAGCGTCTAGCCCTATTCCATAGTCATGGTTGGTATCCAAATCCAAAAATTCCTGGACTTTTACCGTCTCCTCTTCCTCCATTTCCATGATTAGTTCGGTGATGAACCACCCAATCTCTTCTTCATTGCTATTTAAGGGCTTGAGGTTTCCATTTTCATCTTCTTCATAGCTTATACCGTTAAAATTGGCAAATTTTTTGGCCGCCTCATGTTCCGCTATTTCATACAGTTCGCTGGAATGGTGCAAGCGCAGCGTGTAGAGTGCCGCATCGTAGATGACTTCTCTACCTTCGAACATTCCCAAAAAATAAAAATTCACATATTCGTCCGAATTGTCTTCGGTGGGAACTAGTTTAAAATTTTTTCCAGAGTCTTTCAACTCTTTTTTAAGGGCTTCTATATTGGTGGATAAAAAGCCTTCGTTTTCTTTTTCCATGGTGTGGTTTTAGGTAAATCAAAAGAACTCAACTTAAATTTACTTTATAATTAGTTCTTTCGAGCTATATTTCCAATTAATTGTTCATTAATTTACTAACTTTTATAACTAATTAAAATGTATTCGCTGAAAAAGAATAATGATTTCATAAAAAAAATAATTTCAAGGCAAGAAGGACTCCAATTGGATTTCAAGCAAAACCTTAGCAGCCAATCCAAAATTGCGAAAACCATTGTAGCCTTTGCCAATACTGCCGGGGGAACCATCGTCGTTGGGATATCTGATAATGGAAAACTAATTGGAATTGATGTTGAGGAAGAAAAATACATGGTAGAAGAAGCAATCAAAAACTATTGCGTCCCTCCTGTTGCTTTCATGTATGATATCTATGAAATAGACTATTGGGAGGAAAAAAATCTTCCTGAAGAAAAGTACCTGCTTTTTCTCGAAATTCCCAAAAGTAAAGCTGCCCCCCATTTTGTACAGGACAAGCAAGGAAAGTTAACCTACTATATACGGTCAAACGATCAGTCTATTCCCGAAAATTATCTCTGACGGCAATTCAATAAAATTTCCCCTCCCCCAGAGATATTCCAAAAACTGAATTGACAAGAGAAAGAATAAGGCTAAAAAGAAGCGCCCACCAAAAATTATCCACCGCAAAGCCCGGAACTATCATTGAGGCAAGAATAACTAGGAATGCATTTATCACCAATAAAAACAATCCAAGCGTTATCAATGTTATTGGAATGGTCAGGAATATCAAGATAGGCTTTATAGTAATATTCAATAATGCCAGCAACGCCGCTATCACTATACCCGTCAGAAAATCATCAACCGAAATACCTGGTAATAGGTATGCGGTAAAAACTATTGCGAGGCCCGCTATGGCCAATTGAAGTAGAATTCCCAGTATATCTTTTGGCTTACTCATAGGTTGAAGGTTGGTGATAATTACCTCGTTGGTTTCAGATACTAAAATAACGAAACTTGTCTGATAAACTCCCTAAAAAAATGAGATATATCAGGTTTGTCAAAAAAAACTAATTTTTTTGACATTTAAACCACTTTTGACCTTAACTTTACAGATAATTAATTAAACATAATTCTTCAAATCAGTGATTCTAATTGTATTATTCCTCCTTCATTGGTATTTCTCTCTGTTTTGCCAAAGTTTCTTCCTACATAGGTACGCAGCCCATCAGATGTTCGAAATGAATAAATTTTGGGAAAAGTTCTTTTACGTATTTACCTGGATATGTCAGGGTAGCTCATATTTGTCACCTAGGGCATATGCAATACTGCATCGAATGCATCACGCCTACAGCGATACTCCTAAGGATCCACATAGTCCACATCACACAGAAAATCTTTTTTCGATGATGTGGAAAACAAAGAAAATTTATAACGATCATTTTTCTTTCAAAATTAAGCCGGAGGAAAGATTTTCAAAAGATGTCCCCGATTGGCATAACTTCGACCTTATGGCGGATACTATGTTTGTACGTGTGGGGTGGGCATTGCTTTACATTTTGATATACGTATTGAGCATCAGTATTTTTGAATTACCTGGGACACATTGGTGGATGTACTTCTTTCTTCCGCTTCATTTTATGATGGGGCCTGTTCACGGGGCGATCGTGAATTGGAGTGGCCATAAATACGGGTATGCGAATTTTGACAACAACGACAAGTCCAAAAATTCGCTGTTTCTTGACTTTCTTATGCTAGGAGAACTCTTTCAAAACAATCACCACAGATTGCCTAAGCGCCCTAACTTCGCCGTAAAATGGTACGAGTTTGACCCAACCTACCCCATCGTGAAATTATTGCACGCTACGGGAATCATCAAATTAAAGCCTGCCTAACAGTAGCTTCTAAAATTTAAAACCGCCTAATTGGCGGTTTTTGTGTTTGTAGCCTACCCGTACTTTATGTTGCAACCATATTTTTTAAAATTTTTATAGATTTATTAAATTATGGATTTTTTTTAAACTAGTTTTGTGGAGAATCAAACAAAAATAGAACCAACCAGTTTATTTAATTGCCCAGGTTGTTTTAATGATGGAAATTAATAGCTGCATTTGCTTTGAAATTCCATTCAACGTTGAAATTAATCAAACCACTAACAAAGATGAAAGAGTTAACAAGAGCTGAAGAACAAGTCATGCAGATCCTTTGGGATATTGAAAGAGGATTTGTAAAAGACCTACTGGCAAAAATGCAATCTCCCAAACCCGCTTACAATACCATTTCTACCATTGTACGTATTTTGGAGCGAAAGGGCTTTGTCGACCATCAAGCGTATGGAAAGTCGCATGAGTATTTCCCGATCGTATCTAAGGATGAATACCGCAGGTTTTCAATTGACAATCTGTTAAGTGGCTATTTTAGCGGGTCATTTGCCAATTTAGCCTCCTTTTTTGCCAAAGACGGTAAGATGGAATTACAAGATTTGGAACGAATACTCGAAGAGGTAAAAGAAGGAGTGGGTGAAAGTAATTAGTATAGCTACTATATGCTAAGCTAAATCAGTTAACGTAACCTTATGGATGATTGTTAGATGCAACGGAATTCTTTTGTCCGCAGGATTACTGAGGTTCGAAATATCAATTTTTACGCGCCGTAGTCTTTTGGGCATCAGTAGATTAAGGGTAGACTTGCCATCAGCAATAGCTAATCCAGACCAAAGTCCAAAAGTACCTAGGGAAGTAGCTTCAAGGAAGAATCTTCTGCGCATTCAGTCTCATATGATAATTAAAAAATAGGGGTACTTGAAAATCAGATACCCCTATTTTTTCTGACAAATTAAAGTCTATAACCCGGGCGATAAGAACGGTGCATATGCTGTTCGGCCTCCGCATCATTCACAAATTTCTCATTAATGGGGTCCCATTTCACCGGCCGCATCAATTCGTAGGCAATATTACCCAGCGTACAAGTGACACAGGTACTATGCCCAATTTCTACCGGTGCTATAGGGTCTTTTCTTCTGCGCACAGATTCGATAAAGTCAATATGATGCGCTCTTCCACCACCTCCTGACATATCCTTTTCGTCAGCCAAAACAGGATAAAGAGAAGGGTCAGATGCATTATAACTACTTCGGGTAACTTCTATCCAACCATCTTCTCCAAAAAATTTACATCCCCTCGATTCCTTTTCGTCAAAAGGCTGTTCTGTTACTACTACCCCATTCGCATACTTAAAAGTCAGGAAATTGGTGTCTTGGTATCCCGCGGGAATAATTTCTATCGGTCCGTTTCGGTCCATCCCTATACCCCATTGGGCAATGTCAAACATGTGCGCTCCCCAATCGGTGGTGAGTCCACCCCCAGTTTCCTTATACCAACGCCATGCTCCCCACATTTTCTCATTTTCCGGTGGGTTAAGGCTGATGGGCGGATTCAGTTCGTGATTGTAATGTATATCAGCGTTTAGCGGCCCCAGCCACATGTCCCAATTTAAGCCCGAAGGAATTTCTTCTTTTGGCAGGTCAAACGGCTTCGGAGGCCCACCCGAGCAAGCATATACTTTACTTATTTTGCCAATCCGACCTTTTTGAACCATCGTGACGGCATGTTGGAAATTTGCGTATGAGCGCTGCATGCAACCTGTGGCTAGGACAATATTGTTTGCTCTTACAGCTTTCACCAATTCCTGACCCTCTTTGATGGTAAAGGTTAGTGGTTTTTCGAGATAAATGTCCTTATTGACTTTACAGGCATCTATAGCCATTAGCGCATGCCAATGGTCCGGAGTGGCAATGACCACCGCATCAATGTCCTTACGGGCCAGCAAGTCATGATAGTTTTCATAGACATCTACCTTAACTGTTTTACCATGGCTTTTGTAATGTTCATCTGCTTTTCTTTTAAAGCGCTCTCTTTTAACGTCATAAACATCGCAACCTGCTACTACTTCTATATCTGGTAGGGTTATAAAGCTGTTCATCAGGCCATTATTCTGCCTTCCCAATCCTATAAAGCCAAGCCTAAGGGGGGATAATCTCGGATTTGGACGTGCTATACCAATTTGTGGAATTACCCCAATGCCAGCTGCACCAAGGAGCCCAGTGCCCAAGAATTTTCTTCGCGAAAGTTGGGTCTTGTTCTTTTTACTCATGTGTATTTTGGTTTATTATTATGTGTTACTTCCCGAAATATACCGTGTTTAGCAGAAACCCGTTCCAAATACTGGTTTTGGAGTCTCCCCTAAATACTATAAAAACGTCATCCTGTACTACCTGTTCGGAAATATTTACCCGAACTTCCATCCACCTCTTGTCCGTATCATCGAGTTTGTCCCTTTTTGAGAGTACCGGTGTTTCCGCCAATAATTGTCCCTCCGAACTCCCCAACCTAAATTCTAACTTGCCGGACGTATTGGCGGGGTCCAGTTCAAACGTAAGATACTTAATTCCTTTAAAATCTATATCTTTAAATTGAAGAAAAGCACTGTCGGAGGTGAATTTAATGAGAAAAGATCCTTGGTTATTGGCTTTCGCAGCATCTTGGAAACCATCGGCTTCGGCGGCTAGGACCTTCGCATACCTAAGTTGAATTTGCTCCCTCCCAATTATTGGGTCCATTCCCGACGCTCCTTTGTCCTGATAACTTGCTGTCAATATGTATTGGCCAAATGATTCTCCGTGTTTATCCAACGCTATACTGCCTTTTGTGTCTAGGTAGTTGCTTATTCCCACAGTCCCATCCTTTTCCAACGATAAAATGTAATCAATCATTTGTCCGACACCATCCCGATTCAATTGGGGGTGGGCGGGCATTTGGCGATCTCCCCAAATTCCGCCACCGCCGTCAATGACCGTACCGATCAATTTATTCTTCACATCCTGCCCATCATATTTGGCAGTAATTTCCAAAAATGTAGGACCTACCGAAGCCTTGTCCAACGCATGGCAGGCATAGCAATCGCTTCCCTCCATTAAAGTCTTGCCTGGTAAATCAAAAAGTTGCTGATGTCCTTCACTGGCCAATACCAAATCATATCCCGCCTCAAGGTAAGTCGATGTCACAAGCACTTCTTCGGGCTCTATGCCTTTTCCTACACTACCATCTTCCAAGTCTGTTACGCTGACTTCATAGTGCAAATAATTGTCCTCTTCCCAGTAAAAGGATTTATTGTTTTTTAAGTTAATGGAAACCTTTGGCGGTTCATTCCCAACCTGTATATCTACAAAAGCCTCAGAAACGGCTCCTTCAGAATCTTGTAGGCTAAGTTTCACACGGTATTGCCCTGGTGACTCAAAGCTATACGAGGGATTGGGGAGTGTGGACTGAACCCGGTTATCCCCTTCAAAGCTCCAAGAGTAGGTCAGTTGGTCGTCTAGATCGTGATCAAAGGATCCCTCGCTGGAAAAGGAAACTTTTAGAGGTGCAGCACCTTTATTTTTGTCAGCAAAGGCACGAACTATCGGTGCTCTGTTTCCTTCGCTGAAAGTTATTCGATACAGACCGGCATCATCATTTTGTGAATTCCAAAATGTTCCATATTCAAGAATATACAAAGAACCGTCTTTACCAAACTGCATATCTATGGGCTTGTCAAATGTGGTACTGGGCATAAAGGGTTCCATTTTTTGATAATCTCCGTTGTCATCCATGGTAACCAAAAATATCCAATTTCTCATCCAATCATAAATCAACAGTTTGCCATCAAAATAGGGTGGGAAAGTTCCTTCCGTTTTCCTATAAGTATCAGAATAAAATACCGGGCCTGCCATGGCATTTCGACCACCTTCCCCTAATAATGGAAACTCCTCCGAGGCATCGTACGGATACCAGATTAAAGCTTTTCGCGCAGGAGGCAGCACATTCACTCCTGCGTTGTTAGGTGAGTTGTTCACAGGACCGGCAGGGTCGTATTGGAAGTTGCTTATTTCCTTTTCAAAATCGTAATGCCAATAGGCCTTATTGTCCCCCACAAAATAGGGCCAACCATAAAACCCTGCTTCTTTTGCCTGATTGATTTCATCATGGCCTTTTGGACCCCTACCTATACTATCCTTAGCAGCATCCGGCCCAACTTCCCCCCAATACAGGTACCCAGTCTTCTGATCCAAAGAAATTCGGAATGGATTTCTATTTCCCAACACATATATTTCTGGCCTGGTATTGGGGGTGCCGGGTGGGAAAAGATTGCCTTCGGGGATAGTATAAGTACCGTCCGATTTTGGCTTTATCCGCAAAATACTACCCCTCAAATCATTGCTATTTCCGGAACTACGCTGGGCATCAAAGGCCTCTGCCCTACCCGGACGTTCGTCAATTGGATTATAATTATCAGACGCAAAAGGACTTGTATCATCTCCCAGACTTAGAAAAAGGTTTCCCGAAGGACCAAATTCCAAAGACCCACCTGAGTGGCAACAGCCGCGAAACACGGGAATTTCCAGCATAATCTTTTCCGAACTATTGTCCAATATTCCGTCTTTAAAGTCAAACCGGGAAAGTCTGTTGATACTTTCCGGACCGGATGGGGCATAATACAGATAAAGCCAGCCATTCTGGCTAAACGATGGATCTACTGCCAACCCTAACAAGCCATCCTCGTTTTCAGGGTAGACAGCTAAAGACCCAACCACGGCGGTAACCGAACCTTCAGGATCGTAAAGCTTCAGCTTTCCTTTTCTTTCAATAAACAGCACCTTCCCATCGGGAAGTACTTCCAATTCCATAGGCTCATCCAACTTCTCTACCAAGGTGATTTTGGTAAAGCGGGATTCCTCAGGCATTTCGGTATAGTGGGGATCGGTTTTGGGTGCTGTGCAACTAATCACTAAAGTCAAAAGTAGCAAAAACATAAAATCCCAGATTATCGGTAATTTCATCGTAAAGTAGAAAAAAGGAGTAAGTCCATATATCGGAAATTTGGCAAGCAATATTTAGAATCCTTCATTGACAATAACTATCTCATCAAATTTGGCGGCAAGCTCCGGGTCAAACTGGGCAAGTTTTATCCAGCTTTCATCGCCATATACTCCAACATTGTCCGTTTTAAAAGGTTTAAATCCGATCTTGCGGTAGGCACTGCTACGAAGGAACGAAAAGTCGGCATTTTTCGCATCTTTAAAATATGGATTGGAAACAATGGATTTTTTGTCTTTCCCAAGCGCCTGCCATTCCTTAAATGATAACTGATCAAATTTTATTTCCGTAGTTCGTTCATCCCAGTATAGGTTTTGATCCGTCGTGAAATTTATTTTAGCCCAATTTGAACTCAACAGGCTCCCCTTGTCAAAAAGAACAATGTTATTGGTAAAAAAGAATGAATTGTGTTCTTCAACACGGGTGGCCTGAAGCTGGGCTTTGATGTTATAAGCGAATATATTGTTTCGAATATGATTGTCCTTTCCATAATGCTGGTGAAACCCGGAACTTTTGCAGGCATAGACCAAATTGTTTTCCATCAGTACACCCGTGGAGCCTTCGTCAGTGTACAGTCCCCAGCCTCCATAGGTAAGTGAATACACATGGTGAATCACATTATTGCTCACTTCGGTTCCTTCAGACAACCCCAAGGTGTAAACACCTCCCATGTCACTTAGATCGCCCCATCCCAGATGGTGAATATGGTTGTATTTAATTGTATTCCTTTTGGCAAAACTCGGAGTATAACCCCAAACCCACCCGACTGATACGCCTGAGTACCTAAAATCGGCAATTTCATTATGGGTTAATTGGTTGTCACTTGCGTGAAAGATGGTCGCACCTACCGCACAGGGGAAAACCCAACCTCCCGAACGGATGATATTGTTATCCACAAGAATTCTTCTAGAAACGTCGTTCTCTAAGCCTTCCTTGGACCCTGCTGCAAAGGGGCCAATTTTTACACCACCTGCCCCCAAATCATGAAGGTAACAGCGCTGAATACTACTGTCTTCCACCCCTGCCCTCATCCAGATGGCTCCAATTCCCGTATGGGCTACTTCACAATCTACAAAATGAATATTTTCCGCATAATCTACCATGATAACAGATGGAATGGGTGCTGCTGCTTGAGCGGGTTCATTGCCTCCTTTTGGAGTGATATATCCGGCGACTTGAAAACTTATTCCTTCAAAATAAATATTTTGAACCCTTGCCTGTTTTTTTCCAGAAATGATTAAAAATTGATCTGTTACCGGTACCACCACTTCGGCAGTAGTCATGTCTTCGTCCTCTCTGGCCATGTAGAAAAGGGTACCATCTTTTTCCAAGAACCATTCTCCCGGCACATCAAGCCCTGACCGGATATTTTCCACAAAAAACCTCGAGTTTTTGTTTAGCGGATTCCAAGGCTTCATACCTTGGCCGGAAATATACAGGCTTCCGGTTTCTTCTTCATAGGCCTCGACAAACTTGCGCGTATTATCCCAATTATGATAAAACACTAACAAAACATCGCCAAGCTCCTTTTCCTGTTGCAATTGTAAACCCGACAAGGATTCTTTATCGGCAAATACCTGCTGAACTCCAAATTCAGGAGCCCTTCCGGAACCCTTTACCAAAACTGTTTCTTTCACCTCATCTACCTGAAAAAATGATCCCAAATTAGGAGTTCGGGCTCGTACTGCCCTATTCCCGTTCACATAAAGCTGTTCAAAATGCCATTTATATAAGCTAACTTCGGAAATATGCGTCTTCCACAGGTTATCTTTAACTCTTTCAAACCCACTTAACTTTTTCCCACCTGAGAAGACAACTTTTTCTCCGGGTGCGGCCATGTACTTTACCGTAACCGTGGTATCCCCGCCATCCACCGGTCCAAGTTCCAAAGGTGAGTCCATGTAATACGTTCCGGACATAAAAATTATCCGAATAGTACGGTCTTCGGGAGATTCCTTCCTATAATTTCTAACAGCTTTTTTGGCTCCGTACACAGTGCCAAAGGGATCTTGTTCAGTTCCGGGATGAGTGTCGTCTCCATGGGGAGAGACAAAGAAGTCTTTGCCAAAAGCAGTTTCGGCAAAAAGACTGCAAAGAAAAATAATCAGGAAAACTTTGGGCTTCATCAGGCTATAGTGATCTTTTGGGTCAGCATATTGAATTTGGCCCTCAATATATAAAAAGGATAGAACGGTAGGAAATAAATTCAGGAATACTTCTTAGAATGTGCGTAGAACTAAGGGGGTAGAGATTTGGTCAATTGCTTTACTACCATGTCCCAAATCAGAACGACTCCATGCAAGGTTGAAAACATTCAAAAAATAAATCGAATTATTTTTAGGATGAAACGCAATTTTTTTTGCACAAATAACCTTATTGTATTTATCAAAAAACCATACAGATTCAATGCCTATTTTCGCTTTTTTATTACTTACATGTTATGTATGTTTGATATGTAAAAGTTACTTTGGGGAGAATTTACCGCCTAGTTATAGTTGTTCTTCGTAAAACTCGTTTGTTGGACATACTTAAAAATGGTTGGCTAAGTCCAATTTGAGAAGGAGGAAAGAAAAATGGGAGTTGGAATTGTGATTGTTTGTTTAATAAGTTTAGGATTGATTTATATATACAAATCGGTACTCCAGGCTGGCGAAGATATGGAAACCGTTGACAGTGTTTCTGTAGAACAAAAATTAAAAAAGCCTGATGGATGGAAAGTAGGGAAATTACCTAAAGAGTTTAATGCAATCAAGCATCATTCCCAGGTAAAGGAATCCCAAAAATTTCCTGATTTATCAAAAAGCTTCTCCGATAAAAAAGTAAAATCCGTTGCCTTCCTGGGTAATGGCAAAATCCAATCGGGTATAAATATCCTTTTTTGGAAATAGCAGGAATCGTATACCTGTACCCGCAGACCATACAAAAGAACTGGAGTTGAATTGGCTGAATTCCGGGAAAACTTGGGCTGCCCCCGCAAAAACCGCACCTCCTAACCGATCTGTAAAGCCTAATTTAAACGGTAAAAACCGGAGTTCAACCTGAGCTGCAAGTTGATTTTTATCTCTGTACCGACCTGTATAATATCCCCGCATCATGGATTCTCCTCCCATCAATGATAATTGATTAAAGGGTACCGTGCCCATATTAAACTGCCCAAGTAGCTGTGTTGCGATGACGGTGTTTGGTGTCAACGGACGATAGAGCCTTGTATCGGATATGACGGTAGTAAAATTAAATTCACTGTTCCAAAAAGGATTATATTGGAAAAAAGCCAGTTCCGAAAATAGTCCATTTCTCACATTTAACACATTATGTCGGTCATCATACACCAAACCTAACCCCATTCCCAAATTCGTAGAACCTTCATATCCTGATGGTAAATTCAAGGGGACATCTTCAACAGCTGGTACAAATTCTACCTGACTAAGTCGTTGTAAATCCATTTCTACACCAAAAAACAGATTTTTTCTAATTTGCCTCAATACCCTCTCCTTGATCCAGACCTGATTGGCATCCACCCTAGCCAGATAGTCTGCCGGAGAATCAGGCCCAATGCCATAATATAAAAGCGGAAAACTTTGAAGCCGAACCCGTCCCAAAAAAAACCATGAATTTCCCGGTGAATATAAGGCATGATCCAGCCATAGTCCATACTGGTTTTCCAATGTGAAAAAGGTGAAGCCATTAATTTCACTTAACCTGTTTGTGGTATCCCTATTGGCATAATATACATACAGTGTGCTAAAGCCTATTTCCCAACTCGTTTCAGGAGCATAAGCCAGCGTAGGATACATGAGAAACTGGGGCCTGGAAATATCACTGGTATCGTTCAGTACGGAATTGATATATCGTTTAAAAAAACCCTGTGAAAGAACTGGATTTGATAGAGACAAAAGAAATGCAAAAACTAATAACCCACCGATAAAAAATCTCCTGCCTTGATTCATATATTACGTTTTGCTATATCCGTAAAATTAACCTGAAAGGACGGAATTTTTATAGGAATGTTTGAAAATTACTTCTTATTTTGATTCATTTATTGAATTGATAATTCAACTGATTGGATTTGGGGTTTCCCCAATAATCGAAATTGGCGTGCTAAACTTATAAAATCCACTAGTACGAAGACCACCATCTCGTTTTGTGTCTTCCTGACAAAATAAAAATAAAGACCAATAAGGTCACAAAGTTTTTTTAGAAAATTCTCCGTACCCCCCTATGTATTGCCTCCGTATTCTCCTATGGTTCTATTCAATAATTGACCTTAAAGGGAAAATATTTATTAGAGGTTAATTTAAGTGAAATGGATCATTCATTGAGTTTATTTTGGGACCATTTGGTGGAATGTAAAATTAAGCACAAGCCTAATTTAATCAACTGAATAAAATCGTTTCGATTTTGGTTTGATTTCTCGGAACTTGACTTCCATAAACGGATAAAATGTTAATCATGTTAGGATGAATAAATTTTACCTGTTAAATTGGGGTTTCAGTGCAATAAATCAAACTATTATGGAGAAAAAATTGCAACGTTCAATTTCGAATAAAATGATAGCGGGAGTATGCGGAGGATTGGCTAACTACCTAGGTTGGAGTGCAGATAAAGTTCGCGTTCTGTATGTGGTTGTATCTATTCTAAGTGCGGCCTTTCCCGGAGCCTTGGTATATCTGATACTGTGGTTCGTCATGCCCGAGGAAGAATTTTGAACATTATGTATCATATTTGGGTTTAAAGGGGTGAAAATTCATTAAATAAGATGCATTACTCAAAAATAATTTTAACCGTAATATTCAGTTACCTTTCTTTTATTTCCTGCTCTGCCAATAAGCCGGAAAACGGAGATAAGGAAGAAGTAGCTATTGAAAATTATAAGGGCAAGAAGGAATCGGCCACTTTTGCGGGTGGCTGCTTTTGGTGCATTGAGGCTCCATTTGAAGGTATTGACGGCATTTTGTCTGTGGTATCCGGTTATTCCGGAGGGAAGGAAAAAAACCCCACGTATTCGCAGGTGTCTGGAGGAAAGACGTCGCATAAAGAAGCGGTGCAGGTTACGTTTGACCCCGATATTATCAGCTATGCGGAGATAATCGACATTTTCTGGCAACAGTTTGATCCTACAGATGAAGGTGGTTCCTTTTATGACAGAGGAAGTCAGTACGAATCCGCCATATTTTTTCACAATAACAATCAGAAATCGGTGGCAGAGGATTCAAAGAAACGGTTACAATCATCCGGTATTTTTGATTCCCCTATTGTTACCCCTATTGTCAAATATTCCAACTTCTACTCCGCAGAAGAGTACCACCAGGATTATTATAAAAAGAGTCCCAGGGAATACAAGTCTTATAGAACAGGTTCGGGAAGAGACCGCTTTATCAGTCAGCATTGGGAACTTCCCAATGCCGATAAATATAAAAAAAGGTCCAAATCTGAATTGAAAGCACATTTGACAAGCCTACAATACCAGGTAACCATGGAAGAGGCTACCGAGAGGGCCTTTGACAATATGTATAACGAAAATAAAGAAGCGGGAATTTACGTTTGCATTGTTTCCGGAGCACCGCTTTTTAGTTCGAAAGACAAATATGAATCTTATTCCGGCTGGCCAAGTTTTACCAAACCTATAGATGCGCGCTATCTGGACAAGCCTGTGGATCGAAGCGCAGGTATGGTCCGCGTAGAAGTTAGAAGTAAGTTGGGTGACTCCCACCTAGGTCATGTGTTCAATGATGGACCTGATCCTACGGGATTACGGTATTGCATGAACTCCGCTGCAATGAAATTTATCCCCAAGGCCGAAATGAAAAACCAAGGATATGAGGCTTATCTGTGGAAGGTAGAATAGTACCCCTTAAGCTTATATTCAAAATTTAAACCCAACTTGAAATTTTCATGTTGGGTTTTTTTGTTATGAAGGTAGTAGACATAAAGAAGGCACTCCAAAATAATGACAAGAAATATTTTGGTTTATTTTTTTCTAGATAAGCCAACTTTTATTTTAATTTTTATATTTTTAACAGATACAAAATGGAATTATACTCACCTACCCCACTTTAAAATGAGATTGTTAGTCTTGGTTGTACTTGGATTGGTTTGTAGTCAGTGTCAGAAAGTCAAACATGAAGATCCCCATTTTCAGGAGGCTTTGGAAAATGGCTATCTAGCTCACGAAGGGTTTAAAAGATGTTTGGACTATGTTTATGCGTGGCTGGAATTTGCAGATCCCCAATCCGGTTTGATTCCCAGAAACCTGACCGATTCAAAGGACTTTTGGAACGCAAAGGATGCGGCAGCGGACAATTACCCCTTTATGGTACTGACAGCAGCTATTTTGGATAAGGAATTGTATGATGGCCCGATGAAGGCAATTCTTGAAACAGAACAACGACTAACTAACCGTCTCGACCGATTGCCGGATGACTGGTCCTTTTCTAAACGGGATTTTGTGTCCGAAGAAATTGATAGGGATGAAATTATATTCGGTTCTTCGGAATATGTGAAAGACGGTTTGTTGCCTTTAACGGAGTATATAGGAATGACACCATGGTCTGAACGTATGATAGGAATGGTGGATGATATATGGAAAAATGCCAGGTATGAAACTCCTTTTGGGTTGATTCCTTCCCAGAATGTGGAAGTAAATGGGGAGCTCTTGCAGGTGCTTTCCCGAGTCTATTGGATGACCGGAAATCAGAAATATTTGGATTGGGCGTTTCGGTTGGGAGACTATTATTTGTTGGGGGAAAACCATCCCACCCGGGATTCGGACCTGATCCGACTTCGTGACCATGGCTGCGAGATCGTCTCCGGACTGTGTGAGCTTTACCTTACAAGTGCCTTTGCCAAGCCGGAAAAAAAAGCCGCTTACCAACCACAAATCTATGAAATGCTTGACCGTATTTTGGAAGTAGGAACCAATGAGCACGGTTTGTTTTACAATCAAGTGAACCCCATAACAGGCGAAATACTTAATGATGGTATAGCGGACACTTGGGGATATACCTTTAACGCATACTACGGTGTATACATGCTTGATGGGCACGAGCCTTATAGGGATGCACTCCTAAAAGCCTTTGATAATTTGCATGAATATACGTATTACGACTGGGAAAGAGGAAGCCAAGACGGCTATGCGGATGCTATTGAAAGTGCCTTGAACCTATATAATAGAGAACGCATACCTAGCGCCAAAGAATGGATAGACAGTCAAACACAGGTAATGTGGTCCATGCAGGATTCTTCCCATCGCAGTGGAACGGAGGCATACCGGGGAATCGGTATCCTCGAAGGATGGCACGGTGACGGGAATTTTGCTCGTACTACCATCATGTATTGTTTATATAAAACGCTTGGAACCACCATTTCCCCTTGGAGTGAAAATGTATATTTCGGTGCGGTACAAGACGGGGAAGACCTCAAGGTTTCAATCCTCTCTGATGCAGATTGGAATGGTAAGATTCATTTTGACTATGCCCGACACCAAAAGATTTTTAACCTTCCTTTGGACTATCCACGGATAAACCAATTTCCGGAATGGTTTACGGTAGATGCGTCAAAAAGCTATCTAGTACATTTTGTTCATGAAGGAAAAACGAGGCGTTTTACGGGCAACGAACTGATAAATGGTATTGAAATTACCGCAGAAGAAAACATAGGGGTTTACCTGATAGTGGAACCTCATGAGGAATAATGGTTAAATCAAACTAATTCCTACGCATTTAAGGACTGAATTAATCCTTTGATTTTTTGATTTTCAATTTCCCTGATTAAATCTTCAGCAACAATTAAGACAGGTTGATTTGTAAAGCCATTGTCTCTTAGGTAATGTACCAATTTTAACACCATAAATCCATCCATCCACTGCCAAAAGCGACGAAAAAAAACATCATGACTCTTGGATTGCTGTTTCATTTGGTTAATCTTTTCTTTCAAACGGTGTTTGAGCAAAAAAGCCGCAACTTCCGGATTGAGGTTGTCAAATGAAACCTCTTGGATATACCAGTTTGACACCTGTTTGAAAAATTCTTTTAAAATTAAGTAGATTTTACTTGAATAGGTAGTCCTTAACTCCCTGTTAGTCATCCACTCCCACTGTGCCCTCCCTGTTCCAAACGGAACTCTGTCCGAAATCCTGCAAGAAGGGTAAACGGTAGCAGGTATATACTCAAAGCCCCCCAAGGGAAGAAGTTTGTGCATAAAATAGAAATCCTCCCCGGCTTTTCTGCGGTTCATACCTCCTGCTTTGGCATAGGCAGAAGCCCTCACAGACATGCATGACCCGACCGTATGCACGGCAAAAGGATAACCTGCATTTGCCAGGCCTAATATGTGGCATCGTAAATGAAGCTCGTACTCAATAATTCCCTGCCTTAGCATGGAATTGGTTTCATTTTCCCAATCATGACAAAATTCGAAATGTCCCATTATTAACTCCATATTTTCAAAGGATTTTTCCGCAGCAGTAAAATAATTTTTCGATACCGTGCAATCCGCATCTAGGCAAAGGATAGGCCCATCTTTATCCAACCAACACCACCTTCTCAATGCTTCATCCATGCCTATCTTTCTGGCCAGTCCTGCACCCGCAAATTTTATTGGCAACTTTTCTTCACGAATGATAAAAATCTTCATAAAGGGTGGGCAATGAGTTGTGATCCAGTTTTCAATTTGATCAACCGTCTTTTGATTGATGATGATAATTTTTGTGTCGGATCCCTCAGGTGCATTCACAATAATAAAGATTTCCAGACTTCCCTTTGGAGGATCACAGGAAGCTAAGGAAGCTAACGTCGGTAAAATATCAGGTTCTTTAAAACTTGGAATGACTACGATCAAACCCAGGGTCGGATCAGGAATACGGTCTATATAGGGTGGGTTTACCAAAAATCTCCGGGTATAGGTATCTAATAATTGCCTCATATGGGTATGTATAATTTTTGGGTAGAAAAAAGGAAAATAGAAAAGATTACTGCCAATTTCCTAGATTCCTTTTACTGTGAAAATAAATCATTTATCCAACTAAACCCAATTTGATTTTTAGATCGCTACTAAACTATCTTTCCTGGCAAAAGCAAAATAAAAAAGAATGGATATCTTTGAGTCAACCAAGATAGACCGATGAAATATTCCATTGATTTAAAAGTCCCCTCATCCCAAGCCTGGCTGGAAGCGGTAATGGCGGACTTTGATTCTTTTTTGCAGGACCATGCCGATTGTGAACGCAAGGCATCAGCTATGGCTACATCCCTTATCGCCAAATATCCTGACAGGACTAAGATTATTCCTGATATGATAGAAACTGCCATTGAGGAGTTGGAACATTTTCATCAGGTCTTTGACCTGATGCAAAAAAGAGGTGTTCCCCTAAACCGTGATATGAAGGAAGATCCTTATATCAAACAACTTACCCCGTTGACTCATGGAGGCACCGCAGATTCCCGATTCCTATCCCGGATGTTATTGGGATCCATCGTGGAATGCCGGGGTTGTGAGCGGTTTAAGATGGTTGCTGAAGCCCAAGACGAGGAAGAACTGCAGAAATTCTACAAAAGGCTTTGGGCCTCAGAAGCCAAACACGGGAATATTTTCGTGGAGCTGGCACTGGAATATTTTGATGAGAAAACTGTATATACCCGATTGCATGAGATGATGGAGTTTGAGGGAGAGGTGGTTAAGAACCTGACTATCCGTTCGGCCCTTCACTAATCAAATTGATATATCGTGACTTATAAACAAATTTATTTGACAATTCTAAATAAATTGGACTTCTATATTCCAGTCCTTAACGGAGGTTCAAAGAAGATATAGCTTAGTTATACTTTGTTACTTTTTTGATTCAGGTCAAAAAAGTAACCAACCTGTCCCGTTTTTACGGGGAAAACCCCGCCGCTGTGCATCTTTTGGCTAAAATCCGCGCACCTCCCACACATAGGCAAACTCCTCGGGATTTAAATAATTTCATGAAAAAATCAAATTTCAACCAAATCCCTCGTCAAAGTGCCTTTTCCACCGCACTGCCCGAATTTCTTAACGCCAAAATCTGCAAGGCGGAAGATAAGAGGGTATCGAGGTACAAATTTTAATAGAAACATTTACTTCTAAATCATAGAAAGTTGGTTCTCTTAACTCCTATTTTTAATTCTTTATACCAAGCTTTATTTTGGTCTATCGGCATACTATTAAAAACTGTCTTCCTTGGATTGGCCAAAAGATGATGCCGACAGTGTTTTAAACGCTGAAATAAAGAAAAATAGTCTTATCATTCTCTGATAGTATTAAGGTATGAAGTAAAACTTTATGACTTAGGAAATCAAATAAATTTTTACACCAACAAATCCTTCACCACATGCCCCGCCACATCTGTTAGCCGGAATCTTCTGCCTAGATGTTTATATATCAACCTTTCATGATCCAGCCCTAATTGATGCAGTACCGTGGCCTGAAAATCATGTACATGCACGGGGTTTTTGGCGATATTATATCCAAACTCATCCGTTTCCCCATATACAAATCCGGGCTTGACACCACCCCCAGCCATCCATATACTAAAGCATCTAGGATGGTGGTCACGCCCGTAATTTTCTTTAGTAAGTTTGCCCTGGGAATAATTGGTGCGGCCAAATTCCCCTCCCCAAATTACCAATGTTTCATCCAAAAGTCCTCGTTGCTTCAGGTCGGTAATAAGGGCCGCAGAAGCCTGATCCACATCTTTTGCCTGATCCCGCATTTCATTGGGCAAATTTCCATGTTGGTCCCAACCCTGATGATAGAGCTGAACGAACCGAACTCCATTTTCTGACAATTTTCTAGCTAGTAGGCAATTTGCTGCAAAGGTGCCCGGCTTTCTACTGTCCTCCCCATACAAGTCAAAAATCATGTCCGGCTCTTTGGACAAGTCCGTAGCTTCGGGCACTGCGGTTTGCATGCGGTAGGCCATTTCATACTGGGCAACTTTGGCATGTATTTCTGGATCCCCCAATTTCTCAAACGACAATTGATTTAATTCTGCGAGTCGGTCCAGCATTTTCCTCCGCTGCTGACCACTCATTCCCTCCTGGTTACTTAGATAAAGTACGGGGTCATCGCCACTGCTAAACTGAACGCCTTGATGAACTGACTCCAAAAAGCCATTGCTCCAAAGCTTGGAATAAACACCTTGTCCATTCCCCTTTCCTTTGGAAAGCAGTACCGTAAAAGCTGGCAAATTGCTGTTCTCGCTCCCCAGGCCATAACTTAACCAAGCTCCCATACTGGGACGGTTTCCTTGTTGGGCACCGGTCTGAAAGAAGGTAAGGGCAGGATCGTGATTGATTGCCTCGGTATGCATGGATTTAATGATACAGATATCATCCACAATTTTAGCCGTATGGGGAAAAAGCTCAGAGACCCATGCCCTGGCCTGCCCATACTGTTGAAAATCATAAATTGAACCGACCATGGGAAAAGAAGTTTGACTGGAGGTCATGCCTGTAAGTCGCTGCCCTTGTCTGATAGAGTCAGGCAATTCCTCCCCCCACATTTCCCTGAGCTTGGGTTTATAGTCAAAGGATTCCAACTGGGAAGGTGCTCCGTTTTGGAAAAGATAGATCACCCTTTTTGCTTTGGGTGCAAAATGGGGTATCCCAGCCAAAGGGTCTACGTCCCTTTCACCGTTAATTCCGCTGAATAAATCCGGGATAAGAAGTGAACCTAAGGCCGCGCTACCCAAGCCTAAACTAAGTTTGGATAAAAAATGCCTGCGGTTGGTATTCAACCCATGTTCTATCAATTTATTTTCCATGATTATGATTTCATTAAGGTTTCCTCCAAGTTATAAATCAAGCTGATCACCTGCATCAATGCCGCATGCTGTACGGTATCAAGGTTTGTTGCCTGGGGATACTCGCCAACGTCCAATACTTTTTTAGCCTCAGAGGGGTTAAGATTATATTCTTTAAGTTGATCTTGATAATGTGCAGTAAGTATTTCAAATTCAGCCGATAAAGGCATTCTATTTACAATTAATCTGAAAGCCTGTTCAAGCTTTTGTTGCGCACTTCCTTCCTGCTTTAGCAAGCGGGCCGCAAGAACCCGGGAGGCTTCCAAAACCATGGGGTCGTTCATCATAAGTAACGCCTGTAAGGGTGTGTTAGTTGTTGCCCGGTCTGGTTCACAGGTATCCCTATTGCTTGCATCAAATATCATCATACTCGGAGGTGGAAGGGTTCTTTTGATAAATGTGTATAATCCCCTTCGGTAAAGGTCGTTGCCGCTATCTTGTATATAAGTGCCCAACAAACCAAATTTGGCACCGGTAGAAGCCGCAGCTTCCCACAATCCCGGGGGTTGATAAGGCTTTACACTTGGTCCCCCCACATCTGTAAACAACAAACCACTGCTGGCCATCACGAGATCTTTGACAAATTCCGCTTTAATCCTTTCTCTTGGTGCCCGGGTATAATACGCATTACTAGGATCATAAATGGGCGTTGTAAGTGCGGCTGATTGCATATATGTCGCCGAAGTGACTATTTGCTTCATGAGCCGTTTGATATCCCAGCCGTTTTCTCTAAAATCCACTGCCAGCCAGTCCAACAATTCAGGATGGGTGGGCAAGTCTCCCTGCATGCCAAAATCACCCACGGTTTCTACAAGTCCCTTACCAAAAACCTCTTTCCACATACGGTTTACAAAAACCCTCGAGGTTAGTGGATTATCCGTGTCAAAAAGCCACTGAACCAATCCCAATCTATTTTTCGGCAATTCATTGGAAAATTCCAGAATTGAGGTGGGCATGGCAGGCTGGACAAGCTCACCGGGCGCATCATATACGCCCCTCTCCAAGATATGGGTGGGTCGAATGCTATCCAGGTCTCCCATGACAGATACGATTAGTCCTAACGTATCCCGTTTGTTTATAAAAGAGAGAATTCCGGTCAGGTCTTCATCGGTAATCTCAATTTTGGGATGTTTCGCATACGTGTTGGGCCCGCCGATGTTAGACTCGTGGCCCACCTCCCGGATATTATTGAAGAAGGCATACAACTGAAAATAGTCCTTCTGGGATATCGGATCGTACTTGTGGTCATGGCACTGAGCGCACTCCATGGTAATGCCAATTATGGCCTTGCCGAAGGTATTGGTACGGTCTACCACATATTCCACACGGTACTCTTCATCTATGACCCCTCCTTCTTCGGTGATTTTATGATTCCGGTTAAATCCAGTAGCTAGGATTTGCTCTTTGGTAGGTTCAGGCAACAGGTCACCCGCAAGCTGCCAAGTGATAAATTGATCGTAGGGTAGGTTTTTGTTAAATGCATGAATGACCCAGTCCCTCCAAGGCCATTGACTTCTGAAGTTATCATCTTGATAACCATGGGAATCCGCATACCGCGCTACATCCATCCAATGGACAGCCATTTTTTCACCATAAGCATTGCTTGCCAATAGTTCATCCACAAGGGATTCATAAGCCTCTGGGGAATTATCGGCCATAAACCGCTCCATCAAGTTTAGAGAAGGGGGCAGTCCAGTCAGGTCTAAGCTTAAGCGTCGAAGTAGTGTTTCCTTGTCCGCCTCTTTGTTGGGGTTTAAACCTTGGTTTTCCTGTTCTTTTAATATAAAATAATCAATCTCGTTTTTTACCCAAGAATTGGATTTTACCTTCGGAAGTTCGGGAGATTGGGGAGGGATAAAAGCCCAGTGAGGTTCAAAAGCAGCTCCTTGCTTGATCCATTTTTCGATCAATCTGATTTGGTGGTCACTAAGTGCCAGATTGGATTCAGGAGGTGGCATTTGATCATTGGCATCATTTGAGACTATACGTTTATATACTTCAGAACGCTTAATATCCCCCGGCACGATTGTATGGGCTTGAGGATTGTCTTGTAAAGTTTTAAATGCCTCCTTCTCAATATCCAACCGCAAACCAGCTTCTCTTTTGTTGGCGTCAGGACCATGGCAGGCGAAGCAATTGTCGGATAAAATGGGTCGAATATGCAAATTATAACTAATCTGGTCCGGGAGCTTGCCATCTTCTACCTTTATGTCGCTTTTCTCACAGGACGTCAAAAGTAGCCATAGACTCAAACCCAACAAGGGGTAAATGGCAATCCTCCTACGAACCTCAATCCAAAATAAGTATTTAGAGCAATTTCTAAGTATTAGGTTCAACCTCATAAAAGATTACGATTTTGTAATGGATTCCTCCATGTTATAGATAGTATGAATCACCTGCATCATAGCTGCCAGTTCGGAAATGGGTAGGTCGGTAGGAATAGGGGAATCACCGACTTGCAGTAACTGGATGGCGACATCTGGATTTGATTCAAAATCAAGTAACATCTCTTCAAGAAACTCCGCTAAAATGGATATTTCTATCTGATCAGCATTTCGACCAACAATACGTCGAAACCCCTCGCGAACTACATCTTCCCTGGTTCCTGTTTCCTTCATTAAGGTCGCAGCCAATACTCTGGAGGCTTCCAAAACAGTGGGATCGTTCATCATCATCAGGGCCTGCAAGGGCGTATTGGTGCGTTCCCGCTCTATCTCGCATTCATCGCGGTTACTGGCGTCAAACAGAATCATTGAGGGGGGCGGTACTGTCCTCTTGATAAATGTATAAAGCCCCCTTCTATATAGTGCACCTAAGGAATCCTGCTTGTAACTTGCTAGGTTACCCCTTCCGGATGTTGCCAATTCCCACAAGCCAGGTGGTTGGTAGGGTTTTACGCTTGGGCCCCCAATGGTGGGTACAAGCAGACCGCTACTTGAAAGAACAAGGTCACGAATATGTTCCGCAGGCAACCTGTTTCTGGGAAACCGCGCCAAATAAATGTTTTCTGGATCTTTTTTTAGGTGGTCCGGATTGACATTGGAGGACTGTCTATAGGTATTGGAAAGTACGATCTGGCGTAGCAACCGTTTTATGTCCCAGCCATTTTCCATAAATTCCACGGCCAGCCAATCCAGCAGTTCGGGGTGGGTAGGAAGTGCTCCCTGCATGCCAAAATCACCCGGAGTGGAAACCAAACCTGCTCCGAATATTTGCTGCCAAATTCGGTTGACGAAAACTCGGGCAGTCAGCGGGTTGCCGGTATCAAAAAGCCATTGGGATAGACCTAACCGGTTTTTTGGGTAGGCATTGTCGAATGGTAAAATCCGCTCCGGGGTACCGGGGAAGACTTCCTCCCCATAAGTTTCATAATCCCCACGCAAAAGCACAAATGATGGGCGGATAGTATCCAAATCGGCCATTACAGAAACCCTCAATTTACCTGTTTCGGAAAGCAAGGCTTGGTAATTGGCTCCGCTGTTTACATCTCCGATTAATGCGGTTGACAATGCGGCTGAATCAGGTCTGTTCAAAAAGGACAATATTCCATCCACATCCTCATCGGTGATCTCCATCATGGGGTGCTTGGCGGGACTTTTTCTGGAAAAACCCGGGGAGGATTCTTCCATGCCAACCTCTGCCACGTTGTTGAAGAAGGCATAAACTTGAAAATATTCTTTTTGGGAAATGGGGTCGTATTTATGGTCATGACATTGGGCACATTCCAAGGTCATACCTATTAACGCCTTACCAATGGTGTTCGTCCGGTCCACGACATAACTTACCCGGTATTCTTCATCTATGGCACCCGATTCCTCGGTGATTTTATGGTTTCTGTTAAACCCTGTGGCCAAAATCTGCTCTTTGGATGGGTTGGGGAGTAAGTCCCCCGCCAATTGCCATGTGACAAACTGATCATAGGGCATATTTTGGTTAAATGCATGAATCACCCAGTCCCGCCAAGGCCACTGGGTCCGGTAATAATCGTCCTGGTATCCATGGGAATCAGCATAGCGCGATATATCCATCCAATGAACGGCCATTTTCTCCCCATAGGCTCTGCTGGCAAATAAGGAATCCACTACTCTTTCATACGCATCTTCTGCTTGATCAGAAATGAAACGCTCCATCTCTTCCAATGTAGGAGGTAAGCCCGTAAGGTCAAAAGTAACCCTTCTAAGTAACTGTTCCCTGTCAGCTGGGGTATTGGGTGATAAACCACGCTCCTCTTGAGCAGCGAGTATATAGTGATCTATTGGGTTTTGAGGCCATTTTTTCGCTTTTATTCGTGGGAGGTCTATTTTTTCGGGAGAGGTAAAGGCCCAATGCGGTTGATAGGTTGCCCCTTGTTTAATCCATTTTTCAATCAAGGCTATTTCCCGGTCCCCTACCTTGAGATTACTGCTTGGAGGAGGCATTTGTTCACTTTCATCTGAAGCAACTAACCGAAGATAAGCATGCGACTCCAAAGGGTTTTTAGGAACCAATGCAAAAAGCCCGGGTGATTCCTCGAGTACTTTAAATGCATCTTCGGGGATATCCAGCCTTAATCCCGCCTCACGCTTGTTGGCATCGGGTCCATGACAGGCAAAACAGTTTTCCGAAAGGATGGGGCGAATATGCAGATTGTAGCTTACCTCATCGGGAAGAGGTAAGTCCCCCCTGTTCACAGATTGTTCACCACAACCAAAGACTATACTGCCTAAAATGGAACTGACTATGAAATATCGGAGGAAATTTCGGGTAATCATCAAATCGTATTTGCGCTTATATCAATTCTAAATATAACCATTAAACCCGAATATTCCACGCAGAAAAACAGGAACGGTAAAATCAGGAAAATAATCCGGCTATGTTTCCCCATTCGTGTTGATCCCCATAAGAGAGCGTGCCCTTAGATATAGTCAGTGGGGAAGGAATATTATTGTCATATAACTGGCCTGTACCCAAGCCTTGGGGCAGGCCTGTCGCATAGGTTGCCGAAAATTGCGCAATGGCATTTAAGCCAATATTACCTTCCAGAGCAGAGGTAATCCACCATCCTATACCTAAATCCTCAGCTATTCTTATCCATTCCTGAGACGATAAAAGACCACCTAGGAGCGTGGGCTTTAGAATTATATACTGGGGACGTATAGTTTCCAACAAATTTATTTTATCGGCCAGAGAATTAATCCCGATCAGCTCTTCATCAAGCGCTATAGGAACTGGGCTTTCAGAACATAGACGGGTCATTTCATTTATATTACCTTGTCTGATGGGCTGCTCTATACTGTGTAAATTAAAGGTAGCAAGCTGTTGAAGTTTCCCCATCGCCTCAACAGGAGAAAATGCCCCATTGGCATCAACTCGAATTGAAATAGAATTGGCCGGAAATTGGTCTCTAATAAGTCCCAGTAACTCACATTCCTGACTAAAATCCAATGCCCCAATTTTAATTTTGATGCAGTCAAAACCAGCAGCCAGCTTTTCCTCAACTTGCTTCCACATAGTATCCTTATCCCCCATCCAAACCAAGCCATTTATTGGAATGGGCGTTCCTTTATCATAAAAGTCGTTCGGCATAATCCTCCGCTTTCCTCCATGAATTAAATCCAAGATGGCTGTTTCCAAGGCAAATTGTATGCTCGGAAATTGACTAGGTACTATTTTTTTAATTTGAAGTAAAAGTTCGTCAAATTGAGTAGAAAAATGTATTCCATCCAGACTTTGGAGTAATTGATTCAGCTGAATATCGAAATCAGGGAGGTCATCTACACTGAGGCCAATCAATGGTCCGGCCTCACCATATCCTACCCATCCGGGGAAATGATCGGAACGGCATTCCACAAAATAGTTAAGCTTCTTCTTAAGCACACCCCTCGATGTGCCAGCATCAAATTTGAATTGAAGGGTGTAGGGTATAAAACGGGCCTTTACGGTAAAACTGCTTTTCATCTGTTTATAATTTGATTTTTAACGGTCAGATGGAATCTCGCAACGGTAATCATCCCACTGTGTGACGTTTTCGCCATGCTCGATTTCATGTGTTTATAATTGTTTTTCAGTTGCCACATGGAATCTCGCAATTATAATCATCCCTCCGTGCGTCGCCTGCGTCATGCTCGATTTCATCTGTTTATAATTTGTTTTTCAACGGCCAGATAGCCTGTCCCGAATTTATTCGGAAGAATCTCGCAACGATAATCATCCCACTGTGTGACGTTTCCGTCATGCTCGATTTCATGTGTTTATAATTGTTTTTTAAAGGTCACCCCGATTAATCGGGGCAGGCTATGGAATCTCGCAATTACAATCATCCCTCCGTGCGTCGCCTGCGTCATGCTCGATTTCATGGAATCGAATGAGGACTAAACTAAATCTGCTATATTTGAACTTGGTTTGGCCAAAACTAAGGAAAACTATCCAAAAATTACAACTGTATTTGATTGTCGATGACCGCATACACGCTCCTCAGAAAGTCTGATTTTTTCTATGATCTACCCGAAGATCGGATTGCCAAATATCCACTTCCCATGCGGGATCAATCCAAACTACTGCAATGGAAGGCGGGTGCGGTTTCCCACCACCACTTTCACGAACTTCCGGATTTGATACCTCCTGGGTCCCTAATGGTATTTAACAACACCCAAGTAATTCCTGCCCGAATGTTATTTCAGCGAAAATCAGGGGCATGGATTGAGATTTTTTTACTTAAACCTATATTACCTTCTGACATTATCCAACTGGCCATGGAATCTAATGGACCCGTAGTATGGGAAGCCATGATCGGAAATCTAAAAAAATGGAAAGATGGAGAAATACTAGAGAATATTTGGACCATTGAAAATCAGGAGGTTTTTGTTTCTGTTGAATTAACTGACCGCGATAAAAAACAAGTACGCCTGTCATGGAATTCAAAGGAACTGACTTTTGCGGAGCTTGTGGAAGCCGCTGGGAAAATACCCCTGCCTCCCTACCTTAACCGTGAACCAACACATGAGGACAAAAATCGGTACCAAACAATATATTCCCAGATTAAAGGTGCCGTTGCCGCTCCTACTGCCGGGCTTCATTTTACTCCAGCGGTATTAGAAAGGCTCAGTCAAATGAGAATTGAAACAGACTACTTAACCCTACATGTAAGTGCGGGCACCTTTCAACCCATTAAGGAAGAAGCTATCCAACAGCATCCGATGCATGGTGAGCAGATAGTATTTACCAAGGCGAATATAGAAAATCTATTGAAAGCGGAGGGTAAAATTGTGGCAGTTGGCACTACATCCATGCGTTCACTGGAAAGCCTCTATTGGTTTGGGATAAAATTGATATCGGATGAAAATCCTGAATTTACGATATCGAAAGATTACGCATATCAAGCGCATAAAGAACTGCCGACAGCAAAGGGAGTGTTTAAAAGAATATATGACTGGATGACAACTAGAGGACTAGATTCTTTGATTGGCCATACGGAAATCTATATTTACCCGGGATATACATTCCGGGTCGTTTCTGGTTTAGTTACAAATTTTCACCAACCCGGCTCAACCCTTATTTTATTGGTGGCTGCTTTTACCAACAATGAATGGAAACGGATCTACCGGGAAGCCTTGAATAACGACTACCGTTTTTTAAGTTATGGAGACAGTAGTATTTTATGGTTATAAGAGCATATTATTGCCACCCATAAGACTGAATAAAATACCAATTTTGTTTACTCAAAACCGTTACTTCCCAATTTTTGAATACCGTTAATCAAAGTCTGATAATAGGTCCGCCCTACCGGAACCTTATCCTCACCCACCGAAATCTCTTTTGGAGTGATAGTGACAATTTCATTAAGATTGACAATAAATGATTTATGGATTCTCAAAAAAAGATCTTGAGGTAAAATCTCTTCAAATTCCTTTAAGATATTCCGCAAAGAAAACGTCTTTTTGGGCGTAACAAGCGTAGTATAGTTTCCATCACCTTTCAGGTATAGAATATTCGAAAATTTGATTTTAGTCAAACAGCCTTTGTCCCGGATAAATATGGCATCTTTAATTAACAATTCTTTAGTTTTAAGATTTAAATCCTTGGATCCGTTTCCATTTGAAGTGTAAATTTCTAATTTCTCTTTGATTTTCATAACCCCTAATATTGAATTAATTTGATTGTCTATGTAACCAAGCCAAGAATCAATTGTTTAAAAGGAATGTTGTAATTTTTCACCTGAATTAAAAGTAGATTATTCTTTTATTAGATTGATTTCAAAGAACCCAATCAAAAACTGTAACATTTGGTACCGAAAATAAATAAGCTATAAGTATCTTAAAAATAGATATTTATAGTTTATTTTGACAATTTAAGTTTAAGGTAGTCAAAATAGCCAGCAACTGATATTATACCATATTGTAAAAATAGCAGGATAGTCGACTCGCTATTCTCAAGGGTAGTGTAACTTTGGTAGGAAAGAAAGACTACAAAAGACCAAACAACAAATATCCGATAAGGAGTCAATATAGAAATCCCCAAGGGAATGATGAGGTACCAAGGGTGAACCACAGTATGCAAGAGCAAATAAACCAAATAGGTTAATACAACATTTGCGAAAATTGTAGGCAATGGCTTTTTCCAAGTAATCCAAATGATAAAGATACCTACCGTTCCTGTCAATATAGGACTGATGTATTCAATTGGATTGTAGGGAATCCACCACATGGAAATAGTTCGTACCAAGTAATAAATTCCAGCATTGAACTCGAATTTTCCATAATACAACTGAATACTTTCGACATAATTAGGAAGCATTCCTCCAAGGGGTATAAACAAAACAAAAATAGTAATCCCTGAAAACAGAATAAAAACTGGCAATTGATTTCTCCTGATATATCTAATCAGAATTGGCATCAGGATCAGGGGAGTTAATTTGATTGCCACAGCTACGCCAAACCACATCCCAGCTCGCCTTTTATTTATTAAATAAGTATAAAAAGCCAACAGCAAAAAAAATAACATCACTCCTTCAAAATGCAGGTTTCCGGTAAGTTCGAGAATCACTAGGGGATTCAAGGCATATAGGAGAATCTGCTTACGATCAATTTGGATAAGGTTAGCAATTTTCCATAATAGAATTAGTACACCTGCTTCAAAACCAATTAGTAACAATCGCAGTGTAACGACACTAAGCAGGATACTATTACCGCCTACCCAAGAAGACAGGACAAAAAATAATTGATTGGTCGGTGGATAGACACTAAAATAATTTGGAGAATTAAGTTGATCAAAGAGTTTCTGAAAATAAAGAAAATCTTTCTCGACTAAGGTTGGTAAGATTTCTTCGGGAGTAAACTGATACGGATTGATGCCTGAAAGCATTAATTTACCGTCCCATATAAACCGGAAATAATCGTCGGACAATTGGGGGATAGCCAACAAAAAAGCAATTCTAATGGCCATGCCGAATAAAAGCCATTGGATAAGTTGCCTTTCATTTAGTTTGATACGGGTAATTAATCCATAAAGAAGACCAAAGGCAATGGAAAACATGAAAAAATTAGCCGCAAAAGCACCCCTAGTACCAACATACCCCAACCAAAGCAGGAGGAAAGTAAAAGAACCCGCCCCTATCAAAAGGACGGTACTTCTTGTTGTCATGGATTAAGTTGTAACTCTCTTCTTAAGCGAATATCTTCAGATTTGTTTTTGTTCCAATAGTCTATCTGCCTAACAGATTTCCGTTCTCCCCTACTCACCTCTTCCGTGCCGTTTTCCAACACTCGAATCTCTTCAAAGGCGATAATTTGATACGGAAATTCCCGCTCAAAATGGATTTTTAGTGCGCGGTTATAGGAGATATAGTCCACCTCAAGTTCATCGTGTCGGTTATCCAAACGGTTTACTCTAAGTAAGGCTTTCTGGGCGCCTGGTTTTATATGTGAAAACCGTTGCTCCAATAGCCCTGGTATCAAAGCATGTTCCCCAAGGGGTAGTTGCTCGGGGCCAAGTCGGATTAGGTTCCAAAGATGGTCTTCAGCTATGGCGTTAACGGTAAATGTATCGTCACTTTCTTCTTCAAAGTATGAAAACAGCTTTCCCTTATAGGAACTTCCGTTGAGATTCAACTGAGTAAAGGACTGTCCGCACCATTCTTGGGAGGAGGCTGTAAGTTTTAATGCTGAAGATTGCAAATATACCGGTGAAAACACGGACAGCATCATGTTGTAGGGGTAGATGCCAGTTGTAAATGATTTGGTCATATTCAGCTTCAATACTTTGACAGCGTCCCTTCCAGCATCTTGTGGATTGTCAAGCTTTACCTGATCCTTTTTGGAGAGATCTTCCGTCACAAAAATTAATACAGCTTCACCTACTCTTGATTCACCATACCGGTACTGCGTCAAATCAAAGGCACTTATTTCGGCCTCTCCGTTATACCAGTAACTTCCCCACTTGTCAAAGTCAATGCCTTCCCGTTTCTCTGTCCCACAGGAAGCGAATAGGAAAACGGCAATAAAATAAATAAGGATTTGGTCTCTCATGATTATTAAGTCTAGGACTATTAAGATGTTCTATATCATAAAGGTAGGAATCGGATAATAAAAAAAGCAACCTTTATAATTTAAAGGTTGCTTTTTTTCAGATGGTGCAGAAAATTTACTGACAATAACTATTGAGCGCATCCTGACCTAATGCAAAATCATTTTCTACAGCTTTTCTAAAATCAGCACAAGCTTGGGAATTTTTTTCCACTAAGCGGTTCAGCATTCCCCTGTAATAATATGCCTGACCATAACTGGGGTTCATTTTGATAGCCGCGTTGTATTCCCTCATGGCTTCATCCACATTTCCCAATTGATGCAAAGCTCTTGCTTTCATAAAATAAGCCACTGATGTAGCTCCCGAAACAGTCACTGCGTTGTCAGCATACATCAGAGATAATTCATAGCTTTTTTTCTTATGATAAAGGTTGGACAAACTCAAAAGGATTTGTGAATTTTTCGGATCAACCTGAAGCGCTTTTTTGAAGCTATCTTCCGCCTTATCGTAATCTTCCAATTCCTCGTGTGCCCGGCCTTTATTATATAAAGCTTTTAGGTTTTTTGGTTTTGTTTCCAAAAATTTTTCATAGGCAACTATTGCCTCTTCAAATTGTTCGTTTTGATAGTATACATCACCCTGAGTTGAGCTACCACCGCCGCATGAAATCAAAATTATTGAACAAAGGATACTAAAAGAAAGGAATTTCACTACACTCATAAATATTTAATTAAACTGCCACACTATTTTCTCTAAGGGCATCATTTAGGGAGGTTTTAAGGTCGGTGGAAGCTTTTCTGGTTCCGATAATCAACGCACAGGGTACCTGATATTGTCCTGCAGCGAAGTTTTTGGGGATACTCCCCGGTATGACTACTGATCGGTCAGGAACGTAACCCCGGTATTCTTTTGGTTCTTCCGATGTAACGTCAATTATTTTTGAGCTTGCGGTAAGGGTCACCCCAGCACCGATTACAGCCTCTTTTCCGATTCTTACTCCTTCTACAATGATGGCCCTCGAACCTATAAACGCCCCATCCTCTACAATAACAGGTGCTGCCTGAATAGGTTCCAATACTCCTCCTATTCCCACACCACCGCTCAAATGGACATTTTTTCCAATCTGCGCACAAGAGCCGACAGTGGCCCAGGTATCCACCATGGTCCCGCTGTCCACATACGCACCGATGTTGACGTAGGAGGGCATCATCACTACCCCTTTAGCAAGAAACGAGCCATATCTGGCGATGGCGTGTGGAACTACCCGAACTCCCTGCTTGGCATAGTTCGTTTTGAGAGCCATTTTGTCGTGAAACTCAAAGGGTCCGACCTCAATCGTCCGCATCTTTTGAATCGGAAAATACAGAATTACTGCTTTTTTTATCCAATCATTGACTTTCCATGAGTTATCTGCTAAATGCTCCGCCACCCGTAGGGTACCATTATCCAAATCCGCAATTACTGTCTTAATTGCTATCTGAACGGCTTTGTCGTTCAATAAATCCCTGTCATCCCAGGCTTTTTCAATGATGTGCTGTAAATCCATAAATGATTAAATAAGTAGCTTATTGTGGTTTATTCAAATGTTTTTTACGAAAATTGATATGTTCTTCCGTTATCCCGGTAAAAGTATGTATTATTTTCAATTTTGAAACCAAGGTTGCAACTAAATTCAATACCTAGCCTTTTTCATCTATGCGAGACAAGAAAAGAATAATCATCGCTTCGGTACTCAAGCCCACCGAGGACAGCCGAATGCTTTATAAGTTTGGGTTTTCGCTGCGTGAAACAAATAAATACGAGGTTTACATCCTAGGATTCTCGGAAAAAAAATATCGAAAAATCAACAACATCCATTTATATTCCCTCCATTCCAAACCTAGAACCCACCCAAGCCGAGTTCTGGCTCCTTTACGGTTGGTTAGGTATATCTTTAAGATAAAACCAGATGTCGTAATTCTAACTACTTATGAATTAGCACCTGCTGTAATTTTTGCTAACCGCTTTTTAAAATTTAAGCTAATTTACGATATACAGGAAAATTTCAGCTTGAACGTACTTTCCAATGCGACATTGCCTACTGGGCTTCAACGCCTTGCGGCAGGATGGATAAGGTGGTGGGAGAGACGGATTGATCCCTATGTAGACCACTATCTTTTGGCAGAGGATTGTTACAGGGAGGAGTTCCCCCAACTTTCCAACGTAACTGCGGTGGAAAACAAATACAGTGGCCCTATCCTCCATGGAGACCCAGTTTCTTTTTATCCGGAAGGTACTATTCGTTTTATACTTGCCGGTACACTCACTGAGGTATATGGAATAATGGAGGGAATGAAATGGTTTATGGGATTTAATATCCACTTTCCAAATCAGGCCCTGCATGTAATTGGACATTGCCCGATGAAAACGTATCGGCAAAAATTGGAGGAATTAGCAAATGGAATCCCTCAAATCAACTTGGAGCTTTCTAATACCCCAATACCTTTTGAGAGAATGCAAGATGCTATTTCCAAAGCAGACTGCTGGTTAATGCCCTATCAACTAATACCAAGCATTGCCACTAAGATGCCCACCAAACTCTATGAAAGTATTGCCCGCAGGAAGGTTGTGTTGATCACAAAAAACCCCGTCTGGGAGAAATTGGTTTTAACACATTCCGCCGGTCTTTGCATAGACTTCCATAAAGGAGCCTGGACCAAGTCCGAAATGGAATCCCTTTACCGACATACATATTTCACGGCGGTTCAGAATGGGGATATATATTGGTCCGAGGAGGCTGAAAAACTTTTATCCGTCGTAGAATCCTTGATTGGGAGCTAAATCTTTATAATTCCATCCCCGGTTTTTAGTAACTCATATTTTTCTATTTCAAGAAAAATGCGGTGTATATCTCTTGAGGTAATTTTTCCCATATCTCAAATTGTACTTTTTCAATACCCTGAATTTGTTGTCCAGAATTCAAAAATCTCATAAAATATTATCATAAAAAGCTGAATATCAATATATAATATATTTTTAGCCTTGTCTAAAATATATTTTTAATACAATGTAACTTTTAATCCACCGTAATTTCTCCACTTATCCACAGTTGATTTAGGGTGAAAAAACAATTTTTTTAGTCATGCCTAAATATCTATATTTGCATAAAATCCGCTACATATGCCCCTATTAACTTCATCTGAAGGCAAATACCTTAAAGCTATTTATACCCTTTCATCTGCAGGGAAAGAGTCCGTTTCCACCAATGCTATCGCCGCTCAAATGGGGACGAAAGCAGCTTCTGTTAGCGACATGTTGGGGAAGTTAGCGGAGAAGGAAATGATCAGTTACCGCAAGTATTACGGGGTTCACCTGACGGAAAAAGGCCATAAAACAGCCTTGGGTATCCTGCGAAAACATAGATTATGGGAGGTTTTCTTGGTGGATAAACTGAGGTTTCAATGGGAGGAGATCCCCCAAATAGCCGATGAATTGGAGCAGTTGGACCATCCCCTACTTATTCAAAAGCTGGATGAGTACTTGGGATATCCTAAATTTGACCCCTATGGGGATCCCATTCCGGACGAATTTGGGGATTTCCAGACCAAGGCGAGGGTTCCCTTGCAGGATATGCCGGTAGATATGACGGGGAAAATTGCCGCCGTAAAAGACAACACAGCATCCTTTCTCCGCTACCTGGACAAGATGGGAATATATATAGGTGCCCGGATGGTTGTGCTGGAAAAGGTTGAATTTGACGGTTCCCTGGAGCTGATGGTTGACAATCAGCGCAAGGTATTTGTATCCCGGGAAGTTGCAGCAAACATATTGGTGCAGCCATTGTAAATGGTTAGAATTAGGCACGTCCTTATTTTTCAAAATCAATCATCTCTATTACTGCATGTTAAAGAACTTCAGTCTTTCTCTAACTTCACGATACAAACAAAGAGCGCCAAATTTTGGAAAAAAATCCTACGTGTTCTCTGTGTAACCTTTGTGAACTCTGTGGTTCTGTTTTTTTTTGCAGCGGGGATCCTTTAGATTCGGTTAAAAAAATAACCACGAAGGGCAAGGAGAATGCAAAAAGGGCACAGAGTTTTTTTTCTAGAAAATTCTCTGTGTCCTCTGTGGTTCTATTTAAAAAAGACATGCTAAGAAACATTTGGAGGTTAATTTAAGTGAGATGGATTAATCGTTGAGTTTTTGTTGGGATCATTTTGTGGTATGTAGTATTGAACAAAAGCCTAATTCTAAAGATTTTTTTACCAGCACAGGAGGTCAATTAGATTACATAATTTTTAATCTCTTGGGATGGATGATTTCTTGGGAGATGGAAAATTGTCAAAATAGAAGAGTGTTGACCAATGGTCAGGAATTTTGACTTGTAGGAGTCTGAAATTAAAAGTGTAAACTATAGCTTTAACTTATTTAACATAAATACCTATAAACCAACATTTTATAAATATTAAATATACCTATTCATTTTTATGGAGATAAAAAGCTTCAATATAGCTAGAGACTCCGGTAAAATAGGCCCTCTTTTATAGAAGCCGCTGTTTGTCCGAAAAAATGTAGATAAAGAACTAACGTTTGAGATCTTTCGTTAATCTAAAAATTAAACTGTGGGGTGCATTTTCGTTTAAATAGTAATATCTCATCTACTAAAATAAAATTGTAACTTTGTTCCTATAGAGTTTACTGACCCAAAAATTCATGAAAAAAACTGTTGTTCTTGCATTGTTGTTCTTGCAGACTTTCTGGCTGATGGCCCAGGATAAAATTAATTGGTATAGCTTCGAGGAAGTTGTGAAACTTACAGAGGAAAACCCAAAGATGATTTTGATCGATGTGTACACCGACTGGTGCGGTTGGTGCAAAAAAATGGACAAGGAT
Source organism: Lunatibacter salilacus (assembly GCF_009797935.1). Classification (GTDB taxonomy): domain Bacteria; phylum Bacteroidota; class Bacteroidia; order Cytophagales; family Cyclobacteriaceae; genus Lunatibacter; species Lunatibacter salilacus. The sequence goes on from NZ_VOLC01000017.1 coordinate 63,777, forward strand.
ACGTTTACAAAGAAAGTTGTGGTGGACTATGTGAATGACAACTTTTACGCCGTAAAACTCAATGCCGAGGACAAAAAGAAAAAGTTTACTTTTCGGGGTAAGGAATATAGTGAGGAGACCATGGCCCGTACCATGCGGGTTAGCTCCTATCCCAATTTTGTGATCATGGATGCAGCAATGGAGAATATCACACAGCTTCCAGGCTATCGTGAAGCGGATGATTTCGTCGCTTCGCTGGACAAATTAATGGATACCTTCGGTAAATAGATGAATTATTCCTACGGTGAAAAAACCGAAACCATTGTGGCCTTGGCCACACCTCAGGGGGTCGGGGCCATTGCCGTTATTCGACTTTCAGGTCCCGATGCTATAGAACTAGCCAACGGAGTGTTTTTTGGCAAGGACTTGCAGAAACAAGATTCGCATACAATCCATTTCGGTACGATTCGGGATGGTGATCAAGTCGTGGATGAAGTATTGGTTTCAATTTTCAAAGCGCCGAAATCCTTTACCAAAGAAAATGTGGTGGAAATTTCCACGCACGGTTCCTCCTATATCGTTAACCGGGTAATAAAATTATTGGTCCGAAAAGGTGCCCGCCCTGCCAAGCCGGGAGAGTTTACCCTCCGGGCGTTTTTAAACGGACAGTTTGACCTTGCCCAGGCGGAAGCTGTTGCCGACCTGATAAACTCCGATTCCGAAGTTTCCCATCAGGCAGCCATGAATCAGATGCGGGGAGGATTTAGCCATGAGATCAAATCTCTTCGGGACCAATTGATCCACTTCGCATCCATGATAGAGCTTGAACTCGACTTTACGGAAGAAGACGTGGAGTTTGCCAGTCGGGATGATTTGAGGATATTGGTGGAAAAATTACTTCGCGTAATTGAGCAACTTATCAGCAGCTTTGATTTGGGGAATGTTATCAAAAACGGGGTTCCGACCGTTATCGCCGGAAAACCAAATGCCGGCAAGTCTACCCTACTCAATGCCCTGCTTAATGAGGAAAAGGCCATTGTCTCCGAGATTGCCGGAACTACACGGGATTTTATTGAGGATGAAATTAATATAGGCGGAGTTATTTTTAGATTTATCGATACGGCTGGTTTGCGGGAAACAACCGACACCATAGAAGCGATTGGCGTCAGCAGAACTCAGGAAAAAATGAGAACCGCCTCACTAATCTTATATCTTTTCGATTTGGGGGATACGGATATGGTGGAGATTAACCGGGATATCAATAAATTGGAGAATTTGGGAGTTCCCTTCCTTAAAGTAGCGAATAAAGTAGACAAGGCTAACCCACGATTTATTAAGGAGTTATCAACTCTTCATCCAGATACTGTGTTTATTTCCGCCGGGCAAAAGGAGAATTTGGACTTGTTGAAAGACCGCATTATGGAACTGGTGAATCTGGATAAATTCCGCACCGGAAATACGGTGGTCACCAACATCCGCCACTACGACTCCCTCACCCGCACCCGGGAATCTCTACTGGATGTACTGACGGGTTTGGACAATGAGGTGACCAACGACTTTGTGGCCATGGATATCCGAAGATCGCTGCACTACCTCGGCGAGATAACTGGGGAGATTACGACGGATGATTTGTTGGCGAATATTTTTAGTAAGTTTTGCGTGGGTAAATAAGAAAGTACAAACTAATATAAACAACTACAAGCAATCACTAATAACTGCCTCTAATAGAACCTATTAGGGGTTTTTCATTTTTGGAGAGTTCCGTCTAATTACCTACTTTTATAGAAAATTTGTACCGGATTTGTACCGCTAGAAAACGGTACAAATTTTTTGGCCAAAATGGGGAGATTATGAAACAACGGGAAACAACTGGAAACAACCTGAAACAACTGGAAACAACGGGAAACATTCTCGGGGAGATTACCAAAGCTTTTATCATATGAGTTCAAATATCAGAATTACCCGAATTTGTCAGTTCTGCGGAAACTCATTTACCGCCAAAACTACGGTTACCAAGTTTTGCGGAGACCGCTGTGCAAAGGCTGCCTATAAGGTCCGCCAAAAGGAAGAGAAGATTAACCAAAGTAATACCGAGACCTCAGGGCAAATCAATTTAGACTGGTTTGCCGTAAGTCAGAAAAATTATCTAAATGTAAAAGAGACATGTGTTTTAATGGGAATCAGCAGAACAACACTTTGGAGACTTGTAAATAATCATGCTATTGAAGTAAAAGAAATTGGGCGAAAACTGATTTTCAGAAAAGCCGACATTGAGACCTTTATGAACCGATAACTATTGAATAATGAAACCAATCAAAGTAACCTTACGCCAACGACCCTTGGAGAACAACAAGATCAGCCTCTATCTTGACTTCTACCCTCCCATCCAAGATCCATCCACAGGCAAGAAAAAGCGCAGAGACTATCTGGGGATTCATATTTTTGATAACCCGGATACCCGTACCCAAAAGGAATACAACCGGATTTGCTTAATCAAAGCGGAAAGCATCAGATCCCAGAAAGAAATTGAATTCCTCAACCATAATTTCGGCTTTTATGACAAGTTCAATCAGAAAAGGGATTTTCTTCAATACTTTATTTCAAAAGGAAAAACCCATTCCAGTTCAGCCGGAAACAGTGGAAACTGGAAAAGCGCTTCCGTACATCTAACCAACTACACGGGTGGCTCTTGTACATTCGCAGAGGTGACACCTGACTTTTGTGAAGGCTTTAAGGACTACCTGCGTACTGCAAAGTCCATTGGCAGACAATTCAAACTATCCACCAACACCCAGTTAAGCTATTTTGCCAAATTGAGGGCCGCACTTAAAGATGCGCTCAGGGAAAAGATCATCACGTCAGATCCCTGCATTTCAATTCAAAATATCCGGGCTGAAGGAAGCTCCAGGGTATACCTGACCCAGGATGAATTGAAAAAATTGTATCAAACGCCTTGTCCGCTACATCCATCCTTGAGGCTTGCCTCTCTTTTCTCATGCCTTACCGGTTTAAGGTGGTCAGACATAGAAAAGCTGACCTGGGCAGAGGTGGAAGAGACTGACCAATCCGATATATTGAAATTTAGACAAAAGAAAACCGGAAGCTTTGAATATTTACCAATCTCACAACAAGCACGGGAAATATTGGGAGAGCGAAAAGGTCAACATGAACGAGTCTTTCCGGGGCTAAAGTATTCCGCTACCAATAACACTATCCTGAAAAACTGGATACTCAGTGCCGGTATAATGAAGAAGGTGACATTTCATTGTTTTCGTCATACCTATGCCACGTTGCAACTTGCTTCAGGTACCGATATCTATGTGATCTCAGGGAACCTTGGTCACAGGGAATTGAAGACCACGGCTATTTATACAAAAATAACTGACAAGAAAAAAATTGAAGCGGCTGATAAGATAAAACTTTATTGATATTTTTTATTCAACAGTTGTTGCTTGGTTAGCTCCTCCCCTTTTCCAAAAAAAAAATGAATGGAATAGTTGGTAATTTAATTGCTCCTAATAGGATTTTCTTAGTGGATCTTCGGATATATTTTTTAATTTTTTTATAAGACACTAATTAACAAACAGATACAAGTTATCTTCATTCGCTGTTTTTATAATGCCTTCTTCCCCAAAAGTTACGTATTTCTAGTTTCTTGGATATTCAGATATATATATATTCATATTTCTAAATATACAGATATAAGTATATTTAAATATATAAAATTCAATTTTAATATAAAAAAACATTAATAAATACAAAAAAAATTTTGAATATTTTATTTTTAAGTTATAATTTGGGGCAACTAAATACGAAAGACATGAAAATTGAAAACCCGTTTGATTATTTAAATCACCGCCTGGATCAGATTTATAATAAGCTGGATGAAATGCAGCAAACCCGCCAAAAGAAAAAAGATGATCCTGATCCCAACGAAATTTTAAATGTGAAACAGGCTGCGGAATTGTTAAACCTCAGCATATATTCAATATATGCCAAAACGTCCAGAAAAGAAATCCCATTTTCAAAACGGGGTCGGCATCTTTATTTTTTTAAAGCTGATTTAATCAACTGGCTGAAAACAGGAAAGTATAAGACAAATGATGAAATCGAAATGGAAGCTCTAGAGCACTTATTCAAAAAAAGCTAGCATTTAATACGATGCAAGTTTATATCTGCGCAACCAAAAACCTATTAAAATGGAAAAATATATCCGGGTTGGGATTACCCTGTATAAAAGGGTAAAGAAGCCCCTACTCAATGGAAAAGACGAGGAAATAATGGTTCCCTGGAACCTCGATACCCTTAAACAAGATTATCCAAGCAACTGGCGTGAAACGGTTCAGTCCATTGAAAAATACAATGGCTTTTGCACATTTCCGGAACACCTATCCTATCAAAGAAACTACAGGGGCTTTTACAATTTATACGAACCCATAGCCCTAAGCCCCATTAAAGGTACATGTGCCGGAATTCTTCAGTTTGTAGAACATATTTTTGGCGAACAGTATGAGCTTGGACTGGATTACCTTCAGTTATTGTATACCCAACCCATGCAGCGCCTTCCGGTGTTGTGCCTTGTCAGCAGTGAAGGAAATACGGGGAAAACCACCTTCCTAAACCTTCTCAGGATAATTTACGGGAATAACATGACCTTCAATACCAATTCGGACTTCCGCAGCAACTTCAATTCCGACTGGGTATCGAAACTGATTATAGCCATAGATGAAGTACTGTTAGACCGGAAAGAAGACAGCGAGAAAATCAAAAACCTCAGCACCGCAAAATCGTACAAAGCAGAGGCCAAAGGAAAGGACAGGCATGAGGTTGAATTTTTTGGGAAAATAATACTCTGTTCCAACAACGAGGACAACTTTATGGTCATTGGATTGCAAGAAACCAGGTATTGGGTTAGAAAAGTCCCTCAGTTAGAAAAACTCGATCCGGATTTCCTATGGAAGCTTGAAAAGGAAATACCGCATTTCCTTGACTTTCTGCTCCAAAGGAAACTCTCAACCCAGAACCAATCCAGAATGTGGTTTACCCCGGAAGAGATCTATACCCCTGCTCTCCAAAGGGTAAAGACATATGCGGTAAATAAGGTGGAGCTTGAGCTGTTTGAAACCATTAAGGAAATTATGGAGACAAAAGAACTCCAGGAGTTTTGTCTCACCAACACCCATGCGAAGGTTCTGCTGGAACGGGCAGGGATCAAAATTTCCCGCTCACAGGTCCGCAAGATCTTGGAAGAAGCCTGGAAACTGAAACAGTATCCAAATGCTTCAAATTTTACAGCATACCTCTATGATCACAGCGGATATTTATTGGAAATGGATATGAAAGGCCGTTACTACAAAGTTTTACATCAGGATTTAGAGCGTATCTACAATGAAATGTTGACTGTTTAACCTAATTAACTATAAGTTAATGATTTAACCGAGCAATCGAGGGGCAACATTTGGTAAACAAAGAAAAACGGAAGTTTACAACAATCAACTTAAAGCTTATCCGGTTGACCAGAAGTTGATTAAATGTTTACTTTTCAAAAAGGTATGTCCCAACAACTTACAAATAATATCAACATTTGTTGGATGAGAATGACAAAAGGCGAATAAAGATCAAATGGTAAATTTTTGGGCCTTCGAAGAATATAAGATTTAACGGGTTCAGACGACTTTTTTCAATTAGTATATGATTATGCTAATCAAAGTTTAGCGGGAATTGAATAGTCTTCAGTGAAATTGACTGAAAGTCAAATCCCTTCGTTCCTGGTTAATTTATATTTTCGTTATTCAATTTAAATAGATTGGATTTACTGAATTTATGATGATCCGTCAGATCTGATAAATGATCCTTTTTCTATGTCCTATATTTAAAAACATAGAAGTGCGATGGAATTGAATTTTATCCAAATAGATTGACTATAGTTCAATTTAATTTTTTCATAGTCAACCTTGTGTTTTTAATTTCGATTTTAACAGATTGGGGTTTCCAAAATTTTTGATCTTGAGGCAAATCTCCTAAATGATCTATTTGAGACAATACGATTTTATAAAGGTTATTTTATAAAGGTTTTAGTCCTGAGTTTCTTTACAGAACGCTTCCTGTTTTTCCTTCCAGAGTTTTTTCATTGCTCGGTGATATGGGCGGCTTCTTGGGTCAGCATGTCGATACTCAGACGCGGCTTCTAGATATTGTAATGATCTAAGCTACCTTAATGGCTGTTTCCTTTTTGCTTCCAGTAGTCATTCTATTTAACTAGGTTTTGGACCACAGGACAAGCAGATTGTTTTCCAATAACAAATCAAAAAAAATTCTACCCGTTTGTATTTGTTCCTTCTTCATCAGCACCTGCATCAGACTAAGCAGCTTCCTGCCTCCGACTCCGGTAAGGGTTTTACGCTCACTTCAGACAATTTGAAGCTCAATTTCTGTCTGTGCCTGACTTTTATACCTGTATTTCTGCAATTGATAGTATGCTTTTCTGCTGTAGCCAAACAATCCACAGAGCGTATCGCTACTAAGCTCCGGATGTTCCTCTCTTATTTCTTGGACTGCTTGGTTTCAGACGTTTTTCTGATTGAAACTTTCAGGTCCCGTTCAGCGATGTCAGTTATTTTGTTTGCCGCCATGGCATTTAAACGCTCCTTTTCCAGAGCCTCTTCCAGTTCTCTTATGCGGCTGATCATACCTTCGGGTGCATCAGGTAATGGTTTCGTGGCTTTTTAGAAGATTTGTCCACAATGAATGTTTTGGATTATAGTCCAAATTTACAAAGCCAATGGGAAACCGAAGCAGTAACCGATAAATTAAATTAAACGAAGGCAGACTTCATTCTTTAGTCAGAGCTAAGATAATACTATTCAACCTATCTTTTGTAATCGTCCGAATAATGCTTTACATTTTTCAATGATTTTTCTTGTTTAAAACCTTTCAATCTGTAGATCTATTTCAAAACAAGACATAAATTTTTTCCCGTATAGCCGCATATATGGTTGATTTACCTCCAATATGTTTTAATATATTTTGTACTGAACACATCAACTTTTGTATATAAAGCTATCCGGGTATCAGAATATCCAGCTATCTAAACATGTGAATATCCGTATATGTTTTTACCTAAATATGTAAAAATACCCTTTAATTGAGATAAAATAATTTAGTCCATAAATCGGTATTATTCACTACATACCATCATAAACCGGTCTTACTTACACTGCACCAGGGCCAGAATATTCAAAATCCTGGTCTTGGTTTAACCTCAAATTTGCTGTGCGCGGTCCTTGCAAGTTGTGTTTTTGTCAGACAATAAGCCTATCGGCTTATTTCCGCCAAAAACGAACTTGCCCCTCCCATTTCCCAACCTGTGCGACAGGTTTGAAATGGCTGAGGAGAAGTAAAATCCTCGCAACTCGGATTTTAGATATACATGTATACAATATAGGTAGATTATAAAAAAGGGGAGAAAGTGGAATTCATTGTGCAGAGTGCTTAATTGGCAGGGCTATTCCTCACAATATGAAATATTTTTTTAAATTGAACTATTGCTAGACATTGCTGACCTTCATGATGCAAAAATTGGATGCTCAGAAACGACAAACTTTGCTGGGAAAAGAGATCAATTTGCACATCAAAAAAGGTATGAAAATATTCAAAACATTATTAGAATAATTCATCTAAAATCATCAAAAATTATTGAAAGGAATGGGTAACATCGAGAAAGGTATTATCATAAATCGCAAACCTAGTCTCTTCCGCATCACCAATTTTTATTGAGCACTGGTCTTTAATGCGATTCAGCCAGGTTAATCTCCAAAATTAAATATCAACTAAAGCCTTTTAACAATACCGAAACCGAATATGTCATCCAATTACCTGACAAATAAAAGGGCAGAAAAAGTTATGGGATTTGATGGAAAATGAAGTAGATTAGCACAAAATCGCAAAGGTAAAACGGGAAAAGAACAATAGATAGTATTTGTAGGTGTGATTATCTATTTGATAGATAGAAATTTGAAGGTCATGCCCATCTGATTTAGTAACTCCGAGGCCATACTCCGTTTTTTTATTTATAATGCTAGTGAAATTAAAAATAATACAAACACTCAAACATTTAAAAATGTATTAAAATTACTATTTGTGAGCTCAAACTCTTAAGCTTGAAAAGATTGAGAGTGCATTGAGTAAAATCTTTAGTTTAAAAATCAGATTAATCTGTAAATTAAACTTTTGAATTATTATATTCCCTTTTTTCCACATTTCAGTTGCTGAGAAAGAAGTGTTTTTAATTTAAGGAGGGACTTTGAATCAAACCATTATTTAAGCAATGATGGATCTTTTATACTTTCTCTGGAAATTCTAAATTTCAAATAAAGAATGGCGATAAAGAAATCAGAATTATACAGCTCGCTTTGGGCGAGTTGTGACGAATTGAGAGGCGGTATGGATGCAAGCCAGTACAAAGACTATGTGCTGGTTATGTTGTTTATCAAGTACATCAGCGACAAATGGGCAGGACAGCCCTTCGCTCCTATCACGATACCGGAGGGTGCTAGCTTCAAAGACATGGTGGCCTTGAAAGGTAAAACAGACATTGGCGATCAAATAAACAAGAAGATAATCGCACCCTTAAAGGAAGCAAACAGTCTTTCGGACATGCCAGACTTCAACGATGTAACTAAGTTGGGTGATGGTGCGGAAATGGTTGACCGCTTAACCAACCTAATTACAATCTTCCAAAAGAAAGAGCTAGACTTCAGTAAGAACAGAGCTGAGGGTGACGATATTCTGGGCGATGCCTACGAATACCTCATGATGCACTTTGCGACAGAAAGTGGTAAGAGCAAAGGTCAATTCTATACTCCTGCAGAGGTGAGTAGAATCATGGCGATGATTATCGGAATTTCTCAGGATCAAACGAATGCAAACACCACCGTGTATGATCCTACATGTGGTTCAGGTTCCTTGTTGCTTCGAATTGGTTCTGCTGCAAAGACAAAAGTGACACTGTACGGTCAGGAAAAAGATTCGGCAACATCTGCTTTGAGCAGGATGAACATGATCTTACATGATTATCCATCAGCTGAAATCAAACAAGGAAACACACTTGCAACTCCTCTTTTTCTAGAGGATGGCAAAATGAAACAATTTGATTACGTGGTTGCCAATCCTCCGTTTAGCGATAAGCGTTGGAGCAATGGCTTGTCAATTCCCAATGATGAACCTAATAATCGTTTCGCTGGCTTTGGCGTTCCTCCTTCCAAAAATGGTGACTTCGCCTTTCTGTTGCATATTGTTCGATCGCTGAAACGCAATGCTAAAGGTGCTATCATTTTGCCCCATGGCGTATTATTCAGAGGTAATGCAGAAGCAGAGATTCGTACCAACCTCATCAAAAAAGGATACATCAAAGGTATTATTGGCTTGCCTGCTAATTTATTTTATGGCACGGGCATCCCCGCTTGTATCATCTTGATTGATAAAGAAAATGCACTGAACCGTAAAGCTATTTTTATGGTAGATGCAAGCAAAGGCTTCATAAAGGATGGAAACAAGAACCGATTGCGAGAGCAGGACATCCGTAACATTACCGATGTATTCAATGCACAGTTCGAGGTACCAGGTTACAGCCGTATGGTTTCCGTACATGAGATCGAGCAAAACGAATACAACCTCAACCTCCCTCGCTACATCGACAGTCAAGAGAAAGAAGACATTCAAGACATAAACGCTCACTTAAACGGAGGCATTCCCAATAACGATATTGACAACCTCCAACAATACTGGAAGGTTTACCCTAACCTAAAGAAAAGCCTGTTTGAAGAGATACGAACTGCTTATTCTGCTTTACAAATTGATGCTTCTGAGATCAATGACAGCATTTACCAGCATACAGAGTTTACCGCTTTCATTGCAGAGATGGACACGCTGTACCAATCATGGTGCAATGAGAATATTGGTTATCTAAAAGGGCTAGAAACGAACTGCCATCCAAAAGAGGTAATAGCTTCATTAGCAGAAAGCTTGTTAAGAAAGTACCACAACAAGCCATTAATCAACAAATACAACGTGTACCAGCATCTACTCAGCTACTGGAACGAGATCATGCAAGATGATGTATACATCATTTCTTATGATGGCTGGAAAGCAGAAACGTACCGAATAGAAGTAGAAAACAACAAAGGAAAAAAAGTAGACAAGGGCTGGACGTGTGACGTTGTACCAAAGGATTTGGTAATCACCCGCTATTTCCAAGCAGAGCAAGAAGCTTTAGCTGACCTGGAAGCCAAGAAAGAAGCCTTAGCTGCTGAGATAGTGGAACTGGAAGAAGAGCATGGTGTGGAGGAGGGACTATTTGCGGAACTGGATAAAGTAAACAAAGGCGAAGCACAGAAGCGGATTAAAGCCATTCAGAATGAGAAAGATGCCGACTTGGCAGAGGAACTGGAAGCTTTACAGGAATATGTGAAACTGCATACTCACCTAGCAGCTACTAACAAAGAGATTAAGACAGCGGAGCAGAATCTGGATGACCTGCTTTATGCCAAATACCCAACACTTACCGAAGAAAATATAAAGACTTTGGTAGTGGATGACAAATGGCTAAAAACAATGGAAGCGGCTCTAAAGAGCGAAATAGAGCAGATAAGCCAACGCCTCACCAACCGGATAAAGGAACTGGCAGAACGCTATGACACTCCACTACCGGCCCTTACAACAGAAACAGCTAACCTAGAAGCTAAAGTAAATGAACACCTGGCTAAAATGGGGTTTGTATGGAATTAGTAGCTATTCAATACAAACACACTGAGATTGGTTTGATTCCTGAGGATTGGAGAATTGAATCTATTTTAGACGTTGCAGATGTGAAACGTGGTAAATTCACACCACGACCTAGAAATAATCCTTTTTATTATGGAGGAAATATTCCTTTTGTTCAAACAGGCGATGTTACTCGCTGCGGGGGTGTGGTTCGGAATTATTCTCAAACACTAAACCAACAAGGATTAGCGGTAAGTAAGCTGTTTAAGAAAGGGACTGTTTTGATGACAATTGCAGCGAATATTGGCTACACTGGTGTACTGGAGATAGATATGGCTTGTCCAGACAGCCTCATTGGGATAACAGGGTTGAAAGCTGATAATCACTATTTGAATTACTACTTTATATATCATAGAGAAGATATAGAAGACCTCTCAACGTCTGGCGCACAGAAGAATTTGAATATAGAGCTATTCAGTAAGTTTAAAATAGCTTTACCTCCTTCTAAAAAGGAACAACAAGCCATAGCTCAAGTCCTTTCAGATACGGACAGGCTGATACAATCCCTGGAAAAGAAAATAGCCAAGAAGAAGCTCATCAAACAAGGTGTGATGCAAGATTTGCTTACGCCTAAGTTGGGATGGAAAAGCCTAAATCTCGGTAAGTGCGCAACATTGAAGGCTCGTATTGGTTGGCAGGGTTTAACTACTGCTGAGTATCTTCATCAAGGACCGTATCATTTAGTAACAGGGACTGACTTTAAAGGTGGATTCATTGATTGGGACAATTGTGTTTTTGTTGAAGAGTTTCGATACATACAAGACACCAACATTCAACTGAAAATCAATGATGTTTTAGTTACTAAAGATGGAACTATCGGTAAAATTGCTTTGATTGATTCACTCACAAAACCAGCTACTCTAAATAGTGGAGTTTTCGTTATTAGACCTATTCAGAAATCATTTGATTCTAGATATTTGTATTACATTCTTAGGTCTAGTCATTTTGCTGAATTCCTTGCTCGTCTGACCGCTGGCTCGACAATAAATCATTTATATCAGAAAGACTTCGTACACTTCGATTTCCCAATACCACCAAGCACAGAAGAACAAACAGCAATTGCAAATATTTTATCATCAATGGATGCCGAATTACGACATTTAGAAATAAAGCTATCCAGATTTAAGCAAGTCAAACAAGGCATGATGCAACAATTGTTAACTGGCAAAATTAGACTTGTATGAGCGAAAGTAAGCTAGTTTTAAAGTCCGTTAATCAGCTACTAGGAGAGCATTTCTATATTCCATCCTACCAAAGGGGATATCGTTGGACTAAAACAGAAGTAGAAGCCTTACTAAACGATATTTGGGATTTCACTCTTAGAACAAAGTCTAGCGAAGAGTTTTATTGCTTACAACCCATAGTCGTTCGTCCTTACGACGATCTTTCTTCAGGATGGGAAGTAATTGATGGCCAGCAAAGATTAACCACAATTAGAATTATACTTAGTTACCTCATTAGCCAACATTTAAAACGACCATTACTTGAAGCTTTTAAAAAGAATGAATTCACAATAGAATACGAAACAAGACCTGAAAGTGAGGCTTTCTTAAAAGATTTAAAAGAGAACAGCCAAAATATTGATTTCTACCATATGTGGGGGGCATATCAAGTCATCTCCGATTGGTTTGAGGATAAAGATTATAATGATTGTAATAAATTTATGTCCTTATTATTAGAGAAGGAGACAACAGCTAATGCTGTAAAGGTTATTTGGTACCAAGCAGAAGATGATTCTGATTCAATAGATATTTTTACTCGTCTAAACATTGGCAAAATTCCATTGACTAATGCTGAATTAATCAAAGCTTTATTTCTTCAAAAAGGCAACTTCTCAGAGCAGCAAGCATCAATAAAACAACTTCAGATCGCAACGGAATGGGATTTGATTGAGAAAACGCTACAAAACGATGCTTTCTGGTATTTTATCTACAACCCTACCAACCCGCTGAAGTACGATAACCGAATCGAATACATTTTCGATTTAATGATGAAAAAAAAGAAAACAGACGAAGATTTATTCACCTTCCAGAAGTTTTATCAAGACTTCGAAACTAGTAGAAAAGAGAACAAGGATAAGCCCAACATTGACTTCTTATGGTCAGAAATTAAAAAATTCTTTTTAACATTTGAAGAATGGTATAACGATAAAGAACTCTATCATTTGGTGGGTTATCTAGTAACATTTAATGCCGATATCAACAGCTTAAAAGATGAATCATCCAAATCATCTAAAAGTTATTTTAAAGATGTGTACTTAAAAAATGAGGTTAAAAAGAAGGTCAAATGCCAAATTGAGGAATTAAAGTATAATGGCAAGCATATCAGAGAAGTACTCTTATTGTTCAATATTCAAATATTACTAGCTACTCAGCATGCTGATTTTCGTTTTCCATTCTTTAGATACAAGAATGAAGCGTCTGGTTGGGATATTGAGCACATCCGATCAAGATCAGATAGGCAGGTGAATAAAGAAAACAGGATAGACTGGGCAACTGATGTATTAGAATACTTTACTGGAATAAGGGATTGTAAATCAGTAGATATCGTTGAAAAACAAGAACTTGAAATAGAGAAGCTCAGTACGGAGAAAAAAAACGAAGTAGCGAGTGAAAATGAATTGGCGAAGGAACTGTTAGCGTTAATCTGTTCAAGCAAAATTGAAGATGAGGTTTTTGAAACATTATATTCTAAGGTTGCGCAATATTTCGAAGAAGACAAAGAGTTTGAATACGAGGATAGTATCGGAAATCTTTCCTTATTAAATGCCTCAACGAATAGAAGCTACGGGAATGCCCTGTTTCCAATCAAGCGAAAAACGATAATTCATAATGATATGAATGGGATTTTTGTGCCAATAGGCACAAGAAACGTCTTCTTGAAATCTTATAGCAAAAAATTAGGCAATTTAATGCATTGGACAGAAAACGATGCTGAGGACTATATTTCTGCGATCAAAAAGGTACTGGAAGTTTATTTACCATCTCAAACATTAGAACAATGACGGAAATCGATTTGAATTTGCAGTCAGGTGAGCGTTTGAGTTTTTATCAAATGTTTAGGGAGAAAAGCTACCACATTGAAATCCCTATTATTCAGCGAGATTATGCCCAAGGCAGGGAATCTAAAGCACTAGTGAGGGAGACATTCTTAGCAGCTCTCTATCAATACTTATTGGAGAATAAGCCAAACAGGGATTTAGATTTTGTATATGGCAGCTTAATTAATAATGGTATTAAAAAAGGTCATATAAAATTCCTTCCGCTTGATGGTCAGCAACGCTTGACTACCCTATTTCTATTGCACTGGTACTTGGCCAACTTAGCCGATGAACAGGAGGATTTTAAGAGTGTATTGTCGGTAAAGGATGGTGAACAGTTCATATCAAAATTCTCCTATGAGACCAGAACAAGCTCTCGAGAGTTTTGCAATGAGCTCGTTCGCAATGAAATTGACATGAAAAACCTCTTAGCTTCAGATGATGGTAAGAACAATAGTTTATCAAAAACAATCCAAGATAAGGGTTGGTATTACTTGTCGTGGCAGAATGATCCAACTATTCAATCCATGCTCACCATGCTGGATTCCATCCATGCTAAGTTTAAAGATAAACCAGAATTCTATGTGTCTCTAACGAACGTAGAATCTACAATCATCACTTTCCTTTTTCTAAACCTCAAGGAGTTTAAGCTTACTGACGATTTATACATTAAAATGAATGCTCGTGGTAGGCCGTTGACTTCATTTGAAAATTTCAAAGCACGATTTGAAAAGCATATTGGCCAATTACCTTGGGAAGATGGAAAGAATGGGATTTTAATTCTAGACAAAGGAGAAAGTAATTTATCTCCTAAGGAGTATTTTTCTATTAAAATAGACACAGCTTGGGCAAACTTATTTTGGCAGTATCGAAACACAAATAGTAAGGATAATGCTTTTGATGAAGAGATAATGAATTTCATACGGGCTGTGCTTACCAATGAATTTGCCAGTCGTGCTAGCAACACAGATAAAAACTCAAGCCTTGAGTACATGATTGGAACTGCTGTTGCACGTAAGAAAAAGGACTATAGTGATGATATATCCTTTCATCTGCTCCACGAGCTTGGTGCTCTAACAAAAGAAGCTGTTATTAATTTAATAAATTCCTTCGATGTATTAAGCTCGGGAGATATCAGCACACTTCAATACCTAGATGATGACTTTTATTACAACGAAGACTTAATATTTAAAGGGACATTAACACATAATCTTACCTTACCTGAAAGGATCCGATTCCATGCATTTTTGCAGTATTTAATTAAAAATGGAAATCATACAGGGGGGCTGTTTCAGTGGATGCGTGTCATATATAACCTTACTGAAAATGCTATTATAGATGGTGCTGATGAATTTGCAAGAGCGATTAAAGCCACTAGTGTATTAATAAATCACAGTAACAATATTCTTGAATTTCTTAGGGAAAAGCAGTCTAAGAGCAGCTTTTTTACCGAGAGACAATTTCAAGAAGAAAAAATTAAAGCTCACCTTATAAGCAGAGGTGAGAGGTGGCAGTTTGCGATAGAGAAAGCGGAAAAACACCCCTATTTCAAAGGTCAAATTGGTTTTTTAATTGAGTTTTCAGGTATACTCATTTTTTTTGAGGGTCATAATGATTGTAACTGGGATGAAATGAGTGATGCCATGTATCTGAAATCATTTATTGATTACTCGAATAAAGCAACATCCATTTTTTCTATTTTAGAAAAGAAAGGCTCTGAAAGTATTGATTACTTATGGGAAAGAGCAGTTTTAACAAAAGGAGACTATTTGATTAAGGCTACAGCCTCAAGAAAAAATCTTTTGAGTACCTCAAAAAATATGAGGGATTATAGTTGGAAGCGATTATTGCGTATTCAACCCGAATCAGAAAAAAATACTGACTGGGAGAACGCTAGAGGATATGTAAAACAAGTTTTTGATGATGCCATTTTCACTACAGAAGATTTAACGGGGAGCTTGTCGGACATATGTAGAAATGCACCTGATGATTGGAGAAAATACTTCATCAAAAACCCTGAAGCTATTCGCTATTGTGAGCAAGGATTTATTCGATTTGAATCAGAAGAAAACATAAAACTATTTAAAGCCTCTCAACAAAATCACTTACAACGAGAATTACGCACCTACTCTCTAAGTCTGAATGAGTTATCAGTAGAAGTTTTATTTAGACCATTTGCTAACATTAATCATCATGCAGTTCAAGGTGGAAGTGAATGGTCATATGCTTATCTAAACGAATGGACGTACGATAGCGAAGATTATGAGCTCAATGTGCATTATTACTTCAAAGTTGAAGCCCCCTCTAAAAGCTTTAAAATCCAATTCATAAAAAAATCTGAACCAAGCGGTAATAAAAATTATAATAGTAACATAGCATCCATCTTGGAGTCGTGTGGTTTTAAATGGCATGCTGAAGATGACTCATTTATTAATTCCTTTCTTCAGTCAGCACCCAACGAGAAAAGCGTGAAAGAAATATTATTGAAATTATGTAATAAGCTCAATGATTTAATATAAATACTATGCCTGGAGAAATAGAAAGAATCACGCAAAACCGCATAGTTTCGCTCTTTCAAAAGAAAGAGGGTTTAAACTATGATTACTTAGGTGATTGGGAAGATCGTGAAGGCAATAGTAATATCGAAGTAGATCTGCTCACCAAGTACCTAAAACGACAAGGTTACTCTCCCGCTCATATCAGTAAAGCTATATTTGACTTACAATCAGTTTCAACAAACTTCAACGATAGCCTTTACACTACCAATAAAGAAGTTTACAAGAAACTACGCTTTGGTGTGCAGGTAAAGGTAAACGCTGGTGACAACTACGAGACAGTAAAGCTATTCAACTGGACTGATCCTCTTGACAATGATTTCGCCATAGCAGAAGAGGTAACCTACAAAGGCAACAAAACCAAGCGACCTGACATTGTACTCTATGTAAACGGTATTGCATTAGCTGTTTTGGAGCTCAAACGTGGCATTGTGGATATAGGCGAAGGAATTCGACAAAACATCACCAACCAACAAGACCGATTTATTCAACCCTTCTTTTCTACAGTTCAGATTTTGTTTGCTGGTAATGATTCTGAAGGCCTACGCTACGGGACTATTAGCACTGAGGAGAAATGGTATTTGGGCTGGAAAGAAGACGTCGATAATACCAGTCAACTCATGCTTGACAAATACCTCCAAAAAATTTGCGACAAAGTGCGGTTTATGGAGCTGCTTTACGACTTTGTCCTGTTTGATGGCGGTATTAAGAAACTACCTCGTGTGCATCAGTACTTTGGTGTAAAGGAAGCAGAGAAGTTTGTTAAACGGTACGAAGGCGGCATCATCTGGCATACACAAGGGAGTGGAAAGAGTTTGACCATGGTTTACCTGGCCAAGTGGATACTGGAGAACAATCCAAATGCACGCATCGCCATCCTTACTGACAGAACAGAACTTGATAAACAGATAGAAGATGTATTCACCGATGCAGGTGAAAGCATATATCGGACAAGTAGCGGAAGGGACTTGATGACTCAGTTGGGACAAGAAAAACCTAGATTGCTATGTTCCTTGGTTCACAAATTTGGCAACAAAGACACCAAGAACTTCGAAAAGTTCATCACTGAACTTGCAGAGAATCCCCTGGTTGTTGCTGGTGAATTGTTTGTGTTTGTAGATGAATGTCATCGTACACAAAGCGGCAAACTACATCGTACCATGAAAGCCATGCTTCCAAACGCTGTGTTCATCGGTTTCACAGGTACTCCCTTACT
The DNA here is from genome assembly GCF_009797935.1 of Lunatibacter salilacus. Classification (GTDB taxonomy): domain Bacteria; phylum Bacteroidota; class Bacteroidia; order Cytophagales; family Cyclobacteriaceae; genus Lunatibacter; species Lunatibacter salilacus. Next base: position 81,388 of record NZ_VOLC01000017.1, read on the forward strand.
CAAAAAAGACAAGCAGACCAGTTTGGAGGTGTTTGGTAAATACATCCATACCTACAAGTTCAATGAAGGTGTAGAAGATGGAGTAATCTTGGATTTAATGTATGAGCCACGTGACATTAACCAGCGATTGACTTCCGAAAAGAAAGTAGATGAATGGTTTATAGCAAAGACCAAAGGGTTGAACGAATTCCAGACATCAGAGCTGAAAAAGAAATGGGGAACGATGCAGAATGTACTCAGTAGTCGTTCTCGCATGGAAAAAATCGTAGCAGACATTACATTCGATTTTAGCACCAAGCGTTTGCTTACCTCTACACGAAGCAACGCAATACTGGTCGCCAACTCAATTTATGAAGCTTGCGAGTATTTCAAACTTTTCCAAAAAACGGAATTCAAAGGTAAGTGTGCAGTCATCACATCCTACAATCCACACCACGGAGATGTAACCACTGAAGATACTGGCGCAAACACTGAAACAAAGAAAGAGGCGATTTACAACCTGTATGAAGAGATTCTAAAGGATGTAGAAACACTCCCAAACAAAACCAAGACTGAAAGCTACGAAGATTGGGCAAAGCTTAAATTCAGGAAAGAGCCTGCAAACATGAAAATGTTGGTTGTAGTTTCTAAGCTGCTTACAGGTTTTGATGCGCCAAGTTGTGCATACATCTACCTGGACAAAAGCATGCAAGACCATGGTTTGTTTCAAGCAATTTGTAGAACCAATCGTGTGAATGGAGAGGAAAAAGACTACGGCTACATAGTGGATTACAGAAATCTGTTTGATAGTGTAGGTGCTGCCATTTCAGTTTATACCTCAGAGTTGGATATGGATGATTTCGAGGCAAAAGACATTGACATCATGTTGGAAGACCGTTTGACTGTTGGAAAAAAGCGACTTGACAATGCTATTGAAGCGCTAGCTCTTTTGTGCGAACCTGTAAAACCACCAAAAGGCACACTTCAATACATTCACTACTTCTGTGGAAATCCGGAGAAAGAGGAAGATTTGAAAGAAACGGCCCCTCAGCGTACTGTACTATATAAAAATACAGTTGCTTTTATCAGAGCCTATGCAAACATAGCAGATGAAATGGAGCAAGCAGGTTACTCACTTAAGGAAACAGCTGAAATCACTAAAGAGCTTGATTTCTATTTAAAACTGAGGGAAGAGATCAAGAAGGCTTCAGGTGAAACATTAGACTTCAAAACTTATGAAGCTGATATGAGGCATTTGATTGACACCTACATCCAAGCGGATGATCCAGAGAACATCTCCCCTTTTGGTGATATGTCTTTATTAGAGATAATCACCAATGCTGGTATTGGAGAAGCAATTGGTTCCTTGCCGAAAGGTATCAAAGGAGACCGAGGGGCAATTGCAGAAACCATTGAAAATAACGTCCGAAAGAAAATCATTTCAGATCAATTATTAGATCCAGCTTTTTTTGAGAAAATGTCAAAGCTACTTGCTGAACTCATTAAAGAAAGAAAGGCTAATGCTGTCAGTTATGAAGAGTATCTGAAAAGAATTGCTGATCTAGCCCAAAAAGTAAACAGTGGAAAAGGAGATGATACCCCATCTGTAATGGTTACAAAAGGCATGAGAGCTTTGTATAACAATCTCAATCAGAATGAAGAGCTTGTAATAAAAATGGACGTAGCACTAAAAACACAAAGTCCGGCAGATTGGAGAGGTATCAAGACAAAAGAGAATATTATTAAGAAAAATATTTACGATGTACTTCTACCGGAAAGTGAGCACTCCATGGCTGCCGAACCACTATATAAATATGGTATTGAAGCAGAAGTAGTGCGAATTTTTGAAATTATAAAAAACCAATCTGAATATTGATGCAACAAATACAACTTGGTAACATCAGTATAGAGGTGGAGCAAAAAGATATCAAGAACATTCACCTGAGTGTCTACCCACCAAACGGAAGAGTACGAATTGCTGCACCTTCCAAAATGGATATAGATACCATACGTGTATTTGCAATCTCAAAACTGCAATGGATTAAGAAACAACAGAAGTCTCTTCTTGCCCAAGAGCGTGAATCCCAACGGGAATTCATTAATCGGGAAAGTCACTATTTCATGGGCAAGCGTTATCTGCTAAAGGTGATTGAGCATGATGCAGCTCCAAAAGTTGAAATCGATCACAAATACATTCATCTTTACGTTCGCCCAGCTACTGACCAAGCCAAACGAAGAGAAATTCTGGAAGGCTGGTACCGAAGGGAATTAAAGAAGATAGTACCAAATCTAATTGCGAATTGGGAAAAGAAGATTGGTGTCCAAACCAACGAATATGGCATCAAGCGAATGAAAACCAAATGGGGCACGTGTAACACCGAAGAAAAGCGTATTTGGTTGAACCTAGAACTTGCACGCAAACCAGTTGAATGTTTGGAATACATCATTGTACACGAGCTCGTGCACCTATTGGAACGAAGTCACAATGCTCGATTCGTTAAATACATGGACGAGTTTATGCCCAAGTGGCAATTTTATAGAGATGAATTAAATCGGCTTCCTTACAACCATGTGGATTGGGGGTATTGAATGATTTTTAAATAAATTTTAATTTTATGAAATACTTCATTGACAAATCAATAACTCACCAAATACAAGCTCTAATGAGAAGGGGTGGGCAATTTCAAAAAGCCGCCGAAAAAATCAAGCAGCTCGTATTTGACATTAATAGTGGTGACCCAAGTCCTTTTAGATCTGTCAGCATGACCAATCATGGGGAATCTAGGATTAAGAACTGTATCAAATACGATCTTCAAGGATACGCAAGACTAATTACAATTCAATCAAACGGAGAATGTATTTTGAAATTTTTAGGCACTCATGAAGAATGTGATAAATGGTTAAACAACAATAGAAATCTAAACTTGGGGATTGAAAAAGGGTCGAAAGAAATTAAGGATGTATACAAATCGAATAACATTCACTCTCCTGAAGAAAGAGTTGGACTTGATTCTGATTACTCGGATGGAAAACTAATAAAAAAAATTGGGGTTCATTATCTAGACAAACTTTTTGATCAAATTTCAATTAAACAATCTACTATAAGAAGGTTAGCTGAATTAGAATCCATTAGTGACGAAGATGAGATTCTAAGTCTATGTGAACAAATAGTTGAAAAAACTGAGCAAGAAGTAATTTTTGATGTTTTTATGGAGTTAAGACACGGTAGTGTTGACCACGCAAAAAACAGAATCCTTGAATTTATTGACGAAATTCAATTGCTGGAGAAAGTTAAAGAAGAGGAAAAGGTAATCATAAATTCAAATGATCAATATTTAAGATTAGATGACCTAGAAGAAGAGGATTTGAAAATCCTGATGGACAACAAGAATTGGCATGATTGGATGTTGTTTATGCATCCTGCTCAAAGGCAAGTTGTTGATCAAGACTTTTCCGGCTCTGCTAGGCTTCTTGGTGTAAGTGGATCTGGAAAAACGTGTGTAATTGTTAGAAGAGCTGTAAGACTAGCTAACAAATACCCCGAAGAAAGAATATTAATCCTTACACTGAACCGCTCCCTTGCAAAATTAATTAGAAATCTAGTTGATATTTTAATTGAAACAAAAAGCCATTCCGAAAAAATCAAAAGTCAAATCAAGGTTACGTCTTATTGGGAATTATGCCGAGAATATATTTTGCGGATGGACAAGGACCCAATGAGAGCTCGACTCTATAATGACTATGTCGATAAACAACAAGACAGTATTGATGAAATTTGGAGTGAGTTTTACAGGTGTCAAAATTACAATTATGATGCAGAAGTATTATTTCCTGTTCACCAATCTCTTCTATCCCGAGGAGTATTTCCACAAAACTATATTAGACAAGAATTTGATTGGATAAGGAGCGCACTTTCTAATCAGGAAAGGAACAAATATTTATCTATAGAAAGAGATGGAAGGTCGATCAATTTACCAGAGAATTACCGAGAAGCTATATTAAACGGTCTAAAGAGTTGGGAAAAACATATGCCAGAAGTTGGAGTGACTGATTATTTAGGTCTATCACAAAAAGTTCTAAATTTTAAAGACCAAATAAAGGAAGATTTTAAATGCATTTTGGTTGATGAATTTCAAGATTTTGGAACTATTGAAATGGAAGTCATTAGAAGATTGGCTCCCAAAGGTGAAAATGATCTATTCCTATGTGGCGATATTGCACAAGTTGTTCATACTAAACACCATCGAATCAGATTAGCCGGAATTAATATAATTCCGCAGAATTACCTGAAAATTGAAAAGAATTATAGAAATAGTAGAGAGATTCTGGCTGCCGCATATGAAGTATTTAAAAACAACACTTCCAATGAAATGTATCAAAACGATGGGTTTGAGGTTCTCAAGCCAGAATTTGCTAATTTTTCATCTCCAAAACCTTTTCTTAGAAAAGCAAGCAGCCTTAGCAGAGCATTTATGTTTTCATGGTTATACCTTAATGATATTTTAGATTCAAAAAACCTAGAAAAGGCTTGTATTGCTGTTTGTGGTTATTCCTATTATGATATTGATTTAATAGGCAAAAAATTAAAGATTCCAGTTTTAGATGGCAAAATTGATTTGTCAGGAGGAAATATCTTTTTATCAGATTTAGAAAACACCAAAGGTTTTGAATTTGATCGGATGATCATACTTAATTGTAATGATCATGTAATTCCAAATAATGAATTGCCCAAAGAAGAGTGGTTTCGAGAAATAAGTAAATTTTATGTTGCTATGACTAGAGCAAAGAAAGAACTTATAATGTCTTACAATGACACACCATCATCCCTCTTCGATTCGTGCAAAGACTATTTTACAGAAGACCGATGGATAGACCATATCGATACGAACAGAATTCATGATGAATTTACCATGCCCTCTACCTCTGAAAATAATCTCAATAATGGTTATATAAATTTATTAGGAAAGGATTTCCTTTATTCCAAAATCCCTATTGGGATAACCACCGAATTACAAAATAAAATTCTAGATACTGTTACAGGTAAGGATGTTTCTGATGGCTCAAAGCCTCTAGAGTGGCGTACAATCGGAAATTTGACTAGTTATATTAAAAGTAAAGGAAGAGACTACCCCCATTTATCACGTTTATTTGGACCAGAAAGAATAAAAGAGCTCGAGGAATTACTATAAATTGCCTTCGTTTTAGAGTTATGGGGAAAATATATTGAGTACGTAAACTAAGTTTTAATTTTTGTTCAAATATTCTTTGCAAGAAATAATTTACTAATTCTCATTTGTGATAAAGTACATAGCAAATATTATAAAGCATACTTAAGGCAGATAGTTACATTTCACTTTTCTCAGTGAAACAGCTTAATTTGATAAACTGAAAATTCACATAAAAATCAATTATGATATGGACTTTATAAATATGTTATTTGGAAGTAAAGAAACAGCAAAAACCGAATTGTTTGAAAAATACAAGCTACTAGTGGCAGCTAGGAATTTTCACTATGAAAACTTCAATAAATGGTTGACATATTTTTACGTGGCAAATGCAGCTATATTTTTAGGTTATATCCAAATCATAACTGCAAAAGAACTTGAAAGCCGACAAAATTATCAATTTGCTATACTGGCTCTAGGACTAATAGCAGGCACCCTACTTTATTGGTCATCCAAAGGATATTACTACTGGAATATTAACTACATCCTGCTTGTAAACCATTATGAGAAAGAGTTATTAGGATGGAAAAAAGGGGAGCGCATTTACTCCATGTTTGCGAATAAAACAGAACAAAACAATTTCATAAGTCCTGTCTCCGGAGCAAATTTTAGTACATCCAAAATCGCAATTCTATTTTCCTTCATAATTGCTACTTCATGGGGAGCGTTAATAATTAATTGTACTGAGATACTATCAAAGATCCCATGTATTAATCAATTCGGTAGTGTCCTTATAATCCCTATACTCCTTTCTGGTTTATTAATGATTGGAATAACTTGGTTATTTGGGTTAGCTAAAGGACATATACTTTGGAGCAATACAAACCCACTCTACGATTTAGGAATAGACCAAAAAAAACCATCCTCAGACAAGAACATTCTTTCATAAGAGATTAATTAATAAAAAACACAATAAACTTTTCAAGCAAAAATCAATGAAAAACTTTACTGAGCAACTTAAAGAACACTGGAAATCAGAAGATCTAACATTCATTGCAACTTATACGAGGCATAAAGGTGAGTCAGGATTTTTTAATGACTTTCTTAATCCTGTTAATAAATTAAGGATGTTTTATCCAAAAATCGACGGTATAGAGATTGAAAATAAACGTGTATCTTTTTATCATCAAAAAGGTCCAAATTTAATTGATGGTAACTATTATAAAGTTGAATTAGAATTCACAAATAGGCCTAATGGTAAGAATAATCCCTATTCATTAAAAATCAAAAACATTTCAGATCTCAATCAAAAATCCATTAAGGAATTTTTAGATGGGGACAAAGAGCCAAGTGAATATGAAGGCATTGAATTATATGGATGCTACAACAGGAAAGATGAAAAGTTTGCTTCATTTGAAAATGTAATGTTCATTGATTCAGGCGAAATTTTAAAAAATCAAGGAGAAGCAATAAACGTTTTTGTATCTCCTAATATGGAATTGAAGGAAGGAGTGTATTACTCCTTTTTAATCAAAGAAAATGAAGGCAAACTTCCGAATGCAATTACTTCATCGATTAAAGAACTTGACTCAGATCCCTATGAAAAGCATATTGATTTTCGCTTTACTTATCTAAACAATCCTGGTGCAAATAAGAGCCTTGCCACAACCATGACAGAAATTGGCAAAGGTATGTATTCATCTAAACAACGCATGATTTTTGAGCTCCTTCAAAATGCGGATGATGCTCCCGGAAGAGATAAAGTAGGGTTTCATATAGACTTCAAAGGAGATTATTTTTTCATTATGCACGATGGAGCCCCGTTCAGTAAAAGTGATGTCGAAGCAATTACTCGATCTGGAGAAAGCACCAAACGTGATAAAAGAAAAGTAACTGGATATAAAGGTATTGGCTTCAAGTCAGTTTTCACCGACAGCTCGGAAGTATGGATTAAATCTGGTGGTTATCAGTTTGCCTTTCTAAGAGATAACAAGCTGTTTGAGGATTTTGACAGATTCTACTTTAGTGATGAAAGATACACCAAGTATCCAGATCTACTTATAAAAGATAAAGAAAAATACCAATTTGATAGGTTAAACTTTAAGGGTTCAGAAGACATACCTTGGCAATTGATTCCAATTTGGCAAAAAAAACTTCCTCATGAATTTCAAGATACCAACTTTGATTTTTATAAAAATCCTATTCAAATAGGCCTCAAGTTTGGGAAATCACATATTGATGACTACAAAGCTGCGATAGACAATATTGTAAAAAAACCTCAATTTTTACTTTTTCTAAGAAACACATCAAGATTTAATTCTCCTAAAAATCCTGTTATAGTTATACGAGAAGATGAAAATGAGCTCGTTGCTATTACCCTTTTGCAAGGACCAGAAGAAAAGAAGTACCTCTATAAAAAGGTTGCTTTTAAAGATATTCAAGTTTCAAATGAAGCTTTTTCATCTAATGATATTGGTCTAATGAAAGACTCTCAAGTAAATGATTATAATGAGATTACTTATTTCTTTACAGATTTACAGGGAAATAAGATTACGACCATCCCTCCTAAAATAGCATCAGTTTCAGAAACAGAAGTATCCTTTGGGTTTTTAATACAAAATGGAAAACTAGTTTCAGAACCAGGGTATGCAACTTCAAATTCCCAATATTCAAGCTTATTCACATATCTTCCGATGGAAGATAAAAGATTCAAATTGCCATTCCTTGTAAATGGTGATTTTGTTCCAGATTCTCGAAGGGAAGAGATACAAGGTGATAATCTATGGAACAAGTATATTATGACTAAGGTAGCTGAGAAACACGTTGAAACCCTAGAAAGGTTTGCCTTGGAATTTAAATCTGACGAGGTTTTTTACTCAGGTTATTTATCCTTACTTCTAAAAGAACCGATGCCTGCTGACGATTCGGCTCAACAAATCATAGATAGTTATAACAGTAAATTTTTAGAACAGCTTAAAATTAAGAAGATTATTGTTAATGATATTAATCACGTTCAAATATTATCAGCTACGATAATTGATAATTCCGGCATAATAGAATTGTTCGGACATGAAATTTTTTATGAGATTATTGACACTGAAAAACGACTGACACATTCCAATCTTGACTCCAAATATTTAAAAAAGTATGATTATTTAGAAGTTGAAATAATAGACTTGGAAGAATTGGCAAGTCAAATTACTCCTGAAATTTGTGAAAGATTAGGAAAAATTATTGCAGAAAAATCCCTTTCTGAAAATCCTCAGTTATTAAAATGGCTTGATAAATTGGTAAGCCACATGCCTGAAAATTTTGGAAAACTCCCCTTTATTATACATGACAACTCTTTGTTTTCCCTTGAAAAATTAATGGCTGAAGCTGAGGCATGGTTAATCAATAAGAACACCATCAAGTATCAAGAACTTTTAATTGAGTTAGGCTATCATTCTATTAACCTCAACCTTCAAGATTATACCAATCTACAAACCTATATAAATGAAATGTCAGGCTATGTAAATGACAGATCATTAGCGTATGGACGCTTGGCTGGAAATTCAAACTTATCTTCACTCAAAATTGAATTAAAAATTAAACTCATTGACTTTTTACAAAATAGTGAATTTATGCAAGGAATAGGAAAGACTAAATACTTTGGCGAATTAAAGCTGTTTGTTGATGAAAATCGTGTTGCTCGTCCTCTAAACCAATTAATCAGCCGACAAGATGTTACTGGGATTCCTTCAATCCAAAATTTCAGGATTACTGAAGACGAATATCTCCATCTTACCGATGCTTTGCAGAAAGAGTTAATCACAAAGGGTGAGGTATTTACCTCATTTATTCTGAATCCAGATTTATTCGAAGAATGGTCTGTCTCATTCTCTTCTAATAATATAAATACCTATGTAAAAGACTTAAAGTCTTTATACAGCTGGAAGGATGAAGAAGAAGAGATCCTTCAAAGTAAATGGGCGGCTATACCGTGGTTGTATGTAAACGATGAATTGAGATTTCTAAATTCAGAAAAAATATTTTGGTCGAGGGCATTTAGCAATCTTACTACTGAAGACTATGAAACAATTACAGAAACTTTTCAAAAAGCTAAATTAAAAACCCTTCCCGTTAAAGAATGTGGTGATCTTATTCAGTCATTCACACTAAAAACCAATAGTGACACTAATATTGATTGGACACAAATCCAAAATTTTGAATTACTATCGGCAAACATACTTTTAGATTGGATGGAGAATGATGGATCTTGCAGTGATTTTTTTGAAGAATACACTTTAGAGGCCACTAATGATAATCTTTGGTCAATCAAAGAAATTGAAAATACTCAAATGTTTGATGGGTCCGAAAAGGGCTTAAAAGCTTATATAGAATCAATTGAAAATCTGAAATCTCAATTCACTGAACTTGATTCATCTTTAGGCAAAGCAACACGACACAAAATTGGCTTGCTGCAAGGAGATAAATTGCTTAAGGCAATTATTGAGTCAAAAGCCTTCGATCAGAATTTGGCCTCATTCCTACCTTCCTCATTTTCTAAGGAACAACTGACATCATTCATCTCTAACTTACCTGAATTCAGTATAATAATAGGAGTTGAATACAATAGCACTACACCTGAACATATCATTATCAATCAATTGATTAAAACTGTTGATGACATTAATTCAATTCCTGATGATTTAGCAAAACTGATTAACACCTTAAGAGGTAAGATTAAAATTAACTCTAACACATTGAGCGATTATAATTTAAGTGACAGAATTCAGTTTGGCAAAGGAGATGAGAAAAATATCCTAAAACTTTCAGATGTTTTGGAACAGTTTAAAGGAGAGTCAAACGTTCTAGATGAATTAATCGAATCATTTGTTTCAATAACAGATCAAAGAAAATTAAGAAAGCTTATTTTCAATACCAGAATGATGCCTTTAAGTGAGGTACATTCCGTAATTGAAGCTGAAAAATCTGCTTATTATTCAATTCATCAGGTTGTATTTCAACTATTGGATAAAAAACATGGAGGAAAAAGGCAGTGGTCAAAAAAACATTTCGATGATTTCTGGGAAAATGAAGAAAATAAAACTGAACTCTATAAATCATATACTATTTTTCTAACAATTCTATTTGAATTAAATTTTACAAGTTTAGATAATTTTTATTTTCATGGTTTAAATCTTAAAAACTGTGTCGATAAAAGCGTGGCAATTGAATCAGAGTTGCTTCCACAATGGCTAGAGGAATGGATAAAGATTGATCAATCTAACAAATTAGCATATTTAGGTAAACTTGGTTATAATGGATTGGATAGTCCTATTGTAAAATTGAGAGAAGCAGCAAGATCAGAAAATCATGATCAAAACGTGGTAATACGGTATTTTGAAGAATCGAAACCAAATACCCAAATTATTTGGAATACTATTGAGTGGCTAAAACAATATAGTAGTCAAATAATTACGAAAAACATTTTATTAATTAAACAAATTAATGACTATATAAGCCTTAATGAAAATAATTTAAAAGCGGTTACTCTTCCTATAATGGAGTCTATTAGCAAGGAGGGAAATAGATGCTATAAACTTCAATCAGTTTCCTTAGACACAAAGTTGTACTTTTTAGATCTAAAAGAAGAATATTCCTATTCAACATTTAAAATTTTAAGTAAAGAGATTGATAAAGCAGTCTTTACAGATCAAAATTGTGGAAATAAAAAATTACATTTTAGTGTAGAGGACATCAAGCTTGTCAGTGGGGTTGATATAGTATTATTGGAAAATAATTCAAAGCCTTGGGATACACTTTTTTATAAAAAATGGGAATATTCATCAAGCCATCAAATATATATTTACGATGGTGACGAAATACCTTATAAACGAACTTTTAAAGGTACAACGGTTAACAGTTTTACACAAGATTTAAAGGTAAGCTGCAATGGTAAATATTATGTATCCAAAATTCTAAAAAACAATATCATTAATAGTCTTCCGGATTCCTTTCCAAAAGATGCATTACAGAAACTTAAAGATTGGCACTACAAAACGCTTCAAGATGAAACATTACTGGATGAGGACTCCTATGAATATAAGGAAGATATTGATAGGTTACTTCAGGACAGACTTGGAATTTCAACTGAAAAGCAAAAAACCGAAAACGGAAATGCCAAAACTCATGCGGTTTACTTTTTGTTAAATGAGGGATTCGATTTATCAAATGTAAATAGTTCTGGTGCAGCACTAACTAGTATCATTGATCCCGATGGAAAAAATGTAAAATGTATTGTTCGAAGTGCAAAAGGGGGACTACTCTATTTAGACAAGGAACATTGGGATATGTTTGAAGATAACGACACCTACTTAGTTGTCATTTATCCAGGAAATTCTCCACGACTCTTCAAAAAAAGATTAGAGCTTTTAGAAGATAGATTAGCAACGAATGTTCTATTCAGGGTTCCAAATAGCAGGGATACTGCTGAAATTGATGGGGTTTTTGAGTCATTAGAATCAGAATCTCACCTAATATTGGTTACAAGTGAAAAAATGAAAGAGAGTTTGTTTTCTGGTATAAAACCTACTAATGTTTTTAACCAAGAAAATGACATTGCAATTGCAGATGATGAATTTTCATTTGAATAAAATATGGTAACTAGACAAGATCAAATTAATTTCTACGCAGATGAACTTAAGGAGCTTGAGTTCTCAGTTAAAAGAATTTTCAATTCAACAGGCTTATCCTTATTTCAGAATGGTGAATTATATGTTGGTCAATATAAAGGATTTGACTCTAAAAGAGGGAATGCTTTCTTTGATTTACCTTTTGGAGATAAATATCATTCTCCACGGATTGATGAAAACCTTACCTGCTTCACACTAAAAAATGGATTTGAACGTCCGGAAACTTGGAAGGATATCAACTTTCTCGATCTATTAAAAGATAGAAATAGAACTGAAGCTAAAACTGTGGACTATATTCCTTCTAAAAGGGAAGGCTGGATAACTCTGCTAGTTAGAGGAATGGAATATGAATTCGTTAAATCTATTCAAATTAATCAAATTTTGGGTTTTGGACCCACAATCCCGCCATTTGAATATCTCCAAAATTTGAAATTGTTAAGCGAGTCATTTGACGAAAATAGCTCCACTCTTTGGGAGAAAATTTTAGGATTCAAATTCAAGCTTGACAAAAACAAGGCGCCAGGATTATTAAAAGAAGACCATGATATTGCTGGAGCAATTATAAGTGAATTAGATAAGTCAAATATTTATATTTTCCAGGGACCTCCCGGCACAGGGAAAACTCATCTAGTTGCAGAAGTGGTCTCAAGGTTAGCAAAAGGTGATAAATCAGTTTTGATTACAGCCCTAACCAATAAGGCAACAGTTGAAGTATGCAAAAAGGATTCTATTGCTGAATTACTTAAAAGCAGTAAAATCTCAAAACTTCCACTCTCAATTGACGAGAAAAAATTGTACCCAGAACTTGGTCAGGCAAAAGAACTAGTTGCTATTAAGGGGCATGTTTTATTAACAACTTATTATCAATTTTCAAGAATATGGAAAACTCAAACCAATTCATTCGATTATGTCATAGTTGAGGAAGCCTCTCAAGCTTATCTTACTACAATTGCCGCAGCTACGAAAGTTGGGAAGAAAGTGATAGTGGTAGGAGATCCAAAACAAATTTTGCCAATCGTTAGCAATAAAAATTATGAGGAATATGAGAATATTGACTTTTTAGTCAATGGTATGAATTCAGTAGCCCAAATGGAAAGTTTTATATTCAATAGGAAAATTGAAACAAGGAGGTTAACTGAAAGGTCAACAATTTTTACTAATAACTTCTATCAAAATACTATTCAGTCTATTTCTCTTAATAAGGATCTTAATCAAGATATAGAAAAGCTCAATTCAATTGGTAGCTTAATGCATCCATTGGGTGGTCCCTCATTAATTTTATTCTCAGATAAATTTGGAAGCATTAAAGAATCGATGCTCAAATTCTTGGTTAAAGGCATAGACGAATTATCCCAACTCAAAAAAAATGAAATAGCGGTTTTAACACCCTATATAGAAACACTTATATATCTCCAACAAAATTTAAAATCAAAAACAAATTCTAAAAACTATTTAATTGAAACAGTTGATAGAGTGCAAGGATTAGATGTGGATTATTGCTTCTACGTAATTCCAAAATCAAGTTCATTTTCATTCAATTTAAATCGCTTTAATGTTGCCACAAGTAGAGCAAAAAAAAGCACGTATATTTTAACAGATGATGGATTTAACCAAAAAGTAAATCTTAATAATAATGTTGATTCTTATTTAAGAAAGTTAAATGAGGAATTTTCATTCAAATTTACATCCAATGGTGAATTAATAAAAAACAAAAATGAATCTGTAAATGAAATCACTAATCCTAAGATAGAAATAGAACAAGATAATCAAATTGAAAATTCCGAAAAAAGTACTCAAACTGAATCAAAGCTTCCTGGTTTAAAAATTCTGGGTCATATTGATCTTTCAAAACCAGGAAAACACATAAGTATTGATAAGAAAAATTATTATCTGATCGATACAAATGTTTTTGTAGATGATCCAGAAATAATTAGTAAAATAGACAAGAAGTACCCAATTATTCTTTCAGCAAAAGTCCTAGATGAACTTGATAGCTTAAAATTGAAATTAGATTCAGAAGGCAAGAAAATGGTTCAAAGAGCATTAAAATCAATTAATCAGAACCAAAACTCTAGAGAAATTCGATTAGTGACTTCAGACATATCTCTGCTTCCTGATGATTTCGACAAAAGATCTCCTGACAATAGGATTTTGACAGTGTTGCTCAAACTCAAAAATGACAATCCGATATTAATTAGTTCTGATAATGGTTTACAGATAAAAGCGAAAGGGCTTGGGTTAAAAACCATAACACTAAAGGAATTTATCAGACAAACTAAATAGACGAACTAAACTTCATATGATTAAAAAGAGCGTCATTCCGGTCAATTCCTTTCTATTACACATTTCGTACCAATGAGTTTGGTAGCCTAGATGTAAATTTAAGGCCAAAGGTCGAAGCATTTCATGAAATTAATTTGAAATGGTGGTGATCAAAATTTAAATAGCATCCTAATCGAAATCAACTAAGGCAGCGATAGCCACACTCAAAATGAAGTAAAGTTTGAGTAGGAGACTTATAATAGTTCTGCTTCCCATAAAGTTCTGCTTCCCATATCCGAATAATATGTGTTCAAGCCCTTATTTAGTGGGCAAATTAGGCATTTGCTGTCTCAATATTCTACTTTTTATAAATACGCTTGCTTCTCAAAGCATCAATCGCTAAGTCCACAATTGCAAAAGGGGTCAAAATCAAACCCTAATCGCAATATAGAACTTAAAAATGGCGGATCAATACAAATACCTAGACTCTTTTATTAATGCCCAACGGGCAAATGGAAAGTATAGCTTCACCACAGATGGACTTCTTGTAAAATTGGTGTATTTCAGAGAATGCATTAAAAAATTCCCTGTAACGCCTCAAAACCAAGAAGCCATAACTAGGGTAAGAAAGTTAGGATTTTTATGTGATTGCCTCACCCATATATGGATCAATGAGCATCATTCCTGCCAGTTTTTATGTGAACGACCTAATGAAATTCGGCTTTAGGGATTATTATGTAGATTGCTAAATGCTGCGTCGTTATATGGAACACAGCTAAAGCAACGCCTGTTCAGGTAGTGGTCAGAAGATTCAAATTTTCAACGTAACGATTTTGAGACTGAATTCGGAAGCCATGTATTAGTTGGCTAAATCTTTACCCGAAAAGACTTTTCATACTCCGATGTCCTGGATAATGAGATCATAGAACCTATCAAAGGTTTAACTTTTCAGAAATTCGGGCAGTGAAAAAGTCTCCAGTTCCATCCTAGGGGATTCATATAAGTAAAACATCCCATATTCTATTATTTTGCCGCTTTTGCGGGTCACTTGATTGTTTTTAATTTTTGATCGCCATTCCTTACAGGTAGAGCGTTAAATAGCAATCCAACCGTTTTTTGAATCAAATTTTATCCCTTTACTTTTAGCAATATCATCAATAGCCTCTGAAAATTTAAGCGGCTTGTATTGAAACCTGTTTGCGGTCGCTAGTCCGAGAAGCCTTCTAAATCGATCTTCTGTTTCACCAGTGTTTTCAGGGTTGTACACAACGATATTACGAATTCTATTTTTGCTTATGGTGCCCAAGGCGAATAGATATCTAAAGAATGAATCGCTTTCAGGTAAGGAATATCCTAAGATATAGATGTTTTGAGCTTTACTTAACTCCTTCGCTGCCGATTCCCAAACCTTTGCTAGTTGGCCATGGTATTCAGTTTTATTCCATGTCGGGGGAATGATAACCAATTCAAGATCTTGTTTTTCGTTTGCACGAAACATACTCAAATAGCTATTTATATCGAAACTGTATTCCTTTCCTTTGATGTGCTGTCTTTTATGGCTGTCATGACGCACATATTCATTTGCATCTTCGATCGAAAGAAACTTGATTATTTTATCCTGATAATTTTTATTGGTAAACCAGTTTATGGAACCGTGCAGTTTTAATAGCTTAAAACCGTTATCGCTACTATCTAATTTGTAATTGGCTTTAATATTATTGAAGGCCAAGGCTAAATCAATTCCTAAATCGTAGTTAAAGGTAAGAATAGAGGAAGTTGGTATATTCTTGGATATCAACTCTGCAAAGAAGTTGTAGGTTTTTGATGATGAAAAGGTTGGCGTATTCGTAACACCTGACTTCATCTCGAATGGAAACATCATTGATTTGATAAGCGTCTTGGATATCAATGTCGTTAAAGCGTTTTTGTATTTGGCAACATCTGTTGATGTTGAAGTTAATCTGCCCAAGATGATACCCATCTCAATGGCTCCAAATAGGGATTCGATATTGTTAAGGTCTAACTGGGCCTTGGAGTGGACGATTTGGAGTTCGCTTATCAGGTCAAAGACAAGCTGTATTTGTTCTGCGTCTTCTCCAAATGCCTCTTGACGAAGTAAATCTTCGGCTACATCCAAAAAGTTATTCATCAAAGGGGCGCCGGATTCAAAAGAAGCTCCTGCTCCTAGTATGTAAACATCATTGCTCATTCCTTTCTTCATTTTTTGATTGCAATGCTAAATTTATCATTAAAATGAATAAATCCAGTCAAACTTGGACACAAAGGCGCTTCAAAAAATCGACAGCGAAGAGTAACGGGTTTTGTTATCAATATTTTTCTGTGTCTCGTCCTTTACGGGTTCATTGGTATTTACACCTTCTGCGATCCGCGTATGGCGCCGGGGTAAGGATCAATGACAGAAGAGCAAAAGGATCAAATTTATCATAAGCTAGAATACAGAAAAATACAGAAAAAATGCAGGCCATCGGGCGACTAATAATGCACATCACGCAGAGCCACACCGTCAGAAAGAACTTTGGCTCAGAAACAACAGAAAAACCAAAACACTTAAAGACATGGAAAAAGATTCCAAAACAGGCAATTAAATGTAGGGAGTGCCAATTTACAATTCGGAAGGTGGTTTGTCCAAATTAACTCCTACCTCACCCTTGAGCAATAAGACCCCTACCCCACGCTTAATAAAAAGGCATCTCCCCCACTCTACCTAATTACCAAAAAGCTTAATATTGTGACTAATTCCAAGCGAACTGCCACAGCAAGTTTTCTTTTCTTTTAAGAAAAAATGAACTAGGCGACAAAATTTTTTCGTTGTTTTGGAAGAAAAGTGAAGATTATTGGAGAAATTACGCCTTTTTAATAAATATAAATATATAAACAAAATATTAAATTTTTAAAATAATATGTTGTACCGTATTTGTACCGTTATATACCTAAAATACTGAAAACAAGCATACTACATAATATGCGTGGGGAAGTAAACTCCGAGATTCTGCCAATCTACTTTCAAGTAATTGTACTTCTGTTTCAAATTTCTCCCAATCAATTTTCGTATATCTACCAACCCGTTGATTCATTAAGCCGAATGATTTACTATCACAAATAAGACGCCCAATTCTTCCTACGCTTCCAGCACCCGTCATTGCAATCAAGATATCACCCTGGTAAAGTTTGAATTTTTCTAGTGGATATTCTTTAGGATAACACTGTGAACCTTCTAAAGTAGCATTTCGATTTTGTATGTTTTTTATTTTTACAACTGGAATTCCACTTTCACTAAAGTCTTTACTTTTAAAGGCATATCCTCCTTGTAGCGTTCAATACTCGCCTATTTCAACATCATTCCACTCACTCATACCCCAACATCTTTAAATTCTCCAAAATAGCCTGATCCAGTGCCTTGGCTTTATCCAGTTGCCCTTTCAATGTGGCAGTGAGCTCCATCATTTTATCCTCGAAGTGGACGCCGTCGTCTTCTTCCTCGGCTATGCCTACATAGCGGCCGGGTGTCAGGACATAATCGTTGGCTACGATATCTGCAAGGGTGGCGGATTTGCAGTAGCCGGGGGTGTCTCGGTAGGCTTCAGTATCCGCTACTCTCGTAGCTCCAGTGCTCAGCCTACTACCATTACATCTCACACTACCATCACTATCTCTCAGGCTATCATCATTACCGCTAGGAGTGACAAACTCTGTAGAGTTGCGCCAAGTATGATAGGTATTGGCGATGGTCGCAATATCGTCTTTAGTGAGTTCTTTTTGGGTGCGGTCAATCATGGTACCCATTTGCCTGGCATCAATAAAGAGGGTTTGTCCCCTTCTATCCCGGAATTCCTTTTCCGGATCCTCGGGATGGGGCCGTCTTGCTTTGTTTTTGGCAACAAACCAGAGACAAACCGGAATCTGGGTGGTATAGAATACCTGCCCAGGCAAGGCAATCATACAGTCCACCATATCCTTTTCGATCAATTCGCGCCGGATATTCCCCTCTCCTGAGGTATTGCTACTCATGGAGCCATTGGCCAAGACAAAGCCGGCGGTACCGTTTTCAGAAAGCTTGCTCAGCATATGCGGAATCCAGGCATAGTTGGCATTCCCTGCCGGTGGGGTGGTAAATCCAGCCCAGCGGGGGTCGTCCTCCAGTTCATTTTTTTCACGCCACTGACTTTGGTTGAAGGGCGGATTGGCCATGATGTAATCGGCCTTCAGGTCAGGATGCTGGTGTTTGGAATGTTCGATCACATGCGACCAGCGGCTTTTAGGGGCGAGAAAAAAGACATTCTACATATTGTAGAATTCCTTTATCTCCAGGTATTTCTCCTTGTCATCATCGGTGAGTTCGGCCTTGCACTCCTCAAACTTATCCGAAGCAAACTTGAGGAAAATCAGGCCCAGTACGACGTGTATGTATTCGGTACTTTCATATCCCAATTAGAGGGACGGATCATGATAAAAGCAATTTTTTTAATCCCAAAAATTTCCCAGTTTTGAGCATGTCAACTATATCAGCCGAGGAGTTAGCCCAATACCTTGCCTCCAAAGGTCCCCTATTTCAGACATCAAATAGCCTCTCGATTTATGTAAATGGTGATCATATTTCTTCAGAATATAAATTTGAAGTCGAACAAATGAACTTTTCCTTTTGCTTGTTTACGGAAGAAGACAACCTCATTGAATTTATTGACGGGTTTAGGATCAAGAATTTGGATGACCTAGAAGAATTAGGTTACAAAAACATCTGGATCCGATACCTCATCAGAGAAGCGGATATGGAGGTTACCGAATTGGAAATCGAGGAAACGCCGATAAATTTCCGATTGCATAAGATGAAAACCATGGTATTTTGTGCTGCATCACATTACTATGATGAAGTGTATGCACACTTGACGTTGCCGGAAGATTTTATCCGTTATTTTCATGAAAATCAGAAAAAACTTCAGGTGGCCTTTGCAAATAGATATAAGTTTTAAAATTGTTACTATAGTTTAGATTTCAAGTGTTATTTTGGACTGGTCTAAACTATTAACAGCCTGTTTTTATACGGTTTCAACTACCGAGGAATTCTCGGTAAATCAACATGTATGCAAGCGATAGGTCAACAGGAATGGTAAAAAAAAGACTGAAGTTTTTAGAGTGCCATTTTACAAATCAGAATGCGAAAAGGACTTCTACCCTTCCCTGGAAATAGCCTTTACCTGCTAGTAAAAAACCATAGCTTTGTAAATCGCAATTTAAATAAATTGTATCTAGGTAAATCACGAAAAATAGGAACTATTCTGCTTGCGTTTATGGTTTTTCCGGTGTATTACTACACCATAACTACACAAAAATGGCCAGGCAAACAATAACGGTAAATGAGCCGAACGACCGATGGATGAAGGAAAAGATCCTAATATGCAAGTAAGAGTGAGTTGATCAATGACTTGATACGTAGGCAAAGAGAACAAGATGAAGAACGAAATTGGCTACGAAATGAGCTAATCAAAGGTGAGGAAAGCGGGATTTCTACAAAGACTATGGAAGAAATACTCGAAGAAGCTAAGAACCGTTCCAAGGGCGGACAATGAAATACACACTAACTCGAAGAAGACCTTATTCAGATATACCTGTTTGGCCTTCAAGTTTTTGGACCTTCGCAGGCGGAAATATACCATGAATCGCTAGAAAAAACATTTATTAGAATTGCTGAAAATCCTGAAATGTACCCTTTGGCTTCCCATATTTAAATTTCTGCGTGGATGGAAGTGATGGACTCGTTGGGGTACAAAAGTTCGGTTTCACAATCCCGGAACCTTATCAGTTAGGCTAATTAATCGAATTGAAAAGGCCCTGTGCATCCGTTTTTATTGTTCCCGGTGGTCTCATTCGATCAATAGGTGTACAGAAAGATGGCTGAACATTTTGACACCTCAAAATGAAAAAATAGACACTATAAAAGGAAAACTATAATGTTTGAAAAGATCATTATATAGGGTGGGTTGGGCGAGGAACTATCTAAAACAATACCGGGCAATCAAAAACATAAGCAACTAATAGTCAGTAAATTATATTAAATTTTGTAAGTTTTGAAAAAGTGAATGTTATATCGTTATATTTATAGTGATTTTAGCTTAAAAATTTTATGGACTTATTATTTTTAGATGTATGAATGTGAATGCCCGTAATCACAAAAATTTTACGGTCAATAGTAAGTTACGGTAATGCGCAATAGGTTTTTTCTTGCGCTTCTGCTGTTTATCAGCTCGTGCCAAATGGCCTTGGGGCAGAATTCGACTATTGGTCGGGAATTTTGGGTCGGATTTATGGAGAATTATGGTTTGGACGAAGGTGCTTACAGTGACGCTGTCCTAATTATAACGGCTAATGAAAAGACTTCGGGGGTGATAGAATACCTTGGTCGCTCATCATCGTTTGATTTGAATAAAGGCCAACAGTATGAACTCCGGATAAACTCCGGTAATCTTAACCTGATGCACAGAACTTCAGGGAAGGTGGAAAACAAAGGTATTTTTATCAAAGCCACTGGAAATATTGCGGTCCATGCTTTCAACGAAATGTTTAGAACTACTGATGGTACGGTGGTTTTGCCCGTTGGGGGTTTGGGAAAAGACTATTATATCACAACGCATCAGGAAGTCAGTCCCTTTCCCAGTACCTTACTGGTGGTGGCCACTGAGGACAATACCAAAATAGAAATCACCACTTCCGTGAATTCGGTCAGCGGCAACAGGGCCGGGGTGCCGTCTATTATTGTACTTAACCGTGGGCAAAGTTACCAGATCAAAGCAGATAAAGATTTGACAGGTTCCCGGGTACGGATAGTAGATGATATTGAGAACGCCTGTAGAAAAATCGCTGTATTTGGAGGAAGCGTGTGTACTTGGGTGGGAGATTGTGAGGGATGTGACAATCTTTTTCAGCAATCCTATCCGGTCAGCTCCTGGGGCAAACACTTCGTACATATCGCATTGAAAGAGAGGACATCAGGAGAGTTGGTTAAAGTACTGGCTTCGGAGGACGACACTAAGGTCGGCCTTAATGGAATACCTCAAGGAACCATCAATAAGGGGCAATTTCTGACAATCGATTTTCGTGCGGATGAATCGGGAAAAATTGAAACATCCAAGCCTTCCTCTGTCACCGTATTTTCGAGAGGCGTAGGATGTAACGATAATAATATTCCGGGACTTTCTGGCATAGGTGATCCTTTTATGATCACCTACAGTCCGATTGAGCAATTTCTAAAAGATCTGGTTTTCAATTCCTTCCAATTGGCCAACATTAGCAACCATTATGTCAACATCGTAGTGAAAGCCGGCACACAGCACAAGACGGCTCTTGATGGCGACAACGTCGGAAAATTTTTTGAACCATTGTCTGGTGATACCGATTTTCAGATTGCCAGGATCAGGGTATCAGGAGGTGCGCACCATTTGACCAACCCTGATGGCTTTGCCGCATATGTTTATGGTTTTGGATTCCGGGAGTCTTATGGCTATGCTGCCGGGGCAGCATTGGGCAATCTGGAAATAGATATCCAATCAGCATACGAATTTGAAGTAAATGGCGACCAAGTGGCCTGTCTTGATCAGGAAGGGGAATGGAGTATCAGTACCAGCACTTCCGGTTTTACGTATTTTGTATGGGATTTTGGAGACGGTAGTCCCTCCCACACAGGTCAACATGCCTCTCATACTTTTACCAGGCCTGGCAAGTATATGATTAGTGTCACCGCATCCACCGGTTCCTGTGAAGACGGGGATGAGGCCACATTTGAAGTGGAAGTAATGGACCCAAAAGCCGAATTGGTCGGGCAGACCACTGTATGTCCTTATATAGAAGAAGTAATGTACCGGTTGGTGGACAAGCAGGATATCACCGAGACTGAATTTGAAGCTATTGGAGGGGAAATCTTGGAAAGCTACGTAGACTCTGTGTTGGTCAGGTGGGGTCCATCCAATCCCGATGCAAAGCTCATCATGACACCCTATGCTGAAAATGGCTGCCCGGGCCGCCCAGTTGAATTGGAAGTGAAGATTGAGTCCGATCTTCAGGCGCTAAGACCAATTGTTCCGGTGGAAGTGTGTTTTGAGCCTGAACTGGCCCACACTTACAGCGTTGAAGCCCACGTACAGGGAAGAGCGTATGAATGGACGGTAACCGGGGGTAAACTTGTTTCAGGACAGGGAAGCCAGGAAATCCAAGTAATTTGGGACCAACCGGGAATACAAGCCGGAATTAGCTACACCGTTTATGGCACAGAAAATCATTCTTGTGTGGGTATATCTCCTGAAATCACTATTCAGGTAGCTGAGCCATTGGCCAATGCGCAGGTTACACATGTAGCCTGCGCCGGCGAATCCTCTGGGACAATCGAACTTACACTACTTGGAGAACACAATCTTTATACCTATGAATGGCAGCATGATCCCAGCTTAAATGGCCCAATCGCAGAAAATTTATCAGCAGGATTTTACTCGGTCACGATTAGGAACCAAAAGGGGTGCAGCCAGGTCATCAAAGCCATGGAGGTGAGCGAAACCGTTCCCATGATCAGGATGCCAACGGGCTTCGACCCCAGGCAAGCTCCGGGGATTTATGAAGGCGTATCCGATTGCAAGGTCAGTTTTGAACTATGGATATATGACCGTTGGGGTGCACTGTTTTATTACGGAGATACTGGCTGGGACGGCAGCATAAACGGGAAAGAGGCTCCCATCGGATCTTATTTCTATATAGTCAACTATCATTACACCCTGGATAAAAAAACACAGCGCGAGGAGAAAAAGGGCACTTTTGTGCTTGTTCGCTAAAGTTGCCAAAATGCACAGTACCCAAATCGCTATATTTGGAAATGCCTTTGCTCAATGATGATTGAAAGAGATTGAGCTGCAGGAATTCGGGTGAAATTTTAAGGAGAAGCATTTGTGGAAAACCAAATCGAAATATATCAAGGAAGTGATGGCCAGACTCAAATTGAAGTAAAGTTTGAGCAGGATACTGTTTGGCTCACCCAGGAGCAAATGGTAATACTTTTTCTAAGAGACCAATCCGTCGTTTCAAGGCATATCAGAAATGTTTTTAAAATGAGTTAGAAGAAAAAAGCAATATGCAAAAAATGCCTATTGCCCACTCAGATAAACCAGTAGCTCTCTATAGCCTTGACGTAATTATTTCTGTGGGATCTCGTGTAAAATCGCAACACGGCACCCAGTTCCGACAATGGGCCACCAAGCGACTCAAAGACTACCTCGCAGGGCTACGCCATCAATGAAACAAGACTGGCATAAAAACGACAGGAAGTCCAAACGCTTAAGGACGGAATTAGGATCACTATAGACTTTTGCCAGCGTGGATGCGTTTTATCCAAAATCCTCCATTCGGGCCTTGATCATTTCCACAGGATCCACTTCAGGTAAAACCCAAAGCTTTTTTTCGTATTCAGCAATCAAATGAACCAAAAGCATCTTTTCCCTATGCAATTCCGGCCCTCTATCCGCGTCTTTCACTTCCCCATACCTATTGGTCGCCTCTCTATAATGAGTTTCCAGCAAAAACCATTTCTTTTCTGGTCCGTCGTTAATCTTTAACAATTTTTTGATTCATTTTAAATATTATTGTAAACTGTACTTCCATTTACTATTCAACCAGGTTGTACTTATCCCGTTTTCCCCATATCCAATTTAACCAATTTTTGACTATTTGTCAGAGAACACCTGGACTAACGCATCTAAATTCACATTTAAGCCTAGGTAAGTTGCATATAAAGGGCTGAACCTAGGGAAAAGGCCTCTTATATCCGCTCCTATAATAATTTGGGAATTGTCGGATAACCTTTGTGCAAATTCCGATCGAACCAAATAGAACGAACCTGTTTTAATTTCCTCATATTCTTGAACAGCGACTCCAATAGAATCCGTAACGACGTTAATTTTGGCTGTTGAGATTTCTTGAGAAGACCAATTCGGATAATTAGTTGTCTTGCCTAGAGTAAACTGAAAAAAGAAGCGGGAATTCCCGTTCGAAAATGGATCTATATTAAATGTTAATCCCGCTCCGAAATACCCATTTAAAAATGCCCTATCGAAGATTAAAGGGTTTTTTTGGTAGGATAAATATGTTAGGTTTTGCGAAGTGTCTATAGTTAGGGTATCTTGGTAAAGGGTTGAAATATTGGTCCTTACGCTGGTATTATTCACCAATAATTCCCCATGTAGATGAAAATAGATTCCGTTTGGAACTATTGAATTTGGTATTGGCTTTCTTTTTCGGATTCTTTCAGTGTTGTCTCCACCATTTTTATTTTTTGGCCAAGGATAAGACACAATTCTTAACATCGGCTGCAAATAGAAGCTCCAAGCGATATTGGATCGGCTTGTTGCATATTGATTAAGTTGTCGTAGGTATTTTTCCCCATGATTTTTGGTCTGTAGAGGATTGACTAATATATTTTCGAAATACAAGGGGTTATTTGTGGTATCAGTATAATCGAATTTAATTCTCATTATACCGGAATTAAATCCAAAGGGTGATCCCAAAATATCTGGAGCGAAAATATTAATTTTACCCAAGTAACTTCCCTGCAAATTATTATTGAAATCGAAATTTGAAGCGTTTAAAAATGTGATATTATTCCAGTTGGTGGTAATTTCCTGCTGTGGTTTAGCTAACTCATCAATATCTTCCTCAGATTGGGCAACAATACTCGTAGGAATATATAATACAATGAAAAGAAAATAACAAAATTTCATATTCATTTGCTATGTGAAATACATAAGGCCAATTGTCTAGCTTGAAATTTCAAAGGATATTTGGTTTCATAAAAAAATAATGTGTGGGCTGAAATTAAAATATCAGTATTAAACCCAATAATATGGATAAAAAAGTCAGCGCCCAATAAAATAAAAAGGCCTCTTTATAAAATAGAATATGCTTAAATTTGAGCTTTTCCTCATCCACTAGGTATGTGATTAAATTAAGACTGCCACCCAAGTGAGAAAGGCAAAATTCTTAGATTTATGGACAATGTCATCCAGGTTTTTGATAATATCTTGGATGTTATTGAGTTATTTTAGAATAATTTGGTGGTGTTGGAGTCGGATTTTATAATATCTTTAATTTAAACCTAAAATATTCGATTTATTTGTAAAGCAGGAAGAGATTCTAATTTGAGTAGAAATTGACTTTTATTCTGAAATAGGAACTTGTAATGAGATGGAGGAAAGTTTTCATTCTCTCTGGTGATTTGAGAATTAGTACACATTATGTTTTGTAGTCCGGATTAGGGCCTTCTTTACTGAAACCGACGACTTTGTAAAAATTGCGACCAAATCGTGCCAAATGCTTCATACTCGCATATTTCACTTCTGTATCTTGTTTATCCAAAGCAAAAGGTAATACAAATTCTCCATCTATTTTTGATGACCATTTGCGACCAAGGGCATTGATCTTTTTATTAAGCGGCCATAGATTTGTAAAAACATCCTCACCACCGTATTGCAAATCCATAACATGATCAACTTCTAAGTCAAGGTCACTTAATCGGTTACCAGCCTTTGCAAATTCCTCCCTGAATTTGTCGGAGTTTCTACGAGAAGCGGTTTTTGGTTCTCCGGTATATTTTAGGGGCTCTTTGCGAACAAAATTTTTATTCCAATATTTATTCATATCCACACCAGGATGGAATGAATCATCCGAATTAGGTAGTCTTGATAAAGCCATTGGCCAATTTTTACCTTTATACACTATCGGATCGCGGTAATCTTTCCGTTCTTTATACCAAAGTATAGGAATTGGATCATCTTGTAAACCTGTATGTAATTCAGGTAATTTGTACGCCAGGATGCCTTTAACAATTTTTTCTTTTAATTCAAATTTATTACTTTTGAATGGCTCTTCTCCCCACTTTAAGGTAAACAAATAACCTTTAATTCGGTTTTTTAACTCATTATCTCTTGGACGATTTCTTATCCTTCTGAATATTGAGTGGTTTTTTAATAAATTAAGAATCTCATTCCAGATAGAATCGGAAGTGACTAAAGGTAGCAGCAAACGATAGTATGTAATTGAAAAACGCGGTGGAGGCCTTCTTGCATTTTTAGGGTCCCATTTTCCTCTCCAGTCAATCTTGATCCCGATACCTGTTTTGGCCAATAAAAATCCTTCTAGGAGCCTTACGAAAGTTTTTACGTCCAGCTGATAAGTTTTGCTCTTTGGTTTTTTCTTTAGTGAGCGTCCGGCCAATACCAATATCTCATTGAGGTTTATACCTTTTATGCTATTTTTAACAGGGACTTTGAGACCAGCCATATACCCTGGGAATTTAGGGTTTGAATAATCATAATTATCAGTTAGCCAAATGGCCAAATTTCCCCAAATAGCTGCTGCACTTTTGTAAGGGGGCGTGAGAAATTTTGGATTTTTAGCTTGCAAAATTGCTTCTTTTTCTGTTCTTTCCTTTTCATCAGATAAAGATTCAAAGCTGGTCAGTTCCTCCAGAAGTCTGGCAAATGTGTTGGATGACAAACCTGCCGGTTGAAGGCCATCTGAATGAGTTTGTTCAAGCTCAGAAAATTCATTCGGTGAAAGTTTATTGGCTAATTTTTCGCCTTGTCCTGCTTCTTGTTCGAGGCTCGGATCGAGGTTGAGGCCTGTATGAGGCTTTCCTGGTACAGGTTGTTGGGGATGTGCTTGCCTTATTGGGCGATTGCCGGTCTGCTGAATGACGTGAGTTAGCTCATGGAAGAGGATATTTTTGGATCCATTACTATTTGGATCATGGTTGGAAGCAAAATAGATGTGACTTCCAGAAGTGAGTGCAGCAGCACCGAGACTTTCGGTGATTTGATTGGCTTTTTGGTCCTTGTGAAACCGAACATGTCCGAAATCCTGGCCAAATCGTTCTTCTGCATCAATTCTAGTTTTTTTGTTGAGGGGTTCCCCTGAATGAACCTGGTCAAATCCTTTAAGGATTGCAGTTTCGAGCGGGATTCTCGTCAAATAAGGCTGTACTTCGTCACCTTCATCAGATTCTATTTCCACACCTGAAAAACCAATTTCTTCAAGAATATCCTCTCCAGCATATTCTTTTATTTTTGATTTTAGTTGATCCCAGATTTCACCTTGTACATCATTGAGAGCTTCCTGTAATTTTTCTACGACTTCACTTTTCCAAAGTATGTTGGGATCTATACCTTTGCTGCTCATCCAGGACCAAATCAAAGAAGCTAAATAATCATCAGCATCAAGAAGTTTTATAGCTTCATGTGCTACTTGAAGTTTTTTAGATCTCATGGCCATATTCAAAACTATATTAAGCGTCAACTGAACTACCTGTGACATATCAATTATTTCTTTGGGTAGACTGACGGGGGAGAACTCATTTAAGGTTTCACTTAGACTGTTGGCAAATTCCCTTTTTTCTGAGTCCAATAAGTTTAAATCATCTTGTGAGCTCCTAGGTTCACCGAAACCTTGTATCTTATTGATTATTTTTTGAACCCAATGAATAAGGGTTGGATGACCCAGTATCCAGTTACGTATAATGCTGAAGCGTGTGGACACCCTTTCCCGCATATTAGATAAGCTGTCGAAGAGCCGTTTTCCAGCTCCAAAGATGCTGCCTGCCAAATCAACGATTCTTCCGAATGGACCGGTTTTCCGACTTTGGCTTTTTCTTTTTTCTTTTGGTGTTTCTTGTTTATTAATATCTTGTTTAATACCTTTTCCTCCTAGAAACAGGAACAGGATCATTTCTTCAGGTTTTGCAAGTTCTTGAATTTCGGTTTTTAATTTGAAAAAATATTCCCGAGGATAATCAAGGAGCACATGCACCAAATCGTCAGCGCCTTTTAAAGCTTCTGTTATGCCATCTGCCAAAATGGTCGCATCAACAACCAGTCCTATACCAGGAATATATTGCATTTTCTCAACTACAGATACGATATTTTTGCTCAACCACTTCATATAATTACCAGCAGCCAAAAAGTCAAGTTTTAAAGTCATATTGTTTAGAAACTTGATGGTATCTCCATTCTTTTTATCATAGCTTATAATTTCTTCCTTTCCATCGATCAAAAGCTTGAACAGTTCTATCGGATTTTCGCTTTCACCGTGATCTACTCCACCTATCATGATTATGGGTAGGTATGTGTTTGGTATTGAGTCAGAAAAAGGGTCTCTCCAATGGTATCCGAAAGGTGGATGGTATTTAAAGTCCGTCATAACCTCGACCAGTTCAAACACCTGCTCTTTGAAAAAAAAAGGATTACCGGGTTCTAATAGCTTAATGCCCTTTAGGGTTTTCAATAAAGGAGGATTTCCGATTTTGCCTTCAAATCCGAAATTAACTTGAAGCTCTTTTAGTACTTTATGGAACGCTTCTACTACTGATTTAATCTGAGTTATTTCTTCTGAAAAGCGTTGAAAATCCAATTGGTTATTATTTGCTATTCGCAGGGCCGCTTCCAGCAAAGGCAAATATTTCCCGATAATAATATTCCTCCTTTTAAAATCAATTTCAAGCGCTTTCAGAAGAGCCTTTGGAAAATTGGATCCCAACTCAAAAATAAGCTTGGAAGTTTCATATGCCTTTATATCATTATCATTTGAAAGAACTATATCTCTTCTGAAAGTGAAGAGATCTGAAAATGCTTCGTTTAAATCATCGCTGATAGCTTCATAATTTCTCGTTGCTATCCTTGATATTTTGTTGACCGGTTCTAATCTTTGGTTTTGAATTCGTCTGATCCAGTTAAATCTGTCTTCACTAAGTGCAAAATTAAAAGTCTCCTTTGTTTCCTCTTGAATTTTCTTTTCAAACTCCTCAAGCCAAGATCCCCTATGTCTATCTCGTAAGGTTGTTATTATAGAAAACTCTTTTTTATTTTTATTCCTTTCACGTTCTACTGCGTAAAGAACTCCCCTTTTTCTGTAAAATTCTTTTATATCCTGCTCTATCCACTCTTTCCTCGGATCGGGAATTGTCCATAATTCTGGTCTCCTCAAGACGTTAACCTTATGATAAGAATCATCCTGATTGGCTAAAAATAATCTGCCGTTATTTGCCATATCCTCCTTATCAAACTGTGCGGTTCTCTCATGACCGTAAATAAGCTGTTGGAATGGGTAACGTTTGGAATTGTCTACGAACTTTTCATCATTAAACCGATAGGCAAATTTCTTTATAATGTACTGCCGGGGCTTAATTTTCTCCCATACTTCCGACTTTCCTTTTAAAATGAAAGAATCGTAACCGGAAATATTATCAATGTTCCTAAGATCCGTCAACCAATTGGCTAATTCTCGATCATACATTAACATTATTAGCTTAGAAAACTCAATTGCACTGTACTGACCGGCGTAGCTTGTCTTCAGTTCTATGCCTCCTGTCATTCTTGATTGAAACGTTTTTAATGGATCATGCAATTTCTGTTCTACCCATTCTCCTACAAGGATTAGATTGAGTTCATTTTTGTTGTTCGCAAACAACAAAGGATTGACAAGATTCATAAGTTCTTTCCAATCCATAGTTAGTGCGAGTCGACGTACTCTAAACGCAGCGTGAATCTGTAAATAATCAAGATAATCTTGATAATTAACTATTCCATCTATTAATGATTTATCTAATACATCGTCTTTTAGCTTTTTTGAGATAGAATTGACTAAAATTTGAACAATTCCGTAAGCCATCGCCTTTTCGTATTGGCTTTCATTATTTTCTTCATTCTCTCCACCTTTCAGCCACACCTTTAGAGCATCATCTCGGTTGGACTGTAATTTCGTATCTATCCTTTGTAAATTATCCCTCAAATCTTCGATAATTTGATCTAAATCCTGCATTACAACATTGTCTGCGTCAAGCCCTTGTTTGAATAGATTTGTTCTATTAAGGACCTGCCTTAATTCCTTAACGTCTTCGTTATCTTTAATTATTTCGACTAATTCCGTTGGCAAATCCCGTTGAGATATTGTACGAGCATATAATGAACTGTTCAACCTGCTTCGTTGGGAGTCCAGTGAAGAATCAAAACTTTGAGCTTTGTTTACCAATTTTTCGATTTCACCAGCCATATAGTGTTTTAGTTGGGCTGGTTCGTCTTCTTCACCATTTTTTCGAAAGTGAACGATAAGATTTAAAAGGTTATTTATAATATTGTCTTTATATACTGATTCCTTCTTGGAAGCTTCAACAAAAAGAGGTAAACTGTTTTTTAATATACCATCCACTTCTAGGATCAGTTCATAACCTAAAATGAAAGCTTCGTTTTCGTTTTGTAGCTTCTGAAAATCCCAATCTTTGACTGGCGTAACAAATTCTGAGGGCTTGTCTAAATCCGCGTATTCGCCAGGAAATTCATCGACCGGATTAACTATTAGGTCAGCTATTCGATTTAGTAAAATATTAATCCAATCATTGTAACGCTTTTGTTTGATGAGTTGTTTGATGAGTTCCTTTCGAAATCTCTTTCCTTTTGAAGAGATATCATTAAATATATATTCGTACATCTCACGTCGAAAAGAGGAAGTCTTTAAAGCAAATGCTCCAACAATAAGCTGCTTGGCAGCAGTTTTGTACTGTTTGGAGTCTTTCATCAGATCATACAAAAAACTGCGGACCTCACGAGGAAATTTATTCTTAGGGCTATAATTACCATTTTCTATCTCACTTGCAAGCAGTTGGGGGGTTAGGCCATCTTTTTGGATACGTTCTTCCAATTGAGCAATGAATTCATTTAGCGCTGTACTTGTCTGCCTTTGGCTGGAGTTTTGGAGCAAGTGGGGATTTTTGGTAGCAGTTATGTTTTCACTCAATGTTTTACGTTGGATCAAAGACAATGAATTTTGTTGCTGAACCACGTGGGTCAATTCGTGGGCCAGGAGATGCCTTCCTTCAGGAGAGTCCGGTGCATATTCTCCAAAATTGAAAAAAATATCTGACCCATTTGTAAAGGCTCGCGCATTCAATTTCTGAGTCATATCTGCTGCTGAGGAATTGGTATGCACCCTAACATTACTGAAATCTGTACCTATTGACCGGCTCATGAATCTCTGAATAGCACTAGGGAGTGGATGACCTTGACCCCTTGCCTCTGAAAGTTGAATAGCAATGGATTGTGAGTCAACCGTCCCACTGTTTTGTTCTTTGCGTTGCACTGTTTCTTCCTCCTCGCAATCAGCACATTTGCGCTGAATGCAATTTAGCGGCTTCAGAGAAAGAAAGTTATGTGACTCGATTTCCGGCATGCGCATGACCCGATCAGCCATTGCATCAGCTTCCTGTTCATACTTATCCCCAGGTTTATTGATTTTTAATTTTGGTTGTATCTTTTCGTCCCTTCCTGGAAGGATAGGAATCTTATTGAAGTTAAATGAGTTATGAACTGGTTTGGAAGGATTGTCGCCGGCCGAACCATCCACATTTACATTATGGTAGGGCTTTTCAAAATGGACCGCCTCTTTGCGCTTCTGTTCCAAATCAACCTCCTGCTTGTTCCAGACGGCTGGAGAACTGCCATTGGACTGTTTGGTGGGGGTGTTTTGAAGAACTGTTGAATGCATATAAAAGTGACTACTTCCCCATTTTGGTTTTCCTATCCTGCATGCGTTTCGGTAGATTGGCTCTTCAGGTCCTTGACCAGGGCAGTGTATTTTTTGATTTCGGCCTCGTATTCCTTTGATACCCTGGCTTTGGCTTCTTTAAGGGCCTTGATTTTTGATTCATAGGATGCCAGGGCCTCCTTTTGTGCTTCCTGAATATTGCCTTCAAATTTTGACTTATAGGTCTCCTGAAGTTCTTGAAGGTTTTTCAAAACCTCTTCATCCAATTCCAAGTCCCGTCTGAGAATGGGGAGGTCTTTCTTGCTTATCTTTACTTTTGCCATGACGGAGAATTTTTATGTTTGATTAAAATTGGAGGGTATTGATTATTTGTTGGTTTATGCCAGCCCCAGTAATGGGGTCGCTGACTACATTGCTGTTTGCCATGACAAATCCGCCATAGCCAAGTGAGACAGCACTGTCCGATACAGCACAACTTACAAAGTTGTTGGAGAAAATACTCAAGCTCAGGTGTATCTGTACTATAGGGCCGTTAAGTGTTGTCTCAAAATGATTTTGACTGATGACTGCCTTGCTGTCCAGTCCCCAGAATCTCGAAAAATTACCAAATACAACGCTTGTGTAATTTCCAATTTCCAATGCTAGGGTGTTTGACCCCTTGATGATATTGTTGGAAATTTGGATATCCTCATTTAGCGGAATGTTGGGAGAATTCGCTGGGTAAAAACGAATGGGCACATGGATGATAGCATGATTTGACCTTCTTTGGTCTATGCCCCAATTATCGGTAAACTGATTATCCACAATCTGGATTTCGTTGATTTGTTCAGCATAAAATGCCCCATAGCCGAAGACGTTTGCGCCTTCTGTCATGACCCTTGCGTTATTGAGGATACGGTTTCCAATAATCTGCGTCTTGCTGGTACTGCTAAGTACTATGGCTGCATGACTCCACCAGGGTTCATGGTCACCAGGCAATGGAGTGAAACAATCATGGATATGGTTTCCAGCAATGCGAAGATTGTTAACAGATTGCACATGCCTTTGCACTGCAATCCCATTTAGGGTCATATTGGCGATTTCATTGCCTTCTATCACCATTCCATTGATAGTGGAGGCAATTTCAATTCCATTTTTCACTCCACCAATGATGGTATTCCTGATGATGTCTATCTCATGTAGTTCCTTGTCCATCAGGTCATTGTGTATAATAATAAAAATTCCACCATTTGGCAATAATCCTTGTTGGATGTCCAAATAAGCGTGGATGGTATTATTTACGATGGAACAACCACGGGTCATAATCTGTATACCCCATGAACTATCGGAGTGCTGGTTTTCGATCCCAATGGTATTTACTACATTATCCAAAACCTCACATTGGGGCATGCCTACTATTATTCCAGATCCTACTACAGTTATCGAGTTGCGTTGAATGATTCGCTGTATCCTCCTTTGCCGTTCTAATTGTCTCAACTCTTCTGGAGGTGTGTTGCCCATGATAGCAATCCCTGCTCTCTTGCCTCCTGTAATGGAATTGTCCATCAACGTCAAATCCATTAGGATTAGAGCCGGACCAGATAGATGTATACCGACCTCGCCAGCGTAGATGGTATTATTATCAATTTGAATGTTTTGCATTAAATGAAACTCTCTGTTACCAATTGTTGCTATTCCTGTCTGTTGGGAGGTAATTCTATTGTTGGTGATGGTGAGGCCATTACCAATTTTTCCAAGAAACACAATTCCTTGTTGCCCTGACACCATAAGGTTGTTGTCTATTGAAGCGCTATTAAATAAGTCCATCTCAATCCCCTCTGATTTAGCTAAAATCAGGTTCTTGTCTATGCTACATTCGATAGCTGCATGGGTTAGGATCCCGGACTGACCCAAGAGAATATTGTCGGTAATGTTGACATCAACTACTGTTCCTACAAGCTTAATAATATGTCCCAGTGACCTTTCCAACCCATCCAATGCTCCAAATGCATCTGCTCCAACCGAACTTGCTTTGACTATTCTTGAGCTAAGCTCGTGAGCCGATACCCTCAGATAAGATTCCAAATTGACCACAGCCACAGTGTTTCCTGTACTTACATCATCAAAGGATAAATCATCTTCCTGATCCTCTACGTCTACCTCTTCTATAGCATAGAGACCGCTGTCTATTGCTACTTTAAATAGTGATTTTGGAAAGAACGGCTTGCCCAATAAACCCTTATTGAATCCCAACAACAGGTTTTCAATACAATCAACTCCTACCATTACAGGATTTTCTGCTTGGAAAATGCCGTTTTCAAGCACAAAAGCAATGTTTTGTGCCATTCTGGCATTCATGTGCAAGTTAAGATCCTGTTCCGCTGTACTGTCGTACCTTATGCCAATCCTGCCCAGAATCAAGTTGTCATACAGATTTGTATTGATGGTAAGCCCCTGAAAGGTGACAACGCCGTTGGGCTCCTTCGTTCCTGCGCCAATCAAAAGGCAATCGTGCAGGGTGAAGAAAAGACAGTTTACCACATCAACCACTTTCCCACCATCCCCAGAAGTAGAAATGCACCACAAATCATGGATATCAATGTCCCAGGATCCGCTGACCTGAAAAACTATGCTGTTTTCTGGACTACTTGCTTTATTGATGATGACTGGCTTGCCTTCGCAGCCTTTTATAGTGATGTCCCTACCGGTTACAGTTATAGGTTGGTCAATTACATATACCCCCGGTTTGATGCAGACGGTTCCAGGGCCTCCATTCAGGGAGTCAACGGCTAATTGTATATCCTGAAATTCTTCGTCTTCTCCTACAGTGACGGTGCAGCAGCCCCCACCCATTCTTGTTGGTGGGAGCTCCGTCAATGGTGGAAACTCAGGCCTACAGTCTTCTATTTCAACGCCACCGCCTACAAGCCCTGTCACCATCCCCAGGCGGCAATAATGATGCTTCACTCCCATGGGCGCTTCCTTGTCCAGGATTTCTATTTCCCCCGTCAGGGTCCTGGCAGAAAAACACCAGTAGTCGCCCGTTTTGAACTCTGTTCCTGAAAACTCAATTTCGATACCATCTTCCAGTTGGTAGCTGGCGCCAGTCACTATATCCGTCAATTCGTCTGGGCGTTGGTTGCTCGTGTCCCATCGTCTGATTTTTGGCAATGGCCTGTCCCTATGCAAAGTGACATTGGTATCAAGGGTAAGTAAATTTCCCTCCACCTTTAATACTTGGGCGAATGTTCCACGGCTGTCATCACTAAGGTCGGCAAAGTCCTCGGACACTTCTATCCAATCCAGTTCCTTGATTTTGAGTATGGCATCTTTGCCGTTTTGACCGAGGCTGATTTTATTATAGTTTACTCCACCGCCATCATGGAAAAAATCCTGAATGGGATAGGCATAAGAGGCATTGTCGCGGGACCATTTAAAAGAAGGAATACCACTTGCACTTGGGTCATGAATCTCAACCCGATAAAGGCGGTTTTCCAAGCCTAAAAAGCCGCCGCTTTCGCCTAGTTGACAAGGGTTGGCAGGTGCCACTACGTCAACAGGTCTTGTGGTAAGCCTACCATTTGGCGCCTTCGCCAAGCTGTTCCACTGATCTATTTGGTCACCACAACCTATATTGCCTACATTGGCAAGCAACTTGACCTGAGCCATGATTTTGGAGCGCGTATCAGTATCTGGGCCGGCAAGTGCCACTTCCCTAAGTTCCGGGTCTTCAATAACAGTAACATGCCTTTCCCAGACGTCCAAATAAAACAGATCGGTTTGACCAGCAATAGGCGTGTAGGTGCCTGAACCCGGATAGTCCGGTTGCTGTGAATAAAGCAGTAAAAGTCTTAATTTAGGATGGTTGTCACTTGCAAAGGAGGAAACATTTTGGCTAAGTGTAATTGTACCTGCTCCTATTGCTGTCACTCGTGCAATGATTCCTTCCGGTTGTTCATCGGATAGCAACTGTACCCAGTGGTCAATGGCCAGGCTTACACCGTCTATTTTGGTGTCATCCACTGAAATTTCTGAAGGCGATGGAAAACCTCTAACTGGCAACTTGGAACCTGGGGTAGTCTCGCAAAGCAACCCACCTACGTAGAACCGGCCTGCTGCTATCAAAAGGTCCTCCGGCAACAAGCCTCCCCCAGGGTGCAGTATTTCGAAACCACTGTTATGGATTGGAGCACCACATTCACCAATTGCATCTATGGTCCTAATACCACGCTGATGGGCGATGATGGAAATAAGCTCGTTCCAATCGGAATCCAGTTGCACACGCCCTTGTTGCTTTAGCAGGCCGCTATAATGTTTTCTTTTGGCTTTGATACCAGTGATGCGACTAAAGTCTCCTTTCATAGTGGTTTCGATTTATGCATTTGCAAGGGCGTTTCAGTTGTTTTTGAGTGGCAATGGTAAAATGATATAAAAGTTCAGTATGGCTATTCGATTGGAGGAATTTCAGGTCACGAAAATGACGCCAGCCTCCAACCCTAAGCGGAGGTATTCTTCCAGGACGATTTCCAGATTTGCCAGTCGTTGTGGTTGTTGGAGATAGTTGAAAACACCCATTTCTGCTGCATTATCTGCCCCAGTGGTGATGCCTTCTGGGGTAGCGTTTGCCAACTGGCTATAGGCATGGTGGCCATATTCCTTGGAATTATAAGTTGGCAACAGCCAGTTGAGCACACGGTTTTGGATGGCGAGTTCCTCGGATAAAGTCGTTGGCCCAAGTTCCTTCCTTTCCTTTATCTGTTCCTGTATTTCTAATTCTGGTTGGCAGCGGAAACGCCGTGGTGTTTGAGACCCTAAGGGCACATAACTGAACCGCACACATCCCTTTTGGCGCCGTGCAATATCCAGGCTCTCGTTGAAGATGCAGTTTCCGGCATCAAGGGACTCAGATTCTACCATTCCGAAGACGGTACAATTTTGTAGACCCAGATGACCCTCCGGAACGGATAGGGCCGTTCCAGCATTATTATCAACAATGGATTCTTCTAAATTCACCAGTGCCCCTATGGATGCTACATTAATGGCACCACAGATGGACTGACCGATAGAAAACTCCAAAATGCCTGTTTGTGGAGCTATTTCCGCCCCTCCCTTGGTTGGTACCAGCGTACTATGCCGTATACTACAGGTTTTCAGGTTACCATTATTTACTGACAGCTTGCCATCCAGCAGTATTCCATTTATAAAAAAACTCCCCCCACTTAATGATGTTGCCGGTGCTGTGCCATCTATTTCGAGGTTCCTGATGATGGTTGGCCTGAGGTCTTCCGGATTGAAGGTTCCCGGTATCCTGGTAGGCACTCCTTCCAAATCCACTACCGGCCAGTCCGCAGCAATAATGCATAGCTGTTTGCCTTCGGCTATGAGTAGGGAAGTCAGCCCAACGGTCTCCTGGTAGGAGCGGTTGTCCATAATGGTAATCAGTCCACTGCGAATAGTACTGTCCAAACTATTCCAGTCGTCTATGGCTTCTTGGAGTGTTTCGTAAATTGGCTCCGATTGTACGCTATTTTTGTCCTTGCTTATTCCAACATGCCAATCGAAATCGGTATCTTTTACCTCATCGATTGAAAGTTTCCGATCGTAGGGGCCACCTCCTATGTCTCCACTGAAGCCATAGCTAAAATTGCCCAACAAATGCGCACCACCGATCGGGTTTGATAAAACAATTCTACCCAGCACAGGATCAACTGCCGCGGAAATTGGTCTGACCACATCCTGATATCCTGTGCCCGGCACGTAGACCTGGTAGGTTTTGGACATAGGAGGAACCCTCCAATCGGATAGGTTACAAATGGCAATTTCTTCTGTTGGGATGGCTGAAGGTGGGCTTCCGGTCGATTGGGTGAATAATTGAAAAACGGTCGGGTAGGTTGGTTCAAAGAACTGATAAATCGGCGATCTTCCTTTAGAAATTGCTTCTCTTGCCGTCTCCAGTTCATCATGTAATATGCGGCGTCTCAGCAATCCGGGTACATTCACCTCTTCAGCTAGATGAACAATATTGTTTTCTGTCTGGGGATTGTTGAAAAGGTGGGTGTCTATTCCCAAGGGGCTAAAAGTATAAGCTTCGTCTGGTATGCCCGCTTGGGGACCAACTTTTTTTGCATCGACCATCCTCAATTGATATGATTGCAAACGCCACAGGTAAATGCCAATGTTTTGGATTTTGTATTTGCCCATGCCAACTGATATGCGCCCCACTTCCACAGAATGGCTCTGTTGATCAAAAGCGGTGTTGATGAGGTCAAGCCGGTTCATCCCGCGAAGGTCGGGGGTTGCCGTGCAATGTAACCTTAGGTGGTTGAGGTTTTGGGTCGCTGACAGCAATTGGAAAAATTCCACTGCCTTTGAGCGCCAGCCGGTAACATCCAAGGCCAATTGCTCCAAAACGGGCAGGGTTCCCTTTCTTCTCCTGTAGGCCAATGTATTTGCCACGTAAGCCCGTCTACTAAATGAAGCACCGGCAATTTCATGTATGTTTTTGACACCCAACAGGTCGCCGATATAGGGAACAACCCATTCCTCGCAGGTTTCAATAAACCAGTTTTCGTACTGTTGGCTGATATGGTCCTCAACAATACCCCCTTCCCTTGCCAGGATTTCGATAAAAGCCTGCAATGGAAGACCCTGCTCATCGTCCAGAGTCCGGTAATAAGCAGGGAGCAGGTCGTAAAGGAAATTGGTATCGATTTTCATGGAAAGTACTTAAGCCATTTGGTTGATTTCTATGCTTTCGGGGTCAATCTGTAGGAGTTGAGCGGGCAGGATGGCACCTCCTGCCCATCTTGACTTGCGGGACATTAACAAAAAATGAGGGCTGGAAAATGGGTTTTGGCCACCGATTTGATCCAGGTCGACAGCAATCACCCCTTCAACAGTTTGAATAGCAGCAATGACCTCGCTTGGCGTTACGCTTTGCCCAAAGTTCCTTGATCTGAAATTGAAGCTGGAAACCAACATTTCCCTTATCTTGGTTTTTACCTTGTCCTCCAAGTAATCTTGGTGAATTTTAACTTTGGCAATGACGTTGAATAGCAGCTTTTCAAATGAATTGATGACAACCGGAAAGTTTTCATGCCGGGCATCGTCAATGGCCTTCAGCAATCTGGTTTTTAGTGAATCGTCAATTGCTCCCTCGCTGGCAGAGGCGACAGTGAGGTGTACAATGCGAACTTCCCCTTTCCACATTAAATCTGCCCGGGCTTTTCCGATGCCAGCATAAGCATTTGCAAAATTTTCGTAGTCCAATACCGAAACAATTCTATCCAGGGTGAGTACGGTCAATGGGGAATTGCTCCGGATATTCTCTATGGCCTCAGGTTCGTCGGCACCGGTTGCAGGCAGTGGATTTATCACAGACTTGATGCCTAATTGTGGTGTCATTAACAGAGATAGCTCTCCGGCTTTAACTTCCCCCTCCATTCCAATGCCTACCCTGTATTTGGCCCTGATATTTCCAGACCCTGAGGGCAATCTTGCACCTGTGATACCATCGCCGAACTGTATGCTTGTAGTTCCATCATCCTCTGCCCTGGTGACGAAGCCCCTGTCATTGGTCGATTTGCCATATAGCGTTGGGAATTCTTTCCATTTGATGTTGTTGACCCTGATTTCAAGTGTTGTTGCATGTCCGGTAGTGGTATCGGAAGAGGGAATATAAGTCAGCGGTTTTTGCTTTAATTTGAATTTTTGGAAAAACAGTGAACCGTATCCACTGCCCAGAATCTCTGACTTGGTCTCGCCATGTGTAGCAAGCGCTATGTTAGCATTGATTTCCACAGTGTGTCTTAGATAAACATTCGAAAGTGATACTTTCAATTTGATTTTGTCCGGACCTTCTATTTTTTCGATTTCACAAAGTTCGCTTACGATTTTAGGTTTATTTAAGGAGGTTGCGGGTTCTGGAGCATTAGTGGTTCTTGGAAGTTCGTAGGGAATCAGATCTTTATGCAATGCTTCCAGATACCCTTCTGAATTGTTATACCGAACAATCCACTTGATTTTCCCATTGTCCAATTGGATTGGGGTTTGTAGCACATCCAAGATTACTCCTGTTTTAAGGTGGATTGAAGATGAACCGGTAGGGTAAAAGGTAAGGTTTTTGGTTACCACATTGATTGTGCTTCCTGTTCTGACATATTGCTCTCTTGGTGTTACCTGTACCTGTTTCAATAATTGGCCTCTCAAAATCAGAAACTGGCCTTCCCTGAGTTCTGGTTGTTCTTTGTCAAGTTCTATAATATTGCCAAAAACGGGGGACAAAATCGGTGCTTTTGCAAGTTCTAATAATTCACTCTGTGCCAGTACAACTGTGTCTCTAAGGGGGAAATCCTTAAGGTTCTCATCCGTATCCAACAGTAATTTTGATGATTTTGAGGCAAGGGAAAAATTGGTTTGAGCACCGTCCGTAGCTTCTTTTACCCTGTACAATTCTGCGTAGTCAGGTTCTATCAAGGCCAACCAGCTATCGGTTAATATTTTTGGATAAATAGCATCCAGAAAAATGGTTTTACTTGAAGGATTGGTGATTTCAAAATTCGCCCATTCAATTGGGCTTGTTGATTCATTTACCATTGATGTATCAATGACCGAGGTCAATAGTCTTACGTCAGGTGCATTATACCCAAACAATGCGGCCCGCTGTCTGAACACATAGACTTTTACCATATTGGATGAAAGGTTTACCAATGGTATTTCATGACCTAGGCCTTCTCGCCATGTTATTAGGGTGTGTTTTTTTTTTACATCAACTGTTACGGATTCTACGGTATTGATGTCCCATCTTTCACTTCCAGGATTGGCGATTCGCTCATCTCCTACAACCAAAATCAGGTCGCCAATCTGCAATTGGGTACTTGTCCCTTGCAAGTACAACTGGGTGCTCCCTTTTATCAGAAGCTGCGTTTCACTTAGTTTTGGTTTTATGGCATTCCACTGGGTCCTGGCTCGAATCTCCTCAATGGTCTCGAAAATTTGGGGCTTCTCGTCCTGTCCTGGAATGCTTTGCACCTTCATGCCTATTGGTGCGATGGCTTCCAGGGGCGCTCCGGGCGCTTCTTCCATTGAAAATGCAAGCCAAGTGCTTGCTGCCACTCCGGGATTGGGGCGGTAGCTGATATGCCTTGCCAATTCAACCAACGACAACCGCTCCACCGCAGTCCGAAGATATCCTTCGTTGAGGAAGCGCTCGTTGTAAAAAGTAAGCACATCAAGCACGGTTGCCCAAGCATCTATCAAGGCAATTGTATGGTCGTTATTTTCACGGGTCGTAAGTTGTCGAAGTATTTCCGACTCGGACAGACCCCGCAGCATGGATTCCTTGAAAGTTCCGTGTGTTCCAATTCGGAACATCAGCGCACTAAGTCCGGTATCATTGTGAATTATCTGCGGGGTAAGAAATTCCACTCCCCTACAGCATCCACAGTTGTCCAATGTTTTTTCAATTGAGTTCATAATCCGCCATACATATAAAAATTGATTTTTCCGTTCTCGGGAAAGTTGGGGTCGTTGTCCAGCCTGATTATTTCACTCTCTTTCGGCATCAGCCTGCCATTTGTTATCTCCTGATTTGCTGGCCTGCCCTGCCGCTTAAGGGTTTTCATTTCAACTGAAGCAACACCCTCAACGGCCATTGCCCGTTGGTAAATGGCGCTCAGGTAAACAGGTTGTCCGAAGGTGAATTCGTCTGGATGGAAAAAGCCCTTTTTAAAGTTGGGCAGGTCAAAACTGCTGAATTCTTCCAATAGGTTTTCTTTGACATTGCTCCTAAAATAGCCGGAGTTTACGCAAACATTCAATTCAATTTCCAATGATACAAATACAGGTGGTCGAATTTCAAGGTCATAGCCAGCCATTCGGTATTTTTCGAGGTGATCATATATTTCCTGTTTGAACTCTTTGTCGATTTCCAATCCATTCCTGCGGTCTATTGTCAAAAAAACAGTGTGCCAGCTCCCGGTCCACCTAAAGTTTGCCATAGCTTTTTGCACTTGTTGATGCAACTCTGTTTTAGCCACATAGTCGGCTTCAGTTACGGCCCTTTCTTGGGTCTTGAAAGCTTCAGGTGCATATTGGCGCACCTCTTCTATAGTTTCCGGTTGTTTGCCTCCCTGAGCAGGAAGAGGGTTTCGCACTTTCAGCATACCCGCTTGGGGCCACAATACCCTACCTAATGAGTCGGACCCGACATTTCCTTCAAGCCCGTTGCCTATTCTGTACCTGGCTTTGGGCTGAAAGCCCTGTCCCGGTTTTTTGCCTAAGATATCGTCCCCAAACCGGATACGTACGGTATGGTCTGTTTCTATTTCTGCTACAAACTCATTGGTGAAACGGTCGCTGGCCAACAAGTCGCGCTTGGCTTTCCAAACCTCGGTGCCATTCAAGAGTTCAATTGCAGGATTCGCTTGATGGGGGTTTTGATGGAGTACCCTGGAAGCTGGGCCCTCAATTGGATAGGCTGCGTGCACCGTGACGCCAATGTCGGGCAACAGTGGCCTGAAAAGCCCTTTTTCAGAAGCAGATTCAGGAATTAATTTTTCTGCCTCAACGGTTATGCCATGGTCTGCAAGCACCACATTGCCCCTTGCCACGCTCAATCCTTGAATCATTACTCCTTGGATGATTGCACTTACGCAAAGTGGAAATGGAAGCGCGTCTTCTTCCTGCCATAAGATTTCACAGACCTCAATGCCGTTCAGTACATCTTGTTTTTTCTCGACACTTTCCAACCGAACCGGATGGCGATGGGTAGGATCGGCATCGGCTATAAGTCCAGTCGTAGGGCCAATCACTTCCTCCAATATCAGTACCTGTCCTTTTTCCAGGAATAAATCCTGTTGCCCCTTATTGTATAAAGTCGCACTGGTAGATCCCTTTGGCAAGCAACAGCTTGTGTCGTCCCAAGTATAAAAATCAATTTTGTTCTGCGATTGGTGAAGGGTTATTCCGTCCACTGATTCAAAGACAATCACGCCTCTTTCATGCAGCTTTTTATCAAGGTCATTTGGGTGTATGCTTATTTCGTTTCCATTCCCTTTGGTTAGCAAAATGGTATGCGCTGGCAAGTTTGCCCCATCAGTACTACTTCCGGATTCCACCTCAAAGGTTAGCCAGGTCCTGGCGTTGCAGCCGTCGTGCACATGATAGTCCAATAGCCTGGCATGACGTCTTGCGGAAATCCTCTTTCTGGATTTAAACAGGTATGCCTCGGTTGCCACCGCATCCTGGTAATAACTTAGGTGGTCGCCTGTATAGGCAAGTATTTCAACCAAGGCAATCTGTAGGTCGGCGGCATTTCTTTCTGTCCAATCCGGGGTCAGAAGGCTCAATCTGTCTAACATCAAATGTCTGA
The DNA here is from genome assembly GCF_009797935.1 of Lunatibacter salilacus. Taxonomy (GTDB): domain Bacteria; phylum Bacteroidota; class Bacteroidia; order Cytophagales; family Cyclobacteriaceae; genus Lunatibacter; species Lunatibacter salilacus. The sequence goes on from NZ_VOLC01000017.1 coordinate 124,398, forward strand.
AACTCGCATAATCCTTTGCCAAATAGTCAATCCTTGGTTCAATCGGCACTACCTCATAGCAGTTGTCCTTGGTTTTACAGTCAAAGTCGCTGGGGCAACCTGCCTTGAAAGAAAACGCAACAAACGCCAACTGGGCATCAAAATCAGCCGGAGGGGATATATCAGTAGGTGACGCAACAAGCCTGAAAATGTACATGGAAAAATCCCCCGCATTGTCAACCTGTATGGTCAGTACCTCATTGACGGAGGCAACCGACACCACCTTGATGTTTTGGATTCTTGTACCCCCTTCAATTTTTATGTTATCTAAGGCAAGCGGTGGTCCAGTGGGCACTCCGCCAACATCCCCAGGCAAGGGCCGAAGAAAGTGGATTTCAAGAGTTTTTTGGTCAAAAGAATCCACCTCCAAATAATCAATGCCGTTTAGCGCATTAAGACCCGGTCCCAAAGGGCTATTGATTACCCGGATTCGCCTTGTTTGATTTTTGCAGTAGTATTGCATGGCGTCAATAAACTCTTTCAAAAACTGCTTCCATAATGGCTGTCATCCCTATCTCAGAATATTGAATTTGGACCTGTAATGTAGAATCCAGGATTTCAATCCTTACTTCTTCTACTTCGATTTCCTCACTCAACCATTCCAGTAGTGCTCCCTTCACCAAGAATTGAAGAGTAGAAATCAGTTCCAAACTGTTCGGTTCAAATACCAATTGGTTTAATCCACAACCGAATGTAGGCCTGTTTACCCTCTCCCCAGGAGAAGTGAAAAGCACTTGTTTGATCATGTCCCGAATATGGTCACTTCGGTCTGTGGTATCCGTCCGCCCGTTGACCCTAACCTGGTATGGAAAATTAATGTTCATGTGCGTTAAAAAGGGACATCCAATTGTTTAAATTAAACTCCTGTGACCCTGGTTTGCGTAGCTACGATAAGTAGAGGGGTTCCGTTTGGTGTGCAATTAGCCTGGCTGTCCAGTAGAAGGACAGGCATCCCATTTGCGGTAATGCGGGAAGCAGCAGTGATCCATTGAGCAGTGATGCATGGCACATGACTATTGCCTACGTGAAACGGGCAGGCAGAAATAGAATAGGGTGATGGTTTCATCACAATGGGATTGCCCATCAGGGTAACCCGTTCGTTTGTGACTGTAGGCACGGCCTGCCCGCCATGCGTGCATTTTACGGTCGCTCCAAGATGTAGCAAAAATCCTGGCATATAAGAAAATGTCTAATTGATTACCATTCCGTCCCTATTGATAGCGACTTCGGTGCCTTTCATGATGATGCTGGCGCCTTTTCCATTCTCAATATAAATGCCCTCGTCATTGACAATAATGGAAGCACCATTTGCACTTTTCAACATGATTCCGCCGTTACTGCCTGTAAAGTCGCTTAGTACGATGGAATTCTGTCCTGCTGTTTGGAGCACGATGTTGGGAGACTCCGGAATACCAGCAAGCGCCAATTCGGGAACCTCGGACTGATTTTCCCAAAACCCTCCTATCCAAATTGGATAGTCCAGGTTTCCCGCTTCAAATTCAACCCATACCCATGAGTCGATAATCGGAACAAAATAAGTGCCCATATTTGGCCCAGCAATCGGTACACAGGGCATGGCCCAGCTTGAGGTATCCAAACCAGTTACATCGGGAAGTTTTACTAATATCCGGCCTCTTTTCTCTGGATCAATATTCTCCTTCACCACTCCTCGATACTTTCCATAATATTTCTCTTCCATAGATATACTGTTAAACTAGTACCCTTTTTTCGGTAGAGACCAACCCGTTTCTGGACAAAGTAAAATCTTGTTTGTATTCTCCCCGCTTGATTTTATGGGTCACACTCTTGACGTAATATAGCCCATTAAAAGCTTCACATGCGCCACGTACCCCTACCAATGCTCTTGCCTTAAGAACCTGCCCGTAGCGCAACACGTTAAGTGTTCCCGAACCAGTTAAAGCATCGGCTGTTCTGGATGCCTCCGCTAATCCAAGCGCTTTTGCCTGCACGGGCTTAAGGTGGGCTGTGTTTCTTATTTTTGGAAACCTGCTTGCGAATGGCGGTATTGATCCAAGTGGAGGATTCAATGAGTTGATGTCCGATACTGGTATTGTTATGGAATCAGATTCATTAGTCTCCTCATTTTGAATATAAACAACGGGAATTTCCTTGGAATCCCCATTAAAGGTGAAGTTAAGTGATTCAATGTTGGTGTGAATGTCCATATTGATGTTTAATGCAGGCTGCGGGGGGCCTACTTTCAGTTCTGGGCCCCAATAGGCGGTACTAGAGCCTGGGGAGGGGCCTGGTTCTAAATAAAATACATGTCCGACATCTCTCGCTAGCAATTTAACGTAGTCCAAATCAGTCCCTTGGTGAATGGGGATCCTATTGGAGCGAATCGGCATGTCCTTGAAAACACTGTCAATCACATTGGATACTATTCCAAACTCTGCGTATTTTTCGATAATCTGGGCAACACGTGCTTCCGCAGGCATATCCGGATATGGGATGCCCGTGAAAGGTTTCAGGTTCATCACAGTCGTAAGATCAAAACCATTTACAGTCAAAATGGATTGACCGGTCTGAACGTTGGGAGAAAGTTGATGGGTGGAAATCACGCCGTCTATGAGTACATGTTGCCTGCCTTTGATGTTTACCAGGATGATAACCCGAATTAATGGACCAACCTTGGCCAATAGAAGCAGCAAAGCATTTAGGGGAGATTTCGAACTAAAAGCAAAGCTCAACTGAAAACCACTGTCTGAACTAGCCGAGTTTGTAACTTCTACATCTATAAGTGCGTCAAGGACTGCCTTAGCCACTGGCTCTGGTACCATATGACCAATCATTAACGACAGTTGAACATTCCCCTTTAACATTCTTAAAATCCTGAAGCGGATGGAATACGAAGCAGGTTGCCTGCCTTTTCGATCAATTCTTGTGGCTTCATGACCCCATTGGCATCGGCCACCTGCCAGAATTGTTCCGGATCTCCCAGATACATGGCAGTGATGTTGTCGAGGCGCTCGCCATCTGCGACCCGATGCCTTTGTTGGCTGCTGTAAAATTCTGGGGGTGGTACAAATCTCCGGCGTAGGTATAAAATAGCCTCTTCGTCTGGCCCATCCATATGCGTTGTGGCTATTGGATAGTAGCGACTGGTGGCTGGAAAATTGTGCGTAGGCAGGTTCGCCGAATCTACCAGGGCTTGTATTGGGTCTGTAATTTTTGCCATTATATGCTGGTTTGGCCAAGCGCCGCTAAGCTGCCCGGCTTGAATTTATCTGCAAGTTTTTCCTTTTGCTTGTGATAGGCCAGGTAGAGGCTGCCACCTTTGTGTTCAAAGCCCAGGTCGTTGACCGTGAGCACTTTCAGCGTTAGGCTGACTTTGGCCCGGATGGGGTTCAGGTTGGCATCATATGCTTCTTCTGTGATGCTGAAACTCGTAATCATTACAGGAACAACCCGGTTTTTGCTCCAAACGAACAGTACAAGTGGCCCTTCCATGGGTATAATTTCCAATGTGCCCGAATTGGCCAGAGAATTATTGGCTATCAGATTGCTACTTTCGGGATAAACAATCCTTTCCAATATCGTAAGCGCGGGCTGCAAGCCATATTCAAGCGTCTGCTTATCCATAACTTCCAGGTAGTCGGTGGCATCCAATTCCGCTTCGAGCGAATAAATCTCTTCAGGCGGTCCAGTGAGTCGCAGTGCGTCCGACTGGGATGCGCCCTCCCCTAGTCGCTGTGGTGTTAGGCTGCGGGTCATGGTCTCTGGGTTGTACTGTAAAGGAATGACCTTCTTCACCTCCGAGGTATTTGGGTCTAGGAGAACGATGCCGCCTTTCAGGAGCTTGGGAGAGAGGGGGGAGGATGGCATAAATTTTTGAGTTTTGAATGACCTTGTCGGCTGGCAGCAGCAAATTCCCTACACTTAATGAGCAGTAGCAGACCGATAGCTGGCTTCAATGCCTGCCTTGAAGGAAATGAGTGACTTTCTAATTCAATAGTTTTTATTCCTTGATGAATTCCTCCTGCTATGCTTTCTCCAACCTGCCCAGTAGTTGAGTTGGAGGCCAAATATATTTGGCCTCCATTTAGTTTGTTTACTTGGCCCATGTTAATGAAGCCATGCGACAGGCCCTGTTCTGAAAGTAAGGTAGTGAGGTGCTGCTGTATGGCATGGTTAAGTTCCCTGGTATTCAGGTGATCTAAGCCTTCCAGCACAATACGGTCGATGTATATTTCAATTTCCTGTGGCATGGTGTCAAAGTAGCGACTCCGCGGCGCTCAATTGTTTTTCTAATTTTTGGTACTCTCCCCTTGCAGCAATCTGTATGTCCTGCATGGTCACCGCTCCTCCTATTCCCGCAGCAGAAAACGCTGCATTTAAGGCGATATTGCGGATATTTCCGCCAGCAACATTGAGGTTGGCGAGTTTTTGGAAGTTAAGTGAATTCGTGGGGGTTTGCTTAGGGAAAATCCGTTTCCATATCTCAGCCCTCATTTGTGCATCGGGGAAGGGAAAATGTACCACGAAGCGTATCCTCCTTAAAAAAGCCTTATCAAGCGACCCTTTCATATTGGTCGTGAGGATGGCGAGGCCCCGGTACTCCTCCATTTTTTGTAAAAGGTAGCTCACCTCTATATTAGAGTAGCGATCATGGCTGTCCTTGACTTCGCTGCGCTTGCCGAACAGGGCGTCTGCCTCGTCAAAGAGGAGGATAGCGCCACTACCCTCAGCGGCTTCGAAGACCTTTTTCAGGTTCTTCTCGGTTTCTCCGATGTACTTATTTACAATTTGGCTAAGGTCAATTCGGTAGAGGTCGAGCTTAAGTTCATTGGCGAGCACTTCGGATGCCATGGTCTTTCCCGTGCCGCTTTCCCCAGAAAACATGGCGGTTATACCCAATCCCCGGGTGCTCTTTCCTGCAAAACCCCATTCGTCATAGACTTTTTGACGGTGCTTCACATGACCAGCGATTTCCTTTAGTGTGGCCTTGTGCGTTTCCGGCAGCACCAGATCATCCCAAGTGGCTAGCGGATCTATTCGTTGGGCAAGGTTATCAAGATCTGGGCGGGTATGCTTGCAACAGACTTTCCAGAGTTTTCGCTTAATTTCGTCAGCTTCAATTGTTCCGTGCATTTCGGCGTTGAGGCTGGCTACTGTGGCGGTTGCCAGTTTTTTGATCGACTGCGTGTTCAGGTTAAACTGGCCTATTACTTCACTCAAACTACCATCCAGTGTTGCCGAAAAATTTCCAAGATGGTCTCGCCAGAGGTTTTCCTGTTCATTTCGGAGCGGCTTTTCAAGGTTAAAGGTCAGCAGGGATCTATCAAAATTGGGCATGCCGTTTTCACTGCCAAGGACAACAATGCCTAGCGCATTTTCAATCAAATATTGCAGCGGCCGGCTGCTTGATTGATCAGCGCCATCCATATCAATAAACAAGGCAAGCCTGTTCAACAGGGAAGACCTATTCCACAAACGGGTGAACTCGGTCAGGTCCTTTAATCCTGTGGGCAGGTTTCCAAGTTGTAATTTATAGGTAGAAAACCCGAGGGGCGCAAAAGCTTCTGCAACAACCATTGCTCTGTCTCCAGTATTGTCTCCCTGCACCTGCACGAGCGGGTACTCCCCCAAATTTTCAAACCCCGCCACTTGACTGGCAAGTGCTAAAGCCACCGCCCCATGCGATGAAGGTAAATTGCCTTCTGGCAAAACCAATTTCAAATGGACAGCCAATTCGTGGTCCAAATGATTGATACCTATTAAATAATGTAAGACATATTCATTGATGGTACAGGGGGAAAGAGTAAGTAAGCCAATTCTTGTTATGTTTATCAAATTCCAATACCTCAAAGGGGCTTCGGGAAATATGGCAGACCAGTGGGCATCCTTGAAAGCAGCCATTGCAAGGCTGAGAGTGGGAAGATGAGAGCCATCCTTCCTAAAGTTGGCAATGATGTCGACAAGCTCGGTATCCAGTTCGGTTCCAGCGCACATTACTAAAATTTTCCTTTCAAAGGAACTGAGTTGAAAACTATCCGCCAAGTCTTCCAGGGCGGCGGGAGTTGGCAGGACTTCACCCACACTGTCGATGGTTTCCTTTTTGTTAGAGGCGACTGGTTGTTCCAACTCTTCGAATCCAGACTCCCGATTTATCTTTTCTATATATGCTAAAAGTTCTGACTTAACCTCGCTGACAGCGCCCATCAGGTAGCCTTTGTTCAATTCCATCCACTTTTCCTGGGTCAGATAGTTCATGAAATGATAAGGGTTGGGCCGATAAACTTGCCATCGTCGTTGGTAGTCAAGGGGCTGGCTGCCCCGTCAACTTGCAGCCTTACTAAGTATTGTCCAACCTTTATGCCAGATTTAATTCCAAAAGTTACACTATGCAATGGATCAGTAATGGTGGCTAGCACCTCTGGTGGCAACGGAAAGCTGTAAGAAATCGGCTCAATTTCGGCCGCAAGGTTGGTTTCGTTTAGGATCAGCATGACCCTTTGCCCTTTGCGCAGCCCGGGCACAACGTTGACCTCAATATTAAACCAACCGGGCTCAAGTGGATCAGTCTCGACATTGGTATTGATCAATGTGGGGCTTAATACAAAGGCCAGTAAATTTGAGTAGTTTCCTTTAAACATCCTGCGTTTGGCAATTTCTTCCCACTTAGCATTTACCAAATCGATGGCGAAATCACCATTGGAAATATGTGGATCAATACAACAGTATGCAAGGGAAGATTCTTCAACTCCACTGTTAATGACTACTACATCCTCTACAGCATAACTGATTGCACTCGCCCACTCATCTATCTCCTCCCAGTTCGCGGGGATCCGTTTACCCTCAACCACTACATTAGGCTGGACGACCTGCACACCATGAACCCCAGCTTTCAACTCTAGACTGGCATCCAATTCTACACTAATCCGGGTTCCGGTAATATTGGCTACATCGGGTAGAATTTCGACATCCCCTATTTTGACTACCACACCATTGCTCTTTAACTGCTCGCCTTGCAGGATCAGGATATCACCGGTGATTATGCGCCTAAGTTCAGTGATTTTCGCATTGGGTGCATTCTCGGAAGACAGGATTTTATGGATATTGGGCTGGCGGAAGGGAAATACATAAACATTGCGCTGTAGTACCGGCAAGGGCGAAGAGGTTGGCTTATCGCTTTCAATTAACACTACTGTCGCTAAATAGCCGGTGCATGGCCTGTACCTGGATTGGATTGCCGTCCAGAGTTTGGACATTTCTTCGGTAGTCAAGGGCTCCGGTGTGATTTTGATTTGCTCAATTTGTTCGGAAAGCCCAGAACTGGCCAATGCAAGTAAGTTCTCAGGAAGCCTGCCATCGGGGTTAGAGGCATTGGCACTACTTAAGGAGTTCCTTATAAGGTTTCTGTCGAGAACTGGGTTTTCATGCAGGAGCTGCATACCATATCCCAATAATATTTCGGCATGAAGCTCTTCTTCTCCAAAAGCGATAAGCAGATAATGTAGGTTTAATGCAAGCGGAGGGTTATTGACAAGGCCACCCCTGGCATTCCTGGAAGGATACCCGAAACTGTTCAATCCTGTGTTGTAGCTTACGCGGTACATAAATAGGTTAAGCTGGTTAGTAGGACTCCCTTGTTGTGGTTCCACCTGGCCGGGAGGAAGGGAGGTGACGTTGATGGCCGAACCTACCGCTGCCGATACATTTTGGTACACAAGCCCATCGTTCAACAAATCTTTGAGCACATGGGTTACAGCAGCTATTCCAAATGCGTTACTCACTGTGATCTATTGTCCCGTTTTTTGAGAAATTCATCTAGAGATGGTCGTTTATCAGTTGTCTGCGTCTTCACTAGTTTGGCAGGTACTTCTTTTATTGCCCTTATCTCTATCCTACCTATTTGAACCTTAATTGTAGGCTGTGCATTGAAAGGTTGATCACTATTAAGATTGTTCCGCACTGTCAAATTTTGCGACGTTTCGCCATATAGGTTTAGGTTGGTACTACTGGAATGAATTGGCAATGTTCCTTCTGATCCTTGATACCTCGGTATGGCGTTCCTCTCAAAAGACGCTTCGGTTCTTAAAATAGGTCTAACCACTTGCTCTGCTTGATTTGATTCGGTCGGATCAATGTTTTTTTGATTTTGCAATTCAGAAGAAGATCCAACACCATTTCCATCCCTGGGTACTTCAAGGCGACCCCGCTCCAAAACACGTTGATGCATCGATTTCAATGGGCCGGTTGGGAAAAATACTTTTTGATTTTGCCCAAATTGTCCATCACCTCTCGATGCGTCTGCCACCATATTTGTTTTCTTTTCTTGTTCGGCCTGGTATTGGCTGCTTTTAGAATTATTTTCATTAGGAGTTTGCTCAACTCGCCAATCGCCACTAATTGTGTCAGTTTCCTTTTTTGGCTGGTCTTTGTTTTTGCTACTTGAAAATACTGGTGTGACTCTTTTGTCATTTCTCCTTTCGACAACTTTTTCCATAGTATCCGAAGATTCTGCTAGCATGGAACTTTTGTCCAACCTGAAATTAGAATCATTGTTAGCTAGTGTCGCTTCATTTCCGAGCTTAGGTACTGATAAATTGAATCTTCCAGGGGTTGGGCGACGCGGCTCAAATATCCCAGGTGTTGTGGGAACAAGACTATTTATAGATCCAGTATGCCGACCGATGATATTGGACAAAAAATTGCTCATGCGTAAAGCAAGTTTATGTAAAGATTTCGACGAAAAGTTCCCATTTCAAGGATATCGTTTTCTGACCAGCCAAAATTCTTTGCCAGCAAGTAAACATCCTGTACCAAGTTGTTTGCCCAATCGTCTATCTCAGCCCACAGATAGCTTATTATATCGAATGTTGCGTTCCAGTTTTGCCCACATTCAGGACAGGAAATGGCCACCATCATGTCTGCTTGCGGGTCAGAGGCTTCCATTTTCTCTATTATGGCATTTCTAAGTGCATCCGGTATTTCATGAGAATAAGTGGGTGGCAATGAATCTGCTTCAATGCACCTCCTCAATAGCACTTCATCATTTGAAGTACCATTACCAAGAGCCATGATTTCCATGATGTCGCTACTATTGGGCAGCCTGAATTGGATGAGATTCCCGTCGTATTCTAAGCTCTGACCCTTTTGAATATCAACGTTTTGTGGGGACACCGTCCTTATAGCATCGATGGTCATTTCCCATTCCAATTTCTGCTTGCATTCAGGGCAATGGGCTGTATTGTTTAAGATATCCCCGAACAAATTTTTTCTTATTTCCAATAAATGGAGGTCCCTTTCACCTATTGGCATCGCTGCGACTTGGCTGAAATCATAGGTTGGATGCCACAGGGAAACCAGCAACAGGCTTCGCTCGATTAATGGCTTGGTCTGTCCGATTTCCCAAAAATCCAATAAATCATGCTCAGAAATCATAGTATAAAAACACTATTCCTACCTTTTGGAAATTAGTCACATCCATCAATTGTCAGGTTCGGTAAAGGTAGGCTCAGCAGGTTCTACAACATCGTAGTCCCGTTCCCAGCCTTCATTTTGCAGGGTGATGGATTGGATGGCGACGGCATTGGCGCTGGCATCGAGTTCGGGCAATGCCTGAAACTCGGTTACCCAGGTCCTGAACACTTTGTAGGCAATGGCCAATTGACCCGCCTCGTTATACACCTCAATGATGATGTCCTTTCTGAAATCCCTCAGGGATACCTCAGAACCTAGCCCGGAGCCGAGGTTCCAAACTTTATTGGCCCATTTTTCAAATTCTGTGTCGTGGGTAACACCTCTTTCCAGTGTGATGGGTTCGTATTTGGTTTGCCCTGGAGATTTCCTAGCCGTACTTGGGTCTCCCCCTACCCGGTGTTCAACTACCTCTGTGCTCCGTTTTAGCATTCCTACCTTGCTGACGCCAGCTACATATTTCCCATCCCATTTGATGCGGAATTTGAAATTCTTATATGGATCGAATCGTTGCGGATTGACTGTGAAAGTTGGCATATGTGTTAAAATTTAGGATTGAATTTGACCAGCTAATTGTTGAATTTTGAGGAACACGAACTCGGCCGGCTTTAAAGGAGCAAAGCCTATCAAAACGTTCACAATGCCAAGGTTGATGTCGTTCTGAGTAGTGGTCTCTCTATCACATTTCACAAGATAAGCTTCCCGTGGGGAAGTGCCCTGGAAAGCACCCTGTTTGAAGAGAATGTTCATAAACGCACCCACATTAAGTCGAATTTGTGCCCAAAGCGGTTCATCGTTTGGTTCGAAAACCACCCAATGCATCCCTCTGAACAAACTCTCCTCCAAGAAAAGCGCTAAGCGCCTTACAGGTATATATTTCCATTCTGATGCATTGGCATCTGCACCTGCAAGTGTCCGACCTCCCCAACTGATATTTCCATATATTGGAAGATTTCTCAGGCAATTTATGCCAAGCGGATTAAGTACCCCATTTTCACGGTCGCTTAGTACATCTTCTAATTGAGTTACGTTGCGAAGGTTTGCCTCCGTTCCCGCAGGAGCTTTCCATACCCCTCGGTCGCTGTCCGTCCTTGCATAAAGCCCTGCAATGGTGCCGCTCGCCCCAAAGGATCGTAGCCTGTAATTGTTTAGGGGATCTGGGGATAGAACCCTTGGATAATAGATAGCTGCATATGAGCTTCGAAGGGTATCCCCGGCAGCCATCCAAGTCGTTATTTTAGGCAGTTCGTCAACTCCCGTTGGTGTGTCCATGATGAAGAAGGCCCGTTTTTGACGGCAGTATTCAATTGCTGTAGCCATAACGGTATCAGCTTCAGTCGTAGTCATGGCATCGGTGCCTGTTGTAATCGCCGTTCTCGGGATGCACATGATATTGAAGAGGTCAACGTCCTCCAGCGCATATATGCCTGTTTTGCTATTCAGGCTGCCGATAATGGCCGATGCGTCAGGAGGTGTGCCGTTATCCCCATTGGTGCTGCTTAACATAGCCCCAATCGGAGTACCATTGCCAAATTCGTATTCCTGAATATTTCTAATAGAGTTGGCATTATCAAGTAATAGTTCTGATGCAAGGGTATCCGTCCCGTGATTAGAAAAACTCACTATAGCAAGGGGTACCCCTGTGCCTGTTTTTGCAATTATGCGGCCATTTGAGGCAATAACGGACGCTTTTGCAAATAACTCCTTAGAAGGGTTGGCAGTTCTTATTGCATTTTCCAAAGCCAATGCAAGAGATGTCAACAAATAAGTGTTAGGCTGTGATGGCAAATGTGTAGGTAAATCTAAAATTGCAGTTTTTGTTTCTCCATCGATTTCAACTATTAAAGAATTATTTCCAGCAGTAAGAGTTACCTCGGCAGTTTCGTTTGTTTCGGAGCCTGTGCGGTGGTCGCCGGAACGTGTGCCGTTTTCGGCTGGCAACGATTCTCCAATAGTAGCGGTGTTTCGTACAATCTTTGAACCGGAATTTGCGTCATTTAGAACCTTCACAACAAAATTAGACAACGAGGATTTCATTGACAGATTCAAAAACTTTTCTTGCCTTACAAGTTCAAGAGATGCGTTGTATTCCGTAATAGTTAGGTGAAAGGAATCAGGTGGGTTAGCGATTCTGCTTGGTTGTCGATCGTTGTGCTGTATAGATAATCGAATATTATCTCCCCAATCACCTTCGTTAATCGCTTTTACTTCAATTACCATTGGCCCACCAACGGTGTCACTTATTTTAACATCTGCTGCCATAGGTGCCCCTCCTGCCACCCTAACCACATAAGCTTGCGATCCGCCGTTCCCAAAGAACTGCTGTATGGCATAACTGGCTTCGCTTTGAGTGTCGAGACCTCCGAATTCCCTTTCGAATTCTCCAAAACTGAAAATCCGCACGGCCTTGTTCATCGGCCCCCGCCGGAAATAGTCAATGAAAACTGCTATGGAGGTGGAAACACCAGTAATTGTGCGTACCCCGCTTGGTATTTCTTCAATATATACACCCGGATATGATGTTTGAACTGCCATAATTTTAGTTTTTTATAATGATTAAATAAAGAGAAACAGGTGTATTGAATTTTCCACCGGAATTTATGGAAGGAGTCTGTTTGAATTTAAAAGCGGCTTTGCCACCACAAGTCCCATTTCATTTGGGCTTGAAAATAATTTTTTAACCTAGGGGATTATTTAAAGCAGATGTGTTGCTGATTTAAATAAGCCTTTGAAGGAAGGGAGTAAAATATGCGGGACTGCAGGATAGGTAAAATAAAAAAACAATAAAGTATGAAAATTCACTGTTTTAAAACCTATCCAAATTAGACTGCCGAAACGCAATAACTTGTTTTTTGGTAGTGTAACCCTCTTAAAAATTCCGTATTAATGAAAGAAATTGTTAAAGCCAGATTATGCTTTCCTAAAACATGTTATTTGTTATGATCAACAGGTTTTTAACTGCCAATAATCAAACATAAGGAGAAAAAAATACTGAATCTTGGAAAAATGCGACAGCTAATAAAAATATAATTGATTTTCATAGTAAAATGTATTGCCCACCCTATTGTTTTTGGTCCTTATTTTTTTAGGAATTCCGTTTCCATGAGTCAGGTTGCGTTCCGCCCAAAATTGGGAGGGACACATGCCACATATTTTCCTAAAATGATTGACAAAATGCGCCTGATCGTAATATCCCGCCTCATGGGCAATTTCCACGATCTTTCTATTGGTCTGTACCATCATGCGAAAAGCATTATTGAATTGTATTATTTTGGAATAGGTTTTTGGAGTAACTCCTAATACAGTATGAAACCTACGTTCCAGACTTCTGGTACCCATCTGAAGCATTTCCGCAAGGTTTTTAATGCAAATATTACCCCCATAAAAATCTATTATTGAAATGGCCTGATTAAGGTCATCAAACGTAATGTGCGATTTGGTCTGAATTTTTTTCCATAAGAGATTTTCAAATTTTTTTAGCTGATTCGCCAAAGTCACTTCACCAGAAACAGGATTATTAGTTTCAACAAGGTCCAAAGAAAGCTTATCATTTATACATACCATTTCATTGACAATTGAATTCGTGGAAATGCCAAATACCTGTTGAAATACAATCGGGTTCAGTTCAAAACCAATTATATCAAGCTCGTCATAATTTGTTGAAAACTTGAAAATTTCAAATTGCTGACCTAACACATAAATTCCTCCCGGATTGTTGATTTTATAGTTATGGGCCTTGCGGTGGTCCCAGGTACCCTTACCCCAGATGAAAAAAAGGAATATATTTCCTTTAGGGATAGCATTTAATAGTGAGATAAATTTCAATCCCAATTTGAAATGATAGGCCTTTAATAAATAAGGCTGTAGGGAAATTTGTAGCGGCAGGTTCGTTTCCATAAAATTTTATGAATACGCAGTTGAAAAGAATTGGCTGTAAAAAGACTGTCTAAAGAATAAGCTTTTTGAATTTCTTTCTGCCATTTCACCGTAAGGCAAAGCAAACCAAAAACTCAACACCGGAATCAGCACAAGTATCTTTAGTATGCCCAATTCTCTTCTTTACTCTACTTCCCTGCCGGGTTCATACCTGTAAGATATTTTTATTTATAAATTAAGTCGAATAAAGTGTCACGAAGGTCACTTTGTGGTAGTTGTAATTAAATTGTGCCAGATAATCTCGAACTAATTTATAATATTTCTTTGATAAATAAAAATAAAAAATCCACTTTTATTTTGATTATGATCAAGTCAGAAAGAGAATATATTACCTTCATAAAAAGAGGTAATGAAATATTTTATGTTCCTGAAAACATTCAAATTTCCTGCGAATTACGAAGAAAAGCATCACACTAACTCGACTCCAACCCTATAAAAAAAAGTTCTCCATCCATTTCCAAAGAAATTAGGTGATTGTTCTGGTCAACAAACATTCCAAATTGTCTAGCTTTCGGTCTGCTTTATTGTTTTTTCGGCTTTCTTAAGGAAAAAAAGGCCTTACAGACCTACCAAGCTTTCGGATTTATCCATTATAGGTAGCTTGGCAGGTCTGGGCCTTTAAAGTTTATTCCCTTCCGTTACCCCAGCCGAGTTCATTTCCACCTAAATTAGTGTAGGTATTGTTGTCGCGGGTGAGATTGGGAAGTTCAGGTTGGGCGTCACTGCCTCCGGTATAGGCATAAAATGCATCGTTTGGCAGGTTGGTAAACGTGGTGTTTGAGACCGTGATCCGTGGGTTTGCATGCATATAAATAGCACCGGAATTAGAAAGATTTCCAACAGGGAAATCGCCCTTGGCATTTTCTATAATGGCATGGGTGATCCGGTTATCCTCTTGGGTAAAGGAATAATAAATACCTCCCCAATTTGTTCCATTGGCTGCAATTAGATGAACAGGATTATCCGCTGTGCCCAAGATTTTCAGACTTACATTATAAGGGGGAAGATGAGCCGCAGCCTGCAAGTAGCCACCCGATTGAAATTGGATCTCTACCCCCTCCTCAACAGTCAAGTGTCCATCTTCCTTGATATGGACCCGGCCATCTACAAGATAAGGGACATCCAGTTTAGTCCAGCTAACTGTCATGTTTTCAATTTCGTGATTATTGCTGACAATATTGACAACGTCTTCGGTATTGCCGGCAAATGTAGACGCCTGATCCAATAAGTGGACCTTATTGGCAGCGACTTTGATGGGCATTTCCTCATTGCCGGTGATGGTCAAATTAGAGACTGAAACGTTCGCATTTGTGGTAAGATCCAAGCCATAACCTCCTCCATTGGTTATTTCCACATGGTTGAGGGTTAAGGATTGTCTAGTAGTGCTGGAAACGTTTCTAAGGGCTACACTTCCTCCTAGAGCAGGAGAAGAAGATTTTAACAATTCCGAACCAGCATACTCTATAATGGCATGTTCTATTATGTTTGATTGGTTATGGGCTTCTGTAAAATACAGACCTTTCCAGTGGCCTTTCAGCTGAGATGTGCCTGTTAAAATTACAGGCTCTTCTGCTGTGCCTTTTATTTCAAAAAGCTTACTGTCCAGATCTACAAGCATGCCCGCATGATTTTCAAAGGCAATGACCACTCCAGGCTGTATTTGTAGACTCCCTTCTACCCGCGTCCAACATTCGATAACATAATCCACCGGACGCTGCGGGTCATTGATCAGAACCCGGTCTTCCGAGAAATAATCACAGGAAAGTACTATGGGAGGTAGAATCTCTTCTATTGGCTCTACATCTTCACTTTCGCTACAGGAAAACAATGCTAAAAACAGTCCTGCTGAAACAACATAATGGAGTTTCTTTGCAAATAAATGGTATTTTTTCATAACAGTAAATAATTTTAGTTTTTCCCTAGGGCAAGTATCTAGACTGCCTTGGGGAAGTTTTCACATGAACCTTTGTATCCTTCATGTGAAAAGTTTGAAAAAGTAAACACGTGGATAAAAAAAAATGTAGTTTTGTCGGCCTAGTGTTTACTTTTAACTGATTTTTCTATAAATGAATAAGGAGGAACGTTTTGTACAAGACATCCGTAGAGGGGATAAAAAAAAACTGGAAGAGATCTATTCTGAAAACAAGGCCCACTTCATATCTTTTGCCCGAAAGTATCAACTGGAGGAAGAATCCATAAAGGATATTTACCAGGAGACCATCATCGTGTTGTATGAAAACATCCTTGAGGGAAAGTTGACTACCTTAAAGAGCAGCATCAAAACTTACCTCTTTGCCATTGGAAAATATAAACTCATCGAACACCTTCGCACGATCGGGAAATATGAGCTGGTGCCTTTTGAAGATGTTAGCCTTTTAGATGAAATTTCCCTAGTGACAGAGAATGTAGCCGATGGATTGGATGAACAGACCCTTCAACTTAAAATGGGCTATAGCCAATTAGGTGAAAAGTGCCGGGAAGTGCTTCGCATGTTTTATTACGATGGTAAAAAACTTGCTGAAATTCAGCATCTCCTGGGGTATGAAACAAAAGACACCGTTAAAAGTCAAAAATCCAGGTGTATAAAGCAGTTAAAAACGTTAGTTGGGGTATATGAAAAGCAATAAAGAACTATTGATAGAAGGATATTTCGAAAATAGCCTTTCCCCCTTAGAACAAAATGAATTTGAAAGATTGTTAAAGGAGGATGCGGAATTTGCGGAGGCGGTTGCGTTTCATAAAAAACTGAAAGCAGCCATAAGGCTAGAGGAAAGAGAAAAACTGAAAGCCCAGTTGGACTCCGTCGATAAGCCACCGAAGCCGATATATAGATGGTGGTACGCCGCAGCCGCTGTTGTATTGATTGTGACAATGGGATGGTGGATAAGCAGTCAAAATCATGACCAACCGGAGGATCTCTATTTCGCCTACTTCGAACCTTATCCAAATAGGGTTAAGCCTACAGTCAGGAGTAATAACGATCAAAACGGGCATGCCTCCCAAGCCTTTCATCTCTACGATCAGGAGCAGTTTGACAAAGCCGCCACTGCATTCGAAGAAGTGTACAAGAAAACCGACCAAGACTACGCCTTATTTTATCAAGCAATTTCCTATATGGCCTCAGGCAATCCCGAAAAGGCTATCCCATTATTGGAGCAGCATGAGTGGGAGCCGGAAAACCCCTATTATGAGGCGTCACACTGGTATATGGCACTGGCTTATTTAAATGATCAGCAGATTCCGCAAACCAAAAGCCATTTGAAAAAAGTGATTGATTCAAACGGGTTGTTGTCCGGGAGGGCAAGGAAGTTATTGGAGGAAATGGGAGACTGAGGGACTTAGGGACTGAGAGACCTAGTGACTGATAGACTGAGACTGAGGGAGACGGAAAACTGAGGGACAGGGGAACCCCTTCAACCCATAAACCTATCGACCCATAGACCTATCGACCTATTAACAAACTTCTGGAATGAGGGGATTGTGAGACGGCAGACGGGAGATGGGGTAATATATGGAGTTTTTTTAGAATATTGGGGGTCGTCTTTTGAGATATAGGAAGATAGCAATGCCCAAAATCAGTAAGCCAAAGCCCAAATAAATGCCGTATTCCCTTACCAGAAACGCTGTTCTATCCGGAGGTAGCTCATCTATATTTCCGTTGAGAACAAATCCCGCCCAATAAAATGGATGACGTTTCATCGGGAAATCAGCCAAAAACTTCTGTTTAGCCATAGTCAAGGCTTCTTCCTTATTGCTTCCTTGTTCCAAGTAGGTATAAAAATTCCTCATCAGCACTCCCGTCTCCTCATCGGGCACCTGCCACAGGCTGTAAACCGAAGCCTTGACACCAGCATAGGTCAGTGCCCGGGACAAACTCATCAAGCCCTCCCCTGCCTGCAATTTCCCAATCCCTGTATTACATGCGCTCAACACAACCAATTCGGCAGGAAATTGCATATTATATAGTTCAGAATAGGACATGATCTCTCCATCCTGAAAATAAATTCCCGAGCTTTCATAGTCAGTTTGATCCACTACCGCATGCGTCGCAAAATGGTATACCTGATAGGCTCCAACTGCCTGAAGAAATTGACTCTTATTGGCTTTTTCTTTTTGGAATAATTCACCTCCCAACAGGTTTACAATATACTGCCCTTCAGATAATGCACCTTCCAAATGAGTTAAACGTCCCCTAGTTACATGATTTTCTTCGAAATTAGTTAGGTACGACTGCGGATATTCAGGAACAAATACTGCGACTGAATGTCTATTGTGCCAATTGGTATCAATATTTTGTTGTAAGACCCATAGCTTAAATGAATTGGAATAGCTGATGGCATAGTCTTCCACAAGCAGACGGGAATTCTCTGGATTTTCCAAACTTTCAAATGCCAAGTAATTTAGTTTAGCGTTAGGGATAATAACGAGTTTGCTGATAACTTCCGGCTCCAGATGCAATGGATGGATCAAAAGACTGAAAAGTTCCTTGGACATTCCTGCAGCGTTGGGTTGAATTCGCTGGATCTGCTCATGGTAGGATTCCAGGAGGTCAAATACAGGCTTCTTTTCACCGAGATCCACCACCCGGATTTCCGAGGAAGTGACCACAAATGCAAAAAGTTTTTTGTCCGTAGCCATATACCTTACTATCGCTCTACTGCCTGAAAGCTGGCTCTGAAGGTTGTCAATATCTAATCCTCCAGAGAAAAAACCGAAATAGTTCGCGTCATGCGACGTAATGCTGGCTTCGTTCGCGGCAAGGTCTGACTCAAGTTTCCGCCTCTCATCATTTAAGGAGATCGAATCTTTGGGTATTTGGGCCAAACTTGTCCTTAGCAGGTTATGATTAAGCAATAAGCTATCTGGCACTGGCAAGAATTGTTGGAATTTGGATTCAAATTCCCTCCAAAGCAATTGCGAGGTATTATTTTCCACTCGGGCCAACAGACTGTCTACATGTGTTTTTTCCAGTTGGATGTGAAGAGCGATCAATCCTTCATGAATGTTGCCTGCGGTCATACTCAAACTGGGATTATAAGCTCCTTTTTGATAGTAGTCCTGAAAAATAATGGCCGCTACATCATACAGGTGGTATCCAATTAATCCCAAATTCCGATCGCCGGTGAGTGCGTATTGGTTTCGGTAGATATTGGCGGCCTCTTTCACAGCATTGATATAAAATACGCTGTTGCGTTCCCTAAAATCATGCTCGTCTACCACCATTACATTTTCCACTTCCTCGCCAAGCAATAAGGAAAAGGCATGTTTCACTATGCTTTCGGCTTGTCCAAAATCCCCCATTTGTTGTAAGACATCCGCTTTTTTCAGGGACAAATTGAGCAGATTTACTTCCCGAATATCATGCTTCCTTCCGATTTCCAGCGCTTTGTCGAGATATATCAGTGCCCTATCCAGATTATTGGAAGAAAATAGCCAATATTTACAATAGTCCGCATAGGTCAACATCTCATAATAGTAATTGTCCGTATTGATGCTTTCCTGTAGCGCAAGATCCAATAATTGAGTTTTTTGCTGCTTGATAGTTTCATGCTCGTAATCATCTAAAATTGCGGCTGAATTGAGTATGCTGCTGATCAGGTAATTGGAATATTTTATCTGATGCCGACGGGGCAGCTGTTGAAAGTAACATCTCAAGCTGTCCAAATGCGCAAGAGCAGATGCCTTATCGTCGGTAAGGTCGAAATAGAGAATGTTGATCCGGTGCTTGTTTACATAATGCATCAGTTCAGGCTTTTCATCCACCTTGAAATCGGTTTTGCCAAAAGACGCTTCAGCTACCCATTTGTCAAAATGGGAGTTCACCCCCTTGATTAATTCCCCAGCTCCTTCCTTGTCCCCATAGGTGCGGTAAAGGCGCATTAGGTTTCCATAGATGGTAATCAAGTTACTTTTATCCACCTTAGGATCAGATTCCCAAAGGGATTTAGCTTGCAGGTAACAATGCTTACGCTGGGTAAAAAAACCAGTTTCCGCATACATGGTGCCCAGATTATTATATGCCAAAGCCAAGCTGGAAACCTTTAATTCCTCCTCCGGCAACGATTCATAGAGAGCGATAGATTCTTTGTAAACGTTTATAGCTTGATGGAATTCTCTGTTTTTATCATATAAATATGCGATATCGTAAACGAAATCGGCCTTATCCCTCGCCTTAAGGTGCGTTTCAAGAAGCTGGTATCCTTCCAAAGCTTTTTTTAAAGAATTTTCCCAATCTCCGGTATTGGCAATATTGTGGTAAGTATTGGTAAAAACATCCTTCAAATAGTCCGCATTTCCGGCTGCCAGAAGCTGATTGCTGAATTTCAAAGCGTTTTCAAATTCCGAATGGGCTTGGCTATAATTTTGTTGCCCGGAAAAATGTAACCCGAGATTGTGGTGATATTTGCTTTGATACACAGCATAATCCTTGTGGTCCTCCCCTAGTTGATCGGTTATTTTTTGAAAAATTCCGGCAGATTCAAGGTATCGCTGATTGGTCTCAAGGCTGTCTGCCAGGGAAATCAAATCAGTTTGAAGTATTTCCTTTTGTGGGATCGGTGCGGCTTGGGTAAAGACGAAAAACAAACAGAGAAAAATAGTTAATGAATTTTTAAGGTTTAAAAACATGCTGTTATTTTATATATTAAAACTTATAACATCGTTATCCTATTATTTACGCCATCAGTGGGATCCCCATGAATGCTATTTTATTCATGGGAATTAAGTTGAATTTTTTCAACTATTTATCCCACCCTGACAAGATCAGCTATGGTGTCTTTGCACGGATTAAGTAGTTAGCATTGAAAACAACCCTATAAAAAGGCAAAGTCCAAAAGAAATAGTAGCAGCGGTTAAATTCCTCCTATGAGGGGCAGGCAAGATCAAACAATACTTATTATTCCAAACCATGCTGCTGTACTCAGGGAAAGGCCTCATTTTGCTTAGCGCTAGTTTCCGAAAACAAATCCCGGGAAGTTATGAAAATTTGTTTAAGTTCAGATAATTAGATCTATCCCTGAAAAACCCACACCGATACCGAACCTCCATTAACACAGAATGGTGCCCAGCCGTCATTATTTACGGTAATGGTACATGTTGTATTGCCTAAAAAATCGTAGAGTGTTTTACCCGCGTATTTTTCACCAATCTTCATCCACTTCGTAGCTTCGGGACCATTGGTAAGCAATACTCCCATTCCACTGCCACTATGGTCTTCATCACCGTCCCTAATCCAACCTATCGCGTTTCTATCGTCAAAATAATCATATTGATTCCCATAGGCAAATTGCGTTCTTGCAAGCATCAGCTTTTCGATATGGGGTACGGGGGCGAGGCTTATATGTAGGCCTTTGTCGTAGTACTCAGCTCCGTATAAGTCGGGGTAGAAAACCGATGGATATCCCTCCTGCCTTAATAAAATAATTGCATAAGCCAGCGGCTTAAACCACCAATCCACCCAATGTTCGAGTGCCTGACAGGGTTGGGTGTCATGGTTGTCAACTAGGGTAACAGCTAGATTGGGATAGTCTTTTACTAAAGAATGATCCAGAATGGTCCGCATATCATACCCTCCCCAAGGTGTACGTGAGGCATTATAAAAATTACCTTGCAGCGGCGCGTCAAATAATGACATGAGTCCTGCCGTCATTTCAATGTAATACTTCAGATCATTGACAGTATAACTCCAGTATTCACCAACAAAAAACAAATCAGGATCCTGCTTTCTTAGAAACCTTATCCAGTCACGAAAAAAACTAAATTGAATATGCTTCACGGCATCGAGCCGAAATCCGTTTACGCCGGTAAATTTCAGGAACCACTTCGCCCAGCGTGCCAGTTCTGTGCGTACCTCCGGGCTATTCATGTCAATATCAGAAAACATCAGGTAATCATAATTGCCATGTTCCCCCGATACCATCTTTTGCCAATCCTTACCCAATCCTTTAAATTTAAAAATGCCTTTGGCCTGTTCCGGATCCAGGTTGGCAGCCCAATCTACCCCGTCAAAATGCCGGTAACACCATTTAAAATCAGAATAGACATCACCACGCCCCTCAAATTTAAATTGGGTCCAAGCTTCAATCCACAATTCGTCTTCAATCACAAAATTCCTATCGTGTTCCGCAACCCGCGAAGAATTCACCCATTCCGTATCATCCGCACCAGCCTTATGATTAAATATAACGTCGGCATAAATAGCTATTCCCTGGGAATGCGCCTTTTTGATAGCGGTCAAATATTGATCCTTGCTGCCGTATTTGGTGCGGATAGCGCCTTTTCGGTCAAATTCACCGAGGTCATATAAATCATACATATCATAGCCTACACTATACTGTTCGTTGACAGTGTTTCCCCCCGGATTATATGAATCAGCTTTAAATGGCGGCGGCAACCACAAAGCGGTAACACCCAGTTTTGATAAATTTTCCGCTTCGTCCCCTACCCTATCCCACAAGTCCGCATCGCTGCTATTATTTCCATAATACCAGTGAAAATACTGCATCATAGTTCGGTTGTTTTCCATGATTTTTAAACTCTATGGATAATATAAAAGTATGAGCTTTAGTTGGGGCACTCACCGTTAAACCCATGTCCGGTTTCTGCTCACTGATTAGTAAGGACCTGACTTTCAGGAGGACAAGTTAAATTTATAAAAAGGAATTTGTATTCTGCTCACTTTTTTCAAAGTTTTTTTTTTAAGCATAATTTTTTGGATTAAATACGTAAAAAATACCCAACCTTGGGTATTTTACGATTAGCTGAAATAGCTTATATTTACCATGTTTTTTTAGTAAATACTCAATTTTAGGCTATGAAAAAGAGATTTTTACCGGGAGGCTTTAATCCAATGGATGCTTTTGCCAGACTAAAGCGTAAGAATTATATAATCCTATCATTCGCATTGCTGTTTTCATTGACCTTGGGCTTTCGGTTTGGTGATGTTCAGGCACAGACCATTCCGACGTTCAAACCTTCCCTGCCATCAGGCCACGCGGTCGCCTTGCCGGGAAATCCGGCAACTCCTAAACCACAAATTCCGTATCTCGAAGAACTACGGCAGATTCAATCTTTAAAGCAGTCCTACGATTCCCTCAAAACCCAATTGAAAAGGTTAAAGGAGATATCCCAAGATAGTACAGATAGTGCCGTCGTTAGAGCACGCAGCAAGGTTGTCTTGGAAAGGGAAAAGCAGCTATTGGAAGATATGGTTGCCAGGGACGACGTTCCGGACGCAGAACTAAATGCTGCCATCGCAAATACCCTCAGCGATATTAACCGCAGCGGGCAAACCTTGGAAACCGCAAGTAGTGTGGCGGAAATAGAACACCTAATGGATACCAGTGAAGAAAATCTTAAGGCACTGATAAACGAATGGGTAATGCCAAAGATAGAGCAGCACCTAAGCGGCACCTTGGATCAGGGATGGGACCCTGTTCCGGGGAAGGTCCCCGATTACTTTGGATCGGGAGGCCATTCGCTATTGGAAACGGATGGGGATTCAGCCGAAGAAATACTGGCACTTGCCAGGAAACACGTGGCGGGTAAAGGGCGGCATATATCCGATGAATATCTCAAAAATGCAGATCGGGACTTCAGGAAACTGAAAATAGATTCTCTTGGGTACATACAGGTTACTAAATTTCAAAATTTTAAACAAAAATCAGCCTTTTTTGAACCCAATACTTTGGCTGGGAAAAGTTGGCAGCAAAGGACGGGGCTATATATATGGTATGATCCGCTCACGCCGTTTGGTGAGGGTGTGCATATTGCCTCCGGGGTTTCCTATGGTTTTTCACCACAGGTGAGGGTATTTGCGGGAGGAGTTGTTAGGAGTCACTTCAGTAAGGAATCCTGGCCGAGGCGTGAGGGTGTCGGTGTTTCATTGGGAATGCGGGTATCGAAAAGAAACTGGGCTGTTCAAGCCATGTTGACAGGTTGCGAAGTCGCTATACAATATCCAAAGGGGAATGAGAATTTGAATTACGGGGGTAAAATTTTATCTTCCACGGTAAGCGTCGGCCGGAGGATTTCCATGGGTTCAAAGGCACAAAGTATTGTTTTGGTAGGAATCGATCCACTGTATAGAAAGGAAAAAAGCCTGACGGGATCCGCCGTTCAGATTAGCATGGGGTTTGAGTTAGAACGTCTGTCAAAGTCTAAAAAAGAGTCGGGAAAATAAATACAAAAATCCGATCTGGTTAAAATAGGCGTCCAGACTGTGCCAAACATATAATGATAAAAACAATGGTTTTTCAGCTCGGTTTCAGTTTGGACCTTTACTTTATATGCGATTATCAAAGATAATTTATAGACAGTATTTCTGTTTAGAATGCTTCGAAAAATATTATTAAAATAAACAAAAAAATTATTTGATAATTAATTTTCATTTGCTATATTTATGTTATAAAATTTAAATAGCTGTTGCGTCTTAAAAGTAAAGGAATAAAATTCTTTTTATGTTACCCCCGACACAGCAGTAGACTTCGCCAGCAGGTCTATTTTTAAAAATTAAGATAAATTTGTTAATTTTTAAAAATAGCATGTATTCTTTGTGAATATTAGGTTTGTGTTACCCATTGTTTGAAAATTAAAATTGTTTTATTGCCTAAGAATTAAGTACGCAGTTTGGAAATTCCCTAAAATTGACCGGGTCTTTTGCCGCCATTAATTTTTCATGCCCTTTGCCTTGTTTCACAATCTGTAGATTTTGAAATATGCGGAAATTTTATTGCCGGTTTAGAATCCATCTTAAATTTGCCATTCCAATCCCCGTATTGTGTTGATATGCTTTTTATAAACAGAAGTATCCGGGTTTTTTGTGCGTGATTGGGAAGTCATTTTTACACTATTTGGGATTCCAACAATATTTTTGAATGCCATACAAAGCATTTGTCGGGATACGTTCGTTCAATTGAACATATTATAATTTCTATTGGGTAATAATGCATATTAAGGCATAATTATATGTCATATATAACTCCAGTGTTCATATTGTAATTATGTTTTCTACTAACCAAAAAATTATAACAGACAGATGTTCACGGAAAAAATCATATTACACGGAAAATTCAAAACCGCCTGCATATTCTTTTTGGCGGTCTCGTTTACGGGTCTGGCCCAGACAAACCTAATCCAGTCCACGGGAAATGTGGGAATCGGCACCACCTCACCTGCTGTTCCATTGCAGGTCAAGGGGGATGTAATCCTCGGGCGCGGCAGTGGGGGCAATAACTTCATGCGGATCCACTCAGATATAAACGGAGTGTATTTGACAAGCGACGATCCCAATACGAACCAAAAACATCTTTTTCTTAGGGCCTCCCCTACCAACGCCAACGGCAAAGACCGCCACCTTTTCATCCAGGCCGGCAAATCCAACGGCAACTGGATAACGCGCATGGCTGTCATGGGCGGGGGAAATGTGGGTATCGGCACAACCGGCCCCACCCACCGCCTCCATGTGGCAGGCTCCGGAAAATGGACCGGAAATTCATCAAGCTACACGGAAATCCATTCCAACGGCAACGGCCAATATCTCCGGCAGTTCGCAAACGACGGAACAACCCAAAGCTGGATTATACGGGGCTATGCCACAGGCGGTGTCCAGGCACTGTTCAACAGCGGCGGGATAAACGTCAACGGCACGGTGAAAGCCAAAGAGGTAAACATCACCGTTTCCGGTTGGCCGGATTACGTGTTCCGTCCCGGCTATAAGCTCATGCCGCTGGGGGAATTGGAAGGTTTTATTCTTGAAAACGGACATCTTCCGAATATCCCAAGCGAGGCGGAGGTGACTGAAAATGGGGTGCGGCTTGGCGAGCTGAATGCGAAGCTGTTGGAGAAGATCGAGGAGCTGACGTTGTATACCATCACCCAGGAGGAAAAAATCAATGCCCTTGTCATCAGACTGGAACACCTTGAAAACAGAAAATGACTGGCATGAACGGTGAAAGTCGCATATGATGTCCAATCCTTCCTTTAAAATCTTTAATTGACCCAACAGCCCAATACCGGAGTGGCCGTATGTTTTTTGAATTATAACAATAAAAAATAACTAGAATGAAAAAGGTTACCTTGTTTTTAATTTTCAATCTCTCTCCACTCTTGGGCTTTGCCCAAAGCGATCCCCTGAATTTTGATGTTGCCCCGACTTCACCGAATGCCTATGCGTTCTCAAAGTATGTGGAAATACCCGAATCCTCCTACACAGGACTTGTCCCTATTTCCATTCCGATCGGTTCAATAAGCGAGAAAGGCGCCAGTGTGGATATTACACTTTCATATCACGCAAGTGGTATAAAAGTGGATGAAATTGCTTCCTGGGTGGGCTTGGGGTGGAGTCTCAATGCCGGCGGCGTGATTACCAGGGAGGAAAGGCACAAGGCGGAAAGACCGGACGGCAACGGGAACATTTTACCTACCCGTTTGGATATCGGTTTTCCGGATCCAAATCCCAGGACAGGTAGGTTCGATAACCTGAATATTTTCTTTGACGCGACTAGAGATGGAAATTTTTATGATATAGAACCCGATATATTCTATTACAATTTTGGAAACAGAAACGGGAAGTTCGTTTTTGACGAAAATGGGGATGTGCAGTTTTACAAGTATGAGGATCTCAAAATCGAATTTGTGAAAAGCAACCCTTCAGCGGGGGTGAGCGCTGTCAATTCAAAATTTATTGTCACGGATGAAACCGGAACGGTTTATGAGTTTGATGAAATTGACAGGGCTTTTGCTGTCGGGTTAAATGAACTGATTCCCACTTCATGGTACTTGACAAAAATTGAATCACCACAGGGTGGAGAAATAACGTTCAACTACACAACAAGGGTTGCCGGACATTTTTATAACCAAAAAACATCCCTGCTTATCGATGAGGGGGATGACATAGACAATTATGGATGGCCCGCCCCCGTACAGCATTGGTCCACCGGCAATGAGGTTTTCCTGGAAAGTATCAGTACGCCGAATTCGGGTAAAATCGAATTTACGGCTGATACTTCTTCCCGCCTCGACTACCGGAGCAATCTACCGGGCTACGCACTCAGGGAAATCTCATTTTATGATCTTGACAATGTCCCCATAAAGCATGTCAGTTTTAGTACCGGCTATTTTATCGCACCCGCATTCACATCTGGTTTTGCGGGGTATCGATCACCAAATTTATCTACTTTCGAGCATTTAAGGTATCGTTTAAAGCTCGACGCCATAACCTTTTTTGCGGGTGACAAGTCAGACGCACACCCCCCCTACAAATTCGAATATTACAGTGATGTCAACGGATCACTATTTAACCTCCCCCACCGGCTGTCGGTAGATCAGGATCATTGGGGCTATTTCAACAACGCCGGAAACAGAACTTTGATACCCGGGATAACATGGACGGTTTACGCCGGCCAGTGGTTTGAAAGGATTCTTAATATGAAAGATTATTCAACAAATAATTTTAAAGGGGGGGCTAACCGGGAAGGCAGCGCCACGGCGGTAAAAGCCTGCTCCCTGCATAAGGTTGTCTATCCGACCGGCGGATATACGGTGTACAACCTTGAACCGCATGATTTTGATGATCCGGAGGAAGGATATAGAACCGGCGGCGGTCTAAGGATCGGGTCAATTGCCAACCATGACAACAACGGTTTGATTGTCAACCAAAAAACCTACATCTATAAGAATTTTGATCCATCCATGGATCCGCCATTTATTTCCGGGAATTTTTCCTCCGGACAGTTGATTAGTGACCCCCGCGATTTTTATGTGTTGTTGGGTAGAGGGTATGGACCTGCACAAAGGGCGGTTCCACCGGGAGATATAGGTTCAGTTTTTGGGGATTGGAGCAATGTTAAATTCATCCACCCATTTCAGAATGTGGTTAAAATTTCAACAGTGCCCCAGGCGGTTTTGGGTTCAACCCGCGGCCAGGCTGTTGGTTACAGGCAGGTCATTGAATTTGAGGGCGGCAACGGATACAGGGTAAGTACCTATACCACCTCATCCACCTATCCAAACATGTGGAATCCGCAAGACCATACGGATATTGACGCGCCGACAGATATATTTGACAGTCAATACAGTACGTTGATACCGCCGGCCCCGGGTGTTGGCGGGTATACCAAATTAATTATTGAAAATGTATCCGGAAGTCAGTTTCCCTTTCTTCCCATGTACGACACGGATTGGAAAAGAGGACACTTGGAAAGTGTCCGCGTTTACAGTGAATCCAAACATCTGCTGTATAAGAAGGACTATGAGTATTTTTTTCCAAACTTAACGGATGTTTTTGGATATAAAGTATATGAGATCAGCGGGGATAACTCAAGACAAAGCTATATACACGGCAAATACTATCTGCCCGCAAACTGGGTAGCGAAAAAAAAGGAAACGTCCACCCATTACGGCATGGACGGGTCCAATTCCCGGGTTACCGTAAAGGAATTCGAATATGCCGGTACCCACCACAAATTCCCCACGCTGGAAAAATCAACGGACAGTGAAGGTGGAGAGATTCAAAAAAAGTATTACTACCCACAGGATTATAACAACGGGGTAGAAAATATCAGCGCGCTGAAGAACAACCATATTATCGGCAAAGCTGTCAAGACAGAAATTTTAAAGGGAGGTAATTTGACGGAGGGCACAGTCCATACATACAACAACCGGGGTGATCCCGTCCAGGTGTACAACTATGAAAATGAATCATTAATTCCACCCCCAACCCATAATCCCGGTTTGTTGACTCCACCGGGCTACCAAAAAAAAGCGTCCTATGTTTATGACCCCTTAACACATCTTTTAAGAGATGTGGTTGTTTCCGCAAATCCCCATACATCATACATATGGAACGGCGATTATCGGTATCCGACCGCAAAGGCGGAAAACGCCCTCTCTGCAAACATTGCGCATACATCCTTTGAGACATCGGAAAAAGGGGGCTGGGACTATTCCGGCAGTCCCGTCCCCTCTGCCAACTCCAAAACGGGCGGCTATTATTATAACCTGGGAACCGGAAGTATTTCAAAAACTGGAATCGGCGCAAGCACGGCCAACAAATTCCGCCTGACGTTCTGGGCGAGACGTTCCGCCGGTTCCGGAAACTGGGCCTTTATGGGGCGGACGGAAAGCCTGACTACCGCCTGGAAGTTTGTCGAACGTGATGTCACAGGCAACACTGTCACCATTTCGGGTAGCGGTATCCATGTCGACGAACTCCGCCTGCACCCCGCGGAAGCCCAAATGACCACCTATACGCATGTTCCCCAGGTGGGCGTGAAGTCCGTGACTGACGCACGAAACTACACCGTTCATTACGACTACGACGCCTTCGGCCGCCTGAAGACTGTCAAGGACGAAAACGGGCAGATCATCGAACATTACCAATACAATTACCAGACCAGTGGGCTAAACCCGTAAAAACCCCAATACTATGAAAAAGGCATTTTATACCGGAACGGTGATTTTACTTTTTACCGCATTCCCGGCGGTATGTCAAAATCTCCGTGAATTTATAGCTTCTGACTTGACAGGTTATTGGCAAACAGATTCCGCCGCCCAGCTTGGGGCTAAAACAAACAGACTGCCACATACGGACTACCCTGCTGACAAAGCAATGTCGGATGGCATGGACCGGGCAATCAGGTCAAGGGAATATATTTTTCACGACAACGGCATGTTTACCGCCCAATGGCTTCTGGGGACAAAACCGGCGGCGGTGGACGGAACCTGGGGAATGGTGTCCGGGGACACGGTTTTTATCGAAGTGGACGGGACAAAGACGGCGTATGCGGTCAATTCTCACCGAAAGGACGGAATTGTGTTGGTGCCGCTGAGGGAGCGGCGCGGGGAAGTCCATGAGTTGTACTTTGTCAAGCGGCAGGAATAATGAAGCCCGCATTACTTTTTATCGGATTTTGTCTGATTGCGCCGGCTGTTTTTTGCCAAAGCACCGCCCGGCCGCAAATCACGGGGCCCACTTCCGTGGCCCTGGGCACGGCAGCCACTTTTCATGTGGCTTTTTGGAACGGCTCCACCATGGTCCATCCAAGCAGCGGCCTGGGTTATATGTGGTCCCCGTCCGGTGGATTTGTCAACCATGAATCCCAAAACAGCATAAGCCTTACTTTCAACTCTGTTGGATCCCACTGGCTATCCTACCAATACATGACCTACGACGGGAATTATTACGACAACATCCAGGTTCAGGTAACAAGTCCCGACCAATGCGCCGGCATATCCGCGGCCGCCCCGGACGGTTCCAGGGTCGGAAATGGCACAGTTACCCTGGAAGCCTCCCCCGCCCCAACCGGCTTCGGCTACCGGTGGTTTGCCGCCGACCAATCCACTCAACTTGGCACCGCCCGAAAATTCACCACACCCGGCCTGTCGGCAACCACCACCTACTACCTGGCCTACATCCACACGGCATCCGGCTGCATGACACCCAAAATACCGGTCAAGGCGGTCATATCCGATCCTAATTTTGTGAAAAAATATACCGCGAGACAAACTGGTCTTACCGAGACGACAGTGAAAACCGGCACCCCATCCCAATCCTACAAGACATTTACCTATTATGACGGGCTGGGCCGGCCGAAGCAAACTGTGTCAAAACAGGTTTCCGTATCGGGAAAGGACATCATTACCCCGATCCTTTATGACAACTACGGGCGGCAGAAAATTGATTACCTTCCCTATGCAGGAAACAACGGTTCCCCTCCGGGGGAATACCGGCCTTCCGCCGTTTCCGAACAGAATACCTACTATACTAACCTCTATGGGCCCAACCCTGCCGGATATGCCGAAAAGGCGTTTGAGCCTTCCCCGCTAAACAGGGTGGACAAACAGGCGGCGCAGGGCAATGCCTGGAAAATGGGTTCCGGCAGGGAATTCAAATATTCCCGAAGGCCGAACACCGCGGCTGACGCAGTGCGGATATTCACGGTAAACAGCGGCGGCCTTCCGGTGACCTCTTCCGCTTATGCGGCAAATTCGCTTTGGGTGGATATTGGTGATGACGAGGACAACCTCCGGACAGTCACCTATACGGACAAACTCGACCGTGTGGTAATGAAAAAATCCCTGGATACGGCTTCGCCGGCAGCGGACGGGCATGCGGGATGGCTTTGCACTTACTATGTGTACGATGACTTCTCCCGGCTTAGGGTGGTGATACCGCCCAAGGCTGTAGAAATAATTGCCGAAGCAAGTTGGAAACCCTCCGCGAGTACGGACGCGACGTTGTCGGACGGGCAATATTTCCGGTATTTCTACGACGGAAGGGGCAGATTGATAGAAAAGCGCATACCCGGAAAAGGAAGGGAATCCATGGTGTATGACAACCAGGACCGCCTTGTGGGATTTCAGGATCCGAATATGGCAAATGCGTCTCCCAAGCAATGGCTTTACACCAAATACGACGGACTTGGAAGGGTCGTCATGACCGGGATTACCACTGTCAACGGATCCCGTGCGGATATTCAGGGAATACTGGACGGGGCGGCCTCCAACAACGCATCGGTGGATGCCAATACCGCCACAAAAAGAACGGGGACTGCGATTTCCTCCAACAAATTTGACGGATACCGGGAATATGTGGCATCGGGTTCCGTCACGCTTCAACCCGGATTTACCATGAAGGCTACCGCCAACCAAAGCTTTACCGCCCGGATAGGGACGGACACTTCGGGCCCATCAGGTGCCTGGCCGGCTGATGAAGGCAATATCCTGACCGTAAACTACTACGATTCGTATGCATTTTTAAGCGGGTATTCCTACGTAAGTCCAGGTGCGCCTTTTTCCGCCCAACCAACTATGCGGATTCACGGGCTGCAAACGGGGAAAAAAGTAAAGAATTTGGAAACAGGGGAATTTTACACCACCGCCATCTTCTACGATGAAAAGGCCCGGGTAATACAGACGCTTTCCCAACACCAGCTTGGGGGAACGGTACGGAACTCCACGGCCTACAATTTCGAAGACCGGCCAACCCATACCCTGATTTCAAGCACATCCCCGTCCGTTCCGGACATCCGCCGCGCCTACACCTACAACGTGGCCGGACAACTTGCATCCGTGACGCATAAAACCGGGACACAAACCCCTGTTACACTGGCTTCATACACCTACAACGATCTGGGGCAACTGACCGCAAAGTCGTTCCCTGGCATTACTTCAGGCAACCAGACCTATGCCTATACTATCCAGGGCTGGTTGAAAAATCTTGGCAGTGCCCACACGGATGTATTCAGGCAGACCCTATACTACCAAATCGGTGCCGCGGCCAACCGCTGGAACG
>NZ_VOLC01000018.1 GCF_009797935.1 Lunatibacter salilacus
CGGCCGCTGAAACTGCCATCGCCCTCAAGGAGGATTCCGCCAACAAGTCCACCGACATCACCCTTTCGGACGCCACCAACACCAAGTTCCCGACCGAACTTGCGGTGCGAACCTTTGTCAACGCATCAGCGGCGGAAGGCAGCGGAGCCCTTGCCGACGAGGTTGCCCGTGCCATTGCGGCCGAAGAAAAACTGGCGGCAGACCTTGAAGCCGAAACAGCCCGTGCAATTGATGCCGAATCTACACTATCCGAAGAACTTTCCGCTGAAACGGACAGAGCAATTGCTGCCGAAACTACGTTAACCACGGATCTTTTAGCCGAAACAATCCGTGCAACTTCCGCAGAGGACAAGCTAAACGCAGATCTTTCTGCCGAAACAGCCCGGGCAATTGCTTCCGAAACTACGTTAACCACAGATCTTTTAGCCGAGACAGCCCGTGCGACTTCCGCGGAAGGAGTTTTGCAGGACAATATCGGTACGGTGCAGGACAATGTGGACGCCAACAAAACGGCCGCTGAAACTGCGATCGCCCTAAAGGAGGATTCCGCCAACAAGTCCACCGACATCACCCTTTCGGACGCCACGAACACCAGGTTCCCGACAGAACTGGCAGTGAGAACCTTCGTCAACGCATCAGCGGCGGAAGGCAGCGGAGCCCTTGCCGACGAGGTTGCCCGTGCCACGGCTGCCGAAGAAAAGCTGGCCATGGACCTTGAAGCCGAAACGGACAGGGCAATTGATGCCGAAACTATCTTAACCACAGATCTCTTAGCCGAAACAATCCGTGCAACTTCCGCTGAGGATAAACTAAACGCCGATCTTCTTGCCGAAACCATCCGAGCAATGTATGCCGAAAGCATCCTATCTACAGACATTTTAGCTGAAACAGCCCGGGCGACCGCTGCGGAGGAAAGGTTAAACGTTGATCTCATTGCCGAAACCACCAGAGCAACTGGCGCGGAAGGAGTTTTGCAGGGCAATATCGAAACGGTTGAGGAGAATGTGGCCATTAACAAAACGGCCGCAGAAACCGCCATAGCACTAAAGGAGGATACGGCCAACAAATCAGCGGACATCACCCTTTCGGATGAGACCAATACCAAGTATCCGACCGAATTGGCCGTCAAAACCTTTGTGAACGCTTCCGCAGCCGAAGGTTCCGTAGCACTTGCCGACGAGGTCACCCGGGCAACCACGGCCGAAGACAAGCTGGCCACCGACCTGGAAGCCGAAACGACCCGTGCAAAGGCTGCCGAAACTACATTAACTACTGATTTGGCCACCGAAATTACCAGGGCAACGGCTGCAGAAGGGGTACTAGAAGAAGCCATTGAAACAGAAACCACCAGAGCTAAAGGAGCAGAAACTCAGTTGGCCTCCGACCTGGCCACAGAAAGTACCGAAAGACAAACGGCCGACACCAATTTAAGCCAGGCCATTACAGCTGAAACCGACCGGGCGGTATTGGCAGAAGCTGAAATAATTAACGATTTAACTACGGAAACTACCGAAAGAACATCCGAAGACGCCATTTTGGAAACAGCGATTGCTGCAGAAACATCTCGTGCTGAACGTGCAGAAGCAGACATAATTTCAGATTTGACCACCGAAACGGCTGCACGAATTTCGGGAGATGCCACCTTGGAAACAGCCCTGGCCACTGAAACGGCCCGTGCGCAGACTGCTGAAGCAGAAAAGGAAAACCTTTCCAACAAGAGCACAGACATTACAACGGACGGTACTTCAGACATCAAATATACCAGTGCCAAAGCGGTAAAAGATTACGTGGATGCCTCCGCATCAGGTAACAAGACAGCACTGGATGAAGAAATTGACAGGGCCAAGGATGTGGAATTGCTTCTTGCTACAGACCTATCCGCCGAAATCACGCGGGCAACTGCTGCTGAATCGGAAAACACCCTGGCAATAGGAGCAATCAATACGCTTGAATCTGCAAAATTATATCTTGGAAATGCGAGCAACGAAGCATCAGAAGTTACCCTTACAGGTGATGTAACCCTTGATAATTCAGGGGTAAGCACCATTGGGGATAATAAAGTGGTAACAGCTATGATTTTAAACGCTAACGTGACTGATGCCAAACTGGACAAGGAAAATATTCCATTGAGCGGATTTGGTGCAGCGACAGCAGAGGTAGCTTTAGGAGCAAACAAATTATCAGGAGTAGCTGATCCAACCCTGGCACAGGATGCCGCAACCAAAGCTTATGTGGACGGGATGGTTTCGGGTCTAACCACAGGATCAGAAGGTATCCAAACCGAACTTGATGATACACAGACCGGAGCCGGACTGGGAACAGACGGAAGTTTTACGGCCAATACAACATCCAATTTTCTCACCACCGCAACCTCGCTGAAAGATTCAGATGATAAACTGGATGTCCAGATAAAGACCAATGCCAACAATATTTCTGCGAATACCGGAGATATCAACAGTTTGAATACTTCGGTTGCCCAAAACACCACAGATATTCAGGCCAATGCTACCAACATCGCATTCAAGGAAAATAGTGCAAACAAATCCTCAGATGTCACACTATCAGACGCAACAGATACCAAGTTTCCAACTGAAAGGTCTGTAAAAACATATGTTGATGGGAAAACAATTGATTTAACCACTAATGTTTCGGGAATTCTTCCTCTTTCAAATGGAGGAACTGGATCTAGTACAAAGAATTTTATGGATTTAACGACAGCTCAGACAATAGGAGGTTCAAAAACCTTTTCATCCAATGGAATTTTTAATGGACAACGAATAGGTAAAGGGAACGCAAGTGGAGCAGAAAACCTAGCAGTAGGTGCTGGCGCATTGAATGGATCCAGTTCAGCTTCCAGAAATACTGCAGTTGGCGTTACTTCAATGGGGAATTATGTAGGGACAGGATTTGCAAATAATACCAGTGTGGGGTTTTCAAATATGGTTGGTCTGACCACTGGCTCTGGAAATACCTCTGTAGGTGCTGAATCAATGACAGGGTTAGGTGGAGGAAGTCAGAATACTTCGATAGGAAATCAATCATTAATCAGTAATAGAGGTAATAATAATGTTGGTGTTGGAAAAAGTGCAGGAAGTACCAATACAACTGGCTCTAACAACACAATAATTGGAACAAATTCCAATGTTGGGGCAGCTAACCTCAACAATGCTACGGCCTTAGGATATGAAGCTATAGTAGCAACAAGCAACACCATTCAATTAGGAAATACTAGTGTTACCAATGTAAAAACAAGCGGGACCGTAACTGCAGGAGCTGTAACTTACCCAAAGTTACACAATTCAACTGCTGGCCAAGTATTAACCACTGATGCATCGGGTGTTGCAAGCTGGCAAGATGCAGCCGTAGTAAGGGAAGTAGCTGATGAGTTTAGTGCAACAGCATCTCAAACAAGTTTCACTTTAACACAAGCTCCTTCTACAAATAGTAAGGTTAAAATGTACATCAATGGCATTCGCATTAGCAATAATGCATATTCTTGGACTGAAACTGCATTGGAATATGTACCCGCAAACAATGGCAGCTATACATTGACCAACATGGATAGAATACAGTTTGATTATTTTTATTAATTCACACTTTAAAAAAACTGCAGCTTAAAGGCTGTCTCAGCAAAAGAATAATTTAAAGCAAGTATATCATGGAATTTTAAAACCAAAAGTTCAAAATCTTAATCAAATCATTTAGTTTCCAATTATCAACAGATGAATAAACTTTTTAAACATACAATACTTCTCTTATTAATGGCATGGAGCACAAACCTGCTCGCTAGTGATTATATGGTTAGTGGCGCGGGTAGTGCCCAGGTAAATGGCACATATACCCCGGATGGCACGAATATGGACGGAAATCCAAGATGGAAACTTTCTGGAGAATCATATTATCTGCATAGCAATATGTTTGGTGATTGGGTAATTAACGATTACCGAGATGGTGCTTTTGGAGGTTTTTATGTGAATAGGACTTCATCTGATCCAACTATTCCTCCTCTTACAGGTTGGGAAATTGATTATATGGGAACTTCACCAGCTCCAACAGTAGGTTTACCCGGCTCCAGCATAAGTTATAGTGTGGCTATTTTTACAGAGTATGCTGCCAATGATGGAAGCATTGATAATAGTCAGCCGATTAGTATTATCCATAATAACTATGGTGGTAATACATTTACAGGTTCTAATGGAGATAATTTTGTTACGGATGGCAAGGTTATAGTTACAAATCTTTCTGCCGGACTTACTGCTGATATTACTCGCACCAGTGCTACTACGCTAAGTGTTATTCTAACAGGAAATGCTACCACGCATAACGACACGAACGACGTTTTAAATCTGACTTTTGCTTTTCAGGATGATGCTTTTAGCAGTGGTGATGCTTCTAGGGAAAACAATGCCACAAAAAATGATCTAGAGATTAATTATTTTCAAGAATATGGTATCGGCAGTAGCGGAGACTATGCTTCAATTTCGGCTGCGCTATCTGCATTTAATTTATTTAATTCTGATTGGAATATTTTAAACCTTGCAGCTGAAACTTTTACAGAAAATAATTTAAATATTAGTAACCTCACTGTTAGAGGTCAGGGTGCTGGTTCTACAATTGTTCAAGCAGCAGCCTCACAGGGTATAGCAAATAGAGGGGTGTTTATTACAACCAATACGGTTGTCTTGGAAGACTTAACGGTACGCCACGGAAAGACCTCACTTGGTGGGGGGATTAATAATAAAGGAGTCTTAACTGTAAATAATTGTAATATATCCAATAATGATGCAAATATAGGTGGGGGGGTTTTTAATCAACAACCAGTTAATTCAGAAAACTCTCTAACTATAAATAATTCTACCATTTATAATAATAGATCCATCTCAACATCATATGGTTCGGCTATTATTCTTTACGGTGGTGATGCCACTTGTACAATGACTAATTGCACTGTATTTGGAAATACATCTAGCACATCTGGTAATGAAGGTGCACTTGTAGGTTGGGCTCCTACTAATATCTTTACTATAATAAATTCGACAATATCAGGAAACGATGCCGGGCTGTTAAGTACGTATGGAGGCAAATTTATAGTTCAGAATACCATTATCGCGGGTAATGATTCTAAAGATTATAGAGTTTTAAGCAGCGGAACAGTAACCGATAATGGTTATAATATAGTTGAAAGCCAAACAGCTTTTAAGTTTAATAGTGCCACAGATATTCTGTATAGCCACGATTACTTAGGCAATATAGAAGGAGCCAGTGGGTTGGGCTGGAATAAAAATGATGCATCTATAGGTGGCAGTTTAAATCTATCATCAACATTGGCTGATAATAGTTCAATAAACGGCACCCAGACTTTAGCCCTAAGTTCAGGCAGTTTTGCTATAGATGCTGGAACGGCCAGCGGTGCCTCGGCGACTGATCAACGCGGATTATACACAAATGGGTCTACGGATATAGGCGCTTACGAATATGGCGGTTTGAATTCAGACCCCAGTGTTACAGCTCCTATCATCACAGGCCCAAACAGCGAAACGGGTTTAACTAGTACTGTGTCAATAAATGAAAACCTAACTGCAGTACATACCTTTTCTGCTAATAAAACTGTAACCTGGTCTTTAGGAAACACCAATGACGAAGCATTGTTAGGTATGGACAGTAGTGGTAATTTAGTTTTTATAAATGCACCAGATTATGAAACCCCCTCTAGTACTGTAAATTCTAATACCTATGTTGTAGAGGTCAATGCAACCGATGCGGCCAACAATAGTACCACGCAAACCCTTACCATAACAGTTTTAGATATTCCAAGTACTACATTTGGAACATTTGCGGCAATTAACAAACAATATTTTGTGGGGACATATACTATTGTGCCACCTACAACAAACAATACCAGTCCTTTTGTATATACAAGTGATAATACGGCTGTGGCTACCATAAGCGGTTCGGTTATTACTTTTACTGGTTTGGGAACCGCAAACATAATGGCAGAACAAGCTGCAGATGCCAATTATGAAGGAAACACCGTATCAACTTTATTAACCGTTTTAGGGAAAGATTTGGTTTCAAAATATGGTGGTATATCAAGTACCGATGTCATTTTTGTTGATTCAAATGGAAAAGTAGGAGGTGCTTTTGGGGTGGATAAATATGGTAATATTCAAGATATATATGAGGATTTAGTCACATTGGGCTTAATCATGCATTTAGATGCGGGAAACACAGCGAGTTATTCGGGAACCGGCACAACATGGACAGATTTGAGTGGGAATGGTAATCATGGGACCCTTATAAACGGTGTTACATATAATAGTGCTAACAGTGGTTCTTTAGTTTTTGATGGTATAAATGATTATTTTGTAACAAATAGCAATTTAAATCTCTCGGATACTGATAAATTAACCGTTCAAATCATTCTAAAAACAGCAACTACGGGCACAGAAATGATTATGGAACACAGTGTAAATTGGAATTCCAATAATGCTTTTGGCGTTCTTCAAAATAGCAATAAAATACAATTTACAGACCATAATCAAGGCTATAATGTGCGCAATTCAGTAGCAACGATAAATGATAATAAGTGGCACCTTTTGTCGGCAACGACAGATAGAAGTCTTAATGCGACCAACCAAACTGTAATTTACATTGATGGTGCTGCCCCAAATAGTGAAATTGTCCCTACCCTTGCCAGTGACAACAATGGAAATTTAGCAAGTCATAAGCTATATATTTCCTCTAGAGCAGGATTAAATTACTTTTTTAACGGAACTATTGCCCAAGTATTTATCTACAATAGAGTGCTTACTGCATTAGAAATCCAACAAAACTACAATGCCGTAAAATCAAAATATGGTTTATAATGCTTCTTCCTTTGATCAAAATTCAGGATTCTGGAATATCTCAAAAGATTCTCGGATGACTGATTTTCTAAGAAATGGAAAATTAACCAGATCAAATTTTGACAATACACTATTGGTGGACTTCAGGGGCCTATGAAACTCACGTCAAAAAGAAGTGGACATAGGTATAAAAACTGGAAGGATGGTCTGAAATACCTGTCTGCTAATCGGGCTTTTAAATTTTTAAAAATCGAATTGAACATAAGTCATTTTAATAACTGGCTACTTAATCCTACTGAAAATGGAAATCAGAAACCCGCGAAAGTGGATCTTTAATATGGATTACAAAATACTATCATTCTTGGGAATTTTTATTTTCTTAAGCGTTTCAACGGAGCTCTTTTCGCAAGGCTTAACATTGGTTGGAGATGCGAAGCTCAGTTTGAAGGGAGAAGGAGTGATTTTTTCAGCTCCTTCGATACTGCTCAAGGACAACAGTCAACTGAGCAATCCGGAAAACATCACGTTGACAAAATCCGATTTTATCAGGATTACCAGTAAGGACGCAAAAATAATCACAAGGCTCCTGTCCAAAGGAGAAATATCTAAAATTGCGGTTGGAATAGACGGTAAGACGAGTTTAACGATCAAGAACACCGGTTCCAACACTACTTTTATAGTCGGAATGGAAGTTCTTTCTGACTCCGATGCATTGCCATATGTATGGAAGGTCGAGGCCGCCCAAAAATCTGGATCTGAAAGCGTCAACTTGGGGTTTTCTTGGGAAAAAGTGGATGAGCCGCTCTCCTTTTTTCCAAAGGCACTGGCAAATCGGACTGGTTCTCAATGGCATTTTTTGAAAGAGCAAACCCTTTCCGGGGAAATGGCTAGCCTTGAGGATTTTGACCAATTCGAATCCTTCGCTTCCTATTTTACAGTGAAGTCAAGCATGGTCGATACCGACGGTGATGGCGTGCCGGACATCTTGGAAATTCAGCAGGGTTCTGACTACGATGATCTGTTGGACTATCTAGACACAGATGGTGACGGAGTTCCTGACTATGTGGAAATGATTCAAAATTCAAACGCTCTCGATCCCTGGAGTTATCTTGATTCAAATGGGGATGGAATTGCTGATTACATCAGGGACAGATCCGTAGTAGTTTTATTATTCGCATCAGAACTCCAAGTTCCTTGGGGTTATCAGGAAATCGATCAATTCTTGACAGATACCATTAGTGGGATGCTAGGATCAGGCATTATTGCAGATTTAGCTGTGAATTGGGATAAATCCAATCTAGATAGTTACAAAAGGGGGATCTATCAAATTAAAAGTGAGATCAATTTTCCAAGAGGCGTATTGAATATCTACGAGTTGGCCGCAAACATTGCCGTTGAAGTTCTACCGAAGCCTGCACCTATAGACGTGACGCTGGATAACGACACCTTTGATGGAGGATCTGTTGAGCCTATAATTCGTGTAGGAAAGCTTGAAGTCTTAGACCCTCTGGATGATATCCATGAAATCACCCTACTTAACGACGGTTATGACAATGGATTCTTTGAGATCAAGGACGATGTCCTTTATTGGAGCAGTGACCAAAGAGCAGAAGGGAAGACCACGTTCACGGTTATCGTCAGGGTGACAGACAGGGACGGCAATATGTTGGATAAACTCATTGAAATTAAGAGGAACAGAAAACCGCTTGATGAAATCTGGGTACCCAACACATTCACACCAAATGGCGACGGTCTCAACGATTTTTGGGAAGTGCCTGATTTAAGAGTTTATCAGGGAGCCAGAATTCAAATTTTTGACGGCGGAGGTATTCGGGTTTTCTACACCGAAAATCCGGATATAGGTTGGGATGGAATAAAAGACGGGAAGGATATGCCAATAGGAGCGTACTATTGGACAATAGAAATAAGAGAATTAGGAGAAATCAGAAGAGGAGTATTGAATCTGCTCAGGAAATAATAATTCAAATTGAAAATATTTAGAAGATATGAAAAAGCAATGGCTACTAATTTCAATTTTGTTTCTGATGGGATCAAGTGTATATGCCCAATCAAGAAAATATATCAGCCAATTTAGCCATTTGCAACAATATTATAACCCCGGTCTTGCAGCCTATGAGGGATCAATGATACGGGGTTTTATACGGAATCAATGGCTGGGATGGGAAGGGGCGCCCAAGACGTATTTTTTATCCGCAGAACTTGATTTTGGACAACTTGCCGGTGAAACTGATCCGGGCTTGCTGGGTAAGAATGCAGTAAGTTTAAGTATGCATCATGACACCAACGGTGCATTCATGGATTCAGAACTTATTTTGGGTTATGCCTCTCGGGTCAGACTATCACGAACCACAAATCTTCGGTTGGGAATAGGGATCAACTACAATACAGTAAGGCTTGATGGCAACAAGATGAATACACAGCAGGCATCAGACCCCGTTGTAGTTCGCTATCTGGGGAGTTTTGCCAATATGGAAATCTTGGATTTTAATCTGGGACTGGCTTTAACCCATAAAAACTACTATATTAGTTACGCTGTACATAACCTTAATGGAGGAAGACTGAATAATGGGGATTCCTTTATGGACGGTAAAGCTGTATCCGGAATATTCCAGGGAGGTTATCGCAACAAGCTTACGGATAATCTTGCCTTGGCAACCAATGTAATGTGGAGAAATCAGGAAGATCTTTTGGATAACGTGGAGTTTAATTTTAAGGTTTTGCTGATGGATAAGATGTGGATAGGAGCAGGACATCGGATATCTTATGCCAACAGTTTTCAATTGGGCTTTATCTTTGGCGAAATGCGAATGGGCTATATATATGAAATGCCTATGTTACGTTCCTACCTCTTACCAAATACTACACATGAATTCATGTTGACTTACAGTCTTTTCAGGGGAGGATCGGAAATGATTTGGTAGTATATAGATAATTAGGAAGGTTTTTTTAATGGACCTGGCTTTGTGCTTCCAGGGTTGACTAAAAAAAACTGTTCCTTTCTTGAATGTTGACGGAAGTGGGGGGTTACAGTTCTATTTCCATAACTTTAATTTGACTATCAATAATGATGGGAACCTATATCAAAAACTTTATTTCATTAATGTCTGCTTTTTGCATGATTTCCGGGGGGTGGGCTCAATCGAGTGAGATCCCTGTATTTGGGGAATTTAAACCGATTACGAAAAATTATTTTGACGAAAGTTTTGTAATCACACCGCCGTTGAGTAATAGTGGGGGTGAGTTCTCATTTACCAGCAGTAATCATGCAGTGGCCATCATATCCGGATTTAACGTTCAAATTCTTGCTCCAGGAGAAACAGTCATCACGGTAACCCAAGCAGCAGAAGGCAGTTATTTAAGCCATTCCATAACTACCACGCTGACAGTGGAGGATATTTGGGTGATTAGTTATTTTGGAGGAGTAATTAATACGGGCCCCCAATATATCAATGCCCATGGCAGGTCAGGCAGCTCGGTTGGATTAACCCCCTTTGGAGAAAAAATGCAGATTCGCTATAATGACGGATT
Organism: Lunatibacter salilacus; assembly: GCF_009797935.1. GTDB lineage: Bacteria > Bacteroidota > Bacteroidia > Cytophagales > Cyclobacteriaceae > Lunatibacter > Lunatibacter salilacus. Next base: position 10,395 of record NZ_VOLC01000018.1, read on the forward strand.
GAGTATGGAAACCGCTTCGACAAGTGCTTTTCAGATCAAACAGGACTACCCAGAGTCTGTTGATGGGTTTTATTGGATTGCGAATCCAATAATAAATGAAGGTATGCCCTTCAAAATTTATGCGGACATGACAACGGATGGGGGAGGATGGACCCTGATCATGTGTAATGTAAACCATTCAGGCTGGACCTTCAACAATGCGATTTTACGAAACCAAGGTTCACCTGGATTGTCTTCCAATTATTCTATAATAGCATGGGCAGATGTCATTAAAAAAAGTGCCAGTGGTTTTCAGTTTATGATGGATGCAACCACCAGGAATAGGTGGGGTGGTATTTTTACTGCCAACGAGGAATATACATTTGTAAAAACTAATAATTCTCAGACCAATATTACTAGGAATATAGCCTTTGATACCTATCCTTACAATTTAGGTAATTCAGATTCGGTTCAGCCAAGAATGCCATGGCGATCTACACACAACAGTGCTTTTGTTACAACAGATAACGGGTCAGGAAATTGGTGGGGAACATTGATTACAAGCAATTCCGGTTGGGGGCCTTCTCCCTGGATTAGTTCACTAAACCCCCATCCAGGTAGAATTTGGTATTGGGTGAGATAGGGATAATAGGGCAATAGTAAATGCTTAAGGGAATATGAAAGTTTCTTTGCTTTGATGGTCCACAGGAAAATAAAAAACTAAGACTTAGAAATAATTTAATTGAAAGGACTAAAAAAGCCTGACAGTCAACAAGACCGCCAGGCTTTTCATAGATTGTACTTTAGAACTTTTAATTTTCTTCCAATTCACCGCTTTCGGCTTTTTCCAAAAGCTCTTCATTAGCCACGATTCCAATTTCAACACGCCTGTTTCGGGCTCTTCCCTCGTCGGTTTCGTTGGTATCTACAGGGTTGTTTAGTCCGTGACCTATTGTAGTTAGTCTGTCTCCGGATACACCTTTCATCTTGAGGTAATTCGTTACCGCATTTGCCCTTTTTTCTGAAAGATCTTGGTTGTAGCTTGCTGCACCGCGATTGTCGGTATGTCCTTCAATTATTAGGTTTGTTTCCGGATACTTGTTGAGAATTTCCGCCAACTCCATCACACTTTCCTGTGATGCAGGAGTTAGTGAATACGAATCAAATCCGAACAGAATACCGGATTCAAAAGTTAGTTTAATACCCTCTTCAACCCGTTCTACTTTGGCATTCTCGATTGCTTCCAGCTCTGCGGCCTGCTTATCCATATACTTGCCGATTGCTGCGCCTGCTGCGCCTCCTACTGCTGCGCCGATAATGGCACCACCTGCTGTATTCCCTGACTTATTGCCAATAAGTCCACCAATTGCTCCACCGGAACCTGCCCCTATGGCAGCTCCTTTACCCGTGTTGCTCCAATCGGCACAGCCCATCATCATCACACCGCTAGCGAAGATCATTAAAAATAAATTTAGTCGTTTCATTATATTATGTGGTTTAGTTTTTTGAATTCCTCCTGGATCTTTCCCTTGGCGTCAAAGGAATCGTCCAGGTTAAATACACCTGTTCTAAAATCATGCCAAAGACCATCACCACAGTCTATATAACTTCCGCGTTTTGTCGGCTCCGATGCTTTGGCTATCCCATAATCGTAATCCGGCAGATAGATGTTCGCCAAAAGATCCTTTGCACTCTCCCAGTCGAGTTCTAGGAGAGCACCGTTGATCCTGAGTTCAATTTTTCGCACCGCAAATTTAAACGTCAATTCGTACATCCATACCTTTTCGGACTCTACCTCTTTGTATCGGATCATCAGGGGAGCTTCCCGTTTACTCACCTCATAGATAGCTTGGATATATTCCTGAGTCAGGTAATACCAATCCTCCACATTCAGGGGGATGGAGCGAACTATTTTTCCATGCAGGTCCTTTGCCAGTATTTTAACCCCGCCCTCCGGTCCCAACATTTTCTGATGCGACCATTTTGAGCTGGAATAGAGAGAAAGGAATTCACGCTGCCAAATTTTCGGGACTTCACCAACGAATTTGAAGTCGTCATTTTCCGTAAAACCCTCATTTACAATTTCCTCCTCCGAAAGCTCTTCCCTGTCCGTATAAGAGATCTCAAACTGGGTGTTGACAAAGCTCTTTTCGAAACTAAGTTTTAGCTTAAAAATATGGCTGAAAGGAGGGGGCACTTCCCCTGTTTGATAGTCAATTTCCAGACGGATAATATCTTCGGATTTTAGATGCATGCTAGGATGATTTTTTAAGGAGGGATAAAATTAGGGGTTTCACAATAAAAAAGTTCATGAATACCCAAAATCCTGCACGTATATTTGTAGGAGTATGGAAAACAGTCCTCGAAAACCTTACTTACAACACCATGTCTGCCTCAGCAAATAGCCAAATCATATCCGATCTCTATGAGAAAGGCTGGTCGGTAGCCGACCATTATATTCAGGAATCCCTGCGGGTAGCTCTATTGGATGAGCAGCGGGATATTTTGAGGCACGGCCAGTTCCGGCATGCGGGAATTGGGTCGGGCGATTCCTTTGCCATCAAGCCCGAAATCCGCAGTGATAAGGTATTTTGGATGGATGAGGAGCTTTTGACTCCCTTGCAGCAACAGTATTGGGAGCTAGCGGATGTACTGATGCAAGATATCAACCAACGTTGTTTTCTGGGTTTGAGGTCCTTCGAAGCCCATTTTGCCATGTACCCTCCGGGATCCTTTTACCTCCGTCATTTGGATCAGTTTCAGGCGGTGGCTTATCGGGTGGTGACGGTAATTCTCTATTTGAACGATACGTGGGAAGATGCAAACGGCGGAGAATTGCGTATGTACCTACAAAATGAAAACGGGGAAGAAACACATGTGGATATTTTCCCCGAAGGGGGGAAATTGGTGGTATTTTTAAGCGGTGAAATTCCCCACGAGGTGCTGCCAACTAATAAGGAAAGGGTAAGCATTACAGGGTGGTTTAAAGACGTTGTGTAAAACTTAAAAGGGCAGCAACAATAGTAGTAGTTCCAATTTTTTAGCCTGTGACAAACTAGTGTCAAGTCAACCGTTCATCGGCCAAATATTCCCGCAGATATCGCGGATTTACGCAGAATTTATTAATGTAATCAGCGGGAAACCAACGCAACAATATTCTAAACGCTACGACTCTTTTGTCCGTTGAATTTTCTTATAATGGTATATGACAATTAACAGTAATTTAATTATCCAAATGATTATAAGCGAGTATACTAAGGATCCGGTTGACCAGAAAGTAAAGTATTGAACCTTTAAAATAAATGTTCTTGTTACAAATTCACATCTATTTTCGTTTTTAGCTTCCGCCTTGCAGATTGAAGAAATTCGGGTGGTGAGGTGGCAAAGGAACTTTGATGAAGGGTTTAGATAAAATGTTTGCTTATAACGAAATAATTTGAGACCCTGAGGAGTTCGCCTATGCGTGGGCAGCGAACGAATTTGAAGATGCACAGCGGCGTAGTTTTCCCCGTCCTGACGGGGCAGGTTGGTTACTTTTTTGACCACTGACTGTCGTCAGGGCAGGCCTGCAGCAAAAAAGTGACAAAGTAAAACAATGCATAAATTCTTGAGATCGCCCAAAAGTTAAGCAATAAATTAAATGGGGAACAATTTCTGAAATAAATTTTAAAGACTCAATCTAATTTCCAAATCCATCCCACATTTTTCGAAATTAAAAGCTGCCTTTTCAAACGCAGGAGGCCCAAAAAAGCCTTTTGCATTATTGGAAAACCCATAGGCATCCTTCGGAATGCCAAAGGCTCCAGTGCGCATTTTCCCATCCCCGTCATGATCGTGAAAGGCGGAGACGGCATATCTTCCTTCGGGTAGCTGTATTTCGGCTGAGGCTTTTTCTCGCTGAATGGGAAGTTTTAAAATTTTGAAGGCCATGGAAGGCGTATCGGGGAATCCCTCTGCTTGATGAAAAATCAATACCTGAACCACCCCTTCACTGCTTCCAATATTGGTGATGGTAATGGTAAGTTTCGAGTTTTCGGATGGATTTGTCATGAGGAATAGCGATATTAAAAATAAATGGATCATTAGACATATGGTTTCAAGGTAGCCCGTTTATCGATTTTTCCAGAGGGAGTTAGGAGAATTGTGTCCACATTTAGTAACCGTTTAGGCATCCAGTACGGATGTATGTTTTCATAGAGTGTATGTAAAAAGGGCTGTATAAACGGATCCTTGGAAGAGACCCTTTCGCATACCAACAATACGCTCTCACCCAATTTAGGGTCGCTTGCGGAAGTGATAAAGAACCGCTTTCCCGGGAAATATTTTCTCCAGTGTGGGTCAACGGCAGCTTCCAGTTCATCGGGGTATAGTTTGACTCCGCCGGAATTTATCACAAAGTCAGCCCTCCCTTTCCAGATAAACGTTTTATTGTCAATTAGATCTACCACATCCTGGGTTTTAATGCGTTTGTATCCCGACATGGGAGCTTCTATAATCAGTTTTTTTGCCGCATCAACTTTCAAATTAACCCTGGGCAGGACCTTGTAAATAAGCGGGCCCTCCGCTTTGAGATCCGCCATGGCGATATGGGAAACTGTTTCCGTCATGCCAAAGGTCTGGTAAATTTTCCCGGGTAGCTTACTGGCCTTCTCCCGAAGCTCCGGGGAAGTCGGCGCCCCTCCGATGATGATGGTGCCGATTTGATTTAATAGGGCTCTGGAAGCTTTATTTTCCAGACTAGCCTGTAACTGTAGCGGAACCAATGCGGTAAAATCCACCCAGACATTATTAAACGGCAATACTAGTGTAGCACTTGGTTTTAACAGGTAAATTAACGCTTCCCATTCCATGGCCCGCACCAGCATCATTTTGCCGGCGATCATATCCGTATTCAGACAGCAAATCATCCGGCATCCCTTGCGGAGTTTTAGAAAGGATTTCGTCGCCCGCGCACTCAGGATCATCTGCTCCCTACTTACCGTGATGTCCTTGGGTGGCCCGGTGGAGCCTGAGGTTTTTAGCGTAAATGACTTTTCTCCGTTAAGCCATTTCTGGCAAAATTCCATGGCTCCATAGAAAGCAGGATCTATCCTTGCCCACTTTCCGGCTTTGATATCGTCAAAGTAGTGCGTGGAATCGTCCGTCATTACTATATTTCTTTCAAGCATCGGAAACGCCTTGTTTTTTACGATTTGTGTAGGTTACAATCAATCCCTTGCCAAAAGTCAACAAAAAATCGAACAAGCCTGTTATCTTGCGTTAAAAAAAAACAAAGATATGGCCAATTGGAAAACAGTAAAGCCTTACGAAGATATTACCTACCAAAAATCTGACGGGGTGGCACGGATTGCCTTTAACCGTCCGGAAGTGAGAAATGCATTTAGGCCCAAGACTACCAGTGAATTGTACGATGCCTTTTTGGATGCCCGAGAGGATACATCTATAGGCGTGGTGCTGCTTTCCGCAGAAGGCCCGTCTCCCAAAGACGGCGTCTACTCCTTCTGTAGCGGAGGAGATCAGCGTGCCCGTGGCCGGCAGGGGTATGTTGGAGATGATGGCATGCACCGCCTTAATATTTTGGAAGTGCAGCGGTTGATCCGCTTTATGCCCAAGGTAGTGATTGCCGTGGTTCCCGGCTGGGCAGTAGGAGGGGGGCATAGTCTGCATGTGGTCTGTGACCTGACTCTTGCCAGCAAGGAACACGCCATCTTCAAGCAGACCGATGCCGATGTGACCAGTTTTGACGGCGGATACGGTTCTGCCTACCTGGCCAAGATGGTGGGCCAAAAGCGTGCCCGGGAAATTTTCTTCTTGGGAAGAAACTACAGTGCCCAGGAGGCCTATGATATGGGTATGGTCAACGCCGTAATTCCCCACGAGGAGCTGGAGTCAACCGCCTATGAGTGGGCACAGGAGATCCTGGCAAAATCGCCCACCTCAATCAAAATGCTAAAATTTGCCTTTAACCTCACCGATGACGGCATGGTAGGCCAGCAGGTATTTGCGGGCGAAGCCACCCGCCTTGCCTATATGACCGACGAGGCAGAGGAAGGAAGAAATGCCTTTTTGGAGAAAAGAAAGCCTAATTTTAAGCATATTAAGTGGATTCCGTAAGTGGGGGGGGGTACTGGTTTAATTTGGTTGGGTGAGCCTGCGTGCAAATGCAAACAATAGTAAGCCAAAACTGTCTAAATCAGGATTAGTAGAATTTAAGGATATCCAGGATGAAAATAGGATGCGATTATGAAAGAAGATGAAATCACATACAAAATCATTGGTTGTGCAATGAAGGTGCACAACACACTTGGTAATGTGTGAAAGTAGTTATTGATACGAATGTTCTTTTAATGACCATTCCGTAAATCTCGAAATACCGGCCGATTTTTAATGGATTGTTGAAAGGGGAATACGATTTGGCCGTTATTGAAATTTTTCTCCAAGAGTATATAGAAATAATAGGAATCAAAACAACTGGGCAAATCGCTCAAAATCTGGGTGATCCGTTAATGTCTCTGCAGAATGTGACGAATACTGAGATTTTTTTCACATGGGATTTGATTCAGGCGGATCCCGACGATAATAAATTTGTCGATTTGTGCTATTTCTGCACGGGTGACCTTTCTTGTTTCCAATGACAATCATTTCAAGAGTTTAAGTGCTCGAATACCGTACAAAATTCCTTAAAGGATAAAAAGCTTATTTTGCGTAAACCAGAAACATCTAATTGATGCAAGGTATTGGTGTTCCTGGGATTGTAGGTGGAAAAATAATATTAGATGCAATATTACATAAACCAAATGTTATTGGGCTTTGAGTGATAGGTACAGTTTTTGATCAGTGTTGGCACAGTCGTGGTTGCGTTGAGAGCAAGTTTGTTAAAATTGAATATATCAAATTCTTAAAAGTAAAAAACAATGGAAAATTCTAGACAGGATAATCACACGAGCAATTACACAAAATTTATTTTAATGCTCACCGCATCTTTTATTGCAATGTACATCACCATGTACTTAAACACGTATGCGATAGACCATGTGTACTTTAGCTTAACCCGTTTCTATATGACTTGCCTCGGAATTTCAGCAATGGCAGTCATCATGTGGGGTTTTATGCGGAAAATGTACAAAAACAAAAAAAAGAATATGGCTATTCTCATAGGCAGTTTACTTCTCTTTATTACTGCTTTGGGTTTGGTGAGAACACAAAAACCAATTGTAGGCGATATACTTTGGATGAAAGCCATGATTCCACACCACTCCATTGCTATTTTAACCAGCGAAAGAGCGAATATTAATGACCCCGAAGCCCAGAAACTTGCGGAAGATATAATCAAGGCTCAGGAAAGGGAAATTGAGCAGATGAAAAAAATGATTAAACGTTTGGAGGAACGATAAAACATGAAGTTAGATAGTTTTAAACTTCTTTTACTAACGGTATTTATTCTGTTGGTATCGACTTCAATTTTCGCCCAAAAAGTGGTTCGTTATGACCTTTATGTAAAGGACACCATCGTCAATTTTACAGGGAAAGAAAAAAGGGCGATTGCCGTAAACGGACAGATACCCATGCCCACGCTCACATTTACAGAAGGTGACACGGCAGAAATCCACGTTCACAATCAGCTCAATGAAGGTACATCCATGCATTGGCACGGTTTGTATTTGCCAAACAAAGAAGATGGCGTCCCCTATTTAACCCAAATGCCCATTGAACCGAACACCACGCATGTTTATCGTTTCCCCATTATTCAAAACGGTACCCATTGGTACCACAGCCACAGTGGCCTGCAGGAGCAGATAGGAATGTATGGCTCTATGATTTTGAAGAAAAGGGATGACGACCCGACTTTTAGAAAAGGCATCGACGATCTGCCAACTGTTCCTATTATTTTAAGTGAGTGGACAGACTACAACCCTGAAAACGTACACCGGATGCTCCATATTGGATCGGATTGGTTTGCCATCAAAAAAGGGACTACCCAAAGCTATGCGGAAGCTATAAAATCCGGACATTTTAAAACCAAAATTACCAACGAGTGGAAGCGGATGCTGGCCATGGATGTTAGCGACATTTACTACGATAAGTTTTTAATCAACGGAAAAAACGAATCAACAGCCGTGTTTAGTCCGAGTCAATCCATTGGTGCCGGGAGTAAGGTAAGACTAAAAATTTCCAACGGTGGTGCGTCCTCTTATTTTTGGCTCACTTATGCTGGGGGTAAAATAACCGTAGTAGCTAGTGATGGCAATGATGTTGATCCTGTTGAAGTAGACAGACTTATAATTGGGGTTTCTGAAACGTATGATGTTGTAGTCACCATTCCCGAGGAAGGCACTTCCTATGAATTTTTAGCTACGCCCGAGGACCGTTCCAAATCGGCTTCTATCAATTTAGGCAGTGGCAGTAAGCAACCCGCCCCCCTACTGCCAATGCTCAGGTATTTTGAGGGTATGAAGATGATGAACAATATGATGGACATGCAGGGGAATATGAAGGACATGGGTATGGATATGAGCTTGCAACAAATGGATATGAATAAGGTGATGTATCCTGAAATTTCGGGTGACGTGGAGGGAATGAATATGCAAGGAATGGATCAGGGACCAAACCATCATGACGGCCATAGTGTAAAGGATTCGGGAATCCTGACCCTCAATTATGCCATGCTCAAATCGCCTACACAAACCAGTTTGCCTCCTGATGCTCCGGTTAGGGAATTGCGTTTTGAACTCACAGGCAACATGAACCGGTTTGTGTGGAGTCTGGACAATAAAGTGTTGGCAGAAACCGATAAAATATTGATTAAAAACGGGGAGAATGTAAGAATTACCCTTTTCAACAATTCGATGATGCGCCACCCCATGCACCTGCACGGCCACGATTTTCGGGTGATAAACAGTCAGGGCGACTTCGCACCTCTAAAAAACGTCATTGACGTGATGCCGATGGAAACCAATGTCATTGAGTATAATGCAAATTTAGAAGGTGATTGGTTTTTTCATTGTCATATCCTCTACCACATGATGTCAGGGATGAACCGTGTGTTCAGCACCGAAAATCAAGCCCCGAACCCTTTGCTCCCAAATAAGGAATGGGCTTATAAAAAATTACAGCGAGAGAGTAACCAAATGCATTTTTCGGTCCAAAATGATTTTGCAACGAACGGAAACGACGGAATGTTTATGTTCCAAAATGCAAGGTGGAGTATGGGCACTGAATGGCGGTTGGGATACAACGATGCGAATGGTTATGAAACTGAAACACATGTCGGTAGATATATCGGACGGATGCAATGGCTGATGCCGTTTGTGGGATTTGACTGGCGTTATAGAGTATTGGATGCTAATGAAGTGGAAGAAAATATTTTTGGACAAAGGACCACCAAAGACAATAGAAGGCAATTCAGTTTAGGTGTTGCTTATACTTTGCCAATGCTTTTGGTTTTACAGACAGAAGTTTACCACGATGGAAATGTCAGAATCCAATTAAGAAGGGAGGATATACCTGTCACCAAAAGAATAAGAGCCGGCTTTATGGTCAATACGGACAAAGAATATATGGTCGGGCTGAATTACATTGCGGGTAAAAACTTTGGCTTTCGTACACATTATGACAGTGATATGGGATTTGGATTAGGAGTGAGATTAAATTATTAAAATTTAAACAAGTAAATTGACAATTTAGGTAAATATTGATTTAATCCTAAAAATCTTTATGATCTATTACTTGCAGGTGAGTACTGATAAAGTTCCAAATTTTGGAATAAAAAAGCCAGTGAGTAAGCCTCGATATGGGGAACTATAGAAGCGCAACGGGGAATAGGAAGGAAGCGGTGGAATTCGCCTGTCTGACTTGGCCATTATATAAAGTCTAACAAATAAAGAACATTCTTCTTAATTAAGTACGTATATTTGTACGTAAAAAAAATTGACACGATGATAGCGGCAAATTATTCTGAATTCCGAATGGATTTAAAAAAATACCTGGACAGTGTAGAAGAAAATAACGAAACGTTAATCATAAAGCGGAAATCGGGCAAAGGAACCGTAGTGATTTCACTTGATGAATACAATTCACTTATGGAAACATTGCATTTACTGAGTTCTAAAAAAAATGCGGACAGGCTTTACGAATCAATCCAGCAAATGAAATCGGGGAAAACCATTAGGCCAAAAATAGACGGATAAATGGTTTTAACTTTTACCGAAAATGCTTGGGACGATTATCTTTACTGGCAAAAAGTTGACAAGAGGATGGTCGGAAAAATCAATGAGCTTATTAAAGCCATTAAAAGAACACCATTTGAAGGAATCGGTAAACCAGAACCTCTTAAATATGATTTAGCCGGGTACTGGTCCCGAAGGATTGATCAGGAACATAGGCTTGTTTATCAAATCATTGAGGATGAGCTCCTCGTGTATGCTTGTAGATACCACTATGACCTCTAAAATGAGTAAGAAGCCTATGTGCTTTTTAGGCTAAGACAAAAATAATAGTGACAATTTTAGTAAATAATCAAAAGCCAACATCAAGCCTGCGCAAAAAGCACCTGGAATTACGCACATTACTCATCACTCACTTAACTGACGACGTTGAGAATCGGGAAATTATTTTTAATGGCATAGAACAATCCTATTACTATGAGGGATATGAAAAAGGAAGTGGGGATGATCAAACCTGACAGTTCGGAGCAACATTCAGAAACATGAGGATATCAAGCAGCCTTTCGGGGTCTCTGAATCGATGCTGAGGAATGCCTGAGTTCTGCGGGATTTTTCAATATTGTGGAGATAAAAACCTGCACTCGTTGCTTTGGCTAAATTAAGCCTGAATTCTGTTAAATCTCCCCTTGTTTTAACATAAATGTAAAAATAAGCTGTTTTTTCCCTATCTATTTTTACGTTTTTGTAAGTTTAAGAAATAAAATCTTTTGACCCATAGATTATTTTTAGAACCCCACTTATTTCGGCATTGAAAATAAATTCCCTAATCGAACAAAATCCAATTAAAACCATTTAACCTTTAACACTAAACCAACCAATCAAATGAAAAAAGCACTTTTAGGAAATACTGGACTAAGCACATCACCCATCGTCTTGGGCTGCAACGTCTTTGGCTGGACCATAGACGAAAAGCAGTCATTTACCATCTTGGATGAATTTGTGGACCTTGGGTTTGAAACCTTGGATACTGCCGATGTATATTCCCGCTGGGCTTCCGGTAATAAAGGAGGAGAATCGGAGCGGATTATCGGCGACTGGATGAAGTCCAAGGGAAATCGGAATTCTATAAACTTGATCACCAAAGTGGGTGCCGATATGGGGCAGGGGAAGAGAGACCTTAAAGAAGCATACATTATAAAGGCAGTAGAAGACTCCCTTCAAAGGCTGCAAACCGATTATATTGATTTATACCTCACCCACTGGGATGATGACCAAACTCCCGTGGAGGAAACCCTTGGGGCATATCAAAAATTGATCGAAGCCGGCAAGGTAAAGGCAATCGGTGCATGCAACCTATCTGTAGATCGGCTCTCTGCCTCCATTCAAGCCCATAAAGATCATGGTCTGCCCAAATATGAAGTGTTTCAACCCGAATATAACTTGTACGACAGGGAGGGTTTTGAAACGGGAACAGCCCAGCTTTGCAAGGATGAGGGAATGGGCGTCATTTGCTATTATGCCTTGGCTATGGGCTTTTTGACAGGCAAGTACCGGTCCAAGGAAGACCTGGGAAAAAGTGTTCGCGGTGGTGGGATTGAAAAGAAATACCTGAATGAACGTGGCATGCGTATTCTGGAAGGTTTGGATAAGATATCGGCAACGCATGGTGTTTCACAGGCTGCAGTGGCTTTGGCCTGGCTGATTCATAGTCCAATCATCACAGCCCCCATCGCCAGCGCAACCAAAAGTAACCACTTGCAAGCATTTGTGGAAGCAGCCTCCTTGAACCTAAATAAAGAAGAAATCAACTTGCTAGACCACGTATCTGCTTATTGAAAATTGAATTTTACTTTGTTGCAAGCGTTAGGCTTTTTATCGATTTTACCAACATTAGTTTTAACTTCCGCCTTGCAGATTGAAGAAATCCGGGCAGTGCGGGGGTAAAGACACTTTGACGAAGTTTTTGGCACTACATATTTTTTATTGACTATCTTTTCCCAAAAACTGAGGAGTTTGCCTATGCGCGGGTAGCGGACGGATTTGAAGATGCACAGCGGCGGGGTTTTCCCCGAAATGGCGGGGCAGGTTGGTTACTTTTTGATCCCGATTCGCTTCTCTATTCGGGACAGGCTCTGCAGCAAAAAAGTGACAAAGAATGTTATAGCAAATAAAGCCAAGGAATGAAATAACATTCTATCAATGCAGTTTTTCTGCCTTGCAGATTGAAAAACTCACTCAGTAATCATAAACATAATCGCTATAAAATGTAACACCGTCCCCGCCAACACAAACAAATGCCAAATGGCATGGGCAAAGCGCATGGTCTTGTTTGTATAGAAAATCACCCCTATTGTATAAGCTATTCCTCCCGCAGCAATTAGGCTGAGTTCGGAAATGTCCAGGTTACGGATAAGGGGCTGAACAAAGAAAACCGCCAACCAACCCATACTCAGGTAAAGGACCAATGATAGTCTCCGAAAGCGGTGAGTATAAAAGATTTTGAAAATGATACCTGCAAGTGCCAAAGTCCAGATCACCCCAAAATAAATCCAACCTTTCATTCCACCAATCGCTATAAGTAGAAAGGGTGTGTAGGTTCCAGCTATCAAAAAATAAATACTAACATGGTCGAAAGTGCGCAGTAATGGCTTTATACGGGGAGAATCTATGGCATGGTATAAAGTAGAGAAAGTGTAAAGCAATAATATGGACCCCCCAAAAAGGCTGCAGCTGACAATATGAATAACTGTACCGTTCAACACTGAAAATGTAATGAGCAGTGATATGGCCACAATACTGAACAACACACCGATAAGATGCGTAATGCTATTTGCAAATTCCTCTTCCAGTGCCTGTTTTCTCTCCATCTGAAGATAAAGGTAATTGATTATTAGGTTTTACTAATACCCTACAGTGCCATCAAGACCAAATTCCCTGGGGAGAAAATTTTCCCTGAATTTAAGCGTATCTCCATTATTGCTGATTCAAAATGGATAATAACCTGATTTACTTGCAGGAAGGTTATCGATAACCGGCAAAATTTTTTTCCTGTAATAATCTATTTTTTTGTTTTTAAATCCAACTCTATAGCCTAATTTTAGTCTCTCTTTCCCAAAATACCTATGCCAGCGGTCTCAACGATAAACATTTTCCGAGTTTCAACGCCGAATTCCCCGAATCCAACTTCGGATGATGGCAAGACGGACGAGGTGCTTTGGGGAGAGTTCAAATCAGGCAATGAATCGGCTTTTGTACAGATCTATTCAAGCTATTATGAGGAAATGTACAACTATGGTTTTCAGGTTTCTGGGGATTTGGGTCTAGTTCAAGACTGTATTCAGGACCTTTTTATGGAAATCCGAAAAAATAGAATGCGGTTAGGAGCCACCAATAACATACGTTTCTATCTTTTTAAGGCCCTTAGAAGAAAAATTATTCGTGAAAAAAGCAAGTGGTTCCGTAAATTTGAGGCTTTTTCCGGAGAAAACCCGCAGTGGATCGCCCCTTCCCATGAGCAGCATTTGATTGATCAGCAAGTGGGACAAGAAGCAATGGAAAGGCTACAGACGGCCATTCAGGAATTAACTCCCAAGAAGCGGGAAGTCCTTTATTATTTTTATTTTGAAAACCTGACCTATGAACAAATCAGGGAACTGATGGGGGTTTCGAACGTCAAATCAATTCGTAATCTACTGTACGAAACCATTTCCCTACTTCGCAAAAACTGGTAGCGGGAAATATTTTTCTATTTTTGAAAAAAATAATTCACTTTTTGCCATGTCATTGGACAAGCTGCTGCCTTATAATGGTGAATGGCAATTAAATGAAAAATAAGCAAGACCACCTCACCTTTCTTTTGGCAAATCCGGAATTTGTCCGCTGGGTAAAAACCCCGGACAAAGAGCTGGATATCTACTGGAGTAACTGGGTTCAGGGTCATCCGGAAGCGGCTGCGGATATTTTGAAAGCCAAAGCATTGGTAATGGCTTTTCGGGAGAAAAAAGCACTTCCTTTCCCCGAGCAGAAGGCAAGGCAGCTTCATGAAATAATCACTTCTGAAAGAAAACCTAAAGCAACGGCAAACTCAAATGGTGTGAGTCGAAAGCGGAAGACAGACCGTTCAATCAGCTTATGGGAACGGGCAGGCCAATGGAACAAAGTGGCAGCTATTCTTATGACGGTTTTAATATGTTCCGGAATCTATCATGTTTACACGAATGTTCCGGATAAAGCTGTTTTAACGGATACCCCTCCCGTTCCTTGGGTCACCAAAGAGACGTTACACGGTGAAAAATTGATGGTGAAATTGTCGGATGGATCCAGCATTTGGTTGAACTCAGGGACTGTACTCCGGTTTCCAGAAGCATTCGACAGCTTAGGTCGGGAATTGGAACTGACCGGAGAGGGCTATTTCGAAATTGCATCGGACCAAAATCGGCCCATGCAAATCCGTGCCGGAAAATTGGTCACACTAGTGCTGGGGACTAGTTTTACAATCAATACCACGGATGAAAATCGGCAGCGTATTTCACTCATTTCCGGGAAAGTTCAGGTGAAAAATAACAATTACGATCAAGAGATCTTCCTTGTACCCGGTGAACAGCTGGAATATGATCCTACCACACATATTTACAAAATCAATCCATTCAAGACAGAAAATGTCCTTGGTTGGAAGGATGGAATTCTGCAGCTTAGGAATGCTTCAATGGAAGATGCGGTTCGGGCATTGGAGAAGTGGTATGGGGTGGAGATCCAAGTGAGTGGAACCCCTTCTCGGCCTTGGAATCTTTCATCGGATTTTAAAAACCAAGACCTGGATCTGGTGCTGGAGCGTATCGCCTATATAGAAGCATTTGATTATACCATCGACAATAAAAAAGTAAACATTCAATTTAGCACCAAATAAC
The DNA here is from genome assembly GCF_009797935.1 of Lunatibacter salilacus. Lineage (GTDB taxonomy): Bacteria > Bacteroidota > Bacteroidia > Cytophagales > Cyclobacteriaceae > Lunatibacter > Lunatibacter salilacus. The sequence continues at coordinate 25,444 of NZ_VOLC01000018.1, forward strand.
CATGAAGCAAAAAACAGACACTTCCTAGCCGATCAGTTAGTTAAAAAAAGAAAGGCCCGGGGTATACAACATTGGGGAATGAACGTACCACCGGACCTGGCTTAATGTATGTACAATAAACCATTTTAAAATTATGAAATTAAAACTACAAAAGACAATTTATATGTTGTCAAGGTATTTCCTTACGGGGTTAATCCTGCAAACCTTGTTGTTTAACCTGGTTTTGGCAGTAAATGTTAACGCCCAACTACGATCCATCGATCAGGTTTGGGTTTCATTGGGCAGGGAAGAAATGACCCTGGGACAGTTTTTCCGCTTGGTGGAGAGCAAGTCCATATTCACCTTTTCCTATGACAGGAAAGATATTGACCAAAATTTTGCAGTGACTGTAGACGGGACTTCGACCACGGTGGAGGGATTACTGACGCAGGTTGCCCAACAAGCTTCCTTGGGATTTCGGCAAGTCAATGACCAAATAGATGTCAAAAAGGTAAACAGTGCCAATGTGGAAGTAGTCTCCAAGATGGATGTTACCGTTAGGGGTGTGGTCCGGGATGAAAATGGAGATCCGTTACCCGGCGCAACCGTTTCCGTGCAGGGTACTACGACGGGATCTGTTACAGATATCGACGGAACCTACTCCATTACTGTTCCGGAAGGATCAACCATCGTGTTTTCGTTTATTGGTTATGCTACCCAGCGTATTCAATTGGGTAATCAAACCGAATTAAATGTTACCATGAATTTGGATGAATCATCACTGGAAGAAGTGGTGGTCATCGGGTATGGTACTCAAAAAAGAAGCGACTTGACGGGCGCTGTATCGTCGGTAAAGTCGGAACAATTGACCGCTTACCCTGCCATTAGTGCAGTACAAGCTTTACAGGGCCGTGCTGCGGGCGTTCAAATTCAAGCAACCAACGGTGCTCCTGGTGCAGCACTTAAGGTAAGGATTCGTGGCGGCACCTCTATCAATGCCAGCAGTGACCCGATTTTCGTAGTAGACGGATTTATTGGAGCAGCGATGCCTCCTCCGGAGGATATTGCTTCCGTAGAAGTACTAAAAGACGCTTCAGCAACTGCGATTTATGGTTCCAGAGGAGCCAATGGTGTCATTATGATCACTACAAAGCGTGGAACAAAAGGAAAAGCCCGCATTGAGTTCAACTCCTCCTATTCTGCCCAAAACGAAATCAATCGCTTGGACCTGCTTGATGCAGACCAGTTTATTGACTACATCTCTGAGGCAAGACCAAACATCACATCCGCTGGTGGTAATACAGATTGGCAAGACCAAATCTTCCGAACCGGAGGAATCCAAAACTACCAGTTGTCGATTTCCGGTGGAAATGATGGGGTAAATTACTACGTATCCGGTGCGTATTTTGACCAAAAAGGAGTTATTATCAATTCTAATTTTAACCGATTTTCCATTACCTCCAACTTGGATGTCCAAGCCACTCAAAAACTGAAAATTGGGTTGAATCTCTTTGCGCAGCGTAGCGAAAGTGACGGTGTACGAACCCAAGAGGGGTCGGGAGGCTTGACTCCCGGCGTAGTTGCCTCAGCGTTTAAATTCGAGCCAGATCAGCCCATCTACCGCCCAGACGGCACCTTTACAGTAGCAAGGCTAAACGATCCGATTGACAACCCCTATGCTATCGCAACGTCTTTGATCGATCAAAATGTTACCGATAGATTTCAGGGAAACATGTTTGCGGAATATGATATCCTTGAAAATCTGAAATTCCGAACGACTTTCGGGGCGACTTCCCATGCAGGGCGTAACGGACAACATTCCCCAACTACCGTGACCGAAGGAAGAAATGTAGGTGGTGATGCACGTATAAACGCATCTAGAAGTACGCTATTCCTTAATGAAAATTACCTGACCTATAACAAAACATTTGGCGAAATCCACAATTTCTCCGCCATGGCGGGTTATTCCTTCCAATCCTCAGAGAATGAAAGCTGGGGTGCCCGGGGACAAAATTTCATTACCGATGCCTTTTCTTACTGGAACCTGGGCTCTTCCGCAGTCTGGCAAACCCCCAATTCAGCCTTTACTGACTGGCAGATTTCCTCCTATTATGGAAGGGTGAATTATTCCTTTGCCGATAGGTTGTTGTTTACCTTCAATGCGCGGTACGACGGTTCTTCTACCTTTAGTCGAAACAACAAATGGGCTTTCTTCCCCTCTGGTGCTGTAGCATGGAACATGAAAAATGAGAAGTTCTTGGATACCTCGGACTTAATTAGCTTTTGGAAGTGGAGAGGTAGCTACGGTATTACGGGTAACCAAGCCATTGCTCCGTACCAAACGCTTGCTAGATTTTCCTCAGTATTCACCGTGCTTAATGATTCTCCCGTCAATGCGGTAAGGCCTACTACGGTAGCCAACGATAACCTGACTTGGGAAACAACGGCACAACTCAACATAGGTACAGACGTGGGATTTTGGGATGACAGAATTACCTTGTCTGCGGAATATTATCGCATGGTAACTTCCGATCTATTATTTTCCGTTCCATTACCGAGATATTCAGGTTATACGGACCAACTGAGAAATATTGGTCAGGTAGAAAACAAAGGAGTAGAACTGACACTGGGATCTCGAAATCTGGTTGGTGCTTTCCAATGGAATATGGATGTGAATATTTCCAGAAACGTAAACAAAGTACTTTCCTTACCAGATGGAACAGATATTCAGTACGGATCCGGACCGGGACATATGGTCGGTTTGGGCAACACCCAGTTACTGAAGGAAGGCTATCCGGTGGGTAGCTTCTTCGGTTGGGTTTATGATGGTGTATATCAGCAAGGCGATGATTTTATACCAGGTGGAGGCTTTGAGCAGGTTCTAGGAGGGGAGAAATTCAGGGATCTGAATGGAGATGGCATGCTAAACGCCAATGACCGGGAAATAATAGGTAATCCTCATCCGGACTTTATCTGGGGATGGAATAATGATTTCCGTTGGAGAAATTTTGATTTGAACGTTTTCTTCCAAGGTTCCTACGGAAATGATATCCTAAGCTACACTTTGATGGAATTGGACCTACTCTCGGGTATCAACAACGCCACTACGGCGGCATTGAACCGTTGGACTCCTACCAATACCAATACGGATATTCCAAGAGCTATGACAGGCAGAACCAGAAGAGTCTCTACCCGTTGGATCTATGACGGCACTTTTACCCGGCTGAAAAACCTTTCCCTAGGCTATAACATGCCAGCGCCAGTATTGGAAAAACTGAAAGTAACCCGGCTTAGGCTGTACGTCAGTGCGCAGAACATCCTGACATTTACCAACTACAGAGGTTACGATCCTGAAGTCAATTACCAATCAGGAGGTTCAACCAACGGCAACAGAAACCTGGGCTTGGATTACGGTTCCTATCCGAATGCCAAGAATTATACCTTTGGAATCAATGTGGGCTTTTAATCACCGACTACGGAAAAATCATGAAATCGAGCATGAGAAAACCCTCATTCAGAGGATGATTATCCATCATGCGAGATTCCACCCCGACTGCTAGTGCGGGGCAAGTTATGACCGTTGAAAAAAAATTATAAACAGATGAAATCGAGCATGACGTAGCCGTCACACACTGGGATGACTATCAACCATGCGAGATTCCATGTGACCGCTGAAAAACAATTATAGACACATGAAAAAATATATCAATAAGTTTTTGTTACTGAGTTTTGTCGGCATGTTTTTGGGATGTGCGGACTTGGAAGAAAGACCGATAGGTCTGTTGGCACCGGAGAGCTTGTTCAACACCTCCCGGGATGTGGAAATTGCGATTTTTGGAGCATACGGCTGGATAGCCAGTGAGCGGCTTTGGGGTAGACAGTTTGTGACTGCCCTGATGCTTCGCAGCGACATGGTAGATATTGGAGACCGAGGTACTCCAGCTGAGAGGCAGCAGGTAAATGACTTCAATATGGATGATAACAACGGTATGGTCAACCAGTTTTGGCCCTACTGGTATCAGGTTATTTCTGCTGCAAATGCGGCCATTTCCGGTGCGGAAACATTGGCTTTGGAGGAGGAAGTGAATAACCGTCTGGTGGCAGAAGCCAGGTTTGTGCGGGCGTTCAGCTATTTCCATTTGGTGCGGATGTTTGGGGATTTGCCTTATATCGATTTCTTTATTAACAATCCTGAATTGGTGAAAGAAATCAGTAAAACGCCAGAGGCTACCATCTATCAGGGAATATTGGCCGATTTTGAATATGCCAAACAATGGCTACCTGATCAGCATTCCAATAATATCAGATCAAGGCCAACAAAAGGAACAGCGGCTTCTTTTCTTGCCTCAGTTCACCTAACGCTAAACGATTACCCTAAGGCATATGAGGAAGCGAAATGGGTGATAGAAAATAAGGGAAGGTTTGGATACGACTTAGAACCGGATTTTCAAAATTTGTTCCGCGCTGAACTATCCAACAATATGCGGGAGCATATTTTCGCAGTAGAGTTCTTGGGTCAACAAGCTGGTGGTGGCGGTGCCAATGACGACCTTATGGGTGCGATGACCGGTATTCGGGGTGCTGATCAACTTGGATGGAGCGTAGCCGTTCCGTCAATGCCGGTATTTAATACTTGGGATGATCGCGATTATCGAAAAAAGGTAAGTTTCGAGGATTCTGCGGCGATCGCGGGAGTCATGCAACCCTATACAGAGTTTGTAAATACCCAACGACCTCATATTGCTAAATACAGGAGATTTCCTGGCAACAGCAATGCGGAGGGAAGGTTCACAGATCATAATTATGCGGCAATGCGGTATGCAGATGTATTGCTGATGGCGGCAGAAGCTGCTGCTGAGGTAAATAACGGTCCAACAGCGGAATCCATCGGATGGGTAAATGAGGTCCGTGCCAGAGCCAGAAACGCTGCAGGACAGCAAAACAGCTTCCCCGAAGATGTTCAGGGTGGATTGGATAAGGAAGATTTTGTGAACTTGATTTTGGAGGAGCGTCGCTTGGAATTAGCCTTTGAATATCACCGATGGTATGATATCAAACGACGGCAAATGGGAGATCTAGTGTTCAAAGGACCAAACTCTCTTGAACCACACCCAAGTTTTGATGCTGGCAGGGATTATCTAATGCCTTTGCCTCGAATTGAATTGGATGTAAATCCAAATCTTGCCCCACAAAATCCGGGTTATTGATTTGATGTAAAATAGAAAAAGGAGATGTGATAGCATCTCCTTTTATTAATAAAAAAAGGCCTGATGAAATCAATCATCAGGCCTTTTTTATTGGATATTAACTAGGGGAATTACCCGATTGAAATTCTCTTAAATGCACTTACTGTCAATCCTTTGCTCACACTGTCCAAATACTGGGCAATAGTTTTGCTGTTGTCCTTGACGAAAGCCTGGCTAAGTAAGGTGTTTTCTTTGTAGAATTTGTTCAACTTACCCAATGCTATTTTTTCAAGCATTTCTTCCGGCTTACCTTCTTGGCGGGCCTGGTCTTTGCCTACTTCGATTTCTCTTTCTACAGTAGTGGCATCTACGCCGTCTTTGTCTACAGCTACAGGATTCATGGCAGCGATCTGCATAGCCACGTCCTTACCTGCATCTTCCACGTTCGTTCCGCCGCTATTCACTAGGGATACCAATACGCCCAATTTGCCGTTGGAATGGATATACGCTACCACTTGGTCACCGGTAAGTTTTTCAAAGTGGGAAATTTCGATTTTCTCACCTATTTTTCCGGTCATTTCGGTGATTTTTTCTCCTACCGTGATACCTTCAAAAGGCAGTGCCTGAATGGCTTCAACCGAATCGGCATTTTCTTTTACCGCTAGGGAAAGGATGCTGTTTGCCAATTTGCCAAACTCTTCATTTTTGGCCACGAAGTCAGTCTCGCAAGTCAATGAAATAAGGACACCTGTTTTGCCATCTGCGCTGATGTCGGTTACTACCACACCTTCTTTTGTCTCTCTGTCTGCTCTGGAAGCGGATACTTTTTGACCTTTTTTTCTAAGGATGTCAATAGCTTTTTCAAAATCTCCTTCAGCTTCGGTAAGGGCTTTCTTACAGTCCATCATACCGGCTCCGGTCATTTGTCTCAATTTGTTTACCTCTTGTGCAGTAATAGCCATTGTAATGTTTGTTTTATTTTATGATTTACGATCAAATTTAGATTCTTCCAGACGTACAAATTCCGGCAGATCTATTATGTTGTATTAAACAAAAAATTGAACACAGGAAAACCTTATGTTCAATTTTTTGAAATATATAATCATTGTGGATTACTCGTTGGAGTCCGCGTCAACAGCCTTTTTGGCTTCCTCTTCTTCAGTGAGTTTTGCGTCGTCCTTGTCTCTTTTACGTTCTGAGAGTCCTTCTTCGATGGCAGCGCCGAATGCTTTCACCAGCAAAGAAATGGACTTATATGCATCGTCATTGGCTGGGATAGGGAAATCCGCTTCATTAGGGTTGGAGTTCGTATCCACCAATGCGAAAACAGGGATACCAAGCGTTTTTGCTTCAGCAATAGCGATATGCTCTCTTTTGATATCTACTATAAACAAAGCTGAAGGAAGTCGCGTAAGGTCGGCAATACCGCCCAAAACTGATTCCAGTTTCTCACGCTGACGAGTGATCATCAGACGCTCCTTTTTTGCGAGGTTTTGGTAAGACTCATCCTTCATCAACTTATCGATGGAGGTCATCTTCTTGAGCGACTTCCGGATCGTTGCAAAGTTAGTCATCATGCCACCTAACCATCTTTCAGTCACATAAGGCATTTTCAGCCTTCTTGCTTCTTCCGCCACCAGGTCTTTGGCTTGTTTTTTAGTAGCTACGAACATTACTTTTTTTCCGGAGCGTACGATTTGCTTGATTGCGTTGGATGCTTCTTCAAGGCAAACGAGCGTTTTATTCAGATCGATGATATGGATTCCGTTCTTCTCCATGAAGATATACGGTGCCATTCTTGGATCCCACTTTCTTGTTAAGTGTCCGAAGTGAACACCAGCATCCAGTAAGTCTTTATATTCTAAATTGGCCATTTATTAAATATGTGTTTGTTTAACTGTATGTAAAAGAAACAGTATCCAGCTATTAACGCTTGGAGAACTGGAATTTTCTTCTTGCTTTCTTGCGGCCTGCTTTCTTACGTTCTACCATTCTGGAATCCCGAGTAAGAAACCCTTCTTTCTTCAATGGCGGTCTGTTTTCTTCGTTGATTTCACATAGGGCACGGGAGATCGCCATACGGATAGCTTCCGCCTGACCTTTGATTCCACCACCGTCTACGTTGATTTGTATATCATACGAACCATCCTGGTTGATCAGCGTCAAAGGCTGTCTAACCACAATTTGGTGCAGGTCAAATGGGAAATATACTGCCAACTCTTTTTTGTTGACGGTAATGTTGCCATTTCCCGGTTTCATGTAAATTCTTGCTACGGAGGTCTTCCTTCTTCCGATCGTGTTAGTTACTTCCATTGACGGCTAGCATTAAAGTGTGACTTCTTTTGGTTGCTGTGCACTGTGCGGATGCTCAGGGCCAGCGTAAACATAAAGATTGGTATAGAGCTTTCTGCCCAACCTGTTTTTTGGTAACATGCCTCTTACAGCCTTTTCCACCAAAGTGATCTCAGATTTCTGCATCAAAATCTTTGGTGTGGCAATCCGCTGCCCTCCGGGATATCCCGTGTGGCGAACGTATACCTTATCGTCCCATTTTTTGCCAGTTAACCTGACTTTTCCCGCGTTTACGACAATTACATTGTCTCCGCAGTCTACATGAGGGGTAAAGTTCGGCTTATGTTTCCCTCTTAAAATTTTCGCCACTCCACTGGCAAATCTACCCAATACTTGGGACTGGGCATCCACAATAACCCAATCCTTCTGTACAGTAGCTTTGTTTGCTGAAATGGTCTTATAGCTTAAAGTATCCACTGTGTAAATGTTTAATTAATAGCTTGTTAAATACAGTTCACCCTCAAAAAGGGACACAAAGATAGATGTAATTAAATTTATTTGCAAAACATTCCTGACATTACTGCCTTATTTTCACAAGAATAGCAAAAATTGTTTTGCCTGTTCCTCTGAAAAATTGACCTCATTCCTGATTTTGCCCTCAATTCACACCTAACTATTAGCGGTTTTTTTCCAGTTGCTTGACCAGCACCGCGAAATCTTTTGGATAAGGTGCTTCCACAACTTGCATTCCGCCATCCATAAGCGTAAATCGGATCGAGTGCGCATGCAGGGATACACGCTGCATCAGCGGTTCTTCCTCTGTGCCTTTTTTTAAGTTGAACTTCCGCTTTATCTTAGATAGATAAAGGGGTTTTCCTCCATAAAGTTCATCCCCGCAAATAGGAGCGCCCAAGTAAGAAAGATGGACCCGAATCTGATGCATTCTCCCAGTAATCGGATTACACGCAATCAGGCTGTGATGGAAGTAGGTACGCAAAGTGTCAAAATAAGTAAGCGCCGGCTTTCCCTCCGGACTTACCTTGGAAATCCCCTTGTTATTGGCAAGAAGATTTCTGTCTACCATCGTTTGTCGAAACTCATGTATGCCGTCTACCACTGCGTGGTATACTTTGTGCACACTGCGGTCCTCAAACTGCATGGCCATGTGCCGGTACGCGTCGGGGTGCTTGGCGATTACCAGACAACCCGATGTTTCCTTATCCAGTCGATGACAGACCTGTGCGTCTGGAGTGTACTGCTTGGCCAAATGGAGAATGTTCTGTGCCTCATGCCTGTCGTCCAGCGTGGACAGGTAAGGGGGTTTGTTCACGACAATAAAATCATCGTTTTCAAACAGAATCAGATCTTTAAATACAATTTTCTTCATAAGGCTTCTCTCCAAACCGGGCCGCAAAAGTAACACATATTGTAATGGGAATAAAATTATTAGGGTGAATAATGTGTAGCATAGAATTTTAGATGTGCCTAAATTTAGAGTTTTTCATAAGTGCCGAGTCTACATAATGTTTTTTCGTAGAGTAGTTTTAGATCCCATTTTAAATTTTACCGATCAAATTCTATTTATCTTTGGGCTGGTGTTTTCGAAATGATGGAAAAAGACGATCAACTTACCCTTAGGAGAGTTCGCGTAATGCGGTATGTGATGCCTTTGCGTGAGGGTGGATCCCTGCCTGCCTTGGCTGATGCTGATGACGGGTTTAGCTATGTGCTTAAGTTTAGAGGAGCCGGCCAGCGGGAAAAGGCACTGATTGCAGAGCTGTTGGGCGGCGAAATTGCCAGGCTGCTCGGATTCAAAGTTCCTGAATTGGTTCTTGCGGATCTGGATGAGGCTTTCGGACGATCTGAAGGAGATGAAGAAATCCAGGATTTACTTAAAGGGAGCCAGGGGTTAAACCTTGGGCTCCACTTTTTGTCAAAGGCAATTACTTTTGACCCCGGTGCCACTAAGGTGGATGCATTGCTGGCTTCCCAAATTGTCTGGTTGGATGCTTTTATTACAAATGTGGACAGGACCTATCGAAATACCAATATGTTGCTGTGGAACAGGGAGCTTTGGCTGATTGACCATGGCGCTGCCTTTTTATTTCACCATTCCTGGACCAATTGGGAAAAACATGCAGCAGGTTCCTTTCCGACAATCAAAGATCATGTTTTACTACCGCAGGCTTCACAGATCGACGAGGTGGACATAATCTTCAAATCACTGTTGACGGATAATAAATTGTCGGAGATAGTTGATTTGATCCCGGATGAATGGGTGTTGGCATCCAGGGATGTCGAATCCGCATCGGAAGGGAAAGAGATTTATCGGGAATTTCTGAAACTAAGGAGAGATAGTTCGGATGTATTTATCAACCAAATAAAAGAGGCAAGGCATGCACTTATATGAATACGCCATACTTCGGGTTGTTCCATCCGTTGAGCGGGAGGAATTTATCAATGTGGGAGCAATCCTAAACTGCAAGCAACAGGGCATGCTACATTGTAAGATCTTTTTGGATGAGAAAAAGTTGACCGCATTGGATCAGAAAGCTGACGTGGGCATCATCCAATCCTACCTAGAATCCTTTCGGAAAATTTGTGAAGGGCATCCCAATGGCAGTCCAATTGCCCTTCAGGATGCCACTTCAAGATTTAGGTGGCTTACGGCCGTTAGGAGTTCGATTATTCAAACTTCCAGGCCCCACAGTGGATTCTCTGATGATCTTTCCGAAACCTTGGACAAGCTTTTTCAAAAGTATGTTTTGTAAATACCAAAATTAGCTATCCCCCAGCTGTCAAATTAAGATGCGTACTGGGTAAAACTAAGTCTGTTCATAGCTTAATAGCCCAAAAACTTACCGATTTCCTTTACCCAGATCTCGTATCCTTTCCGCTTCATGTGCAGATCGTCTTCCAGGAAGATATCTGGCAGGGGTTTTTTGTCCGGACCCAGCATGCCTGTCCATACATCGGCATATTGCACACTGGCGGTAACCGCACTGTATTTTACCATTTCCGTGTTGAGATCCTTATACTTGTCTGCCAATTCCCAACGGGAAATGCTGGGTTTTGCGCCGATTAGGATGACCTCAGTTTCTGGCAGTTTTAATTTTATTTCCGATACGATCAGGTTTAATGTTTCCATGATTACCTCCGTGTCTTTTCCTGCGGAAATATCATTGTCCCCTTCATAGATAAATACTTGTTTTGGACGGTACGCCAAAATCAATTCGTCCACATAATGCAACAGGTCTACTGCTTGCGAACCGCCGAATCCGGCATTAACCACTTTGTGATTGGGGAAATCAGTAGCCAAATCTGCCCACATACGTATGCTGGAGCTTCCGGTGAATACTACCGATCCCTGATAGTCTTCAGCGGGATATATTTCTCTTATTTCTTGAACCTGGCCTTCAAACCGGGTCGGATCCTGTGCCCAAACTTGGCCAAGAATTAAAAACAGGAACAGCATGCAGTTTGCTTTCTTCATAATAGATTTTTGAGTTTTCAAGTCCGAAATTACGTGCTTTTACGGTTACTCGCACTACCGGAAAAAAAATATTGGTTGCCTGTTCCGTTTTCGGACAGGTTCGGTTCCTTTATGTCTGAAAACGGTCACTTGGAAACTCGGCTTGATATAAAATGTAACTAACAATGGACTGTTGATTCAAGTTATACAAGCTTTTTATCTGTTTCTGTCACATTTTTGACCCAGTACGAAAACTAGTATGGGCTTTGCTTTAATTAAAATAATTGCGTTCACTTTATGACCTATATCCAACGAATGCTGTGGTTTTGTGCCGGAGCATACCAGCCATTATTGAAGAAATGCCCAACTGAATCCAACAAATATATTGGAATAGGTGGGACGGTATTGTTTACGGCCATATTCGCAGGATTGGCTGCTGGATATGCCATGCATACGGTATTTGATTCTCCCTATGTAGCAGTAATTCTGGCGGTAATCTGGGCTTTGATGATTTTTAACCTGGATAGGTACATCGTGGGTACCATGCGGAAGCGGAAAAGCAGTTTTGAGGAATGGAGAATCGCCCTACCCCGTTTTTTCCTCGCCGCTGTATTGGCATTAGTAATAGCCAAGCCGCTTGAGCTGCGTATTTTTGAAAAGGAAATCAACCGGCAACTGGACAAAGACAGGCTGGCAGTCATTCAGGAAACCAAAGAACAAATTGACCTTGGATTTCCAGAAAAGACGGAAATTTTGAACGGGATTCAGTCCCTCCAAGAGGACACTGACAATAAACGGGAATTTAGAGACGAAAAGCAGAAGGAGTATGATGCCGAACGCTTTGGACTAAAGACTCCTGGTACATCCGGTGTTGTCGGCTTGGGTACCAATGCCCGAAAAAAGGAAGAACAATTGAATTTGGCTGAACAGGATTACAGGGAGTCGGAAGCCCGAAATCTTGAAAGGGCAGTGGCATATGAGGAGGATTTGAAAGTCATTGAAGCGGCCAAGGAAGCCGAATGGCAACGGCAGGAAATTTCTATGGACAACTATGACGGCTTAGCCGCCCGTTTGCAGGCGCTCGGGACACTCACTGCCGAAAACATTTCCATGTACTGGGCAAATATCTTTATAATTTTACTGTTCCTGATCGTCGAGACTGCCCCGTTGCTGGTAAAATTAATGGCTTCAGCCGGGCCCTATGATATGCTTTTGGATAAACATGAAGCCGGTATCATATTGTATGCGGATGAGCAGTGGCACAAGACCGCCTCGGATAGTCAGGTTCGGCTACATGTATTCGATGAACTAACACCCGATAAAACAAAGGTAACACTGGAGGAGCAGCGGGAAAAGCTATACAGAAACACCGCCCACAATCCTCAAATGGCGCCGGAGTAATAACTCCCTTATATCAACAAACCTTCCAAGTTTTGTTGATAATCAACTAGTTATTTAAATTATTCAGGTGAAACCTGGAAGGTTTTTTCGCCATAAAGAACAACGGATAAAGTATTTCGGATTTTAGAAAAATCAAAAACTGTAATAGTCGATTGGTCATACATTTCTATTTGTGACAATTTTTACGGAACTTGAAGGGAAATTTACCCAATAAACCTTTTGAGTTGAATGCTTAAGACCAGTTATTTTATCTTTCTTGCCGGGATCGTTCTCGGTTGCCAATCTCCCCAAGTTGATAGTTCCGAAGAACTTCCTCCGCCAAATGTCATTTTTATCCTTGCCGATCAGTGGCGGGGGGAAGCCGTTGGCTATGCGGGGAACAATGACATTATTACTCCTAATCTGGACCGATTGGCGGCTGAAAGTGTGGTTTTTCAAAATGCCGTCGCCGTGATCCCCGTTTGTGCACCCTGGCGGGCGAGTTTTCTTACCGGCCAATACCCCTTAACCAACGGGCTCTTTTACAATGATAAACCCCTGCCGACCAATGCCGTTACCATGGGTAAAATCTATAAGGAGGCCGGCTATCAGACGGGATATATTGGTAAGTGGCACCTAAACGGCCACATGCGTGGTGAAGATCCCTTTAGCGGTAGAAATAAACCCGTGCCCAAAGAAAGGCGGCAGGGCTTTGATTATTGGAAAGTAAGAGAGGTAACTCACGATTATAACAACAGTTATTATTTTGATGAGAATGATGAAAAGCAGTTTTGGGAGGGATATGACGTGTTCCCGCAAACGGACAGTGCGATAAGTTATGTAAAGCAAAATAAGGATAATCCTTTCCTACTTTATTTATCCTATGGGCCTCCGCATGATCCATATTTTTCCGCCCCAAAAGAATACCAAGACATGTATGACCCAGCAGCAATATTTCTCAGACCGAACGTGCCGGAAATATACCAAGATAGTGCCCGCCGGGTCATAGCCGCTTACTATGCCCATTGTACAGCGATGGATAAAGCCATAGGTGACCTGATGGATGCTGTGGAAGCGGAGGGTTTGACGGATAATACGATTTTCGTATTTACCTCTGACCACGGGGATATGTTGATGTCAAAAGGCGTTCTGAAAAAACAACGCCCCTGGGACGAATCCATAATGGTTCCTTTGCTCATACGCTATCCCAATAGGCTGGGAAAGGAACGAAGGGAGGTTTTAGACCCTATCAATACACCGGATTTATTGCCTACTTTTCTGGGATTGTCCGGATTGGATATTCCAACGAGTGTACAGGGGAAGGACTTTTCCACAGCTTTATTGGCAGGTGAGGAACTTGAAAATGAAGCAGCACTGATTACCCTTCCTGTGCCTTTTCACGAGTGGCAATTTATGAATGGGGGCCGGGAATACAGAGGCGTACGCACCCGGAAATACACCTATGTGCGGGATCTGCTGGGGCCTTGGCTGCTCTATGAGAACGAGCAGGATCCCTACCAGATGACCAACTTGGTGGACTTGCCGCAGTTCGTCCAACTTAGGGATTATTTGGATGGCGTGTTGGCGAAAAAGCTAGCAGAGACCAGTGATGAATTTCTTCCCGCTGACGCGTATATGCGCCGGTTTAATTACCTTTATGACAGAAACGACAGCATTAGGCCAGCCAATTACTTGGAGCTGAACCGATAGCAAGCATATTATGGGGAACAAAGAATTACGCATTTTAATTTCAATAATCGGACTGTTGGCTGCGGGGGTGTATATACTTAATTTCTTTGAAGTCATTCAGCATCCATATATTCCAGCTATAGCTGGAGGCACCGTGATTGGGTCTTATTTGGCTGGGGTGTATTTTCAAAAAAGGGATAAGAAGGATTCCGAGTAATTAAATGGTGAAATACGGCTCGGAATGCCATAATTTTACTTTTAAAAATAAGAAGTTATGACGCTTAAAAAATTGAAGGCTAAACAGATAGCATCATTGGTTTATTTACTTGTATGTTTGCTTGTTCTGGGATATCTCCTGATTTTCACCGAGCAGTCCAATATCTGGGTTGCTGTGGGTTTGTTTACACTTCAATCGGCGGTGCTCGTTTATTTGAACGTGATCCTAAAAAATAAAGGATAAACCTACATTTGCGCAAGGTAATTTAACGACTATCCGTCAGCAGCCATTTAAAAGCTAAACTATAAACGGCTTATGCAAATTGAAAAAGCTCCAAAAGGAAAAATCAAGGCATTTGATGATAAACAGATTAACTTATTTTCACAATCCTATAAGACGCAAGGTTTTTAAAATAGTTGGGATAGCGTTGCTCATAGTAGGTTTTGTAATAATAGGAGCTTTTTTAAGTCAATTGGTTTTTTTGGCACTCGGTATAAATCCGGTAGGTTCTGAAAACTCATTGTTAGAACTGGAAGATGAATCAGAAGTAAGGATGATCTTATTGCTTTTACAGGGGTTAAACACACTATTTGTCTATATTTTCCTTCCATTAATCTATATATATTTCTTCCAGAATGATCTAAAACGAGTATTCCTGATACGGACAGAAAAGTTAGGAATGTTTATTCTTTTGTCATTTTTTATTTTTGTGACCGCTCTGCCGATCACATCTTATTTGATTGAATTCAACCAGCAAATGCAGATACCAGCATGGTTTTCTGAACTGCAGCAAGACCTTTTAGAAAAAGAGGCCCTTGCTCAAAAAATAACGGAATTGATAGTTATTTACGATCATTGGTATGAAATAATACCTATACTATTCGTTGTGGCAATTTTGGCAGGTATTGGGGAGGAACTACTTTTTCGTGGTCTTGTTCAAAACGAGATATGTGGCATTTTAAAAAACCATCACCTGGGCATTTGGATTTCTGCGATGTTATTTAGTTTTATCCATTTTCAGTTTCTGGGATTTCTTCCAAGAATGGCGTTGGGAGTTCTTCTCGGCTATCTATACTTCTGGTCAGAAAATCTAGTCGTTCCGATTTTTATCCATATTATTAACAATGCCTTTACTTTTACCCTGCTGAACTTTTATCATCGAAACCCAGATGTAGAAGTTTCAATTGCTTCACCAACAGTGATATTATTAGCAATAATAATTTGTGGAATGTTAATTACGGTATTCTATCGGCATTCTTTAAAAATGAAAAAAATCCAGTTTTTTTAATAATAGATATGGATAGTTCTTATCACCGAACTTAGTAGAGATTATGATTTTTTTAAAAAAATGAAAACATCGTAACCAGTTTCTCCTGAGTTTCCTTATGCAATGGCAGCTCAAAGCTAAAAACCGATCCCTTACCCAACGTTGAGGAAACGGATATTTTGCTCTTGTGCCCTTCCAGTATATGCTTGACAATGGCAAGTCCCAATCCTGTACCGCCCTGTTCCCTGGACCTGCTTTTTTCCACCCGATAAAAACGCTCAAAAATCCGTTTGAGATCCTCTGGAGGAATGCCTTTTCCGTCGTCCTTTACTTTGAAGGTAATGTTGTTTTTGGTTGCTTTGAGATTGATGGTAACTTCTCCGTCTTCTTTATTGTATTTGATGGCATTGGAAATCAAATTCTGAATGACTCGGAATATCTTTTCTTTATCGGCAAAAGTAATGAAGCGACCTTCCGAGCCGGGTTTGAATTTTACCGTCACATTTCGTCTGTTGGCCTTGTCTTCAAGCTGATCTACTACTTCCTGAACGACCTCAGCCATATCAAAGGGAGTGAAATTGAACTTGACAACGCCACTTTCCATCTGGTTTAGCGTGATGAGGTCCAGTACCAACTTCTCCAGATTGTTCATGCTCTTCGCAGCCCGGTTCAAAAACTTGTCCCTTACATTCAAATCTTCCACGGCCCCATCGAGCAAGGTGTGGATATATCCTTGGGCAGCGAAGATGGGAGTTTTTAACTCATGGGAAATATCCGCAATAAATTCCCTGCGGAAGGCATCGTTCTGCTGGAGTACCTCGATTTCGCGGTTTTTCGCCGCGGCATAGGAATTGATTGATCCTTGAATTTTCCGAAGGGGTGAGATGGAATTTTTCGACCCTTTGGGCGTGATATACCCGGGATTTTTCTTTTGAATTTTATCCAAAACCCGGTAGATGTTGCCGACCTCTTTAAAAATTAAAAATTCCAGGGTGATATATATCAGTAAGTAGGCAGCAGAGAGGCAGACCGCTCCCGCTACAATCAAAACCGTGGGTGTACTGTCTTCCATGAGGGATAAGAAGGCAATAACTAACAACGTAATAGCCATCGCCAGCAACATGGATATCCCCCTGGAAGTGTTGAACATTATATTAACCTAGATCAAATTTATAACCGACACCTTTTACTGTGGTGATGTAGTCGTCTCCTATTTTTTCCCGGACCTTGCGGATATGTACATCCACGGTACGTGCCAAAACAAACACATCCGTTCCCCAGATGTTCTGCAAGAGATCGTCCCTGCTGAAAACGATGTTTGGACTTTTGGATAAAAAGTAAAGCAGTTCGAACTCTTTTTTCGGTAAGATAATGATTTTTCCGGACTTGGATACGGTATAACTGGACCGATCTATGACCAAATCACGGACGGTGATTTTGGATACCTCCTGGTCTTTTTTCGTTTCTCTACGAAAAAGTGCCGCTATCCGGCTTAGCAGTGCCCGGGGTTTTATAGGCTTGTTGATATAATCATCTGCTCCGACATCAAAAGCGGCTACTTCCGAATATTCCTCGGATCTTGCTGTCAGGAATATTACAAATGTGCTTTTTAACTCAGGGATCTCCCTGATTTGTCTGCAAGTTTCAACGCCATCCTGAAGGGGCATCATGATGTCCAGAAGTATTACATCAGGAACAAAGGATTTCGCTATGCTCACTGCTTTTATACCATCCATGGCGGTTTCTACTTCATACCCTTCCTTTTGCAGGTTATAGGTCAGTATGTCGATGATATCCTGCTCGTCATCCACGACCAAGACTTTAATTTTCCGTTGATCACTCATACCTTAAAGCCAACTATTTTTCACAGCCTGTTTATTTTACCGCAAAGGTAACAAATCCTTAAAAAGAAGTTATTCCCCGAAAGGACAAGAGGTTAATATCAGCCATTTCCAGACGATAGTATTACCAAATTGTTATCCATTTCAAGAATTTTAGCCGTTTGTTACGGATTTCTTAGCCCTACAGCTTCTGTTATTTCCATATCCAAGGCACCTACCACTAAATCAGCCTTTATCCTTACAGGAATCCTGTTGTCGTCGTCAGTGATCCAAACCTTAATAGGCCGTTCGCCGCTAAATAACTTGTTGGAAGGCATGATCGGCGAAAATACCCGGGTTTCATAGGTGCCGATTCTAGTTTTTATCCGTTGGGTGCCTTCGTATATTAATTTTAGGTTATATATTTTTTTATCGAAAAAACCCCGAATGGTAACTGCTTGACCTTCGCGAAGCGTTCCAAAATTCATCGTACGCAGCATGTAGTAGCCGCTCACGATATCCTGAATGTTAGAGGGCACTCGGAAGCTTTGGGTTTCCACAATCTTTTGATTGTCCCGGTCATATAGCTTCAGTAGGGCTTCGTTTTTGTCATGGTTAAAATCAACAACCTCGTGTTTTCGGTAATTTCCCTCTTCGATGTGACGATAGGAGCGGTAGGGGATGATATTTGCTGTATCCAGATACGTTCCCCAGTTGTCTTTGACATAGAAAAGCCTGAAAATACTCAAGGTCCTACCGTACACATCGATTTTAAAGGAGGGTTTGTTTTGGATATAGTGAATGTTGTCATGGATTACCATTTTAGCCTCGGCGGCATTGAAAAACAGATACTTAACCCGGAAGGTAAGTTCTTCACCCTGGGTAAAAGCCTGGTTTTTCCTCCTTGGTTCGGAGTCCGGGAAATTGAAAGAAAAAAGCAGAAACAGCAAGGCTATTTTTACATTGAGCGACATGGGCATCTTGTTGATTAAAATCTACTGACTCAAAAGCTGTACCAGTATGAAAACCAAAGCTATCAAAATACGATTAGAATAGGAAGTACGGATTTATCAAACTATGGTTATCCTTTTGTTGCGATTCCCCTGACGAATGATTAATTTCACATAAATTTTAGTCGTTACTTTTATACTATCCTAATATACCTATGAATGCGAATTCCGAAAAATTAAAAGCCCTTCAATTAACCATAGATAAGCTGGAGAAATCCTACGGCAAGGGGACTGTAATGAGACTTAGCGACAATGTTGTCCTAGATATTCCCGCTATTTCCACGGGCTCCTTGGGGCTTGATATGGCTTTGGGTATTGGAGGAATACCCCGAGGCCGGGTTATAGAAATATACGGCCCGGAGTCCTCGGGTAAGACTACCCTTTCCATGCACTGCATTGCCGAAGCCCAAAAAGCCGGTGGTATGGCGGCATTCATTGACGCGGAACATGCCTTTGATAAGGCCTATGCCGAAAAATTGGGAATAGATATAGAAAACCTGCTAATATCCCAGCCTGACAATGGCGAGCAGGCCTTGGAAATCGCCGAACACCTGATCCGTTCAGGAGCAATAGATATCATTGTGATTGACTCGGTAGCAGCCTTGGTGCCAAAGGGAGAACTCGAAGGAGAGATGGGCGACAGCAAAATGGGTCTTCAGGCCCGTCTGATGTCCCAGGCGCTTCGAAAACTTACAGGAGCGATTAATAAAACCGGCTGCGCATGTGTGTTCATCAACCAGCTCCGGGACAAAATAGGGGTCATGTTTGGGAATCCGGAGACCACTACGGGCGGTAATGCCTTGAAATTCTATGCGTCAGTTAGATTGGATATCCGAAGGATAGGTCAAATCAAGGAGGGGGCAGATAATATTATGGGTAATCGAACCAAAGTGAAGGTGGTTAAAAACAAGGTTTCCCCTCCGTTCAAAGTGGTGGAATTTGACATCATATATGGAGAAGGTATTTCGAAAGTCGGCGAAATCATCGATTTGGGTGTGGAGTTTGAGATCATTAAAAAGGCTGGTTCCTGGTTTTCTTATGAAGGAAATAAATTGGGGCAGGGTAGAGATGCAGTCAAGACGCTGCTCCTTGACAATCCTGAACTCATGGAGGAACTTGAATTGAAGATTAAGGAAAAAGCAGGGCTGAAATTGAAGGCATCCAAGGAAAAGCCAACCAAGGAGAAACCAGTAAAGGAGAAGCCGGAGAAAGAAGAGAAATAGGTATCCTGAAATCCGATGTAAATAATAAAAGAGGGTGTCGATTATTTCGACACCCTCTTTTATTTAATCTACATGCAGGCATTCTCCAGAATCTTTCTAAGTGATTTGCTTTAGTTTTTAAAACTGCCTTTCCAAGCTTTAAATCAGGCAGAACGAATGGCTTCTACGGGATCGAGTTTGGCTGCCATGGAGGCTGGAATAATGCCAGCAAGTATGCCAATCACCGAGGAAAGGCCAATTCCAAGCATAATATTTTTGAAACTTAAGATGATTTCCAAGCTTCCCAACGAGACAAAGGTCGCCATATATACTAAAAAAAGTCCGGCAAGACCACCTATTAAACTTAAGAATGTTGCTTCAAATAGAAATTGATATAGAATAAAGAAGTTTTTGGCACCTAGAGACTTCTGAATTCCAATAATATTTGTTCGTTCCTTTACCGATACAAACATAATATTGGCAATCCCAAACCCCCCTATCAAGATGGAAAATCCACCAATCACCCAGCCTGCCAAACTGATTACAGTGAAAATTGCACCAACGGCATTTTGGACAAACTCGGATTTATTTAAAGCGAAATTATCTTCCTCAGTGGGCTTTAACCCCCGCTTTGCGCGAAGCAGACCGGCCATTTCATTTTCCAAAGCGATCAGATCCTGATCATCGTCAAGACCCTTAGCCGCAATAACTGGTTCTATACCATATCTCCCAACGGAGAATATTTTTGAGAAGGCACCATAGGGAATTAAAAGTGCCTCATCCTTGGATGGGGTATCGAAAAGTCCTTCTCCTTCTTCTTCAAAGACTCCCACAATGGTAAACTTCAGTCCTTTGATTTTCAGCTCTTTTCCCAGTACACTCTGCTGACCTGGAAAGAGGGCATTGGCAATTTTCACGCCTATGATAGTGACATTCCTGGAAGCGGAAATTTCCAGTTCAGTAAAAAACCTTCCTTCCTGAATCGGAACTTCATAGACCTCTTTGTGGTTAAACACTACACCTTGAAGAGAAGCGCGCTCGTAAGAGTTGCTTGCCTGCTTCACGGTGGTATTGGCCTCCGCAAAAATTGTGACAGCTTCTGCGTTTTTCAGCCGTTCATTCAAAAAAGTGTACTCTGCCAGAGTACCTGGTGGACGGCGGAAATATTTCCACCATGGATAATTTTGAGGTCCGGAGGCAAAAGGAAAACGGTCCACACGAACCACATTTGTTCCTAGAAATGTGAGACTGTTTTTAATGTTGTTCTCAAGGGAATCCACCAGCGTAAAAACGGCGATGATGGCAAAAATACCAACTGTTACTCCCAATAGGGATAGGATGGTTCGCGTGAGGTTTGATTTCAGTGCCTGAAGGGCAAATCTGAAACTCTCCCAGATAAGTCGAAGTAATAACACAGCTTAATGGGTTAATTTAAAACTATTTGGCAAGTTAGATACATTTCGGCAATATTCTTGCTATCTTTGCATTTTTTATGACCTATTCTAAGTAAGCATTCATCAGATTAAATACCTAATATCATACACATGAAATCGAGCATGACTCAAGCGTCACACACCGGGATGATTAAATCATGCGAGATTCCATATGGCCATTGAAAGAAAATTATAAACATATGAAATTATCAGATTTCAAATTTGAAGTTCCCAAAAAACTAATTTCCCTTTATCCTACGGAAAACAGAGATGAATCGCGTCTTATGGTGGTCCACCGATCTACCGGACTTATCGAACACAAGGTATTTAAAGATATCATTGACTACTTTGAAGAGGGGGATGTGTTTGTCACCAACAATACCAAAGTATTCCCTGCGAGGTTATACGGAAATAAGGAAAAAACGGGTGCGAAAATAGAAGTTTTTCTGTTGAGGGAGCTGAATCGGGACCTCAGATTATGGGATGTATTGGTAGATCCGGCAAGGAAGATCCGGGTTGGAAACAAATTGTATTTTGGAGACAGTGATTTAGTTGCTGAGGTGATTGACAACACCACATCAAGGGGAAGGACAATCCGATTCCTTTTTGACGGTACTGATGAGGAGTTCTTCAAGACTATTGACATCTTGGGAGAGACACCCATATTAAAGGACTTTATCGAACGTGAAGTGGAGACTTCAGACCGGGAACGGTATCAGACCATATATGCCAAACACGTTGGAGCTGTAGCGGCACCTACTGCGGGGCTACACTTTACCCAGCATTTACTGAAAAGACTTGAAATTAAAGGAGTGGCTGTAACGCCAATTACCTTGCACATTGGGTTGGGTACTTTTCGTCAGGTAGATGTGGAGGACTTGACCAAGCATAAAATGGACTCTGAGAACTACGACATTTCCCAGGAAACAGTAGATTTGGTCAATAAAGCACTCGACAACAAAAAGCGTGTGGTTTCTGTAGGTACAACTTCGCTTAAGACCATTGAGTCTTCTGTTACTGCCAATGGACGTCTGAAAGAGAGCACCGGCTGGACTGACAAATTTATCATTCCTCCCTACGAGTTTAAAATTGCCAATGCGTTGGTGACGAATTTTCACCTTCCGGAGTCCACACTGTTGATGACTACCGCTGCATTTGGCGGTTATGATCTGATCATGAAAGCCTACCAAGAAGGCATCAAAGAAAAATACCGGTTTTTCTCCTACGGAGATGCCATGTTGATATTATAATAAGAGGCGCTTCAGGCGCCTTTTTTTGCTTTTAGCTTCAACGTGAATTCTTTTAAAACATGAAAAAAGCAGCCGTAATCGTAGCGGGGGGCAGTGGAACCCGAATGGGGGCATCCATGCCGAAACAGTATCTCCCAATAGGAGGGAGACCGATTTTGATGCATACGCTAGACGCTTTCTACAAATATGATCAATCGCTGGTTCTCATCCTTGTCCTTCCTGCTTCCGATCATGACTTATGGAAATCCCTTTGTCAGTCCCATTCTTATCAGGTACCCCACAGCTTAGTGTCCGGTGGGAGTTCCCGCTTCCAGTCCGTTAAAAACGGACTTCTCGGCTTATCCGTAGATATTGATTTGGTGGCTATACATGATGGCGTTAGACCCTTTGTCGCCCAGGCGGTTATCCGTGAGGGTTTTGATACTGCCGCATCGGCTGGCAGTGCCATTGCGGTCATACCATTAAAAGATTCCCTTCGCAAACTTGGAGCCAAGGGGAATTCCATTTTCCAAGACCGGCAACAGTTTCGGTTGGTACAGACCCCCCAAACTTTTCAGACAAAAAAAATCCTTCAGGCCTTTGAAACGGATGAGCTTCTCCAATTTACCGATGACGCTACTGTCTATGAGCATATGGGGTGGGAGGTAACCCTTATACCTGGCAATTTGGAAAACATCAAGATCACCACCCCTGAAGACTTGGCCTATGCGGCTTATTTGCTTCAAATATCCCAGCAAGGGAGGTGACATTCACCGATTAATTCCGCTTGTTTACCGATTTTTTGGTTTGCCTTACCTTTTTACGCTTGTCATCCTGATGGGCAAAGGCTATTTTTATCAAATAAACCAATCCAGACAGACAATGAACAACAACAACAAAACTTTCGGCATCCTGGTACTCATAATCGGGATTTTGCTTTTGCTCAAGCAAGTAGGTGTTTATTTTCCCCATTGGATATTTTCGTGGCCCATGATTCTGATTGCCATAGGAATAATCATCGGAGTGAAAAGTGGCTTTCGAAACTCCGGATCGCTTATTTTGCTGATTATCGGATCTTTTTTTCTACTGAGAAACAACGATCTCCTACCAGACCACTATGGAAGTTATCTTCTGCCCGTTGGCTTGATTATGTTGGGGATAATTATACTGTTCCGCAGACCCAGCCAAAAAGGCTTAAATTGGGAAGGAAATTTTGACCGCTTTGAGAGAAAGCTCCGAACCGGAAAAGCGGGAAAGAAGCCAGAGGAGGATGCTTCGGATTACTTAAATGTGGAGGCCATCTTTTGCGGAATCAAAAGGAGATTGATAACCAAACAGTTTAAGGGGGGTGAAGTGACTACGATTTTTGGAGGTACGGATGTTGACCTGAGTCATGCCGATCTGGAAGGTACGGCGGTGCTGGATGTTTCTGTAGTATTTGGAGGGATGAAATTAATTGTTCCATCCCACTGGGACGTAAATTTTGAGGTGAGTAATATTGCAGCAGGAGTGGAGGATAAGCGTTTTATGCAGCGGGGACCGGTAGATGCGGATAAAAAGCTCATTATTACTGGGTCTGTTATATTTGGAGGAATAGAAATATCATCCTATTGATTTGACATGAAGACAATGTCAAACGATTTGAAAAGCAAGCAGTTTAACAAATGGTTTTGGATTGGATCCCTGGGGATACTTACCTCAGGGATGAGTTTCCTGATCAGTTATTATGGGCAGGAATGGCTGCTGGCCATACAGGACGGATTCGTCTATGCCACACTGTTGCTTATCAGTACTCAAGTATTGCTGACCGTATACCCCTATTTCCGCCCCTCATTCACGGGATATAAAGCAGCACTGGTATTCCCTGCCATACTCACAGTGTCTGTGGTATTTGTCGGCCGAATTTTACTTATATGGTTATTTAAAGAGGATTCGGCCTATCGTCAATTTTTGGATCAATCCCTTCCGCTACGGATGGCCTTTGTGCTCCTCTTCTTGTATGGGATCTCCGTGCTTATTCTTTTCAGGAATGAAGTGGAGCTTGCATGGCAGAGAAAAGAACACGACTCAATGACTGATAAAATGACGAAGGAGGCAGAGCTGTTTTATTTGAGACAGCAGTTGCAGCCCCATTTTTTGTTTAACAGCCTCAACTCAATCAATGCCTTGGTTGGGAAAAGACCCGAAGAGGCAAGGGACATGATTCAATCGCTTGCCGATTTCTTCCGTCTTACCATTCAGAAAGACACCGGTATCAGCGAAAGTTTTTCGAAAGAATGGGAACGGATTGTATTATATCTGAAAATGGAAAAAGTGAGGTTTGGAGATCGCTTGGAAGTGAATATGGATATGGAGGAAGGCGCTGATGCCCTTTTGCTGCCTCCCTTGCTGTTACAGCCCCTGGTGGAGAACGCCATAAAATTTGGCCTGTACGGCGTGCTGGAAAAGGTAGTAATCCGGGTAAATGCTTCCCGAAACAGCAACTACCTTCAGGTAGCGATAAGTAATCCCTATGACCCTTCTAACGGGTTTCCCAAGGGAACCGGGTTTGGATTGGAAAGTGTCCGGCGAAGGCTTTATTTGCTTTTTGGACGCAATGATCTGGTAAAACATCAGGCACATGGTGACTGGTTCGAAGTTACACTCAAAATACCCCAATTATCATGATACGCGTGGCAATCATCGATGACGAACCGCTGGCACACGAGATCCTGCAGGAATACTTGATGGAGGACAAGGATATCGAGGTGGTAGGGAATTACTACAACGGGTTTGAGGGAATCAAGGGAATCCAAGAAACCAATCCGGATTTGATTTTTCTCGACATTCAGATGCCAAAGATCAATGGGTTTGAAATGCTGGAACTGATCGACAACGCACCTAGCGTTATCTTCGTGACAGCCTTTGATACCTTTGCTGTCAAAGCCTTTGAGGTGCATGCGATGGATTACCTTATGAAGCCATATTCAAAGGAAAGACTAAGTCAAGCCTTGCTAAAGTACAGGTCTTTCCGCAATGAACCACCGGAACTTAGCAACGTAGCCTATGCAAGTGCTGAGTCGGATATATTGGAAAGGGTAGTCGTCAAGACAGGAAATAGGATTGAGGTGATACCCGTACATGAAATCTTGTACTTGGCAGCAGAGGATGATTATGTGGCCATTCAAACTCCCAAAGGTAAATTTCTAAAACTGCGTACCCTCAAGACATTTGAGCAAATGTTGGATCCCAAATACTTTGTCAGGGTACATAGGTCTTACATCATCAACTTGAAGGAAGTGACAAGAATCGAAAATTATGAAAAGGGGGGGCAATGTGTTTGGTTAAAATCGGGAGCTCAGATCCCAGTTAGTAAGCAAGGGAGTCATAGGCTAAAAGTGGCTTTTGACAGCTAGAATGGAAAAAACAACTACCCCTGCTTTGAATTCAGGGGTAGCTGGTTAATATTCGTCTTCGTTGAAGAAGAAGTCGTCTTTGGTGGGGTAATCCGGCCAAATCTCTTCAATATTCTCATACGGCTCACCGTCATCCTCCAGTTCTTGGAGATTTTCTACGACCTCAAGCGGTGCACCCGAACGGATAGCAAAGTCAATCAATTCATCCTTGGTGGCTGGCCACGGTGCGTCTTCCAAATAGGAAGCAAGTTCTAATGTCCAATACATATGTTTATGCAATTATATTATATCCCCTGATTCGGGAGGCAAAAATATAAATTTTATTTGATTTAAAGCGATAACGAATTAATTGTTTGTAAGTTCCTTTAAAAGGTAATTTTTTACTTCTAATTTTCGGTTGAACCCATAAATTTTCCGCTGAATCATCACATCGAATTCTGCCTCATTGCTTCGGAAGTTTTCCACGTTGTCTTTTATGGTGTCCAGTTCCTTTTGATCCCTTGCTATCAGATCTTTCAAGATGCCGGCCTTAATTGTATTTTGTTCACTTTTTTCCTTTTGATCAAAGTCCTCATATTTGGAATGGGCAAGTTTGTCCAAAAAAGATTTTTCAAAAACCAAGTCCGTTGAGAATACGAAGGTCTTTATACTTTGTTGTGCATTACGCGGTTTTTTTGGAGGAAGTTTTTTCCATTCCGCCTGCAGTTTTTTTGCTTCGTACATCACGCCCGCACTGCTGGGCCCGGCAGACAATATCTGCATTTCCTGTGCCAGCTTTTCAATCTTTTTGATCATCAATCCTGGACTGAGGGTCGGGACGCTTTGCATGACACGCTTGTATTTTGAAAAAATCCGATTGTTCAGTTTGGAAAACTCATCCCAAATCGGCTGTCTTTTGTCGGCCGGAACCCGTCCGGATTCCTTCCACTTCTTTTGGATTTTCTTGCTTATTTCAAACGCAAGCCGCACATCGGCCATATCATGTGCTTCTCGGGCTTGTTCCAGCAGGTTCTCGTATATCTTTAAATTTTGCTCTGCCTGCAAAGCCAGCCCGTCAAAATAGTTTTTCCGGTTGCCATAAAAAACATCTAAGGCATCTTGGAAAGCTGTCTCCATGGCTTCTTCCAGTTCCTTACTTACCGGACCAGTCTTAAGCCACTTTACTTTTAGGTTTTTGAATTCTTCCGAATCCTTTTTCCAGTCGGTACTGTGCATGAGGGCTTCTGCCTCAGCGATCAGCCCCCGCTTGAGTTCCAGGTTTCGTTCCCTATTTACCTGAATGATCTCTTCCAGGTAGGATTCTTCTTTTTCCAGTTCTGCGATCAGACTCGGGAAATCACCCAAGGCATCATACGTGAGCAGTGACTCCTTGAGATGGATAAGCTTCATGAGAAAGGAACCCTTGTTTTGATTCTCCTCAATGTCTTTTTTCAGTTTTTCGACTTTTTGCCTGACCATCTCAAATCTGTCCTCAAAATACTTGATGGTAGACTCCTCACTTTCCTTTACCTCCCCGATAACCCTATCCTCCTGTCCCAAAAATCCTTTGAGGTAAACGTTGCTGTCTTTAATATATCCAAAAGGGTGTTCCATGGGGTGTTGCGGCTAGGTTTTAAAATAGTGGCTTTTCAAAATGCAAATTAATTAAATAAGGGCCATTTATCCTAAGAAAGGCGATTTTTTACCATATTTGTTACCTATTGTGACACCAAAATTAAAAACACAGTTCTATGAGTAATGAAAAGATTATATTTTCAATGGCCGGGGTTTCCAAGATTTACCCTCCGCAAAAGAAAGTATTAAAAGATATTTACCTGTCATTTTTTTATGGTGCAAAGATCGGAGTACTTGGGCTTAACGGTTCGGGAAAAAGCTCCCTGCTCCGTATCATTGCAGGTGTGGATACTGAATTTTTGGGAGAAGTGGTATGGTCTCCCGGCTATTCCGTGGGCATGCTCGAGCAGGAACCCCAATTGGACCCGGATAAAACCGTCAAGGAAGTGGTGGAGGAAGCGGTGGCCTCAACAGTGAACCTGTTGAAGGAGTTTGAGGAAATCAATGAGAAATTTATGGACCCGGCACTGATGGATGATCCGGATGCCATGGATAAATTGATCGAGAAGCAGGGAGAGGTACAGGAAAAACTGGATGCCTGCAATGCATGGGAACTGGATGTTATGCTGGACAAGGCCATGGATGCCCTGCGGCTTCCGCCAAGTGATGCCCCAGTCAAAAACCTGTCCGGAGGTGAAAAGCGAAGGGTTGCGTTATGCAGGCTCCTTCTTCAGGAACCTGATGTGCTTCTACTCGATGAACCCACCAACCACTTGGATGCGGAGTCGGTTCATTGGCTGGAGCAACACCTTAAAAACTATAAAGGCACGGTCATAGCCGTGACACACGACAGATATTTTCTTGACAACGTGGCAGGTTGGATTCTAGAATTGGACAGGGGTGAGGGCATACCTTGGAAAGGGAACTATTCCAGCTGGCTGGATCAAAAGCAGCAGCGCCTAAAGCAGGAGGAAAAGACCGAGTCCAAGCGTCAAAAGACGTTGGAGCGGGAACTGGAATGGATCCGTATGTCTCCAAAAGCCAAGCAGTCGAAGGGCAAAGCCCGGCTTAACGCTTACGATAAACTGGTAGGTGAAGAAGGAAAAGAGCGCGAAGCCAAACTGGAACTCTATATTCCACCTGGACCACGACTTGGATCAAAGGTGATCGAGGCAAACGGCGTTTCAAAAGCCTATGGCGATAAGTTGCTTTTTGATAATCTTTCTTTTTCATTACCTCAAGGCGGCATTGTAGGAGTCATCGGGCCAAACGGTGCAGGTAAATCCACATTGTTCAAGCTCATTACAGGGCAAGAAAAGGCCGATGCAGGGCATTTTGAAGTAGGGGAAACGGTAAAGCTCGCCTATGTAGATCAAGAGCATGATGATTTGGACCCAAACAAAACCGTTTATCAGATTATATCGGAGGGCAGTGAATTTGTGAAGCTGGGGAACAAGGAAATGAATGCCCGTGCGTATGTGGGGAAATTCAATTTTGCGGGAGCAGATCAGGAGAAGAAAGTAGGCGTGCTTTCCGGTGGTGAGCGGAATAGGGTTCACTTGGCGATGACGCTGAAAAAAGGCGGAAACCTGCTGCTGATGGATGAACCTACCAACGATTTGGATGTGAATACCCTTCGATCCTTGGAGGAGGCGTTGGAGAATTTCGGGGGATGTGCTGTGATCATTTCCCACGATAGGTGGTTTTTGGATAGGATATGTACGCATATTCTGGCATTTGAAGGGGATTCTCAGGTATACTGGTTTGAAGGCAATTTCTCCGATTACGAGGAAAACAAGAAAAAACGTCTGGGTGATCTTACGCCAAAGAGGATTAAGTATAGAAATTTGAAGTAAGTTTAAAAAAGCCGGAAAGGGGTGGGGTTTCCCAGGTCTTTTCGGCTTTTTTTTATTTTCCTATAGCGATTTGAAATTGAATAGGATTTTTTGGCGGTTTTCTGTTTATGAAAATACGTTCTAAGGAGAGCAAAATTAAGAGTTATGGCTCAACCTAGAAGTTAGCACCAATACTATAATAAAATGAGCTTAATCGATCATATTGAAAAATGGATTATAAAAATGTTCAAATTCAATGAAAGGGAGACTGGAGGAACTGATGCATTTTATTTTCCAGAAGGAATCGTAATTGAAAAAATAACCACTGAAGACGAGCACGTTTATGGATACTTTAGTTCTAAGAAAAAGACCTATTATTTCACAAATACTTCATTAGTAATTGATAACGGTCAGACAGAACGTATTAGAATACACGATATAACTGCAACCAATGGAGCATTTCGTTCCGACCATAAGGCTATTTTCGTCGAAGCAGCAGGTAAAAAAATTAATATTACTATTTCAGATTTTCCCTATCGAATTCAGCAACTCTTTTTGTTTGGAAGAATGCTGGGAAGCCAATGGATAGGTTGTGACTGTTATTGAAGCGGAAGAGTATGACCTTAGTCATCCTGTACATTTTGTCATTGAAGCGTTGCATAGTGTGGTGGAGGTGGGGATAATTAAGGAGCCGTTGAAATAAATTAGAGCTTATGACAGCAGATGGGAAAATAGAAGTTATGGTAGCATCTTCGGTTATTGGTTACGAAGATCAAGTGGAACGTGTATGCGGACTGTTTGAACAAATGGGCTATCATCCCATCAGCTCACATTACAAAACAATGCCTGTTGACCCTTCAAAACGAAACTTGGAAAACTGTTTGACAGCAGTTGAAAATTGTGATGTATTTTTCGGCATATTAAGACCCTTTTATGGTACAGGCGTAATTGGAGAAACTTCAATCACTCACGAAGAAATGAAAAAAGCCATTAAAATGAAAAAGCCCAGATGGTTTGTTGCCCATCGTGATATTCGTGTGGCTAGAGTGCTTTTGAAGCAATATAGGTATTTACCTGATGGGAGTTTGAATCCTGATTTTGCATACAAATCAAATAAGTTGATGGATGACATTCGGGTAATTGATATGTACAATGATACTATTTTGAATGACATACCAGCAGAGGAACGTGTTGGGCATTGGACGGATGAGTATTTCAATATCAAGGACATTGAAAAGGTTATTGAAACCCAGTTTGGCAAAATGGAAAGAATTTTTGACATCATCGAAAAAATGAAAACAGTATGAAAATAGGTGATGTGAACTATATACAAGATTTATTGCAGAAGAAGGAATCCACAACTTTGGAGTTTAAAGCTCGCTTTGACAAAGTAGGCAGTGCTAAAGTGATTTGTTCTTTTCTCAATCGAGATGGCGGACAATTGGTAATTGGGGTTGAAGAATCACAAAAAGTTATGGGCGTTCAAAATGCTAAGAATTTGGCATTGGAATTTAAAAATCACTTGATCACAGAGATTGTTCCTGAACCTGCAATTTCGGTCGATATTCAAAAAGTAGAAAAGAAAGAATTGCTCGTTATTTCTGTTTGGAAAGGTCCAAATCAGCCCTATATATACAATGGAGGGGTTTATTACCGAGTAGGAGCTTCAACTGTGCAGGCAAGCTCGAAGCAACTAGCTGAATTAATTCACAAAGAAACTGACCGCAATCAGCGGTGGGAAACCAAGTCTGCTATTGAAGTGGAGGTTGAAGAAATAGACTTGAGTGAAGTTTTGGATTGTATAGAAGATTCCAACAATACTGGACGTGAACAAAGTTTACCCGACAATCCACTTCAATTTTTAAATAAATACGGTTTATACAAAAATGGCGACTTCACGAATGCGGCAGTTGTTCTTTTTGGAAAAAATCCTGTAAAGTATTTTCCACAAGTGCGGGTGCGTTTATCTGTTTTCAAAACTGACAAAACTGGTGAACGGCTTCTTTATGATAAATATTTTGACCATAATTTATTCAAATCAATTCGACAGTTAACGGATTTCTTTGATTTGGCTTATGG
The DNA here is from genome assembly GCF_009797935.1 of Lunatibacter salilacus. Taxonomy (GTDB): domain Bacteria; phylum Bacteroidota; class Bacteroidia; order Cytophagales; family Cyclobacteriaceae; genus Lunatibacter; species Lunatibacter salilacus. The sequence goes on from NZ_VOLC01000018.1 coordinate 56,483, forward strand.
TGTTTCCAGCTCCTTTCAGTCCACAAAATGGACTCGAACAGATAAAGTTTCTTTTCCAAGGTTAGCAATTCGAGAAGCCATTCTGAACGCCTTCGTTCATCGGGATTACTCTTCCTTTTCAAGTACCATAGCAATTAATATTTACCCTGATAAGCTACAAATAAATAGCTATGGAAAATTACCAAAGGGAGTTAGTGTCAAATCATTATCCGAAGACCATTTGTCTATCCCCGTTAACCCCGACATTGCCCACATTTTCTTTTTGAGAGGCTGGATAGAAAAAATCGGGATTGGAACTGTAAAAATGATCGCTCACTGCAAAGAACTTGGTTTCAAAACACCTATATGGAAGGTAAAAGGCAATACAGTATCTGTTACATTTCCTGATGTAGTAGTTCCATTTAACTACACTGAGGGAATAACTGAGGGAATAACTGAGGGAATAACTCGATTGGTAGATGAGGGAGTATCTGAGGGAGTAATTGAGGGAATAACTGAGGGAGTAAAGGAGTCTATGGTTCAGATAGTTTCACTGATTCTAACTGAAAAAAGCATTAGAGCATCTGAAATCGCTGAAAAACTTAATAAGCCTTACAAGACGTTAGAGCGTCACATTTCTGTGCTTAAACAACTTGGTGCAATTGAATTTATAGGGTCTAATAGAACTGGCGGTTATAAAGTAACTGAAAAATTTAGGAATCTAAGCGTTAAATAGTTTTGAGATGAAAATAAAAAGGTTGGGGAAGAAGCCCGATGCCCTACCCTACGTTTTGCGGCATGCGGGGTGAAGTGGTTATATTCAAGCTCAGTTTTCCAAAATTTTAGGTAGGTGGTGACTGCGGTATGTTTTGCTGTTGAAAATCCATAATTCCGAAACCGAAACGCCAAGATCACGTTGGGAAAGGAAGATATAGACGGAATATGGTAAGGGAGGAGGGTGTATTAGATTGTTGTACAACAATTGAACAAGGAAATCGATTAAGATTCGTAATTTAGGGATATGGAAATGAACTTACAGGCGACAAAACTTGAATTGATTCAATGGCTTTCAACTATTGATAACCCAAATATCATTGAAAAAATTCTGGCCATTCGAAACAATGAAAAGGAAGATTGGTGGGAGAATTTATCAACTCTCGAAAAAGATTCGGTCAATAAGGGCATTGAGGATGCTGATGCGGGTAATCTAAAAGATCACGGTCAAGCCAGAAAGATATATGGTAAATGGCTTTAAGATTCGGTGGACAGATCATACCTTATTCGAATTATCGGAAACTGTAAAGTACTTAGAAGAAAATTGGACAGAAAAAGAATTGATTCAATTCGCAAATGCTGTCGATAATACGGTTGAGATTATATCCCGACATCCTGAAATTTATCCGGTTTCTAACAAGAAAAGGAAAATCAGGAAAGCTGTAGTAGATAAAAATAACATTATATACTATAGGGTAGTAAAGGACTCAATTCAAATTCTCTCGGTATTTGGAACGAAGCAAGATCCTTCGAAAAGGAAATAGATAACCGTTGCGCATAAGCGCATCTCCTGTGACATCCGGTAGTAGCAAGTATTTGTCGCCGAATCCACACGCTTGGCCTCTATGACCGACGAGGATGCAGAAGGTAAAATTGTATTTTTGGAAAAGATGAAGCCATATGTTAAGAATATAAGTGGAAACCGTGGGTAGGTTGCGGTATGTTTTGCTGTTGAAAATCCATGTTTTCGAAACCGAAATGCCAAGATCCCAGTCGGTAAAGAAGATATAGACGCGATAGGGTGAGGGGAGTTGCGTATATAGGATTGATTGTTAGGGGCAAGTTTGGGGGGGTGGACGGAAAAAATAAAGGAGATTAGATTTATGATTGATTACAGATTAAAAGACAAAGTAGTACTTATAACAGGAACTAACAATCCAAAAGGGATTGGTGCGACAATGGCACTATCATATGCAGAGCAAGGTGCAAAGGTTGCAATGGTTTATAAAAAAATGGATTTTGAATATAAAGAAGAATTAGCTACAGGCGATTGTGTTGATTCTTATTTTAAAGCATTATCTATGGATTGCTCAGAAGTAGAAAGGGCAATTTCAAATATTACTAAAGATTATGTTATCATTGAATCAGACATTTCCATTGCAAATAATATTGTTGACATTTACGATAAAACCGAATCTACACTTGGCAAGGTAAATATCCTTATTAATAACGCAGCTGGATATCCTGTTCAAGATAGCATATTCAACATACAAAATCAGGATATTAAATGCACTTATGAGACAACTGTGCAAGGTACAATTATGATGATACAAGAGTTTATTAAACGTGGATATGATGGATTAATTGATTCTGGTTTTAAAGATATACAAGAAACATCAATTAGCTATGGAACTCATAAGCCATTAAGCACTAATCGTCATTATGGAAGGATTATCAATTTTAGTACAGATACAGCACAGATTATGTCAGGGCAGATTGCCTATGGTTCAAGTAAAGCAGCTATTGAGGCTCTAACACGTTCAATTGCAATGGAAGTTGGATATCTTGGTGTAACAGTTAACACAATAGCACCTGGGCCAACTCAAACAGGCTGGATGAATGATGAGTTGATAGAGAGTGTGTTACCTCAGATTCCAATAGCAAGAATAGGCACCCCACAAGACATTGCTGATACTGTCTTGTTTCTAACGTCTGATAAGGCTTCTTGGGTTACAGGACAGGTAATCAAAGTGTCTGGGGGGCACGGGTTATAATTGAAGTTCTAAACAAGGATAAATTGAATAAGATAAGAACCAGTCCCTTACAGACGATGTGCAAAAAAACGGGTTCAGGTCTTATATGAAGTTTTGTGCTGGGTGTCGTTTTCAGTATTGACAGACAGTTTAGTGCTTAAAAAAGCAGATCAATTTAAAATTTCGTGCCTTTAAAAGATGGAAAATCCACTTATTTATTAAACGAATCACCATTAACCCTGAAATTTGTCACGGGAAACCTACCATTAGGAATAAGCGGTACACTGTAGATTTGATTCTCGACCTTTTGTCCGCCGGATCAACTCATGCTGAAATATTGGAAGATTACCCTAATCTGGAAGAAGAAGATATTTTAGCATGCTTAGCCTATGCGACCAAAGTAACAAAGTATTCGAGCTACACTAGAATTTCAGAATGAAGCTGATTGTGGATGCGCAACTTCCAACAAAGTCTTTAGAAACCTCTCTATGTCGGAGACTTTATTGCTCCGAAATCCCACACAAACGTTTATACTTGGCCGTTGGGAAATAATAGAATAATAGAATATCGATATATTTTATTACCGCACGTTTCCAAAAGCATCCATACTGGGGACCTAGTCAAAATCGAAACATTTTCGAAAACACTTCCCCCCACCACGAAATCATTCTTCTTTTTCCTAAAATATCCACTGATATTATCGCCTTTTTTGTTTCTTTGTGTCCTGAATTACTGCTTGAAGAAACATGATAAGACAGTTGCTGCTACGGCCCGGTGCTGAGGAATTGAACTATGAGATTAGGGGCATTGTGAAAAAAGCCCGCCAAATCGAACAGTTGGGTTTTGATATTACCTGGGAAAACATCGGAGACCCTATCCAAAAAAACAACACCATCCCTGCCTGGATGAAGGAAATCGTGGCTGACCTAGTCAGTCAGGACCATTCCTACGGCTATGCGGATTCCAAGGGCATGATGGAAACCAGGAAGTTTCTGGCAGCCATCAACAATGCCAAAGATGGAGTGAAAATCACGGCTGAAGACATACTCTTTTTTAACGGCTTGGGTGACGGTATTGCGAAGCTGTATCAATTCTTAATCCCAACGGCACGAATCATCGGCCCTTCTCCGGCTTATTCCACACATAGCTCTGCGGAGGCGGCGCATGCTAACACCAGCCCGATTACTTATAAGCTGGATCCGGATAACAGCTGGTATCCGGACATGGAAGACCTATATAATAAAGTAAAATACAATCCCACCATTGTAGGAATTCTTATCATCAATCCGGACAATCCCACCGGAATGGTTTATCCCCGGGAAGTATTGCAGCGTTTTGTGGAAATCGCAAGGGAATTTAAATTGCTGCTAATTGCGGATGAGATTTATCAAAATATCACCTATAACGGATTTGAAGCAATCAGCCTGGCCGAAGTGTTGGGGGATGATTTGCCGGGTATTTCGCTGAAAGGAATATCCAAGGAATTTCCATGGCCGGGTTCCCGTTGTGGTTGGATGGAATTTTATAATAAGCATTCCTCCATAGAATTCGCGAAACTCTGTCAAACCTTGGAAAATGCCAAAATGATAGAGGTTTGCTCCACCATGCTACCCCAATTGGCTATTCCCAAAATCATGAGCCATCCCTTATATGCTGCCTACCGAAAAGAAGCAAATTCTAGAATCGGTAGAAGAAGTCAGTTGATGGAAGATGTGCTCGCCGGCGTAAAAGGCATCAAGTTTAACAAAACGAAAGGAGCTTTTTACAATACGATCATTTTCGACGAAAGCTTGTTGGATGACAAGCAGTATCTGCCAGTTGCGGATCGTCGGGTACAAACTCTTTTGGACGGCTGGCTTTTGGAGAAAGAAATGCCCCATGACAAACGCTTTGTTTACAACCTGCTGGCGGCAGACCAGATTTGCGTTGTTCCGGTATCGTCGTTTTGTTCTGATTTGAGGGGATTTCGGGTTACGCTACTGGAGGAAGATGAGGCTGTATTTGAAGACACCTTTGTAAGATTGGCCAAGAGTATTGAATTCTACTTGAAGTCGTCACAACGGGTAGCTCTTTCCCTTTCTGAGTAGGAATTGGTCCCTTTCCTTGATCTCCTTCATTACGGATATTTTTGAGCTCTTCCAGGGGCTCATGTTCTTCCTCTTCCAAGGGAGCTTGATCCCCCAGGTTATTCAGGTCGGGCTGTCCGGCAAGGATCCATGCGGTGTACCACATATCGGCTACCATTTTGATGGTTGAGCGCATCTGACGCTCAACCTGTCCTTGCAGGGCTTGATGGTAGGCGATGGTAAATCCCTTGGAATAAACCCGGGTATTGATGCCACCCCTCTCTTCAAAGCTGAATTTTTTGTTTTGCGGAAAATTTGCGTCTAGTTGCTTTTCAAAAAGCAACACCGAATCCACTGCTTCGTGGGAGCGGATGACGGCATCCCAAATTGCCAACTGGGGCTGCTCCAGATAGTCTGCTTTGCCAATTAAAAAATCATAATCCTCCGCCAGCAGCTCAGGGATACGGCTTTCCCAAAACCCATGAATGCCATATTGTCCGGTTAATTGCCCATTATAATTCATGGTGGTGTGCAGTGGTACATGGATATCTCCGATATAATGCCCCAAGTCTGCCGAAATCCTTAAAATAGCCTTTTTGTCTTTTGCCTGCATTGCCCGGATAAGTTGGAGGAAGGTCTGATACGTGCTCCAAGGGGCGATTCCGTGTTCCCTTAGATGTTCTTCCCCATATTGTTCCACGGCGGCAGACCAGTAGCGGGGCAACAGATAAATCGCACTGTCCCCATAAGCGTCAGCATCCAAAAAGTGTTTTTCAGCTTCCCCTTTTACCGCATACCTTCTCCGGTCTGGGTTTACCGCATTTTCGGTGATGTAGGTAATGTTTGCCTTAAAGAAACCGATCATCTCAGGAGGCAAACTGAATACCGCCTGCCGGTTGATCTTTTTATGGGCATAAAAACCCCAGGCATACCCGGGCTCCGAAGAAGCAATCAGAGCCAGGCAGAGGGTACACCAAAGTAATAGTTGAAACTTCCCCATACCTTCAAGAAAAATAAACAGTAGGATAAGTTAGCAAAAATTCGAATAATGAGCAAATGAAAACTCCTCTTTATCAAAGAGATGTCTCCAAATTAAGCCTGATGACCTCGAATGGAGTACTTGTGGTCTAGTGTGCACATACGACTGCCTTAAAAAAATTTTCCTATATTTGCCTTCTCAGAAGCACCAAAGGGGTGACTCTTGCAAATTTTTCCGCTTTAATTTCAATTATTTTTGCGGTTAAAAATAATTCCATTAAATTTGCATTCCAATTCGTCAAATAGGTTTTAGCAATCAAGTAGTATATATATGGCAAATCACAAATCGGCTCTTAAAAGAATTCGTTCAAACGAAGCAAAGAGATTAAGAAACAGGTACCAAGCCAAAACAACCAGAACTTTTATCAAGCGTTTGAAAAATGCTGAAGACAAAGCTCAGGCTCAGGAACTGTTGAAAGAAGTAACTTCTATGTTGGACAAATTGGCCAAGAAGAACATCATCCATAAAAACAACGCGGCCAACAAGAAGTCAAAATTGACTAAAATGGTTAACGCCTTGGCATAATCTCAGCCGTAAAAGATAAATACTTAAGCCCTTCCTTACGGTTGGGCTTTTTTTGTTGGGCAATTTTTAATATTTTTATCGGGTTCCGGCGACAAAGTCCATACTTCGAGATGGGGAAGATTTTAAACACATTCCATTCGCCGCACATTTAGAAAAGGTAATTTTTGTAACCCGAATTTTTGTCAGATGGGAGAAAATTCATCGATACCGATTTCCCTACTTGCAGAGGAAGACCGACCCAGGGAAAAATTGTTGCTGAAAGGAAAGGCATCCCTAACGGATGCGGAGCTGATTGCTATTCTCATAGGTTCAGGTACCACTTCTCTCAGTGCTGTGGACTTGGCTAGAAACATTCTAAGAAGTGTGGATAATGACTTGGCCCAGTTGGCAAGGATGACCGTAAAGGACCTGCAGCGCTTTAAAGGAATTGGAGAGGCCAAAGCCATTTCCATAGTCAGTGCCCTGGAATTGGGCAGAAGGAGAAAGGAATTGGAACCGCAGAAAAAGGTGAAAATCCAGAGTTCAGGGGATGTCTACCAACTTATGAAGCCGGAATTGATGGACGAAACGGTAGAATTTTTTTACATTATTTTGCTAAGCAATTCCAATCATGTCATACGAAAACACCTGATCAGTCAAGGAGGATCCAACGCAACCATTGTCGATCCAAAGGTAATTTTTAAGCAGGCCATGGACTATTTTGCCTCCTCCATCATTTTGGTTCACAACCACCCTTCCGGGAACCTAAAACCTTCGAGACAGGATGAAGAACTGACTAGAAAATTACAAGCTGCTGGGAAAAGTTTGGAGCTTCCGGTGATAGATCATGTTATTTTCGGAGATAGTGGCTATTTTAGCTTCGCCGATGAAGGCAGAATGTAACTTAGGCCTATGAACCAAAAAAATATTGTAATCCTGCTAATTGTTGTCGTGGTATTGGGGTCTCTAATTTATACGCTTTCGGGAGGAGAGAGTACAGAGCAATATACTGAACGGATAGAAGCTGAGCGTGAGCGGCAGTTTAAATACCTAAAATTCAATTTTGAGTCTCCATTGACCGAACCCCAAAAGAAAGAACTGGACAAGCTTAGCTTTTATCCCGTTGATGAATCCTATAAGGTAAAGGCACGCATGGAGCCCATTGAGGTAAAGAGAATGGTGCAAATTCCGCTTACAGACGGATCGGTGGAGAAATATGTGCGACATTCTTTTGCTGTTTTTGAACTTAACGGTCAGGAAGTTAAGCTTTTGCTTCTTCAAGCAGCGGATGAAGTGGACAAGAGGAATTTCTTTTTAGCTTTTGCGGATCAGACAAGCACCGAGGAGACGTATGGAGGAGGCCGATACCTTAATCTACGACAGGATGGTCAGCGCTCTATAACCATTGATTTTAATCTTGCTTTCAATCCCTATTGTGCGTATAACCCTGATTATGCCTGCCCTATTCCCCCCAAAGAAAACATCTTGGAAATCCCGATACCTGTAGGTGAGAAAAATTACTCCAAATAAAACGTTAGCGCGGTACATTTCTCTTAAATTTGCGGTTTACCTACGATTGAATACATGAAGATTTCTATACAGCGACTCAAAGATTATATCCCATTTGACCAGACATCCGAGGAAATTGCCTCCATGCTGACCGCTTCCGGATTGGAAGTGGAAGGCATTGAAGGTTTTGAATCCGTCAAAGGGAGCCTGGAAGGAGTGGTCATCGGAGAAGTCCTGACCTGTGAGTCCCACCCCAACGCAGACAAACTCCGACTAACCACCGTCGACATAGGTACGGGCGTAGTGCCTATCGTATGTGGTGCTCCCAATGTGGCGGCAGGCCAAAAAGTAGCGGTAGCCACTGTCAACACAACCCTATATACAGCTTCCGGGGAAAGCCTTCAAATCAAAAAGTCTAAGATCCGGGGCGAGGTTTCCGAGGGCATGATTTGTGCCGAGGACGAATTGGGAGTAGGAGATAGCCATGAAGGTATTATGGTCTTGGATACCGATTTGTCCAATGGCACACCCGCAAACCAGTTGGTTCCCATTTTCAAAACGGATGTCCTTGAAATAGGCCTTACTCCAAACCGGGCCGACGCGGCTTCACATCTGGGCGTAGCGAGAGATCTAAGAGCTTTGTTGAAAAAGGATTTTAGCCTGCCCTCTGTAGAGGAATTTAATGTGGATTCTGCTGAGAACATAATCGACGTGCAAGTGGAGAGCGCGGTTGATTGTCCCCGATATGCGGGTTTAACGATAAGCGGCATCCAAGTAGGTCAATCTCCTGAGTGGCTGCAAAACTATCTCAAAGCCCTAGATTTGGAGCCAATCAACTGCATCGTGGATGTAACCAATTATATCCTTCACGACCTGGGGCAGCCGCTTCATGCCTTTGATGCCGACAAGATTTCAGGAGGTAAACTAATTGTCAAAAAACTCCCCAAGGAAACCAAATTCGTCACGCTGGACGGAAAGGAGCGGAAACTTTCCGGCGAGGAACTGATGATCTGTGATGAGCAGGGAGGTCTATGTATTGGAGGAGTTCTGGGAGGATTGGAATCCGGGATCAGTGATTCCACCACGTCCATTTTTCTTGAAAGTGCCTGCTTTTCTCCCGATGTAATACGGAAAGGAGCCCAGTTTCATGGAATCAAAACAGATGCATCCTTTCGTTTTGAGCGGGGGACAGATCCCAACATGCCTGTGTATGCGCTAAAACGCGCAGCGATGTTGATCAAGGAAATTGCCGGAGGGCAACTCTCTTCCCCGATTACCGACCTCTATCCCGTACCGGTTGAAGACTTCAAAGTTCCGGTCAAGTACAAACATATCGATCGGTTGATCGGGAAGCATATACCGGCTGATGAAATAAAGGAGATATTGGAGTCGCTTGAAATTCGAGTAGAAGACGAGGATTCGGTAGGATTTACAGCCGTTGTCAAACCATACCGCGTTGATGTGACCCGGGAGGCGGATATTATCGAAGAAATACTAAGAATCTATGGATTCGAATCCATTCCTTTACAGGAGAACTACCAATCAGATTTTCTCGCCTCACATCCTGAAAAGGATGCCAATAAGCTGCAGTATCGGGTTACCGAACTCTTGGCGGCCCAAGGATTTCACGAGATATTGACCAATTCCCTGACCAAAGCTGCCTATACGGAAAAATCAGGCTATTTGGATACTTCTCAAGATGTGGTAATAATTAACAAACTCAGTGAAGACCTCGGTGTGTTAAGACAGACCTTGCTTTTCTCCGGATTGGAAGTGCTTTCCCATAATATCAACCGGCGGCAAAAGGACCTCAAATGCTTTGAGTTTGGTTCCGTATATCAAAAATCGGAATCTGAATACCGGGAAGAGAAGCATTTATCCATATATATGACAGGAAATGTCACTTCGGAAAGCTGGTTGGCACCCGCTACGAAAGTCCAGTTCCCAAATTTGCATGCGGTAGTGGAAACGCTGTTTCTAAAACTTAACTTGGGTCAACCCGCTGTGAAAATGGTGGAGCAGGCCCCTTTTGAATATGGGCTTGAGCTATTTATCCGTGATTCCTTTGTTGGTACACTCGGATTGCTGCAATCCCCAATCACCCGGCTGGCAGAAGTAAAGCAGGACGTGTTTTTCGCTTCGCTTAATTGGGGATTAATGCTGGAACTGGCATCAGGGATTCAGCGGTTCACCGAAATCTCGAAATTTCCTGAAGTCCGGAGGGATTTGTCTTTGGTAATTGACAGGGAAGTTTCTTTTGACTCCCTTCAAGAGCTATCACATCAGATAGGGGGGCCGTTGTTAAAAAGGATCGGCGTATTTGACGTTTACAAGGGAGATAAAATAGATGCTTCCAAGAAAGCCTATGCCTTGAGTTTTTTCCTTCAGGACAATACCAAGACACTTACGGATAAAGTTATTGATAAAACAATGAACCGACTCATGCTGGCTTTTGAAAAGGAAGTAGGGGCTTTGATCAGAAAATAAGATGGTTTACGAGGAACTTCAGCGGTTGGAAAAAATAACCGAGCATATTATCCGAAAGGTGAAAATGCTCGAACGGGAGAATGAGGGGCTAAAAAACGAGCTGAAAGCCTGTCAATTCGAACTAAAAGAGAAAGACGAAGCACTGGAGCATTTTAAAAATCAAATTAAAATTAGTAAAATTGTAAAGAACATACCGGTAGAGAACAAAGATTCTGCTGAACTGAGAGAAAGAATTGACAATTATATAAATGAGATTGATAAAATAATTACCCACTTGTCCGAATAATATGGAAACTCTTTCGATACGACTTAAAATAGGAGATAGGGAATATCCTATGAAAGTGAAGGTCCAAGATGAAGCCAAGATCAGACGGGCGGGTAAATTGATCAATGAAAAACTAAAAAGGTATCGAGAAGAGTTTGGCTTGGACGATAAACAGGATTTACTGGCCATGGTGGCCTTCGACAGTATGATGGAAGCGTTGGAACTTAATGAAACCAGCGCCGAAGGCAGCGAGAAAGTGAAGACGACAATCCAGGAGATTAATGCCCAATTGACATCTATTTTATAGACTTTATATAATATTCAGCAATAACCTTTCAGCGACAGAATTTTTTTCTCCGGTGATATAACTAAATTAATATCTATGGAGATTTCAATAATATACCTAATAGCAGCCGGCGCGGTCGGTATCCTGCTAGGAGCCCTTCTTGCGGGCTTGCTAATTAAAAATAATAGCAAAACTATCGAAGCTGAGGCCAGGGAAAAGGCCAAGAGTATCCTTAGGGAAGCGGAAATTACGGCAGAAGGGGCGAAAAAAGACAGAATTCTTGAAGCCAAAGAGAAATACCTCCGGTTAAAGGCAGAATTCGAAGAAGACGTAAATAAAAAGAAAAACCTGTTACTCACCAATGAGAACAAACTGAAGCAGCGTGAGCAAGTCCTTTCAAAGGAAATGGAGCAGATCAAGCGCAAAGAAGCCGAATTGGACAGTAAAAAGGAAAACCTCAGTGCCCAGTTGCATTCTGTTCAGGTGAAAAAGGAGGAGTTGGATAGGGTGACGAATCAGCGTATAACGGATCTGGAAAAAGTGGCCTTACTCACCAAGGAAGAGGCACGTGAGCAGCTTATAGAGATGTTGAAAGACGAAGCAACTACAAGGGCTTCATCCCACATCAAGGATATCCTGGATCAGGCAAAACTTACCGCTACCAAGCAGGCTAAGAAAATTGTGTTGGATACCATTCAGCGTACCGCTACCGAACATGCCATCGAAAACTGCGTTTCCGTGTTCAATATTGAAAGTGACGACGTAAAAGGGAAAATTATCGGCCGGGAAGGAAGAAATATCAGGGCGCTGGAAGCAGCTACAGGTGTGGAAATCGTGGTAGATGATACCCCTGAAGCAATCATCATTTCTGGATTTGACCCTGTCCGAAGAGAGGTCGCCAGACTGTCCCTTCACAGACTGGTACAGGACGGAAGGATCCATCCGGCGCGTATAGAAGAAGTAGTCGCAAAAACCGAAAAGAACATCGACGAGGAAATCATTGAAATTGGTGAAAGAACTTGTATTGAACTGGGCATTCACGGATTGCATCCGGAACTGATCAAGATGGTCGGAAGGCTACGGTTTAGATCTTCCTACGGACAAAACTTGCTGCAGCACTCTAGGGAAGTAGCCAAGCTTTGCGCAACCATGGCTGCGGAAATGGGAATCAATGCCAAAATGGCGAAAAGAGCCGGTCTTTTGCATGATATCGGAAAGGTATATCCGGAAGAAGCGGAACTTCCTCACGCCATCCTAGGTATGGAATTGGCCAAAAAATACAAGGAGCATCCGGAAGTGATCAACGCCATCGGTGCCCACCACGATGAAATCGAAATGACCTCCATGCTTTCGCCAATCGTCCAGGCCTGTGATGCCATTTCAGGGTCCAGACCAGGTGCAAGAAGGGAAATTATGGACAGCTATATCAAGCGTCTGAAAGATCTTGAAACGCTTGCTTTAAGCTTTGACGGAGTGAATAAGTGCTTTGCCATGCAGGCTGGCCGTGAGTTACGTGTCCTAGTCGACGCTGATAACGTGGATGATGCTACGGCCGGTAAACTTTCCTTTGATATCTCCCAGCGTATAGAGAAGGAAATGCAATATCCCGGACAAATTAAAATCACTGTCATCCGTGAGATGCGGGCTGTTAATTACGCCAAATAATTCACTCACAAAAAAAACATTGAAGGGTATGGAGAAATCCATGCCCTTTTTTTGTTTCTTCAATTACACGAGTCTTTGTTGGAAAAGGTATAATGGTTATTGGTAAAAACGCAGGCACGGCAACGCAAATTAGAATGTTTTTCTCTTCATATATCACCACTATTCTCTAACCTTAATTAACTTCATACAGTTACCATAGACCCATAGACCTATAAACCATAAACTTATCAACCTATCAACCAAACAAAAAATGGAAAATCAATTGCTGAAATTTTTAAATGAGTTGGCTGAAAATAATTCCAAAGAATGGATGGATGCCAACCGGGATTGGTATTTGGAAGTAAAAGCCTATTTTTTAGAAGAGGTTGCCGAGATGTTAAAGGGACTTATTCCGATTGAGCCGGGACTTGAGGTTCTTCGTCCTAAAGATTGCGTCTTTCGCCAAAATAGGGATGTGCGTTTCAGCCCGGATAAAAGGCCTTATAAAACAAACTTTGCGGGCTATTTTTCTATAGGTGGGAAAAAATCCCCCGGGCCGGGTTACTACCTGCATGTGCAACCGGGAGAAAGTTTTCTCGCCGGTGGAATTTGGATGCCGCCTGCAGATGTAATCAAGAAAATCCGTATGGAAATTGATTATAGTGGGGAGGAGTTGGAGCAATTGTTCCAAGAGCCAACCTTTAAAAAGACTTTTGGTGAAATGGAAGGAGAGCAGCTAAAAACAAGTCCCAGGGATTATGAACCGGACCATCCCTACATACACTATTTACGCTACAAAAGCTTTATCGTCTCCCGACCGATTGCTGATAAAGCAATCCAAGACAGTTCCTACAAGCAGGATGCATTAACTTCCTTTGCCATTATGAAACCCTTTCATGACTTTCTCGCCAGAGCCTTGGAGGATGTGGAAGATGGAGGCCGATTATTATAATAAATACTTTTCGATGGCGATAGCAACGCCGTCTTCAGTGTTTTTAGCGGTGATCTCATTAGCAACAGCCTTTACCTCATCCCTAGCGTTTTCCACGGCTACACCCATCCCCACGCCGGCGAGGAGATCTATATCGTTGTAATTATCGCCGAAGGCCATCACTTCTGCCATGGAAATGTCAAAATAGGTGCTTAACACTAGCTCCAATCCTGATGCCTTGGAAATTGCCTTTGGGGCAATTTCTATATAGGTGTCTTTGGAGCGGTAAAGATGCAGGTTGTTTCCCAGTTCTTTCTGAAGAGAGGTAAAAAGTTGGTCAATTTCCTCTGCATCACCCATGCACATCACCTTATGCGCTCCGGCAGCCTCATTTTCCCATTTTTCGATTACTTGGGCATGTGAGCTGATGACTGACTGCACCTTGGTTGCCAGCTCTTCTTTTCGTGTCCATTTATCCATATGAGGTGCATACCATTCATCGGCATGGTAGAGGCTGATGTGAATGGAAGTTCCGAGGGCCATTTCCAGAATTTTTGTACAATCTTTTAAGGATATGTATACAGAGTCTACAGGCTGATGAATTGTTTCACTTGTGTCCATACCCAAAACATACCCTCCGTTGTAACAAATCAACGGATTGGATGTCCGGTTGATCTCTTGGAGTAAATGAGTCATCGCCGACGGCATGCGCGAGGAGGCAAGAATGATGGGGAAATCCGAAGGGAGGCGGCTGAATGCAGTTTTTGTTCTAGCTGATATTTGTCGGGTGCTGTCCAGAAGTGTACCGTCGATATCAGTGCAAATGGCTCGGATTTTCATGGCTTCAAAGTCTTTTAATTTCAAATACGCAGCAAAGGTACCCATATCCCGGTTAAAAACTTCACCGATCCGGGGAATGGTATCTCAATTAACCTTCAATCACCTGAGCCTTCAGGAGTGGGACTATTCTTTTTATCAGGCAATCTTCCTGCTTTTTTTAAGGCATCATGAATCAACCACTCCAGCTGTCCGTTGGTGCTCCTGAATTCATCCGCGGCCCACTTCTCCACGGCTTTCATCAGTTTTTCATCTATACGTAGTGCAAATGGCTTCTTTTGTGGCATTTCATCTGTTTATTTTTTCTTTTTTACTGGTCAGATGCCTGCTTGTCGGCAGACAGGGAATCTCGCATGTAGGATAGTCATCCCTTTTTGTGACGGTTACACCATACTCGTTTTCATCTAATTTTCACTTTCCCATTCAGCCACCATCGACCTTATCTCTTCGGGTTTCAGTGTGCTGAGTTCAAACTGCTTATTTTTCAGCGTTACCAATACGGAATACTTGTTGTTAAAGGCATAGACCCAATGATCAATTCTATAACGGATTCCCATTCCTCCCAACCGCCATTGGGGGCCTATTTTCTTTACTTCCATGGAGACAATTTCCTCCCTGGGAAATTTTCTCCAACTGCTGATAATAGGTAGGCATCTGTACTGCAATCCGTATCGGTCTATCCTTGTTTCCAGTTCAAGATTCCAAAATAGCCATATCACGATTCCAATTAAACCTATAGAAATTAAAACCCCAATATATCCATCTTCGCCAATCTCTCCTGAAATCCCCCAAACTGTCAGGAGAATTGCCATTGGTACCTGGATAAATACCAGCAGGTACATGACCCATGAGCTTCTGAAATTTTGTGTCTCCTTGACGACCATTTGGTTACTGGTGAAGTGTACCTACATTCACAATAGGACTTGCGGATTTGTCAGAGCACAAGACCACCATCAGGTTGCTTACCATGGCTGCTTTTTTCTCATCCTCGAAATCAATAATCCCCTTGATCTTTAAATCTTCCAAAGCCATTTCCACCATACCCACGGCACCGTCCACGATTTTTCGCCTGGCCGCCACTATGGCTGTTGCCTGTTGTCTTTGAAGCATCGCCGAGGCGATTTCTGAGGAATAAGCCAAGTGGGAAATTCTAGCTTCTATCACTTTGATTCCGGCATGTTGCAGCCTGTCTGCGATTTCTGCTTCCAAAGAGTGGTTGACTTCTTCCAACCCGGAGCGTAGGGTTATTTCGGCATTTTCTGCCTCAAAATCATCATAGGGATAATTTCCAGCCATTTTTCGTACAGCCGCATCTGTTTGCAGGTGAATGAAGTTTTCATAATCTTCCACATCAAATGTGGCTTTGAAGGTATCTTCTACCTGCCAAACAACGATCGTACCAACCATAACTGGGTTTCCGATTTTGTCGTTAACCTTCAGTGGCTTGTTTTCAAAATTCCGTACCCGCATGGAGATTTTCTGTTTGGTTATAAAGGGAATTACCCAAAAAAAGCCGTTTGCTTTTACCGTTCCTTGGTAGGCACCGAATAAAATTAACACCATCGCTTTATTTGGCTGTAAAGTAAAGAATCCCGGACCGATAAAAGCGGATAGAATTCCGCAGACAATTCCGAGAGCGGGTATTCGAAGAACAAATGAAACAATGGTTCCTGCAAGAAATAAAATGGCAACCATTACCATGGTATAGCCTGATTGGGGTTTGACGATTTTTTCCATAGTTAATATATATTAAAGTGATATCAAAATGATATACGAATGAATTGCTTTTTTGTTGAAAAAACAAGCATTATTTTAAATATTTTTTTATGCAAGAATCTGGAAGATAAATCGATAGGTGGAATAGGAATAAATTATTACAGTAACTAAAGTCAGTAAATTCGTTTCTTGTCTATAGAAATAAAAATATTTTATCACGTAAAAAGATTAAAAAATTTAACAGTAAGCTATTTAATATGGTTAAGTAATGAATAAATAAAAATTGGGAAAAGAGTGTTTTTGCTTTTAAAGTTGATAATCACTATCTTAACTTTTCGTCCAAAATAATAAACATATGAAATCGAGCCTGCCTACCGGACAGGCAGGCATGACGTGATCGTCACTCATTGGGATGATTATAGTAGTTAGATTCCCTGCCTGACGGTAGGCAGGTTCCGAATAAATTCGTGACAGGCTATCCCGACTTTCAGTACGGGCAAGTTATGACCTTTGAAAAATAAATTATAAACCTATGAAAATAAATGTAAATGGAAAGGAGCTGACCATAGATGTCACGGCAAATCCCAGCCTTCTGGAGGCCTTGCGGGAGCAACTTGATCTGACAGGGACCAAATATGGCTGTGGGGAAGGGGCCTGTGGCGCATGTAAGGTCCTGGTCAATGGAACTCCTTTACCTGCCTGTATTACCCCCGCAGTTACGGTGCAGGGGAAAAAAGTGATCACCATCGAAGGGTTGGAAACTAACGGAGAACTGCATCCTGTACAACAGGCGTTTTTAGAGGTGGATGCATTCCAATGTGCCTATTGCGCACCTGGAATGATTATCAATGCGGTGGCTCTGTTGGAGAAAAACTCCAATCCAACCAAACAGGAGATTGTGGATGCCATGAATGGCAATATCTGTAGATGCTGTACTTATCCGCAAATCGTGGAAGCCATTTATCAAGCCGGAAAACAACTCGCATGAAATCGAGCACAACGAGAACCTTACACGCAGGGATGATTATGGTTGCGAGATTCTCCCGAATAATTCGGGACAGGCTATGAGGCCAAAGAAAAACAAATATAAACGAATGAAAAAGTCAATGAATTCCCAAATGGACCTCTACCCGGAGCAGTATGAGCTTCATCAGCAGGATTTAATCCGTGGACCCATTTCCCGAAGGAAATTCTTCAAACGAATGGGACTGGGGATCGCCTCCTTTGTCGTGGTGTCGGATGTGGTGTCCGCCGAAATCCTGAACCAGTTGGATCCCTCGCTCGCTGAAGACGCGATAGCATCTTGGATACATATTGACGAATCAGGAAAAATCACTGTATTTACAGGTAAGGTGGAAGTGGGACAAAATATCCGGACTTCTCTGGCCCAAGTCGTGGCGGAAGAGCTTTTTGTAGAGGTAGAAGATATTCACCTTATCATGGGAGATACAGACCTTACTCCGTACGATAGGGGGACCTACGGTAGCCTGACTACGCCTCAGATGGCACCTATATTGCGAAAGGCGGCAGCATCCGTGCGTGAATTGCTTAAAGAGACCGCAGCCAAAGAATGGTCCGTTGGCAAAAGCGGACTTCAGATGGAAAAGGGTATAGTTATTCATCCAAGTAACGGCAAACGCCTAAGCTATTCCCAGCTTTCCCAAGGCAAGAAACTTTTTCAGCAGGTGGATAGCGAAGTAGCCGTGGTGCCTGTGTCTTCATGGAAAGTGGCAGGTACATCGGTTCCCAAGATAGAAGGGAAGTCATTTATTACAGGGAGGCACAAATACGTTTCGGATATGGCCTTGCCTGGAATGGTTTATGGCAAAATTCTACGTGCCCCCGCTAACGGGGCCAAGCTGAAAAACTTGGATACCTCACGGGCGGAATCCATGGAAGGTGTAACTGTGGTCAGAAACGGAGACTTTGTAGGGGTGACCGCTCCTGATTCTCCCACCGCCAATATGGCTTTGGCTATGTTAGAAGCCACTTGGGATCGGACGCCCCAGCCCTCCCGAAAAGACCTATTCGGCCATTTAAAAAAAACAGCCAGAAATCAACCCGAATCAAAATCAGAGCTAACTGACGCCTTAAGCCAGGCCTCATTCAAGCTAAATCAAACATTTACAATTGACTATATCGCTCATGTGCCCTTAGAGCCAAGAGCCGGTGTGGCCGAATGGAAAGGGGATAAACTTACCGTATGGACAGGAACCCAACGTCCCTTTGGAGTCCAGGAGGAATTACAAAGAGCATTTGACATTCCTAAAGAAAACGTCCGGGTAATCATGCCAGATACCGGCTCCGGTTATGGTGGTAAACACACTGGAGAAGCAGGCATTGAAGCCGCCAAACTAGCTAAGGCTACTGGCAAGCCGGTAAAAGTAACCTGGACAAGGGAAGAAGAGTTTAAATGGGCCTACTTGAGACCGGCAGGGGTGATCGATGTCAGAAGTGGAATGGATTCCTCGGGAAAAGTCACGGCTTGGGAATTTCATAACTATAACTCTGGCAATGCCGGCATACAGGCACCCTATACCATTGCAGCCAAACACGATCAGTTCTTGGCTGCGGATACCCCTCTCAGGCAGGGGTCTTACAGGGCTTTGGCATCCACTGCAAATATATTTGCCATAGAATCCCAGTTTAACGATCTGGCGGCGGAAATTGGATCTGATCCCCTGGGATTTCGGTTAAAACACCTGCAGGATGAGCGCTTAACTAATGCCTTGACAGCTTGTGCCGATAAATTTGGCTGGGATAAGTCCCGGAAAAAGGACCATGGATTTGGCATTGCCTGTGGCGCTGTCAAGGGTGGTTTTGTTGCTACCTGTGCGGAGGTGAGTGTGCATCCGGAAACCGGAGAAGTGAAAGTGATACGTTTGGTCACTTCCTTTGAATGCGGTGCGATCATAAATCCCCGACACTTGGAAAGCCAAGTAGTTGGGTGCGTGCTTCAAGGCCTTGGTGGAGCACTTTTCGAGGCGATAGATTTTAAAGAAGGAGAAGTATTAAATGCGTCAATTTCTGGATACCGGGTACCACGATTTGCGGATATTCCGGCCATTGAGGTGGTTCTGCTTGACAGAAAGGATTTACCTCCGGCAGGTGCAGGTGAGGCGCCTATAGTCGCTGTCGCTCCGGCTATCCGAAATGCGATATTCGAAGTAACGGGTAAAAAGCTCAACCACCTTCCCATGATCCCAAGCGGTAGCATCACTGTATAATTAGACTTACAAACAGATACTATCCGTAAAATGATGACGGTATGGAGGAGTAGCTCTAAAATAAGGTGTTTGAAGTAAAATAATGGAAGTATCATGACGAAAACAAAAGCAAACCCAACCCTGAAAGCTAAAAGTGGGATTTCGAAGTCTGCGGTGACTAATTTGAGTCGAAGGACATTTTTCAAACGAATGGGTGTAGGTGTAGCTTCTTGCGTGATGCTATCCGATATAGTGATGGGGGAGATGCTAGCTGCGGATGCGGCGGATAGCTTGGCCGCTTGGATTCACGTCAGTGATACAGGAAGGATAACCGTTTTTTCGGGAAAGGCGGAAGTTGGTCAGAATATTCGTACATCCCTCACACAAGTGTTGGCTGAGGAGCTGTTTGTTTCGGTAGATGACATTGACTTAATTTTGAGCGACACCATGCGTACCCCATACGACCGTGGCACAACCGGAAGTCGAACTACACCACAAATGGTTCCTCTGCTGAGGCGAGCAGCAGCGACTGTTCGGGAGATCTTATTGGAGACTGCAGCGGAATCTTGGAACTTGGAAAAACAGTCCTTGGACTTGGAAAGGGGAACCATCGCCCACCCTTCAAACGGCAAGAAATTGAGTTATGCGGACTTGGTGTCCGGAAAGAAGTTGCTCCGGGATGTAGATTCTTCCGCCCCATTGGTTCCTGTGGAACAGTGGAGAATTGCCGGAACATCAGTTCCAAAGATAAACGGAAGGGATTTCATTACGGGTCGGCATAAATATGCTTCTGACATGACGCTTCCCGGAATGGTATATGGAAAGATATTAAGGAGCCCCGCCGTAGGTGCTGAATTGATTGAAATTGATACCTCTGAGGCGGAACGTATGCCTGGCGTTCAGGTAGTGAAAGACGGATCATTTATAGGGGTAACGGCGAGGGACTCATCCACTGCCCAAGTCGCTCTCGCACTGATCCAGGCAAAGTGGAGACATTCCGAGCAGCCATCCCGCAGTAATTTATTCGAGCATCTGGTAAGCAAATCCAAAAATTCCCCTTCCCCTAAAAACGGTGTTGAAAAAGCATTTACCCAGTCTTCCATTCAACTGGAGCAGGAGTTCTTAATTGATTATATTGCCCATGTTCCGCTGGAACCCCGGGTAGGAATGGCGGAATGGAAAGGGGATAAACTTACTGTGTGGACAGGTACCCAAAAACCCTTTGGTGTACAGGAAGACTTGAGTAACGAATTTGGTATTTCCAAAGGCAATGTTCGGGTGATCATGCCGGATACGGGATCAGGATATGGGGGGAAGCATACCGCTGAAGCAGGCGTTGAAGCAGCCAGACTGGCCAAAGCAGTCGGAAAGCCAGTAAAGGTAAGCTGGACGCGTGAGGAAGAATTCAAATGGGCTTATCTGCGTCCCTCGGGAGTAATACGGGTAAAATGTGCAGGAACTGATTCTGGAGGCTTGTCTTCTTGGGAAATTTACAATTTTAATTCCGGGGGATCTGGAATTGAGTCTCCGTATGAGGTCGATACAAAACACCACCAATATATTTCCTCAGATCCTCCCTTGCGTCAAGGTTCTTATAGAGCTTTAGCATCTACGGCCAATACCTTTGCCATGGAAAGCCAAATGAGCGACATGGCGGATTTGTTAAGTATGGATAGCTTGGATTTCAGATTGAAATATCTCAAAAATGAACGCCTAAGCAATGTGTTGGTAGCCGCAACAGAGAAATTTGGATGGAAGCGCAGCAAAGCCCCCGGGTCCGGATATGGGTTGGGATGTGGGACCGTAAAAGGAGGATTTGTGGCATCCTGTGCCGAAGTAGAGGTAGATGTCGCTACCGGAGAGGTTTCCATCACACGCATAGTTACTGCATTCGAATGTGGTGCGATCATTAATCCCAGGCATCTGGAAAGCCAAATCACCGGTTGTGTGTTACAGGGGTTGGGTGGAGCCTTATTTGAAGCAATTGAATTTGAGCAGGGAGTTGTTACAAATGCATCTTTATCCAGCTATAGAGTACCACGGTTTAAAGATGTCCCTGTAATAGAAACGGTATTGGTCAACCGACCTGATCTCCCTTCTGCCGGGTCCGGCGAAACGCCGATCATAGGGGTGGCACCTGCCATTCGAAACGCTATTGCCGATGCTTGCGGTGTGAAAATCAATCGACTCCCAATGTTACCGGATGGCCGTCTTCCAAGAGTTTGATTTTTTAAAATATGATATAAAAGTTTAAGTCGATCTTTCAATAAATCTCTATTGGGAGATTTGTTGTTTTTAATTCATTACGAGTTCATCCACCATAATCCAAGCCTTTTGGCCTTTTGCTCCGTGCCATGCGGGTAGGGAGGCTATTGGTTGGGCGATGAAGCGCATTTGCTCGATTCCCTGGCCTGAGAATGGAATTTCTATCTGGGTGAGGGCATTTTTGTCCTCCTGGGTAGGCTGCCGGGGTTTGTGTTTTTTTGACAGCGTCCATTCCCCCCCGCCTTTTTTGGTCCAGATCTCCACTTCGGCGGGAGGAAAAAACCGCGAACCGTTGTTGTACCAGATCGAAAGTGACATGGAATTGATGTCAGTGGGCGCCTCAAATTCCATTTCCACCTCCAGGGGGCTGTTGAGAAAACCCAGCCAGTTGAGGTTCCACGAGTCCGGTATTGCCTTGGCCTTGTCGAACAGGCTGGCAACTCCGTCTCCCTTGTACCTGTCGGCCGGTGGGTATGTAAGTTCATAGGATTTTGGGCTGATGTCCGACTGGATAAATTCCGCGGAGGATAAATTACTGCCAGTCCATCCCGGAGAGAAGGCCCGTGCTTTCAGGGTAAGGTTTTCGGAGATTTCCAGCGGCCCCTCATAAAGTGAATAGTTGCTGCTGTCCGGTTCAGTGCCATCCAAGGTGTAGAAGATGGACGTACCCTGTATGGGATGTTTGATTTCAACCTGAAGTTTCTCCTTGAAAAAAGCGTTGTCGAATTTGATTACGGGCGGATTCAGTTGATAGACGGTGCCGTCATCCTTATAGCCTGTCTCCACCCTGGTATTTGGCAGGGCTGCTTTTATTTGGTCAACCACTTGGGGTTCCAGCCCCGTGTTCCATAGAAACAGTTGCCGGAGATTTTTGAGTTTTTCCAACTCCACTGCGGCAGTGGGTTCCAGCGGATTCCCCGAAAGGGAGAGCAGACGGAGGTTTTCCAATCCGGAGAGCTGACCAATTCCTTCACCCTTTATGGAGGCAAAGTTGAGGTATAGGCGTTCCAGGTTGGGGAAGTTGCTCAGTTCGGCCATGGTCGCATCGTCGATCGGCATGTTGTTCAGGTTCAGAGACACCGTCTGTTGCCGCACGGGGGCAAGTTCCGCCAGGGATTTTGGATCAAAGGCGGCCCTCCCGAAGTAGCTCACGGACAGGGCGGGGGAATTCATTCCCAATGCCTGCACCTTTCGGTAGAAATTGGTGAGTTCCCTGACTTTCCCGGCATCCGCCTTGGGAAAGTCATAGGTTTTTTCCACGTTGGAGAATTTGGCCACCGCAAGCCTGAAAAATGAGGTGGTGTCGGGCATCGCAAGCAGTTTTCTTTCAAACTCGGCACCACTGTCTATCCAGGATTCCAAAATTGCCTTTTCCTCGTCCGTCAATTGAGGTTTGCCCTTGGGGGGCATATGGTCTTCATCTTCCAGTGGGAGGTGGATACGCTGGAAAATCAGGCTGTTATCCCTATCCCCCGGTACCACGGCCGGTCCGGATTCCCCTCCTGTCGTGATAAACTCCGGCCTGTCCATGCGGAGTTCCCCCTTCTGTTTGGAAGCTTTGTGGCAGCTGACACACTTTTTCTCCAGGATGGGCATGACTACATGGGCAAATACCTCGGCATCTTCCAAATCCACAATTTGCTCCCCACTCCCGGCAAGGGGCGCGGTGACGAAGTCTTCCCCGTGGGTGATGGAGGCTCCAAGGTGGCCGGATACAAGTAGAGTGGCAGTGATAAAGGCCAGGCCCGCATTGCGGAGTGCGGGGGGGGATTTTTCCAGGTACACATATAGCAGGGAAGAGCCCCAGAACACGGCCAGTCCCGTCCATTTGTGCCAGTGTAGGGCATCAGCCTCGTATCCCGGTTCCCGGGAAAGCAGCATTCCGGCGATAACCGTGAAGGATGCCGCGAGGCATCCTGTCAAAAGAAGGCCGTTTCCGTAATGGCGGGAATCACTTTTGTCCCTCATCAGGGATGGAAACGCCAGTACGACTACTGCTATCAACAGTACGGCAATGGGAAAGTGGAGAACCAGCGGGTGCAGTCTCCCGAACACGTGTAGCCAATCGGGTATGACTAACCGGTTTTCAGCAAGTACTAGAACTAAAACAAACACGTGGGTGCCGAACAATACCTGTTCGGCGGCACTCTTTAATTTTTGGGTTGACATATGGGTATTTAAGGTTACTGGCAGCTTTGTCCGGTTAGGCAATCAGCCCGCTGACGGCCTTGCCGGAGACATCAGTCAGCCGGAATCTTCTTCCCTGGTGGCGGAAAGTCAGCCTTTCGTGGTCCAGCCCCAGCAGTTGGAGCATGGTGGCCTGGAAGTCGTGAACGTGCACGGGGTCTTTGGTGATATTATATCCGAACTCATCCGTCTCGCCATAAACGATTCCCGGCTTCACGCCGCCCCCTGCCATCCAGATGGAAAAGGCCCTTGGGTGGTGGTCCCTTCCGTAGTTGTCCGCAGAAAACCGTCCCTGGCAGTAGTTGGTCCTTCCAAACTCGCCACCCCAAATAACCAGGGTCTCGTCAAGCAGGCCACGCTGCTTGAGGTCCGTGATCAGTGCGGCGGATGCCTGGTCGGTGTCAAGGGCCTGACCGGCCATCTCGTTGGGGAGGTTTCCGTGCTGGTCCCATCCCTGGTGGTAGATCTGTACGAAACGCACCCCGTTTTCGGAGAGCTTTCGGGCCAGCAGGCAGTTGGCCGCATAGGTGCCGGGTACCAGGCACTCAGGTCCGTATAGCTTGACGATACTGTCCGGCTCCTTGGTGATGTCGGTCACCTCGGGAACAGCCGTCTGCATCCGGTAAGCCATTTCGTATTGTTGGATCTTGGTGGTGATTTCGGGGTCGCCGAAGGATTCGTAGTTAATCTGGTTGAGGCTGGCCAACTTGTCAAGCATCCGCCTGCGGTCCGTCCTGTCCATTCCTTCGGGGTCGGAAAGGTAAAGCACGGGCTCTTCGCCGCTGCTAAACTGCACCCCCTGGTGCACGGAGTCGAGAAAGCCGTTGGTCCAAAGTTTGGAGTAAACGCCCTGTCCGTTGCCCTTTCCCCTGGAAAGAAGCACGCAGAAGCCGGGCAGGTTGTTGTTTTCGCTTCCCAGCCCATAACTCAGCCAGGCACCCATGCTTGGACGGTTGCCCACCTGTGCGCCGGTCTGGAAAAAAGTCAATGCGGGGTCGTGGTTGATCGCCTCGGTATGCATGGACCTGACGATGCAGATGTCATCGACTATTTTTGCCGTATGGGGGAAAAGATCGCTGATCCAAGCTCCTTCCTGCCCGTATTGTTTGAACCCGTGGTGGGATCCCACCATGGGAAAGGAGGACTGCCCGGCTGTCATGCCCGTGAGGCGCTGCCCCTGCCGTATTGAGTCGGGAAGCTCCTCACCCATTCGTTTGCTGAGTTCCGGCTTGTAGTCGAAGGATTCCAACTGGCTGGGTGCTCCATTTTGGAATAAATAGATCACCCGCTTTGCCTTTGGCGCAAAATGGGGGATGTTTGCCATCAGTTTGTCCGTATCCAATGAAGGTTTTCCGCTAAACAGGTCCGGTACCAGCAGTGACCCCAAGGCCAGGCTGCCCAGCCCAAGGCTTGCCTTGGAGAGAAACTTTCTCCTGTTTTCGTTGAGTCCGCCTTCCAATCTTTCCTTTTCCATATCAAGTTCTTGTTATTGCTTCTTCCAAATTATACAGGGCTACCACGACCTGCATCAGGGCAGCCGCCCCGGGGGTTTTTAAGGTGTCGCCCACAGGTAATTTCCCGACGGACACTGATTTGAGCAGTTCCTCCGGACGGGTTTCAAACCTGCCCATTTCCTCGGCGTAATAGCCCGCGAGCAGGGATATTTCTTCGTCTTTCGGTTCCCTGCAGACGATTCGCACGAAGGCCTCCGAGATGGCTGCTTCCGCATCCGCACCATGTTTGTCAGCCAGCGAGGAGGCCAGCGTGCGGGCTGCTTCCAACACCAGGGGATCATTCAACATGGCTAAAGCCTGTAACGGGGTGTTTGTACGGCTTCGTGTAACTTCACACAGGTCTCTGTTACTTCCGTCAAAGATAATGGGTTTCGGTGGGGGTGATGTAAGTTTGATAAACGTGTATAGTCCCCTGCGGTAGAGGGCATCTCCTCGGTCCTGCCGGTATACGGCCAGTTCGCCCCTCCCGGAGGTGGAGGCCTCCCACAACCCTTCGGGCTGGTAGGGCTTCACACTGGGTCCGCCGACTTCCCGGACCAACAATCCACTGCTGGCCAGTACGTGGTCCCGGATGTGTTCCGCATTCAGCCTAAGCCGGGGAGCCCTGGAAAGATAAATATTTTCCGGGTCGCGTTCCAAGTTGCTCCGGTTAACTTCGGCTGACTGCTGGTAGGAAGCCGAAGACACGATTTTTTTGACAAGGTACTTGACGTCCCAGCCGCTTTCCCGGAAGTCCACGGCAAGCCAGTCCAACAGTTCAGGATGTGATGGCAAGTCGCCCTGCATGCCGTAGTCGCCGGCGGATTTCACGATGCCGCTGCCAAACAGTTCCTGCCAGATCAAGTTTACGAAAACACGGGCGGTAAGGGGGTTTTCCTCATCGAAGGTCCACTCGGCGAGGCCTAGCCTGTTTTTGGAATATTTGGAGTCGTTGAACGCGAATATTTTCTCCGGGGTGGAAGGGGTCACGGCTGTGGTGGGGGCATCATATATTCCCCTGTCCAAGATGTAGGTGGTGCGGACGGTATCGGAGAAATCCTCCATCACCGAAACCATGATCCGGCTGCTGTCCTTGTGGTTGATAAAGTCCAGTACCCCGGTTAAATCCTCATTTTCCACCCACATGATGGGTGTCTTGGCAGGCTTGGACACGCTCACATCGCCCTCATAACCCTTTTCCGGTGTGTTGTTGAAGAAGGAGAAGAGCTGGAAATAGTTCTCCTGTGAGATGGGGTCATATTTGTGGTCGTGACACTGGGCACACTCGACGGTGAGTCCCAGTATTGCCTTGGTGAACGTATTGGTCTTGTCCAAAATGTATTCTATGCGGTATTCTTCCTCGATGACACCACCCTCCTCGGTATACTTGTGGTTGCGGTTAAAAGCCGTCGCGAGGATTTGTTCTTTATTGGCATCCGGGAGAAGATCTCCGGCAAGCTGCCAGGTGATAAATGTGTCGTAGGGCAGATTTTGGTTAAATGCATGTATAACCCAGTCGCGGTAGGGCCATTGGGTTCTGATGTTGTCATCCTGGTAACCGTAGGAGTCGGAGTACCGGGAGATATCCATCCATAGCACTGCCATACGCTCCCCAAAGGCGGTGTCAGACAGCAGTCTGTCAATTATTTTGTCTGTGGCTTCCGGGCTGTCATCTTCAACATACTCACGGACCATCTCCGGTGAGGGGGGAAGTCCTGTCAGGTCAAAACTTAGCCGCTTGAGTAGGTGTGCTTTTGAGGCCGGGTCGTTGGGTTCCATCCCGCGCCGCTCCAAGGCGGCAAGCACGAATGCGTCTATTTCATTTTTGGCCCATTCACCGGAACCTGCTTTGGGAAGTTGCGCCTTTACGGGGGGTACGAAAGCCCAATGGGGTTCATATTTAGCTCCTTGTGCGACCCATTTCCGGATGGTTTCCTTTTCTTCCCCGCTGAGCTTCAGGTTGGATTCAGGGGGAGGCATCATCTCGTTTTCGTCCGTTGCAAAGAGGCGGTTTACGACTTCTGAGGAACGGACGTCACCGGGAACAATGGCGTGGGCGGAAGGGTTTTCCTTCAGGGCGGCGTATGCACCCTCTTCCGTGTCCAGCCTCAGGCCAGCCTCGCGCTTGTTGGCGTCCGGGCCATGGCAGGCAAAACAGTTGTCGGATAGTATCGGACGGATGTGGAAGTTATAGCTGAGTTGGTCACTGTCGACAAGGGAGGAGGAATTGTCTCCTTTTTGGCTACAGGCTGCTGCCAAGTAGAAGACAAAAATAAGAATTAGGTGAACAAAGCGTTTGAGCATTTTTTTGGGTTGTTAATTCTATTTCTTAATTTCAAATTTGATTAATTTTCCAACAAAAACCAAAGTAATTTTTTTTATAGGTCGGAATGGCATTTGCTGGAGACTATTGGCATTCGGAGCGGGAGCAGATAAGTCCCGGGAGAGGTGATGTTCTGTCAACGTATTGAACGCCTTCAGTTATTAGCAACAAAAAAAACAGGAGATTAGTTTGGTACCCATTTCATGGAGGGCATAAAAAAAAGCTGCCAATAAGCAGCTTTTATGAGTTAAACCTTTTTGATGTTGGAGAAATCAAACGTTTCCAAAAACTTGGTTGTAAAGTTTCCAGCCTTAAATTCCTTGTCTTCCAACAACGCGAGATGAAAAGGAATGGTTGTTTTGATTCCATCTATGACGAATTCTTCCAAAGCCCGCTTCATCCGCACGATCACCTCTTCTCTGGATTGTCCGCTGACGATCAATTTAGCAATCATCGAGTCATAATTTGGAGGGATCACATATCCCGCATATACGTGGCTGTCAATCCGTACCCCTCTTCCACCGGGAAGATGAAGGTTTATAATTTTTCCCGGGCTGGGCCTGAATCCGTTGGAAGGATCTTCCGCATTGATCCGGCATTCCATGGCAAATAGCTTCGGGTAATAATTCTTCCCACTGATGGGTTCTCCCACGGCTACTTTGATTTGTTCTTTAATCAAATCGAAATCTGTTACCTCTTCAGTAATGGGATGCTCCACCTGAATACGGGTATTCATTTCCATAAAATAGAAATTCCGGTGCTTATCAACCAAAAATTCTACTGTACCCGCACCCTCATAAGCGATGGCTTCTGCTCCTTTGATGGCCGCAAGGCCCATTTGATCGCGCAATTCGTCCGTAATAAAGGGCGAGGGAGTTTCTTCTACGAGTTTCTGGTGGCGGCGTTGAATTGAGCAGTCCCTTTCGGATAGGTGGCATGCGCGCCCACGACTGTCTCCAATGATCTGTATTTCAATATGGCGTGGTTCTTCCACAAACTTCTCCAGATAGAGGCCGTCATTTCCAAAAGCGGCTGCGGATTCCTGTCTCGCATCATCCCAAGCTTTTTTAAATTCGGCAGGTTCCTTCACGATCCGCATTCCCCGGCCTCCGCCTCCTGCTGTTGCCTTGAGGATAATCGGATAGCCGATCTTATCGGCAATTTTCAATCCCTGCTCAACATCCTTAAGTAACCCCTCCGATCCAGGGATCGTGGGCACACCTGCTTTAGCCATGGTCGCTTTTGCGGTGGCTTTGTCTCCCATTTGATTGATCATTTCGGGGCTGGCACCGATGAATTTTATTCCATACTCTTCACAGATTCTGGAGAATTCGGCATTCTCCGAAAGAAATCCATAACCGGGATGGATGGCATCAGCATTTGTGATTTCAGCTGCCGCAATGATTCGGGGGATGTTCAGATAAGAATCCTTGCTGGGTGCAGCACCTATACAAACCGCCTCGTCAGCGAACCTAACGTGAAGACTGTCCTTGTCAGCAGTGGAATATACAGCCACCGTTTTGATGCCCATTTCCTTGCAAGTCCGAATGATGCGTAGAGCTATTTCCCCTCTGTTAGCTATTAATATTTTTTTAAACACTTTTTTCTGAGTCAGTTTTTTGCGTAATCAATTTTACTCTGCCACCTCGATTAAAAACAGGGGTTGGTCGAATTCAACTGGAGAGGAATTTTCCACCAATACTTTTACGATCTTTCCTGAAATCTCAGCATCAATTTCGTTGAAAAGCTTCATGGCCTCGATAATTCCAACAGTTTGGCCGGCCTGAATGGTGTCACCTACGCTGACAAATGGTCCTGTTTCCGGGTTGGATGATCGGTAAAAGGTGCCTATCATGGGAGATTTAATTTCTTTGTGGCGGATATTGACTTCATCTGCCGAAGTACTGCTTGGTGAAGGGGTATTTTGTGGACTGGGAGCACTATTGTGGGAGGTTACCATCTGGGCCGGTGTTTCCACCATGCGAACAGCAGCTGGTGCATCAGCACTTTTTTTTATGGAGAGCTTAAACTCATCCGTCTCTATTTTTACTTCGGCTAGGCCTGAATGGGAAATAAAGTCAATCAACTCTTGTATCTCTTTGGCTTTCATAATTCATTTATTTGGTAGGTGCTATAGGATAAGCTGTAACACGATGGGGCAGAATTATAGGTCTTTAAACTTTTCAAGCCCTCTAATGTAATAAAATTTAATGAAGGTTTTTGTATTTATTTCACTCTTTCTGAATAAGAACCGTCCCGCGTATCTACTTTAATCAGGATGTCCTGGTTTACGAAAAGAGGAACCATTACCACCGCTCCGGTTTCCAAAGTAGCCGGCTTCAGCGTATTCGTTGCGGTATCTCCCTTGATTCCGGGCTCTGTATAGGTGATCATCAGTTCCACGAATGCAGGTAACTCTACACCCAATGGTTTTTCCGTTTCAGCATGGATAAGGATGTCTACCATTTGGCCTTCCTTCAATAATTTTGGACGCTCAATAAGTGACTCTTCGATGGGTATTTGCTCAAAAGTTTCCGAATCCATGAAGTGATAGCCCATGTCATCTGCATAGATGAATTGATGGGGCCGTTTTTCGACACGGGCAGTGGTGACTTTTTCTCCGGAATTAAAAGTTTTGTCCAATACCTTACCGGATGTTAGGCTTTTTAATTTGGTCCTTACAAAAGCCGGACCTTTGCCCGGTTTTACATGTTGAAATTCGACAATGGTCATGATGTCGTGGTTGAATTCCAAACATAACCCATTCTTAAAGTCTGCGGTACTTGCCATTGGTTGATTTGTTTAAGTAATTGGTTAAGAGCTTATTTGGTGTCATATCCCCACTTGAGGTAGATGGAGCCCCAGGTAAAACCACCGCCAAAGGCAGCAAGGATTAAGTTGTCTCCTTTTTTCAGACGGGATTCATAGTCCCATAAACAAAGGGGTATGGTGCCTGCGGTGGTATTTCCATATTTTTCGATATTTAACATGACTTTTTCCGGACCGATACCCATTCGGCTAGCCGTGGCGTCTATGATTCGTTTGTTTGCCTGATGCGGTACAAGCCAGTCGACATCATCTCCGGTCAGGTTATTCTTGGCCATGATTTCGGCACTCACTTCCGCCATGTTGGTGACGGCGAATTTATATACCGTAGATCCTTCTTGGAAAATGTAGTGTTCTTTTCTGGCAATAGTCTCCAAACTAGCTGGACGAAGACTGCCACCTGCTTTCATGTGCAGGTAATCGGCTCCCCCTCCATCTGAATGCAATATGGAATCCACGATTCCCAAATCTTCCGTCGTAGGCTCCAATAACACAGCTCCCCCACCGTCTCCGAATATGATACAGGTAGACCTATCTTCATAATTGACAATAGCGGACATTTTATCAGCACCAATTACGATTACTTTTTTGTGAAAGCCCGTTTCAATAAACTGGCTGCCCACGGTCAGTCCATATAAAAAGCCTGAGCATGCGGCAGAGATATCAAAACCATAGCTCTTATTGGCACCAACATTGGCCGCTACCAAGTTGGCGGTAGAGGGGAAAAACATGTCCGGGGTGACGGTAGCACAAATAATCAGGTCAATTTCATCAGGTGAAGTGTTGGTTTTTTCAAGCAAACCTTTTACTGCCTCAGTGGCTATGACGGAAGTACCTTGATGGTCTCCCTTTAAAATTCGTCTTTCTTTGATGCCTGTACGGCTGGTAATCCATTCATCATTGGTATCTACTAAGGTTTCAAGTTCCTTATTGGTCAGTACATAGTCAGGTACCCAACCGTGTACTCCAGTGATGACAGCTCTGGTTTTTCTCATGGAATGTTTTCTTTTGGATGTAGCTTTGACCGCTTGCCTATATTCCAGTAGCCGCCTCTTTGGGTAGGCAAGGAATCGGTTCAAAACCAGCATCTTTGTTTTCCTTTAATTAAAAGGAATGCCAAAATTATTTAAAATGTAGGTGTCCACCAAAGATTTTTCAAAGTTGATGAAATAAAAATCGGTTTCGAAGGCTTTAATTCTGCGAAATCAAATATATTTCTACCACCTTTGATGCCGTACACCGATAGGAAAAAAATCAATTAATCTCTTCGTTGATTCAACGTGATTAATGGAATAAGGGTCATTGTGAGGAAGCGCAATTAATTACCTGTCAACAGTTTAATTTCAAACATTAATTGCTTCTGATTGTGCTATGTAGAGAAGAAACTAAGGGGTGCCTCTTTCGTCCAAGATGTAGGAAAGGACAAATCGATCGTACGATTTGCCTTTTCCAAATATTTTGAGACAGGACGTTTTTTTATGGACCAAGTCGCTACAGTATGCGTAATGTTGATGGTATAAATAATGAAGTTGGCATTATGCTTCTACTTTACTAGTAACCTTGGAATCGGACATGATACTATGCAGGTCTTCATCGATAATTTCTTTCTTTAGATCGGCATGCTCCAAAAATAGCTCATAGACCATGTCAAGCTCCACTTTGTTAATGGGATATCCTATTTTGTGAAGGCGAAAGGCCAGGGCAGCCCGCCCGCTTCGTGCCGTAAGGACAATCATGGATTCATCCACACCTACATCCACCGGGTCAATGATTTCATAGGTCTCCCGGTGTTTGATGACACCGTCTTGGTGGATCCCCGAAGAATGCGCAAAGGCATTAGAACCTACAATGGCTTTATTTGGCTGCACCAGCATACCCATCCGTTCGGCCACAAGGCGGCTAATGGGGTTTAACAGTTTTGAGTTAATTCGGTTGGTGACATTCAATCGGGGGTGCTGCTTCATGATCATGGCCACTTCCTCCAAGGAGGTGTTTCCGGCTCTTTCCCCAATGCCGTTGATAGTGCATTCTACCTGCCGGGCACCGTTCATGACAGCAGATATGGCATTTGCGGTAGCTACGCCTAGATCATTGTGACAATGTGCCGAAATGATCACGTTTTCAATCCCGCGGACATTGTCCACCAGGTATTTGATTTTCGCACCATACTCATCGGGGAGGCAGTATCCGGTGGTGTCAGGGATATTGAGAACCGTGGCCCCAGCCTTAATAGCGGCCTCGCAGACCCTGGCCAAATATTCGTTTTCGGTTCTTCCTGCATCTTCCGCATAGAACTCGACATCCTCCACATATTTTTTGGCATGTGCCACCGCTTCCCCCGCCCATTCCAGGATTCTTTCCCTAGTACTTTGGAACTTATATTTTATGTGAGAGTCAGAGGTCCCAAGACCTGTATGGATCCTAGGTCGTCTGGCATACCTCAGTGCGTCTGCCGCTACTTCAATGTCTTTCTTCACTCCCCTGGACAGGGCACAAACAATAGGTTCAAATACGTTTTTAGAAATCTCTACCACCGAATTGAAATCTCCCGGGCTTGAGATTGGGAATCCGGCTTCAATCACATCAACCCCAAGCATTTCGAGGTGTTCTGCAATTTCAATTTTTTGTGGTGTGTTAAGCTTACAACCGGGGACTTGTTCCCCATCTCTTAGGGTGGTGTCAAAAATTAATACGTGACCTGTATCCATAATTTACCGTTTGTTTTTAGAACTTCTAATGTAAAACCTTATGGGTTCTTGCTAAATTGATATATCTTTATTGTTCCGACATCCAAAGTATTAAATAAATACCTAATATACTGAAAATCAAATAAATAATCATTTTAAAATTATGATACCCACTTCTAAAAAAGATTTTTTATTTGAATTGATAAAAAACTTGTCACCCGCCGAGAAGCGTAGTTTTAAGCTTTTTGCCAATCGGTTGGAGGCCAATCAAGAGGCGAAATTTATCCAATTATTTGATGTGATGGAGAAGTTGGAAGTCTACGATGAGGAAGCATTGCTGGACAAAGCACCCGTGACTCGGAAGCAACTCGCCAACATGAAATCCCATCTATATAAGCAAGTGCTTGTGAGTTTGAGATTAATTTACGCCGACCGAAACGTGGAACTGCAACTAAATGAACAGATTGATTTTGCCCGGATTCTATACAACAAGGGGTTGTATATGCAGAGCTTGAAATTGTTGGAAAAGGCAAAACATACGGCAAACCAATATTTTCTGGACACCATTGTCCTGCGTGTTGTAGAGTTGGAAAAAGTCATTGAATCTCAACACATCACCCGAAGCATGCGCAATCGAGCGGAGACACTCAGCAGTCAGGCCGATGAGTTGGTCGTTCATGTGACCAAGAAAAACACATTCAGCAATTTATCCCTACAGCTCTATGGCCTGTACCTGAAAACCGGCTATGTTAAGGACGAGGAGGGAAAAAAACGTGTCGAGGCGTTTTATTACAGTAACATGCCCGAATTTGACATGCAACAATTGGGGTTTTATGAAAAGCTCTATCTTTTCCAGGCCCAAGTTTGGTTTTATCACATCACACAGGATTTTCCACTCTGCTTCCGGGCCTCTCAGCGCTGGGTGGATTTGTTCGATGAGTACCCGTATATGCGTAAGGTAGCAACGGGCAATTACCTGAAATCCTACCATTATCTTTTAGATACGCTGTTTTACCTGGGGCATTACGAGAAATTCACCGAAGTGCTCCAGTTGTTTAAGGACAATTTGGCAGCCGCAGATTTTCAGATGGACGATAATTGCCGCTTACTTGCCTTTTTATATGTGTATTCCAACACGTTGAATATTCACTTTATGCGGGGGGAGTTCTCCAAAGGAGTCAACGAAATAATGCCACAGCTCACCAAAGAAATGCGAAAGCTGGAGAACAAACTGGATGTCCACCATCAGGCAGTCCTACACTATAAGATTGCCTGCCTTTATTTCGGTGCGGGCGAAAACCTGCATGCCATTGGGTATTTGGATAAAGTGATCAAGCGAACGGGAGTAGGACTTAGTGAAGACCTGCAGTGTTTTGCCCACATCCTAAAATTGATCTCCAGCTATGAAGCGGGATTGGATGAGAATCTCGACATACAAATCAGAAATGTATATAAGGTATTGGTCAAAATGGATGATTTACACCAGGTTCAAAGGGAGATGATTTCCTTTATCCGTCAGCTGGGTCAGATTTTTGATTATCAGTTGAAAATGGCATTTATCGATCTGCGGGAAAAACTAAAACCCTTTGAATCCCACCCCTATGAAAAACGAGCCTTTTTATATTTGGATATCGTCTCTTGGCTTGAAAGCAAGATTGAAAACCGCTCCGTGCAGGAGATCATACAGGAGAAATTCCGTGAAAAAATGAAAGCCATCGAAAAGTAAACAATGTAAAATATGGCTGGGGTATATACACAAAAACCAACCTGGGTACAGGTTGGTATTGTATATATGCAAG
The DNA here is from genome assembly GCF_009797935.1 of Lunatibacter salilacus. Taxonomy (GTDB): domain Bacteria; phylum Bacteroidota; class Bacteroidia; order Cytophagales; family Cyclobacteriaceae; genus Lunatibacter; species Lunatibacter salilacus. Next base: position 91,279 of record NZ_VOLC01000018.1, read on the forward strand.
AATGTAGCCTTTTTAGGCCATTACTTCTTTTTCCATGATGACCTGTCCTTTGTAGTACAGTTTACCATCAAGCCAAAATGCCCTGTGTCTTAAGTGGATTTCTCCGGTGGTAGGACATTGAGAAAGACCTGGAGCTGTTAACTTGTAATGTGTTCTCCTTTTATCTCTTCTGGTTTTCGAAATTTTCCGTTTAGGATGTGCCATTTCTTATTTTATTAAAATTATTTTTTATTCTTAAGTTTCTTCAATTCTTCCCACAAGGGGTTGTTTTTCGGTTCGCTGTCGACTTCCCCCTCAGGGTTCTCGCTGCTGTAGACAAGCTTACCGTCCTCGTCGTATTCTTCCTCCTCATCTTCCCCATATTTGGGATGAATGCGCTTGAAAGGGACTGCAAGCAGGATAAACTCGTAAATGAGCTGGGCCACATTAATGGTGGCCGTGTCATTGGTGATGATGAAAATCTCATCACTTAGCTCCTTTTCCTCCGGTCCATACTTGTAAAGTACACGTTCTTTTACGTGTAGTGGATGGTCGTATTTCTCCAAACTTCTGTCACAGGTCAACTCGACTGTCCCTGATATGTCAAACCAAGCCTCAATGACCGAAGCCTGTTTCAATAAGGTGACTTTCACTTGGAGTGAGCCATTCGGAGCAATCTCGTTGCCTTCAAAATAACTCAAAAACTCCCCGCCTATCTCAAAAGGAAATACATGCTCCCCTTCTTTTAGACGTATGATATCAATATCAAATGACCGTAAGAATTTCACTGTTCCCTCCTTTTGCTAAATTAAGACCGCAAATTTAGGCAATTTTATTTTATATATGAAAGGTAGTCTCTAATTATTTCACTCCTCTTCCCAATTCCCCTTTCGGCAGATAATTTCATAGGCCTGAAACAGTGCCGCTCTCATGGATCCTTCGTTGGCCATGTTTTTCCCAGCAATGTCGTAGGCGGTGCCGTGGTCCGGGCTTGTCCGGATGATAGGAAGTCCTGCCGTAAAGTTCACGCCGGTTTCAAAGGAAATGGTCTTAAAGGGAATCAAGCCCTGATCGTGGTACATCGCCAAGATACCGTCAAATTTGCGGTGATGCAACATGCCGAAGAAACCATCGGCAGGATACGGGCCAAATACAAGTGCTCCTTTATCTTTATAATCCCGGATTAACGGTTGAATAATCTCAATTTCTTCTTTTCCCAAGAGCCCGTCCTCTCCCGCATGCGCATTTAGCCCCAATACCGCAATCCTTGGTTTGGAGATGCCAAAATCATCTTTTAACGACTGGATCATGATGTTCAGCTTTTCGCGTATGAGCTGAGGTGTAATGAGATCCGCAACTGCCCGGATAGGAACGTGGGCAGTTACCAAACCCACACGCATGTCCTCAGAAACCATAAACATCATGCTTTTTTTAGATTCAAAGGCCTCGGTCAGGTATTCGGTATGGCCAATGAAGTTGTTTTCTGGTGTATGAATGTTGTTTTTATTAAGCGGGGCTGTGACCAGGGCATTCAGGTGGTTATCTTTAAGATCAGCTACCGCCTGGCTGAGGGCGGCCAAAGCCATCTTTCCCGCTTCGGCGGTTTCCACGCCGGGTATTATCTCCGGGCTCTCAGGAAGGACGTTGATGACATTTATTTTTTTATGGTGTACCTCGGAAATGTTTCTGATCTGCATGAAGTTGAATTCTTCCAGTCCCAGGTTTTTTTTGTAAAATGTAAGCACTTTGCCATGTCCATAGATCACCGGCGTGATGATCTTGTGTAGTCGGCTGTCCTGCAGGGCCTTTATCGTGACTTCGGCTCCTACGCCATTGATGTCTCCGATGCTGATTCCTATGACGGGCTTACTTTTTTTGATATTCATATGTCTACTTGGTTCGAAATGCGAATTTGTCTGTACAATTAAGTCTGGCAATTTAGTAAATTCCCCGCATTATCATCCAACTTCCTGCCGACAATGGGTAATTTAACAATTTGGGTATTTAAAAAAGGAAAACCTTTTTTCTTTCTTCCAACATTCCGATAAGTCTAGGGAAATAGTAGAAAGGTTACATAATATTGTTTTACTTTTGCCCTCTGAAAACCCAGGAGCAATTATGGACAAGGTACGGGCAAAAAAGTATTTGGGTCAGCATTTTCTAAAGGATTTGCAAATTGCCGAGCAAACAGCCATGGCTGTAACAGGACATAGAAATGTCCAAACCGTACTGGAAATTGGGCCAGGTATGGGGGTACTCACGGATTTTCTGCTAACCCAACCTTGGGACCTTCACCTCATAGAAATAGACAAAGAGTCCATCGCATACCTGGCGAAAAAATATCCGGACCTCCAGGAAAAGACCATCCATGCCGACTTTCTGAAAGTGAATCTCCGGGATTTGACCATACAGCCCTGCGCGATTGTGGGTAACTTTCCCTATAATATTTCTTCACAGATATTTTTCAAGGTACTCGAGAACAAAGGGCAGGTTATGGAGGTGGTGGGTATGCTGCAGAAGGAAGTTGCTGATCGTCTAGCCTCCAAAAAGGGCAACAGGACCTATGGCATATTAAGTGTGCTGCTTCAGGCGTTTTATGATGTAGAATTACTCTTTGATGTCCCTCCCCATGTGTTTGATCCTCCCCCTAAAGTCAACTCTGCGGTAATCCGGGTCCGCCGAAACGACGTAGAGCAGCTATCCTGTGATGAAAAGTTGTTCTTCAGGGTGGTAAAGCAGGCATTTAGTACCCGGAGAAAGACGCTCCGAAATGCACTCAAACCCATGGGTCTGTCCGAGCAACTAAAGGAAGACCCCATGCTCGATCTGAGGGCAGAACAGCTCGGAGTTGAAGAATTCGTTTCCCTAACTCAAAAAATACAGGCGTCGTGGAATCCATAAGACTATTTGAACTTTCGAAGGAATACCTGGAAAGCTTGCGCGAAAGTATTGCTGTAGAAGATGTGGCATTTATACGGGTATCCATGGAGAATGCCAACAAAGCAGACATAGCTGCTTTGTTGGACGAACTGACCATGGAGGAGGCTTTATTTGTCCTACGGAATCTGGATCCTTCCTTTTCTGCGGATGTACTGATAGAGCTGGATGAAGATCCGCAGTATAAGGTGATAAAGGCAATGGAACCCGCCGAGTTGGCGACCCTTATTGATGAGATGGAGTCGGATGATGCGGTGGATGTCCTGAATCAATTGGTTGTCACCGACAGGGAAGAGGTCATCCGTCAGTTGGAGAAAAAGGAAAAATCCCTGCATATCCTGGAACTGCTCCGCTATGACGAAGACAGCGCGGGTGGCTTGATGGCCAAGGAAATTATCAAGGCCAATCAAAACTGGTCTGTGGTTCAAACGATTGATGAGATCCGCAGGCAAGCGGAGAATGTGGATAAAATCTTCTCCATCTATGTCGTAGATAATCAGGAGAAACTGATGGGCAGGGTAGCTCTGAAAAAAATAATTCTGGCTGCGGCGGACACAAGGATTTCCGACCTCTATGAGGACAACATTATTTCTGTGCCCACCCATATGGACGGGGAAGAAGTTGCCGAAATCATGCGGAGATATGACCTGGAGGCTGTGCCTGTAGTGAACGTGAAGAATAAGCTGGTAGGAAGGATTACCGTCGATGACATCCTGGATTTGATCCGGGAACAGGCGGAAGAGGACATTCAGGCCATGACCGGTATCTCCGACGATGTGGAGGAGTCCGATTCGGTATATCGCCTGTCAAGAGCCCGTTTGCCTTGGCTGCTGATCGGGATGGTCGGAGGTCTTCTTGGTGCCGGTTTTATCGGTTTTTTCGAAGAGGGGCTCAATGCCGTGACCGCTTTGGCTTTTTTTATACCTCTGATTACTGCCACGGGTGGCAATGTTGGAATCCAGTCCTCCACCCTGGTCGTACAGTCTTTGGCAAACAAATCAGTATTTGAGGACTCCTTGTTCAAGCGGCTGGTGAAGGTGTTGGTAGTTGCGCTGTTGAACGGGCTGGTGTTGGCTTCGTTTGTGTTACTTACGGTAGTCTTTGCGTATGGACAGCCGATTGAATTTGGGTTGGTGGTTTCTATTGCCTTGTTTAGCGTTGTTTTACTGGCATCATTCATGGGGACACTCACTCCCATCCTTTTGGACAAGGTAGGCATCAATCCGGCCATGGCCTCTGGTCCGTTTATTACTACCGCAAACGATTTGTTGGGCTTGGCGGTATATTTTTCGGTAGCCATGCTGCTGCTTAAAATGTAAACCAAATTAAACTATGCATGTCTTAATTATAGATTTGATGCATTCGAGCATCATTCCTCTCCTGGAGCAGGAAGGGTATTCAGTGGATTACAGACCGGAGATCTCCCGGGAGGAAATCCTCGACACCATTGGATCCTACACAGGACTGGTCATCCGGTCCAAGACGCCGATTGACCGCCCAATTCTTGAGCGGGCGAGTCAATTGAAATTTGTGGCCAGAGCTGGGGCCGGATTAGATAATATTGATTTGGACTACTTGGAATCTAATCAAATAGCCCTCTATCACGCGCCCGAAGGAAATCGAGATGCGGTCGGTGAGCATGCCGTGGGGATGATACTGGCTTTGTTTAATAAATTTTTGCAGTCAGATACGCAGATACGGAAGGGAATTTGGGACAGAGAGGCTAACCGGGGGGTAGAACTTGCCGGCAAAACAGTCGGCATCTTCGGGTATGGAAATATGGGCAGGGCATTTGCCAAGAGGCTTCGTGGATTTGATGTGCGGGTCTTAGCCTATGACAAATATGTGGGTGGTTTTGGAGATGAATATGTACGGGAGTCTACTTTTGAGGAGATCCAGCGAGAAGCCGATATATTAAGTATCCATGTACCCCTGACGGAAGAGACTCGCTATTATTTCACCCTGGAGGTTCTGGAGCAGTTTTCCAAGCCCTTTTACCTGATCAACACAGGCAGGGGAGAGGTGATTTCTTTCGACACGCTCAATGAGTCACTTTCCCGCAACATCCTGCAAGGTGCCTGCTTGGATGTGTTGGAAAATGAACGGATACATGCCTTGAGCGCCAGCCAGCAGACATCCTTCAGGAGCTTGGCTCAGAGACCCAACGTGTTGTTTTCTCCCCACGTAGCTGGCTGGACATTTGAGTCTTACGAAAAAATAAATCAAGTGCTGGTAGCGAAGATTTCCGGGAAGTGGAGCGGTTGAGAAGACCACATTTTGGGTAGTTAAATTGTAAAATAGGAATTCTTACGTTATCTTTGTAGTTACAAATCGTAGAATAGGTAAAAGAAACGGTCTCAGTATTGAGACCGTTATTTTGTTTATTAGGAGTCAATCAAACGAATATGGGAAACATACAGTATTACACCGAAGAAGGTCTGAAAAAACTCAAAGACGAGCTTCAAGAATTGAAAACAAAGGGTAGAACAGACATTGCAAAGCAAATTGCGGAGGCAAGGGACAAAGGTGACTTGAGCGAAAATGCTGAATATGATGCCGCCAAAGATGCACAAGGCCACCTGGAGCTAAAAATCGCCAAACTTGAAAATGTTGTCGGCAATGCCAGGGTATTGGACAACTCCAAACTGGACACTTCGAAAGTAGGCATTTTGAGCACAGTGAAAATCAAAAACGTTAAAAACGGTATGACCGTGACATATACCCTCGTGTCGGAAGAAGAAGCCGATCTGAAGGCCAATAAAATTTCCTTGGCCTCACCTTTTGGAAAGGGGCTATTGGGTAAGAAAAAAGGCGAGATTGCGCAAATCCAGGCACCTGCTGGAATGGTGGAATTCGAAATATTGGATATATCCCATGACTAAATTATTTTTCCCGGTTAGGTTCTAATCGGGATTTTTTGTGACCAAAACAACCCAATCATGTCAACCATCTTTACCAAAATCATCAACCGTGAAATACCTGCCTACATTGTGGCGGAAGATGAGCACAGCATTGCTTTTTTGGATATTATGCCGTTGGTAAAGGGCCATTTATTGGTTGTCCCCAAAAAGGAAGTGGATTATATTTTTGATTTGGAGGATGAGGACTATTCCAACCTACTCCTATTTTCCAAAAAAGTTGCGAAAGCGATGGAATCCGTCATCTCCTGTACCCGAATAGGCGTGGCTGTGATCGGATTGGAAGTCCCCCATGTACATATTCACCTAATCCCTTTGCGCAGTATGGGTGATATTGATTTTAGCCGCCCCAAGCTGAAGCTTTCCGAAGAGGTAATGAAGGAGATTGCCGCAAAAATTTCGGGTGCATATAACACACTTTAGGAATTACGAATTAAAAATTACGAATTACGAATTTAACTCATAACCCATCACTCATCACTCATACCCCATAATTCATCACTTTTCACTTTCCACTATTCACTTTCAACCATAACCCATCATTCAAATTACGAATTAAAAATTACGAATTCAACTCATAACCCATCACCCATCACCCATCACTCATAACTCATAACTCATCACCCATCCCCTATTTTATACTATAAGACTGCATAAAGGGTTGGCCGTTTGGCGTGATTCCTTCTATACGAAGTCTGCCGCTGAATTCCTCCAAATATTTCCCCAGCTTCTTTGGATCATTGGCTGGTTGGCCGTTCACTTGTGTGATTATAAATCCATTTCCAAGCCCTAGGTCACTAAGGTAACCGCGGGTCATTCCAGTGATTTTAACACCGTATTCGATATTCATCCTGTCTTTTTCTATGGAGTTTACAGTCTCCAACTTCGCACCTAGCAGGGGAGAGGTGTAAAACTCCCTTTTGATCACACCAGTCCCGCCAAATAAATTCTGAAGCGTAAGTTGCGCAGTTTCGGTTTTGTTTCCCCTTAGGAATGTGACACTAACTTGGTTTCCAGGGTAGTGGTAGGATAGCGCTTCTTCAAAGCTGCCTTTGCCTGTAATGGGGGTACCCTCAATCGATTTGATCACATCATTTCGTTTCAATCCAGCTTTTTCTCCCGCACCTTCCCGGATCACATGCGATACGATGACGCCATCCAACGATTTAATATTCATTTCCTCTGCCAATTCTGGAGTGATTTCGACCACATCCACGCCTGGTATTGCTTTCTGCACTTCCCCAAATTCAATCAGGTCATTGGCTATTTTACTGGCTATATCCACTGGAACAGCAAACCCATACCCAGTATAGGAACCGGTTCTTGACAGAATGGCGGTATTTATACCGACAAGATTTCCTTCCGTATTCACCAAAGCACCACCGGAGTTGCCGGGATTAATGGGGGCGTCTGTCTGTATAAAGGATTCCAGAGGAAATTCTCCTCCCATGATATTTATTTGCCGCTCTTTGGCTGACACGATACCTGCAGTCACAGTAGAGGTAAGGTTAAATGGGTTCCCAACCGCAATAACCCATTCACCAATTTGAAGGTCCCTGCTACTTCCCATGGTAATCGCAGGCATGTTTTGGGCTTCAATTTTTAAGACAGCAATGTCTGTGTTGGCATCGGCTCCTATCAAGCTGGCTTTGTAGGTCCTTTTCTGGTGTACTACCTCAATCGTCTCCGCACGGTCAATCACGTGGTTGTTGGTGATGATGTATCCATCCCCGCTGATGATCACCCCTGATCCGGTACTCACACGCTGTTGGGGGACGCCCTGACCGAAGAAATAATCAAAAATGCTATACCTGCGGGTATCTGTTCCTGAAAAATTTTTTATAAAAACCACCGAGTTGGTACTTTTTTTGGATGCTTCGATAAAAGAAACGGGTTGGTTGAAAACACTTGGTTTTTCTGCGGCTTCATCTACTTCCACATCATAAAAATTGGACGTCTGACGATTCCATCTCTCTACTTCCGCTATCGGATCAATGCCGGTATCCGTTTCAACAATAATGGAGTGAAAAAACCACGCCCCAAGTATGCCGCTAAAAAAGGCTAGGATTGTTGTTTGCAAGGTTTTACGCATGTTGTCTCAATTTTCGTTCACTTTCTGGTTAACGATAATATTTACGAATTAACTGAATATTACGGCTAATTTTAAAAACGAAATGTATGCCAAAAGCATTAAGTCTGAAAAAGAGTCAAAAAAAACAGTGAATACTGATTGAACCTTGTAAATTTGTCAGTCAATAAGCGAAAGCCATTCCTAATTTTCTTTCTGCCTTATTAAAATCACCAGGTAGAAATCTTAGAATTGAACATGTCAGAAAAAAGAAGCGTAGCAATTTTGGGCTCTACGGGAAGCATAGGTACTCAGACCTTAGATGTTATCCAACGTCACCCGGATCGGTTCCAAGTAGAAGTCCTCACTGCCCAGAACAACGCGGATTTATTAATTTCCCAAGCGTTACAATATAACCCAAATGCCGTCGTCATTGGCAATGAATCATTGTATGAGCAGGTGAAATCAGCTTTGGCGCCACACGATATCAAAGTATATGCCGGCCAGGCAGCCATTGCACAGGTAGTGGAAATGGACACTATTGACGTGGTTCTGACGGCCTTGGTAGGATATGCGGGGTTGATTCCCACGATGCGGGCTATAGAAGCCGGAAAGCCAATTGCCTTGGCCAATAAGGAAACCCTTGTGGTGGCAGGAGAGTTGGTTACGGCGTTGGCCAGATCCAAGGGAGTGAACATTTATCCGGTGGATTCTGAGCATTCCGCCATTTTTCAGTGCTTGGTAGGAGAATTTCACAATCCCATTGAGAAAATTATCCTTACGGCCTCCGGGGGCCCATTTAGGGGAAAGGACACCGAGTTTCTCCGCCATGTTACCAAAGAACAGGCCCTAAAACACCCCAATTGGGATATGGGTGCCAAGATTACCATAGATTCCGCTTCGTTGATGAATAAAGGGCTTGAGGTAATAGAAGCAAAGTGGCTTTTTAACCTGACTCCGGCACAAATTGAAGTCGTGGTACACCCCCAATCCATAATACATTCTTTGGTTCAGTTTGAAGATGGTTCCATCAAAGCACAACTTGGACTACCGGATATGCGTATTCCCATTCAGTTTGCTTTGTCATATCCCGACCGGCTGTTTTCGGATCTTCCGAGATTTGATTTTGGGAGGTATCCTTCACTTACATTTGAGGAGCCCGATATGGATACCTTTAGAAACCTGAAACTGGCCTTTTCCGCGTTGGAAAAGGGGGGTAATGTGCCTTGCGTACTAAACGCTGCCAACGAGATTGTGGTGGCTGCATTCCTAAAGGATAAGGTGGGTTTCTTGGAAATGTCATCAGTAATTGAACAGAGTATGGATAAAATTGGTTTTATTGCGTCCCCTTCTTTGGAGGATCTTATTCAAACAGACCAGGAGACAAGATTAATTACAGAAGAAATAATCAGGAATAAATAATATGGATACGTTGATAATGGTTGCTCAGTTGTTACTGGGCCTGTCGATTTTAGTAGGGCTTCATGAATTGGGCCACTTGCTGACGGCAAAAATGTTTGGGATGAGGGTGGAAAAGTTTTCCATTGGGTTCCCTCCAAAAATCGCAGGATTTAAATATGGCGAAACGGAATATTCAATCGGCGCCATTCCCTTGGGTGGGTTTGTGAAAATTTCCGGTATGGTCGATGAGTCCGTGGATATGGATCAATTGTCTTCAGAGCCACAGCCGTGGGAGTTTCGATCAAAGCCCGCCTGGCAGCGGTTGATTGTGATGCTGGGAGGGATTATCGTTAATGTCGTTACGGGAATACTGATATTTGTATTTCTTGTGTACGACCGCGGTGAAACCTACTTCTCCAGAGACCAGGTATTGGAACACGGTATTGTAGCTTATGAAATAGGCGAACAGATTGGCTTTCAGGATGGAGATAAGGTGTTGGATATCAATGGTGAAATCTATCAATCCATCAATGATTTGAGTAGCGGGGACGCACTGTTGAGTAATAATGGATACTACACCGTTGACAGGAATGGGGAGCGCGTGACCGTTCCTATACCCCGGGGTTTTATCAATTCGTTTTCTGACAAGGAGAGCATGTCCAGATTTGTCAATATCCGCTTTCCTTTTGAGGTAGGGGAGGTGACTCCGGACCAAGGGGCTGAATCTGCCGGTATAAAGTCCGGAGACAAAATCCTGGCCGTAGACGGGAAAGAGATTTATTATTTCGACGAACTTCAAAAAGCACTTGCTGAGAAAGAAAACCAGCGCGTGGAGATCCTTATTGAAAGGGAAGGGAACACTTTTGCTGTGGAATCAGCGGTAAGCGATGCTGCTACCATCGGAATTGCAGTTAGCAGCCTGCTGGAACCCGTTCGGAAAAAGTATTCTTTTGCGCAATCAGTGCCCTTGGGAGTGAAAAGGGCGTTTGAAGTCGTCATTGTCAATGCACGGGCGATGGGTAAGATGTTTACCGGGGAGGTTTCTGCCAAAAATGTTAGTGGACCCATCGGTATGGCCAAAATATATGGTTCCACTTGGGATTGGGTGAAATTTTGGTCCATAACTGGGCTTATATCCATGATATTGGCATTTATGAATTTTCTACCCATACCGGCATTGGACGGAGGACATGTCATGTTTATATTATATGAAATGATTTCCGGCCGCGCACCCTCAGACAGGTTTTTGGAAAACGCACAAAAAGTGGGGATGGTAATCTTGTTGATGATTATGGTGTTTGCCATCGGCAATGATATCGTGAAGCTTTTCGTGGGGAGTTGATGGCAGTCGGATAATACACGATGGATGGAAAAAAGGAAGCGGTTTGTAACCGCTTCCTTTTTTTGATATATTTGAGAAATATTTCGTTTTTCCCTTTTATACTTTTAATTTACTCCCTGAAAATACTGACAATTTGGGTAATCGTAAATACTGGCATAGGGCTTGTTTAATCTGTTGGATATTGGAAAGATAATCTTTTAGCTTTAATTTAATGAAATCGAGCATGACAAAAGCGTCACACGAAGGGAAGAATATCATGGCGAGATTCCATGTGGCAACTGAAAAATAATAATAAACACATGAAATTTGGCATCAGCAATGTCATACTGACTATATGAGTAATTTCGGCAATCAATTATATCAATCGTTAATGATGGGTGATTATTCAGGTGAAGGGGATCTCATTCACCTGATTACGGATGAGGAGGATGAATCTGCGACCAAGGAAGAATTTTTTTCTGATGAAATACCCATACTTTCTGTAAGAAATACCGTTTTATTTCCAGGTGTTGTTATTCCGATTACGGTAGGAAGACAGCGTTCTATCCGCCTGGTGAAGAAGGCTCAGAAAGGAGATAAACTTATAGGGGTATGTGCGCAGAGGAATCCAAACATGGAGGACCCTTCATGGCCGGATATCTATTCGGTGGGCACATTGGCAAAAATTATTAAAATGATTGTGTTGCCGGACGGTAATACCACAATCATTATTCAGGGAAAAAAACGATTTAAGATTCGGGAAGAGATTTCCGATGATCCCTATTTTTTGGCTAAGGTAGATTACCTCGATGAATCATTCCCGGCAGATAACAAAGAGATTGAAGCACTGGAGCAATCCCTGAAAGAAGCGGCGTTTAAAATTCTTCAACTCAATCCGGAAATACCCCGGGAGGCCCAAGTGGCTTTGGATAATATCGACAGTACCTCTTTCTTGACGCACTTTTTGTCTTCAAACATCAACGCGCCTGTGGAATCCAAGCAGCGGCTATTGGAGATTAATGAGGGGATCGAAAGGGCGACATTGCTGCTTGAATTTATGATGAAGGACATTCAGATGCTGGAGCTGAAGAGTGAGATTCAGAAGAAAGTCCATACAGATATCGATCAGCAGCAACGTGACTATTTCCTACGGCAGCAGATGAAAGTGTTGCAGACGGAACTGGGGGAAGAAGGGTCAGAAAAGGAAATCGACGACCTGCTCGCAAAAGGGAAAAAGAAAAAATGGCCTGTAGAAGTGGCCAAGCATTTTCAGAAGGAAGTCCACAAAATCCTGCGCATGAACCCATCCGCAGCGGAGTATCCCATTGCGTTAAACTATGCGGAAGTAATGGTAGAGCTTCCCTGGAATGAATACACAAACGACAACTTCGACCTGCATAGAGCGAAGCGGATATTGGATAAGGACCATTTTGGTCTGGATAAGGTGAAGGAGCGGATCATTGAATACATGGCTGTTCTCAAACTGAAAAATGACATCAAAGGCCCCATACTGTGCCTTTATGGCCCACCCGGTGTAGGGAAGACCTCATTGGGTAAATCCATCGCACGGGCATTGGGTAGGAAATACATACGCATGTCCCTGGGAGGGCTTCATGATGAAGCCGAGATTAGGGGACACCGTAAGACCTACGTAGGTGCCATGCCAGGAAAGATAATCCAAAACATGAAAAAGGCCAAGTCGTCCAACCCGGTCTTCGTGCTGGATGAAATTGACAAAATCAGTTCTGACTTCCGTGGGGATCCTTCATCCGCATTTCTGGAGGTTTTGGATCCCGAACAAAATTATGCGTTTACGGACAATTTCTTGGAAGTGGAATATGACCTTTCCAAGGTGCTTTTCGTGGCAACAGCCAATTCCTTGGATACTATTCAGCCCGCACTGAGGGACAGGATGGAGATCATCGAGGTGACTGGATATACACTGGAGGAAAAGGTGGAAATAGCAATCAGGCACTTAATCCCCAAACAACGAGCTGACCATGGCCTCAAAGCCAAAGATATACAGTTTAGCAGGGAAGCCATTGTCAAAGTCATTGACGATTATACCCGGGAATCAGGGGTAAGAAGTTTAGAGCGTTTGTTAGGTAAGGTGATCCGGAATATTGCAAAGTCCATTGCCATGGAGGAACCGTATAAGAAAAAAGTAACCCCCCAAATGGTCCGCAAAATTCTGGGCGGGGAGGTATTTGATAAAGAACTTTACCAAGACAACAGCCTAGCCGGCGTGGTGACAGGCTTGGCCTGGACTTCCGTAGGCGGGGAGATATTGTTTATTGAAGCCAGTCTAAGCAAAGGAAAAGGAAAATTGACCCTTTCCGGCCAACTTGGAGATGTCATGAAAGAATCAGCCATGACGGCGATTTCCTACTTGAAATCCAAATCGGAAAAAATAGGGCTTGATCACCGGGTATTTGATCAGTATGACCTGCACATACATGTGCCTGCGGGAGCGGTTCCGAAAGATGGACCTTCTGCGGGAATTACCATGTTGACAGCTATAGCATCGGTCTATACTCAGCGAAAGGTGAAATCCAAATTGGCCATGACTGGTGAGATTACCCTCCGTGGGAAAGTAATGCCTGTTGGGGGTATCAAGGAGAAAATCCTGGCCGCAAGAAGAGCCGGGATTAAGGACATCATCCTGTGCAAAAAGAATCAAAAGGATATAGATGAGATTGAGGATATTTATCTGAAAGGCGTAACCTTTCACTTCGTTGAGCATGTACAGGAAGTTTTGGATATCGCATTGTTGGATGAATTGGTAGATGAGTCGGTACAGTTTACCTTTGAGTCTTCGTACCAAAAGTCCATTGAAAGTTAATGGAAGCCATATAGTTTGTTGCTTGGGGATGCTGTTGGCCATGGTATCCAGACCGGGGTTAGCCCAATCTTCAGGCCGAGCATTCGGTTTTCTGAATCAGCCAAGCTTTACAGGCTTGGCTGGTTTGGGTGGCGTTAATCTGACATCTACGGGGGATCCGATGATGTTTCTTTCGAACCCAGCTTTATCCGATTCCCTGCATCAAAAAAAAATTTCACTTCATTACCTGAATTTTCCGGGAGACATTCAAGTGGCCACCCTGGGGTACTTGCTGCCGGGACCGATAGAAAGTACTATCAGTCTTGGTCTCCAATACTTCAATTACGGGGAATTTGAAGGTTTTGACGATACGGGGTTCCCACTTGGTACCTTTAGCGCCAATGAGTTTGCGCTGACAGCAGGATTGGGTAAATCCTTTGGCGTGTTTAGGTATGGGGTAAATGCCAAATTGTTGGGCTCAGTGCTGGAAAGCTATCAGGCTTATGCGCTGGCCATGGATTTTGGCGTCACTTATCGTCATCCGCAGCAGGACTTGGTGTTGGCTGTAGTAGCCAAGCAGGTGGGCGTTGTCCTGAAAAATTACTTCGAGGATGTTCCACTCTCCCTTCCTGCTGACATACGTGTAGGTGCGAGTTACAAGGCAACCGAAATGCCGATAAGGTTTCACCTTTCTGTTCGGAATTTGATTGGAGATGCGGACGCCTTTCTAGCCATTCCACAGGAAGAGCAAGCAATTGGGGAAAGGATTTTCCGTAGAGTGGTGTTGGGAGCGGAGCTTTTAGTCCATGAATCGGTTCAACTGAGAGCGGGATATAACCACCTCATTCGGAAGGAATTTGCCGCCATTGGGGGGCAGGGGATGGGAGGCTTTTCGGGAGGTCTGCTGTTTTCGTCCAAGAAATTCGCTTTCTCATATTCCCGCATGTTTTACCATGTGCCGGGGGGAACCCATCTAATGGGAATAAGTACAAACTTAAATGAGTTGAGGAAGTTTTAACCTCAGCATAAAACAGATACGATGAATCACTTGACACCAAAGCAAATAGTAGCCGAACTGGACAAATACATCATAGGCCAGCACGATGCCAAAAGAAACGTAGCCATCGCTTTGCGAAACAGAATTCGAAGGCTAATGGTCAAATCGGACCTGCAGAAGGATATTGTGCCCAACAACATCCTGATGATAGGGTCTACAGGCGTAGGGAAAACGGAGATTGCCCGGCGACTTGCCAAAATCGCCAATGCGCCTTTTACCAAGGTGGAGGCTTCTAAATTTACGGAAGTAGGCTATGTGGGCAGGGACGTTGAATCCATGGTTAGAGACTTGGTAGAGCAGTCGGTGAACATGGTCAAAGAGTCCAAAAACGAAGAAGTAAAGGAAAAAGCAGCCGTCATCGTGGAAGACGTCCTGTTGGATATCTTAATACCTCCTGTCAAAGGGGCAGGTTTTAGCACCACCGGAACATCCACCAATTTCAACCCCGAAAATGCCTCAGAGCAGGAGCTTAATGAGCGGACTAGGGAGAAATTCCGGGAGAAGCTGAAAAATGGGGAGCTGGAAGACAGGAGAATAGAAATAAACGTTAAGCAGTCCGCCCCCTCGGGTATAGGGATGATAGGTAATGGTATGATGGATGATGCCAGTATGGCAGGTATTCAGGACATGCTTAGCAATATGATGCCCAAGCGTACCAAAAAGCGTAAAGTGACCATCAAAGAAGCGCGCAAAATATTGATGGAAGACGAGGCTTCAAAGCTGATTGATTTTGATGAGGTAAAGGAAGAGGCCATCCGGCTTGCGGAGAATAACGGAATTATCTTCATTGATGAGATCGATAAGATTGCTTCCAAATCTGGGAAAGGCGGTTCAGGACCGGATGTCAGTAGGGAAGGTGTACAGCGGGATTTGTTGCCCATCGTTGAGGGAAGTGCTGTCAATACGAAGTACGGGATGGTGCATACCGACCACGTGTTGTTTATTGCGGCAGGAGCCTTTCACGTTTCCAAGCCATCTGATTTGATACCGGAGCTTCAGGGTAGGTTTCCGATCCGTGTGGAGCTGCAAAGCCTAACGCGGGATGATTTTTACCGCATCCTCAAGGAACCCAAAAACGCATTGACCAAGCAATACAGTGCACTCTTTGAAGCGGAGGAGGTATTTCTGGATTTTGCGGACGATGCGATGGAGGAGATTGCCTCCCTGGCATTTACCATCAATGAAGAGGTGGAAAATATCGGTGCGAGGCGTTTGCATACGGTCATGAGTCACCTGCTCAATGAGTTCCTTTTTGAAGTTCCAGATACCATCGGGCCGAACAGCAAAATTATGATCACCAAGGAGATGGTCACGGAGAGGTTAAGTTCATTGGTTAAGAACAGGGATCTGTCGCAGTATATTCTATAGAATTACGAATTAAAAATTACGAATTACGGATTGGGAATTACGAATGGAGAATGGGAAATTCATAACTATAACCAAATAACCAAATAACCCATCAACCGATTTCAACCCGGGGATTGAGAAATAACGTTTATCTTGCGTTTTGGCCGCTATAACCATTAATTACCTTCCACCCCTTACCGCCAAAACCCCTACCCGGTTGGTACAGCGTCCCGTGTCGGAACCGTCTATTACCATCCCACGGACAAATTCTAACAACTCCTGTATTGATACGGATTTGTCTAAACGACGGGAATGCAGAGATTAACAGATTCGGGTTTTGGCGGGAAAGTTTGGCTTCTTCAACCATCCCCGCTGCCAAAACACAATCGAAATATTCGATCCATACCAGGGGCTCCGCTGTCGCTACACCCCTGGCTAATGATTGCGCCCCGTTAGGGCTGGGATCTTCTGACCCGAGAAAATTGAGGGTAATAATGAACTAAAGCTGTTTTTGTGTTGAACTAACTCATCTGATCCAACCTCCAAAAAAATCTGCGTAAATCTCCGAAATCCGCGGGCAATTTCCACATAATGAGGACTGAGATTAATCTATCCGGGTTTTGGTGGGAGGGGAATGGCACCCCAACCATCTCCGCTGCCAAAACGCGACCTACCTGATCCTCCTGGTCCATGGGTTTCACCCACGGCTATTGAGGAGTTGGACCCCTGCCGGGGTCCGGTGCTATGATAAAATTAAAAGAGATTGGGTTAGCCTTCATTTGTGGGGTCAAAAAGAATTAATTCGGATTGAATTTATTCCAAAATCCCGCTATCCGTCAATATTGCTTTTACTGCTTTGATATCCAATTGCGTTGCTTGTGAAATGGTTTCCACTGAGACCCCGGCCTTATAAAAATTGATAAAGCTATTCCTTTTCTCCATTTCCCTGCCCTGCGCTTCACCCTTCGCTTCGCTCGAATCCAGGGCATTTTTCAGATCCCGGTAGTGTTTCAGACTTTCCTCGTAAGCCTTTCGTACTTTTTTGTCCAAATTGACCAATTCCGCTATATCCATAACCTTTGCAAATATTTTTTCTTGTATTCCCTCTTTACTCACCTGCTCCCCAAAGAGCTTCTTGAATCCGAAGTCGGTGAACGGGTTGATATTGCGTGCGATTCCGTCCATGGGAGAATCTGAATGGGTTAGTGTTGTTGATAATGACCTTATTTATATTAAGTTATAGATTTTTTGGAGATTTTAACCAAGGAAAACATTAAAAATTTTCAAATCATAGCGTTCCGGGATATAGATCAGTCTCCTCCAAATTAGTCTACACCAAAAAAAAATCCCCATAGGGGAGGGCGATATATGACGTCAGATAAGGTGAATTGCTCCAAGCGAGGGGACGGCAGAGATTGATATATTCGGGTTTTGGCGGGAAAGGCAGGCTTCTTCAACCATTCCCGCTGCCAAAACGAAACCGAACGAATCATCCATGTCCTGGGGCTCCGCTACGCTGCACCCCAGGCTACTAAGATTACACCCCTAACGGGGCTAAAAAAAGCGACCAGCTATAATCAAAATTCTCAAATTTGTTGTAAATCAGCGAGCTGCAGATACAGATGCCCAGTCTCCACCAAAACAAAATCCAAAAAAATCCCGTAGGGATGGGCGAAATAGGGTTTCAACCCGGGGGTTAAGGAATTACGTATAGCCGGTGTTTTGGCCGCAAAAACCGTCAATTCTGCAGACGCCTTACCGCCAAAACCCCTGCGCGGTTGGTACAGCATCTTGTTTCGGAACCGAAGATTATCATCCCTCCGACAAATTCATAAGAATCTGGTATCGATAACGAGTTTGTCAAGCGAGGGGATGGCAGAGATTAATATATTTGGGTTTTGGTGGGAGGGGAATGGCACCTCAACCATCTCCGCTGCCAAAACGCGACCTACCTGATCCTCCTGGTCCATGGGTTTCACCCACGGCTATTGAGGAGTTGGACCCCTGCCGGGGTCCCGTGCTAGGATATAATCAAAAATGAAAATGGATTAGCATTCATTCAAGCCAAACTAAAAGCTCAGAATCCAGATGTAACCTCTGCAGTATTATGAGTTAAAAGTAGCAGTAAACGGTCAATATTTTTTAGGCATGGTCAATGGTCAACTCATAACTCATAACCCATAACCCATTTGAATTTCTACTATATTTCTACCTTTTTAATATCCAAAAATATCGAGTATCCACTAATATCAATTCTCAAATATTTCGGCCATAGGCCATATTTCAACCATATTTCAATATCAATGAATATCCAATATCTATCAATATCAGTGAATATCCAGTATCCATCAATATCAGCAAATATCCAAAATCCATCATTTTTAAATAAAAATTTGGATATATATCCCAAACGAGTAAATTTGTTACTCATACAATGGGGGTGAGGGGGCGAAGCTGTAGACGGGCAACCCCATAGATAATTTTCCCATACATGCATCTGTTCTTTATATTCCAAAAAAGGTAAATCGACCTAAATCAGCCGCTTCCGCTTACTTATTTCTCAGCTCCTCAGTTTTACGAATTCCCCACCTGCTTTGCTAGATTCCCTGATCACCTCCAAAACCCGCGTGAAATTATTAATAAAATTTTTCGCAAACGAAGGCAATCAGGGATACCTGCGCGGACTTGCCGAGGAATTCAACGAGTCTACCAATTCGGTACGGGTAGAGCTTAACCGGCTTTCCAAGGCGGGCTTGCTGGTGTCGCAGCCGGACGGAAAAACCAAAAGCTACCAGGCCAACAATAAGCATCCCCTGTTCGGGGAAATCCGCAGCATCGTGGCCAAATACCTGGGGTTTGACCGGCTGGTTGAGGTGGTGATTCAAAACCTGGGAAACGTGAAAAAGGCCATCATCCTCGGAGATTACGCACAGGGAATAGATTCCGGCACTATCGAACTGCTACTGATAGGCAAGGACATCAACTTTGACTATTTAAAGTTTCTGATCCAAAAAGCCGAGGAAAAAATCGAACGTAAGGTCCTCGTAGAAGTCCTCGACTCCGAACCCATCCCCAATCCAAAAGGGTTGGTGGTGTTTGATATTTAGATGAGTTATGGGTTATGGGTGATGAGTTATGAGTTATGGGTGAAGAGGTTGAAAGAGAAAAGTGAAAAGTGAAAAGTGAACCTCAGACTGGGCTTAAATCTTAAATCACAAATCTTCAATCCCAAATCCAAAATCTGAGATCACAAATATGCTGGCAAAAAAACCTAAACTGATAGCGATTAGTAACTGTGTTAGGTGAAATAATAATGTACTTTAATTGTTTAATTTAGTAATCAAAATGAATCTAGAAGAGAAAAAGAAAGAAATTGAAAAGACCGAAGTTCGGTTAAAAAAAGAAATGCCCCGAATTTTAAGGGAGATAGCGGTATATGAAAAGTCCCTAAAAGACGGGACTTTAATTACAAACCCGAAACCTGCCCCGCAATTCAACCTTGACTAAATCCAAACTTTGGATAATTGCCGGTTGCAATGGGGCGGGGAAATCCTCTTACTCCAAAGCGTTGGTCGAAGATGGAGTGATGCCTTTTGATTACGATGAGTATTTTTTGAAATTTCACCAAAATATTCTTCCATCAGATCTTCAGGATCAAATGGCACATAACTTGGCTTTTTAAGAATTGGAAAATCAGATTGAAAAAGCCATTTCTGGAAATATGGATTTTTGTTACGAAACCAATTTTAATTCCACTCCATTATATTGGCCTAAAAAATTCAAAGATAATGGATACGAAATTCACTTAATATACCTTGTCCTGGAATATATAACGCTTTGTAAAAGAACAAAATAACGATATTCAAGTAATACTAAATCTAAAATCTTCAATCCCAAATCTTCAATCCCAAATCTGAAATCTAAAATCATAAATCTTCAATCCCAAATCATAAATCTGAAATCAACAAAGGAAATCGTAGCCCTACCCTACTCCCCTTCCCGAAAAGCAAACTGGAACACGGTACTGGACAGCAGCCTGAACGGCACTTTTCTGCATCGAAGGGAATTTATGGAATACCATGGGGATCGGTTCACGGATGCCTCGCTTATTCTATATAAAAAGGGACAGCCAATGGCCATCTTTCCCGCCGAACAGGAGGGAAACACCGTCTATTCCCACCGGGGCCTTACCTATGCAGGGTGGATCCTGGTCAAGGGGTTAAAGGAGCAAGAAATCGGGGAAATTATCTCTGAAACTTTAGCCTATTATTCGGATGAAAACCTCACCCAAGTAGAAGTGCGGATGGTTCCGGATTTCTTCGCCAGAGGATCCCAAGACTACCTGCACGCAGGTTTATTAAATCTAGGAGCAAGAAAAATTGCTAGTGTAACCCACCACTGTACACCGCTGCCATATAAAGTTTCCGACAGGGGCAAGCGCTGGGGAAAAAGACAGGCGGAAAGGAATGGGCTGGAAATGACCCGTTCTGTTGATCTAAGGACATTTTGGGGAAAAATCCTTGTTCCAAATCTAATGGACCGACACCGGGTATCACCCACGCATAGCTTAGTAGAAATCGAGAAATTGCAGCAACGGTGTCCAAGTCACATTCACTTTTTTGCCGTCATGAAGAACAGGGAAATGCTCGGTGGAGCTGTGGTGTTTGAGACTGATACTACGGCTCATTTACAATATATCGCTGCTAGCTCGCTGGGCAAATCTCTCAGATGTCTGGATATGCTTGTTAGCTGGCTAATTGAAGCAGCTTTTCCGGATAAAGCCTACTTTAATATGGGGGTTTCCCATATTCCAGCTACTGGGGATATCAACCAAGGACTTGTCCAATGGAAAGAAAGCTTTGGGGGAAAACCGGTGGAAGCAGCGACCTATCGATTACTCACCAATACACATGCGACCGAATTTTTATTCGAAAACACTTACTAGAGTCCTCACATCTACTTGACGTATTTCCAATGTATTCCCTAAATGAGCAATCCCGTGCGCTGTCCTCCCCTTATGGGCAAGCGCAGGTAAATGCCATTTAACGTTTAACACTCATTAGCTAGATTCGTGCTTAAGAAATTCGTCAAAAAATATTTCTATTATTTCTCTTACTTTTACCGGTTTCTGGGACATCGCTTGCTGATCTCCTTCGGACTAAGTATGGGGGTGGCACTGATGGACGGGCTGGGGCTGACGATGTTTCTTCCCCTGCTGCAAATGCTTGACGGCGGAGAAGGAACGGGAGAAGGATTGGGAAAGCTTAGCTTTCTGGTAGATGGTTTGGAAGCTGCGGGTATTCCCCTTACCATCCTGTCTGTTTTACTGATGATGGTGGTGTTTTTTGGAATCAAGGGGGTCTTTAAATTTGTCGAAACCTACTATAAGGTAGTGGTTCGCCAGTATTTTATCCAAAAACTCCGCTATCAAAATATAGACTTAATTGTGGGCTATAGCTACAAGTCCTTTGTACTTTCCGATTCCGGTAAGATTCAAAACACACTCAGTGGAGAAATGGAGCGGGTAGTAGGTGCATTGTCTTTTTACTCCAACGTAGTGCAGGCCGGAGCCATGGTTTTTGTGTATACCATTTTAGCGCTGACGGTTAATATTCAATTTACGCTGTTGGTTATGGTAGGTGGCTTGTTGTCCAACCTGCTATTTTCGCAACTGTATAAAAAAACTAAAGGCTACTCCAAAAAAATAACAAGCTTAAACCACGGTTTCCAGGGGTTACTTATCCAGAAAGTAGCTTTTTTCAAATACCTCAAAGCCACCGGATCACTCGAAACGTTCGGCAAAAAGCTAAAACACAAAATCAGTGATATTGAAAGAAGTGTAAAAAAAATCGGACTAATGGGGGCGGCTATTCATGGCTTCCGTGAACCACTGATCGTTATTATCGTTGTTGGTGTGATTTTGATAGAAACCCAACTTCTTGGTGGTAGCCTTTCTGCCATTATCCTTAGCCTGTTGTTTTTCTACCGAGCCCTTACCTACCTAACTTCCCTGCAAACATCCTGGAACGGTCTGTTGACTTACCATGGCTCCTTGGAAAATCTAAAGGAGTTTATAGCCGAATTAAGATCCGGTAAAGACAGGCAGGGTAAGATAAAGCTGGATCGTTTTGAAAAGGAAATGGTATTCAGCAATGTGGGTTTTTCCTACAATGAAACAGTAATATTGAATGATATCAGCTTTAATCTTCCCAAAAATCAAACCCTCGCTTTGGTGGGTGAAAGCGGTTCGGGTAAAACCAGTCTGATGAACTTGATGGCAGGCTTGGCACTTCCAGACAAAGGCGAAATACTGGTAGATGGGGTGGCCATGAGGGAACTGGACCGTAACTCTTTACAAAGGCAAATCGGGTATATTACCCAGGAACCTGTAATATTCAGTGATACGGTATATAACAATGTTACCTTCTGGGATGCGGATACGCCGGAAAATCGGCAGCGCTGCCAAGCTGCCCTGGAGAAGGCTGCGGTATGGGCCTTTGTCGAAGGGCTTCCCGATCAGACAAATTCCCTCTTGGGGACAAATGGCATTATGGTCAGCGGTGGTCAAAAGCAGCGTATATCCATCGCCCGTGAACTGTATAAGGAGGTGGACTTTCTGCTGATGGATGAGGCTACTTCTGCCCTGGATTCCGAAACAGAACGGGTGATCCAGGAAAACATCGAAGCCCTAAAGGGCCAATACACCATCGTTATCATAGCGCATAGATTATCCACAGTCAAAAACGCAGACCATATTCTATTGCTTCAAGCCGGGCGTATTCAGCAGGCCGGTACCTTTCAAGACCTGTTTGAGCATTCGGGGTCTTTTAAAAAAATGGTGGAATTGCAGGAGTTTTGAAATATTCCAATCTCAAAATATACTGATTTGAACTCCCTAGTAAATTTCCTTACCTACACCCTCGCCTATGCAAGAAAAAGCGTAGGAAATCCACATTTTGGTTGGGTGGAACGCTTGGGGTTGTTTTGGTTATTGATGCAGTTGCTTGTAAAATCAAAATACCATGCAGACAAACCGGTTATCCAACGTGGTTTTGGATTTACCATGTTTGCGCCTGATCCCCAGTTATTGCTACAACTGGTGCTGGAGATTTTTGTGGATGGGATCTATTATTTCGAAAGTGAAAAAACTGCTCCCAAGATCATAGACGGCGGAGCAAATATTGGGATTAGTGTTTTGTATTTTAAATACCTGTATCCACAAGCCCATATAGTAGCTATAGAGCCAAACCCTGCCGCTTTGGTATATTTGGAACGGAATATTAAGGAAAATAAGCTTTCCCAAATCACCCTTATTCCAGCGGCCCTATCTGCCGAATCGGGAGAAGGTAACCTGCATTATTCACCATGCATTTCCCTACTAAATGCCTCACTGATGCATGATTCGGAAGTTGACAGAGCAAAAGTATCTACCCATAAGCTCTCCGATTATCTAAGAGGAAACCAGATTGATTTGGTGAAATTGGATATAGAAGGGGCGGAGGAGCAGGTTATTGGCGAAATTGCCGATCAGGGAGAGATCCATAACGCCAAGCAGTATATTGTCGAATATCACCCCTCCGCGGATAGTCCGTCTGGACGTATTTTACTGGAGAGCATATTTAAAGGGATAGGGTATACGCTGGATGAAAAATCACCAGACAAAGGAACTGAATCAGCTCCAACTATTTTGAATTTCCTTTACAAGGCCCCCAGATTTCTGCCGGTTTATCATACGGGTTAGTTCTTCCTTAGCTTACCCTAATGTTTCCCTTTCTGACGACCTGTTATCGAATATTGAAATAGTAAAGTTTTGTATAGCAGAATATTGCACTAAAAATCATCTTGGTTAGTAGCATCGAATCGTCTAATAATATAAAATCGAATTCCTTTAGTCACTCGGCAGGAAGATGGGCTTGGTCTTTCTTAATGATTGTTACAATTACTGGTTGTGAAAATGGGGAAGTTAATACTCCAACGATCTGCTTATCATTTGACGACAATTATGTCAATGAATGGGTTGAGCTTTTGCCCTTGTTAGATGAGTATGATGCTAAAGTTACGTTCTTTGTATGTCGGTTGGGAGAGTATTCGGACAGAGAAAAAGACAGTCTCCGCAAATTAATTGATCATGGGCATGAGATTGGCGCACATGGAGAAATGCATGTTTCCGTAAACCAGTATATTAAATCTCATGGAATATTTAGCTACCTCCGAAATGAAATACAAAGCAATGTAGATCAAATCAAGCAATATGGGGTAACTCCCCGCTTTTTTGCCTTGCCTTATGGAGAGCATAATAAAATGGTAAATTTACTGCTTTGGTTTAAATTTGAAGGAATAAGGGACGTAATCCCCACAAGTTCTTATGAAAATGCCCTAATCGATTCGTCAATTAATAAATGGATCTCAAGGTTTTGGGTTGGTTCGTTGGAACTAGATAATGGTAACTTCAATACTATACCTTGGAAAAATATTGTAAAGAATGTTACGGACAATGAAACTCGGTTTTTAGTTCATCTACACAAAGTAGGGGATGGAGATGCTTATGAATTGTCTGAGGAGCGATTCCGGCTATTATTACAATGGGGAAAAGATAATGGATTTAAGTTTTCGCGGTTTGGGGATGTTTTTTAATCTAGATTCTGAGCGTATGTTCACTTTCTGTTGACTGGGATGGGAGATTTTTACTTCCGATTTTGCAATTAGTGTTTTCGTGGACGGGGTCTGAACTCTCAATGATAATCAGGAAAAATGTCTGTGGGAAGTAAACGTTCGGTCATTTCGCGTGAAAGATTGGAGGAATTATCCCAACCCAACATAGTTTATGTCATAACCTGCTTTCAACGAGATTTTTTCTGTGATGGGCACTTCGATGGAAACTGTTGGAGAGGTTTTTTTTCACTTTATCTTCAAGTCGCATATGGAATTTATTTTGCAAAGAAAAATGGACTTCCGCATAAAGTGGATTTTGGTAACTTAGATTATTTTTATAGCGATGAGACCAAATTTGAAGGTAACAGAAACTTCTGGGAATATTATTTCGAGATAGACCCCCCGAATTCTTCTTTACGGGAAGTAATTAATTCCAAATATGAAAACTATCCTTTGCGGATTTGGGACAGGAAATTTTTTAAAAAATTTCACATTGCGGTTTCTTTGGATTTTCGACTTAGGGACGAAATTAGTAAAGCAATTCAAAATGCCACTATTCAGTTCAGCGGAAATACCATTTTAGGTATTCATGTTCGAAGAACAGATCATTATCAGGAAATTGCACCGGTGAAGTTATCTTCCTTATATAAGTTGATTAACCGGAGAGTGAACGCATTCGACAAGCTATTTGTAGCAACGGACGACGAGGAAGTTCTTAAAACCCTTAAGAAAGCTTACAAGGAAAAGGTAATATATCACTCATCTCTTAGGTCATCTGGAAAAGCACCTATACACGGAGTTCAAAATAAAGCCAATGGATATTTGTTGGGAAAAGAGGCCTTAATTGACTGCCACAGTCTTGCCCTATGTGATGAACTTATACTCTCTCCTTCAAATTTATCGTACTGTGCTTTGATAATAAATCCTAATATCCCCTTTAGAATCGCTGAAAGCTGGGAATCTAAGGTCGACAGGTGGAAAACCCTGGCGGCTTATTATTTAAATGAATGGGGTTTAAGGAAATGGTAATATATTGATCCCAATAAAACCAAACGTAATGCAACAGATTGGTTGCCATTCCTGTGACAATCAGGAGGTAACTATTAAAGGTATATTTTTTCAAGGGATTCACATTTTAGCTGAATGTCGGTGTTCAAGTTGTAATTTCGAATTCTTGCATACAATGCCAACTGGTCATGCATTGCAGTTTCCAATTGCACTCTCACTTCCTGATAGACGGGTGATTAATCTAACACCAGCCAACAAATGGCTAGTATTACCTTTACAGGAAAGTTTTAACAGTAGAAAAACTGTTTCTATAAAAATAAAACAAAATCGGGTCGTCCAGAGTGACCCTATTCTGTTGAATTGCCTCGACACTTGCTTTGGACATCTATACTCCAAACTATGGAATGCACAGACACTTGTAAAGTGGTGCCCGCAAAATGATATCATTGTACTACTTCCAGCCAAATATGCATGGATGGTGCCCAATGAAGTTTCAGAGATATGGATGGTGGATGTATCCCTTTTAAATTGCCAGTTCTTTCTGGACGGCTTGGATGAATGGATAAAAAAACAAATGGAAAGATTTGAGAAGGTGCTTTTGAGTCAGGCCTATATACATCTAGATCATCATGCCTATGTAGATTTAGAGCAAATTGTGGGTCAAAAGCGGTTTGATTTAAATCAGTTTCAGCTATTGCCATTAAGAATTACCTTTATACTGAGAGAAGACCGATTTTGGCACAACAGTCTTATAATGGATTTTCTTTATAAACTATCCGTAAAGTATAAACTGCAACATATTATCAAACCATTGTTTCTATGGAGACAGAAGCACTTAGTTCATAAGACCATCAAGAACATACAAAATTTGCTGCCGGAAGTTCAGTTTTATGCGACGGGACTTGGAAACAGTTTGTCATATGCTAAATCACTCAAAGACCTACGGGTGTCGGAAATTAATCTAGAAACAGAAAGGATCTGGAATGCAGTATATGCCCAGTCCCACCTGGTAATTGGCGTCCACGGTTCCCACATGCTAATTCCCACAAGCCTTGCAGCTGGATTTATAAATTTACTTCCTCGTTATAAAATAGACCATATCGTGGAAGATTCGGTTTTGCCTTATACCAATCGCATGTTACAGTTTATGGGGCGGTTTTTGGATGAGTTTTCGACTAGTTCACTGATATCAAATCATGTTGTCAGTTTAATGAAAACATTTCCGGCTGTTTTTGAAAATACAAATAGGATTCCCGAATGAGAGAATTTAAAATAATGCGATTTTTAAAAATTGAAGTTTATGGTTAATAATACTAAAAAGTTAACGGACCCGAATTAAATTTATGGGTAACTTTTTTGATTCTTTTTGTATCAAGACAAAATGAACATGAAGTAAAACAAGGTGTTGGAATAAAGGATTGAATGGGATTCGACAGAAACAAAGGAAGAATGACGAACCATTCTCAACAACCATTATGGGATTGCTTCGGCTTAATATCGCTTCATTCTCCGAAAGTCTATTGAAAACAGCAGATTACATAACAAAAGATCATCAGCCATCCCCAAGGCTCGCAATGACGGGACGATTTTGACAAGGAACCGCAAAGCAATCTCAACACCCACCGATCTCCAATCCTCGCAACGGCAGGATGTTGGACCAACCATAATGTGGAAAAACACCATATACAAACACCCTATCATCCTCCTTTCCCTGCTATTTATAGCAGTAAACGCCGCACTATATACCAAACTGGGCGTGGTGGTGGACTCAGATACGGAGCGGTTCCTGCAGTATGCCGAGGAAATAAAAACAAATGGTGTGTTTTTCAAACCTCACGACTTCTGGTATATCGGCTATGCCCTATTTATCCTGGCGGCGAACTCCATTTGGGAATCATTGATGGCCGTCGTCCTCGCTCAGGCTACCGTTTCCTATCTAGCCCTAATGGCGATTTACCATACCGCACTAAAGCTATATCGGAGTCAAGCACCCGCTATACTTAGTGGTCTGCTCTTTCTCGGCTTTTTCAAGATTTCGTACTGGAACTTCTGGATCTATGCCGAATCCCTACTTATCAGCCTTACCTGCATTTCCTTTTATTTGGTCGTAAGGTGGCAGCAGGGAGAGCGATCAATTCCCTTCACCATGCTAGCGGTGCTTGTCATAGGTTATACGTTCTTTGTCAAGCCTACCGGAGTTGCCTTCTTAGCTGGAATAGTTGCCATGATAATACCCTATGTATGGAATACATTAAAGCATCCCTTTTCCCGAACCACGGGATTTACTGTTATCTTCCTACTCTTTTTTTACCTGCTCAACCAAATGCTGGCTACGTTCGGCTTTATTAGGGATTATGCCACAGGGGAGATCGTCTACAACATTACTAAAATGGCACACATGGACTACGCCAAATGGCTGATGGTGACTCCGCCCAAAAACCTTTACCTACCTGATGAAAACGAGGCAGCACTGCTAAAAGCCGCCAAGCTTGTTCTGGGCAACCCCATTTACGCTCTTCAGTTGTTTTCGCTGAAGGCTTTCTACTTTCTTGGCTATATACGACCCTATTATTCAGCAGTACATAACCTGGCGGCATTAAGTATATTGCTACCCTGCTATATCGCCTTTACGAAAACCCTTGGGACTGAGAAAATCGCGCTTTCTTTGCGTCTATTTGCCGGATCCTTTGTTTTGGTGAGTCTGCTTAGTTGCGCAATGCTCACGGTGGACTGGGATAGCCGATTTCTAATGGTGGTGCTGCCTATTGTGTTTTTGTTTGCTTTAGGCACCCTCGTGAACTGGCTGCCAAGCCGCATACTACTTAAACTTGAAAAACGAGTCTAGCCCTATCGGAATTATCGGTGCCGGACCGGCCGGACTGACGGCAGCCTACGAATTGGCCAAGCGCGGATATCCAGTGGATATCTACGAGGCAGATAGCGAAGTGGGAGGCATGTCCAAAACCATATCCCTATGGGGGCAGCGCGTGGATTTGGGCCCACATAGGTTCTTTTCAAAAGACCCAAGGATCAATCGGCTATGGCTGGAAGTTGTGAAAGGGGACTTTAGAACAGTGAACCGGCTCACCCGTGTACACTACAAAGGCAGGTTCTTCCATTATCCTCTCAAACCTTGGGAAACCTTCCGCAAACTGGGCATACGCGACGGAACGAGATCTATCCTTTCCTACCTGCAGCAACAGGTACGTCCAACAAAAGAGGATGACTCGTTTGAAGACTGGGTAGTAAACCGCTTCGGATATGTGCTGTACGAAAAGTTTTTCAAGACCTACAGCGAAAAGCTTTGGGGCATATCCGGCAAAGAGCTCGACAAAGATTTTGCCGCCCAGCGCATCAAAAAACTTACCTTTTTCCAAGCTGTTTGGCAGGGGTTGTGGGGCAAACCCTCGAATCACAACTCACTCGTAGAAACGTTTTTATACCCAATAGAGGGCACGGGGATAGTATATAGACGAATGGCGGACTTTGTACGTGCCAATAACGGCCGCGTATATTTAAACACTCCCGTGAACCGCCTGCACACTGGATCAGAAAACGGCATAGGTATAGAGGCCGAAGGGCATCCCATACGTCATTATCGACAGATCATTTCCACTATGCCACTTACCAAGCTTGTGGAACAGCTCCCTCTCCTCAACCCTACAGCTATAGAGGCGGCCAAAAAGTTATCTTTTCGTAACACATTGTTGGTGTATTTGCAGGTAAACAACAAGGACCTATTCCCCGACAATTGGATATATGTGCACGATGAGCGCCTAAGAGTTGGCAGAATCACCAATTTTTCGAATTGGGCACCTGAGCTCTGTTGCGGAAAAGAAGAAACTATATTGTGCCTGGAATACTGGACGGATCCGTCCGGAGAGCTATGGAAAATGCCGGATACTGACCTGATCGAGCTGGCTAAAAAAGAAATAGTCCAAGCGGGGTTGGCCAATGTGGAAGATGTACAAGCAGGTAAAGTAATCAAGGTACCCCGGTGCTACCCGGTATACCGAATGGGATATAAAAAACAGGTGGATATTATTGCTAAGGCTTTGGAAGAGTATCCCAACCTGCTTGCCATCGGAAGATATGGCTCATTCAAATACAACAATCAAGATCACAGTATGCTTATGGGCATATTGTCTTCCGAGAATATTTCTGGGAAACGAAGACATAATCTCTGGCAGGTAAATACAGACTACGGCGTATATCAGGAACACCATCAAACGCATGAAATCTCTGAAAATTAATTTTTTGTCCAAGCAGGGAAACTCAGCTGTGTCAGAAACCGGCACGATGGATAATGAGGCGTTGCACCCACTTGTGCTGAAGGTTATTCTTGCATTAGGAGTTGGACTGGCACTTTGGCAATTCTTTTATAACCGCAGTCTTTGGATAGACGAAGCCATGCTCGCAAACAACCTGCTCAACCGTGATTACTTGGATTTGCTACGCCCGCTGGACGAACGGCAGGCAGCTCCTATTCTCTTTCTCTGGATAGAACGCTTCTTTGTGCAGATCATCCCACAAACAGAATATGCACTTCGCATATTCCCTTTACTCTTATATATCGGGTCTACAATACTTTTTTTCCGAATCATTCGTGAAACTTTAACATTATGGTATAGTCAGGTATTGGCAGTAGTTTTCTTTGCGGTTAATTATCGCCTTATTTATTATGCCTCCGAAGTGAAGCAATATATGGGGGATGTGTTTTGCACCCTATTGCTCTTGGTAACGCTAATTGCCACATTGGCAGATACGAAAAAAACTTATTTCCCCTTATCCATCGTTGGGATAACAATTACATTTCTATCGAATATTTCACCTATTATCTTGCTGTCAGCCGGCATTTTTCTACTACTCCACACGTATAACCTTAAGGACAGTATTAAGCTAATCCCCCTATTCGCCACTTGGCTGATTGCATTTGCGACCTACTACGTATTCTTTATACATGGGCACCCTACCAAAGACTATATGCTCGAATTTTGGAGGGCTAGCTTTGGGTTTATGCCAGATTTAGACAACCCTTGGCGTGTATACCTTTTCTTCAAGGTAAAATTCGTTGTACTTTTCCGTATGATGATGGGTATGGGCATGATCGAGAAATATGTGATTTTTGGATTGTTCACCGTCGGACTCCTTCTTCATAGAAATAAGAATGAAGTAAAATGGGCAGTATTAATTGGCACTCCCATGCTGGTACACCTTATACTTAGCTATTTTGAACAATACCCCCTCGAACTCAGACTGACTATCTACTTTATCCCCCTCACCATTCTACTCACCGCAAAAGGATTTGATTACCTTATGCATAAAATTGCGCTTAAAAAAGCCAAACTTGCCTTTATGGTTGCAATAGCACTGACGGTATTCACCGGAACCAGGATCAGCTATGCCGAGATGTTCCCTATAGAAATCACAGACCTTAAGGGCCTAATGGCTTACGTGCTGGAAGAATCACAGGAAGAGGAACCCATCTACGTAGTCACTATGTCGTCTCCTACCGTGAGGTTTTACCGACAAATCGGCACTTTTCCGAAAGACCGTAAATACATCGTAGACAGTCAGGAATCATCGAGCTTAAAGCTGGATATTGAAATTTTCAGGAACTATACCTCTCCATTCTGGCTATTGTTTACCAATTTAGATAATCCGGATTTTGACGAAACTAGGCGGCAACTGGAAGCTTCCGGAGCGAAAGTATTGGATCAGTATTGTGTGGTGGGGGGATGCGGATATATGCTGAGCTATTCAAAAGTAGAAACACATGAATAGAAGTGAACCGACATTTATAATCCAATCACGAAACGGATCGACCCGTCTTCCCAATAAGGTAACTAAAAAATTCTTTGACGAGAAATCAATTCTTGAAACCCTGATAATGCGACTGACCGAAGCATTCCCTTATAACAAAATAATTGTCGCTACGAATTCCTAGATGAAAATAGTAGCGCTTTCGAGAATTTGCTTGAATTAGCTTTATCTCAAAATATCAGCACTTTGCTAATTACACCAATAGTCCATGGAGCCTATTTTGAATTGATAGATAAAATTAGCTTAGAAAAACAAAGCATTTTGCAAGAGAAATTACAGAAAGCAAATCACTGATTAAGTACGTAGACTTCGATCAGCACCGAGATTTCATCGATTCAGATTTTTATGATGAGGATCATTTGAATGGGAAGGGAGCGGAGAAGTTGAGTTGGATGGTCATCAAAATAGTAAATAATGAGAATTAAAACAGGTAATAAAATAAGGTTTAATTCATATTAACTTATACTCTTTCTCTCTAGATTTTTAGAGGCAGTTCACTTGAACTGAACGGAATCATCAGGCATTTAAATGATTTGGCCAACTGGACCATTATAATTAAAGTTGAGATCTAGTAGTCAGTTACTAATTACCATCAATATATTGTTTTTTCAAATAAGTTTTAAGAAAAATTGCAAAATTGATTGTGTAAAGATTAGAAAAATAGCATTTAGAATTTAGTGTTCTTCAAGAAAATATGATACCAGTAACCAAACCATTTTTACCAACTCAGGATGAATACCAAGCATATCTTAACGGGATATGGTCACGCAATTGGTTGACCAACAATGGTCCGCTGGTCAATGAACTTGAGTTAAAGTTAAAGGAGTATTTAGGAGTGAATCATTTGCTATATTTAGGGAATGGTACAATAGCTATACAAATTGCCATTAAAGCATTGGAATTAAGGGGTGAAATTATTACCACACCTTTTTCTTACGTGGCAACGACAAGTAGTATCGTCTGGGAAGGTTGTTCACCAGTATTTGTGGATATCGATGAAAACACATTTAATATAGATCCAAAAAAAATTGAATTGGCAATTACCGCAAATACATCGGCAATATTGGCTACCCACTGCTTCGGTAACCCTTGTGATATTGCTGCCATTGATGAAATTGCGAGAAAACATAGTTTGAAAGTTATCTTTGACGGTGCCCACTCGTTTGGAACAAGCTATGAAAATAAATCAGTTTTTGAATATGGTGATATTACAACAACATCCTTTCATGCTACAAAACTTTTTCATACCATCGAAGGTGGCGCTGTATTTACAACAAAGCCCGACATTTTAAAAAAGATGGCATTTATGAGGAATTTCGGGCATGATGGTCCAGAGAAATTTAATGGAATCGGAATTAACGGAAAAAATTCTGAGTTTCACGCCGCAATGGGATTAGTTAACCTTAGATATATGGATGAGATTTTTGCGGTCAGGAAAAGACAATTTCTATATTATGATAAAATTTTAAAAAATTTGAGAGTTAGGAAGCAAAAACTCAATAAAGATATTGTTTATAACTATGCGTATTATCCTATTGTGTTTGAATCGGAAGAACTAGCCTTATCTTCATTGAGGGAGTTAGAAATTAATGGAATTGGAGTCAGAAGATACTTTTATCCGAGTCTATCTTCGTTAGATTATACGGACGGACATACCCCCGTTTCAGATTCAATTTCCTCTCGGATTTTGTGTATTCCCATCTACCATACACTTTCCCAGGAAGAACAAGACATGATTGCTAGATTACTTTTAAGAACTCAAAATAATTGAATATGCTGGTAGCAGGAGCAGGAGGGCATGCTTTGGATTTATTAGATTTATTGTTAAACCAAAAGCAAACAGAAGATCTTTGTTTTTTTGACAATGTCAATGAGCAAGTTCTTTTTGAAAACCAATATACTATTTTAAAATCAGAAAAAGAGGTCCTTGAACATTTTAAGCAGTGCCCATATTTTATTCTTGGAATAGGAAGCCCGAGACATAGGAAATTTTTTTATGACTGGTTTATCCATTTAGGCGGACAGCATTTTTTCATAAAGGGGGAAGGTGTAGTTTATTCTAACTTTACAGAGAATAACGAAGCAGATATATTTAATTTGTGTTTTGTTGGTGCCAAAACTAAAATTGGAAAGGGTGTTTTAATAAATACAGGCTCGCAAGTTCATCATGAGGTCGTTATAGGTGATTTTTCCGAAATAAATCCTGGTGCTGTGATTCTTGGGAAAGTGAAAATCGGAAATTTCTCATCTATAGGTGCGAATGCGACTATATTACCGAAAATAGAAATTGGTGATAATGTGATCATTGGAGCCGGAGCGGTGGTTACAAAAGATGTACCTGATTTTTCAAAGGTAATAGGGGTTCCGGGAAGAGTTGTTGGAAAAGTAAATCCCATCATTTAATGGAGTTAGCTAAGGTAAGTGTGTGTATGATAACCTACAATCATGCAAAATATATAAATAAAGCCATTCAAGGTGTATTAAAGCAAAAAGTCAATTTTCCAATGGAGCTGATTATTGCAGATGATTGTTCAACAGATGAAACCTTAGAAATTGTTCAGGATGAAATTTCAAAAAACACAACAGGTGTGAAAATTGAATTAATCAAAAATGAAAGGAATGTAGGAGTAAATAGAAACTTTATTAATGCACTATATGCTTGCGATGGAAATTACATTGCAATTTGTGAAGGTGACGACTATTGGGGCGACAATTCTAAGATCCAAATTCAATATGATTTCTTAGAATCAAATCCATCCTTCGTAATGAGTTTTCATGTGGCTGAAACCAAATTCACTGATGGGAGGAAAGGATATCAGATTCCAAATGTTACCACAAAAAAGAATTTAAGTTTTAGTGATTTGCTAAGTGGATATTATACTATTCCAAATCTAACAACATTTCTTAGGAATACAATTAAGGGTAAACTTCCCGACCAATTTTATCAAATTACTAATTGTGATACCTTTCTATTTTTACTTCTGACCCAACATGGAGATGCCTATTTTCATTCGAATATAGAGAAGGCTACTCATTTACTCCATGAAGGAGGAATTTGGGGTATGAAGAATGAATATGAAAAATCAATGAAAAGTTATAGAACATATTCCAAAATTTACGAATATTTTAAAGATCAACGATTGATTGTCACTAAGTCAAATTTTGCAAATTCTATTATTATTTCCGCATTAAAAAAAGGGGAATATGGGATTGCATTAAAATATTATTTGAAGAATATTTATCATTCTTTTGTAAGTAGAGAGGCAAGGATAGGATTTATTTTGAAACAAAAAAATTACTTCAAATGAACCTCAATATTGAGGGGGGGAAACCTTTGGTGTGTGTTTGCAAGTTTACATATAACTTGGCTGATTTTAATATGTAGGTAATTCAAGGTGTTCGTAATCAAATGATTAACTTTCCTGTTAAATTTATTATTTCTGATTATATTTCTACTGAAGATACACTTGAAGTGACTAAAGAATTTTTTAAAATTAAGTTCCTCAAAAACAACAATAAAGTAATTTTTAAATCCTAGAAATTTAGCGGTTAACACCAATTTTTAAAAACTCCTTAAAATGTCTGACTCGCTTCTCAAAATAAGTGTTTGTGTGATTACATTTAATCATGAGAAATATATTAGGCAGGCTATTGAAAATATTCTCATGCAAAAAGGCAACTTTAAGGTGGAATTGATTATAGCAGATGATGCATCAACTGATCAGACCAGCGAAATTATTCAGAATATTTTAAAAAATAAACCATGTAAACATTTAATTAGATATTTTCGACATTCAAATAATTTAGGAATGTCAAAAAATTTTTTTTGGGCTTTAAAAAAGTGTTCTGGTAAATATATAGCTTTTTGCGAAGGAGATGACTATTGGACTGATGTATATAAACTACAAAAACAAGTTGATTTCCTCGAAAAAAACCGCTTGTATTCTTTAATTTTTACTAGGTTCAAATTACTATACGAAAAAGATAATATATTAAAAAATGATAGTTATGATGAGTTTTTCATAACTAGGGATTTTATTGAATTGGATATTGAGAATTTAGAAAAGGGATGGCATCTTGGTACCCAGACGATGATGTTTAGAAAAAATGACTTTGATTTTAACGGAAATGAAGAGTATAAATATTTTAGAGATGTGCATCTTTTTTATTATTTCCTTTTAAATGGTAAGATAGCGATAATGAATTCATATACTTCGGTTTATCGAATTCATAACAATGGAGTTTATTCATCTAAATCATATCTTGAAAAGACAGAGATCGGATTAAAATGTTATCAAGAATTATATTCTAACAATAAAGAGGTAAGGTCTTTAAGAAATAAATATTATAAATACTTATTTTTTTATTCTGATGCACTAATTAAAAGTGGAAAATATTCAAAATCAATATCAATAATTTTTAGATTATTTTTTGAAAGTTATTCGGTAAAATACTTGCTTTTATATTTTAAAAATACAATCAAGATAAAATAAATGAGAGTAGTTTACTTGTTAAATAGTTTAAATGCTTTGGGGGGAATATCAACTATTACTAATAAAAAAATTGAATGGCTTATAATTAATCAGGGATACGATGTTTGTGTAATTGTGAAATGGCATTATTCACCTTATGAAGAAAGATTTAATGGAAAATTAAAAATTTATAGTTTGGAGAAATCGTATCACAGTATAAATTCTTTGGAAAAAATTCAATATAGCTACTATTTTTTCAAAAGAGTTAGAAAAATCATTTCTGACTTTAATGCTGATATTTGTATTAGTTTGCTTTCAAGTATAGATTTTTTTATTCTTCCTTTTGTAAGAATCAGTATCCCAAAAATCTTAGAAATTCATGCCTCTGCGACAATTATTATTCAAAGATCATTTTTTATTAAAAGATTTTTTTACATGCTCTATTCAAATGTGGTTGTCCTAAATGATTTAGAAAAAACTAAATATAATTTAAAGAATATTCAGGTAATTCCTAACTTTGTTTCAATGAGTCAATATAGATTTGATGATTTGAATAAAAAGAATATTATCATCTCAGGAGGAAGAAATGATAAATTAAAACAATACGATCATCAAATCCTTGCTTGGAATAAAATCTACGATAAATTTGATGACTGGGAATATCATATTTATATTAATGATGAAAACGAAAAATTAAAAGAATATTATTCTTTAATCGAAAAAAATTGTTTTAATCTTAAAATTTTCCCAGCTGTAAATAATTTTCCTGATAAATTGAAAGAATCATCTATTTTAGTCTTGACATCAAAATCAGAGAGTTTCTCAATCATGATTCTTGAAGCGTTTAATAGTTATAATGCTGTAATTTCTTACCAAACCTTTTCTGGTCCAATAAATTTATTAGATAATAACCTTGGTATATTAATTAAAATGAATGACGTAGATAATCTTGCTTCTAGTATTCTGAATTTAATTAAAAATGAAAAGATTAGACGGAATATGACATTGAAAGCAAAAGAAAAGGTAAAAGAATATTCAACTGAATTAATTATGAAACAATGGCTTATCCTTTTTAATAAGATTATTAATAGTAAATAAGATTTATTTGTTTTATGAGCTTATTTTGTTGGATATATTTTTTGTTACAAATCTTTGTAAAATGTATTAAATTTTATTTATAATAACTTATGAAATTTAAATTGCCAATTCTTCCAATTTCAATTGAAATAAAACGTATTTCTAAAAAAGCTCTCAGTAAGATTTCGAATAGAACATATAATAAAATTTTTGTAATTGGATTTAATAAAACTGGTACAACTACTATTAAAAAAGTATTATATGACTTTGGATTTAAAATTGGAAATCAACCTATTGCTGAAATATTGGGGCTTGAGTGGGGAAAAACTGGTAATTATCAGAAAATAATTAATTATTGTCATTCCGCAGATGCTTTTCAAGACTCTCCTTTCTCTAGGCCTACTCTTTACGAAAAATTAGATTTAGCTTTCCCAAATTCTAAATTCATCTTAACTGTAAGAGACGACGAAAATGAATGGTTTAATTCTTTGGTAAGATTTCATACTATGCTATGGTCTTCTAACAAGAATTTCCCTCCAACTCCAGAAGATTTGGAGCAAGCAATTTATAGATATAAAGGCATGCCGCTTGATTCTAAAAAAATATTTTTTAAATATCCAGATGTTGCTTTATATGACAAACAGTATTATATTAAAAACTATTTGCAACATAATAAAGATGTTGAAAATTATTTTTTTAATAGACCAAACGATTTAATTAAAGTTAATGTATCACATCAGGAGGATTTTAATAGAATTGTAGAATTTTTAAATGTTGAGACAAATTTAAATAAATTTCCACATTTGAATAAAACTATTTAAGGATTTATTTATCTATTCAATAATATATTAGAATATTCAATTTTCAGTTAATTCGACTAAACTTTATTAATTTTCGAATTCTGTAATTTGGGATTATACATTTATATTTTTCGCTTTAATTTTCTCTTTGGATAAAGTTGAATACGCTCTTAAATCAAAAAATATGATGGTATCAATCATTATTCCTACTTATAACAGAGGGATATTGTTAAGTGAAACTATAAATAGCATTATTGATCAAAGTTATCCTTTTTGGGAATTATTAATTATTGACGATGGATCTTCCGATAATACTTCTGAAATAGTTAAAGACTTTGAAATTCAAGATAGCAGGATAAAATACTATAGTAGGCCCACTAAATTGTCAAAAGGTGCTAATTCCTGTAGAAATTATGGACTATCCTTAGCTACTGGGTTTTTTATAAAATGGGTTGATTCGGATGATCTTTTGAAGGGAAATAATCTTGAACTCCAAGTAAATGTCCTAAAGGAAAACAGTAACATAAAAGCATGTTTGGGGTATAGTCAATTTTTTTCAAAGAATAGGGATAACCTTGAGGATTTATGGTCAAGATCTTTTGAATCAACGAATTTATTTTATGATCATTTAAAAAATAATATCAGGTGGCCTTTAGGAGCAA
Organism: Lunatibacter salilacus; assembly: GCF_009797935.1. Taxonomy (GTDB): domain Bacteria; phylum Bacteroidota; class Bacteroidia; order Cytophagales; family Cyclobacteriaceae; genus Lunatibacter; species Lunatibacter salilacus. Next base: position 129,622 of record NZ_VOLC01000018.1, read on the forward strand.
TACTATGGAAAAAAGAATCATTAAATCAAGAACCTTTTTCAAAATCCTTAATGAATTCTCAGGAATGGTTAATGAATAGTATAGCACTTTTGGATTTGAAATCTTCTCAAATATATAATTTGAAAGAGATTATTTATCTAGTTAGAAGAGGGCATAAACGAATAAGTTCTGATACGAGTAGTTTTTATTACTTTCATCAAATCAAAGCACGATTTCTATTATTATTAGAAATGTTTAAGAGAGCAAGGTTTGATCCTCTTTGTATTTTTGAAATAGCAAAGCAAATACTTGTTAATTGCTACCATTTAATCAAAGAATTTATAAGAGAGCATTTTAAATTTAAATATTTTTAGATTGAAGATCGTAAGAATTACACCGTTATTGGATTTTGGGGGAGTAGAAAAAAGAATAAAGCATACTGTAATTGGCTTTAAGTTACTTTCATATCACTCCATTAGCGTCGTAGTGCTTGGTAAAAGAGGAAAAATCTCTGAGGAACTTCAATCAATAGGTACTCATACAATTCATCTTAATCAAGATTTTAGAATCCCAAATATAATATTAATTTTTAAGTTATATCGGTTACTCAAAAATATTCGGCCAGATGTTGTTCACACTTCTGCTTCAGAAGCTAATTTTCATGGTTTGATCGCAGCAAAAATGTCTGGAGTTCCAGTTCGAATAGGGGAGGAAATTGGTTTTCCCAATCATGATTGGAAGTGGAGGGTGATTTTTAAGTGGGTATATAAAACTGCGACAAAAGTTATTGCTATTTCTTATGCGGTAAAGCAACGAATTGTGGACTTGGGTGAGGTTGATGAAAGTAAGGTTTTGGTGGTATATAATCCTGTTGAATTAGGCAATAGGAGTACGGTTAAAAGTGAAAAAGAACCAGTTTTTACTCACTGCACCTCAGTTCGAAATAACAAAGTAGCGACATCTGGAAATGATAATGCTCAATGGATTAGAAAATGTAGTCAAAAAGAAAACCAAATTATTTTTGTAACGACATGTAGGTTGGTGCCTGTAAAGAATCTTGACACTTTGATAAGGGTTTTTGCAGAAATGATGTCAAAAAATAATGACCTAGAGACCAAACTTTGGATTGTGGGGGATGGCCCTGAAAGGGAAAAGTTAGAATCTCTGGTTGTTCATTTGAGGATAACGAGCCGGGTGATTTTTTGGGGTTTTCAAGAAAATGTAACATCATTTCTGGTGAACGCAGATGCATTCGTTTTGCCGTCTTTCTCTGAAGGGTTTTCTATTTCTTTGGTGGAAGCTATGTTGGGTGGCTTACCATGTATAGCTACTAATCAAGGTGGTCCACCTGAAATCATACAAGAGGGTAGAACAGGGTTTTTAATTAACCCTAACTCTAAAATTGAACTTGAGCAAAAAATGGAAAAAATACTTTTTATGTCAAAGGAGGAAAGGGAGGGAATTGGAAAAGCTGCCAAAATAGATGCGGAACGGTATTCTGTTGAAAATTATGTAAACCGTTTGGTAGGTATTTATTCACAACTCCTTAGGGAAAATCGAGTTGGCGGAGAAAATTAGGTTGCTGCATTGTATCGAAACCATTTCTTCTGGAGGGGTGGAAAAAGTAAGGCTTACAATTGCCGATAATCTTGACTTTGAAAAATTTGATTACAAAATTATATGTACGCAAGCAAAAGGGATTATCAAGGAAAGGTTGGAGGCCAGAGGAGTGGAAATCTTTGAAGTAGGTCCATTTGTAAGCTTATTTGAATGGAAAAAGTACAGGAAAGTCATAAAAATCATCAATGCCTATAAACCTCATTTGATTCATGGGGCAGTGTTTGAGGGTATGAGTATGGCAACTATTGGCGGTTTATGTGGGCGTGTTCCTATTGTGATTTTAGAAGAAACCTCCGACCCTCAAACTAGATCAAAGAAAGCCATTTGGCTGCAAAGAATGTATGCAGTATTTGCAGATAAAGTGGTTGGTATTTCACCTGCAGTCGTTAAATACTTGCAGGAGAGAGTGAAAATATCTTCCAAAAAAACTATCCTCATCACTAATGGTGTTTCAATTCCTAAAAGAAATGACCAAGAAGAACTTTCAAAATTGAAAGTCAAATTGGGATTTAAACAGAATGATTTTATAATAGGGTCAGTAGGGAGAGTCCATAATAAAGTCAAAAGATTTTCAGATATTTTGGAAGCAATCAAGGATTTAAATAACTTCCATGTTAAATTTTTGTTGGTAGGAGCTGGGCCAGATTTAAATGGTTTGGTGAAAAAAGCTAAAGAGCTTAGTCTTGAGAATCAATTTGTATCGGTTGGATTTCAAGGAGACACAAATCCATTTTATAGTATCATGGATCTTTTTTGCCTTCCTTCTGCCCATGAAGGTTTTGGTTTGGTGGCTGCAGAGGCAATGTTGCATAATTTACCTGTTGTGGCTACCAATGTGGGGGGATTAAAAGATATTGTCATTGATGGAGAAACCGGATTTTTAGTCTCACGTCAAAGCCCTCAACAATTGGCCAAAAAATTTCTAATTCTAATTGGAAATGAGGAATTAAGAAAATCATTCGGTGAGAAGGGTTATAAAAGGGCAATAGAGAATTATACAGAGAAGCAGTATTGTGAAAATCTTTTTAGTCTCTATGATGGACTTCTAAAACAAAAAGGAATTTCTATTTGAAAACATCTTTTAATTTTTGAATGAAAGGGGAAAAAATTCTTTTTGTCACTTGGGATGGACCAAATGTAAATTATTTGGAGAATCTTTTTTTACCTATTTTTAAAGGTTTACAAATCAAATATGGGCATCAGTTTCATATCATTCAGTTTATATGGGATGCCGAGGAAGTAGTCAAGTCTAGGGAAAAACTTTTTGAAAGCGCAGGAATGAAATACCTAGCCATTCCGGTCAAGAGACGATTCCCAAAATTAGGTCTCATCCTAGCAAAGCTCACTGGTTCTGCTTTTATTAAAAGATATATCAGCAGTCATCAGATTTCGGTGCTAATGCCAAGGGCTACCACTTCTATGGGTATAGTAAAAGGAATTGCCAAGAAAACAGGAATCAAGTTGTTGTTTGATGCAGATGGATTTTCACAGGATGAGCGGGTGGATTTCAATGGATTGTCCAAAGACAGCATGCAGTACAGGTTATACAGGAAAACCGAGCAAAGAGGTTTTCAGGAAGCTGCGTCCATCATTTGCCGTTCAGAAAAGGCTAAGACAATCATTACAGAAAGGGCAGGAATCGGCTTTGATCTTACCAAGGTTTTTGTAGTCCATAATGGCACCTTTGTACCAAAGCCGAAAAAGAATGGGCAGAAAAAACAAACCTGTAGCCTGGTGTATGCGGGTTCCATAGGTCCACAATACAGGTTTACGGAAATGATAGGGATTTATCAACAAGTCAAATCTGAATTTCCGTCTGCAAGATTAACCATCCTAACGGTCCAAAAAGAAGCTGCTATCAATCTATTGCAAAAGTCTTTTCCGGGATTGGAATATGAGGTTACCATTAAGTCAGTTTCACCTGAGGATGTTCATGGAGAACTTTGCAAACATCATATTGGTGTTTCTTTAAGGCAAAGAGCATTTTCTATGTTGGGCGTGGCACCTATCAAAGTCTCAGAGTATTTGGCTGCCGGTTTGGGGATTATCTATTCTCCGGGGATTGGGGATTTGGATGATATTTTAAGGGAAAAACCATTTGCCTATTGCTGGAATGGATTTCCCGAAAACGATTCGTTAAATCATTGGGTAGAAAAGCAGATGAAAGAAGATTTTAGAGAGGATATTCTTGCATTGGCGTTAGCATGGTTTTCTTTGGACAAGACTGTATGGATTTACCATCAAGCATTACAATATGGCGGAGAATAGTTCTAAAATAGTAGTGTTTGATGTTTGCGGTACATTGTATGCTTCAAATACCACCTATGACTTTTTACTTTTTTACTTTAAAAAATACAGTAGGATTAAGTTTTTTAAATCTACGATTGCTTTGTCCTTACCTTCAAAAATAATTATAGTGGCACTTGCCAAATTAGGGATTCAAATCGGGTTAAGAAATTATCTGGTAAGCTTATTGGTGAATGAGCCAGTAGATACGGTAAGCGAGGCCGCTAAAAAATTTTCGGTCAAGTTTTTATCCTCTAAGGAAATCTATCCTACTCACAACTATCTCAAGGAAGTTAAAAAGAGAAGGCAGCGTGTGGTATTGGCAAGTGGCTCACTTTATCCGGTAGTTCAGGAAATTGCCAATGTATTAAAGGTCAACACCTTTATAGCAAGTATCTTGGAAGAAGATGTAAATAGAAAATATACCGGTAGATACTTATTGGATGTAAAAGCAAAAAAGCTTGAATTTTTAGACTATCGCAGTTCTGAAATGATAATCGTTACTGATAATTTGGACGATCTCCCGCTAATAGACAATGCTGGAGAAGCGATAATAGTGTCCAAGAGACAAAACATTGGTAACTGGAATAAATTGCTTAAAACTCATGCCAATTTTCGCATTGTATCGGTTTAGTCAAATGGTCAATCGGTCTATCAGATAGCTAATGCATACTTATGTAATTCCTTTTCAGTACCTTTATATTTCCCGCCTCAAGCGGATATCTGAAGTGTTATCATTACTTTGGATATATCCGATGTATTTAATATTCTTTCTTTTTTACCTCTATGCAATTCCAACTAACTCGCATATTTTGGGTTTTGTTATTGGGTTTATAGCTTGGATGGCCATATATGAAATCGGATATCTCGAAAACGATTCAATCACAATCCATAAAGAGAAATTCCCGAATCTTAGAATTGATACAGACCGTATAAATTTTATTCGATCCAATTTAAAAACAATTGTTGTTTTGCGGGTGATTTTATTTGGCATACTTGTGGGGGCGAATTGGGCGACAAATCTTTGGACCATTAGCCAATGCGGGTGGTTTATTGGTTGGGTATTGATGGGTAGGCTATTCTTTTCCCTCCACAATTCGCTGCGTTCTCGAATCAATATCCTGACCTATTTTGGCCTTTGTGTAACCAAATATTTTGTGTTTCCCTTTCTGCTTTTGGGAATGGACTATGGATTGGAGCCGTACGTTGTTATTTTACTTACCTTCCCCCTGCTTCGTACGTTGGAGCATGCGGTAAAGCCAAAATACCAATTGGTAACCTTACAACAAGTGGTGGAAGGTTTGGACACCTTTCGCCTTGGTTATTATGCGTTCGCCTTGCTAATTGCATTAGCTATTTCGCGTTTCTTTGATTTACTGCCAACGTTGGCTTTATCGGTATTGTATTTTTTTATCTTCCGCTTCGGGATTTGGCTGCTAATTCGTTCTAAAGTGTACTCCAGAGAGGCCATTTAATTTTAGGATATGCTGGATATCTTTGTCCTTTTAGTGGTTTACGTATTGAGTGTCGTTTTGATCTCTGAGTTTGTGCGTCCCCGGGCGGGAGGTCAAGGGGTTAATTTTTGTTTGTTACTCTACCATTACCATGTATTATTAGGCTTCTACTATGGATGGTTTGCCTGGGGAACGGATACCCATTTTTATTGGAACTTAGGAGATCGTTATCGATATTTTTATTTTGAAAGTTGGTTGGACTCTTACGGAACACACAACTATGCGGTGTTTTTTATAAATTACCCACTATCTCGAATAATGGGTCTGGATTTTTGGACAGGGACTTTTATCTATGCAAGTGTAAGTGCATGGGCATTTGTGTTACTGTACTTGGCGGGTCGGAATCTATTCAAAAATAACAAAATCAGTGTTGGTGGAGCATCGATTTGGCCGGGCATTTTATTGCTTCCCAGCTTACACTTTTGGTCCTCAGGAATAGGCAAGGATTCATTGGTTTTTTTATTTATAGCTATATATTTTTACGGAATTCGGGATCTTAGAAAGTACTTATATTTAGTGATATTTAGCGTGATTGGACTGTACCATGTTCGTCCGCATATGGCCTTTATCGTATTGTTGTCTGCTGCCTTTATGTTATTTATTGACGGCAAGTTACATTTTTCCTATAAACTGGTATTTTTTGTTCTTGCTGCCGTGGGATTTGGTTCGATTTACGATGAGGTTTTGGATTTCCTCAAGTTGGACGAACTGACTACCGAGGATGTGGAAGACTTATTCAATACCAGCGCGACAAATTTAAGCTATGGTAGGTCTTACGTGGATATGTCCGGATATCCTTATCCGCTGAAATTATTTACCTTTTGGTACCGACCCCTATTCTTCGATGCGCACAATTTGTCCAGCTTTATCAATTCCATCGAAAATGCCATTGCCCTTTTTCTAACCATATTTATATTTTCAAAAGTTAACCCGATTCAGGGATATCGAAAATCTCCCAATGGTATTAAAATTATGCTTTTGGCATTCCTTTTAGCGTCTATAGCTTTTGCTGGGGCACTTAGTAATTTTGGCATTATCGTACGAATGAAAAACATGACCTTTGTTTATTTCCTGTTTTTCCTAGTTTACATTTATGATGGACATGTGTGGAAAGAAAAAGTGAATAAGTATAGACGCATGCAGATTGCTCAAAAAAGAAGGGAAGCTATCAAGGCAAGGACGGTTCAATAATATTGAATTTCAATAGTATACGCCATATAATTCGTTAAGCAGCTGATAAATAGTAGAAAGTTTGATGATTCTTTCACAAAGAATCATCAAACTTAAGTGATTTCTGTTGAGCCTCTGAAATTATCTCGTTCAACGTAGTTCGAAGTAATTCCGCATAATATGTTGCCCCCGCCTTCGTCAAATGGGCCGTATCGGGGCTTATAAACTTTCCCTCGGGAGTGAATACCAATACTTCTCCATTTCCATTGATTATTGGTCCAATAAGATCAATATATCTCGTTGCCCATTCGGTTTTTAACTGCTCGTTTTTTTCAAGAGATTTCTTTGCTATTTGGGTGCGATAGGTGGAATAATTTATGACGGCATCCATTCTGTTATAATGGATGCCGTTTTGTACTCCAAAATCCTTTATGCCGAAAGCCCAGATTTTGTCTTGATCGATCTTAAATTGATACCGGGTTTCTATATTTGGAATTATTTTCCGACTCATAGAACCATACGATGCGAAAAAAACTAAGTCAGCCTCTTCTATGCGAAGCCTTAATTGTTCGTCGCTAGTGGCCCGGGCCACATCAAAAAAGCTAATTTGCAAATCCTTTTCAAATTCTGACTCCAGTAAAATATTCGTTACATCTCTTCCAAAGCTGTTTCCATATACCAAAACTTTCAATTTATCAGATTTTTCAAACCCTTTGTCCAATTTGCGTACATCCTCGTTGTATTGGATATGGATATTGGTAGTAACCCGAAAAAGGCCTCTTTCAAATTGGTATTTACCTTTATAAACATCCAATACGGGGTAATCCTTTATAATTCCCCCTACAGAGTAGATGTAGAAGGATGCTGCGGAGCTTACCAAAAATAAGGGAATAAGAATAACCAAAACCTTCCTTATAGAGAATAATTGATGATTTCTAAACGGGTTTTCAATATACCGGTAGGTCAAAAAGGAAACTGAAATCGTCAACAAAATTAGGAGAAAAGCCCACGCCACAGTGATTTCCTCCAAATACGCATATCTGGCAAAGGCAAAGATCAACTGATGCATCATATATATGCTAAAACTAATTTTGCCAATTGTGACTACAACTTGGTTTTCAAATAGATATTTATACCATTTGTTATGGCCGGAAAAGTGTTTACCAACTACCAGCAAGGCTGTGGTGGAAAAAGTGATAACGATTACTTTCAGAGAATTAAAGTCCGAAAAGGGTAAGAGAAGGATAGATAAAATTAAACCGACTGAAACATTCAGCAGGTACTTTGAAGAGGCTATTCTATGAAGTTTCCCGTTACCAAACGCAATTGCACCTATCCCCCCCGCGGTAAATTCGAAAAACCGGTGAGGTAAAAGGTAAAATTTTTGAGCTTGGATTTCTGACAATAGAAATAAAGATCCGGATAGTATGGTTAGTACCAACAATGTGGGCATAATAAATTTGACTTTTTTTCCCTGAAGCGATAGAAAAATAAATGGAAAAATAAGGTAGAATTGCTCCTCAATCCCCAAGCTCCAGGTATGCATTAATGGCTTGTATTCATTTCTTACAGCCCAATAGTCTGATGCCGTGATATACATCAAAATATTATTTGCGGAAAAATTGGAAGCAAATACAGCTTGCGATAAGCTGTCCAGATCATCGGGAAGCATTAAAAATATACCGATCCCCAAAGCTAATGTGGTGGTAAACAGCAGTAATGGGATAATCCTGCGAATTCTTCGCAAATAGAAATCAAGGATCGAGAATTCGTTTTTTTCGGACTTATTATAGATTATTGATGTAATCAAAAAGCCGCTGATTACAAAGAAGATATCCACACCTAAGTATCCATTGGGAAGAAACCCCAAGTGAAAAAGTACTACCGCTATTACCGCAAATGCCCTTAACCCATCAATGTCTTTCCTGTACTGCATTTCTAATAAAAAATTTTAAATCCCCCAAAAATAGGATGTTTTTCACGGAATTTTCTCATAAAAGTGAAGGTAGAGGGGATTTAGTTTTTGATTGGGACGACTAAACAGCCCCCCTAAATCCCCCTCCTGAACGCTGCGCTAATCAGGATGTACCACTTTAGGGGGGACGTAATATTCCGTCAGTAAAGAACATTCGTCTTAACCGACGGAAATCTACCTCCCGACTGCCCCCTAAATCCCCCCCTGAACCGCTTCGCTAATCAGGATGTACCATTTTAGTCCTATATAACGGAATCTAGCTCCCTCCCCTTCAGTTGAAAATCCTGTGATAGCGTAGCGGTTACAGGAGGGAGGGCTGGGGAGGGGCAGGACCGGAGACGGAGTATTACAAATTATCAATTTTTTTTTCACCCATCACTTATCCCTTTTGCCATACGCCTTTCGTAATTTCTAATCCGTAATTCGTAATTTCCACCTCATTGGATCTTTTTTTCTCAACCATCCTACTTTTCACTTCCGCCTGGTATCTTTTTCACCAATTCAACCAAGCTAAGCTTCCGCCCTTCTACCGCCGCGTCACCTGGATCCTTTTCGGCTACCATCTCCTGTTTTCTGTTATTTTCCACCACTATATCCTCCGGCACGGGGGTGACTCGGTAGGATACTGGAACCTTACCGCCGATGCCTCCCAGGATGCTGTGGCCTGGATGGAACATTGGGGGTTAAGTACCTTTTTTGTGCAGTGGTTGAATTACCTGCCTTCCCGGGTGTTGGGTCTTTCCTATGGGAGTGGGAATTTGCTTTATGCCTGTGTTTCTTTTCTGGGGTTTTGGAAATTAATTCAGCTTGGTTATCAGGCCTGGGGTAAGTATGCGGATAATACGTTATCACGAACATGGGTATTTCTCCTTTTTTTGCCCAATATCCATTTTTGGACGGCGGGAGTGGGGAAGGAGGCACTGCTTTGGGTGGGACTGGTATATACGCTGGCATTTATCCAAGAACTGCGCCGCTATCCTTCGGGAACATTGGCTATCTTTCTTTCATTTGCCGTTCGTCCGCTAAATGGGGCTATCCTGTTGGTCCTTCTAGGAATCAGACTTATCACCACAAAATCCACGCAGCTTCCCGGAAAGTGGATCTGGACAGGTGTACTTGTCCTATTAATGTTGGGTGCGGGCTATCGGCTCCTTTACCAAACCCATATGCCATCATTGAGCTTGTCGGCGTTGGAGGAGTTTAGCAGGGGGCAGTTTGCCTTTTTGGAAGGCTTTAGTGCGGGATCGGAATTTCCCATGGAAACGTATTCCTGGCCAAGAAAGGTCTGGACCATCGCCTTTCTCCCTTTGGACTTGGGAAATGGAAGTATTTGGCATATAGCCGCGGCGGTGGAAAACGGATTTACCTTGCTTCTTTTGGGCCTGGCGGTAGTAAGCTGGATAGGGGCGGGGCTAAAGGTTTCCTTTCCGGGTTTTCTGTTATATGGAATGGCAGTTGGGTTTTTGCTTATCCTAGCATATGGGTTGACACTGAATAATTTCGGCATTATTTTGCGTATGAAAAGTTTTTATATGCCTTTTTTTCTTTTGGCAGGCTGGCATATATTGATATTCCCAAAAAAATCCTATTATTGTAGTTGGTTTTAAATTTTAATTACCCCTGTCCATTAATAGGTTGAGTACTTCTTTTTTTGTTATTTCCCTAGATTTTGAACTTCATTGGGGCAGGTTTGACAAGGTTCCTCTTGTCGGCAATGAACGGTATTACCTCCAAGCCAGGGAAGCCGTGCCGCGTCTTTGCAGGGAATTTGAATCCTACGGCATCGCAGCCACCTGGGCTACGGTGGGTATGCTCTTTGCGGAAAACATGGAGGAATTGCATGCCTATAGCCCGATGGATAAGCCACAGTACCACAACAACCTTTTTTCCGCTTACCATTGGCTGCAGGGACATAATGTTGATCCAAGGATGCTCTTTGCCCCCGACCTGATTGGGGAAGTGCTGGATACCTCCAAGCAGGAGCTGGGAAGCCATACCTTTGCCCACTACTATACCCGTGAGCTGGGTCATAGTGAGAAGTCCTTTCGGGCAGACCTGCGGGCAGCCCAAAAAATCGCCCAGGATAAGTTTGACGTTGAACTAACCTCCCTGGTATTTCCCAGAAACCAATATGATTCCGCTGCCATGGCCATTGCAGCAGGGGAGGGTTTTGACGCCGTTCGCGGCAACCCCGAAGACTGGTATTGGAGAGATCCGCATGATGAGCACCTGCTGAAGAAAGTGTTCCGTACGGGGGATACGGTGTTACCTCTTGGAAGAAAAACTTCCTATCAATCCTCCACGGTTCTTCCAAACCATCCCGACATGCCATTTAGCGTGGCGGCCTCCCGGTTTTTCCGGCCCTACCAGGGTGTTATGCCGGTACTGAACCGCTGGAAAATCGACCGTATCAAGCGCGAGATGACCCGGGCTGCGCAACTGGGGGAGGTCTACCATCTCTGGTGGCATCCGCACAACCACGGGCACCACTTCGAAGAGAGTTTTCAGGAACTCCGGATGATTCTGGATCACTACCAGTTTTTACACGACACTATGGGGATGGAGTCAGTGGGCATGCGGGGGTTAAAGGAGGCGTTGGGTTAGTCCGAGTGGGTCCCGCTGATCTCGCAGAACCTGTCCCGGTTTTTCGGGATCTTCGCAGAGGTTTCCCGCAGATCCCGCAGATTTTCGCGGATTGTTTTTATTGATATCGAGGTTTAATTCAACCCAAAAAAACCCGTTTTATCCGAGTCATCCGCGTCATCGGTGTTCTATTTCTACGTTGGAGCGAATGGAACACGGATTTGGCGGATTGAACGGATTTGTGCGGATTGTTTTTTTTGAGCCCAAGATTTAATCCGGAACAAAAAAATCCGCTTTATCCGAGGTATCCGCGTCATCGGTGTTCTATTTCCTTTGGATCGAATGGAACACGGATTTGACGGATTGTACGGATTTGTGCGGATTGTTTTTTTTGAACCCAAGATTTAATCCGAAACAAAAAGATCCGCTTTATCCGGGTCATCCGCGTCATCGGTGTTCTATTCTACATTGGATCGAATGGAACACGGATTTGGCGGATTGAACGGATTTGTGCGGATTGTTTTTTTTG
>NZ_VOLC01000019.1 GCF_009797935.1 Lunatibacter salilacus
TGATGACGAGATTATTCCGATCCAAAAAAATCCGCGTCATCCGTTTCATCCGCGTCATCCGTGTTCTATTTTACTTCGAAGCGAATGGAACACGGATTCGGCGGATTTGTGCGGATTGTACGGATTATTTTTATTGATGTCGAGATTATTCCGACCCAAAAAAATCCGCTTTATCCGGATCATCCGTTTTCTATTTTACCTTTAAGCGAATGGAACACGGATTTGACGGATTGTTTTTATTGAGGACGAGATTTAATTCAATACAAAAAGATCTCCTTTATCCCTGCCTTCCGCAGGCAGGCGTGTCATCCGCATCATCCGTGTTCTATTTCACTTCCAAAAAGGATGGCCCGCAGAACTTGTCCCGGTTTTTCGGGATTGAGCTGATTTCCGCGGATTGTTTTTATTGAGGTCGAGATTTAATTTAACCTGATACAATCTGCTTTATACGTGTTATCTGAGGGCAATTCTACCATGAAGTAAATTCAATACTGAACTATATGGATTCCAGGGCCTTGATGAGTTTTTCCTTCACTTCGCCTGCAAGTGGTTCAATTGCTGGATTGTCAACAGCAGCCATGGCCGCCGAGGGGTCCATGATGGCCACTTCAATTTCTCCGGTTTCAGTTTCGCGGATAGTTACGTTGCAGGGCAGGAGGGCACCAATATTTGGTTCAGCCTGCAACACTTTATCTGCAAACGTCGGGTTGCATGCGCCAAGAATTAAATAAGGTTTGTAAACCTTGTCTAATTTCTTTTTCATGGTGGCCTGAATGTCTATTTCTGTTAATATTCCGAAACCTTCTGCTTTAAGGGCATCCTCCGTTTTTGTGCGTACGGAAGCAAAGGATTGGTCAGAGATTGTTTTTGCTATGAAGTATTTCATGGAGAACTTGTATTTGTTTAGTTAAAGGTAAGAAAAAATTGATTTGTTTTTTGTGATATGAGATACAAAAGGAGTCATGTCTAATCGATTGGTTATATGGGAAGAATGATCCGTCTAAACATGTCCCCAAAAATAAAGTGGAAACCAGTTCTTAGATTTATCTCAAAAGGAGAAAAATGCTTTAAAAATTTGCGTATTTCGGAAGAAAATTACTCAATTTTTGAATTGGTTTAATTTATTTCCCAAATCCGCTGAGTAAAAAAGATATAGGGGGGAATTGAATTTAATAAAAAATAATTTGCGATCTAACAATTTTGCCTTACATTGGGTTTGAACTATGGAAATGGTTCCAATCAACCCAAAATAATTGCTGAATAATTGGTTTTAGCGGGTTCTTTGGATCAATCCATCTGTCAAAAGTTAACCTATAAAACCTAAATGTATGCTTAAAAAATTCTACAAGGACCGTTTGTCTGTCGTTATTAGGACAGGAACGGTTTTTTTATGTTTGATTGTGACCCTGTTAGGAGCTCATAGCGCCAGGGCCCAAGGTTCCCAACCTTTTCAGGTAAGCGGAACAGTTACTTCCTCCGATGGGGGGGAAACCTTGCCGGGTGTTAATGTCCTGGTGAAAGGTACTAGTATTGGTACAGCGACCGATATGGATGGCAACTATTCGCTGCAAGTTCCATCAGCAGACGCTGTTTTGAGCTTCTCCTTTATCGGATTCGAGGTACAGGAAATTAGAGTAGGCAATAGGGCCAATATCGACGTGGTTCTGAGTCAGGAGCTATCGGCACTTTCCGAAGTTGTCGTAGTGGGTTATGGTACTCAGGAACGTGCAAAAGTTACCGGGGCGATTTCCTCCATTAGTTCAGACGAAATTAGGGCCTTGCCGGTTCCCAACCTTGCTTCCGCCTTACAGGGACGTGCCGCAGGTGTAAGTGTCACCAATGCAGGTGCACCGGGAACCAATCCAATTGTCCGCGTGCGCGGTATAGGTACGGTGGGCAATAATGACCCGCTTTATGTTATTGACGGTGTGCCTGCCGGAGGGCTAAACCAAATCAATCCTGCTGATATCGAATCCATAGAGGTATTGAAGGATGCATCTGCTGCGGCAATCTACGGTTCCAGGGCCGCAAACGGTGTGATTCTGGTCACAACCAAAAAAGGAAAAATAGGTGCTCCACGGGTATCGGTAGACTCTTATTATGGAACTCAAACCGCCTGGAGACAACTGGATCTTTTGGATAGGGATCAGTATATCGCATTTGGCAGAGATCTTTTAGCCAATGGAAACCAGCCTGCCCCACAACGTTTTGATGATTTGGGAGAATATGAGGATGTAAATACCGATTGGCAGGGAGAAATGTTTCAAACCGCACCTATCCAAGACCATAACGTGGCTATCTCTGGAGGATCGGAGACAGCATTGTATAACGTGTCTTTTGGTTATTTCAAGCAGGAAGGTATCATGAGGGGAACCGGCTTCGAGCGTGTTTCATTCCGAACAAATACAGATTTTAAAATCAACAACCGAATAAAGATTGGGCAAACGTTGACTTTCGCCTATTCTGATCGGGCCAACGAGCCACTGACCGGTGGCAGAAGCCAAATCGAACATATGGTAAAGCAGGTCCCATATATACCTGTCAGGGATCCAAACCGATTGGGAGGATTTCGTTCGCCCGATCGGGTGGACGGTTCTGACCCAGAAAACCCCGTTTTGAATGCCGCATTAAGAACCAATCGTCAACAAGATTTTAAAATGTTGGGAACGGCTTACTTGGATGTAGACATTTACGAGGGGTTAAAATACAAGTTTCTAGTCGGTATGGATATAGGCATTGGGACGCAGGACCAATATACACCGAGGTTTGATGCTGGTGATTTTAATTTCCAGCCTTTTGCCTCAATTTCCCAAAACCGATCCACATTCGTGTCACCGTTGATTAGTAATCAACTGTCTTATAGTAAGACTTTTGGCAGCCATACGCTTGATGCTTTGGCCGTATTGGAGCAACAGACATTTGTGTCTTCCGGACTGACTGGCAATGGCCAAAACTTTCTGACGAACGAGGTTAGGGTATTGCAGGGAGTTCAAAACCAAACAACCTCTGGGGATAAAACCGAGTATGGCCTTATTTCTTACATCGGAAGAGTAAATTATGACTATGACCAGAAATACCTGATTAGTGCGTCTGTAAGAAGGGATGGCGGATCGCGGTTTGGACCGGCCAATAAATGGGGGACGTTTCCATCATTATCTGTGGGATGGAGACTAAGTCAGGAGGCCTTTATGGAGTCTTTACCGGCTGTCAGTGATTTGAAATTAAGGGCAAGTTATGGGGAGACGGGAAATGACCGAATTGGTGATTATGTCTACCAAGGAACAATAAATAGCAACCACTTCTATAATTTTGCGGGTTCTTTGGAAGGTGCAAGTACCATATCCGCATTAGCTAATGCGAACCTGCAGTGGGAAACGACCATCATGAAAAACATTGGATTTGATTTAGGATTGTATAATGACCGGATAAATTTGTCAGCAGAATGGTTTGACAACACCACAGAAGGAATGATACTGGGAGTGCCAATCCCACCGTCTTTGGGGTATGACACTGCTCCAGTAGCAAATGTGGGTAACGTATCCAACCGAGGATTGGAGTTTACTGCTGGATATCGCAAATATACCGGTGATTTCCAATTTTCGATTGACGGAAATATCGGTTTTATATCAAATCAACTGACTTCTTTAGGCTCGGGGAATACAATTTTTGGACCTGAATTTCAAGGTGATGCCATGACATTTACGGAAGAAGGTCAGCCTATTGCCTATTTCTACGGCTGGCAAATGGATGGTCTGTTCCAGCAAGGAGATGATTTCAGCCAGCAACCTAATGCAGCCCCAGGCGACATCCGGTTTAAAAAATTCGATGATGAATCAACGCTTCTTTCAGATGCAGACAGAACCAATTTGGGACATTATCTGCCTGATTTTACGTATGGACTGAATCTGTCAGCGAATTACAAGAATTTCGATTTCACCATGTTTTGGCAAGGGGTACAGGGAAATGAGATATTCAATTTATTGAGATTTCATACCGAAGGAATGACTAGGTTGTTTAATGCTAGTACCGTTGTATTGGACCGTTGGACACCCGAAAATACCAGTACAGATGTGCCAAGGGCGGTATCTGGTGATCCTAACCGTAATGCCCGCTCCAGTTCACGCTGGATTGAAGATGGTTCTTATCTGAGATTGAAAAATTTATCAATTGGGTATACTGTGCCTGCGCCGCTGTTGGATTCCTTCAGTAGAGGAAACATCTCGAATCTGAGAGTTTATCTATCCTCTCAAAACCTGTTGACATTTACCAATTACACGGGCTATGATCCGGAGATTGCCGCCCGCGAAGGAATCAACAATACCCTGGGTGCTGGCATTGATTATGGTCAGTTTCCGGCAGCGAGAACCATCATGGCCGGGATCCAACTTACCTTTTAACATAGTATTCATTCAAACTTATATATAGTATGAAATCAAAATCAACATTAACCTTTCTGATTTTGTTGATCGGGTTTGTTTCTTGTGACGAAGAAATACTGGAACCTGTCAATCCAAATCAGTTGGGCATAGAAACCTTTTACCGAACTGGGCCACAATTAGAGGCAGCAGTCAACTCGGTTTATGCGGGTTTACAGGCAAACAATTTGTATAATAGGGAATATTTCTTCCTGCAGGATTTACTTTCGGATGACTGCGATACCGGAGGACCTCAGTTGGAAGGCGCCAGAGCGCAGGTCCTTAATCATGTGTTCGACGCATCGAATCCGTTGGTCACGGCAAACTGGAGAGGCTGGTTTCGCATTGTTCACCGTGCCAACCTGGTACTGGAAAATGCCCCAAATGCTGTAGATGAGATTACAGACAATCTACGTAATCGAATAGTTGGTGAGGCGCATTTCCTCCGGGCATTGGCCAATTTCGAATTGGTAAGCTTATGGGGCCCTATACCTTTAATGACTGAAAGCGCGACCTCCCCGGATGGTTTGCCTAGATCTTCTGAGGAGGAAGTATATGAATTAATCTTTAGTGATCTTCAGGTCGCTATAACCAATCTTCCGTTAAGAAGTGAATTGACAGGAGCAAACACAGGAAGGGCATCAAGAGGAGCAGCTCAGGCATTGGCAGCAAAAGCACACTTGTTTAGAGGTAATTATCCTGCGGCAAAGCCCTTTTTGGAAGCGGTAATTTCTTCCGAGCAGTATAGTTTGGTAGATCGTTTTCTGGATAATTTTGAGGAAGAAAATGAGAACAATGCTGAATCCGTGTGGGAAATCCAATTCACCGAGGAATATGGTGATGCCGGTGGATGGAATGCGGACGGAAGTGGTATAGCAGAAGTAACCTTTCGTGGTCAGGAATATGGTCCTAATGCTTGGCGGAACGTTATCCCAAGTGATGGCCTGGTTGCTGAATTTGAAACCGTTGCGGGAGGTGCCCAAAAGGACGATCCACGAGGAGTTTATTCGTTTTTTAGAATTGGAGACACGTATAATAATGGGCAAAGTGTCCTATCCGCTGGCGATGTACAGGGAAACATAGAACGGCCAAGCTGGAGAAAATACCAGATGATCTATAAAAGGCCCAATGAGGACACCCGTTCAGGAATTAACTTCAGGGTGATTCGCTATGCGGATATCTTGCTGATGATGGCTGAGGTGGAGAATGAAACCGCAGGTCCAGCATCAGCTTTACAATATATCAATCAGGTGAGGGCGAGGGCTGATGTTGACATGCCTCCTTACCCCACGGCACAGTATCCCACAGGGTCCCAAGCTGAAATGCGCAGAGCGATACAACATGAGCGTCGGGTTGAATTTGCCGGTGAGCAAATCAGGAATAGGGATATCCGAAGATGGAGGAGGCAGAATATGCTTCCTTCGGAACCTATCGCTGTATTTAGACCCTATAATGATTTGTTACCACTGCCCCAAGTCGAGATCGACAACAACACGGGGTTATCAGGAGCCGATCAGAATACCGGATATACGGCGGAATAGGAAAAACAAATAAAAAAATAGCCGCATTATTTGCGGCTATTTTTTTGTCTTTTCGGATTGATTCTAACTTTACTGAACTAATATTTTTCTAGATTCATACGATGCAATATGCTTTTTATAGAATTGGGTCTAATTATGGAAGTTATAATTAAATTAATAGCTATGAAAATTTCTTTCTGTTTGTTTATTGTTTTATTAATTAATGGATTTAATTCAAACCAAAATGACCCGTTTTTAATAAAAGGAGATTTGACTTTCCAAAAAGTGTCATTTATGAGTCTTTATGGAGCATCAGATTCTGCTTATCATTTTTATTTGAATAAGATTGATAGTACTTTATTGTTAGGTGAAAACAGGGAGAATCACGAATATGAGTTGTTTAAACATTTCGATAATTTACGAGTGCATAATTTATTAAAAAGCCCTTATGTGTTTCTTCGGGATGAATCTGATTCATCAATAGTTATATATCTGTCTATTAGGGAATATGATAAAATTAAAGATTTTAAACATTCCGAGTTAATTGACGATCATAAAAAAGTTATAATTTCATTAGAAGTTCAGCAATTAGATAAACATATTTATTATTCTGAAAAAATTGTTGATTTAATGAGAGTTAGTGAACAAACATATCCTAATCGAAAACCAATTAAGAAGTTTTTCTAAGTTAGTCTTTTATTTAAATATCGGTTAAGGGGAAATGATAATGTGCTGAAATAGCACCTGGGAAATCATCAATTACCCGGCGATCATTTTCTGAGGAATTTGATTCTAATAGGAATTACAAACTCTTTTTGATAGGAAGGTATAGCTGCAAACTACACCTAGTCGGGGACTTCGTTTTAGCTTTTCGACACATTCCAAGCTTCTAAGAGTTCGTAAATTTTTCTTGAAAAATCTTCTACAACTTCATTTATAAAAAAGAGAAATTGAAACAAGTCTCGACTATGACCGTCAAAAGACACTGTTTCTTTATCAACTATCTCAATTCTTACACCAATTTCTGGATCTCCTGGGCTTATTTTGTGTACTCTCCCTTCTTTTATTTCAATATCTGGTACCTTTTTCCCATCAACTATGTTTCCAGTAACCTTTCCATTGTAGCCTCCCGCAACTATCCCTTTCGTTGTCACAACACCCCACTTAGTGGTTCTCCGGTCTATTTCAATTAATTGTCTATGTTTTAATAAATTATTGAATTTAATGAGCTCGGTTAACATTGGATTTCCTGTTACAAATGGTTGAATGGATAAAATTAAATTATACAAATCTATATTCAAGATCTCCATTGGCCCTACCCAACTTCCTTGGGCTGATTTTTTAAAATTTTCTTCATTGTCATAGAGAGGAAAAAAAATTTGTCTAGGATTCTTGTTTGGACCAGCTTCATTAATATCCATTGCGATGTAATCCAATATGCTGATATAATCTTGTAAAATAGATTTTACTTCGAGCTTAATTTTTAATAAGTTTCTTTTTTTCCTAATACCATTGATTCTGACAATATTATGACGAATTAAATGTTCAATGTCGATTTTTCTAGTATTCATATCTTGCAGTTTATTTGTGGTGAATTTATTCAAAAATAAGCTGATTCCATAGGACTAAATGTTATTTCATGATTTAATCTATTTTCAAACCATTTTTCGGTGATAGAGAAGATAGTAAAGGCCACCTTCTTCGTATCACAATCTTATTTAATCCATTTGTCCTTTAGCGGTCTAGCAAATTCATTATTTTTGAGACCTACCATTCCCATATTCGTGATTCTGGCAGGGATTTGCAATCTATCGTTGTATCCTTATTAATTACTAATTAACTTCTTTGTTGGTCACCATATTTAAGGCTAGAGGGGGTTGGGGATTAGCTAATAATGACAGCCCAACCGATCGAAAATTGTCCGTTCCATTACGTCGCACCGGGATTTCAAATTCCATTTGCATGGAAGACGTTTTTCAATGCTATGTTATATAAGTTTGGTGGCTAATTCGATTTCTTGTGACAAAGACCTTATTTGGTCAAAGAACATATTGCAACTCTTTTTAAGTTTGTTAATATAACTTTGAAAGTTAACTTACCTAGACGAAGTATTCAGGTAATTTTGATGATATTTATTTCATTGTAAATTATTAATTTCTAGGAAATGGCTAATTGGTTGGAAAACTGATTAAACTCATCTTTTTAATTGATTTGTATTGGAAATTATTAACCTTAACTGTCGTATATTAGGGTCAAATAGAAATAGGTATCTGTTAATTATCTCACCATGAAAAAGCTACTAGTGCCCACCGATTTTTCCCCCCATGCTGATCTTGCCTTAGACTATGCTGTTGAAATGGCAAAAAATAACAAGCTTGAAATCGATTTGCTTCATGTGTTGCATACACCTATCAATTGGCTAAAACTTGAAAAGACGCAAGAAAACCTGTACCCTGAGATACAACAATCAATTCGCATAGCCAAGTCAAATTTGTCCGACAGAGTGAATAAGGCCAAGGAAATTGGTGTGATGATCAATTCCCACCTTCATTTTAGCCAAGGAAAGGACCAGATTTTGCCTTTTGCCGCAAGGGAAGGCGCCTCTATGATTGTAATGGGCTCTCACGGCTTCTATGGCTGGAAAGAACACATGCTTGGATCAAACACTTATCACGTGTTGCGAAAATCGCCAATTCCCGTGCTGGTGGTAAAACCGAATGAAAATGCTAACGTGCAGTTGAAAAACGTGGTTTTCGCTACCGATTTCAGCGAAGCTTCAGGAAGAGCATTTGGAAGAATATTAGCTTTCGTTTATACCTTTAAGGCTAAGTTGAGCCTACTTTACGTCAATACGCCGGCAAATTTCTTAGAAGAAAGTCAAATGGAGGAATTGGGAAATGCTTTTCTGGAAAAGTATGCCGATAAAGCATACCCCATCCATTACTACAGTGCATATAAAGAAGAAAGAGGCATTTTACAGTTCACCGAAAAAACTGAAGCTGATGCTGTCGCTGTGGTGACTCATGGAAGGTCGGACTTGCAGCAGTTGTTTTTGCCTTCGGTGACTGAAAATTTGGTCACTTATCTAAAGGTACCAGTGTTTGCAATTAATCTGACCATGTTGAATCAGGAAGCTTGAGAATAAATCCGGCGAATTATATTCCCCCGTGATTTGATGTTCCTTGGCCAATTGTGCGGCCAAAACTTGTAGCTTCGATTGATCCTTTTTGTATTAATTCATTTAAAAGTTCTGGCAAACGGCTCTGTCGCCATTTGCCTTTGGCAATGTAAAGTAAAACACGCTTCCTTTATCCACTATAGATTCTAGCCATATAGAGCCTCCGAGATGCTCGATAATTTTTTTGGTGGTCGCAAGCCCAATTCCGGTTCCCGGAAATTCACTTTTGCTATGAAGTCGTTGGAAAATAGCGAATACTTTTTCGAAATCCCGCTCATTAATTCCAATACCGTTGTCCGAAACGGAAAAAATCCAATGATCAATTTCCTCATTTGCCACGATTTTAATTTGGGGAACAACCCCTTTTTCGGTATATTTCAACCCGTTGCTAATCAAATTTTGGAATATCTGATGTAATGGTGTTTTATTTGAGCGTATGACGGGGAGTGTGTTGTATTGTACAATCGCTTTCTTGTCTTCTATTTGATTTTTCAGCAGTACTTTGATCTCTTCCACCGCTTCGCCCAGATCCACGTCAACCAATTCTTCATCTGTTTTGCCTACTCTCGAATACTCCAGCATATCGAGAATAACCTGTCGCATCCGCTTTGCACCGTCTACAGCATAAAAAATATACTCTTTGGCCTTATTGTCCAGTACATCGCTGTATTTAAATTCCAATTGACTCATGAATCCGGTGACCATACGCAGTGGCTCCTGTAAATCGTGTGAAACAGCGTACGCAAACTGCTCAAGTTCAGCATTTGACAATGCCAACTCCCTTGCCTTTTGTTTTAACTCCAACTCGGCCACTTTTACAGCGGTAATATCGTAGGCAACCCCGTATATTCCTTCGGGAATATTGCCGGTTTCGTCAAACTCATACTTTGTTTTGGAGGCGATATGTTTGACCGTTCCATCCCGTAGCTTAATACGGTGATTCAGCTCCCGAGTAATATAGGTCTTTTGTGAGATCTCAATCTCAGCCAATACATACTCCAGATCATCCGGGTGAATAAACCCTAACCATTCTTCATATGTGTGGAAAATGTCATCGATAGGCAATCCGTATATACGACAGGTTTCCTCAGACCATAATGCTTTGCCAGTTGCAAAGTCCAACTCCCAGTGGCCAAGCTTAGCAAGTGCCTGTGATTCCTTTAGGCGGGCTTCATTTCTGATACGTTCTTGCTCAGCTTTCTTGATTGGCGAAATGTTTTTTGAATGACATGCTGCTCCAATTACAACGTTCTTCTCCCAAATTGGATAATATATGATTTCAGACCAAATTTCTGCGGGAGGACCTGTGTACTCCACCTCTGTGATCACTTCCCCTTTAAAAACCCTTTCATATGTTTTTTTATACTTTTCGTGATGATCCCCAGGAAAACCCTCAATAAATATGGAATCGCCTATACTTACGGCACGACTGGTAATCAAGCTAATTATATCTACAAACGCATTATTGGCGGCTATTAACTTAAAATTACAGTCGATACTCCACATAAAATCACGGGTATTGTTGATCAGTGCTTCAAGGTTGTTTTTCTCAATGAGATTTTGATTTGCTTTAGCCACACGTTCGGTTACATCTCTAAGATTGATGACGACGCCATATACCGCCGGATCATGCAGCATGTTTTTAATTGATGACTCTATTAAGCGCCAAGATCCATTTTTATGCTTCATTCGGAAGGTTTGTGGCGGTAAAACCTTGTTAATTGTGTTTACCATCTCTTCCCAGACTCCGGATAATCTGTCCCGGTCATTCGGGTGTGTCAGCGAGAATATATCCAACTTCCTCGCTTCCGCATTGGTATACCCCAATACAGCTTCGATAGATATTGTGACATATGAAAAAATCCCCTCTTGCGATATAACGGCAACTGCGTCTGTGCTGAGCTCCAAGATTGCTTGAAACCACTTTTCGTTCTCTATTGCTACCTGCTTATTCATGTGAGTTATACTTGATTTAAAAATCGGAAGGTTCTTATGCCCCCTAATCTGCCAATTTAACGTGGCAGGATGCTGGAAATAATATTTAACCTTCAATAGGCTCTGTAGGAGTGAGGGTAAAACCAGAATCAACTTCAGCCAGCAATAAAATAAATGCGCTTCCAAACGACAAATCGGTTGAGGCTTTTTTTGTTGATGTAAGAAAAAACTTTAAAGATTAGTTTTTTGTTGAGGAAAACCCTCCTTTGGCAATATTTCTCTTTAATTTATGTTTAAAATGATAACATTCCTGTTTGTACTATGTTCCCAATCCCCCAACACTTCAATCACCGGATTGATAGGTATTTCCAATTAATGAATAAACATTTTTTGGATTTCAATTATTAACCTACCTTCAACCCAATTGATTTTCTTCTAAATCCCCTTGTTCTATTAACAACATCCGTAACGTTATCCCTTATACTTTTCTTAAAGTTGCTAAAGACTCTTCCCCTACTATACAAACCTACTATCAAAAATTGGCAGTATTCCTCTTTGATATTCCTTATCTATTTGATTCAAAAGGAATTATGGAATAACTAAATACAAAAGTCAGTTTATATCTTATTGCATACTGATATGCAAATATGTCTCAAATATAATGGTTTGTTACAAAATTCAAATATAATTTACCCAAAAACTAAAAGGAATTAGTAAAATGTTGAAAGGTTTGTTTTATGTTTAAATAATTTGATGAAAAAATATTAATAATTTAAGATTAAGTTTTCGACAATTTTCACATCGGTAAATTCTGTTTTCATTTTGACTTAAAAATTAAAATAAAATGCCCCGGACTTTAAGTATACTCAAACCCGGGGCAATTTTGGTCATATTGAAAAAGTTTTATTCTATTCAAAAAACCTTTTTAATGCCGCAATTTTGTTATCGAGCGACATCTCCACAGCCCTGTACGCCTCCCTGTTGGGAAGTTTTTCATTTACGGAAATATAATACTTGATTTTTGGTTCTGTTCCCGAGGGCCTTGCCGAAATTTTGCTTCCGTCTTCCAAATAAAACTGAATTACATTGGACTTGTCAAGTTCTAGAGCCTCTTCAGAGCCGTCTATCATATTATAGACTTTGCTTTCCTGCACATCAACAATTTTAATGACCTTTATACCATTTATTGCCTCAGGTTTGTTAGCACGAAATCCGTGCATTAGTAGCTGTATTTGCTCAGCACCGTCTTTACCTTTTTTGGTAATGGAGATCAACGACTCTTTGTAGAATCCATACTGTAGGTAAATTTCAGCCAGTACATCAATAATATTTAGGCCTTTGGTTTTGTAATAGGCTACAATTTCAGCAACAATCGCGCATGCGGATACGCCATCTTTATCCCTGACAAAATCACCTACGAGAAATCCATAACTTTCCTCGCCTCCGGCAATGAATTGGGCTTTTCCTTCTTGTGCAAGAATGACTTCAGCGATATATTTGAATCCGGTAAGAGTAGAAAAGGTTTTAACCCCAAAGCCTTTGCTTATCTCCGTGATCAAATCTGTTGTGACGATGGTGTTTACGGTAAATTGATCACCTGTCAACCGCCCATGTTCCCTCATTTTACTCAGCAAGTAATAAACGATTAGAGCACCAGTCTGATTTCCGTTGAGCAGTTCATATTCCCGGTTTTCGTTGGGAATGACAGCGGCATATCGATCACCGTCCGGATCACAGGCCAAGACCAGTTCTGCATTTATCTCCTTGGCCAGTTTTACTGACATTTCCAATGCCTCCGCCTCTTCTGGATTAGGGTATATCACAGTGGGGAAATTCCCGTCCGGTTCGATTTGCTCCTTCACGACGTGAATGTTCTCAAAACCAAAAATCCGCAACGCTGCCGGCACCATCTTGCCAGAGGCCCCATGTATGGGTGAGAAGACAATCGTCATGTCTTTCTGAACAAATATTGATTCCGGAGACATGGATAGTTTTTTGACTTCATTTAAGTAAATCAAATCAAAATCCTCCTCAATAAACTCGATCAAATTATCGTTTTTGCTCCAATTTACATCATCTATGGATTTGATTTTTAACACTTCGGCAATGATGTTTTTATCGTGTGGAGGAACAACCTGCCCCCCGTCTTCCCAATACACTTTATATCCGTTGTACTCTTTGGGATTGTGGGAGGCCGTCACCATTACCCCGCTTTGGCATCCATAGTGTCTGATGGCAAAAGACAACATAGGAGTAGGGCGCATTTCACGGAAATACTTGACATGTATTCCATTTGCGGTTAATACATTGGCTGTGGTTTCGGCGAATAGCGTATTGTTGATTCGGCTATCATGGGTAATAGCCAGTTGGATTTTCTGGCCCGGAAAGGATTGAAGCAGGTAGTTAGCCAAGCCTTGGGTTGCCATTCCGACGGTATATACATTCATTCTGTTGGAGCCCACACCCATTAATCCACGCAGTCCCCCCGTTCCAAATTCAAGATCCCTATAAAAGGAATCAATAAGTTCGGTTGGGTCTTCAGATGCCAAAAGGGCCTCTATTTCCGTTTTGGTTGAAAGATCGATGTTACTGGTCAGCCAGGAGTTGGCTTTGGTGATAATTGAAGCGTCTGTCATTGTTTATAAAAAGTTTGTTTAAAATGCTTAGGATATCTATGCTGAAAATTAGGGAATTATTACGTTTTCCCCATATCTGAAAGTAAAAATATCATTTTTTTTCCCAAAGAACTTAGCAAAATCAGGATTAAATCAATCCCTTAAAACCGCAAACCATCCAGGTTTTACGAATAATCAACTAACTGTTCAAGTTGAACGGGTGAAACCCTGAAGGTTTTTTCTCATAAAGATCACCATGTTTCAGGAAAGTACGTCGGATTTTAGGTAATTTTAAAGGTTTTAATTGACAGCTAAATCCATCTCTCTATCGGTTATTAAGATGTATATACAAATTGGTTATTTTTGGCTCCATCTCTCAGGATATCATAAATCAAACCCGCTCCCGCATAAGCTGTAGGTGTAAAATTTAAAGGTGGTTTTTGGAATCTCTTCCTATATCCCGTAACTTCATGTTTTAATTTAACAGCTTTCACCAATTATGGATTTAAATCAATTAGATAAAGACTTGACAGTCATCATAGAACTGCGGATAAGACTGACAAAATATTCGTATGCCGACCATGAATATGATGAAATCGAAGAGGAGCTCCATGATTTGGAAGACGATTTCAACGATAATTACGGGGAAGATTTGGAAAGGGAATTGGAAAAAATCTATGCCAAGTTGAACTCCGATAACGAAGTGCTTTTGCCCTCCGCCTACTTGGCCAATCAATATGTGCCTCTGATGCCTGATGCGAGAGGTATAGTTTCGTATGAAGTGAAAGGCAAACAGGGCGTACCCATAGAGTCGGAGCAATTTGACGGTCAAGATGTTCGATTGGTGCTAATTTCCAATCCTGCTAGAATTGTCATGCAGATCAATGGGCTTTCACTTAAAGACGTATGGAGGTCACGGTAATTGCCGTTGATTTTTTTGATCCTTCGTGAGACTTGGTAAGCATATGAGTAAAAGGTTTTTATTTTTTGGTAGGGTCATCGTTTTGGGAATCATCCTGTATGCTTGTAGCCGACCGCCAGCCAACATAAGTATGGAGTCGGAAATGGATGGAGTATCTTTAACCCAACAATCGACCTCAACTTCCACATCTATTCCTGCTAACGCTGGTCAAAGAATATCCACGGACATGAAACAGCGTACTCAAATAGGCGTGTTTTTTATGCCCTCGTGGAACACCTCTTCCGATCCCGGAGTGGATGTGGACAGTTTTTGGTCCTGCCTACAAGGAAGGGGAGACTGTGCATTTTTGAAAGATCCCTCAAGCTGGGGAAATAATGGCAGGATTTTCAACCGGCAATATCCCTATGAAGGACCTTTTTTGGACAAAAAGCCCCATGTCAGCCTTAAAGGATTTTATAAAAGAGATGACCCTGAGGTGGCGAGGAAACAAATCCAGTATATGAAAGACTACGGGATTGATTTTTTTGTATATAAATGGTTTTTTGGAAGGCATTACTACTATCACCTGGATTATGCTCCCCAATCATCCATATTTTATCCAAAAGGCTGGCCCGTGGATTCGCAGCGGTCGGGGAGGGTGAAAGTGCCCGGAGTCGAACAGTGGGAATCACAATTGAAAGTACTATTGGAGGAGAATGCTAAACTTCCGGCTACGAAGCGGATAAAATTTGCCCTTAGTTGGACAGATGATAGCGACCATAGATGGAACGATTGGCTGAAATTAGGGTCTCCAGGGACTCTTTCCAGTAAAGCAAATTATCCCGGGGAAAAGCCCGATAAGGAAGCCTATCTACAGGTGCACGATAAAATTACCCTCCTTTGGATTCAAAAATACTTTCTGCGGGATGATTATCTGAAGGATGAGACAGGAAGGCCGATTATGTATATGTACTTTCCTCACGATACGGAAGCTAGGGCGTCGTTTTACGGAGTAACCCTAAAAGAACTGCTAGAACGGTCTACTGGATTGGCGAAGAAATCGGGGTTGCCGGGAATCAAATTTGTAGCCGTCACTTCAGGGGTGATGCGGCAGGAGCAAAGGGCGTACGGAATGCCTACTACCTGGAAAGCGAAAGATCCCAATCGCCCCTGGCTGGGTGGGGAGTATGGTGGGCAAATGTTGATGCAAGAATATGTGCCCCGATTGAAAGGAATGGGCTTTGAGGGGATGACTGGATATGTGTATCATATCTATATGAACCGGGACAATAAAAGTTATGACGACATGCGTCAGACCTACCGGGGCCACTGGGATAGGTGGAGTACATTTTTTCGCCCTGATACGGAATTTGAATACCAGGTACCTGTGGCCATGGGCTGGGACCGTAGACCGGCAGGGGGAACCTGGCCTCAACCCAGCGGATTTCCCAGTGAGCCTGCCAAGGACAAGGTAATTAGCACCAAAGCAACCTTTAGGGCGAAATTGGCTGAGGCTAAAGAGGTGTCCGAGTCAAACCGTCCCAGCAACGGAAACACAATTATGATCTGCTGCTGGAATGAATACCTCGAAGGAAACCACATCGAACCCACCGAAGGCCATGGGTTCGGATATTTGGAGGCTATTAAGGAAGTAGTGGGAAAATAATCAATTGCGGCCAAAAGTTATGATTACCAATATAAATCATCGTTCGTCATATCCAGTTATCGCTCCGCAAATGCCCCACCCCTTCCCTCACCCTAAAGGGGAGGGCGATCGGTTCCGTCTTTTGAGATGCTTTTTTACTCTAAATTAATATCTGTTCTCAAAAATATTTCAGCAAAGGCTAGTCCCTGACATTCTCGGAATTTAAACGCTGATTTCCACCTTCGTAATAACCACAAATCCAACATCCCAAAACCGTTTTGTTCTGTGGATCTCCATTACGTTCCGTTATCGGCCGTAAATATTATTTCAACTATATTTCGGCCGCTAGGCCATACCCTGAACCGCTACGATAATCAGGGTCTTCGCTTCGCTCCGATTTCAATTGTATTTCGATTCCCTATATCAAATAAATATCCAATACTAATTAACATCCAATATCAATCAATAGCCAGTATCAACAAGTATCCAATATTTCAGCAGAAGGCTTTATTTCTACCATATTTCCACCATATTTCCATCCCCAATATCCACAAATATCAAAAAATCATCTAAACCCCAACTTCCTCCTTACCCTACCAAGCACCTTAAAGGCAACATCTCTTGCCTTCGCTTCTCCTTCCTCAAGTATCTGGTTAAGTTCTGCTGGATTGCTCATATAATGATCATAAAGCCTACGCTCTTTAGCATACTTTTCCAGAATCAATTGAAGTAATTCTTTTTTGGCATGTCCGTAGCCGAAATTTCCCGCCAGGTATTTTTTTCGTAAATCAGCCGTTTGATCTTTTTCGGCAATTAGGCTGAATAGTTTGAATACCGTACAGGTATCGGGGTCCTTAGGGTCTTCCAGCGCAGTGCTGTCGGTTATGATGCCGTTCACATTTTTCTTAAGTTCCTTTTCTGGCAAAAATATATCGATGTAATTGCTGTAGGATTTACTCATTTTTTTTCCGTCAGTACCGGGAATGATCATGACCTCCTCACTGATACGGGGTTCTGGGAGAAGTAGCATTTCTTCCTCAAACCGGTTGTTAAACGCACTGGCGATGTCTCTGGTGATTTCCAGATGCTGAAGCTGGTCTTTGCCAACGGGCACAATATGGGCATCGTACATCAATATGTCTGATGCCATCAATACCGGATAGATAAACAAACCTGCGTTTACATCTGCCAGCCTATCGGCTTTATCCTTGAAGCTATGCGCGTTGGCAAGCATGGGAAAAGGGGTGAAGCAGCTCAAATACCACGTAAGCTCTGTGACTTCGGGGATGCGGGATTGCCTGTAAAAAACGGTTCGCTCCACATTCAGCCCAAATGCCAGCCATGCCGCAGCTACCGCACGGACATTCTCTTCCCGTTGCGGCCCCTCTTTGACGGTGGTCAGGGAATGGAGGTCGGCTATGAAAATAAATGATTCGTTGGCATCTTCCTTAGCCAAATTGATGGCAGGGAGGATAGCTCCCAATATATTTCCCAAATGAGGTTTTCCCGAACTTTGAATTCCAGTAAGTACACGTGCCATTGGTAAGTTTTTTGACGCAAATTAAATAATTAAACACATTATTCGTCGTGATTTTAACGTTATTTGTACCTATGAAGCTTTCACCTATCTTTTCCTACCTGTTTATATTGACGCTGTTTTCGTGTTTTCCTGCTAACAGTCAGGATGTTGAATCCCCCTTGCTTGCGTGGGAAAAAAGGGTAATTAACTTGGGATCGGTCTTAGAGGAGAATGGGCATGTACAAGCTGCTTTTAATTTCACGAATCGGACTAATCAACGGTTGGTAGTTGAAGAGATTATTACGGAATGCGGGTGTACCACAGCGGAATATTCCCGGGATACCCTGCTTCAAAATGAGAAGGGAAAGGTTGTGATTAACTTTGACCCACAGTCTAGGGGAGGGGAGTTTGCCAAGATGATATTGGTAAAGACCAATGTGGAACCCTACATTGATACGCTCATTGTGGAAGGGTTTAATGTGCCCCTTCCAGCGAGCGCAACAGCTCATTACGCCATTGAAAAGGCCGGACTTGGGTTCAAGCTTGATGTAGTTAACTTGGGGCAGATTTTTACCAACGAACCAAAAATAAAGCATGTCGATTTTTTCAATTTCGGAGATTACCCTGTTCAACTCAATCAAATACAGAGGGATTTACCTACCTATATAAAGGCAAAGCTTATTCCCGCAGTAGTTACTGCGAAAACCAGGGGAGTGCTCGAATTAGTTTATGATGCAAAGGCAAAGGATGATCTGGGTTTCTTCGATGAAACTATAAAACTGGCTTTGCTTTCTGACGAAAAAAAGGAGCTGCCCGTTCAGGTATTGGCTACCATTCATGAGTACTTTGAGCCTGTACCCTATGCAGAAAAGGACAATGTCCCCCGACTTGAAATTAAGGAAATGGAAATTGACCTAAACAAAATTAAAAGCAACTTGGTGATATCCCGCCTAATTACACTGGAAAATAAGGGTGGCCAACCACTTGATATCCGAAAGATTATCTCCAACTGTGATTGTGTAAGCCTTATTGTCCCTAAAGAAAGAATGGAACCTGGAGAAAAAATGGACCTTACGGTTACTTTCGATCCGAAGGGTAGAAAAGGAATTGATCATAGGACAGTAACCATATTCAGCAATGATCCGCTATGGCCCACCCGAACGGTTAAGATCAAAAGCAGGATCAACTAAAAGCCGAAATGCCGGTGATTTCCTGTCCGAGTATTAGCAGATGGATGTCGTGGGTACCTTCATAGGTGACTACGGATTCAAGATTCATCATATGGCGCATAATACTATATTCTCCGGTAATACCCATCCCACCTAAGATCTGTCTCGCCTCCCTGGCGACTTGCAGCGCCATGGCGACATTGTTTCGCTTTGCCATGGATATCTGGGCAGTAGTTGCCTTGCCTTCTTCCATCAATTTCCCAAGACGCCAATTAAGTAATTGTGATTTGGTGATCTCAGTCAGCATTTCAGAAAGCTTTTTTTGAGTCAATTGAAATGATGCGATTGACTTACCAAACTGTATCCGCTCCAACGCATAATTTTTGGCTGTTTCATAGCAATCCATAGCAGCACCTACCGCTCCCCAGGAGATACCGAAACGAGCCGAATCCAAACACATTAGCGGAGCACCGAGTCCACTTTTTCCCGGAAGAAGGTTTTTTTTCGGGACCTTTACTTCATCGAACACTAGTTCCCCGGTACATGAAGCGCGAAGGGACCATTTGTTGTGGGTTTCTGGAGTGGAAAATCCTTCCATACCCCGCTCCACAAGCAAGCCATGGATTCTTCCTTCCTCGTTTTTCGCCCAGACGACAGCGAGGTCAGCCTGCGGAGCGTTTGAAATCCACATTTTGGCTCCATTGAGCAGGTAGTGGTCACCCATATCTTTAAAATTAGTCGTCATTCCAGATGGATTGGAACCGTGGTTGGGTTCCGTTAGTCCAAAACACCCCAGAATTTCCCCAGATGCCAGCCTGGGAAGAAGGCTGCTTTTTTGCTCCTCTGATCCAAATGCATATATGGGATACATGACTAGAGATCCCTGTACGGATGCCGTCGATCGCATACCTGAGTCGCCCCGCTCCAGTTCCTGCATCATTAATCCATATGCGGTGTAATCCAATCCTCCTCCGCCATAATTTTTGGGAATCTGAGGACCGAAAATTCCCTGGTCACCCATTATTTTCACGATGGACGAGGGGAAATAGGATTCTTGTGCCCATGATTCTATATAGGGAGAGATTTCCTTCTTGACAAATGAGCGGATTGATTCCCGGATTAGTTTTTGCTCTTCCGTAAACAATTCATCCAGTTGATAAAAATCCACCCCTTCAAACGTGTCCGACTTTAAAGATTTCTGTTTTTTGCCTATTGAGGTCATATGTTTGGTAAATTAAGTAAAATGATGGAATTTTACACGCAATTACTCCGCCTAAGGTCGGGAATTAGATAATCCAATTCCGAATCAGTTTAGTAAAGTAAACGTATTGGATTCTCATCGGTTTTAAGTTGTATTGTAAAGTGTTGATCCGGAAGGAGACTTCACGGATGAAAGTTGTTGAAATAATTTCAAACAAATACCTGTCAAAATAAATTGTCTTCCATGGATCAGGAATACCCCTCTCCGGAAATTATTGCGAAAATCAAACAGCTTGAGGAAAAATTTCGGTCCTCTGGACAGGACCTTTCGTCTTATTTGGAGGGTTTGCTCCATGCGGACTACCTGAATTATTGGGACTATATTAATTTGGACACCCTGCTCACTCTGCAGCAACCACGTACATCCTTTAAAGATGAACGGATTTTCATTATTTACCACCAAATCACCGAGCTGTATTTTAACCTTATTATTTGGGAAATCGAACAGCTGGCAGCTGTGGAAAATCTCCCGTTAGGTTATTTCAAGGAGCGCTTAAAGCGGGTAATTATGTATTTTGACTTGCTGATATCTTCGTTTGCGGTGATGTCCAAAGGAATGGAAAGGGAGCAATTTATGAAATTTCGAATGTCACTTCTACCATCCAGCGGATTTCAGAGCGCCCAGTACCGGATGATTGAGATCATGTGCACAGATATCCAAAACTTGGTTCATTTGAGGGAGAGGGAGGATTACAAAGATATCAACCTTACCAACATCGATTCCCTGTTTAATATCCTTTATTGGCAATATGGCGCAACGGAGCTAGCTTCTGGTGAAAAAACTTTGACCTTGAAGTCATTTGAGAAAAAATATGGTGTAGAGCTGAAAGAACTGATCGCTTCTTTCCGAAAGAGAAACCTCTGGAAAAAGTACCTTTATTTGGAGGCGAAAGACGAAGAACTGACCAAACTGATGCGGGAGTTGGATCTGAAAGCCAATGTTTTTTGGCCGCTTGCCCACTATAAGTCTGCTGTCAAATATCTCCAAAAGGACCCCAAAGATATAGCCGCTACCGGTGGCACCAATTGGCAAAAATACCTCCCGCCCCGCTTTCAAAAGGTTATATTCTACCCCGAGTTGTGGAGTGGGAGCGAGATAGAAAATTGGGGAAAAAGTTGGGTAGAGGAAGAGGTTTTCGGGACGATTTAGGGATAATTGGTTGTAATAATTCTACCGATAATTCTTTTACCTTGGCTTGATTTCGTCCACCATAAATCGGGGATTCTGTTTGAATTTTTCCCAATCGGATTTCAGTTGTCGTAACAAATCTTGAATATCTTTATTATATTGGACTTCTTCCGGCAATTCATCGATGTATTTCATCAGATTATAGCAGGTTGTGAATTGGCCGCAGGCAACTAAGTTATCCAGTCGGTTTAATTTTCTGTCTTTATCGTCCCACCAAAGGGTTGTAGGCATTTGGGAAGCAATGAGTGCTGATTCTTTAATTCTTTCGCAATGTTTCCCGTAGATTCCTGTATTTATGACGGATTTGATAAGGTTTTGATGCTCACCGTTTAATTCATAGACTGTATTGGTGATGAGTCGGTTTTTATTTTTTGGGTTTTCATAAAGGAAGTTATAGTTGATTCTTCGTAGTTGATGGAGAAAAATATAATTTACCATAGTAAAGGTGGAAGAAAGCCTCTCAGTAAGCATTCGTCGTATAAGAGATACGCTTAGGGTGTCCATTCCTTGTATGTTGGATAAAAGCACGGAAGGGATGTTGTTTCGAAAAACGTTTTGAAGGGAATAATTGAGAAACCGGGCACTTAGGCTGGTGAAAATCCCAAATCCGCTCAAGACAACCCCCATTCCGGCCAAAACTCCTCCGATTATGTATATCCCCGGCCAAGGTTTGCCAAAGAACAAATCCATCGAATTGACCAAGATCAATAAAAGTCCACTCAATAATGTGATAAGGTAGTACCTGTTGAAACTAAGGGCTTTTAAAAAATTGCTGAAAACTGATTCCAGCGATTTTTTCCCATGTTTGGCTAGGTCGGTTTGATCTTCCTGCCAGGGTGGCATCATATAGCTGCCTACATCATTGACCATGATTAAATCCAACGGAGTGCCCGGGTCGTTGGAGTTGTTTATGTTCACCATGCTGCCTATACCTTGGTTGTCCACGATTCCACCATCCATGATGCCAACACCATTTAGGAAATTCGGTTTTTCCTTGAGATTTTGGTAAGCGGCCACCGGCTGGCCGTTTCGGAAGTCATCTGGGAAAATAATCGGCTCAAACCCCATCGGGAAACAAGAAGAGGCGGCAATTGCATCAGCGATACGGATACCTCCCCGGAATGGATCTATTTCTTCACAATAAAGCCTATAGTTGCCAAATAGACCGAGGTTTTGAAAGCGGAAAGCCAAGCCAAAGGAGAAATCAGTGGCGTTGAAACAAACATATTTCAGATGGGAACCCGCTAACTCATCAAGTTCACCCATGTTCGCAGGTTGTAGCAGAGTATCGTAGGCTATGGCAAAAGCGTTTATAAGCGATCTTTTTTTTGAGTTAGATTTCCATAGCTCATCCTCTTCCATATAACAAAGAGCTGTCTTCAGCAGCTCATCTTTATAATGAAAGGTATATAGATTGTCGAAGAATTCAGAAAAAAGGATCCCCTTAGCCTGGCATGAAGCATAATATCCCCCGGTAATCGTTCCGCCGCTGACAGTGCTCATCGCCGTTACTTTTTCTAAGAGAATGCTATCGGCGAAGTGCTTCTGTTGCAGATAGGAAAGGACCCCCAAAGAGAAGGCAGACGCACGGTATCCACCTCCGCTGAAACACAATCCTATCGATTCAAAAGGGCGGAGGGTAGGGTTAGTTAACATATCGAAATCTGTTAAATGAAAACTTTTATTTAATCTAAGTATTTAATTTAGAATATGATACTAATTCCATTTTTTTTTCCGCCGGACAGGATTGAACTTTTTATAGGAAAAATGGGTAAAGAGTCAGGCAATCAGATATGTTCCATTTGACGCCACTTTTACTTTAAGGATAACTACCTTACCCATGAAAAAAGAAATTCAGCTTACCCTATCTCCCAAGGAAGCTTTTGACCCACCAAGTTTCCACCAATCGGTTAGGGAGCGCGTGGGTATTTCTCCAGATGTAGACGATGTTTTTATCCGGCAGACCAAAAGATCCATTGACGCAAGAGGCAGGGATGTTAAAGTCAATGTATCTGCTGAGATTTTTATCAACGAACCGCCAACCCCACTAATCCACGCAGGGAAATCCTACCCAAACGTAAGCCAAGCAGATCCGATCGTAATCGTGGGTGCAGGACCTGCCGGTATGTTTGCTGCATTGCGGGCCATTGAGTTGGGGATTAAACCCATTGTTGTGGAGCGGGGAAAAGACGTGAGGGCCCGGCGAAGGGATTTGGCAGCGATCAATAAAGAGCACCTGGTAAATCCGGAGTCAAATTACTGCTTTGGAGAAGGAGGGGCAGGGACCTACTCAGATGGAAAGCTGTATACCCGTTCAAAGAAACGTGGGGATGTCCGCCGAATCATGGAGATTTTTGTTGCTCATGGAGCCACCGAGGAAATCCTCGTGGATGCTCATCCCCACATCGGGACAAACAAATTGCCCCAATTAGTGACAGCGCTGCGCCAATCTATACTGGATGCGGGAGGTGAGGTGTATTTTGACATGCGGGTGGATGATTTTATCCTTGAGGGAGATGAAATCAAAGGAGTTGTTTGTTCCTCCGGTGAAAAATTTCTTGGACTGGGAGTTATTTTAGCAACAGGCCATTCCGCAAGGGACATCTTTCACCTACTGAGCCGTCGTAATGTACAAATTGAGGCCAAACCTTTTGCACTTGGCGTAAGGATAGAGCACCAACAAAAACTGATAGACCAGATTCAATATCACTGCCCCACCGATCGAGGCCCCTATCTGCCCCCATCCTCTTATTCGCTGGTTCAGCAAACCCAACACGACCAACTCCAGCGCGGTGTCTTTTCCTTCTGCATGTGTCCTGGAGGATTTATCGTTCCGGCGGCCACCTCACCCGGGGAGATCGTAGTCAACGGAATGAGCCCAAGTAGGAGGGATGGCAAATTTGCTAATTCAGGTATGGTTGTTGCCGTAGAGTTGGAAGATCTTGCGGCCTATCAAAAACACGGCCCCCTCGCCGGGATGATCTTTCAGCAGGAAATCGAACAGCGGGCTTGGGAGGTTGGAGGGAGAACTCAGCAAGCGCCGGCCCAACGGATGGTTGATTTTGTAAACGGGAAAGTAAGTGACAGTTTGCTTCCCACGTCTTACCAACCCGGAATTGTATCTGTATCCATGGACAGGGTTTTGCCAGAGTTTATCTCCGCTAGATTGAAACAGGCCCTTGGATTATTTAACAATAAAATGAGGGGGTATTATACTAATGAAGCGCAGCTTATCGGTATAGAAAGCCGTACATCATCTCCGGTCAGGATACCACGGGAAAAGGATACTCTAGAGCATCCGCAAATTAAAAGGCTGTTTCCCTGCGGTGAGGGAGCCGGATATGCCGGCGGAATCGTCTCAGCGGCCATGGACGGTGAGCGCTGCGCTGAGAGACTCATTGAGCTATATAAAAAAAAACAGCGGAGTGACCGCGAATAAATAAAAAATAATGCAGGAAAAAAAAACAGTTATACTTGGAGCTTCACCCAATCAAAGCAGGTATGCTTATGCAGCAGCTCAAATGCTTCACGAACAAGATATTCCATTTGTTCCGGTAGGAATCAAAACAGGTGAGGTATTTGGAGAGAAGATTTTGGACTTGAAGGAAAAACTCTCAATTGATGAGGTGGATACCGTTACCTTGTATATTTCCGCGAAAAATCAGCCGGAATGGTATGATTATATTTTGTCATTAAAACCAAAACGTATTATATTTAATCCGGGAACCCAAAATCCCGAACTGTCGGCGTTGGCTAAAGAAAACCAAATTGCTACCGTATCCGCCTGCACACTAGTCATGTTGAGCTCAGGACAGTACTGATCCGTTTTTGATGCTGTTTAAAATTAGTAAGTAATGGAAATCTCCACCAAGATTGTTTTTGTTATTTAGAAAGGGGCAGGTGCTGCTTGGATGGGTCTTCTAAAAACATGTTCATAACCCAAATGTGGGGAGCGGATATCAAAGATACCATGACAAAAAACAGCAATGTAAGTTCCCTCTCTGGCAGCCAGTCATTAAGAAATATTAATATAAAAGAAATACCGAACATACTGATTAATGAGAATGGTAGGAGTTGCTTTACAAATAACAGGAATTTGTTTTTATTGCCATCAAAGCTTAGGCTTGAATACTCTTCAATAAGACTAGGAAAGGCATGCCAAAAGCCAAAATAAGTGATAAATGCCAACAAAAGGGGCATATGGTATAGACAAATCCCCAAGACAACCATTTCGATGATGTAAAAGAACTTTTTTTGCGACGTTAACCGGGCGATAAAGAAGGAACTCAAGAAAAACAGTGAAATAATCGAAACGGCTGAATATGGGCGGATAACCTGAATATCTACCATAGGTTGGAGAATTTCTGATGTGCGATCAAAATCGCCAAACAAGATAACTGCAAGAAAATAGAACCCCGTACATAAATACAATATGTATTTATTGTTTTCCACCTTTATCGGGATGAAGTTAGCCTGTCCAAAATGATAGGCTGACATAATCAAAAAAAGAATCAGGGATGTAATCGGCAAATAAACCCAGCAAACTAAATAGATAAGCATGATGCCAAGGTAAAAAAAAATGAATTTTTGTAACCCACTTTTGCCACCTGCTTTTTTGTGGTAAAGAAGATGATCAATAGCCCCATGGGGAATACCCAACGAAGCCATCACAAGTAGAAACCATCCCCAAAGTAACGTTTCATTCTCTTGTATTAACCACAGGTAACCCAAACCTA
This sequence comes from Lunatibacter salilacus, assembly GCF_009797935.1. Classification (GTDB taxonomy): domain Bacteria; phylum Bacteroidota; class Bacteroidia; order Cytophagales; family Cyclobacteriaceae; genus Lunatibacter; species Lunatibacter salilacus. Next base: position 26,083 of record NZ_VOLC01000019.1, read on the forward strand.
TTAGAATCCCTAATGCCTTTCCAACAACTTCAATGGCTTTCATAATTCAATAGGGATTTGATAAAAACCTCGAATTTTAACCGAATTAAAATGGAAAGTTCCTGAAGAAACGAAGTCTCTTCATTTAGAAAAAGTAAAATATCTCTTCCTTTATTTTTTTGGAATAAGTCTTGAAATAAGTGTGGTAACTCGTTTGGCCATTTACAAGCTATATTGAGCAAAATGTTATCGTAAAAGGAGAATCGAAACTTTCTCTTCCACTTTAAATTTTTGCTAGGAGACTTGTTCACTAGAGAGTTAACAACTTTTTTGCTGTGTTTTTGAATAGTGTGGAATGTGTAGCCGGTGGAAGGTTTGGTACAGCCGGCAATGGAACCCAACAAAATCAAATCGGAATGGTCAAGTTGATTATAATTGTTTTTTGTAGACATGGGTATGGCTCCTTCTTCCCTAAAATTTATTTTATAATCCTCCACTCCCAGTTTGTTTTTGATGTATGAGGATAGTTTTGCTTCAAGCTGCGTTTTATCAATATTTGTTTCTTTGGTAAAAATGGTGTACTCTACCAAACCTCGTTTTTCACTGAACGGCAAAATATACACAAAGGCCGTTTCTGTGTCTATTAATGAATCAAAATCCATTAATGTTACCGTCTTTGGGTCAAAACAGGGATTTTTGCTCTCAATTTCCCAACCTACAAACACCTGTTTTAAATATCTTTTTGTTGACTTAGAAGATAGCGGTATTGAATTAAAGATCTTTGTGCCTCTTATTACCCCATGATTTCCCGTTCTCACCACAGGTGCCCCATTTATGATAGGGATATCGATCACAGCGTCTAGAATCCAAGTTATGTTTTTTTGGACCCGGATTTTTGCAAGAACATGGTTGTAAAAATCTGAAGATTTTATTTGGTAATATTTCAGGTTTCCGAGAGATTTATCAACGGAATGCAGGCCGTTTGTAATTGACATTTTATCCCAATAAATCACGGGTCCTGTTCTTGGGTGAATTTCTAATGGATCCTCCGACCAGTAGCACCAGGTACGGTCATTTTGTTGTTTTGGGTCATTATCAATTAGTAAAATTTTTTGATTTTTGAGGGGGCTATTCAATAAATGGTAGACAAAACTCAGTCCAGCACACCCTAATCCCGTTACTACAATGTCATAATCCATAAGCGGATAAAAGTAAAATGGATCCCACGTTTAGCAGGACCCATAGTTTTTTAAGAGGTGGCAACTGCGACTGTCTTACTAGACTCTGACACAGCAACATAGTATATTACCAAGCCAAATCCGATTTTATTAATGGCATCTGCAAGATTATAGAATAAATCTATACTGCTCACTGCAAAAGCACCCGATAATAAATTTCCAGGTAAAACCATATATCCAATTGGATAAATCGACCACCCTAGGGTGATGAATATTTTTAGAAGAAACATAGCCCTTCCTAACGCAGGACTATCCGAAGTTTTTGTCAACCTCGCTATATCACCCGCAAACACCTCGTATACAATATACAAATAGCCGAGAGTAGATATAATGCCCCAAAGAATATTGTTGCTGATACCGGAAGTTTCTCCTATGTATCCTGTGACAAGCATGACTAAAGAAGCAAGAATTAATTTGAACAAGGTACCACCTTTAGCACCAAACGGCTTGGTCAACAAATAGAATTCAACGCACATTAAAGGAACTGTCAGCGTCCAATCCACATATCTGAATGCCGTAGGACTTTGACCAGTTTGGAGATAGAAATCTCTCATGTAATAGTAATGGATGGCCGCGATACCAGTAATTAGGGCGGAGACGAGTAACGAGAGTTTCCACTTACCATCAACTGTACTTCTTTCCACTAAAAAGAAAACGGCTGATGCAAACATAGCCATATATCCTATAAAGAAGGTAATGGCTACCGGGTCAGTGTTAATGATTTTTTCTAGACCGACAATTTCTGCTACTAATGGAATATTCATAACGTGTTTTTAGAGGGGTTATTGATGTATTTTGTGAAATTTATAAAACTTGTCTAGATAAGAAAACAGAATTAAATTTGTTTAAAAAAAAACACATAATATTAAACAAATGTAAATATATAGTTGGTTTTCAAGTATAAAACACGTGTCGTCGTGTTGAGGTTTGTGATGTGGTATTATTAAATAACACAAATTTACAGAATAATATTTTACACATTCGATTTTGTGCGGTAGGTGTCTAAAAATGAAATCATAGGAGTGACAATCGAAAAAATAAGGGTATGTAGTTCGGTTTTTTTTCTGTATTTTTGTAAATAATTTGAGTTTTTAAAAATGGTCCTTTTTAGCAAAAGGATTGCCGTAGATACTTCGCATGAGTAAAGAAAAAGAATCAAACAGGGGTGATTATTCCGCCCAAAACATCCAAGTATTAGAAGGGTTAGAGGCAGTCAGGAAGCGACCTGCCATGTACATCGGAGACATTGGTGTTAGGGGGTTACATCACCTGATTTGGGAGGTGGTTGACAATTCCATTGATGAGGCCTTGGCAGGCCATTGTGACACAATCCGTGTGACGATTAATGAAGATAACTCCGTGACTGTTGAAGATAACGGTAGGGGAATTCCCACCGACTTCCACGAGAAGGAAAACAGATCAGCCTTGGAAGTGGTTATGACGGTTCTTCACGCAGGGGGTAAATTTGACAAAGACACTTATAAAGTTTCCGGAGGACTTCACGGAGTAGGTGTATCCTGTGTTAATGCCCTTTCCATCATGTTAAAGGCAACTGTCCATCGTGGAGGAAAGGTTTTCGAACAGGAATATAGCAAGGGGGTTCCTCAGTATCCGGTCCGGGAAATAGGAACAAGCGAAAAGAGGGGTACCACAATTCATTTCAAGCCGGATGATGAAATCTTCCAGGCAACGGAATACAAATATGAAACCATAGCCACCCGAATGCGTGAAATGTCTTTCCTTAATGCTGGGATAAGCATCCATTTGGAAGATTTACGGGAACAGGAAGACGATGGGACTTACAGAAAGGATCATTTTTATTCGGAAGGGGGCTTGGTGGAGTTTGTCGAATACTTAGACGAGAACAAACAAAAGATCATCGATTCACCCATATACATCGAAACGGAGAAAAATGGTGTTCCTGTACAGGTAGCGATGAGCTATAACTCTTCTTATACTGAAAATGTAGTTTCCTATGTGAATACGATCAACACGTATGAAGGAGGAAGCCATGTTTCCGGATTTAGAAGGGCGTTGACTAGAACCTTGAAGTCCTACGCCGACAAGTCGGGCATGCTGGACAAGGTGAAGTTGGAGATTGCCGGAGATGATTTTAGGGAAGGGCTAACTGCGGTAATTTCCGTCAAGGTCGCTGAACCCCAGTTTGAAGGGCAAACAAAAACCAAGCTGGGGAATTCCGATGTGGTTGGAGCGGTAGATGGGGCTGTTTCAGAGACGCTCCAGTCTTGGCTGGAAGAGCATCCAAAGGAAGCAAAAATCATAGTTGGCAAGGTAGTATTGGCTGCTCAGGCGCGACATGCAGCCAAGAAGGCCAGGGAAATGGTGCAGCGAAAAAACATTTTGGGAGGTGGTGGACTACCCGGAAAACTTGCCGATTGTGCCAATTCTGACCCTACGGTATGTGAGTTGTACCTCGTGGAAGGGGACTCAGCAGGAGGGTCTGCCAAGCAGGGAAGAGACAGGGATTATCAAGCCATCTTACCTCTAAAGGGTAAAATTCTCAACGTGGAAAAGGCACTGGAGCATAAAATTTACGACAACGACGAAATAAAGAACATACTTACTGCGCTTGGAGTTAAGATTGGCACGATGAACGATGAAAGGGAACTTGATCTTTCCCACCTGAGATACCACAAAATCATTATAATGACGGATGCGGACATTGACGGTTCGCACATTCGTACGTTGATATTGACGCTTTTCTTCCGGTATATGCGGACATTGATCGAAAGGGGATATGTCTATATAGCACTACCTCCCCTCTACCTGTTAAAGCGGGGTAAGGAAGAGAGATATTGTTGGTCGGAAGAGCAACGTAAGGTGGTTACCCAAGAACTTGCCCCGGATGGCAAGGTGGAGAGCGTTGGGATTCAGCGGTATAAGGGTCTCGGTGAAATGAATCCTGAGCAGCTTTGGACTACCACAATGGACCCAAGTACCCGTACCTTAAAGCAGGTGACAATAGACTCTGCCGCAGAGGCAGATCACCTTTTCAGTATATTGATGGGTGATGAAGTCGCTCCGAGAAGAGAATTTATTGAAAAGAATGCAAAATATGCCAAGATTGATACCTGATAATCAGGAGCAAATATAAGATAGGGGCTAAATGCCCCTTTTTTTTTCTCTGATTATTTTATTAAAATTACATCATCCATAACAGGATTTAACTAAAATAAAATGATCCAACCCGATAAAATAGAAGAGATTATATATAGTAGTGATTTGATTAGTAGGGACTTGAGCTGGTTGAAGTTTAATGAACGGGTATTTGATCAGATCCTGAAAGACACAAGGAATATATTTGAGAAATTTAAGTTTTTGGCTATAACAGCCTCTAATTTGGATGAATTTTTCATGATCCGGGTAGGATCACTTTATAATTACCTGGATTATGACAAGGTGCGGGTAGACTATTCCGGTTTGAGGGAGGACGCGTTCAAAATGAAACTGATGGTTGAGTGTCAGAATTTTCACGTACGGCTGCAGGAACATTTTTTGAAAGAATTATTGCCAAAGACTGAAGAAGCTGGTTTTATCCTCAGCAATGTAAAGAATCTTCAACCTGAGGAACAGCAAGCCATTAAAGAGTATTTTTTCAAAGCCGTCTACCCCATGTTGACTCCTATGGTGTTTGATGGATACCATACCTTTCCTATCTTGATGAACAAATTGCTGATTTTTGGAGTCATAACTATCAACGAGGGAGATAAAAAAGATAACCGAAAGCTGTCTTTTGTTCAGATTCCTTCCAATATTCCCCGGTTTTTTGAGTTGGAGCGAGAGAATGTGATGATATTCATTCCCATCGAGGAAGTTATCCGTGAGCATATTTTTTCGCTTTTTAGAAATGTCAATATTGAGTCTGTCAACCTTTTTAGGATTACTCGAAATGGCGATTTTACGTTAGAGGAAAGTGAAGATATGGACTCCAATTTTTTGGAAGAGGTAAAGCGAAAGCTCAATGAACGGAAGACTGGCCGAGTGGTAAAAATCGAAATTGAGGAGGGATACAGCAAGTGGATGATCAATTTGTTGAAGGAACGTTGGGTAATCAATGATGATAGCATCTTTAGGATTTCAAGAAAAAGCCTGATGGATTTTACAGGGCTTTGGCAGATGATCGGTAACAAAAGGTTTAAGGAAAAGATACCCTCACCACCTAATCCGGTACCGCCACTTTCATATCCCGATGCAGCTACAGAGGATATCTTTCAGGTATTAAAAAACAAGGATATTTTGCTTCACCACCCTTACAACAGCATAGAGCCAATCATGGTTTTGTTGGAAAAGGCTGTGGATGATCCCAGTGTCATGGCGATTAAGATGACCATCTACCGATTGGCAAAAAATTCCAGGATTGTAGGAGCACTTTTGCGAGCCGTTGAAAACGGGAAACACGTGTCCGTTCTATTTGAGGTAAAGGCCAGGTTCGATGAAGAAAACAATATGCGGGAAGCCAAACGGCTTCAAAAGGCTGGTTGTTTCGTCATTTATGGGGTTACTAACCTGAAGACACACACCAAGCTAATGCTGATTGTGAAAAAGGACGAAAATCAAGTGACCCGGTATGTACATTTGGGGTCTGGAAATTACAATGAAGAGACTTCCAGAATTTACACGGATATAGGTCTGCTGACCACCAATGAAGTGCTTGCCAATGACGTTTCGGAATTCTTCAATGTAATCACCGGACATTCCCTGCCAACGACCTATAAAAACTTGCTCACTTCCCCTCGTGAGATGAGGAAGAAATTGATTGAGTTTATAGAAGAAGAGGCCGAACACGCTAGGAAAGGACTGCCCTCGGGGATTTTCATCAAATTGAATTCTCTTGAAGATTCCGAATTCATCTATGCACTTTATCGGGCTTCACAAGCCGGTGTTTTGATAAAACTTATCATTAGGGGCATATGCTGCTTGAGGCCAGGCCGAATGGGGCTAAGTGAAAATATTGAAGTTCTATCAATCGTCGGGGATTTTCTGGAACATTCGAGGATTTATCACTTTCACAACAACGGAAATTCCCGAACCTATGTGGGTAGTGCTGATGCTATGGTGAGAAGTTTTGACAAGCGGTTGGAGTCTCTGTTTCGGATCGAAACGCCTATTTTAGAAAAGCAGCTAATGAATATCTTGGCCTACAATTTGAAAGACAACGTCAATGCGTATCGCATGCAGGAAGATGGAACCTATGTCAGCAAGCAGACAGAGTCGAATGAGGAACCGTTTAATATCCATGAGAAGTTTTTCAACCTTACCCCTGAAATGATCACCGATGTAAAACTTATTGATTAGGCTGAATTGACGGGTTAAATTGTTTATTGGCCTGATCGAATAGGTAATGCATTACCCCGTCTTTCAATCCAACGTCAGGCACAATCATACGATTTGAATTTGCAGCCGACATAGCCGTAAGATAAATTTTGGATGCGGGAATAATTACATCTGCCCGGTCTTCATTTAGATTGAGCAGATGTACTCTTTCTTCGAAGCTATAACCCTCGAGCCGTGTCTGAATAGTTCTAATGGTCGTTAGGTCTAAGAAACGTTTATTTTTCCGGGGCTTGGACAGTTCCATAATTTTATTGATATTTCCTCCAGTTCCTATACAAGTTACGCTCTGTTCTTTATGTAAATGTTGCGAGATAAAATGGATTAATTCAGTCTCCATGGAAAGAGAGGCATTGTCATTCAGTGTTCTGACTGAACCCAATGCGAATGATTTACTCGCAATTTTTTGCGCCTTTTTGTAGATATTGAGTTCCGTACTCCCTCCGCCCACATCGATATGCAGGTATGTCTTATGATCAATGTACGACCAAAGCGCGCGGTCAATAAGTTCAGCCTCCCTATCGCCATCAATGATAGTGATGGATAATCCGATTTCATCAGACACCTGTTGGGCAATTTCTTCCCCATTTTTCGATTCACGCATGGCTGAAGTTGCACAGACCATATAGTGGTCAACTTCGTACAAGTCGATCAAGGTTTTATATGCTCCCATCAGTTTTATAAACTTCTTACGGTTTGTCGGGCTGATTTCACTATGCAAAAAAACATCTTTGCCCAATCGAAGTGGGAATCGGAGATATTCTACTTTTTTAAAAGTGTGTCTCCCTTGATAGAAAAATACATTTGTGATCTGTAAACGTATGGCGTTTGAGCCAATATCAACTGCTGCTAATTTCACTTGATCTTTAATTTTGGCCATATGCAAATATCGGACAGAAAACCTTCTGTCCGATATTTTTGATGACAATTAAAAGAATATGGCCCAATTTGGTTCGCCAATGCCTATCTTTTCCTGGACAAAGCCACCAATGCTATCCCGGCAACAAGAGCCGCACCTCCAGCATAAGGTGGCCAGTTTACTTGATTTTCTTTTGCAGCAGTGACCTCAATGGGCCCTGCGTCAATAACGGTCTCTTGAGTGGTGTACGTGATTCCTGTGATGATAAACATAACCACCCCAATTACAATCAGAATTATTCCAAAAATTTTCATAGTATCATTGTGTTTGTTTCATCACATTTAATCAAAAAGCTTACCAATTCTACCAAGCTTTATGAAATGAGAAACCGTCAAAACTACATTTCCATATACCTTCCTTTTAGCAACTTTCTACGTAACCGAAAATAATTGATAAAGCCAAGTGCAACTAACAAAACACTGATCAAGAATGAAACATATCCAAAGTCTTTCACATTTTCGAGATCTTCCACTTTGATCAAGGCAGTTCCGCTAACCAAGAAATACAAACTTGTCCTTATATAGGCCAATAAGGTTCGATCGTTGGCAAGTTTAGTACGCTGCCTTGCTAAAAAATCCCTTACTATTAACGTGTTTTCTATTTCAGATTCCATATTTTTGTTTTTGCCAAAATTCAGATTTTATTTTAATTTACTTTGATTTAGTCCAATTGGTGAAAGATATTTTTTTACAAACATTGGCTTAATCGGTTGGTTATTTTGAATATAACTAAGGTAGTTGATTTCCTAAATATAAAATAAATTTAATTGATTCATTTAAACTCAGTTATCATGCGCAAAATAATATTCCTACTTGCAATTTTCTCTGGCTTTACACTTCAAACATTTGCCCAAGTGGAAGAGTTGGCAGATCAACTTGATATTTTATCCGATGAAGCAAAAAAAGACACTACCTACTGGGTTTCAGACTTTAGTGCGGGCCTCAATTTTAATCAGGCAGGATTTAGCGACAATTGGAAGGCTGGTGGTATCAATTCGGTTGCTTTCGGAAGCATTGTGGCTGGTAAAGCATTTTACAAAAAGGGTAAATTAACCTGGGACAACGAATTGGAATTGCTTTACGGTATTGTGAAAAATGAAGGTCAGGGCACAAGAAAGTCGAATGATAGGATGTTTTTTGACACGAAGCTCGGCTATATGCTGTCGGATAAATGGGCGGCATTCTCTTCGGTCAACTTTCTCAGTCAGTTTACTGACGGATTTGAGTATGAGGCAGACGGCTCGCAGCAACTCATTTCCGGATTTATGTCACCCGGCTTTCTTACCTCCTCATTGGGTTTTGAGTATAAACCCAATGATGAATTTAATCTTAGGATCGGCCCCTTTTCCCCAAGGTTTACATTCGTAAATGATCGGGAAATAAGCTTGGCTGTGCCAACAAATTATGGTGTCCCCATTGGAGAAACTACTCGAATCGAATGGTTCGCACTACAACTCTTTGCCAATTATGACAAGGATATCAACGAGAAATTTAATATCAGAAGCAGGTATATGCTTTTTGCCAATTATGAAACCTTAGCTTGGAAAACCATCGATCATCGGCTTGACATAACCTTGACGGCGAAGATAACTGATTTCATAAATGTGACCATGACCAGTATAAGTTTATACGACATCGATCAGGATCCGGGAATTCAGTTAAGCCAAGGCTTGGCATTGGGTATTTTGCTTAAAGTCAACAACAAATAACCGCCATTTACGAACCTTTTTCCAATATGATTTTGATAATTCCATTTAATTATTAATTTTGCTAATATTATGGTAGTTAAATAATAGTTGGTTTAGTTTTCAAAAATAAAAAGCAGGAGATTTTCTCCTGCTTTTTTAATTTAACTCGGTATTATATCTCTTCTATTTACTGAGATCCAATACTCTGATATTTTTAAAATAGACGACATCTCCATGGCCTAGAAACCCGATGTGGCCTCCTTTTCTAGCCAATCCAGAGTGTTCCCTACCGTCCAGCGTTCCTTTTTCTATTGCTTCGGTAATGTCCACATCCAAAATGGTAACTCCGTTTAGGATGACCTTAATCTGATTTCCTTTGGCGACCACTTCCTGATAGTTCCATTCACCCACAGGATTTAAATGACCCCGCTTAGCGGCTGCCACACCATACAATGAACCATGGAATTGGTATTCCTTCAGGTTTTTGTAAATATCGGCGGTATTGTCCAAGATTTGTAGTTCCATACCTGCATAGGCTGCATCGCCTGTCAGCGGAGCCCGGATTCCAAGTCCATTATTGGCGCCCGGAGTTAACTTAAACTCAAATCTGAAAACAAAATCATCAAATTCCTTTTCGGTGAAAAGGTTTCCACTTCCTCCCCGGTCTGGATAAATGGCTATAGTTCCGTTTTCCACCACATAATCCGTCTTATTACCTGTCCATTTATCTAAATGAGTACCGTCAAAAAGCAATTCATATCCCGCTTCTTTTTCTTCGGCACTTAGCTGAAAGGGCTCTGCGCCATCTAGTTCACGTATGTAGATATCCCGGTAGGCGACATAAGTACCATGGGCTTGAAGTTCGATCATTTCCTTTGCAATCAGGGGCTGGCTTCTATCCCAGTAATTCTCCAATGTCACATTATCCACTACCAATTCTCCGTTGAGGTAAACTGTGACCTTTTCCCCGATCATTTTGATATGAAAGGTATTCCATTCTTCCACCGGATTGTCAGCAACCTTAAGCGGTTTGCTTGGGTGTGTGGCGTTGTTATACAAACCACCTGATCCTACCTCCGCACCGACATTAGTCCGGGCAGTGTCCCAAATCTGTACCTGCGGAGTACCTCTTAAATATATGCCCGCATCTCCTTCTGCGGTTATTTTCCAATCTACATACATTTCATAGTCTCCGTAATGCTTTACTGTTCCGATGTTTTCTCCTTTTCCTTTAAAGATGAGTAAGCCGTCTTTTGCTTCCCAACCTTCTTTCATGACAGTATTTGCCTTATCCTGTTCCCTTTGGTAGGATTTTTCATCCATGGCTGCCCGTTTGATAGGATTAGAAAAAACACCCTGCCATCCCTCCAGATCCTTTTCGTTGAATAGGGAATAGAAGCCCTTTCCTTCGCGCATTTCATCCAGGTATTTTTGGAGGGAAGTTTTGTAGTATTGGCTATCTTGGCCACTGATCACATCTCTTGTTTTTTCCACGAGCTCGCGCACAACGTCTCCGTAGAAATCCCCATTGTTTGCAACAATATTCATTACCGATCTCGCAGCAACTTGCGTCAAGGCAGGATTATCCAAATATTTGCCTGCTGTCACCAATGCTTGAAAGGTAGGATATTGACCCAGACCCCTCAAGGCGGTGGTTTTTATGCTGTTGTCGTTTGATAGTTCCAGCGCATTTCGAAGTGCAATAACCTTGTTTTCGTCAGTATCCTTACCAGAAGGTATAAGGGCTACATATCCTTTCAAAGCTTCTTCTTTTTGGGTACCTGAGGCATCTCTAGCGATGCCCAGAAGCATGGATGCAGCGTTGGTATCGGTAGCGGTGTTCAAAGAGCGAATGGCAGCCAGTTTTTGTGTTTGATCTCCACCATCATAGATGGTTTGCAACTGTTCGAATGCTGCTTTTCCCCCTGTCTGGGCAAGAATATCATAAAGTAAGACTTGTTTTGTTTTCTCCAAGCCGCTGATGTTCTGACTCACCCATTGTACCTGGTTGGTAGGATTTTTCATCCTGAGGGCGGCAGTGACGATCGCTTTCTGAATGGATTGAAGATATTCCTGATTTTGTTCAGCCTTCATCAAACCCATTAATTGGTCGAGGTGGGTTGTGTTCGCCATTGAAGCAAGGGCTGTATAGGCTGATTTCTTCACTTCAGGACTTCCATTGTTGATTTGTTGCAAAACGACACCCATATGGGCTTCTGCTGATCTCGCAGCCAGAATTTCAATGAGAATTTTTTTGCCTGGATCAGATGCGCTGGGAATAGCTTTAGCGACTTCTGAAGCAACGTTGTCCCCCGGCATGGTCATCAAAGCAGTTTGGAGGACACTAAGGGCTTCCTCATCAGCATCATTAACGAGTTCCAATAATTCAGTTAAAGCTTCATTTTCTGCTACCAAAACAACGTTACTAATAGCCGCCCTGCGTACGTCGGAATCTGAGCTTTTCAGGTACGGAGATATCAACGGCAACGCCTGTTTATCACCATACTGCCCAAACATGTGGATGATCGAAACTTTTGCGCCCGGAGAAGCTTGGTCCAATGTCGTTTTCCAAGTAGAAAAATTATCTTTCACATCCGTATCAAGGGCATATTTCAGGGCGGCTCCCCGATATAGTTCAGTTTCTGAAAGGGAAGCAGCCTGTAATATTTTTGTAGCATTGGATGGGTTAAGTTTTGCAATCAAACCCAAAGCCCCTGCTTTTGTATGTGGTTGTCCCTTGGCGTCTACTGCTTTGTGAAGACCAGTTGCCAGTTTTAGAGCTTGCTTTTCGGAACCTTCATCCGCCAGCCTGCCTATAAAACGGAGGTACATGGCAGAAGCATTGGTCTCCTCATATGTATAACTGGCTCTTTTTGCCGCACTTCTCAGCACTTTTGCACTTTTAGGTACCGCGATTTGGGCCAGTGCATAGAGCGATACTTTCTGTAAATTGACGTTGTCAGATTTCACAAACGGGACAATGTCTTGAACAGCTTCTTTGCTTTTCATATTTCCCAGTGCCTCGATGAAATTTTTTCGATGCGCGTCATTTTCCGAGGACCTGAGAGCTAACAGCAAGGCTTGCTCAGCGGATGAAGATCCAATGTTATCAAGGACCATGGAGGCTGTGCTGGAAAGCCTTTCATCGTGCAAATAGGGTTCTACAAAAGGAGTAGCGTCTTCTTTTCCTATCCATTGAAACTGGCGAAGCAAAAACTCCTTGCCTTCCAAATAATCCAGCTTGTCCAGTCCCTTACCGTACGCTTGCACGGCCATTCGCGCGTAGTCGCTTTTGGAAGGATGGCTGGCATAAAAGGCAAAACCCGCCAGTGCATATTCCAACTTTTCATTATTGGACGAGGGGGAAAGCATTAGCGCCATTTTTGTAAGGCCCTCCTGGCCCAAACTGGCCATGTTTTCCATCAAATTTATATGGGAATTTTCATCCTGAGAGGGGAATCTGTTTAACAAATCGGCAATCTGGGTGTCCAACGTTCTCCCCGCATCCATAGATCCCTGTGCCAACAACACCGTGTGTTGTATGAGGAATGCCAAAAGGATGTATATTAACTTTTTTATTGCGGTATATGACATATTTTATTTTCTTTTTTGAGGGTATGTTTGTGGAGTTAGATCGTGTAGGGAGCGCGCATGGGTTGATCGATCAACCGGTTGGCCGCATCATCATTGATAAATTCCTGTTTGACAGGATCAAATTCCAGATCCCTTCCCAATCTCAACGCAACTAATCCCATATTGACCATAGTGCATGACCTATGTCCGTTTTCCTCATTCAAGGCAAACTTTTTTCTGGTTTTGACAGCATCGACAAAGTCGGTGACCTGGGGTGCGGGATCAGGGAACTGAGCCAATTTACGTTTAAAGTCAGGAATGTCAGATTCGAACCCTCTATACAGATTTCCCTTTGGTCCTGAAATGTAGGGTGATTCGACGGTTCCTTCCCCATCTAGGATAATTTGGCAGCCGTCCTCATAGGTATAGGTTATTTTTCTCCAAGTACCTACCGCGTCAGGGTGCTGCTGCGGTGCGTCTATTTCTACCTTTACAGGACTTGTGCTGTCTTTGCCCAGAAAATATTGGATTGGATCCATGTAGTGTTGACCCATATCTCCAAGGCCTCCGCCGTCATAGTCCCAATATCCGCGGAATGTCCCGTGGGTACGGTGTTCGTGATAAGGTTTGTAGGGAGCTGGACCCAACCATTGATCGTAATTCAACTCTTTAGGAGGGGTTTCCGGTTGCAAATTGGTGCGGCCCACCCAGTAGAATTTCCAGTCAAATCCCGTGAGTTTTCCAACAGTAACCTTTAAAGGCCATCCCAGCATTCCTGAATCTACCAGTTTCTTGATGTTTTTCACCTCAGTATTCATTCCGTAGAAATTAGCATCAAAGCGGAACCAGGTATTAAGCCGAAATATATTACCATGTGTCTTGATCGCTTCTACTACTTTCTTGCCTTCACCGATGGTCCGTGTCATTGGCTTTTCGCACCAGATATCTTTTCCCTGACGGGCAGCGTCCACTGACATGATACCGTGCCAATGGGGAGGCGTGGCAATGTGCACAATATCCACCTCCGGCAGACGGATCAATTCTCTGTAATCCTCAAACGTTTTCACACCTTGTCCCAGTGTTTCGAGAGATTTTTGTATATGCCGCGTATCTACGTCGCAGATGGCGACTGTTTTGGTGCCGGCATAGTCAAAATGCCCCCTTCCCATACCGCCTACTCCAATTATGCCCTTGGTAAGGTGGTCACTTGGGGCCAGAAAGCCTTTGCCCAGCACATGGCGCGGCACGATGGAAATGCCCCCCAATGCCAAAAGAGAACCTTTAATGAAGTTCCTTCTGGATTTGTTTTGATTATCGTTCATTGTGTATTGAGTTGTTTAAGACCTTGGAAAATTAAGAACCCAGAGGTTAAAGAGTCTTTCCCGGTTTGTTTATATGGAATAATTTATTGAAAATGAGTAATACTTTTTCAGTTCAACCTGTGAATATATCTTCTTGGAAAAGGATTACCAAATAATCGGACTATTAGAACCTGATTTTTATCTAAGGGGAAAGATTCGGATTATCTTCGGTGAAAGTTCGAGATGTGTTTTTTTAGGAAAAATGAAAATCCGGGCTCAAAATCCCCATCAGGTGGACAATTACCGTCGAAAAATCTTCTTGTGGCCATTAAGCACATTAAGGATCTTGCAGTAATGAAATAGCCCACCTTTTTCTAATTAGAAATCATTAAAAAGTAATCCAATCCACATATTTAAGGTTGTTATAGATAGTGGAATGCTGCAATTCCAAAGTCTTTTTAAAAAATATAAATTTTGCTTGATTTATTCTTCTCTGCGTTTTTTCATCGCACTTCTCCAGAAAAAATACCCTATCACGACCAGTGCAGGTAGAATGATAAACATCACCACATTTGCCGTTTCGCTCAAATCTACGGGACCTCTAGGTCTTGGGATACCCGGCTGTTTCTGGCCGTAGGACAAGAATGCCCCAAGGAAAATGACTATAAATGTTAGTATTCGAATGGGAAGTAGGTTTTTCATGATAATTATTGTTTAACAAAAAAACTTGCTGTACAGATTAATCCGCAAACAGCAAGCCATACCCGAATAATTGAAAGAAAAAAGTGGTATTTTAATCAATTGAGTACAGCGGGGTTGGCTAACTTACCCATAAAAAGAAGGGCTCCACTGTGATTTTCCTGTATAAAGAAAACGAAAGGCTTGTCCAGCGTTATCACTGTCGGAGTAGAAGGAATTGAAGTTGTTTCAAGAATCTCCACTATCGTTGCGGCTGCTGCTTCAGTTCCTTTTTCATCCACTTCGATAAAGGCGTCATGGATTACCCGGCTTATTTTTAGTGCGTCAGTCGGGTTGCTGAATAGCCGGGTGAAATTTTCGGGATGGTACTCAAATGGCGAGACCAGGCCCATCTCTTTGAGGTCATCCTTCATATTCTTCATTTTATGTTTCATCTTAAATTTGGGCATTTTTAAGATAAAATTCGCCTCTGAAGCCGTTGCCCTCCAGTTCTCAAGGTTTTCGAAGGAAAAAGATTCTAAGCGGGCGTCAAGGTTATGATCGAATCCAGTGAGGATTCCCATATTGTATTGACCGGTACTATAGGGTATTTCGATGTATTGCAGTTCCCCGTCGGAATAATATCGAAAAGCCGCTGCTTTTTCCAGTTGCATCATATCGACCTCGATTTGCTGGTCAGGAGTGACAAAGAAAGGTTCCTTGGCAGTCTTGTTAGCAGGAAACTGATATTTCCAGTCACCTTTAAAATAAATGGCGTTAACCAAATACATGACGGCATTACCCGGGATAAAATCCAACATGTCCCTAATTATCCCTTGGGTTTTATTTTCTATCCAATTGTTGATGATGTCAACCGATTGCGGATTTGACATATCTAGGGGATCCACCGCGGCATGGTAGTGTTTTTCCGCAGCCTCCTTGAAGGGTGGATGTACCTGATAGCCTTCTTTGTACCAGATTGCGTTTGCTATAGCTATGTTTACTTTAGGATCTACCGCCAAGAGGAACTGGGTGAGTTCTTCCGCAGCCTTATTTGCTTCTTCTATGGACATGCCTTCAAACCGAAGAAGATCAATAAACTCCTCCAACACCTGCCCCTCGTTGCCGTTCATGGTCATGGCAAGCGCCTGATGTATGCTGTATGGGCTATAAAATGAATTTTCCAATCCTGCTTTTTCAAGCTGGTGAAAAAGATCAAGGGCAAATTTGGTGTTTGCAAAGACCATTTCCTTCTCGTAGGCTTGCAGCGTCCGAATATTTGGCGAAATGAGTTCATCACCATCCCCGCCTCCCCAATCGCAGGAAGCAAGTCCTCCGGCAGTTACAAACCAGCACAATAAAGTCCACTTTTTCATAGCACATTTATTTTGAGTCGTTTAAATGCCCAGACGGAGAAGATTCCTCGGATGCTACATTAGAAACAAAAAAAATCAAAAAAAAATAAAAACCCTTATCGGGATTTTTCCAAGGCTCTTTCTATATCCAAAATAATATCATCCACATGCTCCAGTCCTACGGAAAGGCGAACAAGTCCGTTAAGGATGCCCACACGTTCCCTTTCCTCCTCGGAGAGTTTGCTGTGGGTGGTGGATGCCGGGTGGGTGATGATGCTGCGGCTGTCACCTAAGTTGGCGGTTACGGTGATCATTTGTAGCTGATCTATAAAACGCTGTGCCCTTGGCAGCCCGCCTTTCAGGGTGAGCGTGATGATGCCTCCTCCGTGCTTCATCTGCTTTTTGGCCAGATCGTATTGTGGATGGGTAGGGAGAAAGGGGTATTTAACAAATTCCAATTCCTTGCTATCTTGAAAATATTGGGCAATTTTTAGCGCATTTTCACAATGCCTGTCCATACGAACAGCCAAGGTTTCCATGCTTTTGGCCAATACCCACGCATTGAAAGGGGAGAGGGAGGGACCAGTATGCCGCATAAAAAACTGTACTTCTTCGATGTACTTTTTTTCCCCCAAGATTAACCCTCCAAGTACGCGTCCCTGTCCGTCGATGAATTTGGTGGCACTGTGTGTGACGATATGGGCTCCCCACTTTGCGGGCTGCTGTAGGTAAGGGGTGGCAAAGCAATTGTCTACAACTAGGATCAGGTTGTGGGTATTGGCGAAGTTGGCGATATATTCCAAGTCAATGATTTCCAACCCAGGGTTAGAGGGAGTTTCTATGAAAACCATCTTGGTCTTGGGGGTGATGAGTTTCTCCCAATTGAGGATATCGCTGATGTCTCCATAAGTATGGTTGATGCCCCATTTGGGGAAAATGCGGGTAAGTAGCTGATGGGTAGACCCGAATAGTGACCTCGATGCCAATACATGGTCACCTTGCGATAGCAATGCGGCCATACTTCCAAACATAGCGGCCATCCCGGAGGCGGTCGTCACGCCGGATTCTGTACCCTCAGCGGCACATACTTTTGCAATTAGGTCGCTGGTGTTGGGATTGGCATACCGGGAGTATATGTTGCCCGGGATTTCTTCCGAAAACATCTGCCGCGCCTCCTCCGCACTGTCGAAAACAAAACTTGAACTTAGGTAGATGGGAGCGGAATGTTCACGCTGATTGGAAGCCGACTCCGCTATGCGGACCGCTTGGGTTTCAAAATTGTTATACGCCATGGTTGGTTTGAAGAGCTAAAGGATTGAACACACTTCTATCGAAACTTAACTCAATAAGTCGGAAGTCTTCAGGTCTTAAGGCCTGAAAAAATATAGTATTTGAACGAAAGGAGTGTGACATATGTGCTAATTTATAGTTCCCGTTTTGGTTGGGCAGGTTTTGGCACCTTTCGACCGTCGAAGGTTGCCAGAGGGTCAATGAGCCTGTTCTCTCACCTCTTCTTTATAAATCAGTTTCCTGAAATGGTGACGCAAAGTAAAGGCAGGGAATCATCAATTCCAAATATGGTCTTTGGTTTTATCTGCCATTTGATCCATTATTTGGAATTGGTGAACTTTCCATGTGAATTAATGCAACTCGATGTGTTTGAAGAAGGAGAGGAGTTTTTTTTTGATTTTTGGTGGCGAAAGCCGTGGACGATCAACCTATGGAGGAGGCAGGTAGCTTTACACAGAGAGGCTGGATACGGAAGGGAGAGTTGATGATTAAAACTTTTCCAAAATGTTGAACTTTAGAAAAGTTGACTTACAAATAAAATATGAAAAGGCAAAACTTGCTCTTCGTATACAAATTTTCGAAAATTAAACACAGTTAATCAGCACTCAGTATTTCACCTAAATTTTAAATATTTTTAGCATTGCTTTAGAAAAAATAAAAATTATTTTTGCCCTTTCTTTAGCCAACTCATTACATGAGAAACTTTATACTATTTTGTATTTTTCACTTGGTTTATTTTTCTTCATCCGCTCAAAAGATTACCGTCAGTGGAACGGTCAAGGATGCGGAGAATGGTGAAACGCTTATTGGAGTCAACATTTTTGACAAGGTAAACCAGAAAGGGGCTGTAACCAATAATTACGGATTTTACAGTTATTCATTTTCTAAAAAAGAGGTGCAATTGGTTTTTACTTACGTTGGTTACGATCCTGTCCTGATACCATTAAGTATGGAGAAAGATACCATCCTAAACGTAGAGCTACAACCAGCGGGGTTTCTCAGTGAGGTAATTGTTGTAGGAGAGAAGTCCGATCCCATACAGGAAAGTACACAGATGGGAACAGTGAATGTACCGCTTAGAGAGATCAAAAATCTTCCAGCTTTAATGGGTGAAGTGGATATCTTTAAAGTTATCCAGTTATTACCGGGGGTTCAGTCCGGTTCCGAAGGTGCTTCGGGACTATATGTCAGGGGAGGAAGCCCGGACCAGAATCTAGTACTGCTCGACGGTGTTCCGGTTTACAATGCCACCCATTTGTTTGGGTTCTTCTCGGTATTCAATGCGGATGCCATCAATAATGTTGAATTGATAAAGGGGGGATTTCCCGCAAGGTACGGAGGTAGACTATCATCGGTGATTGATATCAGCATGAAGGAAGGCAATATGAAAAAATTCCAGGGAGAAGGCAGCGTTGGTTTGATCGCTTCCAAGCTCACTTTGGAGGGCCCTATTACCAAGGATAAGACCTCCTTTTTGTTGTCGGGCAGGAGGACCTATCTGGACATGATTGCAAGACCCATTATCAGGAATACCTCAGGTGGTCGGGAAGATGTGGGGTATTATTTCTATGATGTCAATGCCAAAGTCAATCATATTTTTAACGAGAAAAACAGACTTTACCTCAGTTATTACGGAGGAGATGATAAAGCCTATTCTTCATTTAACAACACTTGGGAACGGTGGGATAATGAAGGGACTATGAACAGCAAGGAAGAAGCGGGGCTTGGGTGGGGAAATAATATCGCTGCGGTCCGGTGGAACCATGTATTCAACCAAAGACTTTTCGCCAATTTCACAGGAACGTTTACCAAATACAGGTTTAATCTTTTTACCGAATATGAAGACGTATTTACTGAAAATCAGACGGGAAACTCTACCCGTGATTTTTACACAGCCAATTATCTATCAGGAATTAGGGATTTGGCGTTAAAAGCTGATTTTGACTTTATACCGAATCCCCAGCATTATTTTAGATGGGGCGGAATGGTAATAAATCATAGGTTTACTCCGGGGGTTTTTGTCGCAAGAGAGAATCAAACACCTGAAACTAGGGAAGGAGCCACCCCTTCAGATTCTCGGGAACTTTCTGTCTATGTAGAGGATGATTTCAGTATAGGTGACCGTTGGAAATTCAATATTGGAGCCCATTTTTCAGGATTCTTGGCAGATACCGAAACCTATTCCTCCTTCCAACCCAGAGTCTCCATGAGGTATCTTTTAGATCCAAGTTCCTCCTTGAAATTCTCATACGTACAAATGGCCCAATTTGTCCATCTCCTTACAAATGCAGGATTGGGTCTTCCAACCGATCTTTGGGTTCCGTCTACGGATAAAATCGGTCCCCAGGAAAGCTGGCAGGTAGCAGCCGGATATGTTAAGAATTTGGGATATGGCTTTGAATTTTCAGCTGAAGCCTATTACAAACACATGGATGGCGTTATCGAATATCAAGACGGAGCTTCTTTCCTCAATACCTCCGAAGACTGGCAGGAAAAGGTCACTGCGGGGGAAGGCAAAAGTTATGGACTGGAAGTCCTGTTACAAAAAAAGGCAGGAAGGACAACAGGGTGGGTAGGTTACACGCTGTCAAAGACAGAACGCCGGTTTGATGATATTAATTTTGGTGATTGGTTTCCATTCCGATACGATCGTAGGCATGATATCAGTGTAACGGCTGTCCACAAACTATCCGAAAGGATTGACCTCTCTGGGACTTGGGTTTTCGGGAGTGGAAGTTTCATCACGGTACCTACCCAGCAGTATCAACATTCTTTCTCTGTGATTAATGATTCATATTACCGGGAGTGGGGCCAATACGTTGACCATTTTGAATCCAGAAATAATTTTCAAATGCGGAGTTACCACCGCATGGACGCAGGTATCAATTTCAACAAGCCAAAGAAGTGGGGAGAGCGGACCTGGAATGTTTCGATTTACAATGTTTATAGCAGGTTGAATCCATTTTATATGGATATAAGCTATAACTATGATCAACAGCGAAATCAGTTAAGGCAATTTAGCCTTTTCCCTATTGTCCCTTCAGTTTCTTACAGATTTACCTTTTAATTATGAAGATCCAGATCCCGTTAGTATATTTCTTCAGCATTATTGCATTGTCTTCTTGCGAACAATTTCTGGAAGTTGAATTACCGGGGCAAGAACCCAGAATGGCTTTGAATGCGCTTTTGGACCCTTCCGATACACTGAAAGTTTTCTTGACCAGAAGCAAAGGAGTGTTGGAAGATAGGGATTTCAATGTAGAATTTGATTTAGTTGAAGGTGCCGAGGTTTATCTTAAAGATCCAGACGGGCAAATTTTTCCGATGGGGTATATAAACAGAAGCCGACCGTATGAACCAAACGCCTTTTATTTTCTTAGTGGCCACGAATTCCGGGAAGACCAGAATTATGAGATAGTGGCAGAACATCCACAGTACCCCACAATCAGCACTGAGCAAAAGCTGCCAAATAGAATTCAAATAAAATCAATCAACGTCGTCAATTTGGGACCAAGAGCGGATTCTGAGAGTGAATTTGAAGTGACAGTGAAATTTGAAGATCCTCCGGGACGAAATTTTTATGAGGTTTCTGGGAGCGTTCTTGCCTATGATTCCGCCGGAATGTATTATCTACAATCTCAGCTTAATCCAGAGCCTGTAAACCCAGCCTACAAAAAGGATTATTTAATGAGAAATGTAATCGTTTTTGATGATATTTTACTAAACGGTTCAGAGTCAGAAATAGTATTCAGGACAAGCCTGTGGAGAGATTACGATAAAGAACTTACAATAAAACTCTCTCATGTTTCAGAATCGTATTATAGGTATTATGATACGGCTGATCTTCAGCGGTCCAGTCGTGGCGATTTTCTTTCCCAGCCTGTATTGGTCTACAATAATGTCACCAATGGTCTGGGAATATTCAAAGCCAGAAATACAGATCAGCGGGTTGTTGTAGTAAGGGTTGATGATTGACAGGGTAGTTCTATGGCGCAATAGATAATAGATGGTTTCTTCACTCTCTTCCTTCTAGTAGTATGGAAATGACAAAGATATCTGATAGGACTGAGGATTTGATTTTCCAAGTTGTTAACGTTCTGCCACCATTGGAAAAATTACCAACAGTTCATGGTCTCAGTTAAAGGCTCCGTCTTAATTCCAAGCTTGAACAGGTATGAGTTTAAATTGGAGAGTGGTACCAAGCTGGCATAAATTATGCTAGCTGTTTGGTGTGTCTATTAATTTTTTATTATTCAAAACCTTCCATGATCATGTTTAATTTAGGTAAAAGAGAAATTAAATTTCTGTACAACAGCAATAAATCGGAAGATAGGGAAGCGTATGCCTACGTTCTTACTCTTCATAACCATGTGATAAATGAACTGGATCTGAGTAAAAACGACATGACCCCAACCCAGTTTTTAGAATTGGCAAATAAGCTAGAAAAACGGGTTATTGATCTTTTTGATAAGGATTCCGATTATTTCAAGGCTAATATTCAGGGAAAAGATATTGAAGAAACCGACCTTTTGACTTTATTGATAAAAGAAAAATCCGCATTGAAAACACCAATTTTGATTTCTGAAGAAAAGGCTGAGGTTTTGGAATATCCGAGGGACACCATTAAGATGGATATGGTATTTGATAAGATGGGACCGAACAGGATGTGAAAAATTCATTTGAAAGGTTAAAGGGAATCTTAAGATGAGTAAATCATTAACAAATTGATTATCTTTAAACTATGGAATGGCAAAAGTATATCATCTCAGACAACTCCATCCTTTTAGGCAAACCTACTGTCAAGCGGACCAGAATATCCGTTGAGCACATCATCGGATTGATGGCGCAGGGCTGGACAGATCAACAAATTCTTGAAAATTACCCCCGACTACCTCAAAAATCCTTGCAAGCGGTTTTTTCATATAGTAAGGAGTGATTTTATTTTATGGATCAACAACCTGTACATGATTTTGATTTCGCACCTTTGGCGCTTGGTTTTAACATGTAATTAGTACCTAGGGCTTCACTCTAGGCTAGTCATTTTGGGCCTTTGGCGCTGAGTTTTGAAATAGCGGTAACGGATCGTTGTTAATTGGCATTGCTTGCGAGGGCTATAAAAAAGGTGACCTACCATTTACGGGCATCTCAGGTTCTTAATCAATCTCGATGCATTCTTGTCGGGTATTTTTTGGTTCACCCATACCTTTTAAAACTCGGAGATTTTCCAAAACCTATTATCTAACCCTAATCGTTCCATTTGATGGTCGACGTGGATTTGATTCCGAGTCGATACGGCAAAAGAGGTATTGAATTATGGATATGATATTATAAATCAATTTAATTTACGGGGAATGTAGCGCAGATTCAAATCTTGGTATACATTATTAAACTAAAAAAAGCCGCCAACGCAAAAAGAAACCCAACAATACCATACCCTAAAAGCCAACTCAGTAGTATAATGAAAATGTAGTAAAGCGGACATCCCACCAATCCAATAACAAACTTAAAAGTCCCATAAAACACAGGATCTTTGATTTTTTTTCTGGCTCTTTTCCATACCAGCCATAAGGGCCAATGTAGAAGTAAAGTCAACCACCGAATTTTTTTAACACTACTGAATTCTTGGTTAGGGGAATGAATTGGCTGCTGTCCAGATAAAAAATCCCTAACCTTCTCAGGAGAGGTAAGCGGGATGTGGTTTTCTTTCAGGGAAATTAATGACTCTTCATAGCCTTCATCCGGAATATGAACAGTTAATTCCTTCAGGGCTTTATAAGCCGTCTTGGTTAAACCCCGAGAATCGTTAAGATAGGAAGAAACTAAAATGGGTTTTCCGACTTCAACTCGAACAGCCGCACCAACTTTTTGATGTGCTTCATAGGAAATTCCAAATGGCAGGATGGACAGTGGGAGAGAAGTGTGCTTTCCCATAGCTCCAAAGGCAATTCGGGTAAAGCCCTTACTCAATGGCCTGGCATTCCTCCGTAAGCTGTGATTTCCCTCCGGAAAGATCAGGATAGACTGATTTTTAGCCAATAGGTCTTCACAACGGGAAAAACTTTCTTGGTTACCGGAAATGCTGGAAAGTCCATCCCTGATACGAAATACGGGAATCAGTTGAATTATGCTTAGAAGCTTGGCAAATAATGGCTTTTTGAATAAATCAGCTCTTGCCAAAAAATAGGGCTTCATACCTGTCACGGTGGCGATCAGCAAGGGATCCAAAAGCGCATTTTGATGATTTGCGATTATTATTATTGGGGTATTGCGGGGAATACGATTCGTCCCGGAAACCTCGATGCGGGAAAAATAAATGGATAATCCCCATTTAACCCAGATACGCAGAAAATCATTGAACAGCGCTTTCAACGTGCTCTAAATTTTTTCCAAGTGACCGCAACCGTCATCCCAGAGATAATATGCCAGATTCCCCACCATCCGGCAATAATGGCCATTCCACCCAATCCGTCAAAGTACGTGAAAATCAGAACCAGTGCCAACCCGGAGTTTTGGATGCCAGTTTCTATTGTCAACGTTTTGGTATCGGGCAGATTAAGTCCAAAAATTTTGGCCAAGGAAAACCCCGAAAGCAAGGCGGCAAAGTTATGGGCTAATACCCAAAAGAATATAAGTAGGATAAATTTCAAGAAAAGGTGGTAATTACTAAAAAATGCTACTACAACAATAGCCCCGAAAATCAAAATACTGACAGGCTTTAGAATTTTACTGGCAGTTTTGCTGAATTCGGCAAAATGATGGTTGACATACATTCCCAGTAGAAGTGGAACGCCGAGAATTAGCGCCACCGTTTGAAACACATCAAAATAATCTAAACGTATTTCCTGAAGCATAGCTGCGGAGGGTGGATAAAAGCTGGCCCATAAGCCAAAGTTGAAAGGTGTCATGACTACGGCAGCAAGGGTAGCAAAAGCTGTCAGACTGACAGACAGGGCGGTGTTTCCACCGGAGTAATTGGTAAGAAAATTAGAAATATTTCCTCCAGGACAGGCAGCTACCAGAAACATCCCCATAGCTACACTTGGAATCGGATGTATCAGCAGCACCAGCAGAAAGGTAAGAAACGGCAGCATGAAAAACTGGGAGAAAATCCCGATAAAAAAAGGTTTTGGTGATTTAAGTAGATAGGAAAAGTCCCTAAACCGGATATCCAAAGCCACTCCAAACATAATTATGGCCAAGGACACATTCAACATAAAAAGGGAATCCCCCTTGAATTCCAGTATACTTCGATCAAGTTCTTCCAGCATGCATTTTTTTCTCAAAAATATGGAATAAAAGCAGGGGATAAAATTTCCTTCCTAGTATTAATTTTGATAAATTTGACCATCGAAAATTTTGAAAAGGTTAAAATTCAATTCGCTTTTAGCAATTATGGTTGGATTTTTGCTGCTAATCGATTGAATTCATAGTAAGTTTTTAAAATCTCTTACCATATTTTATAATTACAAGAAAAACAACAATTTATATTATGGGAACAATTAAAGTAGGTATTAACGGATTCGGGAGAATTGGAAGGCTGGTTTTTCGTGCAGCTCAGGAAAGAGACGATGTTCAGATAGTTGGCATCAACGATTTGATTGATGTAGATTATATGGCCTATATGTTGAAGTATGATTCAACGCATGGACAATTTAAAGGTGATGTCGAAGTAAAAGACGGTAAGCTAGTTGTCAACGGGAAAGCTATCCGCGTCACATCTGAAAAAAACCCTGCCAACCTAAACTGGTCCGAAATAGGTGCTGAATATATAGTTGAGTCAACTGGATTGTTTTTGACTAAGGAAAGTGCCAAAGGTCATATTGACGCAGGTGCCAAAAAAGTAATAATGTCTGCTCCCTCTAAGGATGACACCCCCATGTTTGTAATGGGAGTTAATGAGGATAAATATACATCAGACATGACATTTGTGTCAAACGCATCCTGTACTACCAATTGTTTGGCTCCTTTAGCTAAAGTTCTACATGACAACTGGGGTATCGAAGAAGGTCTAATGACTACTGTTCACGCCACTACTGCTACTCAAAAAACAGTAGATGGTCCTTCAGCCAAAGACTGGAGAGGTGGTAGAGGTGCCAGCCAAAACATTATCCCATCATCTACAGGTGCTGCCAAAGCCGTTGGAAAGGTAATTCCTGAACTAAACGGTAAACTTACCGGTATGGCTTTTAGAGTTCCTACACCTAACGTTTCTGTGGTTGACCTTACCGTTAGACTTACAAAACCAGCGTCCTATAAGGAAATTTGCGCTAAGATGAAAGAAGCGTCTGAAGGTTCTTTAAAAGGAGTGATGGGCTACACTGAAGACGATGTAGTTTCAACTGATTTCCTAGGAGATTCGAGGACCTCCATTTTTGACGCAGGAGCTGGTATCCAATTGAGTGATACTTTTGTGAAAGTTGTTTCTTGGTACGATAACGAATGGGGTTATTCGTGCAAAGTTGTGGACTTGTTGGAATACATAGCCAAAAAATAAATAGTTAATAATCACAAAAAAAGGCCAAACAATTGTTTGGCCTTTTTTTGTGTATTTCGTTTGCGATCCGAGCGATTTTTAACAGTAAGAAAGGACTATAACGTTTTGAGACTTTTGATCATTTGCTCAATATGGGCCTTGCCGTCAAACATGTCCTGATATATAGCTTGAATGACATGATTTTTGTCCAACATATAGGTAATACGTTTGGGGACACGAATCAATGGAACAAGCGCATCATATGCCTGACAAGTTTTTCCGCTGCTATCACTAAGTAGTTCAAAGGGGAGTTCATATTGCTTTTTAAACCTCATGTGAGTAGCCATGTCGTCTCTGCTTATGCCAACAATGGATATATCAAGCTCCTTGAATTCCTCAAATTGATCCCGAAACTCACAAGCTTCAGCAGTGCAGCCTCCTGTAAAATCCTTGGGATAAAAATAAATTATGCAGGGTTTTCCCTCAAAGCCTTTTGAAAGACGGAACATTTTTCCATCTGTTGATGGAAGAGTAAAATCAGGAGCTTTTTGCCCAATTTTTAAAGCCATTTTTGAAATTTTCAGTGGTTGATGTTATAAGAACCAAATGCGGTGAAATATGTTTGGCAAAATATTATAAGGTTTATGGAAAATCGATTACTA
The DNA here is from genome assembly GCF_009797935.1 of Lunatibacter salilacus. Classification (GTDB taxonomy): domain Bacteria; phylum Bacteroidota; class Bacteroidia; order Cytophagales; family Cyclobacteriaceae; genus Lunatibacter; species Lunatibacter salilacus. The sequence goes on from NZ_VOLC01000019.1 coordinate 52,590, forward strand.
ATAATCCATATTTTTGTTCTTTAATCACCCAAAGGTATATTCTAAACTAACGGATCCGGTTTTGAGTTCAAAGAGCGTTCAGCATATGTTATTGGCTGGGATTTTTTTCGCCTTCATGAATGTGACGGTAAAATTTCTTCCCCACATTCCGGCTATTGAAATCATTTTATTCCGGTCAATTTTTAGCTTTATATTCACCTATCTAGTCCTAAGAAAGAAAAATATACCAGTCCTAGGGACCAATAAAAAATTGCTAGTCTTGCGGGGAGTCGTTGGTTCGGTAGGCTTGATAACTTTTTTTTACACCCTCCAGAAAATTCCTTTGGCAAGTGCGGTAACCATTCAGTATATGGGTCCTGTTTTCACCAGTATATTGGGTATTTTTATTGTAAAAGAGCGGGTCAAACCCATTCAGTTTTTCTATTTCGCCATCGCATTTTCGGGGGTTTTAGTAATTGAGGGATTTGATCCACGGATAGACCCTGTATATTTGTTAATTGGAATCGTTTCTGCAATCTTTTCAGGTTTAGCCTACAATGTAATCCGAAAGCTGAAAAATACCGAGCACCCTTTGGTTATTGTATTCTATTTCCCCTTGGTCACCACGCCTGTAGCAGCTCTTATATCCTATTACGGCTGGGTGAATCCAGTGGGTTGGGATTGGCTGCTTTTGTTGGCCATTGGAATTTTTACACAGTTCGCCCAGTATTTCATGACTATGGCTTATCAAAATGCCAACTTGTCTAAAGTCGCAAACCTTACCTATGTGGGAATAATCTATGCCTTGGGATTTGGGTATTTCCTTTTTGATGAAACCTATAATCTGTGGACCTATGGGGGGATGTTGTTGGTTTTGAGTGGAGTGATTCTCAATATGCGATTTTCGGGTAAATAATACCCCGTTAAATTGTGAGAAAGGGGCTCTGCTTTTGTTATTTATTCCATTAAATTTGAAGGATGCTAATAAATTAAGTCAATTGACTGCATGAAATCGAGCATGACGTACCCGTTACACACTGGGATGACTATCAACCATGCGAGATTCCATGTGACCTCTGAAAAACAATTATAGACACGTGAAAATAACCAAAGATTTATACCAGGGTTCCCTAACCTTGCTAACCGATTTTTATCAATTTACCATGGCCTATGGATATTGGAAATCAGGAAAAGCAGAACAGGAAGTTGTTTTTTCCCTTTTTTTCCGAAAAAATCCGTTTCAAAGTGGTTTTACAGTTGCCGCTGGGCTGGACTATGTAATAGATTATTGTAGAAATTTTTCTTTTGAAGAAAAGGATCTGGATTATTTGACGCAGATGGAAAATTCCAATGGGGATCCCACATTTGAGAGCGGATTTATCGACTATCTGAGGCACCTGAAATTCAGTTGCGATATAGATGCAGTAGAGGAGGGGGAGGTGGTTTTCCCAAATATGCCTTTGGTAAGGGTTAAAGGTCCTTTAATCCAGTGCCAACTTTTGGAGACTGCCCTGCTTAATATTATCAATTTTCAGACCCTTATTGCGACTAAGGCGGCAAGAATTGTTTTGGCGGCAAAAGGCGATTCCGTGCTGGAATTTGGCTTGCGACGGGCCCAGGGAATAGACGGTGCGTTGGCAGCGAGCCGGGCATCCTATATTGGGGGATGTACTTCCACCTCGAATGTGATGGCAGGCAAATTGTTCGGTATACCAGTCTCCGGCACCCATGCCCATAGTTGGATAATGGCTTTTGACACTGAACTGGAGGCGTTTGAGGCTTATGCTGAAGCTTTTCCTGAAACTACCGTTTTATTGGTAGATACCTATGATACGATTATGGGAGTGAAAAATGCCATCAAGATTGCCAAAGAGCTGCGGGAGGAAGGTAATGAATTGAAGGGAATCCGGATAGATTCCGGGGACTTGGCCTATTTTAGCAATAAAGCTAGGGAAATGCTGGACGAGGCGGGATTTCCGGGCGTGAAGATCGTCGCCAGCAATGATTTGGACGAGCATATTATTACTTCATTAAAATTGCAGGAGGCTTCTATAGATATTTGGGGTGTTGGAACCAAGTTAGTAACAGCCTATGACCAACCAGCATTGGGTGCCGTGTATAAAATGTCCGCAATGAAAAATATTGAAGGAAATTGGGTACCTAAAATCAAACTCTCCCAGCAGTCGGTAAAAATAAATGTGCCGGGATTCCACAACGTAAAACGATTTTATTTCAAAGGAAAGGCTATCGGTGATATGATTTATCTGGAGGGAATGGCCTCGAAGGATCAAGTAACTATTATTGATCCCATTGATCCTACAAGGAGAAAACGCATAGACACATTACAGGCTGAGGAGCAAATATTGCTGGTCCCAATTTTCAAATCGGGTCGGAAAGTATATAACAGGCCGGATTTAAAGGACATTCGCCAACGGACCATAATGCGTTTGGAACAGTTTGACAAAACCCACAAACGTCTAACCAACCCGCATATTTATCCGGTGGGATTGGAAGAATCTCTCCACGAGTTGCGGACTGATTTGGTTCTAAAAAGTAAGCCCATAAACTACATGGACCAATAATCAAAAGAAAAACCAGATGAAATCGAGCATGACGTAAGCGACACACACTGGGATGACTATCCGCCATGCGAGATTCCATGTGACAACTGAAAAACAATTATAGACACATGAAAGCATTATTGATAATAGATGTCCAAAATGATTTTTTACCAGGAGGGGCATTGGCAGTTCCAGATGGAGATCAGATCATTCCTGTGATCAACCGTCTTCAGGAATCTTTTGATTTTATTGTTGCTACCCAGGACTGGCACCCTGCCAACCACGGTAGTTTTGCAGCGAATCATAAAAATAAAAACCCGGGAGAATCTGTGAACCTCTCAGGTATAGAGCAAATATTATGGCCTATCCATTGTGTGCAGGATACGCTGGGAGCTGAGTTTCATCCAGAGTTGAAGCGGAAAAAATGGAAGGCTGTATTTCAGAAAGGGACTAATCCTTATGTAGACTCCTACAGCGGTTTTTTTGACAACCAGAGATTGCAGGACACTGGTTTAGGAGACTATTTGAAGGGACAGGGAATAGATACGGTTTATGTGGCCGGGTTAGCAACAGATTACTGTGTTAAGTTCACTGTTTTGGATGCCTTGAGTGAGGGATTTAATACCTACCTCATAGAAGATGCTACAAAAGGCGTGAACTTATCTCCAAATGACAGCGAACGGGCCATCACGGAAATGTCAAAGGCAGGCTCCGAGGTAATTAAATCCAGTTCAATTATTATATGACCAATAGATTTTCGGCCCTGACGCCATCATGCGGGGAATACCTAGTGGATGATCATCGTTGTCTCTGTCAACTTTCTCCAACCGCATGATTTCCATGCTGCCGCAAAGAAAGGATAAATGTCCTTCATCATTAATTTTGAATGTATGGGCTGACTTCAATAGTGTGAGAAAGATATCCTCTCCGTCCCCGTCACACCAGACTTTTGTCATTCCCAAAAAGCCCATCACGTCTATTTCGTTTCCTTCAAGCTGGGTGAAAATGCTGAAATTATTGCATCCCGTAAAGCCAAAGACCTGCCTATTGATAATGTCGAAATAAAGTCTGGGTTTTTTGCCTGGAAAAAGTTCTTCGAATGGTTTGAATTTATCATAGATGGAATGAACCTCCCATAGCCCCTCCAATTCTGCACTTGTAGTGATTTTTATCTCTGGTATTTCGATGTTATCATTTTCTTCGGCCTCCGCAATTTGCCCAAAACATACTCCTGAAGCGAATAGAATCAAAACCATCGGGATATTGAATTGCTGTTTCATGGTCACTGGGTTTCTTGATTGTGAAATATAACAAAAAATTACATTATTCCATTCTAATAGCAAAAAATTTGCCAATTATAAGATGAAATAGCATTTTACCTAAGTTTATAGTAGGTGGTATAATGGTATTTGTTTTCTTTATCTCTTAGTTTAACCAATTAGCCAGTTATAATTATTAATTACGAATTACGAATTACGAATTTTCAATAAATAACCAAATAACCTAATAACCTAATAACCAATAACCCAATAACTCAGTAACCCGTCAACCTATCAACCAATATCCCGTCAGTAATATCAGATTGATCTTAACCTTACTAAGTGGTTCAAAATAATCCGGCGTAAAACAAAAAAAAAGCGGCAATAAACTCAGTTTATCGCCGCTTTTTACATTTAAGATTTATCTCGGTCAGATTCGTGAGGGGGCTTATTCTTCAATGGAAGCGTGCAATTTGCCCAATTCCTGATCAATGGTCCAAAGACCGATTCCTTCTTCTCCAATGATGTCAAAGAGCTCCAATGCCCTACGGGCAACGGTTTCTTCCTCCCGCTGCTCAGTCACGTACCACTGCATAAAGCTAAAAGTGGCAAAATCTTTTACGTTAAAGCAATGGTCCACAATCAAATTGATTGATTTAGTCACTTCAATTTCATGCTCCAAAATCAATTCGAATACCTCTCTCAGCGAATTAAACTTATTCCGAATCCCGGTTATCTCAGGCTGAATGGCATGGCCCCCCGCATCGTTTACATATTTGAACAATTTCAGCATATGCTGTCTTTCTTCATCTGCATGGTCATACAGAAATCTGGCGGAATTGGAAAACCCCATCATTTCACACCAAGATGCCATAGACAGATAATAGGCCGATGATTCGCCCTCCATTTCAATTTGTTTGTTGAGTTTTACTTCGGTGTCAACCAACAAAGAACGCTTTAAGGTGACTATTTCTCTTTCTACTGTTTTCATATACAATTTGTGCTCGGTTAGGATACTTTATATTTTACGTTTAAGTACACGAATATAACCAAATAATCTGATATAAGTTCCCGATATTGCGGAGGTCAATTCAGTTTAGAATTGGTATAATTAAAACAATTAGAATTATATTTGGTTTATTTATATTTGAATTAAGTATAAATAAACAATGTCAGATCAGTTTAAAACCTTATCTTAAAAAATCATTTTGGAACGCTCTACTCCCTTTGGGCGAATTTGTTGTTGCTTGGAATGGTAGCAGGAGGAGTTCATAAGTCAAAACTCTCAAGCCTCGGAACATTTACAATGTATCCCCAACCGCTGTTTAAAGCGTTAAAAAAGTGCAATTATAAGGCACAGCACTAGATAGAACCCCCATAACCGTTAGTTTGTGCCAATTTTACCTAATTTTGCATCTCTGTCTTGTAAATTCCAGTTTACTTAAAATTCTTATTCTAGTTGCTGGACCTTAACTTTACCAATTGAATAAAAAATTATTGTTTTCTCAATGAAATTTGTAGCCTTAATTCCCGCCCGATTTGGTGCCACCCGTTTCCCAGCCAAATTGATGGCGGATCTTTATGGTAAGCCGCTGATTGCCCGAACTTACTTGAGTACTGTTGCGACAGGGATTTTTGATGATGTGGTCGTAGTAACGGACCATGAAGAAATAGCCGAGGTGATCCGCAAAGAAGGTGGGAAGATTTTTATAAGTCAAAAAGAACATGAAAGCGGCTCCGACCGGATAGCTGAGGCAGCCGCCCATATGGAGGCGGACGTCATCGTTAACGTACAGGGTGATGAACCGTTTCAGGATAAAAAATCTTTGCAGGATCTTGTGAATTCTTTTGGAGATAGTAGGGTTCAGGTAGCCTCCTTAATGATGACCATTTTCGACGATAGCCAGATTCAGAATCCCAATGCTGTCAAGGTAGTGGTGGACAAGGACAATTTTTCCATGTACTTCAGCCGCTCCCCCATTCCCTTTATACGGGAGTCTCCGTCGGAAATCACCTTTTACAGGCACATCGGAATATATGCTTATAAGAAGGATTTGCTGATGGCTTTTACTCAGTGGCCAAAATCCATCTTGGAAAAAGCCGAGATGCTGGAACAACTGCGGCTTTTGGAACAGGGTATAAAAATAAAGATGATCCATACGGACCATCAGGCAGTTGCAATTGACACTGCAGAGGATTTGGAAAAGGCCAAAGAATATTTCAGGGCAAACTTTAGTGATCAGTTGTAACCTGTGTCAAAATCTGACTGGAGAAAGCCTCGTTAAGGGTTGTTGGATTACAATAAAGCCTTCCCCTTCCTTGGAATGGCAGGCATTGCACCCGGCCGTGAAGGATTTATAGCCCGCCAAAAAGGAGTCATTGTCCTCACTAGCGATTGCCTCTTCCATTTCGGGGATGGTTTTCTCCATAAACTCCACCGCCGATGCTGCTCTAACAGGCCGTCTTTTTAACCCATCTTCCATAGCTTCGACGATATGCTCAAGTTGGTGACCTGCATACTTCCAATTTTCGTCCTCCCCAGCCCAATAAAGTTCGCTGTACCGGTAACTCACCTCTACCATTGTTCTGCTAAATCCACCCAGTTGGTGGGCTACTTCCTCAAGTTTTTCATCTGTGTTGCCTTTCAACCAGCCTTCCGACCCCAGTTCGGAGTAGGTATTTGTTTCAGTTGTATGAGAGCATCCGAACAAAAATAATGATAAAGAAATATTAAATATTAGTTGAGAGATTTTCATTGGAGTTTGTGTTGTTTTTTTAATTTAAATTTTGGTTTTTTTTTCAAGGTTTCAAATTAACAATTACTTTGCCTTAGTGTTTCATTTTGTTTCATAAGTCAAAATACCTGTCTTTTTCAAAAATTCAAATAACGTAAAATATATTTTCACAACTGATATTTTAGTTTTATCCAATTTTTTTATTTTAAACGACAAAATAAAAACGCATTATGTGAACTTTGCAACTATAGGGTAAAAAAATATTTTGGTTTGAAGAACTACATAGCTCAATTAGATTTTTATAATAGTTTTAATCAAATTGTGTAAAAAAAAACCGCCTTATTGTAAGGCGGTTTTCTGTATATTAATATCCTTGGTTTTGTTCCAAAAAGCCCGGCGAAGCACTTGCGGCGTCGATTACGTTTTGGGGGATAGGATAAATCCTCCGGATAGGGTTGGAGCTTGTTTTGTCTATCCATTGGTCTTCCCACTTACCAAAACGAATGGCATCAGTTCTTGCCTGCATTTCCACATAAAGTTCATAAGACCGCTCCAAATAAAGCGACTCCAAGTCGATGGATGTGAGTATCTGGGCACCTCTCGCTCCTCTAACGGCATTGACATCCGCCAAGGCAGCAGTTGGGTTTCCTCTTCTAAGTTCTGCTTCCGCACGCATCAAATAAACATCACCCATCCGAATTAAGGGGATGTTCACTCTGCTACAGCATTGGCCGGTTTGCGCCATGGGGTCAAAAGCAATCTTAATAGCTCTGGGACCGTTGGAATGTCCCCGGTTATTGCTTAGATCCACGTTAATGGTGTAGACTACATCCTCTCCGGTTCTGGTTCGGTTTACCAGCTTTTCAATTACCAATTCACCGTTGGCAGTTCGCTTAAACTGATTATTGGCATCCAATACGATTCCGTATTGTTGCCCCACCTGTATTCCCCTGTTCCAGCGGAACTGGCTTTCCGGAATCGATCCTCCGTCTGGAATATTTCGCTGGAAAAAACGGGGATCGTCATGGTTGCCTTCCCATTTGTTGTAGAAATCTGTTGTTAGAGATACCCCGTCACTACCTACCGCCAAAATATTGGTCAAAGAACCATGACGGCTTCTGGAAGTGCCAAACCAAGCATGTCGGTTGGATCCGTTGGTTTCCAGCCGCTGGTCAAAGGCAAAGATATGCTCCTTATGGTCGTGGTTGTTTATGTTCCAAATAGAGAAATAATCTTCGGTTTCCAGACCATATAATCCTGAATTAATTATTTCCGTTGTAAAAGCTACAACCTGTGCCATATCGGCATTGTCAAAATTAAAGCTAGCCGCATATCTATCCGCATAAACAGCTTTGTTAAGTAAAATCCTGGCCTTTAATCCCCATGCAGCAGCTTTGGAGAATCTAGTGGAACCTACCTCAGATTTTGTTCCCAATAATGGTTCTACGGCATCGATTTCACTTAGGATATAATCAACAGCCTCACTTCCCCTATATATTCTGGAAAGTATCGGGGTTCCTACCTCCTCAGGTAACTTATCAAATGCAACCCCATAGTGGTCAAACAGAACCCAGTTATAATAGGCACCCATCGCACGAGCCTCCGCAATATACCGTTCGGGTCCATTTATAGCCGCCAACGTTTGCTGAGCTCCCGCTGCGCGGGCGATTCCCTGGGTGACATGTGACCAAACGTTTCGCACGGTACCATGGAAAGGTGTCCAACTATGTTGATGCATTTCTATAAAGATACCTCCATCAAACCAGTCAGTGCCTCCTCTGAAAGGAACGATTGATTCATCCGATGCGATGGACTGCATATTAAAAATCCAGTTATGTTGCCCATACATTTCATTCATCCGGGCATATACAGGTGCTAAAATCTGGTCGGCTGCTTCCGGTGATTCAAGTACTCCTTCTCCAACAGCTGTGTCCAAGATAACTTCCGTGAGGTCTGTACAGCTGACCCCTAACAGTATACTAATTGAAAGGATTATTTTCGCTATATTTTTCATCTCTCGGTGACTTTAAAATGTGATGTTTAAACCTAAAACCAACGCCCTGGCGGTGGGATAACGCGTTCCGTCTATTCCTGTAGACACAAAACCACCCTGTGATCTTGGAGTATCCACTTCTGGATCGAATCCGGGGTAGTTGGTAATGGTGAGCAGGTTTTGTCCTGTTACGGAAAACCGCATATTCTGCAACCAGGAAATAGAACTGGTATTGAAGTTATACCCGAGGCTGGCGTTGTTAAGCCGGATAAAATCACCGTCATGTATAAACCGGGTAGAGGGAGAGGCTGAGTTGTTTCTACTTTCCTCAGGGAAATCCAGCACGTTGGTTGATACATTGTTACCTGCTACCAGTCTTGGAAGGTTAAAGTAGGCATTTTCATCGTTCCAATAGATCTGATTGCCAGATACGCCATTGAAATTTACTGTTAGGTCAAACCGTTTGTAAGATGCATTAGTGTAAAACCCAAAGATGGTTCTTGGCAGTCCGGAACCTCCATTGACAAAATCGGCATCAGTTATTAACCCATCACCGTCTACATCACGGAATTGGTTGTTTCCAGCCTCATCCAAGCCAATCCATTCATGTATCCAAAAGGTGCCTACCGGAAAGTCATTTAGGAATCCGTTAACCTGGACACCTGACAGCCCCGGTCCTCCGATACCCCCGGTACGCAAGATGGAAACTGGCAAATTACTCACGTTGTTGCGCAGGAAGCTGATGTTTCCGCCAATATCCAACCTGAAATCGGTTCCGATATTTTTTCGATATCCTAGTGCTATCTCCAAACCTGTATTTTCGATTTCCATTGGATAGTTGCTCCAGAAGGATGAAGTAGCGACAATGGGGTCCACACCTGTTAAAGTTTCCCAAAGAATGTCACTGGATACTTTCCGGAAGACATCAACGGTACCATACAGTTCCTCTCCAAAGAATCCAAAGTCAAATCCAATATTTGTCTGTGAGGAGACCTCCCATTTGATACCTGGGTTTTGCAGCCGAACAAAGTTAATTCCCGGTGACACTGCTGAGTTGGCACCTGGTGTAAGTGCATAGCCGGATCCAGGACCGGTATTTACCGTCAGTAATTGTTGGGTAATATAGGAGGGAATATCCTGGTTACCAGTTCTTCCCCAACCCGCTCTTAATCGGAGATTACTCAGTGACACCGCACTGCTTAGAAAGCTTTCATTGGAAATCTGCCATGCAGCGGAGAAGGATGGGAAATAGCCGTAGCGGTTATCAGCTCCAAATCTCGACGATCCATCCGCTCTCATTGTAGCTGTCAGATAATATTTTTCATCGTAGTTATAATTAATCCTACTGAAGTAAGATTGTAACTCATTTTCACTGGCTCCACCACCGGGTCTGTTGATCCCGATTGAGAGGTCAGATCCGATTCCGGGGTTTCTATATGCTTCGATTTCCGTAGTTGCGAAGTTATTAATACTCCAGAACCTGAAGGAATTGTTGAATTTTTGATACGAATATCCTGCCAATACACTGAAATCGTGCTTTCCATCACCGAGCGAAAATCTGTAATTCAAGAAACTTTCTGTCAGAAAATTGCCATTTTCCGTGGTAGCATCCTGCAACCGACCTCCTGGATGAGGTAGACGCTGTACCGTGTGCCTGCTAATCTGGCTTATTCGTGAACCTTGGGAATTGTCCACAGCCACATTCAACTTGTATTCCAAGCCTTTGAAAATTTCAAAACCTACATCTATGTTACCTAAAACCCGATTGACTTTTGAGAATTCGGTGTACATATCCATCATCATTAGCGGATTTATTCCCTCGGGGAAGAGGTAAGCAGAACCATCCGCATTTCGGGTGGGATAGGTTGGATTTGCGGTAAGTGCGTTAGACAAGGCATCACCGCCAACTCCGGCGTTGTCGCCAATGGGAGGGGAGTCATTTCGGGTGTTACTGGTAGTTAGGTTGATGCCGAATTTCAGACGGTCATTGATAAAACGTTGACTCATGTTCATTCGTGCGGTATACCGCTTCATCGAACTCTGCATCACGACGCCTTCCTGATCCAACGCACTGATGGAGGCATAGAAATTTCCGTTTTTCGTGCCACCTCCATAGGAAATATTATGGTCATGCGTAAAAGCCGACCGGAATATTTCATCCTGCCAGAATGTGTTTGCAGGACCTATATTGTCGGGATCACCATATTGGTTGGTAAAATCCCTAAACTGCTGCGCATTGAGTACATCAATGGTTTTTGTAACTTGGGAAAAAGCAAAGCTGCTGCTATAGTTAAGTTTTGGCTCTGCGGCGTCCCCTTTTTTCGTTGTGATTAAAACTACCCCGTTTGCACCCCTAGAACCATAAATGGCCGTAGCAGAAGCGTCTTTCAATACATCAATGGATTCAATATCTGCCGGGTTAAGAAAGTTCAACGGGTTGGCTGGTGCTGAACCCGAAACGCCCAAATCTGCCCCACCGGTAGTGGAAGAAGCATTATCAAGCGCAACTCCGTCCACCACAAACAACGGCCCACTGCCACTCCTTACAGATCCTGGTCCACGGATGGTCATTCTGGAGGCGGCACCAGGTTCTCCGCTTGTTGCCGTTACATTTACGCCGGCAATTTTACCCTGAAGCAATTGCTCCGGAGATACGATTACGCCTTTATTAAAAGCTTCTTCCTTCAAGGACCCGATTGATCCGGTAAGATCCGATCTTTTTTGCATCCCGTATCCCACGACTACGACTTCCTGTAAACTGGACTCATCCAGTTCCATGGTAGTTTCAATCACAGTCCGATTGCCCACCGGTACTTTTAACGCCTTGTATCCAATGAAAGAAATAACCAAAACGGCATCATCGGGTACTTCAAGAGTATAATTACCATCTATGTCTGTAACTGTGCCCCTACTTGTACCGTCGATAGTTACGGTCGCTCCGGGTAGGGGATCTCCGTTTTCGTCCTTGACTGTGCCGCGGATATTGATATCCACAATAGCTGGCAAATCTTCAATATTCTCCGACAATTTTATGGCATCAATACTATTATTTAATTGACGGAATCGGAGGGAGGTTTGCTTGGAAACATCCGACAAAAATTCCTCAACTGTTCCATCTTTTTTCTCCAAAAAAATAAGCGATCGCTTATCTATGTCTTTTTGGTCAAATGAAAATTGAAAGGGAGTTTGCTTCTGAATCATTCCAAAGAACTGATTCAAGGTCAGCGTCTCCCGGTCAATTTTAACATGTACGTCACTAATGGATTTGTACTGACCATTGACATTGACGGCCAACACAAAGTTGAATATCAACAGTTGAACCACGAACCCATACAAGAAGTATCTGGACAACATATAAATTGTCTTTTGTAATTTTAATTTCATAATTTTGAAAGGTTTATTGGATTATTTCACTAAACAAGGTCTTTGCTTGCGGCTCATTCCCCAATGGTTATGCAAGCATTGACCGACACTGAGCCAACTGATTTATTCAGTTGGCTTTTTTTAACTGGTGTTTTCCGGGTTTTTTTTCATGTTTTAAAATTTAATGGTTACCTGATTTTCATTTATTGTATATGTAAATTGTTCTATGTAAGCCATGCTTTCCAAGATATTATCCAATGTTTGTCGTTGATACTCTCCGGAATAATCCCATTTTCGGGTTGGATGATTTATAGTTTTAACTTTGACCCCATACCAATTTTCAAGTGCATCAACTACTTCTATAAAACTTGCCTTTTTGAAAACTAACCAACCTTCTTTCCAGCCAATTTCCCGTTTCCAGTCGTAGGTTCCAATATCGGTTTTGTGGTTTTTTTCATCGAAAATTAATTGTTGTCCGGGTGCTAACCACTCATTGATAGCAGCATCAGGATGGGTGATTTGAACTTTTCCGGAAGCTAATGATACCTTGGTCTTTTGAGTTTGGCGGTCTCTATAGACCGTAAAGGAAGTGCCGACTGCCTTCGTCAAGAGTCCGGAGGCCGATACTACAAACGGCTGTAAACTATCTGAATGAACGTCAAAGAATGCTTCTCCACGTAGTGTGACTGACCTTTCATTCCCCTCAAACCTCTCAGGGTATGAGATTTCTGTGGATGCGTTTAACCAAACCTCAGTTTTGTCAGGAAGAGTGATTTTCAATTTCTCTCCTTTTTTGGTTTTTCTAGAGACCCACTCCACAGCAATTGGCTCTGAGATTTTTTCTTCCAAGTTTGGATTACTGATCGTGTATAAAACTGCCGTTAAAAATCCGATGAATAAGACCGCCACTACCCGCTGAAATTGGCTGAATCCATCCCACCCGAAATTGTTTGTTGGAGGATCAATATCTTTTTTAGGCCTCAACAAAAGAGTCTTTTTGTCATCCTGAAGGACTTTTAATAGTATGTCCTGTTTCAGTTCTTTGGATGGTGAATCCATAGGTATTGACCTCATTCCCGACAATAGCTCACGGGCCAGCTTTACATCTCCTATCCGATCCGGATGGGCGATCATCCATTGCTTCCAAAAAGCATCCAGCTCTTCGTCGGGATTTTGTACCCACCGTACAAATTCCGCTTGGGATAAAAGTTCAATTACTGCGTGCATGGGTCAGTCACATGTTTACAACTCACAAAGCCCTGGAATTGAAAAATGACATCTATTTTTTCGATTTTTTTTTGCCAAATTCAAGAAATTAGCCTAAAATATCTCTCAAAAAATCCAAGGCCTTGTACACCAAGTTTCTTACCGACTTAATATTATCCAATTTCATAATCTCTTGAATTTGGGAATAGCTGAGTTCCTCAAAGAAAAAATAGTAAATAACCTCTTTTTTGCGGGGACTAAGCTGCTGTAGTGCCAAATTAATACGGTTTGCGATTTCCTCACTTATCTGCCGGTCAATCAACATTTGTTCGGGAGAAAAATACACGTCAAATTGAAATTCCTCGGGAAGTTGTTCCGTTTGATTGATCCATCGCTTTTCTTCCTTTACGATTTTCCGCTTAAGCGACTTAAATAGGTAAAATTTGATGTTATCCGTTCCTCCTAACGTGGCCCGGTTTTTCCTCAGGGATATAAAAAGATCTTGGATAATGTCTTTGAGAAATTGTTCCTGTCTGACAAATCTCCTCCCATATCGGTATAACTCATCAAAATAAGTTGAATAGATCGTGATAAACGCAGACTCATTACCCAACCTAAACGTATCCCACACTTCCCTATCACTGGATTTAGAATAACCGGAAGGAATGGGGTTGAAATTATCCCTCAAGAGTATGTTGGGTCTATTTTCCAAGGGGTAACTGGTTTGGTTGTGGGGTAACATGCCTTATCTCAAAGGTATAAAATTATTTTTAGTTTGGGTTATACCAAACATTAAATTATTACTAAGTCTTAAGCACAAACAATAGATGGATTTAACAGAAATTTTATATTAAAGACGATTTTTGACTAGTTTTTTCATTTAGAATTGTGTAGAAATATTCCAAACCCGATTTAGAAATGGGGATTTAAAAAGGTTGATTTTCAAGGAATTGAAGCCATTAAATGTGTTCTAAGGTTCAGAACGGCAGTTGTATCCATAAAAACATTGTAGATAATCATTTGGAATTGACTTTAAAAAAGCCAACATTTAAATAGCCTTTCCTGTAAAAAGCATGTATTAACAAGTGAAACCCATCAAATTTCCGATCTATGTAATCAAATTTCTATTTTTATTGCGAGGCATTTTCTCAAAAGTCCTATAAGATTGCATTTGGTCTCTGAATGAAACTTCTCAAGTTTTACTTATGGCTTTCTCTATTTACTGACTATTCTATTCAATTTTATAAATTTAAACGATCAACTTGATACGCATGAAACCTATTGTTCAAATTTCACTTGATTTAACCAATATTGATGAAGCATTGGAAACAGCCGCAATGGCTCTTCGGGCGGGGGTAGATTGGCTGGAAGCCGGCACGCCTTTGATTCTGGCGGAAGGCCTACACGGTGTAAAAAAGCTCCGTGAAGCATTTCCAAATATCCCAATTGTAGCCGACTTGAAAACCATGGACGGGGGCTACCTGGAAGCGGAGATGATGGCCAAGGCCGGAGCAAACTATGTGGTCGTCATGGCCCGTGCGCATGAAGAGACCATCAAGTGTGTTGTTCAGGCAGGAAAGGACTTTGGATGTCAGGTAATGGGAGATAACCTGGGCTGTCCGGACATGGTAGAGGGAGCTAAATTTTTGGAGGACCTGGGATGTGATTTTGTGATTCATCATATAGGTTATGACGAGCGTAGGGGTATAGCTGCGCAGGGAAAAAGGATGCCCAGCCCCATGGACCAGCTTCGTGAAGTGGTGGATGCGGTAAGTATTCCCGTACAGGCCGTAGGAGGGTTATCTCTGGAGCAGGCCATTGAGTGCCCCAAGTACGGTGCTCCCCTGGTAGTATTGGGTGCTCCACTTACCATCGATGCTGACGCCTTCAAAACCGCTGACGGAAATTTGGAAGAATCCCTACGCATGATCTGCGAGGCAATTCACGCTTATGGAGATATCGCCATCAAAAAGTAAACTAAGAACCCAAAATCAATACAGCAGCAATGTCAATAGAAAAATCTAAAGCAGTAGTAAATTATGCCGAAACCAAGGGTTCGGTAGAAATTAGGGAATTGGAAGTACCCGTTATCGGTGAAACAGACATATTATTGGAGGTATCCAATGTAGGTGTATGTGGCAGCGACCTGCATCAGTGGACTTCGGACCATAGCTGGCCGGTAAATTATCCGGTGGTTCTTGGACATGAATTTGGAGGTATTATAGCCGATGTTGGAAGCCTGGTACAAGGTTGGAAAGTAGGGGATAGGGTGGTAAGTGAAACGGCCGCCGTAATCGATCCCCTGAATCCCATGAGTAAAATTGGCCTTTATAATTTAGACCCTACCCGTAAAGGCTTTGGATACGGGGTAAACGGTGCCATGACCCGCTATGTACGGGTGCCAGCCAGGTGTTTGCACCATGTTCCGGAAAATGTACCTTTCGAACAGGCCTGTCTTACTGAGCCTTCCTGTGTAGCATACAGCGCCGTAGTGGCTAATTCCCATGTGAAACCGGGTGATCGGGTATTGGTCATTGGTCCCGGAACCATTGGAATTCTTTGCGCATTGATGGCCAAACTAAACGGTGCCGAAGTGGCCATTTTGGGTTTGGAAGCAGATAGGGGAAGATTAAAAATCGCAGAACAATACGGGTGCACCGGACTGGTTGGAAATGCTACGGAATGGGCAAGAAGCTGGGATGGAATGGGTGCGGACCTAATTGTGGATGCTGCTGGACATAGTAACACGCTACAAATAGCCATGGAAGCGGTGAGGCCTAATGGTCAAATCACCAAAGTAGGCTGGGGCAAACAGCCATGCAATTTCTCGCTGGATCCCATTGTGCAGAAGAATGTACGCTTACAGGGAAGCTTTAGCCATAACTGGCCCATGTGGGAAAAGGTAATTGCCATGATGGCGGCTGGAATCCTGGATGTTAGACCCATAATCGGAGGGGTTTGGCCGTTGGAATCCTGGCAGGAAGCCTTTGAGAAAATGCACCATGGTGAGGTAGTGAAAAGTGTCCTTAAACCTTTTTGATGATGCGTTTAAAAGACAAAGTTATAGTAGTCACCGGCAGTACAACAGGTATAGGTAAAGCCATTGCCATTCGCTGCGTACAAGAGGGTGCCAAGGTTGTAATCCACGGATTGGAAGAAGATTGGGGAAGGCAGGTAGTGGAAGAGATTGGTAAGGAAAATGCAGTGCTGCATATCGACGACTTGGAGGCAGACGGAGCTCCGCAACGGCTTATCGACAAAGCGATCCAAGTTTATGGAAAGTTGGATGGTCTTGTGAATAACGCAGCCATGGTGGTTTCGTCGAATATTAAGGACACTGATAAGGCCTATTTGGAAAAGGTGCTGGCGGTAAATACCATTGCCCCTTTTTTGTTGATTAAGGCTGCGCTTCCTTTTTTGGCCACCACAAAGGGTGCCGTGCTGAATATCGGATCTGTCAATGCTTGGAGTGGAGAGCCCAACCTGTTGGCCTATAGCATTTCCAAGGGAGGTCTGATGACCATGACCCGGAATCTGGGGGATACCCTTTTTAGGGAGCATGGAATTAAGGTAAATCAGATCAATCCGGGATGGGTCCTTACGGAAACGGAAATTCAACGGAAAAAGGAGCACGGACTTTCCGATACCTGGTATGAGGGGCTTCCTGATATGTATGCCCCATCAGGCAGGATCATTTTGCCCAAGGAAATTGCCGCTGCGGCTATTTTTTGGTTGGCTGATGAATCTGGACCTGTGACCGGTCAGGTGATGGATCTGGAACAGTATCCCATGATTGGAAGAAACCCTCCCAAGGATACCAGTACTATTAAGTAAAATTTTCAATTAAAGTTAAAAATAAATCAAGACTATATATGCCCAAATTAGCAGCATTTCCAAAGGCCTTTATGCAAGCTTTATGCAAAGACGGTACCATGAAAATAAGGGAATGGGTGGATCTCGCCAGTCAATTGGAAATTGAGGGGCTGGAATGGTATGCGGGATTTTTGGAAATGGAGGACAAAATCCGATGGCCGGAATTCCGCCAGATGGTTGAGGACACGGGAAAAACCATCCCCATGATGTGCTGTTCTCCGGATTTTACCCACCCGGACGCTTCTTTCCGTCAGAAGGAAATAGCAAAACAGAAAAATTGGATAGATATGACACATGTGTTAGGTGGAAGCTATTGCCGCGTATTATCCGGCCAAAAACGTCCTGAACTAACTATTGACGAGGGGGTAAAACTTGCAGCGGATTCAATTACGGCTTGCATCCCTTATGCCGAAGAGCGGGGAATTACCCTGATTTTGGAAAATCACTACAAAGACGATTTTTGGGAGTATCCCGAATTTGCCCAAAAGATGGATGTGTTTTGTCAGTTAGTTGACAGCATTGACCATCCAAACTTTGGGGTTAACTACGATCCCAGCAACACCTTTCTAGCGGGTGAGGATCCTCTGGAATTATTGAAAAAAGTCTCCCATCGAGTAGTTACCATGCATGCCAGTGACCGGTACCTGAAATATGGCACCATTGAGGATCTCCGCAATGAGGAAGGCGGAGCTGTAGGCTATGCCAAGCGGTTGAGCCATGGTGAAATAGGGAAGGGCATGAATGACTATGATGCCATCTTTTCTGAATTGAAGCGGGTAGGTTTTGACGGCTGGATCAGTATTGAAGACGGTGTCGACGGCATGGATCAGTTGGAGCGCAGTGTAGCCTTTTTGCAGCGTAAGATTGCGACCTATTGGCCAAATAATTAACTTTATTCAAAAACAGTAAAAACCCTCAAGGAGTAACCCTGAGGGTTATGTAATTAAAGCAGATTCTTATGGAAGCTACCCTATTATACGATTGCCGATCCGAATTGGCAGAAGGTCCCCTTTGGCATGCAGCTTGGAACAGCTTTTTGTGGGTGGACATAGAAGGTGGACATTTATACCGGTATAGCTTACCAGACGGACAGGTCACTACTTGGGATTTTCCCCATAGGCTGACGATGGTGATCGAAGCTACTGGAAACAAACTTCTCATGGCCTTGGATGCCAAGCTCGCCTTATTCGATCCAAAAACCGAATCCTTGGAATGGTTGCTTGATCTGCATCCGGATGATTCGTCTATGCGCTGCAACGATGGCGCCTGTGACCCGCAGGGAAGGCTTTGGGTCGGGACGATGAGCTTGGAAATGACTGAGGGAGCAGCATATCTTTATCGTATCGGCATTGACAGGAAACCGCATCAGATGATTTCTAGCGTGACTATTTCTAATGGGTTATGCTGGTCTTTAGACGGTAAAACGATGTATTACATCGACAGTCCCACTCAAAAAGTGCAGGCATTTGACTTTGATCAACACACCGGAGACATTCGTTTTAAAAAGGACGTGATTTTGGTTCCTGAGGAGCTAGGTACGCCCGACGGCATGTGCATGGATGAAAATGGACTGCTTTGGATTGGCCACTATGGCGGATCGGGAGTGCATTGCTGGAACCCGGAAACCGGAAAATTGGTGGATAAAATAGAAGTACCAGCACCCAACGTCACGTCCTGTGCCTTTGGTGGCACAGATGGGAAGCAGCTGCTTATCACCACTGCTAGGGAAAATATGAGCGACGAAAAACTGGCTGAATATCCATTAAGCGGTTCCGTATTCGCGGCAGAAATGCCTGTGAAAGGAGCCCCCGTTTATTCTGCCAATTTTTAAGGCTGTGGGAGAAATTCAGAGGTGATGATTTGTTTGGGGATTTCGTTGCGTCATAAACTTTAAGACGGCTCTAAAACTAATCACAGTTGGATATTCCTGGTTGATGAATAAGCCGTTTTGGTCTAACGGTGTACCTGGCCAATCAGGTATAATTGTCCGCAAGGCTGGATTTGAGGTATATCTACTAACGGTTGGCATTTTTCTTTTAGCGTATAGCCGTTTAAGTAGGAGTAGTAATGCTGTCAACATTGTTGCTGAATTTTTTTTGGTTTAAAGAATGTTAGTGCCTTGCTATTTGTCCTGTCAACGCTGTAGGGGCATAACCGAACTGTTTTTTAAATGCAAACGAGAAATGGGATAAATTTTCAAAGCCAACTTCGTAACAAACCTCAATGGGCTTACTCTTTCGTTCCGCAAGTTGGTAGTGTGCCAATTCAAGCCGTTTTTGAGTCAGCCACCTTTGTGGGGTAATGTTATACGCATTCATAAAGTCCCTCTTGAAAGTAGTAAGACTTCTTCCCGTCAAATAGCTGAACTTTTCCAGTGGCATATTGAACATATAATTTTTTTCCATAAAGCTGATCAAATTGGCTTTCTGAGGGTCGTCAAAGTTTGCCAACACGCTGTCAATTTCCGTATCAATGGTTCTTAAAATGCTTATTGCTTCCGTAATTTTTAGCAATGCTAGATTTTCCGGAAAAGGTTCTTTCACATCAAAATACGGAACTAAAGAAGCAAGACAACTTTCAAGTAATGGGTGGTTCTTAAAAATGTGAATTTTTGGAACAGGAGTAATATTAGTTTTTACTTCTACCTTACTGTAAAAATTTCTTAGAATTTTCTCTGTTAAAAGCATTACGACTGTTTTATGCGGTAAGCCGTCCTTTGGATAATTGATAACTGTAGCAGGCTTGTTTCTTGGAATAAGAAAAATATCGCCAGTCCTAAACGTATGCGTTGCTTCAGCCTGCACAATTTTGGTTTCACCCGAAATGAACCAAATGAGCATGTGTTGGTCAAACACGATTTCCGTTTTGGAAAATTTATCCTCATAACAGGAAAGTTTTATTTCGGGTATCAGATGTTTTGATATGTGTTCCATTTTTTAAATTTATAAAGTAAAATTGTTTTGAAAATACACTTTTAAACAAATTGTCATTAAGTGAGTTGAATTTAGGTAGTTGCTCCTGCCACTACCTAAATTCAATAATTTTTTGATTACTAATTAGCCATTACAGGAATTGAGATGGTTTTAATTTTATGATATTCTTCAAATCCCGCAACTCCATAACCCGTCCTATACCTGACTGTTTGTAACCACCTTATCGAACTGGAACTTTAAACCTGTTAGTTTTTCACCCAATTCCCACAAGCGTTTTGCTTTTGCTTCGTCTAAGGAATAGCGTTTTACACCATTTGACATTTCGGTGTCTGAAGCCAATGGAGCAATGTCGTTATCTTCACAATACACACCACCAATGTTGTGTAATTGTGGACTTGTAGCGCACCATATTGTTGTAGACGCACCTTGCGGAATGGTTTTAAGGGAAGCCGCAACTTCGGGCATCACATTTCCCTGTTCATCACAAAAGCCCATTTTCACGAACAATTCTAATGGAGCTTCCCTGCCTAATTCAGTTCCGCCTATAGAGCCGGGGTGTAAGGAATATGCCCTTACTCCAAATTCTTTGGCCCGATTGTCCAATTCAAGAGAAAACGAATTGACAGCAGTTTTTGATTGTCCGTAGGCTTGTAAGGTTTCGTATTCCCGATGTTCAAAATTCGGGTCGTCAAAATTGATAGGTGCGAATTGATGTCCGTGGGAAGAAACGTTGATGACTCTGGCTCCATCCGCTTTCTTAAGCGCAGTCCAAAGTTTGGCCGTAAGTTGATACTGTGCTAAGTAATTTACCGCAAATTGCGATTCTATGCCACGGCTGTCCCTTCTTAGTGGTACCCACATAATACCTGCATTGTTGATAAGCAAGTTTAATGGTCTGCCCGAAGCCAAAAACTTTTCAGCAAATGCGTCAATAGAAGTGGGATTAATCAAATCCATCTCTTCTATTTCCACATTCTTAATTCCTCGAAGATTTTTCTTTGCCTTTTCGATGTCCCTTGCTGGAACAATGACGGTTGCACCCGCATTTGCAAGTGTTCTAACCGTTTCCAATCCAATGCCTGTGTTGCCTCCGGTTACAATGGCAGTTTTTCCTGAAAGGTCAATTCCTTTTATCACTTCTGTAGAGGTTGATTTTGGGTTGAAGCCAGAACCTATCGGTTTCTGTAAAGCCCCTTGATAATTGTTAGTTTCCATTTTTTAAATTGTTTTGTTAGATTAAATTGATAGGTCAAATGTAGCGCACACAAAAGCATATCACTTTGTTTAAAAGTCCGAAGTTGCTTTGTTTAAAAGGCCGGGTGACAGATCGGTAAAACCTAAAAAAATATTTGTACTAATCGCTGGGTATGTATAACGATCGTCTGCATTTCCTGGAATGGTTGGATTGCGTATCGGAGCAAAAACCAACTTGCAACATGTTAATTGGAAATAAAACCTTCTTGTATTTTTTTGCCATAGTAAAAATAAAAGTACGGCAGGGGCGGCTATTGTGTAGAAAAGTTGTTAGTTGAGTTGTCAGACTCTGCTCAGAGATTCCTTTTTGCGTTCAATATGGGGATGGTTATAAAATGGGCATTATTGCGTTGGGAGAAAAATGCATCACAGATTACCTGTCCAAAGTTACCTCCGGATGGTGGTAACATTGGACAGGTAGATGTTGAGCCTATTTGTTTACCAATTCCAAAAGCATTTCCGGTTCGTCGGTAGTGATAAACTCCACATTATTATCCAACAGCCACTCCATGTCTTCTTTTTTGTTTACCGTCCAGCAATTAACGGTCAATCCCAAATCATGGGCTTCTTGGATCCAATGTGGGTTTTCCCGCAGTACCCGAATATTATAGTCAAACCCAAAATAACCTTCATCCTTCAATTCCTGGGGAGTTTTGTCTCCCATCAAATAGGCCACATTGGCATCAGGATCCAGTTCGATGATTTTGCTTCCGATATGTTTGTCGAAGGTGATGTAATCCACCCACTTTTGGGCACCCATCTTATGAACCATTTCCACGGCCTTGGTAGCCAGTTCCTGCCCCCTTTCTGTACTGATTTTGGAGGGTTTTACCTCCATGATGAGTTTTGTTTTATTTTGCGACATCCCTTTTCGGAGCACTTCCTCCACGGTGGGCAGGCGCTCACCGTTGGGTAGCCTGAGGGCCAAAATTTGTTCGTATGTAGAGGTTTCCATCACTAGACTATCATAATCTGCATCATGATTTAGGATCAGAATCCCATCGGCCGTCATCCAAACATCAAATTCGGACCCCATGCAGCCGATGTCAATGGCCTGTTTAAGAGAAGCCAGGGAGTTTTGGGGAAGGCCTTCGGCTTTCCAAGCACCGCGGTGGGCGATTACTTTGTTGTTAAGAAATGTGTCGGGTTCTGGCCCGCACCCCGCAAGTATCATTCCTACTATAAAGGTCATAAAAATAGAACTACGTGTCATGGATATAATATGGTATGTTGATAGATGAATAAAATTCGGTTAAATAGTTGGGGATTGCAAAGTGGATGGTTTAATTTAATGTGAATTAATCGTTGGACGGATATTTATTGATACTGGATATTAGTTGATATTCAGTAGAAATATAGTGGAAATACGGTAGATATATGGCCTAGGGCCGAAATATTGGATTTGATATTTGTTGATATTAGATACTAATTGATATTGAAAGGGGGGGGAATATTACAAGATCCAAAAAACTAAAAAAATAGAATTCAGTAATAAACCAACGGATAGTAATGTTCTGTAGCTAAAAAGTCATCAGAATTAACAAGGGGATTTCATTAATGACGTTTTTCAGAATAGCCCCAATCATGTAGTTGGAACCTTATCTTTGCGTGGATTTTAACGAGTTTTTCCAACATTGCATTTGAAAAATGTACATCCCCCGAGACATCGATAAAGAGCTGGCAATATGGTGTTACGAAAAATCCGGAAAACCGTTGTTGGTCCGCGGTGCCCGTCAGGTAGGGAAATTAACTCAAATTTACCAATTGATCGCTATTTTTACACGTATAACTCTTACTATGAAAATAAAATCAATAATTCTCGCCCTATTATTTCTTGCAGCTTTCACTTCCTGTTCAAACTATTTCGTTTCACGCTTGCGAAGCACAAATATGAATCAACTTGAACTGGGTATGTCCAAAGAACAGGTTACCGGAATTCTTGGCAAAGAATACACAATTGCTGAGAAACGGATGGAAGGTGGAAACCAGATAGAAATACTTTCCTACCGCAATTCTCCGGAAACAGATGAATTTTACCAGTTTGTTTTTGTAAACAATGAGTTGGAGCGATGGTATAGAGAGTTGATGCCTAGGTATGAAGTTAGGGAAAACTAAGTCTTATAACGTCTAATGATAAATGGTTAATCGTTAACGGTTTTGTAGATTTAATCTTTGTGACTTCGTTGATTTTATCTTTTCCGGGTTCATAGCGCCACCCAAAATCAGCTAATAAATCAATTCGACCGTTTGCGGTTTTTTCCAGGTACAAATGGTTTTTCATAACCAAGATCAGACTGTAACTGCCTTAAAGTCCATCGTCATCGAATACATTCAATTTTCCATTGTAATAGTTAGCTGTCAATTGGCGGTCCTACTTCTAATTCATAAGACTGTTTTAGAAAGCAAAGGCAAACGCTTTCCCCTGAAAAAATAATTTGATGTTGTCGTGAACTGTTAAAGTATTTAGTGGCCAATTCTTTAATAAAAACGGGTTTTTAGCCCCGCATTAGGTAGATAAAAACTCCGAATCTTTCTAACTCACCTTTTCGGGTGGGATTTATTCAAAAAAGTAAGCTATCTTTTATTTCCCTTTAATTTTCTTTGGATTATCAGCCAATCTCCTTAACTTAATCTCTGAAAATTATTGTGGCCTATGAATACCCAGTTTGACACCATTCCTTTTGAAGCGCTGGACGGCTTCTCCTGTAATTTAAAGCATTTTATTTCACCGAACCCTACCAAGGGCCCGGTTTTGCTGGTTCACGGGGCAGGGGTGAGGAGCAATATTTTCAACCCTCCCTCCCAACAAAATATTATCCATATGCTGGCTGATGCAGGATATGACGTATGGTTGGAAAACTGGAGGGGAAGCATAGACTTGGCGCCAAACGAGTGGGACTTGGACCAAGTGGCGAAAAACGATCATCCTGCCGCGGTCCAAAAAATTACAGAACTGACCGGAAGTCAGGAAGTAAAAGCTATCATTCATTGTCAAGGGAGTACCAGTTTTATGATATCCGCCGCTTTGGGCTTATTGCCTCAGGTAAAGGTGATCGTAAGCAATGCGGTTTCCCTGCATCCGGTCATCCCCAAATTCTCGGTCTTCAAGCTTAATGTGCTGCTGCCAATTGTGGGTACCGTATTTAATTACCTAGACCCGTCGTGGGGTATTGAAGCTCCAGACACGAAATCGAAGGTGATCAGAAAGGTAGTTCAGGCCACCCATTGGGAGAAGGATACGACGGTGGGGAAAATGGTCAGTTTCACCTACGGTGCAGGCTGGCCTGCACTATGGGAACTGGATAATTTGGACAAAAAAACCATGGACTGGATTCAATACGAGTTTGCCCATGTGCCGATTTCTTTTTTTAGGCATATCCGAAATTGCGTCAAAAATGGAGTATTAGTACCATCGGGAAACGGTGAAACCCATTACGAGGTAACCCCCATGCAGACCGATGCCCGCATAGTCCTGTTTGGTGGGGTAAAAAACAAATGCTTTCTGGCAGAGAGCCAGGTAAGAACATTTAATTATTTGGAGAAGGAAAAACCGGGTTTCCATAAATTATACTTAATGGAGAAATACAGCCATTTGGATATATTTTTTGGGAAAAATGCACACGTCGATGTGTTTCCACTGATGATAAATGAATTAGATAAAGGATAATAACTTATGCCCCCAAAAAGAATCAAGCAATACACCGGAAGGTATGCCCTAGTTGATGGCATTCCCTATCAAATGCCCGTTCGGGCCGCCAATTCACCGGCGTTTTTAGCTGGATTTACCTGTGATTGGGAAAAAGCGAATGCGTTGCTTCCCGGAAATGAAATACATGCACTTAAATTACCCAACGGCAGGGCCATTCTTCTAATTACCGTCATCAATTATGTCGATACCAGCATCGGCAAATACATTGAATATAGTATAGCGATAGGGTGTACGAAAGGGAAGAAGCCAGCACCCCGGATATTGAATACAGTTTTTTTTAAATCCTATGGTACCGGACAGTATATTCTGGACCTGCCGGTTAGTTCGGAAATCTCGGTAAAAGGAGGCAAGGGTATCTGGGGCATGCCCAAGCATCAGGCCAATTTAGACTTTATCGATACCGAAGAGGCAGTGAGCAGTCAATATGAAAAGGACGGTTTATTTGCGTTCCGCATTGAAATCAAAAAACCTAAATCACCTTCTCTTCGGATTAAGATAGGCGCCACCAATTATTGCAGGTATAGAAATATGCTGATGGCCTCTTACATATATTTTGACACCAAAGCAGGAGTCAACCTCTTTGGAAAGGCCCAAGCCAAACTCTATATCGGAGATCATCCCAATGTGGCAATGCTGCGTGACATAGATATCAACCCAGATCCCATGTTTACGGTATATATGCCTGCAGCAAACGGGATTTTGGATGATCATATGCAGTGTTGGTTTATGACTTACGATGAACCACCGGCTGCAATGCCAGAGGGATTTGAAAGTGTCTTTCATCTTGGCAACGGAGAAGAATGGTTGGCACCTCCCAGTATTGTGGATTACGAAAAATATGCCGTTAAATAACATGTAACCACCAAACTAACTATGGAAACTACAAAAAAAGGTCCTTTCTGGAAGCGCCACCTGCAGCTGTTGGTTGTGTTGATCTCAATTGTAACCGTGGTTTTAGGGATTTTTCAATTATTGAATCCCCAAGCTGCCTTAGGAATGATGGGGAAGGGTGAAATCCTTCCTGTCACTGCCCATTATTTTTCCATGTTGGGGTTTTTCATGATATTGTTTAATGGCATGGTGCTACATACGGTCTATGAAATTCAAACAAGCAAAACAATAATCTTGTGGGCAGCCCTACAAAAGGTCGGGGTGGCGGTTCTTGTATTTATCGGAATAATTGGCGGCCATTTTCATTTTACAGCCATAGGCGTAGCATTGTTTGATTTGTTTTCAGGAGTTATTTTCCTTTCGTATTTTGCCCAGCTTAATAAAGCGTCCTCCCATCCAAACCCCTTACAGACCAATGTTTCACCGACCGATATCGTCTGAGGAG
Organism: Lunatibacter salilacus; assembly: GCF_009797935.1. GTDB lineage: Bacteria > Bacteroidota > Bacteroidia > Cytophagales > Cyclobacteriaceae > Lunatibacter > Lunatibacter salilacus. Next base: position 78,791 of record NZ_VOLC01000019.1, read on the forward strand.
ATTCCACGTAGGGCGTTAATTTTGGCGGGAGGTGGAGTTAGGATAGCTTATCAGACTGGTGTTCTTCAGGCCTTGGAGGAGGAAGGGGTCGGTTTTCAACACGTGGATGGCACTTCTGGGGGTATTTTCAACACGGCCATGCTCGCAAGTGGGCACAGCGTAGGAAAGATGATGGATCGGTGGAGAAGCCTTCCCATGTCTTTTTTTGCGGCTGGAAGACCTTTTTGGGAATATTTCCGGCCACTTCGGATGTGGGGGTTCAGCGATGCCAAGGGAATCCGGAAAAAGGTGTTCCCCCATTTGGGAATAGATATTTCATCCATCCGATCAGGAGGATTTCCGGCTAATTTCAACCTGTGTAACTTTACCACTAAACAAATTGAGGCCATACCAACCCGGGAAATTACGGAGGATCACCTGATTGCCGGGATATCATTGCCCATGCTAATGCCTGCGCTCCACATCAACGGATCTTGGTATATGGATGCGGCTTGGGTGAAAGATGCCAATTTATTGGAAGAAGTGGAATTGGGGGCAACGGAACTCTGGTTGATCTGGGCAATTGGAAATTATCCCACTTACCTTAAGGGGGCCTTTCACCAATATGTACACTCCCTGGAAATGAGTGCCAACGGAGGGCTTTTTGAGGAACTTGAAAGGATAAAACTGATCAACAGGATTCGGAAGCTGGAAGGAAGGTCGGAGGGGGAACAGGTAAAACTTCACCTGATCACATCTGTTTTTCCCTTGCCATTAGATTCAGAGTTGTTTCTCCAAAAAATTACAGCCCGTGATCTCATAAATCAGGGGTATGCAGACGGCAAGCGATATCTAACTAGTAGGAAGCCTGAAGGAGTTTCCCTTGACCATACAGTAACGCAGACCGAGGATGTTGGCGAAACCTGTGCCTTCCGTATGAAATATTCCGGTAAACTGATTTGGGATGGGCTTCCTAAGGATACCGTATTTTATGCCCTATTTAAAATATCCACAACTAAATTGGAAGAAGTCGCCATAGATTTGTTTTCCAGTATATATTTTGCTAAGTTGGACTTGGAAATACCGCTTTTTGCCAAAGAAGTATCCGTAAAACCTCATTTTGGCAATACCTTAGTCGAGGTAATTAGTGAAATGGTCCTTTCGGGGAAAATCTATCTGGTTCATACGAATTGGATACTTATGGGTCCTTGGTATCAGGTAGTTGGTTTGGATTTTAAGGATGTCGCTGTTCGGATTTTCCCGAAAAATGAGATTTCTGAAAAGCCTGTAATCGAAGGAAAACTTTTCCAGTCATTTTGGGATAGGGTAATGGCCTCATTTTTTACCTCAACCAAAGGGAAAGATGGTATGGGGGCGGGAATAAAAACGCGAATAAATTTATTACGAAAAATGATTCAGATATGAAGTTTGAAAAGAAACCCATGGTCAATTGGTATGATCCCAAGCAGCTTGCGTTCACCGGCATGAAGACGGTTTTGTCCTCTGTATTTGGGAATTTTGCAGACCGTAGGGAAATGCAGGCAGCCTTAGACCAAGAAGTGAACCCTTTCGACTATTCCGATAAAAATGAAATGTGGTTTGATTTTGTCTCAGATTTGGGAGACGGATTCAACCCAACCTATACCTTGGCCCATACGCTGGCTCAGCCCTCCATTGAAGCGGAAGGAAAAACCTTGAAAAGGGGAGAATTTTTGGTGATGGGAGGAGATGAAATATACCCTACTCCGGAAACGATCGAATACGACAACCGACTGAGGGGGCCTTATTATGCTGCTTTCCCAAAGACAAAAGACAGTGATGAACATCGGCCGGACGTTTATGCCATTCCCGGTAATCATGACTGGTACGATGGGTTGACCAATTTCCTCCGACTATTTACGCAAGAAAGGTCATTGGGAAATTGGCAAACCCGGCAAACAAGAAGCTATTTTGCGATCAAGCTTCCTCATGATTACTGGTTGATAGCCATCGACGTACAATTAAATGCGGATATCGATTACCCTCAAATCTGTTACTTCAAAGAAATTGCCCAAAAACACTTTACTTCCTATACCAAGGTGATTTTGGTAACTGCGGAACCCGCTTGGGTCTATAAGTCCTTTGATCCGAAAAACACATCCTATGACAGGATAAAGTTTTTTATAGAAAGAGTTCTATTTGGGAAAGGGGAATCAAACTACGAAGATAAGAACAAAAGTATATCCGTAACCGCCATATTGACGGGTGACCTGCACCATTATGCCCGATATGAGGAGATCCATCCCGACAATCGGGTCCGCCAACTTATTACAGCGGGAGGTGGAGGGGCATTCATGCATCCTACCAACACACTTCTCGATGAGATCGAAACGTTGGATGGAAAAAAGGCTCATTTGAAAGAAGTCTTTCCTTCAAAAGCAGATTCGGTTAGGTTAAGTCTCCTTAACCTTATTTTCCCTTATTTCAGTGTGACAATGTTATTATTTTTTGGGACTCTTCATGCATTTACCTCCTGGATCCTTCAGACCAAACGTTATGCTAGCGGTGATACCATTATGGTCAGGCTCAGCGAAATTGATCTTTTTGACGGAGGGTTTGGAGCGTTTTTTTCAGCCATCACGGAATCATTAAGTCATAATCCGGGAGCCATTTTCCTAAATGTGCTGCTTTTTATAGGACTTATGGTATTTACTGACATCAAATCTTATAACGGAAAGTTAAACTATCTGGCAGGATTTGTACATGCCATCCTTCATCTTGTAAACTTATATGTGTTGTTATGGCTTTTTTCCCGAATAAACCTTTTTGAATTGGGACTGGCCTTGGATTCGTCGGGACAAGTGATCCTTTTTGTTGTAGAAATGATATTGGTAGGAGGTGTTATAAGTGGTGTTTTGTTCGGCATCTACCTGACATTTAGCGTTCTTGTGCTCAAAAACCACATTACTGAGGCATCATCTTCTTACCGTTGGGAAGGATATAAAAACTTCCTTCGTATACACCTCGATAAAGATGCCCTTACCATTTATCCTATTGGATTCAAGACAGTAGTCTCCGACTGGAAAAATATTGGAAGCGACGAGTCCCCAAAATTTAAGGGAAGCCCCGCTAAATTTTCAATTATAGAACCCCCCATTGTGATCAAACATGAAATCAAGCATGACGAAGAGCGAATCACACTGTGATGATTATCTGTCATGCGAGATTCCCTGCCTGTCGGCAGGCAGGTCTGGCCTTTGAAAAACAAAACATAAACAGATGAAATCGAGCATGACGCAGGCAACGCACGGAGGGATGATTATAATTGCGAGATTCCATGTGGCCATTAAAAAACAATTATAAACACATGAAATCGAGCATGACGTACCCGTCACACAAAGGGATGACTATCAACCATGCGAGATTCCATGTGACCCCTGAAAAACAATTATAGACACATGAAAAAGCTCTCTAAACCACTCACTCACCTAAAGGAAAAGTACGACGTAATAATCATCGGATCAGGTTACGGAGGGAGCATAGCAGCCTCTAGGATGGCCCGTGCCGGCCTTTCTGTTTGCCTCCTGGAAAAAGGTAAGGAATTTTTACCAGGAGAATTCCCCAACACATTGAGGAAGGCTTCAGGGGAAATGAACTTTATTCGGGGTAAGTCCCCGGGTATCAACCGCAACGGTCTGTACGAATTTACCATGGGTAACGGGATCAATGTATTCAAAGGCTGCGGATTAGGTGGAACATCCCTCGTTAATGCCAATGTTTCAATCCGGCCCGAACCCCGGATTATGGAAGACGCTGCCTGGCCCAGCGCCATCCGGGAAGATGTGGAAAGCTTCCATGAAGGGGTAGACAGGGCTTGGGAGATGCTTGTACCCAATCCCTATCCGGAAGGAAAAAACGGGTATCCGGTTCTTAAGAAAACCGATGCGATGCGTAAATCAGCCAAATTTATGTCGGAGCCTTTTCGGCTTTTGGATATCAATGTGACCTTTGAGGATAAGCAAAACCATGTGGGGATAAAGCAACCCAAATGTACCAATTGTGGCGATTGTGTGACAGGATGTAATGTGGGAGCCAAAAACACCACTGCCATGAATTACCTGCCTGATGCTTTTAACCACGGGGCGGAAATTTTTACCGAGATAAATGTGCGTTATGTGGAGAGGCAGGGAGATTATTGGCAGGTATATTTTCATCCTGCGCGAATCGGAAGGGAAAATTTTGACGCACCTTTGATGTTTATCCGATCCAAAAATGTGATACTCAGTGGCGGATCGCTAGGTTCGACTGAAATCCTTCTCCGTTCGGCACAAAATGGACTTAAGGTTTCCCCTAACTTGGGAAAACGGTTTACCGGAAACGGAGATGTGCTTGGATTTGGCTATAACAACGACATACCCATCAACGGAATAGGTTTGGGGAGAAAAGGCACAGATTCCATAGCCAATGTGGGTCCCTGCATTACCAGTGTCATTGATATGCGTGAACGCACTGATTTAGAATCAGGAATGACGTTGGAGGAGGGTACTGTTCCTGGCCCCATACGCTCCATTTTGCCTAAGGCCCTTATAGCATTTTCCCGTCTTGCGGGAAAGGATACGGACCGAGGGTTTATGGATTACCTGCGGGAAAAATGGAGGGAAATCCGAAGCCTTGTTCTAGGTGCCTTTCACGGTGCTGTGAACCATACCCAAATTTACCTGGTCATGACCCATGACGATGGCAACGGGGAAATGGTCCTTACCGACGGAAAACTAAGCATCAATTGGAGGGGAGTGGGCAAACAGGAAATCTTCAACAAGGTAAACGGTGAAATATTCAGCGCTACCAAAGCTCTCGGAGGCACCAAAATTCCGAATCCGACCTGGAACAAAATGATGAACTACGATTTGGTAACCGTACATCCACTTGGAGGCTGCGCTATGGGAGATGAAGCCCAGAGTGGTGTAGTGGACCACAAAGGACAGGTATTTGCCAGCACAGAGGGAAATGAACTCCATCAGGGACTATATGTGATGGATGGGGCGGTGATCCCGAGGCCGGTGGGTACCAATCCCCTGCTTACTATAAGCGGATTGGCGGAACGTAGTTGCAAGCTTATTGTGCAGGAAATGGGTTTGACCTTATCCTATTCCTTTAATCCGCCCCAGCATGCTGACAAGGAAACCTCTCCGGTTGGTACTGGCGTTCAGTTTACTGAAACTATGCGCGGATATTATGGGCCTGGAGAAACTGAAGATTATGAAACGGGATTTCAGATGGGCAAAAGCAGCCATTCTGAATTTGAATTTACCCTGACTATACAGACTGAAGATATAGATGCATTTGTGGCAGATGAAAAGCATCAGGCCCGTATGATTGGTACCATGCTGGCTCCTGCCTTATCTCCTTATCCAATGACGGCCTTAAATGGGGTATTCAATCTGTTCATAGATAATCCCCAAGCGCCAGACAGAAAAAAGATGAAATACACCGCGCAGTTGTACAGCCGGGAAGGTCAAAACTATTATTTTGAAGGATTCAAGGATATATTCAACGACAAAGGCTTAGATGTGTGGAAAGACACCACGACCTTGTTTATCACTATCTATGAAGGAACCGATTCAACTAGTAACCCTATCGGAAAGGGAAAACTGGTCATTCGAATTGCTGATTTCATGCGTCAACTCCGAACTGTCAAAGCAATTCATGCCCGCAGCACCTCTGATGGGCTACGTGCGGTAAGCGCATTTGGTAAGTTCTTCGCCGGAAATGTATTTGAAACCTATTTTAAACTTTGAGATTTTGAATGACCCATTTTATTCACCGGGGGAGCAAATTACATTTCGTTTCTTGAGAACTACATGCTTCTTCTGCGTTCAGTCTTCCACTACAAAGCTGTGTGATTGAAAGAGAGGTTGACCGTCTGTGGATATCCCTTCTACGATCACCCTGTATTTCCCAGGTGTATCAGCTGTATAAAAGGATAGTGTCCTGCGGGTTCCTGCGTTGAGGGCGATGTTTGGCTCCCAATAGATTGTACTTCTCCAATCGGGGTAGTCAAAGTAATCCGAATTGGACTCTTCATAGGTAGGGGAGTAAAACCTACGGGTCTTGGTATATCCTCCGGCAAGGTGCGTCATGATATGCTTACCCCGTTCTGGGTCCACTTCCTCAAGTTCGCCACCCCGGTGGGTAAAGAGTGCAATCACTCCGCCGCCGGCCCGGCCGCCGTAGATACCCGCTGAACCAGGACCTTTAAGGATTTCAATCCGGCTTATGTCAAATTGATTAATACTTTGCATGGCTCCTTCACTGATGGGCATCCCATCTAATAGGTAGAGAGGTGTGCCCTGACCTCGGATTACTGCCCGAAATTCATTCATTCCAGTGCGGGTAACCTGAAGTCCAGCCACACGGCCTTGCAAGCTTTCGAGGATGTTTCCCGACGGAGCTACAGGCAACTGCTCCCTATTCAACGTTACGTCTGCCCGGCTATGTAGTCGAAAGGGCTCCATAATCTCCGCTCTTCCTTCAATGACGACTTCCTGAAGCAACACCTCCCTTAAATCCATACCAGCTATCGCCGACTCGGTAGCTTGAAAGCGCTCCTCAAAAGCTGTCTGGAAATACTCGGAAGATAAAGGTGGCGGCAGGGCAAGGTTTGGGCGAAGGACATGAGAACTTCGTGGGGGAGGGTCTTGCCGTGAAAGCATTGAAATTTCCACATCGGACCTATCTCCTCTGCTGTCCGAACCCTGCACAACAACTTGAATCGTATCTCTAAAATAAAATCCCTGAAATCCAAAATAACCCTCCGCATTAGTGGAGGTGGTGATAAAGGTTTGGTACTGGTCCTTAAGATAAAGAAGAGTTTCGCCATCGGCTACAGGATCTCCATTGCTACGGGTAAGTCTTCCCCAAAGTGTCAGGTCTTGTTCTTGGGCAAAACGGATTGCCGGATACTTAGATTCCATGATGTCTGTCCATTCAAAGGTACGCCAACCTTGAGTCATCATCAGTAAGCGAAGAGCCTCTTGATGTTCCCGGTCATCGGATTCAAAATAGTACCCCGGTGAGTGCACGCTTCCTTTGAGCTCTGAACTTAATAACAAATAGGTTAAGATATTTTCCTGGTCGGAGTGATATGGAACTAATTCCTCGGCGATCACTGCCATGGAAAGTTTCGCAGGTGTGTCGCTACCCATTGCGGAAAATTGTACTGACAGGTCTACTTTTTCCCTCGTGCCGTAGCTGGGTTTTTCAGTGCTTATGCTAATTTCGTGATTAGCATGAGGTTTTTTGAAAATTAGCCTTTCCGCAAGAGGTTCACCATTGTCGGTGGCTAGAGTAATTCTAGAAATTCCGGAAGGAAATTGTGATTTGCTAAGGGAATGGTGGTAGTCTTCATCGGCTGATACCAGGAATGATTCAGCATGAATTAGTGTATCCGTATTCATAATGACCAACCATATTTTTGGAATTTCGGAAACGTTGGTTCTTATGGCGATTTTCACTGAATCGGAATTTGAAACTTCATCCACCTCCATGGCATAGCCTTCAGGCAGGGCTTTAGGTAGGCGGTATTCAAACATTTCACCATTCAAGCCAGGGATCTTAGCAATTAGTTGTGTGTTGGCTTCAGGTTGGACGGTAAATGATCCCGTGCCTTCATGCACATCAGAAAAAGTCAGGATTTCCTTTCCATCTCCGTCGATCAAACTTCCCTGAATGGACACTCCCTTACCCCAATGGTCCGTAGCTTTGAAAGCCACCACTTGGGATATGCCTTCAATTAGCTCCCCACCCTCAGGAAAAAATCGCATCTCTATTTCAGATTGTATTTCTTCTTCTCTGGTTGAAATGGTGTCAGATGTGGATATGATGGAAATTTCCCGTTGGAAAAAATAGGCTTCTCCAAAGTTTTTTTGCCAATGAGTGTGGGCGGAAAGCACATATGCGCCTGACGGCAGGTCGTCAGGCAGTAGTATGTCACCGAAAGTGGCACCATCCTCAATGGGAAGTGTTATGCTCTTAATCGGTTGATGGTTATTGTTTACTAAGTCTACATAGAGGACACCGCTTTTCTGAGAAGGTAGGAGTGAGGCCGCATCCACGACATATGCTGCCAGCCAAAGCGTCTCCCCAGGAAAATATTGCGTTTTATCCTGTTGGATATAAACCTTTTCAGGTCCATAATTGACCGAGTAAGTTTGTATGAAGTTTTTGATCCGTTCAGGATCAATTTGCACAGGAAGTAAATATGCACAAAAGGAAATACCTAGTGCAACACATGAGAACAAAACTGTTAAATAGAAACTTTTCATGGAGAAGGTAGATTGAGTAAATATTCCTTGAAAAAGTTGGCGGATGGTAATGAGTTGATTTTACTAAATTATGTACGTATAGGATAGAAATAAATGACCAATTATTATGCCAGATTGAGTATCTGGAACTTTCGCTCGACCAAAGGAAAACACACAAACCGTAAAAAATTATTTTAAATTTATAAAATCAAATTAAACCAATTAATATTTTACGTATAGGATCTTTAGTGGTTTCTTATTTAAATCAAAGATTAATATTCGGCCAATAATTAATTAATACCAAAAATAGAAATCTTAATTTTAAATACAAAAAATAGATTTTTTACGACAGAAATGGTTATTTAAACGTATATTTGATAACTTTACAACTACTAACAATACCACCACCATGAAAAAGCATTTATTGTTTATTCCTGATATTTTTTTAGTTATGTTGATCATTTTCAGTTGTGAAAGAATGGATCTGACTGAATGGAGGAATTCAACGGATAATTTCCCATACTCAAATCAAAATACAACAGACCTAAATAAAGTAACTTTAGATAGCGTCAGTTCTACCCCGGATGTTGATATATGGAAAAATCATCGTGCCGTAAATCAGGAAAGGGCAAAAATCATTTTAGGTAATTTTCGAATATTAGAAATTGGAGAGAATTAATTGGTTGCAACGGTTTTTAGAACCAAGGCTAAATGCTATTTGTTTGTTGGAAAAATAGCTTTATCCGGATATTTCTTTAATTCAGCCATAATCACTTCGACCAATTTCCCCCTGACTTGGCCCGATTTCTTGGGTTCTACGAGATAGCGTAAAGTAACTTCTATCCAAGTATTGGAGTGCGCGCGGAGGATCACCGCTGGATATTCATTCACATCCAGCGCATCAACAGGAGTCTCTGCCAATATTTTTTTAAACCTTGCCACCCGTCTCACCATAGCTTTTCCAATCTCTCGCTCAGCGATACGTTGCACAGTATCTGTCACAAATTTAAAATCACTTCCATGGGACAAGTAAAAATTAAGCTCATTCCAAATAAATGGGAACAATGGCCAGGAGTAATTGTAAATATACTCATTGAATACTTTGGAATTTGCAAACCGAATTATCCGGCCACTTGGATGGTCTCCAGATAGGTAATCTCCATTAAACTCCCATAGGGTGGTATCAATATAACTTACGTTTATTACATCGCCATATACGTTGCCAATCCGTATTCTGTCTCCAACATCATATGGCTTTCGGATAAGTAGGTATATCCATCCAAAAAAACTTGTGAGGGGATTTTGCAGGGCCAGGCCCAATATAAGGGATACAATCCCAAAAGATACCATTGCGGCGTACCAGTTGGCAAAAAGCAATGAAAGAACGATAAAGAAAACCAGGATGCCGGCAAATAAATCAGTAATGCGGTTAAAATTGAAGACAGTAGTCTCATTTCCAACTTTACGATTGACAATTTTTTTTAAAAGCCGGTTAGCCGTTAACACTAAACTAACAAACATTACCGCTAACACAACCCTTTGCACGGTAGGTATGTAATTGGCCGGTATTGGTAAATAGTCCTTAGCTAACAAAAAATAGAAAACCCCACATCCAACAAATAATATAGCTGTAGCTCCCAGAATAGGAGCCTCCCTTTTTAAAGTTTCGGAACTATCCTTTGGCAAGTTGATCGCATTCTCGTACAAAGCCCGTTGTACTTTTTCATCTTTTTTGATTTCTTCTAATTCTTTATCCTCCATTTTTAGAGCTATTTATAAAAGCGATTGTTTCGATAAATTCATGTCTGTGAAGATTTAAGTAAAAATAAGTGCTGACACTGTAGGCAACAAGAATGCCAAAAAGATTTTTTCAATGAAGGACAAAGGGTTAGGATGAACGCTAATTTTTTGAAATTCTCAATACCCATATACCTAATATTTTGGAAAAAAAACAACGGCAGAATTTCTGCCGCTGTTTGGGATTGGTTAGGTAGGTCAATAGGTTGATAACGGATTCATGGGCAACTAACGCCGCTATAATTTCAGCTATTTTTTAAATGTAAAGTCCGGGAGCGGTATGATTTCTCCACCCTTCATAGCTGATTCATGTGCCAGAATTCCAACACAGGTTATATTTGCAGACTGTCTTGCGTCGGGATAAGGGGCTCTTCCTTCTTCAAGTGCTGAAAGAAACTCATGTACCAAATGGGGGTGTGAACCTCCATGTCCTGCACCTTGAATAAAGGAAAGGTGCTGGTTGTCGTCCGAATCATAGACTCCCGCTGAGGTAAACGATGCGATCTCTTCTGGCAGTAAGTGGGCAAAATCAGGGATTTTCACTTTTTCGGGCTCCTCACCGGTATGGATCACGCTATCCTCATGCTCGATAAGCGTCCACTCAAATGATTTTTTAGAACCATAGGCATCGAAACTTTCCCTATACTGTCTTGCCGTATTGAAAAGAGAGCGGGTAACTTCGGCTGCCAAGTCGGAGTCCTTCAATTTGATATGACAGGTCTCAATGGCAAAGGGAGATCCGTATTTTTCAATCAGGTTTTCATCGATTCTGCCGGAACCAAAGCAGGAGACATACTCTGCCTGCGCCTTCGGAAGAGCAAGTACGGGACCCACACAGTGGGTGGCATAATGCATGGGCGGCAAGCCTTCCCAATACCCAGGCCATCCGGCCATTTCCTGTTGATGGCTGGCTCTAAGGAATTGTAGTTTACCCATTTCACCTTTTTCATACATATCCTTGACAAAGAGGAATTCACGGCTGTAAATGACCGTTTCCATCATCATATAGGTAAGACCCGATTTCTCCGTTTCTTCTACTATTTGCCTGCATTCCTCTACAGTGGTTGCCATAGGGACGGTGCAAGCAACATGTTTTCCAGCCCTAAGGGCCTTTAAAGATTGCTCCGCATGAGCCTGAATGGGGGTATTGATATGAACTGCGTCGATATTTGGATCTTTCAACAACTCATCATAGTCGGTATATCTTTTTTCGATGCCAAAAGCATCACCGATTTCATTGAGTTTATCCTCGTTTCGTTGACAGATAGCATACATATTAGCCAGCGGGTGTTTTTGGTAGATGGGAATAAATTCCGCTCCAAAACCAAGTCCTATGATGGCTATGTTTATTTTTTTGTCGTTCATAGTATATGTGTATTGTTGATTACTCTAAAACTGATTATGTTGATCAAGAAGCCCATTCTTTTAGGAACTTTAATCCTTCCGACGCAAAGTCATCTTGGCTTTCAGCCAAAGGCCTCCATATACAGACAGCACCGGCCAATTCTTTGATTTCAGGGGTAAAACTTTCGATGGATACCGTTCCTTGGTAGTTGATTTTTTCCAACCCCCGTCGGTAATCCTCCCAACGGGTTTGTCCCGTACCGGGTGTTCCTCGGTAATTTTCGGAAACCTGCACATGTATAAGTTTCTCGCCCACCAATGTGATGGCATCTTCGATACTTCTTTCCTCGATATTCATGTGAAATCCGTCCAGCAACACTTTGGCTGCCGGGTGGTTGATGTCATGTATTAGCTGCATCAAATCTGCGGCGTTGTTAATTAGGTCTGTTTCAAAGCGGTTTAAAGGTTCGAGTGCAATTTCCTGACCAGCGGATGCGGCCATTTTGCAAACGATATGTAAGTTGTTGACAGCTCTGTCCCATTCCACTCTTTTCTGTTCAGGAGAAAGCAGTCTGGCTTTGCCCACGGCAGAGTACATGGGGCCTGCGACAAACTTGGCACCTAAAGCGGAACTGATGTCGAAGCATTTTTGGATATAGTCAAAGCTAGTTTGATGGAATGAAGGATCATCGTGAGTCAGGTCTCTGGATGGACCAAAGGCCCCACAAATTACTGGCTTAAGATCATGCTGCATCAAAGCATTCTGAACTCCAGCCACATCGATAAGGTCAGGGTCCTCTACCGGAATTTCCACTGCGTCAAAACCCATACCTTTAATTTTCTCAAATAGGGCAGGGGTGTCTGATTTAAAGGGAGATGTCCAAAGCCACGTCGTGACTCCAAAAGTTACGTTTAAACTCATGTTATCTAGTTACTGGGTAAATCGACCTAAACACGGAATGTACTTGGGTCGACATGAAATTTTTAAAGTTAACAGGTTCTATTCCACAATCATGATACCGTTCATGATTCTCCAGTGGCCGGGTACGGTACAGATGTACACATATTCCCCTGGAGTGTTGGGCGCCCGAAATACAAGTGATTCACTGGATTCGGGGTCAACAAGACGGGTAGCCGCAATTATTTCCGGCATTTTAGGAACGAAATTCATTTCAGCTCCATTTGGGTCCCTGGCTAACGCATCTGCGGCAGCACCTACTTTTTCCATGGTTCCTGGCATGGCGATTACCAAGTTATGCTGCATGAAGTCAGTATTTTCAAAGTCAATTGTCACTTCGTAACCTGCCTTTACCGTAAAGGTTGGTTTGTTAAATTTCATTTCATGTTGGATGACACCCATTTTGACAGTAACTGAGCCAGCGGCAGCATCTTCCTGTACGGGCTCTTGGCTCAAGGTGACACGCTGTTCCTCACCTGTAGGTTGAAGCAACCTTAAATACGACTCACGGGAATTCATGCGGCCTCTAAACCAAAATGGTCTAGGATAATCACCTACCTGCTTATCCCCCTGATTATCATTTCCGATACGTACTCGTTCTGATGCTAGAGAAGTTGTAAAAAGGCCATTAGCATTTGTGGTGGCAACAGTTTTTTCGTTTATCAGCAAATTCATTGAACCATCTTTCAGAAGATTGGCCTGAACTACGAATTGTTGGGTGGGCAGATTACCCTTGGAATCAATTTTATAGGATCTACCACCTTGTTTGACCAACCAGTGTACAGCGTTATTCTGTACATAAAGGCTGTAGCCATTATCTACATCGCCCTGTGCCACGATAATGCCCTCCAATACGTCATCTCCTGATTTGCTGATAGTAGCCTTTAAGTGTATCTCCTTGTTTTCAATGGCAGGAGGAAAAGGAATTCCCGCTCTTCGGTCAAGGCTATATTGCTCCTGCACTAAACTTTTTGAAACACGTTCTGCAAGATTTAACAGCGAGTCCGGTTTTGTAATCTGTGCTACCTGTTTTACTTGATCTTCAAAGGATTGGGGATGAGCCAACACGGCAGCAAACAAAGCTTGGGGAAGGTAGTCATCGGTATTATTTTCCTCCAAAAGGCTGGCATCAAGCAATGCTTTGCCTAATCCCGCCAAAGGTGGCATATCCGCTACTGCCAATAACGCTGCCTTTCTGGTGTTTAAGTCCGCATCATTTACCAGGTTGGCGTCCAAAATGGCTTGAGCACCGGCTTCGGTACGTGGTAGAACATGCACAGCGTTTTTCCGTACCCCGGCTGCTGTATGATTTAAGGCCTTATAAACTACTCGGTTTACCTTATCATTGGATCCGTCAAGCATACCCAAACCATGAAGTGCCCACAAAGCATGCACGGCAGGGCTGTTTAAACCAATTTCATCGACCGAATTAGTATCTACCAATTTCAACAGTTCATCAACAATTTCTTTATTCTGGTTTTCAACAATTAATCGTTGCGCAGTTCTTCTCCAGAACATGTTGTCGCTTTTCAACCCTGAGATTAGGTCCCTATTACTTGTAGGATCGATTTTAAACGGTTTGTATTCGGGAGCACCCTTATAAACTAAACGGTAGATCCTTCCGTGTTCTGAATCACGTAGGGGATTAATATATGCGTTGCCCTCTCCGTTTTCAAAACCTTGGGGGGTAGGATTGTGCTGTATGATAAAGTTATACCAATCTGCAATCCACAAAGCCCCATCAGGACCAACTTCCGCATGTACCGGCGAAAACCATTCGTCGGAACTGGCTAGAATATTAAACCCATTTCTTTCCCTGAATCCAGAACCGTCTTTTTCGATTATTGCCCTGTGTAGTACCCTTCCAGTAGGTTCTGCGACAAAAGCAACTTTATTCCAGTAGGATTTAGGAAAACTTCTTGCAGTGTAAAGGTGGTGACCGGCTGCCGCTGTATAGCTTCCATGCCAGTCAACCTGCCGTAAATAGGGGGTTAAATGGGGCATGTCATAATGCGTGTCAATTCCGTGTGCCGCATTCACCGAACCGCCTTGGATTGGTCTTTTAACATATTTATTGTCCATAGCTAGATAGACACTATGTTGCCCGTTTGCAGTGGAGATAAACACGTCAAATTCCTCTGAAAACCCCAACCCCCAGGTATTGTTGCTGGTGTTGCCCAAGAACTCAAAATCAGTACCATCCGGCTTGAATCGGTAAACGCCTTGGCTGAAATTAAAGGGCTTTCCATCAATTTCTCCATTGAATCCGGAATAACCCAATACACCCCAAACCTTGTTGTCAAATCCATACATCAGGTTGGAAGGACCAGCATGGGTATCACTCTTACCCCAGCCGGTGATTACAGTTTCCCGCAAGTCGGCTTTACCATCTCCATTGGTATCTTTGAAAAAGACAAAATCAGGTGCCATGGAAACCAATAAACCACCATTTACCCAAACCATGCTGGTCGGGATATTTAAATTATCTGCAAAAACAGTAATTTTATCTGCCTTGCCGTCTCCATCGGTATCTTCTAACAGCTTGATGAGGTCATTGCCGCCATCTTTTCTTACTTCGTTGGGGTAGTCCTTTGTCTCGATGACATAAAGCCTGCCCTGATCGTCCCACGCCATTGCCATGGGGTTGATAATGTCTGGCTCGGAGGCGAACAACTGCAACTCGAAGCCACCCGGAATTTGCACCAGTTTCATAGACTCTTCCGGTGAAAGGGGATGCTGGTATTTTGGAGCTGGATCCCTTCTTTCATAATTGGGTATTTCAGCCTCGCTGAATACCGGCACGGGAATATTGTAATCCATCACTTGTTGCACAACGTTTTCACCAACAGCCCAATAGACGCCATTGGCAACTAACGTATGAAAATCCGGTTTGCTCCAGGTGCGCTCATCATGGCCGTAGGCGGTGTAAAACACCCTTCCTTTTCCTTGCTCACGGACCCAAGTCCAAGGTTCCCGGTGGTCTCCCTCTACCCGTTCCATCAGGACGGTCATATCAGGATTCAGTTTACTGTGAACGTACGTTTCATCCCATGTCTCAAATTCATTGACTCCCTGCATAATCTGGTGGGAGGGGTCAATAATATCAACAGTAAAGTCTCCTACTCCATGGGATTTGAACTGGCCGCCTACAGTTTCCACGAACCAGTCCGAATTGCGGAAGCAAAAGGATGCACTGTGAAGGGGTATAAAGGCTTTTCCACCTTCCACATATGATTTCAGGGATTTTTCCTGCTCGGAGGTAATTTCATCGTGGTTGGCATAAATCATTACTCCATCAAAAAGAGCCAGATTGTTGTCGTTTAGATCATTGGGATCCGAAGTATAAGTGAGGTTGATTCCTTTTTGGAAAAGCGGCATGGCGAGCATGGGCATCAACTTTTCGGAATTGTGGTGCTGACTGTCGTGCCCCAGAAAAAGGATCTCTATCCTCCGCGGACCGTCCGATAGTCCAAGACGGGTGGCCTTATCTCCACAGGCAGCAAACAGCGCTGCGAAGATTAATATAAAACCGAGTTGTTTCATTTTTTTGAGTTTATTGAGCATGCGTTAATTTAGTATAATAAGTGTAAAGATGATAATTATTGATGAGTCTTTCTCACTCTATTTTACCAAATTCTGACTGTATTTTATCACGATAATGTAAAAATTACTATTTTTAACGCATTAAATGAGAGTGATGTGAACAAACCATTTCAAAAATCGAAAATTCCTGGCCACATGGCATTTGTGGTGAGGGAATTAATTGCCTCTTCTTTCGATTCCAATTGGCATTTCCATCCCGAATACCAGCTATTCTTAGTGCTGGAGGGCAGGGGTACCCGGTTTGTGGGAGATAACATGAAACCTTTCAGGGAGAATGACCTGGTTTTTACAGGGCCAAATCTCCCCCACCTATGGCGAAATGATCAGGAATATTTCGATAAGTCCCAAAAATTAAAGACACATGGTATTGTGGTCTATTTCTCAGCGGATTTCATAGGTGAGGGATTACTTGAAAAGGAAGAATTTGAGGGATTAAAGCATCTGTTGCATCGTTCGGTGAGGGGACTGGAAGTAGATGGGGAAACCAACCGTGTGATCCGGCCCATGATGAAGAGGTTGCTGACCTTGAAGGGACTGGAAAGTATTATTCACCTGTTAAGAATTTTGCAGTTAATGGTTGTTTCCAGGGATTGCCACCCCATTGTTCAGGCTGGATATACCAACCTGAACAAGGCTTCGGAAGAAGACCGGATGAGCCAGGTCTATGATTACGTAATGGAGCATTTTAAGGAGGGAATACGGTTGGAAGATGTGGCTACACTTACGAATATGACAGTAAGCTCCTTTAGCCGCTATTTCAAGTCCCGTATGAATAAATCGTTTTCAGATTTTCTCTCTGACGTACGGATCAGTCATGCCTGCAAACTGCTTCATGAGGAAAGGATTAATATCAGTGAAGTATGCTATGAAAGCGGCTTTAACACCCTTTCCAATTTTAACAGGCAGTTTAAGGACCGGATAGGGGTTACGCCTATGTCCTATAAAAAGGATTTTCAGCAGCGGTTTGGGTAAAATTATAAAATCAGGCCGTAAAATGGGTATAGCTTGGAATATGTGAACGAAGCATTTGGAAATGATGGCCTAAACTCTTGGAGGGCAGTGACAAAATATAAACTTGCTTCTTTTGCATAAGAAATTTGTTTAAAATCTCTAAAAACATGAATAAGTTGATTTTTTCTTTTATTCAGCCAATCAAATTATTTAGAGCGGTATACCGGTCCAAGGTTTAAAGCGGTTTTTAGTATGGAGGAGGTTTTAAATTAATGTATTTATAGGTACTAGTCTCTTATCCTTTAAAGCCAAATATCTATGGATTATTTGGTTTGGTGTCATTTATATTTTTTAAAGTGCCGGAAAATTTAGAATAATAAATGTCATAATGTATTTTATTGTAAATTTTATATCCCTACTTTAGTGTCCAACCCAAAATAGCAATAATGGAAAAAAGTTTACACCAACTTCGAACGGGACAGGTATGTGATGATTTTGAAAATTGGCAGAAAATCAGAAACAATGAACGTACCGGATTAGAAGCGATTTACAAGAAATATATTTCCCAGCTTTTTTCATTGGGTAGATCCATTGTTTCAGATGAAGACTTTGTAAAGGACTGTATTCAGGATGTTTTTTTGGACCTTTGGAAGTACAGGAATTCGATCAAAACGGTCGATAATTTTAAGTTGTATCTTTTTAAATGTTTAAGCCATAAAATTTACAGGCAAATAGAAAGCTCCAAAATGGAAAGGGGATTATTAGAACTTGAAAAATATGATGTATTGTATTTTTTAGAATCTGCCGAAAGTGATTTGATTAGAACCCAAATTGATCAAGAAAGAAGTTTTAAATTATCCAATGCCATAGATAAATTGCCTGCACGCCAGAGAGAGGTCATCCGGTACTATTTTTTCGATAGTTTTAGCTATGAGCAAATCGCTGAGGTTATGAAAATCAACGTTCAGTCGGTCTACACGTTGGTTTGGAAAGCCATTTCAGGATTAAAGAAAAGCCTGTAAGGGAATTTTGTCGATAAATTTTTTTCTCAAATCCATTTCAAATTTGGCGAATATTTAAGCTTTAATTTACAGATTTTTTAAGCGATGGTCATTTTTGTTTCCGCAACAATAAATTTCATTTTTTTTTGAAATTATAAGGATAGATTTTGTAGAAAACCTGCTCATATGTATTAGGTTTTAGAAAAATGGATATAGCCAAATATACAGCTGAGGATTTTGTTTTGGACCCTTCCTTTAGGAGGTGGGTGGTAAATCCCGATGCCGAAACCAAAATTGAATGGGAAGAGCTTCTGTCGAAAAATCCACATCAGTACGAAGCGGCGGAAATGGCTAGAGAAATTATCTTGAACCTTTCAATTAAAAACCATCATATAGAAAATAATCTAATATCTGAAATCTGGGAACAAATAGAGCGGAATCTGGATGTGGAAACGTCATTTGATTACAAGGTGGTTCCTCTCGATTCAAAAAGTACTTTAGGGAAAAAGTCAAACAGAACTCCGTTTATCAATTTGAGCTTTTGGTGGGGAGTAGCCTGTTTTTTCATCGTATGTCTGACGTTTCTCTATTTATTTGGCCCGGTGGAGGAGGATGAAAAATTAGTAATATCTGAACCGAAAACTTATGTAGAGCGGATTACACCTCCGGGGGTAAAATCGAATCTCATGCTTTCTGACGGGTCCAAAATAATCCTCAATTCCAACAGTAAGCTGAAATTTAGGAAGCAGTTTGACTTGGACAAAAGAGAAGTGTTTTTGGAAGGGGAGGCATTTTTTGATGTGGTGGAGGATTCTCTTCGACCATTTATCGTAAATATAGGCCAGGTCAATGCCGTAGCTTTAGGTACCTCTTTTAATGTAAAAGCCTATAACAAATCCAATATGGATATTGCACTGGTTTCGGGTAAGGTATTAATAGAAGACAGGGAAGGCGACAAGCCTTCTGTTTTATTGGTTCCGGGGCAGATGGCACAAATTGGAAAAGGGACGTTGCAGGTAACAGACTTCGATAGAGATTTAATTCTTAGTTGGACAATAAAGCAGATTTTATTTAAAGAAACCCCGATAGACGAAGCCATTTTCTTGCTGGAAAACTGGTATGGTGTTAAAATTCATGTTTTCAACCGGCCTAAAAGCAAGGTGACCTTCTCCGGTAAATTTCAGGATGAAACATTGAAAAATGTCCTTCTTGGACTAAGCTATGTAGCAGGTTTCAATTTTTCAATCCATCAAAATGAAGTAAAAATTAAGTTTGACAATTAATCTTTTAACCCGAAATAAATTGCTTATGAAGAAACGCCAATATTGAAAAAATAACCTAAGCTTATTTGACAGGGATTTTTGAAATATGTGGATAATATGTTAAAAATCCCGGCGAAAAAACCCGCCAGTCCATCAAAAAAATATACCCAATCAAAAAATGTAGAGATATGAAAAATCCTATACCGTTAGCCATTCATTTGGCCAAATTGTTTACTTATGTTTTCTTAGTCCAGTTGGTGTCAGTGGGCTTGTTATTTGCTAACGACACACATGCTCAGATAAAGAACATTGAAGAAGTAATGATCAGTGTAAAGTTCCACAATACCAAAGTGGAGAGGGCATTTTCCCGGATTGAAAAGGTGTCTGGGTTCAATTTTATATACTCTGGAGAAGATTTGAAACAGCTTTCACCCATTACTATTGACGGTGATGAGACAAGAAGTTTGTATGAAATACTTCAAAACATCTCGTCACTAACAAAACTAGAGTTCCGACAGGTCAACAATAACATTCACGTCAGAGTAAAGGGGAAACCTATAGTTGAGGAAGTAGCCGTTGAAATGTCACAAGAAGCCGCAGCCTTTCCAATCACAGGGGTAGTAACCGACGAATCCGGCGAATCTCTCCCTGGTGCTACCGTAATAGTGGAAGGGACAACCATTGGGACAGTTACCGATGTTGATGGTAAATTCTCTCTCGATGTAGAGCAGGGGGCTGTTTTGGTAATATCGTTTGTTGGTTTTGAAACCCAGAAAGTCACAGTTGGTGCCGCTACTACCTTAAACGTCCGGATGATCATGGATTCAAGATCACTTGAAGAAGTAGTTGTGGTTGGATACGGTGAACAACGAAAAGTCACTTTCACCGGATCGGTGTCTTCGGTGGGAGGTGATGCTATCAGAACAGCTCCAGTCACCAATGTAAGCAATAGCTTGGTAGGTAGGCTTCCCGGTCTGAGTTCTGTAACCAGAAGTGGTGAGCCTGGAAATGATGATTCCACCATTCGGATAAGAGGGACCAACACCTTGGGTAATAACGGTGCTTTGATTGTAGTGGATGGTATACCAGGTAGGTCATTGGCCAGGATAGACCCTAATAGTGTGGAAAGCATAACGGTTTTAAAAGACGCTTCTGCCGCTATTTATGGTGCCCAAGCGGCGAATGGGGTAATATTGGTTACTACCAAAAGAGGAAAAAGCGGAAAAGCAATCATTGAAATAAACTCCAATCTTGGCTGGAACCAACCCACCGTGCTACCTGAAATGGCAAATGCGGAACAGTACCTCACCATGCTCAATGAGATAGATATGTATAGGAACAGGCCAGTGAGGTTTACGGATCAGGAAATTAGTAATTTCAGGGAAGGCACAGACCCTTGGCTTCACCCTGATACAGATTGGTTTGGAGAAGTGCTTAGGCCTTGGGCACCTCAAAGTTACCATACCGTAACAGCTTCTGGGGGAAATGAGAGTATAAATTATTTCGTCATGTTTGGTGCTAAAGGCCAAGATGGTTATTATTATAATAGTGCCACCCGATACGATCAGTATGATTTCAGAAGCAACCTGGACGGAAAAATAAATGATTATATAAAAATCGGTTTTGATGTGGCCGGCCGACAGGAGGTAAGAAATTTCCCTACCCGTTCAGCAGGCAATATTTTCAGGATGATCATGCGGGGTAAACCAAATATGCATGCTTATTGGCCTGACGGCAGTCCCGGGCCGGATATCGAGTATGGTGACAATCCATCTGTCATCACCACAGATGCCACAGGCTATGACCAGACCAATATGTACAATTTACAAAGTACGTTGCGGTTGAATATAGATGCGCCTTGGGTAAAAGGCCTTTCCTTTAATGGAAACGTAGGTTTGGATCAGACGTTTACGATGCAAAAGAGATTCGAAACGCCTTGGTTTCTATACTCTTGGGATGGAAATACACTTGGACCAGACGGAACACCTGAATTGGTCAGAGGACAAAGAGGCTTCAATGATCCCAGGTTAACTGAAAATATGGGTGCAGACAGGCAGCTGCTTGTCAACGGAATGCTTAATTACAACCGTACCTTTCAAAATGACCATTCCATGAGGTTAATGGTAGGTATGGAATCCCGGACTGGATATGGCAACACACTAAATGCATTCCGTCGATTTTTTGTTTCTACTGCGGTGGACCAAATGTTTGCGGGCGGGAATGCTGAAAGAGACAATGGTGGATCTGCCTATCAAAATGCTCGGTTTAATTATTTTGGTCGGTTCAATTATGAGTTTCAGGAAAAATACCTGGCAGAGTTTGTATGGCGGTATGACGGCTCTTACATTTTCCCACAAGGTAGCAGATTTGGGTTTTTTCCCGGAATTTCCGTCGGATGGAGGGTCTCCGAAGAAGATTTTTGGAAAGGATTCATGCCTAATGCCGACCACTTTAAAATCAGGGCCTCATATGGACAGACGGGTAATGACCGGATCGATGAGTGGCAGTACCTAGCGTCCTACGGTTTTGGAAATATCCCTTATATTTTTGGCGTTGACCAGGAGAACCAAGCACTTAGAGAACTCAGGATACCAAATCCAAACGTAACCTGGGAAGTGGCCGACCAGTATAATTTTGGCGTTGAACTGGGTTTCTTCAACAGTCGCCTTACAGTAGAAGCTGATGTTTTCTACAATTATCGCTCACAGATCCTCTGGTGGAGAAATGCTTCTATTCCAGTGTCTACGGGATTGACCCTTCCCCGAGAAAATATTGGCGAGGTATCCAACAGAGGCTACGAATTTATCACTACCTATAATGGAAACGCAGGTGATTTAACCTATCAGATTTCTGCCAACGCAGGTTATGCCCTAAACAGGGTGGAATTTTGGGATGAATCTCCCGGTGCTCCTCAATATCAACAAACTACAGGCCGACCTATCCCGACCAATCCAAATAATCCCAACCAGGATCTTTTCTATCAATCAGTTGGAATCTTCAGGGATCAGGAACAACTAGATGCAACCCCACATTGGCCGGGAGCCAGGCCTGGGGACATCATATTTGAAGATGTCAATGGTGATGGTGTGATTGATGGAAATGACAGGGTGAGAAATGAGCGAAATAACATACCCAGGTTTACCGGGGGGCTGAATATGAGCGCACAATGGAAAGGATTTGACTTGTCCATTTTATTCCAAGGAGCTACTGGAGCAGTAAGATATGTCAGTACAGAATCTGGGGAAATAGGCAATTACTTAAAAGATTTTGCCGACAACCGATGGACGCCTGAGAATAGTAATGCCAATTTTCCACGCACTTTCAACAGGACCGATGAATATTGGATGAATCAGCGAAACACATTCTGGCTCAACAGTACAGATTATGTTAGGTTAAAAAACCTGGAACTGGGTTATAATTTCCCGTCATTTATTGCCAGTAAGTTGGCACTACAGAATTTCAGGGTTTACATCAGTGGCTTTAACCTTTTCACTTACGCACCCGACCTCAGGAATTTTGATCCGGAATCTGACAGTGCTAGTGGACAAAGCTATCCCCTACAACGTGTGATCAACAGTGGTTTGACTTTAACCTTTTAAGACAATGAAAAGCAACAAAACAATATATGCGATTTTGCTTGCCTTGGCAGTATGGGTGAGTTCTTGTAGTGAAGAATTTTTGGACCGCCAGCCGTTGGACCAGTATGCGGAAGTTGCGGTCTGGAACGATGAAAATCTGATAGAGACATTCGTGAACAACATTTACTTTGCCGTTCCTCATGGATTCCATGCTTTAATGATGTCCAGCCTGGTGGATGAGTCCATGGCCGTATGGGATTGGGAAACCAGTAATGCCACCAAAAGTCTTATCAATCCAAGTTACTTGGGTGTTTGGGATGAAAATTTCTGGACAGGTAGAAGATATCAACAGATTAACTGGACAAATGGATTTAGGCAAATAAGAAACTGTAATATATTTATGGAAAAAATCGGCGATGCTGAATTTGCCGATGAAAATCTAAAAAGCAGACTTATAGGAGAGGTCCATTTTTTACGGGCATTTATCTATCACAATTTACTATCCATTTATGGAGGTGTACCTTTGATAAAAGGGGCCTATGGATTGGGAGAAGATTATGAACAGCCAAGAGCGAGCTATGCAGAGGTACTGGCATTTGTGGTAGAAGAAGCTGACAAAGCCGCCGAACTGCTACCCTTACAACAACTTGGGAGTAACATGGGCAGAGCTACCAAAGGAGCTGCATTAGCGATAAAAGCAAGGGCTTTGTTGTATGCAGCGAGTGACCTTTACCATAATCCCTCATGGGCACAGGGTTTTTCCCAACCTGAACTTATCAGTTTCACTTCCGGTGATCAGATGAGCCGATGGAGAGCCGCCAAAGATGCAGCAAGAGATGTCATGGATTTGGGATTGTATTCACTACATACCAGTGGCGAAGATCCATCTGAAAATTTCCAACAATTGTTTATATCTAAAGAAACTTCAGAAGACATTTATGTGAGGTTTTTGTTGCAAAGGGTACAGGAAAATTGGGATATTGGAGACCCTGGATTATTTAATGGACCCAA
Organism: Lunatibacter salilacus; assembly: GCF_009797935.1. GTDB lineage: Bacteria > Bacteroidota > Bacteroidia > Cytophagales > Cyclobacteriaceae > Lunatibacter > Lunatibacter salilacus. The sequence goes on from NZ_VOLC01000019.1 coordinate 102,557, forward strand.
TGGATATCATAACTGGGGTGGAAATACACCTATTGGGCAATTGGCAGATGATTTTGAAATGGCTGATGGTACCAAGTTTGACTGGAACAATCCCAACCATGCAGCCGATCCTTATGGTAGCCGAGACCCAAGGTTTTATGCTACTTTTCTCTATGAAGGTGCACAATGGAGACAGAGGCCTGCGAATTTGAGGGATTCCGATCCTCAAGGGATTATCCAGGTAGGTCAATGGGAAAGGTACAATGCAGCTACCAACCGGGTTGATATTGTCAATGGTTTGGATACCAGACAAGGCCCCATCGAAGATTGGAATGGTACGTACACAGGCTATTACCTCAAGAAATTCATTGATCCAAACGTCGATCATCAGTACTTTAGACAAGAAGTTCCTTGGAGAGTGATGAGATACACTGAAGTGCTTCTTAATTATGTGGAAGCATGCATAGAATTAGGTGAAGAAAGCGAGGCCAGAACTTACCTGAATATGATCAGAGAGCGGGCAGGTATGCCTCCTGTGACTGATTCTGGACAAGATCTAAAAGAAAGGTACAGAAATGAAAGAAGGGTGGAATTGGCTTATGAGGACCATCGCTATTTTGATGTGAGAAGATGGATGATTGCCCCCTCAGTTTATGGAGATGCCACAGGAGTCAGGGTAAGGTATCAGTTACTGCCGGACAATACTACTTCCCCAAATCCGACCTATACTGTTATCAACGTTCAGGAAAGGGCATGGCAGGACAGGTCTTACCTTTTGCCAATAAAACTGGATGAAATGAACAGAAACTTCTCACTGATTCAAAATCCCCTTTATTAACTACCTTAAATCCGAAAACCTCGCAGGTTTTGTTGATAATCAGCTTGTTGTCCAAATTAAATGGGTAAAGTCTGGAAGGTGTTTCTTCATTAGAATCATCTGATTACATAAAAGTACTGCGGATTCTAGGAACTATAATAATTTAACCGAAAAAGGCTGGTCATCCCGAGATAACCAGCCTTTTTTTAATAAAAAACGAACAGGGAAATCACCAACCGACTAAATTATTTCGGCCATGGTGCTTTTTCCGAAATCAGTTTTTTCTCAACCAATTCCTCCCAGAATTCCTGAGGAATTTTTACTTTCATGGATTCCACGTTTTCACGTGCCTGCTCCGGGTACCTTGTGCCTGGAATGACCGCGGATACAATGTCAGGAGCTGCCGAAAACTGTAAAGCGGCCGTTCTTAAGTCCGTGCCGTGTTTTTCGGCTAGTTCGCTCATTTTTTTCCGTTTCTCTTTGAAACCCTCCGGGATTTCTCCCCAGTAATCGTAGCGGTCAATTCCGGCAAGAAACCCGGCATTCAATGGGGCACCCACCACTATGTTCACTCCTTTATCTTCACAAGCCGGAAATAACCTCTCCAAAGCGTCTTCATGGTACATCAGCGAATACTGAGTGGCCGACAGACATACGTCGGGATCTGCGATTTTCAAGGTTTCCAAAATGGGTTCTATCCGGTTGACACCCAAGCCCCAGCCTTTAATCAATCCTTCCTCTCTCATCTTGGTCAACTCAGGCATGGCTCCTTCGGTGGCTACCTTGAAATATTCTTTCCAATTTTCCTTCATGTCTCCGTTATCGGGAGATAGATCGTGGATAAATACGATGTCTATACTATTGATACCTAGGCGTTGGAGACTGTCTTCAATCGATCGGCGTATGCCTGATGCCGTATAATCGTACTCGTAGTCAAAAGGAGAGGCATCCTTCCAAGTGTTGTACTTTGGTGGCTCCTTTGCGGCTTTTAATATCCTACCGACTTTTGTCGCAAGGATGTATTCTTCCCGCTTTTTGTTGTGGAGAAAGCGTCCAAAGCGACGCTCACTCAGGCCCAGACCATACCAGGGGGATGTGTCAAAAAACCTTACGCCGGCTTCCCAGGCTCCTTCCATTGCCTGTTGGGCCAGTTCATCCGTCGTAGGGCGGAAACCATTACCAATCGCCACACCGCCTAAACCAAAATTGGAAGGCAGATTTATGTTATTTAGTTTTGATCTTTCTTTCATATCCGTACCGTTTTCAAAAGCAAACCCCGGCAAATAGGAGGCCATACCAGTGGCCATCCCCATTTGCAGGGACTTGCTTATAAATTTTCTTCTTGAGTTCATGTGAATTATGCTTTTAACTCTACTGATTTAAAATTAAAGTATTTTTGAGTTATTGGCAAAAATAAACTGTGTCAAATAATTTTTTGGTGGCGATCCGTGTATTTAACACGCCCTGTACCCACACGGGTATTAGATTTAAAAAAGCTGCGTTTTGACATAGAAAAATTCAAATTCCAGCAAATAAAAAAAGCTATGAAACAGAATCTCATAGCTTTAGTCAATTAACAATAAACCCAAAATAACCTGCTGTAGGAGAAGGAGTCGAACCTCCACGGGGCAGTTAGGCAAAAACACGAGCTCGATGTTTGCTTTATCCTGAATTCCCCACCCCCGAGACCGGAGGGCATGTCTGCCAGTTTCATCATCCTACAGTATAAAAGACCATTTGTCTTTGTTTGATGTTTCAAAGGTAGCAGGTTGCCACCTAATTTGCAAATATTTCAATAAAAATATTTAAAAAATACATTATAATTAATAAAATTACATATATTATAGATAATTCGTAATTTTGGATTTGGATCTTCTTTTGATATTGAAAAATCCGTAATCCAGTTTTCGCCTGTTTAGGCCCGATTTTGCTTCAAATCAGGAAGTCCCCATGTGACGAGACCCAATAATGGCAGAAAAGAACATATCAGAAAGACGAATTCTATGCTTGTCCTGTCAGCAAGATTACCCAGTAAGGCAGAGCCCAGCCCACCCATTCCAAAGGCAAAACCAAAAAACAACCCAGATATCATACCGACCCTTCCCGGTAGAAGTTCTTGGGCATAAACCAAAATGGCAGAAAAGGCTGAGGCTAATACCACACCGATCACAACCGACAGACCAATCACCCAATGCAACCCTACATGTGGTAACAAAAGCGTGAAGGGAGCAGCTCCCAAGATGGAAATCCAAATGATGTATTTTCTGCCGTACTTATCACCCAAAGGGCCTCCCAAAAAGGTACCCGCCGCAATAGCCGCCAGAAACACAAACAGGTAAATCTGTGATTGGGGGATGCTTACCTGAAATTTTTCAATCAGGTAAAAGGTGAAATAGCTGGACATGGAGGCCATATAGAAGTATTTGGAAAAAATCAGCACCAATAAAATGCCAACCGATGCTTTTACTTGACGTTTGCTTAGATTTCGTGCTGTGATTGATTTCTTTGAAGATTTGATGGTAGATTCAATGGCTAGATAATTTTTGTACCAAACCCCGACCTTGATTAATGCAAAAATGGCCAACAAGGCTCCCAAGGCAAACCAACGGATATTTCCCTGCCCATAGGGCATCACAACCACTGCCACCAACAAGGGTCCGATTGCTGACCCGGCATTCCCGCCAATCTGAAAAATAGATTGTGCCAGCCCCCGTCTGCCACCGGATGCCAGGTAGGCAACTCGGGATGACTCTGGGTGAAATACGGAAGAACCCATTCCAACCAGCCCGGCGGCAAAAAGAACAATCCCATAACTTCCAGCAGATGCCAATAGGATCAGTCCTACCAATGAAAACCCCATTCCCATAGCTAAAGAAAAAGGCTGCGGATGCTTGTCTGTGAAAAGGCCTACGAAGGGTTGTAAAAGAGACGCAGTAATCTGAAAGGTCAGTGTAATCAATCCTATCTGCGTAAAAGTCAGCAGATAATTCTCTTTCAATAGGGGATATACCGCAGGCAGTACAGACTGAACGAGATCATTGAGCAGATGAGCAAAACTAATCGTAAACAGAATGGGATAAACTGTCGAATTGACTGCGGATACCGGTGCCGACGTGGCCGCTGTTTGGATTTTATTCATTGTTCAATAAGGTGGCTGCCTTCTTGATCTGGCCCGATAGGTGGTTGATAGCCGCCGCATAGGATTTATCCAATGCATTCAGGTTATCTGCGGATTTTCTTTCAATGTCGTACTGTATGGCCGGAAGTACCCAAGATGCATAGCCGCTAAATGGATCGGTAGACGCATAAAGCGACTTATACCACACTCCAAACGGCATACCTTCTTTCAGGATAAAAGCTTTTTCCCAAGTTAGCAGGGCTTGGTTAACCGCCTTTATTTGTTTTTTGGACAAGCTATTTGTGGCCAATTTTTGTTGCAGAACCTCATTCATATGGTTGCTACTACTTGATAGGTTTTCTAAGGCAACTTTTACCCGACTAAAACCTTCGAAATCAGGGGAATATTCTTTTATTTGTTTTTTTGCGGCCTCAAAGTGGGTATTTAGATCTTTGGCATAGCGGGTTACCTGATAAGGGATGATGGTGGCGTTTGCCAAGCGCAGACTAATAATACCCACCCATTGCTCGACAGTTCCCCCCATTTTAAAGGAGGGATCTGCAAATTTTTCATAGAAGTACAGGTCGTCATAGTTGGTATGGTAAAGCGTAGGACCTCCAGCGCCACCGCTGAGGGAAGGAATTCCCAAGTGCATATAGAATGCGATATGGTCAGATCCTCCTCCCAAGTTGCCCATAATCGGTTCTTCACCTGTACCCGCCCAGTTTGCGTAGATGGTCTCTTTGGAATCGGGTAGCGTTACTTCTTTCCCCGCAGCAGCCATGAGGTGTTTGAGGGTAGGGGAGGAAGAGCCTCTTACAGTCCTTCCGGATACGCCCGCATCGAAATTAAGGTAAGCAACGGCTTTTGCGGACAACTCTTCACGGAACTGTTCCACCCATTCGGTAGACCCTATTACCCCATGTTCTTCGCCATCCCAATGCGCAATTAGTATTGAGCGCTTGGGTCTATGCCCTGCCTGTGCGAGTTTTCCCAATGATTCGCTTAACGCAAGTAGCATCGCAGTTCCACTGTTGGGGTCAGTAGCTCCGAAGGACCATGCATCGTAGTGACAACCCAAAATGATCCACTCATCCGGATATTCCGACCCTTTTATGGTACCCACCACATTGTTAATGCGCACAAAATCTCTTTCCTGGGCTACCATTACACGCACCTGTAACGCTTCTCCTCCCTCGATGCGGTAGGTATAGGGCAAACCCCCTTGCCAGCCCGTTGGTACAGATTGGCCTTTCATTTCAGCAAATATTTCCTTTGCGGATCCATAAGGAATGGATGTCACGGGGATCGTTGGCAGTTGCGTTTCGGAAGGGTCCAGCCGCTTCACCTGTTTTTTACCGTCTAATGGCAATGCAGGTTCAAAAGGTGTAAGGGGATCTCCTGTAAAATCCTCCGTCATCAAGGAGCCTCTCTGTATGGAACTCTCGCTGTAGTAAATCCCCTCCGGGAATACCAGCCCTTTGGAGTAGCCACTGTCTCCCGGATCAGTATATATCAAAAGTCCGGCAGCGCCATATTGTTCGGCGAATTTGGCTTTATATCCTCGGAAATTCCCTCCATAGCGTGCTATTACGATTTTACCCTTTATAGAAACACCCAGTTCTTCCAGTTTTTCAAAATCTGCTTTGGTACCGTAATTGGCATAGACAACGCCTGCCGTCACATCTCCGGAGCCCGAGTAGGCATTCCAACCTTTCTTTAAATCAGGATGACTGGAATAGGGATTTTCTGGGAGTACATCTTCCTGCTGATTTAGCGGAAGCCGACGGGGAGTAACGATCTCCACATAGGATTCGCCGGGATCCTTAGGCAGGTAGACGTCATAGGGATACGCCTGAACATCCCATCCGGCCTCCTCCATGGTTTTTTCCAGGTAGGCCTTTACCTTTTCGTTGGCGGCACTGCCAACAACATGGGGTACTGAGCTGATGGTCTGCAAGTGAGATTTGAACCGTGAAAAGTCCGTCGCTCCCAAGAATTGCTGCTCCAAGTCCCGCTGGGGTAAAATTGAGTTTTCGCTAAAGCCAAAAGGAACGTCCTGCGCATGAACAAAGACAAATGTAAAAATTGATAATAAAGTGCAAAATACTCTTTTCATATATCAGACAGTTATTGTATTAGTCGGTCAACGCTCCAAAGATGCGCAGTTTGTTTGTTTCGTATACGTTTGGTGCGTAGATACCTGTCCAATTCATAGGCATCGTAATTTTCATCCTCGGGGTCAAAGCTGCTGATCCGGACCCTGCCACGGGAATGGATAAAGGAATTGTGTCCAATCCACATGCCGACATGTATGACCCGTTCCGGTTTGCCTTCTTCCGCGGGAACTCCAAAAAAAAGTAAATCTCCAACTTCCAAGTTTTCCCAGTTTTTGGAAACGTCAACCTCATCTCCTTCATGCACCTGCTGGGAGGCATCCCGGGGGATAATCATGCCGTTGAGAAAGTAAATGGTCTTGGTAAAACCGCTACAATCCACGCCTTTGGGAGATGTGCCACCCCAAAGATAAGGGACTCCCATCATGTCTTTGGCTGTGCGGATAAGGTTGTCATCTGAAAGCTCCCTACTTGCAAGCCATTCTCCGAATGGCAAGACCTCGTCTTTAGAAACGTATCCCTTGCGCCCATCAGGTATTAACACACCAAAGTGCGAAGCAGTCTCTTCCAATTTTACCAGAATATTTCCAGCAGTTAGGTCGCTGATCATTTGACCCGAGGAAGGACTATCATAGATGGCTCCAATCATCTCTGTACTTACCAATTTTTCGGCAGCGGTCCATTCTCCCATGGTGCTTTCGTTTTTAAGGGCAATTCCGGCTGCATCTACCCAAGAGATGTAGCCCTCAGGAGTCTGGACAAGATACCAACTGCCTTCTTTTTTTAGCACGTTAAGCGGGGTTCCCATCAATGCCTGTGTGGCCAACTCGGCTGAGTGCTTCGGTTCCGAGCGGATATTTGCTACAGAAAGGGTGACTAGTGCGTGTATATTTCCTGCCAATTCAGCTGCCGGCAATAGCTGAATACTATCCGTATAATCAATTCCACGATCACTAAGCTTTGTAATTAATTCCCTATGGGCTTCCGGAAGGTTTGTTTCACCGATTAATACTCCATCAACCCAACTAATATCCCACATAGCGACTCTTTTATCAGGGGCATGGGCGGCTTTGAGGTCGCTTATGATAGCATTTACGCTATCATCCGTGGTATCACCCTGACACCCAAAAGAAAAAACCATTACCCCGACACACAGGATACGAGTAAACATATTTTTCATTAAGAAAATGCGTTAGAATTTAAGCGGTTACTTTGGGTAGGTAAACCTGGAAAAGATTCAAAGAATTAATTTTCCGTCAATTAACAAATATACACCCCTTTATTAAAAAGGCAAGGGCGTAAACCCATCGAGTTTTTAAGCCAAAAACTTTATCCGCTTATTGCTCCAATCCAGGACTTCTTTCATTAAACTCTTGATAAAGCCTAATCTGACGGTTGGTCATCGGTATTTTGTATCCCTTGATAAACAAATGGCTGATTTGACTCCGGGGTTCAAAAGGATCTCCATCGGAAATGAAAAGATTGGCAAATTTCCCCTCTTCTAGGGAACCTACCTGATCTGCTATTCCAAACATTTCGGCAGGGTGGATGGTGACAGCCTTTAACGCTTCTTCTATACCCATTCCGTATGCTGCGGCAAATCCGGCATGAAAAGGAAGATTTCGGACATTTTCAGCGTCATTGGTACGCAGAGCTACTTTTACGCCTGCTTTAGCCAATAAACCGGGATTAGTATAGGCGGCATCATATCGGTCAGATTGTCTGGTGGGTATGGTCAGAACTGGCCCGGTAATAACGGATAGCCCGGATGAGGCAATTTCCTCCGCAATCCTCCATCCTTCAGACACACCTGAAAGTATAGCTGTTACATTTTTATCTTGTACCCATTTAATCGCTCTCCGGATGTCTACAGCAGCATTGACTTCGATTAATAGGGTGATTTCCCCTGCAATAACCTTGGACAAATGCTCCATCTCCGGGTAATAGTCAAGCGTGGCACCGGCAGATTTAAGCCGTTGATAGGTCACTGCCCTTTCCCAAATATCATCCAACTTTTGTTGAGCTTCCTCGGCTTCTTTCTGAACCTTCTCGTCCGTTCTGTTATCTAAGGTGCTGGTTCTCGCACTACTGGGGAAATTCAGCAAAATTGCCTTGAAGCCTCCGTACATTTGATCAGGCGTGTATCCGTTCAGGTGAATAAGTGCGGCTGTGCCGGGAAACAATCCCCCCGATGGCAAAGCGATACTGCTTGTCACGCCATTTACCCGAGTTACAGGTATTGCAACGGAGTTTGGGTTAACTGCTGTCAATGCTTGCATGTTTGGCGTAACATTTCCGATCTCCATAAAATCCTGTGTTTCTGCCACAGAACTGACCTCTACCAGTCCCAATCTATTTCCGGAATCGATAAAACCGGGGTATACAAACTTTTCCGTGCAGTCTATTATTTGAGCATCAATTGAAGCTAGGTTTTTACCTATACGCTGTATCAATCCATCCACAATCAATAGGTCTGTATTTTCCTTCATCCCCTGGGTAACCGTTACCAGCGTGGCATTTTGGAGCAAAAATGTTCCCGTTTCAGGTTTCAAAAATTCCCCATCCTCCTGGGCTTGGCAGAAAATTGTAAACCCCAAAAAAAGAACTAGTAATTTATATTTTAAGGCTTCCATGTCGAATTGTTTACTTTTCGTCCCTGTCCAGCTACTGGGCAAAGATCGACAAGAGTTAATGTCTGTGTTCAAATAAATTTCTGCCAAAATTGGTAAAATAAAAATCTACATTCTGCATGCAGTTGTGATCGTGTTCTTTAAGAAATATGGGCTCGATCAGTTCTGAAGGATTTATTTTTAACCGTTGGTCGGCTTCGTCACTCGCTCTGTCAAAGTATTTGATTCCGTCAACAAATGTCATTTGCGGAATGGCATATATGGATAGTGGGTGATGGTCGAATACTACCAAATCCGCCTGTTTACCCACTTCGATGGATCCTACGTAGGGGTCAATGCCCAATTGTTTGGCCGGATTGATAGTAATCAAAGCCAATGCTTCCTCGTCCGATAGTCCCCCGTATCGCTGGGATTTGGCTGCCTCGTGATATAGGTGGCGGATTACTTCCCCCGAATCTGAGTTGATCGAGGTTAAAACGCCATTTTTGGTCAATACGGCGGCATTATAAGCTGTAGAGTAATAAACCTCAAATTTATATGCCCACCAATCGGAGAATATGGAAGCTCCCATTGTATGTGCGGCAAGTTCAGGTGCTACTTTAAACCCCTCGTTGACGTGTGAAAAGACAATCTTGTCTATGCCATATTCCCTGCAAACTTGGATAAGCATGTAAATTTCATCTGCCCTGTAGGAGTGGCAGTGGATAATTATCTCACCTGCCAGAATATCCTTTAAGGTTTCCAGTCGAAGGCTAAAGGCAGGTGGTACGGCGGTACTGTTTTTCTGAGACTTGGCCTTTTCATATTCTTCCCATACTCTTTTGTACTGAAGTGCCTCTTCGAAGCCATTTCGAATGACAGCTTCCACACCCATCCGTGATCTGGGTTGCATATTTTTGCCTCGCCCATGAACCCTGGTAGGATTTTCGCCGAGAGCAAATTTGATAGTTCTGGGTGCTTCTGTCATTCGGAGTGCCAAGGGATCGGAGTTGCCATACCGTAGCTTCAACGTGACATTTTGGCCCCCAATGGCGTTTGCTGATCCGTGCATAGCGTGGGTTACCGTGACCCCTCCCGCTAGGGCTCGATAGATAGCCACATCGAAAGGGTCAATAACATCACCCATCCAAACCTCTGCTGTTATGGGACTGGTGGATTCGTTAATCGCTTCCAAGGCAATATGGGAATGTGCATCAATAATTCCCGGCATTATATATTTATCGGATGCGTCAACAACGGAAATATTAGCAGGTACTTTCAGATCGGGGCCAAGTTCTTTTATCTTTCCATTTTCTACCCAAATATCGGTGTGTGAAAGGGTGCCATTTGTGATGGTCAAAACCGTTCCATTTTTAATGACAAAGTCATTGGATTTGGTTTGGGCCATACCGAATAAAGGCACTACAAGCAAAAGAAAGTTTAGAAGATACTTCATTGTTTGGGTTTGGCAGTTTTTGTGGCGTTGAAAGGAAAGCTTTCGTAATCTCCAATGCGCATTGTTCCTGTTATGGAATTGTCCGAAACATCTCCCTCAACAGCAATAGTCAAGTCTTCACTGGCGGTTTTCACAACAAAAGTAAAAGCAATACGATTTGAAGATACTTTCAAATCATTAAGTGAAGAGGATATTTTACCTTTTCCCTGAGGATCATCATAGGAGATACTTCCTGTTGTCGTGCCTGATTGGTAGCTGATTTCAAAAAAACCAGTAGCTGATCCAGATGCGGTTTCTGTATCATATTCCCAGTAAGAACCTTCTTCTTTTCCATTTTTGGAGGGTTTCTTAAGCGGATATTCGAACACATAACCATTGGCAATTACATATTTAACTTGTGAGTCATCGTTAAATAACGTGTCAGTTGTCAAAATGATATTGGCCATTTTACCGGGAGCTATTTCTCCCGTTATATTTTCTATGCCCAGCATTTTAGCAGGGTTTACGGTAAGCGCTGCCAAGGCGGCCTCATTCGATAATCCGTTTTTGAGCATCAACCGGATGTTATCGTAAAATTTATCTTTACCCAAATGCTTGGCCGTAAAGGCAAAGGGAATACCAGCTTTTTCATACTCTCCCGCCACCTTAAGTTTATCTATGTAGGCACTATTGATTTCTTCTATCTGCTCAGTTCTTTCTGTTTGTTGGACATCATCAGCAAATTCCTGATTGTTTTCATCAGGAAGGTTAAGCGACAAGACCACACCCGCTCCGGATTCTTTGATAGTTGTTATCAATTGACCCCCTTCATTAATGCCTGATAAAATCAGGGAAACTCCCTGTTCGCGTTGAATGGTAATTGCTCTTCTTGCGTCCAAGTCGGAGTTGATTTCAAAGAACAACGTCTTGTTTTTTTCAACTACCGGAATGAGGGATTGCAATACAATATTGGAATCGGGAATTTTAATTCCTTGATTTGACGCGAAAATAACCTGATGGCGTGACTGTAAACGGGCATTTTCGAAGAGGTCTCTGAATTTGGCCATAACTCCCAAGTTGGTAGCGGGGTACATACCTCCAATAGTGCTAAACTTGGCGTAGCGTGCCACATCTTTTCGTATTATCGTGTTGGATTCTGGTGGACCATATACGACCAATCCGGTAGTTCCTGGCAGCATGCCCTGTCCCATCGGAACCTTATGGGCTACGGTGAAGCCGTTTTTTCTCCAATCAGCAATTTGGCTGTGCGATGGATTATAGAGGTCTAACACGTCAATGTGTGGATGAATGCCAGCTTGTATATCTGGAGGATTTGATGGGTCAAAATCAGCCTCTTTGTCTGGTATCGACAATGCTCTGACCCCTGATTTGTTAGCCATGTCTATGAATCCAGGATATGCAAACAGGGAATCTCCAGGAATCTGAAAGGCTTCAGCAGAGCTGGGTAATTTTCCTCCAACAGAAAGAATCTGCCCATCCTTGATCAGGATGTTTTGTTTTTGAATTATCTTGCCAGGCAAAGGGATAAGCGTAACGTTCGTTATTAGGTAGCTATCTGTAATTCTTTTTTGCCCGCTAGGATCACTTTGAGCATGGGCGAGGTTTACCGATATCAAACAAATAAAAAAGGATATGATATAACTATAGTTGAACTTGGACATATTTCAATGGAAATGTAATTCAAAATAAAGCCAATACGTTGATAAAAAAAAGTGCTTAAATATTAATTATCCTACTAAGCGGAAGAATGGCAAATTAACTACATGGATGTAAATACAATACACAGGTTGTACCCTGAATTGAATGAAGTGAATTATTTCTTATTGGCTTACGGCTCGACTATTTAATCGGTTCAAATGCCACGTTTCGAAATTTTTATAAAAAAATATTTATATTTGCAGGAAATTTTATAAAACAGATGGGTAAAGGATCACTCTTCAAGGAGCTATTTGTAAATATCAAAACTACAGGGGCAATCACTTTTAGCTCTAGACCGCTAGTTAATAAAATGTTATCATTTGCCGATTTTAAGGAAGCCAAAATTCTCGTCGAATTGGGAGGAGGAGACGGCAGCATCACCAGAGGTATCGTTGCAAGGATGGATAAAAGTGCCGAGCTTTTGGTTTTTGAGACAAGTAGAGTTTTTTGTGACAGCCTTGAAAGGGAATTCCCCCAAGAAAACGTAAAAATCATATGTGATTCTGCCGAACATTTGGACAAATACCTAGAAGGGAGACATGCGGATTTGATTTTTTCCTCTCTGCCCCTGAGTTTGATTCCGAAAGAAGCCCGTAATGAGATCTACCGGAAAAGCAGTCAATGCCTTCAACCCAAGGGTCTTTTGATACAAATATGCTATTCCTATTTATTGAAATTCCAGTATGCGCCATTTTTTAAACATATCAAAACTACCTTTACCCTTAAGAATTTTCCCCCAACCCTAATCATGATTTGCCGCCCTTGATTGGACGCTGAGGAAATTCGCATCATTTTTGTTACCTTGTGATAATGGGCGATGACTTATTAAAAGGCAGGGGTGCAAGGATTAGACCGAAAAACAGTTTTTCATCAACTGATCAAGTAACAGAATTCATAGAGGGAATAGATGAGCCGCTTCTTACCTCCAAGCCTACCACGGTATTTATTCCTACACAGGTCAGGCAGGCAATTAGTAAAAATGACAGTCCCGACCTTCCGCTTGATTATTCGGTAAATCCCTATCAGGGTTGTGAACACGGATGCATTTATTGCTACGCCAGAAATAGCCATCAGTATTGGGGATATGACGCAGGGCTGGGTTTCGAAACACAGGTTTTGGTAAAAAAAGACATTGTCCATCAACTCCAAAATGCATTTGACAAAAACGGATATGTGCCGAAGGCATTGATGCTTTCAGGCAATACCGACTGCTATCAACCTGCTGAAAGGACGTTTAAATTGACAAAGGGTATTTTGGAACTTTGCCTTAATGCCCGGCACCCTGTTTCAGTAATAACCAAAAACACTTTGATTTTCAGAGATATCGATATACTTCGCCAACTTGCAGAAAAGAGTCTGGTACATGTTTATTTTTCTATTAATCATCTTGATGTTTCATTAAAATCAATTTTGGAGCCTAGGACAGCTACGGCGGAAAAAAAAATGAACCTAATCCGGCAATTTTCGGAAGCTGGTATCCCTTGTGGTGTGATGATTGCTCCGATTATTCCCAGTATTAATTCCGAAGCTATTTCTTCTATTATGCGGTTGGCGGGAGAGGCTGGAGCTCGTAAAGCAGGTTACACTATCGTACGGCTAAACGGTCAGGTTAAAGATATTTTCCGGAACTGGCTTCAAACACACTATCCTGATAGAGAGACCAAAGTCATGCATCAGATAGCGGCCTGCCATGGTGGTCAGGAGAATGATACGGAATGGGGTAGACGTATCAAAGGCGGTGGTCCAATTGCCGATGCGATAAGGCAGGTTTTTCATATGGCCGAAAAAAAATATTTGTCAGGACGGGCTATGCCTGAGTACGACTATTCCAGTTTTAGGTCAAAAGGCCAATTAAATCTTTTCGGGAAAGATGGTTGATCCGTTGGAACAGGCTATATTTGAATTGATTCGTCAAAGAAAACCGAAATCTTTCTGTCCTTCGGAAGTAGTCCGATGGATTTATCCCGAAGACTGGAGGCATTTTATGCCTGATGTCCAAAAAACAATGATGGATCTTTATCGGAAAAGAAAAATTTCAATTACGCAAAAAGGAATACCCGTAGACCCAAACTTTTTACCCAAGGGGCCTGTTAGGATACAATCCAACGATATAAAAGATGACGCAATTACCGAAAACAATGATTAATATACCTGAAGGAAAAGAGGTTGCCACGTTAGGAGGAGGGTGCTTCTGGTGTACGGAAGCGGTATTCCAAAAGCTAAATGGGGTTGAAAGGGTTCAGTCTGGATTTTCTGGAGGGCATATTGAAGCCCCTTCTTACAAGGATGTTGTGAATGGCACCACAGGACATGCAGAAGTAATCCATATTCTTTTTGATCCGGCGGCAATTTCCTATGAGGAACTGTTAGAAATCTTTTTTGAAACTCATGATCCTACCACTTTAAATAGACAGGGAGCCGATGTTGGTCCCCAATACCGGTCTGCCATTTTTTATCACAATGAGTCTCAAAAAAATATGGCGGTGGAAAAAGTGGCTGAATTGGAGCAAAGTAACAATTATGAACAGCCGATAGTGACTGAGATAACTGAATTTTCGAATTTTTATGAAGCTGAAGATTACCACACGAATTATTTTGAACTGAACGGCACTCAGCCCTATTGTCAGTTTGTCATCCGTCCAAAAGTAGATAAATTCAAAAAGCACTTTCGAGATAAACTGAAATAGACGTTATAGTGGGTTGTTTAATTCTCTCTGATTGATTTAAAACGATGTGACCTCCTATGGACTTTTTGGTAAATCAAACAGCACCTGATAGCCAAACGGTATTTGAAACTACATAGAAACATAGTTCACATAGGGTTTTTCTTCTTGATTTTAATGAATATCAGTATTTGTTAGGTATAGGTATTACTTGAGATCTAATACCGAAGAGATGATGGATTCCAGAAATCTATTTACCGTATTGGAACATGCTTTTTCCCTTCAGTTCGATAAAAGTCCCCAAGTGTTGAGTGAAATAGATTTGCTCGAAGGTATCGGACGACCTTTATCGTCGGTTTTACTCCATTATTTTGTACCTTTCGGTCATTTAATTATAAGATTAGATATGAAAAGAACCAAGGCGCAACAATCCAGAGCCGCTATTGAGCGGCTGTACATTACCATGAGGCATTTGTTCACCAGGGGATCTTACAAGCCCACTGGGATTTCCGGGGAATCACTTATTGATTCTCTTTTGATTTTAAGTCCGGAGATATATGGTTTTGTCACCGAAAATGAAAAAATTGAACTGGATGGCTTGTTGTATGTCATGGAGCGTCTACCGAGAGGGATAGAGGAATGTCGTTACATCCGGCTTATAAGTAGGGAGGGCTATGAAAATTCCGGGTTTTCCCCAATCATACCTGCTAAGCGGAAAAGAAATTGTTACCGGGTAGATGAGGATCAGATGTATGTGGAAATGACAAGGGGAAAAAGCGACATCTATGATATTTTGACCCACCTGACGTTTTTGTTTATAGAATCAACAAAAATTGCCAGAAACAGCTTGGAGCAAAAATCCGGCACAAATCTCAATTGGGATATGTTGGAGCAGATAGTCGCAAAGGAGGAGCGGGATGAGGAATTTAACAAGGAGGCTGCCTGCTCTTATTTAAGTCATATTACTGGAAGGACTTACGAAGAAACCCGCAGAGCGGTGGAAAAATTCGAAACTTCCAACCATACCAACAGCCTATTCTCCATAGTCTATCACCTTGGGCGTTTGTCGATACTGGAAATGCGGGAAGACAGAGACAGGCAAATTTCATTTTCAGCGACACTTCGGGAACGGGTTGGACACCACGTCTACGGGGAATTGTGGGCAAACCGCATCAAGACCGTATTACAGGAGGAGGACCTTCTTGAGCGTCCTATTCATGTGATTAGTGCCAATTTACACAGCGTGATGAATACCATCTACGGACATCAGGCACTTGGACTAAACACCTATGAAGCTATTGAAAAAGAAGTCATGGAAATTAGCTTACAGTCCAAGTCAAACAAATCAAGGGAAATTGAGGCATATGCTAACCATAATGGCATGATACATTTGCCGGACACCTCCGGTACTAATATCGGTGTGCAAATTATCGATACCAACAAAATGAGTCGCGGAACCCTAATTCCTGGAGTACCAATACCAAAGGAGAATAAGAAAAAGCCGGTCATCGTCGTCATGGATTATGCGTTTGGGGAGCAGGCGTATGAATGTTTTGACGAATTGTTAAAGCCCTTCGAAGTGGATGACAAGAAAATACCCTTGGACGTAATATCTGCCTCCATCATGGGTAAGGCGGGGATTCTTAAGGGAAACAAAGGGGATATTATGATCCCCAGCAGTCATGTTTTCGAGGGCACAGCGGATAATTATCCTTTCAAAAACGAACTTAAAAAAGAGGATTTTGAGGGATTTGGACTGGGAGTTTTTGAGGGACCCATGATTACCGTCTTGGGGACTTCCCTTCAAAACAGGGATGTGTTGCAGTATTTTATGGAATCTTCCTGGAAGGCTATTGGACTTGAAATGGAGGGAGCACATTATCAAAAGGCCATACAGTCATCCAGCAAAATCCGGAACAGTATCCGGAAAACTGTCAAAGTAGTCTATGCCTATTATGCCTCCGACAACCCGCTGGAAACAGGAGGAACGCTTGCCTCCGGAGCCTTGGGGATGGATGGGGTTCGACCGACATATTTGATTACTTACAAAATATTGGAGAAGATTGGGGTTTTTAATTGATATTTATTCTATTGGATATTGAATGAAATAAAGTTGAAATACAGTAGAAATATGGCCTACGGCCGAAATATAGATTGCGGACGAAATCGGTTTGATATTAGTGGATATTAGATATTGATAAATTTTTTTAATGAAATAAAGTTGAAATACAGTAGAAATATGGCCTACGGCCGATATACTGAAGAATAGAAACGTAATGGGGAGTAGTGCGGTTAATGGGAAAAATATTATTTTTACGAATAGTCAATAACCTACAACTTTCCTCCCTCATGAAGCACCTCATATCCTTATTACTGATAACCTACTTTTTCCTGTCTGCCTGCCAGACATCCCAAGAGTCGGAAAAGATTTCGAAAATTACATCCATTGACGGATTAATTGCTCTTTGGGATTTTTCTGAAAATCCGGGGGAACCCAGAATGGCAAGGGGAGTGGGGGAGTTTCCACTTAGGGAAATGAAGGGCCCGGTGGAAAGGATCGCTGAAGGACCGCTATCCGGTTTTTCAGCTTCGATGAAGGATTCAGCTTACTTCTCTATCCCATATACAGAAACTGGACGCCTCAATATTCACGGTAAAAATCAAGGCGTTACTGTACTGGGTTGGGTAAATTGGGAAGGTAAAACTGGTTTTGTAGGAGGAATGTGGAACGAATACACCGATGGCGGCAAGCGTCAATACGGCCTTTTCGTCCATCTACCGCATTACAATGGAGCCGAACAGGTTTGTGGCCATATTTCCTGGACCGGAAAACCTACACCTCCTTTCCCCTACAGCTCCGACTACTCAGCAAGCAAGGAGACTCTGACCAAAGGCTCTTGGCACTTTGTAGCCTTTACCTATGAAGGAACCGAAATCCGGTCTTACCTGGACGGAAAATTTGAGGCCCGTGAACCGGAATTGATTCGCAATACTGCCGGATTTGATGGACTTCCGGATGGTGTTATAGAATCGAAAAACCCCTACTATTTTCCTGACGGTATGGGAGACAATGGCTCGGATTTTACCGTGGGCGCTGTGGTGCTTAGCCGTGGACTTGGAAATTTTTTCGAAGGCAAAATTGGGGGCTTAGCCGTGTTTGACAGGGCGCTGAGTGGGGAGGAAATTTTGGAAATCCACCAACTAACCATGACACCCCGACCATATTAATTGCTATTTTTTGGGTAAAACAGTTACCTGAACCGGATCGGTTAGGTCAGCTTGAATACTGGACAAAACGTTCGCATCCGGCTCTCCCTGATGTGCGTAATAGCGTACCTTGTTGTAGAATTTCTCCCCAGGTGCAATATAAAACTCCCCTTCAAACATAGGCGAATACACCCAATATGGCATGGTGGGATGCACCCGTACAATCTGTGGATACCTGAAATTGTCCGGAAACCCGAATACGGTGACCCCTGCGTTTTCACCTTCTACCAATCCATGGGCACTGACCCAACTTGCTTTGGTATGGTTGGCATCAGCGTTTGTTTTGCCTTCGCTTGTCTGAATTTTCCAGTCGTTTGTATAATTAACACTGTCCACTATATTCCATTCCTTACTACCCCGAATCCCCATGCCACCATAGTGATATTCGACGATATAGAGAGTGTCTTGACTAGTGTTTAATTGTTCTGAATATAGGTCAAACATAAAGTAGTCTTCCGTTGGATATACTTTGATTTCCCATTCTTCCTCCAGAACTTCACCATGCTTCAAGCTGATATGGCTCAACTTGGTTCGCAAGGTTGCGGTAAGAGTACCTTGGTCTGTTTCAAGTATATCCACATGCTCCACGGTTCCCGTACCCTGATGCTGGTTCCAGAAATCAACTTTTTCTCCTTTATACATTGTATTTACCCAAGCGTTGAATATCGCGTGCTGATGTACGTGACCCGTAGGAAAATCATCTGTCAAAATCTGTCCGCCAGGACTATAGAGGGGATGAATCATGCCGCTACGCTTATAATAATCCGGCAATCCTTCCGCCGGGTAGGCCGTTTCGGCTTGATAGAAGAAAATAGGTTTTGATCCATAACTCACTTCTACTCCCTGATCGGTTTTATTAAGTTTGATGCCTTTTTCAACCTCAATAGCTCCGATTCTCAATTCAAAAACATTTGTTCCTTCTGATAAACTGGGGAGTAGGGCAAATAGCGACCCATCGGGTTGAATTTCCAAGGGACTTTTTTCACCAGTGGCTTTATCCAGCAGGTGATAGGCCAAGCCAATATCCAATTCTTTATCTATATTGAAAGAAATAGGCGTTTGCAGCCGGTTTTGCTTAGTCACAACTATTTCCAATTGAGCGATTGGATCTGAAGTGCAGGAAGCCAAAGAAAGACAAAAAAGAAAGCAGAGATAGCCGAAATTACGCATGGTCATTGGGTGGTGTTTGTAAGTTAATGCCTAAAAAATATTAGGCTAACCAAAGATACACGGGAATTAGAAATCTTGTCAACTTTATATGGTAAATGGTTTAGAAGATGGTTAAAATTTTACCAAAATCAATTACCTTAGAAATCTAAACTTCCTCTGTTCCCATGATTTCATCAAAACAACTAGCCGTTTTCCAGCTTGTCAAATCTAAAAGTATACTGCTGCTCTTATTTCTTTTGCCGCTGTTCCCTATATCGGAAACGTTGGGACAACGGTCTTTGCAGGATACTGTTCCGCTTGATCCAAGGGTGACTACGGGCAAATTGGACAACGGTCTGCGGTACTATATCCAACATAACCCCAAGCCGGAAAACAAGTTGGAGCTGCGGCTGGCAGTAAATGCGGGATCGGTGTTGGAAGACGACTCTCAGCAGGGATTGGCGCATTTTGTTGAGCACATGGCTTTTAACGGTTCGGAGAATTTTGAAAAGAACGAATTGATCAGCTACCTTCAATCCATCGGTGTATCTTTTGGCAGCGATTTGAATGCGTATACCAGTTTCGACGAAACGGTTTATATTTTACCCATTCCCACGGACGATGAGGAAAAACTGCGCAATGGGTTTTTGGTATTAAAGGACTGGGCGGGTGGTCTGCTGCTGGAAGGGGAGGACATAGATGCCGAACGGGGAATTATCGTGGAAGAATGGCGAACCGGTCAGGGGTCGGATCAGCGGCTTCGGGATCAGTACCTGCCTGTACTTCTAAAAGACAGCAAATATGCCGAAAGGCTGCCAATTGGCGAAATGGAAATTGTAGAAAATGCCGATTACGAAGAGTTGCGGAGGTACTACCGGGATTGGTATAGGCCTGATAATATGGCTGTAGTAGCCGTCGGTGATGTTGCCCCGGAAAAGGTAAAGGAACTTATTGAATCTTATTTTTCGGATTTAAAAAACCCTGTAGACGCCCCTAAAAGGACCAGCCATTCTGTTCCCATACAGGAAGAGAGTATGATCAAAATAGTTACAGACGAAGAGAGCCCCGGCATACAAGTGCAGCTTTATTACAAACACGAGTCACAGCCTACGGTTACCGTAAAAGAGTATAAAAATAGGATTATCCGAACGCTTTATGGTGGAATGCTTACGCAACGTTTGGATGAAATACGGCAAAAACCCCAAGCACCTTTCATCTATGCAGGGGCCCGTTATGGATCTTTTGTTCGAAGTTTGGACTTTTTTACTACTTCCGGTGCGGTAAGTACTGGAAATACCCAGGTGGGCTTGCAGGCATTTATCGTCGAAAATGAGCGTGCCCTCAGACACGGTTTTACAGAAGGGGAACTGGAGCGCGTAAAGCGTTCTTTGGCCAATAGTTCGGAGCGGTCTTTCAAAGAAATGGATAAAATGGAATCCCGCACCATGGTGGGCAGGTATGTGTCCCATTTCTTAAACCAAGGGTTTGCCGAAGGGGAGGCCATCCGATATGAGTTGTACCAGCAGCTACTGCCGGAGATTACCCTGGAAGAGGTTAATGCAATGGGAAGGGAACTTATTCGGGATATAAACAGGGTAGTAATTGTAACCGCTCCGGAAAAAGACGCCGAATCACTTCCCACCGATTCGGAGTTGTTGGCGTTGTTTGATGCAGTGGCCGATTTGGATATAGATCCCTATGAAGAAGGTGACTTACCGGAGGTGCTGCTCTCTCTGCTGCCTGAACCGGGCAAGGTTGTTGACCAATCTTCCAACGAGGCAGTCGATGTGACAAGCATGACGCTGTCCAACGGGATGACCGTCCATTTCAAGCCCACAGCCTTTAAAAATGACGAAATCCTATTTACTGGAAGTAGTAAAGGCGGTGCTTCCCTGTATCCTGATGAAGACCACTACTCGGCGAGTTATGCCAGTGTTCTGGTGAATGTTATGGGAGTGGGGGAGTTTTCCCCTTCCAATCTCCGCAAGGTTTTGGCTGGAAAAAACGTGTCCGTCACCCCGAATATCGGTACCTATGGAGAAAATATTTCCGGAAGTACCTCTCCCGGGGACCTGGAACTTAGCCTCCAGCTTATCCACCTGTATTTTACAGCACCGAGGATGGATGAGGAATTGATTAACGTGTATTTTGAAAATCAAAGGAACCAACTTGCCAGTGCCCAAAGTAATCCCGACTTTCAGTTTAACAAACGCCTAAATGAAATCGTCAACGATGGAAACCTGAGGGGGATGGGTATCTATGATCCCGAAAAGTTGGACCTAGTTGACGTGGAAAGGGGATTGGAAATCTATAGTGACAGGTTTGCGAATGCGGCCAATTTCGAATTTCTTTTTACCGGAAATTTAGACTTGGAAACCATGGTGCCGTTGATAGAATTGTACTTGGGCAGTCTTCCGGGAGATCCAGTGGAGACGGATGATTTCCGGGATTTAGGCATCCGCATTCCCAGGGGCAGAACAGAGCGAATTGAAGTAGGGGTGGATGAAAAAAGTCAGGTAATACTCTATTTCAGCGGCCCTACAGAGTACACGCTAGAAAAATCGCAACAGCTTTCCTATTTGGGGGAAATCTTAACTATCAAACTAATAGAAACGCTCCGAGAGGAAATAGGGGGTGTATATGGAGTTGGTGCCCGGGGTGGTTTGTCAAGAACTCCAGAGGAATCCTTTAGTTTTTCCGTGAGTTTCCCTTGTAGTCCGGATAATGTGGAATCGCTTACCGAAGCCGTCTGGAAGGAGATCAAAAAGATTCAGGAGGAGGGACCGGAAGAAGCGGACCTGCTGAAGGTACGGGAAACAAAACGAGTTTCCCTGGCGGAAAATTTAAACCGAAACGCCTTTTGGCATTCCCAGATATCAGCGGCCATAACCAGTGGAATGCCGTTGGAGACTGTTTTGGGTGCCGCGGACCGGGTGATGCAGGTGACCTCCGAACAGGTTAAGGAGGTAGCCATCACATTTTTGACGCAGGAAAACCTGTTGGAAATTCAAAAATTCCCCTTATCAAAATCCCTGTCGACCAATGATTAAACCCATCTTTACCCTGATTTTACTACTTTTTGCGGATGTTCTTACCCCATGTTTTACGTTTGCTTCCAGTACTCCGGTAATTTCGGAAAAGCTGGAATTGTTTTCAAAAAACACCCACGGATACCACACATTCCGAATCCCGTCTCTTATTGTCAGTACCAAGGGAACGGTGTTAGCCTTTGCCGAGGGAAGAAAGGAAAGCAGTTCGGATACGGGTGACATTGATTTGGTATTGAGAAGGTCGGAAGATGGGGGGAAGACTTGGAGTCCGCTGAGTGTAATCTGGGATGATGGGAAAAATGTTTGTGGTAACCCCACACCCGTCGTGGATGAAACTACCGGAACGATCTGGCTGCTTCTCACTTGGAACCGGGGAGATGACCATGAGCGGGACATTATCGCCAAAAAAGCAACTGATACCAGGCGGGTGTTTGTTACATACAGCAATGATGACGGGCTGACCTGGGCTACCCCAAAGGATATTACCGCCACGACCAAAGATCCTTCCTGGGGTTGGTATGCCACCGGCCCGGGAATTGGAATTCAGGTAAAGCATGGGCCACATAAGGGGAGGCTGGTTATTCCCTCTGACCACAGTTACGATAGTGCGGACGGGACGGTGTCCGACGGAAATTTTGAATATGGGGCGCACGTGATTTATAGCGACGACCATGGCAAAACCTGGAAGTTGGGTGGGACAATCCGGCCTAAAATGAACGAATGCCAGGTCATAGAACGGGCAGATGGGAATGGTACGCTGCTGATGAACATGCGTTCCTATTTTGGAAAAAATAGGAGGGCGCTTTCCCTCAGCGATGACGGAGGAATCTCATGGTCTGATCCTATGGAGGCTGTTGAGTTGGTTGAGCCGGTTTGTCAGGCTGCACTGATAAGATTTAAAGGAGATTGGATGTTATTTTCCAACCCCGCCAGTACCAAACGGGAGAATATGACCTTGCGGCTAAGCAAAGATGATGGCCGTACATGGCCCATTTCCAAAGTCCTGCATGCGGGTCCATCCGCCTATTCGGCCTTAGCCGTGTTGCCAGATGGGGATATACTCTGTCTCTTTGAAAAAGGAGACCAAAACCCCTATGAAAAAATCGGCTTGGTTCGGGTAAAATTTGATGAGTTGGTGAATTAAAAATTACCAATCAATGCTTATTATGAAAAAGCCTTAGTGAACTACGTTCCTATGTGGTAAAAATCCAGGTAGCTATTTTTATCCAGTTCGCTTTTCAAACTAACATAGCAATTTACTTCCCTAAATCCCTTCCCCATAGGAATTTCCACAAGAAATTAAGATATTAGAAACCTAAAGCCCAAATAAAAACAATTTCCTATGGAACTCCCTCTTGTTACTGTTGATGCATTTACCGATATTCCTTTTACAGGAAATCCCGCCGGGATCTGCCTGCTTCCATGGGCAATCTCGGACAAAGCCATGCAGATGATCGCCGCCGAAGTGAACCTCAGCGAAACTGCATTTTTGGAAACAATTGGGGATCAGGAATACAACCTGCGCTGGTTTACACCCACCAAAGAAGTCAACCTATGCGGTCATGCAACCTTGGCATGCGCATTTTTACTGTTTACGGAAGATTTGGCGAATAAAGATACAGAGATCTTTTTTCACACTAAAAGCGGTATTCTAATCGCAACTTATGTAAACGGGATGGTGCAGCTTGACTTTCCTGTAATTCCCACCGAAGAAGCCGAACATCCTTATTTTACGGAATATTTTTTTGGTCAAAAGGTGGTCAGAGCAGCAAAGTTGGCTAGAAATTGGATATTGGAGCTTGAGAACCCAAAGGCAGTGGAGTATGTGCTTCCCGTATGGAGTGAACTGGCACTGCACAGCGAGGAAGGAATCATTATTACCTCCAAGGGAGACGAGGCCTATGATATTATTTCCCGCTATTTCGCACCAAATATCGGCATTGATGAGGATCCGGTTACGGGATTTGCCCATTGTGCCTTGATTGATTATTGGCATAAGAAAATTCAAATAACCACCATAAAAGCCTATCAGGCAAGCAAACGGGGAGGAATCCTTGAAGTGGAATTGCAAGGTAACCGTGTGATGTTGCGTGGTGATGCGGTGAAAATGTTTGAAGGCTTTTTTACCATAGATCTATAATCCAGCTATGAAAGGAGGAAGAAGAAAATTTTTATCGAATACGATTTTGACCGCTTCCGGGTTGAGTTTGCTGCCTGCTGCCGCCATCTCAAAAGTTATTATTCCGGCATCGGATCGGATTAATGTAGCTGTTATAGGTTGCAACAGCAAGGGATTTAATGTCATGCAGGAATTTATACGCACAGGTCAGGTAAACTGTGTTGCGCTATGCGATATTGACAACCGTGTATTGGAGAGGAGACTGGCTGAAATCACTGAAAAATTCAGCCAGAAACCAGCAATCTATGGTGATTTTCGCAAAATGCTGGAGGACCCGGAAATAGATGCAGTCATTGTCGGAAGTCCGGATCACTGGCACTGTCTCCACACAGTTTACGCTTGCCAAGCCGGAAAAGACGTGTACGTGGAAAAACCGTTGGCCAATTCCATTGCGGAGTGCAACGTGATGGTAGCAGCTGCGGAAAAATACCAACGGGTTATCCAGGTGGGTCAGCAGCAACGCAGTGGCGATGTTTGGAACGGAGCGATGGATTATATTAAGGCAGGCAAACTTGGAGAATTACGAAAAGTAAACGTATGGGCAAATTTTAACTATGGTGCCGGTTCGCCCAAAAAACCGGACGAGCCTGTTCCAGCGGGGGTTGACTTTGACCTCTGGCAAGGCCCAGCCAAACATAGAACCTTCAACCCAACCCGCTTTCACGGTAGCTGGAGGCACTTTTGGGATTATGGGGGAGGACTTATGACAGACTGGGGCGTACACCTTATAGATATGGCCCTATGGGCAAAGGATGTAAAAACCTCCCCAAAAACTATCTTAGCATACGGCCAGAATTTAAGCAAACTGGATTACAGCCGGGAAACCTTTGATACCATGTCAGTCACCTATCCCATGGACGGGTATGTGATCAACTGGCAGCATGCCGGCGGGATAGAACAAGGGCCTTATCGCAAGCCTTATGGTGTGGAATTTATCGGTGACAGGTCGACTGTGGTTGCAAATCGGGAGGAGTGGACGGTGTATCTGGAGAAAAAAGAAGATAATGAAGCTGCAAGGGAGGAGGCCGAGGATTTTGAGAGAAATTCGGGTATGTCGGAAATGGAGCATCATGTCCGAAACTTCTTGGACTGCATCCGAACCCGCAAAGAAACCAACTGCCCTATACATTTAGGTAGAAACGTGGCCCTGTATGCCCATATGGGCAATATCGCTGCCCGATCCGACGCAGGGATGCTGTCTTGGAATGACTCCAAACAGCAATTTACCGACAACAGCATAGCAAATAACCTTATCACTCCCGAATACCATAATGGCTGGGAATTCCCAAAGATTTAAGCTTTAACCACCCATAATCCTAACGCATAGGCGACCTTTACGTGAGAAAAAATGAACCACGAAGGTCACGGAGGTACACGAAGAATACGAAGTTTTTTATTTCTTTGCGGCCTTTGGGATTACTTTGCGGTTAAAAAAACAGGAACCACAAAATTACACGGAGGACACGAAGATTTTTATAAAACCTTAGCGGCCTAAGCATCTTTGCGTAGGTTGCGTGAAATAGAAGGAACACGGATGACTCGGATAATACGGATAAAGCGGATTTTTTTGTTGATATAAGAGGTCGACGTCAAAAAAGACAATCCGTATAAATCCGTTCAATCCGCCAAATCCCGAAAAACCGGGACAAGTTCAGCGTTCCATCTCTTTAGGATTAAAATGAACCCTTGCGGCCGCTGCGTCATCGTTGCGTCCGTTGCGTGAAAAAGAAAGGAACACGGATGACTCGGATAATACGGATAAAGCGGATTTTTTTGTTGATATAAGAGGTCGACGTCAAAA
>NZ_VOLC01000001.1:0-570377 GCF_009797935.1 Lunatibacter salilacus
TAGGCCTGCCGCTAGCGTTCATCCTGAGCCAGGATCAAACTCTCCATTGTAAAGTTTGTTGTTCCTATCATTCCTGATAGGAAAATATTAGTCTGTGCCGATAAATCGGCTTATCCAGTCTTTAATTTGAATGCTGTCTTACAATACTTCAAAGAACTTATATAGTGCATCTAAACACTATTTCGAGAGATTTCAACCTCTTTCAGAACCTTTGCCCTGAAAAGCGAGTGCAAATATCGTTATTATTTTTGAACTTCCAAGAAAAACTAAAAAAAATATTTTTTATTTTAGTTCCTATATCTTCAAAATTTCATCAGCCTTTTGGCTTTTTCCCGACAGCTTCTCTATTGGGATTGCAAACATAGCCCTCTTTTGGGTATTTACCAAAATTTAATCGGTAAATATTTCCAAAAAAGATTGATCTAATTCCCTACCCGAGGTGCTTTATATACAGGAACCGTACTGCATGGTTCTCCATACATGATGCTACGTGCTGATCCTTTGAGGATTCGCACAATCTCACCATAAGCATGGATGGGCACGGGTAATTTTCCGCATCCCTTCACTACTACCGGCTTCCCTTCAAAATCTTTGGGATTTATGCGCTGCAGCGACTTTGTCATAACGTATTTCTCCAAATCCTCCGGACCACCAATTAAGGCTTCTTTGGCTACCCCCTCCAAGTATGTCATCACAAGCATATATGCCCAAGTAGGAATGATTGCATCTGCCGAACAGTAAACTGACACCAACGCATCCCTAAACTCCTCCCAATCCGTTTCTTTAAGCATCTGTCGAAATTCCCTCTCCCGGACAATCATTTCTTGAAACAGGTAAGGACGCAAATCAAACGACTTTCGCTGCCCTTCCTGGAAATAGGTTTCCAAATCCAAGGAGATTATCGCACTATTTGCTACGCGGTTTACAATTTCACTCATGGATTTAATACATTTTTCTTTGATTTGATAACCATAAACTCCTTAAGGTAGTTCGGTTCAAAATATGCTATATCCTCAAAATCCCCACTATGATATTTCTCATAGGCCAATTCACCAACTGTCCTCGCAGACGGAAAGCACTGAATAAATACCGCATTGGAGTGTTTAATTACTGAGGAAACTTTGTCGCAGGCATCCCCTACAAAAAAGGTTCTACCTCCACCCATGTATTCGCCGAATGATAACGGGCCGACAACTATCGGCTGGGATTCCAATAGCATTTCGCCATTCGGTGCAATTATTTTCGCATATACCTCCATCCTCCTTGCATCGAGCATGGGTATTACAACATCGTTGGCAGTACACCCATTCAAATATCCCCTTGCCATCGCTTCCAACGTATCCACTCCGATCAAGGGTATATCCAATGCATAGGCTAGCCCCTTGGCCGTTGAAACGCCGATCCTCAACCCGGTATACGAACCTGGACCTTTAGAGACGCTTACCGCCGTTAAATCTTTCTTCGAGATACCGGTATGTGTCAACAGCCCTTGGATTAGGGGCACCAGCTTCCTCCCATGGACATTTTCTCCAACCACCTCTAAGATACCGACCAATCGACCATGGTCGTGAACGGCCACCGAACAAACAGAAACTGCCGTCTCAATTGAAAGAATAAGTCCCATGAAATTTCTCTTTTAAGATTAGAATGTTTCCTTGCCTCGTCAACCCAACGAAGTACAATCTAGATTTAGCCCAGAAAAAAATCCAGACAAAAAGCTAATTGGGAACTAAAGGCAGCGAATGGAAATTCATTCAAGAAAGGATTTACCAAAAGCACACAAGGTAATGCAATGGGTTTCTGCTATATTTTAGGTTTTAGCATCGATGCGTATTGAGTTGAATTTTTGAGGACTTTCAACGATTCGCTAATTTCATCGTCTTTATTCAAAGACGCTTCTACCACGCCTTCCTGATAATAATACCTAGAAACAATCTCATCCTTTAAGGCTTCTTTAATTTCATCCTTGAAAGTTAACAGATCTTGTTCTTTACTGTGACTGACACTCTTTTTAAGCGATTCTAGATCTTCTTTGATATCGTCATAATACTTCTCCTTTTCCGCAAAAGTGACTAAGTCTTCAATCGTTTTTTCAACCCTGGTAGTGTAGTCATAATCCTTACCCTCAAGCCAACCGACAAAATCATCATATATCTTGTTTGATACTTCGAATTCCCTTGGCGAAGCTATTTCTTGGTTTTCCAACGCAAAATTATTCACGTATTCGAAGACTAGACTACGAGCAACGAGGCTATAGGTAATGGGTGCATATGTGGGTGATTCAATCACTTCATCAGGTTCTATCCCCCCGCCATCTAAAACTCTACGCCCATTTTTAGTTTTAAATTCATTCCTCAATGAATCCGGGACATTATACCCGTTTCCTTCATCGTCTTTTTGACTGTAATCAATAGCTTGAATACACCGTCCACTCGGAATATAATATTTGGCGGTAGTCAACTTCACCTGCGAATTATAGGAAAGGGGAATCGTGCTTTGAACAAGTCCTTTACCGAACGTTTTTCTACCAATCAGTACAGCCCGATCGTAATCCTGAAGTGCTCCGGCAACAATTTCAGCCGCAGATGCGCTCCGCTCATTTATCAAAACCACCAATGGAATTTCCTTGTCAACGGGCGACTTTTCCGTCTTGTAGACTGAATTTACACTTTGTAACTTACCTATCGTACGGACAACTTCTTTGCCTTTAGGTATAAATAAATTTACTATTTCTATCGCTTCTTTTAAAATCCCACCCGGGTTATCCCTCACATCCAACACCAACTTCGTGGCACCCCGAGATTTAAGATCCAATAAGGCATTGCGCACATCAGTGGCTGCATTGGTGGTGAAATCGCTTAGTTTGATATAACCGGTCTCTGAGTCAATCATGCCGTGATAGGGCACATTGCTAATTACTATTTTCTTTCGCGTCAGGTCAACATGAAGTGTATCACTACCCCGCTTTACCACTACCAACACCTTAGTATTTGCTGGGCCTTTTAGGAGACTGGAAATGTCCGCCGTATTTTTTTTCACCACATCAACGGAATCAACCCGAAGAATTTCATCTCCAATACGTAAACCTCCCACTTGGGCAGGAAATCCTTTGTAAGGCATCAAGACCATGTTGGTACCCGTCCTGTTTCCAATCAATGCACCTACTCCGGCATATTCACCGGTAGTCATCATCCTAAAGTCATCCTGATCTTCCTCAGGAATAAACTCCGTGTAGGGATCAAGTTCCTCCAACATGGCATTGATGCCAATTGACACCAATTCATCGGGATCAATCTCATCCACATAATAGGAATCCAACTCCCTGACAAGGGAAGCAAAAATATCCAGATTTTTGGCTATGGCAAATAGTTTGTCGTTTTTGACACTAAAGGCAAAAAGCAAGCCCGCGCTGAGTATGAGGACAAGCAGAATGGATATTCCTTTGTAATTCTTTGGGGTATTGCTCATAATATGGATGAGATTATAATTTTTTTAATTTAAGGAGAATCCGGATAAGCTTCTTCTGAATATCACCAAACTCCATCCTGTCAGATGAAACGTAAATAAGACCAATTCGTTTTGCAGTGCTCAGCTCCTCGCTATCTAAAAGATGCTTATTCAGCCGATACGCTTCTCTGATTCTACGTTTGATAAGATTGCGATGTACAGCCCTTTTCAATTTCTTCTTAGAAACAGAAATAAGGACCTGATTAGTTTCACCGGACTGGGCCGGGAGGAAAATTACCTTAAATGGAAATAAAAAAAAAGAGGAACTTTTATCAAAAAGTTCCTTTATTAACTTTCTGGAATGCAATCTTTCCGTCTTTGGAAATTTACGATCCATTGTATTCAATAATTACATAGTCTGTATGCGACTTCAATTATTTCTTCAACGTTTTTTCTGAAGAAACGGTCAATTTATGCCTTCCTTTAGCTCTTCTTGCTTTAATGACTCTTCTGCCGTTAGCTGTAGACATTCTACTTTTGAAACCATGCTTGTTTCTTCTTTTCCTTCGCGAAGGTTGGAATGTTCTTTTCATTTCTTTATCTATTTAAAACTTGATCGATTCTGCTCTGTTAATAAAAGGAGTGCAAAGATAGATAGGTTTTTTTTATTTACAAACCTGTGGATTACTTTTGTTTACCAAACTAAGCCTTTATCGCAATGAAGTATCATATTTCCCAACAGAATCCATGCTCCCAATTTATACAGATTTCACTAACATTAAGTTGCCATAGTGGAGAGATCATGAAACTACAGCTTCCTGCCTGGAGGCCTGGAAGGTATGAAATGGCAAACTATGCCCAATATATAAGGCATCTTGGAGTGTCCTACTTTGGAAATAAAGTGTCTTGTATTAAATTAACCATGGACCTTTGGACATTCACCGCCGAAAAAACAGGTGATTACGTAGTACAGTATGAATTTTTTGCGCGGCAGATGGATGCAGGGGGAAGTTGGTCGGATCCTTATCAGCTTTACATCAATTTTATCAATTTTGTATTTGAAGTGAAAAGCCGTGAAAATGAAGGAATCAACGTTACGCTTCATCTACCGGAACACTATCAGGTGGCGACTGCCCTTCCAAGTCGAAAACCTTTTGAGTTTTTTGCTGATGATTTTCAGCATTTGGTAGATTCACCCCTGATAGCTTCTCCGGATTTGAGTCACTATACCTATCGAACCATGAATACAACGTTTCACCTTTGGATACAAGGTGAAGTGGTTTTTCAAGTGGAGGATATGCTCCAAGCATTTAAATCTTTTACCAAGACTCATGTAGAAGCATTTGGTGATTTCGCTGCCACAGATTACCATTTTATTATTCAACTTTTACCTTATAATCACTATCATGGTGTGGAACATGCCTATTCCACTGTAATCACTTTTGGCCCTGCCGATACTCTTTCTGAAAAATCTGAATTTCAAAAATTGGTGGGTGTGAGTTCGCATGAACTCTACCATTTCTGGAATGTATGTAGAATCAGGCCCAAGGAATTGATTTCATATGATTTTTCCAAAGAAACCTATTTGGATACCGGCTTGGTTTTGGAAGGTGTCACTACCTACATGGGAGATCTACTCTTGCTGAAATCCGGCTTTTTTACGCTAGATGAGTACCTGAAAATATTGAATAAAAAGGTACAGAGGGAATTTGACAGTCTGGGGTGGGAAAACCAATCCGTTGCTGAATCAAGTTTCGACCTTTGGCTGGATGGATACAAAGAAGGAATTCCCGATAAAAAAGTAAGCATTTATAACCGTGGTGCTTTGATTTCATTATGTCTAGACTTAATGCTTTTGGGTGAGGGATCCTCTTTGCAAAAGGTAATGAGAGACATGTGGCAAAGGTTTGGGAAAAATCAAATAGGTTATACTTTAAGGGAATTTGAATCTGTTGTTTCCGGGAATTTTAGTCAACTTACAGTTATCAAAGATTTTTTCGACAAATATGTTTATGGAAAAGAGGACATTTTGGGGATACTTAAAAAACAACTTTTATCGATAGGTATCTATATTTCTGAGCATTTTGAAAATAATGATATTTTGCATTATTGGGGAATTAGAACAGACCAAAATGGAATCATTACCCAAATCTATTCTGAGTCAAAAGCCAATTATGAGTTGATGGTAGGGGATAAAATCCTTGAAATTAATGGAAGAGAATTTTCAAATGTTCCTGCAGACCAAGAATCCGGTTTATCCATGTTGGTTGAAAGAAATAGCCGAAATGTGAGAATTCATATACCTTATGTAGATATCAAAGTCTATCCAATCTATGCATTGAAGTCTTTTGAATCGAACCAAAAATCTGAAATATGGTCGAAATCAATCTGTTAAAACATTAAATAATTGTGTTTTATATTGATTAAGTGCTTGTAAATCATTAAATTCATGTGTTCACCAAATTCTACCCGCACATGAATCTCACGACAAAAATTGAAGATTGGGCGGACTCCCATCATCCTAAGTGGATTGATTTTGTCCGCATTGCCTTAGGTTTATTTATTCTGTATAAGGGTATCTTATTTATTTCAAACACAGATGCGTTGATCAGCATGGCAGAAAGTATGGAAATTACCTTCTTTAACATGGCACTTGCCCATTATGTGGCTTTTGCCCACCTTGCCGGAGGAATCTTGATTGCCATGGGATTGCTTACCCGGTTCGCTACCTTGGTCCAGTTACCGATATTGTTTTTTGCCGTGTTTTTTGTCAATATACAGCAGGGCTTTCTATCGGTCAGCAACAACCTTGAATTTGAAATCTCTTTGGTTGTATTTATTTTATTGATTGTGTTTTTGATATACGATTCTGGAAAATTCTCCGTGGACCACTGGATGAAGAAACATCCAAATGAATAAAAAAATATACTTTAACGATAGATGAAGCCCATTCCCTCCGTAGGGAGCAATAGATGAAATAAAAATTGTAAAAATTATTCAAATCCGCACCGTCTCAAACAACAAAGCCAGCTTAATCCAAAGCTGGCTTTGTAATTACGATCCATTAATCGCTAATTGATTATTCAAAAAGAGAATTGTCCAGTGTCTCATTAAATTTGACCGTCACCATGGTAGCCTCTATAGGCATGGGAAGCATGGCATTGGAAATGGTCATCTTCGTAGGAATCATAATCCCATCAACTTCTTCGTAGTCGGCATAAGAAATATCTCCTGCCTGCTCCGTGGAAGTGCGAAGTTTTAATCCCGACCGGGTGCTGTAATATTCAGTTGTCTCTATTCCTTTGGATGTCACGATGCTAAGCGTATAAGCCGCTTCACCGTCAATATCTTGGACTTCCCCCGCAGTGAGAGTATAACCCAGCTTTTCATATTGAATCTCAGGAAAAACAAAAATCTGTGCGTTCACCGCATCCAATTGGTCTTCCCGCAATTCCTGTTGTTCGCCCATGGCGTAGATATATCCTCTTCCATTTTTAACGACGGTTTTCTGAACCACATTTCCATTCATGGCTGTCTGCTGCATCAGCCGCTTATTTTCCTGATCGCTAGTGGAACTGATCTCCAAAGTCATCCCCTGAAGGTTAGCCTCCATCACTATCATCATATTTTTGATTCCGTTTATTTTTTCCAACCCACCAACCGCCTTGACATAGGCATCGATAATTTCTTTGGGGCTTTTCTCTACAGTCATTTCGGCTGAAAATGCCCAAACATTGGACTGAAGGAGACATAGAATCACGAAACAACTTACTGCTATTCTTTTCATAGGTTTCTGGTTTAGCACTTAACATGCCACTTTTTAATTTCTGATTTTTAATTTAATTCCTCAGGAGTAAGTGTAATATTCACTTCTAAGTCATCCACTTCAAAATTGAGGGGAAATGGAATCATGGGACTTTCTACAGAAAGCTGCACTGGTAAAAGAACACCCTCAAATTCTTCATAACGACCATAACTGGTCACCCCGGTAATTGAATCCTCACTTCTAATTTTAAGGCCGGTTGCGGTACTGTAATAGTTGGCGACTTCTCCACCCGTGGGGTTAGTGATGAGCACTTTATAAGCAGTTTCGCCATCTATATCTTTAACACCATCCGAACTGATGGTATATCCCATCGTTTCATACTGAAGCTCTGGGACAATATACATGGACATCTTCAGGTATTCGAACTGCTCATCGGGAAGTGTTTGACTTTGCCCCATTGCACTGACAGTAGCTTTTCCGTCCCTAAGCAGGGTTTTAGACATTTCATTCCCCGCCATCAACATCCGCTGTATCATCACCTGATTTTCAGAATCCTGAACAGTTATCATATTTAGTTTATTTCCTTGTACCTCTGCCGACATGCTTATTTTAGTGGTCTTGATTTGTTCTGCCGCTTCTTCCCCACCTATTGCCGAGAGATAGGCAGCAAGAACTTCGGAAGCGGACAGGTTTAATTCACTTGTGTCAATCTCACGTTCGGGATCAGCCATGTTAGTAAATCGGGATACTTCACCAAAAGTCCTGAGTTTGTCCTCTATTTCTTTCGCATTCCCTACAGCCGTGATGTACATGTTTTCCGGTTTGAGGTATTTTTTCGCGGCAGCATTTACTTGTTCAACAGTCACAGCATTTAACCGCTGCAGATAGGTGGCATAGAAATCATCCGGCAATCCGTAACGCTGGGTATTGATGGCAAAGCTGGCAATAGTTGAGGGGCTCTCCAACGATCTCCCAAATGACCCACTTAGATTAGCTTTTGCGGCAACTAGCTCACTTTCCGTTACACCATTCTCTACCATTTTTTTTATCTCGTATAGAAATTCATGGATGGCACTGTCTGTCGCCGTTTGGTTGACACTCGCTCTGGCAGAAAAACTAGTGACCAATTTATCCGATCCGATTGAAGAATATGCACCGTAAGTAAATCCTTTATCCTCCCGCAAATTCATAAATAGGCGTGAAGAAGCACCTCCACCCAAGACGTAATTGAGCAACCTCGTGGTCAAAAAATCAGGGTGGTTTGTACTCATTTCCATCGGATAGGTAATGTTGACCACGGTCTGTACGGATGCAGGCCTGTCTACCAACGCCACTTTATTTTGAGTGGGAACCGCCGGAACAGGATAAGTATGACTTGGGACATCTCCTTTTTCCCAAGATTCAAAATGTTCCTTTAGCAATCCTTCCGCTTCTTCGGAGGAAATATCACCGACAATTGCCAAATACGCAATATTTGGCTTGAAATAAGTCTCGTAATAATTTTTGATATCTGCCACTGTGACGGCATTTATTGTTGCTTCGGTCTGTGTCTCCCCATAGGGGTGATCCTTACCAAAATTTAGGGCGGATGTCAATCTGCCCGAGATGGAGTTGGGATCATCTTTACTTGCGGCAAGTCCGGAAATAGCCTGCTTTTTCAACTTATCCAATTCTTCCTCCGGAAAA
Source organism: Lunatibacter salilacus (assembly GCF_009797935.1). GTDB lineage: Bacteria > Bacteroidota > Bacteroidia > Cytophagales > Cyclobacteriaceae > Lunatibacter > Lunatibacter salilacus. The sequence continues at coordinate 8,900 of NZ_VOLC01000001.1, forward strand.
ACGGGATTGTAAAGCACATCCGTCATCAGTTCAAGTATTTTTCCTTGGTTTTTTTTCAATGAAGAAGCAAAAAGCGAAGTAGATGAGGCACTTAGGGAAGCCCCAATAAAATCAACTTCCTCGTCCAACTCATCTTTGGTTCGGTTGCTTGTACCTCCCATCATCATTTCGCCAAAAAGCCCAAGCATTCCTGTCTTTTCTTTTTCCAACAATGGATCTCTATCCAACACCAAAGAGATGGCAACCCGGGGAAGCTTTCTGTTTTCTACCACAAACACCTTGAGTCCATTTTCCAAGGTAAACGCTGCCGCATCGCCTAATTTAATTTCCGGAGCTGGCCCAGGTTCCGGATAAGTGGACCGGTCTACTTGAGCCAAAACAGGCTGAAGCAATAGCAAGGGGAAAATATATAGTAATATCTTTTTCATATGATTGTAATTGTTTTTAGTGGCCATATGGAATCTCGCATGTATTATAATCATCCCGGATTGCGACGATTTTCGTCATGCTCGATTTCATAACTCTATGTTGTTAGTGATAAAAACTATTCAGAATCAGCAGGCTTGGGCAGGTAATATAGAACTACCCTGCCGTCCAGATTGATGTAGTCGTTTGCTACCCGTTGTAGGTCTTCCTGTTTTACTTTTCGAAAATAGTCCAACTCTTCATTTACATAATTTGTCCCTCCATAAAACACCTTGGCTTCCGCCAAGTTTTGTGCGATACCTTCCATGGAGCTATTTTTGCTGACCAGATCATTTTCAATGATGTTCTGAAGTTTTTGAAATTCATTTTCGGAAATTCCCTCCTCCCTAACCTTTTTTAAAAGGAGGTCTATTTCCGTTTCCAATTCCCCAGGGTCTACCCCCATATTGGTGATGGCGTACATTATAAAGACTCCCCCATCTTCCAAATCCAACGGTATGGCCTGTACACCCAAGGCTTTCTGCTGTTTATCTACCAACTCCTTTGTCATTAACGAAGAATTCCCACCCGTCAAATAGGTGGATAACATTTCCAGTGCGTAAGAATCGGGATGGTTCTTTGGAGGCAAATTATAAGCTTGAATAATTGCCGGAATCTGAATATTGTCATATATAATGTCTCTGATTTCAGTCGTTTTGGCAGGTTCGGTTACATCAGGTCGGAAAAAATCATCCGGCCCAGACGGAATTTCCTCAAAATAAGCTCTTGCCCAAGCTTCAGCTTGATCATAGTCTATATCTCCCGCAATCGTTAAGGTAGCATTGTTGGGTACATAGAAGGATTTATGAAAAGCAATAAATTCATCTAAACGAGCGGCGTCCAAATCCTCCATCGATCCAATCGGCGTCCAGCGGTAGGGATGTTCGCTAAATGCCCGCTTCATTGTTTCGGGCAGAATAGTACCATATGGACGATTGTCGTAGGACTGTCTTTTTTCCTCCTTAATCACATCCCGCTGCGTATCCACTCCAATCTGGTCGATTTTCGGGTGAAGCATGCGCTCACTCTCCATATATAGGGCTGTCTCCAAATAATTGGAAGGCACTATTTCATAGTAATAGGTAATGTCGCTGGAAGTAAACGCATTCAATGTCCCTCCTATTGCCTGAATTTTATTCATATATTCTCCACGGCCTATGTTTTCAGTCCCTTCAAAGAGTAGATGCTCGAAAAAATGCGCAAAGCCGGTTCTGTCAGGGTTCTCATTTTTAGAACCTACATGATACAATACCGACACAGCCACAATTGGCGTGCTGTTGTCCTGGTGCATAATCAGGTGAAGTCCATTGTCCAAAGTGACCTCCCTGAAATCAATGGCATTTTGCGCCTGTACCCAAAAACTCGTCAGGTAAATACCAATAAGCAAAGTGATGTTTCTTTTCATGTGTCTATAATTGTTTTTTAATGGCCACATGGAATCTCGCAATTATAATCATCCCTCCGTGCGTCGCCTGCGTCATGCTCGATTTCATCTGTTTATAATTTGTTTTTCAGCAGTCAGATAGTCTGTCCCGAATTTATTCGGGAGAATCTTCGCATGCATTATAATTATCACCGTGGGTGACGATCTCGTCATGCTCGATTTCATATGATGCATAATAATTGGTTTCAAATTTATAGGTAAACCACCAGCTTCAACTATTAAAAACAATGCCAAAACCTTTAGTCAATAAACTTATTTTCATAAGATTGTTTCAAAAAACAGATTTAAAAACAGAAAAGAAATGACAATAAGAAAAATAAAAATTCTCCCCCTATCAAAACTTTTCCTTAATTGCTTTCAAATCACGTATAGCTTTTTGCGTAAGAGCCTTATGCGATTCGAGTTCGGCCACCAGTCGTTCGCTTAGACTGTCCCGTCCTTTCAAAAGCATATCGTATTCCCTTATAGACTTTTCTTCTTCAGAAATACAGGCTTCACATACTTCCCTTTCATTTTCGTGATTAAGGGAAGTTTTAAAGTTGGTCCAAGACCTTCGAAAAAGCCCCATAAACGTTCCTTCTTTTTCAGGAACGCCCTTTAGTAAACTAATCTCGACTTTGATTTCGTCGGCCAGTCTAAATCTTTCCTTGGCTTGGCTGATAAAAAAATTCTTCAACACATCGTTGTCAACGTTTCTGGCGGCATCTTTATATCCTTGTATCACATCGTGATTTCGCTCAAGGATATCATTTAAATCATGTACAAGTTCCTTCTTGGTTTTCATAGAATATTCTCTTTAAAAGCCAAAGAAAACTCATAATGGCTGAAAAACAATGATTCCCAGCGGATTTACTTGAAGGAATTTCTGGAAAAAAGACTCTCTTTCCCTTTCTAAGATAAAAAGCCCTTCTTTGAATCAGGTCCTTATTAATAACGAAAACAACCCTCCGCAAACATAGCGGAAGGCTGAATCATGTAAAACAATTGAAGAAATCTTATCGAATCTCAAAAATGGAATACCTTTGATCTTCCTTCGAAATCTGTCACTACCATGTACACTTTAGCCAATTCCATTTTAACAAATTTATAATTCTTGGCAAATCCAGCTGGCTCGGTAACATAATCGGATGATACTTTGCGGTGAGTATCCTCTTCAAAGAATGCCACTTTCACACCTGGCTTTTCTATACCTACTACCTTTACCTGCACGGTATGATTATCCAACTTGTAGGCATAGGCCAACAATTTCTTTGTTACCTTTTCTTTCGTGGTGACATCAAATGATACTGATTCCACTTTACTGGCTACATTTACGGTGTAATTTCCCACCGGTAGTTGGCTTAAATTGTACGGTACTTTTACGGGTTCCTTTGCCCTCACTACGTTTCGGTTTATCAATTTACCGTCTTCGTCATAAATCGATACCCATACCGTCCCCACCGCTTCTTTGATGGTCAGGTTAAAGCTTTGGTCTTGGGTCTCGATTACCGTAATTTCTGCGAGTGCCTTATCAGCCGGGGGCTGGAGTATGGAAGAAAAACTGATTCCTACTGCGGCGATGAATGTCATGAGCATGTTCATAATTTTATTAGTTTTTGTTAGTTCCTTTTTGATAGGAGTATGGCGAATGCTGTACCATCATTTTTTTGGATACCTCTATAAAAACTACTCGTTGACAAAATTTAATAGACGTGATATTGAACTTTAAGCTAATATTCCTGCGAAAGCTAAAAATGTGTAACGAAACAGTACAACCGAAAACGCCACTTGTTTGGAAACCGGACACTTTTAGGTCAGTTTACCCGAAAATGCTTTTTTTAAAGGTTGCATGACCTTTTCAAAATAAACTTAGAAATATTTTTTAACTCCTTATAAACCTGATATATGCACTTAATATATGTACTGTTATCGAACACTGATTGTTCTTTCTTGCTACAATCTTTTCAAGGCAAGCACATTGCTTGAAACAACTAGAGTTCCCTACAATTTCAAACAAAAAATCCGGTGAGGAATCCCCACCGGCTTCAAATTCTTTTTATTCCCGTTTATTAAAAACTAACTCTGAAGTTGAGAGATATATTTCTCCCCATCTGATGAATTCCAAACGGCCTGTATAAAGACATGTGATCTAAGTAAAGCTTATTAAGTAAGTTATTTCCGCTAATGTATGTATCTATTCGCTGTCCGGCAATTTCTACCGAACCTCCGAGATTAAGGCCCAGCAAGTAGTAGCCAGGCGTACTATCTTCGAGGAGTGCAGGCCTGTTTTGGTCAAATATCAAGGAACCGATCAGGCTCAGGTAGGGGTTTTCTATTCCTTTATAATCGTTTAGCTCCAGAGTTACTTCTTTGTTCCATCGGAACGCAGGGATGTATGGAAGGTAACTGCCATCGGACCTTCTGGTGCCAATTACCATACTGTAGGAGGTGGAGCCTGTGATCCATTTGACAGCGGAGGGGTGAATCTCCAAAAAGGCCTCACCGCCATACAAATGTGCGTCATCCTGCTCAAAGGACCAAACAGTCAAATCCCCTATCGTCTCCTCAGTGGGGGCAAAGAAGATATAGTTGTTAACCCTATTATAAAAAATCTCTCCCGACAATGAAAAATTCGAGTTTCTATACCTTACTCCCAAGTCTGCCTGGACATTTTGCTCCCTCACAAAGCTGGCATTGCCCCGTTCAAATCGAGAAGTACCTGGATGAGGACCATTTGAATACAATTCCGCCAAATCAGGAGCTCTGAAACCCGAGGCCACATTGAGCCTCCAACGCCATTTGTCACTAGGTCGGAAGGTTGCTCCAGCACTAGCAGTCACACCATCGAAGGTCTGAGAGAGACTCCTTGATTCAGGGGCACCGGGTAAGATAAACCCGTAGTTAATGAATTTCTGCCGATTGGCATCTACTCCCACCTTTCTGTAATCATACCGAAGTCCTCCTTGTATGACCCAAGCATCTTTGGAATAATTCAACAGTCCATAGATTGAGCGATCGTCTTTGGTGGCATCTGGAATCAAAATTTCTTCAGCAACTTCTTGGTTTTGATTTTGGAGATAGAATCCCTGAACACCGAAAATGGCTTCCAATTCCGGAGTGATGGATTTGAAATACTTCAGGTCGTACATGAAGTTTTGCTGGTTTAGGCCCAAATCAACTTCGTCAAAATCCTCTTCAACCTCCTGCCGAAAGTTCCAATGGTATCCCAATGTGACCTTCAAGCGGTCTTCACCCAAAAACAGGTTTGTCTCAGAATTGAAAAAATGATCGCTTACTTCCTGAAAAGGCAGTTGAACGGTGCGGTCGTTGCGTGTGGTTACCAATTCAGACACAATGTCTTCATCCAGAATACCCAAGTTTTGCTGCAGGTAGGTATATCTGATTTTAGTGTCCCCCCACTTCCGTTGTAATCCAACCCCGGCTTTTATATTTTTGGTTTTAAATCGGGTATTTCCCACTGCATCCCCTTTTCCGTCCAAATAATCCGCATGTGATTCGGTGGCTGCACGCATGGACCAAGATACTCCCTGCTGGGATGTTCCCTTTGCTCCAGCTTCGACTCTTCCACCTAATGAATTGGAGTATCCCCGAAGATTGACATCTCCGTCAATTTCACCTGTAGCGGCATCCTTTTCCTCGATCAAGTTGACCACCCCGGCCATAGCTCCTGAGCCGTAGATGATAGATGCTGGCCCTTTGATCATTTCAACGCTACCTATTCCGGTTTCTGTCATCCCAAGGCCGTGGTCTGCACCCCATTGCTGGTTTTCGAAACGTGCTCCCTGATACACTGACAACACTCTACTGAAGGAAAGTCCCCGAATTACCGGTTTACTAATTCCGGGGCCCAGAGAAATTTCACTAACACCGGGCGTTCTAGCCAATGCGGACATCAAACTGGGAGAAGGTGCTTTAAGTATGTCCGTCTTATTGATTTTTTCAATAGCGATCGGTGAGCTCTCCCTACTCATTACATAGGCTCCTGAAATAACCACTTCGTCTACTGTTGTTGTGGTCTGTTCCATGGCTACATCTAGCCTACTTGAGACGCTAGGATTTACTTTGGAAATAATGGCACTGTAGCCTACAAATGAGAATTGAATCGTAATGGGACGGGAAGGGAGCATCGCAAGGGAAAAATACCCCTCCATATCACTGACCGTACCCCTGTTTAACTCGGGTATAAATATCGAGACTCCTGGAATGGACTGCTTGGTTTCCTTGTCTGTAATTTTCCCCGATAGAGAAATGTGCTCTTCTTGGCCCTGTACCAACTGGCAAAGCAGGACCATTACGAGAGTAATGTATCGTTTCATACGAATTTCCGAATGATGGTAAGAATATTTATTATAAAAAAAAACGGCTGAACCTTGTTCAGGCATTTCGTGGCCGGAAAAAAGGTGTAATGTAGCTCCACCCATATTTCCGAGCCTTAACTATCCTAAAAAAAATGGAGGTCCACGTAATGAAAGGACTTGATTACACGCAAGACTTGGACTATCAATTAAATAAACGACACTGGAAATGGAATAGGAAACACAACGTTTCTCTATAAAGTCTACCCTATCGGGTAAGAAAAATTGGGCATGCGTAATTAAATCCAGAAGAATCAATTCATTCTCAGAGTGATCACGTTGCTGTTCTTCCTCTTCAGAAAGAAAGGGGTGGGCATGCCGAATTGTCTCTCCTGTATCTAAATCATGCTCATGGTAGAAAAATATATTGTTCGCCAACATGAGCACGATCAATCCTAGAAAGGCTTGACTCACAGTTGGCAATATTTTTCTTAAAAGGCGCATAACTTCAAAATATGCTCAAGAGCTAGAATATTGGTAATTAACAAATCTAGGAAATTTTCATTGGTGTTCAAAATCCGATTTTTTAAGCCACAGAATAATGTGGCAAGCGGAAGAAAAAGTTTACTTTTGATCTATGATTAATTTCGAATTCAGACCCAAAACTTATTTTGACGGGACAGGTCCGGAGATTTTAATGGCAAAGCTATCTTATCCTGAGAGCACTTGGGGTGAAGAAATCTGCTTGTATGCGACCGCCATAGATGGGCAAATTCATTATGAAGCAGTAGATTTTTACGGCAATGACCTCCTACTAAATCCTGCCAAATCCACCAAGCCATTAAGCCTGCAGGAACTTATCCTGATGATCGAACGCATGGAAGTAAATCCGGGCAAAGGATTGGGAAGGATAGAAATTACACTGGCAGGCATCCCAAAAGTCAAAAGTCTTATATACGTCGAAATAGAAGCATTCTTTGACGGGAAGCGCAAGCATTTTGGTTTTTGAACCGACTACCTTTCTTAGCTATACTTCTTGAATGGCATTAGGCTGATCTTTTGCCAGGTGCAGGTAGTCAACCCAATAGGTGTATATGGGATAGGGAATGGTTTTTTCTACATTTTTCGACGTTAGCCTAATGCACTTGATATCACTCTCTCCCAGCATTCCCCTGAAAAAGGATAATTCTACGGGATTCAATTGGGAAAAAGGAACGACCAATTCACCTTCCAATAAAACGGGGACTTGCTTACTCATTTCTGATGCTAATATCTAAATTATCTTACTGAAAATCAGAAACATCAGATTACGTTTATGTTAACTTTAAATGTTCTTCAAATCCAAACTTGTATTTAGTTACTTTTGCGGACGCAGATATGACAAATATTCTACTCATTATCATTTGTATCCTAATTGGAGTATTGCTCCGGAGAATAAAAGATTTTCCGGAAAATGCGCCCCGAACGCTAAACGCCTATCTCATTTATGTGGTATTGCCGGCGATTTCATTGCTGCATATTTCGAGGGTGGAACTCAGTCTGGCCATACTGTTACCCATTCTGGTCGCTTGGATCATTTTCCCACTGACCTGGCTACTATTTGGGACTATAGGAAAAAAATTCAACTGGAAAAGAAATACCATCGGATGTCTTATTATCTGTGGTGGATTGTCCAATACGGGATTTGTGGGCTACCCGATCATAGAAGCAATTTATGGTGCTGAAGGGCTAAAAATCGCTGTGCTGGTAGATCAACCGGGATCCTTTATTGTAGTCAGCAGTTTGGCAATCATTGTGGCATCAATTTACGGTTCCGAAAAAATGAGAAAAAGGGATATCTCCAAAAAAGTCCTATTTTTCCCGCCATTTCTTTTTTTCCTGGTTGCCGCTTCGCTGAATGTAATGCAGGTAGAAATTTCCGGATCATTTGAATCCATATTGGAAAGCTTCGCAGCCACGCTCACCCCGATTGCATTGATTGCTGTGGGCATGCAGCTTCAAATAAACATCAAAGACATCAGGGATCACTACTTGTGGTACGGGCTGGGTTACAAACTCCTTTTGGCACCCTTGGTAATTTTTTTGCTTTACGGTCTACTGTTGGATAAAAGCGGGGACCAAGGATTAATTTATAAAGTAAGTGTCTTGGAGGCCGGCATGGCCCCCATGATCACTTCTTCTATTATTGCATCCAACTACAATCTCCGTCCGAAGATGGCTTCTTTGCTGGTAGGTCTTGGGATTCCTCTGTCTTTCTTTACCCTTGCCATTTGGTACTATCTGGTAGAATACCTATAAATATCAAGGTTTGGGATCTGGCTGGGGCTGGGGTTGTGGCCGTGGCCGGGTTAGATTTCTAAGCACATTTTTCACTTCATCTTTAGCTTTATTGGTGGTCTCTTCTACCATCCGTTCGGCTTCAATCCGGACACTGTCCTTAGCTACTTCTGCTTTTTGCTTAATTTCCAAACGCAGACTATCCTCTCTGGCTTTAAATTGGGCGGTGAGATCTTCCTGAACATTGACAGTCGCAGAGCTAGCTCGTGACTTAAGAAAGTTGGTTACATACGAATCTAGGTTATCTCCTGAAGCAAGGCTAATACTTGGATCTCCGTAGGTTCCTCCAATATTAAATGCCAGTGGAATTGAAGTACTACTTAGGTCTGCCCCTGTCAGCCCTGCTATGAGGCTATTGACTTGGGAACCAAATTTTTCGACTGGCACCTGCATGGAAACCAAGTAATTGATAGAACCGTCGAAACCGGTACTTCCCTGCACCTGTGCTTGGTAGTCCCACAATCTTAAATCAAAGGGAGGGATTTTCAACATTCCATCCTCAATGACAGCCTGGATATTAAACGGTCTGAGATTTAGGGTTGCGGTATTGTTTAGCTTGGTAATACTGGTTATCCCTCGAATCAATTGACTGTCTCTAATAGCCGTTTCAGCAAGTTTTAAAAGACCTTGCCCGTCCAAAGAGGAAAGCACCGGCATCATATCCTGCCCCAACACTCCAGACAATGCAAAATTGGTCGTGAAATTACCGGTAATATGTTCTGCAATCGGCGCAAAGGTTTTGACAGTGTTGAAGGCCTTGAATGCTTCCTGTATACTTAGCGAAGCAACATCAAAGGTAAAGTCAAACAAGGGGTTTTTAATATCTTGGCTATTATACGTTCCCGTGAATCCCAATTGACCGCCTAGCGTCTGCGTCCCAAAATTCCTAAAGGACAAAATCCCGTCATTCAAGGTCATTGTCCCTTTGGAATTGTTAAGAACAAGGTTGTCATATAGTATCTCTGTTGCTTCTACGTCCATTGTGAAATCCACATTTCTGGGTAGTTCGATGACCTGCATGGCTTCTCCTGAAGTATTGGACTCACTCGCAGTCATCCATTCGTTTACATTAAATTTGCTGGATTTTATGGCCAAGTTACCACGAAGTACTCCTCCAGAGTCAGCTAGCAGGTAGTTCATATAGTTAGACAAGCTGCCCGTGGCAGTCACGGGACTTTCCCCTAGCCTGGCATCAAACGTAATCAACTTGATCTCGTTTGGTGAGAAATCCGCAGCAGCTTCGTGGATGCGGATCCCTTGCGGAATATCCAAATCGGCATAGTAAAAGTCCGCTACCTGCATGTCTCCGCTGGCGGTCAAACGATCGTATCTCCCCGCTTCTACATCTGCATAGCTGCCTTCGGAATCTATATCCGCTTTGATTTTTCCTTCCATAATCACATCATCCATGGGAAAGATGGCAATTAGCTTACCCAAATCCAGCCCGCCATGCACAGAAAAATCCCAATTCAGCCTATCCAAATCTTGAATTTTTAGGTTGCCTGAAATTGGTTCTCCTTCCAGCTCAAATCCAAACCCAGAGATATCTACCAAAAAATCATTCATTCTACCCGATGAGTTGGTAATGACAGAATTAACGGTTAGCCTCTCTATAGGAGCCGGATACTCTGCACTTTTCACAAAGCCGTTAGCCAAGTTGATCTTCGCATCGATAGCGGGAATAATGCGGGCCAAACTGTCATATCTTCCTTTTGCTTTTGCATCAATGGCAAGATTTCCCCGCAATTCCATGCCTTCCACGGGGAAAATTGAGGTCAGTTCGGCCAAATCTAATTGGCCGACAAGTTGGCCATCCATTTCATAACTAATCAAGTCCTTAAGATAAAATCGTCCAGATACCGGTTGATCTCCAAAATGTAGATCAAATGCAGATAAGTTTATTTCTGTCAAATCAAGGTTTCCGCTGGGGTTATCCACTAGCAAGTCAATATTTACACCTTGTACAGGCCGTGGTAAATCAGGGTATTGAAACATACCATCGTTCACCTGCAGTCCAAGTTGAAAAGCGGGAAAGGTTTCCTCCGAGTACATCCCTTTGACAAAACCTTTGAAATCCATCTCTCCAGAAGTTTTAAGTCCATCAAAGGAAGATGTATACATACCGGGGACTAAGGACAAGATGCTCTTAAATGAATTATCATCCCCAAAGAATGTCAGGTCTAAAGCAATCCCTTCCTCAGGAAGGCCAATTGAACCATCCAGACCAAACGCAAAATCATTTAAGGTAGCCTTTGCCTGAGTCAGTCCAAAAATCATATTTTCCAAATCCACTTTTATATCAGTGTCGATGGAAATTTTCTTTTTCGAGAGGTAATTAACGTCCTCGTAATCCAGTCGAACCAGATCACCCCCACCTGAAACCGAAAGGTCGTACACATCCAAGGTGAAATCACCGTTTCCTGCCAGATCCATACCTCCCAACGCCATGAAAAATCCCATTTCCCGGTCATCATAAATAAATCCAAGGTTTTTAACCTCTATCTGTTTGATTCCGATTTGAAATTCAGAGGGCTCATCCGCAGTGACGTCTTCTTCCTCTGACGGATACATAATGTCATAATTTGCCGATCCGTCGGCTAAAACTTTAACGAATATGGTACCGTCCTCCAAGTGAATTCCGGTAAGTTCGGGATTATCTGCAAAGAGTACTGAAAACAAATTCAAATCCACCTGGAACTTGCCCGCCTGCACCAACGTGTCCCGTTCGAAAGGGGGATTACCGACAATTCCAAAATCTCCGATGGTGGCAGAAATATTAGGAAATCGCCGAAATACACTCAAACTTACTTGATCATAATCATAGAATACTTGGGCGTTGACAGAGGCGGCAATTTCCTTGTCCACTTTGGCCAGGATCTTATCCTTAAAGAGCATCGGGACGGTTATTAAAGCCACTATCACTAGAGCGAAGATTGCGAAAAGAATATAAATTGCTTTTTTCATGTAAGATTATGTTTGTATTGCAATGAACAATTGACCTATAAAAATGAAGATGGGTTACCATTTATTTCATACGTAATTCCAACGCAAAAGATAACTGTATATGATCAAAAATAATGCCCAATCCTTGATAGCGACAGTTAGGCAGATTTAGCTTAGAAACCCTTCTAAAACCGATATTGACACAATCAACGCAAATCGGAAATGAAAATTATTGAATTTAGTAGGTACGTTGGGTAACTTCTGGGCGGATTAAAAAATGAAATGCAAATATATGGAGACCTATTGGCAGCGAAAGACAACTACCTGGCCGTGATTTTAAATTACATGTATATTATAACAGTTAACTTAAACCGACATTAACTTAAAATGATAGTCGCCATGGCCATTCTTCACATGTGAAATCTCACGGCGAAGATGATATACAGCTTCCAGCAGACATGCATTTTTCAACTTACCAGCGTCTATTGCTTTGAATCCAATCAACTCAATCAGCCTTTTCAATTGGAGTCGATGTTCTATTCCATCGCCACAAAAATAGGTTTCTTTCACTAATTCCAAGGGATCAGATTTGGGATAATCTAATCCAAGGTTGTTGAAAGCTTTAAAAAATATCGGGTTATTGGTGAGAGTTTGAATATAGGTGGTATTGCATCCCAGTTCAGGGTCAGACTGTCCGTTTGTACAATCCACAAACAGTTTATTTGTTGTGTCTACTTGGTTTATAGCTTGACAGACTGAAGGTAAAACTTCATTTTCACAGCAAATAAACACAACATCTGCCTTCTCGATTGCATCTTGGAATCCTAGCATATTGTGATTCTGCATTTTAAGCATTTTCCAAGCCACTTGCCTTGAACTAAATCCGTCCCTTAAACCAAAAACGACATCCATACCCCTGCCAATATATTTATTGCCTAGCGCTGTAGCCAAGTTGCTGCCTCCTAAAATTGCTAATGTCATTTCAAGTAATTGTAAATTGGAAGAATTTCTAAACCTTGCGTCTAGGTAGAGATTTTTGAGATAGCGTTGGGTGACTTTTCCCTCAAAACTTACCTATAGGATTTAAATTTATGAAAGCTAAGTATTTATAGCGAAATTAAAAATTTTATTTTCACATAACCAAATATTTTGTTTAAAATATCTTTTTTGCCATTAAACACAACCTTGTGATGTTTTCTTTTAAATTCAAACCGAGAAAAAATAAAGAAAATTACAAAGCTTTCGCTGCGAAAATTTCGTCCATTTTTTTGCGTAGCGACTCATGGATCTTTCCATTGCTCGCGATTATTTCCCCTCCGAAGATGTAATTTCCACCTCCACTAAAATCGGTAACTTTTCCTCCCGCTTCTTCCAAAATTAAAGTTCCTGCCGCTACATCATACGATTGAAGGTTATATTCCATATAGGCCTCAACCCTACCACTAGCAACATAGCAAAGGTCCACAGCCGCGCTACCCAACCTTCTTAATCCATGGGAGTTTAAAAGTAAGTACTTCAACAGCTCAAGATAACGGTCTATTTTTCCGCCTTCCTGATACGGAAACCCTGTGGCTATTAGCGATTCACTTAAGGTTGCTGCTCCGCTTACGTGAATACGTGTATCGTTGCAAAAGGCACCGCCACCCCGATAGGCATAAAAACATTCGCTGAGATTTACTTCATAAACCACCCCCAACATAATGCGGCCTTCATGAGCTAAGGCAATTGAAACTGAAAACACAGGAACGCCATGAACGAAATTTGTGGTCCCATCCAAAGGGTCTACGATCCATTTCCAAGCCGTTTGAGTTTGGTCCACAGTTCCCTCTTCAGTAATGAAGCCTGCTTCAGGAAAAATATCCTTCAACCCTGAAACGATCATCTTTTCTGCCTCCTTGTCTACATAGGAAACCAAATCATTAAATCCTTTATTTTCTACTCGTTCATGGTTGAAGTTTTGCCGTTCCTTCCGAATAAATGCTCCCGCCTTTTTCGCAATCTCAATGGTTGGTTTTAATATTTTTTCTAAATTCATATCAGTTTTTTCCTGCTACTGTTAATACTATTTCTCCTTTGATGGGGTTTTCTTCATAGTAAAGAATCAATTCCTGTAAGGTACCCCTAACATTTTCTTCATAGATCTTGGTCAGTTCGCGACTCACACAAGCCTGTCGATTCTCACCAAATGCCTCAGCTAGTTGCAACAACGTTTTCATAAGCCTATGGGGGGATTCATAAAAAATCATTGTTCTGGTTTCTTCAATAAGCGCTTCCACCCGTGTTTTACGTCCCTTTTTATGAGGAAGAAACCCTTCGAAAATAAAACGGTCATTTGGAAGGCCGGAATTTACCAAAGCCGGGACGAAAGCGGTTGCGCCTGGAAGGCAGTTTACAACAAGGTCTTGCTCTTTTGCTGCCCTCACAAGCAAAAATCCCGGGTCAGAAATACCTGGGGTGCCCGCGTCACTAATCAAAGCCATAACCTGCCCATCTTTCAGCCGCTGTATAATGCGTTCAACACTCCTGTGTTCGTTGAAAATGTGGTAACTTTCCAGCGGTCGCTGAATTCCAAAATGTTTTAAAAGTTTACCGGATGTCCGGGTATCTTCTGCAAGAATTACATCGACGGATTTGAGCACCGTCAACGCCCGTAGCGTAATGTCTTCCAGGTTACCGATTGGAGTGGGTACAAGGTACAGATTAGTGTCTGAATTCATACTCAAACAGCATCAATCGCAGCGGAAAGATCTCTATCCTTTTGGGTAACCACACTTCCCTTATCGTGGGTAGTCAGTTGGATGGTAACTTTATTATAAACATTTGACCAATTAGGATGGTGTCCGTGTTTTTCGGCCAGAAACGCAACCCGGGTCATAAATGAGAATGCTTCGGTAAAATCCTTGAATTCAAAAGTTTTTTCAATTGTATTGTTTACTTCTTTCCACATGGGTTTGTTGATTTTTTTGATTAAAGCGAAATCACCCCTTCAATATTGGATGCTTTGCGATAAATTTCTATAATGGCATCGCTGCTGGGCATCATGGCTTTGATGGTAGCACTTACATAATTTCCTTTGGACGAAGTTTTTAGTATCATCTCGTTGTTTGGCAACAATGCAGCAATCTCCTCTTCCCTGCCTGTGGGCACAATGAATTTAAACATATACAGGGACGGAAAAGCAGATTCTGCGTCGAGTTTTTCTTTGAAAGAAGAGATGTCAAACGTTTTATTCATAAATCATCTTTTAATTGTCAACGCAAAGACTACAAAATAAAATCCCTAAATCATAAAAAATCCCACTCCTTGAGGGAATGGGACCTTATTTGATGTTTCTATATTCTAGAAAAACTTATATCGATAATCTTTGACCTCAGCTAATTCTTCCATAGCCATCATAATCATATAGCTCGTTCGCTGAGAGGAATTGCTGGTAATTTCATTTTGATACCGTGTAAAATCGGCAATTTCGGAAGCCGGGGTTATGCTGTTCACTTTGACCAAAATCACGCCTATGTCTTCTACAATAGGTGCTGAAAGTACTCCTGTATTTTTCATTCCAAAAATGGAGCCTACTGCCTTCGGTGCAAAACCAACTCCAGGTATAACACTTGCGTTCATTCTAAGGTCTGCGGTTGAGCCCAAAGAAGCATCCGGGTATTTCTCCTTGATAGCTTGAAGCGTTTCCAATCCTTTGATTTGATCTTTAATGTAAGTTGCTTTCTTTTCATTTCTAACTTCGGAACTTACTTGACTTCGGGTATTGGCGTCATCCAAGGTTGCTACACCCTCCTCGGTTTTTCCGGCCAACAAGGCTACCACGTATGAATCATCCAGTTCAAACACGGTAGAAACCTGACCTACAGAAGCATCGTTAAATGACCACCGGATAATCTCCCTTGCTCCATCCAAATTATTCAAGGACCTGGCGGAAGGATTAACGCTATTTGCACGCAATACTTGGTATCCTTCCTTTTGTGCATTTTCCCGGAATTCTGTTGCATTGGACGTATTAGCAGCAAAATAATCGGCATTTCGAAAGACATCATTTCTTGTCACGTCACTAGCGATCAACTCCAATTCCAACACAGCAACTTTATAAGTAGTTGTTTTTGGTAATTCAGTTACTTCAATGATATGGTATCCATATTCTGTTTCTACAATCCGGTTAATCAAACCTGTAGTCCTGGCTGCAAACACGGCATCTCCAAATTCTTCTATAAAGTCCTCTTTTGCAAACCACCCTAGGTCACCGCCTCTTTGGGCGGTTCCATCCTGTCCATATTGTTGGGCCGCTTGAGCAAAATTTCCGGAGGTTCTAACCTCGTCTAATATTCTTTGGGCTTCTTGGCTCACTTGCGATTTGGCTCCTTCCTCCATTCCCTCTGTAGATAATAAGATATGGCTGGCACGCATGCGTGGTGCCCCTTCAAACTGGTCGCTGATCTTATAGGAAACATAGCTGGATCGATCTGAAAGGAATGGTCCATATACTACTCCCGACTCTGGGTTTTCTACATTTGAAAGGAGGTTAGCCGGTAACGGGTCACCAGGATATATTGTCTGAAAGGAATTGGATACGTCTGAATTTCTTAACACAAAAACTGAATCCTCCATAGTATTTTGCAACTCAGCAGTCAATGAATTGATTTCACTTTTGACCGCAGCAGAATCTTCCGCACTTGGAAATAGGCTAAAAGAAACATATTCTATATCTCGATTTGCACTTACTTTAAAGCGTTCCTTATTTTTGTTTAAGAAAGACTTAAGCTCATTTTCTGAAACGGTCACACTGGAATCAGATACCGCATAGTAGGGAATATGAATGTGCTCTACATCAGCAATGGTATTTGCCAATTTATGCTGCATTCTTCCTTCCGCCGTCGAAGCATATTCCGATAATCCCAACATGTTGTCATATTTGATCCTCATTCTGGAATCAGCAAAAAGCTTTTCTTGCTGCGCCCAAAACATTTGTTGTTGCGGATCCGCAGTTTCCAGAGACTGGAGAAATGCCACCAACTGCTGTCTGTCGAACTCTCCAGTTTCAGGGTTTGTAAGTTCTCTCCTTAGTTCGCCTATTATATTTTTCCCCTGAACCATATCGATAAGTTCCGCGTCAGATACTGTCAAGCCAAGCTCTTCATATTGAGAAGAAAAAACCCGCTCTACAATAAGGGCCTGCCAAGCTTGCTCCCTAATACTGTAAAGTTCGTTTTCAGAAGGAGTTCTTCCTGTATTCTGCTGAAATGAAAACTTCGTTTCTTCTATTTTCTGAATATATTCCTCATAGGATATTTTGTCACCCGCAATTTCTCCGACAGTAGTTCTTCCCTGTCCTAAAATCATCGAATTTGGCCCCAAAATATCTCCCCCAACGAGGAAAAATATGAGTCCTACCGCTATTACACCTATTGCCAGACCTGTTCTTTGTCTTATTTCTTTTATTAATGCCATTCTCCTATTTTTTGAAGTGTCGCAAAATAATTACATCTACAGCTAAATTCAAAGTAATCCGCTATTTATAAATGTAGTATTTGCAAACTAGTGTGTATTGATTTTAAGTTTTACCGTATCAATCCGGTGATCTTGCTTTGATACGACGGTAAAGGTAAAGGGTCCATAGACCACTGATTCCCCTTTCTGGGGGATATTTTCTGTAAGGGAAAGGATAAAACCAGCCAATGTCTCAAAATCGCCGGGTGGAAGAGTCCAACTGTACTTTTCGTTGAGGTAATCTATTTCATGTCTGGCACTAAGTAGGTATTCATTTTCGGCTGTCTTCTGTTCCACCAAATCATCATTATCATATTCATCCTCAATTTCGCCAAATATCTCCTCTATGATATCTTCCATACTGACGATGCCGCTGGTTCCCCCAAATTCGTCAACTACCAATGCGAGGCTCTTTCGTTCCTTTATAAATTGAACCAAAAGCTCATTGGCCAAGGCGGATTCCGGTACAATCACAATGGGGGTAAGAATATCTTGAATTGATTTTGGTTTTTTGAACAACTCCAGGTGGTGGCAATAGCCAATGACATCATCTATTGTGTCTCTGTAGACAATCACCTTTGAGTGTCCGCTTTCTATAAATGTTTCCTTCAGATCCGCAATCGCGTCCTCAATTTCCAATCCAACGATATCTGTCCGGGGAACCATGCATTCCCTTACCTTTACCGTCTTAAATTCCACTGCGTTGTCAAAGATCTTAGTATCGATGTCAACCTTGGAATCTACGCCTTTCATTTCCAAGTTATTTTGAATAAAACTATTCAAATCAGTAATATTGAATACAGGCTTATCTTCATTATAATCTAACTTAAGTAAATGGGTAATGACTAGCTTGGACAAGCCCACTACTAACCACACTACTGGATAAAGCAAATAATAAATCGCCGCAAACGGAATAGAAAAAAAGAAAAGCAAGCTGTTTGGGTTTAGCATAAAGATGCTTTTTGGTATAAACTCAGCGGTAATTAGCACGACCATGGTGGACACCACCGTCTGTAAAATCATCACCGTTGCCTGATTATTCAAGCTTTCAGGAAGCATATTGATAATAGGTGCTTCCAACAGGTAAGCCATAAAGGTCCCATATAGAACCAACGAAACCGTGTTTCCTAAAAGTGTAGTACCAATAAATTGGCTTGGGTTTTTGACAAAATCTGACAAGATCTTTCCCGAAAATTTGCCTTGCTTATTTTGCAGCTCTATATGCAGCCTATTCGCCGATACAAAGGCCATTTCCAACCCCGAAAACAAGGCTGAAAAAAACAGGGTAATTAACACATAAATAAAATACTGTATGTCCATTACCTTTTTCTCTTTTCTTTCTTTTTGGGTAATTCACTTTCCGCAGGTTCATTTTCTTCTCTACGTTTTTTCCGAAGAAGAAACCAAAATAGAGTAGCCACCGCAAACATAAAAATTGGATAAGAGGCACCCACGCCATGCTGCATGGTCACATGAGCGCCAATGATTACCAGTGCCGCTGCAAAGGGAAGCATTACTATATCCAATACTTTCATATCAAGCTATTATAGCGCATTGTCTATTTGTCCTGTCACTTTAGTAAAGGTGTATTCATTAAACCCTTCATCCGCCTCCATACCTGTTCCGTTAATAATCCGGGAAGGCTCTTCCACTGTGACAAATTTCTCCGTGAAAATCTTCTTTTTTCCTTTATCCCAAAACAATTCCTCTGAGCTCAACTTTTGGTTTTTGACTAGATTGTGTACCTGAACATCACCTTCCCCCCTGTATAGGTCTGTTTTCCGTTCATAGTATCCCCTGTCTGCCCGAATTGTAGTACTCAATTCACCGTCCTTTTCAAAAAAATGGATGACAATTCCCTCGGGGAATTCGGCATTTCCATTTTGAAAATCCAGTTGCTTGTCAGCCATTAACTTGGTACGTACAATTGCCGAATCACTATGAACCAAAATGATATTGGAACCGGTTCTTGTAGGGCCTTCATAAAATTCCAGCTGGCTCTTGTCAATATCTTCCCTACAGGAGATAATCCCCAGGATCACTAACAAGCTAACCCAAGATACTACTTTCATTTGATTTTTTGATAATCGCTTTTCTAATCATAGATTTCAAATATAAACAGAAAAGGCGGTTGATGACCGCCTTTTCTGTTTATAGATGTGAATCTTTCATTAGTCTCTGGTCGCCAACGTTACTGTTTGGCCGACCCAGCATCCAGTGTTCATTGATTCGCCTACCTGGAAGCCTTCAGTAAATAACTCTTCTTTCGATGGAAATCTTGCCTTTGCATTTGCCATGCCTGCGGCATCACCTGCACGGGCATATGCGTCATATGCAGCTATGAAAATGGAGTAATCTTTTACACGGCTTTGGCCTCCCCTACATTCATTCGAAGAACTCATGATCAAACCTCCGATAAATCCGTGAGCATCCTTCGTCCGCTCTGAGTTTAATTCAGCAGCTTTCAAGGCTGATGTTCTTGCTTGACCTTTTCTTCCCAAATTGGCATGCACCTTAGCCATATCCCAATGAATCTCCGCACGCTGCTCATCCGTAGTAGCTAAAGTAAGTGCTTTTTCAAACAACTCTCCCGCCTTGGCATATTCAGAATTTTGCATGTACCGCATTCCCCTCACTTGGGAAGTGGTAAATGTGGGATCGTTTGTATCAATCACCTCAAGTGCCAAATTGAATGTTGGCGTATTCAAGCATTTATACTGGACTGAATATTGGAAAATTTGCTGTGCCATTTTCATATTGCCGGCATCCGCCTCCAATTTTGGACCCAGAACATTGGAGATGAAATCACAATCAATAATTTCCATAGCCACGAGCAATTGCTCTAAGGTGCCTTTTTGACTGCTAACATCCGTTCCAGCGCTTTCCTCTTCCTCTAAAATTGCGTTTATCTTTTCATATTTAGCAAGAACCTCTTCAGTGGTGTACGCTTGATTGTAGGCGAAATTTCTGTATACCGCATCGAAATAGGCAGGAACCAATTGATATCCCAAGGTTCCGTTTACTTCCATAACCCGCTCGAACAGGTCTGCAGCTTCACCTACCTTTTCTTTATCCCCTCTATAAAATTGGTAAGCATAGTAAGCTTTATTGGCAATCCACTTGGATTCGTTATCATATATTTCGTTTCTTAAATCATATATAAGCAAGACCGAATCCTGATAAACCCGCTGCTCCTTGGGATCAGTGGCCTCTTTGGCAGCACCGGCATAAATTTCTACGCCGTTGATATAAATGGATTCATTTAATTCGGGAATATTGGTTAGCAACCAATGCAGCCCGGATTTTGCTTTCAAATTCTCCTCAGAGCGTTTGTAATCTGTATAAGCCGCATTGTATTCTCGACCCTTTGCTTCTAATTCAGTGTCGGCGGGCCAATTCCATCCGTCTTGGGCTTGAGTGAGACCCACTGCCAAAAAAGACAGACACCCAATGATCATCATTTTAAATTTCATGTTTGTCCACATCATTCAAATACTTTTTTGTAAAACCAACTATTATCATTTATTGAAATTCCAAAGGAAACTTTAACGTAATTTTCTCTAATCAGACCATTATCTATAGTTCCTCTTGTACCTACCTTGAGTGCCAAATTTAATAAGGATAAGGTGTGTACAGGAATTGAGGCTCCAAAATTAATGCCAACATCATCGACTTGGGTACCATTCAAACTAAATGGTAATCTCTCATATTCGACCCCCCCTCTAAAGGTAACCCTGTCCAATAATCTTTCAATCGAAAAGGGGTTAGGAACAAATTGACCTCCAAGGCTCATCTTCAATGAGTTCTCTAAATTCCCAGTCGTAGAGTTGAATCCCCTGTACTCCCGGAAATCTTGTTGTTGAACTTCAAAGCCAATAACAAATTTATTAATTTTTTCGAAAGATACACCATATCCAAACCTGTCAGGAAGAAAAATACTTCCTTGTAAATTGTCACTAAGTACATCTCCAGGTGAATTTGGAATTACAGCTTGGCCCAATTCTGCCATTTTTGCAAATTCTTTTCCTTTAATGTCGCCAAAAACATGATAGATGGCACCGAAATTTAGGTTTCTTTGATTGCCAAGTGGCAATAAATAGTGAACTCCTCCGCGGAAAGTAACGTCACTAAAAGTAAGTCGTTCATAATATTCCGAAGAAATCCCAACAGGTATTAACTCAGAGGTCAATAATTCCAACTGATTTGTACGAATGGTAGATCCAAACAAGTAAGATCCATGAAGGCCGATACTCAAATTTGTCACAGGCTGAAATCCGGTACTCAAGTAAACCTCGCTCAATCCTCCCCTACCCTCTATGGTGTTAAATGACACTAAGTCTGAGTTGACGACCGGAGAATTTATCGCAAGATTATAATCAACTCCCGTTACCTGATTCAACCCCAACCCCAATGTCCACTTACGGGGGATCAAAGGGAGGGACATAGCTACATAACTCAAACCACCGCCATCTATTTCTTCTGAACCTGCATCTGTGGCAGCTTGCATCGTCACATAGTTAAAGGCAGCTTGAAAGCTAAAAGCACCATTTTTGGTAGATAGAGCGGGATTTACATTGTTGACACTGAAAGGTGACCCGAAACTAATGCCCTGCCCCCCCATCGCTTGGTTTTGGGTGAGTCCGGAGGAGTTAAATTCGCCCACACCAAGAGAACTATAGGTGGAGGAAGAGGACTGTCCAAAAGTGAAATTTATGATAAATAAGCCTAAAAAAAGGCTTAGTGCATTACGGCTGTTTATTGCTGACATTGTATTTTAAAATTCGATTCAGTCCATCAAGGACCAAATTGGGATTACAAATATGTGGTCTTTTGTTTAGTATTCAAAGGATTTGGCATCCCTGCCTCAAATAAAGACCATGAGCCCTGAAATTGATGCTTGTATGCAACATGGAAGTAAATTGGATTATTGACAAGAAAATCAACTCTATTTTCCCCTGTGTGAATCAACGCTATACACCTTGAAAATGGTATTAAATATTTCGACATTGAAGTAACGTAACTTTTGGGGTAAGAAGTAACTCGCAACAAGATCCGATCTTGACAACGCTGTAAAATTAGTCAAATTAAAAAAGGTATATTCAAACCATGAATTATTTTTAACTTTACGCATCTCATTTTAACAAACTTTAACCCACGTGGATATGACCGCTACCTACCCTATGATAGGCCTAATGTCCGGTACCTCAGGGGATGGCCTGGATATCGTTTTCGCAACATTTGAATCTAATAAAGGTTGGACTTTTGAACTTGTTTACGGAGAGACCATCCCATTTCCCAGTGATTTAGGAAATGATTTAAGCCTGTGCCATTTGTTTAACGGTGAAGATCTCGCGCTTCTGGATATTCGTTTTGGCCAATGGATGGGTAAGCAGGTTGCGGACTTTTGCGATCGAAATGGGATAAAACCGCTTGCTGTTGCCTCCCATGGGCATACCGTTTTTCATCAACCTGATAAACACCTGACCCTTCAGATAGGCAATGGCTGGGCCCTACATACATTCTGTCACTTGCCGGTAATCAATGACTTCCGAAGCCTAGACGTTCAGCTTGGTGGCCAGGGGGCTCCTCTGGTTCCTATAGGTGACAAACTCCTGTTTCCTTCATACGACTATTGCCTAAATTTGGGGGGAATCGCCAATATATCTATGGAACGGGACAATCAGCGAATTGCTTTTGATGTTTGCCCGTTCAACTTGCTGTTCAATTATTTTGCAAAAAAGGCGGGTAAACCATACGATGATGGTGGTAATTTGGCCAGATCCGGCTCTGTAATACCTCACCTGCTCGATGATCTTTCCCATGCCTCATATTATACTTTAAAGGGAGCAAAATCCTTGGGTAGGGAGGATGTAGAAAAGGGCTTTTTGCCACTCGTTGACCTTCCGGAACTAAACCACCGTGATATACTTGCTACCTTATCAGAACATTTTGCAACGATAATCGCCACCTCCATCAATGAAACATCTCCCAAAAAAGCCTTGCTGCTGGCAACCGGAGGAGGAGCCTTTAATACCTTTTTTCTGGAGAAACTAGCGTCGAAATTAGATGGCGGCACCACATTGAGCGTACCTGAAGAGACCATAATTGCTTACAAAGAAGGCTTGGTGTTCGCTTTTCTCGGAGTCCTGCGACTACGAAATGAAGTCAACTCCCTGGCTTCGGTTAGTGGGGCATCCCGTGACAACTGCGGAGGTACTCTATATGGATTCGAAATTTAAAAAGTACAATTTCGAACTCGTCCTGCTTACCTATCAGGCATCAATACCTATCCAACATCCCTAAATCCGGTATCTTAGAATTAAAATTCGAAGGGTTTATAAAATTTTCACTTTCTCTGATCAAATTATTTGTTTCATGTAAACCAAAATAAGTAGTTTAGTGCGATTAAATATTTCGAAGAAGTTTTTAACCCGACAACTAAAACTTATCCCCGGAAATTTGACCTAACCTTTAAAATCAACTTGATGAAGAAAATAATAGCTTCATGTGTTTTGCTTTGGGCCTTGACTACAATCACCTACTTTCCCACCGCAACTGCCCAAGGCAAAGAGAACACACCTAGCTTCACATCTCCTGACATTTCAGAATTAACTCCACTCTTGGTTAGTTTGTCGGATTTACCAGCCGATCCCGTGCCGGACATACCCCATGCGCATGCCCCTGTATGGCTTGTTTTTCCATTCGTGATCTTATTGTTGATGATTGCAACGGGCCCCTTATTTTATGAACATTTCTGGCACCATAATTATCCGAAAATAGCTGTAATGTTGGCTGCAATTGTAGTCCTCTATTATTTTTTCGTCTTACACAATGTTCATCAACCTGTGCATGCTTTAGCCGAATACGTTCAGTTTATTGCATTACTCGCATCATTGTATATAGCTTCAGGTGGGATACTCATACGTGTGGACAAAAGATCAACCCCGTTTGCGAATGTAAGTTTACTTTTAATAGGTGCGTTGATTTCCAATCTGATCGGAACTACGGGTGCATCAATGCTGCTTATTCGTCCGTTCATTAGGCTGAATAAAAACAACATACAACCTTACCATATCATATTTTTTATTTTCATGGTAAGCAATGTAGGAGGATCTCTTACACCGATCGGAGACCCACCGTTGTTTTTGGGGTTCCTTAAGGGCGTTCCATTCTTTTGGACCTTGGAACACAACTGGCCGGCCTGGTTGATTGCTTTGGGTTTTTTAGCAATCATGTTTTATTTCTTGGATAAAAAATTTGGACGGGCAAATGACGAGGAAATCTCCGAACCCGAAATCCATTCCAATAAAATCTCACTGATAGGCTCGAAAAACTTCCTTTGGCTGCTGGTGGTGATCTGTTCGGTATTCTTGGATCCAAATGTGCTGGAATGGGTCCCGGCCATTCACTATGATGGGCAGAAATTTTCCTTCCTCAGAGAAATTATCATGTTATCCGTGGCCTATTTATCATTTAGATTTGCGGACAAGGAAGCAATAAATGGCAATGAGTTTAATTTCGAACCTATCCGGGAAGTAGCGTTTATATTTATAGGCATTTTTGGCACCATGATGCCTGCGTTAGAGTTGGTGGGTGAATTTGCCAAATCACCGGAGGGAGCAGCCCTCATTACGCACAATACGCTGTATTGGGGTACTGGCGCCCTTTCCGGAGTGCTGGACAATGCGCCAACCTATCTCAATTTTCTAGCTGCCGCAATGGCCTCCCAAGGAGCCAGTATCAGCAATGTTGCTGAAGTGCGCAATTTCGCCCTGGATCTGTATGATGAATCTTCCTTTGAACTGATGGCTATTTCCCTTGCCTCTGTGTTTTTTGGAGCTATGACCTATATCGGCAACGGTCCAAATTTCATGGTCAAATCTATTGCCGAACAAAGCGGCATAAAAATGCCTTCATTCTTTGGGTATATCATTCGATTCTCAATACCCATATTGCTACCCATCCTGTTTGTCGTCTGGCTGGTATTCTTTGCGTTTGTCTGAGTTTTAAAAGACTTAAGGTAAATAATTAATTTTACCTTCGGTTGACATGATATTTGCAGGCAAAAACCAGACTTTTTGATACCCATTTACCTCATAGGACGACAGGTGTTTTCCATCGGCTGTCATTTCCAAGCTTCCAGAACCCTCAGAAAGGTAGAATAGATTCTCCTTTTTGAAGGAGAAATCTATTCTACTAATTTTATCTCCGGAACGGTGTATTTTCATCTGCTGAATATCACCTTTTTCCCCGGGTATTAGGGTATGTTGCAACAGCTGCGCATTTTCCTGTGTAGCGTAAGATGTTGCCAGAGAATTTTTATTGATGTCTGCCTGAATAAACAGATCCAATTCTTTACGCCAACCCTCGGCGTTCATTACCATCGTAAGAGCCTCTTCTTTTCCTTTTATGGTCAGTTTCTTCGATACCTCCCTCCCATCTAACTGGGGTATTTGGTCCTGTACAAACTGGACCATAGGAAAATACTTATTGAGTTGGGTTGGATTCTCTGGAGGAGCCTGCTCCGTTTTCGAGCAGGACACCAAGAGTAACAACATCAACCCGACCTGAATAGGCAGTTTTGAAGGAGCTATTTTCATGTTAGGTTAGCAAAATCTCTCCGGTCATTTCTTTTGGAATTTCAACCCCAAGCAATGTAAGTATGGTAGGAGCCAAATCACCCAATTTACCATCCTTAATGGTTAGCCTATCGTTACGGTCTACCATTATGCATGGCACTAAGCTTGTAGTATGGGCTGTATTAGGTGATCCGTCTTCGTTGATCATGCAATCACTGTTGCCGTGATCGGCGATTACGATGATGGTGTAGTCATGTTCCAGCGCTTTTCGAATAACCGATTCCGCACATTTATCGACAGCCTCGCAGGCTTTAACCGCCGCGTCAAATACACCGGTATGGCCGACCATGTCCGCATTGGCAAAATTGAGACAAATAAAATCCGCCTCCCTTTTAGGAAGCTCCTGATTTATTTTTTTGGCAATCTCGAAGGCACTCATCTCCGGCTGTAAATCATAAGTGGCTACCTTTGGAGAAAAGCAAAGAATCCTGGATTCTCCCTCAAATTCCTTTTCCCTTCCTCCGGAGAAAAAGAAAGTGACATGGGGGTATTTTTCCGTCTCTGCTATTCGGATTTGCTTTTTGTGGTTTTTGGCCAAAATCTCGCCTAGGGTATTATACAGATTATCCTTCTCAAAAATGACATGCATATTTTGGAAAGTTTCATCGTAACTCGTGAAAGTTACGTAGTGCAGGTTAATCTTTTTCATTCCAAAATCGGGAAAATCATTTTGAGTAAGCACCTCTGTGATTTCTCTACCCCTATCAGTTCGGAAGTTAAAACATATTACTGTATCTCCATCCTCAATATTTCCAACCGGTATTCCCTCGGAATCAACCTGGATAATGGGACGGATAAATTCGTCTGTTACACCGTTGGCATAGGATTTTTTGAGTGCGGTCAGAATATCTTTCGACTTTTCTCCCTCTCCCTTTACCATTCCATTATAGGCAAGACTTACCCGTTCCCACCGGTTATCCCTGTCCATGGCGTAGTACCTTCCTATTACTGTGGCAATGGTACCAGTAGATGTCTTGGAGTGTTCGGCCACTTCGGTTAAAAACTTCAAACCACTTTTAGGGTCTGTATCTCGTCCATCCGTAAAAGCATGAATAAAAGCCCTATCTATTCCATTTGCCTTAGCCGCATCGCAAAGTCCCTTAAGGTGTGAAATGTGGGCATGTACGCCTCCATCCGAAACCAATCCGATGAAATGCACTTTTTTACCGGTGTTCTTCGCGTGCTCGAATGCTACTTTCAAAACCGGATTAGTATTTAGGTCCCCTTCGGAAACGGCTTTATTAATTTTCACCAAATCCTGATAAACAACCCTTCCAGCGCCAATATTCATGTGACCCACCTCAGAATTACCCATTTGACCTTCAGGAAGACCAACAGCTAAACCTGACGCTTCAAGGGTGGCGAATGGATATTTTGTGTAAAGGCTGTCAATAAATGGAGTCTGTGCCTTATCAATAGCAGAAACTTCCGGATTTTTGGCTATACCCCAGCCATCTAAAATCATCAATAATACTTTCTTGTTCATGTATCAGGGTGTTCTTTTTCGAAATGAAAATTTAGTCGTGCACACAAAATACCCCGTATGGATTATGTGGCTGTATTTTTCCTGTCGGACGACAAATATACAGCATATTAATCAAAGCCAGGGTATTCAACTTGAAGAAACTGCCCGTATTCAACCATTCAAAAGCTTTGACGAAAAAGTCATGTAATAATTTAAAAAAAAAGGTCTTTGGCTCAAAATTTGATTATCACGGACTTATGAAATCTTTGATATGCATTATTTTTGTGATCTTCGGGATAACAAACAATGGCCAACATAGTCTGACCACCGAATCGCCATTTCCTCAAATCGATCAGATTGCATTATCTTTGAAAAACAGCTCCAGCAAAGATTTAGCCCAATTTTTTGACAGCTCTGTAGAAATAAAGCTCGGAGAAATTCGAGGTGATTACTCCAAAAGCCAAGCCGAAATCGTTATGCGGGATTTTTTCAAGAAATTCCCGGCCGTAAGTTTCCTTGTTTTACAACAGGGCGAATCTGCGGAAAAAATTCGGTATATAATCGGAAAATATCAGTCTAAAACAGATAGCTTTAGGATCCTTGTAAAGGGCAAATCCAAAGTTGATGACCAATTAAAAATTTACGGACTAGAGTTTTCTAAGGAGTAGAGGTTATTGTTAGCTCATTAAGACAGTGGTGTCAAGTTATTTTTACCACAACCCTAAACCTAAAAGCAACCCAAGCCATCTTTTTAAGAAAATTAACCTATTTTTGATCTGTGAAACAGACGTATATTACCGAAGAGAGACTTAATGAGTTTATCCGATCAGCTTTCAAAGAAGATGTAGGTGAAGGTGATCACTCCACCCTTGCGTCGATTCCCCCAAATGCAACAGGCAAGGCGCAACTGCTCATCAAAGAAGATGGAGTCATTGCGGGACTAGCCCTGGCGAAGAAAATCTTCCAGCATTTTGACCCATCCCTAAATGTCACTTTGCTTCTAAAAGATGGTCAGCAGGTCAAAAATGGAGATATAGGATTAACGGTTTCCGGGAAAGCCGCTTCCATTCTTACTACGGAGCGTCTTGTCCTAAACTGCCTCCAACGGATGAGTGGAATAGCTACCTATACCCATAAGTTGACCCAGTATATCAAACACACACCTGCCAAGCTGCTCGATACCAGAAAAACGACTCCCAATTTCCGAATGATGGAAAAGTGGGCTGTGTACCTAGGGGGCGGAAAAAATCACCGGTACGCGCTTTATGACATGATCATGCTGAAGGACAACCACATTGATTTTGCCGGAGGCCTCCGACCAGCGATATTAGCCACCCAAGCCTACCTGAAAGAGAATAAACTTTCATTAAAAATTGAAGTAGAAACAAGAACCTTGCAGGAGGTTAAAGAAGTGTTGGAAATCGGGGGAGTGGATATCATCATGCTCGACAACATGGACTGCCCCACTATGAAAAAGGCGGTGGAAATGATTGATGGCAAGTATGAAACGGAAGCTTCCGGAGGCATTACAGAAGCGACGCTTAGAGAAGTAGCCGAGTGTGGGGTGGATTATATTTCGGTCGGAGCATTAACCCACCAAGTCAAAAGCATGGACATCAGTCTGAAGGCGGTAAAACAGGTTCATTAAACTGTAATTTTACCAAGTTGGCATAATAACCGTTCTCTACGGATGCCAAACCTTCGTGACTTCCTTCTTCAACAATTTCACCATCTTTGATCATATAGATTCTATCCACTTTGCGGATGGTCGCCAGTCGATGTGCGATTACAATAGTTGTCCTGTTTTTCATCAACTCATCCAATGCTTCCTGAACCAACGCTTCCGATTCCGCATCCAAAGAAGAGGTAGCTTCGTCAAGAATCAGAATAGAAGGGTCTTTCAAAATGGCCCTTGCGATGGCAATACGTTGGCGCTGCCCGCCTGAAAGCTTTACTCCCCGCTCTCCAACCAGCGTATCCAAGCCTTCAGGAAACTTTTCTATAAACTGCCAAGCGTTTGCTTTTCGAGCAGCAATTATAATTTCTTCTTCTGTGGCGTTTTGCTTTGCATACGCTATATTTTCTCGGATACTGCCGCCAAACAACAACACCTCTTGGGGGACAATACCAATACTAGACCGAAGCCGTTTTAAGTTCCAACGGTGTAGGGGCTTTCCATCCAGTAATATCTGTCCTTTTCCAACCTCATAAAATCGCAACAAAAGCTGTATGATGGTTGATTTCCCGGCACCGCTATATCCCGCTAGGGCAATTTTCTCACCGGACCGGATAGAAAAACTGATTCCGTGAAGTACCAAATGGTCTTCCCGGGTAGGATATTGAAAATAAACATTATCAAACACCACATCACCTTTCACTATACTATCTCCGTCCGAATCCCCCTCTGCTTCCGGCAATTCATCCAAAATCTCAATCACCCGCTCCGATGACCCGATGGCCTTCTGAACCTGTCCATAAATATCCCCCAATCCGGCTATGGATCCTCCGATAAAGGTGGTGTATAAGACGAAACTAACCAAATCTCCAACACTCATAGCCCCTTCACTAACCAGTGTAGCTCCATACCAAATCACGGCTACAATACCCCCAAACAACGCAAAGATGATAAAAGAGATGAAGGCTCCGCGAAATCCAGCCGCTTTGAGTGCTACATTCACCACTCGCTCCAATCCCTTTCCATATCGCTGAGATTCGTAGACTTCTCCTGTGAAGGATTTCACCGTGACGATTGACTGCAGGGTCTCCTCTACTACTACATTAGCGGCCGCAAGTTCGTCTTGCGTTGCCTTAGACAGTCTTCGAATAAACCTTCCAAAGACCATCGCAATTACCACCAGAACGGGGATGGTTGCCAACATAAAAAAAGTCAGCTTTGGGGTTGTATATAATAGAAAACCTATTCCTGCTAAAAGCGTAATTACCTGCCGCATTAGCTCTGCTAGGGTAATGGAAAAAGTATCCTGTAGCAATGACACATCCGAAGTGATTCTACTGATTAGCTCTCCAGTCCTTCGCTTGTCAAAAAACGTCATGGGTAAATGGACCAATCGGCTATAAATAGCTTTACGGATGTCCCGCATGGACTTTTCACTTACTTGTGCAAAAAGCCAAACCCGGAAGAATGAAAACACACTTTGTACAAGCAATATGCCCAAAAGGATAAAGGCTATGCTGTTGATATCATCCACAATCCATGATTCCCCAGAAGCAGCATCAATAAGCTTCCCCGCAACAAATGGAAATGTCAATAACATCAAACTTGAAAAAATCAGAAAGATCATTCCCAATAGAAAAGGTACTTTATAGGGGTAGGCAAAACTAAAAATCCCTATGAGCTTCTGAAAATTCTGTTTGTTTAGTTTTCTTTTCTCACTGTCGTCTAGTGCCAATCCTCTTGATTTTGCCATTTAATCCAATTTCTTATTTGGTGGGGCTAAAGTTAAATCAAATTACCCACCTATGATAACCACATTTCTAACGAAATGATTTTTATATAAGCCAATATTCATACTGACAGCGTGGGAGTTGGTTTCTACCCCCCTATTTGTCTGTTGCTTTTCGTCCGGTAATTCTTCTCAGAAACTGTTTCTCTTTTTCCCAAAAGAAACTAAATTGGCCGAAAATAAACCCGTAAATAAGTAAAAACACCTGGTAGAGGGGAAGCACAAGCAACAAATAAAGTACGGTTTTATAAAATCCCCCAGTACTCATATCCACACCCAACAAGGCGAAAATAGGCTTCTTAATGTACAATACCGTCATACCAGTACATGCAAAAACGATGAGAACCAAGATTACCTGCCAAATGCTTTTTAATTTCCATTTGTATTGCAATTTTTGAAGCCAGGTATCTCGGGGATCTTCTCCGGTAGTTTCAGTCATAACGGAAATCATTTTTTGTGAGGTGAAATTTTCAGGCAATACTATCAGAAATCATTTCGCATGTAAAGAAAATAGATTTCAACAAATGCGAAATGATCCTTCTTTTGGATTTCAACTCCAACTAAAACTCAAACAAACCACGGTTAAGGCTTTTGAGAGCCGAATTTTTGTATGCCGCATCTACTAAAACGGATACATTGTGCTTGCTTCCTCCGTAAGATACCATGCGAAGGGGAATATCCGCCAAGCTATTCATAATGTTTTGCAAGACTCCATTCTGCTCCATGATAAGGTTTCCCACAATACAAATAATGGATAAATTATGGTCAATTTCTACATGGCCAAATGCTGCCAACTCACTTTTTATCTCCTCCAAATGTGTGATATCATCAATGGTAAGCGAGATAGCCACTTCGGAAGTAGTAATCATATCAATGGATGTTTTATACTTCTCAAACACCTCAAACACTCTTCTTAGAAATCCATAGGCCAACAACATTCGGCTGGATTTGATTTTGATTGCTGTAATGCCGTCTTTTCCCGCAAGTGCTTTGACCCCCCCTATTTCGGACATATCTGCCGTGATGGTCGTGCCCAAGGCATCTGGCTCCATTGTATTTAGCAACTTAACTGGAACATTGAATTGCTGCGCAGGCCATATGGAAGCGGGATGTAAAATCTTCGCTCCAAAGTAAGCCAATTCAGCTGCCTCTTCAAAGGAAAGCTTTGCGATAGGTCTAGTTTTGTCCACTATTCGGGGATCGTTATTATGCATCCCGTCTATATCCGTCCATATCTCTACGACTGATGCGGAAATCGCCGCACCGATAAGAGAAGCTGTATAATCACTCCCCCCTCTTTTGAGGTTATCCACTTCATTTCGGTAATTTTTACAAATATACCCTTGGGTTACAAAGATTTTTTCCCGTGGATTTTCCGCCAATAGTTTACCCAACCGTTCCTGAATTTTAGGAAGCTCAGGTTCGTTGTTTTCATCTATGCTCATGAACTCAAGCGCAGGCAAGAAAACGGATTTAATTCCCAGTTCGCTAAGCAATTCATAAAATAACTTCGTGGAAAGCAATTCTCCTTGTGCCAGAATATCCTTATTGATGGCTTCGTTGAAAGAAATTTTCAGGATAATGTTCAGAAATTCGAAGTGCTCCTGAATGATCTTAAGGCCTTCTTTTTTTGCTTCCGCTGAGGAAAATAACTCATCGCAGAATTGCTCATAATGCTTCTGAAGTTGGTCAATTTTTGACTTGGCAGTAGCTTTATCACCCGCTGCTAAGGCATCCCCGATGCCCACCAATGCATTGGTAGTTCCTGATAGGGCTGACAAAACCACTATTTTGGGCTCATCTCCTTTTGCAATGAGGTCTTTGACTTGATGCATTCGCTCGGGTTTCCCTACAGAGGTCCCCCCAAATTTCATAATTTTCATTGACTGACTGTTATTTCAAATATCTTATTCAACAACTAAAAATCCGGCATCCTGTATTAACCGGCATTACTAAAATCCAAGCATTTTAATGGCGGTGATTGCGGCCTCATCACCCTTATTTCCATGTTTTCCACCTGCTCTATCCAAAGCTTGCTGCTGGGTATTTGGAGTAAGGACTCCAAATATCACAGGTTTGTTGTATTTAAGGCCCACCTCTGTAATACCCTGCGCAACCGCTTGGCAAATAAAATCAAAATGTTTGGTTTCACCTTGGATGACACAACCGATACATATGACAGCGTCGATCTCATCCACCTGAGCCATCCACTGCGCAGCCAATGGCAATTCAAAAGAGCCCGGGACATTTTTCCGGTAAATATGCTGCCGTTCAGCTCCATACTTCAGGAGTGTTTCCAATGCCCCGTTATATAGGGACTCCGTTACTTCCTCATTCCACTCAGAGACGATGATGCCGAATTTCTTATCGTTGATTTCTTTGATGTTTGAATCTGAGTGTTGACTGAGGTTTTTTAGTGATGTAGCCATGATGTTCTATTCGGTGATTGGACAAAAAAAAGAGTAAAACCCAAGGCCTTACTCTTTCTTAAAAACACGGGGTGTTCTATTAGTTTGAGGCAAGGCCTTGCAGGCGAGCCTTATGTTTTCGGGCATTGGTAAACTCATACGAATCAAAATACTTATTTTCGATTTCCTCGTAAGTTTCGATTGCGCTTTTCAAATCACCTGATTCTTCATAAGCTATTGCCAATTTGTTCAGGTATTTTGGCGTGAAAAACTTGTTCGGCTCATGTCCAGCTGCACGCTTATAATATCGGATAGCCTCTTTAACATCTCCTAAATCCATACACGCATCCCCCGTAAGGGCATAAGCCTGCGCTTGGATAAAGAAGTCATCAGCTGAAAATTTCTTCAGATGGTCTATGGCATTTTGATGCTGCCCTTGGGACAAATAAATAGAACCAACATAAAAATTCGACAAATTCGCAGCATCAGTTCCTCCATATTTATCTATAATGGTAAGCAGTCCGGGATTTACTCCGTCCCCGTTCAATGCCAAGTCGACACTATCTTGTTCGAAATAGTAGACCGCCTGGAACATTTCGGCCTGAGCAGTCTTATTTTGATTCGCTTTATTGTATTGAAAAAAAAGTGCAGCCGCAATAATAAGGATCACTGCACCAATAGCACCTGCAACTATTTTGGTGTTTTCTTTGAGAAAATGTTCCCCACGATTTAAGCGGGTTGCAATAGCTTCCGGGTTTTCCAACAATTCATTGGTTTGATCCTTCTTTTTACCCGTAGGTTTTACTTTACTTTTTGACATGATTTTAATTTTTCAGTCGCAAATATAGGGGTTTTCATTGAATCACAAATAATAAAAAAATCAGCCACCCATATTTTAATAGATACAGGTGGCTAAAGTCTACCATTTTATATCAATTACTCCCTTATGAAAGGGTAATCATCTTCCGCATAAACATCCTTGAAAGCGTCTGCTCCGTCCGGCCATGGAGATTCCTCCGCAAACTGTACCGCATCAGCTACCTTTTGTTTTATACGCGCATCTATCTCTTTCAATTCATCCTCTGTGAGAAGCTCATTTTCCAAGATAGTCATTTTGACTTGTTCGATCGGATCGCGTTGTTTGTATTCTTCCACCTCTTCCTTGGTACGGTACTTTTGCGGATCAGACATCGAGTGACCTTTGTACCGATAGGTTCTAAATTCCAACAAGGTAGGTCCTTCTCCTTTTCTAGCTCTTTCCGCTGCTTCTGCTACCGCCTCGTGAACTGCCTCCACATTCATGGCATCTACTGCAAATGAAGGCATGTCATAGGCTTCTCCCAAGGTATATAATTCATTTACATTAGAAGAACGCTGCACAGAGGTACCCATGGCATAGCCGTTGTTTTCTATCACGAATATGACGGGGGTTTTGTACAACATGGCCAGATTGAGAGACTCATGAAAAGCTCCCTGTCTCACGGCACCGTCACCCATGTAGCAAATGGCTAGGTTTTTAGTCCCTTTGTATTTTTCGGCAAATCCCAATCCAAGTCCCATGGGGATTTGTGCTCCCACGATACCGTGTCCACCTGCAAAGTTTTTTGTGTTGTCAAAGATATGCATGGACCCACCTTTACCTTTGGTGGTGCCAGTTGCCTTGCCGAACAATTCAGCCATCACAGCTCCTGGATCTGTTCCCAATCCGAGCGGATGGGCATGACAACGGTATGCCGTGATCCATTTATCGTCTTTTTCCAAAGCCGAAATAGCACCCGAAGCACAAGCTTCTTGACCGATATATAAATGACAGAATCCTCTTATTTTTTGTTGGCCATACAGTTGACCTGCTTTTTCCTCAAACCTTCTCATTAAGAGCATGCTTTCGTACCAATAAGCATAGGTTTCCTTTGGATATTTTACTTTAGACTTTGTGGTGCTAGAACTCTTTTTTGCCATATCGTATTATATAAATATGCTAACTTTGAACCCAAAGATAATGAAAACGGGGGTAATTTTGAGTCAGAATGCGAAATTAGTGAAAATCGACAGAGTTTT
Source organism: Lunatibacter salilacus (assembly GCF_009797935.1). Lineage (GTDB taxonomy): Bacteria > Bacteroidota > Bacteroidia > Cytophagales > Cyclobacteriaceae > Lunatibacter > Lunatibacter salilacus. The sequence continues at coordinate 43,911 of NZ_VOLC01000001.1, forward strand.
TAAACATGCACCTGAAAAATATTAGCTTGCGCCAATTCAAAAATTTCAGTGCGGATAGGTTTGAGTTTTCTGAAGAAGTCAATTGTTTTCTCGGGCTAAACGGCGCTGGTAAAACCAATCTGCTGGATGCTATCCACTATTTGTGCCTGACTAAAAGCGCCTTCCAGTCTGTCGACCAGTTTCAAATGCTTCATGGAACGAATTTTTTCATGGTGAAAGGAAGCTTTATCAATGAAGGAAAAATCCTTGAGTTGGATTGCTCCATGGAGTCCGGAAAAAAAAAGCAACTCGTGCTCAACGGTAAACCTTACCAAAAAATGAGCGATCATATCGGTTTGTTTCCTGTAGTGCTGATAGCTCCCGACGACACAAGCCTTATACGGGACGGAAGTGAAGAACGAAGAAGGTTCTTTGACAATATGCTTTCGCAACTGAGCAGCAATTATTTAAACCAACTGGTGCGATACCAGCATTTTTTGAAGCAACGAAACGCACTCTTGAAACAATTTCATGATTCTGGGAAAAAAGACCTTTCGTTGTTGGAACCGTATTCAAGAGAATTGATCCAACTGTCTGATATCATTCACAGACAGCGCTTTGAATTTATCCAAAACTTCGCCCCCGGTATTCAATCACATTATTCGTTTATAGCAGGTGAATCGGAAAAAACAGACATTACGTACACTAGCGATGCCGGAGAAAAAACATTTGAGAAAGACTTTAGAAATTCCCTGGAAAAAGACCTGATTCTAAAAAGAACAAATAAAGGTATCCACAAGGATGACTATATATTCACCATAGGGGGGCATTCGTTAAAGAAATTTGGTTCTCAGGGGCAGCAAAAGTCATATTTGATAAGCCTTAAACTTTCCCAGTTTGATGCCTTCAAACTAGAGAAAAAACAAAAACCAATTTTACTTTTAGATGATATTTTTGACAAACTGGATGATATACGAATTGGCCAGTTGATGAAATTAGTCGCAAAAAGAGATTTTGGCCAGTTGTTTATTACAGATGCACGCCCGGAACGGTCCATAAAGATTTTTTCCGATCTTCAGATTCCAGCGAAACTATTCCATATTGAAGAAGGAAAGTTGACGGAAGTCACCTCCATTTAGCTTGGATAACTTTTGATCAATATCAACTTTCATAAAATGATCAAAAAATAATTCGAACCGAATCGTATTTCCTTATTCAACCTTATAATGAAATTGATGGGGACGGAGGGGTTACCCGTGAAAGAGGGATACCGAAAATGCGCGCAAGTATTTTCAATTTGGAAAATGCCTATTTCTGAAAAAACTTAAATGTTCTTATATGAGAGTGTGGGGCCAGCGATAGGTCAATCCCAACCATAAAAAGATTTTGATTGTTAAATTTCATCTGTCCAATGATCAATTTATCAAAAAACCTTAATGCTCTCTATTATTTTTTAACTTTACTTTACCGTAAATCAATACCTTGGCTTTTTGAGCAACTGAGCGTCAACCGAATATTTGCCGGGGCCAGCGATAATTAAAGTTACAAAACAAATCAGATACAGAAGCGGCAATTCCTGTTTGCCGAACGGATCTGAACCGTGAACAATAAAGGTAATCACCGTCATATTAATGATCAATGGAATCAATACCACACGGCTCATAAAACCAACCACTAGCAAAGCGGTACAGAAAACTTCAGCAAAAACAACCAGTTGCAGCGAAAGTGCCGGACCTAGGCCTAGAGGGTCGGCGAATGAATTGAGTCGTTCACTGAAATTCATGATTTTGGGCAAACCGTGAATAAACAGCAGAACTCCTGAACCTATACGCAGGATCAGGAGAGCTATGTCAGTACCTACGGATTTATGGGAGAAAAGAAGCTGCTTCATATAAGTCAGTTTTTGGGATTATTTATTTGTTTGCATGGGAACCCAATCATAGATTTCCTCCACAAACTTTCGCTTTCTAGCTAAAAGTATCGAAATAATTTTAATCTCAGAAATTTTAACCCCTCAATTTTCCAAAAAAACGTAGCTTTTCCTACAATTCCTTGATTTAAAAAAGTTTTTCTGGATAATATGCATTTTCGTGTAAACGTCGAAGCGCATCTGTCACTATTGCCTTATCCGCTGCATAGGTTACTCCAAACCAGGTGGTGCCTCCAGGCAAAATTTTGACGGCAGCCCTATGTTCCTTTATCAATTCGTTTGCTACGGTGGGAATATAAAATTCCGACTTTAAATCTTTATGATTATCCTTCAAAAATACTTTCCATAATTTCTCTGTCTCCACAAAAATGGAGGGGTGAAAACCCCAACAGTTCATCGAAACAGGAGTGCTAAATGGAATTTCAATGGTTTCGCTTTCGGTCTGATGCAGGATTTTATCTCCATGCCTACTGATAGCAGTGCGCTCTATCATTCCCAAAAGGTGACCTTGCTGGTCAGAGGTGCATACTCCCCGGCTTACCGTGCCATAATCTGACAATACATTTTGAATCGCATACCCTACCATGCAATGGAGGTCTGCTTTTACATCATTCACCAAAAATTTTCCAAGTGCCTGAAATGCCTCTCTTCCATAAAAATCATCTGCATTTATCACCGCAAATGGTTCGTTAATGGCGTCCTTGGCACAAAGCAGCGCATGAGCAGTTCCAAATGGCTTCTTGCGCAATTCATTCCTGTATTTGACATCCACTTGGCTTTCCAAAGACTGTATCACAAAGTCAACAGCTATCTTTCCCTCCAGCTTGGGTAAAAACAGGTTCTTGGCAAGTTCTACAATTTCTTCCCTTACAATAAAGACAACCTTTCCAAATCCTGCCTGGATAGCATCATATATACTGTATTCGAGAATTGTTTCTTCGTTGGGTCCAAATCCATCAACTTGTTTGTCTCCCCCATATCTGCTGCCCATTCCGGCTGCCAAAATCAAAAGTGTAGGTTTCATTTACCTTGGTTATGTTCTATAAAATTTAAAGCTATAAAATAACAGGGCAAAGATAACCGATAATCGGATTTCTCTTTCCAACTTCATCAATTTTTTGGATGGATGTAAAACCTAGAAATTTGAACTAACCCTCCGGCTCCTATCGCAAAAACTTGAACTGAACCTAATTCTGCCAATTTGGTAAAATCTGTGATCTCGAATCTCTTAAAATGAATTGTATGGTTATTATTAAACCCTATTTTCAACTAAATTTAACTTTTTCAGTTTATATTGATTGTTTTATCAACCATATTTTCTATTATTGTCAAAAAATATATGATTCCTAGCCCAAATTATTAAAGAACCTTAAATCCAGTTGATAAAATGAAAAAAATCGAAGCCTTAATCAGAACCTCAAAATTTGACGAGATACATGCCTGCCTTTCGGGACTGGGAGTAAACTTCCTGACTTTCTTTGAAGTGAAAGGGATGGGTCTACAGCATGCCAAAACCCAGCAGTACCGTGGTGTGGCATATGAGCCCACATTCATCCCCAGAACCAAGCTTGAAATTGTGGTACCTGATGATTTGGAAGAAGCTGTGATCTCATGCATCCTCCGCGAAGGAAGAACCGGACAGGTTGGCGATGGTAAAATCTTCGTCTATAATGTAGAAAAAGCCTTCCGGATTAGAAACGAGGATATCGGAGAGGATGCCCTTTAATCACTTTATTAATCACCCCATCTTTCAAACCATCTTTAAAAAAGCATAAATTATGAACCAAGAACTATTTACTATTAACAACCTTTGGATGATGGTAGCCACCATTTTGGTCTTCATCATGCACCTGGGTTTTGCCGCATTGGAGGCCGGACTGACCCGCGCTAAAAATACAGTCAATATTCTTTTTAAAAATACCATCATTCCCGCCTTGGGAATTCTTACATATGGTTTTATAGGTTTCAACCTTATGTATCCCGGAGAGGCATTCGAAGGTGGCTTTTTTGGACTTTCCGGTTTGGGACTTAGTCTTCCTGACGGATGGGACACATCCAATTATTCCGAAGGCTACACCTTTTATACGGATTTTATATTTCAGGCCATGTTTGCCGCCACTGCGGCTACCATCGTGTCCGGAGCAGTTGCAGAACGGATAAAACTTGGTCCGTTTATATTCTTTTCCTTATTATACGTAGGCATTTGTTATCCGATTGTAGGCATGTGGAAATGGGGCGGTGGTTTTTTGGAAACACTTTCCACTCCTTTTTATGATTTTGCGGGTTCTACTCTTGTGCATTCAGTTGGTGGATGGGGTGCGGTTATTGGCGCATATCTTTTGGGCCCAAGAATTGGTAAATACAAAGACAATAAAATCAACGCCATTCCCGGTCACAACCTTCCGTTAGCTACTTTTGGTGTATTCCTGCTTTGGTTTGGTTGGTTTGGCTTTAATGGAGGGTCTGTATTGTCCGCTGCTCCAGGTACCGTTTCCCTTGTGTTTGTCACAACCGCAATTGCGGCGTCTGCTGGTGCTTTCGGGGCCTTGTTTGCGTCGTATGCCAAATTCAAAGCTTATGACATCACCATGGTATTAAACGGGATTTTAGCCGGATTGGTAAGCATCACCGCCGGAGCGGATATGATGGCTCCTTGGGAAGCTGCCGTAATCGGGTTTATTGGCGGTATGTTGGTTGTGTTTGGTGTTCTTTTATTTGATAAGGTAAGGATAGACGATCCAGTTGGTGCCATCTCCGTGCACTTGGTTTGCGGTATTTGGGGTACACTGGCGGTAGGAATTTTTGGAGACCTGGCAGGAATGTCGCAGATAATTTCACAACTGATTGGAATTGGGGCAATTGGGGCATTTTGTGTCGCCTTTACCTTTATTGTTTTATATACGTTGAAGAAAACCACCGGAATCCGGGTCGACGAACAGGAAGAACTGGAAGGCTTGGATATCAATGAACACGGCATGCATGCTTATCCGGATTTTGCTACAAAGGAGTAGTTTTATATAAGCCTCTTAGAAATGCAAAAGGCCACTCGGAATATAATTCCGAGTGGCCTTTTTTTTGTTGATAGATTTGTTTACAGCTTGGATTAAACTTGGAGCAATTTCGCCTTTATAATGGTGCTGTCAGGCTTCATTTATTGCCTGTATATTGCAACTGAAAATAAAAAAAAAAACTAATGTCCTAAATATCGTTATTCAATTTTTCTCTTCCAATCCATACGTAATCCAATGATTTCCAGTACATTTCCCACTCTCTTTCTTCTCCTTGGAAAACTATTTCTTCTTTATATCCTTCTCTTACTAATTTTTCAGTCGCTGGCTCGGACAAATCATCAAAGATTCAGAGAAATTGACCCCAACACAATTCTTACGCTCAATGTTTTGTAATTGCCGCCCACGAAAAGCTAACCAAAAAAATTCAATGATTGGGTTCTCCGTGAACACTATTCCCGGAGAACCCAATCATTGAAAGTTAATTCCTACTATCCCGCATTGGATTCTGACCTCTTGATGTACCTCTTGGAGGAGTAGATCGTTTGAATAGTTCAAACCGTGAAGGGGTAGGTTTTCCAGGCCAATAGTTATTTGACTCATCAATATCGGCCGTTTCCCGTAAAGGATCCAAAACGATTTCAGCCACTTCTTTGGTCTTCCCGAATACCTTGGTAACCTCGTATTCATCCAATCGCCAAATCTGGGCAGGGAGCCTTTCGATTTCGGAGGTCCCGTCTGTATACTTAAACTCTAAAATGACTGGCATCACTAGTCCGCCTATATTTTTCAATTTCACTTCGTAAAAGTTCAAACCACTATTCAATAAATCCCTTTCCTCAGCAGACAAGCTTTTCAAGAAATCCTGATATTGCTTTTCGTCAGCAGGCCCTACCCGAAACGGATCGTAGCTGTTATAGAAATCCCTTGCTGCAGGATTGGCCTCAACAACAGTCTGGGGAACATCTGTTTTATTCCGCTCTTTGGTAAGGTAAGTTTCCTCCAGCTCAAACGCTTCTCTATCGCGGGCTTTTGATTCTGTTGGGTTCTTAGAATCGATTTTAAACCATTTCACCTCTTCAATGGAAATATCAACAGGTTCGGTTCCGTAAAACCAACCTCTCCAAAACCAATCCAAATCAACCGCTGAAGCATCTTCCATCGTTCGGAAGAAATCATCGGGAGTAGGGTGTTTGAACATCCAACGTTGGGCATATTGCTTAAACGCATAGTCAAACAACTCCCTCCCCATAACGGTTTCCCTCAAAATATTTAGTGCCGTTGCCGGTTTTGCATAGGCGTTTGGGCCTAAGGCAATAATGTTTTCCGAGTTGGTCATGATGGGCTCTAAGAAGTTTTTTTCCATCTTCATATAGGGAACAATCTTGTGGGGGGCTCCTCTTCTGGAAGGATAATCCCTATCCCACTCCTGCTCAGCCAAAAACTGCAAGAAGGTATTCAACCCCTCATCCATCCAGGTCCACTGCCTTTCGTCTGAATTGACAATCATCGGGAAGAAGTTGTGTCCTACTTCATGGATGATGACTGAGATCATTCCGTATTTTATCGCATCTGAATACGTTCCATCTTCATCGGGCCTGCCATAGTTGAAGCATATCATGGGGTATTCCATGCCATTTGTTGCCTCGACGGAAATCGCCACTGGATAGGGGTAATCAAAGGTCCTGCTAGAATAAGAGCGAAGGGTATGGGCTACAGCCAAGGTGGAGTATTGCTCCCAAAGCGGGTTGCCTTCCTTACCGTAATACGACATGGCCATAACATCCTTATCCCCAATTTTAACGGCCATTGCGTCCCAAATAAACTTTCTGGAAGAGGTCCAAGCGAAGTCCCTTACATTTTCTGCGGCGAAAATCCACGTTTTGGTGGCTTTTTCCCGCTTCTTTTCAAGTCGCTCAGCTTCTGACTGGGTCCTGATGACAACTGGGTTTTCAAAACTGGTCTTTGCCTGATTCCATCGGTCCATTTCTGTATTACTTAATACTTCCTGTGGATTCTGCAAAACACCGGTAGCCCCCACCATATGGTCGGCGGGTACGGTAATTTTCACTTCATAGTTCCCGAAGACAAGAGCAAATTCTCCTGATCCGACAAACTGCATATTCTGCCATCCTTCAAAATCGGAATAAACAGCCATCCGCGGAAACCATTCCGCCATCGTATAGAGGTAGTTCCCATCCTTTTCAAAGAATTCATATCCCGGTCTACCTCCGATGAAGCTCATCCTGTCATGGATATTGAAGCTCCAGTCAATTTTAAATTCAAAATTCTCTCCAGGCAGCAGGGGTGCGGCAAGGTCCATGCGCATCATGGTACGATTTACTGTTACGGGAATATCCTGTCCGGAACCATTGGTGACAGAGGTGATTTTATAGCCCAAATCCTGATCGTGCCACAAAATTCCCTGCAATTGCCGTAGGCTCATTTGGGGTTCAATTTTATTGGTGGCCATTTTATGAGTTTCAGAATCTTTTGCACGCTGATTCTGGTCCAGTTGTACCCAGAGGTAATCCAAGGCATCTGGGGAATTGTTTATATAATTGATATTTGCTGTACCTGTAATGGACTGATTTTCGTCATTGAGGGTCACTTCAATATCATAATCGGCTTGTTGCTGCCAGTACATGTGCCCAGGGGCTCCAGCTGCGTTTCTATATACGTTAGGAGTCCGAAGCTTGGTGCCTAGTTGCTCAAAGCGTACGCCATGTCTTTGTTCATCGATTTGGGCAGAACCTGTGAAGGATACACCTGTCACAAACAAAATTAAAATAATCAGTTTTTTCATACGTATGGTATTCTCAAATAATATTCAGAAATGAAAGGCGATCCTTCCTTTGTATTTTACTAAGCTGCAATTTAATCAATAAACCTCAAGTTCACCATTCTGTTTCAATCAAAAACAAATACAATAACCACAGTTTCCAATTTGGGTCATTATTTTCGCAAATTTGCCTTCATTTTAACCCTACCTAATAAAATAATCAAAATTTAGAAAACGAAAAGAATCAATAACAACCAGTTTTCATACAAATCAATTTCCCGTAAGATTTTTTCTACATCTACCAATACCGATTTTCCAATATCATCATTAGGGACATCCCCAGGACAATAGAGGATATTATCAGAATCCATTCCTTGCGTTTCACTCCAAGAATCCCCACCATCAGGGAAGATACGATGAGGAAAATCGACACGATAACAAGCTGCCCTACTTCAAGTCCGATATTGAAGGCTAGGAGCGGTTGAAAGATTGAGGATTCCTTACCAAGCAAGGCACTCAGGTAATTCGAAAATCCCAATCCATGTATCAGTCCGAAAAACAAGGCAAGAGCATAATTAAGCTGCACATAGCCGTTGCCTCCTGCCGGTTTGGGTTTTAAAATATTGGTAAGACAAGTTAAGGCAATGGTCACAGGAATCAAAAATTCCACAAGGTCAGTGTCTACTTTAACAACCCTCAACGTGGCGAGGGCCAAGGTAAGGGAGTGTCCAATAGTAAAAGCGGTTACTAAAATCAGGATCTTTTTCCAATCTCTCATCAGGTATATGACGCAGAGTGCGATCACAAAGAGAATATGGTCAAAACCCGCTAGGTCTAATATATGTTGGTAACCTAATTTAAAATATAATTGAAATTGATTCATGCAATTGGGTGGTTGAAAGTCAATCCGAATCGGATTTTTGTCGTAATATTAATGCATATTTCACATATTCAATAAATTTTAATGATCCAAATGCTTTCTTTTTACTTGTCAGTCGTTAGCTTGTTTGGGCTGTTTACGGTACATCCATTTTATATCAGTCTGACAGACATGGTATATAAAGCTGATGAACAACGATTGGAAATTGCCCAAAAAATATTCTGGGATGACCTTGAAGTCGCTTTGTCGAGAAAATATAAAACCCAAGTGGATTTTCTCAACACTTCCGACCGTATCCTACTGGATGAAATGGTGCGTGAATATCTTTTGGATCAGAATAAAATACACGTCAACGGCCAGTTAATTTCCCTTGAATATTTGGGGCATGAGGTTGAAGAGGATGCGGCCTGGTTCTATTTTGAATCCACAAATGTTCCCAGGCCCAGAGAAGTTATGGTCATGAATACGATTCTTACAGGTGAATTCCCTACCCAACAAAACATCGTCAATTTTTATGTTGACCAGCGTCCCAAAAGCATTATTACTACCGTTGACAAGCCGGAAGGTGAATTGCGGTTCTAGGATATCCTCGGAGAGAAAATCATACCATTAGTTTTGTTTTTTAAACTGAAGCGGATCCCATGGCGAAAGTCCCGCAAACTGACCACTTCCCACCTTCCTTTTTGAGCAATGCAACCCGATTTACGATGTATCTCTCATTGAGGGACATCTTCTTTGCGGTATCGAGGTATTCTGAGAAATTGGCTTCCTTCAAATCTTTGAAGGCTATCGTCATGTGGGGGGTATAAATCCGATCGCTTAACTCTATATCCTGCTTTAAGATGGTCTTACAATACATAATCACATCCTCCTGCAGCTTATTGAGAGCAGGATTTTTCTTCACTCTGGAAAAAATAACCCGTTTTCCAAAGGTATCCACTCCCTTAAAATGAATCTCAAAAGGTAATTTCCCTTCAAAAAAACGACTCAATTTGCCCGAAAGCTCGGATTCTTTTTTTTCATTCCAAAGAAAGGGCATCTTAAGCGTAACATGCGCGGGAGAACGTAATCCGTACCGGATTCCATAGGTGTCTTTCAGAACCATCTTAAGCGCAGTGGACTTTTCTTGGATTTCACCTTCCGGCACAATCGCTATAAAATATTTCCCTAATGTTTTGGCCATAGAACCTTTTAAATCGTATTTTTCCTTTTTCTAAATGACAAATGAAAACCAAAAAAACCGACCTCAAACAATTTTTCCCACAAAATATGGAACTCTGCGTTAAAAGTTTTGGGTAATCACTTAAATTGAAGAAACTTTACAAATAGCCTGATGAAATCGAGCATGACGAGATTCTCCCGAATAAATTCGGGACAGGCTATCCCGACCTTAGGTACGGGGCAAGTTATGACCGCTGAAAAACAAAATATAAACAGATGAAACACTTCAAAAAAATCATGATCGGTATGGATCTCAGTTCTATGGATGAGACTATATTGATGAATATAAAGCACATGATAGCTGTCTTTGATACAGAGAAAATTTATTTTGTTCATGTTTCCAAAGACTTGTCCATACCGGAGGATATCAAAAAAACCTATCCAGATTTGTTGGCCCCTGCGGATGAAACTATTCGCGCGGGGATCGAACATGAAGTAAAAGTAGCAGGGATGAAGGAAATCCCCTATGAGGTCCTTGTGAAAGAGGGAAACCCAATGGAAACCATTCTGAGATGGTGCAAGATCAAAGATGTGGATCTTTTGGTAATGGGTAGAAAATCGGTAGACCTAGGTTCCGGAACGCTTGCCAAAAATTTGGCGCAGCGGGCCCCAACCTCCATTCTCTTCATCCCGGAAAAGGCCAACGTCCATGAAATAAACCGAATATTAGTTCCGGTGGATTTCTCCGACTATTCATTAATGACTCTGGAACTCGCCCATTCTATAGCCAAGGGAATCCATGCTAAAATTCTATGTTGCCATTTGTACGAGATTCCAGCCGGCTATTCCAAAACTGGAAAATCCCATAGTGAATTTGCAAAGGTAATGTTGGAACATGCCAAAAAAGATTTCAAAAAATTCATCGAAAAGGCTGGTCTTGGAGATATTTCCTGTGAATTCATATTGAAAGACGATAAAAGTGAAGCTAATTATATAATAAAACTGGCTGAAAAGGAGCAGGTCGATTTTATTGTCATAGGAAGTAGAGGAAGAAGCAATTCCGCCGCTATTTTGCTTGGCTCGGTATCAGAAAGACTTATTCAACTTAATGATGATATTCCAACATTGGTTCTCAAAAAACGTGGAGAAAACATGGGGTTTCTTGAGGCGTTGATGAAAATCTAAAGTCAGGTTAAGGACATTTAAAAAACCCTTTCAATGAAAATTGGAGGGTTTTTTCCTTGATTGTTTAATTCTTTTCCACCAATTTCTCTACAATTTTACGTTTGCAGAGCTTTTTGAAGAGGGTTTCATATTCATCCGTAACAAAATCCCAGTTATACTTCTGAACGAGACCATCCCTGGACTTCTCCCTGAGAATCCCCATTTTTTCCGGTACCTTTTCCGCTGCTTCAACGATTTTCACTACGGAAGGGATGTTTTTTTCAAAGTACCATCCGTACTTTCCGTCTTGAAGCATTTCTTGATTAAAGGGTGTATCCAAAGCAAGGATAGCACACCCATATCCCAATGCTTTTAGCATGGCTGGGTTGGTTCCACCATATTCGTGCCCGTGAAAATACGCATAGCAATTGTGATACAGGGAGGCAAGGGCGTCGGCGTCTTTGACGTATCCGGTAAATACCAACCGATCATCGGGAATCCCTTTCATCTTTGTTGCAAACTGATCTTGATAGGGCACATCGCCTACCACAACCAATTTCCTTTTGGAGCTTGACTTCAAAAATCCCTTGACAATCAAATCCGAGTTATTATCCGGGATAAGCCGTCCTACAATCAAAAAATAAGATTCTGGTTCAAGGTTCCATTGCTCGATAAGCGTCTCATCCGAGTTCATCCGAGGGTTGGCACCATATGCGATCATTTTGGAGGGGGCATTGAATAGCTCCAAATAAATCCGTTGCATTTCATCTGAATCGGTAATAACCTGATCAAAAAGTTTTGTTGCTAACCTGGATGCCATCTTGTAATACCAAGAACCCAATCCTTTCCATTTAGGTCTTAGCCATTCCAAGCCGTCCACATTAATCACGGAGGGCTTGCCGAATATTTTTGTGAAAATTCCAAAAGGCCCATTGGCACTGTTGGCGACAAAGACTACGTCGGCCTTGGAAAAACAGACATGGATAAATGAGAAAAAGGAGCTTGTCAATTGACTGAGTGACTTCGTTTCTATGCTTGGAATATATACCAAATGAATACCATTCACCATTTTTGGCTTTTCCTTAAACAAAGGACTATGACAGTATACGGTCACTTCTACATCTCTGCTCACCAATCTCTCGCCCATTTCTTTGACAAACGTTTCATATCCACTATAAACAAAAGGATATCCTCTCGTTCCCAAAATGGCTACCCGCATAGGTTTGCTATCTTTTGACATACTGATTAATCATTATCTTTTCTGAAAAACACTTGCGATATTTTCTTGAAAAGACGTTAAGGAAAAATTAGTTAATACTCTATTTTTGTTAAATACTCCCATTTCCCGCCTTAGGATTATATTTTCGATCAAAGGCGACATAATTCGGACAGCTTCAGGTGCGTCGTCCCACGGAATCAAATAGCCACTCTTTTGATCCACCAACATTTCGGGAGCCCCTCCATGAGCCGTAGCTACGACTGGTTTACCGGCTGCCATTCCTTCCAAAATCACGGTAGGAAATGGATCAGGAAGTATTGACGGCAAAACTAAGACATCCATGGTAGCTAAAACATCCGGAACATCCGTTCTAAATCCCAAATCAATGACGAATTTGTTTAAATTATCGTTGTTGATTTTGTCTTTAATTTCTTTATATATGTATTCAGAGCCGGGAAAAGCGTCACCTGTCATAATAAAAATTAAATTTATGAACTTTTTGTTTAATTCTTTCGCAATTTCCAAAAAGTATTGTTGTCCCTTCCACGGACTAACCCTGGCGATCATACCAATAACACAGGTGTTTTCAGGAATAGCCAACTCCTTTCTCAGTGATTTACCAGCATGCAAATACGGCTCATAATCGATCCCATTATATATGAGTTCAAACTTCCCTGATGGCAAATCAACCTGCCAATGATCTTTCACAGCCCTAGATACTACCAGAATTTTATCTGAATAGTTATAAACGAGTTTTTTCAGGAATCTGGAAAACCACCTGGGATGTTGGATGATTTCGTGCAAATGCCAATAATGCGGAAGCTTCTGCCGCTTACTTATCCAAGCACCAATCCATACCGCTGCCGTATTGGAATACACCAGTGAAATTGTCTCAGTCCTGAGAATAGTCGTAAGTTTGCTATTTGCCTTCCAAAGTACTCCCAGCCTGTTTATCATTCCTGCTAGGTTCATATATTTTCTCCGCACGATTCCCAACCGGATAATGCGGACATCCGCACCCACTGATTGAAGTCCCTTCACCAAGGGGCCATCCTCTGATAAGCAAACCACCACATGATGACCTTGAAGAATCAAAGCCTGTGCCGTAAACAAGAATATCTTGCTGGCCCCATACAAATCTGAGGATCCATGTAACATAAGAATTCTATGAGGCATACAACACAATAGATTGACCTTTGGAAAAAATAAAACGCATAAGGAATAAAACTTAATTATTTACATTTTCCCGCCCTGAGTAATGGAATCGGTACGGGATTATAATACACAATTTCCTAAGGGTTTATTAATTTTTTCTTGGCTTGATTATCTTGGCAGGATTTCCAGCCACTATCGAAAATGGCGGCACATCTTTGGTAACGACACTGCCCGCGCCAACCACCGAACCTCTACCTATTCTTACACCAGCCAAAATCACCGAATGGGAGGCTATCCAGCAATCATCCTCAATGATCACAAAACTTCTATTAACCCCCTGCTCTATCATGGGGATAGCCGGATCATCGAACACATGGTTTTCAGAATAAATACTTACTCTTGGCGAAATCATCACATTATTCCCAATTTCTATATACCCCGAACATCCTATATAGCTGTATGGACCGATGCTGGAATTGTTACCGATCTTCAAACCGATACCAGGGGGACCCCCATATAGGTTCGTTGGTCTGATTATGGAATAACTCCCCACCGTCACCTTATCCCCAAATGTCAGCCCCTTTTCCGAAAGACAGTTGATTTCACAATTATCCTGAGCTATAAAATTACTGCCGACATGAAGATATTTGGGCTGCCTTATGGTTACGTTTTTCCCCACCAAGAGCATCAATCCGGCAGATGAACCAAATCGAAGTCTTGAAAAACATCCACGTATCCACCAAATCCCCATCCTAAATATTACTCCAAAAGTGGAAATTGAATCCCAGCCCTGACCAAATCGTCCTGCCAGATCAATGCCTGTCATGGAGGTCAGCGCTTTGTCTAAATTACCTGCCATTCAATGTTTTTTGGAATAATTTTGCAAAGATAGGAAAAAGTTATCTTTAGCGAAGATCTTTGTCGTTTTTCATCCTTGGGAGGGTTACCTTTCCCCAAATCTTCTAAAAAAAATAATATCCTCAAACCCCATTACAATTTTTCAAAATAAAAGCAAGCCTGATCACCAACTTCCTTTTCATTGTATTTCTTTGCCATTTCCATGGCTTGCGTGATCTCTTCGGAGGTGAAACTCTCAATACTGAAATTCACCAAGCTCCCTCCTTTTTTGTAATGCTTTGTAATTAAAATCTGAAATTCGTTACTGTCAAAGATTAATTTCTTGAGTTTTAATCCAAATTTATCGCCCATTGCTTTCAATGACCTTACACTTGGGATAAATAAATGTCTGGGTGCATCAAGTTGAAACCAATTAATGTCTTCCTCTTGCCAAATTTGGGAATCTGAAACTGGCACCCGAACCAATAGCTCTCCGCCTTTCTTAAGCAAAGTTGACAGTTTCTCCATAACTTTTGTGGGGTCAGACATGTGCTCAAAAGAATGATGCAGCATCACCGCATCAAATTGCAAATCAAGGGACATAAAATCAGTTTTTATCATTTTCAAGCCGGATTCGTCGTACTCTTCCTGTAAAAAGGGATCGTATCCATAGAGGTTGGTAAATCCACAGGATCGCATTTCATAAAGTAATTGTCCATTCCCGCAGCCAATATCCGCTATTTTGCTTTCAGGCAGAATATTCAAATTTTTAATCCAATCATAATATTCAGGAATTTTCCATTTAATTATATTGGATTTGAATAGCTTCCATCTCCATTTTTTTAAAACAATTTTAATGGGACTGCTCCGATTTAATGGAGTGAACGCATAATAATCGGTAGAATAAAAATCCCCTAAGTTTTCTGGAGTTTCGTCAATCTGAATTGATCGGCATTTTGGACATTCGAAATATAAAAATTCCTGCTTTAAGCCATACATCCTTTCAAAGGCCTTGAAATACCTAAAACTTCCCGTGTTTCCGCACCCCCAACAGGCTTTTATTGCCGTCATATTTTTAAAATCGATTATAAATAATTAATTATACGAATTCACTCACCTGAAAGTGGATAAAACCCTCCTTTGGAATTTAACTTCGATTGAAAATATATCTACCCAGCGGTCACCCGTAAACAATAGCATTAAAATACGGCGCTAAAGAAAAATTCTAAAAATATGGATGTCCAAATATTACCTTGGGTTTTTTTCTATATCCCTTACAAAACAGGCATGTAGAGATTGAAGAAAATTTACTTCGGAAAATTTCTTTAACCGCTCTAAACCGTTTTGGACTAACTCTTCTCTATAGTTCGGATTGGTTGCAATAACTTCCATAGCGTTGGCAAAGCCCTCGGGAGTTGTATCCTCCACCTCCAAGACAGCATTGCCCCCTATCTCAACCAAGGCTCCTTGATTGGAGACAATCACCGGCAAACGATAAGAAAACGCCTCCAAAATCGGCATACCAAATCCCTCACTTAGGGAAGGAAAGAGATAGGCAACAGCATGCTGATAATATCCCGCCATCGTCGACTCATCTACATATCCGGGAAACACTACATGCGCTTCTATACCCAAGTCAGAGATAGCAGTCATGATCTCATCATAATCATCCAACTCTTCCCGGGGGCCCCTTTGGCCAAGTAACACCAATTTATAGGTTGTAAATTGTGGCTTTTGAACCAAAATTGCCAGAGCTTTTGCCAATAGAGGCAAATTCTTCCTTTTTTCCATCACCCCAACATGTAAAAAGTACGGCCCAGCAACGGGCGGGGAGGAAATTGGGGCTATCTCCGAAGCCTTAAAATGTGTTGCGGGATACACCACAATGATGGGCAACGCTGGAAATGGAAGATATTTCCTTAATTGTCTTTTCGAATAATTACTTATGGTCACCACTGTGGTATTTCGCTTCAATCCTCTATAAAGGAAAAAAATAAAAATGCGCAACCACTTGCTGTTATAATGAGTTGGGTTTTCCCAAAAAAACGCATCATGAATTACTGATACCTTTGTTCCTCTGGACCAAATAGGTGAAAGGATATCCGGGGAAAACACAACATCCGCCCGGTGCCAATAGGACAAGACAGGAAGGATAATCAATTTTCTAAAAAAATAGATCCCCTGAAAAAGCCAGTTCTTCCACTTGGAGGTCTTTCCCTTAAAAAACATATTCTTCTCTGCCTTCTTCCAGTCTGGAGTGAAAATATAAGTGACATCTTCAAGCACCTGTGATTCTGCTTGCCCACAAAAAGTCCGAATATAAGTACGTATGCCCGTTTGGGCCACATATAGATAAAATGTATCTACCAAAATTCGTTTCTTAGTCATGGGGAAGTTTTAATGGAAAATAAGATTTTAAGGCATATCCAATCATCCACCAAGACACCCCACTCACATATCCGTACATGTCCGCATTGGCAGTAAATAGAGGCAACAACATGCCTACTTTTACCGTGGCACCGACAAAAGCAAACCGGGCTGTCATGACATCGTCTGTTCGGTAGAAAACGCGGATCGAAAGCAGGATGGCCGCAAAAAGCAAAGCGATATACAGGCCCATTCCTAAAAACCCCAGTTGAACACCATAGATCAAAAACTGATTTTCACCCCCCAACCGTAAATCTTCTTCCACACTGGACATATTTCCACTCATGGCAAGACCTATTCCCAATGGATTTTCGAGCATGGAACTCCATGACAGAAGCCATTCCAGCAAGTGACCCGCACTGGATGGGTTTTGGAAGGTAAGGGTATCCAAAACGAAAAAATAAAATTCCTCAGGAGCCAAATAAACAACCCATACTACAAATAAGAGGACCAAAAACGCTGCAAGTAGAATTAGCTTTTTCAACTTAAAAACAATAGCAATGAAAAACAACATGACAAAAAACGCAGCAAATGCAGCTCTAGATGACGAAAAAAGCAAACTTCCAAAAGAGCAGACCAGCACCAACAAATATATCCCGGAAAAATCTCTCTTGGTAGTCAAATACCAAATCAGTCCGGTAGAAAAGCCAAGAAGCACAGAACTGGCCAGTTCTAAGGGATCTGAAAAAAACGACGCAAATCTTTTGGACATGGCCTGCGTTTCAAACGTCCAGGACAATCCAAAGTTACCCGTTACAGGTGTGTCATTTACTAATAGATTGAAATAGGCGTAACCCGTCAAATTTTGCAAGTGGATCCCTAATGCCTTCTCCGCCAGATTAACCACAAATGCTGCAAAAGCGATAAAAAAGATAATCCTGAAAACTCTACCCTCCTCTTTAGTGCTGAAAAACGTATTTCTGCCTAAAAAGTAAAATGCTCCGGGGAGTAACATGTTTTTAAGATAGAGTACCTTGTTTAAAGGCGCAGATTCACCTAAAGGAATTAGGACATAAAAAAATGCCAACCCCAGAAAGGCTAAAAAAAGAATGTCGACAGCATTGAGTTGGATAGGGAATTCAGTGAGGTTTTTAGTAAAAAGCAGGAAAGAGCCGATTCCCAACAAGATGACCCCTTCTTTAAAAAACTGAAAAACCATTACGATTTCCCTCGAATCTGTGGCCAGGAGGATTAAACTGAGAATCGTATTGTATGCCGGAAGGTAGAGCATAAGGAAGAATATTACATATTCCCATTTGCCCTCAAATGCACATTTTTTGAGAATCCAAAGTAACCCTAAGATTACCAGTATCAAAATGGCTATGAAAATAAGGGGATATATCATGTCAGGTAAATGGTCACCTTAATTTGAAAAAATTCCTTCTCCATGACACCGGTATTTCTCCTTCGGGATTCAGCCAAATACCATCACGGATACCCCAAAAAACAGCCGCAAGTTTTGTACGCCTTCCTCTCAGCAGAAAATATGCCATCCATAATCCCAGCTTTATAAGTTGAAATGGCCAGGCGATCCAAGAGTAAGGGAATCTAATATGCTGCCGTATCTGAAAGAGTTGATTTCTTGACGTATAGTAAAATACTATTGGATGAAGTGTTCCTTCTTCATGCGATTTCTTAGAAGATGCTCCAGCTTCGTGATAGACTTTTGCTTTGGGTATCAAATATAGGCTATACCCCAGAGACCGGATCCTCAAGGACCAATCCACATCTTCGAAGTAAGCAAAATAAGAGGCATTCAGAAGTCCGGTTTCACGTATGCAAGAAGCTGTCAACAACATACAGCATCCGGTAACCCAGTCTATTGGGTAAGAAATTGACAAGTCTACATTGGTTTTACCTCCCATAAGTGTTTGTGAGTTCCCAGATGCTTTGTGGAATTTACCGCCTGCACTCCAAATGGTTTTCCGGTCATGGTTAAACATGATCAACGGTTGGACAACGCCAAGATTCTTATCCGGGTGTTCAACCATGTAGTCGACAAGATGAGACAAGAAATCCGGTTCCACCTCTGTGTCGTTATTCAGAAGAAGTATAAAGTCATAGCCTTTTTCCAGGGCGTATCTGATCCCTAAGTTGTTTCCCTCAGCGAAACCGAGGTTTTCGGGGCTTTTTAAGTAAATGGGATAGGTATATTCCTCTTCCAAACGGCTGAGAGAATCGTCCGTGGATCCATTATCTACCACTATCGCATGAAAATTGGTATAGGTCACAGCTTCCAGTGATTTGATGCATTGGGAAGTAAAAGCATACCCGTTCCAGTTAACCAAGATAACCGCTACGGAAGGCTCCTCGGAGTAGTCCATCAAATACAGGTTTGTTTTTTTTATAGTTTATATAAATTCCCAATACAAAAACGAAGGCTTCCGTAGCTAGTATGCCAATTGCTGCACCCATTGGACCAACCAAATGAATTGATATTGCAGTGACAGAAATCATAAACACGCAGAGGGCAAAGGACACATTCATCAAAATGCTTTTCTGGTTTTTCACCAGAAAGACCACCATATTGACGACATTCAGGCTGGCCAAAAATGGAACAAAAGCCATCAATTTTAAGAAAAACACAGCCTCTGGAAGGTTTCTTTTCGAAAGCAGAAAGACAATGTAAGGAGCTAATAGAAAAGTTAGTAGAGATATTATCAGTCCAAAAACAATGCAGTAAACGTAGGACTTCTTCACGTAACTGGTGAATTTGTCCGGCTCATGTAGGTATAACCGGGACGCTCTTGGAAATATGGCTTGAATTACCAGGCTGGGTATAAGCCTGATCACCATCACAGGCCTCTCAGCAAGGCTGAACATCCCTAACATTTCAGCGGTAGAAAAAAAACTTAAAATAATAATCGAACCTTTTGTGGAAACGAAAATAGCCAAATTGGAAAGAAGGAGGGATAAATTCCCTTTCATCAAGTCGAATAAAGCACGGGCCTTTGGTATTATCCACGTTAGATCAAATGAACGTACAGCGTATAAAATTACCGCAAGGTTCATAACAAAGGTGGCCGAACCCATAGTGAAATTTACCCATTTTGCCTGATCAGGATGCTGTATATAAAGGATAATGGCGAGTAGAAACATAGCTCTTGCTACAATATTCGCAAGAGATACGAGCTTTAGCTTTTCCATTCCCTGGAAAAACCAAGCCATATTGGTCGCTTCTGAGAATAGTAGGATAAGGGAAAACACCAATATGGTTTGGTATTCCTCAAAAAAGCCAAATAGGAAGATGAGAAGAATTATCAACCCCGACGCGCAGCCCGCCAACAAAACTTTCCCAATTAAAAGGGTTGAGAAAATTCGGGAAAGCTCAGGTTTTTGGTCTTGGAGTAGGGCGACCTCCCTGGGGCTGTTGATGCTGAAGCCAAAGTCAACAAAATAATTGGCCAGAAAAACTACTGATAATGCCAAACTAATCAGACCAAATTGATCCACGCCCAGTACCTGGATCAAGATCGGCATGGAAATAAGAGTTATCAGAATGTTAGATGACTGGATGACCAGTAAAAAAATAAAATTCTGAAGTGCCGGGTTTTTTAGAAAGTGAAAAAACGGAAGATGTCCAAAGCGCTCTATCATGGAGATGGACCTGCCTTATGCTACTTCCTGTACATATCTCCGGTACAGCGTTTTCAAGTAGATGTAAAAAACCGCCCCCATTAAAAAAAGGAACGCCCCAACTAGAATACCGACTTTTAACTTAATTTTTGATTCCTCCAAGGGCAGACGTGGCGAATCAATTATCTGTATCAATGGTGCATTGTTGCGGTGGTTAATTTTTGCAATTTCTAGGTTTTTGACCACTTCCTGATATACGGCCGACGATGCCTGAATATCCACCTGCCGACTTCTAGTCTGTACGGTCCCTAGCTGTAGAAGCGGATTTGGATTTGGAATCTGATCTTGGGATTGGGCAAATGCCTGTATACTTCTGTCCAAAACCACGCGAACGCTGTCCGCCTGAGACTGAAGGATGGCAAGATTTTCAGAGGTTTTTTTGGTCTTGGTTTCTCTATAGAAGGTGTTTACGTTGTCCACCAAGGTCTCGTTGAAGGCTTTTGAAAAAGCTTCGTCTTTGGAGGTAACTGCAACTTTGATGATGTTGAGTTTTCGATCAGGCTTATCTACCGCAAGGTTGCGTTTTCTTATTTCTTTCACAATTTCCCTGATGACACTGTCCTGTTGCACGGTAAAGTTCTCCCTAGGCTGGTTGAAATCCAAAATGGTAAAGTCCACCTTTTTACCCCACTTATCTTCCAGTTTATTAAATGAAATGTATGAGTGAATTAGTAACTTACTTGGTTCTTCGGTAGTGACAGGAGCCAAAAGCGTGGTAGAAAGCATTCGGTTGGACTTATACAGTTCAATAATATTATCTCCGGAAAACAACCCATTTTCTGATCCCAAGGAACCTATATTTAATCCTACCACAGATGCCAATCCAGACAAGGCCCCTAATCCCCCCATCTCAGATTCTTCCAATACAAATGTTGTCTCCGCTGAATAAACAGGTTTTTTAATTAAGGAAGCAGCGACGCCAAGAGCTGCTCCCAGTATTGCGGCTACAAGAAGAATCCGGTAATTCCAAACAAAAACCCTGATCCATCCCTGAAAACTAATAACCAATTCCCTGAAAGTAAACTTGTCTTCGAGAATGTGTTTTGAATCTGCCATTAACTTATTGGTTAAAAATCTGAGTTGCAATTAGGGCCATAGTTGCCAAACCTGTGGTAATTCCCAACAGGTCGCCCGGCCTGATCGGAATTCTAGGACCTTTGGAAGGAACAATTACCTCAGCACCAGGCTCTACACTTGGAAAAACGTTGAAAACCAAAAAATGCTTGGTCCTTGCAACTTCTCCATTGGCATAAATTACATAAGTTCTTTTTCGTTTGGCCCGGTTCTCGAAACCACCAGCTCTGTTGATATAATACTTCATTCCCCTAAGTTCTTCATACCGTACAGTTGTCGGATAAATTACGTCCCCCCTCAACCTTACCGTTTGAAGCTGTCGGGGTATAGTGATGATGTCTCCTTCTTCCAAGATAAGGTCAAACCTGGAACCCGGATTCAATAGTACAGCTTCCAAGTCGATGGCTATCGCCTCTGTTTCCCTTATCTTTACCGGCCCTATGCCTAACCTATTTTCAGATATTTCTTTCAATATTTCCGAACGGGCGTCAATTACCATTTCTCCAGCTTCTGTCTCTTTGGAGGATGCTTTATTACTGATCGACCTCGCTAATCTTTGCAACAACAATGTCTGCGATTCAGTAGGATCCATTTGGTCTATATTTAGATTTTCCAACAAATCCCTCAAATTCATTTCTTTGCGTTGCATTTCAGATTCGGCTTGATAAAACTCAGTTCTGCGAATAAGGGTGGCCCCCTTTACGTAGGCGAAATCAGTAAGCCCTCCGGCACGCCTTATCACATCCGAAACTCTTTCTTCAGCATGGGCAATGGAAAATTCTCCCGGGGCATTCACTTGCCCCTCCACCTGCACCATTTTTTCCAAGGTGAAATTGGGTTTTCTACGGACCGAAATGTTGTCAAAAGGCTTTAAGGGTGTGACGGAAAGACCTAGGCCGAGGTCGGGAGAAATGGAAACTGGAATGATATCGGCGTAATCCCGCGCATTGCTGCCCATATACCGTCTTGCAATCTCTATCTCTGTCAGCGATGCGGACTCTTTTAGGCCTCCAGCCAAAATAATAAGGTCCTCAGCGGTCATATCCTGAGAATAGGGATAGGTACCTGGGTTTCTAACTTCCCCGGCTATTTTAACATAAAAATCCTCGTTAAGATCATATATGGAGGCAATGCGCACGATATCCTCTGCTTGCAACAATATATCCGGTAGATTTCCATTTATTATCTCGCCCAAATTGACTTGAATTAACTCATTGCTTAGATCTTCCTTGGTTCTCAAGATAGATGCCCGCTTTAAATAGGCATCTCCTTTCAGTCCTTCTGCCTTTGTGATTAAGCGTTGAAGGGTAATCCCTTCTTCCATGGAGTAATTTCCTTCGCGAAAAACAGCACCCTTTATCTGTATTCGATTGGTATACCTGTTTAATACTTTACCAATTTCATAGGTATCGCCACCCTTCACCAGAAACATCCCAAACTGGTCATTAAACACATCCGAAACAGCCCGTTCCCGGGATGTTATCCTTGTTACACTAACCCTATCCCGAAAAGCCTCATCGGTGAATCCTCCCGCATAGTCTAAAAGGTCCCGGAAACTTTCTCCTTCTTTGATTTCAAAAATTGCCGGGCGCTTCACTTCCCCATTTAAAGTAACTCTTCCTAAAAATGGAGGTACGAGTAAAACATCTTGATCCTGAAGCTGCAGATTGAGATTTGCCTTTCCATTCAGCAAAAAATCGTACACATCAATAACTGCTATCTCCTGATTGTTTCGAATCAATTTGACGTTCCGCATAGTCCCGTTTTCATTCGGTCCTCCACCTGCATACATGGCATTAAAGACCGTACTGAACGCACTCAGCGAAAAAGTGCCCGGCAGCCGAACTTCTCCGACCAAGTGTACTTTTATGGTTCGTAAATTACCTAAACTAACTTGCAGAAATGTATTCGGATTGGCGCCGCTTATTCCTGAGTAAAACCTCGAAAGACGGCTTTTTAACACATTAGTTAACTCTTCCACACTCAATCCGGATACATTGATCGGTCCTATATTTTCCAAAAGCAGATTCCCCTCTGCTGTGACATAGGCTTCATAATATTTCTCTGACTGGCCATAAATATCAATATACACCAAATCTCCAGGTCCCAAGATATAATTTTTGGGAGTGGCCATATTAAGGTTGGGCTCAAAAGTCAGTCTACGGTCCTTACTATAAAATAAATTCAATCCAAAATAAGGAGAATCTTCCCTGTCAGATTGCATTGCCTGCTGGGGATTAAGGACTCCTTGTGTAATAGAGTTTAAATCGGCTTGTTGACGTGGTTTTCGTTTGGAAGGCCCCATACTGCTTCCCGATGATAGAGGCGTGGTTAGAGCCAAACTCTCAAGGCGTTCTCTTAACTTATCTATTTCTTCCTGAGGCACCCCCCGAACCTGGGCCATCTGAAGCAGTTCTGATTCTGAAAGACCAGACTCTTCTGCACGTTTAACTAATTGTTGGAGCTGTTGGTCGGTTAGGTCATCCACCTTGATAGAAGATATATCCTGCAATGACTGCCCGTTTGCGTCTTTGGGGAGTATAAAAATTAAACTCCATATAAAAAAGAGGATGAAGATGGACCTCAAGTCCATAGGTATACGATTAATCATAGTTAACTTTTCGCCTGTTATTAAGAAAGTTTGTCCATAGCTTCGCCTCTTCAGCCACACTCCGATGAGTTTTCAAACTGAATGAACGGTGTTTCTTTTGACAAAATCTCGCGTAAAGATAATTATTACATTCTTTCTGGAGTCTATCCGACTCATTAAATGTTCAATTGTAGTAGCTAACAAAAAAAAGGGTCTGAAAAATCAGACCCTTTCTTAAAAAAGTATTTACTTTATTTAATCCATTGGAGGCAATAAAACCTCGTCTATTACATGAATAACACCATTAGTAGCATGCACGTTAAGCAACTCTTCAATCAATCCCGAAGAATTTATCTCAAGATCTCCCAAATTAACCGTCAAAACATTATCACCGCTCAAGGTCGGTAATTCAGCTCCATCACGCAGATCCTGTGAGAATGCTCGGGCAGGAACAACATGATAAGTAAGTACTGCTGTTAAAAGGTCAAGGTCAATATCCTCGTAACCGTCAACTCCCAATGCAGTATATAGTGCTTGGAACGCCTGATCGGTAGGGGCAAAAACGGTCAGGTTATCTTCACTATCCCCACTTACCGCATCTACCAAATTAGCACGGCTTAATGCGCCAACCAACTGAGTAAATTGGGGCTCAGCGGCCTGTGAAAAACCGACAGCTATTTCAGCAATTGATTGGGTCGGAGGAGTGATAACGTAGTCTATGATATGGATAATACCGTTGTCCGCCATTACATCGACCGTCTCTACTTTAGCATTTCCATTAATCCACACATTTTCTTCTGTATCTATACTAACATAAAAAGGAAGTTCAGCAAGTGAAGTGACAGCTCCGGCTTCTACAGCAGAGGATGGAACTAAACCGGGTACAACATGGTAAGATAATATAGTAGCCAAATCTGGAGAAGCCAAAAGTGCCTCGGCAGTCAACCCATTATCAGTTAAATACCGCTCAAATGCAGCATTTGTAGGCGCAAATACGGTATATTCTCCCTCAACATTTGCCAAAGCACCGGTAAGATCCGCTTCCATAACGGCAGCTAATAACGTAGAAAAATCTTCATTTCCGATAACTATATCAGCAATGGTATTGGTTTCTTCCTCAGTGGGCGGCATTAATACATTGTCGATAGCATGAATAACACCATTGGATGCGTCAATATCAGCTGTTACAACGCCTACACTCTCATTAATTGTAATAGAGCTACCACTAACCGCAAAGGTAAGGTTTTCACCTTCCAATAAGGTTGGTACACTTCCGGAAGTTACTTGGCTGGCCATAACCCGTCCTGAAAGTACATGATATAACAGAATGTCACGAAGTTGATCAACAGGCACATCGGCCACATTAGTAATTCCCGCAGCAGTAAACGCCTGATTAGTTGGTGCGAATACAGTAAACGGACCAGGAGCCGATAACGCCTCTACCAAACCTGCTCGCTGTACCGCGGCTACAAGTGTGGAAAATTGGTCTGCTCCACTGGCTACCTGTACAATATTTTCAGGTGCGGGAGGCATTGGCCCATCATCGTCGTTGGAACAAGAACTGATTATGATCATTCCCAAAATAGCCATTAGCCCCAAAAGAGAATGAATAGTTTTTTTTAATTTTTGCATAATAAATATTGGTTTAGTTAAATAAAGCACATCTTCAACAGAACAGCCCATTTGTATTAATGTTTATAAAATGAGTCAAGAAGTACATGATTTGTTTTGAACAAATCATTTTTGTAAATGAAATTTAATGTCTAAACAATTTCTGTATCGTTTTTCATTCCGGATTATCTTTGCAAGAAAATAACTTTTCACTGATAAAAATAGGTGTTTTTCTTACCTATTTTTACCTCCTATTTTGGTTGAGACATTCTTGCTTCTCTTGTCCCTCCTTTGTTTTTCAAATAATTAATTAGATTTGCACCATGCGAAACCCACTGATAAATCTTCTCGTTGTTCTACTTAGCTTTGCGTCCTGCAAAAAGAGCCAACCTGATTGCAATTTACCAGAGGAAATTAGCTCCATACCTCTTTCTGTTTCTATCGAACGTCTTGAGATGGAGTTCTTCGATAGCCCATCGGAGGAGAAAATCTTATCCTTACTGAATAAATATCCTGAATTTAGCAAAGGCTACTTGTTGCAAAACGAATTTGAAAGCAAGGAGGAACTTGCCAAGGAAATATCTTTGCTTCACAACGACCCTGGCATGCAAGAGTTGTACAATGAAGTAATGACCCATTTTTCAGATATTTCCGAAATCGCAAAAGAGCTGGAAAATGCTTTTAAAGCTATTTCCTATTATTACCCTGATTTTACTCCTCCGAAAGTTTACACCTATATCAGCGGTTTTACAACAGATATTTCACTGTCAAAAGACATGTTGGTAATAGGACTTGATTATTTCTTGCCAGCTGACCATCGGTTTCAACCCGTGGACCTGCCCACATATATTGCCAAAAGATATGATCGCAATCATTTGATACCGACCATTGTAATGGCCATTTCATCAGCCTATAATCAAACAGACCTCACGGACAATACCCTGCTGGCGGAGATGGTTTTTTATGGTAAGTCCTATCACTTCGTTAAAACCATCCTTCCCTGTACGCCTGATGAGTATATAATTGGTTATACTTCCGAAGATATAGCAGCCAGCTATGCCAACGAACCGCTGATCTATTCACATTTCATAGAAAACGAGCTTTTTTTCGAGACCAATCCATTCATTATACGCAAATACACGGGCGAAGCACCATTTACGGATGAGATTAGCATGGACGCACCGGGGAGACTCGGCAGATGGATAGGGTGGAATATTGTAGATGACTACCAGATGAACAACAGTATTAGCCTTCAGGAATTGATGGCTGAAACCAGTGCCGCCAACATTTTCAGGCAGTCAGGGTATAAACCCCGCTAGCTTTTTTAGATTTCTTAGATTTTAATGTTTCAATCAGTACCCTCAATGCCTGCTTTTTAGAAAACTGGGTGCAGGCTAATGTTCTCGCTCTTTGCTTTATGGCAAAATTTATATCTCGGTTGATGTAAACTTTACTGATATAATCAAGGACAGTTTCAGCATTATTGTCGTCGTGATAAATTCCGATACCTGACTGGACTACAAGGTCATGTATCCATCCTTTAAAATTGAGGATAATTGGTTTTCCCATAGCAATGGCGTCAAAAAACTTGTTGGGACTACTAGTCGTCAAAACCGGATGGGGCAGGAAGGAAAGGTAAATGAAATCACTAATTGCCAATAATTCCCGCACGTCATATTTATTTCCAAATGGCCTCAAATAGAGGTTATCCAATTCCATTCTCTCTTTCTCTCGTGAAATTTTCTGCATTTCCCCCCCTTTACCCATTATCACAAACTGCCAATTAAAACCTTTATCCCTGGCTGCCTTTGCCAAGTCTAAAAATGCACCCAACCCATTGACAGGACCGATAGCGCCAGCGTAGGAGATTGTGATTTTGTCAGATGCAATCCCATCAATACGGGTTTTTTCAGAAGCAATCGCCGGATCAAAAAACTCCGGGTCGGAAAAATTGGGGATTATGGTAATAGGCCTGTTTGGGAAAGTCCGTTCAATGGATTCACTGATTCCCGGAGATAGAGCTACTAGATGAAAAGCATCTCGGTAAATTTGACATTCTAGCCGGTAAAGGATTTTTTTTATAGCCCAGTTTTTGATGACTCCCATTTGGATGGGAGCTTCCGGCCATAAGTCTCTCACTTCAAAAAAATAAGGGATAGCAAATTTTCTTTTAGCCCATCTCCCAATCATCCCCGTGGTGAGTGGGGTGGATGTAATATACAGATAATCCGGTCGGGGTAATTTTTTGACTAATTGTTTGGCTGCTCTCTCAAAACTCAAAAATGAATAGACCCTTCGTAAAAACCCAAAATTATTGTCATATTGGATAGGCAAATAGTGTACTTTTATGCCTTCAATTAGTCGTATGTCATACGTACGTTCATTGTGGGCAGTAATCATCTCCACCTCAATGCCAGCATCAACCAGCCCCTTTGCCAAGTGGTAGGAACGGATGGCACCTCCTTCCTCAGGAGTAAGGAAATATTGGTGGATATAAATTATTTTCATAAGTTGTGTGTGTATTTCCAAGACGCCAGCAGATACATATTCCAAAGTTGAAGAAAACTTTGCCGGATACCTGCCTCCGGTTTCTGAGCCAATTTACGCATTTCGACTGGAAAATCTCCTCCAAACTCCGATTCAAATTGCCTTAACATCGAAAACACTTCCTTCCTGAATCTGGCATCATCCCGAAGCCATTCTCCAACGGGCAACCCAAATCCCAGCTTCTTTCTGTTGGCTATTTCAGCAGATCCGTATTGCACAAGTAATTCTTTTATCCATTGTTTTGGGCCTAATGATTTATGCTGTTGCTCCGTCATCGACATGCTTAGATTCACCAGCGGCATGTCCAAATAAGGAGATCTCCCTTCGATACCATGGGCCATAGTTGCATTGTCGAACACTTTGAGTATGTCATGTATCAAATAAACGTCGCGATCCCAGTTTAGTGCTGCTTTATAGGGGTTATTTTCTGGAACAAACCACTTGTTGAAATCAGCGAATAATCCTGGAGGGACCGATTGTAGAGCGGCAAAATTCAGGTAGGTTTCCATATTCGAAGCACCGATACCCTTAATTAATTTCTGAAACATCCGCGGAAAAACAGGAAGGGGGCTTAGTGTTTTTTTCAGATACCCGGCAATCTTATAATATTTAAGATACAACAAAAATGCCTTGTGCCGATTATATCCTCCAAAAAGCTCATCTGCACCTGCTCCGCCTATTAATACTTTTACTTCAGGGCTTGCCTCCCTGGAAATCATCCAAGTAAGAAATCCGGCCGTATCTCCTACCGGATGATCCAATGTTTCCAAATACGCCGGCCAATGCCTCCGAAAATCCTCCGATTTAACTAAAATTTCCCGATGTTTTCCGTGACAGTTTTTTGCCAGACGCTTCGCATAGCGAAAATCCTGAAACTTGTTTTGATATTTTTTTTCAAAAACTGCCGTATAGGAATGTAAAGGGATTCCAGTTTCTCTGAACCAAACTTGGTAAAGCAATGCACTATCCGCTCCTCCACTCAATATCATTCCTACGGGCACGTCTGCATGGAAGTGTTTGAGAACAGCATCTACAATTAATTCTTCAAACCGATCAATTTGGGGAAGTGAAATAGGCTTTGATGGAACATCCAACATTTGCTTTTCAAGCATTTCGCCCTCAAAATTCAACTCTAATGCCTCACCCGGTAAAACCTGCTGTATGCCGCCATGGAAAGTTTCCCTTGGAGCGGTGTGTCTAAAATAGAAGTAAGGATGATATTGGCTCGTGTTCCAGCTTTTTCCAACTAACCCAGAAGCGAATATTCCCCTAAATTCGGATGAAAACAGCCATTTATTTCCATCCTGATGAAAATACAGCGGCTTTTGTCCCAAAGGATCACGTGCGATAAGAATGCTGTTACTATTTCTATTGATAAAAATAAACGAATACATTCCAGAAAGGCGTGCCATTCCCTTTTTCCCAAAAGTATACAGCCAATACAACAAAACTTCCGAATCCGACTGGCTTGCAAACGAAATCCCCAAACTCAGAAGTTCATTTCTAAGGTCCTGATAATTATAAAGCGCTCCGTTCCAAACCAGAATCCCCTTTTCGTCTGCAGTAAGAAGCGGCTGATTGCAACGGTCAGATAGATCCAAAATTTTTAGTCTGTTTCCTGATAAATAGGTACCCGTCCCGATGCGCATAAAGTGACTTGAGTCCGGCCCTCTGTGTTGGGTTGCCTCCATCATTTTAGAAATTGCTTTCCCTGCCTGATCCTCCGGATAGTGGAGCACCAAATTTACCCCGCACATATTTAGGTAGGTTTATTTCCTTCAATCAATCCCATCTTTTGCATCATCTTTTGATTCTTTTCAAAATACCTGCAAATGGAAGTGATGGGACAGGAATCACATTTGGGAGTTCGGGCTAAGCACGTATATCTACCATGCAGGATGAGCCAATGATGGGCTTTGTGAATGACCTCTTTCGGCAAATGTTTGGTGAGTTGCAGTTCAACTTCCAAAGGAGTGTTGGCAGAAGCAGGCACTAATCCCAAACGTTTGGAAACTCTAAACACATGGGTGTCGACTGCCATATTCGGTTGATTCCAGACTACGCTTGTGATAACATTGGCCGTCTTTCTTCCTACCCCGGGGAGTTTGATAAGTTCATTAACCGTAGAAGGTATCTCACCGCCAAAATCCTCCACTAACATTTTGGCCATTCCAAGTAAGTGCTTGGTTTTATTGTTGGGGTAAGACACAGATCGAATATACGGGAAAAGCTCGTCAAAATTAGAAGTCGCAAGGTGTTGAGGTGTCGGAAAATCTCTGAAAATAGCCGGCGTCACCATGTTAATCCGCTTATCCGTACACTGTGCGCTAAGGATTACGGCTACAAGCAGCTGATAGGGATTTTCATAAAAAAGTTCCGTTTCAGGTAAAGGCATCTGATCGGAGAAATGATTTACAAAAGCTTGGTATCTTTCTTTTTTAAGCATAGAAGTCTTTTCCTAGTTGGTAAAAATACTTCAAAAAGATAGTATTGTTTAATTTGAATTTAATTTAGATCAGGTATGGGCAAAAAAAACCTGTCAGTTATGATAAATCAAAACTGACAGGTAAAATGATGTGTGGTGTGGTTTTTCAAACTTTTTCCAATCCTGTGGCAGATTGGGCCATATTTTTAATTTCGGTGGAAATCTTCTCCGAAGGTTCCATCAACAGTGAATCCAATTGTTCTATGGTTTCCAAAACCTCCAAATATTCCTGCATCATTAGCGGATTTACATGAAGTAATTGAACGAATTGTTCACTTTCAGCTGCCGTCATTTCCTGATAAATATATCTTACCAGGTCATTTTGGGTAAAAGATTTTGTCATAGGCTACGTTTATATGTTTAAGTTTTTTCCTTAAATTAATTAGTGCGTACCGCATTCTACCGAGTGCGGTATTTATACTCACTCCTGTTTGTTCGGCAATTTCCTGAAAACTTAAATCCATATAATGCCTCATAATCAAAACCTGCTTTTGATTCTCCGGCAACTCATCCACAAGACGTCTCAACATCGCATGGGTTTCTTCCTTCACTTTAATATCCTCTACGTTCTCTTCCGCAAACATAAGGGTATTAAATACGTTGGACCCATCTTCCATGACTACTGACGGATATCGCTTCATCTTTCTGAAGTGATCTATGGCTAAATTATGCCCAATTCGCATAAGCCATGGCTGGAATTTCCCCTCTTCGTTATATTTATCTGAGTTAAGTGTTTGTACTACCTTCACAAATACATCTTGCAAGAGATCTTCCGCAACGCCCTGTTCTTTGACTATCATAAAGATAGTCGAATATACTCTGGATCTGTACCTATCCACCAACAATTCGAAAGCAGCTTCGCTACCATTTCTATATTGGGCAATAAGTTCACTGTCTTTAGGTCCTACCCTTTTACTCATAAAACTGATGTTTATTTAACGTAGAGTTTTAGTCCATATTATCTTTATCTTAAGTGAAAATCAATCTTTGTGTGATTTCAAATGTATAGAATACGATTTTATGAAGCAATCAATTTTCTATTTTTTTGCAAATGACATTTGAATTCAAACAAGAGATATGCTTTTCCGCATAAGGTTCAAGAATTTAGCTTATTTAATATACGATGAAACCCAAAAGAAAGATTACTGCTTGACCTTTAAAATCTGGGAATTTACCTTTTAAAATATGGTCCATTTGACCATTAACAAGATATAATTTTAAAACCATCTCAGCAGCAAGTTTGGTTTGGGTGGTTCGACTTATGATAGCCAATAACCGTACCAAATCTATTCCTCATTTTTCCAGATATTTCTGAATCCTTTGTAGAAAAAACTATAAACCGTCCCCGCCAATCCAATAGCCGCACTGATGTATGCGGAAGTGGTGTCGAGAATATTCGGATCATAAAAACTTAAAATCGCAATGCAGATGAAAACAAAACTAATTGCAGCTGCTTGTATCAGCTTGGTGTTTCCTCTCCTTCTTTCATCCCTTTTAAAAGCATCCAACTCATCAGGACTCGTGTTTAATAGGACATAATTCCGAAAGCTCTTTGAAAAAAGCGTAATATAATCCTGCTGAAAATTTAGAATGAGCACGCCCTTTTGTAATAAAGCGGTCATTGTTTCCCTATTGGTATAGTTGATGAAGCCCTCAGAAGCGAAATAGTAAACCATCTTTTTTTCCCTTAGATTCAACTTCTGCCAAACTGTAATAAAATATGCTTTGTTGAAACGTTGAATAGACAATATTGTCTTCTCATACCTTTCTGCCGCCATTTCACCTTCCCAGTCGTCTGTGCCTATTTCGTCAGTAAGTAGGCAAGCCAAGGCTTCACTATTGTTTCCATACCCGATTTCCTGATTGAGCTGTAAGGTTTTTGTGTCATTGAATAGACGGCTTTTTATCATGCTATTTAGCCGGTTCACTTCCTCAGCCGGAAGTCCCTCAGAGGACTCTCCTATGAAAGGAATGGAGGCCTCTTTATTATTGAAATTCAGCGGTACGATGTAAAACAAAAAGGGTTGCATCAATTCAGCTAGCAGAAGCCGATGTTTTGAAGATTTAATACTTTCCAACATATCCTGTAGTGAAATACCCGAGGTAAAAAAAATGGATCGGCCCGAAAAAAAATACGTTTCTCTGAATTGATACATAAGGGTTAATAAATCTTCCGTTTCCATCAAGTTATGAATATTCTCAATCACGATAGCGTCAATCCCTTCTTGTAAATGCGGAAGCTCCGGGGTACCCGCCGAACAATTAATAACCATTCGATTTTTGTCTGAAAATCTAAAATGAAAGTCTATCCATTCCTTTGCCTTTTGATTGTCGATGCTGATAATGAAATTGTATTTTCTAATCAAACAAGCAGAAGGTAACTTTTTGATATAAAATGAAAATAAATAATCAGTCAGGTATATCCGTTTGGTTAACCTTAGGAGAAGGTTAAAAAAGAGGAGCAACAAAAGTAG
The DNA here is from genome assembly GCF_009797935.1 of Lunatibacter salilacus. GTDB lineage: Bacteria > Bacteroidota > Bacteroidia > Cytophagales > Cyclobacteriaceae > Lunatibacter > Lunatibacter salilacus. The sequence goes on from NZ_VOLC01000001.1 coordinate 76,870, forward strand.
GACACCAATAAAAAACAAAGGCTTATCCCCAAATTTTCCGATTACCACATCCAGAATTGATTTTGGTGCTTTATCATTCTGTTCCGTTAGCCAGTTCTTATCAAGACTGAAAGATGCGATCAACTTCTCTACGTTAGGTGAAATAAATTTATAGACCCGCTCTTCGGCATTATTGGCAATTCTACTAAAATTAAGCCTTCTTAATTTCTCGTGATTAAGAATCAAATCGAGAAAAAAACCATCGCCATTTATTTGCACTTGTTTCTCCTGATATCCAGAACTATCATCATCCCATAAGTATATTTCCTGAAAAAACACCTGGCGGTGAATAACATATCCGGGAATAAGCCCAATTATACATAGCCAAAGCAGAAAATTCAGGGAAAAAATCCTTTTTTCCACCCGAATTTGAGTTATGAAATTCCAGAATTTCGTAAGTCTAAAATGGATGGACTTAAGGGGCGACATGTTCTCGCCTTTCCTTGAAAAATCTGAGTTTAACTGCGGAAGCTGATTTTTGAGCATGACATAAAAACACACTCCCAGTATGGCTAACAAAGCCAGAACTATGGATAGATTAACGAAAAAGTATACTAAATCTAAACTCACGAAAGAAAGATACAACAGTCCGGACACCACAAGCAGCCACATAAAAAGCGCGGGAGCCATAAAATTAAATTCCCTACTTCCATATTTCCCTACTCCCTGCGGGTGAATTAAGATAAAATTAATAAGGCCGCCCTGAGATGAGAAAACAATGGCCCAAAGAAATACGGTGAAAATATTCAACGGGATATACCAATAAACGATCAAATAGAGTCCAATCAGAAAAGCCAACAGATAATTGGCCAGTAAAAACTGTCCTCGTTTGGCTAATGAAGGGCTATACCATGAAAAGGAGAATTTTTTGACACTTAAATAAGTATTTAGCGGATTGGCCAGCGTGATTAAAACGCCCAAAATGGCCAATACTAGCGTGTAAGGAATTAAAACGGCTAATGCTTCAAATGTAGTCAATACATATAGCGTGTCCTGAAGGTGCTCGTCTACCAAGAAGATTAACCAGATAGATGTGGAAAAATTATCCAAAGGCATTCTCTTTAATGTTGCGAGGTATTCAAACCCATTGACATAAATGGGTATTTTCCATACGTGGTCTAGACTTGAACTATCATTGTTTTCAACAAGCTTCTGTAATTCCGCCCATTTATTTTCCCCAATTACATTCTGCAGATTGGTTACAGGGGTATTTACTTTCGCACTTTTCAACAATACCTGACCATTTGGTTTAAAGACAAGGAACCTATGTTGGCTACCCAAGGTGCTATTCCCGCCTGACATCTTAAATGTAATCGCCCTACCTTCATTTTCCGTCATTCTTTGGCTAATCACTCCTTCGAGTTCCCCGTTAGATTTGGAATAATGGGCACTAATAAATGAGTTTTTAAGACTGTCTTTTATCTCTTTCACATAATCTCTTGAGGCGATGGAAATAAAGGGATTGGTTTTAAAATCAATCTTTTTTAATTTTTTTTCCGAAGTTGGAAAAGCGAGACTGGATATTTTCCCATCATAGGAAAAATGAATGAATTCATTAATCTCCGAAGGAAATGGTGAAAGGACAGAATCTAAAGGACCTAGGTCTATTTCCTTGTGAAATTGACTTAATTTATCATCATAACTATTTATAGAGATAGAAAACGTATCTTCTATCTCCTGAATAATATTGTCATAGCTCAGGGTCGCCCTTTGATTCTGAACAAAGGCAAGCGCAAACCCAACCACTAGGGTCAGCACTATCAAAGAAAGCCCCACACCGAACATCCTACCCTTGGTCAGCACATCGCCCTCACTCATCGTGAATATACTGATGAGGGGAATGCTGATAAAAATTAGTACCAGCCCTAGGAGAAAGACATTTAACACGGAGAAGTCAATCCGATAAGCCACCTGCCGAAACTCGCTGCTATCTTTTACACCAAGTAGGAAAAAAGAATTATCCCCGAGCATAAATGGTGAAACAAACCCTTCGTATGGAACTGTATTTATTAGCAACTTGACCTTGCCTTGCCCCTTATTGGTCAATGACAATCCTTCTCCGGGAGGCTCTGTAGCTTCCTCTTCCGGAGTTAATAGCTGAATTCCCCTGCTCTCTCCCGGCCATAAAACCTCCCCTGAATCATTGAGCACATACAGTTCATCGAAAAAATAAGTCTGGAAATTATACTTCATTAACTCATCTATTGGGATAATATGGTCAATCTGAAATATCCCTGACTTGGAATCCCCAGCTCTCTCTTCCACAATTTCTCCGGCAATCGCCTCTTGAAATTGATTTACCAGCCTATTGTAATCCAACTGTTGAACATTGATTAAGCGCTGGGAAAAATCGAAAAATTGATTCAGGATGGTAAAGTAACCGAGGGTATCTTTTTGGATTACATCTATGGTTGGCTGAAGCATTTGAGCCTGCATCTTTTCGCTGGCGGGAATGGCTCTAATTTGGGAGATGTTAAACTTTTTATCCCTATCAATGATGGCGACCATTTGAGCTGCTGGACTGTCGGGGTCAGGATCTATTATTCGGAAAAAATTCCTGGCTAAAAATTCCTCCAATTGCACGTTGTAATTGTAGTAATTTTCAAGAAAGCTCTGTTTGGCTAAATGTATTGCTTTTACGGACTGAAATTCAAGTTGCTCCCGGTTGGTTTTGGATTGCTGATAAAGGTAAACCGCCACCAATGAAACCAATCCAAATATAAATATCCAGACCCGAAAATCTTTGAATTTCATCTTTAAAAACTTTTATCTTGTAGGGAATATCAGAAATATAAGACTATTTTTTCCTATATAAAAGTATTTATACAAAATTAAAGTCTGCAAAATGGATTCTTTATGAATGCATTGTCAGGCATTGATCACCAAGCCGGATGACGTAATTTCTGTAGGATAACAACGCAAATCCCTACAATCTCCAGACTTTATGGCTCCAGTCTTTACGTCAAACCGATAATGGTGAAGGGGGCACACAACTTCCCCAAAGCCTGTAACGGCGCCTTCTGACAGACTGGCCAGTCGGTGTGGACATAGGGCCTCAAACGCAAAAAATTCGTCTCCTATCCGGACCACGCATATCTTTATTTCTCCCAACTGAACCTGGCGAATCTTCTTTTCAGGGAAAAGCTCCCTTGCACCTGCTTCTGAACTTCCCAGTACAAATTTCTTCGACATTTTTTTTCAATTTAGGTACTCGTAAGGTAATAAAAAAACCCGTCAGAGATTGTCCGACGGGATAGTTCTTTGCATTTTAAAACAGGATCAGCGTAATTTTCTATGTCGTCTTTTGTAGGGGATTAGATCTGAATGAGATATCCCACTACTTTTAGCTAGTACATCGTTATCGCCAACTACCTTGCGGTGGTTAACGTCGCAGGAGGAGCAGCCTTAATGGTACTTGATTGTATAAAGGTTCTTCCAAACATATCGGTAGCCCTAACCTCTACGGTATGTGAGCCTTCTTGTAGATTTGCCGGGATGGCTCCTCTCCAAAGGTGCGTACTGTTGACCGGATTGGAAGGGCGTCGTCCGGGCATCAGTTTATCCGTGGTATCCCACTCCATAACCTGACGTACAAATTCCGGGTCGGCGGCATCTATCCAGGTCATGGATTTCCATTCTCCGCTGTTTATGCGATAGTCAACCTTGTCATCTTTAGTCCCCATGTAAAAATTGACAAAAATGCCAGCTTGGGTTCCTCTGTTGTTGGCTACTATTTTAGGGTGAAAAACGTGCATTTGGTAATCTTTGGGCTTACCCAATACCTGATAATCCAAAGTATACTTATTTCCATCGACAACAAGCCGGGTATAGCCCTTTGGAGTACCATCCCGCATGGTGGATATCGGCAATCCATTATCATCCAACTGACCAGAATACCAATCACCATTCGTAGTGCCAGCATTATATTCATGAAATGGTTTAGTCCCTTGCCAACCATCTACAGAGGTATAAAAATTTTGTCGCTGCAAATGCGTGTGCGCCGAGAAGGCTACTACGTTGGGATACTCCCTAAGCAAGTCAAATAGCCGTTGCCGGTCGCTGTTTCTAAACGAATTTTCATCTTGATGCATTAATGGAATATGAAGGGCTACGACGACCAGTCTGTCTTTTCCCACATGCTTCAAGTCATTTTCCACAAAGTCCAACTGATCTTTTCTAAAACCTCCCCAATACCCCTGTCCATCTCTTGGATCGGGGAAAAGTATATCATCCAATACGATAACATGGGCCTGGCCAACATTAAACGCATAATTGGCAGGTCCAAAAGTGGCTTCAAAACTTTCATCACTCAGATTATCGGAAGTAGCATCAAGGTTCATATCGTGGTTCCCCAGCAGATTGTACCAAGACAAATTCATCGCTTTCATGACCTTGGCATAAGGAAGGTGAAGATCCAATGCATCCCCTACCAAATCCCCTAAAGTAATGCCGAAAGCCATGTTGGTTTCATTCTTTGCTTCCTCCACGACTGACCTTCTAAAATACTCCAGCTCGTCCGCTGAATATGGCTGAGAGTCTCCAAAAACCAATGCGGTAAAAGAATCTTTTTCTTCCTTGGGATATAGCGCAAAATCCACCGACTTCGGCAATTCACCGGTAGGAGCTACTCCAGGATATTTAAATTCCGGTGATCCCTTAGGCTTGTGCAGGTAATAGTATTGAGGCAAATTGTTCTCGTCAAGGGGCACCGAATATCCGCTCGGCTTAATCACAAAAAGAGGCGTGTCATCTGTTATAGACAGGGTATATTTTCCCTGATTATTCGTCAATACCACATCCAATCCGTTGCTGACGGCAACACCTGGAATTCCCTTTTCCCTCCTTTCTTTTTTTCCGTTGTTGTTGGCATCATGGTAAACATAGCCAGTAGCTTGTTGTTGTGCCTCTATGGGAAGATAAACCCATAGGAGGCACATGATCAAAAGAATTCGTTTCATAAGAATTGAGTGTTGGATTTTGACGCAAATTAGTCTGACTAGCCCGGATGTAGATAACCCTACTGTTAAGTAATGTTTAAGATTTAATTACCCTCATTAAAGAAAACAGCCAATCCGTCCTTTCCTGCAACTACAATATCGAGAAATCCGGAATTGTTTAAGTCTTCAATAGCAAAATAAATGCCGGCTCCCTTTCCTTCTCCAAAAGGCCCATAGCTGATTACGTTTTTTGTAAACGACTCTCCGTTCCACTTAAAATAATACATGCCCAAATTGTCATGACCTCCCGGATCATTGCCATTGTGCGCACGGTATCTCTTTCCCGTAACCAATTCCATTTCGCCGTCATTGTCAATATCTACCCATTCAAGGCAATGATACTGTGACTGAAAGGGGTCTATGGGATGCTTTTCAAAAGTTATATTATCTCCATCCTTCTTTTGTTCATACCAATCCAAGCCATAATCATGTGCCTGCCCTACAATGAAGTCATTCAATCCGTCGCCATTAACATCCTGTACGAGGACAGGTATACTGGCGCCCCCCAAATCGAAGTCCTCATGAAGCTTCCAAGTGCCATTTTTCATATCTTCGGGTGCTTCCAGCCAACCATTGGATAGTATAAAGTCTCCCCGACCATCTCCATTGACATCCCCGAAACCCAAACCATGTCCATGTGTTGGTGCTACCTCAACACGTTCAAATTTCCCAGTAGCTTTTCCGGTATTGTCGCGGAGAAGCTTATAATAGGCCAGCGGTTTGTTTGGTGTGTTTGGTACGATTTCATCATAACCGTCACCATCCACATCCCAGGCACGAGTCGTTTCCACATTTCCCGTTTTGGCTATTTCATGGGTAGTCCATGCCTGGTTGTTACCGGGATTTTCCATCCACACCAGCGTTGCGCCAAACCAGCCACCCGTGACATAATCCATTTTGCCATCTCCATTAACGTCCATTGGAATTGTGGAAAAATCATCAAAATATTCACCTACCCTATCAAATACGGCGATAAAATGTTTCTTTTTAAAATCAGGTCCCTGATACCAGTAGCTTCCAGATACAATGTCCAGATGCCCGTCATTGTTGACGTCAAATACGCCTGCTGACTCGGCACTTTCCATAGCGATGAATTGCTTTCTAAATGTAACCGGCTTTGGGTTTGCAAATTCTACAAACATTAGCAAGAGAGAACCTATTATTCCTATATACATACTTCAAAGTTTAATATTAAGAGACCTGTACTTTTGCGTTTTTTTTGTTAATTATTTATTAGCCAGTCCCTAACCCGGTTATTAAAATCATCCAGGTTTTCCCAATGAAAGGCGTGACCGCTATCTGGATAAATATGAATTGTAGAACCGGGAATTGCTGCTGCGACCTCCTCAGTCATCCATTGAGGGGTAAATTCATCCGCTGTCCCACCCACTACGAAAGTCGGAACGCTGACCCTCTCCAATTGATCCAACACCGAATGGTCGATACAAGCAGCGGCCTGCCCTTCCAAGCCAATCAGAGGTTGGGGATTGGTATCATATGCAGCATTTTTTCGGTCCTCAAGCAATCCGGCAAATGCTTCTGGATCATCCCAAGTAGCCTTAGAAAAAATCAACTGCTGTACAAATCTACTGAACTCCTCCGGCCTAAAACGTGCCTTGCAGTCAACCATCAATTCAAATATTGCCTTTGTTTTGTTGTCACAGCGTGCCCAAGGACACATTAGCACCATTGATTTAACCTTTTGGGGGTGGCGAATGGCTAGTTGTTGGGCAATGGTACTTCCCATGGATACCCCAACAACCTTGACGGAAGGAATTCCCAACTCATCCAATAAGGCCGCACAATCGTCCGCCATCATACCCGTGGAATAGGGCCCCATAGGCTTGTCTGATTGTCCAACTCCGCGGTTGTCAAGCATAATGCATTGGAAATCCTTCTCCCAGGCAGCTACGTGTTTTTCCCAAACCGATCCCGGTGCTGTAATCCCCATGATCAATAAGAGGGGCTCTCCCTTTCCGCGGGTTTCGTAAAAAATATTAATTCCGTTTGCGCTTATTTTCGGCATGTTCTAGTCATTTAAGCTGATGAATCAATTCTTCCTGTACCCATTTTCCGTCATGGAGAGTCACAAAATCGGGATCGTCAAGCGCTTCCTTCCCTTCATCCTCACATATGATCCAGCCGGGAAAATTAATATCCTTTAGCCACTGAGTAATACCTACCAAATCCACTTTCCCCTTACCCATTAAAGTAAACTCAGGATTACCATCCCAATCTTTGTAATGAACATGATTAATCAGCGATTGATATTCTTTCATTTTCGCCAGTGGATCCATACCTGCATTGATGATATGCCCCACGTCGGGACACCAGCCGGTTACGGAAGCGTCAAGGCTTTCCAAGATTACTTTGTAGTCTTCTTCCGTTCGGGTAATGGAAGAATGGGGCGAGTTGGGGTGAAAGCTACTGACAACCCCCCGGTCCGCCGCTCTTTTCGATACTTCGTTGACAATGTTCACTAGGCTTTTTCTACGGCTTTCCAGATCATGTCTGCCTGTGGGAATTTGTACCGTACACAGGACGGAATTTGGAAATTGCTCAAGCATGGTAATGGCATCATTGGCAATCCGTTTTTCCTCATCCGTTTCCGATGATCCGTTCCAATCCAATGCAAGTGCCACAGCCGCCAGCTCAATATTACGCTGCCTTAGCTTGTCTGCCAACAATTTTGGATCGGAAAGTGGACCCATCCATGTAAAAATGGGTTGAATCCCGGTAAAACCGGCCTCGGCTATAATATCAATCATATGAGCCAGCTGACCTTTGTGGGTTTCGCCGTTGCCACTCATAAACCAGGTATATACTTCAGCTCCAAAGCGGAATGGTAGGTTGGACATGTTTTGAATTGGTTATAAGATTTTATGATTTGGTTAAAATTGAGTTTTTCCTAAAAAGCGGGTGTTTACAAACCGTGTTTTTCACCCATGGCTTTGATGAATTTTAGGCCGTTTTCCGCCATCTCCCATGGTTGGGAAAACTCCCTCCATACGCCAATTGAATTGGCAAAGTCGGGATCGTTTCGGGTGAATCCTTCTATTGTCAGCCATCCATTATATCCGATTTCAGCCAGTGCGGAGAAGGTATCGTCAAAGGGTACGTGTCCTGATCCGGGAGTCCCCCGATCATTTTCACTAATATGAACATGCCCTAAGAGCGGCGCTATTTTCCGAATTGCATCACCCAGTTTTTTTTCTTCGATGTTGGCGTGATGGGTGTCAAACATGGCTCTGACGTTCGAGTGATTGACTTTTTTCAGCAAATGCGTCAATTGGTCCATCGTATTACACAGGTAGCATTCAAATCGGTTTAATGCCTCCGGGGCAAGGATTATACCTGCCTGCTTGGCATAATCGCCGGCAGCATGTAATACTTCGGCACTCCGTTCATATTCATCCTCTTCCGGAGCGCGTTTTGCAAAAACCGTAAATGCGGAATGAAAGGGCCCGCAGATCAATTTGGCTCCCAAATCATGTGATCGGTCAATGGTCCACTTGATTTTATCCAGCGCCTTTGCCCTGATTTTGGCATCTGGGTCTATCGGATTTTCATCTGCTCCCAATACGAAAACTGTCGTTGTTTCCAAGCCTAGGCTGCGGGTATGTTCTCCGATCCGCTTATAGGCGGCTTCGTCAGGTGCCCCAACTAAAAACTCCACACCGTCATATCCGATTGTCTTCAGTCGGTCGATGATCGGTTTCAAATCATCCGACACCGCCGCAGACCAAGCCAATACGTTGAATCCTATTTTATTCTTCATTCTTTACTCAATTTTTTGGGTAGTTAATTATTTATTCGTTTTAAAGAATCAACGGCATTATTTGAAATCTGACACCTTCATCCCGCGCCGCCAGTTATCAAAACCAAACATGGTGGGCTTGTATTCTCCCACATAATCCACTTTTGTATTTTCGGTGATTTTATCAGACATATTCAGGCACCAGTAGGCAGCGTTTACGACCAGCTTTCTCAGATCCTCACTTTCGAGGTCAACGGATGCGCCCATAGTACTTGTAAATACTTTACCTGAATTTCCACTTTCGGCGGTGTACGATTGCACCCAAGCGATAGGCATAAGTGCCTTTTCCCAATTAACTGGGGTATCCGGTGTCATTCCATGAGTCACTGCTCCATGAATCAACACTTCGGCATTATCTCCCAAATTACGGACAGTGTATACATCGGAAGCTACCCAGATATCTTTGATTCCCCTTAGTATGGGGTGCTTATGCTCGGAGGCCAACCCATCGAGCATCGCCCTAGTCCCTTCAACAGCGTGGTGTCCGTGGTGTGCAACCCAAGTTTCTCCTAGAATTTTCCGCCCAAAACCTTGTTTCCAGTTAGCATCATCACTCATCCAGTGGTATTTTTTATACTTGCTTTCGTTGTCTTTACCATAATTGAATGCATGGGTAGATGTCCTGAGCCCAATAATTGGTTTTCCTGCCTGGATGTAGTCGTCAATATACTTCATCTGCTCATCAGGAAGTTCCCTGAACCGCATCAGCATAATTACCAGGTCGGCCTCAGCCACATGCTCCAAGCCGGGAATGTTGGATTTGAAAGTTGGATTGATTTCATTTTTTTCTGGATCAATCGAAAAAAGCACCGTACAGTCGAATCCATGGTGCTGAGCAAGGATTTTACCCAGCATGGGCAGTCCTTCCTCCGAACGGTATTCATCATCTCCGCTGATCAACACGATCTTTTTACCTTTTCCGGGTCCACTGTTGCCTTTAAATTCAAGCCATTTTTCTCCGTGTTGCCCCATACAAAAGCTCAGGCTGAACAACATCAATAAACCGGTATTTCTCCAGTTTTTAAAGGCAAAAAAGCCATTCATTAGGTTTTTCATTATTGAAGGGATTATCGTTTTATCTTATTTAAATAAAGGTAAGGATTTGGTTTAGGATTTTTTCCGTAACCCAATACCTTCTTACCTAAAAAGGGATATACTGAGCGTTTGAAAACTCAATATATCCCATAATTATTAAAATCCATAATCAACGGCAGGGTCAGTTAATCTTTAGACCTCTATCCTCGCAAGGAAAAAATGCCCGGAGACGGCTACAACGGTACATTTTCCTGATTAAAATTCGGGTACTAATAACCTGTGTTTTGAGTTAATTTAGTGTTGTTTCTTATTTCGGCAGTTGGAATAGGGAACAACAACTCTCTGGCGGTAACGGTAGGTCCATAGGAAAACTGATGCCCAACGTAGGGCTCAAATTCGTTAGTTTCCAAATTCAACGCCTGCCTCAACCTAACCATATCAAACCAGGTCTTATTTTCATAGCAGAGCTCATGCCATCTTTCTTTGAGCACGGCATCGCGGAACTCATCCTTAGATAAACCTGACAAATCCGGCAATTCAGCTCTCCTTCTTATAAGATTTACAGCTTGATATGCTTCCGCAGTGGGTCCGGAAGCTTCGTTAATCGCCTCGGCATAGGTTAACAAGACTTCCGCATAACGATAAACGGGGAAGTTCATCCCGCTGCTAGTCGTACTTAGTTGTGCTTCCTCATCAAAAAACTTCCATAAATAATAATCTCCCAATGGCATGCTCTCATTTCTATTCGTTCTCGTAGTGTACTCTGTATAGAAAAACTGCTTTTCCTGAACCCGCTTGTCTCCTTCTTCAAAGGTCGCAATGAAATCCCTATTGGCAAAGATTCCACCCGTCTCAGCGTTGTATGCACTTATACCCCTATTGTATGGTAAAATAGCTTGTTGTACAGTATTAGGCAAAATGAATGCAGCATATTGAATCATAAAGATGTGTTCAACTTGATTTTTCAATTCTACTGTATTCAATCCACTATAGCTTTCGAATAAAGAAAACTGACCGGACTGAATTACTTCATTGGCTTTATTGGCGGCCAATTGATAATATTCGGAACCTTTTTGCAAGGGATAGCCAGCCATGGTCATGTAAACACTCGACAACATACTCTTCACCGCACCCATTGAAACCCTTCCGGTAACCTCTTTGAACGGCAATCCTAGTGTCTCAGCAATAGTAAGATCTTCTACAATCTGATTGTAGACAGCATCAACTGTGGACGGCTCCGGATACATTTCAGGCGAAGTAAGGTCGATAACACTGGTAATCAATGGAATTTGACCAAATATCCTGACAAGGTGATAATAATAGTAGGCCCTCAAAAATCGAGCTTCACCAAGTAGCCTGTTTTTGGCAGCCTGATCCATTTCTATTTCAGGAATCTTTTCGATGGCCAAGTTGGCATTTGCGATTCCCCGATAATAGGTTGTCCAATACGTCTGGCCGTATCCATTATCAGAGTTGTTAATAAGCGAACGAACAAATAAACTGTTTTGCGCTTGGCCCAGTTCGGTATCTGCCAACCCAGTGGAAAATTCGATCATCATCCAAGGACCACCACCAAAACCACTCGACATAATTGGAGATAAACCTGCATAGATTGTATTGACGACGCTAGTAGCATGCTCGGGGCGCGTGAAATAATTTTCAAGCGTGAAGTTAGACTTATCCGTTTCTTCCAGAAAGTCCGAGCAGGACCAACCTGTGACCATTAAAAGGCCAATGATCATTATCTTAGATATATTTTTTATGTATTTTTTCATGTTTTCCAATTTTTCCTTTGTCCTTACAGCCCAATATTAAGTCCTAGCATGAAAACTCTTGGTTTTGGATAGGCATACAAATCCACCCCTTGGTCAAAGGGTGCTCCAGAGGTAGATACTTCAGGATCATATCCCTGAAATTTAGTGGTTAAGAAGAAATTTTGCACCGACACAAATGCCCTCAGTCTACTTAAATGTAGCCGCTGAATAAGCGTTGGTTCAAAATTATAGGCCAATAGTAAGTTTCTTCCTCTTAGAAAAGATCCATCTTGGAGCCTGTCTGTATCATTAAAGGTATTATATCCGGCTGACATTGGCCTCAACTCTGCTATGTTTGTGTTTTGATTTTGGGGAGTCCAAGCATTCAATACGGTAGCAAAGCTATTGGCTATACCCTGACGGTCCTCGGCCGAGTGCTTGCTCCTCCACAACACTCCATTCCCATACATAAATTGCAAGTCTACAGTCAGTTCGAAATTTTTATACCCAAATGTATTCATCAGGGTTCCAAAACCCTTAGGTATCCCTTGCCCCATAACCACACGGTCCCTATCGTTGATCACACCATCTCCGTTGGTGTCTTCATACCTGATGTCGCCTGGGCGTTTGCCGAAACTAGCTGCCTCATCTGCCTCATCCAGATTCCAAGTACCTAAATGATTAAATCCAAAAAATGCTCCTACTGGCTCACCTTCTCTAATTATCGTAGATCCAGTGAAGATATCGGCACCTCCTGTAAGCTCCAACACGGTATTTCGGTTCAAAGATATGTTGAAGTGCGTATCCCACTTGAAATCTTGGTTCGCTACATTCACCGAGTTCAGGGCAATTTCGATTCCCTTGTTCTCCATACTTCCGATGTTTTGAGTAACCGTGGTGTATCCACTGCTGGAAGGTACCGGGGCATTTAGCAACATGTCTTTGGTTAGTTTCCTGTAAAGATCCAATTCAAAGGTCAGTCGGTTGTTAAATAAGCCTAATTCTAATCCTATGTCCGTTTGGAAAGTTCTTTCCCACCTCAGGTCAGGATTGGAAAGCCTGTTGACTCCAAGACCGATTGCACGCTGATCGCCAAATATGACGGTGTAGTTGCCCATGCCTGCCAATGCTTGGTAGGCGGAAATTTCTGAGTTGCCCGTAATACCGTAGCTGGAACGTAACTTTAGGTTTGACACGGTATTGCTTGCTTTTAGAAAGTCCTCTTCAGAAATTCTCCAAGCAAATGCAGCAGACGGAAACACTGCATACCTGTTTGCTTCACCAAATTTCGACGAACCGTCTATCCTACCGGTGAAAGTAGCCAGATATTTTTCCTTCATGTTATAGTTAAACCGACCAAAATAAGAGTTCAAGCCATATGCGGATGTTCCCGACTGAGTTTGGAATACATTGGCTCCCGCACCCAGGTTGTTGAACAAAAAGTAATCATCCTGAAAATTTTGCGACCTTGCCATAGAATTAAATCTATTCACATGTTGCCAGGAGATACCCAACAGTGCGTTAAACGAATGATCCTCGTTGATCTCTTTATTATAAGTCAGGTAGTTTTCGAATTGCCAAGAATTATGTCTATCATTGGTAACGGACGCATCACCCTGTTGGTTTCTGGCAATAAAGTTCAATGCTCTGCCTCCATAATAATCAGTCCGCTGATTGATTATATTTGTTGCAAGAATAGATCGAAACTCCAAGCCTTTCGCCAGGTAAAAGTTGGCGAATACGTTGCCCAAAAGCGTCTGGGTATTTAATTCATATATCCGCTCCCTTACGACCTGTAACGGGCTATTACCACCTTCCATACCGGGATAATGCTCATTTCCCCCCCAAGATCCGTCTGGATATCTGACGGGTATAATCGGCAATGCCTCCAATACTTGCCTCATGGCAATAATACCTCCGGCACCCAATGGGTCAACTTGACTTTCCTTTTGGTCATTATAACTCAACGAACCTCCTACTTTCAACCAGTCCTTGATCTGACTGTCAAATACAAATCGGGCTGCATACCGCTTCAACCAGGATCCCTGCATCAATCCTTCTTCATTTCTGTGATTCAGATATACCCCGTAACTATCCTTCTCATTTCCTCCCGTAAAAGCCAACTGGTGGTTTTGGGTGATTGCCTGTCTAAAGGATTCATCCTGCCAATCAGTATCATACAGTGGTTGTCCGTTTGAATCAAATAGGCGGGGATCGGTTCTTTTTAGACGGGGGTCTCTATATATCCCGTTAGCCCACCCATTTGGATCATATTTTTGCGCATTTTGATAAGCAATATCTTCTACCCTAAGGAATTCCTCGGAATTTAAAAGAGGGATCTTCCTCGGCAATACACCCACGCTGAAATCAACGTCATAAGTGATCATTCCACCCGTTTTGCTACCTCTTTTGGTCGTGACCAAGATTACCCCGTTCGCACCCCTTGCTCCGTATATGGCAGTTGCGGAGGCGTCCTTTAACACTTCTACAGAAGCAATATCATTGGGATTGATATAATCTATAGGGGTACTGCCATTGGCCAAACCGGTAGAATGCATGATTACACCGTCGATTACATAGAGGGGATCATTCGCTATACTTACCGAAGTATTTCCCCGGATTCGAATATTGGCCCTACCGCCTGGTCTACCGGAATTGATCGACACGTTTACACCCTGTATCCTTCCTGACAGGGCCTGATTCAGTGATGCGGATGGACGCTCCTGCAGTGCTTCCCCGCTTACTGAACCCACGGATCCGGTCAAGTCAGACTTCCGCTGTGTTCCATACCCTACTACTACCACTTCGCTAAGGTCAGAAAAAGAGGAATTCAATGTTATATCCAAATTAGTAATGCCACCGGAGATAGTTACCTCTTTAGTTTCATACCCTATAAAACTCGCAACGATTACTTCCCCGTCTGCTGCTTGAATAGAAAACTCCCCGTCAATATCGGTAACCGTACCTCGTTGGGTTCCTTTGACCAATACCGACACGCCCGGAATCAATTCCTGGTCTGCCTGTGATTTGATCACACCTCTGATCGTTCGCATATCTTGGGCATATGTGGATACCCCCAAAAATAGGCTGAACATTGATAAAAGCAAGAGTTTGCTTTTATACTTTTTAAATAAATTTTGCATCATAACAATTGGGTTTATTTGGTTAATACTAATTTTTTAATTTTATTTTGTTCTTAATACTAAAATAAAATAATTAATACATTAAAGCAACCAAATTTTTTGACTACAGCCATCCTGCACTATCCTGCTCATTACTATTTCAGTATGTATTTCCCAATAAATCAGGCTCTTGAGAGTTATAAAAACTGTAAAAGGATACCGGTCAAAAAAAGAAAATCAATAAATATTTGTCAAAACTACCTTTTATCAAATAAACCCATCCTTTACGGTTTTCCGCAGCCAATCTTACTTTGCTAGGTAACAAAAGCCTGTTTTAATCTCATTCTGCCAAAGAATTCACCCCGGAATTAATGAAGTTTTGTAATTTGCAGACCGAATTCAACAGAATAAAAACAAAATCACCATGATCCCACCGTCAATTTTCAAATTTCCCGTTATTCTATTGCTTGCTGTATTAGCCGTAAGCTGTGGCAGTCTCCAAAAGGAAAAATCCGACCAATCTGATCAAGAGGTGTTTATGTTTTCCTATTTTATAGGTAACGGGGAAGACGGTCTCCATCTGGCCTATTCTATCGATGGATATACTTGGGAAGCTTTGGCAGATGGAAAATCTTTTCTCATGCCCACCGCAGGCGATGATAAGTTAATGCGGGACCCTTGTATCATCCGGGGCAAGGACGGAAAGTTTCATATGGTTTGGACCGTCAGCTGGAATGAAAAGGGACTGGGATACGCATCGTCGGAGGACTTGGTAAACTGGTCTTCGCAGCAGTTTATCCCTGTGATGGAGCACGAGGAAAATGCCAGAAACACTTGGGCACCGGAGGTTTTTTATGATGAAACAGAGGATTTGTATATGATTTATTGGGCGACCACCATAAGTGGATTGTATCCGGGAACCCAATCTGAGGAGGAAAGTGGGTACAACCACCGTCAATACTATGTGACTACAAAGGATTTCAAAACATACTCCGAAACAAAACTTTTATACGAACCTGGATTCAATGTCATCGACGGTACTCTGGTCAAAGAAGATGGTACCTATGTGCTGTTTGTAAAAGATGAAACACGGGAACCTGCCCAGAAAAATATCCGAATAGCCAGAAGCAATCGGGTTACGGGACCTTATGGACCAGCAGGTCCTCCCATCACAGGCGACTACTGGGCAGAGGGGCCGACTGTAGCCAAAGTAGGCAATCGTTGGATCGTGTATTTTGATAAATACATCAACCATGAAATGGGAGCTGTGGCTTCTGAGGATCTGGAAAACTGGGAAGATATATCGGACGAAATCAGCTTTCCGGAAGGCACCCGGCATGGAACAGCCTTTAAAATAAAGAAAAGCGAACTCAATTTTATCCTTGAGAATGCACCTGCTAATTGATTATATAGAACTCAAGGCAACTATTCCCTGAAAACAAGCATTAGCCGATCAGACGAAGTCCGCTTGACTCTAAAGCCCAAAAGATGAAATATCTCCCTGGGAAAAAATCGGGTTATTTTGGGATTTGCCCAAAAAATACGAGGATTTAGGGTATCCACTCTTACTCCAGGCAAATAGGCAATCCATCTTAGTAAATTCAATCTCCGGAGCTGTGTCGAAATCCATAGCCAAAATCCGGAGACCGGCCTAATGATAAAAAAGCCGTCATCCCCCTCAGTTTGATAAAGGGGCATAAATATCAACCCAGACTGAACTGCGGAAATTTCCCCGGATTGGTCACTTGCCAAGATTTGGTTTCTTTCGACTTCTTGAAAATTACGAAATCCTGGGGCCATTTTGAACCCTGAAAATGGGAAGACGCCATGCCTATAAATGATTTCGTAGAATCCTGCAGAAAATTTAAATCCCAGTATAAGGGTGTTTTTCAGCTCATGGATCTGATTTTCAGTTAAGTAAATCATTCCCAAATGATATAAGAATAGCTCTACAAAAGCCGCATGCCTGTCTGCGGAGAAAGGATCATCATGCCTTCCCGCCTCAAAGCCCAACGCCGGAAATCCCAGGTCATTGACATAGCTCATCAAGGGGCCATCTAGAAACTCTTCTATACCTAGAATAAGGGGAATGGGGAAATTTTCCGCCAGCTTGCGGTTCATTATGGCATCATTGAAAGGGATAAAGGGTGCACTGTCAGCGGAAGTAGTGTGCAAATCCAAAAATACCAGAGGCAGTACCCCGTGCTTAGCCACAATGGAAGTTATCAGGTGGTCCATTGATTTTAGCTCATGAAGTTCGTGTATTTCAGGCCATTCCTCTTTAGGAGCATGCCTTACCAGGTCCAAGTTTTCCCTACTCCAAACCCTGTTAAAATCTTTGTGAACAAATCGCTGCGAGCGGTTTAGTGCCTCCACATTCCCGATCAACACATAAATATTTCCCCTCAAATCTCCTTCCAGGATTCGGTCTGAAGAAAAAAGTAATTTCATGGCGGCCAAAGCGGCCGGTTCATTGCCATGCATGCAAACCGTTATGACCAGGGTAGGAAAATCGTTTCCCTTAATATATTTTCTTAAAACACGTTGCTGCTTTATTTCGTCTATCTGTTCTTTTTTTTTAAACTCATTCAACATTTTTCTGAAGTTTTTTCCAGATCTCCTGGGTATCCTTATCTGTAATTAATCCTATCAAGTGATTTCCCTCCACGACCGGAAGGCAACTGATTTTTTTATCTACCATCAGCAACATGGCATATTTTGCATCTACAGTGGGTCCGATGGTTATCAAATCCTTTTGCATTATTTCTTTTGCCGTTATTAATGCATCCCCCTTTTTTTCCGCAAGATGCCTATCTATATTTTTACGTGTAACAAGCCCCTTCAAATTTCCTTTATCATCTTCAACCGGAATGTGCCGAATGTCCCTCCAGGTCATAATCTTGGCCACCAACTCAACCAGATCTTCCTCCTGCACCGTAATAAGGTCGGTAGACATGACACTGCCTATCCAATCATAGGAAATGGGGATCTCAGCACCTTCTTTGGCGGTAGCTATGGACCATTGATGGATAGGTTGACGACTCATCCTCCGCTTTTGCATCGCTGCGGTGACTGCCACCATGGCCTCCTCCCTGTTCATTTCCTTTTTCATCTTCCGAAAACTCTTCGTTAGCCAACTACTTCCGTCTCTCCCCGATCTTGCCCTTGCATCGATAATAGATAAATATTTATCCGAGTCTTTTTGACTTATACCTATAGATGCCAAACCCTCCCGAGCCATGGATATCAGCGTCTCAACTACAAGCTGAAGCGCAGGAACTACCTTCCCTTCCCAAATCATGCTGCTCTGAATGCCTGCTGTCGCCGCTTTGTAAAAATTACCCTTGGTATCTTCGAATGACAACTTACCCCAATTTCTGCGGTAATTCTGCGGCATCGCTTTCATTAATCCCACCCAAAAAGCAAAGTTCGCAATCTCATCCACGACTGAAGGTCCTGCCGGTAAGTAACGGTTTTCAATCCGTAAATGCGGGACCCCCTCAGTCACACCATAGCAAGGCCGATTCCATTTCCAAATAGTTCCATTATGGAGATTGAGGGCCTTCAGCCGTGGAATCTTTCCTGACTCAAGGGTTTTTAGGGAATCCTCCTCGGTCAGGTTCGTTAGTATCAAGGTAAACCGTGCTATGTCTTCCTTGTAAATTTCGGTAATTTCCCGAATCCACCGATCACCGAAGGACACCCGCTGTTGCCTTTCTCGGAGGTGGTACCCCTTACTTCGTATATCTATGCTTTGCTGGAAAAGCGGTATCCGCGTTTCGCTCCAAAGCTCCCTCCCAAATAAAAGGGGAGAGTTGGTACAAATGGCCAAGACGGGGCCAGAAATAAGCTGGGCCCAGTTATATTGATCCACAAAGTCCTCTGCTGATACCTGTAGATGACACTGAAAACTTGTATTACAGGCTTCAAAGAGAATATTCGTGTGGGCAAGAATTAATTCATCTACTCCCTGAATATTTAACTCAAAATCCTGACCCCGGAGTTTTTTGATAACCTCTCCCAGAGCGAGGTAGCGTGGATTTGGCGTCATGTGGTCCATTTGCCCCGACCGTATATCTATAGAAGGCAAGATACCTGTTAAGATAACTTGGCTGCCAAATTCGCGGGTAGCTTCATCTACTTTTCCCAAAAGCTGTCTGAGTTGCTTTTCCATAAGTGAAAAACATTGGTCTTTAAGCTCCAAAGGATCCAGATTTATCTCCAAATTGTAGAGGGCCAGTTCAGTAGTAAAATGGGTGTCATTAAGCCTGTTTAGGACAGAGGGCCCTACACGGGAAGGCTTGAAGTACTTATTTACCAGTGACAATTCCTGCTCCGCACCGATGCGTTGCCGATCTTTCTCGATTAGCCCCTTTTTCAGTATCAAATCAAGTGCCTCCAAATCGTTTAAGAGATATTTCAGAAAATGTCTTCTCTCAAAACCTTCGTCCCGGGCAGTGCTTTTTTGTTTTCCCATAAAATTTAATCTAACTTAAATTCTACCTCCAGTCTACAGTATTTCGACGAACTAGGTCGAAAAATGATGCCACGGATTAAGAATGAAGAAAATTACCGTCATTAATCCTGCGTCTTTTGTAATGTCTTTCATATGACCTACTCTTTTCCATATTGGAAAACCATATATAGGCATACATTATATTTGAAGGCATTTTAATTGAACCTTAAAATATTAAATATGTTTTGTTAATAATATTAGTGTTTTATTTCGTAAATTGTTTTTTATATCTGTAAAATCAATTTACATTTGAATATACAAAAAATCTGAAAGCCGCTTTGTGAAGTTGGAATGAATGTTTGGATTTCAAAGTAGGATTCAGTTTTTTGTAGTTGGTTATTTTTCAATGTAGGGTTTGCCTGGAGTTTCGTGTTTACATGAAACTCCGGCAATTTTTTTTTTAACAATCCACCCAGTTTACAGACAAGGCCAAGCCACCCTCAGAAGTCTCCTTATATTTTCCATTCATGTCTTTTGCTGTCTCCCACATCGTTTTGATAACTTTGTCCAAAGAAACTTTTGCATGCTCGGCCGAAGTTTCCAACGCGAGCTCGGCCGCATTTATCGCTTTAACCGCCCCCATGGTGTTTCGTTCGATGCATGGGACTTGAACCAGCCCAGCGATCGGATCACAAGTCAATCCCAAATGATGTTCCATGGCTATTTCAGCAGCTATAAGTACTTGAACTGGCGTTCCACCCATCATCTCGCACAAGGCCCCGGCTGCCATTGCACTGGACACTCCTATCTCGGCCTGGCAGCCTCCCATGGCTGCTGAAATCGTTGCCCCCTTTTTGAAAATGGAACCAAGTTCCCCTGCAACCAACAAAAACTTTCTTATATCTTCCTTTGTGGCCTCCTTGTTTTCAATGACGAGATAGTAAAGCAAAACCGCAGGGATTACGCCAGCACTTCCGTTGGTAGGAGCTGTCACAACCCTTCCCAAAGCTGCGTTTACCTCATTGACCGCCAAGGCAAAACAACTGACCCATTTTAATACTTTACGAAAATCTACATGAATATGCCGAATGGCCTCCATCCATTCCTGAGCAGAATTATAAATGGCTATCCCGATTAGGCCCTTGTGAAGGTCATAAGCACGGCGCTTGACATTCAGCCCTCCAGGTAAATGTCCCTCGCTGTGGCAACCGATATACATACTCTCCAGCATCGTATCCCACAACTTATCCAACCCTTCCATCACTTTATCCGGATCCCTTATACTGAGCTCATTCATCAGAACGATCTCGGAAATAGGCTTGTTTTCCTGGTCGCAATAGGTCAAAAGTTGACTGGCCTTTTCTATGGGAAAGGGAAAACTTTTGAACGTTTCCTCCAAATCCTGCGGGTTTGATTCCTGTTGGACAAATCCTCCCCCTATGGAATAATAAACTGATTCTATGGTCTCACCCTGAATGGTAGCCTGAAATTTCATCCCGTTAGCATGATAAGGGAGAAATTTCTTCAGAAAAACGATGTCCTCATCCGGATCGAATGGCATATCATGTTTCCCTTTGAGCGAAAGTATTTGAGTCTCCTTTATCCTGCCAATAGTAGCATCAATTTCGTCAATAGGAAATGTCTCCGGATGTAGGCCGCTAAGTCCCAACATCAACGCAAGATCGGTGGCATGGCCTTTTCCCGTCAGGGATAAGGAACCGTATAATTCAACCCTAATCCCTTCCACAAACTCAAGCCGATCGGAGCCCATTTCATCCAAAAATAGCAAGGCAGCCTTCCAAGGACCCAGGGTATGCGAACTTGAAGGCCCAACTCCTATCTTAAGCATATCAAAAACAGAAATACATTCCATATTATACGGTTGATGATTATTTAATACGAATTGCGTAAAACGACTTTTGTGGGGAAATTAGCCTACGAATAAACTACCAGATAGCCAAGTTACACAAATCGGTCCAATTAAAGTTTCTAAAAGGATCCGGGCATAGAATTATTTTTTCGGTAACTAGGATGTATTACTCCTTTCAACATTGGACATTTATAAACGCCTTTCCACTGCGGTTGAATTCTTAAATTATTTCAGATTCGGCGTTATTTCAGCTCGTATTGAGTGAAATTTGGCTGACGAATTTCCAATATGGCCCCGAGGAATGGATCTGGAAGTGTCTTCATTATGGAAGGCGTTTTCCGTTTAGAAGCCAGTACTACTTTTTGGGGTTAATAGCCGATTTACATTTTTTAAAGTATTTTTAGGGTTGTAATATTAATCTTTCTCCCCTATGATCAATTACATAAAAAAAAATGGAAAACAAGCTAATACCTGCTGGATGAAAAGCCTCATGCTCCCAAACGCTACTCCATTGTAGCAATCAACTTTTTCACCTATCTTCACAACGGAAGCCACGTATCCCACGTCTAGTCAGTCTCCCCGCTCACAATCAATGGAAGCCCTATTAGAACGCATCCTTTACCAGTATACCTACCTGGCCTTGTTTGGGTTGGCGGTAGCTTATTTTGCGATCCTTTACTTCGGTGTCGGTGCCTTGTTTTTACAAGCCTGTAGATTCCTCGAAAGTAGAAATTTTCTGCATAAAATATCGGAAAGAGAGATCCCAAAGGAACAGCTTACATTCGAAATCAAGCACTCCGTCCAGTCTATCCTAATCTTTGGGCTGTCGGTTCTTCCAATAATATACCTCGTAAGAATTGATGTTATCCAACTTTTGCCCAACATCTGGTTTTACGTTCTCATGGGCCTTGTTATTCTAACTCTATGGAATGAGGTGCATTTCTACGTAGTACACCGCATGTTACATCACAAATTTATGATGCAACATGTTCACTACATTCACCACAAATCAACCATACCGACGGTATATGCCGTATACAGTTTTCACTGGCTTGAGGCGGCTTTGCTAAGCACCATTCCATTGACCATAGTGCCTTTTATTCCCTTTTCCATGGTAGCGGTCTTTATTTATCCAACAGTAAGCATTCTGCTGAATTTTGCAGGCCACTGCAATTACCGGTTTGGGGATGGAAAGGGCGATAGCTGGAGGCTATTTGGGACAGCGCACAATGAGCACCATACCAAAGGGAGGAGAAACTATGGTTTTGCGTTAAATTTCTTGGATAAATTATTTTCCAAAGCAAAGTAGGACACAATGCACGAAGTATATATAACAAGTTCAGGTTCATTTATGCCAAACTCGGCTGTTTCCAACGAACAGATGGAGGATTTTTTGGGGCGGATTAATGGCAAAGATAGCCGCAACAAAGAGCGGGTGCTAAAGCAAAACGGGATCAAAAGCCGTTATTACGCTTTAAACGAACAACAGGAAACCACCCATTCCAACGCCCAAATGGCCGTAAATGCTATTGAAAACGCGCTGCAAAAAAGTAGCCTTAGGTCTGCTGATGTGGCTTTTTTGTGCACCGGAACTACCCAAGGGGATTTACCCATTCCGGGCTTTGCCAGTATGGTTCATGCGGGGTTGGGTTTTCACCGCTGTGAGGTTGCAAGCCACCAAAGTGTTTGTGCCAGCGGGATCATGGCGTTGAAAAATGCCTTTGCCCAAATTAAATCCAGAGAAAAGCAAAATGCGGTTTGTGTGGGAAGTGAGTTTGCAAGCAGGCTTTTCAAAGCCTCCCGATTTGAGGCTCAGGGAGTGGATAGCCTTCCGTTTTCGGTAGAATTTCTGAGGTGGATGCTTTCAGATGGCGCTGGCGCATTTGTGCTTCAAAATAAAAAAAATGAGATTGGAATTTCATTAAGAATTGAGTGGATTGACATAAAGTCCCATGCCAATGAATTTCCAGTCTGCATGTTTACTGGAAAGACGGACAATAAGAATGAAACCGAGCAGACCTGGCTGGACTATCCCAGTTATGAGGCCGCGTCAAAAGCTGGTGCCATCAACCTGAGTCAGGATCCGAGACTTCTGGATAGCCTTGTGAAAACAGGCGTGGCCCATTTTTTTGAATTGATTAATGAAGGAAAAATCTCCAGTGAAAAGATTGACTGGTTCTGTTGTCATTACTCTTCGGAAGTGTTTAAGGGGCCTATTAAGGAATTAATGCAAAAAGGGAGTGGAGAAATTTCCGAGGAGAAATGGTTTAGCAATCTCACAACAAAAGGAAATACGGGAGCTGCTTCTATTTTTATTATGCTTGATGAATTGATTTATAGCGGCAGGTTAAAAGTCGGAGATCAAATCCTGTGTATGGTTCCGGAAAGCGGCCGCTTTATTACATCGTTCATGCACCTCACGGTAGTCGGAGACAAAGAGCCGAAAGGAAAAGCGTATCCACTTCGTGAAATAGAATCGCCTGAATTACAGATAGCAAAATCTGAAACTTCAGAATGGCTGGTTCGCAACTTGGCGCAGGTATGGATTGACTTTGAAACTGAATTGCTTAAGGTACCGGTGGTCACCAAAATCCATGATGGAAAATTAAGTCTATCCGATTACAAGCTCTTGTTGACAGACCTCCGTCAACAGGTAATTGACGGCTCCCAGTGGATTTCCCGAGCGGCTTCCCATATTGATATCGGGCTTTTTGAGCTGCGTTCGGCCTTTATTAGACATACTGCAGCCGAACATAAGGATTATCAGATGTTGGAAAGAAATTATGAAGCACTCGGAGAGGATATTGAAACGATCAGATCTGGAGAAAAAAACATCGGCTCGGTGGCGTTGACCTCATTTATGTTTCAACAAGCCAGCAAACCCAATCCAATTGACTTGCTGGGCGCAATGTTTATCATAGAAGGAATTGGGAAGCGGCTGGCGGGATACTGGGGAAGGATGATTCAGGACCAACTCAACCTAAATGACGATCAGGTTTCCTTCTTTACCTATCACGGGGTAGCTGATGAAAATCATTTTCATAACTTGGAAAAAGCCCTGGATCATCCACAGATGAATGTGGATATAGCCAAGCGGATTGTTAAAACCGCAAAAACAACAGCCAAACTGTATATCATGCAGTTGGAAGAATTGGGCAATTATTAAAACACGGTAAAAAAACTACACTATGGATCATTTAATCCACGATGAAAGAGACCCTAACCCTTGGTTAGCACTATATCTTGACGACAGCATTCCAATAAATCCCACCACCAAGTTGGCCTTGATGCGGGACAACTCATCGAAATCGGTAAGGTACCTTTTACCAATTATTGAAGTATGGTCTAAAGTAACCATGTTCTTCATCCATATTTTCAAGTATTTCGTGCCCAGAGGAATTAATTCCTCCAGCGTACTGCATCGAATCTTGGCTTGGGGGTTGAAGAATTTCGTAAGCCCGGATGCCAATCTGCTTATCTTCCGCCACTTTCACGTCGGCACGGAAATCCTACAGTTTATCGCTGGAAATATTCCGGGGATAGAATTGATTGGAAATCCATTAAAACCTAAAGATTTTGAAAGTATAAAGGATGATTTGTTTCTGAAGCATGACTTGAACCTGTATAATTTTGTCATCAACCTGAACAAACAGCTGAAACAAAAAGGCTTGTCGATCCGACCACCCGAAAAAATTAATTTAAGCATGATCACCGAAGATCGGTTTGATCATATCGATTTTCCGAAAAAATGGACCAATATATTAGACCTTAGGTCGGCCATCGAGCTATTTACGCCCTTCTATCAGTTGTTTTTGACGTCTAATGATTTTATCCGGGCATCCAATTCACTGCAATTGGATGAAACAATCGCCATTTACACCTCGCAAATTCTGGCAACTCCAGCTCATTTGGGTTTGGTAAACAACAAACATCCTATGGTGCCTGTGACCACTTATAGTGCTGCATATCGGCTTGTATTACACGGATTGGCGGCGGAAACGCTGCATGAGATACTGGTAAAAATGAAGCTAAGCAAAGCTAGGGATGGAATTATTACGCCTCACATTATTGCACCAGTGCACTAGATAAATAAATAGGGGGGAAATTCCCCCTATTTTTACGTAATGAATAGTATACCTTCTCTAAGGAGAAATTTATTTACCTAAATGATCCAACGCTTTTCTAACGGAGCCCCTATCGAGAAGAAGTTGCTTGGCTAAGTCATACTCCTCCATTCCAGAGCGCGCCATCAGCATCTTCACCGCACGGTCGGTAATCTTGTCATTGATCAGTAAGACATTCACCATCTTATTGTCCTCCACCCTTCCCAACTGTACCATGGTAGTGGTGCTGATCATATCGAATATCATTTTTTGGGCCGTACCGCATTTCATTCGGGTACTTCCTGTAATAAATTCCGGTCCGGTAATGACCTCAATAGGTAAATCCGAATACTGCGCTATGGGTGTATCCGGATTGCTTACCAAGCATCCGGTGGGAATGCCCTTTGCCTGACAGGTTTTTAGAGATTCCAACACAAATGGTGTAGTTCCACTTGCCGAAATTCCCAATACAAAGTCCTTTGTGGATACATTATGGCTTTCCAAGGCCTTCCATCCTGCTTCTATATTGTCTTCTTCCTCTTCCCTTGCCTCGATCAATTGGTCAACTCCACCAGCTAGGATTACATTGACTACACCTTTGGAAATCCCATAGGTCGTCGGAAGCTCGATGGCGTCCAATACAGAAAGTCTACCCCCACTACCTGCGCCCAAATAAAACAAGCGGCCCCCATTCTTAAGTTGGGAAACGATCTTCGTTATCACCGCATTGATTTGAGGAAGTGCCTTTTCGATAGCCAAAGCCACTTTTTTATCTTCCCTATTGATACTTGCCGTTAACTCCTCCACGGACATCTTTTCCAAATGCCGATAAAGGGAATCCTGTTCTGTAATTTTTGTCATGTTTTTTTCTAGAATTATCTTAAATGGCTTGGGAATCATTGCCTTGACTAAAACTTTCTCCAATAGCCGATTTCAATTGGTGCATATCCTGCTGCAAACGCTGGTAAAATAAGGCAAAGTCAGAACTGTGAAGCACTAGGTTAACACCAGCTTCCATCCATCGGATCTGTCTTTCGGGTCCTTCGGAAAAATGAATGCCCACACTGAGGTTTCTGGTTCTGCAGGAATTGATTATTCGTATGACTGCAGCTTCAAAATCAGGATGGTCATATTGCTCTGGCAATCCCATACTGACCGACAGGTCATGGGGTCCGATAAACACTGCATCCAAACCGGGTATCTCCAGCAAGTCTTCCAAGCGGTCCAATGCTGCAACACTTTCTATATTGGCAATGCACCAGTTCCCCTTGTTATACCGATCCAAATAGGCCTGCAAATCCGGGGAGACAATCTCTTCTCCAGACAAAATCCGCTCCAATTTCCGGCCTTTCAAAGGCCGGAATTTCGTGGCACCAACCAACTCCCGAATCTGCATCGGGGATTCCAAATAGGGAGCAACGATCCCCTTAGCGCCAGCATCTATTAGCTGACAGGCTAAAAACGGATCCGGATTGGGGATACGGACAATGGGAAAAATACCCGACGCCGCAATCACCTGGCAAAGGTGCGAAACCTGAGTCCTGTCAAGGGCAATATGTTCGGTGTCGATAAATATGAAGTCCAACCCAACCCCCTTCCAAACTTTTGGCCATAGGGGGTTGAAAGATGTAATGCAGGTACCGAAAACCCGCTTTCCTTCTTTAATCTTGGTAAGAAACTTCATATGTTTTTCAATTTAATCCGTTATCTCCGGGCCGGAAATTACCCCCAAATATCGTCCCATCCAATAGGGCAGCAGCCAAATATCCCCTGCACTGCTTTCTGAGCGGCCCATACCACCGGCATCCAATCCAAAGCGGTTGGCGTTGTGCCTTCTTATCGGCAATTCATCCGGAGCCAATACCTCAGCCGTAGTCTGCCGTCGGAAGTTTTGTTCAAGAAGCTCAATGTCTTTGCGGTGGCTATTACTTACCGACCAGTTGACCAAATCCATAGGGTATTCTTGAAGATACCATATAGCTTCCTCCCGGTCAAAATTGTCAGGAGTTACCAGCGCTGTAAAGATATTCCAAAGTCCTTCCTTCTCTGGCCTTTCCGACTCCCAGTGGTCGATGATGGATTCCTTGTATTTTGCTTTGAGGGTGTCATTAAAGGCATACCGATACAGCCCCCAATAGCCGAGAAAGTACATTTCATCATCCGAATGATTCCAGGATTCCGAGAGCATTTCCGCCCATTCATCCGTTCCCTCCTCAGCTTTGCCAATTTGCTCCATGGGCACCATCATATTTTCCAAGTAACCATGGTCCTCCATCAGCTCAAAGGCTTTGGTTTTATAAATCTCCTTTTGTGTAAAATGATAGGCAGTCTGTAACATGGCCACGATATTGGAGGAATTAAGTTTTCGGTCGCCTACCATGCGTGGGAAATTGTTCACATAGTCCGGATGCCACTTGCCCCAAAGGGTGGGCTTGCCGTCGTAATCAATCAAATACCAGTCATTGTCCACAATATGCTGCATCAGGGCATCTATCAGACGCACCGCCTGATCCTTCAGTTCCTTGTCCTCCACTAACTCAGCCACTACGCCAAAGACAAATATATGTCCGATGGCTTCGTCGCTACTTGTCGTGGCCTTCCAGTCCCACTCCGGATGACTTGCATGCTGCCAACGGTCGGGATCAGAAAGCTGATCTATATATCCTCTGCGGGCAAAGGATCGGGATGGGAACCCTTCTACCGGATTAATAGTGTATAGTCTTTCCATGGCATCCATGGATTCACGGATATTTTGAAGTGCTTCGGCTTCTCCGGTTACCGCATAGCGGAAGGCTTCCCCTCCCAAGTACATGGATGTCCACAAGCCGTCATTGTCTGAGTCACCCAAGCGTCCGGTATTAATGTTCCCTTTTTCCATACCCACCAAGGAGGAATTGAATCCATAACGAATATGGCGTTCCCGAACCTGCTTGTCAAAAAATTCAGCTTTTTGCTGTAGAGTATGTTCGAAAAATTCCAGTTTGCTCAACCCCTTATCTGTCAAAATCAACACATCGTTGTCTTTGCCGGGGGCCAAGTGCTTGACTATATCTCCGGGAAGCCAGCGTTCGCCGAAATAGTAGTTATATTTCCCATCGTCCTTTTTCATAAACGCACCCTTTTCAGAACCGAACCAGAGGTTTCCATGGATTTCGGCAACTGTAGTCAGGACGGGCCATGGCAGTTTGTTTTGCCGATCGCCTACTTGCTGTTGGGTAGATACACTGACGGTGAAGTAGCCATCATTGGTTCCAACAATAAGATTCTTCCCTTCTTCTACTAGTGCGAAGCTGGTAAATCCAGAACCAGCAAAACCTTCTTTTACATTGTCCGCCCCGATCTGATAGCTATAGATTTTTTCTGATGTCAAGATAAAAAACCGGTCATTGGCAGTATCATAGGTCAGGTCCAACACCCTTCCACTTGGAATATTTCCTTTCCAAACCAAACTGGGATCCGCAAGATATGCAACTTGGCTGCCGTCGGACACCAGAAAGGAAAAATCCTTTCCTGCCTTAAAATGCTTGGCATTAGGCAGCCCGTGGGGTACATAAACCGCACCTGCCCATGCGTTGCTCAGGACCGCCTTATCGTCCAGGTAGACAAACTGATCCTGAAAGATACCCATATCCTTCAGGTTTTTGTCTTTCATCGGAAGGTAGGTACGGTCATTCACCATGGTGCCCGGATATAAAAATTGCCCATCATGCGGTCTTAACAATCCTTGATCTGAAAGGACTTGTAACGTACCATTTCTATCCATGAAGACTTTTTCCAAGTTTACACTGGGCTCTTCGAAATAATACTTCACACTGACTTCCTGTAAAAATGGAATGTCCACGTGGACGGTTTTTTCGGTACCTTGTTCTTGTTTGTCGGGGCTGCTGCAGGAAAATGCGGCAAAAAGGCCTAGGGCTACCGAGCAGCCGATAAGTGTTTTCTTCATGTTTGATAGGGGTAATTAAATAAATACAGTGTTTTGGGTGGTTAAAGAAATTGTCCGCTCCGGTTTTAGACCACAAGCGGACAAATCTACCAAACCAAACTAGTGATGTAGGTGGAAATAAATCCTCCCACTCGGTTGTATTACCGATTTGTAAATGTTTCGTACTATTGGACTGGGGAAAAAATATGTGTTGGGTTGAAGTATTTTTCCCACAAAACTTGTCTCAGGTTTTCAGGATTGCGCAGATGAACACGTAAAGAGGTCTGCGAAAATCAACGGGATCTGCGGGAGCTAATCCAAGTAACTAGACTTCACGCATTCTAAGGTTGTGGGTATTTATCTTAATGCCTACAAAAATTTATCATCAGCCAATGGCATTAGGAGATTAACCATAAAAAGAAATTCCCAGAAAAAACGGCCTAGTGGAAGAAACATCAAATTTGGCATCTAAAACTCAGTAAAAAAGCTTTCTGATGATAGAAACAATTAGATATGTAACAATATATGGCATCAGTAAAACTAGAATGAATTTAAAAATAAGATCCAACCACACTACTGTAATAAAATTTATAAAATCTTGAAAATAAAAGAAAACTAAAAAGGTCATAAGGCTAGATAAAAAAGCAATTCCTATCTTAAAATTAGTAGATATTTCCTTACCATTTTTATAAACGGTACGAAAACAAATCAATACAATTATCAGATAAAGAAAAAATGCAATTAAAATCATAGTTTATATGGACATCATTGAAAGAGAGGCATTTGGATAAAAATGAAAATAGCCCCGAACGTTTTATAAT
Organism: Lunatibacter salilacus; assembly: GCF_009797935.1. Taxonomy (GTDB): domain Bacteria; phylum Bacteroidota; class Bacteroidia; order Cytophagales; family Cyclobacteriaceae; genus Lunatibacter; species Lunatibacter salilacus. The sequence goes on from NZ_VOLC01000001.1 coordinate 106,809, forward strand.
AGATGAATACAATTTATCCCTTTGCTCTCTTTTTCCAAATAGTAGGATTTCTGCTGGTATGAATTACGCCAAGTACACCTATGTTTTGGTTGGCAACTACAAACATAACCTGATATGGAAAGCGTTTCAAAAGTATACGCCGAACTTCGTTGTGTTGATACGGGTACTGAAATGGGTTATTTTGAAGATTGTTAATGGTCTCATCCAAGCTTAACAAAAATTCCTTCCCTAAACCCATTTTTCTGGAGTCGTACCAATCAATTGTTTCCTGAATATCTAAACGTGCCTCTTCTGAAAACTCTAATCTCATTTGCTTAGCTTTAGACTTTGCTTTACCTCCTCCCAAGAATAAGTCTTCGTCTCACCCTTTTCATATAAATCTAAACGCCTATCAATTTCTTTTTTCTGAGCTTCAGTAAATTCTATTTCAGTTTCTTCCGGCAAAGTATCCCAGATAGCTTCTACCAAGAAAATCCTTTCAGCTACACTGAGCTTTAAAATATCTTTTAGTATCGTTTCCATAGATAAAGATAACAATTTTCCTGACTTTCTGATTCACTGCTTTGAATGAATCGTTAAAAACGGCATGGTTTAGAACTTTTATTCCAAGTTATCTGAACCCCTTTCTAAACTTATTTCCTTCTATCCTCCGGTCCGGAATGCTTGTTTCCGGCAAAACTTGTCCCGGCTTTTCCGGATTGCGCAGATTATCACGTAAAGAGATCTGCGAAAATCAACGGGATCTGCGGGAGATTCTTTTTCCCGCGGATTTCGCAGATGTGCGCAGAAAGACATCCTGCGGAAATCAGCCAAACTTCACTCATTCAGAGGATGTGGGAGCTAATTCTAATGTCTACAAAAATTTGTCGTCAGCCATTGCAAATGGCATTTAGGGAATTTCGATTTTAATGAAAATTGCTGATAAAAAGGTGTAGTGGATACTACACCTAGACAGAGTAATTCCCCAATATAAGTCATAATTTTGCCATTCTACAATACATCCGACATCCGTTTCAAAATGCTTCTTCAACTATACCACCCGTAGCAGGATTTCTTACCACGGATTGCGCAGTTATACTCAGCATTACACCAACGATAGAAATCAGCGACATCCCGAAAAACCGGGACAAATTCTGCGAGACCTTAGTTCTTCTTCACAGATTAAAAATATCTAATGCAATAAGGCAGTCTTAGAGCCGGAATAATATTCTTTTATTGATGCATTACTTAGGAGCTTTTCTAAGATTTCCGGTTCCAGTTGTATATCCATATTACCTGCAATCAAAGATTCAAAAGGTATTCCCAAATATTTATTTAATAAAACTATCATTTTAAGAGTCAATGCACGCTTCCTATTCAATATCTCCGACACTCTAGTTTTTCCTCCCAATAATGGCGCTAAATCCACTTGCTTTAAACTCATCTGATCCATTCTAAACTTAATTGCTTCTATTGGATCCGGCGCACCAACTGGATAGTGTTCTTGCTCATATTTCTCCACAAGCAATGACAAGAGCTCCAATTCTTCACCCGCCGGACTATCAGGCTCAATAGCCTTCTCCGTACTGTGAATCAATGTGTAGATTCTATCACAAGCATCGTCATATTCCTGTTCCGTCTTAAGTATTTTGATTTTCATATCGTACTGTGGTTGCGTCAATTTTATCATATGCTGCATGAGTTCCAAACCAAATAACAAAAACTATCCTTAATTTGTATTCTACTTCAACGATCAAACGAAAGTCATTACCTTTTATATTGAAAACTACTCTCTTTGAACCTATGATACTGGCATTGCCATATTTCTCTTTTAATTCACTTGAGTTTTTCCAAGAGGAAGACCTGACTTCATAAATCCAAGCCTTCAAAGATTCTTCGGCCTTTTGGTATTTGCTCTGCTTGCAATACTCAGTCAGCGTTTTCTCTTTAATGATCCTCATACGCTTCAAAGATAACAATAGTTACCTTAATTGGTAACTATTTATGTTTTTATTTTGAGAATGAATTCAAAAGGCTGGTTAAAAAAATCAAAAACAATCCCTTAGTAGTTCCAGCCCTGTTCCAAATTTCACTTGAGATGTACGGTCGAAACTATACGTATACCTAGATATCTTTTTTGCGAAAATGAACGCAGAAAATTCTCACTCAGCGGAGATCTGCGATATCTGCGGGAACTACTCGAACCAACCCAACTTCGTCCATTCAGAGGTTGTGGGGGCTTATTTTTAATGCCAACGAATATTTGTCACAAGCCATTGCAAATGGCATTTAGCAAATTCCAACTCCAATGGAGATTGCTGATAGAAAGGTGTAGTGGATACTACACCTAGAGAGAGATGGTTTTCCCGCAGATTGCGCATATGTACGCAGAAAAACATCAGCGAAAATCAGCGCAATCTGCGGGACCCTTTTAGAAACCTTTGATTTCCTACCAGACCCCCAATACCCTACTCATTATACCTCAGAATCTTCTTAGGATTAACCACGATATATTTAATCGACTTTTCATTTTTATCCGGATGAAAGGAATAAGTCAAATGCAGGTTGCCTCTACGGTCTTCAATTAAGCTAGGGTAGCTATGGCCGCCTTTATCTTTATCCCCGTCCTCCAGGTATACTTTCCATTTCCAGGTTTCTCCCTCATCATCGGAAAGGTATAATGCAACCCTGTACCTGCCATCATCCACATCGTTTCCTAAAAATGCCCAATGACCGGAGCTTAGCACGTGCAATTCCACGCTCGCTGTATTTGGAATGTCTGTTTTTTCTGTGGCTGACCATGTATAGCCCTGATCTTTAGAAATGCTTTTGTGTACCCGGGAAGGGGCGTCTCCGCTATCCCGCATATAGGCTACTATGTCTCCGTTTTCCCTCCTTGCAAAAGCGGGCTGAATTGGTCCTCGCCCTACGATGGGTAAACTTGGCGTCCAGGTAATTCCGTCATCGTCTGAAATGGCTGCCATTGAGAAATTAAATCCATCAGAATAAAGCGGCAATAAAATCCGCCCATTCGGTAAAATCGAGGGCTTAATCCGGGTCATCCAGCCTATGCTGCTTTTTTTGCTGTCGCTGCTTGCGGCTATAATCATATCATCATAGGAAGGCGCATATTCTGCCCAGCCCAATTGAGTGTCCGGAAGTTCCTTGAAACGCAGCTTAACTTCCTCCTCAAATTCCGCCCCTGGCTTTAAAAAGATATTATCCTGCCAATCCCAAATGGGTGCTCCCGCATTGGCATAGTTGGTGGACGTCCGAACCCGCAGGATGGATTGCTCCCATCGGTTTGCCTGTACGGCGATCCATACCAAGAACAGCTTGCCTTCCCCATTTAAGAACAATACCGGATTGCAATCCGGAAGATGGGGTGTGTCTGCCATCAGAAAGGGACTTCCCCATTGGTTGTCCCGTCTTCTAAGTCTGGCTCCCATAATGCGTACATCATCGGCCGTACGCTCTCCGGAACCCTGAAACCAGGCTGCCAAAAAATCTCCATTGGGCAGTTCTACCAAGGTGCTGCCATGGGCATGTTCCCCCTGAATAGGAAATATCAATAGCTCATTTTCTACCACATCCTCCTTAGGTACGATCTGGCCAATGGTTACATCTGCCGCAAAGTAAGCTAATGCAAAAAGTAAAAGAAATTGTTTCATATGTTTATAATTGTCTGTTAAAGGCGATACCCTGTCCCGGTTTTCCGGTATAGCCTGCCCCATTCTCGGGAGAATCTCGCTTGGATAATCATCCCTGTGTGTGACGAACAACATGCTGGATTTTATGTAATTTTGTTTTTGTAAAAGGAAAGATCTAACTAGCTTGGGAAACTACTTAACAGCCTGTCTCCGCTCCATCACTTCCTTCCAGGTAGTCAGCAATATTCCTTCTTGCTCAATAAACGCTTTCAATTCCGGATCTACCATTGCTAACATATCGGCATAGCGGGAACCACCTGACCCGCTAATTCTTCCAAAAACTTCATTGTCCCCATTGCTATGGATAATGATCATCGCCAGCCCCGGCTCCATTTCGGTTAGTACTTCCTTGAACTGCTCTGTTTTATATTTCCCCCATTCTTCCGGAGTCGGGTCTCCATCGGGCTTCCATCCTCCACTCACCGAATGTAAATCATCCAAAACTGGCAACCCCAGACTCCATATCTTTTGCCCAATTGCAGGTGCTTGAATCATAAGGTCGTTTTTGGGAAGCTTCATGCCTGCCGTGTACTTGCCTTCTTTTTTCAAGCGTTTGATGACATTTTCATTCATCGACATGCCCAATAACTTTAGATTTGTGCCACCGGGGAACATCACAGGGATTCCGTATTCGGCTCCAACCTTAATGTATCTTTCCATAAAAGGAGCATGGTAAAATAGGGTTCCCATATGACTGTCCAAATGAGTGGGCTTCAAGCCCATGGCCATTGCCCGATCTATTTGGGCACGGATCTCAATCTCGATCTCGTCCGGTGACGCATTCTGGACCACTTCCTGTACCGAAGACCACAACGCACCTTCCTCATCGATCAGTGTGGGAACAACCTCCCGGCCGGCGACTGGATGCCAGCGGTAGGATCCCCACTCAGACGTAAGCGTGAGGTGGATACCGGCGTCCATGGGTTCGGTCAAAGCGTACTTGGTAAACGCCGCCGACCACGGGCACGGCATCATAATGCTGCAGGAGGTGGCCACCCCCTCTTCAATAGAGCGGATGGTTCCGGTATTCGACTCATACGACATTCCCGCATCATCCACGTGGAAAATCACCACTTTGGTACCGGACGGATAGCCCAGTTTTTCGGCATAGGTTTGGGTATTTTGGGCAATACTTGTATTTAAAATCCCCAAAGAAAGCAGCAATCCACTACAAAATTTTTTCATTCTAACTGATATAACGGTTACCTAAAGTCAGAGTGATCTTTCGATCTCTCCTTTCCAAAACGCAATGCGCTGCCTATTCCACGTATAACAGGCCACTAATTTCCCGTCTTCATAGAATATAGCGGGATATGAAAGCTCATCATTCTCATTTTCACCCTTTTCGATATCGAACTTGACGGGCCATGTTTTTCCATTGTCTTCGGAAATGGCCACGGTGATGGGATATCTTTTTCCCCAATTGCCGGATACAGGATTGAAAATTAAAGCAATTTTTTCCCCTCCAAGCGGAGCGATATCAATCCCGCTGTTGTTGTTTGGCAGATCCGTCTTTTCAATTTTGGACCAAGTTTTTCCATAATCCTCCGAATCGCTACGGCAGATTTGTCCTGTCGAGCTTCTCATCAGCATATGAACATGGCCGGGTTTGGATTCCCAAAGTGCAGGTTGGATAACGCCTTCGCCGGTAACCTCATTCCTGTCAAGCTCTAGTTTATCCGTAGCTGTCCAGGTTTTTCCTCCGTCCTCGCTTCGGTCTATAATCACATCCCATACTTTGTTGTCTTCCAGCGAAGCCGGTGCAAGCCAAGTTCCGTTTGACAGGACTAACATGTGGTTTCTCACCGGCCCACGGCCACCGGTATCACCCGGTACCAATTCCCGAGCATCAGACCAGGTTTTACCTTTGTCTGCCGAGTATTGTACCCAAGTTTCCCAGTCATCGATTTCTTTCCCTACTTTGAAATAAAGATACATTTTTCCGTCGGGGGCGTTGAAAAGTACCGGGTTCCAGTGGGGGTCGTTTCGGATTTTGGCTACCAACTTTGGTTCCGACCAATCATTTAACTTTCCTTGGGAAAGCCAAATCCCCACATCGTCATGCTTTTCATAGGAACCCGCAAACCAGGAAACCATATAGGTCCCGTCACCGACTGGGGCAATCGTCGAGGCATGACATTGCGCAAAGGGGCGGTCATCTCCGAAAATATGCTCGTATTCCAAGGTTTTTATTCCTGTTATCTTGGACTCAACCACTTGTCCCTGTTGTTGTGAAGATTCAGAACTTGAATTGCCACAGGATGTAGCTCCTAATATCATGGCAGTAGATAGTACAGCCAATACAGTTTGTTTCATGTGTCTATAATTTTTTTTCAGCGGTCACATGGAATCTCGCATGGTTGATAGTCATCCCAGTGTGTGACGGCTACGTCATGCTCGATTTCATCTGTTTATAATTGTTTTTTAATGGCCACATGGAATCTCGCTTTGATAATCATCCCACTGTGTGACGTTTTCGTCATGCTCGATTTCATGTGTTTATAATTGTTTTTTAATGGTCACATGGAATCTCGCTTTGATAATCATCCCACTGTGTGACGTTTTCGTCATGCTCGATTTCATGTGTTTATAATTGTTTTTTAATGGTCACATGGAATCTCGCTTTGATAATCATCCCTCCGTGTGAGGTTTTTCACATGCTCGATTTCATTACTTTAAAAGCGGATTAGGTGGATAAGAATCGATAACGTTACCGTCTTCATCGACGGAAATAATATTAAAACTGCTTCCCTGAAGGGTAACTAGCGTAAAGGCACGAATGGAAATTGCTTTATCCAAATACCAAGTAGTCTCGGGATCGTGAACTTCTCTAGGTCTGGTACCCCAAGAACCATCCCCTATGAAAACCACTCCATCTTTGTCCACTTGGTTATTTTTAATCGGAAAGGTGCGCTTATAGGCATGGTCATGATTTTCAAAGACCAACTTCACTCCTGCTTTTTCGATCAAGGGCAACCAATGCTCTCTTACCCTGGCTTGTGTGGTCCCGTTAAAATCCCTCACAGAAGGATAGGCAGGCACATGATGCATGGTAATAATTTGAGTTACGTCATCCCGAATACTAAGCTCTCTTTTAAACCAATCCGTCTGGGGCCCAATAATGGGGTTGGAATGGTCGGAATCAAGCAGGAAAAAACTGAAGTACTTTCCAAAATCCAACACCCCATAGCCAGGCTGTCCTGGAAAAGCAAATAAGCCGTAGTAAAATGGCGACATTTTAGCGCGGTTTTCATCGTTAAAAATGATCTCTTCACCTTCTTCAAAAACAGCCTTTCGAACTTCATGATTGCCTATTCCAAGTATTAGTGGGATGATTCTTCCATCTTCCCGAATCAACGTGTTCTTTACCGCATCAAACCACTGATACCACCGACCTACATTAGTGGAATCTCCGTTGGCATAGGCCAAGTCACCCCCAATCACTGCAAAATGCGGATCGAATTTCGCCACTTGGGTATTGGTTTTTTCCATAAACGCCTGATCATGCATGGAATCCCCGCCAATGGCTATCCGGATTGACTCTTTGGCAATATCCGCAGGCATGGTGTTGAAATAATATTCCTTGTTCCTATCTCCAAACTTGATGCTGTATGAGGTGCCCGGTTTCAATCCTGATAGAGCAACCCTGTGAATTTTTCGCTCCGAATGGGGAAAAGGATTTACTTCGCTTTGGTGTTGGGCCCAGGTGTCCGTTCCCTGTTCTTGTACATGAAGAACTTCGGAAGTAGAAGATTCAAGGTGCCAATCAACCACCATTGAGGTGAGGGGGTCTTCTTTCCATGTCAAAAAAATCCCTGTGGGCTCCTGCTGTGCCGAGGCCGCAGAAATACTGAATACGGCTACTAAGTAGACCAAAAGGCAATATTTTTTCCAAAGTGCAAATTGGATGTTTTTCATACTATGTTATTTTGGCTAAGATCTTAGAGTAAAAGAAGCTGATCTTGTTTTTATTTTTTTTTAAGTAAATTGACTGGCTAATAGGGAAAGCTGATAACAAAAAGACAGGGAGCAATAACGACCCCCTGCTAAATCCAATTTACCACGCATAGGCCATAGCCGGCACGTGGGTGGCGTTAAGCATAAAATTGTGTAGTTTATAATTTTCTATAAAGGCAGGCAAATTTTCACTACCCGGCCCATACATAGCCAACTCCACATGGTCTGAAGAATGCCCGGTGCCTGCCCAACTGATCCCTGTATAAGGAACCTGAATTTCTGAAAGCAATTTCAAGGGAATCTTTCCCGTGTCGTACAAACCATCCTCATTTACTACCTGATAATTTTTCAAAATAGCCGTAGCCTCTTCCGAGTTGATCGTAATTCCCTGGTAAGAATTGATTAGGTCAACAACTTGGGAAGGTGTATTATCTCCGTTCAGCTGTTTTAAAACCCATTCGTTGGAGCGGGTGGATGTGAATAGCGTTCCGAATTTCCCCTCTACGCTTCCATCAAATAACCCCGGGTTTGCATTGCCGTGATCAGTGGTCATGATGACAAGTGTTTCTCCGTCCTTTGACGCAAAGTCCAGCGCAATTCCCACCGCCTCATCAAAATCAATCTGGTCGTATAGTAAAGCGGGAGCATCATTGGCATGGGCAGCCCAGTCTACTTTTCCACCTTCAATCTGCATGGCAAAGCCATTGGGGTTTTTACTGAGTAGCTCAATGGCCTTTGTTACCATCTCCCCCAAAGTAGGCACCGCCTTTTTGATTTCGGGATCATTTTCACGATCAATCGCAAAGGGTAACCCCCCTTCTGAAAATATGCCCAACAATGGCCCATTGCCTTGGACTTTCATAAGTTCATCCCGTGTTTTGGCAACGGTGAATCCAGCGGCTTTAAAATCCTGATACAAATCCTTTTTATCTGCCCGGTGTGCGGAATTGAAAAGTTCATCACCTCCCCCCATCATCACGTCAAACCTTAAATCCTTATATTTTTCAGCAATCGCTGGCATGGCACTCCGACTTTTTTCATTCACACAAAATGAGGCCGGCGTGGCATGGGCAATCTGCACAGAAGTCACGCACCCGACGGACTTACCCGCTGCTTTGTATTTTTGCAAAATAGGCATGGGTTCCTCCCCGTTCGGTCCAATATTCAGAGATCCGTTAGGAACACGCATTCCACAGCCCCATGAACTTCCGGCGGCTGCGGAGTCGGTTACAATAGAATTAGTGGAGGCAGTTTCCATCAGTGAGCGCTTCATCATATTGCCTTGGTAAGCTCCAATCCATCGACTTCTACGACCTTCTTTCTGCTTTAGCAGCAGATCCGCCATGTTTAACGTTCCTGTACTCATTCCATCACTAACCAAAAAAATCACGTTTTTTGCTACTTTCCGAAAGGGGGTTTCTGTATTGCTTGCAAATGCGGCACCAGTCCCTAAAGCAGTTGCCCCAAGGGAGGCGAACATTCCTTTCCTAAAGAAATCTCTTCTTTTCATATTATTTTATATTTTTTTTCAAATTTAGGATTTCCAAACACACCTGATAAAAACCTAAAGTTATCATATTGTGATGAATGGGGGATGACCATTTGTGGAATTCGCCTATATTATCTGCCTATTACGAATTCAAACTGATAAGTTCTACTCCATGCAGAGATGAGCTTAACTACGAGATTTATTAATAGACAGGTTAAAAAACCACCATATGCCGTATTATATACCTTATTCGCCCCATTTGGGCTATTGTTAAATATTTAAAAAATCAGATAGTCCGAAAATCTGTTTCCAAGTATAAAAAGAGTAGGTAATTCAGGAGCTACCCCCTGAGAAACTGAATATCAAGTAATTTCACATTTCAATTGAAGAAGATATTCTTCTTTCAATTGGTAAACAGCAATGGTATAAATATATTTGTAGTTATCTTTTTGAAGAAATATTTCACCTACTTAGTATAAAATGAACATAGGAATTGATTTAGGAGGAACAAAAATCCAAGTCGGTATAGAAAAAGACGGTGAAATTCTTCATCAAACAAAGGGCCTTTTGAAAGAAAAGGACAGTCTTTCCTCCACGCTCGATCAGGTCATACAATATATCAAACCTTATATGGAATATAAGGTCGAAGGCATAGGAATCGGTGTCCCCTCTGTTGTAGATATAGAAAGAGGCATTGTATATAATGTGACCAATATCCCGTCTTGGAAAAAGGTGGCGTTAAAGGAAATCCTCGAAAAGGAGTTTTCATTGCCAGTTTTTGTCAACAATGACGTAAACTGCCTGGCTCTCGGAGAGCACAAATTCGGAGTCGGCAAACCATTCAGTAGTCTAGTGGCCATGTCTATAGGCACAGGCCTTGGATCAGGTATTATTATAAGAAATAAATTGTATGCAGGTGTCAATTGTGGTGCGGGGGAAATAGGCCTTTTGCCCTACAAAGACAAGAATATAGAGTTCTACGCCAGTGGGAATTTTTTCAGCAGTTTTTACGACACCACCGCCTTGGATGCCTATAAATCTGCCAAGCAAGGAAATCAAGAAGCTCTTCGTCAATGGAAGGAATTTGGCCACCATTTAGGCGTTTCGGTACAAGCTGTATTATACACCTACGACCCTCAGGCAATCGTTCTAGGCGGATCAATCGCCAAGGCCTACGAGTTTTTTAAGGATAGCATGGAAGCCAGTTTCTCAGAATTCATCTATCCGGAATCCATCAAAAAACTGAAAATATTTGTTTCCAAAAATGAAAACATTGCCCTCCTCGGTGCGGCAGCCTTGGTTGACCTATCCATGGAACATGTCAGTGGGGTAGTAAAATCTGTGCATCCCTAGAAAAAAAGCCGCCTTCCCTCAACGTTCGGTATACGCAGGTTGCCGCTTAAAAAAATCCACTACGGCCTAATTTAAATTATTGTAATTTGCTCTTGAAGTCATGAAAAAAAGACAGCTATGAAACCAAACAACTTAATCGTTGCCCTGATCCTATTGATCTTTTTTGTTATTTCCTTTTTGACCAATATACTCGGGCCGATTATTCCGGATATCATAGACAGTTTTACCCTCAGTATTGGATTAGCAGGGTTTTTACCATTCTCCTTTTTTGTGGCCTACGCTGTGATGTCCATTCCTTCGGGCATCTTGGTAGAAAAATACCGTGAGAAAAAAATATTGGTGACAGCTTTTCTCATGGCTTTTCTAGGAGCTTTGTTATTTGCCCTCATCCCCAGTTTTGGCATTGCGCTTTCCTCTCTATTTATCATTGGAATCGGCATGGCTATGTTGCAAGTGGTAATCAATCCACTGCTGCGTACGGCAGGGGGTGACAAGCACTTTGCCTTTAATTCAGTGCTTGGCCAGTTGGCCTTCGGTGCGGCAAGCTTTCTTAGTCCACTGCTATACAGCTACCTGGTAACAAATATGCACACGGATGATGTTTCCGCCATTATTACAACGCTAAATGGCTTGGTACCAGAAAACCTAAAATGGGTTTCCCTCTATTGGGTTTTCGCAGTGACTTCTTTATTGATGGTACTGATCATTTCGTTTGCCAAATTCCCAACCGTTGAGTTGAAAGAGGATGAGAAAATCGACGCCGGGTCTTCCTTGAAAGAGTTGCTCTCAGACAAAATGGTGATTCTCTATTTCTTGGGTATTTTCTGCTACGTGGGTACGGAACAGGGAATAGCCAACTGGACGTCAAAGTTTTTGCAGGATTATCATGGAGTGGATCCAGCTACGACCGGCGCATCCGTTATCTCCTATTTCTGGGGTTTGCTGACCGTTGGATGCCTGTTAGGTTTAGTGTTGCTCAAGTTCTTTGACAGCCGAAAAGTGCTTATTTTCTTTACTTCGGGAGCCATAATTGCCCTTTTGGCAGCCTTGTTTGGCCCGACCCAGGTGGCGATTATTTCCTTTCCGCTGACTGGCTTTTTCGCTTCCGTAATGTGGTCCATTATTTTCTCTTTGGCACTCAATTCTGTGACCAAACATCACGGAACCTTTTCTGGCATTTTGTGTACAGGAATAGCGGGTGGTGCCGTTGTACCCCTAGTTGTAGGGGGCATTGCCGAACTGGTAGGCTTAAAAGTTGCTATGCTCTTTTTATTAGTTACATTAGGGTATGTATTGAGCATAGGCATTTGGGCCAAGCCTTTAGTAACCAATGCCACTGTAAAGAATATCAGAGACATCTTCAATTAACTAATCCAAAAAGCCATGTATAAGATTATCTTGTTATTGGATTTTGCGGAAGAATACAGTAAAAGTTTACTGAAAGGAATCTCCAAATACTCTGCGGAACATGGTCCTTGGACTTACTGCCGCATGCCCTTATACTACCGAGAGACGATTGGTATAGAAGGCATCCTGGAATGGGCAAAAGATTGGGGTGCCGATGGAATTATCGGACAGCTCTACAATGAAATGGATATTCAGAAAATCCTGGATTCCAAAATCCCAATCATTGCTCAGGACTTCAAGGAGCGGTTCGAAGACCTCCCAAACATTACAGGGTCATACCGGGAAGCCGGATTGATGGGTGCCTCTTATTTTTTAAAGAAGGGCTTTAAGAATTTCGCCTTCTATGGCTTCAACAACATCGTGTGGTCGAGGGAACGGGCGGAAGGATTTGAAGCAAAAATTCAATCGGTAGGATATAAGGTTCACTATTTTGAACACCGGAAGTCTAGGTCGACAGACTTGTGGTATTTTAAAAGCAACTCCCTAAGTAAATGGTTGCTGTCCCTACCCAAGCCTATTGCTTTGATGACTTGCGACGACAATCAGGGACTCCATATCACGGAAGCCTGTAAACAAAACAAAATAAGGATACCGGAGGAGGTTGCCGTACTCGGAGTAGATAATGATGAAATGCTCTGCGAACTATCTGACCCCCCACTTTCAAGTATCGGTTTAGATATCGAAAAGGGAGGCTATGACAGCGCAAAGCTAATGGAGCACATGATCAAAAACGGACATGATGACCACTATGACATTTTTGTAAAACCTACCCAAGTCATAACGCGCCAATCCACCGACATCTACGCTACCAATGACGATTATATAGCCTCCACCCTAAAATACATCCATAAAAACATAGAAAAAAACCTTCAAGTTGACGAAGTGGTAAAGCAGGTTCCCTTATCCCGAAGAACGCTGGAAAAGCGATTTTTACAAATCACCGGTTATCCCATTTACAAATACATCTTTAATCTAAGAATAGAGAAGTTTACCCAAAAACTACTCGAAACGGACCAAACCATTTTCGAAATCGCTATGGACCTAGGGCTAACTGACAGTAAAAACATTGCCCGCCAGTTCAAACAGGTGAAAGGCTGCAATCCCATTGATTATAGAAAGCAGTATTTGGCGGGTAAATAAAAGGAGCTTAGTTTTCAGGCATTCCTATTCTATATTCCCAAACGAAAAGGACTTTAAGCCGTTTAGCAAAAAACCAATTCTATCTTTCCAATATTTACAAAAACAGGTAGTACATATCCTGCAATCACCGTATATTGTTCAAACAAATTTGGCAATCACTGCCTTTTTTGCATCTCTGGAATTCACAAATATTTAAATCAAGTATGAAACGTCTTACGAAAGAAACAATACTTTCCATGATAATTGTCGGCATGAGTTTAGGCACAGCTTGGGCTATTCGTGGCCAATTTGGCCACGAACAGGGCGCTGCCTGGGCTGGGGGTATAGGCTCCCTATCCATCATCTTGCTTTCCAAACGCACCGATTGGTACACCAAGGGAATCAAGGCTGCTTTTGCGGGTGCCGTGGGATGGGGATTGGGAGGTATGATGAGCTATGGAGCCGTTGTCGGTTATGGGCGTGGAGTGGATTTTGTCAATGTGTATTACGGATTGTTAATGCTTCTTATTATTGGCGGCTTATACGGTTTTATTGGAGGAGGACTGTTTGGCTTGGTACTAGCCGATCATAAAGCCAAAAAAGTCAGGTGGCATCAGGTAGTCATTGAAATGACTGTTGGCGGATTGATATTCTACTTTTTCATTATCGAGCAATTGGGCATTCAGATGACCCCGCCGCGTTCAGAAGCATGGGGTGTATGTGCGGGAATTGGCATTGCACTACTCTACTATATGGTTCGCACCCGACAACATGGGGCCTTACGGGTTGCAGTTTTTGCCGGACTTGGTGGTGGGTTTGGCTTTGCCTTTGGTAATTTCCTACAAGTATTAGGAAATGCGGCCGAAGTTAGCTTTAATATGTGGAACGTGATGGAATATTCCCTTGGATTTTTTGGAGGGGCAGGCATGGCATATGGAACCTTTACATCTTCTTGGCCAAAAGAAGAGGCAATAAAACTAAAAAACTCAAACCTGCTGATTCCACTGGTAGGGTTGGTATTGTTGATCCCGTTTTTTGTATGGCAGCAATCTTTTATAATGAAAGACCTGTTACCTACCATGGAACGCTTACAGGTGGAAAATCCTGCCAGCTTGATTAGATTAGTGCAGTGGTTAGTATTTTTCGTGTTTTTGCTTCCGGCTATCTATTGGATCAGGCAGTTTGCCGAGTTTAAATCAGCTGGGCTTACATCTATTAAGCGTCCGCCTATTAAGCACCTTTTTTGGGGCTATTTCGGTATCTATATCCTTTTTACAATTTTCGTTACAGGATCCTTTTTGAGTTTTTATCGAATCGAACAATTTCTATATATCCTGAATTTTATCGTAATCGTGTGGGCATTACCCCAATTAAAACCAACGTTTTCAGGCCGTCCGATTGCTCCGGTAAAATGGACCTATGCCTTGCTCCTGATTATCGCCGTGATAGCCGTATTGACGCTCATTGCAATCAATACCCACGGTGAGGTGCCTGGCATGAACCGAAGATTTGAATAATAAATCCAGAAAAAAGAAATTATCTTTCACCGTTTTGGCAGTCTCCAAACCAAGGTGCTGCACTAGGATAATCATTTAATATACCCTCGGGTCTATCTCAAATATCAATTTATATCAATTTATATCTAATATCCATCAATTTCAATTCCCTAATATTTCGGCCGTAGGCCATATATCCACCATATTTCAATTGTATTTCTACCTCTTAATATCCACCCATATCAACTATCAATAAATATCAATCTACACCAATTATTCATATTCCGGAGTATCGGGAATCTTATTTATTAGTTCATTACTTCCATCTGACCGCTTATGCAGTTCGAAGGCATCGTAAAGTTCTCCATATATCGTATAGGCCTCGTATGACAACTTCTGGTCTGCGGAGATATGGATCAGTTGATAAGTTTGGGTTCTGGAAGCTTTTCGTTCCATCCACGGATGGTCTCCCGCTTCATACATCTTTATTCCCGCCATTGACACAACATACACGGTACCTTCCTGTTCCGCAGTCACCCCAGTCATTGTACCGTTCTGACTTGGACCAACCATTCCCCGGCCATAAGCATGGTCATGGCCTTGAAGCACTAAGTCCACTTTATATTTATCCATCAACGGTTTAAAGTGATTTCTTAGATCTGTATTGTCCCGGTTGTCTTTGGTGGAGTAAAAGGGGTGGTGAATGGTAACCACCGTCCATTCCCTAGGGTCATTGGAAAGCAGGGAATCAAGCCATTCCACCTGTTTTTGCTTGAGAAACGGAGATTCCTCTATCTCCTCAGCGTTTAATGATATCAGTTTCAAATTTGGATAGTTAACTTGGTAGCAAGTTTCCTCCAATCCTTTGGGACCGTTTAGCGGCAGGTTAAACTGGGGTTGCCACTGTGGGGATAAAAGCCCATCCTTGCCATACTCGTGGTTGCCGGGAGTCATTATACTGGGAATAGTGGCATGGATAAATCCTCCAGCTTGAAACCATTCGCCCCACTCAAATTCATTGTCATGTCGGTTGATAAGATCTCCGGCATGAAGGGAAAAAGCAGCCTGGGGATGATGCTTATATGCTTGGCGGATAAGCCTGGACCAATGATCCCTCACTCCGTTTTGTGCATCGCCCAAGTAAATAAAACTAATCCCGTTGGCCTCTGGATCGGGAAGTTTCACCTGAAACCATTCACTCCAATTATCATCCATTCCGACCCGATAGACATAGGTCTTCCCCGGTTCCAAACCACTCATCTGGGCTGCATGGTAATAGGCTTCAATGGTTGGATTGGTTTCATGACTAACAGAGAGAAATTCACTTTTAGCTTCATCCGCAACAACATTTTCCAAAAATGCGCTCGAATGCATCGCTTCCGCCCATTCCACCTTTCCATGCTGCTGATCTACCGAAGTCCGCCAATTAACATTAAGCGTCGAAAGTGGCGAATCAGATAGGTTTAGGATTATTCTGTCTGGAATCGAGGTAGGCAGATAAGACTTTTGTTGGTCACTTACCGCAACGGCCGTTTGGGCATTTACGCCGATAAACAAACTCATGCACAGTAGAAAGAAACAAAAAAAGGTTTTAAATTTTTCTTTTGGGGTTGTTTTCATTTTCAATGATTTTCATATGGATGAAAAGGGTATTTGGATACTCCTTTTTCTGTATATAATACTTGATTTAGACCCGTATCGGCTATCTGATTCTCGAGAATTACCGAAGTGTAGTTGTTCTCCGAGATGATCCAAAAACCTATACAGCTGAATTCATAAAATGAATCTATAGGAATGAAAGCGAAAAAAAAGCCCTGGTTTTGTTAAACCAGGGCTGAAAAAATTTGAGTTTAAATAGCTACCAAGGCTTACCTGTGCCTTGGATTAGCCATGGTTTGGACCATGGACTGTCAGATCCGAAGTTTCCGGAAAACGGCGTAACTTCCAATCGGGTGATTGCAGTACTGATATTGTCGGTATTGTTGTTATACTCATCATTTCCATATCGGAACCTCAACGCTACCGCCGGTGAGGCTGCTCTAGGCCCTGCCTCAAGGGTTGGTAACCCTGTTCTTCTATAATCCGCAAAAGCCTCTGAACCAGTAGTCCAACTTGCCACCCATTTTTGGGTGATGATTTGTTCCAAGGTATTGTTGAATGCTACCTCAGGATTACTTATGAAACTAGTATAAGTGTCCGCTTTTCCCCAAGTGGAAAGGGAATTCTCTATCCCTTTGTTGTAATGGTCAGCAGCGTTACCCACTCCCCAGCCTTTATGCGCAGCTTCTGCTAAAATAAAGCTAACTTCCGCGGAGGAAATTATTCTTGCTTTCAATATATCACCAGGAGCACCTGCGGTAGCATAGATAGGAGCTAGTTGGGAAACGTGTTGGTTTTGGGTGCCTTGACCTGGAGCCGGATTCCCATTATATGATTCAGGAACATCTATACCTGGAGGAAGTCCGACATATAAATCCGTATTCCTAGTTACTCTATTTGGATTGAAATGGCGCGTGAACTTAACATTTGCATGTTGTTCTTCGAACTCATCAAAGGTATAGGTCAATGCGCCAATAGGCTCACCGTCCGCTCTTATAAAAGTTTCAAAATCCGCATCCAATGCGGGGTCAGCAACCCATTGCACCCTAACTGAATCAAACCAAACGGTCAACCTAGGATCCATGGTTTCTGATAGTTGATCCACGAATGTCTGACAAGCCTGCCAACGCTGAAAACCATCTGGATTAAGTCTGATGTGCCTAGATATCCAAATATCGTTGGAGCCTCCTGTATAATCCAAAGTGGCATCATCACTTGGGCTTTGTATGTAAATTCCGCTGGAGTAAATGGCTTCAATCCCGGCCTTTGCAACTTCAGGTTTTTTGGCAGAAATCCTCATGTAGTATCTTAACAACAGGGAATTGGCAAAACGATGCCATTTGTTTACATCTCCTCCAAAGTATAGGTCGTTTCCTGTAGTTACCCCTTCGTTCGTTGCGGTAGCGAGGATTTCAGAAGCCTGCTGCAAATCACGAATGATACCATCATAAATGATTTCTTGGCTGTCGAATGTAGGTTGCTGAAATTGTTCACCTCCTTGGTCGCCTTTAAGTGCATCCGTATAGGGCGCATCACCCCATAAGTCAGTGATATTTCCGAAGGCGAATGACTTCATAGTCAGACCAACACCAACGAAGAAATTGTTATTTAGCTCTTGACCTCTTTTATACATCAATTCATTCGTTCTAAGGATATCAAACCATCCAGACCAATCTCTTGGACCCCAATCGTAATGGTTATGGGAGCTGTACCAACCGTTTTTCTGGGTATGCTGTACAGCACCAGCCAAGTCGTTAAAGCCTAAATCCACATAGCTTTGCGCCGATGACGCCAATACTGTAGGCAATAGCAAGTTAGGGTTTGCATTAGCCGGGTCAATGGCATATGGATTGATATTTGCTTCATTTAGATTTTCCTCACAGCCTGTCATTAGGAAAAGCCCTAAAAGGAAAATAGCAATCTTTCTAAATTCAAGTAAATTTTTCATGATTAATATTTTAATGGACTTTATAAATTAAAATTCAGTTTGAAACCAACAGGAACAGTCCAAGGTAAAACATTTTGCCGCTCAATTCCCTGTCTGAATTGACTGGCTGTGTTGCCTTGAGCACCTGAATTTGCCCAGAATGCACGCTCTGGATCAACTCCGATGTCAGCTTTAGTCCAAAGCATAATGTTTCTGGTGTAAACGGAAATGGAGGCATTTCTAAATACACTAACATTTGGAATCCTATAAGAAAGAGACAATTCTCTCAATTTGATAAACGACGCATCGAAAGTTACTTGTTGATTGTAGTTCCAAGCATAGGTATTCGTTATAGGACGGACAACTGTACCTTCCCCTCCCAAATGCTCGCTATAGACATCGTCGCTAAAATCATCCGGGGTGTTCTGCCCCGCAGTTTGCACTACACCAGGTACAAAGGCACCATCGTGCCCATTTTCATCAAATGGAAGCCCTCCTGTTGCTGCAGTATGACCACCTACCCTGGGGAAATTGCCGTTTTGAGGTATGATATATTGTTCTGGATCCGACTTCAACAGTGCTATCATTTCTTCGGTACTGTATAATCCACCGGGAATCAAGTTGTCCAATTGACGTTGGGATTTCCAATCAGATTCTCCATAGCGATAGGTATGGGACATAAACTCGCCACCTTGTCTCCAATCAAAACTTGCGTTTAATGTAAAACGTTTATAGCTAACAGCAGACTGCATACCAAGGATGAAGTCGGGGTTAAAATTTCCTACTTTCACTAAGTTTTCATCGCCAGAAAGCCGCTGCCATCCGCCGTTATTTAAGATTGGCCATCTGTAATAGGGAGAAGATGGGTCTTTTACATATGCATAACCCTCACTATATAGGTCTCCAATTTGTTGTCCTACGAATGTAATGGCACCTCCACCGTTTTCAGTCCATAGATTTAGGCGATTCAAGTCCGGGGTAAGTTCCTTTACAGTTGTTCTGTTTCTACTCCAGTTGATGTCAATATCCCAATTCCAACCATTTCTTGAAACGGGAGTACCACCGAGGGTAAATTCCAATCCCCGGCTTTCAATTAAACCTGCATTAATTAATCTGGCACTATATCCAGAAGACCTTGGCAAGTTTACAGCAAAAATCTGGTTTCTGTTATCGACCGTATAATAAGTAGCTGTGAATCGTAATCGGTTGCTATACATATTTAAGTCAATTCCCCCTTCTATGGATGTCGCCTGCTCCGGCTTTAAGTCCGGATTCAACAATGCGGCAGGAACTGTGGCAGTATTGATTGAATTGTATAGACCTGTACCTAATGTCTGCAATAGTTGGTAGGGATTAGTATCGTTACCGACTTGGGCCCAACCTACTCGACCCTTCAACATATCTATCTTTTCTGACATTCCCAAGGTATAGTTAGCCAACCAGCTCAAAGATGCTGATGGATAAAAGTAGGACCTGTTGGCTGCTGGAAGGGTACTGGACCAGTCATTTCTTGCTGTCAAGTCCAAGTACAGCTGATCATCATATCCAAAAGATGCTAATCCATAAATACTATAGATATACCGATCGGAATAGCCACTGCTTACTGACCTGTTCGTTGCAGGTATGTTATCTAGGTTATAAATACCCGGGACAACCAAGCCATTGTTCCGATCTCCCCCAACACCAGCATCCAAACTGGTTCCAAAACGTCGCATAATGTTTCCGCCAGCAGACGCATTGAAATCAAGTTTTCCGAAATCGTTTTTGTAACTAGCCAAAAAATCCGTATTTGACTCTTGAGTCAACAATTCAGAAACATAATAGCCACCTCTGTTCATCCTGCTGTAACTAAACGGAATTTTCGTCTCTCTATTTTCATTGGAACGGTCCATGGAATATCTGGCTGTCAATGAAAAATTCTCGTCAATCTCGTAGTTTAAGGAAACATTCCCGTAGATTCTGTCTCTATTAAATCCGTTTTGAATTCCGTAAGCTATAAAGTAGGGATTATCACCGACAGGGGTTCTGATTTGCTGAATACCTTCTTGACCCGGAACCCAAATCCCTCTCATTTCATTGTAGTCGATATAAGAAGAATTATATACCGCTTCCAGAGGGTTCGCCCGTCGATCACCTGTACTTGGTCGATTGTTGGACATGCTGTTGCTATAATTAAAGTTGGTGTTAAAGGTCAACTTATCGAGCAATTTGTAAGAAATAGCGGTCGACAAACCGTTTCGGTACAAATCAGAACCCGGGATAATGCCTTCATGCAACATGTTCGAATAGGAAACTCTAAAAGATCCTTTATCATTCCCCCCATTGATGGCGAGATTATTAGTTGAAGTTACGCCGGTTTGTAGAAAATCCCTCATAGCGTTTGGATACGAGCGCAATTCTGTTGGGATTTGGTTTCCATCAGGGCCCACTGGACTGTTCCATTGTATGGCTGTATTTCCTACATCCAATTGAGGCCCGCCCCAATAAGCTGAACCGGCGTTAAATACACCTTCACGCTGACCATTGGCGAATCGATAATGGAAATCAACTAACCGTGTCGCCTGTTCAAACACGTTACTTGTAGAGAAAGAAATCCCAAGATCTTTTTGCTTGGAGCCTGACTTCGTGGTGATAATCACCACGCCATTTCCCGCACGGGTACCATAAAGGGCAGCAGCACTCGGACCTTTTAAAACGGAAATACTCGCAATATCATCAGGATTGATGTCGGAAATAGCATTTCCATAATCCACCTGATTTCCGTCTCCATTCTGACGAATGTTGTTCAACGAATTCGACATCGGAACCCCATCTACCACAAATAACGGCTGATTGTCAGTCGTAAGGGAGTTAGCACCTCGGATAACCATACTAATGGAAGAACCAGGACCACTGGTTTGGTTGATAGACACACCTGCCATCCTACCAGCAAGCGCACCCAACACGTTTTCCTGAGTTACCTGAGTAAGGTCTTCTCCTTTGACATTAGAAACGTCATACCCTAAAGATCTTTGATCCCGCTCTATGCCCAATGCGGTTACCACAACCTCTGACATAGCAGACATGGTCTCCTGCAAGGAAACATCTATAGTACTTGAATTGCCAACCTGTACCTCACTGGTCTCAAAACCCACATAGGAAAACACCAAAACTGAATTAGGCCCAACTACTTCAATCGAATAAGCACCCTGAATATCCGTCACGGTGCCGTTGTTGGTGCCTTTTTCTACTACGGTAACGCCAGGCAAGCCTGAGTCGTCACCCTCGGCGGTAACCCTTCCTCTTACAGTGACTGCTTCGGCTTCTATATTTTCTTCCAGCCTCTCCAGAATGGAGGCGCCAGTAGTACTGACGGATGCGTCAGCACTGAATGACGTGTTGGCCATCGTTGCGTATGGACTTCCATAGCAAAGGCCAAACGATAAAAGTGGAACCATCCACTTATACATTTTGCTAGTACGGTGTTGTTTCATTTTTCTTGGATAATTAGCTTTACATTATTTTTTATTTCTGAGGTAAATTTTTATTGGAAAGCAAGTTTCCAAACCGTTGGCGATGACTCTTCACTAGGCTAAATTATCTAGAGAAGCTAAGACGTCTTTATTACTGAGATTAAATTTGGATTAATTTTATTTTTTGGAAAATATTACTGTTGAACTGGTATATTTGGCTGGAAATTTTAATCAGTTTTCGGGATATTTCCCGGCTGCTCAATCTTGGCAGCGTGTTCTTCCATGATGGAATCAAAATGATTTTTCAAACTCGTCTCCAAATAGATCACCATCTTTTCATCCTCCAAGCCGCCTAGAAATTCTTCAAATTCCTCCCTAGAAATCTTGTTGGAGACGAGGTTCTGAATCAACGCATCTGCTTTTAACTTTTTCATTGACTTGCTCTTCTGAAAAGATATACATTAGGGTACATTAAAAGGACTATCGCATTTGCCAAAATTCTTTGTAGAAAAAGCGCAGTATTGAGTGATAATCTCTCCTAAGAAAAAATATTGTCTTTTAAATCCAATCGAGTAGTACAATCGAAATTTTATTCAGTAATTATTTAAGCGTAAAACAGTAATTATCCATCAGACGATTTTGCACAAGATTTATGAAATACTTTCACCTAATAACCCTCCTTTTACTTTTTGCCTGCAAAAATGAATCTCAAGATATATCAACCGGCCCCCTCTCCGGAACCATGGATGACTTAGTGACCCGATTCTATGAGAGCTTTGAAAAGCCGACGTTGGATACCATTTCCGACGCTTTTATCCACGAGTATATTTCTCCTTCTGAAAAAGAAGTCCTTTCAACACGTTATTGGAATTTTGAGGTAGATGTACCGGTCACCGTCTCCATCATGCGGGACAAAGACCAGCAAACAATCCCTTTTTGGCTTGCACCATCGGGATTTGAAAAGACGGCCCTGACCGTTAAAAACTCCCATTCCACCTATGAAGTCTGGCAAAAAAAATTCAATCAAGGTTCCGTTGATCTGGGGATCAACGGGTTCGACAAACACCGACCTGTCTATTTTGTGGGTGTGGCGCCGCAAAATGAAAGGGATGAAGTTACCATTACCCCCATATTTCCAGAAAATCAACACATCGAGACATTTGACGTAGGTGCCTTTACCTACCACGACTGGGACGGGCTCACCCTTACAGAAGTGCCGGATCAGTTGAAAGGCCATCAATTGCTTACAACAATCAGGGGCCGTGCCAGGGAAGCGCATCTGATTGGAGCCTTTCGAAATTCTGATTTCCCATCTTCTACTAGTCCTGATCAAGTTATGCTTACCTGGAGCGGTGAACCAAGCACCACCGTTGATATACAGTGGCGGACAGCACCTGAAATTCAGTCTAGCCAGGTACGTTATTGGAAAGCAGAAAATTCAGACACGTTGACCCAAAGTGGTAATGCCAAAATAATGGAAGACCGCCTATTGGAAAACGACCGATATATTCAGCGGTATACAGCTAACCTCTCCGGTTTGACTCCCGGAACAACCTATCAGTATCAGGTGGGAAGTGACCAAGGAGTATGGACTGACGCTGAAACATTCAAAACAGCAGCACAATCACCAAGTCCTTTTTCCTTTGTTTGGTTTGGTGACGTGCATAATACCGACACTTGGGGTGACCTGATTCATCAGGCGGACGAAAAACATCCTGATAACTCATTTTATATTATCGCCGGCGACTTGGTAAATACAGGCCTACATAGGGATGATTGGGATCAACTTTTTGGCTATGCCGGAAAAACTATCTCCCGAAGACCCTTGATGGCAGTACCCGGAAACCATGACAGCCAGGATGGATTGGGAGCCTGGATGTATGAGGATATGTTTAGCTTTCCCGACAATGGCCCTGATGGGTTTAATCCTGAACGGACCTATTCGTTTACCTATCAAAATGCCCTCTACTTAATGCTGGACGCAACTCTCCCGAACGCCCCACAAACAGCATGGATGGAAAAAGTATTGCAGGAAAATACATCAGATTGGGTATTTGTCGTCACTCACTTCCCTCCCTACAATGCGGTGGAACCTTATGAGACCCTTATTGAAGAATGGGTTCCCGTGTTTGATAAGTACAGCGTAGATATGGTCATGGGAGGGCATTTTCATTATTATATGCGCTCCAAACCGTTAGTGGATAGTAAAATTTCTTCAGACCCTTCCGTGGGAACCCGTTATGTTATTTCCATCGGAACAAAAGGGAAAAATAAAGAAGCTCCAAAAGGAGAATATGCAGATGTGCAGTTTGAAGCAGAGTTTCTTTACCAACACATGGAAATCGATGGTAAAAAACTCCGGTATACCAGTTACAATTTAGATGGGGAGGTAGTTGATCAATTTTCTATCGAAAAATAGAAAAGTTAAGGTTGGAAGGTTTTTCCAAACCCTAGCATTTATAACTTTATGCTGATACTCAGCCTTACTGAATCAATGGAATTTTTTTTTTGGGATTGAGGGTAGCAGATCAGAAAGAATAGCCGTATTTTAGAATTTCCAACGGAAAGGAAATTCCCATGTACATTATCTTTGATACAGAAACCACCGGGTTGCCCGGTAACTACAATGCGCCTATCACGGACCTTGACAACTGGCCAAGACTTGTTCAGTTAGCTTGGCAGCTGCATGACGCCAAAGGGAAGCTCCTTTCGCAACAAAACCACATTGTAAGGCCGGAAGGATTTACAATTCCCTACAATGCTGAAAAAATCCACGGGATTTCTACAAAGCGGGCTGAACAAGAAGGTAAGCCACTTACGGAGGTTCTTTCGTTTTTTCAGAAGGACATGGAAAAGGCCAACTTCATGGTCGGGCATAACGTGGAGTTTGACGTAAAAGTCACTGGGGCAGAATTTCTCCGTAAAGGAGTCACGACAAATTTTATCGAGAAAAAGACCCTCGATACCAAAGAGATTTCCACGGAATATTGCGCCATTCCAGGCGGGAAAGGTGGCAAGTTCAAGTGGCCTACGTTGACAGAATTACATCGGAAGCTTTTTGGAGCCGACTTTGATGCTGCCCATGATGCTGCCTATGATGTGCATGCGACAGCAAAGTGCTTTTTTGGTTTGATCACCCAAGCTGTACTCCCACCTAAAGAAGGAATTTCCATATCAGAAGTAATCTATGAGGCTCCAAATTTAGAAGCTGCTAACTTTGAATTTGCGGTAGACGATCAAAAAGCAGCAGCAAAAGATGTCCTAAAGGCGGCTGGTAGGGCTGATATTTCTGACCTTGCCGGAGTTCCATTTGTTCACCTGCATGTACATTCGCAGTTTTCCATACTTCAAGCAACCTCGGAAATCCCCAGCCTAATCAGAAGGGCCAAAGAAATGAATATGCCTGCCATCTCCATGACAGACCATGGGAACATGATGGGGGCCTTTAACTTTGTACGGGAAGCCTTGGCAAATGATATCAAACCCATCCTAGGCTGCGAGTTCAATATCACCAAAGACCGAAAAAACAAATCAACCAAAGACGACGGCTATCAAACTGTACTTCTTGCCAAAAATAAGGCAGGTTACCACAACTTGGCAAAACTCGCTTCCTATGCCAATACGGAGGGATTCTATTACCTTCCCCGCATAGACAGGGAGCTCCTACTCCAATACAAGGACCACCTTATAGCCACTACTGGCGGCCTTTGGGGCGAAATCCCTTTTCTAATCCTGAACGTGGGCGAAACGCAGGCCGAAGAGGCCTTTGTCTGGTGGAAGGAAATTTTTGGAGAGGACTTTTACGTCGAATTAAACCGCCATGGCATCCCCGAAGAAGAAAAAGTAAATGAAGTGCTACTGCAGCTAGCACATAAATATAAGGTCAAGTACTTTGCTGCCAACAACACCTATTACAACCAAAAATCCGATGCCAATGCCCATGACATTCTACTTTGCGTCAAGGACGGAGAGTTAGTTGAAAAACCAAAAAAATATATTGGCAGAAGAGGTAGGGAATTCCGCTTTGGATTTCCCAATGAGGAATTCTATGTGAAATCCCCCGAGGAGATGAAAAAGCTTTTTGCCGATATGCCGGAGGCGATTATCTGTACGCAGGAGATTGCGGAGAAGATCGAATCCTACAAATTGGCCAGGGAAGTACTTTTACCAAAGTTTGACATTCCGGAGGAATTTATACATCCGGAGGATGAGGTTGATGGGGGAAAACGGGGAGAAAACGCCTATCTACGCCACCTCACCTATGTAGGTGCCAAAAAACGATATCCGGAGATTACGCCGGAAATCCAGGAACGCCTGGATTTTGAACTGGCTACCATTGAGCGGACAGGTTATCCCGGATATTTCCTTATTGTCCAGGATTTCACCCGGGCAGCCAGGGATATGGGCGTAGCTGTTGGGCCGGGCAGGGGATCAGCCGCTGGGTCCGCAGTGGCCTATTGTGTAGCGATCACAAATATTGACCCCATCGCTTATGACCTCCTATTTGAGAGATTCCTGAACCCCGACCGGGTATCCCTTCCCGATATTGATATTGACTTTGACGATGAAGGAAGGCAAAGTGTCATTGACTATGTAATCCAGAAATACGGAGCCAATCAGGTAGCACAGATAATTACCTATGGAACCATGGCCGCAAAATCCGCTATCCGGGATACTGCGAGGGTTCTAAATCTCCCCCTTTCGGAGGCTGACCGCTTGGCCAAGTTGGTTCCAGATATCAAGCTTAAGGCTCTTTTTGATCTTGCGAAGGATCACGCCAAGCTTTCGGACAAGCTCAAAAACAATTCCGAAAACGTACAAAAGGCGATGGAGCTTATTCGTATCTCCAAAGGAAGCGACGACAACTCCAAAACGGTAAATCAAGCAAAAATTCTCGAAGGATCAGTAAGAAATACAGGTATTCACGCCTGTGGGGTTATTATCACTCCAGATGATATTACCAACTACGTGCCCGTCGCCTTGGCCAAAGACTCAGAGATGGTCTGTACCCAGTTTGACAACTCCGTCGTGGAGAGTGCGGGATTGCTGAAGATGGACTTTTTGGGATTAAAAACCCTGACGCTTATCAAAGATGCCGTCAAGATCATTAAAGAAAGACATGGGGTAGCCCTTGACCCAGAGGAATTCCCCATTGAGGATGTAAAGACGTATGAACTCTTTCAGCGGGGAGAAACCGTTGGTATATTCCAGTATGAATCCGCGGGGATGCAAAAGTACATGCGGGAACTTAAACCCACGGTTTTTGCCGACCTTATTGCGATGAATGCCCTGTACCGTCCCGGACCGCTGGAATATATTCCCAAATTTATTGCCAGGAAGCATGGATTGGAGCCCATATCGTATGATCTGGACGATATGGAGGAGTACCTGAAAGAGACATACGGAATCACAGTTTACCAGGAACAGGTGATGTTACTCTCTCAAAAACTTGCCGGATTTACCAAAGGTGAGGCTGACGTATTGCGAAAAGCAATGGGTAAGAAGCAGAAAGACGTGCTGGATAAAATGAAGCCCAAATTCATCGGACAGGCAGGTGCTAAAGGACACGATAAAAGCAAGCTGGAAAAAATCTGGAAGGACTGGGAAGCCTTTGCCTCCTATGCCTTTAACAAATCCCACTCTACCTGCTACGCTTGGATTGCCTATCAGACAGCGTATCTAAAAGCACACTACCCGGCGGAGTACATGGCATCGGTGCTCAGCAACAACATGAATGACCTAACCCAAGTTACCTTCTTCATGGAGGAGTGTAAACGGTCAAACATTCAGGTTTTGGGTCCGGATATCAATGAATCCAACAGTGGATTTACCGTAAACATGGAGGGACAGGTACGGTTTGGATTGGCTGCAATCAAAGGCGCCGGAGGGGCAGCGGTGAGTGCCATTATCGAAGAGAGAACCAAAAACGGAATCTATAAGAACATTTTCGACTTTGTCAAACGGGTGAACCTTCGGGCAGTAAATAAGAAAACCATGGAGGTGCTAGCTATGGCTGGCGGATTCGATTGCTTCAAGGAGCATCATAGAAGGCAATACTTAGAAGCGCCAGAAGGAGAAATTCCATTACTGGAAAAAGCCGTCAAGTATGCGCAGAAAATCATTCAGGAAGAAGAAAGCAACCAGGTTTCCCTGTTCGGGGGAAGTACGGGCATGGCAATCCCTGTACCAACTGTCCCTAGTATGGAGCCATTCAGCCAGCTACAGGAACTTAACATTGAAAAGGAGGTAGTCGGGTTATATATTTCAGGCCATCCCCTGGATCAGTTTAGAATCGAGATAGAGGCGTTTACCAATACCAAGCTGCCGGAGATGGCTCAAATAGATGTGATCAAAGGGCGGGGAGAAATCAAACTGGCTGGAGCAGTTACCTCTTTCGCACATAGAACTACTAAAACAGGAAAACCATTTGGAACCTTGACGGTAGAAGACTATCATGGAGGTCATACTTTTTTTATTTTCGGAGAGGACTATGTCCGGTATAAAGAGTACTTTATGACCGGGTGGTTTTTGTATATTACAGGCGGCATTTATCCCAACAGATTTAAGCCCACAGAGTTGGAGTTTAAGATAAACGCAATTACTCTATTGAATGAACTTAGGGGTAAAATGATCAAAGGACTTCGGGTGCATATTGCGTTAGATGACTTGACGCTTGACCTTATGGAAAAGCTGGAGGCAATCACTACCACCTATAAGGGCGATGCCAAGCTTTACATAAATGTCATCGACAACAAGGAAAATATCACCTTGGACCTCATGTCTAAAAAGTACCTGATTGATCCTTCAAACGAAATGATCAGTGCCTTAGGGGCTATCCCTGAAATTGCTTACAAAATCATTTAATAAAAAATCGCAATGTGCAGGAACTAAATAAGGTTTGAGAGACTTTATTAGTATATTTTGTATTCAATTGAAAACTATAAAAATGACAAAAGCAATAGAAATTACAGATTCCAATTTTGAAGATATCCTTCAGTCGGATCAACCTATATTAGTGGATTTTTGGGCTGAGTGGTGTGGGCCTTGTAAAATGATCGGACCAATAGTTGAAGAATTGGCCGGCGAGTACGAAGGTAAAGCGGTAATAGGCAAATTGGACGTGGATTCCAATCCGGAAATTACAAGAAAGTTTGGTGTTAGGAGTATACCTACTCTACTGATATTCAAAGGAGGCGAAATCGTCGACAAGCAAATCGGTGCCGTACCAAAATCGGTTCTGAGTCAAAAAATTGAAGCTCAACTTTAATCAATAAAAAAGCCCTCTCGAAGGGCTTTTTTATTGATTAATTTTTAAATCGGTGAATAGATTCAACATTCCTCCATCGCCCTTAGGTAAAAAAAAGATGGCTCACTCTATGCTTGGATAATTCTATTTTTACACATGCCAACATCAAACTATCGGTGTGCTGTCCAATGATGTACCAGGCATTGCCGTCGGTGTCAATTGAGAAACTCCTCCCGAAACAATAAACTTCATAATTTCTGTACTGTTGACGTTTTCCAACACCCTCACATTCTCTTTGGGTACCAAATAAAGATTGCCGCTGAAATTGTACGAATGGGGAAAATAAACGGAAACCAGATCCAACTCTCCTAAAGGTGCCAAATCATCTTGCGTCATGAAACCCAACCTGGACATATTATCAGATAGTTTGACTACGATAGGAGTATTGAACTTCTTCTTATCCCCCACAAAAGCCGACATCAGGTCTTTGATGCTGGTGTATAGGATATTGACTAAGGGTATTTTAAAGACAACCTTTTCCAACTCTTCAAAAATAGAGCGGGTCAGGAAAATGCTAGTCATATACCCGACTGCTGTGACTATCAAAAACATAAACACTATACCCAAACCAGGTATATCTATCGGAATGATATTATCTAAAAATTGGACAGCAAGCAAAATAATATAAAAAGTAAGGGCAAAGGGTACAACAAAGAGCAAACCTCTTAAAAAGTAACCTAAGATTCTTTTAGATGTGAAGCTGGACATAATAACTAAGTAAAGATGTATTCCTACAGGTCAATAAAAATTGTACCAAAAAAAGGCCCTGCTTTATAAAAAACAGAGCCTTTTGTCATTTTTAACAAAATTTTATAAATCAATGCCCATAAATGACATAAACGCGATGCCCATCAGGCCGGTAATGAGCATAGTGATACCCAATCCTTTCAAGCCGTTCGGCACGTGTGAATACTTCAGTTTTTCGCGAATTGCGGCAAGTGCAACAATGGCTAGAAAAAACCCGGTTCCCGAACCAAAGCCGTATACGGTTGCTTCAGCCAGCGTATAATCCCGCTGAGCCATAAACAATGATCCGCCCAAAATGGCACAGTTCACTGCAATTAGAGGCAAGAATATACCCAAGGCTCCATAAAGGGCTGGAGCAAATTTTTCTATGATCATTTCCACAAGCTGCACCATTGCCGCAATGATGGCGATAAACATGATAAATCTAAGGAAGCTCAAATCGACTGCGGCAAATGTCTCACCTGCAAAAGCAAGTGCCCCTTCTTTCAATACAAATTCATTCAGCACCCAGTTTAGCGGTACGGTGATTGTCAACACGAAAATGACAGCGGCACCCAAACCAAGGGCGGTACTTACTTTTTTAGATACGGCAAGAAAAGAACACATACCCAAAAAGTAGGCAAATACCATATTGTCAATAAAGATTGACCGGATTCCTAAGTTAAATAATTCCATTTTTCTTTCTATTTAGTGTTCAACATAACCTGTTTTGGATCGCTGCACCCAAATAATCAATCCCAGAATGATAAAAGCCCCCACAGGGCTCACCATCAAACCATTTGTTGCAAGGCTAAAATCCTCTCCAAACAGTCCGGAGATGGAATCATAAATAGGTACCCCAAACAAGGATCCTGATCCCAATAACTCTCTAAAGAACGCCACTGCCAAAATTATCCAAGAATATCCCAAACCACTTCCGAAGCCGTCCAAGATCGCATCATATGGCTTATTTCCCATGGCATACGCTTCTAACCTACCCATAACGATACAGTTGGTAATTATCAATCCGACGAACACGGAAAGTTCTTTATACATATCATAGGCAAAGGCTTTGAGCACTTCGTTAACAAGGGTTACCAATGTGGCTACAATCGCCAATTGGACAATGATTCTTACCCTGCTGGGAATCTTATTTCTTAGAACGGAAATGACCAAATTTGCCATTACGATTACGAAGATCACAGAAAGTGCCATAATCATAGTCGGCTGCAGTTGGGTGGTAACTGCCAATGCCGAGCAAATTCCCAATACCTGAATGGTAATTGGGTTGTCATCTACCAAGGGATCAGTAATTAGTTTTTTACGTCTTTTGGACAAAAGGGCTTCGACGTCCTTTTTTTCCTCTACGACTTTTTCAGCTGTTTCTGTACTCATAATTTTATGTCTTGAAACGTTAAACTATCCTTATTTTAAAGCAACTTCGTTACCTTCCTTAATCTTATCCATATAGGACTGGTAATTTTGCAAGTAGTTTCTCAGCATCTTGTTTACACCTACCGCTGTGATTGTAGCTCCTGAAAGACCATCTACCATGTGGTCTTCGCCAGAATAGTCCCTTCCTTCTCCTTTCTGCATATCGACTGAAACCAAATTTCCGCTGTCATCAAAAATTTCCTTCCCAACATACCTATTTTGAATATCCCGTGATGTGATTCTAGCTCCTAACCCGGGGGTCTCGCCAGCGTGGGAAAATGTCACCCCTTCAATTGTATTGACATCGGTCTGCAAGGCTAAGAAACCCCAAATATTATCCCAAAGTCCATTTCCGTAAACTGGAAAGATATAGGAAATTGCGTCGTCCGCATTTCCTTCTTCGTGGAATATAAATACTGGATAAAGCCTATCCGCAGGATCTTTTTTATAATTCTTGCCTACATCCACTGATTCGGCTGTCACGGTTGCTCCATCCTGTTCGGTAACTTCCTCACCGTCGATGTTTACTACCTTGGACGAAATTCTACTTTCATAGAAAGCATCTATCTCGTCAGGCTTCATCGCTGCTATCTCTTCAACAGGCATAACAGCGCCCAAAATTTGCTTTTTGGTATCTAGGGCCTCAGCTTTTTGCTGGATTGGTTTCAAGACCTCCGATGTACCGGAAAGTAATAAACCTAAAACGATTGTTAAGACTACAGAAAATGTAATCACATAAGCATTAGACTGTTGCACGTTGTAACCTCCTTTTCTTATTTGCTTGTACTACATAATAATCAATCAACGGGGCAAAGACGTTCATAAATAGAACGGCTAACATAATGCCCTCCGGGTAAGCCGGGTTGGTTACCCGGATAATAATGGTCAGCACCCCAATAAGCAACCCATAAATCCATTTACCGGATTCGGTTTGAGAAGCAGAAACGGGATCAGTTGCCATGAAAACGATTCCGAATGCTATACCCCCCATCACCAGGTGATAGTGCGAAGGTAAAGCCATATATTCATTTACGGCCAACAGATTCATTACAAGTCCCATAAGATAGGCTCCGCCGAAGGCACTAACCATAATTTTCCAACTAGCCACCCCCGTAAACAGGAGTATAGCTGCTCCTATCAAGCACATGAGCGTCGAGGTTTCACCAATGGAACCGGGAATAAAACCTACAAACATATTCGTAAAACTAAACATTCCCTCCATAATGGATGCATTGTGCTGAGTTAGCTCAGCAACTGCGTTTTGCCCTTCTTGGCCAGCCTGATACGCTACTGCGAGTGCCGTTGCACCTGAAAAACCATCAGCAGCAGCATTGTCTCCCACATAGGTCCAAACGGTATCGCCTGAGAGTTGTGCCGGATAGGCAAAATACAAAAACGCACGGGCAGTCATGGCCACGTTCAGGATATTCATTCCTGTACCTCCAAATACCTCTTTCGCTATTACCACAGCGAAAATCGTTGCAACGGCCACCTGCCATAACGGGGTAGTGGCTGGAACAATCAAGGGAATTAACATCCCGGTAACCAGAAATCCCTCATTAATGGGGTGTTTTCTGATAACAGCAAAAACAGCCTCTACTATTCCCCCCG
Organism: Lunatibacter salilacus; assembly: GCF_009797935.1. Taxonomy (GTDB): domain Bacteria; phylum Bacteroidota; class Bacteroidia; order Cytophagales; family Cyclobacteriaceae; genus Lunatibacter; species Lunatibacter salilacus. Next base: position 139,374 of record NZ_VOLC01000001.1, read on the forward strand.
CAGCATACGCAACCAGAACGATTGGTAATACCAAGATTGCGCCTTGGAGAAATTTATCACCGAAAGTTGCACTGGCATCTTGGATGGCTAAATAGTGCATATTTCCGGTATTGTAAATACCGAACAACAGACAAGGGATCATAGCAATTACAACGGTAATCATCATCCGCTTCAAATCGATCGCATCCTTTATCTGTGCTCCTCTTGGACTAGTGGTATGGTTGGGAGAAAACATAAAGGTTTCTCCTGCTTCATACAGGTAGTACAAGTTTTCTAATTTACCACCCTTCTGAAAAAGCGGCTTCTGCTTGTCTAACAGATCTCGTAAAAACTTCATATGGATTAACTATATTGTATTAGTTCTATACCTTTTCTAACTAATTCTTGTACGGGGTGTTTGGAAACATCCACAAATTCACACAAAGCCAGATCCTCCTCTATAACTTCATAAATACCCAATTCCTCCATATCGTCGTAATCCTCCGCCATAATGGCTTTCATAAGATAAACAGGGAAGATATCCATTGGCGTGACACTTTCAAAAACTCCGGTAGAAACAAATGCTCTAGGTTCTCCCCTATTATTGGTATCAAGAACAAACTCCTTTTTGGGGTAAAGGAAGGATAATAGGCCCAAGGCCTTATGATAGCTTAACTTATCCGAGGTAGGTTTCATCCATCCGAGAAATTCGTAATAGTCCCCTTCTGGTAATAGCGACAGTTGATGGTCATAATAGCTTAAATAACCGTCTAAGTTAATCTTCTGGCCCGTAAGTGGATTGCCGGATATGGCTCTCACATTCGTCGATTTAATGTTTTCCGCTACAAAACTGTCAACACAAGCTCCCAAATAGGTCTGCGTATAGCAGGCTTTCTTTGCTTCGGAGCCTGTGATGGCTACAATTTTAGATGCGTCATACACTCCTTTCAATAAAAGATTGCCTATTTGGACAACTCCATAAGGATTAATTGTCCAAATGATATCCCCCTTTCCGATGGGATCAACGTGATGTATATGCACACCTACGTTTCCAGCTGGATGAGGACCTGAAAATTTATTTATTTCGACTTGCTGTAAATTTGAATAAACGGCAGGAGCTGCCTTGTCCGCAGGCACACCTAGATGTATTTTGCCCTTGGTTAATTTCTTCAATATGTCAATACCCAGTTTAAAAGCTTCCTCCTGCCCTTTTAACAAGACTTCGTAGTCCGGTGCCAGCGGATGGGTGTCAAAACCGGAAATAAAAATAGATTTCGGGGTGTCGTCCGGATTTGCGATGACGCCAAATGGACGCTGAATTAACTGAGGCCATACTCCTGACGCAGCCAGGTGGTCAATTATTTTCTCCCGGCTAGCTGATTGTAACTCGGACGAGGAATATTTCTGGAAGGATTCAAACTCAATAACATCATCGGCAAGGATCTTTATTTCTAGAAGTTTCCTTTTTTCACCCCGTTTAATTTCGACTATTTTTCCGGAAACAGGTGACACGAACTGGACCTTTTCCATTTTTTTATCAAATAACAACGGGGTACCTGCCTTTACAGTATCACCTTCTTTTACAAGAACCTTCGGTCTCTGCATGCCGATGAAATCCGTCGGTTTTATGGCAAAGGTTTTTACGGGCTGGAAATCATGCATTTGCTTTTCTGCTTTGCCAGCCAGACGTATATCAAACCCTTTCTTAAGCTTAACTAGTTTTGACATATTGAATTTTTAAAACTATATGATCTTTGAAAATCGGCTCAAATCTAATAAATTACATCAGTTATTAGAAGATAAATCCGCTATAATTTGTTTTCGTTATTTCTACAATTGGATTAAAACAATCACTTATTTCCTATTCTGCCATAACTAATTCACCCTTTAAGCTACTTATGTAGTCCTTTACCTGCTCCATAAGCCACATCGGAGTGGAAGTTGCTCCGCAAATTCCCACCTTGTCTGCTGACCTAAACCATGCGGAGTTTATTTCCTCCTCACTTTCCACAAAATAGCTTTGCGGGTTAACTTGAAGGCAAACTTGGTACAGTGCTTTTCCGTTGGAACTTTTTTTACCGGACACAAAAATAATCACGTCATTTGCTGCGGAAAAATTGCGTAACTGAGGCTCCCTGTTGGAAACTTGTCTACAAATGGAGTCATTGGCATTGAAATCAATTTCAGACAGCGAAACTTTAGCCTCCTGAATTCGATCACTTATCTTTTCTTTTAGCTCGTAAAAGCCTTTGGTACTTTTTGTAGTTTGACTGAAAAGTGTCACCGGCTTGGTGAAATCAATATGCTCCAGGTCGGAGTCCTCCATGACTACGATGGCCTTCTCAAGGGTTTGACCAGTGAGTCCAATTACCTCCGCATGCCCCTTTTTGCCATAAATTACGATCTGACCGTCCTCCTTTTCCATTTTATCAAAGGCATTCTTAACCCGATGCTGTAATTTTAGAACGACCGGACAGGAAGCATCTATCAGTTCGATGTTGTTTTCAATGGCCAATTTGTAAGTTTCCGGCGGCTCGCCGTGGGCACGGATTAATACTTTACAATCGGTCAGGCATTTGAGTTGTTCCCTGTCGATGACTTCCAACCCTTTCTGGCTAAGGCGCCTCACCTCCATGTCATTATGCACAATGTCTCCCAGACAATAGAGTTTATCACTTCCCTCCATTTCATCTTCAGCCATTTGGATGGCATATTCCACCCCAAAACAATAACCGGAATTTTTATCTATTGTAACTTCCATTCTTTTGTTTTTCAGTTCATCCTGTCTCTTGCCAAATCGAGTATCTGCTCCACCTGATCATCAAAAGTCAGGTGACTGGTATCCATTTCCACCGCATCTGCAGCTTTTAACAGTGGGCTTTCCTTTCTGGTAGAGTCAATATGGTCCCTTTCGTTCAAATTTCGTGCTATATGCTCAAAAGCTGCTGACTTTCCTTTATCAAGCAGCTCCCTACGCCGGCGATCTGCCCGCACGTTCAAGTCCGCATACATAAAGACTTTAAGTTCAGCCCCTGGGAACACCACCGTTCCAATATCCCTTCCATCCATTACTACGCCCCGATTTTCACCAAGATTGCGCTGAATGGCGACTAGTTTCTCACGAACTTCCTTTATTTTACTGACTTCGCTTACCAGTTCACTGACTTCCATGTCACGAATTTCATCCTCCACGTCCCTTCCATTTAAAAAAATCCGCTGTGATCCGCCTTCCTCCAGCGTTCGGAAATCCAGCTGTACGCTTTCTAAGGATTGGCGAATATCCTCACTATTCGTTAACTCCGTGCCGGATTCTAAAAAATGAAGCGTAACAGCTCTATACATAGATCCGGAGTCGATATAAGCATATTTCAACGCTTTGGCAACCGATTTGGCCGTTGTGCTTTTTCCACAACCCGAAAGTCCATCAATAGCTATAATGATTTTTTTCATTAAGGAAAAGTAGCGAGTATCTCTAAGTGATTATTCGGGTGCAAATATAGTAGTTTTAAAACAGTTATGGTAATAATTGCCTTCTTAATAGCTTTTTATTTCCTTTAGGAAATGAAAAGAATATTTTGAAATTCCCGTAGAAAAATCATATGAACGATACTCATTTTAACATTAAAGGTCAATTGGTTGATATCATTCAGAATGATATTTACCCTGTAAGCATCTCAGTCAAAGATGGGTGTATTGCCGCCATAGAACGCACCGCAGATGCTCCTAAGGTATATATCATGCCAGGTTTTATTGATGCCCATGTACATATAGAATCCTCCCTGCTAGTACCTACAGAATTTGCCCGAATGGCTGTGGTACATGGCACAGTTGCTACGGTGTCGGACCCCCATGAAATCGCCAATGTCTGCGGTATGCAAGGGGTAAGGTATATGATCGAAAACGGCAAACAGGTGAATTTTAAATTTTATTTCGGAGCCCCGTCCTGTGTACCGGCCACCACCTTCGAGACAGCAGGGGGAAGTATCGGCCTGAAAGATATTGAGACCCTCCTTCAGGACCCTGAAATCAACTACCTAGCTGAAATGATGAATTGGCCGGGAGTACTGGCTAGCGATCCTCTGGTAGAACAGAAGCTTGCCCTGGCGAAAAAGTACGGCAAACCCATAGACGGCCACGCCCCGGGTCTTCGGGGGGAAAAAGCCGCCCAATATGTCCTATCGGGCATTTCCACAGACCATGAATGTGTGTCCTATACAGAAGCGCTTGAAAAATTGAAACTGGGTATGAAGATCGCTATCAGAGAAGGAAGTGCCGCCAAAAACTTCGATGCGCTCATAGACCTAATGGATGACTATTCGGAAAATTTGATGTTTTGCTCCGATGACAAACATCCCGACAGCCTACTAGAAGGGCATATCAACACGCTGGTAGCAAGAGCTGTGGCAAAGGGGAAAGACATTTTTGATGTTTTGAAGGTTGCCTGCTTAAATCCTATAGAACATTATAGCCTGGAAGTGGGCTCACTTCAACTAAATGATCCTGCGGATTTTATTTTGGTCAAAGATTTAAAGCATTTTGAGGTACTTCAAACCTATATTAATGGAAAATTAGTCGCTTCCAATGGCCAAACCTTGATTTCTTCCGTTAAAAACATTACTATTAATAAATTTTTGATACCCGAGGTTACGTCGGATTCTTTTCAGATTCACGGTAATTCGGGAGAAACACGAATAATTGAAGTCGAAGACGGTCAGTTAGTGACCAAGGAAGGAGAAGCCTTTATGATAGCTGAGGAAGGGAATTTGGTAGCAGACATCGGTAGAGATATCCTGAAAATTGCGGTTATAAATAGATATGAAACCCGCCCGGTGGCTTTAGGCTTCATCAAGAATTTCGGGATAAAAAACGGAGCCATAGCGTCCTCGGTAGCCCATGATTCCCACAATATAATTGTTGTAGGAACTGACGACGAATCGATGAAAACTGCCGCCAACGCCGTTATTGTTTCCAAGGGTGGATTGGCAGCATTTGACGGTACGGATGTCAGGACGTTACCCTTGCCCGTAGCCGGCCTAATGACTACAGGGGACGGGTTTGAAGTAGCGAAATCGTATACAGAATTGGATAAATTTTCCAAAAAAATGGGGGCGACGTTGGCTTCTCCCTACATGTCGTTAAGTTTTATGGCACTTCTGGTGATCCCATCACTGAAAATCAGCGATTTGGGACTGTTCGACGGTGAAAGGTTTGAATTTGTACCTTTACATAAATCAGATGATGTTTAAAACATTCAATTGACAAATTAGTTAAATGAAATACAGGCAGTGGGTATCGAGGAAATGGAAGGCGATTTTCTTCTGGGAAAAATCACCGGTGATGGAGAAGCAAATATTCAATGCTACAATTGTCATAATTGGGCTGTACGTTTTTGTCATGAGTATCCTTACAGTAAGTACAGGACAATATGTGCTTGCCTCCATTTTTTTATCCTGCATTCCATTTTTAATCTATTTATACTATTTACTCAGGTACAAAAATAAATTTATCACCCCATTTATTCTATTTGGACTTGTGGCTTATCCGGTTCTGTCTGCAAATTTTTACTTAAATGATGGCATTCATGGCTCAAGTGCATATGTATTTATTTTAATGAATTTGGTAATGGCTAGTATTGTTCCAGTCAGATGGATTTTTGGCCTGACTTTGGTAAATGTAGTTTACTTTTTAGGCCTGTATTATTTGGGAATTTATCATCCGGAAATTATTCCTACGAGTTACACGAATGAAACCTCTCGATTTTTCGACCACAGTGTTACTTATTTAGGGTCTGTATTGGGGATGACTTTTATTTTGATGACCGTTAGGATATTTTACCAAACACAAAAAAGTAAAACGGAAATAAATAAGAATGAATTGATGATGGTCAACAGAGATCTAACTAAGACCAATTTTCAAAAAGACAAAATTATCGCTATCCTAACCCATGACCTTAAAAACCCGCTGCAATCCATTGTACAAACACTTGAGCTCATCAATGAGACAGACGAATTGACTCAGGAAGAATTGGCTTTTATTCATTCGGAGCTTTTAAAAAACACCCAACGAACCTATGCCATGATGGAAAATATCTTGGAGTGGTCTTCCTTTGAACTTAAAAACCAAAACAGCCGAATCAAAGATGTTGACTTAAAAAGCCTCTTCGGGGATACGTTGGAAATCATGAAAACGATCGCAAATCAAAAGGGAGTCAATCTGCATATTAATTATCTGAGCAATCCAGCTTTAACACTGGAATCAGACCGGCTACTGCTTATCCTACGAAATTTGATTCAAAATGCCATCAAATTCACACAGGTGGGAGGGGAAATAAAGCTAGAAATAGGTCAGGATGAAAATGAAACGCTTATTTCTGTGGAAGACAACGGAATAGGTATGTCCGAAAAACAACTTAAGGACATCTTTCAACTCGAGATAAAACCTACCTACGGGACAGCACTGGAGAAAGGCACTGGAATGGGGCTTCATCTCTGCTATCAAAATGCAATAAAAATCGGAGCGGAGCTAACGGTACAGAGCACCTTGGGAATGGGAAGCAGCTTTATGCTGAGAATTCCGAATGTTGTTGAAGAGCCGGGAAAAATTATCAAGCCGTCAACTCCTTCTTCTTTTTAATATCCTCAATGATCGCGGCGGCATGGGCGATCGTATTTTCTATGAAAAATTCCCTGGTGTTCAGCCCTCCACACACTACTCCCGCCAGATAAAGCCCCGGTATATTTGATTCTTGATTTTCGATGTCAAAGCAAGGACGTTTTCGATCGTCCAGACTGAGTTCAACACCTAACTGGTCAAGTAATGCGAAATTTGGCCTATAGCCTGTCATTGCCAACACGAAATCATTTTCCAATACTACCGGGCCTTCTGGCGTCTGGATCTCTACGCAATCTTCGGCAATCGAGTTTATGCTGGAATCAAAATAAGCTCTGATTGAACCCTCCTTAATACGATTCTCTATATCCGGCAAAACCCAATATTTGACCGTCTGATCAATGGTCGGTTTCATCACCACCATAGTCACTTCCGCACCCTTGCGCCATGTTTCAAGTGCTACATCCACCGCAGAATTACCACCACCGACTACTATTAATTTTTGACCTATATAAGGCCATGGTTCCTTGTAGTAATGGGATACTTTGGGCAAGTCTTCACCCGGCACACCCATGGTGTTTGGCAAGTCATAAAACCCAGTGGCTAGGATCAGCTTTTCTGCCAGATAATTCGCTTTTGACGTCAAAACCTCAAATTCACCCTCAGGCGTTCGTTGCAGCTGTTTAACTTCTTCATATAAATGAATGGCTAATTTATAATGCTTCACAATCCTCCGATAATATTCGAGGGCCTCTGTACGATTTGGCTTATTGGATATGGACATGAAGGGAATACCTGCCATTTCCAATTTTTCCGAAGTGGAAAAAAAGGTCATATTAGACGGATAATTGAAAATGGAATTGGTAAGAACACCCTTTTCTACAATCAAGTAGTTAAGTCCGGCACGCTGTGCTTCAACGCCGCAGGCAAGTCCAATCGGACCTCCTCCAATAATCAGTACATCTAATTTTATCATATGCTATTTCTTTGCTGTCACAATAATAAGCTTTCCAAGTTAGGAAGTTTTGACCAAAAATTGAACGGTATTTACTTCTTGGTCGGATATGAATCTAACTTCCCGTATCTGTACTTCTCCATTATGTTTCCACAAAACAGCAGTAGTGTTTACGGTTCCGTAATAATCATCTAAAGTAATAAATTGAGCCGAAACAGATTTCTCAATCAATGGATTTAACCCCGTATTGGGGAGCTTATCGGTTGGGGCAGTCTTTACAGACTGCAGCAAACCAACCATAGTTTCAGTTTCAGGGATATGGGTCTCATGTAGATAATTTGACAGGTCACTTTTAGCACGTTGAACTTTGGGCCAAGGCGTATTCAAAAGTGCATTACTCAACCCGTGAAACCCATAATCAACTTCCTGTACTTCCTCTTGATAATTGGAAAGAAAAAACATTTTAGTACCATCAGAAACAAGTAGACTGAAGCCGTTATACTCGTTTTTTCTTTGCTGCAGGCATTCTAAATAATCGAATGGAGTCATCTCTCCTTTCAGAAAGTCCACAACCAATTCGCCCCTACTGGAGGTTCGTTCCTTTTCATTGGAGATATCTCTGTAGTTGGTCAATGCCGCAAACCTTCCGTTAGGGTGCATACCCATCCAGGTACCTCCTCCCTTCAAATCCTTACCTGCATAAAAGCCCTCCTCCCACAAATGTAGGGAAGCAGAGGGCCGCTCGAAATATTCGTCTCTATTGGCTATCAATACCATCTTGTAATCAGGATGATTTTGCCAGTTAAATGCAATTAAACACATTGTGTGAATTTATTCGGATTGGCGTTGACTAATTTTTATTTTCCGCTTTTTCTTCAGAAAGTGAAGGGTAGTCGGTATACCCCTTTTCCCCTGGAGTATAGAAGGTATCCTGGTCCCAATCTGCTAACTGGGCATTTTCCTGAAACCTAGTTACCAAATCAGGGTTGGAAATAAATGGCTTTCCGAATGCCACAGCATCCGCCTGGCCTTCAAGTATGTAAGAATTCGCTTTCTCCTGATCAAATCCACTGTTGATAATCAACGTTCCCTGGTACATGGGCCGATATCTCCCTGCTATATCTGTCTCCGCAAAAGGCAAACTGGATACATCTGTGAAAGGCTCGGAAAGGTGAAGATAGGCCAGGTCATAGGAGTTCAAGCGATCTATGATGTAATCAAAGGTTGGAATAGTCTCTTCGTCCATGGTCATTCCAAAAACACCATGCAGCGATGGGTTGAGCCTTACTCCGATCCGGTTTTCTGGAACATATGTCTTAATGGCTTCAATTACCTCAAAAAGAATTTTGGCCCGGTTTTCTATACTTCCACCATATTCATCGCCCCTGACGTTAGACGTTCGATTGAAGAATTGATGCAAAAGATAGCCATTTGATGAATGTATTTCCACCCCGTCAAATCCTGCTTCCATGGCATTCTTGCCTGCCTGCTTAAAATCTTCTATCGTCTGTTTAATCTCCTCAAGAGACATTTCCTTTGGAGTCACTGTTTCCTTAAAACCCTTTGGAGTAAAGGATTTGGCCTGTGGATTGATCGCAGAGGGAGCAAGTGGAAGCTCCCCGTTATGGAAGTCCGGGTGAGAAATCCTTCCCACATGCCACAATTGGATAAATATTTTGCCCCCTATTTCATGGACCGCTTGGGTAACCTCTTTCCATGCTTCTACTTGTTCACTTGAATAAATTCCCGGAGTGTTAATATATCCTACAGCTCTTTTGGAAATTTGTGCACCTTCGGTAATGATCAGTCCAGCGGAAGCACGCTGGGTGTAGTAGGTTACGTGGATTTCTGTTGGTTTATTTTCGGGATTTGAAGCCCTTGATCGGGTCATGGGAGCCATGATCACACGGTTGCTTAATTTTATGGCGCCCAAATTTAGGGGTTCTAAAACAGGTTGAATTTGCATGTTGGTTTAATTTTTTTACTTATGATCAAACTAATCGGCCTATACATAAGTTCAAATTCAACCCGGATTATGTATTAGGGTTCGTTGCAGCCTGTCCCGACCAAGTCGGGAAGGGCTTAAAACGCAATAAAATCAGTCACTTTGGAGAGTCAACCACCCCTAAGGGGAACTCGAAAAGTGAAGCGTAGCGGCTGATTTTAAAGCGTTTTAGGTCTGCAGCAGAAATTCAAATGCATATTCCGGGTTCAATTATCATTTCCTTTTGTCGAATAAAAAATCAAAGCATAAAATAGCCCCTTAAAAACCTATCCGGATCTCAAAGGGCTATTCATTAACAAATGAAATTTGACTGAAAATTACATGGATTTTACTTCCATGGAAATCAGTGCCAGATTTACAGACTCTTCATCATTTAGTGGTTTGGTCACCAAATAGAGATCCTGAATAGTATCACCTGCTGATGAATCTACAGGAATCACAATTTCACCATTATACCTGTTCGAAGCACCTGCCTTCATTTCATTAGGCCTTACCACTACCCGTCCCACCAACGCACCTTCAGGTTTGCCTTGGCGAAGTTCAAATTGATAACCAAAGTCAAATGGCTTTTGAGAGGATAGGCCGATATTCACTCCCGAGATGCCTGATAAATCGATATATTGGAAACTGGCGCTGGCCGATTGATCAGCAGGAGCCAGCAAAATCGTCCTGCCTTCTACGGCTAACTTCGATATACCCTGAAGACTTGCTTCCGAAAGGTCGAAGAGACTGTTACGTAGGTAGACAGTATTGCCTCCCGTCAGCGGTTTGATATTATCTCCTCCCCTGTCTGTAAAGGTAGCTGAGATCTGCAAAACCCCATTAGGAGATACTGCTTTCCCCAAAGTTGGCTCTACTATGCCTGCTGGAGGGAGAGAAGGTAGCGTACCGGAATCATCTCCCAAGGAAATAATCCAAGCGATGATTTTTTTGGCATCGCCTTCTTTTACAGCAGGATTGGCCGGCATCATCGTTTCACCCCAGACCCCAGAACCACCCTTGATGATTTTATTTGTCAAATGGGTTACGGCTGAGGAATTGTTCCTGTATTTTTTAGCTACATCGACATAAGAGGGACCTACAGAAGGCTCGTCCACTTTGTGGCAGGTTTTGCAGGTTAGGGATTCCATGATACTCTTTCCAGTCATGGCGTCTGACATTACTTGATGCCCCAGGGCAGCCTCCGCCCGGTCAAATCCTTCGATGTAATCCGCCATCACAAATAGACTGCTTAAATCCAAACCCGCACTGGGATCATCCGGGTCTGTTACTATCACCTCATAGGACACGGGTTGGTTGGGGAAGTAAAAACTTTGGTTGCCTTTCACCTGTATGTGCACAAGGGGGGCTACATTCCCCGCATAGACCTCCAGTGGCATGGCATTGGTGGTGAGCTTCTCCGTATCACTCACCCGCAACTGTATGGTGTATTCACCTACTTGATCATATGTATAAGCAAGATTGGGTTCTTCGGTCTCCACAACCTCTCCATTCCCCATATCCCAGTGATAGGTCAATGGGTCCTTCTCAGGATCCCTTGCTTCCGCTGTCAGGTTAACGGTAAATGGTAAGGCTCCAGAAGTCTGATCTACCTTGGCTACCAAGACCACCGGCGCACGGTTTCCCGGGTTGAAATCAATTCGTGAAAGGGCTGCATCCGGGTTTCTTGAGAACCAACCGTTACCATATTCCAAGTAATATAGCTTTCCGTCCGGCCCCAATTCCATATCTATCAGCGCATTATTTTTCACGCTCGGCATAAAAGGCTCCATTTTTTCGTAATCACCGTTTTCATCCATGGTGACTACCTTGACCCAGCCCCTGATCCATTCGTATATAAACAATTTGCCATCGTAATAATCAGGCAAACCTCCTCCATCGGGATACATATCTGAATAGTACACCGGACCGGCCATGGCATTTCGCCCGCCGGTTCCCACTTGGGGAAATTCAGGGGATTCCACATACGGATACCAAATAAAGGCCGGCTGCGCGGGTGGTAATTCCTTTAAACCTGTATTGTTTCTGGAAAGATTCACCGGTTTTGTCGGATCGAAGGTAATTCCGGGTTTGCCTGTGTTAAAATCGAAGGCCGTGTACGCATAATTGTCTCCCACAAAGAAGGGCCAGCCAAAGTTCCCTGCAGTTTTTGCCTGATTGACTTCATCGTATCCCATTGGTCCCCTTACACCCAAACTGTCGTTTCGGGCATCAGGGCCAACTTCTCCCCAATAAAGGTAACCGGTCTTTTGCTCAACACTTATCCTGTATGGGTTTCGGTTACCCTGAACATAAATCTCCGGAAGGGTGCCTTCCGTGCCTACGGGGTAAAGATTTCCGTCCGGTATATCGTAGCTGCCGTCTTCATTGACCCTAATTCGCAGGATTTTTCCTCTTAAGTCGTTAGTATTTCCCGAAGATCTCGCGGCATCGTATTGCTCAAAACCTGAACGATCATCTATCGGCGCATAGCCCCGCAGTATATGCGGTGAGTTTGCCTGGTTGAATGGCGTAGAATTGTCCCCTGCTGACACATAAAGTAATCCGTCCTTGTCAAAAGCTATGGAACCTCCAGTATGACAGCAGATATCCCGCTGGGAATAAAATTCCAAAATCATCTGCTCGGAACCCATATTAATCTTGTCGTTTTCGAATTTGAAACGGGATAATCTGTTTACCCATTTATCCACCGGGCTGTAGAAGGCATACACCCAATTGTTTTCCGCAAAATTCGGATCCGCTTTTAATCCCAAAAGCCCCTCCTCCGCATTGACGCGGGGAGTTTCTGTTTTCCAATACACATCCAGCAGCCCTGCCTGGGTGACTGTTGAGTCGCCGTTTTTATACAGCATTATCTCACCTCTTCGTTGGGCAATCAATATATCCAGATTGGGTAGGATGGTGAATTCGGTGGGCTCATTAAACTCACCCATCACCAATATTTTTTTTTCGAACCTATCTTCTTCCGGAACCCGCTTACTAATAGCCTTTGAATAGTTAAGTTTTTTGTTTTTGCCAATTGCATAATTAATGCCTTCCAAGACATGTCTCAAAAATAGTTCTTCTTCAAAGGACTCCCTGGTATGACCCCCGCCAGTATAAAAGGCACGTCCCCCATCATACTCATGGTACCAGGCCATCGGATGGTAGCCCGTATTCGCTCCCCCCTGATAACTGTCCTCATCAATGGTCATCAGTACATTTACCGCTTCATTGAAGTTTTTATAGGTATACCACTCATCCTTTCGTCCCCACTTTTCTGGCAAAAAGGATGTAGTAGGGTGCTTTCTATCTATCACATCCAAAACCCCGTCTTGTACATTTGGATGCGGATCGTTAATACCGGGATGGTCCAAAAAGTTGCCGCCCACCAATTTGGCATACCAAGGCCAATCATATTCGGTGTCGGCAGCGGCATGTATACCGACATAACCTCCCCCAGCTTGGATATATCTTTCAAATTCTGCCTGCTGATAATGATCCAATACATCTCCGGTAGTACTTAAAAATATAACAGCACTGTATTCCTTTAAAACCTCTTCGGTGAAAAAATCCGAGTTCTTGGTGGTATCCACATCGAACCCGTTTTCCACTCCCAATTTTTGGAGGGCTGCCAACCCATCAGGTATGGACTCATGGTAATATCCGGCAGTTTTACTAAATACCAGTATTTTTGGCTTGCCAGATCTTGTGGAGCATGCAGACACCACAAGTATTCCCAGTATCAAGGTCATAAGGACCTTGAACTGACTTTTCAATGCATTCATAGGTTTTGATTTTTGGTGCAATATAGGTTTAATGTTTTGTTAAGTCCTGTCAGCCATCAGTTTTGTACGAAACGGTATGTTAAATTACCTTATTTTCTTGATTAACTGGGCTGGAAACTATATGTGTAATTTTAATAGGTCGCTCTCCCACCTGACAGATCAAAAATAAACCCGGTATTAAAACTAGCTTCCTTTGACGCAATCCAACAGGCGAGTGAAGCAGTTTCTTCTACGGTCCCAAAGCGTTGCATGGGTATTTTGGAAGCCATGTATGCAAGCTGCTCCGGGCCTGTATCTGCATTCATTGGGGATTGGATTACGGCCGGGGCTATGCCGTTGACGGTGATTCCTTGGTCTGCGTATTCCTTCCCAAGACCTTTTACCAATCCGATCACGCCGGCTTTGGTGGCAGAATAGCCAATCATGTTTGGATTCCCTTCCTTCCCTGCTATGGATGCGATCATCACTATTCTTCCGTATTTGTTGTGCTCCATATATGGAATCACGTACTTGCAGGTCAAAAATGATCCTCTAAGATTTACCTTATATATTGCATCAAATGCTTCGGTTGTATATTCCGTAATCTTAGTTTGGGTGGGGCCTACAATACCCGCTGAGTTGATTAGAATATCTATTTTTCCAAACTTGTTCGCAATTTCGGAAAAACCATCCCTTACCTGGTTTTCATCAGATATATCAACCCGCTTGGTCATCACGGGGTATCCTTTTTCGGCAAATTCCTTTTTGCGAATTTCCATCAGGTCTTCCTTCAAATCCCAAAGGGCTACACTTCCCCCTTCTGCTGCAATTCGTTCGGCAATTGCCCGGCCGATACCGTCTGCCGCTCCAGTTACTACGGCTACCTGATTCTCAAATCTTCCTTGGGTCATTTTGGTAATTGTAAAGTTTGCCGCTAATCTACTACATGCCTTTAACTTATTCATAACCGACTATCCGATTTTCAATAATCGACGCTGTTTTTTCTGCTTTTTATTAATACCAGAATGCGCAACCCTTTCAGTTTTTCTGGATAATCCGCTATTTGTTCAAATTAAACAGATGAAACTTGGAAGGTTTATCTTCATAAGGACTACCCGGTTACGGAAAAAGTCTATGGATTTTTTGGAATATTAATTGCGAAAACAGTAGGACAACATTGTAGCGGAAAATGCGCGTGTGGCAAGCAAAACTGAAATCATGCAAGTGCAGGATAGTTTATAAAAAATTTATTTGTTAATTTAACCTTTCTTAATTCATTTCGAATCTTAAAACCCAAATTCTCTCCCACTATGACGCAAGTAGCCTTTTCCATGAAGTTATACCCGGGATTTGCTTTGGAATATGAAAAACGGCACGAAGAAATTTGGCCGGAACTCGTCAGGCTGCTTAAAGAAGCTAAAATTACGGATTACCATATATTTTTAGACAGTGAATCCAACACCCTCTTTGCCTTTCAACAGGTAGATAGAACCGGCTCCTCCCAAGATTTGGGAAGTACGGATATTGTCAAAAAATGGTGGGCATATATGGCTGACATTATGGAAACCAATGCGGATCATTCACCCGTAACCACGCCGCTAAAAAAGGTATTCTCGTTGAAATAAGCTGATTTTTGACATATGAATAGAACAATTACCCAAGACATCCCATTCCTTTTTGTATTTACGGCACTGCTGATCGGCCTTAATCTATTCGGTTGCCATTCTGACGCCCAAGTAGATGATGATTTTCCTGCGGGAGAATGGCCGGAAATTACTTCTACGGCCAAACCTTGGTCCCGCTGGTGGTGGATGGGCAACGCTGTGGATAAACAAAATCTGAGCATTCTGCTTAAAGAATACCATGAAGCTGGAATCGGCGGACTCGAAATCGCACCCATTTACGGAGCCAAAGGTTATGAAGATCGCTTTATAGAATTCCTATCTCCCGAATGGCTGGAAATGCTTCATTATACAGTTGGGGTAGCCGATAGTCTCGAAATGGGCATTGACCTTACCCAAGGCACGGGTTGGCCATTTGGAGGGCCCATGGTAACACCCGAAATGGCAGCGACCCGCATGATGGTGCAACAGCATTCCTGGAGAGATGGCGAGCTTGACCAACCTATCCAACTTCAGGATGAGCGGGCCAAACGATTTGCTTACAAATTGGAATCACTAATGGCTTTTTCTGAACACGGAGAGGCGTTGGAAGTCACGGATAAGGTTAGTCTAGATGGTTCTCTAAACTGGGAGCAAATTGGAAATTGGAGCCTCTGGGCCATCTTCAGGTCCCAGACTGGACAGCTGGTCAAAAGGGCCGCACCCGGAGGCCAAGGCTTTACCTTGGATCATTACTCGGCGGAAGCAGTCAGATCTTACCTATCTCATTTTGACCAATCGTTTGTTGACCAATTCCCCGGGATACGAGCTTTCTATAATGACAGCTTTGAAGTTTATGGAGCTGATTTTACAGCTGGTTTTTTCGAATTTTTTGAGAAAAAACGGGGGTACGATCTAAAACGTCACCTTCCGGAATTATTAACCAAAGAACCTAATCAAACAAGTGCAAGGCTGAAATCCGATTACAGAGAAACCATCCACGAGATGCTGTTGGAAAACTTTACCCAACAATGGACCAATTGGGCACATGAGCATGGTAGGAAGACCAAAAATCAGGCCCACGGATCTCCTGGAAATCTGTTGGATTTATATGCTACGGTAGATATCCCCGAAGCAGAAACTTTTGGTTCCAGTCATTTTCCAATACCAGGCTTACGTAGAGACAGTGCGGATATCCGCAATGTAGACCCAGACCCGATTATGTTGAAGTTTGCTTCATCGGCAGCCCACCTTACCGGAAAAAAACTGGTTTCTACCGAAACCTTCACCTGGTTGGGGGAACATTTCAAGTCTTCTTTTTCACAGGCAAAGCCTGAATTGGAGCAAGCCTTTTTGGCGGGTATCAATCACATGTTTTACCACGGCATTACCTATTCCCCACAGGATGTTGAATTTCCAGGCTGGTTGTTTTATGCGTCGCTAAATCTTACCACCCACAACAGTCTATGGTCTCACTTTCGGGGATTCAATGATTTTGTAGCCCGCAGCCAAGCAGTACTTCAATCTGGAAATCCCTCTCAGGAACTGCTTATGTATTGGCCCATTTACGATGTGTGGGCAGACCCCAAGGGACTCTCCAGGATGATTACCGTTCACAATATCGACGAGTGGCTCCAACCAACCCCCTTTTATAAAGAGTCAGCTATGCTGATGGAGAAAGGGTATGCTATCGACTTTGTTTCGGATGCGTTGTTGGACCAATTGAGGATACAAGACAATTCCATACTATCTGGAGGGAACAAGGCCAAAGCAATCCTCATACCCTCTTCGGAACACATGCCTTTGGAAACCCTTCAAAGATTACTTGAGTTGGTCCGTCAGGGAGCAACAGTTATATTTCAGGAAGTGCCAAAGCAAGTCCCGGGATTTCTTGATGTGGAAGTGCGGCTTCGGCAACTTGAATCAATGTGGGATAACATTGATTTCGATTTACACACCAATGGAATCCAATCTGCGCGCTTGGGTGAAGGAAAAATCATTCTCACTAAAAATTTTGAGAATGGGTTGGAATCCGTGGGGATATACCGGGAATCCCTGACCGACACAGGTTTGAAATTTATCCGACGGGAATCGGATCAAGGAACGTATTATTATCTGGTAAACCATACGGCAAAGAAAATTGATCAATGGATTCCTTTACGGCATAAGGGAAAATCAGCCATATTACTGGATCCACAACAGGGATCAATAGGAATGGCCGAAAGCAAAACTGAAAAAGAAGCATGGAACGTACGTGTGCAGATTCCCTCCGGAGAATCATTAATCGTTCAGGTGTTAGCTAATTCGGCTGACAATGTCACTGCCTGGCCTTACATAAATAGTCAGGAGGAAATATTGGCTCTTGATGGTCCATGGAAATTAAGTTTCGGTGCTGGGGGACCCGATAAACCCGAAGATCAAACGCTGGAAAGATTGATGCCCTGGACCGAATTGGAGGATAAACGCACCCAATCCTTTTCTGGGATAGGCACCTATGAGAGCAATTTTACCATTGAAAAAAATCCCGCCGAAGTATATATACTAAACTTGGGTACGGTTCACGAAAGTGCAAAAGTATGGATTAATGGCAGTGAATCCGGCCATGTCTTTGGTCTCCATTTTAAGCTTAACATTACCGAGTGGATACATTCAGGCGAAAACACTGTTCGTATTGAAGTGGCCAATCTCATGGCCAACCGTATCCGGGACATGGACAGAAAAGGGTTGGTCTGGAGAAATTACCACGAGATAAACTTTGTAAATATTGACTATAAACCGTTCGATGCCTCCAACTGGGAGATAATGCCCTCCGGGTTAGCAGGACCGACAAGCATTGATATTTACCGTTAATGTAACTTTGGCGGCAAGGTGTCAAATATCGTAGTTATTTGACGCTCCTAAAAGATCCTTCCTTGAATATTCGGATTTACCAACATTACTTGATATTTTAGAACAATCACTGTATACCCAAACGGCAATTCCCTAAATAACCTGATTATGTTAGCAGCTAAAACACTAATCCGCCTGGATGAAAATTCCAGAATCCCAAAATATCAGCAGATTGTCAATTCGATCATTGAGGATATCGAAGGACAACTTCTGAATGTCGGGGACAAAATCCCATCCATCAATGAAATTAGTGAAGAGTACTACCTCTCACGGGATACTGTTGAAAAAGCCTATAATCAACTGAAAGAAAAGAAAATCATAGTATCTGTAAAGGGTAAGGGGTTTTATGTAGCAAGAAACGTTTCACACTCTCAGGTGTCCGTTCTGTTTCTGATAAATAAACTGAGCAATTATAAGCTTAAGATATACAATTCTTTTGTCAACAGCATGGGCTCTTCCACCTATGTGGACTTACAAATCTACCATTGCGACCCCAAACTTCTGTTGAATATTTTGGAGGAGAACATGGGTGCATACGACCATTATGTGATCATGCCCCACTTTAAAGATGAAAGCAAAAACCATTATAACCTCGATCAACAGGTAATCAGTACCCTTAAAAAAATCCCTTCGGACAAACTGCTTATTTTAGACAATTATTTGCCTGATTTAAGCGACAGATTTGCTTCTGTATATCAGGATTTCAAACACGATATATACAATGCCCTTTGTGAGGGGATCTTTGAGTTGCAGCACTATGACAAACTGATGCTGGTCTATCCTAAAGAGACGGTTTACCCCTATCCTAAGGAGATTCTCGATGGCTTCAAAAAGTTTTGTACAGACTTTGAGTTTGACAATGAAGTTCTAGAGACCATCTATACGGACATGGAACTTCGTCCCCAGGATGCCTACATTCTGATAGAGGAAAATGACCTGGTCAATTTGGTCAAGCAGGTCAGGGAACAGGGCTATACGATGGGGAAAGATATTGGCATCGTGTCATATAATGACACCCCACTTAAAGAACTTCTCGGAATTACTGTAATTTCGACCGATTTTAAACTGATGGGAGAAACCGCAGCTTACATGATCCGAAAACACAAAAAAGAGTGTGTCAAAAATATCTTCAATTTTATCAATAGAGGCTCGCTATAGCCTTTACAAACTATCTTTATTTCCCAAACCTTAAAACGACGAGACATACATGTGGAATAAAAAAGCTTTGGTGCAAAAGCTGGAGGCAGTCAATGAGTATGAACAAGAGCCAATCCCAACCAATAAATTAAAAGGTTGGAAAAGTTTTTTGGGTATATATGCAGGGGAACACACTGCCGGAACGGAATTCGTAATCGGCCCCTTATTTGTCACCCACGGGGCAAGTGCGGTGGATTTAGTCTCCGGACTGATTGTCGGAAATATTTTGGCGATCCTTTGTTGGGCTTTTTATACGGGTAAAATCGCCGTCAAAACCCGAATTACCCTCTACTACCAGTTGGAAAAAATCGCTGGACACCAATTTACCACTATTTACAATTTGGTAAATGCCGGTTTGTTTTGTTTTCTGGCGGGTGCAATGATAGCTGTATCTGCCACCGCCGTGGGTATCCCGTTTGATTTGGCTATGCCGCAACTTACCGATATTTATCCCAATAGCATAGGCTGGATTATCACTGTCTTTGTCATTGGAGCCATTACGACTGTGGTGGCCATGTTTGGTTTTGATCAAGTTTCCAAGTTTGCCAATGTTGCCGCTCCATGGATGATTATGGTCTTTATTGCGGCCGCTATTGCTTCCCTACCCCGGCTGGGAGTAACGCAGGTAAGCGAATTTTGGCCCGTGGCGCAAGAGGTGATCTGGACTGGAATTCCTTTAGAGGGCCAAAGTAAATTTACATTTTGGCATGTTATGTTTTTTGCCTGGTTTTGCAATATGGCCATGCATATCGGATTGGCGGATATGTCCATCCTCCGCTATGCCAAAAAATGGACCTATGGGTTCTCCTCCGCAACAGGTGTGTTTTTGGGTCATTTCATAGCATGGATAGCATCAGGAATTCTTTATTCCTTATTTTTAATAGAGTCCCAAAATAGCCTAACCTTCGCCCCAGGACCTATTGCCTACAGTGCTGTGGGCATTGCGGGAGCCGTTTGCGTGATAATTGCAGGATGGACCACAGCAAACCCTACCCTTTACCGGGCAGGTCTTGCCATACAATCCATCAATCCCAAGTGGAAAACTTGGAAAGTCACGCTTTTTGTTGGATTCATCACGACTATCGCTGCCTGCTTCCCTGCTTTGGTAATGATGCTGCTGGAATTCGTGGCACTATATGGGCTTATTTTAATGCCTTTAGGAGCGGTTATCTTTATTGATATTTATGTATTGGAAAAAATCGGCTTGCGGTCTAACTATGCCTTGGTATCTAAATCAAAAATGAACTGGTCTGCGGCATTGACCTGGGGAATCACCCTAGTATTTTGCCTTGCGCTAAATATCTATGGAGGAATTGAAGTGTTCTTTCTTGGATTACCCGGGTGGTTTGTCGCCGTATTGGTCTACATCGTAGCCAGTAAAATCAACCAAAAACGCCCCATTGTAAAATCCCCACAACCTGTAGCCTAAAAAACATACTTATGAAAACACTCGTAAAGATAATTTCCTTTATTGGCTTGGGGTTATCAATTATTCCAGCCATTCTGGTATTTCAGCAAAGCATTACACCGGATACTTGCAAAGTGCTAATGACCATCGGGACTATCATGTGGTTTACAACAGCCCCTTCTTGGATGAACAAGACCGAGGAGGAAAGGGGGTAAACTCCACTTTCATGTTCGAGGATTATGGAATGACTCCAAACTCCCTGAGTTCATTGTCAATTCTGGTATTCCAGCGTGTCTGAGCAGCGCTATTCATGCCATGGGCCGTCTCCCTGTCGTATTCTTCCTGAAGACGATTCATTTCCCGATATGCTTCCAGAAATTCAAAAGACACCACCCGGTCAAAATTATGCGGCAATAAGGTCATATTTGATAACTTTGATTTGAGCCTTTCTGTGATAAGCTGCGCAATGTCAAAGTGTCGCTGTTCATGATTGAGGCCATACGTATTGTTAACCCCTTTGACCCAAGAGGAGTTTTTTAACATATAGGTCTTGAAAACTAGATCGATTTCCACTTCTCCATCAACCAACCTACTGTCTCCTTCATATGCGATGCTCGCGAAAATAGAGGCCGCATAATTACCCATTCTGGGCCTTCCTGTGAAATCTGCCCAAGTTAGGGGACGTTTTGGATCATAAAAAACCGTGTCATCTTTAAAATCTACCCGATAATCGGACATATTCACCCTTACGGAATGTGCCAATTTTTCATTTTTACCCGCTTCTTTTTCCATCCAGTCGTGAAAATATTTAAGGGCATTGCTAAGCGATTTTCTGAAAATGGGCTCTATGACCGAAATTTGACGAACAGTTCGTTTGTAGGACATTCCACCCTGAAAATCCAATAAATGCACCAAATCATCCCCCCTTTCCAAATGAAAGCCAAAATCCAAATAGACCTCACCTTCTATCACCCCCCTGCTGCTGTCCACCAGCTTTTCAACGATTTTACAATCCTTAATTTTGATGACAACCGGCCGCAAGCTTAGGTTTTGGGAAAGACTTCCGGTCACGAATGCTTCAATGGCAGGCAACATACCACCTTTGAGATCTACCAATTCCAAGTTGGAACCCCTATCGCTGGATATCGGGACAAGGAAGGCAACGGGGGATCGGTCGGATCGGACATCCATTACATTATGAAAGTAAAACTCGTTTGGAGTAAAGGGCAGTGGAATTGTTCTCAGCGCAATTGGTTCTATGGAGGAAGCCAGGGGACTTTGGGCAGAACTAAAAAATGGACAGCATAGGACTATCAAGACTCCAACATAGCGGGAGCAATGAGCCAATAACTCCATTGTGGAAATAGGCAGGTAAGATTCGAGCTTTTCTGCTTTCAAGAGAACCGGGGTTGATACGGGTATTTCCAATCCATCATATACCGATAAACAGGATTGTGCCTCTTCCGGTTCTAAAAGGCACGGCAGAACTTTGTTTATTGGGGACTGGGTAAAGGAATTTTCGTCTCTTTTGCTATTTTACAAATACTCTCCCAGACAATACCATCCAGCGGAATGCCGTCCTTCATCCGAACCCCATAGGCCTCCCTTTCGGGATCGCCGGGAATCAGCACACGGGGTGTCCCTTCCAAGGGAGGCGTTTCCCGCATCACTCTGATCCAAGCATCCATTGATTTTTTAAAGACTTCCAAGTCCTGAAAGCCCGTTATATCCCAGGCCCCAAAAAAGTGGCCTATCCCTTTTCCCACCTGAGTAATTGGTTGTCCATCAGACCGGATGGCAAAGGGGACTGCAAACGGACCCCAGTTAGCACCGCTAAGTACCGCAGAAAGTACGTCTACCATAGCTGCCAAGCAATATCCCTTGTGACCACTTCCTTCAATATCGCTACCTAGCGGCAACAATGCTCCGTCATTAATCATCGCCAAAGGATCAACTGTAGGCTGACCATCCTTGTCCAAACACCAGCCAATTGGCACTGGCTTTTGCTGCCTGTCCGCTATTTCCACCTTTCCATATGCCACGGTGCTCGTGGCCATGTCAATGACCATAGGCGGCTCTTGCCCGGAAGGGAATGCAATTGCAATCGGGTTTGTCCCCAACATTTTCTCCCTACCGCCAAAAGGCACCACGCCTTTAGTAGTGTTGGTCAGAGAAAGTCCAATCAGGTCTCTTTCGAGGGCCTTTACAGGATAGTAACCAGCTGCGCCATAGTGGTTGGTATTACATACACTTACCCATCCCGATCCATGGATTTCCGCTTTATCCATAGCTATTTCATTACATTTGGGACCAATGATCAATCCTAGGCCATTGTCCCCATCGATCGTGGCGACGCTGCCTTTTTCTCGGATAATTTTCAGTTTAGGATGGATATTTATTCGCCCCACTTTCAGCAAGTCATAATAGGTGATCAGGCGGGCCACCCCGTGGGAATCAATACCGTGTTCATCGCTATAGGCAAGAACGTCTGCGGCCAACTTGCAATCCTCAGATGGAATACCAAAATACGCAAACATTTCTTCCACAAAGCCCCTAAGTGCTATAGGATTGAAAATCAACTTATTCATAGAGGGAAGGAGTTTATAGATGACAAAAAAAATTCCAGCCCATTGTCCAAATAAAGGGACAACAGACTGGATTATAGGGTTTGCACACTCGTGCAGCCATTGGCTTAAATGCTTATGGTAATGGCTTTATTTTGATGTCTTTATAATAGATAATACTTTGGGGATCGTGGGCCTGTAAGGCTATAGTTCCGCTGCTTAGCCTCTTTTTGCTGTCGCCAATATCTCCCCTGTCTTGAGACTCCACAAACTCATTTACCACTTTACCGTTTACTTTAACAGTAATTTTATCACCTTCTACTCGGATGGTTTTGGTGTACCAATCACCGTCGTTCACGAATGTTTCCTTTACATCTTTGAAGCTATAAACGCTTCCTGTCTTTCTCCAATCACCGTGGGACTGGTTGACCTGAATCTCATATCCGACATCGGGCCATCCGTCTTCCTGATAATCTGTATGAATAAATATTCCGGAATTCGCCTTTTCTTCGGTTTTGACAGTTGCCTGGAATTCAAAATTTTTGAACTCCCCCTTGTTCACTTTACCTGTGTAAAACAAATGTGCCCTCGGGCCATCTATTTTAATAGCCCCATCCACTACCTGAAAGGATGATGCATTGGCACCTACAGTCCAACCTTTAAGGGTCTTCCCGTCAAATATTGTATACCAGCCGTCCTTGTCTTTTTTCTGACCATAAGAGGTCATTGAGACGAAAACAACCAAGCACATTAAAATTAATTTCTTCATATTATTAAGGTTTATTAAACTGTAAATAATCTTAAAAGTACACTTTTATGAAGTAGTTTTCAAATTAATCTTTTTAAACGGTATAATTTATTCCTAAAATAAAAAATTGGATTCAACTATAAATAGGCCGACTGCAACCCTGTTAGCTGCTATCCGTAGAGCAAGTATAAATTAAAAATTTAAATAGTTTTGAATTTAAAATGCTAGCCGTATTTTAGAGAAATTTTTAACAAAGATAGACCTAAGTTTAAAACACATAGTTTACCCAACACACCATGAATCAGGAAGAGAAAACTTCATACTCCCAGGAAGAACTCAAGGAATTTGAGGACCTCATCCAGGAAAAATTAACTCTAGCAAAGGACGAATTGTCCCAGCTCAAGAAAACGCTGAGTAAAAGTAACGACAGTGGTACCGACAACACGGCATCTACGTCAAAATTACTGGAAGACGGTGCCGATACCTTGGAGCGGGAAAACCTAAGTCAATTGGCGGCTAGGCAGCAAAAGTTTATTATAAACTTGGAAAATGCCCTCCGTCGAATTAAAAATGGTACATATGGCGTATGTGTTGACACCGGAAAACTTATTGCCAAGGAGCGCTTGCGGGCGGTTCCCCATACTATGCACAGCATCGAGGCGAAACTGGCAAAAAAATAACGGGTGGATTTTCTGCACAGACACATAGAAGCACTTATCTTTTGTTCAAAAGAGCCTCTGGCTATGCCGGATATCCAACGGTGCCTGAGCGAAATGTTTGAATCAGAGATACCCGATGAGCACATCCACCAGGCCATAGAGGCCCTTCAGCAAAAATACCTTGCTGATGACTTTTCGTTTGCGTTGGAAAAATCAGGGGGTGGTTTTCAATTTTTAACCAAACCCGCATACCAAAACAGTGTTTCCATCCTACTCAAACATCAGTCTCAAAAGCGGCTTTCCACGGCGCAGTTGGAGACGCTTTCGATTATTGCCTACAAACAACCTATCAGCAAATCTGAAATGGAGCAAATCCGGGGTGTCAATTGTGACTATTCTGTGCACAAATTGTTGGAGAAGGAATTGGTGATTATTACGGGTAAGTCTACTGGTCTTGGAAGACCACTGCTTTACGGAACCAGCCAGAAATTCATGGATTACTTTGGAATCAATGATATCAAAGACTTGCCGCAGCCAAAAGATTTCGTTCAGGAATCGAATGAAATCGGGGAACAGAAGGAATAAAGAAAATCATCAATTATACTTTTTTAATGCACCATTTTTACAAATTCATATTACGATAGAATTTACATATTGGTATTTTGACTCGACAAATCAGCACATCTTTTGTGATAAAGGGATGAAGATCAATATTTTTACTTCCCAAAAAAACCAAATGCAACAACAATAACGTATCTTTGAACTCCGAAAAAAAAATAGGAGAAAAATTATCTCCCTAACAAAACCATTTTACACAAATTATACAGCAGAGATGCTGCAGGACAATGAAAAAAGACAACAAAGGGAACAAGCCTTCCCATTCACCCGAATTCGGTGACAAAAAAAAATCCCGTACACCTCGAAAGGGTTCTTTTGGAAAAGACCAAAAACCAGAAAATAGCTCGAAGAAACTATATCTAGGGAGAGGAAAGGATCAAAAACCGATATATGAGTGGTCTGACGAGGCTCCGAAAAAGAAAAAACCAGCTTTTAAAAAGCCATTTTCTCCGATCAAATCTAAGGCGAAATTTAAATCGGATGAAAGGAAGCCAGAATATACTTTCAAGGGAGTAGAGAGTAAGAATAAAAATAAAGATACGGACGAGATTCGCCTCAATAAGTACATCGCAAATGCCGGTATATGTTCCCGGCGTGATGCGGATAAGCTAATCGAAGGAGGAGAAATCAAAGTAAACGGACAGGTAATCACCTCACTTGGCTACAAAGTACAGCGCGGAGACAAGATCCTCTACAATGGCAGGACGCTAAATCCGGAAAAGCCAATGTACGTCCTGCTCAACAAGCCCAAAGATTTTATTACGACTACCGATGATCCCTATGAGCGGAAAACAGTTATGCAGCTCGTGGAGAATGCCTGCGACGAACGTATTTTTCCCGTGGGTAGATTGGATAGAAATACGACTGGATTGCTGCTGTTTACCAACGACGGTGAATTGACCGAAAGTCTAGCCCACCCATCCAACAATATCAAAAAAATCTACCAAGTTACATTGGACAAGCCACTTTCCCAAAAGGATGCTGATATCATTATGGAAGGGATAGAATTGGAGGACGGACCTACGAAAGTCGATGATTTGCAGATACTCTCCAAGGATAAAACCATTCTGGGGCTGGAGATTCACTCCGGAAAAAACCGGATAGTGAGACGGATTTTTGCCCATTTCGGATATGATGTAGTCGCCCTTGACCGGGTCACCTACGCTGGTCTAACAAAAAAAGACCTGCCGCGTGGCAAATATAGGTTTTTGACCGAAAAGGAAGTTATTAATTTGAAGTACCTAAGAAGGAAAAAGTAGCCGATTGGCTACTTTTTCCATTTTTTAGCCCGTTGTTGTTTGAAGTTCTGAATTACCGTCTGAAACAGTCAAATAATGAAGCCTCTCAATTAAATTGTAAAAAACATAGTTTCCTGGTAACGTTGTCTAGTTTATTTGGGTTGAGGCGCGATCATTTGGGTTTACTCTTCAATCCTCCTGCCCAGCGTTTCCTGTCCGCCCTGAATCAGGGTCAAGCTCTCCACAACACCATCTTTTAGTTGAAAGGAAATCTTTGCCTGAACAACAGTTAGGTAAAAAATCGTGTCGTTTTCAGGGTATATTTCAACCCTTTCCTGCCCTGTTGGTTGTCCAAACAACTGCTTCCCTTCTTTGGTGATAGAGATTTTAAATTCCGGCGCTAACTCGTAGGTACCAACATATTGTTCAAGGACGGATTCAGGTAGGTCAACTGCATCTCCTAGGAATTTCATGTCCGCCAATTCCGAACTCGGATCGAGTAAGTAGAAACCAATATCATCAGAACCTGTGGATGAATTAGTGAGAAGAACCACACCGATCCTTGTTTCTTTTACAAATCCGGCAAAAGTTCTGTAACCACCAGTGCCGCCATTGTGCCAGATTACATCTCCATCTTCCCCCTTTTTAATATGCCAGCCCATTCCTACTCCCATTTCCCCTGCTTTTTGATGTCTAGCTTTATGGGTTAATTCCATAGCCGCCGCCAAGGGGCTTTTCACATAACCCAAATTAGCAGAAATAAATTTGGCCATATCTGATGATGAACTTCGGATTGCACCTGCACCGGCAAGTGTGGGGATGTCCCAATTTTCAACAACCTTGCCGCCACTGTGCCCAAGGGCCAGGTTTTCCTTCATGCTATCAGTCAACCGGATTCTGGTATCCTCCATTTCTAAAGGATCGGCAATAGTTTGAACAATCAATTCTTCATAAGCACTGTTGGAATTCATGGCAAGCAAGTGCCCCAAAAGACCCTGGGCAAGATTTGAATACTCATATTCAGCACCTACTTCCCGGACTGGTTGATAGTTTGAAATAAATTCATACATCAGGTCTTCCGTATAGTCTGCAAAAGGATTGCTGGGGTTAGCGGGGGCAAAATTGTCCGGCATCCTTGGCAAGCCGGAGGTATGGTCGGTTAGGTTGCCGAATGTAATTTCTGTATCACCCATCACAGGGATTTTGAAGTTATCCGGTAAAAATTTATTTATCTCATCTTCCAGCTTGAGTTTCCCATCCAGTACTTGTTGTGCAAGAAGTATCGCCGTGAACGCTTTGGAAATAGATCCTATTTCATAGATGGTATTTTCGTCCACTGCTTTACCGTCAACGGCAGTTTTGCCAAAATTATAATAATGAATTCCCGTGGAGTCGATTACCGCTATGGAGATACTTGGTGTAGCGTTTCCCTCTATACGGTTTTCAATAGTCTCCACCACCTCAGGCGGGAGATCCTTTATAACTTTCATAGTTGAAGTTTCCTGACATTGAAAGGTGATAAGAGCTATTGGCAGTAAAATTAGTGGTATCCTAAAGTGTTTCATAGGTGCTTTGATTTAAGATTTAATGTTTCTAATAAAATGGTGAGGTTATCTAAAATAATATGTCTGTTCATATTGAGCGTAGTCGAACCCCAATTTTAGGAGTCGTCAGTTCTTTCGTCTTGTCCAATCTCACCTACAAAATCGGATAAGATAGCTGCCAATTCTTTAGCTTTACTTATCATCGGTAAATGTCCGCTATCAATAGTAATAATTTTTTCCGCCTTTAGATTCTTTGCCATTTTATCCTGGAAATCACCCCGCATGGCCTTATCATTTTCCAACTTAATATACAGTCGCTTGGTGTCAGGTAAGTTAAAGGTTATTTTTGTTTTATAAAGTACTTTTGACTCCGGAGTAAAATCCTTCACTATTTTTGAAGCTTGTTCGGATGTCAAGTCGTTGCAGAGTTCTCTTTCTATTGATTTTTGTGGTGGTTTCGTTCCAAAAAACCTCAATATTATAGGCATTATCAATTTTTGCGGAAACGGTAATGAAGAAACAAAGGAATTTCCGTTTGTTGGAATAACAGAACGTTGCTCATCCTCTCTTAGGCTAAGTTTCTCTGAAAGCACTCTTTCAATTTTGTCTTGAATGAATTTTGGTAAAAATGCGTGCAAAGTTTCTATTGCAACTAAAAACCATCCTGATATGGAAAGAATTTGGTTTGGAACTGTCTGGGTAACATCAATTCCGTCCATTCGATATATTATTTCTTCTACAAACCCTGGCATCAAAGAAATCGAACAAGAATTGTTCTAATACTAACTAAAACCAATCTCTCCCCTCGCTAAACTAAACCCACTTCATAAAATACTTGATCAGCTTCTTAGTCTTCATCGTATACGGAGGATAAAACGTCTTTGTCGGGGAAAAGCCAGGCCGCTGTTTGAATACCGCCTTTTCATTGGAAAAGGCAAAAAATCCATATTGTCCGTGGGCCTTGCCCATCCCGCTTTGCCCTACCCCGCCAAATGGCAGCGAAGGATGGGCAAAGTGTACCGCACAGTCATTGAAACATAATCCCCCGCTGCTGGTTTTGGCAGCAACCTGCTCTTGGATATACTCCTCGGTGGAGAACAAATACAGGGCAAGCGGCTTTTCCCGGCTATTGATAATAGCCAACGCCTCATCCAGCAAGGTGTAGGCCTGGAGTGGCAGAATGGGTCCAAATATCTCCTCGGTCATCACACCCGTGCTTTCGTCCGCCCCTTGTATCAGTGTAGGAGAAAAAAGGTTTTTTGCCTCATCGATCTCTCCCCCATAAATTACCTTCGCACCACTTGCTATCGCCTCTTCCAGCAATTTCTTTAACCGATTCCAATGTCTCCCGTTAATGATGCGACTGTAATCGGAACTCTTATGTATGCCCTTTCCCTTGGGGTTTCCCATGGCTTCTAGGCTTTCCTGCAAGTAGGCCTTAAATTCCTCATAAACACTTTCCTGCACCAATACGTAATCTGGTGCGACGCAGGTCTGCCCGCAGTTCAGGAACTTTGCCCAGGCGACCTTTTTTGCGGCATCCTTCAGGTCGCAATCCTTGTCTATAATCACGGGAGATTTGCCTCCCAGCTCCAAGGTGACGCTAGTCAGGTGGTTGGAAGCAGCCTTCATCACCACCTTGCCAATAGCGGGGCTGCCTGTAAAAAATATATGGTCAAAGGGGAGGGACAGCAACAATTCTGACACCTCCACCCCGCCTTCACTTACAGTTACTTCATCCGGCTCATAAAGCTCCTGCGCCAATCTCCGGATCAAGGCCGCCGTGTGGGGTGCCATCTCGGAAGGCTTGAGCCATACGGTACATCCCGCAGCTAAAGCCGAAACCAGCGGTCCGATGCAAAGGTTAAAGGGATAGTTCCAAGGGGAAATAATTAGTGCACAACCTTTGGGTTCGGGGATTACGTAAGCAGAACTCCCGAGCATATGCATTGGGGTTTTAACCTTTTTAGGTGCCATCCAGGAGGACAAGTTGGAAATTGCATGGCTGATTTCACCCTTAACCATGGAAAGTTCCGAAATATCCGCCTCGGATGCGGATTTGCCTAGATCCGCATAGAGGGCCTTTCGGATATCATCCGCATTTTCGGTGATCCAGCCCTGCAGGGTCTTTAGTTTGGCAACTCGCTGTAAGACCGAGGAGTCCCGGATTTCTAGCGATTTTTGTTTTTGGGCAGCAAAGGTAGCCTTGGATTCTATGGTATTTATCATGGCCGGGTTTGGTTTAGTTACCTACAGGTACGGTAATGAAGTAAAAAAAGACGAAAAATCCAACGATTGTCAACCCATTACTTTTGCACATATCTGCAATATTCGCCATTGGTAAAAAAAACTTGTCAAATAAACATTTACATAACGAAAAGCGTTTATATTTACGACAACCTAAATAATCGCCCAATGTATTATAGTATCGATGGATTGTTTCAGAAGGAAGTCCTTCCTGAAAAACAGCGTATTAATGTTATCAAATCCTATATTAAAAAGATAAAAGAAGATAGCAGAAACAAGAAAAGGAGCTAAGAACTCCTTTTTTTATGCTCCCTTGCCGTTTTAAACCGCAAAAAATGCAAAGTAGCAGGTAGACGTGGATAAAGCGTGTTTTTTAGTATTGAATTACACCTCGATGTCAATAAAAATATCAGCGCAAATCAGCGCAAATCAGCGGGCAATTCTTTCTGGAGGTGAGATAGAACACGTATGATGCGGATGACACCGATAAAGCGGGTTTTTGTTTTATATTAATTCTCGAGGCTAATAAAAGAAATCCGTTCAATCCGCCAAATCTGCGTTCCATTCGATTCGAGGTAAAATAGAACACGGATGGAGCGGATGACACGGATAAAGCGGATTTTTTTGTATTGAATTACACCTCGATGTCAATAAAAATATCAGCGGAAATCAACTCAAGTCAGCGGGCAATTCTTTCTGGAGGTGAGATAGAACACGTATGATGCGGATGACACCGATAAAGCGGGTTTTTGTTTTATATTAATTCTCGAGGCTAATAAAAGAAATCCGTTCAATCCGCCAAATCTGCGTTCCATTCGATTCGAGGTAAAATAGAACACGGATGGAGCGGATGACACGGATAAAGCGGATTTTTTTGTATTGAATTAAACCTCGACATAAATAAAAATAATCAGCGTAAATCAGCGTAATCCCGAAAAACCGGGACAAGTTATGCGGACCTTCCTTTCTAGAGGTGGAATAGAACACGGATGATCCGGATGAGATCGATAAAGCGGATTTTTTATAAATATCGTCGTGGCCTCAAGTCATGTTGGTTATCTTTAAAAATCCAAACTGCAAATGAAACTCCAACTTCGACGCTGAATCAAAAACTATGTGCTCTATGCGCCCTATGTGGCTACCCTTTTACATGCAAAAAAACCATGTTTCAAAACCAACATAAAATCTCTGTGTCCTCCGTGTACCCTCCGTGCCCTTTATAGTCACCCCTTTTTCCCTAGGAACTCACTTATGACACCTTTCCCTTTAAAAAAGTCTTAAGCACTTCCAGTGCCTTTTCAAATCCCCTGTTGTTCGGAACAATTAGGTCAGCGTCGTGTTTGAAGGGTTCAATGTACTTTTCATAAGTTGGCATTACGTGCATCTCATAGCGGTAAAGCACATCATCCAAATCATATCCCCGCTCAACTTTGTCACGTACTATGCGGCGTTTGAGTTTGATGTATTCCTTGGCATCTATAAAAACTTTCAGGTCAAGCAAATTGGCTAATTCGGGGTAGTAAAGCACAAAAATCCCCTCCACCACCACCACAGGGGCGGGTTTGAATTCAAGGATTTTGGGGGTTTTGTTGGGATTGTTGAAGGTATATTCCTGGCGGAAAACCGTTTCTCCAGCCTGAATCTTCCGAATATCACCTGCATATTCTTCAAAATCGATGGAATGGGGCGTGTCAAAATTATAAATCCCTTTGTTGTCAAGCGGCTGCAGATTCCTAGCCTTGTAGTAGTTATCCTGGGAAATCAAGCATACCTGACTGGAATCAAACGCATGGAGCAGCTTATCCAGAAAGAGGGTCTTCCCCGATGCACTTCCTCCGGTAATGCCAACGATATAGGGCTTCTTCATGGGAGACAAAAGTAACTCAATTTTTGGAATAGCCCCCGATAAGCATTAGAAATTGGACCTAGATCCACCAAAAGGAACGGGCAATTATCCGATAATCGAAGTATTTGGCCAATCTGTAAATGTTGATTTCTATCAACTACCGACAAGTCAGCGAAGGAAAAATGCCTTCCTCAAAAATCCCTTGTCAATAAAAACTGCACCAATTTCGCTACCGCCCTACCCCGGTGACTGATCTGGTTCTTCTCTTCCATGGATAGTTCCGCAAAGGTGCGGTCATATCCGTCAGGCTGAAATACCGGATCGTAGCCAAATCCTTTTTCTCCAAAACGTTCTTCAGTAATCACTCCATCCACTTTACCTTCAAAAGAATATTCTTCGCCCTGCAAGATAAGGGCGATCACGGTGCGAAAGGAAGCGTTTCTGTTTTCCTTTCCCTCCATTCTTTTTAGCAACAACTCTACGTTCCGTTCGTCGCTGCGTGGTTCCCCGGCAAATCTTCCGGAATACACCCCCGGTGCGCCATCCAACGCAACTACTTCCAGCCCGGTATCGTCGGCAAAGCAATCCACGCCATAGGTTTCGGATACATATCGGGCCTTTTGAAAGGCATTATGATATAGGGTATCCCCAGTCTCGGCCAATTCTTCCTTGCAGCCGAGTTCCTCAAGGGAGATGATACCGATCTTTCCAGACAGTGCGGACTTGATTTCATCCAGTTTCTTGGCATTGTTACTTGCAAAGCATATGTTTTTCATCTGTTTATAATTCTTTTTTCAATGGTCAGATGGAATCTCGCAATTATAATCATCCCACTGTGTGACGATCTCGTCATGCTCGATTTCATGCCCGAAAATATCTATTTTTTGGATGGGAAGGGCAGTTTTTTCCGTAATTTCCCATCATGAAAAAAATCACTGTCTACTGTGGTTCCAACAAAGGAAGGGATTCGGCCTTTGAAGCAGGCGCAAAAACCCTTGCTAAAGAGCTGATCAAAAGAAACCTCGAACTTGTCTATGGAGCCGGCAAGGTGGGATTAATGGGAATCATAGCGGATGAAATGCTGCGGGCAGGAAGTAAGGTTTATGGAATTATTCCCCAAAGCCTAGTCAATATAGAAGTGGCCCACTTAGGACTGACAGAACTTACCGTTGTCGAAACCATGCGGGATCGAAAATGGCTGATGGCTGAAAAAGGGGATGGCTTTATTGCCATGCCTGGAGGTATAGGCACGCTGGAAGAACTCTTCGAAATCATGACGCTCAACCAACTGGGGTATATACAAAAACCTCTTGCCCTATATAATGTCAAAGGCTACTATAATAAACTTCTGGACTTTTTAAGTTTTTCGAGTCAGGAGGGCTTTCTGAGACAGGAACAGTTGGATAGCCTGATTGTCTCCGACGATGCGGAGTGGCTACTGGAGCGAATGGCGGCGTATACCCCGAAATATATTCCCAAGTGGGAGGTCAAATAAATTGATTCTGTCAGAAAACCTTCAAGGTTTTTAGCCAAAGGTTCAGTTTCAAAATTACTTTTAAATAAACCTTGAAGGTTTTATTTCAGAATAGTCGTTGCCAGCAAATCTGCCAACTGCTCCAAATAAACTTGGTCAGTGGTGTCAAAATGATCGAGTTGTTCGGAGTCCACATCCAAGACCATCATTACCTTTCCGTCCTGAACTACCGGAACAACGATTTCGGACCTTGAAGCAGAGCTACAGGCAATATGTCCAGGAAAGGCATCCACATCTGGTACCAGTTGGGTTTTCCCAGTTTCCCATGCCGTCCCACAAACACCTTTTCCAAATCCAATCCGGGTACAGGCCACGGGGCCCTGAAAAGGACCCAACACAAGTTGCTCCCCCTTCACTAGATAAAATCCCACCCAGAAAAAGTCGAAAGCTTCTTTTAGAACGGCACTGACATTTGCCAAATTGGCTATAAGATCAGGCTCATCGATGATCAAGGCCTCCAACTGCGGAAGCAAAGCTTTGTAAACTTCGTCTTTGGAAACATCGGATGGAATATATAGGCTGCTGGACATATAATTTTATAGATTTTAATTTTATTTTCTTCGTCTCAGAAATCAATCTTCTCACACAATAAAAAGAACGGAGCTAAATTTCGAAATCACCTGTAATAGACATCTAGGCGGTCTCCCATAATATCCAGTGTTTGGTTTGGAACCAGGTTCAGATGCGGGCTGGGAATCCCCGATCCAAAGGTTACTTTTCCGGTAAATACCCGGGCCTCATCCCAAAGATCCTGACTTATAAAATGCTGCAACAGGATACTGCCTCCCTCCACCAACACACTCTGCACCTTTCGCCGATGTAAATCAGCCAAGAGATCACCTACCTGAAAATCCGGCATCAATTGGACATAGTGCAGATTTTCCAGTTCTTCCTCTTTGATCAGATTATAACAGATAGTAGGCTGGGTTTGGTCAAAGAGATAACCATTAGGATCCAAGGTCAACTGTTTGTCGATAACGATCCGCAGCGGATCCCTGCCACTCCAATCCCGTACATTAAGCTTGGGATTATCGTAATGGGCCGTTTTAGTACCTACCAATACAGCATCTTCCTCTGCCCGCCATCGGTGCACAAGTTGCCGGCTGTGGGCATTGCTGATCCACTTACTGTCGTAGTCGGATTGGGCAACAAACCCGTCCCGGGTCTGTGCCCACTTGAGTAGGACATAGGGACGGTTCTTTTCCATTTGGGTGAAAAAGCGGCGGTTTTGACTGCGTGCCTCTTTTTCAAGAACTCCCGTTACCACAGGGATACCGGTTTCCCGCAATTTAGCAATCCCCTTTCCGCCGACCAGTGGATTCGAATCCACCGCGGCAATAATAACTTCCTTAACTTTTTTTCCAACTAACAAATCAGCACAGGGTGGTGTTTTTCCTACATGGGCACAGGGCTCCAGCGTAACATAAACGGTGGCCTTTTCAAGTAGATCAGGATTATTGACATCCGCAACAGCATTGGGTTCGGCATGTGGTCCGCCGTAGCGTTCATGGTAACCCTCGCCAATGATTTGATCGTCGACCGTAATGACACAGCCCACCATCGGATTAGGACTGACGTTGCCTCTACCCAATTCAGCCAGTTCCAACGCACGGCGCATAAATAATTCATGCTTTTCCATCGGTGATCTGTTATTCTTTAGCGACTGGTTTTAAGGAAATGTTTCCCAAATTTATTACTGAATCAGCAAAAGTTGTAAGATTGAGAGCACTGTCGAGGTGCGAGACTCTTGGGCGTATAAGAAGTCGGTAGAGATTGGGAGGCAAGCCTCTTAATCTAAACTCTCCCGTTCCGCTCGTTATTGTAGAAAACGTATCCGCCTCATGGATGGCATAAACATAGGGCCTAGCCGCAGACGGCTGCACAATGCCCCTTACTTCTGACGTGCGGTCGAGGGTGAAAGCCCTAAGCACAGGCTCTAAAACAAACGTATCCGAAGCTCCCGGCTTGACGGAAGACGCCAAGTCAAAATCTATATAAATATCCAACGCAAAATTTGCGGCGGCATTGGACTGAAGATTCATTGTGAGGAAATTTTCGATATTGTTGGCGAGTTGAAGGGGGAACCGCTCACCGTTTTTTATAAAATAATGGGTATCACCTAGTAGTAATCTAACTTGGGTCACGATACCCGCAGGCACCTCTTTCCTTCCCAGCAGCAAACGCTGACTACCCACAAGATCTGTTAATCGGACGGTTTTATCCGCAGGGGTATAGGGCAAAAACACCCATTCCCCATTTTCCAAGCCCCTACTTCCCGCAGGCAACACCTCCACTCCCAATACTTCCACCCATACTTCGTCAAAATCACCGGGCGCATCTATCAGTAAAACATTGATAAGCGCCTTATTGTCGGAACTGCTATTCTCACAGCCTGCAAGGATTCCAAAAAAAAGAAATAACCCCGTTGTAATTTTTACAGACAACTGTTTTGGAATATTCACTGGCAAATGATTTTTTGGTTGAACGCATGTTTATTTTTCAACGCAAAAATAAGGGAATGGTTGATAGCAACCTACTGTTTCCAGATCCTACCGTCTTCGGTAATGAACCAGTTCTTGCTGGAATCATCGATTGACGGAATGGAAAGTTTAAAGCGGGTTCGGCTAACTTCAAATTCAACCTCGATTCCGGTCGGTACAGTTCCTTCTACCGAATTCAGTTCCTGGACTGTTTCGGCATACCTGGAATGCTCCTTGAAAAAGGCCTTCTGTGCATAATACAAGTCTCGAAGATTGGTTTTTATTTGCTCGTCAGCATGTTTTACAAAAGGAACAGTACCTGTACCTACCTCCACTTCGGAAAACTGAACATATCCCCAGCGGTCGGGAATATGCATGTTTATCACGCCAATGGGAGACCATACCCAGTTGTCCTCCGGAAAATGTTTTCCGGTTTCTGGATTGATTACTTTTGTGTACATATTGTCCTTCACTTCAAGTTGCCATTGAACGCGGGAAAAATTGATCCTCCACTGGTGCCCGTCGCTTGGAGGTGAGGAACGCTGCGTGAGGGAACTCCAGGGAATGGCCATCTCCACAGACCAGTATACATCCGTATCAGAGGGGTCGTTTAGAGTTCCTTCCAAATGAACAGTAAATTCGAAGTCGTTGATATTCCATCCATTGATCGGTTTACCACCATCCTTGTATGGTTTTGTCAGTAGCAGATCCCAAAGCGTACCTAGCGCATTGATTTCCCATTCGTAATAATTGTGGGTATCTCCATCGGGGTCCAGAAATACTTCTATATCATTCTCATGAAATATAACCGATTCCCGCTCCGTATAGGTGGCCCAAAGGTGGGGTTCATCCAGTTTTACACCGATGTAAAAAAAATCCTTGTCCCACAACATCTTCATACGGGTAAGATGGGTCGGTTTAGGCATCTCATCTCCTTGAATGTCTACAAACGCATCCGACCAGGGTGCCAACTCCCAAACAGCATCATCCAATTTTCCATCAATAATAGGTTTGGTAGGGCTTTGGTAGCTGACATATGTTTTTGGAGCTGAATCCGTTTGGGCTATATTTTCGGAAAGGAACACTCCTGATAAAACCACCAAAGTACATGTTTGAAGGAATTTTTTCATTTGACTTGACATCGGATAATTAGTGTAAAATACTGATATAATACTATAATCAGGAATAGGTGATAGGTTTTAGATTTAATTAAACATCTAAAGTTAAACATTTCCCGTCCCTCTTTTTCATTTTGAAAAACTGCGAATGCCCGCTTATAAAATTACAACTTTACAAATATGTAGGTTTTTCTACCTTTAATAATCGGTTAACACCTACTTTTCAACTAAAGGGAGAAACGGAACTACTCGTTTTCGAAAACGAATATAATTTATTGAAACATATTATTTGACCAAAAATGATGAATGGTACCATATTCAAATGCCCTCTGTCCACAAACATTGTTTCAATTGTCCTGCTGTTGGTATTGACAAATTGCAAAGGCGTTGACAATAAAGAATCAGCAGCAAGTCAGCAACCAAGAGAATTCCCGGTGATCCAGGTGGTGGCCAAGGACACCGTATTACATCGGCAATATGTCGCAGAAATCATGGCTATCCAAAATGTGGAATTAAGGGCCCGTGTTCCCGGCTTTCTGGAAAAAATTTATGTGGACGAGGGCATGGAGGTACAAAAAGGCCAGCTCCTATTCAAAACAAACGATCAGGAACATAGAGCCGAATTGGCCAAAGCTGTGGCCAATCTGCTAAGCGCACAGGCAGAAGCCAGAGTAATGGAATTTGAGATAGATAACCTCAAAATCATGGTGGACAAAAATGTCATTTCCAAATCGGAATTAGATATGACCAAAGCCAAATATGAAGCCATATTAGCCAAAATCGAAGAAGCCAAATCAGCAGAGCAAAACGCCCAGGTACAACTTTCATATACCGAAATTCGAAGCCCTTTCAACGGAACCCTAGATCGTTTTCCACAACGAACTGGAAGCCTTATCGACCAGGGGACCTTATTGACTACGGTTTCCGATGTAAGTTCGGTTCATGTTTACTTCAATGTCTCGGAAATAGAATACTTGGAATATATCAAGTCCAGTGCAGATGAAAGAGCCCAGAATAATGTAATACAATTGGTACTTGCAGATGGTTCTCCCTACCCATTCGA
Organism: Lunatibacter salilacus; assembly: GCF_009797935.1. Lineage (GTDB taxonomy): Bacteria > Bacteroidota > Bacteroidia > Cytophagales > Cyclobacteriaceae > Lunatibacter > Lunatibacter salilacus. Next base: position 177,422 of record NZ_VOLC01000001.1, read on the forward strand.
TGGCCTTATAGAAACGATGGAGGGAGAGTTTAATGCAAATACCGGATCGATAGCTTTTCGGGCAAAATTCCCCAACCCAAGCAAGATTCTAAAACACCGGGCCACAGGAAAGGTAATTCTCACCAATACTATAAGAAATGCAATCATTATCCCTCAAAAAACGGTATTTGATATTCAGGACAGAAGTTTTGTGTATGTCGTCGATGAAAACGATCAGGTTCAAATAAGAAGTATATTTCCGAAAGCACGTTTCTCCCATTATTACATCATCGAATCAGGCTTGGAACCTGGTGAGCGGTTGATATTCGAGGGGATACAAACCATCAAACCCGGCATGTCCATTTTGCCACAACCAATCGCCTTTGAGACCGAGCCTGACACTGAAGCAACGGCCTCGATTGTCAACACTTCCTTCCCGTAATTATTCATCAGCAAAGGTTTAAGTATGTTTGATCTATTTATAAAGCGGCCCGTCCTTTCCATTGTAATTTCTTTGTTTTTCGTTTTGCTGGGGATGCTTTCGTTTTTTTCATTACCTGTAGAATTATTTCCGGATATTGCTCCGCCCTCCATTGCAATTAAAGCCAAATACCGGGGTGCAAATGCGGAGGTTTGCGCCAAAACAGTTGCTACTCCACTGGAAAAGGTTATCAACGGAGTGCCGGGAATGACCTACATGACCTCAGTATCCAGCAACCGGGGTACCACCATCATCAAGGTTTACTTCGAGGCTGGAACAAATCCTGATCTGGCGGCGGTGGAAATCCAAAACCGAATATCTACTGTCGTGAACGAACTACCTGAAGAAGTAGTGAAAGCCGGCGTAACAGTGGAAAAACAGGTCGAAGGCCTTCTGATGTACCTAAATGTGTTCAGTGAAGACACATCCTTGGATGAGGCATTTATTTATAACTTCACCGACCTGAATGTCTTGCAGGAGCTTCGGAGAGTAGACGGTGTGGGTTTGGCCGAAATTATGAGTACTAAGGATTATTCCATGCGTATCTGGCTGAAGCCTGACCGGATGACTTCCTATCGGGTTTCTACGGATGAGTTGGTGGAAGCTATTAGAAATCAAAACGTAGAAGCAGCTCCAGGGCAGTTGGGCATTAGCTCTGGTAAGGAATCACAAATGCTGCAATATGTTCTTCGCTACACGGGTAAGTTTTTTGAACCCAAACAATATGAAAACCTAGTCATTCGTGCCAATGCCGACGGATCCATCCTCCGACTAAAGGACGTTGCAGACGTTGAATTTGGATCATTGAACTACGGTCGGATTTCCAAAACGGACGGCAAGCCCGCCGCATCCATCATGATTGTACAGCGGCCTGGATCCAATGCCAGTGAAGTAATTGCAAACGTGAAAAAACGCATCTCTGAACTCAAGGGTGATACCTTTCCCAGCGGTATGGATTACCAAATCTCCTATGATGTATCAAGATTTTTGGATGCTTCTATCAAAGAAGTATTGATTACCTTGGTCGAAGCATTTATCCTTGTATTTATCGTTGTATTTATATTTCTGCAGGATTTTAGATCCACTCTTATTCCTACATTGGCGGTCCCGGTTGCGCTCATAGGAACCTTGTTTTTCATACAAATGCTCGGCTTTTCCATCAATTTGTTAACGCTGTTTGCCTTGGTGCTTGCGATAGGAATCGTAGTAGACAATGCCATCGTCGTGGTAGAAGCTGTTCATTCCAAAATGCAGCAAACAGGCATGGCACCCATGCCTGCTACTTTTGCGGCGATGAAAGAAATCAGTGGTGCTATCATCGCCATCACCATGGTCATGTCCGCGGTCTTTGTTCCGGTGGCATTTATGTCCGGTCCTGTAGGCATCTTCTACCGCCAATTTTCCATTACCCTGGCCATAGCAATCGTTATTTCGGGGATCAATGCCCTGACGTTGACCCCTGCTCTTTGCGCCATTATGCTTAAGAATCACTACGGTGAAGATCACATAAAAAAAACGGGGCTTTTACAGCGGTTCTTTGACTGGTTCAACCGGGTTTATGGCTATTTCGAGACCAAGTATTTCGGATATGTTACCTACCTCACACCCAAAAAGGGGGTGACAACCCTAATCCTACTCTTCTTTTTTGTGGGTACATGGGGAATTAGCAAAATTCTCCCCACAGGTTTTATACCCACAGAGGACCAGAGTATGGTTTATGTGAACGTAACTACTCCGGTTGGCGCCACCGTGGAGCGGACAGAGCGGGTTCTGGATGAAATGCAGCGGATAATAGAGAATGTTGATGCGGTGCAAACTGTTTCTAGCTTGGCGGGATATTCCCTATCCAACGGACTTTCGGGTGCTTCTTTTGGTATGGCCATGATCAATCTCAAATCTTGGGATGAACGTGAAGAAACCATTCAGCAGACCATGGAAGCCTTTAGGGAAAAAACAAAGGATATTTCTGATGCCAAAATTGACTTCTTTTTGCCACCAACTGTTTCTGGATTTGGGAACTCAAGTGGCTTTCAGATGCGTATATTAGACCAGACAGGCACTGGGAACCTAGAAAGACTTGGGACTGTAACCGATGATCTAATCGAAGCACTGGAAGCTGCGCCGGAAATCAACAATGCCTATTCGGATTACGATCCCAGTTTTCCTCAATTTATGGTGCATATCGACCAGGACATGGCTGCGAAAAAAGGCATTACTATCCAAAAAGCTATGAATACCATGCAGATTTTATTGGGAGGTATGTTTGTGTCTGACTTTGTTCGCTTTGAACAGATGTACGATGTGATGGTACAGGCAGCCCCAGAATATCGGTCCAAGCCCGAGGACGTGCTTAAGCTTCACGTAAAAAACAATGTGGGTGAAATGGTTCCTATATCCAGCTTCCTTACGATGGAAAGAGCTTATGGTCCAGAACAGCTCACACGCCATAACATGTACAATTCGGCAACCGTAAAAGGAAGTCCAGCACCCGGCTTCAGTAGTGGAGATGCCCTCGCCGCCATAGAGCGCATTACCGCTGAAAATCTCCCCCAAGGATTCAATTACGACTGGTACGGGATGTCCCGTGAGGAAGTTACTTCCGGGAATCAGGCCATTATCATTTTTGCCATTTGCCTCCTTTTTGTTTATTTATTGTTGGCAGCGCAGTACGAGAGTTTCTTGCTTCCGCTTCCCGTTATTCTTTCTTTACCTACGGGGGTTTTTGGAGCATTCTTTATGTTGTACCTAGTCGGCCTTCAAAATAACATTTATGCCCAGGTGGCGCTGATAATGCTTATTGGCCTGTTGGGTAAGAACGCTATTCTAATCGTGGAATTCGCTATCCAAAGACGCGCTTCAGGCCTTTCGGTAGTAGAATCAGCTGTAGAAGGAGCTGTATCACGACTCCGACCTATATTGATGACGTCCTTTGCTTTTATAGCAGGTCTTATTCCCTTGGCTATGGCCACCGGCGCAGGTGCGCTTGGCAATCGATCTATTGGCACAGCAGCGGCTGGTGGAATGTTGATCGGAACCATTTTCGGTTTGATCATCATACCTGGCCTGTATGTGATTTTCGCCCAACTCACCGGCAAAAACAAACCTGTTGAAACCCCTAAGCTTGTTGAACGGGAAGAACAATTAACTATCTGATTTCACATTTTAGCTGAATTTACATGAATAAATCAGTAACATACCTCATCATATTGAGTGGCATGTTCGCCTTCTTAAGTTGCAAAAGCATGGAGGTTCCAATCATGCCGTCGTTGGATGAGGTACCGGATGCTTTTTTAAACTATCAGGATAGCAGCAGCATGGCGGAGATTCCATGGAGGGATTTTTTCAATGATCCAAATTTAATCAACCTGATAGATACTGCATTGAAAAATAATCTTAACCTTCTAAGTACCTTAGAACGGATAGAGATAGCAAAGGCACAATTTCAAATAGGAAGAGGATTGCTCTTTCCCACTATGGACGCCATCGTACGGTACAGGTCAGGGGATATTCGGCCAAACCTGTTCAATGGGACCGTGAATGGCGATCGGAATGTGATTAACCGTGTCGAAAATAATTTTGTCGGCTTTCAAAGCACTTGGGAAATTGACCTGTGGGGTAAACTTCGGGATAGAAAAGAGGCCGCTTTTCTTAATATACTGGCAACAGAAAAAGGAAAGCAGCTGGTCACCACTACGCTGGTTGCGGAAATTGCCACCTTGTACTACGATTTGCTGGGCCAGGATATAGAACTTGCTACTATAGAAAAAAACATTGCCTTTCAAGAAATGGCGTTGGAGTTGATCAAAATTCAAAAATCCGCAGGAAGAGCCACTGAACTGGCGGTTCAGCAATTTTCTGCCCAGCTCCTTTCCACCCGAAGCATGCAGTATGAAAAAAAGCAGGAAATCATCGAAACGGAAAATTACCTCAACTTCTTGCTGGGAAGGTTTCCCCAGCAAATCCCCCGAGCCGAATCCCTGATGCAAATTAAACTGCCCTTTGTCGCTGAAGTAGGTATGCCATCCGATATGTTGCTTTTAAGGCCTGATATCCAACAAGCCGAATTCGAACTGCGGGCAGCCGAATTCAATGTTGAAGCCGCCAGAAAAGAATTTTTACCTTCCTTTTCTCTTACGCCCTACATTGGTCTGAATGACCGTAGTATTCCAGCGGCGTTTCAGTTTCCGGGTGCCGTTTCCGTGGGTCTATTGGGAGGAATAACGGCTCCAATTTTCGCGCAAAACCGAATCAAATCAGAGTTCCAAATAGCCACCTCTTCCAATAAAATCGCTCTATATAATTATCAGGAAGCAATTCTCAACGGGTATCAGGAAGTTATGAACAAGCTTCAGCGGGTTGAAAACCTAAGGAATATATACAGCCTCCGGGATCAGGAAACAGCCGTATTGCTGAATGCCGTTACCACGGCCGATGAACTTTACCGAGGAGGATATGCGACTTATTTGGAAGTAATCACAGCTCAGTCGAGGGTACTAGAGGCAGAATTGAGCATGACCAATACCCGCAGACAAATGTTCTATACCGTGGTAGACCTATACCGTGCCTTGGGTGGAGGATGGGAATAGACTTGGCAAAATACTTCACATTTATGCCTCATTATATTCCTTGCCTTTGTAATTTTGGCACATGATGCATTGGGAAACATTATTGCGGCCTGTGGAGCTCCATCAAAAATCAGCCGCTTCATCTGCCTTCCGGAGTGTTTTTGAACGGGATTTTGACCGAATTGTATTCTCAGCTCCCTTCCGCAACCTTCAGGATAAGACACAGGTATTTCCCCTGCCCGAAGATGATTTCGTTCACACACGGCTCACACACAGCCTGGAAGTGGCTTCGGTAGGACGGTCTCTCGGCAAAACTGCGGGCGACTACCTGATTCAAACTTACTCAAAGCTAGCTGACACCCAGATTACCGCCACCGATATCGGCGCTATTGTATCCGCCGCGGCCCTGACCCATGACATAGGCAATCCTCCCTTCGGCCATGCAGGGGAAGAAGCGATTTCTGATTTTTTCAAATTTCATCCTTACGGACAGCTTTGGAAACCATTTCTCACAGCTGCCGAATGGGCTGATATGGTGCGTTTTGAGGGCAATGCGCAGGGATTCCGCATGTTGGTTGCCAAGGAAAACGGGCTTCGCATTTCAGCAGCAACTTTGGCCGCTTTTACGAAATATCCCAAACCCGCCCTAGCAACATCCTCCCTCCCGAATCGACGAAGCCAAAAAAAATACGGTTTTTTTGCAGATGAAAAAAGCACGTATGCGAATCTGGCAGAGGCGTTGGGTATTGAATCACTTGCGGCAGACTGCTGGATGAGGCACCCCTTGGCTTTCTTGGTAGAAGCTGCGGATGATATCTGCTACAGCATTATTGATCTGGAAGATGGCTGCACCCTCGGACTCGTAAGCTTGGAAGAGACCATTTCTTTGTTGGCAGCAATTATCGGGGAGCGCTTTTCCCAAGAAAAACTAAGTGAATATAAAACAGATAAACAGAAACTGGCTATTTTACGGGCCATGGCCATACAGCAACTGATCACCGAAACGGTCGAAGCCTTTAAAGAAAAAGAAGCGCAGATGCTTTCCGGTGAATTCGATCAGGCGTTGACGGATATCCTGCCATCTACTGAGGTCCTCAACAGGATAAGTACTCTTTCCGTGGCAAAAATCTACCGGTCACAGCCAGTGCTAGAGAAGGAGGCTGCGGGATTTCAGGTATTGGAAGGACTACTGGAGGTTTTCTCCAAAGCCCTCTACCATAATCAATATGAGAAAAACCGGTTTTCCGGACAGGACAGAAGCATCCTACGCTTACTTCCACCGGAATTTCCCGCTGAATTGGATACACCTCCTTATATGCTGTTGCGGTCCCTCATGGATTTTATTTCCGGAATGACCGACAAATACGCCCTTTCTCTGTATCGCAGAGTTAAAGGAATTACAATACCGGGGACATGATTAGGAAAATACATCAATACCACATACAAGGTACTTCATTCCTTTCATTTGAAGCATGGAAAGGCGATCAAAAGGGCGCAGATAGGCATGGGGCCTATGTTTGAGGAGGAATTGGAAAAATTACTTCATCCCGAGTAAGTTGAAACAAACTTACCATTGCCTCTTTAGATAGTTTTTTACATAATAGCAATGAACTTGATCCACATTTCTATTAACTTTACGCCTTCTTTTGAATGAGTTGATTTTCCTTGGGGAAAATTATGTTCTCCCAAACTGGAGCAACTGAGTGCAAAACTAAATCAATACGGTGAAAAAATATCAGGAGTTCAAACAGGTGCAATACCCTGAAATTGGCGAAAACATATTAGCATTTTGGAAAGCAAATCAGATATTTGAAAAGTCTGTCGAAAGCCGGGAGGGATCACAGACCTTCACTTTTTACGAAGGTCCACCTTCCGCTAACGGTACCCCTGGGATTCACCACGTCATGGCACGTACCATCAAGGATGTGTTCTGCCGATACAAAACCCTGCGGGGATTTCAGGTAAAGCGCAAAGGCGGATGGGATACCCATGGCTTGCCTGTAGAACTGCAGGTGGAGAAGGATCTGGGGATTACCAAGGATGATATTGGAAAAAGCATTTCTGTGGAGGAATACAACCAAAAATGCCGGGAAACGGTAATGCGTTATAAAAACGAATGGGATGACCTGACGGAAAAGATCGGCTATTGGGTAGATTTGGATGATCCGTATATCACCTTTGACGCCAAATATGTGGAGACCTTGTGGTATCTCTTAAAAAAACTATACGATAAAGATTTACTCTATAAGGGCTACACCATACAGCCCTATTCGCCGGCAGCCGGAACCGGACTAAGTTCCCATGAACTCAATCAGCCGGGTTGCTACCGGGATGTCAAAGACACGTCTATCACCGCGCAATTTAAGGTAAAAGGAGAAGTAGATACCTATATACTCGCTTGGACCACTACACCTTGGACCCTCCCCTCCAATTCCGCTTTGGCAGTAGGAGAAAAATTGGATTATGTAAAAGTTAAGACTTTTAACCCCTACACGTTTGAACCAGAAACCGTCATCTTGGCAAGAGAAAGGATGGCCGGGTATTTTAACCCAAAGGCAGCGGACATCTCTTTGGAAGCCTATAATCCGGGAGATAAGCTGATACCCTATAAGGTCTTAGTGACCGTCAAAGGGACTGATCTTTTGGGTTTGGCTTACGAACCGCTGTTTCCAATAGAAACACTTGCACTACCCCACCCTGCCTTCACCGTAATCACAGCTGACTACGTCACTACCGAAGACGGTACTGGCATCGTTCATCTGGCGAAAGCTTTTGGAGCTGATGACTTTAGGACCCTAGTTCAACAAAACGTACCCGGCATCTTTGTCAAAGACGAGCTGGGTAACGATATTCCCATAGTGGATAAAAAAGGAAAGTTTATCCCGGTTGTGGGTGAGTACCTGCTGGCTAAGATGAAGGAGCACGGGATATACGGTCACAAGGAACTGGGTGTGGATGATTTTTATGTCAAAAATTATCCGAAAGATGACGAAGCCAATCCGGACTACAAATCTACGGACGTAATCATTTCGATCATTCTGAAAAACGAGAACAAGGCCTTTAAGGTCGAAAAATACGAACACAGCTACCCTCACTGTTGGAGGACGGACATGCCCATCCTTTATTATCCGATGGAAAGCTGGTTTATCAAAACCACCGCTTACAAGGATAAGCTGGTCGCCCACAACAAAACCATCAACTGGAAGCCGGAAGCTACCGGAACGGGAAGGTTTGGAAACTGGCTGGAGAATCTGGTAGATTGGAACCTAAGCCGATCACGATTCTGGGGAACTCCTCTTCCTATCTGGAGAACTGAAGACGGATCCGAAACATTATGTATCGGTTCAATCTCTGAGCTGGAAGCAGGAATCGCTGACGCAATTTCTAAGGGCTTTATGGAAAAATCCCCTTATGAAGGTAAAGAAGTAGATCTGCACCGTCCCTATGTGGATGATGTGGTGTTGGCGTCCCCAAGCGGCCAAAGAATGTTCCGGGAGACAGACCTTATCGATGTTTGGTTTGACTCGGGGGCAATGCCCTATGCCCAGTGGCACTATCCGTTTGAAAATCAGGAAATCTTCGAGGCCAACTATCCGGCGGATTTTATTGCGGAAGGCGTGGATCAGACAAGGGGCTGGTTTTTCACACTGCACACACTATCCGTGATGTTGTTTGACAGTATATCCTTTAAAAACGTCATTGCTAACGGGCTTGTTCTGGATAAAAACGGCAACAAAATGTCCAAACGCTTGGGCAATGCCGTGGATCCCTTCAAGACTCTAAAGGAGTACGGACCCGATGCGCTTCGCTGGTACATGCTCAGCAATGCCAACCCGTGGGATAATCTAAAATTCAATGAAGAAGGTGTCGCAGAAGTACAGCGAAGGTTTTTCGGTACGCTTCAAAACACCTACAACTTCTTTGCTTTATACGCCAACTTGGATCACTTCACCTATGATACTGAACGAGCCATCCCGGTCAACGAGCGGCCTGAACTGGACCGGTGGATCATTTCCAAGCTACAGTCATTAATTCAGGATGTGGAGAAATCCCTAGACCACTACGACGCAACTCCTGCCACCCGGGTTATCATGAATTATACCGTAGACCAGTTGTCCAACTGGTATGTTCGGTTGGCCAGAAAACGGTTTTGGAGGGGAGATATGAACCCTGACAAACAAGCGGCCTACGAAACACTTTACGAATGCCTTCAGACAATCTCACAATTGATGTCACCTGTGGCACCTTTCTATGCCGAGTGGTTATACCAGAATCTTACGGCTGGAGCTCGGGAAGAAGGGCAGGATTTGGCAACTTCCGTGCACCTAACAAACTGGCAAGCCGCCAACCAAGATTGGATACAAGATGACTTGGAGACAAGCATGAAGCTGGCTCAGGATATTTCTTCCTTAGTTCACTCTCTTCGTAAGAAAGAACGGCTCAAAGTTAGGCAGCCCCTTCAGAAAATCCTTATCCCTGTGTTATCGGAAAAAAGAAAGGCACAGATCCAACATGTAGAAGAGTTAATTCTTTCTGAAGTAAATATAAAAGCCATCGACTACATCGATGACACTTCTGGGATATTGGTGAAAAGCATCAAACCCAATTTCGCCCTGCTTGGGAAGAAATATGGGCCACAAATGAAGTTGGTGAGCCAGAAGATTCAGGGATGGGGGAAAGATGAAATAGCAGTGATCGAGCAGGAAGGAAAAATCCAAATCAGTATTGGCAGCAATCAGGTTGACATTCTTTTGGAAGAAACGTTGATCAGTTCACAGGATATACCGGGTTGGTCAGTTGCTACAGAGAGTGGTTTGACCGTGGCGTTGGATGTCACCGTTACGGAGGTGCTTAAGCAGGAGGGAATTGCAAGGGATTTGGTCAACAGGATTCAAAACCTGAGAAAAGACATGGGTCTCGACGTACAGGACAAAATTCACATTACCTTAGCAAACCAAAGCGAGGAAATAGATACGGCAATCCGTGCATTTTCCGAGTACATCCAAACAGAAACCCAGGCGTTGGAATTGACGTTTGTAAGAGAATTGCCAGAGGGAACCCTACTGGATATGGACGAATTCGAACTCACTGTGCTTGTAGAGAAAGTATAACTTATGAACTATATAAAATATTTCGGAATTACCCTGCTGATCATTGTTATAGACCAGGTGGTGAAAATGGTCGTCCATTATCAGATGGATTTTGGCACCGTGGGTCAGATCAAAGTCTTTGGTGACTGGTTTAAGCTTCATTATACAACCAACCCCGGCATGGCATTCGGTATGCAGCTAGGCTCGGAATACGGTAAATTAATTCTAACCAGCTTCCGGCTTATCGCCATGTTTGGAATTGGATACTACTTGTATCTCTTGATTTCAAAATCAGCCCATCCTGGATACATCTTTTGTATATCTCTTATATTGGGCGGTGCTATAGGTAACCTGATTGACAGTGTGTTTTATGGTGCCTGGCTGGGAAATGCACCTTATGATGCACCAAGCCCTTGGTTTCACGGGCAGGTGATTGATATGTTTTACATCGATATTTGGGAGGGCTTTATCCCCGATTGGATACCAATCTTTGGTGGTGGGTACACGGCCTTATGGCCAATTTTCAATATCGCCGATGCGTCGATTTTTGTGGGCGTAGCTATTATTCTAATCTTTCAAAAGCGTTTTTTTGATGAGGAGAAAAAAGCACAGGAGGAAGACGATGTTCAGAAGCAGTTTATCGAAAACAAGTAGCTAAGCGGAATTTTACAACCGTTAAAAAAAGATAAAATGCGAATTTTATCTTTTTTTATGTCCAAATCAATAAGATTATGTATTTTTGATCTAACAGCGATACTTAAATACACCCAAAAGAAATGGATTTCGAAAAATTTGACCGGCTTAAAAGGCAGTATGAGGAATATATTGCCAAAGCAGAAAAGGACACAGACGGCGGGAAAGCTATGCAGCAGACTCGTTCCGTGTGGTTTGACAGGCATACCATTGAGGAGTTATTAGAACAGACTGATCCCAAAACAGGGGGAATAAAAATCTTCTTCGGCAAATACGATGAAGAAACTCTGGCAGAATCACACGCCCTCACTAATAAAAGGGATCTAGATGGTAAGCTTACAGTGATTCTGGCCGCATCTGATGACAATCAAGACCCTCAGGTCGAATCAATGGTAGTAAATGGGGGAAAAGTATGTCCTCCAGATTGCAATTAGATCTTGAGACTCCAAACCAATGTCACTATCTATTTATCTTGTTTCAATATTCCTAGGATTGGCAGGGGGATTGTTTTATGCTCTGAAAATAAATAAAGGCCAGGAATATTCCAGCACCCAGCATTTGATTTTGGGGTTGATTATTTTTGTGACCTGTTTTGAGTTGTATGCCATTTATTTGGTGAAAAATGGGAAACATAATGTAATCGTATATAATGTTTGTTTTTATTACTTAGAAACATTTTTTTTAATGGGTTACTTGTATACTATACATCAATCCAAAAAAATAAGACAACTTATATTATACTTCTCAGTAGTTTATTTGATTTGGGGGATTGTCAACAGCTTTTTTATCCAAGATATCTGGGTGACTATGCATAACTATTCTTTCCTGATAGCCAGCTTGGGTATTCTTTCTTTTTGTCTTTTATTTATCTTCGGGATAGCGAAAAACAACAAATACTTCGAAAGACCACTTTGGTCACTACCGCATTTTTGGAATACCTCGATACTACTTATTTTTTATAGTACGGCATTTTTGTATTTTCTTTCATTAAATTTTCTACATGAATTTGATCCAAACTTAATAAACATACTGGGATCTGTTAACCGCTCTGTTGCCGGGACAATGTATATAGTGTTGGGATTTTCCTACTACGCACCTTTGTTTCAAACAGCAGAATATGCAAAGTGATTCTATCGAACTGTTTTTCGTTTTGCTTTCTGGCATTTTCCTCATGTTTATGATGTCGGGGTTTATTGTGGCCATTGTGGTAGTCCACCGTCAGCGGCAGGTCAAAAACAAACACCGGATAGAACTGATGAAAGCAGACTATGAAAAGACTCTATTAAATGTGGAGAAAGAGATCCGGGAGGAAACACTCCTTTACGTCAGTCAGGAGCTGCATGACAATATTGGACAGATGCTTTCATTAACAAAGTTGGTGTTAGCCAACCCGGAACCTTCCGCCGTCTTGGAAGGGAAAAAGCTTATCAATCAAATTATCAAAGAAGTTAGGAGTCTTTCCAAGTCAATTAACAGAGACTATCTCAAAGACATTAAATTTGGAGATTTTCTTAGTGAGGAATTAGAGAAAATTGAAAGGAGTGGTTTCTGCCAAACAGCTTTAATTCCTGCTGATTCCTCGGTAGAAATTTCGGATGACAATAAGAAGCTTATTTTGATACGTGTGGTCCAAGAATGTCTCAATAACGCCATCAAACATGCTTCGCCTACTTGGATTAAAATCCAAATAAATCACACAGCCCCCTTGCTAGAGCTCTCCATTAACGATGATGGGGTGGGTTTTGACACGCAACAGTACTCACAGGGGCTGGGCCTTCGAAACCTCCAATCAAGAATGAATGCCATTGATGGAGATATAAGCTTCCAATCGGAACTCCAGAAAGGAACTCAAATCAAAATCTCTCTGACAGTTTGATCGAGCGCTCAAGAAATAATACTTTTCACCCGCAGATGCAAAAGAAAAAAATAATAATGGCTGATGACCATAAGATGTTTGCGCAAGGCATGGCCAATATCTTGAACCGGGAACCCGACTTTGACATCGTGGGGATCTTTACTAACGGAAGGCAGGTGCTTTCCCATTTACAACAGCAGGAAGCAGACCTCCTGATCACGGACATGAACATGCCCGGTATGGATGGAATTGGCCTGATTCAGGAACTCAAAAAACAAAAATCTAAAATTCAAATTATTGTATTATCCATGTATGATGATGAGGAGATTTTCAAAAACTGCGTAAAACAGGGAATCAGTGCCTATGTGCTGAAAAATGCCGATCCGGAAGAACTCATATATACCATACACGAAGTTATAGAAAAACGCCATATCATTAATTTTCAACATGTGCTTTACCAAGCCGCAGATAACCCATTCGACCACCTAGATACCTATGCGTTAAAATTTAAACTTTCCAAAAGGGAGTTTGAAATTCTGAGCTATATAGCAAAAGGGAAAACAAATAAAGAAATATCCGAAATCTTACACCTAAGTGTGCATACTGTGGAAACTCACAGAAAGCACATTCATGCCAAACTGAACGTTTCCTCCTCCGCCGAACTGATCAAAAAAGCCATAGACATGGGACTTGGATAGACGCTATTCAAATTATTCACTAACTTACTAATTATCTATTTTTAATCGATTAACAATGATAAAAAAGCTATTTGTTGCGGGATTATTACTTATTGGTCTAGGCTTATCGGCCGAGGCCCAAGTCAGTGTGGGGATCTACCAAAGCGGAGTTTTTACTTATTTAGGCGCAGGCACGGATCCAGAAAAACGCTATTTTGGAGAGGCAAGAATATTTGCAGGGGATGTGTTGAACCACTTTTTTGGGGCGGAAGTAATCGGCCAGCGAAATTTCAAGCAATCCGACTGGTACAACTTTTCCGCCGGGTTGATGGTGGGATACCATGAGTTTGACGATGCCCGAGTGGGTTTACCTGCTTTTTTTACAATCAAACCCATTCAGAGCAATAAAAATTTCTCGCTTATTCTAGAAGCAACGCCTTTTGTGGCATATAGTTCTGTCTACTTCAGAGGAAATTTAGGTATTAGGTATTTCCTACGGAAGGCAGATTAGGCCATTTTAGAATTAAAAAACTACCGATTAGGGTAGCTTTAGCCTTCCGATAGCCGTTACACCTCCCTTAGTAACATCATCTACTGCTACCAGAACCTCTGCATCAAGCGGCAGGAAAACATCCACGCGGGATCCAAATTTGATAAACCCAAATTCATAGCCTTGTGCTACAGGATCTCCTTCCTTGATATACCACTTAATCCTCCTGGCCACTGCGCCCGCTATTTGCCTTACCATCAATTGAATACCACTGGGGTGCTCGATGACTAAAGAGGTGCGTTCATTTTCGGTACTTGACTTCGGATGCCAAGCTACCAGGTATTTACCCGGATGATACTTAAAAAACTTGACCAAACCAGTGATAGGGGATCGGTTTACGTGAACATTTATCGGTGACATGAATATAGACACCTGTATCCGCTGTTCCTTCAAGTACTCGGATTCTTCCGTTTGTTCGATGACTACGACCTTGCCGTCTGCCGGTGCGTATACCAAATCTGGATCATTGGGTAAGGGGATAGCAGGATTTCTAAAAAACTGAAGAACGAGCAAGTAAAATACTATCGTAACCAATAACACTACATTTAACATGGTTTCGTTTCCTTCCCCAAAAACTTGATGTAAACCAAAGTTAATGGCCGCAAAAATTATCAGCAACCAGAATAAAAGCGTTCTACCTTCTTTATGAATTGTCATTATATATTTGGTTTGCGTTAGCTTCCTATTTCATCACAATAATAGGTCTTTTTTACCACTTTTAGAAAATCTTCAAAAAAGCTACAATAAAGGGAGTCGACAACAACAATCCATCAAACCTGTCCATAAACCCACCGTGTCCCGGAAGCCCTCTTCCGGAATCTTTGATGTCTATACTCCGTTTGAAAAGAGATTCGATCAGATCCCCATATGTACCCGCAATGATGATGATGGCTGCAATACTGAACCATTGCCATACAGGTAAAACGGTGAAATACTGTGCCATGATGTATGTGACAATGACGGCGGCAGCTGCACCTCCCAAACTGCCCTCCCATGATTTTTTCGGAGATACCCGTTCGAACAACTTTGTCTTGCCGAATTTGGTTCCGGCAAAATAGGCACCTGAGTCACTGGCCCAAAGTATAAATAGCGAACCGACTACAATTTCGAAATGAAAAGATCCTCCGGCAGAAAACGCTGCTACAGTCAGCAGGGAGAATGGTACTGCCACGTAGAATATTCCCAAGATGGTGAAAGCAATACCGGTAAATGGCTTCTTGTCTGATTTTCGGTAAAGCTTAATAAAGAAAATCATGGAAACCAGGGGGAAAACCAAAAAATAGTACTCGATGGGGATAATCTTCATTTCCTCCAAAAACGTAAACGTGAAAATCAAAAGACCAATAAAGGTCCCAAAACTTTTCAGCGGCAACATACCGTCCAATCCGGAAAGCTTATAAAATTCCATCTGAGTAAAGGATTGGATGATTGCAAAGACAATAAAATAAGCCCATTCACTGTAGACGGAGCTGCCTATGATAACCGCCGCCCCGATGAGAGCGGTTATCACCCTTTGTGCCAGATTACTATAATTACTTATACTAAAACGTGATTTCATTATCGATGATATTAATCGCCTGCACGACATCCTCCGTGGATGTCATGATTTCAAAATTGCCATGGATGTGGTACACTGTTTCCCGCTTATTAAGGATTATCGCTATAACACCTCTATCTGTAAGCACACCTTTGATGATCTCCGCTCGAATTGGTGAATCGGTCTCATACACTTTGTGCCACTTCGCCATTTTCTTCGGGTTTAGGATGCATGGCCACAAAATACCTGAATCCGACTACAAATACAACCAAACCAATTAACACATAGGGCCAATAGATTTCTGAAGGACCTTCAATATCGAAATCTATTTCCCCAATTTTCCCCAGATAAACCAAGGTTACAGTCAGGGCATTATTTAAAGTGTGGGCTAGGATAGGATAAATAAGACTTCCAGAATATACATATAAGTAACCAAACAAGGCTCCCAAAAACATACGGGGAAACAGTCCGTAGAATTGCAGGTGAATGGCAGAGAAAATAAATGCAGTGATCCAAACTCCTAGGTGTACATTGCCGGTATATTGATGCATTTTGGGTTGAAGGATACCTCGAAACAAGTATTCCTCTCCCCATCCCGCCATTATGCCTATTACCAAAAGTGCAACAAAAAACTCCAGTCCATTGTCAAAATCGGTGATATATTGTGTTAGGAGCATGAGTTCATCCTCTTTATCCCTTAATGCCTTTTCAAATCCAGAGAGAAATTCTGGAAAATGGACATTTGTATTTAAATATACGATCAGGGAATTAAATGCAATAAATCCAACCATAAGTAGAATCATGACTAAAATCCCGGTGAACTTAACCCGGCTAATTTGCTGTTTGATCATCAGTGTCTTTTTATCCACAAGTCGGATAAATAGCCAGCCACCAAGCAGAAAGGCCCCGCCACCTCCAATCCCTTGGATAAACAAAAAGGCTATTCGGGCGTTGGGATGGGAAAGATTACCGGTAAGGAGGGGCATCAAATCTTCAAAAGGGATCCCAAACAAAACAGTCGAGAGGGCAACCGCAATGGATTGGGCAACAGCTAACGCACCAAAAACCAATAGCACCAAAATG
This sequence comes from Lunatibacter salilacus, assembly GCF_009797935.1. Lineage (GTDB taxonomy): Bacteria > Bacteroidota > Bacteroidia > Cytophagales > Cyclobacteriaceae > Lunatibacter > Lunatibacter salilacus. The sequence goes on from NZ_VOLC01000001.1 coordinate 193,932, forward strand.
GTTAAAGAAAGCAGCCATGGGTGATTTACCGCAGGTACATTTCTGTTTTCATATATTTCCATAATTGGAGTAAATTTACACCAAATAGCCATGACCACAAGACAGCAATGGAAAATGAATATCATTTTGTGGGTTAACGGTAAAATTGACGGGGTTAAAGGGCTATAAATCAATCAAAAACTCTGACCTTTGCAAAAATTTTAAAACTGTGATCAAAATAGGTAATATATCGCTGGGAGAGTTTCCGCTTTTGTTGGCTCCCATGGAAGACGTGAGTGATCCTCCTTTTCGGGCTGTCTGCAAACAAAATGGTGCGGACCTGATGTACACGGAGTTTATCAGCTCGGAGGGATTAATCCGGGACGCCGCCAAAAGTGTGCAGAAATTGGATATTTTCGATTACGAACGCCCTATTGGAATCCAGATTTTTGGCAATGAGATAGAATCCATGCGGGAGGCTGCTTCCATCGTAGAAGCCGCTAAACCGGACATATTGGACATCAATTACGGTTGTCCCGTCAACAAAGTCGCCTGCAAGGGTGCCGGGGCGGGCATTCTGCTTGATATTGATAAAATGGTCGCCATGACAGCAGAAATTGTCAATGCGGTTGATATACCAGTGACTGTAAAAACCCGCCTTGGCTGGGATGAAAACACCATCCGCATTCAGGAAGTGGTTGAACGCTTGCAGGATGTGGGCATTCAGGCCATCAGCATTCATGCCCGAACCCGAAAGCAAATGTACAAGGGCACTGCCAATTGGGAATATTTGGCTGAGGTAAAACGAAATCCAAGAATTACCATTCCGGTATTTGGGAACGGGGATGTGGATTCTCCGGAAAAAGCATTGGAATACCGAAATAAGTACGGTGTGGATGGCATTATGATCGGACGGGCAAGTATTGGTTACCCGTGGATTTTTAATGAAATCAAACACTATTTTGCCACAGGAGAAAAGTTAGCTGCCCCGGATTTGGAAGAGCGTATACGCGTAGCAAAAAAGCACCTTGACTTTTCCGTGGAATGGAAAGGGGAAAAATTGGGGATGTTGGAAATGCGCCGACACTATACCAACTATTTCCGGGGGATTCCGAATTTCAAACCCTACCGAACTGAATTAGTCACCTCGGAAAACTACGACCATGTCTTGGGAATCTTGGAAGAGGTGGGCAATGTCTATGCAGATTATGAATTTTAACCCCTATCTTGAAAACGCAACTGCCGTTCACAACCACCATCTTTTGGATAGATTAAAATCTTTGACCAAGCTGACAACCTTAAAATAGCTCATGGAAGCCGAACCAACCGCTGGCCAGCCGCTAAAAAGCTGGTTACTTTTAATTCTCTTAGCGCTGATTTGGGGAAGTTCATTTATCCTTATCAAGAAATCACTACTGGTATTTTCTCCCGGTGAAGTGGGTGCCTTTCGGATCGTAACCGCAGGGTTGGTGATGCTTCCCTTGTCAATGCCCAGGCTTAAGCAATTAAACCGACAGCAGGTAAAATACTTAATCATCATCGGTTTGGTAGGAAGTTTTATTCCCGCATTTTTATTCGCCAAAGCACAGACTCAACTATCCAGTTCACTTACTGGCGTGCTGAATGCCCTCACCCCACTTATGGTGATTGTCATTGGCTCCCTGCTTTTTGGATCAACGATTTCCAGAAGAAATGGGTTGGGTTTACTGATCGCATTTCTTGGAGTAGGCATCCTTGTTCTCTTTCAGTCCGATAGCGGATGGGATGTGTTCTCGGGTATAAACTACTATGCGTTTTTTGTGCTGGCCGCCACAGTCTGCTACGGGTTCAACGTTAATATTATCAAGTACAAATTTGTCAAGCTAAAGCCAGTAGCCATTACCGCCATTTCTCTAATGATGGTGTTACCCGTGGCAGCTATTTACCTCTTCGCCTTTACTCATTTTTCCTTTAAATTGATTCATGTCCCGGGAGGATGGCTCGCTGCTGGATACATTACCTTGCTGGGAGTGGTGGGAACAGCCCTTGCCTTGATCATTTTCAATGTCATGGTTAAGTTGGTCTCTCCCGTTTTCGCCAGCTCGGTGACATACCTTATACCTATCGTAGCCATCTTTTGGGGAGTAATTGACGGAGAGAGCTTGTTGCTATGGCATTATGTAGGTATATTGACCGTTATCTTGGGTGTGTGGATTGGAAATAGAAGATAAACGGACCTAGACGTTGGAGTGTCAAAGCAAATATCAAAGAAAAAGTTATCCCCTTCATGTTTGAAAATTTATTTAATATAGAGAAGGAATTGCTAAATAGAATCATTCAAACGGTTCTCATTATTGTTGGTATCTGGTTAATTAATAAACTCTCCGTCCGATTTTTATACCGCGGGAATTCAGAAGAAATGCGGAAGCAATACCACCTCCGCAAGTTCATCGAATACACGACTTTTTTTATCGGTCTGCTTATCATCGGCAACCTGTGGGTAAGTAATTTTCAATCCGTCACTACGTTTCTTGGGTTACTTTCCGCCGGTATTGCCATTGCGTTAAAAGATATTTTTGTAAATATTGCCGGATGGGCGTTTATTTACCTGCGCAAACCCTTTGATGTGGGGGACCGCATACAGATCGGCGATGTCAAGGGCGATGTCATCGACCTTAGACTGTTTCAGTTTAGCTTGTTGGAAATCGGAAATTGGGTGGATGCAGATCAAAGTACAGGGAGGGTCATACATGTCCCTAATGGAAAAGTATTTACCGATGCGCAAGCTAATTATTCGATTGGCTTTAATTACATCTGGAACGAACAGGTCATTTACATCACCCTAAAAAGTGATTTCAAAAAGGCCAAGGCCATCCTTCTTGATGTACTGAATACGCACCTAAAGGACGAACTTAAATTGGCGGAAAAGGAATTCTTAAGAGCCAAACATGAGCATCTTATTGTTTACAAGCAGTTTACCCCGATGATTTTTACCGATATCACCGAGAGAGGTATTCAGCTATCCATGCGCTACCTCTGTAATCCGAAAAAAAGACGTATGATGGCCCATACCATTATAGAGTCCATCTTGGAGCGGTTGGGACCTGAAGACAATATCCGCATTGCCTACCCAACCTCCACCGTCCTACTTCATCAAGATCAAGTCCACCCGGCCAATCAACCCGGTAAGTCCGAAGACATCCCTATTTGATTCCATTACGGTCTTAATAGCCACTAAAGGGATAGTCGAGGAATTCCTTGTACAATGGCACTTTTTGACTAATTTTGCGACTATGGCAAAATCTGAACAGATCCAAGAAGTCAACGTACTTAAAGATATAATTGCCCATGCCAAGGAGTATGGGTTTGTTTATCCCTCGTCAGAAATATACGACGGTCTCCAAGCCGTCTACGATTACGGACCATACGGGGTAGAATTGAAAAACAACCTCAAGAAACTCTGGTGGGAATCCATGACCCGATTGCATGAAAATATCGTCGGACTTGATGCTGCCATTTTCATGCATCCCACCACTTGGAAAGCATCGGGACACGTCGATAGCTTCAACGATCCGATGGTAGACAATAAGGACAGCAAAAAGCGCTACAGGGCCGATGTGCTGATCGAAGAAAAGGCTGCCCAATATGAACTTGCAGGGGAAATTGAAAAATCGAAATCTCTTCTCTCCGCTATGGGCAAATTGATGGATGCAGAGAACTTCGAAAGCCTAAGGGAGCTGATGATCAATGAAGGCATAACCTGCCCGCTCAGCGGCACCAGCAACTGGACAGAAATCCGACAGTTCAACCTAATGTTTTCAACTCAAGTGGGGTCTGTGGCAGATGATTCCAGTACCATCTATTTACGTCCGGAGACGGCACAGGGTATATTTGTGAACTTCTTAAACGTTCAGAAAACCGCAAGGATGAAGGTTCCTTTTGGAATCGCCCAGATTGGAAAAGCTTTTAGAAATGAGATTGTTGCCCGACAGTTCATTTTCCGCATGAGGGAATTTGAGCAAATGGAGATGCAGTTTTTCGTACGACCGGGCACCGAATTGGAATGGTATAAGGAATGGGCTGATAAACGGGTGAAATGGCACCTTGCCTTGGGAATTCCCGCAGATAAAATCCGTAGGCATGACCACGATAAACTCGCCCACTATGCCAATGCCGCCTTGGATATCGAATATGCGTTTCCATTTGGCAACAAAGAAGTGGAAGGAATTCACTCCAGAACCGATTTTGACCTAAAAAGCCACCAAGAATACTCCAAAAAGAAACAACAATACTTCGACCCGGAGATCAATCAGAATTATATCCCCTACGTGATCGAGACCTCCATCGGTGCCGACCGGCTGTTTTTGATGACCTTGTGCAATGCCTATGTAGAGCAAACGGTGGACGGAAAGCAGCGCACCTACCTCAAGTTCCACCCGGCAGTGGCTCCTGTAAAGGCGGCCATCCTACCCCTTACCAAAAAGGACGGATTACCGGAAAAAGCCAAGGAAATCGTAGAGGATTTAAAATATGACTTCAATATTATCTATGAAGATGCCGCCTCAATCGGTAAAAGATACACCCGTCAGGACCTGATTGGAACTCCTTTCTGCATCGCTGTTGACCATCAGACTTTGGAGGACAATACGGTTACCATTCGGCATAGGGATACGACGGAGCAGGAGCGAGTGCCTATTTCAGAGCTCCACCAGCGGTTGAGCCAGGCCTGCAGTTTCCGGCGAATATTCGAAAAACTCTGAAACACTTCGGATTTATCCTAGTTTTACTGCTATGGAAAAAAAGGCCATTGTCGTAGGGTCAGGGATAGCTGGTTTGGCTGCTTCTGTTCGCCTTTCACACCTGGGATACCGAGTCGAGGTGTTTGAAGCGAATGGATACCCGGGGGGAAAGCTGTCGGAAATACAACTTGGCGCCTACCGTTTTGATACCGGCCCGTCCCTTTTCACCCTTCCGGAGCAGGTGGATGAACTCTTCAAGCTAACGGGTAGAAATCCAGCGGACCACTTCGAATACATCAGGCTGCCGGTTGCCTGCCATTACTTCTGGGAGGATGGCAAGCAAATTAAGGCTTATGCGGATATCAATGCTTTTGCGGAGGAGGTTGAAACCAAATTGGGGGAACCGGCAGATCATATTCGTCAGTCCCTAGAAAGGTCTGCCTATATTTACGATCATCTATCCCCTCTATTTATGCATCAATCCCTGCATAGGTGGAAAACATGGACTTCGCCGCATGCGCTTAAATCGTATCTGAAAATGGGGAAATTGGGAATATTCGATACCATGAACGGTGCCAATAAAAAACAATTCCAGCATCCCAAGCTAGTGCAATTGTTTAACCGATACGCCACCTACAATGGCTCTGACCCCTACCAGACAGCGGCAACGCTGAATATCATCCCACACTTGGAATTCAACATTGGTGCCTTTTTTCCAAAGAAAGGAATGCATGCGATCACCGAAAGTCTGTATCAATTGGCAAAGGACGTTGGTGTACAGTTTCATTTCAACACTAAAGTCCAAAAAATATTAGTAGCCAACAAAAAAGCGGTTGGCATTAGCACCGACACAGAAAGTCACGATGCGGATATCGTCATAAACAATATGGATATGGTCAATGCCTACAAGCATTTACTTAGCGACCAAAAACAGCCTAAGATGCTATTGAGGCAGCCAAAATCAAGTTCCGCACTTATTTTCTACTGGGGTATTAAAAAGGTGTTTCCTGAACTGGATTTACACAACATTCTCTTTAGTGAGGACTATGAAAGTGAATTCAAGCATATATTTAAACAAGGTCAAATCTCTAGCGACCCAACCGTCTATATCAACATCACTTCTGTCTATAAGGACGACGACGCGCCAAAGGGTGGAATGAATTGGTTTACCATGGTCAATACCCCAAATAACCAAGGTCAAGATTGGGATGAAATGATTAAGACGGCAAGGCAAAATATTATTAAAAAAATAAACCGCATCCTACATACGGATATTGAACCGCTTATCGAAGTAGAGGAAATACTGGATCCGCGAACCATTGAATCAAAGACTTCCAGTGCATTGGGGGCCTTGTACGGAAACAGTTCTAACAACCGATACGCAGCTTTTCTTCGGCATGCCAATTTTTCCTCTGAAATCAGTAACCTTTATTTTTGTGGGGGTAGTGTACACCCTGGAGGAGGCATTCCGCTTTGCTTACTTTCGGCAAAAATAATGACTGAGATTATTGTCCCCAAAAACCCAAAAATGAATTAATCAAGGATCAACAAGAACCTTATAGGACTCGTAAAGAATGAGGATGTCGATAACATATTGAACAGCTAAGTGTCCCTTGGCATAGCCGCTTTTAACCAGTGGATCCCGATATACTTCCGGTTTCGATTTCTGTTCCAGATAAAAAGCCACATTATCCCACATCCGGGAGTCCTTACCATACTTTATAGACAACCTCCATGAATCCTGAACATGTCCGTGCCCTACATTGTAGGAAGCAAGAATGAACTTGATCCGCTCAGTGTTGTCCGGAATACGCTCCATCCAGAACCTATCAAGATATTTAAGGTAATTCACCCCTCCGCGTAGGCTTTCGATGGGATTGTTGGGATCTTTGACACCAAACCTGCTCAAGGTAACAGGCATTAGTTGCAGTAACCCAACGGCACCTGCGTAAGAAATAGCCGAAGTATCAAACCGGCTTTCCTTATACACCAAAGATGCCAAAAGTCTCCAATCCCAGCCAAGCTGATCTGCACCTTCTTTGATTATATCGTCAAAAGCCGAAATCCTGCCACCCGAGACAGAAGAAAAGGCGGAGTTATTTCGGAAATAGCTGTTTTTTTTATTGATAAAATACTTATCATACAGGATGGCGCTATATCCTGTCCGGTGAATACGTTCAATCCATTCGTCTACCTTACTTAAGAGTAAGGGTGCATTTTTTCTTACAGCCCATCCCACACGGGTCGGAGGGCTGATAGCAAGGCTTATATCTATATTGTCATAATACGTTGCGTTGACTTGAGCTATGTCGTTATCTACCACTGTATAAGCTATATCCCCATTTACTACTTTGAGAATTAGTGATTCCAGATTCTCGTCTACTTCAAGAACTTCCATTTGGAGGTCTAATGAATCATTCAAGACTTTCAATTTGTCCTTATAAATGGTAGCTTTCTTTATGTGAATTGGCTTGTGCGCAAGGGACTCTACGGACTGAATCATTTCATTTTGCTTCTGCTGCACAAGTACTGTACTGATATCCGTAATGGAAGAGGTAAATTCAGCGTACTTCTTTCTATCCTCAGAAACCTCAAAATTGATGGCAATTATATCCGCTTTGCCTTCGTTTAAAAACCGAAATGACTCCTCGATGCCGTTACTCACAATAATCCGAAGGGATACTCCAAGCCTAGTTGCCAAATTCCGAAGTAGCTCGAATTCATAGCCCATAGCTCTCCCCCGGTAAATATAATAACTGGTGGAAGAATTATCCACTACGACCCGTATAAAACCTCGCTCCTTGATAGCATCCAGATCTATTTCAGCCGGATTTTCCCAAAAATTTATCTCTTTTTGATCTGATGATTGATCGCAGGAAGGTAGAGAAAAAAATAGAATTCCAAGAACGAAAATATGCCATGGTTTCTTTTTCATGCAATAAACCCTGAAACTCAGGAATTGATTTCTCCAAAATTAGCGGTTTAATTACATTAAACCAAATTTTGCGGAATAAACCCCGTTAAAGCTGAATTAAACCCTTATATATTTCAAAAAATCAATATATTTTTTCGTATTAGTTTTTGAAATAGATCCTTCCAGATAACCTCATCAATTCGATTTCATTTTCTTTTATATTGTATAAAACTTCAATAAGCCTACTTTCTGCTTGTAACCTGTTTACCTGGGCATCCCTGAATTCTAGGTAATTGGCAATCCCCAACCTAAACCTGTCAAGTGCAATTTCTGAATTTTCTACCGCCACCTCATAGTTGCTTTGCTCTATTTCCAAAAGGCGTTTACTGTTTTCATAGGTATTGAATGTCCGCTGTAAGGCGGAAAGCATTTGAACCTCGTATTGGTCCAAAAGGAATTTCTGGTTGTTCATCTGAATTTTTGCTGCCTGAATTCTTCGGTTCAGGGAAAAACCGCTGAAGAGATTCAGGCTCATGGTGGCACCAAGGTTGAACCCTTGCTGTTGATTGGATGACAAAAAGCCGGCATCCGACCTGAAGGTATTGTCATTATAGGCTCCTGTTAAAGCAATGGTAGGTAACCTTTGGGCCCTCAATTCCTTCATCTGCAGGTAGGCAACGTTCTGAAGTCCCTGGGTGGCCAAAAGTTGCTTATTGTTTCCAAATGCGTCTTCTCTCAAATCTTCCAAAAATAAGTTTTCACGGATGGTGATGGTATCATTGACGATAAAGTCCTGCTGGGGATCCACGGCCAAAAGCTCATTCAGGTTAACCCGTGAATTTTGGATCACCTGCTCCTGTGTGACCAAAGCGGTAAGGTCTGTATTATAATCTACTTGAGCGGCCAAAAAGTCCCTTTTGGAGGCCCTTCCAAATTCATACTGAGCTTTGGCAATCTCAATACGCTGATTGGACAATTCCAGGGTAGTATTCAGTACATTGTACCTTTGCAACTCCAGCACTAACCTGTAATAATTGGTGGCAATGGCGGCAACAGTATTTTCTATGACCACCTTGGCCTCCAACTCACTTACCTCAGCCAACTTTCCTAAACGCTCCAAAGCTACCACTAAATCAGCACTGAACCCATATATGGCAACGATGGAGTAATTATTGGTCCTGGTTTGCGCACCGTCAATGATTCTGGGATTCTCAGGATCATTAAAAAAAGCCTGCTCCGTATCTTCTCTTCGGTAAGCCCTCGTATTGAACACATCCAGGGTGGGCAATAAAAGGCTGTTACCAATTCTGACCTCATTTTCTGCCAAAATCACTTCATTCGTAGCAATTTTTACATCGAAATTTCTCTCCAAACCAATCTCAACCGCCTTTTCAAAATTGATTTCTTCACGTTCCTGGGCCAATACTCCCATACCGGTGGTCGATAATATACTCAGTAATAAAAATCTTTTCATATCAGACTCTTGCTAACCTGCCTTTTTTGGATGTTAAATACGTATAGACACCGGGAATGACAAACAAAGTCAATACGGTAGAAATTAGCATCCCGCCAATAACCGCTACTCCCATAGGAACCCTGCTTTCCGCTCCGGCTCCCAAAGCCATGGCTATAGGTAAAATCCCCAATATGGTAGACAAGCTAGTCATAAGGATTGGCCTAAACCTAGCCGATGCAGCCCCTTCAATCGAGTCCCGAATACTCATGCCTTGAGCCTTGCGTTGGTTGGCAAATTCTACTATTAGGATACCGTTTTTAGTTACCAAACCTATCAGCATGATAATGCCAATTTGACTAAATACATTTAGCGTATAATCAAACAGCCATAGTGAAAACAATGCACCAAATATAGCCAAAGGAACGGTAAACATGATAGTCAGCGGATCCATAAAGCTTTCAAATTGTGCTGAGAGCACTAGGTAAATCAAGATCAAAGCAAATATAAAAGCAAATATCAAACTGTTGGAACTGTCTCTATACTCTTTGGAAAGTCCCGCCACATCGGTACTGTAGGTTTCATCCAAAACGTCCGCCGCTATGCGATCCATTTCATCCAGTCCCATTCCGACTGTCATTCCCGGAGCCAAGCCAGCCGAAACGGTCGCACTGACAAAACGGTTGAAGCGGTACAGGGAAGGAGGGGTACTTCTTTCGGTAATCGTAACCAAATTGTCCAACTGTATAAGCTGTCCATTCTCGGCACGCACGTAGAGCATTCTTAAATTAATGGGCTCATTTCTATCTTCCAGCTGCATTTCACCAACTACTTGATATTGTTTGCCATTCATGATGAAATAATCAAACCGCTGACCCGAATAGGAAAGTTGTAGCGTCCGGGCTATTTCCTGAACCGAAACGCCAATGTTCCGTGCCTTTTCCCTGTCAATCTCAACCTCTATTTCCGGCTTCGTGAATTTTAGGTTTACATCCCCAAAGTTGAATACATTACTTTCATTTACCCTGTTCATAAACTCAGGGATTACATCTTTCAATTTTTCGATCGTCTGAGCTTGAATAACGTACTGCACGGGAAGTCCTGCTCTTCGATCTCCGATGGAGGGTTCTTGAACCCCAAATGACCTGGCGGCCGTTTTACCTTTCAGATATTCATTGATATCGTCAAAAACCTGCTGTTGAGTTCGCTCCCTTTGGTTGGCATCTTTTAAAACTATTCGAAAAAAGCCAGAATTTGAACTGGCACTCCCAAATCCGGGGGAGGTTATTCCAATAATCGCTTCTCTATCTACTTCAGGTATCAACTCCATAAGCTCTTCGGTCATTTCATCAACGACCCGGTCCATATAAGCAAATGTAGCACCTTCCGGTCCAGTTAAGTTTACCCTCACTTGACCCCTATCCTCAATAGGTGCCAGTTCAGTAGGTATTTGCCCAAATAGAAAATAAATTCCATAAACCATCCCAGCTATAATAACTAAGGCCATCCACCGAACTTTCATAAACCTGATCAGGCCATTTTCATATTTGGAGTTAATCCACAAAAAAAATGGCTCTGTCTTCGCATAAATCCAATTTTGCTTCTCCCTTTTCTTAAGTAATTTGGAGCTTAACATGGGGGTCATAGTCAAGGCTACAAAAGAAGAAATGATAACGGCGCCGGCAACAACAACACCAAATTCCCTAAAAAGCCGCCCTGTTGTTCCTGTTAGAAAAATTACCGGAAGGAACACCGCCGCAAGAGCAACTGTTGTTGCGATGACAGCGAAAAATATTTCTTCCGCTCCCTTTTCGGCAGCCTTCTCAGGTGTTTCTCCTTTCTCTATTTTGGTATATATATTCTCCAACACAACGATCGCATCATCTACCACTAATCCTATGGAAAGAACTATACCCAAAAGCGTCAGCACATTAATGGAGAAACCCATCAAATACATAATGAAAAAAACACCTATAAGGCTTATTGGAATGGTAAGTACTGGGATAAAGGTAGTTCTCCAATCTCTTAAAAATGTGAATATCACCAAAACCACAAGAAAAAATGCCAATGCGATAGTTTCCTGAACCTCACTGATAGATTTACGGATAAATTGGGTATTGTCAAAACCAATACTTAACTCAATATCCCCGGGGAGATCCTTTTTTATAAACTCCAATCTTTCATAAAATTGATCCACTATTTCTATACTATTGGATCCAGGAAGTGGGGAAATGGCTACCGCCACCATGGGTATTCCATCCCGTTTTAGCACTGTTCTTTCATTCAAGGGTGCCAATTCCGCTCTACCAATATCTTGAAACAGGACTACGTTATTTGATTCCTCACGAATGATCAGGCGGTTGAACTCTTCCGGAGTACTTAACCGACTCTTAGTTCTCACGGATAATTCTATGGATGAACCCTCAATTCTACCAGAAGGTAGTTCCACATTCTCACTTTGGACCTTGTTCAACACATCGGTAGGAGTAACCCCATAAGACGCCATAAGCAAGGGGTCCATGCGTAGTCGCATGGCATATTGCTTTTCCCCCCAGATTCTAACTTCGCTTACTCCTTCAATGGTTTGAAGCCTTTCCTTAAAAATATTGGTAGCAATATCACTTAGTTCGAGCAGATTTCTCTGAGGGCTTGCCACAGTGAGAACAATCACAGGCTGCGAATCGGCATCCTGCTTAGTGACAACGGGCGGATCTACATCGGGGGGCAAATTTCTCTGGGCTCTGGATACTCTGTCCCGAACATCGTTTGCCGCCGCTTCCATATCCCCGCCAACCTCAAATTCTACAGTAATATTGGAATTCCCGTCATTACTAGTTGACGTCAAGGACTTGATTCCCGAAATGCCATTAATGGCTTCTTCAAGTGGCTCGGTTATCTGCGCAAGGATGACATCCGCATTAGCTCCGACATATGTGGTTCTTACACTGATGATTGGCGGGTCCACACTTGGATATTCACGTACTCCCAAAAAGGAAACACCTATGATCCCAAAGATCATGATAGTAAGGCTCATCACAATGGAGAGGACAGGCCTTTTAATACTAATGGTGGACAAACTGGACATGGCAGATCAATTAATTTGATTTATGGTAAGTGGGGTACCGTCCCTTGCTTGCAAAATTCCGGTGGTCAGAACACGCTCCCCAGGCTTGATCCCAGATAAGATTTGTACAGTACTTTCTGTACGCTTTCCGATGGTAACTACCCTTGATTCCGCTTTGTTATCAGCTGAGGCTACAAAAACCTTGTATCCGGACAATTCAGGGATGATGGATTCTGAGGGCACCAACACAGCATTTTGTTCCACGTTAAGCACTAAGCGAACCCTGGCAAACATTCCCGGCAAAAACTGTCGATTTGCATTGGGACTCTCTGCCCGTAATTTTAGGGTCCGGGTCGTGGCATCAATATTCGGTTCTATGGCATAGACGGTTCCTTTAGCTTCCTCGGAGGAAACATTGGAGCGGAAAAAGATCGGTGCTCCGACTTTGATCTCATTGGAGTACCGCTCCGGGATCGAAAATTCAATCTTTATGGGGTCAATATTAACGATGGTGGTAATAATATCGGCAGAGCTAATCACACCCCCAACGGAAATTTCCCTCAATCCCAGCACTCCGTCGAAGGGTGCCCGAATCACGGTTTTGTTAAGCTGGGCTTCAATAAGTCTCAAATCAGCCAAGTTGGTGTTGAATTGGTTGAGAGCAATATCGTACTCCTCCTGACTGATGGCCTCCCGCTCCAACAGTTGCTTTTGTCGGTTTTCCTGACTTTCAAAAAGTTTCTTTGTGTACTCAAGGCGGTCAAATTGCGCCCTTAATTCATCATCGTTCAAATAGATAAGCGGGGTACCCTTTTTTACAAATTCACCTTCCCTAAATGTGATTTGTTGCACCAAACCTGCGACTTCCGGCCTGAGATTAACCATTTCATTGGGTATCAAACTTCCCGTCACATTAAGACTATTTTCCAGTGGTTCCGGTTTGATCTCGATAACGTTTACCTGCAAGCCTTGATTGGAGGCTTGCATTTGATTCGGAGCTATGCTGTCCTCATCGGTATTGGCAAAATATCTATCCAACCGGGGATAAAAAAAAGTAACCGCAACAACCAACACGATTATAAGGATTACAATAAATTTGGTTTGTTTCTTCATTAGGGATTCTCAATACGTTTAGTTTATTAGTGCCCCTATTAGTAAATAAAATAAGGGGCCTAATATTTCATCTACAAATTTGTAGGTAAAATTAACACTGCGAAGTATGGGATTATTTTAGGGTATTAAAATCCATCAAAGTTCTCACTTTAATAGGCAATTTAGTCTATTTTGAAACTCAAATAAAGTAAATAAATACAGGTGGCATTAGAAGGAGACAAATGGTTATTATTATATTATCGGAAGAACAAGATTCAAAACTAACCTAATATTACAAATTATTCAAGATTTCCTTAAAATTAGGTTTAAAAAATTACCCTATTCGTTTTATTGAACGCACTTATTTTGTTTTCAAGTTGTTTATTCTATCAAAAAAATGGACTATTTCAAAATTTGAAATAGTCCATTAGAATTATATTTTGTAAGAAATCAGTAATTTCCTTAGTTAAAGATATAACGAATACCTATCTGACCTACCCATCTAGACCCTCCAATCGCAGCGTCGGAAATTGTCCAGGGACTATTATCCCTTACCGGGTCAAATGAATAAACCGGTTGTTCGGTCTGTAGGTTCGCCTGATTCCTCAACTGAAGGGTTTGAAAGGTATTGTCAAAATATCCATTGCCCCATGTATACTGTCTACCCCAGTTTTTGTTGATCATATTACCGACGTTGAACACATCAAAGGTAATCTGGAGTACGTTTCTTTTGCCTCCAAAATCGGTGAAGATATCCTGCATGATCTTCACGTCAAATTGATGCGTGAACGGGTGACGGGCACCATTTCTTTCCGTATACTGTCCTCTTCTATCCCGCAGATATTTTTGGGAATTGATAAAGTCCTCAAATTCTTGAGCTTGCTGGGCTGCGGAAATAATCACTCCAGCTCTGCTATAATTTTCCAAGAAACGAATCTCGTTAGGGTCAAGTGCGTTATTTGGAACATAAAGCAAGTCCGTATTTTGCCCTCCAGAGACATCTTCCCTGTTTAGGTCACCATTGTACACGTAAGAAAATTGAGAACCAGACTGGCCAGAATAGAAAACTGAGAACGTGGTGGCAAAGTTATTAAGGTATTCCTTTCTATATGACACTGAGCTTATTATTCTGCTTCCAGCATTAAAGGGAGAATTCGCCACTTCCGCTTGGTTTACTCCATTTACCGTAGGCAATGGTCTCCAATTACTGTGATTTTGGGAAGAAGTACCCGGAAAAAGGTCCTTCGAGCTTGTATATGTATAGGCTACAGATGCATAAAGTCCGTTTTCAAATGGCTTTTGTAACTGAAAGGTACCTGACATCGCATGACCCGCATTGGTATTAGTGATGTATATTACCTCACCATAATTAGTAAGTATTTTCTTATCATTATTTGGATTAGGCCAAATAGGGCGGTTGTCTTCGCTCCCAATTAAATTACCGGTAGAGGGAATCTGGTTAATTTGCTCAAATCGGAACGCATTTAAGTTTTTGGAATACATCAAGTCCACTGTGGCAATCAGTCCACCAGGTAGTTTTTGATCAACCCCTAGATTTGTTCTCCATATTTGAGGAAGCTTAAAATTTCTGTCGACAACTGTCATTCGTCCTCCAGGACCCTGTGCACCCGGATTGGGGGTTTGGTTAAATGGATCGGGATTGAAAGTAATCTGTGGATCTGGATCGTTGTTGGTGCCTGCCTGGTTGATGTTCAGCAATACACCACTCTGTGTAAACGCTCCGCTCATCCATACAAATGGAAACCTGCTGGTAAAAATGCCAGTACCTCCTCTTAGCTGAGTATTGCTCTCTCCGTTTACATTGTAGTTAAACCCTACCCTTGGAGAAAACATAAAAGCTGGCTTTGGCAATTGGTCATTTTGGACGTTATATTCTCTAGCTAATGCAGAATTATTGAAGTCACTATTTGTTCTTGGTGTTTCATTATATATAGGGACATCCAAACGAACACCTCCCGTTAAGGAGAAATTCTCATTTATCTGAAATTGATCCTGGGCATAAGCACCTAATTGCATAGCTCCAAATTCAGCACCCTCTCTTGGATTATCTGTTATGGAATACTGATAAGAGTACCTGCTGGCTAATCCCCGCTCGAAATTGTCAATTGTAAAAAACTGATATGTGCCGAAATTTTCACCTATAAATGCGTTATAAATCTGGTAAAATTCATTATGAGTACCCAACGTAATGGTGTGTTTCCCTTTATAGATCTCCAAATTATCTGTAATTGTGAAAACATCCTGATTCAACTGATTGACTGTGGAGAAGGGTTCAGTACCAAAGTTGATGGTTCCTTGGGTACCACCAAGGTTAATGGATCCTCTCGGAAAAGGCGCTCCTGGAGCAGATCTAGGCTCACGGATATTGGTGTAACCGATCAATAGTTTATTGGAAACTTCATTAGAGATCCTACTACTAAGTTCAAGTACTGATGAATGGGTTGGACTAGATCTAAGTATAGCCCCATTAGAGAATGTTAGCGCTCGCTGCCCTCTATTCAATTGTACAGCCTCCCCTTTATTATAGCTATGACGTAACGTCAACTTATGTCTATCGCTGATATTGTAATCAAATCTGACAAAAAGTTTTTCCGAAGCAGAAGTAGCGTTTTGATCCTGCCAAGATCCTGGATCATATCCGTATTGGTTCCTGAGGACGTTTTCAACCCTCCTCACGGCATCTGCTGATATCTCTGAATCCGGTGTTCCAGGCATAAAGCCTAGAGGAGTAGTATTGTCCGTAATTTCACCATTTAAAAAGAAAAACAATTTATCCTTGATGATAGGACCTCCAATTCTAAAACCCGTTTGCCTATCAGAAAAGCTCGCAAATCGGGTTCTTTCTTGCCCTTCTTGATCGGTTGGGGTAAGACCTGCCAAGTTTTGGTTTCGGAAATAATGATAAACCGAACCTGAAATCTCATTGGTTCCCGATCTGGTCACCGCAGAGATACCACCACCTGCAAAACCTCCCAGAGTAACATCAAAGGGTGCAATCTGAACCTGAAACGTTTCGATGGCATCCAAAGAAATAGGGGATGTGCCGGTCTGACCTCCATTTGTCCCGGAAGCCGCCAATCCAAAAACATCATTACTTACAGCTCCATCTATTGTCACCTGATTAAACCGATTATTCATTCCACCGATGGAGATAGCATCACCCTTAATATCGGCTTGTGGAGTCATTCTTGTGAAATCATTAAAGCCCCTGCTTATCGTTGGCATGGACTGAATTTGCTCATTGGATATTGATGTTTCCGCACCCGTTCGGTTGCCGTCAATGATTTCGCCTCTCCCGGCTGTTATCACAAACTCATCCAAATCGGCTGCATCATCGTTCAATGTAACACTCAAATTTAACGTTTGCCCCAAAGCCAACATTATTCCTTCTTGGACATCGGTTTCAAAACCAATAAAAGAGGTAGTCACGGTATAGGGTCCACCTACACGTACATTAGGAATCTGAAATCTTCCATCCATGTTGGTGACCGCTCCATAACGCGTACCAGATGGGATGTGAACTGCTAAAACATTTGCCCCCGGTAGCGTTTCTCCGCTTGCGTCAACTACTCTTCCGGACAATCCGGAAGTGGTCAACCCTTGTGCCATCAACATATTCACGGAGAATACCAAGATGACAATTGCCAATAATTTTCTAAGTAAATTTTGCCTCATTTTGTTTATATTTATCGATTCGATTAAAATAACCCCTAAGAATTCAATTAGGTTTTTTGGGCAATGCAAAGGTAGGGGTAATGACATTCATTCCTTTTGGGAAATTGTTATGTTTCCAGAACCTGCCGCAAAAATAGGTAACATTGTGTTAATATAAGTTAACAAAAGAAATTTTTTACAACCCTATTTTGGCCACTTTAAGACCGTGTAGTAATGTTTTTACTTTCTTTAGTTAATTTATATTTCGTTAACATTCAGGCTATTCCATACCTTATTCTAGGAAGCCCCGATATCTATGACATAAATCCATGATATATTCCCTTGGCCAAAATATTCTCTTTATATTTGAAATTAAACCGAAACACCACCATCCATGCAGCGAAAAGGAATTATCTGGCTGTACCTATTTTTGGGAGCTGCCATTGTAGATATGGCATTTCTTACCCAAAATCTGGAACAATACCGATATTACAGCAAACCGTTAATAATTATAGGATTACTCTTATATTTCCACCAAACAACCACGTTAATTAAGGGCAGTATTTTGAGAAAAAGTGTAACTGCCGCTTTGGTGTTCTCTCTCATTGGAGATACACTACTACTATTTCCTGGGATGTTTTTATACGGATTGGGAGCCTTTTTAATGACTCATATTTGTTACATCGTTGCCTTCAAACTTACCCAAAACCACACTATCAACTTGATGAAGGTCAATTTTGTTAAAATCTTCCTGTACAACCTGCCTATTTATATCGCCGCAGCTTTCATTTATTTTTTGATTCAAAACAACTTATATGAACTCAAAATCCCCGTGATCATCTACATCATGGTGATTGTTATGATGGTCACTATTGCGCGGGAGCGGTTTGGACGGACTAATGCTTCCAGTTTTTGGCAGGTATTTATAGGGGCGTTGTTATTTATGACCTCCGATGGTATTCTGGCCCTGAATCGGTTTTTCCAGCCTATAGAAGATGTAGGGGTAATGATTATGGGCACCTATATGATGGCACAATTGCTTATTTTGATGGGGATCAGGAGCCATATCGTCTCCATAAAAACATAAAAGCCTGCCGGACTGATTCCGGCAGGCTTAATTTGATTTGTTAAAAGATTATTTTTTATCAAGAGCGATATTCAATTCCTTCAACTGCTCCGAGGAAATAGCTGAAGGGGAATCTATCATTACATCTCTCCCTGAGTTGTTTTTTGGGAATGCTATGTAATCCCGGATGGAATCACTTCCTCCGAAAATGGCACAAAGTCGGTCGAAGCCGAAGGCAATTCCCCCATGGGGTGGTGCCCCAAATTCAAAGGCCTCCATTAGGAACCCAAACTGATCCTTGGCCTCCTCATCAGAGAAACCTAAGTGGGTAAACATAGTCTGTTGAACACCCCTGTCGTGGATACGGATAGACCCACCGCCTATCTCAACTCCGTTGATTACCAAATCATACGCATTTGCCCGAACATTTCCAGGATCAGTTTCCAAAAGTTTAAGATCTTCGGTTTTCGGAGACGTAAAAGGATGGTGCATGGCATGGAAACGCTTGGATTCATCGTCCCACTCCAGCAATGGAAAGTCTAATACCCAGAGGGGTTTAAACACATTCCTATCTCTCAAACCAAGTTCTTCTCCCATCTTCAACCGCAATTCGGAAAGCTGCTTTCTCGTGCTTTGTACATCGCCAGACAATACCAGTAAAAGATCACCTGGTTTGGCATCCATTCGCTCCGCCCATGCTTGAAGATCCGATTGTCCATAGAATTTATCTACCGAAGATTTAAAGGATCCATCGCCATTGCACTTGACATATACCAATCCTTTGGCTCCAATCTGAGGGCGCTTTACCCATTCAGTTAGAGCGTCTATTTGCTTTCGGGTATATTCCCCAGCTCCGGTAGCACAGAATCCCACCACCAATTCCGCAGCATCAAAAATCCCAAAACCTTTTCCCTGCGCCAAGTCATTGAGCTCGGCAAATCTCATGTCAAACCTAAGGTCCGGCTTGTCATTTCCATAATAGGTCATGGCATCTGCATAACTCATCCGTTCCACGGTCCCCAAATCGACTTTTTTAACACTGGAAAAAAGATGCCCTATTAGGCCTTCGAAGGTATTCAAAATGTCTTCCTGCTCCACAAAAGACATTTCACAGTCTATTTGGGTAAATTCGGGCTGTCTGTCTGCCCGCAAGTCTTCGTCTCTAAAACATTTTACTATCTGAAAATACCTGTCAAAGCCACTTACCATCAATAACTGCTTGAACGTTTGTGGCGATTGGGGAAGTGCGTAAAATTCCCCTGGATTAATTCTGCTTGGCACCACAAAATCCCTTGCACCTTCGGGAGTAGACTTTATCAAAACGGGTGTTTCCACTTCTATAAAGTCCTGTCCGTCCATATATCTTCTGGTCTCTTGCATCATCCGGTGCCTAAGCTGTAGCTTTTCACGAATGACATTCCTCCTTAGATCCAGGTAACGGTATTTCATGCGAAGGTCCTCTCCCCCGTCCGTTTCATCCTCAATGATGAAAGGTGGAACCTTAGATGGATTCAAGACAGTCAACTCTTTAGTTTTAATTTCAATTTCACCAGTTGGAATCTTGTCGTTTTTTGAGGTTCGTTCTATCACCAAACCCTTCGCCTGAACCACAAATTCCCTACCCAGTGTTGCTGCTTTTTCCAACAACTCCTTGGAACTGTCTCCTTCTTCGAAAATCAATTGGGTAAGCCCATACCGATCTCTCAAGTCCACCCAAAGAAGCCCTCCTTTATTTCTTACCCGCTGTACCCAGCCAGATAAAATGACTTCCTTGTTGATATCCGCAAGACGTAATTCTCCACAAGTATGTGTTCTAAGCATATTCTATTTGGTTTTAATCGAATTTAGTCGACAAAGATAATCATTCGATTTAGAGTTTACTATTTCGGTTTACAAAGTTTAGGGGTCGGACACCACAAAATTATACCTTTAGTTTTGCGATTTATTGAAAAAAAAGGCTTATTTGTAATTGCTAACTCACCGAACTCTAAAGTATCTCGAATGAAATTCAACTGGATTATCTTATCAGCGCTGTTATTAACAGCAGCAAGCTTAGTTTTTTATCATTTTAAACAAGGAGCCTCTGAAGAACAAGAACTGGTAATTATCACGGAAGAAATCATTGAAATTGAAGAAAATCTCCTTTTTGGTATCAACATCGACAATTTTGAAGTCGTAGAAGGTATCGTAGAGCGGAATCAGACATTATCAGGAATATTGAGTCCGTTTAATGTCTCCTACCAAATGATCGATGAAATCGCCAAAAAGTCCAAGGATATCTTTGACGTCAAGAGAATCGCTTTCAACAAGAAATTTACGGTATTAACTGCTAAAGACACCCTGATGGCCCAGTATTTTATCTATGAGCCTAATCCCACGGAATTTGTGGTGTTCAAATTGGATGAGGGGGAAATCTATAAAGAAAGCCGGCCCATTGAAATCCGCAAACGGGAAATTGGCGGGACCATCACCCGATCATTGTATGTCAATATGGTGGAGTTAGGTCTAACTCCAGATCTTATTGATCAATTTGCTGACTTGTATGGGTGGGTGGTTGACTTTCAGCGGCTTCAGGAAGGAGATAAGTTCAAAGTGATTTTTAACGAAAAATTGATAGATGATCATGTTGTAGGTATAGAAGACATTCAAGCGGCGTATTTTGAACATATGGGCGAGCCCTATCACGCTATCCCTTTCTTACAAAACGGTGAAATGTCCTACTTTGACCAGCATGGTGAAAGTTTGAAAAAGGCCTTTTTGAGGGACCCATTGAAGTTCACCCGAATCAGTTCAAGGTATAACCTAAGCCGATTCCACCCCGTGCAGAAAAGGTATAAGCCGCACCTAGGTACTGACTATGCAGCTCCTACCGGCACGGAAATCAGATCTGTTGGAGAAGGTACAGTGGTAGAAGCCGGCTATTCGGGAGGCAATGGCAACTATGTCAAAATCAAGCACAATGCCACCTATACCACCCAATACCTCCACATGTCCAAGATTGGCAGTGGCATCAAGTCAGGAACCCGTGTAAAACAGGGGCAGGTTATCGGGTATGTAGGGAGCACCGGATTGGCGACAGGTCCCCATCTTTGCTTTAGATTTTGGAAACACGGAAAGCAAGTCGACTGGCTTAAAGAAAAAATTCCACCGGCTGAACCCATAGCAGAGGAAAACAAACTTGCATTTGCAGATGCCAAGTTACGGATAGTCCAAACGCTTGCGGCAATCCCCTATACCGATGTCACAAACCTGTTGACCGCAATGAAATAATGCTCCTCTGAAATTCAGCTCTATCTGTGTGTCAAACTATCACCTATAGTGTGGTGTTAAGTCAGATTTGATGAATTTCACTATCCTGTTCAAGCGAAATATAGCTTAACTAAACAACGCGCTCATTAGTAGCAGACATCGGAAGGTAGATACTCTTTTGCATGTCAGTACGAAGGTTAAAAAAAAATAAGACGCTTAGAAAACGATACCCTGGGTAAAAAAAGCGGGAACATCTTTCAAAGATGTTCCCGCTTTTTTATTTGGTTTAAAAGTTTCGAACCTTTTACTCTTTATCCTTCATCCAATTGGAATTCAATTCAGGAAGAGAAAGCTCCGTCCTTCTGTTGATGCGGTGCATTTCAGAAGTGCAGGGTAAGGCATCACAGTCATTGATGGGTTTGGACTTGCCAAAAAACTCATAGACTATCCTGTCAGAGGCTATACCCCTACCTTCAAGGTATTTTTTTACAACCAAAGCCCGTTTCTCAGAAAGTTTTTGATTGTAATTATCCCCTCCTCTGTTATCAGTATGTCCTTTGATGGCAAGGCGCTGAGTCAGCATATTTTCCAGCATTAAGGCTACACGTTGCAAAGCTTGCTTATCCTCCGGTTTTAAATCCGCACGGTCAAAGCCAAAGTATACAGTAGGCATATCCATTGGAACTTGTATATTGGATATGTCGCAAAGATCAATCCCTTCCAACTCAGGTGGCATGTCATATGCCCTATCCTTTTCTGGGAAAGCCAATAAAATCAGTTCGGATCTCCGATTAAGCTGGTGTTCCGGCTCTGGGCAGGGAACTCCGTCTCCGCAGTCATTGACCAATTGCTCCTCTCCAAACCACTCTGAACGGACCCTCGATCTGGCCACACCAAATTGGCCTAAATAATCTCTTACTGCATTTGCCCTACGTTCACTCAATGCTTCATTATATGCATTCGACGCACGTGCGTCAGTATGAGAACGTATAGAAATATCAATAAATGAATAGGACTTTAGCAACTCTGCCACTTTGGCAAGAATCCCTTCGGCATCTTCTCTTATGGCAGATTCATCTAAATTATAATACACCAAATCCACGTACACAGCCGTTTGATATGGAATACGGACAAGTTGATAAGTTTTGGACAACTCCTCCGCAAGAAGGTTCCTGGTTGTCAACTGATTGTCTTTTAAAGCGAAATAACCACTTTTTCGTATGACTACTTCAAAATCAGCATCGGGTGCAAGTTCAGCACTGAAGAATCCTTTTCCATCTTGGGAAGTCTCCCTGTTAACCCGGTCTTTGCCTTCCATTAGCAGAATTTCCAATTGACCATCTATCAGCTCTCCATCACATCCCTGCACTCGGGCCTGAAATCTTTTATATAGCTCCGCCATCAGGAAAATGTCATCCAAGCCCCGGCTTTCAGGTCTGTTTGAAGCTAAATAGACATCTCCCTCACCAGAGAAATACAAGCCAAAATCATCTTGAGGAGAGTTGTAGGGAATTCCCAGATTTTTTACTCCGCGAAAATCCCCATTTTCCAGATGAGACACGAACATGTCCAATCCACCTAGACCAATATGCCCGTCCGAAGAAAAATAGAATTTGTTTTCATTCAGGTAAGGATCCCTTTCGTTTCCTGGAGTGTTAACTACAGCACCCAAATTAACCGGATCACCGAATTTCATGTCTTCATCATAGGAAACATAATAGAGGTCATACCCACCCTGTCCACCTTCCATATTGGAAGAAAAGTAAACCCGCTTGGCTTGTTCGTCCACAAAGGGTGAAATCACCCCATAGTCAGTGGCGGAGTTAACGGGAAAGGCTGTGTAATCTGTCATCTTTCCGGCATCATCCAACTGACTGAAATACACCTCGGGATAAACATCATAATTTTTAGACTTCTTTATGGCTCTAGTTACCGTATAGAACACCACAGGCTTCGATTCCATAAAAAAGGGATCTGCCAAGTGAAATACATCCGGAACTGGGGAAACATACTCTTCTACAGCTCCTTCCGAATTTACTTTATAGATTCCCAAAAAATCCCTTCCAGTAAAATCAGCTTTGCGGTTATAATACTTATGCCCCTTATCGATTCGAATGGCCCGCTTTATGGGAAGAGCCGCAGTGCCTCTATCCGAAGAAAAGTACGTATTGCCTCGGTTATCTTTCGTCATTCCGAATTCAGAACTTGCGGTATTGATCGCTGGCACATTTACCATCTCGGCATTTGAAGGATGGGTGTACCAGTGCCTTAGTGAATCAAGCTGAAGGTGCTCAATAGGTCCCGACTGCCTACCCCGTAGCGAATCCAAAGCAGATTTTACCTCCTCCAAATTCCCCACTTGGTTGGCACCGGCGATGTAAAACAGGACATCATCAGCATCCGCTTCGTCAAATGAGGCGGCATTTTTCCGCCATTGATAAATCTTTTGGTAATCCCTGAGCTTACTATACGCTTCTGCTGCACCCACGGCAGCCTGATAAGTTGGCTTCCTTGAATAGGCTTTTTCAAATCCCTGTCCCGCTTCCAAGTAGTTTCCCTGCTCCAGTTTGTGGTCAGCATATCTCAATAGTCCTTTTTGACTGTAAGCATTCCAAGAAAAGGTAGCTGAAAGGGCCAATACGGCTATCAGTGTAAAAATCTTTTTCATATCTAGAACCATCTGGGGTTTTTCATAGTGACTTTTCTGGGTGCGATGTAATAGCCGATGGAAAATTCATGTGAATTGTTCCTGAGACCACTCAATACATTGGTTTGTAAATCGTAGGCATATCCCAGCCTTAAATTGTCCAATGCAAACAGCTCCATAATAAATGCAACGGCATTTCTATTACTAAGATTGGCCGGTAATAATTCCTGTCCAACTTTCACATTGGTCCTGTAGGATGCTCCAACCCATAACCTCTCCATAAACAATAGCATGGCATTAAGATCAACGTTGCTAGGCCCTACGTTGGCATGCCTTACCAAAAATGAAGGTTTGAAAGTCACCGCATCAGAGAGTGGGATCAATCCTCCGGCAGTGAGGTAATAGTGCACATCATGGTAGGCCAGCGAAATCGCCTCATCTGCCAATTTGTTTCTCCCGACTAAATTATAGGCACTAATTCCCGCATAGAATGATGGCATATGGAAAAATACCCCTGTATTCAGGTTGGGGGTAAAGATATTCACCACCCCCTGAGGCACATCGATATCATCCGGATTGTTGGGGTTAAACATGGTTCCGTCTATGGCATATTCAACTACCCCACCACTTGCTCCAAAGCCCAAGAAAGATTCCGATCCAGTCTGTATTCGATAGGCATATGATATCATAGCTCCATTGGTTTTGGCAGGTCCCATCTGGTCGGATAAAAATGAGGCTCCAAACCCCATCCTTCCTTCATTGGCACTGAAATCCGCAGTCACTGTAAAGGTAGTGGGTGCTCCGGGAAAATCCACCCATTGGCTTCTATATGTAGATTGCAAATAATGCTCTCCTTTATAGCCCGCATATCCCGGATTAATATGGAGTCCATTGAACATGTATTGGCTGAACTGCGGGAGCTGCTGCCCGTGGACATTTTCCCCTGCTGTAATTGCTAGCAGCCATACAATGCCTAAAATTCTAAAAGTGCGTTTCATTCATCTGTATTTTTTCGTTCGCTATCCAAAAGCAATCCTAAAAGACAAGCAAATCACCGGAATCGAATTTCTGCCCGACTGGTGCTTGTCCTGATCACTCTATTTTCTTACTTAATTACCTGAACCCAACCTTTAAATGTCTGCTCATTTCCTGCCGAGTCTTGCGTGGTCAAAACATAGAAGTATGATCCCCCTGTAAGTCCCTCTGCTGACCAATTATTAGCATAATTGTCCTGTTCAAACACATGATCACCGTATCTGTTGAAGATAGTCAGCTTATTGCTCGCAAACCTTCCTATACCGTTAATGACAAACTGATCATTTTTACCATCCAGCCTGCCTGGAGTTATCACATTAGGTATAAAGAAGGCTCTGATTTGGTTAGTATCCGTTGCCGCTGCTCCCGGGGACACTAACACCTGATCATCCGGTACGGAAAGGCTTGCCGTATTAGTTACTGGCCCGGCTTGTAGGGCACGTACCTGAATGACAAAGGTAAGCGAACTCCCAGCTGCCAAGGATGGAATAGTCCAAGATATCGCATTTCCGTTTACCGTAGGAGTACCGTCAAATCCGGAAGAGGAGAATGATACGTATTCCACGTTACTTGGCAAGTTGTCCGTGACAAGTATTTGATTGGCTTCGGTAGTTCCGGAATTGGTGACTTCTATTTCATATTCAAAATCATTTCCCTCGAATATCTCAATGCCAAAAGAAGTTTTGGAGATTGCAATATCTACTCCCCTCTGTCCGATTACTACCGGAGATGCCGTTACTTCATCCGTATAGGGTCCGATGGCAATCTGAGCCGAATTCACGAATTGTCCAGGAGCCGTTGCCATTGTTTCTATAATAATAGAAGAAGAACCTCCTGCGGGAATGCTCGCAATCTCCCAAGTATCAGAAGAGATCGGCTCCGGGTTGGCAGATAAAAACATAAATCCAGAAGGCAATGCATCAGTTACAGTAACGTCCACCAAATCAAAAACTGAATTATTGGTTAATTCTATAGTATAGGTAAGCATACTACCGACTTGTATCTCTGTAAGATCGGTTGTCTTGGCTAACTCCAACAGAATAGGTCTAACTGTTATTCTTACAATTGCCGTATCACATATTAATCGGTCAGTCCCATCACAAACCTCATAAGTAAACTCGTCCTCCCCAAAGAAATTGTCGTTAGGCGTATAGGTAACAGTTCCATCGGAATTAACAACTGTTGTTCCATTCAATGGGTTAACAGTGATTGTAAGGGTTTCTGGGTCGAGGGATCCTACGGCAATATCATCGTTAATCAGAACTTCGATATTCACCGATTCATTTTGATTGGTGACAGCGTTGTCATCGACAACAAAGATATTAGGGTTAACTAACTCGAATGTTATAAGTCCCTGATCTCTGTTAAGTGGATTAACGGTTTCGACAATATCATATTCAAGCGTATAGATTCCAACGGGAAGGTCAACAGGTAGCGTTAGAATACCGTCTCGCGATAGGGTTACACCTGTAAGTCCAGCCGAATCAGTTAATTCAGCAAAAACCCTAGTTTTATCCACAGGCTCGTTGTTAAGTAAATCGTTGTCCAAAACATTTCCAATCTGACCACCTCTAGTCACATTAATCATCCCAAAATCATCATCTACTGCTGTGATAAC
This sequence comes from Lunatibacter salilacus, assembly GCF_009797935.1. Taxonomy (GTDB): domain Bacteria; phylum Bacteroidota; class Bacteroidia; order Cytophagales; family Cyclobacteriaceae; genus Lunatibacter; species Lunatibacter salilacus. The sequence goes on from NZ_VOLC01000001.1 coordinate 220,442, forward strand.
AGTTTCATTCACAAAAACGGTAACAGTAGCCTGGTCGCATTTTACGGGATTCGCCCTATCACAGATTTGATATACTAAGGTGTAAGTCCCACTGGGAACTCCCTCTGCTACATCTACTGATCCGTCAGCATTTAGGGTTAATATACCATTAGTTGCATTGGTTACTTCAGTTAAAATCAACTCATCCACAGTGGTGGGAAGAAGGTTCAAAGAATCATTGTCTATTACATTAACCGCATTCTCAAGTCCAAAACTATCATCAAGACTAACGTTGTCATCATAGGCGTAAGGCCGGTATTCAATAACCTGCACACTGACCGTAGCTCTGGAGACTTCTCCTTCCCCAGTTCTTACTTCGTAAACCATCTTGTAGAGTCCCGGCTCTGTATTCGGCGGAACATCCACATCCCCGTTGGGATTAAGAATTAGGGTATTATTCGGAAATGGTTCAACAATGGTCAATTGGACATCAATAGGGTTTAACGCAAAACCGTTCAGTTCATCATTCTCGAAAATATTTACTACTGCATCTTCCCCGGTCTCAGAGTTAACCCTAAAGGCAAAATCAGAGGCTGCAAACAACGCGTTCACAAAAAACACCATTTTACCATCCGGCTCGTCGACGCTGATTACCCGAATCCCGTGAATGGGTTCCTGAGATTCAAAAATCATGGGAGAAAAAAGAACTAAAAACTGGGTTTGAGTTGGTATATTCGTAATGTGATTCACTCCTGTATCCCATTGCCAACCTCTCACCTGGATAATTTTGGCTCCAGGAATTGGATCCCCGTTTGCTCGAAGAGCTATAAAATCAGTCGCTGAGTTACCATTTCTTTCTGTGTAAAGAAGAAATCCCGATGTGATTACTTGGTCAGCCCACATTAAATCGGCAAAAGCTTCGCCTGCTGGTATAGATGGTTGAGCACCAATATCCCAATAAGATCGTAGATCAGGAGACGAAACAACTTCCTCAAAGCCGGCTAAAAAATCAGGGCTCCGGTGGCTTATGATCTCATCGTCAAATTTAACAATTTGTACCCTAGCTGGTTCTATTTCCTGAGAACCCAACAATGGGTTAAGCCTAGTCACCGTAGGCCTCCGGGTAGTTGCAAAAATTTTCCTCCCATCATTCGTCTCCAGCGATTTGATAAGTACGCGGGAGTCAAATGGAGCAGGATTCACATTCCCAGTTGGAGATGTCTGGACAATTTCTACTCCGTCGACATCCAGTGTCAACCTTTCGATGAGTAAATTATTCTCCGTGGCTGTGACAGTTACAGTTTGAGCCTGTAGATCTGTCATTACTAGAAGCCCACAAGCAATAAAAAGGTAAATTACTCGTTTTATGTTCATTAAAAAAGTGCTTCCAGAGGTCTTGTAATTTTTCTTCATACCTTTACTTATTCGTAAAAACATTTGTTTGATTTGCGCTGTAAATTGCTAATCAAACACCTAAAATATTATTAAAATCGATAATTGCCATGATGTAAACCATCCTAAAAAGGTGTAATCAAGTTACATCAATGTAAACATACACATTTTTTTTAAAATCGTGGACAATAAAGGGGGACAGAATATTTTTATATTCTGTCCCCCTACCATCTCCCATCTATTCCCTACTGCACAATTCTAACTCCTTTCAATAATCAGATGAGAAGGCCTCTTTATTGTTTCAATTAAAAAGAATCCATTCCACCTTCACTAATCACGCAAACAACCTTTAACTAACTATTTGATATTTAGTAATGCTTCACTATTTCTGTATCCTGACTTATCCAGATACCAATCTTCATATTGGCTACCGTTAGATTTTACCCATTCGGTAAACTTTACGTATCCTTTGTTAAAATTATATCCCTCTTTCAAGTAGGGAATGTTTTCTGTCACATCCAAAGCCCAGGGAAGATTTCCATTTTTACTTCGGTACATACTTTTCGCTCCTTCACTGGAAGAATCATCTGCTGTTCCAAATAGACTCTTATCAACCAAAGCTGTGGGCTGTTTACCAGGAAGATGTATTTCATATCCTCTCTTTTGGTTGGCTATTAGGAAGGGGTTAAAATTGTCATAACCAATCTCTGTCAAATAAACCGGACCTCCTTTACCAACTTCACCATCCTTTTTGAATCTAATGACAATCTGCTGCAAATTAATTTCTTGAAACGGGCCCCCCGGAGTTGTATTTACTCCAGTTGTTCCTTGGCCTAAATGAGGCAGCACATTGTAAACATCATCATAAGCAATCACAGTGACGTATTTTGTCTCTGACTCCAACCCATTTTCATCAAATTTATGAATAGAGCCGCCTTTAATTTTTGTTCCTTCTACTTCGATTACTTTCGATGGGTCAATGCCGGTGAATTCAATACCAAAACCGTTTCTATATCCAGCACCAGCAGCTCTAGTTCTAAGATCTACAATTACTTCCACTATTTCTCCTTTCGCATCCGTGACCCGGTTGATACTGTAATCTACCACCAAGTCGTTGAAATCATAATCCCCCAAGGATGGCCATAAATCTTCAAACATTAGGGTACTGAAATCTTTGGCTGGAAAATAGTTGTTATATGCTCTGTATTTGTCATTTGGATAGTCGTCCTCTTCATCAATCACACCGTCTCCATCGCTGTCAGGCTGCGTTTCTTCCAAAGGTTTACAAGCATTTGAGGGATCCGCACTGTATTTGCCGGGAATCTTTAGGTTGTCTAAACCAGCACGGGCAGAACCTCCCGAACCTACAAAACTGATGAAAATCTTATGCGGTGTGCCTATAATTTCCTCAGGTATTTTTATGCTGACCTCGTGAATGGTGGTTTGTTTATTAATCGGATTTGGAAAATCAAACTTATCAAACTCCACCGCGGCTCCGTGGCCATGATCCGTTTCGTTTGCATCATAGGGGATATACTGAATTAAAATATCCCTATTGCCCCCCGCTTCACCGTCAAGCCTTGTTTTGAAGGTTATCGAGCCAGCCTCCAACAACATCCATGGAGACGTGATCCAAGCTGCTGTATTACTTTTGTTTGTCAATTGATTTGTTCGGAAACTGAAACTTCCATCAATTAATGTGGACGAATTGTTACTTACTGAAATCCCACCCATTGACCAGCACTTCGCAAAGTAAACATCCCGGTTTCCCTCCTCAGCATCTGCAGTCAGAAAATTTTGAGCAAAACTTGCAGCGCCTGAAAAAAACGACGCAAATAGTATTATAAATAGCTTTTTCATTTTATTTTTTTTTAAAAATGTTATTTAATGTCACTGTTATCTATTTCCACTACATAATCAAAAACTACCTTTTGGTTTTTGATATCCTGTGTCTTTTCCAATGTACCATAGACCATTTTGATTTGGCTAACATGGTTTGGCAGAGAAAATCGAAGCGTAAGATCGTCTTTTATGTTATGGGAATTGGCATAGAATATATCTCCATCTGCCGTTTTTAAGGTAAGTCTTCGAGAGATGTCTACAGGGAGCGTCAGCCCATTTAATTTAATCTCCACCGACTTCGTAGTAGCCCACTCAAATGTAGGACTGGCTACAAGCGTGGACACACCATCCTCCAATATAGGTTTGTCTTCAATAGCTTCCGGTAAACAGGAAGGTAGCATTGCAAGAAGCAGTAAGCCTACTATTCCATTCCAAAAATTATTCATTGCCTTTTTCATTTTAATGAGATTATTTGTTAGCTGTCGTTTATTTTCTGATTCAAATATCGCCACGATTTATTTTTGGTTGGGATATATTCGATCAATCGACCTATACTGGGGTTGAATGCTAAATATTTAGGGTTAAAACTTTTTCCTTGTGAACGGATTCTGGGATTCGGATTTAAATTCGGGTACGTTGTTCCGATATACGGATTGCCTGGGTGGGATGATTTCCACAAGTACTGTTGGTGTGATGAAATTAAATAAAAAACTTGAATAAATAAAATTTAATTTTGATTATATAGATATAATGATACTTAATTCTGTCATTCAGCAATTTTCAGTTTATCAAATACATTTTTTATTAACTGTAAATGGTTAATAAGCTTATATTTGCTTTTTACGCCCATATTAAAGGAGTTAGTGACCATTCATTTAATCCAAACCTTTATATCTCTATGTTGGTAAGCTACGCTAATCGAATTGGTCTTACCAAAACAATAATGATTTTATTTCATTATATTTGCAGTTATTAAAAAACTAATCTATGAAATTCCAAAAAACACTACACATTCTTCTGATTTCCACTTTCCTCTGGGCTGCCTGTCAGGAAAAAACAACGGGATCGAGCAATGAGCTTGATAAGGTGGAGGTAGATTCCTTTGCGGTTAATACAGAAAAACACATTATCAAAGTAGACACCCTTTATACTGAACTGGAAAATCCTTGGGGCATGACCTGGCTACCAGATGGCCGAATGTTGGTAACTGAAAGAAAAGGTGAAATCCTGATTTTTGAAAACGACACCTTCACAGGGAATAAGCTAGAGGGAGTACCGGCCGTTCACGAAGTCAGTCAGGCAGGCTTACTGGATATTCAACTTCACCCAAATTATGACCAAAACGGTTGGATCTATATTTCTTATGCTAAACCTGTAGAAGGTGGCGGTGCTACCGCAATTATGCGCGCTAAGATTGAAGGAAATTCTTTAGTTCAACAAGAAGATCTTATTATAACTACTCCCGCTGTAGAAGGGGGAAGACATTTTGGGAGCCGAATAATTTTCGACAAGGACAATTTTCTTTACTTCAGTAACGGCGAACGGGGAGCTAATCCTGAAAACGCCCAAACCCTTAAAAATTCACATGGCAAAATTCACCGGATCCATGATGATGGTCGGATCCCAACCGACAATCCATTTGTAAATGAAGCGGGTGCCATCCCTTCCATATGGACCTATGGCAACAGGAATCCACAAGGATTAGTCTATGACAAAGCCAATGACCTCATCTGGGGCATCGAACACGGACCCAAAGGAGGAGACGAAATTAATTTGATCGAAAAAGGAAAGAATTACGGTTGGCCGGAGATTACCTACGGCATTGGCTACGATGACTCCATCATCACTGAAGATACTGTCAAATCAGGAATGGAACAGCCCATACACTTCTGGAGACCTTCTATTGCTCCTTGCGGCGCTACTATTGTCACCTCAGACAAGTATCCCAACTGGAAGGGAAACCTTTTGGTAGGTGCGCTAGCCAAACAGCACATCGCACGTGTAGAATTGAATGGTAAAGTTTATGTGGGAGAGGAAAAATTATTCCAGGACATCGGAAGGGTAAGGCACGTTGCCCAAAGTCCCGACGGATACATCTATGCGGTAACTGAGGTTACCGGATTATTGATAAAACTGATACCTCAGGGTTAAAAAATCCTATCACAAAAAAAGCTCCCAACAAACAGCGATTTGTTGGGAGCTTTTTTTGTGGTTTAATTTTTTAAATCTTTAAAAAGCAAAGCGAATAGACAAAGCAACTTCATCCCCCCAAAATCCAGCATTGTTGGTCAAGTTAAATGCAGGCTTATAGTCCAAGGACAAATTAATAGGAGCTCCTGTAAATATATAATCCAACCCAATAATGCCATCTAAACCTACAACGGTAGCACCATTAAAGTCTGAATCGGCCCAAGGGGGATTTCTCCTGTCGCTTCTTCGTCCATTCCACGATCCGATATGTGCACCACCTCCATAAAACCATCTTAGTCCTCTAACTTCTGATATGTTCTTGTGTACTTCATACAGACCTGTAATCACCAATCCATTCCATCGCGTGTGCAGTATACCTTCCAATGCCACATTCTCTTGAATAAAATGCTTTACGGTTAGCCCGTTACTCACTCCGGAGCGTAACCCTATTCCTGTGGCATAAGACTGTGCCCTTACTTCTGATGTAAACAAAATAGCCAAAAAGGCCATTGCGACAATGATAAATTTCTTTTCCATAAAACCTTAATCTTAGTTAACCTGTTAATTTTTAAAATGTAAATCTTGGTCCGGCAGAATGCATCCATTCAATAAAACATCGTGACTTTCTTGGGGAAGTAAATCCGCCGCTGGAAAATAAGACAAGCCTATTTTGCGGACATCCCCCTTCATTGTTGCAAAAAATTGATCATAAAAACCTTTTCCATACCCCACACGCACCCCCTTCAAATCAAATGCCAAAAGCGGAACAAAGACCAAATCCAGCTGCTGCCCCTCTCCAATAAATAATGGATTTATAGGTACAGGTAAACCAAATTTGTCTGTTGTAAATTCAGAATGTGTATCTATTGAAACCGTCCGCATGACATTCATGTCAAAATCGGTGACAGAGGTATACACATTCCTTCGCAAGTTAAACATTTCCTGAATAAGCAACCAAGTATTTATTTCATACAGTTTTTGAATAGGTAAAAACACATGTATGTGCTCCACCCACTGATTTTCTAACAAATAAAGTATTGCTTGATCGGCAATTTTCTGCGATAAACGCTGACGCTCCAACGCTCCAAGGTCCTTTCGTTTTTTAATATAGTGGGAACGAATTTCCCCTTTAGTTCTCATCAGCCTCCAATACTACAACATTGAAATCCAATGGGTCCAGCTGCCGAAGTAGCTCTTGGATAAAATTCGGATTTTCAAGATAAAAATTTAAGAAATTCAGTTTTCGTTCCTGAGGAACGCCTCCCGGGAAAAGACCCTCCTTGATATCTCTCAGCTGTCGGATCGCCGTGCTGTGCTTAATTTCTTCTGCCTTACGTAATTTTCTGGCTAGTTGGTCCAATATCTTCAACCCACGAACCTTAGATGCGTTCGCTGAGCTTCCAATAGTAGGGTCCCTTTTTGTCGCTTTTGAAGCTATTTGATCCAGCAGATTTTCCCAAACTTTTCTTTCTTCATCCAAACTCAGGTCTGCTTCAGCATGGTCCAATGTGTATGTAATACGTAACTGATCAATCGGTTTGAAAATATCCGCTGCTGCCAATTCCAGCTTTTTTACTTTTCGATGGAGTACTTTGGGAACAATTACCACAAAATTCCTAGGCATCACGGCCGGATAATCCACTTCATAATGATCAAATATCAAAGTGAGTTGAAACCAATACACGACTTCAGCAGGTCCGCCCAAATAGGCAACATTGGGAAGAATAAACTCCTGGTATAATGGCCTCATCACCACATTGGGGCTAAACCTCCCCGGAAAATGGTTCAATTCTTCCATGAGTTCCTCTTCAGTCCAAGTAATATCGGTATTCATCACGTGATAAGACCCTTCTTGGTATACTATACGTTCTCTGAGCCCTTTTGTTAAATAGAAAAAATTTATTTCCCTTGGAAAAATCTGCGGCTTATATCCAAGCTTTTCAAGCTTATTATTCTGTTCTTGAACCAATGTGTTAGCCCGTTGATGCAACAAATCATCTTTTATGATAGGAGCAAACAACGCCTTCAAAAGTGGATTATTGGCGTCTACGACTACCAACCCCTCTTCGCCAAACAGATAATGAACATACTTACGCACAGCCTCGGCAAGGTTGGCTGAATCCCGATAGGCATCCGTAAAGAAATCAGGGACAAACGGCATTTTGGCCAACAGATCTTGTAAGTTTTTGTCCAACTCGAATTCCCCGACAGCTCCCTTTTGATCTGTTTCCCAAGTATATTTTTTCCCATCAAAAACAAAATGGTTGATTTCTTCAAAATCATGGTCTTCCGAAGCCATCCAATAGACAGGGACTATATTCCTATCGGGGTACTCGTGCCGTAACTTATTGGCCAAATTGATGGTAGATACAATTTTGTAAATAAAGTAAAGCGGCCCGGTCATTAAATTAAGCTGATGTCCGGTGGTCACCGTAAAGGTGTTTTCTTTGGCCAAAAGTTCAATGTTTTCATTTACAGCTTCCCTGCTTTCCAATCCACGATACTGCTCTGCCAATACATCCACCAAAACTGCACGATTTTTTGAATCGAATTTTCGCCTATCCAGAAGTTGCCTGAAATTCTCAAGGCTGGGATAAACTGTATACAAGGAAGCGGTGGCTTCTTTTTGATCCAAATAATCTAAAAATAGTGGAGAAAACAATCCGGTACAGGCCGGCTCTACAGTAGATTTCTTCATGAATGAACTTTCAGTTTATTGTTGGAAGACATGGTGATTAAACTTGATAAGAAGGTGGATAGTTCATACCACCGCTTCCTTTACAGGAATGGTAAAGTTACTGGTTTTTAATTTTCCAATGCTATGAAAGCGGGTGAATGTCTTTTTGTCCGCCGATCCATTACATTTAAATAACAACGGGTATAACTAATTCGAAAAATTCTATACATATCCGGATTAGGAAAGGAGTTAAATTTGTAACAAAATATCAAATACCCGAAATCCCATGGCTAAATCGATAGTCCATCCTCTCCCACATGGACGGGGTTCGATCCGCTTCGGTCAACTATGCCACCCAAAGCGCACAGGTCGTCCTCGAAAAAGAGGAGGTAGATTTGTCAACATTAAAAAAAGCGATCCAATCCATAGGTGTTTTTGGTAAAGCCAGGGCAAAAGATTCCTCTGGATGGAAAAGTAACGGCAGGAGATAGCTATGTCGATGAAAGCATGTTGACCGGAGAACCTTTAGCTCTCAATAAAAATAAGGGAAGAAAGAATTCGCCGGCACCATTAATCAACAAGGCAGCCTTCAGGTTATTGGTACCCATACTGCTGATCAAACTCTGCTTTCAGACACCATTCCCCGCATAAAAGCAGCCCAAGGGTCTAAAGCACCCATTCAGAAGACAGTGGACAAAATAACTGGATATTTTGTACCTATAGTGCTGGCAGTAGCCTTTTTAAGTGGAAATATCTGGAGCATAAGCGGTGTTCAAGACGCCTATTTGATGGGAATGTTGGCTACGATTACGGTGTTAGTCATCACCTGTCCATGTGCGCTAGGACTAGCTACGCCTACTGCCATAATGGTAGGCATGGGGAAGGCAGCGTCTATGGGTATCTTGGTAAAGGATGCCGAAAGTTTGGAAACGGGAAAAAAATTGACACCCTGGTACTGGATAAGACCGGAACCATTACTGAAGGAAAACCAATCGTGCACGAGGTTATCTGGTCTAAATACCATCCAGGCAGGAAGCCTTGAGGCATTTTTGCCGGAATTGAGTCAAAGAGCGAGCATCGCCATGGCCCATGGCACAGATATTGCCATGGAGGTTGCCAAGGTAACGCTGATGCACTCTAACCTTACCGAAATACCCCAACTATTGCGTTTGTAAGCAAATACGGTGAACACCATCCGTCAAAACCTGTTTTGGGCATTTATATATAATATTATTGGAATACCCATTGCGTCGGGAGTCCTATATCCTGCTTTTGGATTTCTATTGAATCCTATGATAGCGGGGGCAGCTATGGAGTTGAGTTATGTATCAGTAGTAACCAACAGTCTACGTCTTAACTATAGCCGTTGATATCCAGATATTTTACTCTATTTTCCCAATAATTCATTGTATAAAACAACACCACTCATTATGATAAAACTAAAAAAAAACGTTAAATGTGGGGCCTGTGTGGCCACAATCACGCCTGAAATGGATGCTCTAAAAGCTACCAAATGGTCCGTAGATCTTTCCCATCCTGACCGAATCCTACAGGTAGAAGGGGAGACAACAGAGGAAAATGTAAAGGCAGCACTACAGCGAGCGGGATATAGTGGAGAATCAATCCGATAGAAGGTGTAGGAAAGCGGCAATTTTTGCTAATTTTGCTTTCCAATAAGCATGATGAACTACCAGAAATTTGAATTAAAGAACGGTCTTCAACTCTACGTCCATACGGACAAGACGACAGAAATGGCCGTATTGAATGTTTTGTACCGGGTTGGGTCTAGAAACGAAATCCCGGGAAAAACTGGATTGGCGCATTATTTTGAGCACCTGATGTTTGGAGGATCACAGCATGTTCCTTCTTTTGATACGGCAGTGGAGCGTGTAGGCGGTGAATGCAACGCCTTTACCAACACCGATATCACCAACTATTACATCAGTCTGCCCGCTGTCAATATAGAGACCGCCTATTGGTTGGAATCCGACCGAATGCTTTCGCTCAATTTGCAGGAGAAAACAATTGAAAATCAGCGGGAGGTCGTCATTGAAGAGTTTAAACAACGCTACCTCAACCAACCATATGGCGATGCCATGCATCACGTGCGTGAACTTGCCTTTGAAAAGCACTCCTACCAATGGCCTACCATTGGTAAAGAGCTTGCGGACATTGAAAATTTCACGGAAGCTGATGTGGCTGATTTTTATCAAAGCCATTACGTTCCCAACAATGCCATATTGGTTGTCGCTGGCAATATCGAAGCTAGCGAAGCATTGACTCTCGCTGAGAAATGGTTCGGAGATATCCCTGCACGGAAAATGTCCAAAGATGCTCCGCCTACTGAGCCGGTACAATGTAAAAAAAAGACAAGAACCGTGCAATCAGATGTGCCCACGGACGCATTGTATAAAGTATATCATATACCCGGCAGGTTAATGCCGGGATATTTGGAGGCGGACCTGATTACCGACGTGCTGGGATTTGGCAGGTCATCCCTACTAGAGAAAAAACTTGTTAGCAACACAGATGTATTTGCCAGCTGTCGTGCCTATGTCCTGGGAAGCATTGATCCCAACCTGTTGATCATTTCCGGTAAAATGGAGAAAGGTCACAATGCGGAAGATGCCGAGATACTATTGGATCAGGTAATTGAAGAATTTAAGCAATCCACCATCTCTCCAAAAGTATTGCAAAAAGTGAAAAATCAGGCAGATGCCATGAAAACCTACGAATCGGTTCATTTGCTAAACCGGGCCATGAAGTTGGCCTACTATGCCCATTTGGGATCGCCGGAGCTGTATGAAGAAGAATACGAAAGAAAGCTAAAAATAAAAGGCGAAACCATCATCCAGACAGCCAGAGAACTCATGACCGATGAGAATTCTTCGGTAGTATATTATAAGCGTAAAACAGAAGACCTAGCGCATACAGCTTAGAAATGGATATTGAGCTGAGGGAAATGTATCTGTTATTGCTTAATAATATCAGCAAAATCCATTGCTTATCTTCGGTCAGTAAGGCTAAAATTCAAATGAAAAAAACATCTCCTCATATTATAGAGTATGATAATAAAAGTAAGGCATGAAAGGATTTAGAGTTGGTTTTGGGTATGATGTACATCAGTTGAAAGAAGGGGTTCCCTTCTGGTTGGGGGGCATTGAGGTAGCCCATGATAAGGGTGCGGTAGGACATTCGGATGCGGATGTGCTTATTCATGTCATTTGTGATGCGCTGCTTGGAGCTGCTGACCTTAGGGATATTGGGTTTCATTTTTCGGACCAAGATCCCAAATTCAAAGGCATAGACAGCAAGATTCTCCTTAGAGATGTTATGAAACTTCTACGTGATGAAGGGTACGCCATTGGCAATATTGACTCCACTATCTGCCTTCAACTGCCAAAAATAAACCCACATATTCCCGACATGAAAGCCTGCCTGGCTAATGTGATGGGGATCGAACCCAATCAAGTATCAATCAAAGCCACCACAACGGAAAAACTTGGCTTTGTCGGTAGGCAGGAGGGGGTATCTGCGTATTGTGTGGTATTGATTTATAAGGTTTAGAAAAATGAATAAAGACCCTAAAATTATAGTGACGGATGACGGCTCCCATTCGGTGTATCTTCCGGAGATCAACGAAAGCTACCACAGTTCTCACGGAGCGTATCGGGAGGCCATCCATATTTTTCTTCTTTATGGATTAGAGGCATGGTACGCCAGAAATAGGGACAAACTTCCTTTGCGTATCTTTGAAGTAGGATTTGGAACAGGTCTGAATGCATGGCTTACCCTTATTTGGGCAGAGCAAAACAATGTCCCTATCCTCTACCATACCATCGAGCCTTTTCCTTTGGAAAAAGAAATTTATTCGCAGCTTAACTATACCCAAATAGACGAAACCCTCACCCACTACAACAATCAGTTTCAACGGCTACATAACATGGATTGGGATTCCGGAAAACCGATGACAGATTATTTCAACATCAAAAAGGAACAGGTGAAACTGGAGGATGTAATCATGTATGGGACAGATATTGTTTATTTTGATGCATTCTCCCCCAAAAAGCAACCGGAAGTCTGGGAAAAAGAACTTCTCGCCAAGGTGGTGGGTGCTATGAATCCGAATGCGGTATTTGTGACATATTGTGCGGCAGCAAAAGTAAAAAAGTACTTGCAAGACTTGGGGCTTACGTTGGATGTAGTACCGGGCCCGCCGGGAAAGAAAGAAATGATACGGGCATGGAAACTGTCCTAAAATCAAAATGTGCTTTTTTATTCTTAGCCGTCATTTTTGGATGTGGGCAAAAGTCTGCTCCTGACACTTCCAATAAGGAGCAAAAGCTTAAAAGTATAGAAAGCCGAACAGCACTAGAGATTCCCGCAGAAGAGAAACCGACAATTCTAGAGGAAGGAAATAACATCCTTGTGGACGAGGAGGGAAATCTTACAATCCATACGTTGGTGAAAGACGGCCGATCTATCTACGAGGCTACTTATAAAGATCAGCGGAAAATCGACAATAGGCTTCTACCTAGGATTCAGGACTCTTTTCTCTTTGAAGATAAATACTACTTGAAAGTTTACTTTCCTTTTCCCTATCAGGGAAAAATGAACATTGAGCTGGAAAATGACCCTGAATATGTGATTACGTCTGTTGAAGACCAAAAATATCAGGTGGTGATCAACCATGCCTTGGACTTAAACCGGGTGGATTTTAGGTTTCACTACGAACCGGCAGCTGCTGACACCTTAATTGAAACAACTTTTTCGTATTCTTATGTGATTATGGAAGGGGGGTAAATTTGGTTTATTGGTTGGTTGTTGAAGTTTCACCAAAAATTCAAGGTCCGATTTAATTCTATCGGTATCTGCGAATAAAAGCGTGACTGGCTGGGGGAGCAAAATAAAAAAAACTGCATATTTTTCTCAAAAAAACACGGCTCTTCCAGTTGCCTAATCCCTTCCAGAGTTGAATCTGATCCGGTTTATATTTCTATATTCGTAGGGTAATTATTTATCCCTGATTATGAAAATATATTTTTAAATTTTTTAATATGATTTTTAATTCTCCCCTTCAAGGTTCTACTGTTGACATTTGCTACATGGAAATTGTCTTCCTCAGTTAAAATCCTCTCTATCGCAGCTGGATCTGTAATGCCTAAATCTTTTAAATATTTCTCCCTGAAAAATATCAGAGGCTCACCATATCTATTCTTCCTGTTTTGCAGTAGAGGCTTAATACTTCCTGCCCAATGAATTACTTGGGGTGAGACATCCTTGATTAACGGGACAGGGAAATTTTTCTTACTTTCCTCGTAAGAGAAATCAGGAATAACATATTGAAAATCATGACTCCCCAACCTAATATCACCTTTTTGAGCCATTTGAAAAAGAAGGACATTTAAAAATCCTTGTTCAGCTAGAACGAAAAAATCAGGCTGCAATGCTTTAATCTCAAAATACCTTTCGTAATCCTCAATTCTCAAAATGTCTCTTTTGCCAAAAAGTACTCCAGTACAAACATATGGATTTGATAGATAGGAAAATCCAGGAAAGTATTTTTCAATGTGGTCCGGGTTGAAGAAGAAACGTCTCAATTTGTCTACCGTGTACTCGACCTTCGGATCGTCAATTATAAAATCAAACTTCGAAAAGTCAGCATATCTGCTCATATCCCCATACAATGCGGTATCAGCATCCAACAACAAAAATGTCTCAAAAGGGCTTTCCCAAAACGCATTCATCTTAGTCAATCCCCAACCCCAACTATTTGCCTTCAGAAAATCGTTTTTTAAATTTTCTTTTTTCAGAACAGTGATATCATAATCCTCTGGGAATTCGCCCAGATCAAACTCCCCATCTACTAGGAAGCAAATAGGTGTATTGGGCATAAAATACTTCACACTCGCACAGGTCCCCTTTGCAAAACAATAATCTGTTTCACAGCAAGTAATTATAACTCCAAAATTTTTCATTCACGAAATTAGTTTTCTATTCAACCAAGACTTGCATTCTACGGAAAATAATAATGCCAGGATATGGAAAAGTTAAACAACCAGCTTAAATAGGTGATTTTTGTTTGCCGCCATTGTTCATAATTCGACCCAGAAATCTCGAATATCCTCCACCCTATTTTTATAAACTTCAAAGATAACCATTTTCTGAATTAATGTATCTTCTGTGAAAATAAAAATCCCTAAAAACCATCAGGTTGCTATTCAATCGTTTTGAAGTTGACATACCTGCAGCAAAAAAGAAGAAAGAAATGGCATTTAAAGATTATAGCCCTAAACAAAAGACTGGCAATCTTTTAAGAAACATTATAATGTAGTCTATCAAAATAAAAAAAGCCCCTATAAGGGGCTTTAACTTTTAAAAATATACAGTAGTTCTATTTCAAATACCTAAGCTTTCTTTACCTTACCTATTACAATGGCAGGCATGCCGTTTCTTACAAAATATTTTCCTGTAACAGAGACATTCTCAGCCGCCAATGCCTTTAGGGATTGATAGGGATCTGCATTTTTGTGGTCCTCCACGAGAAGGTAAACCTTGCCGTCAGTACCAAGCAACCCAATTGGCATCCCGTTGTTGATGCATTTTTCAGCACAGCCTTTATGCCCCTCTCCTTTGGCACCACTTGCCATAAAACAGGACATGTCCAATACTTCTCCGCTTACATTAATTTCTTCACCATCTCCATTGGTTTCACTGGCATGCGTAGAGAAATAAGCAAAACAAAGAACCGCCAAGAGCATTACCCCTAAACGGCTATACAAGGAAGTTGAATTTTTCATAATAGTATTTTTTTGGGTTTAACAATAAGCTGATAATTTACCACTATTTCAACTGATAACCAACTAATTGATCCTAAAAATACCCGCTTTGTCAAATTAAATTCTTAGGGATGCAGCCTATTTAATATTTCCTTGGCTTCATGCCATTTCAATCGTGGGCCAAATTGACTGACAACTTTAGACGAAGCCATACTCGCCAGTTTGGCACTGGATGCATAGGAATGTCCATTTGTGATGCCGTATAGAAATGCCCCGGCAAACATATCTCCTGCTCCATTGGTATCGATTGCTTTCGTAGCATAGGGTTCTATGTCAATGAACGTATCTCCGTCAAATACCATGGCACCGTTCTTTCCCTGTGTGATCACAAAATGGCGGGCTGATTTTTTTAGCTCTTCTCTCGCTTCGGACAAGCTACTTTTCTTTGTAAACAGCATAGCCTCCTCTTCATTGGCGAAAAGCAAATCCACACTCGGCCCAATGACATCGTCAAATGCTGGACCAAAATACTTGACCATTGCCGGATCTGAAAAGGTCAATGCCACCTTTGTTCCATTGGATTCTGCCACTTTCTTGGCATGTAGCATGGCTTCTTTTCCATTGGGAGAAGGAATCAAATAACCTTCAATATAGAGGTAACTGGAATCTTTAATAGCAGCTTCGTTCACTTCCTGAACTGAAAAATTCTGGGTAATTCCAAGAAAAGTGTTCATGGTGCGCTCTGCATCATCCGTCACCATGACAAGGCATTTACCGGTAATGCCCGCTTCCAGCCGATCTGCCAGAAGATTATTGGAAACTCCGGCTTCCTGTAGGTCCTCCATAAAAAACCTTCCCAATTCGTCATCCCCGACTTTGCAACAATAATAGGCATTTCCCCCGAACTGGCTTAATGCGATAACCGTATTCGCTGCCGATCCGCCACACTGCATCTTGGCCGTAGCCTTGTTAATTTCCTTCATCAGGGTTGTCTGACGTTCCTCATCTACGAGCGTCATAAGTCCTTTTTCTATACCAAAATCAGCCAGAAAGGAATCCAAAACTGTAAATTCTATATCCACCAAAGCATTTCCTATCCCTGTAACGTTGTATTTTTTGATCATTATCAGTTATTTTTTTGTCAAAATTTGTATCCTTCCCTGCCAAAAAGCCAAGCCTGTCACCAGGGCCAAAAGTAACAAGCCAAAGAACTCCCGGTTTGTTTCCATTTCCGGGGTTTTCATAGTCAAGTCTTTTTGCTCTACTTCCTGAGACACCCACCCAAAGATCTCTTGGGGCCAAAAGAAAAAGGAGGCGATCAAATAGGCTGCTGCCAATGCGGCTATAATTTGTAAAGGAAACCTGTTTACCGCAGCCAATCCGCAAACCATAGCGCCTCCAATATAAGCAGGAACCCACCATTCCGGGTCGGGATCATTGATCTGCCAAAAGGCAAACAAAAGAAACAGCAAGCACCAAAGCCCAAAGAATATTTTCCATCCTTTTTTCATATTGAACTTATCTTAAGAATTTTTTCTCGAATTTAATAAATTCATAGAGATTGAACAAAAGTTTTGCAGCAGTCAGTTTTTCGCCTAGGTTCCTTCATCCATTGTCTTTGTACTTAATTTATACTGATAAAAGTAAGCTGTTGAGGTTTCAACGAGGATGGCACCTAACTCTCGCTATGTCATTTTACCTGTTCAATCAATTCGAGCCGCTTAACCACGCTGTTTTTTTCCAATATCGTTCCCGGTGAAAGCACTGCATTCGCACCTACCCTTGAGTTGTCACCAATAATGGAACCGAATTTCTCCGTTTTAGTATCAATGACTATGCCTCCCAACGAAACAAATATTCTTTTATCCTGTCTTTCATTATAATGATTGGCACAGATTGAACCTGCCTCTAGATTTACCTGGCTTCCCAAAATACTGTTTCCTACATAGTTAAAGTGTGCGATAGCAGAATGGCTAAAAACTATAGATTGTTTGATTTCAGAGCTTGGTCCAATTTTTACGGAAGATCCTAAAAATATCGGGCCACGTAAATACGCGTTAGCGCCAATAAAACAGTTTTCAGATATAATTATTGACCCTTTTAGCGCTACTCCCTGTTCTATTATTGCCGTTTTATGAATAGCCACTTTGTTTTCTATATTATAATCTTCACCTAATTCCCCCAATTTCCGAAAGATAATTTCTTCAAGCGTGTCGGTTATTTCCCAGGGGTGTAAGGAAGCTTCCTGCAAAAATATATCGGGAAATCCCTGAACGTATCGGTCTATAGTCATCATAATTCGTAAATCTCAATAGGCAAATTGTCCGGGTCAGAAAAAAATGTAAATTTTTTTCCGGTGTATTCGTCTATTCGAACGGGTTCCACACTTACTTGATTTGATTCCAAGAATTCGATTGATTTTTCAATAGAAGCAACTCCAAAGCAAATATGCCTTAACCCAGTTGACTCCGGCCGGGATGGTCTTTTGGAAGGGTTTGGAAAGGAAAACAATTCAATTAAATAGGTTCCGTTCAGCGAAAGGTCAAGCTTATACGACTGCCTGTCCTCCCGATAGACTTCCCTTTCAACTTTAAACCCCAAAATCCCGGTGTAAAACTTCTTAGACTTTTCGTAGTTAGAGCATATAATGGCAATATGGTGTAGTCTTTCGATATCCACAGAAATAACCTTTACAGATGATTAATTTTTCAATTTAGCGTTCATATTTATTTTTGTAGATATTTAAATCATAAGATTTCATACAAAATGAATCAATACTCTAAAAACAACCCTCCACCCTACTTAGGGTCTTTCCACAAGTTGCATAATTAATTCAAAAATATGGGTAGGGTCTACCTGGGCATCCTTTATCAAAGTGGAATCCTTTACAACCAGTATAGGCCAATCCAAGCTATCTTCCGGAATCCTTCCATGAGAACCTTTCACCAGGCTCGGATCGAGCGGTATCACGTCCATCATATATCTGAAGCCCAGTTTCTTTTGAATCAGTTTCCAACCAATGGTTGCTTTCAGGAACTTAATATCCGGATTGGCAAACATCTCCACCGGGTCATATCCCGGTTTACGGTGTATATCTACCGTTCGGGCATAGTCAGGAGCTTTCGCATCGTCCAACCAATAATAATAGGTAAACCAGGAGTTCTTATCCGCCACCGCAATCAAATCACCAGCCCTTTCATGATTGATGTGAAAGGCCTCCTTGTCAATTGCATCAAGCACTCTTTCTACGCCTGGAAGTTTTTCCAGTAGGTTCTTGAGCAGCGGAATATCATTTTTATCCTCCACATATACGTGCGCCAACTGATGGTCTGAAACCGCAAAAGCTCGGCAAGTACCCGCATCCAAGGTTTCCAGACCCAATTCATTTTTCACCTCAATGAACCCTTCTTGGCGAAGCATCCGGTTGATATGGATGGGTTGATTTACTGAAGTGATTCCGTACTCTGATAACAAAAGCACCTCTGCGCCTTTTCTTTCATAATAGGTGATCAAATCTTTACAAACCGCATCTACTTCCCGCAAGTCCTTTCCTATTTTGTCAAAATCCAGCCCATGTTTTTGCAAACCGTAATCCAAGTGCGGCAGGTAGATCAGGGTAAGGGTGGGATCGTACCATTCGTCCACTTTCATGGATGCGTCTGCGATCCAGCGGGTGGATGCGATATTGGCATTCGGTCCCCAAAATGAGAATAGGGGGAATTGTCCCAATTCCTGCTGTAGCCTGTCTCTGAGTTCCATTGGTTGTGAGTGGACATCAGGAAGTTTTCGCCCGTCAGAGGGATAGAGGGGCCGGGGAGTTACTGCGTAGTCGACTGAGGAATACATATTGTACCACCAAAACATATTGGCACAGGTAAAGCTGCTGTCTTTGGCCTTTAGCTCATCCCAAACCTTTGATCCCTGTACCAGCTTGTTGGATTGTCTCCAAAATTTGACCTCGCATTCATCTCTAAAATACCAGCCATTTCCCACGATTCCGTTTTCTGAAGGCCTCTTTCCGGTCAAGTAGACTGACTGGGAGGAACAAGTGACAGCGGGTAAAACCGGCTTGATAGCAGCTTGGGTACCTTTGCTGATCCAATCACTTAAAAAGGGAGTGTCAGTTCCCACAAGCCGGGCGGATAGCGCCACCACATCCAATACAACAGTTTTCTTCATGTTTACATATTTTCGATCGTCCACTGAATTTCCCGGGAAATGGATTCTCCCAGCGTCAGGTGGATATCTTCTGGCAATACCTCCCAAGTATAGGTTTCAATTTCCAGGTGGGGGGTGACTGATTTTTTCTTAATCAGCCCTAGTACATTTAAAATATCGTCTTGTGTGGAGGAAAGCTGCCCATAAGTATCCAAAAATATGGGTACATGGAAATGAATCCTCCACTCCACTTGGTCCGTGTTAGCCAATGAGACCAGCGCATCTGGTAAATCCCGGTAAGAGAAAAGCTCATTAGCTGAATTTCTACCTACTACCTGATGAAGATAGGTGGATTCCACGAAAGGAAACAGTGTTTTTTCAACTTCCTTCCTTGCCTTAGGTGTTTTTGGTATGGGAATTTTTAGGGCAGCACTGATTTGTATTTTACCAATTTTGATGCCTTCATTTTCAAACGCTTTGAAAACCTGCCCGTGATTCTCGTAAACCACCGCAAAGTGACATACATCATAACAAATCCGGATATGGTCTTTTAACGCAAGGGCAGCATCTTTTTCTGTGAGATCAAAACGCTCCATAAATGCCGGAATACCAATGGGCAAAAGCCAGTTTCTGTAGAAATCCAAGGTTTCCTGACAGTTTTCCAGCATTCCGTCAGGCTCTGGCTCGATGTCCAGGTGTAGTGTTTTGCCCTGCGATAGCTTGATTTCATACAGCCGAATAGCTACCTCCACCATTTGCTCGGTGCTTTTCGTCATCGCATATTCCCAATCTTTTGGTTGAGAATGCCAATGCCGGTAAGAAAGTGGGGAAGTAGATATACCTCCGTCCATGCCTTCTCTAAGTAGAAAGGCTAATATATCAAACAGACGGAGGGTGTATGCCTTTCTATCCTCAGTAGTCCAGTCTGGAGAATGTACGTCATCCTTGACTACTTCTCGGTGAAAACTTCCATAAGGAAAGCCATTGAATGTAAAAATATAGCAGTTTTGATCATCCAACCATTTTTTAAAAGCTACCAACTTTTCTTTATCCTGTATAACTAGAGAAGCTTCATTAGATAGTCTTAAGCCAATGGCGAAAGGGGCTTTTATATTAAGATTTTTCTTTATTTCCGGAATATATTTTTCTAGGTTTTCAAAAGTCTCTTTCCAGCTTTCTCCGGGATGAATATTTGAACAGTAGGTTAAATGGTGGTTGTTGATCTGCATGCTTATTTCGGGTATATTTTATTTCTCGAATAGTCCTTTCTAAATCAATTAAGCCCCTTGACGTTTCAATTGGAACATTTTTAATTTTTCGACAGCCTGAAGTATTAACTCCGTATCCATCTCATGTACCTCTACGCCTTTACCTAATTCTTCCAACAACATAATGGTAAGCTCTCCGCCCAGGTGCTCCCGAAATTCCTCCAGACCTTTTAATAGCATTTCGCCCGATAACTCAGGCACATATAGTTCAAAACCCAAGGTGTCGATAACGGAAACGATTTGATGGAGATCCTCCTGGCTTATCATATCCTTCAGGTAGGAGTAGGTAGAATCAAGAGCGATCCCTATGGCTACAGCCTCTCCATGCCTAACTTGGTAGCCCGTCAGGTGCTCAAGCTTATGGGCTGCCCAGTGTCCAAAATCCAAGGGACGGGATGAACCCGTTTCAAAAGGATCCTTACCGCCAATATGCGCCAAATGCATCTCAGCACATTTTATAATTAAGGTTTCCATTGGTGCTTGCTCTCTATTGGCCAATGCCTTGGCGTTTGACGCAATCCAAGCAAAAAATGTAGCGTCCTTTATCAGCCCTACTTTAATCGCCTCTGATATTCCCGAACGCCAATCTCTGTCATCAAGGGTTTGTAAGAAAGTAAAATCGTTGATTACCGCATAGGGAGGAACGAATGTCCCCAAGTAATTTTTTTTCCCGTAGGCATTGATTCCGTTTTTTACACCTACACCAGAATCATTCTGGGAAAGCACTGTGGTAGGTATACGGATATGCCTTATACCTCTATGGGCAATAGCAGCAGCAAATCCTACCATGTCCAATACAGCCCCACCGCCTATCCCGATAATAAATGAATGGCGGTCAATGCCGAATTCGCTGGTAGCGTCCAAGATTTGCTGGAAGGATTTCTGGTCGTTTTTACTTTGCTCGCCGCCAGGTACGATAAGCGGGTCGGTAGCCAACACGAACAGATCCGAAAAGGCGGATGCATAGGTATGTATTTTATCCAGGAGATCAGGGTGGGCGTCACTCACACCCTGATCAATGACTACATAGATTTTGGGAATCTTATCTCCCTTCAAGGTATCGGCAAGAAGGGTGTTTTCCTTGTCAAAAATATTTTCATCAAAATAGACAGGGTACCTAAAGGGTACGCTGAATGTCTGATTAAGTACGGTATGGTTCCCTTTTTTCATAGGTTTAGACTTCCGGTGACCGGAATAGCAGGGGTGATCGTTTTCTAATATACTATTTAAATTAACTCAATATGGATAGATTAAGTTACGGCAAACTTTTTCGCAAGCCACAGCGAAATGGGAAGTAATGGCAAAATTGCCAACCCGATCCAAATTCCGGCAAAAGCAGCCGCTAATGCCGCATTCATGACGATTAGTGCGATGACGCCGGATTTGACCGCTTTCCCAATTAGGGCAGGTTCCTCTCGCTGCATCGCTTTCCAAAGTGGCGGCAAGATCATATAGCCAAAGAGGACGATCAAAGGAAGTACCTGCCAAGCACCCATTCCATTTTCACGTAAGGAAATGGTCAATATAGAAACCAGTATAAGCAAATATAACCCAAATCCTGCTTGTAGGGCTATTTTATTTTGACCGTGTACCTCCCCTCGGCTTATCATCGTGATAGCTGATATATAGGCAAGTGGAATTAAGGCAACATACCAATAATCACCAATAGATTCGGGAATGACGCTCATACCTAGGAGCAGGTTTGCACTACGGCAAAGCCCCATATTTATGGGGCCAAATATCCTTTGGTGTTTCCCCCATGCATCATATAATACAGCGAACGCAGCAACGAAAACGGCCAATTCCCCGCTCCAATAGGACACCTTAAACCCGGCAATAATTCCCATCAAAAGCAAGGACAATGACAGTAAAATAGCTCTTCCCAAGGGGACTTGACCACTTGGGATGGGACGTTCGGGCCTTTCTACCTTATCCAACTCCGCATCAAAGACATCGTTAAATGCAACCCCACCCCCATACAAACCAATAGTAGCAAGGGTCAACCAAAGAAAAGGAGCCAGATATTCCTCTGTTTGACCAGCTAGTAGAAAGGCTGTCGCACCTGCTATGGCAAATCCGGCCCAAATATCCGAAATGGCGGTGACTATGTTTGCAGGCCGGGTTAGCCGCAGGTATGCCAGAAGTTTTTCCATGGAGGAATTATCGCTTCACCGATTCGGCGGTGCTGCTTTCTACCAATGGAGTCTGACCCCGCAATACGGAGTTTCCTTCCAATAGCTCTGTCTGATTGATAGCTTCCCGCTGTAACCAATGCTCTTCCTTGATCTGACCACTTTTTCCGTAGATGCTAAGGGCATTTTGATAACAGGTGGTGTGAATGTGTTCCTCCGGGATACCTCTTTGGCGCATGATATTGGCCGTCTTCGGTACAGAAAGCGGATCACTTACTCCCCAATCAGCAGAACTGTCTACTATAATTCGCTCGGGGCCGTATTGCTGCACGACCACAGCCATCCGCTCACTATCCATCTTGGAATGAGGGTAAATAGTAAATCCCGCCCAAAATCCACGGTCCAGCACATCTTTTACGGTCTCCTCGTTATTATGATCGATGACCACCATGCTGGGATCAAGTCCATGTTCCATGCACACGTCCATACTTCTAAGTGTCCCTTTCCGCTTGTCGCGGTGGGGTGTATGGATCATTACCGGCAGATTTATTTCTTTCGCTAATTCGAGTTGAAGCCGAAAGAAGCGATCTTCCGCCTCCGTCTGATCGTCATAGCCTATCTCTCCTATGGCTACTACGCCTTCCTTGCCGGCATAGAGGGGGAGCAATTCCATGACCTCCTCTGCCAAGGCCACGTTGTTGGCTTCCTTGCTGTTGAGGCCAATGGTACAGTAGTGGACAATGCCAAACTGCTTGGCACGGAATCGTTCCCAGCCTACAAGGCTGCTAAAATAGTCCTGGAAGCTGCCAACGGTAGTACGTGGCTGACCCAGCCAAAAAGCCGGTTCAATGACGGCAACAATTCCTGCCGCTTTCATGGCCACATAATCATCCGTAGTCCGGGAAATCATATGTATGTGTGGATCTATATATTGCATCGCTTTGTTGTTTTTGCTAACCTAGTTATTTTCTGCATCAATACAAAAACAACCGAGATTAGTAGGTTTCAGGTTCAATTAATTGGTATTTATCTTATGTAACTATTGAAACGGCACATATTGTTTACCCACCGTCTCCCAAGTGATTTCACCCGTTTCAATTTTCTCCTTTACATCTGGATGGCTATTTACAAGCTCCATTACTTCGGGGTGTTTGCTTGCCTTACAAGCAAGCATTCCTGCTTGAATTTCAAGACTATTTCCGTTTTGGAAAAGCTTTTTGATCAGATGTACATTCGTGTCGTCAATAAAGGGAGACACAAACCTCCACAACTCGGGCATTACACTTCGGTGGGCTGACCACCGCTCCCGCACGGCATCCAAAAGTGTTTCGGCCAACCCCCTATTATTGCGGGCATCTATACCGATAATCTGGTACATGGGACGCTGGAGAAAAATGGCTTTTAAAACTAACTGGTTCCAAGCCATTTCGTTAAGTTGTTCCGCAGGAAATGGATTGTTTAATGCCACTGCATCGAATATGGTGGTCATATTTGATCTTAGACCTTCGGAAGCACGGGAGGCAAGCAGTTCCTGATGGGGGAGAATGCACAAGGCTGAATACAACGCTTCCTGCTCATATATATCCCCGGTTTCAAATAGCCGGCTGAGTTGTTTACGCCAGTTTTCTACAGGTTCGGCAGGCACATGCATGGCCAAATAGGCCCTTGCCGCCACCAACAGATTCCATGTCTCCGGTCGCCAATCTTTTCTCAAACTTCTAGCTATATCACTGTCACTAAGTGTGAGATTATCTTTTGGGAAAAAGCGGGAGGCTTGGCTAAAGGAGAGAAACAAGCTAGTACTCTTTTCACCTCCAGCAATCTTTTCAGCTTGCCTTTGCAGCCACTCAAAAGCAGTTGCATCAGCCTGCTTTTTTATAATTTCAAGCAAGTAGGCGGTTATCCGGGTATAATCAAATACGCTTTCCATCAATTTCGGTGTACTGGTAACTAATGTGTAAAGTTAGCATTATTTTGTCTTGGTTGGGACAAAAGAAAGGGGTTTTTGACAAGCGGACAATGTTCAACCCCATACGGGGTTGGGAGTTCGAGATTTGTCCCGGTGCCGCGGGTTGGCACCCACGGTTATTGTTGTTCAGGCCCTTCAGGCCTGGGTAGAAAGACCAATTTATTCCGTCCGAAATTGTGACTACGGGAAATCACATTTGTTTCCAATTCTATCGCATAAATTGATGTCTGTTTCGCTATTCCAATTATATACTGCTTCGATACCGAAGCCTATAGGGCTTCAACAACAATAACCCCGTGGTGAAACCCGGGGATTCAGGAAACATCCCCACCGCCCACAACCCCGTAGTGGGTTGAACAAGTCCTGCAGATCACGTATCCACTCTAAGAATGTGATCACCTCTGCCATCAGACCGAGGCAATGAGTTCATTTTTCTAATCAAATATGGCTTAAACCAGTACCCTAAAAGAAAAATGTTTATAAAGACAAAGGCAGACTCATTTCCTATATAAAAGGCCAAAAAGAACATCACAAAAAGGAATCCTTTTTGGACGAATATAAACGGTTGTTGGTAGAAAATGGAATTGAATTCGATGAGCGGTATCTGTTTTAAATGATCTATCCATGTTCAACCCCTCTCGGGGTTGGGAGTTCGAGATTGTCACGTTGACGTGGGTTGGCACCCACCGTTACTGTTGTTCAGGCCCTTTAGACCTGGGGTGGCCAACAGATTTATCCCAGTCGAAAGCATATCTGAGAAATAAAATATGATTGCATTTCAATCATTTGCACTAACAATAGAATTTTTTATCCAAGTTATATGCTTCTTCGCCACCGAAGCCTGTAGGGCTTCAACAACAATAACCC
Source organism: Lunatibacter salilacus (assembly GCF_009797935.1). Taxonomy (GTDB): domain Bacteria; phylum Bacteroidota; class Bacteroidia; order Cytophagales; family Cyclobacteriaceae; genus Lunatibacter; species Lunatibacter salilacus. The sequence goes on from NZ_VOLC01000001.1 coordinate 245,695, forward strand.
CGTGGTGAAACCCGGGGATAGCAGGAACATACATCCTGCCCGCAACCCCATAGCGGGTTGAACAAGTCCTTCAGATTATGTATCCACTTTAAGAATATGATCACCTCTGCTATAAGTCCGAGAAAATGAGTTCATTTCCATATTAGTTGAGCTGCTATTGGGCACGTCAGGTTCAACCCCATACGGGGTTGGGAGTTCGAGATTGCCACGTTGCCGAGGGTTGGCACCCACGGTTATTGTTGTTCAGGCCCTTTAGGCCTGGGTCAGTGATTAGGTTTATCGTCAACGAAAAAATGTTTCACCCTCCATAATCCGTATAAATTATTTTCGCTTCGAGCAACTTATCGTATAGGAACACCATCGCATCAATATCTCCGGCAAAAAACGCATGCAGGTAATTAGCCAGATCATTGCTGTTTTTTAATAGAGAGATCGTGCTCACATCGTTCAATAACAGCAGCGAGCAATTCTGGTAGTATTCGGCCAGAATCTGGGAAACCCGGTGATCTGCTGTGGCACTTTCAATAGAACTAACGATAACCCCCTTTCCTATATATTGTAACAACTTATCATAGTTTGTACCGGAAAAAGTAAAATGGGGACAATCCACCTTGGTTATCAATGTTGAAACGTCAAACGCAAATTTCCCAACAGATTCATCCAAACCAACATCCCGTATATAGGGAAAGACAAGTTCATAAAATCGGATTTTTAGGGACAGGTTGTCAAAATCTTCGACATCGTTCTGGTAATTGTTTGAAAACGTATTGTCGTTGTGATCCGAAATCTGGGATGGAGTGCTTTGATAGGATATGTTATTTTGAGGTAACTGCTTAAACAGCTCATTGAAACTTTCAAAACTCTTGTAGTATCCAATAGCTGAGTTAAGGTCTACGATGATAGGATCCAACGTGACAAACTTACCCACATGATCTCCAAAAAGCGTAACATACTGGTGAACTAATGATGCTGCCGAACCAGCTGCAAAGAGATAGACTTTTTTATCGTTAAGCAGTGATTTTCGGATAGACTCAATGTCATTCACATACTGAAATGCTGAAAATAGGGTGTATGCACTACACAAATCTCTTTCAGCTTCTCCCCTAGCCTTTTCTTCAAAGGATTTATGAGCTCCCCGGTTTTTGACAATCAAGAAATTGAAGTTTTCAGAATAGCTGTCAAAATAACTTGTCTTTTCAGCATAGTCGGAAAAAACATCCGTAACGACTACAATTGTCTCCTTTTCTGCATCAAACTGCATGAGACTTATCACTGATATGTCAGATTTACCCTTTTTGGGATTATTGTAGTCAAAAAATACCGGGATTTTGATTTCTATATTTTCGTCAGATGGAAAATTGACTGGCGAACCCATATTCACAATCAAAGACAAAAACCAACTGATTAACAGAATTTGGTGCATGATTTCTTAAATCTGTTCATCATCCAAGTTAAATATTCTCCGGCTTAAACCCAACAAACACCATCTGATCTTCTGAGGGGTTGTTGTCGGGATGGTTGAGGGAAAGGTACAGTTTGCCGTCATGCGTAAAAAACATACGGGTATAAATGGTATTTACAGGCAAATCCACTTCCCCGACTTTTTCGAAATCACTGTTTAATATGATTACGGAAGGGATCTTATTATCCCAAGTCCGGTTTTTCCCACCCGGTCCTGCGTAATCCACTTTACGGTAAGCCAGGCGGTAGATCAATTGATTTTCCTCATCGTAGGCCAGTTCCCGGTAGGAGTTGGAGGTGACGTAGAATTCCTCATGCCCATCCATCTGCGGATTGTCCCAAGGTAAGGCATCTCCAAAGTACTTGCTTCCGGCTGCTTTTTCCCCCATTTCCCCTGTTTCCAAATCATAAATTAACACATTGTTGTAAAAGGGAATTCCAAAGACTATGTACCGATTATCCTTCATTACATGAGAACTGTGGCTAAAATAAGCCCCGTGGACATACTTGTACAAATGGGCTGGAAGTTCAAACATATGCATTGCGGATTCCTCATCCATATCCGATATTTTCAAAAACATGGTTCCTGACCATTTCCCTGGCGCACTATAATCCGAATTCCCTCTAACAAATATGTAGAGATCCCCTTTTATCTTATCAACCATCAAAGGCTGTTGCGTATAGTAAAGCTGTATAGCAGGAAAATCCTTTCGCTCCACATGATGTGTATTTAAGGTTTTTTGAAGATTTCCTTTCAAATCATTAACATATAGCCGGACTCGATAGGAACTTCCGATAAGTAGGGTTGAGTCGGATAGCAGTTCAAATGCCCTGATAGAACCTACCCCGTTTGGGCCTTCTTCCTGAAAGTGAATCTTGAAGTCGTCTTCACGTCTAGTCAATGAATAGAATTCAATTTCGTTGGTGTTTAGGTTGACGACACCGAGGTAACTGCTTCCGTTTATCTCACATTTTTTGATGTACCTGCTGTATACATTTGACCTGTATCCCATTGGAAATGTAAGTGTGTCGGTGGGAACCAACGTCATGCTCTCAGTGTATGCTCTCGGATCCGGATCCAGTCCTTTTTCCGTATCGCAAGACAGGAAAGCCAATAAGCAAAAAAGGAAAACCAAAATATCTCTCATCTATACAGGAGTTAATGCCAAAACAGAACAATATGCGCCATTGGTGATAATAAGCAGTTGTTGCTAAACAAGAACTGGTTTTATACTTGTACTAAAACTAAAAAATTAAAATTGAATTAAAAAGTTAATTGTAGGTTATTTTGATTTTGGAATATATCTTAAAGTAGTGGATTGACCTAACGGCATCTTGAAGCAGATTCTCCCAATCATGTGGTAAACATCGAAGTACCTTCTGTAATTGCGCAAAACTATTTGCCCAAAAAATTCAAAACGAAAGGTGAATTAAGTGAAATTTGCGTATTTTAGGATTAATGAAAAAAACTGGAGAAATTGGACTTGAGTTTTTAATTGATAAACTAACTCGTTCAATTGAGAATATCATTACTGGCGACAGTTTTCCAACAGAAATTAGTTTAATCAGTTCACAAGACCTTGAAATTGTAACCAAAAAAAAAGGATGGCTTTTTAATTGGAAAACGGAGTTCGGAAATAAGGAAAGAGATGTTTTTAAACTTACCATCGTTAATAATCCTCTTGTTATTCAGGGATTAATTAGCCTTGAAGTCAAAGAAGATCATGTCTACATGCACCTTGTGGAAAATGCCCCGTTCAACAAAGGGGAAAATAAAGTATATTCAGGAGTAGCAGGAAACTTGGTGGCGTTCGCATGCAAGCTTTCCTTTCAAAGGGGACATGAAGGCAACGTAGCATTTATATCGAAAACCCAACTTATAGCCCACTACGTAAAAACATTAGGAGCAATTCACTTTGGAGGCCGATTGATGATCATTGAAACAAATGCTGCCGTTAAACTTATAAATAGATACTTTCATAATGGATAAGGAAAACAACAAAAATCAATTAAAGGTAGACTTTATTGGCGGTGAGGAACTTACCGAAGTCGAAAAAGTCTTACTGCGTGATTATTTTGCCAAGAAAAGGAAGACTAAGAATATTTCAGTAAGAAAACACCAGAAAAGGGAAAAATTAAAGTAAATACAACGATCACCAATCCACCTAGTTTAGTGCTAAATAAATTATGTCTTCTCAATCTTCTTATTTTATCTTCTCCGGCTTAAACCCCACAAATACCATCTGATCTTCTGAGGGGTTGTTGTCGGGATGGTTGAGGGAAAGGTACAGTTTGCCGTCATGCGTAAAAAACATACGGGTATAAATGGTATTTACAGGCAAATCCACTTCCCCGACTTTTTCGAAATCACTGTTTAATATGATTACGGAAGGGATCTTATTATCCCAAGTCCGGTTTTTCCCACCCGGTCCTGCGTAATCCACTTTACGGTAAGCCAGGCGGTAGATCAATTGATTTTCCTCATCGTAGGCCAGTTCCCGGTAGGAGTTGGAGGTGACGTAGAATTCCTCATGCCCATCCATCTGCGGATTGTCCCAAGGTAAGGCATCTCCAAAGTACTTGCTTCCGGCTGCTTTTTCCCCCATTTCCCCTGTTTCCAAATCATAAATTAACACATTGTTGTAAAAGGGAATTCCAAAGACTATGTACCGATTATCCTTCATTACATGAGAACTGTGGCTAAAATAAGCCCCGTGGACATACTTGTACAAATGGGCTGGAAGTTCAAACATATGCATTGCGGATTCCTCATCCATATCCGATATTTTCAAAAACATGGTTCCTGACCATTTCCCAGGCTCATTATAATCCGAATTCCCTCTAACAAATATGTAGAGATCCCCTTTTATCTTGTCAACCATCAAAGGCTGTTGGGTATAGTAAAGCTGTATAGCAGGAAAACCGGTTCGTTCTGCATGATGTGTATTTAATGTTTTTTGAAGATTTCCCTCCAAATCGGTAACATAAAGCCGAATCCGATAGGAACTTCCGATTAGCACCGTTGAATCAGATATAAGTTCAAAGGCCCTTATCGAACCTACGCCATTCGGACCTTCTTCCTGAAAGTGGATTTTGAAGTCGTCTTCACGTCTAGTCAAGGAATAGAATTCAATTTCATTGGTGTTTTGATTGACCACACCGAGGTAACTGCTTCCGTTTATTTCACATTTCTTGACGTACCTGCTGTATACATTTGACCTGTAACCCATTGGGAATGTAAGCGTGTCGGTGGGAACCAACGTCATGCTTTCGGTATACGTTCTAGGTTCCGGATCCAATCCTTTCTCTGTATCGCAGGAAAGGAAAGCCGATAAACAAAAAAGGGAAACCAAAATATCTCTCATCTATAGGGGAGTAAATGCCAAAACTGAACAATATGCGCTATTGATGTTATTAACCAGTAGTTGCTAAACAGGAACTGATTTTACGATTACGCTAAAACTAAAAAATTAAAATTGAATTAAAAAGTTAATTTTAGACTATTTTTAATCTTGGTAAGATTATGTAAATAAGGAGGTAATAGTTGAGTAACATTGACGAAACCCAGGGGCGTAGCCCTGTGATCTTAGTAGAAACAAATAGGTCTGGTTAACAATGAGCGGCGTAGCCGTGAAATCTTAACTGCACTGCCAGTCGGATAAAAGCAAATAACCATTGCCCGGCCTTTCAAAAACGCCACAATATTCCTCTCCAACCAGTTGAACCGCTCGATTCAACATACAAGTACATAAAGATATCAGGGCTAATGCCCCTAGATCTCTAATTACATGCTCGTTTCTACTAAGATATCAGGGCTGCGCCCCTATTGCTTCGATTATATAATCGTTTTTTACTAATGTATTGTATTGATACTCTATTCTTTTGAAGTTGACTTCAATGGATTAGTCCGGTTCGTTCAGATAGTCTTCTCCAAAAGAAATCCAGGGGCGTAGCCCTGTAATCTTAGTAGTAAAAGTAGGTGTCCGTAAAATTGAGGGGCGTAGCCCTGAAATCTTTACTGCCCTGCCCATAAAAAACAACATACCATCTCCCGGCCTACCAAAAACGCACAAATGTTCCTCTCCAACCGATTGAACCGCTCGATTCAACATACCAGTCCATAAAGATATAAGGGCTAACGCCCCTAACTCCTCAAATGAATTCCTGCTTAATCATACCACTCAAATAAATATTTAGGGTCATACTCGACGTCAAATTTCTCAAGCAGCAGCAGATATTCATCTCTGAACGATTGCTTCTTATTGGTCTAGCCCCCTATTAATCGGACAATTTTAATTTTGGTATTGTATAATGGGTCCAACGGCATGTATCTTTGCATCAGCAGGAAACGACCGAAGGTGACCTTTGAACCGATGGCGTTAATATTGGAGTGTTGGGCCCGGCGTCCCGTTTGGGCCCATTCACTTCTTGGTTTTCCAAATTTTCACCCCCATCTAGGGGGTTCAAATTTGAGCAGGAAACTTCCCTCAGATTCCCATTACCCGATATGGTATGGTAAGGGATGTTGAGTGTAAATCTAACTTTATTTTTTCCTTTTTCAACTCTTGTGATCTTTCCCCCATTCCACAGCTCCCAGAATTTCATGGGCCAAAGGTAAGCTATGGACGCATGTAGACGCTTGTTGTTGTATGCGTCATAGAAGGTTTCCAGCCTTTTTTCCAGCTCTTCAAAGGACCAGAAAACCTGCTTTCCCACCGCATGGTTCAGTATGCTGTGGAAGCTCTCCACGTGTCCGTTTTCCTGGGGTGTATACGGATGTGTAAACACCTGGTTGATGTGGTTTTCAAGGAAAAACGCCTGGATCAACTTGGCCAAAAACTGTGGCCCGTTGTCGTTTCTCACCTCCACGTGTATCCCCCTGGCGAGCAGGTCGGCAGGCTGAAGGTGCGTTATCACGACATGCTCCCATGCCGACTTTACCTGGCCTTTCTTCATGTGGAACCCCATTCCCCAGTAGAGCACGGCCCTGGTAAATGTGTCCAGTATGGTGAGAATGTAGGCATATCTTCTGTCCCTGACTATCCAGACCTGCTTTATGTCCATCTCAAGGACCTCCAGCGGCGCTGAGGGGTTTACAGTTCTGAACTTGGCGAATTCCCTTTCGGAACCCTTGTGCCTGGCTTTTAGGAGCTGTGCGGCCTGCATGAGTCTGTAAACCTTCTTGTGGTTGATAAGGAAGCCAAGTATCATAAGCTGAACGGTCATCTTCCGGTAGCCGTAGTCGGTATCGGGATCTTTTTGGATCACTGTTATATGCTCGATTACTTCCCTGTTGCCACAGTCCACCATTCCCCCGGCGGTCCATCTGGCGGTGGTGGGGGTCTTCTTCCGGCCCCTCCTGCCTGCCTTGGGCTTGTAATAATACTGATGCCTGCTGATCCCCAACAACTCAAGTGACCTGTCCCTTGTAAGTCCCTGACCAATATAAACCGCGGCTAGTTCTTTCCGTTCGGCCAGGGATACTTCTTTTTTATCAGTTCGTCCTTGAGGTGTGATTCTATCTCCTTTTCGGCAAGAAGTTTCTTGAGCAGGTCATTTTCCTTCTCAAGCCGTCTGATCTCCTTCAAATGAGCCGGAGTCATTCCGTGTTGGAAACCGGAATCGCCCATACTTTCGAATTTCTTTCTCCAGCTGTAATAGGTTGCCGGATAAATCCCATGCTTGTCCAGGGTGGGCTGAACTCCGTTTTTCTTAGCCTCCTCCAGGATCTTAATTTTCTCTTCTTTGACAAATCTTCTCTTTTTCATCGACGTAAATTTACAGATTCTAACTATAATTACGTCCGACTATTTAGGGGGCCTATACATTATGGTGTTCAGGTTGGTTCAAAATATATTTCACCACCTTGTCAATATGCGACTTCGAATAGGTAAATGCGCCGAACCCATCCTGCCAAACAAATTTCCCTTGGTAATATTTTTTGTCGTTTAGCCATTTTGAAGAGCCCGATTTGACCTGTTCCATTAATTTGGACGGAGAAATGGTCGGGTGTATGCTTGCGAAAAGGTGTGTATGGTCAGGATTACAGTAGATAGCGTAACATTTAGATTTATGGTTAGCAACGATGCCACACATCACCTTTTCCAATTCGTCACGGAATGACTCCCGGATGAAATTTCCACGTCCTTGGACAGAGAAAACGAATTGAACATATAATTGCGTATAAGTGTTTGCCATGGGAATTGAGTTTGGGATTAGGACTTTGTTTTAATTTTTTTTATGTTAATCCTACAGTGCCGCAAATAAGATTTCAATGCTTTGCCCATAATTTGGCAATAGATTCTCGTTGGATTTATATGTTCTATTAGAGTTTCTGGGCTACGGTCCTTTTACAATATTATTGATTAAAACGAAAATATAAAATCTTACTACCAAATCCCAGGGGCGTAGCCCTATAATCTTAGTAGCATCAAGACCGTTCTTGATTGATCGTGAGGGGCGTAGCCCTGAAATCTCCCTGTCCTAACATTCGACTAAAAACGGTATAAATCATCCGCTGTTCTACGGATAAAATCAACAATTCATTTCCAATCCAGGGCAGATTCGATCAAAACTTTGCTGTTCCTTTGTCCTTGTTTTTTTGATCTTTGAATGCTGTTATATAGATGTCAGGGCTAACGCCCCTAGAGCTATAATTTCACGCTCGTTGCTACTATGATGTCAGGGCTACGCCCCTAAGTTGACAGTGGACGCTACGTTCTATCTGGAATTTCTGGACTACCTTTTCGTTGATTAAAGGGTGAATATAATCATTCCACGAACTTCTAGGGCCTGCCAGTCGGATAAAAGTACATAACCATTACAGCAAAACTCCAATTAATTTCCCACAAAAAAACCCGGAACACTGTCCCGGGCCTATATCTATTAAAACAAACCGATCCTATCGGCCATTCTACTTAAATTTTTACTTTTCCACCCAGTCCACGCCGGTATCTTTCCAGCTTCTGGATGAAGCCGAATCCAAGACCGCCTGACACACCTTTTGGGTTTCGTAGGCGTCGCGGAAGGTAGGGTGGCATGGTGCATCTCCTTCTAAACTCTTGAAGAAATCCGCCACCTGATGGATAAAGGAATGCTCATAACCCACACTGGTACCTGGTATCCACCAACGACCCATGTAAGGCTGGTCTCCGTCTGTGACATGGATAGACCTCCAACCCCTTACAATAGACTCATCGCTGTGGTCAAAGTATTCCAACCGGTTCATATCGTGCAAATCCCAGCGCAGGGAAGCGTGTTCCCCGTTAATTTCAAAGGTATATAAAGCCTTATGACCTCGGGCGTACCGGGTAGCTTCAAAGAGTCCCAAAGATCCGTTGTCGAAATGGCAATGGAAGAGACAGGCATCGTCTATACCAACCTTTTTCTTTTCTCCACTTCCCTGATGAACCCGCTCCTTGATAAAGGTTTCGGTCATAGCGGAAACATCCTTAATGCCTCCGTTAAGCCACATGGCTGTGTCGATACAATGAGCCAACAAATCTCCGGTAACTCCGGAACCGGCGGCATCTACATCAAGTCTCCACAAAGCATCACCTCCTTGAGGCAAGTCCGGACTGATGGTCCAGTCCTGCAAGAAATTGGCTCTGTAATGGAATATTTTACCGAGTTTTCCTGAATCTATCACTTGCTTTGCTAGCGTTACAGCCGGAATCCTTCGGTAGTTATACCATACTGTATTTTTAACACCTGCTTTCTCAATGGCCTCCACCATTTCCTTGGCTTCATCCAGCGTTCGGGCGAGTGGCTTTTCGCATAGAATCATTTTACCCGCAGCGGCGGCGGCAATGGCAATTTCCGCATGGGTATCATTGGGCGTACAGATGTCTATGGCATCCACATCGTCACGTTCTATTACTTTCTTCCAGTCTGTCTCATAGGATGCATAGCCCCACTGTTCGGCAAAGGCTTTGATCTTATCTTCCCTACGGGAGCAAGCGACTTGCAGGACAGGTCTATATTCATATTCCGGGAAAAAATCCCCCAAACGCTTATACCCGTTGGTGTGTATCCTTCCCATCAGGCCGGTGCCTATCATGGCTATTCGTATTGGCTTTTTTTCGCTCATGGTATATTTTAAGGTTTTAATTGATGATAAAATGAATGAATTGGACAGCTACCGCTTTCCTACTCGCTCCATCCGTGTGCATCCCGCACACTGATCAAGGCTGCCAGAATATTGTTCCACGTCTCCTGCTTGCCCATCACGGCATTGGGGAACATACAGCCGTCCCAGCAGATATGCTTGAAAGCTTTGGTCAATTCACCGCTACCGTCACGCAACCAATAGCCAGCGTCTTCGGCTATATGAAGCTTGCCGTTAGGATCATTGGCCAAGCAATGGCGTCCGGTCTTGTCATGGGATCCAGATCCAAATACGGTGGCATCATTTTGAGCCACATGGAAGTCAATCGTCCAAGGACGAAGGGCATCCGTCATTGTTTTCAGCGCAGACTTGAAGACTTCCCTGTCTTCCCAGTCATACCCTTCAGGCAGAATACGATGTTCGGGGAAGTTATATCCCATTGTGTACAAAAGCGTATGGGCCATATCCGCTTGGAATCCAAGTTGTGGACTGTCTACTGACTCCAGCGTGTCCAGCATGGTCTTCCAGCTATGCATACCGCCCCAGCAAATTTCACCTTCTGCCGCCAATCGCTCGCCGTTGTCCGCAGCGATCTTACAGGCTTCTTTTAGGGTTTCAACAATTATTTTCTGGCTTCCTGCCGGATCCTTTGACCACGCCTCAGGACTACTGGCGGTGTCTATACGTACTATGCCATAAGGTCTTACACCCAACTCTCTAAGCTTTTTGGCAAACTTGCAGGATTTTTCTAGGAGATCTAGGTAAGTAGCTCGGTCTTCTTTTGAACCCAAGATAGGGCCAGCCCAAATCGGAGCTACGACACTTCCTATGGAGAGGCCAAGTCCGGATACTTTGTCGGCAAGCTTTTTGGCTTCCTCATCGCCGCCATCCAAGTTGATATGCGGATCAAAAAGACCTACGTCCACCCCGTCAAACTTAACTCCGTTTACTTCGGCTTTTGAGGTAAACTGAAGCATTTCGTCAAAAGAAATTACCGGCTCGGAATCGGGACCTTTTCCAACTATTCCAGGCCAGGTAGCATTGTGTAATTTTGGAAAATTATTTTGGGACATAACTTTGTTAGGTTTTATGTTTATAAATAGATTGATTGCGACGATAGCTAGTAGCACTAAAATAAATCATTTAATTCAGAACCAATGAATACTTTAGTGCTTTTTTTAGCTACATTGTCGATTAAAGTTTTAGGTCCGGATTATTTGGACCGAAGTGTTTAAGCATCACGATAGGGTCAGTTTTGGAAAGATTGGTAATTTTCACCCCTTCCATCGCAGCTTTCTCGGTCACGAAGTATTCATCATGGGTCAACTGTCCATAACGGATCAGCGAAGGGGTTTCAATATCCCATACACCCATGGTACCATGACCCTGCATCATTATCATGCCGTAGGCTGCGCTGTCTTTTATCGTTACCGTCTGACCGGGAAGGACAGTTAGTTCCTTAGCAGAAAAGTCAGCGGACCGATAGCAAATCCATTTATCTATATAGCCTGCAGCTTCCATTTCCTCCAAAGGACTCACTGGTAATGGCTCCATAAATCGGGTTTCAAGTAAATTGGGGTTAACGTTAAGTTCCCAGTCGATTACTTCCATCAGTTGGTCGAAATCTCCCATTCTGTCTTTTGGCGTTCCGTTCCATAGCAGCTCCTCGGGGATAATGGCTTCGTTTACCAAGGACTGATACATAGCAAACACATCCGACGCTTTCTGGGGCTCATAGGTACATAAACTACCCGGTGCATGGAGCATTCCCGGAGGAACATCCCAACCGGTGCCGGGCTGTAATCTGAATGCTTGGGAATAATTGGTGATTTTGTTATCCCCTTTAGAGAAGTTCATCAAGCAGGTTTTAATCTGCTCTTTTGTCGTGCCTGGGGCAATTCCAAAAAAGGTATATGGAAAATCTCCTCCGTGGTTGTTTACCTGAGGCGGGAAATAATAAGCTTCTGGTTTGCCTTTTTGGCCAATTAGGGCTGCGTGCTCGTCATTGTGATGGATGTGATGGGGAAGTGGTCCCATATTATCAAAAAATTTGGAATACATGGGCCAGCTTTTATGCTCATCCCATATCCGACCGCCGATGATGTCTCCTTGCAGCTCGTCGATAACATCCCGAAGCAAGATCTGCTCTTCTTTTCCGTCGGCACCTACCACGACTTGGCTTAACCCTTCGTTTTTGCCTGTAAGCGGGCCGTTTTGGGCAGGGGTGGTTGAAGAAAACCATCGTTCGTCAATACCTCCACGTTCTCCCCCCAGTACGTAGTAATCGTCCGGATGAAGTTTAATTCTTCTTCCGGGAACACAAAAAGATCTTGGAACCCAAGTAGGAGCCAGGCGCAATATTCCCTGACCTTCTTCTAACGCTTTTTTTGCCAAACTCATAGGTAGTATTTGATTTATTGTTGATTATTTGTTAGATAGTATTTATTGAAAGTAATTTTTTCACATCTTCTTCGGAAGTCACAATCCGAAAGTCAAGTTGGTATTCCTTGCTTTCGCCCGGCTCCATTTGAATCAAAACGCCTTCTTCCCGGGCCTTCGCCTGCCCAATCGGCGGGTTGGTTCCCGGCTCCAAAGCTACCACGTATTCATTTTCACCACAATGTTGCCAATTGATAAGCCAAGGAAGTTGGCTCTTAACTGCTTCCATGGAGAGACCAAAAGAAAGTTTGGAGTTGTAAACCCCAGCTGTGTATATCCCATCCGAATCTGTAGATGGATCAATAAAGGCAACATCCTCTCCTGTTGCACGGTGCGCCGGAAGAGGTGCAGGACATTTCTTATAATTGTTAGACGCATTGAAAATGCGGTTATTCGGATCTTGATCCCGGGAAGTCCAATTCCCAGACCATATCAAGTCTGTTCCCTCATCAATCAAAGGCCAGCCGAAATTCACATGGTATAGCAACATATGCGGGGCAACCGCGTTTCCTCGATTGACTACTGTATCCTCTATCCGAAGATGGGGATTTCCTAAGGCACCGCTTATTTTTCGTTTGAGTCGTAGGTGGGGTCCGAAAACCTGAGTTTCCAGCATGACTCCCGTAATGGAGAAATCCATTTTCCCTAGTTGCGGGTCAGGCTGATCGATTTGGATCACTTCGGCAGGGGTGTTACTGATCCGTCCGTGAAGTCCACGGCTTCCGTGGGAATCCTCCTCCGGACCTCCGGTATGACTAAGTCCACAAGTCGTAAGCAGACCGCCACCGAAAGTACGCAGCCAATCGATCCCCCGGTCTGACATAGGTTGGGGGCTTACCACTCCAGAATGGCCAATCCAAGCAAGGGAATGTTGAAGATAAAACGCCTCTCCTATATCCATTCCCCGATCTATCAATATTTTGTAGCGCAACCCTCCGCCCGTATCGATCCAGGCAATACGGCTTCCTTTTCCGGGACCGTTGTCCAATACGGAAATTTCAATTCCACCAACTTGGGCGCGGTTACCTACCTTGCCTTTTAGCCTTTGTTGTAGTTCTTCGGTTAAATCTGCCATGAATGCATTCAATTTCAATCCCCAATATACGGAATGAAGGGGGAATCACTGTCCTGCTGTGTCGGGTAAATTTTTATACCTCGCTTTGGATTATAGCTCTTTTAAATATAAATTCTTGAGTTCCACTTTCATGGGCGGACCTACGTGAACCTGAACGCCCAGATAACCAGACATGGCCCTATTCACCTCATCTTCGTCCGTAACATCACTCATCAGAACATCATTGATATAGTGTTGCAGCCGATTCCCTTTGATTACAAGTCGGAATGAATTCCAATCTTCGGCTTTAATTTTGGTCTTCAGCTCATCTCTATCACCCAATTCTGCCGTAACTTCAAGTCCTTTCCATGCGTTGCGTTCAATATTATCCCGTAAACTTCCCGTGCCTTCCTGCGGACGAATGGTGGTTTTCTGTCCTCGGTAAGCAAGCGTAGTACGTTTTCTTTCCTCATAGTTTTGGCCTGTATAGGAGTTTTTTCCGTCAATATCTGCCTGATATCCCCTCAACGCATAGGGAACGTCATCCAACCTTTCACTACGGTATTGGATACCAGAATTCCCACTTTCTGTAATTTTATAATCTCCTTTCAATTCAAAATCCGCCGGCTGACCTCCTGTCCAAATTAGAAAGGTATTTGTTTTGAGGGGGGTTTCTGCCGTTAATTCTCCAACAATATTACCCCCTTCTACGCGCCAATAAGCTGGATCACCTTCCCATCCATCGAGGGTACTTCCGTCAAAGATGGACACAAATCCGTCTCCGGCTGCTGATGTTTCCGAACCCAAGTCAGTTTCCTCCGTCGTTTTGGATTCCCCACAACTATAAAAGATTGCCGCTAAGGCCATTAATAGGATACTAGATATATTCTTCATGGTGCTGGTTTATATAAAATAAAAAAAGTCAGGAGAAAACCCTATTGGAGTCTAGAAAGACAGTAAATGCCTCAATCCACCAACCAGGATATCACCTGACTTATAATATGTATTATTTGAATACCTCGTGATCCGGATTACCTCCTGATACAAGGTAGGCCATCAGGTCTTTCAGTTCTTCTTCATTCAATCGGTTTATCAATCCCGGAAGCATCACTGAGACATCAGAAACTTTCGTGCTTTTTACATCTGCTTTTGGAATTTCCCTCAACACATCCGGTGCAAATGGATTTTGGGACACAAAATACTTCCCGTCATCCTCGCTGATCAACCTACCTACTACGGAAGACTCATCTTTCATGGTAAAAACGGTAGCCTCATATTGGTCAGATATCTCAGCACTGGGATTAATCGTTGCATCAAGAATATCTTTGTGTGAGAATCGGCTTCCCAGTTGGGTTAAATCCGGTCCTACCGCCCCTCCGTCGCCCGCCATTGCGTGACATGACTGACAAAGGGTTGCCTGATACATGGCATGGCCTTTTTCGAAATCCCTGCCTGCAAGTGTTTCAACCACGGGTAAAGCTTCCTCCACTGTCCATCTTTTCCCAGGGCCTTCGGGCTGAACTGTTGCAACGACGAGGTCATTTCCTGTTCCAGTCAGCCTATCTGCACCGGAAAGTGCATTGTAGTGGTCAAATTTGCTTTTGGGGACCGTTTCAAGTGCCATCTTCCTGGCTCGGTCGATAAATCCGACATAACTTCTACCTCCTTTATATTGAAAGGCATTGTTTATCCATGTAAAGTATCTGTCATAATTCTCATCGGACCATCCCGCTTTTGCCCCTCCAAGAATGGTAGCATAATAGGTTTGCTGAGCTGGCGGTACGTTTGCCAGCATGCCTGCGATATCCAACCCGTATTGGGGGTTTCTCATGATCAAGTCAGAGGAAGAAGTAAAGGTCTTCTGGTACTCGGGGTCATCAGCTGCATCCTCAAGCAGGGCAAGTAATTTGGGCACAGCCGAAGGTGCCTCCAATCGAGACAATACTTTACCCATGATACGGTTAAGCCTGTTGGTGGATGCAGGGAAATGATCATCCAAATAGGAAATTAACTTGGCTTTCGCAGCTCCAGAAGGGTTTCCCATTCTATAGATCGTTACTTCTATTGCTCGGGTAAGGTTCATTTGGTCTTCTTCATTTAAAGAGCCAAAATCAGGTCTAGTAAGCGTATTGACCATGGCATTTAGTTGGGATTTGTTCCCATGTCGCGCCAGTGCAATCATTGCCTGAGCAATTGCCCGTGGGTTTTCTTCACTCAGTGCTTTTGCCTGCCACTCGCTTACGGGTTGATGCTCTACGGCAATCCGAGCTGCATATTGGACAAATCTGTCTGCATGGCTCAACTGAGGCCAAGCTATGTCTAATGCGCCAGCTTTAGGTCCGACGTGCAAAGCTTCCAAATTCCTTCGAATTTTGTGTTCCTCAGGAAGGCCAGCTTCTGTTAGCCCATTTCCGGATTCCTTGCTAAGATCACCGGTGAAATGAACCCGATATAGATCGGATTCCAATCTCCTTCCACCTGTAAGAAAATAAAAGGCGCCGTCCGGTCCGAATACTCCGTCTGTAAGAGGAAGTGGAGAACCGGAAATAAATTCTTCGGCAGTCACTTTATAGGTTCCTCCCTCAGGCGTCATTTGCATGGCGTAGATAATGCCAAAACTCCAGTCAAAGGCATAGATGGATCGTTTGTATTTGTCGGGGAAATTGGCATTTGCACCGGAAACCACGTTGGTAGGCGAACCTTGTCCAATATTTAATATTGCAGGAAGGTTGTCGGTGTAATCGGGTGACCATTTTTGGTTACCCGTTCTCCAGCCAAACTCACTGCCGCTGGTGACATGGTTGATTCGGGTAGGACGGTACCAAGGCATCCCGAAATCCCATTCCATATCCGAATCATAAGTAAAGATATCTCCAACTTCATTGAAGGCAAGATCAAATTCATTCCTAAATCCAACGCTGATCAATTCCCAGTCTTTTCCTTCGGGATCGATTTTGGCTATCCATCCGCCTGGTGCGCCCCTGTTGTTGGCATGACCTCTAGGATCCTTGATTTCAGGAAAAACATTGTCATCCTGCCATACTCGGGGTATGCGATATCGGTTCATTTCTGGAACATCGATATGGTTACCTACTGCTATATAGAGTGATTTACCATCCGGAGAAGGTACAATACTATGGGGACCGTGCTCTCCGGGGCTTCCTGTAAATGTTCTTATTTCAATCACCTCATCAAACTGATCGTCTCCGTTGGTATCGATAATCCGATAAAGGCCGGTATCCTTATCAAACTCATCGTTAGCCCTATGATTGACCATCACATAAACGCTATTATGGGCATATAACAGAGCTTGGGCAAAGCCCATACCGATTTTGCTTTCGCCATTAGGGCCTATTTTTAGTTTTTCTATTTTGGGTGTAAGCGAGTCAGCTCCGATTTCAGGTATTTCCAACCGATAAATGGACCCATATTGGTCAGCGGTTAACATGCGGCCCTTTGGATCAAAGGTCATAGCTACCCAAGAACCTTGGTCGTTTTCTCCAGGACTGTATAGGTGTTCGGCCTCGAAACCTGTCGGCAGCTTTAATTTGTCTACTTTGGGATTGGGCTCTTTAGCTTCCTCTTTAGCACAGCCAAAAAGGAGGCCAGCTAAAAGCGGTAGTAAGAGAAATTTTCTTAGTGAAATTTTATAATTCATGGTTTTTTTAATTGAAGCAAAGAAAGGTGGATAAATCAAATTAGGTTTTTAATTAACCATTAAAGTTACCCTTTTTTACGGGAATATTAAAACCAAATATATGGTAAATGGACCTTTAGTCATAATAAAGGAGGCCTAAAATGCCAGAATCAGCTTGAATACAAATAAGCACCGAAAGAAGGAGGTGTTCGATCTTTTCGGTGCTTATGGTTTTCAAATTTAATTTATGCCGAACCCATAGAATTAGAAGTGAGGTGTAATTTCCGCTTCTGCAGCAGGAAGCGCATAATATTTGGTTATATTGGTAAAGGCAATTGACCGGAACGTATTTCCAGCAGGATAGTAATAATCCAACGGATTAGCCAAAGCCCTAGCCCCAAAAGCCCCAATGATTTCCTGCACCCTGTCAGTTCGGGTTAAATCAAACCACCTTTTGTTTTCAAAAGCAAGCTCTACCCTTCTTTCCTTGAATATGGCTTCTCGCATTTCCGCCTGTCCCGATGCCGTGGTATTTGCTAATCCAGCCCTGTTTCTAATTTCATTCAGGTGTCCTACAGCCTCTGTTGTTTTACCCTGCTCATTAAGTGCTTCTGCTAGGAAAAGTAAGACCTCGGCATACCTATAAATAGGCCAGTTAATCCCGTGAACTCCATGTAAATCGTGATGCTTGGCATATTTTTTAATGTACGGATATACCTTATTAGCCCTGTCACTTCCGGAGATTTCCACATAGTCGATGGAAGCGTCCTTTCTCAAATCACCTTCTTCATAAGCCGCAATTATATCTGGAGTAGGGATATTGTTCCCTTCTCCGTCTAGCGGTTGAGGATTGGAAGTTCCTGTAATGGGCTGCAACTCCTGAAGGGAAATGGGTCTAGGCATAAAGGCATACAAGAAACTACTTTGTAAGCCTTCCGGGCCTTCCAAGTATTGTATTTCAAAAAGGGATTCCTTCGTATTCTTATTTCCAACACTTTCTGAAAACACATCTTCGTAATTTGCAATTAATTCATACTCTCCGCTACTGACGATCGCCTTAAGTAACGTTTCTGCTTCAGCCCATCTCTTTTGGGTCATAAATACGTCCGCCAATAACATTTGTGCTGCTCCTTTGGATGCCCTGCCAACTCCCTGCTGAGACCGCACGGGTAATAAATTAATAGCAGCCTGGATATCCCCAATTAATTGATTGTATATATCCGCTTCCGGCGTCAATGGCAAAGCAGCTTCTTCCCTAGTTGTTACAGGAGTAAGGTGTAGCGGCACACTTCCGAAGTAACGGGCCAGTTCATAATACGCGTAACCACGAAGGAAAAGTGCTTGCCCCTTCAGATTGTCTTTACTAGCCTGGTTGAACTCCACATCATCAATTAACGTCAGAATTTGGTTTGTTCTCGCAATAATCAGATAATCCTGTCGGTATTGATTCAACACGTGGGTATTGGTGGTAATCCCTTGTGCTTCTGGTAATGCGTGATCTGATAGATCTTCCTGCTGCTCGGTAGCTCCAAAATTGATGTTCCGTGCATAGATTGTATTATCAGAACGCATTTCGGTCAATAACCAGGACCGGTCGTTGGTAATGGTTCTCAATGGAGCATAGGCCGCATTTACAGCTTGTTGAAAATCAGTTTCCGTCTTATAGAAGGTAGCAGAACTAAGGGCGGTTTCAGGGGCTATGGTCAAGAAGTCTTCGCAGCTTGAAAGCATGATTCCCAGAAATGCTATGAGGATATTTATTTTTTTCATTTTTCAGTCAATTATAGATGAAAAGATTCTTTAGAACGTAAAGTTGGCTCCTAATGTGAAAGTACGTGGAACGGGGTAACCCGTTAAGTCTATTCCAGGGCTTAAGTTGCCTCCGTCTCCTTGACCATTATCCTGTTGGCTAACCTCAGGATTGGGTCCTCCCCAGTATTTGGTAAAAATATATACATTCTGTACGGATGCGTAGAATCTGGCGGACTTCACGACATTTGCAATTGCTCCAGCATTAAAACCCAAGGTAATGTTTTTGATGCTAAAGAAGGATGCGTCGTAGACAAAGTTACTGTTTGCCCAGTCTCTTTCTATACCCGTCACGTTTCCTCCACCTACAGTCGTACCAAATATACCGTCACCTGGATTCTCGGGAGAACGGAATCGGTCGTTGGCTTTTCTCACCATGTTAAAAACACCGTCTAGGTTTGCGGTACTAAAGAGGTGCCTCATGTATAGCTGATTTCCATGGGATCCGGATCCGATAATGTTCATATCCCATTTTCCATAACGGAAATTATTGGTAATACCGTAAGTAAAATCAGGAAATGGGTTTCCAATAATTGTTCGATCGTCATTATCTCCGCCTATAGTAATGATTCCATCTTCATTGATGTCTTCAAACTTAATGGAACCTACCGTAGATCGGCCGGGTACCTGTGGAGAACTGTTCAAATCTTCTTCGTTCATATAATTCCCGAGTTTTTTCAACCCGTAGAACTGTCCAAAGGGCTGACCGACCTGCGTGATATGGAATTGACCATAAACACGATCAATGCCTTCTGCAAGTGCCATAACCTTATTCCGATTAAAGGAAATGTTTGCGTTCGTTGTCCACAATAGTTTGCCCTGTGTATTCCGGGTAATGATTGAAAACTCATGTCCCCAGAATTTAATCTCTCCAATGTTGTCGGTGAAACTACCAAATCCGGCTTCCTGCGGAATCTGGACATTATACAATAGGTTGGAAGTATTTTTGGTATAGAAATCGTAGACAAACTGAATGCGGTCTTCAAGCAATCCCAAGTCAAGTCCTATATCAAACTGCTGCGTAGTTTCCCATCCCAGAAATGGATTAGCCAATGACGTAATGGCTGCACCTGGAACCACTGAGTTGTTGAAAACGTGGTTTACCGTGTTATTTACCAACGCATATTGGGTATAGTTACCTATATTGTTGTTACCGGTCACACCGTAGCTACCTCTTAGTTTCATAAAGGATACTTTATCGCTGGTGTTCAAAAATCCTTCGTCAGACATGACCCATCCTGCGGATACAGAAGGGAACACCCCCCAACGGTTTTCAAACCCGAAACGGGAAGACCCATCGGCACGTATGGCAGCAGTCAACAAATACTTACCTTGGAAATTGTACGTCAGTCGGCTAAGGAAGGAAGTAAGTGCCCATTCCTGAACATCAGAAATGGTGGATCCTCTATTTAAATTAATAGCCGCCTGAACAGTTGGAAGTCGATCATCCGCATAGGTATTGGCTGCAATTTGTGTCCGATCCATACGGAACTTCTGATTGGTGAATCCTCCAAGTAATTGAAAATTGTGATCGTTGAAGGATTTGGTGTAAGTAACTGTATTTTCATTCAACCAGCTAAAATCTTCCCTGCTATCCCGAACCGATGAAGCAACAGTAGGTATAGCCTGATTCATACCGGGAGTGGCAGTCGAAGGGTTGAAATAGAAATACTTACTATTTCGAATTTCAGCATTGAATGTCGATTTGAATTCCAGTCCTTTTATTGGCTCGTACTGCACATAGGCGTTGGAAAGCAAATTGGTTTGCTTGGTTTCATTTGTAATTTCTAAAGCAGATCTTACGTAATTTGGATATGCGAAAATATTTCCAGTTTCCCCCGGAAATCGGTTAAAATAGGTCAATTCTCCAGCTTCATCGTAAATAGGCATATTTGGCCAAGTATGCAGTGCATTAAATAAAATACCTGTACCTCTGGACCCATCTGTTCTGGGAGTATTGTCCCGAATGTAAGTGGGAGCCAAATTAAATCCCAATGTTAACTTATCAGAAGCTTTGTAATCGGAATTGATTCGGAGTGAAAAACGCTCGTAGTCGGTATTCAACACAACACCTTCCTGATCAAAATAACCCAAAACCACGGAGGTTCTCATTTTTTCCGTGTTGGAATTTATTGTTAGGTTATAGTTGGAAATAGGAGCGCTTTGAAGCAAAGCATCGTACCAATCCTGGGTCTGACCTTCATACTGCGAGGGGTTTTGGAACATATCTGGAACAGGCCGCCCTGCATCTTCAAAATATTCCTTCTTAAACTGAGCAAATTCTACCGCATCCATCATTTCCAATCGGTTATAATGGGGTACATTTTGTACACCTCGATAAACATTCAAGGATACTGAAGATTGTCCAGCTTTTCCTCTTTTGGTAGTAATTAGAACTACGCCATTTGCAGCTCTTGATCCATAAAGGGAAGTAGATGCGGCATCTTTTAGAACCGTGATGTCTTGAATTTCATCCGGGTTCAATGTATTTATATTTCCGGTAATGGGAAAGCCATCAATTACATACAATGGTTCACTTCCCGCTGATACGGATAGCTGCCCTCTAATCCGGACATTCATGCCTTGCCCAGGCCTACCAGTAGTCTGATTGATTTGGACACCAGCCAATTGACCCTGTAGTTTTTGAGCCATTAATGGTACTGGTATATCGATCAGATCATCACCGGAGATAGTTTGAACGGCTCCTGTAATCTCTTTCTTGAGCTGGCTACCATAACCCACAACTACGACCTCTGTCAGGTCGCTCATGGAAGATGCCAATACAATTTCATAGGAAGTCAAACCTGACTGTACCGTCACTTCCTTTGTGGTATAGCCTATGTAGCTAACTGACAAAACTTCTCCAGGAGAAGCATTTACTTCAAACCTTCCGTCGAGGTCTGTCACACTACCTCTGGTAGTACCTTTCACCAATACCGACACTCCCGGTATGGTTTCCATGTCCCCTTCGGAACGGACAACCCCAGATATCGTAGATTGCGCCCAGCTGCCTATTGCTAGGAGCATAGCCAGCGTACTAAGAAGCAATGACTTACTTCCCATTTTTAAGTAATGAGTTCGATTCATAATGATTTGGTTATATGAGTAATAGATAATTTTGGTATTGACCTTTACTGACCAATAACTTTGGCTCAATTTAAATATATTATTATATATATACCATCCTGTACTGTACTGCATGACGGAAAAATTAACATTAAAAAAATAATAATGCCATAGATAACCTATTTACAAAACTATCTATGGCATTATTTTAAGTTTATTGACTTTAGTAGAAAACTTTAATATCCCGGATTTTGTCTTAGCGAAGAATTGATCCGCATCTGTACTTCCGGCATTGGAAAAAGTACCTGATAGGCCTCGAAGATAAAATCATCGTTGGAGAACGGAATTCCTCCCCTTGATGTAGTCGGGTCCGCTCTTTCCCTAAGGCCGTAAGCATTTAGAAAGCTGACTAACTCCGGTACCGTCATGGTACGCTTTAGATCCAACCAACGGTGATTTTCGAAAGCAAGCTCTAATCTTCTTTCATTGAGGACTGCCGTCCTGAATGCATCTTTACTTAAACCGCTAACCGGATCCAATCCCGCTCTTTCACGAATTTTGTTCAGATGGTTATAGGCATCTCCTGTCGGACCGCTCTCTTCATTTATGGCTTCTGCGAGCATCAGGAGCACATCTGCATATCGAATTACCGGCCAGTTGTCATTTGTTATGCCCCGAATACTGTGCGGATGATTATATTTATTAATGAAGGGGACGGGAACCCAATTACCTTGGAGGTCAAAATATCCTTCCTTCAAGGATGCATCTTTCCTCAAATCGCCGGCCTCATAGGCCTCGATTATATCCTTGGTTGGTGTATTCCATCCCCCTCCCTCTTGTCCGGGAAAGTTTATCACAGCTCCCCCCGACTCTCTAGGAGCAAAGGTATAAATAAAACTACTATGCACGCCAAACAGATTATCACCTTGATATTGAATATCCCAGATTGACTCGCGGTGATTTTTATTGGCAGGAAGGAAAATGTCAGCGTAATTGTTCAGCAATTCGTAATTTAAGGCAGTAACTTGATTTAGGGCAGTTATTGCTTGCGAGTATTCCTTTCTGGTCAACCTCACTTTTCCCATTAAGGATAACGCAGCTCCTTTGGTAACTCTGCCCAATTGGTTTGCTGGATGGGATGGAGGAAGTGCTGTAATAGCCTGATCCAAATCGGAAATGATTTGCGCATAGACAGTTTCAACAGGTTGTCTTTCCAAAAGAAATGCCTCCGAAGGAGTGGTGACAGGTTCTGTCACGATGATAACATCTCCGAAATGCTGAACCAGTTGGAAATACAGGTAGGCACGAATCATCTTCATTTCCCCCTCTGCTCTTCTTTTCACCTCATCGCTGGCATTTGAATCCGGAAGTCGCTTTAAAGTGGTGTTGATGTTGACCATTATACTATAAATCGTATTGTACAGGTTGGCTACATTTGGTGTAGCAGCATTGTATTGCCAAAACTCAATGGCTTCTAAGGCTGGACCGTTGCCTCTGTTTCCCACATTAAAATGAAGTGTGGTGTTATCCGAAATGTACTCATTGAACTGCCATTCACTGTTAAAATGATTTCTTAACATGCCATAAACTCCGGCAACAGCTTGTTCTATTTCTTTCTCGTTGGAATAAAACCCTTCGGCAACGAGCACCGTCGGATCCGTTTTATTCAGGAAATCTTCTCCGCAAGAGCTCATTATTAACATGATCCCCGCAAGTATGGAATATATTTTTGTATTTTTCATATGTTTACAATTGTCTTTTAGCGGCCATGACTTGTCCCGATTCATCGGGATGGAATCTCGCCATGATAATCATCCCAGTGTGTGACGTACTCGTCATGCTCGATTTCATGATAGCTAGGATTGGAATTAAAACTTGATGGTTGCGCCTAAAGTGAAGGTACGTGGCACAGGATAACGCTCATCATCCACACCGATATTGATCCCACCGCGTTGGTTCACTTCCGGATTGGATCCGGGATAAGAAGTAATCAGGAACAGGTTTTCCGCACTTACAAACAACCTCGCATTGGGGATGACCGGATTATTCGGTATGGCATATCCTAAACTGACGTTTCGGAGCCACACGTGGGAGGCGTCGTAAATGTATCTGGAATTAGACTCACGCTGCCATTTCCATGTATTGGTGGTTGCTCCTACTCCATCGCCTGGATTCTCAGCGGACCTCCAGCGGTTTATACCGGAGTGAAGAATATTAAACACCCCGTCCATGTTCATAGTGGTGGCTTCGATATTCCGCATCACGTCGTAGTTAAAAGCTCCAGTAAAGAGGACATTAAAATCAAATTTTCTGTAATCTCCTCCAATCGTCATGTTAATAATATAATCCGGGTGCGGATTGCCTATTTCAACCATATCTTGTTGATCGTAGGAGATAACCCCGTCCCCGTTTGCGTCAAAATATTTATATGTCCCGGGAATGGCACCATCTTGCGTGGGCCAAGCAAGAATCTCTTCCTCCGTATTGAAAATTCCCATCATCTTAAATCCATGTAGCATGGCCATAGGGCGGCCTGCCTTGGAGACATTGTACACACTATAAAAACCGCCAGCCCAGATTTCATCGTTATCGCCTCTGATTTCCAATACTTTATTTCTATTCAAGGTGAAATTTAGGTTACTTCTCAGGTTTACCTGACTAATTCGGGTACGATAGTCCAAGGCCAATTCCACTCCGCGGTTTCTAACCTGTCCCACGTTATCCAATGAAGAACCAAATCCAGACACAATAGGCATCTCTACGGATAGGAGCATGTTATTTGTCAGCCGGTTGTAATATTCAGCGGTAAATATCAGCCGGTTGTCAAACATGGCTAAATCCAAACCAATATCTGTCTGCTCGGACTGCTCCCATCCCAAATTGGCATTGGCAAAATTTGCCAGACGCTGCCCATTGGCAATATTTCCTCCCAATACATAGTTAGATATTGCCATGTTGGACAAGCTGGAATAATTTCCAATGGCGTTGTTGCCCGTAATCCCATAACTACCCCTAACTTTCAAATCGGTAATCCAAGTGGTCTGAGGCATAAAGGATTCCTCTGATATCCTCCATCCCGCAGAGAATGCCGGGAAATTTCCCCATTTGTTGTTGGCTCCAAATCGGGAACTTCCTTCTCTTCGCATAGAGGCAGAAAATAGATATCTGTCCATAAAGGAGTAATTGGCTCTTGCAAAATAAGCCATCAAGCTCCATGAATTTTCTCCTGAACTGGATACCTGCCGTATAGCTGAATTCAGATAGCGTGTTACATCGTTTGGAAATTCGTTTGCATTTCCCTGCAGTCTCTTAAAGGTTTCTTCCTGTGCAGAATACCCCAACAAGCCATCAATCCGATGGTTTCCCAAAACTTTGGAATAGGAGAGCAATTGATCAGCTGCAATATTAATTACGTTGTCTGCCCGCTGAATTAAACTTGCTTCCCTTGGTGGTGGTTGGTTAAATCCAGTTCCCGCAAGTGTGGAGGGGCGGTATTCCTTTTGTTCCGTGCCTATTAACGTTGCGTTTACCGAAGTACGGAATTTGAAATCCTTGAGAAAGCTGAATTCCAGGTATCCATTGGAAAGGATATTGTTGGTATTTAAGGTACGCTCCATTTCATTCAGTTCCTGCACAATGTTAGCTGTCCCAAAAACACCGTTCGTCCCGCCAATGTAGGAATTGTAGGAACCGTCTTCATTGTAAACCGGATACCGAGGATCGGCCCATAAAGCCCGGCCTATCAATGCATCCCTTCCATCCGTGGAAGCATAATTTTCGCGGGAATGGGAAGCGGCGATGTTCCAGCCCATGCTGAGCCACTCAGTTACTTTTCCATCCAAATTAGCCCGAACGTTAAACCTGTCAAAATTGGTATTTAAAACAGCTCCTTCCTGGTTGATGTATCCTACGGACACTAAGGAACGAATATCTCCTTTACCCGCCGTCAACGTGGCATTGTAATTGGAGAATCTGGCATTCTGATTCATGATTTCCTGAAACCAGTCTGTATTGTGTTGTGTTTGCTCAGGAAATCGGAATTCCAACGGAACTTCTTCAAGTGAAGGCTCTCTTTGGTCGAAATACCGGATTCTGTCTTCAAAACTATCCTTTTTGAACTGTGCAAATTCCACTCCGTTCATCATTTTAGTCCTTCTCGAATCGGGGATGTTTGCAAATCCTTGGTTTACCACAAAATCGATTCCCACCTGACCTTCCTTGGCCGATTTAGTGGTTATCAAAATTACTCCGTTCGATCCGCGTGCCCCGTAAATAGCGGTCGATGCCGCATCTTTTAACACAGTGATACTTTCAATATCGGCTGGGTTCAGATTTTGACCTAAGGAGGTACCTATAGGAAAGCCATCGACAACAAACAGAGGTTGACTGCCCGCACCTAAGGAACCAAGACCACGGATGGTAATTTCCATTTCTTCACCCGGTCTACCTGAACGCTGCCTAACCTGGACACCGGCAGCCTGCCCCTGAATGAGCCTGGTAGCGTTGGTTGTTGGCACATCACCAATATTCTCCATATTGATGACGGATACGGCGGAGGTAATATCTGCCCTACGCTGTGAACCGTAGCCTACTACGACAACTTCACCCAAGTCGCCTATCGATGAAACTAAGGGAATTTGGTACACTGTCTGTCCGGCAGTTACGGGTACCACTTTGGTTTGAAAACCAATGAAACTGATGGTGAGTGTTTCTCCGGAACTTGCTTGAATAGTAAAGTCCCCGTCCATATTGGTTACTGTCCCCCTATTGGTTCCAGTGACCAGTATAGATACCCCAGGAATTGGTTCTGAATCCTCCTCAGAAACGATTTTACCGGTAATCTGTCCGGCTTGCTGTGCAAGGAGGGGTGTTACAGTAAGCAAAAACATACAGCAAAGACCTAGCAGCCTTCGTATACGCTGTTCGTAAATTTTTTTCATATTGCAATTAATTTGAGTTTGTTAATTTAATTAATGGATACAATTATCGATCAAGAAACAAACAATTTATTTAAAGACTATCCTGCACTATCCTGCTTCAGCAATATTTCCTACTGCAAAATAATTATAGGTCAAACAAAAAACAGTCATTTAAAACTAAAAACATAATATTATTTAATATTTGCCTTATATAAACATAAAAAGCCTATTATATAAAAAAATCCCCAGACTCACTGTGGAATCGGGGGACTTAGATCAAGTTGTTTTAAGCAGTCTCAGATGCGTTCCAACTTCACCGGATAGGTTTTCTTAGAAGCCCATTGAGGCACATATATACTTCCATCCCCATCTACACAGACATCATGCGGATGCATAAAACCCATAAAGGACCGGTCTTTATGCTGCTCCTGCAATTTTCCGCCTACGTACTCCGGAGCAGAGCCCCCTGGAGTTGAAATTACCTTATCGTTGGCATCCAAAATGGTAATGTAACCGGAATTTGGATATTCCTGCGTGGTACTGCGATAGACCGCCGCATAGATGTTGTCACCTTTAAGCACTGGTCTACATACGAAGGATCCAGGCATGGGAATGGTTTTGATGTGCTTTCCATCTAGGGTGAACCGCTTGTATTGCATATTAGCACGGTCGGTAATCATTAAGGTAGGATTATTTTTTACCCTGGTATCCACTACGATTCCATGACAGCAGTTAAACGTATCATCCGTAGTTCCCGGACCACCAAAATGACGGATAAGCTCTCCCTTTACATTGTATTGCATTACATAATTTCTACCATAACCATCCACGACATAGATATCTCCATTAGCCGAATTGATAGCAGTCTCTGTCGGTACAAACTGATTGGGAAAATCATATTTACCCGTTTCCCGAGGATAATCGAGTTTCATTACTTCTTTACCTTTCAAATCCGTCTTGATAACCTGGTTTCTATTGGTATCAGTAATGAACAAAAACTCCTCGCCACCTTCCTTACTCAATGTCAAACCATGTGCTCCTGGATAGGTGGTGCCCCATGAATCCAACAATTTACCTGATTTGTCGTAGATTAAAATATTGTTTTTTGTTTCGTTGGTAAGCATTATAAGCCTGCCCTTGGCATCCTCCACCATTTCGTGGCAATCATTGACTGGATTTTTACCTGCATCCAGTATCCCCCAACCTTCAATGACTCGGTATTGGTGCGATCCGTGGCCTAATATCGTTTCTTTTTTCATAGCGTGGGATTTATTGATAATTATCGTTGGCGCAACAGCACCTGCGAGAACTGCAACACCGGTTTTCTTTATAAACGCTCTTCTGGATTTATTTTCGTTTTTCATATGCTAGTAAGCTGGGATTATTTTGTATGCTAATAGTGTAGGCGAAACGTTGATAGACATATCAAATAACCAAATAAGTCTTAACGGTTTAACAATTATATTCTTAAAATCTTTAAAAACACAAAATTTGAATAGTTTTTTTTTGTGTACCGAAATCAATTTCTTAGGGAATTTTAGCTTAAAACTACACAAGTAAATCCATCACAGGCTTCCCTAAGCCGTCGGGAGTAGTGTAAAAGGGCCTTTTTTCAATTTCATAATGCTTTTCAGGATCAATACCCAGGGCATGATACATGGTCTGATGTACGCTGTCAATTTTGATTGGATTTTCCACGGTTTTACAAGGACGCTCATCGGCAGTTTTGCCAAAAACGTGGCCCCGCTTAATCCCCCCGCCAAACATCAACATGGAACATCCGTCCGTAAAATGACGGTGCATGCCATAATTCTTCATGTCCTCTATAAAATCCGGTACCTCCACCTGGTCCTTAACCTTCAGATCCGGGCGGCCTTCGGTCATCATGTCCCGGCTAAACTCACTGGCTACAATTACCAAGGTCCTTTCCAACCGACCACTTTCATCAAGATCCTTAATTAGTTGCGCGATGGGGGAATCAATCATCTTTTTCATATCCACCAGTCGGGTGTGTCCATTTTCATGTGTATCCCAGCCAAAGAAAGGCTCATATTCAGTCGTTACACTAATAAACCTAGCACCCTCATCTACCAGCCTCCTAGCCATCAGGCAACCCAATCCAAACCGGCCGGTATTGTAGATATCGTATTTTTCTTTTGGCTCTTCGGTCAAGTCAAAGGCCTTTGCCTCAGGAGAATTCAGCAAAATATAGGCCTGTTCCATTGAGCGTTTTAGCGATTCCTTCTGGTAATCGCTTCCATATTCACCCAATGCACTCTCCTGTACCAGTCTTTCATAAAGCTGGTTTCTGGATTCAAAGCGCTTGGTGTTCATTCCCTCCGGGGGTCGTACACTTTCAAGACCCCCAGTAGGGTCTGGTATCAAAAAAGGGCCATACTCACTGCCTAAAAAGCCTGCACTGTGAAATGCTTTAAGTTCTTCGCCTTCGCCTACGGTAAAGCGCTGATTGATGTTGATAAACGGCGGGATGACCGGATTCAAGGGGCCGAGCTCTTTAGCTACCCATGAACCCATATGGGGAACTAAGACGGACTGCGGTGGCTCATAACAGGTGTGCCAATGGTACTGATGACGGGTATGAAGGATATGGCCTAAGTCCGCCGCCACGTAGGATCGAATTAAAGCCCCCCGGTCTATAATCTGTCCAATCTTTTCCAATCCTTCCGAAAAATGAATACCATCCAAGACAGTCGGCACAGAGGGGAACGTACTCAACACTTCATTGGATTCCATTCCTTTGCGAAAAGGAGTGTATTTTTTCGGATCAAATGTCTCGGTATGGGCCATACCTCCTGCCATATACAACAAAATGACGCTGTCTGCGGTAGAGGGCATCCCTTGATTACCGGAACAAGAGGATAGCAACCCTGTAAAAGGAGTACCCAGCCCCATAGTGGCAATAGCCGCTGCGCTGGTCTTTTTAAGAAATTCTCTTCTCTTCCAATCCGTTTTCATAACCTATATATTATCTTAATAAATCAATTGAAACTCCGGTAATAGTAGCAGAGCCCAGAAGAAGTCCTGAATTTGCTCTTCCGAAGGGGTATCACCCAACACTTCACTGGAGATATTAAACTCATTTTGCTGCGGATCCCGACCGTAAAGCTGTCTGTAAATCTCATGGATCAATATATCTCCGTCAGGGTATTTTTCCTTCCAGCGTTTGGCCCCGTCTCTAAGCGCACTGTTTAGCGTCTCTCCATTAGTGAGCTCGAGCGCTTGAAGTAAGCTCGCCTGGGAATCTCTGTTCGTAGATACGATTTCCCTGTTTGGTCGGCCTAGGGCTTTCAGAAAATCGTTATTGGCTACCAAAGACGCGCGGGGATATTCCAACTGTTGCTGTTCTGAGGCCACAAGTTGGAACGGATCATATTTGATTTGTTTCTCCTCAAACAGCGGGTAAATGATTCTGCTTACCGCATCGGAAAATTGCTCCGCCGTGAGCCTTCTTCTCACCATACCTTCAAATACGAAATTTTCATCAATCAAAGCGAGTGGATCATCGAATCCTATGGAAGGCTGCTGATAGGCCTTAGAGGTAGCGATGGTTCTAATTAGATCTTTGAGATCGTACCCGTTATCCGCAAAATCCGAAGCCAACCAATCCAAAAGGTCTTGACTCCATGGCTCGTTGTCCATTTCATCTGCAGGCTCTACCAGTCCCCGTCCCATCAGTTGTTTCCAGACCCTGTTTACTATGGTCCGATACATCCTCCCGTTTGCCGGTTGAACGAGATATTCAGCCAGTTGTTGCAGCTTTTCAGAGCGATTAGCAGTGCTGTCAATTTCCCCCAGTTCTTCCCATAGCAATTTCGTACTGGCTTTCTTTCCAATGGGCGTTTCACATCGGCTCACTTCCAGTGTAGTATCGGCAAATATGTTGGCAAAAGCATAGGCTTCTTCCAGCTTCCAATCACTGATAAAGCTGTCGTGACAGGATGCACATTTCAGATTAAGTCCCAATATAACCTGCCCCACATTTTGGGCAGCCTGCATTTCTGTTACCTGACTGGCATTGACATCTCCTCGCCACCGGATTCCTTCAATAAATCCTTTAGACTTTTCATCCGGATTGAGAAGCTGCTTTACAAACTGATCGTAAGGTTTGTTCTCTTTGAGAGAAGCATACAACCAGTCAGTAATGGCAAACCTACCCTTGGTAATGTATCCCGTTCCGGTATAATCATTTCGGAGGGCATCATTCCAGAACGTCATCCAATGGATAGCATAATCATCATTCCGGGCTAACAGCTTTTCCACCCATAATTCCCGCTTATCGGATTGAGAATCCGATGCAAATGCTTCGTACTCCTGAGGTGAAGGTAATATACCCAACAGATCCAGATAAATTCTTCTCAAAAAAGTCTTATCATCTACCGGATCTTTCCACGATTGGCTTTTTTGTAGATAATAATCATCCACCAACAGATCGACAGGATTGTCAAGGCCTGCCTTCGCTCTTGGAAGGTCTGGCCGTCGGGGAGCCAATTCAGCTACACGGTAGACGCTTTGGTTTTCGACTCCCTCGGGCCAAGGTGCCCCCTTGTCAATCCATAGGGTGATGACGGAAATTTCATCTTTGGAGAGCGTTTTCCCTTTCGACGGCATGGCGTCTTTATGATTTTTCGGGAGGTTAATTCGGCGAACCAAGTCACTATTTTTCGGGTCACCCGGAATGATGACTGCCCCCGACTCGCCTCCTTTAAATACATGCTCTTTATCGTCTAACCTCAAATCACCCTTAATCTTGGCTGTACTGTGGCAATTGTAACAGTTGTGGGCAAAAATCGCTCTTACCTGCCCCACAAGTTTAATCTGTTTTTCTTCACTTAGTTCTTCAGTTTGAAAAGAGACCAAATCAATATCCATATCTACAGCCGCATAAGCTTCGTCTTCATTCCAGGGTAAAACGCTGGTTAAATATTCCTCTCCATGGGTGAGGGAAGCACCAAAGTGTCCCGCTATAGAGACCCCAAGACCTGTGACGAATAGAAGTGCCCGAAAGGGTACAATGTGGTTTAATTTATTACGGTTGGATACTTGGTGAAGCATAAACAGCAAACCCAGCCCCAAAACTGCGGTTCCTATACCTGTCCATTGGTGAATGGAAAGCGTATCTCCGCCATATCCTTCCAAATTGGCCAACAACAGGCCAAAAGCCACAGAAACAACTGCTCCTCCTACTCCAGCCAAAATCAATAGATTGATACCAGGCCTCAGTTTGGAATTAAACTTACCGATCGTAAACAATTCCAAAAAAGCCGCAAAGACCAGAAGTCCAACAGGAAAATGAACGGCAAGCGGGTGTAATCGCCCCAAAAACTTCCACAACCAAAAAACTTCATCACTTCCAGACTGCTCGGTTGCTCCGAGTGCAGGTATGCTCAAAATAAGTAAGAAAGGAAGTATGCTGGCAGAAAGAAATGGGTATCTGCAGAGGTTATTTTTCATGTGTCTATAATTGTTTTTCAGCGGTCACATGGAATCTCGCATGGTTGATAGTCATCCCAGTGTGTGACGGCTACGTCATGCTCGATTTCATCATATTAATCTTTCGATGGGCATTCAAGCTGTAATTAGAAACAAAATTATGCAACTAATCGTTTCTCCTCCAGAAATATCCGGAGGGCGTATGGATACAATACTATTTATTTTTTTCAAATAAACCTACCTGTACTTACCTGCTTATGATAAAAAATCCAGGAATGGGAGATGTCCGATATTAATGATATTGAAATACTTAGAAAAAAGCCATTTCCATAAAACCCTAAGGGTTTAGAAAGGCCTCCATGATGGCCGGACCAGAACTCGTCCCTATCCGATCGGCTCCGGCTTGAATCATCTGCAAGGCCTTTTCCAGCTCTCGGATACCACCGCTAGCCTTAATGCCTACCTGACTGGGAAGATGTTCCCGCATCAATTTGATGTGGCTTACCCGCGCTCCTTCTGGAGAAAACCCCGTCGAAGTTTTCACAAAATCGACCCCGGCATTCGCACAAATTTGACAGGCCTTGATTATTTCTTCGTCATTTAAATAAGC
Organism: Lunatibacter salilacus; assembly: GCF_009797935.1. Lineage (GTDB taxonomy): Bacteria > Bacteroidota > Bacteroidia > Cytophagales > Cyclobacteriaceae > Lunatibacter > Lunatibacter salilacus. The sequence goes on from NZ_VOLC01000001.1 coordinate 278,248, forward strand.
CGTCTCAATGATTACCTTTAAAATTCTCTCGGATTCATGACAAACAGAAGCCATTTTAGCCAATTCGATTTTTGGCCAATTCATTCCTGATTTGAAGGCTGTCAATGACCAAACCATATCTAATTCATCCGCCCCGTCCCGAATGGCCTGTTGGGCCTCGAAAACCTTGGATTCGGTGGTTGTATTCCCCAAAGGAAACCCAACTACAGTCACCACCTGAGTTTCTGTATCCAAGAGCTCTCTTTTCACCTTAGTTACCCAAAATGGTGGTACACAGACTGCAGCAAAATTGTATTTCTCGGCATCCAGAATGAGTTCTTCAACTTCTTTTTGCGTAGTGGTTGCTTTCAGTAAGGTATGTTCCAAGTATCTGTTCAGATCTTTCATTGTCTGGAAAAATAAAATTAAATCCGCATCAACGGTACTGTTCACCAGTCGTGAATCTTTACAAATATATCATTTTCATTGAGGTAAAAAATTGTTTTTTTAACTATTGTTGTTTAAGATTGGTTTAGAAATCAGACTTAAAACACTACTTTTGTGACATAATGTAACTGTCATGATCAAAAAATTATTCCCTTTAGACAAGAATTACATGCTAAGGCAGTCCCAAACTGCACTGCAAGAAAGGGGAATAAAGTTAATGATAGGGGAATTAAAACTTTCCTATACCAGTATCTACAATCCCCTGGGCTTGGAGGATGACACCTATCGGCAAATCCTGACAAGGCATTCCTTCCCAAAAGAAAGCGTTTCCATCATTTATCAGCAACTCTGTGGAATTTACCGCTATAAATATGGATCGAATCAGCTGGAAATCTTGTTTGACGGCCGCACACATCTGGAAAAATATGGAGATGACTGGTTGAGACAGTTACAACTTTGGTCAAGGGAACTAGGAATGATTGATTCTTATGTGAAGACCATGCTGCGGATGTCTCTTCTTTATGACGGCCCTTCAAGAGCCGCATTTGCGGAAAACAGGTGCAAAAGTTTGATCAATGAATTCTTCGATGTGAAGATTGTCAAAAGAAATGGCGATTTAAAACTGAAATTGGCCTAATCACTTCTCCAACTTTCTTGTTCATTCTATAGTCTCCAGTAAGGACCTGAATGAAATATATTCGTTCTGAAAGGTTGCATGCAGCAAATCATCAATTTCTTTCGCATGGACTTTGTCAAAATGAAGCATTTTTTCCATAGTCTCTGCATGGAACTGAGCGGCAAAATTTATCCCATCCTCCTGTTCTTGAAGAAGCTTTAAAAAGCGATGTTCGACGAAAAAGCCTGTTTCCATTACTCTGGGAATATATGTTTGCTTCATCCAAGCCACAAACTCAGCTTCTTTCTCCGCTAGGATATTTACAGTAACATTATATACAATCATAAATTTACCAGTTATTGCTTACTTTTGCGCCCAATTAAGATGCAAAACTAACCCATTCCGATTCGAAACAAAAGACGGCAGTTTTGGATTGGGATGTAATGACAAAACTAATGCAAGAAAATCAAACAATCCAACTGGGTACATTGACTATAAATAAACTTACTTTTTTTAAAGTCTGGGTGAGCTTGTTCCATGCAGTAGGAATTGTTGGTCTTGCACTGCCAATCAGCAAACCGATATTCCAACAGCTTACCCCTTTTCATTTACTTATGTCCACGGGGCTGTTAATGTATTTCCATCGTGGATGGAATTTATCATTTATAGGATTTTCCGCCCTTGCCTTTTTTACCGGCATGATTTCTGAAATCGTCGGTGTCCAAACAGGTTTGATTTTCGGGGATTATTATTACGGAACGGTTTTAGGTACGAAGATTTGGGGAGTACCTCTGATAATTGGCCTTAACTGGTTTTTATTAGTATATCTAACGGGGGAATGGCTCCACGGAAAAATCGAAAATCATTGGATTGCCGCTGCCTCGGGAGCTTTGTTGATGGTTGGAATTGATTTTGTTATTGAACCTGTAGCTATTTCGCTAGGATTTTGGACATGGACTTCAGAAGCCATTCCCCTTGAAAATTATTTGGGCTGGTTCTTCATTGCTTTGGTACTGCAAGTCGCCTACAGACATTTTCATTTCAAAAAGCAAAACAGGCTATCGGCGTTTTTACTATTGAACTTAATCCTCTTTTTTGCAATATTGTCAGTGATTTTATAAACAATAAACAAATTCAGACGCAAAAAGTTAGCCTTATGGTTATGAGTGCAATTTTGTTTTCAATTTTGGGATTTGGGATCATGGAGATCTCAGGATGGTTTATTCATAAATTTATCATGCATGGACCACTTTGGAGCATTCACAAAACCCACCATCAGCATACAGATGGACCATTTGAGTTAAATGACTTGTTTTCATTGTTCTTCGGGTCCATTGCTGTGATTTTGATTTTCCTGGGTGTTGGTTCGCTGGATTATAGATTCTGGATGGGCATAGGAATTAGTGTATATGGATTAAGTTACTTCTTTCTGCACGATATGCTGATTCATCGTCGTATCAAATTCTTCAAAAAGCCCAAAAACGGCTATTTGGCGGGGATATTCAAAGCACATCAAGCACACCACGCTACTAACAAACGGGACGGAAGTGTCTCTTTTGGTTTATTCGTAGTGCCTAAAAAATATTTTAACTCTAAAAGATAACGGTGAGAAATTATTCTATAAAAGATTTAGAACAGCTGTCCGGCATCAAAGCCCACACCCTCAGAATATGGGAACAGCGCTATAATTTACTTTCACCAAAGCGTACAGACACCAACATTCGGTATTATGATGACGCAGACCTGAGGCTTATTTTAAATGTCGCCTTGCTGAACGAAAACGGATTTAAAATTAGTAAAATTGCTAAAATGACCTGCGAAGAAGTAAGTCAAGAGGTGATCGATTTAACTGAACGTTCCTTTACCTATGATGATCAAATTCATGCGCTTACAATAGCCATGGTGGAATTTGACGAAGCACGCTTTGACAAAATCATCTCCACAAACATTTTGAAAATCGGGTTTGAAATGACGATGATCAACATCATCTATCCCTTTCTTTCTAAAATTGGAATTTTATGGCAGACGGGTTCCATATACCCCGGGCAGGAACATTTTATCAGCAACCTTATCCGTCAAAAACTCATTGTCGCCATTGACGGTCAGATAAGCCCAAGTAACGGGAAAAAGTTTCTCCTATATCTTCCCCAAGGCGAATTGCACGAAATCTCCTTATTATTTTCCTCCTACATCCTTAAATCCCACGGGTATCAAGTCATTTACTTAGGGCAAAACACACCGGATGAAGACTTAAATGCCGTCTATCAAGTCCATAAGCCGGAATATCTGTTGACAGTAATTACCACCTCACCCCCGTCAGAAGATCTTCAGGATTATATCAATTCCCTGGGAGCCAGATTTCCGGCCAGCATGGTTTTAATATCCGGGTACCAAGTCATCGGGAAAGATTTAAAACTTCCTCCCAACATACATGTCATGCATTACCTAAAGGATATTAAGGAATACCTACAGACAAAGTCTCATGTTGCTTAAACGAATTCTGTGTTTGGCATAGGCTATTTTTTGAACTATTCAGATTTACATTTTTTTCCAAAAAAGTATTGCCACATCCATTCAACATTTTTTTAGGGAACTAATCACAAAATTTAAGGAGTTAATTGAAAGTTTGTTATCTTTAACCAGTAAAAAACATGCTTATCTTGTCCTTTGGCACACCCCAAATTAAATTCCTTTCCACCACTTTGGCACATTAATGACCAGTCAATTCGTTCAAAAATTAAAGATACTTATCCGTATAAGTACATTCCTATTCGCAGTCGGATTTTTGACCGCATCTTGTAACACATCCCCTTCCCTTCCAGATGGAGATCCTGACAACGGAGGGCTTTTTTTGCCCGACGGATTTGAAGCAGTTGTCGTAATCGATAGCGTCGGAAGAGCCCGCCACCTAACCGTAGATGAAAAAGGAGATATTTACATGAAACTCCGAGTCCCCAATGAAGCAGGACAGGGCCTGGTAGCCCTTAGAGACACAAACAGCGATGGCAAAGCCGATAGCGTCGTCTACTTTGGGGATTATCCCGATACAGGTAATTACGGTACGGGAATGCGAATCTACAACGGATATCTATACTTCAGCACGGCAGGTGAGGTGTACCGTATGAAAATGAACATGGATAAACTGATACCAGAAGGAGATGCCGAACTGATTGTAAAGGATGATTATAAAAACGCCACCTATGGGTATGAACATATTGCCAAACCGTTGGCTTTTGATGGGGAGGGACATATTTATGTAGCATTCGGATCACCGGGCGATGTCTGCCAAGAATTTAACCGGAGACCTGGAGCTCCTGGAATGGACCCCTGCCCCCAGTTGGAGTGGCATGGGGGAATTTGGCGCTTTGATGCCAACAAATTGAACCAAACTCAAGCTGAGGATGGCTATCGATACGCCACCGGTATCCGAAGTGTAGTAGCCATGGAATGGAATAAAGCGGAAAATACACTCTATGTGGTGCAACATGGGAGGGATAATTTTAGCCGGACTTGGCCAGAAATGTATAGTCCATGGGAAAGCGCTTTATTGCCTTCTGAGGAGTTTCTAAGAGTCGAGGAAGGAACGGATGGCGGTTGGCCCTATTACTATTATGATCAGCTTCAGGGGAAAAAATTGCTAAACCCGGAGTACGGAGGAGATAAGTCTATTGAGGCAGATCCAGACAAAATTACCCTTCCTATTGTAGGATTTCCCGGACACTTTGCCCCGAATGACTTGCACTTTTACCAGGGAGACCAATTTCCAGAACGCTATAAAAATGGAGCGTTTGTGGCTTTCCACGGATCGACCATCCGGGGACCTTATCCGCAGGGAGGATACTTTGTGGGGTTTGTGCCTTTCGAAAACGGAACACCCTCAGGTCCTTGGGAAGTATTTGCGGATGGATTCTCCATGCTAGATACGATCGTAAATACAGGCGATGCTGCGGCAAGGCCTATGGGCTTGTCAATGGGACCTGACGGCTCTCTTTATATTACCGAAAGTGTGCAGGGAAAAGTCTGGCGTGTGATGTATAAAGGTAAAAAGAGTGATTTCGACGAGCGTGCATTGGCGAAGTTGGAAGAACGGAAAAATACCCGTACAAATATCAAAAATCCAGACCCTGAAAAAGATAATTTGGAAGTCGGAATGATTGAGTCAGGAGCAAAAATTTACAACCTATATTGCAGTACCTGCCATCAACGGGATGGCAAAGGTGACGGTACTCGGTTCCCACCCTTGGCCAGTACGGATTGGGTGACTGGAAATAAGAGAAGGCTGATTGAACTCGTGCTTAATGGCATGGAAGGTCCAATCGTAGTCAATGAAGTTGCTTATAATCAAATAATGCCTGCTCATAACTTCCTCAGTGATGAAGACGTGGCTTCGGTATTGACCTATATCCGAAAGAGCTTTGGAAATGAAGCAAATAGTGTTTCTTCCGCTGAGGTCAGTAGGATCAGAGCACAACTTGAGACCGAGCAGGAAAATTAACATCCCTTAAATCCCAATTTACATGGCTTATTCGCTTTCCTCACATTTGTTTTTGGCCACTGCCTTGGTCCTAGGCACATTTATCAAACAACCTGAAACGGCAATGACACAAAAAACAGACAATACTTACCATGTCAAACCAATTTCCGGCACTATTACTATAGATGCCGATTGGGAAAAGCCAATATGGGCATCTGTGGAGCCTGTGGAACTGACTTACTATATGGGTGAAAAGCCTGCCTTTAGCCCGGTGACCCACGCCAAACTGATGTACGACAAAGATCATATCTATGGGATCTTCCGAGTACAGGATAAATTTGTGCAAAGTAAAGTCCTCGAAATAAACGGAAATGTATCCGGCGACTCCTGTGTGGAATTCTTCTTTTCTCCCGACACCGATAATCCGTTAAAGTATTTCAACTTGGAAATAAATGCGGGAGGTATTCCTTTACTGCATTATGTCAAGCAACCACGGCAGAATTATGAAGTCATAGCACCGGAAGCCATAAAAAAAATAGAAATAGCCCATTCACTTCCCAGAGAGGTATTTCCAGAACTAACCGAGGAAACCGTTTGGACCATTGAGTTTAAGGTGCCCTTGGACATGTTGCGTGAGTTTGGTCCAGTTACCACGCCAACACCTGGCGTGAAATGGAAGGCAAATTTCTACAAAACCGGAAGCAGAACCAGCAACCCAAATTATTTTACCTGGAATTTGGTGGAAAACCCAAGGCCAGATTTTCATTTGCCACAATTTTTTGGCAATTTAATATTCGATTAAATCAACTTTACTTTAATACCAAACGTCTATGAAATCACTAACACACTCATTCATCGCTTTGCTCGCCCTCACAATTTCCTTTTCCACAATGGCACAGGAGTCTTATAACCCTGAAAAAAAATTGAAAGAAATGGGCATAGAAATAAAACCGCCGGCTCCAAGCGTAAGTAAAATTGTCTCAGCGGTACGGACTGGTAATTTAGTGTTTCTGTCAGGCCATGGTCCTACCCGACCCGACGGAACCAATGTAGTAGGCAAATTGGGAGCAGACCTGACCGTAGAGCAGGGCCAAGAAGCGGCCCGACTTACCGGCATCCAACTATTGACCTCCCTTAAAGCCGAAATCGGAGACCTAAACAAAGTAAAACGAGTGGTCAAAGTATTGGGAATGGTAAACAGCACCCCGGATTTTGTCCAATCTCCGGCTGTTATCAACGGCTTCACCGATCTTATGCTAGAGGTCTTTGGTGAAAAAAAGGGGAAGCATGCCCGATCTGCCGTGAGCATGGTGTCCCTTCCGAACGGCATCGCCGTAGAAATTGAAATGATCGTAGAAATCGAGGATTAACCCCGATTCAATCACTCCGAAACTGTATTATGATTACAAGAAGAAATTTACTTAAAAGACTGTCAGCCCTACCGTTAATCGGCGGGTTGGTTGGTTCAGGAATACCACTCAGTGGATCATTTGCCGAAACTTTGCCTGAAGCCGTAGCAAAAAGGGATGTACTGAAAGAATTAGGCGTCAGGACATTTATCAACGCCGCTGGGACTTACACCGCAATGACGGCATCTTTGATGCCCAAGGAAGTAATGGATACAATCGTCACCTCCAGTCAACGCTTCGCCATGCTAGATGAGGTACAGGATAAAGTAGGTGCCAAAATAGCTGAACTCTGCCATGCAGAAGCCGCCACCGTGACTGCGGGATGCTGGTCAGCCATGGTGTTGGGACTGGCGGGAGTGCTTACAGGAACGGACAGAAAAAAGATCTCCCAACTTCCCAATTTGGAAAGGATGAAAAATGAAGTCATCGTCCAAAAAAGTCACAATGTGGGTTATGTACATGCCCTTACTAACACTGGGGTTACAATTATACCCGTTGAAACTGTCGCCGACGTCGAAAAAGCGATTAACAGTCGGACGGCTATGATGTGGTTTTTAAATTATCAGGCCCCTGATGGCCAAATTCAGCACGAAGAATGGGTAGCGTTGGGCAAAAAGCACAATATACCCACGATGATAGATATGGCTGCAGATGTGCCTCCCGTGGAAAACCTATGGAAATATAATGATATGGGTTTCGATCTGGTCTGTGTCTCCGGAGGAAAAGCCATGAAGGGTCCTCAGAGTGCCGGCATTCTTATGGGAAGAAAAGATCTCATCGAGGCCGCAAGATTAAGTGCGCCTCCACGGGGTGGAACAATTGGACGGGGCATGAAAGTCAACAAGGAGGAAATTTTGGGGATGTATGTGGCTTTGGAAATGTATATCAAAAAAGACCATGCCAAAGAATGGAAATCGTGGGAAGACAAAGTCTTTCATATTTCCGAAACTGCCAAAAAAGCTGGAAATATAACAACTGACGTTACTGTGCCGCCCATTGCCAACCACACTCCGTACCTTCAAATTGAATGGGATAAAAGCTATTTTAATATCACTCGTCAGCAACTTCAGGAAAAACTACGTGCTGGAAATCCTTCGATTGAAGTCATGGGTAGTACTGACAATTCTATCAGCATCACAGTTTTTATGTTGAATCCCGGAGAAGAAAAAATTGTGGCCAAGAGAATACTTGAAGAATTAAATGCCGCAAAAGTTTAACTAATTGCCCAAATAAAAGCACTATGATGAAAAAAATTAACCTTATATTGTTATTTGTAGCTCTGCTATATACAGGACTTCTTCATGCGCAAGATTATGACTTAGTAATCAAAGGTGGTCATGTAATTGATGCGAAAAATGGCCTGGATGGGATCATGGATGTCGCTATTACTGCGGGAAAGGTTTCCAAAATCGGACCCAATATCCCTACTACGGGCACCAAGCAAGTGGTAAAAGCCGCAGGAATGCTTGTGGTTCCGGGGCTTATTGACATACATGGGCATAACTTTGCGGGAACTCGGCCAAACAGTTACCTGAGCGATGGACTTACGGCGGTGGATCCGGATGGGTATACATTTCGGGTAGGAGTGACCACCATCGTGGATTGTGGAGGTCCGGGATGGAAAAATATGCATGTTTTTAAGGAAAACATCATAGATCCATCCAAAACAAGGGTGTTGGCTTTTATGAATATAGTAGGTGAGGGAATGAGAGGGGGAGCCTATGAACAGGACACCTCCGACATGAATGCACAAAAAACAGCACAAGCCGCAATCAACTACAAAGAACATGTGGTAGGCTTTAAAGTAGCCCATTATGGCAAAAGGGATTGGGTTCCCGTGGATCGGGCCGTAGAGGCAGGCAATATTGCAGGAATGCCTGTAATCATAGATTTCGGTGGATCAATGTCATTTGCACCGCTCAGGTTAAGAGAATTGTTTTTTGACCACCTCCGTCCTGGGGATATCTACACCCACGTCTTTGCTGAGTTAGGTGGTGCCAGAGAGCCCGTTGTGGATTATGAATCCCGGGAATTTAAGCCCTTTGTCAAGGAAGCTCAAGAAAGAGGAATTATATTCGACGTCGGGTATGGTGGAGCTAGTTTTGATTTCAGACAGGCTATCCCTTCATTGGAAGCAGGATTTTTCCCCAATACCATTAGTACGGATTTGCACAAGGGAAGTATGAATGCAGCTATGAAAGATATGCTAAATATCATGTCAACCTTCTTGGCTATGGGTGCGGATTTAAACAAAATCATAGAGGCATCTACCTGGGAGCCTGCAAAAGTCATACAGCGGGAAATGTTGGGCAATTTATCAGAAGGAGGCATTGCGGATGTCGCCATCCTTCAGCTACGAGAGGGTGAGTTTGGATTCTGGGACAGAAACGGATACAAGATACCGGGGAATAAACGCTTTGAAAACCAAATGACCATCAAAGACGGGAAAATAGTTTATGACCTGAATGGAATAGCGGATCCTGTGGTATATAAGCAATAGGAATCGTTTAATATTAACAAAGGGAGGAAAGCAGTTTTGTTTTCCTCTTTTTTTTGTTTCAAAATGTCAATCGGCCTTTAAATTTGCCGTTTTTAGTCTGCAAAATGCTATAGAATTTCCAATGCGTAGTTAAAACCATTTGGATCATTCCGATGAAGTTGGTATTTTAGGTTTATTAATGTAATAACCCGATAAACCCATGTATAATCTATATCCCCCAGGATTTTTCTGGAAATCTCACCTGATTTTCTTGTTACTTCTTCTTATTGGCTGCCTTCTTTTCAATTTCTTTTGGTTGAATTAAATAAGCATGAAAGACGTAAGCTTCCCCATTCAGACCGTTAAAGCCGACAATGAAACAATTTAAACCAAAAAACCTTTTTTCGACCGTTCAACCTATCAATCGCTATTTCAGCTTTTACACTTTTTTGCTTGTCGTCTCCTCTTTCTACTTCGAAGTTCAGTCAGCAGTTGCACAGTCCAATATCTTTACAAACCCGATTCGCAACGGGGCAGATCCCTGGGTATATCAAAAAGATGGATTCTATTATACCTGCGCCGTATCTGGAAAGGGAATCGGAATCTCAAAGTCTGATAAATTGACAGACTGGGGTGAAACGATCCAAATCTGGAAAGCTCCCGAACAGGGCTGGAACCACAGCAATATCTGGGCTCCGGAGATCCATCATTTCGACGGTCACTGGTATATTTATTATACCGCAGGAAAGGTTCCGGGCGGTCCCTTTATCCATCAGCGGTCGGGTGTATTAAAGTCGTCCGGTGAGGACCCCTTTGGCCCCTATGAAGACATAGGCATGCTGTATACCGGAGATGATATTTCCGATCCGGAATCTGTAAAATGGGCCATTGACCTGACACCCATGGAGCACAACGGAAATCTCTATGCCATCTGGTCCGGTTGGGAAGTAAACAGAGACACGGACAAAACCTCCCAACACCTGTTTATAGCACGCTTGGCTGACCCTACTACCATTAGTAGCAACCGGGTGAAAATCTCCTCCCCGGAAGAAGACTGGGAAACGGGCGGACCCCTAGATCTTAATGAAGGAGCGCAAGTTTTGCGAAATCAAGGGAAGACTTTTCTCATCTACTCCACAAGGGAATCCTGGCTAAAAGAATACCGCTTGGGGCAGCTTGAATTGGTGGGTGAGGACCCCATGAATTCGGAAAGCTGGAAAAAATCCGGACCTGTGTTTATGGGTACAGAAGAGGTGCTGGGAGTTGGCCACTGCAGCTTTGCCAAATCCCCGGACGGTTCGGAGGATTGGATCATTTACCATTCCAAGAAAACAATCCAACCCGGCTGGGACCGGGATATCCGCATGCAACCTTTTGGATGGAAATCCGACGGATCTCCGGATTTTGGTGTTCCGATTCCTGCGGGAAGGCCGATTGCTAAACCTTCGGGGGAGTAGGGACCAAGAAGAAAGATCGCATGGATTTGATCCGGTATAGATCCTAGTTTCAAGCAAGTCTAAAGAACTACCCTAGTACAACAAAACAGAATTCTAATTGAACACGGTCAGTTAATACAACAAAACGAGAAATCAAGTTGAAATTCACAGACAGAAACACTGTTGGTAACATTAAAATCCCTTTCCCGCTAACTTAAAAATCCAGCCAAACAAACCGCCTGACTGGATTTAAAATTCTGTTTATCTTACGACACTAAGCTATCAAATTTCCATTATCATCCCATTGGGCAATATCTCCCCGGGTCGCAATATCCAAATAAATATCCTTATACTTGGGATCATTTTCAAACCCATGCTTTGCCAGTACTTCCTCAGGAACACCATCCCAGGCATTGGGTCGGTTACCGACATAGCCTAGATCCTTGAATCCTTCTTCACTGGTAAAAAAACCAGTCGCTGTTAGGTTCCGGAGCATATTGAAAAACCGCACACCAGCCTGAACCTCAGGTGTGGCCTTATCGGGATACGCAATCTCATCAATAATCCGGATCCGCTGTTCCTGACTGATTTCCACAAATTTTTTCTGATAATACTCATCGGCCTTATGGTCCAGCCAAAGAAGTCCTCCCCGCATTGGTGTCTGATAATCCGGAATATCCTTCATCATAAATTCTATGAAGTCAGGTACCCCTGCATCTGTGGCACTTCCCGATGTCTCGTCTGCCGGAATAATGATGTCCACCAAAATATCCAATTTCTTCCGCTCTTCTTCGGTAAAGAAGGTCGTCGAATTCAGTAGGTCGTTGTGCTTGATTTCTTCCGGAGTACGTCCATAGCTCCCAAATTCACCAAATGCCGGTTGATGGGCTATTTTTTCTGTCTCGCTACCACAGCCGGACAATATCAGCCCGGTCCCAAACGAACTCGCCAATAACAGTTTTAAATTTTCTCGTCTATTCATGGGTTTCTATATGTTTTTCTTCTTTAACTGGTCCACAATATATTCCGATGTTCTCATCGAAAGTGCCAAAATCGTCCAGGTAGGATTCTTGTCTGCCTGCGACACGAAAGGACCTCCATCTACTACAAATAGATTTTTGCAGTCGTGGGCCTGACTATATTGATTAAGTACGGATGTTTTTGGATCATTCCCCATTCTGGTGGTTCCTACCTCATGTATTATCCGTCCCGGCTTATGCAACCCATACTGGCTTTCCGGACCGGGCTTATTGCCTAAAATAGTGGCGCCCATACTAGTCAACACCTCCTCAAAGGTGTCGTGCATATGTTTGGCCTGCTTGAGCTCCTGGTCTGTCCATTTATAATGGAATTTCAACACAGGAATACCAAACTTATCCACAACATTATCGTCGATCTCGCAATAGTTGCTGTATTGGGGAATACTTTCTCCCCTTCCTGACATACCCACTGTAGATCCGTAGAAGGTTCTAATATCCTTTTTAAGCCCTGCACCATAGCCTCCGGAGGGACTTGGATTTCCAAATTCATCTTTGATGTGTTTACGCATGGTATCCATGCCTCCACCGAAACCATAAGAAGGCATACTCATTCCTCCCCAGTATTCGATATGATATCCGCGCGCAAAGTCCAAGTTTTTCTCATTCAACCACCAAGGGGTATAAACATGCAAGCCTCCGACTCCATCTTCATTGTATCGGTCCCTATCCATCAATTCTGGTAGAATACCCATACGGTCAGCACCCGTGGAATCATGCAGGTATCTACCCACATATCCGGTGGAATTTCCCAATCCATTTGGGTGGGTTTTGGAGGTCGAATTCATCATGATCCGGGCTGATTCGCAGGCAGAAGCACCCAAAACCACTACACGCGATCTCAACTTGTATTCTTTCATATCCGCCTTACTTACGTAAGAAATGCCAGTGGCCTCACCCTGATCGTTGGTTGTAACCTTTCGGACCATGGCATGAGTATATAAATCCACCTTACCTTTTTTCATAGCTGGCTTTACCAGACAAGTTCCGGAGGAAAAATCCGCATATACCTGACAGGCTCTGTTACACTGACTGCAGAAAAAACAAACTCCCCGATCATTGTTTACCGGGCGGGTAAGAATAGAAAGCCTGGAAGGGATAACGGGTATATTGATTTTGCTTGCTCCCTTTTTAACATATAATTCGTGAAGTCTCGGCTTTGGAGGAGGTAGGAAAAATCCATCCGGTTCGTTGTTGATTCCCTCTTTGGAGCCAAACACACCAATCAATTTATCTACTTTATCATAGTAAGGCTTAACGTCATCATAGCCAATGGGCCAATTGTCACCCAAGCCGTCCATGTCTTTACGCTTGAAGTCCAATGGACCAAACCGAAGTGAAATACGGCCCCAGTGATTGGTTCTACCTCCCAACATACGGGATCTAAACCAGTCAAACTGACTGTCTTTACCCCGGGTATAAGGCTCTCCCTCGATATCCCAACCTCCTATAGCTGCATCAAAATCTCCAAACGCACGTACCGTTCCGGCACCTCTTCGGGGTGATTCCCATGGAAACCTCAGTTGTGTCCGGTGCTCTTCCAAGGCCGGGTCAAAATCGGCCCCTGCCTCTACTACGGCAACGGACAAGCCTGCCTCAGACAATATTTTGGAAGCCATGCCTCCTCCGGCTCCAGAACCTACGATGATGGCATCATATTCCTCACCGGAAGATTGAATCTGTATACTCATTCTATTTCTTTATTTTTTTTAAAATTCCGAAAAAATAAGACAAAATTTTGACAAATAAAAAACCCTTACTTTTAACGGTAATACCGTGGGGATGAAGTTATGGACTATTTTAATTAATTTATGGCACCAACATTTCTGTTCATGGATAAAACGAAGAATTTACAATAGTGGCAAAATATGTTCCCAAACCGTCTCGGCTACAATTTCATGGCCTTCTTCCGTCGGGTGAATACCGTCAGGCAAGTTGAGTTCCGGATTACCCGCAACGCCTTCCAGCAGAAAAGGAATCAAACTTACCGATTCATCTGACGCAACTTCCTCATACATGCCACTAAATTCGGCCGTATACTCCTGACCCATATTAGGAGGAATCTGCATACCGGCCAGAAGGATTTTTGTATCTGGGTATCTACTTCTTACCTGTTGGATGATTTCTTTGAGATTTTTCCGGGTTTCCGCTACGGAGATTCCCCGCAGTCCGTCGTTACCTCCCAGCTCCAACACAAACACGGCAGGGCCTTCTTCCAAAAACCAGTCCAAACGATTTAGCCCACTTGCTGTCGTCTCTCCACTCAAACCTCCATTGATTACTAAGTATTCTAGTCCGGCACTGTCAATTTTATCCTGGATCAACGCCGGAAAAGCATCTTCCTCATCCAACCCATACCCGGCTGTCAGACTGTTTCCAAAAAACAGGACAACTGGACGATCCTCTTCTATTTCAATTTCTTGACTCGTGGATGTCTGATTTTCCTCTTTTGTAGAGTTGTTCCCGGTGCAACCCATTATAAGAAAGGCAAACACATAAAAAATGATTATTTTATAATTGATCATAATTGGCTTGATTCGTTGTATTGATATGTTTTTAATATTAACGCAGGTTTACCACACAAATTCAAACTAAATATAGGTTGATTTTTGTTAGTACCTCAATTAATCATTTTTCCCCCTATTCGAATGAGTATTTTAAGCGTCCAAAATTTAACGAAAACCTACCAAAGCGGCAACAGAAAGCTTACTGTTTTGGAAAATGTCAGCTTTGAGGTTGCTCACGGAGATACACTCGCCATCGTGGGTCCATCTGGAAGCGGGAAGACTACCTTGCTGGGACTCTGTGCCGGACTGGACGTTTCCAGTGGTGGTTCCGTCTCATTGAACGGTCAGGCCATGGACAACCTTACAGAAGATCAACGTGCGAAACTCAGAAATGACTCAGTAGGGTTTATTTTTCAAAATTTCCAACTGCTTCCAACTTTGACAGCCTTGGAGAATGTAATGGTCCCACTAGAACTCAAAAAGAGAAAAGATGCTAAATCAAAAGCACTGGAACTGCTTGAAAAGGTCGGATTGGGAGATCGGGTTACCCACTACCCCAGTCAGCTGTCAGGCGGCGAGCAACAACGTGTATCCATTGCAAGGGCATTCGCCAACGAACCAAAAATTCTCTTTGCAGATGAACCTACTGGAAACCTTGACACTGAAACAGGAGAAATGATTGAGAATTTGATTTTTCAATTGAACGAAGAAGAGGGCACCACACTAATTCTGGTCACCCATGACCCGGAACTAGCCCAACGTACGAACCACATCATCCACATCAAAGGTGGCAAACTGCAGGAGGTAACTCATGGGTGATTTCCAATGGATAATGACCATGGCAGCGAGGGATTTTCGCAAAAATGGATCCAAGCTTATTCTGTTTATTTCATCAATAATTACAGGGATTGCCGCTTTGGTAGCCATCAGCTCCTTCGGTGACAACCTTACCAAAGACATTGACCGCCAAGCCAAGGAGCTTTTAGGAGCTGATTTGGTGTTAAATAAAAATCAACCTTTTGACCTCCCGCTTATTGATTCTCTGGTAGCTGATCAGGCCAGGGAAGTGAATTTTGCATCCATGGTGTCTTTTCCCGCCAAAGGAGAAAGCCGCTTGACCCAAGTAAGGGCCCTGGAAGGGGCATTCCCTTTTTACGGAAGTTTTGATACAGAGCCGTTGTCGGGGGAAGAAAGTTTTCGGCAAGGTGGAAAAAAAGCTTTGGTGGAAAACCTCCTGCTGGTGCAGTTCGATGCCAAGGTGGGAGATGAAATTAAAATTGGGGAGGTTACCTATGAAATTGCCGGAGCTTTAAGAAAGGTTCCCGGACAAACAGGTATCACGGCTACTGTCGCCCCCGCCGTATATATCCCAATGGAAACGCTCGAAGAGACCGGATTGGTACAGTTTGGCAGTAGGGTTAATTACGAATATTATTATTCTCTAAATCAAAACGTAGACCCAGAAGCAGTAATCGAGAGTTATAAGGAAAACTGGGAAGAAGAAAATGTCCGTTACGAAACCGTACAGGGACGGAAAGAATCCACAGGTAGATCCTTTCAAAATTTGTCCAACTTCCTCAGTCTAGTAGCCTTTATCGCAGTTCTTTTGGGCTGTGTAGGCGTAGCAAGTGCTGTCAATGTATTTGTCAAAGAAAAACTACCAGCGGTGGCGGTATTGCGTTGCCTTGGGGTTTCTTCCGGAAAGATTTTCGGAATTTACGTATGGCAGATTTTTCTAATGGGACTTATAGGTTCCGTTGCGGGAGCTACTCTTGGAACTGCCTTACAATTTATTTTGCCTGCCGTATTTCAGGATTTCCTTCCTGTAGATGTTACTTTGGAAATTTCCTGGAGAGCCATTGCCTTGGGAACCTTTACCGGCATATTGATTTCATTGCTCTTTGCGTTGATTCCGCTGCTAAAGATTAGAACGGTTTCTCCCATGATGACCTTGAGGCCTGAGTCGGCAACCATTCGGTTTTCCAAAGACCCACTCCGTTGGACGGTTGTACTGGCCATTGTTATATTTATGATGGGATTCAGTTACTATTTGCTTAGAGACTGGATTCAGACGCTTTGGTTTACCGGATTTGTGTTTTTTGCATTTGGCGTACTATGGTTGTTTGCACTGGGTATCATGTGGGGTATAAAAAAATGGCTTCCCATTACCCTAACTTACCCGATTCGACAGGCATTGGCCAATCTATACCGACCAAACAATCAAACCGTATCCTTAGTAGCCACCATCGGCTTAGGTACCGCCATGATATCTACCTTGTTCTTTGTACAGTACCAATTGCTGGATGAAGTCCAGTTTGCCGATAAGGAGGGACAGCCAAACATGTTGTTTTTCGATATACAAACCCACCAAGTGGATGCGGTGAGCCAGGCATTGAAGAATCAAAACCTACCCATATTGCAGGAAGTCCCCATCGTAACTATGGGAGTCAATTCTGTAAAGGGGGTGACTAAAAAACAAAATCAGGAACTTCCTGAGGATGAGCAAATATCAAGACGGCTTTTTAATCGGGAGTATAGAGTGACTTACCGGGATTCCCTGATTAGCTCCGAGCGGCTAACGGACGGTGAACTTAAGCCTTACACCAATCCCGGTGATAGCATCTTCATTTCATTTGACAAAGGATATGCAGAGCGCTCTGACATTAAATTGGGAGATCAGATCATATTCAATGTGCAGGGCCGACCTCTAACTACCTATGTTGGAAGCTTTAGGGAAATTAACTTCCGGCAGGTGTCAACCAATTTTCTGGTGCTATTTCCCGACAATGTGCTGACTAATGCCCCAAAATTTCACGTAGTTATTACCAAGACAAAAGATGATGTACAGGCAGGCAATGTTCAAAACGAGATTGTCCGGGATTTTCCCAATGTTTCAGTGATCAACCTCTCTACTATCGTAGAAACCCTAGATGAAATTCTGGGTAAGATCAGCTTTGTGATCCAGTTTATGGCATTGTTTAGCATCATCACTGGAATTCTGGTCCTTATCAGTTCCCTGATTATCAGCAAGTACCAGCGCATTAAAGAAAACGTTCTCCTGCGAACCATAGGAGCACAGCAGGCTATTTTGATACAAATAAACACCTTGGAATATCTCTTTTTGGGGAGTCTTGCGGCACTTAGTGGAATTCTTCTGTCAATCATAGCGGCTGCCTTGCTTAGCCTTTATTTATTCGAAATTCCTTTCCACATGGAATGGCTTCTCCTGGGAGCAGTTTATGTGGCCATTACCTGCATTACCGTTTTACTAGGATGGTGGAATGGTAGGGAAATTTTAAAAACTTCAACGATGGAGATATTGAGAACCTAGGGATTAGCGTATGCGAAAGCTTATTTTTTGCCTGGCCAACTTTTGGGTTGTGCACTGTCAGGCTGTGTATTCACAGACTTATTTCGATGACGACAAACTGCTTAAAAATCTGCATTTTACGGATTTTATAAGCACCTTACTTTCCAATATACATCTTGGATTTCAAATGGGCGGGCGTACGAAGACATTTTTCAGGGGCCATCTTGGATTTGGATATGCGGTTACACTCCACAATGGTGTTGGCGATTTGTATCCCAGCGTGGATTTCGGAATTAGCCGTATTTTGAATTTGCGGAAAAAATAATCCCGCATTCAGTTTATTAGTTGAATTTGAACGGTATTATAAGGTTAGTTTTTTCATAGGTCAAAGATGGAATTGCCTTGAGAATTCAAAATTGAATCCAATCCAAATAATTTAACCTGTTAATTTCCTGCCAGTTAGCATCTGGGTAGGCTTTGGAGAAGGCCGCAGGTACTTTTGCTTTCTTTTGACCCCATTTGCATTCAAATGCCTGTATTTCCTGATGGCTGTTTACCTCCAGTAAATCTATTTCCTGCCCATCGTAGGTTCGCCAAAAGTAGTATTGGATAGAATTACCAGCGGCATTGTTGTATTTCATTCTTTCAGCAATAAAGTGCTGTTCCCATAAAGCACCAATATCATTTCTTAGACTTAATGGACTAAAATTATGGATCAACGCATTTCTGATTCCATTGTCATAAAAATACCATTTCTTGCTTTTAGTTACCTCTTTTCGGAGATTTCTGCTGAAGCCGTTTAAAGGGAAGATAATAAAAACCTTGGCAAGTAGATCCAAGTATCTTTCTACGGTTTCTTTATTCAATTGGAGGCTGTTTCCCAGCTCTACGGTACTGACCTGACTCCCAACTTGCCACGCCAATAACCTTAACAATTTATAAAGGACATCTGCTCCTTTGACGTTGGTTAATGCAAGAAGGTCTTTTAGGAGATAACTACTTACCAAGGATTCAAGGTATTCCTCTTTATCATTCAGGCTATCAATGTGCCACAATTCAGGATAACCACCGTAAATCAGTCGTTCAGACAAATTGTTGGCGGTTTCTATCCTATTTTCAATTTTAGCATACTCCAACTGTGCAACAGGGAAAAGATGATATTCCTTTTTCCTTCCCACCAAAGGCTCTCCCGCATCATTGACCAAATCAAAACTACTGCTCCCCGTAGCTATGATGGAAATTCCTTTTAAATTATCAATCATCAATTTTAATATTTTTCCAATATTAGGAACAACTTGGGCTTCATCTATTATTACTATTTTCTTATCTCCGACGATTTGTCTATAATTTGCTACGGTCCTTAAACTAAGCAGCTCAGCTACCTGAACATCTTCACCCAACAAAAACAGTGTATCTTGTTGGTTCTTATGGAATATATTTTCAATAATAGTAGTTTTTCCACTTCTTCTACTCCCGTATAGGAGAACTACTTTTTGCTTTCCAAGTTGATTTTCTATCGAAGTCTGAACATAGCGAGGAATTTCCATATCTTAAATTTATCATATAAACGGCGCAATTTACATTAATTAGGTTGCTTTACCAACCTAATTTACATTAATTAGGCGGTTTAACCAACTTAATTAACATTAATTAGGACGGTAACTTTACTTGACCTTATGAGAGATGTAGTAAATCGTAGAATTCTGAATCTTTATAAATAATATTAAAAAAAAATTCAAACAGTTGAAACCTTTTTGCATAGATATATGTCTATACATTAAATACAATTACAAATTATGACCAGACTCGAAGAGGCAATTCAGCAAAAATCCTTTAAAGACCCTTTCAATAAAGCCGTGGTAAATATTCTTTACACCCACAGTTATATTGTCACCAGGCAGAATAAACTGTTTAAGCCCTACGAGTTGTCTCCGGAGCAGTACAATGTGTTGCGTATCCTAAGAGGTCAGCATCCCGATCCCATTACGGTATCATCCATTCAGGACAGGATGCTCAACAAGATGTCGAATGCATCAAGATTGGTAGAAAAGCTAAAATTGAAAGCATTGATAGACCGTAAGGAATGCCCAGCCGATAGGCGACAGGTCGATGTGACTATTACCCCAAAAGGCTTGAAACTATTAGATACCTTGGAGCAAGCCATCAATCAATTTAACCAAGAAGTAATCTCCTTATCAGAAGAGGAAGTAGATACCCTGAACAACCTATTGGACAAACTCAGGGAGGAATAAAAAAATTTAACTAAACCAATGTATAAACAATTAATGTATTAACAATTTAAAAACAGCAACTATGAGTACTACAAAATGGAATATCGACCCCACACATTCAGAGGTGTCATTCAAAGTAAAACACTTAGTAATCTCCACCGTAACTGGCTATTTCCGATCATTTGAAGGATCCGCCGAGTCATCTGACGAAAAAAACTTCGACGGTGCCAAAATCGAATTTTCAGCAGAAATTGACAGCATTGATACCAATCAGAAGGATAGGGATACGCATTTAAAGTCTGCGGACTTCTTTGATGCGGCAACCAACCCTAAATTGAAATTCGCCAACGGTATTCTAGTAAAGAAAGGCGAAGATTATGTCTTGAAGGGAGATCTGACAATGAGAGAAACTACTCTGCCAGTAGAATTTGCGGTAGAACTGGGAGGTATCGCAGGTGACCCTTATGGAAACACCAAGGCCGGATTTGAGATCACTGGCAAAGTAAGCCGAAAAGCCTTTGGGCTTACCTGGTCAGCAGTTACCGAGGCCGGAAGTGTGGTAGTTGGAGACGAAGTAAAGATTATCGCCAGCATACAGTTAGTAAAACAATAACATCCCTTGACCCCAGCCGTAGGTAAAATAGCTGGGGTCATCTTTAATACTTTTCCCTTAAACCCATGGAAAAATTAATCACTGGAATTCACCATATTACTGCACTTGCCAGTAATCCTCAAAAAAATGTGGATTTCTACACTGGCGTATTGGGCCTGCGGCTTGTCAAAAAAACCATCAATTTTGATTCGCCGGATGTTTATCATTTCTATTTTGGTGATGAAGTTGGCACTCCTGGCACCATATTAACCTTTTTCCCATTTGAAGGTGCCACAAGAGGCCAAAAAGGAGTGGGAGAAACTACCTTTTCAGCCTTCTCCATTCCAAAAGCATCAGTTTCCTTCTGGCATGATCGATTAAAAAAATTGGACATTACGGTGTCGACTCCCATCTCCCGCTTTGGGGATGAGGTATTGAGGTTTGAAGACCATGACGGTATGGGCATAGAACTTGTCGCCACAGATGTTGACAGCAGAAAGGGTTGGACCTATGGACCTATCCCCTTGGAACACAGCATCAGGGGCTTTCACAGTGCCACGTTGAATTTGCGTTCAAAAGAACTTACATCCAGCCTACTTACCGAAGCGATGGACTATGTCTTTATCGGCGAGGAAAACAACCGCTTCCGCTATGGTACTAATGGTGAACCCGGAGATATAGTAGATATAGTGATCAATCAACCCGCAACCCGTTCGATCCAAAGTGCGGGAACAGTTCACCATATTGCATTTCGAACGGCCAATCAGGCTTCCCAGCTAAAAGTGCAGCAGGTACTTGGGGACTTTGGGCAGCAGGTTACAGAAGTGAAGGATAGAAATTATTTTAAGTCCATCTATTTCCGTGAGCCGGGAGGAATTCTATTTGAAGTGGCTACGGATGAACCTGGATTTGCTATTGATGAAGAGATCGGCCACCTTGGTGAAAATTTAAAACTTCCGGATTGGGCAGAACCGAAGCGGGAAGTAATATCTAAAAACCTGGCTGCAATTACCCTTGATCCCAAAAAGTATGATTAATGTTTTAGAAAAAGGCAAATCCCTTGACGCTGCCAAGAAAGTGGCAATAATGGTCCATGGAAGGGGTTCTAACGGAAGCCAAATTGTTTCCTTAGCAGATCACCTGAACTTGGACGGCTTTGCTCTATTGGCCCCACAAGCATCTGGAAATACTTGGTATCCCTATAGCTTTATGGCAGCCCAAGAAAACAACCAACCCGCTTTGGACAAGGCATTGGCACAATTGCAAGCACTCGTTCAACACTGTTTCGACAATGGAAAAACTACAGATCAATTGTACCTTATCGGTTTTTCTCAAGGGGCATGTCTTGCGTTGGAATACGCCGCAAGAAACCCGAATAAATACGGTGGTATTATCGCATTTACGGGAGGGTTGATCGGGGAAAATTTAGATCTAAACTTATATAAGGGTGACTTTGAGAAGACACCTTTTTTCATTGGAGCCAGCCATCAGGACATTCATGTTCCGCTGCATCGGGTAAAAGCCTCGGAGGAAATTCTCAAAGAAATGGGTGCTAAGGTAAAGACCCTGATTTTTCCCGATACCTATCATACCATACGGGAAGAAGAAATTGAGTGGGTGAATCAACATATTTTATTTTAATTGATCTTATTTTTTGTTGACCCTAGTGTTCGGATTTTAACCTTTGAGGTCTTACAGACCTCGAAGGTTTTTGTATTTATGTATACATTGAGTTTCCTTTTTGAGCAAGTAAAGACCTTCGAGGTTTGAAAAAAACCTCAAAGGTCTATTAGTCTAATTATCTTCCTCCAAAAACGGATATCTATAGTTCTTTGGACTGACAAAGGTCTCCTTGATGGTCCGTGGTGAAACCCAGCGGAGAAGATTAATCATGGAGCCAGCTTTATCGTTTGTTCCCGAAGCTCTTGCCCCACCGAAAGGTTGTTGACCTACTACCGCTCCAGTTGGTTTGTCGTTGACGTAGAAATTGCCCGCCGCATGCCGTAATTTCACGGTAGCCAATTCTATGGCGTATCTGTCCTGAGAAAATACCGCACCTGTCAGCGCATAGGGAGAGGTCTGATCCACAAGCTCAAGAGCTTCCTCAAAATGCTCCGCATTATACACATAAATAGTTAGTACCGGGCCAAAAATTTCTTCCTGCATTGTCTTGTACATGGGATCCTGCACCAGCAGAACTGTAGGGGCGATAAAGTATCCAGTAGATTTGTCAAAGGTACCACCTGCAATAACCTCCACACCTTCGGTGGCTTTTGCTTCCTCGATATAGCCAGTTATTTTGTCAAAGGATTTTTCGTCAATCACAGCATTGATGAAATTGCCGAAGTCCTCGGTGCCGCCCATTTTCATACTTTCCAAATCGGAAACCAAGAAATCTTTAACCTCCTCCCATAGGTTAGAAGGGATATAGGCCCGTGAAGCTGCGGAACATTTTTGTCCCTGATATTCAAATGCACCTCTGGCCAATGCTGTGGCAACTGCCTTAGGGTGTGCTGATTTATGGGCTATGACAAAATCTTTACCACCAGTCTCGCCTACTATGCGGGGATAGGTTTTGTATTTATGGATGTTTTCACCGATGGTCTTCCAAATGGTCTGAAAAACCCCCGTTGATCCGGTAAAGTGAATCCCGGCGAAGTCTGGATGCTTAAATATTACTTCTCCGGCTTCCGGGCCGTGCACATAGATGAGATTTATTACACCGTCCGGAACTCCCGCCTCCTTAAAAATCTCCATTAACACATTAGCCGAATAAATTTGGGTATAGGCAGGCTTCCATACCACAGTATTTCCCATCATTGCGGGTGCTGTTGGCAAGTTACCCGCAATGGCGGTAAAATTAAACGGGGTAAGTGCAAATATAAATCCTTCCAAAGGCCGGTGCTCCACCCTGTTCCAAACTCCCTGATCGTTCTTCGGAGGTTGTTGGGCATAAATTTCGGTCATGTACTGTACATTAAACCGGAGAAAATCTATGATTTCGCAGGCTGAGTCAATTTCAGCCTGGAAGGCATTTTTTGATTGGCCAAGCATGGTTGCAGCATTTAATTTGTCCCGGTAGGGTCCCGCTATAAGCTCAGCTGCCTTTAGGAAAATGGCCGCTCTTTGTTCCCAATGCATATTTTCCCAAGCGAATTTGGCTCCCAGCGCTGCCTGAATTGCCTGCTCCACATGGGAGGCATCACCTTCATGAAAGTGACCCAACAGGTGTTTGTGGTCGTGGGGCGGAGAAAGAGGCAGTTTGGTGTCTGTTCTTACTTCGTCACTTCCTATATACATGGGTATATCTATTTGCTTCCCCCTTGCATCAGCCAATGCGGCTTGCAGGCTGGTACGTTCTGGCGAGCCCGGCGCGTAGCTTTTTATGGGTTCGTTGATGGGATCCGGTACGTTAAAAAAACCTTTGAGCATGGTATAAGTTGGTTTAGCTTCGTTATTGAATTGAATAGCAAATATACGAATAATCAATGGCATAGGCTAAAAGTAGTCCCTGAAGCCAACCCTAAACTTTCTTATTATGTCAAAGGAAAGCTGAGATAAAATAAAGGGGTATGCTGTTTATCTGGGAAATTACGCCTCTTTCCTAATCAAGTTTTCAAGTGGACATATTTGAATCCTCTTTTAGCAGATTTTTTTGTTAGGCTGATACCTTAATTAGAAACCGAGCGATAAAAATTCACCGCATTTTATTCAAAGATTTTAGTTGATTAATATTAAAATGGTAGTTACCTTTCGTATATCAAATTACTACATATGAAAACTGTATCCTTAAAAATAGACGAGTCGATTTTCAGGGAAGCTGAGAAAATACTTTCCCACTTAAAAAAACCGCGTAATAGATATATTAATGAGGCAATATCCCATTACAATAAGATTCAGCGAAATCAATACCTCCAAAGCAAATTGAGGCAAGAATCCAGTCTTGTAGAGAAGGACTCAATGAGTATACTTGGTGACTTTGAGAAAATTGACTACGCAGATGAAACAATTTGAAGTATGGATTGCGGATTTGAATCCTCAAATCGGAACTGAACCTGGCAAAACCAGGCCAGTCTTGACGATTCAAACTAATTTACTTAACAACATTCCCCATCCGTCAACCATCATTTGCCCTATAACAACAAACATTAGTAAGGAAGCCGAAATTTTGAGAGTACACTTAAAACAAGGCACGGCAAACCTGAACCAAGCCTGCGATATTATGATTGATCAAATTTGTGCGATTGACAATAAAAGGCTGACAAAAAAGATAGGTACTTTGCCCGAAGAACTAAGAGAAACCGTAAAAGAAAATATACGAATTGTCTTAGACTTGGAGTGACAAATATTTTTTGCAATTGGACGTTGGCAAACTGGCTTAAAATAGATGATTTTTCTGGAGGTATTTGTATTCTTTCATCACAATATCCCCTTAAGCTCCATTAGCTTCTGTATAGTATAGGACGGTCTTAAAGAACAAGCGATGCCCTTCGGGTTGAAATAGATCTGATCTATTCCTGCATTTTGTGCTCCTGCAATATCAGAAAGTGGGTTATCACCAATCATAACACATTCCTCAGGTCTTACGCCCAATCGCTCTACAGCGTAATCAAAAATTCTCCGGTCAGGTTTTCGGTGTCCTGTAGTTTCGGAGGTAACAATTAAGTCAAAATAAGAAGTTAACCTGGCTGCTTTCATTTTTTGGGCTTGGCTTTCATTGAAGCCGTTGGTTATTATATGTAGGCCATAGGAATGCCTAAGGTGTTCCAATATTTCAAAGGTATCTTCGACAACGTGAGGTTTGGATGAAGTATTTGTCATAAAATGGCCTTCCATGGGTTCAGGAACTAAGTCTGGATCAGCGGCTACTGTTTCAAAAATGCGTCTAAAACGTACCTGGCGGAGCTCTTCCTTGGTAATTGCTCCTACATTGTAACTATCCCAAAGTCCGTAATTTACCTGCTCGAATGCACGGAAAAAAGCCTCAAAGGATGAAATACCCAACTGCGTTAAATTGTAATGCATGTACAACTCGGATAGGGATTCCTCCACGTTTTTGTCATAATCCCAAAGCGTATGGTCCAAATCAAAGAAAAGGTGCTTATATATTTTTGTCATTGACTATTACAGTCCGTATTTGTTATCCTGAATTTTATTTTTGGCCAACTCCCGGTTAGAATGCAGGATCTCATAGATTTCCTGGTCTTTGATAAGGCGGTTGTCCTTTTGTATAAACTTCAAAATCTGCTGAATGATTTCAGAAGTTTCTTCCAAGAGGTAATAAAAAGTCCACTGATCGATTTTTTTGCTACCTACCAGTCCGGAATTCTTCAAATAACTCAGGTGGCGGCTTGTTTTTGTCTGAGTAAAATCAAGAATATGTTCCAAGTCAGATATGCTCAATTCTTTATTTTGGATCAATAAATGCAGGATTCTGACCCTTGGTTCTTCCGAAAGAGCTTTAAAAACTCGCATTCCGTAACTTAAACTTATGTTTTTTAACCGCATTTAATTAATTTTAACAATTAAAAGTATCCTCAAAGTAAGTAAATCATTTCAAAATAGTGTAACTAGTCACTTTAATTTGAAACAATGGTACGAAACACTGCTTTGTAAATAGCCGTTAGTTTAATTGATGAAAGTATCCAATTTAAAAATTACCTCCCCATTTCTCATCCTCGTGATGTTCCTGTGCCTAACGGGTATAAAATCCGCGAATGCCCAAGATACTCCTGATAGGAAGATCGTGCAATTGTCAGGAATCATCCTGAATGCTGACAGTACAATTGCGATACCTGGCGTAAATATTTATGTGCCCAGAAAAGGTCGCGGCACAAGCAGCAACCGGTTTGGATATTTTTCCATGCCTGTCATCGCCGGAGACAGTGTAGTATTTTCCTTTATAGGCCTTAAGCGACAAGCAATTAAAGTTCCCGATAATATACAGGAAGACAAGTTAAGTTATATCCTTACCATGGTTGAGGACGAATTCGCTCTGGCAGAGGTACAGGTCATGCCTTATCCCACAGAGGAAGAGTTTAAGAATGCGGTTTTGGCCCTTAACATAGAAGAAGAAAGGCCGCTTAATCGGGGTAATCTTAGTCCCCAACTACTGCTAAGATGGGCTGAAGAAATGCCTGCTTCTGGAAATGAAAACTTCAGGCAGTTCACAAATATGCAAATGATGCAGGGTATGGACCGCTATGGCCCAAGACCTCTACCGTTGTTAAATCCATTTGCTTGGGCTCAATTTATACAATCCATCAAACGAGGAGACTTGAAAAGCAAGGATTAATTTCCCATATCTATTCTAATTAAGTTTCTAAGTCTACACCGATTTTCAATCCGAATTTTCTAATTCCAAATTCCATGAAATTATACTGGAGCCTTCTCCTTCTTTGCCTGTCGTTCGTGGGCTATTCACAAACAACTAACTCAGAAAAATCCCTAGAGCGACCAAAACTGGTTGTCGGTATCGTTGTTGACCAAATGAGACAGGAATATTTTTATAAATACCATGACCGATATGGGGAGGGAGGTTTTAAGCGGCTGATGGACCAAGGGTTTATGATGAAAAATGGCCATTACAATTACATTCCTACCTATACTGGCCCGGGACATGCTTCGGTATATACAGGTGCAACTCCCGCTACACATGGTGTCATTGCCAATGATTGGTATGTAAGAAAACTTGGAAGAACGGTCTATTGCGCAGAGGACAGTACTGTAAGCGCGGTAGGCGGAAGTGAAGGATCAGGTCGTATATCACCGAGAAATATGCTTTCTACAACGATCACCGATGAACTTCAATTTGCCACCAATAAGCGATCGAAGGTAGTCGGGATTGCGATCAAAGACCGTGGTGCTGCACTTCCGGCCGGCCACTTGGGGGATGCCTACTGGTACGACGGAAAAACCGGGGAATTTATGAACTCGACCTATTATGGAGAAAGCCTTCCCGATTGGGTTACTGCATTCAACAAACGGGAACTTCCTAAAAAATATCTGGGCCAAACTTGGGAAACAATATATCCCATAGAAACTTATATTCAAAGTGTGGACGATGACAATGAGTTTGAGTCGCCTCCAATTGGTAAAGAAGCTCCCGTCTTTCCATATATACTTCCAGAGCTAATGGAAAATAATGGAGGGTTGGGCATGATAAGCGGTACGCCATTTGGCAATACCTTAACACTGGATATGGCCTATGCAGCACTATCAGGGGAACAGCTAGGTAAAAGAGGCGAAACCGACTTTTTGGCGGTTAGCTTCTCCTCGACTGATTATGTGGGCCATGCATTTGGACCATCTTCAATTGAATTAGAGGATACCTATTTAAGGCTGGACCGTGAATTGGCTGCCTTCTTTGAGCACTTGGATAAGGAAATCGGTGAAGGTGAATATCTGGTGTTCCTCACAGCAGACCACGGTGTAGCTGATGTTGTCCGGTATATGCAGCATGAGCGTGTGCCAGCGGGCAGCCTGAACACCCGCTTTGTCCTTACCCAACTCAGGGGTTATACCAACGAAAAATATGGGGAAGGGGATTGGATAGAAAATTTTTCCAATGAGCAGGTATTCCTCAACCATACTCTAATAGCAGAAAAAGAGGTGGACCTAGTTGCCATGCAGAATGATATCGCTGAGTTTTTGTTGCGATTTGACGGGATCAAAGAAACGTACATCGCAAATGACATGAGACGCCATGAATACACTTCGGGAAGAAAAAATCTGCTGCAAATGGGGTATAACCACAAAGCTTCAGGTGATGTGTTATTGATTTTAGATGCTGCGTGGCTAACAAACTCAACAAGAGGAACCACGCATGGCACAGGCTATACCTATGATACTCATGTGCCCATTGTTTTTTATGGCTGGAATATACAGCCGGGCTCCAGTTCCCGGTATGCGGCAGTGACTGACATTGCTCCTACGCTGTCCATTCTGCTTCATACCCGACTACCAAATGGAGCTACTGGGCAGCCAATTGGGGAGATCCTAGATAGAGAATAAATTTTCAAATACCCACAGGACATCATAATTATTTTTTCAGACGAATCATTTCAGGTAATTCATGAAGCACGTATCCGTCAACCAAAAAGTAGAATTTATCCCGACTTGTAGTTTTGTTAAGGATACGACAAATTCATATTGGTTTTATTGATTTTGGTGAAGAAAATCAACTTAAATTCGCCCATATCGATTTGGTTTCTGTTCGTTAAAATCAAAGTAAATTCTGCCAATTTGACACCCTTTTTAGTTTGGAACAGGTCTTGATTATCATGGTTCAGTTAATTTACGAATTGTTTTAATCAAAATCATATAAAGCCATGCAGGAAAAAGGTACCATTTCGATCCATACCGAAAATATTTTCCCCATTATCAAAAAATTTCTCTACTCAGACAATGAGATTTTTTTAAGAGAACTGGTTTCCAACTCGGTTGATGCCACACAGAAAATCAAGCGTTTGGCCCAATTGGGTCAATATTCAGGGGAGCTCGGAGACACAACCGTCAAAGTAAACTTTGACAAAGACAAAAAGACCATCACCGTGTCCGACAGCGGGCTGGGCATGACGG
Organism: Lunatibacter salilacus; assembly: GCF_009797935.1. Classification (GTDB taxonomy): domain Bacteria; phylum Bacteroidota; class Bacteroidia; order Cytophagales; family Cyclobacteriaceae; genus Lunatibacter; species Lunatibacter salilacus. Next base: position 307,345 of record NZ_VOLC01000001.1, read on the forward strand.
CTGAAGAGATTAAGAAATACATCAATCAGATTGCCTTCTCGGGTGCTGCCGAATTTGTGGAGAAATTCAAAGAAGCCAAGGATGCCAACGAGATCATCGGTAAGTTTGGACTTGGATTTTACTCCGCTTTTATGGTGGCAGACAAAGTGGAAATCCAAACCCTTTCCTATCAGGACGGAGCGGAACCTGCCAGTTGGATTTGTGACGGCAGCACGGAATTTGAAATCGCCCCGGGCACCAAAACCAGCAGGGGAACGGATGTTATTCTTTATATAAACAGCGAGTCTGAGGAATTTCTGGAGAAATTTAAGCTTCAGCAGATCCTTGACAAATATGCTAAATTCCTTCCTGTTCCAATTCAGTTCGGCACCAAAACCGAAAGCGTTGAGGACGGCGAAGACGAGGAAGGAAAGAAGAAGTGGAAGTCTGTAGAAGTTGATAACATCATAAATGATTCCAATCCCATCTGGACAAAGTCTCCCAGTGAGCTTACTGATGAGGACTACCTTAAATTTTACAAAGACCTATATCCCTTCAGCGAGGACCCATTATTCTGGATCCACCTGAACGTGGACTATCCATTTAACCTAACCGGAGTCTTATACTTTCCAAAAGTCAAAAATGAATTTGAACTGCAGAAGAACAAGATTAAACTGTTTAGCCGACAGGTATTCATTACCGATGAGGTAAAAGACATCGTTCCTGAGTTTTTGATGTTGCTTCACGGCGTGATTGACTCACCTGACATCCCGCTTAACGTTTCGAGAAGCTTTTTACAAGCGGACAGCAATGTTAAAAAAATCAACAGTTATATTACAAAGAAAGTAGCGGACAAATTGTCTGAGCTTTTTAAAAAAGACCGTAAAGTCTACGAAGACAAATGGAACGACATCGGACTGTTCGTTAAATATGGTATGCTCAGTGAGGACAAATTCTATGAAAAAGGAAAGGATTTCACCTTACTGAAGAATACTCAGGGAGCATATTTTACCCTTGATGAATATCAGGACAAGGTGAAAGCCATACAAACAGACAAGAACGACCAAACAGTATATCTCTATTCAACCAATACAAGCAAGCAGGATGCATTTATCCAATCTGCTAACAAGAAGGACTATGATGTCTTGGTAATGGATTCTCCAATTGACAGCCATTTCATCCAACATTTGGAGGGCAAATTGGAAAAAACTTCGCTTAAGCGTGTGGACTCGGATGTAGCGGAAAAACTGATCCAAAAAGACGACGGCTATGCCAATCTGTTGACTGAGGAGCAGACAACCAAGATCAAGGAGGTTTTCGACAAAGCCATTAATAGCAAAACATATTCTGTAGAAGTGGAATCACTGAGCCCTGACGAATTGCCTGTTACGGTGACTATGGACGAATTTATGCGCCGCATGAAAGATATGGCCCAAACTGGTGGCGGAGGAATGAGTTTCTACGGATCGCTACCTGACAATTACAAAGTGGGCATCAATGGTAACCACGGGGTGATTGACAAGATCTTGAAAACCGAAGATGAGGCAGAACAAAGCAAATTGGCCAAGCAGGCTTTTGACCTGGCCTTGTTGTCACAGGGATTGCTGACAGGCAAGGACCTAACTGCCTTTGTAAAACGAAGTGTAGAATTAATTTAACCACATTGCAGCTATATCTAAAAAGCACCGGGGATCCTTTCTCCGGTGCTTTTTTCGTTTAACCCGCTGTTTTTTGTCAATTTATCCTATTTTTGTATCATATGCTTTCTAAAAAGACCAAATACGCCTTCCATGCGCTGACTTATCTCGGCAAGCACAGGGATCAAGGTGCCATTTTGATTCAAGAAATTTCAGAGAAATACGGTATCTCCCACAAATTTTTGGAAAACATCCTACTTGAATTGAAAAAAGCGGGGTTTTTGGGTAGTAAAAAAGGGAAGGGAGGAGGTTATTACCTCATCAAAGCTCCAACTGAAATTCCTTTGTCCAAAGTCATTCGACTGCTGGACGGACCTATTGCGTTGCTTCCCTGTGTAAGCCTCAACTACTATGAACCCTGTGAAGAGTGCGAAAGCCAAGAACGATGCGGACTGAACAAGGTGATGATCAAAGTACGTGATGAAACGCTTAAAATTCTTGAAATGAGAACCTTACAGGATATTTTGGAAGGGGAGTAAAAAAATTTTCCAATAAGTCTATATATTTTGTAGGTTTTATATACTTTTGTAACTAGTTTCCGCAGTTATCCTTTTGGATCAATACCCATATTCGGAAATTTGCTGTTAGAAATTGCTGCTAAAGCTGCAAACTCTGAAAATAGAATCTACTACATATGATTGATCATTCCACTATAGAAAAATTGACCGACCGAATCCAAGAAATGGATTCCATACACGCCATAAATACGTTAAGTGAGCTTTTCCCATCAAAAGTGGTATTTTCTACATCACTGGGTCAAGAAGATCAGGTTATCACGCAACTAATTGCGATGCATAAACTACCCGTGGAAATTTTCACCTTGGATACTGGTAGGTTGTTTTATGAGACCTATGACCTCCTCGCCCGCACCATTATGAAATATGGCGTAGACATCAAAACTTACTATCCAGATACGGCTTCTGCCGAAAAATTCGTAAGGGAAAAAGGGATAAACAGCTTCTACGAATCAGTAGAAAACAGAAAGTCTTGTTGTTATATCCGCAAAGTGGAGCCGCTAAAGAGGGCTTTGGAAGGCAATAAGGTTTGGATCACCGGACTGCGTTCCGAGCAGAGTGCCAATCGCCAGCAGATGAAAAAATTGGAATGGGATCCAGCCAATCAGATCCTCAAATACAATCCACTGTTGGATTGGACAATGGATCAGATGCTGGACTATATAAATGAACATAAAATACCCTATAATCCCCTTCACGATAAGGGATTTGTAAGCATAGGATGTGCCCCTTGTACCAGGGCAATTGCACCCGGGGAAGATCCCAGGGCTGGTAGATGGTGGTGGGAGTCTTCACAAAAAGAGTGTGGCTTACATGAAAGTAACACCATTACTAAATAATTACCCAGTAGACACAAATTTAACCGTCAGGGTAAACATCAAAAATAATAGAGTTTAAAAGTAGAATACCATGCAAAGCTTCAGAACTGAAATAGAGAACCCCATAGTAGAGAAAGATATCATTGAATTGGAGAAAAAAATCGCCCTGTTCAGGGACGGTAAGATAGATGAGGAAAAATTCAGAAGTTTGAGACTTGCCCGTGGAGTTTACGGACAGCGTCAACCGGGCGTACAAATGATTCGAATCAAATTGCCCTATGGCAAAGTAAGCTCTGAACAGCTGCACAGAATCTCAGATGTATCCGACAAATACTCCACAGGAAGACTTCACATTACCACCCGTCAGGATATTCAAATCCATTATGTGAGTTTGGACAGAACGCCGGAACTGTGGGCTGAACTTGAAAAGGATGAAATCACTGTGCGGGAAGCCTGCGGGAATACTGTTCGAAATGTAACAGCTTCAGAAACGGCGGGAGTGGACCCAAAAGAGCCCTTTGACGTGACTCCGTATGCAGACGCGACATTTAGATATATGTTAAGAAATCCCATCTGTCAAGAAATGGGACGGAAATTCAAAATCAGCTTTTCATCCAGTGATGACGATACCGCTCTTGCTTATCTGCATGATTTAGGTTTTATCCCAAAACTTAAAGTAGAAAACGGTACTCAAATCCGAGGTTTTAAAGTGCTGTTAGGAGGCGGGCTTGGTTCCCAACCTAGGCATGCTGACCCAGTATATGAATTTTTGCCTACAGATCAGCTGATACCTTTCACTGTGGCCGTACTTCGAATCTTTGACCGTTTCGGAGAGCGTGCTAAAAGAATGAAAGCCCGGATGAAATTCCTGATAAGTTCCATGGGATTAGCTGAGTTTTTGGCGATGGTGGAGGAAGAAAAAGGTGCACTTCCTCATCAAACTTATCCCATAGACCATGAATCCTATGAGCGGAAGCAAAGTTTGCCTAATCCGCCTGTTTTAAATGTCGCTGAGCCTTCGGACATTTCCTACGAAAGGTGGAAGACAACGAATATATTTCCCCAAAAACAAGACGGCTTTGTGACCTTGGGCATAAAGGTGAAATTGGGTGACTTCCGTACAGATGTAGCGCGCAAGTTGGCTGATTTGGTTAAATCCTATGCCAATAACGAAGTACGCTTTACGCTAAGACAAAATATTATCATTCGGGATGTTAAGAAAGAACTTATTCCCTTCTTCTATCAAGAGCTGAAAAAATTGGGCATGGCTGATTATGGCTATAACACTGTTGGTGACATCACCGCTTGCCCTGGTACGGATACCTGTAACTTAGGTATTGCCAGCAGTACGGGAGCTGCTGAGATCCTTGAAGAAGTCATCTACAACGAATATCCCAAATACCTATTAAACAGCGACCTGAATATTAAAATTTCCGGTTGTATGAACGCTTGTGGACAGCACAATATGGCTTCAATTGGCTATCAGGGCATGTCCATCAAAGTAGGTAAATCAGTGCTTCCTGCCCTGCAAGTTTTACTTGGAGGAGCTACCTTGGGCAATGGTGTTGGGATTTTCTCCGATAAAGTGATCAAAATACCTTCCAAAAGAGGGCCTCAATCACTACGGGTATTGCTAGATGACTATGAGCAGCATGCTCAAGCAGAAGAAGCTTACCACGAATACTACCAACGAAAGGGACAGATGTATTTCTATGAGCTGCTGAAGCCGCTTTCCAGTACAGATGATGTGGTAGATACCGACTTTGTCGATTGGGGTAACGAGGAAAACTATGTGAAAGCAATAGGCGTAGGAGAATGTGCCGGTGTGGTAATCGACTTGGTGTCAACACTATTGTTGGAAGCTAGGGAAAAGTTAGCTCATGCGGAAGAAAGTATGGCGGAGGGACGCTGGGCAGACGCGATCTATCAAACCTATACAGGTATAATCAATACCTCCAAGGCCATTTTAACTTCAGAAGGGGTAAATACCAACAGCTATGCAAGTATAGTTACTCTGTTTGAAGAGCATTTTATCCAAAGTGGAAAAATCGAGTTGACTGGTTCTTTCTCGGATATCGTATACCAGCTAAAAACTAATGTGCCTTCTGAAGATTTCGCACGCAGCTATTATTCGGATGCAGAAGCGATATTTGAATCTATCAGTGAATTGCGCGCCAAAGAATTACAGGCATGATCAATGAAATTTATCCGAAAGTCACCCTAGTAGGGGCAGGACCGGGTGATCCTGAGTTAATCACGCTCAAGGGAGTATTGGCCTTAAACAGAGCTGATGTAGTCCTCTATGATGCGCTGATTGACCCGGTACTGCTAGACCATGCTCCGGACAAAGCCTTAAAGATATACGTAGGGAAACGTAACGGAAGTAGCTTAAACCCTCAACAAGACACGAATGAGCTCTGCGTTTTTTATGCAAAAAAATACGGACATGTAGTTCGTCTGAAAGGAGGAGACCCCTTTGTCTTTGGCCGGGGTGCCGAAGAAATTGACTACATCCACCAGTTTGATATCGATACCGAGGTAATTCCCGGAATTTCCTCAGCAGTATCCGTACCTGCATCAATGGGTATACCGGTGACCAAGCGGGGCATATCCGAAAGTTTTTGGGTGATCACCGGCACCACTTCTGCCGGCCAACTTTCAAGGGACCTTTATCTCGCCTCACAGTCAACCGCAACGGTGATCGTTCTTATGGGAACAAAAAAGCTAGCAGAAATAGCTGCCCACTACAAAGAAGTCGGTTTGAGACATATGCCTATCGCTTTGATTCAAAGCGGTACCACAAAAGATGAAAAAATTGCTTCCGGAACCATGGAGGATATTGAGGAAAAAGTGCATACTCAGAAAATCGAGGCCCCAGCTATCATCATCATTGGCGAAGTGGTAAGGGAAAGCCCCAAATTAATGCATGTATACCGGGAAGTGGCTCTTTCAAAAAAGTATGCCTAAACGCAAACATAAAATCCCGAAAAGATGAACGAACTATACCCTATATTTCTGAAGGTTTCCCAACTTAACACTTTGCTTGTAGGAGCGGGTTTTGTAGGATTGGAAAAACTAACCTTCTTACTAAAATCAAGTCCACATGCCTTGGTAACAGTTGTTTCAAAGGAAATTTCCAATGACATTAGGGAATTAGCTGAAAACAACCCGACTATTACCCTTATCCAAGATGTCTACCATGAGAAATACCTCGAAGGAAGACACATGGTCATAGCAGCAACCAACTTTAAGGAAGTTAACAAGCTGGTGTATCGGGATGCAAAAGCCCGTTGTCTATTGGTGAATGTTGCCGACACCCCTGAATATTGCGATTTTTATCTGGGCGGTATAGTGACAAAAGGGAATGTTAAAATAGCTATAAGTACCAACGGAAAGTCCCCAACGACTGCAAAACGTCTACGGCAACTCTTGGAAGAAATAATTCCAGAGGATATAAATGAGATGGTGGAAAATATCCATCAATATCGGGAAACCCTTAAAGGAGACTTTGAATACAAAGTGGAAGCCCTTAATCAGCTGACTGCCGGGTTGATTGACAAGGGAAGACAGATTTAATTAGAGTGTTTCCGACAAATTCCGCTCATTGGGTATAATTTTAGGATTTTCACTTATTGAATACAGCGCATTACATTTTACGTTAGGTATAAGCCTTCCATTTCATATTGAAAAATCCCAGGGATCACCTAAACGCTTGATATAGAAGCTCTCTACCTGAAAAAAAATATCGGAAATTCTGCAAGAATTATAATAATTCCCTATATTTGCATCCCATGGAAACTAACAGGGCACATAAGAACGTCTTTAAGGAGCGAATTACCATCTTGATGGTATTGTTGTTCTGTGTCTTGGTATCCAGTTCTGAGTACATTATTCAAAGCAGTTCGGAAGAAATTTTAACCGAACAGCAAACATCATCAAATGATACTTCTGAGGAAAATACGACCTGTATCCACACCGCTGTTGATGCCGTTGTTCCCTTTGTTGTGGTTGTTTTGGATCAAGTTTTTCACCTTATCTCCGAAGTTATAAGCCCTGAGAGCAATCCAACATCACAATACAACGGATTAATTGCATATTCCAACCAATTCTTTGAGGTCCTTTTTGAGCACATTGTCTCGACCAACGCACCCTGATTACCACTTATTCTTTATCATCAGTGAATTAATCGTCCACCCTATTGGTGTCAAATGCCTATGGGGAACCAATCTATATTTCTAATCAACAAACTATTTATTTCTAAATTATACCCATGCAAAACAAAGGCATAATCGTATTTCTGACGGTATTGGTAACAGTGCTTTGCCTGTACTATCTATCGTTTACTCTGGTATCTAATGGTGTGCAGAAAAAAGCCACCGAATATGCTGAGGATGAATCGGGCAACGTAGACTTTGCCAGAAGACAATCATACTTGGATTCCGTTTGGAGGGAACCGGTATACAAATTTCTAGGCTTCCCCTTCACCTATCAGGAAGTGAAGGAAACCGAATTAGGATTAGGGTTAGACCTTCAAGGCGGGATGCACGTCACCCTAGAAGTTTCTCCAGTGGAAATCGTTCGCGGACTTGCCGGTAACAGCAAAGACCCTGCTTTCAACCAAGCGATAGAATTGGCTACAGAACGAGCAAAGACCACCAATGACAAATTTGTCAATCTGTTTTCGCAAGCCTGGGGTGAAACTTCAGGTAACCGTCAACTCAATTCAGTTTTCGCTACCGCCGCAAACCGTGGAAGAATTTCCCTGGAAACCTCTGACTCGGAAATATTGGGAATTATTGACACGGAAATTGAAAATGCGATCGATCGATCATTCAATATCCTTCGTACCCGTATTGATCGCTTCGGAACTTCGCAGCCAAACATTCAGCGAATTCAGGGATCTGGTAGAATCCAAATTGAGCTTCCCGGAGTGGATAATCAGGAGCGGGTTAGGAACCTTTTACAAGGAGTAGCTAAGCTGCAGTTTTGGGAAGTCGCCGAGATAAACGAATTTGGTGATGCCTTACAGAGTGTGAACAGCATGTTGGTAGCAGAAGCACAGGCGCAAAAGCCAACTACCGCTGAAACTGAGCCAACACCTTCCGATACTACGGATCTGGAGAGTGATTTAGCCCGTCAACTTGCCGAGGGTGCAGCATCCGATGATGCCTCGGGACTGGAAGTGTCTCCCCTATTTTCATTATTGAAGGCGAATTACGGCTTGGTTTATGAAATACGTGACACGTTGGCAATCAACAGGATTCTCAACAGGGATGATGTAAAATCCCTTCTACCCAGGGATATTCGTTTACTTTGGTCAGTAAAACCTCAGAAGACAGACAATTTAGAATTACTGGAACTGCATGCCATCAAGGCCCCTAGAGGATCTGATCAAGCTCCACTTGAAGGGGATGTCATCACTGATGCCCGCCAATCTTTTGACCAATCGTCGCGTCCAGCTGTAAGCATGCAAATGAATGCAGATGGGGCCAGAAGATGGAGAAAACTTACTGGTGAAAATATCGGGAGAAGAATTGCTGTAGTACTCGATGACTATGTATACACCGCTCCTTCGGTTCAGGGAGAAATTCCTTCCGGACAATCTGAAATAACGGGTAATTTCACCATTGAGGAGGCAAAGGATTTGGCCAATATTCTTAAATCAGGTGCTCTGCCTGCCCCTACCCGGATTGTGGAGGAAGCCATTGTAGGGCCTACCTTGGGTAAAGAAGCCACCAAACAAGGTATTACTTCGATGATAGCAGGCCTTTTATTGGTTGTCATGTTCATGGTGGCCTATTATGCAAAGGGTGGCTTTGTTGCCATTGCTGCGCTGTTGTTCAATATCTTCTTTATCTTGGGCATATTAGCCCAGTTGGGTACCGCGCTGACGTTACCCGGTATCGCAGGTATCGTACTGACCATAGGGATGTCTATAGATGCCAATGTGCTGATTTTTGAACGAATTAAGGAAGAACTTCGAAATGGTGCAGGCATGCTCCAAGCCATCAGTTCAGGTTATGATAAGGCTTTCAGTGCCATCTTGGATTCAAATGTGACCACCTTCCTCACGGGAGCCATTTTGTTTGCGTTGGGTCAGGGACCGGTTAAGGGTTTTGCTATTGTTTTGATGATCGGTATTGCATCCTCCTTTTTCTCTTCTGTATTCATCACAAGGGTAATCGTGCATTGGATGAGCAAAAAAGGAGACCAAAGCAAGTTGTCTTTTTCTACTCCCTTTGCGAGAAATATCCTTACCCGACTAAATATCAATTTCCTAGCAAAAAGGAAGGTAGCCTATCTAATTTCCACTGGTTTTATTATATTGGGCCTGATAGTAGGCGGTATTAATGGGCTTAAATTTGGTGTCGATTTTACAGGAGGCAGATACTATATCGTCGAATTTAGCGAAGCATTCCCTGCCTCTGACCTGAAAGTTGGCTTGGATAGTGAGTTTGACGGTGCGGTGGAAGTAAAAACATATGGAGGAAACAACATCCTCAAAGTTACCACCTCCTACTTAATCAATGATGACTCTGACGAGGCCAACAGGGAAGTGGAAACCCGGGTGAGGGAAGGCATAGCAACAGTCACCGGATTTAATTTCATAACAGACGCTACCAAGCTCTCCTCCGATGACTATGCTATTACTGGCTCCAACAAAGTCGGTGCAACGGTTGCGGATGATATCAAAAACTCATCCATGGAAGCCATGTTCTTTGCACTGGTGGCTATCTTTCTGTATATTTTACTACGATTCCGAAAGTGGCAGTTTTCTTTGGCGTCTATCATTGCGTTGATTCATGATACCTTGTTTGTGGTGGCTGCATTTGCCATTGCCAGTGCGTTTGGTGCCAATTTTGAAATTGACCAAGTATTTATCGCAGCGGTTTTGACCGTGATCGGATATTCGATTAACGATACGGTAATTGTATTTGACCGAATCCGGGAAAACATTACCAACAAAGGCACGAACAGGTTAGTAGGCCTGTTTAATGACGCAATCAACCAAACACTGGGAAGAACCCTCATCACGTCTTTGACAACATTGATTGTTGTGTTGGTTTTATTGATTTTCGGTGGTGAGGTACTTAGAGGATTTTCATTCGCCCTCTTGATTGGTGTCCTGGTCGGTACATACTCGTCTATCTACATCGCTACACCAATTGTAGTTGATTTGATGAAAAGAGAGATGGATCGTGAAGCCAGCGATCTGGTAAAAAAGCCAGCTTAACTCCTAGATCTTTTTGAGTATTAAATAATAGGCCGATCCCAAAAGATCGGCCTATTCCATTTTTCAAAAAAAAACTTTCGTATTCCAACATTTTTAATCTTTTGATGCCAAAAAATACCCCGATCAGGGTATTTTGTAAGAAGCTTTGGGGAGGTAACTTGCACAGCTAAATGATAAACTTATCTATGCATTGGAGCATCTTTCACTTTTGTCTTTTTTTGGGGCTAATTCTATCTGCCTCATATTTCAGTGTTAAAAAATCAAAACAAGAATATACTCGTATTCATCAAGTGGTATTCGGAGTGTTGTTGACTACAGTTGCGTCTGAGATTATATGGCAGTCAGCCATGGCTAGCATTTCAGAAAATTTTCTTCTTTACAATATTTTATTTGTTTACTTAAGAATAACTTTGATGCTAACCCTTATTTACTTCCTCCCCTTTTCTTGCGCCATTCAAAATAAGATTATTCTTTCCATTACAATATTCTTAGTTGCCGGATTAGTCAACAGTCTTTGGATTCAACCCGTAGATACTGGCATTCAAAGTTACACCCAAATGTTCGGCAATAGCATCATCCTTTTGTTTTCCCTGATTTTCTTCAAGGACATCTTCCGTCAGAATAGGTTCAAAAACACCAATCTCCTTTCCCTACCGTATTTTTGGATTGCTACTTTTATTTTGTTTTCATTTGGGGAGAGTTTCATCTTTTATTTCTTCTCCACCATCTTTTTCCCAGTACATCTAAACAACCTCGGCTTTGTACAGATGTTTGTTCAGTTTTTTGCGGGTTTGATGTTCTTGGTTTTCGGAGTTGCCTTTTACATTCCGAAGGTCTTCAAAAAATACAGTGAGAATTGATTCCACATAAATTCGAGAGTTGAAACCGAAATAGTATAATTTAGCTTTGAGAAAGAATTGTTTTCAAATTAAGCCATTAAATGTAAATTTACAGCCTCACTTAAATACACCGTATATGTCATACTTATTTACCTCGGAATCTGTATCCGAGGGGCACCCAGATAAAATATCTGATCAAGTCTCAGATGCGATTATAGATCATTTTTTAGCTTTTGACCCCAATTCCAAAGTAGCGTGCGAGACGCTGGTAACGACGGGTCAGGTAATACTGGCTGGGGAGGTGAAATCCAACACCTATCTGGATGTTCAGAAAATTGCGAGGGATGTAATCAATCGAATAGGCTACACCAAGAGTGAATATATGTTTGACGGAAGCTCCTGCGGGGTACTTTCCGCCATTCATGAACAATCCAAAGACATAAATCAAGGTGTAGAACGTGAGCATCCTGAAGAGCAGGGAGCAGGCGACCAAGGCATGATGTTCGGCTATGCGACCAAAGAAACGGAAAATCACATTCCCTTAGCCCTTGATTTATCGCATCGGCTGTTGAGGGAACTTGCCGTATTGCGCCGCGAGGAAAAGGATATGCCCTACTTGCGTCCAGACGCCAAGGCACAGGTTACTATAGTATACAACGAAAACAATGTTCCGGAAAAAATCCATACCATTGTAGTTTCCACCCAACATGACGATTTTGCCGATGAGCCTACCATGCTCGAGAAGATAAAACAGGACATTTTGAATGTGTTGATCCCGCGGGTAAAGGCACAACTTCCTGATCATATTCAAGCATTATTTAATACGGACATCATTTATCATATTAATCCTACCGGAAAGTTTGTAATAGGTGGTCCGCATGGCGATACGGGCCTGACAGGACGAAAGATTATCGTGGATACCTATGGAGGAAAAGGAGCGCACGGAGGTGGCGCTTTCTCCGGCAAGGACCCATCCAAGGTGGACCGCTCTGCCGCCTATGCAACACGTCATATTGCCAAAAACATGGTCGCAGCAGGAGTTGCAGACGAAGTATTGGTGCAGGTTTCCTACGCCATAGGCGTTGCTCGGCCTATGGGAATCTACGTAAATACTTACGGTACTTCCAAAGTTGATATGACTGATGGCCAAATTGCGGAAATTATAGAAAACATGTTTGACATGCGCCCCTACGCAATCGAGCAACGTCTCAAGCTAAGGTTTCCCATCTATGAGGAAACTGCCGCATATGGGCATATGGGCAGGGAAAATGAGGTAGTCACAAAAACGTTCTATTCGCCGGACAATGCTTCGATTAAGCTGAATGTGGAACTCTTTACTTGGGAAAAGTTGGACTATGTAGACAAACTAAAAAAAGCTTTCGGACTCTAAAAAATTGAGGCAGGTCAAGACCCTGCCTCTTCTCTTTCAATCAGTTCCAATCCGACCACATTTCTTCAATCAACTCGGAATAGAAGTCCCGCACATCCATCCCGATAGCTCTTACCTGCTGAGAGATCAGACTAGTTTCTGTCTGCCCAGGCACTGTGTTCAGCTCAATAAAGTAAAAGTTGCCCGAATCCTTTTCCAGAAAATAGTCCATGCGCACGGCGCCTTTGCAATTCAATTTCTGATATACCGCCGCCGCAATTTTATTTACCCGGGCTACCTCACGCTCCTCCATACGCCCCGGAGTGATCTCCTCAGTTACACCGGGTGTATATTTGGCTTCAAAGTCAAAAAATTCTTTCGAACTGATTATTTCGGTCGAAGGTAAAACACGGATTTCACCATCCAACTTATACATTCCGATGGAAAACTCCCGTCCAGTAACAAACTCTTCCACCAGCACCTGCAAATCTTCTTCAAAAGCTTTTTCAAGGGCCTCTTCTATCTCCTGCTCCGACTTCACCTTGCTCATCCCAATGCTGCTCCCACCATTGTTGGGCTTAACAAAAAGGGGCATTTTCAATTCCTGTACAACTCGTTGAGTGTTCGTTTTATCCCCTTTGAACAACTGCAGCGACTTGGCAACATGCAGGCCTTCGATGTCCTGCACAATGGCCTTAGTATAGCCCTTGTTCATGGTGATGGAGGAAGTAAGGGCATCGCATGTGGTGTAGGGGATGTCCAGCATGTCCAGGTAACCGGCGAGCTTTCCGTCTTCCCCCGGCGAGCCATGTATTATGTTGAAGACTCCGTCAAACCGGACAATTTCATCATTGATCCGAATAGAAAAATCATTCAGATCAACCGGGATTTTCTCCCCAAATCTATCCAAGTAATACCAATCTCTTGGATAGATAAAAAGTTTAAAAACATCATAACGAACCGTATCAAGGTACTTCTCTACCACGGAAGCACTCTTCAGAGACACTACTGACTCTCCGGAAAAGCCTCCGGTTACTAAAGCTATTTTCTTCTTCATTTACATGGATTAAGGTACGAATTACAACATTTTCGTTTAAAAAATCAGCGGAACTACATTAAAATTCAGCCTCTTGACCTTAAAAATATGATTTGTGATGTTAACCAGTTTCAATCCATTTGAACGAATACGCATTCTCTCATGTCAACTTACTTCTTTTCTCCATCCTTAGCAAATCCGAAGTACCTAGGAAAAGATATTTCCAGTCCGAATAAAACATTTTTTGGTCAAAGCGATTTATTTATCTTTGACAACAAAAAATTAAACCTTCTATGATGAGTAAAGTAAAATGCAGCTTTTTCCTGCTGATAATGGTGACTTTTTTGTCAGCCCAAGGGCAGCAAAAGAAAAAGGTGACCTTGGAAGATATTTTCAAATCGTCCACCTTCAGCCAAAAATCTGTCTATGGTATCAACTGGATGAAAGACGGTAACTTTTACAGTTCATTAAGCCGGGAAAATGTTGCAAAAATCGTAAAAATCAACTTGGCTAGTGGTGAAGAAGAAGACGTCTTGGTTGACGGAGAACAAATCGGAGTGGATTTTACGAATTATTCTTTGAGTGCGGATGAGCGTTTTGCTCTCCTCTCTTCCAAGGTGGAGCGAATCTACCGCCGATCGTCCAAAGCTATCTACCATATCGTCGACCTGAATACATCGGATGTTCAGCCCATAATGGGAGAGGAAAAGGTATCCTATGCCACGCTTTCTCCAGACAATACCAAGGTTGCCTTCGTTAAGGATAATAACCTGTATTACAAAAATCTTCTAAACGGAGAAATTACGCAGGTGACGACAGACGGAAAAGAAAATGCCATCATCAATGGTGCCGCCGATTGGGTGTATGAAGAGGAATTCTCCATGGCACAGGCTTTTGCCTGGTCCCCTGATGGTAATAAAATTGCCTTTATTCGCTTTGATGAATCAGGAGTGCCCATCTTCAACATGCAGCTTTGGGGTCCACTTTATCCCAAAGATCATTTATTCAAGTATCCCAAAGCTGGCGAAGATAATTCCAAGGTGGCGATTCACGTTTATCACCTGGAATCTTCCAATATGGTAAAAATGGACGCAGGTAGTGATCAAGACATCTATTTGCCTCGAATCTATTGGGCAGGTGATGCGGAAAAACTGGCCTTTATCCGACTCAATCGGCTTCAAAATCAGATGGATTTGTTGCATGCTGATGTCTCCAGCGGAAAAAGCACGCTGATATTACATGAGGAAGCAGCTACTTATGTGGACTTGGATTATAATGATAATCTTCAATACCTCAGCGACAACAAAAGCTTTATCACGACTTCTGAGAAAGATGGCTTTAAGCATATCTACCACTATGACATGGATGGTAAGCTCATTAGGCAACTAACCTCTGGAGATTGGGAAGTAAGTACACTCGTGGGGGTAGATGAAAAAAACAAACAAATTTATTTCGAATCTACCGAAATATCCCCACTTGAACGACACTTATATGTGATCAATCTCAATGGTAAAGGAAAAAAATTATTAACACAGGAGTCAGGTACCCACAGTACCAATATGAGTCCAGACTTTAAGTACTATATCAACTCTCATTCCACAGCAAACCGGCCGCTGTCGGTTAGTCTCTATGATGCAAAAGGCAAAAAAATCAAAGTATTGGAATCTAATGATGAGCTAGTTGAGCGTATTGGCGGATTTGAACTTGGCGCAAAGGAATTCTTTAGCTTCCAAACCGTGGACGGTCAGGAACTGAACGGCTATCTCATTAAGCCTGCCGACTTTGATCCAAATCAAACCTACCCCCTGTTTATGTATGTGTATGGAGGGCCAGGTTCGCAGAATGTGCGTAATAGCTGGGGAGGTATTCGGGATTTTTGGCATCAGCACCTTGCAGCCGAAGGATATATTGTCGCTTGCGTGGACAATCGCGGTACAGGTGGCCGGGGAAGGGATTTCAAACACATGACCTATGCTAATCTTGGTAAATTGGAAACCGAAGACCAAATCGCCGCAGCCAAATACCTTGGTGACATGTCCTATATAGACCGTAGCCGAATTGGAATATGGGGATGGTCTTATGGTGGGTACATGTCTTCGCTTGCTTTGATGCTCGGAAATGACGTTTTCAAGACTGCTATTGCTGTCGCACCAGTCACCACCTGGAGGTATTATGACACCATATATACCGAGCGCTATTTGCAGACCCCTCAACTTAACGCCAAGGGGTATGATGACTACAGCCCCATCAGCCACGTAGACAAGCTAAAGGGAAACTTCCTGCTGATACATGGTACAGGCGATGACAATGTCCACTTTCAAAATTCCGTGGATTTAGTCGATGCGTTGGTTGCTGCCGATAAGCAATTTGAAAGCTTCTATTACCCCAACCGCAATCATGGAATAAGTGGAGGCAATACTAGCTGGCACCTTTACCGGATGATGACGGATTTTGTGAAGCGTAAGTTGTAATACCGACATAAACTATATTATCTAAAACATCCCATATACCATCCATATGGGATGTTTTTTTGTTTTTATTCCTTTGTTTACCTATATTCAGAAACCCAAAAATATGATCCCATGAAAGAACGTTTAAACACCTCCCTACACAGCCTTAGTCTGGCGCTATTTGTCGGGCTATTAGCATGGTATTTTGTCGCCGCAGATGCAACCCTACCCTTCATACTGACGGTATTAATTGTGGCACTGATCGTTATCGAAATAATTAGCCTAATCATCGTCTCCAAGATTTACCCTGAAAGTCATACATCCTTTAAAATTGGTATTATAGCTGGACTAAGTATTCTTTTGGGTATAAAAACCATGCTTCCCGCATTCTTTGTCCCCTTAACAATCGCTCTATTTGCAACTAATTTTCTGTATAATTTTTACACGAACTCTAAGCGGAGAAAGGGTGGATTTAAAAGAAAAAAGAACAAAAGACTAAAATTTTAACCAAATAGTCCGCTTAGGCACATGATTTGACAGTTAATTTTTATATTAATTCAATACCTGTTAACATGTTCAAGATTATGGCCCCAAAAGCTGATTCTAATAAGCCTTCGTTTGATCTACTACACAACCTTCGGGGCTTCTTTTTAATTTTTTTAGCCTTCCTATTGTTTTCGCAGTTTGCTAATGCACAAGAAAAACTAAATAAACTTCTATCGGAAAGGCAGCAACTTCACCAACAGTGGCAGCAATCTGAAACGAAAAAATCAGGAATATTTGGGAACCGAACCAAAAAAGATATGGTGGCAACCAATGACTGGATGTCACGGATTATCCAAAAGGACAATCAGATTATTGAGGAACTCGAAATGATTAAAAAAATAGAGACTACCGAGATTTCCCACGAGAAAGAGGACTATAAGTTTATTGCCCAAAAGCAGCAGGGAGATATTGGCATTCTCAAACGTTCGCTGGAAGCGAAGGAATTGGAATTGATGGAAGCCAAATCCAAATATAGAACCAACGAATGGGCTGCTTTCATTCTCTTTTTAAGTACTTCAACCCTGGCATACCTGTATTTTAACGGTAGAAGGAAAAGAAAAAAGGCTTCGGTTTAGCTTCCTTTTAATTGGGTCCTCCATGCAAATACAAGCATGGGAAGCTGTGCATAGCTTTTTACCCCCGCCTTTACCCCCTGCGTTTTCAGATACATGTCATTGGACCGACGGCTTAGTTCAGAAAAAAGCGGTTGAATGGAAAGTACATTTCGACGAATGGAGGAAAGATCATTTTTAACACCTGCCGGTAAAGAGGCTACAAATGTTTTATACACCTCCGGATTAACTCTATACAGATCATTCAATTGATAGCGGAGCAGCCGTAGCTGTCCGGTGTATTGAAGCAAATAAGATTCACTATTGGTACAAATGACCCAAGCAATAAAATTAGCTTCTCCCTCATCTGTAACCCCATAGCTGTGAGCCATTTCATGGGCAATGGTAAATGGTTTCTCCAATGGATGCAAACTTGGATCAATATAACTTTCCCCTGTAAATGGAAAATATATGCCATAAATCCCCATTTGGCGCATAAAGCCAGCCGGATAAAATTCCCTGGTACGAGGTTTTCCTGTATAGTTTAGTCCTAATATATACAGGTTGTTGCTTACTTCCAAACGTACTAAATCCTCCAATTCCTGATAATCCATTACGTCCTCAATAGCACTGGTATCCTGCCGGATGTTTGGCCGAACCTGGCTAAGTATATTTTTGGTTAGTATCATTTCCTGCAACAATCTCTGCTCGTCAAGCGGAAGTGGATTTAATGCCAGCTGTTCGAAAATAGGAATCCGTTGATAATTAAAGCCCCAGAGCATCAGGAAAAAAAACACCAGAAAACCGAGCCCGTTTATAGTGGACCTAAAAACAAAGAAAATTTTGTGACGCCAACCACCAGTTTGGACAGTCCGATATAGCACATAGACTACAATTGCTACTACGGATAATAAAAATAGGTAAAAGGTGGGAAAAGGTAGCCGGGATACAGTGGCATCGATAAAGTTTCGAATGACAGGAAAAAAGGTACGCGAATAAAGTTCTTCTGTCTTAGCCGGATAGCGTACCGCTACATATCGGATGACCAATGTCAGGGCTCCTAAAAATCCCCAGGTCCAATTTCCTTTGATCATCCGATATGTCTTTCCACCTATTTATACGGTTGTGATATGCTAATATCGACTTACACGCCTTCTGCTTCTACACCCGTTACCTCAGGAAGCATTCGGGTTAGCAGGTTTTCTATTCCGGCTTTCAGCGTGATGGTACTGGAAGGACATCCGGAACATGCTCCTTGCAACAATACCTTAACAATACCCTCCTGAAAACTATGAAAAACGATGGCGCCCCCATCCTGCTCCACTGCCGGCCGGATATATTCATCCAATATACCTTTTATCTTTTTGACGACTTCGCTGTCATTCTCATCAAAAAGTGGATCCTTTTCTATAAGAGTATTGACTGCTGCCCGACCTGACTCCAAATATGATTTAATATGGTTTCGGATGATATCTTGGATTTCGGGCCAAGAGGTTTCCTCACTCTTGGTGACAGTAACAAAATTGGACGTTATAAAAACACGCTCAACTGCCGCAAAGTTAAACAGCTCCTGAGCCAAAGGGGAATTTGCGGTGCTTTCAGCATCCGGATAATCATAGCTAACACCCTCATCAGTAAGCATAAAATTAGCCACAAACTTCAGGGAGTTTGGGTTGGGATTGGCCTCCATGTACAGGTGTACGGGTCTCTTTTCTGCTTTTAACATAATAGTAACGATCAGTTATTTACCTCTTTTTAACAGCAAAGCAGGCAATTAGTTCCGGTCAAAGAAAATTTTTAGGGCATCCTGCAAATTTAATTATTAAGGAGATGACGCAAACCATTTCGGTTCTGACGACATTTAGCGTTTCTTAAAAAATTAGGTTTCACGCTTAATCTTTCCTCTGACGCGGAAAAATATTTTGCTAACAGGTGATGGAAAAAGGCTGACAAAAACTAGATTAAATCCAGCTCTTAAAAACGCTTTCCCAGACTCGATGCATTATTTCCTAGATTTTTAGTATAATTTCTTGTGCCATTCCATGCTGTTCATGAATTGATTTGCAATGATTCTACTTCGACTTCAAATGCGGCATAGCCTTTGAGCATTTTTAGTATGCTCATAATATTGAGCGTCTACTATCTATAAACAGCAACCATGAAAATCAACGTCACTATATCAGGAATAACAACCGTCAACGAATTGGATAATTATTGGAGTGATGAGGTTCGGGTAAAACTACTGGAAGAATTTGGATATCCTGATGCATCAACGGCGAAACCCAGTGAAATCCAAGAATTATTGCACATGGCCATCACGGACTTTGAGCCAGCGGAGGCCGCAAAGATACTTTTAAACTTTAAATTGGGTGAAGAACTCAATGAAGGCCAGATACAATCCCTTTCTCATGAGATGATGGCGGATAAAGTTGCGGAGGAATATCCAGACCCTGCCTTGCATTATGATCTTTTCAATATAAACCAACTTCTCTTCAAGGCATACAACGGTAAATTTCCAAATACCGAAGCTACCATCATCCAACTGGAACTTCACCCCGAATCAAAAGAAACGGCCGAAGTTAATAAAGAATTGATTACCAGGGTACTTTGTCAAGGGTTGAGCGATAGAAATATCATCAATAGACTATATCCGGATCAAATCTCCGGTAAGGTAGCTTTTGAGGATGCTGAGAAAATCATCTGGCAAATAAGGGAAAAAGGAAATAACGCCTACGAAGTGATCACTTCGAATTATTGGATTGCCAAAGACGACGTTATTTATTCCGAATATGAAGCTGAATTGGAGCTTTTTGACGAAGAAAAAGAAGGATAACTGCCTACTTCTTCCCTTTTATCAGATCAGCACTGGAGGCTTTTCTAATATCGAATTACCAAACTACCAATTTTTTTAACCCCGCCAGTAAGCCTGGATTTTTTTGTGTAGCCTAGAAAGGCAGTGGGTTAAAGATCCCTCCAAGAATTACAGCGTTTTTATTTCCGCACAAAAACGCCCCACTACTAATCTCCAAAAGACATTCCTATCCCTTTTGCTGCCTTAACCAAAAACCCGTCTTTATCCACGTGGTTGTAGCTTTTAGTGGCCTCTAAAATGTCTACCGAGACAATGTCATTGTTCCGATAGGAAACCATTTTCCCAAAGTTTCCTTTCAATACCAATTCGAACGCCTTTACCCCAAAAAGCGTGGCCAAAACCCTGTCAAAGGCAATTGGTGTTCCTCCACGCTGCGTATGCCCCAGTACTGTCTCCCTGATCTCCTGGGTACAACCCACTTGCTTCAAGTGCCTGGAAAGTTCATAGGCGACCCCACCTAGCCGCACATGTTCCGATCCCTCCTCTCCAGGCGAAAAGGTCAAAGTCCCATCCTTCGGCTTGGCTCCCTCGGCGATGACAATATTTACAAAACCTCGGCCCTTTTCATAGCGGTCTTGTATCCGCTTGAGAACCTTATGGATGTCGTAGGGGATTTCAGGAATCAAACATACTTCGGCACCCCCTGCCAATGCTGTATGAAGGGCAATCCATCCAGCGTCCCGGCCCATCACTTCCATTATCATTACCCGATGGTGGCTTTCTGCGGTGGTGACGAGTTTGTCAAAACTGTCAGTGGCTATTTGTACCGCTGTCTGGAAGCCAAAAGTCATATCGGTAGCCGAAAGGTCATTGTCAATGGTTTTAGGTACACCGATAACGGGCACTCCTTTCTCAAACAACGCTTGGGAAATCTTCTGGGACCCATCCCCGCCTATATTAATGACTGCATCAAAACCCAACTCCTTGATCCTATCTGCTACTCTCGCGGTGATGTCCTGAAAGGTAATGTTTCCAAATTCATCTTTTACAGGATATTGAAGGGGATTTCCTTTGTTTGTGGTTTTCAGAATGGTCCCACCCCGCACATGAATCCCAGCGGTCTTCGCCCGATTCAGTTTTACCAGTTCAGGCGGGTTTTTCATGATGCCTGAGAGTGCTTCCACGCTTCCGTAGACTTCCCAGTCTTTATGCTGCTTGGCTCGTTTGTAGATTCCTCGAATCACTGCATTCAATCCGGGGCAATCACCACCGCCTGTACTGATCAATAATTTTTTCATATCAAAAGTTGTCCTGCTCCAAAGGTAAATAAAAATATCTCTCTTATCCAGCTATCAATTGTCCTATTCGATTGGAATATACATTCATTAGAAGTAATTTTGCCCATCCAAAAAATTAGCCCTATGTTTGAATGAGTTCTTAGGTGAACCCTTTCAAAAACGCATGGCATCATAGGGGTTTATCAAGAAAATCAGCAACACCAATGGAAAGAGATCAGGTAATATTTGACCTAATAGGTAAGGAGGAAGACCGACAGAAAAGAGGAATTGAGCTAATTGCGTCCGAAAATTTCACAAGCAAGCAGGTCATGGAGGCGGCAGGAAGTGTGCTGACCAACAAATATGCGGAAGGTCTGCCCAAAAAACGGTATTATGGTGGCTGCGAAGTGGTTGATGAAATTGAGCAAATTGCCATTGATCGAGCCAAGGAACTTTTTGGAGCGACATGGGCGAATGTACAGCCCCATTCTGGCGCACAGGCCAATGCAGCCGTATTTCTTGCCTGCCTTAATGCTGGTGATCCTATTCTGGGATTTGACTTATCCCACGGAGGCCACTTGACACACGGATCTCCAGTGAATTTTTCGGGAAAATTATATGATCCCCATTTCTACGGCGTAGAACAGGAAACTGGCCTTATTGATTATGAGAAAGTCGCCCAAAAAGCACAGGAAGTAAAACCTAAATTGTTGATTTGTGGTGCCTCAGCATACAGCAGAGATTGGGATTATGAGCGCTTGAGGGAAATCGCTGACGAAGTTGGTGCCATTTTACTGGCCGACATTGCCCATCCATCAGGGTTAATTGCCAAGGGATTATTGAATGATCCTCTTGATTTTTGCCATATAGTTACCACTACGACCCACAAAACCTTGCGGGGCCCACGTGGAGGACTGATTTTGATGCGGGAAGATTTTGACAATCCTTTTGGATTAAAAACTCCGAAAGGGGAACTGCGGAAAATGTCTTCGCTGCTTGATTCGGGAGTTTTCCCAGGTACTCAAGGCGGTCCCTTGGAACATATCATCGCAGCCAAAGCTGTAGCTTTCCAGGAAGCCCTTTCCGACGAATACATGCATTATATCCTTCAGGTGAAGAAGAATGCAACAGTCATGGCCGATGCCTTTGTAGACAGGGGATACCAAATAATCTCCGGTGGTACAGATAATCACCTGATGTTGATTGATTTACGAAACAAAGAACTCAGCGGTAAGATTGCGGAAGAAACTTTAGGAAAGGTAGACATTACCATAAACAAAAATATGGTACCTTTCGACACCCGTTCTCCATTCGTTACATCCGGTATGCGTATTGGAACGGCTGCTGTCACTACGCGTGGATTGAAGGAAGCTGACATGCTCAAGATTGTAGCGCTTATAGACAAATCCCTTCAAAACCACGATAATGAGGAAGAGCTACAGAAAATTAAAAAAGAAGTGAACGACTGGATGGTTCAATTTCCTTTATACTAATAAATCGAAAAATTAAGTGGCACTGGATCAATATAAAGAAGAAGAGGAAGAAGACGGCATGTCTTTCCTTGATCATTTGGAGCAACTGCGGTGGCATTTGCTCCGGTCTATTTCGGCCATTTTGGTCTTCATGGTTTTAGCTTTCCTGTCCAAAAGTTTTATATTTGGTGTCGTTATCCTGGGACCTTCCAAGGTGGACTTTATCACATACCAAACTTTGTGCAGGATTTCCGAAGCCCTGTCGCTTCCAGCCCTTTGTATTCAGGAACTCCCTTTTATCATCCAAAGCAGACAGATGACGGGACAGTTTTCCATGCACATCACCTCAAGTTTGGTGGTAGGCTTAATTGCCGCTTTTCCTTATGTTTTCTGGGAAGTATGGCGATTTATTGCTCCGGGATTATATGATAAAGAGAGAAATGCAGCACGGGGAGCAGTATTCTTTGTGAGTTTGCTCTTTTTCATGGGTGCCGCTTTTGGATACTACATTTTGGCTCCACTTTCCATCAACTTCCTATCCAATTACCAACTGGATCCTTCCATTGCCAACGAATTTGACATTACCTCTTACATATCTACATTGTCGATGCTTGTGCTGGCTTCAGCCGTGATGTTCCAACTTCCTGTAGTGATTTATTTTCTATCACGAGCTGGATTGGTCACTTCCGGAATGCTCAAGACCTACCGCAGACATGCTATTGTTGGTATTTTGGTTTTGTCGGCCTTGATCACTCCGCCGGATGTCATTAGTCAGCTATTGATTGCCATGCCCATATTGGTGTTGTATGAAATAGGGATTTTTATCGCAAAGCGGCTTGAAAGGCAAAAGAGAGAAGACGAAGAAGAATTAAGAAAAAAGTATAATGATTGATGCAATTGCGATAGGCGGAGACCACGCCGGATTTGAATACAAGGAAAGATTAAAAGAAGTCTTGCTGGAAAAAGGGTATCAGGTAACCGACTTCGGACCAGATACCGGAGATTCGGTGGACTATCCCGACTATATTCATCCGCTTTGCAACAGTATTGAAGCAGGTGAGTTGACCCGTGGAGTAATCATCTGCGGCAGTGGTAATGGAGTTGCGATCACCGCCAACAAACACCAGGGTATTCGGGCAGCCATATGCTGGAATGAAGAGTTGGCAAAACTGTCGCGGCAGCATAATGATGCTAATCTGATTTCCATTCCTGCTAGATTTGTTGATTTTGACCTTACTGTGAAAATGGTACTCCTTTTCTTACAGACAGAATTTGAAGGCGGAAGACACGCAACCCGTGTCAATAAAATTCCTTGTTAGTTAGCTGCCTTGGCAGGAAAATTTTCTACCCCTTTTTATAATCATAAATCCCCGCTCTATCGATTGGCGGGGATTTTTAGTTCGTAGATCCCATCCGAAACCAGTTCATACCTCTGCTCAAGTTGGGGGAAATAGGGTAAAATCCCTGCAAAAACCCCCTCTTCATCGATAATAACTTCGGGGCTTTCTTCCATAAAATGGCGAAAAACTTTTGTCTTTTTCCTATAGTTCTCCATATCATGCAGGTATTGCTTGGCCAAACCGATGTTGATGAAAGGAGTAGCGGGTACCGCATTCTGATAATAGCCCAGATCTTTGCCCAATACCAAAACACGGGCACCATTTTGTACTTGATGTCGATCCTTTGCGATTATGGCATAAGTGGAAAACGCATCTAAGTCATTTTTCTTGAGATAGAGCCCTCCATACCCTATTAATGGAATGATCAACAAATAGGTGTAGAAAATTGCTCTTTGCTTGTATTTGCTTTTGGAGACCCATAGCAGGTGTACTAAATAGTAGGTAAATACCGGCACGAATCCTAAAAATTGGTATGTAATCGTACGGTTGGCCAAAAACACGGCACAGCAGGAACAGATAAAATAGATTATTATTAATTGACTTTGCTTTTGTTGATTGACATACATCTTCCGCAGGCCAAAAGTCAAAACCAAACCGATCAGGCTTAGGATGATTGGAAACGCAAACAATATTAGTATTTCGTTGTAGGGAACATGAACAACCTGGGCTACCTGTCGGGATGCCAAGACAAACTCTCTGTAAAAATCCCCCAAACTATCTGTCCAAAAAGTATAAACGGCATACATGGAAATAGGAATAAAGTACGAGGTCACTGACAGACTTAATTGCTGAAAATTAAAGCCACTAATGAAAACGCCGCAAATCACCATAAATGGAAAGAACACCACAAGAGGAAAATGGAAACAAAGTGCAAAACCTCCATACAGCCCCAACAAAAGGACTGACTCCGTTGAATTCCGGTTGATGTTCGTATGGGAAAAAAGCTGGCCAAATGCCAAAAGTATAAACGTGTTTCCCATCAAACTGGGTGAGAGTACCAAAAAATCATAAGAAAGATGAAAAAGAGCCAACATAACAATAGCCGGCAGAAAACTGTTTTCCTGAAAAGATTTGAACCTTATAAACAAAAAGTTGAGGTAAATGACCTGAAACAGAATGATGATTCCCGCAACACCATGGTATGCCCATACAGACCTCCCAAAGAGAGAATACAAGACCCAATAAACAAAAGCAGACAAAGGGCCCGTATCATCCATGATCTGAGAATACATGGCATAATCTCCAGCCAATCGCTCCCCTATCAGCATCCATATCATTTCGGGCTGTAGTAATGGCATGTCCATCCATATATATGGAAGCCGTAGTAGCACCACAAACAGCAGGATACCCAAGAGCCGAAACGGATCATTTACTTTGAAAAATTGTAACAAGGGAAAGATTAAGTTTAATTGAAAGACACGAAATTAACCGATACGCATATAATTCACTAAATTTGTCATAACTTTATTATTATGGAAAGCAAAAGACAGCAAAAATATTCAAAATTAATCCAGAAGGAATTGGGGGATATTTTTCAGCGGGAATCGCGGTCCCTCATTGGAAATACCATGGTGACAGTCACTCGGGTGTTGATGAGCCCTGACTTGGGGGTTGCCAAAGTCTACCTAAGCTTTCTTGGTGGCAATACCCAGGAGCTCTTTGACAAAGTCAACGATGCCAAAAAGACAATCCGCAGAAACCTAGGTCAACGAATTGGCAAATCTGTACGTATCATCCCGGAACTGGCCTTATTTTTAGATGAATCGGCTGCCTACGCCCAGCATATGGACGGCGTTATTTCAAAATTAGACATTCCGGAAGCTTCTGACGAGGAAGATGAGGATAACTAACCCCATAATTAATCATACTCCTTGAACCTCTCGTTTTTCATAGCATCCCGGTATTTTCGCAGCAAAAAAAAGCGGAACTTTATTACCGTTCTTTCCCGGATTTCCATGATTGGAGTAGCCGTAGGAACGATGGCACTGGTGATTGTCCTTTCTGTCTTCAACGGTCTTGAAGAGTTAATCAAAGGGATATATGCTTCTTTCGATGCGGAATTAAAAGTAGAACCTGCTTTGGGGAAATCGTTTGAAGTCGAAGCCGAGTGGCTGGAATCCATTCAAAACACTGCCGGGGTAGAAGTGCTTACTGAAGTCATTGAAGATAATGCGCTAGTCCGGTATGGGGATAATCAACTGGTCGCAACAATAAAAGGCGTCTCTGATAATTTTTTGAAGCAAGGCAGGTTTTCGCAAGGGTACTTTACCGGAGAAATGTCCCTGGGCTCCGAATTGCAACCCCATGCCATCATTGGGTTGGGTGTTTCCTATTTCCTTCTGGTAGATCCGGAAAATCAACAGGATTTCCTTCAGGTATTCTACCCTAAGGCTCCCCGGTCAGGAAGCATTGATCCAAGTAGTATGTACAACCGCGAAATCATTAAACCGGTAGGGACATTCAGCATTGAAAAGCAGTTTGATGATGAGTTTATAATCGTACCCTTGGACTTTGCCGCCAAGTTATTAAATTACGGAAACAAACGGACTGCACTGGAAATCAAGGTAGCGGATGGATACAGCATCAAAAAAGTGAAAAATGAATTACGCGCGCTTTTGGGCAGTGAATTCTTGGTAAAAGATACCGATGAACAGCATGCCAGTCTCCTTATGACAATCCGATTAGAAAAATTGTTTGTCTTCCTTACTCTCACGTTCATTCTGGCTGTTGCCTCGTTCAACATTTTCTTCTCCCTGAGCATGCTGGCCATAGAAAAGAAAAAAGACATTGCGGTGCTCTTCGCCATGGGTGCTACACGTAAATTGATTCGGTCCATCTACATGAAAGAAGGCGCCATCATTGCCCTGTCCGGTGCAGCGGTAGGATTGGTACTTGGATTTGTCATATGCTGGCTGCAGGACATGTTTGGACTCGTATCCTTAGGCGTAACTTCTTCCATTGTTGAAAGCTATCCCGTGAAGATGCGGGTTTCAGATTTTCTTTTTACCAGCCTGAGCGTTATCCTGATCACATTTTTGGCTGCCTACAGACCTGCGCAAATTGCCTCCCGCGTAAAGACAGTAGAACATCTTTAATTGAAAAAAAGCTAAAGATTCACGTATTTTTAATTAATTATGTAATTTGCAAGCTAGCGGAAATTAGAATTTGGCAATTATATCAGGTTTCCGTCAGATATGACCCCTTACCATGAAAGTTTCAGCTGAAAAGCCTTTTAAAATTATTTATGCTCTCTTCAACCATGAGTTCTTGGGGATTCTTTTTGAATCCTTTGCAATTCAGCTGGATGAAAAAGGAAGGCTATCCTATGCCTATCAGAATATATCTTCACAAAATGCCCCTGAATTTGCCTCGGAAATGGAAGAGGTGGATTTTGAGCTGATTAAGCTCATGGATAGCATGCAGCAGGAAGCTATCGTCAAGAAGTTTAACACCAAAAATACGAAAGCAAAGGATTTTTTACGCAAAATTTATGATGAACAAAATTCCAACGCGACGACTAAAGAGACGCAAAAACTGATCGACCATCGACTGGAGATTACCCGGGCGAAAATCCTATCGAAAATCAAAGGAAAGCGGCTGTTCGAGACAGGCAACGACGGTAACCCCACTTGGAAGGAAATCGAGATAATGCCTGAAAAAGCATCTGTTTTATTCCATTTTCGCAGAAACGAAGAAAACACACATTACTTTCCCACAATAAAGTATCGGGGCGAAAAACTTGAATGGCAATACGTGGGGAGTTACCTAGTCTGCAAAGAACCGGCTTGGCTGGTAGTCGATAGTAATCTTTACAGTTTTGAGAAAGACGTTGACGGAAAAAAGCTGCTTCCCTTTCTAAACAAAAAATTTATCGTAGTTCCCCGAAAAGTCGAGGAATCGTATTACCAGAAATTCGTCACCCAACTTGTAGCATCATTTGATGTGTACGCAAAGGGATTTGATATTCAGGTGCAGCGGGGCGAGCCTCACGCCCAACTGATCCTTAGCGATCTGCCCGGTAGCCCCACGACTAACTTGTATGGGGAAAAACTGGAAATAGATCAGGACGAAAAAATGGTTTTCGACCTGCGCTTCAAATATGGTGATTATTTCTTTCGATCAGACCAAATTACGCCAACCAATGTGGAACTGGAAAAGAATGGGGATGAGTACGTCTTTCATAAGGTCATTCGAGATTTGGTTAGGGAACAGGAAATTGGTGATTTTTTCAAAACAAGAAATCTTTCTTTCCGAAACGGCAAAGTCGCTATTCAGAAACGGATGGCCTATGATTGGATTATTGACCATAAGCCGGACATGGACGAGCTGGGTATTGAGATTGTACAGGCTAACCCCGACAAATCGAAACGATATTTTATCGGTACAACCAAGATAAGCATCAATATCTCCGAAAAAATAGATTGGTTCGATATTGAGGCGGTCGTGTTATTTGGGGATTACGAAATCCCCTTTGCCAAATTCCGGAAAATGTTGCTTCAGGGAAAAACCGAAATCGAACTGCCCAACAAAGAGATTGCGATTATCCCAAAGTCTTGGTTCGTAAATTACGGGGAAATTTTTTCCTTTATGGAAGACCGGGAGGAAGGTAGCCTTAAGTTAAAAAAGCACCACATCGCCCTAGCCCAAGAACTTCAGAAGGGAAACTTAATCAAACTTTCACTCAGTAAGCGACTTGCCAAGTTGAAAGATTTTTCCTCCTTTGAGGATTATCCCCTTCCAGTCAACTTCATGGGGAGCCTACGTCCCTACCAAAAAGCGGGCTACAATTGGCTTCGATTCCTCAATGAATATAATTTTGGCGGATGCTTGGCCGATGATATGGGATTGGGAAAAACAGTACAGACCCTTGCCATGCTCGCTCATGAGCAGGAAAAGTCGGGTGGTGCAACTTCGCTTCTGGTGATGCCCACTTCCCTGATCTATAACTGGGAGCTGGAAGCCAGGAAATTTACCCCGGAATTAAAAATTTTAGTATATACCGGATCACAACGGATTAAAGATAGTTCCAGATTTGAAAAATATGATCTAGTCTTGACCTCCTACGGCATTACCCGACTGGACATTGACATCTTAGGCACGTTCTTCTTCAATTATATCATTCTGGATGAGTCGCAGGCCATCAAAAATCCCGAAAGCATTATTTCAAAATCGGTCATGCAGCTATCCAGCAAGCACCGACTGATCCTCACTGGGACACCTGTGGAAAATGGAACGATGGATTTATGGTCTCAAATGAACTTTGTCAATACAGGCCTATTGGGTAGTAAGGGGTCATTTAAGCGGCAGTTTCTTCTACCTATCGAGAAGAAAGGAGATATGGATAAAACCGCCAAGCTTCATGCTATGATTAAACCCTTTATCCTAAGGAGATTAAAATCCCAAGTAGCAACCGACCTGCCTGAAAAAGTAGTGAATGTCAAATATTCTACTATGACCGCAGATCAGGAAAAAATTTACAATGAGGTAAAAGATTATTTTAGGGAAAAAATTGTAAATGAATCTTCCATACCTGGAATGTCCCGTCGATCATTTACCTTGCTTCGGGGGCTCACCCAATTGCGTCAGATCGCCAACCACCCCAAGCTTACAGACGAAAATTATATTGGCGACTCAGGAAAATTGGAAGATATTACGCATATGATTTCTTCCACCGCTAGTGAGGGGCACAAGGTGTTGATTTTTAGCCAGTTTGTAAAACATTTAACAATAATCAGAGAAGTCCTTGAAAGGGAAAAAATATGCTACGCCTACTTGGATGGTGCCACGAAAAATCGGCAGGCAGAAGTGGAGGCTTTCCAACAAAAAGATGAAGTGAAGGTGTTCTTGATTTCCCTGAAAGCTGGGGGAGTGGGCCTCAATCTCACCAAAGCGGAATATGTGTTTCTTTTAGACCCCTGGTGGAACCCGGCAGTAGAAGCACAGGCTATAGACCGAGCCCATCGAATTGGACAGGAAAACAAAGTCATGATCTACAAATTTATCAGCAAGGATACCGTAGAAGAAAAGATTATGGCACTCCAAGAGCGCAAAATGGCCCTTGCTGGCGAGCTAGTAAGTTCTGAAGAAAGCTTTATAAAAAGTCTTAACAGTGAGGATATTAAAGCACTGCTTAGCTAAGCATCAATTTTAATTTTATTTACCCAAATCCATGCAGACAGCCATATTAATCATTCAATGTAAAGATGACAAAGGAATTGTAGCCGCAGTCTCTGATTTTTTATATCGTTATTCCGGCAACATTATAGAAGTAGATCAGCATATTGACGGAGAAATTGGGGACTTTTTTATGCGGGCTGCCTGGGAACTGGATACCTTTGATATTCCAAAGGAGGAAATACTTTCGGTTTTTCTCGATGAAGTTGGAAAAAAGTTCTCCATGCGCTGCACGTTGGAATTTAGCGTCCCCAAACCTAGAATGGCCATTTTTGTGTCCAAATTATCTCACTGCCTTTTTGATGTACTGAGCCGATATTATTCAGGGCAATTTCAGGTGGAGATTCCCCTGATTATTTCCAACCATACCGACTTGAAACGAGTTGTCAAAGGCTTCGGTATTCCGTTTCATTACCTCCCGATCACAAAAGAAACAAAGGCTGATCAGGAACAACGCCAACTGAAACTGCTGGAGGAACATCAGATAGACTTTGTCGTTTTAGCCAGGTATATGCAGATTCTGAGTGGGGAATTTATTCGTCACTTTCCCAATCGTATCATCAATATCCACCATTCATTTTTACCAGCGTTTGTCGGAGCGAAACCTTACCACGCCGCCTATAAAAGAGGTGTTAAAATAATCGGTGCCACCGCCCACTACGTTACCGAAGAGTTGGACGCTGGCCCAATTATAGAGCAGGATGTGGCCCGAGTACGCCATCAAAACACTGTCGAGGAAATGGTACAAATGGGCCAGGATGTGGAGAAGGTAGTTCTATCACGTGCCATCAAATACCACCTGGCCCATAAGGTACAGGTAGTTGGAAACCGGACAATTATATTTACCTAAAACTTAAGAAACTCTAAGGTGATTCCCCACCTAGTAACCGGAATTATCCAAAAGTATATTTTGTATATTCCACTCCATTAATTCTTCAGCTCATCAGATTTGCTCCATTTCCACTACGATATTCCCGGACTCATCATGGATGGCAAGTTTGCTTCCCTGATACGTATAGGTGGATCCACTTTCCAGATTTTTGAGAAACGCTCGCTCTAAGGCAGAATCATCACAAGTTTCATTATCCGTATATAAGGTCGAAAATTTGATTTGTTGTTGATTGTAGGTAGCACCTCCTCTGTATTCATTGCATCCAGCGAAACCTCCAATTTCCTGATCCTCTCTAAATTCGAGAGTTAGATTTGCCAATTTTTCTTTAGATGCGGCAGCACCTGCAACATTGGTTGCTTTCCACTTATGGTCAGAAAGCTCTACCGGCTCACTGCCACAAGCGTAGAAGAAAAAAATAGATAGCAGAAAAAGTGGCATGAATAATTTTGTTAGATTCGTCATGATATTTTTGTTTAAGATTGAACTTGATCCTTAATACATAAAACGCACGGATCGGCTAAAAAGGTAGGTGCAGCTTTTTCACTAACACACTACCTGAATAAACTAGCCGCAAATACCATTCTAAAATACCAATTTGATTTTATTTTTTTAAAAGCATCTATTATTTAACTCTTCGGGGGATATCAGCCGGCAATCGGGTCAGCAATTCATAGTTAACTTGTTGGGTAGATTCCCCGAATGAGGCCACAGTTATTTCATTTCTTTTTTGCTTGCCGATAATTACCACCTCATCGCCCTTTTTTGGAGTAGAGAGGTCTGAAATATCTACTGAAATTGTATTCATGGTTACTGTACCCACTACAGGGAGAATTTTTCCGTCAATCAATACCTTTCCAAGATTACTCAAATTTCTACTGAATCCATGACTATAGCCTATCGGAACCAAGGCAATCGTCATGTTACGGGAAGCCATATAACTGTTTCCATATCCAATAAAACTACCCATCTTCACCTTTTTGATACTCATGATACTACTCTTCCAACTAATGAGGCGTTTAAGTGGATTTTTCATGTCTGCATCCAGCTGCTTGAAATTTGCCATATAGGTTTCCTGACTTGGCCAAAACCCATATTGGGCAATGCCTATCCGAACCATGTCCATAATAGTTTCTGGATAACTGAGGGATGCCGCTGAACAAGCCGTATGATAGGTTTCGAAAATCACCCCATTTTCCTCAAACCATGCTTTATATTCCAGGTATTTGGTTATTTGGGATTTTACACGCACATAGTTAGCTACACTCTCGGCACCCGCATAGTGGGTACATAGTCCCTGTAGCTCCAGATGATCTCTGCTTTTTTCGATTCGTTTAAGCAGTGTTTCTCTTTCCTCCCATTCGAACCCAGTCCGGTGAAATCCAGTCTCCACTTCGATATGAACCCTTGCCTGCTTGTCAAGTTGCTTTGCTACCTCGATCGCCGCTTTCAGGCGGCCAAACTCGAATACATAAAACCCAATTCCCCTCTCAATGATCCAAGGAAGCGATTCCTCATCAAGCATTCCCATAATCATGATTTGACTTCCCTTTGTGGAGGCATTAAAAACCCGAACAGCTTCATCGGTGCTAAAGGTACTAAAATGCCGTATTCCGTTGCTCTCTGCTATGGTTACAATATTCTCAATACCGTGCCCGTAGGCATTGCCTTTAACAACAGAAGAAATGATAGTTTTTTCGCCAACTTGGTTTCGGATAAATTGAATGTTTTGCTTGTAGGCTGTCTTGTTGATTTCAATGTAAGAGGTGTGGTCCATTTGTCGGATTAAAAATTTATTTTTCGTACCACTTCGGAAAAAAGATTCACCCCAGTTGATATCACATCATCCGGAAAATCATACGTGCCTTCATGAAGTTGGGGGTGTTTTTTGCCTGCACCCAAGCCAAAAAGGAGGGTATTGGTAACGCTGGAAAAATGACCAAAATCCTCCGACCAGCGGAATGGAGTCCTGATGTGTTTGGTTTTTAATTTAAGGTCTTTAGCTGACTCGTTGACATACTCCCAAGCTTTTTCTTCATTGACTACCGCCTGAAAATGATCACGAAACGATACGGAAACCTCCAACCGATATTCCTTTGCAATAAGCTCAACCAATTTAGTAGCAAATTTGCCGAGCCTCTCTAATACATCATCGTCATACGTCCGAATTGTGGCCATAACTTTTGCTTCCCCCGGGGTGGTTCCGAAAGCAACTTCGCCCAAGACTGCATGTATGACGGTAATCATTGAAAACTCTGAGATGGATTCAGAGAGCCTTTCCAGGCCAATTACTGCTTTACACATCGCTTCAGCTGGGCTGTTGCCATCTTCAGGATGCGCTGCATGGCTGGTATTTCCCGTAAAAGTTATGATCATTCCTTTAGATGCTGCCGTAAAAGCACCCTTTTTCAAGACGATTTGGTTTTTGTCGTACCCCGGTAGATTGTGAAGGGCAAAGGCAAAATCTGGAACAATTTTTTTGAAATTTTCTGAGTTCAACACTTGGGAGGCTCCTTCTCCCGTCTCTTCTGAAGGCTGAAATAAAATTACAACGCTTCCATTTAAGGGTTTTTCCTGTGAAAGCACAATGCCCACCCCACAGAGTATTGCCATATGTCCATCATGGCCACAGAGATGCGATACTCCGGGTACTTGACTAATGTGCTTGATCGCACCATGCTCCAAAATAGGCAAAGCATCCAATTCAGCTCGTAGAAGGGTGACTGGACCCGGATTGCTCCCTTTATAAACGACAGCAAAGCCATGTCCCCCCAAATCTTCAATAAATTCATCGGGGTTTAAATTCTTAAAGAATACCTTTAGCCGTTCAGAAGTAGCTGCTTCCTCTCCAGAAAGCTCTGGATAGCTATGAAGTTCCTTTCTAAAATTGGTTAGGTGGGCAATTTCTGATTTATTCATGAAGTTATTTGATGTTATGTATAAACGATGCTTAGTAGATAGGTTGTAGCAACTCACAATTCAGCCAGTTATTTGGATTAGGGCAATTTTGAGCATAGTGACCGATTTCCGAATCCCTGCAAACGCCCGGATAGTCGCCAGTCAGGCCTTCCAAATCCTGAATTAACTGAAAGTGAAGGTGTGAAGGCCAATTTCCATTCTCTTTTTCCTCTCCCAAGTGACCTAATATTTCACCAGCCCTTATTTGTTTACCTGGATAAAATAGACCTAGGTCCGCTTTTGCCAAATGGCCGTATAGGCTGTAGATTTTATTACCCCGCAATACATGTTCCAAAATGACCGTAGGGCCATAATTTCCAAAACCTGCATTATCTTGACAGCTGTGAATTACCCCCTCAACCGGACAAAAAACGGATGAGCCAGCAGATGCCCAGATATCTACACCTAGATGAATATTGCGGAAAATGGCTGAATCTGTCGCAAATACATGACTTCTGGTATATATTACCCGATTTTCCAAATACCCCCCAAGCCCATATTTTTTTTCCTGACTTTCTCTCAGGCTATCCACGTAGCTGCAAAATTGCTGACTATCGGCTAAATTCACTTGATTTAAGGCTTCATTATCCTTGCTAAGGTCAATGGCAATGGCATTATGCGCACCCAATTCCTCACCCATGACCGGGAAAATAGGCTTATCAGTCAATATTTCTGTCATACTTATCATGTATCGGACAATATAAAGAAATTTTGGCTAGCAGCCGGTACCGAGTTCAATTAAACGAGGGTTAAAAAAATAACTATTGTCGGATTGAAGGGGAAAAATTACCTTTGAAGCTTGAAATAAATCGATAACTAATGATAACAAGTACTTTTCCCACCCTAGAGGATATTCAGGAGGCAGGTGTTAGAATTCGGCATATGATTCATAATACACCTATCCTGACCTGCTCCGCTATTGATAGTCTTGCAGGCTGTGAAATATTTTTCAAATGTGAGAATTTTCAAAAAGTGGGTGCTTTCAAAGCACGTGGTGCGGCGAATGCAGTCTTAAAGCTATCCGAAAAGGATAGAAAAAAAGGAGTCGCGACGCATTCCAGTGGCAATCACGCAGCAGCTCTTGCAAGGGCCGCTACTCAGGCGGGGATTCCTGCTTATATTGTGATGCCTTCTTCGGCTCCGCAAATCAAAAAGAAAGCGGTGCAGTCCTATGGTGGACAGATCACTCTCTGCGAACCAACTTTGGCTTCTCGGGAAGCTACCCTCGCTCAGGTGGTAAATAAAACTGGGGCCACTTTTATACCTCCTTTTGACGATATTCATGTAATTGAAGGACAGGCAACCTGTGCATTGGAAATGTGGGAGGAGCATATTCCTTTTGATGCCATCATTGCGCCAGTTGGAGGAGGAGGGTTATTGGGAGGAACTGCGCTCACTACCCATTATATCTCTCCAAACACTAAAGTAATTGGGGCTGAACCGGAGGGTGCAGATGACGCCTACCGCTCTTTCCAAGCCAAAAAACGTATTCCTCTCTCCACTCCCAACTCCATCGCTGATGGTCTGCTGACTTCTTTGGGGGAATTGAATTTTGAGATTATTCAAGAATTCGTATCCGACATTCTAACCGTAAGTGATAGGGAAATCATAGAAGCCATGCGGTTGATTTATGAGCGAATGAAAATTATTGTGGAGCCCAGCTGCGCAGTGCCACTCGCTGCTCTACTAAAAAACAAGGAGCAATTTCATGGTAAAAAGATAGGGATTATTTTGTCTGGGGGGAATGTTGACTTATCCAAGCTCCCCTTCTAAGCGTAAAGTTCTAAGACCTTCGCTAAGGTATAATCCACTTCTTCTTTGGTGGTAAACCTACTAAATGAAAAACGAACTGATTCTCTATTAGGATCGCTACCTAAAGCTTGAAGCACATGGGAACCCAATGTGGCTCCACTACTGCATGCAGAACCCCCAGAGACAGAAATGCCACCCAAGTCCAAATTAAAAAGTAGCATGCCCTGATTGGCTTCCGATGGAGGGAAACTGACGTTGAGTACAGTATAGAGGCTTGATTCCAAGTTTCCTGACAGCCCGTTGAAAATTACACCCGGCAACCGTTTAACGAGTACATTTTTAAAATACCGCTTGATTTCCTTGATGTGGGTTTCATGAGCTTCCATTTCCTGATAGGCCAGTTCCAAGGCCTTGGCCAGTCCGATAATTCCATATACATTCTCGGTTCCTCCCCGCATATTTCGCTCCTGAGTGCCTCCATGAAGAAAAGGCCGAATTTTTTTATCTTTCCGGATAAATAAAAAACCCACTCCTTTTGGTCCGTGGAACTTATGCGCGGCTCCTACCACGGCATCCACGGGTAGTGTGTTCAAGTTGTGCGCATAATGCCCCATTGTCTGCACAGTATCGGAGTGAAAAAATGCCCCATGCGATCTACACAATTCACCGATTTTTTCAAGGTCACTGATGTTACCTATTTCATTGTTTCCATGCATCAAAGACACCAAGCTATGCGGAGTTTGCTGCAGAAACGTGGATAATTGATCCATGTTTAGATTTCCCTGTGAATCTACCTCCAATAACTTTAGTGGAATTCCCATGCGTTTGGAACATTTTTCTGCGGTGTGTAATACCGCATGGTGCTCCAAAGGCGACGAAATTATCTGCTTCAATCCAAAGGTTTCAAGCGCACCGGATATAGCCATATTGTCAGCCTCTGTACCACCGGAGGTGAAGCATATTTCTCCGGGACTAACCAGCAGGATATTAGCGACGGTTTTTCTTGCTTTTTCGATGGCAACCCGAACTTCCCTCCCATGCTTGTGAACGGAAGAAGGATTTCCATAGGTGCTCCTTAGAAAGGGCAACATCGCCTCGAGAACCCGCTCGTCAAGAGCAGTAGTAGCTGCGTTGTCGAGATAAACCGTTCTTTTAAACTCCATAATCAAATTTTACCAAAATGCCACGCTTACACGGACTCGGCAATTACCTCTTTAATATCCAAAATGATTTTATTGGCTAAGTGTTCGGCCGTGGCCAAGGTTTCAGATTCAGAATAAATCCGGATTATAGGTTCTGTGTTTGACTTGCGAAGGTGTACCCATTCTTTTTCGAATTCGATTTTTACACCGTCGATATCGTTGATGGGATGTTTTTTGTATTTCAATTTTATGGCATCCAATATTCTGTCTACGTCTATATCCGCCGTAAGCTCAATTTTATTTTTTGAAATATGATAATTAGGGTAAGATGCCCTCAGCCTACTTGCCGTTTTTCCAAATTTAGCCAAATGGGTAAGGAATAAACCAATACCTACGAGCGCATCTCTACCATAATGCGACTCTGGATAGATCACGCCACCATTGCCTTCTCCCCCAATTACGGCCTGCACCTCTTTCATTTTCTTGACTACATTGACTTCCCCGACCGCCGAAGCATGATACTCACCTCCTCTTCTATTGGTAACGTCCTTCAGTGCTCTCGTGGAACTGAGGTTTGATACGGTGGACCCGGGCTGATTTGAAAGGATATAGTCAGCCACAGCAACGATCGTGTATTCCTCTCCAAAAAAACTCCCATCCTCATTAAAAAATGCCAACCTATCCACGTCCGGATCCACCACTATACCCAGATCATAATTACCGTTTTCAAGTTTCATCGCTATGTCCCTCAAATTTTCCGGTAATGGCTCAGGATTGTGGGCGAAGTTGCCGGTAGGCTCACAGTACAACTCTTCTACTTGAGCAACCCCTAATGCTTTCAGTAGTTTGGGGATAACAATGCCGCCGGTTGAATTGACACAATCCACCACGATTTTGAAATTCCTTGCAGCAATAGCCTCTTTATCGACCAATCTTAAATTAAGAACGTGCTGAATGTGCCGGTCGAGATAATCGTCTATAGTGGTATATTTACCGAGTTTCTTTACCGTCACAAAGGTAAAGTCTTCCTTATCGGCCTTTTCCAATACCTCCTTACCGTCAGCATCAGAGATAAATTCCCCATCATGTTGAAGCAGTTTGAGTGCATTCCACTGCATAGGGTTATGGCTTGCGGTAATGATAATACCCCCTCCAGCCTTCTCCTGAGGGACAGCTAGTTCCACCGTAGGTGTGGTACTTAGACCCAGGTCAACCACATCTATACCAAGCCCCTGTAGGGTAGCGGTCACGAGTTGGGAAACCATCTCTCCTGAGATGCGGGCATCTCTCCCGATTATTATTTTTGGATTTTGCGTCTTCTCTACAATCCAAGAGCCGAAAGCCGCCGCAAATTTTACAATGTCCAAAGGAGTAAGGCTTTCTCCACTTTTACCTCCTATGGTTCCCCTGATGCCAGAAATTGACTTAATTAATGCCACTTAAAATTGGTTAGTTAGCTGTAAAAAAACTTATATCGTTACACTTATTTAAATTTGGCGAGGACCTTGTCCACTTCGTTGTCCGGATTGCCACAGGCAGACCCATCATCTACGTTTTTCCCGCAGTACCCACATGTGCCACCGTCTTTGTTAAGGTAGGGATTTTGTGAGGCGCATGTGCCTTTAAATTCACCATTTTTCAAAAAGATCAGCCTAACAGACATCATGATGAAAAACAACGCTACAAATCCCAAGGTTAAATATACAGTTGTCATATCAAATTTATTTCTACAAATTTACGCATTCCTTTTAAAACGTTATTACAATCTTATTAGTTTCCCATCAGCCATGACCGAAAAGAAAGATAGAAACAAATCCCTGGCCGCCTTCGAGCATTTGCTCACCATCATGGAAGAATTGCGGGAAAAGTGCCCGTGGGACCGGAAACAAACACTTGAAAGTCTCAGACATCTGACGATAGAGGAAACATTTGAGCTTTCAGACGCTATTCTGGAAAATGACCTGCCGGAAATTAAAAAGGAACTTGGTGACATTTTATTGCATCTTGTCTTTTATGCCCAAATTGGTTCTGAAATGGAGTCCTTCGACATAGGGGACGTAATCCAAAGCCTGAATGAAAAACTTATTCGAAGACATCCCCATATTTATGGTGACGTAGAGGCCAAAGATGAAGAGGCTGTAAAACAAAATTGGGAAAAAATCAAACTTCAAGAAAAAGGTGAAAAGAATAAATCAGTCCTTGGTGGAGTTCCCAGTTCATTACCCGCCCTAATCAAAGCCATGCGTATTCAGGAAAAGGCACGTGGAGTAGGATTTGACTGGGAGGAGCCTAACCAAGTGTGGGAAAAGGTGGAAGAAGAAATGCAAGAATTTAAATCAGCCTTTAACGGCGGGGGACCTAATATAAACAAAGAGGAAGCTACTGCTGAGTTTGGTGATCTGCTTTTTTCACTTATCAATTATGCCAGGTTTATTGATATCAATCCGGAAGAAGCCTTGGAGCGGACAAACCGAAAATTCATCCATCGCTTTCAATACCTAGAAAAAGCTGCGGCCAATGCAGGGAAAAAACTTGATCAAATGACCCTTGCTGAGATGGATCGCTATTGGGAGGAAGCTAAAAATCGAAAGTAAAACAAAAGTTAAAAACTATCCGATCGATTAAGGAAACCTAGAAATCAACAACTAATATTTTTAAGAAGATTTTTGCAAATTTCTGAGTTATTGGCTTGATTTTTATTGCGATTTTTCAACGCCAATGTATATACATTCTCATTTACAGAACTTTATCCACAAATTGTATTTTTCAAACATTATCATATCTAACTGTTTTCCAGTAAATTAACATGTTACCGAATTGTCATGTGGATAAGTGTTGACAAATGTGGATAAATAGTACTTGTTTTTGCCATTAGTGGCAATGGATAAATTTAGGGCAGGTTTTGGAAAAAGATTAACCCTAAAATATCCCAAACTGGTATTTAATCTCCCATTTATTTCCCAAAAATATTTTTCCTTGAAGGAATACTTTTTATTAAAAATTTACAAACATTCCGTAGTTTTTTTCCATCCACCACTAAATGATACCATGACACAAAACATGCTTGCTTATAGCTATGGCATACCTTACAGGTATTTTAAAATTTCATCCATATAATCGCGGTTATTGGAAAGACGGGGCACCTTATTCTGCCCACCCAATTTTCCTCTGGATTTAAGCCAGTTGTCAAAAGTACCTTCCTTGGCGAAATGAATGATGGGCGGGAGGAGTACCATATCCTTATATCGTTTGGCATCATAATCAGAGTTGAGCTCACGAAGTGCAGCATCCAATTTTAATTTGAACAATTCTTCATCAGCAGCGGCCTGCGCAAATTCAATTACCCACTCATGTGCTCCTTGATTTCCACGATCTTTAAAATAGATTGGTGCCGCTGTGAAATTTTTGATCGCAGCGCCTGTCTGCAGACAGGCGGATTCAATGGCTTGCTCTGCATTTTCCACAATGACCTCCTCCCCAAATGCATTGATAAAATGTTTAGTGCGGCCGGAAATTTTAATCCGGTAGGGTTTGAGGGAGGTGAATTTTACTGTATCCCCTATTTTATACCTCCATAAGCCTCCGTTGGTAGAGATGATAATGGCATAATTGGTATGCAGTTCGACATCTTCCAAAGGGATGACTTTAGGGTCGTCACTTTCCCAATCTTCAAGAGGGATAAATTCATAATAAATCCCATAATCCAGCATCAGTAGGAGTTCATCGGAATCCGTCTGGTCTTGTATACCAAAAAATCCCTCTGAGGCATTATACGTCTCCATATAATGCATTTTGTCCGATGGTATCAGGGTTTGAAAGAGGCTTTTGTACGGCCCAAATGCCACTGCTCCATGAAAGAAAACCTCAAGATTCGGCCACACTTCCGAAATATCCCGCTTCCCGGTTATTTCCAAAACCCGCTCCAATAGTACCAATGTCCACGTGGGTACTCCCGTCAGACTGGTAACATTTTCCTTAATTGTCTCATGGGCCATTTTGTTGATCTTTTCTTCCCATTCGCTCATCAAGGCAGTCTCTAGGCTTGGCGTTCGCGCAAACTGGGCCCACATCGGCAAATTTTGCATGATCACAGCAGAAATGTCCCCATAGAAGCTGCTGTGATTTTCATCGAAGTTATTTACTTGGTTACTCCCTCCTATGGTCAGGCTTTTCCCGGTGAAAAGTTTTGTGTCTGGATAATTGTTAATATAAAGGGACAGCATGTCTTTGCCTCCTTTGAAATGACAATCCTCTAGGGATTCTTGGGAAACGGGAATAAATTTACTCCGCGAAGAGGTAGTGCCGGATGATTTGCTAAACCAAACAATTTCCGATGGCCAAAGTACATTTTGGTTACCCTTCATTGTCTCCTCTATATACGGAGTCAGTTGTGTATAGTCGTGTACCGGAACCTGCCGGGCAAAGTCCGCATAGGTTGTAATATGGGAAAATCCGTACTTTTTCCCAAATGCGGTTCCTTTAGCTGTGGTGACCAGCTTAAATAAAATCTCTTGCTGTACCTCCAAAGGCTTTGCCTTAAACCGGTCTATTTGCCCTATCCTGTTTTTTAGGATCCAGGTCATAAATGAATTGATGACTTCCATAGGTAAACGTGGGTTAAATTTTCCGCTTTAGTTCAAAATGTTTACCAAGGTAAACTTTCCTAACTTGCTCATCGGCGGCAAGCTCTTCGGCCGTTCCTGCCTTAAGAAGCGTCCCTTCAAACATCAGATAGGCGCGGTCAGTTATTGACAGGGTCTCGTTTACATTATGATCGGTAATCAGAATGCCTATATTTTTATCTTTCAGTTTGGCCACAATGGATTGAATTTCTTCCACAGCAATTGGGTCCACTCCCGCAAATGGCTCATCCAGTAGGACAAATTTAGGATCAACCGCCAACGCCCTGGCAATTTCGGTACGCCTTCTTTCGCCTCCCGACAAGACCATACCCAGGTTTTTGCGAACATGTGTTAAGCTGAATTCTTCCAGCAGGGTTTCCATTTTCTCCTTCTGTTCTTTCTTTGGCATCTTTGTCATTTCCAAGACGGCCAAGATGTTTTCTTCCACGGAAAGCTTCCTAAAGACAGAAGCCTCCTGCGCCAGATACCCGATGCCCAACTTGGCCCGCTTATACATCGGAAGCGGCGTGATTTCTTTGTTATCCAAATATACCTTGCCTCCATTAGGCTTTATCAGTCCTACTATCATATAAAATGATGTAGTCTTTCCCGCACCGTTTGGACCTAGCAGCCCAACGATTTCACCTTGCTCCACCACTACAGATATGTCATTGACGACACGCTTTCCTTTGTAAATCTTGACGAGGTTATCTGCCTTTAAAATCATGTACTAATCAAATTTAATATCCTTCACATAGAGTTGGAGACTGCTTGTATTCCGAAATGTATTTTCTCTCAGCTCAAACGCCATATTGAACCTCATTTTACTATTAAGAAAATCGAAATATTCGCCAAATCCGAAACCTATACAAATCGGGCGGGTCTGCTGCCCATCCTGAATAATTTCAAACCGTAGGTGTTTTTCCTTTAATATCTTGACATTTTCCGCATAGACCTGATTGACGCAGAATATGGGTTCAGGGTTGCCTGGACCAAAGGGAGCCATCTGCTTTAGGATATTATAAAACTTATAGTTGATCTGATCAAGAAGCAACTCGTCGTCAATTTCCAAAGTAGGCTTGAGGTGCGTTTCGTGAATACGTTCGCTTACCACCTGTTCGAATTTTGCCTGAAAAGCCGGAACGTTGGCAACCGACATGGTCAACCCAGCAGCATATTTATGCCCTCCAAATTGATCCAACAATTCGCTACACTCCTGAATAGCTTCATAAATGTCAAAATCAAACACAGAACGGGCACTGCCCGTTGCTTTATTATTGGATTCTGTCAAAATAATGGTAGGTCTGTAATAGCGCTCTATGCAGCGGGAGGCTACGATACCAATAACCCCTTTGTGCCAGTCTTCCTTAAAAAGAACGGTGCTTCGAAAAATCCCTTCTGACTCGCGCAACTCTATCATCTGAAGGGCTTCTTTAGTGATGTTTTCGTCAAAGTTTTTTCTTGCGGCATTGACGTCTTCCACGAGCTCCGCCCTTCGTACGGCTGTCTCCAAGTCCTTGGAAATTAGTAATTCCACCGATGCCTTGGCATGCTCTATCCTTCCGGATGCATTGATGCGTGGACCAATTTTGAATACGATGTCAGTAATGTCTATATCTTTTTCCAGCTTTCCCTTTAAAATCAACGCCTTTAGACCC
The DNA here is from genome assembly GCF_009797935.1 of Lunatibacter salilacus. GTDB lineage: Bacteria > Bacteroidota > Bacteroidia > Cytophagales > Cyclobacteriaceae > Lunatibacter > Lunatibacter salilacus. Next base: position 350,535 of record NZ_VOLC01000001.1, read on the forward strand.
GGACGAGGGTTGTTGTTAACCCTATCTAGTCCATAAAATGCCAAAATTCTGTTTTCTCCGGTAATAGGTACAATGTCTGAGGCTATACTTACAGCCAACAAGTCCAAATAAGCGTACAAGTTGGTAGGGTTTCGTTGTGTCATTATGGAAAATGCCTGAATCAGTTTAAATCCAACCCCACATCCACTAAGCTCTTTATATGGATACAAACAATCTGTCCGCTTTGGATCAAGAATGGCAATTGCTTGAGGCAGTTCATCTCCGGGAGTGTGGTGGTCACAAATGATAAAATCCACCCCCAATGTATTGGCCAAATCAATTTTGTCAATGGCTTTGATCCCGCAATCCAATGATACGACTAAGGAGAACCCGTTCTCCGCAGCATACATCACACCTTTGTCGGAGATTCCATATCCTTCTTTATACCTGTCAGGAATATAAAATCCGATATTATCATAAAATTCTTTTAAAAACCCATAAAACAAGGCTACAGAAGTGGTGCCATCCACATCATAATCCCCGTAAACAAGAATTTTTTCACCGTTCGAAATTGCCAAAATCAACCGATCAACGGCCTTGTCCATGTCCTGCATCAAAAATGGATCATGCAGTTTATCCAGATCGGGCCTAAAAAAGTCCTTGGCTTTTTGGAAATTCGTCACCCCCCTATTTGCAAGCATGTTAGCCAAAGTGGGATTCACATTGATTTCCTGACTGAGAAATTCAACCGTGTTGAAATCGGCCTTTTCTTTTATTCTCCATCTAAAGTCCATAAGGCTAAATTACAAAAGATTGAAGCTATACAACTTATATATCGACAATAATATTGAGCTTCCTAAAAATGAAAAACATAAACAACGCAGCACTAATAGATTATCGTTTTCCTACAGTTGTCTCGTCCATGACGGATTTCAGCGGAACACGTTTGCCGTCTTTGTACGGTACAATCCAGGTCTCCTTCACGCCGATTTTTCGAAGGTACCTTTTCAGCTCATCCGCCTTTTCATAGTCTCTAAACTGGCCTAGAACATATTTATTAAACCCATCTTCCTTGACCAATTCCAAATCCGGACTATCAGCAACCATCTCGCTGATGTCATGGTCTTCAAAGGCACCAAATTGAACCCGAAAAGCAATTCCCTGATCCCATTCATTGGTTTCTTCCCTAGTTTCCAATTCGGAAAGTTGTTGGCGAAATTCTGAAAGCTGTTGACTTAATCTTGCTTCTGTCTCCCGGGTCCGTTGGAGGCTGTTGTCCCTTTCACGCAGTGTGCGAAGCAAGTTTTCAGTTTCAGCGGTGAGAGAATCCGTACTTGCGGAAAACCTGGCCTTATCCTCGAGCAACTTTTTGAAATCCTCAGGAGGCATTTTACGTTTCATCTTCTTATAGGTCCTTCTTTCAGGTTTGTCAAGCTGGGCAAAAGAAGTTCCGGAATAAAATAAAAATAATGCCAGCAGGGCAGGTAAAAACAGAAATTTATAGGTTCTCATACACATTTATGATTTTCAGTGAATACATAAAAACGAATCATTTGCCTACAAATTACAAAAAATAATGAAGTAATCCCTTTTATCCAAAATAAAGACGGGTATCAGAAGAGTAAAATCGATAATAAAGTAAAAGAAGGACCCACGGCATAAACACTGAGGGCCCTTTAGTGAACGCAAATTTACTTAAGACCTCCGATCATGTCCTCGGGCTTTACCCAATCGTCAAACTGCTCATTGGTCAACAGACCGAGTGAAACAGCCGCTTCCCGAAGACTTGTTCCTTCCTTGTGTGCCTTTTTGGCAATGGAAGCTGCATTTTCATATCCCAAATGGGGATTAAGTGCCGTAACCAACATGAGGGAATTTTCCAAATGTTGCTTTATAAACGGAACATTTGGTTCTATTCCCACTGCGCAGTTCTCAGTAAAAGAAACACAGGCATCGCCCAGAAGTCTCGCTGAACTTAACAAATTATTTACCATCATGGGTTTGAATACGTTGAGCTCGAAGTGGCCGTTTGAGCCTCCGATGGATAGCGCTACATCGTTACCCATCACTTGGGCACAGACCATGGTCATTGCTTCTACCTGGGTGGGGTTTACTTTGCCTGGCATGATGGAAGATCCGGGTTCGTTTTCGGGGATAAGAATTTCTCCGATTCCAGAGCGGGGACCAGAAGAAAGCATCCGAATATCGTTAGCTATTTTCATTAAGCTAACAGCCAGTTGCTTTAAAGCACCGTGTGTTTCTACCATCGCATCATGAGCCGCAAGGGATTCAAATTTGTTTGGTGCAGTGATAAAAGGGTTACCCGAAAGCTCCGCTATCTTCTCTGCTACTTTTTCTGCATACCCCTTAGGCGTGTTCAGTCCGGTTCCCACCGCCGTACCGCCCAGAGCAAGTTCCGACAGGTGAGAAAGCGTATTTTTTATGGCACGAAGCGCATGATCCAGTTGGGCAACATATCCGGAAAATTCCTGGCCCAGGGTCAATGGAGTCGCATCCATAAAATGTGTGCGGCCAATTTTCACTACCTGCATGAAATTTTCAGATTTTTCCTTCAGGGTGTTTCTCAGCAGCTCTACGCCTGGAATAGTTGTTTCCGCCACCATTTTGTAGGCCGCAATATGCATGGCCGTTGGAAAGGTATCATTGGACGACTGGGATTTATTGACGTCGTCGTTTGGATGAATGGATTTCTTCTCATCAGTGAGCGTCCCTCCCTGACGGACATGGGCTCTGTTGGCCACCACCTCATTCACGTTCATATTGGATTGAGTACCTGATCCCGTCTGCCAAATGACGAGGGGAAACTGCTCATCCAAGTCTCCAGCAAGAATTTCATCACATACTGCTGCTATATTTTGGGCTTTTTGTTCATCAAGCACCCCTAATTCCGCATTCGTTAATGCGGCTGATTTTTTTAATATAGCAAATGCATGTATGATTTCGATAGGCATTTGGTGTTTGGCACCACCGATTTTGAAGTTATTGATTGACCGCTGCGTTTGGGCACCCCAATACTTGTCGGAAGGAACTTCAACGGGCCCCATCGTATCTTTCTCTATTCTATATTTCATCTGTTTATAATTTGATTTTTAACGGTCAGATGGAATCTCGCAACGATAATCATCCCACTGTGTGACGTTTTCGTCATGCTCGATTTCATGGTATTTATTTTAATGAGTAATGTTTTAGGACGGCTAAATTACAATCTGACGGCTAGAATCCATACCCTACGGGTTAAAATCTAGCTTAACGGGGATCATTCGGCTGGAGGTCCAGCATGTGATGCAGTGCTTTTTGGCTTTGTTTCACCTTACGCATAAAATGCATACTGGAAAACCAATAATTGCCCATACCAGCAACTAGACATAATGCGGCTAATTTTAGATCAAGCTGCAAAGTCAAGAAAAACAGCATCATAAAAAAAGTGGCTACAATCCAAAATCCGAGAAAAAAAACAGTACTTGGGAAAAAACTATAATGAAGAAAAAGGATACATCCCTTTCGGGTGGTCTCTACCTTACCCCGAATTAGTGGGATAAAGCTGTCGGCATTTTCGGTTTTGAGAGAAAGATGAAAGGTGTCGTTGTGAACAGTACCGTTGAATAGATGCTTTTCATGGGATTCGAATGATATCGGATCCAAATAATTCATTTCCCTTGTCACTCGCAAAGCTTTCTTCATCACCTCCTCGGCCGGAAGTGATGACACCAATATTTCACTATATGTAGGAGAGATCCTCACCATAAAACAACCGTCAGTTCTGTAATATAGTTTAACCTTTCACGGCAATACAGGAAATCTCCACCTGAACGTCTTTGGGAAGCATACTTACTTCCACGGTTTCCCGGGCAGGCGGATCTGATTTAAAGTATCTACCATAAGCCTCGTTTATTGTTCCAAATTCATTCATATCCCGGACAAAAATGGAGCATTTTACCACGTCCGAAAACGTATAATCGGCTGCCTGAAGAATTGCGTCCAGATTTTTCATTACAGCATGCGTCTCCTCGGTAATATTCTCATTGACTAATTCACCGGTCTCAGGGTCAAGTGCTATCTGGCCGGATACAAAAAGGGTGCCATTCACTTTGACCGCTTGGCTGTAAGGGCCGATAGGTTTTGGAGCAGTGTCCGTATAGATGATTTCTTTTGCCATTGGGAAAGATTAATGCTGATATTTCATCAAATAACGAATAAGAAACGCAATATTAAAAGAACAATCCCAAATATTGGTCCGATACTATAATTAAACAACAGTTTCCACCAATTTGAACCCCTCCCCGTGGAGTGTAACGATCTGCATGTTTGGATCTTCTCGTAGCAACTTACGGATCTTACTTAGGTAGACGTCCATACTTCGAGCATTAAAATAACTGTCATCGCCCCAAATTATCTTAAGCGCGTGGGACCGACTAACTGTCTGATTGAGCTCCGATGCAAGCAATCGAAGTAATTCGTTTTCTTTGGAAGTGAGCTTATGCTCTCCGGAGGGACTCTCCAGCATTTGCCTGTCATAATGCAGGGTGAAGTCACCAAATGTATACGTTTTGAGAGATTTAGTTTCTACTTTGGTCGCAGTACGTCTCAGTATCGCCGAAATTCTGAGCAGCAATTCCTCCATGCTGAATGGCTTGGTGATGTAATCATCCGCTCCGATTTTCAACCCTTGTATGACGTCATCTTTGAGATTTTTTGCCGTAAGGTAAATAATCGGAATGTTTTCTTCCACTTTTTTTATCTCTTTCCCTAGTGTAAAACCGTCCTTTTTAGGCATCATAACGTCCAAAATACAGAGTTGAAAAGTGTCTTTCTTGAACCTATTCCATGCCTCTTCTCCGTCCTTGCAAAGCAGCGTATCATACCCCTTCATATTCAGGTATTCATGTAAAATATCCCCTAAATTGGGATCGTCTTCAGCTAATAAAATTTTTGTTTTACTCATTGTTTTTTTGGTAAAATGATGGTAAACGTACTGCCTTTGCCTGATTCACTTTCCACTAGGACTGTTCCTTTATGCGCCTCTACCATGGTCTTAACATAGGAAAGGCCCAGTCCAAAACCTTTCACGTCGTGAAGGTTACCTGTGGGCACCCTGTAAAACTTATCAAAAATCCTTTTCAACGAATCCCTGTTCATGCCTATGCCCTTATCCTTAAATGCGATGTGGACCGTATCCTCCCGTTCTTCTATTTTCACCTGTATTTGAGGAGATAGTGGTGAATATTTGTTTGCATTATCAAGCAAGTTGTTGATAATATGATTAAGATGAAACACATCCGCTTCAATTTCAAGTTGGTCAACGGTGGAAATGACTTCAATACTCCCCCCTCTATTTTCCACTATCAATCCAAAATGAACGCATGCGGAATCAATTAATTGGTCAATATTAACCTTTTCAAATTTTAGCTTAAAATCTTTCTTGTCCAACGCCGCAGCCTGCAATACCTGCTCTACTTGGGTACCTAATCGCTTGTTTTCCTCCTTTATGATTCCCAAATACCTGTTTCGGAATGATTCCTGATACCCAATGTCCGGATCCTGCAATGCTTCTATAGCCAAACTTACAGTAGAAATCGGCGTCTTGAATTCGTGCGTCATGTTATTGATAAAGTCATTTTTTATTTCCGAGACTTGCTTTTGGTGAATGATCACCCGAATGGCATAAATAAAGCAGTAAATGATTATTCCCAAAAACAGCAAAGAGCTCAATAAAGGGACCCAAATCTGTTTAAATAAATAGTTTTTCTCATTTGGAAACTTAACTACCAAAAAACTATTTACTCCCATCAGATCGCTGGGAAACAACTCAGCCCGGATAGTGCTCTCTTTTAAGGGGGCTAGGTCGTTTACCGGTCCGATCGTCACCAAATCAGCGGTATTGCTGAGAATACCAAGTTCGAAGGGTTCATCAATCCCACGCTTTAACAGCTGCGATCGTATCTCTGCCTTTACCATACCCGTGTCTATTCGAGCCAAGATATTCTGTTGGCCGGGATTTAATAGCTGATGAACTACCTCTTCCACAAGGGCAATTTTCCAATTTGTTTTGACGATCGTCTGCGCTACATCTCTTGACACATTATATTCTTCCACCAAAAGTGCCTGCCTGCTCGAAGCATAATTCCTTTTACTGGCAAACCTGTCCTGATTGTCAATAAATTCAAGCCATTTTTCCTTTTCCTGTAGGTAAATGGCCATTTCATCCGGAGTGAACACAGAAGAAGCTGCTAAAGGAGGCATCAAAAAGTATTTTTCTATGTCCCGAAAATTCTTAGGCTCACCTTCTTTGGTAGCTATCAACCGCTGAAAGGTGGAAGAAATCTGAGGCATGGGCTGACTGAACATTGAATCCACCATTGACGGTCGCTGCATTGCAATGGGCCTCCGTCTAATTCGTACCTCAATTGGCTCTATTTTTTGAAACAAAGCCCGTTGTAAAGTCGTGTCCATTGCCAATGAGTTCCTCAAAATATCGCTGGTCTCTCCTTTTTCCAATTTGTCTGACGTAGCCGCAAGAGCCTGAAAAACGTTTTGCTGGAACCGCTCCTGGTTGATTTTCAATAGGTTGCTTACCCAATACAACTGAAATCCCAGTAGACCCAGGCAGCCCAAAGACATCATGAGTATGATGATTTTAATATTGGTTTTTGACATGAAGCAAATTTAACAGATATGGAACAGATAATGAGTCCGTTAACTTATTTTAACACAACAGCAAGTAGTATATAGAAACAAAGATGGGACAGAAAACAATCCCTTGGGTTTGGAATTTTGTTTTTCTGCCGCGTTTCGGGGTTTTTTGTTTTACAGGCAATATCTATCTTTGTCCATTCAAAAATTGAACCATGGAAATTAACGATCAATCTTACAGGATACAGGGAGTATCTCTAACCGATCTGGCCAAGCAATACGGCACTCCGCTCTATGTCTATGACGGAGAAAAAATTCTTAGCCAAGTGGAGGCAATTAAAACTGCGTTTTCCACGGTCAAACTCAAGATAAAATACGCCACCAAGGCGCTTTCTAATATCAATATCCTAAAACTGATGAAGCAAGCCGGCACTGGCGTGGATGCAGTTTCGATTGAGGAAGTACACCTTTGCCTACATGTGGGGTTTGAGCCTCAGGAAATTATGTATACACCAAACTGTGTGGACTTTGCGGAAATTCAGGAAGCAGTGGGACTGGGCGTGATGATCAACATTGATAGCATTCCCATGTTGGAACATTTCGGAACAACCTATGGAGGGAAAATCCCGCTATGTATCCGGCTGAATCCCCACATCCTTGCGGGTGGTAATGCGAAGATTTCTGTCGGCCATATTGACAGTAAATTCGGCATATCCATTCTGCAACTTAAGCATATATTGAAAGTAGTCGATGCCTATGGCTTGCAGATCACAGGTCTTCATGTACACACAGGATCGGATATCCTCGATGCGGATGTTTTCTTAAAAGGCGCCGAAATACTTTTTGAAGCCGCAAAAGAATTTAAGGATCTTACCTTTTTGGATTTCGGCGGTGGATTCAAAGTGGGATATAAAACCGGAGACGTGACCACGGATATAATGGATGTAGGCAATAAAGTCTCGCAGGCATTTCAGGAATTTTGCGGCGAATATGGGCGGGAACTTGAGATATGGTTTGAGCCTGGCAAATTCCTTGTCAGCGAATCCGGTTACCTGCTAGTGTCCGCTACTGTGGTCAAGCCAACGCCCGCTACTACTTTTGTAGGCGTAAATTCAGGGCTAAACCATCTTATTCGGCCCATGATGTACGATGCCTATCACGAAGTGATCAACATCTCAACTCTTACCGGACCTGAACGTGTCTATACTATTGTTGGGTATATCTGCGAAACAGATACCATCGCAGCCGACCGTAAATTGAAAGAGGTGAAAGAAGGTGATATTTTGGCCATCAAAAATGCGGGAGCATATGGTTTTAGTATGTCTTCCAACTATAATTCGCGACTTAGGCCCCCGGAGGTTTTATTGCTGAATGGTAAAACTCATTTGATCAGAAAGCGGGAAACATTTGAAGACCTCCTGAGAAACCAAATTTTAGTGACAATGGACTAGCACTGCAGCTTAAGCCTCTACCGAATTGATATCGGATAGAGGCTTTTTATTTCGCACATTTTTTCATTCTTATATAAAAAGCCCCATAGCCTGATATAATACATCTATATCACTTCTGTACACAAAAAATTGTAATTAAATTTTTATTTCAAATTTTTAGAAAATAATAGCACAATTATTTTTGTCAATACCGATATTATTCCATTTATTATAGGAGTTAAGATAGATTTGAAAATATCATTAAGGTGTATTTAAAAAACATAAAATAATATTTTAAATCTTGAAATACAGAAAACTCACTTTGTAAAACAAAAAAATAGGGAAATGATACGTCTCCGTTCGCCAATTCTTCATTTATAGTGAAGTATTTAGAATATGGAGACAATAGAATTTCAAGGCAGACAAGGGTAAAAGCGGGCAAATTCAATTGACCCAGTTAAATAGTGTGGTAAGGATTCCTTTGACAAAAAATTAAACGCAACAAAATGTCACTAATGGCAATCAAATCAAAAGCAATAATGCAAATCCAACTGGATCAAAATGACGCGGAAAAGATAGGGGAAGATCTCTTGGAGTATGCTGAGACTCTTTGCGAGGCATTGGGAATGGATAACCAGAAGATTATGAAGGAGATGACAAGTAGTGATCTACCCCATTTGTTTAGAACCTTTAACAGCTATTTTGGCGAATATATCGAATTGTTAGATACGGACAATACAGTTCTTAATAAATGATAATGACTGAAAAACAGCAAAAACCTATGTATTCTTAGGGAAGGGCTAAACTTTATTTATCAAATAAACTTTTGGAAAGCTTAGCTATTTTTTGAACAAGTTAGGATACTTTTATCTTATTCAATCAGAATCATAGTATTGGATAAATGGGAAAAACCATCCGTCTTATTTTAGGCGACCAACTAAATAGCTCTCATAGTTGGTACCAAAATGTTTCAAAAGACAATCTGTATGTAATGATGGAAATCCGACAGGAAACGGATTATGCCCACCACCACATACAAAAGGTTCTGGCTTTCTTTACAGCGATGAGGGGCTTTTCAGACCGGCTAAAGGCGAATGGGCATGAAATCCTATACCTTCAGTTGGATGATCCTAAAAACACCCAGACGCTTACCGACAATCTGAACTGGATTATAAAAGAGAACGACGGGGACAAATTTGAATACCAACTCCCTGATGAGTATCGCTTAGATACCCAATTGACAGATTATGCCAAAGGCCTTTCTATTTCTTCCGAATTTGTCGATACGGAGCATTTTTTGACACAACGCAGTGACCTGAAAAAATTCTTTAGCGGCAAAAAGACATACTTGATGGAGTCGTTTTACCGGCATATGCGTCGGGATTTTGATATTCTGATGGATGGGGAAAACCCTTCTACCGGAAATTGGAACTATGATGCGGAAAACAGGTCAAAACTAAAGGATACTTCCATACTGGTGGGCCACCCAGATCAACCAAAAAAGGTGGAACAGATGCATCAAATGGTTGAAAAGTCAGGTGTATCTACCATCGGTGAAATTTCAAATAAGGGATTGAATTGGCCGTGTACCCGTGAAGAAGGGATAGAATTGCTCAATTATTTTTGTGAGGAATTGCTTCCATTTTTCGGCAGGTATCAGGATGCCATGCACACTGATGATCCGTTTCTATTTCATAGCAGGTTGAGTTTTGCCTTGAATACAAAGCTTCTTCACCCTCTGGAAGTAATCCATGCAGTGGAGAATAAGTGGAAACAAGACCCAGAAAGATACGGAATCGCCCAGGTAGAAGGATTTATCCGACAGATATTGGGGTGGCGGGAATATATGCGGGGGATATATTGGGCTGAAATGCCGGATTTTGCAGACCATAACTTCTTTGGACACAAAACACATCTTCCCGGGTACTATTGGTCTGGTGACACCCTTATGAACTGTATGTCCAAGAGTATCACCCAGTCCTTGAATCACGCATATGCCCATCATATCCAACGGCTAATGGTCACGGGAAATTTTGCCTTATTGGCGGGGATAGACCCTAACGAAGTGGACGAGTGGTATTTGGGAATTTATATTGATGCCATACAATGGGTAGAGATAACCAATACCAGAGGGATGAGTCAGTATGCTGATGGTGGAATTGTCGGTACCAAACCTTACGTATCAAGTGCCAATTATATCGACAAAATGAGCAATTATTGTTCAAGTTGCCATTACAACAAATCCAAAAAATTTGGAGAAAAGGCCTGCCCATTCAATAGTTTATACTGGTCATTTTACGCCAGAAACAGGGGAAAACTGGAGAGTAATCCACGCATTGGATTCGTTTACCGTACCTTGGACCGGATGAAAGACAGTGAAAAAATCCTTGCCCAAGCCGACGAATATCTGGCAAATTTGGAAAAACTGTAATCAAAACGGCAAATAACTTATATTTGCCTTTAATGAACGTCAGGATTGTACTCCTTCTTTTTTTTCTAACTGGGCTTTGTTTTGATAGTCTGGCACAAACTCAGCTAAAGCCCCTCCGGATTTACCTTACACCGGACAGTTCCTCCTATGCGGGCGTTAGGGTAAATGGGCAGGTTTGGATGCGCTACAATTACAATAATCCGGGTACCATAATTAATGGAGAAGAAGCCTCCCGTTTTTTTGACATTTCAGTGCGAAGAATTCGTTTTCAAACCTATGCCCGCCTTAATGACCGTACCAACCTGACCCTAACGCTCGGGCAAAACAACATCAATTACCTCACTGCCCGCTCCGGCGAAATCCGTCTGCTTGACTTCTATATCGACCACAAGCTACACCGATACTTGACAGTCGGTGGCGGACAGTCGGGATGGAACGGTGTGTCCCGATATGCTTCCCCACATACCGGCAGAATGTTGACGCTCGATGTACCTGCCGTGGTGATGCCCACGATCAATCAGACTGACAATATCCTGCGGAAGCTCAGTGCCTATGTGAACGGGCAATGGCAGCATTGGGACTATCGACTTATTTTTAGTCGACCCTATGCTCCTATTGCCAACACCCAAATCGGACAAGTATCCAGCTTCTCCTATGTAAAAAGCGGGGTGCAGACCGCAGCGTACATTAAATATCAGTTTTTTGAGCATGAATCCCTGGTATCTCCCTTTCATGTTGGAACTTATGGTGGTACTAAGAAAGTGCTCGCACTGGGAGCTGGGTTTGAAACTCAACAGCGGGCAATGTGGCACCTGAACGCTGCGGCAGATACAGTAATTACTCCCATGAACATGTTTGCATTGGATATATTTGGAGAATTACCGTTGGTAAACAAACAAGCCATGACTTTCTATGCAGGCTATTTTTATTATGATTTAGGACCGGATTATATCCGGGTAATCGGACTGAATAATGTCGGCGGCGGGGTCAATTCTGAAGGTACCTTCAGCGGCACAGGCAATTCCTTTCCTGCAATCGGGACAGGCCATATTGGTTATTTTCAATTGGGGTACCTTTTTGGTTTTGATAAGCGTGCGGAGAAAATACAACCCTTCGTTTCCGGCCAGTACGCAAATTACGATGGATTACAAGGACCGATGACCTTTTACGAGGCAGGCATCAACTTACTGCTGGATGGGCAGCGGTCCAAACTAAGTTTGGCATTTCAGAACCGTCCGGTCTTTGACCATAACCCACTGCATGGTATTCAGCAAGTAGATCGAAGGAGTACAGTGATTCTGCAATATCAGATCCGGCTGGAGTAAGGTATATTTATCAGCCAATAGCATATCATTAGCTTGAAGAAAGCTAGTCAAAAAACCGAGATTTTTCCCCGGGTTTTGTTTCATTAATTCCTTAATTATAATTTAATCCGGCTTCAGTGTGTTTTTCGCCTCTACCATCCCTCCGATTGCCTGTAACCTATTGAGTAAATTTGGATTGTGGCCCCTACCGCCTGCGTTATTTAATATGCAAATCCGAAGTTTTACCAAATTTACCTCTCTTTTTCCTGACTAGATAGACTACTATTCCGGACAGTGTCAACAGAATAAAAACCCAAGCCATCCAAAATTTATTTGGACCCAATCCTTCTATAGGTTCTGGATCTCCTATCAATACCAACCCTGCCCAATATTGCGGGGAGAGCGTGCGTCCATTTGCATCAGAAAGGTATTTCAGCTTTGCCTGCTTCAGTGCCTTGTCTTTGGCCATTCCTTCTGACAAAAATGCCAAAAAGTGTTCTGTGATCTCCATACTGGATTTTTCATCGATCCGCCAAAGAGAGGTCAACAGGCTTTCCGAACCTGAATATTGGAAAGCATGCGCAAGAGAAATCATGCCTTCACCAGGCTTATATATCGGTTTTCCGGTTTCGCAGGCAGTCAATACCGTCAAATGAGCCTTCATTTCTGTATTGTAAATTTCATAGGCGTATACTGAGTTGTCCTCCTCTGGCTTATCGGATTTGGCAAAGATAAGCCTGGAAAAAGCCGGGCTGATATTGTTGGATTCGGCATGGGTTGCGATGTGGATGATTTTATTGTTGCCGGCATACTTCCTGAATACTTCGGGAGTGGATTGCTCATACACATAACTTTTACCGCTGAAAAGTTCGGAGGCACGTTTTGCCAAATGTATGGAGAAAGGTTGGGGCAAAAGTGAAAGATAGGCCTTGTCCAAGCTTAGCGAGTCTTTGGCTGAATTCAGGTAATTGTCCTTCATCGAGTCCATAAACCCAGGGGCAAAGGCAATATAATTGGTAGGTATAGGACTATGCCTTTCCCCATTCAGCAGCCGAAGGCTGTAGTGGTAAGAAATATCATGCCTTCCCAATAACCCAATTGAGCTATACTCGCTATAATCCACCAAGTCACTTTCAGTCAAAACGTCGAAATTGAGATTAAAAAGAACCCGGGAAGGAATAACCAAAACCCTATCTTTATCAAATTCTAAAGCAAATGGCTCCCAAAGCTGCTGATAAAGTGCGTGTGTGATTTTTCCCAGGTCTCGAGGATTGTCCCAGTTGCCATGCAAAGCAGGAATGAGTTCCGGATCAAAATCAAGGTGGAACAGCTTTTTTTTACCGTTGGAAAAAACAACGGCTTTTAATTTCTCCTCCACAAAAAAATACCTTACAATCTGTGCGTCAAATGGAATTTCCATGTTTTCAGGGCTGATTTCGGCATAGCGCATGTGATAGTAATCTGGAAATTCAAGTCTCAACTTTTCCAAAAAACTCTCCCATTCACTGCTTAATCTATGATACTCACTCAAATCACCTCCTCCATCAAATAGCTCGTTCAATTCCTTTTTGAGTAGAGACTCCTGATCTTGCAGGTTTTTGGGAACACCTGCAAAGCGAATGTCTGTGTGTTGATTTAGCTGCGTTCTGATGCGACTATATACACTAGCTTCCTGAACCGCTATTAAATCATCCAAATATTTTTTGTCTCCCGTCTTCTCATATAGCTCTAACTGGATTTTCTTTATAAAGTCCATCAAATCTTCGTTTTGGGCTACCAGTACAGTGAGGTCTTCGCTCTCTGACAAATAGCTTTTTCTCTTTTCCAGTATCTCCATTGCATCTAAAAGCCTTTTAAGGATATGCTCCAAATTGGCAATAGATTTTGCCGGGTTTAATTCGTATTGGGATTTTTCCGAAAGTAGAATAGATTGTGGTTTGTCGTAATTTATTCGAATGGAATCAATGCCTGATTCAGCCTGATTCAATCTTTCATCCAGAATAGTAAGGCTTTCATTGGCATGGATTAATGCGTTTTGAAACTCTCCCAAATTATAATAAACCCGCCCCTGATTAAGTACCTGTAAAAACCCTGACATTGAGCTGCGGCCGTTTACCTTGGAAATATAATCCAAACCCAGCTTGGACCAGTTAAGCGCATATTGAGGTTCATTGTTTTTGGAAAAAAACTCAGCGGCATTGCCTAAAAAATCTAGGTAAACAAAATCAAACTTTTCCCGGTAAGCTTTTTCAAAGTGGTCTTTGGCCATCAGATAATGGTGTTTCGCAAGGGAAATATTCTTTTCACTTTCGTGAATCAAAGCCAGGGTATAATGAACATCGGCAAACTGCATATAATAGTCTCCATCAGCCTTCTCCAATTCCTTTAGGGCTTTGGCAAGGAAGACTTTGGCTTCCCCGTAATTGCTGACAAATCGGTGCGTTTGTCCCACATGAATCAAACTTTCCGTGATTTCAGGATGTCCTGGGGGAAAAAATTTTTCCTTAGCTTTCAGGGTATGTTCCTGGAGCCTTAATGCCTCCTGATAATTACCAATGCTCTTATAAACCAAAGCAAGATTCATTGAGCCATGAAAAAGCGATAAAAATGCCCTTTCTCTTTTTGGATCATCCAATGCATTGTCAATGAAATATTGCGTATTGGCAATGGAAGATTTGACTCTCCGAATACTTTCCCGCACCTCACCTTTGACATCGTACACCGCTCCAAGGTTGCCTTCAATCATGGCCCTGCGATAATATTGGTTGGTCGGGGTCGGTTCCATTTTATCTAAATATTCGATTCCCTCCTGCCAATAATATTCTGCCGAATCCCACATAGCTGAAAACCAATACCGTGCTCCAAGGTCATTGAGTAAATTAAAATAATTTACGGGACTTGTCTTAGGATCCTGTTCGTAGCCTTCCTTTGCTTTGAGGGTATGTGATCTGGCCTTTTCCGGATTTCCCATCTGATTGGATATAACTCCCAAATTGCTTTCGATCACGGCCCATTCCGCAGGCCTGTGGTCTGGAATCTGATTGGTATAGGCCAATGCCGTTTCATTGGCTTCATAGGCCATCGCCGGCTTTCCTGCTTTGATATAGTATGTGTGAATTTCCAGATAAGCCTGTCTTAATTCCCTTGGGTCCGAACTTTCCTTTTTGATGAAATCAAGCCAATAATGTACTGCATCCATTCCGCTTTGGCTCCCCATTTCGGCATCGGCAATATAGCCGGCAAAGGGGATAAAATAGCTTAGGTTCAAAAAATCCCTGTTGGATATATAAGGCTCGGTTTCTCTATCAAAAATGCTTTTTGCCAATACAGGATCTTCATCACTGAGTGCTTTCTGTATTGATGAAAGTTGGGCATCCACATCTTGGGCCACACCACAGATTGGGTATATTGAGATAAATAGCCATATAAAGCAAAGGCGGTTCATTTTTCAGGGAGACTCTTGAGAAGCTTTTCGGCATCGGGATGACTGGATTTTTCAAGCATTATTCTTGCCTGTTCCAAATCCCTTTTCAACAAATAGATTAAACCCAAATACCAGGTAGCTTCATCTGTAAATTTACTGGTTTCCACTTCCAATACCCGCTCAAAATAAAATAGAGCCTTATCGCTATTTTTCAAATCCAAGTGAGCTGCTCCAAGAAAATACTGAAGGGTATCGTTTTCGGGCTTTTCTTGAATGATTTTTTCCCATCGTACTATTGCCGCTTCGTAGTCTCCCAGTTTATAATCCACCATTCCCCGGTCAAATTCGTATTCCATACTGCTTCCCATTGCGGTGACAAGGCCAGGGTCGGGTTGGTAGTGGGTCAAAAACAACTGCTCTTCTTCATTGGGACCGATTAAAAACACCCAGGTAAAAAGTCCCAACAACAGAATAAAGGAGGCAGCGACACCAAGCCAAGGAAACCTTTTGGATTTAATGGTTTCGTTATCACTTAATTCATGGTGAAAACTTTCCAAATTTTCCCTCAGAGCGTTTTCTTCGATACCTTCCAAAATAGCTTTGGCAGACTGGAATTTAGCGGAAAATGCTTTATTTGTCTCCAGTTCCTTTTCGAAATCGAACCTGTCATCAACAGGCATTTCGTTGAGAAAATAGCTTTCGAACCGTTCAAATTCTTCCTGCGATATATTGGTTTGGTTACTCACCTTAAATGCTGTGTTTAGTTTTGGTATCCAAATTTTCTCTAAGCCGCTGAATACATCGGTATTTGTTATTCCGGGCAGTTGCCTCTGTCCAGTCAAAAGCCTGGGCTATTTTTGCCATGGACTGCTTTTCGAAGTAAAACCGTGTAAGCAGCTCCTTGCAATTCCCTCCAAGTTTCTTAAATGAAGCCTCTATATGTTTAAATTTAAACTCCCTGTCTTCATTCTCCTCTTCTTTTACTTCGTGATAAGTTTCAAGGGGAACAGTATTTTTATGTTTTGTGGAATTAAGTTTATCCAGCCATTTGTTTTTGGCTATTTGATAGAGAAATCCGGTGACTGCCGTTCCGTTTTGTGGAATAAAATCTTCTGATTTAAGTTTTTTCCAAACGGCTACAAACGCCTCTTGAAAGATATCCTTTGCTTGGTCCGAGTCTCCCCGGTTTGCAGTTACATATTGTTCCACCTTTGGATACTGGGATTTATAAAGCCACCTAAGCACCTCGGAATCGTTTTCCCTGACCCCCGCAATTATCTCCGCCTGACTGTACTTCTTAAAAATATATTCCCGCATATCTCCCGATTAATGCAGAAATATACAATTAAATGCTGTTTGTCCCAACCTTTTATTTAAAATTAGTCGGTTTTTTTCTTTGAAGCTTAAAACTGATCTATATCTTGGTATTCAATCGTATCATCCATCATGATTTCGAAAAGGGTACCTGCTATATTATTCATTGACTGCGTGTAGTTTTGAAAGACCCCGGAATTCATAACCACGGATATACAGAATTCCCCTTTTTTGGAAACAGATAAGGATTGGGAACCAGGCCAGAGTCCATCATGCCAATGCACCTCCCCTAATTCGGGGTGATTGAATCTGTAAACTCCCTTTCCATAACTTCCCGAATTGCTGAGCGGAGTGCCCCGAAGATTATTTAGTTGTTGGTTGAGCAAATTCGGCCTTCCAGGCTGTAAGTCTACCGAAGATAGTATTCTTGCAATATCACTTGGTGTACTTACCCATCCTGCCGTAGCATCTCCTCTTTCGATATTGTAAGCAGTGGACGTATAGGGATCGGTGCTGTCCTGGCTGTAGTATTCCACTTCTTTTGATCTCTTTTCATTTTTGCCATTACGTGCCAAAAAGGTACTTGTCGCACCAACTCTGTCCAATATTTCTTCCTTGACATACTCCCCATACGATTTGCCACTTGCTTTCTCGATTATTCTTCCCAGTATCAGGTAACCAAAATTGGAATAGTGGTAGGTTGATCCGGGATTAGTTGCCAAAGGTACATTGTCGAGTCCCCACGAAATCAACTCATCTCTTGATAAATTGGCAGGTCCATCAAAGACAGGGTCATCCATAAAATTCCTCCATCCCCCTGGAACATGGTGCAACAAATGGTCGACCGTAATGGCTGTTATTCTATTGGAATACGTTTTGGTCCCATATTCCATTCCCAAAATTCCATCGGCACCGAACACTTTATCCTCCAGGGAAAGTTTATTGTCTTGAACCAATTTCATTACAGCAATCCCTGTAATGGTTTTTGCAAAACTGGCATATCGGAATATACTTTCAGGAGTCACCGCCTCCTCAGTTTGTTGATTGGCGGTGCCGTATCCTCTGGCGTACACGAGTTTCCCGTTTTTAGCAATGGCAATGGAAATCCCGGGAAAATAAAATTCATTCATCATATCCCCCATCCTGCTGTCAATTGCCGAGATGCTTTCCTGTCTAATCTCCGGCGCGGGTTCCTCCCTATCCGTATCACAGGAAAGAAGCACAAGTGCTAAACATAAAATCCATTGGTTTAGAAAATTTTTCATAGGTATGCAGTTAAGTCGTTTTATTATACCATCGGAAACGGCGGGGGGATGTCATCAAAGTATTTTTTAAATCAAAACCAATCCAACCGGAATAAATACCCAAAAAAACAGTTTGTTTTTACTTTTCATTTTCTCTTGAATTTCTAAGTACTTTGGACAGGGAGAATTATATTAAAATTGTATTTTTTGATATTGATGCCTTATTATCTCGTACATTTTATTTTTAAATATAAAATTTTAAAAAAAAAATCTAAACCATATTGAGTATGTAAACAATTTTATTAGATTTCATTGTTTTCTATCAAACTAAATTTTATCTAACCCAAAATAATAAAAAGTATGAAAAGCATTATTGTGTATTCATTTATTGTCAGCGGACTCTGGTTGACTTCCTGCCAGACTGACCAAGCCCTAAATGAGGCTGATCCCTCTCTTGTAGTAGGCGAGGATGTAGTTTATAAACAGCTGGATCTTGATCCAATTCGCCTGAGCAGCATTAATCCAATGGGAAGAATTCAGCATGAATCAGTATACAACCTGGTTTTACATAAGGCGGAGTATATTACCGCACCCGGAAGTGCTCAAAAGGGAACAACGGTCATTTTCAGCGATAGGGGAAATAAACAATTGGAGGATGATTTTTCTCCATTTGCCAGTTTGGATGGATCCAGTGATATTTCTTACTATTTGGACCAAACAAGACCTTCATCCAGCATTTCCCTTTCACAGACCGAATCAGCCTTAAAAAGAGTTGTAAAAACTTGGGAAAGTGTTAAGTGTTCCGATTTAGGATTAAATCGCGTATCCAATATTCCTATACCCATAGGAATCGTTGCGGCGATTTTTGGGTTTCCTGGAGAACCCGCCTACGTAGCAGACGTGAACCATGCTGGATGGATGCCGGGGTCTTTTTTCGAAAACCTTGCCCCCGGAGGTTCTAGATTTATCCTGGGAGTGACCTTTACCTTTTTATTGATAGATGGGGACCGAAATTTAGTAGATACCAATCAGGACGGCAAATGGGATGTTGCATTAAGGGAAATTTATTATAACGACAATTTCTCTTGGAGCGATGACGGTTCCGCCATTGATGTGGAGACGGTTGCATTACATGAAATGGGACATGGCCTTAGTCAAGCTCATTTCGGCAAGGGTTTTATCAAGAAGAAAGGAGACATTCAATTTGCACCTAGAGCGGTCATGAATGCGGCGTACTCAGGCATACAGACCCGCATCTCGGGCACCGATTTGGGTGGACATTGCAGCAACTGGGCCAATTGGCCTAATAAATAAGGTTTTAGAAAAAAACACCCGGAGTAAGGGCATATCCTTGTTCCGGGTGTTAATATAAGTAATCGTTAAATCGTTTTCTTTTCTGAAATCAATACAATTTCAAGATGATTAAATCTATGAAATAAATTCTCTTTTTCGCTAATTCTAAAAATACTTTCGGAAAACCCCTGGATTATCTTTTTCACAAAATCATTCCCATCAAATCCAACAACAAAAATCAAATGAAACTTAAAAAAATAGCCTAAATTGAATTAGTTTCGTAAAACTATAAAGAGTTGGTGGATTTTGGGGGTGAAAGACTTATTTGAATGATTTATAAATTTATTGTTTTTTTCTTTTTCGGCTACTTTTTTCATTTTTATTCATTCGGACAAACAGATCTGGACAGTCTAAAGCATGCCATCGATCTGCTGGAAAATGATTCTGTCAAAATAAAAACATTGATCCAACTATCCCGGCAAATTCATCGGGAAAATGCTAACGATGAAGATGATTTTTTGTATGCACAAAGAGCTGCCGACCTGGCTGAATCCTATGGGGATATCCTGCTTTGGGCCGAAAGCTTGGACAATTTGGGTCTGCTGCACCGATATCATTCCCGATACGCACAGGCCATTCCTCTTCACCAACATGCGTTGGACCTGATAAACGAGAAAAAAGTTGCGCCCTATTACAAAATGCGGTTTGCCAATAACCTTGCTGTAGCCGCAAGGTAGGATTTTGAATTTACCATCCTCGCCCCCCAGACGGGTGAAGAGTTGGAAGTAGTTCAAGGAAGGTTTACTGTTGAAAGGAGATGAGAAAATTTAAGGTGGGGCTAAAATGCTCCACTTTGTAATTTTTTTTGTTATGAATAAATTGGCGAAAACAACTACTGTTTTTGCTATGGCAGACGCACAAACATTTTAAAGTTATCTCCGCAATCTACAAGAGTTATTTTTCAGGAAAATAAAGCTTAAATGTAGTACTGACCCCCACTTCGCTTTCTACTTCAATTTTCCCATTCATCGCCTCGATTTGGGTTTTCATAATAAAAAGACCCAGACCCCTCCCATCTATGTTGCTATGGAATCTTTTGTACATCCCAAATACGTCCTCTTTATGTTTTTCTAGGTTGATGCCCACTCCATTATCCTTAAAATCCAACAACCGGTATTTTCCTTGCTTCTCCAAACCTATATCGATCACTAAGGGCCGGGAGGGACACTTGTATTTTAACGAATTAGTTAACAGGTTTAAGACAATGCTTTCAAAATATGCCGGGTTGGACTTGACGATTTCTTCGTTACCAAAATTATAGTTTATGGTAGACTCCCCTTGGTCTACAATAACCTGTATACTTCGAACAACCCGGTTTATTTCCCGATAAACCGATATAGGTCTGAAAGGAAGGTTGGTAGAGGATTGTATGCTCACAATATCATTCAAATTATGTAACGTGTCATCGAGGCTAATAGCACTCTCTTTCAAAATGCTCCATGCCAACTTACTTTCTTCCACATTTTTCATCAAGTCTTCAGCTTCTAATATTCCGATAATGTTGGCAACATGTGAACGGATGTTATGAGAGATGATGTATGCGAAATTTTTAAGGCGTTGGTTTTGTTTGGAAGTGATGTCTACCAAATTTTGCAGTTCTTCCTGCTTAAGAATTAGGGGGGTTATATCATGTCCGACACAAAGAATTTCAATAGGGTTGCCATTTGGGTCTTTTATCAATTTAAACTCCCAACGGGTAGAAAGTTCCCCATTTGGGCATGGTTTTTTTAAATTTACCCAGTGTGAAACATTGGGTTCCGCAAAACACTTTTGAACAGTCTCTATACAACTAACATGGTCCTCTGGTACGATAAGACTAAGCGATTCTTTGCCCAAATAATCCCCGGTAATTATGTTATGAATCTCGCAAAAATAAGGATTCATATAGGTATAATTACCTTGAAGATCGGTTTTAACGATAAAAAATGAGTTATTTTCAACTATTGACTTATAACAAGCATTGTCTTTTTGGGTCTGGGTTACTTTATTATTTGATACAGCAGACAATCCTTGTTTTAAAGGCATAAAGTAATTTAGTTTTGCTGATTAATATCAATTAACAATATCCCTCTAAACTTAATTTAATTTTAAAAGGCTAATATGATATTTTAGGATACCGAAAAACCTACTTGAAACATTGCTGAATTCTAATTAGAATCACATTTAAAGATGCTTTTAGAGGGAAGTGAATTCTTTGAAATTAACATCATTTGGTAAGGTTAACCAATGAACTTTCTAATTCCAATTTATAAGAGACTGTAATACAACTATTGAGCCAGAGTCCGTCTCGACCTTCAATCTGAAAAAATGATTTGATAACAGATGCAGACTATGAGTCAATAATGAGCTCCTTCCTGAATAAAATCTCCTTCCAAACCTCTTAAATATAATCCCGCATAAACGCCCGCAGCTTTACAATCGAATCCAACAGGTTCAGGCCTATCCAGCCGTGCCCTTCGTTGGGGTAAAAGTAGAAAGCGTGGGGAACGTCGAGCTCCTCCAACCTATCCCGCAGGTCCATTCCTTGTGAATTGGGAATCAGGGGGTCCTTCCCACCATAGAACAAAATCGTAGGAGGCGCATCCGCACCAACACGATGAAGGGGACTAGCTGTTTCCAACTGGCTTTCGGTAAATCCAAACTGGTCCAACATTTCCTCCAGCTCCTGATTGGTACTGCTTAAATAGGCCCCATCCGTAAGGTTGGTGGGGCCAACAATGCTGCACACCATCTCCACCTGCTTCCGGGTATCATACCCATAGCTCCACAGCAATGCCAAATGCCCTCCGGCACTCGCTCCGATAAATCCGATTTCCTCCCCAATTGTATATTCACCTTTCTTCTCCCGTAGATCGTTAACTACAGAAGTGATATCTTCGATCTGCATGGGATAGGGAGATAGGCTTGGTCCGGCCAACCGATAGTTCATGTTTACCACGGCTAGCTCGGGAAATTGCTCCTGTAGGAAATCCCTGAAAGCGTTCATATCCGTATTAGATCCCGAATTCCATCCACCTCCATGAATGAGAATCATGGTTTTGGTGGAAGAAGTACGGTCTGCGGGTAAATAAATGTCATACACTTGACGAGGTTGACTTCCATAGGATACATTGGCCAACGCCGTATATTCCAGCGGCAAATCCGGTTCAGGAATAGAATCCGTAAGGGAGCAGGAGAAAATAAAAAAAGGAAGGAAGAAAAATAAAGCTATTTTTTTCATGACAAATGTATAAAGTAAACAAAAATAATCTCGTTGATTTGATTGATAATTTGGTAATTACCTAAAATCAGAGGCATTTTCCTGCAACGATATGGTCCTTAAGAAGAAAAACCTTCCAGGTTTCCCACGTAAATTTGAACAACAAGCTGATTATCAGCAACACCTGGAAGGTTTGTGCGTTTAAAGAGCTATCTCCCAACCGATTTAGTCTAATCCAAGTTCCTCCATATATTCGGTTGAATGGCGAAGTATATTTTCCAAGATTTTTCGCAATTCAATTGTTGTAAAAGTCCCATCGTAACTCCACTTCAGAAAGGAGTTCCAATCGGGATGATTTAGAAATCCGGCCAATTCCTGATGAATAGTCCTCATTATCTCATCTCCCTCATAAGTTCGGAAATAATCCACCATTACGCGGATATCATCTTTAGCAAATGAATCCGATTCTATCAAAACCGTATCGAGAAACTCATCAGCCTCCACTCCCCATAAGGAAGCCTGATTGGAAAAACTAAAGCTAACATTATCCGTCTCACACTCAAAACACATGCCCTGCATTGTCCATTTAAAATGTAACCGATCGAGTTGTATTCCCAATTCATCTTCATCCTCGTCGAATACCCCATCCAATACCTCTTCTAATACCTCGTTGGCAATTTCATTCATCAACAACTCTTCACCAGTAAAATCGCTTGCTGTAGTTAATTCTGATTGGTTCTTAAATGGATTCGGATTTTCCTTTAGGGGAACGGGCATTATATAGTCAATCTCAGCATTTTCGGTATTGGGATAACATTGGAATTTAAAAACACTCCCAAAATGAAGCAGGCCCATTTCACCAACCTTTAGTTGAATTTCACCCGCAAGTGATAGGGGACATTCAATGGTTAATTCATCCATTTCCTGATAGATGGAAAACGGCATTTCCTGATCGATCATGATCTCCGGAAAAGGTGAAAGCCTTGGTATTTCCAGCGGTTCTGCAAGCTGCCAGCAACTTTCCAGATCAAACCAAACCTCACCCTGCGGACCAGACATGGTAAAGCCATCTCGATCCTTATCCATCTTCACCATTTCAACCGCAAATTCCTCATCAAAGGGAACGTCCAATTCTACAATTAGACCCTTGTCCAAATGGGTTATCAGTAATCGTTTCCCTTTTTCATCCCGTGAAAAAGCCAATTCCTTATCCAAATGGAAAATTTCTTCCCCCCGGTTTCTTAAATGACTGAGATTTTTTTCCCGGTCTTTACCTTTTTGGATATTGTCTTTATTAGTTTTTGCCATGGGAATCAATTGCTGAAAAGATAAAAATCGGAACTTATTCGTCAATTAACAAAAAACAAATTACATAAATTTCAGACAGAGGAAATAACCCCTCCACGAAGAAAATGCATTGTTCTGCTTTGTTACATAGTATGTAAATCCTATTCAATTTTCGCTTACTAACCTTGCTACCATAATTCCGGATTGCGATTTATTGCCGCTAAGGTAATCATGGAGTGGCTTTTGAGAAACTTCCACCTCCATCGAACCTGTGCTTGCGTGCAGAAGGTGTATCCTCCCATCCTTCTCTATCGCAATGCCCACATGCACAATATCCAAGTTTGGAATGGATGTGGTGATCGCTATCAAGTCCCCGGACTGTATTTCATGTTCGTATTTACTGATATCTGCTTTTGGGATATAATAGTAGGCACGAGAACCAATGACAGCCTCAGCCTCCCGAAGCTCTGCCACATAATCGGGATTACTTAATTGCGCATAAAATTTGGGGTTGGAGGACATAAAGGAAGGCGAATTTTCATAGCGTTTCCCGCCAATTTCCTTGGTTACATCCAACAGTATACCCTTCTCCTGATTTATAAAAATCCAGTCTGAGAAATAGTGTAGCCTCGACGGATACTCCCCGAGCTTCCCCTTTTTGTACCTGATCAATTCCAATTCCCGCTCGTAGGACTCAACCGTAAAATCTCCGCGGGTGGCAATGCGAGTCAGTGCCACAACCGTTTCAACGAAAGTGGTGCAGTCCAATCCCATCAAATTCACGACCAGTTTTTCCTTACCGGGAAGCTCCAAAGTTTTCTCCACATAAGGTGTCTGGAGAAACCAGCTACCAATTTCCACTGTCAGTTCGCTTATGGGATGGTTGGAAACGTCCATCTCGGAAAGCCGAATTAAAACGGTATCAAGTCGAGCCCGGCTTTCAGGGGTACAAACTGTTTGCCCTTCCACCCAAAAGGGCAAAATTAAAATTAGTGTGAAAAAGAATCCGGCTATATGTTTCAAATTTCTAGACAATTGACGTTTTACAATAATGGCTATCTTTTAAACTTAATGTAATCTGAAACCAAAGGCTCCAAGCTATTCTGCCTAAAGTCGCTGGCGATCTGTCCCCGGTGATAGGTGGAATGATTAACTAAGTGGAATAGAATTTCCCGTACGCTATTGGTAAACGCCTTACCAGTGGAATTGGTATATTGAACGACGCTCTCTAATTCATAGATATCCAGTATGGTGAGGGTATTAGTATAATTTTGTTGATCGATCTCCTTCTCGCCAGAAATTTCACGGCTTTCCCATACGCCAAATGCAGCATCTTTCTGATCGATCCGGGTATTCCAAATCTGATGGGCGTTGAGGATATGGTTGAATAGTTTAATAGATTTTTCAGGTACTATACCCCGGTTTTCCATCATGGCCTCCCATAATCGCTGATTGGAATGGTGGCCGTACGCAAAGAGCTCTTTGAAAAATTCCTTCATATGTTTATATAGAGTTATATTTTTGGATCTATGATTCAGGGATTATCAGATTTAGTTTGATTTAGTCCTACATTCTTACCATCCCTTTGGTCAAAATTATCAAATTCCCGGTACGAAAAACCTCCTAAATCCCATATAATACTCCAAATCCTTTTCCGGTGCCTCCACCCCTTCAGGCAATGGCTGCTGGGCAAACTGCTGGAAATAAAGCAGGCAGGCGTCCCGCCACCATTCCGCTTCGCTGACCTGAATTTTCAAAAATGACCGAATATGTCCGAACCGCTCTTCATCGATTTTTCCTTCGATTGAATCCCATTCGGCCTGCATCCACCTTGCACCTTCCACACCCCGCTGGTAACGAAGGGCCATTTCCATCCATAAGGTATTTCCGGAAGACAGTTCCTTATCCCAAGGTACCCGGTGGAACCAAAGCAGGTAATCCAATGAAGTGCTTTCCAAATCTTGCCATTGTTTTTGCACTGCGGGGTTATACTGCTCCAAGGCATTGCTGCCCGCCGAAGTCCGGTCAAAACCGATTCCGTCTTCCGAAGCCCGGTGATAATAAGTTGCTGTCCAGTCATCCCTTCGTCCTCCTGTCACCCAAGGGCCTGGCCCCCAATGGTGGCTCCTTGCCATAATATGGTGTAGACCCAGTGGGGTCATATAATCCACTGCGATGGAATGGGATTTTAGCATGATATTTTTTGCGGTAGAGACAAATGTAGCATCGGTAGTAAAGGTCATTTTCAACCAGTCCTCGGCAATTTGACCAATATCCGTATGCGGATCCCACGCTAATCGGCCATAACTGTACCAGTCAGCCTGAGCCGTTGGGTGCCCAGTCCAATTTCGGTCTGTTCCGATATTGGCCACGCCAGTGATCGCCGTGTGTTTGTATCCATGGAGACTTCCGTCCAGCACCTTACTTATCGTACTCCCCTGCCCCTTGGCATAGGTATCAGCTTGCAACACTTCTTTCCAAAGAGAAGCCAAGTTAACCCAGTGGGTATCTTGCCCCAGATACTCTTTTGTAATTTGAAACTCCATCATCAACGGAGTTTCAGGCATTGCTCCGAATAAAGGGTGGAAAGGCTCCCGGGGCTGGAAATCCAAAGGACCGTTTTTCACCTGCACGATAACATTATCCAAAAACTTCCCATCCAGCGGCTTAAACTCATCATAAGCCTGTTTTGTCCGGTCGGTTGGTGTATTTTCACTATAGACAAAGGCCCGCCACATGACAAGCCCTCCGAACGGTTGCAGGGCTTCCGCCAGCAAATTTGCGCCGTCAGCTTGGGTGCGGCCGTAGTTGTGCGGGCCGGGTTGTCCTTCAGAGTCTGCTTTTACCACAAATCCTCCAAAGTCTGGAATGTATTCGTAGATTTCCTTTGCTTTGTCCTTCCACCACGCCTGCACCGCTGGATCCAGCGGATCTGCAGTAGGCAGCTTATCCAGCTCCATCGGCGCACTAAACCTAGCTGTCAAATATAATTTGATTCCATAAGGACGAAAGGCATCTGCAATAGCGGCAGCCTTCTCCAAATAAATTGGTGTGAGCACCAAAGCATTTGCATTAACATTCGTAATAGAAGTGGCATTAATGCCCAAAGAGGCATTGGCACGGGCATAATCAATATATTGCTTGTCGATGTGGTTTGGCAGACGGTGCCAGTTCCAGATGCTAAACCCCGCATAACCCCGCTCCACCGTCCGGTTCAGGTTGTCCCAATGGTTCAGCATGCGGGTCTGTATTTTGGGATTTTCCAATCGATCCAATTCATCCAATCTCTCCCGTGTTTGAATGGCTTTTAGCAAAGCAAAAGTACCATATAGTAAACCGACATCTTTTTTGGCGGTTACGATCACTTGACCGCTCACATAGAGGAGCAGATAACCTTGGTCACCAATTTTCTCTAACTGATCTTTAAATGAACGTGAAATTTTTACCGGTAGATCCGAAATCTTCCCTACCCAAATCTTCCCATTGCCTGACGAATCGATTCTGGGTGTAAGTGATCCTTTAAAGAACCCCTCCGTTGCCAGCTGAAATTCCTTACTAATCACCTCATGGGTGGGAGATTGGCCGACCAAGCTGATATCGGATAGATATTCATGGTAATAATGGGCCTCGGTATGGGTTTCAAACGGTGCATATTGCAGCCAAAGTTTATAGCCGTCATTGGCGGTGGCGGTAAAAACCAATAGCACAAAAAAACATGCGAAAAAGAGAGATTTTAGGAAACGTGTAAACATAGATATAGGTTTGATATGACAACATTTCGGAAAAATCCAAATCTTCCGACATTGACACAAATTAGAAGTTTTTAATTTAAATCCCTAGAGTGGTTGCCAATTTAATAGCCCGGGGATTCAACTCTATTGATATACCCTAACCCACTTTTCGGCCTAACCTTCCACAATCTTTGCGATCGTTTTGCGCAAAGCCCGATTTTGCTTTGCGATGCTAATCCCAGAGCTCAGTAAAAGCATCTGCGATTTTCCCGTAAGATTCATTTAAAAGATACCCCACAACTATATGCGTCAGCAGGCCGTATTACCCCACGACCTGTGAAAGATGTAACTTTTTAAATAAAATATACAATATAATTATGCTATCATATTTTACTTTTGTGCCACAACTTTTTTATATTGCTCAATTCTGTGGGGCTACCATCTCACAGCCTTCCAATTAGCCCAGTGCTGAGATTTTCATCTCCCATTCAGCCTGTTTATATTGATTACCATTACAGTCGCCAGAAATTGGAGTCTTAGCCTTAATATTAAGTCCATACGTTACCTATGCTAAATGTTTCAACATCTTCCGTTTTTGAGGGATTTTCCCGACTTAGGGATTACTTTCACAAAGATCAACTTAATACTCGGGATAGGGAAACACCCTACCGGGGGGAATTATACAGTTCTGAACAAAATGACCGACATGGAAAGATTCTTGCAAAGTCACACAAATTGCAGGTGGGAAGTTCAAAGGATCAACTACTAGGAAGGTTGGAGGAAAATGAGAAGAAACTTTTGGAAGTTAGGGATTTGCTCGTCGATGGAATCAAATCTGGAAAAACCATCTCACCGGCTGGGGATTGGTTGTTGGACAATTTTTACTTGATCGAAGAGCAGGTAGTTCTCGCAGGAAAACACCTTCCAAAAGGCTATAGTGAAGCACTTCCCAATTTGGCGGAAGGTGCTTCTGCTGGCATGCCGCGCGTCTACGATATCGTGTTGGAAATAATATCGCACAGCGATGGAAGGATAGATCAGGATAACCTGAGCAGTTTTATCTCAGCTTATCAGACGCAGACATTTCTAACTTTAGGTGAGCTATGGGCCATACCCATTATGCTCCGTTTGGCAGTCATCGAAAACCTTCGCCGGGTATCCCGAATGATTGCCCTTGACATGCTGGACAATAATTTGGCGGATTTTTGGGCTGGACGAATGATGGAAACCGTTAGAGATGAACCAGCGGATTTGATATTAACCATTGCGGATATGGCGCGGTCATCCCCAATTCTTGATGGTCCATTTGTGGCCGGATTTACCCGATATTTACAAGGCAAAGGTCCGGAACTTCAGCTCCCTCTAAGTTGGATGGAGCAGCAGTTGAACATCTTGGGAACAACTGCTAAAGACCTCGTATGGCAAGAAAACCAGAAACAGGCTGCCGATCAGGTATCCATCAAAAACAGCATAGGCACTCTCCGTTTTTTAGGAGCTACGGACTGGAGGAAATTTGTTGAATCTCTTAGTAGTGTGGAGAAGGTTTTTAGAGAAGAGGAAACAGGGATTTATCCGCAGATGGATTTTGCCACTCGAGACAGTTACAGACACGTAGTGGAGCGCATTTCTAAAGCAAGTGCGTACTCTGAGACCGAGGTGGCACATAAACTGCTGGCATACATTAAAGAAAAAAAGCAACGCGGAAACACAATCCCGAAGCAAGAGCATTTGGGATATTGGTTGGTTGGCAAGGGGCTGCATGAAATTGAATTATACTTTAATACCAAAAATCCTTGGAAGGATAGACTAAAAAATGCGGCAGGCAAAATGCCCGTATTTTTGTATTTGTTTTCCATCATCTTTTTGACTGTAACCATTTCCGGCAGCTTGTTTATTTATGCGGTTCTTCAGGGTGTCTCTAGTACCCTGGCATTAATATTTCTTATTCCACTTTTTATCTTAGGGGCATCGCAACTGGCCGTTTCTTTGGTCAATTGGTTATCTACGATCTGGGTGGTTCCGCGAGTCTTGCCTCGAATGGATTTCTCAAAAGGAGTTCCCGATACGTGGCGTACCCTTGTCATTGTACCTTCGATGTTAACTGATCCTGAGGCCATAGATTCGCTACTCGAGGATTTGGAAGTACGTTTCTTGGCTAATTCAGGATCGAATATTTATTATGGCTTGCTGACGGACTTCTTGGATGCTGACACTGAAAAAATGTCAACTGATGAATGCTTACTAAATCAAGTGAAAAATGGGATTGAGTCCCTCAACCTGAAATATGAGGATTCGGACCAAGGTAATTTCTTTTTGCTGCACCGACCTAGAACATGGAATGAGCAGGAAGGAAAATGGATGGGTTATGAGCGCAAAAGGGGGAAACTCGCAGCGCTTAACAGCCTGATTTTGGGAAGGGATAAAACACATTTCAGTCTAATGATCGGAGACTTGCCTTTGCTCTCATCTGTAAAATACATTATCACCTTGGATGGAGACACCCAACTTCCCAGAGATGCCGCATGGAAGCTTATCGCCACCATGGCCCATCCGCTAAACCGTCCCATCTATGATTTTACCAAAAGACGGGTAACAGATGGATACGGTATTTTACAACCTAGAATGGCCTCTGCCATTCCACCGGTATCTTCTCTTTATTTGAGCATGCAGGGCAATGTAAGCGGTGTGGACCCATATACCAAGGCCTCATCAGACGTGTATCAGGACCTTTTTGGCCAAGGCTCATTTATAGGAAAGGGCATTTACGATGTTGCTGTTTTTGAACAGGCCATGGACAGGGCATTTCCGGAAAACAGAATCCTAAGCCATGACCTACTCGAGGGATGCTACGTCCGCTCTGGTATGGTAAGTGATGTGTTCTTGTATGATGACAATCCGGCAATCTATGAATCGGATATAAAACGAAGCCACCGATGGATCCGTGGAGATTGGCAAATCGGAGCTTGGATGTTGCCTTTAGTACAGAACAGCCATCATATTCTTGTAAAAAATAGACTTTCCGCGCTATCCAAATGGAAGATAATTGATAACCTTCGCCGCAGTTTATTGCCTGTGGCCTTGCTCTCTCTCTTATTGATGGGCTGGTTTGTGTTGCCTTATCCGTGGCTGTGGACCTTAATCGTCACCATGATAATCCTGCTTGCCGCCATGGCTGCGGCCGGATGGCAAATGGTACATAAGCCCAAGGACATCTCCTTAAAAATACATCTATTGGAAGTATGGGGCAACGTTAGACTTACTTTGCTACGGTTTATCTTCGGCCTTTCAGTATTGCCATATGAAGCCTTAAGATTTACATCTGCCATCATAATTACACTATTTCGTCTACTGGTAACGCACAAGCACCTACTCCAATGGACGCCTTCTGCTACCGTATCCCAGAATTCTACTTATAAAACCTGGTATGGATATAAAACTATGTGGATATCTCCTGGGCTTGCCATTGTAACTTTAGTGGGCCATTTGTATATTGAACCTTGGACCCTGTTGGTTTCTGCACCATTTTTACTCCTGTGGGCTGCGTCTCCATACCTTTCTTGGAAGCTAAGCTGTACATTGAATGAAACAACGGAGAAAATCAGTGAAGATCAACGAAAATTTCTTCACCAAACCGCCCGAAAAACCTGGGCCTTTTTTGAAAAATTTGTAACAGCCCAAGAAAACTGGCTTCCGCCAGACAATTTTCAGGAATCTCCCGTTGAAAAAATTGCCCATCGCACATCTCCCACTAATATTGGAATGGCACTGCTGGCAAACCTCACTGCCTACGATTTCGGGTATATTTCAGCCAGAAAGGCGATTGAAAAAATTGATCAAACCGTAACTACGCTGGTAGACATGGAGCGATATCTGGGGCATTTTTATAATTGGTATGATACAAGAACGCTGAACGTACTTATGCCAAGATACATTTCCACTGTTGACAGTGGAAATCTGCTAGGCCACTTACTCACCTTGCGGCAAGGTTTGTTTGAACTTCCCTCCCAACCTGTCATTTCCAACCAGAATTTTGAGGGCATTAAAACAACAGTCGAGGTCGTGGAACGCTACCTAAATACGAAGAATGGTGCCATGCTGCTAGATATTTCTGCTTATCTAGAGCGTATGTTGACAGAGGAGGTATATTCACTTTCAACCATGGATCAACACCTCAATCACCTCATTGAGCTGGCTGGGAATCTATCCCGATCTACAGATTTGGGGATTTTGGCTACTATTTGGCTCGACAGGTTGATAGGCCAACTAAGGGATATAAAAGAAGATCTTTATATTCAGATTCCTTGGATGCACCTACTGCCTATACCAAAAGATCTCGTCCAACTTCAACAGTTGGATAAAATACCTTCGATAAAATCCATAATCCCTCTCGTATCTACCTCTATCCAAGCAATCGATCAACTTGAAAGGATTACCCTTCCGGTTTCAATTAAAAACTACCTAACTCAACTCCGAGAATCCATTGAAAAAGGAACGGTAGAATCCGCAAGAACTATCGAGAATGTAACCCGGTTGGGACATCAATGTGAGCAATTAAGTACGGTCTCCTACGATTTTTTGTTTGACTCAAACACCAGTTTGTTAAGTATTGGATTTAATACAGAAGATCAACGCAGGGACGACGGATTTTACGATCTATTGGCTTCTGAAGCTCGATTGGGTATTTTCGTGGGTATCTCACAGGGCAAGCTTCCACAGGAAAGCTGGTTTTCTCTAGGAAGATTACTGACCAATTCGGGAAGTGACCCGATTTTGCTTTCTTGGAGTGGATCCATGTTTGAGTACCTCATGCCGCTTTTAGTTATGCCAAGTTATAAAAATACCCTTCTAAATCAAAGTGCCAAGGCCACGGTGAAGTTGCAGGCTGAATATGGAAGGAAGCGGGGCGTCCCTTGGGGAATTTCGGAATCCGGTTATAATGCCGTGGATGCCAGCCTCAATTATCAGTATAAAGCATTTGGCGTACCAGGTCTAGGTCTGAAACGGGGACTGGAAGAGGAGCTCGTCATTGCTCCTTATGCCTCAATGATGGCACTCATGGTCTCTCTGGGGAAATCCTGCGAAAACTTGCAAGTTTTATCTGCCAATGGATTTGAAGGAGAGCTCGGATTTTACGAAGCCATTGATTACACTCCCAGCCGAATACCCCGAGGAAAAGATTACGGAATTATCCAATCCTATATGGTTCACCACCAGGGAATGGGATTCCTATCTCTTTCGTATGCCTTGCTGGACAAACCGATGCATAGAAGGTTCTTATCAGAACTACGCTTTCAGGCTACGATATTACTGCTTCAGGAAAAGATCCCAAGAGCTACCCAATTTTTCGCCCATACGGCTGAGCTTAACATTGTACCACAGGCAAGGGAGGAGAATTTCTCCCGCTCCATTCCCACACCTCACACGGCCTTGCCGGAGATTCAATTGTTAAGTAACAGCCGATATGTGGTCATGTTGACCAACGCAGGCGGGGGATACAGCAGGTGGAAAGACATGGCTGTTTCCCGATGGAGAGAAGATACCAGCTTGGATAATACGGGTATATTCTGCTATATCAAAGATATATCCAATGGGAAATTCTGGTCCAATACCTACCAACCTACCCTCCAGGTCCCTCAAAGTTATGAAGCCATTTTTTCCCAAGGCCAAGTCGAATTCAGGAGAATGGATGACGGCATCATCACCAAGACTCAAATTGTCATCTCTCCGGAAGATGATATGGAGCTACGTAGGATCAAACTCACGAACAAGTCAACAGTTACAAAGGTATTGGAAGTAACGAGCTATGCCGAAATAGTATTGGCTAGTCAGGCTTCCGACGAAGCCCATCCGGCATTCAGTAACTTATTTGTACAAACTGAAATTCTAGAAGACCTAAAGGCTATTCTTTGTACCAGAAGAGCACGTTCCAAAAACGAAACCCCTCCTTGGATGTTTCATTTGATGGATGTCTATGGCGCAGAAGTGGAAGCTGTGTCCTTTGAAACAGACCGGATGGAATTTATCGGTAGGGGCAACACCTTGGTCCACCCACAAAGTCTTGACACGCCACGACTGACCGGAAAATCCGGAGCTGTTCTCGACCCAATTTTAGCTATCCGATATAGAATCCACTTGAAGCCTGAGCAAACAGTAGCCTTTGATTTGATTTTTGGCATTGCCGAGACTCGGGAGGGATGTGAGGGATTGCTGCGAAAATATAAGGATCACAATTTGAGAAAGCGGGCATTAGAGCTTTCGTGGACACATATGCAGGTCATGCTTCGTCAGATCAACGCTACAGAGGCCGATGCACTTGTTTTTGATAGTTTGGCTTCGTTCATCATCTATCCCCACCCAAAGCTCAGGGCAGACGGTACAGTTATCCAATCCAATTCCCGAGGTCAGTCTAGTCTTTGGAGTCATTCCATCTCCGGGGATCTACCCATTGTCCTTGTACATGTTTTTGATCCAAAAAACCTGACATTGATCAAGCAGTTGATTCAAGCCCATGCCTATTGGAGCTTAAAAGGGCTTTCTGTAGATCTGGTAATTTGGAATGAGGACCATGGCTCCTACAGACAGCTACTACAGGAGCAAATTCTGGGTTTAATTAATACGGAGGGTGCCCATCCCCATCCTTACGGCAAGCAGGGGAATATTTTTGTCAAAACTGCGGATCAGTTATCCTATGAGGATCGGATACTCTTTGAAAGTGTGGCACGTGTCATTCTGCACGACCATAAAGGGACCTTGACTGAACAAGTTAATCAAATCCAAAAGTCGGTTCCATTACCGGCTTTAATAGAGCCACTGTTATTCCCATCCAACAGTAATTTCGCCCAGCAGCCAGATACTTCTGATCTACTTTTTTTTAACGGACGGGGAGGATTCTCTCCGGATGGAAAAACGTACAAAATCATTCTCACCGAAAAACAAACCACGCCGGCACCCTGGGTGAACGTATTGGCTAACCCCGACTTTGGAACTGTAGTTTCCGATTCCGGATCGGCCTACACTTGGGCAACCAACGCACATGAATACCGAATTACCCCTTGGAAAAATGATCCGGTTAGTGATCAGGGAGGCGAGGCATTATACATTCGTGATGAAGAAAGTGCACATTATTGGTCTCCGTCTCCATTTCCTACCCGGGGAAAGCAACCATATATAGTTACCCATGGCTTTGGATTTTCGACGTTTGAATATGAGGAAGGTGGCATTTGTTCGAATCTGACAGTCTTTGTCGATAAGTTGCTTCCTGTAAAATACCTCATCCTAAAAATAAAAAATAATACGGAGAGGGAACGGAAATTATCTGCCACTGCCTACTTCGAAATGATTTTGGGGGACTTGAAATCCAAGACAAATCTACATATAGTATCTGAAAGAGACCACGAAACCGGCGCGCTACTTTTTAGAAACAAATACAACTCTGCTTTTACGGACAAGGTGACCTTTGCGGTGGTCAGAGGAAGTAATCAAAGCTATACCACCGACAGGACTGCTTTTTTGGGACGTAATGGGAACATCGCCATACCACAAGGCATGAGCAGAAGCAAATTATCCGGCAGGGTCGGCGCTGGCCTAGACTCCTGTGCGGTGCTTCAAGTAAAAGTAGACCTGCTAGCTGGGGAGGAGAGGGAAATTATTTTCCGATTAGGAAGTGGGGAAAATTTGGCTGCAGTAAGGGAACTTCTTGATGGATTCCAAAATTCCCGATCCGCTAAGCAGGCATTGGCCGAAGTTCATGAATACTGGAAGGAAACGATGGAGGCAGTTCAGGTGACCACACCAGATGCCGCGCTTAATGTACTCGCTAATGGGTGGTTGACCTACCAGACACTTGCATGCAGAATTTTTGCAAGAAGCGGCTTTTACCAATCCGGAGGTGCCTTTGGATTTAGGGATCAGCTACAGGATGTTTTGGCATTGCTTCATACCCGGCCGGAGATTGCAAAAAACCAAATCCTCTTACATGCTTCTAGGCAGTTTCTGGCGGGAGATGTGCAACATTGGTGGCATCCTCCTGAGGGGAGAGGTGTTAGGACCAAATGCTCCGATGATATGCTTTGGCTTCCCTTTGTAGTTTGTCGATACCTAAAGGCCACAGGTGATGACACCCTATTGGACGCAATGGTTGGTTATCTGGATGCGAGAGAGCTTACACTTGAGGAGGATTCAATCTACGATTTACCGATAGTTGCCAATGCTTCAGGTACTCTTTACGAGCATTGCGTAAAAGCCATCCGCTATAGCTTCCGATTTGGCAGGCATGGCTTGCCATTAATTGGTTCTGGAGATTGGAATGATGGTATGGATCGAGTTGGGCATGAGGGTTTGGGGGAGAGTGTATGGCTGGGATTTTTTCTCTATGACATATTGAAGCAGTTTGCTCCTATTGCGTCACAGTACGGGGATTTCGACTTCGAAGAGGATTGCTTAAGAGAAGCCGGCGTTTTGAAGAAAAACCTGGAATCCTCTGCTTGGGACGGCGAGTGGTATCGGCGTGCGTACTTTGATGATGGTACTCCCCTTGGATCAAAGGTAAATTCCGAGTGCCGAATCGATGCGATCGCCCAAAGCTGGGCGGTATTGTCAGGGGCTGGTAATCCCGAAAGAGCAAAGGAGGGAATGGAATCCTTGGATAAATATCTGGTCAACCGAAAACTTGACCTTATTCAACTGTTGGATCCACCCTTTGATACGGGTGAACTAAATCCCGGCTATATTAAGGGATATGTACCCGGAGTCAGGGAAAATGGTGGACAGTATTCGCATGCCGCCATCTGGTCATTAATGGCTTTTGCAGCCCTGCAGGACAGGGGAAAAGTTTGGGAATTGTTTTCCATGATACATCCCATTGGCCACGGTTCAGACAGCAAATCCATCACCACGTACAAAGTAGAGCCATATGTCATGGCAGCAGACGTTTATGCAAACATATCCCATGAAGGAAGGGGGGGATGGACTTGGTATACCGGATCCTCTGGCTGGATGTATGAGTTTATCTTAGGTTCCCTGTTGGGAATAAGAAAAATCGGGGACACACTGGTCTTCAAACCCTGCTTCCCCCTTCACTGGCCTTCGGTCAAAGTTGCCTATAGGGTGGGCAATGCCTTATATAACCTGACAGTCGTTCAAGATGTATTAATTTCGTTTTCTTCTTGGGAAATAGATGAGCTACATGGAGAGGGCAACATCATCTCTATACCCGATGATGGTAGGATTCATGAAGTATTACTTACCATTGGAGTAAAAGACATTGTTGCTATGGGAGTTGAGTAATGGGAGGAATTTGCCGGAAACCACTTCCGGCAAATAATTTCCATCCGCTTCCATTACGGGTTCGTCAGCTAAATTCCACTGTCCATTTCATTATTTTTTATCCTGTTGGCTTAGTGTTGTTCATTTGAAACATCAAACTAACGACATGTACAATGAAAAATCTATTTACTTTATTTACAATTTGTCTCTTATCAACAAGCAGCATCTTATCTCTCGCCCAAGAAACCAAATCGGCTGACCTATATCAGGCGGTGAGAGGTAGAGTGTTTGATCAAGTTTCTAAGGTAGGCCTTCCGGGAGCTAACATCCTGATTCCGGGCACAGACCCCTTGATCGGAGGAACTACCGATGAGGATGGTAATTTTCATTTGGCCAAAGTACCTACTGGAAGGGTGAATTTGAAAATTAGCTTCTTGGGATATGAGCCAACTACAATTCGGGAGCTAGTAGTAACCTCCGGCAAGGAGGTCGTGCTCGAAATTTCACTTGCCGAAAGTTTGGCACAGATGAATGAAGTAGTTATCACCGATTCCGGAAATCCCCAGGACGCAGGAAACGAATGGGCAGTCGTCTCAGCAAGGGGATTTGATATGGAAGAGACCAACCGGTATGCCGGTAGCAGAAATGACCCCGCAAGGATGGCGCAAAACTTTGCCGGGGTAAGTGGCGCCAACGACTCCCGAAACGACATCATCATACGCGGCAACTCTCCAACCGGAGTTTTGTGGAGACTGGAAGGCATTGACATTCCCAATCCAAATCATTTTGGTGCCTTGGGTACTACCGGAGGTCCTGTCAGTATTTTGAACAATAACCTTCTTGGCAAAAGTGATTTCCTAACTGGAGCTTTCCCCGCACAATTTGGGAATGCCAGTGCAGGCGTATTTGACTTGAACATGCGCAAAGGCAATGCCTTCAAGCGGGAACATTTATTTCAAATGGGCTTTAATGGCGTGGAAGCGGGAACAGAAGGGCCTTTGGGTATAGGAAATGGTGGTTCCTATCTAATTAATTACAGATATTCAACTTTGGCCATGATGCAGGGTCTCGGTTTTTCCCCCGGTACCGGCGATGCCGTACCCTATTACCAAGACCTTTCGGTCAAAGTCGATATACCAACAATACGTGCTGGACGATTCACCCTTTTTGCCGTAGGCGGAAAAAGTAACATAGACCTGATAGGCTCCGATAT
Organism: Lunatibacter salilacus; assembly: GCF_009797935.1. Classification (GTDB taxonomy): domain Bacteria; phylum Bacteroidota; class Bacteroidia; order Cytophagales; family Cyclobacteriaceae; genus Lunatibacter; species Lunatibacter salilacus. Next base: position 388,359 of record NZ_VOLC01000001.1, read on the forward strand.
GGACAGCAGTAGTACCGACCTGTATTCGGAACTCTCACAAAACATTTATAACTCCGCCAAAATGGGTGTGGCTGGAATCTCACATACCCAATACTATTCAAACAATACCTATGGGGTGTTTTCCCTTTCGGCTGATTATGCCTTTTCCGGAAATGTCGTGGATTCCCTCAGTATGGAAACCCGGGCAGCGGTTCCCTTTTATAGAAATCATTATGGCCTTTCAAAATACCGGGCGCAGTACCATCTGCATAGCAAAGTAGACAGTAAAAACAATTTCAGCGTAGGGATGAACTATGACTTGCTCGGCTTTAACCTTCAGGACAGCATTTACCGGGGAGCATCAGGCCAGTTCGTGAACTTACGGGATATGCAGGATTACTCCGGTTTGGCGCAGGGCTTTGTGCAGTGGCAGCATCGGTTCAATGCAGCTTGGAGTGCCACAGGTGGTTTGCACTACCAGTATTTTATGCTGAATGAATCCCAGCAACTAGAACCACGTGCTGGATTGAGCTACCAACACACTCCACGCAGCTCGTTTCAGTTGGGTTACGGCCTGCATAGTCAACTGCAAACCCTTCCAATCTATTTTCTCGAAGCAGAACTCACTGCAACGCCGGGCATGCGGACCAATGAAAACCTTGATTTTACAAAATCCCATCATTTCGTAGGCGGTTATCAGCACCAAGTTACTCCGGATATCCGTCTCAAAGCGGAAATATACTACCAGCACCTTTTTGATGTGGCGGTGGAATCCCAATCCAGTAGTTTTTCCATGCTGAATGCAGGAGCCGATTTCGGCATTCCGAATGTGGACAACCTCGTCAATGAAGGTTGCGGAAGAAACTACGGGTTGGAATTAACCTTGGAAAAAAGCTTCAGCGGATCTTCCTATTTTCTGGCAACTGCATCGCTCTTTGACTCCAAATATAAGGGGAGTGACCAAGTATGGCGAAACACGGCTTTTAACAGTCAGTATGTTTTTAATGGACTATTCGGTAAAGAATGGCAAATCGGATCCAAGAATCGAATCTTGGGTCTTGACCTGAAAAGCACCCTTGCCGGTGGACAATACATCACACCCATTGATCTTGCAGCAAGTCAATTGGCAAATGAGACTGTATTTCAAGAGAACTTAGCTTATTCAGAAAAAAACCCAGCCTATTTCCGCACCGATCTGAAAATCAATTACCGGGTTAATAAAAAAGGGTTAACCCATGAATGGGCATTGGATATCCAAAATGTATTCAATAATCAGAATCTCTTTCGCCAAACCTACAATCCCATGACCCAACAAATTGTAAAAAGCTACCAATTGGGATTTTTTCCCATCCCACAATACCGACTGACATTTTAACCAAATTCACTTAAATAACAACTTAGTATGACGCCGGCAGCAAAATTAATGACCGGAGTAATTTTATTAACCATGCCAAGTATTCGTTATTTTGGGATTGGGGTTAATAATAAGTTAATTGGCAACATATTTATCTAACAAAAATGAAATATCATGAATAATCACAAAGAATTGTATCAGGATGGAAATCAAGGAACCCTATGACCGTTACCTGATGATGCTTGGCTTGTCTCTTTTGTCTAGTGTATTTATTTCCGATGGTCCTTTTCTTGATGTGGTGGGAGTTACCCTCCTGTTTACGTTCGCCTACTGGGAAGGAAACTATCAGATTGTGAGCTTTGCCCGTATCAAATTCCCGCTATTTGAAGACTCTCAGAAGAGAATACGAATTCAAGGAGGAATGGCACTGATCTATACGGTATCTGTAGGTTTACTTCTCGGATTTCTACTTAAATGGTTTGATTTAGCACCTGAACGACCAGACTATTATAAAAGCTTAGTTATTCAAGGATTGATCATTACGGCAATAATATCCATGATATACGAAACAGTTTACTATTTTCAATTGTGGAAAGAATCCCTGTTGGAAAGCGAACGGCTCAAAAAAAATCAGGCCCGATTGCAATTCGAAAGCCTTAAAAACCAGGTTAACCCGCATTTTCTGTTTAACAGTTTGAATACCCTTTCGGCACTAATTCCCGTGGACCCAGTGCGGGCGGAGCGTTTTGTACAGGAGTTTGCCAAAAACTATCGGTATGTGCTGGAGGTGAAGGATAAGTCGTTTGTACCGTTGGAGGTAGAATTGGAATTTGTCAGATCCTACTGCTACCTTCAGAAAATTCGATTTGAAGATCAGTTGATCATTTCAGAAGACATCGATTCATCGGGAAAAAGCTATTATATCCCACCACTTATTTTGCAAAACCTGGTGGAAAATGCCATAAAGCACAATAGTATCAGCGAAAAACATCCCCTTCATATTCAGATTCAGCTTGTTGGGGATATTTTGCAGGTAAAAAATCGGATTCAGGCCAGACAGGGAATTGTAGACTCCACCAAAACGGGGCTTAAAAATATACGGGAGCGCATGAAACTGGTTAGTAACAGAGTTCCAGAATTTTATGAAAAAGACGGGTACTTCTTTGCTGAGATACCCTTGGTTTTAGGCGAATAATTTAGGTATGAAGACAATAATAATAGAAGATGAAAAGCTAGCCGCTGACCGACTGAATCGGTTGATAATGAAAGTATCTCCAGACGTTACGGTCGTGGCTATCCTTAGAAGTGTAGAAGAGGCAGTCAATTATTTACAAAGCCACACTCCTGACTTGATTCTTTTGGATATCCATTTATCAGACGGGAGCAGTTTTGAGATTTTTGATCAGATACATGTCACCTCACCCATTATTTTTACTACAGCTTATCACGAGTATGCATTGAAAGCATTTAAGGTAAACAGTATTGATTACCTCCTTAAGCCAATCGACGAAGTAGCGCTCTCAGCCGCCTTGGACAAGCTTAGGCAATTAAAGACTGAGTCAAACGCTAGTCCGATGGGGGAAATTGAGGCACTTATTTCGATGATGAAAAAGCAGGAAATTTCGTATAGACAGCGGTTTTTAGTAGCTTTTGGAAATAAGATTAAAACCATAAAAACCGCAGAAGTGGCGTATATTTTTGCTGCTGACAGAGCGGTTTTTTTGGTTGACAGGGAAGGCTGTAGATATGTGCTGGACGAGACCTTGGATCATCTTCAAGAAGCGGTAGACCCAAATGGGTTTTTCAGAGTAAATCGGGCTTTTTTGGTTGGAATTGACGCCATCGAACAAATGCACAGTTATTCCCGAAGCAGGATCAAAATAGAGCTGAATCCCCCCTGTCCCAAAGAATGCATTGTAAGCACAGAAAGGACTCCGGACTTCAAAGGCTGGCTTTCCAGATGATCAATCTTTAAGCATTTCCCTGTTGTAACAAGAAGGCAGTAATATGGGCAATGTCTTGGGAACTAAGCTGTAAAATATCCGGAGAAGGCATCAAACTGGGCTTCAGCTGCCGCCTTGCAGCAATGGCCGAGGAAGGCAAGGTATAGCGCTTACCGCTACTATCCATTACCGTCACTACAGATCCGGCGGACAATAAAATCCCATATAGCATGGCACCGTTTTTCAACTGAATGAGATGGGCCTCTGACCCGAAAGCTACCGCCTCATCGGGATGGATGATTGCACTTAGAAGCGTCTTACGATCAAGTTTGAGATGGATATTACTCAGGTCTGGACCAATTTCATTCCCCAAGGAGCCGATTGTATGGCATACGCTGCAGTGCTGAATAGCCAGGGTTTTGCCTGCTGATGCATCAGCCCTCAAAGCAGTGATTTTCTCCAGCTCATAAGTTGACGCTGATGGGGTTGGGAAAAATTGGCGGATTAAAGCCTGATGGGCTGGAAACATTTCCTGATCAAACAATGGCTGTAATTGTTCCTTAAGGGAGTCATCCAGCTTTCCGGTGTGGGCCAACCACACAAGGTGCAGCCTTCCTTGAGAACTTTCAGCTAAAACGGAGGCGGATTCAAGTCGGGATTCGATAGATGCCAAAGTATCTGCAACTTGATGACTTAGGGCTAAAGCAGCATCTTGTGATGCCGGGAGTATAGAAGCCGGAGCCTCCCAATCCATCAAATACGCTTGCCAATTATTGGTTTTGCGATATTGCAGCCACCAAAGTGCCTCCTCTTTCTGCCTAGGTTCCCCTATAGCTGCCAATTGCCTCATCACTTCTGCCGCCTGGGGATGATCCATAAAAGCTAAAGTTGTCAATGCTTTGTCTTTCTGCTGCTTTCCTACCTTTGGGGAATGAATTCGTTCATTTATGGCATCCAATGCTAAAGCAGGATGGAGTTCAAATATTAAATTGCCCAAAGCATCTGGCCACTGTTCCGGATCTGGGTGGCCATAATGGGTCAATAAATGCGAGTAAATTTCACTTTCCTTTCCCTGTAGCCCTATACCCAGCGCATTTAAGTACCAAGGATCTTTGCCGTCATACCCCTCTAACAGTTTCTGAAATAGAGGCAACGATTCCGTAAGAGGAAGGTCCTTGAGAGCTAATGCCACTTCCCTTCTCACTGCCGGGTGCTCTGAAACGGAGCCTATTTTTGCCAATTCCCGGATCGGCATACGGTCATTCTGGTGCAAGGCCCTAAAAGTTGCCACAGCAATCTCCGGATCCGGATCTTTCAGTAAAGGAAGTATATATTTTCTCCCATCTTCTCCCAAAGCTGCTAATAAAAAGACAGCCCTAGCCCGATGGAAAGGATTTGAATCCTTGAGTATAGGAAGTATTTCTGGAATAACAGGTACACCCTTTACCAAAAGGGCCTGATATCCCTGAGCACGGACGTGAATGGCAGGGCTTAGCAGGGCCTGTACCTGACCTGCTGTTGTTTCCAACGAGATGGTCGGCGCATAGAGCTTTTTCTTTTTCGGTGCAATGCGATAAATTTTACCATAGCCTTCCTTATCCATCATTTGATGCCCTCCTACTATGGGATCGTACCAGTCCGCAACATAAATTGCCCCATCGGTACCTATGGCAACGTCACTGGGGCGAAACCATTTGGTATCATCATCCTCCACCTCGTGCCAGATATAGTTGATATTATCGGTATCTACGGATGAGATAAAATTTTGCCTATCGGCTAAGGGGTATCCCGCACCGTAAAGTGTTGGGTAGTACCCAAAAATGATATTTCTTCCCGCATCGGCGGCTAGCAACAATCCCCGGTATTTTTCTCCCAATGCGTCACTTTCCATTCGGACGATACCTGTAGGAGACCCAGCCCCGTAGATATCTCCGGCTGGAAGGACTCCGGGATCATATTGGTGCCAATGTGCCTCCGGCACAGTCTGACCCGGTCTTCTATCTGCCTGCCATGTCCGCTCACCAGTTGCACTGAAGAACCCGGCATTACTGCCTTCCATGATCCAGGTGGTCCGGCAAGATGCGGTTTGGTCATCGTTGTCGCTCTGCCACATATTTCCAAACGAGTCCACCGCCACTTCAAATGCATTCCGGTAATTATGGGAGAGCACTTCCATACCCGTTCCATCCGGATTGACCCGAATAATCAAACCTCCTGTGTACACCTGTCCGTCGTCACTTAGCTGATTGGGGATATTTTCGGTAGAGTAAGGCGTGTATTCATTGTAAACGCTCCCTGCCCTTAAGGTAAAGCCGGATTTGTCAGTCACTTCGTGTGGCCCGGCATTACCGGCAATAAAGTACCATTTTCCATCGGGTCCCAACACTCCTGCGTGCAATCCATGATCATGATCCCTTCCACCAAAACCGGTCAAAAACACTTCCTTTTTGTCCGGAATATCGTCACCGTCCTCATCGGTGTAAATGATGATGGAGGGAGAACAGGAAACGATCACCTGATTGCCTACCACTGCAATACCCAAGGGAGACCTGAGGTCTTCATCCTGCACGAAAACCTTGGAGACATCCGCCTTACCGTCACCATTACTGTCCTCCAAAATAACAATCCGATCGCCGGATTCATGGACCATATGCCCATCTGCATTTCTGAAATCCCGATAATTTACCGCTTCGGTTACCCATATTCTACCCCTTATATCTACGTCTATGTTGGTCGGGTTATAAAATTGGGGAGAGGATGCCCATAGAGTCACTTCCAAATCATCCGGTACAAATAGTAGAGGCTTTTCGTCTGATGGGGTAACGCAGGACGCAAGCGATAGGAGGATGGACGCAGCAAAAACAGCGATCTTATTCATTAGGGGTGGTTATTTTAGGTATTCATAAGTTGGTGCAGGTAGGCCCTGTTACTGACATAGGAAGGGAACATATCGGCTCCTTTGGGAACTGCACCTTCGATAATAATCCAGTCGGTGTATCCGATTTCTTGTAAAGTGTCCTTTACCCTTGGAAAATCAACTTTGCCTTGCCCTAGCAGGTAACCATTTTCCTTAGCATGAATTTCACAGATATGTTGGGTGCCCAGTAGCCGCATTTCCCGATAGATATCATATCCCATCTCTGTAGCATTGGCCACATCATAATACACCCGAACGTTAGGCGACCCAACGGCCTCAATGATTTCCAAGTGCTCCTCAGCACTCAGCCAAGATTCTATGGCCAGGTAAATGTTTTGTTTTTCCGCCTTTGGAGCGACTTCTTTTAATTTGCGAATTACCTCCCTTTTTCCTTCAGGATCATCCCTTAAATCCCCCTTTCCAAAAAATGCCAACAAAATAACCTGACATCCCAAAACTTCGGCAACGTCTATGCAGTCATGTACCCACTCCTGGGTGATTGCTTCGGATTTGTACGGTACGCTATTTAATTCGCCAATAGCCATACTGGCAATTTGAACACCTGTGTCTCGGGATGCTTTTAAAAATGCCTCTTGAATTGCAGGTTGACGGAGGTGCATGTTGTTGCTAACCTGTCCCAAACTGATTTGCAGTCCGTCCAACCCTATTTCTTTGGCCAGTGCAAAGGAGGTGACATCGCTGGTCTTGCCGATGGACCAATCGCAGGCTCCAAACAAGTAATGTGGATTGATTGGTCTTGCCACTGCATTAATCCAAGGGGTGGTAGAGACCAAGCTAAGGATCATACTGCGTTTGAGAAAGGATCTTCTTGAAGGGTTTACGTTAAGTGACATCTTACTATCAAATTTCCCTTAATATAGAAAAATCCCGTGAAAGATAACACCCGGATCATACGAAACTACCCAAAATTCTCCTTTAACGGCTTTTTCAGCATAAGATTTAATGAACACCTAAAATCCGCAGTATTTTAGGTAACATATCAAGAAAAACCTTCTAGGTTTCACCGGTTTAATTCGAACAACGAGCTGATAATCGCCAAAACCTGGAAGGTTGGCGGACTAATGGAATGTAAAAACAAGACGAATCAGTTGCTACCGTTTTGGTGTTATCGCACGGTTAAATTTTTTCTATAGCAAGGGCCGGAACTGCTGCAAAAAGCGGATATCGTTTTCCGTAAATAGCCTTAAATCATTGATCTGATATTTGAGCATGGCAATTCGCTCTATACCCATCCCAAAAGCAAATCCAGTATACTTTTCAGAATCTATGCCGCAGTTTTCCAACACATTGGGATCAACCATCCCTGATCCACCGATTTCAACCCATCCAGAACCCTTGCAAATATTACAACCTTTCCCTCCGCAGATTAGGCAGGAAATGTCAATTTCCGCACTGGGCTCGGTAAATGGAAAAAAAGAGGGGCGAAACCTTATTTTGGTTTCCTTGCCGAACATTTCTTTGGCAAAGTGATATAAGGTTTGTTTAAGATCCGCAAAGCTTACATTTTCATCCACGTAGAGACCTTCAACCTGATGGAAGATGCAATGTGCCCGGGCAGATATGGCCTCGTTACGAAATACCCTTCCGGGGGAAAGCGTCCTAATGGGGGGCTTTTCGTTTTCCATGACCCTTACCTGCACCGAAGAGGTGTGAGTACGAAGGGCCACATCTGGATTTTTTTCTATAAAGAATGTATCCTGCATTTCCCTTGCCGGGTGATTTTCTGGAAAATTTAATGCCGTAAAGTTGTGCCAGTCATCTTCAATTTCCGGACCTTCGGAAAGATTGAAACCAATCCTTTCAAATATCTCTATGATCCGCTGCCGCGTGGCTGTCAAAGGATGTATTCCCCCAACGGGTAAATTACTTGGTGGAAGGGTCAAGTCCAAGCCTTCGGTGTTACCTTTTTTTGTACCCTGATTCAAAGCTTGTATTAGCTCCTGAAATTTGTCCTCAGCTGCTTGTTTTACACCATTTATATGCTGCCCAAAATCCTTTTTCTGCTCATTGGGTATGTCCCGCATCATGGCAAACAACTCTCCTACCACACTTTTCTTACTGATAAAGCGCATCCGGTAAGCTTCTAATTCGTCCGGGGAAGTGACAGTGGCAGAGGATATTTCAGCTAATATTTGCTTAATCTTATCAGTAGGCATAGAGCAACGGCATATTATATAAGGTGCAAATCTAAAAAAAAAAAATTGGGGACAGCTATTTTAATGGTCACATGTGTGCGAATTTACAGGATAAAGTCTGTTTTTAAGGCTCTTGCGATTCTTCCTCCTCCTTCCGCGGTATTTTGGGTTGGGAAATCCCAGAACTGCCCATCAATCCCGAGAAAGTTGCTTTCCAGAGATAATTAAACACAAATTTGGTTTTATCCCTTGGCTCATAAATCGTTGAAGTAATCAGTCTATTAAAGAGCTTCCGTGGGTTATTGCTCCTTAAGGCCAATGCATTGACCACAAAGGTGAGGATTTTTTTCCTGCCTGTTCCATGCTCCAAGGTTCTTTCGTCCAAAAGTCGCACCTTCAAGTCATTGTAACGTAAGGACATAGAACCGATAGCATGATTATCATCAGCCGTAAAATTCCATTCGCCTCCACGTATAATCCCGCTTTCTACAGTCACAAAGGCATTGCTTTCTAAAATCGAATTAATGAGTGAGAGTTCAAATTCACCGATTGAAGCTTCCACATGTATAGGATATGGAGCTTTAAACCCAAAGACGGAATTTACATTGAGTTGGGCCTGTCCATTGAGAAGTAGGGACCCATTCAAGTGCATCTTGTTATTTTCCATATCCCCGTTTGCCAAGATAAACGGATCAAGAGTTGCGTTGAGATTGGCAAATTCGATCAGTCCCGGTATCATCCCTTTTTCGGGAAATTCTTCATATTGGATATTCCCATTAAACACCTCAATGTGACCTATATTGACCTCCGAGGATATTTCAATCAGTAATTCTTGGGGCATCTTTTTCAGAACCTCCTCCTTTGGCGGCATACGTTTGTCTTTAAAAATTACCGCCTTCGGGTTGAAAACCTGCATGGAGTTGGCTATGATTTTTTTATGGTTGATAAATTCGTCCAAATTAAACTCGTCGAGCAGGATTTTTTCCACCTGTAGCTCGGCAACGTCCACACTCAAACCTACCTTTCTGCTGTATTCGAACTTACCATAACGAGGCATATAGGAAAAATCTTGGAGCTCAAGCTGTTTCTCGGAAAGGAGAATTTTACCGATATAAATCAGGTTCAGGCTGTCAGGCAATTTGATTTCATAGTCGGTCAGCTCAAATTGATAGTCATTGTTAAGTAGAAATTTGCTGTCAATGGTTTGTTGTTCGGTCAAGTTGAAATTGAGGTCTTTCAACAAAATGCTGATGTTGCCAAAGGAATTCAGGGACTCGTTCGAATTTTTTTCACGGATGCTAAGTTTACCCCCCAAAATTTCAAAGGAGTCAATATTGAGGACCTCAATGATTTTTTGTCTTAATTTTTCTTCCGCCTCTTCGGGTTTTACTATGGAAGTAACTTCATTTCGGTCTAGATATAAGGTGACATCGGGATTCGTAAATATGATGCTTGTAATATCTAGATCTCCGGTTCGCTGGAAACTCTTTAACGATTGGGTTCGGATGGTGACTTTAGGTATGCTTGCGGCAATAATGGGAATACCTATGTTCCCGATAAGGCTTTGCGGGATGATGTTGAGGTTTTCGAGGGTAATTTCATCGCCCTGGGTATTCAGTTCAATTTTAGAAAAGTTTACGGTATGGATGCTGTCTCTTAAAGCGAGGGTAAAATTATCCACGTCCATGGCCATGTTATTAAAAAACGCGGCGATATCTCCCTGAGCTAGTTTTGCAGAGTCGAGCATAAATCCAAAAAGAGTCAGATTTAAGCCCGTTTTGATGAGTTCGATATTCTTACCCTCCTCATCATAAGAAATATTCAATTTGGCGTTTTCTGCATTTATCTCATCTACTTTTACAATATCTATAGTCTTGGGGAGGTTTCGCGTACTTCGTCTTACTGTTCTTTCCCCCTCATTGTCCTCGTCAACTTCCCTATTTATAATTAGATTAACATCCGCTTCTGATAAGCTGAGTTTATCAAGTGCAAGCGTGTTTTCAAAAAGAAACGCCTCCAGGTCCACACCCGTTATACTCATGTTGGGAATGGTTGCGCTAATGGAAACTTTAGAATCAATATCCCGTTGGGGACGAAGGCGTACATTGAATGTGCTGATTTCTTCTTTGGCTGAGTTGAACGCTATACGATCCGCAACTACGGTATACTTTCCATCAGCGATGTTAAAAACATAATTGTTTAAATTCACGTCCACTTCCTCAGAAAAAAGCGTCCGGGAATCTAAGAGGTCAACGTTTTCATCCAGGTAGAAATTTTTTATGCTTATGGAAATATCGTTTTCGGCAAAGGATCGGAAATTTTCGTTGGCGAAGTTGTCATAGATAAAAGAGCCATCCTCCAGTGTTAATGAATCCACTTTGACGGTATTGAAATATGCAGTAAGTAAATTCAAAATATCTGCGCGCTCCATTTTGACGGATTCAGTGTCTTCTTCTTCGTCAGATTTTTGAATGTATTTTATCCACTGTATGACTGGGGAGGGAATATCTATGTGTTTAACCAAAAGTTCTTCGTCAAAGTACGCTTTATTGATGTCTACGCCTTTTGCGGTAAACCGGGGGATTTCGATATCCAACATAGTTGTTCGCCCATACCGGGACAATAATCCAATTACATCGTTAGTTGCGGAGGGCTTTAAATGAAATCCTTCAATATCAATTAAGTCCAGCTGGGTATCAATCAGGATCCTGTCAGATGAAAATAGATGTAGGTTGTCGGAGAGTTTCAGTGCGTAGTCCTCAATCTCCAGCCTCAAATCATCGGCAAAAAAGATTTTATCGGTTTGTTCTGTGATAATGGTTTCGTCTAACTGGAAATTTTCCAAAACGAGGTTGATCTTTCCAAAGGAAAGACTATCCTGGCGGACACGAATATGGTTGTCGAGAATCAGGCTTCCCTCTGTTATTTCAAGGCGCTTGACATAAACGCCCGTTAGGAAATCCTTAGTAAGGTCACGAAGGGGGTTGCCACTGCTTTTTGCCCCACTGCCCTGGAGGTCTTTCAGAATAACATCTGGCGAGGTAATGGTCATTTCCTCGATATCAACTATGTTTTCATTGTAAATCTTCCTCAAATTTGCCTTGGTGAAATTAAGGTAAGGGACTTCAATCTCAAAAAGGGTGATGTCCGGGATATTGTTTTCATCATAAATTCCAGTCAACTGAATTTTTTCCATCGAAACTTTATCGGAAATGGAAGAGATGTACATATTCTCTCCTGAGACCCAATGTATGCCATCAGCAAGGGCCAATCGAACTTTTGAAATGTCCAACTCAGCGTCCCCGGCATAAAAAAACTGATTTTGGCGCCGCAATTCATCCGGGCCTATGTAAACCCGCTGCATTTTAAACCAAATGTCTTCTGCCTCAATCCTGTTTTTATTGGGATCAGAAATTCCCCGCTGAAGAAAATTTCCAGATCGGATATTCAGGTTATTGATGGAAATCGAAGCAAGAATATCCTCAATCAATTCATACAGCTGGGTATCACTTTTCACTTCCCCACTGTTGATTCTGTCTGTATATAGCGTAAATGTGGGACCCTCAAGCTTTAAGGTACCGATACCTACATCTGAAGTATAGAACATTTGATCAATATCTGCATCAGTCAGTTCTAAATTGTCCAGTTCAATTTCGTAATATGTGTCGGAAGGTTTATCAAAGTCCGGAGAAATGATTACTCGCTCTGCCGTGATTCTATTGTCCAGTGAAGATATGCTAACCGCTGTAGCCGAAACGGTATGAATGCTGTCAGCGAGGAGAATTTCGAAATTTTTCAGGTCGAACACAAAACCGTCCGCATTGAATGGAATGGGTTGGGCCGTTTGGGCAAGTTTTAAATTTCGTACGTACAGGTTGGTCTCATCTGCCTTGATTGACTTCTGACTGATAAAATTCACCAACAACAAATCCGCATTGTCAATAAAAATTTCCTTTATGACGATATCTTTTAAATTCTCCCCCAGCGAACGCTGAACTTCAATCTCAAGTTGTCGAAGAGGAGTTGTCTCCGAAGTAATTTCCAATTCATCCGTGGATTGCCGTGACTCAACAACTGGTTTTTGAAGACGGATTTCGCCAATTGTAAGAATCCGATTCTTAAAGCTAAATCCGATCTTCTTTATACTGAATTCTGGCGTGCTGACTCGGTAAAAAGGGATGTCTTCTTTTTCAAACAGAACCGGATCCACCGGATCTAAGGTAAATCCATTGATATAGAAGCCTCTTTCAAACAGGGAAAGGTGAAACTCTTCAAAATCCACTTTGTATTTTCCATCCGAAACGTTTTCGACTTGCTGCTGAATATATCCTCTTAACAAAAAATTCGACCCAAAATATACTACAACCTGAAGCAAAAGAAGAATCGATAATGCTACTGCTGCAACTTTCAGGTACTTCTTTAGCCGATTGGTAAATAAGAGTTTTTGCTCAGGGGAAATACGCATAAGAGATCAATGAAGCACAAAATTAAATTAATATAATTCAAAAAAACACTCATTCTCTTTTGATCAACAAAAAAAAGGAAACATTTATTTGAAAGGTAGCTATCTTTCAGTCCTAAACGTTTCCCTTGACTATTAGTTAGCTGTAGGAGAAGGACTCGAACCTCCACGAAGCAGTTAGGCAACACATTGAGCTCGATGTGTGCTTTATCCTGTACACCAGTATTAGCTACCGGATCCTTCACCCCCGAGACAGGAGGGCTTGTCTGCCAATTTCAACATCCTACAGTATGTAAAGCGCATCCGCTTTTGATGCTCCAAATGTAACAAAAGCTTCTTTTTAAGAAAATTATTTGATAAAAAAAGACAATTTTTTACAGGATAGCGAATAAAACCGATTGATTATTATTAATTCAATAATTAGTCAATCTTTTAAGGAGATCTTTTTATTGATTCCATAACCCATATTAAGGCACATGCTGTACATATTCCTCCCATTTTTGTAAAACATCCTCCATGTCTTGAGGCAGTGGGGATTCAAAATACATAAATTCTCCAGTTTTTGGGTGAATAAACCCCAAGGATTTGGCATGTAAAGCCTGACGGGGGATTATTTTAAAACAATTATGGATAAACATTTTGTATTTGGAAAACTGAGTTCCTTTTCGAATTTTATCCCCTCCATATGCGGCATCATTGAAAAGTGGGTGTCCAAGGTGTTTGAGGTGAATGCGAATTTGATGGGTCCTACCTGTTTCTAGTTTGCAGGAAAGGAGCGAAACATAACGCAAGCGTTTAACAACCTGCCAATGGGTAATGGCATGTTTTCCATAGTCACCTTCTGGAAAGGTGTCCATTAATTTTCGGTTTTTCGCACTTCTACCTACTGGCATATCTACCGTTCCCGATTCTGTAGCCGGTTCTCCCCAAACCAGCGCCAAGTAAGTCCTTTCTATACTATGATCGTAAAACTGTTGGGCCAGATGGGCCATTGCCACCTCTGATTTTGCAATTACCAATAGTCCGCTTGTATCTTTGTCTATACGGTGCACAAGGCCGGGACGTCCAGAATTGCCAGGCAGCTCAGGCAGCTGTTTAAAATGGTAAGCTAGACCATTTACCAATGTCCCAGTCCAGTTTCCATGGGCCGGATGGACTACCATGCCTGCAGGTTTGTTGACAACCAGCAATTCATCATCCTCGTAGATAATATCCAACGGGATAGGCTCAGGAAGAACATCGGTATGTTTGTTTTGCCGTGCAACCCAGTAGGTTATTACGTCCCCGGGCTTAATTTTATAATTTGCCTTCGAAGGGAGGTCATTCACTTTTACCACTCCAGAATCAATGGCCTGCTGAATTTTGTTTCGGCTGGCATTGGCTGTTTTGTCTGTAAGGAATCGGTCCAGTCTTATTGCATCCTGACCCTTGTCCACTGTAATTGTATGTTGGGATACAAAAGATTCCTCTTCTTCTCCACCGTCATCGTCTGATTCAAAATCTTCAACCATAATGCAAAATTAACCCTTGATCATTGAGATTTTTATAAATTTGAATAATATTCCCTCGAACCCGTGCTGAAAACCAACGAAATCCCAACCCAGACGCTGTCCTTCCCCCTTTTCCATGAAAAAAATGTTTCAGTATCTATTCTTCGGTTAGACTTGGTACATCCCGATTTATCAGGAAATAAATTTTTCAAACTGCGCCATAACCTAATGGACGCCCAAGACAAAGGCTTCCGGCGGATTCTAACATTTGGAGGAGCGTATTCCAACCATATTTATGCTATGGCGGCGGCCGGCAAACTTTTCAATATGGATACGGTCGGAGTCATTAGGGGAGAAATAATCCGCCCCCTCAATCCCACATTGGACACCGCTGAGAAGTCTGGAATGGTGCTATATCCCATGGATAGAAATACCTATAAGAAAAAGGAAGAGGCCCAAATATTGGATGATTTACGCAGAAGGTTTGGTCCCGTGTATGTGATTCCTGAAGGAGGCACCAATTCCCTTGCCATCTTGGGGTGTAAAGAAATTCTTCATACAGAACATGCTGACGCCACACATGTAGCCGTCTGCGTAGGCACTGGGGGAACGATTGCCGGGATAACCGCATCAGCCTTGGCACATCAATCGGTTTTGGGTTTTTCAGCTCTCAAAGGAGATTTTATAAAGGAATCAATCCGAAAGTTATTGGAGACGCACAATATAACTCCAAAGTGTTCCTTGGATATTGTAACTGATTACCATTTTGGTGGCTATGCAAAACATAGCCGATACTTAATAACGTTCATGCAGGACTTTTACAAGCACACAGGTATACCCCTAGACCCAATATACACAGGTAAAATGGTTTACGGGCTATTTGATAAGATCCGGGGTGGATACTTTCCCACTAAAAGTAAAATTCTAATCATTCATTCAGGGGGATTGCAAGGGATAAAGGGATTCGAAGCCCGGTTTGGTTTCTCCCTTTACCCCTGACAACACTGTTAAACTGCCTTTGAAGTCTCTACTTTGTTAAGGATGGCATGATAGTCGAGGTTTTTCCATTTTTGGGCAATCAAAGGATCGCTCATGACCTTGTCGAGTACTGCGGCTTGGATTTTTCCCTGTGCATAAGCCTCTGAATATTTGATATCAGAAAATGTCACCATGCTGTACAAAGGCACCCATTCTTGAGGAAACAATTCATGAAGTTTCGCTTCGATTTTCTTGCGAATTAGAAACTTCGGGTCGGATACACTATCACTCATTTCCTTGAAATTATCCATTGCCAATTGGCAGATGGCATCAGTGTCGGGTTTTCTTGACTTTTGGAATTTCTCAAATACCAAATCCCAGGAAAATGTCCCATATTTTTCGATCAAACCATTTAAAATATAACAATCTTCAAATCCACAGTTCATGCCTTGGCCGTAGAAGGGGACTATGGCATGGGCGGCATCGCCGATCAGGAGGCAACTGTTTACCGTCCACGGGTAGCATTCTGTATTGACAAGTGATGCAGTTGGATTTGTGGAGTATTCAGATGTCAGATTTGGCATCAGCTGATACGCATCGTTGAAATACGTCTGAAAAATATGAATTACATCCAAATCATCCCGTATCTTATCAAAAGAAACAATCGAATCTTCAAATGGCAAGAAAAGCGTACAAGTGAATGACTTGTCAATATTGGGTAGTGCAATGAGCATAAAATTACCTCTTGGCCATATATGGAGCGCATTTGGATCCATGGCAAATTCCCCCTCATCCGTTGCCGGAATGGTTAATTCTTTATAGCCGTGAGAAATATATTGCTGGCTGAAATTAAACCTCGTCTGACGTTGCATGGCATTTCTCAGCGAAGAGAAAGCTCCATCTGATCCGATAATTACAGAAGCATCCAACTGTTTTTTTTCTTGATCTGGAAGGGAAAAAGTAACCACATTCTGATGAACATCTACATCCTCCACTGTATGTTCAAAGTACATGTTGACCCCGGCCTTTTCAGCCTCATCGAGAAGAATACCATTCAGAACATTTCTTGAAATCGAATAAATGGCTTCATTATCTTTTCCATAAGGTTGACAATAAGTAGTTCCATGTTCATCATGGATTCTCCTGCCATACATGGGGATAGTGAAAGGCTCCACTTTTTCCTTTACCCCAGCTTTCTCCAACGCTTTCCAGCCTCTAAAGCTGAGAGCCATATTTATAGACCTGCCTTCGGAAGAGGTATGATTTTGTCGCCAGTCCTTCCGCTTTTCGTAAATGGAAGTTTCCAGGCCTTTTTTCTTGAGATATATTCCCAGTAACGAACCGATAAGGCCGGCACCAAGTATGCTGATTTGATTTTTCATGATTTATACGGTTCGGTTGGTTTGATTAGGATAAACTATAAATCGGATTTTCTAACAGATGTTTCAAAAACCTTGGCGAAATTATAAATATCTTCAAAACTATTGTAAAGTGGGACAGGGGCTAAGCGCATTACATTGGGATTACGCCAATCGGCAACTACGCCAGCAGATGACAAACTATCAAATATCTCTTTTCCACGCTTTCGGAAAAGAAGAGAGAGTTGACAGCCTCTTTTATTTGATTCAGAAGGAGTTATGATTTCTAGTAGATGGGTTGTATTGCTAATTTGATATATTAAAAACTCCAAATAGCTAGTTAATAGTTCACTTTTCTTTCTTAATTCCAATATTGAGGTTTTATCAAAGATATCTAGAGAAGCTTGCAGCGCGGCGAGCCCCAGAACGTTGTCATTGGACAAAAGCCAGCCATCGGCCCCAGACATGGGGCTAAAGCCCTTTTTCATTAGAAATCGCTCATCTTCGTCATGTCCCCACCACCCTGCAAACCGTGGAATTTGACTGGAATTTCCATGCTTTTCGTGCACAAAAATTCCCGAAACATTTCCCGGTCCAGCATTGAGGTACTTGTAGCTGCACCAGGTAGCAAAATCAACATTCCAGTCGTGAAGTTCCAACGGGACATTGCCAATGGCATGTGCCAAATCAAATCCAACTGGAATATCAAACTGATGAGCTGCCTCACTAATGGCCTTCATATCAAAAAGCTGACCTGTATAATATTGGATTCCAGAAAGCATCACAAGGGCTATTTCGCTTTGCCGAAGGGCTAATTGCACCAAAATATCCTCCGTTCGCAGGGTATGCTCATTATCTCTTGGACTAATTTCCAAAATAGCTTCCTCTGGATTAAATCCGTGAAATCGAGCCTGTGATTCCAGTATATATTGATCAGAAGGGAAGGCGCCTGCTTCTGTAAGAATTTTAAATTTCGTTTTGGTGGGACGGTAAAAAGAAACCAAAAGCAGGTGCAAATTGGAGCTTAGGCTGTTCATGGCAACTACCTCAGATTCATTGGCACCTAAGAGCTTGGCAAGTGCGTGCTTTGATTTTTTTCTGGCATACAGCCATGGATTCCCACCCACAAAATGCCCCTCAACACCTCGAGTAGCCCATGAATCAAGCTCCTCCTGAATATATGCCTGTACAGTTTTAGGTTGTAAGCCCAAGGAGTTTCCACAGAAGTATATTGTCTGTTTTCCACCAATTTCAGGTATAAAAAAATTCTCTTTGAACTTACCTACTGGATCAGCCATATCCATTTTCTGGGCAAATTCAAGTGAATACTCAAAGAAATTAGCTGGCATGTAACGATGTAGGAAATAGGATTACTTGAACAAAAATCCAGACAAATATAAAAGAAATCCAAGCTAAATTCCCAAAAATTAGTACATTCCTTTTTAATTTAAAGAAGGATCTTGCTGAGGTTTCCCCCCTTTTAGGGTATTTGAAGCAAATACCAGTCCTTGGATCCAAACACCTATAATGATCAGCACTGCTATTTCGAAATGGGAATTAAGCGTGATAGAACTGTTAAGCCGATTTATTTCTTGAATCTGATTTTTCGCCTCAGTGAGCTGAATCTCAGAAAGCAGTTCAAGTATCCCTAAAGTTTCCTTGGCTATATTTTTTGCCTGTTCCAAATTACCGTCCAATACAGCCTGATTAATCTCAAAATAAAGCCGTTTTAATTCCAGATAATCAGTTTTTTCCAAATTTGTCAAAGTAGTCTGCTCAAAAAAGCCATTTATCTCCCTGACATTAGCCAGTCTATTTCTAATCTCCTCCAGCTTCTCAGTTCCTAATAAAGATGGTTCATCTATAAGCTCGATGATCTGATGGGAGTTGTTTAGATATCGGAATATATAACTTTCGGCAATTAGTCGGTCATCATAAATGGAATGGATGGCCTTGTTGATCTTAGATGAATTATTTCTTTCCGAAAAATTATTCAAAAGTACCAAAGCCAATACGATAAAAAGGAGCATCGCAGCCCTTATTTTATTTTTAATACTGTATGTCCATTTCATAGTGCTTATGATTAAAGAGGTGAAGTCAAAGGTTGTAGCACTTTTTCAATCTTAAATTTCTTTATCCCACCGGGCAGTTTCCATTCGATTTCCATCCCCTCACGAAAGCCGATTAGAGCTACTCCGAGTCTTGAAAATATCGAAATTTTCTTTTTTTCGAGATCTGCGTCCGCAGGAAGTACCAAGGAATAACAAATTCGTTGGTCCGAATCCATTGCTGTTACTTCAAAATAAGAATTCACCTGAATAACGTCAGTTTCAATATTTTCGTCAGGGACGATGTTTGCCTTTTCCATCTCCAATTGCAATTCGCCGATTTCACGTGTGCGGTATTGTCTTGGTAAGTCTGAAATTAAGGATTTTATTTTTTTATAATCGGATGATTTTAATATCGGTTTCATAGATATAAATGGGTGTGGAGATTAGCCTATGAGTCTGCTCATCGGAAGTTCCTAGAATAGAAGAAATTTGAAAATTGCGGCGTTAGCCCCCTACATGCATAACATCTGCAGGGGATACCTATACAAAGGCTTTATTGTGCCGGAAAAACAATGCAGCACACCTCCGTTTGGGAGAAGTTTTAAAAGAAAGTTGCGATATGTACGGTGTAAACGCCATGGGTTGATCCTGATCTCTCCAAAGATAGTCAAGATTTAAACTAAAACAAACGGTTTAAATAGGAAACTAAATAATCATATAAATAATTCCAATTCAGGGGATTATATCTAATTCCAGAAATCTTATAGATCACCAAACGAAAATCGTTGGATTTGCACTCACTCAACTTTTTGACATCACCGTGCCGCAGGATTTACAGGTGGTATGGTCAGGACTGCTCCAGAAACGCTCCATGATAGGAGGCAGTTGGTTTACGATATCAGTTACTACCGCATATTCCTCATAAAGTTTATTTCCACAATTTTCACAATGCCAGATAAACCCGTCTTGTTCACCGGGCTTTCTGTATCGCTCGAACACCAGTCCAATTGTATTTGCCGGCCGTCTAGGACTATGGGGGGTTTTGGACGGCAATAAAAACATTTCTCCTTCCTTTATTAAAATGTCCTTCACCTGACCTTCGTCTACAACCTTTAAGGTAATGTCTCCCTCTACCTGATAAAAAAACTCCTCCCCTTCATTGTAGTGGAAATCTTTTCGGGAATTAGGCCCTCCTACTACCATGACAATAAAATCATCATTCCCCTTGTACATCATTTGGTTGCCAATAGGTGGCTTTAACAAATGTCTGTTCTCTTCGATCCAGCGGGTAAAATTAATAGGTTGGGAAATTGCCATAATGTAATTTATTTATAAAGAAGCTAGAAAATTGGGTTGATCAAGGTCCTAAAAGTATAAAAAAGCATTGGATAACAAAAGGAGCATCCTCCCTTCTTAAGAGATTTTACAAACAAGATTACATTTTCTATGCTATAAAGTTAATCAAATTGCTATTCGGGATTTGGGATTGTCGCATTTTTGGTAAATTTGGGGCTCAAAATAAGTCGTATGTCCTCGCACCATTTTGTCAAAGAACAACAGGAGCCCGCCTTGATGATTCTACATGCGGATGATTATGACTTTGACCTAGTTTCTGAAATATTGGAATGGTCCCCTACCGTGGTGGTCACACAAGATGCTTTGGACAAGGTTTTGTCTTGGGGGATCAAAATTGACAGGGTGGTTGCTGATGCAGAATTTGTGAAGAATAATACCCTATTGCTTGAGGAGCAGTTTCCACTAGAATTTTTAATTGCAGAAGGAGCCGGTTTTTTGAATGAAGGCCTTAACTATTTATTAGCATCGGGGCATACCGCAGTCGTTATCTTGGGCTTTGACCATACCCAGGTGAAAGAACTTGAACCCATGTTACCCAATCTTAATTTGGTCATCTACGACGGCCCAATTAGATACTACCCCGTCAAATCAGGAATACTAAAAAAATGGCTCCCTGCTGGATCCGTACAATTACACGCCCCTGAAAACAGTTTTATAGAATTAACCACATCCAAAGGCTCCAGACTTATCCGGATCAATCACGCCACATTCGTGGAGGTAGAAGAAGGACTAGTTACGTTTAAGGGAAACGGAGTCTTTTGGATAGGGGAGTTTTTGAAAGGCTAATTACCCTAACCAAGTCCCTCGAACCATCCGATTCTTTCCCTGCAAATCCCGATGGATGGTCACGTCAACAAACCCTTTTTGTTCAAGTAGTAGCTTAGTCTCAGGGCCAAAACCTTCGTTGATTTCAAAATAAAGCTTACCGCCGGCGTTAAGGTTACGAGTTGATTTTTGGGTAATTACCCGATAGAACAATAGCGGGTCTTCGTCGGATACGAAAAGTGCAAGTGCTGGTTCATGATCTAATACATTTTGATGCATCGCCTCCTTTTCCAAGTTCCGTACATAGGGAGGATTACTTACGATGATATCCCAAGGACCAGTAGGGATTTCGTCCTGAAGGATATCTACCTGAAGGAAATCAACGGTGGCGTTCAGTGTACCTGCGTTTTGGGAGGCGACGGCTATTGCCTCCGGACTGATATCAATGCCGGTCACCTTACTCTGTGGTATTTCCAGCCATAGGGTAATAGGAATGCACCCCGACCCCGTCCCCACATCAAGAATATTTGGAGCGTCGAAAGTGTTTTCCCCAATGATTAGATGGACCAATTCTTCCGTCTCAAATCGGGGAATCAATACATGGGGTGAGACAAAAAAATCTCTCCCATAAAAATGTGCCTTTCCCAAAACATACTGAATAGGGGTGCCTGACAAAAGTTTTGACATGGCAAATTCCAGCCCCTCCGGAATTGCAGTTATTTTTTTATCCAGCAGCAAATCCTTCCGGTATATCATTAGAAAGTGCTCAAACAACCATTGAACTTGGCTGATTGCCTCATCCGTAGCATATAGGTCCTGAAGCTTCTGCGTGTAGTTTTTAAATAGTGCTCTACTGGACTTAGAATTCATACTACAAAAGTAAAGGTATTTGATCACCCTTGACGGTTAATAAAGAAATAAAAATACACTGCGCCCAAGCCATAACAAAGCACATCCCATGGATCAGCAGTATATCTGTCAGACCACTGTGGTAAAAGCACTTCAAATACAAAACTGATATATGCAGTGCCTATCAAAATTTGAGTTTTGGTGAAAATGAACGTCTTTCTATTTCTGTATATATACCTGAAAACCTGAAGGGTAATTCCCAAAATCACAGGCATGGCCAACAAATCATCCAAATAACTGTGAATGAAGGGTATAAAAATGTTCTGAATCTTTTCCAGATATTGATTTACCCAAAAAAGAAATGCAGGTAGCCAAAAGTGGGGATTTTTTAGAACGGTCATTAGCCAGGCAGAACTGCTATAAGCCAAGCGATAAAGGTAATGATGGAAATGTAAACAGTATAAAAAAAGTTACCGACTTTTTTCATGCCTTTCACAAAGTCATTGTCATGTTCCTTAATATAAAAAATCCAATTTTCCCTATTTTCCTGTTCTTGGACGGCACGCTTCTCTTGGTAGTCTAGGTCTCTCCCTCCGAGCGTTTTTCCGCAGTTTTCGCAAATATCTGTAAATTGTTGGTTCCAATTGGACCATTCTCCGCAATGAGGACATTTTTTCTCTCCCATAGTGTCGAAAGATACCAAAACCTTGCCAAAACTTTGTCAATAAACGACCAAAACGCAGCAAGGAAGGTAAAGTTAAAAGCCTGATCTCAGTTACCGTTTCAATTTCCGTATATTTGCACACTTATTTAATTCGAACGACATGAAGTTGCATTCCAATACTGTACAGGGGGTAATAGACGCCTTAGATGAAATTTTTCACCATCAAGCCTATGCCGATAAAGTCATTGAGCGGATCTTTCGGGCCCATCCCAAATGGGGAGCAAGGGACAGGGCATTCGTAGCTGAGACAATATACGAAATGGTGCGCTGGTGGAGGCTGATCGGTGAACTGAGCCCTTCCGATAACCTGTATCACCTATTTGGCACCTATTGGATATGGAGGGGAAAAGAGTTGCCCGAATGGAAGGAATTCGCAAAATTAGATCCTAAAAAAGTATTCCAAAAACTACGGACGATCACTGATAGGGCCACGCTATCATCTATTCCCGATTGGCTGGATGAGCTTGGGAAAGCATCGTTAGGTGACAAATGGCCGATGGAACTTGCAGCCTTGAATGACCAAGCTGATGTAGTGCTCCGGGTTAATACCCTGAAAATTTCCAGGCATGACCTTGCGAATAAATTAAATGAGGAGGGGATTATTACCTATCAGCCCCGGGATTATCCCGATGCATTGGTGTTAAAGGAACGTCAGAATGTATTCCGATCGGCAGCCTTTAAAGAAGGACTTTTTGAGGTACAGGATGCCTCCTCCCAACTGGTGGCTAGAGCATTAAATGTAGAACCCGGTATGCGGGTTGTGGATGCCTGTGCAGGTGCAGGGGGTAAATCTCTGCATTTGGCTGCTCTCATGGAAAATAAAGGACGAATTCTCGCCATGGATGTGCTGGATTACAAATTGAAAAATACAAAGCTGCGGGCAAGAAGGGCGGGAGTATCCATAATCGAGACACGTGTAATCGAAAATACCAAGACAATTAAGCGTCTGAAAAACTCTGCCGACAGGCTACTGCTAGATGCCCCCTGTTCAGGATTGGGTGTACTGAGAAGAAATCCCGATACCAAATGGAAGATCAGTCTGGAGGAAATTGAGCGGGTCAAGGGAATTCAACAGGACATCCTTCAACAGTACAGCTCAATCTTGCGTCCCGGCGGACAAATGGTCTACGCTACTTGCAGTATCCTGCCTGAAGAAAATGAAATTCAAGTTCAACAGTTTTTGGCCTCAGAGGCTGGCAAGAATTTTCATTTACTAAGGGATAAAAAAGTGCTCGCCCACGAAAGCGGCTATGACGGCTTTTATCTTGCGACATTGGAGAGGTCTGATGAGGGTGGCAGTAATACTTAATTTTCTCGCCTGAACGTTTAAAGTGGGGCTAAACAAGCTTTAACCTTATAAAGGTTAGGTGTTAAATAAATAGAAATCTCAAATCAGAAATGTTTAAAATTGGTGTAATCCCTTTCAGTGGAGCCAAAGAAAATTCCCCTAGATCAGTTGGTTTATAAGAAAAGTGATAGATATTTTTAATAATGTTTGATTTGCATGGTAAAAACATAGTATCTTTGACGTGCAAATACGGTTATGTAACCCTTTTGCCATGAATCGAAATTCTGATAAATTCCTCTACGAAGCACTCACCTACGATGATGTGCTGTTGGTTCCCGGATACTCTGAAGTATTGCCCCGAGAAACTGACACCTCCACATTCCTTACCAAAAATATTAAGCTGGAAATTCCATTGGTTTCTGCTGCCATGGACACTGTTACCGAAGCTGAGCTGGCCATAGCCATTGCCCTAGAGGGTGGTTTGGGATTTATTCACAAAAACATGTCCATCGAGAAGCAAGCAGCCCAGGTCAGGAAGGTAAAGCGCTCCCAAAGTGGGATGATTTTGGATCCCATTACGCTGGATATAAATTCCAGGGTGAAGGATGCGGTAGCCATTATGCTTGAATTCAATATTGGAGGTATTCCCGTAGTGGATGCAGACAGGTTTCTAAAAGGCATCATCACCAACCGGGATCTCCGGTTTATCAAAGACATGAATCGACCTATACGGGAGATCATGACCACTACAAACCTAATTACTGCCAAAGCAGGTATTAGCCTGGAGCAAGCTGAGGAAATTCTCCAGGAATTTAAGATCGAAAAACTTCCTATCGTTGACGATGAGCGACGGCTTACCGGATTAATAACCTATAAGGATATACTCAAACGAAGGGATAAACCCCATGCTTGCAAGGACGAATTTGGCCGTTTGCGGGTTGGTGCAGCTGTAGGAGTAACTGCGGATATCGTAGATCGGGTAGAAGCACTTAAAAATGCTGGAGTCGATGTAGTATCCATCGATACTGCTCATGGACATTCGAGGGGGGTCATTGAAGCTTGCAAAAAAATAAAAGCCGCTTTTCCCGATTTGGATGTGGTGGTTGGAAATATCGCTACTCCTGAAGCCGCGAAGGCCTTAGCTGAAGCCGGCGCAGACGCGGTAAAGGTGGGTGTGGGCCCGGGCAGTATATGTACCACCCGGGTTATTGCCGGTGTAGGCGTACCCCAACTTTCTGCAGTATTTGAATGTGCGGAAGCACTAAAAGGTACTGGGGTATGTGTCATTGCCGATGGAGGCATTCGTTATTCCGGGGATTTGGTTAAAGCCATTGCGGCTGGCGCCAATTCGGTTATGATTGGATCCATCCTGGCAGGTTCGGAAGAAGCCCCCGGAGAAATCATCATATTTGAGGGAAGAAAGTTTAAGTCTTATCGGGGAATGGGTTCTTTGGAAGCCATGGAATCCGGCTCCAAGGACAGATATTTCCAAGATGCGGAAGAAAACGTGAAAAAACTAGTTCCCGAGGGAATAGTAGGCCGGGTAGCTTTCAAAGGGTTGGTCTCTGAAGTTCTGTATCAGCTAGTAGGCGGACTTCAGGCAGGTATGGGATACTGCGGTACCCCTACCATAGAGCGACTCCAACTGGATGGGAAATTTGTCAAGATCACAGCTGCTGGGGTGCGGGAATCGCATCCACATGATGTAAACATCACCCGTGAGGCACCCAACTATAGTGCGAAAATGTAAAAATTATAAGCCCCAACTAAAAGCCTCAGGACTAATTCTGAGGCTTTTTTTGATTTGAAAGAAATATTTTTATCCAATCTTTGGTTATACTACAGATGAAAAAATCGCTCAAACTCAAAACGGAAAATCTATCTGTAGCCATCGGCCCCCAGTTTTGGATTTGGTTGTTAGTGGTCAGTGGTTTCGGTGGCTGTCAGGCAGATTATCTTCCCCGGCCAAAAGGTTATAACCGTATAGACCTCCCTGAGCCTGCTTACAGTCAATTATCAGCGGAGTTGCCTTATACGTTTCAGCATTCACAATATGCCCGTATTGAGCCTGATTCCTTTAGTTTGGATGAGAAGGATTGGATCAACCTTCATTATGAGGGATTCGAAGCAAAAGTCCATTTGACTTATAAGCCGATAGAGGGGAACCGAGAAAACCTCAAAGCTTACTTGGGTGACGCCATGTCACTAACTTCAAAACATCAGATCAAAGCGTATGGGATAGACGAAATGGTCGTACGAACCCCCGAAGGCTATACGGGGTTAGTCGCTGAACTCGTCGGTGATGTTCCCACGCAGTTTCAGTTTTTTGTCACCGACTCCACCCAACATTTTCTGAGAGGTGCATTGTATTTTGAAACTGCGGTTAAAAACGACTCCCTTGCTCCAGTTATCGAATACATAAAATCCGACATTATGCATCTAATTAATACGCTTGAATTTGGAAGGCGGGAGGAGGGATTACAGGTAATAAAAAAGTAAAAAATAATAGAGCTCATTGTGAAAGCACCGATTAAATAAATAAAAAAGCAGGAATAAATCCTGCTTTTTTATGGTAAATAAAGCTTATTTGTTTTCCAAGATATCCCTAATTCTGGCTAAGCAGTCTTCCAAATGGATCTTCGAAGAGCGGTCAGCTGTACGGGATATGGCTGCTGAAATTTGACGTTGCAGGGAATTCAACTCCGCCCGGGCTGCAGGTCGAATATCTGATTGGGATGCAGTGATAGCAGGTCCTATCCGTGCAGCCAAAGCTGGTGGAATACTTGGGGCATTTTCCGTTAATAGGTACTTCAAACGCTCGATATGCGCACGTTGCAAGCTTCTCCGATATACATCTATAGATCTACCTCCGGGGAGCTCTGACCACAGCCCTTTTCTCAAATCTTCCATAAGGGTTAATAATCCATAGGCTTCGTCTCCGTTCAATGCTTCGTTTTCGATAACTCTACCCAGTCGGCCCCAATCCAAAAGTCCGTTCAAGGTAGTTACCTGAAGACCACGGATAGTCTCTAACGCGCCAAAATCTTTGGTTCGCCGCACGATGGCATCATCCAGCATCCAAGTAGGAGTTTTGAATAGATTTTCCTGTATAAACTGTACTGCCGCCTGCTGGGTAGCCTTATCCACGTGCGTATACACCTCTTCCCCCTGACCGGAGGACTTATATATTTCATAGACCCCACCTACATTGGTGCGAACATGACCCATATACCTGCCAAACTGCCCGAAAACCTGACCCTGCAACTCCTGCAAATCATCGTAATTTTTGAAAGGCTTGTCGTCTTCGGCAGACCACTCCATGAGGTTTGGCAGAATGCGTTGAAGGTTTTTTATTCCATACATGGAGGCTTTCATTGCGTTATCGCCTAAGTCTTCGCTTTGCGCACTGGGATCATACTGATTTCCTTGCCTACCATACCGGTAGATTGGATCTCCCTCTTTCTCCAAAATCCACTGATCCAGAGTTGATTGTTCCTCTTCTGGAGTTCCAGCTTCCAAGATCGGTCTATACCCCCAATTGATAGCATATTTATCATAGGGTCCTACATCCGGCATCAAACTTACCCCTTCATCCTCAGGCTGAGCGATGTAATTGAACCTGGCGTAATCCATGATGGAGGGGGCTGTTCCATACTCGTGGGTAAATGTCGCCGAACGCAGCGAATCCACAGGATAGGCAAAAGAGGAGGCAAAGTTGTGGGGCAAACCCAAGGTATGGCCTACCTCATGCGCGGAAACAAAGCGGATTAATCGGCCCATTACCTCGTCACCGAATTTTGGTCCCCTTGCTTCAGGATTTATGGCTGCGGTTTGTACAAAAAACCAATTGCGCAGCAAGTTCATGACATTATGATACCAGCCAATATCTGATTCCAATATTTCCCCGGACCTCGGATCGGAAACATGAGGACCATATGCATTTTGAATATCTGACGCAAAATAGCGGATGACCGAATAGCGGGCATCTTCCGGACTCCAATCGGGGTCTTCTTCAGCACTTGGGGCATCTTTGGCCTCAATGGCATTTTTAAACCCCGCCGCCTCAAACGCTTTGTTCCAGTCTTCCACACCCTCCTTCAGATAGGGAACCCATTTGTCAGGGGTGGCCGGGTCAATATAATAGACGATGGGCTTCTTTGGTTCTACCAATTCACCCGCGTTGAATTTTTCAATGTCCTCCTCTTTTACTTCCAAACGCCAACGGTCAAGGTAAGTCCTTTTGGTTGCTTTTTGCTCATCCAAACCATAATCAGTAACCGTGGTATTAAACCAACCTACCCTTCTGTCTGCCAGACGTTGTTGCATAGGCACCTCGGGAAGCAACACCATGGAGCTGTTCATTTCGACGGTAATCAACCCTGTACTGGAATTTGATGGTGGATCAGTCGCCGCATAGGTCATCAAGTACCTAGCTTCAATATTTATTGGAAAAGGGCGAATACTTTCAATATAAGACCGATCTGTATCCAGCCGACTCACTTTGTACTGAGTTCGGCGGTTTTTGGGCAATCCTATCGCCTGTACATCCTTGGTAAACAAATCTGTTACGTCTATGACCCAGTTTTCCTTATCGGGGTTTTTGGTTTTGATGTCAAACTTTTGCAGAATAGGTTCTAAATTAGAACTTCTCACTGCCTGAAAAATCGGTAGAGAATCTGCAGCAGTATTGCTGTACGACACCACCTTTAGAAGTATCGTCTCATTTTTCTTGTCCCATCGGAGCATCTGCGTATTGGTGCGCTCTCCCCCATATCCGATTCCTGCGGCTGTTTTGGCAATTGTAGTTACCATCAGCATTTCCTTCCCAAGCAGGGAATCCGGTATTTCGTAGAAATATTTACCTTTTACCTCATGGACAGAAAATAAGCCTTCCTTGGTAATGGCTGAAGAGGGGATTATTTGACGATAAGGCTTCAGCCCATTTTTTACTTCGGTTGAATCGGTTTTTGGCGATTCCTTTTTTTCCGGCTCAGGCGCCCTTCTTCTCATACTCCGCTGGGCAAATGCCTGTTCGGAAATAATTGACAAAGTTACCATTACCAATAAAATTCGGAGAAAGGGCACCCCGGGTTTCTCAAACATCTTCATGCATACGTTGTTTTATCACTATTCAAAATAAAGATTTATTTTATTCAAATAAACTATATATAACTCAGATTATTGAAATTGGGTTTTAATTTTCCATGTATGGTTGAAAAAGAAACACGTAACTTTAGCAACGAAATAACCGAAGATTTTATGCACCAAGTGGAAATTGCCATTATCGGAGGAGGTTTAAGTGGGTTGGTTGCCGCATATTTGTTGGCAAAATCAGGTAGAGATGTCTTACTTGTTGAAAAAAAATCCTACCCCTTTCATAGGGTATGCGGAGAATATATTTCCAATGAAGTTAGTGCTTTTTTGGTGGAAGAGGGTCTTTTTCCAACTGCCTTGGGACCTTCCACCCTGACCCGATTCCGCCTTTCTTCCATTAACGGAAGAGTGGCCGAAATGCCGCTTGACTTGGGAGGATTTGGCATTAGTCGTTTTGGCTTCGATCATTTTCTTTATGAAAAATGTAAGGCCATGGGGGTAAATTTCCTCCTAAACACACAAGTATCGGATGTGGTAGAACCTAAAGAGTCGCTCTTTGAGCTTTCACTGGATACCGGAAGTACCGTTACTGCAAGTTTCGTTCTTGGCGCATTTGGAAAACGTTCCAAAATCGACAAGGCACTTAAACGTCCATTTTTTGCGAAAAGGTCTCCTTTTATTGGCGTTAAATACCATGTAAGGACCCTGCACGAGCCGGATATGGTAGCCCTGCATAATTTTGAAGGCGGGTATTGCGGTATCAATAAGGTTGAAGATGACATCTTTAATATATGCTATTTGGCTAATCGACATTTGCTGAAAAAACATGGTAGCATTGCTGCTATGGAGACCGAAGCTTTGTTTAAAAATCCCCAGTTGGCAAAACTGTTTAATGAGTCGGAATTTTTATGGGAAAAACCGGAGGTTATAAACGAGATAAACTTTTGCACCAAAAAACCGGTAGAAAACAATATCCTGATGCTCGGCGATGCCGCAGGTATGATCACCCCCCTCTGTGGAAACGGGATGGCCATAGCCATTCACACCGGAAAACTCGCTGCAGAGGCTATACTTGCGCATAATTCTTTGAAAAAAATTCAGACTGCCTATGCTAGTTCTTGGGAGTCCTATTTTGAAAAAAGACTGTATATCGGTAGAATGGTGCAACGTCTATTCGGATCTGCAGCGCAATCGGATTTTGCTGTCGGACTGGTCAATCAGTTTCCCTATCTTGCCCGTCAAATTATGCGACGGACCCATGGGGAAAAGATCAACTAGAAAGACCCGGCTTCACTTGTCCAATGGAATGGTCAGGCTTGAGTCCCAATCTTTCCAAACCGGTTCATAACCTTGGGATTTAATTAATTGGGCGATTTGCTCAGGACTCCGCTCATCAGATATTTCAAACTGTTTTAACGCTTCGGGTTCTACTGCATAGCCTCCTGGGTTGGTCTTGGAGCCTGCGCTCATGGAGGTGATTCCAAGTTTTAGCACATTATTTCGAAAAATTTCCGATTCCCTTGTTGAAATGGAGAGTTCTATTTCTTCGTTGAATATCCGATAGGCACAGATCAATTGTACCAGTTCACGATCATTCATGTTTACCTTTGGTTCCAATCCTCCCGAGAATGGCCTCAGTCTGGGAAAAGAAATGCTGTATTTACTTTGCCAGTAGGCTTTTTCCAAATAAGACAAATGCAGCGCGGTAAAAAAAGAATCCGTCCTCCAATCTTCCAATCCTATAAGAACACCTAGCCCCATTTTGTGGATTCCAGCTTTGCCAAGTCTGTCTGGAGTTTCAAGCCGGTAATCGAAATTCGATTTTTTCCCTTTTGGGTGGTGTTTTTTATAATCCTCCCGATGATAAGTTTCCTGATAGACCAATACCGCATGTAGCCCATAAGGAAGTAATGCTTCATATTCATCTTGCTCCAAAGGCTGTACTTCCAAGGATACATTGGAGAAATGCGGACGGACCAATTCCATGGCATTTTTGAAGTAGTCCACATGCACAGTTTGATTTGCTTCTCCAGTTACCAAAAGAATATGGTCATAACCCTTTTTTTTGATGGTTTCCACTTCTTGGAGAATTTCCCTATCGGTAAGCGTCTTTCTTCTCACTTTGTTGTCAAAGCTAAACCCACAATAGGTGCAGATGTTATTGCACTCGTTGGAAAGGTAGAGAGGGACGTATAGCTGCATGGTCTTCCCAAACCTTTTTTGGCTTATCTGTTGGCTTAATTGAGCCATTTCCTCTAAAAATGGCTCGGCGGCTGGAGAAATCAGTGCTTTGAAATCCTCGATATTTCTTTTGGTTGATTGCAGGGCTTGGAGCACGTCAGCTTCGGTGTTGCTGTAGATACTCTCCTTTACTTCGTCCCAACAGTAGGTATTGAAAAGATCTTTGAAACTAGACATCGAGGAAGGAAGTTAGTGGACTAGTTGCGACTGCCCCTGCATGCTTTGGTGCCAATCTTGCCTCAAACGCCATTCGTCCAGATTCAACAGCTAACTTAAACGCCAATCCCATGGCCACAGGGTCAGGAGATACCGCAATGGCGGTGTTGACCAGCACAGCGTCTGCCCCGATTTCCATTGCTTTGGCAGCATCGGATGGCGCGCCTATACCTGCATCTACAATGACAGGAACATTACTTTGCTCAATGATGATTTCAAGGAAATCAATTGTTTTCAATCCTTTGTTGCTGCCAATCGGTGAACCCAATGGCATCACCGCAGCAGTACCAGCTTCTTCCAATCTTTTGCATAAAACCGGATCAGCATGGATGTACGGAAGTACGATGAATCCCAACTTTGCCAATGCTTCTGTAGCGATCAATGTTTCGATCGGGTCCGGCATCAAATACTTCGGATCAGGATGTATTTCCAGTTTAATCAAATTAGTTCCCAAAGCTTCCCTTGCCAATTGTGCTGCGAAAATCGCTTCTTTGGCATTTCTAACTCCCGAAGTGTTGGGTAGGAGTTTAATGTGCGGGTGATTGAGCTTGGCCAAAAGGTCATCCTGATCTTGATTTTTGAAATCCACCCTTTTCAAAGCTACAGTTACCAGTTCCGAACCTGAAGCGAGGAGGGATTTTTCCATGACTTCAGAAGAACTGTATTTTCCTGTCCCTATGAATAGTCTGGAGTTGAATTGTATGTTGCCTATTTTTAGCATATTGATTTTTTATTTCTTTGTCTTCAAATCCATTTCTACAAATAAAATTTGATTCATATTAGGAGGGGATATTAGATAGTAATTGATACCTGCCCTCCGGGAGGCGGGTTAGATATTAATAGATATTGGGCTGGATACAGAACAGAAGTTTTTATTGAGAAAAGGTTTTATTCCTATGTTGATATTGAAAAGGAATTGTTGGAAATCAATTGATTGAGACTTATTATTTTCTGCCCTAGATCCATAGCATGATTGATATCTCCGGAGATCGCTACTCCATGGATGCCTGTTTGCATCAATTCAGGCAAATCTTCGGCAGTAATTCCACCCACGGCAATGACTGGAATGTATAATCCCAACTGTTTCATTTCATCCAAGACCTTTTGGTAGCCATCAATACCCAGAATAGGACTTAGCTTTTCCTTGGTTTGGGTAAATCTAAATGGTCCGATACCAATGTAATCAGGGGTAGATTGAGCATGCTTTTTCACATGCTCGATTGTATTTGCTGTCGCTCCGATAATTTTATTTTCCCCTAAAATCAACCTTGCTTCGGCAACAGACATGTCATTCAAGCCTATGTGAACACCATCAGCGTTTATTTCTTTTGCGATTTTCACAAAATCATTCATGATCAGAGTGGCTTGATGCTTTTCACAAAGTTTCTTAGCTTCCTTGGCAATCCTTATGATTTCTTGCTCTTCTATATTTTTTATTCTCAGTTGAATCCATTTGCATCCTGCTTCCAAGACATGCTTAATTGCCTCTACGTGTGAGTTGAAGGGTTTCTCTTGCGAGATATATTGGAGTTTGTTTATTTTTTTAATCATATTTTTT
This sequence comes from Lunatibacter salilacus, assembly GCF_009797935.1. Taxonomy (GTDB): domain Bacteria; phylum Bacteroidota; class Bacteroidia; order Cytophagales; family Cyclobacteriaceae; genus Lunatibacter; species Lunatibacter salilacus. The sequence goes on from NZ_VOLC01000001.1 coordinate 421,138, forward strand.
CATCATCCTATTTTATCAATGTTCTTTGAAATCAATGTTTATTATTTTAGATACTGATTGATATTAGATATTGAAATATTGGCTCATATAAGCCTGAAATTTGAATTCATTGCTTTTACTTGTAAAGATGTTTTTTATACAATATCTAAATATCAAATAATATTAATAAATAACGGTTTAAGACAACTTGTGACCAGAAAGTACTACTTCAGGGACAGTTGTTTTTTTCACATGTTTTTAACAAATTTTTCAAAACAACCACTCTTTGATTTTCTTCCTCATTCCAAATTATGCCTAATACAGCCACACCATCAAATTTCATTGATTTTACCAGGTGAATATTTTCTTGATGAATGCCTCCTAAAGCAATCACTGCAGGAGCATTTTCTGGTTTTTCCAAAATGAAATCTGCTGAAATCGAACTTTGATATCCTTGTTTGGAAATACTGTCAAATACAGGGCTAAAAAAAGCGTAGTCAAAATGACTTACCTCAGTTAGGGATGATAGCTCATGTAGTGAAGTGCTGATTTTATATCCTCCTTCCTTAATTTTCAATAATTCGAGAACAGAAATATCGTTCCTACCCATTTCTGTGAAATGTAGCCTATTTATGCCGAACTCACCCGCTAAAGTATGGTATTGATGGATAGCGATCCGGTCATGGTACTTGGAATCTATCTGGGATATCAAATTCGCGATCATAACAAAATCGCTGTAAGGTTTGCGCAGGTGGAACACCTTCAAACCTGCTTCAAAGAGCCGATTGATGTTTTCGGCTTCATTTGAGACAGGCGTGGGAGATGAAATGACAATTAGTTTCAAATTACAGGTAGATTTCATTTCTGTTTTCATCTTCTTATGATTTTATCCTCCTTGAGTAGCTTTGATTAGGACTATATTATCACCAGAACAAATGAAAGTCCTACCCCACTCTGATTTGGGAATCACAGATTGATTGACTGCAACAGCGATGCCCGCAGGTTTTTGCCGGACATGATCTAGAAGTAACTGGGTGATAGAGCAGGAGTCTGAAATCTGATACGGTTCATTGTTTACGGTAATATCCATCCTTAGAAACTGTTTGATTGAACATATAACTTCAGGAGTGGACCCTAACAATGGATCGAAAAAACGAAAATGTAAATCTTCACTTTTCCCTTCGGCAGTACTAACTGCATCAGGTTCGTAGGGTATGATCTCAGTCCGTCGTGGACACCCCTAAAGTTGATTCAAAGTTATAGAAACCTGTCGAAACTTCAAGGTATTAGCGAAAATTTGTTTGTTTAGGCCTGTCCAGCCTGAGGTTAACCCATCAATTTTTGCCTATTGATTTCCGCCGATTTTCTTACCGTTCTCAAAACCAAGTTATTTGTCAAAACAAAAGAACCGCATCTTTTCACAAAAGAATACCAGGATTTTTTACCCAACTAAAATTCAAAAACTGCATTTTTGTGATCCAACCAAAAGATTTTATGCAGACACTGAATCAATTTTATACGCACCCGCTAATAGGGGCAGCTGATTTAGAGAAAATTCGAGCTAAACATCATCGGGTTAAATTCAAAAAAGGAGATGTAATACTGGAGAAAGGCCGGCAAGCTAACGCCTATTATTGCATGGAAAAAGGCCTGGCGCGGGCATATGTGGTGAGTCATAGTGGTCAGGAAATCACTACAGGTTTTATCTTATCAGGAGAAATTGCAATTGATGTGGTATCAATATTCACTAGAATTCCTGCGGCCGAGACAATTGTATGTCTAAGTGAATGCTTATGCTACCAAATAAACTTTGAGGATTTTCAGGAGCTCTTTCATTCCATTCCTGGGTTGAGCGAATGGGGACGAAACTGGATGTCGAAGGCACTTTTTGCACACCGAAAAAGATCTATTTCCATGATCACAGAGAGTGCGCTGGATAGGTATTTAGACTTGGTAAAAAACTATCCTGAGATTATCGAAAAGGCACCACTCAAACATATAGCGACCTATCTTGGTGTCACTGATTCATCCCTCAGTAGAATTAGAAAAGAAATAGCAAGACAATAATTTGGGACAGAAACATTTCTTGTCCTAGGACAAGTATTTTGTCAGTTTACCTATCTATTTTTGGGTTCAACTAAATTCTTTATCTACAAAAATATCTCTTTTACCTATGAAAGCTGTACACATTTATCTGAATTTTGCCGGAAACACGGAAGAAGCGTTTACATTTTATCAAACTGTCTTTGGTGGCGACTTCACGGCCAAAATTTCATACAAGGATATGCCCTTGGGCGAGATGACTCCCCCGGACACTGAACTGGATAAAATCGCACATATGTCCTTACCACTCAGCAAGGATCTAATATTGATGGGATCAGATATGATGGAATCAATGGGACAAACAGTATCCTTTGGCAATAATTCCTATATTTTTCTAGCCTTGGAAAGTAAGGAAGAACTCGATGATTATTTTGAAAAATTAGTCGTTAACGGAACGGTGGAAATGGCAGTAGGAGATGTTCCGTGGGGCTCTTATTTTGGAAGTTTATGGGATCAATTTGGTGTAGGCTGGATCTTGGAGTACGAATATCCGCAAGAGTAAAAAAAACTGTCTACCTATTTTGGAATAAGAAATCCGTACAATCCGCCGAATGTGGTTCTCTATAAAATGACCACAAAGGGTGCGAAGAAGGCACTACGAGCACTAAGTGTTTAATATTCTCTGTGTACCTCTATGACCTCTCTGTGGTTCTTTTTTATGCTTCATCGTAAAATTGAACGCAGATGAAGCGGATTTTTTTGTGTTGAAATAAAGTTCGACCTCAATAAAAATAATCTGCGGAAATCAGCGCAATCCCGAAAACACAGGACAACTTCTGCGGGCCATCTTTTTTGCAGGTGAAATAGAACAAGGATGAAACAGATGAAACGGAGTTTTTCTGTATTAAATTAAAATTCTATATTTAAAACACTATATGATCATTCAATATCACCGAAGCCCAAATGTATATCCAATACTTACATTCACAAAGAACGGCGTGTTGCCCATGCCGATGTTGTTGGCATTGTGTATCTCCACCCTTTCAGTTCGGGTATTTGTATAGGTGAATTCATCGTCATCCATGTCATTAAATCACCTTGCAGAAAAATCCACCGGGTCACGTCTCCAGCTTACGTATTATAAAAATAGCGAAACTGCACTTTTTTTATTATATGCGCTATATAAAATTTGCAGTAAGTGAGTTATATCAGCTTAGCTCATTGAGGGATTATTTTCTACCGACCTATTAATAAAATAGGCCACCACTAGGTTAGGTACCCAACTAAGCCATGCTGTAATTTTGTAAGCGATTAAAAATTCACCAAATAGAATACTCAAAAGGGGCAGCCAAATTCTTAACGTTACTGCGGCGAAGGTTAATGCATAGCTGTAAATCATCCATTTTCTATGGCCATTGATCCTTTTCCTTCGAATAAAACTGTAGCCCAGATAAGTTGTTAATAGCCAAAGAACTCCCAAACTGATAAAACCAACAGAAGGTATTAGACCGCCGGTAGCGTAAAACCCAATATAAATACCACCTACTGAGCTTAGCAAAACACTGAAAAGATAGATTCTTCCTATAGTTCTATGCAGTACTAGACTAGAATTCCGCCACTTTTCCACAAACTGAATCCAACCGACCAATAGGGCAATGCCACCGAAAATTATATGGGTGTAAAAGCCAATATTCCAGTACGGGTCCTGTAATAGCAAGTGCTCCTTTGATTGCAGCAACCCGAAATTCCTGTCTATTAGAAAATACAATAGCGGATACAATCCAACACCAATGGCTGGCACTGCGAGGAGAAGTATGAGACCTCTGTTTTTCATGAAGTAATCAAAAAAGATGTTGAGGTGGTCTTGGGCAAAATGCTATGGCACAAAGTAGATTCGCTTTGCTCGGCACAATATACTTTCGAGGAAAAAGAATATTGCCTTCGACATCGTGGCAAACCGGATTACCGGGTTGAAATAGCTGAAAATGGAAAAACCCTTGGCTCCATTTCATCTATCAAAACACATGTCAGTACCTTGGAATAGTCAGGAGAGAATTATATTCTTCGCCCAGTAAATCAAGACTATTATTTTGCTGTTAGCCAAAAGACTTCAGGCGAAATTTTCATTGACGACTTTCCAAAACGTTTCGGGAGTCAGGGGTTTGTTTGCAAATTCCTTAACCGCCGGTATTGTAGCTGCCCTTTTTTTATCATCGGGATTCATACTAGTGGTCAGAATTGTAACTACCGCTCGCTCATGTATATTTTTGGATAACTCATCATATTTCGCCAGAAAGTCCCACCCGTTCATACCCGGCATATTAATATCAAGAAAAATAATACCTGGTTGTGGGCATTTTGAATAATCTCCTTTTCCAAGCAAATAGTCTAGCCCTTCCTTTGCTGATTTTACCGATTGTATGTGTACAGAGTCACATTCTTCTTCGACGATTATTGTATGATAAAAGTTCGTCGCTTCATCATCGTCAATAAGTAAAACGCAATCCAAGATTTTTTTTTCGCTCATATTATTTTTGCCAAGGTAAAATAAAAAGAGCTACCAGCCCCTTTCTTCGAGTTAATCCATATTTTCCCGCCGTGAAGTTCGACAATTTTTCTACAGTAAGCTAGGCCTAGACCTGTTCCTTCATATTCCTCTATATCATTTAAACGCTGGAAAATTAAGAATGTTTTTTCATAATCAGCGGCTTCTATCCCAATGCCGTTATCTTTGAAGCAAAACTCTACATGGGTACTCCTCTCAGTCGCAGTCACCTCAATGGTTGGCGACATATTCGGCTTCCTGAATTTTAGCCCGTTACTGATCAAGTTCTGAAAAAGCATCCGTAACTCAGTTGGGTTACCGCTCACGATCGGTAGCTCATTGAATTTAACCATACCATCAGCTGACTTCAAGACTGCATCAAAATCAAGTAATATGGTGCGTACCAATTCTTGGCAGTCCACCTTTTGGGTTTCCCGTGTGTTACCAATTCTGCTAAACTGCAGTAATCCTTTGATAAGGATTGTCATCCTGTCTGCCGCGGAAGTCACATAATTCAACATCTTCTTACCTTGATCATCAAAGTGAGTATGATACTTCTTTGTAATCAATTGAGTCATATTCCCAATAGTTCGAAGTGGCTCTTGTAAATCATGGCTGGCAATACTCGTGAATCTTTCAAGTTCCCGGTTTTTAATCAACAAGTCCGAATTGAGACTCTCAAGCTTTGCCTTGTTGGATGACAATTCCTCTTGTTGCAGGTCCAATTCCTTTATTTTCTCCAGTAATGCAGCAGAACTAGCCGATAGTTGCTGGTTGATGCCCTCAAGACTGGAAAAACTGCTCTTGGCAATAAAAACTAGCGTTACGCTAGTCCAAATCACAACCAACGATATCACCATATTTATTTTTGATAATTCGTTGGCGCTTGATGCCATTTCTCCAGTAAGTATGACTGATGTTAGTGTTAAGAAACTACAGATTGTTGCGGTGTAGATGCAGGCAAACTTTCCCGGTAATAGCCAGCTGTAAAGGATTACAATTACGTACAGGGAAGCAACTGCGACTGTGTTCGAAGTATTAAGATCTACCAGAAAGATGATGCCCGCAAAGAATGCCGCAATGAAAATCAGAGCACCATTTTGAATACCAATCATTGATTTTTGCTTGGAAAGCATTATTCCTCTTTTTCAATCAATTGCGCCTTCAGGTCTACAATCTCAGCTTCATATTTTTTCAGCAGTTTTTCCATCTGATATGTTTTCAATTCGTCCTCGGGTTGCAGATCAATCAACTTTGGCAACTCACGAATAAGCACAAAGGCAGTAGCCATACTTACAAGAGCAGTCATCAACCTTATTAGTGCACTGAGCCTATAACCAGGCCACCAAAACATTACCGCATCGATCAAGTGTGTGCTTCCGCATAATATAATAAACGATCCGAAAAGCCAAAAGACAGGTTGAAACGGAAGATTGTGCCGCTTTTGGATAAAAAATATTAATATCGCCGGAATCACAAAGTAGGCAAGCCAAATAGCAATGTCGCTGATGATGTAAAGCCACCCATGAAATGACGACCAATTGCCGCATACCCAACGTGGGGGCCAATCATCGGCCAAAAATAGTTTGGTAAAAAAGTCGCTCACCTCTTCCATATGACAATTTAAATTTTCTATATAAGTAAATATAAGGGGTTATATGGGAATTGAAAGCATTTAACTACACATTTTCCAAACTTTACCACATCTTTCAAAACCTACTGGATAGGTTTCGAAATTGACTCAAACTGCACCAGAATTTTACTTCGCTTATTTTTAGAATTACTATTTTTATCTAGCCAGATACCCCCCATCGATGGGATAATAACTTCCTGTTACAAAAGATGATTTGTCGCTGCCCAGCCAGAGAATCAATTCGGCTACCTCTTCGCTTGAGCCAAGGCGGCCGATGGGATGCAAGGAAACAAGCTGTCTTTTCATTTCGGCGTCGAGCGCATTTAACAAAGGAGTGTCAATAAAAGCTGGCCCAACCACATTCACGCGAATATTTTGTGCAGAGTATTCCAAAGCGGCGGTTTGCGTGATACCGACTACGCCATGTTTGGCTGCACAATATGCGGCGGATCCGGCAAAACCAACATTACCTAAAATGGATGACATGTTTACAATACTTCCACTTCCATTTTTTAGCATGGCTGGTATTTGGTATTTCATTCCATAAAACAGGCTGTTCAGGTTGACAGCTATTACCTTTTGCCAGCCTTCTATACTCATATCAGCAATAGGATTTAATTCACCCCCGATCCCGGCATTGTTTACAGCCACATCTAGCCTTCCATATTTTTCTACCGCAAAATTAACCAGTGCTTCCATTTCTTCTGGATTGGCAACATCTGTCTTAAAAAAAGAAGCTCTGCCTCCACGTGCGACAATACTTTCCGTAGTTGCATTTCCTTCGTCTTCCAGTATGTCAGATACAACGACACTGGCACCTTGTTTTGCAAACAATTCTGCGGTAGCTTTTCCAATTCCCGAAGCTGCACCGGTAACGATGACTGTTTTCTTTTCCATTTTTCTTGATTTTATATTTCCCAAAATAAATAGAATCAGATGAAATAGGGCATGATTTTAGTCACGAAATGTTGTGATTTTTAGCCAAAATGACCCCACATTTACGTAGAATCTGCTATGAAAGCGCCCAAACAACCTTGATCAAAGAGGAGGCTGGAGGTTCACTTCCCATACTTTATAATTAAAGCCAACTGCCCCGCATGATAAGCGGTATGTGTCGTAATTCTGCCCAAGGCTTCCATTTTCGTCTTCTTTCCAAATTCCTTGGTTCAATGTCTTTGAGAGACTTGAGATGTTGGGAAATGGTAGATTGTGCCAAAGGAATGATTTCAGTCAGGTCTCCAGTAAAACAACAGGATTGCTCACTAAGAATTTTTAAAATTTGTATCCTAACCGAATACCCCAAAGCTTTTGCGAATTGGGCAATTTAAGTTTCCGTGAAGGAGTATTCCATCGTCGCGATTGTTCTTTCCATGGCTCTATTGTATATCGTAAAAGTACAATAGTACGGAGAATTCATTTATGACAAAAATCACGTTATGGACAGACTTCCAACACAATAAGTATAGCCAAGTAAAAATAGATAGAACGCAACAATTATTGGCAAATTTACAAAAATAGAGATATTGTATATATTTTGGGGGGGAATTTTTGGAAAACCATCATAATCTTAATAGGTTAGTTACATGAAATTAATTTTAAATATTCGTCTCTTAATGGTAGCTTTTTGCTGGTTGGTACTTTCAACTACTTCTCTTGCCCAGGAAAAGAAAATTATCCCATTAAACGAACATTTTTTCCCTCTTGAAACAGAAGGAGAAAATCAACAGTACAGCAAAATAGTGAGTATTTCCCCAGAGGGAGAACTTGTAGAAAAAATCTATTCCTTGGAGTATTCTTTGGTTTCAATTACAAAATCAATTTACGAAGAAGGGCAACCGAGGGAACCTTTATGGGAGGAGAAGCAGCAGTTTTTGCCCGATGGTGAATTGGAATTTACCCAACTAAAGTACAGAAAAGCTAACTCTAGGCATACAAAGGTTGTAGCCGGAGAAGAATTAATATTAGATCTAGAATGCAAGGGTTCTTCAAAATGTGATGGCATATTTGTTTCGACCTCCGGATATCAGGAGGATGTAGATAGGGATATTTTGAAACCTAGCTTCCCAACCATTGAAGTCTGGCAGAAATTTTTAACGAAAAATTTAACCTATCCACCTGCCGCTAGAAATGCTAATGAGGAGGCAGAAGTTTGGGTAGGAATGAAAATCAGTGAATTTGGAGAGATTTTAGAACGTGCAGTCGTGAATGGATCTATATCCCATCCCTCGCTAATTAAGGAAGTTGAGCGAATCTTGGAATTATACAAAGGAGACGTTGTTCCCGCACGGGATATAGAGGGGGATTATATTACTGCTTGGATGTACTTTCCCGTTCGTTTTATATTGAATTGATATTTTTCGTCACTAGTGTAATCCTTACAAACAAGACCTTCGGGGTTCTTGAAAACCCCAAAGGTCTGCATCTGCAACCTTTGAGGTCTTTTTTTGACCTCGAAGGTTTTCAGTCTGCACATTCGGTAAGGATTAACCCAAACTGTAACACGTACCAACAAGACCTTCGGGGTGTTTAAAACCCCAAAGGTCCTTTCAAGAGACCGCTTCCCTGAACTATACTGGCCCATTATTTCGATTATATTCTAAATTTCGGGCCTAATTTTTCGATTATAATCTAAATATTAGGCCTATTTTTTCGATTAGAGTATTTTTCGCATTATATTTACAGCTTAATTCTACCCCAATGGTTAAGAGAGAACAACTAGACCACATAGTCCGAAATTGCTTTAAAGGAAAAGTAATCTTGATACTTGGTGCCCGCCAAGTGGGCAAAACCACGCTGCTGGAAGAATTAATAAAAATGATCGATCAGCCATCTAACTGGCTTAACGCAGACGAGGCTGATATTTTTGAAGCATTTACCAATGCCAAAACAAGCAGTCAATTGCTTCAATTGGTTGGTTCAAACAAGAAGTTGGTAGTCATTGACGAAGCCCAACAAATTCCGGATATTGGGAAAAAGTTAAAATTGATTTACGACAGTAAAGCGGATATACAGGTGATCGCTACAGGGTCTTCCGCCTTTGATCTTCAAAATCAAACAGCCGAACCACTCACCGGAAGGAAAAAGACTTATCAATTATTCCCCCTGAGTTTCAGGGAACTCGTTGAGGACACTTCCTTGCTTGAAGCGAAAAGGCTTCTGGACACACGATTGGTGTATGGTTCCTATCCGGAAGTGGTAAATAATCCCGGAAATGAAAAGGAAATTTTGGTGGAAATTACCCAGAGTTATCTCTATAAGGATGTGTTACAAATAGACAACATCCGAAAGCCAAGCCATATCGATAAATTGCTGAAAGCGTTGGCCTTTCAGGTTGGCAGTGAAGTCAACTATCATGAACTTGCGCAAACAGTCGGAAATATAGACACTGCGACCGTAGAAAAGTATCTTGACTTACTGGAGAAAGCATACGTGATTTTCAAGCTCCCTGCCTTCAATAGAAACTTGCGGAACGAAATCAAAAAAGGTAAAAAATACTATTTCTTCGATAATGGAATCAGAAATGTACTGATTAGCAATTTTTCCATTCCTGAAATGAGACTGGATAAAGGTGCGCTTTGGGAAAATTACCTCATCTCAGAAAGACTCAAATCCAATCACTATGACAGCAAATTTGTCAACACCTATTTTTGGCGAACTCATGACAGGGCGGAAATAAACTATATCGAAGAAGCAGATGGGATCCTGCATGCCTTTGAGTTCAAATGGAAAGATCAAAAAGTCAGGTTTCCGGCCTCCTTTCTCCAAGCATATCCAGAACATCAGACTTCAGTGATCTCAAGATCCAATTTTGAAGCGTTTATCGGTTTACGATAAAAAACTTTTCCAAAGTTCTAAAACTTTGGAAAAGTTTGTCGCTACGATATTTATCAGAACTTAATACTCACGCCGGCCATAACATTGGTCCCAGCCATGGGGTAGTAGAAGTTTTCCGTAAGCAACTCCCTGCCTCCTGCCTGCTCGGAAGGGACGAAGTAGCTGAATGTATACCCGTTAGGTTCATAAAGGCGGTTAAACGCATTGTATACAATTACATTAAAATCCATCTGCTTTACAAATCCGGGGAAAACACTGTAGGAAAGCCTAACATCTGTGGTCCAAAAAGCATTTAGCTTGCGGTTGTCATTTTGGGTATTGTCCAAATATTGGTCTCCGACATATTTATTCATTAGGCTAAGCCCAAAATTTTTAACAGGGCTGTAATCAATCACCGCAGAAGCGACAACATTGGGAGAAAAGGCAATATCTGTATTGATGTGAGCAGTGGCTTCCTGACCTGTTAAATCCCAATTTTCGTCGTAGATGTCGTCATAGGCAATAAATTCAGCGATTTTGTTTCTGCTGAACGTAATATTGCCCCCAAAGGTCCACTGATCATTTACTCGGTAGGCACCGTCCAATTCCAAGCCTGCACGGTAACTACTGGCTACATTTTCACGAATATACGCTCCCACATCATTCAATTGGCCAGTAAGGACTAGCTGATCCCTATATCCCATATAGTAACCGTTGACGTTATATTGGTAATTACCCTTATTTACGCGGATCCCTGCTTCAATATTTTGCAAGTTTTCCGGCCTCGGTATCTCCCTTAGGGGTGAGTCGGTAAAATCCCTTCGAACGGGCTCCCGGTTTGCTACAGCATATGAGGCATACCAGGTTTTGCCGGCAGATGACTCATAAGAAAGCCCTGCCTTTGGATTGAAAAAGCCGAAAGACTGGTTGCCTGCGATATTTCTAAGGTCGTTATTCGTTCCTTCAAAACGGTAATCAATGCTGCGATACTGTAAGTCCGCAAACAAATACAAGTTTTCACGCACCTCATGGGTAGCCTTGAGATACAGGTTTCGGTTATCTTTGACCGCCACATTATCGTAATACCGGTCCCGAATAGCCGTGTTGCCTGCTACACCCATCCAGATAATCTCCCCAAAGTGGTCCCCATCATAGCGGTTTGCCCCGCCGCCAAAGAGCAGGTCTGTACGTCCGTCATCCGACACATAGTTTAGGGAAAAAACACCCCCAAAGAAATCATTGTCCAACCATCTTCTACGGATAATATCGGTACGGCCTATCAGTGCATCCCCTATTTGTATGGGTGCAATGCCATAATTTCTCTCCAAGCGGTCATTTGGCCGAAACTGCTCGTAATAGCCCCTGCCATAGGTATAGTGCAAGGCCGCATTGGCTTTCCAGTTACTGCCTATATTGCCTGCATAGATAAACTGATAATGATCTTGTTGATAATTATCAGTTTCATTTTCGTAGGTATAGCTGTTAAAGGTACGGTTGCTTTCCAGCAGGTGTTCAGGTACGCCATTCCACGCTTGGTATGTCTGTTCGGCACCGGAAAAAATATTTACCTTGAAAACGTGGTTGTCGCCGTAGTACCCGCCCGACACAAAGTAAGAGCGCAGGTCGGAAAAGGCCCGGTCTATATACCCATCTGAGGAAATTTGAGAGAGACGGGCATCTACTGCCCATTTCCCGTCCAATACTCCGGTACCCGCTCTGATGGTATGTCTTCTGGTATTAAAGGATCCCACGGAATGGTCTGTCTCGGCATAGGCCTCTTCCCGTTTGGTATCTGTTTGTATGTTCATGCTGGCACCAAAGGTTGCCGCTCCATTGGTTGATGTACCTACACCACGCTGGATCTGAATGTTTTCCACGGAGGAAGCAAAATCCGGCATATTGACCCAGAAGACCCCATGAGACTCGGAATCATTGAGCGGTATGCCATTCACCGTGACGTTAATCCTAGTCTGATCGGAACCCCGTATTCGCAGCCCCGTATAGCCCACACCTGCCCCAGCATCGGAGTGGCTCACCACTGATGGTGTGAAATTGAGCAGAAAAGGAATATCCTGACCTAGGTTATTTTTGTTAAGTTCCTCTTTGGAAATTACCTTGAAGGTTGTAGGTGTGGTCGACGAGGCTCTAGTGGCACTAACAATAAATTCCTCTGCTGAAAGCGTCCCTTGCGAGAGTAAAATTTGCAATGGGGTAGATGATGGAACGTTTACGGTCACCCTTTGGGTCTCAAAGCCTACATAGGTGATCCGCAGTTGTAATATTCCTTCTTCCAAATCCGCTAAGGTAAAGGAACCGCTTCGGTCAGATACGGTTCCTTTGCCTTTCCCCTCTACCAGTACGTTCGCTCCGGGTAGGGGCTCATTTGATCCGGCATCGTAAATGCGTCCGGTTACCTGATGCTGTGCCATCGCATAGCAAGCTGCCAGTCCGAGGACCAGTGTTGATAAAAACTTTTTCATGATAATAACATGTACTTACGGTTAAACACGAAAGAGATAAAGGGGTATCTCTCCCTTTTCAGTTCACCCAAAAAGCTATAGTGGTAGCTTATTCTCATTTCCCTTCGCCGGCACTACCCGGATCAGGTTCAATGGGTATGATCTCAGCCCGTAGTATTGGGGCACCCCTAATGATCGATGGCACAAACTTAGGCCAAAGTATTTGATTTCACCAACTAATTCGAGGAATAAATTTGAAGCAAGCTGTTTATCGCAATCTTCCTTCAGCCTTTTTCAAAATAACATATCCCGCAATACCAGAAAAGAATGAGGCCATCAAAATCCCCATTTTCGCCTGCCCAATGAAGGTTTGGTCATTGAATGCGAGGGAATTAATAAAAAGAGACATGGTAAATCCTATCGCTGCCAGAAAAGAAATGCCCAACAGCATGGAAGTATTAATTCCTTTAGGCATTCTATACCAACCTAGTTTAATTCCCAGGATGGAAAGTCCGAAAATTCCAACAAGCTTTCCGAATACCAACCCCATACCCACACCCAGCGCTACCGGACTGCTGATCATTTCCAGCCAATTACTTTCAATCACTACGCCTGCATTGGCTATGGCAAAAATTGGCATTACCAAATATACAACCAAGCTGTGCATGCTTCGTTCCAGTCGTTGAAGGGGAGAAATAGAGGCCTTGGATATTCGTTTAATTTCCCCAATTATATTTTCCTCATCTGGAGAAAGCAGATATTGATCTTTTTCCGCTTTGTTAGCGGTTTTGAATTTTTTAGTAAGCTCGGAAATGGATTCTAGGTAACCTGACTTATCGATTCTTCTGTCAGCCGGAATCATAAACGCCGCCAAAACGGCTGCCACCGTTGCATGTACGCCGGACAATAGGGTTGCCAGCCAGACACCTCCAATTCCCAACAGCGCGAATATAAAAACACTTCTAACTCCAAGAAGGTTGAGGGAGAACATCAATGCCAAAATAGATATTCCGATACTTAGATTCAATAAAGAAATTTCAGAAGTATAAAACAATGCGACAACCAAAACTGCTCCCAAATCATCAATAATTGCCAAGGCGGTTAGGAAAACCTTCAACTGCAACGAAACCTTTGGCCCCAACAAATAGAGTACTCCCAGGGCAAAAGCAATATCAGTGGCCATCGGTATCCCCCAGCCATTCATTGCTTCGGGGACCCCGCCATAATTTATTGCCAAGTAAATAAACGCTGGAAATAACATCCCTCCAACTGCGGCAACGATGGGTAATAGCAGATTTTTCGGGTTTGAGAGTTCACCGGCTATAATTTCCCTTTTCAGTTCAAGGCCTACAACAAAGAAAAAGACGGACATCAAGCCATCATTGATCCAAAGCAATAGGGATTTATACACGCTAAATTCACCTATGGTAAAACCGATTCGTTGATTTAGCAACCATTGTATGGATGTATTTGCAGGTGAATTGGCCAATATTAGAGCCAACAATGCGGAAAAGAAAAGCAGGAACGAACTGAAGGTACTTTTTTGTATAAACTGCACCAATGGGCTTAGTGCAGTGAATTTCATCTTTTCGGCTATCATAGGAATTATTTTTATGAAATATTATTCGGATACCGCAAAAAACACCTATGATTACCATAAATATTTTTGATATATCGAACAAAACAGCATAAACCAGGTGCCTGAGCCAGTATTTACGGAAATCTTAAAAGAAGGATTTACAAAAAGCAATTTATTTTTAAATAAACGCTAATGGTTAAGGCTCATACTATTTCTTGAGTTGAAAAGTCGCTTTTTAGAAAAGTCAAATGCCGAAAAGAAAAGACTACTTGCTATTTAACTCCAAATTTTCTAAATCATCTAAATCCTTATACCTTCCAGTAGCCTTTTTAGTCGCTTTTAAATCTGAAATATTTAAGAGTTTCACCTCAATATCCTGAATTGTCACAACTTTGACATTTTTGAATGCTGCATCAAACTCAACCCCTTGAATGGCAGTCACAATGTCAATTGCCATCGGTGGTCTTCCAAACGTAAATACATTATAATCATCTTTTCTTAAAAATCTATTTAAGTCAATCGCATTAGTAGGAAATCCAAAAAAGGAAAATGCTTTCGTCAACTGGTTGAAGTTATCTTCAGTTGGATTAACCCAAATATCCAGGTCTCCCGTAGTCCGATGATAACCATGGAGAATAACAGCATATCCCCCAATAAGGATATATTCAACGTCAAAAATATTTAGACTATCAATGAATTCTTTAAAATCACTATTAAAGACATTAAGAATTACTCTTTTCATTCTGAATCAAACATCTTTCTTCGAAGTGGTTTTTATCCATTTTTGGCCAATCATTACCGACAAATCCGTAGGCTGCCTGCATCAATGTGAAAAATAGATCCTTTTTATCTTCATCCTTGAGATTCATATAATGCCTCTGATGATCGGCCGCTTCTTCGAAACTCTGCATTTTGAAAGCATTTTTGTCCATTTTCATCATTAGAAGTTAAAATCAACAGCAAGGAAAATAAAAATAACTATGTATTTAGAGTTTACTCCCTTCCCAATCCTTTCAAATGCCTATAATGCGAAGCGAAGGCTAATCGAAGCTTAGGATGTTCTAAATAAGGAACATTATATTCCGCACATGTTTTCTTGATAATCTTACTTATTGCCGGATAATGGACATGTGAGATTTTTGGGAATAAATGGTGTTCAACCTGATGGTTTAGGCCACCAATAAACCAAGAAAGGATCTTGTTACTTGTCGCGAAATTGGCGGTGGTCTTAAACTGATGAATGGCCCATTCATCTTCCAAGCTGTTGGTTTTCACATCCGGTAAAGGAAATTCTGTCTCTTCCAAGCTATGCGCCAACTGGAACACCGTGGTGAGGAACAATCCAGTAGCCAGACCATAAACTAAAAATCCGACAATAAACGTACTGAATCCAACCATGTAGATTGGAAGTGCGATAAACAGCAGCAAATGGATCAATTTAAATCCCCAGAATGAAATGTGGTCTTGGATTTTCATCGGTTGGATAGGAACCTGCCCTACCCTACGCAACACATATTTTTTGTAATCGGTAAAAAACACCCAATACAAATACAACAAGGAATATGTAAAAAAGAAATACAGATGTTGGTAACGGTGTATTTTAAATCGTTTTTGGTTCTGGCAAAGCCTGAGGAATGGCCGGGCATTCAGGTCATCGTCCACCCCTTCCACATTTGTGAAGGAATGATGAACGACATTATGCTTGGTTTTCCACATAAACACATTGGCTCCCAAGAAATTGATGGAAAGACCAGCAAGTGAATTGACCCACGGATGCTTGCTAAAACTTCCATGTGCGCCATCATGCATCACGTTGAATCCAATACTTGCCGTCAGTGCACCCAATAGAATACAACCTAAAAGAGCAATAGCCCAGTGAGGTGTGAAAAACACGAGGAAAACGTAAAGGGCAATAAAGGAGACCACTAACAGAATAGCTTTTACTATAAGCGGGTTATCCCCGGTTTTATTTATGGAGCTTTCCTGAAAATAGTTATTAATTCTTTGCTTAAGATCTTGATGAAAGGAAATAGTTGATTTTGAAAACTTTGGAGTGGCCTTCATATAAGTATGATGTGAATTATTGATTGAAAATGGGTGGGGCAGAAGCCGAGTCGGTGAGGAATTACCTTATTTGGTACAAGATTAACAAATTCTGTAGCAGTAATAGTTTCGTTATTCAAATTTAATAAATATATAACACTAAAATAATCGTTCTGAATCGAATTAAACAAATAAATTTCAAGAAAAATTAATTAAGGACTCGGAAACTTCAGTCTAAAGTATTTGATTTATAAACCGAAGTGCCTGTGAAATCCGGTTCTCTTTATCCCCCCTCACAACCTGAAAGGAAGTTCCACTTTTTTCCAGCAAATTCCTATACCAATCGAAAAAAAATTGCCGCATTTCCGGTTCAGGATGTTCCCGTAGGGGATCCGGTTCCCAAGTCGTATCAATATCAGTCAGGATATACAAATCATACCTGCGCACTTCAATCTGTGCCAAAATCCATGGATGTACCTCCTTGTATTTGGATTCGCTCCATACTTGCAGGACATGCAAGTCAGTATCGCAAAAGAGATATTTATTCGCTAACTTCAATTGACTTTCCTCTAATGCCACTTGTCCCTTTGCTATGTTCAATAGGTCGTTGAATTCATAAGGCCTATCCAGTTTTTCCAAATATTCCCGGGCATATTCCGGTACCCAAGGCTCGCGAAAATGGGAAGCCAACGCCTCTGTCAGCGTACTTTTTCCAGTAGATTCGGGGCCAATGACGACTATTTTCTTAGGCATTTGCGATTTGGAGTTTAGCTGATTTGATCCAGGCCATCAGACCTAGTATAGCTAGAATGGTAAAAACCAAAAACTGAAAGGATGTCAAAAGTAGCCCTTTGTACATGTAAAGTGGCACCGACACCAAATCGGTGACAATCCAAGCAATCCAGTTCTCCACTTTCTTTTTGGCCATCAGCCACATCCCCACAAATGCGGAGGAGGTAGTAAACGAATCCCAATATGGAACATCACTGTCAGTGAATGTCGCAAGAACGAAATACAAGACCGCATAGGATCCCAAAAATAAGCTAAATGAAGCAATTATCCCCTTCCGGTCAAGCCAAGTGACCGGAACTTTTACCTCCCCTGCCTTGGGACGGGACCAAATATACCAACCATAAATCGACATAATGAAATAATAAGCATTGATCCCCATATCGGCATATAGCTTCACCTGCAGACAAATCCAAACATAGATCAACGTACTTACAATACCCGTCGGGAAAACTAGGATATTTTCTTTCATCGAATAAAAGACCGACGCCAGCCCAAAAAATACAGCAATAGCCTCCAACCACGTCATCTCCTGAATGCCTGCCTGTAATCCCTCTACGATCCATTGTAAATCCATGCCCCGAAAGTGGGACAAAAAAAAAGAAGAAAGAAATATCCGCTGGAAAAAAAGAAAAAGCAGTCCAAACACTATGTACTAATTTTTTAAAAATAATTTTGTTGCGACCGCAACTTAAGAAAAAATCACCCGTTCGTATCCTTAAATTTACGGTTACATTTTGTTGCTATTTATGGAATTTTCTCAAAATTGTTCGTTACCTTTTTATATTTCAAACATATGCTAAGCAAATATTCCTATTGTCTACTCCTGTTCATTTTTACGCTTTTTGCCCACCAGACAATGGCTCAGTTTACCAAGGGAGAGGTATTGTTGGGGGGAAGTTTTGGCTTTGGCGTGTCAAGGCATTCTAGTTCAACCTTCACTAATAGCCAGACCAACCTTAGCCTTCAACCTCAAATTGGCCGATTTATGAGTTCCCGATCGGCAGTGGGTATAATGCCAACCCTTTATTTAAGTTGGTACACACCCGAGTCTCCGGATAGTTTTCGATCAAGTGGAGGAATGGGACTTTTTTTTCGTCGCTACTTCAAGATCTCGGATAAAGTGCTGGCCTTTGTTCAACCAACAGCAACCTACCTGACAGGTTTCGGTTCTGAACCCGGACATAATCAATTTCGGATTTCCGTGAACCCCGGAGCCGCTTATAGATTCAACAGCCGCTGGATGGCTGAACTAAATCTAGGAGGAATTGCGCAAGAGTGGAGAAAAGACGGAATAGGAATGGATAATGAACTAACTGTAAACCAGTTTTCCTTCAACATTCTGACAAACAGTAATTTGGGATTGTTCTTTATTATTTCTGCCAAAAAGCAATGATTGGTATGAAAAATTTATTTCTATCGTATGCACTTTTTTTGGTGGCTGGATATTCGGGATGGGCCCAAGTCGAGAAAGGAACCCACGCCGTTGGTGCTACAGTTTCTCTGAATAGGTATGAAGCGTCGCAAAACTTTCTTATACGATCAAAAACATTTTCATTTTCTCCCGAATATGCCTACTTCTTGGATGACAATTGGAGTTTAATGGCTGGTGGATCCTATACTAAATTAACTAGAAGTCTGGATACTAGCTTAGGAAATACAAGTGAGCAATTGGAAAAAGACTTTCGGGCATTTTCAGGTATTCGCAGGCATTATCCCCTTCAAAATCAACTTTTCCTAATTGGTACGGTTGGTCTGGAGTATACGTTTGAAAATTCCAAATCGGAATTTTTTAGGGAGACAGATAGAAGCGAAGCCCACACGAAGATCCATGAATTTGGAATCTTCGGAAATCTTGGCCTCATTTATTTTCCCTCTGACCGTTGGAGCTTGGAACTAATAGTCCTCGAAACAAATCTACACCGAATCCGCACAAATGCCCTCATTGAGGACGAGATCAATAATCAATTTAATGGCTGGGCCTTTAATCTGGTAGGCAAATTGAGTTCTCCCAGTTTAGGTATCAGGTATTATTTCCTAGGAAGCCGATAGTAAAAATACGGTGGGGATTTTGTGTAGGTCTGGAGGGTTTCTTTTCCAATCCTGCACTCGTTTGGTTTGGATCATCTCATCGGTGGCTGTAATGTTTTTGGCAATACAAAGCAACGTCTCCGGATGCAGGTTTTGTAACAGACTTTCCAGCATCTTCTGATTGCGGAAGGGAGTTTCCATAAAGATCTGAGTACTTCGATCTTTTTTCGATGCGTTTTCTAAGGAATGTATAGATTGGACTAGCTCCTTTTTGTCGATTGGCAAATACCCATGAAACGTAAAAGACTGACCGCTAAAACCAGACCCCATTAGTGCTAAAAATATAGATGAAGGTCCGGAAAGGGGTACCGCCTGAATGCCCTTCTGATGGGCAAAAGCCACAGCCACCGCTCCCGGATCCGCAATCCCTGGGCACCCTGCCTCAGATATAATGCCAATATCCTTTCCTTCAAACAGGGGCTTCATTAATTGCTGCAACTCTTGATTCCCGGTATTTTTGTCCAATATTTGAAGATCCAATTTCTCAATTTCTATTCCTAACTTTAGGCTACTGATATACCTCCTGGCCGTTCGGAGATTCTCGACCAGATAATACTTGGTGTGTGAAATGACATCTTTCACTTGGGGAGTAATTACCTTATGGGCTGTCCCCTCAGCCAAAACACTGGGAATCAAATAGAGTTTTCCGGGTATATTCATTATTTTTGAATTATGGATAACGGGTTACCTGCGATTGCAAAACTACTGATTTTTGCCGGACTCTTACTGGTTGCGATTGGGCTTCTGCTCTGGGGATGGCCCAAAATGACAGACTGGAAATCCCTGCCAGGCGACATAGTCGTAAAGCGGGAAAATTTTACGTTTTACTTTCCATTGGGAACTTCTATAATAATCAGTCTGCTTCTTACCTTATTGGTGTTTTTGTGGAGGAAATATAACGGATAGCCCTTTATTCTTCTCTAAACTCCAGAGGTGTATTCCTATTTGAAATAATGCCCGATTTTTTTTAAATTTAAAACAAAGATCTTATAGTTTATTATGGAAGCATACGCTCAGGTATTGAACTACACCATTCCCATTTTTTTGCTGTTGATTCTCATTGAGACATTAGCAGCAAGGAAGTTGGGAAAAACGGTATCCAATAGCCTGGACAGCGTTTCCAGTATAAGTTCCGGAATGACGAATGTCATTAAAGATGTTTTAGGACTTACCATTTCCTTGCTTACCTATGAATGGTTGGTTGGGCATCTCGCTATATTTGAGATTCGATCCACTTTACTCACCTATCTGATTACCTTTTTGGTGATTGATTTCAAAGGCTATTGGACTCATCGCTGGGAACATAAGATCAATATCCTTTGGAATCGGCATGTGATCCATCATAGCAGTGAGGAATTTAATTTGTCCTGCGGATTGAGGCAAACCATTTCTACCGTTTTTGATTATTTTGCCTTCTTGTTGTTGCCAACGGCTGTAATAGGTGTGCCCGTGGAGGTAATCGCAGTGGTTGCACCCATTCACCTTTTTCTGCAATTTTGGTACCATACCCAGTTGATTGGCAGAATGGGGTGGCTGGAAAATATTATTGTAACTCCCTCTCACCACCGGGTACACCATGCCATCAATAAGCTGTATATGGACAAAAATTTCGGACAGATTTTTATCTTTTGGGACAAACTGTTTGGAACCTTCCAGGAAGAATTGGAAGATGAGCCCTGTGCCTATGGCATTACCCGCCCGGCAAGAACCTGGAATCCGATTAAAATTAATTTTCAGCATTTTTGGCTGATGACAAAGGATGCCTATTATACCCAAAGTTGGAAGGACAAGTTTCGAATTTGGTATAAACCAACGGGTTGGAGGCCAGTTGATGTTGCTGAGAAGTATCCGGTATATGCCATTTCCAATCCACGGGGATTTGAGAAATACTCTTCTCCTACATCACCGGCATTTAACCTGTGGGCGTGGACGCAGTTGTTTTTCAATTACGGCCTGCTAATTTATCTATTTGCCAATATTATGGAAATTGGTATTCCCTTGGCATTTATTTACGGGGGATATATTGTTGCTTCCGTGTATGCCTATACTGAACTGATGGATCGCAATCCGAGGGCTTGGATTTACGAGCTTGTTAAATCTGCTGTGGGATTGGCAATTATCTTCTGGTTGGGAGATTGGTTTGGTTCCGGGTCCAATTTAGGAGCTTGGATGACTGTAGCAGTTGCCAGCTATCAGGTTTTATCAGTGCTAGTGGTAAGTTATTTTATCCATTGGGACGAAAAGCCTAACTTTTCGAACGTGGAATCCGTTTAATTTGAGGTAATTACGATTGATATTAATAACAAATAGGGTAAACTAAATAGCGAATCACAAAAATGAAAAAAAGAGGATATGTACCTACTCTTTTAGGTTTGGTATTCATGGTGGTTCTATTTGGATGCCAGGATGAGGAGGATGTTTCCTTTAAAGCTAAAACCTATTCCGAAAATGCCCCTTTGCAGCGCATTTTGCTTTACGCCACGATAGACGCCAAAGATCCCATTAGCATTGTCAGTGAATATGAATATGACGCATCCGGGAAAATCACCAAGGTTTCTTCTCCAATATACATTGACGGCGTTATTAAAGGGACATCCAATTATGACCTTTATGAGTATGATGCCATGAACAGGCTAGTGAAAATCATGAGTTACAACGCCAATCTAAATGCTGGTTTCCTCAACCTTAGGAATACCATTTATTCCTACGGTGCTGATGGGTTAAAAGAAAAAGAGCAACTGGAATTTCCTCAGATAGGTTCGTTTGAATATGTAAGATATATTAACCAAGATGGCCGTTTGGTCAAGAAGGAGCATTACAACGGCTTGGACAAACTGGAAATGTACACCGAATTGGCTTACAATCAAGCAGGGGAGCTAATCGAAGAAAATTTCTATTCGGGAGATAATGAGCTTTTTAGAGTGATAAAACACAGCTATACAAACGGCCTCCAGACAAAGTCAGATACTTTTCAAGGCCTGGACATGGAGCAACTTAGGGAAGTAAAAAGAACTTTTGACGCCAACCGCAACCTCATCCTACTTGAATCCAACGAACTGTCAATCTTGAGCTCCGCCCACAGCCATTTGTTGCGGTATGAATATGCTGAGTGAGCCCACCATTTAATATTGAAAGTTGGAGGGAAAGTTGGAAGGAGAACAGATTGGTATTCAGAAGGGGTTAAAATAGGAATTCAAAGAGGGAAACTCGAAGAAAAACACGAGGTTATTTTTAGCCTTTTTGATGAGTGATTTGTAATGTCAAAAATAGCAAAGATCGTCAAATTGCCGGAGGAAGAAGTAGTAAGCATCTTGAAGGAGAGGGGAAGGTTAAAGTGAGTTTTTTTTCATATTTTTGTTTTCATAATCACATTAAATCAATCAGTTAGATCTAATTTGTGCGTTATGCTCAAAGGTTTTTTCCACTTTATCCTACCCTGCTTTTTAGCACTGTTCCTATTTTCGTGTGAACCGATAGAAGAACCTGCTGTACGTGAGCAATGGAAAATGGTGCAGGGCTTTCATGAGGGCCTAACCCACGCCCAAGAAATTAACGGAAAACTATATGCCGCTTCCAAGACCAGAATCTATGGGCAAGCAACTCTTCAAGGACCAAATACCTTTAATCAGCTAAGCCAGATTATGCCCAGTGAGTTCCAATTCAGACTTCCACTTTCAGAAAAGCTAATGGCTACTTTCAAGGAGCAGGATCTTTACCTGATGCCCGCCGGAAATCAAGAAAGTCTCCTAGTACTCCCGATGATTGAACTTGACCCAGATTTTCGTAATTTTCAATATATTTATTTAACGCCTGGTGGCGAACAGATTAGTATAGATACAAAAGGAAACGTACTTGTACCCTACAATTCATCAAAGGATGGCAGGCGAAAGTACACCCCTGATTTTCTTTGGCTCAAGACTGGGATAATTGAAGGAGAAGTGAAGATCTTGGAACAGAAACTGATCAAAGAGGAATATTTTGATGAATTTGTGAGCATTTGGTTTTTAAAGGTATTTGATAATTTTACTAGGGTCACGATAGGTTACAAAACTTTTGACATCGATCTAAACGGAAATATTGAATTGCGTTTTGATCATTTGACGAAATCCGTACAGGTAGGAAATGAAATTATCACTTTCGCAATTGAAGGACTTCGATTCCGAAACTACCCCTTATTGGTTTACAAATCGGACATTTTGGGAAAAAACAATGAACTGATCGGTACCTATGACTTAAGCCAATTTTCTCATTCCCATAGCAGTCTTTTAGGCAGTGTATTTCATAATATTTACAATATAAATGGAATTATAGTTGTTGCCGGCGGTGATTCAATATACCGTTTAGCCATGGATGACCAAGCAATAGCATTTACCGAACTCGACAATTTAGGTCTTGAGGATACTAACATCACGTCTATTAGTCTAATCAACAATTCAACAGTATTCGTGACATCTTTTGAGGCGACAGGTCAGAAAAATTGGGGAGGATTCTCTAAGTCGCTGGAAAACTTTTTCACGGAAAAATGAGAGTAGTACAGCATACCAATCTAAGCAACAAACCGTAGAGGATTTACTTGAGTAACCATTTAAATATCCTCGAATTTATTGAGCTCCCGACTATTAGAAGTCAGGCTATTGCAGACAGCCGTTTATAAATGGTGTTTCTAAAAAATGATAAATGGACGTAGGAACTACACGTAAATGAAAAAAACACCTGCCAAGTTTCCATTAGTGAAATCCAACTAAATCGATTTCACTGCTTTAACCTGGCAGGTGGATTATCTTAGTAGACTGATCTATAAATGCAACCTTAATTTTCTATTTCTATCTTCCCTGAGCTGACTTCCCCGCGGATAGTATTTGATGCGCCGTTGTTGATGATAAGCGAACCTGATGCTTGCTGACTGCCAACTCGGGCTATTCCGCTTCCCGTAGTAATGTTGAAGTTAAAATTACTTAGATTGCTTAGCGTCTGAATATAAATAGATCCTGATGACACTTTTAGGGATGTTTCGGCTCCCAACCCTGAATTAGTTGCAAATAACTGTCCTGAAGTCAGATGCGTTTTACCAAGAAACCTGACATTGTTCATTTCTATTTTTCCGGAACTGATAGTGGCATTAACCACTCCGTTGATACCATTAAATTTCAATTCTCCACTGGAACCGTCGGCATCGATATTTCCGTCAATTCCTGAAAACTCCATTTTTCCAGAAGAAACTACGGCATTCAGTTTGCCGGTTAGATCCTCCGCTTTGACCAATCCAGAAGATGAACTTAAGAAAATGTTGGTAGCGGATATGTTTTTTGCAAAAATAGAACCTGAAGCAACCGTCATGTTCGTTTCGGTGGAAACCACATTTTGGACAGACAAACTACCAGACCCTGATTCAAGATCCAACAATATGTTTCTGGGGCCTTTCAGCAAAATTGTGCCCTCCCCTTTGAGGTTTCCGGAAATACCTTTGCTTGTTTTAACCTCTATTTTCAGCGTTTCCCCATCTACATTGTAAATGATTTCATACCTTTTATCGGAATTTGATCTCAAGACGGCATCCATGGACACATCCTGCATGCCACTTTCTCCGATATACTCCACTTCCAGAAAACCACCATCGACTTCAATTTTCTTGATTCCTGAAAATTCTTCATTGATTTCAGAAACAACTGAGAGATTGTCGTCGAGACATCCTGTAAGGAGCATCGCTGTTACTATCACCAGTAAGCGCAGTTGGTTAAAGAATTTTGGGTAAGAATTCATATGCTCACTAACGACTAATTTTTGTTGGGTCTTCATTATGTTATGTGGATTGTTTTAAGATATCAAAAAGCCTCCAAGCGAATGGAATGCCAAAATTTATGAATATGATCTCTTCTAGAAAAAAATTTTGACGATCAGAAAAAAGGATAGCTCCTTCACGTGCGCAACAGTTTGCAGTTCAGGTTTCATGGTCATCCAGTTTTGAATTAGCGAATTGACTTTATTACACTATGACTTCGCACGAAATTCCAAGATGTTTCTAGTTTTGTCAGGTTTCCATTTATAGAAAAAAAACAGCCAAGAAAAATATTCTTGGCTGCCTATACATCTTGAAAACTAGATCAAATATTTACACATACTTTGGTGACGGGATATCATATTCCGCATTCCGAGGATCAAACAGCAGACGGTTGGCCTCTACGGAATGGTCTCCGACAAAATGCTCCGCCTCTCCGTCAAATTCCAGCCAAGGTCCGACTATATAGTCCGCTTTATCTTCCGGCACTCCCATTCCATCTCTAGCGATGGTGTGAATTTTCATAAATTCTTCATACGCAAGCTTATTGTCCCCAAAACTTCCTGCTTTGGAATTAAAAGGCACCTTTTCTCCAAGTCTGTAAGAAATATTCATCAAATGGCCCAAGGTACAGCTATAATGGGCATCGTACATATTTCCATTAGCCATCATGGGATCCCCGGCTTTGCAGGCCGCAACAAAGCTTCCATAAGGTCCCCCGGGAGTTATTTTAACATCTTTAACCGTCACATTTCTGGGTTGGCTTCCATTATGGGAATGGTATTCTCCGTCTATCAGTTTTCCACCATCTTCGAAGTAAAAGCGGTTTGTCACCTCGTTGACATAGCCCTCATGGTTAACATTCCGTACATTGAAAAATACCTGCTGCCCGTTGGCAAATTCCGCAATGGCAAACATGGTATTGGGAGTTTCACCCTGGTCGTCCCACAAAAATCTTCCTCCCATAGCCATTACCCGCTTGGGGTGGGTATTTGCTACTTCCGGATCGAGTGCCCAATAGGCCACATCCAGTTGATGTGTTCCTTGATTGTTCAGTTCCCCATTACCCACCTGCCAGTTCCAATGCCAGTTGTAGTGGACGAGGTTTTCGTTAAACTTATCGATTACAGCAGGTCCTTTCCACAAGTTCCAGTCCAGGTTGCTTGGATGTGACGTATAGGGTTTATGACCAATACCCGCTCTAGGTTTACAGGCAAAACCGTGGGAAACCACCATTTTTCCATATTTACCGGAACGGATGTCGCTAATTTGTTTTGCCCATTTATCGTCACTGCGCCGTTGGGCTCCATGTTGAATAACTACCCCATACTTTTGCTGGGCAGCCAATGCAACTCTGCCTTCATAGACGTCGTGGCTGGCGGGTTTTTCGACATAACAGTGCTTTCCAGCTTGTGCCGCCCAGATTACCATTAGGGAGTGCCAGTGGTTGGGTGTGGCCACGCTGATGGCATCAATATTTTTATCCTCTAACACCCTACGAACGTCAGCTTCCCCCCTTGCTCGGGAGTGAACTCCACCACCTTCTTTTAAAGTTTGTAGTCGCTCAGCAAGGACCCTGGAATCGGGATCAACTAAACAGGCAATTTCCACATCTTCCAACGAGGTAAAACCACCAATATGCGATTTTCCTCTGCCATTTAAGCCGCAAACGGCAATGCGGAGCCGGTCATTGGCACCCATGATGGATGCATAGGATTTGGCACTGAAGCCCATAGCACCTATACTGATACCGGCAGTACCTAAAATTGATTTTTTCAAAAAGGATCTTCTTTCACTCACGATAGTCGGGTTTATTGTTTGTATTAGAATGGGTTATAAATAAAAGATAAAATATGCATAGTGACAACTTTTTACTCAAATTGTATGAGAAAAGTATATCAACAAGAAATTTCCGTTTTCTAAAGAAGGAAAATTTGCGAAACAACAAACTTATTTTAATTTGCGGATTGCAGGTAAGTACAGGACAGTTGATCCCATGAATATAAATATTGTTGTAGGAATAATAAATTTCTGAACGTGTTTACTAATTACTTATTATTATAAGAATAGTACCATCAGGAATTGAAAAGGTTTATTTTTCAAATTAAGTTTCGATAATATGTCAAATAAAAGAACTTTACAATTTGAAACCGGAATGCCTCCACTAGGAATTTCGGCCAATTCGAATGAAAGTCAATATGTTATTTGGGTCGAATTTCTTGGAGGAAGTAATAAAGCTCTTTCTCAGTTATATGGCATCTACTCAAAAATACTCTTCGTGTACGGACGCCAATTCACCCATTGTGACGAACAAATATATGATACGGTTCAGGATGTCTTCATTTATTTGACAGAAGCCAGAGAAAAGCTTTCTATAGCCAAATCCGTTAAGCAATATCTTTTTGCAGTATTTAGGCGCATGTTACTGCAGGCTTTAGAGAAAGAGCGAATGTTGGTTTCAGGAAAAGAAAATGACTATGAAGGCTTTCAGATTATCATGAACGATGAATTCTTTGCAGTCAACAAAAATCTTGATTTCCATCAGAAAAAAATGATAGAAAATGCATGCAACCAGCTGCCTGTTAGACAAAGAGAAATGTTGATTCTTCGGTTTTTTGAAGGAATGAGCTATTCTGAAATTGCGGATACTATGGGACTAGCCAATTCTAAGACAGTAAGGACAATGATGTACAGGTCATACCATAGGCTATCTGACATTCTTTCACCTCATAAAGAAGATTTAACCACTATCATTCTAGCCATCTCATACGTAAAATTATAATTTGGTTTCATTCAATTAGACCTTGTTGATCTTTCATTCTCATCAAAAAAGGCAAAATGCCTTACTGCTGAACCCTAAATTACAAAAATAATTTTTATTTGGTTTTTGAGGAATTTTTTATTAAAATATTTTATTTTTCAAAATGAGATGCTCAAAATCAGAATATTAAATTGAATTTTTGGAAAAAAAGATAATTTTAATTTCAATTTAAATAGTATTTAATATTTTCTACCAAAATTTTATGAATTTTTTAGTGGTTGTTTTTTACAAAATCTGCACTATTAATTTATAAATAACATCATATCCCCACAGCATGGAGTTTGAACCAAAATCTGTTATAGATTTTTTCGAGAACGAATATTTTATTTATTGGCTGACATCTCCTGACAAAGATTCCGACCGCTATTGGATGGAATGGATGGCAAATAATCCATCAAAGGTAGAAATGCTCAGTAACGCCCAGGAGATGGCGAAGGGATTTCGATTGGCTAATGAACCAGAGATTAACCAAGAGTTATCTAATAAAATCCTAAACAACATTTTGATTCATTTTCAAAATAAAAAAAACTTAATCACACCTAGACACCAAGAGCCAGAAACAACTGGTCAACGTTCGATTTCGGACAGGCCATTTTGGATTTTAGTAGCTGCATGTATTACACTATTAGTCATTTTGTTTAGACCCTTCTGGATAGAAGAAAACTATATAGAGGAAGAAAATATCGAGGAGATAACATGGCAAGTTAAAAAGACATCGCCAGGAATTAAATCCACCTTTTTTTTACCAGATGGAACCATGGTAAAGCTTAATTCATCAAGTGAACTTTCATTTCCATCAGCTTTTTCTGACACCTTAAGATCTGTGATTCTCTCTGGACAAGCGTATTTTGAAGTTCAGAAAGATGAAAATGCTCCATTTATCGTGTCCACAGATAACTTGGAAATAAAAGTATTAGGTACCTCCTTTGACGTGAAATCATATCCGAGAATAAAACAAAAAAATGTGGTGGTATTAACGGGAGAGGTATCTGTAAGCAACGAAGAAGGCAATATACTACATGTGTTACCATCAGAAATGCTACTTTATAATCACGGGAATAAAGGCCTCTCTAAGAAAAAAGTGGATCTGGAAAGATACACTGGATGGAAGGACGGGGTGATTATTTTTAAGGAACAAAAGTATGAAGAAGTTTTTGAGATTTTGAGCGAATGGTATGGAGTAAATATTTCAGTCGAAAAAGGAATTGCTTGGCAAGGAACTTTCAGTGGCAGATATGAAAATGAAACATTGGAGAATATCCTACTTGGAATATCCTATACCAAAAATTTCAAGTTCAAAATTAACAATAAGAATATAAACATTTACCAAACCAATTAACCATGACAAACAATAAGATACCCAAAAAAACAATCTCCTTCAATTTTTGCATGAGATGTCGGAATTTTAAATTATTTCATCCATCCTTTTTTATAGCAAAATGAAAAAATATCTACCAAACTACTGCAGATCAGTATGCTTTCTTTTATTTGCGACTCATATGTCTCCAATTTCACTTTATGCTGAACAATATGCATTGAGAAGTGACGTCGTGCAGAAAAAAAGCTTTTCAGAAAAAACTGAGGTTATGGAAATTCGGATTTCCATACAGACAAACAATCAACCCCCTCTGAATGTGTTGAAAGAGATATCTGACAAATCTGGGGTTTCTTTCGCTTTTGAAGACCAGTTGGACGAACGATTAGAGCCCATATCAATTAATTTCAGAAATCGGCCTCTACTTGAAATTTTGGAAAAGTTGTCCCGGGATTATGGCTTGAAATTCAGACAAGTGAACAATACTATTCATGTTGCCATTAAGGATAGTTCTCTTTCCCAGGTAAAAGATGATCCTGAAATTGAAAAAAATGTAACCGGAAAAGTAGTTGGTGATGATGGGGAAAGTATTCCAGGGGTTAATATTAGGGTAAGGAATACTACAATTGGAACTGTTACCGATATTGATGGGAATTATACCATTCTAGTGCCAAATGATGAAGCAATACTAGTCTTTTCGTTCATTGGGTTTGTTACGCAGGAACAAAGTGTCGGGAATAGGACAATTGTAAACATAACACTATCAACGGATATGGCTGCTTTGGATGAAGTGGTTGTTGTTGGATTTGGTACCCAGAAAAAGGAAAGTGTGGTTGGTGCGATGAGTTCTGTCAACCCTTCAGAATTGCGAGTTCCATCCAGCAACCTAACTACCTCTCTTGCGGGAAGGGTATCAGGTGTAGTTGCCTATCAAACAAGCGGGGAACCGGGATTGGATAATGCCCAATTCTTTGTTCGTGGAGTAGCTTCATTCAACGACCAAAATGGTCCCCTGATCCTTATTGACGGGGTCGAGCTTACTGCAGACGACCTTGCCCGATTACAACCGGACGATATTGAAAGTTTTGCCGTATTGAAAGATCCTTCTACAACCGGAATTTATGGCGCAAGAGGAGCAAACGGAATTATCTTGGTAACTACTAAATCCGGAGCAGAAGGGGAGGCCAAAGTCAGTTTAAGAATTGAGAACTCCTTTAGTCAACCTACCCAAATGATCCAACTTGCGGATGCGGTGACCCATATGCGACTTCAAAATGAGGCCGACAGAACTAGAGGAAATTTCACCACTTTTACAGAGGAGCAAATAGCAGGCACACTCAGAGGGGGCGATCCAAATATTTACCCAGCTACTAATTGGAATGAGGCTTTATTTAAGGATGTAGCCATGACCCACCGGGCCAATCTAAACGTTACTGGGGGAGGTCAAAAAGTCAGGTATTATGTTGCAGGATCGTTCAGTCAGGATAATGGTTTGCTTAAGGTGGATAGAAATAACAATTTCACAAATGGAATTAATCTGAAAAGATACCTGATCAGGTCCAACATAAATATTGACTTGCATCAAAATAGTGAGATGATTGTCAGGCTCCATTCGACGATGGATGATTATCGCGGCCCACTTCAAGGAGGCAATGCAATATATAATACTGCAGTAAGAACTAGTCCTGTTAGATTTCCCGCTGTTTATGAACCTGACGCAGCATTAACAGGTGTTCCACACATTCTTTACGGTAATGGGATGCCTCCACGAGGGTCATCTTTCGGAGGTGATAATTCTCCAGTACCAGTGTGGTTCAACCCTTATGCAGAATTACAGAGAGGTTATATGGACACTCGAAGACAACTTTCGTTGGTACAGCTAGAATTTAAACAAAATTTAAGTGGGATTACTCCTGGCTTGACTGCAAGGTTTTTGGGAAACACCAATACTACCTCCTATTTCGAAAATAGAAGAGGCTATTCACCATTCTTTTACCGAATGTTGTCATTTGACCCGGTATCTGAAGATTATACGCTAGTAAGGACCGCTGCCGCTTCAGGAGATGAAGCATTGCGCCTGCTTGGAGGAAATCGCGTAAACAATTCTGTAATTTATATGGAATCTGCTGTAGATTATAGCAGGGTATTTGGTAAGCATACCGTGAGTGGAATGAATGTGGTGATTGCGAGGGAGTTTTTGGATGGTAATGCGGAAAACGTGCAGTTATCCCTTCCCAGTCGGAACCTTGGAATTTCAGGGAGATACAATTACGACTACGACGATCGATATTTCTTGCAGTTTCTATTTGGGTACAATGGATCCGAACGATTTGCGAGAAATAATCGGTTTGGATTTTTTCCTTCCGTCGGAGCTAGTTGGCTTATCTCCAACGAAGAATTCTTGAAACACAACACCTCAGTAATAAGTCGTCTAAAACTTCGAGCTACCTATGGAACCGTCGGCAATGATCAAATCGGAAATACAAGACAAGATAGATTTTTTTACCTATCCGAAGTTAACTTAAATAGTGGAGCAAACAATGCCGTCTTTGGCACCGAATTGAATACCAACATACCGGGTGTATCCATTAGTCGATATGGCAACCCTCTAGTCACTTGGGAAAAATCAGTATCATCGAATTTGGGATTGGAGCTTAACCTATTAAATGATGCCATTCAATTGAGGGCGGATTATTTTAGAGAAACTAGATCTAACATTCTTCAAAATAGAGCTGATATTCCGAGTACGCTAGGACTTCAAGCCCCATTACAAACAAATGTTGGAGAGGTATTGGTTAAGGGTTTTGATGCTTCTTTAGATATTGATCACTACTTCAACAATGATTTTTGGGTAATTCTACGGGGAACATTTATTTATTCCAATAACCAATATCTGGCGTTTGAAGAGCCCAATTATACTGCAATTAATGCTCCTTGGAGATCCATGATCGGTAACAATGTAAGTGTATCCCAAGGTTATATCGCCGAGAGATTGTTTGTAGATGACGAAGAAGCAATTAATTCCCCACTGCAATTTGGCGTACCGGGGGTAGATTATGGTGGTGGGGATATAAAATATTTGGATCTTAACGGTGACGGAGTTATTACTGAGCTGGATAGGGCTCCAATTGGTAATCCAACAGTCCCAAAAATCACCTATGGCTATGGCTTTTCATCCGGATACAAAAGATTTGACATAAATGTGTTCTTTCAAGGATTGGCTGGAGTTTCATTCTTTATTAATCCAGTGAGAACTGGTCCCTTTATCAATTCTGTACAAGGTGCGGGTGCTGACGGAGATATTCCATTAGTAAGGGATGAGTTAGGAAACAATTTTGGAAATGGCTTACTGAGCGAAAACGGACTGCTTCAGGCCTATGCAGACAGCCATTGGTCAGAAGAAAACAGAGACATATATGCTATCTGGCCACGACTATCAACGGAAATCATCCGAAACAATGTTCAAACAAGCACTTGGTGGCTTAGAAACGGCTCATTTTTAAGATTAAAGCAGGTAGAATTGGGATATAGTCTTTTACAGAAAAATCAAAAATTATGGGGGATGAACACTTTGCGGATATACGCTACAGGAACCAATTTAATGACATGGAGCAAGTTTAAGACTTGGGACCCTGAGCTTGGTGGATTAGGATTAAATTATCCCTTACAAAGGGTTATCAACCTTGGAATTCATGTAGGCTTTTGATTCAAATGATATGAAAAAGACACTAATAAAGTTGAGCATTGGATTACTTTTAGTTTTTTCATCCGCTTCATGTGGTGATTTTCTAGATGTTATTCCTGATAATATAGCTGTGATTGAAGATGCATTTCAAACACGGGAAAGCACTTTAAGATTCTTGGCAACCCTATATGCCTATTTACCTCCATATAATGGTACATCCAATCCGGCATTGGTGGCAGGTGACGAAGTGTTTGTAAATGACAATGTATCTAGGACATGGGCTGGTAGAAGAATCAATAGAGGTGGGCAAAATGTAGTTGATCCGGCTTTGGGTTATTGGGGAAATAATGGAACAGTCAGAAATTTGTTCGTTGCTCTGCGTGATTGCAATATTCTATTGGAAAATTTGGATAGGCCTTTCAACCTGACAGATTCAGAGAGAACCATTTGGGCAGCCGAGGCTAAGTTCCTAAAAGCATATTTTCATTTTTACCTAATGAGGATGTACGGTCCCATACCAGTGATCCGTGAAAATATTGAAGTAAGCAGTGGGGCTGAGGCAGTCAGGGTAAAAAGAGAACCGATTGATGACGTGGTAAATTATATCGTGGAGATATTGGACGAAGCCATTCCCAATTTACCCTTGGTAATAGAAGATCGTGCGCTAGAGCTGGGAAGGGGAACTGCTGTCGCCGCTGCCATGCTAAAAGCACAAGTTCTTGTAACAGCAGCAAGCCCGCTTTTTAATGGAAATACCGACTACGCGAATTTTGTAGATAAAGAGGGTAACCCGCTATTCAACATCACGTCCGATAATTCCAAATGGGACCTTGCCTCAGTGGCCTGCAAAGAAGCAATAGATATCGCACATCAGGCAGGACATTTATTATATACCTTCCCCAACGCCCCACTTTCTTGGTCTGATACTACGGTTAGAAAACTAAGTGTTCGAGGCAGTATTACTGAAAGATGGAATGAGGAGATAATCTGGGCAAGTGGCACCAGTGCAGTCGGTGGTCTTCAGGGACTTTCACAAGCAAAGATTGCAATTGGATTAACTGCTGAAAACAGGGAAAGCACTCAATCATATTGGGGACCACCTCTGCATGTCGCAGAACAATTTTATTCTGAAAATGGTGTCCCAATCAACGAAGACAAAGATTTTGACTATGGAAATCGGTACGCAGTTACTACTGCAGGTCCAGACCACCGTCATTATGTTAGAACCGGCTTTCAGACTGCTAAACTAAATCTAAACAGGGAGTTACGCTATTATGCCTCTTTGGGATTTGATGGTGGCGTTTGGTTTGGCCACGGAGTAACCAATGACCTCAATGCGTTAGTCGTTGAAGGTAAACGGGGGCAAAGGGCAGGCAGACTGGACGAAACGAGGTACACCCAATCAGGTTATTGGGCAAAAAAGCTAGTTTATTATCAAAACGTTCAACAAACCTCTACGAATAGTTATTCTATTAGGTCTTACCCATTTCCATTAATGAGGCTTGGCGACTTATACTTGCTATATGCAGAAGCCTTAAATGAATCCTCAGGTCCAACTGCCGCATATGAATGGATAGATAAAGTTCGAGAAAGAGCCGGCCTCAATGGGGTTCTCGAATCGTGGAGCGCTCATTCCAACAACCCGTCCAAACCGACTTCTCAGGAAGGTTTAAGACAGATCATTCATGATGAACGCATGATTGAACTTATTTTTGAAGGTCATCGGTTCTGGGACCTACGAAGATGGAAAAAATCTATTGACTTTCTTAACAGGGATATTCAGGGATGGAATATAGAAGGGGATAATACCGAGACCTATTATAACGTAATCACCTATGGAAAGCATAATTTCCTCAATAGGGACTACCTCTGGCCCATTGCCGAATTTGATATTATTTCAAATAATAACCTGGTTCAAAATCCCGGTTGGTAAACATTAACTATTCTGCATTATGAAAAACTTAATTAAGAAGCTTATTGCTGGGGTATTACCATTCTTATTGATTTCCTGCGAAGAAGAATTGAACACCCCCCTAATTTTAGGTGGAGATGCGCCCGGTCTAGTACAAGAAGTCGAAGTTCAGAACTTAGCTGGTGGAGCCCGGATTACCTACAAAGTTCCAGCAGATGACAATGCATTGTTTGTAGAGGCCCAATATGTACTAGACAATGGACGCAAGATCAGCACTCGTTCCTCCATTTACAAAAATTTTATTGATATAGAGGGTCTTCGAGAAAGCAAATCCCAAGAAGTTCAATTAAGCACTGTAAGCCGGGGAAATGTGGCGTCGGAACCGATTTCAGTCTCTATATTTCCGGAAAGAGCACCCATTGATATTTTATTTGATTCATTTGATCTCACTGAAGATTTTGGTGGCGTGAGGCTTGTTTATAACAACGATTTAGAAGTCAAAGCAGAAATTCTTCTATATAAAGCTGATCAAAATGGAAACATGGTATATAATCAGTCTGCTTTTATTGCTGATGACCAAAGAAGCCATTTAACATTCCGAAATTTTCCTCCCAGCAGTTCGGGATTTGGGATTCGGGCTATTGACAGATGGGACAATATTACGGACATATTTGAATCCACAGTTGTTCCCTTAGAAGAGATTCAGCTAGACAGATCCCTATTTAGGGACATTTCTATGCAAGGAGATGCAGGATCCGCCTTCGGTTGGGTAAAAACCAATATGTGGAATGGCTCCATTGCCGGATCCGGATTTCATACTTCTCAGGATAATTTGGGGATTGTTTTTGCTCCGTATGATGAACCGTACCATGCATTCACAATAGACTTGGGGGTTGATGCCAAACTTAGCAGATTTAAGTTTTGGCAAAGACGAGATGGATGGGAATTCCGACATGGCAATCCCCGATATTTTGATCTTTGGGGGACAAATGAGCTACCTGCAGATAATGGCGAATCACTTGAGGGTTGGTTTAAGTTGATTGAAAATGGCGAAGTTATTAAACCTTCAGGAGGTCCGTTGGGAGTAAATAGTGCGGAAGATTTAGCCCAAGCTACCAATGGTGAGGAATTTGAGTGTAATATTGAAGTTCCTGCTGTCCGATACATCAGATTTGTTAATAAGGAGTCGTGGTCCGGCGCAAAGTTTATGCATGTGATGGAATTAGGTTTTTGGGGACAAATAGAAAATTAATAATATGAAATCAGATAGAAATAATAGCAAAAAGTTACTGTGGTTTGCTTTGTTGATTACAGGGTTTTCCTGCTCTTCTGACCTGCGAGATACCTATAAAGAATTTATCGTAGACGCCGGAAAAATATATATCGGAGCTCCTGATTCAGTGTTTGTTGAACAAGGTTTTAACAAGTTAAAATTCAATGTAGCCATTAATGCGGATCCAAAAATCTCTAAAGGAGTTCTTTCCAATTTGGAGGGTACAGTAGACCATGAATTTGATGTGGCAAGAACCAGAAGCGGAAATGACACTATTCATTTTGAACTAGCACTTGAAGAGGGAGAATATACCTTTCAAATGGTTCTTATGGACAACAAAGGAAACACCTCTGTCAAACGGGAATTTCCGGCAAGGGTCTTGGGAGAAAATTATAGAAACTCGTTACTATCCAGATCAATTGGACCATTGGTAGAGGTAGAGGACGGAATTCTGATTAATTGGACACCCGCAACTTCGAATATGGCGTATTCAGAAATTCAATATTTGGATGAATTTGGATTAGAGACGATTATGGAAATTGCAAACAATCAATCGTCAACACTGATTGATAATTATTTACTGGGAAGCACATTGGAAATAAGAAGCTACTATTTTCCAATTTTAGGAAAAATGGAGGTTTTCCAGTCAAACACCAGTGAGCTTAATTTGCCCTTAGACAGAATTGTGCCCAAAAGCCCAATGTCTTTTTTGCGCCTTCCCGGAGACGCTTCCGATGGGTGCTGGGGATCCGAATATTCCAAATTGTTGGATGGAACAACTTCCACTGGATTTTGGCATAGCTGTTCAGAGCCCAATGATCTATACCCATGGGTTATGAGCATTGATTTGGGTGCAGCAATAGAAACCACTCGTTTTAAAATCGATCAAAGACCTGAATGTTGCGGGGAGAGAGGTCCCCGCCACTTTCAGATCTGGGCGACGAATGAATTAGGAAGTAGTCCTACAGGAAATTTATCTGAATTGGGTCTGGAGGTTTGGGAAAATGACGCAGAATCCAAAGGGTGGGTGAAATTACTTGATGTGCAGGATAACACCGATCATTCTCCTACGGTAAATATACCTTCAAACGGAAGGACATACAAGTTCATCAGAATTGTTGGAATTTCATCAATCAGTGGGGAAACTGAAGCTAATTTCAATGAATTTACCTTCTGGGGCAAATAATTATTGATTTTAGCAAAAACAAACAAGGTCTGATTCTTTCCCTGAGGTGAGGAATCAGACCTTGTTAAACTCTAGGAGTTTAAACAAACCTTTTAAAATATGTTTTTCGAATTAATGGTTATAGGCCTTGTTAATGGTTTGATCACCAATTAAAATACATTTAAATAACTTCTGAAATGATTTCTAGTTTAAATAAAATTCCGAATATTCGTTTTCTACGGTAAAATACACAAACAATTTTAGTCTGACTAGAATATTAAAGACAACGTCTTTAAAAATGTTCACGCAACAAAAGGCCGGAAATATTCCCGGCCTTTTAAGTAGATACCTATGTTTCTTACCAACTTCTTGCTCCACCACCTGGGCCGCCGCCCGGTCTCCCCGAAGGGCGGAATCCTCCATCAGAAGGAGTTTCTTCCGCTTTCTTAAAGTTTCCAATAATATAGGTGAATGACAACATCCCATATCTGGTCAGAACGTTAGAGAATACATCCGTGATAGCCACGTCGGATATGGTTCTGGAAATGGCGTTGTTTTGTTTCAACACATCAA
The DNA here is from genome assembly GCF_009797935.1 of Lunatibacter salilacus. Taxonomy (GTDB): domain Bacteria; phylum Bacteroidota; class Bacteroidia; order Cytophagales; family Cyclobacteriaceae; genus Lunatibacter; species Lunatibacter salilacus. The sequence continues at coordinate 458,632 of NZ_VOLC01000001.1, forward strand.
AGACGAATAGCTTCAGTTCTGCTTTGTTGTTCTTCATAAACCTATAGCCTGCTTCTATATTCCATAACCAGACAGACTGATCTAGTCCCTCAGAAAGTCCTCGGTACAACATGTTGCTCGCATTGTTGGCGAAAAAGAGCTTTCCGTCATTAGGCGAGTAGTAAAACCTCAAGTTGCTATTTTGGATATAATAATTGTTTTCAAGGTTGGACTGTAAACTACTCTTCACAACAGTATAAGTCCCAGAAGTGGATAAGGTAAAGTCTACATCCTTGCTAATATTACTGGCCAAAGTGATTCCTGCTCTGTAATCAAAGTTCTCGTTGATATTCATTTGGTCGTTGATGATACCTGGTGTGCGGCCGTAGCTGATTCCTGGATTAAAATTTACCTTCGTCTTTAGTTTTGGAATGCTGGTTCCATAGTTGACAAACAGTCGGCTCATCATTTGACCGTTCATATTTACCGGGCGTGTCAACTGCCCCCCGGTTCGAAGAAGCACCTCGTTGTTGATTAGCGTATCCTGCGTCGCTATAAAGGTATTAGTGCCGATAAAATTATCGGTAAGAGAAGCAAACAGGAACATAAAGAGTGTCTTATTTTTCTCCATGTCCACTTTAGACATGTTGAAAAAGAACGTGTTGTTAAAAGCCTGTCCTAAATCCGGGTTACCTACCGTCAGATTAATCGGATTATTGTTGTTGATGACATTCTGGAGTTGATTGACACTGGGTTCGTTGGTTCGGGTACGGTATCGGAACCGGTAACTGATTCCTTTTTCTGTCCGATAATTGACGACCACTGATGGCAACACATTTCTAAAGTCACGATAAAAATTCCCTTCAGTCGGGAATAAGATATCGTTGTCCAAGACCGCATATTGATAGTCCAAATTGACGTTTGCATTCAAGCCTTTGTAACTGTACATATATCCCAAGCCTGCCCGTTGGGTAAGAAATCTGTTATCAAACTCATTACTCAGTGCTGTGTCCAAAACCATGATTCCCTGCTCATTGGCCAGTTGGAAAGTTTTTTGATCTGCGGCACTTTTGTTATTACCCACTGAATATCTGGCCGTACCAACAGAGCGTTTTGATAATGGTTCTGTATAGGTAAAATTGGCATTGTAATTAAAGCCATCAGACAATGCGATGGTCTCTTGAACAAGGGTATCCATCGAATTACGAACATAATCCCTGTTTGCGGCAAGCAAGTCAGTGAGTTGATCCCTCTTATTAAATGAAGTAAATAAATCCGTGGAGAAGGTTCTGCCTTTTTTGTCAAACTTATATCTGTAAGTAAAGGAATTGGAAATGCTATATCCCTCTGTTTCGTTGTCCGTGATGGTTCTAGTATCGCTCAAAGGCTCCTGATTTGTATTCAGATTTAAACCATCCAGATTGCTGTAACGGGCATTGTTTTGATAGTTGATCGATGGACTTACGACGATCGCATTTTTCTCGTTTATATCATATTCCATTCTACCGCTCATCCGGTGATTTCGGTTGTTGATGGTCGACAGTTGGTTTTCCTGATAATACTGCCGCTGCGTTTCAGTAAGTACTGTCTCTCGATTAGTTCTATCCAATACGTTATTGTCCGTATCGTTATAAAAGTAACTTCCTGTAAAGTTTATCTTTTCACCCCACTTATCGCTGTAGTTCAAACCCAGGGAATTCGTAGTAACGATGCCATTGTTTTGGCCAACGGCAAAATTACCGCCCCCGCCACCTCCAGGTCTGCCGCCGCCACCACCGCCGCGTCGTCCGCCGCCGCCCGTACCGCCAGCCGTAAGTCCGAGCATATCATCTGAGGAAAAATTCTGTTGATTGACGTTGTTAAACATTCCTATGACGGAAATTCTTTTATCTCCTCTAAAAAAATTGATGTTTCCTCCTAAGGAATATCGATTATCAGTACCATACCCCCCATATATACGACCAAAGTGACTGTTAGCCATACCGCTTTTGGTAATGATATTTATCGTTTTTGCGTAGTTACCATCATCCAATCCCGTAAGCCGAGACTGGTCTGAGCGTTGGTCCAGCACCTCGACACTTGAAATTGCATCGGCAGGTAAATTTCTCAACGCAATAGACGGGTCAGTGCCAAAGAACTCCCTACCATCTACCAATATCTTTTGAACTTGTTCCCCTTGTGCCTGCACCTGGCCGTTTTCAATGGTTATGCCTGGAAGCTTACCGATCAAGTCCTCCGCCATCGCATTCTCCCTAGTCTTAAAAGCACTGGCATTAAATACAGCAGTATCACCCCTCATTTCACCCACTGCAGTTTCTCCCTGAATGACCACTTCACCAAGTAATTTGCTGTCTTCATTTAGGGTAAGGACACCCAGATCCAGCGGGACACCCCTACTCATTGTTCTGGTGATTTTTTCATATCCCACATACGATATTTCCAATAAAAAAGAAGGAAGCCGCGGGTAAGCTAATTCAAAGGTTCCGTCAGCACCTGTTACGGTGTTAGAAATAAGTGTGTCGCCCAGTGTTTTGATAAGGACATTGGCCCCGATAAGGGGCTCTTTGGTAGTACCCTCCAAGAGCTGACCGCGGATCATTGGCGGTGTTTGATTGCCTCTTTGTTGGGCCTCAAGGGATTGAATGCCAAAAAGCATTGCAAATAGAAAAACAAGTGTAGAAATTTTCATAGCTATAATGTAAATGCTACACTTAGACAGAGCGAGGGGTAAGAAAGTTTAATCAGGTATTGAATATTGTTTTGAGAGGAAAAAAATTACATTAAATGGTAAAAATAAGGGTTTAAAAAAATAACCCTTTATCAATAAAAAGCGAGCCCTTTATTAATTTGATTTGTTCATTATATCCTGATAGCTGATGCCCATATGACTGTTGTCATAAATAGCCTCTCCATTACGGATTAAAATAACTTGAGGGGATGCGTGTGGAACAGAGAACCGCACAGCAACCTCATCAGAAATAGACCTAAATGCTATCAAGTCCAAAAAGTAGGGAGATACTATTTCGTTGTCCTCTTCCTTCCAGTTTCTTTCCATTCTGCTCCATGCCATACTGCTAATTGAACATCGGGTCGAATGCTTAAAAACCAACACTGATTTTTCCTTACTCTCTTCGATGATTTGATCTAATTGGGAAACTGAATCCAGTTTTTTCCAGCTCATAAGTAAATTAATTTAATAATGTCATTCTAATTCCCCTTTAAAACCAAGTCCAATCCGTATAAAGTTCAACTTATTAAATTTAAATTTGTGTATTAACCCAATCTGGCACTTAATTCGTTATAACCTCAGTAACCTTTTCCCTGTATATGACCCTACGCAATTTATTTATATTTTCTATTTGCTCTTTACTATTGTTTTCCTGTAAGCGAATCAATCCAGATAAACCAACCTTTATTGGAGAAACAACTGAGCTTCCAAAAGCAGTTTCACGGATTAATTTATCCATGGCTATACCTCTGTCCATGATAGAAAAACAATTGAATGAAAATTTGAAGGAACTACTATTTACAGGAAGAGGCCTTGAGTTAGGTAATGGCTTATTTTCTGATATGGACATCACCAAAACGGGGAACTTAAGACTCTCAACAGCTGAAAATGGAAATGTGAGAGTCTCGCTGCCAATCTTTTTGGATGGAAAGGTGATTTTGGAAAAAAGGATTTTTGGTCAGGCGGTATCCGCTGCGCTGCCATTCAAAGAATCCCTTATTCCTCAAATCAGCTTTAAACCCCGAATTGATGAAAATTGGGGGATTCAGATTGATGAACTGGAAATTGAAAGCTGGGGAAAATCCCTACAATACGATTTGTTGGGGTATCAGATTGACGTGGAGCCAATCATCAAAAAGCATGTGAAATCCATAATTGAGAACCAATTGGTAACCGAGGGTCTCTCTAATATCAATCTTAAATCCCTTGCGGAAAAAGCATGGAGCGCCTATGGAAAACCGATTAACATTTCCCATGATGATTGGAAAATGGCGCTTGTGACAATGCCTGAAAAAATAAGGGTCAGTCAAAATTTCACGGAAGACCAACACTTTGTTTTGAATCTGGGTATAGAAGGTGAGGTTTTTAGCCAAACAGGATCTATTGCAGAACGAACGCAGCCTCCCCTCCCAAAGGTCTTCCCGAATGAAAACACAGACAACAACCTTGATATTACCTTTCCCCTTATCATCACTTATGCCGCATTGGATGAATTGTTGACTAAAGAAATGGTGGGAAATGCCTTTAGGCTGGACAATAAAACCCGACTCATACCAACTACTATCGAAACCCAGTCTTTTGGAAATAGAGCTCTGGTGAAAATGGATTTTATCGCCAAACGAGCAAACCGAAAGGATCTTGTCGGAGAATTATTTTTGGTCGGAACCCCGGTTTATTCCGCTGAGCAGGAAGCCATTCTGTTTGAAAATATCGACTTTGATCTCAACACTGAGAATTTTCTGACAAATAGTGCCAGATGGCTTAAAAAGAACAAAATTCTCCAGGCCATCAGGAAGAAAGCGGTATATCCAATAGGGGATTACATAGAAGAGGCCAGTAGGGAACTGGATGCCTTGGGAAGTTGGCAGACTGAGTTTGCCAGCTTTGCATTAGAAAAACCCACTTTGACAGTTGATGGTATTTATACAACTCCCGACGATGTGCGCCTATATCTGAAGTCGACAGGAGATATAAAAGTAACAATGAAGCAATAATGCGTTAGACATACCCCGTTTGTTTAGTTGTCTAAAAGTTCACCAATAGTAAGTATTCCCAACTCTCGAGCCCTCTTTAGCAATTTTATCAAAAGCTGCGCTGTGAGAAAGGCGTCACCAGCTGCCGTATGTCGGTCATCGGGGAATATGCCATATCTAATGCACATGCTGTCGAGAGAATATTCGGAAAAATTGATCCGGTTAGGATCAGCATGTTTTCCAATCTCAAGTCGGATTCCCAATTCCATTGTGTCTATTACAGGATTTTTGATTTTTCTTAGACCAAATGACCTGCCGGCCTTTTCCAACAAAGCTAAATCAAAACCGATATGGTGACCTACTATCGGCAGATTTCCGGCATCTTCTAAAAAAGTTCGGATTAATTTCTCCCTACTAATTGTCTCTTGGTTAGGGACTAGTTCATGAACTTTAATGGTCTCCTTGGATAACCTTTTTGATTTGAGGTAGAATTCTTTGGAACTGCCTACAAGAATACTGTTGCCTTGTACATTGATGGACCCATACGACAGTATGAAATCCTTTTTGATATCCACGCCGGTTGTTTCGGTATCAAGTACCAAGAGAGTTAGATCGTTAATTTTCCGTTCCTTGTTGAGTTTAAATTTAAAGCTACGCTCATAGTCTGCCACAAAATCCTTGACCGGCACTACTGGGCTCGTAAAGCGTTTCCACCATCTCATATCTAACTAGCAAAATAATCCAATTGAAATCTAACCCGGATGATTTTCTGCAACTCATCTATGGGGAAAAAAGCATTTTTTAGCAATTGCCGTTGTAGCTTACCCAAGCTTTCCGGCTGAATATAGCGTCCCGACGTTTGGTTTTTAAGGCCCTCCAATGCTCGGATGCGCATGAAAATTTCATAGGCCTTCCCCGCATCTAGGTACAACTCCTGATTAGTTGGTTCCAGTTCTGCCAATTTTTCAAACCTCTTAAAAGTATTGTTAATACCGAAAACGCGGTGGCTTAACATAAGTAACCGGGCAGCGTCGGCCAGCGGCATCATCGCCCTTAGTTTGATATCGAACTTATCCCTTTGCTCTCCGGATTTTTCGACAATGAAATTTCTAAAAAACCCTAAAGGAGGCGGGTTAAGTAATGCGTTTTTGGCAAAAAAATTCAAGAATATTTTTTCCTTTTCTATTTCCGAATAAATATGCTCGGTAAGTGAATTCGCCAAAGGATGAAAACCTGCAACCGGTCTATAATCAAAAAAGATGGTTGCCATCATCAGGGATTCTTGGTCCGGCTGTCGGATCCAGTCGCTGAAATACCTTTTCCAAATGGAGATAGGCTGGCACCACTGGGGATTATTGGCCATCATTTCGCCAGGACAGGCCTGAAACCCGCAGGCGAAAAGTATATCCATAACATCTCTGGCAATGAGATGAAAATAACTGGCGGCCTGATCACTTAATGACTCAGGTACATCCTCATAAATAATGGCGTTGTCCAGATCCGTCCGTAGTAACTGCTCCCCACGTCCTTCAGAACCTAGACCTACAAAGCAGAACTTTACCTTGGATGCCTCTTTGAATGAAGTATCGTGCTTGTTTTTGGCCAGTTGAATGGCTCGCTGCACAATGATATCGTTTATTTCGGTGATAATTCCCGCTACAAAGTCAATGGATATTTCATTTTCCAGATAATAGCCGAGCAAGCGTTCGGATTGATCCCTCAATTTTGCGATTTCCTTAATATCAGAAGTACCTTGTAGGGCATTGATGATTACTGCGGGGCTATTTCCCTGCGACAGTAAAATGTCATGATCTGAAATGATACCTACCAATTCACTCTGATCAGTTCCATCTTCTGTAATCAACAGGTGATGAAGTCGGTGCTTGATCATGGTCAGGTAAATATGGGCAAAATCAGCCTTTGTATGCGTCGTACGCACCGGATGGCTCATGATCTCTTCAACCTTGGTTTCGTAAGGCTTTCCCTTTGCTATTAGCCGGTTTCTTAGGTCTTTATCGGTAATGATGCCTTTCGGGAAGGCATCCCCATCCAAGACAATTATCGAACCCACACCACGGGAGCTCATCTTTTTTACAGCCATGGCCACGGTATCACCAAGCTGACAGGATACCACCGGATAGGAATAATTCACAAGGGACTGTCCGGAAAAAATCATTAGACCATTGTCCTGTGCAGGAGAGTTGAATAATTTCCGAGCCTCTTGGGATTGGGAAAGATCCGTACGGACCACTACTTGGCCGGAGGCAAAGCCCGCGGCGAAATACATGCTTACACGACTGTTTTTTTGCATGATGTCGTCGAAGACGTGAACAGGAATCGCGTAAAGCAAACTGTCCTCTACAGCCTGCGCTGTCAGAATATAAGGTCGTTTACCTAACAACGCAAGTACGCCAAATACATCCCCTTCATCACAGTGCTCACGTGTATGGGAAATACCCGCTAATTCCTCGGTTAAGTGAATAGCTCCTTCCCTGACCACGAAAAAGTGCTTCTTGGCAGGCTCACCCTTTTCAAACAAATATTCTCCCTTTTCATAATATATCAGCTCCACTTCCCGGGCGACCAATTCCAATAAATCGTCCGTCAAAAAATTGAACGGGGGGTATTTTTTTAAAAATTCTTTAACGCGGTTGACAATGACATTGGCCATGATGATGCGCAAATTAAATGCAGGAAGACATAATCCTCAAAGTTGAGGTAAATGCCTTCCTAAGTTACTTGGTAAATACTAGAATTATACCTTTCCTTCGATAATTTTGTCAACTACATCCGGATCTAAAAGGGTGGATGTATCTCCCAAACTGTCCATGGATCCATCTGCAATTTTACGTAGGATACGCCGCATGATTTTTCCAGACCGGGTTTTTGGCAATCCGGGTACGATCTGGATTTTGTCCGGCTTAGCTATTGGTCCGATGATCTTAGTCACCGTATCCTTTATTTCGCCAATCAGGTTTGCTTCTGTCCGATTCTTCATGTCGCAGATTACATAGGCATATATACCTTGTCCTTTGACTTCGTGTGGGTAACCCACTACGGCAGACTCGATTACCAGCGGGTGTTCGTTGATTGCGTTCTCCACTTCCGCGGTACCCATTCTATGCCCGGATACATTGATGACATCGTCAACCCTGCCTAATATTCGATAGTACCCGTCGTGATCCCGCTTTACGCCATCTCCGGTAAAATACATTCCCTTATAGGCGGCAAAGTAGGTTTGTTTACATCGATCATGGTCTCCATAAGTGGTTCTGAGCATGCCTGGCCAGGGAAATTTGACACATAGATTTCCTTCGACGGAATTTCCGCTCAGCTCTTTACCTTCAGTATCCATAATGGCAAGGTGAATTCCGGGAAGCGGCAAAGTGGCATATGCGGGTTTTGTCGGTGTAATGCCAGCTAAAGGAGAAACCATTATGCCGCCAGTTTCCGTTTGCCACCAAGTATCGACTATAGGACAGCGGGTTTTTCCGATATGCGTATGATACCAATGCCAAGCCTCCTCATTGATGGGCTCACCTACCGATCCAAGTACTTTTAGTGATTCCAAAGAATACGGAGCAATGGGCTCTGTACCAAAGGCCTGAAGGGCCCGGATAGCAGTGGGTGCAGTGTAAAATTGGTTGACTTTATATTTGTCCACTATCTCCCAGAATCTTCCCGGATGTGGATAGGTAGGCACCCCTTCAAACATAATTGAAGTGGCTCCGGCTAGCAAGGGGCCATATACTATATACGAGTGTCCTGTAATCCAACCAATGTCCGCCGTACACCAATATACGTCACCTGGAGAATATTGAAATACATTTTCGAAACTGTATTTAGTATAAACCATATAGCCACCACAGGTATGCACCACTCCCTTAGGTTGCCCTGTTGACCCGGAGGTATACAGAATAAAGAGCATGTCCTCGGCATCCATCTCTTCAGCAAGGTGAGTTTCAGCCTTACCATCCATAAGCTCGTGCCACCAGTGGTCCAGCCCTTCTTTCATTACCACTTCCTGTTTGGTTCGCTGGTATACGATTACCGATTCCACGGTACTGGTTCTTGCCACGGCCTCGTCAACAACTGCCTTAACTGGGATTGTTTTGTTTCCCCTAAAATTACCATCCGAGGTGATGATCAGCTTCGCACCGCAATCGTCTATTCTGTCCGAAAGGGCGTTGCTGGAAAATCCGGCGAAAACCACAGAGTGTACTGCACCCACCCTAGCGCATCCCAGCATAGCAATAGCAGCTTCCGGTACCATCGGCATATATATGATGACCTTATCGCCCTTCTTAACCCCCTGCTCGATGAGTACATTTGAGAACTTACATACTTCCCTATAAAGGTCTGAATAAGTAAGGGTTCTTCCTTCTTCTTCCGGATCATTGGGCTCCCAGATGATCGCAGGTCTATCTCCAATAGTAAAAAGGTGTCTTTCAAGTATATTTTCGGTGATGTTGAGTTTGGCATTTTGAAACCATTTTACGTTCGGCCCTTCAAAATCCCATTCCAAAATTTTATCCCAGCGCTTTTTCCAATGAAATGAATCCGCTATCCTCGCCCAAAATTCTTCAGGTTGAGTTACGCTTTTTTGGTATTCATGAAAATAACCACTTAGGGTATGAATTCTATCACTCATCGTTTGATCAATTTTAGGTTAAAACAATTTTCAAATAAAACCGTATTCTATTTTGGATTTCCTATCCATATCATCCATTTTCATGGTTCAGTCGTCGGAAAATCTAATTATATACTTTCAAAGTTAACTTTTTTATAGCAGACTTCCACGCTAATGGTCATGGGCCGATCCAGCTCCGCGTGGTATCCGGATTTCCTGAATCATATCTTGCACGTTTTGCGGAGGGGGAGGTGTAGCTTTGGAAACCACATAACAAACAATAAAGTTTATGGCCATTCCAATAGACCCAAATCCCTCGGGTGAAATCCCAAACCACCAATTATCCGCTGTATTCAACTCAGGACTGATAAATTTAAAGAAGATAATATACCCTAAAGTCGCTATCAACCCGGAAATCATGCCTGCAATAGCTCCTTCCTTGTTCATGCGGGTAGAAAAGATCCCCATAATAATGACTGGAAAGAAAGAGGCAGCAGCCAACCCAAAGGCAAACGCAACCACCTCGGCCACAAAGCCAGGGGGGTTGACTCCAAAATAACCGGCAATCATCACCGAACCCGCAGCTGATACCCTCGCAATAATCAACTCCGTCTTTTCTGTCATGGAAGGCACGAATGTTCGGAACAAATCTCTGGATACCGATGTGGAAATCACCAGAAGCAATCCGGCCGCAGTAGAAAGTGCCGCAGCCATGCCCCCTGCAGCAACTAGACCAACAACCCAGTTGGGTAGTTTAGCGATCTCCGGAGCTGCCAGCACCATGATATCTTTATCGATATTTAATTCATTTGTATCAGAATATGGCGTATAATCCACTATGCCATCTCTATTTTTATCTTCTACCGTTATCAAATTGGTCTTTTGCCAGTTGGATATCCACTCCGGCAGCTGATCCACAGATTTTCCAGCCACAGTGTCTATCGCATTGTAAATACCGAAAGCGGCCACCGCTGGCGCGGTAGTATATAGAATCGCAATAAAAACCAAGGCATATCCTGCCGAAAGCCGGGCGTCTTTAACCCTTGGAACAGTGAAAAACCGGACAATAACATGGGGAAGTCCCGCAGTTCCCACCATCAGTGCTAAGGTAATGGCGAAGATGTCCGCAATGGGTTTTCTTCCCGACGTGTATTCCTCAAAACCTAAATCACCCAATACCCCGTCCAGTTTATCGAGCAGGTATTCCCCGCCCTCCACGGTACCCCCCAAGCCAAGCTGGGGTATAACGTTTCCGGTAAGTTGCATTGAAACGAAGATGGCTGGCACCATAAAGGCAAAAATCAACACACAATACTGCGCAACTTGGGTATAGGTAATACCTTTCATCCCGCCCAATACGGCATAGAAAAATACAATAGCCATCCCGATAATCACTCCAGTATTGATATCAACTTCCAGATACCTGGAAAATACAATCCCAACTCCACGCATCTGGCCGGCCACGTAGGTAAAGGAGATAAAAAGAGCACAAAAAACGGCAACTACCTTGGCCTTGTTGGAATAGTAGCGGTCTCCCACAAAATCCGGGACAGTGAATTTCCCAAATTTACGGAGGTATGGGGCGAGAAGAAGTGCCAATAGGACGTATCCACCCGTCCACCCCATCAGGTAAACGGACCCGTCATAACCGCTGAAAGCAATTATGCCTGCCATGGAAATAAAGGAAGCGGCAGACATCCAATCCGCGGCGGTGGCCATGCCGTTGGCCAAGGGGGAAACACCACCACCTGCAGTGTAAAATTCCTTGGTTGAGGACGCGCGCGTGTAAATGGCAATACCAATATATAAAGCAAAGGACAAACCTACCAGTATGTAGGTCCAGGTTAAAATTTCCATATGACTTGGGTAAATTGGAGGTTATTTTTCGTTGACATCAAATTCTTCGTCCAGTCGGTTCATCTTAACGACGTAGATAAAAATAAGGATAACAAAGGTGAATATGGATCCCTGTTGGGCAAACCAAAAACCAAGTTTGAAGCCGCCTAGTCGGAAAACATTCAGTTGGTCCACCAACAAGATACCGAAGCCAAAAGAGACAATAAACCAGACAGCTATCAGGCTCAAAACAATTTTGATATTTCTTCGCCAATAGTCCTTCATGCGTTGTTTTTGATTTTCCATGGGAATTCTTTTGGGTAATATTTTCGAATTTTTATTTGAGCAAAGGACATCCGGTTCTTGGCACCGATAAATATCCTATTAAATCATTCTTTTAGTCCACCTTGGGTTGAGGCAAGGTCAAGCTCCTCTATAAAGTTAAATATGCCAATTAACCAATCGTATTTTATAGAGCGCATGAAAGTAATCAAAATGTTTTGAAATAAATGTGCGGTAAATTAGAAAACACTCCTTTTATTACAACCAACCACTTGATGGCAACTTTTTCCGACCGTCAAATATCGTAAAATTTAGAGGAGGATTTTTACCGCTTACCAAATTATTAGCTTTCAAAAAAACAATTGAAGATGTCCTTAAATAATTATAAACTTAATATCCAAGCTGCATCCAGATTGAGGCTATGACTACGCAGTAAATGTCAAATGATATATTCCAATAAAATGGCCATGCCGGAGGCAAAAAGAATAATCAGCAGCTTGTGCAGCTGAAAGCGGTGCTGTGGGCTACTCTCGAAGAAGATTGTCGTAGAAATATGCAAAAATCCTCCGGCCACTAACCCAAAAAGCATATTTATCGTCCCTTGCCCAATAAATTCCTGACCATACAACCAGTCAGTGGAAACCATGCCCAATGGAGACGCAAGCGCAAAGAGTAATAACAAAAGGGCTGTTTTCGTCTTATCCAGCCTTGTCATTAATACCGCAACCAGCGCAAAAGTTTCAGGCATCTTATGGAGGATAATCCCGATCAAGAGGGTTTCGCTTCCATGATGGTGATTCAATAATTCGGGTTGCTTTGACAGTAGTGTTCCTTCCAAAAAAGCATGCAGAAATAGGCCGATCATGAGCGTCCAGACACTGTTTTGGACACCTGAATGCTGGTGGATGTGACCGTGCTCTATACCGGAAGACATAAAATTCAGGACTTGTTGGAGCAAAAAGCCAAGTAAGATGAATAACCCCATATAATAGGCCGAATCGTGGTCGGCAAAAAGTTCCGGCAACAAATGTAAAATGGTAATCGAAAACAAATAGGCCCCTGCAAAAATTAACCCCAGCTTAAATTCCTTTTCATTCCACCGTGGAATTAAAAGAGCCAACAAACCAGCGGACATGGCACTTAAAAAGAGAAAAAGAAAATTCCACATAGTCGGTTAATTCATTAATTATTGATCTAGACTGGGTTTGTTCTGTTCGGCATAGGACAAGTAGGGTTTCAACCCTTCACTTACATAGGATTTGATCATTCCGTTTTCATCGCTGAAAATTAGAAAAATCTCCAAGCCTTCGACTTCCTTTTGGAGGGCTATTGATTTTTCTGTACCCATTACCATCATGGCGGTAGCGTACGCATCTGCTGTCATACAATCATCCGCAACGACAGTGGCGCCAAGTAAGCCATGAACTACAGGATATCCCGTAAAGGGACTGATGGTATGGGAATATTTTTTGCCGTCAACAATATAGAAATTCCGGTAATTGCCCGATGTAGCAAGTCCCTTGGCGTTTAGTGCTATAATGCCGAAAAGCTCGTTAGCGGCTCCCTCTTCATCAGGTTTGGAGATACCCACCCGCCAGAGTTCGCCATTTTCATTACTCCCCTTCGCCATCAACTCGCCCCCTATTTCAACCAAAAAATGTTCAATTTCCTTTGATTCCAGAAATCTGCCGACTACGTCCACCCCGTATCCTTTCGCAATCGCACTAAAATCCAGGTAAATTCCCGGGGTGTTTTTTCGAACTTGGACGCTGTCAAATTCCACCTTTTCCAAGCCAACTTGCCTGAGCAAATCTGGGATGGACACACTATCTTCCAAAGAGGCACCGCCCGGACCAAAGCCCCAGACATTTACCAATGGCCCTACAGTCGGATCAAAGGCACCATCCGTATTCGTGTATACCTCTTTACTTTTTGCTAAAATCGGAAAGAAAAATTTGGATTCGTAGACCAAAGAATCACCTTTGTTAAACCTGCTGATCTCTGAGTCTGGAATATAAGTGGAAAGGGATTGATTAAATACCTCTAGCAAGGAGTCAATTTGCTGTTTGAAATCTCTACCGGAGGGGTCGAGATAAACAATTCTATAGGAAGTACCCATAGTCTGACCGGAAACCACCATTTTAAATACATCGGAATCAGGATTGTCCGAAGTAATGGGCTGATCTTTTCGATAAAGGTAAACTAAAAACACCAACAGCAGCAGAACGATGCTATAGATGATATTTTTAAGGGCATTTTTTTGCATATACCAGCTAATCAAACAAATTTTCCGAAAGTTAAATGTAATTTTTTTAAATGTGGCTGTTTGAGGTTGTGTTTAGCCATTAATCCTCCCAAAAAGCTAAATGGTTTTATCTTTTGCCAACCCAACTTCTTGGTCAAATGATTTTGTTATCTTTGCCGTTAGGCAGCAATTCCATCCAACTATGAGAGAAGATTATTTGCGCGGAGATGACGAAAACCTGACTCCCTCGGACAAAGAAATAGAAAAGGCTTTGCGTCCGCTGAGTTTTGATGATTTCACCGGTCAGCGCAAAATCGTAGAAAATATCAAAATCTATGTGCTTGCCGCAAAAAGGCGGGGCGAGTCCCTGGACCACGTGCTGCTACATGGGCCTCCGGGCCTTGGTAAGACTACGCTCAGCAACATCATCGCCAATGAACTCGGATCCAGCATTAAGATTACCTCGGGTCCTGTCTTGGACAAACCTTCAGATCTTGCGGGACTATTGACCAATCTGGATGACGGAGATGTTTTATTCATCGACGAAATCCACCGGCTCAATCCGATCGTGGAGGAATACCTCTATTCTGCCATGGAGGATTTTCGGATTGATATCATGTTGGATTCCGGTCCCAATGCCCGTTCGGTACAGATTTCCCTGCACCCATTCACCCTGATAGGAGCTACCACCCGTTCGGGCCTGCTAACCTCACCGCTCCGGGCAAGATTTGGAATAAATGCCCGTTTGGAATATTACGATGCAAAGCTTCTCACAGACATTGTCGTCCGCTCTGCGGGAATTTTGGGGACACCCATAAATGAAGAGGCTGCTTATGAAATCGCCCGTCGCAGCAGGGGAACTCCGCGGATAGCCAATATGCTCCTGCGTCGTACCCGTGACTTTGCCGAAATAAAAGGGGACGGTACTATTAATTTACACATCTCCAAAATAGCATTGGCAGCCCTTGACGTGGATGAAAATGGACTGGACGAAATGGATAATAGAATCCTGATGACCATTATTCAGAAATTCCGGGGAGGTCCGGTAGGCCTTTCCACCATCGCTACAGCCTGTGGGGAAGAGGCAGAAACAATTGAGGAGGTTTATGAACCTTTTCTAATCCAGGAGGGCTACCTTAAGCGTACCAGCCGGGGAAGGGAGGCCACTGAAATGGCCTATATTCACCTAAAAATACGGCCGGAAACAGGAGGAAACACCGGTTCCCTCTTTGACTAAGTTTCGCTACTCCTACTGATAAATTTACATGACGTTACCAGAAAAACATGCGGCCACCGTAAAAGCGATCTCTTCCCAACTAGGCTTTGATTTTTGCGGTATCTCAGAGGCTGTGTTTTTAGAAGAGGAAGCCCCCCGGCTGGAAACATGGCTCAACCGAAACTATCAGGGACAAATGGGATACTTGGCCAACTATTTTGACAAGCGATTGGATCCCAGAAATCTCGTGGAGGGAGCTAAATCTGTCGTTAGTTTAGCTTACAATTACTTCCCGGAAAAATCGTTGGACCAAAGCCCAGAGGCCTTAAAGCTGGCGAAATATGCCTATGGTAAAGACTATCATTTTGTAATTAAGGATAAGTTAAAAAAATTTCTTGAGCTCCTCCGTGAGGAAATTGGAGATATTGGCGGAAGAGCTTTTGTGGACAGTGCCCCAGTTATGGAAAGGCAGTGGGCCCAGCGCTCGGGATTAGGCTGGATTGGTAAAAATAGCCTGTTGATCAACCGAACTCAGGGGAGTTTTTTCTTTCTGGCCGAATTAATTATCGATCTGCAACTTTCCCCAGATTCCCAGGCTACTAAAGACTACTGCGGCACATGCACCAAGTGCTTGGATGCCTGTCCCACGGATGCCATTGTTGCGCCGGGAGTGGTGGATGGTTCCAAATGTATTTCGTATTACACAATTGAGCTTAAAGACGAGCTACCTACTTCAGTGAAAGGGAAGTTTGACAACTGGATCTTTGGATGTGATATCTGTCAGGATGTTTGTCCTTGGAATAGGTTTTCAGTGCCCCATCAGGAACCTGATTTTAAGCCGCACCCTGAAATTCACGGGTTTTCGAGAAAAGATTGGGAAGAATTAACAGAGGAAACCTTTGGTAAAGTGTTTCAAAAATCAGCCGTCAAGCGGGCGAAATACAAAGGTCTTATGCGAAATATAAACTTTCTGAAAAAAGAAACCCCCTCGTAGAAAGGGGGTAGGGGTTGAAAATTATCCGGCAAGTTTGATGAAATATTTGTTTAACACGGGCTCATATACCTTGGAAAAGGTCCGGTAACACCAAACTCTAAATTCCTCCAATTCAGAGGGGACTAATAGATTTAGCCCTTTGCGCAACTCTTTCTCGAAAAGTTTTTTGTCAAAACTCACCTTTAATAAAATGGTCTTAACATACTCTATCATAGGTTATCAATTTAGTTGGGTTAAGATAAGATTAAATAATTTAAAGTCATTATACGTTACATATTTACTTTAGTTACGTTTTAAATATACGGGTTTATTTGTAGAATTGTCATTGAAAGTATCATATATGTATTTAACGAAAGTTTTCATCCTTTTTATATCCTTATTGACTTTAATTTTCGGAGTCGGTTATGCCCAAGAGGTTACCATCGAATTGGGACCGGGTGAAATCGCCTTAAATGAAACCTTTACCATCAAAATTACCGTGTCGGAGGAAAAAATCCGTTCCTACGATCCGTTACCCGAAATTACTGGCTTTCAAAAACAGGGGGTTTCGCAGAGTTCGTCCATGAACATCATCAATGGACAGATGAGTAGTACCAACAGCATCATTCAATACTACAAACCAAACCGAAAAGGTCAATTTACGCTTGGTAATTTTACCATTGCGGTCAATGGCAAATCCGTCACCTCAAGTGGCAAAGCGATCAATGTGGTTGACGCTAGGGCCAATAGCGGTCGCAGCAGCAGGGCAATAGATCCGTTCGATGATTTGTTCAGTGGAAGTCGGGAGGAGCCTGAATTTGTTGAGGTGGATGATGAAGCCTTCTTTTCACTTACTGTCGACAAGGATGAGGTATTCGTAGGAGAAGGGTTTAATGTCAGTCTCGCATTTTATTTTTCCGAAAGTAACCAAGCACTGTTTAACTTTCACGAGGCAGGGAAACAACTGGAAAGAATCATCAATCAGATCAAGCCCTCCAACGCCTGGGAGGAAAATTTTAACATCACTAGCATTCAGCCCGAAAAGGTGGAAATCAACGGCAAGGCTTGGACACGGTTTAGAGTTTACCAGGCTACTTTCTTTCCTTTCAATGAGGGAAGTGTTGATTTCCCTTCGGTAGGCTGGGAAATGATTAAATACCGGGTGGCAAAAAATCCAAGTTTCTTCGGCAACAATCGGCTCCAAGATTTTAAAACCTTTTATTCCCAACCCAAAAGTATTGCAGTAAACCCTCTTCCTCCACATCCCCTTAGAAATGAAGTAAGTGTGGGGAATTATCAGTTAAAGGAGTCCTTAAGCGGGCAGGATATCACGACAGGAGAGGGATTTACCTATACCTTTGGGATTAGTGGCGAAGGAAACATCAGCTCAATACGGGCACCGAGAAAGTTAAATTCGCAAAAGTTAAATTCCTTTGACCCCAATGAAAAAATTCAGATCAATAAAAATCGGGGAAAGGTAACAGGCATGAAAGAGTTTGGGTATTTCATCACCCTCAATCAATCCGAGGAAGTAGCTTTGAAGGATCACTTCGAATGGATCTACTTTAATCCAACGTTGGCAGCCTATGACACCCTACGGCCTACCTTGACGGTAAATGTCACAGGTGAAAACAAAATAAACCAGGCCATTTCATCCTCCCGGCTAGGAGGGATCTACGATTTGATAGATGTTGCCGACAATACCCTTTTAAACCAAAAATATAAGTACTACTTTTCGGCCATCATAAACCTGCTTCTATTGGGAGCGGTAATTTTATTAGGTATTTTGATAATTAAGAAGCAATAATTCATGCGTAATTCATTTGGAAGAGCATTTAACATAACCACCTTTGGAGAATCCCATGGGAAGGGTCTCGGTGTGATCATTGACGGATGTCCGGCAGGAGTATTAATTGATGAAGCGTTTATCCGACTCGAGCTGCAACGCAGAAAACCGGGACAATCCAAAATTACTACCCAGCGTAAAGAAGAGGATGAATTCCAAATACTTTCGGGTGTATTTGAGGGCGTAAGTACCGGAACACCCATCTCCATCATTATCCTCAACACCGATCAGAAAAGTAAAGACTACACCCATATAGCTGATAAATTTCGGCCTTCCCATGCAGACTATACTTACCAAGAGAAATATGGGGTAAGAGACTACCGGGGTGGAGGAAGAAGCAGTGCCAGGGAAACGGCTGCCCGAGTGGCGGCGGGAGCTGTAGCCAAGCTAATGCTTAAGGCGTTTGGTATTGAAGTAAATGCGTATGTCAGCCAGGCTGGAGATATTAAGCTGGAAAAGCATTATTCCCAATTGGATTTTGCAGAGTCGGAGAAAAACATCGTGCGATGTCCGGATCCGGAGGTAGCCGAAAAGATGATCGAATTCATCGATCAAGTTCGAAAAGACAGGGATACTGTAGGGGGAATTGTCTCCTGTGTAGCCCAAGGCGTTCCTCCAGGGTTGGGAGAGCCTGTGTTTGACAGGCTACATGCCGCACTCGGACATGCAATGCTGAGTATCAATGCCGTGAAAGGATTCGAATATGGAAGTGGTTTTGAAGGCGTACGTATGAGGGGATCGGAACATAACGATGCTTTCTATATGGAGGGAGACCGCATCCGTACAAGGACCAACTATTCAGGAGGTATTCAGGGAGGTATTTCCAATGGTGAAGATATTTATTTTAGGGTAGCTTTCAAGCCAGTTGCCACCATCATGCAGGATCAGGAAAGCGTCAATGAGGCTGGAGAATCAACAACGGTTTCCGGAAAAGGGAGACACGATCCCTGTGTAGTGCCCCGAGCCGTACCCATTGTGGAGGCTATGTGTGCGTTGGTTCTGGCAGATTTTCTATTGCTCAACCGACTTAGTAAATTATAATTCCACCAAACAACCACTGACACATGAAAAGAAAATTACCCCTGCACACCCAAATCATCATTGGTTTGGTTTTGGGCCTCGTTTTGGGGCTTGTTGTTGTCAAATTTGGCTTCGCTCCGGATTTTATTATTGACTACATCAAGCCCATCGGGACAATCTTTATCAATGCACTGAAGATGATAGCTGTCCCACTGGTATTGGCCTCTCTTATTGTCGGTGTTTCCAACTTGGGGGATGTAACCAAACTAGGCCGAATTGGTGGTAAAACGATCACCGCTTACATGATTACTACGGTTATTTCTGTAACCTTCGGGTTGATTCTTGTAAATGTTTTCAAGCCTGGAAAAAGCCTACCGTTGGATACAAGGGACAACTTAATGGCTCTCTATGACAGTAATGTGGAATCAAGGACAAGTGCAGTTGAATCCCTACGGGATCAAAGTCCTCTACAGCCGCTTGTTGATATAGTGCCTGAAAATATCTTTTTGGCCACAACCAACAACGGCAGCATGCTACAGGTGGTGTTTTTTGCCATTATTATGGGAATAGCTCTACTCCAGATTCCAAAAAGCAAGGCACAGCCTGTCATCGCATTTTTTGACGGGCTAAACGATGTGATCATCAAGATCGTCGGATTCATCATGCTGATTGCCCCATATGGTGTATTCGCACTTATGGCTTCGCTGATAGTAGAAATCACGGGAGACAATCCGGATTCTGCAATATCTCTCTTGATGGCTTTATTAAAATATAGTTTGGTCGTTGTCTTTGGGTTATTGATGATGATTTTATTAGTTTACCCATTGATATTAAAGCTTTTCACAAAGGTAAAATATCTGGATTTTTTCAAAGCACTTCGCCCTGCCCAGTTATTGGCGTTTTCTACCAGCTCCAGCTCCGCTACCCTACCTGTGACCATGAAGCAGGTAGAGGAGGAACTGGGTGTTTCCGAGGAAGTAAGCAGCTTCGTACTTCCTTTAGGAGCTACAATCAATATGGACGGAACTAGTCTTTATCAAGGAGTAGCTGCTGTATTTATCGCCCAAGCCTTAGGACTTGATCTTACTTTGACGCAGCAATTGATGATTGTCCTGACGGCCACCTTGGCTTCTATTGGTACAGCCGGAGTACCTGGGGCAGGAATAATCATGTTGATCATTGTACTAGAATCAATCGATGTCCCTGCTGCGGGCATAGCTCTTATTTTGGCCCCTGACCGGATTTTGGACATGTTCCGAACTGTAGTCAATGTCACGGGAGATGCCATGGTCTGTACAGTAGTGGCTTCTACAGAAGGGGAACTGCCTGATGGCCTGATCCGTCAATCCAATCCCCTTACAGCGAATGTGGAAGAGTGAATTTAGGAATATCTTCAAAAAAGGTATCTTCCAATAATACAGCATAAAGCTTTTTCGTTCATTTTTTCATACGTTGGTAATCAATTTGTCTCACAAAATTCCTAGCACCCAATTGGGAGCTAGTAGTATTTTTTGTTATCTTTAAACTGATATTTATCAAATCCATCCGGTTTGGGCAATTTTTGATCAGAATACATAATAAAACAGCCTTGAAGTCATCGTCTAATTTCACAACTAAAATTCATGATTGTATCAAACCATAAAAGTCAATTGTCATAAGCGATCGAAAACAAGTAATTTTTGAAGTTGGCCTTTATGTGCGATTCGAGATTTCTCTATATAACGGGACATCAAATGGCAGATTTTCGGAGTTTGATAGAAAGCAACACCCATAGATTTTATCTATCGAAAAAAAAATTAGTTACGAAGTAATTTTAGTAATTTAGCAGTTAGAAACAAAGAACACATAAATAAAAAATAGTATGGAAAATAACAATGGTTCAGATTCAATCATATCGGACGTAAACAAAGGTGAAAGCAAGTGTCCTTTCTCCGGAGGTGCATTACATAAAACCGCTGGCTCCGGCACAAGAAACCGTGACTGGTGGCCAAATCAACTGAAGTTGAATATTCTTCGGCAACACTCCACCCTGTCCAATCCATTGGATAGTTCGTTCAACTATGCGGAGGAATTTAAAAGTCTTGACTTGGCGGCCGTAAAAAGGGATATCGAAGAGACGTTGACAACGTCTCAAGATTGGTGGCCTGCAGATTTCGGACACTACGGCCCTTTGATGGTCCGCATGGCTTGGCACAGTGCCGGCACCTACCGGATTTCCGATGGTCGTGGTGGAGGAGGATTCGGTACGCAGCGCTTTGCTCCACTTAATAGCTGGCCGGACAACGCAAACTTGGATAAAGCGCGTTTGTTACTGTGGCCCATAAAGCAGAAATATGGCAAAAAACTTTCTTGGGCTGATCTTTTGATACTTACAGGAAATGTAGCTTTGGAATCAATGGGTTTTAAAACCTTTGGTTTTGGAGGCGGACGTGCCGATGTGTGGGAACCTGCTGAGGATGTCTATTGGGGATCTGAAGGCGAATGGATGGGGGATGACAAAAGATATAGTGGCGAGGAGCGCATTTTGGAGCAACCCCTCGGTGCATCCCATATGGGGCTTATCTATGTAAACCCAGAAGGTCCAAAAGGCGAACCAGATCCAATTGGTGCAGCACACGACATTCGGGAAACATTTGGCCGTATGGCGATGAATGACTATGAAACAGTAGCACTTATAGCAGGCGGACATACCTTCGGTAAAACCCACGGAGCAGCCGACCCAAAAGAATATGTGGGTGTAGAACCAGAAGGAGCAAGCATTGAAGAGATGGGCCTTGGCTGGAAAAACAGCTACGGCACTGGAAATGCAGGGGATACGATCACAAGTGGTCTTGAAGGCACTTGGACGACAACACCTACCAAATGGGGTAACAATTTTTTTGAAAACCTATTTGGATTTGAGTGGGAATTGACTAAAAGTCCCGGTGGAGCCCATCAGTGGAAACCCGTAAATAATGGCGGTGCAGGTACGATTCCAGACGCCCATGACCCTTCGAAAAGTCATGCCCCGTTTATGTTGACAACAGATATTGCATTGAAGGCAGATCCAGCTTATGAGAAAGTATCCAGACATTTTCTGGAGAACCCTGATGAGTTTGCAGATGCATTTGCCCGTGCGTGGTTCAAACTTACCCACAGGGACATGGGACCAGTATCACGATATTTGGGACCAGAGGTACCTCAGGAAGAGCTGATTTGGCAAGATCCAATTACAGCTGCTAACTACGCTCAAATAGATGATCAGGATATAAGTGCTCTAAAGGATAAAATTGCTGCTTCTGGAATATCTATAGCACAACTTGTCTCTACCGCTTGGGCATCTGCCTCTACCTTCCGCGGGTCTGACAAGCGTGGTGGAGCAAACGGAGCACGCATTGCCCTTGCCCCACAGAAAGATTGGGAAGTTAACCATCCTGGATTGTTGGCAAATGTGTTGGATGCATTAACGGCAATAAAAAACGAATTCAACAACGCCCAAACAACTGGAAAGCAAGTCTCCCTAGCTGACCTCATTGTACTTGCAGGTGGTGTTGGTGTAGAGCAAGCTGCTAAAAAAGGCGGTGTAGAAGTGACTGTTCCTTTCACTCCAGGAAGGACCGATGCTACCCAAGAGCAAACTGACGTGGATTCGTTCGCCGCTCTTGAGCCGGGTGCGGATGCATTCCGAAACTATTTCAAGCCTAAGCACAGAGCTTCTGCTGAAGAAATGTTGGTGGACAAAGCACAATTGCTTAATCTAACAGCACCTGAGATGACAGTTCTTGTTGGAGGTATGCGGGTATTAAACACCAATTTTGGACACTCCCGACATGGTGTATTTACCAAGCGTCCGGAAGTACTGACCAATGATTTCTTCGTCAACTTACTCGATATGGGTACGACCTGGAAGGCGGTTTCGGATCAGGATAATGTGTTCGAGGGACGTAATCGTTCTACTGGCGAAGTGAAATGGACTGGGACACGGGTAGATTTGATCTTTGGATCGAATTCCGAATTGAGAGCGGTCTCTGAAGTATATGCCTGCGCGGATGGTGCGGAAAAGTTCGTACATGACTTCGTAGCTGCATGGAGTAAGGTTATGAACCTTGATCGATTTGATCTCGCATAATTTCTCAAATTCATATTTAATATTTAAAAAGGGGGCTATTTTCAGCCCCCTTTTTATTGAAACTATTAAACAGTTTTTTTCCCTAAGTACTTTTACTTCTTTATGTCCACCAACTCTAGCCTTTTGATTTAATACGCTTATCTTTAGAAGCTAAGGATTTTTCCTACATGTTGCCGTACAGGATAGGTCAGTAGCATTTCAATTGATCGTCCGGTTTGTCACCTTTTGCAGAATGAATGGCACAAAGGTGTAAAAATATTTAATTTGCTAAGCTTTTCAACCCTGTAAATACGCCATGGACTCATATAAGCAGGTAGCTTTGGCTTTGTCCTCAAGAGGAGCGAGGGGACTGGCTCATATTGGAGTGATTGAAGCACTTGAGGCTCGTGATTACCATATTGCCTCGATTGCCGGCTGCTCCAAGGGAGCACTTATTAGAGGGATTTATGCCAAAGGGAACTTGCCGGAATTTAAGGAATGGATCTGTCATCTGGATAGAATTGATGTTTTTTCTTTAATGGACTTCACCATTTCCTTTGAAAAAGCCTTGGACAAGTACGAGGCAGATCAATAGAATATTTCTTGATACGAACTTTAGAAAATCACTCTATATAAATCGTCGCTTGACGTTACCTTTGGATACAATAAAGTTCTTCTTAATTCACTTCTTTCAAGAAGTACAACTGCTTTTTGCATCCTCTTCCATTACCTATAAGAATAACTGACTTGACTTCCCAATTCAGAATCCAGAACGACTTTGGCATACACCTCGATTTCCTGCTGCAGTTCCTCCACATGGCTTATAATACCTACGATCCGGTTCTCCTGCCGGAGGGATTTAAGGGTCTCAAAGACCACTCTTAATGAGTTTCTGTCCAATGCTCCAAAGCCTTCATCAAGAAAAAAGAAGCTTTGGTCAGCCTGATTGAGCGCTTTAACCTTTTCTGCCAAAGCAAGTGCCAGACAGAGCGATGCCTGAAAGGTCTGACCTCCGGATAGTGTCTTCAGCAAACGCTTCTTCCCCCCATTTAAATAATCGATTACCCAGAACGTATTGGCATCATCAATCTCCAGACTTAAGCTGTTTTTTGTCAGTTTTCTAAAACGCATATTGGCCGTATTGCAAAGCTCTTTGAGATAGATTCCGCTCACATACTTGACAAACCCACTTCCTTGAAACAAGATATTCAGCTCTCTAAGACTGGATTCCCGTTGACTTAGCTTTTCAAAAGTCTTTTCAATCTCTGCCTTTTGCTTCAGCTTTTCGGTATCCTCAAAGATTTGTTGCTCCAATAGGGTGTATTCCTGTTGCTTTTGATTGAGTAATTGTTTCTCTGTATCGAGTGTTGACGCCATTTGATCAAAAGCATTCAGGTCGAACTCCTTTACTCCGGGCTCTAGAATCAATTCTTCTATATTATTTTTAACCAACAAGCACCTATCTTCAAATTGTCGAATTTCCCTGTCCAATACCTCCGTGTCCAAAGAACTGCCAAAGAGGTCTACCAATACGTTTCTGTCGTTAAATCCGTACTTTTCCATCGACACAGTGAATTCACTCTCCAACCCCTTGATTTTCTCCACAGTTTTATCTCTCAACTCGGTGAAATGGCCGAGATTTGCCAAGTTGGTTGCCTGTTTCGTCCGTGTTTCCTGCAAAACTTTCCGCTTGCTATCGAGCTTGAAAGCCGTCTCTTCGATGTCACGTTTTACCTTTTGAACCGTAGATTGAATCACTTCCGGATCTTTATCGTAGAAAGGTTTACAAAAAACTGGATCTTTGATTTCTTCAACTTTGGTGGTAATGGAGGTACTTAAGCTCAGGGTTTGCTGACTGAATTCCTGTTGCTTTTTATGGGCCTTTTCATGTGAAACCTTATTTTGTTCCGATTTTTTTCGTAAAGTTTTAATCTCGTTGAGCATTCGTTCCTTTTCCAGTACCGCCTTTTCACTACTTGCTATATGGCTTTCCAATGCTCCCAGTGAACTTATACCCAAGCCAGTCATCTTACTTAGAAGGGCCTCCAAATTGTCTTTAACCCGAAGCGACTCCTTCGCTTTATCTGCAAGCATGCTTTGTTGATGCTCCAACCTGATTTTTTGCTCACCCAAAGTTTCAGAAATAGAGTTGATCTGTTCCATTAGAAGCTTAGCCTCCTTGATTTGAGATGTGCATTTCCCCAGTTCATCTACTTCTGCCTGAAGTTCAAGCGGGTCTGGATGATCCTCGGACCCGCAAAGTGGACAGGCTTCTCCCGAAATTAGCAAATGAACATGTGCTCCCAATCCCTGACGCTGCATTAAGTGCTCCCGAGCGATTTCCAAATGCTGAATAAGCTCCTTTTGAGCATGCTTCCATGCATCAAAATCAATTTCGTCATCTGGTAACTTTTGTAAAAATCCTTGAATGGTGTCTTGAATATTTTTTATGGCAGATTCATACTTTTGCTTATCTGTTTCAATCTGCTTTAGCTGATTCTGCCATTGAAGCCAGTCCTTTACATCACTCTTTCTTTCGGCCAATTCTATGCTTCCGGAGACCACGAGGTTATCGGTCTCATTTTCGAGCTCCTTGATCCTCACATCAAGGTATTGTTGGGCTGTAGACAATGTTTCCAGCTCTGGTTGTAAGGTTTCCAGAGATTTTTCAGCTTGGTCTAACTCATTCTGCAATTTTTGGATTTCCAGTACTTTAGTTAAATCCCTGATTTTGGTCTCCCGTTCAGGCCGATTTTCCGATTTTTCCCTGAGAGATTTTTCATCTTCTTCGAGCACCTTAATATCCTTTTCGAAGTTTTCCCGAAAGCGGGCACAATCAATGGCACTTACCCGGTACTTTTCCAGTTCCTTATTTTCCTCTAAAATACTTTCCCATAAAGGCCGTAGATAGGTTTTGGCTATTACAACCTCCTGAAGCGTATTTTTCTTTTCTTCTATTTCAGGTAACCGCTTCTCCAATTTTTGCCATTCCTGCTTGTATTCGAGGAGCTTTTTATAACTTTTTTGGATTCCTTCCTGTCTTCTGTACGATGCTTCTGTCTTTTCGAGATTATGTCGGGCGTCGTCAACTAACATTTTTAGGTCTTTCAACGAAGCGATCTTTTGCTCCAAAGCTGCGGGACTAAGGTCCGAAAAGGCATTTAACTGCGTTTCCAGTCTGATTTTATCCTCACGTACTGCCTTTAAAAGTACACCTGTTTTAGGGGCAAGATCAAAACGTTCCAATCCAAAAAGTTCCTTCATCATATCGGCCCTGGGGCCAGGGGTTAGGTCGATAAAGTCCCTGAACTTTCCCTGTGGAATGATTACCGTTTGTTTGAAGTGCTCTTTTTTCATACCAACGATGGCCTCACCACGCTGATCCAAGGGAACCGGAGTGCCGTCTATGAGTTCGTAAAATGTATGTTCAGCGGGCTTTACATCATCAAAATTTTTCTTGTTTCTTTTGGCGGAATAGCGGGCCAAATAGGTCTGGACATTGTTTTTTCCCCCCTTAAACTCAAAATTTATCAGTAAATGATCGCGCTGCAAGTTCAGCATGCTGTTTTTTTCGCCCCGGTCGGACAGACGCTCCGTGCTCCCATATAGTGCCAACATAATAGCTTCCAGAATAGAGGATTTACCGCTACCCACAGCACCAAATATGCCAAAAAGACCCGCTGCTGTCAATTGCTCAAAATCGATTACCTGCGTATCCTTATATGAATACAATCCTTGAATTTCCAGTTTGACTGGTATCATGTGTCTTGGTTTTGGCTGATAACTTCCTTAAATAGGCTGATTAGGCTGTCATTGGGTTCCTGCTTCTTTTCACTTTGGTAGTACATCTGGAAAAGACTCACCATATCTTTCTCCAAATCCTCCACCTTGAGACCAAGATTCGGCTCATTGATACCGCTTTTTATCAATGGAATTAGATTGACTATACCGTCGTGGGCTTTCATGAGGGCTCTCCTGGTGGATGCATCGATAGAATAATCTGTCACATAGGTCAACTCAACAAAACAGTATGGATTGCTTTCCAGCCAGTCGAGAGCTGTTTGCAGCTCCATAAACGTTTTCCGGTAGAGCGGTCTACCTTTGGTCAATCCTATTGGGCGATATGATACTGGCTTGCCTGGTTCAGCATCTACGATGACGACCTGCTTTTGTTGATCCGCCTCGCTAAATGAGTAGGACAAGGGTGAACTTGCGTATAGGGCGGGACAGGGTTCCTGACCGACAGCATGGAATCGGTGTAAGTGGCCAAGGGCGGCATATTGGATTTGAGAAGGGATGTTGTGGGTAAACAAAGCTTGAGTACCACCCACATGTAGAATGGGTCTTTCACTTTCGGGTTCCGGCTCCGGCTTTTCCCCTTCTTTGACAAAAAAGAAATGGCCTATGAAGAGATTAACACCTTTGTTATCGCAGAAGGTATCAGCTATATGCTTCCATTTATCCGCCACAAGCTCACGAAAGGTCGATTCTCTGTCAACTTGTCCCAAATATGTTTTCAGCAAAACTTCGTTGGCATAAGGAGCCAATATAATCCGGATGGGATATGAAAATCCCGGTCCTGTCAATTCGATAAAACCGGGTGCGGATTGGGTAATGGCCCATCCTCCATTAAGCTCTCCACAAACGACATGGGTGTCAAACTTACTGTATAATATGATACCAAATTCCCTAGCCAAGGGATCTGGTGCCTCTACAAACTGGGTACTGTCGTGGTTACCGGCGATCGCTACAACCGGCCGGGTTCCGTTGTTCGAAAGGCGACGCAGCGTTTTATAAAACAACTCTACAGCTTCATGGCTGGGATTGAAGCTGTCAAAAATGTCCCCTGCCAAGAGTACTATATCTACTTCCTCCCTGTCAGCTATTTGAATCATTTCCTCCAACACTTCTTTTTGCTCTGCAATTCTAGGAAATTCCTGCAGTCTTTTTCCAAGATGCCAATCTGCCGTATGTAGAATTTTAACCATAAGATTAATTGTGTTCACTTAAATGATTAAAATTAGAACCTTCTATCTTGGAGTGCAAGACTAACCTAATTTTTATCTTTCATAAGGATTTTGTTTATTTACCAACTGCTGCTTGCTGAGAAGACTTATTTTATTGGATCAATTCTAACAGCGGAGGAGCAGCGCCTTTCACAGGGTCTTGATTCACAATACGTTTGCAAAAAAATCTCTATTCTTATTGGCATAGAAGTTGCTTAAAGGTGCAATTATGAATAAAATACTTATCATTCTGATTGTTAGCTTTCTACCTTTTTCATGGGCATTTGGTCAGTCACCTTTCACAGCTCCAGATTCTTTATTAGTGATACAATCGGGTGTTGCCAGTTTTTACGGCAAGGCATTTCACAAGCGCAAAACAGCAAGCGGGGAAGTTTATGATATGTGGAATTATACCGCTGCCCACAAGCACCTACCCTTTGGGACATTATTAAAAGTCACAAATCTTAACAACGGATACCAGGTCATCGTCCGTGTCAATGACAGACTGCCCAAAAGTTCCAAGCGGGCTATTGACCTTTCCCGGGGTTCGGCAGAACAGTTAGCGATGGTAGGCGATGGGATTGTGGATGTAACTCTGGAAGTTCTAAGCCATCAGGCCATTGCGAATCTTCGTGATTATTATGAAACAGTGCCTTTTGATTTACGTCTTCGACTGTATTATGATTCCTTTCAGGCAAATAAAAAAGAACAGGCCATACTGCAATTAAAATTTTAATTTTATTAGAATAAAGTACTAGATATATACCGTATTTCAAGAAAAAACCTGTAGTATGGATTAAATATTTGTTAATTTTTCAAAAAAAATAGGTTCAAGGTTGCTCAACATTTAATTTTTTAGTTACTTATACCCCCAACGACAGCGCTTGGTGTTTTCCTGATTTTTACATTCGAAATCAGCAGGTAACCTAATCTTTAAATTGAGTATGTATGAAAGTAGTTAAGCAACTCTATTTGCCGCTTATTTTTGCATGTGTTTTTTTGGGGTGTGCGGGTGAGAAGGAAAAAGGAGAAGAAATCCCCATGGAGTCTTTCCGGGATGAAGTACAACCGACTATGGTGTTGGTTTCCCATTCAGAAAACAAATCGTTTGATTATCTCATCAATGCCACTGGCAAAATCGAAGCCTCAGACCAGGTGATGGTGATTGTCGAACGGCAGGGATACCTGCTGGAATTGTTGGTTAGCGAAGGGCAACAGGTAAAAGCGGGAGAAGTAATTGCCCGCTTGGATATTACCGATAGTAAGTTTGAGTTAGAGAAAGCCGAAATCGAGCTTCGCTCCAGAATGGCGGAATTTGAAAACCAAAAATTGGGATATCCGTCCATCTATGCCATTGAAAATCCGGATGCAAACCAAGTTGAGGAATGGGATGACCGTCTCAAAGCGTCCAGCGGGGTACTCACGGCTGAAATTAGTCTCCGGGAGGCACAGTTAAACTTGGAAAAATCCATTATCAAAGCCCCAATCTCAGGTACAGTGGCAGACCTAAAAATAAAAAAGGGAAGCATGGTCAATAGTGGTGACGAGATTTGCGAAATTCTAAGCACTGGCCAATTGGAAATGAAAGTCAAGGTACTCGAATCCGATATCAATTATATCAAAAAGAATCAAAAGGCAGAAATCTACCCAGTCTCCGGCGGACCAGAGCAACTCACCGGAACGGTCAGCAGCATCAATCCAAAAGTGGACGAAAATGGTCTGGTTCAGGTTACCATTCAACTACAACGTCAGGGAAATCTTCTATCCGGCATGAATGCCCGAGCCGTCATCAGAGCCCCGCAGAGCAACAGCCTGGTAGTACCCAAGCCGGCTGTAGTCTACCGAAGCGGAAGACCGGTGGTCTTCACGGTGGAGAATAACCAAGCCATATGGAACTATGTAGAGGTAGGAAAGGATAATGGCAAGGAAATGGAGGTGCTCGACGGCATTCAGGCTGATTCCCAAGTCATCGTCAGTAATAATGTGCAGCTCGCCCATCAGGCGCCTATTCAGATCCAAACCGAGGGGATGTA
This sequence comes from Lunatibacter salilacus, assembly GCF_009797935.1. Classification (GTDB taxonomy): domain Bacteria; phylum Bacteroidota; class Bacteroidia; order Cytophagales; family Cyclobacteriaceae; genus Lunatibacter; species Lunatibacter salilacus. Next base: position 488,486 of record NZ_VOLC01000001.1, read on the forward strand.
ATGGTACGATTTTTACTAGCCAGACCCATCGCAGTAGGAATGACATTTCTTGCGCTGATTGTATTCAGTGTAATTGTTTTCCGCACCTTACCCATTTCCCTTTTGCCGCCTATTGATGTGCCTCAGATCGTAGTGAAGGTGAACTATGCCAACGCCTCCCCTGAATCAATTGAGCAGAATGTACTACGCCCTATACGTGAAGGCCTGCTTACCCTAAATGGGCTTGAGAACATGGAAAGCAAAGCCGGCAGTGAAGTCGGTAACATCCGCCTTACATTTGATTTTCAGACCAAAATGGAGCTGGCCTATATCGATGTGAATGAAAAGATTGACAGGCTAACGAACAGCTTGCCTGAAGATTTACCCCGCCCCCAAGTAATACGGATCAATACCAACGACATCCCCATAGTACGGGTACAGGTGATCCCCAAGGAAGGAACCGATTACGCACAGGTTTCCCTATTGGTTGACAACGTCCTAAAAAAGCGCCTTGAACAATTGGAAGGCGTAGCACTCGTGGATATAAATGGCAAACAGGAGCGTCTAATTGCTGTGGCTCCGGACCGGGCAGCTTTAGCCGGACTGGGAATGACCGAGCAGAACATCATTGACGCCATCCAAGCCGGCAACAGTGAGCTTCCGGGCATCAGTGTGGAAGATGGTCAATTCCGGTATTACTTGCGAATGGCCACCCGCTTGGATACTCCCGAAGATATCATGGCATTGCCTGTCCGAAAGGATGGAGGTTCGGCTATCACCCTTTCCAAAGTTGCTCAAGTCGGGTACGAATTGGCAAAACCAATGGGGTATCACCTCTACAACGGGAATGAAAGTCTCGTAGTGACTGTACACAAACAGGCGGCTGCAAAAATGAATGAATTAATGCCTTTGGTATATGATGCCGTGGAAAACTTCAAAGGAGACTATCCCCAGGTAGACTTTGAGTTGACCCAAGACCAATCAATGTTACTCAATGCCGGGATAAGCAATCTCCAAACCAGCTTGCTTTTTGGAGGAATCTTTGCATTTGGAGTGCTGTTTTTATTTATGGGTAATTTTAGGATGCCGATCATTATCGGTATTAGTCTTCCCTCATCGCTAATCATCAGTTTTCTCGTATTTTATTTTTTTAATATTTCCATCAATGTCATTTCACTTAGCGGGCTTGCACTAGGATTGGGTATGCTGATAGATAACTCCATCATAGTCTTGGACAACATCAGCCGAAAACGCCGTGAAGGGCTTGGGATATTCGAAGCATGTGTCACAGGGGTAAATGAGGTAATGTCTGCCCTTATCAGCTCGGTTTTGACTACCCTAGCCGTATTTGTACCTTTGATTTTCTTAAGTGGCATTTCCGGTGCCTTATTCTATGATCAGGCAATTTCCGTGGCAGCCATTTTGTCAGTTTCGTTGCTAGTTGCATTTATCTTGCTGCCTTTGCTCTATAAGCTATTCTTCGCCAATCGCGAAGGGGAGGTGGTAAAAGAGGACAGCCGATTTTTTCTATTATTATTAAGGGGCTACAAAGGAATATATAAACAGCTATTTGCTAATCGGGCTATAAGTCTACTAGTCCTTTTGGCACTCATCCCATTATTATTGTCAATAAGTCAAATCTTACCAGTGTCGGGTTTGCCTCCTATTCAAAAATTTGACGTCATGCTTCAGGTAGACTGGAATGAACCTATCCATGCTACCGAAAATAAACTCCGGATTCAGACCTTATTGGATGAAATGGGCGGCAATTACAACCATGCCGAGAGTGACATTGGTGTTCGTCAGTTTTTATTGTTTGAAGGAGAAAGCTCAATACAGCAAGCAACACTTTACCTAATGTTTTCAGATCAGGAACAGAAGGACCGTCAGGAAGAATGGCTCTCCAAGTACCTCAGACAACGATTTCCTCAGGCTACGGTCGAACTTCAGGACGCTCCAAATGCCTTCGATCAGTTGTTCAGTTCGGATCTTCCTAATTATGAGGTACGTTGGAAAGATTTGGTTAGCAAAAGACCCATAGATGAACCGCGCATGGATCAATGGTTGGGCGAACTACCCGTGACTGAATGGGAAAGAGGCCCAAGCCTACAAAAAGAATCCTCAGTGGTTTTTCGGATCGACCAAGAAAAGCTAGCACTGTATGGCGTAAGTGTAGATCAACTTTTGCAGCAAGTCCAAAAGCTTTTTGGCAGCTACCTAATCACGGATATCAAGCGCTTTGGAGAGATCACCCCCATTAAGTTGAAGGAAAGTCCGGCGGATTTCCTTCAACTTCTGCGAAACAACTATGTATATGGAGTCGATCAAACCCCATATTTGCTAAGTAACTTCGTGACGGCTGCCTATGACAATCATTATAAATACGTAACAGCCGACCGCAGTGGAGTGTTTCAGTCCATACTCCTGACCGCAAGCAATCCGACCATTCACGACAATGAACTGCAGAAATGGGGATCATCACGTAATCTAAGCATAGATTTTACAGGGCAGTATTTCCAAGATCAGGAAACCATCAGACAATTGATTGGAATTCTTATGATCTCGGTCCTTCTTCTATATTTTATTCTGGCAGCGCAGTTCGAAAGTTTTATTCAACCACTAATCGTCATCTTAACACTGCCATTGGGGGTTGGGGGATCTTTTTTGGTGCTTTGGCTTACCGGAACATCACTCAATGTCATGTCAGCCATCGGTCTCGTAGTTATGCTCGGGATAATGGTAAACGATGCCATACTGAAGATAGACACGATCAACCGACTCAGGTGGCAATACGCTCGTATTTCAGGCTTAAGTTCACGTCAGGTATTGGACAAAGCGTTGTATCAGGCTGGTGAGATCCGGTTGAAACCAATAATAATGACCTCGGTGACTACGATTTTGGCCCTGTTACCTGTGATCTTCAGTGCGGGATTGGGGGCTGATTTGCAAAGACCTCTCGTTTACAGCGTGATTGGCGGTTTGACTATTGGGACGTTCACTGCCCTGTTTTTTGTGCCGTTGGCCTATTGGTTTACAGTTCGGGGAGGTCGTTCAAACCAAATTTTGACAGAAAAACTGGCAACGAGCAAAAGCATGAGATAGCTACCTAAACCTGAATAAAATAGTCTTCCAGAAGATAAGTAGTTTCTTTTTGAAGAACAAATTAGTATTAGATTGCACAGTATATCTAGAAAAAAATTATTTTATTTATCCAAGTTTATTCTTTCCGCTTTCTGTACAATTTGATGGATGATTTGGTCGAGTTCGCATGCCGAGTCTAAGATCATTTTGTTAAGAGCGTCCTTCCCTAGATCTTCTTCTAAAGTATCCATGGATTGAACCAGCCCCATTAGGCGGGAGAGGGGGGACCGTACGACATGAGACTGCATCCATGCAATTTCTTGAAGGCGGGTATTTTGATCTTCTACCGTTTCGATATATTTCACCTGTTTGGTGATGTCATGGGCCAATATTACTTGGGCCTTTTTTCCCAAAAAATCGATATAGTTCCCTTTAATTTCTACCGTTATTATATCCCCATTTTTTTTAAGGTGCCTAACAACCACAGAATCTGGAAAAGGCATCCCCTCCTCAAGCTTTTTTATGAGTTCTTCCCAGGTTTTGTAATCTTCTCTGGGCCGGATATCCGGCAATCGCATAGAAAGAAATTCCTCCCTGCTATAGCCGTAGTGATTAATAGCCGCCTGATTCACATCCAAAAAGTTGTAGCTGTCGCAGCAATACAAATACATGGGAATGGGACTAAGGTGAAAAAGGTCCTTGTATCGCTTTTCAGAATCCATAAGTCGCTCGGAGGCCTGTTTACGGCCTAGACTATAGACGATGCTTTTATGTAGGATACTTGGTGTAATTTCGTCTTTAATCAAATAATCGGCTACCCCGTGTGCCAAACTCTCAATCCCAAAGGCTTCATTATTATATCCGGTCAACACTATAAGACAAGTATCTTCGGCTAATTGAGCTATTTCCTGAATAAGTTCTTTCCCATATTTATCCGGTAAGGTCAGGTCCAACAGGATTAGATCATACCCTCTATTTATCGATAATTGATCTTTTGCCTGTCGGAAGCTTGTTGCCGTATAAATCTCCGGATCCTCCAATCCCTCACGTAAATACTCCTCAATTAAAAAAAGGTCTCCCTCATTATCCTCCACAACCAACACTCGGTAAGAAACCATTGCCTTATTCATTCAACTACACATTATTTATAAAAAAAGGACAGTACACTCCATAAAACCTTTCCTTAATTTTAAATTTTTAAATTAATTAATTAAGAAATATAGTCAAATACACTTAGAAATTATACATATGCGGAAAATTGTTGATGTTCATGGGATAAACCAATAGCTTCATCAACTTACGTTTGGTGCCCTCCTACTACCCCTTTTTCCTAAAAGCCCTTCCAGGAAACTCTATCCGAAACGAATCGATATTTCCATTGTCCTGAAGAGTTACGTAGGCGGTTTTACCATCTATGCCTCCAAAGGCGATATTGGAAGGTTTGCTTCCAGACATAACTATCTCTTGAAGCAATTCACCGTCAGGAGAAATTTTTGCTACTGTTCCCTTTCCATGCCGGGTAATATAAAGGTTTCCGGCAGTATCACACCGCATACCATCCATCCCAAAATCCTCAAATTGAATAAGGAGGCGTTTATTGCTTATTTCGCCTTTAGGGGAAAGGTCATAAGCCCATACATTCCGTTGTACCGATTCATTGACATAAAGGGTTTTATTGTCGGGACTTACTTCAACTCCATTCGTAGTCCCCATGCTGGACTCCAGCAGCACAAATTCTCCGGAAACATCGACACGCCACAAATTTCCAGTACCGTTTTTCCAGCTTGGATCAGAGGCAAATACAATATCATTGTCCATAATGGCAATATCATTAGGCTGATTCAGTTCAGGGTGATGCGCATAGACGTTGATTTCAAGGGTATTCATGTCTACCTGCAGTACATTGTGTCCCGTATAGTCTGCAATCAACATCTCCCCATTACTGTTAAATCGAATCCCATTTCCTGTACTCCCGACGGGCAACTCAATGAATAGGGAAACTTCGCCTTTGGGGGTAACTTTTCCGATGGTGCCTTCTCTAAAAACATTGACTACATATAGGTTACCGAAATCGTCCACCGCCGGACCCTCAATTCCGGAAGTAAACTCCCCTCCGGTCGTAAAGGGTTTGGCTTGATAAAAAACTTCCTGTTCTCGATTTTCCATTTCATTATTCAGGTTTTGCTTACTTGGGGAGTTACAGGCAATCATCAGATAGATTGGCACTATAAAGTATTTAATTTTCATAGATGATGAATTAATTTGCGCCCTATACCACATTTGTTATCAGTAAGCGATTTATTAAAATTTCACAACTTCTTAAAAATACAACCAATATTCCAAATTTGCTGCCATTTGAAAGATATTTTGGAGAAAAGTGGAAAAATAAGACCGGAAGGTAATTTTCAATCCGGGTTTAAACTATAATTTTGAGTTTGCAATAAATAGAAGTCATCGCTAAAGGAAAAGCATTTGCAGAAATAATAATAATACCATAAATTCAATGGTTTTTAATTAATCTTGTATAATTCACCTATCATGAAAAAAATAGAAAGAAGATCAACCCTCAAAAAACTATTTGCGTCCCTCGCCGGATTTGCCGGAATTAGCGCGGTAGCGAACGCCAACACCGATGCCGCACTGGAGAAAGAAGTTTTTAATATAGTAGAGGAGCAGGATGTCCCCCTGTTTTCTGGGGCTACCAAATTGGGAAATATGGTTTTTATTGCAGGAAAAGGAGCCCATTTTGACGGCGACATCAAAGCCCATACAGACCACGTCCTAAAAGAATTGGAAAAGGAACTGGTAAAAGCAGGATCTTCCATGGAAAAAGTCTTAAAAGTTAGTGTGTTTTTGCACGACTTGAATGATTATGCGGGAATGAATGAAGTCTTTCGCGGACGCTTCGGCAAAAAGCCACCAGTAAGAACCACAGTAGCCACATATGGCGGCGTACCTGGCGATTCCTTGGTAGAAATGGACTGTATTGCCTATATTTAACGTTAGAAATTCTTTATAATAGACCCCTAAACCTCCGGCCACTTGAAGCAAGAAAAATTATTCCAAGGATTTATAGTCGCAGCATTTGTTATTCTATTAATTGCTCTTACACTGATCTTCATGGGAAATACACCCTCCTCGGGGCCCTTGTTAATCGGGTTTTTTATACTTCTTGGCATCGGGTTTAGGGGTTTTCATCGACTCAAAGGGTACACATACACTGCGATGATTTTCGCAGGAGTTACAGCGGCCATGTTTTATCCACACCATCTTACCGAATATGACGGATATGCATACAGCAACCTTATTACTCCCTTGATTCAGATCATCATGTTTGGCATGGGCACATCGATGTCGGTCAATGATTTTGTAGGGGTTGCAAAAATGCCCAAAGGTGTTTTTATCGGCTTAGGTGCTCAAATAACCATAATGCCTTTATTGGGCTTTACCCTAGCCAGCTTTAGTGGCTTCGCTCCTGAGATAGCTGCCGGCATCATACTTATCGGCTGCTCTCCTTCCGGCCTTGCTTCTAATGTAATGGCCTATTTAGCAAAAGCGAATTTGGCTTTATCCATCACCATCACAGCAGTGGCTACCATCTTGGCACCATTTACTACACCTTTATTAATGAAGCTGTTAGCTGGTACCTTTATCCAAATAGATGTCTGGGATATGATGTGGAGCATAGTAAAAATGGTCATTTTTCCAATAGGAGGAGGCTTGTTGTTTAATCGCTTTCTCAGTGGCAAAGCCAAATGGCTCGATGATGCCATGCCGCTGGTATCCATGATTGGGATTGGAATCATCATTACCATCATCACGGCAGCAGGCAGGGACAGCCTCTTGGATATCGGAGGTTTGTTAATTATACTCGTTTTGATTCACAATCTTATGGGATATAATTTGGGATATTGGATAAGTAGGCTTTTCCGATTAAGGGAAGGAGACTGTAGGACAATTGCGCTTGAAGTTGGGATGCAAAATGGTGGTTTGGCCTCCGGTCTGGCAAAAGAAATGGGTAAAATAGCCACTGTGGGATTAGCAGCTGCCGTATTTGGACCGTTGATGAATATCACCGGCTCAGTGCTGGCATCCTACTGGCACCGCAAACCTCCCAAAGATGATATACCCGAATAATCTTCATATAGCTTATCTTTGAATATCCGGAGAATTTCCATTTCGCTAGTTGCAATTTCATCACTGGGACTGGTATTGGCGACATATTTATTTTGGGTTGGTGCCAATTCAATTGCGGGAGCTTCCTTGTTGGCATTCTTGACACTTTTGGGTCTAGGTTTTTCTCTGCACCCCTTATTGAAAGGATACCTCTATACGTTAATGATCTTTGTCGCTGCCACTGTGGCCCTTCTTTATCCCCAGCCATTCACTGAATTTAGGGGTTATCCGCTCAGTCAACTTATCATCCCTCTATTACAGTTTGTCATGTTCGGAATGGGAAGCTCCATGACCATCCAAGATTTCTCCGGAGTAGTAAAAATGCCCAAGGGTGTATTGGTTGGATTGGGATGCCAGCTTACCTTTATGCCGCTATCTGGCCTGCTGATCGCCCAATGGAGTGGGCTTCCCACCGAAATTGCCGCTGGAATAATTTTGGTAGGTTGCTCACCAAGTGGAGTGGCATCGAATGTAATCAGTTTTCTGGCCCGGGCAAATTTAGCGCTATCCATTACAATCACTGCATTATCTACGCTGCTTGCTCCACTGACCACACCCTTGCTGATGGGTTGGCTGGCTGGATCCTATATCGAAATCAATGTATGGGATATGATGTGGAGCATATTCAAGCTGGTTATTTTTCCCATTGCAGCAGGCCTACTTTTTAACCGTGTCCTTCAGGACAAAGCATATTGGCTGCAAAAATTGATGCCAACGGCTTCCATGATTGTGATTGCCTTAGTCATCGTTTTAATCACTGCATCTGGTCGGGACAATTTACTTGATATCGGTGGACTCCTGTTAATTATCGTCTTATTTCACAACCTTCTTGGTTACAATTTAGGCTACTGGGCCGCGAGGGTTTTTGGGCTTGATGAGCGCGATAGCCGAACCATTGCTTTGGAGGTTGGGCTGCAAAATGGAGGTATGGCCGGAGGTTTGGCAAAAGAGATGGGCAAACTGGCTACAGTAGGACTGGCACCGGCAGTTTTCAGCGTACTTCAGAATATTACCGGATCCATTCTGGCTTCTTTCTGGCATAAAAATCCGCCAAAACCTAAGGAGTAAGTGAGTAAATCCATAGTTTGCGTAATCCAGTATACAGCCTCATTCAAACGATTCAGCCCAACCCTATATAATGGATAGACTTCAATTCCTTTCTAAAGTTAAAATTGCTTGTTTTACCAAATTATTGCCTTGATAACGCAATTCCAACAAGCCGTCACTTAAATTTTATATTTCATCTATTAACTTTATTAATAATATCACTAAAGAATTAAGGTTTTTTTAAAAAAATAGTAGATTCCTTTCATAAAGAAATCAGAAATATCTAAGTTTAGCTTTTCAATGTCATTGACCTTTTTATGCGAATAGGTAGTTGCCATATGATATTTTCGCTAAATTAAATATTTAAAAATTAACCTTAAATGTAAATGATCCACAAAGTTCGATTTTAGTAAAAATTTCAAGTCGATAGTCCGGCAAACCTTCAAAGTATTTTATTTCTAAACTAAATATCCTAATTATGATAAAAATTTTATCAATCTCGTGTGGGTTGATTTTCATGCTTTTTATGAGCATCCAAGTCAACGCCCAAACTCGCATCCTGACAGGTACTGTCGTGTCTGAAGTGGATGGTACGCCGATTCCAGGTGTTTCTGTCTTGGATAGGACAAATCAAACAGGAACAGCCACGGACATGGACGGAAAGTATTCCATCAGTGTCAATGATAACACCATTTTAGTATTTTCCTTCATCGGATTTTCAAGTCAGGAGTTCACGGTAGGAAATCGCAGCCAACTTGACGTGACACTCGCTGAAGACGCAAGTGAATTGGGTGAAGTGGTGGTAACCGCTTTGGGTTTGACCAAAGAAAAGAGAAAACTTGGGTATGCTATTACCACGGTCAGCAGTGATGTTATGGACAAGGCTCGGGAACCAAACGTAGCAAACTCTTTGGTAGGACAAGTTGCAGGCCTTGTGGTAAAAGGTACCAACGGAGGACCTCAGGGATCTGCCAATATTGTGCTTCGGGGTCTTCCCAGTATTTCAGGTTCAGGATCACCGCTTTTCGTAATTAATGGGGTACCCATGGATAATACGCAGCGAGGTTCAGCGGGCGAATGGGGTGGATCGGACAATGGGGATGGTATAGGCAATCTTAGCCCTGATGATATTGAATCGATGACTGTTCTTAAAGGACAAGCGGCGTCTGCCCTTTATGGTGCCAGAGCGTCAAATGGCGTTATTTTGGTTACCACCAAAGGTGCGAAAAAAGGCGGAGATTGGTCGCTGTCTTACAATGTCAATGTCATGACGGATCGGCCGATGGATTTTAATAACTTCCAAAACGAATATGGACAAGGTGTAGGTGGTCAAAGACCTCAGAACGAAGCGGAAGCCCGCACAACAGGAAGATTTGCGTGGGGTGAGAGAATGGGCGGTACAGTAATCGGATATGATGGGAATCAATATCCTTATACTCCCTCAGGTGAAAATTATCTGGATTTCTATAGGACAGGAACTAATATAACTAATGCGGTATCAGTCTCTAAGGGACTTGGCGAAGACGGGGCTTTTAGATTATCCATTTCTAACCTAAAATCTAACTCAATCGTGCCTAGTAGTGGGAATGACCGGTTAAGTATCAACTTAAATGTTGATCAGAATATTACAGATAAACTCAATGTGTCGGCCATGATCAATTATATTGACCAACAAAGCACGAATATTCCAAATTTGAGTGATGGTCCGAGAAACCCCAATAACTTTATGTTCTTGGCACCCAATGTAGCCCCAAGTATCTTCGCTCCTGGCTATGATGAAAGCGGAAACGAAATTGTTTTCAGCGACGACATATACGTAACAAACCCCTATTTTATGGCAAACAAGGGGATTAATGATAGGGGCAGGAAAAGAAACATTTCTGCTTTGTCAGCGACATATAGCTTTACTCCAAAAGTCTATGCCATGCTTCGGGTTGGAAATGATGTCTCCAATGATGACTTTTTCGTAGTAGAGCCTACTGGAATTGCCTACTCGCCAGATCTAAAGGGTAACTTAAATGGCAGAGGTTTATCGACGAGATCAGAATTAAATGTTGATGCACTCTTCGGGGCCGATGTAAGTTTGAACGATGACATCTCACTTGATGCACTTGTTGGTGGAACATTCAGAAATAATAGATACGAAGAAGTTGGCGTAAGCGGTTCAAGATTTGTGATTCCTGGATTGTATTCACCTTTTAACGTGGAAATATTCAATCGATCCTATGGGTTTAATGAGCGGGAAGTACATTCAGGCTTTTATTCCATGGGATTTGAATATAAGGATTTTCTTACCTTAACGACTACAGGTAGGTACGATATGTACAGTACATTGCCTGTGGATAACAACAGTATATTTTCTCCATCGGTTACCGGTGCGTTCCTGTTTGATAAGTTTTTGAATATCCCTGCCTTGGATTTCGGAAAGCTTAGAGCATCCTATGCGGTGACGAGCGGTGAGCCATTTGCGGCTTATCAAACACAGTTCTATTACAATTCTGCGAATTCCTTCAATGGAGTGTCAGCGGGTTCTTCTCCGCTAGGTTTACCGAACCTGTTCTTGAAGCCATTTACTACAGATGAAATTGAATTGGGTTTAGACCTAGTCTTCTTTAACAATCGGCTGACCTTTGATGTGGCGTATTTCTCGAAAACGACAAATAATGAAATCATGAATGCTAGTTACAGTATAGCTACTGGATTTAATAGCGCGGTAGTGGCAACCGGATCTACAAACAATACAGGATTAGAACTGATGGTTTCTGGAACACCTATTCAGACCGCAGACTTTACCTGGAGAACTTCTTTAAATTTCACCAACGTGAAAAATGAAGTGTTGAGTACTAATCTGGATAACAATCCGATCAATCTCGGACAAAACAGAGCTACCTTGGGAAATGCAGTTACAGCCTATGTTCCTGGTCTTCCCGGTCCTCAAATAAGGGCGTTTGATTATGAATACGATGCCAATGGAAATATAGTCGTGAATGATGCAGGCCTTCCGGTAAGGGGCGAACTTAAAAATTGGGGTTCGGTGCTTCCTACGCACTATGGTGGTTGGAACAACGAATTTATGTACAAGGGAATTTCCTTTTCTTTTCTGATTGATTACAGCTTCGGAAACAAAGTGCTGTCCGCTACAGAGTTCTATTCACACTTCAGAGGATTGCATCAAAATACGCTTGTTGGAAGAGAGGGCGGTGTGACCACAAATGAAATCACGGCCCCGGCTCAAAATTATTATCAAGCACTTGCGCAGAATGTGACTAAGACAAGTGTAGTGGATGGTGATTTTATCAAGCTTCGTCAGCTAACTTTTGGGTACACTTTCCCCGAAACCTGGTTTAATTCAGTTCCTGTATTCAAAGGATTGACCGCATCAGTTGTAGGGAGAAATCTAGCGATCTTAATGAGAAAGGCAGAGAATATTGATCCTGAGACAACATTTGGCGCCAATATTAATTACTTGGGTATTGAAGGTACCAGCTTGCCACCTACTCAATCTATTGGTTTTAATTTAAATTTCAAATTGCACTAATTATGAAAAAATATATAAGCTTATTTCTACTAAGCAGCTTATTTGTGGTCACATCCTGTGATGATAGATTTGAAGAGCTCAATACAGATCCTAACAGGCCCGGTGCAGAGGTTTTTGATCCAAATCTTATTTTGCCTATAGCCACCTTCGGATATGGAGATATGCATACAGGTTATTCGGGACCGATTTTATTCCAAAGTATGTGGATTCAGGCGTTGGCTTCTACGTCCACAGGCGGAGCCAATTATTATTCAAACGCTGATAAATATGTAATCTCCGGTAGTACCAACTCTTATATTCAGGGAGTTTGGAATAATGGATATACAGTAGCGTCCAGACTCAATCAGATGCAAAGTCTCGCCAGAAGGAAAGATCTTAACAACTTAAATGCTGTTGGTGGAATTTTCAAAGTGAGCACATTGTCTTTTGTGTCTGACGTTTATGGGGATATTCCTTATTCAGAGGGCCTTCAAGCGGAAGAGGGAATTACCCAGCCTAAATATGATAACCAATCAGAGGCATATATAGCCATGCTGAATGATTTGGAGGCATCGATTAATGCATTAAATCCCGCTGGAGACCCAATTAGGAATGATGTGATGTACGGTGGTGATATATCGAAATGGAGAAAATACGGATACTCCGTCATGCTGAAAATGGCCTTGCGTCTTGTTAAGGTCGACCCTTCGGCGGCGCAAGCCTGGGTGCAAAAAGCCGTAGCAGGTGGCGTTTTTTCCTCACCGGACGATGATGCGTTGGTGCCTTCTGACCAGGCCAATGGATACGCCAATTCTAACGCCAATGCCTTGAACGTTGTTGACGATATTTACGAAGTAAGGTGGTCTAAGGAAATGATCGACTATTTGAAAAGTACGAATGATCCGAGGTTAAGTATCGTAGCGGAGGTGCCACCTGCTGGCTTAGCGGCCAATAGGAATGGCGTGATTGTAGGAAACAGTGATCCCGCAGTTCAAATTGGTTTGCCTAACGGCTATGACATTGCAGGTGGTCAATTTGATATTTCAAATCATCCTGATTTTCCTGGGCCAACGGGTTCCGGGGGTGATGCAGCAGCAATTGGTGCCTACTCAAGACCGACAGCCATATACAGAGACAGAGATGCTCCAATATTCACTTTTACGTATGCTGAGGTACAACTGTTGTTAGCTGATGCCGTTGTACGGGGTTTTACAACAGGTTCAGCAGCCAACTTTTACAAAAATGGAGTTGAAGCAGCTTTTACTTCTATAGGGAAATTTGGTGGTAGGACCGTTTCTTCCAGTGAAGCAACAAATTACACAACCGCTAACCCCTTGGATGTAACTACTACAGAAGCTTCTTTGAAAATGATCAATGAGCAAATATGGGCTACAAATAGCCTATTCGCTAATTATGTGGAGGCTTGGAATAATTGGAAGCGAACGGGATACCCTGAGTTGACTCCGGTTAATTTCCCCGGAAACTTCGCTTCCGGCCAAATTCCGCGAAGACAGCCCTATCCAGTTGGAGAAGGTGGAGTAAACCCCGAATCTTTGAGTAATGCTGTTTCCCGGATGGGAGGAGATGATTGGTTAACAAGAACCTGGTGGGACGGAGGAAATTAATTTTTCCGTTAAATTAAGCTTTATACAGAGGTTTCGAAACAAATCGAAACCTCTGTTTTTTTTTCCAGCTTTTTGCGTTAAAGACGCTTGTAATAGCATTCACCTAGCAAAGGAATAAAAGCCAAAATAGAGTAATGGATTTGGTCATCTACTCTATGACTAATGATCTGATCGAATCAAAAAAGAAAATCTCCAAAACCTTAAAATTATTAATTTTTTAACGTGTTACGAAAACTATGGGTTAAGTGCATAAACTTGTAGCCTATCATTATTCAGTGAATATATCACATAGGTTTTTCCCCCGACCGTGAGGGGATGAATATCCCGAACATCTCCCCGGATTTTGATGCCCGAAGACAAAGAAGGTTTAACTGCAAAATTTCCTTTCCCATCCCCCAAGAAAACAAAGCCATAATTTGCATCCTGTTGCCCACTGCTTACCCTGGCTTTTGTCAGGTTTCCCCCAGTGAGCAAATCAGGATGACCGTCCCCATTAACATCATATACCGCAGTCGCATATAAAGGAGAATACTGCGCTTCTTGGGGAAAGGGATTAAAGCTGAAGTTGGCATTTCCGTCGTTTTTAAAATAACCGGATTTCAGTGTCTTTGTAGTTAGCGTATCCGCTCCCCCAATCTGCTCTGGAGTGAAAAACTGGTCAACAGGTGTCTTGGCAAAAGTTCGGTAATCCGAAAATTTCCCCCTAAATGTCGGAAGCTGACCCACCAATTCATCCCGGCTATACGCAAACGCGTTTGTATCTGCCATATAGTGGGTGAATATCGGATCTATAGATCCATTCCCATCGAAATCTTTGGAAATAAGCCGCATGGGCTGGTCAGGTCTGGCCCTAAAGGTGTTGTTTTCACCCTGATTACCCATCACTAAATCCAAATTATTATCCCCGTCCAAATCAGCTACAGTAATATGTTTCCACCAGCCTGATGATCCTTGGGGAAACGCATTTGCTTTTAACTCCAAAGACTTTCCCTCCTGATTCAGGTAGACCTGGGGAGCCATCCATTCTCCCGTGATTACTAAATCAACCCAATCATCTCCGTTTAGGTGCACGAGTTTGGCATCGGACAGTAACCCGGGATTTAAAAGAGTTGGACAAAAATTCTCGGTGATGTCAGCAAATGTAGCATCACCCAGATTCATCAGGAGATAGCTCCTCGCTGCGTTGGGAAAGCTACCCGGAATATATCTGCCACCTACGAAGAGGTCTGGAAATCCGTCATTATCCAAATCTGCCACCTGAACGACACTTCCACTAACCCGCATTTCGGGCAACGCTGTCTCATTTTTGGTGAAATTTCCCTTGCCATCATTCATATAGAGTCTATCCTGATAGCCTTCATCTCCCGCAGGAAAATCACTGCCACCACTTACTACATAAAGGTCCAGGAAACCATTACCTGACACATCCACAAAAGCCGCATCAGTATCCACTTGTGATTTATCAGCTTCAAAGGCAGGCTGTGACATCAGTTGAAAAGTTCCATTGGACAGCTGCTGATAAAGGTGTCCAGGCTGGTCTTTGCCTCCACCTATATAAATATCTTCCAGCCCATCCCCGTTGATATCTCCCAATGTGATTTTTGGGCCAAGTGCAGACATGGTGTTTGGCATTAACCGATCTTGTATAAAGTCAAGAAAGGTGCTTTCCTGGTGCATAAAATCTATTCCCAAGGCATCAGGCACTGGATTAAATCTGTTCGATTGTGCGATTGGGTGTTGGTCGTATATCACTGATTCCCGTTGGTCCAACACCAGTAGCGTGTCCACTACCGGATTGGATAGCTGCTGAAATCTCCCGTCCGGCCACCAGACTTCCAGGCTATCCAACTTAAAATGATCTCCGAGCCCAAAGACCAGCTCATGGTCCACGGCTGATTGGTATCCACGCACGGGCATCAATTCTTGATGAAATATACGGTCACCTGCATAAAGCTGAACCCGAGCACCAATACCGGAAGTATTCATACCCTCCCCCTTAAATTTAACTTTGAGGAAATGACGGTCAAAAAGCCGCTCACTATTATTTCGGTAGATGCTAACTGGATCATTGGTATGGCAAACAATTAGATCCAAATCCCCATCTCCATCCAAATCGGCATAAGCAGCTGCATTGGAAACGGTCATGCCTTTAATCCCCCATTCATTCGCCCTATTTGTAAATGTCAGGTCACCGTTATTATGGTACAGGTAATTTTCCACATAGATGGGAGGCATCTTTTCAATCAGTTCAATCAATGCGTCTTCCTTTCCGGCACTCCCCGGCGTGGAGCGGATACGCTCGCTGACCATATAATTTAGAAAATCCATGTCCAGGTAATTGCGCGCATAACCGTTGGCTACAAAAAGGTCCTTCCAGCCGTCGTTGTCGAAATCCGCTGCAAGTACCGACCAACTCCAGTCTGTCTGGGAAATACCCGCATACTGTCCTATTTCACTGAAATAACCATTTCCCTGATTCAGGTGCAGCATATTGCGCATAGTCTGCGGATAAAATCCCTTAGCCAGTAATTCCCTGTATTTATCATAATTCTCAGGACCCAAGATTGCCTTTTGGTTGAAGGTATATTCAGGCATCATGTCCATGGTGATGATATCAGGAAGTCCATCATTATTCAGATCGGCAGCATCCGCACCCATGGAGAACAAGGAAACATGACCCATATATTGTTTTACCGATTCCTGAAAAGTACCATCCTGTTGATTGATATACAGGTAGTCTTCTTCATTATAATCATTACTGACATAGATATCCGGCCATCCGTCCTGATTTACGTCGGTGACGGTCACGGCTAGCCCAAAGCCCAAAACATTACCAATGATGCCGCTTTCATCGGAAACGTCCACAAATTTCCCGTTATCATTGCGATATAGCTTGTCCCCTAAAAACTCTCCTTTCCGTTGCTTAAAATTGCCGTCGATTCGGCTAAAACCGGCATATTCTTGGGTAGAATGGTTTAACAAAAACATATCTAAGTCGCCATCTCTATCGTAGTCAAAAAAGGTAGCCTGGGTGGAATACCCCGGATCATCCAGTCCAAATTCCTTTGCTTTATCGGTAAAGGTTAGGTCACCGTTATTGATTAACAGGACATTTCTCCGTCGTTCGGGGTCGTTGGCTGCGGATCTGCAGATATAGATGTCCAATAAGCCGTCACCATTTACATCGGCCATGGTCACGCCCGTATTCCAAAGCCCCGCAGCAGCAGCTCCAGCGGACTCGGTGATGTCTTCAAATTCTAAATTACCTTTATTCAAATACAGCTTACTTGCCATCATATTACCCGTAAAATACAGGTCAGGAAGACCGTCGTTGTTGATATCCCCTACAGCGACTCCACCCCCCTGATAGAAATAACCGTATGTCAATACGTTAAACTCTTCCGACTCACGAACCAGGTTCCTGAAATTAACACCCGTACGTTTGGAGGACATCTCAGTAAATAAGGCATTGGGATCTTCCTTTTGGCAGGCTGTCAGACTTGTGAGAATTAAAAAAAGAAAGAGAAGACGCATTGTATATTGGGAAATCATAGAAAGGCAATTAAGCTATAAAGTAAAAAAAGTGCCATTAAAAAATGGCACTTTCCTTTGCATTTATTTTAGAAGTAGGCCAGTTTAAGGCTTGGCATCCCACCAGAGTTTGGTGGAGTTCTTATTACCACCTCTTGAAGTAAGTTCTGGAAATTCCTCTGCTGCTTCGACAGCTGCTCTGTTATTGTTGTATTCTCCTTCTACAAAAATGAGTCTAGGCATAACTACATCACGAGGAACATCAACGTTATCGGAAGCAACCCGAGGATAAAACTTCGGGTATCTGTTTCTTCGTAATTCAGCCCAGGCCTCCCAACCATCAGGATAGAGAGCGAGCCATTTTTGGGTAGCAATTTGCTCCAACTGCTTCTCTTTGGTACCAGTAGTCAAAAAAGCTACAGGTATATCTGACGAGGCAGGCAAATTCCATTCGGTTCTCGAATAAGTTACAGGTGCGGGAGTATTTGTACTCGAAATATAGGCCTGCACTTGTTCGGCAGAAGCACCAATCCTTTCTTCTGTCATTGACATTTCGATTCCTTTTTCATAAAGATCTTTGGCAGTACCACCCATTGCCCATCCTTCCAAAGCCCCTTCGGCTCTGTTAAAATATACCTCAGCAGCTGGTAGCATTCTCAATGGAGGGCCAGCTGGAGACCCTCCCCTTCCAAGATTCAACCACCTTTCACCCACATCGGAAAAGCCTCTACTCAAAGCTCCTTGATCAAGATCTGCCCTGGGAAGACCATTTCTAAGACCCCTATAGGGCACACTTGTATCACCGGTTCTAAAATCATCCGTTGTCCGGAAATAAACTTCAAGCCGAGGGTCTTCATATCCCTTCAATAAACTCTCCATTAAAGCACTCATACGGAATTCATTCCAATCCGTTATCGTCCATAGTGGATGCCGTGAATTGATAGTCGTATTAATAGCCGCACTCTCGTCGTTGGTCAACATCACTCCATCAGCAACAGCCTTTTCAGCTTCGGATTTCGCTAAAGCTGGCTCCACATACTTTACGCGAAGTGCAAGTCTCAACCGAAGAGAGTTTGCATAAGTCAACCATTTATCCACGCTTCCGCTAAATACTTGATCATGAGCTGTGAAAGCAGATCCACCCCTATTTGCCTTAAGTACAGCTACAGCCGCATCCAGTTCTTGAAAGAAGTTTTTGTATATGGATTCTTGGGTATCATAAGGGACAACGGTTTCTCCATTTCCAAAATTTGAATAGATTACCGGCCCATAATAATCCGTGTACCTGTGATAGGCCTGAACCTTCAATACTTTTGCAAAGGCATTTTCCAACGGTAAATTATTTGTCGCAGTAAAATCTTCAACAAACTTAATTATCGGTGCCGCCTGTCCGTAGAAATAATTCCAACTACCGTTTGTCCAGCCACCCACTTGAATATGCCTATCTGAATCGAAATTGGTGGCTGTATTTGCGAAATACTGCGCATAAATGTCAGCAAACAGATTTTGACCTGTCTGATAGTTTCCTGCTCCACCACCTGGTGCACCAGTCATCGCCCGCATCTGGCCATTGGCAAATGCCTGACCCAAAAGACCAATATCCAGGTTATCCGCAAGGATCACATCAGGCTTCGTGTTGAGCTCTTCAAAATTCTCTGTACAACCTCCAAAGACAAAGGCAGCGATAGAAAATCCAATAATATTTTTAAATATTTTCATAGTCATTACAATTTTTTAAAATCCAAGATTAAGATTAAAACCGAAGGATCTTGCTGTTGGTGGAGCAAAAGACTCTCTGCCTCCTGAATTGGAGCCTGTACCAACTGTCACGTCTGGATCAAGGTTTCCTGCTTCGTTAAGGAAGAAAAACAAATTCCTGGCAACGAAGTTGATACTTACGCTGTTGATTGGAAAACCTTCCAGCTTTTTGGCAGGAATAGTATATCCTACAACAGCTTCTCTCATTCGTATGTTAGTCGCAGAAACAGTAAACACTTCACCAATAGGTGCATTTCTACCACCCATATTTACCCAGAATTGTTCCGCTGTTATTTGAATATCATTAGGTTCACCTGTTTCCAAAACTGCAGTTTCATGTTCCATAAAGTTTTGACCGAAGATCAATCCCCCTTCCCGTCCTGGCAAGGTCTCTTCTGTCAACCCATCAGCATAAATGATGGCATTGGTAAAGGAAGTGATGCTTCCTCCCTGACGGAAATCGATGGTAAAGTTCGCACGGAAGTTTTTGTAGTTAAATGAGTTTTGAATACCTCCCAACCAAATTGGGTTGTAATTCGCAACACGGACAGTAAATCCAGGAGTCGTTCTTGGAATACCGTTTTCGCCAATGATTACCCGTCCTTGATCGTCCCTGAGGTAACCCCTGGAATAAACCTCTCCAAATTGGGACCCTTCTTCAATTCGAAAGCGGGTTAAGAAAGAAGAGCCGATTTCTACACTTGGGCGCTCGTCATTAATTTCTTTAACTAAAGAAATATTTCTTGCAAAATTCGAAGTGATCGTCCATTCAAAATCAGCTTTACGTACTGGAGTCAATGTAATTACCGCTTCGATACCTTCATTCTGCACATTTCCCCCGTTTGTGAAAAACTGGGAAGCTCCAGAACCTACAGGAAGGCCTACTGTAAATAGCTGGTTAAATGAATTTGTTTTATAGTAAGTGAAATCCAATCCCACCTTATTGTCAACAAATCTCATATCAGCACCAAGTTCTATGGATTGGGTAGTTTCTGGAAGAAGATTAGCATTTGGAAGAGTTGTACTTAAGGATAAATATCCTGCCCGTCCTCCAGCTGCAAAGGCCGCTTGACGCTGCAATTGGAAAGGACTTGTGTCGTTACCCACTTCGGCAAAAGAACCCCTAAGTTTGGCAAAAGTAAACCAAGTTGGCATTTCAACCAAGTCGGAGATTACAGCGTTCAATCCTACAGATGGATAGAAGAACGACCAATTGTCTCTTGGTAGGGTAGAACTCCAATCATTTCTGGCTGTAATATCCAAGAATACAGCATTTTTCCAGGCAAACTGTCCAAATGCATATAATGAATTTACATCCCTTGGGCTACCAATATTATAACTAGAAACTACCTGCTGCGTATTACCCAGTGCAAAGAAATTAGGAACTACCAACTGATTGCCTGTATTAGAACTTAACCCAGTATTTCGGTCTTTCCTTGCGTTACCACCAACGTTAACATTAAAAAACCAATCTTGACTAAGTGTCTTTTCGTAGGATATTAAAAAGTCAGTGTTAATCTCCATTGCTTCTGATGTACCAACTGAAAAACGTCCATTTTGGGCAATAATGTAAGAATCATTGTATTCCGTGTTGGTGCTGCCGCCAAATGAACGGTCCATCGCTGCTCTTGCCAGGATACTTAACCCTTCAGCTAACTCATAGCTTAAAGAGGTGAATGCAATGATCCGATCAGAAGTATTTGTACGAAGATTTCGATTGTTTGACCAATATGGGTTGGCACCACCGTTTGATCCTGGATTAAAATAATTCTGTCTTAGTAGTCCAGCGGAATTCACATATTCATACTGTGATATATCCTCTGTCCGGATATTCCTTGGTAATCTATAAATATGCCTCGCTGGATTGGCATAATTTTCATCCTGAGGTAATGATTGGGAAATGTCCTGTCGGATATAATTTATCTTAGAATCCAACGACAAATTATCCGCTAATTTATTAGTTAAACGAAGGTTGATACTATGTCGCTTTAAATCGTTATCCGGCACAACACCAGCAGCATCCGCATAGGTATAGGAGAAATAGGTTTGACTTCTTTCTGTACCACCACTCACGGATAATGTTGTAGCCATATTATGTCCGGTTTGGAAGAAATCCAGAATATTGTTAGGCTGGGGAGAATATGGATAAGTCGTTCCCTCTTTTCCAGGGGCCATGGACCATTGGGCTACTTGTTGACCATCCATTCGGGGACCCCAAGAAAACTCAGATGCCGGAGAATAAACTCCCCCGCTTCCCTGACCGTATACATCTTGGTAGTTAGTCAACAGAATGGGCTGATCAAACATATAAGAAGTATTCAAGCTTACATTAAATCCCTGCTTACCTCTTTTCGTATTCACTACAATCGCTCCATTGTTTGCTCGGCTTCCGTACAAAGCCGCAGCATTTGGACCTTTCAACACGTTGATACTTTCAATATCATCCGGGTTCAGGTTCTCGATTCCACGTGCCGGAACACCATCAACTATATACAGGGGTTGGGAATCTCCACTAATGGACCTATTACCACGCAATACTACACGTGTTGCAGAGCCAACACCGGAACCTCCTCTATTTATGGATAAGCCGGCGACTTTACCGGAAAGAGAATTCATCACGTTCAATTCACGGGCTTCAGTCAACTCACGGGTACCAACATCCTGTACCGTGTAAGTCAATGATTTCTTTTCCCTTTCCAATCCAAATGCAGTAACGACGACTTCAGATAAGGCAGATTCTTCTGCATTTAAAGCAACGTTAAGTACGTTTGAATTACCGATTACTAATTCCTGTCGTCCATATCCCAGATAGGAGAAAACCAACGTGGTTGCGGAGGATGGAACAGAGATACTGTACTGACCATCAATGTCCGTAATTGTACCCGTATTTGTTCCTTTTACCAATACGCTTACCCCAGGAAGTGGGGCATCAGCGTCCGAATCAGTCACTGTACCAGTGACTGTCCTCTCCTGTGCAAAGGCAAAAACGCCAGTAAAAAGCAACAGAAGAAAAGCAAGTAGACTTTTTTTCATAAGTTTAGTTATTGATTAAATTATAATTGTTGACAGCACTTTATACTTCCACTAATAGTTTATTTATTACGCTAAATTTTTTTCGACCGAAATCTCTTTCCTAAATATCGTCACATAATTGTCCTTTCTTTTTTTGATTATAGCCTAAATTATTTATTTCGGTAGATTATACCGGAAGGTTTAGTTTGTAGGTACTAAAATATGGAGATGGATAGGTTGATAGGTGTTTATTTCGGGCTAGGCAAATTTATTATTACTCGAATATTACGAATAAATTATATTCCAAACAATGGATAAACCATTTAAATATTTCTTCGATTTATCTTTTCTTTCAAGAGGTGTTAATTTTGAGCGGCTTACTTTTAAAAATGAATTCGTTTCATACGACATTTTTTTGTATTTGAAATATATTAAACAACGTTTTACGATTGAATTTTTGCAGCTAATATGAAAATATTGATTTAGGTTTAAATTTAAATAAAATACCTAGTTAAATCAAAGTAATTCCTTCAATGCCAAAAATCCCGTATAGGAGATAATAATTGAAAAAACAAAAGCAGCCGAAAGTCCGATGTTCAGGAGTAACCCAGCCTTGTGTTCTCCCATCAAATCCCTCCTATTAATAAGGTATAAAATACATCCAATCACGACTGGTAAAATAAAAACAGCAGCCACCTGGGTCATAATCTGAGCCAAAATGGGGTTGGCTCCCAAAATTGGCACAGTGAGTCCAAACACACAGGCTATTCCGGTAAGGATTTTAAACCGCTTCGAGGTAGTATCCAAAACCCCTTCTTTATAATCGGCAATTAATAAAGGTGCAACCATCAATATTGGAAAAATGGAAGAAAGCCCTGCACTCAGTGCCCCTGTCATAAAGAGTGCCACGGCAAACTTCCCTGCAATGGGTTCCAAGGTATATACCATATCCAGCACCCGCTCTATAGTTTTGCCCTCCACAAAAAGAGATCCTGCTGCCGCTGCCATAATCGAAAGGTTGATAACAAACATTAAAACGGCCGAGAAAAGCGCATCGTTGGATTGTTCTTTTGTATGGGCCTTCGTCCAACCCTTTCCTCTCAACAACAAAGGTCTAACGACAAATGTCGGGGCCGCCATGGTTGTACCCACAAATGCTGCCACCAAAAGTTTTCCACCCGGTACAGCTGGTATTGTCGGCTTCAAACCACCTACTATATCCATAGGGTCCGGCAAAACCACAAACATGGAAATAATGAAGGAGATGCCCATCAGGGTGACAAATACGATCAAAACTTTTTCAAAAAAGGAATATTGGCCCACCCACAACAACGCATACATGGTGACTATCAGGGTAATTGCGATGCCCAAAACAGCCCAATAACTTTCCGAAGGAAGGGAAGGGACAAAAAGTACAGCTACCTCATAAAGGGCACTGGCACTTAGTCCAAGTATGCCCGTAAGCGAATTCCACTGGGCGATTACAATCCCTGTCACTACAATAATGGCGAGGGTCTTTCCTCCTCTAATCTTCGTTTTAAAACTATATATGGAGGTTTGTCCTGTAACTATGGCGTACCTCCCATAAGCTTCCATCAGGACCCATGCGAAAAGACAGCTTAAAAACAATACCCAAAGCAGCTGCATTCCAAATTGGCTCCCAGCCTTAGCCATTGATGTCACACTACCTGTACCAACTGTATAGCCAATACAAAATATTCCGGGGCCTATGCTGAGCATCCATGCCCATATGCTTTGCAAAAATGAATTCTTCTGTTTGTCCATGATAAGAAAAGCCTCCTTTATGGCTATGGGTTTTGGTTTATCGGTAATTGATTCAGTGAATTATTGGCTGGCAGACAACAATTAAACCCTATCGTAACTCTTAATCCTAAACTTATAAAATAATGCTTTGCAAAAATAAATTTTTATGTAATATTTAATAAATAATTCCTTCACCCTATCCATCCCATTTATGAAATAAATTGAGCGAGTATTGTACCTATCCAAAGGGTATGATCTATCAAATAACGAGAAATCTTCAACTACAAATTCCCCATGCGAAAAGCCAGCCTCCATTCTTTTAAAAAAGGTGTCATCCGACTCACTTTAATTGGTTTAGTTATTCTCTTTGGCAGTCTTCCCTCATTTCTTTATGCCCAAGAAATTGATATTCTACTTAAAGGTGGACATGTCATTGATCCCAAAAATGGCATCGATGCCGTCATGGACATTGCCATATCCAACAGGAAAATACATCAGGTCGCAGCCAATATTCCTAGTAACCAAGCCAAGCAAATCATTGATGTCAGCGGATTGTACGTTACCCCTGGATTGATAGACATGCATGTACATGTCTTCCACGGAACCGAACCCCAGTCCTATATAGCTGACGGACATACGAGCTTACCCCCGGATGGATTTACCTTTCGTTCGGGTGTCACTACAGTAGTGGATGCCGGATCCGCCGGATGGCGAAATTTTAGGTTGTTTAAGCAGCAGACTATTGACCGCTCTCAAACACGAATTTTGGCCTTCCTAAATATTGTAGGGACCGGGATGTATGGCCGCTTTGAGGAACAGGATGTGTCAGACATGAACCCCACTATGACGGCCAACATGATTACCAGACTATTTCCTGAACTATTGGTAGGTATAAAATCAGCTCACTATTGGGGAGGATTTACCCAAGTTGATCTTGCTGTGGAAGCGGGCAATCTGGCCAATGTTCCCGTAATGGTAGATTTTGGAGAACATCAGCCCCCAAATTCCATCGAGGCCCTGTTTATGAAGCACCTGCGACCGGGAGATATATTCACCCACACCTACTCCTATGGACCTGCAAACCGGGAAACAGTGGTAAATGAAGACCTACAGGTAAACCCCTTTATTTTCGAAGCCCAAAAACGGGGAATTATTTTTGATGTTGGCCATGGTGGTGGTGCATTCTCTTTTAGACAAGCTATACCTTCTCTGCAGCAGGGTTTTCTGCCGGATGTAATCAGTTCTGACTTGCACAAAGACAGCATGAATGGTGCCTTTAAAGACATGACCAACCTGCTTTCTAAATTTATGAATATGGGCATGTCACTTTCTGACGTGATTCTGCGGTCTACTTGGAAACCTGCACAGGTTATTTCACGCGAAGATTTGGGGCATTTGAGCGTGGGTACGGAAGCGGATATTGCAGTTTTCAGCTTGAGAGAGGGGAATTTCGGATTTCAGGATATCCGACGCACAAAGATTGAAGGGACTCAAAAGCTGGAAGCCGAACTAACTATCAGGGCAGGGAGAATCATGTGGGACCTGAACGGCATCAGTGCCCCCCATTGGGAAACAGAGATTAGCAAAAAATGAATAAATCGGAGGGGCAGTTCCATATGGTGCATCGTTTTCTATTATTCCTGATTTTAGGATTAGTGTTGGGAACGCCATTAATAGCTCAGGATCATGACATCATCCTTGTCAACGGACATCTAATAGATGCTAAAAATGGAATAAACCAACCCATGGACATTGCCATACGGGATGGAAAAGTCTCTAAAATAGCCGAAAAAATCCTTCATAAAGAGGGGAAGCGTGTAATTGATGTTCAGGGATTAATCATAAGCCCCGGACTGATAGATCCCCACACCCATGTTTATGTGGGTGAAAAGCCCAGAACCTTTGCCGGTGGAAGTTCCAGTGTATCGCCGGACGACTTCACATTTCGGTCAGGAGTCACCACAGTAGTAGACGCTGGAACCTCGGGGTGGAGGAATTTTGAAGACTTCAAAAAGACGGTAATCGATGTTTCCCAAACCCGGATTTTGGCATTTCTTAATATTGCCGGGGGAGGCATGCAAGGTAATCCAGCCCAAGAGGATATCACGGATATGAATCCGGAAATCACTGCGCAGACTATAGCTAAACACCCGCAGCATTTGGTAGGCGTAAAAATAGGCCACTATGAGGGAAAGGATTGGACTCCTTTTGACCGTGCCTTGAATGCTGGTAGCTTGGCTAACGTACCTCTTTTGGTAGAGTGCCATTTACCGGAATATTCCCTCGCAGACCAGTTAAAACGAATGCGTCCGGGGGATATATTAAGCCATACCTATGAAAATATCCGCGACAGGGAGCCCATTATTGATAGCCAAGGAAAACTACTGCCAGAAGTCAAAGCAGCCAAAGATCGGGGTATTCTCTTCGATGTGAGCCATGGAGGAGCGGGGTTTTGGTTTAATCAAGCTATCCCTGCCATTCAGCAAGGTTTGACGCCAGATACTTTTGGTACAGATTTGCATCGGTTCAGCATGAACTCCGGCATGAAGAATTTTTCCAATGTTTTGTCTAAATTTATGGCCATGGGAATGTCCCTTGAGGCAGTACTCACCCAAGCCTCCTGGAAGACGGCACAAGCCCTAAAACGGGAAGATCTGGGACACCTCAGCGTGGGAACTGAAGCAGATATTGCTATATTTAGAATACGTAAAGGAGAATTCGGGTTTGTAGACTCGGCAGGACAACATATACAAGGAAATCAACTTTTGGAGGCTGAATTAACCATCAGGGCAGGACGAATCGTCTATGACTTAAATGGGCTGTCAGCTTCCCCATATAACAACCACTAAATAAAATGGATAGAAGACATGTAATTAAGAATTTGGCCATGTTGCCCATAGGTGGCAGCTTCCTTTCTATTGGAAATGCCGCTCAGGCCAAAAGTGTAGGTCCCATCTCTTTGGATGAAGACATTTACGGATCTATTGGGGTAGACACTATTATCAACTGCCGGGGTACCTTCACCATTATAGGCGGGTCTCGTGAACGACCGGAAGTGTTGACAGCGATGAAAGCCGCTGCTGGTAATTTTATCCAATATGATGAAATGGCACATGGTATCGGACAGCGTCTGGCGGATATCACGAAAGCAGAATGGGGAATCATCACAGCAGGGTGTGCCGCTGCGATGAAACACGCCACCGCCGCCTGTGTCAGTGGGGGTAATCCCGAGATTTTGCTACGAATTCCAGATCTATCCCTAGTGCATAAAAATGAGGTGATCATACCCCGCTATTCCCGAAATGTCTACGATGCTTCTATACGAAACATCGGGGTGACCATTATGGAAGTAAGTACACCTGAGGAATTGGAAGCTGCCATTTCATCAAAAACAGCCATGATTTATATCACAACAGGCAGGCAGTCGGCAACTGGACAGCCTCTCTCGCTGGAGGTGATCGCAGGAATTGCCAAACCTAAAAATATTCCGGTTTTGGTAGATGCGGCGGCAGAAGACCTTACGATTCCAAATGTACACCTGGAAAAAGGAGCAACCATGGTCGCTTATTCCGGAGGCAAGGCCATCTGTGGTCCTCAGTGCGCAGGTATTCTGTTGGGTCAAAAAGACATCCTCATGTCTGCTTGGCAAGCAAGCTCCCCCCACCATGGACCGGGAAGAGACAACAAAGTGGGAAAAGAAGAAATGATGGGCATGTTGGCCGCTGTGGAAGCTTGGGTTACCAGAGACCATGAACAGGAGTGGAAAAATTGGGAAAATTGGTTAGAACAAATTTCAGCAAAGGTTACAAAAGTAAAAGGTGTGACTGCCAATGTCCAGCTGCCAGCAGCAGATGAATTAAACAACCGTGCCCCAACCCTACAGGTGATGTGGGACCCAAACTCCCTACATATTACCGGACCGGAAATGGCTGAATACTTGGGCAGAAATAAACCCCGTATTGCTGTTGGAGGTCGTGACAACGGGGAAAACAATACGCTAATCACGATAACTCCCAGTCAGATGGTTGCCGGCGAAGTACCCATCGTAGCTGACCGCTTGGTGGAGGTACTAAGTAAAAAGAGACAACCTAAGAAACCAATGGCTGCGCCGTCTGGAAGCTTGGCAGGTCGTTGGTTGGTGGAAATCCAGTTTTTCAGCAGCACATCTACCCATAAATGGTATTTGGAACAGGATGAAAACTGGTTGATGGGGAGGCATGAAAGTGACTATACAAGTCAGGATATCCTAGGTACGATTGAAGGCAATGAGGTAAAACTTCACAGCACATATCGGGAACCCGGTAAGCAGGTGCAGTACATGTTTGGCGGAAAACTTCAAGGTGATACCCTTACGGGAAATATTCATTTGGGAGAATATCAAACTGCCACCTTTACGGCAAAGCGGGTAACGTACAGTCCCGATAGAAAACCCATATTAATACCCGACGGTCCACCTCTAGCGACTTAATTTAAAAAACGAAGTAAAAGGCAAGCTCCTCTTGTTTTAGAGATGAGCTATTTGCCGGGGACTTATCTTAAGCCAAAAACTTAAAAATAATTTCCATCTTTGCTGCCATTAATTATACACATTCAACCACTAATCTAAACGTTAGATCCATGAAAAAACTCCTGTTTTTAGGAAGCTTGTCACTGCTATTGATGCTGAATTGCACCAGTAAAAAAACCGAGACTGCCGAAGCCCAAGTCACCACTTCCACCAATGACGGTATCGATGCCGAAAAACGCATCGAAGAATTGGGAATCAAATTGGTGCTTCCCAATCCTCCCACTGCCAATTATTTAAAGGCGAAGCGGGTGGGTAATCTGATATATATGGCAGGTCACGGTCCCGACAAGCCGGATGGAACTCAAGTAATCGGCCGACTAGGGGAAGACTTGGAACTTGAGGCTGGATATGAGGCCGCACGTTTTACAGGCATTTCACTTCTCTCTTCCCTAAAGGCTGAAATTGGTGACTTAAACAAAGTAAAAAACATCATTCAAGCACAGGGAATGGTAAACGCTCATCCTTCCTTCAAACAGCACTCCCAGGTAATCAATGGATTCTCCGATCTGATGGTAGAGGTGTTTGGTGAAAAAGGAAAGCATGCGCGAGCAGCGATTGGAATGAGTTCTTTACCGAACAATATAGCCGTAGAAATAGATATGGTGGTAGAAGTGGAGGATTGATTTCGAATGGGGGGATAAACTGTCCCACAGATTGATGCCATAAGAAGAGCTGCGGAATTATTCTGCAGCTCTTTTTTATGCCTTCAATCTTATTCAGGTTACAGGACTGAGATTGTAGGTTTTAAAGCGAACCTGATTCAATTGCTTTACCGTTACGATTAGTCCCGAAATAGGAATAAGATACCCCTATCTGGCAGAATTGGCATCGATTGTCTGCCCAAAGAATACCGCATTCAAAAACAGCTTGTTGGTTCCAAACCAAAAGGCCCTAAAATTTGGGTTATCCACGAACCCGATAATTCTTCCACTGCCCAGTGCCGCTACCTGAATAATCCCTGTACTTCGCAGTTTTTCCAAGTTGGTCGGATGGATATAGCCACTTGCCAACGGATCATCGGTGTAGACTAAGGGATTTGCGTAAGGGTTTTTGGATGGTGTTAAAAATTGGTTGCCACTTTTAAAAACAAAGATCTCAGGAACCGCATATCCGTACCCCAAGGGGTGGGTAATGTCCAGCCTACCTTTAAAAATCGCACCTCCAGTCACCCTGGCGCCGCGGTCTCTGATTAGGTTGGAATAATCCCTTTGGGTGACTGTCGAGTCCTGCTGTTCGGAACTGACAAAGGAAAAAGGAGCCAACTCTTGTTGGGCCAGCCAGTACATCGCATTACCCCTTGCAATTAGCGTCCCTCCATTTTGAACCCAAGCTTTTAATTTATCCGCACCTTCTTTTCCCAGGGCAGCATATGATCCACTCGGAAAAACAATCACCGAATACCGCTCCAAGCCTGCTCCGGTAAACCGATCTGTTGGCAGAAGCGTAATGGGAACATCTATCCGTTGGTCGAACAAATGCCAAATTTCGCCCGCTTCATTTCCAGCCACCCCCTTGTCCACCATCAGCGCTATAGTCGGTTTCTTTAACAAACTGATACTGGGAGAACCAAGATTCACACCTGTAGTATATCCCGTGGTGAGGGCATGTATAGTGATACTGGAGGCATTTGCTGCCTCCTGTAAATCGATGTAAAAAACTTCATCCGAAGCACCACTATTTCCCTTATCGACTAAGATAGATCCTCTTCCGAAGTTTACGCCTAGGTCATTTTGAAAAGGCTCGTGAGCCACCCGCAGTTGATATCCTTTGTCCATAAGAAAATAAAGGGCTTTGGGAGCATAATATTCTGCCCATTCAAAGGCATAGCTGATCGCACCCGAAGATCCAATTACTTTCCCCTGGTTCATAGGGCTCCCCTTAGGCACTTCTATAACATCCGCTAGGTTTAGTATACGACTACTCAATGCCAAATAATCCATATTAAATGCCATAGGTAGATTCCATGCTGAAACGTCGTAAAACAAGCTATCCTGAAAGGTTGTTCTCGTCTCAAACATCGATTTGATAAACCGATATTGGGGCTGGTTAAGAGGAACAATGAATGATCTATCTGCCTCAAACGGCACGCCGTTAAGTACGACATCCTCTTTTAAGCTATAAAGTTTGATATCATGCTGGAGGATCATATCAGCCAAATGATATGACCTAGCATAATCATCTTTCGTCCCAAAAATATACGCTTTATTTGTATCCTCATCGGATTCAGAAATAGATTCCATATAAAAGTCAGCCATATATTGGTTTAACTCCACACGCATATCCTTGGCTGCTTCGAAAGAGGAAAGAGCCGTCCTTACCTGATTGCGAATCGTAAAGGGAAAACTAATACTACCATATTGATTCTCCTGCAAATGCCCTCGGGAAGATGCTTGCTCAAAAAGGATCCCCACTGCACCCTGAACATCCGGATAAGTTGAACCTTTCCCGTAATAAAAATCATCAAAACTCTCTTGGCTGTAGTAAAGTGATCCAATCTCATCCAGATATTTTGCATGATACTGAGCGATTTTTTCAGTAAGTTCAAAATTCTTTCGGGGGGTCAATGGATGATTTCTACTTGGAATTCCAGGTTGAAAAAAGTAGGTATTGTCGGGACCCATTTCATGAAAATCCAAGACGATATTGGGTTTCCATTCCTGAATCTGGGTAATCCTACCACGAGATTCCGGATGCTGTACCGGAAGCCAATCCCGATTAAGATCAAACCAGTAATGGTTGGTTCTACCGCCCGGCCATGCCTCGTTGAGCTCTCTACTGTTCCGGTCTCCGGTACTGTGGTATCCTTTGTGGGTATTCACCCATGAGGCAAATCGGTTTATTCCATCTGGATTCAGGGCTGGGTCAATGAGGAGAACCATATTTTCCAAATCTGATTCAAGTTCTTCCGCTGCAGCAAAATGGTACGCAGAGATAAGAGAGGCTTGAATACCAGAGGGCTCATTACCATGCACGGAATGCCCCATATACATGACCAAGGGAGTTCCTTCTACATCAGCAGCTGCCGGTTCATGGCGAAGGGAGTTACGCTTAGCTTTAATGTCATCTAACTTCTGGTGATTGGAAGGTGAAGTAAGTACTAACATGACTAGAGGTCTCATTTCATAGGTCCGTCCATATTCCACCAGCGTAACCCGGTCGGAGGACTCTGCCACTTTACGGAAGTAATTCACTACCTGATCATGGCTGGCATGCCATTCACCCACCTCAAAACCCAGCACCGAAGCCGGAGTGGGAACCTCCGGTGAATAGGTATATCCGCTAGGCAAATAATAATCTAAACCGGTATCCTGACCAAAAGAGGTAGATATGAAAAAAGAAAAAATACAAAGCCAAAGTACAATTCGGTTCATAAGAATTTGATAAATGAAATAGAAAACTTATTTATAAATATCCGCCAAGGCCATATCCAACAGCGGGAAACGATAGGTAAAACCAGAGGATTGAATCTTGTCATTACACACCCGATTACCTCCCAAGACCATTTCAGCCATTTCACCCAATATCAACTTTAGTCCAAATCCCGGAACGCCAATGTTGATAAACGGCTTTCCAGCAGCCTTGGCGGCCTTCAGTGTAAGAATTGTATTTGAAACCGGCACGGGCCCTACCGCATTGTACTCACCCTGTATTCCATTGTTCTCTATGGCATAAACAAACATTTCCGCCAGATCCTGAATATGAATCCAGCTCATATATTGTTTCCCATTGCCAAGTGGGGCTGTCACAGGAGGCTTTAGCATTTCCTGTAGTGCCCCTCCCCCTTTCGCTAATACAATTCCTATACGAAGTTTAACCGTTCGAATGCCTAAAGTAGAAAATTTTTCGGATTCTGCTTCCCATTTTTTTACTACATCGGCCAAAAAATCATTTCCTGGCGGATTTCCTTCATGTTGAAGTTCATCTTGTGTGTCCATTCCGTAGTAACCGACTGCACTTGAGGCTATAATTGACTCTGGCTTTTTCTTCATGGACTTTAACTGGTCGTATAAGAGCAGTGTAGACATTACCCTACTGGATATAATTTCCCGCTTCCGTTCGTCCGTCCACCGCTTCTCTGCGACACCCGCACCGGCCAAGTGTATGATGCTATCGCACCAAAGCAGTGCTGAATCGTCCATTTTCTGCTCATTCACATCCCAAAAAAATGACTTTTGTTTATTCTTCTCCGGGCTTCTGCTTAACCAAGCCACTTTGTAACCTTTTTGTTCTAATATTTGTGTGATCTCTTTTCCAATAAGACCCGATCCGCCTGTAATCAATATGTTCTTCATAATTTTTTTCCATTTTAGGACTCCCGTCCAAAGGGGTCGTTTAGAAAAACGGCCACCTATAAATTAAACTCAAAAAGCATTCCACCTATGGTTGAAACCGGAAATTAACTTACTATAATCCAATTACGCTATACATCAAACCGTTTTTTTAAGAATTAGTTGGAGAAATTATTGGCTGCGTTGCAATTTTGGAAAAGGTATATTTATATTTGACACAGGTGATGGGGTTCCACCTCAAAACAGGTTGAATAATTTGTTTTACCAACTACCAAGAGAATTTGGTTGATGACTCCTACTTCAACTTATACCCGGCCAATACAAACGGAATGGGCCCGTGTATTTTTATTCCTAACTAATGCTTTATTTATGTTGAAGAGGATTTCTACTGCACTTAAGCTGAATAAATTCTTAAATGCCGAATTTGCTCCAAGTTTGTTGTTCACTGCAAAATGGCTGGTTATGGCTATAATTGTAGGAATGCTTGCCGGATCTGCTTCTGCCATCTTTCTCATTTCTTTAACCTGGGCCACGGACTTTCGGGAAAACAACTTGTGGATCATTGCCCTATTGCCTTTAGGGGGATTCCTTATAGGCTGGGCCTATCACCGATTTGGGGAATCCGTAGTAAAAGGAAACAACCAGCTTCTAGAGGAGTTTTACAATCCCCTTAAAGTAATTCCCCTTCGTATGGCACCTTTAGTCCTTTTCGGGACAGTCATGACCCACTTGGTGGGTGGTTCCGCCGGACGTGAAGGAACCGCCGTACAGATGGGAGGTGCCATAGCAGACCAATTCACAAAATGGTTTCGATTCGATGCGCCAGACCGAAAAATATTGATTACCATGGGCGTAGCTGCCGGGTTTGCCTCTGTATTTGGTACACCGTTGGCCGGGGCAGTGTTTGCGCTTGAGTGGCTTCTTGTTGGACGCATCCGATACGAGTCGATCTTACCCGCATTTTTGGCGGCATATATTGCCAACTATACCTGCGCTACCTTATGGATGGTTCCACACACACATTATATCATCCCTGAAATCCCCAATTTGGATTTAATAAACCTACTTTGGATTATGCCAGCTGGCATTTGTTTTGGACTGGCTGGACGTGTATTTGCAAAAGCAATACATTTTTGGGGAATTCTGTTTACTAAAAAAATCACTTATCCACCCCTTCGGCCAGTAGTCGGTGGCATTTTAATTGCGCTATTCGTATACCTTACTGGTACGACCAAATATATAGGGTTAGGCATTCCAACCATATTGGATGCCTTTTCGGAAGATCTGCCGTGGTATGATTTTTTGGTGAAAATCGGAACGACTTCCCTTACCTTGGGAGCTGGATTTAAAGGCGGGGAAGTCACTCCGCTTTTTTATACGGGAGCAACTCTTGGCAACGCACTATCGGGTATTATCCCACTTCCGGTAGCACTTCTTGCAGGAATGGGGTTTGTTGGAGTATTTTCCGGTGCCACCAACACTCCTTTGGCATGCACCCTAATGGGAATCGAACTTTTTGGTGCTACCTCAGGAACCTATATAGGGCTTGCCTGTGTGGTCGCATATATGTTTAGCGGACATGCTGGCATTTACAACTCCCAAATCATAGGGTCACCCAAGCATCGAAAACATATATCAGCAAAGGGTAAAATGCTGGGAATGCTGGATAAAAAAACTTCGAATGATAAAACTCGAAATGACTAAAGACTTCAATTCATTTATGCATTCCACAATTCATCCGAAAATCAAAAAACCCCCGAAAATTCTAAGATCTCGGGGGTTTAAATGTATTTTAAAGACTTTATTTACTGCTACTAAGTGCTTCAGCACCCGCTACGATTTCCAATATTTCATTGGTAATCGCGGCCTGTCTTGTTCTGTTATATACCAATTTCAACTCCTTAAGTAGATCGTTGGCATTTTCAGTTGCTTTGTCCATAGCGGTCATCCGGGCACCATGCTCAGAGGCATTGCTGTCCAAAATAGCTTTGTAAAACTGAATCTTCAAGGAATTTGGAACCAATTCCTCAATGATATATTCACGTGAAGGTTCAACAATATAGTCCACCTGACTGGTATTGGAGGAATCAATTTCCTTTTTTTCAATCGGCAAAAATTGCTCTACCTGTACGAATTGGGTAGCGACATTTTTAAACTCATTATATACTAACACCACTTTATCATAGTCTCCCTTTTCAAAAGCTCCCATGGCATATTCAGCGGCCATCTTTACATTGTCAAAGGAAACGTCCTGAAAGAGAAAAGCAAAATCTGTTACTAATGGCATTTCCTGTTTTCTGAAGAAATCCAAGGCTTTCTTTCCGATAGGCATTGCCGTCACCTGCTTTCCAAGATATTTTGTTTCCAAAACATATGTGGCTGCTTTCAATACGTTAGAATTAAAAGCTCCGCATAATCCTTTATCGGATGTGATAGGAACTATTAAAATTCTCTCTGCCGCTCTTTCTTGGGCATATACGATATCGGTACTACCCTCTGTTCCTGAAGAAATACTATTAAGTATAGCCGTCAACTTCTGGGAATAGGGCCTCATCTGTATTATCTTTTCTTGGGCCTTTCTCAATTTGGCAGCAGCGACCATTTTCATGGCCCTGGTGATCTGCTGTGTCGAGCTGACTGAATTTATTCTTTCTTTTACTTCCTTAAGGTTCGCCATGATTTACTGCTATGCGGTTTTATTCCTCCCTAATACCTGAAAATAGTATTATTATACTTTTGCGTATTTGGGAGTCAGCTCGTTAACAGCCTTTTTTAACAATTCTCCAGCCGTTTCCAAATCTCCTTTTTTGATAGCCGTAAGGGCTTCAGGATATTGGGCGTTGATCAAATTATAGAAATCACCTTCAAATGCTTTCACATTCTCTACTGGAATCTTGTCTAGGAATCCCTTTGTGGATAAGTAAATTATAGCTACTTGCAATTCTACCGGTACTGGAGAATACTGCTTCTGCTTTAGAATCTCTTGGTTTCTTCTACCACGCTCAATGGTTCGCTTGGTTGTAGGGTCAAGATCAGATCCAAATTTGGAGAAAGCTTCCAATTCCCGAAATTGAGCCTGATCCAATTTCAATGTACCAGCCACCTTTTTCATGGCTTTTATTTGAGCATTGCCACCCACTCGGGATACGGAAATACCTACGTTAATGGCAGGACGAATTCCCGCGTTGAACAGGTTGGTTTCCAAGAATATCTGTCCGTCTGTAATGGAAATTACGTTGGTAGGGATGTAGGCAGAAACGTCACCGGCTTGTGTTTCGATAATTGGCAACGCAGTCAATGATCCACCTCCTTTGACCAAATGTTTGATCGATTCAGGTAAATCATTCATCTGCCTGGCAATATCATCCGAAGCATTGATTTTTGCAGCCCGTTCCAATAATCTGGAATGAAGGTAGAAAACATCACCCGGATAGGCTTCACGTCCCGGAGGTCTTCTAAGTAAAAGAGACACTTCGCGATATGCGACAGCCTGCTTGGAAAGGTCATCATAAACCACCAAAGCGGGCCTTCCGGTATCCCGGAAAAATTCCCCAATAGCCGCACCTGTAAACGGAGCAAAGAACTGCATAGGAGCAGGATCAGCCGCAGACGCACTGACGATAACTGTATATGGTAAAGCGCCGCCTTTTTCCAAAGCAGCGACTACGTTGGCCACTGTAGAAGCTTTTTGTCCTATGGCTACATAGATACAGAATACGGGCTCGCCACGCTCATAAAATTCCTTTTGGTTCAAGATTGTATCGATAGCGACGGCTGTTTTGCCTGTCTGCCGATCACCAATGATCAATTCACGCTGTCCTCTACCGATAGGAATCATGGCATCGATGGACTTAATACCCGTCTGAAGGGGTTCATTTACCGGCTGACGGTAGATTACGCCAGGAGCCTTTCTTTCCAAAGGCATTTCATACAATTCTCCTAAAAGAGGTCCTTTGCCGTCAATTGGAATACCCAAGGTATCTACTACACGACTTAGCATCCCTTCGCCTACTTTCAGGGAGGCAATTTGGCGGGTTCTTTTGACGACATCCCCTTCTTTTACAGTTTTGGAGTCACCAAACAATACCGCGCCCACATTATCTTCTTCCAAATTCAAGACCATGGCTTTCATGCCATTCTCAAATTCTATCAATTCTCCGGCCTGCGCCTTAGAAAGTCCATAGATGCGGGCAACACCATCACCTACTTGTAGGACGGTACCCACTTCTTCCAGTTCAGCATGAGTTCTCGCACCGGAAAGTTGTTCTTTCAGGATTGCGGAAACTTCATCAGGTCTTACATCTGCCATTATTATATTGGATTATATAGTAGTTACTATGTTCAATTAATATTTTTTCTCGTAGAGATTTTCGGTAAAATCCAACTTCAGTTTTCTCAGCTGACTACTGATGGACTCGTCGAGTTGTTTATCGTCTATTTTCAGGACAAACCCACCAATAAGATTTTCGTTGATTTTCTCCTTGAGCTCTACTTTCTCTTTCCCCGATATCTCTTTGACAATACTTTTGAATTCAGCTCTTAGTGCATCATCTATTGCAAATGTAGTCGTCACTTCGGCCAACTGTATCCCCATGTGTTGGTTGTATTGCTTGTGAAATTCCCTTGCAATACTGGGCAAATAGGATTCCCTACCCTTTTGGGAAACCAACTTGAAAAAGGAACGTGTTAGCTCCGAAGTCTTGGTTCCAAACAACGCATTAATCACCGAAAGTTTTTTATTAGAACCGACGATTGGACTTTTGATCAAGGAAACAAAATCGGAACTGATTTGCTCAATTTCCAAAAACCTATTCATATCCGTATGTACAGCATCCAGAATACGCTTTTCTACGGCTAGGTCTAGCAAGGATTTGGCATATCGGGAAGCAACTCTAAATTCTGACATCCCTTAATTGAGTTTTATGTCCTTTACAAATTCTTCTACTAATTTCTTTTGTTCGGGTACTTCCGCTAAGTTTTTACGGAGAAGCTTTTCTGCAATATGAAGAGAAATTTCCGCCACCTGAATTTTAACATCGGTTAAGGCAGCTTCTTTCTCTGTCTGAATGATTGCCTTGGCATCTTGGATCATTTTTGCCCCTTGTTTTGCCGCCTCGTCTTTTGCTTGCTCCATAATCTTGGCAGCATATTCATTCGCTGATTTAAGAATTTCATCCCGTTCGATTCTTGCTTCCTGAAGAATTTTTTCATTTTCCGCTACCAAGCCTTCCATGTCCTTGCGTGCTTTTTCAGCAGCATACAAGGCGGTTTCGATGGTACCTTCCCGCTCTTCCAAGGCAGAAAGAATGGGTCTCCAAGCATATTTGGCCAAGATTATAAAGAGAATGGCAAATCCAATCGTTTGCCAGATAATCAAACCTAAATCGGGACTAATCAGATCCATAGCTATATTTTTACTTCGTGATTGTTCAACTGTAAAATGGGGATCAACCTAACGTTGATCCCTGATTTTTTTTAGAATGTAAGGTTGCCATTAAGTGCAATAAGTAGACATACTACCACTGCAAATAAAGAAACCACCTCAATAAGTGCTGCGATGATCAACATGGCTGTCTGGATTTTTCCAGCAGCTTCAGGCTGACGCGCAATACCTTCCATGGCTTGTCCACCGATACGACCGATACCTAGACCTGCGCCAATCGCTACAATTCCGGCACCAATACCAGCACCCATAAGTGCAAAACCGGCAGTCAATAATAATGAAGTTAACATACGTGTGATTTATTTATATAAAATTGAACAAAGAAATTCTTCTATTAATGATGCGCTTCTTCATGCCCGTGGTCAGCAACCGCCGCCCCGATATACATAGCAGAAAACAACGTAAATACATATGCCTGAATGGTGGCTACCAGCAATTCGATGATATTTATAAATACGACCATTAGCGTACTTGCCACACCTACCGCATACGATTCAAATACAAAGATTAGCCCTATAAAACTTAGGATCACAATGTGTCCGGCGGTAATCGCAACAAACAATCGGACCGTGAGTGCAAAAGGCTTTGTAAACAATCCTATAATTTCAACCGGGACGATAATCAATAACAAGGGAAGAGGTACACCCGGGGTGGCGACCACGTGCTTCCAATACGCTTTGTTTCCGTTGAAATTGGTTACAAAGAAAGTAATGATAGCCAAGGTGATGGTCACGGCAATATTTCCGGTAAGGTTTGCCGCCCCTGGCAGAAGCCCCATTAGGTTACCTATCCAAATAAAGAAAAAAAGAGTAAGCAGGTAGGGGGTGAATTTTTTGTATTTCGGCCCAATATTGGGAAGAGCAATTTCATCTCTGACAAATAGCACGATAGGTTCCACAAAAGAAGCGATTCCCTTCGGGGCTTTATTTGGATTGCTTTTGTAATGTCTGGACGCCGATAGCAGTATATATAGCGTGATCGCAAGAACCAAAAAGAGCATGGCAACATTTTTGGTAATAGAAAGGTCAATGAATGACCTGCTTTCATCTACACTTTTGAGCTTGTCGTTCTCGTCGATAAAGTAGCCATTGTGCTCTTTACCGAATAGGTGGGTTTCGGGATCTACAAAGCTGGCTGAGGAATAAAACTCAAACCCTCGATCTGACGAATAAATAATCACCGGAAGTTGCAGCGTAACATGCGTATGGCCCACTGTGGCAAAGTGCCAGGCATGAGAATCCTTAATATGGTGCATTATGAAGCTCGTCTTGTCTTCAGTTCCACCGGCAGCCGCGAAAGCACCAGCCGTAAAAGTCAGGAAA
The DNA here is from genome assembly GCF_009797935.1 of Lunatibacter salilacus. Classification (GTDB taxonomy): domain Bacteria; phylum Bacteroidota; class Bacteroidia; order Cytophagales; family Cyclobacteriaceae; genus Lunatibacter; species Lunatibacter salilacus. The sequence goes on from NZ_VOLC01000001.1 coordinate 527,597, forward strand.
ATTACTGACAATAAAGCAGTTAAGCGTATAAATTTGCGAACCATCAACATTAATATTATTGCCTATTTCAAATGAAGGCGCAAATTAGTTATTAAGCTGTAGATATCAAACAATAAGTACAACAAATAAATAGTAAAGAAATTTATCACAAACCAAAGGATATTTTTATCCCCGCCCCATAATGCCACTAAAACAAAGGCTAGGCTGACAAGCAATCTGAAAACTGCGCTACCTAAGATTATAGACACAGAATTTAATTTGTCCTTTTTTAGAAAATGTATGGAAACCACGCCAGTAAGAGCAGTGAGAATGACATAAAATATAAAGATGGCCCAGATTTTTTCATGGATCCATCTGCCGGGGAAAACCTGCTGAAGAAAGTAAATTAAACCCCCAAGCATAATTGATCCAATTAGCAACTGCAACAAGTGGGCTTTGGTAGGAGTCATAATTAAATGGGAGTTCGGTCGCGTTATTTTGAGCTTGAATTGTCTTTGGGCAGACTTTTAAACAACTGATAAAAGGCTACTCCAATTGAAAGCAAGCAACCGGTAAGTAACCAGACCGGAAAATTCCAGGAGTTGTTTTGATCAAAGTAGTATCCAATCCATGTTCCTAAAGCAATAATAGCCATCATTTGAAATGCCACCCCAATGAATCTGATATAGTCGGGGGTCTTGTAACCAGAAGTCTTTTCCTTTTCGGTAGCCATTTGTTAGTAAACTGCTTAATTCAGGGAATCTTCTGCCATATTTCCCATGTTGCACTTGCCATTCAATTCCGCACCATTCTCTATGATTAGTTTTTTGGTGAAAATATCCCCGATAATAAGTGCCGTTTTTCTCAAGAAGAGGGATTCGGAGCAGCGAATTTCTCCCTTAACATGGCCTGAAATCTCCACTTCCTTGGCAAACACATTTCCATTTACTAGGGCAGATTCTCCAATAATAACTTTGTTCTGCGACTCCAGTGACCCCTCCACATTTCCTTCTACGCGAATATTTCCGGGAGTGGCAATATTCCCTACTATGATGGTACCGGCAGCAACCAAATTGCTGGAAGTTACCATTTCAGTAGTTTTTCCTTTTTCCTCTTTACTGCTTGCCATATTTAATCAAAGGTAATAAATTCTTGCGGATTAAGCGGGTTGCCTTTATACCAAAGCTCAAGGTGGAGATGTTGACCGGTGGTGAGTTCACCTGTGTTTCCTATGATCGAAATAATCTCGCCACCCCGAACGGCGTCGCCTACAGCCTTTAATATTACGGAATTATGCTTGTAAATTGAAATCAACTCATTGGAGTGCTGTACGCCTGCCACGTAGCCTGTTTCCAGCGTCCAAGAGGAAAATATCACAGTGCCCTCAGCAATTGCTTTGACGGGCTCGTTCTCTGCAGCTACGACATCCACGCCGAAATGACCTGAAGACGGCGTAAATCCACTTACTACCACTCCCTTGACCGGCGGAAAAAAGTAAGTGTCTGTAAAGGCACTGCTACTTATTCTTCCAAAGCTATTTTCATCCAACGGCATACTTTCAAATTCCCTCACAACGCTAAGGGTGGCTTCGCTGTATTTATACAAATCGATTTCATTTCGTTTTACTTCAAGCTTGTTTTCCTCGAGGGGTTGGGGAGCCTCCTCTGGCAATTCTTCACCTGAGATGATCTGCTGAATATTCTTCACATAAAGATCCTTGGCCTCTACTTCTAGAATCAGGGAATCGATGGCATCGGAAAGCGCATATATTTTAGCCGTATTCTCCGACTCAATGTAGGCCGGATCAAACCAACGGGCCAAGAGAGACTTCGAAAGCATCAAAGAAATCCCAAATGAAGTCATTAAAAGTAAGGATAACAATAAACCTATCTTTATCTTCGTAATACTAAATGAAGTGATTACAGAGAAATCCTCCTCCCTTCGAATGACGAAAAGAAATTTGGTCTCAATCCAATCGTTTAATTTTTGTTTTACGTTCAATTTTAATCTGATTAATTGAATTTAATTCCACAAAAATAGAATATTAATGGAAGCATTTACATATTTATTTTAAATGCGGTAATTTGTCCCACCGGAAAATGAATAAAGTTTTGAATAGAAAGATTCTATTAGTTGCATACTTGCTTGGATGTGTGTTGGTTTTTTCCTGCACCTCCCAGAAGGATACTTTTATGAACAGACTTTACCACAACACAACGGCCAGGTTCAACGCATATTATCTGGCAAAAGAAAAAATGGAAGAACTTGACCGGAAGATTATGGAGGAATATGAAGAAGATTTCTCACAAATCCTTCCAGTTTTTTACCCCCTGGATAGTGCAGTAATTGAAGGTAGCGAGGCTGAACTTGATGAAATCAGGTCCCTTTGCTCAAAAGCAATTGATTGGCACCGGATTAGCAATTGGGTGGATCCTTCTTATTTTTTGTTGGGAAAGGTCGACTACTATATGGCAAATTTTGATGATGCTCAAAACACATTCAAATACCTCAATGTAAATAGTAAGCAAGATGAGGTCAGGCATCTTTCCCTGATTCATCTACTCCGCCTATTTGTTGATTTGGAGAAATTTGACGATGCGGTCTATGTGATGGACTTCCTATCGAAAGAGACCTATATCAGCGATGAAAATCGCTATATGTTGTATAAAACATTGGCCTACTACTATGAAGCCAAGAAAGAACAGGATATGGTGGCACCGGCCCTATTCCGTGCGCTTGAATTTGCCGAAAACAAAAATGACATTTCCAGGATAAACTTTATTTTGGGTCAATTGTATCAACGTGCAGGTTTGGATGCTGTTGCATATGAATATTACCAAAAGGCAGTGACAGGAAGTCCTACCTATGAGCGAACATTCTTTGCCCAGCTGTTTTCTCAACAGGTAGCCGAGTTGGAAAAAAGCAAGGATTTCAGAAGGGTACGAAGCTATTACGATGACCTGTATAAAGACCGGAAAAATATAGAATTTCGGGATGTGATATTGTATGAAAAAGCCATGTTTGAATACAAACAGGAAGAAATTCCGGAAAGTATACGTTTACTTTCGCTTGCAGCAAAAGAACCTACGGAAAACCGACGGCAGAAAGGATATATTTACCAGAAATTGGCTGATATTTATCTTCGGGACAATAATGACTACTTAACCACAAAATATTATTTAGACTCGGCAATGGAGCAGTTTCGGGAGACTGACCGAAACTACGCTGCCCTTGCTGCCCAGAAAGAGGTCTTTGACAATTACGCCCTTAATTTTGAGCTGATTCAAAGAAATGACAGCCTTATTGCCCTGAGCAAATTATCGCCGGAAGAACAGGAAGCGTTTGTCGAAGATTTTTTGAAAAATGAGGAAGCCCGGCTTTTACGTGAAGCAGAAGCAGCCAAATCCAATAAATCAAGCAGACCGTTTGAAAATCTCCTTGCATCGGTTGGTGGGGCGTCTGGTTCCACTTTTTACTGGGATAATCCGACCGCCATTCAACAGGGAGCTATAGAATTCTCCAGGGTATGGGGTAAAAGAGACCTGACTGACCACTGGAGAAGAAGTAATAAAAGTTTTCAAGAATCTTCCATGGGTCAGCAGGATGAACAAAACATTGAACCCTCCGCTGAACTAGCCATAGATGGAGGGGAACAGACTGATGGGCAAGTTCCAACTTTGCCTGATAGAAATTCACTTCTAGAACGAATACCAAAAGACGAATCCACTATAAAAAATATGCTGGATGAAATGGAAGATGGCTATTTTAATCTAGGCAAGCTATTGTTTTTTGACCTAAAGGAACCTCAAAAATCTATTGCCTATTTGGAAAAGCTGGTTTCTCAATATCCCAATTCAATTAAAAAACCCGAAGCTTATTATACTATGTATTTGGCATTTAAGGAGTTAAATGAAAACACTGCTCACTATGCTAATTTGCTAAATGAGGAATTTCCGGATTCCCAATATACCAAGTCGGTAAACAACCCCGAGTCAGTGTCCGGTACCCAGGCCAATTTTGAGTCCTCAAGGAACTACCGGGAGGCCTATATACTTTATCAATCCAATGAGTTTGACCAGTCTAGGAGTATAATTAGATCAACGCTAGACGAATACCCACTTTCCAAAAACACGGACCGACTTTTGCTATTGGACATCATGATCTCTGGAAAATCCGGCAATACACAAGAATTTGTACAACGCCTAGAAACCTATATTTTAAACGTCAATGATCTGGATTTACTGTATTTGGCAAAGAATATGCTTAGAAATTTTGGAGGAACTGAAGATGGCGCCCTAGCTGACAATACCATGGCAGCTGAGGGGACCTCCGAGGGCGAGCTCGAAAGTACAGAATCAATAGATGAAACACCGGAAACACCCGCTGAAGAGTCGCCTTATAGTTTAAATCTAAATCAAACGCATGTATTTATACTTGCCATTGAGCCTGGAATTGCATCGGAATCAAAAAATCTAACAGCCGACTTGGAAAACTTCCACTCACAAAACTTCACCAATGACCGCCTCAGAACGGGAACCATTTCCCTGACACGGGAAAATACGATTGTAATCATCAGTCCGTTTTCCAATGGGGAGAAGGCTACAAAATACCGGGAAGAGTTTTTAAAGAGTTTTAACACGGAAAATTTATCCGAAGAACTAAAAATGAGTAGTTTTGTGATTTCTATTGAAAACTTTCAACAGTTGAACAAAAGGAAAGACATAGATGAATATAAGGCTTTTTATAAAGAGTCTTACTGAACTAAAAATGGCCAAGAAAAAAAACACTAGCTCCTCCGTTGATTTTAACAAAATCATTCGATATCTCTGGGGAATTTTCATAGTAGGAACAGTTGGTTTCCTGCTTTTTATTTTAGCCGTAAGCTCAAATTTCTTGGGTTTATTTGGCGAAATGCCTGAATTCAAGTCACTGGAAAATCCGGAAAGTGAACTGGCTTCGGAGCTGTTCTCTAGCGACGGCTATCTGTTGGGTAAATATTATAGAGAAAACAGAAGCCCAGTAACTTACAGCGAGTTATCCAAAAACACAATCAACGCGCTAATCGCCACTGAAGATATCCGTTTTGAGAAACATTCCGGGATTGATGCTAGAGGACTTTCTCGCGTTTTGATCAAAACCATCCTCTTGCGACAAAAAAGCGCAGGTGGAGGTAGCACCCTAAGCCAGCAGACAGCCAAGAACTTGTTTAAAACCCGAAGTCGGGACACGCAGGGGCTCCTAAATAAAATCCCAGGATTGAACATGCTCATTATTAAGACTAAGGAATGGATCGTAGCCACACAACTGGAAAAATCCTATACCAAAGATGAGATTTTGACCATGTACTTGAACACCTCAGACTTTGGAAGTAATGCATACGGCATCAAGACTGCGGCGAAGACCTTTTTCAACAAAGAACCAAATGACTTGAATATTCAGGAATCGGCGACTTTGGTTGGACTTTTCAAAGCACCATCCTACTACAGCCCCGTTTTTAACCCCGAAAATTCAACTAGAAGAAGAAATACTGTATTGGATCAAATGAGAAAGTATGAATTTATCACAACCATACAGTATGACTCAATTTCAAAATTGCCCATAGAATTAATTTATAACGTGGAGAATCACAACCGTGGTTTGGCTACCTATTTTAGGGAAGTTGTAAAGGCGGATTTGCTGAAATGGACCCGTGAAAACCTCAAGCCAGACGGATCTACCTATGACTTATTTGGGGATGGTTTGAGGATTTATGCTACCGTAGACAGTAGGGTTCAGCGGTATGCTGAAGACGCCATACAAGATCATATGGCAGATTTGCAAAAGAAATTTGATACAGAGGTTGGTAATAGGGAACCGTGGATAGACAACCGCGGAAGAGCCATACCCAATTTCATAGAAAATGCGGTGTTACGTACAGATGCCTACCGGAACCTAAAAAGGAGATACGAGTCTAATGAAGATTCAATTCAGTATAAGTTGAATGAAAAGAAAAAAATGCGTGTCTTCTCTTGGGAACAAGGGGAAATAGATACCTTGATGAGTACGATGGATTCTATGAGGCATTATAAAAAATTCCTTCAGGCAGGGTTTGTCTCTATGGACCCACACACTGGGCACATCAAAGCGTGGGTTGGTGGAATAAATCACAAGCATTTCAAGTACGATCACGTAAAGCAAGGTAAAAGGCAGCCAGGTTCCACCTTTAAGCCATTTGTGTATGCCGCAGCCATAGAGAATGGCTATGGTCCTTGCTACATGGTCATTGACCAACCGGTTGAAGTTAATATTCCTAACCAACCTACCTGGAGACCAACTAATGCGAATAATAAGTTCACATACGAACGGATGACTATACGGAAGGCTATGGCCCAGTCTGTCAATTCCGTGACCGCCTATATGATGAAAAAACTCAGCCCGAGGGTTGTGGTGGAAACGGCCCATAGACTGGGGATTACGAGTGATTTAGATGAGGTTCCGGCACTTGCCTTGGGCACAAGTGATGTATCAATTATTGAAATGGTTGGTGCATTTAGCACGTTTGCCAACAAAGGGGAGCATATTACTCCGATCTATATAGACCGGATTGAGGATAAAAACGGAAATGTTTTACACCAGTTTATCCCAAAAAAGAAGCCAGCGATGAGTGAAGAACACGCCTACTTGATGCTGTATATGCTCCGAGGTGGAACAGAAGAGGAAGGTGGCACCAGCCAGGGCGTTCCCTGGGCACTGAGAGATCAAGGAAATGAAATCGGAGGAAAAACTGGAACCACCCAAAATGCTTCCGATGGTTGGTATATGGGTGTCACCAAAGATTTGGTCAGTGGAGTATGGGTAGGTGGAGATGATCGCGCTATCCACTTCCGAAGCTGGATTAGTGGGCAGGGATCCCGCACAGCACGGCCTATCTGGACCAACTTTATGGCCAAGGTGTATGAGGATGCATCACTGGGAATTACAAAAGGGCCGTTCCCAAGACCTGAAAGACCTCTGAGCGTTGAAATTGACTGTTCTATGTATGATTTCGACCGAAACCAGTTTGACGAGTTTGAATACGACACGAATACGACAGACTTCTAGCGTCAATAGCTTGTAAGATCACAATTGCCCCGAGCTATGCCAATGGAACACAATCCAAACCTAGATTCTCCATCCTACAGTACAACAGAATATCATCTTCTACCTGATCAGCCAGGTGTTTATCGATATTATAATTCTGATGGAGAGTTAATCTATGTTGGAAAAGCCAAAAGCCTAAAAAAGCGGGTAGCCAGCTATTTCGGGAACAGTATTGGCATTAACCGAAAGACCAGGCGCATGGTGAAGGAGATTAAAAAAATCGAATTCACCATGGTTAACTCGGAATTTGATGCACTTTTGCTTGAAAACAACCTGATCAAAAAATCACAACCCAAATACAACATCCTTCTCAAGGATGACAAAACCTACCCATACTTGTTATTGACTAAAGAATCCTTTCCAAGGATATTTGCTACTCGAAGGGTTATCCCGTCAAGAGGGACATATTTCGGACCATTTGCGAGCGTCAAAGGCATGAACAATGTGCTGGAACTGATCCGATCCTTATTCACCATTAGAACGTGCAAGCTGGACCTCTCTCCCTACAAACTGCGTGAAAAAAAATATAAGGTTTGTCTTGAATATCATATAGGCAACTGTTTAGGACCCTGCGAGGAATTTCAGTCTGAAAAAGATTACCTAAACGAAATCGAGCAAGCGAAGCATATCTTAAAAGGAAACTTGGGAGTCGCCAAAAACCACTTTAAGGAAGCAATGCAGGAAGCAGCTGAAAGGCTGGCTTTCGAATCTGCACAACGGTACAAGGAAAAATTGGATTTGCTAGAAAAATACCAGGCAAAGTCACTCGTCATCAGTCCATCTGTCAACAGCTTGGATGCTTTTTCCATTGTCAGTGACGAAAAATTCGCCTTTGTAAATTACTTACGTATCAAAAACGGAGCACTTATCCTGTCCAAGACAGTTGAGCTGAAAAAAAGGTTGGATGAAGAGCCTTCGGAATTGTTGCTAACGGCCATTATCAGACTTAGGGATCAATTTCAAAGTGATGCCAAGGAAATCATCGCCAACATACCCTTTGAAGATGAAATAGAAGGTTTTCAAATTACTCAGCCAAAAATCGGCGATAAGAAAAAACTGATCGAGCTTTCATTGAAAAATGCCCTGTATTATAAAAAAGAGAAGGCCTTACTAGCCGGAGAAAATGAAGACAAAAAGAACAGGGTACTCCGCCAACTGAAAAATGATCTTTCTTTATCAGAGCTTCCAGACCACATCGAATGCTTTGACAATTCCAATATTCAGGGAACAAGTCCAGTAGCCAGTATGGTTTGCTTTCTGAATGGAAAACCAGCTAACAAAGAATACCGCCACTATCATATCAAGACTGTAGAAGGACCTAATGATTTTGCCAGCATGACAGAGATAGTTGGCAGAAGGTATAAGCGATTGTTGGATGAAGAAAAGCCGCTTCCAAAGCTGATTGTTATCGATGGTGGGAAGGGTCAATTGTCCGCATCTGTCGAAGCACTACGTGCACTGGGGATTTATGGGAAAATTCCAATTATAGGCATTGCAAAGCGGTTAGAAGAAATCTATTTCCCCGAAGACAGTTTCCCGATTTACATTGACAAGAAGTCTGAGTCACTCCGACTGCTGCAACGGATACGGGATGAGGCACACAGATTTGCAATAACCTTTCACCGGGACGTCCGCAGCAAAAAGGCTTTTGGGACCCAGCTTACGGATATAGAGGGTATTGGACCCGGAACTGCGGAGAAGCTACTTTCCCATTTCAAATCCGTGAGAAAGATTAGAGAAGCGGAAAAAGAGGCACTGGAGTCGCTTATTGGGAAGGATAAAACAGAGAAGTTATTAATACACTTACAAAACTGGGAAACCGCTGAATAAAAAAAGCGGGCTAAAACCCGCTTTTAATTTTTTACCATTCCCAAAGATCATTTTCCCATTCGAGCAACCCATACTCAAATTCAAGTGACTTCAAATAGGCTTGCATTCGTGCGTTCGGTTGGCTATTATCCACCATATCCGCAATTAAGGCGTTATCCGCATTGGTGTATTTTCTTACAACAGATTTGAACAGACGCATATCAAATGCTTGGTTGTAGGGAATACTTTTGGATGTGTTTTGGAAGTTTAGCCATTTAGCTTCAGGATCATTTTTAAAGTGATTATAGAAATCCTTGTATCTGAAAAACCCTATCGTCCTCTCGCCTGCGTTACTGTTAGTTTCAGAAGGCATAACCAATTGCAGGTATTTGATGTCAAACTTTATTTCGGATCTATTTTTGTCAAAAAGAAAATCTTCCTTAAAATCCACAAAATAAAGATCCCTTACAAAAATACTGTCACCAAGCTCATTAATCCAAAAGTTAGTCTCGAAATCGGTAATACCTAACTCTTGCGTAAAATCCTCATCCGCATAGGGCTTTAACATACCAGACTGTACTGCTCCTAAGATATTCCGGACAATTCCTCCGAGCTTAAGCCCGCCAGTACCATAGAATGGGAGATTATATTTTTCCCGTAGGTCTATCCTTCGCCAAACGCCAATTTGATACATCTTGTCGTCTTCCCGGATAGGCAATACTGAAAAGGTGGTATCCATAACGGACCTTGGGTTATCCCCTCCATCAAATTGGGAGGTAGGCTGCTGAGCCAGGACATCAAGGTTAATAATAAAGATAAGCAGGATGGATGTAATCAGAGAATATTTACCCGTTGCTTTCATATGATTATAATTGTTTTTCAGTTGCCATATGGAATCTCGCATGTAGGATAATCTGCTCCATTTATGACGGTTTCAGTCCTGCTCGATTTCATAATTTCATTTTTTTAATAGCTTACTACTGAGTAACGTCGAAACCAGCGTATTAGCGTATGGCCATACTATAAACCTCATTAAAAGGACTAGCAATTTTATTTCCTTGGAAGTTTGTACGCGTTACCTCGTTTATAATAATTATCAGTCTATCTCCAGCTTGGGCTTCCGCCAACAAACTTGTGGTTGAAACATTCCTGCCGGAAATCCTCACTGATGCCCTCGGAACATCATTTCTCACGAGTCGTACCTCACCAGAAGTAACTTCAAAATTAGAATCCCTGGACATAGTCTGTGCAAACGTAGGCTCTGGCACAGCTCTAATCTGTAAAGATCGTGGACCTGGAAAAGGGAAGGGATTTTGAAAGTCTATAGGTGTATCCCCGTTAAATGCTCTGATGGTGGGGGCTGGCACCGGTCTGATATCATAATCAACAGATCCAATTCGATTGCCTCCACTAGACACACCAATAACCACTTTGCCGCTTCTACCGGGGATAATGGTAACATCCCCTGCTCGCTGACCTTTAATAGCCTGTCCACCCGTAACGGAAAACTCAGGAGCATAAGAGTTTCCCAACGCAGGTACGTCAATATTCAAGTCGTTGGCGCATTCAGCGTAAAGCTGGCTAACCACTACTGATGAAACTTTAATTAGTGGCTGAGCGACAAAATATTCGTAATCCACCGAAATTAAACTGTCTACACCACCAATAGGTACAATTATCTCCCCTTTCAGCGTTCGTCGGGCCAATCCCCTATCGTCATAACTGGAAGCTGGAGCAACAGGAAACTCTATCTTGCCAAAACCATCCACCACTGGAACTGTACGCCCGTCCGCAGACATCCTAAGTTCGGCACCGGAGGAAGCGGAAGCGATAAATAGATCAGCTTCAAATTTGGTTCCGGCTGCCACAACGTTTGAATTAGCAGCAACCCGTGCCATCAGTCTATCGGCTTCAAATATAAAGGAACCCAACGAGTTGGTGATTGCAGTAAGCGCTTCACTTTCGATGTTCAAAACCTCATTTTGATGCTGACTGAGGATTGCCAACACTGCTCCAACCGGAGATTTTACATAGTTTAAATTTACGTAATCCTTGTAATTGACTTCCCTGTCATTTTTAAACAAATCGATTTCACTTGCATCCTTAGCAATATCTCCAAAAGAGGAATTTATACCCAAACTGGATAGTATGCCGTTTATTTCCGCAGGATATACATTCAACTTTTCTTGCATTTCATATCCAACCCGGTTATTGTTGAACAAGTTACCTGGGATTTCAACGTTTTTAAGGGCCGCCGTTCTAAAATTTCCTTCGTCGTTTTTCAAATTAGCCTGCTGAATTAGGCTTTGTTTGATGTCTTCTAAGTAACTATAGATTTCTCTACTTTTTGTCCTAATCTGTTGGGCTGCGGCCACTTTAGGAAGGTCTTTCTCATTGTTTCCCTGTTGTTCAACAGTAGAAGCTATAATATCTAAGGAAAACTCATTTTTCTGAATGTAATTGCTGGAAGTTCGCTCCAGACCATCATTCAACAAAATGAATTTCTGCAATATTTGATTACTTATTTGTAAGGCCAAAAGAGCCGTGAGGACCAGGTACATCATACCGATCATCCGCTGTCTTGGTGTTTCTTTACCACCCGCCATAATCTATTTTAATTTTTTCAGGAACAAAATTTTGTAACACGAATTTGAAGCAAATACTGTATTAAGATTTCATGGCAGTTAACATACCACCATAAACTTTATTCAACGCGTTCACGTTTGAATTAAGCTTTGCCAATTCTGTTTTGAAAGACTGGGTTTCTTTGCCCGCCTCATTGAGGCCTTCCATAGCGGCCGCAATATTGGAGTAAAATTTATTAATTACTTTCACATGGCTTTCGGTTTCCTGTAGTTCCATTTCATAAATATTATTCAGTGCGCCCAGGCTTTTCGTCACATTGACTACCTGCTCCCTATATTGTCTGGCATCCTGCGTGGCAGAAGTCATTTCTGCCAGGGCTGTTGCAGTCTTCTCGTAGGAGGTGTTTATGGACACAAGTGAAGTAGAAGCTTTCTTGAGGTTTTGCGTATATTCGTTAGTTGCCAAAGTAGCCTCTGATATATTGCCCATTTTCTGCGCAGAAGTGGCTAAATTTTGGATTCCTTTTCCCAAACTTTCAATCAGATCCGGACCGATTTTAGCATTTTCAAGCAGACTGTCCAGTTTTTGGGCAGTCTGATCGGATTGTACTGGTGAAGCCTTTCTTGATATTGGAGTAGCACCCGCATTTTCTCCCTCTGCTAATTCCGGATACACTTTCGCCCAATCAATTTCTTCGTTTCTTGGCTCAAAAGCTGAGAGAAAAAATATTACTGCCTCAGTACTCAACCCTACACCTATCATAAGATTTGCAAAAGGCCAGTCGAGAATTTTAAACATTGCACCCAAAATTACAACTGCTGCGCCGATGCCGTAAATCTTTGGCATAACGTCTGTATAGAACCTATAAGATAAGGATTTTTTGTTTGTTGCTGACATACGTTTTTTAAAAAGAGGGGTGATTATAAGTTAAATTGTCTAATTAAGGAATCTGTTATCTTCTACTTCTTCGGTTGGACTTCACACTCATGGAGCCAGATCTACCAATATAGGTCATGGCTGTTCTGAATCCGATATGTGCTGTCTTCAAATCTTGATATTCATAATTTCTTGTACTTGTCTCCAAATAATGAGCCACATCTTTCCAAGATCCACCACGCACGACCTTTCGGGGTTCGTTTTCATCAAAATAGGTTGGATTCATATCCCAAACCAACGCATTCGCCGCTGGATTATATGCATCTTCCACCCATTCCGAAACATTTCCTGCCATATTGTATAATCCATATCCGTTAGGCGCAAATGCATCTACCGGCGCTGTGTACGCAAATCCATCATCAATATAATTACCTCTACCCGGTTTGAAATTGGCCATTAAGCAACCTCTTCGATTTTTAAGGTAAGGGCCACCCCATGGATATTTGGCAATATCTTTTCCGCCTTTGGCTGCGTATTCCCATTCTGCTTCGAAAGGCAACCTAAATTTTGGCATGTCAAATTCCGACTGATCATTAGCATTCATGTGATAGGATTTCCATTCACAGAATTGCTTAGCTTGGTTCCAACTCACTCCAACGACAGGATAATCATCAAAAGCCGGATGATCAAAGTAATATTGCATCAAGGGATCTCCGTAATGATGCGTAAAACTATTGGTCCATACCGTAGTGTCAGGAATTAATTCCTCGATATTAAACTGAGGAGGTTCAGCTTGTGTGGTTGGAGTGCCTAAGGCAAGTTCGCCCATGCGTACAGATTCCAGAAATTGCCTATATTTATTGTTGGATACTTCATACTTGTCCATAAAGAACTCTGAAATGGTAACCTGCTTGTTCATGGAAGACATACTGAGAGAGATATCCTCATCCGCTTGGCCCATCCAAAAGGTTCCGGCTTTCACGGGTACCATTTGATGAGGCAGTGCTTGTTGCCAGCCGGATCTCTTAGGAACCCCTGTAACTTCACCCCTTCTATTCTGCTTTTCACTGGCAGCACCCTTGCTTCCAAAAAGCCCGCAACCCTGAAGTAGCGTCGCAACGATAAGCCCAATTGCGAGAGCAAAATAACGCGAGTTCATTTTTCGTAACATAAATGACAATAAATTAACTACATTCAATTTCAACAATTTAACTCATCAAAGAAATCGAAATTTAGAAGAAAATAATAGAAAAACACAAATAATTTGGTTTTTTATACTTCGGTTTTAAAATCTAAATCTCGGTGTTCTCTGTATTACCCTTTCCAATTCTTTTCTGACTTGGGGGAGGTCGTAAGTTAACATAAATTCGTGAGTAGTAGGGGATTTTGCTTCAAGGCCTCCCACGACTAGGTCAAATGCGTAACCTAAACGTAAAGAATTATCCCTTAACAAACTGTATCCCAGCAAAACAGATGCTGATTCCTCCCCTCTATATGCTAATCCTAAACTTATTTTTTTGTTGTACGTGCCTATAACGCTAACGTCATAAGAAAAATTATTCAAAGATACTGATTTTAATAATATACTTGGTTCAACACTGAACAATGCAAAAGTGTTTATTCTGTAGCCGACTAGTAAATAATGATGCCTTTCCAGTTGGTTTCCCAGCGCCCCATCTCCAAAATCAAATTCTGGCTCATTAAAATGCCTTGTACTTGCCCCTGCATAAAAATTGCTTCGGTCATACAAAAAACCTAAAGAAAAGCTATTGTTAATCTGATTTTCCCTACCTGCGCTCGGTAGGCTTGGATCTGGATTTACCGGGTTCAATTCATCGTACTTTAATGTACTGGAAAAAAACCCTCCTGAAGCACCAAAACTAAGTTTCCCTCTACCCACTCTTAAATGATAGGCCAAAGATAGGTTAATTTCCTGGTTGTTTGAGATGCCAATGTCATCGTTGACGACAGTAAGGCCAAAACCAAGGTTCGTTTTCTCGAATCCTCCGGAAACGGTTACAAGCTGGGTGGTTGGCGCCCCGCCACCTCCTGTGCCAGTGGTATACGAAAGCCACTGACTTCTATGCAAGGCAGAGAAGGAATATCCTGCGTCCTTTCCGGAAAATGCAGGATTATAAAAGAGGCCGTTGTACATATACTGCGTAAACTGAGCATCCTGCTGGGCAGTTAGGGGAATAGAAAATAAAACCAATAGGGGTAAACAGACGATGACACTCCTATACAGGTAAATTCTTTTCATCATGTGTAAATGACTTTTTGACTTTGAAAACCTATTCTACACATTTTAACTGAAATTACCTTAAAAAAGATTAAAAGTATTTACAATTTGTTTGCTTTTTTTATGTAAAGTTCCAGAGCGCCTGTCATACTCGGTGCGTTTGGAAGCGGCGCTTCAATATCCAAAATCAAATGTTGCTCTTTAACAGCCTGGGCCGTAGTCGGTCCAAACGCAGCTATGCGGGTGTTATTCTGCTCAAAATCAGGGAAGTTCTGATATAGTGACTTGATTCCTGATGGACTGAAAAAAGCCAAAATGTCATATTTAATATCTTTGAGGTCGGAAAGATCCGCCGGTACTGTATGGTAAATAATCGCCTCCGAGTAATTGATATTGTTTTTTGCAAGATAATCAGGGATGTCTTCCTTTCGGATATCCGAGCAGGGAAACAAATATTTTTCAGACTTATGTTTTTTGAAATAGTCAAACAGATCTGCCGCAGTCCGCGTTCCCACAAACAATTTTCGCTTGCGGATAACAATATATTTTTGCAGATAATGCGCAGTTTGATCCGAGATGCAGAAATACTTCATGTCTGCGGGCATTTCAATTTTTAGCTCTTGGCATATATTGAAAAAATGGTCAATCGCATTTCGGCTGGTAAAAATAATTGCCGTGTGCTTTAGGATATCAATTTTTTGCTTTCTGAATTCCTTTACCGGTACTGGCTCTACTTGGATGAATGGCCGAAAATCAATTTTTATCTTGTATTTTTCGGCTAACTGAAAATAAGGTGACCTTTCATCGGTAGGTTTTGGCTGAGACACCAGTATACTTCTAACCCGGTTAAGTCTGTCTTTTGTTGAATGAGTCATCTTAATTTTTTCCTTAATTAGTAAGTTTACCCCATGAGCAATTTAGTAATCACCAAAAAGGGAATCAATTCTGCGGTGCAAATGTAAGAAAATAAATGGTAATTTTTTAATGTTAGTTTATTCGTCATTAATATCCAAAGCATGCCTGTGGCCACCAAGTAGTATATGAAATACCCCTTAATCAAAAGAGAAGTAAGTTCCACCAAATCAGCAGATGCGTTTGCAATGCTGAAAACTAGCACCACAAGAACGACGAGTAATCCTAACGAAATAGCCCTTAGCATATAAAGAAAATGGGGAATTTCAAATTTCAGAATCGAAAAAATAATTGACAGGACTTTGAGCCACACATATTTGACAAACAGTACGAATGTGCCAATTACTGTACCCAACAGCCAAAAAAAGAACAGGCCATTTAAATCTCTTGCAAGTGTATAAGCCCCTAGATCAACATCAAGAAAATAGAGGCCACTGATGGCGATAAGTATAAGCACTAGGTTCACCACCAACAAATAAAACAACAGCGCACTCGAGAAAAAACGAGAGGTGATAGTCGTATCGGTAAGCTCTTCCGCTGTAACCAAAAACCTGGGGTTTAAAAAAATACTGAACACAGTCGGATGAACGATCCGGAATATGGCTACCAACAACAAAATAATTAACACACTTAGAAAAAAGAATTCTCTAAAATCGTCCTTAGTCCGTTTTAAAAACTCCTCCTTCATTTCAAATGCAGGTGCTCCAAGCACCTCTCCATTTTGGAAATTTATCTTTTGTACCGACACCTGGCCAAGTTCAATTTCCGGCTTGAAGATTACCAGCTCAACCTGCTCCTCTTTTGCTGGTGCCAAACGCTGAATTTCTGTCATTGGCAGCTGATAAATCGTGTCGGATACAGACAAATCCCATAACACCCCAGCCAAAAATACTGCCGCGCCCTCTGGAACCTTAACTTGAAGATGGGATAAGGGAAAGCTGTTCAGCGGAATGGAAACCGTCAACTTTTCAGTCGTCTTTAAAATCGTTCCCCTTGTGGTTACCTTCAGTTCCGGGTTGAAATTTTCCAATACCTGAGCACGCCCCATTTGAAAGAAGCTACAGCAAAAAATAAGGGTGACAAGGAAAAGTATCCGATTGCTTTTCATTTAAAATCTTCCGGTATAGCCAAAGTGTATTCGTGAATAATTGAACCCCAAGGGTTGGGTTTCCGAACTGCCTAATGCATAGACAAAATTGAAAATCCCCCCTTTGGTCTGCATGCTAAACCCTCCCCCAAATGAGAAAGGGAAATCCCTTCCCAGTTCGGTTACTTGGTTGTTAATTCCGGCAGCGTCCACAAAAATCAAAAAATAGGACGAGGTATCAAAGTAAAATCTCGGCTCAACGGTAAGATAGGCATATTGACTTGCAAAGAAGTAGTTTTCATTAAACCCCCGAATAGACTTTAGTCCTCCCAGCCGGAAAAGATCGTTGAGCAGCAAGTTTGGATTGGCTGTTTGGCCTGCCTGTAGATTGACCATCGTTCCCAGCTGAGGCCTCCATAAGTGATGGTAAGTAATACCACCCTGTAGATAATATTGAAAAGTTTCTCTGTCGATGTCCTCATACAACCTTGGGGCCAAACCTGTGTTTTGAACAATCCGTTTATTGCCCAATCCAAAAGTAAATGATGAAAGAATGCCACGTTTGGGGAAAAACACATCATCCACTGTGTTGAATTCCAAGCTCATCCCGTAATTGGTGAACCTAAAATCCGCAACATCTGGCAGAACTTCAACCTCTGCCAGCTGGGAAGTTGAAAGCAAATCACCTGTCTGCCGCCTAGTGAAAAAACTCAGATACGTCGATGGGCTCACCCGGTATCCGACGTCCAGCTTAAAATCCCTGTTCAAAAACGTAGTGTCTTCCTTGAGGAGGAAAAAGGAGGCCTTTACATCCAGACCGGAGCCCAATACCATAGGCTCTACGGCAGTCAGACGCAGGTTTTGAGAATACTGGCTTAAGCGCTGCCAGGAGGCTAGGTAGTTTCTGCCTTTTCCGGATACATTATATAATGCAATATCAAACTGTCCAGTTACCAATAATTTATTGCCCTCCACCTCATTGGGCAGGATGCCAATGATCCCGTCCAAGCTGTTTATTCTTCTGTCATTGATCGGGAAATAGACCGTTGCTTCTTCATTTTGAAAACTAAGCTTTGGCTCTCCCACCAGCTGGAGATAGGGAATATTTTTTAATAAACCGAAGGACCGATCCACCTTTGCTTGAGAAAATGGCTCTCCAGGTAGGAGATCCATTAGCCGGGCGAAAAAGATAGGGCGCGTCAGTGAGTTGCCCGTCACCCTTAGGGTATCAAATGTAATTCTTGGTCCGGCATTATAGGCAATAGCTGCCCCAATTTGTTGTCCGGTTAGGCGGATACTGTCCAAATGGATGGAAGCAAAGGGGTAACCCTGATTTTCCGACACCTTCAGTACAGCATCAAAAATCCGCTTCACCGCTGTATAGTCAACCGGTATTCGTTGAAATTTTTGGGGGTCTATTCCCGATTTGAGAATCAACCACTCCTCCAGATTCCCTTTATTTAAAGAAAGCCATTCAAACCTTTTACCGGTTTGAATTTTCACATTTTGGTCTCCCTGTTCAGTAATATATAATTCGGCCACATGGGCGAATAGGTATCCTTCGCCTTGAAGAATGAATAGCAATTCACGTACAAATTGGTGTCTGGAAAGTGTATCGGCAAAAACCTCTTCACCCCGGCGTTCAGTTTCACCAGTTATTATATAGGTAAGTTTAAAGTCGGCGTTTCCAAAAGCTAACTCAGCTAAAAAGAAACCCGACATAAAAAGCATGGTAGACGTAACCTTTTTTACCAAACTCCTCTCACTTTCATTTGGAGGGTATACACGGCGTCAGACGCGGTGATAAACAGAGTCTTTCTATCCCCAGCCGCAAAACATACATTGGCTGTCCAAGGTGCATCTACCGGAATATGGCCTATCTGTACACCTTTAGCATTGAAAATGGTCACCCCATCTCCGGTCAGATATACATTTCCCCGGTTATCGATGGTCATTCCGTCTGAACCCATTTCTACAAAAAGCTGCTTGTTGGTCAGGTAACCGTCTTCCTCAATATCGTAAACATAGGTCTTCTTGGCACCAATATCGGCAACGTATAGTTTTTTACCGTCAGGTGTACCTACGAGCCCGTTTGGTTTCACCAGAGTCTCATCTACCCGAAACAATTGTAGGCCATCGTCGCTCACGTAATAAAGATGTTCACCGTCTTGTTGCATCTCCGGATCTCTTTCCCAATAATCCCTTTTGTAGAGGGGATCAGTAAAATAAATCCCTCCACGGGGATTAATCCACAGATCGTTGGGACCATTGAGTTTTTTCCCTTTAAAGCTTTCAACCAGCACTTTTTTATTGCCATCCCTGTCAATAGACCAGAGCTCATTATTCATGTCCGCACAGGCAAGTAAGTCACCTTTTAGGTTAAAATAGAGACCGTTGGATCTACCAGCTTCCTCTTCGAAAGTAGATAACTCACCTGTAGTAAAGGTCCATTTTAAAATCTTATTATTTGGCTGGTCAGTAAAGAAAACATTCCCCGGCCTATCCACGGCAGGGCCCTCAGTAAATTTATACCCATCCCCCAGCTTTACTACTTCGGCATTTTTGGCTACCAAATTACTTTTGACTTCCATTTGGGCCAATCCCGGAACAGTATATATAAGAAAGGAAAGCAGAACGAGGCTACTGATTTTTTGGGAAAGTTGATTCATTTTTTGAGTTTGTTTTATCCCGATGTACATTTGGTATGGACCGGGTTTATAGTTTAAATTGAGACTTTTCAATGAAAATAAAATATTGATGATCCCCTTATGAAATGAAAGGGTGAGTATCAGTAATCATTATTCTTCGAAATTAGTAATTTTTTATTTCCTACCGATAAAATGATGACAAGATATGGCTCTATTGCGCAAGTCTTCGTTTCTTTGAACGGAATTTCCCATTAATTAGCTTATTAATCCCGATAAATATTTGTGAATACATGGCAGGAATCTATCTACATATCCCTTTCTGTAAAAAAGCCTGCCACTATTGTGATTTCCATTTTAGCACAAGCAGCAACCTGATGGAAGAATTGATACATCAAATAGGAAAAGAATTGGTCTTTCGAAAAAATTACCTACCCGAGGGAGAGATCATTGAATCAATCTATTTTGGGGGGGGGACTCCTTCTCTTTTGTCGCAATCCCAGCTTTCGTATTTGATGGATACCATCCACGCAAATTACCCGGTCAAACTGCGGGAGGTCACGTTAGAAGCAAATCCGGATGATTTAAATGACGCAAAACTTACTCAATTTTTATCCTGTGGGATCGATAGACTCAGCATTGGAATACAAAGCTTTAGAAATGAGGTGCTAACTTTTTATAACCGGGCACATAATGCCGAGGAATCACTTCAATGCATTGAACTGGCCAGAAACGCCGGTTTCGCCAAATTATCCATCGACCTGATGTATGGTTTTCCCTCCTTAGACCATACCGGGTGGGAAGCAGATCTGCGCACAGCATTGGATCTGGACCCGGGACACATCAGCAGCTATGCATTGACTATAGAACCGCGAACAGCCCTTGGGACTTGGGTAAAAAGAGGTACCTTCCAGCCCGCGTCGGACGATTTTGTCGCTGAGGAATTTGAGATCTTGCAGGATGCCACGGAAGCTGCCGGATATATTCAGTATGAGATTTCCAATTTCGGCAAACCGGATGCCTTCGCCTTGCACAATACAAATTATTGGACCGGCGCCCCTTATTTGGGAGTAGGTCCAAGCGCACATTCCTTTGACGGGACAAACCGGGGATACAACGTATCTAACAATTCCGGTTATGTAAGGGCTCTGCGTGAAGGAAAGTTAGTCTTTGAAACAGATAATCTAAACGCAGAAGATCGGATTAATGAGTACATACTTACCTCTCTACGTACGATTTGGGGTACAGATTTGAATTTTTTGGAAACCACCTATCAGGTGAACTTAATTGAGCTTAAGTCAGCGGAATTAAACTTTTTGAGCAAATCCGGTTGGGTAAGCATCCAAGACGGACACCTAATTTTAAGCCGAAAAGGCAAACTTTTGGCAGACAGTGTCGCCGCAAAGTTGTTCCTATAAAATCACATTTTTGAAAATCCTTTCGCTCCATTATCTGACGGTTTGAATTAATCCTGTATCTTTGACCTATGCGAAAATATGCCAACGATGCAGCCAGAAAGAGCATCACTTCTCCGTTAAAGGATGTGTTTAGAGAACTGCTTGAGGCCTATAAAATCCGGGATAAATTCGACGAAAGGGTAGTGGTGAATGGCTGGTCGGAGCTTATGGGCAAAACCGTGGCCAAACGGACAGGAAACGTCAGCGTAAGAAACAAAGTGCTCTACGTTCAATTGACTTCTGGCCCTATTAAGAAAGAACTCATGATGAACAAATCAAAGGTATTGTCCCTCATCTCTGCAAAATACGGGGAAGGAGTGATTACTGATGTGGTTTTTTTATAACCTTAATCCCCTTCCCCACTCGACTGAACTTCAAATTCGTCAATCGGAATGGGCAGGTTTTTCAACTATTGCACTGAACCAAATACCCTGCGCATAATGGCAGTCGTCCGTTCGGCTGGATTCTCCCTGATTTTGAGCTCTTCCTCGGCGATCAGTTTAAACAACCCATCAATGGCCATCTCAGTAACATAAGCATTGAGATCCGGATTTATTTTTCGGGTAGTAGGTATGGCATTATAGGCATTCACCAAATCGGTATAGTGCCTGGTAGCACCGACCTCGTTTAGAGACTCCTGCACTTTAGGCTCAAAAAGAACGGTCAATTGCTCAGTAGTGGTTCTTCTCAAAAACTGGGTAGCGGCATCCTGATCACCTCTTAGTACGGCAAAAGCATCCTGAATGGTAAGTTGCCGAATGGCGTTTATAAAGATCGGTTTGGCTTCTTTGGCTGCACTTTCCGCTCCCCTGTTGATTGTGAGAAGGACACGGTCCACTTCTGCCCCCAATCCAAATTGCCGCATGGTGGATTCTAATCGGCGAAGGTCTTCTGGAAGCGCAATTCGAATCAAATCATTGCCAAAAAAACCGTTTTCCTTAGCTGCCTGGTCTGCTCCGACGGAAATCCCCTTTACAAGTGCGTCACGGAGGCCATTTCCTACGTCTTCATTTGTGAGAGTAGCTTGGGAAGCCCCTTGTATAAAACGGTTGACATCGGCACTGGTACATCCAAATGTCAATAGTGACACTGTAAAAAAGAATAAATAGTTGATTCGGTTCATGGTTCAGTTTAGGTATATAACAAGGTTTTATAAAATGAGTTCATGCTTTCTGACAGGTAATATGTATTATTGCGTTCCTTTTATTTATGTTCAGACTACCTAACATACAACTTAGCAAGATTACGGTTTTTCTTGCAATACTTACCTGGATTGGGTTATTATTGGTTGACCTTACCCGAGTATTTGGTAATGTCAATGAGATTGAGGTAGGGTTGGATTCAGAACTGACTTGGATTCTTGAGATCATTTTTTTCATTTTGCTATACCTTTTTTTCAGCCAGTCTATCTCCCGCCATCAAAATGAAAACTTTCTCCACCTAATTTGGCGGGCGGCTTCCACCGGCCTTTTTGCCACTGGGGTTGCCCTTTTGATTGTTGTTTTATACAACCTGATGGAGGACACTGCCCTGTATTCGGATCCATTGCTTAGGAATTTCTTTTATCACGTCAACTTCGCGCTTACGAGTTTATTTTTGGTTTCTACGGCTTTGTTGTGGAAGCACCTCATTCTCTACCAGCGTAGCAAGGCAGTGGTACAACAATGGCAGGCGTTTGAGATCATTCTTCTGGTCAGTATGTTTTTTGTATTGATCAATAAAAATGATTTGGATTACGGCTTCTTTTTTGGAATGACCTTTTTGATTATTTACAGCATTATTCTTTCCGCCAATCTAAAATGGATTCCCTACCTGACCTTCAAGGAAAAATGGAAATCTATCTTGTTTTTGTCAACTATCCTCATTTGTGCAGGTTACCTGCTGTATCAAACTTTGGATTACAGCCTTAAAAACCCATATTTCATAAATCTTTCGCAAAATCTATTCCTTCTCGGTTTATTTGCCTTCGTCATAATTTATTCGCTATTCAGTTTTTTAGTCACCTTGTTTAATTTGCCGACTTCTTCGGTTTTTGAACAGAAGCTTATCGAAGCAATCAACTTTCAGCGGTTAAGTCAATCCATACAACCTGGGGAAAACGAAGAGCAGGTGTTGGATATTCTGATGGACAGCTGCATGAGTGCTGCCTATGTGGATGCCGCGTGGTTAGAGATCATGCCCAGAGATTCCGATCCAAAGGAAATCGTCCATCAGCGTTTTATTTCAGACGAAGAGCGTCTGGATGTTCGGCAAATTATGGGACAAACCAAGCCATTTTCCGATCACCTGAGCAATGAAAATAATGAGAAGATAGAATACATCTTCGGAAAAATACCTCATGAACTTTACAAATCCGCATTGGTTTTTCCCATTCGGGTAAACAAAAAACTTCTGGGAAACATTTTTCTAGTAAAGGAAGTGAAAGATGGGTTCAACAAAGAGATGATTAACATTATTTCCACTTTTGTCGGACAGGCATCTATATCTGTAGAAAACTATCGGCTACTCAATGAAGCCATCGTAACGGAAAGGTATAAGGAAGAATTGGAGATTGCCCAGCGGGTTCAGCGCAGTCTCCTTCCTACGGAGCTGCACCACAATACCTGCTTTGAAATCGAGGGGTTTTCTGCCGCAGCGGATGAAGTTGGAGGGGATTATTACGAAACGTATCAGTTTGACGACCATAATTTTGCGCTAATTATTGGAGATGTTTCGGGCAAGGGTACATCTGCAGCTTTCAATATGTCACAGATGAAAGGTATCTTTCACAGTCTGGTGCAGTTTGGGCTACCTCCAATAACCTTTCTTATAAAAGCAAATAACGCGCTAAGCCATTGCTTGGAAAAAAACCATTTCATCACCACTACTTATTACCTGTTGGATACTGCATCCAAAAATATCCGGTTTGCAAGGGCTGGACATTGCCCCACGTTATACTTTAATTCTGCCTTGGGAAGGAGCGAGTTTTTGAAAATCAACGGGATGGGATTGGGGATGGTGCGAAACCAACAATATGGGGATTTTCTAGAAGAAGGGAAACTAACCTATGCGCCAAGGGATGTACTGGTAATGTATACGGATGGAATAATTGAGGCGAAAAATCTGGCAGCAAAAGAATTTGGATACGACCAACTCAGAAATGTGTTGAATTTATGCCACCATCTTTCTGCGAAAGAAATTAAAGAAGAGATTATTCGGAAAGTATATGAATTCATAGGAAAAGATGCTCTTCCAGATGATGATTATTCGCTTATGGTTATAAAATTTATTGAATGAACATTAAGATTTCATACACGTATAACAGACTATGTTAGAGATAACACTAAGCAAAAAAGAATCGTATACCCTTATCCGGCTTAATGGAGAAGTTGATGCCAGCAACTCCGTGGAGTTGGATCAAGCCATTCAGGAAATATTGGCTGCAGGCACGAAGAAAATACTGGTTGACGGGTCTACATTAGAGTATATTTCCTCTGCTGGATTAGGAGTCTTTATGTCCTATTTGGAGGATTTTCAGGACAATAATATCGCTTTCGTCATTTTCGGACTGAATGATAAAGTACAGAATGTATTTCATATTTTAGGATTGGATCAATTGATTACCATTGAGAAGGACCAGCATGAAGCATTGGCAAGAATTTATGATGCATGAACTGAAGTTAGCCTGCGAAAAAAATAGGCTGGGTGAGCTGAGATCATTTCTTTCAGATATTTTGAAACCGAAGGACCTCAATGAAATCGTACAAAATCAATTGATTCTGGCTGTGGAAGAAGTGTGTGCCAATCTCATTATCCACTCCCACAACTGCAACCCGGACGATTTCATCAAACTCCGGGTCACTGATGACGCGCATAAAATAACTTTTGAGATTTTTGATTCTGGACAGGCATTTAATATCCTCGAATACGAAGCTCCTGATTTGTCCAAAGTGATAAAAGAAAAACGAAAGGGAGGAATAGGAATTCTATTGGTCAAAAAGATCATGGACAAAATTGAATTTGAGTCTAAAAACAGCCAAAACGTGTGCAGGCTGGTCAAGCAGCTCAAATCCAAATGATTGTTAAATTCAAGGAGATATCAGGCAATAACACACCGATTGTCTATTAAAATTTGTAACATTGCATGATTATTTCCTGGATGCGTAAAAATGAAAACCAGTCTTAGATGCTTGTTGATGGGATGTATGGCACTAGCCTGTACCCCAAAAATCACTGCAGACAGCCAGCTGACAACCTCCCCACCGGAGGATCCCTATCTGATTTCAATCGATGGTATCCCTGTGCCGGCTGAGGAGTTTTTGTATGTTCTATCCAAAAATAGCGCACCGTCCGAAGAAAACAAACTCGTAAGTTCAGCAGAGTTTGAAGAAAATTTCCAGTTATTCATCAACTATAAGTTAAAAGTAACAGAAGCAGAGAAGCTAGGATATCATGAATCGGAAGAGTTCATCGAGGAATTCGGTTCCTTCAGGGAAGATATTCGGAAGCCTTTCCTACTGGAAAACGAAGTTCAGGAAGGCGAGTTGCAAAAAGCCTACAGCCGTCTCAAGGAGGTAGTAAAAGCCAGTCATATCCTCCTCTCATTTCCTCCCAACGCAAATCTTGATGACTCCTTGACTGTTTTAAGGATGGCCAATAAAATCCAAGCTGAGGCGAGTGAGGGAATGGATTTCAGCCAATTAGCCCTAACACATTCCCAAGATCCATCCGTTGAGACCAACCGGGGTAATTTGGGTTACTTTACTGCCATGCAAATGGTTTATCCCTTTGAAGCAGCAACCTACAACCTGCAAGTCGGGGAGGTATCAAAGCCTATATTAACAGATTACGGCTATCACATCATAAAATTGGAAGACCGAAGACCAAATCCGGGTGAAATCCGTGTATCTCATTTGTTGGTAAGAACCAGTCCCGATGATGAGATGAGTGAGGATAGGGCCAAGCGTAAAGTAGTTGATATTTATGAACAACTGCTCAAAGAGAACAGTACTTGGGAAGAAATTGTAGGCACATTTTCAGAGGATCCAGGTACCCGCCAAAGCGGAGGGTTACTTCCTTGGTTCGGAGTCGGCAGTATCGTTCCCGAATTTGAGCAGGCTGCTTTTGCCCTGCAAGAAATTGGCGAGATTTCCAATCCGGTGAAAACACCTTTCGGTTACCATATTATCCGTCTTGAGGAGGTTAAGCCTGTAGCTCCTTACGAAGAACTCGAACAAACCTTGAAATCCCGAATTCTGAGAGATAGCAGATCTACTCTGATAAAGTCCCAAGTGACGGCCATGCAAAAGGCAAAATACGATGCCCAGGAAAATGATTCCATTTTCCACCTTCTTGCTGAGACATTTCAACAAGAAAACAACCTAGCCCCTGAAAGCTTGAAAGGGAAATGGGAACAGCGAGAGTTATGGGACAAATGGGTGTTGCGGATTGGAACAGATACTTTAAGAGTGGTAGATTTTTGGCAGTATATTATCGAGGAAAGTTCTTCGGTAAAAGCCAATAAAAAGACGGACTTGGAATCATGGAAAGACGGATTTATAGTAACTCAGCTTAATGAAGCCGAAGAGAGAGATTTATTCAAAAACAACAAAGATTATAGGCTGCTCGTGCAGGAATTCAGAGATGGAATCTTGCTGTTCAATCTGATGAATGATTTGGTCTGGCAAAAAGCCATTAATGATTCTGTCGGCCAAAGAACATACTATGAAGAACACTTGGACCGTTATTATTGGCAAGAGAGGGTTCCTTCACTCGTAGTGAAGATCACCCAACCCCAGAACGAAGAAATCTCCAAACTAAGGGGATACCTGCAAAATAAAGAATATGAAAAAGGGTTGGAAAAAGTGCTTCAGGAAACCTTTTTAGAAAGATTCCCATTGTTATTTACTTTAGAAGACCGATTAGTAGAGACTACTGAAAATCCAATTTTCCAAGACTTAGACCTTTCGAAAAATTTTCACGAAAAAATGGTAAATGGAATTCGCTATTTTATCCTAACCGGGGACAAACTACCTGAAGGTTCTAAAGAATTTGAGGAAACCAGAGGAAAGGTTATACAAGATTATCAGACATACCTAGACGAAACGTTGATAAATAAGTTAAAAGAAAAATATAGTATTAAAATAAATGAAGGTGAAAAAAATAGAATCTACCACCTTGCAGTCAACTAATCTTTTTATTCTAGGATTTATTGTGCTGTTCCTTTCTAGCTGTGATATGTTTAAGATCAAAAGCGAGGAAGACGACGACGATCCCGTCGTCGCTTCTGTTGGTAAAACTAACCTTCATATTTCTGACATTGATTTTATTACCAAAGACACCCAGTCCAACTTGGACAGCGCAGAACTCGTAAGTAGGTATATCCAAACTTGGATCAAAAAGCAACTTATGATCAAGGAAGCAGGTAAAAACCTTACAATAGACGAATCTGAACTAAACCGAAAGTTATTGGATTACCGATATGCGTTGATTATCTATGAATTTGAAAAATCACAGGTGGAACAGTCTTTGGACAAAAATGTCCCTTTGGAAGAAATTACTTCCTATTACGACAAATTCAAAGAAAACTTCTCGCTGAAAGAAATAATTGTTCGAACCAATTTTATTAAAATGGAAAAAGGCCTTCCTCAAAAGCGGCAGGTAGAGCGATTGCTTAGAAGCACAAGAGATAGCGACCGTATAGAGCTAAAGGAACTTTCCCTCCGCTATGCCAACAACTATTTCTTGGAAGACTCAACTTGGATCAAATTTGACGATATTATCCTGAATACACCTCTGGCACAAAGTACAAATAACGTACAATTATTGAAAAGTAATAAGCATATTGATATAGAAGACGACAACCATGCTTATTTCTTTCACATTCTGGAATACAAATTGCAGGACCAAGTTCCGCCTTTAGAATTTGTAAAGGATGAAATATCAAAAATAATCGTTAATAAAAGACGTGTCGCCCTTGCAGAAAAGCTGCATAAAGAAGTATACGATAAAGCATTGGAAAATAATGAGTTTGAAATTTATGATTAAATACCTGAAATTCACCTGTATCTTATTCCTTTTTGTTTTGGTCATTCTGCCTTCATTCGGTCAGGATACCCTAGCAGTGGCAGATACTCCAAAACCTCCGGCTCCAATCCCGACTGGCCAGGTTTTGGACAAAATCATTGCCAAGGTAGATAACAATATAGTTCTGGAATCCGACTTACAGAAGGCATACCTGGAGGCAATATCCCAAGCTCAGGAGGGATTTTCAACGCCTACCAGGTGTGAAGTGTTTGAATCCTTACTAATAAATAAACTGATGATGGCCAAGGCTGAAATCGATTCTGTGATCGTATCAGACCCGGAAGTAATGATTCAAACAGACCAGCGGTTTAGCATGATCATGCAACAGTTTGGCGGTGATGAGGAGACGCTGATAGAAGCCTATGGGAAAACCTCCGAGCAGTTAAAAAATGAATTGCAGGACGCCATTAAAGAACAGATGGTGGTGGCCAAGATGCAAAAGACTATTTCAGAGGATCTGACCGTCTCACCTGCAGATGTAAGGAAATTCTTTGGCAGCATTCCCACTGATTCCCTTCCTTTTTTCTCCGCAGAAGTTACAGTGGGACAAATTGTGAAAAAACCAGAAGTAAATAAGGCAGATAAGGACAAAGTCAGGGATTTTTTACTTGAGCTAAAGCAAAAAATCGCAGATGGTGATGAGGATTTTGCGAGTCTGGCCACGAAATATTCTGAAGATCCGGGTTCAAAAGTCCAAGGAGGTGATTTAGGCTTTTTTAGAAGGGGAGAATTGGCACCGGAATATGAGGCAATGGCTTTTGCACTCCGTCCGGGTGAAATTGGCGATCCTGTTGAGACCATGTTCGGATTTCACCTAATCCAATTGCTTGAACGAAGAGGCACTACCTTTAATACCCGCCACATACTGATCATACCCAAGCCGTCAGAGGAGGATATTGCCAAGGCTGAGAGATACTTGGACAGCTTACGTACACAAATCGTAGAGGAGAAAATTACGTTTGCCAAGGCTGCGAAGGAATATTCAGATGACCGTTCGACTTCAGACAATGGTGGTTTTTTCACCGACCCTATTAACGGATCAAGTAGGCTTACTCTGCGTACGTTGGAAGATCCCGTTTTATATTTCACCTTGGACAGCATGAAAATAGGAAGCGTCACCACGCCCATGAGGTTTGATGATGTAGATCCGCGTTCAGGTAGGTCAGAACCTGCAGTTAGAATTCTCTTTTACAAAGAGCGATTTGCTGCCCACCGTGCAAATATCAACGACGATTATGAAAAATTGAAAGCTGCTGCCAGAAGGAAAAAAGAAGAAGAAATTCTTAGCAAGTGGTTTATTGTTGCCAAGGAGGAAGTATTTATCGACATCGATCCGGATTACGACAGGTGTGAGGCACTTCAGGAAAAGTAGAAAAGGAATATAATTCCATACGAATCAAAGCACCTAAGAAAATTTAAATATTCTATTTTCTTAGGTGCTTTGATTTAGTTATCGCCCGGAAATAGAAAAGAGCACCTTCCCGGGTTTTTGTTTTTAATAGTAATTGAAACTTGAATACGCTCTTTGACTTTAGCAGGTCAACAGTTTATCAATCAATTCCAACGATCTTGTAGACTTTCCCATCTGGCTTGGTGAAAATATAAACTTCACCATCAGCGTCTCTTCCTAGCCGAAGATCAACTCTTCTGGTTCCGGAGAGTTCCACTAGGGATTTTATAACACCATCTATTTTTACCTGCCACTCATATATTGGAACCGTTGCTCCATAAGATAGTTTGTCGGTTTCTACATAAAACAACCTACCTCTCACAATATCGCCAAACAAATATTTCCCATCTAATTTTGGCACATTTGCCCCCCAATATTCAAAGCCACCGGAAATTGCATTGCCTTCGTCGTGATCGTACATAGCCACCGGATAGGTGAAGCCCCAGTTGGCCTCATCTTCAGGCAATGTAAATACTTGATTAATGGCGACCTTGGAATCGATCACCCATATTCCTTCACGCACTGGCCATCCGTAGTCTTCTCCCGGCTGAAGCATATAGAGCGACTCTACTTTACCCTGCCCAATATTCGTGGCCAATTTCTGCCCTTTCTTGGTCCAAGTCAATCGGTGTGGATTTCGGAACCCATGAACAAATATCTCCTCCACTTTGTCCTCTTGGCCCACAAAGGGATTGGAATCAGGAATGCCATACTTTCCGTTGCTACTGTTGGTACCTTGAGGATCTATGCGAAAAATGCTGCCCCAGGCTTGGCTTGGTCCATAAGGGATAAATTCATATCCTGATCCGACACTGCCCCCATCACCAATTCCGATATACAGCAACCCATAATCTTCATCTCCAGGCTTAGCCAAGGGGTTGAAGGTGATCTCCTGCATACCGTGGATACCAGTGACCATATCAATCCGGAACAATTCCCTGCTTTCTCCTTGGAAAGGTGTCCCCGCTGGATTCCCGGTTTTCCACTCTAGTACAACCCACTGCAGCGTAACCTTGATCGAATCCGCATATCCAAAATCAGACTGAGCTGAGCCTGGACCTTCCGTGTGGGTGGTGTAAAGCAGGCCGTTTTGGGTGAATTCGGGATGAAAAGCAAAACTCCCAAATCCAGTAGCCAATCCAGGTTTATTGATAAAATTGGGCATCAAGGCTTCCATGTCCATATAGGGAATAGTATTTCCATCGAGGATCTCAAACATTTTTCCCCGTAAATCGACAATGTACAACTTCTCGGATGTAGGTTCAAAGTCAAGTTTGGCGATCCTAGTTCTGGGCATTTCCTCACTGGAAGGAGCGACTTGGGTGACTAGTTCAATCCTAGCAACCAAGTCAGATAGTGGAATCGGTTCCGGAATAGGATTCGCAACCGAGTCCGCCCTGATGAAGGTGCTTGCCTCCGGAGCGTCATATTGGTGCATATACGCGATTATCGCATCAATTCCCTCCTCTCCCAGGTAATTAAAAGCGGGCATATACGATTGGTATCTGGCGAAGATGGCTTGGGAACGCTCATCCCCACCGTCAATCATTTCTGTGGGATTGTTGATAAATCCCCTCAACCAATCTACCGGTACTATACGGGTTAAACCGCCAAGTTGAGGGCCGATGCCGTCTTGGTTAAAATCATGACAGGTAGCGCAGTTCTGTTCAAAAAGCTCCTGGCCCTTACTCACTGTGGCTTGATTCACCAAAATCAGCTCTTCTACGGACTTGGTCTTCGAAGTACAGGAAAAAAGAAACACCCACAAACATAAAAGGGCTGGAAAGTACCGATAGTATTTTTTGGTCATAGCATTTGTGGAAGTCTTAATTACCTCCATAGATATTAATTTGGCCTAAATTAATTCTAAATTTCTGAATTCGAAAAGGAAGATTTTTAAAATGGTTTTTCTAGCCTTTAAAGATTCGCCTTTTCATTCCTGTAAAAATTAAATCATTAGAAGTTTTCCTTTGCTATATTTGACCCTTCAATTCAACATTCCAGTCAATGAAAAGCCAGTATTTGTCTTCTTTTGCAGCACTAACCTTCCTTTTAATTTTGGCAGGGAATCAGGTATTCGCACAGCAGCGTCCCGCTGGCAAAATCACCGGGAAAATAGTCGATGCCCAAAGCAAGCAGGCACTCGGATTTGCAACCGTCAGTATGTTTGCGGAAGTGCAGGGTGAAAAGCGGCTGGTAAATGGCAGCATAACGGCCGAAAACGGCACCTTTACATTGGATACCGAATTAGGCAATTTTTCTCTATTGGTGGAATTTATGGGATATGAACCGCTTGCTATTAACGAAATGGCGGTGACCAGGGAAAAAAACAGTATTAACCTGGGTGAACTCAGCCTGACATCATCCGCTGAAAACTTGGATGAAGTCGTGGTATTGGGTGAAAAAAACCTGATGGAGCTCAGTTTAGACAAGCGAATTTTTAATGTGGGAAAAGACCTTGCCAATGCTGGGGGAACAGCTACCGATATCCTGATGAACCTTCCTTCAATCAATGTGGACCCGGAGGGGAATGTACGCTTAAGGGGAAGTGAAAATGTCCGGATTCTAATAGATGGCAAACCTTCTGGATTAGTGAGCTTTAAGGGAAGCAGCGGCCTACAGCAGCTCCCGGCTAACCTCATCGAATCTGTGGAAGTAATTACCAACCCCTCTGCAAGATACGAAGCAGAAGGTATGGCGGGGGTCATCAATATAGTTCTCAAAAAAGAAAATGCCCAAGGCTTCAACGGTTCCTTCGAGGCTATAACAGGCAATCCCACCAACTTGGGCTTTGCCGCGAACTTAAACTACCGAAAAAACAAGATCAACTGGTTTGTCAACTACGGTTTTGCCTACCGTGAGGTTCCTAGAGACGGATTTCTTCGCCAAGATGTGTTTAGTGCGGATACCTCATTTTACACCGAGCAGTTCACTGAGGGTTTTGTCAATAGTCGAAACAACAATATCCGGGCTGGTTTAGACTACTACCTATCAGACAATAGCATCTTGACCGGTTCCTACTTACTCCGTAGAAGTGACGCCCACCGCATTACCAATATACGGTATGAAGATTATGATGTGAATAGGAACATGGACAGTTATTTTCAGAGACAGCAAAATGAAGTCGAGAACGAACCAAATTCCGAGTATAGCATTAGCTACAGCAAATCCTTTGAGCAAGCGGGGCATAAGTTAGTTGCTGCGGTTACCCATTTGGATTATTGGGAAAATTCAGATCAGGTCTACACCGAGTTTGCCTTTCAACCAAACGGTACACCCATCCCAAACCGAAATCTACTCCAAACTTCCATCAACGATGAGTTTGAAAGGCAGTGGCTTTTCCAACTGGACTATACAAAGCCGATATTTAAAGATGGAAATTTCGAAACGGGTATCCGCAGCAGTTTCAGGGATATGGAAAATGATTTTATTGTCAGCGAACAAAATGAATCGGGAGATATGATCCCGCTACCCGGGCTAAAGGATGTTTTTCTGTACGATGAAGATATTCACGCCGCCTATGCCATTTTAGGAAACAAGACCCAAAAATTTTCCTATCAAGGAGGGTTAAGAGCCGAGAACACCAATGTAAAGACGACCTTGGTACTTGCCAATGACATCAATCCACGGCAATACACCAACTTGTTTCCCAGTGCCCACGTCACTTATAATATCAGTCCGGATGATGCCATGCAGGTTAGCTATAGCCGTCGTATCCGACGGCCATTTTACGGTGACCTAAGTCCATTTGTGACGTTCTCCGATGCCAGGAATTTCTGGAGCGGCAACCCTGACCTTGAACCGGAATTTACCGACGCCTATGAGGTGGGACATATCAAATACATGGACAAGGGATCCATTTTTTCAACCGTTTATTTCCGGAATACGCATGACAAAATAGAAAAAATTCGAACCGTGGATGAGGACGGTTTTTCTATGACCTTGCCTCAAAATCTACTTTCTGAAAGGGCCTATGGTGCGGAATTCACCAGCGATTATAATGCAACCAACTGGTGGAAAATGGATTTAAATTTAAATGTGTTCTTTGCCCAGATAGATGGCAGCAACATAATGGAAGAATACAAGAGGGATACCTACAGTTGGTTTGCCCGCTATACGACCCGGTTTAGCCTGCCGAATACGTTGGACATACAGTTGCGAACCAATTATGAAGGGAGACAGCGTGTAGCACAGGGGACACGGAAAGCGCTGTACTATGCGGATCTTTCAGGATCAAAGGACGTTTTTAAAGGCAGAGGCACGCTTATCTTAAATATCATGGATATCTTCAATACTAGAAGAACCCGAATGATTTTCGAAGGACCGGGTTTTGTGACTGAAAGTGATTTTTTGCCTAGACGGCGGCAAATCAATCTGTCACTCAATTACAGGATCAAGCAAAGCAAGACCGCCAAGAAATCTGATATTTTGGGTGCTGAATAGGGATCAATCAGTTCAGAATAAGAATATCGTTGACTTTCTGGCAGACAAAATCGGTGGTGGGCCATTGCAAATGGCTTTTAGAAAAATACTTTTTTCAAGTTAATTGAATATAAGAAAGTGTAATGGATACACTATGCAAACGCAACACCCACGAAGCGAATAATTAGTGGTATACATATTCTTACCATTCAACCCACAACCAATAACCTACATGTTAAACCCGGCTGCGGCCCCAAACACTTCCCTTTTTCATTTGGTTATGCAGGTATATGAAATACAAAAGAGCGATTGTATGGTTTAGAAATGATTTGAGGCTGCACGATAACGAAGCGTTGACCAAGGCCCTGCAGCAGACGGATGAGGTAATCCCAGTCTACTGCTATGATCCACGCAGTTATCAAAAGACTCCATTCAATTTAGAAAAAACCGGTTCCTTTCGGGCGAAATTTGTAAATGAGTCCGTATTGGATCTTAGAGGTAGTTTACAAGCCAAAGCGGCCGACTTGGTCATTCTAAACGGCCACCCAGAGAAAGTAATGGTCGAATTTGCGGAGCAACATCAGGTTGAGGCCATTTATTTCTCACAGGAAGTAACCACCGAAGAACAGACGGTCGAGAAGTCTCTGGAAAAGAATTCCTGGGCTAAAGGAATAGCTACCCAAGGATATTGGCAGGCTACCCTCTTTCACCTGGATGACTTACCCTTTCCCATTCCACAGTTGCCAGAGGTATTTACCGCATTCCGAAAAGGCTGCGAAAAACTTTCGATAGTCAGACAGGTGCTTCCGACACCGGACAGAATTCCATATCCAACCGCAATTGGATCGATTGGGGAAATTCCCAGTTTGGAAGAGCTGGGACGTGAAAATCCCGTCGAAAATGAAAGGTCTGTCCTGTCTTTCAAAGGCGGTGAAACGCAAGGACTTCAACGTGTTGCGCATTACCTTTGGGAAACTGATTCCATTGCCGAATACAAACAAACCCGAAACGGTTTGCTTGGGGCTAATTATTCAAGTAAATTCTCCCCTTGGCTATCGGTAGGGGCACTATCTCCTCGTTGGATTTATTCGGAAATTCGAAATTACGAAAAGGAGGTTGAAAAAAATGATTCCACTTACTGGTTAATCTTTGAATTGATATGGCGGGATTACTTCCGCTTTATCTGTAAAAAGCACGGTAATAAAATCTTCCAGCTTTCCGGCATACAATCCGATACTATATCTTGGAAGCAGGATGAGGATGCGTTTCAGGCTTGGGCTGCAGGAATAACAGGAATTCCTTTTATTGATGCCAATATGCGTGAATTGAATCAGACCGGATTTATGTCCAACCGAGGCAGGCAATTGGTTGCCAGCTTTCTGACGAATGACCTGCAAATAGACTGGAGATGGGGAGCAGCCTATTTTGAGAGTAAGTTGATCGATTATGATGTATGCAGCAATTGGGGGAATTGGATGTATGTGGCAGGCGTAGGCAATGATCCCCGCAAAGACCGCTACTTCAACATCCTGCTACAGGCAAAAAACTACGACAAAAAAGGCGACTATGTTCGAACATGGATTCCGGAACTTGCCAAACTTCCCGGATTCGATATCCATCAGCCTGAATCCCTTTCCGAAAAAATGCGGAACAGCAAGGGGGTGCATTTAGGTGACAACTATCCGTTCCCTATCGTATCTTTTGAAAATTGGAGCTAAATAATAAGCGATATTATCCTGAACCTAATAACAAGAGTCCGAAAACCCTCCAGATTTTTTAGATAATCATCTAGTCGATCTGTTAACGTATAAAACCTGGAGGGCTTTTTTCCTACCGTGCAGAAAAGTAAAGCGATTTTGGAGATTCACTAACGCACGTATTCTTGCACTTCCTGATGCCGGAAACATTTAACAAGGTGGTCATTCACCAGTCCGGTTGCTTGCATATGGGCATAAAGCGTTGTGCTCCCAAGAAATTTAAATCCCCTTTTCTTCATGTCCTTGGCAAGCTTATCGGAAATCTCGGTAGTTGCCGGTGCCTTTGACAGGTCAGACCAGTGATTTAGGATCGGCTTTCCCCCAACGAAATTCCAAATGTAGGACGTAAAAGAGCCGAGCTCGTTCTGTATCTCGATGAGTTTCCGGGCATTGTTGATAGCTGCTGCTATTTTAAGCCGATTTCTGATTATTCCCTTATCCTCCAAAAGAGTTTCTACATAACTGTCGGGAAATTCCGCGACCTGCTGATAGTCAAAGTCCGAAAAAGCCTTTCTATATCCTTCTCTTTTCTTCAAAATAGTGGCCCAGTTCAATCCCGCCTGCGCACTCTCTAACACCAAAAATTCAAAATGTTTTTTGTCGGTGTAAACCGGAACTCCCCACTCTTCGTCATGGTATTTCCGGTAACCCTCAAAACCCAGGCACCAAGGGCAGCGGAATTGTTCGGACAGGGGAGATTCAGGTGGTACTGGCATAGTATACGTGGATTAGAAAGGTCTATCAGTTTACAAAAACGAATAACCAAAATCGGGCTTTTTTCCCAATAAAAAAAGCCCGACCGAATTGGCCGGGCTTAAAATAAGTAGTAGAAAGGATTTCACATTAATTCCCAACCAAAAATACCGCATTAGCCATAATAAGCTTTCCGCTTTCCCAAAAGCTTCTGAACATCGGGTTATCCACAAGGTAGACAACCTTTCCATTGCCTACATCCTCCATGCCGAACACAAGTGATTTTTCAAATTGAGGTTTGATCCTGTACCCGATAAATCCGGCCCTATGTCTATCTAAGGAGGGGATATATCCTACATTGACACCCTTAGATAAATATGAATATCTATTTGAATTATTTTTTAAGGTATAAAAACGATCACCTACTCCATATCCCAAGGGATGTGTCTGATCGATCGTTGCTTCCATCACCGCACCGACCACAGAGCCGGATATCTCATTGCGCTCCCGCTCCAAATAAAGAAGGGTTAATTGCTGTTCCATGGCATCGGCCTCCGCCTGTTGCAAACTGTCTTTTTCATCCTGATTGCCATATTTTGCTAAAGAAAATCCTTCCGTCTCTACAAACATTTCCACGGCGTTTTCTACCGCAATCAATTTCCCCCCCTTTTTTACCCAGTCAATCAGGTTCGTGTTACCAGCATCTGTCGATTTACCATAGCTTCCTGATGGCATAATAATGACATCATATGTTCCCAAATCAAATGAGGCCAGATTGTCCTTTTCCAAAACCGAAAGCGGATAGCTTAACTCTTGCTCCAAGAAATGCCAAAGCTCCCCAAAATTCAATGAAGAAGTCCCTTGCCCTCCAATCAAGGCTATTTTGGGAGCTTTAATAGCACGCACAAAATCAGATCCCAAATCCTTTCCTTCGTCCACATACCCCGTGGTTGTTTTTCCTAGGGTGATTTCAAGTTTATTGGCAATATCGGTTACTTTTTGGTGGAAATCAGGAACATACTTATTGCCAGATCGGGTGATGATTAATGAACCTCCAGCATAGCTTTGATCACCGAAACTAAAAGGTAGAGCAGCAGCACGTACCCGTATTTTTTCCTGCATTAGGGCCGTAAGAAAGACTGCGTGCTTTGTCGCGTTCCAAGGTGCAATATAGGCTAAGGCACTTGGGTCTGCTATATTCATTTCAAAAGCTGTTTTTTCAAAACTTCCGCCAGCATTAACTCTAGTCTCCACGGCATAAGCCTCCAAGTTATATGCATACGGCAAGGCCCAAGTAGTAATATCATAAGTAAGACTGTCATTCAAGACCGGCTCCGGCTCAAAGAGAACTTGGGTCAACACAGCTTTAGGTTGATAGGCATTGATGACAATGTCGTTTTCACTAACTGAAAATCTTCCGGTAGTACCCTTCAAGTAATCAAATCCAGTTAAACCTGTATTGCTTCCTCCTCTCCCGTAGCGAATGCCATTTTTATCCAGCAGATCAAGCAACTTAGCAATCTTATCCGGGGCGTTTGTTCCCTTGATGACAAAGCTCTTGTATTTGGCTCTGGGGTTGGAGCTGTTTTCCGCAAAGTAGTTTGCAAACTCATCCACGACACGTTTGGCATGCTGTGAAGTTACTTCTACAGCTGATAATGCAGTCGTATGGTGGTGAAGGATACGGTCGGTGAGCGTAACGGTGTCGCCCTCGGCATTTAGCATGCCAAGCCCAGCCCTTCCGGAGCCACCCTGCTCTATGGTCATCCCAATGGCTCCGTTGTACATGGGGTAAGTGTCTCCGTAGCTGGGATAAAGCAGGTCAAAACGCTCTTTGGTATAATAGAACCAATCTTCCTGATCGAAATACTTGGCCGTATTCCGTCCGAAAAGTTCCTGATATTCTTTCTGAAAATTTGAAAGCTGCTCGTGCAAGGGTTCTGCTGCTGGGGCAAAGAAGTAAGGCTCATCAATACCCATTTCATGAAAATCCACGTGCACCTGAGGTAACCAACGGTTGTACAGTGTTACCCGTTCCTGCGATTCCTTCTGCGTCTGCCACGCCCAATCCCTGTTTAGGTCAAAAAGGTAATGGTTGGGCCTGCCTCCGGGCCAAGGCTCCCGATGCTCTACCGACTGCGGATCGGGCTGGAGGATGGCGTTCGCTTTTTGATTATACCAGTTGACATAGCGTTCCTGCCCATCGGGATTGAGGCAGGGATCCATCACAACCAAGGAATTTTCAAGCCAGGCCTTTGTTTTTGATTCATTTGGATCTACCAAGGCAAATAAGGTCATCATGGCTGCCTCCGACGACACCGCTTCGTTGCCGTGCACGTTGTAGCTCAGCCAAGTTATCGGAACTTGTGTCTCTGGGTTACCTGCTATGATGCCAGTCCGTTTGAGGTTGTCAGTCCGCAAAGTTTCCAGTTTATCAATGTTGTCTTTGGCGGAAATAAAAGCCACCAACAAGGGTCTAAATTCGGAAGTTTGCCCATAATATTCTAAAACGACATTTTCATTTGTCTCGGCTACGTGTTCATAATAGGCGACCACCCTATGATGGGGGGTGAATCGTTGCCCCAACTCATACCCTAAAAATTCAGCAGGACTTTTGGTCTGACAAAATCCCGAGCTAATAATAAAAAGACTGAAAAACAGTAAATAGATTTGCTTCATGCTATATGGTAATTGGAAACTGAATAGGAATTATTAATGATAAGGAATGTCAAAAACTACATGTTTTTTATCACTTCACTTTTCGGGAGTGAAATGCTCCACATTCCCCGCAGGTCACCGACCTTAAAGCCCGTCGCCTGATCCTCCGGATAAAGGGTTTTAATTTTATTCCGAGTTTCTTCGGCGATTTCCGCACCGGGTTCTCCGTGGCAGTTTAGGCACATCCCATTGGGAATGGCAATGGCTTTTGTAAATAACAAGGTTTCACCTTGG
Source organism: Lunatibacter salilacus (assembly GCF_009797935.1). Classification (GTDB taxonomy): domain Bacteria; phylum Bacteroidota; class Bacteroidia; order Cytophagales; family Cyclobacteriaceae; genus Lunatibacter; species Lunatibacter salilacus. Next base: position 566,645 of record NZ_VOLC01000001.1, read on the forward strand.
TCAATTTTTTGAATATTGGGTTTGTTCTCGATGCCATTTTCCACATTGTAGGCATATGCTTCTAGCAGATTTTTCTCCACATCGCTTGGACTATTGGACGGGTTTCGGTTTTTCAGCGAAACGCGCTTTATAGTGACATTATGCTTTTGGCCAACTTCATGCGTTATAGGTAAGGCCTCGGTATGACAAAATTCCACGGCTCCTCCTATTCCCTGTTCGGCAATGGCTTTCTGCAAGGTACTAATTAAAGCCTGCTGGGCCTCAGTACTAATCTCATCCCCCCACTTCATGGCATGGGAGATCATGTCAGCCTCATTGACTTTCTTCACTTCACTAAGTTTCTTTATTTCGTCAATGACGTCCTTATTCACTTTTTTTTCGCTCTCACACGCAACAAGCACGCAAAGCAAAAATAAAACGGGCAATAAACGGTTAGCTTTCATTTTTAAGGGATTTTGGAAGTAAAGATAAGCAATCATTCCTTTCAATTAATTGGGACTTCGTTTGAATATCGTTTTTTAAAACTTCAAATAAAACCCTAATCTGTGGGAAAAAGTTGATTCTCTGAACAGTCATTTTAAAAAAGAATGCTCCTAATCACATATTTTCTTAATTTTGCAGGCCAAAGACAGAATATATGCTGGACAAGTTAGAAGCCATAAAGGAGAGATTTGAGGAAGTGGGCCAATTGATCATACAGCCGGACGCCATGTCGGATATGAGCAAGTACACCAAACTTTCCAAAGAATATAAAGATCTGGAAAAGGTGGTGGAGGCATACAACGCCTACAAAAATGTCATGGAGAATATCCAAAGTACCAAATCGATATTGGAAAAGGAAAAAGACCCTGACTTCAGGGAAATGGCCAAAATAGAAATGGATGAACTGAAGGAGAAGCAGGAGACTATGGAAGAAGACCTGCGGACCATGCTGATCCCCAAAGATCCCAACGATTCGAAAGACTGCATCCTTGAGATCAGAGGAGGAACCGGAGGAGACGAGGCAGCCATATTTGCAGGTGATCTTTTCCGGATGTATGAGCGGTTTTGTGAAAAGCAAAACTTAAAGCTTACCGTTCTTGACCTGACTTTTGGCTCCTCGGGAGGATACAAGGAAATTATTAGCTCCGTCTCCGGTACCGATGCCTATGGCATGCTTAAATACGAATCGGGAGTTCATCGAGTTCAGCGTGTTCCAGCCACTGAAACACAAGGTCGAGTGCACACCTCTGCTGCCACGGTCGCTGTTTTACCTGAAATGGAGGAAGTGGATGTACAGATTGACATGAATGAGGTACGGAAAGACACCTACTGTTCCTCAGGACCTGGTGGTCAGTCAGTCAACACCACTTACTCTGCGGTGCGATTGACCCACGAACCTACCGGATTGGTCGTCACTTGCCAGGATCAAAAATCACAGATCAAAAACTTCGAAAAAGCCCTTAAAGTGCTCCGTAGCCGGATTTATGAAATCGAACTCGCCAAGCACAATGAAACCGTAGGTGCTCAGAGAAGATCGATGGTCGGAAGTGGGGATCGCTCTGATAAGATCCGAACCTACAATTATCCGCAAAGCCGGGTAACGGACCACCGTATCAACCGTACTGTTTATAACCTTCCCGAGGTAATGGAAGGCAATATCGAAGAATTTATCCAAGCCTTGCGTTTTGCCGAAAATGCGGAAAAAATGCAGGCAGGCGGTATAGAGGATTAAGCTACTTCTTTTTCTAAATACACCGAATAACTATTTCCACTATTCTTATTTCATGCATTCATGATTTCAGTAGATTCCATTTCTGTCATTCACGGGGGAAAGCCTCTTTTCAGCGAGGTTTCCTTTTCTATTAACGAGACAGATAAAATAGCCCTTATGGGCAAAAATGGTGCGGGCAAATCCACCATGCTAAAGATAATTGCCGGATTGTCCAAGCCGTCAAAGGGCGGAGTATCTGCCCCCAAGGATGCAGTCATTGCATATCTTCCCCAGCATTTACTTACAGCCGACGATTGCTCAGTGATGGAAGAAACCTCCAAAGCCTTTGCCTCCTACTTGGGAATGCAAAAAGAAATCGAAGCATTGAATGAGGAACTCACCGTCCGAACCGACTACGATTCTGACGCTTACTACAAGATCATCGAACGGGTTTCTGAACTTAGTGAAAAATTTTATGCGATAGAAGAAGTCAACTATGAAGCTGAGGTGGAGAAGGTACTTTTGGGCCTTGGGTTTGAGCGTAGGGATTTTACCCGGCCCACTTCGGAGTTCTCTGGAGGTTGGAGAATGCGTATCGAACTGGCCAAAATTCTTTTGCAAAAGCCCGATCTAATCCTGTTGGATGAACCAACTAACCACTTGGATATTGAGTCCATTCAATGGCTGGAGGAGTTTTTGACACAAAAGGCCAAAGCGGTGGTGGTAATTTCCCACGATCGGGCCTTTGTGGATAATATCACCACAAGGACCATTGAGGTAACTATGGGCCGTATATATGACTACAAAGCCAAGTACAGCCATTACCTGGAACTTCGAAAAGAACGCCGCGAACAACAGCAAAAGCAATACGACGATCAGCAAAGGATAATCGCAGACAATATGCAATTTATCGAGCGGTTTAAAGGCACCTATTCCAAAACCCTACAGGTACAGTCTAGGGTGAAGATGCTGGAGAAACTGGATATTGTGGAGGTAGATGAGGTGGACAATTCTGCATTACGGCTTCGTTTCCCTCCCGCACCCCGTTCCGGGAAGTATCCCGTCGTCGTGGAGGAACTTACCAAAACCTATGGTGAACATGTAGTCTTCAAAAACGCTTCCATGACCATAGAACGGGGTCAGAAAATCGCTTTTGTGGGAAAAAATGGAGAAGGAAAATCCACCATGGTAAAAGCCATTATGGGAGAAATTGATTTTCAAGGCAAATGTGAACTTGCTCATAATACCCATATAGGCTATTTTGCGCAAAATCAAGCATCGCTCTTGGATGAAAGTATGACTATTTTCGATACCATCGACCAGCTTGCGGTGGGGGAAATTCGGACCAAAATCAAGGATTTGCTGGGAGCTTTTATGTTTGGCGGCGAGGAATCTGCCAAAAAGGTAAAGGTTCTTTCCGGTGGAGAAAAAACCCGCCTGGCGCTAATCAAACTCCTTTTGGAACCTGTCAACCTGCTTATTCTGGATGAGCCTACCAATCACTTGGACATGAAAACCAAGGACATTATCAAAGATGCCCTAAAAGCGTTTGACGGTACCTTGATCTTGGTGTCCCATGACAGGGACTTTCTGGATGGGTTGGTGACAAAGGTATTTGAGTTTGGCAACAAGCGGGTAAAGGAGCATTTCGAAGATATCAACGGCTTCCTCCGGGACAAAAAACTGGAAAACCTCAGGGAGGTGGAGCGGAAGTAGGTAAAGTTTCTCGCAGCGGGCGCAGCGATGAACGCGGCGGACGCAGCGGATTATTTTTTAAATTGATACAAAACAACAAGGCCAGCGATATCCTATCTTATTCAATTCGGTCAGATTAATATAAACCTTCGCAGTGGTGGTGGCGTGAAAAGGTTTCTCGCAGCGGGCGCAGCGATGAACGCGGCGGACGCAGCGGATTATTTTTTAATTTGATGCAAAACAACAAGGCCAGCGATATCCTATCTTATTCAATTCGGTCAGATTAATATAAACCTTCGCAGTGGTGGTGGCGTGAAAAGGTTTCTCGCAGCGGGCGCAGCGATG
>NZ_VOLC01000001.1:570470-739865 GCF_009797935.1 Lunatibacter salilacus
CAAAACAACAAGGCCAGCGATATCCTATCTTATTCAATTCGGTCAGATTAATATAAACCTTCGCAGTGGTGGTGGCGTGAAAAAGTTTCTCGCAGCGGGCGCAGCGATGTGCGCGGCGGAGGCGGCGGATTATTTTTTAAATTGATACAAAACAACAAGGCCAGCGATATCCTATCTTATTCAATTCGGTCAGATTAATATAAACCTTCGCAGTGGTGGTGGCGTGAAAAAGTTTCTCGCAGCGGGCGCAGCGATGCGCGCGGCGGACGCAGCGGATTATTTTTTAATTTGATGCAAAACAACAAGGCCAGCGATATCCTATCTTATTCAATTCGGTCAGATTAATATAAACCTTCGCAGTGGTGGTGGCGTGAAAAAGTTTCTCGCAGCGGGCGCAGCGATGTGCGCGGCGGACGCGGCGGGGAAAATTCTAAATTATAAACAAAATAGCATCTAATCATCCCACAAAACAGTAATAGGATAACCTTTAAACATTTGGTCCTTCGTAACTAAATACAATCCCTCAGTTTTGGCCTGTGCAATCATTCATCACGTATACGCTTTAAAATCATCTAACGGTGCATCAAAATCATCTTTCATCTGAATCAGTCCCTTAGCTAATCCTGACTACCTGACCGATAGGCAGGTATCCATTAATATCAGATGGACCTATCCACAACGGAGGGTTCAAATTTCCACCGCCCTATTCCGGACGAACGCCATATTTCTACTGTATTTCACCGACTTCAATATCAATTGATATCCAATATCCATTAGTATCTATAAACTTGAAAATTTATTGAGATTTCCGATTTCCACCCTATTTCAGCCGTAGGCCATATTGCTATAGTAGTTCTACCATATTTCCAATATCTACTAATATCCAATATCAATAAGTATCAACAATATCGATTTAAAGAGAAATCTCCCCACTCTTCCTATTATTATCCTTATTAGAATCCTTGGTGTTGATTATCAAATTATATTTTAATACCCTCTTTTTCTGATTCGGGTCAAACTTGTGCTCGGAGGTGTAAAGTATGGATTTAGCCGCTTCAAGGGGTCCAGTTACCCGTTCAAAACTTATCATTTTGCCATTCACCTTGAAGTACACCTGATAACTACCCGCGGGAGCAGTTTCACTTCCCACATTTGTAACCAGGTAGGAAAAATACCTATCGCCGGTATCCGTGGTATGACATACAACCTCAGAAGCTTCCAAATCATAAGCAACTGCTTGCGAAAGAGGAACCGGTGAGGAAGAAAAAAAAGAAATCCAGACAATTAAAATAAGGTTAGAAAGATTCATAACGGGCTGTAGTTTGTTTAAAAGTATCGATTAGATCAGATATAATTCCGATAAATCTTAATTTACTGGTAAAAATAAAAAAAAGCCCGTAATCCAAGGACTCGGGCTTTCAATTATTTATTAAATATATTATTTAATTGACTGGTTGAGCAGGAGGAGTAACCCCAAGCTTGGCCAATACTAGATTGGTAAACGGATCATCGTCTTTCGTATAAAGTAAGATCGGTCCAGCTTGCCCTGCAGACTCAGAAAGAATATGCGTGTAATTGTTTTCTGCGGCTACTGCATTGATCGCGTTGTACACCTTCGTTTGTACAGGTTCCAACAGTTCCTGCAATTTTCTGGAATAAGATGCCTGAACGTCCTGCTGGAATTTTTGGATTTCCTGCTGCATCTGCGTCAACTCCTGTTCTTTTGTACCTCTCGCTTCTTCAGTCATAGTATTCATGGACTGCTGATAAGTCTGTACTTGGCGTTGAAATGCCTGAGTTTTTGTTTGAATTTGTTGATCCAATTGTGCACCGTAATCGGTTACATCCGCATCTATCTGCTCCATCTCTGGCATCAGGCTCATGATGTACTCTACATTGGTGTACCCAATTTTCAGCTCCTGTGCGGTAGCTACAAATCCAAAGCAAAGCACTGCAATTGCTGATAGGATGATTTTTGCTTTCATAGTGTTAATTTTTGTTAATTTTAATTGTTTTCTTCTAATCCTAGTTCTTCCAATACAAAATCAGAGTAATCGTGTCTTGGATCTGTATAAATTATGGCAGTTGGCCCTGACGCTTTGTCAAACAATATTGCTATTGCATTCCGCTTACTAACCCGGTCTATCGCATCATAGATCTTGGACTGAAGGGGCTGCATTAGCTCTGATTGTTTTTGCCAAAACTGTCCATTTGGGCCAAAAACCCTGTTTTGAAAAGCTCTGGCTGCATTCTCCTTATCTTTTATCACCGCCATCCGCTCCTCGTACATTTCCTCTGTAAGCAAAACTTCTTCTGCTTTTAAGGCATTATACAGTTCTTTTATCTCACTGTCCAAATTTTGTGCCTCTTTTTTCCATTCATTACCCAAAGTCTCGACTTCACCTTGCACCGTCTTATAATCAGGGTGTTTGTTGAGGATGTATTCGGTATCCACATAGCCGATTTTCTGTGCCTGGGTGAGGGCAGGAAAAAGGAACAGCAAAAGTAGCAAATTCAATCCTCTTTCCATAATTATCTGAATTGTTGCCCAATAGTAAAGTGGAACATTCCTCCACTTGGTCCCGGGTTGGGGTTTTGTAGGGAAGGAACCTCATCAAATCCATATCCCCAGTCAATACCCAATAACCCGAAGGCTGGCATAAATATCCGTGCACCAAATCCCGCTGACTTTTTGAGGTCATACGGATTGTATTCGGCATAGTTGCCCCAGTTGTTGCCGGCCTCGGCAAAACCCAACAGAAAGATGGTCGCGGAAGGATTGGGTGATACCAAGAACCTAACCTCCATTACGTGTTTGTTATATACAACCCCGCCATAAGGAACAGGTGCATTTGCCTGGCCCCTAAAGTCTCTACCCGGTGTGATGGACTGGTTTTCATATCCTCTCAGACCTATAATCTCCTGACCTAAGGCAAAGTTCATCATGTTCATACCATCCCCACCGAGCACAAATCGCTCTAAAGGAATAATACCTATGCGGTCGCCATAAGATCCTACAAAGCCCAAGTGGGTACGTGCACTTAAGACCAATTTATTTGATCCAAACAACGGCGTATACAGAGAGGCGTCAAACATCCACTTGTGATATTCTAACCATTGGTATTTCTGCTCATCCGGAGATTCCCGGTTGATATTTTTGTTCATGGACGTGTATGGCGGCGTAGCACTTGCGCTCAAGATAATATTAGAACCAAACCTCGGATAGATCGGGTTGTCAATGTTGTTTCTGGCAATGGTCGTGTTCAACGCAATGCTGCGGGCAACACCGGTGTTGTAACTCAATCCGAAGAAGTTACCATATTCGTCGAAATCATACACTTGAAACTGCAGTGAATTGCTGACTTGGAAATAATCATCCGGCCAGGTAACCCGCTTGGCCAATCCCAAGGTGGCTCCGGTAATTTTGAATGATCCCAATTCATTACCAATATTGTTTCTATTGAAGAAATCAATTTGCCGCTGAATGGAGTGGTTCAAACTTAGGCTAAGTGCGTTTGGCTTACGTCCTCCAAACCAAGGTTCCGTGAACGAAACACTATAATTTTGGAAACTACGACCGTTGGCCTGCACCCGTAGGGATACTTTTTGTCCATCTCCTACTGGAAGTGGACGCCACTTAGAGAAGTCCTTGATGTTTTTAATGGAGAAATTGTTAAAGGTAAGGCCTACCGTACCGACGAAGCCGAATAGACCGCCCCAACCCCCAGACAGTTCGATCTGGTCATTAGGTCTTTCTTCGAGTTTGAAGACGATATCCACAGTAGCCTCTTCGAAGTTAGGACGCATATCCGGTTCTATATTTTCCGGGTCAAAATAGCCAATTTGGGATAGTTCCCGAATAGTTCGGACCAAGGCGCTTCGGTTAAATTTCTGACCGGGAAGGATCCGGATTTCCCTCATCACGACGTGGTCACTTGTACGTTCATTCCCCTCTATGGAGACACTGTTTACCGTCACTTGGGGGCCTTCAAATATACGAAGCTCGATATCAATGGAATCTGCCTCCACATTCACTTCCACGGGATCGATCGTAAAGAAAAGATAGCCATCATCCTGATATAAGGAACTGACGTCGTCTCCCCGCTGAGGGTCATAATTTAGGCGTTTGTCAAGTCGCTCTTTATTATACACATCCCCTTTGAAAATCCCCAATTTGGCCTGCAAAGCGGGGCTCTCATAGATATAATTACCGGAAAAGGTAATGTTCCGGTAATAATACTGCTTTCCCTCTTCTACATGAATATCGATGTTGATCCGGTCTTTGTCAAAGGAGTAAATGGAGTCGCTGACGATTTCGGCATCCCGATATCCCCTGCTGTTATAGAAAGCGATCACCTTGTTCTTGTCATCCCGGTAATCTGACCTGACAAATTTGGAACCGTTGAAGAAGTTTAGTTTGAAGTTTTTGTTGATGTACTCTTCGATCTGCTCATTAGAAACCGGGTTTCTGTAGGCAATAGCTTCCTTGGCTGTTTTTGGTGTGGTGTTTAGTAAGCGGGAAACCAAATCTTTGAAAATATAAAGCCTCGCATGTTCTTTAGTTCCTTTCAGCTTTTTCTTGATTTTGCCGTCAGCGATGTTGTCATTTCCATCGATCTTTATTTCATTAATTCGGACTTTGCTATCCCGAATCACATCAAATCGAAGCTTTACGCTATTAGGAAGGGTGGTATCCCGCTCTTGAGTGACTTTAACCTGGGCGTTTAGATGGCCCTTATCCACAAAGTAATCTTTGATTTTTCGTTGTGCGTTATTGAGAACATCGTCCCGTACTACCCGGCCACGAATCTCAACCTTGTCTTTCAATTCTCCCTCTTGGGTTTTGTTAACACCGGTAAACTCCACACGACTAAATCGTGGCCTTTCCGTTAGGTCCAATAAGAGATAGATATCATCACCTTCAATTTTAGTGACTAATATTTTGACGTCCCCAATAATCCCCTGTTTCCACAGCTTTTTGAGGGCAGTTGAGATCACATCCCCGGGTACGGAGATTTCATCGTCTACCCGTAGTCCTGCTAGGGAAATAATGGCTGTTTCATCCAATGTACTAAGTCCAACGGCCTGGATTTCCGCAATTCTGAATTTCTTTGGTTTGGAATAATCCAAGTCAATGATGTTGACCGGCTTTTGGTCGGAATACCGACTTTGACCCAAACGAATCTGGGCCTCAGCGACTCCTGCCAATAGCAACAAACATGCAACAAGTAAATTCTTTTTCATCAACATTATGATTTAATCTGTGCTCCTGTTTTACCAAAGCGCCTCTCGCGCTTTTGGTAGGCCAGGATTGCTTCGTGTAAATGCTCTTTGCGGAAGTCCGGCCACAATACCTCTGTAAAATACAGCTCTGTATAAGCCAACTGCCAGAGCATGAAATTGCTGATTCGCAATTCACCACTGGTTCGTATTAGCAATTCCGGATCTGGTATATCCGATGTATTCAAATGGGACGAAATCACGTCCTGATCTATTGCTGATTCTGGAAGCTCTCCAGAGATTACTTTTTTGACAATTTGTTTAACCGATGAAAGTATTTCCCACCTTCCACTGTAACTCAATGCCAAAACGACGGTTAGGCCGGTGTTGTTTTTTGTAGTTTCAATACCGCCTTCCAAATGTTGTTGGCACTTGCCAGGTAAGGAGGCTATATCTCCAATAGTGGTCAGCCGAATATTATTTTTCATCATGGTAGGTACCTCATCCACGATGGCCTGTACCAATATTTCCATCAATGCGTCCACCTCATCCTGAGGCCGGGACCAATTTTCCGTGGAAAAGGCATACAGGGTAATATATCCCACCCCCAATTCAGCACATCCTTCAATGGCCTCTCTCACTGCCGTGATCGCGTTTCTATGCCCAAAAACCCTCATGGCACCTTTCTTTTGTGCCCATCGGCCGTTTCCGTCCATGATAACCGCTATGTGGTGGGGAATATTAGTCTTGTCAATTATGTCCTTCATGGGCAATCTAATCGGTACTCTATTTTTTTTAAGGTACAAAAATGACACTTCTTTTTGAAAGTTCTACCTTAATGGCTAATTAATAATCGTTAAAGCTAGTTAAAGCATTTTACTTGATGGAAGGAGTAGCTAATTGTAATGCCTAAAAAGTAATACCAGTCTCTGTCAGAGTTGTTTCCGAAATTGAGGCCGTTAGGATTTACTACCTGACTTCCGGTAGAGGGATCGGTCATAAACCGGGGATAATATATCCCTTCGTTCCCGATTTTGTCCAAGCCATCGGAAAATGTAGCTCTGGCCCCCCCTTCAAGGGACACCAATACCCTGTCCTTGAGCTTATATTTTACGCCTATGCCAAAGGGTATCACCGGACCTCCCATACGGTAACTTTCATCAGTGGGATCCCCTTGATGGGATTGGCCATTGGCCATAAATACACCATATCCCAACCCGAAGAATCCAAACGGTGATAATCGTGTCGTCGACTGATGGGCCATGTAATCCAGAAAATGGAACTCCATAATCGCTGACACCTCGAAAAGGGTTCCATGGAAATGCGCGTTGCGCGACAAGGCGACAGGATCAATCGGGGAGATGCTGTCAGCTGCGTTTAGCCGGGCTACGGAAATTCCTCCCCGTAAACTCCAGGCATTGTCAAAATTTCGTCTGCCAAATAACGTACCTTGAATACCCACTTGGGAGGGGTCAATACTCCGGATTATATCACCGGTATAAGTTGCTCCTCCCAGTCCCAAACCAACTTCATATTGTTGGCCTTGTACATCATTATTTATTAGCCAGGTAGCTGTGATACAAATGATTACAATGCGTACAAGTCGAAGTGTTGGTGTATTCAAGTCCATGCAATTTATAAAGTCCCTAACGAATAAAAAACCCGGAAAGGTATTTGGCGGGTTAAATATTGTTAAAACTAGTTTCTCATGTCAAAGCCCCAGTTCAATTTTTGCCTTAATGTATCGAAGAAGCTATACTCGTAACATTTGACCAATTTAGTGACAAAAGTTTCTTTTTTGATTTTCAATTCCACGGATGCGTCAATAGGCGTAGACCGGGAATCTAAAGATACCAGAAATTTTTGGCTTCGGCCTTCAATCTTAAAAGAGATTACGCTCTCGTCTGACACGACCATAGGCCTTACGTTGAGATTGTGGGGACTTACGGGAGTAATGACAAAGTTTTTGGCCAATGGAGAGATTAGCGGTCCTCCACAGCTAAGCGAATAGCCTGTGGATCCCGTAGGAGTGGATATAATTAACCCATCCGCCCAATAGCTGTTTAAATACTCTCCGTCAATATAGGTATGTACAGTGATCATGGAAGAGGTATCCCGCTTATGAATAGTAAATTCATTTAACCCAAAATTTATCCCTCCAAAAAGCGAGGGCTCAGATTCCAGCCTTACCAAACTGCGGTCTTCCAGACTGTACTTTTTATCAATCAGAACCTGAACGGCATGGGCGATGTCATCTTTGGCAATCGTAGCCAAAAACCCCATCCGGCCTGTATTGATTCCCAGAATGGGCGTCTCATAGGCACCTACATAGCATACCGCGTCAAGTAACGTACCGTCACCCCCTACGGATATGACGAAATCCATGTCCTGTAATTCTTCCCGGTTTCCAAGTACCCGGGTGTTTTTGGCATCCAAACCCAATTTGTGAAAAGAACGGTAAAATGCCTGGGTCACGTAGGTCTCAAATCCCTTCTGGTCGAGGATGTTTATGAGATGCTGTATATAGGGTTTAAATTCAGGTTCAAAATTTAACCCGTGTAAGGTTATTTTCATCAAAGTTTAAATATCTAAAAAACGCAGCAGATTGCCGATTCGGTCCTGATCGCTGCTTATGCTCAATTCTTCCTGATACTGATCGATAACCTTATAGCCAAAACGTTCCAAAGTAGCCTTGATATGCCTAAGCTCTGTTTGATCCAATTTGAGTGTAACTTTAATTTTGCTGTCATCCAGCGGATCTCCCGAAATAAAACTACTGAGAATTTTGGCATTCTCTGACTCGATAATACGGGCAATATCATACAGACTGTAGTCTGTCATAAACATGGAAAGAATCAACACCCCTCCTTGGGACTGAATCGAAATGGAATCTGTGAATGCTGTGATGGCATCTTCTACAGTCACAACGCCTTGGTAAACCATATCCCTGTCAATCACGGCAACCATCCCATTCTGGTTTTCAGACGAAACGCGAAGCACTTCATAGATATGTCGATCCATATAAACAAAATTGGCAGGGGCGATCAGGTCCATTGATTCTAAAGTCAGATTGGGATCATTTACCTCATAGATCCTCTCGTCTGTAATCAATCCCATAAAATGGCCTTCGTGGACGACAGGCAAGACATCTGTCCTGATTTCCTCCATCCACGCCAAAGCCTTCCCCACCTTGTCGGTGATTTTGAGGGGAGGAATTAGGTTGTTGACAAATTCGTATGCCTGCATATTCCGTTAAAGTTATTAAAATGTATTTAAAAACAAAACGTTGAGACGCTTCGCAATGTTCAATGTTGCGAAAAATAAGACGAAATAAAGAATTTTGCGGCAAAAATTGTCGGGTACAAAGGATTTATAGACTGCGAACTGACAAAACCCAAGCAGCAATCAGTTCCAGCCCATGGTCTGTCAGATGTGCTTCGGGGTGAAATTGAACACCAATGATGGGTAAACTGCGGTGGGCAATTCCCATAATCTCTCCTTTTTCAGCGACCAAAATAGGTTCAAGCGTATCCGGCAGGTTTGTAAGCTCCAAGGAATGGTAACGTGTTACTTGGAATGCTTTGGGCAGGTTTGCAAAAAGAGGATGTGCTCCTTTTTGGGTTATCAAGGAGACTTTTCCATGCATGGGCCGATGACTTTTTACCAAATCAGCCCCAAAATACTGCCCAATGGCTTGATGTCCCAGGCATACGCCTAGAATAGGCAACTTATCCACATAATATCCCAAAATTTCCATCAAGTTGCCAGCTTTTGAAGGGGTTTCCGGGCCAGGTGAAATAACTAGCGCTTGATAACTCTCCCGTTTCAAATCTTCCACCATGACATCGTTTCGGACGATGCGCAATTCCACACCCGTGCGAAGGAAATAATCGGCCAGCATATGGGAAAAGGAATCAAAATTATCAATTAGTAGAATCACCTGTGCCGGAATTTACCAATGATCTTATAGCTGCGATGGTATTTTCGATAATGGGTGTGTACTGATCCAGAAATGCAACTAAAGTAGGTGTGATGGGAATCAAAAGCGGATAGAGGACGGATCCCTCAGTTAATCTTTCCGGAAAATGAAACTCAAAGGAATTCGCTACCCAAAGAAGCAATGAGATCATAATACACCATTTGGCTATGCCCAAGACCGCTCCGGCAAAACTGTCAAAGACACCAAGAATGGTGAGATGTAGGGCTTGCTTTACGAAGTATGCTAGGATGCGGATGGTAATCGTGACAATGAGAAATATAAGAACAAAAGCAATAAACGGCAGCATAAAAGTGAGGCTCTCCACCTGCTCAGCCAACAGGGCTGCACCCCAATGCATAAACCGGAAAGCAAAGATAATACCTATAAAAAAGGCCACGATAGACAACAAGCCAATGAATAGCCCTTGCTTATAGCCGCTGTACCCTCCTATGGCCAGCATGATCAGAAGAATGATGTCTATCGGGCTCAACGTACTAAGTCAGTAGGGCTTTAACTTTTTCAGAAATTAGTTTTCCGTCTGCCTTTCCTGCAAGTTGCTTTGAAGCAACTCCCATTACTTTTCCCATATCCTTGGGGCCCTCAGCACCGACTTGGGCAATAATTTCCTTCAGGGTAGCTTCTAATTCCGCCTCTGACAACTGCTTCGGCAGGTATTCTTGAATTACTTCCAGTTCACTCAGCTCAACTTCCGCCAAGTCCTGACGGTTTTGTTGTTGGAAAATGTCGGCAGAATCCTTACGCTGTTTGGCCGCTTTGGTCAAAATCTTGATCTCCTCATCTTCAGACAGGCCTTTATCACCACCCGTCTTGGTTTCTTCCAGCAGGATCAACGATTTGATGGCTCGCAATGCACGCAATCTATCCTTATCTTTGGCCAGCATGGCTTTCTTGATTTCTCCTTCAATCGTTAATTTCAGACTCATAATGGTATGGGTTCGGTTATAAAATGGATTTTCGCAGTGTTATCCAATGAATATTTTTAAACGTTACTTCTATTTCATGGGTTTCCAAACCAAATTTTGAAAGGTTCGGTTTATCTTTGGAGAAGCTTAATCATGCAAAATTAAAGTTTAATTACAAATATGACGAAGTTAAGTGTAAATATTAATAAGATAGCTACCCTGAGAAATGCCCGGGGTGGTAACAACCCGGATGTGGTGCGGGTTGCCAAGGATGCGGAACGATTCGGCGCTCAGGGAATTACCGTACATCCCAGACCTGATGAGCGGCATATCCGGTACGATGATGTCATGCAGCTGAAAGATACGGTGACCACCGAGTTTAATATCGAAGGCTATCCGGACAAAAGATATATGGAGCTTATCCGTCTGGCCAAGCCAGCGCAGGCTACCTTAGTGCCGGATCCGCCAGAAGCCATTACCTCAAACACAGGCTGGGATACAATCAGCCACCGGGACATGCTGACGGATATAATTGCTGAGCTGCATGAGTATGGCGTACGGACATCCATTTTTATCAATCCGGAAACAAAATATTTTGAACCTGCCAAGTTTACTGGCACTGATCGGGTGGAATTGTACACTGAACCCTATGCCAGCTTGTTCCCCTCAGACCCTGAGAATGCGGTCAAACCTTATGTGGAAGTGTCGGTGTTGGCACGTGAATTGGGACTAGGGCTCAATGCGGGACATGACCTGGACTTGCATAATTTAGCATTTCTGAAGCAAAATATTCCTTGGATGGGCGAAGTCTCCATCGGTCATGCGCTGATCTGCGATGCGCTTTATTACGGCTTGGAGAATACCATACAAATGTATAGAAGGCAGCTCGAACTTTAAAACCGAATTTTTATCCTAACCCTGTTATTATGAAACTGAATGTAAGAAAAACCGGTAGCGGCTCCCCACTGATCATCCTTCATGGTCTCTTTGGGTCAGCTGACAACTGGATGAGTATAGCCAAAGAACTGAGTGAGTCCTATACGCTGTATCTGGTAGACCAGCGAAACCACGGGGATTCGGACCATTCGGATGAGTGGAACTATAAGGTAATGGCCGAGGACATCGTGGAATTGATGGATGAGGAAGGACTGGAAAAAGCCTTCGTTATGGGACATTCCATGGGTGGCAAAACAGCTATGTTTGTGGCGTTGATGCATCCGGATCGGGTAGAGAAGTTAATCGTGGCGGATATTGCGCCAAGGTATTACCCTGTCCACCATGAAAAAATTCTGGAAGGGCTCAATGCAATCGATCTGGAAACGGTCAGTTCCAGGAAGGAAGCTGATGACAAACTGGCCGAGTATATTGACGAGACAGGTATCCGGCAGTTTCTATTAAAGAGCTTGACTCGCAAAGATGGCAAATTTGCCTGGAAAGTAAATCTCCCAGTAATTACCGAAAAAATAGAAATTGTGGGCGAAGGAATAGATGGTGAAGGTAGCTTTGATAAACCGACCTTGTTTATGGGCGGGGCAAATTCAAAGTATATTCAGGACAAGGACCGGGCAGATATGGATCGCTACTTTCCCAATAATCATCTTATCTATATTAAGGATGCGGGGCATTGGCTGCATGCGGAACAGCCTGCCGCAGTGATCGAGACGGTGAAGGCGTTTTTGGGGGAGTAGTTGTTTTAGTAAAAAAGAACACAAAGCACACAAAGAAGGCATAGAGATTTTAAAAAACTAATGTCTTATCTGAGAATCTTGGCCGATGCGAAATCTTTGCGCTCGTTTTGTGAAATAAATGGCGAAGGGGTAAATGGAGGAATAATAATTGGCAGTATGCCATTACAAATGGCTTTATGAAGATTTCGTGTTTGTATCAAATAAGTGATAAATTGGTGTAGTGAATACTACACCCAGAGATAGAAACTTCGTCTATCCCAAAAACCTCTTTCATCGGGGTTATCTAATGAGTGCAAGAAAATCATCCAGTTACGAGATATGCACCACAAGCTGATTTGCTATGAATGAATTTAACTTCAAAAAGAGAAACTTAGTATCCGGCCCGCATATACTGGGACCGTTGCTAATTGTTGCTGGTTTGGTGGCATTAGTAAGTACCGTAATTTTTAACAATGACGATACACTGGTTCGTACTTTACTTGTCGGAGGTGGAGCAATCGTCCTTGGCCTTATTATTATAAATTCCTATGAAGGAACGCTGATAGATTTACGCAATAAAAGAATCAAAACCTATATTTCAATTGTTGGATATAAATTGGGTGAATGGAAGGCGCTTGCCAACATTTCTACCGTAAAGGTTATTACAAACAGCTATATCAGAACCAATGTTCCAAACGGAATTAGTCCCACATTTTCCGGCAAAGTAACCGACTTCAAGACATTGCTCTATTCGGATGAAGCTAACCCAGTGCTGACTTTTGTATATTCAAAAAAGAAAAAAGCAATCAAACAAGCTACTCGACTGGCCTCCAATTTGAATGCTAAGTTAATATTTGATCTTTAGGTTATTGACAACAGGTTTTTCCAGTTGCTGGTTTTCGGGAGGCAGTTGCGGCCTTTCTCGTATAAAAGGTCGGTATCACTGAATAAGTGAAGCCGATTGTTTTAATTTGTTTCCTATATCTTCCAGGGCAAAAGTCAGCTTTTGCAGTTCTTCGGTCGAAAATGCCGCCTGTTTACCGTTTACAATATTTCCGTTTAGGCGCTGGTAAAACCACTGAGGAGTTTTGCCGAAGTACGTCTTAGCTAGGTAAGAGACAGACACGATCGGCAGGACCATCGCCAACTTCTCCTTAATCAGGAGTCTATGGGCCTCTACTGCTGTTTCCCTCGCAGCCTCCAGCATGGCTTTTGCAAATTCCTCTGGATTTTCCGATGCAAGTGCTTCCATTTCGTCGTCTATCAGTGCAAGATCACTTTGTTTGGCACTACGGGAACGCTTTTTGAGTTCTTTTATCTTTTGTTCCATTGCGTCAAAGTTTATGTCACCAGACGGGCACGATGTTCAAGATTCTTTTAACTTTTCCACCAAGTCACTGATAACCATGTCAAGTTTTCCCCGTGAATCTGGTGGAATTTTCTGGTTCTACCTGAGATAGAACAGCAGGTCTTTTTCCAGTTCCCTTCTATTTTTGCTTTTCTTTATATCGCTCGCCTATTTTAATGACACCTTAAATTTAATAACAATTTTGTTATTTTTCCAGATCTATCCAGGAATTTTCGATCCGGTGAGGTTTCTTCAATTACTTGATTTTGGAAAGAATCAGGTGTAAAGCTTTTGGTGAATTTTATTCGCTATTCACCTGTCTCTATTTTTACCTTCCGCTGTAAAACCTGCGTGGCGTGGCGTATACCTTTCAACCCAAACAGCGGCCTTACCCAATTCCACCTTCTGATCCCTACCTCATACAGCACCCAAGCGAACCCAAATGTACCCAACGACATAAATGCAAACTTTGCTCCCAAGCCCCAATTGAGGTGCATGACATAGAATCCCAAGGCAATGGTAATAGTCTGATGTAGGATATAAAACGGATATACGGCTTCATTGGCATAACTGAGGGCTCCGCTAGGTCGATTGAGGTAAGCAGCGGCATAGCCAAAGAGTGTCATGATCCATGCCCAGGTATTTATAACTTTGAACGCCGCTTCGATAAAATGGACAACTGTCGAATCCGCATAAATTTGCCTCAGCCCAACCATAAGCGAAAAGGCAACTATCCCAAGGTATAGGTATTTCCTCCGATTGGCTTCCACTGTTCTCCAGAATGTCTCGCGCACGGAAATCAACAAAAACCCATAAAAGAACAACGTACCATAATTAATCAAATTAAACCAGTCGCCAACAAGGGCATGGGTGCTTTCGAAAAAGGGCTCCACCAAACTTTCCCAAAAGTACAGCGGGATCACCATCCAAAACAATCCAAAAGGACGGCCTGCCCAAGTCCGAACCCAACTAAGCAGCTTTGCTTGGGGATGATTCCGCAGGTAAATAAATACCGGAACCAACACCAGCGAAAACACCAGCAAGTAAGGCAAAAACCACAGATGGTGCCAGGATAAGTTTCCCGCAGGGTATACGCCATTAAAGGCATATGCCGGCCAAAAGTCTAGATAACCACCAGAAAACTGACCCTTATCCAAACGTTCAAAATATACTTGGGGAGGCACAATAAATGCCATTCCGAAGACTAAGGGAATGAAAAGACGTTTGATCCGTTCTCCGGAAAACTGAAGGCCGCTTCTTTTTGAGAGGGCATAGTAGGTTCCCATACCAGATATCACAAATAGGATGGAAAGCCGCCATTGGTTGACAAAAAGCATGGGCCAGCGGAGTTCCGGATAAATAATATCGTTTTTGATATGCCATCCCCATGGAACAAAAAACATTCCTACATGATAGAAAATCAATAATCCAAAAACGATGACCCTTAGCCAATCTAGATCGTATCTGCGCATAAATTTTTCTTTTTGGCAAATGTAAGGGCTGTTTCGACATGCAAAATGGCCTTGTGATGACTGTCAATGTTTTGGGATGAACTGCAAGGATTAGCCTATACTTAAACCAAAACGATTGGTTATTTGCCGCAATGACCCTACTTTAGTGGCAGCCAATATATACAACAACTACCCAATGAAATCGAGCATGAGGAGAACCTCACACGGAGGGATGATTATAATTGCGAGATTCCATCCCGATACTCGGGACAAGTTATGACCTTTAAAAAACAACTATAAACACATGAAAAAGTCCATCTTTTCAGCCCTTCTAGTTTTGGCTGTTCTATTCACGGCGTCCGCACAGTCCGTAGAGCTGCGAGTAGCCACCTTCAATATCCGATACGATAACCCAGGCGATGCTCCCAATACCTGGGCGAATAGAAAACAAGCCGTATTCGATTTAATCAAATTCCACCAATTCGATATTTTTGGGATCCAGGAAGGACTGCATAATCAAGTTATGGATTTAGACAACGCCCTGGAGGATTTTGCTTTTGTCGGTGTAGGCCGGGATGATGGCAAGGAAAAGGGAGAATATTCCTGCATTTTCTACAATAAAAATAAATTTGAGGTATTGGAAAGCAATACCTTCTGGCTCGGCGAAGATACTACGAAGCCCGTAAAAGGCTGGGATGCGGCTCTTCCCCGTATTGTCACTTGGGGCAAGTTTAAGGACAAGCTTAGCGGCGATATTTTTTTCCATTTCAATACCCACTTTGACCATGTGGGATGGGAAGCCCGGGTGCAGAGTGCCCGACTTATCCTGAAAAAGGTAGCTGAACTATCAGACGCCGATAATCCGGTTATCGTTACCGGAGACTTCAATGTAGATCAGGATTCAGATCCGTATAAGGTAATGCGGGATGCCCCTGGATTTTCGGACAGCTATGATACCGCGAGAATTAAGTATGCGAATAATGGCACATTCAATAGCTTTGACCTGACGAAAAGTAGCGATAGAAGGATAGACCATATATTCGTTAACGATAAAATCAAAGTAAGCCGATACGGCGTTTTGACAGATACCTATCACAACCGCTATCCATCCGACCATTTCCCTGTGATGGCGGAAATTTATTGGTAGTGGCTGAAGCTATTGATCTGTAAACTGTTGTTCAAATAATGGGATCATAGTTCTGGATACGGGGACAGTAAAATCTAATCCTGGAATAACAAGCTGTAGCCCTTGGGCATTTCCTTTTACCTGTTCTACCACACCGAGATTTACCAGATAAGATCGGTGTGTTTTGCAGAAATTAGGCAGATGCTCAAGTTGGTTTTCCAGATCCTTCAGTGTCATTCTTTTGATAAGTTTTTCTGTTTTAGAACCAGCAGTAATATAAATTTCCAGGTAGTTTCCTTCCGCTTTCGCTACAAGGATAATGGAAGGATCAATTGTGAAGTCGTCACTCTTCTGGCGGGTTTCTATAAAAATCGGATTGGGGGTAGGATTTTCTTGGTTCCCAACGGGAATAGGTTGGAAATGACCTGCTTGATTTCGGTGACGGCGCTGAAGGCGCAAAAAGTTCAGCGGTATCAAAATACAGGCAAATAATATCCCCACTAGTAAGGTGTTTCTGATCTCCTCATACAAATACCGCCCTGTCCAGTTTAGTGGGTTGTCATAGATTATATCCCGCACGAGAAATTGGGTAATACCAACCATTATTAGATAGCCAGCAATCAATAGCATTTCTTTTCCTACTGTCCATTTTTCTTCATTCACCTGACGGTTCCAAAATCCAAACCAGATTAAGGCAATCCAAAGGGCATTTAGTGAGTGTACCATTGATATCCAAAAATACCCCATACGGTGTTCCGGTCGATACACCTCAAAGGGTTCGAACAGGTAATTGAAGCCCATGCTCATCAGAAAGATTGTGGCGGCAAGGTAACCAACCGGGATTTCCTTATAATAATAAGGATAGGGGTTTCGAAATGTTTTAAGCCACGGTACCATCTAATAACACACTTTTCAGGATCTTTCAAAAAAAAAAGGGGGTTTCCTCAAAAGTACAAAAAGTTAACGCATTCTAATTGAATTTAGGGTTTCAGCTAGAGGGATAACCTAAAGAAATAAATGCAAAAATATAATTGGACTACTCCAATATGAACTTGGAGCCAGTATTTTTTGATTAAGAGGAAATAGTAAGCATCCGTCACCAATATCCCCATTAAGCTCATTAGACGGCAAGAAAAGAATTAACTGTGGCCAAAAAACTCAACAATGGATAATTTATTTTAAAGAACCTTAAATTGAAAACATATTCAACTTTCAAAAGTTTGTCAAAAATTGTACTTTTACCTAACTGATGCGTTAAAAATTTATATTTTAAGAATAATGTGAAAATATGGAAAATTTATTAAATAGGATCACAATCAATCCGGAAATTGCACATGGTAAACCAACCATTCGGGATACAAGGTATGCTGTGGTTTATATTTTGGAATACCTAGCAGGAGGGGATTCTGTGGAGGATTTACTTCAAGAATTCAAAGGTTTGGAAAGAGATGATATTTTAGCTTGCCTCGCATACGCAGCAAAGATGCTGGATTTTAGAGAGTCCAAAGTTCCTGCAGCATGATATTTCTGTTGGATGCTAACATTCCCCTTTTAAAATAAAGAAAACTTCAACTTATCCGTCAACAGCTCCAAAGCCAGAATGGACTTTACGGAGTTTCCTTTTTCGTTCAATTCCGGACTCCATACAGCTATACTAAATTTGTGGGGCATCACCGCTGCCACTCCTCCTCCTACGCCACTTTTCCCGGGCAAACCTACCCTGAACGCAAATTCCCCCGATTCATCATAGAATCCGCAGGTTAACATCAGGGCATTGATCCGCCTTGCCACGCTTTCTGTTACAATTTCCCGCTTTGCGTAAATGGAATAACCATCATTTGCCAAAAAGGAAATGGATCTCGCCAAATCCACGCAACACAATTCTATGGAACAATGTGATACATAGGTGTTTATAACATCCTCCACCTTGTTATCGAAGTTTTTATAGGCCTTTAGAAAATAGGCAAGTGCCGTGTTCCGCTCCGAATGATCCAATTCGGAATCCATTACATCCTGATTGATTTTGACACATTCCTTTCCAGAAACATCATTAATAAATCGGGTAATTTTTTCAATTGGGTTTTCAAACTTGGAAGTTAGCGCATCTGTGATGACCAACGCACCCGCGTTGATAAACGGGTTTCTGGGTATACCCTTTTCAAATTCCAGCTGGGCGATGGAATTGAAGGGATTGCCACTGGGCTCTACGTTAACTTTCGACCATAATTTTTCGTGAAAAACATGTGCCACCATAGTGAGTGTATGGACTTTGGAAATACTCTGAATGGAAAACGGTTCTTGATAATCCCCTGCCCCGAACACATTTCCTTCAAGATCCACCAAGGCGATCCCAAATTTCTCCCCATCTACACTTTCAAGTTCCGGGATGTAGTTTGCAACCTTTCCTCTTGGATCCTTACTTCTTACCTCTTGGTAAACTTCTTCAATTAAATGCTGATAGTCCATATAGTTAAAGTGATGATTTTCTCCGATGGTTCAAATTCAATGAAGAAAATCTTCTACTGCTAATGTTTTGTCTTTTTATACTAAAAGATATGATTTAGTGGCAATCTATATTCAACTTCAAACAACCATCCATTTAGGTCTCCCTTTGTTTCAAACGAGTCTGGAACTCCGCTTACCTGATAGTCCACCTGAACACGGTCAAAAGTTGGACTGCCATAATTTCTTGATGCTTTAAAAGTGATCATCCCTGTTCTGAAAAGTGCCATTTCGGTATAGAGGCCGGAATTGAAGAATACCCTTCTTGAATTAGAGGCAAACCCAGTCCTTTGGGATTCAAATGGGTATTCTACCCCATCTACAAATCTTGATCCTGCTGAATTAATAAAATCTGCGCCACTATTTCGATATCCAACCGGGATATGGGAAGTAAATGACGCTCCCAAGCGGATCTTCCCATTTGTAGGAAGTTGCCTATCATATCTTAGGGTAACAGGGACTGTAGAAACGGCAAATGTTCTGTGACTTACTGTAACAGAAATACCTTCAGGGCTCAAAAGCTCATGTACATTTCTTGCTCTAAAATGAGAAAATCCGCTTTCTACAGAAAAGTCTCCTTGTCGGTATCCCAATCCAACCATATACGATGTGCTCACTTTTTGAAAATCGTCGGTAGGATCATAGACCGGGTCAATTACATGACGGAGAGAGCCTGATGCTATGGCATATATCCCGTCCGACCATGGATTCTCAATTTCTGGCTTTGGAATCTTAACCATGCTTCTTTTAAACCAATTGTCTGTATTGATTCCATAACCGATAAACATTCCGGTATAAGATGCATTGCCTGATATGGGAATGTCGGTCCATTGTTCACTCCCATAGGGGTTGCCGGAACCAAAACCCTGTTGATGTCGAAGTCCCAAAAGCAGGTAATTTCTGTTTTTATTGTAAATTTTTGCGCCAACTTCTGCTCTCGCGGTGAAATGAATATCCCTTTTACTGTAAGCTCCAAAAGCACCCTCCATAGGCTCTAGATAGTTGTTGATAGAAATGCCGAAAGCTGGCTGAAAGTAGAAGACGTGTGTTATCTTATCTATATTATAGCGAGCTCCCAAAGCGTAATTGCCGTAACTGTTATACCGGTTGCTACTATTGAAATCTGCATTTTCCAACCGGATTGCCGATCGCATCCATTCGGTTTGGATGCTCATTTGCCAGTTTTGACCGATACTTGGTAGAAAGTTAATTCCCGCATGTTGCCCTAATGGACCGGAAAACCGCAGATCCGGATTCGCAGTTGGTTCACCTGTTTGAAAATAATTTTTGTTGAGCCCTCCGTATAATTCAACATTAAATAGATTTTGACTATTGGCATTAAATCCAATAGAAAGGCAGAATATGACAAGTAATCCTTTAAAAATTGTTTTCATGCAATTAAATATTTGAATTGAAAGAAAGTTAAAAGAAAGGAGAATTAATTATTCTACGGGATTAGTTAAAAAATGTTAACGATATAGTTTTGGATGATATAAAACGATTGGATTGAATTTTCAAAATGAATTAGAATAATGGGCCGTCCATTTCCCTAGTTTAATAATATAGGCTTATGAAAATGGTATTTTCCATTCCCTAACCGCACCTCCAAAGCTGAGCTTAACTTTGCGGCAAAAAACCATCGGCCGTGCCTACGGCACTTTCCACGGGTTGTTGTTTGCAAATGTCCATGGGTTGAAACCCATGGCTACTATGTCGGCCGCTCCTACGGAGCTTGCTTCGAAACGTCTCTTTCTACCCGATAAAATCTCTTGTCCTTACCTTATAAATAAACATACAACTAGGATTTGACTCACAAGGAATCTTTGTCTTTCCCAGTGCCGTAGGATTTCCTGCCGTAGGCATGGCACGACCGATATAGAAACCGTAGGTTTTAACCTACGGACCGAAAAGCATGGTACCATTCGGGAAAAAAGCAGTGCCGTAGGCACGACCGACATAGTAGCCGTAGGTTTTAACCTACGGACCAAAAAGAACCACACCACCCCAAATTCCCGAAGGGACGGACGATATGAAACGGGTAGATTATCCATGCCCACCGGATTTAAAAAACGCAGCCAGCAGTTTGAAAAATTTTCCACCTTGAACGCTTCGAACATCGATAAAAACCATGCAGATACATACAGTTTCCAATAAAAAATCTAAAACTATCTTAAATTCTTAGGGGATCAATTCAGATTTATATATTATTGCATGTATAATATAGATTTAAACATGTTATTCGTAGCTCAATTATAGATAATTTTTAAACTTCTTTAACAATGAATCCCCACCTACTTCTCGTTATACTGATTCTTTCCCTCGTGTTCGTTGCGTGTGAAAAACCGGAAGAACCAGTAACCATCCCCAACGTAGTCAAAATTGACATTGCCGGAGAAGGCGGAGAATATGTGATGGAGTTGGGTGTAGGAGACTGGCAAATCGCTAGAATTGTAAATAACAATGGAAACCAACGCATGTTTGGGGATAGCTATACTGCCGACGGGGAAATTATCCGCCAAAACCATCCGCTGGAACTGACAGTATCCGGGAGTTTGGTAGCATCAGGATCACATAGAGGGTTTGTTGTGACCCTTGAAAACACCGGGTTTATCAACATAGCATTACAGGAAAATGGCTCCGAAAATCCGTTTAGCTTTACAATTATACTCCAAAGCGGTGATCAATCCAGAGAACTCATTATAGACCAAGCGATTTCGGCAGGCTACAGCATGGAAGGTATTGAATACTTTTTAGATTCGGACGATCAGGATTCTTTGTATATGAGAAATCAAGTTGCAACATATAAGTTCGATTTACTTACCCCTCAAGAAATAAAGATCTCGCCATTCAATGGATACAACTTGGTAACCAATTCTTACTTTGCGAGCGATGATCCAGACGCATTTATCTGGCTTGCGAAGGATTCTGTTAGTGTGTCCATACCATCGGAGATTTATTCGGGGGACATCTTACTTGCGGATCGAAATCAAATTTATGGCGGGATCGTCTACGAGCCCTACAAACCTGAGGTGATGGTAGCGGTTCCAGTCCCTGCCGGGGTATATAGATTCGGTACAGATGTGGAACTGCGGCGTCGCACCGTTTCCTTTAGGATGACCTTGACCAGCAAAAGCACTGGCGAATCCAAAGAAATTCTGGGTAAATGGATCGAAACCAGCCCAACTGGGAAATACGAATTTAAAGAGATAGATTAGCTAATACTGAAAAGGCTTCAATACAGAAACCCAAATAGCCAAAGAGGGATTTTGTTTCCAAAGCCAATCTCAATCTCATCGGCGGCTACATATGTCCGCTTATCTTCCTGAATACTAACTTTCTTTTCTTTTCCTCCAATCTCGAAGAAATATTTCTGATCCACCAGAAAATCAAATGAATCAGGATAATTGACCTGATGTTTGTAAGAAAGCTGGTTAAGAAAAAACGTCTCCCGCAGATTACCAACATCCACATTATTTCCCAAGGCATATGAAAGGTTCGTGTTTTCCAAGAACAGCTTTTCGGGCTTTTGTAAGAGGGATACCCCTTGGGTTTCCCTGTTTATACTTTTTGTGAGTCTACTTTCCTCCAGGTAGTGGAGGTAGGCCAGTAAAGTTTGGCGGTTGATGCCTATCTTCCGGCTTAGACTGCTGACATTGGGAGCAAAAGGAACCGCATCTGCTATTATCGACAGCAGCTGCTTTATCTTCCCTGAATAGGCGATATCAACTTTCCGAAGTAAAGGAAGCTCTATTTCAATTATTAGGTTTACGATTGCCCGCACCTGAACCGGATACAGCTCTTTAAAATCTTTAAAAAACGGATAATAGCCATTTCTGAGGTATTCGGAAAAATATTTGAGGGGTTTTATGATTTGGGTTATATCGCTTGATTGGTTTGCGTGATCTTTCAGGATTGTTTCTAGACTTAGCGTGGGAAATTCATTTCCGGTTACAACATTTAAATATTCCCGAAATGACAATCCCTGCATCTCATAAATCAGTGCTCTTCTACTCAGGTCAGCTCTTGCGTTTAATATTTCCAACATAGACGACCCCGTAAAAACTACTTTCAGCTCCGGGTAAAAATCATAAATATTCTTTATCTCAACAGACCAAGTTGGATATTTATGAACTTCATCTATAAAAAGGACCTTTCCTCCCGCCTTGGTAAATCCGTCTACCAAATCAATCAAACTATGGGTAGCAAACCAAATATGATCCAAGCTAATATAAAGTGCTTCTGAACTACGTGCATATTCCTTCTGGATTTTCTGAAGTAATAGGGTTGTTTTGCCAACTCCCCTAGCCAACTAACGCATCCATTTTTGTTTGTTATAACAAACAAAAATATCATATATTGGTGGGTGTGACCACCAATATAGTATAAAAAAACACATAGAAAGATGCCAGACATCTTAATTCTAAAAGCATTACCAGTTTTGTTTTCTTTGTGGATTCAAAAAAATTACAAAAGTGGGCTTCAATTAATGGCCCATTGGGTATTGGATCATCCAGGTGCCCGATAACCCTAACACTTTGTTCCAATCTTGCACTAGAGATTTTTCGGAATATATGATAATTTGACTAAATTTGGATTATTATTTTTGTTTACAATCTGAGTCATTTCTATAAGCATAATAGGTCCGATAATTGAGTTAAAATGAAGGAAGATTCTTTAGCGAACAGGGTTTATATAGAATTAAGGAGGAAGATTCTCTCCAACCAACTAATTTCTGGGATGCGTTTGAAGGAGGATTACTGGGCCACAAAATTGGATGTTAACAGAATGGCCGTGAGAGAAGCACTTACAAGACTTTTGGGAGAGAACTTGATTGTTTCTGGAAAAAAGGGTGGCTTTTTTGTCAAATCACTAACTCCGGAAGACGTAAAGGAGATCAGGGAAATCCGAGAAATTATAGAAATGGGTGCTCTTAGACTTGTATTTCAAAATCGAAATGAAGAGAGAATTAATAAGCTAGAGGAAATTTGCAATGATTTTTCGACGATGGTGGAGAGGGAATATTTTGAAGGGGCATGTGAAGCGGACGTTAGATTCCATGAAACATTGATTGAATTTTCAAATAATAACCGTCTAAAGGAAATTTATCAGGTGAGCAACATTCCACTTTTTCACCAAAAATTAGGCAAGAGTCAGATTCATATGAAAGATTACGAACTGACTGACGTTGAACATAGAAACATAGTTAGTGCCCTTAAATCGGGTAACTTGGCTATAGCTGAAGAAACTCTTGTAAAGCATCTAATTCGGGGAGAAAGAACAACGTTAGATTTATCCTATTAAATACCGGAAATTCGTTTTTTGATTCACAACTCCCGGCGTCTACATCAAATAAAATATTACCAAATTAATGATTTTTTGCTTACATAAAAAAAGAAATAAAGTATTTGGTTCTATTTGCCCATTTATAACCACTTCAATCGCTTTTGCTCGAGAAGCTATCAAAATATAACTTCACAAAAAAGGCCTTAATAGCTCTATTTTCAAATTTTGCATAGATTATTTTTGAATTCTTATGTAAACACAAATAAAAACAGAATTTTATCTTGATTTTTAACTAGTCCAAAAAGTAAATTTAGGCGATAAAACCTTGTACAAATCATCTACACAACCAAATTTTTTGAAAATAATTTAAAAATTATTTTTTCTGTAAACAAATTTACATAATATTGGTAAACAAAAATTAGTCCACGGTCTCCCAAAATCTTCGACTATTCAAATCTTATTTGGATAAAAAATGCACATTATGAAAAAAAACTATTCAAGTTTAGTAAATCATTCCGCCCGAAAATGGTTGTCTGTTACCCTCGCATTGATTTTGTTAATTACTACTGCTGTTCTAGCACAGGACAATCAGACTATCACGGGAAGGGTCGTTTCAGCGGATGAGGGTTTGGCTGTACCTGGAGCTACAGTTTTAGTAAAAAACACCTCTATAGGTGCCATTACTGACATGGAGGGCAACTTTACCATCCAAGCTGGTCCAAATACAACTTTAATCGTATCCTTTATAGGATTTGAAACTGCCGAAATTCCAGTCGGAAATAGAAGCGTGATTGATGTAATGTTAAATTCAGACACCCAGACTTTGGATGAATTTGTCGTTACTGGCTACACTACCCAACAGAAGAAAGACATTACTGGTGCGGTTTCTGTTGTGGATGTTGATGCGTTGAAATCCGTCCCAGCAGGATCTGCGGTCCAAGCACTTCAAGGCCAGGCAGCAGGCGTAAATGTGATAAGTTCAGGTTCCCCGGGATCCAGAAGTAATATTTTTGTCAGGGGTATTGGTTCTTTTGGGGATACCCAGCCATTGGTGATAATAGATGGCATACAAGCAGATCTGAACGATGTAAGCGCATATGACGTGGAATCAATCCAGGTATTAAAAGATGCTGGTGCTGCTGCGATATACGGTGTTAGGGGAGCTAACGGAGTAATTATTGTAACCACAAAAAAGGGGAAGTCCGGGGCGCCTGTTTTTTCCTATGATTCATATTATAGCATGCAAATGCCTCTGCCCGGCAATCCCTTTGATATTGTTCTGGATTCGCAGGAATTTGCCAGGCTTGCGTTAATCGCAGATCCAAACAATGCACTTTTTAGAAATGGGGTACCTGACTTCATGTATTCAAGTCCCGCTGGATCTGGAGTTGGAATGGCAGGCGACCCTGTGGTGGATCCATCAAGGTATCTTCTGGATCTGGCAACCCCAGGAAACAGTTATTTAATTCAAGAAGTAAATAAACCTGGCACCAACTGGTTCCAAGAACTTTTTACTCCAGCTCCAATGTCAGAACAAAATCTCACCGTGAGTGGGGGAAATGACAATGCTACTTATATGGTCTCGCTTGGATATCTTGACCAGCAAGGAACCTTAATTAATACCTCCCTAAAGCGTTACACTGCCCGTATCAATACAACGTTTAAGTTGGGGAAGCATGTTAGGATTGGGGAGAACCTTAACATATACTACAGAGAAAATCCATCATTTACTACACAGAATCAGTTTCAGGGTATTGCCGGGGCATATAGCATGATGCCAATCGTACCTACTCGGGATATTGCAGGCAATTACGGGGGCACCCGTGCTGGCATCAACTTGGGAAGTAATCTAAACACAATTGCCGCACAAGAGCGGGCAGCCGATAATATGTCCCGATCTTGGAACCTTGCCGGGAATGTGTACGGAGAGGTGGATATTTTGAAGAATTTTACTGCAAGAACAACCCTAGCTGGAGTCGTTACAAACGCATATAACTATGGATTCAATTTTACCGCCTATGAAAATATACAGGGATTTTTAAATCCCAATTCCTATAATGAAAATTCCGCCTACTCCACCCGGATAATGTGGACCAATACGCTAAATTACAGCAAGCAGCTAGGACTTCACAGTATTAACCTGCTACTTGGTACGGAATCTATAGCTAACCAAGGTAGAAGTGTAGGGGGTTCCAGAGAAAACTATTACTCCACAGACGTGGATTATAGAAGTTTGAGCACTGGTACTACCAACATTCAAAATTATAGCAGCTTTTATGAAGATGTCTTATTCTCTAAATTTAGTAGGCTTGACTATTCTTATAATGATAGGTATTTGTTAGGAATGACCATACGGAGGGATGGCTCTTCCAAATTTGGTCCAGAGAGCCGATTCGGAATGTTTCCGTCCTTTTCTCTAGGCTGGAGGATATCAGAAGAAGGATTTATGCAGAATTTGACCTGGCTGAATGACTTAAAACTTAGAGGAAGCTATGGGATATTAGGCTCACAGAATAATGTTAATATGCAAAATCAATTTAACCTTTTCGGCGGCGGAATTGCCAATGCCTACTATGACATTAGAGGAACTAGCAACAGTGTGATACAAGGCTTTTTCCAAACAAGAAATGGTAATCCACGAACAGGTTGGGAGAGAAATATTATATCAAACTTCGGAATAGACGCCTCCATTCTCGACAACAAATTGGATTTCTCCTTTGAGTACTATAGGAAATCCATTGATGGACTGCTGTTTGTTCAACCCGTACTTGCTACTGCGGGAGGAGCTACTCCGCCAACCATAAATATAGGAGACATTCAGAACTCTGGGGTCGATTTTTCTTTAACCTACAAAGGTAATATTAACAACAATTTCGAGTATTCTATCGGAGGTAATATTACCGCTTACGAAAACCTAATTGTTAGCATTCCCGAACCGGGGTACTTTGACGTAGGATTCCACCAACAACTTGGCAATATGGTTAGGAACCAACAAGGGCATCCAGTAAGTTCCTTCTTTGGATATGAGGTAATAGGGCTTTTCAACAGCGAAGAAGAAGTGAATTCCGCTCCTACACAAAGTGGAGCAGAACCGGGTAGATTCAGGTACAGAGATGTGAATGGGGATGGACAGATAACTCCAGAAGACCGGACCTTCATCGGCAATCCAAATCCCGATTTTACTTACGGGATTAATATAAATCTTGCTTACAAGGGATTTGACCTATCAACTATTCTCTATGGCTCTCAGGGAAATGACGCGGTGAATACAATTCCTGTGTATACACATTTTTTCGGAACCTATGTAGGAGCCAAAAGCAACGTGCTTTCTAATGCTTGGACACCGGAAAACACCAATACTAACGTTCCAAAGGTGGAGAATCAAAATAGTTTTAGTACTGCGGGAGCATTCAATTCCTATTTAATTGAAGATGCGTCTTATTTAAGGATGAGGACATTGACTTTAGGCTATACGTTTAATTCTAATGTCCTAAATAGGATAAAAGCAAGTCGCCTACGGGTCTATACCCAAGCTGTAAACCTTTTTACCATCACTAACTATACAGGATTGGATCCAGAACTAGCTGGTAATAGCTCAAACTTCGGGATAGATATAGCCAATTATCCCAACAATCAAAGAAGCTTTCTTCTAGGTTTAAACGTATCATTCTGATTAATTATTCATCCGCTGAAAATATAATAATATGAAAAGTAAGATAACTTCCAAAATTCTGCCGTTTGTAATCTTGGCAATTACTTTCGGGTGTCAGGAGGACTATTTCGATATAAAAGCCAAAGCAACCCTTTCATCCGATGTAATGGCTACGGAGGCAGGACTAAATGGAGTGCTGATCGGGGCATACTCCCTGCTTAATAACGGAGGAACGGCAGGTGGAAGTTGGCCTTCGGGCAAGTGGATTTTTGGAGGAGTTACATCGGACGATGCACATACTGGGACAGAAGCAGGAGCTTTGCAACCGGTACCACAATACGAAAGCTATATCCACACCGCTGCCACTCCCGGTTTTAATGACCGTTGGAGGGTGCTTTATTCTAGTGTACAGCGAGCGAATGATGTGATCCGGCTGCTGCAGACAGTCAGGGAAAACGGGGCTATTTCTCCGGAAAACGCCATCCAAGTTGAAGCAGAAGCTAGGTTTCTTAGGGGGGTTTATCACTTGGAAGCGGCCTTAATGTGGAAAAATATACCATTTTTGGATGAGACTATTAGCTTTGGAAATAACAATTTTAATGTTTCAAATACGCAGCCGGTTTGGGATCGGATTGAGGCCGATTTCATTTTTGCCGGAGATAATCTTACCGAAACTAAAGGTGAAGTCGGACGGGCAAATAGATGGGCGGCAAAATCATTTCTGGTGAAAACTTTCATGTTTCAGCAAAAATTCAATGAAGCAAAGCCCGTATTGGATGACATTATTTTAAATGGAGTGACTACCAACGGAATTAAGTATGACTTAAATGCACATTACTTTGACAATTTCCGGCCTTCCACTAAGCACGGTCCAGAACAGGTATTTGCCGTCATGCATTCGGTCAACGATGGGGCGGGTGGTAATAACGGAAATGTTCCTAGCGGAGAAGGCCATGCAGGACCTTATGGTGGACCCTTTCCGAGTTATGGTTTTTATCAACCATCTTTTAGTCTTGTTAATTCCTATAAAACAGATGAGCAAACCGGGTTGCCGTTGATTTATTCCTTCAATGACTCAGACGTAGACCATGATCTGGGCATCGCCTCTACCGAGCCATTTACACCCTATCAGGGTACACTTGATTCCAGATTGGACTGGATAGTGGGCAGAAGAGGAATTCCCTTTTTAGATTGGGGAGTCAATCCTGGTATGTCATGGGTCAGACAGCAAAGCGTAGGGGGACCATACCTTCATATGAAAAATGCCAACCCCCAATCAGAGCCCCAGGCAAGACAAAACAACAGTAGTGCAAACAGCTATAACATGATTCGTTTTGCAGATGTGCTATTATGGGGAGCGGAAGTAGAAGTAGAAATAGGAAGTTTAGAACTTGCAGAACAATACGTAAACCGTATTAGGGCAAGAGCGGCAAATCCAATGGGTTGGGTTAAGAAATACCTAGACAATAGCAATCCCATGGCTGGATATACCGAGGAACCCGCAGCCAACTATAAAGTTGGGCTCTATAATGGAGAGTTTATGATTAAAGGGCAGGATTTTGCGAGGGAAGCAGTCCGGTTCGAACGCAAATTGGAATTGGCTATGGAGCACCATCGGTTTTTTGATTTACAGCGCTATGACAATGGTACCGGCTATATGGCCGAGACCCTAAACCAATATATCCTGCACGAAACTAATATTGCAGATTATAATTTCTTTTATATGGAAGGTGCCACATTTACCAGGGGAGTCAATGAAATTTACCCCATTCCTCAGGCTCAAATCGATTTAAGCGAGACTAATGACGGTCCCGTTTTGATTCAGAATCCAGGCTATTAAATTAACATTTTCAACTAAAAAACATATAAATTAAATGGTAAATAGAAACCCATTAAACCGCAGAAAATTTCTGAAGTCAGCAGGGGTTATAGGATCTTCTGTACTGCTGAGCCCCCGTTTTGCGTTTGCAGGCGAGCCTCAGACAGACAGAAAAGTAAAAATCGGCGTAATAGGTGGCCGTTTTGGAGCAGGATTTTATTTTCATGAACATCCAAACTGTGTTGTGGAAGCCGTGAGTGACCTTAGAAAGGATCGAAGAGACCATTTGATGCAGGTCTATAATTGCAAGAAAAGTTACGAATCTCTAGAAGTACTCCTCAAAGATCCTAAAGTAGAAGCTGTTTTCATCGCAACTCCCGCACCTGACCACGCTGCCCACACATTGGCCAGCCTTAAAGCGGGTAAGCATGTTCTTTGTGCAGTTCCAGTCGCTTGGTCTTTGGAGGATTGTGAAAAGCTAAAAGATGCAGTAAAGCAATCTGGACTTACCTATATGATGGCTGAAACGAGTACTTTTCACCAAATTGTGATCTCTGCCCAAAAGTTGTTTCGAGAGGGAAAGTTTGGGGAGATCTTCAGGGTAGAAGCTGATTATCATCATCCCGGACTTGAGGTATTGTTTTTTGAGAATGGAAAGCCCACTTGGAGACATGGATTACCTCCTATGATGTACCCCACACACTGTACTTCCTATCATATAGCTGTTACGGGTGAAAGATTTACGAAAGTTAGCTGTATTGGATGGGGGGATGCTAGCGATGCCTTAGTGGGAAACCCGTACGATAACCCGTTTTGGAATGAAACGGCACTTTTTAAGACCGATAAAGGGAATACTAGCAGGATATCAGTGTGCTGGAAAGGTGCCTTGATGGGTACGGAAAGAGGTGAATGGCATGGCACAAAGATGAGTCTTTATGGTAAAGACCCGAATGGACTAGAGGAAACTATGGTAAATGCATCCGAAGAACTTGGAAAAGACGATGCTGGGTTTCAATTCAAACAAGCGGAAATCTCAAATTATGAGCAAAAGAATTGGTGGGACACTGATATGCTACCCAAGCCTTTACGTCATAAAAGTGGACACGATGGATCTCATACCTTTATCACTCACGAATTCATCGACGCCATAATCAAAAATAGAAAACCATTGGTGGATATTCACGAGGCTATCGCCTATACTGCCCCAGGTCTCGTAGCGCACCAGTCTGCCCTGAAAGGCGGAGAGTGGATGGACATACCAAATTTTGATCTTTAAAATGCGATTGCAAGGACAGGTTCGTGATAATAGAATTACTATTAAAATAACGAAAACAATAAATGATAAATAGCTGGCCAAAATCAGGCGATTTACTGAAGAGAAACGAAAAATGGATACCAGGAGGTGTGGTTTCTCTGAACCGTAAATCGGATCCAAATATATCTTTTTCGAAGGGCTTCGGAAGCAGAATATGGGATATGGAGGGAAATGAATACATAGATTATCAGGCTGGATTTGCTTCGGCATTTCTTGGCCATAACGACCCCGATGTCAACGAGGCAATAATACAATCCATAGGTGATAATCTTGTATTAATGGGGTCGGGCCCTACAGACCATGAGGGAATACTTGCTGAGTTGTTTTGCAAATGTGTACCAACTGCAGAGAGCCTTCAGATTACCTGCACGGGTTCCGAGGCTACGTACCATGCAATACGGATTTCACGTGCGGTAACCCAGAGAGATCATATTATTATAATTCAAGGAGGTTACAATGGCTGGCATAATGATGTTTCTGCAAATGTGATTAGTCAATTTGAAGAAATAGGGGAAAGAGTTAGTCCAGGAGAATATCCGTTTGACTCACTTTCCGGAGGCATTCCAGAAAGTCATAAATCACTAGTCCATATTGTCAATTTCAATGACCTCAAATCAGTTCAGTATGTTATAAAAAGGTATCCTGTAGCTTGTGTTTTACTTGAGCCAATTTTGCAAAATGTTGGCATCGTAAAACCTGAAGAAGGATATTTGAACGGTTTAAGGAATTTGGCAGATCAGGAAGGGTTTTTATTAATTTTTGATGAGGTAAAGACTGGTTTCCGCCATGCGTTGGGGGGGTACCAGAGCATCTGCGGCGTTACACCTGACCTGAGTACGTTCGGAAAGGCTGTTGCGAACGGATATCCTATCGGGGTGATAGCAGGAAAGAAAAAATATATGGATTACTTTATTCATACCGAAAAGCAAACCAGGGTGTTGGTTGCCGGAACTTTCAACGCTCATCCCATTACCAATGTCGCCGCAATTGCTACTTTGAAAAAGCTTGCTTCCGATGAACACGGGGTTTACCGACATGTAGAAAAAATGGGGGATTTATTGGAATCCGGTCTTAATGAAATTCTAAACAGATTCAGCCTCCCCTTTCATCTTGCGAGAGAGCGATCTGCGTTTTGCCTTTATTTTATGGACCATGCTCCAAAGGATTTTCATGATATTTTACTCAATAATAACTTTGAATTGGATAAGGAGTACAGGGCTGCGTTGATTGGACAGGGAATTTTTAATTTTCCCTTGCCGATTAAACAAGGTAGTATTTCCTATGCACATACGGCCGCGGATATAGAAGAGACGTTGGAAAAAACAAAGAATGTATTTCGCTTACTGTTGGAAAAAAAGCCAAAATTGGCCAAATTGTAGATACGGAGAAATATTGGTTAAGAAATTTAAAGTCTGTTTAGACCAAAGTTGATCAATTTTCCCGTGCGATTATTCGGCGAAGAGCGACTGCTATTGTGGCTTTACCATTTTAAGATTAAAAACATCATCGAGTAATATTCCTTAAAGGTGCGAACACTGCTCCGAAACTACTATTTAATAGTAGTTTCGGGGATCGGAAACAAAATTACAAAAATGTTTAAAAGTAAAACAGTAATAATCAGCGGTGGTTTAGGCGATATCGGCAGAGATATCGTTCGCCTATTCGCCACAAAAGGTGCTTCAATTTCTGTTGGCGATATCCATTCGACAGTAGTAGCCCAAGAATTTATAGAAGAAGTAAAACAATTATCTGAAACAAAAAACATAATCTACTCCCAAGTTGATATTGCTGATCCAACTCAGGTACAGAAGTGGGTAGCAGAAACTGTCGATAAGTTAAACACTATTGACATTGCAATTCCAAATGCAGCTACTGCAACTTTAGCTGGGATCATGGAAGTTAGTCCACAACAATGGTCAGATGAACTTAAGGTAAATTTGAACGGAGCTTTTTATCTTTCACAATTTGCTGCTGCCGAAATGATTAAATTGGATCTGGCCGGAAGAATAGTCCTAGTCGGCAGTTGGGCTGCCCATTCCGTCCATCCTAACCTTCCTACTTATAGCGTTTCAAAGGCGGGTTTAAGCATGCTCTGTAAATGCCTTGCTTTGGAACTGGCCCCCCATCATATATTAGTAAACGAAATAGCTCCCGGCTATGTCAACGCTGGATTGAGTAAAAAAATCTTTGAAACAAACTCAGCCGCAAAAGAACAGGCTGAAAGAAAGGTACCTGTAGGAAAAGTGCTCAATGCAGAGGACATTGCGGAAAAAGTGCTATGGTTGTGTGATTTTAGCAACGAGCATATGACGGGATCTACTCTTTTGGTAGACGGAGGCCTGTCATTACTTTCTTAATATCAAATGAAATACACCGAGAAAACTTCAAACTTAGATAACTCATCTTTTACTGGAAAAATTGGGGTTGGAAAAAGGGATATCTCACCGCCAGCAGGAATTTACTCGCGTAATTGGGGAGCAGCAAAACGAAATACCGCCGACGGAATCCACCGTGCCCTTTACCTTCATGCCGTAACGTTTAGCCCTCTAAGTGGAGGAGAACCGTTCGTGTTATTATCAGCGGATTTAGGTTGGTGGAAGAATATGCTAGACGAAAATTTCGTGCGTCACCATATTCTTGAAGTTTTGGGTCTGAAAATCGAAAATTTGATTTTAAGTCTTACCCATACTCATTCTGGACCCAGTCTGTCACGGGATGATACTGACAGGGAAGGAGGTGATCTGATTAAAAGCTACTTGGAATTTTTGAGGGACGCGGCAGTTGACCTTATTAGGAAGACACTTGCAATCTCCGAGGAGGGGTTTCTTACTTGGAAATATGGGAAATGTGATTTAGCTATAAATAGAGATCTGTACGATAGCTTAAAAGATATGTATTTTGTCGGATACAATCCCGATTCAAGTGCAGATGACACCCTATTAATCGGAAGAATTACAAACAAATCAGGAAAAATGTTGGCAGTTATTGTCAATTATGCCTGTCACCCTACAACATTAGCTTGGGAAAATTCGCTAATATCGCCCGATTTTATTGGGGCACTGAGGGAAACAATTTTTTCCCACACAGGTGCTGATTGTATCTTCTTGCAAGGAGCCTCCGGTGATCTTGCACCACCGGAGCAATATGTAGGTGATGCCTCAGTTGCAGATAAACACGGGAGACAACTTGGATATTCCTGTCTGTCTACGTTGGAATCTATGCTTCCGGACGAAAGGGAGCTTAGTTTAAAGAAATTAGTTGAGTCAGGTGCACCCCTCGCGCTATGGTCTCAAACCGAGAAAATAGCATCTCCTGCGCTCGAAGCTAAAAAGGTAAACGTCAACTTCAATCTCAAACCTTTACAAAAATTAGCAGAAATAGAAGAGGAACTCCAAGCCTGCACAGACCCCGTTCAAATAGAACGGTTAAGACGAAAACGAGGAGTAAGGTTATCTGTGGGAGACAGGGATTCCGTAGAGGTCCCTCTTTGGGTTTGGAAATTGGGTAATAGTATCATTATAGCCCATCCAAACGAAGCTTATTCCATATTTCAAATGGAAATTCGAGCCAATTTTGACAAGCGTCCGGTTGCAGTCATTAATGTAGCCAATGGTCACATTGGTTATTTACCACCCAAATATCTTTACGATAAAAACATATACGCTGTTTGGCAAACACCATTTGCGGCAGGTTCGCTAGAAATCTTAATAAATATTTCCATCAATGAGGCCATCGAGTTACTTCGCTGATTTATTCAATTTACCGGACATATAATGAGTTCAAATTTTACAAATCTTGATATTGGTATTTTTCTAATTTATATTCTTGGAATATTGGCCCTAGGGATGTTTGCAGCCAAGAAAAACAAGATTAACAATAAAAGGGATTATTTCTTGGCGGGAGACAGGCTGCCTTGGTGGATGATAGGAGGAAGTATCATTGCGGCGAATATCAGTAGCCACCATCTTGTCGGAGTAATGGGGCTGGCCTATGACAGGGGATTTGTCGCTGTAGTTGTGGAATGGGGTGCAATCTTAATAGGATTTAACGCATTGTTGTGGATTTTTCTTCCCTTTTATCTAAGGAATGGATTTTATACTATGCCTGAGTTTCTCCAAAAGCGATTTGGATCAGGATCAAGGACTATATATTCTTTATTGGTATTACTTACCTATATATTTGTAGAAATCAGTGCGGTATTATATCTAGGAGCGATATCACTACAGTCTCTGTTAGGAATACCACTTTGGGGAAGTGTTGTTTTTCTAGCTCTTACAACAGGTTTATACACTGTAATGGGAGGATTACGGGCTGTAGTTTGGACAGAAATGGTGCAATTGGCAGTATTAATAATAGGAATGGTAGCGTTGTCATTTACTACAATTAATGCTGTAGGGGGATTTGAGGCCATACTAGAGACAACTAAGGACTGGGAACTAATGTTGCCTGCCAATGATCCTGATTTTCCTTGGACGATGTATCTGGGGGGACTGTTGTGCATAAGTGTTTTTTACAATGCTACAAACCAGTTTATAGTGCAGCGAACATTGGCTGCGAAAAGTGAATGGCATGCAAGGATGGGAGTTATTTTTGCCGATTATCTTAAGTTCCTGATTCCACTGTTAATAGTTATTCCGGCAATAGTTTCTCCTAAACTATTTCCCAACTTGGAAAAACCTGACCTCCTTTTTTCAATGCTGGTCGAACACCTATTACCCACTGGTTTGGTAGGTATAGTTATGGCAGGTCTGATAGCCGCAGTAATGTCGCATCTTTCAGGAGCAATCAATTCCTGCACGACCATTCTCACTATAGATGTTTATCTTCCATTTTTCCGACCTCTAGCCACCGAAAAACAATCTGTTCGTTTTGGAAGAACGACAGGGGTGATAGTAATAATTTTGGGCATATTGTGTACATGGATTTTAGTACTATATTCAGAAAAACCGATATTTATATATTTGTTGAATGCCTATGGTTTGTTCACACCGGGAATAGCCACAATGTTTTTAATGGGTATCTTGTGGAAGGGTACCACTAATAGCGGAGCATTAACAGCGGGAATATTAACCATACCACTTTCCCTGTTGGTGGAGTTTCTATTTCCAGAAATGCCATTTTTCAACCGAACCGGTATCGTTTTTTGGATTTGCCTTGCTGCCTGTTATTTGGTTAGTCTGTTTACCAAACCAAAATCTGCTAAAGAATTAGAGGGTCTGATATGGAACAGAGATAGTCTTTCGCTGCCTCAGAGTGAAAGAGAGCAACAAAAGGGATGGCGAAATCCTTTTATTTGGTGGGCAATTATAACTGCCATCGTGCTGGGATTCTATATCAAATATGCTTGATTTTCAATTTTGCTAAGTGCGAATACATAAATATGAATTTTCTAATGACTGAAGGCGACATCAATAACTATTTTCTAAAAATTCCGTGTATAAAAGGCAAATATTAGCTTGTAGAACCTCTCCCTCAATCCAAATAAAACCCATAACTCGGAAATGGCGCCGGAACTTCTTTTTCTTTTAGTAGCTGCTTCAGATTTATTTCTATAGTCCTGCTAATGGCATTAAGCGGCACATCGGAAGGGCGGTCCTCAAAGGGGTCCTGGAGGCTGGTAGACGTTTTTTCCAAAAGTAAAAAGATGGATGAAATCAGCAGCGATAGCGGTAATTGAAAATATAGCTCCATTTCCCGGAGTGAAATGGAAAGCAGGGCTATAAACAGATAAATGATCATCATCAGGTAAAGCCGGTAGGTAATGGGAAATACAGTGTTCTTTATCCTTTCGGCCATTCCCATGGCATCGCACAACCGTGTGATGGTACTGTTAATCTGGACCTGACCGAAGGAATCCAATTGATCGCTCTCCCTGAGTTTGGCCAGATCCCTTCCCTGAAATTGCAGCAGTGCCAAGGCTTTGTTATTATGATCTCCCAATTCAGCGATTTCAGCGGAATCAATCCACTTACTTGCCTCAGGCATGGGATCTTTTTCCCGCAATGATTTGGAAAGGGCATAGGTCCAAGCAATTTGCCTGTGGCCCATTTTTTTAATGAGATTTGGATCCCCTTTGACGGATAAAGCCTGCAGTTGTAATACCAGATTTCGGGAATCGTTGACGATACTTCCCCATATCTTCCGTGCTTCCCACCACCTGTCGTAGGATTGGTTTAACTTGAAGGAAAGCAATACGGAAATCGCCGTACCAATAAAGGCGGGTATAGCCAGTGGAATATCAGGTAATGTTTCATTATAAACCACCGTAAGAAAATAAACCAATACAGAAAACACCAATACATAAGTTAGTCGGTACTTGACGGAATTCAGAATGTATCTGTAAGGTACTTTATGGTTTATAAGCATGAATTCTATTTGATGCCAATCCTAAATGAAGCAAGATTACGGCCAATATATCTAGTTATATTGTATTTTAATTCAACCTCAGCAGACCTTGTATTAACCAATTTAACCCTCCCCAAATGAAGGATAAAGGGTCATTCCACCGTCAATATAAAGGGTTGCGCCAGTTACGTAATCCGCTTCATCGGAGACTAGCCAACTTACGGCCTTGCCGATTTCTTCGGGTTTTCCAATCCGCCCGTAGGGAATTTTTGCGAGCATCTGCTTGACTTCTTCCTCGCTATCCCGCTGATCCTCGTTAATGGGAGTTTTAATAGCTCCCGGTGAAATGCTGTTTACCCGAATTTTGTGGGGCGCCAATTCCTGCGCCACGGATTGCATTAACATTTTTGTTGCTCCTTTGCTAGTGGCGTAATTTACTCTGCCGGACCAGGGGATCCTATCATGTACGGAACTTATAAATACAATTTTCCCTGCTGCTTTTGAAATAGCCTCATCCAATTTTTGTGAAACAAATGCTTTTGCGGCAGCATTGGCCGACATAAAAGCTCCATAAAGGTTCGTTTTTATCACGGCATCCCAATCTTCATAGGACATTTCCAGAAAGGGGCTGTCTTTCTGTATTCCTGCATTGCTTACTAAAATGTGGAGATCACCAAAGGCTTCTTTGGTTTGATCAAAAAGACGTTTGACGTCTTGTTGCTTGCCAATATCTCCATTTACAAGTATGCAATGGCCATTCACTGCTTCTATTTGCGATTGGGTCTCCTTGGCTCCATTTTCATCCGAATAATAATTCACCGCAATATTCGCTCCGTCCGCTGCCAATGCGACGGCAATAGCCTGGCCAATGCCGGAACTGGCTCCCGTTACAATAGCCGTTTGTCTATGCAGTTTTCCTTTTTTATTATTTTTCATTGAAAAATTAATTCAATTAACATACCAACAATATTCCACTACAAATGCTTAATCATCATATTCCTATATGCGATCCGCATGGGGGGTCCAACATGCACCTGCACGCCCAATAATCCAGAGAGCTTTCTATGCTCATTGTCATTGTCGGTAACATCACTCATCAAATTCCCATTGACATAATGCCGCATGCGATTTCCTTGGACAATAATATGTACCTGATTCCATACGTTTGGCTTTATTTGGGCTTTAAATTCATCGATATCTCCTGTTTCTCCCGTTACTTTTGCCGGCTTCCATTGGTTTTGGGAAATGTTTTCACTGAGCGCCTTTCCAGCTTCCGGCACCCTTGCCAATACCACTATTTTCCCGGTATTGGCAAGGGTGGTTCGCTTTCTTTCCTCATAATTCATCCCCGTATACCTGTTTTTCCCATCAATATCACACTGATATCCCGCCAATGCGAAGGGAACTCCGGCAACTTCCTCACTTCTGTAATTTATCCCGCTATTGCCGTCTTCAGTAATCATATATTCCGCCTTAAATTCAAAATCTTCTGTAATCCCACCCCTCCAAATGATAAAGGTATTACGCTTTAACAGCGTAGATGGCGTTACCTCTCCTACCAACGTTCCATTTTCCACCCTCCAATAGGCAGGATCACCTTCCCAGGCATTGAGGGATTGGCCGTCAAAAATTGGCTCAAACCCGTCCATGGAATTAGACGGCTGTTTGGAGCTCTGACAGGAGGAAACAGTCAGAAAAAATAAAACAAGTAAGCTATAATGGTTCTTTTGAGTTAATTTTCTTAAGGTCATGTTAAAGGAGATAGTGGGGTAGAATTTGCCTATATTGTTGAATGTTACGGTTCAAGACTTGTTCACAATAGGTCTCGATTTTCAGAGGTTTTGTTTGTTTGATTTCCATAAGCATTCCTGTATCATTAGCCGTAAAGTGCGAAAAGTTTAATGAATAAACAAACATTGGGTACCGATACTATTCATAGACATTCTTTTGGGCAAAAAAAAGCCCGGATCTAGAGAGTCCGGGTTTTATCAAATCTATTACTCTAATCAAACATCTTATGTAAAAGGGGTGGTTTAGCAACTTTAAATAGAAAACATTAAAAATTGAATCTGGCTGAGAGGAGCACTATCCGTGTTTCCCGCTTGGCATAGAATTCTTGGGAGAAGCTATTCGTCAGGGCATTTC
Source organism: Lunatibacter salilacus (assembly GCF_009797935.1). Taxonomy (GTDB): domain Bacteria; phylum Bacteroidota; class Bacteroidia; order Cytophagales; family Cyclobacteriaceae; genus Lunatibacter; species Lunatibacter salilacus. The sequence continues at coordinate 609,246 of NZ_VOLC01000001.1, forward strand.
CCGCAAATCTTCGTGTATCGAAAATATCAGTAACGCTAAGGGATAGATTTCCTTTGTCAGCAAAGAAGGAACGCTGCAAACTGGCATCAATATAATACTGGGCTCTATCTCTACCCTGGGCTTCGATTTCCGGTGAATCGTAGTTGCCCACAAGCTGAAAATTAAGAGCCAATGGCAACTTGAAATCCTGGGTGAATTTGGTATTCCATGCAAAGCCTGAATTGGTAAATTCCTCACTTATATTCGATCCGTCTACTGAGATCCGGAACGCTGTAATACTACCATTAACGGTGTACCAAGATGTAATTTCCCCTGTACCAATCCATTCGATCCCGTATGATTGTGCGGAAAGCAGGTTGTCAGGCTGTGTATAGGAAATGCCATTTTCTACGGTAGTGATCATGTCCAGCTGACCATTTACCTTGCGGTAAAATAAGTTGGTTGTCAAGCTGGACCTATTGAAGTTAGCTAAGTGACCTAGCTCGAAGGAATTGATCAGCTCCGGTTGGAGGTTGGGATTTCCCCGCCTTACACTAAGACTATCCGTAATATTCGGAAAGGGATTTAACCTCCATGCGGTAGGCCTATCTATCCTTCGGCTATAGGTAAACTTTAGTGCATGGGCATCGGTTAGGTTATAAAGTCCCTGCACACTGGGAAATAAGTTGGTATAGGTTTGTTTGTTTCTTTCGTCGGTATTGTGCAGGTAGGTATCTACCCGCGTTACTTCTCCCCTTAGCCCAAGAGCATATTCAAATTTCGGGTTTGTCCGGGAAAATACGGCATATGCTGCATGAATCTGATCTTTGTAATCAAAGCGGTTGCTTATTTGTTCGTCTCTGACAAATTCTTGTTCAGTCTCACTAAATCGGAAATATTGATAATCATTGTCAAATCTTCGAATGTTTGATTTTAGCCCAGTTTCGAATTTCCCAGATTCCAAAGGGCGGATATAGTCTGCTTGAACGACACTGATATTCCGAACCTCATCCGTATAGGCCAGCTCTCTCCCTGTCAGATTTTCCTGAATAGGATCCAGGGTCTCATTGAAAATCTCGATATTTTGCGTTTTATATTGGTTGGTATAGGAATGGCTTGCTGATGCACGTAATAGATGCCCTTTACCTTCAAAGGCCCTTTCGAATATCAGTGCATTGTCATTACTCAGATCGGTCTCATTTTCATTGTTCCTTCGAACATAATTGAAACCGTCTACATTTTCAGGCCCCCTGCTAAGTTGGGCAAAAAGGGTGTTGGTTTGCCAATCCTCGCTGTACTGAAGTACCCCTTCATAGCTCAACACGTTTTTTCCAAAGTAATAGTCCGCTCCATAATTTGCGTTATGCCCCGCATTTCGATTAGTACTGTTGGTAGTCTGTTGAAGCCTTTCATCATCTTCAAAAATCACCCTTGTGGTCCTTCTTGTTCCTACGTTTTTCCAATCCCGGTAATTATAACCCGCATAGGTGTTTAATTTGACACTTCGATGGTTGATTCGGGCACCAAGATTAGTTCTATACCGGGTGCCAAGCGTGGCTTCGGCACCACCATGCGTTCCCATATTTTGCCCCTTTTTCAAAATAATATCAATCACGCCCCCTTCGGCCTCCGCATCAAACCGGGCATTCGGATTGTTTATTATACGAATTTCCTCCACCGCACTAGCTGGAAGTTGGTCTAAGTTTTGAGTAAGTGATGAGTTTCTTCCATTGATCAGGATATTTATGCCTGTACTTCCACGCAGCGCTATACCCCCGTCTTCTGAAACAGATATTGAAGGCGTATTCCTAAGGATATCCAATAAGGTTCCCCCAATATTTGCAATGTTATTTTCTGGGGTAATTACCATCCCTTCCATGTTGGTTCGGATAGGAAGTTTGTTGGTTTCAATTACAACTTCATCGAGATTTTGACTTTCACCTTTCAAGACTAATTTTCCTAAGTTATTAGGGCCATTAACCTGTATCCCGGGGACTTCCAAGTCCGCGTATCCTATAAAAAAAGCTTTAAAGGTATATCTTCCGGGGGGAGTGTCTACGGAAAATTTTCCTGATTCATCTGTGTCTCCATAAGCTGCGGGGTTTGATTGATCGGATGAGGAAAAAAAAGCTACTTGCACAAATCCCAAGGGTTCTCCGGATTCAGAATCTTCCAAGGTGCCCGTTACAGGGAACGTTTGGGCACTTCCTTCGGAGATCATCCAAAAGGCCAACATTGTCAAAAATCCAATTGAGGTAAGCTTCATCGGGGTAGTACAGTTTATTAGTTTTCGTAACAAGTTTAGACAAACAATCTGTACCAATTTTGAAGTTGTTATCGAAAGCCTATACTTGCGGAATGAGTTTCATTTGCCGAAGTATAACTAAAAGTGAATCGATATGTTTTGCAGATCTGATTAACAATAGAAAGGCCAAGCCCCACAGATTCAGGGTGTGGGCTTTCCTTTTTAAATCGCTGAAGTAGCTCCTCCGGATTTTGTCTGAGTGGTAATCCCGAATTGTCGATTAGTAAGAGGTCCGGAGTGAGTGTCACCCTAATCCAACCTTCCTTTTGATTATGTTTAATAGCATTGCTAAGCAGGTTATGCATCATTATTTCGGCAATAAATGGGTGCATATTGACCATCACGCTAGGATCAAGGTTTGTTTCCAAGGTCAATTCACTGAGATGAATTAACTCTTCCAGCATTTCCAAGTTTTTTTGTAAAATTTCTGTAAGATTGATGGGCGTCGGTGCTTCAAATTCCTCATTTTCCAATTTGGCCAACAGACTTAGTGAGCGCACTATCCGGTGAATGCGCTCATTGTTTTGATAGGCTGAGTGAATAAGCTCAGCCTGCTCGCGGTTAATCTCTAAATTCATCAGATGCTCCAGCTTGCCTCTGACCACCGCCGCAGGCGTCTGGATTTCGTGGGAGATGTTTTCTGAAAATTCCTTGATCTGCCTATAGTCCTTTAGCAATTTCTGAGACATCCGTTCTAAAAAGTCATTAAGTTCATTAAACTCTCTAATTTGGCTTCTGTCCAAATCCAAGGGTAGATTTTTTTGAAAATTAAATTGTTGGATTTGATCCAATGTGTGGTAAAATGGCTTGAGGATCCTGTTGGAAACACCCCGAAAGAAAAAACCGATGAAAAGCAACTGAACTAGGAGAACGATCAGCATGGTATAAACAACTGTTTCAGTAATATCCTCGGTTTCCACGACCAAGTTGTAATACGATATCCTATAGTGTTTGTCCCCGATTTTATAGGATTTGCTTCCCTTGAGCTGAATCTCATTTTGGTTCATCGGATCATGATAGGCGAGGGTATCGCGAAGTGTAAGTTCTTCTTCCGGCAGAGAATAACTCAATTCAAAAATTTCCAAACGGTCACTGGTCAATCTCTCCGGTGGTGCGCCTTGGCGGATTCGATCTGCAAAGGCATCCACTTGCCTATTTAGCTCCATACCCAATTCAAAATTAATCTCTGACTCCAGTTTACGGAAAATAAAAAACCCACCTATAGCCAAAGCAAGAAGGGTTAATATCAAATACATTATGGTCAAGTGGTTCAGAAGCTTCATAGGGCATTTTCATCAAATTTGTACCCGATTCCATAAACAGTGGTCAAGTAATCCCTGCCCCCTGCGGCACATATTTTTTTTCTTAAATTTTTGATGTGTTGGTAGACAAAATCAAAATTAGCCAGATCATCTGTATAGTCTCCCCACAAGTGTTGGGCAATCGCCTGTTTGCCTAACACCCTGTTTTTGTTTGTGATAAAAAAGACAAGCAGGTCAAATTCCTTTTTCGTGAGTTCTACTGGCTTTTCGTAAATGGTAACCAACAAATTTTGGTGCTCTATAGTGATTTCGTTGAAATTCAGCTCATCCTTTCCTCCAAGTTTTGACCTTCTATAAAGTGCTTTGACTCTAGCTAGCAGCTCTGCGAGATGAAAGGGTTTCGGAAGATAATCGTCTGCTCCCAAATCCAACCCCTCCAATTTATCATCAAGGGAATCTTTTGCTGAAATTATCAGTACATTAGGGCGTGGATTAAGATTGTTTATGACCTGTAAAATGGTGAGTCCGTTTCCGTCTGGAAGCATAAGGTCAAGTAATATGCAGTCATAGGCATACCCCAACAATTTATCTTCTGCTTCATAGAGTGTTTGGGCTGTTTCACAGCGAATACCTTCGTTAGAGAGATAACGCAATATATTTTGCATCAATTCCGCATTATCCTCAATCAGTAATATTTTCATAGGTTTCGTTGGGCAAAGCAATGAAAAGTGATCAGTAATGGGTGAAAGGTAATCAAAAGTTTTGAAGCAATTCTGAATTCGATGTTTCGGTTGACGAGAACATGTCATGGTTCATTTTTCCGAGTACAGGCATCAATGTATTGGATAGCCATTTCACTTGCCAATTTCTGATTTTTATCCGGGTATTTCCGAAAAGTCCTAATTATTGCTCCATTTGTCTTCGTCTTTTAGGCGGATAAATCGGACCTTTGCCTAGGTTTACAGAAGAAAGGTTAATGTAGAAACCAGTAGATTACTACAAATTAGTAGCGCATTTCTTGCTATAGCGTATTGTATAAAAAATTCCCATTTGAAGAGTAATGACGGAACCACAAAAAATGCCCATGTTGAAAGCTATGGCGTTGTGCAAATGTCCGATTTGTACGCAAGGTGACATGTTCAAAACACCTGCCACAAACCTGAAGCATTTCAACGAATTGAAGACATCCTGTGAGGTGTGTGGATTTATGTTTATGCCGGAGCCCGGTTTTTATCAGATTTCACTTTTCTTTACCTATGCAGTCGGAGTTGCTATTTTTATCGTGTTTTGGGCGGCTACTTATTGGCTACTAAATGATCCACCGCTTTGGATTTATTATTGGTCCATCTCAATCCCTGCCGTTATCTCAGCCCCGTGGAATCTGCGGTACTCCAAAGTTATCATGCTTTATCTATTTGGAGGGGTTTGGGATAAAGGTAACTAGTGTCCAGTTAATAATGACATATGGTTTCCCGCTGATTTGCGCTGATATATTCTGCGTAAATCCCGAAAAATCAGGTCAAGTTCTGCGGCATCCCGAAAAGTCGGAACAGGTTCTGCGGGAAATATTTGAGCAACTCACCGTTGACTTTACACTAATGGAGTTTTTTTGATTAGCTATTTGGAATTATTGCTTTTCGTTGTTTGGGGTTTCACAAGGATGGCCCTTTTCTAGGAAAGTAACAAAAGGAAGATTAATTTCGGGCAAACACCAGTCCTATGTCTCTATTTCCTTCAAAATCCCGATTGGCGCATATCGTGTTTGAATCAGACGACAAAGCATCAAAGCGATTTGACGTGGTGTTGCTGGTGCTGATACTTCTTAGTGTTTTGGTAGTTATTCTGGATTCCGTTTCCGAATATCACCAAAAATTCGGTACATTCCTGTATGCCGCTGAGTGGTTTTTCACGGCTGCATTTACTCTGGAATATTTTCTAAGAATTTGGTTAAGCAACAAAAAGATAGGGTATGTACTTAGTTTCTATGGCATTGTGGATCTGCTTGCCATATTGCCTACTTATTTTAGCCTATTTTTCTTTCAAAGTCAGTACCTTACAGTGATTCGTGCCCTTCGGTTTTTGCGCATTCTACGGATTTTAAAGCTTACCGAGCATGTCAATGAGGCCCAAATTCTAGTAAGTGCGCTAAAGCAAAGTCGTCTAAAAATTCAGATTTTTTTGGGGTCAGTATTGACAATTGTCTTGGTAATGGGTTCCTTGATGTATATCGTAGAAGGGCCAAGTAGCGGATTTTCTTCTATACCTAGATCCATGTATTGGGCTATTGTCACCCTTACTACGGTAGGGTACGGGGATATTGCTCCTGCCTCCAATATTGGACAGTTTATCGCATCCATCATCATGCTATTGGGATATGCCATTATAGCAGTTCCTACCGGCATAGTTACCTCAGAGCTTACCGCTGCCAAAAACCGAAATGAAGCAAAGCTTCGCCACAAGATCTGCCACAACTGTACGCTTCAAGATCATGCCTTGGATGCCAAATTTTGCAAATCCTGTGGGGCGCAGCTTGACGGATGAAATACTAAATCATGTTTGTAGCCAAGAAGCACTTGGACTATCTTTCTAGAAGCGTGTTGAATTCACAAACTTAAAAACATACCAAAGTCCTTAAAGCTTCCAGGTTATGTTAATGACCAGGTGATTGTTCAATTAACTGATGAAACCTGGAAGGTTTTTTTCATAAGGATCATCTGATTACAAGAAAGTACTGTGGATTTAAGTTTGCCTTAAGTGAATTAGGCTAATCAAGTGGTAAGAACCTTCTGAATTTAATTTTCCCTTAGGTGGGGATTTTTTACACAAGGTTAAAAAATCATTCTTCTCTTTTATAATCCACTATCTCCCTTCTAAACGCCAACAAGTCCTGCTTCATCAGTTCGATGTTGGATGAAAATAGGTCCAGCATGGAAGCCCTAGACCGGAGTTGTTCTTCGGTATAAGCGCCTCCGTCAGAAAGATATAAATCCAGGTCATTTTGTATTTCCAAGGAATTCCAGGTTTTCAACATTTGCTCCCGGATAGAACCTCCCTGAATAGCTACCCGCTTCTCATGAATATAATACCATACAGCCGGGGGTATAAAATTACTCCATCCCGCATCGTCATCGTAAATTTCCCGAAGCAAGTTAACTTCATGCGATACGCGGACCTTAAACACCTCTCTTTTACTGATCAGGTTGAGCGTTATTTGGGTCAGTGAGGCCCCTACACCAAGTAATTGCCTAAATGTATTGGCACCTGCTGCCCATAATACAATACCTCCAGATATTAAGCTGGCTGAGGCGTCGGTGAAAATACCCGCAATGGTTCTTCGGTTTGACACGTTGGATTCCTGCCTATCCAGGTACCAAGCTAGTTGTTGGGTCTTGTCCTCCTCGCAGGAAACAGCGGCGTTGAGGGAAGAAACCTCCAGTTCAGACAAGGTAATTTTGTTGATTATTTCCTGGTATTGAATAAAGTATTCTATACGGTTTTTTTCAATGTCATCAAAGTGAATGAGCTCCCTTAATTGTTCTTTAAGATTTAACGCATTTGCAATAACCAATGCTTTGTCGCTAAAAATCTCCTGTAGGTCTTCATCGAAATCATCCCTTTCGAATTCGTCAGGTCTGCTTGCCTCAATCCCCTCCAAAAAATTATAACAGGAACCTTGGTAGTCCTCAATTTTTTCCTCAACGACTCTTACTGACTTACAGGAAAAGTGAAGGCAAATAAAAAGGAGTAAGCTTATGCGGACAATCATAGGAAACGGATTTTCAATTAAATTAAACTAAAAAGGCCAAGGAGCAAACAAATTAATTTAAAAAGAAAAAGCCAAGTTGGACTGCCGATCTAATTTTGGGATATATTTTTAAAGTGTTTTGCTATTTTACAGTTTAGTGAATTAATTAAATATTGATAAATAAGCTGAAAAAATTGCATTTTGTTGCTAAAATCCGTATCTATACTTAGTATTTTTTTTCAATCAAAAAAGACACTTCGATGAATAGATATATCACCATTATTCTAATAGGCTTATCCATATTGATCTTTTCATTTGATAGCTCCCAAACGCGTCTCTCCGAGGATGAGAAATATATTCAAAAGGCGGACTCCGTCCTTGCTCTTATGACGCTGGGAGAAAAGATTGGACAATTAAACCTTCCGGCGGGTGGGGATATTACTACGGGTCAGGCAACAAGTACAGACCTGGGCCAAAACATCAAAGATGGCAAAACCGGCGGTTTGTTTAATCTAAAAGGAGTGGAAAAAATTCGGGAAGCGCAGCGAATAGCAGTCGAGGAAAGTCGCTTGGGTATACCCCTGATTTTCGGGATGGATGTAATTCACGGGTATGAAACCCTTTTTCCTATCCCTTTAGGCGTTTCTGCCACTTGGGATATGGATCTGATTGAAAAAACTGCCCGGATGGCTGCCAAAGAAGCCAGCGCTGATGGAATCAATTGGACCTTTTCACCTATGACCGACATCTCTCGCGACCCCCGCTGGGGCAGGGTTTCGGAAGGCAATGGTGAAGATCCTTATTTAGGTGCCAAAATAGCGGAAGCTATGGTGAAAGGCTATCAGGGCGATGACCTCTCAGATATTCATACTATTCTGGCCTGTGTCAAACACTTTGCTCTCTACGGTGCCCCCGAGGCAGGAAGGGATTACCATACCGTAGATATGAGCCGCAACCGTATGTACAATGAGTATTTTCCTCCATACAAAGCAGCTGTCGAAGCTGGCGTGGGAACGGTGATGACAGCTTTTAATGATGTGGATGGCCTCCCTGCCAGTGGGAATAGGTGGCTGATGACGGAGATGTTGCGCAATCAATGGGGATTTGACGGATTTGTGGTCACCGACTATACAGCCATCAATGAAATGATTGACCACGGTCTGGGAGACCTGCAAAATGTTTCGGCACTTGCCCTCAAGGCTGGTGTGGATATGGATATGGTGGGCGAGGGTTTTCTTACTACGTTAGAAAAATCGCTGGGAGAAGGAAAGATCACTGAGGAACAGATCGATTCCGCTTGCCGTAGGATATTGGTTGCCAAGTTTAAACTGGGCTTATTTGAAGATCCTTATAGATACTGCGATACAGAAAGAGCCACTACAGAAATATTCACGGCCGATAATCGCCGCTTTGCCCGTGAAGTGGCGGCTCAGAGTTTTGTTTTGTTAAAAAACGAAAATCAAGTGCTTCCCTTACAGAAAAATGGCACCATTGCACTTATTGGCCCATTGGCCGACAACCGTGAAAATATGGCAGGTACCTGGAGTGTTGCCGGTCGTTTTGATGAATCGGTTTCTTTAAAGGATGGGATTGAAAATGCGCTGGGAGATCAGGCAAAAATACTTCATGCCCGAGGTGCCAATATTGTAAATGATGCTGACTTGGAAGCCCGGGTAAGCATTTTCGGAAAGCCGACCCTCAGGGATGAGCGGAGCGCCGAAGAGATGATTCAGGAGGCGGTCGAAATTGCCAGTCAGGCGGATGTGATTGTAGCCGCTTTGGGTGAGGCTGCAGAGATGAGCGGGGAAGCTTCCAGTCTTAGCGATATCGAGTTTCCAGAAAGCCAGCGGGATCTCTTAAAGGCATTGAAAGAAACGGGTAAACCCATAGTTCTGGTGCTTTTTACAGGCAGACCCAGAGCCATGACTTGGGAAAATGAAAATCTGGATGCCATACTCAATGTTTGGTTTGCGGGAAGTGAGGCTGGTGATGCCATAGCCGATGTACTATTTGGTGACGTCAATCCTTCGGGCAAGCTCACCATGACCTTCCCCCAAAATACCGGACAAATTCCGATTTATTACAATCACAAAAATACCGGCCGTCCTTTAGCTGAGGGAGCCTGGTTTGAAAAATTCCGATCCAATTACCTTGATGTACCCAATGAGCCATTATATCCTTTTGGATATGGGTTAAGTTATACAACATTTAACTATGGGGGTATAAAAGTAAGCAATGAGCAAATAAAAGGTGACCAAAAACTTACAGCAAGCATAGAACTAAGCAACACGGGTAAATTTGATGGTGCAGAAGTAGTGCAGTTGTACATCCGGGATGTAGTTGCCAGCATTACCCGGCCAATGAGGGAGTTAAAGGGATTTCAAAAAGTAAATCTAAAGGCCGGAGAAACAAAGACGATCAGTTTTGAAATTTTTATCGAAGACCTCAAGTTTTACAATTACGATATAGATTATCTCTGGGAACCTGGCGAATTTGAAATTATGATCGGTGGCAACGCCAGCGAGGTGAAAGTAACGAGTATCACTTGGAATTGATATGCTATTCATCTTCCTCAACAAGCTCCACAAACACCATCCGGTAAACTTCGCTGTCGTAATTAACATACAGCCTATTAGCTTCAATTTCATAGGAAGTGGCGGTTTCCAACCCATGGCTGTACTGAATATGGTGGTTTTCCTCTGGAAAGATTACAGTACTATTCCCAAATTCCCAATAGGGTAGCTCTACTTCAAACTTAATTTCTCCCTGTTCACCAACCGAAAAACATGAGCGTAGGACTCCCTGATGTGTCCGGCTTTCCAATTTAAACTTTCCACTGCAGTTGTCTCCTTCCTCCTGCCATTTTTCCTCAATTAATTTCAAATAAAGTGGAAAATAATATTCATCCATATTTTCGTTAAAGCCACCCTGATAGTGGGTCAGGTGAGCCCATCTTGCAAAGCAGGTATAATGGTGAAAATCCCCAGTTTCCAAATGTTGAAAACCGGCAAACTCCCAGTCACCAAACAAGGGCAAATCATCCCCTACCTGACTCAAATCAAATTCACAAATGATACGATTTAAATCTTCCCTGACTTCTTCAGTTTCTTCCTTTTCTTCAACTCCTTCAATCTCTTCAGGTATAGGAGGATCTTCTGCACAAGAAAAAAGAAGTATAATTAAAATGTAAAATGTGGCATATCTGACCATGGCTGTCTCATTTTGCAGTAAGAAAACGCTTAGGCAGAATATTTAGTATGAACTTTAAGCTTATTATACCTGAATGGGCAAGTGCTTAAGATCCTTCAATATAAAAACCCAAAGCGCCAGATCGGAATCTTAGTTGCTATACCCAATTCTATTCCATCTGCTGCTGTAAAGGCATCTGGAAGGTGTTGAATTTGCCTGCATGTCTTTCCCTTTCCTCCCACTTCAAAGGTATATTTTCTATCCACCAAAAAGTCTCCCTGTTTGGGATAGGATACCTGCTGATTTACCAAAAGCTGATTCAGAATAAAGATCTCCCGCTCACTTCATTTATAAGCGTTGGTTTTGAAATAGAATGTGATCTGTTTCTTGCGCAAAACTTGAAAGCCGGAATAGTGTAGATAAAAATAGGAGGATCAAAACTTTCGTTTCACCGCCTTTTCTTTTGCATCTTTAATCGCTTGGAAGGAACCGAACTTATGTTGTTCTTCGCTGAATTCATCAACATACGGCCCGAATGGATGATCCATGGGCTTTTTGGAAATATCCGGCCAATCCCCTGAAAGATCTTTTTGGGGTCTTTCCATCGTATTGACATAAGCAGCCACATCCCAAGCTTGTTCATCTGTTAGCAGAGGCCGTTCGAAAGTTGTTCCCAAGGGCATGTTTGTTTTTACATACCCTGCAAACCGGGACAACCTGTACAATCCTGCACCATTGTTATAGCTATTGTCTCCCCAAAGAGGAGGATACGTATATCCTGTTTTATTGGCTTTCATCATTCCTTGGCCATTTTCCATATGACAGCTTTGGCAAAATTGAGCATAAACAGCCTTTCCATTAATCGGATCAGCGGCTCTGTCGAGAAGGGGGACATCATAGATACCGACACCCTTCGGTGCCTCTCCCTTTGGTACATCTTTTCCGAGCCATTCCATATACGCCGTGATTGCCTGCATCTCTTTACTGTTTATATCGAGAGCCTTTCCGTTAAGACTTCGTTCAAAGCAGTCATTAACCCTTTTGGGTATATCTTCCATTTTACCTGAGCGACCCCTAATTTTTGGATATGTCGAAAAAACGGCTGAATAGTTATTTCCCAAGGGTGCCGTTCCAGCATCCAAATGACAGTTTTGGCAGTTCATACCATTGGTTATTTTTAAAACACTACCGTTTGGCCCCAAGAATTCGGAAGTATTGACAATTAGCTCTTTGCCGTATTTGATCAAATTTGAATTGGGTTCGTGCTCCATAGTGTCCCAAGCAGGCGCACTCCACAGACCCTCCTTTGAAATTACACCCCGGTAAGTGTCCGCTGCAACAGGAATCACTTTCGTCCCAGCAGACGCGATCAGATCTGAAGTTTGCGAAGAAGTTCTATTAAACGTCATCACAATTATTCCGATAATGACTATGGTCAGTAAAGTAATGGTGACCAATAACCCTACAACCAAATTCAAGATATTAATTAATAGTTGGAAACTATCTTTCATGAAGCAAACTCTTTGACTCACAAATTTAGCTTATTCAAGAGGTAATTTGTTGTGATGAATGTCACACTATAGATTAAAATTGAATTTGGGTATAATTTCCAAAAAAATTACTATTATCCCCTTTTCGAATTTAATTGGCTTACGGAAAATCTCAACAAAGGGAGAATCGAGATGTTTACCCCATTAAGGGAAAACGATCATTTGAACAGATCAAAACTCCCTATCTCCAAATTCGCTCTTGGTAAAGTTGAGCTTTCTATTTAGTTGATTGATGCGGAAGGAAGCCGTCAGCAGGATTACATCCCGCTCGTAGATATAGTGGGTGGATGTAAAAAATCCTTCTCCACGACCGCTAATCCGCTGACGATTAGAATCCAACACGCCCATTCCAATATTTCTCCATTGCAACGCAAAGGATAGGCGGTTATCCAACAGAGATTTTTTTACCGTCATATTTGGTGAGAAAAAGCGGCTGTCTTCCCCCTGTACGGTGATGATTCGTGAAAGATAATTCAAGTTAAAGACCAAGTCCCAATCACTTCCCAAATCCAGGCTACTATTTACGTTGAAAGAATAATTCCAACTATTCCGCTGCACCAGCTGCCCTACCGCGGTTCCTTGTAAATCAAAATAATACAAGGTGCCTCCCAAAAAAACCTTCCAATTGTCCGTGGGCTCCAAGTCAGCACCAACCTCGGCGCCATAAACTTGGGAAACACCCGCATTGGTATAGACCCGCATTAGTATCGAGTCGTTATAAACCGTATTGACCCGGTTGATGGCATCTTTGACCCGCCTGTAATACGCATTGGCAAATAGTGAATGACGTTCCAAGTTTTTCACCAACCCGACTTCCACCGCATCGACCAGCTCCGGTTGCAAATTTGGATCTCCCACCTCCAGTACTTCGGAGTGCCTACGTGAAAGGAAAGGGTTCATCATAGATGTTGTGGTCCGCTCAATGCGTCTGCTATAACTTCCTTTCCAGGTTATTCCTTTTTCAGTATTGTAGTTGATGCTGAGGCTTGGAAAAAGGTTGAGCAACTGAAGATCATAGGATTGCTGCTGCCCGTAATCGTCTAGTCTTCGGTCCGTATCTTCCACTCGGACTCCTCCGGTTATTGACAAATTTTCAGCGCGGTATTGGTACTCTCCATACATGGAATGAATGGTTCGGAACAAATCCACGTCGCTGCCAAAGGCATCCAGCTCTTCAAATTCCCCTGTACCCAAGATTTTCTGTCGAAAAGCAAACTCACCTACGTGCTTGAGGTGACGGTATTGGTAACCCGTGACTAGGGTAGAGGCTTTTCCTAAAGGAAGGGAATAATCTACATTCACACGGATTCCGTCCAACGGATTATATTCATCCATGGCAAGGTAATCCAACGTATCGGCGTAATTTAATGGATTTAAATTTAGATTGCGGGTAGGCCCTGTCAGGTTGGTATGTTCATATAAGCCCGAGACGCTAAGGGTGGATTTATTTTCAAACACGGTAGTATAGTCCAGACTTCCAATAAAAAAACGGCTTTTACGCTCGCGCTCGTTCATATTGAAGTAATTCAAGGCGTCGTAAGGACTCTCCTCTCCAACAATCGTTCGTGTTTGACTATATAAAATATCCGCATAGCGGGTTTCCATACGGCTGCCGCCGTACACGGATGCGTTGATCGTGTTTTTTGGGTTAAACGTATAAGCGACTACTGCACGTCCCGAATAGTTTTCTTTTTTATAACTCCTTTCCCCTTCTGAAGGAAAAGAAGTAACAGTATTATTTACGTAAGTTTCTACCTGTCCATCCCGGAATCCCGCGACGTCGTTTCGGTTATAATCTGCACCAAGTGAAATATCCCAACGGTTTTTCCGAACATTAAAGGTAAAGTCACCTCCATGCCGCTGCGGAGACCGGGCATTGCCGTGTGTATCCAGGCTGGGAGCTCCTGCGAGAGCATTTACCAACAGATAAGTTCCATCTGTACTGCCCTTCTTTGTCACAATATTGATGATTCCTGCTTTCCCTTCAGGATCATAGCGGGCAGATGGTGTGGTGATGATTTCAATGTCTTCGATGGCATTGGCAGGCAATTGATTTAATAGGGAAGTAGCATCCGCCTGCACCGGTTTCCCGTCAATTAGAATTACAAACCCTGCACTTCCGCGGACGGAAATTTCCCCCTCTGCATTCATGGAAATGGAAGGAAGATTCTTTATCAAGTCAGAAGCCGTTCCCCCCACACTTGCCTCAAAATCGGAGGCTCCATACACTTGTCGGTCTATTTTATGCCTAACGGCAAGTTTGTCCGCAGCAACGACCACTTCTCCAAGTGCCTGTTCACCCGACTCTAAGGATATTGTTCCCAGAGCGAGCGTGGATTGTCTGACAGCTATTTCCTCCAAGATTTTTTCTTCGTAACCTATAAATCTAAGGCGTAGGTAATAATTACCCTGCTTTAGTTCCAAGATAAACTCACCATTCACATCAGTTATTCCCCCAGCCACCAAACTGGAATCTGAGGGAGAATAAGCCGCAACTGACACGTATTCCAAGCCCTCCTTTGATTCAGGATCATTTATTTTTCCGGTAATGGTGCTGGTTTGCTGTGCGAATGCAGATATGGTTACCACACATAAAAATAAAACGCTTCCCGCACTTTTCAATCCATAGCTGCCTGACATGAAGTTGGTTCCGTAGTTGTTATAGTTAGGTTTTTGCAAAGAAACAACTATCCCGTTAAGTAATCAAATTAAAAAGGATGATCGGAGAGAAATCAATGTGTGGGTCTATGCGAGAACGGGTTTCACGCGGGGATCGCAACGGTTTTTCGCAGCGTACGCAGCGAAGTAAAGATTTTTAAAAATTTCAACTGAAATGAGGTATATCTATATTAATTTACGAAATTTCTGCTTTTTGATTGTTTTAAAATTTTACACAGCGACCGTTGCGTGCTTCGTTGCGTTCGCTGCGTGAAAAAATGCGCGTGGAAGATAATTCTTAAATGGCACCGTATTTTCCGAAATTTTTGTCTACTTTAATTTTTGATATAGATCCACAAAAAATATGTACCGAAAGATTGCCCTTGCCATCGCCTTTTCGCCTAGAATTGAGGCCTTAATTGCCGAGACTAAGCGACTGAAAGATCTTCATCAGGCATCCTTGGTGCTTATCCATATTGGCAAAAAAACCCAAGAACTGGAGCAAAAATTACTTGCTATTCTAGAAAAACATGCTGTAGACCCAAAGCAAACGAAGATTATCTGGGAAGAAGGCAAGCCTGCAAAAAAAATCATACAGATTTGCAACACTGAAAATGTTGATCTATTGGTAGCAGGGGCTATGAAAAAAGAGGTGCTGTTCACATATTACCTGGGAAGTATTGCCCGAAAAATAATTCGTAAAGCGGCGTGTTCGGTTTTGGTGCTAATTGAACCTTCTGTCCAACCTGCCGCCTTTAAGAAAATAGTTATTAACGGTACCCAACAGCCACAAACCCCCTATGTTATCGGAAAAGCAGTGGATATATGCAAATTGGAGCAGGCCAAGCAGGTTTTTATTCTCAACGAAATCAAAATGTATGGCTTACAGATGGCAACCATCGGGGAGGACAGTGAGGAGGAAGCCTCAAAACAGCGTAAGAGAATGGTGAACGAGGAAATCCGCTATGTCGAGGATATTTTAAATACGATTGATCATGAAGGATTAAAAATTAATATTAAAGTCACCTCCGGCCGCTGGGCTCATGAATTGGCCAAGTTTTCTGAAAGCATCCACGCAGATTTGTTGATTTTGGGAGGGCACGAAAACCTCACCTTTTTTGACCGGCTTTTCCCCCATGATATCGAAGATATTCTTGGAAATCTGCCGTGTAACCTCTTGATAATAAAAAAATAGATACTCCTACATGAACGGTCTGTCCCATAACGAAGTAATCAACTTACTCCTGCAATTGGCTACGATGCTGCTGATGGCCCGGATTTTTGCCGAGGTGGCCAGAAAGCTAAAGCAGCCGGCTGTCGTGGGGGAGCTGCTTGCGGGTATACTGTTGGGTCCGACTATTCTTGGCACAATTTCTCCTGACACCTTCGAATCACTCTTTTTGAGTAATCCAGCCGCAAATTTGGCTTTGGATGGATTTGTCCAGGTAGCAGTGATCCTGTTGCTTTTTATAGCCGGATTGGAAGTGGAATTACATTTGGTTTGGTCACAGGGAAAAGCTGCCCTAAATATAAGTTTGCTGGGATTGGTCATTCCATTTGCCTTGGGGTTTGTGTTTCCTTACTATTTCCCTGATTTCTTTGGATTGGCTGAAGGAAATAGGCTCCTGTTTTCACTTTTTATGGGAACGGCAATGTCTATAACCGCCCTTCCCGTTGTAGTGAGGATTTTGATGGATCTAAACCTTTTTAAGACAAAAATGGGGATGCTTATCGTTGCATCGGCCATGGTTAACGACATCATTGGCTGGTTGATTTTTTCGGTAATCTTATCGTTTATGGGAAAATCTGGCAGCCTTTCCCTGCTCCAAACAATTGGGGTTACGCTTCTATTCACATTCTTTATGCTGACTGTCGGGAAGGCTTTAATTAACCGCTCACTTCCCTGGGTTAATAAAAAGCTAGCCTGGCCGGGAGGAGTCTTGTCACTTGCTATGGCATTTTGTTTTATTTCCGCCGCATTCACGGAGTGGTTGGGAATTCACGCAATCTTTGGTGCATTTTTGTTAGGAATAGCCTTGGGCGATAGCGAACATATGTCAGAACGGGCCAAAGAGATTGTCCATCAGTTTATCAATAACATATTTGCCCCGCTCTTTTTCGTGTCCATCGGGCTTAAGATCAACTTTGTGACCAATTTTGACCTGATGCTTACCTTGGCCGTTCTGGGTATTTCCTTCGTTGGAAAAATAGTGGGTAGCGGTTTTGGCGCATTTCGGGGAGGATTCAATCTCAAGGAGTCCTTGGCCGTTGGGTTTGGAATGAATGCTCGAGGTGCCATGGAGATCATTTTGGGTCTGATCGCCTTGGAAAATGGTCTTATTGACGAAAAGCTTTTCGTTGCCCTCGTAGTGATGGCCATTATTACCAGTATGACTTCTGGGCCTCTGATGAAATGGAGCATGAAAAAAACAAAGGATCTTCCCGATCCGGAGATTGTCTAAGCTCGATGCATTCCGTCCAAGGACTGTCTGTTATTTCCTTTTAAACAGCGCCGTGATGGTCTGTCCAATATCATCCAGACGATCAAAATTACTGACAAATGGACTGAAAATATTTCCTGCCTTGAAGTCTGATAATCCCTGTTGCATAGGATACACAAGAATATAATTATACGCTTGAAAATACCTGTTAAGGTATTTGGGTATGCTTTTCATGATTGGGTCGTAGGAAACTTCATTTTTACGACTCATAACAATAAACAATGCATCATTATCCTTCATGTCTCGGGATATAATCAAAAAGTCCTCCCACTCGGAAAACTCCCGAAACTCGATTTCAAGTGCATGGTTACGATGAACCTCCTGTACGTAATCGATTAAAGACTTGGTTCCATAAACAACCAGTTTCGCTCCAGTATTCCTTCCAATATTCCAAACCCGAAGGAGCCAGAAGGGAAAGCCAATTTCCTTTTCCGCATCCACGGGTGCAATGATAAAATATCGGCCGATTGTATTTAATGGTTGAGTGAAGCGATAAATGAGAGTGGTTACGTTGATGCGGCTAAGGATGCCTTCCGTTAAGTTACCCAAAAACGAATCTGAAAGGCCCTGCTTTTTGTGAAGCCCAAGAATGATATCAGAAATTTTTTGTTCTTTCACGACGTTTGTAATACCCTGAACGATGTTGGAATCGTAGCGGATAAGTTCGGTCAATTGATTATCCGTCGCAGAGGCAGCTATGCTAGCTTTTTCTAATAATTTTTTTGCGGCTTTTTCCAGGGTTACATCATTCGTGTCGGTAGGAATAATGTTAAGTGCTACCAGCCCATCTTTTGTTTTCTGGGATTTTATGGTAATTCCCAAGTTTATCAATTCCTCTATATTGTCTGGGTAGTTTATCGGTATGAGAATCTTTTCTCCACCTTCGGTATCAGCTGTATTCTCGGTATCGCTATCCATTTCCTCCAAGGCTATTTTTGCTCCGCCCCGCTGCGCTACAAATGAGGCAATGGTGCAGGTCACCAAAATCATCAATATTGTACCGTTCAAAACGGTTTCATCCAGTAAGCGGATAGGCTGACCGTCGGCCGTTTCCCCTAGAATTATTTCATACCCCACCAACACGGCTGCTAGAGTAGCCGCTGCTTGTGCATTACTAAGACCGAACATTACATCACGCTGGGAATTAGTAAAATTATACGTTTTCTGAGTCAGAAATGCCGCAAGGTATTTTGACCCAGTCGCTATTACAGTCATAACTATCGCCACAAAGATGGTCTGTATATCCACAAAAAAAACACGGAAATCGATTAGCATGCCCACCCCTATCAGGAAAAACGGGATAAAAAGCGCATTTCCTACAAATTCAATGCGGTTCATCAACGGGGAGGTATGGGGTATCAGCCTGTTCAAAGCAAGGCCTGCCAAGAAAGCTCCAATAATTGCCTCCACCCCAGCCGCTTCGGCCAAGAATGAAGCCAAAAACACCAACCCCAACACAAAAATATACTGGGAAATATTGTCCTCGTAATTCTTAAAAAACCACCGACCTACAAGAGGAAATACAAAAATCACTATAGAAGCAAATATCACCATGGATATCCCCAACCGTATCCAGAAATCATTGGTGATTTCACCTACAGCCATCCCTGCGATTACCGCCAACACCAAGAGGGCCAAGGTATCTGTAATCATAGTTCCTCCTACAGTGATGTTCACTGCTCTGTTCTTGGCAATTCCCAATTTACTGATAAGCGGATACGCAATCAGCGTATGCGAAGCAAACATAGAGGCCAACAGCACCGACGTCATCAAATTAAATTTAAGAATGTAAAGGCCCGCCAGTGTACCAAGTGTCATTGGTATCAAGAATGTATACAGCCCAAAAACAATACTTTTGTTTCTGTTTTTCTTGAAATCCCCCAGGTCAATTTCCAGTCCCGCCAAAAACATAATGTATAATAATCCCACCGTTCCAAAAAGGACCACGCTGCTTTCTCGTGCTAGCAAATGAAATCCATTCGGTCCAACAATGGCGCCAGCTATAATAAGTCCAATAAGCTGTGGCACCCGAATTTTATTTAACAGCAACGGAGCAAATAAGATGATAAAAAGAATGATAGAGAATTTTAGTACCGGATTTTGAAGCGGCAAAGAAAAATTCAACTCGCTGAGTAGAATCATGGTAGGACCTTATAGGGATAAATTTTTACTCAGGTTATAGGGACGTTAACAAAGATAATCAAGATAGGATTTCATTTACATTCACGTATTAGAAATTATTATTTAGTCCCTATTTACTCCTGATAATTGATCATAGAAATCGGCGCTTTGGACATCTTAAAATGAATTTTCTTCCATTTTTTAACATTCGGGGTTACCTTTGGTTAACAAGGTTGAAACTTCATATATCAGTAAAAATCGAATGAGTAAAAACAAAGCAAAGATCGGCGTATTGCTGGTTAATCTGGGAACACCGGACAGCACCGCAACCGGCGACGTAAGAAAGTACCTTCGGGAATTTTTGATGGATGGACGGGTGATTGATATTCCTTTTATTCCACGTTGGATGCTTGTAAACCTGATCATTGCGCCCTTTCGGGCTCCAAAGTCCGCCAAAGAATACCGCAAACTCTGGACAGACCGTGGTTCACCTCTGCTTTTCCACACCCAAGATCTAAAGGATAAACTAGTTTCCAAACTTGATTCATCGATTTATCACGTAGAGATGGCCATGCGTTATCAAACGCCCAGTATAGCTGATGGTTTACTGGCACTCAATAAAGCCAATGTAAAAAAAATCATCGTACTTCCTCTTTTCCCGCAATACGCCTCTGCTACTAATGGGTCGGTAATAGAAAAGGTTATGGAAGAAGCCCGAAAATGGCAGATTATCCCAAATATCACCTTTATCAATAATTTTGTAGAGCACCCCGTTTTCCTTGAGGCCTGGGCAGAACTGGGCCGAGATATGATGGAAAAGGAGGATTATGACGTTTACTTGTTCTCTTACCACGGCCTTCCCGAGCGCCAAATCAAAAAAGGTTCAGTAGATGGGTATTGCCAGCTAAGTGATAAATGTTGTGCCAACTATACCAAGAAAAATCAGTTTTGCTACCGGGCACAGTGTTTTTTAACTACCCGATTAATCGCTGAAAAACTGGCTCTACCTGCCGAAAAAATACAAACCTGCTTCCAATCCCGCTTGGGAAATGACCCCTGGATCAAGCCCTATACCGAGGAGGTCATTAAAGAGCTGGCGGGAAAAGGCGTCAAAAAAGTGCTGGTCTTCTCACCTGCCTTTGTGGCGGACTGCCTGGAAACCACTGTGGAAGTAGGTGAAGAGTATAAAGAGCAGTTTATTGAGCAGGGCGGAGAGGCCTGGAATTTGGTCCCCAGCCTGAACTCACGGGATACGTGGGTGGAATGTGTGAAGGAGATGGTGGAGAGGGAACGAAATATGGTGGAAATCGGAGCGAAGCGTAGACCCTGAGGAGCGTAGCGGTTCAAGGTATTGTTGAAATATGGCCTACGGCCGAAATATCGGGAAATGATATTTGTTGATATTGGATATTCGTTGATACTGGATATTGGTATTAGAAATATGGTGGAAATCGGAGCGAAGCGCAGACCCTGAGGAGTGTAGCGGTTCAGGGTATTGTTGAAATATGGCCTTGCGGCCGAAATATTGAAAGTTTGATATTCATTGATATTAGATATTGATGGATATTAGCGTGGAAATATAGTGGAAATCGGAGCGAAGCGTAGACCCTGAGGAGCGTAGCGGTTCAGGGTATGGACTATGGCTGAAATAGGGTTAATTTGATATTTGTAGATATTCGTTGATATTGGATATTAGTAGATATTATTGGTTTTAGAAATAATTAAAACCTGCCTGCCGACTAGACAGGTATGGCCTACGACCAAAATAGGGTTTATTTGATGTTTTTAATAAGATAACTTTAATTGACTTCAAAATGAATTTCAAATTGTTCGTCAATCGATATCGGGTTTTCTTGGTAAACGCATGCGAAAGGAGAATCGCTACAATTTACAACGAAAGATATTTTCTTGGTGACACGGTATTTCAGATATATTAAAAATGGTTACAAATGGAGAAGGATTGCAAATATTGAACTGTTTACGAGGATAGCCACCAATTCTATATTGAAAATAAAAAGAATTTCCGGCAAGAATAAACGCTTCAAGTTCACTTCTATCAGCCACTTGAGAAAGAAAAACCGTATCTACGCTAGCGACTACGGAATTTGAATAGGTCTCGGAATCAAACATCCCCTCCCAATCTATCGCAATATCACTTTCGCCCATTCAACCAGAGAGCTCACAGGAGCCAATAATTTTGATAAAAAAAATTCTTCACCAAATAATTTCCTCATTAATCACCTCCTACTCGGGCTCAATAAACCGAATGGGGTTTAACCTCTAAATTGCTAGGGGGCAACCCCTGGATTAATAGTGATATATTTTTAGGTTTTGGCCGAAAAGACGGCTGTACTTCTCTCAAATTCCCGCCAAAACCACATTCAGATCGTTTAGGCATTAGCAACTAGTGGGTTTCAACTAAAACTTGTTAGTTACCTCACATTTTGATATATTGACTTCAAATTAAACCCATGAACCGAAGAGCATTTCATAAAAAAGCCCTCCTGGCTACCGCTGCAGTAGGCTGGGCTTCCCTGAATCCCCTTAAAGCAAGCACAAAATCCTCCATCCGACTGGGAGGACCCATCTACCAAAAGGTAAATAATCCCGAAGAGTGGGTAGCCGCCGTAAAGGCGAAAGGATACCGGGCAGCCTATTGTCCTGTGGGCACTGGAACCTCCTCTGACAAAATCAGGGCCTATGAACAGGCAGCAAAGAAAGCTGATATTGTCATCTCAGAAGTAGGTGCCTGGAGCAATCCAATCAGTCCGGATTCGAAAATGGCAAAGGAAGCTTTTGACAAATGCGTCAACTCTCTGGCCTTAGCTGATGAGATCGGCGCCAACTGTTGTGTCAATATCAGCGGATCAAAAAATCCCACACACTGGGCCGGTCCCCATGCCGACAATCTGACCAAAGAAACCTTTGACCAGGTTGTGGAAGTTACCCGAAAAATTCTCCAATCCGTTAAACCAACACGGACCCATTTTACCATTGAACAGATGCCTTGGGCATTTCCGGATAGTGTAGATAGTTACCTGGATCTTATCAAAGCTATAGACCATCCGCAATTTGGAGTCCATATGGATCCGATGAACTTAATAGTAAGTCCCAGACTCTTTTATGGCAATGCCGAACTGATTAAAGATTGCTTTAACAGATTGGGTCCGTATATCCGCAGCTGCCATGGCAAAGACATCGTGATAAAAGAAGACTATTACATGCCCCAGTTTACAGAAGTAGCACCCGGAAAGGGCGTTATGGATTACTCCGTTTTCTTAACCGAATTAAGCAAATTGCCAAATATCCCCCTGATGATGGAGCATTTAAGTTCAGAAGCGGAATACGATGAAGCCGCAGCCCATATCCGATCTGTCGGAGAGCAACTAAATATTGATCTCTAACCTAGCAGCATAATTCACCAAGTAGTTTATGAAATTAAAACTATGTGCCCTATGTGGTAACATAAATCACCGAATTCAATATAGAGCTGTTTTTTTTTATTACCACAGAGTAACATCGCTCTCATAGGGATTTTTTCAAAACATTTATTTTTAAATATGCAAATATTCTCTTTGGGGCACCCCTATTTCACGCTGCGGCCGTAATGATGTCGCAGTGAACGTATCGATTGTGAATACTACTATGTGAATTATGTGCCCTATGTTGCTACCTTTTTTTCACGCAACGGTCGCAACGATGGCGTAACGGACGCAACGTCAAAAAAATCCATGTGTCTTTTGTGTACCTCCGTGTCCTTTGTGGTCACTGTTTTCTCGCAACGGACGCAAAGATGGCGCAACGGACGCAACGTCAAAAAAACCCCTGTGTCTTTTGTGTACCTCCGTGTCCTTTGTGGTCACTGTTTTCTCGCAACGGACGCAAAGATGGCGTAACGGACGCAACGTCAAAAAAATCCATGTGTCTCTTGTGTACCTCCCTGTCCTTTGTGGTCACTGTTTTCTCGCAACGACCGCAAAGAAGGCGCAACGGACGCAACGTCAAAAAAATCCATGTGTCTTTTGTGTACCTCCCTGTCCTTTGTGGTCACTGTTTTCTCGCAACGGACGCAACGTCAAAAAAATCCATGTGTCTCTTGTGTACCTCCCTGTCCTTTGTGGTCACTGTTTTCTCGCAACGGACGCAACGTCAAGAAAATACCTATGTCTTTTGTGTACCTCCGTGGTCACATTTTTTTTGAGCGAAATATTTAGATTATACTTTAAAGAAATAGTCCGTCACAAAGTACCCCGACCAGCAGACTAATGAGGCCGACCCATATCCATAAAGGACCCCCAACCTGTTGCATTTTGGCAAAAACCACAACACATATACCGGTCGCACAAAACCGGCCACTAATAGAATTATAGAGAGTATTCCTCCTAATTTAAAAATTAACAATAAAACCATAGCAGCTTTAGTCAGAATACAACAAAAAAAGGACAGCCTCCCAGCCGTCCTTTTTTTGTTAGGCCTATTGACCTTATTTTTTACGTTTAATTTCCTCCATCTTATAGCCTTCGAAGGTATCATCGACTTCGATGTTGTGGAATCCTTTGATGGAAACACCACATTCGTAGCCTGCTTTCACTTCGGCCACATCATCCTTGAATCGCTTCAATTGGTCGATGTCTCCTTCATGGATAACAATACCGTCACGTATAACTCGGATCTTGTTTTTACGGCTGATATTACCGTTAGTAACATAACATCCCGCCACAGTTCCGATTTTGGAGATTTTGAATACTTCACGCACCTCTATATTTCCAGTGATAACCTCTTCAAATTCTGGCTCCAACATACCCTCAATCGCATCTTTGATCTGATTGATCGCATCGTAGATTACAGAATAATGTCGAATTTCGATTTCCTCCTGCTCGGCTAGCTTCTTGGCATTTGCCGACGGCCTTACCTGGAATCCGAGGATAATGGCATCCGACGCAGAAGCAAGCAATACATCCGATTCGGAAATTTGTCCTACACCCTGGTGGATGATGTTTACATTTACCTCATCTTTAGAAAGCTTCAGTAAGGAATCTGCCAGTGCTTCCACCGAACCATCCACGTCACCTTTGATGATGATGTTAAGTTCTTTAAAGCTACCGATGGCCAATCTCCTACCGATCTCGTCCAGTGTGATGTGCTTCTTGGTACGGAGACTTTGCTCACGCTGTATTTGCTCCCTCGAGTTGGCTATTTCACGGGCCTCTCTTTCAGTATCATATACTTTGAAGAGATCCCCCGCTTGAGGAGCTCCGCTAAGTCCTAGAACCTGAACCGGTGTGGAAGGCTCTGCTGCCTCCACTTTTTTGCCCAAGTGGTCAAACATTGCTTTGACACGTCCATAATGCTGTCCAGCTAAGATCACGTCGCCTATTTTTAAAGTACCAGCCTGCACCATGATAGTAGTCACATATCCTCTTCCCTTATCCAAGGAAGCTTCTACTACAGTACCAACAGCATTCTTATTTGGATTTGCTTTTAGCTCTAAAATTTCAGCTTCCAACAATACTTTTTCTAACAGTTCATCAATTCCCTGACCAGTTTTGGCTGAGATCTCTTGGGACTGGTATTTACCACCCCAATCTTCCACCAACAAGTTCATGTTGGCCAACTCTTCTTTGATTTTATTTGGATTTGAGTTAGGCTTATCCACTTTGTTTATAGCAAAGATCATCGGTACACCCGCTACTTGGGCGTGGTTAATGGCTTCTTTCGTCTGGGGCATGACATTATCATCAGCAGCAATCACGATGATGGCGACATCCGTAATTTTGGCTCCCCTTGCCCGCATGGCGGTAAATGCTTCGTGGCCAGGTGTATCCAAGAACGCAATTTTGTGACCTGTATTAGTCATCACATCATATGCACCGATGTGCTGGGTTATTCCTCCTGCCTCTCCATGAGTTACCTTTGCTGTACGGATATAATCCAAAAGGGATGTTTTACCGTGATCGACGTGCCCCATGATTGTTACAATCGGAGCCCGGTCTTTTAGCTCTTCCGGAGTATCAGCTGTCAGAATCTCTCCCTCCTCCTCATCGGATTTGGTAAATTCTATGTCGTAGTTAAATTCGTCGGCAATTATTGTAATGGCTTCCGCATCCAACCGTTGGTTGATGGAAACAAACATACCGAGAGACATACATACTGAAATCACCTCATTGACGGATACATCCATCAAGGATGCGAGGTCATTGGCGGAGATAAACTCCGTTACTTTGAGAATTTTTCCATCCTCAATATGATCTTCTACTTCTTTGCTTCGTTCCTGTCGCTTGTCTCTGCGGTTTTTGCCTTTACCACCACCCCTGGAACCTCCTCCTTGCAATCTTGCAAGTGTTTGCTTGATTTGTTCCTGAATTTCCTTTTGGGTAGGTTCAGCTTTTTGGTACCTAGAACCTCCAGGTAGCGGACGGCCTACGCCTCCACCACCACGGTTAGGGGAACCGGTACCTCCACCAGGTCGGTTACCTCCCGGTCCTCCCGGTCCTCTTCTTGCCGGTGGACGGCCTTGACCTGGAGTTCCTCCAGCTGGACTGGCTCCTGCAGGCTTGTCTCCTGCTTCTCCCGGTTTGGCACGATTGTCAATCCGCTTACGTGGACGCTTTTTCTTTTCCTTATTCCGCTCGTCTGAGGAAGCCACTGGCTTGGACTTCTTTTTCGGCTTGTCTTTAGGCAGTTCGATTTTACCTAATACGGTAAGGCCTTTAAGGGAGTCTGCTCTTGCGGAGATGACCTGCCCTTCTTTCTTTTCTACTTCTTCTGGTGGATTCACTTTTGACTCAGTTTCTCCAACAGATTCCTTCGAACTTGGGACTTCTATCTCTTCCTTTGGAGTTTCTTTTTTAACGGGGGGAGCGGTTTCAGTTTTGGGCACAGGCGGTGCTACGGGTTTTGGTTTTTCCTCCACAGGTGCAGGGGAAGAATCTACCTCCTTTGCTTCGGGTGCCGGTTCAGGCTTTGCGGGAGCGGCTGCTTTTGGTTCTTCCTTCACCGGTTTAGGGGTAGGTTTTGGTTCTTCTACCGCTGGTTTACTTTCTTGCTTAGGCTCTTCGACGGGAGTCGGTTTCGGGGCCTGCGGAGCCTTTACGGGATCAGGTTCTCTCTTGGCGTCCAAATCGATTCTGCCTACTACTTTAATTCCTTGAAGTTTGGGTGCTTCGGGAATTACTTTTTCCGGCTCCGCGGGTTTTTCAGCCGGTTTAGCCGCTTCAATCGGTGGTTTTGGAGCAGGTTTCGCTGCTACTACCGGAGGTTTTGGAGCAGGCTTTTCCGGTTCAGATTTCCTAATCCTTTCAGGTTCGGCATCAGATTCAGCTTTTATCGTGAATGTCTCATTATGGCGCTTGCCTATAGAGAGATGAGCGGCCTCCTCCTTTTCTTGTGCAGAAGATTTAAACTCCTTAGCCAGCATATTATAATGCTCCAAGCTAATTTTAGAGTTTGGGTTACCTTCTACATCAATGCCCTTCTTGCCCATTGACTCCACGATGGTAGCTATACCTACGTTGAGTTTCCTGGCAACCTGGCCCAATCGCATCATTTTTTCTTCTGACATACGCAAAAACCTATTCCTGTATTTTTAATAATCTGCAAATATAAGCCAGATAGCGAATAATCTATCGGATTTTATTGCTCAAATTCTTGTTTTAATATTCTAAAGACATCATCGATGGTTTCTTCCTCCAATTCTGTCCTCCGTATTAAATCTTCTCTTGTCAGTGCTAACACGCTTTTAGCCGTATCAAGCCCTGTTTTTTTGAATTCATTTATGACCCAATCTTCTATTTCATCGGAAAATTCGCTCAAGTCAACATCTTCTTCTTCTTCATAATCGGACAGCTCACGGAACACATCAATCTCGTAGCCAACCAATCTGCTGGCCAAACGGATGTTAAAACCGCCCTTACCGATTGCCAAGGACACCTGATCCGGCTTTAGAAACACTGAAAGGCGTTTTTTACTCTCATCTGCTTGGATGGAGGAAACTTTAGCGGGGCTCAAGGCTCTGGAAACGTAAAGATCTAAGTTTTCGGTGAAGTTAATCACATCGATGTTCTCATTCTGCAATTCCCGTACCACAGCGTGAATACGGCTTCCTTTCATTCCCACACAGGCTCCAACAGGATCGATGCGGTCATCATAGGACTCAACGGCTACCTTTGCGCGCTCTCCTGGCTCCCGAACGATCTTTTTGATGGTAATCAATCCATCATAGACTTCAGGAACTTCATTTTCGAACAGCCGCTCCAAGAAAATAGGAGATGTGCGGGAAAGGATAATCCGAGGATTCCCGTTGTTCATCTCTACCTTATGGACTATCGCCCGTACAGAATCACCTTTTCGAAAACGGTCCTTTGGAATCTGCTCTCCCTTAGGCATAATCAGTTCGTTGCCTTCAGCATCCATTAATAGGGTCTCCCTACCAAGTATTTGATATACCTCAGCTGTCACAATTTCACCTACCAACTCTTCATACTGTTGAAACAAAAGATCTTTTTCCAAATCTTTAATTCGCTGTATAAGTGTCTGCCTGGCCATCATAACCGCTCGCCGACCAAAATCTTCCAATTCTATACGCTCGTAGGTCTCTTCACCAATCTCAAAATCAGGTTCGATCTTCTTTGCTTCAGATAAGCTGATTTTGTCATAATCCCAGATGTCTTCTGAATCGTCATCTACGATTTCCCGTATACGAACGATTTCTAAATCCCCCTTATCCGCATTGATGATGACATCAAAGTTTTCATCTGTTTCGTATTTTTTACGAATCATCGCCCTAAAAACATCCTCTAAAATCCGGATCATAGTGGGACGGTCTACATTTTTCGACCTTGCAAACTCCGCAAACGATTCAATTAAAACTTTAGCATCCATTTTTTTTACTTAAAAGAAACCATTACTGTTGACTTTTTAATTTGATCAAAGGCTACGCCAACTTCCTCTTCAGTAGCCTTCTTTCCCTTCTCTTTCACTGTTACTGCCAAAACGATACCGGTTTGAATCACAGATTTAAGTAAACCCTCCGTCGTGACACCGCTTTCTAGCTGAACGCTTAGGTTACGGCCGATATTTTTTTGGTACTGCCTGCGGGAACTTAGCGGATAATCCACACCGGGAGATGATACCTCCAAGATGTAGGCCTCCTCAATCAGGTTTTTTGCCTCCACTTCATCCGAAACAGCCCGGCTAACCTTGGCACAGCCATCAATATTCACACCATTGTCGGCATCAATCAAAATATTAAGTGCTCTCTTTGGTCCCTGGCGACTTAGTTTTACTTCCACGACAAAGTGGGAATCATCCGGTAGATGCTTTTCCACAATCTCTGTTATCGTTTGTTCCAAATCCATATTTTACCTAAATGGCCACTTATACTTTCTACGTTTTACAGCCATAATGAAAGAGGGGACTGTGTGTCCCCTCTTAGCTGATTTCGTATACGCTACAAAGGTAATAAAATTATTTTCCTAAAAAAAGTATTGAAAGTTTGATAAATTTGCCGGATGCAATCTCATAGCCTCAAATTATACAATACCCTATCTCGAAAAAAAGAAAAGTTTGAACCCCTTAGCCCTCCTCATGTTGGCATGTATGTCTGTGGTCCGACCGTTTATGGAGATGCGCACTTGGGCCATGCACGGGCAGCGGTGACCTTCGATATCGTCTTCCGCTATCTTTCACACTTGGGTTATAAAGTCAGGTACGTGCGAAATATCACCGATGTAGGTCACTTGGAGGCGGATTCGGATGATGGAGAGGATAAAATAGCCAAAAAAGCCAAACTTGAACAACTTGAGCCCATGGAGGTCGCCCAATACTTTGCGGATTCCTATCATAGGGACATGGATATGCTACAAACCCTCAAGCCCAGTATTGAACCAAGAGCTACGGGGCATATTCCAGAGCAGATCAAACTGGTTGCCGACATACTCGAACAAGGCCTAGCGTATGAAATCAATGGCAGTGTTTATTTCGACGTTTTAAAATATAATGAAAAAATAAAATATGGACGTCTCTCCGGCCGGGTAATCGAAGAGCTTCTAAGTGGAAGCAGGGAATTGGACGGACAGTCCGAAAAACGAAATCCTTTGGACTTTGCCCTCTGGAAAAAAGCTTCTCCCGAACACCTTATGAAATGGGATTCTCCCTGGAGTGTAGGTTTTCCGGGATGGCACTTGGAGTGTACTGCCATGAGCAGCAAGTACCTGGGAAATCATTTCGACATACACGGTGGGGGCATGGACCTGATGTTTCCACATCACGAATGCGAAATCGCCCAGGGAAATGCCTGCAACCATACCGATCCAGCCAAATATTGGTTGCACAATAACATGATCACCATAAACGGGCAGAAGATGGGCAAATCGCTGGGAAATTTCATCACCTTGCAGCAGCTTTTCACAGGTAATCACGATGTTCTTGAGCAGGCCTACAGCCCAATGACGATTCGGTATTTTATACTCACGGCCCACTATCGTTCTACATTGGACTTCTCCAATCAGGCTTTGCAGGCAGCCCAGAAAGGATATAAAAAACTGATCAACGGTCTCCGCATCGCTAGATTGTTAACCTATGTGGAGGATTCAAAAGTAACCGTGGATGCAGACCAAGTAAAGCAGGTACAAAAAAGCCTCGATGGCGCAATGGCAGCCATGGATGATGACTTCAATACGGCCCAAGCTATCGGCCATCTATTCAACATACTGAAAAAAATAAACAGTATATATACCGGACAGTTAACCGCTTCATCATTTGGAAAGGAAGTTTTTGACAAAATGATTCAAACCTTTGAACGTTTTATAACGGAAATATTGGGTTTGGAAGAAGAAAAATTATCCGAACAAGAGTCGCTCCTTGACGTTCTTTTACTGGTGTATCAAGAAGCAAAGACGGCCCGCAACTACCAAAAAGTGGATGAAATCCGGTCTGCCTTGAAGCAGTTGGGAATAATTGTAAAAGACATGAAAAATAAAATTGACTGGGCATATGAAGAGTAAGTATTGGATTTTGGGCCTGCTGTTGCTCTTTTTTGGAGCAGCTTGTGAGCGGACAGGCTCCCAAGAAACGGTTCCCCCAGCAGAAATTAGTTATAATGCAGTCCCTTCCTTTTCAGGTGATTCGGCTTACAGCTATATACAACGGCAGGTAGACTTCGGTCCGAGAGTACCCAATACTCCGGAGCATCAGGAAGCGGCCGCCTGGTTTATAGAAAAATTCAGTTCCTTTGGATTGGAAGTTCAGCCCCAAAAGTTTACAGCCAAAACACACGACGGCCTCACCTGGAATCTCACCAATATTATCGCCTCCCACAACCCCTCGGCGAAAAAGCGTATTCTGCTAGCAGCTCACTGGGATACCCGTCGAATTGCGGATAAGGACACTGAGAGAATCAGCGAGCCTATTGACGGTGCCAATGACGGAGGAAGCGGAGTGGGAGTGTTGCTTGAAATTGCTCGGGTAATTAGCAGTTCTGAGCTTCCATTAAACGTGGGAGTGGATTTTATCCTTTTCGATGGAGAGGATGACGGTGAACCTGAACACACCCGTCGCCAAAATTCTTCCCAAATCTGGTGGTGCCTTGGTTCTCAACACTGGTCCAAAAACCCCCATCAGGCCGGCTATGGAGCTTACTTCGGTATTCTGGTAGATATGGTTGGTGGCAAGGGAGCCCGGTTTTACAAAGAAGGATACTCCATGCAGTATGCCAAAAATGTGGTGGATAAGGTATGGCGCTATGGACACCACTTGGGCCACAGCGATTTCTTTATCATGCGTCAGACAGAGGCCATTACAGATGATCATCTTTTTGTGAACCAAGATGCCAATATCCCCATGATCAACATTATTGAATACAGTCCCGACTACGGTTTTGGCCATTATCACCATACCCATGCGGATAATATGGACCTGATCGACCGAAAAACCCTGCAGGTAGTCGGAGAGACGGTGCTGTTTGCCCTTTATCAGGAGTAAGATATCATCGGATGATCATTCGTCTACTCGATACAAGATGGATACTTCCGCCGTTTATCTTGAATAGCTTTCCCTGAAAAAACTACGGGATTTCTCAACTAATTCATTCTAAAACGACCAAATGTCTCTACCAATTCCAAATCAGATCCAAGAGAAATTTACCCAAAAATACGGTACCCAGCCAGTTATTGTTCGCTCTCCGGGCCGTATCAATTTGATTGGAGAACACACAGATTATAACGAGGGATTTGTGTTGCCAGCAGCCATTGACAAGGCCATTTACTTCGGTTTTGCAAAGAATGGGCTAGATAGGTGTAGGGTGTGTTCATTAGATTATCAGGAGGAGGCCAGCTTTTCGCTTGATGAAATCCAACCAGGGGGTGGTTGGATCACTTTTATCAAAGGAATTGTTGCTACATTAATTCAAGATGGTCATCCCGTACAGGGATTTGACTGCATTTTTGGTGGGGATATTCCCATAGGGGCAGGTCTGTCCTCTTCTGCGGCATTGGAAAACGGAGTAGGGTTTGGCTTAAATGCTTTATTTGCCCTTGGAATCGACCGCTTAGATCTGGTAAAAATCTCCCTGAAAGCCGAGCACGAGTTTGCCGGAGTAAAATGTGGTATCATGGATATGTTTGCCTCCATGATGGGAAAACAGGATAGCGCCATCCGCTTGGATTGTCGAAGCCTAGAATACGAATATTTTCCTGTAAACTTGGGAGATTGCCAATTCCTTTTATGTGACACACAGGTTTCCCACTCGCTGGCCGATTCGGCTTACAATACCCGCCGGGAAGAATGTCAAACTGGTGTGGATATCCTTCAACAACATTACCCGGAAATCAACAGTCTCAGGGATGCAGGTATTTACCAATTAGCGCATATTAAAGATCTTTTACCCGGAAAGGTCTATCACCGCTGTGCCTATGTGATACAGGAAAATCAGCGACTATTTGCCGCCTGTGACGCCTTGGAAAATGGCAAGCTGGAAAATTTCGGCAGGCTGCTGTATGCATCGCATGAAGGGCTTTCCAAGAGTTATGAAGTTAGTTGCACCGAACTGGATTTTTTGGTGGAGCAGACTGAATCGATGGATTTTGTACTGGGAGCCCGGATGATGGGTGGGGGGTTTGGAGGGTGTACTCTCAACCTAATCAAAAAACAAGAAAAAGAGACTTTTATTGCGGAGATCTCCGCCTCCTATCTTCGGGAATTTGGCAGGTCGCCGAAGTTTTATGAGGTTCAAATAGAAGATGGAACTTCCATTTGCGAATAATCACAAGCCGCTCAAAATAAAAAATTGACTTTTTTAACTACAAAAAGCGTATCTTTTCACCTGCTTTTAACTCAAAATTAACCAAACACCAATCAAATGAAAAAGATTTTATTAGCCAGCCTGCTACTATTGCTGGTATTCCAAGTACACGCTGAACTTAAATTACCGAAAGTATTTGCCGACCATATGGTTCTTCAGCGGGAACTTGACATCCCGATTTGGGGCTGGGCAGATTCACGGGAATGGGTAAATGTGGAATTTAACGGCAAAAAATACCGGGTACGTGCTGAACGGGATGGTACTTGGTCGCTAAAACTGGACGCTTTTCCTGCAGGAGGTCCGTATAGCCTCTCTGTCAATACCAGAAAAGAATCTGTGGTTTTTTCCGATGTATTAATCGGCGATGTTTGGCTATTGGGTGGACAGTCCAATATGGAATGGGCCCTCAAAAACACAAACAATGGCGAAGACAGCATTAAAGTAGCCGACTATCCCAAGATTCGCCTTTTTGAAGTTGGCCGCAACCTTAGTTTGCAGCCCATCGATGATGTGACTGAGGCCAAATGGTCGGTATGTACTCCCGAATCAGTTGCCGATTTCTCTGCTATTGGTTATTATTTTGCCAGACAGATCCAGGCCGATTTGGATGTGCCCATTGGTCTTTTAGATATCAACTGGGGAGGAACAGTTTCCGAGGCTTGGACTTCTGAGGTAGCACTAAAAACCCACGTTGATTTTACTGAAAAGGTGCAGTCCAATCTTACTGATGGACCCAAGGATTTTTCCAACCCCGATGACCGCAAGCCCAATAGCTGGCCCACCAGTCTCTTTTATGGTATGTTGGAGCCCGTTATTCCTTTTGGCATCAAAGGAGCACTTTGGTACCAAGGAGAATCCAATGCGCCCCGTGCCTATCAGTACAGGGAAATTTTCCCACTTATGATAGAAGACTGGCGCAATCACTGGGGTCAGGGAGATTTTCCCTTCCTATGGGTTCAACTGGCTAATTTTAAGCAGCCCAAAGATAATCCTGAGGACAGCGACTGGGCAGAGCTTCGTGAAGCCCAGTCCATGGCTCTCTCATTGCCTAATACTGGACAGGCGGTTATCATCGACAAAGGCGAAGCTAATGATATACATCCGCGGGACAAATGGACAGTGGGTCAGCGTCTAGCCGCATCCGCCAAGA
This sequence comes from Lunatibacter salilacus, assembly GCF_009797935.1. Classification (GTDB taxonomy): domain Bacteria; phylum Bacteroidota; class Bacteroidia; order Cytophagales; family Cyclobacteriaceae; genus Lunatibacter; species Lunatibacter salilacus. The sequence goes on from NZ_VOLC01000001.1 coordinate 643,003, forward strand.
AAGTAGCCTACGGACAGAGTGTTGTTCACAGCGGACCGACCTACAAATCAATGAAGGTGGAAGGTAACACCGTTAGAGTAAGTTTTGATCAGGTAGGTTCCGGTCTTGTTGTGAAGGATAAATACGGTTATGCCAAAGGTTTTGCCGTTGCGGGTGCCGATAAAGTGTTTCATTGGGTGAAGGGGCGTCAAGATGGTAATGATATTATCCTAGAGACTAGTAAGATTTCCAATCCTGTAGCCGTCCGTTATGGTTGGGCGGATAATCCCGACGATGTAAATATTTACAATCAAGAAGGCTTGCCTGCCGATCCCTTCCGCACGGATGATTGGCAAGGAATTACTTACGGAAAAAAGTAGCCACAGTACATTTATTTAATTAAAGAAAGGCACAAAACTTCTAAAGTAATTAGCTTTGGAGGCTTTGTGCTTTTTATTTAATTGATGTTAAAAATTTAAATGGGTAAAGTGAAAATAAACCAAATTTATTTTTCGTTCAGTAAACTTTAAATATCCATAGTTCCATTTTAAAATTGGGGGTATTTTTAGTAGTTTTAAGAAATATATTTGAAATGGCTTATGAAAAATAAAATAGGAATTTTCTCATTTTTTTCGGGAGCTGGCTTTTTGGACTTGGGGTTTGAGAGGACTAAGGGTTTTGAAACTGTTTTTGTGAACGAATTTCATGGGCCGTTTGTAGAAATCTATAAGGGATCGAGAGAGAAGCTTAAAATTTCCGCCCCCAAATTTGGCTATCATGTCAGAAGTATAGAAGATTTTCTAGAAGCAAATGAGCTAGCAAATCTCTCAGACAATCTAAAAATAGCTAAAGAAGAATTTGAGATTACCGGTTTTATAGGAGGCCCTCCATGCCCTGATTTTTCTGTAGGTGGAAAAAATAAAGGTAAAGAAGGTGAGAATGGAAAACTATCAGGATCATATTCGGATTTGATTTGCAAAACCAAACCGGATTTCTTCTTATTTGAAAACGTAAAAGGCCTTTGGCGAACCAAGAAACATAGACAGTTTTATGAGTCTCTAAAAGACAAATTAACCTCAAGTGGCTATTTTCTCACCGAAAAGCTAATTAATGCTATTGAATACGGTGCGCCGCAGGATCGGGATAGAATAATTTTGATTGGATTTCATTCTGAATTTTTAAAAAAGAATAAGTATAAGAACAATGGAACCTCTTTTTTATGGGATTTTGACTGGAATTGCGCAAAGCACTATGATTCAAAAAAAATATTCAACCTTGAGTGGCCACAACAAGAAGAGTTCTTCCCTGATTTAGAAAAATCTATACCTAATAATATTCCAATTGAGCTAACAGTTCAACACTGGTTTGATAAAAATGATGTTGGATCACATCCAAATGCCAACATGTATTTTAAGCCGAAAGCGGGATTGGCGAAATTCCAACGGATCTTGGAAGGGGATGATAAAAAGAAATCATACAAGCGTCTTCATAGATGGAGATATTCTCCCACCGCAGCCTATGGTAACAATGAAGTGCATCTTCATCCTTATAAGGCTAGAAGAATTTCGGTAGCTGAGGCGCTGTCCATTCAATCATTGCCCGTGGAGTTTGAGATTCCTAAAAATACAACCCTTTCAAATTCTTTTAAAGCAATTGGAAATGGCGTCCCCTATTTAGCAGGCAAAGGGTTGGCATTAACTATTTTGAATTTCATCTCAACTTTTATTCCAGATTATAAACCTTTGTTAAATGGAGAAATTGACAGCCCAAAACCTGGCCACCTTTATAGACCAACTTTCCAAGCAGAACAGCTATCAGTACTTGAACCCCAAGAACAGGGGTCTTATTAGTGTAGAACTAGTAGAATTACCAGAGGGTCCCATACGGTTTCGGAGGTGGAACCCAAGCAATGGAGAAAATAGAGAAAGCAATAAATCTGTAACAATTTCATCTCAAATGCTATGGAGGCTTGCCAATGCGATAAAACCACATCAACCAATCAATGTGGACCGAATTTTTGGCGCAAGTTATAACTCCAGATCCGTTCTTGAAGCATTGTTGGCACATACGCCTCAATTTTATTTTTGTTATCCAGGAAGAATTGAAAGTATCAACACGAAAACAAATATTCAAAAGGGGCACAAACATATCATTTGGAATCCTGATAGTCCTCATGAGAATGGAGTTACTGTTTTGGCCGAAACTGATGTGGTTATTTCGGAAATACCTGCCTTGGAAGTTTATTATGACTCCTTAGTATTGCCGGACCCAGTTGAAGGGGTAAAATTAGATATAGAAATTCAAAGACGACATGCCCAAATTCAGGTCGCGTTATATTTTATTGGAAAGCAACTGGGATACAAAACCTGGATTGCTCAAAATGATAAAGGAATTCTATATCAGAATAAAAGACTAGGTGAATTTGATGGAATCATTCCAAGACTGGAAGATGAGGTATTGATAAGGTCCCATGCTGATGCCATTAAGGCGGCTCTGCTGATTGATTGCATTTGGTTCAAAAATGGTCGGCTAATGCCTGCAGTGATGGAGATCGAGCACTCCACAGGAGTAACCAGTGGCTTAACGAGAATGAAACATTTTAAGGATAGATTTCCTCCCTTTCCTACCAGGTATGTAGTAGTTGCTTCGGATAATGATAGAAAAAAAGTTATACAGGAATCAGCTAAACCTCTGTTCCAAGATTTGAACGTTAAATTTTTCCCTTATTCTGCAGTGGAAGAATTATACGCTTTATGTCAAAAACGAAAGTTAAAAGGTATTACTGAAGAGTTTTTAGATTGCTATATGGAATCCATGGAAAATTGAATAAAATTAGAGGATGTCGTAATCGCTACAAGCAATCAATGGGGAATTGGAAATATTAGAAATTTCGTGTCGCATTCAAACACGTTAGGTTTAAAAATTATCGGCAATATAAGTTAACCGAAAAAAATATTTCTTTTAAAAGAGATTTAGTACGAATCAACAACTTCCAGCACCTGCTTGACACAAGCTCCCAGCTCATTTTTCACTTCATGATCCCAAAAACGAAGCACGGTCCATCCTTGAATTCGATAAAACCCGTTGATCTCTCTATCCCGCTGAATGTTTCGCTCTATCTTGGATAGCCAGAAGTCCCGGTTGCTTTTGATGCTTTGTTGCCGATGCTCCCAATTATACCCGTGCCAAAAAGAACCGTCCACAAAGACCAACAGCTTATACTTGATAAGGCAGATATCGGGTTTTCCGGGTAACTTTCGGGTATTACTTCGATGGCGCACACCGGCATGCCAAAGTGCCAGTTTGAGCCGCTTTTCCGGTCTGGTTCCCGAACTTCGGATTCGTGACATGTTTTCAGAGCGCTTTGCCGTAGTGTAGAATCCATTCGCCTCGCAAAAAGCGGGAACTGCTATTTTCGGAAAAACATAGGGTGTGTTTTGACGCTTCTTGGCCATGAAAGGGGAAATCAGAAGACTACAAGTGAAAATAAATTTACTTTGTCTAGGGAAAACGGATTTATTATCGCTTTTGGTTCCGAGCGGTTTATTTTGCACCGTTAACGCAAAATTACGGGATTATGGTTTTTTTCTCCGAGCCTGGTTACCTTTGCGCCGATAAAACACAAACTTGCATCTGCGGGAAAGATAATGAAAGAAACCTTTATAAAGCTCCGGCGAGGGCTGATGAAAACGCCCCTTATAGATTTATTGTTTTTACCCGCTGTAGTGGTATCTGCCTTGGTCCTTCGATTTGTTCGGAAGATTGGGGTTCAAAAGTTTCCCATCTCCAAGGAGGCATTACTGTCAATCGGATTGATGCCAATAAGGGATCACTATTACGAGCCGCTTTTCCAAAAAAAACACCTAATAAAACCACTATCTACTGAAAGAAATCTGCCAGGAATCGATTGGAACATCCCCGAGCAGCTGTCAAGTTTGGACACCTTTCAATTTGAGGAGGAACTAACTGTTTTTAAAGACACCTATTCGGACGAATTGAGCTTTCATTACGATAATGGGGCCTTTGGACCGGGTGATGCCGAATATTGGTATCAGCTTATCCGTACCATTAAGCCCTCTCGAATCATTGAAATAGGGAGCGGCAACTCCACTAAAATGGCCCGGGCAGCAATACTGAAAAACCAATTGGAAAACGCTTCCTATTCCTGTGATCACACCTGCATTGAACCCTATGAAATGCCCTGGCTGGAAAAACTGGGTATCCAAATTATCCGAAAGAAAGTAGAACAGGTAGACCCTTCATTTTTCCAACAGCTGGGCGCAAACGATGTTCTTTTTATTGATTCCTCTCACATTATTCGACCACAGGGAGATGTATTATTCGAATATTTGGAGATTCTTCCTACCTTAAAACCTGGAGTTATTGTCCATATTCACGACATTTTTTCACCCCATGATTATCCGGAGGAATGGGTGATTGGTGAGATAAGGTTTTGGAATGAACAATATCTACTTGAGGCCTTTTTGACGTCAAACCCTAGCTGGAAAATCCTTGGTGCCTTAAATTACCTCCACCACAATCATTTTGAGAAGCTCAAACAAAAATGCCCCAAACTAACTCCCGATATGGAACCTGGCTCCTTTTACATGCAGAAAATTCTATAAATTACTTGAGATTTATACGTTAAACATAAAAATACTATTCTTTTGCATCCCAAAGAACCACTCGGTCTGTAGTTCTTCCAAAGCCATCATGCGGACCATGGAAATATCCACTTCCTCCATTATACTTTGGCACAAGTGTAAGGTCTCCTTGAACCATTGCCTCTAAGGATAGCAGTGCTAATGGTTCAATGGCGTTGACAGATGCAAAACTATGTGATTTGCTTGGCACAAAAAGCCCATTGTGGATACGCTGTTTTAGGATATTGTCTCCTATAAGTACAGCCAGGTCAAGGTATCCTTGATGATCAGTAATTTGGCTAACTTCTAGCAATGCAAAAATTACCATGGGGTCTGAGAATGAGGCATCGTGAGCTAGTTCCATTCCCTGCCCAGGAGATTCTCCAACGTCCCCCAATCCATATCCTATTGCCATCTGACGAAAAGCAGCCCAGAGTTCAGCGTCTCCTGAAAGCCGATAGGCCAACGCATACGACCAAAATAATAGCGTTGGGACGGTTGCGGAGGAAAAAACCGTTCCATCTTTGCCGAAATAGCCATCCCGTTTGATTGCGTAATCGGTTAGGTCTGTTCCATCAGCCCAGATGGGCTTGGCCAAATTCTTTTTTGGATCATAACCATACTTTGCCCAGGCTTTCATTCCGGAGATAGTCCACTCCAGCAAATCTGTCCCCTTATTGCCTAACTTTTCGGCCATTTGCAATTGGATAATAGCGTTGTTTCCATAAATGGCTCCGGGGTTTCTCAACATATATCCTTCCAATGCCACATCGCCAAATTCTGCGGCAAACTGGTTTTCTGCTCTATCCCCGTAATTAGAAGTGGTTGGTAAGGGTCCAGTCGCTGGTGGAGTATCCCTTCGAATAGGTTTACTATATTGGTACACGCCCAATCCGGTCTTCGGGTGTCGGGCTTGTACATACTGTCCGGCTAGTCGCATGGACCAGTCGTAGGCACCCTGTTCCCCTGTAAAGTCGTACAGCATCAATCCCGCATAAATCAGATCCGTCCCGGCATTGATAAAGGTAAGCCCGTCGCCTTCAAAAAATGGGGTACCTTTTATGAACTTGTTATTCCATAAATCTCCCATGGTATCTTCGTAATCACCGTGCCGATTCATATCCAGATTGCTCCAATCCATCACATGGGCGTTCCAAAAAGCTCGAATAAACCGTTCTGTCGCTATCGGGTTGACCTCATGCATTAGTTCATAATAAGGCAGCGTGAACTTAAATTCATGCCTATATCCTTCACCCACATGCTCTCCGGAGGCCAAGTCCAAAAAGCGGTGACCCCCCCAATAAAGTAAACCGTTTGGATGCTGGAGATTCTCAAATCCGTAACTAAGAGCAGAACCTGCTGCAAGCTTGTATTTATCATCACCTGTAAGGTTAGATAAGCCCACCAAGGTGCGGAGGAGGTTCTGTTGATTTGCCAAGTTCGAGGGAATCCAAGTGTTCCCTTCGTGAACCCAAGTAGCTGCAGTAAGATCTGCGACCCGTAAACCATCAACAAATAATGGAGTATGTTGATCCCGATACGTGTCCCGACCATGTTCCAACAATAGATCAGCAAACGTCTGAACAGCTTGAAGTCTATCGGATTGATGTCGGTATGAAGATGTTTTTTTGAATGCCGACTCCTTTTGATGTAGGGCAAGCAAGCTTCCAATAAGTACAAACAGAGAAAGAAAAAAACCTCGGGTCAGTGGGATATTCATTGGGTGGTTGGTTTTTTTTGGGAAACCAATATAAGAAATTACCCTAAGAAATCAAATGTTTATCGTACCCAACGTCTACCAATCCCTCAAAAGCAGCCCAGACATCCTCGGGGATTTCCTGATAGATTTGAAAACCCAATTCCGGATACACTTTGATCCGTTGCAAATCGCCAACCATGGCATTGACCATAAGCTCAAAAGAGATTTCATCATTGGGGTAATCTTGCATCGCAAGTTGGGGACTGGTAACGACCAGCTCCTTTTCAGGCCAATTTTGCTTGAAGGTAGCATAACTCCTTCGTTCCATAAACGGCTTTTGAACCACAATAAAACGTTGAGGATCCAACCCTTGATTTACCAATACCTCCTTCGTAAACCTGATATTTTCGCCTGTATTAGTGGACCTATTTTCCACTAGTACGGCTTTGCGGGGAACGCCTAGGGAATAGGCAATCTTGGCAAACTTGTCCGCTTCGGCCTCATCCCAAAGCCCTTTGGTGAAATTACCCAATCCCCCAGAAAAAAGAAGCCAAGGAGCCATTCCTTGTAGGTATAGTTGGGCTCCTCTTTCCGCAACACGGACATCATTACTCCCCAGTACCAAAATACAATCTGAAGGCAACAACTTGTGATTGGTATGGTGATAATCCCACAATACTTGGGCCCAATTAAAAATTTGCGTGATTGGCTGCTGCGTGAGTTTATTCATAGGTAGTTTTTGATGGTCAAATCGCAAAAATTTAAGGATATACTATAATTAAAGTCAAGATCTTTGGGAACTAAGGTAGAGAGACAGTTCGAAATGATGCCTTTGTTTCTATATCTGGCCCTTTAAACCCTTACGGAAAATGAAAAATCTTTTCCGATTAGATATCTTTAAGGTATTTTAAACTATATTGATATTTAACTTTCTGTTTCAAATATTTACTAAAATTATATTCGCTGGTGGAAATTTTTCATAAAACGAATATAAGTAACCTTAAAGAGAAATAAAACAAATCCGAATAGTAATCAAAAAGTTCCGTCCTATCTGCGAGCAAAATCAATAGTTGGCTATACATCTTATATTCAAAAAATATTAAAATTAATTAAAGCATAAAAACATAATTTTTAAAATAAAAAATAGGGGTAAAATTATTCATTTTTTAAAAAAATGCTTTTTTTAACCAAAAAACAAACTAAATACTAAATTATTAATATAATTAGCTGTAAAAGCTGTTCAAACTATTCTAATATTTTACATGTTTGACTTTCATCAAAATTAATTTATTAATATGTTTACCAAAAAATTAGATCTAGAACAGGTTAATTTTTTGGCAGTTAAATGATTTAAATCTTAATCTAAAATCAATGGTAAAAATTTACAAATTCACCTTAAGCATTTTATTTCTGTTGCTAAGCGCAGGAATTAGCTTTGCCCAGTACACGGTGACGGGGGAGGTAACCGACGACCGTTCAGGAGAACCTCTTATTGGGGCAAGTGTATTGGTTAGGAATACAACAAGGGGGATCGTTGCGGATATCGATGGCCGATTCAGTATTTCTTTTGATTCGAATGAATCAGCGACCTTAGTGATTTCATCACTAGGCTATCTTAGCCAAACAGTTTCCGTAAGCAGTAGCAACAACCGTTTGCAGATTGCGCTTAGAGAAGATGCTACCAACTTGGAGGAAGTAGTCATCACTGGTTTGGCCTCTACGGTAAAGCGTTCTAACCTTGCCAATGCGGTAAGTTCGGTATCGGCAAGAGAATTAACTGGGACGACGACCGTGCAGACTACTGATGGCGCCCTTTACGGAAAAGTGGCAGGTGCCACCATCCGGTCTAACGGTGGAGCGCCAGGTGGAGGTGTATCTATTCAACTTCGGGGAATCTCCTCGCTAGTTGGTCAGTCCCAACCGCTAATCATCATGGATGGAGTCTACATCAACAATTCCTTCCAACAGACTGGAAGGGCTGCGGTTACCGGTGCTGGTGCTTCTACTCAAGACGATGGCGCAAACCGCCTGGCGGATATCAACCCTGCGGATATCGAGTCAATTGAAATCCTTAAAGGACCATCTGCGGCGGCAATTTATGGAACTAGGGCCAATGCCGGAGTAATTATCATCACTACCAAAAGGGGTGTGGCTGGTAAAACTAAAGTCTCTCTTTCTCAAGATATAGGTGTAGCTACACCACTGAGATTATTAGGGGTTGATGATTGGAGTGAAGAAAAAATAAACTTTTTCTTTACAACGGAAGAACGAAGAGCCACCGAGTTGGCTAGATTCCGCCAAGGAGATAGAATTGATTACGAAGACTATTTTTACAATAATACAGCCGTGTTAAGTAACACCCGATTAAATGTCTCTGGAGGAAATGACAAGACGAGGTTCTTTTTATCGGGAAATATTTCCTCAGAAGACGGGACGGTTAAAAACACCGGTTTTGATAGGTACTCTATTCGAGCAAATGTAGACCATAAACTCAATGACAATATCCGGCTTGGTTTTACTTCCAATTATATCAAATCAAACACAGACAGAGGGTTCACGGGTAATCAGAATAATTCTGGAGCGAGTATAGGATACAGCATCGCTTATGTGCCCAATTATTTCGACCTAAGGCCAGACGCGAACGGCGTATATCCAAATAATCCCTACTTTGCGGAAAATCCAATCGCCGTAACCGACCATGGGATCAATAAATCGGAGGTAAATCGATTCGTACAGTCCTTTAACATGGATGTGGACATTTTGAAAACTAACAATAGTTTTCTCCGTGCCAATGTTGCGGGAGGACTGGATTATACACAAAACAGTACGATGGTCTATTTGCCTGAATTTTTACAATTCCAGAGAAGCCAAGCGAATCCAGGAGATCTATATGTAGGTAGACAAGAAACATTTAATTCCAATTTTCAAGCCGCCCTAGTGTACAACTGGAATTTGGGAAAGGTAAATATGAACTCCCAAGGAGGTATTGTTCGATTGGATTTCAGAAATAGTGAGTTGTTTAATCGTGGTAGAGGGCTGGTGCCAGGCCAAACGAATTTGAGACAGGCTAATGTCCAAGAAATAGCGGTGAACTATAATTCTGAAATACAGGAAGCAGGAGTATTTCTACAGCAGGAAGCGAATTTTGACGATAAAATCATCGGAACCCTAGGCATTCGTTGGGATAAGTCTAGCTTGAACGGCGACAAGGATCAATTTTATGCGTTTCCTAGAGCCTCAGTCGCTGTGAATATCGCTAATTTTGACTTCTGGAAAGTTGGTGCCATCAGTCAGCTTAAGCCAAGAATCGCTTACGGCGAAACTGCCGGTCCAGTAGCGTTTGGCAATACATTTACCCCATTACAGGGTGCCAATATCGGCGGACTGTTGGGGTCAGTAGTTGGCACACAAGTGGGGAACACTTCAATCTTTCCAGAAACTGCAACCGAATTAGAATTTGGTGTAGACATGGGTTTTCTGAATAACCGCATCGCCTTAGAGGCCACATATTACATCAAAAACACCCAAAACAATATTCAAAACCTAAACCTTTCTCCTTCTACCGGTGTGTCGACGACTCCTAGTAATGAAGCAGAATTGCAGAACAAAGGAATTGAATTGGGATTGTCTGCCAATATAGTAGACAAAGCCAACTTCAAGTGGTTTTCAAGGGTACTTTACTGGCAAAACAGACTAAATATGACCCGTTTAGGTATCCCATTATATACACTTGGGGCCTTTGGAACGGGTTTAGGGACGTTTCTCTATGCAGAGAACTACTCTCCGACAACCATTGTAGGTACTCCAGCTGACCCAAGCGTTCCCGGAGGTTTTACCATTTGGGGTAATGGTCAGCCCAAATTCACAACCTCCATGTATAACACCTTCAATATCTACAATAGCTTCGAGCTATCCATTATGACGGAGTGGAGAAACGGCGGGGATAATATCAACCTCACTTCGTTTTTGTCTGATTCAGGTGGAACTACTAACGGCTGGTTTGACGATGATAATGGGGACGGAATACCTAATGGCCGTCAGCGGCCACCGGCTCCTTACAACAATGCTGGACGCTGGGTACAGGATGCCACTTTCATTAAAATTAGGGAAGTGGGATTGTACTACACCGTTCCCAAAACAGCAATTTCCAATATGTTTGGAAATGCGGTCGAGAATATCCGATTGGGTGTATCTGGAAATAACCTATTCCTATTTACAGATTATTACGGATATGACCCCGAAACGTCAACATTTGGAGCAAGATCCGTTGACAACAATGTGGATATTGCTCCCTATCCAACTCCAAGGAGAATCTTTTTCCACTTGAATCTGGATTTTTAACTCTTAAACCTACGAAAGAAATGAAAAAATTTAATAGCTATATTTCTGCTGTTGCTTTAGCGGGTTTATTTACATTTGGTTGTAACCCGCTGCAATTGGATCAGATTGATGATCCAAACAATCCATCTGTGGGAAGTGTAACAAATAATGCCACGCGTTCCCAAATTCAGTTTGTCCTTACCGGGCTTGAATCCAGGCATAGAGGATATGTTACAAATATTTCCCAAGCTTGGAATACCTTTGGCCGAGAAATTTGGTATCTCAACGGATCTGATCCGAGGTTTCAAACAGACTGGCTTGGCCAAGCCGGAAGGGTGCCAGATCGGGTTTATTTTGGATTTGGAGCAACAGGAGGTGGGTCATATGCCACACCCTACCAAGCTGTCCTCCAAGCCGAAGTTTTAATCAACGCTGCGGCAAATACTACTTCTATTTCTGCACAAGAGAGAGATGCCATCACGGGTTTTGCAAAGATGATTCAGGGGTATCAATTTATGATTCCAGCCAATTTTGTCTATGATAATGGAGTCAGGATTGACGTATCCGATGTACTTAACCCCGGTTCCTATGTGCCTTATGACCAGGCGATGGACCATGTACGGTCCTTGCTGATAGAGGCCGATCAAAGTTTAACCGCTGCAGGCACAGGAACTTTCCCTATGACACTTACACCGGGATTTGCCCAATTCAATACCATACCTGCCTTACGCCAGGTAAACAATGCCATCTTAGCTAGGGCAAATACCTATAGAAAAGACTGGCAAGGTGTATTGACTGCACTGGAAGCATCCTTTATGGATCTAGAAGGCAATCTGGATCTGGGTCCCGCACACCCATACAATGGACCACCAGATCAGTTTAACCCACTATTTTATGTATTAGATGCAGCTGTAAACACGATAATAGTCGTACATCCATCAGTATTAGCGGATACCATTCCTGGTGATCTTAGGGTTCGGAACAAGTTTTTTGAACGTGAAGCACCGGTGACTATTACTACGGACGCCGCGGGAGCCCTTATAGGAACACACCAAGACAACCGTTGGACAACCAATACAACTCCTATCACATTCATCAAAAATGAAGAGTTGATCCTCCTAAAAGCAGAGGCACATGCTAATTTAAACCAAACCAGCGAGGCGGTGGATGCCATAAACATCATCCGCAACGCAGCAGAAATTGGCAATTACACCGGTGCTACAACGCAGGAGGCTTTAATTGACGAAATCCTTTTCCAACGCAGGTATTCGCTTTGGGCTGAACCTTGGGGACACCGATGGATAGATGCCAGGAGATACGATAGGATGGATGAAATCCCTACATCGTTTGATCAGGGTGCCATATTCCGCCAATTCCCCCACCCACAGGCCGAGGTAAGCTGGGATCAATATGTTTCAGATTAATTATACTTTGAATTATGTTAAAAAGAGATGTCATTTGGCATCTCTTTTTTTTTTGAAATTTTCAAGCCAAGTACCAGCCTGCATGTTAAGTATTGAGGCCTAAAATCAAGATTTTTGGGCTTCTTTGACGTTCAACCAGCGAGTTTATGAAAAGGCAAAACCATAATCAAAAACCCATCTTCCTCAAATTCATCTTCTTGGGTCGCAGTGACCAAAATAGCTGTCCTTTTATCGAAGAATCTCATCGCCTCCCAAAGCCCTCCCAACTCTCGTTGGAGATTATCAGCGTTTATTTCATAGCAAACCTGCACCAATTCTACCAAACCCCTCCTATCAAAGATCACAAAATCACATTCCTGCTTTTCCGAAAAATAATAGATCTCCTGATACCTCCTTCGGTAATGGAGAAAAACCATGTTTTCAAACCTTCTTCCATGATCCTCAGAAAAAGATCTGGAATTGGCTGAAACCAACCCCGTGTCTATTGAATATACTTTTTTGTGATTAATGAGCTGCTTTCGTTGTGAATAGCTAAACTTAGGAACAAAAAAGAAAAGCCAGCTGTCCTCCAAATAGGAAAAATATTCCATCACAGTACTGGTTGCTTTGATCTCTAAAACTTTCCGAAGATTGTTTCCGGAAACCAGTTTCGATACATTCGACATCAAATAAACCGAAAGACTCTTCAAAGATTTAATATCACGCACTCCGTATCGCACTGCTATATCCCTTAAAAGTAGATCATCAAACAGCTGATGAAGAAGCTCCAAACGTCCTGTTTTTATAAACTCAGGAAAACCACCTACTTCGAAATACTTTAGCGTACTTTCTTTAATTCTTGACAGCTTCAAATACTCACAAAACTGATCAAAAGAGAATGGAAACAATTCTTTAGTAATATGTCTGCCTGTTAGTTTGGTGCCCAATTCTCTACTGAGTAGAGATGCATTTGATCCCGTGATTACAATCTCATAACTTTGCTGGTCTAGTTTCTGACGAACATACAGCTCCCACCTTCCACTACCTGTATCTCATCAAAAAACAAGACTTTTACCTTACTCTCGGTTATCAGTTTATCGATTTTTTGAAAATCCGGTAAAGCAAAACCATAAAGCCTCGGGTCTTCAAAATTTAAATAAAAAGCCTTCGGATACTGATTTTCAAGTAACTGTACTAAAAGTGTACTTTTACCGCAGCGCCGTATCCCCGATATTATTAAAGCAAAGCTCTCAGCTAACGAATAATCCTTTATTTCTTCCCTTTTCAGTTCAAAGGACCTTTTTTGAATATCATTCTTTTGGCTTTGTGCTACTTGTTTTAGTAATTCCCAGGATATCATCAGATTAATTTTCCTCAAATATAAAATATTATCGCCTACAAACCAATATTATTGTTTATTGAAAAACATTATTATAGTTTACTAAACAATAAAAAATGCTTCCTTCATCCTGCATGTTGGAAGTAGGAACTCACCATGAAGAGAAGGAAAATAGATAATGGCTTGGAAATCGTAATACAACCGAGGTAAATAAAATTTTAAATTTGGGAAAAGCTGTTCTGGACTACTTTATTACCATAAATAAATAGGCTAGGGTAAATTCCAGCTGGGTAAAGTTCAAATCAAAAATACGGTCTTGGGATTCGGGACGGCCAAATTCATAGGAAAATCGCGCCTCGGCCTGCACTGTATGCCTGCCAAAAAGTTTGGACAAACCGACACCACCAGTCAAGCCATACATGATACGGTTTGGGTCATCACCGGGCTGCCCATAGGTAGGAATAACCAAGTCCCCCTCCATAGGCCTTGATATCTCCCGAGCGCGAAGCAAATAACCAACGTGTGGGCCTAACTTGATATGAAACCTGCCGGAATTACCTAAATAAAAATTTGACAGGATTGGAACTTTAAAATAGTCAAACCGTGCTTCATTCCCGATATTGATGGTATCGGTAGCGGCATAGCCGGTTGTAAGCATTTGAAATTCGATCTGCGCACCGGCATTCTTATCAAAAAACTGCTCAATGACAAAAGAATAAGTTGGAGCGTTAAATCCAGTCAACGAACGGGGAAAAGAACCCAATGTAATACGATAACTTGCGCTTGAAGATGTATAGCCTGCCTTAAAACCAATGCTGGTCTGCGCCTGCACTCCTAAAGCGATAAAAATAAAGGCTATCAAGCCTACAACTTTCGTTATTTTCATTCACATATCGGATAAGAAATACTAAAAAGAACAACCGCAAAAAGCGGCTATTCTTTTTCTTTTGTTTCTTCCAAATTATCCCGGTCTCTCAATTTTTTGTCATCGACATTTTTGTTGAGAAACTCATTGATTTTATCAATTGAGTACGAGCTGGATATTTCTCCAAATGAGTTTATGTTCATCTTGAAGCCTTCCAATTCAGGATTAACTCGTGGTGTATCCTCTTTTTTTGATTTCTTAGTCATATTCACCTCCATTTTCTGGAGAGATAAATGTTCTCATCTATCCCTTGATTTCCAATGTATTTAACGCAAAAGTAATCCTTTTGATTAATTCCTGCTTACCCAAAATTTCAAACACCTCCATCAAATCCGGGCCCGCACCTATACCGGTAATAGCCAATCTTACCGCCTGCATGATTTTTCCGAGCTTGACTTCCGCCGTTTCCGCTGCCTGATTGAGCAGTTCCTTGGCCTGAGGGGCGAGCAACTCGCCTTCCAGTTCTTCAAGAATATCCTTAAATACGCTCAATACTTTAACGGAATCTTCGTTCCAGCGTTTGGCTGCAATCTCTTGGTCGAAGCTTTCAGGGGCAATAACCATAAATTGACCCTCTTTCCAGAGATCAGCAGGGAAAGTTGCGCGTTCCTTCATGATGGCAGCAATTTTTTCTGCCTTTTCCATAGGAATCTGTAAACCTTCTGCCTCCATGCCCTCAGTAAGGTATGCTGCCAATTCGGCATCTGATTTTCGTCGAAGGTACTGTTCGTTATACCATTTAGCCTTATTGATATCAAACTTAGTACCGGATTTTCCTATTCGCTCGATTGAAAAAGCCTCTACCAATTCATCCAAGGTAAACAATTCCCGGTGATCGCCAGGATTCCATCCTAAGAAGGCAAGGAAATTCAGAAATGCATCAGGCAAATATCCTCCTTCTTTAAACCCATCAGCAATCTGTCCACTAACTGGATCTTGCCATGAAAGCGGAAACAAAGGGAACCCATGCTTCTCCGCATCCCGCTTAGATAGCTTTCCATTACCGTCAGGCTTAAGTAATAGCGGTAAATGGGCAAATTCGGGCATTGTGTCTTCCCAACCAAAGTAGCGGTACAATAACACATGAAGTGGTGCTGAAGGCAACCACTCTTCCCCCCGAATCACATGGGTGATATTCATTAAATGATCATCCACGATATTGGCCAGATGATACGTGGGCATACCGTCGGATTTCATAAGAACTTTGTCATCTAATGTGCTGGAGTGCACCATAACCCATCCTCTTACTTTATCCTGTAGCCTTACTTCCTCTTTTCGGGGTATCTTCACCCGAATTACATAAGGTTCGCCGGAAGCTAACCTTGCCGCAACTTCATCAGCAGGCAGGGTCAGTGAGTTTTTCATTTGGGTACGCGTAATTGAATTGTATTGGGGGGATACCACCCTCGCAGCGGTCAATCGTTCCCGCATGGCCTCCAACTCCTCTGGGGTATCAAATGCATAATATGCGTGTCCTTTTTCCAACAGGTCTAAGGCATAATCCATATACATGGCTTTACGCTCCGACTGACGGTATGGGCCGCAGTCACCGGGATTCCATGGACTCTCGTCAGGACTGATATTCAACCATTCCAGCGCATCCTTAATGTATTTCTCTGCGCCGGGTACAAAGCGCGTCTGATCTGTATCTTCAATCCGCAGCAGAAATTTCCCTCCGTTCTTTTTTGCAAAAAGGTAATTATATAAGGCAGTTCTAACCCCACCTATATGCAGGGCTCCAGTAGGTGACGGGGCGAATCTTACGCGTACTTCTCTATTCATCTTATTTGGAAATAGTTCTCTTTTTCAACCCGCAAAGATAAAAAATTATAGTCAATGAAGGGTTATACATCCAAACTATTCTGAAGTATCAAACATTCTATTAAGCAGCGGGGTTATTTTTGAGTCAAAGATGAAAGTGGTATCTTCGTCCTGAAGTTTTCCAAAGCTATCAAAACACCTATGGCTACCAACGATGCTTTATCTCCTGAGCTTCTCCGAATTATTAAGATTTTCGGTGCTGTATCTGTTGGCCTGGTGTTGCTGCTTTCTCTTTTTAATGATAGAAAGGCTGATAATACAGGGAGCATGGATGAGTTTTTTGTAACTGACGCAAACAGGATCTACTTCAAAAATCTCCGACAGCATAATTATGATTGGGAAAGACATCATGCTGCCAAGATGGACATCTTTCGATATGAAAAGCGGGTAACCGATACATCAGGGTATACGTTGAATGCTGCTTTGATAATCAATCGGGTAAAAGATGCCGCTTACCTTTATCTAGAGCCTCAAGGGAGATTAAAACACGAAAATCCCCTCGAAATTCGATGGGAAAAATCACCCGGAGATAAGGGGAAAAGTTCATTTTATCAGGGAGATCGGTATTCCCATTATCAATTTGTGGAAGAAATCTTTCCGCTGTTGAATCTTGACGAACCTGTTGCGGTAGAAGCCAAAGTAGGAGATTCTTGGATTCCCATACTTACTTCAACTCAGGAAATAGATGCTTTGAGAATCACCTGCAAGGACTACTATAGACTCATAGGGCGGGAGTGACGAGTAGTTTTTTGCAGTTCTTTATAGCCTTTTAGGTGATAGGTTTCAAAGAAAATTAATCGAAAAAACTTTTATGCGTCAGCAATGAAAATCTTCTGGGTTCAATGAAAAGTAACAAATACCACTAATAATGGGTCTTTATAATGTACTTTCGCAATCAGAAAGGCATATTAATGCGTAAATTTTAATCGGTAATCCCATTGGTAATGGACAACAGTCTTAATATTCCCACCTTCGGCATGCCTCTTCGGGGGCTTTTATTGGTCTCTGGTATCTATACATTCATATGGGGAGCCTTTTTCAAGTGGTTTGGAAACCCGCTACTCAAATGGCTTTCCATGGGGCAGTTCGAAGCTGACTTGCCAACCAATTGGTTTGGATCCTTTGGTATGGTGGTAGGCGTTTGTATTTTTCTAAGCGCATTTTATCCGCTAAGTTGGTTCTATCTGATGCTAGCTGGAGCTGTAGGGAAACTAATTTCGTTGGGGTGGTTTCTTTTTTATTATATAGGCAACTTGGGATGGAATAAAAGAAGCATATTTCACTTAACTTTTAATGAGATACTTTGGATCATCCTTCTAACTGTCATCCTTTCTAGAGCATTTAAGACCAAAAATTACGTCAAAACATTGCCCTCATAAAATAAAAATAGGTGCTGAAAATTCAGCACCTCTCTAATATTTGATTATTTCATATTAATTATTCCCCCTACTTCTACTTGGACTCCTTGTTGGAGCACTTCTTTGAGCTGGCGCGGGAGATGAGTTCCTCTGTGGAGCAACTGTACTCCTTCTCCCTGGCGTAGTAGAGCGCCTGTTCATTTGACTAGGAGCATTTCTTTGTCGGGTATTAGGCTGAACAGTTGATCGGTTGTTAGTTCCCCGCTGATTTTGGGGAGCCGCTGTTGCGGGCCTCCTATTACTCCTAGGTGCAAATAATCGTTTTCTAGGCTGTTCTCTATTTTGTTGTATAATTACATTGTTCCTCGGGTACATTCCAGGATTATAATAATATCCTGAAGGTCCATAGTACATGGGATCATAGTATCCATATCCTCCGCCCTGCATGGCTCGGTTGGACGAGGTACATGAGGCCATAAAAAGGAAGCCAAATGCAATCATTGACATTATCATCCATCTCTTCATCATATCCTCCTTTCGGATTTTAAGAGTATATATGAAAAAACCATGCCAAATTAGGCATGGTTGTAGATAATGCTAGTTCATTAGGATAACAAACGGGTCGGAAAATTTGTGTTATGTGATAATCAACAATATTAGTAAAATGATGATAATCGCACCTGCAGAAATGTAAACGCCATCGCCGACACGTTTGGCTTCTTTATTGATTTCTCGAAGCTCATTTCGGATCTCTTTCTTTTCTGTCTTGGTCATCTCTGCAAAGTTCATTGCTTTGATTTCCATTACACGTTCATTAATTTCTTCAAGTCTTATTTCGTCTTCCAGACTAAGAGGAGATGGCTCTTTTCCATCTTTTGCCATCGCAGCAGGTGAAAATGCGGTAAGCAAGAATACCATTGATAAAAAATATGCTAACTTTTTCATGTGATAAAAGGGTTAAAATTGAAAGATAGATTGACTGATTTACTAAAATTACGTGAAATTTTAGCAAGTCCAAAATTCTACTACCAAGAATCTTACCAAATTTATTCAATTTCTAAAAAAGCATTTCTTAAATGTCTTTATTTAATAATTTGTAATTTAGCCTCTGATTGGACAGATTCAAGAATAACCGTCCAATTTTAATCAACTCCCTCATCATTATGTCTACCAAAGGATCAAAGAAACTTTTTTTATTAGATGCCATGGCCCTTATCTACAGGGCGCATTTTGCTTTTAGCAAAAATCCTAGAATTAACAGCAAAGGACTCAATACAGGCGTAATGCTTGGATTTACCAATACCCTTTTGGAGGTTTTGGAAAAGGAAAAACCCACCCACATAGCTGTAGCTTTTGATACCTACGCCCCTACTTTTCGCCATATCAGGTTTGAAGCTTATAAAGCAAACCGTCAGGAACAGCCGGAAGATATTGCGGTAGCCATTCCCTGGGTAAAGGATATTGTGCAGGCTTTCAATATTCCTGTTTTGGAACTTGACGGATTTGAGGCTGATGATATCATTGGCACAATCGCAAAAAAAGCCGAAAACACCAGTTTTGTTGTCTATATGATGACACCCGATAAAGACTTCGGGCAATTGGTTGAAGATCATATCTACTTGTATAAGCCGGCATTTATGGGAAATGCAGTAGACGTAATGGGGCCAAAAGAAATTTGTGCTAAATGGGATATTGAGCATGTGGATCAGGTGCGGGATATCTTGGGGCTAATGGGGGATGCGGTAGACAATATTCCTGGAATCCCCGGAATAGGAGAGAAAACAGCGGTGAAGCTACTCAAAGCCTACGGCACCATTGAAGAGATGCTCAAAAACACCCATGAACTTAAGGGCAAACAAAAAGAAAATGTAGAGAATTTTGCCGAGCAGGGCTTACTTTCCAAGGAACTCGCAACTATCAGTCAGGAAGTACCAATTGACTTTGTGGAGGAGGAACTACGTTATGATAGCCCAAATGAGGAGAAACTAAAGGCGCTGTTTGCGGAATTGGAGTTCAGAACGTTGACAAAAAGAGTATTTGGTGAGGCTATTAAAAAGCCGCAAATCCGGGTAGATGAGCAGTTGGGGTTATTCACTGGTATGGATCAGCCTGAAACCGCGGAAACTGAGGAGGTCCCTCCCATTCCTGAGGTAGAACAGCATGATTCGATAGCGAGCCGCCTTCATATTTACCACAAAGTGGAAGGCAAGGAGGCCGTGGAAGAGTTGGTCAACTACCTGCTGCAACAAAAAGAGATAAGTATGGACACCGAGACTACCTCTGTCAATGCAAACGAAGCCGAGCTTGTCGGAATCTCTTTCGCCTATATTCCCGGGGAAGCTTATTATTTGCCAGTTCCGGAGAATGAAAGTGCCGCTAGGGAAATTTTGGAATGGTTAAAACCAGTTTTTGATTCAGAAAACATCATCAAGATCGGCCAAAATATTAAATATGATTTGCTGGTGCTTAGAAATTACGGTATTTCCGTCAAGGGAGCACTTTATGACACCATGCTTGCCCATTATCTCATTGAGCCGGAAGGGAAGCATTCCATGGACTGGCTTTCCGAGCAATACCTGAACTATAAGCCTGTGTCTATTGAAAGCCTTATCGGAAAGAAAGGAAAAAATCAAGGCAATATGCGGGATGTAGATGTGGATGAGGTAGTCGAATATGCCTCAGAGGATGCTGACATTACCTTACAATTAAAGCACAAACTGGATCCACAGGTCAAAGAAAACAAAGTGGAAAAGCTTTTTCATGAAGTGGAAAACCCACTGATCCATGTGCTAATGGCCATGGAGTTTGAAGGTGTAAAAATTAATACGGAAGCACTTTCTGAACTTTCAAAGGTTCTCGACGAGGAAAGTAAGGTTATAGAAAAAAGAGTGTATGAACTGGCAGGAGAACCTTTTAACTTAAGTTCGCCAAAACAGTTGGGAGAGATACTATTTGTCAAGCTAAACCTGGACCCGAAAGCTAAAAAGACAAAAACCGGCCAGTTTGCCACCGGTGAAGAAGTACTCAGCAGAATGGCTGGGGAACATGAAATTGCCCAGGCGATCTTGGACTATCGGCAGATGGTAAAATTAAAATCAACCTATGTAGATGCCCTGCCCGAGTTGATCAACCCGAAGACTGGACGAATTCATACGACCTATAACCAATTTGTCGCTGCTACAGGCCGCCTTTCATCAATCAACCCCAACTTACAAAATATACCAATCCGGAGTGCTAGGGGAAGGGAAATACGCAAGGCTTTTGTTCCACGGGACAGTGATCATATTATTATGGCGGCGGATTATTCCCAGATTGAATTGCGGATTATGGCTGCCTTCTCCAAGGATGAATCTATGATCGAAGCTTTCAAAAACGGCAGAGATATTCATGCCACCACGGCCGCAAAAATATTTCAAGTCCCCCTCGAAGAGGTAACTTCTGATATGCGCCGAAAAGCGAAAACAGCCAACTTCGGGATTATATACGGAATATCCGCTTTCGGGCTTTCGCAGCGGTTAAATATACCCCGTGGGGAGGCCAAAGAGATTATTGATGCCTATTTCAAGGAGTTTTCAGCGGTGAAAGCCTATATGGACAGTTGTATCGAAAATGCCAGAAAGCAGGAATACGTAGAAACCGTTTTGGGTAGACGCCGTTACTTGCGGGATATCAACAGCAGGAATGCCACCATGCGTGGCTTTGCCGAGCGAAATGCAATCAATGCACCCATTCAGGGGTCGGCTGCTGATATGATCAAAGTGGCCATGATCGATGTGCATAACTGGATGAAAAAAGAAAACCTCAAATCCAAGATGATCCTTCAGGTACATGATGAATTGGTTTTTGATGCACATAAAGATGAGGTGGAGCTGCTGAAGGCAGAAATTCCAAAGCTTATGTCGGGTGCAGTGGATATCGGTATCCCAATCGAAGTGGAGGTCGGAACAGGAAATGACTGGTTGGAAGCGCATTAATTCTTATCAATTATAATCCGCTTCTTCAGCAAAAAGAGGTCTAATCATCGGCCTCTTTTTGCAATCTATCTTGTATCCCTTGAAAGACGAATCCTTATTCTCTTACATTAAAACTACCGAAATACCCCATGGCTAAAATAAAAACCACCTTCTTCTGCCAAAACTGCGGGTCGCAGAGTCCCAAATGGATTGGCAAGTGCCCAGCATGCGGGGAGTGGAATACCTATGTGGAAGAGGTCGTACAAAAGGAAGAGACCGGAAAAGGATCCTGGAAGACCAACCAATCAGCAACTCAGAAAAAGAGTGCTACCCCAAAGAAGTTAAGCGAAATAAATTTTGAGGAACAACCAAGACTGGTGACAGGAGACACGGAATTGGACAGGGTTTTAGGTTCGGGAATTGTAGCTGGTTCATTAATCCTGATTGGTGGAGAGCCCGGTATTGGTAAATCCACCCTTTTGCTGCAAATTGCACTGCTGCTCAATCAGGTTAAGGTCTTATATGTTTCGGGGGAGGAAAGTGAAAATCAGATTAAAATGCGTGCCGAACGGATGCAGTATTCGTCAGATAACTGCTATGTGTTGGCCGAAACCAATACCCAACAGATTTTTCAGCAAATAGAAAACCTCAAACCGGATTTACTTATCATCGACTCCATTCAAACCCTCCACAGCCAATATGTGGAATCTGCTGCCGGATCGGTCAGTCAGGTACGGGAATGTACGGCTGAGATCATGAAATTTGCCAAGGAAACAGGCACGCCGGTATTCCTAATTGGCCATATTACCAAAGATGGAGCAATTGCGGGTCCAAAGGTTTTGGAGCATATGGTGGATACCGTACTTCAGTTTGAAGGAGACCGGCATTTAAGCTACCGCATTTTGCGGACTTCAAAAAATCGCTTTGGCTCCACCAATGAGCTGGGCATCTATGAAATGCATGCCGAAGGCCTCCGAATGGTCACCAATCCGTCAGAGATATTGATGACACAGCGTGAGGAACAATTGAATGGGGTGGCCATCGGGGCAATGCTGGAAGGAAACCGGCCATTACTTATTGAGATACAATCCTTGGTTAGCCCGGCTACTTATGGTACACCGCAGCGCAGTAGTACAGGCCACGATGCAAAGCGGCTAAATATGCTTTTGGCCGTATTGGAAAAACGGGGAGGTATGCGTTTGGGACAGCAGGATGTCTTTTTGAATATTGCAGGTGGCTTACGGGTGGATGACCCGGGATTGGATTTGGCGGTTTGTGCGTCGTTGATTTCTTCCTTTGAAGACACGCCCATTGATGCCTCTGTCTGTTTTGCGGGAGAGATAGGATTGGGTGGCGAAATCCGGGCAGTCAACCGCATAGAAAACCGGATAGCCGAAGCGGCAAAGTTGGGATTCAAAAAGATTTTGGTTTCGAAATATGCCGTAAAGGGAATTAATGAATCCAAGTTTGATATTGAAATCGTTCCGCTTATTAAGTTGGAGGAGATGTATAGGAAGTTGTTTTCGTAAGTTTTGGGGATGGATTAACTTATGTCTTTCTTAAAAATTTAGAAGCTCCGAGAAGACTGTAATAATGTCACTCTATTCGGTTTGTTAGTTGAACTTGTGTATTTTTTGTGCAAGTTACTTTTCAGTATTAATGTCATTCTTTATTTTCAATAATATTGGCAATAACATTTCTAATTTCTTTAAAATCCTGATTTTCTATATTTAACCAGCGTCGGATAAACTGTTTGTGAATGCTCGAAATTGCATCAGCACTACTTTCTCCTTGGACTTTGTCAGACATGAAAGCGAATTTTAGCTTTGTTTCCTTTATTTTAGTTAGTTCCGACAAAATTATTTTTATTTCCGAAGGATTCAATATCACTCCTTTGACTAAATTTTCTGCAAGTTCATCACTCCAAATTATGTCTTCTGGGGTTCTTTGTGGTAAATAAGAAACATTCTTGCGGTAATAATCCATATAGGATTTCAACAAATCTAATTGCTGTTGCTCATTTCCTCCAATTTGTCCACTATCCACTGAGAACTTGATATCCACTTTTGTTTGCTCCTTAATTTTACCCTTTAGGAAATTAACACTTAGGTCACTGGTTGAAAAATTTTGCCAATCGTAATGGGGAGCCACTGGTTTCTGGTCTCCATCAAAAAAAATAAAGTCCTTAGAATTCTTTTCGCGGCAGTATACCGTAATGAATTCCTTTTTAATAACAGTTTCTCCTCCTGGATTAAACTTCACATTGAAGAGGTTTTTGGTTTCTTTTCCCATTTTTTCAAGAACATTTAACACAATTTCTTGCGCCAGAACATCCTCTACAATTATATTTTTGCGAGTATTAATCGGAAATTCAATGTGATAAAATGCTTCCTCAGGAGTAAGATTTTCCTTTACAAGAAATCTACCGTTTCTCGGATTTTGATAAAATACTTTTATCGCTTCTTTTGGAAGACCTTTTACAATGGAAGGCGAATGGGTTGTAAGGATGACCTGATGCTTTTTTATTTTGATTTGTTCTAACAAAAACAATTGAAGCCTGCCTTGTGCCCCTGGATGAAGAGAAACCTCTGGCTCATCTAGTAAAATTAATGAAAATGGATTGGCGTCCAAAACTTGAAGCACCAACCTTACAATGGCCACTTCCCCGCTACCTGCAAATGCTTCTGAATATTTAGCATGATTCGTATTGAATATTACTGAATACCCTTCAATTCTATAAAATTTATGTTCCAGATATTTACCCGCTATATACTGTTTACCAAGAATAAAAGAAATCCACTTTAATTCTGAATCAGTTAAATTTCTTAGTGCCTGGTTTACCTTTCCAAATCTATTTTTTATAAATGCTACTTTTCCTGACAAAACGTTATGAAGGGACGTCGCTTTTTTTCGTATAAATTCTTGCTTGTTTTTAGATTTTGTATTTTTAATATCTCCGAAATAATAATACTTATCAAATGCACTCAATTCTGACCTAAAGTCAAGGTATATCACTTGTTTTTTTAATGGCGAATCTCGAGTTTTTCTTGCCTTCATGCCTGCCCAAACTAAAGGGCGGCTGGTTTCCCAATAATTCGGATTATCCTCTCGTTTTATTCTTGCTTTTATAACTTCCTTAATGCTTCCTTTTGAATCACGGAAAGAGTACCAAAAGGAATGTCTCCTTTTGGCATCGTCATAGTAGACAATTGGATCTACTTTGGTGTCAAACCAAAATTTATAAGGTGTGTATCTATCTGGTGCCCCAAAAAGAGCATGGAGACAAGAACTTTTACCACATCCATTTTGACCGATGAAAACTGTTAAAGGAAAATCAAAAGAAATTCTAGTATCAATTTCAATATTTCGGTAGTAAGGAAACTGAATGAAATCAATGTATCGTTTGAGTCCTCCTGCTTTTTTAATAGAATTAATGACTTTTATCACTTCCATAAATTACTAATGTGGTAAATCCACCCCTACACGGTGACCATATCCAAAAGACTCGTTAGCTATTCTTTGTGTGTAGTTTTCCTTGAGTATAATTAGATGCTGCAACGGAATTTCCGAACCGCAGTAGTTAATTCTCAATTGCTTTATATCATTTGCGGTAATGTAACTTGTAAAGGGCTTACACTGCCACCTAATACACTTAGGTTCATTATCTCGTAGAACGAAAGAAAGGAAACCTGTTTCTGCTTCTTGAATGGCTTGAAAGTCGTTTGAATTTGCCCCTTTGACAAAGTAGAAATTATTGTTGATTTTCTCAGGGTGCAAGCAATCACATGACGGAGTTATGCAAAGGAAATATTCATTGGAATTTGCTGGATTTAAAAATAGGTCACCAAATCGCAAGGATGGGTCACTTCTGTTAATAACTTTTGTAGTAGATACATAAGCGCAATACCTAACCAACTCCTTAACAAGAATAGTATTGTTAGCTGCAAGCTCCTTTGGAGGTGGTGATGTTAGGGTCCCAAATCTATGGTTGGCAAATTGTAAAATCCTTGGTTGCTCATTTATCTTCTGTTGATGTAGTTCGCCTATCCAGCTTTTTAAAATAAAATCGTATATGGATCTCAAATCATAATCCTCACCATTATTTAAAGTCCGGTAATTCTCTAAGTGAAAAAAGAAGGCCTGTTCATCAGTTTTCGAAAATTGGGTGCCAATCTTTGAAAATGATTCACGTAGTCTGTCTTTCAATTCAAGAGAAAGTATGTTAAGATAGTTGTGAGGATTACTTACCACCGCTTCGGCAAAGACTTTGAATAAATCCTCCGGTTTGATCCCATCTTCTTTATCTTGCTTATGATATACAAGAACAATTGCTCCATTCAACCGAAAGGCATGTTGTGCCATACTGATTCGTTCGATTCGAAATGCTGATTTAGTTTCGGATTCTTGAGCAATAGACATCATTGCTAATTCCAACAGTTCATCATTATGTTGAGTAATGATTGCTTTTAGTGAGGCAGATACTTTTGTACGAATTCCACTTTCTCTAATTTGCCCTTTTATAGAAAATTTATCACGAAAATTTGCCAATATGTTAGTTACAAATTCATCTCTTTTGTTCCAATTAAATACATACTCATAAAAAAGTTCTGTGTTTTCTTCAAGAAAAAGATCGGCTTCGATTGCCTCTGGATCGTCAGAAATAGGAGTAAAATTTACTTTTAACGATTCTGAAATTATATTAAAAACTTCTCTATCATATGGTGAAAACTCACGTATAAGAGCTTTACTTACAGAATGGAGGTCTGGGGTAGAGGTATAAACCAATACAAATGGGATTTTTTTTGACTCAATTACCTTAGTAAGGATTTTAATTGCATTGTCAAAATTTCCATCAGCGTCAAGTTCCCAATCTAAAATGAGAAGATCTTTATTTGACAGCATAACACTTGGATTCCATGTCGCCTCGTAAGTCGTAAATCGGTAAATATCTAAATCACATAATCCGACCTCCCGGAATGATTTATGAAGTATTCTAGGTTCATCAACAATCAAGTTGGAAGTATCTTCTTCGTAAGCTGATGCATATTTATCATCAATGCAAATTGCCGATCTAATAGAATTTCGAATAACGTCTATGGCTACATCTGAAAATGAAAATTCTGCAATATTTGTTGACTTATCGTTAGCCATAAAATAGAATTTATTTAAAATCTTCTTTTTTAAGAACAAAACAAGCTCCATTAAGCGTGTTAATACTCTTTTCATTAGTTGCAGAAATCTCATAACCAATCGATTGAAGGTTTTTCTTTGCCAAATAAAGTCCTATTCCACGACCATCTCTCTTTCTGGTAAAGAACAAGGTAAAAATGTCTTCCAAATAGGCATCATCTATTCGTTCTCCAGAATTCATTATCCGAATTTCATCATCGACCAGTTCAATTTTAATGATCCTTTTATCTGATGGAATTAGCCAGTAATTTGCATTATTAATTATGTTAAGAAATATCGGTTTGATAATTGAATCATATGTGAAGAACTCATATTCACGAAAATCATCATTTACTGAAAAATCTATTCTATATCTCTTGAAATCATTTTGGAAAAACTCCTTTATATAGCTTTCTATTTCCCTACCAGTTATTACCTCTCTTGTTCTACGACTGGTTCGATACAATGGTTTGAGTAATTTGTAATTTCCTTCAAGGTGTTGGAAAGCTCCTTTTAATTGCTTGAATGCTGGTTCAATTTCTTTATTTTTTCTAGAGTATTGATCAATTTCATTTACAGCATCATTCATTTGAGAATACATTACATTGAACTGGTGGTCAATAATTTCTATTGACATACCAAGTTGTGCCAACTCCTCATAATCACTCAACTTTTCCTCGAGATTTTGATTTTGTTTCTCATACCACTCCCTCAAAAAATCATCATCAACATCTATCTGTAGGTTTGAAAGATGGTTAATAAACCCTCCTATTGAATGCTCAATTTGAGTCTTCTGATCTTCAGCCATTCGGTCTAGAATATTTATTTTGCTAGATACAGTTTTGATACTGTCATTTGGCAAGATTTTGGTGATTTTGCTTTGCTCTATAAAATGATCAATCTGTGCAGTCAGCTCTTCTGATAATAGGTGATTGACTCGGTTAAATGATTCTTTGCCAATACTTTGAAAACTTGAAAAGAGTTTTTCAATGTATTTTAAGTGGGATCGAAACTTTTCACTGTATTCGAGTTTCAGATTCTCAGCATTGATTTTACTACGCGTTTCCTCAATTATTTTTATACACGAACTAACTCTATCCTCAGCTACTGCATATTCTTTTTGATAATTCAGATATTCTTTTTCTTGACTCTTAGTAATTTTAACAGCTTGTGGTTTAACCAGTTTTAAATTTCTCATTTCCGCTCTTCTATCTTCGAGTTTCGAAACCAACCTATTGTAATTGTTATAATTAATTTCCAACTGGTCTGCTTCTACATTCAACTGCCTAGCTAAATTTAAAATTTCAGTTTGCAAATCGACAATTTGCGGTTTATTTTCCTTAAGTTGCTCAAGAAATGCCTTTTTAGTTTTGGCATTTTTCCTTTTCGCAGCTTCCTGTTGCCGGGTGTATTTTTCTTGAATTTCCTCTAACTGAGATTGTCGATATGTCGCATTTTCTCCTTCTGGAGTTTTACGCATGTATCGCTTTGCGATATCCACAAACAATTCAATAAGGTCTTCCCTAAAATCACGATACGCCCTATTCTGGATAAACCCTTCTCGCCCAGCCTTGTCCTTAAGATTGGGATTTTTTTCTCTCGTTAAATCAATGTAGCCTATAAATCTCCTATGAGCAAAGAAATAATACCCTTGACCACGCCCCCTTCGCTCTTCAAATTTTAAGAAATCAAATTCACTCCTTCCATAGGGTAAAACTCTAAAGTCATCTCGATAAACATATAAACCACCGAATGTTTCGAGTTTTTCATTAAGCCTTTTGTACTTTTCCGAATTTAGTAGTGAACTTTTTTGGTCCCCTTCCAAAGAGCCCCATTCAATGTTGAATGAACCATAATTTGTCTTACCGGGTGGTCGATTTGGTCTGAAAGTGTATTTTTCACGGTGGTTAAAGATGCGGATCTCACCAGAGAAATATCCATTCTCATCAATTTCTCCTTTTAACCAATGGTCAGCATTTCTCATCTCTTCTTGCGTAAAAAACTCATCGGTAAGATCGTATTTTCCAGAAGAATCGTGTACTATGAATTTGGTCTCAAAATCTTTCTTTGAATTTTTTAAATCATTATGCATTCCACTTAGTGAGGAACGTAAATCAGTTAAAGCTCCATCTTTTTTTAGTTCAATTCGATCTTTGTCGGAAAGTTCAATGAGTTGCTCATGTGGAGTAAAAACCAAGAATGTGGTTCCGTGATATTCTTTATTTAGAAAATCAGCAATTATCTCCTCATAAATAAAACTGGCAGGTGAATGTGGTTTCCAATCATCTAAAATTTGCTTTCTTAAATCCTTTTGCTCACCCCATCGTTTTTCATCTAGGTTTTGAAGGAATTCTGCTACGGCAATAGTTTCCTTTTTTTTAAATTCGTCTTTAGTTGAAAAAGAAAAAAGAGGAATGTTGAGATCATCTAAATAGAAATCATAGTTTTCCAGAATCCTCCAATCAATAAGAAAGGCGTTAGCTATTTTTTCTTGCTTTTTAGTCAACATAAGGAGCTGATTTCCCAAATACGAAACAGAAAGTCGCCCGATTCCCTTTTCACCCATTGGCGTTCTTCTACTTAATCCAAAATGTGGCTCTATTTTTTCCCCGCGAGCTTTGGAATCCGTACCGAGAACAAACCATTTTTCAATTATGTCCTTTTCTGACATTCCAAAACCATCGTCTGATATTAAAAAAAGTGGCTTTTTATTGTCTTTGTATGTTTCTAAAAATAAGCGACAAACGAGATTTTTTGCATAGGCATCATAGCCATTCTTCCAAAGCTCCGTTATTGCAGTGGGGAGATCTGCAATTTGTCCTTTACCTAAAAGTTCTACAGCTCTTGCTTTTGCTCTAAATTTTGCCATCTATCCCAGTGTTCTATCAATGCTTGTCCAATTGCTTCTGCCAACTTTGGAGGAACTGCGTTTCCAATCATTGTAGCGATAACCCCTTTGTTAGAAGAATAAAAGTTATAGTTCAATGGAAATGTTTGGAGAGTAGCTCCTTCACGCAAAGATATTCCTCGATTCTGTTCGGGGTGCGAATATCTTCCAGTGCTGGTGTAAATAAAGCGAGTAGTGAGTGTTGGGGCAGGTTTGTTCCAAAACATTCGTCCATAAACATCGTGGTGCCCATCGTGGTTTTTATAGCAAGCTAGTTGGAGATTTTCATTGGAGGCCCATGCTTTCCTGGATCCACCATCTTTTGGAGTATGTTTCAATCGTTCAAGATTAAGCTTGGACAATCTTGATGTTGCGTGAAGGAAGTTGGACTTGTCTTCATTTCCCGCTGCAATCTTTGGAAATTGCTCATAATTGCCGATAGCATCCTTCACACTTACAATTTGCTCTTTCCTTAGATTCTGGTTGGGAAGTGAGATAGTTTCCGAAATTCTACTTGCGACTAAAACAAACCTACGTCTGTTTTGAGGTACTCCAAAATATTTTGCATTGAGTATCTTCTGGTCAAAAACGTAACCTTGCCCGCTTAATGCTTTCTTAAAATTATGTAAAGGGCTACCAGCTTTCGTCTCAAGTCCCGGAACATTTTCAATAAGAACGAATCCTGGAAGATAATGAAGTACAAACTCCTTAAAATCTTCCAGCAGTAAACGCCCTTGTTTTGATTTGGTTTTGTCAGATTTAAGATTTGAATAGTACTGACAAGGGCTGCAACCTACAAAGATAAGATTGTTATCATTTTTTTCTATCGGAATGTAATCGCAAAGCTTATCGGGTGCGAGATTAGACACATCCATATTCAAGAATCCAGCCCCGTTGTTTTCCTCATACGTCCTCTTAAATTTAGGGTCAATGTCAATACCAGCAAGTACTTTGATACCAATATTTTTGAATCCGCAACTTACCCCGCCTGCACCACAGAAGAAGTCTACTGCTTTCAAATCTATTTTTTCCATTCTATCTCTCACTTTAGGTTTCTAAACATATGATGCATTTAAGATCTAAATCAGACTATCTGAAAACTCCCACCCAACAAATAAGAATGATTTTCGCTCAATTCACAAAATATCAGCTAATATTACTTAAAGATCAACCGATTTATGTTGACATTTAATTTTGAAACTTTTTTGACCTGCCGATTCGTCTAATTAAATTATGATTATCGCTAAGTTCAATCTTAACATGTAAAAATACAACTCTACTGTTCTTTTAAAGATCCATGATTAAGTTAATTTACTTGAAATTTTCTCTTGAATTTTCTTTAAACAATAATAAAACAAATTGTCTGGGAAAACAATAACTAATACAGGCGATTCTTAAAAAGCACCATTTACTCAGGGTTGTGAGCAGAATACTCAATAATCAAAATTATTTTAAAATGGTTAGTTATTGACTTCTAACTTTTTGTAAAACGTTTAAACAAACCAAAATGCAGTGAATTAACTCACCAATCTTTTTGCCGGATTTTCATACAACGACGCCAACGCAATAAGAAAAGGTAAGAAATAGCCAGCCAAAAATCAGCTTTTTCTATTTCTCACCCTAATGAATCTACTTCGTCACCGACAAACTCGCCTCATCCAATCCCCTCTTTTTCAACAGCGCATCAATCGTAGGTTCTGCTCCCCTGAAATTGACGTACATTTTCATTGGGTCATCTGTTCCGCCACGCTCAAGGATTTCCTTTCGGAATGCCAAGGCTTTTTCGGCATTAAATAACTCCGTTTCCTTAAAGGCTTGGAAAGCATCTGTATCCAATACCCCCGACCAGATATAGCTGTAGTAGCCGGAAGAATAACCGCCGCTAAAGATATGTTGAAAGTAGGTGCTTCTATACCTCGGTATAATCTCATCAATCAATCCCATTTCCGCTACGGATTCATTTTCAAAGGTGGTAGCATCTTCAGTAATCGGCTCGGTTTGGGTGTGGTAATCCAGATCAAGTAAAGACGCCGCCAAGTATTCCGTTGTGCCAAAACCCTGACCGAAGGTTCCACTTTTGGTCAATTTCTCGATCAGTTCATCGGGAATGACTTCTCCCGTTTCGTAATGAATCGCATACTGTTTCATCACCTCCGGTTCGGTAGCCCAGTTTTCCATAATTTGGGAAGGCAGCTCTACAAAGTCCCTTGGAACCGATGTGCCGGCCAAACTCTGGTACTGCACATTAGAAAGCAACCCATGCAAAGCATGGCCAAACTCGTGGAAAAAGGTAGTGACTTCATCAAATGTCAGGAGTGCGGGGGCATTTCCTGAAGGTCGGGAAAAATTGCAGACGATGGAAATAATGGGTGCCTTTCTCTCTCCATTTTCGGTTTTCTGCGACCGGTAAGAAGTCATCCATGCTCCTCCACGCTTTGAAGCTCTTGGATGAAAATCCATGTACAATACACCTACATGGGTACCGTCCGCTTCCTTAACCTCATACGCTTTCGCATCGGGATGGTAGGTAGGGATATTAGGAATCAACTCAAAGGTCAACCCAAATAGATTCTTAACCACCATAAATACCCCTTCTTGCACTTTGTCCAAGGCAAAGTAGGGCTTAATGGCCTGCTCATCGAGTTCAAACTTCTGCTGCCGCAGCTTTTCCTCATAATACCTCCAATCCCAAGGCTCCAGCTCAAAACTCTCACCAGAAGAATTAATCATGGCCTGCATTTCATCCCGTTCGACTTTTGCCTTCGCCAAGGCAGGGGTCCAAAGTTGGTTAAGTAAGGTATAGACATTTGCGGCATTTTTTGCCATGGACTCCTCCAATACATAGTCCGCATGGGTTTGATAGCCTAGGAGTTGGGCTTTTTCACGGCGTAAGTTTGCGGTTTCGATTAGACCTTCTTTATTGTCATATTCATTCCCCTGATCTGCCCGGTTTTTATAGGCCTCCCAAATCTGCTTTCGCAATTCCCGATTATCCGCATATTGCAAAAAGGGCATGATGCTGGGGTTTTGGAGGGTAAACAACCACTGACCTTCTTTCCCGGCTGCCTTTGCGTCCGCTGATGCGGTGGTTACGAGTTCCTGAGGCAAACCGGATAAATCCGCTTCATCATCAATCCACAGTTGGTAGGCATTGGTCTCCGCAAGCAGGTTCTGACCAAACTGAAGGGTTAGCGATGATAGCTTTGAATTGATCTCACGCAATTTTTCTTTATCCGCTTCATTGAGGTTTGCCCCGTTTCTTACGAATGACTTGTACATTTTTTCCAGCAACATATGTTGCTCGGCATTTAGCCCAAGATCATCTTTTGAATCCCAAATGGTTTTCACCCGGGCAAATAGCTTTTCATTCAGATTGATATTGTCACTGTGTTTGGAAATCTCCGGGGCCAATTCTTTTGCGATGGCCTGCAGCTCGTCGTTGGTATTGGCCGAATTTAAATTGCTAAAAACCCGGGAGACCTTTGACAGGGTTTCACCCGAATATTCCAATGCCTCGACAGTATTTGCAAAGGTAGGTGCTTCCGGATTATTGACGATGGCGTCTACTTCTTTTTCCTTTTGTACAATTCCCTCCCTGACAGCCGGAGCAAAGTGTTCGTTTTTGATTTTATCAAATGGGGGAACTTCAAAAGGCGTGTCATACGCCTCAAAGAATGGATTCATAATATCTGTTTTTTCTTCGTTGGTATCGCATCCTATCCAGAGGGCAGAGACAATAATTAGAACTATCGATGTACGCATCATATATTCTTAATGTTAGCAGTTTTCTGATTTAAGAAACAACTAAGAAGCTTCCGATGGTTCCAGATATAATCTGACCAGTGGAACTTCACCGGTTCGAAGACGCTGATCAATTTGACTAACTTTTATTTTATTGCGCCGAAAGCGGCAAAGCAACTGTTTTTATGAAGAATTTCGACCTGTTTAAAGCCTACTTCTTGCAATAAGTTAATTTAATAAGTGAGTGATCTTGGAGAATCTTCAATAGCGATGTAGGAAAACACTTTTTCTTTATAATCTTCACCTCCCAGCGTCGTAAGGTATTTACCATATCTATTCCACATCAACTCCTGAATAGCCGGATCATCGTGGTGAACCATATCTGAAATCCATAGGCTTCCTCCGGGCTTCAAAAGGCTAAATAACTTGGTAAAGGTTCGTAACCAATCTTCATCATCTCGAAGGTGGTGGAGAACCGCTCCGGCTAGGAGTATGTCATAGGCATCATACTGTAAATCCGCATGCCGAATATCCGTCTGAAAGGTTCGTACTAATCCATTCGTTTGATTTGACACTCTCTCATAGGCCCTTTTCAACATGGGTCCGCTTAAATCCAACAAGTCGCAATTAAGGTTTGGTAGTCCCGATAACAGTTTTAATGTCTGGTTGCCAGCCCCACATCCTATATCCAAAATTCGCTTTGCCTTAGGGGTTGACTTACTCGCTGCTTCTGTAATTAATTCCATCATCAGAGGCGCATCAATGACAGCTTGTTGTCCGGTCTCTAATTGCGAAAACCGCTCTACGTCCCCGTCAAATCGTTTGCGTATATCTTCTACTGTTGATTTTTTCATCATATATACTGCTTAAAAATTAGCGTTTTTTTATAAAACCTTCTGTTTCCATCGAATAGCCTCGGGAATTGCCAAATCAATAAGGTATCCATTAATCACTGCAAACTTTAGTATGTCCTCTTTTTGCAAAAAGAAATTAGTAGGGCTTCCGATTGCTGTTCCAAAAGGGATCTCTTTCTTTCCCGACAGTACAATTATCGGTAAATTATGCAGAGCTCCTGAAAAACTTTCAGCGGTAGTTGCTGCCAAATATCCGGAACGAAGTAATTCAACTGCATCATCTGGTGTAAAACTATCAAAATTTATTGGCTGTTCGTAGGTCTTTCCTGGAACTATCACCAAGCCAGATTCATCAATTTCCTCATAACCGTAAAAAACCGACAAATCTCCCAAATCTGCAATACTTCCGGAAACATAGTAATCCAGCGGATCAGCTACCTCCACCTCTCTCCTACGAATTCCCAGATCTACCCTGTAGTTTACACTGTCGTTTAAAGCAACGCCTTTAATTAACAGGTCCATCAAACGTGACTCATTATCAGGTATGGCGAAATAGGCTTCCACTGTATAGTCAGTAAATCCTTCGGTGGCAATTTGGTATAGTGCGTTCAAAATAATCATAAAATTCAGCCGCCGGATATATTGTTTTTCGGGATCATTGGGATAACCACCCGATTCAATAAGGATAGTGCTGGTACCTCGCTTCTGAAAGTTGTCTCCAAAGGCTCTAGGCTCAAAAGCATCATTGTATTTGCCTACATGGCCGGGCACTTCCTTCTGCAAGATCTCATTCATTCCCACGATAACTTTCATGGCGTTGCTTCGAACATCGTTGATGCTTGTGGCTTCGTCGTAGGCGGGAGCTAAAACGGAAATTGTGGCTGGATTGCGTGAGCCTTTGGCGGTATAGTATGTGTTTTGATCGTGCAGGTTAAATCCAAACCGCGGCTCAAAATTATCCCTGGCCTGTTTTAAAATCACTGCTTCAGGCGAAGTGCCGTGTAAAAAATCCCTATTTAAATCTATCTCCCAGGCATTTCTGCGGACAAAACGTTCCGCACCGTCGGGGTTTACCATGGGAATAAAGCGGATATGCAGATTTTCAGCAAGGGTATTTCGAATTTCCTCAAATCCGTCATCAGCCCCTTCCAGAAAATTAAACAGATCAAACAGGGCCATGGTGGCGGTACTTTCATTGCCATGCATCTGGGACCAAAGCATCACCTTTTTCGTTCCCTGACCAAAATCGAGCCTGAAAATATCCCTCCCTTCGATGGATTGGCCCAAGATCTCCTGAGAGAATAAATTACTTCTCTTATGTATATGAGGGATCATGTCTGCATGGGAAAACCGACGTACCGGAAATGCTTTCTCACGGTACATTTCAGCGGCCCGGCGAAGGTCTTCTACTGCAATAGTTGGAGCATCAAGTTTCCTTTCAGGGCGGGAACAGGACGTGGATAAGCTAATAAGAAAGAAAAGAAAACCGACGGATAATATGTTTCGCATATTCAAGAGTTGGATTGGTGGTTTACTCCCTAAAGGTACAATCAAAATCATTATTTTAATTCTAAATGAAAATAATCTATTCTACCTTTATACCCTGAATCCCTGTAGAAATGGGGTTAAATTTTGACTTTACTTGGAAAAACAAGCTATGCATATTGAAATTTTGGTTAAAGAATTGCCCCTAAAACATACCTTCACCATTGCCCATCAAAGCCGGGATGTTCAGACGACCATCATTGTAAAGCTGACCGACGGGGACCAGTATGGTTTGGGTGAATCTACCACCAACCCATTTTACGGGATGAATGTGGAAAATATGACCGCCACCTTGGAAGCAGCCAAGCCATTACTCGAAAAGGAGTCCATCCAGCACCCAGAAGTTCTCTGGGAGAAAACCAAGGTTCTTTTTTCCAACAATCCCTTTGCACAATGTGCCTTGGATATGGCGGCCTGGGATCTTTTTGCCAAGAAACAGGGGAAAAAGCTATATGAGTATTGGGGATTTGATCCCAAAAACATCCCCTTGACCAATTTCACCATTGGGATAGCGTCTGTGGAAAAAATGGTTTCCAAAATGAAGGAATTTGATTGGCCACTTTATAAAATAAAGCTGGGAACTGATCATGATATGGAAATTATCCGGGAACTCCGAAAACATACCGATGCCATCTTCCGCATTGATGCGAACTGCGCTTGGACTGCAGAGCAGGCGATCCGTTATTCAGTAGAATTAAAATCCCTAGGAGTCGAGTTTATGGAACAACCCCTGGGCAAAGATGATTTGGAGGGGATGAAGGAAGTCTTCAACCACAGTGCCCTGCCGGTTATTGCCGATGAAAGTTGCATTGTTGAATCCGACGTCAAAAAATGCCATGGATTGTTTCATGGGATCAATGTCAAGTTAGTAAAGGCGGGAGGGATAACGCCGGGGCTTCGCATGATTAAAGAGGCGAAAAGTCTGGGTATGAAAACCATGGTAGGATGTATGACGGAATCTTCGGTAGGAATCTCAGCAATCGCCCATCTGGCAGCGATTCTGGATTATGTGGATATGGACGGTGCAATGCTTTTGTCTAAGGATATTGCTGCCGGGGTGAAAATTTCACCCGATGGGGTCATTTTTCCTGATCGGCCGGGAACGGGAGCCAAATTGCTTGAAGGCTAATCGAGGGATGGGAAAACATCTTGTTACAGACAGAGCCAACTCTAGGCTGGTAGCAGAAGGAGAGGAATACTTGCAATTTGCAGGTACTGCCTATTTGGGTATGTCCCAAGTTCCAGCCTTTGAAAAGCTACTTATTGAGGGAATAAAAAAATACGGAGCCAACCATGGTTCAAGCAGACATAGCAACGTGCAGCTGGCGATTTATGATACGTTTGAATTATATTTTGCAGCACAAACAGGGGCGGAAAAAGTACGCTTACTTAGCAGCGGTTTTTTAGCTGGACACTTGGCTGTGGAGTTTCTTCGAAAGGAGGTGGATCTAATATGGGTTGCACCGGATGCCCATCCAGCTATTTTGCCACAAGGCCAAAGCGGAAATCCCCACCAAAGCTTTGATTCCTGGTCCCAACAGTGCCTGGAAAAATCCAAAAACTTGATGGGGCAACGAATCGGGATTCTATCGAACGCTGTCAACCCCTTGAAACCACAGATACACGATTTTGGCTGGATTACGGAGTTGGCACCTGTAAATGAGTACTTTGTGTTGATTGATGACAGCCATGCTTTCGGGGTAGTCGGAGATTCTATTTTTGGTACCTATAGTCAATGGAAGCATGTAACACCAAATTTGTTGGTGTGTGGGTCTCTGGGAAAGGCCTTATCCCTGCCTGCGGGAGTAATTTTAGGTTCAAAAAATCTATTGGATAAGGTCGATGGACTTCCTATTTTCCGATCTTCCTCCCCGCCAGCTCCAGCATTTTTACATGCCTTTCTAAACGGGCAGGACTTATATAAAGCCCAACACAAAAAGCTTCGTGAAAATACCGCAGCCGTTTTTCAAAGCATTCAATCCATGCTGGATTTTACCATGCTGGATGGATTTCCCGTGGTGACTTTTCAGGAGAGAGGTTGGGTAGAAAAACTTCTTGAAGAAAAAATTATTGCGTCTTCTTTTCCCTATCCGGGACCCTTGGATTCTTCTTTGAACAGACTGGTTCTTACCGCCACTCATAGTAGAGAGGATTTGTCTCATTTGATAACTGTTTTAAAAAGCTTAAAGAATTAAGTAGCAATTAAGTAGCTGTCGAAATTATTATTCGCTCCGCGCAGATACATAATTATTCTTTTCGTTGAATGATTATCCAAAATTCGTCCAAAACAGAAAGGATTCACCATTTAAAAGAACTTACCTTAGCTTTTATCTCCTATAGGGGCACAAATTTTGAATTAGGTTATTCAACTAAAAAATTTTACGATGAACTTTAAACCATTCAATCCTCGCATTCAAGTTATAAGCAGTATCTTTTTCATTGCGTTCATTTTTCTGCAAATTACCCCAAGCAAAGCGCAATGGTCTATTGACGCTGAATCGGGGTTGGCCTTTTTGGGGTATAACGACGTGCGGATTCCCAATGAAACAGGAACATTATTTAGTTTTAAAAATGATTTTGATGTGGAAGGCGCTGTAGTTCCATTCCGGGTAAGGGTTGGCTACACCTGGAACGAAAGAAATCACCTTTTTGGTTTGATCGCTCCCTTGTTTGTGAACTATACGGGAACACCCAATCAAGCGATTGACTTTCAAACCTCGACATTTGATGCTGGAGAAACACTAAAAGGATTTTATCAATTCAACAGCTATCGATTAACCTACCGTAGAGATTTCATTGTGAACGGTCCTTGGACAGTGGGAGCGGGATTTACGGCGAAAATTCGCGATGCCAGCGTTAGGCTTGATAATGAAATGGGGACTGCGGACCGCAAAGATGATATCGGATTTGTGCCTCTGCTACATCTCTATACCGAATATAAACTGGAAAATCGAACCCGAATTTACCTAGAAGGAGATGGATTGGCCGGGGGGCCCGGAAGAGCCTTTGATGTGTTTTTGGGAACCCGTATTCCTCTAACAGCTAAAACAGACATAAAAGCTGGGTATAGGATTCTTGAGGGAGGAGCTAATGTGGATGAGGTCTACAACTTTACCTTGGTGCAGTTTGCGGTGTTTGGGCTGTTTTTTCAGCTGTAACACCTAAAAATTTCATTTAAAACGACAAAATGAAAAACGGATAGTCAAATTTTTCACTCTCAATTAAAAAGGCAGCCCTAAAGAGTTAAATGGATGAAAAAGGGGTAGGATGTTATGTATGATTCTTAACTTTAAGCATCATAACCCAAAATCATCTTCTCATGACTTCTTTCGTGCAAAACTACCTAATCTTCGCAATTGTTATTTTTTTAAGTTTAACTTGGAGCCCTAAAAAAGAGACGGAATGGTTTGCCTTTCAGCCAACTAGTAGCCCTGAAAAAGGGGAGATCGGCATGCAGGATTGGCTCGAAGCCCCAGCAGGCAAGCATGGTTTTGTTACAATGGAAGGAGCTAACCTGCTTTTTGAGGACGGAACACCCGTGAAATTCTGGGGAACTAATATCAATGGCAGCAATACCTACCCGAAGGAGGAACTCGCAGATCAGTTTGTTGACTTTCTGGCCAAGTATGGCGTAAATGCCATCCGCTTTCACAAGTTCACTTGGAATGCAAATGACGGAGTGCACTCTACACGCTTTGATCCGGATAAGATGGGCCGTCTGGATTACTTTCATGCAAAACTGAAAGAAAAAGGCCTTTACTACGGATGGTCGCATATTTACGGGCATAAGGTTCTTCCCGGTGACAGTTCCTCCCTTATAGCCTATGAAGAGATCAAAAACCTCTCATATCCTTGGGCCCACCTAAATGGATCAACGTCCAGTTTGGTGAATTTTGCCCCGGATCTGCAGGACCTCAATATCGCATTGACCGTCAATATGCTCAGCCATGTGAATCCCATAACAGGTCAACGATACGCAGATGATCCGGGTCTGGCCTTTGTCGAGTTTCAAAATGAAGACAATATTTTCTGGAGTGCCATTGAGCGGTCCTTAGACCAAGCTCCTACTTACCGAAAGCTACTGTGTCGGATGTTTTCGGAATGGCTGCTGGATAGGTATGGATCTCAAGAACAACTTGAGAAAGCATGGGGGATAGAGGTAAATCCCGAAGCCGACCTTTGGGGTTTCAAAAAACCCCGAAGGTCTCTCGAAAAAACATCGGCGGACCAGGTCTTGCCCGAGAGCGAATCTTTAAAGGATTTTAACATTTACCCCCAACCCAACCACAGCCTTTTTTCGCAGGCTTATGATAGGGCTGTCCGTGAAAATAGCACAGTCGAGCAACACCTTTTGGACAAGATGCTTTTCTTATATGAAAAACAGATGGAATATTATCAAAAATTTGAAAAGGCGGTTAGAGATGTAGGGTATAAAGGAATACTGGTTGGCTCATGCTGGCAAGCAGGGTCTGGAATCTCACATTTCTACAATTTGCACGCTGACTATAGTGTAGGAATGATCGACCGCCACAATTATTTCGGCGGGGGAGCTGGCGGCCACCGTCTGGACACCGGAAATGTCAAGAACTCATCCATGCTTCAAAATCCAGGTTCGGGGTTATTATCTAGCGGCATGCAGCAGGTTGTCGATAGACCTTTCTCTTTTTCGGAATGGATGAGTCTGGTTCCGAATGAATGGACTGCCGAGGCAACCCCCATTATTGCAGCATATGGCATGGGATTGCAGGGATGGGATGCCTCTTTTTCTTTTGCCACGGATATCCCTCGATTTTCACCTTTCCTGGAATCTGAGCATCATGGTGTGTACAACGCCACAAGTCCGCTTCATATGGGACTCTATCCAGCGCTAGCTCGCATGATCTACCGTGGAGATGTCACAGAAAGTGACGTGATAACCACCAGAAATGTACACATTCCTTCCTTGGAGCATGGAAAATTGGGGTTTGATGAAAAAGTAACTCAGGGGTTCGACGATAAAGAATTTGCAGGAACCTTCACTCCAAACACCTTAGCCATAGGACGGATGCCGATCGCCTTTACCGATGAACACTTAGAAACCAAATTACCAGATATTTCAGCATATCATAATTTGACGGAAAATTCGATACAGTCGATAACGGGAGAGTTGGATTGGCATTATGGAGATAAGGGATACTTTACCATCAACACCGATGGTACAAAAGGAGTAGTGGGTTTCTTACCAGACAAAACAATCGAACTTGGAGACTGGCAAATTACCTCATCAAATCCCTTTGCAGTCATTCTTTTGGGTAGTTTGGAGAAAGATAAAGGTTTGGAGACGGCCAACCGCATCTTATTGACTACCGTAGCAAGAGGTCGAAATACTGGTATGGAATATAGCGAATCCGGTGACAAGTTGATCGCTAAGGGAAGCAGCCCGCTTTTATTGGAGCCTCTTGATCTTACCATTCACCTTCCAGCGAGAAACGATTACACCATTTCAGTATTGGATCATGATGGGAATAAAACTTCTCGGACAGTTCCCATCCATGATCAAAAGGCTATTATTGCTGGGTCTGAGTTTCAAACGATATATTATTTGATTGAAAAACAATAGGGATTCGACCAAACAGACAACCTGCGAAATCAAAGGTAAAGAAGGAGACTATACGGATCAAGGCCCAATTATGGAATTAGCAACCAAACTGGTAAAACGTTGCCATAAAAATATTTTTTAAATTTTTTATGATTTTATTTGCAACATAAGTAGTCATCTATTACCTTTGACATATCAAACAAAGACAAATGGTCTTTTATACTGTAGGATGATGAAACTGGCAGACATGCCCTCCGGTCTCGGGGGTGGGGAATTCAGGATAAAGCAAACATCGAGCTCGTGTTTTTGCCTAACTGCCCCGTGGAGGTTCGACTCCTTCTCCTACAGCAGGTTATTTTGGGTTTATTGTTAATTGACTAAAGCTATGAGATTTTATTTCATAGCTTTTTTCTTTTTTATGGGGTTTGTGGAGCTAATCTACCTAGTAGTAGGAATCCAGCTCCGTAGTTGCCCCACCCCAGCCCTCCCTCCTGTCACCGCTACGCTATCACAGGATTTTCAACTGAAAGGGAGGGAGTTAGATTCGGTCAAGTGAGAAAAATCATCTCAATCCACGGAATTTGAAGTCCCCCTTCAGGGGGATTTAGGGGGCAGTCGGGAGAAGGATTCCCGGGGATTATTTGTCCATTTCATTCCCTGAGTTGATCGAAAAGAGGAACCTATCAAAACAGAAATTAGAGGTATTGTATGCACTCAAGCATACATTTGAACCGTCCAGAGAAAGTCACAATTTCGAGTGGGACTAACTAAGCTTCTAATAATCTTTGTGCTTTTCACATAAAACAATTATAGATTTTGTTTTATCTAAAAAACATTAGTTATTTTTGTTTTTTAGATAAAACATTATGAAACGGTTAATAGAAATCTCAAGAAGGAAACAACATGGCACCCTTCCTACCTTCAAAAGATATCTTATCGGTCAAATTGATTGGACACAAAGGTTGGTTGTTATCCTTGGACATCGAGGAGCTGGAAAAACCACTCTTATGCTACAAAATATGCAGGAAGGTAATTCGAAGTCCATTTACCTGAGCTTGGATGACTATTGGTTTGAGGAAAATAGATTGGTTGAATTAATAGAAGACTTATACCAGGAAGGATATCGTAGATTTTATTTGGACGAGGTTCACCGATATGCCCATTGGTCTTCGGATTTAAAATCAATCTATGACAATTATGTTGACGCAAGTTTTATCGTATCTGGTTCTTCTATATTGGAATTAAGTAAAGGAAAGGCAGATCTATCCCGAAGATCGGCAGTTTATCATCTAGCAGGGCTTTCCTTTAGAGAATTTATCAACTTCGAAAAAGGATTAAACCTCCAACCATTGAAGCTAACGGATTTGCTTGAAAAACATCAAGAGCTATCAGAAGAACTATCTGATCGATTGGATATGCTATCTCTTTTTGAGCAGTACCTTGAATTTGGGTATTATCCATTTTACAGAGAAGGAAAAGATTTATACAAACAAAGGCTTTTAGAAACAACGAACCTGGTCTTGGAAATGGATATCGCACCATTTGAAGAATTGACTCATAAGACGATCAAAAATATGAAAAAGCTGATTTTCATTATCAGCGAATCTGTTCCATTTATTCCCAACATCAGTAAGCTTGCAGAGAAATTGGAGGGTTCGAGAAACACAGTGTTGAAAACATTGGACCTACTGGAACAAGCCCAAATCCTCAGCCTCCTTCGAGCTTCAACCCAGGGAATCTCCTATCTCCAAAAGCCTGAAAAGATTTACCTGCAAAATACAAACCTTGCCTTAGCGCTATCCTCGAATGATGCTAACTCAGGAAATATTAGAGAAACCTTTTTTCTCAATCAAATACAGGTAAAACATCAAGTCACTTTACCCAAGTTCGGGGACTTTATGGTGGATGATCGGTATGTTTTCGAAGTTGGGGGCCCTGCAAAAACCAAACACCAAATCGCCGGAGTTCCCAATGCTTTCATAGCGGCAGACGGCATCAAAAGTGGCGCGGGAAGCAAAATTCCGCTTTGGATGTTTGGGTTACTATATTAGGAGGGGTGAAGAGGGTAGATTCAAGGTTCGGTCACTGGATCCATCAATGAACTTTACTTTCTGCGGCGGAATTTTCGACCCGCTTCGGGGTCGTGGTGATAGAGTGGGATTTTCTTGTCCATGGGTTTCACCCATGGCTATTGAGGAGTTTGACCCCTTTCGGGGTCGGTATCTGTCTTATTTCAAAAAATACTCGTTTAAAGAAAAAGATTGTGCACCAAGGAAATTTTAATGTTGAAGCAGGTTTATATCGAATGACCGACAGTGAAGCTGTCGAACTCTTCAGAGGCGCAACCTCGGGTATTTACTGGAAATAGTTTATTCCAACCCTGAAAGGGTTGAACTTTACCCTCGATTCGCTCAAATATTCTGACGAGAATTATTGGGTGTGAATCTGGTAAAAAAAATCCTTAGAACAGATATTTATAGGTATTAATGACCAGCCTTTGATGAATTTAGGTCGACTTCGTTTTTAGTTTATTTTTAAGTGCCGCCACGGCGGAGTCACTTCTTCTCAACACCATGTTTTGATGGTCGTCAATGAGCCATTCCACGTCTTCGCCGGCAGTGAATTCAATTGCCTGCGCCACGGCCGCCGGGAAATTGACATAGTACTGTTCGCTTTTCAACCTTTTGATAACCTTGAACCTTGGTCTTATATCCCATGTCTAGTAATTTGACTAGGTATAAAAGTCATAAATAAAAGCCACAAATTATAATTTAAATACTTTTTTAACATTAAGGTCCCGACTAGCCTCCGCGCTATACAATCCCTCCAAAACGTTAATTTTTGAGTCTTTACCAACTAATA
This sequence comes from Lunatibacter salilacus, assembly GCF_009797935.1. Lineage (GTDB taxonomy): Bacteria > Bacteroidota > Bacteroidia > Cytophagales > Cyclobacteriaceae > Lunatibacter > Lunatibacter salilacus. The sequence continues at coordinate 687,079 of NZ_VOLC01000001.1, forward strand.
TCTAGTTACTCCAAATATCAATCAATATCCAGTATCCACCAATATCAAATCAACTTATTTCGGCCGTAGGCCATATTTCTACCGAATTTCCACCATATTTCTATGCATCCAAAAAGCAATCTCGAAAAATCGGGACAAGTTATCCAATATCTATTAATATCCATGGTATCCAATATCAATCAATATCATTTCTAAACTCTATGCAACTTATACGGATAAATTCCCCCAGCATTCCACTGACATACATAGAGGTTCTTATCCCCGTCCACACATACATCATGGCAATGTTTGAAAATTGGTTTTTCCTGCATCATTAGCTGTAGTTTACCGTCAATATACTCCGGAGCGGTGCCTCCCGGGTTGGAGACTACTTTGTTGTTTTTATCAAGAATCGTAACAAAGCCCCTGTTAAGCTGCATATTATAGTTTCCCTCCGTCATCCCAAAACAGACTCCGCAATACAGATTTTCCCCATCCAACACCGGACGGCTTATAAACGCTCCCGGCAGATAAAAATCCTCCAAATGCTTCCCATCCAAACTAAACCGCTTAAAGGTATTTTTGATCCGGGCAGAACAAATCAAGGTGGGATTGGATGGGTCCCGGTAGTCGATAGCTACCCCGTGAACCTGCTTGAATTTATCAAGTTGCAAAAAACTGTCTCCTCCAAATTTTCGGATAAACTTCCCTTGCGCATCATATTGCAAAATAAACTGGGATCCGTATCCGTCAGCTACATAGATATCCCCATTGGGTGCAATGGCTGTTTCAGTAGGACGGTAAGCGTTGTTTTTGTCGTAGGCGCCTATTGTAGAAGGATGATCCAATTCCATAATCAATCGACCGTCCAAGGTGGTTTTCAAAACCCTTCCCTGCCCGGGATCAGTTATAAAAAGAATTTCTGTCCCACCTTCATCGACAATGCTCAGCCCATGTGCTCCCGGCAGTTCCAGGGTCCATGACTCCATCAGTTTTCCGGCCGTATCGTAAATGAGCACATTATTTTTGGGATGGTCTGTCAACATGATCAAACGGCCCTTTCTATCCATGACCATTTCATGGCAATTGTTTACTGGATAGTTACTCGGATTCAAGTTGCCCCATTCCCGCTCGATGCGATAGGTAAAATCTCCATGCCCCAGTATTTCCGGTTCAATCCGAGGTTTGGAGGGTTTGATATAAAAGGGAAAAACAGAAGCAGTCATTACCGCTCCACTTCCCAAGATGGTATTCTTGAGAAATTTTCTTCTGGAAGTCATCTTTTTACGTTAAAATATCTTTAACCACATGCCCATGAACATCGGTCAACCGATACCTTCGCCCTTGGTGTTTAAAGGTTAGCCGCTCATGGTCAACACCCAAGAGATATAAAAGCGTGGCTTGAAAATCATGCACATGCACCGGCTTGTCCGATACATTATAACTAAATTCGTCCGTTTCTCCGTAAACCATGCCCGGCTTTACGCCGGCTCCCGCCATCCACATGGTAAAGCAACCCGGATGATGGTCTCTGCCATAATTGTCGGCAGTGAGCCTTCCTTGGGAAAAGCTGGTACGGCCAAACTCCCCTCCCCATACAACGAGTGTATCTTCCAACAAACCCCGCTGCTTCAAATCCATAATCAGACCAGCCGTAGCCTGATCGGTGCTAAGTGCCTGTTGTTTTATTCCTTTGGGCAAATTGCCATGCTGATCCCAACCCATGTGGTAAAGCTGAATAAACTTGACATCCCGCTCTACCAATCTTCTGGCCTGGAGACAATTGGCGGCATAAGTGCCCGGAATTCGTGCATCCTCTCCATACAAGTGATAAATATGGTCAGGCTCATTCGACATATCCACGGCATCGGGGACAGAGTTTTGCATCCTATAGGCCATTTCGTACTGGCTGATTTTGGACTGTATCTCGGGATCACTCCAAAGATCAAATTGATGGGTATTCAATTCGGAAATAAAATCCAGTGCTCTTCGGCGGTCATGATCGTGGACACCATGGGGATTGTTGAGATAAAGCACCGGGTCCTTGCCGGAACGGAACTGTATCCCCTGATGATGGGAAGGTAAGAACCCATTACTCCATGCATTCGAATTTAGGGGTTGGTCTCCCATACTTTTGGAAAGCAAGACCACAAAGTTGGGCAAATTGTCGTTGTCGCTGCCTAGACCGTAACTTAGCCAAGAACCGATGGAAGGCCTCCCGCTAAGCTGACTGCCTGTCTGCATAAACATCACTGCCGGCTCGTGGTTAATTGCGTCGGTAATCATTGACTTTACGATACAGAGATCATCCACCACCTGTGCGGTGTAGGGAAATAGCTCACTTACCCACGCTCCGGACTGTCCGTATTGCTTAAAATCGTAAATTGATTTGACCAAAGGGAATGTAGATTGCTCGGACACCATTCCTGAATTACGCTGTGTTCCTTGGACAGAAGGTGGTATTTCCTTTCCGTGCCACTTTACCAATTCGGGTTTATAGTCGAAGGTTTCAATTTGTGAGGGGCCTCCACTTTGAAAAAGGTAAATGACCCGTTTGGCCTTTGCGGGAAAATGAGTGCCATTCAACATTCCTCCAGAAATACCTTCGGCGGATTTGGCCATCAGTTGGTCAGCCGCGAAAGATCCTGTCTTTCCCAAGAGGGAGGCTAATGCAATGGAACCGAAGCCTAAAGATGCTTTCTTCAAAAATCCACGGCGGCTTTCCGCAAATATGTTCGATGGGTCTTGCATAATTCTTATCTTATTGTATATCCGTCCGTTGTGTTCATTAATCCATTAATAACCGTAGCCAATGCAGCTACTTGTACTGGATCTGATTCAGCCCTCAACTTCATACTGCCAGTTTCCACATAGGCAAGGGCATCGGATTGATTTTGTGTAAATTTTTCCTTTTCTTCCTGGTGGTATTTCCTCACCAGAGATAGTTCTTTTTGGTCTGGGGTTCTTCCTACACTCAGCCGGAATGCTGTCTCCAACAGTTCTTCGGCTCCCTGCTTTTCAGCTAATAAATTTTCAGCCATCACTCGGGCAGCTTCCAAGTATTGAGGATCATTGAGCAACACCAATGCTTGTAAAGGGGTGCTGGTCTGCCGCCGCCTTACCGAACATTCATTGCGATCCCCCACATCAAAGATCAGCATGGAGGGTGGCCCGGATGTTCTTTTCCATACGGTGTAAAGGCTCCTGCGATAAAGTCCTTCTCCCGGTTCCTGTTGGTATATGTAACGCCAGGATTTGGTGGTCAACTCGTCCCAAAGTCCTTCCGGCTGATACGGGTAGGCACTGGGTCCACCCATCCGGTTAGCCAAGAGGCCACTTATGGCCAAGGCATTGTCCCGAACCATCTCGGCCGTCATTCTATAGCTTGGCCCACGGGCCAACATGTTGTTCTCCGGATCCTTTTCCAATAAGGTGGGATTGGTTTTGGAGGACTGTTGGTAAGTAGACGACATCACCATCAGCTTGTGCATTTTTTTGATATCCCAGCCAGATTCCTGAAACGTCACCGCCAACCAATCCAACAGTTCAGGGTGTGTCGGCAGGTTGCCTTGGTTACCGAAGTCTCCCGATGAGGCTACAAGCCCTTTTCCATAGTGCATCTGCCAAAGCCGGTTTACAAAAACCCTGGCCGTAAGTGGATGCTCTGGGTCAAAAAACCATTCTGCCAAACCCAACCGGTTTTTAGGTAGATCCTCAGGGAAAGGAAGCACCATCGAGGGAATATCTGGGAAAACCTCTTCGGTAGGCGCATTGTACATACCCCTGTCTAGAATAAATGTCGGTCGGGGCGTTTCTGTATCCCCCATTACCATAATTTCAGGGATATCTTCCACCACGTCCATTTTCTGCTTCTTTAATTCTCTAAGCCGATGCTCCGATTTTAATCCAGCTTGAAGTACCCTTTTTTTGTAAAATTCCAGTAGTAGGTCTTTGCTATCCGGCAGATTGGGCTGTGCCAAAAGGTCACTTACTGCCTCCTTTCGCTGCAGTTGCATCACTTCGAGGCCCGTAAGTTCCCGATTGTAAACGGCTATTTCATCCAATCCTCCTTTGAGGAACGTTTTCATTTTATCCCTCATACCCAAGGTTAGACCTCGAAATCCATAGGTATGAATATCGGGTTTGAAAAGAATGGATTTATACAAATGGTCTGCTTTTACCAAAACGGGTACTTTCTCCCCATTCAGATATATTCCTACACCTCCTGCTTTTCCTTGGCCATCGTAGGAAATGGTGATATTTGTCCACTCCTTGGCGGGGATTGGATCTACCGTTTCTACTTGGATTGCATTTGTAGGCCAGGAATAGGCCATAATAAATTTTATCCTATTGTCCTCCACATACAAGGAATAACCCTTTAATCCCAAGCGGATATCCTCGCAGTGATAAAGGAGGCCCGCTTCTTCGTACACCTTGTCTGGATATACAGAAAGTGATAAAGAGAATGGATCCGAATGGTCAAACCAACCTACTCTTTCCGGAAGGGTCAATGTGGTATAATCGTTCAGAAAAATGCTCTGGTTTTTCGCTCCGTCTGCGACATCGGGTTCTTTGATCTTTATGGGCTTTCCGCCCGGAACGGCATTGGGGCTATCGTAAATTCCACCATTGGCCTCAAGTTTGTCCAAGGAATAATAGCTTACTAATCCTTTTTCGAGCTGTTGTTGTAACGCAGCAGTAATTTGTGTCTTATTGGAGATCCATGATTCAAAGGAAGCATCAGCTACAGAAGAGGACGCAACAACTTGTTTTTCCTCGGATTGAATTTGAGCGTCAAGGTAGGTTAGCATTTTTTCCTGTTCCTCGTCCGTGAGGAGTAAGGAAGGACCCGGCACCTGCCCCGGTCCATAGACCGCTGTTCCGATTTCATTGGTACTGTTGAAAAAGGCAGACAACTCGTAATATTCCTTTTGGCTGATCGGGTCATACTTATGGTCATGGCAGCGGGCACATTCCATGGATAAACCCAATATGGCTTTCCCCACTGTCTGGGTGCGGTCCGCTACATACTCCATGCGGTATTCTTCAAAAACGATCCCTGCTTCTGAATTCCGCTTGTGCAGTCGGTTAAAGGCAGTTGCCAAGATACTTTCCTGCGTTGGGTTTTCCACCAGATCGCCAGCCAATTGCCAGGTGATAAACTGCCGATAGGACATATTTTCATTAAATGCCTTGATCACCCAGTCCCTGTAGGGGCTAAAATCCCGATGCTTATCGTCCAAGTACCCATCAGAATCCGCAAAACGGGCCACATCCATCCAGTCGGCAGCCATACGTTCTCCATAAGCAGGCGAAGCAAGTAATATGTCGACGAGTTTCTCGTAGGCCGTTGGCGAATTATCGGAAACGAATGCATTTATCTCCTCCATGGTGGGAGGCAAACCTGTAAGGTCGAAGCTCAGTCTTCGGATAAGGGTTTCCTTCGATGCCGGATCGGAAGGGGTAAGTCCCTGTTCTTCTAGTTTTTTCCCGACAAACTGATCAATTTCACTTGTAGCCCAAGTATCGAACTGTGTCTTGGGGGGCTCATTTTTTACAGGCTTCAAAAAGGACCAATGTGGTTTATACGCTGCCCCCTGTTCCACCCATTTGGTTATTATGGCAATTTCTCTGGGCTCCAAAATTAGATGCGATTCCGGTGGGGGCATCATATAGTCTTCATCTTTGGAAAGCATACGCAAGACAGCATCACTCTTTCCAGGCTTGCCGGGTACAAAAGCGTATTTACCGGAACTGGATTCCAGTGAGGCAAAAGCAAAATCTTCCAAATCAAGCCTGAGATTGGCTTGTTGGTTCGCGGCATCAGGCCCGTGGCAGGCAAAACATTTGTCAGAGAGGATGGGCTTGACGTGGTAATTGAAGTCGATCGCTTCCGGCAGGTCATCGTACACTTCGGCAATTTCTTCGGGGGGAGTCCAACCACATCCAGAAAGGGTGAAAGCAGCTATCGCTACTAAAAGAAAATACCTCGGGTTTATCATCAAAGCGATTTGTTTTATTACGTTTGGATACTATTTCCAAATATACAGGAATAGTTTTTAAGAAATGACGTTAAAAAACTGTTTTGTTAACTGTTAAAAGTAATGATTATATTTAAGAAAATGAATTTTCCGGAAGATGGAAGGACATGATTATTTGGCACTTGTAGAAAAAATTATCGAAAGCCGTTCGTTTGGACGGTCGGATACGTATGCCAATCTACTCAGATACCTGATGACTTGTTCCTTGGAGGATCGGGTTCCCAAGGAGGCAACAATTGCAGCTGAAATCTTTGGCAAGACCGGATTTGATCCCTCCCAAAGTACCTTGGTCCGGGTATATCTTTATAATCTTCGGAAGAAACTGAAAAAATACTATTCCCAAGAAGGAGCCGAAGATCCCGTTGTATTACATATACCAACGGGCAGCTACCGGATTGAGTTTACCTCAACTGAATCGCAACCAACTTTTTCCAAAAGCGCAACTTCTTTCTCAAAGAGAACAGTTCTCATCGCACTGCTAGCTTTTGCTGTTATCACGCTCGGATACTTGCTTTTTCTGGAAAAAGATAGCAGGCATTCTTTTAGCAAAGAACCTCTTTGGCAGGATTTACTGTCTGGGGATCAACCTACCATGTTGCTGCTTGGGGATTTGTTTATTTATACCGCATTTGATTCAGCTTTGGGCACAACCCGAATTCTACGGGACACACGTATCAATTCACGACAAGAATTTGATAGCTATCGGGAACAACACCCAGACATCGCCAGTGAACTTGGAACATTGTCCTATGGGTTGCTTATCCAGTCAAGTGCCTTGTGGATTAAGCGGCTGACGGAGATCTTCCATGCTGCAAAAAAGGATTATACCATACGTATGGTTTCCCGCTTTAATCCGAAAGAACTGCAAGACTACGATATAATGGTTGTCGGAATGATCAAAACGCTTGGGATCTTTCGTTCCTATTTTGCCAATTCGGCGTTCAGATACGATATCGATGATGATGCTTTGGTTTTGAAAACCTCCACAGATGGAGAGGGAACTGTGTATAAACCATCCGGGGATCCGGATGCCTACCATACGGACTATGCCGTGATGGCTAAATTTCCCGGTCCCAATAACAACACCGTGTATCTGTTCGGTGGAATCTGGGACACAGGTGCTACCCAAAGTCTCAAGTGCTTTACAGATCCCCGTTTGCTGGAATCATTGAAGGCTGAAATGGTAAAAACGCTGGGAGAAGTTCCGGAGTACTACGAAGTATTGCTGGAGGTCAATGGTGTGGATAGGATGGAACTTACGCCGAAAATCCTTCAAGTTCATGCTATTTCCAATCCATCGGCGATTTGGGCGGCAGGAAGATAAACCACTAAATCAATCCCTCCACTCCAAATAGTTTAAAGGCCAGGATATTTCCTAAAGTAGGGGATATTCCCACTATCAGGTTCCAAATTCTTTAAAAAAATTATTCTCCGCCTCAACTGTACCAATCAAAATTAGCTCTACTCCTTCGGAAATGATGTCTGTTGGTTCGGGGTTTATTTTCATGCCTGTTTCGCTTTTGATTGCAATGATGGTACAGCCCGTTTCTTTGCGGATATTGCTCTCGGCAATACTTTTGCCTACCAATTGCTCGGGAGCTTTTACCTTTATCAAATCCAATCCCTCTGCCACCATTAAGGTGTCGCTTCTTTTAAGTAGGTTAAGTATTGCATTGGCTCCCATGGATGCATAGGAAAGGACAAAATCCGCCCCGGCCCGGTGCATAGTGGCCAAGTTTCTCTCCAACGTAGATCGGGAAATCACCTGCATATCAGGACGTAACTTACGGCAATAAACAGTCAAGTACACGTTTACATCATCGTCATGGGTAGAGATAATAGCACAGGGTGCCTTATCAATGCCTGCTTTCAGCAACACTTCGTATTCTGCCGCATCCCCAAAAATATATTTTTCATCATTAAGAATTCTATCCGGCAATTTCTCGACGATCCGATAGTCCAAGCCTCTCTCCAACAATGCCCTTCCGGTAGCCCTTCCTACCCTGCCGCCGCCAATGATAAGTAATGGTGCTGTTTTGGTTTTTTTGATACAGAAGTTTTTGTTATACAACTCGATCTGTTTTGATGAACCCGCCAAAACTAACACTGTATTTTTGTTGATTACCGATTCAGGCTGTGCCGCTTTAAATTTCCCCCGTTCCCACACACCCAAAACATTTACGCCCACAATGGCCCTTAGCCCGGTTTCACGTAGCTGCTTTCCAACTAAAGAAGAACCCTTTACGGAGGCTTCGGCAATTTTTAGCGCTCCAAATTCCCCGATAATCTGAGCGGAGGCATCTCCTCCACTCGCTCTTCTAGCAAGATAAATACCCATAATTTCACCCAGCCTGATAACGTGTGTACAACCAGCCAACTGCAGAATGTCCTCAGAAGCCTCAACATTGCAGGTGGCTATAATGGGAACTTTTAAGCTAACTTCCCTGACGGTAAATGCAACCCCAGTATTCACAACATCTGAGGCAGTAGTTGCCACTAATGCAGCCTGCTGCACATGCAACGCTCTATAAGTCTCCGGATCATCAAGATCCCCCAGCATTACCTCAATATCCATTTCCCGAAGCCGTAATCCTTCGGCATAATCCCTCACCAATACCACGTAGGGAAAGTTTATCCTTTTCAGTTTTTTGATCAATGCCTCCGCTACCGGATCAAATTTCGTAAGCACCACATGACCCTTTATACTATCTGGTAATTTCCTTGGTACCCGAGCTTGTTCTTGTGCCTTCATCCAAGGGGAATAGAAAAAATTAATAAAAGTAAAAGGAAACAGAATTAACAAAAACAGCATCCCCGTCATCAGTACGATGATACTAAATGTTCTTCCCAAATCCCCATCGAAAGTAATATCACCAAATCCCAAGGTCGACATTACGGTTAGCGTCCAGTAAAATCCCGTAATCCAAGAAAACTCCTTTCCCTCCCGAAGCATCAAGAGATGAAAACAGATGGTAAAAAAAATAATTATCGCCAAAAGAACAGCAGAAAGCTTTATCAATAGAAGCAGATTTCGCTGTTCAGGCTTATTCTTCAAAAAGAAACTAATTTGGGTAAAAAGGATTTTCATGCTGTCTCGCGGCGAACGGGATACGGTATAGACACAAGATTAAGCAATCCACTTGGCATAAGAAATAGTTTGAAAAAAAATTTAAGCAGTCTACTGGTTTCAACCGCTAATTTTTTTAAAAAAAGGAATTACATTTCAGAAAAACAAGTCGTACATTTGTACTGGAATAAAACGTCATGCGACTAGGAAGTATTCATGCCAAAAATAAGTTGTGCAAAACCGTAAATGGGTTTTTGCGATTGATTGGTGTGGCCATTATATTTTTAACGGTTTCCTCTTTTGCATCCTCAACTTTTATTTCGAAGATAATTGCCACTCCGGAATTCGAAGGGCAGGAAAAAATTCAATCTCCTACTCCAGATATTTCCATATTCAATTCTCTCTTCATGGTAGCATTGGAAGTGGAAGAAGTTGAGGAATCCAAAGAGGAACGACATGAGGGATCTACCCATTCGTTCATCTTTTGCTCACCTTCTTTTATTACGGCAAATAATCATCTTTTTTTTAAGGAAGGTTTTTCAGCAGAAAATAGGATTAACCCTATGCTGGAAATTCCTTTATATATATTATACCGAAGTTTGAGAATTCCCTTTTTCTGATTAACTCAACCGAAAGCTATAAGCATCGGCATTTTATTACGTATTAAATTCACTATAAACACATTTCACTATGGCGCATCCTGTGTCATTTGACCTGCAGCATACTTTGCATGAATTGGGTCATTACCTGCCTGCACAGGCACCACTTAAGGACTTTGTCCATCACAATACACTCCACGCCTTTCAGCGTCTTCCATTTCATAAGGCCGTTCAGACGGCTTCCGAAAATTTCGGTTACACCGTGTACTGGAATCTTGAAAAATACAGGGAATTATATCACCGAAACAAGATAAATCCTGAGATACTCGACAGGATCATTATTTCCCATAAAAGTGCGGATGAACTTTCGCGCTGGAGACATCTTCTTCTTCACAGTCCTTTAGCAGAGTTCTCCGAACCTAAAATTGGTCAGCTGAGAATACTATGGAAAAAGCACTTTAATCTGAATCTAGATAAAGAGGTCCATCAAAACCTCTTCCGAATTATTAGTGCCTATTTGGATCAAGGAATTTCGATTTGGAATTTCCCAGTTGAGTCCAAAGGTCTAGTAGCTGGTATACGGACGTTGGAGAAAAACAGTTTCAGCTCCTTTATAAAAAGTAAAAGAGCCCGTCAATTATTATTCAACAATCAAACTAAAATAGAGGACTTGTTGGACGTCTTGGTGGGTAACACCGATAGGTACGCCCAATACCTTTTCGACCAACAGTTTGCCCATCCCGGATGGTCGGGAATGGTATCCGTCCTTGAAAATCATCCGGAGTCTTTACTGGACAAACGGGTCATCACCTTAAAGGACTTAATTTTTTTGGAATGCATCCTAGAAATTGATGCACTTGACCGAAGACGGGGAAGCAATTGGAGTGCGTTGGCGGCCTATATCCCGGACCATCTGCCCGGTATATTGGATGCACCGATCTATTCAGAAATAATTGAAATTCATAAATTGTGGCAAGAAGCCATGGAATGGACATACTACGATCAGGTGATCAAAGGACTACAGCTAGGGCCCGAGAAAGAAGAAAAACCTACAACTACTCCCCCGTTTCAGGCACTTTTCTGTATCGATGACCGGTCCTGTTCGATCCGCAGGTACGTGGAGCGATTTGCTCCGAACGCAAGCACTTTCGGAACCGCTGGATTCTTCAACCTTCCCTTTTATTTCCAACCTGAGCATGGGAAGTTTATGACCAAGGTATGTCCCGCTCCAGTCACACCCCTACACGTCATCAAGGAAAGCGAATCCAAATTACGCCATCAGAAGGATGCACATTTCAGCAAGCATACCAAGGGGATCTTTGGTGGGTGGGCCATCTCTCAAACGATGGGGTTCTGGTCGGCCCTAAAGCTTGCCAAAAGTATATTCTTGCCATCAGAAACTCCGGCCATGGTTTCTTCCTTTCATCACATGGATCCCAATGGCAAACTGACCGTATCATGTAAAAATCCCGACCACAAACATCATGGACTTCAAATTGGATTTACGGTAAGCGAAATGGCAGCAGCTATGGAGGGACTATTAAAAAGCATCGGATTGGTAGCTGATTTTGCCCCATTAGTCTATATAATGGGTCATGGGGCGAGTTCGGTGAACAATACCCATTATGCCGGCTATGATTGTGGAGCATGCAGTGGACGCTCTGGTTCTGTAAATGCGCGGGTAGCCGCCCAAATTGGTAATAACCCTGAGGTACGAATAATACTTGGAGAAAGGGGAATTCAAATCCCCCATACTACCCAGTTTGTCGGAGGGTTGCATGATACTACTAGGGACGAAATGGTATTTTTTGACTTAAAGGTGCTTTCTGGCGTGAACCGGGTCCTCCATGAGCAGAATTTACAGGTTTTTGAAACAGCATTGGACTATAATGCAAAGGAACGGTCCAGGAGATTTCAAACTATTAATTCCAAACAGGCTGTGAAGAAGGTACATGACCAAGTGAAGCTCCGTGCCCTGTCTCTCTTCGAACCTCGGCCGGAGTGGAATCATGCCACGAATGCCCTTTGCATAGTTGGCAGGAGGGAAAACAACCGCCATCTCTTTTTGGACAAGAGAGCTTTTTTGAATTCGTACGACTACCGTATTGATCCGGAAGGGACTCATCTATTCGGTATCCTTAAAGCCGTGGCACCTGTCTGCGGAGGAATCAATTTGGAATATTATTTTTCCAAAGTGGATAACCAGCGACTTGGTGCTGGTAGTAAGCTCCCACACAACGTGATAGGGCTAATCGGTGTTGCTAACGGCATGGGTGGAGACCTAAGAACAGGCCTGCCCCAACAAATGGTAGATATACACGATCCATTGCGTATTCTAATTACGGTAGAGCACTTTCCTGAAGTGATTCTTAAAGCGATACAAACCAGTCAAAGTACCTACGAATGGTTTGCCAATGATTGGGTGAAACTAGTTTGTATTAATCCAGAGTCCAAGCAAGCCTTGGTTTTTCGCGATGAGAGGTTTGAAGTCTATGAACCCATTACCCAGACTATTCGGTCAGTACATGATTTGGACGGCCTATTGGAATCAACCGGTGAAAATCTCCCTGTCTTTCTAATTGCATAAGCTATGATACATCAGCTAACTATTAGTTCATTCGTAATCCTGCCCTTGCTTGCATTTGTAATTTCCCTTTTACTACCAAAAAGCAAGGAATCCGGTTTTTCCATGGTTGCCTTTGGGATGATTAGCTTACAGCTGCTTACCGTGACGGGATATATAGGATATTGGATGCTTTCAGGAAGCATCCCAATCGACATTCCAGAATTGGAGCTTTATAACAATGGAGACTATCGGTTTTTGTTGGACCTTTATTTTGATAGCATTGCGGCAGTTTACCTGTGGGTTGGGTCTTTCATTACCTTTCTTATTACACGCTACAGTCGATTTTATATGCACTTAGAAAGCGGTTACAAACGGTTTTTTAATACGCTGCTCTTTTTCTACTTGGCATATAGCTTGACTGTATTGGCGGGAAATTTCGAAACCTTGTTTTTTGGTTGGGAAATGCTGGGAATCTCCTCGTTTCTGCTGATTGCATTCTACAGAGACCGGTATTTGCCAGTACGAAATGCGGTAAAAGTCTTTTCCATTTACCGGATCGGTGACATTGGGATAATTCTGGCGATGTGGGCAAGCCATCACCTTTGGCATGAGAACATTGCTTTTATCTCCTTCTTGGATGAGAAGTTAGTGGCGCATCACTTAGTAGCTCATGAGGGAACCGGGCTATTTATTGCCGTATGCTTGTTAGTAGCAGCTGCTGCTAAATCCGCCCAGCTTCCCTTTTCATCTTGGCTTCCCAGAGCAATGGAAGGACCTACCCCCTCTTCTGCGATTTTCTACGGGTCACTGTCGGTACACTTTGGCGTATTTTTGCTACTAAGGACCTACCCTTTTTGGGAACATCAGCTCATCGCGAGAATCCTTATCGGACTGACTGGGCTGATCACGGCACTGATTGCATATCCCATAGCCCGGGTCCAGTCCACTATAAAAACCCAAATTGCCTATGCCTCCATCGCACAGATAGGTATCATGTTTATCGAAGTGGCACTCGGACTGGAAACCTTAGTGTTAATTCACTTTGCGGGAAACGCCTTTCTGAGAACCTACCAGCTATTGGTATCTCCCTCTGTAGTGGCCTATATGATTCGGGATAAATTTTACCATTTCAAACCCAGAGAGATAACACTTGAAGACACTTTTCCCAAAAAACTGGAGTATAGCCTTTACATGCTCTCTCTGAAAGAATGGAACCTGGATCACTTCTTTAATAAATGGGTGTTTGGTCCTGTCAAAAGAGTGGGTAGGAAGCTTGACTTTCTTACTCCCCGCAATCTTATGTTTATCTTTCTTCCAGTCTATGCTTTCGGTCTACTTCTTTATTTCAATCAAGAATATATTCCGATGGAAGTGCTTCCTTATATGCCGGCCCTTTTCGGGTTTTTGGGAATGTTACTTGTTTTCAAGGCTTTCTCGGAAAGGACCTACCCGCGACTTGCTTTGATGCTGGTGATGGCCAACCATTTTTGGATAGCCCTAGCTGTGTCATTTAATGAACGTTTCGATTATGCCCAAACCCAAATCTATCTCAGCGGGGTAATAGTCGCCGGAGTTATTGGCTATTGGGCGTTGAATTCACTTAGAAAAAATGAACCCAACCACTTTGACTTGAATAAATATCATGGCCATGTTTACGAATATCCCAAATTGGCCCTCGTATTTCTGATCGCCGCTTTAGGCGTGATGGGATTTCCTATTACTCCCACCTTTGTCGGTGTAGACTTATTGTTCAGCCATATCCATGAGGATCAGTATTTTTTGGCTGCATTTGACGCCATCAGTTTTGTTTTCGGTGGTATTGCCCTAATTCGGATTTATGCCCGGCTGTTCCTCGGGCCCCATGTAAAAAACTATCATCCAACTGCATTAAAGACTTCCTAAGATCTAAAATTATGGACAAACAAAAATCAGAAGTACCCCAAGCGGAACTTGCGGGGCTTCGCCAGCATTGGAAATCCGACCTGATTGCAGGATTTTTAGTATTTCTGATAGCCTTGCCACTATGCCTTGGGATTTCCATGGCTTCTGGTTTTCCCCCCGTTGCCGGGATTTTCACAGCCATCATAGGCGGCTTGGTGGTCACCTTTCTCGGTGGTTCTCAGCTCACTATCAAAGGTCCTGCAGCCGGGTTGATCATCATCGCATTGGGGGCTGTGAACGAATTGGGAAAAGGCGACGCACTAGTTGGATATAGAATGACGCTGGCCATAATCGTAGCCGCTGGCATACTTCAGATCCTATTCGGATGGATTCGGTCGGGGGTTTTGGCCGATTTCTTCCCTTCCGCCGCCGTCCACGGAATGCTTGCAGCAATCGGGATCATTATCATCGCCAAGCAACTGTTCACTATGATAGGAGTAAGGCCGGAGGCCAGCGAGACTCTAGAGCTGTTTGCCGAATTGCCTCATGCCTTCAAGGAAATCAACCCCGATATTGCCATCATAGGTGGTCTTAGCTTGTTGATCATGTTTTTATTTCCTTTGTTTAAAAACAAGTTTTTGAAAATGCTACCGGCTCCTTTGGTTGTTATTCTCGTGGCTATTCCTCTGGGAATCTATTTTGATCTGGAACATGAGCATAAATATCTCTTTCTCGACGGGCACGAATATACTATCGGACCGAAATTTTTGGTGACACTCCCTGATAACCTGCTATCGGCAATAACGTTCCCGGACTTTTCGCAGCTTCTTTCTTTGACTTCCTTTAAATATATCATCATGTTTGCTTTGGTAGGAAGTTTGGAATCGTTGCTAAGCACCAAGGCAATTGACACCTTGGATCCCTATAAAAGGAAATCCAATATGAACAAAGACCTGATGGGAATAGGAATAGGCAATACCCTTGCGGGGATGATTGGAGGCTTACCCATGATTTCGGAGATCGTGCGAAGTTCCGCCAATATCAACAATGGAGGAAAAACAGTCTGGTCCAATTTTTTTCATGGGATTTTTTTACTGATTTTTGTTGCCTTTGTCCCGTTACTGATTCACCAGATTCCATTGGCAGCACTAGCCGCCATGCTTGTCTACACGGGATTTAAACTGGCATCTCCAAAGGAATTCCAAACCACTTATAACATTGGATCAGAACAGTTGCTCATTTTTCTGGTAACGATTGTAGCCACATTGGCCACTGATCTACTTCTGGGAATTGGATTGGGTATCCTGACCAAGCTTATCCTACATCTGTTAAGCGGGCTTCCTATAAAATATGTCTTTAAACCACTTTTTACTGTTCGCGCAGAAAGTGAAAAAGGAGAATACACCGTTTCAATCTACCATTCGGCAGTATTTAGTAACTACATCAAGCTGAAAAAATTTCTTGACACTATTCCCAGACGCAAGGTCATCGTCCTTGATTTTACCAATTCCAATTTGGTAGACCATACCGTCATGGAAAATCTACATCAGTATCAACATGCATATACACATGATGGGGGAGAATTTAAATTGGTGGGCATGGGCCATTTACAAAAAAAATCAAGCCATCTTTTGGCAAGTAGATCCCTCAAAAAATCTAATGAGAAACCAAAAGCCAATTGACACTGGTAAACAACTAAAAATCTGTAAAATCTGCAACTTTTTTCAATAAATATGTAACAAACTTTCTGTTCAATATTATGAATTTACTTGTTCAAAAAAAAAGAGATGATTAGAAAAACCCGCATTCTTATTTTAACTGTGTTGATTGTAAGTTCTTTTTCAACTGCTCCCTTTCAAGCCGTTGGAAAGGATATGTCAAACAAAACATCTTCTGTGCCTGATGCTACGGCCCAAGCTATGGTCTTGCGTTTGCAAGAAATAAAAGAACTTGATATGTCTACATTGGACAAAACTGAAAAAAAAGAGCTGAGGTCCGAGGTTCGTGAAATCAAAAAAGAACTTAAGAAAAATGGAGGTGGTGTCTACCTGTCAGTAGGTGCCCTTTTAGTTGTAATTGTACTCTTGATTTTACTTCTTTAATGGCGGAATAATTTAACCCGGATTATACACAAGAATTTCTAATGCGGACTTAAAACGCTTTAAAATCAGTCGCCTCACTTCACATTTCGAGTTCTTCGTAGGGGTAACTACGCCTCACTCACCGAAATGACTGGTTTTAATGCGATTTTAGTCCCCGTAACGAAACTTAAACCATAATCCAGGTTAAATCTGGAAATTTGTAACTTGCCACTAAAAATGAAATTAGAAGCCGAAGGCACAGGAAGTTAACATCCTGTGCCTTCTTTGTTAAAAAACAATTGGATAGCTTTAAAATGATCTCTAATATCAGTATATTTCCTACTCACTACCACTTTTTCATCTAGAGGCAATTTCGATTTTTAATATTGGTTTTGACTTTATATTAGAGGTTTTGAAGATATATATCAAATATATGGTTAATATCCGCTGTAAACTCATTGTCCAACAGGAGTTGGAAAAATTAGGCATCCCTTATTTTTCTGTCGAACTTGGTATGGTAGAAACCAAAGACCCAATTTCCGATCAACAGTATATTGATCTAAACTTGTGCCTCAAACGTGTCGGGCTCGATATCTTGGAAGATAAAAGAAGCATACTGATTGAAAAAATCAAAAATGTTATCATCAAAATGGTATATTACCATGAGGAGCTTCCGAAAAGTAATTATTCCGATTACATTAGTGAAAAGCTGGGATATGACTACACATACCTTTCCAACATTTTTTCAGAGGTAAAAGGAATTACCATCCAACAATTTATAATTATTCACAAAATTGAAAGGGTTAAAGATATGTTGCTATATGATGAGCTCAATTTGACAGAGATCGCTTATAGACTGAGTTACAGTAGCGTATCCCATCTATCCAATCAATTTAAAAAAATCACCGGACTCACTCCTTCCTATTACAAGCGGGTTAGAGAAATCCGATTTGACGATAGTGAAAAATAGCGTGGTTTATGTTAAGAAAAACCTTTCAGGTATAGTTGATAATCAGTTGTTTGTTCAGATTAAACGGGTGAAACCTGGAAGGTATGCGCATTTAAGGTTTCAAATAAAACTTATTCGGTAACCATTTTTAAAGATACTTAATGAAACAAATTCCCGTTTTTAGATGTATTCCTATTCAAACTGTCAAAATGAAGTTCATCCCTGTTTTTTATAGAGGTTTACCCTCATCAATTTTATTGTTTGCACTCAGTTATTGTGCCCAACCAAGTGAAATTAATGGAGACCATAAAAATGATGTACCTGTGGATACGACCTCTGGTTTGGAGGAGTATGGGACAGGTAATCCGATCGAATCCGATTCATTGCTCGAGTTAAGAAAATTCCTGGGTATATCCACATATAGATTAAATGAAATTGAACACCACTTAGATCAAATCAATAGCGAGTTTAATACTGACAGGAAAAATCTGACCCTTACTGTTGGAGGCGAAGTTTTCCAATTGAATAAGAAACATCTCGAATTAAAGTCAAAAGTCAGGGAGTCGGTAAACTACACTGGTACCTCGTGGTTAGCGTTTGAAGCAGCGCTAACCGCCGAACTGGATATGTTGGAGGAAGCCATTTCTAATTTCAAAGAAATGAGAAAGCTCGATTTAGTGAAAAATTAATCGCTAGGTAATTCGCAAATTGTCCTGAGCTTGGATAAAAATTTTGGAAAGCAAAAAAAGCCCAAAGGACTTAAATCCTCTGGGCTTTTTCAAATTTAATGATAGTTCACTACTGCGAAATTCTTGCTCTGGCCCTCATTGACACTATGCTTTCGTTGTTGTCTAAAATCACTTCAAACAGGAATGCAATTTCAGTAAATCCGGAGCTAGGCACCGTTACCGTAGTTCCTGGCCTTTTTTCTCTAAACTCTTCCAACGTTGTAGTGAACACCACCCTGTTTCCGTTTCCAGGAATCGGCGCATCCACATAATCGCCGGAGCTATTTAGCGTAGCTATGTTGATAGCTGTACCGCCAGCGGCAACTTTTCGAATTTCGGTTATGGTTCTCCCAGAATTTTCGGGAATTTCCATGACGAACTCAATCGTTTCATTCTGGGATACTTCCACAAATGGGTCGTGTCCAAATGTAGTAGCATTGGTAAACATCAGTGGGACCTCAGGACGGTTATCCCTGTTAAAGGTCCCGAAAT
Source organism: Lunatibacter salilacus (assembly GCF_009797935.1). Taxonomy (GTDB): domain Bacteria; phylum Bacteroidota; class Bacteroidia; order Cytophagales; family Cyclobacteriaceae; genus Lunatibacter; species Lunatibacter salilacus. Next base: position 705,462 of record NZ_VOLC01000001.1, read on the forward strand.
CCTCTTCGCAGGAAACGAAGCCCACAAGTACGAATAAGGATAATGCGATATTTAATATATATTTCATTTTCTTTTAGCTTTATAGTTAATCAATGTCCCACCACACTCTTACATTAGGAAGAATAACCTCGAAATTGGTATTTCTGGCGATTTCCTCATTTACATACTGCGCTCGAACCGGTCTGGTACCATCTACACCCACCGCATTTTGATGATCGGCAAGTACGGGATAACCCGTCCTTCTGTAATCATTCCATTGCTCCACCCCATTTCCATACAGTGAAATGTATTTTTGTGTCATGATCTTCTCATGGTTTTCGTCTTCCGATCCGTTTAAGGTTACTTCGTCTGGATTTGCTGCAAAATACGCATCAATCTCCGTAGAGGACAAGCCAGCTAATGCCATTGAAGCCCTTATCCCAGCTTGGAAGTATTCCTCAGGATCTCCGGGAGTTCCCAACATCAAAGCGGACTCTGCCAAAATAAATTGAGTTTGAGCGTTTGTCATAAACCGTACCGGTCCCTCTCCATCTCCAGTAACGTACTCACTAAATCTCGACCACGATGTGTTTGGGGTAGGTAATGCTCCTCTAAATCCATTATCAATGGTCACATAACTGCCTGTAGGGGCGGTAACAAAAATTGGAAGACGGGGATCGTTCTTTCCTTGCAATAAATTTAAAAATCGGGTACTGATCATCATATCATTTCTAAATGCGGTCACATTGGTGTATTCATAAACCGGGGCACGGCTTCCCACCGCTGAACCAAACGTGAAATTCATGTTTTCACTATTGTTGGCAATGAAGTTGTTCCCTGATATTACCGCTTGAATTTCCTGAGTAGCCCGTTCAGGAGCAACTCTAGAAATCGTGTTCGCAAACTTAAGCAACAACGAGTTTCCCGCTTTCTTCCAATTGTCTAGATCTCCACCATAAATAAGGTCATCTGAGCCGGGGTTGATAGTTGAAGCTGATTCTAAATCCGCTAATCCTTCCTTTACCAAATCAAACAAACTCTGAACACCATCGCCGCCTAAGTAAATTTGCTCTTGAGTATCTAACTCAGGAGCTGTATTTTCTTCCCCTTGGAGTGCCTGAGAATAGGGAATATCACCCCAATAATCTGTAGCTATAGAAAAGGTATATGCCGACATAATTTTCGCAATACCTTGATAAGACCGAGAACCAATTTCTTCTGAAACTCCCATAAGCGTTTTATAGGTAATCAAAGATCCGTTATAGATTTCAAATCTCCACTGGTTATTGAAATTTGCCCCGTCAAGGTTATATATGTCATATGCAGCAGGAGAATTGGCAGCTCCAGCTGTCACACTGGTAATGGTTGAGCCAAAACGGTTCAATTCATTGTTATTGGCAAATGCAGTACCGGCCAAAGCTGCCGGAAGCAATACGTTCGGTGTCACACTTGCTGGGGCATTTGGAGAATCATTGATATCCAAAAAGTCCGAACAAGAGGTTGCTGCAAGCAATACACCAGTTAATATATAATTAATTATCTTTTTCATTATCTTTTTCATTACAGAGTGAATCTCAAATTAACACCATAATTCCTCACCTGAGGAGGACCACTTAAGTCCATACCTTGGATATTTCCCGCTCCTTGGGTGTTAACCTCAGGGTCTGCGGGGAAACCTGGAGCAAAAAACAACAGGTTTCTGGCACTCACGCCAATAGAAGCCTGGCCAAATGGAGTATTATTCAACAATGAAGCCGGTAAGTTGTAATTTAATGCCAATTCCCTAAGTCGGTAAACTGTTGCGTCAAATACGGCTCCTTCTGAGGCCAATCCTCCCAGAGATCCAAAATAGGTCTGAGCTGGAATCTGAATGTTGTTAGGTCGGTAGGTACCATCTCCGTTGTCAATTACACCTGGCAAAATCCTCGGCATATGTCGGTCAACACCTGTGTAGTCAATATGCCCACCACTTCTCAAATCCACTTGTCCAAAGGAATACAATTCACCCCCTACTCGGGCATCAAACAAGGTCGAAAGCGTAAAATTTCTATATCTAAAGGTGTTGGATAGACCTGCAATCCAATCAGGTTGCTGATTCGCAATCACCTGCCCTGGAACTCCCGGAGCGAAGCCTCCTGTGGCGGGATTTATCAACAATTCTCCCGCATCATTGCGAGGGTTTTTGGTTGATATAATTACGCCATAAGGATATCCAACCGCAATGGAAGGCGCTATTCCCAAGAAGCTGTTTCCCGGAATGGTAGAATTTTCCACCCCCTCGGCAATAGACTTGACTTCGTTTCGAATTCTGGTAAAATTCAACTCACTTTCCCAAGTGAACTGGCCTGATTCAACTACTAAAGCCCGCAACGTAGCTTCAATCCCCTGATTCACCATTTCACCTATATTTGTGGTTCTATTATCAAATCCGGAAGAAGGGGAGATTGCTACATCAAATATTTGATTGGTGCTTAACGTGTTGAAGTATAATACATCCAATTCTACACGATAGTCAAATAAACTGAAAACAGCCCCTACTTCGTAGTTCGTCACAAATTCAGGAGCCAAATCCATACTTCCGATTCTGTTTTGAGGAAAGAATCCTGGAACGCTTGCTCCACCAACAGAAAGTGGAAAATTAATTTGAGCCAGATTGTTTCCATAAGAAGCTTGCGAAAATAAGCTAGTTAGGAGATAAGGATCAGCATCCCTGCCCACTCGTGCGGCATTGGCTTTGATTTTTATCTGCGATAGAATATCTGATTGCAGATCGAAGAGATCTGTCGGAACGAAACTCAACGCCACAGATGGATAAAAGTAGGTATTGTTATTGGCAGGCAGGGTGGATGATTGATCTACCCGTCCCGATAGCTCCAAAAATAAATAATCCTTGTAATCCAAGTTTAGCTGGGCATAATGACCTATCAACCTTCGTCGGCTACTCGTCTCCAACGAATTGGTAAAAACATCCGCATTACTTACGTTATCAAATCCAAAAATATTCAGGCCATCTCCCACAACCCGGGTATTTTGGAAATCTCTCTGGTTAATATTTTGTCCCAAAAGCATATTGGCATTGAACCCCTCTACAAAGAAAAGGTCATTCTTATTCATGCTGATAAGAAGATCCCCGTTTAGCTCTGACCTGAAAACCATGTCATCTCCAAGCGATCCTTGTGGGCTTCTAGATGCCCCAATACGAAGAATTTGCTTTCTTCTATCTGTATAGGTATCTGCGGTGACGCGGTAGGTTACATTAAGCCAATCCGCAAAGTCATATCCAATGGTCAGGTTACCGAACATCCTGTCAATATTAGAGTCGAACGTCTCATTTTGAGTACTCCAAAGCGGATGGGTATTTGGTGGGTTGTAATAGATAGGTGCTCCCAATTCATTCCGGAATGGAGTTCCTCCAAAATCGTACGAGCGGGGAATTCTGGTTATTTGTCCCATCGCCGATCCGCCGTTTCCTGCTGTTCCACTTCGTTGTTTGGACTTCACATAAGTCATACTTCCTCCTACATCAATCCCGTTTTGGAGTTTTTTATTCCCCCCTATCTGTACGTTATATCTGTCAAAACCAGTTTCTGGTATAATACCCTCTTGATTGGTGGAGTTGATGGATAATATAAAGTTATCATCGGCCGTTCCGGAAGCTATGCTGACCCCGTTTTGCAATAATGTCCCCTGTTGGAAAAAGAGATCAAAATGATTGGGATACAATTGATAGGGTACCGTTTCCCCTTGCGTGTTTGTTACAGTATTGAATCCAGGTGTTCCAAATCTCGGACCCCAGGAAGTTGTTGCTGTAGGGACAAAATTGTTTGTTGTTCCTTGGCCGTAATTGTTTTGTAGCGGAGCGTAATTAATCGGATCCTGCATATTGAATGAAGAAGTTATGGTAACTTCAGTCTTCCCCTCCATGCCACTACCAGATTTGGTAGTTATGATAATCGCCCCGGCAGACGCCCTAGATCCATACAGCACAGATGCAGCTGGACCTTTAAGAATGTTAATAGACTCAATCGTTTCAGGCGCAATGTCATTCAGCCTGTTTCCCGGTTGAGAGCCAAACAACGTGTTTTGCGTGTTATCGGTGTTGTTGCTGAAAATGATCCCATCTACTACTATTAGAGGCTGATTACTACCAGTAAATGAAGTAATCCCTCTGATATTGATATTGGTGGATGCTCCCGGTGAACCTGACGCACTTCCGATGTTTACACCGGCGACTCTACCCTGAAGAGTATTTAAAACATTTGGCTCGGATCTTTGGGAGATCACATCTCCTTTTACAGACTGTACCGTGTAGCCCAGTGATTTTTCATTCCGTTCAATGTTCTGGGCGGTTACGACCACTTCTGACAATACCCGGACATCCTGTCGGAGTACAACGTCAATTGTCGTGCGGTTTCCGACGGTGATTTCCTCCGTCTCAAATCCAACAAAACTAAATACCAAGACGCCTGACTCTCCTGGGACATTGATTGAGTAGCGCCCATCAATATCTGTGACAGTTCCTGTTGTCGTCCCTTTAATACTGATACTAGCACCGGGAATTCCTTCCGGTTCATCGGAAGAAGTAACCTGCCCAGTGATAGTTCTGCTTTGCGCCATCACCGTATAAGCGGTCATTATGGTAAGCACAAGGCATAGTAAAACTTTTTTCATAGGTTTATAAATTAAGGTTTTTTAACATTAATTAAATTATAACTGCAATATTCAGGTAATTAGTTTATATATACAATAAATTGAAATTTACTCCTTTACCCGTCAAACAGAATAAAAAATTGAAAATTACTCAATTTAGCATTCAATTAAAGTCTATAAAATTAAATTATAGATTAATATCAGTTTTATATTACCTTAAAACGCTTTATTTCCAACTAAGTTTAATAATTTAGGTTTTATAATATATTTTTACACTATCCAGATCAAATAAAAAATATAATACAGACTAATATTTTTTCTTTCTGTATGCAAAAAGGTTACTTTTATTTCTTTTTATTCTAATTTTTAATTAAAATACGAAATTAAACACTACATCAAATTACGGTGATTTAAGTGAAAAATAAACGAAACCATACATTGCAAGGCTTTTACCCATATTTTCAAAACTTTATTTTTGTGTAATTGTTTTCTTAACTACACAAAAATAGCTACATCTGGGAACGTGTTTTTATAGATTAATTAAAAATATCTTGAAAATTAGTTAAAAATAACGGTTAATAATTTCAAATAAGTGTCGCAACTTGTGTACACGTTTTGTATGCTTCTGCTTGGCACATTCCGAGTCTAATCCAAAATAATATTTTAAGGTACTCAGTTAAAGAATAGATCCTACATTTGATTTTCTTTTAAAGCACGCATGTGCTGAAATCAATTAAAACAACTTGAATAGTCCTTCCAGCCTTATCTACGCTTAAATGATTCCAAAAAATAAATGGCTCAATATTATCTATGAACCAGTTTGCCTCTATAATAAAAGATCCCCGGGATTTGTTCCCGAGGATCTTTCTAATGTAGACATTACTTGTTGCGCTATTAACCTTGGAAAAACAGATACTTTCCTTTTGCAATTAAAGCATCCGCAATCTGTCTTCTCAACTCCTTGGTATTTACGGCATCCATTTTAGTAAAGCGCTTAAGGCCCATTAGCATCACTTTCTGTTCATCCCCGCTTAGAAATGAATGAATAGTTTCTTTTCCCGCACTTTGAATTTTATCGACCGCTTCAAAAAGATAGACCTGCGTTGCGGCAAGCTGTATTGCTGATTCTTCGGTGCCGTTTTTCGAAATTAGCTTTTCGGTTCGCAAGATAGCGGATTCTGCTGCATAGATCTCTATCATAATGTCGGCTAGGTTCATCATGATTTCCTGCTCACTCTCAAGTTTAGTACCCAAAACTTGGGAAGCACGACCACCTAGCATAAGGAAAACCTTTTTGAGTTTCCTCAGGACTTCCTTCTCGGTCGCCAAAGGCTGGGAAGTATCCGGACTATCAAAACTGGGTACGGCTTTCAGTTCTTCTCCAACTGCTAAAGCCGGTCCCATTAGATTGATTTCCCCCTTCATCGCCCTTTTCAACACCATGCCAACCATGAGAATACGGTTAATTTCATTGGTTCCTTCATAGATGCGTGAAATTCTCGCGTCACGGTATGCCCTCTCCATCGGTGCATCGGCGGAATAACCCATTCCGCCATATATCTGCACACCTTGATCGACTACATAATCAAGCACCTCGGAACCGTGTACCTTGGCAATAGCACACTCAATAGCAAACTCTTCTACTCCCTTTAATTTAGCCAAAGTAGCATCCATACCATCATTGGTTAATGTTTCTATTCGGTCCTCGATATCCTGACCTGCACGGTAGCATAGCGATTCACAGGCATAGGTACGGATGGCCATCTCAGCAAGCTTTTGCTTGATAGCACCAAAGCTGTTTATAGAAACTCCAAATTGCTTACGTTCTCCGGCATATTGGATGGCATCAGCCAAGACCTTTCGGCAACCTCCCAAAACTCCAGCACCCAATTTCACTCGCCCTATATTGAGGATATTTACGGCAATTTTAAAACCATTACCTCGCTCTGATAGCATGTTTTCCACTGGTACTTTGCAGTCATTGAAAAAAACCTGACGCGTAGAGGACCCTTTAATTCCCATTTTTTTCTCCTCCTCATTCATGGTAATGCCACCAAAGGACTTTTCCACAATAAATGCTGAGAGATATTTGTCATCTTCAATTCTGGCGAATACAATAAGCAAATCCGCAAATCCCCCGTTCGAAATCCACATTTTTTGGCCGGTAATCAGATAGTGGGATCCGTCTTCGCTGAGTGTGGCTTTTGTCTTACCACTGTTAGCGTCCGAGCCTGCATCTGGTTCAGTAAGACAATAGCACGCTGCCCATTCCGCATTCACAAGTTTGGGTAGGTATTTTTGCTTTTGCTCCTCAGTCCCATAATACAAAATTGGCAATGTTCCAATGCCTGAATGGGCCCCATAGGTAGTAGAAAATGAGCCTGCGGAACCGATGATATCCGCAATTAACATGGATGTATTGAAACTCATACCCAAGCCTCCATACTCCTCCGGAACAGCTATACCAAGCAAGCCTAGTTCGCCAGCTTTCCTCAGAATTTCAGGCACGAGATCAGGTTGCTTCATGCTGTCAATTGCTTCTTTATGAGGCTCGATTTCGGTATCCACAAAATCCTGGCAGGCCTGTGCCATCATAAGCTGTTCCTCACTGAATTCTTCGGGGATAAATACCTGGCTGGACTCAGTATCCGCTATGAGGTATTCCCCTCCATTAATTGAATTATTTTTTGTTTCCATATTTCAAATGTTGTAAAATAGTAAAATGCCCGAATATTAACTACTAGGTATCATTGGTTACACTTGACTGCTATCTGGCGGACCATTTCTCAATACACTTTGCGAAAACTTGGAAATGGTTTTTTTCTAATAATCTATTGAACAGTCAGTCGTGGAATGCATGAAAACTCAGTTCCTTAAAGCTTATGAGTTATTGTTTACCTAAAACACTTCAATTACTCCTGCAACACCCTGTCCCCCACCAACACATGCGGTCACAAGTCCGTATTTTCCGTTTCGCTTTTTAAGTTCATTGATGATTTGCACAGTTAGTTTGCCTCCGGTACAACCCAATGGATGACCCAAGGCCACAGCACCTCCATTGACATTAACAATTTCTGGATTCATATCCAAGGCTTTGATGACAGCCAAGGCTTGGGCGGCGAAAGCTTCATTTAACTCTATCAATTCCATATCTTGCAAAGTTAATCCAGCCTGCTTCAGAGCCTTTGGTACAGCCTCTTTAGGTCCAATGCCCATTATTCGAGGTTCCACTCCAGCTACACTGTAGGATACCAAGCGGGCCACCGGTTCCAAGTTAAGCTCCTTTACCATTCTTTCAGACATAACCATTACAAAGGCTGCTCCGTCAGAGGTCTGGGATGAGTTCCCGGCAGTCACTTGTCCACCCTGCTTAAAAGCCGGCTTAAGGTTTGACAACACCTCCAAGGTAGTGCCCGGTCGGGGTCCCTCATCCGTATCAACGGTATATTTTCGGATCTTCCTTTTGTTATTTTCATCCAAATACGTTTCCTCAACTTCGACCGGAACTATCTCATCCTTAAAACGTCCTTCTGCGATGGCCTTTAAAGCCTTTTCGTGGGATAGTACCGAAAATGAATCCGAATCTTCCCTGGTGATATCGTATTCTTTTGAAAGCTCTTCAGCCGTTAGACCCATATTAAGGTAATAATCCGGATTTTTAGAAGCGATGTTCCAGTTAAGCGCTGTTTTGTAGCCCATCATGGGAACAAGGGACATGGACTCTGTGCCACCTGCAATGATACACTCTGCCATTCCGGATCGGATTTTTGCCGTAGCCAAAGCAATGGCCTCAATCCCGGATCCGCAATATCTGTTTATTATAAATCCAGGCACATCTTTACCCAAGGCAAGCAATGCAATCATACGTCCCATCTGCATACCCTGTTCCGCCTCTGGAATGGCATTTCCCACAATAAGGTCATCCACCATCTTTGGGGATACCTGTGGCACTTTTTCCATTAAAAATTTGATGACATCAGCTGCCAGGTCGTCAGGTCTGTAAAAGCGAAAACCTCCTTTTTTAGCCTTTCCGATTGCTGATCTATATCCATTTACAATATATGCTTCCATGTTGATTAATAATTTAGGTTATTGTTGACTTTGTCGCTGTCACTATTGATCGGAGCAGCATTTAGAAAACGAAGAGTCGGAATCTTCATATTAACTTTAGTTTCTCAACGGTTTCCCTTTGAACAAAATGCTGTTAATCCGCTCCAAAGTCTTGTGTTCTCCAGTTAAACTAAGGAATGCTTCCCGTTCCAAATCAAGAAGGTATTGTTCACTGACTTCCGTAGCAGCAGATAGGTCTCCACCACTCATTACCCAAGCCAGTTTGCGGGCTATCTTGGCATCATGCGAAGAAATGTATGCACCGTACCTCATGCCTGATATTCCTGCTTCAAACATCGCTAAAGATGTTTTTCCCAACACCTTTATATTTGTCTGTTGTGATGGCTGGGTATAACCGGCATCATAGAGCGCGAGCACTTTTGCCTTTGCTTCAGCAAGCTGCCTTTTACGGTTCAATGTAATAGCGTCTTTAGCCTCCAAATATCCCAGACCCCTGGCTTCCTCCGCCGATGTTGAAACTTTCGCCATGGCTATATTCATAAATGTTTCCTGCAAACGGTTTAATTCAACATCACCTGGAACTATTTCATTAGCGAAGCGCCGTGTCATCTCTTTGGTTCCACCACCAGCAGGAATAAGGCCTACCCCTACCTCTACAAGGCCCATATAAAGCTCCGCATGAGCCTGAATAGCATCTGCATGCAAAGACATCTCACACCCGCCACCCAAGGCCATATTATGCGGAGCAACTACCACAGGTATGGAGGAATATCTAACCCGCATCATGGTATTCTGAAACTGGGCAATCATTAGGTTGATTTCGTCAAATTCCTGATCTCCCGCAAACATGTACAACATAGCCAGATTGGCGCCTGCGGAAAAATTAGCTCCTTCATTTCCAATGACCAATCCTTTGTATGATTTTTCTGCCATGGCTATGGCTGTATTGATTCCTTCAACCACTTCGGCACCCAGTGAATTCATTTTGGTATGAAACTCAAGTCCAATTACTTCATCACCTAAATCATAAACGGATGCACCTGCATTTCCCCAAATCTTCTTATTGGCAGCTTTCAGTGTATCTAGAAGTATATAATCCCCTTGACCGGGTATAACTACATATGATTTGGTAGGTATATCATAATAGTGAGTCTTTCCATTTTCTACCTTGTAAAAACTGGATTTGCCTGCATCCAGCATCTCATAGACCCAAGCGGCCGGCTTTTCTCCGCCTGCTTCCATCTTTTCCACCGTATCTTTTACTCCAAGAATATCCCAGTTCTCAAAGGGTCCATATTCCCATCCAAAACCCGCAGATACCGCCTGGTCGATCCGGTATAATTCATCTGCTATTTCCGGAATTCGAAACGAACAATATCGGAACAGGTCGTAAAAAGTGGCTCTAAAAAACTCTCCCGATTTATCCTGATAGTTGACAAGGAATTTTATTCTTTCTTTTATATTTTCAATGGATTTGGCGTCGTCGAGGGATTTAAACTTCGGCTTTTCCACATCTTTATATTCCATAGTCTGAAGATCTATTTCCTTCAGATCCTTGGTACCGTCTTTGTGACGGATCATTTTGAAATATCCCTGACCCGTTTTATCTCCCAGCCACTTATTTTCGTGAAGGACTTTCATGCTATTGGGCAACTCAAACATGGCTTTTGATTCATCATGCTCCAATACCTTGGCAAGATTAGTAGCTACATTTACCGTAGTGTCCAAACCAACTACGTCCATCGTCCGGAAGGTAGCTGATTTAGCCCTGCCTATTACCGTTCCGGTAAGCTTATCCACTTCAGAGACGCCCATCCCCATTTTTTCAATGGTATGTATAGCCGATATAATCGAATAAACACCTATCCTATTAGCAATAAATGCGGGCGTATCTTTACACAGAACCGTTTCTTTACCTAAATACCTATCTCCGTAGTCCATGAGAAAATCTATTATCTCTGGTTTGGTCTTAGGACCAGGTATGATTTCTAATAGTCTCAAGTATCTTGGGGGGTTGAAGAAGTGGCTTCCGGCAAAATGTAACTGAAAGTCCTCGCTTCTACCTTCTGACATCATTTGAATGGGTATCCCTGAGGTATTGGATGTTATTAATGTTCCTGGAGTCCTGAATTTCTCCACCTTTTCAAAGAGAGACTTCTTGATTTCCAATTTTTCTACAATAACTTCAATAATCCAATCTACAGATTTGACCTTTTCTAAATCGTCATCGAAGTTGCCCGTTTTAATGCGTGATGCAAACTCTGAATCATAAATTGGCGATGGTTTAGACTTTAAAGTATCTTGGAGAGACTTATTTACAAATCTGTTTCTTACTTCCCTATCTTCTAAAGTAAGACCTTTTTTATTTTCATCTTCATTTAGTTCGCGGGGTATAATATCCAATAAGAGTACCTGCACACCAATATTGGCAAAATGGCAGGCAATTCTGGATCCCATAATTCCGGAACCTAAAATGGCTACTTTTTGAATTGCTTTTCTCATAAGTCGTTCAAGGTTTATATCTTATTCTGTTCGTAACTAATTACTTTATTAATTTTATTGAATACCTCAAAAAAAGTATCCCATTCCTCTGAGCTTAGTGAATTTTTTACTTTCTCATTAAAATCCATTATCGTCTCAACCGAAACAGCCTTTTTTCTCTTACCTTCTTCAGTTAAAAAAACTCTAACTGAACGCTTATCAAGCGTATCGGCTTTTTTTGAAATCAATCCCTTATCCTCCATTGTCTTCAAGACCCTAGTAAGACTTCTAGATTCAAGTCCCATCATCGGAGCAATTTTCGTAGCAGGAGTGCCTTCTTTTGAATTTATATTGATCAAAACAAATCCTATGGATGTCGTAATTCCCTCTTGAATAGCCTTTTGATTATACATCCTGGAGATAGAATGCCAACAGGATTTAATGTGAAAATCAATAGTCTCTTCTTTTTTCATCTATTACAGTATACGTATTTATCATGCCGAATAGCTAAATATAATAAAAAAAGTTATGCATGCATACTATATGTTATTTTTTTTTGCGTGGTTTTATGGTAGAATCGGCTTAGAAGCTATTTTTATCGGAAAAATTCGTTGTAAATTTAATTTGTTTTGAATTATTGGGGTAACCGCAACGATTAATGCATTTAGCCAAATAGATAAAGTTATACACACCTTATTATAAATAAGATTTTTATGAATTAAGAAAACTGTAGTATCTATTATGGTGTGGATATGTTGGTAACCTTTCTATTCATATTTACTAACACTGAAATGAACGTCTAATTAGGATAGAATAACTAGTTATCCACATCTATAACTTCTATAAATTACTGTTAATGAGATATTTATAGATATATTCTATTTTAGGTTGATTTTATCCCCAATATTGCATTGTTAATAATATTTTGTTAAAGAGCTGGTGCATTAGTGGGGAGAACTATGGGGTTACCCCCAAAGTTATTTAATGGCTGCAAAGCTTTTCGTTGAAATGTTAGCAAGACGACAGTTGTTGGGTGATTTCGTGGTGTTATCAACACGAGATCCACAAAGACAACTTAATTTACCGAATCATCGATTTTATCGGGTTCTTGCTCTATTAGATCCTCTTCTTGTTCTAACATTTCTATGGATTGGTATATTCCTGTATCTGGTCTTGGGAAAATGTCGACATCGGTAAGAAGCCAACCGCCTTTTAGGATAAATTCATCCGTATTTTTTTCGGTATCATAATAAAAATATAGAGGTTCTGGCTGTCTGTTTTCAAAGTAATTACCCGGATCCCACTTTCTATTTTTGTTTCTATCAATAATCGCTCGTATTCTATAGTCTCCGGCCTCTATCCTAGAAAATTGATAAGTATTGGTATCTTCCAGATACAATTGCTCTACAATTTCATTTTTTTTATTAATCAATTGTAAGAGTATGGGTCGTTCTTCTGTATGTACAGTGCCGGAAATACCATCAGCAAGACGGTCTTGTTTTAGCTTTCTGTAGTTGGCTTTTATTGGTTCATTGTTATAAACTCCCTGAATATCCCGAATAGAGGAATCACCAGCATAGATGGTATATGTTTCATAAGTGAGTGAATCAGGCACAAACAATTCCATAATTAGCTTCGTCCGTTTACTGCTATCTAAAAAATAGATGTTTTCTGGGGTGATTGGTATTACTCCTGCTGTGTCATATGTGATGAATAGGGAATCATAATTGATAAAGTTCACTGGTTTATTAAAAGTCCATTCGGAACGAATATTGTTTAAAAATGCTAAGCCAGAATTTACTGAAATTTCCAAGTTTTCATCCCTCCTATCGCTTGGTTCAAATTTTGCATATAATGTAGTATCTATTGAATAGCCGACTGAGTCTCTAAGTACGACCTGAATTTCGGTACTGTCGTTTTGTATGGTATTATGGTAAATTCTAATGGTTTTGTCATTGAGTCTATAAAACATATCCGTGCCTATGTCTTCATGTATTATCTCATAACTTATTGGGGATTTGCTTAGAACAATATCATAGTTTCTGCCTGTTGGGCTGGATCGGTTGATCTTTAAATCTGAAAGATCGCCCTTGTATAAGTTAATATGAATATCAGAAATATCTGAACTGATGTCAATGGGTTCGGAATAGAAGCCATAGGCTTCGTTTCGATATTCTGCTTTTAGTGAATTGTTTTCATCATGCCATGCATATAATCTAAAAATTCCCGATTTAATATTTGTAATAGAGAAGTTTCCGGCAGTATCCGCTTGGCTTATATAATAAGGTGGAGAAGTAAATAAATCGGTAGTGTCATTTTCTTCGTATAACCCGACTAGGATGTCCTTTAATAGCTTTTCTTTCTGGGGAAATATGTAAGCAATTTTACCCGATATTGATATACTATCAATTGTACTGCCTGTTGAAAACACTAGTTTCAAACTTTCAGCAGGATTTTTCTCTGTTATATCTTGAACGCTCTTTTGAAAATTGAAAACATATGTAGTTTCATCTTCCAACTCCTGGTTTAATTTAATATTTACTCTATTTTTTATTGCTAGAAATTCGACTTCATCTACCTTAATTCTCGGTGTGATGATAATTTGTTTGTTTGGGTTTTCCAGCGCAACATACTCATTGAAAATTAAATTAATTTCCCGAGGCTTTACGTTAATAGAATTATCTTCCGGATCCGTTTCCAACAGAATTGGAGGATCCTCATCCTTTGGTCCTCCCATAGGTGAACTTTGCTTTGCGCAGGAGAACCAAGTTATTATGATGATGGATGCAAAAAATAGATTCCTGATGGATTTCATTTCTTTTTTAATATAAAAAGGATACTGGAATAGTTTTTTTTATCTCTTGCGGCAGCTTTGTTGAATTTAAGGCCTTTGGCAATCGATGAAACAAAGGAGCTTTTGATTGGTTGATATTTGTCTGATAACAAGGAAACGTAAAATGAATCAAAAAGCATTGGTTTCTCCTCAATAATTTTAAGAGAATATTTTTCTGCGAGGAATTTCATCGACTGTCTATTAAAATGATATAGATGTCTAGGAACATCCAACGCAGCCCAATTTTCCTTATAATAATGGTAATCTGGGGCATCTCTGTTGGGCACAGCAATATAAAGCGTTCCTCTTTTCTTTAGTAATTCTAGTAAGGATCTTATTGTTCCTTTTAAATCGTGGACGTGTTCTAATACATGAAAAAGGGTGATGGCATCGTATTTTTTTTCTTTTTTGGTTTCATCAAGACTTTTGTGAATTATCAACTGATGTTTAGAAATAGCGATATTTCGAGCTTCATCATTCGGTTCGACTCCTGTTACTATCCATCCTTTTTGTTTGGCTGAGTAAAGAAAATGTCCTGTACCGCAGCCAAAATCCAGTAGTCTTCCTGGTATTTTATTTCGTTGCTTCAGCCAATTTAGTTTTTTCCTTATGGTCAGTTTTCTTACTTGTTTGTACAAAAAATTGACTAGTGTATTACTTTTATTCTTGTGTGAGATATATGTTTCCGTGTCATAATACTTGTGTATTTCAGACAAAGTTGGACGTGGATTGGTAAACCACAGTTCACACTTCGTGCAACGACAGATTGTAAAAGACTCCTGAGTATGTGCATGGTCCTTAACCACTAGCTGATTAAGAAAATGTCCGCTATTACACAGCGGACAATTGGTTAACCTTTCGTACATGTTATCTTTCTAGAAAAACTGTTAGTATAGAAACATCCGCTGGCGTCACGCCACTTATTCTTGAAGCCTGTCCCAACGTTTCTGGTTTTACGCTACTTAGTTTTTGTCTTGCTTCGGCTGAAAGAGCGGTAATTCCGGAGTAGTTAAAAGCTAAAGGAATACGGTAGTTTTCAAGTTGAATCATCTTATCAGCCATTGCCTTTTCTTTATTGATGTAACTTTCGTATTTTAATTGAATTTCTGCTTGCTCTAAAACGTCTTTTGAATAGTGTTCTAGCCTTCTAGCAATTGATTCATCTAGGGAGCATATTTCTTTAATGCCTAAGTGAGGTCTACGAATAAGTTTATCCGCGCTTATTTTTTCTTTAATTTCCGCTGTATCTAAACTTAGTAATTTCTCATTGTAGGATCCTGGGTCCAGTTTTATTTGTTTCAACTCACTAATGAGTCGTTTTGTTTCTTCTTTCTTGCTATTAACTAGGATCATGCGGTCTGCTGAGGCCAATCCTTGTTTGAAACCTATTTCCGTTAATCGCAGGTCTGCATTATCCTGGCGCAATAATAGTCGGAATTCAGCCCTCGAAGTAAACATTCTATATGGTTCCTCTGTACCTTTATTAACCAGGTCGTCAATGAGAACTCCAATATAAGCCTCCGATCTTTTAAGTAAGATTGATTCTTTTTCTTTAACCTTATTATGTGCGTTCATCCCTGCTATCAGCCCTTGGGCAGCCGCCTCTTCATATCCTGTAGTACCGTTAATTTGTCCGGCAAAAAACAGGTTACTTACTAGTTGCGTTTCTAAGCTTAACTTTAATTGAGTTGGTGGGAAGAAGTCGTATTCAATTGCGTAGCCGGGTCTAAACATTTTAGCTTGTTCAAAGCCAGGTATTTTTCGCAATGCTTTATATTGGATATCTTCAGGTAGAGACGTTGAAAAGCCATTTACATAGATTTCCACTGTATTCCAACCTTCTGGTTCGACAAAGATTTGGTGGCGCTCTCTTTCAGCAAAACGATTGATCTTATCTTCAATTGATGGGCAATATCTTGGACCCAACCCTTTGATCCTCCCATTAAACATTGGAGATCTATCAAAACCTTCTTCCAAGGATTCGTGAACATCTTTATTGGTATAAGTGATCCAACATGTTTTCTGTTCTTTGAGAGATGTGGTTGAAGGTAAGTAAGAAAATTTTTCAGGGATGGGATCTCCATATTGGACTTCCATTTTTGTATAGTCTAATGATCGACCGTCTACTCTTGGTGGTGTTCCAGTCTTCATTCTGCCAGACTCGAATCCTAAAGCGATCAAATCTTCGGTAATTCCCTTTGATGCTGATTCGCCCGTTCTGCCCCCTCCCATTTGTTTTTCTCCAATATGTATGATACCATTCAGAAATGTTCCATTGGTGAGAACGACAGATTTACTCTGTATCTCAATTCCAATTCCAGTCCTTACTCCTGTCACTACACCGTCTTTAACAAGTAGTCCAGTTATCATTTCCTGCCAAAAATCCACATTCGGTGTTTGTTCAAGAGCTAATCTCCATTCCTCAGCAAACCGCATTCGGTCATTTTGACTTCTTGGTGACCACATTGCCGGACCTTTTGAACGGTTTAACATACGAAATTGAATCATCGACTTGTCCGATATGATCCCAGACATACCGCCAAGCGCATCGATTTCTCTAATAATTTGTCCTTTGGCAATCCCTCCCATAGCAGGGTTACAAGACATTTGGGCGATAGTATTCATGTTCATAGTACATAGGAGTACTTTGGAACCCATCTTGGCCGCAGCATGTGCTGCCTCACACCCGGCATGTCCCGCCCCTACTACAATAACATCATATATTGGAAACATAATTTAAAGCTGTACATGTTCCACGTGGAACAGTTAAGATAATTTTCGGAGATGGTGTTTACAAGTGTTCCACGTGGAACACTTGCTATTTAATATTTTCGAATACACCTAGAGCGGCTTCTTCTTTTATCCGCATATTCAATTCGTCCGATTTATTTTTATCGGTATATCCGCATAAATGTAATAAGCCGTGGCTAATGACTCGGTTTATTTCTTTCTCAAACGTCACCTGCAAGGATTTAGCGTTTTCAACAACCCTATCTATGCTGATGTAAATCTCACCGGAGATCCTTTTTGGGAACTCACTTTGATCGAAAGTAATAATATCAGTATAAGTGTCGTGCTGTAAATACTCCAGATTAATCTTGTGTAAATATTCGTCAGTACAAAAGATATAATTGAGATCTTCTATAGAGAATCCTTCTTCAAAGGCTAAACTTTTTAGCCACCTCTTATACTTATTTCGATTTGGTAACTTGAATTTTATTTCTTCCTCAAAAAACCGTATTGCCATATCAATTCATATAAAAAGTGAGATAGGTTTTCCTTCCATTATCTTCGAATGACAAGTCATCGCACAAATGCTTCATTAGGAAAACACCCCTGCCACCGGATTTTTCTAAATTTTCAGGAGAAGTTGGATCACTCAAATGATTATAATCATAACCATCTCCCTCATCTTCTATGATGAACTTAATTTGATCCTCATAAAATTTAAGTTCTAATTTAACCGTTTTCTTTGGATTTTCTTTGTTTCCATGAATGATAGCATTGCTGACACATTCTGTGACGGATATCATGATATTGCCATATATGTCATCCGATATATGGAATTTTTCCTTTGCATTATCGATGAAGCTTTCTATGATTGTAATGTTTTCAATCAAAGATGGAATTGAAATTTTGATCGATTTCATTAATTTATTTCTATTAAATTCAGAATAATTTTCATTATTTTTTAATCGATCTCTATTAGAATCGGACAATGATCGGAGTGTAAAGCATCCGAATGAATGGTGGCTTTAGTTATATGGTCCTTAAGTCCCGGTGTTGTCATATGGTAGTCAATCCGCCATCCTTTATTTTTGGAACGTGAATTTGCGCGGTAACTCCACCAGGTGTATTGGTGGGCAAGGTCTGGATTAATTAATCGGAAGCTGTCGTCAAACCCAGACTCCGTGAATTTATCCATCCATGCTCTTTCCTCTGGCAGGAATCCTGACGATTTCTTATTTGATATGGGATCGTGGATGTCGATTGGCTTGTGGCAAATGTTATAATCTCCACTCCATATCAACTCAGGATGCCTAATTCGCAAATCTTGAGAAAAGCCATAGATATCATCAAGAAATTCGTATTTAAACGCTTGACGCACATCTCCCGTTGTTCCTGAGGGGAAATAGGTATTCACGAACGAAAAACCATCAAAATCCAAACGAAGGATTCGTCCTTCATCGTCGTATTTTTGCATATCCATACCATAGTGGATCGCATTAGGTTTTTGTTTAGTTAATGTTGCTACCCCGCTGTATCCTTTTTTTACCGCCTCATGCCAATAAACCTCATATCCCAAATCTTCAAACATGCTCAGATCAACCTGTGAGGGTGAAGCCTTTACTTCTTGCAGTCCTACTACGTCAGGATTGCAGGCTTTAAGCCACCCGATGAAATCTTTTTTAAGCGCTGCCCGGATACCATTTACATTATAGGAAACTAAAATCATTTAATCTATCTGTGTTTCAAACTCTTTTTCAAAATATTCCAAAACATGTAATTTTAACATTTTTTCTTGTTCAGCGGCATTCAAATGCGGAAGTTCCTTTGTTAATTTCCAATGGGGCCAGCCATCTTGATCGATAAAATCCAGCTCATAAAACCCAGAAAGACTTAGGACTTTGCAAACCGCAATGTGCATCAGGTCCTGCTTTTCTTCCTTGCTAAATACGCAGATACCTTTTCCCAATTCTTGCACGCCAATGATGAATAATACGGCGTTTAGGTCAGCAGGTTTTTTTTGAAACAACCCGGTCAAACCCGCCAATAGCTTCCCCCACCGAATTTCCAAGTCCAAGTCTTTTTTAAACATAGTTGACCGTTTGGCTAAATTATTCTAAATTACTTTGATATTGTTACTGCCACCGACAAATATAACAGTTTTAAGCGTACTAGATACCTAACAACCCTTTTTCGATATGCGTTTCAATCTATTAGAAGATTTTTTGGCACTGGTTTTTCCTCTCACCTGTGCTGTTTGCAAACGTAGTCTGTATGCGTTTGAAGATCATCTGTGCCGTAAATGTGAGGCAAACTTACCTGTCACCTCCTACCACCTAATTCCTGAATCGAACGACTTAAAAACAAAAATTTTGGGTCTGGCGGAAGTGGATAATGTAATGGCCTATCTAAAGTACTCCAAAAAGGGAGTTAGTCAAATTCTATTGCACCAGTTGAAATATAAAAATAAGCCGGGATTAGGTAAGGTATTGGGCCGTCTATATGGTAGGCTGCTCGCTGAAAACGGCTATAAGGACCGCTGGCAGGGGATCATTGCGGTCCCATTACACCGGGAAAAACTACGGAGAAGAGGGTACAATCAAAGTGAGTGTTTCGCAGAGGGAATAGCTGAATCTCTATCTATTCCGCAAATATATGCGTTAAGGAGAAACACCAATACATCAACACAAACCCGCAAATCACGTATTCAGCGTTGGGAAAACGTGTCAGACGTATTTGAGCTGATGGAAGCTACGTCCATTAACGGTAGGCGCATTTTACTGGTAGATGATGTAATGACAACGGGAGCTACGTTAGCCGCCTGTGCGAATGTGATCCATACCGCCAATCCAGATAGACTAGATTTAGCTGTTATCGCCGCAGGAAAGGCTTAACCGTAGATTTCGTTAAGGATGCCAGCCAATCTGATACCGCCAGCCAAGAGTTGATCTTCAATCAAAGGAAATGTCTTGTAAACATATGGATAGGATAACCGTTTGTCATCAGGTAAATCATAAATTACAGATCGAAGATCTATTGCATCAGCTAACCATTTTTCTAATCCGCCACTTTGGAGCTTTTTGATTGCTTGTTCATCTGCCCTTCGATGTAGATAAGTGGCCATTTCAGTATAACTAAGCTGTTTTCCATCAATGATTTGGCTATCCCATACCCGATGTAGATTAGTATTCTGGTTGAAAAAAGTGACCTGTACATCATTGCCTCCCCTATCATCTCCCCTTCCTACATGGAGTGGTTGATGTAGGTCACCAACGAGATGAACCAACATTTTAAGGTATTCCTGTTCCTCTAGTACACTCAGCCCCCCTTTTTTCAAGAGTGCTATAATCATTTTCGTTTTGCTGAAAGCGTCACCTTCTGCTTCCTGTATTATTGGGTCGAAGGTTTTGCCATCTTCTATCGTCAGGTAGTGCCACGTATTTAGATGATCATAGTTTCCGTCTGATCTTACATCATCCATCCAGTTAGCAACCATGGCCAGCGACTCAGGTCCTAAAATCCTCTCTATCTGTTTTTTGGCTTTCTTATTTAGATGCCATTCGGCCAATTGACCTACTACCCGATGACCGGTAAGTCCCCACCCAAAGGATTGAATAACAACCAGCTGATAAATAAACAAAACTGAAAACAACTTTTTCATAATGAAATCAATTTTGGATAGTGACTGTTTCAAGTTCCTTTAAAGCGAGCCAAGCCATAAGACCTGAACCAATTTCCAACGCATCCTCATCAATATCAAAGGTGGGCGTATGTACTCCTGAAGTAATTCCTCTCTGCTCGTTTCTAGTTCCTAACCGATAAAAGCACCCGGCCATCTCGTGGGTGTAATATGAAAAATCTTCCGCAGCCATCCATAAATCCAGATCGACAACGTTTTCCTCCCCCATATACTCCTTAGCGGCAACGGAGGCTCTACTTGTCAAGTCAGGATCATTCTTCAAAAAGGGGTAGCCGTGCATTATATTCACGTCTACCGAGCCACCCATTGCCTCGGCTATGCCTGTCGCCATTTTGGCTATCAGTTCTTTGGCTTTCTGCCTCCAAGTTTCATCTAACGTTCTAAAAGTTCCTTCAAGCGTTACCTCATTGGGAATTACATTGGTAGCTCCGTTTGCGATCACCTTTCCAAACGAAAGCACAGAAGGAATTTTGGGATCTGAATTTCTACTGATTATTTGCTGAAGTGCGACAATAATATGGGAGGCAATAAGAACGGGGTCAATTAACGTTTCTGGCATGGCTCCGTGCCCTCCTTTACCTTTTACAGTCAAGTAAATCTCATCAGCACTTGCCATATACATCCCAGACCTGAAGCCTATCTTGCCTACAGGTATCAAGGGCATCACATGTTGGCCAAAAATTGCCTTCGGTTTTGGATTTTCCAACGCTTTGTCCTTGATCATAAATGAGGCCCCCCCGGGTGCCTTTTCTTCGCCTGGCTGGAAGATAAGCTTGACAGTTCCTTCAAATTCATTCTTTAACTGATGCAGAATTTTGGCAGTACCCAATAGGGAAGATGTATGGACATCGTGACCACAGGCATGCATTACACCTTCTTTGGTGGATTTGTAGGGCACGTCGTTTTGCTCGAAAATGGGCAATGCATCCATATCGGCACGAAGGGCAATAACTTTCTTTTCAGGATTTCTACCTTCTATTAGAGCAGTAAGCCCAGTGACGGCTTTTTTTTCGATTTTTTCGATACCAATCTGGCGTAATCTACTTTCAACAAAAGCTACAGTTTTGTATTCTTCAAAGGATAGTTCCGGATTTTGATGTAGGTATCTGCGATTTTCTATTGCCTCTGCTTTAATTTCCAGTGCAAGTTTTTTTATTTTATTCTTGAGCATCCTCTATTGTATCTGACTTTTCACTAAACCTTGACCGTTCGAACCGATCTTGAATGATCCTTGCGGAAGGAAATTCATCATTAATTTTCTCATACCATGCCAAAGCTTCTATCCGGTTGATATACCGACCTACTTTAACGAGATATCGGGGTTGTTGGTACTGCATGAACGTGAGGACATCAGGGTATTCAGAATAGAGAGTATTCCTAGTTTTGAAGGCCTCTTCCCGATCTACTCCACTATATACTAGAATAGTAAATCCACTGATATACATTTCCTCTTCATTCTTTGAGATCAGACGTTGTACTGCAATGGAAAGATCATCATCAACCGGTTTTACCGTTTCTTTACTACGCACTGAAACAGCGGAGGCCGGAAAAGCTTCGAAGGGCGGTAGGGTGTTTTCCAGGTTTTCAGTATACCCACTATACCTTTCAGCGGATCCACCGGTCTTACTCACACTTATAAAGCCGCAGCTTGAAGTTATGGCGAGCCATACTGAGGCAAACAAAATCCGTTTTATCATGGTTTCTTTGTATTTAACTGTCGATTACCACGCATTTGGCACTTTCAATATCCTGCTCCACACTTTTATATTTGACGTCTTTTACCAGCTTACCGTCTACATATTGTACAGTTACCCGATCATTTCGTCCATAGACCTTATCTGACTTTCTGGGCTGTACAGGTTCTCTGCTGACTCTGGTTTGTTGCGCAGCAGCAGCTCGTTGTCCGGATGAATTTCCTCCCAGCGTACTACCAACTTCTTCTTTGGTAGCCGTGCCGGTAGGTTCAGCGGACTTGGTGGATTGGGCTGCTTTAACTTGATCTGGATCCTGCTTGGGAAGATCAGATTTGGAAATGAATGTGCTAACGTCATCATTCAATCTACCCACAAATCGTTTGAACATCTCAAACGCTTCAAATTTGTAAATCAGGAGCGGATCTTTTTGTTCATAGACCGCATTTTGCACGGATTGTTTCAGATCATCCATGTCCCTAAGGTGCTCTTTCCAGTTCTGGTCAATAATGGCAAGTGTCACCGTTTTTTCAACAGCCCGAATCAAATCCCGTCCCTCATTCTCGATGGTAGACTCCAAATTGATAACCACACCAATTTGTTTGATGCCATCAGAAATGGGCACCATGATTTCTTTTACCGTGGCACCGCGTTTTTTATAGACATCGTGTAAAATGGGCATCGCTTTTTGAAGAATGCCGTTATTTTTGCTGACATAGTTTTTATACGCGGCGTCAAACAGTTGCCTAGTAAGTACTGTAGTATCTTTCTCTTTAAGATCCGTAGCAGATATAGTATAATCGATTCCCAAAGAGCTAAAGATATTCATCCGTAGATTTTCTATATCTTCCGTACTCTTGGCCATCTCGATGATTCCCTCCGATACATCGTAGAGAATATTTAAAATATCCAGCTCCAAACGGTCTCCAAGTAGAGCATTTTTTCTTCGTCGATAGACCACTTCCCGTTGACTGTTCATGACATCATCATATTCGAGAAGTCGCTTACGCACGCCGAAGTTGTTTTCTTCCACTTTTCTTTGTGCCCGTTCGATAGATTTGGTAATCATGGAATGTTGGATTACCTCGCCCTCTTCAAGACCCATTCGGTCCATCAATTTAGCGATCCTTTCTGAACCGAAGAGACGCATCAGGTTATCTTCCAAGGAAACGAAAAACTGGGAAGAACCGGGATCACCCTGTCGGCCGGATCTACCTCTTAGCTGTCTGTCCACACGACGGGATTCATGTCTTTCGGTACCGATTATAGCCAATCCTCCCGCCGCTTTTGATTCGGGCGTAAGTTTAATATCCGTACCTCTACCAGCCATGTTGGTGGCGATAGTTACCGTTTTAGGTTTACCTGCCTCGGCTATCACGTCTGCTTCACGGGCATGTTGTTTGGCATTCAATACCTGATGTTTTATTTTCCTTAAAGTAAGCATTCTACTTAGCAATTCGGAAATCTCCACAGAAGTAGTACCTACTAAGACAGGACGGTTAGCTTCGGTAAGGGCGTTGATTTCATCCACGACCGCATTGAATTTTTCCCTGACTGTCTTAAAAACCATGTCCTCCCGGTCGGCCCGTTGTATGGGTTTGTTTGTGGGAATAACGATTACATCTAGCTTATATATTTCCCAAAATTCCCCAGCCTCGGTTTCTGCCGTACCAGTCATACCGGCGAGCTTATGGTACATTCTGAAATAATTCTGTAGCGTAATGGTAGCGTATGTCTGAGTAGCATCTTCTACTTTTACGTTTTCCTTAGCTTCTATGGCCTGATGAAGTCCATCCGAATACCTTCGCCCTTCCATCACCCGTCCAGTTTGCTCATCCACTATTTTTACTTTACCGTCTACCAGGATGTATTCGGTGTCTTTTTCGAACATGCAATAGGCTTTGAGCAATTGGTTTACCGTATGTATACGCTGGGCTTTTACCCCGTAATCCTTAATTAGCTCTTCTTTCCGGATTAGCTTTTCCTTGTCATCCAGTTCGACGGTCTTTTCCATATCCGCAATCTCCATCCCTATATCAGGTAGGATAAAAAAGTCCGGATTCTCGTTTTTGCGGGTAATGGTCTCGATGCCATTGTCCGTTAGGTCTACGGAGTTTGTTTTTTCATCAATCGTAAAAAGAAGCGGCTCATCAGCTTCAGGCATCATGCGTTTATTATCCTGCAGGTAAAAATTTTCTGTTTTTTGCAAAATAACCCTGATTCCTGGTTCGGAAAGATATTTGATTAATGGTTTGTATTTCGGAAGTCCTCGGAACACCCTAAAGAGTGCAAGTCCCCCTTCTTTATCATTCCCTTCTTTGAGAAGTCTTTTGGCGTCGGTTAGATAGCCTTGCACCAATTTGCGCTGCTCATCTACCAATGTAGAAACCCGAGGTTTCATATCATAAAATTCATGTACATCTCCTTTGGGAATAGGACCCGAAATAATCAATGGGGTACGTGCATCATCTATCAGTACTGAATCGACTTCATCGATCATGGCAAAATGGTGCTTACCCTGGACTAAATCCCGCGAATCACGGGCCATATTATCCCGGAGGTAGTCAAATCCAAATTCATTGTTTGTGCCATAGACGATGTCACAGGCATATGCATTTCTTCTAGCTTCTGAATTTGGCGGATATTTGTCGATACAATCAACTTTTAAGCCGTGAAACTCAAAAAGAGGTGCGTTCCATTCGGAATCCCGTTTAGCAAGATAATCATTTACCGTTACGATATGTACACCCCGGCCGGATAAGGCATT
The DNA here is from genome assembly GCF_009797935.1 of Lunatibacter salilacus. Lineage (GTDB taxonomy): Bacteria > Bacteroidota > Bacteroidia > Cytophagales > Cyclobacteriaceae > Lunatibacter > Lunatibacter salilacus. The sequence goes on from NZ_VOLC01000001.1 coordinate 730,361, forward strand.
CAGATAGGCAGGCAAAGTAGAAACCAGCGTTTTACCTTCACCCGTAGTCATTTCAGCTATATTTCCTTTATGCAAGGCAACACCACCTAGCAACTGAACATCATAGTGCAACATGTCCCAGGTAACTTCTACCCCGGCCGCATTCCAAGTATTTCCCCAAGTAGCGGTATCTTCGTTAATGGTGACATAACTCTTCACCGCCGCCAATTCCATGTCTCTTATATTGGCAGTGACTTCAAGTTTTCCGTTCTCCTTTAGCCGTCTAGCTGTCTCTTTTACTACAGCAAATGCCTGAGGAAGGACTTTTTCCAAGGTTTTTTCCAACTCCTCGTTACGCGCTTTTTCAGTAATGTCGATTTCATTGAAAAGCGCATCCTTAGCTTGAACTTCCACTGGAGAAAGACCTTCGATTTTCGCTTTTATTTCAAGGATTTTATCATCAAAACTTTTTAAGTCGGAATCGATAATGTCCTTTATTTGTTGGGTCTGCAGCCTTAATTCATCGTCAGTCAAAACCTGAAGTTTTGCGTACGCTTCCTTAATGCTATCCACCATGGGGTTTAGCAGCTTAATATCTCTATCTGATTTGGTACCAAATACCTTCGATAGTCCTTTTGCAATAAAATCTAACATAAATAGAATGAATAATTGTCTTTATTTAACGTTCAATTTGAAGCTAAAGCTTCTTGAGGTATGTGTATGATTCCCTGAAAAACCTGCTCGGCAGGCCCTATTAATCGGATATTGGTATAGCCCCCATTTCCATCTGAATTGAAACGAACTTTCAACCTACCGCCTTTTGTCTCAACGGAAACTTCTTCCAATTCTTTCAGCTTGCCGTATAAAAGCGCGCAAGCTGTAACACCAGTTCCACAGGAAAGCGTTTCGTCTTCCACGCCCCGCTCGTAGGTTCGCACCTGAAGTGTACCCTCACGGAGTTCCGTCACAAAATTTACATTTGTTCCCTGCGGGTACAGCTCTTTGTTATATCTGACTTTGGCTCCCTCCGTGACGACGGGATAATGGATGAGGTTTTCCACAAAACGGATGTGATGGGGAGCACCGGTGTTTATAAAATGATCTTCATCTATTTGGAGAAATTCCCGTACGGGACCCATCTCTAATTCAACTATATTGCCTCTGATGGACGCTTTGTGGGGTCCGTCTACTGCCATAAAATGGCATTCGTTCTTACACATGCCCAAAAATGCCGCAAATGAAACGGCACATCGGGCACCGTTACCGCACATGCTTTGGGAACCGTCCGCGTTGAAATATACCATTTCGAAATCGTAGCCTTCCCGTGTTCTGAGAAGTATTAATCCATCTGAACCCACCCCCAGTCTTCGGTGACAAAGGGCCTGAATTAAGGACAAATTGTCAGCTTCGAAGGAAAGACTCCTATCATCAATCATGACAAAGTCATTTCCTGTGCCTTGATATTTATAGAAGGATGTAGTCATTTTCCATTTATTTGTTCGTTTGAAGACAATCGGTCCAGGGTTAAATGGTGCCCGATCCACAAAAATAAGCAACTTGGCTGAATATATGGCCTAAACCTGTATTAATACCTGCTACCCTACCGCTATTATTAACAATAATTAGGCCTATTCGCCCTTTGGTTATAGACCACAGCCTTTTTAAAAGTGGCAATAGCAAGTATAATTAAAGACAATCCAAATAATAAGCAGATAAAATACGGAATAGGTAATGTGAAAATTATTTTTGACTACTTATTCTGTGGTTGGCTATACGATTTAGGGATTTATTGGCTAATTTAGCATTGCGCTAGCTATTTAATATTCAGTTAGCTAAAAAAAAACACACTAAATTTAACCAATACGATGAAAAAACCAACTCTTAATAGATCTAGAAGAACATTTCTTACACAAAGCACCAAAGTATCCCTTTCCGTAGGATTTGGAGGCAGCTTGATAGGCTCGGCTTTATTGTCCTCATGTGCAACCGAAGAAACCAAAAAGGAACCAATCATCACCGGGTTTTCTCAAAAACCCTTGCCATACGATTATTCTGCCTTAGAGCCGCATATTGATGCGAGGACAATGGAAATCCATTACACCAAGCACGCTGCGGGGTACGCTAACAACGTGACCGAAGCGGCAGGAGAAGAAGATGTTGATACAAGCAATCCGCTGGAAGAGGTACTTGGAAATATTTCCAAATATTCTACTAAAATGAGAAACAATGCCGGCGGCCACTACAACCATGAGTTATTTTGGAGTATCATGTCTGCAGAAGGTGGCGGACAACCTTCAGGTGCATTGGCAGATGCTATAAACAATGATTTCGGTAGTTATGATGCTTTCGTTGAAGAATTCGAAACTGCCGCCAAAACAAGGTTTGGATCAGGATGGGCGTGGTTGGTGTTAGATGGTAATACCCTTAAAGTAGGCTCAACTCCCAATCAGGATAACCCGCTTATGGATATTTCAGACCTAAAAGGATCTCCGCTCATGGGTATAGATGTATGGGAACACGCCTATTACCTCAAATATCAAAATGAACGGCCACGATACATTTCAAGCTGGTGGAATGTGCTTGATTGGGCGAAAGTGTCGGAGCGATACGACACTATTAAAAGCTGATTTTAAAAATTGAATTGGAAAAAAACAATGGCTCGGGGTTACTCCGGGCCATTTTTGATATTTTTTGTCTTGAAATTTATATGTTTTATTGCCTTTAAGAAACTAGAATGACTGATCCCAAAAGCTTATCGTCCGTCGCCGAATTTCACGAGACGTTCAAACACCCAATACTTGATAAACCTACGATACCACCAGCAAAACGGGCCTCATTAAGGCTTTCTCTCTTGACAGAGGAACTTAAAGAACTCGAGCAGGCTATAGCTGACGGGGATATGGTGGAAATAGCAGATGCATTCTGCGATCTCCAATATGTACTCTCCGGAGCGATATTAGAATTTGGTTTGGGAGGGCACTTCAAAGCACTCTTCGATGAAGTGCAGCGATCCAACATGAGCAAAGCATGTGAGGATCTCACCGAGGCAGAAAAAACCGTCGCCCATTACCAAAGACAAGGCGTTGAATGCTTTTACGAAAAGGATGGAAACAAATACTTGGTATATAGAAAAGACGACCGGAAAACCTTGAAATCAATCGATTATTCCCCTGCTAATTTGGAGAAAATTCTTTTTCCAGAAGGATAACACAATCTCAAACCACTAACAATCAATAATAATGAAGAGAATATTTGCCGGTTTACTGTGCATCTGCCTAGTTGGTAGTCTACACGCACAGGAGAGAGCCAGAGAATATGGTTTCATTTTCGGGGTCTTGTCCACGGGAAAATGGAATGCAATCACGGATGTATCCGGTGTAAAAGTTGGCCACCTAACCTTAATCGAAGGGACGGATATACGAACCGGCGTCACGGCAATCCTGCCCCACGATGGAAATATTTTTCAGGATAAAGTTTCGGGGGCCATTTATGTCGGAAATGGTTTCGGCAAGTTGGTGGGAAGTACACAAGTGATCGAATTGGGAAATATTGAAAGTCCCATCATACTGACAAACACATTGAGTGTGGCTGCCGGAATCGAAGGTATCATCGACTACACGTTTCTATTTCCTGAAAATGCCAATGTGCAATCTGTAAATGCAATAGTAGGGGAAACTAACGACGGTGGTTTAAATGATATCCGAGGTCGTCATGTAAAGGCAGCACATGTACTAGAGGCTATTCAAAACGCAGCCTCTGGAGAAGTGGATGAAGGAAATGTCGGTGCCGGTACCGGAACAGTAGCCTTTGGGTTTAAGGCAGGAATTGGAACAGCTTCTCGCGTTCTTCCCGAATCTCTAGGCGGATACACTGTGGGAGTGCTAGTACAGGCAAATTTCGGCGGAGTTCTTCAAATAGACGGTCTTCCTATTGGAAAGATATTGAATCAATATAGTTTCCGACAGAATCTAGAATCTGTAGATGGATCCTGCATGATGGTAGTGGCGACGGATGCTCCGTTGGATGCCCGTAATCTGGAACGCATCGCAAAGCGGGCTATGATGGGCTTGGCCAAGACTGGCGGAATAGCGTCTAACGGTAGTGGTGATTATGTAATTTCATTCTCAACTCATGATGCGATGCGTGTTTCCCACAAAAACTCAGACAAAACTTCACAATCGGAGAGACCTTTACCTAATGACGACATGTCCGCGCTTTTTCTGGCTACAATAGAGGCAACTGAGGAGGCAATAATCAATGCTTTGTTTGCCGCTGAGGATATGAGTGGTAAAGGGGGTAGGATCATTAAAGCCCTGCCAAAAAGTGAAATAAAAGCTCTTAGAAAATAAATGGTAAAGATATCAGAACTTGCAGTTAATAGGTGGCTAAATTTTGTTAAAAAGCAATTTGCCGACCATAAACTTCAAATTTGATAGTAGAAAATTAAGATATTTTTCCTAATGTTGAAAGAACTTATTGTCAAATCATGTTACTTGCTTTGTTTTTCTCGTATAAGACTTCGATGAGGGATTACAGGAAAACAATTCTTTTACTACTACTTGTTACAGGTACTTTTTTTACACAGGTATCCGGGCAGGTACTTAGGCCCTTTGTTCCCAAATCGTCGGCCAATTCTCCTAATAGGTTGATTTATAATATCAACGGGGACTTTACCATGTTGGGAAACACTAGCCTAGTCCTGGAAAATTATTCCCTGGATCTTCAAAACAACATGCCCATGATTTATGTGGATATTGATGATGACCCAACTACCTTTAATTCTTCATCAGCCACATTGGAATTTTCAACTGAAAACAGTGCTGAACCCGCCTGTACCAATATTTTGTTTGCCGGATTATACTGGAGTGGGAGGTCGTTCGCTGAGCAGTCTTTTGAAGTGGAAAAGGATGGTATCACTAAGACTTTTCATAAACAGGAAGTAAAAATAAAAGGCCCGGGACAGACGGAGTATCTACAGTTGAGAGCTTCTCCCAATGACATTTGGTATCCCACCACAATGGAGGACCAATATGGCATGTTTGCCGGGTTTGTTGAAATAACTGATTATGTAAAAGCTTCCGGGCCAGGTTCCTACACTATAGCAGATATTGCTTTAACGGAGGGACAAGGCGGTCCTGTCGGTTATTATGGGGGATGGGGAATGGTAGTCGTCTATGAAAATTACCTGATGAAACAAAGGGATGTAGTGGTTTTCGATGGCTTTGCATTTGTTGCCTCATATCTCGACGAAGAATACTTTCTATCACTTGACGGTTTTTCCGCCATGGAAGCCGGAAATGTAAATCTCAAAATGGGAATTATGGCGGGGGAAGGAGATCGGGGGGGTGTCGGTGATTACTTTGAGATTGAAAGAGGTGTAATGACAAATGATTTTTTGCGATTATCCCACACCCTAAATCAGCCGGACAATTTCTTTAATGCAAGCATTAATACAGCCGGAAATGATAGAGATCCATTTTTAGAAAATAACACGGGGATTGATTTAGCCATGTTTACGGTACCTAATCCTGATAACAGTGTCATAGGTAACGGGCAAACGTCCACCCGGTTTAAGTATGGGGCGACGATTGATACCTATGCGATTTTTAATATTACCTTTGCCATAGATGCGGATCGCCCTATGGTGGAGGGCTTGCACCAACTGGAAAGCTCTCATCCATTGTCCGAAGACGAAACGACCTTTTTTATTTCTCCCGGTGAGGAATTGAAGTTTACGCTGGAAATCAGAAATAAAGGAAGTGAAGGTATCACAGCGGGTAAAGTAGTAATACCCATTCCCCTAGCAGCTACTTTTGAAGAGGTAACCATGGAGGCATTTTTTACGCCTAATAATGTAAATCAGCCTTACTACGACGAAACTTTGGGGGCGGGGGGTTCAATAGTTTGGGAGATTGGTGACCTTCCCATTAGCCAAGACCCTGAACTCCTCCTTGCAAAGATGGAATATACCTTGAATGCCGTTGAAAATTGTGCTGCATTCTCCGGTTTTTCCTGTGACCCAACCGTGAGTCTAGCAGGGGAGATTAGTGGTATAAATTTCCAAACACAAGCTCCTTTTTCCGGAATAAAAATTATTCAGGGCTATTTGAATACCTCTGAATGTAGCAGCAGCCCGATAATAGATCCCTATCTCTTTACCATAGACCCAGAAGCACTTTCCATAGAAGATTGTATTGAAGAGGAAACTGCACAGGTGTTTGATTTTTGCAATTATGAGGAACCCTTCCTGCCGATTGAAGAGATATCAGCTGTATTTCCTCCCGATACCCGCTTTTTCAATGAGTTTCCTATTACATTCACTAGTGTTGAATATACGGCCAGAAACCCTATACCTGTGTTAGATGGTAAGACAGATTACTTTGCGGTATTACGGGGAGAAAATGATTGTTTTCAAAAATTTTCGATTAACCACGAACCAATTACCATTACCGCATCGGTTACGTCAAATTATAACGGTGCCGCTATCTCATGCTTTGGAGCTGCTGATGCTTCAGTGTCGGTGGAGATTATCAGTAACAATCCCCCATACTCAATACGTTGGGATGATGAGAATAATAGCACTATAGAAACTTTGGAAAATCTCGCTCCGGGTACTTACAGCGTTACTGTGACGGATTCCAAAGGCTGCCAAGCAAGTGCAGAGGTCACAGTGGATGAACCCGAACTTCTTGTTTTAAATCCAAATCCTGGCAGAAGTTCTCTTGCAATTTCCTGTTTTGGACAGTCCGATGGTGTTTATGTCATTGATGTAGCAGGCGGGTTATTGCCTCTTACCGGCAATCTATTTCAGCAGAATGATGTCGGAGCTCTATCTGGGGTCATATCAATAACGCAAGACGTTAGAGATATTGTCTTTAACAACCTTTCTCCCGGAGAATATGTGGCCGAGGTAAAAGATGCCAACGGATGTATGGAAGAGGTTTCCTTTTCCATTAATTCGCCCGATCCCTATTATTTGACAGGCAGCACCTCCAATGCGGTTGATTGCCAGGTAGCCAATTCAGGGAGAATTGAGGTTATCCCCGTGGGCGGGGAAGCACCCTTTACTTACAGGTGGGAGCATGGTCCATCGCAGTCTATCTTGGAAAACGTATCTGCAGGCACCTATACCGTTTTTGTCACTGACAGGAATGGCTGCGTGGCAAGTGAAGTGTATGAACTGGAAGAACAATTACCTTTAACTCTATCGGTTTCACGCACCGAAGAAGTTACTTGCGGGACTAGAGGTCTGAAAACCACATTTTTTGTTGAAGTATCCGGTGGATTTCCACCCTACGGGATATCTTGGAGTGGAGGAAAAGAAGAGCAAAACGGCTCGGTGATGGTTACTTCCATTCCTGGTGAATATGTCGTGCAGGTAACAGATAGTGACGGCTGTCTCGCAACCTCTACTGAGATTGTTAATCCAAGCCCTTTGGATGTGGATTTCGAATTTGTATCTGCTTCTTTTTCGGAATATTCATCCAACCTGGTAAATTATGCGATTCAATTTACGCCTATCACCGTCGGCGATGTAATTGCTTACGAATGGAGTTTTGGAGACGGGGAAAGTAGCCAAGAACAGCGCCCTACTCATACCTTTACAGAAGAGGGTGTATACCCCGTGCAACTTACTATTACTGATGTTCATGGTTGCCAATTGAGCCAGGTTTATGACATCAACATCGAAGAGGCATTTATCCTTATGCCAAACGGATTTACCCCAAATGCAAATGGAATGAATGATCATTTTTTTCCAAGGTTTAACTATATAACCGAATTGGAATTATGGGTTTTCAATAAATGGGGAGAGGCCATCTATCACAGTTCCGACCGAAATGGTCCAGGTTGGGACGGTACATTTAGGGGAGATATGGCGCCTGCCGGAAACTATGTATATAAACTGAGATATACGACTCCGGATGGTAGAGTCAAAGAAGAAACAAATGTTTTCGTTTTGATTAGATGATATGAAATCGAGCATAATGCAAGCGGCAAAAACTGGGATGATTATAAACCATGTGAGATTCCATCTGACCACTGAAAAACAAACTATAATCAGATGAAAAAAGCGATCTTGTTTCTGGTTTTATTTGCACTAATTAAAACGTCTTCTGCCCAGGACCTACAGTACTCCCAATTTTACGCTGCGCCCCTCTACCTAAACCCCGCACTGACAGGAATGACGGAATTAACCCGAATGGGCTTCAATTACCGCAAACAGTGGCCAGGCCTAAATTATGATTTTCAGGGATATTCAGCCTTTTTGGATCATTATAGCTTTGATCTGAAAAGTGGATTTGGAATTTCCCTCAATGCTTTTGAAGAGTCTAACTTGGGCCTAAAACTTATGGACTTTTCGGGGTATTATTCCTACCAGTTATTCCTTTCTGAAACCCACAGCTTGAGGTTTGGCGTCCAAGCTGGGATTGGAAGGAGGAGTTCTGCCATGGACCATCTTTTACTGGGCGATCAGATAGATGTTTTTTCCAAAACTGTGGCTCCTGTTACCCTAGAGGACCTCCCTCCTTTTGAGCCCTATAGCTTTTTGGATCTTGGATTTGGGACTATATTTACCGGAGAAAATTACTGGCTTGGAGCAAGTGCATATCATGTAAACAGGCCGAATTTGAGTTTTTATAGCAGCGCCTCCGGTGACCGGATAGCGGTGAAATGGAATGCCCACGCAGGACTTCAGTTGCCCTTTCGATCCGGGCTTTCGGTTTATGAGGGTGACGGGGATAACCTGGTATTTTTAGCTGCGAATTATAAGCAACAGGGTCCATTCCGGCAACTGGACTTGTCAACCCAGTTGATTTACAATTCGCTGGTTATGGGTGTAGGTTTTAGGGGAATACCGAGCTCTGGGGATCTTCCAAACCGAGATTCAATTATCGCATTGGTAGGAGTAAGCCTTGAAAGTGGTTTATTGATAGGTTACAGTTTCGACTATATGATTTCACGTTTGGGTATGGAAACTCACGGGGCGCACGAGATCTCAATTCGGTATCAGTTTTTGAAAGGTTTGCCCCAGGATAGGGATCGAAAAAGCAGGATTTTGAAATGTTTTCGCTACATGATGTAAAAAAAAGCAAAAAATCACTTAGATGGTTTCGCTCTGATGTCAAGTCAACGGTTGGTATCCCGCAGAACTTGTCCCGGCTTTTCGGGATTGCGCTAATTTCCGCTGAAAAATTCTGCGTACATCTGCGAAATCTGCGTGAAACCCTTTTAATTATCGATTCAATACTTGAAAACTTATAGGTATTTGTTTCATTTACTGTTTGCCTGGGGTAAAGATATTTTTACCGTTAGCTGCGCAATTATTTCCCGCAGATAGCGCGGATTTTCGCTGAAAAATACTGTGTAGATCTGCGAAATCTGCGTGAAACCCTTTTAATTATCGATTCAATACTTGAAAACTTATAGGTATTTGTTTCATTTACTGTTTGCCTGGGGTAAAGATTATTTTACCGTTAGCTGCGCAATTATTTCCCGCAGATAGCGCGGATTTTCGCTGAAAAAT
>NZ_VOLC01000001.1:739929-779810 GCF_009797935.1 Lunatibacter salilacus
ATCTGCGAAATCTGCGGGAAACCCTTTTAATTATTGATTCAACACTTGAAAACTTATAGGTATTTGTTTCATTTACTATTTGCTTGGGGTAAAGATTATTTTACCGTTTGCTGCGCATTTATTTCCCGCAGATAGCGCGGATTTTCGCTGAAAAATTCTGCGTGTATCAGCGAAATCTGCGGGAAACCCTTATAATTATTGATTCAACACTTGAAAACTTATAGATATTTGTTTCATTTACTATTTGCCTGGGGTAAAGATTATTTTACCGTTAGCTGCGCAATTATTTCCCGCAGACTGCGCGGATTTTCGCTGAAAAATTCTGCGTATATCTGCGAAATCTGCGGGAAACCCTTTTACTTATTGATTCAACACTTGAAAACTTATAGGTATTTGTTTCATTTACTGTTTGCCTGGGGTAAAGATTTTTTTACCGTTAGCTGCGCAATTATTTCCCGCAGATAGCGCGGATTTTCGCTGAAAAATTCTGTGTAGATCTGCGAAATCTGCGGGAAACCCTTTTAATTATTGATTCAACACTTGAAAACTTATAGGTATTTGTTTCATTTACTATTTGCCTGGGGTAATTACGATTTTTCTGAATTCTATGGGGCCGTGATCTCCCTGTAGCATTAGCGGTCCGGCTTCTCCTTCTTTGCTGTCCAGTGCACCACCTGTAATACCTGGTATAATCTGGTCGCAGATAATGGTTTTGCCGTTTCCGACAATGGTCACTCTTCTGCCGATTAGGGTTACTTCATAAGTCTGCCATACACCAGGACCCTTTGCAACCATTTCGTTGGGTGTCAGGAATCCATAGATGCCCCCGTAATACACGTTGGATGGTTCGGTTCCCTTGTTGTCTTCGATTTGCAATTCATAACGGCCTCTCAAGTAAATGCCGCTGTTACTTCCTTCCGGATAGCGGAATTCGGCATAAAGCTTGAAATCATCGAATTTCTGTTCGGATATAAGGTTTGCGCCAGCTTTGTCGCTGGTGAGGATACCGTCTTTTACCACCCACTGATTTTCCGGCTTGTCAGCTTTCCAGCCGTCGAGGTTTTTACCGTTGAAAATTTCAATCTTTTCTCCCCAAGTTGGCGGTGAGGTACGAACTAAAGATGGAGCTTTTTCACCAACAAACGAGTGCTTTTTACCCGAACTGGTTGTGATTGTACCGCTTAACTTTCCGTTGCTAAGGGTAGCATCCAGTTTGGTGTCCTTTTTACCTTGATCCCACTGTGGAGGAATGCTGAAAGAAACCTTTCCCTTTTCATAGTTTACCCGGGATACAGGTCTGGCACTTCCGTGGTCTTCCACAAAATAGCCCACGAGCGTACTGTAACCCGAGAGTTTTACTTCCATCCAAGACGGAAGTTCTTTTCCGTCTATAGTAACCGTGAGGTTCCATCTGCCGATTATTTCACTGTTATCGGACTGGGCTGTCAGGTGATTTTGAACGCCAAAGGTGAAAGCTATCAGGGCAAAACTGAATAGGGATTTACCCAATGCTTGGGCTAGGCCGTTATAAAAAGATATCTTGTTCATATAGGATTATATTTTGTGCGATTAATAAAGGATAAAAGTAAGGTTATTTTATTTTTTAAGCACGGGAAAGGGTGAAATCTTTAATTTCCGTATGCGTAAAAGTAGAATTTTAGCCGTACTCTCCGCTCTTTATATGCTTGAAGTGCAGGTCAACCTTTCAGGTGCGAACTTCACTTAAACCTGTATTTACTAAACTATACTTCCATCCACTCCACATTTGGAATTATTAGATGGGTGAAAATTTTTTTTTTTGCTCTCTAAAAATAGAACATTATACGGGATGTGCTACAAAGGAATAATTTAGGCATTGTTACCAGACGCTCCCAAAAATAATTAATTTTGAGCCACTCCAACTATACATTGATGGCTGAGACACCTTTGGTAAGTATTATCATACCCTGTTACAACCAGGAAGCTCTAATTAGTGAAACAATAACCTCTATTCTTGGAAGTCACTTTACCAACATAGAAATTATCATCGTGGATGACGGGTCGACCGATTCGTCCCGCAAGGTCTTGGAAGAATGGAGAAATAAAGACAACCGTATTCAGGTTTATAGCCAACCCAATGCAGGTCCATCAGTTGCGAGAAACCATGCAATCCGGAAGTCCTCAGGAAAATACATCCTTCCTGTAGACGGTGACGACTTGATATCCGAGGATTATATATCCCGTGCAGTCGCTGTGTTGGAGGAAAAGCCTGAGGTTAAGGTCGTTTATTGTCTAGCCGAAAAATTTGGTGCGGAAAACAAGCCCTGGAAACTGAAGCCATTTAGCCGGCCGACTTTGGCCCAAGGAAATATGATTTTTGTCTCGGCAATGTTTCGAAAAACAGATTGGGAAAAAGTAGGGGGATTTTCCGAAGAAATGACCTGGGGCTTTGAGGATTGGGAATTTTGGATTTCCATGCTCAAAGAAGGTGGTGAAGTGGTACAGTTACCGATTGTAGGATTCTTTTATCGCATACAAAAGAAGTCCAGAAGAAAGTCAGTAGACCGGAAGGGACGCCAGTTAACCTATTCTTTTATCAATCATAAGCACAAGGATTTTATATACCAACACCTAAACGGCCCAATTCGGAAGAGTAAAACTTGGTCTAGACCAATTAATACCATATACCGCTTCTTGGGAATTCCGGTTTAAAGCAATTCCAGTTCCTCCATGATAAGATTGACAATTTCCTTTCTGGCAGTTAAAAACGTCCTGTTATCTTTATCCTCAGTAGAGACGCAGTTGGCAAAGAAATACACATTATCACCAGTTTCAAAGTACCCCACATACCAACCCACCTCTTTGCCATCCTGATTTCCCCAACCCGTTTTAGCGCGAAGCACATACCCAAGGGTATCTTTTTCTACCATGATATCTTTCACGATTTCACTGGATCGGTCGTGAACCGGAAGCTTGTTTGCATAGAGCCGTGTTAGAAAATCAATCTGCTGCAGTGGTGTAACTTGTAAACTTCCCGACAACCAAAATCTATCCACACCGGAAGAGATATTCCCATTTCCGTATTCGAGCTTTTCAAGCCAAGATTTAAGCCGATCTTCACCAATCCTCCTTGCCATTTCCTGATAATACCAGACGGCCGAATACTTGAAAGCAGAAGATAAAGTGTGATCCTGATTCCAGATAGGTAGATCTCTGACCACGCTGTCCCAGGCTATTATAAAGGAAGCGTCGAATATTACTCCAGTTTCTAACCCGATAAGAGAATTGACAATTTTAAAAGTTGAGGCAGGCGTAAAAGGTTTTCCTGCGTATTCAGCGTTGTGGACAATGAATGTTTCTTTTTTCAAATCATAAAGAACAAATGTACCTTCAACCTCAAACAAATCGTAATATTTGCCAAAATCCCGGTAGATGTATTTCTCCGAAGGTGGAGAACAGGAGATTAAGACCATCAGTAGCGAGGGTAGAAGAATTGAGAAGGGTTGCATAGTGGTTTTATAAATCGTTCGGTGTAAATTTAAATAATTTTTCCCACCATATCAAATCTTGTCCCGCCCCTTGAAAAACTTGTTCAGGTAATAGGTAATTGGGTTGGTATATTTTAGCATTTTCCAAGGTCGGCTTCCGTGGGGCTGATGGGTAACTTTCACATCGGTAAGGACATAATTTTCAAATCCCAGCTCAATAGCTTTTTTGGAAACATGGGTATCAAACCAGTCTTTTGATTCATCCAAGGCGGTAAAACTGTAAGCCTCTAAAAAACCTAATGTAAGCAGGGTGCAGCAAAAGCTCAAGCTTCTTTTGGTTTGGATAACTGCCCGTTTTTCATGTTTGAATTTGAGGTAGGGAAAGTTCACCCTATTTCTTTCGTCCACCGTAATTGCCCCCACCAACCCCGATTTGGGATGAGCCTGGGCAAATTCCAATAATTTACTGATCGTGTCATTTTTAACAGTTACATCTGATTCGATAATTATCAAGGGCAAACCCGCCTCCAATGAAGCTTTTTGGGCATGCTGAAGCACCGTTTTATAGTTGGGAGAAGGTGTGGAGGTAAGATTACTTAGATGAAAAAGAGTAAATCCAACTTCACCCGCTGCCTTTTCCAATGCCTGTTCTGTTTCTGTCGAACTGTAATCGTTATATACCCGATACTGTACTTTTTGATCAGAATTCACAATAGCGTTGACCGTTTGAAGGGTTGCCGCTAGAGCATCTTTGACAGGGGTAATAACGAGTGCAGACATAGGGAATACAAAAAAACCGTTTTCGGCACCACCCCCGTTAAGTAGATGAATGGCCGAAAACGGTTAAGGTATAAATTACTTTAATTTTGCAGTTGCTTCTTTTATTTTTTTCAAAGCAGATTTTAGCTCTTCATCAGAAGCGGCATAGGAAAGCCGGATACAATCTGGAGCACCAAATGCGGCTCCGGTAACCAACGATACATGAGCCTCTTTCAAAATATACAGACAAAAATCATCCGAATCTTTGATAACCATCTCACCATCTGATTTGCCAAAAAACGCGGTTACATCCGGAAAGAAATAAAATGCACCTTCAGGAACGTGTGTTTTGATCCCAGGAATATCCCGCAACAACTCCAGCACCAAGTTTCTTCTTCTGAGGTATGCGGATTCCATTTCCTTAGAAGGAGCCTGATCCCCGGTAATCCCTGCCAAAGCAGCGCGTTGAGCAATGCCTGTTCCGCCCGAAGTAAACTGTCCCTGTAGCTTCTCACAGGCTTTGGCAATTTCCAATGGAGCGCAGATATATCCTACCCTCCATCCGGTCATCGCATAACCTTTGGAGAAACCGTTAACGGTGATTGTCCGATCAAACATTCCCGGGAAAGAGGCGATGCTGGCATGTTTTCCGGTAAAATTGATCAGTTCGTAGATTTCATCGGCTATCACTACGATATCCTCTTTTTTCTTCACAACCTCTGCAATGGCTTCCAATTCCTCTTTGCTGAAGACGGAACCGGTAGGATTACACGGCGAAGAGTAGATTACAGCTTTCGTTTTGTCCGTGATTGCGGCTTCCAATTGGTCGGCAGTAGCTTTGAAATTATTTTCAAGTGTACCTTCAATCAATACGGGTATACCTCCCGCCAGCTTTATAATCTCGGAATAAGAAACCCAATATGGTGAAAAGATGACAACTTCATCTCCCTCGTTAACTAGGCACATAAAGACATTCGCAATGGAATGTTTGGCACCGGTAGACACAACGATATTTTCCGCTTTGGCTTCAGCGATTCCGTTTTCATCCCTCAGTTTTTTTGCGATAGCTTCTCTCAGGTCCTGATAGCCTGCCACAGGGGGATAAGAAAAATATTTCCCTTCATCTATGGCATCCTTAGCGGCCTGTTGAATGTGAAGCGGGGTTTTGAAATCCGGCTCTCCCAAGCTTAGACTAATGATGTCAATACCCTGACCTTTCAGTTCACGGGCTTTTTTTGCCATGGCCAGTGTTGCTGACTCTTCCATGGCAATGATACGATCGGATAAAATAGAATTCATGGATAATTTTGATTATGTTCGTTTTTGGGCTATTTTAGACCCTTACTAGGTGTAATTGCAAGAAAAAGAATTTTTTTACCTTAATTGCTGCTTTAATTTCGGCCAAAATTAAGGATAATGCCTATGAATTCTAAACCTTTGCAAAAAATAGATGCGATATATTTAGCCGACAAAATAACTTGCTGGTTCTAGCGTTTTTGAGATGATGAATTTTCGGTTACCTATTCTTTTTATAAGTCTCTCTTTACTAGGAGGCAATTTACTCGCACAGGAGTCTGCTGAAAAAGACCCTGACTCAACAGGCGTGGTTAAAAACCGCCTTTTACCGACCACCACACCTATATTATTGTTTACGGATGCCACAGAAGAGGTAAAGGACAAAAAGAAAAAGAAAAAAAAGAAGGTCAAAAAGAATATTTATTTTGGAGAAAGAACCAAAAGGAATATAATCCGAACGAGTTTTCGGGATCAAGTGACCATTCAAGCCTTCAATACAACCATTAAGAACAGACAGGTAAATGGCTATATCCGGGACATATACTGGTACGACTCAAGTACAAAATCAATAAAAAAAGGTGATTTTAATCCTTCCAAGGGCGTTTTATTACACGGTCCTTATGAAAAGCGAATCGGCGAAAGTGTTATTGAGACAGGGATGTATTTTTTTGGCACAAAGCACGGCAGATGGATGACGTATGACGGCAAGAATATTCTGGTAAATAAATCCCACTTTTCAGAAGGCTGGCCAAAAGAATCCCGCGTCACTTATTACAACAGGGAACAAAGGGAAATTGAAAAGCTCACTCCCATAGAATATGATTTGGAAGAAGGGAATTTCTATCATTTCTATCCAGATGGTCAGGTGGCGGTAATTGGAGAATACCGATTCGGTGAACGGGTAGGTTTGTGGACTGAATTTTGGAACACAAAAGGCGACAAAGTCATCCGCCGACGGGAAATACAATACCAGCCACAGCCCTTTTCGAAAAATTTCAGACCATTTATTCGGGCGGAGTGGGATAAAGAAGGAAACCTTGTGTACAGGAACGACGGTTAATAAAAGGCATCTTCAAAATGTTTGAAACGCACATTTCCAAATTTGTCTTTGTAAACACCCACTATATCAAACCGAATATCCCGAAGCCAGTCCTTTTCATGGATGTAGTTGTCCGCAGCCCGGATGATAAGCTGCCGTTTTTTATAGTCAACAAATTCCTCCGCATAACCATATCCCGTACCACTTCGAAATTTGACTTCCACAAAAATCAAAATGCCCCGGTATATCATGATCAGGTCAATTTCCGCATGTTTGTAACGGTAATTTGCTTCTTGAAAGATATAGCCCTTGGATTCCAGCCACTCCATAGCCAACCTTTCTGATTCCTGTCCAATGTCGTTATGAGCCGCCATAGATCAAAAATTTGAGGTTTGGGAAAAAGTTTCTTCTTACTAATTTTTCATCAAGCAATCTTTGTAAGAACTTCGCCCTAGAGAAAGATGTTCTAACCGGGATGCAAACCAAGATTACGTGAGTCAATTTAAAAATAAAAAGGTTAAATTCATCGATTTAGGCCAAAAAGATTACCAAGAAACTTGGGATTTTCAAGAGAGGTTATTTGGTGAAATCGTCGCGAAGAAAATCAGTAACAGGTCGCTACTTGCTTCCGAACAAGTTCCTACCGACAACTACCTGCTTTTTGTTGAACACCCCCATGTCTATACTTTGGGAAAAAGCGGGGATTCCTCTCACCTCCTGCTGGACGATGCCCAATTGGAACAAAAAGGGGCAAGATTTTATAAAATTAACCGTGGAGGAGACATTACCTATCACGGTCCGGGACAGTTGGTGGGTTACCCTATATTGGACTTGGACAACTTTTTTACGGATATCCACAAGTACCTGAGATTGCTGGAGGAAGCGGTAATTCTAACTTTGGCTGAGTACGGGGTTTCAGCCGGAAGGATAGCAGGACTTACGGGAGTGTGGCTGGACCACGAGCTGCAAGTAAACCCCAGAAAGATCTGCGCCTTGGGTGTAAAATCCAGCCGTTGGGTTACCATGCACGGATTTGCCTTTAACGTGAATGTGGAGGTGGATTATTTTGCCAACATTGTGCCCTGTGGTATTCCTGATAAAGCCGTTACGTCGCTGCATTTGGAATTAGGCAAAAAGGTAGATGAGCGGGAAGTCAAAGAGAATTTGAAAAAGCACTTAGCCCAACAGTTTGAGATGGAGTTGGAAACAGAAACCGAGAGCATATGAAAAAAGATATCCCCTTTCATCCTGCAACGGGAGTAGATCTGGCCATTGTCAGGGAAAGCCGTGCAGGTGAAACTGAGTGGTCCGTGTACCTTATCAATAAAAACCTCATTTCCCTAACTACGGTGATGATTAATTCGAAGGGCTATGGACAGATAAATGGAGAGATGCGTAAGACTTCGGTACTGAGGCATGTGATCGAAAAACTGGAAGCTCAGGCTGTCGCCAAGGTGGAGCCTATATTGCCGGACTTGTTTCAGCTTACCAATGAATTTTGGGTAAGCTATTATATATTGGATCAAATTTTCGACAAAAAATTCATATTTTTACCTGGTAGTATTTCCGATGAAAAGGTTACCTATATCCCTGAGTTGGATTTACATGGAATCCTTCATACCAAGTAACTTATGGCAGATTTTTTACAAGAATTAAACGATGTATTGTTTTTGGACATTGAGACGGCGTCGGCTTTCCCGACCTTTGAAGATATTCCACCCCGCCTCCAGGAAGAATGGCAACGAAAAGCAAAGCAAATTCAATCAGCAGAACCAATAGATCCTGCTGAACTTTATTTTGAAAAGGCGGGCATATATGCGGAATTTGGTAAGATAATCTGTATCGGTGTAGGGTTTTTCATGTATTCGAAGACAGACGATGAATTGGTTTATCGCACCAAGTCCTTCGCGGAAACAGAAGAACATGACACCTTGATGCACTTTCGGGAACTCTTGGAAAAGAAGAACTGGATCCTGTGCGGGCACAATGGCAAGGAGTTTGATTTTCCCTATCTGTGCCGCAGGATGTTGATCAATAGAATCCCTTTGCCGGATGTCTTGCAGTTGGCTGGAAAAAAGCCATGGGAGATTAGGCATTTGGATACCATGGAAATGTGGAAATTTGGTGATTACAAGCACTATACGCGATTGGAACTTCTGGCGGCTGCTTTCGATATTCCCAGTTCCAAAGAAGGAATAGACGGCAGCATGGTGAACAAGGTCTATTATCAGGATGGGGATCTGGAAAATATCCGTAAATACTGTTTAAGGGATGTAGAAGTGACAGCCCGCGTGTATTTGGCATATCAAGGCTTGCCGGGAGATATGGCAATGACGATCATCAATCTCGATGAGGAAACCAAAGATAATCTGCAATAACTCCCAAATACAGGGAGATAATCTTTAACTTTATAACTTGAAATTATTTTTATGGGAAGAAAATCAGGAAAAAACCGGGACTATCGGGGCAAAAAAAAAGAAGACAAAGGAACGAATGCTTCCCAAGTAAAAAGAACGCTCCTTAATTTTTTAGAAAATCACTTTGGCGAGGAGTTTTCAGAGAAAAATTTAATCAACCAGCTGCAAATTAAAGAGACCTCCGCTAAAAGTAACATTACTGACCTGTTGACCGAACTTGTTCAGGAGGGAAAAGTCACCAAAAATTCCCGTAATGAATTTAGTTCTGCAAGTGATCCCGAATTTATCGAAGGGGAAGTAGACTATGTCAATGCCCGTTTTGCGTTTGTAATTCCTTCGAATCAAGTCAAATCAGACGATGACATTCTTGTCAAGGAGTCCGATATGAAAAATGCCCTGGACGGCGATAAGGTTCGGGTCATGGTATTCCCAAACAGGGGTAAAAATGGACGTAGGGAAGGAAAAGTTCTGGAAATAACAGAGAGGTCTAGGGACGAATTTGTCGGTCGTGTGGAAATATCTCCCCGCTTTGCGTTTGTGGTGCCTGATTTTAAGAAAATGCATCATGATATTTTTATTAAAAAAACTGATCTTCTGGAGGCCCAACACAATCAGAAGGTGGTCGTGCAAATGACTGAATGGAAAGAAGGAGACAAGAACCCTATTGGAAGGATTGTACGAATTCTGGGTACGGCCGGAGATCATGAGGTAGAAATCCACTCCATCATGGCGGAATTCGGATTGCCTTTTGACTATCCCGAAGAGGTGTTGCATGAAGCGGAAAAGATTTCTGATACCATCCGAAAGGAGGATTTGGAAGACAGACGAGATTTTAGGGGGGTTCCTACCTTTACCATTGATCCCGCTGACGCAAAAGATTTTGACGATGCCATATCCTATCAAAAGCTGGAAAACGGAAATTATGAAATAGGTGTGCATATAGCCGATGTGACACATTATGTCAAGCCGGGCTCCCTAATGGAAAAAGAAGCCTATCACCGTGCTACGTCTGTCTACCTTGTGGACAGGACGATCCCCATGCTACCTGAGCGACTCAGCAACGGTCTGTGCTCCCTTCGGCCAAACGAAGACAAACTAACATTTTCCTGCGTCTTTGAAATGAACGATGACGGGGCGGTTTTGAACCATTGGATAGGAAGAACAGCGATTCATTCAGACCGTAGGTTTGCCTACGAGGAAGCCCAAGAAAACATCGATAATCAAGAAGGGGATTTTTATGAGGAGTTAACGCATCTAAACGGCCTGGCCAAACGACTTCGGGAGGCTCGATTTAAGAAAGGTGCCATTAATTTCGAAACCGTTGAAGTAAAGTTCAAATTGGATGAGAAAGGGACTCCGTTGGGGCTGATAATTAAAGAGCGTAAAGATATTCACAAATTGATAGAGGAATTTATGCTGCTTGCCAATAGGACCGTGGCGGAATTTGTCTTCAATAAAAATAAAGGTAAAAGCACCTTTGTGTACCGAACCCACGATTATCCGGATTTGGAGCGTTTGACCACCTTTGCAGGTTTTGCAAGGAAGTTCGGTCATGAGATCGTCGTATCGGATGAGAAAAAGGTGTCCAACACTCTTAACAAGTTGATGGAGGATATCCAAGGCAAGCCAGAACAAAATGTTTTGGAGCAGCTAGCCATCCGCAGTATGGCAAAAGCCATTTATACCACAGAGCCAAAAATCCACTTTGGATTGGCTTTCAAACATTATACCCACTTTACCTCGCCAATCCGTAGGTATCCGGATATGATGGTTCATCGGTTACTTCAGCTCTATTTGGATGGTGGCAAATCTCCGGAGACACTTGCGTGGGATGAGAAGTGTACTCATTCTTCCGAAAGGGAAAAGCGAGCGGCAGATGCAGAAAGAGCCTCCATTAAATACAAGCAGGTGGAATATATGAAACTTGCTGAGCAAAAGGATTACGACGGCATCATCACCGGGGTTACTGAATGGGGCGTATATGTAGAAATCACCGAAACCAAATGTGAGGGGATGGTCCGCGTGCAGGACATCAAAGACGACTACTATGATTTTGATGAGCGAAACCTTCGCCTGGTAGGATCTAAAAACAAACGCATCATTACATTGGGAGACAAAGTAAGTGTACGGGTCACCCGAACCGATATAGACAGACGAACGATAGATTTGGAATTTGCGACGAATGAATGAACCAACTGACCTGAAGGCTATACAGCAGAACCTTGAAGCCCATATACAGCAGCTAACATACGGGCAACACCCCCAAGAATTGTACGAGCCAATATCCTACCTGATGGGTTTAGGCGGCAAAAGAATTCGGCCTCTATTGACTCTTTTGGCCTATAATCTTTATCGCTCAGACTACCAGCATATTCTCACGCCAGCCTGTGCCGTGGAGGTTTTTCATAATTTCACGCTGATGCATGATGATATTATGGATCAGGCACCGTTGCGCAGAGGAAAACCAACGGTACATAAAAAGTGGAATGCGAATACCGCCATTTTATCCGGTGATGTGATGCTCGTAAGAGCCTATGATATGCTGCTGCATATTGGTCCGGACAAGTTGGGGCATTGTATCAAATATTTTAATAAAACAGCTGGGGAGGTTTGTGAAGGGCAGCAGTTGGATATGAATTTTGAGGTGCGTGAGTCGGTATCAGAATTGGAATATCTCGAAATGATCCGGCTTAAAACAGCCGTTTTGTTAGGATACGCCCTGCAACTTGGTGCCATTTTAGCTGGAGCTTCAGAAGCTGACTGCCAAAAATTATATGATTTTGGAGTAAATATTGGTATTGGCTTCCAACTCAAAGACGACCTCCTTGACGTATATGCAGATAAGGATCTTTTCGGTAAACAGGTAGGTGGTGATATTATCTCCAACAAGAAAACCTATTTGCTTATCAAAGCCAAGGAACTGGCAACCGGTGAGACAGCCGGAGAATTGGCATCTTGGATAGGAAATATGGATTTCGATAAAGAGGAAAAAGTTAGCGAAGTTACCCGTATCTACGACTCCTTGGGAATTCAGGACCTTACCGAGCGTAAAATGCAAGCCTATTTTGAAAAAGGTTTTGCCCAGCTTAACGAGATCCACCCGCTGCGGAAAGAAGGCATGGATATGCTTCATAACCTTACAAAAAATTTAGTAAACCGGGAAAAATAAATCTCCCTTTTCACCTTACCATCATGGAATTATCCTTAACGGTTATTTTGATCGCCGTCACCTGTTTGTCCTCCTACTATGCTTGGAAAAATCCGGAATTTATGGAGAAAAGCATGTTTACACCCTATCGGGTAAAGCACCGAAATGAATACTTGCGGTTTATCCTTTCCGGATTTATCCACAAGGACGGCACGCACCTGCTTTTCAATATGTTTACTTTCTATTTCTTTGGGCAGGTTGTTGAGCAGTTTCTGGGATATATGTTTGGACCTACCTTTGGGGTGGTTGTTTTCATTGCCTTCTATATTGTGGCCATCGTCATATCCGATATTCCAACTTATTTGAAAGAGCAGGACAACCCTCATTACCATGCCTTGGGTGCCTCCGGGGGTACGGCGGCCATGGTTTTTGCCAGCATCATTTTGATGCCCTTGGCGGATATCTGTATTTTCGGTATTTTCTGCCTTCCAGGATTTATCTTGGGGATATTGTTTCTTATCTACGCGGTCTATAAGGGAAGGCTTGCCGATGACCATATCAACCATGATGCCCACCTGTATGGGGCGTTGACGGGTATTTTGTTTGTCCTTATCCTATCACCCGCAAGTGGGATTTATTTTTTGGAGGAGATTAGGGGGTACATGCCGTTTTGAAGGGTGTGTGTGTGGAAAAAGTTGTCAATTTTTATAAAGATTGAATTTTGTAGCTTGGTAAGTTCACGATTTAATCGGACTAAATTCTTTCAGAAAAGTATATCTTTTTCGTGGAGGAGAAACTTCCTGCTGCCGAATATTTGGCAATCCGATACAGTTACAATAATCAACTAGCCTGGATGCTTGCGTCCAAAAATTAGTATAATGGGCTTATTTGTCATTCCGATTTGTTGTTAGGTCGTAAACTAGATATTTTCTAAGATCAACAAGTTCTTCATCGTGCGGATTTTGTACGAGTCCATGGTTAACTGTTTCTAATGCATTTTTGAGCTCGTCTATGTCAATTTGTATTCCAGCTTTTGACTTGTAAGCAAATGCATATTTTGGGGTATTGGTTTATTAATTTGTCAAGTCTTTCCAGCGCGATTGGGTACTTTCGCTGCAATCGAAAAATATAGGCAATCCGTAATTCAGTTTCCTGTTCATAATCCTCCATAAGCTTGGGGAACTTATTTTTCTTGAGGTTCATTAAAGCAAATTGAAAATCCTCAAGTGCTTCCTCAAAAAGCTTAAATTCGGTGTTGCATTTGGATTCCAAGGGTCTCCTTCACTCTGTCTTTACCGATTACGTGTCCTCAATAATATATAAGTCAACACCCATTGGATCGATATTAGTTGATGGTCGTTTTGTAACATAAATTTCAGAATAGTCTAAGTCGTACTGTTTGAGACTGTCGGGCGTTATGCTTCTCAAATATAGCCGTCCGCTCACTACTGTTTCGTCTGGGCAGGTGCAAGTAAGACCACTTACTTTTAAATGTCCCCAATGAATGGGCGAGATATAGTCACGGAAATAGATTAATTGTCCAAAAAGTATTAGTCCGCCAATGATTAATGTTTTCTTTTGTCACTTTCCTGTCGTCCAAAAACTGTGCTTAACAAAATTCTTTCCCTCTAGCCTTAATTCTCCTACTTTACCACTTCGCCTCTTCTGTCTAAAACCAAAACTTGATCAGCAACATCAAAAACTTACTGATGAGTTATTTTTTCATATGGCTTCGCAATACCCAGTCGCTAACTTAAATATGAAGCAATCAAGAAAACACAATGAAGATTAATAAATGGTTAATTAATTTTTAAAGTTCTGCGTCTAAAATGTTAATAATTAGAACATTTGGAATTTGAATATACCGATATTTGCATAATAGATTTAAAATCTATTATTTCAGCATTCCTAAGGAAGAGAGTTGCTTAACCAAAGCTTGGAACAGTGCTAGAAAGACATACAGATACAGTAGATCAGCGGCAGGATGTGGTCCGTTTGCCAGCGGACGATGGCGACTCGAAATTGTGGGAGGCATTTTGTGATGGCAAGGAATCAGCATTCATACAGATATATGAACGCTATTTTGAGACACTTTATCGTTATGGCCTCAGAATGGTTGCAGATCAGGCATTGGTGGAGGACACGATACAAGATATGTTTATTTATCTTCGGGCTTCAAGATCCCGTCTTGGAAAAACTACCTCGATCAAATTTTACTTATTCAAATGCTTAAAAAGGAGATTATTGAGTGAGGTGGACAAGTGGGCGGGAAAAAGGGATGATTTTCCTCCTCCCTCCTATTTTGCATTTAGCCTATCTCACGAGCAGCATTTGATACAGAAGCAGTTGGATGCGGAAAAACTCCAAAAACTCAATGAAGCCATTGCACAAATGAGTTCAAGGAAAAAAGAAATCATCTACTACAGTTTTTATGAGGGGTTGGACTACAGACAAATTCAGGAGCTAATGGGATTGGATAGTCTGAAGACTACCCGAAATCTGATGTACAAGGCATTGGGATTTTTAAGGGAAGCGTTAAGCCCCTGATCTTTTTTGATAAGTGCGGCGTTTATTAAGTTGATTTTTAGATATTTTTTTTCACCCAAGATTCAATGTTAACGTGATGATATCTAACAGTATAATTCCCGGATCAAACATATCCTGTTTAATATTTAAACATATTTTTTTAAAAAAAAGGGTGTGATTTCTTACTACTCCCCCTTTTCAAAGTAAAAGGACGTTTAGATACATGAAATCGAGCATGGCAAGATCGTCACACACTGTGATGATTATCGTAGCGAGATTCCGTCTGGCACTTTAAAAACAATTATAAACAGATGAAATCGAGCATGACGCAGGCGACGCACGGAGGGATGATTATAATTGCGAGATTCCATGTGGCAACTGAAAAACAATTATAAACACATGAAATCAAAGGAAGATTTTTTAACCAACCCCGAATTTGTAAGATGGGTGAGACATCCGAGCCCGGAGCTGGAATTGTATTGGTCCAACTGGATCGCTGCC
Source organism: Lunatibacter salilacus (assembly GCF_009797935.1). Lineage (GTDB taxonomy): Bacteria > Bacteroidota > Bacteroidia > Cytophagales > Cyclobacteriaceae > Lunatibacter > Lunatibacter salilacus. Next base: position 755,083 of record NZ_VOLC01000001.1, read on the forward strand.
AATCCGGACTCCTTGTCGGAATTTTTACTGGCAAAGGAGATTATGATGGCCGTAATTTACGACGAGCCTGGCGTTCCCGAGGGCAAGAAGCAGGAATTGCTTTCGAGAATTTTGAAAGAGTCTCCAAAAATTGAGAAAAACACTAATTCATCGGAATCCCACTCCGAGAGTGGAAACCTATTACGCTGGGTGTATCGTGCTGCCGCTGTAGTACTTTTTTCGATCGGTCTTGTCTGGCTGATGTCGGAAAATAAGATCTCTGAATCGTCGGAAAGTGAGGTCACACCTGAAGAGATGATAAGCAGGGCGACAAAACCAGGAGAAAAACTTCAGTTTTCGCTGGAAGACGGTACTCGGGTGTGGATTAACTCATCTACCGTAATTCGTTTTCCAAAGGAAATGAAATCCGGCGGCAGAAAATTCTATTTGGAGGGAGAGGCATATTTTGAAGTATCACATGACTCTTTGCGGCCATTCCAGGTGTTTGCCGGGGATTTGGTGACTACCGTTTTGGGAACCTCTTTTAACGTCACTACAAAAGAATCGGACCGAATCAAAGTTGCTTTATTGGAAGGTAAGGTAAGCATCAGCCATTCAAATTTTGAGGGGGAAAGCTTTCTAGAGCCAGGAGAGATGCTTCAATACAAGGAAGACGGGCAGGTTACAACGACCCATTTTTTTGATATCAAAGAAATTACCGCATGGCGAAATGGATTGATCCAGTTCAAGAATGCATCAATCGATGAGGTTTTGAAAAAGTTGGAAGACTGGTATGGTGTGCATATAGCTGTAGAAAACCCACAAGGCAAAAAGTGGAAGGTCAATGCAGAGTACCAAAATGAAACATTGGAGAACATACTCAGCAGCTTATCCTACGTGCATAAATTCAAATTCGAACTAGAAGGCAAAAATGTTAAACTAATTCTCTGAACAATGACCCGAAGAACGAACACATCTTAAATACTACCGGCAGGATGATAGCCTGCCGGTAGCTTCTCCGCCCACCGGAAGTCACATTGGGGAATGTCTAACGCCGGTTGGCTGGGTTAAACGAAAGTATATATTCATAAAACCATCTAAATGTATGAAAAAAACAGTACTTAATGCATGTATTATGTGTTCAAAATGTTTCCTGTATGGCTTCATTTTGCAACTGGCATTCCTAAATTTTGGGGTTGCTGAAAGTGCAAACGGACAATATAAAAGTATTGATGAAGTAAGTGTTAGTTTGCCGGGAAAGGAATTTACCCTTCAGGCTTTCTTTATACAAATTCAACGGAACACGCCGTTCCGATTTACCTACGACAAAGCGTTGGTGAATACAAATGAAAGCTTTAGCTTTTCCGAAAATGAAGGCACAGTAGAGCAACTTCTAAGAGAGGTCGCATCACAAAGCAACCTGTCATTCAGGCAAATCAACAATAGTATCGATGTTTATTTGAACACAGGAAAAACTTCTACCGGCCAAGTTGAATCAAATATTGCTGATCCCGTGAGAGGTAAGGTCACAGATGAAAGCGGCGCGACGTTGGTGGGTGTGGCAGTGATGGTGAAAGGCACTACGAAGGGCACTGTCACGGATATTGATGGAGAGTATGTCCTTGAGGACGTAGAACCAACTGCGGTACTTACTTTCAGCTATGTTGGATTTAAACAAACTGAGATCAGCGTAAGTGGCAGAGTGATTATTGACCTCATATTGGAGGAAGATATGGGCACACTTGGTGAAGTAGTCGTGGTTGGATATGGAACGCAAAAGAAAGCGACGCTAACCGGTGCTGTGAGCCAGGTAGGCGCAGAAGTATTTGAAAGTCGTCCGATTACCAATATAAGTGCGGGAATTCAGGGTACGATGCCCGGTGTTACCATTACCGGTGCCTCAGGCCCTCCCGGCCAAAATGCGGGCGCCATTCGAATCAGAGGTATCGGTACCTGGGGTAACGCAACGCCTCTCGTAGTTATTGACGGTGTTCCTGGGGGTAATTTAAATATCCTGAACCCAGATGATGTTGAATCGATTTCAGTATTAAAAGATGCGGCTTCTTCTTCCATTTATGGGGTAAGGGGAGCAAACGGGGTTATTGTAATCACAACAAAAAAGGGCAGCAGTAACAGTCCGTCGGTTCAATATACCAATTATTTCGGATGGCAGACGCCCACGGCTCTTCCGAGTTTTCTGGGTTCAACTGATTACATGACTTTGTTGAATGAATCGCTGGTCAATGTGGGCAGGAATCCGACGTACTCCGATGAGGAAATCGAAATTGCGAGAAACGGCTCTGATCCCAACTACTACGCAAACACCAACTGGCTTGATGAGATATACAAACGAAGTGCCCCACAACAAAACCATTCATTCAGTCTAAACGGCGGAGACGATGATTTCAATTATTTTATATCTTACGCAAACCTACAAGAAGGGGGTTTGATCTCCGGGGACAATTATACTGCCGGAAGACATAACCTACGGACTAAGTTCAACGCAAAAGTAACAGATAGGCTTGAGATCACAGCTAATTTAGGTTACATCGAGCGCTCTTATTCGGGGGCAGCAGCGGGCACCAGTCCCATAAGCATGGCGCACTCCATCATTCCGCTTGTTCCTGTAAGATTTACGACCGGAACATGGGGGTATATCGGCGGGCAATCGAACCCCTTGGCTGTTGCCACCGACGGCGGAACCAATGATTTTGCTTCGCAGGAGTTTACGGGTAACTTAAACGTTATCTTTAATTTGGCAAAGGGACTTAATGCACGGGGACAATATGGCATGTTCCGATCGAATTCCAAAAGGACTATTTTCACTAAAACAATCAATTATTTCAGTCCTGATGACGGGTCGCTTATATACAGAACCGGATATCCCAATGTAATAGATACCCGTGATTATACAGGTCTTGATCAATCTTTTATTGGAACCTTGGAATATGATAAGATTTTCTCAGAGAAGCATGATGTTAAACTGATGCTTGGGGTTTCTCAGGAGCAGGGAATGACAGATAACTTTGCAGCCTCGAGAACCAACCTTGCATCACAAGTGGTAGGCCATATCAATTTGGGTACGGAAAACCAACTTAACAACGGAAGTGCTACACAGTGGGCCTTACGGTCGATGTTTGGCCGTGCCAATTATACGTTTGAAGATAGATACTTGGCCGAGCTTACATTCCGATACGACGGATCAAGTAGGTTTGCATCGGAGCAGCGTTGGGAATTGTTTAAAGCTGCCTCGTTAGGTTGGGTTTTCTCTGAAGAGCGTTTCTTTGATGGCCTGAGGAATAAGATCGAATTTGGCAAAATCCGGGCATCTTATGGTACACAGGGAAATGACCGAATAGGAGACTATGCGTTTATGGACATACTCGGTCCTGTGGCAACAATGCCCATAGGTAATGTTAATACCATCGGTTATCGACAAACAGTAGTAGCAAACCGACTTTTGCGTTGGGAAACAGCAACTAAGAGAAATATCGGAATTGACATGGCTTTTATTGACAACAGGCTTGAACTTACTGCGGATTATTTTATAAACGAATCAGATAACCTGCTTTTGACGCTGCCGCTGCCAGATGTCTTTGGTGCCCCCTATCCTACCCAAAATGCAGGAAGGGTTGAAAATAAAGGTTGGGAACTTCAAGTGGGATGGAGAGACCAGATTGGCGAGGTGACGTATGGACTAAATTTCAATATGTTTGACGTCAAAAATCAAGTAGTCGATTTGGCTGGTACACCTCCCACTATTGGCGATAGAGTCCGGATGGTTGGTCAGCCGCTGGATGCTTTCTATGGTTTGGTGGCTGAGCGGATTGCACAAGAAGATGATTTCAGATACAATCCCGAATCGGGAAGGTTTGAGCCTGATTTCCCAGTACCCGTTGGCGATTTGGTAGCTCCTGGAGATATTATTTACAAGGATTTAAATGGAGATGGTGTGATTAGCTTGGATGAAGACCGACAGGTGATAGGCAGTCATATTCCACGGTATACGTTCGGCTTCAGGGGAAATGCGGCTTGGAATGGTTTCGATTTTAGTTTATTTCTACAGGGAGTAGGAAAGGCAGATGGATACCTCACTGGCAGTGCCCGCCATGCATATACCAACCAAAGTACCATGCCACAGCCAATACACCTAGACCGCTGGACTCCTGACAACCCTGGAGGTAGCTATCCTAGGCTTGCATTCCAACAGACTTTTAACCAAAGGTTGTCTACGTTTTGGCTGGAAGACGCGGCCTACATCAGGCTGAAAAATATCCAACTTGGCTATACCTTGCCTTCAGTGTTGACAGAAAGAATACGGGTTTCAAGACTCAGGGTATATGCATCAGCAGATAATTTATTGACATTTAGCGATTTCTTTTATGGCTATGACCCCGAGTCTCCGGTAGGAGGTGCAAACTTCTATCCACAGGTTAAGACATTTGTCCTAGGCTTAAATGTAAACTTCAAATGATATTCCATATGAAAAAGTATATAAAATTAGGTTTGATCATTAGCGGATTATGTTTCGCAAGTTGTGATGATGGCTTTTTGGATGTAGCTCCGTTGGATGTGGTTACCAATGAGACCTTTTGGGAAAGTGAAGAACAGTTGATTTTGGCTCTCAATGGTCTGTATGGAAATGTGAAAGCTAAAAATACGGTGGATATGGAAAACATGGGCGACAATACGCTTTGGCCTTCCACCACCGCCTATCAACAGATTGGTTCTGGCAACTTCGCCAATGATTTGGGAACCCTGAATACAGAATGGACCACGCAGTACCGGGCAATCCGCCAAGCCAATGCATTTTTGGAAAACTATGAGAGAGCAGAGATGGACCCTGACAGAAGGGAATCTCTTGCGGGAGAAGCAAGGGTTATCCGAGCGTTGGGGTATTTGTTTTTGACCAGTTTCTTTGGTGACGTGCCTTTGGTGACAACAACCCTAACCGTAGATGAAGTGTTTGTACCGCGTAGCCCAAGAGCAGAAGTGATCAGCTTCTTATTCGAAGATTTGGATCGCGCCGCGGCTAGCCTCCCCGTCGAGATCCGAAGCGGTCAGCAGTTGGGTAGGATGAGCAGAGGTTCTGCCTTGGCGCTCAAAGCAAGGATAGCCCTGTACAACGGGCATTATGATGTAGCTGAAGAGGCTGCTAAACAAGTGATGGACCTGGGAGTTTACGAGCTATTCAACATAGGAGACCCTTCCAGAAATTATTACGAATTGTTTACGTATAACGGCAGACAGGCCAACCGACTAAACAAAGAAACCATTATCGGCAGGCTGCATTTACCCGATTTGGTATTACACAACTTGTCAAGAGAAATCCAAGTACCCGATCAGGTAATTCGCTGGAACCCGACCAAGTCCTTGGTTGATTCTTACCTGATGGTCGATGGACTTCCAATAGACAGTTCTCCCCTTTACGTGGAGGAGGGTTACGACGATGTATTTGAAAACAGAGATCCCCGCATGGTACAGACCATATTATCTCCTGGATCCGCATGGGGAGGTCGCTTTGACGGCCGGGCTGACAATACGGATCCCAGCATTTTTGTAGAACCCAAATTCAACAATGACAGGCGGGGAGCGGTCACCGTGACCGGATACTATTTTACCAAATATGCCGAGATATCTACGGTAGGTTTGGTAGGAAGAGATCATAACGATATTCACTTATTCAGATACGCTGAAGTTTTACTGACTTACGCAGAAGCTAGGATGGAGCAGGGTTCACTCACTCAGGAAGATCTTGATATGTCCATCAATCTACTTAGAGACCGCGTGGGCATGAAGCATATGATCTTGGATGAGCTTGCGGAAGCCGGGTTGGAGCTAAGAGACGAAATCAGAAGGGAACGAAGGGTGGAGTTGGCACTGGAAGGACAACGCTACTTCGATATCCTGAGATGGAGAGACGGAGCCAGCTTAGCAGAGGATGTCAAGGGGATTAAAAAAGCCTGGGCCTCGAATCCTGCCTTTGTGGCAAATTTTGCGGAAGACAGTGAAGGATACATTATTGCCTATAGTGGAAGAACATTTGTGGAGCCAAGAAATCTACTTTGGCCAATTCCACTTCCTCAGTTGGAGCGTTTCCCGGGTCTAGGACAAAACCCAGGCTGGTAAATATACCAAAGCAGCTGTAAATTATAAGTGTGTTAGTTTATTTAAAAATTGATCCTAATATATGAAAAATATAAAATTATTGTTCCTACTTTTCTCCGTCGGGATAGTGACATGGGCTTGTTCGGAAGACGAATTCGCAGATGTCAATCCGCCTCGTGCCGATTTCAACATCACCCCGGAGTTGCCGGTTGAGGGAGTAGAGGTGTTGCTATATGCTGATCCGAGCTCGGAGTCCGGGCAGATTGTCTCTTGGCATTGGGAGTTTAATGATGGCACAGGTGCTACCGCCACCAAAAGAAACCCCTACTACACGTTCCCAGCCGCAGGTGAGTTTGAAGTAGCACTGACAGTCACCAATGCTGCCGGCGAGATCCATACGGTGACCAAAACGGTAACCGTTGCAGCACCCCCCAAAGAATTTATTGGTGAGTTGGTTTGGAGCATTACCAATGGAACTACGGTGAGCAATATCAACGAGGGCTCAAATGCTCCGGCTATCGGGGATGACGGCACTATCTATTATATAGAGGGAAATGCCGCGGCACAATCCACCATGGTGGCTGTGACCGATAACGGAGACAATGCAAGTGTCAAATGGGCAACTGTGTTGGGTAATCAGGTTTCTAATGCACCTTCAATCGGTCATGATGGAAATCTCTATATCAATACCTGGGCGGCAAACAGAACTATCGCCAAGATCGAGGCATCCTCCGGAGATATTTTATGGAGTGGCTCAGTTGGAACTGGAGTGTCAAACAACACACCAGCGGTGGACGACAACGGAAACGTTTACCACGGTTCCCGACAGCAGGGAGCAAACGGTGGAGCTTACTCTTGGACTCCGGATGGGGAAAAGAGGTGGGAGATCACCGGGGTTGGCGCATTTTATGCGGCACCGGTAATTAATAAAGATGGAACGACTGCCTATTTTCTTAATACGTCGGAAGGACGCATCTGGGCAGTTAACACCGAAGATGGGTCGCAAAAATGGGAATCTCCAGTTGGCCCAGGCAGTGGGACCCATGGTAGCTCCCTATCCATGGATGCCGACGGTACCGTCTATTATACCACAAATGCCCATATTGTGGCGATTGAGGATAACGGCAGTACGGGAGCTATCAAATGGGCGGCTGAGGTTACCGGAGCAGCTCAATCTGGCGTTGTAGTCGGAGAAAACGGCGATTTGTACTCCGGTTCAAGTGGCGGATTGGTATCTCTCAATCCTGATAATGGAGAGGTTAATTGGACCTACAATCTACAAACCATAGAAAGTGTCCCCGCTGTGGATACAGATGGAAACGTTTATATTGGCACCGCAGATGGAAAACTCGCAGTGATAACTGCTCAAGGGCTTTTGGCCCGGGAATTCCAATTGGGTACCGGAGCGGTCAATTCTCCGGTAATCACAGAAGATGGAACAGTATATGTAGAAGGAAGAGACGAGTCCCACATCAAGTTGCATAAGATTGCCGTGGAGGAAAGTGGCCCTGCCAATTCCTACTGGCCGATGAAAGGGAAAAATCTGAAAAACACGGCAAAGGCCGATTAAGTTAATCTCTATAAAAAAATGGCTAAGCGCATACCTCAATTGAAACTCCCGAACAATACGGAAAACAAAACAGCTTGCGCTTAGCTATTTTTCATTATCTCATTTCACTTATATGCCAATGAATCTGATCACAGTAATTATTGCGATTTTGTTTAGTGCCATTATGTCTGGCAAGCCTGTGGATACTTCATCCCCTGAAAAACCCACTTTGAAAGTCCTATGCTACAACATCCACTATGCTAATCCTCCTAGTAAGGATAAGAACTTCATCGATATGGATGCAATAGCCAAGGTCATCAATGATCATAATCCGGATGTGGTCGCCTTGCAGGAGGTTGATGTAAATATTAACCGATCTGGAAATATAGACCAGGCAAAAATCCTTGCCGAGAAAACAGGGATGAAGGCTTATTATTTTGGCAAGGCCATTGACCATGACGGTGGTGATTATGGAGTAGCCATTTTGTCCAAGTTTGACCTTAGAAATACCCAAACCCTCTCCCTGCCAGCGGACCCTGAAACCAATTCAGAACCCCGTGTCCTGGCAACCGCAGAAATTCGGACGGATGATGGATTTGATTTTGTATTTGGTGTAACTCATTTGGAAGTTAGGCATGAAACCAACCGATTAATGCAGATGGAGGCCATTGTTTCTTTTGCGGAGAAATCTTCATTGCCGATGATTGTGGCGGGTGATTTTAATGCTAAACCAGACAGCCGCACTATCGAAATGCTGGATGTGACATTTAAAAGAACCTGCGAAGATTGCGCTCCGACAATACCCGTAATTAACCCAAACCGTGCAATTGATTTTATCGCTTTTAGTCCTCAGGAAAGATTCAAAGTTATTCAGCACATGGTGATCCCTGAAACCTATGCGTCCGACCACCTACCCGTATTTGCTGAGCTGGAGATTCAGCCTTAAAATTTAATTAAATACCGTTATGATGAAGTGGAAAGGTGTGTCTGGTTTTATTGCCATAATTTTTTTGTTGGTGTTTCAATTCGCCTGTGTGTCCGATGATAACGCAGATCCCGAGGAGAAAGAGGAGGATGAAATTGTTTTGGAGCAGCTGACGGTATTGAATTACAATGTGCGATATTTCACCCCGCCGTCTGGTAGCGTTAACCTAGAACCCGTGATCGATGTGATCAATGGGGTGAGGCCGGATATCATAGCCATCCAGGAGGTGGATGTAAACACCAACCGCTCAGGTAGCCGAGACTTGGCGCGAGAACTTGCGGATAGGCTGCGAATGAGACATTTTTTTGCAAAGGCCATCGATTACCAGGGTGGGGAATATGGGGTTTTGATACTGTCCCGCTTCCCAATATCGGAAGGTACTATTCACAGGCTGCCCAGTGACCCCGATATCGGGGGAGAACCCAGGATATTAGCCACGGTGAAAATCACATTACCGGACGGTACTGAAATCCGTTTCGGAAATACACACCTAGACGCATTGTCCAATCCTACAAACCGTAGGATGCAGGCAGAAAGAATCGTGGAAATAGCGGAAAAAGAAACGTTGCCCTTTATCGTGGCGGGGGATTTTAATGCCGTTCCTGAAGCCGATGAGATAAAGACGCTTTTGTCACATTTTACCAATTCCTGCTCGGTATGTCCTCCTACGTTTCCCGCTATAAGCCCAAACAGGGTTATAGATTATATCGTCTTCCATAGTGCTGGAGGAGAGCTTTCGGTTGAAAGTCACGAAGTAATAAACAACAGTTCCGCGTCGGACCACAGGCCTGTGGTTACGGAATTCAACTTAGATTAGCTTAGGATATTTTGCTGTTTTGATCGTTCACATTATGAGTGAAAAGCTATATTTTTAAGGCTTTTTACATGTCGTGGGGATTGATCATATTCAAGCCTTCAATTTTATTAAAATCTGCCATATTCTTAGTAAGTGAAGTTAGGTCATGGACCAAGGCAGAGGCGACTATAATTGCATCGGGGAGTTTAGCCTTGTAGGTTTTCCTTAGTTCAATAGCCTTGACAATTACTGATTCAGCCAAATTAAATTCGACGGATTCACTCACGAACTGATTCAAAATTTCTAGCTTGGCGTCCTCTGCATTATCAGAGGGGTTATCGTCTACTTCTTCCAGCCTAAGATTATTAATCAGTTCAAGAAAAAAAGGATATTTACTGTCAGGTCTTTAGTGTAATCAGCTTCAAAATACTCAAAGGTTTAATTTTGGTTCTCCCTAGCAAATATACGAAAAATAAGGAATTCTGTTTATTTGTCTCATGTTGCCTACATTAAAGATTCTAAACTATGCTTTGCCACCCCAAATTTTTGATAAATTTCTAGGGCAGAGAGCCTGTCCGCAGACATTTCGAATTGAACAATCGTCCAAGGAATGCCTGAGAAGTAAAGGATATAAATCCATGCTTACCTATTACCTCAAACCATAATCTACATTCCAGTGAACCACCTGGCGGGGCCGTTTAGACGATTGAGTGCAGTGTGCTATGTTAATTTTATTCTAACGTCATATACAAAATCTTCAACACTAATAATTTTAAATTCTTTGCTATCGGGATGAGAGGGATTTAAAATATAATTAAATTCTTTACTAGGAATACACACCGTACTCAATTCTACCAATAAGATTTTTAACCTCCTGCCTTCCAAACTGATTATCCAGTATGTCGTATGGGGCTTTTCCTCCTAACGCATGATTACTTTTAAACATCCACTCTCTAAATTTTCTTTCATCCTCAAACACTTTATAACCGTAGGAATAAATGTCAGCTAAATCCAGCATTCTTTCGCCTACGGCAAAGCTATATGTTTGCTCGCCTTTTTTCTTTATTAGGGTAGAGCGCGTCACAGAGAGTACATGAGATAATTTATCATAATCTAGTTCAGTTCTCGCTTTAAGTCTTTCCAAATGCGTATTGCTTAAGCCTTGCTGTAGCCTTTTCATTTTTTCAAATGGTGTCATTTGATTTTCTGGCTGATCTATTCCTGGATAAATAATAGCACCACGTAAACCTTCATGCCGCATTGTGACTGTTGTTTTTTTGGCTGCCACAGGTTTAGTAACTAAATCGGATTTTTCTTCTAATTGACATAGTATACTTTTTCTTTAACGAATGTATAAAAATACACTTAAATATAACTAAACACAAACTTCAACATTTAAGTTAGGAGGTCAAGCAGCATTGCACATAATGTTCAGGGCTTAGTGTTGTGGTGGCAATCAAGGTACATCAGCCAACCCACTACTAAAGCGAACAGGCAGCAAAGAAAATTTAGCCTCTTAGAAAAGCAATACGAAAATTTGTCCGCTTATTTCCGCAAAAAAAAGCCAGACTGGAGAACCAGTCTGGCCATACTTTTCGTCGGGGTGCCCTGACTGCCGTCAGGATTCGCTCACTTCGAACCCACGACCTTTTTAACTTAAGTTCGGACGTGTTACCGGACAGCGGTACGCCCCCGGAATAGACTCAACTATCCATATCGCTGCTATTGCTGATCAAGGTTAAATATCTTTTGCTACCATGGTTTTTTATATATTTTTCCCTTGCCATGGCAGAGAGCCTGTCCGAAGACAATTCAAAGTGGACCAGCGTCCAAGGGATTCCCGGCTTTGTCGATTTATTACGGCCGCTGTTATGCCTTTCCATACTTTCCTCCAAGTTTTGGGTCTGGCCGACATAATAGCGGTCGGTCGTTTCTGAATAAAGGATGTAAACAAAGTATTCCATAACCAAAAAAAAACCAGACTGGAGAACCAGTCTGGCCATACTTTTCGTCGGGGTGCCCTGACTGCCGTCAGGATTCGCTCACTTCGAACCCACGACCTTTTTAACTTAAGTTCGGACGTGTTACCGGACAGCGGTACGCCCCCGGAATAGACTCAACTATCCATATCGCTGCTATTGCTGATCAAGGTTAAATATCTTTTGCTACCATGGTTTTTTATATATTTTTCCCTTGCCATGGCAGAGAGCCTGTCCGAAGACAATTCAAAGTGGACCAGCGTCCAAGGGATTCCCGGCTTTGTCGATTTATTACGGCCGCTGTTATGCCTTTCCATACTTTCCTCCAAGTTTTGGGTCTGGCCGACATAATAGCGGTCGGTCGTTTCTGAATAAAGGATGTAAACAAAGTATTCCATAACCAAAAAAAAACCAGACTGGAGAACCAGTCTGGCCATACTTCTCGTCGGGGTGGCGGGATTCGAACAGCTTTCTCAACTTAGCCTAGGTTAATTTTTTTTGCTTGATAATTAGGTAGTTATAAAATTTTGTCCTTAACTTTATATATCTTAATTAAGTTGATACAGGACAAAAATAAGAAAATCTGTCCGCAATCTGTCCGCATTATGAAATGTACCTTCTATCTCGATCGGCCATATAATCCTGAAATCGACAGCGAATCTTTAAAAAGCGAAATCGCATCTGCCAGAGAAAAGAAAAGGAATTTGGCCCTTAAGTATCTTAACCCGAAACCCACTTCGGTCTACGTATTTTTTTCACCGGATAAATCCCTTCGCCTTAAATACCGGACATCCGTTAAGATCCAGTCGAAATATTGGGATTTCAAAAACGGTATTGTCAAAGCCGCTGCCCCGGCTGCCATGGAGCTGAACTCAGAACTTAACAGCCTTTCTTCCGACATCCTAAAAGCCGCGGTAAAAATAAAGGACGAAAATAAAGTCATTTCAAAAAGCGCCTACCAACAAATATTAAAAGCTACCATAGATAAAAAAATTCTGATTCTTGCGGACAATAACCTGGACGGTCTGATTGAAGAATTCAAAAACCACAAGGCCATTTATACCTCCGAAGGAACAATGAAAGAGTACAGGACGGTGTTTAAAGCCCTTATCGATTATCAGAAGGCATCAAATATTGCTTTATCCTTGCCAGACTTTAACAGTTCATTCTTTGTACAGTTTGAAAAGTTTTTGAGCGGCAAAGAAAACCCGCTCAACACTGGAAGAGGGTTGTTGAACGATACCATTTATAAATATATATCGACACTAAAAGTCTTCTTGACCTGGTGCGGGGAAAACGGCCATCCCGTGCACCCTGACGCCTCCAAACCCCACAAATCACCCTATAAGAAAAAGGCGCACAATGAAATAGTGGTGCTAACGGAACCTGAGCTAAATAGAATTTATGAATTGGACTTGAGCGGACATCCAACTTATGAACGGGTGAGGGATCTTTTTTGCTTTGCCTGCTTTACGGGCCAGCGATTTTCCGACATATTCCGTTTTTCAGCAGCTGACTTTAAAGACAACAAATGGTCATTCCTGTCAGCAAAAACCAAGAAAAAAGTCACTGTTCCTTTTGAAGGGTTCTTAGCAAAGGGCTTGGATATTTTAAAGAAGTATGATTTCGTGCTACCAAAAATCTCGAACCAAAAGTTTAATGATTACATAAAGGAAGTAGGAAAACTTGCTGAAATTGATGATCCGGTAAAAATCACCCGATTCAGCGGGAAAAATGAAATCATTATACAAAAGCCGAAGTATGAGTTTATGAGCAGCCATATGGGAAGAAGAACCATGGTAACAATTCTGCTTTCCAAGGGAGTGCCGGTTACCCTAGTGCAAAAGATCACCCAGCATTCAGATATCAGAACTCTAATGAAATACGAATCCGCAGGCATGGATTCCCTTATTGACGCACTGAAAAGATTCTAATCATGAAATCGAGCACAGCGCAAGCGATAAACAGAGGGATGATTATAATTGCGAGATTCTCCCGAATTAATTCGGGACAAGCTATCTGACCATTAAAAAACAATTATACACACATGAAACAATATGAGAAACACATTCAGAGATGGAGATTTAATTCAAATGTAAAATCAAAATACCAGGTAGGTCCGATGATCCTGTTCAGCGACATCCATCTCCGGAACTATTTTCTGATGAAAATTTACAGACCATATATCAACCGGAGTAACTACGAAGAGTTTTATAATTTCCATCTCTCCCATTATTTGACTACTGATCCAAATGCGACTGAAGAGAAGCAATTTAAGTTTATTTGGAAGTTGATCAACAGGGGGATTTATTATCATGAGGACCGGCCCTTTTCCCCTCTTTCCATCAAAAGGTTGGATAAACTTGAGGAATTCCGGCAGTTTCTGAAGGGCTTTGACAAATGGGATGTAACGGTCCCTTTTAACGATGCCATGAAGGAAAAAACAAAAACGATAGAACGTCTGGAAGAAGAACTGACCACCCTGAAGAAGGAGATTGCATTTTATAAAGTACCCGACCAGTTTAAAGTCAATATACTAAAGGTAGGAAAGACGCCTATAATCGACCTCCTGATCCAGTTACAGAGCCTGAAATCACCGTTTGACAATAGTGAAGTTTTAGACACCACTGCACAGACCGTATGGGCAAAGATACTGTCCAACCATTTTTTGGAAGATGGTGCATCCATCAAGTATGGAACAGCCTTGAATTATTTCAAAATTGAGGATGGTTTTGATAAAGACAACCCGGTAAGAAAAACCAGCATAAAAGAAAAAGACAGAATCTACAAGATCAAACTTTCCAAAAAACAACCTGTTTGATGCCCAACTAAACCCCTTGGGCATCCTTTTTTATCCTTCCCTTCCAATATTTGCCTCAACCAAACAAAGTTGATAATGCAGATATTCGATTCCAACGCACTCATTCACTGCATCCAGGATGCAGTCAGAGAGGAACTAGAAAAAGCCTTAAAAGAAATCAAACTACAAGACCCTGTCCATTCCCAAAAGGAGAAGCTGCTGACTAAAAAAGAAATGGCAGATGAACTTGGTGTATCCCTAGTCACGCTTACCGACTGGATGAAAAAAGGTCTTCCTTATTTAAGGCTCCACAAGCGTATCTATTTCAGAAGGGAAGAAGTCCTAAACGCCATGTCTAAAAAATCAAGGACTGCCCGATAAGTACACTTTCATATACCTAATTAAATACAAAAAGCAGGTCCGCCATGACCCGCTTTTAGATTTTGTCAGAAAGGGTATTTCCTTATTGCCAAAGCAAAAATACCATTTCTGCATTCATTGTCAAACATTTAAGTGCAGAATTATGAAAAAGAATATCCCGCTCAGGGAGCTGGGCCAGCATGCGAATTCCTCAACCATCAAAATGATACGCCACTTGCTTACCAAATATGACTTCATCTACAACACGGTGCTGAACGAAGTTTTTGCGAGTGAAAAAGAAAAAGAAGAATTCTACCAGGTCAACCCCCACACCCTCTTTATTGAATCCCGTGAGGCAGGGTTGAGAACCTCGGTAGCAGAAATCAACTCCTTCCTTTGTTCGGATTACATCCCAAAAAGTAACCCCTTTGAGATGTATTTTGAGCGGTACAAAGACGTATGGAAAGAAGACGTCCACGGGGACTACATCACCAGATTCTCCAACTATATAAAGGCAGAGGAGACTGAAAGATTTTCGCTCCAGTTCAAAAAATGGCTGGTGCGCTGTGTGGCTTGCTGTTTAATGGAAGATTATTTCAACAAGCAGGCACTGATTTTTGTTCAGGATGCCCAGAACAGTGGCAAGACCACTCTCACCAGGTTCCTGATACCTCTTGAGCTGAGCCAGTACCAAGCCGAAAATATTTCCGTGGACAAGGACAGCCTAATAGCTCTCTGCCAGAATTTCGTCATCATACAGGATGAACTTTCCACGCTCTCGAAGACGGAAATAAATGCACAGAAAACCCTAATGAGCAAATCCTTTGTCAAAGTACGCCACCCCTATGATAAAAAACCAAGGCTGGAGCCAAGAAGGGCTTCCATTTGTGGATCCACCAACAGGGCCGAATTTCTAACAGATGTAACGGGCAGTGTCAGATGGCTGTGCTTCACCGTTCTTTCCATTGACTGGGATTATAAAAAGGACATAGATATTGATGTGGTTTGGTCGCAGGCCTACCACCTCTTTAACTCTGGTTTCAGATACGAGATGACTGCGGAAGAGGTAGCGGAGAATGAAAGATCCAATGCCCAGTACAGTACCGTCTCGCTAGAACTGGAACTCATCCAAAAATATTTTCAAGCCGGTGACAAAGAAGATAAGTTTATGACCGCTTCCGAGATTTGCGAAATGTTGAATGCAAAGCTTGAAGGAAGACTAAAGGTTAGCCGGGAAGAAACCGGAAAGGCGTTAAAAAAGCTGGGGTTCATCCAACACTCTAAGAGAGGTCACTTGTCATCGGATTTTCCTGTAAAGGGTTATTATGTAAAATACCATTATTAGCTTACTACCTACTAAAATGTAATATAAAATATTAACAAACAATATGTTATGGTGTAGTAGGGAATTCTAAACAAGCTTACTTCACCTTACTTCATTTTGGATTTGAAGTAGGCTATCCGGAAGATGTAGTAAGGCTTTATTACAGAATAGAGGGCTACAAATGACTGATAAACAATGACCTAGATAGGTTTGTGGTAAGCAGTAATTGTAGTAGCCGGATTTTGGGTTTTTTTACTCATTTTAAACGCCAAAAAGAAAAAATGGCCAGTAAATTCAATATCATTAAAAAATGTAGTCTTTTTCTTTTTACCAGCAAAATAATTATTCTATCTAATTCGCCTAAAACAGCTATCTGTATATCCCTATATACCTCTAAATCTATAAAAAGATATGTCGATATTTCTTTATATGAGATATTTATATAAAGTCATAAACATATATTTCCTTATTTAGATAAAATTTACCATCCTTAATTAACCAATATTTTCCGGAAAAAAACTTTTAAAAACAACTTCAACAGTAGCTTATAATACCCAATCAGTAAAAAGGCGTAACCTCCGATCCGTTGTGCGCGGTCCTTGCAAGTTGTGTTTTTGTCTGACAATAAACCTATCGGTTTTATTGTGCCAAAAACTTACTTGCCCACCTAATTTCCATTTGAGGGGGAGGGAAAAATTCCTCGCAACTCGGATTTTAAAAAAAATCGGAAGAAAAAAACAACTGGTATCGGTTTGCTCATATCGCTTGTGGCGGCTTCCGAAGAAATACTATCCATCCCAGGATAATCTTGATCCGAAGACCATATCCCAATTGTAGGAACGTTTTGCGTTTATGAGAAGTAGCGGACTAAAAAGCACTTCACTTTCAGTTTGGCACTGACTTTTATTACAAGAACTGACCTTTGATTAAGCACTAAACCCGCTATTTCTTATACACGCTGTTACCAGCGGGCGTTCTTGTGTGTTAAATCAAAAACTATGAAGAAACAATTTACCTGAATCATCTTTATCGTTTAGTTCCAAGCAAATTTCACCTTCTGAAAATTCATACTTCTTACCAGATTCATCTGTAGGAATGTCTGAGTCAATCAATGATAAAATGTATTGTAAATTATAATCTCTACAAATTTCCTTGACCTTGTTTAGTAAGCGTATCTTAATTCGATTGTCAAGACCTTCTAAAATACCATCGTGATAGACAAAACGGAAGAACGAGTTATCTGAATAATGTATTAATAATGAAAGGTCGAAAGCCATACAGAGCAATTTTTTATATGTAGTACCTTGGGCCTCCGAAGTTGTATTTAAATCACTCGGATTTTGATAATCAGCACTATATTCAATATTGCCCTGCTTATTTTGTACAATAGATATTAATGCATTGGTACCTAAAATATCTGTAATAATTGAGTTGAATATTCTATTGATATCAGCGTGTTTTCTTTTATTTACTGCTTCACGGATTTCATTAACAGATTTTTCTATTTCCTGCTGTATTTTGGAACTCTCGTTCTCAATTTCTATAGACTGGTCAACTGCCTTAATTTTATCTTTGATACGCTCTATTTCCGCCTCTACCTTTGATAAGTTCTTCTGATACTCTTTAAATTTGATATAAGAATCTTTCTCCGTAAGAAAAGATAACTTCTCGCTTTTCTCCAATTCCAAAATATTTAATTCTTTGTTAACATAAATCAATTCAGCTTTAAGTGTTTGAAGATTTTCCATTAAATATCTTTTTCTGTCTCTTGAAATTGCTTCGTTAAATTTAAGTAAATCAGAAAACTCTTTTTTAAGTTCTTCTTGGAAAAGCAGTTGTGCTTCATTATGAAGTTTTTGGAGTTCTTCAATATTTATTTGTTCTGAAATATTTGCTAATGACTTTTCTATTTTGTTAATGTCGTAAGCAATTCTATACCTATCAGTACTTAGAATTTGTATTTGGTTGTCCAGACTCTCAATGAGTTCTTTATTGATAGATTTGTCTTGTTGAAAAAAATTAAATTTATCAATGGTTGATTTAGCTTCGTTTACCTCCTGCTCTTTGATGTCTAGCAAACCAGCAAGTTTATCACGGTCATTTACATTAATCCTAGCTTCATCTTTTAAAACCCGGATGATTCCTTTTTTCTTGTCAATGTCTTCTTCAAGCGATAATTTTTTAATTATCAGATTGCTATCATAACCAAGTAATTCAAATACGAACGGTTTCCAATCAATATGCTTTCCTTTAAATTTGTCGAGTTTATAAACGTCTAAATAGTCCTGTTGAGTTCTAAGAAAGTAGGTAATAGACTTTCGATAGTCGTAGCTTGATACAATATTAAAGCCAAGATGTTCATTAAGTTTTTTTCTAGCTTTATCAAAGGTCAGATTTTCATCATTCCAACTCCTAGGGATAAAAAAGTCCTTATGTTTAGTGTCATTAATCCTAAATGAAATTTTTGTATTCGTATCTATTTCTCGTTTGATAATCAAATAGCTACCATTGTTCAAAGCCAATTCGCCATAAAAAACAACGCCATTAAAAATCTTATTCCCGAATATTTTCTTATTAAATGAACCGAGTAATATGAAATTGATTACGTGAATTAAGGAAGTCTTGCCAAGATTATGAGTGTCTTTTTTCTTTTGTTTTTCAAAAATAGTAGCCATAACGACATTGAATTCAGGTTGAAATTCAATGTTCTTAAAATTTTTATTGGCATATATCTTTACAAGTTTCATCCTTAAATTGCTTTTATTGAATCTAACTTATCTACATACTCAATTTTGCCGAGCATAAAAAGGTACGATAGGGTGTATTCGTAATTTTCTGTTATGCCTTTTCCGATTTTACCGGTAAGGCTGTTTTTTAAATCATCATACTTAATGATTCCATTTTCAAGTATTTCCTTCATCATCACTGCCGAAAGAAATACAATTGAATATTTTATGTCGGTATGTTTATCAGGTTTAAGCATCTAATTTCTTTCCTATAAAACAATTACAATACATATAGTTGATAAAGACTCTAACTAATCTCTTTCTCCCTGAGCCAAAGAATTCCGCGTTATTCGAAATGACATAATCATATAATTCATCAAGCAACCTTTCAAAAGCTAAGTATTCATTTTCATAGATTGTAATCTTAGCGTTAAGTTCGTCAACTAAATCGTCAAACTGATCTTTCAACGGCTTGTTTATTGGGTCTTTCAAAAAAGCACGAATTGATTCAAAATGGGAATAATGTCTTTGCATCACATTATCAAAATAATCTTTACTAAGTTTATTCAATTCATTTTTTTTCTCCATCTCTACGTATCTGAAGTCAACAATATTTTTGGCAATTGTATCACTTGATGGTAAATATTTGTGAAATGCCTCAATTACACTTTTCAAATCACTTTCGTCAAATTGAAGGGGTCTCAATAAATCTTGAAGTTTTGCTTCTTTTACAATATCAGGAAAGGATTGAAGCCATTGCTGAATTTTTTCATCCGCAATAATTACATTGGAAATTCCTGTATTGGCATCAATTAAATCTTCTATTTTTTCATCTTGCTTACCTGTAAGTTTTCTGTTGGTAATCAAAAGATAATAATTAATCTTCCCTACACTCTTTAATCTTTCAATTTTAGGCAAAATATCATCTTTAAGGAGCTTTTGAAACTCCTTGTCTGAACAACTTGAACTTTCCTTTGAACTATGCTTAGCTTCAATAACTATTTTTCCATTCCAAGGATCAGAGAGACTAGGGAAAAAATTTGCTTTTCCATGAAACCTTCCATCTCTACCACCATCTGGCCCTTTAGCAAATGGAATAACCGCTTCACCAAGAATTTTTCTACAGATTAAAGTAGCTAAATTCTCAAAATCATCTTCATTTATATAGTGTAACGGATATTTCCTCATTTTTTGTGCAAAGCTAATCAATCTAATGTGCGTTTCATAAAATTATGTCCTTTTACAATTCTCGCTTTTATTTGTGTGTTCTCTACGCTTGTTGGTAACGGCAGTCTGTGAAAAAACTACCGTCTGATTTTTTTGGGTATGCGCAAATAAAGATATGATTTAAACTTCAAAATGCGTATTTTTAAAGGGTAAACTTATTCCTGAATGGCCTACCTTACCCCCCAAGACCGCCTTCAGTTACAAATATGCAGCATAGACGAGTGCATAAGCAAAGAAAACCTTGTCCGGATGCTTTCGTTGAGATGCTGGTGCTGCCCAAGCTGGGCTTTGCGGTATCGGAAGTCAAAACTGAAGGCCGCCCGGCCTTCAACCCCAAGGTGTTCCTGAAACTGTATCTTTACGGTTATCTCAACGGGATGCGCAGCAGCCGAAAGCTGGAAAAAGGAACCGTACGCAATGTGGAGGTACACTGGCTGCTGGGCAGCCTCACCCCCAACTACCACAGCATTGCCGATTTCAGGAAAGCCAACCCCGGAGCACTCAGAGCACCTTCAAACTCTTTGTGTCGTTTCTCAAAGAAGCCGATCTGATAACAGGCGAAGTAATAGCAATGGACGGCACCAAGGTAAGGGCCAGCAACAGCAAGAAGAACAACTACAACGCCAAGAAGATAGAAGGCCACCTGGCCTATATTGAGGAAAAGACAAACGAGTATCTGGCTGAACTGGACAAAAATGACATCAAGGAACAGACCGAGCGGGTAAGCCATGTACAGGAGAAGATAGAAAAACTCATATCCAACAAGATCAAATACGAAGTATTGGGCACTGCGCTTACTGAAAGCCAAGAACCGCAGGTGAGCACCACCGACCCCGACGCGAGGGCCCTGCTGGTTCAGGGACAGGTAGTGGAGGTGAGCTACAACCTGCAGGCAGCCGTAGACCAAAAGCACAGCCTGGTAGTTGCCACCCACACCATCAACCGAAACGACAGAAATGCCATGAGCGGCATAGCACTGGAGGCACAGGCAAATCTGGATAAAAAGAACTTTACCGCCATACTCGACAAAGGCTACAACAACAGCAGGGAACTGGAAACATGTCAGCAGGCGGGAATAAAGACCCTGGTAGCCCCCCCGCCATAGTAAACAGCAACGCACACGGGACCACAGCGGAATTCGTGGTTTCCAACTTTCTATACCAACCGGAATCGAATACATATACCTGTCCTGCGGGAAAGACCCTCAAAACAACCGGAACGTGGCATAAGAAAACACGGGAAAGGGACAGTTATGAGTTCAAGAAATATAGAACCCCGGACTGTGCCTCCTGCGCGGTAAAGCACCTCTGTACGGGCCGGGCAAATGGAGGCAGGGAGATCGAACGCAGCCAATATGCCGAAGCGGTGGAGAAAAACGGGCTTAACTACAAAAACAACAAGGATTTATACCGTAAGCGGCAGGAGATCAACGAGCATATCTTCGGTACCATCAAGCGGCAATGGGGCTACAACCACACCAACCTGAGAGGTTTGGCCAAGGTAAACGGTGAAATGGCCCTGATAATGACAGTGTATAACATGAAACGGGCCATCAATATCCTGGGCATGGAAAAACTGCTGGCCAAACTCAGGACCTGGATGCCGGATTATGGGAAGGCAACCGCGCCTTACACAAAACAGGGCATTTTAAGGCTGTTTGACAGGTCTTATTTTCACCGCCTACCGAAAGCGGCGTGAAATTTGGAGGGCTTAAAGGGGCTAAAAACGAGCTGAAAAGAAAATTTTTGCAAGTCTTTCATAGGGGTGCTAGTTTTTTCACAGCCTGACGGACAAGCATATGCTCTGGCCACCGGTTTATAAAGCAGTTCCTATCCGCCTAAACGAAAGAACTGATAAAAGCTCTGAACTATCAAATCTTCACTGCACCCGGTGGTCAAGTATTTGCAGCGTTAGGCAAAGTAATTATATTCTAGGTACTATCTCATATAAGATACCTACAGCATCATCTACATCTCCACATCTATGCCACTCTTCTTTTGAAGTGACTAAGCAATAAATAACATAATCTGTTCTAATGTGCTTATTTTCAATGTCTAACGTTAAACTATTGAAGGCTTCCAAGTAATTCGAAGTGTCCTTTTTATCAAACACCCAATTTATAGTATAATCGCTTGAGTCAAAACTAGGGTCAACTTCTACTTCAATCTTTAATTGGTCTCCTGATACCACAGAAAATCCACCTGATGCTCTAGTATCACAATGGCCTCTACCAGTAGAATTCCTTGAAATTTGACCAGCCATAAATTGATTGCCGAAAGAATCTGAAATTCTTATAATTGTGGGCGCATTGTATTTCTTTTCCAAATTTTTTCTTTTGTAGTAACTCTTAATTGAACTAATTACATCATTAGAGTAGCACATTATCTGCAAAGCCTCATGACTAGAGATAGGGTTTGCATGGTACAACTTATTTCTAATCGGTATCAAACGGTTTAAAAAAGTTCTTGCCTCATCATTGCCATCAGGGTATGCTTCTGATAAAATCTGTTTAAATACATTTTTAAATAATTCAGGATTACAAATTATTCTAATAACATCATCTAATAGAAAGGCATCAATAAATCGAGAATATCTTTTTGGCTCATTATCATATCTAGCTTTGGCATCTTTAATTATGCTGTTACTGATTAATCTTCTTCCCTGAGCATCAATATAATTCCAATAATCAATACCATACTTATCTCTAAGCTCAGTATCAATTACATTTCTAATCCATATCTCTAAATTCTCTACTGAATTTCTACACTCACTTCTTACTCTATCAATGTTTAATAGACTTATCATTAATTTTTATTTTGCCTAACGTTTCGCATATATGGCTCGTGGCGGCTTCAAAGATCTTCTTTATCCGCCGTTGACAAATTTAACTAAAAGCACAAATATTCGGTAAAGCACGCCGCCCGCCATGGGCTATATATGCTGTTAGCTGCTGGCCTTCCTGTCATTTTAGTAGATAAATTTTATTCAACGCTCTTTTAACTTCTCCAGTATTTTTTGAGTTCTCTTTAATGTCCATAAAGTAATTTAAAACTAAGTCTTCACTTCTGTCAGGAAATAAGTAATGTGTATAGTCGCTGTTTGATAAGTTTGATGCTCGGTTATTAAGTCCTATAGCACAAACCAAATATGAAGCCAATTGATTTTTTGATAATCCCCAACCTGAATGGCAAAACCAAGCATCCTGCCTGTCGGGTCTTGTATTTTCTATAAATTTTGGCTTTATTGATTTGTGAGAAAAAACTGTGTCTTTGGGACATCTAAAAATGAAAATGGTGGATTCTGAAAAATCTTCAAGTTGTCGGGTTTCAGCAAGTCCATCATTTTCGATGATTAATTTATTTGTAGCGAACCAAGTCGCCACTTTTATGTCTTTTGTTAGGTCTAAACCGACACTTGGTAAACCGTAATGTTGGGCAAATCCAAGTGAAATAGGTGTAAAATGAGGTGAGTTTTTTATTTTAAAAACGTCTTTTTGGTATTCTATATAATCTTCACTATTCAATACTTCTTTTAAATCAATCCCGACATCATTTAGCATTAAGGCTGTTTGACTATGCCAAAGTCCGTAGATAAAAAACTCATTAAAATCGCTTCTAACAAAACTCGGTTTAAAAGAAGGTTCTTTTGCTTTACCATCACCAAAAAGAAACAAATTCTCGTCTGCTGCTCTTCTAATGGTATATAGAGAAGTTTGTCCTCGAAGAAGAATCTCGTAGTCTGGATTTTCCTTTTCAATTTGAGAAATTAATTTGAATAGGCTTTCATAATCTTCAAATTTATAAACAGGGATTTTTCTAAATGGAACTCTCAGTTCGTCAATTATTGTGTAATTAGCAGAATGGTTATAATAATTTATGGTTTTGGAGTTACTGTAGGGGCAATTAATGTTTTCGTTTAAAACTCTACCATAATTGTCATCAATTAAGAGGTGAGTCTTATCCTCTTTTTTAGCAAGTTCATTTACTCCCGAATGAATACTAATTTCATTTCGTATTGGGTATATGTTGTAGAAACCAGGGTATTCCAATTTACTATCCGTAATATTTATTGATTGCATTATAGGTTCAATTTAATTTTTAGGTTCTCTGCTAAATAGGCGATAATGAAATAGGAAAATGCGGTCGACACTTTAGAGTTTATAAATAAATTTTCTGTATAATGTTTGGAATCAGAGGTTACACTATTCATTTCAATTTGTTTATTAAAATAATCAAGTTGACTAGTAAGTTCTGTGTGAAATTGAGAAAATACTGAGATTGTCAAGTTGACAAATAAATCTTGACAAATGATTTCAAAAGAATACGAATTTGGGTTAATTTTTATATCTACTAATTTATTGTTTTGCTTTAAGTAATCATTATACAGTTCAAGTAAATCTGTTTGCATTTCAGATTTATAAATGTCCAGCAACTCTTCGTTTAAATTTATTCGTTGGCATATTTCGTTTAGTAGTTTGGAATAATTAAAATTTACTAATTGGTTAAATACGTCTCTATCACTACAAGGAAGTATAATTACAGACTTTTTAATTATCTCGTTCTTATTATTTAAATAATAAGTCAGTTCGTTTACGTTGTCAATAAAGTCAAGAGAAGTAAGTCTGCAATTAAAATGCAATGAAAAATTGTCTATTATGTTGATGTTATCTAAAATCATTGACTGTTCTGTTTTAGCACTGTCGGTCTGGTAGGCTTGCAGCTAACGGGATTCAGCTTGGAGACGGCGGGCATTCGGAGCTGTTCTCTTCCAAGCCTACTCCTACCTTCTTAAAGATACTGTATTTTCTATATACACTGAACCGCCCGCTGCATCCAAGGTGATGTGTGTGCCCGGCATGGGCATCTGGTATCGAAGATACCATAATATTCCAGAGG
>NZ_VOLC01000020.1 GCF_009797935.1 Lunatibacter salilacus
TGTGGCAGACGTCCGGAAGATACCGGCCACACCGCATCCGGGGTAAAGTTGGCAGGAACGCAGTACAGGCCATTTCAAGGAACAAGTGAACTCCATGCCGTCAGGCCAAATCGAGAGAGGAAACCCGCACCCGTGGTTGGGTTGGGCAGATCCAGCCGTAGTAGTGTTGAAGCTCCTGAAATGCGTCAGCATTCACGAACACCGATGAGAATAATTACATTGTGAGTAAATGGGAGTGGAGCGAAGGGCTGGACATGTTTTGGTTTCAAACCAGTTTACAACCAATCAATTTGGGATGACAGACTACTATGAAACAAAATCGCAACCAATTACCAAGTTGATGGTATGGCAGGCGTACAAGAAAGTAAAATCGAACAAGGGCGGAGCGGGCATAGACCGTATGGACTGGGAGGAGCTGGACAGAGATCTAACCTCACACCTGTATAAACTATGGAACCGACTGACCTCGGGGAGTTATTTTCCCGTACCTGTCAAGCGGGTGGAAATATCCAAGAAAGATGGCGGTGTCCGCAAATTGGGGGTACCGACCCTTCTCGACCGTATCGCCCAGCAGGTAGTCCGTCAGCACTTGGAAAGACAGCTTGAACCACTCTTCCATGAGAGTTCCTTTGGTTATCGGCCTAAAAGGAGTACCCACCAAGCGGTAAAACAATCAGAGCGAAACTGTTTTGGTCATGACTTTGTGGTAGACCTGGATATCAAAGGGTTCTTCGACAATATCAACCATGACCTGATGATGAAAGCCCTGACGCATTACTGCAAGGACGAATGGGTAGCGATGTATGTGTCCAGATGGCTGAAGGCGGGGATCATGGCGGAGGCAGAGTTCGTGGAAACAGTTGACGGTACACCCCAAGGAGGGGTTGTGAGCCCACTATTGGCAAACCTATATCTTCATGTGGCTTTTGATGAATGGATGAAGAGATTCCATCCGGAGAAACCATTTGAGCGGTATG
The DNA here is from genome assembly GCF_009797935.1 of Lunatibacter salilacus. Lineage (GTDB taxonomy): Bacteria > Bacteroidota > Bacteroidia > Cytophagales > Cyclobacteriaceae > Lunatibacter > Lunatibacter salilacus. The sequence goes on from NZ_VOLC01000020.1 coordinate 978, forward strand.
CGGATGATATAGTGGTACACTGCAAGACCGAGAAACAGGCGAAGTTCATGCTAAGGCAAATCAGCCAACGCATGAATGCCTGCTACTTGGAACTGCATCCAGTGAAAACCAAGATTGTCAACCTGAGGGGCTGGTCAGAGACCAAATATCCTAGGAAGTATGACTTTCTGGGCTTTACGATCAAAGCATCCATGCAGACTGTCAAGGGGCAGGGCATGCTGTTGCCGGGCACGTTTGTCAGCATCAAGTCAAGAACATCAATACTGGCGAAATTCAGGGAACTGAAAATCCACAAGTGGCGCATGGATTTTCGGGAGGTTGCCAAGCGTCTAAACCCGGTTATCAGGGGACTGCTCAACTACTATTAGAAGCTAAGAGGAGACCTCCCGAAAAAACGGGACAGGCTATGCGGGAAGTATGGAGTTAACTCAACCACCGACTGCTCAAATGGATCAAATGGGAGAAGGGATTGAACAAAATGGCGGCAGTCAGATGGCTCAAGCACCAGTACAAAACCTATCCGGGTTTGTTTGAACAATGGAAATTGGTTCTCCTCAGGTACTTTTGTACCAAGAGATTTATAAATCTGTCTGCCTACACCAAGGCATAAGAAATCCCCGAAATTTTGCGGGGCAGGCTGTCGGAACGTGGGTGTGAATTGAAAATCACGAACACCTTTTGAGGCAATTAAAGAAAGTGAGTAAATTCCCCCGCCTGACCGGCTGTAGGCAATTGAGAAAATGCAAAATCATAAAAATGTTCTAATATATTCCGAACTATTTTCTACCTTTGTTATAAAATGATTAGAATAAAATGAGTTGAAAGTTATAAATAAGCACATTCTGGGTAAACTAATTCGGAAAAACCGAGGAAACTCAAAATTGGTGAAAGCTGTCCATGAATTGATTACTGACATTGAGAACAGTAGTTGGAAAACGCCTCATGAGTTAATCGAAAAACGCCCTGATGCAGATTGTGTTTATGGAGGAGAGTTTTACTTCTTCGATATAAATATTCATAGAACTTTGATTTTGATTGAGTTTGAAGAAAGTGGAGAAGCAACGATTGTTTGGGCAGGAAGTCATGATGATTACGAACTGAATTTTAAAAACAATCGTAATGTTATTAAAAAGTGGTTAAGAGATAATAATTGGATTTAAAATTTGTAATTATGAAAGATATTCTTGACATAAAAGAGCTTGCTAACATTGAACGACTGGGAAATGAGTATGATTTACAAAAGGCATCTTTACTTGAGCGAAAATTGCGTTTAATGATAAATGAGAATCCAGATCTAAAACCCATTCGACAAAAGCTCCGTGATTTGATTAAAGACTACGAAGATAGAGAATGGTCTGATTTTGATAACATTACCGATTTCCAAGTAGAGGAGTCTGATAAAGCAAAGGAACTTGTGAATTATGAACAGAAATTCATCAATAAGCGTAAAGAGTTCATTAGAAAAAAACTGAAGGAATATGATATGACTCAACAGGATTTAGGATTAATCTTAGCTCATCCTAAATCATATATGTCTGAATTGGTAAATGGTATATCTCAATTCACATTAAAAGATTTGGTAATTATCCATCGGGTTTTAGGGATTAACCTAACTATTTTAATTCCCACTTTTCTTCAATCTGAGACAAGAGATAAACTAATGGAATCGATTAAGAAACTTAACAAGCCAAAACTTGGATTGAGAAAGACGGAATTGGTGTAATATCAACGGCGAATCGATTGATCGTAAAACATTGGGGACGAAATGGTTATTCGAAGATTCGCTTTACATTAAAGTTGGATGCACCTTGATCCCGCAATTGGGGTAGGGCCACTGACTACTTCAGGACAATTAGAGAGATATTTCTCACCTTATATGGTTAAAATAGTTATGGGTTATGAATTTTGAATCAAAGTGCTTTCGTTCAGCACTTAAACTAATTTCATCACTCAATTGCTATTCTGAACTTCTCTTCTGACCCAACTACTCCTCACTTACATTATTGTCGTTTGAGAGGGTGGTATTTAACCTGTACAACACAATCATCGGGTTTTTCTCCACCATACCTTCCTCATTCCTCAGAATAGAATATAACACCTCCCCATCTTTATGCCGTGGCATGTTTTCTAGGGTGAATTCCCGATCACCCCTACTTCAAAAACCTAATATAAACCGGCTTATTGATATCCAGCTTTGTATCTGTCGGCGTAATCAACCCAGTTTCCCGATCCCTGCTGAAAACCAACAGCGAATTGCTTCCCTGATTTCCTGCCAAAAGATATTTTCCGTCAGGGGTAAGGTTAAAATTCCTCGGTGCCATGCCACCGGAGGAAACGGTTTGGATATGGGTCAATTTCCCCTCTTCGGAAATTTCAAAAGCAATCAATTCATTTGCGTCGCCCCTGTTTGAAGCATATAAAAATTTGCCATCCTCCGAAATTCGCACTTCCGCAGCACCTATATTTCCTTCAAATCCATCCCGTAACAGTGTTTGGGTTTCCAGATGCGTAAGTGATCCATTTTCATAGGCATATACGCCCACAGCGGCCGTAATTTCATGAATAAGGTAAAGGCGGTCTCCTGATTTGTTAAAAACCATATGCCGTGGACCCGCACCGGGCTCTACTCTTAGCCTAAAACTTGGGTTTTCTGTCAGGGGAGAGTCTTGCGTAGCATCAAAATCATAGACTACTACCTCATCCGTACCCAAATCTGCGATAAACAATTTAGTGTCGGATGGGTGGAATACCGCTGAATGGACATAAGGCTTGTCCTGTCTTCTCGGATTTACACTGCTGCCACTGTGATTAACTGTTTGCACGGCTTCATCAACTCCTCCGTCTGAGTTAACGGGAATAACCGAGAAATTCCCTCCGCCATAATTTGCGACCACAACAAAGCGCTCGCTGGGGTCTAACGTAACATAGCAGGGTCCGTTGCCTTTGGCAGAAACGGTATTGATCTTTTCAAAGGCACCCCTTTCCATCTTAAAAGCACTTACTTTTCCGCCATCTTCACCACCTGTTTCCTCTACCGAATACACCCGGTTTTGGGCTTTATTTACCGCAACAAAGGATGGATTCTCCGGTTCTGAAGCGGTGGCTGTTACTTCCAATGTTTTTGCCTCCGGATCAAATTCAACAAGGTAAATTCCCTGTTCGGGTTCATTGGTATACGAACCTAATACAAAAGAGTATTTTGGCGAGGACATAGTTTCTTGGGTTTGTTCAGTTGTTTTCGGACTGCTGCATGCCAGGGCTATAAAGCCGATAGCAAGCGAAGGAAGGAAAGTTTTCATATCTTTTTATCTTCAGGTTTTTCTTCACTGGAAAGTTTATGGGTTTTTGGATCATATTGATCCTTGAGGTCATCGTATTGGGAATCCAGCCACATCTTAACACCCGTAAAGTAAGAAGCTCTGCCTATCATATGCGCACCTACAGGTGCGGTTAAAAGCATAAACAAAATAATTGCCATTACACGGGAGGTTATGGCCGTGTCACCAAAGTAGATGGCGGCGGCGCCAAGTATTAACCCGATCCCCAACGTGGCTGCTTTGGTAGTTACGGAAATACGTAAATACAAATCCGGCATACGTACGACACCGATTGCTGCCAGCAAAATAAACAGAGCTCCCATGGTGCTTAGGATAAATATAAAGATCTCATTCATTTTTTTCTCGTTTTTCTAAATAATAAGAAAATGCCACCGTACCCAAGAAGGCTATCAAGGCCAAAATCATGGCGATATCCAGAAAGGTTGGTTGGTCGGTATGGATGCTGTAAACTGCAATGATACCAATACCGGTTGTCAGAAGCAGATCTAGGGAAACCACTCTATCCGATAAGGTAGGGCCTTTCAGAAACCGTATAAAAATAATAACGGTAGAAATGGCCAAAACCGGTAAGATTACATAATACAGGTAGTCGTATAAGTTCATCGCAGAATTTCTAATAGTCTTCTTTCAAATCCATTTTTGATTTCATCAATAAATTCATCCCTGTCATTTACATACATGGCATGTACATAAAGCACTTTTCTGTCGTCGGAGACATCCAAGCTAAGCGTACCGGGTGTAAGGGAAATCAAGTTTGCCAAGAGTGTTATTTCCAAATCTGACTTTGCGTCCAGTGGAATCCGTATTATTCCCGGCTTCATATAATACTTCGGAGTGATTACGTCATAGGCAACTTGGATATTGGCTTTGACCAACTCATATATGAAGAAGAAAATAAAACCTATAAGTTTCGGTACTCTGCTAAAGTATTTTTCCTCCCGGCGATTGGTAGTTATTAACCACATAAGAACAAAGCTAAGAGCAAAGCCAAATACAAAGTTCTCAAAGGTAAAGGTACCCGTTACCGCCAACCAAATGAAGGAGAGGAGTAAATTACTTAAAAAACGGGTTTTTATCATGGGGTAGGAGGTTAATTAGTTTGACCTAATACTGCGTGTATATAATCCTGTGGATTCATAAGGGATTCAGCCACTTTTGATGCCACTTGAATGACATATTCTGCACCAAAGCCAATGCTTAGGGAAAGTACACTCAAGAAAATAATGGAACCAACCATGGCCTGTCTTTTTAGTGGTTTTAATTCGTGGAAGTATTTGACCTGCATCTTTACGGGTATATGTATACTGTCCTTCCAAAATACCCCCGCCCATACTTTGGCAATAATGAATAAAGTAAGGAAACTTCCTAGTAAAATAAAACCCACCAACCAATAATTACCTACCGATAGGCCTCCTTCAATTAGAAATAATTTAGCCCAAAATCCGGACAAGGGCGGAATTCCAACGAGAGAAAACAGCGAAATGGACATCAGTAGCGAAAGCTTTGGATATTCTTTGTAAAATCCGCCCAAAAGCCGAAGGCTGTAGGTTCCTTTGATCTTGAAGATCAATCCGGCTACCATAAAGAGGGTAGTCTTTACAATGATGTCATGGGTAAGGTAAAAGACAGATCCGATTAATGCCGTTTCGGTGTATATACCCAAACCTGCAATCATGAATCCGATATGGCAGATGATTAAGTAGCTGAAAATTTTACGGAGATTGTTTTGGATAAGTGCACCGATGCCGCCGGATAGAATGGTGATGGCAGCCATACCGCTGATGAGGTTTATCATAAATTCATCCGGAATAAAAATCAGGGTAAATACCCGGATGAGTGCATATACCCCCACTTTTGTCAACAGTCCGCCAAATATGGCAGATATAGCAGGTGGTGGTGTATGATATGATGCAGGCAACCAAAAATACAAAGGAAATACCGCTGATTTGATTCCGAAGCCTACCAGAAATAGAATGGCCGTCACATTGACTAATCCCCTGTTTTCAATCTCGGCTACTTTAAGCGAAAGGTCGGCCATGTTTAAGCTGCCGGTAAGACCGTATAAAATTGCTATGGCTGTAAGAAACACCACCGAAGCCAATAGGTTCATGGTAACGTACTTCACAGCACCTTCCAATTGGGCTTTCTCACCGCCTATTGTAATTAATACAAAAGACGAAATGATGATAATTTCAAACCATACATAAAGGTTGAAGATATCACCGGCCAAAAAGGCTCCATTTAATCCCATTAGCAGGAAATGGTATATAGGAAAGTATCCAAATTTAATCCGGGCATTTCGCACACTGCCTACCGAAAATACAGATACAGCTAAGCCTGCCAATGTGGTCAACAACACCATCAGCGTGCTAAAAGTGTCTGCCACAAAGGTAATTCCAAAAGGCGCAACCCAGTTGCCTGCCTGTGTGGTATAAATTCCTTCCTTCCAAACCGCAGCAAACAGTACAACTGAAATAATCACCGCAACTAGAGAGCCGACTACACTGATTAATTTTTGCAGGTTTTTTTGCGTCCAACAAAACATCAGCAGCACGGCTAAGAAAAGTTGAAATATAATGGGTAAAACTACAAAAGGGCTACTCATAAGTCTTCGTCAGTTGCATTCATTTCATCTAAATCATCAGTTTTTATCACTTTGTAGGCCCTTTTCACCAAGATAATGGCAAAAGCCTGGAGGCCAAAGCTAATTACTATCGCAGTCAAGATAAGGGCTTGGGGGATTGGGTCGGCATAGAGTCCCTCCAAGGCTTTACCAGTAGCTTCAATAATGGGGGGCTTACCCTTGACAATCTTACCCAGTAGAAAAATCAGCATATTCGCTCCATTACCCAAAAGTATCAGTCCGATGATTAATTTTACAAGGCTTCTTCTCAGGATCATGTAGATTCCTGCGGCATATAATAGTCCGATTAGGATCACAAGTAATATTTCCATGTCTACAGTCCTTCAGAAATGGTAAATATAATAGTAAGCGTTACCCCAATAACCACCAAAAATACACCTGTATCAAAAAACAAGGCAGAACCTACCAGTCCAATGACAGGAATTGGCTCATCCATCCATAACCCGGTCATAAAAGGCATTCCAAAAAGCCATGGTGCCGCCCCTGCTACCAACGCAATTGTAAGTCCAACGGGCATAAGAAATCCTGGATGGAATTTGATAATTTTTCTAGTTGTCTCCAGTCCATTTGCAAAAGAGTGGATCACAAAGGCAATGGAAGCGATCAATCCTCCAACAAATCCCCCCCCAGGCAAATAATGGCCCCGCAGCAAAATGAAAACAGCGAATAGGAGAAGCAGTGGTAGAAGGTAATTGGAGGCGGTTTTGAATATAAGCGTCTTCATAGGTTATTCTTTTTCAATGCTTTTGAGCCTTAATTTTAACAAACTAAATACACCCAGTGCGGCAATAGCAAGCACGGTGATTTCTACCATGGTATCAAAGCCTCTAAAGTCGACTAAAATGACATTCACGACATTCTTTCCCTTGCCCAAGATATACGCGTTTTCCGCATAATACGATGTGATATCCTTGGTTACGGTTTCATTCATAACCTCAAGGGTTAGAATACTTATAAGGGCGCCAAAAATTAGGGAAAGCAATCCATCCCGAATTCGGTCTCTGGTGTCGGAGAGGGTTAGGTATTTGGGTAGATTATAAAGTACCAAAACGAATAGAATTACCGTCAGGGTATCTATTGAAAACTGGGTCATGGCAAGATCAGGAGCCGAATAAAAAAGAAATATCAAGCAAAAACAATAACCGACTACTCCCATGGAAGCCACTGCTGTGAGTCTGGATTTGGAGAACACTGTAAAAAATATCGCCGCGGCCATTATAAGGACAATAACAGCCTCATAAAGTGTAATGTCAGATAGGGTAGAGGTGTCCACATATATTTCGACCCCGTAAAACAACCGATAGCCCAATAACAGAGACAGAAAAGATAAGATAGTTATAAGGTAATACCTCAAATAACCATTTTGGAAAAAATTAGTCCACTTGGAAGAAAAGGATACAAAACCTTTTGCAAACTGATTGACGGCACTTTCTGGGGATAATTTCTCGAAGCGTGTTGCTTTGGCGAAAAGAACTTCTGACGGTTTAAGTATAAAATACAATGCGATACCTGATCCAATGGTCAATAAACTGAGTAGTAGAACGATATTAAATCCGTGCCAGATTTTTAACTCAAAAGTAGGGGTGCCCAAGGTCATGGAAGAAACAATGGGTTTGATTAATGCGGTATCGACAACCATGGGGAACAACCCAAAAACCATTCCCAGAGAAGCCAAAATCAAGGGGGGTACCCACATGGTGGCCGGTGGTAGGTGGAGTTTGGAGAATGCTGGAGGTAATGGTCCGATAAAGGGTTTAATTCCGGCAAGAAATCCGGCAAATAGTAAGCAAACATTTGTGATTACCGCCAAACCGGTCAACACATATCCCATGTTTCCAAGGTGAAGGGTGGCTTCATAAATAAGATCTTTACCAATAAATCCGAAGCTTGCTGGGATTCCTGCGTTGGATATTGCCGCAAGAATTGCCGCAATTCCCACCGGAAGCATCACTTTATTCAATCCTGATAATTTCGAAACATCCCGGGTTCCTGTTTCGTGGTCAATGATCCCCGTTACAAGAAACAGGGTGGCCTTATATAAAGCGTGGACTAAAATGAATACACCTGCAGCCAATAAGGCCTCGTCCGTACCCAATCCAATTAAAAAAACCAAAATCCCCAAGGCGGAAATGGTGGAATAGGCAAGGATTGCTTTCAGATCAAGCCTGAATATGGCATGAATTGCGGCATAGACCATGGTTATGCTGCCGACGATAATTAGAGGTCCATTCCACCATTCGTGATTTCCCAATATAGGAGTAAACCGGGCAAGCAAGTAAATGCCCGCCTTTACCATAGTCGCCGAATGTAAATAGGTAGACACTGGAGTTGGAGCCTTCATAGCTCCCGGTAACCAGAAGTGAAAGGGAAATTGGGCGGACTTGGTGAATGCGGCAACAAATACCATCACCAAGATCAACGGATATAAAGCGTTGGCCTGAATTTCCTCCGATAAAGTGGCCAATGCCGAAATTTGATATTCCTGCGCCACATATCCCAACGTGACCATGCCGGTCAGCAAGAAAAACCCGCCCAAACCTGTAATAGATAGGGCAGTCAATGCTGATTTTCTCGAAGCTTCATTGTCGTTATTAAAGCCAATCAGAAAGAATGAACTGATACTCGTCAATTCCCAAAAAATAAAGAGGGTAATGATATTATCCGCCAAAACTAAACCTAACATGGACGCCATAAAAAGTGACAGGTAGGCATAAAATCGGTCGAGGTAAATATGTCCTTTCAGATAAGATGAGGTATACACAAATACCAAGGTCCCGATGCCGGTGATCAGCAAGGTAAATAGCAGAGACAATCCATCCAGGTAAAAATCCAATCCAATACCCAAGCTAGGTACCCAAGCCCAAGATGAACTCAGCGTTTCCCCGTCTTTTATGGCCGGTAGTTTACTGATAAAATAGATAAATAAACTCAGTGGAAAAAGGGAAACCCATAACGTATTTGGTCCTTTAAATACCTTAATGATTAAAGGTAAACCTAACGCAACGAAAAACCCAGAAAGAACCGCTAACAGCATGTATTTAAAATTAAATGGTTGGATTCAATTGGCTAAAAATACGAAAATAAAATTACCCCGTAGAAAGAAATTGAATTTGAATTTGGGGTAATGGTGAAGATGGGTAAATAAAAGGCTGATTTTTAAGACTCTACTTCATGAAATTTTGTTTTATGACAATTTAATGGACTAGAAAATATGTTAGAACGGAAAAAATGACCATTTTTGAGTAATTTGAACGTTCACCATAACCAATCGAACCATGCCTCATGCATACGAGACAGAAGTAGCCAAAAGGTTTACAATATATAACAGTCTCTTTTTAGATTTACCTTTTGACAATATATACCGGACAGGTACATTACTGCCAATGCTAACAAGTATATGCCAGAGTGGGTTTGAAAAGAACAAGAGCCCCAAAGAGATTATACACCAGTTTTTTGACGAAATGCTTGCTGACAAAACTGACAAGGAGAGGCACGACATGCTCTTTAAGATGGTGCAGTATATCGAAAGGCAAGTAGTGTTGTTCGATTCCATTGAAGATTCCGCATTTGAAAAATTCAATGACATCAAAGGTAAGGGCACCATGGGTGCATTGATTGCTCGGGCAGAGAATGACCACAAAAAGGCAGATCTCATTGAAAAATTGAGGACCTTTTCGGTTCGCCTCACGCTTACAGCACACCCCACCCAATTTTATCCCGGCAACGTACTAGCTATTATAACTGATCTGGAATCGGCCATTCGATCCAATGACTTAGGGATGATTGACCGATTGTTACAACAGTTGGGTAAAACAGGATTTATCAACAAAGAAAAGCCCACACCTTATGACGAAGCTGTCAGTTTGTGTTGGTTTTTAGAAAATGTCTTTTACCCGAGTATTTCCGACGTGTTGGTGCGCATCCTCACCCAATTGGACATTCCATTGCACGATTGGGAAAATCCCAATTTACTGAAAGTAGGCTTTTGGCCGGGAGGTGATAGGGACGGGAATCCCTATGTCACGCACGACATCACTGAAAAAGTTGCTGATAAGCTGCAAAATTCAATTCTGAAATGCTACTACAGGGATATTCGGAAAGTCCGTCGAAGATTGACTTTCCGCAATGTGGAACATTTTCTTATAAAAGCCGAAAAAGGGATTTACGACTCGCTGTTCGGTGGGGAGAATAAATTTACTTCCAAGGATGAACTGTTGGAAATCCTATATAGCGCAAGAAAGGGGATTATTGAAGATCATGGAGGCCTCTTTCTGGAGATTTTAGATGAGTTTATCTTAAAAATACGCCTCTTTGGATTTCATTTTGCCAGTATGGACATCCGTCAGGACAGTAGAAAGCACGATGACCTTTGGGAAACAGTGATTTTAAAGATGGAAGGGAAAAATGCCCATAGGGAGTTCTTGGAAGCAACCGAAGAAAAGCAGGTTGAGAAAATCCTGAATTACACCAAACTGCCCAAAACTGAGGAAATGGAGGATGCCTTTCATCAGGAAATGATAAAAAGCTTCCAAGTCATCAACTACATTCAGACCAATAATGGACCTATGGGATGTCACAGGTATATCATTTCCAACAATCAGTCCGTAAGGCATATGCTGGAAGTTTACCAGTTGGCGAAGATTCTGCTGGCGGATGGGGGAAAACTCGGGATAGATATTGTACCCCTGTTTGAAACGATCGACGACTTGGCAGCCGCACCGGGAATTATGAAGCAACTGTACCATAACAAGCTTTATAGGGAGCATCTCTCTCAGAGAAACAATAAGCAAACCATAATGGTGGGCTTTAGTGACGGTACCAAAGACGGCGGTTACATTCGTGCCAACTGGTCAATTTTGATGGCCAAGGAGGCATTGACAAAAGGAGCACGGGAAGAGGGAATTGATTTGGTGTTCTTTGACGGAAGGGGAGGCCCACCGGCACGTGGTGGTGGAAATACACATAATTTCTATGCCTCCCTCGGACCGAATGTGGAGAATAAGGAAATTCAGGTGACCATTCAGGGTCAGACTATTTCATCCAATTATGGTAAGCAGGTATCTTGTACCTATAACCTCGAACAAATGCTTAGCGCAGGCTTAGAAAATCACCTGTATCCATCCAGCGAAAATAGTCTTACAGAAAAGCAAAAAGAACTGATCGAAGAAATGGCTGGGTACAGCTATGAGGCTTATAAAGAACTTAAAAGTCACAAACAATTCGTCCCTTATTTGGAACATGTGACACCGCTCAAGTTTTTTGGTATGACCAATATCGGATCAAGACCAGTAAAACGAAGCGGGGGTGGTGGAATGAAATTTGAGGATTTACGGGCAATACCTTTTGTGGGAGCTTGGGCTCAGATGAAACAAAATATCCCAGGTTTTTTCGGTGTGGGCAGGTCAATCGAAAAAATGGAAAAATTGGGCAAACTAGACGAGGTTAAAAAACTCTATGCTGATTCCCTATTTTTCAGATCTCTGTTAGGCAATTCCATGCAGTCTTTGGCAAAGTCTTTCTATCCGGCAACCGCATATTTGAAGGATGATGAAACCTTCGGAGGCTTCTGGAACGTCTTGTTTGACGAATACCAACGCTCCCTTAAAAATATCCTGAAGGTATCCAATATGTTGCATTTGTTGGAAGATAATCAGGTAAGCAAAGAGTCCATTGGCATTCGGGAGAAAATCGTATTGCCACTGATTACCATTCAGCAATATGCTATTCAGGATATCCTTGAAAAGGGTCAAGAAAACGCGGATTTGCAAAAGTTGATCTTAAGAACCATGTTTGGAATCATCAATGCAGCCAGAAATGCTGCCTGATCTTTGTTAAAGTTCATAAAAAAACCCTGTGTTCCTCTTAAAATAAGTTGGACGCAGGGTTTTCTTATTTAAATTCTAGCCTGATAGGTATACAGGTCAAAATAGCGTCCTTCTTTGGCTATAAGCTCGGAATGTTTTCCCCGCTCCACAATTCTTCCTTTTTCTATTACCAAGATTTGGTCCGCCTGCCGGATAGTACTCAGCCTGTGGGCGATCACAAAGGTGGTGCGCCCCCTCATCAGGACCTTAAGACTGGCTTGTATATACTGCTCGCTTTCCGCATCCAGATTGCTGGTTGCTTCATCCAATATCAGGATCTTCGGATCAGCTAGGATTGCCCGGGCTATTGCGAGTCGCTGTCTTTGACCGCCTGAAAGCTTTACACCACGTTCTCCAATTAATGTGTCAAGCCCATCCTCAAATCTATAAGCAAATTCATCAACATATGCCGCTTTTACAGCCTCCTTCAGTTGATCTTCCGTCGCATTCGGTCTGGGGAAGAGAATATTTTGCCTAATGGTGCCTTCAAACAGGAAATCGTCCTGCAGAACAACGCCTAATTGGCTGCGGTAGCTATCTAAACTGATCTGTTGAAGGTCGTGGCCGTCAACAGTGATTTTACCCTCTCCCGGATTTAAGAAGGAGGCTACCAAACCGGATATGGTAGTCTTACCCGATCCCGAACTGCCAACCAAAGCCGTCACGGATCCCGCAGGAGCATGGAATGAAATTTCTTGCACCACAGGTTTTTCAGGATCATATCCAAACGATACATTTTCAAACCGGATATCCCCATCTATCTGCGGAATCCGCAACTGTCGTTTGGTTGGGTCGGCTTCAATGGGTTGATTCATCAATTCTTCCGTACGGTCTAGCCCTGCAAACGCTTCAGTGAGCTGACTTCCTATATTGCTCATCTGCAAGATAGGTGCAATCATGAATCCCAAAAGAAGGGTAAAAGCAAGGAAATCCCCAAACGTAAGGGTTTCTTCCATAATCATATAACCCCCAATGCCCATGATTCCTGCCGATGCCAATCCGAGTAGGAGGGTAGCGGCACTGGTTACAAAACTGGTAGTAGTTAGGCTACTTTTTACATTCAAAAACAATCTGTTCACCCCTTCTTCAAAGGTAGCGACTTCCTGGGCCTCCGCATTAAAGCCCTTAATTACCCGGATGCCCCCCAAGGTTTCGGTTAGTCTGCCTGTTACCTCTGCGTTTATCTTGCCCCTTTCCCGAAATATAGGCCGGATACTTCCAAAGGCCTTCAGTGAAATCAGACTAAAAATACCTACTGGTATTAGAACAAACAGTGTCAGGGAAGGGCTTATGGTAATCAGCAAAACCAAACAGATAATAGAGGTAAGCACGCCTCCAACCATTTGTGCCAAACCGGTTCCCACCAAGTTTCTCACACCCTCCACATCTGTCATAACCCGGGATACCAGCTCTCCGGTTTTAGCAGTATCAAAAAACCGGATAGGAAGCTTAATGATATGGGCCTGTACCTGAGCACGAAGTTTGGATATGAGGTGTTGGGCCTCTACACTCAGGATTTGGGTGAGGGCATAGGAGGTGACTGACTGGATTACTACAGCGAGAACAACTGCCCCAATAAGCCATTTGAGAAGATCAAAATCACTGGATGGAATAACATCGTCAATGAGGTATTTGCTCGCCCAGGGAAGGATGAGGCCGGACAGTCGGCTAATGACAATAAGAATCAAGCCTACTAAAAGGTGCTTTTTTCTAGGCCAAATTATAGTTTTAAATACCTTACCTATGGTAACTTTGCCGGGAAGTTTTTTTTGAGCCATGAATGGGAGAAAATTTTCCCGAAGGTAACTTTTTTTGGAGAAAGTATCTGTTTCCGAATTAGACAAAAAAGCAAAACCGTGGCATCTTCTGATCAGAATATACCACGGTTTTGCTTAAAAGCTTTTCTAATATGGGTTAAAACCCTGCTGCAGTATCCATTCCCCTAGGGTCGGCTCCCCCCTCTAAAGTACCATCGGGTAATTTTAGGATGGCATCTACCCGTCCAATACCTCCCCGTTCTACAAAAACGTGTCCCTTCGCCTCTAGCGTGGATTGGAGCCTTTCGTCCATGGCTCCTTCTTCATAGGATATTACTTCCGGTTGCCACTGACTATGAAACCGTTTTGCATTGACTGCTTCCTGCATACCCATGTCAAATTCGATAACGTTGACGATGACTTGAAAAACGGACGTTGGAATAGTGGATCCACCCGGTGTACCTACTACCATAAAGAGCTCCCCGCCTTTTTCCAGAATCGTCGGTGTCATGGAGCTTAACATCCGTTTTCCCGGTTCGATTTTATTCGCCTCGCCACCAAGCACGCCAAACATATTGGGATGGCCTGGCTTGATGGAGAAATCATCCATCTCATTATTCAATATAAAACCGGCACCATCTACCACCACGGAAGAACCCATTCCTCCGTTCAATGTCGTCGTGCAGGCTACTGCGTTCCCCATGGAATCAATTACTGAAAAATGGGTAGTCTCTTCACTCATTGAAAGTAATTTCCCCTCCTGAATACTGGCAGAGGAGGTAGCCCTTTCCGGATCAAAGGTGAGGAATCTATCCTTAAGGTATTCTTTGCTTAGCAAATCGGAAACCGGAACCGGGTAGTAATCCATGTCTGCCATATAGGCTGCCCTATCGGCGTATACCCTTCGTTCCATCTCAGTTTTCAGGTGAATGTAATCTGGATATTTTCCTTTATCGTTTGATACTTGATATTCTTCCATGGTCCCGAGCATTTGCAGGATAATTAGACCGCCGCTACTCGGAGGACCCATGGTTATGATTTTGTAGTCCTTATAATTTCCAATCAGTGGCTCTCTCCATGTGCTTTCATACTTTTCCAAGTCCTCCAGGGTAATTATTCCCCCACCACGTTCCATTTCAGCGGCTATAAAGGCAGCAGTAGGTCCCGAATAAAATCCTTCCCGCATATTATCACGGATAAGCTTTAACGTCTCTGCGAGTTGCGATTGGACCAATACATCTCCCTCTTTCCACGTCTTTCCGGTAAATTGCACAGGGTCTATACTTGAATAGGTCTGGAAATTTTCAACTGCTCTGTTAAATTTGGCAGCTTCATCAGCGGTTAGTTCAAATCCGTTTTCGGCAAGATCTACCGCAGGCTGCACCAATTCGGTCCAAGGAAGACTCCCAAGCTTGTCAAATGCCTTGACCATGCCATCCACGGCTCCTGGAACACCCGAAGCAAGATGTCCTTTGATGCTTTTTCGCTCAATTACTTCCCCGTTTTCATCGAGGTACATGTCCTGGTGGGAATTGAGCGGACCCCTTTCCCTGAAATCCAGGCTGTGGTAGTTGGCGTCTTTGTCCCGTATCACAAAAAAACCACCACCACCAATATTACCTGCCTCCGGATAGACCACAGCCAAAGCAAAATGGACAGCAATGGCCGCATCTATGGCATTACCTCCTTTTTTGAGTATGGCTGAACCCACCTCCGAGGCAAGGGGATGGGCAGAAACCACCATTGCCTTTTCGGTTATTAACCCTATGACCGGCTCTTCTTTTTCAGCTGAACAGGATAGTATCAGCCCTATAAGAACTAGTAGACTTAGTTTCTTTAGCAAACAGTTCATTTTCATATATTTTTGTCGGTGGTTGAAGTATGTACATTCTTTGTACAAAGCAAATTAAATAAATAACTGTGATAAATAATGGGTATAAAATAAATAAATCACTATTTTGTTGAAATATGGGTAAAGATGGGATCTATTCTTTTAATTTTTGCTAATAATTTGGAAAAATTAGGTTGCTATGGTCCTAGCATTAAAACCTTGGACAAAGGTAAACAATTGGAGCGGATGTAATCATTGTGGATTTAAAAGGCACGGGAGTTAACTTCTTTCAAAAAAGCTTTTACTTCTGTTTCGAGCAAAATAAGCTCTTCCAGAAAAACCGGATAAAGCAAATTGAATTTTTCGGGAATATTCCGTTCCAATTTCTCCAAACTATTCTTCATACGTGAAGCACCAAGATAGAGCATTGTTGGCTTGGACTTATGGCATGTTTTCCGAGTTTTATCATAATCTCCACTGTTATAAATTTGCTGTAAGCTTTTCAATTCTTCTACATTTGTAAGTAGAATAAGGTTCAGCATCTCATTGACTGTCTCAACATCATCAAAAAAATGAAAAATTCTTTCAGGTTCAATTAATGTATACATGGTGTTTATAAAAAAATGGATCAATAAGAGGTGAACTAACCTACTTAGGTTAGAGTTTGTAAAACTAAATAAGTTTGATTGGTAATAAAACAAAGTGGGGCAAAAAAAAAGTACGTCTTATTATAACCGACTAAGAGAAAGTACGGTAGTCCCGTTCCGGTTTTCGCTACTGATGTTGTTGGTCTTTTTCATTCAGGTTTTGTTTCATACTGACTTGGGATTTTTGGGGATTTTGCCCAACGTATACTCAGGCCTAATTGGGGTGGCCTTTGCCCCGCTGATACACGGGAGCAATATGCACCTGTATGCCAATATCTTTCCAGTAATCATTTTGGGCAGTAGTCTCTATTTTTTCTATGATAGGGTAGCAGATCAGGTTTTTTTCTATTGTTATTTTATGACCAACTTCATCGTATGGCTATTCGGAAGACCTTATTATCATATAGGAGCGAGTGGATTGGTCTATGGCTTAGCGATGTTCCTGATTGCCTTGGGATTTTTTAGAGGATCGTTAAAGTCCATTATGATATCTGTTGTTATAATTATTTTTTATGGGGGCATTATTTACGGGGTTTTGCCAACAGATAAAAAGATATCATGGGAAAGCCACCTTGCCGGTGCAGTTGTGGGCATGATGATGGCTTTTTTTTCCAGTAAGAAAAAATATTTAAGCAGCTACTGAAATGAACTTTTTGAAGAAGAGTAAGTTTGTTTGCGGGAGGAAGGTTAATTTTGTGTAATAAAGATCAAACATGACCAAAAATAAAATGATATTCTTGATTCTAGGAGCGATATTCTTAATAATCATTGGCTTAATCGGATGGGACATGTCCAGGAAAACCACCTTTCCAGGTTCTAAAGGTAATCTTAAGGAACGTATGGCGCCGGAAGTGGAAATAAATAAAGATGAGTAAAAGAACGAAGATTGATCTATCAGCCATAGATCTGGAAAAAATGGCGGAAAAAATAACAGACCAGCCTGGCCTTTTACCATATGCCCATCAGGCTGGGAGTGCTCTAATTAAGCCTGAAGATAAGGGTAAAATTACGGGGAAAGCTGTTGCAGCCATGCATTCCCAGACGGATATGCAGATGGCACAGATATACGCCCAAATGCAGCTATTGGCAGATCAGGCCAAGTCCATCCAACAGCGGGTAGAGATTTCTGAGCGGATTTATCTGGCAGATATAAGGTTTGAACCTTTAATCAACCACGTGTATTATCTTTATCTTAGGGAAGACGGCAGGGACTTTTTGAGTATGGTATCCCCTCAAGAATGGGGAAGGAAAAAGCCTTATGATGAATTTGTGGCAAAAATCCGTCTTTTGGCAGATCATACGTGGGAAATTATTCGTGAAGATAATTAGGAATTAACATCGTGCACCATATAAAAGTAC
Source organism: Lunatibacter salilacus (assembly GCF_009797935.1). Classification (GTDB taxonomy): domain Bacteria; phylum Bacteroidota; class Bacteroidia; order Cytophagales; family Cyclobacteriaceae; genus Lunatibacter; species Lunatibacter salilacus. The sequence goes on from NZ_VOLC01000020.1 coordinate 18,418, forward strand.
AATCCCTCCTTAGAACCCTAGATTTCTCTGACATCAGATATGAACCTGATTTTTCATTGGAAATAAGCGAAAGCCTATTTGACAAAAAGTCTATGGAATGGTTGCGGTCAAGTTACAATCAATTGGGTGGTAAGGACAAGGCAATACGTTTGTCCTCGTTACGGTTTGATTTTGCCATAGACAGGCATTTGTTCTTATTTGATAATGCTGTTCATTTTAATAGATATAGATCACTTACTCTAAAAAATGAAATGTACCTGGTTTTCACCTATCCTTGGGCAGTAGCTTACGAGCGCCTTTGCAGGCAACAGGAAAGAGCCTGCTTACAGGCAGGTCTTCAAGATCGGATATGGAATGGTCCCCCGTTGGCAACTAGATGCTTTGGCCGATCGGAGGAATCGGGTGATCTTAGTGGCAATGGTTCTTCGGGATGGAAGTTAAACGCATACAACGACATGCAATATGACCTTATTTCCCGCCTGCATGGCTTTAAATTGGTTCGCATTCCGGAGTACGAAACAATAATGACTGGGGGAAGTCTGAAAAAGATTGACCAACTGCTGTTAAATCCAAGTGAGTCCACCATGGGAATAATCGGCAAATGGCTTCAGCGAAAACTGGAGTCATAAATGGGACCCGCTGTGTTTATCTAAACAATCCAAATATTTCCCCTTCTACCTTTTCCAAAATGCCGGAAAAATCCTCCCGGTTGTTTACAAAGTCTATATTTGAAACATCGACAATAAGCAATTTACTATAGGAGTATGATGCAATCCAGGCCTCATATTGTTTGTTGAGATTTTTCAGGTAATCAATACGGATACTGTTTTCATAATTCCGCCCCCTTTTTTCTATTTGCCCCACCAATGTAGGGATATCGGCCCGGAGGTAGATCAGCAGGTCTGGTGCCTGAATAAAGGGAATCATGGAATCATAGAGTCCCCGATAATTGGCGTAGTCTCTTTCGGAAAGAATCCCGTTCTCGAACAAATTTTCAGCGAAAATATGGGCATCCTCATAGATGGTGCGGTCTTGAATGGTGCTTTTCCCGCCTTGCATGATCCGGTTCATCTGCTGAAATCTACTATGAAGAAAGTACACCTGTAGGTGAAAAGCCCATTTCGGCATATCGGCATAAAACTCAACCAAATAGGGATTGTTTTCTACAGGCTCCAATTCCACCTCCCACTGATAGTGTTTGGCCAATAGCTGGGTCAGGGTGGTTTTTCCCGAGCCGATATTTCCGGCAATAGCGATATGCATAGGTTTAATTTTTAAATCTCGGGGAAACGACCGCTTCCTTACTATCCTTGGAATAAGCGTAAAATCCTTCCCCTGTCTTTACACCCAAAATTCCGGCTTGTACCATATTGATTAAAAGGGGTGAGGGCGCGTATTTGGGATTCCCGAAACCTTCATATAACACGTTGAGGATGGAAAGGCACACGTCCAATCCAATAAAATCAGCCAATTGCAGGGGTCCCATGGGATGTGCCATGCCTAATTTCATTACTGCATCGATGCTCTTGACACTTGCCACACCTTCCTGTAGGGATATGATGGCCTCATTGATCATGGGCATTAATATGCGGTTGGCAACGAAACCGGGATAATCGTTTACCTCTACGGGATCCTTTCCGATTGATTTGCCCAATTCTATTACTTCATTTAGGACTAGGGTAGAGGTCCTATATCCGCTGATTACTTCAATAAGTGGCATTATAGGAACAGGGTTCATAAAGTGCATACCAATTACCTTTTCCGGCCTGGAAGTGACGGCCGCAATTTTGGTAATGGATATGGAGGAGGTGTTGCTTGCCAAAATTGCGTCTTTGGGAGCTTGGCTGTCCAATTCTTTGAACAATTCCTGCTTTATATCCCAATTTTCCGTTGCTGCCTCAATCACTATATCCGCATCTTTTACTCCCTCCGAAATCCGCAAATTGGTGTCAATTCTACCTAAAATCTCAATTTTTTCTTCTGCAGTAATAGATTCTTTTTTGACTTGCCGATCCAGGTTTTTTCCTATTGTCAACATTCCGCTATCTAGTTTCTGCTGGGAAATATCCACCATTGAAACTTTAAAGCCGAACTGCGCAAACACATGGGCAATTCCATTTCCCATGGTCCCTGAACCGATAACACTAATATTTTTCATACAATTTCGAGATATGAGATTAGACAAAGGTATGGGGAATAGTTTTTAATAAAATGAAAACCGACCTATTTTTGAAATTGTACGTGAGGTTTCTGATAAGCATGTTTGTTTTTTAACGACTTTCTTAAAAAATTAAATTTCTGAATTAGGCTTTTGTGTAATACTTCATACCAACAAAAATTCAACGCTAATCTATTTCACTTAAATTAGCCTCCAAAGAATGTTTCCTTCAAAGTCAATTTTTCAATAGAACCACAGAGAACACGGAGGTAACACAGAGGACACAGAGAATTTTAAAAAAACTTTGTGCTCTTTGTGCCTTCTCCGTGCCCTTCGCGGTCTTTTTTTAACCACATAGTTCACAGTAGTTCACACAGCGTTTTTCGATATCCTTAGCGGCCTCTGCGCCTTCTTTGCGCCCTTTGCGGTAAAAATGAGAAACACCGAGAGGACACGGAGAATTTTCTAAAAAAAACTTTGTGCTCTCTGTGCCTTCTCCGTGCCCGTCGTGGTCTTTTTTTAACCATATAGTTCACAGTAGTTCACATAGCGTTTTTCGATATCCCTAGCGGCCTCTGCGCCTTCTTTGCGCCCTTTGCGGCAAAATTGAGAACGCATCATTATAGTTCATAGGTTTCAAATATTAAGGAAGTGCCAAATTCTATTAAATTTTTTTCAATTTTTGGGATTAAGTTTTTACGGTTTTATGGCAATGTTTAATATATTTAGAAATTCAACAAATAAACTTCTGAATTCTTACCAAAATACAGGATAAATTTTTCAGTTGGTTGAAAATTGCCCTAACAATCAATCAATTAGCATACGATGGTAAACGACAGTACGAGCAATCAAGAACTGAAAAAAACATTAGGTCCCTTTATGCTTTGGGGACTAGGCGTGGGGTATGTAATTTCCGGAAATTATTTCGGTTGGAATCTCGGGTTAGCGGAAGGTGGGACTTTAGGTCTGGCCATTGCCGTGTTTTTTATCATTCTAATGTATATCACCTTTACATTTAGCTATACAGAGATGGCCTGTGCTATTCCCCGCGCTGGAGGAGCTTTTGCCTATGCTGAGCGGGGATTGGGAAGACATCTTGGGTTTCTCACCGGAATGGCCCAGAATATTGAATTTATTTTTGCTCCACCGGCTATTGCTGCTGGAATAGGCGCTTATTTCAGTATTTTTTTTCCAGAATTAAATGTGATTTGGATTGGCATAGTAGCCTATTTGATCTTTACTGGACTAAATATTTCCGGGTTGCAGATAGCCGCATCTTTTGAGCTCGTGATTACCATTATAGCGGTGGGTGGTTTGATTCTTTTTGCCAGCGTTACTTTACCAGATGTTGAACTTTCAAATTTGAAGATAAATGCGCTTCCAAACGGATATATGGGTGTAGTTGCGGCCATTCCCTTTGCCATCTGGTTCTTTTTAGCGATTGAAGGAGTAGCGAATGTGGCGGAGGAAACCATCAATCCGCAGAAAAATATCTTGATTGGATTTGGTACTGCGCTGCTTACACTTATTGTTTTGTGTGTGCTTACCTTTGTTTCTGCCGCCGGAGTGGGCGGTTGGGAGGCCATCGTGTTCCCTGCTGGAAGTATGGAACCCTCTGATTCTCCCTTGCCTTTAGCCATGGAAATGGTGGTGGGCAACGACCATATCTTTTATACTTTGTTAACTTTTATCGCCTTGTTTGGCCTCGTTGCATCCTTTAATGGAATTATCCTCGCAGCTGGAAGATCTACATTTGAATTTGGCAGGGTAGGGTATGCGCCGAAGGCTTTTGGCAAAGTACATAAGAAGTTTAAAACTCCGGCCAATGCTTTAATCTTTAATATGATAATCGGGATAATCGCCTTGATGACTGGAAAAACAGGGGAAATTATCACCATCGCCGTGTTTGGAGCCCTTTGTCTTTACATTTTATCCATGGTTTCTTTCTTTTACCTGCGAAAAAATGAACCTGAATTGGAGCGTCCTTTTAAAGTACCTGTATATCCGTTATTTCCCGCAACGGCATTGGTTATCGCCATTGTCTCTTTGATTGCCATGGTTATTTATAATTTTCCCCTTGCATTGATCTTTTTTGGGATGCTTATCGGGGCGTATGTCTTTTTCAGGTTGTTCATATATTCTCACTTAGCAAAAGCTGATTCAAATGATTAAATCGAAAGATGATATAAGGGCTTATTTACGCGACAATTCCTGTAGCAAGGTAAAGCTAGCAATAGTCGATATTGACGGTATTCTACGTGGAAAAATCGTATCTGCTGATAAATTTCGAACTATTTTGGATGGGGGAATGGGCTTTTGTGCGGTTGTCTTTGGATGGGATATGGAAGATAAGTCCTATGACAACGTGAATGTGACCGGTTGGCACAATGGCTATCCGGATTTTGATGCTATGGTAGACATCAAGACCTTCCGGCAGATACCATGGGAAGATGATATCCCGTTTTTTCTGGCAGATTTCAGCAATGAAAAAGGAGAAGGATTAGACGTATGTCCCCGCACCTTGCTTAAGCGCATAAATAACCGGGCCTTAGAAATGGGGTTTAAATCACAATTCTCGGAGGAATTTGAATGGTTTAATTTTGAGACTACACCCGACGGATACTATGGACAGGAATTAAGTAAAACCAAACCGCTAACACCCGGAATGTTTGGATACTCCATTTTGAAGGCCTCACAGAAATCGCCGTTTTTTCATGATCTGTTTGATTATTGCCATCGGTTTGGAATCCCCTTGGAAGGACTGCATACCGAAACCGGCCCCGGAGTATATGAGGCCGCTATACAGTACGGAGATATTCTCACCGCAGCTGACCGAGCGGTGTTGTTCAAAACCAGCGTAAAAGAAATTGCCTATAAACATGGGATAATGGCGACCTTTATGGCCAAGTGGTCTGAGAAGCTTCCCGGCAACGGCGGCCATGTTCATCAAAGCCTGTGGGATTTGGATTTGGAAAGCAACTTGTTTCATGACCAAAATGATCCCTTACATATGAGTGCGCTGATGAAGCAGTATATTGCGGGACAGTTATATTGCCTCCCCCATATGCTACCTCTTGTAGCTCCCACCATAAACAGCTATAAGCGATTAGTCGAAGGGGCTTGGGCTCCTACAACGCTAACTTGGGGAGTGGATAACAGGACTACAGCCTTGCGGGTTCTGTCCCGTGGGAAAAGTTCCACCCGCTTAGAAACAAGGGTGGTGGGTTCTGATGTCAATCCCTACCTGGCGATGAGTGCCTGCTTGGCTGCCGGTCTGTACGGTATAGCCCATCAACTTCCACTTAATCAGCCCGCATCGGTAGGTAATGGATATAGGGATTTCAGCAACGGCACACTTCCAACCTCGCTACAGGAAGCGACTGCCCAGATGAAGGAATCTGCTGTGGCAAAAGAACTCTTTGGCGAGGCATTTGTGGAACATTTCTGCAATACCAGGGAATGGGAATGCCGGGAATTTGCGGCATCCGTTACCGATTGGGAGCGGAAACGTTATTTTGAAATAATCTAAGAATTTCATTCATCCGAACCCATATGTTGATAAAACATGCTTAATAACCAAATACCATGAAAGAGAATACACCCCGAAGAACCTTTATCAAACAAATTGGAATCCTTGCAACAGGTACCCTGGCAGTTCCAACCATCATACCTGGCTCTGCATTAGGAAAAAATGGATTTGTCGCTCCCTCTGACCGGATAAATTTGGCATTTATTGGTGCCGGAAATCAAGCTGGAAATGATGTAAGGGGCTTTCTTGATGACCCCCGAGTTCAAATTACAAGTATCTGTGATATCAATAAACAAAGCCCAGGGTATTGGGATGGAAAAGTGGCCGGCAGGGAATTTATCATGAAGATGGTTGATGACTACTACAGTGAAAAACACGGTAAGAAATACGGATCTACCAAGGGTTTTCTTGATTTCCGGGAAATTGTAGAGGCCAAGGATATAGATGCTGTAGAAGTCGTGACTCCGGATCATTGGCATTCCATCCCCGTATTGATGGCAGCCGCAAATAAAAAAGATATTTATTGTCAGAAACCCCTGACACTTACCATAGGAGAGGGAAGGGCAATGTCAGATGCAGTAAAGAAGTATGGGGTAATATTTCAAACAGGAAGTCAGCAGCGCTCCGGCAAAGAATTTCGACAGGTATGTGAATTGGTAAGAAACGGTAGGATTGGTGAGCTGCAAACGGTTGTATGCGGCTTACCGGGTGGGACACCGGACTTTGGCAAAACGGGGCATTTAACAGAGACCGTTCCAGTTCCCAAAGATTTTGATTACGACACCTGGCTCGGCCCGGCTCCGGAGGCACCGTATTCCCCGTCAAGAACCCATGTGAATTATCGGTGGGTGCTCGATTACTCCGGGGGAATGGTGACTGACTGGGGAGGGCACCATCCTGACATAGCCCAATGGGGCATGGGGATGGACCATACCGGACCTGTAAAAATCCAGAACCCATCGTCCGTTTGGTCAGATCACCCGGTTTGGAATACGGCAACGGAGTTTTACTTCGAATGCTTATATGAAAACGGTGTCAAACTGATCGTTTCTCATGAAGCCAAGCAAGGAGTTACGTTTATAGGTTCAGAAGGCGAGGCTTGGGTTTCAAGGGGAAATTATAAAGTAACACCGGAAAAACTGGATGATACTGTGATAGGACCACAGGAGATTAACTTGTACAAAAGTGACAATCATTACCGGAATTTCATTGACTGTATCCTATCCAGAAAAGAGGCAATAGCTCCTTGTGAAGTAGGGCATAGGTCAATTACTATTGCCCATTTAGGTAATATAGCCATGATGTTGAACCAAGATCTGGACTGGGATCCGGTAAAGGAGCGTTTCACCAATAGCTTTGCAGCGAATCAGTTTCTAAATAGGCAAATGCGTGAACCTTGGGGTTCGTTGTATAGGAAATACTTAGTATAGACCGGTATTTCCAAGACTGTGTTAAACTAGTGGCATAGCTTTTCTTTGAAGGGAAATAGAGTATTTCAAAGTGGTAAAAAAAGGACGTGATTCCTGCCGTGGTATCTTTAGTGATAACGGCATTTGGAAAAACACCCGATTAGATACCCGTAAAAAAATCATCTATCCCACACATCTTCAAGCTTAACTCCCACAGATTTGCCGCATCACCCTCATTTACAGCATTTTTTGAGGGTGATTTGGGTTGGCACTTATCCCAGTATTTGCCACTCAGCTTACTTACGTCCTTATCACTTGCCAAAAAGATGGAAGTCTCAGCCCCTTTTTGGGGAGACACGCCTCCAAGCCTCCGTAATTTCCACATGATGGCATGAAAGGAAATGGTATGCTTGACACCAATGTCAGTTTTCACCAGTCCCGGCTGTACAGCATAGGTAGAAATGGGCAAATCATCCTTCCTGCGTTCAAATTCCAAAGTAAACAGCACATTGGCCAGTTTGGATTGGGCATAGGCCCTCAAGCCATGGTAGTTTTTAAGGAGATTGACATCTTCAAAATGAATTTTCCCGTGGAAATGGGAGTCTGAACTGACCGTGATAACCCGTGGATCATCGGATTTTACCAGTAGTGGAAGTAGGAGGTGGGTAAGTAAGAAGGGGGCCAGATGATTGATCGCCCATTGACGCTCAATTCCATCTTCTGTCAATTCAACTTCTGAAAACCAACTGCCAGCATTGTTGATCAGTACGTCCAACTTTGGATATTCAGCGTTAATTTGAGCGGCCATTTTTCGTATGTCAGTTTGCGAAGCCAAATCCGCAAAAGCAGGTAAGGCAATAGCTCCCGGAATAGCCGTTTTTATTTCATCGATGGCCTTCTTTGCTTTTTCCAGTGATCGGCAGACCAAGATTAAAGTGGCACCCTTTTCACATAAACTTTTAGCCGTTTCAAAGCCAATTCCAGAGTTGGCCCCGGTTATTAGGCAGATTTTATCCTTCATATTAAATATAAGTTATTAAAATTATCAAACGCAAATAAATTTCGGCATCTTTCAAGTTTAGGAGAAACAAGGTGAAATAGCTAACTAAAATTTTGAAAAAATGAAACGCCGCTGTTTGACATTTATAATGTCGAACCCAGATAAAATGGGATTTGTAAACCTAGTCTTCTTAAAGGGGGCTATTGGAATTACAGTTTCCAATTAGGGATTGCAAATCACGAGGATCAGGACAAAAAAAAAGCCCGGTTTCCCGGGCTCTCCTACAAACTGGCCTTTCGACCAACAATCAATCACAATCAACCATTAACCAACTCTTTCTCTGTCGCTACCCAGTCATTCCATCCACCCGCATAGTTCAGTATATTGTCAAAACCATTGGCTTTTAAAATAGAGTATGCTATTGCAGCTCTACCACCGGCCTGACAATGAATGATGACCTGTTTGTCTTTGGATACTTTGTCAAGATTCTGGGGAAGTTTGCCAACAAATAGGTTGATGGCACCTTCTATATGACCTTGATTGAATTCGGATGCGCCTCTTGCATCAATCACCTGAGCATCTTCTTTCAATTTAGATTTTACAGTTTCTTTGTCTATTGGTGAGTACGTTTCAAGGTTTCCTTTTTCAAATGAGGCCAGCTGCTCAGGGGTGATGTATCCTGACAAATTATCCAAACCTATTCTCATCAGCTTCCTGGTAATATCATCAACTTGGTTTTCATCAGCGATGATGATGAATTTTTCCTCGTAGTTCAAATACCAACCCATCCAGGTGGAAAAGGAGTTATTGTTAGTGATATTTAAAGTGCCTTTTAGAAATCCTTTCGCATAATCTTCCCAAGGTCTGGTATCTATAATTTTCAAACCTTCCTGCTTGATTTTTTCAAATGCTTCTTTGGAAAGGTTCTTAATCGTAGGAACCTCAGTTACCAGTTTTCTGTCCACCTTGTTGAGTTTTTTCATCATGGCGAAGTACTTTGGCGGCTCAGGTTGACCGGACAACAATTCCTTAGCAAAAGCTGCTTTGTCATCTAAAAGCTGTAAGGCCCAGTTTCTTATCTTTTCGTATCCTACTGTAGTCGATGGTACGGCACCGAGGGCTTTGCCACATGCTGAACCTGCTCCATGTCCTGGCCATACTTGAATATAATCTCCAAGTTTGTTGAATTCCTGTAGGGAATCAAACATCTGGGCAGCGCCGATGTCCTGCGTTCCTTTCAGACCGGCAGCCTGTTCCAATAAATCAGGCCTTCCTACATCACCTACGAATACAAAGTCACCAGTAAATAGCATCACAGGCTCATTGGTAGCAGGTTTGTCTGTCAATAGAAAGCTGATACTTTCAGGTGTATGTCCAGGTGTATGGAGAACTTCAAAAGCCAAGTTGCCCATTTTTACCACATCACCATGTTTGATGTTATTATGAGGAAATTCATATTTCCAGTTTTCATCACCTTCATCCGATAAGTACATTTCCGCACCTGTCAAAGTTGCCAATTCCCTTGAACCACTGAGAAAGTCCGCATGGATGTGGGTTTCCAGAATATGGGTGATTTTCAAGTTGTTGGCTTTTGCAATGTTGATATAGGTATCTACATCTCTTTTTGGATCGATTACAGCAGCGATTCCTGCTGCCTGACATCCGATTACATAACTGGCCTGCGCCAAACTTTTGTCATAAACGAGTTCGAAGAACATATTTTTCTATTTTTTAATTTCAAATTGTTAAAGAATTGGATTAGTGTAAGTATCCAAGCTTTAGATTTATTAATACAAATGTAAGCATAACGAAGCCCGTTAAAGTGTGATAAAAATTACCTAAGGGAGAAATATTTTAACTGTCCTAACTGTTCGACATTTGTAATATCGAACCCCAGGTAACCAAAATTTGTAATCCTGGTCTCGATATTCCATACTATTGGAATTTTAAATTCCAATTATCTGTCCTCGGGATTGCAAATCAGGAGGAGCCAAAACCTATAACTATACTTCAACCAGAATACATGCTTTTCAAAATAATCTTTTTGGTTGAGATTGAAATCTGTTCCCTCAAGCTTGTAGACTATTATAAGTGTATTGAAGATATCAATACGAGGATTGAATTAACTCCTAGCCTGAAAGTGATAAAATTGGGAAATTACCGCGCCCGTTGCTTTGTCCCCAGCTCCAATCTACCTGCACGTAGGGGTTTTTGATAATCTACTGTCAGGTCAAAGATATTTTTTTATATATAATGTATTAAGACTATTTGATCAATTTCAAGCCTTCCAAGGCGGAGGGGTCATCTGGATTGTTCATCAGTACTTTCTGGAACAATACCTTTGACTCTCTGCTCTTCTGAAGGTTTAATTTGTTCCAAGCCAATAATATCAATCCGTCATAATCAAAGGGATATAAGTTGACGACCTTTTCCAGATAAGAATCAGCTTTATCAAAATTCCCTCTGTTGTAATAAATCAGTCCCAATCTGTAATTGACCAAAGAATTGTTAGGGTCTGTCTGTAGAATCTTTAGATAGAGTTCTTCTATTTCGACCCATTTTCCCTGTATCGCTAGCGGTAGCACCAATCCCAGTTTTGGTTCTATGGCATATGGTTTCAAGGAAACGGCCTTGGAATAATATTCCACCGATTCCTTAACCTGCCCCGCCAAGTAAGTCAACCAGCCTAGTCTCAGGTTTAGTTCGTAAACATCGGTCTGATAAACTGCTTTTAAGGACTCAATGGCGCCTTTGAAATTTTCGGTTCTTTCAAGGGCATAACTCTGCTTAAAAGCATCAATGATTTTATCCTGAGCAATGGCACCCATGCTTAGACTTCCTGATAAGATAATTATCAGGATAAGGGATTTAGTATTGAAAGACAGGCAAACTAGCTCCTTTAATGTTTTTTTCATCTGTTTATAATTGTTTTTTAGAGGTCAGATGGAATCTCGCATGTATTATAATCATCCCAGTGTGTGACGATTTTCGTCATGCTCGATTTCATGACTTTAAAATTTAGAATGTCCATGTGAATATGCCTGTAAGGGATTGTGCATTGTATTCTTTTTTATTGAAACTTTCATTTCCCGAGTAGGGGAAAAACTCACTTTCATTCCTGAACAGGGTATAGTCTAAAGTCAATTTCAGCTTAGCGCCAGGAAGGAAAATAAACCTTCCGCCCAATCGCTGCCTGATAGTATCCATCCTATTGAAAATCACACGTCCATCTTTCATCAAAAAATTATTCATGTTTCCGGAAGTGCCGTACCCTTCCACCCAAAGCCAGGGGGTAGTTCTGAAACCTATTTGCTGATCGAACACAGAATTGCTGATCGTATTCCCATTTCCAAAATCCTGTTGATGGAAAGAAAATGTGGATTGGGTGTAAAGGTTCAGGTTACCAAAGGGATAGTAAATGAGCTTTGCATCTCCTTGATTTTGTGTGAAATTGAAAAGGGAACCCCGGTAAAAGGATGCTCCAAGGGTAACCTTGTTGAACCTTTTGTATAAAGATAAGAACCCTACCAGATCATTTTCTCCCATATTGGAAATCCTGCGTGTTGCTTCAGGTCTTCCCGACGGGCCTGTAATCACTTCGGTGGTCACGGGAAAGATTCTTCTGATTAAATGGATCCCGCCCACAAGGGTCAGCCCTTTGCTTAAAAGAACATTTCCGGCGACATAGTATTGGTGTAAGGTTGTCAAATAATCCTTATCCGAAAACTGCTCGCCTGCTAACTGAGAATATAACAAATGATCGACTTGAAGATAGGAAAAGCCTTGATACAAAGAAAATCTTGGTGCGATGTCCAATTCCAATCCCAGATAATAGTAGCGGTGTTTATTTGGAATAAACTGAACGCCATCAATCTCAATAGGTACCTCTGCAGTGAACCCGGCAAGCACAGCAGGGTCGGACTGTCCGGTATAATTATAGGCCAAATCAATTTTTCCAACAACAGGCATCTGCTCCGTTTGGGTCTTTTTTTTCAATGCTGGGGGTAAATCTGCTGCAATCAGTCTTGCTTCCGTATTCCTTCCGGCAAATAAATAAGCATAATAGAGATATTCTTGAATATAAGCTTCAGCATTGTTCATTTTGCTGGCTTTCTCCAAATGGCGGATGGCTTCATGGTAATTGGTTTTTTCAAAAAAGGCTATGCCCATCCTTACCCTCAAATAGTAAAAATCCATGCCATTTTGAATGGCTTTTTTGCCTTCTTTGATCAGCTCGCCCCAAGCTTTTTGTTGGAAAAGCCTATAAGTCAGTGCGTCCACCTGAGGCAGACTTTGTTGGGCGAAGAGTTTATCTGAGAGACCCAATCCGACTATTATAGTGAATAAGATCAGCTTTCTATACATTTTGCTTGGGTTTGAAAGTGTTTGTTTTTAAACTGAAAACGTTGTAATCCACTGGCCCCAATCTGAAATAGAAATTCGGCATGTTCCATTTCTTTTCCGAACGCTGATTTGATGACCTTGCCATTAAGCACTATTGTTTGTTGCCCCAATCCCCTTGCTTTATCCGGGTAGGACAGAAGATATTCTCCTTTTAAATACCGATAAAATGGCGCAATGATATCTTGTAGGAATATCTTGTTGGGATGGAAGACCATATTCACAGGGAAACTGTCCTTCAATTGGAGCTTATTGGAATATCCAAAGCTGATTTTATAAGCTGCCAGATAGAATTGACATAACAAAGATTTTCGGTCACCCACAAAGTGGATAAAATGGAGTATCCCCTCATCCAATTTGTAAAAAGCTTTGGAAGCTGTTTTCGTGCATTCAAGATAGGTATTGAGCAAGTAGTCCCTTTTTACTTCCCAAGCAACTTTTTCCCCAGTATTGGTTTCCCATTGGATTTGGTTGCCAATGACAAAAGAAAAGGCCTTTTTCAGTTGCGGATTAGGAGTTAAAGTAGAAACCTTTGCTTGTAAGGGAGGATTCCCCACTGCCTCCAACGTTTCTACTCCTTCATATTTCATCCAATAATCTGAAATGGGATAATCGATGGTTCTAGAACCGATAAAAGGAGTGGCCTGCAACTGAAAGTGGAGGTGAGGATAGGCGGAATTGCCGGAATTGCCCGCTTTAGCGATGATTTCTCCCCTGTATACCTTATCCCCGACCTTTGGCAATATGGAGCCTTTTTTCAAGTGGCTGAGTTTGCTGAATAAAAATTCCGAATGTTTGATGACCAGGGTGTTGCCCCAGTTTTTGTCCAGATTTCTTTTTCCTACGGAGTTGTCATCGGTGTCATTGACGAAAGTTTCGACGATCCCATCTGCCGGGGCCAGTACATTTTTATCAAAGCAATAATAGTCTGTAAGAAAGTCTCCCGCATCTTGGTAGGTTTTGCCCTGCTCGTCCTGAATTTCAAAATCCCAGGCATGACTCCATTCGTCTTTGTGGGTAAATGTTCCATTATGACCTTGGGTCACTGTCCATTCCCCAAAAAAAGGCAAATAGAACGGAAAGGGACTTCCTTTGCCAAACCTCTTCTGAAAATTGAGGAAGTTATACAGGTTCTTTTCAGGCGATTGCTGTTGCCAGAAAATGGTACTCAAACCTATCCGATTGTCCACCCTGAATTTCAGGCCATACAAAAACAGCAATACGGTCACATTGAATGGAAAGGAGTGTACCGGTAAATAAAACAGATTGAAAACCTGCTGTAGAGAAATGCCTATGACGGCGGTGATGGGTATGATAAATAAGAGACTTAAATAGGAGCTTTTATTGGGAATAATAAAATAGCCTCCCAAGGCGATGGCGGCCAGGATATAATTAAAGCCTATGTAGCTGTAAGAAACTTCCGAGAAGGGAACACCCAATAAAACATAAAATAGGTAGGCGATGTAGAAACCCAGCAAAGAAAGGGTAAAACCTATTCTTGAATAAATCAATAAACCCAAAGCGGCGAAAAAACCCGAAAAGATATTTTGTTGGAAGAAAATTGCACCAATGGAAAGAAAATAAGTTTTTAGGGAGGTGTGAAATGGAATTTGGTTCCACCATTCATACATGGTGACCAAATTCTTTCCACCCAGTAGATATAATTCATTCAATACATAAATGCCCCTTTCACTTAATCCTAACGATTCAAACTCTCTGGTAGCCAACCTGAGTATCCAAAAGACAAGGATGAAAGGCAAACTCAGAAAGGGAAGCCCATATTTCCCCAAAATTCCTTCAAAAGAAAGCGATAACAACACCGTCAGCATTCCCGATATAATCACCAAAACCAAAAGCAGTAGGCTGGGCTGGAAATAGATAGATAAGCCAACACCTACCAAGAGCGAATTGAATCCATAATACCCCTGTCGGATATTGTGCTCATACAGTCCCATGAAATATCCGGTAAATAATGCGGTAGTCACAGATATCAGTCCATAGATTCCCACATAGAAATCCACGAAAGTCAGCACCAACAGGATGATTCCAAACCATTTGTTATTGGAAAAGAATACCTGTGCGTAGCTGTTGAACAGTGCTTCCGGAAACCATGCCAGTTTTTTCACAGCTTTATCAGATATGGTTATAGGTCGAAATTATTCAAATGTTCGGGTGTCAGTTCCTGAGAATTGATAGTTTCAAGTGTTTCGTTTTTTCTGATCAAATGTGGATTACCTTTTGCATCAAGCAATACTACATTGGGCCTCATGCTGATGAATTGCAGCCATTGGGTGTTGTTGTATGCCCCAACTCTTCTAATGACATATTGATCGCCTTTTTTGAGCAGGGGGAACATGACATTTCCTCTGATGACATCAATATTCATACACAATGGTCCATAGATGGTTGTGTCTTCTGTCTGTTCGGAGACCGGTTCCACAGGCCTGATGTCATGTTCGTACCAAAATGCGGTAAACAGGATATTGACACCTGCATCAATAATCGTAGCCCTTCTTCCATCTGCCAATCTTTTGTTGGCGAGCACTGTACCTGCCAAATAGCCAGCGTCATCAATCAGCGCACGCCCATTTTCCAAAATCAACATAGGAAGGTTATCCGGCTTGATTTCACTGCTCATCAGTGCTGAAGTAATCGCCTCGGCAAAGTCATCAAATGAGGGGGTGGTATCTGTACCTGGATAATATGCCCCTCTGAGGGTGTTTTTTGAAGCAAAACCACCGCCCATATCGATATATTGCAGGACATGCCCATGTTTTTGTTCTAACCTGACTGCAAGTGAAGCCAATTTGGTTGCTGCGATTTTGTAGGCATCCGTACTCATCATATAGGTGCCGATATGGGTATGTAGACCCAATAAATCCAATTTTTTGTTGGCCATGATCCGGTTGAGGGCATCCCAGGCTTCACCGTTTTCATAGTTAAACCCAAACCTGTCCCAACGGGGATAAATACCGGTATCCATATTGACACGAATGGCTACTTTGGGTCGTTCTTCGATTTCTTTGGAGAGGGAAATAATCTCGTATAATTCGTCAAAGTGATCGATATGGATGAGGGAGCCGTTTTTAATGGCTTTTCTCAGGTCTTCCCTGCTTTTATCCGGACCGTTGAATATAATCAATTCACCCGGAACTCCATTGGCCATTGCCTTGTCGTATTCAAAACCTGAAACCACCTCTGCCCAGGAACCTTCCTGATGAAAGACATTGCAGACCGCATTCAGGTAGTTGGTCTTGTAAGACCAGGCAAATTGGACTTTGGGATACCTCGAACTGAATGCCCTAAAAGCATTTTTGTGGGTTTTTCTGATCGTAGCCTCAGAAATGATAAATAATGGAGAACCGTAGGATTCGATTAAGGAATGGATGGAAATATTGTCAATGTGACTGATGGGTTCCAATTTGTGGGACATGCCGTATTTGCTTGGCAGACCCGCATTGATCCGTTGTATGACAGGCCTTTCGAAGGTTAACTTGGTCATGGAAGAATAATTTTGTCGGTTATAGTTCTCCTTTTGTGGAAAGCTGTTCAAATTCTTTCAAATCGCAGATCATGTCATAGGAATACCTGATGAACATTTTCCCTACGTCATAATGGGTGAAGGGCTTTACCTCCATTCCCATAGCCAACAATACCAAAGCCTCCGGTAGATTTTGTCCGGCTGCAACGGCTAGATAGACCCATGCAGGTAACCTGGGGTTGATTTCTATCATATAGAGTTCATTATCGGAAGTCCGGATAAGTTCCAGTTCCATACCACCTCTCCAGTTGGTTTGGGAAATGATTTTATGGGTCAATTCCAGCATAACAGGATCTTCTAGCGTGATTCCGCCCCAGCCTTTCCCTTTATCTGTGATATATGTTTTCCGCATGGGTACCGCTCCGATGGTATTGCCATTCCCGTCTCCCAGGGCTACCACATTGACTTCAGTGCCCTTAACAAATTCCTGTATCACGATGGGCAATCCCCATTTGGCTGCGATTTTATTGAAATAAATGCCTATTTGTTCGAAATCATAAGCGATGTAGGCATCATAGAACTTACCCTTGACGACCACAGGATATTCAAACTTGTCCTCAATTTTTCTAAAATCCATGATACTTCCTATGGGTTCACTGTAAGGAACGTTAATCCCATATTTCTCTCCAAACTGAGGCAGGTTGGATTTATGTCTTTCTTCAAACTGCTGCATGGTAGGAAGAAATGTCCTGATGCCCATCTCTTTCAAAATCTTTTCTGATTTCATAAAAGTGAAAAGCTCGGAGTCAAAATTGGGAATAAGCACGTCAATGTGCTCCTTTTCATGAATATATCGGATCCTTTCCAAAAGGGGCTCTATCCCGTCAGAAGGGTAGGGGACTTTATATGTTTTATCTATCAATTCATGCATGTAGGGGCCGGGTTCCAGGTTGTCATAGGCCAACCCGATGATTTTTGGATCAATTTTAAGCGAATCCCGTAATCCCCGTGTGACCGGTATTCCAGGCCCGGGGCTGTCAATATTATTTAGGCCGGATAAGGCGATCGTTAATTTAATCTTCTCCATGTGGATCGGTAAGTCTCATTTGCTTGAGGGTAGTGGTGAAGTCATAAAAGTATCTCTCAAAGGATTCCCCATCCATGTCATATTTCGCCAACATCTCCTGAAGTATTTCTTGATAAGACTTGCCCGATTTGATCAATTGTACTATTTCCAATCCGGTCGGATTCAGCGAATAGGAATCTCCCGTACCGGGGTCAAATACAAATCCGGAATCACTGATAGCGATATTTTTTTTGATTTTCAGCATGGATTGGATAATTTGAGCGTTTTTAATCCAATCATGAAGGTAGCTATCTGTATTTGGAGTTTCTATGACTTTTGTCACTTGATTGAGAAAACCTATAAATAATAATCTAAGAGGTTTTGGAACTTCTGAGGTTTCACTCTGAATCCTTGTTGCCCTACCTTCTTCTCTTTTGCCCACTTGGTTTTCTCGAACGTTTTTGGGTGAGCTCTTCTAACCCTTCATAAACTACAGACACAAAAGAGACGGTCAATATCAATGAGGAAAGCAACCTATGGTCTAATAAAACTGATACCAACGGCTTTGTCTTAAAAAAAGGGAGATTTGTTTTGGTGATAGCCAAATTCATAAGCAGATTTCTTAAACTGATATTGAATTACGGAATACTCACCTTAAGAAATCGGAGCTATAATATCAAACGACTTTTTAACCTGACCTTAACGGTTGCGTATGGCTTTTCATCTCCACGGCCAAAACTGAAATTCTATTAAATAAATCAAAATCAACCTGATATATGATAATTGTCACAAATAAAACAGATGATAAGATGTAATTTTAATCCTCAAGAAATCCGAAAGGGAACAAAAAGATGAAAAAAATCCTATATACTACCGACTTTTCCAAAAATGCAGAATCGGCATTTCGCATAGCTTTAAATCTGGCCAAAAAGCACCATGCAGAATTCCATTTGTTACATGTATTTGACATTCCGACTTCTTGGAATTATCCATATACAGCGGAACCACTCGAAATGGAACGACAGGCAATCAGAGAATCTAAAGAAAAGTTAACGGAGCTCTTCGATCGCTATTCATCAGATTCGGATGATGAATTAAAACCCGTTTACCACGTCATTGAAAATCCATCTGTGGTGGACGGGGTTCTATCCTGTATAGATGAAGTTCACCCTTACCTTGTCGTTATTGGTACAAAAGGAGGAAGCAAGGCCCGAGAAATTATTGTAGGAAGTACAACCAAATCACTTCTTTCCAAATCACCCGTGCCCGTATTGGCAATACCCGAAAACTCTTCGGTTGAGGTATTTGAAAAAGTTTTGTATGCAAGTGATTTGTATGAAGATGATATCAAAGCCTTGGAGCAACTAAACCATATTATGGAACCTTTTCAGCCAGGCATTAGTGTAGTTCATATAAGTAGCCTTGAAGCAAATTCCGAAGCTAAGAAAATCGAGCGGTTTAAGGAAATGCTCAATGAAAGAAATTTGGATAAAAATATTGAATTAATTCATTATATATCTCTATCAATCCCCGAGGGCCTTGAGTCATTTTTATCCAAAAATCGTTTTGACCTACTTGTCATGCTCGAAAAGGAAAGACATGGTCTAGTTGACCATTTGTTTCATAAGGACTTGGTCAAAAAAATGGAATTCAGGACCAAGATCCCTCTTTTGAGTTTTAACCAACATAATGTCAAGTAACGAATTTTAATACATTCAATTAAACACTAAAATCATGATAGCACGAAGAATTTATCTGGGATTATTGATTTTCTCAATTTTGATCGGAGTTTACTTTTATGGGATTGCTGTCCAAAATTATGACAAAGAGTTCTTAAAGATCTTTTCAATCGTTCCTTTCTTTCTTTTCATGGCCGGCGTACATGGTCTTATCGCACATTTATTGACTCCCACTACCAAAAATAAACTGATCTCATATCCTTTGGTCATGGGAATGGTTTATATCCTGCTTTTTTTCATTCACTTATTTGTGATTGTTCCTATTATATGTGCAAATTTTTAAAGAATGTGAAATGAAAAATTTACAGAAGTTAATTGATGAAATTACAAAAACGACTTTATTAATAGAAAGTAAATACCCAGAACTGTACTGTTTTTTGGACGAAAACCCAATTACTATTCCAATTGGAAACGGACACCAAGTAGATGAAAAATCACTTCAAATCTATCTTGAAAGTCTTCAGCAACTTCTTTTGCATCATATTGAGGAACACAAAAAACCCTCTGAATTCAAAAAAGCAAATTCTTTGGGATTGAAGTCTGAAATTTCAAAGCTTTCAAGAGATGTCAGGGAAAGGACCTTAAAAAGACTTCAACAAATACCCTTAGGATTTATCAATTGGAGGTTGAACAGTAACAGCATGAGTTTTGGGGATATTGCGGTCCACCTCGTTTACGTTGATGAACTGTTTATGAAAATGATGGAAATGCCCGAAAAAAAGTATGTTTGGGTTTTGGGAATAGATACTCCCCAGGTAAAGATTGACCGCGAAACTTTCACCAACCTCCTAATCAGACTTCGAGAACTGCAATCAAAAAGAGAAGCAATACTTGAGATCTTGAATGAATCAGACTTTTCTGAAAACGTCAGGGATGAAAACGGCGAAGATTCAAGTCTGTGGTGGTTTGTTATGGACAGGTTGATAGAACATGAGGTCTACCATCGTGGGCAAATGTCGGCTTATCTAAAACTCCTTAAAGGTGAAGCTGACTGATTAAGTTTACAGAATAGAACTAACCGAACTATTTTGACGATATTGAATTTTTGTATGGAATATTTCTGCCATTTTATTTCCCTGCCATTTGGCCTTTTCTGCCTTCTCGCCATAGAACCGCTCATCTATCGTTTCGAAAAATAGTTGGATCCAGCGGTCAAAATGTTCTTTTTCCACCGCTAACCGGGCATGTGGCACAAAGGGACTGCCAAATTAAGTATGTTCTTCCAATAAAACTGTTTGCCAAAACTTGTACATTTTTTCCAGATGGTCAGGCCACCTTTCCTGGATTTTTTCGTTGAAAATATCCTTAAGCAAACTGTCTTTTTGGACCTTTTCATAGAAGGCATCTACCATTGATTTGATGTCGTCAAGCGTAGAAATTTCTTTTTTTGGTATCATTAGAAATAAGATGTATACAGTTCCGGATTCCAGAACATGGTGAAATAAAACGCCGCAAAGCCTACAAAGGAAATGATGAGGGCCCAAACCCATGCGGGAATTGCCTGGGGCGTTTCTGAACCTCTGATCATAAAGAAATCGTTACGCTCGCTTCCATAGGAATTCACCGTAATCGGGATTTGCTGGTTGACAACTTCCCCCTCTTTTATTCCCATAACCGAAATATCAGGTCCGTTTCTCACCTCAAAGGAAACTGTTTTGATGCCTTCTTTCCCGGAAGTGGATTTTGCGAGAATTTTTAGCACATGTTTTCCATCCGGAATTTTTGTTGTGTCCAAAATAAACTTTACGGGGGGTGCGAATTCCGCAAATGGTTTTGGGTCCGAATCAAGAAAAATTTTAACTGTTCTGTTATCTTCCATAGCTACTACTTTTTATCATTCCAAGACAATGTTTTTGATATGTCCAGAAAGGTTTTCTTCGGGCTTGACAAGGTATTTGATACTGAAAACCAAGGTGAAGACGACCAGAATGGCTGCTGACCAGGTAATGACGTAATCTATATTGCCCTGAGGTCCTTGTCCATGTGTTATGTTTTCCAGCACCTTAGGCTGATTGGATTTACACACTTCACAAGCAAAACTTACAGGTACGTACAAGGAAATGACGAGAGCAATCAGGAGGGATTTTAAATTCCGCATCATTTCCAGTAATTATTAGCCATGGCAATGGTCTGAAACTCCGTAGCAATTACCTGTGAGGAAGCGATCAGCTGCGCGGTGTCCTGGGCATAGTCACTTCTAAGATTTTTGCGTATATCGCTATTCGGCTGGATTGCCGCAATTGATTTTCGGGCTAATTTAATTGCCAGGTCACGGCCTTCCTGCGGGGTGGCTGTTATCAGTGATTCCAAATATATTTCTTTCGTTTCCATCATCGTTATTGTTTAAGGGTTTTTACAAATGATCTGATTTCTTTTACCTTGTCTATAGTGACTGCACCGGCCGTATTTCCCCAATTGGAGCGTTCATGGCTGGCAATTACGGCTATTTCCTCATCAGAAAGCGTTTCCTGAAAGCCAGGCATAACACCAAATTCCGGCCGCGCATCATAGCCTTCCAAGATGATTCTGATTAATGTCTCCGGATTTTCGTCGTTGATAATGGGGCTCCCGATTAGGGAAGGAAAGGCCCCCGGAAGTCCACCCCCTTCAGCCTGATGACAGGCAGCACAATTATTCATATATAATGTCTGACCATTGGGTAGTACTGCCTCACCCGTATTGTTTGCAGTCTCCTTTTCCTTAGAGGAAGGAATGAAACTAACAGCAGGGTTTTGAGGCATCTCCGCTTGTTTCAGGGATTGAAGGTAGGCTACGAGATTAAGGGCTTTTTGCGAAGCAACCACTTTTTTGGTGGACGCATTAAGGAATGTTTGGGGAACGGGAACCAAGTAGTCCGTATCCTTGATTTTTGATTCCTCCTTAAGCTCAAAAAGCCACGGATAGGAGGGCATGATGGATTCCTTGACTACAATCCTTGGATTGTACAGATGCAATAAATGCCATTCCATGCCCGGTTGTCTTTGCCCCACGTTTGTAAGATCAGGTCCGGTTCTTTCACTTCCCAACAGGGATGGAGATTGTCTCCACAGGTCCTGTCTTTGCTTACTGAAGTAATAGTCAGAAGGAATGGACGGCCTTTTTCCCCACGTATTGTCCATTTCTATATTTCTTACCTGTTGGGTATGGCATGACATACAATTTTCCTGTACATAAATGTGGAGCCCATTTAATTCCTCCTCCGAAAATACCTCCATGGTAGGGAGAGGTTGAGTCTTTTGAATCTGAAAAGCAGGTATGAGGGCAACCAAAACACTCAGCATCAAAAAACCGAATATCGCAGTGCCTACTAGAAGTTTGTGATTTTTATGGAAGTCTAACATTTCATATGTTTATAATTGTTCCTCAGTTGCCATATGGAATCTCGCCATGATAATCATCCCACTGTGTGACGCTTTCGTTATGTTCGATATCATCTGTTTATAATTGTTTTTTAATGGCCACATGGAATCTCGCAATTATAATCATCCCTCCGTGCGTCATCTGAGTCGTGTTCGATTTCATCTGTTTATAATTTGATTTTAATAGGTCAGATGGAATCTCGCTTTTATAATCATCCCACTGTGTGACGTATTCGTCATGCTCGATTTCATCTGTTTATATTTTGTTCTTCGTTGGTCAAATGCCTGCCTAAAGTACGACAGACAGGGCATCTGGCATAGAGGACAATCATCCCACCAATTGACGCGTTCGTCATGCTCGGTTTCAAATCCTATTAACAGGTAACTCTTTCAATTTTAACCCTTGTTCGTTTGATTCTGAAATCACCGACTGCGGTATATTTCCGTTGGGATTTATTATCGTTTTCTTTTGATCCTTGATCATCACGTAGAAATTATAGGCAAACAAGAGGTGGGAGATAAACATTAGGGTTCCACCAATTGCCCTCCATAGCCAGAAAGGCTGCATTAGGATCACAGAAGCAATAAAGGGTTCGCCCTCTATCCAACTTAGTCCCTTGAGGGTGCCACCTATCATCAGTGAGACCATATAAGCAAAGAGACCGATAAACGCCATCCAGAAATGCATCCCTACTAATATTTGTCTTGGTTCTCTGCCTGTTATTTTGGGAAGTATGGCATACACACAAGCCCAAAGGATAAATGTGATAATCCCATACATCGTCATATGCGAATGCGCTACGTTGAAATCCGTAAAATGCCAGACGAAATTCGTGAACCGGAAAGCTTGCAGGCTTCCCTGCGCGGATCCTACAAAATAAAATACAACCCCGACCAAAAAGAAGGGGAGGACGTAGCTCTTCGAGATTTCATTCCAACTTCCCTTCATGGTCATTAGAAAGTTGGTTGTGCCCGCTACTACCGGGATCAACATGCCAGCACTGAATACAATTGCCACTGTCTGCAGCCACCACGGCAAGGGGCTGAAAACAAAATGGTGGGTGCCAATAAGCGTGTAAAACAGCATCTGTGTCCAGAATGCCAAAACCCCGAGAGAATAAGAATAAATGGGTTTGTTCAGGGAAGAGGGGAGATAATAGTAAATCAATCCCAATGTAAACGTCATAAACCACATGCCGACTCCTTGGTGCATATAATATCCCTGGATGACGGTCTCACCCAGTCCATCCTGATACATCGGAAGATAGCCAATGACAACCAGAATAATGGTCCAACCCAATCCACCCAGCAAATACCAGTTGGATACGTAGATTTCTTCGATTTTACGACGCGCTACGGTTTGGTAGAAATTGAAAAAAGTGAGGATTATACCAAGGGCAAAAAGCAGTGCCACCGGCCAGATATACTCTCGGTATTCTCCACCACCGTTGTTGATTCCTGACATTAAAAACAGTGTGCCAATCGCAACGCTTAGGTTCATCAACCACCAGGCATACCAAGCGAGTTTATAGCTGTATAACGTATTGTTGGAGGTCCTCGTGATGACAAAATGACCCAAACCAATCATGGTAAGTGATGCCCAACCCCAAAAAACGGCATTGGTATGGACAGGACGCAATCTCCCAAAGGAAAGCCAAGAAACGGAATCCATTTCGGGCCATAAAAATTTCAGCCCCAGATATTGACCGATCAGCGTGCCGAATACCAGCCAAAAAACGGAGGCGCCGATATACCATATTATAATTTTCTTAAGCTGGTAGGGTGTATCGTAGGTGATGGGGGACTTTTTCTTTTCGTCTACGATGGGATTGTTTGGTTCATGGGTTACACCGGCAATGATACCGCGGGGATCGTCTACTTCGAGACTACTTCCGAGTTCGTTGTCGGATAATCTATAGGATGCCGAATTTTTTCGCCTTTCAAGGATCCGAGCAATTTCTACTTCATTCATATCCAAAAGTCTCTCGCTAAATTCATTCTTTTTATTTCTCTCAGTTTTAGTTTGAAGGTGTGAGAAATATGCTGAAGCTTTGACAATGAGTATGAATATGGCGATAATAAGTACCGTAACAATGAGTAAGATCGTTCCAATAATACCCGGACTTGCCATCCAGTTCGAAGTATCAGGATTTGGTGTGGGTTGGGCGGAGATTTCCGATGGGATATTGATTAAAATAAATAATAAGCTGACATAAAAATTCCTGATTTTCATTTTGGATAAATTTATCGGAAATAGGTTTAAATTTTTTTATCGTATCAATAGGGTTTTGCCTGATTTAAGTTCGCTAGCCAAATC
Source organism: Lunatibacter salilacus (assembly GCF_009797935.1). Classification (GTDB taxonomy): domain Bacteria; phylum Bacteroidota; class Bacteroidia; order Cytophagales; family Cyclobacteriaceae; genus Lunatibacter; species Lunatibacter salilacus. The sequence continues at coordinate 42,877 of NZ_VOLC01000020.1, forward strand.
GAATATTGTGGTAGTTTCAAGCATCTCCCGGAGATCCTCTCTTATTTTTATAAATTTATCATGCATTGGACAAGGCCGGTTACTGTTACATTCCTCCAGCCCAAGGCCGCACCCTGTGTAAATATCATCGCCATCTATTGCTGAGACGATATCGCTGACTTTAATTTCCGTTATCTTTTTGATGTCAATGATAAAACCTCCGTAGGGGCCTTTTTTGGATTCCAGGATTTTCTTATTTATCAAGGAAGTTAGTATTTTAGCCGTAAAGGCCTCTGGCGCATCAATACCTCTGCTTACTTCACTGATTTTAACTCGTTCTCCCTCCAATGACTTGGTGGCGATATAGATAATGGCCTTTATAGCGTATTCGCAGGATTTGGAAAACATGATATTGGTCAGTTAATCCAACAAATGTAGTGTATTTTTTTTAATTACGACAAATTTATCGTAAATAAGTTTGATAGGTCAAAACCTTTGAAAGGTTTTAATATTTCTAAAAAATGTCTAGTTTAAAAAAACTCAAACTTTGGGAAGCGAATTAAAGAAGCAAGATTATCCACCACTCTCTGTAATATGGATACTACGAGTAAAGTGGCGGATAATATAAAATTATAAATAATGATAAATAAAATATCTTACTCTTAAAAACCTTCAATAGGTTCTCAAAAAGTAACACTTAATACGCTATTGTCTAGTGGTATGATTCCTGTTTTTTTGAGATTGGCTTTCGCTGTACTCGCTGCCTGAGTTTCTCAATAGCTTCATACACAATGGGTACCAAATATACCGTTAGTACCAGGGAAGAAAGGAGCCCACCGATAATCACCCATGCTAAGCCGTTTTTCCATTCAGAGGCCGTACCTGCTGCCAAGGCTATGGGAAGCATTCCGAATACCATAGACAAGGTAGTCATCAGGATCGGCCGCATTCTGCCTTTTCCTGCTTCCAAAAGTGCGTCTCTAACGGAATGTCCTTTTTCCCTAAGCTGGTTGGTGAAATCCACAATCAAGATGGCGTTTTTGGTTACCAGTCCCATCAGCATAATCAGCCCCAGTAGCGCAAATAAACTGAGGTTGTTCATGGAAAGGTTGAGGGCCAAGAAGGCTCCAATAACGGCCACTGGAATGGAAAACAAGACTACAAGGGGGTAGACAAAGCTGTCATATAGAGCGACCATGATCAGGTAGATCAATAAAAATGAAATCAACAATACCGAACCCAAAGCGCCAAAACTGTCGTTTTGCCGTTTGATATCCGATCCCCAGACATAGCTGATATCTCCGGGAAGCGGGTTTTCTTTGAAATAGGCTACAACTTCATCAGCCACTGTTCCGGAAGGCCTTCCCAACGCATCCGCCGTAATGGTCACCGCAGGCTGTCTGTCTTTTCGTTCCAATAGGGAAGGGGATTTATCCTGTACAATTTCCGCAACCTGGGCGAGTGCAATAGGCATCCCCAATGGATTGACCAAGAGCAATCGCGTCACATCTTCAAAATTTTGTCTGTTGAAATTATCCAGTTGGATACGGATCGGGTATTCGGTTCCCTCTTGGGTCAGGGTGGCATCGTCGTTGCCGCTTAAGGCATTTCTCACATTCAAGCCAACATAGGCGTTGTTGAGTCCTAACCGTTGTAGCCTGTTCTGGTCGGGAATGATCTGAAATTCAGGGCTACCTTCTTCCACTGATAATTTGACGTGATCTGCCCCAGGAATATTTTCTATAGTAGTCTTTAATTTTTTGGCTTCAGCCATCACCCTTTCTTGGTCAGGACCACTCAAGGTCAGTTCGATTGGAGCAGATCTAGGAACCAAGCCCAAGGCGGACATGGCATAGCTGGCTCCGGGAAACTCTTTTTTGAGTTCTTCCCGTACAATTTTCATATATGTTACCGTAGGGATTTCACCTCTTTCCCTGGCATCTTTGAGCTGTACGGTCAACTCAGACTTGTAGGGGGATCCTACTCCTAAGCTTCCTATGCCGGTAGAAGGTCCACCTACATTGCTGAACACCGTAGCCACCTCTGGTTGCTGAAGAAGAAATTGTTCTACTTCCAGCGTACGAATATTGTTTTCTTTGAGGCTGGTGGATTTGTCATATTCCAGATACATCCTGAATTTCCCCTGATCTCCCGTGGAAATCAGCTCTTTACCGATGATTCCTTGCTTCATGATGATGCCTGTGATGGCAAAAAGGCCAAGAATTATTCCTGCGAATGCCAATTTATGATCCAGCACCCAAGTCAACTGCCTCCCATACCAAGAAATAAAACGATCCAATTGATGCTCAAACCAGATCAAAAACCGGTTGAAAGGATTGGTAGGTTGCATGTCTTCGGATTTACCGATCCGGGATGCCATCCAAGGAGTAAGCGTAAAGCCCACCAACAAGCTGGTAAGGGTAGAGGTGATGACGACCACGGAAAATTGCTTTAACATATCCGCAACAAAGACTTGAAGGAAAAGAATGGGGAGGAAAACCACCACATCCACCAACGTGATGGAGATCGCTGAGAATCCGATTTCCATACGTCCTTCCATGGCAGCTCCCCGCTTTTCCTTGCCCATATCAAGGTGTCTTTGAATATTTTCCAAGACCACCGTAGCGTCATCCACCAATATACCGATGATCAAAGACATGGCCAGCAAGGTCATCAAGTTGAGGGTATATCCTAGGATCCACATCACGGCAAATGCTGTGACCAAAGAAGTTGGAATAGCAACCAAGACGATAAGTGAGTTTCTAAAACTTCTCAAAAACAGTAACATCACTAGAGAAACAAGAATAACCGCCAAGATCAGGTCAAAAACCACTGAGTTGACCGCGGCGATGGTATTGTCTGTGCTGTCATCGGCGATAATGAAATTTACTCCGTCAGCAGCATGTAGATTTTCGAGTTGCGATAATTTATCCCGGACAGCGCGAGAGACGTCTACCGCGTTAGCATCACCCTGCTTTTTGAGCATTAGGCCGATGCCTTCCTGACCGTTGTATCTGCTGACAGAACTAATCTCTTTGATGCCGTCTTTTACAATGGCCAAATCACGTACATAAACAGGGCTTCCAGGAATTGGCATGGCAACCTGTACCTGTTGGATGTCGTCCAGGGTTCTAAATTTCCCAGTCAGCCTAACGGCACTCTGTTCTTTGTCCGTTTGGACCAAACCTGCCGGGATGTCCAAACCTGAACGGTTGATGGCATCTACTACTTGGCTGAGGGATACTTTGTACTGACGCAGTTTTTCCTGATCTACTTTGACCTGTACTTCCCGCTGTTCTCCTCCCAAAACGGTGATTTCAGCTACTCCTTTGATCTGTTGGATTTGCGGTAGGTATTCGTCTATCAGGTTTTGATAAAAAGCCGTACTGCTCAGCTTACTGGTAGCAGTGATGGACATGATGGGTAGATCATTGGGAGAGACTTTGCTCATTTCAGGGGACAAAACCTGATCGGGTAGGTCTTTCCGGATGTTGTCAATGTACCGCTGTGCATCCAACATTGCCTGATCCAAGTCAACACCATATTTCATGTTGGCAATAACCACTGAGGCGTTGGGGAGGGATTTAGTGACCAGATAATCCACCCCTTCCAAGTTGGAAAGTGCATCTTCGATTTTTTGGGAAACGGAACTTTCCACTTCTTCGGGTTCAGCACCTGGATAAACCGTTTTGATCACCACTACAGGCTGGTTAAAGTCCGGCATCAACTCGTAGGACAAGTTGGTGAATCCGATATAGCCAAGCAGTATAAAAACACTGAATAGTACAATGATCAGCGAAGGCCTATTGATTGCTATGGAGGTAATGTTCATGACTCTCGGATTAAAGATTGGTGATGACAGAAGCACCTTCAAATACATTGATCAGGCCTCCAATGATGATGATATCTTTTTCTTGTATACCTGAGCGGACAAGTACCTGCCCCTGGGTTCTTTTTTCAATTTGAATCCCTTGGATGTGGGCTTTGCCATCTTTGACTACATACACCTGTGGCTCCAAGTCCGAGCCAACAATTGCCGCTGAAGGGATCAATATGCCGGTAATGTCAGTATCGGTTGCTAAGGTCAAGTGTCCGTACATGCCCGCTTTGATTTCCTGTTTGGGAAGGTTGGGAACAATGATTTCGACCGGGAAACTATTGGCGGCATTGCCACGGCTTCCGATCATATGGACCTTACCGGAAGTTTCTATCGGAATAGAAGGGATGCTGACCGGATAGGTTTTGCCCAATTCGAATAGTTTGAGATCCTGTTCCGGTACCTGAATGCCCAGTTTCACCTGAGAAATATCGGTTAGCTGCAATAGTGGCTTTCCGGGAGCCGCAAAATCCCCTTCCTCCGTAAGCTTGGCTGTCACAACGCCGTCGAATGGAGCACGGGTTTGGCTTTTGCTGATTTGTTCCTTTAGTGTACTGACCTGAACGTTGGCCGTTTCCAGCGCCAACTCGGTTTTTTCCAGTTGAATGCCCTGAATGGCATCATTTTCCACCAAGATTCGGAAGCGTTTGAGATCGGCTTCCAATCCTTTTACCTGAACTTCGGCTGCTTTGAGCTGCCATTGTAGCAGGGAGTCGTCGAGCTGAACAAGGACTTGGCCCCTTCTGACAGTAGTACCTGATTCTACCAAGACACGGTTGACTTTGCCTTGGATTTCTGCACTGAGTTTACTTTCTCTATTCGGTTCAAAGGTTCCCGTGAAGCTGTATTCAGGCTGAATTTTGGTTTGAGAGACCTGTAGCGCGGTAACTTGGACAGGCTGTTCCCGGTCATAGAGGTAAACGCGCTCTTCTGCGATTTGCTTGTTGGTAATCAGTTTGGCTACCATCAGGCCCACAAGAGCCAAAGGGATCAGGATATATAGGATCTTTTTCATGTTTCTATAATTGTTTTTCAGCGGTCACCCCGATGAGTCGGGGCAAGCTATGGAATCTCGCATGGTTGATAGTCATCCCAGTGTGTGACGGCTACGTCATGCTAGATTTCATGTGTTTATAATTCTTTTTTCAATGGTCAGATGGAATCTCGCAATTATAATCATCCCACTGTGTGACGATCTCGTCATGCTCGATTTCATGTGTGTATAATTGTATTTTAGAGGTCACCCCGATGAGTCGGGGCAAGCTATGGAATCTCGCATGTTTCGTAATCAGCTCAATAGTTGATGTTTTCGTTATGCTCGATTTCATTTTAATATCAATTCAAGAGGTTTCCACTGGTTTTTTTGATGTCAAGAGTTGCTTTGAGGTATTCTACCATCGCATTGAGGTAGAGTTGCTGGGCATCTCTCAGGGCATTATCGGCCAATAAGACCTCGGTGAGACTGGCCAATCCTTCTTGCTGTTGGATTAGGATTCTTTGGTAAACTGACTCTGCCAATTGGATCTGTTGCTGGCTGGTCTGCAATTGGTTTTTGGCCACATGACTCTGCAGCAGCGCATTTTGGTGCAACATGTCCGTCTGTTGGACGATCAGTTCCCGCTGTAGTTGATTGTTCTGAAGTTCTACTTTTTTCTGGCTGAATTTCTTATGGGTAACTGTGCCGTTAAATAGCGGCAGGTTCAGCTGGAGGCCTACAAAACTCACGGGATAAAAATTCAGGAACGATTCCGGTTCACCTGTAAAACCAAATCCGGTTCGACCATAATTTCCATAAAGGGCAAGGCTTGGGATTCTGCTGTTCCTAATGGTGGTCAGTTCCTGTTGGTTGATCTGTTGTTTCTTCTCCTGTATCAATTCATCCAGCATTTTTTGCGTATTCCAAACCTCTGATTCATTTATTTCAATGGCTAGAGGAATTTCCATTTCGGTACTTAGAGGCAATCCCATGACAAATTTGAGTGCCTTCAGGACTGTCTCGTACTGATTTTCGACTTGAAGGGCTGCACTTTCGAGTTGTTGGATTTGGAGGAGCACCTTGTCCCAGTCTGTGCGCTGCGCAATGGTCTGTTCGTAAAGCAGACGAGTATTTTTCTCCAGTCTTTGGCTATTGGATAGATTTTCCTTTATAAATGCCAGCTTATTTTTCAAAATCTGGGCATTATAATACAGGTTGGAAACTTCCAGGTAAACCTGCTCTTTGGTTTTACCTTCCTGCAATAAGGTCAGTTCCTGGTAGGTTTCGGAAGCTTTAATGCCGCCCATCACCTGTGCGTCATAGAGCGGCATTTTGAAGGTCAGGTTGGCACTGATGTTATGAGGCACACCAAATTGGATTTCCCTAAAAATACCTTCAGGCCCACCGAATGCGGATTGTGGCATCAATTGGAAAGGGAGTTCGGTAAAATATCGGTAATCCCCCTGAAGAAAGAGCTTCGGGCGGAGCTGCGCCCTGGCTTCCCGATTTTTAAGCAGGGCGATTTCACCCTGGTTCCGGGCCATTTGGATATTTTTGTTTTGCACCATAGCCGTATCAAGGCATTCCTGCAAGGTCCATGGTTTTACCTGGGCCTTTCCGGTAATACTTACAAATAGAAGTAGTAGCAGAGCTAATTTTGGTATGTGAATATTTACTAACATTTTTAGATAAATTTTTTTAAGGTTTCATAAGGGTCAACAATGCCTGAAGCATATTCTGTCCCTGTCTTTCTATATCAAATTTGAAATTGGAGATTTTCCATTTATACATTTGCAGGCGAAAGGAGCCCATGACGATATGCACTAGTTCTTCTGTAGTAATAGCCTGAGTAAATGTGCCGGATTGTTGCCCCTGCATAATCAGGGGCATCAAATACTTCATTTTGACCTGCATCAGTTGCATGATGGCCTGATTGATTTTTTCACTTTCCTCCAACAAACCATCGGAAAATACAGCTACCACGAAATGTGGATTAGCTTTGAAAAATTGAAATTGGCTTTGGAAGATAGCTGCAAATTTAACTTCAGGAGCAGCATCTGGAAGACAGATCTGTTCCAGCCTATCGTCCATATTGTTACGAAGGTACTGGAGCAGGGCAAGTATAATATCTTCTTTACTATTGAAATGCCGGTAGATAGCAGCTTCCGAAAACCCCATCTCCTTCGCAAGATTTTTAGTGGTAAGTCCACTTAAACCTGATTCGGTGAGGATTTTACCAGCTGCGCTGATTATTTCCAATTGTCTTTCAGAGATTTCCATTTTAGTAAGTTAGTATTCACTAACAAAGATAATTATTTATTTTTGGTTTCAAAATCGAAAAGTGAATTTTTTACCATTTTCTCACTTGTGGAGTTTTTGAAACTTAGTGCAAGATTGGAAAACACAAATCATGCTTTGATCGTGAAAATTATATTTTTTATAGTAAGCAAAAGCCGGTGACATCTTCGAACTAGCAGAGTTACACGAGGTCCTTGGTAACCGTGCCAAAAAATCCTGATTCAGCCCATGCCTTTCCTAAATTTACCCGCTGGGAATGCAGGAAATAATAAGAATAAAGTTTACCTTAATGATTCATCCATTTTAAACCCCTTTTTCCATTTGCCTATGAATCTTGCAGCAATTGACATCGGTACCAATTCCATTCATATGATCATCGTGAAGGTTACCTCCAAACAGACCTTTGAAGTGCTGGTGCAGGAGAAGGAAATGGTAAAGCTCGGGGTGGGCGTGTTTGCAAACAAGATGCTCAGTGAGGAGGCGTTTCAAAGAGGTGTGGAAACCATCAAACGTTACGTACAGCTAGCGGATGAATATGGGGTGGAGGATATCATTACAGCGGCCACCTCTGCCACCAGGGAGGCCAAGAACGGCCGGGAATTTTTGGACCGTCTTATTCAGGAAGTGGGACTTTCTCCCCAGTTGATCTCTGGCAAAGAAGAGTCCCGGCTGATTTTTCTCGCCGTGCGAAAGGCAATAGATTTGGGCAAGGAAAATGCACTGGTGATAGACATCGGTGGGGGAAGCACGGAAGCTGTGGTAGGTAATAAGGAGGAGGTGCTGTTTAAAAGCTCCATGAAATTAGGGGTGTTGAGACTTCTTGACCGGGTGGGTACCCAAGGGCTACTGTCCAAATCCCAGCGTACAAACCTATTAGGTCACATCAGGGATTCGTCTCAAAAAATCATGGCAGAGGCCAGGTCGGTGGGGTTTTCTAAGGTCATCGGTACCTCTGGAAGTATACGTGCCTTGGGAGAGGCTGTCATGTACCTGAACGGAAAGGAGATCATCCAATCGGTAAACGCAGAGGCTGTCCGTTTGAAGGATTTGGAGAAGATTACCGATCGCTTACTGGACATGGATGCGGGAAAGCGCAGCGAGGTGCCGGGTATCAGTGAAAGCCGTGGGGATGCCATTCACCTAGGAGGGTTGTTGCTAGTGGAGTTGCTTCACTTGGCGGGAGTAGAGGAACTTACCCTATCGGACGCTTCGCTTCGGGAAGGTCTGATTATCGATTATATCGAAAAGAATGGGCAAAAACTCCAAGATTCGGTGCCAGGTAAGAATTTGCGGGAACGAAGCAGCTTGCTGCTGGCCAAGCGATTCGAGACTGATGTGGAACAGAAAAGGCAGGTTGCTCGATTGGCGTTGCAGCTATTCGATCAGCTCAAGGACTTACACGGAATGGATGCAACAGCGAGAGATCTCCTATACCAGGCCAGTTTGATTTTTGATGTAGGCACCTATGTGAATTTCAAAGATTACCACAAACACTCCAAGTACCTCATCTTGAATAGCGGACTTCGGGGTTTTAACAATTCGGAAATCAATGTCTTGGGGCATTTGGCCAGATACCACCGCAAGTCCGGCCCAAAAAAGAAACACAAGTCGTTTGGAAACTTGGTCAAAGGGGATCGACAGATGGTGAAAGGATTGGCAGGGATACTGCGTATTGCGGTAGCCTTGGACAAGACAAAGAATCAGTGGGTGGAAAATGTCTATTGTCTCCCGCAAGGGGAAAAGTTGATCATCCGGCTGTTTGGAGAAGGGAGCATGGAGCTGGAACTTTGGGAGGCACAACGTTTTGCCGATGTGCTGGAGAAATATATTCAACAGCCAATTCAATTTGAAATAGGCTAAGCGATGGCCTGATAGGGTTGATGTACACTTCGATATGCCTTGATCAATGAATCTTCAACTGTATCATCCCATTTTATGGATCGGCTGGACCCTTTTCCAACTTAGTCTATTGGGTAGAATAGTAAGCAGCTTATTCAAATAGCAAGACTGGAGAGTCATGTTTGGGCTATTCAATGGTTGGAACATTTTGGGACTGTTTGTCCTGATGGGATTTACCTAATGATTAAAGTTTGGAATTCGGGGTCTCGTGTCACGCCTATTAGTTGACGAAATAATAACCTGAATGATTCTGTAAACAAAGTCACACAAGATCGCTAATTTCTTCGTAAATTAGCAACTCCATTGCAAATGCTCAGAGCTATCTACCATATTGCACTAATTTTCGTCATTCTTTTGTCAGGGATGAATTATTCCGTGATTCATTCCTATTTTTTGATCAATAGGGCAGATATCGCAGCAGCATATTGTGAAAACAAGGAAAAGCCAGAATTAGCATGTAATGGAAGCTGTAAACTCGACAGCATGTTGGCCAAAGCCAAGGAGCAGCAGGAGGAAAAAGAACAGGTATATCTGGAAGATTTTCAGATAAATTATACCCTTGTTCACAGAAATGAGATCTATCCAATTCGACATGTAATCGGAGAAGTGAAATTTACTTCAAAACTTGTCTCTTCTTGGGCTGTTAAAATAAGCTTGGATTTTTTTCATCCGCCGCAGCTAGCATAATTTTTTACTTTAAGGCCTCGCCTTGCTTCTTACCTTATGTATGCCGACCGGTTTCAGTTTGACTGAATGGGGCTGCATGCTGTCCTTAACCCAAAGAATTTTCAATCATGAAATCCATTCAAACGAATTATAAAATCCTTGTAATATTGTTATTTATAGGGATCAATACAGACGCTTTCACACAACAATTTAGAGTTTTGGATCAGAGCACGCGTGAACCTATAGTCGGATTGAGTTATCACTATGGACAGGTTTCAGGAATTTCTGACGACATAGGAATAATTCAGATTCAATATTTACCTACCGAAAATATCCATTTGAGTCACATCAACTATGGCAAATGGACACTTAATCCTAGTGAATTAAAGAAAGTACTGGAAAAAGGGTTGCTGTTCAGGGCTGAGTGGTTGCTGAATTTACAACCTGTCACGGTCATTTCTCTCAAAATGACAGATGAAAAGGACCAGAAAATCTTAATCTCTGACCGAGAAAGGCTGCATCATGATGCAGGGGCGATTTTAAATCTCAATCCTTTAATTAACGGCATCCGAAAAAGCGGAGCCTTCGCCTTTGACCCTGTAATGCGGGGGTTTAAATATGATCAGTTGAATGTGGTGATCGATGGTCTGCAAACGGCAAATGCGGCCTGTCCCAACCGCATGGATCCGCCCACCTCGCAGGTATCTCTAAACCGGATCAAGCAGGTAGAAATTCTCAAGGGCCCCCATGCGCTTCGCTATGGGATCGGTCTTGGGGGTACAATCAATTACATTCAGGAAGACCCGAACTTTTCTTCCTCCTCCCAGGTCAATGGAAGGTTTTCTACAATGTATGAAAGTAACGGAAACATCTTTAGAAATGAAGGGAGTGTGGCATTTACTGGAGCGAATCATGATGTTGGCGTCATGGGTTCCTGGTCAAAAGGATCAGACTACACGGATGGAGACGGGAATGTCGTTCCAGCCAATTTTATGCGGGGAACACTCGGTATGTACGGCGATATCAGGCTTAGCAAAGCAGATTTGTTGCAGGTGACTGTCAACAGAAATTTTGCCAGGGATGTGGATTTTCCGACACTGGCGATGGACCTACGTTCTGATGATACTTGGATGGGCTCTGTCAGACATACGCGGACCTTCCAAAACCGCACCCTTCAAAGCTGGAATACATCCGCATATTTCACGCTTGTTGACCACCTGATGGACAATCTGCTTCGGGAACTGAATCCCCGCATGATGAATGCGCGTACACCAGCGAATACCCAGAACTATGGCGCAAGGTCCGAGGGAAGCTGGAATCTCGGTGGGGGGAAATTATTTGCCGGTGCCGATTACCGCTCCGAAGCTGCCCAGGGAATCAGGGAGCGGGAATTTCTGATGGGACCGATGGCTGGCAGAACGGTTTTGGATAATGCTTGGCAGGAATCTCAGATTCAAAAGTTGGGGACTTTTGCAACTTATTCCTATCCAATGGGAGAATATGTGCTTTCCGCAGCCGCCCGACTTGATGTCAACCATGCTTTGGCCGATGATACGATGCCAGAGTTCGAAAATGCTGCTAATGCCAGCAAGGTAACCCAACTCAATCCTGGCCTATCGCTGGGGCTGAAAAGGGATGTTGCGGAACATTTTAATTTTGGAATATGGTTGGCGAGGGTGCAGAGAAGCGGTAGCATTATGGAGCGTTTTATTAACTATTTTCCCGTAGGAGTTGACCCGTATGAGATGGTGGGAAACCCCGATTTGAAAGCTGAAACCAATAATCAATTGGATCTGGTCATTGGCTATACAAAAGAAAGCATTCAGTTTGAATTCAGTCCCTTTGTTGCCTACCTGACAGATTATATTACCGCGGAGAAAACGGATCTCACACCTCGGATAGCATCGTCTCCCGGAGTTCGTCAGTTTGTCAATACAGAAAGCGCAGTAAAGGCAGGCTTTGAGTTTTCCGTAAACCAATATATAGGAGCTGGGATACAACAACAGTTTGCTGTGGCCTATACGTTTGGACAGAACCTAACGCGTTCCGAGGCACTGCCGGAGATTGCTCCGATGGATATCCGCTATGCCTTGATCGGTAATCATTTGGATAATAAGCTGCATACCGCTCTCCGTCTTAGACATGTCATCGGGCAAAACAGAATTTCGGAGAGTTTTGGAGAAAGGACGACACCGGAATTTACATTGCTGGACACGGATGTGTCTTATAATTTGACGAATCAACTGGCCATCAAAGTAGGTGCACAGAATCTGTTCAACCAATCCTATTACGAGCATCTAAACAGACCGATTGGAGTGGACAGAAGGCCAATGTTTTCTCCCGGAAGGAATTTCTTTGTAATGGTACGCATGAAGCTTCCCTGACAATTCGATCCGTTTAATTTTAAATTGACTTATATTGAATCGACTACTTTTTTTAAAGTAGTGATGTGGTTTCGATTAAGCAAATATTAAAAATTGAATGCTACCCACTGTGATGATCACCTTATTGGATTTGTCAGTCCTTCTCCTAGAAGAAACGTGTGCGCTGACGTGGCGGTATCTTTTGAATATCAACAAAGCATCAATCCCTATGCCGAAGGTTTACCATCTGATGTCCAAACACAATTTGATGACCGGTATTTGGAATTTTTTCCAACTATTTCTGAAACATCAGGATAAAATACCTAGGGTGACATTATGGGGTATCGCAGATCACCACTCTTGGAAAAATAATTAGCCGGTTAGGGGCAGAACAGATTATCCATTATAGTTTGACCGGGATTTGCAACCCAAAACTATAGTGAACAAATTAATTGAGTTGGCCGAAAAGTAAATCTCGGTTCAATTTGTTCAATATCTGTCCTCGCAATTGCAAATCACGAGGAGCACATGGCATGGCATGCTATTCGACATTTGTAATGTCGGACTACAGATATAAAGGATTTGCAATCCTCCCACGAAGCGTGTATCTGTGGGAATTTTAAACTCCTTTTAGAATTGCTCTAACGATTTTCAAAAAACGTTAAATGGTAAAAAGTCTAAGGAAAAAGATTTTCTTTCAGCAGATTGGCGCCTCAACAATATTATGTGAATTGTTATAAAATATGTTGTATATTTAAAGTGAGGAAAAGATTAAATGCAATAGAGTCATAGAAAAATTAGCCTTATATTGTAACCTACCAGAAGGATGAAAAATATTTCATATTTACTGTTTCTATTTGCGTTTTCGGCCTGCATTCCGGCTGAGGATTCAACTTATCCTGAGGAAGTCACACTTCCTACTCCTCCTCCTATCGAAGAAAATAGAAGAAACATTTGTGATTTTGACTTATCAGAAAAAGAAGGTGAGTATGAACTTGCTGGAAAATGGGAGTTTGCGGGTTTTCAAGACATTCAGACGGGAAAAATGGATAACCTTACTTGCTTGGCTCGCATTGCTGATTTTGCCTTATCTGGGGAGGATTATGACAATTTGTTTAAAGTCATATTAAATCTCTCCCAAGTTGGCGGTCATTGTAATGAAACTGTCTCGTTTGAAGCGATTAGTTTTGGTTCGCATTTCCAGGGTTGTTATCAAGCCGATGGGGAGTTTATTACCTTTGTTATATCCGAAAGCGACATAAGGAGTATTCCTAGTTCTGCCTCCACTACCTTTCCAGTGCAGGGTTTTGAGATTAGGTTTTTAGAAGACTTACGTACTGCGAGGAACTTCCAAATAGCAAAAAACAAGCTGTACCTCTATGGTGAGAAGGAAGAAGAAAGAATAGTTTTTGTTGCTTTAGATGAATAGAAATTTAACAAGGATTTTATAATCTGTTTATAATCTCCATCAAGTCGCCCATTCGTGGCAATAAAAAAAAATGAAACTAGTTGAATTCCTAGGAAAAGATTTTCTTAATGGGTGGTGGCCACGTAATGATACTTGGTGGATATTCCGGTGATGCATCTGCAGGTTTGGAGTTACTTTTTCGCTAATTTACGTCTCCTGAATGGGGGGTAAGCTTAGTCCTGTATATCCATCAAAAATGCAAACTTGAAAAAACTGAAAATATGATTAGCCACGAATGCACGAATAATTTACCCATTCGTGCATTCGTGGCAAAGTACAAGAATAACCGCAGTGCCAATCGAACAAAATACGGTAATATTGTGCGGAAAAACCGTGCATATAAAACAAATTATAAGCAAGCCGTCCTCCGATCAACTTTCCAGTAATCTAATCTAAAAATTAAAATGACAATTGAAGAAAAATATCCCGAAAGCTACTTTGACCATTGGATTGTAATGTTTTCAGCAAATAACGATCATTGGAACAAGGAAAATTATATCGCTCAAATCGCGGTATACAAAGAACTCGAAAGCGACTAAAGATTTATTGAGCTTCAACGTGAAACTAAATTAATTAAAGACAACAACGATTTCATTTTATTTTTACCATCAGCAAGAAAATTTGCTGATATAGATTTAAAATTGGAAGATTTAGTTGAGATGGCAGATATAATCCTTGAAGATCGAGAATAAAATAAATTAAAGAAATAAGACCATGAAGGATTATACAAAGTCAAAACATTCGATGACCTGATTGAACTGGAACAAGGCAAAGTTGGAAGTGAAAATAGAAACAAGTATGATGAATATGCCCAGATGTTCATTGTAAGCGAAATCCGGTAATGCGAACTTGAAAAAACTAAGCACAAGGTTTACTTAACTAAAATGACGGACATTTACTATAACAAGAAGTCTACCCACCAAACATTAAGTTTTTTCCGCTTAAGCGGACTTGGTTTCCTGATGGGGTAAAATACTATACCCTTTGGTTAATTTCGTGGAATGATTAGTCAAATCATACAGGTAGTTTTACCTTTTCTAATTCATTCAAGTTAAAACCAAGGTGCGTTGGCGATGAAAATTCATTCTTCCAACCAGGCATAGACTATTCCATGCGCAGCGTCCAAGCCGAGGATTACGGCTATATTGCCAATTTCTGGAGTGATGGAACGCATCAAATCAGGGGATACGCAGCGAGTGGGAGATTTTTTTCAGACATGAAAGAGGCAGCGGATACCGAAAGTTTGGTTTCAGACCGTCTAAACATGTATATTTATCGGGTGCCCGAGGAGCTTTATGATTTTAAAGCGGATCCTGATGGACTTGTCACTATAATTGATCTTCCGGAATATCAATAAAAGATCCAGGAAATGAAAAAACTCATCCTACAACAGATGAAACGTCCCAGCGACCCCATTTCGGATGAATTTGTAAATAAATTTATGGATAGTTGACCTTATCCTTTCCAACTATAGTAAGATTGCCCAAAATCATTAAAGACAAAAACTCAATTCGTGTAGACATGATGCAACTAAAATTGACAAAAACCATTTTTCAATTTTTCATAGCTTTTCTCCTAATAAATAGCTGTACTGAAAAGGAAGAGGCTAAACGGCCCAATATATTGTATATTATGACTGATGACCACACGCAACAGGCATTACATGCCTACGGTCATGGTTTGCTGGACAAGGTTTATTTTCCCAATATGGATAGGCTGGCTAAAGAAGGTGCCCTGTTCAAAAACAGCTTTGTCACCAATTCAATTTGCGCCCCCAGCAGGGCTGTCTTGCTTACCGGTAAATACAGCCATATAAATGGAAAAATCGATAACGTGGCTCCATTTGACTGGGATCAGGCAAACTATCCCAAAATATTGCAGGCCTCCGGCTATGAAACGGCCTTAATTGGTAAAATCCACCTTGGAGGAAAACCACAAGGTTACAATTATTCGCTGACGTTACCTGGTCAGGGGAATTACTATAACCCCGAATTCATAAAAAATGGAACCGAAGAAGTTAAATTTGAAGGACATTGCGAAGCATTAATTCCCCAATTTGTTATCGATTGGATTGACAAAGATTGGGACAGGAGTAAGCCCTTTGCCATAAACTACCATACCAAAGCTCCCCACCGTAATTGGATGCCGGAGGAAAAATACATGGCACTTTATGAGGATCAGGAGTTTGCATTTCCACATAATTTTTTTGACGACTATAGCGGTAGAGGGACTGCCGCCCGGGAGCAAGAGATGGAAATAGTAAATGACATGTATTGGGGATGGGATATGAAGTTTGAGAAGAACCCCTACACTGGGGAGGAAAGTCGACTCCCGGCTCCCTTTAACCGCATGAGTGAAGAACAAATGAATGCCTGGAATGCGGTGTATGGTCCGCCAAATAGAGCCTTTTTGGAAAATAACCCTACAGGTGAAGAGTTAGCCAAGTTCATGTATCACAGGTATTTACGGGATTACTTGAAAGTGATTAAATCTGTGGATGATGGTATAGGCTTGGTGCTTGATTACTTGGAGAAGCAAGGGCTTTTAGAAAATACCATTGTTATTTATACATCTGACCAAGGGTTTTTTTTGGGTGAGCATGGATGGTATGACAAACGTTTTATGTACGAGCAGTCGCTTAGTACACCGCTTCTAGCGAGATATCCGAAGGAAATCCAGCCTGGAACTGTGGTTGAGGGAATGGTGCTGAATCTTGATCATGCCCCAACGATCTTGGATTATGCGGGTATTTCCAAACCTGCTGACATGCAGGGAGAGTCTTGGCGAAAACTTGCGGCGGGTCAATCCATTCCTTGGAGAGATGCCATGTATTACCATTATTACGAGTACCCTGGGCCGCACAATGTAATGCGGCATTATGGAGTCAGAACGGACAGATACAAGTTGATTCATTTTTACCATGACGTGGATGAGTGGGAAATGTACGACCTTCAAACAGACCCGGATGAAATGAACAGTATTTATGGAAATCAGGAGTATACACAAGTACAGGAAATGTTACATAAAAGATTGGAAGAACTTCGATACCAATATGGTGATTCTAATGAGTTAAACCTGCAATTTATCGGTGAAAACTAAGGGATACGGTGATCTCAACATCCAAAATTTAGACTCAAAAATCCCTGCCCCGCATCTTGACCAACAAGCTTCAGAGGCTTTGCGGTTTACTGATGCGCACAGTTCTTCGGGGATATGTTCCCCCAGTCGAGATGCATTGCTCACAGGAACCTATCATTGGAGAAGACAACATGGCCACTATGAATAACAGCCTGACCGGGAAGCCGATATGGATAGGTTGATATCGGAAAGTAAAGCTAAGGGATACTTTATAAAGGATGAATAAAAACACTTATCATTGTTAATAATGTAAAAGTTTAATAAAGAATAAATATGATGTTTAATATGAAAATCAGAAGTCTCCTTCTGCTTATATTCTTTGTTTTTACATGTAAGCTTTCAGCCCAACATGAAATGAATTTTGAAGATTGGAGAAAATTTGGTCCAATCCCCAAAAATTGGAAGATTGTTGGAGGGGTAAATGCTGATTGGTCGAGTAATGACTTTTTATCCACTTCCCCCGGTACGGGAGTACTTGTTAATGCTGCCCAAGCCAAAAACAGCAAACATCTGGTTTCAGGATTTGAACATGGGGATATAGAAGTCGAATTCGATTATATGGTTCCCAAAGGATCCAACTCGGGGATTTATCTTCAGGGACGGTATGAGGTGCAGATTTTTGACAGTTGGGGAAAAATAAATCCAAGTTTCGCAGATGCGGGAGGGATTTATCAGCGCTATGACGAAGCAGCCAAATTAGGGTTTGAAGGCGTCCCCCCACGTATGAACGTAAGCAAAGCCCCAGGTTTGTGGCAGCATTTTAAAATCATATTTGAAGCCCCAAGATTTGGTGCAAACGGTGAGAAAGTCAAAAATGCCAAATTCATCCAAGTCTTCCATAATGGAATACTAGTCCAAGAAAATGTGGAAGTAACTGGGCCCACACGGTCTGCTTTGTTTGAAGATGAGCGTGCACAAGGGCCCATCATGATTCAGGGTGATCATGGTCCGGTGGCGGTCAGGGATTTCAAATACAAAACGTATGGCAGCAAAAGCCCGGAGATCAAAGACTTGAATTTCTCATATTTCGAGGGAAAATTTGAATCTGGAAAGGAATTCGTGGAATTGAAACCCAGCCAAACGGGAGAATTGGATAAGATAACGTGGGATTTGGGCCATGGTAACATCGATTTTGGATATGCGTATTCCGGCAATTTGGAGATTTTTGAAGGCGGTGAAATTACGTTTTCATTGGTATCCTTGGGGAATAGCTCCCTTTATATCAACGGAGAAGAGGTATTGGAAGACAAAAACCAATTTTCCAGAACGGTGAGTTTATCATTAGAGCATGGATCGATACCCTTCAAACTGCTTTATCACAAAAATAACCAGCCTGGTAGAAGGCCCCAGCTCGGCTTGTTTGTGGAAGGACCGGGTCTTAGAAGGACTCCATTGCATGAAAAAAGCTCTTTTGTTGAACCTCTTCCCCAGAAACCCATTTTCGTAGAGCCCTCCGCCGAGCCCGAGATAGTAAGAGGTTTTTTCCAGCATGGTGGCAAAAAGAGAACTCATACTGTGAGTGTTGGCGAACCGCTTAAGACTAACTATACTGTTGATCTGCAACAGGCCGCTCTTTTGAGTATTTGGAAAGGAGGCTTTTTAAATACCGCTCCCATGTGGAGACAGCGTGGCGAGTCGCAGCTTATGATCCCAAATGGAGGGCTTATTGAATTATCGGGTGGTCCATCCATAGCTATATTGGAATCCCCGGACAGTGTTTGGCCAGATTCTTTAACTACCGAACAGCTTCAAATCCTAGGCTATTTCTTAAGACCTGACCGAAGACCAGTTTTTAAATATGTCATTGAGAATATTGCTATAGAAGATTCTCTTGAACCTGAGGATAATGGTATATTTTTAAGTCGAACCATTAGCTATGATAATCCGAATAATGTATCCAATGTCTGGGTAAGAGTCGTCTCCGGAGAGAATATAGAAATGATATCAACAGGGGTTTACATTATTAATAATGGTCAATACTATATTAAAGTAGCCGAAGATTATTTGAACAATACTGTTTTAAGGGAAAATGCTGGTGGCAAGGAGTTGTTGATTCCCATCAACTCCGGAAGTTCTAAAATCAAATACAGCCTAATTTGGTAAATGTTGTTTCTGGGCAGAATAAAGTGAAAATTATAAGTTGAATACCGACACTATGAACATCATGATATATATAAACGGTTTAATCCATTATTCACAAAAGATTACGTCTTTTTGGATTATCTTTTTTATCGGAAATTGTTTAATCATTTCAGGTACATTACATGCACAAGTTGCCTCTTCCAGCGTGCAGGAGAAAACTTCATTGAAAGAGGCCGATTATTATGAAATTGTAGATATACCTATTCCTGATGGAATAGAACTAGAGGTTGGCGGATTGGCCCTAACCCCAGACGGAAGCTTGGGAGTAGCAACACGGAGAGGGGAGGTATGGCTTATAGAAAATCCATATATGACAGGCACACGTATTCCCCGGTTCACCAAATTCGCTTCAGGATTGCATGAACCGCTTGGCCTGGCCTACCATAAGGGAAGTTTTTACACCAGCCAACGTTCGGAGTTGACCAAATTGACGGACAGAAATGGTAACCGAAGGGCGGATGCGTATGAAACTGTCGTTTCTTGGCCCTTGTCGGGAAATTACCATGAGTATTCCTATGGGCCGTTGTTTACCCCGGAAGGCGACATGCTTGTTACGTTAAACCTTGGCTGGATAGGCCACGGGTCTAGTATGGCAAAATGGCGTGGCTGGATGATGAAAGTGACCCCGGAAGGAAAAATGATTCCCATGACATCAGGCATGAGATCGCCTTCTGGCTTTGGATACAACGCACAAGGAGATGTGTTTTATGGAGAAAACCAAGGGGATTGGGTAGGTTCCGGCCGTATTACCCATGTGGAACCGGGTGATTTCGTAGGTAATCCGGAGGGCTTGGTTTGGAGTCATCTGGAGGAATCACCTGTCAAATTAAGACCTGAGGATATACCGGATACAGGATTGCCCATGTCACAGGTAGCGGCAGCTATTCCCGGATTCAAGACCCCTGCGGTATGGCTTCCCCATGGACTGCTTGGTATTTCTACTTCCGATATACTTGTTGACAAATCCAATGGCGAATTTGGGCCTTTTGCTGATCAATTGTTCGTCGGGGATCAGGGTTTAAGTAAAATTGCTAGGGTATATCTAGAAAAGGTAAACGGTGTCTACCAGGGTGCGGCTTTTCCTTTCAGAGAAGGATTTTCCTCCGGTATCCTAAGAATGGTATGGGGAAATGATGGATCCATGTTTGTGGGGATGACGAGTAGGGGTTGGAATTCAACAGGCCCGGCACCGTTTGGACTGCAAAGATTGGTTTGGACAGGGAAAACGCCTTTTGAGATCAAAACCATAAAAGCCCAGCCGGATGGATTTGAGTTGGAGTTTACCCTGCCGATAGAGGAGTCGCTTGCCAGGAATCTTGAGTCCTACAAAATGTCAAGCTTCAACTACAAGTATCACCATAATTACGGTAGTCCAGTCATAGAATTGGAAGATTTGGCGGTCAGAGGAGCGGTTGTATCCAATAATGGATTGACGGTAAGATTGGTAGTAGATGGCATGAAAGAAGGGTATATCCACGAAATAATCGCGGCGGGGATCAAATCCAAGGAGGGGATGGGATTGTTGCATGATGTGGGATATTACACGCTGAATCAAATTCCAAGTGGGGAGAAATTGAAACTTGCGGACGTAGTTGAAAAACCCAACGACCCGCACCGTGGGCATCAAAACATGGGTAGCCCTTCGACAACTGCCACAAGTTCAGCTAATGTAGCGGCTACATCATCAACAGGTCAACAAAAAAGGGTGACCGAAATGCCTGGCTCATGGTCTACCGGCCCGGACCATAGCTTTAGCATTGGTACGAAACCCGGTTTGAAATACGATTTGGAGTTGCTCGAAGTAAAAGCAGGCAGCAAAATAAAGATCACCTTCAACAACAATGACGATATGTTACACAATCTGGTCGTGGTAAAGCCAAATACAGCCATTCAGGTTGGAGAAGAGGCGTTGAAGATGGGGTTGGAAGGCTCCCAAAAACACTATATCCCCAACTCCGCCAATGTGTTGTTTCATACAAATATCCTCTCCCCGGAAACTTCCGAATCCATTTATTTTGAAGCCCCTACTGCCCCGGCTGAATATATGTATGTGTGTACCTTTCCCGGCCATGCCTATGTGATGCAGGGGATGCTGAGGGTGTTTAGGTAGGGCTGCTAAGTGTTACAAAAATTTGGTTTTTTTTAGATGGGGTTCTTATTTAACAAACTTGCATGTTGGCTATAAATTTTGAAATAATTATTTTTAATGTGCGAACAACTAAACATAGCAACAAGATTTCCGAAAGTAAAAAATCGATAAATCATGGCAAACACTTATACTAAAATACATATTCAAATGATTTTTGCAGTGCAAGACAGAAACTGTGTTATAAGAAAATCATGGAAGGAGGAATTATTCAAGTATATGACAGGTATAATCCAAAATCATGACCATAAAGTATTGGCAATTAATGGAATGCCTGATCATGTGCATATTTTGATTGGTATGAGACCTACACAATCATTATCAGACTTGATGCAAGATATAAAAGGTGATAGTTCTAAATGGATCAATCAAAGACGTTTTGTGAAAGGAAAATTTCACTGGCAGGATGGTTATGGGGCGTTTTCTTACAGTAAGTCCCATGTGGATAACGTAATAGATTACATCAAAAATCAGGAGGAACATCACAAAAAAACAAGTTTTATGGAGGAGTATCGAGCGTTTTTAGATAAGTTTGAAGTCGACTATGACGAGCGATACGTCTTTAAAGAAGTTGATTATCAAAATGAATAAAGGTTTTGTTTATGCCGTTAGGCATCCAATGCGGGTAGCAGACGGTAATGCAGCGGCCATCCCGTCCCGTACGGGACGGAACACAACAATGGTCATCTTGGTTTCTACCCACATCCAGTCCCTAACGGGACCGGATTGATGCCGCATAAATCATTGTAGTCAATAATAGGATTAAATATATCAAAGAACACATATCCGATGCCGTCAGGCATCCAATGTGGGTAGCAGAACGTATCGCGGCGACAATCCCGTCCCGTACGGGACGGAACAACGATGGTCATTTTGGTTTCTACCCACATTTAGTCCCTAACGGGACAGAATTAATGCCTCATAAATCATTGTTGTTAATAATATGAATAAATTATCAAAGAACACATATCCGATACCGTCAGGCATCCAATGTAGGTAGCAGACGGTAATGCAGCGAATCCCGTCCCGTACGGG
Source organism: Lunatibacter salilacus (assembly GCF_009797935.1). GTDB lineage: Bacteria > Bacteroidota > Bacteroidia > Cytophagales > Cyclobacteriaceae > Lunatibacter > Lunatibacter salilacus. The sequence goes on from NZ_VOLC01000020.1 coordinate 64,864, forward strand.
ACGGGACACAACAATGGTTATTTCCGTTCTACCCACATACAGTCCCTAACGGGACCATTTAAAATCTACATAAACCATCTAATGAAATATATTCTCATTCCGTTCCTAACATTCATCTTATCCACAAGCGCATCCCAATCCCAAACCAGAACTGTCAAAAACCATTTGCTGGCTTTCTGGGATTTTTCAGAAGGCCCGGGAGAAACGAGAATTTCAAAATCATTCTCCAATCCAGAAACCTACCACTTACTTGAGGGAACCAAACCGATAGAACGTGTCAGTGAAGGACCGATAAATAATACTTCAGCCGTCATAAGGGACAGTACATGGTTTTACATTCCCAGGGAGAAATTGGGCAAGCTGAATATATTCGGAAAAGAAAGCCAAGTCACTGTAGTGGCTTGGGTGAAAAAGGACACCGAAAAATACTGGCAAGCCATTGCAGGCGTGTGGGATGAAACACGTGAAAAAAGGCAATACTACATGTTTTTGAATGCTGCTTCAAAAACGCACTCCGATGAAATGAAACGTTATCCAGCTAACGGATTAATCCATGGCCATATTTCAGCCTCGGGAGGTAAATCTCCTGGACAGATTGCCTGGATCTCCTACGCAAGCAGTGATCAGTCTGTATTGACCGATGAATGGACCATGATTGCTATTTCCTATGATGGTAAAGAAATCAAGGCATTTAAAAACGGAAAATTAAGTGGCAATACATTGACCAACCCCTTTCCTTACGAGGATGGTATTTTTGATGGGGGTGAAGATGGGGCTGATTTTACCGTGGGAGCAAATTCCGTGGTAGGCAAAATGACTAATCAATTTAAAGGACAAATTAGTGGTTTGGCGGTTTTTGATGTCGCTTTGACGGAAAAAGATATTATGCGACTATACAAGAAACAGATTAAACTATAATCGATAGTTCGCTTTAGAAGAGATCCCACAAATTAGATAACACCTCATCACTGTATCTTCCATATGAACTTATGTGGTTAATAGGGTTTAACAAATAACCATCCGAATGGTCAAAAATGGCTGGTCGTTTATAAGTGATTAATTTTTAGGCTTTCGTTTCTCTCCAATAAATCGGTATTTTAAATAATAATTAACCATAAGAGACATATGAAAACATATTAGTTTTATTATTCAGAGCGACAGGCATTCAAAATCGAGAAAAATATACTAATTCAAGCCATCTAGGAAGGAAATCGCTAGCCTTTTTACTCTACGCTCATATGAACTTATACTCCCTTTAGGAATAAAAAAATTTTACCAAAACTGTTGTTTAACTTAGGTAAAAAAAATAGCCAGTCGGCTATGACTGGCTAAACAAATAAAGGATAATATCCTATTATTTTGATTCCCTAATCCACTTCATAAGTGTTTGGTAGGTGATATCGTTGTCTTTGCAGAAATTCACCTTACTGATACCGTCGGCATCCGCTTTTGCCCATGACTCCATCAAAGAAGCTTTTTCTCCTTCAGTGTAGGTTTTTCTTGTCCGGGTACTAGATTTTTTAGAACCTTCCAGTCCAAAAATATGGTTTAAAAGCTCTATAAACTTTGATGCATCTGATTTTGTATCAATTCCTAATCCCTTTAATCCCTCAACAGCGGCATCATTTGTATTCTTGATTGATACTTGCTTGCCACTTTTATATACTTCCTCGGCAGACTTATACCTTTTACCATCTTGATCTACATAGATAAATGGTGAATCATTTGACAGCAATTGATTGTACTCTTTTACGAATTCTTTTATATCCATGATATTATTTTTAATAATTATTTTAAGATTATAACGCAAAAGTATTCAATTCGTTATCGTTAACCAATTATTTTTTAATAAATATAATATGTTTTCCCATAATTTATGACTAGTATCTTTTACTTAAAGAAAATTATAGCGCACATCATAAATGATTAGCACATTTAACGGCATTTTTTTTAATCGACTTATACATTTTATTCTTTGAATATCAGTTCTTTAATTCAAACCTGCTTCTTTTGGGTTCTTCGCTAATCAATTCTTTCTTTGAGATAAATGCCCGTTCGCAATAAATTTATTAATTTAGAGGTAGTAAAATCAAAATTTCAACCAAAGATTGTAAAAACCATTATGACCAAAGAGAAAAAGCCAATAAGAATATTAGTAGTTGGATGTGGAAACATGGGTGCATCCCATGCATTAGCCTACCACCAACTGGACGCTTACGAAATTGTAGGCTTAGTTTCTGGAGGAAGAACGAAAGAAAAATTAAATGAGAAACTTGGCGCAAATTATCCTTTATTTGATGAATATTATGCCGCGATGTCTGCAACTAAACCAGATGCGGTTAGTATTTCCACCTACCCGGATACTCATGAACCTTTTGCCATTCATGCCATTGAGAATGGCTGCCACGTATTCGTGGAGAAACCCTTGGCGGATACAGTGGAAGGTGCTCAACGGGTTGTAGATGCCGCGAAGAAACATGACAGAAAGTTAGTGGTGGGATATATATTAAGGCATCATCCATCTTGGGAAAAGTTTATTGAAGTCAGCCAGCAACTGGGAAAGCCATTGGTCATGCGGATGAATCTAAACCAGCAAAGTGAGGGAAGCATGTGGACGCTCCACCGAAACCTGATGAAATCACTAAGTCCTATCGTAGACTGTGGCGTACATTATATAGATGTTATGTGTCAAATGACCAGGTCTAAGCCAACTCAAGTATATGCTATTGGTGCTAGGCTTACAGATGAGATTCCTGCTGATAACTACAATTATGGAAATCTTCAGATCCGATTTGAAGACGGGTCTGTAGGCTGGTACGAGGCGGGATGGGGTCCCATGGTGTCGGAAACTGCCTTTTTTATCAAAGATGTCTTTGGACCGAAAGGATCGGTGTCCATAGTAGCGAAAGAGGCCGGAGGCTCCGGTAAATCTGACAGCATTGAAGCGCATACTAAGACAGAATCCCTGTTGTACCATAGGGGAGAGCTGAATAAAGAAGACTTATTTGTTCATGAAGACGAATGGATAGACCTAACAGACGAACCTGATCATAATGGGTTGTGTAAGCGGGAGCAGGAGTTTTTTCTCCGGGCCATTCAAGAAAATTCGGACCTTTCCGACCATATGGAAGATGCTGTCAACAGTCTGAGGATTGCTTTTGCTTGTGATGAATCGGTAAGGACCGGACAGGTTGTACAGCTTTGATTCAGCTCTTTCCACACGCTACTTAAACCATAATATAACCAATCAAAACAGCTGGCTCTCCCCGAAGGCGTGTCGGCTGTTCTTATATTTACATCAAATGAAACATTCAATGGTACCCGGGGAAATTTCCGTGGGAATAGTAGGACTAGGTCTAATGGGAAGCAGTATAGCTACCTGTATGTTAATTGCGGGGCATCCGGTGGTAGGGTTGGAGCCATTGGAGGAGGAGCTGGCATTAGGTGAGAATCGTATACAAGCACACCTTAAAATCGCCTGGGAAAAGAATCTTATTTCCGAGAAACCTGATTTTTATCTTCAGAATCTTTTGGTTACTTCGGACTACTCAGAGCTCCGAGACACCCATATCATTATCGAAAATGTCAAGGAGGATATAGCTATCAAAAAGGTTGTATTTACAAAGATTGATGCCGTAGTTTCCACCGATGCGTTAATTACTTCGAATACCTCGGCTATTCCCATTTCTGAATTGCAGGAATTTGTGAGCAATCCGAGCAGGTTTTTTGGACTACACTGGATGGAGCCCGCTCACACCACTAGATTTCTAGAAGTTATCTGCGGTGATAAAAGCGATATAGAATTGGCTAACTACCTCTATAATATGGCTGCGCTTTGGGGAAAAGAGGCCGTACTGGTAAAAAAAGATATTAGGGGATTTATAGCTAATAGACTAATGTATGCCATGTATAGGGAAGCAATGTTCCTGGTAGAAGAGGAATATGCATCAGTGGAAGATGTCGATCGGGCTTGCAGAAATGTGGCGGGTTACTTTTTGCCTATGGTAGGAGTCTTCCGTTGGATGGACCTTACAGGAGTCGGAGCATATAGGACGGTTATGAAAGACCTTTTCCCGCTACTAAATAACGCAACAGTGCCGGGTAAATTGATAAATAAAATAGTCGATGAAGGTGGTAACGGAGTTTTTAATGGTAAGGGATTTTACGAATATACGGAGGAGGAGCGGAAATTATGGCAAGAGGCGTATACCAAATTTACCTATGAGATTCGAGAAATTGCTCTAAAATATCCCCATGATGTAGTGAAAAAACAAATAGACAAAGAAAATGAACAAATTTAATGAAGTGTAAATAGTTACTATTAGGGATGATGGTTTATTTTTAGGTGGCTCATATTATTCCCAAAAACGTTCCTAAAACTTGTTCTACGGATACCTATCGATTGACTTTCCTGATGGTTACAAAGTTCTTCTGATTCCAAATGCCCGGTGCCGGCGCAGGTTCGGCATTCTCCGTATTCAAGGTGTGTACCTTCGCATCGTGGGCAGGTAAGTCTACCTGCTCCCGAACAGCGTTCACAATCATAATATTCCAGAATATTAAATACGTTTTTTTTAGTCACAATTCCTTGCCCTGCACACCTGCTGCATCCTACAATCCCCTGTGCTTTGCATAAAGTACAATCCTGTTCCACTTGCTTTTCTCCCGAACAGGTTGTACAGGTTAACAGTCGATAGCCCTTTTTATCGCAAAACTGACAGGCTGATATCTCCTTTAACGGTTCTTCCAATTTTCTCTCCAGGGCTTTGGCCTCCTTATAATGCTGTCCTTTAAAGCCATTCAGATCCAAATATTTGCCGAGAAAATTACTACTATTGTCATACTGCTTCAACTCATACAGCGTTTCTGCAAAAAAATAAGGCATTTCAGAAGGAATTGGTGCGTTGCTTTGAATGATCTGGTGAAATATTGCATTGGCCTTCTCAAATTCACCCTCTTCCATGGCAGTTGTGGCTTGGGTCATCAATCTGGAAGTATTGCCTAAGTTTGGGCTAACTTGTGCTTGAAGTGTCTCCCCGTACACCATTATCAGCATTAAGAAAAACAAATATCGGAAAGGTCTTATAAGGCAATCCATCATATGAGAATTCGGTTATTGTCAATTAACATCAGGACTGACGAAATTGATTCACCTTCGGTGTTATTTCTTTAGGCAAATTACAATTTTGTAAGAAGCGTACAAAGTTGGCTTTCTTTTTTTATTTTTCCATGTTAATAAACCATAAGATTTCGTTTTTTGTACCTTTGGTAAATGTACACCATAGGCGTAATAGGAGGGGGGGCGGCTGGTTTTTTTGCAGCCATTCAAGCAGCATCCTCAGGGCATAAAGTTATACTTTTAGAAAAAACATCCAAGGTACTTTCTAAAGTAAAGGTATCAGGAGGTGGAAGATGTAATGTAACCCACGACTGCAAGGTGGTTTCGAAACTGATAAAATTTTATCCAAGGGGAGAAAAGTTTTTAAAAAAAGTATTCCTTCAATTTTCTGTTGAAGATACGCTGAAATGGTTTTCAAGCAGGGGAGTGGAGCTTAAAGTAGAATCTGATGGGCGTATGTTTCCAGTTTCGGATTCTTCACAAACTGTAATCGATGTGCTGGTAAGGGAAGCGGAAAAAGTCGGAGTTACCATCCGGTTTAACGCAGCGGTACAAAAGGTGACGAAGGAAAATATGGGATTCAACGTTCATTTAATTCATGAACATTTTGGGGTAGATAAACTTATTATTACTACCGGAGGCAGTCCTAAAATCGAAAACTACGGTTGGATTCAGTCATTGGGCCATCACATAGTTCCCCCGGTTCCATCACTTTTTACATTCAATACCCCAAACGAGCCTCTCACTGAGCTACAAGGTATTGCATTGGCAGACACGTATATCCGGTTGGAAGGGACCAAACTTTCCTATGAAGGACCTTTATTGATCACACATTGGGGCCTGAGCGGCCCGGCAGTTTTGAAATTGTCCGCTTTTGGGGCAAAATGGCTTCATGATGTTCACTACAAAGCAAACGCACACATCCGCTGGAATAAAGGGTTTGAGGAGGAACAGCTCCGCAAGGATTTGGTTCAATACAAATCCCTGCATCCCAAAAGAAAAGTTCATTCACATCCACTTTTTGGTATTCCACAACGGCTTTGGATCTATCTGGCAGAAGTTTCTGAAATAAACTCTGAATCGTGCTGGATGAATATTTCTAAAAGACAAAACAATAAATTATTAGAAAATCTTTTTAGATTTACAATTGGTATTCATGGGAAAACCACCTTTAAAGAAGAATTTGTAACGGCAGGAGGAGTAGATCTCGAAGAGATAAATCCCCAGACCATGGAAAGCAGACTTATTCCCGGGCTTTATTTTGCTGGAGAAGTTATAAATGTCGATGGCATTACTGGCGGATTCAATTTTCAAGCTGCTTGGAGCACGGGTTTTTTGGCAGGAATAAATGCAACGAAATAGTATCTATGGAAGCAACCAATGAAAACATCGACTACAGAAAAATTGAAGAAATGGTCGAAGGGGATGAAGAGTTTCGAACACAACTTTTAGAAGCAATAATAGTGGCAGTAAAAGAACTTCAAACCAGCTATATAAAAGGTATAGAAACGAAGAAGGAGGAGATTATCAAACAGGCACGCCATAAGATAAAACCCACTTTGACGCTCTTCGGGTTGAGGGCATTAGGGTCAACCTTGGGAGAGGGAAAACAACTGATAATTAAAGGTGGTTTAAATCAGGATTTAAATTCCCACAAAGTTAAATTTCTTTCCGTTTCCAATGCAGTTTTGGAAGATATCAACCAGAAGCTATCAAATTAATACCACTTTTTGTATTTAAGAAATTACGTGTCAATTACTCTTAAATCCTATCCGAATCTTTTGAGTACCAGATCTGTCACAGCTTCACCGATGGACAATGAACTTGTTGCTGCGGGGGAGGGGGCATTCAGGACATGGATGCAACGTTTGTTTTCAGTGATGGCAAAATCATCCAGCAAACCCCCATTCCTATCACAGGCTTGGGCACGGACACCGGCTCCTCCTGGAATCAAATCTGAAGATTGAACATCCGGAATCAATTGCTGCAGGGCTTTTGTAAAGGCATGTTTTGAAAAGGACCTATAATATTCTCCCATACCGGTTTTCCAATATTTGGCAGCGACCTTTTGAAAACCAGGCCAAGTAACAGCGTCCATAAATTCACGATAGTTAAAATCCGATTTTTTATACCCCTCTTTTTTAAACGCCAATACTGCGTTGGGGCCGGCTTCCACGCCCCCCTTTGCCATACGGGTAAAATGAACCCCCAGAAATGGGAAATTTGGATCAGGAACAGGATAAATCAGGTTATTTACAAGGTATTCCCGGTCTTTTTTTAATTTATAATATTCTCCTCGGAAGGGAATAATTCGGATATCTATGGGGTTTTTTTCCTGCATTTCGGCTATCTTGTCCGCATATAAACCCGCACAGTTTACAAGCAACCTAGTATCCACAGGATCTTTAGTAGTCATTACAGTTGAGAGGGTACCTTCTGAAACGATATCCAAAACTTCGCAGCCCAAAAACAGTTGACCCCCAAGCTCTAGAAATTTGTTGGCAAAGGTTTCTGCTACCAGTTTGTAATCCACGATGCCCGTTTGCGGAACATGGAGTGCTGCTACACCGGTACAATAAGGCTCATATTCTTTCAATTCGCTTATTGAAATGGCCCTGCTACCCTGAAGCCCATTTTCCAACCCCCTTTCCAACAATTTGGTTAAAAGGGGGATTTGGTCGTCTTTGGTAGCGACTACCACCTTGCCTGTGATTTCATAAGGAACGCCTTCCTCTTTACAAAAATCAATCAGCATCTGATATCCTCGAATACAGTTCTTTGCCTTGAGACTACCAGGTTTGTAATAAAGACCGGAATGAATCACGCCGCTGTTGTTTCCTGTTTGATGCTTCGCAACCTGTTTTTCTTTTTCAATGATGGCCACTTTCATATGTGGCTTTTTCTTTAGAATGGTTAGCCCGGTTGCTAATCCCACGATTCCGCCACCAATAATGGCTATGTCAAATGTCATATAGGGTTAAATTTGTCTGTAAATATACATGGATCACCAAAAAGAAATTGACGGTTTTTGAATAATATTCCCTAAAATCCGCAAACCTTCCAGGTTTTGCTCAAAATCAGCAAGTTGTTCGAAACATGTGGTGAAACCCGGAAGGTTTTTTTCCATAATGATATCTGTTTACCGAATTGTACTGCGGATTTTATGTAATATTCCTTTTGTTACCATTCTTCGGATTTGTCAGTGTCATCTGTATCAGATTCTATATGATAAATAGATTCGATTTGTTTGTTGATTTCCGGGCTATATTTTAATTCCCCCTGCATCAGGAAATCATTTACCTTCAGGAGGTTATCGTACGTGCAATCTGGCACATGCATAGGTACTTTATAGACTCTTGGATCATTTTTAGAAAATAGGAGGTCCCCTTTACCACCAAAAAAATAAGGCCAAAGCGTCAGGGAACAGGATATGGCAATTCGGTCAATTCTATTTGTATCGATATAGCTGTTTACCCTTTCCCGAATAGAAGTAAAAAATTCCATTGTCTCCGCTAGGCGTACCCTGGACCCAGCCCTTGATTTTCCTTTGGTCTTTAAGTACTTAATTTGGCTTTTCCCCTGTTTTTTTCTTACCATATATGCACGGAATACTTTATGATCTATGTTTTCACCATTTTCAAAATACCCCACTGCTGCCAATCCTGATTCTATCAGGATGATAATATGTTGATACAGCATATTATCCTGATGAATGGGGCGGTAGGGGAAGGCGACCTGAATAGGAAGTCTGACAAACAGACGTTCTCCTCCCGGAAGGGTATATTCGATCTGATGCTTTTCAGGCTGATATTCTTCCCTCCAGCCAGATACTCCCACCTGCTTTAGAAGCGCAATACAATGGGATTCCTTTATTAGGCGATGTTTCACAGTATTTTAAGCTATACAGTTTTTGTTGGTCCCAATGCGATCAGTTTAAGAAATTCCACTGAAATGCTGAGTAAGGGACATAGGGAGATCGTTAAGGGAAATTGTCACCTTCAGCTCCCAAAATTAAGGGGATATTTTCGTTTCTATCACTTTATCTAAAATAGATTTTTAGCGCCTCTCCCTTTCATTGTGTTAAATATTACGACTGGGAAGAATTGAAAGATCCGACGATTTTGATTTGGATACGATGTTGTAGAATTTAACGCCGTGGTTTGCATGGAATAGCTTTGGAAGCAATTTTTCTTTTTAAGGATTAATCCATAGATTTAAAATTCCGAATTCTTTAAACCCAAAAATTATGAAAATTGCCATGCTTGGCTCGGGATTCATTGCCCGTTTTTATGCCGATACGTTACATGACCAAAGAAGAAAAGATAGAATTCATTTGGTTTATTCCCGCGACGAACATAATGCTAAACGCTTTGCGGATGATTATGGATTAAAAGTATTCACAACTGATATGGAAGAGGCAATTAACCATCCTGACACCGAGGTGGTTCTTATTTCTCTTCCCAACCATCTTCACGAAGCTGCTGTATTGGCTTGTGTTAAAGCAAAAGTTCCTGTACTGTGTACAAAACCCCTTGGAAGAAATGCCCAAGAAGCTAAACGGATGCTTGAAGCGGTGGAGAAAGCGGGAATTTTTGCAGGCTATTTGGAGGATTTATGCTATACACCCAAGTTTCTGAAATCCATGAAGAGCATTCAGGGAGGAAGTTTAGGCAGAATCCTCTGGACCAAATCCCGGGAAGCGCATCCTGGACCTCACAGCGATTGGTTTTGGGATAAGGAAAAGTCGGGTGGTGGGGCCATAATTGACCTGGGGTGCCACTGCGTTGAAATAGGCAGGAACTTTATCGGTAAACAAGTTAAACCTTTGGAAGTGATGTGCTGGGCGGATACACAGGTGCACCCAATTGATGCGGAGGACCATGCTGTTGGCCTGGTACGCTATGCGTCGGGTGCCATCGGTCAATTTGAGGTTAGCTGGACATTTCGGGGGGGAATGGATCTTAGGGACGAAGTCATGGGTACAGAAGGCACGATATGGCTAAATAGCTTCTTGCGGACTGGCTTCGAAATGTTCACCACTGGTAAAGGTGAGGGATATATTGCTGAAAAAGCCGAAAGCAATTCCGGATGGCTATTTCCAGTAGGGGATGAATCCAACGAATTGGGGTATCCGCATATGTTCACGGATATGTTTGACGCCATGGAAACAGGCAGGGAACCGTTGGAGACTTTTTACGACGGATACGTAGTAAATGCCATTTTGGATGCTGCCTTTCTCTCTGCCCGCACTAAGCAGTGGGAGCCTGTAGCCTTGGATATTTGGAGAGGGGAAGAAGTGACGGAACATGCGGCGAGTGTTCAGGATTATGATAGTGATCACCTATTAATAAAGAAAGAGATTCTTCCAAATGGTGATGTGAAGTTGATTTTAAAAAACAAAAAAACTGGGGAACTAAGCCAAGTAGTTAACTAATTTACCTGCAATCTAGAGACATTTTGAAAGATGAGAAACTGTAGTAGGCGTCGTCTTATTACTTTATTGTACCGTTCAAAACCGAAAAAAGCTGAAAAAATAATAAGGACCATTCCCCTAAATGAAAATAAACACCTTGCAGACAAAAATCAGATTGGATGGTTTGAAGAAATGTTAGAATCTTTCTCTTGAGTGTCACCCAATGTCAATGTCCCGAGATTCAAACGATGTTTAAAGCAGTTCAAAAAACCTCCTTTTTTCCAAAACCAAAATATAATTTTCAAGTATCCATATGCGTGTTTTTTTTTTAGTTTTCGGTATTTGTATGGGCAGCAATTTCCTGTTTGCCCAAAAAATAAACCATAACTACCAATTGCCAATAAAAAAGTCTTCGTCAGCGATCATTATTGATGGCATTATGGAGGAACAGGGTTGGTTGGATGCTGCAGTTGCGGAGGACTTCTATATGATTCTTCCGATGGATACCAGTTTTTCCCAAGTATCCACGGAAGTCCGAATGACTTATGACGATGACAATTTATATTTGTTGGTCATCAATCACCATGCTGTACCAGGCCCTTACTATGTTGAATCGCTTCGGAGGGACTTTTCCTTTGGAAAAAATGACAATTTCCTGCTCTTTATGGATCCCTTTGACGATCAGACAAATGGATTTAGTTTTGGGGCAAATGCCGCCGGGGCACAATGGGATGGGTTAATGTTTGAAGGAGGCAAAGTGGACCTAAGCTGGGATAACAAATGGGTATCTAAAGTTACCAACTACGACGATAAATGGATATTTGAAGCAGCCATACCCTTCAAAAGTATACGGTACAAAAAGGGGATAAGGGAATGGGGGATCAATTTTAGTCGGCTTGACCTGAAAACCACAGAAAAATCTTCATGGGCACCTGTACCCCGCCAATTCCCCTCCGCGTCGTTGGCTTATACAGGAATCCTGGTTTGGGACAATCCTCCCCCAGAACCAGGTGCAAACATATCCGTCATTCCCTATGTGATGGGAGGTTCTGTAAACAATTTTGAAGGAGATATGAAGCCATCCTATCAAAACAGAGTTGGTATGGATGCAAAAATAGCGGTAAGCTCCTCTCTTAATTTGGATTTGACCGTAAATCCCGATTTTTCTCAGGTAGAAGTAGATAGGCAACTGACCAACCTCGACCGGTTTGAGCTATTTTTCCCAGAGCGCAGACAGTTTTTCCTGGAAAATGGAGACCTTTTTGCCAATTTTGGATATGAGAATATTCGACCCTTCTTTTCGAGGAGGATAGGGTTGGATGCACCAATTCAGTTTGGTGCCCGCCTCAGTGGCAAAATCAACAAAGATTGGCGTATTGGTGCCATGAATATGCAAACAGGAGCAGTCGATGAAACTGGACTTCCGTCCCAAAACTTCAGCGTGCTCTCGCTTCAGCGACGTGTATCACAGCGATCTAATGTTGCCGCGATTTTTATAAATAAAGCAGCCTTTGATATCGGATCCCCAACCGAACCGATCGGAACCCAAACAAATCAGTACAACCGTAACCTTGGATTCGAATATAATCTAGCCTCGTCTAACAATATGTGGACGGGAAAGGCTATGGTTCTAAAGTCCTTCAGTCCGGGAGAAACCGGAAATGGCATGGTCCATGCCGCGAATCTCCGTTATTCCAGTGGGTCATTAACAGCCGAATGGAGGCATGACTACGTCTCTCCCGATTACACCGCAGAGGTAGGATTTGTGCCGCGGGTAGGGTTTTATAGGGTCAATCCCAGCATGGCTTATCTCTTTTTCCCAAAAAGTAAAAAGATCCTCAGGCATGGCCCTACGGCAAACGTATCCTTGTTTTACAATATGGACATAGAACAAACGGATAATATTACGATGTTGGGATATACAATGAGATTTAGAAGTCAAAGCGATTTGACAGTCTTTGGAGGCTTTAACCGGATACTGCTTCAGGCCCCATTTGACCCGACGAATTTCAGCGGAAATACATTAGATGCTTTCACGAATCACAATTGGTATAATTACGGAGTAGAGTATACTTCTAAGCCGCAAAGTTTGTTTACTTATTCCATGTCTTCTCAATATGGGGGGTACTATGCAGATGGTAACAGGTTTAACTTGATGGGTGAGGTTGGGTATCGGTTTCAGCCCTATGTGGGGATAAATATGGCTGCAAACTACAACGATATATTACTTCCCGCACCTTGGTTCCGAACAAGTTTTTGGCTGGTAGGACCCAGATTGGATGTGACACTCACCAATACCGTATTTCTGACAGCCTTTGTCCAATACAACGAACAAATCGACAATATCAACCTCAATACCCGCTTCCAGTGGAGATTTAAGCCAGCTTCGGATTTATTTCTTGTATTTACGGACAACTATTTGCCTGCTCCCTTCTATGTAAAAGACCGGTCAATTGCGTTAAAATTCACATACTGGTGGACTATGTAGATAGATTATTACCAATCCTTTAACCCCAATAATTTTTCTCCCAAAGGAGAAAGTTCAGCTCTTTTGTATTTTTCCTTTTCCCAGTTCCTGGGGTCGCCCGGAAAGGCATACCCCTCTGGAGGATTTCTTTCCTGCCATGATTTGATCCGCCACTGCCGCAGTTCTTCGTTTTCGGGTTCGGCAGGCATCATGGAAATATACTGGGCCATTCGGACTTTATTCACGGAATTGTTTGGCCGTATTCCATGGGGTAGTTTGCTGTTGAAAACTAATAAATCTCCTGCGTTCAATTTTAACTTGCATACGTCAAAACCAGTAATGTCCGGTTGAAACTTGTTTCGATCTTGAGGTTGAGTTTTTTTCCATTCATCGTATGTTCTGAATAACTCGGGAACACATTGAAATCCACCAACCTCCAAATCTGTCTGATCGTTTAGTGCTACCAATCCCTGGACGTTTTGGGGGTCGGTATCTGGGTCGTAATCCCAGTGAATAAAGCCTTTAAATTCAAAGTCGGGCCTCGCCGGTAAATTCAAATTGGCCCTATCTATTGTTACCCATAGTTCTTCGATACCCCAAATGTCGCTGAAAATCTCATGGACTTTAGGAAATTGGCGGATATCCCACATATACTGGTGGTGGTAAATTTCCACCATACCACTATTCTGTAGCTCCTTCATTTTCATTTCCGCACGGTCTGTCGTATACCAGGTGGATGGATCGTTGGGGTCTTTTTCCTCAAACTCCCACAACAAATTTGCCATTCGATTTGTGTATTCTCTGGGTACGGCATTATTTATCACTACAAACCCATTGTTTTTCCAAAAATCCCAATCGTCATCTGTAAGAACTTTTAACGGTCGGCCGTTTGAGCGGTCATTAAGCCTAATTTTACTTGAAGTGGCCGTGGATGGGTTTCCAGGAATCTCTTTATGATATGTATTTGCTGCCATGATCCAGTTATTTTAGATTGCATTTTTGATTACCATGTTAATTTAACCATTTTTGGCAAATAAACCAGAAAGCCATGTGGTGGGATATCTCGTTATATACCCACTGGAATAAATAAATTTCATCAAACAGAATATTTGTTTTAGTTTGGTCACAAAATAAAAACCAATGGAGTTAGTAAAAAAACTGATAACCACCTATTACTGTATTTTTGGATTCGCCTTTTTTTCCGGCACCGCCGGGGCTCAGACTTCGTCAGAAATATTCCACGGCCTGAAAAAATTGAAGGAAACAAAGAGAGTTTTGTATCTGGCAGCCCATCCGGACGATGAAAACACACGTCTGATTGGTTACTTGGCTAATGGTGAGCATGCTGAAGTGGCCTATCTTTCACTGACTAGAGGAGATGGTGGGCAGAATTTGATTGGCAAAGAATTAGGTATAGAACTTGGAATGATCCGGACGCAGGAACTTATACGGGCCAGGGAGACAGACGGGGGGCGACAGTTTTTCTCAAGAGCGATTGATTTCGGATTCAGTAAGCATCCTGATGAGACGCTAAATAATTGGGATAGGGAAAAACTATTGGCTGATGTGGTGTGGATTATCCGAAAATTCCAACCTGATATTATGATCAACCGGTTTAATGATGAGCCTGGTACCACGCATGGTCATCATACCACCTCAGCAATCCTTTCCCTTGAAGCGTTTGAAAAGGCCGCTGACCCCAGTATCTTTCCTGATCAACTACAATGGGTAGAACCTTGGCAGGCGAAAAGGGTGTTTTGGAATGCCTACAACTGGGGTGGCCAATATGAACCCAAAGATGGGAAACTTTATCACCGATTTGACGTCGGTGATCTGAATCCATTGTTGGGTAGGACCTATTCGAAAATTGCCGCTGATAGTAGAACCATGCACAAATCCCAAGGATTTGGCTCCACAGCACAACTGGGTGAAGGCAACGATTACATGGAACTTGTAAAAGGGGAGGCATTTTCAAAAGGTCCATTCGAAGGGGTAGCTGATCGATGGCTAAGCGTTCCGCAAGGTAAGGGCATTGCCCAAGCCATAGAATTGGCCATGAAGAACTTCGATTTTAAAAAACCCGAAAATAACGTAAAATCCCTGCTTGAAATCAGAAAAAAACTTCATGGATTGCCTTCGGACCTTGCCTGGATTAAGGAGAAACAAGAAGGAATAGATCGACTTGTGCTGCAGTCCATGGGTTTTGCTGCCGAATTCATATCTGGAAAGGAATTGTCGTTTCCAACAGATGAATCCCGTGCTAAATTAACATTAAATAATTCCAGTTCCAGTCCCATAGAGTTGCAAACCTTTACGGTTTTGGATCAATCTATTTCACTGCAAACCTCCTTATTGGAGAATCGGCCGCATACCCAAGAAGTTACGATAAAACTTCCAGGAAATTTCCCCGTTTCCCAACCCTATTGGATGGAACAGCGGCCAGAGGATAACCTTTTTCAAATTGAGGACCGACTTAAGATTGGAAAGCCTTTTAATGATCCTGCTGTGGTAGGCAAACTGGTTTTTAGCATTCAAGGCCAGAAATTTGAAAGAGAGATAGCGTTAAAATACAAATACAACGACCAAGTGGATGGTGAAATAATTCAACCATTTACCGTTGTACCTCAAGCCTCCCTAAGTATAAATAAGGAAAACGTTTTTTTGCTAAATGGAGAGTCCGATGAGATTAAAGTAGAAGTTAATTTTCAAAAGGAGCTGCTGGAAGGAGAACTGATTTTCGAGGGTATTCCGGAATCAGCAGTAGAAATCCTCTCCAGAATAGAAGAAGTGGAAAAAAAGCGAGTGATCTATACGGTACGACTAAGTCCGGCAAATGGTGAGGAAAAGACTATTATCGGAGTACAGTATACCACATCTGATGGCCAGAAATTTGAAGCGGGACAACGAAGAATTACCTACAAGCACATTCCAAATTTAACATATTTCCCGCCAGCTGAATTCAACCTAATCCAGCTGAACCTGCAAGTAAGCCCTCAGCGGATTGGCTATATTCCAGGGGCCGGGGATGATGTGCCGGGAGTATTGGCTAATTTGGGATACTCTGTAACCCTCTTGGATAACGGCAGCCTTACCTTAAGTAAAATGTTGGAATTCCAAACCATTATAGTGGGGATTCGGGCTTTCAATGTTAACCAAGTTTTGGCAGACGAAATGAGCCAGTTGATGGCTTACGTAGAGGAGGGCGGTAATTTGATTGTTCAATACAACACTTCATCACCTTTATTAACACGAAAGCTAGGTCCTTATCCCGTTGAACTATCCCGCAATAGAGTCGCTGTAGAGGACTCTCCCGTAAAGGTCGATTTCACAGCACACCCTGTACTTTATTCTCCAAACCGAATTGAAATGACCGATTTTGACGGGTGGGTTCAGGAGAGGGGATTATACTTTCCAGGCAATTGGGATGACAATTACACGGCACCACTAGAGATGCAGGATCCAAATGAATCACCCACTAAAGGATCTTTGCTTTTGACAAATTACGGCAAGGGAACATTTACCTATTCGGGCATTTCTTGGTTCAGGTTGTTGCCAGCCGGGGTGCCTGGTGCAATAAAACTTTTCGTAAACTTAATCGAACAAGCCGGTGAAAGAAAAAATGACTAACCGACTTTGGAATAAAATTTATTTCCTACAAGTACTTGTACTTGCGATATTGACGGTTCTTTTTTACTTCCTAACTAATGCGTTCTCATGAGTGTTTTAGATTGGAGTATACTGTTTGGGACCTTGACGGTAATTGTGGGATACGGGGTTTACAAAACCTACGGCCCCAAGGACATGGAAAAATACCTGAAGGGAGGTAATGATATGAATTGGTGGACCATTGGTCTATCCATAATGGCCACCCAAGCTTCGGCAATTACTTTTCTAAGTACTCCTGGCCAAGCATATTCGGACGGAATGCGCTTTATCCAGTTCTACTTTGGACTGCCGGTAGCCATGATTATCCTATCGGTATTTTTTTTACCTATCTATTATAAGCTTAAGGTTTACACTGCCTATGAATTTTTGGAATCCCGTTTTGACTTGAAAACCAGGACATTGGCAGCTTGTTTATTTCTCATACAACGTGGACTTGCCGCAGGGATCACTATCTACGCTCCAGCGATTATACTTTCGACCCTATTGAACTGGAACTTGACATTTACTAATATATTTATTGGTTGTCTGGTGATCATATATACTGCTTCTGGTGGCACTAAAGCTGTTTCCATCACTCAAAAGCAGCAAATGGCTGTAATGATGGGAGGGATGATATTGGCAGGAATTCTCGTTATTCAACTGCTGCCTGTCACATTTACCGAGGCCCTGCATGTCGCTGGAAAAATGGATAAGCTCAATATTGTTAACTTTGACTTCGACCTTTCAGATAGATACAATTTTTGGTCAGGAATGACAGGCGCTTTATTCCTTTTCCTTTCTTACTTTGGCACCGACCAGTCACAGGTACAGCGTTACCTCACCGGCAGTTCTCTCACTCAAAGCAGGATGGGTTTAATGATGAACGGGTTTTTGAAGATTCCCATGCAGTTTGTCATTTTGTTCATTGGTGTTATGGTATTCGTTTTTTATCAATTTTTCCAACCTCCTGTTTTTTTCAATCAGGTGCAGGTTGACAAATTGAAGCAAACGGAATATTGGGATAAGTACCAAAGTTTGGAAGAGGATTATAAGACAAAGTTTGAATCCAAAAACATTGAGATATACGCCTTGCTGGATGCGGTCAAAGCCAATGACGAAGAACTCATAGAGACTTCAAAGGAAAGGATAAAGGAGGAATCCAAGGGCCAAGAAGCCATCCGCACCGAAATTAAATCGCTGATATTGGCCAATGACCCCTTGGGGGAAACAAACGATACGGATTACGTCTTTATGCGTTTTGTGATGGACTATTTGCCAAAAGGAATAATAGGCTTACTATTCGCAGTGATATTCTCCGCCGCTATGTCCAGTACCGCATCTGAACTAAACGCTTTGGCTTCGACGACTACCATAGACATCTACAAAAGATCCATGAATAAGAATGATCTTTCCCGGCATTACATGTATTCATCCAGGTGGTTTACGGTATTATGGGGTGTGTTTGCCATTCTATTTGCCACGTATGCCACCTTATTTGAAAACTTGATTCAGGCAGTGAACTTATTGGGTTCCTTATTCTATGGCACGATCTTAGGGATTTTTCTAGTAGCGTTTTTTATGAAGTGGGTTCGCGGGCATGCCGTCTTTGTGGCAGCTCTGATTACGGAAGCAGTGATTCTTCTTATCCATTTTAACAATGGCGGGCAACTGTTTGGAGTATCAATCAATATCGGATACCTGTGGTATAACGCCATAGGAAGCTTATTGCTTATGGCAGTGGCTGCAATAATTCAACTCTTTCTAAAAAGACCCCTAAAGGAATAAAAAAAGGTGGCAATTTTTGCAATTGCCACCTTGTCTAAATTTCAAATTACAGCTTATTTGAGTGCCTTAATCAATCGTTCATTAAGCCCTACATAATCTAAATTATTTGCTTCTTTGGCCATTTCCATGGATTTGGTTGCAGACGCTTTAGCTTCTTCCTTCATATTCAGTTTTTGTTCAATCTTCGCTTTCAGGTGAACCGTCCAATATTTGGGATCTGCTTCTACGGACTTAGTGACCCAATCGAGGGCAAGATTCAAATCCCGGTCTGTATTGAAATAATAAGTTGCGGCCTGAAAATAAATCCCGGGATTATCGGGAGTTTTGTCTATTACATGAGCTTGGATTTGATTCATTACAAGGGGGTCCACTTCGCTTTTTATCCGTAGCTGGGTGGAAACCTTTTCCCAATCAATAAACAGGGAGGCTCCCGAATCGGTGATGTCCCTGAAACCTATTTCAAGCGTTTCAATCGGTCTTTTTAATTTTTTTGATGTAGCCTTTACACGTAAAACATCGTCCGAAGGACTATATCCCACAGCTCCCCAGAGGTCAGTTTTTGACGAAAAAACAATTGTGGAAGCATTCTTTTCAGGAATGCTGTAAAGTGCGTATTTTCCAGCCTTGAGAGGCTGGCCTTCGACGGTAACATCGGTGCTGAATTCTATAATGGTGGCAGAATTAGCTCCCGTTCTCCAAACCTGCCCAAAAGGTACCAGTTCTCCGAAAATTTTTCTTTCACGAACACTCGGTCTGCTGTATTCGAGTGTTACTTGTGTAAGTCCCACCAGCTGACTGACTTTTGAAGGGGGACTTGCTTGAGGCATTTGGATTTGGGCCCTCAGCGGGGAATTAATAAGCATTACTAACGCAAATAGATAAATAAACTGTTTTGTATTCATAGGAAATTATAATTATATTAGGTTTCCGTTATAGTAAGCCATCTAGGTTTTCACATGAAATGAGAATACAATAAACGCATGCAAATGTATGGAGTTTATCGGAGTAACAGGTAATTCAATAAAATAATAAAAGAAAGTGATACCTAGATTTTTGTAGTTTAAATCTTTTGAAATTTCTTTACGATAAAAATCTTTCAATGAATATAGCCATTATTGCTCCCTACAAAGACGTGTCTGATTGGGTAGCAACTTTCCTGCAATTAGATTCCACTTTAACGGTTGAGGTTTTTCCTGATATTCATCAAAATGACAAAATTGAAGCAGTAGTTTTATGGCAGCATCCCCACGGGATATTGAAGGAATTCCCAAATTTACGGTTAATTTGTTCCATGGGTTCGGGTGTTGACCATATTATGGCCGACCCGGATCTTCCCAAAGATATTCCCATTACCCGAATCGTAGATCCCCGCCTTACTTTTAGTATGACGAACTATGTGGTCATGGGGGTACTAAACTTCCACCGACAATTATTCCGATATTTGGATTACAAAAAAAGGAAAATCTGGGACATGAGTAATCCCGAGATTGATATTCAGGTAGGGGTGATGGGTGCCGGTCAGTTGGGCGGTGATGTACTGGATAAACTTAAGGGTTTGGGAATTATAGCCTTGGCCTATGGAAATAGTCCAAAAGAAAGCTATCCGCATCCTTATTTTTATGGAGATCAATTGGATGAATTTCTCCAACAGGTGAATGTCGTCGTATGTATGTTGCCTTTGACCCCTAAGACGGTTGGTTTTTTAAACTTAACGCTCTTTGAAAAATTCCAGAAGGGTACCTACCTTATCAACGTGGCTCGTGGCAAACACTTGATAGAGGAGGATTTGATTGACGCTATATCTGCGGGTTATATTTCAGGGGCACTTTTGGATGTGTTTCAGGAAGAACCCATGCCGCCGGAACACCCTTTTTGGGAGCATCCATCCATAATGATGACTCCTCATATTGCCTGCATAACCATGTACCAGGCGGCTGTACCACAAATCTTGTCCAACATACGAAATCTTCTGAACGAAACTTCCCTTCAAAACCAGATTGATCCCACACAGGGCTATTAATACACTTGGTTTTAAAACTCTTAACTCCTATGAAACCTTACACTATTTTATGTCCCACGGACTTTTCGGAATGCTCTCTTAATGCTATAGAATATGCTGCCAAGCTTGGTGAGAAATATGAAGCGCACCTAATCATTTTTCATGTCCCCAATAAAGAAGATTACAACAAGCTCAATCTGCCCAATAAACCTGGGGAAGAACTCCAGTTTTCTCAAAACAAACTCAACAATTTAGTGAAAACGGTCAGGGAAGAAAGCTTGTCCAAAGGACTCACATCCTGTGAAGGCCTGATCAATGAAGGAAAGACAATCGAAGCTATAATGGATTGTGCTGCGGTTAACAAAGTGGACCTCATTGTTATGGGGACCGAAGGTGTGAATGAATTTAAGAAAAATTATATCGGAACCACTACAAGTAAAATCGTAAGCCGATCTGCACAGGATGTGTTCGTTATTCCACGCAAGGTGTTTTTTAAAATGCCTCGGAAACTAGTGTATGCGACAGATTACCTAGAAGAAGACAAACTTGCTATTCAAAAAGTAGTAGATATTGCGAAATTCTTTGACAGTGAAATAGACATTGTTCATGTGGGCGTGAAATTGGGGGTTACTGACAAGGCACTTCATCAATCAATGATTGAAGAAATTACCCCCTTTATAAATTACGAAAAAATAAATTTCGTTCTAAAAGCTTATCAGGATGACCCTGGACTGGGACTTGAGAGTTATTTAGTATCTGCTAAGGGCGATATCCTGTTTACTTTAAGTATGAAAAAAAGCTGGTTCGACCAGCTATTTACCCAAAACCTTTCCCGGAAAATGTCATATTTCATCAATAAACCATTGTACGTAATTAAGACCCTTTAAACGTTTTTTTTATAAAAAGGTAAAAATCCTTGCGTACTTTCTCATCGGTAACTAAGCCGTTCACAATGCTGAAAAAGGAAGAAAATGTGATGCGTTTCTGATGGCTCTGGTTTACATCTCCCATAGACGGGTCCATTGTCTGATTATCAATTTCCGATTCCGGCAAATCTTTATTTTCCAGCGGATTATACCCGATAAGATCATCTGATTGTTGAAAACTTTTCTTCGACCGACTAATGTAGCCCATCTTTTCTTCGACCAATCCTTTGTTATTGAAGGAAATTGCATCCTCGGGATCCAGCTCGATAGCTTTTTCGTAATCTTCAATAGCACCCTCCAAATCTCCAATTCTGTCTTTCAAATAGGCCCTACTGGAATACCTGTATGGATTGGAAGGGTCCAAATTCAATGCCCTGTCAAGTTCGGAAAGTGCTTCTTCATTTCTGTGCAAAAGGTGCAAAACTACCGCCCTGTCACTAATGTGTGTGGTATTATAGGGTGACTGCTTAATAAGACTATCAAAATCCTCCAAGGATTTTTCAAACCTTCCCAATCGGGAAAGTACCCGCGCCCTATAGGCTATATACTCCATTTCGTTCGGTTTTTCACGGACCAATTCATGGAAAAGCTCAAGCGATTCGCTGAATTCCCCAAGCTTAAACAAGGATTTTGCTTTTTCAAATTGTACCACACGTTCGTCTGTTTGCATGCATGTACTACAATATTTTTCGCCTATTTGTTTCCTTATTTGTAAAAAACCCAGCTTTAACTTCACTAATATTCCTCAAATCATCAAATCTCTCGTTAGGCAATCGCCATTTTTCTTTACCTTTGCATGCAGATAACGCTTTTCCATGCCCAGTACTCCTGAAACTATTTTAAAAGAGTTAAGATCAGGCAAATTTTCACCTGTCTATTTTATTCAAGGTGAGGAGCCTTATTTTATCGATCAAATCACCGATTACATAGAGAATCACGCATTATCGGCAGCCGATAGGGGATTTAACCAAATGGTGATGTATGGCAAAGATGCCCCTATGACGTCAATAATGGCAAATGCCAAACGTTTTCCAATGATGGCGGATAGACAGGTCGTCATAGTAAAGGAAGCCCAAAACATACCGGATTTGGGTAAAGAAGCAGGGTATGACCAATTAATAAGTTATGTAAAGAATCCGCTTCCAAGTACAATCTTGGTTTTCGCCCATAAGTATAAGACCCTAGACGGCAGAAAAGCTCTATACAAGGAATTGGATAAGCATGCCCTACTGATCAAATCCGATAAAGTGCCCGAATACAAACTTTCTCCCTACATAGAAGGGTATCTCAAGGAGAAAGGGTTTACTATCGACACCAAAGCCTGCCAAGTACTCGCCGAATCAATCGGGAATAACTTGGAAGTGCTGACGAACGAGGTGGATAAAATGTTGATTAATTTTTCGGAACCCATAAAGATTAATACTGACCATATTCAGAAGTTTATCGGAATCAGTAAGGAATACAACACATTTGAGCTGACAAAGGCGTTGAGCTATAAAGATGTGCTTAAGGCGAACACAATCATCAGGTATTTTAGTCAAAATCCGAAGTCCAACCCGTTGATTCCTATAATTAGTCTATTGTTTACCCATTTTAACCGGTTGTTGTTAGTGTATGGAAACAAGCAAGCTTCAGAAAGAGAACTCGCTGGTATTCTAAAAGTTAACCCGTACTTTATTAAGGAATATAATATTGCGACAAAAAATTACCCCTTAGGCAAGATTATTGATATCATCGGATACTTGAGGGAAGCAGATCTACGTTCGAAAGGTGTCGATAACAACAGCATGGACGAATCTCAAATTTTAAAAGAACTTGTATTTAAAATCCTGCATTAATATTAGTTGCAAAAAATGAAAATATCCTTAATCACGTTCGTATTTCTGGCTCTCTACTTTGAGGTCAACGCCCAAGCTACCCTTTACCAGCAGGGATCAGAAATAATTTTTCAAGATGCACTGGAATTATATACGAAAGGGCAGTATCCGGCCTCCAAAATTGAGTTCGCCCGATTAGCAGAAGCCAATCTTTCGGAGAACAGAGAAATTGAAAGAACGTATTATTACGCCTCAGCAGCGTTGAGAACAGAAAATCCGGATGGGTCAATTCTTCTCGAAAAATTTATTTTGGAGAATCCCTCCGCACCCTTGAGGAATACTGCCGCTATGGAATTGGGTAACCATTTTTTCATGGCCCGAAACTATCCCAAAGCCATCGAATCTTTTCGGAAAGTTGATACTGAGACCATATATGGTGACGAAAAAGCTGAGGTGTTGTTCAAAACTGGCTATTCATTTTTTCAGTTGAAAAACTATCAGGAATCATTGGGCTATTTCGAACAGGCGAAGCGTTTTAGGTCCGAATACCTTCCTGATGCCTACTATTATGCAGCCTATGTATATATGGTTCAAAATGATGATGCAAAAGCCATCCAGGATTTTAAAGAAGCAGAAAAAGCGAGAACCTATGCCGGCAAAGTGCCCTATATGCTAGCTTCAATTTTTTACCGCCAAAAGGATTTTGATGCACTCATTGCCTATGCTCCGTCCATACTCCAACGACAGGGTTTGGAGAAAAAGGAAGACATTCAGCTTCTGTTAGGAGAGGCCTATTATGAAAGAGGTAACTACGATCAGGCGGCCCAGAATTACATGGCTTTTGTGCAGGCCAAGAAAGGTGCCTTGACCCGGGAGCAACAGTACAAGGCGGGAGTGAGTCATTATCAAACCGGAAAATTCGGTGAAGCAAGTAATTTTTTCAAAGAAGTCGCCCTGCAAAATGATAAACTGGGGCAGGTATCCAGTTATTTCCTTGGACATGCTTATGTTAAGCTTAACAATCCCCAATTCGCATCCAACAGTTTCAGTAATGCTTACAAAAGCGATCACGATCCGCAGATCAAAGAGGAGGCACTATTTAACTATGCGAAAGTGAATTTGGAGAGGGGGAGTTTTCAGGACGCAGTAGCTGCTTTGGATACCTATTTGGATACCTATGCCAACGGACCCCATGCCAAGGAGGCCGAGAACCTACTAAGCGATGCGCTTATTAATACCAATAATTATCTCCGAGCCATTGAGCATATGGATAAAATGGCGAATAAATCCGACCGGATAAAAGGTGCTTACCAAAAAGTAACTTTTTACCAGGCAATGGTTTATTACCGGGATAATAAATATCCGGTGGCGTTACAAATGCTCAATAAATCACAAACATCTCCCATTGACAAAAATCTGCTGGTACAATCCCAATTCTGGAAAGGGGAAATTCATGCTGCAAATAGTAACCTACCGGAGGCCATAAAAGCGTATGAAGCGGTCGTTGCTCTAAAACCATCGGCTCAAGACCCCCATTTGATCAAGACCCATTATGGATTGGGATATGCCTATTTTAATTCCGAAAATTATCCCAAGGCAGAAATTCAGTTTAAGGCTTATACGGACAAATTGAGAGGAAGCCGGGAAAAGGAGAATTACGATGATGCCCTTTTGCGTTTGGGTGATACGTATTATGTACAAAAGAAATTTGGTGATGCCTTAGAAACCTTCAATCGCGCGATCCGGGAAAACAATGCATCAACGGACTATGCCCATTTCCGAGCAGGAGTAATTCAAAACTTTGAGGACAGAAATCCTCAGGCTATTGATCAATTAGACAGGATTATTAGTGGGTTTCCAAACAGTAGGTATTTAGAAGATGCGCTTTTTCAAAAGGCACAAATCAACATGGAAATGACCCGCTATTCAGAAGCTCGGGATGGGTTTTCAGCATTGATTTCCAGTCGGCCAAACAGCCCTTTTATTCCGTTTGCCCTGGAGGGAAGGGCAGTTGCCAACTATTCACTTCAGCAATACGAAGGTGCTATTGCGGATTATAAAAGCATTTTGGACAACCACCCAAATTCCCCGAATGTAGATGCAGCCTTGGTGGGACTTCAGGAAAGCCTCACATTACAGGGCAGGGCTGGGGAATTTTCCACTTACCTATCTACCTATAAAAAAACCAATCCGGGAAGCAATAGCCTTCAAGTGTTGGAATTTGAAAATGCTAAAAACCTCTTTTTCAGCCAATCCTACCAAGCTTCTATCGGTGCCTTTGAAAACTATTTGAGAAGTTACCCGAATGTTACACAAGCTCCGGAAGCACGCTTTTTCATCGGTGACGCACATTTTCGTCTAAACGATAAGGACAAAGCTTTGGAATACTTTTACCAATTGGAAAATGTAAGTGATGCGGCCATAAGGAACAGGGCTATACAACGGATAGGAACATTGGAGTTTGAAAGAGGAAATTATCAAAAATCCATTCCTTACTTTAGGTCAAGTGGGAAAAATGCCCGAACGAAAATAGAAGAATATGACGCGTATAACGGGCTTATGGAGTCTTTTTATGCGACTAACAGCTACGATTCAGCTATTTATTATTCAGATAAAGTGATGCAACTTGGGGAGGTGACACCGGATGCCCTGCCCAAGTCATTGCTTGTAAAGGGCAAATCGCTCCAAGCTGCCGGGAGGACGGATCAGGCCAAAGGAACTTTCGAGACGCTATATAAGGACTTTAAAACCGTTCACGGAGCCGAAGGACTATATCTGTTGGCATTAATCTTACACGAAGGCGGTCAGTTTAAGGAATCCAATGACCTCATTTTTGACCATTCTCAGGATTTTGGTCCGTATGATTTCTGGTATGGTAAGCAGTTTATACTTTTGGCCAAAAATTATATGAAACTTAATGAGGCATTTCAGGCGAAAGCCACATTGGAATCAGTGGTGGAAAATTCCTCCAATGATTTGGTAAAAGAGGAAGCGAACCAGTTATTACGTTCTATCAATTGACCTATGAAGGCAGCATTAATTATTTGTTTTTATTTGATATCATCGGCGATTTTTCTCATTCCATCACACGCCCAGGAGACTAGGGATAGGGGGGAGATTCGGGATACGGAGTTTATCATCCGAAAGGATAGGGTACTTTCATTACCCCAACAGCCCCGTATTTATGAGAGACCGCCATCCTTGCCTGCTGTTAGTAGCCAAGGCAATTACGTCTACGAGGTAAAGAATTTCCAGCTTGATTTACGGCCGATAGAGTTAAACATACAACCGTTTGCCAAATCTTTTCCCAGGTCGGTTTCTGATCAATATCACAGTTTTGTCCGTGCCGGATTTGGTAATTATATGTCCCCATTAGCGGAAATTTTCGTCAACAGTCTTGAAAGTGACGAGCTATCTTATGGGCTTAAGTTAAAACATCAGGGGTTCTATGAAGGGCCAGTGGATGGATCTAATTCAGCAGAGGATCATACGTCAATTAAGATTAACGGCAGCTTATTTAGAGAGGATTTGGAGATATTCGGCGATGTAGGGTATGATAGGGACCGTTACAACTTCTATGGATATACTACCAATCCTGTGTTGGAAGCAACTCCATTTGATTTGGATCAGGTATTTAATACCGTAAAGGTCCAGTTAGGCGTGCGGAAAATTGAACAACTCGACCTGTTTACGTATGAAGGATCCCTAAATTTCCGGATTTTTAACGACAATTATCTGGCAAGGGAGCATGAAGCAAGTATTCTGGCAGCAGTTGGGTTTAGGGCTAATGAGAATCTGGCAGGTGGTATTGCCACACAGCTTTTCTTCACATCCCCGTCCGATGCGTTCTATTCGGATATAAATCGGAATTATTTCAAGCTTCAGCCTTATGTTACATATTCCAAAGACAAATTTCGGGTTAAGGTAGGGGCCAGTGTCGTTCAGGAAAATGATATAGTCCCCAACAAGACCAGTGATTTCAATATATTTCCGTTAGCAAAAATAAGCTATCAAATCGATCCTACTATTGGAGCTTATGCCTCTTTAGAAGGAGATGTAATCCGCAACACCTATTATGGGTTTGTTATGGAAAATCCATTTCTCGGACCAAGTGCCCAACTTCGGAATACCATTCAGAATTATGAAATTGATGCCGGCATTACCGGAACAATCAATGGAGAGATTAATTACAAGGCGGGAGTGAAATATGGCAACTTTACCAATATGCATTTCTATGGAAATAACGTAAATGACAGCACGCGTTTTCAGTTGATATATGATGATATGAGCCGGGTGTTGAATTACCATATCAGTACGGACTGGAACTACGAAGGATGGTACCAACTGGAGGCTAGTGCAAACTATTATCAATATACCCTTTCGGATTTTTCAAGCCCATGGCATAGACCGGAATGGGAGATCAAACTCCACAATATGTTTCGACCTGACGATAAATGGCTCATACACGTCAACGCCAATGTCATGGGAGGAATCCCTGTTATAAATTTGGCATCGGATACCACTGATACGTTGCCGGCACTTGTGGACTTACACGCTAAAATAGATTATAGCATTACTACCAGACTTTCAGTTTTTGCCATTGGTAACAACCTCCTTAATCAGTCTTACCAAAGGTTCTGGAATTATCCGGTTCGGGGTATTCAGGGAATTGGCGGTGTTAGTTTTAAATTTTAGGATTCAATGATAATAAGGATTAATAGGTTTTAAATCCTTCCCCTTATTGGGATGTGAAGGTTTTCCTGTAATTTAGTGTATTCATTCAGTTAAATATTTTTATTATGTCCGAAAAAGATTCGTCAAACAAAAATGATCCATCCAATGGGGATGAGGACTTTGGTTTGCCCAAAGTTAAATTTACACCAATAGGACCCGAGAAGAAAGTACCTGAGGAAAAGACTGTCAATCCAGAAATCAAGGCAGGGAATACTTCCAAATTAAAAAGCAAGGATGCCGAACGTGAGGAAAAGAAAGGGAACGGTTTTTTAATCATACTTTTGTTGTTGATTGTAGCCCTTGGATTGGGAAGTTTATATTACTTTGGATTCTTTGAATCAAATCAAGTTCCGACGCAGACAGATGTTCCTACTCCCACAGAAACTGAGTCCTCCGTGCCTCAGGTAGCGGAAACGGATGATACTGCCAATGGAATACCTGAGCCTGAAGTGACGGAGAATGTACTAACAGAGATTACAAGTAGAGCTGCGTCTCCTCGTTACTTCGTGGTAGTGGGCAGTTTTATCGACGATGACCTAGCAAAAGATTACAGTACTAAATTGAATAAGTTAGGTAACCCAACGTTTTTAATTCATCCTTATGGTGAGAAAGCCTTTTATAGATTGGCGGTAGCCCAATATGACAACGTGACGCGGGCCTTGGAAGTGATGGAAGATCAGCAAGGCAATTTTGAAGAAAATTTATGGGTTTTGAAATATTAATATGACGCTATTACAAACTTTATCAACGGACAACCAACTGGCTGTCGACACATTGAACACCATTCAGGAAACAGGATCTCAGATCGGGTTGTTGGATTTATTAGTAAAAGGAGGATACATGATGATTCCTCTCTATCTCTTGTTTGTTTTGGCTATTTTTATTTTTGTGGAAAGGTTGATGATTCTCAAGAAAGCATCTAAAACCCCCAAAGGACTGATGGATCAGGTAAAAATGATGGTGCAGGGAGGAAACATTCAGCAGGCTAAGATGATTTGCCAAGGAGAAGAAACCCCCGTGGCCCATATGCTCACCAAGGGTTTGGAAAGGATAGGAAGCCCGCTTAAAAACATCGAGGTAGCCATCGAAAATGTGGGAAAAATTGAAATTTATAAGCTGGAAAAGAATCTTGGTTTATTGGCTACCGTTTCGGGTGCAGCCCCTATGATTGGATTTTTGGGAACCGTAACCGGAATGATCCAGGCATTTATCAGTGTGGCCCAAGAAGAAGGCATGGTTTCTCCGAAACTATTGTCTACAGGGATTTACGAAGCTATGATAACTACTGCGACGGGCTTGGTAGTAGGTATTTTGGCTTATTTGGGCTATAATTATCTGGTATCCAAAGTGTCCAAACTTGTCCATAACATGGAATACACCAGCATTGAATTTATAGATCTGCTACAGGAAAAAAAGTAATATGGCACTTCAGTCAAAAAACAAAATTGAAACAACCTTCAGCATGTCTTCCATGACGGATATTATTTTCCTTCTGCTGATATTTTTCATGCTGACATCATCCTTTATTACCCCATCGGGCTTACCCGTCAATCTGCCATCAAGTGAGACGTCAGACATCATCATGCAGGAAGTATCTGTCAGTGTGACAAAGGACCTGAAGTTTTCGGTAAATGACAAAAGGGTAAACCGGGATGAAATTAAAAGGGAATTGGAAACGTTGTTAAAGGAGAAAAAGGGTCATGTGGTCCTTCATATTGACAAAGAAGTGCCGGTGGAGTATTTGGTTGAAATCGGTGGCATAGCTGCCACGTTGGAGGCAAATGTATCCATTGCAACAAAACCTTTTAGATAATTCATGGAAGCTTGGGGCATAGATAAGGAAGATTCAAAAAGCCGAAATAGAGCAATGATCATCACGTTTATCGTGAATGTATTGCTTTTGATTGGAATTTATTTCATTGTCGTTTGGCGTGAACAAATTCCTCCTATGTCTAAATTTGGGCTGGAATTGAACCTTGGGTTTACCGATATGGGCAGTGGTAATGTACAAACCACAGCACCTCCCGCCGAAACCCAAACGCAGGTCACTGAGGCTCCTGCACCCGGCGAACCAGCGCCTCAAGTGACTGAAGCTGCTGTTCCCAAAGCCTCTCCACAGACATCCCAAGCTAACCCGACTCCTACAGAATCCAAGAGATCCGTAGAGACTCAGTCTAAAGTAGCCAGCCCTCTTAAAGGTGCGGAGACGGCTTCTGAGGCACAGAAGGAAACGGCTAAACCCGCAGAAACCAAGCCTTCACCTGCCAAACCGGCAGAAAGTGAGGCACCAAAGACTGAAACTAAAGCGGAGGAAAAACCTCAGGTAGATCAAAGGGCCATTTTCGGTGCCCGGGGAAGTACTGGTACGGGAAACCAACCTAGTGCTGGAAGTAGTCAGGGAAGTTCATCTACCCCTGGCGATGAAGGTAAACCACAGGGAACAGTAGACGGAAGATCCATCTTACAGTCCGGCCAAGGCAATACGGGTGACGGCGGCGGTTACAATCTGGATTTGGCAGGTTGGGATTTTGCATCTAGACCGAATATTCAGGATCGGGTTTCTTCCCGTAACGGACGAATTGTATTTAGAATCACCGTGGATGAGGACGGCCGCATTGTACAGGCAATCCCGCTCGAATATAATGTGACAAATGAAGTACTTACCTACTATCGTACAGTAGTGAATTCCATGTCTTTTAAGCGGCAAAGCGGCAACCCAACAGCAGATTTTTCTACAGGAAGGATCACTTTTATTATCAAAGTTGATTAATTGATTTCATGAATTATCAGGAAACCCTGGATTACCTGTATAAAGCCCTGCCTATGTTTCAGCGGATTGGAG
Organism: Lunatibacter salilacus; assembly: GCF_009797935.1. GTDB lineage: Bacteria > Bacteroidota > Bacteroidia > Cytophagales > Cyclobacteriaceae > Lunatibacter > Lunatibacter salilacus. The sequence goes on from NZ_VOLC01000020.1 coordinate 95,611, forward strand.
CCGCTGCATTTAAGAAGGACCTCGGCCCAACAATCGCATTATGCAATCATTTAGGAAATCCAGAAACCAAATTTAAAAGCATCCATGTCGCCGGTACTAACGGCAAGGGTAGTACCTCTCACGCACTAGCCTCCGTCCTTCAGGATGCCGGCTACAAGGTTGGCCTATATACGTCACCCCATTTAAAATCTTTTACGGAACGTATTCGGGTCAACGGAAAAGAAATTACACAAGAAGCCGTCGTTGAATTTGTGAAAAACCATAAAGACTTTATGGAAGAAATTTCACCCAGCTTTTTTGAGATGACGGTGGCTTTGGCTTTCGATTATTTTGCCAACGAAAATGTGGATATTGCTGTCGTGGAAGTTGGCATGGGGGGGAGGCTGGACAGCACCAATGTAATCACCCCATTGTTGAGCATCATAACAAATATCGGACTGGATCATGTTCAATTTCTGGGGACAACCTTGGAGGAAATAGCAGGAGAAAAGGCTGGTATCATCAAAGAAGGTGTGCCTGTGATTATCGGTGAAACCCAGAAAGAAACCAGTCCTGTATTCACCCAGATTTCGAGGGAAAGGAATGCATCGATTTATTTTTCTGATCAATTAATAACGGTTCATCCAGAAACCAGTAATATACCTAACCTGAAAGAATATATTCTAAAAAATGGCAAGGGAGAGCAGATTACTATTCAATTGGATTTACTTGGAGCTTACCAAATTAAAAACCTTCCCGCAATCTATCTGGCTTTTGAGCAACTCAATCAGTTGGGGCTATTTATTTCCGAAGAGAACTTTAAAAGGGGACTTTCAAATATCACCCAACGTACAGGTCTGAAAGGAAGGTGGCAAATCTTATCAAAAAATCCTTTAACCATCTGTGATACAGGACATAATAAGGATGCTTTTAAAGTAATAGTCAAGCAACTCAAATCCATTCCCCACAATAAATTGTTTATGGTTTTGGGCATGGTGCAGGATAAGGATGTTGAAGGGGTGTTGAAATTACTTCCCATAGAGGCAGCCTACGCATTTTGTCAAAGTCAAATTCCACGTGCTATGCCTGCAGCGGATTTGGCTAGTCTTGCCGCTTCACTTGGGTTGGATGGAATTGTGATGTTGGATGTGAATGATGCCATTAATTATTTTCAAAAAAAAGCTGGTCCCGATGATCTCATCTTTGTAGGAGGGAGTACATTTGTGGTGGCAGAAATCAAAGAATTATAGCATGGGTCGGAAAAAGCTGGAACGCTTTAAAGAAAACGAGGAAAACCGAAATGTCATTCAACCGGGAAAAGAAATTTACACAACCATAAAAGGTACTTGGAAACAGGGGTTTTTTCAAAATGATAATCCCATAGTCGTTGAACTTGCATGTGGACGCGGTGAGTTTGCGGTAGGATTGGCACGTGTAAATGCTGATAAAAACTTTATAGGAGTGGATATTAAGGGGTCCAGAATCTGGAAGGGAAGTACCATGGCCATTGAGGAAAATCTGCTAAACGTTGCATTTCTCAGAGCTCAAATTGAGCAGCTGGACCAGTATTTCGAACCAAAGGAGATAGATGAGCTCTGGATTACCTTTCCAGACCCAAGACCCAAAGACAGGGATGAAAAGCGAAGGCTTACTTCTCCGCGGTTTCTGGAGATGTTTAAGGTATTGGTAAAAGTGGAAGGCACCGTCCATTTCAAGACCGACAATACAGCTCTCTATGAGTATACACTAGAGTTACTGAAAAGTAGACCTGATACAGGGGTTCTCAAAGAAACTCCGGATTTTTATGCTTCTCAGTGGCGGGATGATCATTTCGGAATCAAAACCCGCTATGAAAAGATGTTCTCGGAAAAAGGGGAAAAGATAAAGTACATTTCTTTCCGGTTTCACTAATCCTCGATTTCCAGCTTCTCAAGCGTGTCGGCGAGTTCGTCGAAGTCTTTGATTCCGGGTTTTATTTCCTTGCCTCCTTTTATGGCTATTCCTTTCACCTGTGTCGTCTCTAGGATCATTTCCACCGTGTCCGCATTAAACCCGAATCCCAGCAATACATCACAGTTTTGGGCTATTTCACGCACAACATTCCAGTCCGGATTATCATAGAGCCCGGGATCGGAAGAGTCGATTAGTAAAATTACATCGGTTTCTTTTAAGCGCTGGGCTAATGGCAACAATTCACGGAGTTGTTCATCATTATCAACCCCTTTGTTCAAGATCAATTTATATCCCGAATGAGCCAGCTTTTGAAGGTGGTTTTCCTCTTCCACTTGAATATATTGTATGCCATCATAGGCAGAAATCTGCTCTAATATAAAAGATGGCTCAGAAGTTGTAAACTCTCCAACGTACTGTAGGCCGGATAGCCAATCTGTTATTTCTTTGAAGGCGTCCGGAGACAAATAGTTTTCGTCAGTAGTTTCCAGCGCAAATCCCATCAAATCCACATACATCCCTGAGCAATACCGGGCATCGCTCAAATTGTTCACATTACTTATCTTTACAAAAGTTTTTAACGCCATTTCAAATAAATTGTGTAATTTTTGTCGAATTTCAAAGATAGGGGAATTAGAAAGATTTTATCGTATCAAGGAAGTATTTATGGTAACAGTTGGACGCTAGTTCCTCTGCCATAAAACGGTCAAATGAAAGTATGAAGCGGCAGGTAGGAATAAGACTAAAGAGGGAAATGCGGTTAATTGCTGGAATTTTAGGTTTCTTTGTGGTGACATTGTTGTCTTGTCAGGAAGAGCGGGAAACTCCGGATTTATTGATTTCTGCCTATCTACCACTTAATTTGGGTCAATATTGGACCTATGAAGTCGTTGAAAGGGTTTATTTCGGGGAAAACGACTTTGAAGAAAATGAATTCTATTATAGAGATAGAATAACTAGGCAATTTGTCAATGAAATCAATGAAATTGTTCATGTAATAACTAGGGAGCGGTCAGAGAACCTTCAAGATTGGGGAAACGAATTGGCTTATACACTGAATTTCAGCCGCAACCGAATCATTCGAACCATTGACAATGAGCCTGTTATTCCATTGGTGTATCCGGTACAGGTATTTCAGCAATGGGATGCAAACGGAATGAATGCTAATTTGCCAGAGCTATTTACTGTTGAAGAAATAGGGAGCTATGTCGTGGGAAATAGGGCTTTTGGATCTGCGGCAATGATCAGACAATCGGAGGAAGACGATCTCATAACCCTACGGGACAACAGATTCGAGGTTTACGCAGAGGGAATTGGAATGGTAGAGTCGTATTATGAAGTATTTGCCTACTGCTCACGAAGTGATTGTTTGGGTGAACAAATTATTCAAAGTGGACGTTTTAAGCAAATGAAATTAATCGCCAATGGTATCTTATAAAGCATCTTTATTTATTTTTTTATCATGCATGGTTTTTGGGGAGGTTTGGTCCCAGGATAGGTATGCCATTCATTATCGCTATAAAACTTCAGAGACCTATAGTTTGGAAAGGCCACTTGAATTCCTTACGGCTGATGCTATTCAACGAAGAGTACGTGAAGGAGTGCCTGTGGACAGCACTGACCTGCCAGTTTCTGGCCAATATATTTCGCAAATCACTCCCTACGTAGAGAAGGTTTTATACCATAGCAACTGGCTAAATGCCTCGTTGGTAAAGGCTGAAATCAACCAAATTGACTCCATCAAAACGTTGCCCTTTGTGGAAGATGTGATTTTGGTAGGTAGGGGAAAGGGCCCCCAGTTAGAAAACAGCCGCAAAAGTTATAACGAACCCCTAAAAATAAAAGGGTTGAATAAAAGGCAACAAACATTCGAATTTCAGAATGACATTTTGGGGATACCCCATATGCATGAGGATGGGTATACAGGGAAAGGGATGAAGATAGCTGTATTTGATGCGGGTTTTGCGAATGCTGATAAGATTTCCGGTATGCGACATCTTTTCGAACGGGATCAAATTTTGGGCACCCGGGATTTTGTTCTGCCTGGAACAACGGATGTATTTCGCTCCGATTCCCATGGCACCGGAGCACTCTCGCTAATGGCTGCTTATGACCCGGACCGAATGATCGCGGGAGCCTTTGATGCTTCCTATATATTGTGTATTACTGAGGATGTGGATTCAGAGTTTTGGATTGAAGAGTACAATTGGGTGAAGGCAGCAGAATTTGCCGATAGCTTGGGAGTAGATATCATCAACAGTTCCTTGGGATATAATATCTTCGATGACGTGGATATGAACTATTCCAAAGAGGATATGGACGGAATGACCGCAATTATTACTAGGGGTGCCTCCATGGCTGCGCTAAAGGGCATATTGGTAGTAACAAGTAATGGGAATGAAGGCAGTTTGTCATGGCGAACTATCACAGCACCTGCGGATGCTGCCGACATATTGGCAGTGGGAGCCATCTCAAATAGCCTCGAAAAAGCGGGTTTTAGCTCTGTGGGTCCCACAGCTGATGGAAGAATAAAACCAGAACTGGTAGCTTATGGTACGGGAGTTACACTTTGGCGGTATACTTCGGGACCTTCTTTTTCCAGTGGAACCTCCTTTTCGGCCCCTCAGATAGCAGCATTGGCTGCAGGACTTTGGGAAGCCAATCCGGAATGGACCCGAGCTCAGGTTAAGGAAAAACTTTTGCAAAGCGGACATCAATTTACCAATCCTGATATGAATTTGGGCTATGGAATCCCCAATTATTCCAGGGTCATGTATGGGGTAGTTAATGAATTGGAAGAGACTGAATTGGCCATTCAACCAACAAAAATTTACCCCAATCCCCTGGATGGCAATACATTGTTTGTGGAATATACCCAATCGAATTCCTGCCAATTGAATCTTTTTTCTACCTCAGGCCAATTGATCAATCATTGGCAACTGGCCAGGAACTACCAGTACACCCCCTTTGAGCTATCTTTGGAAACGGTAACGCCTGGATTCTATATCATTGAATTACAAGATGGTAACGGGGCGGAGTTATTCAAGTTTTGGAGAAAGTAAGGATTAGACCGAAAAAATGCTTTTTTTTGACTGAAATTTCGAAAACGAATAGTTTCCCACCAATGGTTTTCACTTGGTGGTTTTACTAAACTTAACTAATCCATGAGTCATTTAATTGCACCATCTATCCTGGCCGCTGACTTCGGCAATTTGCAACGTGAAATTGAGATGCTAAATAAATCAGAGGCGGATTACATCCATGTGGATGTGATGGATGGTGTCTTGGTGCCAAATATCTCTTTTGGCATGCCTGTCATTGAGGCCATAACACGGCATGCTACCAAACCTCTGGATGTTCATCTGATGATAGTGCAGCCAGAAAGATATTTGGCAACATTTCAATCACTGGGTGCCGCGAACATTACTGTTCATCTGGAAGCTTGCACTCATTTGCACCGAACCATTCAGGAAATTAAGTCCCTTGGATGTACTGCGGGGGTAGCATTGAACCCTCATACATCCATTCAACTGCTAAAGGATATAATTGGAGACTTGGATATGGTTTGCCTCATGTCGGTGAATCCGGGATTTGGTGGTCAAAAATTCATTGAGCATACTTATTCCCGTGTAGAAGAGTTAAAAGCACTTATTATAGAAACTGGTGCAACAGCCAAAATTGAAATTGACGGTGGAGTGAGTATACAAAATGCCAGTCAGTTGCTGGAGTACGGGGCGGATATTCTGGTCGCTGGCAATTTTGTGTTTAGCTCGAAAAATCCAACAGAAACCATTAATAAGCTAAAAAATATTGTTTAAATTCAAAAAATAAAGGTTTGAAATATAATTGGCTTATTTTTTGTGACTTCTTTTGTTAAAATAAAACTTATTTGCGTAATTAGTAAATAGAATTTATAAAATCGTTAAACGAAAAATTATGAAAACATTATTTGTATCCGCTTTCTTGATGTTGAGCTTTATCAGTGTTAATGTATTTGCGCAGGAAGAATCGGAAGTAGTAACAGATGAGGAAATAGAAAAATTTGCGGTCATGGAAGATTCTGTCATGGCATTCTATGAAAAAAAGAACATAGAATTGATTGACATGATCCGTAACAACGAGGTTATAGAAGGTGCCGGAAGGTATAATGAAATCAAAGCGGCATGGGATGACGAAGAAAAGCTGGCCGAAATCGAGATTACGGATGATGAAAAAGCTGCTTATGAAGAAATATTAGCCTTTATGGGTTCTCTCGGTGACGAAGTTCGTGAATTAAAGATAGAACTGATTAAGAATGACGAAATATTGGGAGTTGCTACCTTTAACAAGGTAAATAAAGCCATGAAAGAAGATCCTGAAGTAAAAGAAAAGGTTGAATCGCTACAGGCGGAGCTTAAGGAAAAAAGAACTGAGGATGAAGATACCGAAAGCGGTACAGGTGCATAACTATAAATTGCAAATTTAAATTGAAACAAAATCCCTCCTATGTTGAGGGATTTTTTGTTTCTTTACGTTAGTAAATAGTGTGGATATTAGCTAGCTATGATTCACTTTTGGTAGTAAATAATTGTCAAGATTCAAGCTGTTATGTTAAATCGCTCTTGTACTAAGCCATTTTTATTTGGAACTCTTGTTTTTATACTCATCACCGCATCAGGATCTTGGGCGCAGGATGATGACATCTTCGGAATCGACCGCAAACTTAGGGGAAGTTCGAGAAAAAGTGAAAGTGATCTTGGCAATGTCTTTCGAAACGCCATAGGTAGTTTTTCCTTTGAAGCCGCCGTAGGATCGGGTTTACACAGCACTGCACTAACGTTCCACAGTCAGTCACCGAGTGAATACGGTAATATTACATCTGTTTTAACCGATAATTCACCTGATATCAGTGCGGATGACACGCTGACTTTTCGGGGCACACAATTTGCCCAATTTGCCCAACTTGGTGTTAAACTGAATATATTTGATCTCCTGATAATAGGAGGTGGTTATGGGCGCGAGTGGGGAAGAATGGATCCCTTAAAGATTGAGGATTATCGATTTGGATTTGAAAATCCCAATTATACTTTTGACAAATTATTTGGAACGGTAGGAATAGTACTGTTCGATGCCAACAAAAGAGCATCGTTTTTAAATTGGAGGTATAAAAAATACGACTCAAATAATTTCTATATGCAAACCGAAAGAAGGCTCCGAATACAGCAGGAGTATTTATGGCGGTTTGTTCTTGACGGTGAATTTGGCAAACTGATATCACGGGGGAATTTTGATAGTCAGGTTTCGATCGATGAACCTTACTATGGAGTTGGGTTTAGGATCGAAAGAGATTTGTCTGAATACACTCACATATATATTAGGCCCGCCGTATCCATTCGCAATTTCAACTATGGAAGAGCAGATCTCATGGAAAGCCAAGCCATGACCCAGACCATGGCTACCATACAGGTTGGAGCGTCACTAAGAATACCCAGTACCAAACGGTGCAAAGTCCCTGGTTGTGGAGTTGTGATGAAGCACATACATAATGGGGTAGAATATCGGGGAAGCTCGATCTGGAAGCGCCAACACAGGAAAGTAGGACAGTGGTACGGAAACTAAATCATGAATTCATGGTATTCTTAAAAAATAGATAAATTAACTCCATGAATATAAATTAAATACCATCAAATTGGCTTTAAAGTAAAATTTTATTTTTCTAAAATGGCTATTTTTTCGTATATTGCCGTTTATTATTGAGATTATTCTAATTATGGCTCAAGGAGAAAACGAGAATATAATACCTATTAATATTGAGGAAGAAATGCGGGGTGCCTACATCGATTATTCGATGTCGGTTATTGTTTCCCGGGCATTACCTGATGTAAGGGATGGCTTAAAACCTGTTCACCGTAGAATACTTTACGGGATGCAAGAATTGGGAGTATCCCACAACAAACCCTATAAAAAATCAGCGAGAATTGTTGGGGAAGTGTTGGGTAAGTATCACCCTCATGGAGATTCAGCGGTGTATGAAACCTTGGTAAGAATGGCGCAACATTGGTCCTTAAGGTATCCATTGGTTGATCCGCAAGGAAACTTCGGTTCCATCGACGGAGATAATCCGGCGGCCATGAGGTATACGGAAGCCAGGTTGAGGAGAATTGCCGAGGAACTACTGATTGATATCAACAAGGAGACCGTTGACTTTCAATTTAATTTCGACGACACCTTAAAGGAACCTGTAGTACTCCCCGCGAAAATTCCCGCTTTATTACTTAATGGAGCTTCAGGTATTGCTGTTGGGATGGCCACCAACATGGCTCCCCATAATTTAAGGGAAGTTATAGATGGGATAGTTGCCTATATAGACAACAGAGATATTACCATACCTGAATTGATGGAGCATATTATTGCTCCGGATTTTCCAACCGGGGGAATAATATATGGGTATAATGGCGTAAAAAATGCCTTTGAAACAGGTCGTGGCCGTATAATTATGCGGGGCAAGGCCAATGTTGAACTGAAGGATAACGGAAAGGAAATGATCATCATTACTGAAATTCCGTACCAAGTCAACAAGGCCAGCATGGTGGAAAAGACCGCACAGCTGATCAATGAGAAGAAGCTGGATGGAATATCTGCCATTAGGGACGAATCCGACAGACAGGGGATGCGCATCGTATATGAGCTTAAAAAAGATGCCGTTGCGAATGTCGTACTCAACAATTTATATAAACATACTCAGCTACAAACCTCCTTTAGCGTCAACAATGTAGCGTTGGTAAAAGGTAGGCCCTATACCTTAAATTTAAAGGACCTCATTGTACACTACGTCAACCATCGCCATGAGGTAGTGGTTCGACGGACTGAATACGAGCTGAAGGAAGCGGAGAAGCGAGCGCATATTCTTGAAGGATATTTAATTGCGCTGGATCACTTAGACGAGGTTATTAGTTTGATTCGGGGGTCAAGGGACCCTGAAACGGCTAGAACTGGTTTGATGGAGCGGTTTGAGCTTTCTGAAATTCAAGCTCGGGCAATCTTGGACATGCGTCTTCAACGTCTTACCGGCATGGAGCGTGAAAAGATCCAAAAAGAGTATGATGAATTGATGCTCCTGATAGAAGAATTGAAAGAAATATTGGCTGACGAAGGAAAGCGTATGCAAATCATAAAAGATGAGCTCGCTGAAATCCGTGAACGCTATGCTGATGAGCGTAGGACGGTCATTGAACATAATGCGGAAGACTTCAACTACGAGGATATGATTCCTAATGAGGAAGTCGTGATTACCGTAAGCCATCAAGGGTACATAAAACGTACCGTGCTGACTGAATATAAGACCCAGAGTAGGGGAGGGGTGGGATCCAAGGGAGTTACTACTAAGGAACACGATTTTACAGAATATCTGTTTACGGCATTAACCCACAATTATTTGCTTATATTTACGGATAAAGGTAAATTGTTCTGGCTAAAAACCTATGCCATTCCTGAGGGAGGGAAAACTTCAAAAGGAAGACCCATTCAAAATTTGATAAATATTGAAGGTGGAGACAAAATCCGTTCAATCATTCAGGTGAGAGATTTGGCGGATGAAGATTACATCAACAATAATTATCTGGTGATGATTACAAAGAAGGGCATTATCAAAAAAACCACCCTCGAGAAATACAGTCGACCCCGCACCAATGGCATCATTGCGCTGAATATCAGGGAGGACGATCAGTTAGTGAATGTAGAAATGACCAATGGGGATACCCACATTGTGATTGCCTCAAGTTCTGGCAGAGCGGTCCACTTCCACGAGTCAAATGTCAGGCCTATGGGAAGGACAGCTACCGGCGTGAAAGCTATTAATCTCGATGGAGGAGCCTTCCATGTTATTGGCATGGTTTGTGTATCCAGAGATGATGCAACGTTACTTGTTGTTTCTGAAAAAGGGTATGGAAAAAGATCATTCCTTACAGAATACAGAATAACTAAGAGGGGTGGAAAAGGTGTAAAAGCCATGAATGTGACGGATAAAACCGGGGGATTGGTAGCGATTAAAGAAGTTGGGGATACCGATGACTTAATGATTATCAACAAATCTGGAATTGCCATAAGAACTCCAGTTGCCGGCGTAAGAGTCATGGGAAGAGCCACTCAGGGTGTGAGACTTATTAGGCTGAACGATACGGACGAGATTTCCTCAATAGAAAAAATTGAAAATATAATTGATGAAACAGACGGTCCGCTTCCAGATTTAGACCAGACAAACGGAACTGATATGGAAAACGATGCCGATTTGGAAAACAATGAAAACGCTTGATATATTTAATAAACTTGAGAACCTATAAAGATTTAAAATCGTGAACATGAAAAAGTTAATTTTATCATTAGCTTTGGTTGGAATAGCCACTACGCTAGCATTTGGCCAAAAGAAAGTAGTCAAATCTGCTGAAAGAAACATGAAAAGGGGAAACTTGGAAGAAGCCTACGGTGAAATCAAAGGAGCCTTGGAAGATCCGGAAACAGGTCAAGATCCAAACACGTTTCTACTAAAAGGCAAGATTGAAACTAAAATGTTTGAAGCTGATTCTTCAAACACCATGGAAAACTTAACATACGGTACTTCCGCAAAAGAAAGCTTCATGACTACCTTTGAAATGGAAGGTAATGATTCTACTACAAAGGTGAGCAAGGATTTATTTAAAGAAGTTCTTCCTGATATGCCTGAGAATTTCCAAGGGGAAGGAATTTACAGGTTGAAAAACGCCTCCTTCAATAAAGCTATTGAGCGATATGAGGAGGATGATATGGAAATGGCCTTCGAATTCTTCGCTTTGGCGGCTGATTTGGATCCCTCTGATACATCCATCGTATTTAATGCCGGATATACCGGAAATATGGTTGGTGAATCGCAGCGGGCTAAATCTTATTTTTCAAAACTTTTGGAAATTGAGGAATACAATAAACTCAATGCTTATTATTTCTTGATTCAAATTGCTTCTGCTGAGGATAATAATCCAGAAGAAGCATACAGATTGGTGTCTGAAGCTAGAGATATCTATACCGATGATAAAGGCTTGGCAGAATTTGAAATTCAGTTGCTGCTTCAATTGGATAAAATGGATGAGGCAATGACTTCAATTGAAGCTGCATTGCAAAATGATCCTGACAATACCGCAATCCGTCTTAGATATGGTTACTTAAAGGAAAAGTCAGGAGATATTGATGGAGCTTTGGAGGAATATACCAGAACTGTTGCTGCTGACAGTGAGTTTTTTGAAGGTAACTATTATGCCGGGGCACTCTATCTTGAAAAAGCAAGAGATATCATAACGGAAGTTAATGACCTTTCTGATGAAGAGTGGGAAAAAAGATCGCCAATAATGATACAGGAAGCTGATGATTTGTATGCAGATGCTTTGCCTTACTTTAACAAAGCGTTGGAGTTAAAGCCGGATAACACGGATATCATGGAGATTCTTTATCAAATTCATACGAGGTTGAACAATGAATCTGAAGTCGAAGTATATGACAAGAAACTAGCTGAACTTTTAGGGCCGGATTGGCTGGAGAGATAATCGTTTAAATAATTTTCGGAAGAAGGGCATTGATTTAATTCGATGCCCTTTTTCTATTTTAACATTTCTGGGTAGATTCCCAAATTTAATTGCCAAACGGACGGTAACAAATATAAGGTGGCGAGTAGCACAACTATAATTGAAATTACATTCATCCAAATACCTGCCTTAATCATAGCCGGTATGGTTAAATAACCTGATCCGAACACTACGGCGTTTGGAGGAGTAGCAACAGGTAGCATAAAAGCGCAACTCGCTGCAAACGTTGCACCAACCATTAATCCATAAGGGTGTACATTCATGGCTAACGCAACCGCAGCCAATATGGGTAACAGCATGGAAGCAGTGGCCACATTGGATGTAATCTCCGTAAGGAAATTAACAGCCGCAATAATAAATAGAAGGAAGAGCCAAAAAGGGATATTTTGAACCAAAATAAACTGTTCACCTATCCATTGCGCCAATCCAGTTACCTGAAATCCGCTTGCCAAGGTCAGTCCACCTCCAAATAAAATCAAAATTCCCCAGGGAATTTTTTCCGCCACATCCCAGTCTAGAAGTTTTTTATTTTTTCCCTCCCCAGAAGGGAGAACGAATAATAGCATTACTCCAATAAGTGCAATAATTGTATCATCCAAAACGGGAATAAGAGGCTGTAACAAAAAGGTTCGACCTATCCATGCAGTACTTACACCTAAAAACACCCATAAAACTCTTTTTTCTTGTTTGCTTATCCTACCTAATGCTTTTAGTTGTTCATCAATTTCTTCTTTTCCCCCTTTAGTTTGCTTTGTCAAAGTAAGATCAAACGCAATATTCACCAAATAATACCAACAAATCACCAACAAAACCACAGAGATAGGCAGCCCGATCATCATCCATTGACTAAACCCTATTTCCACTCCAAATGATTTTTTTACAACCCCCACAAGAATGATATTGGTGGGAGTACCTATAACCGTAGCCATGCCTCCAATACTTGCCCCGTATGCAATTCCCAGCATTAAGGCCCTTCCAATCGTTGTGTCCGCCAAGGATTTGTCAAGGGACTGATTTCCCAACTGCGAAACTACCGCAATAGCGATAGGAAGCATCATCAGGGAGGTGGCAGTGTTGGATATCCACATGGACAAAAATGCAGTCGCAATCATAAAACCCAATATGATCCTATTTAAATCAGTACCCATAAAGGCGATGATATTCAAAGCAATCCGTTTGTGAAGGTTCCATTTTTCAATAGAAACTGCTATCATAAACCCACCCATGTAAAGTAAAACCATCGGGTCCGAATAGGCTAATGAGGTTTCCTTAATTCCTAACACACCCGTTAATGGAAAAAGAAGTAAAGGCAAAAGTGCCGTCGCGGCAATCGGAATAGCTTCAGTAATCCACCACGTTGCAATCCAGGCCGTGATGGCTAGCAAGGCTACGCCCTCATGCGACAGGCCTTCCGGGGAAACAAACTGAAAGATTAGAATAAAAAAGAGGGGACCTAACAAAAGTCCGATACGGGAAGTGTTCATAAGTTGAATTGAAATTTAAGATTAAACACTTTTCACGAAATATCAAAAAAAAATGGTTGGTGGTGAAAACTTCCGGTCAAATAATTTCCTTTGGAATTGAGTCTCATTTCAGCTATTATTGGTAGTGAATAGAAGAGTTTATAAATTAACAGGATAGTACAGGACAGTATTTGACTTATATTACCTTTTATTTATATACTGGAATTACAAAGTTTAAATGAAGGAATTTCTTTTTATTCAATTATTCCATACCCATTAAGTAAACTAACCTAATAACCACCAAATGAAAAATTTGAATAAATTACTCAAAGGTTTTTTATTGATATCCCTCGTGTGGACAGCTGTTAGCTGTGGACCGGAGGAAGAAACATTGACTTTGAGGAAAGGAGACCATATCATGCTGATCGGGAATAACCTCGGTTCACGTATGATGAATTACGGGCATTTTGAAACGGAAATGCACGTGAGGTATCCCGATTCCCTACTTTTTATCCGAAACATGAGTGATGCCGGGGATACCCCTGGCTTTAGGGCTCATTCCGGAAGGAAAACTCCCTGGGCATTTCCAGGAGCTGAAAAATTCCAAACAGAATTGGCAACACCTTCAGGTAGTGAAGGGCATTTAGAATATCCCGACGAGTGGCTTACCCGCTTAAAGGCGGATATTATTGTTGCCTTTTTTGGTTATAGTGAGAGTTTCGAAGGCCAGGAAGGGCTAGAGCTATGGAAAGAAGAACTGGAAGCCTTTATCGAGCATACAAAAGGTCAAAATTATAATGGTAATCTTCCAGCGCAACTGGCTCTGGTTTCTCCAATTGCATTTGAAGATCTGTCGGACTTATATGACTTACCTGATGGAAAGAAAGAAAACGAAAACCTGGCACTCTACACCCAAGCAATGAAAGAAGTTGCCGAAAGAAACCAGGTTTTTTTCGTAGATGCCTTTGAGCCATCCAAAAAGTGGTATTCCTCCAGCAAAGATCCCCTAACCATTGACGGGTTTCAGATGAATGAGGAAGGGTATAAAAAGTTCTCGGTATTTCTTGCGGAGAAACTTTTTGGCAAAAATAAAGCCAGAGCGGAGAAAAACCGCAACCAAATCCAAGAAGCAGTAATGGAGAAAAACTGGATGTGGCATAATGACTACAAAATACCCAACGGGGTCCACGTATTCGGGCGTCGATATAATCCATTTGGACCGGACAATTATCCATACGAAATAGAAAAAATAAGGCAAATGACCGATAACCGGGATCAGGCCATCTGGGCTGCTACCAGAGGAGAATCATTTGATCTCGTAGCAGCTGATGCCAACACCCGGGAATTGCCGGAGGTGCAAACTAATTACAACCCGGAGAAAAACGGAAATCTCGAATACCTATATGGGCAGGATGCTTTGGATAAAATCCAGGTACCTGAGGGATATAAGTTAGAGTTGTTTGCCTCTGAAGTAGAATTCCCTGATCTGGCCAATCCTGTACAAATGACATTTGACAACAAGGGCCGTCTATGGGTTGCAGTAATGCCAAGTTACCCTCACTATAAGCCGGGAGACGCTAAGCCAAATGACAAAATTCTAATATTGGAAGATACTAACAATGATGGCAAAGCCGATAAGCAAACGGTATTTGCCGACGGTCTTCACCTTCCGATAGGTTTGGAAATCGCTCCGGAAGGAGTGTATGTATCCCAAGGGACTAACCTAGTAATCCTAAAGGACCTCGATGGCGATGATCGGGCTGACTCCAAGGAAATCTTAATGAGCGGTTTTGATGATCACGATACCCACCACAATATCAGTGCATTTGTTGCGGATCCCTCCGGAGCAATCTACATGGGGGAGGGGGTTTTCCTCCATACCAATGTAGAAACACCCTATGGTCCAGTACGCGCAACGAATGGAGGATTCTATCGGTATAATCCGGCAAGGAGACACTTGGAAAGAACAGCTCAGCTTCCCATTCCAAATCCTTGGGGAATTGCATTTGATGACTGGGGACAAAATTTCTTTGCAGAAACTTCCGGACCTGACGTTCGCTGGATGATGCCGGGCTCTGTAAAACCGCGTTATGGGGAAGCAACCCACAAAGGGGCTAACTTGATTGAAGATGCGCACCGTGTACGTCCCACTTCCGGCTTGGAGTTTGTTTCTAGCAGGCATTTCCCGGATGATGTTCAGGGGGATATGCTGATCAACAACACCATTGGTTTCCTTGGAATGAAACAACACGTGATAGAAGATGATGGCACTGGGTATAAAAGCCGTCACCGACAGGATTTGGTGAAGAGTGATGACAGAAATTTCCGTCCTGTGGACATGGAATTTGCACCGGATGGGTCGCTATACTTTATTGACTGGCACAACATCCTGGTAGGTCATATGCAACACAATGCTAGAGACCCCCTACGGGACCATTCCCATGGAAGGATTTACAGAATCACCTATCCCAGCCGTCCACTTATCACACCGCCGCCAGTTGCAGGCGCAAGTATTGATCAGTTATTGGAAAACTTGAAATTACCGGAATTTCGGGCCAGATATAGAACCAGATCTGAATTGAGGGGTAGAGATGCCGATGAAGTGTTGGCTAAAATGAAAACTTGGACCGCAAACTTGGATAAAAGTGATCCCAAATATGAACACCATGTATTGGAAGCACTTTGGGTATCTTGGGGGCTAAACAAAGTGGATCAGGGACTCCTCAAGCAAATGCTGGAAGCCAAAGATCCAAGAGCCCGTGCCGCTGCCGCAAGGGTATTGCGCTATACAGGCCATCAGGTTCCAAATCAAGTTGACATGCTTAAGCAGGCTGCAGCGGATGAACATGGAAGGGTACGTTTGGAAGCTATTGTGGCTGCTTCTTGGTTAGATAAAGACAGTGGCTTGGAAATACTTGAGGTAGCCAATGCACATCCAAAAGATGAGTGGATGATCAAGGCATTTGAAACTTCCCTTGCCCATTTGAACAGCTTCTCCCTCAGTGATGTAGTTATCAGTGCCAGTGGAAGTATTGAGTTTAAGAGCAAGTCACTGGACGAGGTCATGCCTGCATCCAATACCAACTTGAAGGGTGCTGAGGCGGCGCTGTATGAAAAGGGAAAAATAATTTATAGTAAAGAAGGATTTTGTATAACTTGTCATCAGGAGGACGGCAAAGGTCTGACAGCTTCCGGATTCCCGCCCCTGGCAGAAACGCAGTGGGTGATAGGCAATCAAGACCGCCTGATCAAAATCATACTTAATGGCCTGATGGGCCCCATAGAAGTACTGGGTAAGGAATATCCCGGCCAAGTACCTATGACTCCTTATGGGGGAATGCTTAATAATGAGGAAATTGCCGCAGTGGCTACCTACGTACGAAACTCATTTGGCAATGAGGCTTCGGCAGTTACACCGGCTAGGGTGAAAAATGTCCGGGAGGCAACGGCAGGTAAAACAGGATTCTATTCACCGACAGAATTACTGCAAGAACACCCTCTGGAAAAGCCTACGGCGAGTAAATAGGAGGTCAGATATCAACGAAAACAAAAATGTCGTATATGGGTAGTTTATTAACCATATACGACATTTTTATTTATGGGAGAAATTCCAAAAATAGGAAACGGAATAAGGTAAATCTAAAAAAATTATGTCTTCTCACGAAATGATACGTCATTTTTTTAAACCATATAAGATCATATGAGAACACATTAAAAAAACGATTCGCTCACAAAGCGGACAATTGTTGGAAAAATAAATTAACCTTATATGTTCTCAAAGTATCTTATATGGTAAATAGTTTTTCATCATTATCCTCCAAACGATAGGTTATTGTAGTATTTAAATCTGTACAGAGAATAAGTGAAAAACAAAATCTTGAGCGCAATAATCAAGGCATTACAGAATAAATGTCTACAAATGCAACCTCCTCTGGGCGTCGCGTTCGGCATATCTTTTTATGGTGTCTAACTGTACTTTTGACATGGTTCCATGAATAGGAGGATAAGCTATCCTGCCCATTACCCATTCCTTCCATTTAGGAAAGGATTCCATTCTTGCCCTGCTGATTAGACGGGTGGCATCTTCGCCAATCGGATCGAGAACAAAAGCCCAAGTCATTCTGAAAGGTCCGCCAGCGCGCTTGGTTTCACCTCCAATAACGAAATATTTATTGACTCGCAGACCATATACCTCAAAAAACTGATCACCTTGGGGTGTAGCGGAAATCCTGTCACCGACCTCTCTGCTCTCCCAACTATTCACTATATGGTCTGTACTTCGTCTTCCGCCATTGTCGAGAACATCAATACTATACCAACCGGCACGATCGCAGCCTAGCTGCATCAGATAACTCCAAACAATAGAGACTGGTGCTTCTATGTTTCGGTAATAGCTTATACTATATTTCGTGTCCGGAATTAGCTCGTCACAGGGTAACCTGCGATGTTCGTCATCCGGTAGTTTTATCTTCCCAAGTTCAACCCCAAGGTGTGCCATCACAGATTTTCGAATAAGTTTTGAGCCTATGCCGATGACCTGATAATACAGGTTTAGTTTCTTCCAGCTTTTTTCATCCGTGGCTGAAGTCCTTAACTCAACCGCGATAGTGCTGCCATTTGCAAACGGATCAACGGAAATGGCCCAGGCAATCTTGCCATATCCCGGTGTATTGAAGTCCTTAAAATCTGAGGGGCAAACTTTCAAAAAAGGTATTTTCAAATGCTAAAATTGACCAACTGAACCGATTACAACCTCTTTCCCTGCTGTTTCATGAAGTACAAAGAATCCTGTATCAGTTTTAGTAATTTGGTCAACGCCCAGACCTGAATTTACGACATGTTTTTTGGAACCCAATATTTTTTCGGGGAGGGTACGGATATCGAATAATAATTTTATCCATGGAACTTCCGACATATCAAAATGCCGGGCTTCCTTCCACGCAATCTCAGGCGAGGCGTTAACAAAAATTCTGTGAATCTCAGTGTGCCGAGGATGGGGGAGGTAATTTTGAATCGCTCTCATATCATTTAAATGAATATCATTCGATAAGATTGCATAGGCATTTAAATCCTTATAGGATACCCGCATTCAGCAGTACTCAATACAATGCTGCAACTGCTAAATATTTGACCTGTGGAGACGCTTGACATAGTAAAATTGTTTGCCAAGAATTGGGATAATAATACACGCATTAAGCCAGAAAAACAAATTTTCCAGTTCCAAATTTTGGTGATAATGGAAGATACCTACACAGCATAACATTTGTCTGCAGTACTCAGGTCTTAATTATAAGACAATGTGGTAAGGTATCTTCGTTAACTAGCCATTTCCAGGTTTCAAACGATTTTAAATACTTCTTATCCTTACTTCCTTTAGAGAGATTCCTTTCTGTTACCCTACTAACTGTAGCGTTGCAGGTTCCCGGCACTGCTGTTGCAGCGGGTTAAGCCAAGTTAAAAACAGTTTTTATTTTCGGGTTTCCCCACGGAGATAGTTCCATGTGCCGCTCCGCAAAATGGCAGCAGCTTTAAAAAAGCTGCTCAATAGTGAGAAATGTTCTTCAGACATCAATTGACTGCCCATCACGTCCACAGGTTCAGGCTTTTCGGCAACACGTTTCTTTGTACTCCCCAAGCTTTGCCCCTGATGGGTAAAGCTTCTGTTGGCTAAGATAAGGGTTTGGCTGGAAAATCCGAAAATGTTTAGCTTTTATAGGTGGGCTATTTGGTTTGTGTTTTTGTTCCCAATACGAAGTACAAATAAATACTTGCAAATTAAATGACCAAGGAATGGTTGATTTGGTTTGGTTTTCGAACTCCCGTCGGGAAATGTTCAAAATTTTAGGCATCTGTTTACCAAAAAGTTCTTTAGTAAGCCATTGCAAATGGCATTAAGAGGATTACGACTGCAAAGGAGGTTATAAATAAGAGGGTTGTTAAGAGGGCATTTGTAAAGGTCTGTGCTTAAAATACGGATAAACTAACAATGGCTCTAAATGAGATATTTAGAGTCTATAATTAAGAAAGACAAAACTACCGATACAAAATACCCACACTCCCAATACAATAAAAAATGAGATCCAAGCAGATACCTTCTTTTTACTCTTGGGGAGATTTTCAAACTCTCTAAAATATTCCAGATATCTATCTTGTCGAAAGGAAATCCAATAAGCAAAAACATATGAAAAAATGGCCATTACAGCAAAGTGAGGTAACTTCAAATTAAATTCTGTCCTTAAATAGCCAGAAGTAAAGTTAACAATCCTAAAAGTCAACAGAAAGAATAAGACAATAAAATGACCTCCTGATAAAATACTACTTATCCCAACCTCCGGATTTTCTAGAGCTTTAACTACTTCTTTTTCAGAATTACTAACTCCTCTTTTCTTATAGCTTTCTTTTACTTTTTTGTTCCTCAAAAACAATAGTACCGGATACGTAAAAAACTTTTGAGTTTTTCTTTCAAACCTAAATAGATTGAAAAAAACTATATTTGATAACCAAACCATATTTTTATTTTCGATGATGGATTTCATTTACAGCAGCTCCTGCAGCCTCTGACCCAATATAGCCCCCACTAACTCCTCCTAGGATTCCTCCAATTATAGCACCGGGAACAGCACCACCTCCCCCAAACCAAACACCAATTGCTGCTCCTGCTGCTGCACCCCCTTTAGCACCTACGGATCCGCCAACTATTCCGCCAGCTGTTTGAGCCGTCGCAACCTGAGTATTATACCCAAAGGCTCTTCCATCTTGAACATTAGCTTCATTAATATAATTGCGAAAATACCATCACTCCCCTTTTGGATTCTCCCGCTAATTCCATGTTCTTTCCTGTACTCCTTTGCTTCGGCTCTTGTCTCAAAAAGACCAGTAGGGTCTATGTAAGTCAAAGGATTATTGAAAGCAAATCTATATGGGGTCCACTCAGGTGCAAGGTCCGCCAATGGATCCACAACCCCCCACCTTCCAATCATCGGATCATACATCCTCGCCCCATAATCATAATACCGCAGCCCGTTGTCCTCTATCAGCTACCTCCCGTTGTATAGATAGCGATATACTCTTGCGCAACTTTTCAGACTGGTTTTCAGCTCACCCCCGCACAATTTTAAAGAACGTTTCTGCCCATCCGGCGCAGTCCAATAAAGATAGTTTTTTCTTTCAGTTGAAAAAAGAAGAAGGCTGCTTTGGCTGTCACTCCAATAAATATCATCCTAAGAGGGGAATTGAAAAAAGAATCATTACCAACCTTCCCAATGAAAAAAACTGGTCACAGGGTGACCTCGCACAGCAGATCGGTGCATCCAGGGAGATTATAGGAAAGTATGAGCGTAATGAAAACTTACCCTCTATCGAGATGGTGGCTAAGATGGTCAGGGCTTTTGGCGTAACGGTGGATTTTTTAATCTGGGAAGGCGAAAACGCTTCTTACGACAAAGAAACGGTGGAACGTATCAACGATATACAAAAAATGGATGCTGATACCAAAAGCGGCCTCTTCAACGTCATTGACACCTACATCCAGAACTTTAAAACTAAACAGGCTTTCGCTAAATAATCAAAGCCCGGCATTGTCCGGGATTATGCTTATACTACCCTATCAAGAAAGTGGAATAAAACGAAAACTGTAAATCCAAAAAGCGAACGTCCCTACAACAAAGGCCAAGGACAATAATCCATACTTAAGCTTTTTCTGTCTTGACTTTTTGTCAAACCGCTTGAAGTAGCTAATATACTTATCCTTTTGAAAAACACTAATGTGGCAGATTATGTAAGCAAATACCATACAAGCTACAAACGGTTGCCATGAAAAGCTGACTGGATTTTCAAGTAAACTATTTAACATATCAAAAATTGCTAACAGCATTAAAAAAAAATTATTACTAACCCTCCTCCCGAAATCATTATACCAAAACCATATCGTCTATCCATCCAAATTTTATTAACTACTTCCTTATGACTAGTTCCTTGTTCTTCAAACTTTCTTTTTACTGCCGGTATTTTTCCTAATAGTAAAAATGGATTCAGCTTATTGAAAAATGTGTAACGTCTATTTTCTGCCCTATAGATACAATAATGCACAATATTCAACCACAGTTCAATCTTCTCAGCTATAACTTTCATTTTTGTTTGGGTTTGTGAAGGTGGTCAACCGCTTTTTCTCCTAATTGCCCGCCTACATAGCTTCCTC
This sequence comes from Lunatibacter salilacus, assembly GCF_009797935.1. Lineage (GTDB taxonomy): Bacteria > Bacteroidota > Bacteroidia > Cytophagales > Cyclobacteriaceae > Lunatibacter > Lunatibacter salilacus. Next base: position 116,787 of record NZ_VOLC01000020.1, read on the forward strand.
CGATACCTAATCCAAAACCTCCTACAACACCTCCTATGACCGCTCCAGGAATTGCTCCAACTCCACCAACCCAAGCCCCGACAAAGGCACCTGCTGCCGCTCCTGCTAGGCCTCCCAAAATACTTCCTGTACTGCCGGCAGCTGCCCTTTGCGCATTATACCCGAATTCTCCTCCATCCAGTTTGTATCCTTCTCTTGTTGAGTATGCGCCAACTCCTATCGACCCTATTACGGTAGCTCTTCCCGCCAATCTATAGGCATTCGCAGCTCTCAAGGCCCCGGCCCTGCTTCCGGTATGCTGGTTTCCTCCCCACCGTTGGGGGTAATATTTACCGTTTTCACCCAGCCAGTATCCCTGGCTTGCTGCTGCTCCTTCTAAGCCTCCGTAAATGGCCCCACCGGCCGTTAGTACAAGGTTTGCATTATCAGAATCAGTCTCCCCTCCATTTTCTATCCTTGAAGCAGTAACAGTTACTTCACCCAAACCCGCCACATCCACATCTGGATTGAAGGTTTGCATATTGAGGGTGCTTACATTGACCGTATCCATTCCTGTTGGGTCCACAACGCTTAGCGGATTGTTCGCTACCCAACTGTAAGGAGACATGGAAGGGTAATTCTCAGCATGTGGGTCAAACTGCCAGGTTCTGCCGATCACAGGATCATATCCCCTAGCATGGAAGTCATAGATATTCAGGTTTAAATCGTCCAGCAACTCTTTGCCCTGATACAGATACCTGTTCTCCTTTATCCCCCTGTACTGAAACCCAATCCCAGTCAGCTCCAACCCCCAGGGATCGTAATGTGTTTCCTGCACGATGGGGGAGGTGCTGTTCATTACCGTGAAGTCGTCGAACCAGACGTCCTCTGGGGTTTCGTTGACGACGTGGGTTTCTAGATAATTTCAACTTTGTAGATACATGTTTTTTTGCAACCTACAACCACTGACATGGCTCTCGGACTGTTTTTAGTCTTTAATTTGTCCGATGCTTAGAAAAATTCAATGTTCCTCTTGATTCATCTAGAATATAATGATTTCCTGTATTTGCTTATCCATCTTTCTTTATCAATTTTTAGATGAAAAAATACAATTAATGAAAGGAAGATTGAAAAATAAACAAAGGTCAATTTATAGTAAGTATCAAGCTTCCAGTTTTCAAGGTAATTTACGCTTGGAATTAAACTGTTAAAATAAACCCTTTGTAATTTGTCCATTCCGACTTTGTTAACAAAAGCTTCTTTATTGGCAACTATCTCATTACGATAAACCTCAGTTCCCACTTCAAACTCATATGCTATAGTCACTTTTTTACTTTCGTTAGAATGATCTCCATATTGAATTTGAGTGGTTGTAATTTCTTTAAATTCAAATAATTCAAATATAGAATTATAAAATATTACCTGATACAATGATTTTAACCACATTGATCCGAACAAGACGTAGCCAAGCACTATTATGATATTTAGAAATGTTTTCAATTGTCGTAAAACCAATTAAACGCCCTTTTTTTCAAATAATCTACCATATTTTGAACGGGATGGGTTTTAGTCGCAACCTCAGTTGAACCTGTTGCCACTGCATTAGTCACTGCTAATCCATTAGCTGCTGTTTTTCCACTTTGTCCCATTCCATTAACCATATTATCCACGACTCCTTGAACTTTGCTGGATAAGTTTGGAGCTTGCGAAAATACCGTAACTCCATTTGTGCTGGTTTTAGTTACTCCTTGTTGCATTACTTCATTCGCAACGGACTCAATTTTTTTACCCACTGAGGCTATTGCTGCTTTTGAGGTCTTCTCTACACCGAGTAACACTTTGGCAGTTCCAGCTCCTAGGCTTCCTCCAATTACACCTGATACAGCTCCGGTTAAAGCCTAATTTCCAACTTGAGATTGGTTTATATTTCCAAGCGCTTCATTAAATGATTGATTATTGTTAAGTACATTATTAGTTGTTTGACCAACAACATCACCAACTGCACCTCCCAACGCTCCACCTGCAATTGCCGCTCCAAAAACGAAGGCAGCCCCTCCACCAGTGGCTACTGAGATATCCACAACAGCACCTGCAATAGCCCCGGCAGTTGCTCCCTCTGCGATACTGGATGCGAAGTCTTTATCATTCACATAAGCATCAACAGCTCCTGCTATGCCTCCAACAACCGCACCTACAACGGTACCCACTATTTTCCCATCAGGATCAATATTTTTGATGGGATTATTCAATGTATAATTATAGGGCGACCATGAGTAATATAAATTCGCCAGCGGATCCACCACCCCCCATCTTCCAATCACCGGGTCATACATCCTTGCCCCATAATCATTATACTGAAGCCCGTTGTCCTCTATCAGCTCTTTATCATAATAAAGATAATTTTTGATCAATAGAGGAAAAACATATCTCTTGAACGACTTTAACCCTAACAGGCTTTCGATCTATTTTACCAGGAATCCATAATGGCATTAATTTGACTATTCTTTTTACCTCATTTACTAAGACTTCGGAAGGATTATTCATAATTTCAAGACCAGTAATAGACCCATCTTCATTTATTATCATTTGAAAATAAACAGTGTGGCCATTTTCACGACTTTTTGCAATATCAAACTTGGAAGTTTTCTTATAAAACTTTGCTTGTCTTTTCTCACCTCCTTTGAATCTAGGAGGTTCATCAACTATCACAAAAATATATTTATCAATTGGATCATTGGGTCTGATTTCTAATACTGTCTCTTGCTGTGCGTAGCTGTATATAGGTAGAAACATTAATAAAAACATTAATAAAAACATTAATAAAAACATTAATAAAATCTTCATCATATTTTAATTTTAAACCTGTTAAATGATTTTATTTTTTTGTTTTCGGCATTAGATACTCCAGCATAGAAGGATGTTGGAATAGCTATCAACCCTGGAATTAACCACCAAGTATTAATACTAAAGTAGTCCTTAAGAAACACAAGGCTCATTATGGTTATAGATAGAATTAACAAGAATAAGAACACTAATAAGATACCTTGTTCAGCATGAACTTCGTTCACGGAATAAGATCTCACCTCAGAGCAATTGGTGCATTTCAGTTTGAAATTTTCACCAATAATCTGGGAAAGTATATGCCTATCTCTTGCTTTTTCACTTAAATTATTTTTTGAATTACACTTTTTACAATACACAACCAGTTTCATCAGTTACCTGAGTTTAATTTCCTGTAATCCTCGACAGCACGTTTTTGCCATCCTTTTCCTGAATACTTTCCTTTATTGTCTTTTAAAAACTGGTTCCATGAGTTTGAACTGCCAGATCGAGGCTGGAACCCTTGCCATCTGGATTGCATATTAAATGACTTGACCGCACTTCCTCCAAACCTGCTTATTGCGCTGTGGGTTGATTGCATTAGATCATTGCTGCCTGCAGGAGAAAAATATCCCTCATCAACAGCATAGAACAGTGACGAATTAGTACCGAACCTTTTAGCATATTCTCTTACCGCATTTTTACTATGAATTGGTTCTGCCGTCCCGTTTCTTTCAGACTCAGCAATCATTGGCCATAAAGAACGCTCTTTTAATCTATGTCTCACCTTTAAGTCCAAGGCGTCATAATTGTAACCGGAATGGGAATTGTAACCTTTAGGAATGTCTGATACAGGATCATAGGACGAAACAAAAAGTGAATTATTGCCTAGTTCTGTTACATAAACTTCTGATCCATCAATAATAGCTGTACTATTGCCAGGACCTGATTTCCCTTCACTATCTACAACATGAACAATTTGTTGTTGATCACCTCCCAAATCACTTATCCATTCAAGCTTTTTAGTTTCATAATTGTAAGCCCATTCATCAAACCTCCCATCCGGATCAATCCTGTTCAGCGGGTTGTTCTGCACGAAGTTGTACGGAGAAACCCATTCCCTAAGATTGGCCATGGGATCTATGACGCTCCAGCGTGCTATGGCCGGATCGTAAAAACGTGCCCCGTGGTCGTATAGATTGAGGTTCAGGTCCTCAATCAGCTCCTTACCATTATACAGATACTTGTTCGCCTTAATACCTTTGTACTGAAAGCCAATCCCCGTCAACTCCAACCCCCAGGGGTCGTAGTGTGTTTCCTGCACGATGGGGGAGGTGCTGCTCTTTACCGTGAAGTCGTCGAACCAGACGTCCTCCGGGGTTTCGTTGACCACGAAGGTTTCCAGGTATCCGTCTTAGGAAACCTGCCTAAAGGAAACACTTCTTTTTTTCCACCCTGCTAACTGTCCCTTCGGTAAAAAAAGTCTCTGGATTGTTTCAACGAGGGCCTAAATTTAGAAGCTGATAAAGACAATGATACGGCAAAGTGTATGGTTATATGGTATATTGAATTTTTTTTTGGGACAGATGTCTGCATTACCGAGTCATTAAAATCGCTTTATATCTTCTGTAAATTATTAAAGTTTAGGCAAATCCATTTCTATTCTTCTCATTTTTATTTCATCGTATGCTCAAATTCTATTTTACTCCTAACAATTCCATTGAGTGAATCGTCTTCTATCGAATCAATCTCATAAAGTTGAAAATTAAATTTCTTCCCAGTGTTCGCAGGCGTGACAGCAAAACTAAAATAACCGTCTTTTGAGATATTATCATAAATAATGTTTTTTGTTTCTGTATTATCCTTTACATCGACCCTAAGCCCAAACGCAGAAAAATGCTTGTTAACGGCATATACAGTAAAGTTGTTATTTTTTTGTTCAATCTCATATTTAATCAAATGGTCAATCAGTTTTCCAACACTATCATAATGATAAAAGTCTATCATCTGGTTCTGATCGTAGATTGCCTTTGTTTGTAGTTGGCCGTTTTCATAGTATGAATAATATGCTCCATGAAGTTGGTCTTCGAGATACCCCATCTTTGATTTTAAATTACCAGAAGGATAATATCCATAACTAAAACCATCCAAGTTGTTATTTTTGAAATTTGATTTTTGGATAACCCCTCCATCTTCATCATAATAGGTTATCTCTCCGTTTTTAATCCCGTTTCGGAAATCAACCTCCCAATGCAACTCTCCATTTTTATGGAAGAACCTGGATTTTCCATGAAGAGTATCTGATTGGTAGTTAGCTTCAAATTTTATTTCTCCATTCGGAAAATATCCAATACACTTTCCATTTTTTTGGCCATCACGTATTTCGCAAGCAAGTTTTTTAAACCCGTTTTCGTGTGTTTCTATGATTTCCATTTTGTTACAACCCAAAAGGGAGATAACCCAAAGGCCACCTATTAAATAAATATATTTCGCTCTCATAATTTACCGTTCTGATTTAAGCCATTGTATGGTATCGCCGACCTTTATTCCGTCATCACGCCCCCCACCTTTTAATAACATTGGACCTCTTATATTAAGCTCTGTCGCAATTCTAGGAAAACTGTCAGGCTCACTCACTTGAGGCGGAGACTCCTTATTACCTGCTGTTCCTTTTTTTTCATCTTGGTCTGAATTAAACTCATTTCCATTTTGGGATTTATTTCCGTAATCTAATGAAGCAGCTCCAAAGAGACTTGCCATCATATTTGCAATCTTTTCCATAATGCCCCCGGATGGAAAGCTCTTTCCTAGCGAACCTAATCCATCAGTATTAATAAAACCTATTTTATCACTTTGTGTTCCTACATCCATTGGACCGCTATCAAAAGCACTTTCAGTTATCACTCCTAAAGGCTGCCAGTTTTTTGGCCTAGAATAGTTGTTCACGCTACTTTTATTAAAAAAGCTTTCAACTTTTGATTGTAAAAACTCAACCTCTTTCTGGAGCTCTGAAAAGAAAACCGAACCTGAGGATGGTGGACAACAATCTTCAGGCGCCATCCCATCCGGATCAATAAACCTGATTGGATTGTTAAAGGCATAATTATAAGGTGAGTGCCTCCTCATCTGATCCGCCAATGGATCCACAACCCCCCACCTTCCAATCACCGGATCATACATCCTAGCCCCATAATCATAATACCGCAGCCCGTTGTCCCCAA
>NZ_VOLC01000021.1 GCF_009797935.1 Lunatibacter salilacus
TTATCGTTGCGAGATTCCATCTGACCGTTAAAAATCAAATTATAAACAGATGAAACTATATATATCCCTTTATGTCAGTCAAAGCCTATATCGAAACTAACAAAGAACGCTTTTTAAACGAACTGCTGGATTTGCTCCGAATCCCTTCCGTCAGTGCCGACCCCAAATTTAAGTCAGATGTGCATCAGGCAGCTGCCTTCGTAAAGGAAAGTCTGGAAAAAGCCGGAGTTGATAAAGCCGAAATCTGCTCGACAGCCGGATATCCCATCGTTTATGGAGAAAAGATAATTGACCCCACAGCTCCTACGGTTTTGATTTACGGGCATTATGACGTACAGCCTGCTGATCCTTACGAATTATGGGATTCGCCACCGTTTGAACCAGTAATAAAAAAGACCGATAGCCATCCTGAGGGAGCCATCTATGCCCGGGGATCTGCCGATGACAAGGGGCAATTTTACATGCATGTGAAAGCCTTTGAATCCATGCTTGCCAAGAATCAGCTTGCCTGCAATATCAAATTTATGATTGAAGGGGAAGAGGAAGTTGGGTCAGAAAACCTGGACCTGTTTGTCAAGGCCAACAAGGAGAAACTTCAGGCGGATGTGGTACTGATCTCTGACACCAGCATGATATCCATGGACCACCCATCAGTGACCGTCGGTCTTCGTGGGTTGGCCTATATGCAGGTGGAAGTTACCGGGCCCAACCGGGATCTTCATAGTGGCACTTACGGCGGTGCTGTCGCCAATCCGATCAATGTGCTTTGCAAACTAATAGCCTCGCTTCACGATGAGGACAATAAAATCACCATCCCTGGATTCTATGACAAGGTGGAGGAATATGATTTGGCCTATCGTACTCAATTAAATAAGGCACCTTTTGAGGAGGAAGATTATAAAAAGAAACTGGATATAGCGGAAACTTCCGGCGAAAAAGGATACTCGACCATAGAACGTGTTGGCATCCGACCAACCCTGGATGTAAACGGCATTTGGGGTGGATATACCGCAGAAGGCGCCAAAACCGTCCTTCCATCCAAAGCTTATGCGAAAGTATCCATGCGCCTAGTTCCCAATCAGGATCACAGGGAAATTGCAAAGCTGTTTGAAAATCATCTAAAGGCCATTGCACCCGCTTCAGTCAAGGTAAAGGTTGTGCCTCATCATGGAGGGCAAGCTGCCGTGGTTCCGACGGATTCGATAGGATACTATGCGGCTGAGGCAGCGATTGAAGAGGCTTTTGGAAAAAAAGCTATCCCAACTCGGGAGGGAGGCTCTATCCCCATCACCTCACTGTTTCAGCAAGAGCTTGGATTAGATCCGATATTGATGGGATTTGGATTGGACACCGACGCCATCCATTCTCCAAATGAACATTATGGGGTAAAAAACTATTTTATGGGTATAGAGACCATTGCCCTTTTCTTCAAGCATTTCTCTAGTATGTATGGAAAAAAGCAGGGTAACTAAGTTAAACCCGGATCCTGTATTTAGGCCCGCAGCAGAAATTCCTATGCATATTCCGAGTTAATAGTAGAGGTGGGGGGAACTAATAGCCTCCCACCTTTCTTTATTATAGCATCATAAACAAGAAATTGAATAGGCTCCCATGAAATCGAGCATGACGCCAGCAACAAACAGTGGGATGATTATAATTGCGAGATTTTCCCGAATAAATTCGGGACAGGCTATCCAGATAAACCGGGGCAAGTTATGACCATTGAAAAACAATTATAAACAGATGAAATCGAGCATGACGCAGGCGACGCACGGAGGGATGATTATAATTGCGAGATTCCATGTGGCAACTGAAAAACAATTATAAACACATGAAAAGTTGGATACCGGTAATCGTTGGTCTTTTAGTAGGAATAGGTCTTAATTTTTCGGCAGCGGCGCAGGTAATTTCACCCCCTTCTTGGGAGGTGTCGCTATCTGCCGAAACTCCCGCGGTAGGAGATGAGGTAGAACTTATATTCAATACAGCTATTCCTCCCGGCTGGTATGTCTATACCAATGATTTTGACCCGGATTTGGGGCCTTTATTGACTATTTTAAACCTTGAGCCTTCGGAGGAATTTGAACTTTCCGGAGAGTTGCGGGCCATCGAACACAAAACCAAGTACGATGACATCTGGGAGGGGGATGTAAACTACTTTGAAAAATCAGGAGAATACCGCCAAACTCTTCTGGTAAAAGGAACTCTTACTGAATTAAAGGGAAGCTTGGAGTATCAAATGTGCTCCGATGTCACCAATCAATGTATTAACTACGAAGAAGATTTTGCACTGGCTATAGGTCAATCGGCAGCGGTACTGGGAGATTCGGATCAAGAAGTCGAACCCACCGACGCGCTGATCGATGGGGATGAATCGGAACCTGCTGAATCGATCATCGGGTTTATGGTTATCGCTTTTTTGGCCGGACTTGCTGCTTTGTTGACGCCCTGCGTTTTCCCTATGATTCCCATGACGGTGACTTTCTTTACTGGTAGGTCTACTTCCAGGGTGAAAGCTATCCGTAATGCCTTTATTTACGGTTTTTCCATTATTGCCATTTATACCGTTGCCGGCACACTGGTGGCGGCCGTACAGGGTCCTGAGTTTGCCAATTGGTTAAGTACCCATTGGGCACCTAATATTTTCTTTACGCTTGTTTTCCTCTTTTTCGCTTTTGCTTTTTTGGGCATGTTTGAGATCACGTTGCCAACCGGCTTGGTAAATAAAATTGATGCCAAAGCAGATCAGGGGGGATTGGCAGGCATTTTCTTTATGGCCTTTACACTGGTTTTGGTTTCCTTTTCCTGTACAGGCCCCATTGTTGGATCAATTCTTATCAGTTCTGCAGGAGGCGAATTGCTGAAGCCTATCGCTGGAATGTTTGCCTTTTCGCTGGCTTTTGCCCTACCATTTACTCTCTTTGCGATTTTCCCTGAGTGGTTGAATTCTCTACCTAAATCAGGTGGGTGGCTAAATTCTGTCAAGGTGGTGTTGGGCTTTTTGGAATTGGCCCTTGCCTTTAAGTTTTTGAGTATTGCCGATCAGGTGTACCATTGGGGAATCTTGGATAGGGAGATTTATTTGGCCATATGGATAGTGATTTTCGCTTTGATGGGGCTTTATCTTCTTGGAAAACTCCGCTTGGCGCACGACAGTCCGATGGAACATATTGGTGTACCGCGCCTGATGCTTGCAATTGCCACCTTTGTATTTGTGATATACTTGATACCAGGTATGTGGGGTGCTCCGTTAAAGGCTCTTAGTGGTTATCTTCCCCCGATGTCTTCACATGATTTTGACATGGTCAGATACAGTCGGGAAGGCGGTGGAGGTACCGCATCCAATACCTTGGATGAGATCCCTAAGTATAGCGATTTCCTACATTTTCCACATGGAATACAGGGTTACTTTGATTATGACCAAGCCATGGCCGCCGCCAAACGTCAAGGGAAACCACTGTTTATAGACTTTACCGGACACGGTTGTGTAAATTGCCGGGAGATGGAAGCGCGAGTCTGGTCTGACCCGAGGGTGCTGACTCGCCTAAAGGAGGATTTTGTGGTTGTAGCACTGTATATTGATGAGCGGTATGAACTTCCAGAAATGGAATGGTACACATCCAGCTACGACGGCAAAGTCAAACAGACCATAGGAAAGCAAAACGCTGACTTTCAAATTACCCGTTTTGACAATAATGCCCAACCTTATTATGTGATATTAGGACATGATGAGAAAAAACTCCAACCGCCAAAAGCTTATGATACCGATATTTTGCGGTTTATAAAATTTTTGGATGATGCCAAGGCGGCATTTGATCGATAGGGGGTTTTTAGGGAGCCTTACGTTTATGTATCTTTGAAATAAAAATAGAAATCAACTATTTCGATTATGCTTCCCACTTCCCTCCCAAATCTAAAAATCTCACCAGATAACCGATATCTGCTTACGGAAAACGGAACACCCTTTTTTTGGTTGGGTGATACGGCATGGGAGCTGATTCACCGCCTGGATAAGGAGGAGTCCTTACATTATTTGCAGGACCGGGCGGACAAAGGCTTCAATGTAGTGCAGGCCGTCATCCTAGCCGAACTCGATGGCCTCACAGATCCCAATGCGCTGGGTGACCTTCCCTTGATAGAGCAGGATCCCTTGAAACCTAACGAGTCCTATTTCACCTATGTGGATTTTCTCGTAGATGAGGCAGCCAAAAGAGGCATCTATATGGGCCTGTTGCCCACTTGGGGGGACAAATACAATAAGGCATGGGGAGTGGGACCGGAGGTTTTTACTCCGGAAAATGCGTTCGCCTACGGGGAGTATTTGGGAAGAAGATATTCAGATGTATCCAACATTATTTGGATAATGGGAGGTGACCGACTACCAGCCAATACCGAGGATTACCAAATTGTTTGCCAAATGTCCCTGGGTATTCGGAGGGGCGGAGCAAAACAGCTGATGACCATGCACCCAAAAGGAGGGAATATCGCCTCTGGAATTTATGGAAAAGAGAGTTGGCTGGAAGTGGACATGTTTCAGTCATACCACATGAAAGGGTGCAGGGAATACCGTTTCACTAAAAGAGCCTTAGCAGCTGTGCCAAAGCGGCCGGTAATAGATGGAGAACCCGGCTATGAAAATATCCCCAATTTTCTTAACAAGATCCATCGAAATAGGCTTGATGCTTACGATGTAAGGCGGGCGGCATATTGGAATATGCTCTCTGGCGCAGCTGGTCATACTTACGGCTGCAATGAGATTTGGCAGATGTTTCGTCCCGGAAAAACACCCTTACACGGTGCGGAAATGCCGTGGTTCCAGGCCATGGACCTTCCCGGTTCCCGTCAGATGGGGTATATGAAGTCTTTTTTTGATCGACTGCCTTGGCAACGGCTTCGGTCGGCTCCTGAGTTTTTGGGTGGGTTTAACTGGAAAACTGCTGGCTATATAGTTGCGATGGTCGACGGACATAGGAAATTTGCCCTAACCTACAGTCCGGCGGGAAGGCGAATCCGAGCAAACTTGCAACTTCTTGAAAGCAGAGAAATTGTAGCATTCTGGTTTGAACCAGCTACGAATAAGATCACTGCCGTTTCTGAAAAAATTGAGCCGCGGCTGACTACATTCAAACCCCGTAACCTTACGGCAGAATCTCCTGACCGTTTGCTTTTGGTCATCGACAAAAGCTTGTTTGCTGCTTTGGATATTGAATTTTAGGCATCAAATGTTGGTCTAAAAAGATTAAAACTTGTCTAAATCCCCCAACCTTCAGCCATAATTTTAATAAAAAGGGAAATGATAGTAGGAGGTTTATATTCCCTGTCTTCAAACATTTAGCCCATGCTACTGAAAGTCGAAAATAATGTGGATAAAATTGTGGATAACAGGGGAAAAAGCGGTTTAAGTACGGATATTTTTGGAATGAGACCATTATATAGACCCAAAAGCAGTAAGTACCAATCTTCGACTCCCTCCACGATTGCGGAATTCCCCCAGATAAATTCCCTGCCAAGTCCCGAGATTTAATCTGCCGGAAGTAATGGGAATTTGGACAGAACAGCCGAAAATACTGCTTTTAATGTGTGCTGGCATGTCATCCGGGCCTTCATAAGTGTGGATAAAGCGGGGGAAATTCTCAGGTACCAGCTCATCGGTAAAACTGTCAAAATCGGTTCGCACACTCGGATCCGCATTTTCATTGATTGTAAGGCCTGCGGAGGTATGTTGTATAAAGACCTGCAGCATGCCTTTACGGATTTTCCGCATCTCCGGGAAGTTATCCACAATTTGCTGGGTAATTAGATGAAAACCCCTACTATAACCCGGCAATTTTATTTCTTTTTGAAGGAACTCCATAGCTTACTACGATTTTAACTGAATCCCAAAGATATAAAATTCCGCTTTGTCCTAATTTTTTTTATCTTTAAGCCAACACTAATCTACTTTATCCAATTAAACACCCTACCTATGAAAAAATTTGCAATACTCGGATTACTGCTTCTCACTGGACTTGTATCCTACCCGAATTATCTTCAAGCCCAAAATGCGCAAATGCTTACCTTGGCAGATGCTGAGAAAATCTCTGATGCCGCCGAAGCGCGGGCAAGGCAGGACAACTGGAATGTGGTCATTGTGATCATGGATGCCGGTGGAAATTTGGTTTTGCTGCGCAGAATGGACGGTACCCAAATCGGAAGCATAGACGTGGCCCAGAAAAAAGCAGAAACAGCTGTAAAATTTAGACGTCCTACAAAAGTTTTTGAAGACGGAGTTAAAGGTGGAAACGTGCACATCATGAGTTTGGGCGTCGCTGCCGTAGAAGGGGGGCTTCCGCTTATGCATGACGGCCAAGTCATCGGATCTATTGGCATCTCTGGAGTCACATCGGCTCAGGATGGCATCATTGCCGCAGCAGGTGCTGAAGCATTAAAATAATTAATCTATTAGTAGTGGAAATGGAGCCCCCTTGGAGTAGATGTACGATTTAGCAAATCTCAGGAGGGCTTCATTCTATATGAACAATGACAAAAACCTTCTCCATACCAACGAAACTGCCTTACGCCGGGACGACCATCTTTACCGTGATGTCCAAATTGGCCGCAGACGAAAATGCCTTCAACCTCTCCCAAGGATTTCCAAGCTTTGACTGCTCACCGGAACTGACCGGATTGGTGGATCACTACATGAAAAAAGGCTTTAACCAGTACTCTCCCATGAGCGGCATTACACCACTCAAAGAAAGCTTGGCAGAAAAAACCTCCCTAGTCTACGGAGTAGATTATCATCCCGACACCGAGGTGACCATCGTCTCCGGAGCTACAGAAGCAATTTTCTGTGCAGTAACGGCGGTGGTGCATCCGGGCGATGAGGTGATCCTGTTCGAACCGGCCTATGATAGTTACCGTCCTGCCATTGATATCAATGGAGGCGTCCCCGTGTACATCACCCTCAATGCTCCGGATTTTGCCATCGACTGGGAACTTGTCCGTACCAAAATTACCCCAAAGACCAAAGCGATAATGATCAATACTCCCCATAATCCGGTAGGCACTGTGCTTAGCCGACAGGATTTGGAGCAATTGGCCGCTATTGTTAAGGATAAAGATATTTTTATTATCAGCGATGAAGTGTACGAGCACATCGTCTTTGACGGTGAGCTGCACCATTCCATGATGACACACCCGATTCTTCGTGAGCGGTCATTTGTCTGCGGTTCCTTTGGTAAGACGTATCATATGACCGGCTGGAAAATTGGCTATTGTCTGGCACCCAAGGAGCTCTCGGACGAGTTTAGGCGTATCCATCAATTCATTACCTTCAGTACAGTTACCCCCATGCAGTATGCCTTAGCCGATTTCCTGAAAATCCCCAGCCACTACTTAAGGCTACCTGAATTTTACCAAAAGAAACGGGATCGGTTTAATGCCGCTATCAAGGACTCAAGGTTTACCTTTACGCCTTCCAAGGGAAGTTTTTTTCAAATCGTATCCTATGACCGAATAACCGATGAGTACGATTATGATTTGGCGGTTAGGCTCACCAAGGAAATCAAAGTAGCGGCCATCCCCGTTTCGGTTTTTTATCAGGATAAAAAAGACGATAAACTGCTTCGCTTTTGCTTTGCCAAAGATGATTGGATGTTGGATAAAGCCGGGGAGATTCTTTGCAAATTGTAAAATATGCCTTACTTTTATCCCTACTAGAAATACAAACATTACGAACTTTAAACTTTAGGGGTGTCCTTAAACTGGACTGAGATCATACCCTGTGAACCTGATACGGGTAATGCCGGCGAAGGGAAAAGTTGCCTGTCTGACAGACATCCCCGAAGTTTTTTAACCTACCCTCATGAAGGCTGTACTATCAAACTTACGGAAAGTCAGGGAAAATTCTCCCCTAGTTCACAACATCACCAATTTCGTTGTCATGAATAATACAGCCAACGCTCTGTTGGCCTTGGGAGCCTCTCCCATAATGTCTCATGCACATAAAGAGTCTGAAGACATGATCGGAATCGTGCAGACGTTGGTAGTGAACATCGGCACCATGGATGAATATTGGGTGGAAAGCATGCTAATTGCTGCCAAGAAAGCCCATGAAATGAAGAAACCATGGGTACTGGACCCCGTGGGTGCCGGAGCAACACCGTTTCGGAATGAGACACTATCCCGATTATTGGAATTTCATCCAACCGTCATCCGAGGGAATGCTTCCGAAATTCTAGCAATGGCTAAGGAGAATATAGAATCCAAAGGAGTAGACAGTACAAATACGTCTCAGGAGGCCCTTGAGGCAGGAAAACGGCTTTCGGTCACCACCAAAGCCGTGGTCTGTATATCCGGAAAAGAAGATTATATCATCGATGGGGACCTAGTGGTTGAAATAGCCAATGGCGATCTGCTGATGGCTAAAGTTACGGGTATGGGATGTACTGCATCTGCCTTAATTGGTGCGTTTTTGGGCGTGGAAAAGGACCCCTTTCAAGCAACTATTTCGGCTATGGCCGTAATGGGAGTGGCTGGAGAAATCGCAGCGAAAGAATCCAAGGGACCCGGCACCTTACAACTTCACTTTTATGACGCACTATATAACCTCACAGAATCCCAACTGGCAGATTCCCTTAAAATCACTATCCATGAACATTGAAAAATTCCCGTTTAAACTCTACTTGGTCACCGATGAGGCGGCCTGCTTGGGAAGAGATTTTTTCTGGGTATTGGAAGAAGCACTAAAGGCGGGTGTGGATCTTGTGCAGTTGCGGGAAAAGAACCTGCCTGCGGAGTTATTTGTGGACAAAGCCAAGCGGTGCATGGAAATTTGCAGCAGATACGAAGTCCCCTTAATTATCAACGATCTTCCAGAAGTAGCCGAAATGGTCATGGCACAGGGCATTCATGTGGGGCAACAGGATATTTCTATCGAGGCCGTTAAATGCCAATTGGGCAAAGATTTTCCTGTTGGATTGTCTTTGGACCGCAGAGAAGACCTGACCGCTAATGGTGCTGAGAGTGCTTGGTATTATGGGGTCAGTCCCATTTTCACCACGCCTACCAAATCTGATACTTTGGGAGAATGGGGTTTGGAAGGCCTTGGATGGCTTCGGGGGAAAACAAAAAAGCCCTTGGTAGCCATTGGAAACATAAATCCCCAAAATGCGGCCAATGTTATTTCAAACGGTGCCGATTGCCTTGCCGTTGTGTCTGCGATTTGCAGCGCACCTAGCCCTGGAAAGGCAGCCGCATCTTTTATCGAAGCGATAACCAAAGCAACATCGAGATGAATAAAAAATATATTTCCGTCCTCACTATAGCCGGCTCTGACAGCAGCGGAGGTGCGGGCATTCAGGCGGACATCAAAACTGTTTCCGCCTTAGGCTGCTACGCGACATCGGTGATAACGGCAGTTACATCACAAAACACAACCGGTGTCTGGGATATTCACCCCATTCCTATTGGACACATATCCTCCCAGCTGGAAGCCGTGATGTCAGACATACGACCCCGGGCAATTAAAATAGGCATGGTGGACAGACCCGCAGTTGCGCAGGTGATAGCAGACTGCTTAAACCAGTTTCCGGAAATACCGGTGGTATTTGATCCGGTCATGGTCGCCACAAGTGGGGATCGACTTATACAGGGTGAAACGGTTGACACCTTAAAGGAATTGCTATTCCCCCTTGTCACCCTGATAACTCCAAATTTGGATGAAGCTGGAATTCTGATCAAAAAGGAAATCACGAAAACCGATGAGATGCTGGATGCTGCCTTGGAAATCTATGATCAAGGCGCACCCGCAGTGTTGGTCAAAGGTGGTCACCTAAAAGGAGAAATAGCTACCGATCTCTTGCTCTGGGGGTATAATCTGTATCGGAAATATGAACTTCCCTACATACAAACCGACAACGGCCATGGTACTGGATGTACGCTTTCTTCGGCCATTGCCGTGGGTCTTGCACAGGGATTTTCCTTGCAGGAGGCTGTTCTTAGGGCAAGGGAGTATGTCTGGGAAGCAATTTTTGCCGGAAAAGATATTCGGACCGGCAACGGAAGCGGACCATTAAATCATTTTTTTCAACCCATAGAAATGAAAGGCCATGACTTGGACAACTAATTCTTGGGAGCGGATAGCTCCCCTCTACGAAAAAATTATTTCGCATCCGTTCAATAAGGAGCTTACAGATGGCTCCTTATCGTTGGATAGATTTTCCTATTATATCGGGCAGGATGCCTATTACCTGATGGAATTTGGACGGGCCTTGGCAATAATTGCGGGCAGAATGGAGAATCCAGATTACATGCTTGCCTTTAGCCGCTTTGCTTCGGGGGCAATCGTAGTCGAAAGAGCACTTCACACGGGATATTTTAAAATTTTCGGTGTGGAAAAAACGCCGGCCCCGTCACCGACTACTAACTTATACACCCAATTCCTTCTCACAAAAGCGTCCCTTTCCAGTGTGGAGGAAGCTGTGGCAGCGGTTTTACCTTGTTTTTGGATATACAAAAAAGTAGGAGACCACATTTATTCCCATCAAATCTCTGGGCAGGCTAATCCCTACCAAGAATGGATAAATACCTACGCCGGGGAAGAATTTGGAGATTCGGTTAGGGAAGCCATCACAATTTGCGACAACTTGGCGGCCAAAGCATCCCCAAATCTGCAAGAGAAAATGTATCAAACCTTTGAAATGGCCACCAAACTGGAATGGATGTTTTGGGACGGGGCATATTGGGAGGAAAAATGGCCAATCTGATTGCCGCTATTCCGGATAAATCACCTACGCATTTATGCGTATTTGGGTAATTTCCGTATTTTTAGCATTCAGCTTTTCAATCAACAGAAAAAATAAGAACCGAATGTTAACATTAGGATTTGTAAGTGCCATCCTGGCCGACAACAGTTTTGAAGAAGTTATCGATTTTGCCGCAAAGCATCAGTTTGGCTGCGTGGAAATGATGTGCTGGCCCAAAGGAAAAGCGGAACGCCGGTACGCCGGAGTCACCCATGTGGATGTTGGCGCATTGGATGAAGCTTCGATTGAGCACATTAAAGCCTATCAAAAAGAAAAGAAGGTAAGCATATCCGGCCTGGGCTTTTACCCCAACCCCTTGGACCCGGATCAGGAAAAAGCTACCCACGCTCTCGCCCATATCAAAAAGGTTATTTCTGCAGCAGCCAAACTGGACATTCCGGTGGTAAACACTTTTATTGGCAGAAATCCCTCCCTCAATATTTCAGATAATCTGCGCCTTTTTGCGGACCGTTTTCCCGATATCGTGAAATTTGCCGGGGACCAGGGGGTGAATATCGGCATTGAAAATTGTCCCATGTTTTTCACAAATGACGAGTGGCCCGGAGGAAAGAATCTTGCGATTTCGCCAGCGGTGTGGGATGAGATGTTTTCCATCATTCCGGACAAAAACTTTGGACTGAATTACGATCCTTCCCACCTGGTATGGATGCAAATGGATCCCATTCAGCCCATCTATGACTACAAAGACCGCTTGCACCACATACACCTGAAGGACGTAAAAGTCTATAAGGAGAAATTAAACCGTGTAGGGATTCTGGCCAATCCCTTGGAATACCATTCACCCAAAATCCCCGGGCTAGGCGATGTGAACTGGGGGCAGTTTGTAGCTGCCTTGACGGATGTGGGATACCGGGGCCCATGTTGTATTGAAGTGGAGGACAAAGCCTTTGAAAAATCCCCCAAAGATGTGCGCAAGGCCATTCTGACCGCCAGAAATTACCTGAGCCAATATATACCGCTGGAAGAGAAGTAGGTGATTAGATACTGACTATATTTGGGTTGGCTTTCTCAATTTTTTCCTCCGCCCACTCTCTTTCTTCCTGGTCAGGCTCTTCGTTCACCGGTTCGTTTTCCGGACTGGGACTAGAAAGCAGGTGGAAATGGCTAAATACCGGAAAATGATCCGAGCCTATAGTTGGAAGCACCTTTAGGTTCCGCAATTTAAAATGTTCGGAAACAAATATATGGTCCAAGGGCCAGCGAAAAAAGGGATATTTGGCATGAAAGGTATTGTACCAACCTCTACCAATTCGGGGGTCTAAAAGACCACTTATTTTGCGAAACAAGCGGGTCGTACGGGACCAGGCAACGTCATTCAGGTCCCCAAAAACTAAAATGGGCAGGGATTCATCTTTGGTGTTTTTCCCGACTATAAGGAGCTCGGCATCCCGGCTGGTAGAGGTGTCACTCTCTGACGGACTGGGTGGCTCGGGATGCAGGCAATGAATTTGCACTTTTTGACCGGATTTGAGGGATACCTGGCCATGAATGGATGGAATGTAATCTTCTACCAAGTATAAAACCTGAGGGTCAAGTAGCTCAAGTTTCGAATACAGGTGCATGCCATATAGATTGTCCAAAGGCACTTTTACGGTATACGGATAATCTTCCTCCAGCGGCTTCAGCTGTTTTTCCCACCACCTATCCGACTCCAGTGTAAGGAGGATGTCGGGTTGATATTGCCGGACAAGCCGGATTAATTTTTCCGATCCCCTATTGGGCGTGTAAACATTGCTGACTAGTAAAGAAATATCCTGACCATCTGCTTTACCTTTGTATTTCTTGACCTCTTTAGGGGAAAAGACGGTATAAGGATAAATGTTGTAGAATTGATAAACAAATGACAGAATCAAGCCAGCGACAAAAACTGATTCAAATATTCCGTTAATTCCATCCGCAAGGAAACTACACACTAGCGCAAGTAAGTGTATCACTAGAATCTGAATGCGCGGGAAATCAAAAACCCTCACCCACCAATCATCCCAGCGTATCAGGGAAGCGAGTGAAGCGATAAGCGAAAGGGAACCCAAGAGCCATTGCAGTACGACAATTACAACCATAAGGGAAAAACAGGGGTGGCGATTTTTTTAAGCATTGGAAATTTATATACAATTATAGTAAATTTACCTTTAAATTAGCGAATGAAGCTCATTTTCTAATCAACTCTATCTCCATCCCGGCGCATTTTTGATTAAAAGATTAACCCAAATTATTTAACATGTCATTCCTGAAAGATTTTTTGAAAAGTGAATTTGAAAAACAAGGGTTAGATACCTCCAATGACGCGTTTATACAGGCATTGGAAATCGCTCTTTACTCAGATCGGTCGATGTTTTTGACAGGCAGGGCGGGAACGGGGAAGACTACTTTTTTGCACACATTCACCCGGCTCAATCAAACAAAAAACATGGCGGTAGTAGCCCCCACAGGCGTAGCCGCCATCAATGCAAAGGGCCGGACGATTCACTCCTTTTTCCGTATCGATCCCCGCCAACTGTTCCTCCCCGGAGATGCGCGACTACAACCCTCAGCCAAAAACAAGAAAGAATCTATTTTCTCCACCTTCCAGTTTACCAAAAGCCGCCTGGATGTGATCAAGAAGCTGGATGTCCTCATCATTGATGAAATCTCCATGGTCCGGGTGGAAATGCTGGATATCATTGATCAGATTCTGAGAGTGTTCCGGCGCAGAATGCAATTACCCTTTGGGGGAGTGCAGTTGATCCTGATAGGAGACCCCTTTCAGCTACCGCCCATCGTGCGTGAACAGGACTGGAATCTGCTTTCCCCCTATTACCAAAGTCGGTTTTTCTTCAGTTCCCATGCCTTTCAGCAGCTCCGCCCCTTTCACCTGGAACTAGAGAAGATATACCGACAGAAGGATTTCCGATTTAAAGAACTGCTAAACCGGATCCGGGAAAGCCAGCATACCGCCGCAGACTTGGCCCTTTTGAATCAAACCTGTGCCCAATATGACTTTAGCCTGCTGGACAAAGGCTATATTCTTTTAGGCACACACAATCAGAGTATCTTGGAAGTGAATAGCCGAAAACTTGCTGAGCTTTCTGGAGAACCCCGGGTTTATAAGGCTGAGCTTAAGGATGATTTTCCGCCAAATATGGCTCCTTTTGATCCAATAGACCTGACCTTGAAGGTCGGCGCCCAGGTTATCTTTATGCGAAACAATCCCGAGTCCAAATTCTACAACGGGATGTTGGGAAAGGTGGTCAAGATGGAGGATAAAACCATTCAGGTAGAGGACGTCAAAGGTTTCCAATACGAGGTGCATAGGGAGGTTTGGGAAAATGTGGAGTTCAAATACGACGAGAAAAAAGAACGAGTGGATTCTGAAGTGATTGGTACCTTTGTACAGTTTCCGCTTAAGCTGGCATGGGCCATCACCGTCCACAAAAGCCAAGGACTCACCTTTGAGCGCTGCGTCTTGGATATCGGCCGTTCGTTTGAAGCGGGACAGGTTTATGTGGCTCTGAGTAGGTGTACCAGCTTGGAAGGATTGGTGTTGAAATCCAAGATAGCTATGGAAAGTGTGAAGGTAAGTGCGGACAGCTTGACTTTCAGCGCACAGCGAAGCCATACCGACGAGATTGAAGAGGAATTGGAGCGGGTAAGGGCATTGGTAGGTCTACGCCATGCTTTCCGCGCTTTTAGGACGGGTAATTACCGGCTGGCGGAGCAGTTTTTTCAGGAAGCCCAGCAGGTGGAGGACTTCCGGCAGTACCCCAAATGGCGGCAATTTCTCCGTCTACAGGACTGGTTGATGGACCGGAACGACAGCCAAAATAGAGGTTAAGATTCAAAAAACATGTGACCAAATGCATTTTTCTATCTATTTTTAAATAAATACTTGCCTGATTATTTGGAAGTTCTGTATTGAAGCTATATTTTTGCTGTACGTAACAGCAAAAACGTATTTCAAATCAATTTTTTCTTTTCGATACGGCAATTATGGAAAATATAAAATGTAGAATAGCAATTTTAAGTATAATACTTTTGTTTTTGACAGGTGGCGGGCTGTTTGCCCAATTAGACTGTGAAAGGGATTTACCCGATGACTGGGACGTGGTGTATCCGACGAATGCATGGAATGCCTTTGTATTCCAGTTGAATTCAGGATACAATGCATATGGCGACAGGAACGGAAGGGAGTTTTTCGCTCAGCGTGATTATAAGGGATATTTGATGCGTGACGGAGATAAATTCCTTCCTACTTACGGTTTAAATTTTGATACCGATTTTGATTCAAATGACGCACAGTCTGGACCTCCTCCAGGAGGTGGAGGCGGTAATGTAGATGATGCAAATTTCTTCGAAACTGGAATTACACCATTGGATGACGATGGCTGTGAAGTCAGACGAAGTCATTTCGGCCTTATTATGAGAGCTCGCTATGTCGTTCCGGAAACAGGAGTATATCTCGTTACCGTTGGGAGTGATGATGGGTCTTATATGCGGATGTTTAAGAAGCCTTTGGGAGTTAATGTATTGCTGAAAGACGTTAATGGGAATGATCTTATTCACGACAACTGGGTGAAGGAGCCATCAGACACGTTATATTTCGATGGTCTGTATAATTTTCTCTATGAAGATAATATTCGAAATTATTATGTGGAGCTTAATGTCGGTGATGAAATTTTTATAGATTTAAATTATTATGAAAAAACTAACGTCAATCGCTTAAGCTTTAATTTGGAGTTATATTACGGTCCGGGAGAAATACGTATCAACAATGTGTTAAAAACAGATTCAGAGACCTATTGTGCTGTAACCCCAGATCCGGATCCGTTTTTTTCCCAGGGTTCTGCAGTCTTTGAAAATGGGACTCTTGATTCCTATTTTTGGGAATGGTCGTTAAGTGATGATCCTGACGGGACTTGGACCAAAATAGAAGACGAAACTGGATCGACATATGATATACCGGGATATTCACCCGATTGGGAGGATGAAGGTACAAAATATTACCGTAGAGGAGCCGTTGGTACTGTTGAATTAGGAAGTGAAAATCAAACGGTTACCACCTATTCCAATATACTAGAAATTAACATGAATTCAATTGCCTATCCGGAAGGTGGGCTTGATCATCATGGAACAGAAGCGTGGCATGGATATTTTTATAGTGGTGTGGCGAGAAACCAAGATGATTATTTTGGAACCTATCCACACAGATTTATGGGAAAACACATTGTAGGTGAGGATGATCTCGTTCATGAAAGGTTCCCCAGTCCCGGTCCCGATTACAAGTTTTTCCCTAATCAACCCGGGAGCTGCGGGTTTCATCCAGCGAATTTTTCTGCTCAGTTCCTTCGGAAATTTGAGGTGCAGCCGGGAACCTATGAATTTACTGTTCGTGCACATGATGGATACAGACTCTTTATAAATGATATCTTGGTTACTACTGCAACACCAGACACGTGGAATCGAGGTAGAGGTCAACCTATAATAGAGCAAAAAATCACCTATGAGGCCCTCGAGCAAGGTACAATAGACCTCCGGCTAGAATATTATAATATAGCCTGGACAAGGGAAATTTATTTTTCCCATGTTTTCAAAGCCCTCCCTGTAGAATGGGGTCAAGTATCCGGAAATGCCTGTGGAGAAAGTAACTGCCTGACTTGGGAGACCCTTCAGGAGAAAAACACCAGCCACTTTACGGTGGAGCGTTCTTATGATGGACAGGAATGGACGCCCGTAGGTGACGAGGTAGCCGCACAGGGATTCAGCACCGAGTCTAACACCTATCAGTTATCCGATGCCGCATTTATGCGGGAGCGTTCTTTCTACCGCATTAAGCAAGTTGATCTCGATGGAAGTATGGACTACTCCGAAACTATTCGGATAGACAACCATTCCTTAAGAAATAAATTGGTTCCCTATCCCAATCCTACAGTCGACCGGGTTCGTTTTTACTCTGCCGAAGAAGTATTGATGATTCAGGTGACAAGCCATGATGCACGGGTCAATACCCGGGCGGATTTTGAACAGATAGACCAAAATATATACGAGTTAGACTTTTCACAGATGCAAAACAGTCATTATGTAATCACAGTTGTGACAAAGGATTCTCGAAAAACCCATAAGATTATTAAAAAGTAGATTTTATATAGTCATATTCACCAACAACCTACACGTTCCCAATTAAACGGGGACGTGTTTTTTTTTGCAACAAATTCCCATTTGACAGGTTGAGTTGGTATCTTTGCAAGTTATGGCAGAAACGGCAACAATAGACACTTCCGAGCTGGAAAATCTGGATACCAAGAAATTTATTATCATCAAAAATGCACGGGTAAACAACCTCAAAAGCCTGAGTATAGCCATTCCACGAAATAAACTGGTGGTTATTACGGGCCTTTCCGGTTCCGGAAAATCCTCCCTGGCTTTTGACACGCTTTTTGCCGAAGGCCAACGCATGTATGTGGAGAGCCTGAGTTCGTACGCCAGGCAGTTTTTGGGAAGGATGGAAAAACCGGATGTGGAATATATCAAGGGCATTTCCCCGGCCATAGCCATACAACAGAAGGTCACCACCAAAAACCCCCGCTCCACGGTGGGGACAACTACCGAAATTTACGATTACCTCAAACTGCTATATAGCCGGATAGGCCGCACCATTTCTCCCGTTAGCGGGGATGAGGTAAAGCATCATACCGTGACGGATGTGGTAGACTATATACATACCTTCGATGAAGACGAAAAAGTAATGATCAGTTGCCCGCTTCAAGTCGCTTCGGATCGGACTGTGGAGAAGGAACTTGAAGTTTTACTCCAGAAAGGGTACACCAGAATCCTGATTGGCGGAGAAGCACATTATGTGGAGGATCTTGTGGGTCAAAAATCTGTTCCTGCAGGAGACTATGAAATACTGATTGACCGGGTAGCGGTCAAAAAAGAAGACGAAGACAACCAATACCGCATTGCGGACAGTGTGCAAACGGCTTTTTTTGAAGGGCACGGCGAGTGTATCGTATTGATCCCCGGACGGGAGCGGAGAGTTTTCAGTGACCGGTTTGAAATGGATGGGATCAGTTTTGAACTTCCATCCGTCAACCTATTTAGTTTTAACAACCCTTACGGTGCCTGCCGGACCTGCGAAGGTTTTGGCAACGTGTTGGGTATAGACCTTGATTTAGTTATTCCCGACAAAAGCCTTTCCCTGTATGAAGGAGCCATAGCGCCTTGGCGGGGTGAAACCACAAGAAAGTGGTTGGAGCCCTTGTTGAAAAACGGCATACGGTTCGATTTTCCCATACATCGTGCTTACGAGGACCTATCCGAGGCCGAGAAGGAGCTCCTGTGGACAGGAAATAGCTACTTCAAAGGAATTGATGCCTTTTTTGCCTATTTGGAAAGCAAACTACATAAAATCCAGTACAGGGTGATGTTGTCCCGGTTTCGCGGGCGGACTACCTGTCCCGACTGTAAAGGAACGCGCATCCGAAAGGATGCCTCCTATGTTAAAATCGCCAACACCTCCATCACGGAGGTGGTCTTGATGCCCATTGAGAAATCCCTTCAGTTTTTCAATACCATCCGCTTAACCGACTCCGAGGCAAAGGTCGCCAGTCGGCTATTGGTGGAAATTACCAACCGACTGGAATATATGGACAGGGTTGGGTTAGGATACCTAAATCTAAACCGACTGACTTCTTCCCTTTCGGGTGGCGAATACCAACGAATCCGCTTAGCTACCTCCTTGGGAAGTGCATTGGTGGGTTCGATGTATATTTTGGATGAACCTAGCATAGGTTTGCACCCGCGGGATACCGACCGGCTGATTCAGGTGTTAAAATCGCTTAGGGATCTTGGAAATACGGTGATCGTGGTCGAGCATGAGGAAAAGATCATCCGGTCAGCGGATCAGATTATAGATATTGGACCGGATGCGGGAGTACATGGTGGCAACCTGATGTTCCAGGGCAATTTGCCAGAACTGCTTGCGGACGGAACAACCTATACCGCTAAGTATCTGAACGGGGATGAAACTATCAGTGAAAAATCCGGCAATCGGAAATGGAGAAACAGCTTGTGGATAAAGGGTGCCAGAGAAAATAACCTGAAAAATCTAAGCGTAAAAATTCCCCTGGGAATATTGACCGTCATCACCGGGGTAAGTGGGTCAGGAAAATCCACGCTGATCAAGAAGGTACTGTATCCGGGTATTGGCAAAATGTTGGGTACTGTAATGGATGAAAGCGGGAAGTTTGACAAACTGGAAGGCGATATCAAGCAGGTGGGTCGTGTGGAATTTGTGGACCAAAATCCAATTGGGAAATCTTCCCGTTCTAATCCTGTGACCTATGTGAAGGCGTATGATGCCATCCGTACCCTCTATTCGGACCAGCCCATTTCCAAACAGCGGAGTTATAAGCCCGCATTTTTCAGCTTCAACGTAGACGGAGGCCGCTGCGAAGCCTGTCAGGGTGAAGGAACTCAGAAGATAGAGATGCAATTTATGGCTGATATCTACTTAACCTGTGAATCTTGTAAAGGGAAGCGGTTCAAGCATGAGATCTTAGAAGTAAAATACAAGGATAAGGATATCTCCGATATCTTGGATATGACTATTGATGAAGCCATGGAATTTTTTGCGGACAAGGCTCCCATCATTAACAAACTCCAACCTCTGCAGGAAGTGGGCCTAGGTTATATCGGTATGGGGCAATCCTCCAATACCCTTAGCGGTGGTGAAGCGCAGCGGGTGAAGCTGGCCTCCTTTTTGGGAAAAAGTGAATCAAAAAGTAAAGACCATATCCTCTTTATCTTTGATGAACCAACCACGGGTTTACATTTTCATGATATCCGCAAATTGCTCCATTCCATAAATGCCCTAATCGATCAGGGGCATTCGGTATTGATTATTGAACACAACACCGAGGTCATCAAATCAGCCGACTGGGTCATTGATTTGGGCCCGGAAGGGGGCGAAAAGGGAGGATACATCACCTACGAGGGCACGCCCGAAGGACTGATGGAAGTTCCCGATAATTACACCGGCAGGTATCTTAAAGAAATGCACAGGAATTAATTCGATGTGGGGAAGAAGCTGTGGTAGGTAAAAATGAAAATTACCGAATTCTTCCGTTTTTTAATGGTTGTGATATTTAGATCCTTACGCTTTTTGGCTTTCTAAGGCCGTTACCACTTGCACGGAGTTGAGTAGCAATCTGCCTTTTGAGTAATTTGTTGGGCGAATAGTTGTGGATTTTTATCATTTTTAGGCTGTAAGCCCCTTACTGCTGGAAAAGGATTTTCAAATGTTAAAAAATAACAGTAATTTACACACCTAGAAAAATCATGCAATCTCCATATCTTTATGAAAAGGGATGATTGCCAATATAACCTTAGAAATTACCTTTTCTCCATGTTAAAGTTCAGTGCAAAGCTTGCTCTTGTTGTCATTTTTGTGTCCGCGACCGGTTGGATCACTTCATTTCAGACTAAAAACGATTTCATACCCTATACCCAGCCTATCCCGAATACAACCATAACCTTTGACATGGTCCCCATACCAGGAGGTACTTTTATAATGGGTTCTGAGAAAGGAAACCCAGCGGCTGCCCCTGATGAGTTACCCCAGCATGAGGTCACTTTAGATCCATTTTGGATGGGTACCCATGAGGTAACCTGGGATCTATTTGAGTTGTTTCTTGACAAGAATTTTGAGACTTCGATTAGCGAAGCACCACTTTCCCCGGAAGTAGACGGGTTAAGCCGCCCGTCGATTCCGTATTTGGATATGACCTTTGGGATGGGTAAAGAAAATAAGCCTGCCATAGGCATGACACAATATGGAGCCATTCAATATTGCCGTTGGCTTTACCTCAAAACGGGGGTTTTTTACAGACTTCCAACAGAAGCGGAGTGGGAATACGCCAGCAGGGCCGGTACAGCTACCACGTATTTCTTTGGTGACGATCCCGCTGACTTGGACAAATTCGCTTGGTACGCGGCAAACAGTCAGGGGGCTACGCAGGAAGTAGGCAAGAAAGATCCCAACCCCTGGGGGCTCTATGACATATTGGGCAATGTACAGGAATGGACGATTGACCATTACCTTCCGGATGCCTATGAAATGCGCAAATCAAAGGGAACTAAAAACCCATTGCACATGGATGAGGAACTTTATCCAAAAGTGATCCGGGGCGGTAGTTATGCAAGCCCCGTCGAAGACCTCAGATCTGCCAACCGAATAGCCAGTACGGCTACGTGGAAGCGCATCGATCCTCAAATCCCAAAAAGCCAATGGTGGTTTCCAGAGGCCCCCTTTTTGGGAATGCGTGTGGTCCGCCCTGTGACACCCCCGAGTGATGAGGAAATAGCTGCCTATTTTGGCACTATACCTTTAGAAGATTATTAACACTATAAATCAATATACCAATGGAACTTACCAAAAATAACCAAAGGCGGGACTTTATAAAGACCTCCGCCATTCTTACCGGAGGGGCATTACTTAGCCCATTTTCCCTTCCAGGCGCTTATGCCGCAGGTAGCGATGTCATTAAGATAGCCGTTGTAGGCTGTGGTGGCCGTGGCACCGGCGCTGTTTTCCAAGCATTCGAGACAGGCCATAACATTCAGCTCGTGGGCATGGCCGATGCCTTTCAAGATAGACTGGACCAAGCCTATGACCGGATTTTGAAAAAATATGGAGCCGATAAAGTGGTTGTGCCCGAGGGCAAAAAACTGGCTGGATTCGAAGGATATAAGGAGGTAATGAAGGAAGCGGATGTTGTAATATTGGCAGCACCTCCCGGTTTCCGCCCCGATCACTTCGAAGAGGCTGTGCGTCAAAACAAGCAGATATTCATGGAGAAACCTGTGGCAACCGACGCCGTAGGCATTCGCAGGGTATTGGCAGCTGCCGAAGAAGCCAAATCCAAGAAACTAAATGTTGTGGTAGGCTTGCAAAGGCATTATCAGGATAACTATATAGAGACAATTAAACGTGTACATGATGGTCAGATCGGAGATGTAATCGGTGGTCAGGTGTTCTGGAATGACGGCGGGGTATGGGTGCGTGAGCGTCAACCCGGTCAGACAGAGATGGAATATCAGATGAGAAACTGGTACTATTTCAACTGGCTTTGCGGAGACCACATCGTAGAGCAGCACGTGCATAACCTTGACGTGGCAAACTGGGTAAAAAACGGATATCCCGTAAAAGCAGAAGGTACCGGAGGTAGAACTGTGAGAAGAGGTAAAGACCATGGAGAAATTTTTGATCACCATGTAGTATTGTTCACCTACGAGGATGGTACAGTCATACATAGCGAATGCCGTCATTTCCCAGGTGCAGCTAACCGGGTAGATGAAAGCTTCCAAGGAACCACCGGAAAAGTATATATGAATGCCGGACACGTAGGTAGGATCTCCAATTATAAAGGTTCGTCAATCTATGACCATAATGGGGAAGGCAACATTAATCCTTATCAAAAAGAACATAACGAATTGTTTGCGGCCATATCAAAAGGTGAATATAAATTCGCTGATGCGGAAAATGGAGCAAAGAGTACCATGACTTCTATTTTGGGAAGGTATGCTACCTACTCCGGAAAAGTGGTGACATGGGACGAAGCCATAAATTCAGATATCAATCTTAAACCAGATAGACTCGCATGGGATGCGATGCCTAAAAACGTGCCCAATAGTGACGGGTTTTATGCCTCTGCAATTCCAGGTCAGAGCAAGGTAGTTTAATTAATTCTCCTAAATAACTTTTAATGGAAAGAAGAAAATTCATAAGAAACATGTCTCTGGGAACGGCTGTAGGGCTCACTGGAGCTTCCCTAGCACCATCATCTGAGGCCGCTTCATTGGCAGACAAGACGTTCAACCTTAACTATGCGCCACATTTTGGCATGTTCAAAAACTCAGCGGGAGATGATCTGATTGATCAGCTGAATTTCATGTATGAGAGGGGATTCCGCAGCCTGGAAGACAATGGTATGATGGGGCGTCCGGTGGACGTTCAGGAAAAAATAGCCAGCCAAATGGCTAAGCTCGGCATGGACATGGGCGTATTTGTTCTGGACAAAGGAGGCAACGGCGCTAATACATTTGCGTCCGGATCTCAAGAGCATACTGATATTTTTCTAGACGGTTGCCGCAGGTCAGTGGAAGTTGCCAAGCGGGTGAACGCGAAGTGGATCACCGTAGTACCCGGTGATTTTGACAGGAGACTTCCGATAGACGTGCAAACTGCAAATGTAATCGAAACCCTTCGAAAAGGGGCTGAGATCCTTGAACCACATGGTTTAGTTATGGTGTTGGAACCTTTGAGTGATACCCCCAATTTGTTTTTGCGCACATCTACCCAAACCTATTTGATCTGCAAAGGGGTGAACAGCCCTTCTTGCAAAATCCTGTACGATGTGTACCATATGCAAAAGAATGAGGGTAATTTAATTACCATGATGAATCATTGCTGGGATGAAATCGCCTATATCCAAATTGGGGATAATCCTGGACGGAAAGAACCCGGAACTGGGGAAATTAATTACTTAAACGTGTTCAAGTACCTCCATGAAAAAGGATATCGCGGCATTTCCGGAATGGAACATGGCAATGCGATTCCAGGTAAAGATGGTGAAGAATCATTGATAGCTGCTTATAGAAAAGCAGACAGTTTTATGTAAATTCCTAGAGGGAACATAAGAAAAAAAACACCTTTTGGAAAATCAAACAAATGAAATTCCGAAAGGTGTTTATTATTTTTGAGAAGCCTCCAACTGCGCTGGCTTTTTCTCCAGCAAGCCTTTACGCTTTAAAATAGTTTCCACAAAACGAATTTCATTTTCGGAATTGAAGGATTTGTACGGGAGATAAATAAATTGGGCTTTAGACATGATAAACAAGAATGCATCCTTTTTGATGGCTGCTTTTTTGATCATGTCCCACTTGATGGGCATTCCTTCCCGCGCACTGACTTTCATCAATATCTGTCGGGAGTCTATTTCATAGGCCATTTTATTGAACATGATCTTGTTCTGTTCCATTTGGGTAACACCGGCAAATTGAATCACCCAAAACAACCAGTACAACGCATAGGCCAACAAAGCCATGCTAATCCACCACCAAGAAGGAATCCATAAATAGCCCAGACAGATAGCAAGGGCTATAAGTGCCACCCACCATTGTTCCTTTAGGATATTCTTTAAACCAAGTTTGATATAGGTTCCAGTTGGCAACTGGTATTTCTTTGTTTTTACTATCATCAGTAACAAATTTTAATCCGCAAATATCCCACCATATCCCTTACATAGCAAGTTAAAAGTGCAATTGACAAGTTATTTTCAACTATTTTTAACAATGGGATAAAGTATGGCGTTTAATATATTGACTTGTTGGCATTAATATTGTAATTTCAAAGCGATTAAAGGGATTGTATATGAGTAGCTTAGTAATAGATTTGATTTTATGTGGCGTAGCTTACGTAGTATTAATTTATTTCGTAGCTACACTCACTAAAGCTCGGATTAATAGAAACCGAAATAACAATGATGACGATGGAGATGGGGGAGTTGAAGACTTTACCCCGCCGAAAATAGATCTCCCGCCAGGTATAATCTGGCCTACCGACGATATCGGAAAACCTACCAAAACTTCCCCACTGGAGGCTTAGCTGCAATTTTTACATATTCCCTGGACCAGTAGACTAGTCTCTTTGCTTATGTACCCTTCTGGCAACAATATTTTTGGAAGGTTCAATTCTTGAATACAGTTGGTATTTCCACATACCTCACATTTGAAATGAACATGCTCATGGTCATGATGGGCTTCGTCATGGTCATGGGCACAGAGTGCGTATTTTGTCGTACCACTGTCATCCAAGACCTTGTGAATAAGGTCACTATCCAAAAAGGTCTTTAAGGTTCGGTATATGGTAACCCTATCGAAATTTTCTTTTAGTTCTTCCTCCAGATCCGCATGGGATAAGGCCACTTTCTTTCCGATAAAGGTAGCCAATACGTCCCTCCTACAGCTTGTTACACGAAGATTGTTTTCCTTTAATATATCCGATGTTTTTTCGGTCATGATATTTCTCTCCTACCTCATTTTATTCCAACTCTTAAATATTAGGACTGCTCCGGCTATTGCGATTATGGTAGCGATGCTCCCACCCAGCACATTCCCGTAAATCCAAAATCCGGTAGCAAACAACGCCGCATATACCATAATGGAACCTACCAGCATCAGCCCAATTTCCATAGGCAACTGACCCTGCTCTGCTTTCTGCTCAGGATAGCGATCCAGCAAACTTTTCCATCCCCAGGATGCCGGCCGTACTTTCTGATAAAAGGCAAGCAAAACTTTGTCGTCCTCCGGTTTGGTGAACAAAGTTACTAAAATCCAGGTAATTGTAGTTATGCTTACGCCAAGAAGGAGTTTTAGGTAACTCATTTCCGGCGGAATAGGTAGAAAACCCAATTTATTATGAATTGATTCAAAATACACAGCAACGATAAAGGAAATTACCATTGCGGAAATTTCGGTATAGGCATTGATCCTCCACCAAAACCATCGCAGTATAAATATAAGTCCTGTACCTGCGCCAATTTGAAGCAAAATATTAAAGGCTTCCAACGCATTGGAGAGGTAGAGGGCTAAGATAGCTGCCAGAATCATCAATCCTACCGTCGAGAGTCTACCTACCAGTACCTGATTCTTGTCGGAGGCCTTTTTATTTACAAAGCGCATGTAGAAATCATTTACTACATAGGATGATCCCCAGTTCAAGTGCGTTGATAGGGTAGACATCACCGCTGCGATCAAAGAGGCCAGCACAATCCCTGTCAAGCCCGTAGGCAAATAGGTCAACATGGCTGAATAGGCCAAGTCATTCCCCAATTTATCTACAGGGATCTGCGGGAAGGCCGCCTGCATATCACTTACCTGAGGGAAAATAATCAACGATGAAAGCGCAATAATGATCCATGGCCAAGGACGCAATGCATAATGGGCGACGTTGAAAAAGAGCGTTGCCCCTATGGCGTTTTTTTCATCCTTTGCTGAAAGCATACGCTGGGCAATATATCCCCCTCCACCAGGCTCCGCTCCCGGATACCAAGTTGCCCACCACTGAATGGCAATGGGCATGATAAACAAAGGTATGAGCAGATTCCAATCGTCAAAATCCGGGATCAAATTCAGTTTGTCAGAGACGTTTGGATGGGTTAACAGGTTGTTTAGCGAACCGATTTCCGGCAAGCCAACGATGTAGTAAGCAGCGCCAAATGATCCAACTATAGCTATAAAAAACTGGAAAAAATCTGTCAAGAGAACTCCCTTTAACCCTCCCAATGAGCTATAAATTACGGTAACCACCGAAACTAACAACAAGGTAGACAAGGGACTGAGTCCCAACATAATGCCGAAGATCTTGATAGCGGCTAACAATACAGTCGCCATAATAACCACGTTAAAAAATACGCCCAAATATATCGCACGGAACGCCCTCAGAAAAGCGGCAGACTTACCCCCATATCGAATCTCATAAAACTCCAAATCCGTCGTTACTTCAGACCTTCGCCAGAGCTTGGCATAAACAAAAACTGTTAGCATACCGGTAAGCAGGAAGGCCCACCATACCCAGTTTCCGGATACCCCGTCCTTTCTGACAATATCGGTAACCAAATTTGGCGTATCTGCGGAAAACGTAGTGGCAACCATGGAAACCCCCAACAACCACCAAGGCATGTTCCTCCCCGATAAAAAAAATTCTTTGGCACTTTTTCCAGCCGTTTTGGAGGCAATCACCCCAATAAGCATGGAAATTACAAAAAAACCAATGATGATGGCCCAATCTAATCCGGATATATTCATGTGTTTATAATTGATTTTTAATGGTCATTACTTGTCCCGGTTTTACGGGGTAGCCTGTCCCGATTCTCGGGAGAATCTCGCATGGTGTATAATCATCCCAATGTGTGACGTTCCTGTCATGCTCGATTTGATGTGTTGATGAAGCTAATGATGAATAGGTGCTTTGGTAAATAATTTTTCGATGTCAATGTAATTTTGTTTCAAATAAATAAAATTTTAATCAACTCTCCCAGCTTTTATTATATTTTTAAATAATTGAATGCTTGTCAACACGCTAAAGCAAGTTTGTTTTCCTCCTTCGGGATTGGATTGGGAGTAAATATAAATGGTTTGAAACAGTAATAAACAAAACTATTGTATTTTTACAGGAGTATTACAAAAAAAGGCATCAAATAGACCAGTAGTCGGGATCGTTTTTTTTTTTTAAACTTCCCGTTAAAAACTAATGTATGGAAAACTCAATAGTTGAGGCTGTATTAAAACAATATCCCTTTGAAACAACTTCCTTGGAATGTGCACCTTTTGGATCCGGACACATCCACAGCACCTTTCGGGTAAAGGTTGGCGGCAACTTATATATATTACAGGAATTCAACGATCAGGTGTTCAAGTTTCCAGAACGAATATCAGGGAATTTGCAGGTGTTGTTAAACGAACTTCAACCTGGCGCGTTACCCTATGAATTACCATTACCTGTCAAGAATAAGCTCGGAGAATTTTTCACATCCATAAGCGGTCGGCTGTTCAGGCTGTTTCCGTTTGTGTCAGGTGTGACCAAAGACAGTGTGGACAATCCGCATCAGTCCAACTTGGCGGCTGAGGCATTTGCTAATTTCGTGAAGGTATTTTTACCTGTCGACGCAAGCTTGCTTCGTGACACCATCCCAAGTTTTCATGACCTTGACTTGAGATTTAGGCAGTTTGAAGAGAGTGTGCAGACTACCGATAGAGAAATTGATTCGGAAACTGCCCAGTTGATCGACTTCTATCAAAAGCAACATGACTTGGTGGAAACATATAATGCATACACCCAACTTTTGCCGAAGCGTGTCACCCACAACGATACCAAAATTAACAACCTGATATATAGTGAGGACCTTA
The DNA here is from genome assembly GCF_009797935.1 of Lunatibacter salilacus. GTDB lineage: Bacteria > Bacteroidota > Bacteroidia > Cytophagales > Cyclobacteriaceae > Lunatibacter > Lunatibacter salilacus. The sequence continues at coordinate 27,750 of NZ_VOLC01000021.1, forward strand.
CCCGTGTTAATGCGGTCATTGATTTGGATACCATCATGGCCGGCTACGTGTTTTATGACTTTGGAGACTTGGTCCGAACAGTAGTATGTACAGAAGATGAGGCCTCGCACAATTGGGCCCAAATCCGTGTTGATCTGGACAAATATGAGTCGTTGATAGAAGGGTTTTACCTTCCTCTGATTGAATCCATTGAGTCGGAGGAACTAGCCTCCCTGACTTTTGGAGGCGAGATGATGACCTGTATCATGGGGCTGAGATTTTTAGCCGATTACTTAAATGGGAATAAGTACTACCATATAACCTACGAAAATCAAAACCTGCATCGTGCAAAGAACCAAAGCAAGCTGCTCCAATCCTTACGGGATAATCGACCTCAAATCCAGAAATTGGTCGACCGGGTGGGGGTTCGAAATTAATTTGCCACTTCCCAATTAACATTTGAAAATTGTCCGTTAACCTTTTAAATTTTACATACGCAATTGTCCGGTTATTTTGACACAAAGATTGAGTACCTAAAAGGTGTAGGCCCACAAAAAGCGGAACTCCTTAATAAAGAGCTGCAAATTTTCACTTTTGGAGAATTGATTTCCCATTACCCCTTCAGGTATGAGGATAGGACTACATTTTATAAGATCAATCAGTTGAATGCCGACCTTCAGCATGTGCAGGTAGTAGGTCAGATTGTTAGCGTGGAGACACTGGGAGAAGGACGAAGAAAGCGGTTGGTGGCCTATTTCAAAGACGAAACCGGGGTGATGGAGCTTACTTGGTTTAAGGGGATACAGTGGGTAAGCAAGAAATTGATAACGGGTGTCCCCTACGTGGTGTTTGGCAAACCCAACCAGTTTGGCCGGAAATTCAGTATTGCCCATCCGGAATTTGAACCGATTACTCAGCTAAAGGAGGAAAAGAGTTATTTACAGCCCATCTATCCCACGACTGAGAAGCTAAAAAATAGATTTTTGGACAGTAAAGGTATTTCCAAGATAATGGAAATACTTTTGAATCAATCGCTTGGATTGCTTCCCGAGACACTTCCGGGATACTTGATGGAGGCAAACCGGCTAATTCCCAAGCGGGATGCAATCTATCACATTCACTTTCCGGCGAATGAGCAAATGCTGCAGCGAGCCAGATACCGTCTAAAGTTTGAGGAATTCTTCTTTTTACAGCTCCGCTTATTAAAACTGAAATTGACCCGTACTGAGAAATTCAGGGGGCAACCACTACAGCAGACCGGTCTTTTGACTCGTTTTTACAATGAAAACCTGCCCTTCGAACTAACCAATGCGCAAAAGCGGGTCATAAGGGAAATTTATTCCGATCTCAAATCCGGAAAGCAGATGAACAGACTGATTCAAGGAGATGTGGGATCCGGAAAGACCATCGTTGCCTTTATTTGTATTTTGGTCGCCATCGATTCGGGCACGCAAACCTGTCTGATGGCACCTACTGAAATTTTGGCTTTTCAACATTATGAAAGCTTGAAACCTTTTGCGGAAAAGATGGGGTTGCGACTTGCCTTACTTACTGGGTCAACAAAAAAATCCCAGCGGGAAATCATCCATCGGGACCTAATTTCGGGCAACTTACCCATTCTGATAGGTACCCATGCGCTTTTAGAAGATGTAGTCCAATTTAAAAATTTAGGCTTGGCCATCATCGACGAGCAGCACCGATTTGGAGTCGCCCAGCGCGCCAAGTTGTGGGGCAAAAATCTAACATTTTACCCCCATGTATTGGTAATGACCGCAACTCCGATTCCGCGAACCTTGGCTATGACGCTATATGGGGATTTGGACATTTCAGTTATTGATGAGCTTCCCATAGGGCGGAAGGCCATTCAGACCGTTCACCGCTACGACAAAGACAGGCTGAAGGTGTTTGGATTTTTGAAAAAGGAAATTGATATGGGAAGACAGGTGTATATGGTCTACCCACTCATAGAGGAATCTGAAAAAATGGATCTAAAAAGCCTCATGGATGGACATGAAAGCATCTGTAGGGCATTTCCCCAATATCCCATTGGGGTGCTGCATGGCAATATGAAGCCTGTTGACAAAGATTTTGAAATGGCGCGGTTTGTAAAAGGGGAAACCAAAATCATGGTAGCTACCACGGTAATTGAAGTGGGTGTGAATGTCCCCAATGCCACGGTGATGGTAGTCGAGAATGCGGAGCGCTTTGGACTCTCCCAACTTCACCAACTCAGAGGTCGGGTGGGAAGAGGATCCAGTCAATCCTATTGTGTGCTTATGACCAAGTATGAACTGTCCAAAGACAGCCGGATACGGTTGGAAACCATGGTCCGAACGAATAACGGTTTTGAGATTGCCGATGTGGATTTGCGGCTAAGGGGACCGGGAGATCTCACCGGAACCCAGCAGTCGGGAATCACGGATTTGAAATTAGCAGATTTAAGTCAAGATGCGGGAATTCTAACCCAAGCCAGGGATGCAGCCCGGGATTTACTGGAAAAGGATCCACAAATTTCATTACCTGAACACGCGGCAGTCTACACCCAAATACAGAAACAAACCAAACAAGCATTGAACTGGAGCAGGATATCCTAAAAGTGAACAAAGGCGTATGGAATTGAGGAAGTTGTGAGGGAATAATAAGTTATTAAACGATTCCTTGCGCAGGTTTGGTACGATTATTATATATATGGTTGTATAAACATAAAATAACCCAGAAAAATGAATTTAAAAATTACGATGCTAATTATTGCTGTTGGTGTGCTGAGCCTATCCTCCTGTGTTTCGAAGAAGAAATTTACAGATGCAACCTCACACATCGGTAGGCTAACGGGTGAATTGGGTGATACAAAAGAGTCACTCGCTGAGACTCAGAAACAACTTGCGGATACACAAAGGCAACTACAGGAAAGAAACGAAGAACTAAGTCGGGAAAAGGAGTTGACCAAAACCCTTAACAACCGGCTGAGTCAGGCCGTCTCTACCTCTTCGTCCGTGCAGGAGCAACTCACCGAGAAAGAACGGACTTTGATGGAGCAACAGGAACGTCTTGATATGCTTCAGCGCTTATTAGATGAACAAAAGGCCGTAATGAGCAGCTTGAAGGCAACGGTAGACCGAGCCCTGAACCAATACCGGTCAGATGAATTACAAATTTATGAGCAAGATGGTAAGCTATATGTATCCTTGCAGGATAAACTGCTCTTCCCTTCAGGAAGTGCTACCGTAAATAAGGATGGTAGGGAAGCACTTGGAAAACTGGCGGAAGTGCTCAATACCAATGAGGAAATCCAAATTATGGTAGAAGGCCACACAGACAATGTACCCATCAGTGGACGGTTTGAAGATAACTGGGCACTTAGCACTGCACGGGCCACCGCGATTGTCAGGATACTGACAGCAACATACAACGTAGCTCCTGAACGGGCAATAGCCGCGGGAAAAAGCTATTACGAACCCAAGGATTCAAATGAAACTGCAGAAGGAAGGGCAAAAAACAGAAGAACTGAAATTATTCTGACTCCCAAATTGGACGAGCTCTTCAAATTGCTACAACAATAAGCATGCCCCGATATTTTGTGATATACAAGCCTTTCGGGATGCTCACCCAGTTTAGTGGGGAGGGAAATACCCTTGGGAATTTGGGAGACTTCCCACCGGATGTGTATCCGGTGGGAAGGTTGGACAAAGACAGTGAGGGACTCCTTATCATTTCAAATGACAAGACGTTGAACCACCGTCTCTTGGATCCGGTCCAAGGTCACCGAAGGGAATATTTTGTACAGGTGGAGGGGGATATTACCCACGAGGCCCTACACCAGCTTGAGTCCGGTCTGCTTATACAGGTTGACAAGCGGGCCTACAGGACAAAAAAAGCGGTTGCTAAATCTCTGAAATCCTCACCTATACTACCTGAGCGGGTTCCTCCGGTAAGGTATAGAAAAACGGTGCCGGATTCGTGGATATCGCTAACACTTACTGAGGGGAAAAACCGTCAAGTTCGAAAGATGACAGCAGCAGCGGGGTTTCCAACCCTGAGGTTGGTGCGGTGGGCTATCGAGGACCTTACTATAAAAGGATTTGAAAGCGGGCAGGTAGAAGAACTGTCACGGAAAGCGATATATTCTTCGTTGGGGATTTTGGAAAGGTAGCAGCCTTAGGAAAATGTTCATAGAAATTCACCTCTTTTCAGACAAAAAGAAAGATCGGTCCGTTCTAAATTGTGTTAAACAAGTATTTGTTCTAATTTAGGCCGGGCAAACCGTTGGCCTATGAATTAGAAGGGTAAATGGGGGAAAAATTAAACAGAGAACATGCATCAAGATAAAATAAAGGACGCGATCCGCGAAGTGAAAAAAATTGTTGTGGGTCAAGATAGAATGGTCAACCGGCTATTAATCGGCCTTTTTACAAATGGACACATTTTGCTGGAGGGTGTTCCCGGTCTGGCCAAAACGCTTACGGTGAACACATTGGCAAAAGTGCTGCATTTGGATTTCAAACGGATACAGTTCACTCCGGATTTGCTTCCTTCGGATTTGATAGGTACCATGATTTACAATCAGCTTACGGCTAGTTTTGAAGTCAAGAAGGGGCCAATCTTCTCCAACATCATTTTGGCCGATGAAGTCAACAGGTCCCCCGCGAAAGTGCAGTCTGCGCTTTTGGAAGCCATGCAAGAAAAGCAAGTTACTATTGGTGATACGACATATACGTTGGACAAGCCGTTTTTGGTTCTTGCGACGCAAAACCCGGTGGATCAGGAAGGAACCTATCCGTTGCCCGAGGCCCAGGTTGACCGCTTTATGATGAAGGTCAACATTGACTATCCCTCCAAAAAAGATGAAATGGAAGTGATGCGCCGAATGACGGATGCTTTTTTTGTTTCTGAGGTTAATCCAATTTTGGAAAGGGAGGATATCTTTGCGATCCGGGCGGAGATAAATAAAGTAAGAATAGCAGAACCCCTTGAAAATTATATTATAGAATTGGTGTTTTCTACCCGCTTCCCTGAAAAATACGGAATGAACGAAGAGGCCAAATACATACAGTTTGGGGCTTCTCCCCGAGCAAGCATCAACCTTAATTTGGCAGCAAAAGCGGTAGCTTACATGGATCAACGGGATTATGTATTGCCTGAGGATATTAAGGAAATCGCCGATGATGTCTTAAACCACAGGATTATCCTGAACTATGAGGCCGAAGCGGACAACGTCAGTACCAGAGATTTGGTTAAGCGTATATTAGATCGGATTCCCCTAAATAAATCAGCCGTTTTTAATTGATAGTGATCCATCAGCCATCCCAAGTGAGCATATTCAGAAAAGGAGGGGTGATGGATTGTTTTTTTCTATATTTGATTCCAATTTATGGATAAAAACAGATTATATTGGGTCCTACAGATAGGCGGTTGGCTGGGTTTTGCCCTTGTCAACCTTTTTTTCATGTCCCTGGACCGGGGAATTACCGCCATTCAGGTAGGAGCCTACTTTTCTTTGGCTACATTCTATTTTCTGTCTACGCATTTTTTAAGGTATACGATCAAGAAAAATACCTGGTTTGAATTTCCCCTTGAAAAGCTGACCAAAAAGGTACTTACCTCGGTAGTGTTGCTGAGTCTGGTGAATATGCTTGCTCAAATAGTTATCAACCTGGCATTCGATACGCTGAATCCAGTTTCGGATATCAAACCTTTGGTGCTGTTGGCCAACCTTTTTACCAGTTTTCTATTTTACTCACTGTGGGTGTTGATGTATTTTCTGTTTTATTTTTTAGACAATTACAATTCCTCGCTGAAGTATCAGGCGAAAATAAACGAAATCAAACTTATCCATTTACGCAATCAGCTGAACCCACATTTTATATTTAATGCCCTGAACAGTGTCAGGGCCTTGGTGGATGAAGACCCAGTAAAAGCCAAATCGGCCATCACGCAGTTGTCCAATATCCTCCGGTATTCCCTTGTCGTGGATAAGCACAAGGTGATCCCCTTCGGAGAGGAATTAAATACAGTCAAAGATTACCTAAATCTGGAACTGATTAGGTTTGAAGAGCGGCTAAAAGTCATTTACGAAATCGAACCCGCGGCTTTCCACTACAAAATACCCCCCATGATGCTTCAGACTATTGTGGAAAATGCCATAAAGCACGGCATCTCCAACTTGATGAAGGGTGGCATCATTGAAATCAAATGTAATCTGGGTCTGTTGGATGATTTGTATATTTGGGTAAGAAACAGTGGACAATACAAGGGAGACACTACCAGTAAGAAAAAGGGGGAAGGGCACGGGATCACCAATACAATCCAACGGCTAAAATTGATCTATGGTCCTAGGGCTTCTTTTAAAATTTACAATCAAGGACAAGAATTTGTCGTTACAGAAATAAAAATACCAAAACAAAACCTTATCTTAGACTAAAAATAGATATCCCAATGCGCGCATTAATAGTAGATGATGAAAGATTAGCAAGAAAAGAGCTCACAAACCTGCTATCCACCCATGAAAATATTGAGGTAGTCGGTGAAGCCCTGAATGTGGAAGACGCGAAAGAAAAAATCGAGCAACTGCAGCCTGATGTGATATTTCTGGATATACAGATGCCGGAGAAGACGGGGTTCGATCTGCTGGAAGAATTAGACCATGTTCCATTGGTTGTATTTATTACTGCCTATGACGAATTTGCCATACAGGCATTCCAAGTCAATGCCCTGGACTATTTGCTTAAACCCATAGAGCCAGCAAGACTCGCTGAGACGTTGGTGAAGTTGGAACGCAAAATGGAGGAATTGAAGAAAGAACAGACCCAAGAAGCTGGTGGCCCAACTAAAAAATTGACATTACATGATCAGGTTTTTGTCAAGGACGGAGACCGATGTTGGTTTGTAAAGCTTTCAAGCGTCCGATTATTCGAATCAGATGGCAACTACATCAAGGTTTATTTTGACAATAATAAGCCCATGATTCATAAATCGCTGAATGCGTTGGATGAGAGGTTGGATGAAAAGTCGTTTTTCAGGGCGAGCCGTAAACATATAATAAACTTAAGTTGGGTAGAATCCATTGAGCCCTGGTTCAACGGTGGCCTGGTTGTCACCTTAAAGGGAGGAGACCGGATAGAAGTAAGTAGGAGGCAGGCTGCAAGGTTTAAGGATTTGATGAGTTTGTAAACATTCCTCTCCCTACAAATAAAACCTTTATTTGCCACTTAATTACAATTTGTTGTATATTTAATCTTATATTGGTAAAGTAATAAAGACAATTCAATTTGAACATCTAAAAAAAACCTGTTGAAACGGATGTTTCACTTTTATAAGTTAGTTATGCCCACTTTGTCTCAAGGTGAGGTGGAAAAAGAGTCCACTATGGTTGGATTCTTAATTTAGTAGAGAGAATGTCTATTACACAGTTTAATTTTTAATTAAAAAATTAAGTTACATATGAAAGAGGAAAGAATCCTAATTGTAGAGGATGATGTGAACATTTCTGAAAACATTGAGGAAATTTTACAACTTTTAGGTTATGTTAACATCGACATAGCGAATTCAGCGAATCAAGCCGTGAAGGTGGTCAAAAAATACAGGCCGGACATGGTCTTTATGGACATCAAATTAAAGGGCGACAAAGACGGCATCGAATTGGGTGAGATCATTCAACAAATGGTGGATGCGCCTATTGTGTATGTCACCTCCTATAGTGACCCTGCAATTATAGAAAGGGCAAAAAGAACCCATCCTGCAGGATTTATCGTAAAGCCCTTCAACAGCAACGACATCCACGCAATGGTTGAGATTGTGCTTTACAATCAACGAACCCGACCTATGATGTCGGAGGCTGGGGGTCCTGTCGGTGAAATTAGTCCCTATTTGGTTACTGATGCGGTGTTTATCAAAGCAGATAATTCTTTTGAGCGTGTAGACTATACGGACATTTACTACGTAGAGGCAAATGGCAACATGGTTACGATTTTCACAAAAAACAGGAAATTTATCATCCGTAAATCAATGAAGGATATGGAAGAAAAGCTTCCGTCAAACCTTTTCCTACGAGTACAAAAATCATTTATTGTCCAACTTGCCCAGATAGACAACTTCAACACAAAGGAAATTACCTTAAAAACCAATGATGTCGTGCCCGTTGGAAGACAATATTACAACAGCTTTTTAGCCAAGCTGAATACGATCACAGAAAGTTAAAGAAGATCATTTGCCAGATTCGCCAATTCAGACCGTTCGCCTTTCTCCAATTTGATATGGGCATAAAGCGGATGGTTCTTGGCGCGATCTATCAAATAGGAAAGTCCGTTACTCTGACTGTCTAAGTAAGGAGTATCTATTTGAAACACATCTCCGGTGAATATGATCTTTGTGTTTTCACCAGCCCGGCTTATGATCGTTTTTATTTCATGGGGAGTGAGATTCTGCGCCTCATCGACGATAAAAAATATATTGGACAGTGATCTGCCTCGGATATAGGCCAAAGGTTGGATGATCAGTTTTTCCTGTGTAATCATTTCGTTGATTTTCTGGTACTCCTTGTCGGATTCTTTGTATTGGTTTTGAATAAACTTCAAATTATCCCAAAGAGGTTCCATATACGGATTAAGCTTAGATTTGATATCCCCAGGAAGGTATCCTATATCCTTATTGCTTAAAGGAACAATTGGCCTCGCTAAAAATATCTGTTTGAAATCCCGGCGCTGCTCCAAAGCTCCTGCCAACGCAAGCAAGGTTTTCCCTGTTCCGGCTACCCCCTGTATGGAAACAAGTTTAATCGCCGGGTTCATGATTGCATGTAACGCAAAGGTCTGTTCTGCGTTTTTCGGTTTTATATTATAAGCCAGTTTTTTCTCTATCTTTTCCAATACATTCTCTTCGGCATTAAAATAAGCCAGTACGGATTTGTTCAGGCTTTTAATAATGTAAAAAGTATTAGGCTCTATTTCACGTTTGCCCAAGATGCTTTTCGCATCAATAACCTGTTTCTCATACAGCTCGTTGATCAGCTCGGCATCAACGTCTTCTAAAACCCGTTTCCCCGTATTTTCCAGCTCGGAGATGTTCTTTATTTTGCCGGTTTCGTAATCTTCCGCATGTATTTCCAACGATTTAGCCTTCAACCTCAGGTTAATATCCTTGCTGACCAATATAACCTTTCTTCCTTTTTCGGATTGCTTTAGACTAAGCGCTGCGTTGAGAATCTTATGATCGTTTTTCTCCTCTCCAAAAATTTCATTTGCGTTCAGGCTGTTCTGAGGATTCATCAACACCTTGAAGTTGCCCTTCCCCTTGCCGTTAAGCGGGGTCCAATTGTGAATCATGTGATCCTTCGAAAGCGTATCGAGAAGGCGGATAAACTCCCGGGCCTCAAAATTCTTGGTATCGGATCCTTTTTTAAACTGGTCCAGCTCTTCAAGAACCGTTATCGGTATAACCACATCATGCTCAGCAAAATTCATGATGGAATTATGGGCAAACAAGATGACGGATGTATCGAGTACAAAAATTTTACTGTCGTTCGTGGCTTTTACTCTTGGCATAGATAAATATTAGTTGCTAATTCAATTTCAAATAAGTTAGAAAAATATTCCATAGCTTGGCTTGAATCCTTAACATATTACGCAAATTCTGATCCAGAATAGGATTATATTCTTGATAATCAACATGAAAATTTAATTCCAAATATCCCAAGCTGCTTCCGCTTGTAGATGAAGCATTTCCATACCATTTTTTACTTTTCCCCCCTTACTCGCCACAGCTTTCATAAGGGCGGTGTTTTCAGGATTATAAATTAAATCATACGCATAATGATCCTCTCCAATACGCTCCATTGGCAAGGGGGGCATTTCTTCCGTATGGGGGTACATGCCAAGTGGTGTGGTGTTAATCAATAAGCGATGACTGTCTAATATTCTGAGGTTATCTGCCAGCTCCTCGTAGGTAATGATGTGTTCGAGGTCGGATTGATTTCTGGATACCTGTAAAAAAGGGGTTTTAAGGTCAACTAAGGCCTGCATTACAGCTTTAGCCGCTCCCCCCGTGCCCAATATTAGTGCCTTCGGTTTGGAGCCTGGAATCCAATTATCCAGTGAATTACGGAATCCCACGTAGTCTGTATTGTAGCCGGTAAGTTTACCATTTTCTATCCGTATGCAGTTTACTGCACCAATGGCACTACAGGCAGGGTCCAATTCATTTAGATAGGGGATTACTTGAAGTTTATAGGGAATGGTGACATTTAAGCCCACCAATTCATTTTCCCTTTCCAACAAGGCAGGTAAATCCCGGATATCTGAAATTTCAAAAAGATCATATCTACAGTTGGCTAAATTTTCTCTTTCAAATTTTTCTGTAAAGTATTTTTTTGAAAAGGAATGGGTTAAAGGAAACCCGATTAATCCAAATCTTCTCATAGTTACTCAGGTTGTTGTTTGTAAGCAGCAATACGTTCAATGCCAACCACAAGTATAACACCCACCAAGAAAGCAAGTATGGCGACGAGAAATTGGGATTCCTGTCCGCTTTCAGCGAGGTAATGGTGTGGCCAAATATTTTCTGTGATGAAAGGTTGCTGTATTCCACTACTAGACATCCGGTAACTGAGGACCCGCTTCCAAGGCCATATTTTATTGATGGAACCCAACATAAACCCGGACAAAAAGGCGATGGTAATTGCGTGATAGTGCTTTAACAGCCATGAAATTACTCGGCTAAATGACAATAATCCAACAACACATCCCAGACCAAATACTCCAATTGTAACCAGATTTCTCTGATTCACCGCGGTCAGAATCTGCTCATATTGCCCCAAAATAAGAAGTAAAAAGCTACCGGAAATTCCCGGTAAAATCATGGCGCAGATGGCAATCGCTCCGGCAACAAAAGTAAACCATAGCGAATCCGGTGTGGTTACTGGTGGGATTTCCGTGATTTGATAGGCCAAATAGGCGCCTAAAGGAATAATCAGGATCGCAATTACGTTCCATTTCCGTATATCTCTGAGGATGATTAATGCACTGATAAGAATCAGTCCGCAAAAGAAGGACCACAAAGGAATAGGGTGGTTGGTCATCAAAAAGGTGATGAGTTTGGACAGGGAAAATATGGCCGTAAGTATCCCCACAAGCAATGTCAGGAGAAAGGAACCGTTCACATGTTTCCAAAATTCCCTAAACCTAAATGAGGCCAATAACCGAAGCGCATCCAAATCAATGGACTTGATGCTGTCCAGCAATTCCTGGTAGATTTTCGTAACCAAAGCGATAGACCCTCCAGATACTCCCGGCACAATATCTGCGGCACCCATGCCAACTCCCTTTAAAAATAAAAGGAGTTTATCTTTGACTCTATTCATGGTCTATTGCTAGTCAATAAGAATTGAAAATTGATTTGGTCTGGAATTATTTTTTCTCCAATTCCAAGAAATGATCAAAAGTATCACCCCTGAGTCCTAGACGTAAGGTCTCTAAGGGAATAAATTCGTTTGGAGCAATATTTCCCAGGTTGACATTTGCGCCAATCAGTTTGATAAACCAAACTTGTTGTTCTTTCTGTGGGGCCTCCCAAATGATTTTTTCCTCAGGGATTTTCGTCAGGATTTCCTCTACCAATCCTTGTCGGACTTCCCCCGAATCTCTGAAAAGACCAACCGTGCCACCCTCACGGGCTTCTCCAATTACTTTCCATGCCCCGGCTTCTAGTTCCTTCTGCATTTGCTCGATCCACTTGTATGGGGGGATAATTTTAGCGGCATCTTTGGACCCCACTTCCGATAGAACGGTGACTTGTTCTGAAAGCGTGCGAATGTATTCGCATTTCTTGTTGTGGTCCAAGACAATGGAACCGTCTGAGACCTCCGCAAAAGTAAGCTCATAAGTGTCCAACAGTTTTCGGTAATCGTCAAACTGGTCCCGGATGATAAAAGCTTCAAAAAGTGTCCCTCCAAAATAAACAGGAATACCTGCCGACCGATAGGTTTCGATTTTTGTTTTTAAATTTTTGGTAACGTATGACGTAGCCCATCCTAATTTGACAATATCCACGAAATCGCCACTCATACTAATAAAATCCTCCACCTCACGGAGACTTAATCCCCTATCCATGGCCATAGTAAACCCTGCTTGTCTAGGTTTTTCCGTCCGATAGGGGATACTTTTAAGAATATAATTCATTCAATCAATAGTTTGTATAAAGGGAAAATTTATTTGGTTGAATCAGTCTTATACTGATTTATGATTTTGTAGATAGCCTTTTGTTGCTCCAGCTCAGGCATAAGGTCAAACAAGATCACGTGTTTTTCAAAGTCCAAAGTTAATGCATTTTCCAAATATGAAAAGGCTTCTTTATATTTCCCAGTTTTAATCAAATAGACGACCAGGCGGTAATATAACTCCGGTTCTTCCGGTAGCTCTTCAATTCCCTCTTTGATCACATCCTCTGATTCCTCAAATCTGTTTTGATCAAAATAAATGATTGACAAGTTGATGTAGGTTTCTAAGAGGCCGGGTTCCAGGTTGATGGCCTCTTCATACGCTTCGGAACTTGCCTGTAGGTTTCCCAAATTATATTCAGACTCCGCCAGCCCAACCCAGTAATTGGCATTTTCATCGGAAAGGTTAAGTGCTTTTCTGAAATAATGAACGGCCTCAAAGTATTTCTTCCTTTTAAGCATGCACATCCCCAATCCAAACCAAGCATCATCGTATTCCGGGTCCAGTTTTGCGGATTTCTTAAAATACTTAAATGCCATGTCGATTTGGTCTAACTTCTCATAAGAGGCTGCCAAATAGCAACAATTCTCGGCATTGCTTCCTTCACAGTTGATGGTGTTTTGGTAAGCTTCCAGTGCCAACTCGTACTGCTTGGTATTCATCAGGGCATTGCCCAAGTTGAAATACGCTGAAGCAAAGGTGTCATCTATTAGTAGTGCATAATCATATGCCTTGATAGCTTCCTCGAACTTGCCCAGCCGATTATAAACTACGCCAAGGTTGTACCACGACCCCGAATTATAGGGATCCTCATCGATAAAATCCTGGTAAAATTGAAGGATATCATCAAAAGATCCATCCTCTTCCGTGATCATTGCGAGCTGGAAAAGGGCATCTTCGTGATTAATCTTCAACGTCACCGACTTTTTATAGCAAAAAATAGCCTTTTCGGTTTGATCTTCCATTCTATAGAAGTTGCCCAGCATATAATAGATCTCAGCTTTATCCTCTGCAATTGGAAGAAAACTCTCAAGAATTTCTATGGCATCTTTGTTTTGCCCCAGCAGTGAATATACATTGGCTAATGCCAAGAGGATCTCCTCATTATTGGGTGAAAGATTATTGAGGTTTTCCAGCAGCTCTACCCCTTCCTCCAGTTCATCGAGAAAGATAAGCCCTTGGGCAAGTAATAACTTTAATTCAATTGAAAATGGGAATTTATTGGTAGCGAGTTGACTGGTCTTGAGGGCCTTTTTGAATTTCAGATTATCCATGTAAAACTTGATGATATCCTCAAATTCCTCCTCGCCAAAATAAAGATCCTCGTTGGACTTTTGAGCATGTTCAAATCGCTGAACCAACTCTCTTTCCTGTTCTGAGTGGTTTTCAAAATCTCCCGTCATCGATCTTTTTTTAAATTCAATCTTAAGTTACCAAAATATTTGATAGCTTAAGGGGGTTAGGAAATAATTTTTTGCTTTTGCCTAAGATGGATATTAAACGGTTTGGTGCTTTTTTTCGTTCCTTATTGCCCATGCCAACGTTTCTTGGAGAGGTATGTAATTGTGTTTCAGGATGGACTGCACTTTTCCGTTGTCGAATGAGATATTCAGCTGGGCTACTTGGGCTGTTTGCCTATTCAATGGAAGGAGGGTTTTCCGAAACAGACTGGTTATTTTTGTCCAAACTAGGGCAAGATTCAAAATACCTGCAGATAATTTTTTGTCAGGAGCCTTTTTTTGGAAAACCGTGGCCATATTTTCGAAAAACTGTCGATATGAAATGGTTGCCGCATTTAGAATATAACGCTCGTTCCAAGGGGCCTTATCCATCAATGAGCGAATGAGCTTCACCGTGTCCCGAATATCGATGTAGTTTATTGACCCCAATGGATAATAGTCCTTTTCTTGGAGGACATATTGATAAATGGCTGCACTTGATCGATCATCATTTACTTTGCCCAGAATAATTGACGGGTTGAATACCATTACCTCCAACCCTTCTTGAGATCCTCTCCACACTTCTAGCTCTGCCATGTGCTTGGAAATCCCATAGGGAGTGTTCAGGTCTGACGTGACCCATTTGTAATTTTCATTGATGACACTCATTTCTGCGTCCCGGCCCAAAGCGGCAACTGAACTTATAAACGCCAGCCGCTTAATTCCCTTGTCAAGCATGACATTGACTACGTTGGCAGTGCCTTGCGTGTTGACCGCCAAAAGTTTTTTACTGTCTTTGGACGAAAAGGAAACCAACCCAGCACAATGAATTATAAAGTCCATGCCTTCGAAAGCCTCCTCCAAGGATTCATAATCCGTAATGTCACCTATATGCCATTGGATTTGATTTTCCAAGTCCCCCAAAAGCTCAAAGGTGCTACTGACCCTTCTCAACCCGTGGATTTCTCCCACTCCTTGTAATTCTCTAGCTAAATAGCTCCCCAGCAGTCCCGTGATACCGGTGATAAGAATTTTCATAGGTCAGGATTCAACAAGGTTAGATTCATAAGTTTGTGGTAATACTTTTCCTGTGGCAGGCGCTCCAGTGCTTCCAAATAGCGGATATTGTGACAATCTGTACCGACAACCTTTATTAGTCCACGGTCAATCAGTTTTTCCGCAAATTTTTTGATGGGTTTGGAATAATAACCGGTGAGGGACAGAAGGTTCATTTGAAAGAAGATATTTCTGTCGGCAAGCGAATCGAGCAATTCGGCGTCATGGTGGAGGTACAGGTATCTTTCCGGGTGGGCAAATACAGGCTGGTAACCAGCCATTTCCAGCCGGAAAAATGTTTCAATCAAAATTTGAGGTTTGCTCAAAAACCCAGTTTCAACCAATACCTTATTCCCTCCGAAAGTAAGGAGTTTCTGTTTTTTCTCTATCTTTTCAAAGAAAATTTCGTCCATATAGTATTCTGCCGCCGCTTCCAGTTCGATTGCAATTCCTTCCTTTGCCACTGCCTTCCGCATTTGCTTCAACCCTTCTTGGATGATTTCAGGGGTATTTCTGTAGAATTCACTCATGACGTGTGGAGTCATTATCAGCTTTTTCAAGCCTAATCCCTGAAGAATCCGGATAAGTTCGAGGGATTCCTCCACAGTTTTGGATCCATCATCGATGCCTGGGATGAGATGGCTGTGCATATCCACTTGCAACCATTCCAGATTGAGTGGTTCATTTTTTTTCGATGGGCTCTTTCTTATTAAATCAAATAGTGACATTAAAGGCCTCCTCCGCTAATTTTCACAAATTCTTTAAGGGTGGGCCAAGTTTGGTCTTTTTCGGACAAAACGGCTTCACTTACCCCCCAGTCTATACCTAACTCAGGATCGTTCCATAAAATTCCACCTTCGCTTTCCTTGTTGTACAGATCCGAACATTTGTAGGCGAATACTGCGTCCTCCAAGACCGAGAATCCGTGGGCAAAACCTTTGGGAATGTACAGCATATTTTGAAGTTTGGCATCTAGGACGACAGCATGGAATTTTCCGAAGGTAGGCGAGTCTTTTCTGATATCCACACACACATCGAGCACCTTACCGACAACAACGCGAGCAAGTTTTGCCTGGGCAAAAGCGCCTCGCTGGAAATGAAGGCCTCTTACCGTACCTGCCTCAGAAAAGGACTGATTATCTTGTTTCCACTGGGTTGGCAAACCGTGTTTTTCAAAAACATCCTGCTTGTATGTCTCTAAAAAGTAGCCCCGGTCGTCTTTAAAAATCCGTGGGTAAATCTCATACACATCTTGGATGGGGGTTTTTCTGATTTCCATAATAAAATAATCACATTTTAATAGTCAACTAATAGATGAAACAACAGGGCAATTAAATTGGAACACGCCACATAAATTTCGTCATTTCCACAATTTGTCAGCAAAATTAACTATTTTGCCTTTGAAGGGTAAAATATATCGCAAATTTTATTCTGATATGCCGATCCGGCATATGATTTGACCGTAAATGTGCTCAAGCGTGAGGTTATTTACGTATAATGAATCTAAAAGATGTGTAAATCGTTACCTCTTTACTAAAATTATTAATCAGTGAAATCGAGTGTATGAGTAAATACTCCAGAAAATTAAAAAAATTGAACGATACAGCTCCGGAACCTGAAACTGCTATCTTGGTTGCTTTGATCCATCAGCAGGATACGGAGAAAGGTGTGACGGATCATTTGGATGAGTTGGCGGAACTGACGGAGACATTAGGAGCCAAAGCCATCCATCGCTTCACCCAGCGGCTTGAACGGCCGGATGTTCGGACCTTTGTGGGGTCTGGAAAACTGGAGGAAATAAAAAACTATGTAGAGTTTTTTAAGGTGGACATGGTGATTTTTGACGATGACCTCTCTCCTTCCCAAATGAGGAATCTAGAAAATGAGCTGAAGGTCAAAGTCTATGACCGGTCTTTACTTATTTTAGATATATTTCTTAATCGGGCACAAACAGCCCAGGCTAAAACACAAGTGGAACTGGCTCGGTTTCAATACCTACTGCCACGGTTAACCCATATGTGGACGCACTTGGAGCGGCAACGTGGGGGAACTTCCACGAGGGGTGGTGCCGGTGAAAAGGAAATTGAAACGGATAAGCGGGATATTCGTAGCAAGATTACACTTCTCAAGGACAAGCTTGACAAAATAGAAAAGCAGGGATTCACCCAGCGAAAAGGCCGGGAAGGTATAGTCCGTGTCGCCATGGTGGGATATACCAACGTGGGAAAAAGTACGCTGATGCGACTGATGACAAAAGCCGACGTGCTCGCCGAAGATAAATTGTTTGCAACAGTGGACTCAACGGTTCGAAAAGTAGTGCTGGAAAACATTCCCTTCCTGCTTTCAGATACCGTAGGCTTTATTCGCAAGCTGCCCACACATCTTATTGAATCCTTTAAATCCACACTGGCCGAAATTAGGGAAGCAGATCTCCTTGTACACGTGGTGGATGTGTCTCATCCAGGATTTGAAGACCAGATCACCGTCGTAAACCACACCCTTAGTGAAATGGGGGTGAGTGATAAGCCTGTCATTTTGGTGTTCAATAAAATTGATATAGCAGCCAAAATGCCTTCCGAAGAAGAACGTATGTTTATGACGGAATTGGAAATTGAAGAAGGAAGCTTTATCGATTTCGAAAAACTGGAACAAAGCTACGCCAAGAAATCAGCCATCAGGCCGGTGTTTATGGCTGCAGAAACAGGGGAAAATGTAGAAGGTTTCAGGGCGGTGCTGACCGCAGAGGTGAAAAAATGCCACCAGAAAATATATCCCCATTACCTAGATGATGAGGTACTCGATCTTTCTCAATGGGAAGATTTATCTTAAAGGATTATCAAATCATGACCGGATTCTCCACGCTTTGGGGTAATAATTGTTTACCCGGTTACCTAGGTTTTTTACCCAACCAAGCGGCAAACCCAAGTAGGTAATTAATAGCCATCCTTTTTGGGAGTTATCCGCTGAAATCGAATCCTTTTTTAAAAATTTTAATGCCTCATCCCTCGACAGTTCAAGTCGGGGGATATTTTTTTTCTCCAACACCGAAAGGGCCCACTCGTGACTAGGGAGCCATTCACCACGAATCACCTGACCCAATTCTACACCGAAGTATCGAATATTTAAGCAGTCTGCCAGCTTTTCGAAAATTGGCTGTTTCTTTTCAGGTATGGCAAAATAGCTTTCCCCAAGCTGATACAGGCGAATTGCTCTTGTGCTATCAAGCTGGGAACTGATTTCTTCGGGAATGTCTTTAGGAGAGACACGCTTAAGGTGGGAATGGCGAAATTCTTTTGTAAGCCCCACCGACTGATCAGAATTCCCAGTGCGCCGCAGCACGCTGATAAATAATCCTTCCCCGGTGACCTGATGTGGAAAAAATCGATACCCGTAATAGGTGTCATCTTCCACAGCTATCTCACTTTCTCGGATTCCCCACTCCTCCCGCACCGGAATTCGGACGGGGTCGTAGGCAAACTCCCGAGTTAGAAAGGCAATACTTTCTTCATTTTCTTTTCGGTTGTAGGTGCAGGTGGCGTAAATTAGATAGCCTCCACCTTTGGGCAAGGCGCCTACCTGATCAATGATGCGTTGCTGCCGGGCTACACAGAGCGACACATTTTCGGGAGACCATTCAGAGATCGCCGCCGGATCTTTCCGAAACATCCCCTCTCCCGAGCAAGGAGCGTCTACCAGTACTATGTCAAAGAATCCTTCCAAATCTGAAAAATGCGAGGGATCATTTTGGGTAACTATTGTATTACCCAATCCCCATTTGATAATATTTTCTTTAAGTACCTGCGCCCTGCTTTTTATTACTTCATTTGCAACCACTATTCCAGTCTCCCCTAGATACGAGCTTAGCAAGGTTGATTTACCACCGGGAGCAGCGCAGAGATCCAGCGCAATGCTGGAAGGTGGAAGTTGTATGGTACTTAAGATGTGATGTAGGAATGTGGAGGAGGCTTCCTGTACATAATACGCTCCTCCGTGAAAACTGGGGTCTAGTGTAAACGACGGTCGCTCGGGTAAATAGTAGGCCGTAGGGCACCAAGGAACTGGATCCATGTTGGATGCCGATGAAATCGGTTTGTGTGGGTTAAATCGGATAGATGTAGGGCTGGCCTTTGCGAGACTCTTTCGAAAATCCTGGATTTCCTGTGGGTCCAAAACAGTTTCCAGCTGTTCTAAAAATTTACCGGGAAGGCTTTCCGATGGTTTATTTGGCATGAATTCGTTTTGTTATTTATCCCTATCAAGAATACAAAAATAGATGGATAAATATGTTATTGCATTTTTCATCTGAAATTTATCGTAAATTCGTGCAATAATTTTGGAAGTTTTCTGAAGGAATGAAGACTATAGTAAAGAGAATTGTTCGTTTCGGGGTCATCTTAGCCCTGGGTTTTTTTCTGGCCTCCATCGTTTCTGTGGCGATTCTCCGCTTCGTTCCGGTGTGGATTACCCCACTGATGGTCATTCGCAGTGTGGAGCAACTTTTTGATCCGGAAAAGGAGGTCATGTTAAAGAATTCATGGGTACCACTGGAGGACATTTCTTCCCACGTTCCGCTGGCTGTAATAGCTGCCGAAGACCAGAAATTTAGGACGCATGGCGGCTTCGATTGGGAGTCGATCAAAGAAGCTAGGAAGGATATCGATACCGGCAAGCGATTTCGTGGAGGAAGTACCATCAGTAATCAGACTGCCAAGAATGTCTTTTTATGGCAGGGCCGCAACCTGTTGAGGAAGGGAATGGAAGCCTATTTTACCTATTTGATTGAATGGTTTTGGGGTAAAAAGCGGATCATGGAAGTGTATTTGAATGTGATCGAAATGGGGGAGGGAATCTATGGCATAGAAGCCGCTTCGCAACATTTTTATAAGAAGCCAGCCAAAGAACTCTCCCGACAGCAGTCCGCTTATATCGCCGCGACCCTACCCAACCCCCGTCGCTGGAATCCCACCAAGCCAACAAACTACCTTCAGAGCAGACAGGCCTGGATATTGAGGAATATGAATAACTTGGGTCCGGTTGAATGGTAAGGAGGTTGAATTGACTATCGATTCTTTTTATTGGGGATAAAGTAAATAGATTTGGTAAATTTGACTCTAGTGCCCGACATCTTTTGGTATTAAATCGAAACGCAAAAACCCAGTCTGAAACAAAAACTAGCAGGGCATTTTAGAAATTTCTGAAATGGCCTTGCAAGAGCTTCTAGAAAACGCACTTATTCACCGAGACTATATAAAAAATGCTCCCGTTAGACTGATGGTATTCGATAACAGGATTGAAATTATAAGTCCGGGAAGTTTGCCCAACAGCTTGGTGGTTGAGGAACTTCGGTACGGAAACCCGGTGGTGAGAAATAACTTAATGGTAGGTTATGCCCTTCATACTATGCCCTACAGAGGATTAGGCTCCGGATTAAAAAGGGCTTATGAACATCAGCCTAATATTGAATTGATAAATGATGCCGAAGGCGAGCTGTTCAAAGTAATCATTCCGAGGCCGGAGAAGAAATGAGGTTAAATTTTAATCAAACCCTACTTCCTAATCTTCCCTATCACCCGAGAAGCAAAACTTGGCTTATCCCCGGTCAGCGTAAAATCATCCTCACTGACCCGCTTGACACTTTCTATCGTATAAAAAGCCTTGTCGTTTACCTGCTTTACTTTTTCAATATACGCTTTAAGGTTTTCCCGCTTCAAAACAGTAAACATCACCTGCACCCGGCCGTAGCGTCCCTCGGCTCCAACAATAGTAAATCGATGCTCTTTTTCCTTCATATAGTCCACCAGTTCGTTCATGGGTTCTGGTGTAATGATTCGTACTAGGACCCTCCCAAGAGCCAGCTTTTCCTCAATGGTCATCCCTACATAAATCCCCATCGCAAAGCCTCCTGAGTATGCAATGTACGACAAGGGGTTGTCAATGTTTTGAAAGATTTGCCCAATCGCCAAAAGCCAAATCATTGATTCAAAAAATCCCATTAGCGGGGCAATGAATTTCTTGCCGGACATTACAAATACAATACGTAGGGTATTGATGGATACATCCCCGATCCGAGCAAGAAAAATAAGCAGGGGCATAATTACATAGGAAAAAACATCGGATGATATCCCGAATGACTCAACGAATTCTTGCATGGAGGAACTGTTATGGAGAGGGCAAAAATACCCATTATATCCCGAAAAAAACAGGTAATTCTAGTTTTCGTCAATTGTCCTACTTATATTGAAATATATCCAAGGTAGAACCCATCAGTATTCCCAACCCATTGGGAATATTTGAAAAAACCTGTACGGGCTGGGCAAAGGGATCTCCTTCATTCCAATCCTGCAAGTCTGAAGTGGTATGATACTGATAGTAACTTTCTGTTACTGATTTTAGATTAAAATAAATCTCTCCCTCATAGGTTTCCTCCATCATAGTGCCTTGGATTAGCAAATCCATGATTGCTTCCTCTCCGTCAAAGAGTCTATCATCAAAAAGCAGAGTCTGTTCCGAATAGTAATCGGTCTCATAGACGGGATTTTTTGGAACAAAATAAGCGTTGCAGGAAACCTGATACTGAATGGGATTTCCATATGAATCTGATCGATGACGGAAGAAAGCCGACCACCATAGCGTAAAGGAAAACCACCCTTGATCAATTCTACGTTGTTGATAGCGTCTGCATTGAAAACACTGAAAAATCCGAATAGATGGGATGCGTTGTAAACAGGGACTCCATCCAGTAAGATTAGATTTTGGTCCGGTCCTCCCCCCCGTACATACAATCCACTGGCGCCTCCGGTACCGGATTGTACGCCAGGTAATAGCTGAAGAATTTTAAAAACATCCACCTCTCCCATAAGCGCTGGCAATTCCTTAATCTGCTTGATAGGAATATTAATGGTACTCATTCGGGTTACTTCCTGAATTTGATCCATGCTCTCCGCAGATACCACCACCTCTTCTAACATGGTGTCCAAACTCAGCTGGATGTTTAATGTCGTGTCTTGGGAAAGTATAAGCCGTACCCTAGCGGGCTGAAATCCTACAAAACTCACATAAAGATCTACGCTATCTGTTTGTGTGGTATAGCTGTAGAAGCCATAGGTATTCGTGACGGCGCCCTTTTGGGATATCCGGTCATATATATTTGCACCGATTAAGGTTTCCCCTGACGCTGACTCTTTTACCGTACCACTAATGGTAACCCGTTGCCCAAAACTCTTTTGCATAAAGCAAACGATGGCCAAACAGCATAGAAATATTCTCATCTCAATTATTTATTGGACTACTTAAAAAAGTAAAAAAACATCCTTTCAATAAAAACTTCCCTTGGCTAGGCTTTCTGGAAATTTCCCGCAAATATGCAAGAATTTTTTGAAAGGTAATCAGCCTTTTTAAAAAGCAATGGAATATTAAAATTAGGCTTCAGATGGTTCGGTTTTTACCCGCAAAATAGCCAAATCCGGCAAAACAAACCGAGCATGCCAACATCAGATATACCAAATTGTTCCAATTTGGCCAGATGTCTATTGCAACTCCAAACAACAAAGGACCGCAGGCTGCCAAATAGTATCCGGTGGATTGTGCCATGCCGGAAAGTGCCGCAGTGGTTTGGTCATTCCCAGACCGAACGGTGATCAGCATATAGGCCATGCTAAGGCTTGCCCCCATACATAATCCCGCAATGGAAATTCCAATGACATTGAGTAGCAGATGCGGAGATAACAAAAGGCCGAAACCTACTAGGTAACAGGATCCCAGAATTAAAATCATAAGAGATTGTTCACGGAACTTCAGGGCAATAATAGGGGATACAAAAGTTCCGATAAGTCCCACGACTTGCATCAGCGCAATGATCAACCCAGCATTAGTTGGGGTCACCCCCCGGAATATAAAAAAATCCGGCAGCCAGGTAATCAGCGTGAAAAACAGAAAGGACTGAACCCCCATAAACAGACTCACCTGCCAAGCCAGTTTGGAACGCCACACATTGGCCTTTTTATGCTCGTCGTGATTATTTGAAACAGTTTTTTTGGGTTTTATCTGTGGTATCCAAAAGAATATAGCGATACCCAAAAATAGCACCCAAAAGAGCAGTGATCCCCTCCAGCCCCAGCCTAAGTCCATTGCCAAGGGAACACTGATGGCGGAAGCTATGGCGGCCATTAGTGACATTGCCGTGGCATAAATGCCGGTGACTTTTCCCACTTTGCCAGGCATCCTTACCTTTACTAATGGAATTAACAAGACGTTACAGATCACAATGCCGATTCCTGTCAGGCCAGTTCCAATAAATAGTATCCAAGGACCACCCAAAACCCGAAACACAGAACCCACCGTGATCACAACCATACCGAGGAGGATCGCTCGGGCATGGCCCAGCCTTTTACCGATTGCGGCCGAGAATAAAGAAAATGTAGCAAAACTGATAAGCGGTAGCGTCGTCAAAAAACCTGCCCAGGCATTTGATAATGCCAAGTCTTCCCGGATAAAAGGAATCAAAGGTCCAACGGCCGTGATAGAGGGTCGCAGGGTAAAAGAGACCAAGAGAATTCCCAAAAGTAAAAATCCGGGTTTGTCGGATGATGGCAATTTATACATGTACGTAAAATTAGTGGAATTTATGCAGGGATGTGACCATTTAGGTCCGAGAAAAAATTAAATTAAAAAATATGGGGACAAAAAAATTTCGAAACAATTGTCCCCATTTTGGTAAAAACACTAAGTTTGAAAAGTTGCTTAATCACCCGATGTAAAGGTATGGCAATCCCATGGGTTAAAAAATACCCCGATCGGGGTATTTTTAGTATGGATTACTCACCATATTTACGAATTACTACGGTTAATACTACCATAGGCGTTTATAAACCAACAAAATACATTTTTTTATATTTAAAATATTTCCTTCTTGAAGGAAGTATTTTCACCGGTAAAATCAGAATTTAGCAACTTTGATTACCTATTTAAAATAGAAATTCAAGTCCGATACCAACCCCTTTTTTTCGTCTGGATTTGTGAAGAAAAATTGCCAGTAAAGCGCGTTTCTGTCAGGGAGATAGTACTCTAATCTAACGGGATGTAGGCCTTTTTCAAGAAATACTTCGCAGGTATAATCCACCTCACGATTATATTCCTCAATTTTCAGTTCTCCATGAAGATAAAAACGAAACAGCTGATAGGCATGTCCTGAGAAGGTATAATATCCACTTTCCGGAATCTCCAAATAACCGCTTAGCTCTGCACCCCAATTCAGGGCTTGCGCAGGAATCAGGTTTGGATCTAATGATGCTATTGTTCCCGTTGATTTCAGGGTCAGTTGATCGGATAGGTTACCTTTTGGATCAGTAAGTTTACCTATAAAGTACCTGTATTTTAAGCCTGACTGAAATGTTTCGTCTTTTGGAACAGCAGGCAGCAGATCGGTTTTTTCAAAGGTATATTCCGCCATGGGACTATCTCCCTGCTTATTAGATGCAATGGCTTTTACCGTACTGGATTCAGTGAGTTCGATAGGCCCCCCATATCGGGGAGATTTTCTGGATGGACTGCTCCCATCAAGGGTAAAATAAATGTCATCCGAAGCTTCAGCCGTCTGAAGTTCCAGCAAAAATTGATTGGTAAAGATTCTCCGTTCTGATGTCGGCTGCGGGGTTGTTGGGGGAAGTGAGGCAGTAGGCAGTTTTGGCCGACTGCCATCCAGCGTAAATTGATCGAATAAGTTACCGTCCTGATCAATGGCCTGAAATTGCAATTGATTGCCATTGATAGCAATATAGCCGTAGTGATGCAAGGTCCTCACTTTATTGGTGAACCATGTCCGGTTTGGTGCGGCCTTCTCTAGACCTCCACCTGACCCGCCCAAAATCAGATATCTTACCCCATTTTTTTCCACCACCTTTTCGTCCAAAATGGGCCAAGTGCGTTCGTACATGTGCAAGTGGCCGGAAAAAACAATATCCACGCCAAATTTTTCAAATAAAGGAACGAGCAACTTGGCTTCCCCATCCCCGTAAGTGGAAAGCTCGAAATTGGTGTCCCCGTAGTCATTTTCTTCGGAGGAAAAAGGTGGGTGATGTTGGACAACAAATTTCCATGTGGCCTGTGAGGTTGCCAGTGCTTTTTCGAGCCACCTGTATAGGGGAGTGCCCGGTTCTTGGAACTGATCTGTATCTATCATGAAAAATTCGGCATTTCCATACTTAAAACTATAGTAATGTTCCGGGTCCGGATTTTTCATGTATTGGTAGTAAAAAGCGGCATCATGCTCGTGATTTCCAAGGGTGGAGAAAATCGGAATTTGCTTCATAAACTGATAGGAAGGAGCAAAAAACTCTTCCACCCATTCCGATTTTCTATACCCTAATCCCACCAAATCACCACCGTGTATTGCAAAGTTTGGCCTCTCGTCCCGCGCCAGAGCAGTGATTTTTCCCCAAATCTCCGGGTTGTTTTGCGAATCGCTGAAAATGGTAAAGGCGAAGGGTGTTTCTTCAAAAACTGCTGTCTTGAATGGAAGAATTTCTGTCCGAAGGGTATCTCCTGCCTCCGTGACAGAAGATACACGGTAAAAATAATGCGTTTCCGGCTCAAGGGATTGCATGGTCAGCTCATGCATGTGCTTTAATACTCCGTCGGAAACCTGTTGGTCTAAAATTGCTTCCCCCGAGTCAAACCTTGCCTTTCCGAATTCGATGAGCGCAGTAGTGGGATGGGTTGTTTCCCATAGGAGGCTCATTTCTGTTTGGGTGCTAAGCTGAAGGTAGGGTTTGATTAGGAAGCCGGGCCGGTTGTCCCTTATCTGTTGGGATACGGCGGAATAGAATCCGGTAAACAAACCTAGGAAAATAAATAATGTTAGTTTCATTTGATGCTGTTTTAGATGTATTGAATATACACCTAAATCCTTCAAATGGGCTGTTCACTCTATTAAGAATAGATTAAATCTTATATGGAGTTCATTTTCTGCTTAGGGTTTTTAGTTATTTGAAACGAAGAACCTACTCTGACAACAAAAACACCGTCATACTTCTCGGACCGTGGGCACCGATAACCAGGGACTGCTCGATATCGGCTGTTTTTGATGGTCCTGCGATAAAGACTCCATACCCTGGATCATCTACTTTGATTTTTTCATAGACCGCATGCATATCACGCACCAGGTGGCGGCTCTCAATGACCACGGCTAGGTGCTGCGCAATAAAGGGCAATGCCCGGTGAGCCAAATTCTCCTCAGGCATCCAGATAGCAGCGTTTTCCGCCACCGCCCATGTGCCCTTCAAAACCGCTAATTCCACTGCTTCCAAATCATGGGGATCCAGTATGGTGGTAATATCCAGGCTACCCTTTAGCTCAGGTATCAGGGATACTATCTGTAGTTTTTTGTCAAAATGAACCTGTAGGTAGGAAGAGATTTCTTCTAAACGTTTGATAACAATTGTCTTCCCACCGTTTAACAAGCTGGCCTGCTGAAAATGTTCGATCAACTGATTTATTTCCTCCTTAGGGTATGAGAGGTGCTCCGGTAACCCTGTTGCATCGGGCTTGTTTTTTTTGACAGCTGCCAGTATTTGTTCCTTACTACTCATTACTTTCTGTTTTTCTTGTACCATTCCTTGAAACTTTCCTTGGGAACCTCCGGCAGGTCCCGCTTTTTTCCCCATGCGTTGAGCTTGGTGTATATAAGGCTGGCCGGTGTAATTTTCAGTGCGGTTCGAGCCGATTTTCCCATAAAATTATACCATGCCGGGCTGCCCAACACTTTCCCGGCCAACTTCATCGACCACTTTTTGGCGGGTTGTGCATCCCCCTCTTTCGTGATAACCTGTCTCCATTTGTAGAGCTGCTCGTGGATATTGATCTTTACAGGACATACATCCGAACAAGAACCGCAAAGCGTGGAGGCAAAAGGGAGGGTGCTATGTTTTTTCAAGTCTATCCCAGGTGATAAAATCGATCCGATCGGTCCGGGTACAGTAGATCCATAGCTAAATCCGCTGCTTCTTCGATAGATTGGACAGGTATTCATACAGGCCCCACAGCGAATGCACTTCAGGGAGTTGCGGAAATCTTCCCGGCCAAGCTGCTCCGTTCTGCCATTATCTACAAGGATTAGGTACATCTTTTTTCCTGCGGATGGCCTGTGAAAATGCGAGGTATAGTTAGTGATGCTTTGCCCTGTGGCGCTTCTAGCCAAAAGCCTTAAATACACGCCTAGGTCGGCAGCCCGAGGGATAAGTTTCTCAATACCCATACAGGCAATGTGAACATCCGCCAAATGGGTGCCCATATCGGCATTTCCCTCATTCGTACAAACCACAAATCCGCCAGTTTCCGCAATACCGAAATTCACCCCTGTTATGGCGGCATTGGCTTGGATAAATTTTTCCCGTAGGTGAATACGGGCTGCCTCGGTCAAGTACTGGGGATCATCCGCTCCAGCGTCAGTGCCCAGGTGCTTATGAAAGATATCCCCAATTTCCTTTTTCTTCAGGTGGATGGCTGGCATCACGATATGACTGGGCACTTGGTCGTTAAACTGAATGATCCTTTCTCCCAAGTCGGTGTCCACTACGTCGTATCCCTTCTCTTCCAGAAAGTGGTTAAGCCCACACTCTTCGGTAAGGATGGATTTACTTTTAACCAGGTTTTTCACCTTGTTTTCCTGAAAAATACGGTACACGTGTTCGTTGTGTTCCTGCGCATTTTTTGCCCAAAGAACCTCTATTCCGTTAGCTGTGGCATTTTTTTCAAACTGAACCAGCAATTCATCCAAGTGGGACAGTACATATTCTTTGATCTGTGAGGCATTTTCACGCAATACTTCCCATTCCGGAAGTTTTTGAGCAGCAGTATCCCTTTTGGTACGGACATGCCATAAGGTATCGTCGTGCCAATGGGTCCTTTCCTCGTCCTTCAAAAACTCGTCTGCCGCCGCTGCGTGGGTTTTGTATACCGCCATAATTCATTGATTTTTTTTGGGTTGTACGATTAGGAATGAATTGAATTTCCGTTGAGAATCTCCGCAATATGCATGATCTTTACGGGGCTTTTTTCTCTTTTTAGGAGTCCCTCCATATGCATAAGGCAGGACATGTCAGCCGCCGTAATCACCTCCACCCCCTTACTCAGGTGGTCAGCGAGCCTGTCCTTTCCCATCTGTACAGAGATGCCTTCTTCAAAAACTGCAAAGGTTCCTCCAAAGCCGCAACATTCATCCTTTCGGTCCAAGGTTACCAGTTCCAGACCAGAGACCTTTTCCAACAGGCTGACGGGTTTGTTAAAATCCACACCCACAATCTCCGAAGGCTTGGCCAGATGCAGTCCGCGCAGACCGTGGCAACTAGAGTGAAATCCCACTCGGTGGGGGAAGCTGACGTGCAATTCCTCTACTTTCAGCACATCAGTAAGAAACTCGCAAAGTTCATATATTTTCGGCCCTGTCCCGTCATGGGAAAGAAGGTGCTCTTTGACGTGCAAAGTACAGCTGCCGGAAGGAGCGACTATGTATTCGAAATCTCCAAAGTTTTTCATAAAGAGTTCCCCGGCATCCTTTCCATATTGTTCATATCCCGAATTGGCCATTGGCTGACCACAGCAGGTCTGATCCATGGGGTATGTTACATCTACTCCAAATTTCTCCAACAACTCCAACGAAGCGATGGCCGCAGAAGGGTAAAACTGGTCTACATAGCAGGGGATAAATAGTCCTACGTTCATTAGGGTTATATTACAGGTTTTAAACCAAGACAAGGAGGTAAAGTTTACCTTTGGTTCATAAAGATACTTATCAAAATAGTCAGGTTCAAAGATATCGTGTTATTTAGAAATACTGTCCTGTACTATGCTGTTGAAAAATTTGATATTCGTTGATATTGGATATTGATGGATATTATGAGGTAAATGAAATATGGTGGATATACGGTAGAAACATGGCCTACGGCCGAAATAGGGTGGAAATAGGACGTTATCGAAGAAAGAAATTGAAATATGGTAGATATACGGTAGAAACATGGCCTGTCGGCCGAAATATTGGGGAATTGATACTTGCAGAAAATGTATATTGATATTGGGACTGGATTGAAATATGGTTGAAAAATGGCCCAAGACCTAAATAGAGCGGTAATATTCGATGTCGAAAAATATAATTTTGTTATCGGCCCCGTTAGGGGTCAGATGTGGGTAGAATGGATCGATTTTTCTTCCCAGTTTTGGCGCCCAAGAAGGTTGAAATAGCATTACCTCTCCGCCAAAACCCGAGTCTATTAGTGTTAGCAACACACAGAACGTTGATTTACGGAGCTCTAGATAAACGAACGTTGCTTCAATTTTGAATTTCTACTGAAATTTCCTGTTGGGCAAATTCGTTTGGAATAATGCCAAAGCAGTAGATAACCCCTCTTCCTGTAAAATCAGAAATATCAATTTTTATTTTATACTCCAGGTCGGTATCGCCTATTCTATAAAACCCCTGATCCCTAAAAATGGGAAACCCCATAGATTCAAATCGAGTGGCTAACAGAAAAAAGTTACTGAAATCAACTTCCGGAAGCTCGACGTTGCAGGAAGCGAGTACTTCAAAATCTTCTGGGTTAGTGATCCTCATGCTGTTTTGTTGTGAAAAACTATCCTCAACGTTTTCATCCAAGCAGGTAAACGAATACATCCAATAGCTGTCTACCGGTATTTCAGTTACTGTGGGCTCTTCTTGACTTTCAACGCATGAAATCAAAAGCGTTAAGAAAATCAAATAACTTACTTTTGACTTAGGTTTTTTCAATTTATTGGTTTTTCAGGTCCTAAACTAATGATACGAAAAAATTTTAGATGTTTTAAAATTCAAATTTTCTCATTTAGAGCTTTCGATTTAATCTTTCTGCGACCGCAATCTTCAATTTAAAAGAGTAAACGTGCGGAACGGAACTTCAATCAACAGGCTTGAATAATAGGTATTTCCTTGGATCATGAAACAAAGCAAGTCCTTTAGTTGAGATTTGATACAAATACACTTTTTTCATTAACTCAATATATAAATATCCATCAGGGGTTTCACCTGCATAGGTGCTAGGCGCAAATAGAGAGAGGTCAATCTTGTTTGCTTCCAGCGGCGGCAGAAGAACGTATTCCCTCCAAACAATATTAGATGAAGTAAACCCCTCCAAAACGCCATCTTCCTTAAAAGTCAACGTAAAGCTCCTCTCCTGGCTATCTTCCGCCAACTTTATTGTATTCCGAGTCGCATCCACAAAACCTATCAGCTTCCATTTTGTGCTAATCAAGGGAAGAGAGGAATAGTCCTGGTTGTTGGAAATTTGGCTTAAAAAAACCTCTCCCTCCGGTAATTCTTCGCCCTGACATCCTTGTAGTAGAAGTAGAATAAAAAATACTCCCAAAATAAAGACCCAATTTAGACCGAAAACTATTAGCTTCATTTTTTATTTATTTAATTAAAATCCATTTTACCTCACTTCAATGGAAACCTCCATATCCACCGTTACCGGAACCCGATTAATTATTCCCGCATCTTTTACAAAAGAGCAGTATGTTCCGCGAGGAACTGATTCGTTTTCGGGATTTTCATCCCAAAATTCGCTTTCTTATTTTCATATTATGTGTGGAAAGGGATGATTTCTTTACATGACCCTCTTAAATTAATGGGGAGAATTATTTGTTTCCCCCGGTTTGAATAACAGGTACTTTTGCGTATCATAATGTAGAGCGAGTCCTTTTGTCGAGATTTGATACGTATATACACTGTTCATGGAAGCTATAAAAGGATCATCATCTGGAAATCTGGCCGCTTCTGTGATATCCCTGAAATCGGAAACGAGCAGTTGTTTATTTGTTAACGTATAGCTTCCGTGTGTCAGATTGGCCGCCGTGCGACCCGAGACCACACCACCCACATGAAAAGTAAGCGTATACCCGCCGGGTGCTTGGGGTAATCTTATGCGGCTCCCATTTACAAACCCGATAAGTTGCCATTCGGTCTCTATCAAATCAAGAGAGACGTAGTCCGTATTATCCGGAATTTGGGTCAACCGCTTTACGTCCGCACCCTCTCCGTCCGGAAGTGCACTTTCCTGACATCCAACTATCAATAGCAGTAACATTACTACCAAATAATGCCTTTGGAGAATATATCTGGAAAGTGGATTCATATTAAAGCGGGTTTATTTGACATGTTAGCATTTTGGCATTGTTGGGTTGGCCAAGTGCATAAACCATACGATCCAATCAGCAAGGCAGGAAACGATACACTCTCAACCTCAAGTATAGTAATGGTATATATTCCTGACGAAATATTATCCGATACTGCTACAAGGTAAATAAAGAAACTGATCAAAGACAATCAGTTGAAGGAATCTACAATAAATTCGGAAAGAAGATTAAAAAAATATTGATGACAAATTCAGCTAAATGCGATGTCAAATACAAGCCAAAAATCTAAAAAAATGAAAAAGCACATGCCTACTTCCAGAAACCCTTTTATTGTGATTTTATTGATGATGTCCTTCCTGATATTTTCTTGTAACAACGACGACGAGCCAGGGGGAGTGGAACTCTACCAAGGCACTTGGAGTGGAACTTATTCAGGCGATGTTGACAACGGCACTTGGTCGGTACAAATCAATGAAATGGGCGGTATTTCAGGTACTGCCACCTCCACTGTGATGTCCATGAATTACGGGCTTACGGGAACCGTAAATTCCGACGGAGACTTTCTTGCAACCTCTGGATCCGCCACCACCGGAACGACCTTTACCGGAGTGCTTACTGCTACGAACGGGCAGGGAACTTGGGAAAACAATCAGTCGGGATTATCCGGAATCTGGTCAGGAAACAAGCTGGGGGAATCCGGAAATGGAATAAGTTTTTGAATCTATTTAGTTTCTCCGACATCCAAACAGAATTTGTCGATTAAGGTGACAGTAAAGAGAAAAGGTACCTCTTGTTATATTGTCTGTTTCGCATAGCTTTAGGCCATAATTTGATCCGCTAAGGTCCGATTTCTATTGTATTTCTACAATGTTTTGGCCGTAGGCCATATCTCAACCTTATTTCGGCCCATAGGCCTAACTTGCCTGACGGCAGGTTTCCAGCAAATTCACGAAGATATTTTCTTCTTATATATAATAAAAATCAAAGGCCTTTGTAAATTCAAACTATATTGTTAGGAATAATCAAATCAATTTCGATTAATTAGATGAGAAAAAAGCGGTTTGTATACCAACCTTCCAATGGGCAATTTATAACCCGAATGAGCTTTGTGAACGAAAAAGGTTTGAATATGGCGTTTGTTGATTTTGAAAATGAGGATAAACTAAATTTTGTTAGTTTTAAAATTGATAGAGAATAAAAAGCACCGCCAGTTTTTTACGTGGCGGTGCTGGTTTTCGTCATAGAAGCAGCAATTTTGTACGCAATAAATAGTCGGAGTACTTTATATTACCCCCTTTTCGAGCAACCGCTTTAGTCGGGATTTCCGCTTATTTTCGACTTTGTCCATAGACCCTATTTCAATATAATTTCGGCCGTAGGCCATACCTGCCGGCAGGCTCGTTTCTACAAAATCTCCCCGATATTTCAATTTACTTCCAATATCAATTAATATCTAATATCCACTAATATCAATTCACCAATATTTCGGCCGATAGGCCATATTTCAATTCATCACCCAATATTCTTTTTACTCAACTGATCAATAATATACTCTGAAGTTCGGATAGACAATGCCATAATGGTCCAAGTCGGGTTCTTGTCGGCCTGGGAAACGAAGGATCCGGCATCCACGACAAACAGGTTTTTACACTCATGGGCCTGGGCATATTTGTTGAGCACGGAGGTTTTCGGGTCGTCTCCCATTCTGGAAGTACCCACCTCGTGAATGATCCTGCCGGGTGCAGCCAATCCGTACTGGGTTTCGGTTCCGGGCTTGTTGCCCAGAATTTTTGCCCCCATCGCCGTGAATATCTCCTCAAAGGTATCCTGCATATGCTTGGCCTGCTTCACTTCATGCTCTGTCCACTTATAGTGGAAGCGCAGCACGGGAATACCAAACTTATCCACCACATTGGGGTCAATTTCGCAATAGTTGTCATATTGGGGCACGCTTTCTCCCCGGCCCGCAATGCCGATGGTGGCACCGTACACGCTGCGGATATCTTTTTTCAGACCTGCACCATATCCTCCGTTGGTACCTGGATTTCCAAATTCATCTTTTATGTTCTGCCGCATACTATCCATACCAAAGCCGAAGCCATAATTTGGCATACGCATTCCCCCTCCAAATTCTAAGTGGTAACCTCGGGGGAAATCTAATTTTTTGTTATCCAGCCACCAAGGCGTATACACGTGCATGGAGCCAGTCCCATCCTCATTATATTTGTCTCTTCCCAGAAATTCCGGCACCAACGCTGATCGGCTGGCACCTGTGGAATCATGTAGATATCTTCCAAGCGTTCCACTACTATTGGACAGCCCATTGGGATGCTTTGGGGAGCTGGAATTCATCATGATTCTGGCTGTCTCACAGGCTGATGCACCAAGAACTACTACTCTTGACTTGAGCTTATATTCCTGCATGTCCACTTTACTCACAAAGGAAATTCCCGTGGCCTCTCCGTTTTCATTTGTGGTAACTTTTCGGACCATCGCATAAGTGTACAGGTCTACATGGCCTTTTTTGATGGCAGGCTTAACCAATACTGTACCGGCTGAGAAATCCGCATACACCTGACAGGCCCTGTTACACTGGGCGCAGAAGAAACAAACACCCCGCTCATTGTTGACGGGACGGGTCAAGATGGAAATCCGGGAGGGAATAACCGGGATATTGGCTTTTTTGCCACCCCTCATAAATGCAAGTTCGTGTAGTCTTGGCTTGGGAGGAGGAAGGAAAAATCCGTCCGGCTCGTTCCGTATTCCCTCTTTGGTACCAAAAACACCCACAATTTTATCCACCCTGTCATAGTAGGGTTTTACATCATCATAGCTGATAGGCCAGTTATCTCCTAAGCCGTCAATGCTTTTTCGTTTGAAATCATCCGGACCAAAGCGCAGCGATATTCTACCCCAGTGGTTTGTACGGCCGCCCAACATACGTGCCCGAAACCAATCGAACTGAGTGCCGTCCTTTCTGGTATAGGGTTCACCTTCAATTTCCCAACCTCCATAAGCCGCATCAAAATCCCCGAAATCCCGAACGGTACTCGCCCCTCGTCGAGGAGATTCCCAAGGGTATCGCATCTGGGTTCGGTATTCTTCTAGTGCCGGGTCGAAGTCGCTACCCGCTTCTACTACGGCAACACTCAGCCCAGCCTCCGAAAGGATTTTGCTGGCCATTCCCCCTCCCGCACCGGAGCCCACGATAATGGCGTCATATACTTCTGTCGATGATTTGATTTCAAAACTCATTGTGGATTACTTATTTGGTCTATTATTATTTTTCGTGGCCTAATATAGGTAACAACTTTTTATTGAAAATTGATTTGCGAGGATTTTATCAAATAAAATTTTAATTTCGGGATATCAACCACTAACCTTATACGGCAAAAAACCGGAATAGTACTACATGTCAATTTAGGGGGATTCCCTTCCTTTACCACAGGTCTTGGTAACGAATCGATCAAACCTGTATTTTGACCATTAATCAAAAAAATAACCTTATTACTATGAAAGAATCTACAAGGAGAAGCCAAGGCTGGTTTGGCAAGACAGGAAAAGACGGGCTGATATACAGGTCTTGGTTTCAGAAGCAGGGAATTCCAACCCATGAAATGGCCGGAAAGCCCATCATTGGAATTTGCAACACCTGGTCTGAACTGACACCTTGTAATTCTCACTTCCGTGAGTTGGCGGAATTTGTAAAAAAAGGAGTTTTGGAAGCTGGGGGCTATCCTGTGGAATTTCCTGTAATGTCCCTTGGCGAAACCGTAATGAAACCCACCGCCATGCTGTTCCGGAATTTGGCCAGCATGGATACGGAAGAATCCATCCGTGCTAATCCACTTGATGGAGTAGTGTTACTTTGTGGCTGTGACAAGACAACACCTTCCTTGGTGATGGGGGCCTGTAGCGTGGATATTCCTACCATAGTCGTTTCTGGCGGACCGATGCTGACTGGAAGATATCGAGGGCGTCAAATCAGTACCAGTGATATTTGGAGGTTCAGCGAGGATTCTAGAGCCGGAAAAATTAATCAGGAGGAATTGTTTGAAGCCGAAAGGGGCCTGTGCCGCAGTGACGGCCACTGTGGGGTGATGGGAACTGCCTCTACGATGGCCTGTATGGTGGAATCTCTCGGACTAACACTTCCAGGAAATGCCGCTATACCCGCACCCGATACCGGAAGGAAAATCCTAGCACACCTCTCCGGAATGGAGATAGTAAAGATGGTGGAGAATGACATTAAGCCCAGTGATATCCTCACCCGGGAGGCGTTTGAAAATTCCATTATGGTAAATGCCGCAATCGGCGGATCCACCAATTTTGTAATTCACCTTCTGGCAATAGCAGGAAGAATAGGAGTTGACTTGACATTGGATGATTTTGACAAATTCTCACAAAATATCCCGCTAATGGCTAATCTACAGCCATCCGGCATGTATTTTATGGAGGATTTTTACTACGCAGGTGGTCTGCCACCAATTATTCGGCAATTAAAAGACCACCTGAACAACGAGTCCATAACAGTTACCGGAAGAGGAATTGGGGATGTCAACTCCATTTTCTTTGACTACAACGAGGAAGTAATAGCGGGAATTGATAAGCCGTTTAATCCTACCTCTGGCATCGTTGTCCTGAAGGGAAACCTTTGTGAGACAGGTGCCATCATTAAGCCATCTGCAGCAAGTCCGGAACTGATGAAGCATACGGGAAAAGCAATAGTTTTTGAAGATATTGACGATTATAAAAATAAGATAGACGATCCTGACTTGGACATTGATGAGACTTCAGTAATGATCCTTAAAAATGTTGGTCCAAAGGGATATCCCGGTATGCCTGAAGTAGGTAACATGGGCTTGCCTCCTAAGGTATTGGCAAAAGGAATAACCGATATGGTCCGAATTTCAGATGGGCGTATGAGTGGAACAGGCTTTGGCACGGTGGTCCTTCACGCAACCCCCGAATCCGCTGAAGGGGGTAATTTTGCCGTAGTTCAGACTGGAGACATGATTGAATTGGATGTTCAGGCGCGAAAACTTAATGTTTTGGTATCGGATGAAGAACTGGATAGGCGCAAGGCAGCATGGAAGCGACCAGCGCCTCTAGTCGAAAGAGGATACGTAGGTCTGTATATAAAGCACGTTGAACAGGCTAATTTGGGAGCTGATTTGGATTTCCTTAAAGGTAGCTCCGGAAGTGAGGTCTCCAAAGATTCCCATTAAATTTACGAGTAAGACTTAAAAGCCTCCGTAATCCGGTTTTGGATATTCCCGGGGGTTTTTATTTTTCCTAACCATCAAATTAACCTATTACATGAATAATAACAAGCAGGACGTGGCTATAGTCACCGGAGCCGGAGTAGGAATTGGTCTGGCCATCGTCCGAGAATTGGCAAAATCCGGAGCAAAAGTCATCCTGAACGACGTGGAACTTTCTTTAATTGCGGACGCTGTTTCAGAAATCAACGCTGAATTTCCCGGATCTTGCGTAGGATTGCCTGGAGATGCCTCTGATCCTGCCTTTATACAAGAAATGGTTGATGCGGCTGTGAATCATTTTGGTGGACTTACCATCGCGATTCCAAATGCAGGGATCACCATCTATGGAGAATTTCTTTCCTTTACCCCGGAGGATTTCAGACGGGTCACCCAGTTAAATTTGGGAGGCAGTTTTTTTCTGGCCCAAGCTGCTTCCAAGCAAATGATCAAACAAGGAAAAGGAGGATCAATTCTTTTCATGTCCTCCGTTACCGGACATCAGGCCCATAAAAACCTAGCCGCCTATGGCATGACCAAGGCTGGTTTGGAATTGCTGGCCAAAACGCTCGTAGTAGAACTTTCCCAGTACGGAATTACTGTAAATGCCGTGGCTCCAGGGGCCACAGTGACAGAAAGGACTTCCACGCAAGAGGATTTTGTTGGAATATGGTCCGATATCACGCCTCTGGGCAAACCTGCCTATCCAGAGGATATTGCCCAAGCAGTGGCATTTCTGGTTTCTGGAAAAGCCCGACATATTACAGGACAGAGCCTAGTGATTGATGGGGGCTGGACGTCGACAAGTCCTTCTCCCTACAAAAAAGAGGCGAATTAAAATCCTAAAATTCTCTTATCGTGACGTGTAATTCGAACAGAAAAACTCCTGCTTTTTTGGTTGAATTAGTAGTTCCTGAACAAAAAAAGTGAAAGTCTTTGTTAAATATGCATAATAACAGCACAGAACAGGACAGTTAAAAACGTTTTATCGGTTATATTCGCCTGATTTCAAACCTAAATTTTAAACAATTAAATTCATATATGTCAGTTTTAGATAGAAACTTTAAGTACGTAAATTACCTTTGGGATAAGGAAAAGGAAAAAGAGCTGGGAGACGATCAAGTAGCATTGTTGCTGTATCGTTCCAATATTTTGGGCTCAGATTTGAGAATCACCAATTACGGTGGAGGCAATACCAGTTGCAAGACAATGGAAATTGATCCCCTGACAAAAAAGGAAACGGAGATCATGTGGATTAAGGGATCCGGTGGAGATATCGGAACCCTTAAGCGAAGTGGATTAGCCGGATTATACCAAGAGAAACTTCATGCTTTGAAAAATGTCTACAGGGGATTGGAATTTGAAGATGAAATGGTGGGTCTATTCAACCACTGTATCTATGATTTGGATTCCAAGGCACCTTCTATCGATACTCCTTTGCATGCTTTTTTGCCCTACAAGCACATTGATCACTTGCATCCAGATGCGGCTATCGCCATTGCGGCGGCTAAGGACGGGGAAAAAATCACCCACGATCTTTTCGACGGACAAATCGCTTGGGTTCCGTGGCAGAGGCCCGGCTTTGACATTGCCTTGAAATTGGAAAAGGCTGTAAATGACAATCCCGGTATACGTGGTATCATGCTCGGTGGTCACGGATTGTTTACTTGGGGAGAAACAGCCCATGAATGTTATGTGAACAGCTTGGAAGTAATCGAAAAAGCTTCGCAATATTTAGAAGACAATTACGGAAAAGACCGTCCTGTTTTTGGTGGTCAGCGCATTCAGTCTCTGGCAAGTGATCTACGGAAAGACCAGGCTGCTAAAATCGCTCCTTTGTTAAGGGGCTTGGCATCCAGCTATGACCGCATGGTGGGTACCTTTACAGATGATGAAAGAGTGCTGGAATTTATCAACAGTAATGATATTGACAAGTTAGCTCCATTGGGTACTAGCTGCCCGGATCACTTTTTGCGAACAAAAATTCGGCCTTTGGTTTTGGATATTCCTGCAGACCAAGACTTGAGTGACATCAGCACACTTAAAACTCATTTGGAAGAAGCTTTTTCGAAATATAGAGATTATTACGCTGAATACTATGACAACCACAAGCGTTCCAACAGCCCCGGCATGCGGGATTCCAATCCAGTTGTCATCTTGTGGCCTGGTGTGGGAATGTTCTCTTATGCCAAAAACAAGCAAACCTCCCGGGTAGCGAGCGAATTCTACATCAATGCCATCAACGTGATGAAAGGTGCTGAAGCTATTTCGGAATATGTTTCACTACCTCTACAAGAAGCTTTTGACATTGAATATTGGTTGCTTGAGGAAGCAAAACTTCAGCGTATGCCGAAAGAGCAACCGCTTTCCCGTAAAATTGCTTTTGTCACCGGTGGTGCCGGAGGAATTGGCAAAGCAATTGCCGACAGACTGGCCGCGGAAGGTGCCTGTGTATTTATCACAGATATCAACAATGATAATTTAGATGCCGCCTTAGCCACCTACAATAAAGACACCGGATCAGGCACCCTTATGGATGTGACCAACATGGGAGATATTGAGCGGGCACTTAAAGAAGCTACCTTGAAATTTGGCGGAGTTGATATCATTGTCAACTGCGCTGGCTTAGCCATCTCCAAGCCGATTGAGCAGACTTCTGAAAAAGACTGGGATATCTTGCAGGATGTGTTGGTAAAAGGTCAGTTTGCTGTTTCAAAAGCGGCAGTGGCTATCTTAAGAGCCCAAAACAAAGGCGGAGATATTATCAATATTGCGAGTAAAAATGCCTTGGTATCCGGGCCAAACAATGTGGGTTATGGTACGGCGAAAGCCGCCCAAGTTCATATGAGCCGATTATTGGCTGCTGAGTTGGGACCTGATAAAATCCGTGTAAACGTAGTGAATCCGGATGCCGTAATCGAAGGAAGTAAAATCTGGGAAGGCTCCTGGGCGGCCGGAAGGGCAAAAGCTTATGGAATTTCTATCGAAGAGCTTCCTGCCTTTTACGCCAAACGTACCATCATGAATGAAATCATAGGTACTGCTGATATCGCTGCTGGAGTTTTTGCCTTCGTGGGTGGAGACTTGAGCAAGAGTACGGGTAATATTTTGAACGTTGACGGTGGTGTAGCTGCTGCTTTTGTCAGATAAATCAGAACTATGCGAATTGATTCCAATTTAATCCAATCGCATAATGACAAAACTCTTCCGGATCACCGGGAGAGTTTTGGTCATTTAAGCCGTTCATTGGAAAGGAAAACTTTAGACAGCGGTTCAATAATCCGTAAAATCCAAGACTTTCAGATTGCCATTCCAAGCTGGGCACTAGGCACTGGCGGGACACGCTTTGGGCGATTCCCAGGAGGGGGAGAACCCCGTTCACTGGAAGAGAAAATGGATGATGTCGGGCTCTTACATGCCTTGAACCGGGCTTCTGGGGCGATTTCCCTCCATATTCCATGGGATATCCCGTCCGATGTGTCGGCCATTCAAGCCCATGCAGCTTCGCATGGCCTTTTGTTTGATGCTGTCAATTCCAATACCTTCCAAGACCAGCCAGACCAAAA
The DNA here is from genome assembly GCF_009797935.1 of Lunatibacter salilacus. Taxonomy (GTDB): domain Bacteria; phylum Bacteroidota; class Bacteroidia; order Cytophagales; family Cyclobacteriaceae; genus Lunatibacter; species Lunatibacter salilacus. The sequence goes on from NZ_VOLC01000021.1 coordinate 67,415, forward strand.
GCATTCCTACAAATTTGGCTCGCTTTGCCATTCCTCTGCGGATGTGCGGAAGCAGGCCATCGACCATAATTTGGAGGTAATCCGTTATGGGGAGGCATTGGGCTCAAAGTCACTGACGGTCTGGTTGGCTGATGGGTCATCTTTCCCCGGTCAGATGAATTTTAGAAAAGCCTTGCAAAGGACCCTGGATTCCCTGAAAGAAATCTATGCCGGCATGCCGGAAGACTGGAAACTCTTTGTGGAATACAAGCCCTATGAACCGTATTTCTATTCCACCGTCATTCAAGACTGGGGTACCTCACACCTACTGGCCAGCCAATTGGGTGATAGGGCGTTTACCTTGGTCGATCTTGGTCATCACCTGCCCAATACCAACATTGAGCAGATCGTCGCTACCCTAATGATGCAGGGTAAGTTGGGAGGATTCCACTTCAACGACTCGAAGTTCGGTGATGACGATCTCACGGTCGGTGCAATGAAACCTTACCAACTGTTTTTGATCTTCAACGAGTTGGTAGAAGGCATGGAGGATTCCGGAAGCAAAAATCCGGCTCCTGCTTGGATGATTGATGCCAGCCATAATTTGAAGGATCCACTGGAGGACTTGCTGCAATCGGTTGAAGCTATTCAGCTCGCTTACGCACAGGCACTGCTAATAGACAGAGAGGCGTTGGAAGAAGCCAGGGAGGCTAATGATCCCACGTTGGCTCAGGAAATCCTTCAAGAGGCTTTCCGCACGGATGTGCGTCCGTTAGTTGCCGAAGCCCGTCTTCAGGCCGGAGGAGCGATCAATCCGATCGGGGTATTCCGAGACAAACAAGTAAGAAAAGAACTCATTAAAGAAAGAGGGGCAAAAGCCCTCTCTACAGGATTATAATGTAAAAGCCCCGCAGTGCCATGGCTTTGCGGGGCTTTTATTTACCCATACTACCTATACCAAATGGCCCAACCCGTAATCGCTATCTTTGATATTGGAAAGACCAATAAGAAATTTTTCCTTTTTGATGAGGATTTAAATGAAATAAGTGAAGAGTATGTCAAATTCCCCACCATCGTAGATGAAGATGGGGAAGAATGCGATGACTTAGAAAAAATTACCGCCTGGGCCAAAGAGAAGGTGGAAGAACTCTGCCAAAATCCAGCCTTTGAGGTAAAAGCCCTTAACTTCTCGACCTATGGTGCTTCTTTCGTTTCTATTGATGCATCAGGTAAACCCGTCACCCCGATTTACAATTACCTGAAGGAATTTCCCAAAAATTTGCATGATGAGTTTTATGGTAAATATCCCGAGGAAGAAATTAACCGAATCACAGCTTCCCCAACCTTGGGAATGTTGAATTCCGGGCTTCAGTTGCTTTGGATCAAACGTATGCGCCCCGAGACTTTTAAAAAGATTCGCTACTCCCTTCACCTTCCCCAGTATATATCTTACTTATTTACGGGTGAAGCTGTTGCCGAACCTACTTCCATCGGGTGTCATACAAAACTCTGGGACTTTCCAAAGAAAGATTACCATGACTGGGTGTATGAAGAGAAGATTGCGGAAAAGTTGCCGGCTACTGTTCCCACTACTCAATTTTTCATCAAGGAAATTTGTGGTCAGCAGGTCCAAGTTGGCGTAGGCATACACGACAGCTCCTCGGCTTTGGCTTCCTATTTACTGAAAATAAAAGAACCCTTTGTATTAATATCCACGGGGACTTGGAGCATTACATTGAATCCTTTTCCAGTTGGTGAGCTGACTTTTGAGGAACTTCAAAATGACTGTTTGAACTTTCTTTCCATTCAGGGAGAGACAGTAAAGGCTAGTCGGTTTTTTCTGGGCTATGAACTCGACCATCAGTTGGAGAAATTGAACCGGATTTTTGATAAACAGGCTAAGTATTACAAAGAAATTGAAGCGGACGAGGCTTACTTGGAAAGCTTGTTCACAGGGACCAAACAGGCTGACTTTTATCCGGAGACCATACAGCGTACTCCATTAGTTAGCAAAATTTTCCCCGAAAATAACTGGAAACCCGACACCTATCCGGATTTTGATTCGGCTTACCACCAATTAATGTGGGGTTTGGCCAAAATGCAGGTGGCCTCGCTAAGACTCGCTTTAGGTCAGTCCGAAATAAAAAAGGTATATATTGACGGCGGGTTTGTCCACAACCAGGTATTTATCCGGATGCTTAGGAAACTGCTCCCAGGATTTGACCTTCAGTTTTCCGATTTCCCCTTGGGTTCCGCCTATGGGGCTGCCCTGATGCTCAAAGCCGCTCAGAAAGAAGTATAATTTAATAAACCCAATACAATTACTGACATGAAAATTACCCTCGCACTAATGGCCTTTGTTTGGAGCACGTCTGCGGCATTCGCCCAATTAGAACCCATTACCCTTCCGCTCTATGGAGAAGGAACTATTCCCTATGCCAAGGCATCATCGGAGACGGAGCAAATTCAAAGTACCCATATAGTTGTAGTCAGTAAAGTGCAGGAACCTCTCATTCAGGTGTTTTTGCCTTCAAAGGCAAACGCGACTGGGCAGGCCGTAGTTATCTGTCCCGGCGGAGGATACGGTGTGCTGGCTTATGATTGGGAAGGATTGGATATGGCCAAGTGGTTAAATAGTCATGGTATTGCTGGAATAGTGCTGAAATATCGCCTTCCATCTGCGGAATCACAGACAGAACCCCATATGGTACCTTTGACCGATGCAAAACGGGCTCTTAGACTTGCCCGGTCGCATGCGGAGGAATGGAATATATCCCCCGACAAGATCGGCATTATGGGATTTTCGGCCGGAGGGCATCTAGCCTCCACCTTGGCTACACATTTTGATACAGGAAATGATCAGAGTACGGATTCAATTGAGAAACTATCTTCCAGACCAGACTTTGCCATTTTAGCCTATCCGGTGGTTTCTTTCGACATGTCATTTACCCATAGCGGCTCCCGCAACAATTTAATTGGGCAAAACCCAGACCCGAAATGGGTGGAGTATTTTTCAAATGAGAAACAGGTAACGGAAGAAACCCCTCCTACCTTTCTATTTCATGCCCAGGACGATGAAGCTGTTCCGGTACGGCATAGTTTGGACTTCTTTCAGGCGTTGACAGCCCATAAAGTCCCGGCAGAATTGCATGTCTACCCCACCGGAGGTCACGGCTTTTCTTTGTCTATTAACAAGGAAGGAACTCAAAAAGGCTGGGCGGATAGTTGTATTAGGTGGCTTGGGGAGCTAAACAAAAAATAGCTTGCCTAAAAGTTTATAGAATTCTTGTTAAAACACGATTCTAAAAATCCCCTACCTGCCGATAGTCTAATATCTATCAATATCAGGTCTATCCCATATTTCGGACGAAAGGCCATACCCTGAACCGCTACGCTCCTCAGGATCTACGCTTCGCTCGGATTTCCACCATATTTCCATTTAAATCCAACCTACCGATAGTCAAATATCAAATAGTATCTAGTATCCATCAATTACATCCAATATTTCGGCCGATAGGCCATATCTCCACTATATTTCTATTATATTTCAACTATCAATATCAATGAATATCCAGTATCTACCAATATCAATTTTTCAACCTCGACTATCTAGTTTAATTCACCTCTTTTTATTAATTTATGGATTCTAACTAAATGGTTACCGATATGACAGGACTGCCCGATCGAATAGTATCATTGACGGATTTTTCGGAGACGTCAAATAATGCCGCAAAGCGTGCTGCAGAGTTGGCTTTGATAATGAAGCGTCCAATGACGCTTTTGCATATTTCAGAATCTACCGCAATTCCCTCCCTGGCAGATGCCTCCCTAAGAAATCAGCTTATGGAGGAAGAGCTTGAGATAAAAGGAGAAAAACTTCAGCAGGTGGCGGACGAGCTTACGGAAATATACTCCAATTTGGCATTAAACATCCGGATTATTGCTGATCCGGTCTTTGATACAGGAATAGAACGGTTTCTAACCGAAATGCCGGCAAGCCTTTTGGTTTTGGGGAAAAAACACCGTACTACCCTGGAAAAGATATTTATAGGCAGCAATATTAAACGACTGCTGCGAAACGGCCATTTTACCGTGCCCCTGCTGCTAGTCCCTCCACAGTTAGACCGGTTTGAATTGAAGCACCTGATCCTTGCTGTAAATCTTCGGGAAAAAATGGCGGAAATAGGGTTTTCTTTTTTGGAAAAATTAATAGCCAATTATGGCGTAACACTGGGAGTGGTTTACAGTCAGGGAAAAGACGGGCTTTCGGAAAAAGAGGTGGACGCAAAACTAAAAGAAATCCTACCCAAAGCAATGAGTGAAAAAATACAAAGCATCACTCTGGTGGGCGATAAGGAAGATATACCGACTACTCCGTATGTCGATGAACTTCCTACGGACATCGTAGTGGCCTTTCCAGGGAAAAAGGGATTGTTTGAATCGCTTGTTAAAGGGTCGTTTAGTGAGTATTTGGCGGATAATTACGAAAAACCAATATTGTTAATACCCCAACCTTAGCCCCTTTCTTTCACTTAACCAACTGCCTTTTTGCATGCTATTTTAAAACATATACTCCATAAGCTTAAATCTGTCTTTATGGATTTGCTGCCGATTGTTATAGTGGTAGCTTTTTTTCAACTAGCCGTAATTAGGCAACCGCTTCCCGATGTGGGGAGTGTTGTATTTGGAGGGTTACTAGTTGCAGCCGGTTTATTGTTGTTTATAGAGGGACTGGAAATGAGTTTGTTTCCAATAGGGGAAGCCATGGCCAATGCTCTGGCACAAAAAGGAAGTTTGTTTTGGCTATTTACCTTTGCCTTTTTACTTGGATTTTCTACAACGATTGCCGAGCCCGCATTGATTGCGATTACCAATGAAGCGGGAAGAATTTCGGCAGAAGATGACCTGCTACCTAATGAGCCTGAGGTTTTGAGAAATTATGCGTTGGGATTACGGTTGACCGTTGCTTTTTCCGTGGGATTGGCTATTGTGCTGGGGGTTGTACGTATATTGAAAGGTTGGCCGTTACATTACATCGTGATAGGGGGATATGTGTTGGTTATTGGGATGACATTAATTTCTCCTGATGAGATTGTAGGATTGGCGTATGATACGGGTGGAGTAACTACCTCTACCATTACCGTCCCCTTGGTCACGGCATTAGGGGTTGGGCTGGCACAGGCAATCAAGGGCAGAAACCCTTTGTTGGATGGATTTGGGATGATTGCCTTAGCCTCCATGGCTCCGATTATTTTTGTTATGATCTACGGTTTTTTCTGGTTTTAGGGGTACTTAGATGGATAATTTTTCTAATGAAATAATAGCTGTTTTAATGTCCACCGTAGTGGATGTGTTACCTATTCTGATCCTCATTCTTGGATTTCAATTATTTGTATTAAAAAAACCTATTCCACAACTCCGCAAAGTGGTGATAGGTAGCGTGTATGTGGTTCTTGGTTTGGCAATGTTTCTTCTTGGGCTCGAAAAAGCGCTCTTTCCTATAGGAAATATGATGGCGGAGCAGCTTTCCAATCCGGAGTTTTTGGGCATACCCGAAGGACAAGAAGTTGATTGGAAAGACTATTACTGGATATATCTGTTTGCGGCGATGATTGGATTTTCGACGACTATTGCGGAGCCATCGTTAATCGCCGTTGCCATCAAGGCAGATGAGGTCTCCTCGGGAACGATTAGTCGATGGGGATTGCGTCTTACTGTTGCCTGTGGAGTTTCGCTGGCATTGGCAGTAGGCACATACCGGATTATTACGGGAACGCCGATATACCTTTACATTATGACTGGATACTTGGTGGTGATTGTACAAACCCTGTTTGCACCAAAACACATGATTCCTCTGGCCTATGATTCTGGAGGGGTTACTACATCTACGGTCACCGTTCCATTGGTCGCCGCATTAGGATTGGGTCTTTCGGCAACTATTCCCGGTAGAAATCCTGCGGTGGACGGTTTTGGTTTGATTGCCTTTGCCAGTGTATTCCCCATCATCACCGTACTAGGTTATGCCCAACTAACAGTGATTAAAAAAAAGATTGTTACCTTAAAGCAGAAAAGAGATGCGATTTAAATTAATCATGGCTTTGGTCAGGCCTGAAAAGACCGACGAAGTTGTCCTCGCTATGCGTGAAGCAGGTGCCACAGGTGATACGATCATCCGCGCAAGAGGGTCAGGACTACATATTGCCAAGACCTTTTTGGGACTAAACATCGAAGGGCAAAGTGAGATTATCCTTGTTTTGGCAGAGGAAAATATGGTGAGTGGTCTTTTGGAAACGGTAAAGAAAGTCGTTCCCTTTGAGGACCCTGGCAATGGTATCGCTTTTGTAATTCCGGTAGACCAAGTGATTGGGTTGGAATCCCAAATCAAAAAACTGAAAGACCAGGCTAAAGATTCGTATTTCTAAACAATACCCAACTAAATTTATGGAAAATCAACAAAAAAACCGGTTGACTGCCAAGGAGGCCATGAGCCGGGATTTGATATTTATTAACGGTATAGCATCGACCGGGGAAGCAGTGGATCTGATGAAGGAGCACCAAGTAGATGTGCTCATAGTCAACAAAAGGAATGAATTTGATGCCTATGGCATTGTGGTTGCCCAGGATTTGATCCGAGGAGTCTTGGCGGCCTCCAGGTCGGCCGATGATGTAAGTGTCTATGAGATAATGACAAAGCCACTGGTAAGTGTCCCTTCATCCATGGATGTGAAATATGTCGCAAGGCTATTGCTCAATCTGGGTTTGAAGCAGGTGCCGGTGGAGGAAAATGGTACGTTGATAGGTATAATATCTCTTCGATCCTTGGTTTTTGACAATGGGTTGTTTTAATCAGGCTGATTTAAAACAGAAGAGGAATAAACTGATTGTACTTTTTAGAGCCAACCTCTTCGAGGAATGGGCTGGTGAACTCAATTGGATGTAACGCAGGAACAGTCTAAAGCTTGAGCGTCACTATGCACAAGGTAAGAAGCTGTTCATCGGAAATCAGGGAAGTGCGGTGGGTAAGTTTAGCTTTGTCAATCCATTCAATGGATCATGTAGGATATTGAGCTGATTATTCAAGAACCTTATTAAAATAAATTTTGATTCATTTGTGTTCAATATTAATATATCGTAATATTGCAATGTAATAAGTACTCAAAATTATTGAATCATGAAAATAACACTATTAGAACCCGCCATGTGCTGTAGTACTGGATTATGCGGTGAAGACGTTGACGATGTATTGGTAGCAACAGCAGCCAATATTAAGTGGCTCAAATCTCTCGGCCATGAAGTAGGCAGACACAATATTTCAAATGATGCCGCGGCATTCAAACAATATCCTCAAGTGGTTGCAAAATTGCAACAGGAAGGAGTTGATTCCCTGCCCTATGTGCTTATTAACGACCGGCTAGTCATGGCAGGTGTTTATCCCACCAAGCCACAATGGGAAAAATGGATAAGTGGTAAAAAAGAATCTCTCCAGATAGTAGGAACTACAGAAGATGCAAACTGTTGCTCCGGCCCGGGATGCTGCTGATTTAAAAAACACATTTATCTTTAAATGGCAATAATATGACACGTGGAACAACGCCCTATATGTTCTTTACCGGCAAAGGTGGCGTGGGTAAAACCTCGCTTTCCTGTGCCCACGCCGTAAAATTGGCCGATGAAGGGAAAAAGGTGCTGATCGTAAGTACAGATCCTGCTTCCAATTTGTCGGATGTACTGGACAGCCTTGTGCATGAATCAATTGCCCAAGTCAAGGGAGTTGAAAATCTTTTTGCCATCAACATCAATCCGGAGGTTTCTGCCGATGAATACAGAAAGCGGGCTACAGAACCTCTAAAAGGCCTACTCCCGGAAACAGAAATCAAAAAAATGAACGAAGAGCTATCCGGTGCCTGTACTACCGAGATCGCTTCATTTGATGAATTTTCCCGCTTCATTTCAGGAGAGCATGAAGGTGGGGATTTTGATGTCATAGTGTTTGATACCGCACCTACCGGACACACCTTACGCCTATTGGAATTACCCGCTGCCTGGGCTTCCTTTTCGGAGGAAAACCCTGATGGAGCTTCCTGCCTTGGGCCTACCTCTGCTCTTAAAAGCAGCCAAGAACGTTATAACAAGGTGGTAAATACACTAAGAGATGATAGCAAAACCACTTTTTTCCTAGTAGCCAGAGCTGATCAGTCTTCTTTGAAAGAAGCATCCAGAACAAGTGCTGAATTGAGTGAACTGGGTTTAAATCAACAGGAGCTATTTATCAATGGCGTCTTCAAAGCGACCTATTCCCATGATGCCTTTGCACAAAAAATGGAGGCTATGGCAGAAAATCATCTCCACCAAATTCCTGAAAACTTAAAGGACCTACCCTTACAAACTTTTCCACTTCTGCCTTATAATGTACTTGGAGCTGAAAAACTCCGTTCACTTTTGGATGTGGAAAGGCAACAAGAAATTCTATCATCCACAACTGACTCAATTACCGAATGGACATCGTCTATTGATGGCTTGGATGTGCTCGTAGAAGATATTATCGGAGAAAATAACCACGGACTGATAATGACTATGGGTAAAGGCGGGGTGGGAAAAACACTGGCTGCATCTGCAATTGCTGTGATGATTGCCCAAAAAGGCCATGACGTGCATCTTACCACTACAGACCCTGCTGCGCACGTGCAAGATTATATCGATCAATTGGGCACATTGCCCGACAATTTGACTATTGACCGCATAGATCCCAAATTGGAAACTGAACGCTACACCGAGAAAGTGCTCCAGCAAAAGGGCAAAAACATGGATGAGGAAGGTCGAAAGCTCTTGCTCGAAGACCTGAAATCACCATGTACGGAAGAAGTGGCAGTCTTTCACGCATTCTCCAAAGCTATTCACGAAGCCAAAAGAAAATTTGTGGTAATTGATACTGCTCCGACTGGACATACATTGTTGCTTTTGGATACTGCCGGTAGTTACCACAAAGAGATTATGCGCAATACGGGAATGGACACTTCCAAAATCAAGACGCCTTACATGAATCTTCAAGATGCTTCTCTTTCAAAAGTTATTTTGGTTTCCTTACCGGAGACTACGCCCATGCGGGAAGCAGCAGCTTTGCAGGATGACTTGAAACGGGCCGGCATTACGCCATTCGCTTGGGTGATTAATCAAAGTTTATCCATGCAGGAAGCTATTACTGATATTTTATTGAAAAAAAGAGCGATTGCGGAACTGAAGGTCATTGAAGAAATCGAAAATAAGCATGCCAACAAAACCTACGGCATCCCATTTCTTCCCGAGGAAAATGTGCTTCCCGCGCTCTTGGAATTCTATCATAATTCTCCAGCCAAAAAATTAACTTGATATGGGTGTTACAAAATCAGACCTATTTACCGAAACACAGAATGAATTGGCAACTTACGCTAAAGTCCTGGCACACCCGGCACGTATTGCAATCATTCAATACTTGCTCAGAACCAACACATGCTGCAATTCCATTTTGGTGGGAGATTTGGGTTTAGCCCAAGCCACTATAAGTCAGCATCTAAAAGAGCTCAAAAATATTGGAATTATTCAAGGAACTGTGGAAGGGGTATCTGTCAATTATTGCATCAATTCAGAAAAGTGGCATTATATCAAAGAAATGCTATTCGAGTTATTCGAGAGTTATGAATCCCAAAACTGTTCAAATTGCTAAACACACCAAAAATGAAAACATCAGAAGAATTAAAAAAGATAGTTCAAAATAAATACAGTGAAATCGCCAATCAGGAGGGTTCATCTTGTTGTGGTGGAGAAAGTGGCAGCCCGGAAGTATATTCCATTATGACAGATGATTATTCACAAGTAGAAGGTTATGCTGCTGAAGCTGATTTGGGTTTGGGTTGTGGACTTCCCACCCAATTTGCAAAAATTAAAAAAGGGAATACTGTAATTGATTTGGGTTCAGGAGCGGGTAATGACTGTTTTATAGCGCGCTACGAAACCGGTGAAACCGGAAAAGTTATCGGTATCGATTTTACAGAAGCTATGATAAGAAAAGCTCGTCTTAATGCTGAAAAGTTAGGTTTCAATAATGTGGAATTTCGCCAGGGTGACATAGAAAACATGCCGGTTTCTGATGCGGTTGCAGATGTCATTGTAAGCAATTGTGTGCTCAACTTGGTCCCTAACAAGGAAAAAGTGATTCAAGAAATCTATCGCACTTTAAAACCCGGAGGTCATTTCAGTATTTCTGATATTGTTTTGGTGGGTGAATTGCCTGACGCGTTAAAAACTGATGCAGAAATGTATGCCGGATGTGTGGCAGGAGCCATTCAGAAGGATCTTTATATGGGTTACATCAATCAGAATGGCTTTGAAAATGTGACCATTCAAAAAGAAAAAAAAATCAACATTCCTGACGCTATTTTGGACAGGTATCTAAATGCATCAGAAAAGGATCAATTTAAAACTGGTTCAACAGGCATTTTCAGTATCTCTGTATTTGCTAAAAAGCCGGAGAGTGCCGAAACAAAGTCTGAAATACCTGCTGTCGAAATCCAAAGCAATTTTTGTGGTCCTGTTAGCTCTAAAAGCTGCTGCTAATTTGATGAATCATCTTAATGTGATTTTACTTTTATGACACAAACTAAAAATACGCTATTTCAAAAAATAGAAGACCTCATTCAGTCTTTGGACATAAAATCTATTTCTGAAGCCAGAAAGACAACACTTCAGCCACTGTTAGACTACATACAATCCAAAGTACAACAGCAGGAAGATGTGCTTTTGAATTTCATCTGCACACACAATTCCCGCCGAAGCCACCTCTCACAGGTGTGGGCGCAGGTGATGGCTGCCCATTTTGGTATTCCCAAGGTCTTTACGTACTCAGGAGGAACAGAAGCTACTGCAATGTTTCCCAAGGTGGGTGAAACTCTAAAAGGGCAGGGCTTTGAAATTACCCCTCTTTCAGAGGGCATAAATCCGGTATACGCGATAAAATATGCAGAAAATGCCCCGCCAATCATCGCCTTTTCCAAAACCTACGATCATACTTTCAACCCTACATCAAGCTTTGCTGCCATCATGACTTGCTCTCAAGCCGACGCAGGTTGTCCTTTTATTGCAGGGGCTGAAAAGCGGATCCCTATCACATACGATGATCCCAAAGCTTTTGACGGCACACCACAACAAGCAGAAAAATACAAGGAGCGGAGTTTGCAGATTGCCACTGAATTATACTGTGTGTTTTCCAAAATCAGTGTGAAATGACAAGCAGTAAAAAACAATTGCCCATTTTTGAACGCTACCTGAGTTTATGGGTGGCACTTTGTATTGCGGCAGGAATAGGTATTGGGCAAGTTGCTGGTGACAGCATGCAGGTTTTGGCCGATGCTGAAATTTACAATGTCAATATTCCAATTGCTATTCTAATCTGGTTGATGATTTACCCTATGATGCTGCAAATAGATTTTAGCAGTATCAAAAATGTTGGGAAAGCTCCGAAAGGACTAATTTTGACACTAGTGGTCAACTGGATGATCAAACCTTTTACCATGGCCTTTTTTGCTTGGATATTTTTTGAACATCTTTACTCTGCTTGGATAGAACCTGAGTTGGCAGGAGAATACATTGCTGGGGCAATTCTATTGGGCGTAGCTCCGTGTACAGCGATGGTATTCGTATGGTCCTACCTTACGGATGGGGATCCAAATTATACCCTTGTTCAGGTTTCAGTAAATGACCTGATTATTTTGATCGCCTTTGTGCCTTTGGTCGGATTTCTTTTGGGTATTACCGATGTAGAAATTCCATATAATACGTTGATTGCGTCAGTGTTGATTTTTGTGGTGGTGCCTTTAGTAGCAGGAGTCATTACCAACAAGCTATTGATTAAAAAGTATGGTGAGGAATGGTTTAAAACTATATTTCTTCCCCGTCTAAAGCCTTTGAGTATCTTTGCACTATTGATAACCTTGGTATTGTTATTCGCCTTTCAAGGATTCACTATTTTGGATAATCCGTTGATCATATTATTGGTAGCAGTTCCACTGATTATTCAATCCTATTTTATTTTCTTCCTAACTTGGTTTGCGGGGCAAAAGCTAAAACTTTCCCATGCCATTTGTGCCCCTGCGGCCATGATTGGAACCAGCAATTTCTTTGAGCTCGCAGTAGCTGTAGCTATTGCGCTCTTTGGGCTTCAAAGTCCGGCAGCATTGGTGACGGTTGTGGGAGTATTAGTGGAGGTTCCCGTGATGCTAAGCTTGGTTGCCCTTGCTAATAAATGGAGGTATTAACCTTGGAGGAAATTGGGATCAATTCATTGATCGTGCCGAACCCGGAGTAGTGGCTGAATATTTGCTTAAACTAATTGATTTAAATCCAGTTGAGAAATGCAAAAAATCTTTTCCCTTCCCATATGTTGACAAGGAGTAAATTTAAAATTGTCATTGGTTGAAATCGGTATTGAAAATAGATTGAACTTTTTCCAAACATTATAGTTTAAAATCAGATGCTTCATTATACACTATACCGCCACAAAGAATCTACGGATTGGGTAACTTTTGTCCATGGGGCGGGAGGGAGCAGTTCCATCTGGTTTAAGCAGATACGTGATTTTAGTCGGGAATTTAATGTATTGCTCATAGATCTAAGAGGCCATGGCAAATCAAAAAGCCCCGCCTATGATAAATTGCAGACTTATTCCTTTGATGTGATAGGGGATGAAGTCATCGAGGTCCTAGATCACCTAAAGATATCCGACTCCCACTTTGTAGGTATATCACTTGGTACGATAATCATTCGGGAGATCAGCGAACGCTACCCGGACCGTGTAAAAAGCCTTGTACTGGCGGGTGCCATTATGAAAATGAACGTTAGGGGACAGGTTTTGATGCGTATGGGCTTTTTGCTAAAATCGATCATTCCTTACCTGGTACTCTACAAGCTCTTTGCCTTTATCATCATGCCCCGTAAAAAGCACCGGGAGTCACGCTATTTGTTTATTGAGGAAGCTAAAAAGCTATATCAAAAGGAATTTATCCGTTGGTTTACTTTGGTAACCCAAGTGAACCCATTGCTTTCATTTTTTAGGATCAAAGACATCAACATTCCAACCCTCTATGTGATGGGGCAGGAAGACTACATGTTTTTGCCCTCCATTACCAAACTGGTAAAAGATCACCGATCCGCAATGCTTGAAGTAATCCCAGATTGTGGTCATGTCGTAAATGTGGACAAACCGGAAATCTTCAACGAAACCACGTTAAAGTTCCTGAAAACCCTTTGACCTACAATAATATTTAAAAGTTGACTCTTCTCAATTTTTACATCTGAATTATGTTTTGTTCAATAGTATATGCCACGAATTAATCCCAAACAAGGACTCAACGGATAATCCATTTCACTTAAATTAACTTCTAAATAATTTTTCCTTGAAAGTCAATTTTTTGAATAGTACCACAAAGGAAACGGAGGTAACTCAGAGGACACAAAGAATTTTAAAAAAACTTTGTGCTCTTTGTGCATTCTTTGAGCCCTTCGTGGTCTCTTTTCAACGTAAACGCAATAACGCCAATTTTTATTGGAGGAATGCTTATTTCAACTATCTCATTACCCCCTATTAAAATATATCAAGAGGAAAGGAATTATAAAAAAGGTTAGTAAAATATATGCCAAGCCAATTAACCTGGTTTTCACAGTTTTTTCACCGAATAGAGTCGCTAGTTGCACTGGGATATTTCTTATAGCCGGGAAGGGAAGGAAAATCAAAGCCCCGATAAAATTGAAAAGAAAATGTACTAATGCGATGCTTATAGCAGCCTCTGTCTGATAAAGTGCGGCTATTGCGGCAGTGATGGTCGTTCCGATATTGGCGCCTATGATAAAGGGAAATGCTTTATTGACAGAAACCTTACCTGTCGCCACTATGGTGACGATCAGCGAGGTGGTGATTGTGCTCGATTGAACTGCCGCCGTACTAAATGCCCCATATCCAAACGCTCTTAAAGGATTTAGAAAAATATGCTTGCTAATCTTCTTATACTGGGGAGATATCAATGATCTGTAAACTAGGTTAGACAACACGTAGATCGAGAAAAATAATAGAAGCACTCCCAAGAGCAACCAAAATATAGGAATGTCTATCCAAGAGTATACCTCAAGCGTCAATGGACGAAGGAAAATACGTTGGGAATTAAACCCTGAACCGGTAGCGCTTCCTGCCAAAAACGGCTGCGTCAAAAAGGTAGCAATTTCGCTCACGAAGTCAAAGTACACTTCCAGAGGAAAAAGAATCAGCACCGTAATTATATTGAAAAAATCATGTACAACAGCGGCGGAAATTGCCTTTTTAAAGGTTTTACGCTGCATGATATAGCTCAATGAGACCAAGTTGGAGGTTAGGGTAGTTCCAATGTTCGCCCCCATAATTAATGGGACAGCCTGCGATAAACTGATGCTTCCGGAAGCAACCACCGCAACTACCATGGCAGTAATGGTCGAACTGGACTGAACCAGAGCAGTCATCAATATCCCAATGAAAAGCCCTACAAACGGATTGTTTGTGGCTTGGAAGATATCATTGGCAAGCTCACTGTTAAGCAAGCCTAAGGATAACGTGAGTAAGTCTATGGAAAAAATAAACAACAAAAGCCCGAGAATAGATGCAACAAACAAAAGCCAGTTAAGCTTCCATCTCTTTACTTTTTCTTTGGTAATCATCTGTATGATTGATGGTATTTAAACAGTAAAATTTGCGCAAAATTCCGATAGAAAAAAGGAAATCACTTCTTTTTTAGATGAAGGTTATGTTAATGTTTTAATCTGTCTTTATTAAATATAAATTCTTTTGGGGTTCGAATACCAGATCTACTGAAAAATTAGTAACTTTAATTCGATGATCCAAATGTTATAGTGAGGATTTTATTGAATGAGGGGTTTTTTGCGGCATTATTCCTTCTTAACAATTTCTTAACATTGAGCTATTGCAAACTTATTTACCTTTGTGACTGCATTTCACCAGCCAAAGCAATGACATGGTCAAATTAAAGGATCAAAACATCAATCAGGATGCCCTGTCCAAGGCAGCCTATTCACTTTTTGATTTCACGAAAAAGGAAAAATCCTTTCTTCTAGTTGTTTGTATATTAGTTTCAATTGCAGGCATTATTACTCCTTACACCTATGCGGCAATGTGGTTTGGCTTTGCTTTGGCCGCATATTCAGCTATTGCCAATGACAGCATTCAGACAATAGGTACCTTTATTGCATCCAACCAGAGGCAAAAGTGGTACTACTTATGGCTGTTTATGGGGCTGATTTTCGTTGGCACTGTTACTTTTAGTTGGTTTTATTATTCCGGAGATGTCAGCTATCAGCGCCTGCGGGTTGAAGGGCTGGATCGGGCTCCTGAAAGTTTTGTGTTTTTACAACTGGCTGCTCCAATCGTATTGCTGGTAATGACCCGTCTTAGGATGCCGGTATCTACCACCTTTCTATTGCTTAACGTATTCACCTATAAAGCAGGCACTATCTTAGGTGTGATGCAGAAGAGTTTTATAGGTTATTTTGTTGCTTTTTTCGCTGCGATAGCCGTTTGGTTTCTGTTGGAACGTTTTGTGAAAAATTACCTCAAGGGCAAGGCTAGTCCCTATTGGTATATCTTCCAGTGGATAACGTCTGGGTTACTTTGGGCAGTATGGATCATGCAGGATGCGGCCAATATTGCGGTATTTTTACCCCGTGAATTGAATGTTTGGGAATTTTCAGCATATACAGGGTTTGTATTTATAGGTCTTGGCTTTCTTTTCTATTTCAAGGGAGACAAAATCCAGGGTATAGTCAATGAGAAAACCCAAGTAACTGACGTTCGCGCAGCGACCATTGTTGATTTGGTGTATGCTGCGATTCTATTTTACTTTAAAGGGTATAGCGATATGCCTATGAGTACCACTTGGGTTTTTATCGGGTTGCTGGGTGGAAGGGAACTGGCCATAGCTTTAGCCAAATCGAGAAAACTGAAAAAGAGGAAAGCCCGGTTGGTTCGCGCCTACCGACTGGCAAAAAATGATATTGTAAAAGCAGGCATTGGTCTAATAATATCTCTAATTTTAGCTTTGATTATTAATGACGGGGTACGAAAGGAAATTTTTGATTTGGTTTTAGGGATTTTTTAATACGTGTTATTCTTATTGAATATTATGATGAAACGATGATCGACCTTTATACCGACGAGTACTTTATGAAGGAAGCCTTCAAACAAGCCCAGACTGGATTTGACGAAGGGGAAATACCTGTCGGTGCGGTGGTTGTCTGTAAAAACCGAATAATCGCTAAAGCCTACAATCAAACGGAAAAATTGACAGATGTCACCGCTCATGCTGAGATGCTGGCATTAACTTCGGCTTCAAATTACCTTGGATCCAAATACCTTCCGGAATGTAAGTTGTATGTAACCTTGGAACCTTGCGTGATGTGCGCGGGTGCCACCTTCTGGGCGCAATTGGGAGAGTTACATTTTTCGGCCAAGGATCCTAACCGTGGATATTCCCGCATACAGCCTTCACTACTGCACCCCAAGACGGTAGTAAAGCAGGGATTGATGGCCGAAGAATGCACCCAAATCCTACTTGAGTTTTTTAAAAACCTCAGAAAATAGAGTTTCCTTGATTATAAAGAACCATTTTTCATCTTTCTTGGTTGGTTTAGTAGGTTTTTAAAACACCTACAACCATCAACAAACTTAATGTTAAACTTTAAATTTAGATAAAAAATGGCTTTTGAACTTCCAGCATTACCTTATGATTTCAATGCGTTAGAACCACATATCGACGCAAAAACGATGGAAATCCATCATGGCAAGCACCACAACGGTTATGTTACCAATTTAAATAATGCTGTTAACGGTACAGACCTAGAGGGAAAAAGCATTGAGGAGTTGATGTCTTCCATATCCTCAGCCCCCGGTGCAGTAAGAAATAACGGCGGTGGTCACTACAACCACTCTCTTTTTTGGACCGTTTTGTCACCAAATGGTGGCGGTGAGCCAAGTGGCGAATTGGCTAAGGCCATAACCGATAAATTTGGTTCCTTCGCTGCTTTCAAAGAAGAATTTAACAAAGCTGCCGCTACAAGATTTGGTTCAGGTTGGGCATGGTTGAGTGTAGATGGTTCAGGAGCCCTGCAGGTAAGCTCAACTCCCAATCAGGATAATCCACTTATGGATGTCGCCGATGTGAAGGGTACGCCCATTCTTGGGTTGGATGTGTGGGAACACGCCTATTACCTTAACTATCAAAACAGAAGACCTGACTACATTGCGGCGTTTTGGTCGGTTGTAAATTGGGAAGAAGTTAACAAAAGATTTTCTGCTGCCAAATAGATCGACAACAAGTACGTTTGAGTGAAATCCCCTCGGTCACTATGGCCAGGGGATTTTTTTGTACCCAGACCGAACGGTTAAAGTGTTCGGTAATGATACACCATATACTTTTCAAGATTATTTAGTGTACTGATTTACAGTTCGTTATAAGTTTTTTTCTTGATTGGCACTTCTTTTTCATATTGAAGGTCATATCTACAAATCAGTATTCAAATCATGAAAATTTCAACCCAGTTTTTCGTAGTTGCTTTGACCTTCTTTCTTGGATTAAGCGAATTAGCTGCGCAGCAAGAAAATACCCCAATAATTGGTATTGTTAAAGATGATAAGGGAGAAGTGCTTCCTTATGTAAACGTTGCCCTTCTGGACGAAGCTTCAGAGTCCCTAATCACAGGGGCTGTCACAGATGAAGATGGACATTTTTTACTTTCGGTAATTAAAGAGGGGAATTTCTATCTTTCCGTTTCCAGTATCGGCTATGAAACATATCGCACAGAAGCATTTACGCTTAAGACTGGGCAAAAACGGGATTTTGGAGTGCTGACGATCAAAGACGAAGCGGCGACTCTTGGCGAGGTTACGGTGAATGCCCAAAGAGCACAGATTGTGATCGAAGCAGACAAAACAATCGTAAATATTGAAGGGACAGTCCTCGCAGAAGGAAACACAGCCTTGGATGTTATCGGTAGATCTCCAGGGGTGTTCGTAGATTCGGATGGAAACATCAACCTGAACGGCAGGTCAGGAGTAGTAGTGATGTTGGATGACAGACAGACATATATGAGTGCCACAGATTTGGCAGACTTCTTACGGGCCATGCCAGCAGACAATATCAAAAGCATAGAGGTAATCAACAATCCGTCTTCCCGCTTTGATGCGGAAGGTGCCGCAGGTGTGATAAATATCAAACTCAAGAAAAATGACCTAAACGGCATCAATGGCAGTGCCAACTTAGGTTACAGATACAACGGAATACATGCGCCTACGGCGGGAGCAAATCTGAATATCAAAAAAGGAAAATGGACCACTAATTCAAGCCTGAACTACAATGAATGGGCTCAATATAATGACCTTGAGATTTTACGAAGATTCGAGCTTGATGAGGGTACCTCTTCCTTTGATCAGGAAGCGAGGTTAAAACTGATTAGAAAAAACCTCTTCTTTAATGGTGGTACTGACTACAAAATAAACGATAGCCACAGTGTAGGGATTAATCTCCAGGCTTCCAGACAGAATGGCACCGAAGATGGACTTTCAGAAACGCTGATTTCAAACCCCTCTACCATTGATCTCAATAATCTAAAAGCTATCAATGACGGAAGATCGGACAATAACCGACTTTTTGGAAATTTTCATTATGTGGGTAACTTGGATACCCTTGGGACAAAAATCACGGCTGATTTGGATTTCACCCAAATGAACGCAGGCAGCCGAAGCCTACTTTCCAACCGATATTGGCTAAATGATGATCTCCTCAACACAGATTTTAATCGTATCCTCACCGAAAATGCCATGGACTACCACATATTTACCGCAAAAGCAGATTATACCCGGCCTCTAGGTAAAGGTAAAGAAGTAGAAATGGGTGTGAAGGGAAGTTGGGTGAAATCGGACAATGAGCTACAACTGTTCAAAAGCGAAGAAGAAGGACCTTTTATGCCAGACCAAAACAGTAACCGTTTTATCTATCACGAAAATGTACTGGCTGCATATGGAAATTACAAGACGGGCTTAGGTGAGAAGTTGAAGCTACAGGCTGGCTTACGCTTGGAATATTCGGATATTACGGGGAATTCGGTCACTTCCAATCAAATCAATTCCCAAAGATATTTAGATTATTTCCCCAGTGTAAATTTGAATCATAAGATATCTGACAATTACCAAATTACATACACTGGTAACAGAAGAATCACCAGACCAAACTATAGGCTGCTAAACCCCTATGTATTTTATATCGACCCCCTTACCGTCGAAGTGGGCAACCCAACCCTTACGCCTCAATATGCCACCAACTTGGAAATGAACCATACCATCAAAGGAATGTATCAGGTAAGTCTGGGATATTCCAGAACCCAAAATGCCTTTGGCCAGATTATGGTTCAGGACGAAGAAACTAGGACTACATCCATTCAGGTACAAAACCTGGATGTCACCGAAAACCTCAACCTTCGTATGATAGTACCTGTTGAATTTGCACCCTGGTATACCTCGAATCACACTTTACAGGTAAGCAACAATACCTTTCAATCGCAGCTTGGAGATGAAATGCTTGATGTCAGTCAGGTATCCATGATGGCACGGACACAGCATAACCTGACCTTGGGTAAAGGTTGGAAAGCAGAGGTAGTCGGTACCTATATGAGTCGGTCCAGGTATGGGCAGATGGTTCTCAACGGTCTGGCTTGGGTAGATGCAGGAATTACTAAGAGCTTCAAAGATGATAAATGGAGTATGAGCATCAACGGCTCCGATCTACTGAGGACACAGCGGTTTGCGGGAAATATACGATTTGACCAGATCAACACCAACGTCGCCCAATACAACAATATCCAATCTGTTCGTGTGGGCATACGGTGGAAATTTTCCCAAGGCGAAAATTTCCGAGTCTCCCAACAAAGCGGAAGCACTGAGGAACGTAATCGGTTAGATTAATACATCCAATAAACTAGAAAAGCACCCAGTGGGGTGCTTTTTTTGGTTATATGCTATGACATATCTTGAGGTAATCCTTATAGAAAGTGGTACAAAAAGATCAGTGTAGCTGCCAAAGCAGGCTTTTTCTCGCCCTTGATTTCTATTTTTACCTTCATTTCAGTTTTGATAGTGCCCCTCAAATCGCTAATATTCGCAAGATGGGCATGCATGCGGATTTCATCATTGACTTTTACCGGATTGGCAAAACGAAGATGTTCAATCCCATAGTTCACCATCATTTTTAAGTTATTAACCTGCACAATTTGATCCCATAGGTAGGGCACTAGCGACAAGGTCAGGTAACCATGAGCAATTGTGCCCCCAAATGCTCCTTCGGCTTTAGCTCTCTCGGGATCGGTATGTATCCATTGATGGTCGATAGTTGCTTCGGCAAATAAATTAATTTGCTCCTGAGTAACTTTGTGATAGTCAGAAACCCCCAAATCTTGGCCGACATAGGCTTGGAATCCTTCGAAACTATCAATAATTAATTGGCTCATTTTCTGTATGGATTGGTGTGAAAGCTGGGTTTCATTGATTTAAATCCAAGTTATTTCCTATTGAGAAAGGTGCCAGGAGGAAAATTACTTGTCAAACAATCAAATTAAGCCGCAAGATAAGGGAACTTTATCAAATTTTCCCCTTACAATCCAAAATTCAATCCACAAGATGAGTCTGCTTAGGATGCTTGCAGCAGCGTATAGATCAATTCGGAAGGGGTTTGAATACTTGCAGCTTTCTCATCTTCCAACTCCTTTTCCAGCTCTGATTCAAGTTCGTAAATCAAGCCTGACACAAAGATTTTATCCATGCGTAGGTCATTATAAAAGTTTGCTCCTTTGAGCTTCCCTGTCAGGGGAATGCCGTATGACTGAAAGACTCCAATCGTTTTTCTGAGCGCAGTTATATTTTTCATGGGATGGTAGTTAAATGAATTGATCCTAAGACGAATTGAACCTTCATTATGTTTTGTTTAAACGACAAAAAATAAATAAATTATAGTCTTTTAGTTAATTTAACAAGTCGCCTAAGATAGTAGATACAAGAAAACAAACCTTGAACATTATTTTTTGCACGTAAAAAACAAAAAAATCAAAATTTAATTGCCCTTTATGTCAACAACCGGAAATTACCTGCAAAGTGTCATTCAGCTTTTAAAAGACTATAAACGGACCGGGGAACTGGCTATCCGACAAATTCCTGAAGAAAAGGTCTTTTGGCAGTACAATGCGGAAAGCAATTCGGTAGCTATCATCGTGAAGCACCTTTGGGGAAATATGCTATCCCGCTGGACGGAATTCCTAAACAGTAATGGTGAAAAGTCTTGGAGGGAAAGAGATGAGGAGTTTGAACCGGGTATAGAAACTATGGAGGAGCTATGGTCCAAATGGGAGGAAGGGTGGCAGTTGCTCTTTGATGCCTTGGAACCGTTAACGGAAGATGATTTGATGCGGATAGTGGTAATCGGAAACAAGGAACACACTGTGGTGGACGCCATCAGTAGGCAGCTTGCCCACTATGCTTCCCACATCGGACAAATTATCTACCTGGCTAAGATGCTTGCTGACAAGCCTTGGGAAAGTTTAAGCGTACCTAAAGGACAATCGCCAAAGTTCAATTGAGCTATAATGTAATGGTAGGATATAGAAAGCGGGGTAACATAAGTAGAAAAACCTGCCAGGTTTCATCTGTTATTTGAATAGCTAGCAGAGTATCTACAAAACATGGCAGGTTTTCGCATTTACTAGCAGTTGATCATTCCTTAAAGAATTCCTCAAAAATCCCGTCGATTTGAAAATTGGTAACACCGTTTTAAGATTACAACCGACAAGAGTGTTAATTTTTTTTATTAGATTGTTTAGCTTCCCCATCACGTAGTAGCTCATATTTTTTCTGTTTGGTTTTCCAGCGTTCAAGGGCGTATTGCTGCATATCATCTACCCTGTCTTTTTCGTCCACAATTTCAAAGCCCAAAAGGGATTCGATAATATCTTCCAAGGAAGCTATACCATCCATACCACCATATTCGTCGATCACTATTGAAATATGTTCTTTTTTTGTAATCATCACATCCCAGGCGTCAAACAGTGTAGTATTCTCCGGAAATGTCAAGATATCCCGCTTGATATCCTTTAGTTTAAGATCGAACTGATCTTCTGCCAATTTTTCAAACACCAATTCTCTAAAAACATATCCAGTGATATTATCACGCATGTTGTCGTATATGGGGATTCGGGAGAAATGCAGGAAATCCTTGTTCTTAAGAAACTCCTGTAAAGTCATTTCTTCATTCGCTACCACTACCACAATGCGGGGAGTCATGATTTCCGATATTCTGACACTTTTTAGTTTGATAAGGTTTTGGATTATTTTGTTTTCCTTGTCAGCAAAGATTCCTTCCTGCGTTCCGATACTGGCCAATGCGGAAATCTCTTCTCTACTGATTGTCAATTCTTTTGTATCCCTAGCAAGGGCTCTTGTCAAAACGGCAGAGATTACAACCAACGGGTACGTGATAAAAATCATCCCCCGAATAACCTTCGACGATATGCTCACTAGCTCCTTGCTGTAATTTGCACCTAGCGTTTTGGGAATAATTTCGGTCAAAATCAGAATTAAAATAGTCAAGACGGCTGAGACCAGTCCAAAATAAGCCTCGCCAAAGACAATAGTCGCTTGGGCACCAACTCCGGCAGCCCCTACTGTATGGGCTACGGTATTTAAAGAAAGTATAGCAGATAAGGGTTTGTCAATATCCTCTTTCAATCGAATCATCGCTAAAGAACTCCCATCTCCGTTTTCTGCTTTTGATTTCAGGTAGGAAAGAGGGGTGGACAGCAATACCGCCTCCATAATCGAACATACAAATGAAACGATCAGGGCAATGGCCAGGTAAATAAATAAAAGCGTCATATTTGGATCAAAGTAGCGATAGTGTTTTAGTTAACAGGGAAGAACATAGTGGACTAATCATCCAACTTAAATTCCTATAAAATTACAATAAATTTTACCATTTAGCGATTCTGCCCACTAATTAGTTGGTCAACATTCTCAATCTCTGGTAATTGACTCAGCAGCAAAGCTGAATATTTTCCTTCACTTCGACGTAGCCTTTTAAAAATGTCGATGCGTTTGAGAGACGCCTTTTTAACACCGAAATAACATCAAAAAGGCAACAATTTATTTCGATCCACTAAGGGTGAACTCATTCCAAGTTGTCATGGACCAAAACCATGATAATACCATGAAGAATACAATGAAATGGGGTGCAGCTATTTTTCTCTGCTTTATATTTAATTCTCTTATAGGCCAGCAACCTTCTCAATCCATCAGGGGAAAAGTTGTAGATGCGGATACCAAGATGGGTATTCCGGCTGTGAATGTTATCATATTAAATTCCGAACCCTTGATTGGTGTGGCTACTGATGCCGGGGGAAATTTTAAACTTCCACAGATTCCGATCGGAAGGGTAAGCCTGAAAATCTCTAGTCTTGGATTTGAGGAACAGGTCGTGCCAAATCTTTTGGTAATCGCTGGAAAGGAAACCGTCTTGGAACTGGAACTTATGGAATCCTTCATCGGGATGGGCGAAGTGGTGGTCAGCAGCGATGCGGACAAGACTCAATTGACCAATGAGATGGCCTTGGTATCAGCCCGGAATTTTACCGTGGAGGAGACAAAGCGGTTTGCGGGCTCCTTCAATGACCCTGCCCGTATGGCAGCTTCCTATGCGGGTGTCAATTCCGACGGGGGAGGAAACAATGATATTATCGTAAGGGGAAACAATTCCCGCTTTATCCAGTGGAAACTGGAAGGCATAGAAATTCCCAATCCCAACCATTTTGGGCAGGAAGGCCTGACCGGTGGTCCTATTAGTGCGCTAAACAGCCAAATGCTGGCCAACTCGGAATTTTACACAGGAGCTTTCTCTCCCTCCTATGGCAATGCACTTGCCGGAATCTTTGACATGAAGCTTCGAAAGGGAAATAACGAAAAAAGTGAGCAGTCATTCTCCTTGGGGGTATTGGGCACAGATATGACCTTAGAAGGACCGTTCAGCAAAAAAAGTCGAGCAAGTTATTTGATCAATTATCGCTATTCGACATTGGGCTTGCTGAGTAACTTGGGTATTGTGGATTTCAGCGGTGTACCCAAGTACCAGGATCTTTCTTTTAAGTTTCACCTCCCGACAAATAGTTTTGGGACATTCATATTATTTGGCCTCGGTGGTAAAAGTGGGCTGGATATGGAGTTTTTTGAAGAGAATAATCCGTCATTGATGAATGAAAAGGCAACTCAAGCAAGCAACCTGGCCATTGCTGGTTTAAACCATTACCTGCCATTTGGCTCGAAAATCTTTCTTCAAAACTCCATATCCTATGCAACCAATGGCGGAGGTTTTGCAAGTGAGGTGCCTCTCAATGACCGGGAATTCCGTGAGGAGATTAAAGGTAATCTACAAAACAAGACTTTTAGAGCCGCATCAACAATAAATTTTAAATTCAACAGCCGCCATTTTGCAGAGGCTGGAGTGGTTATCTCCCGATTTGACTTTGATTTCTCAAGTAGATATTTCGATAGAAGTTTAAATGAAGAGATAGTAAATCAAGACCATAATGGCAACGCTAATCTCGTTCAAGCATTTGTAAGCTGGCGCTGGAGAATTAGCCCCACACTAACTATGCTCAATGGCATTCACAGCCAAAAGACATCCCAGAATCCGGCTCTGTCTATTGAGCCCAGATCATCTTTGAGGTTGGATCTTCCCCGTGGCCAAGCACTAACTGCCGGATTTGGACAGCACAGTAAGATGACATCCCTGCCTAATTATTTCGCAAGAATAGGTAACTCTCAAGGGGGTACTTCTATGCCCAATAAAGGTCTGGACCTTCTAAAAGCCAGGCATTTGGTGGTGGGCTATGAAAATAAGCTTGGCGACCAACTTTTTATGAAAATAGAGGCCTATCACCAATACCTTTATAATATTCCCATTGACCCGAATTCCCTGAGCACCTTTTCGTTGCTAAATCAGGACGATCTTTGGTCGGATAGGCTACTCGTAAATGAAGGCCGTGGAGAAAACTACGGTTTGGAAATCACCTTGGAGAGGTTTTTTGCGGACGGCTATTATTTCCTGATGACGGGTTCTGTATTTGAATCGACCTATGTGGCTGGGGACAAAAGATGGCGGAACTCCCGATTTAGCGGAAACTATATGGGAAATCTTCTTTTCGGAAAAGAATTTAAACTCAATAATTCTTCTGAAAAATTTAGGGTCTTGGGTCTTAATGGAAGAACGGCTCTATTGGGAGGACGAAGGTTGTTGCCAATCGATGTAGCGGCTTCGGTTGCAGCTGAACGGGTGATCTATGATGAAAGTAGAGCCTTTGAGATCAAAAATGATGATATTTTTTCCCTTAACATTGCAGTAAGCTACCGGGTGGATAAGAAAAAATTCAGCCAAGAAATTAAATTGGACGTGCAAAACGTAACCAACAATGCCGCAATTTCAGACTATTATTGGAATAATACCTCTCAGAAAATCGAATCGATTCCCCAATTGTCCACACTCCCCGTGTTAAGCTATACTGTCCACTTTTAATCTTAATCATCTAATCAATTAGCCACTTCGTATCTGAACAAAGAATCAGTATACTGGAAATCCAATTAGCGTTTGAAAACAAATCATAAAATGAAGAATTACACCAACTTCCGAAAAATTATCGCTGTTTTCCACCTCTATGGCATTAGCCTTATGGGAAAGAGAAAGTTTGACAACCTTTATGAGGTACATAAGATGGATCAGATTTTTGTGTTGGGATTGATATTTGAACTTGAGCTGGCCCTTCACCGGGAAATGGAAGATGACGAAGCGTATGCGGCACAGGTGCCTGTAAATATCATTGAGAAACTGCTTGAGTGATTGGCTGGAAGGGAATCGTGATAAAGGAATTCTAGAAAGGCTATTACGGCTTGAACGATCCCGACGGTAATCTTAAAATTCAACTCTAACACCTCCAATTACCCCTGCGAACAATCCGTAAATATTGGCTTGTGAATTGTATTCTGCCACTACAAGCCCAGGGATTTCCTTTTCCGGGCTATAATCCAGAACAGTAAAATTAATGGATGGACCGACAAATATTCTGGTCTGTGAGGATAAACGGAAAGCAGGGAGTAGTCGAAAGGAGCTGGTATGGTCGGTTTGTGACTTGAAATCGGTCGATACACGACTTACCCATTCCGTATCCAATGAAAACTCGCCATTCTCCAACAGGTATAAACCAAAGCCCACGTCATATCCGAAGGGAATTCGATTGTTACCCAACCCGTATGAAAAACCCAAAATCCCATATAGCTTTTGCCCCCCTGTGCGCAAGGTAGCCTGTAAAGTGGCAGACTCGTCAATGGCTAACGATACACTCTTCCTCCCGTTTTTGACTAAATTGACCAGACCAATGGGGTAATTGCTTTCATCTGCAATATTCAAAAGACCAAGTTGGAATCTACTTACGTTGGAGGCTCTATTGACCAGTCCGGAAATTTGCCTTTCCACTGATCCCCCAGAATTGTTTATTAACCCGGCAATTTGGAGTATACCTCCTTGATTGGTGGTATGGTTTATTAATCCTGCAATTTGAAAGCCATTTGTCTGGTTAGTAGTGTTTATCAACCCGGCAATTTGGTTGCCAGCAGTACTGTCCGATCGGTTATAAAGTCCGGCTATCTGCAAACCCTTGGATCCTGATCTGGCAAAGTTGTAAAGTCCGGCTATTTGGATTCCATCGACTTTTTGGAAGACAGTGTTGTAGATGCCGGCCACCTGCACGCCCTGCATCTCACCTCCTACCAAATTTGCCATACCGGCGACCTGTACTCCCCGGGTATGCTGTTGATTGATATTGAATACTCCGGCCGTTTCGAAGCCTTCTGTACCTGCGGAGTATCCGCCGATAAGGTTGAGTGAAAAATGGTTGACCATCTGACTGCCAAACATCCCCTGTGAACCGATTCCAGGTAACAAAGACATCTGATAGGGGGTTTCCCCGAAGAAGCCGCCCAGATTTATCCGTTGAACCCGCTGCCTAAACCCGATAAACAGGCGACCAAAAAAGCTTTCTTCTAACGCATCTGCGTTGCCGGACTGCGGAGAAAAGCGGAGGCGATTTTGAATATTCCTGCCGGCAATGTCCACCACAGGCAAGATCATAAAACTGGTATCCCGATAGTTTTCCTTGCTAAGGGTGACATAAATGGAGGATTGTGGGTTTTTAACTTTAAGTTCAAAATAGCCCTCCTGATTGCTCATCGTAGAGACCAGTTGACTATGCTCGTAGATGCTGGCAAATGCTACCGACTCCTGAGTTTTGAAATCTCTTATAAATCCTTTGACGGTAGTCTGCTTTTCTGCTTTTTCAATTTCTGCCTCTACGTCAAGCATCTTTGGAGCATAGCGGATGATTATATATCCGGGGATTTCCTTGAATTCATACTCCGCTCCCAGTGCCATAGCAAGAAACCCCCCAATGGATCCGGTGTAAAGGCCTACGGGCGCAGGATCGTCTACAGCAATTACAGTACTGGCATATGAAAAAAAGAAGTCATTTCCATCTTGCAAATGCTCAAGAGCCTCCTGAAGTCTAAGTTCCCGGGAAGGCTCATAAACAATTTGACGCTGCAGATACTGCTGGGCAAATGCAGGTAATCCACGCAAAAAAACAATTGCGAAGAAAAGACATGAAAGAATAAAAAATTTGGTTTTCAGCATGTTAAACCCGCAAAATTCGTGCTCAAAGGTAGGTGTTATTCAATGATGATTTGCTTTCCCTGTCTCAAAATCTCCACATTTAAGGTTTCGCTAATGACTGCGAGGTTTTCGTCTAGCGAACCAAATATTAATGTAGTCGTGATGGGTTGAGTTTGCAAAGTTTTATCCCGAATAAGAATAACTTCCCCATAGGCCTCACTTAGTGCCCCGACCAAATCCTCCAATGGAATACTTTCTGCAACGAAGAGGTTGTTGACATAATATTTGTACAGATCGTTTCCCGGTCTGGATCTTTTTAGCTGATTTGTATTTGTATCAACTAATGCCATTTCGCCTGGTTTCAAGGTCAACTTCTCTGTTCCTGAAGATACCTCCACAGATCCCTTTTCCAAGATGACTTCTTGCTGGTTGGGACTGGTCTTGACATGAAAGGCAGTTCCCAAAACCCGTATAGAAAGATCCTGCACAGTAACAAGAAAAGGCCTGTCTGAATCGGGCTTCACGTCGAAAAATGCTTCTCCGGCAATTAAATCCACACTACGTTGCTTTGAAAGAAGGGGTTGGGAATAGCTGAGACTAGTGTGTTTATTAAGGGTGATCCAGGAACCATCCAAGAGGCGTTCGGTGATGACTCGGTCGCCGGATTCTAATTTCACCGACATAAAATAGGCCTGGCCACCGTGAGGAAGGAGAAAAGTAAATATCCAAACGAATCCAACGAGCAAGACTATTGAGGCAGCTACCTTAATCCATGGCGACGACCACAGCAGGCGGGATTTTGTCACACTAGATTGAAACGATGTTCTTCGTTCTTTGAAGCGTTGCCAAGCGTGGTCTATGTTTGGGGTTTCGGAAGGATTGATTTTTTTACTTTTCTCCCAAACCCATCGCAGTTCTGAATACCGCTTCTCATTGGTCGGGTCAGCTTTCAGCCAAGTTTGAATGGCCTCGATTTCTTCCGGTGTTGTTTCCCGCAGCAGGTATTTGATTAGCAGATCGTCGCTCATGGGGTTCAAGTTTTGATTAGGAGTTGAAGGAATAAAATCAGCAGCGGCAAGAATTCCGCTAGTTCCAGTCGAAGGGTTTTTAGCGCTTTGGACATATGGGCTTCAACCGTCTTGACCGATATTCCAAGTTGCTCCGCAATTTCACCATACTTCAGCTCCTCAAATCGGCTCAGATGGAAAACCATTCGGCATTTTTCTGGGAGCTCAACCAAGATCTGTTGAATTCGCTGCATCAATTCCTTTTCCTGGCCTTCCATAATCTGTGAGTTATCCGAGGACAATTGTTGATTCAATTCATAGTGTGTTTGTTCCCAATGACGTTGGCGCACCTTTTGGTGCTTGAGGTGATTCAAGCTGTAATGGTAGACCGCCTTATAGAGATAGGCCTTGAGGGAGCTTGTGATTCGCAGCCCGGATCTTTTTTCCCAAAGCTTTAAGAATACAGTCTGGACGACTTCCTCTGCCCCAGCGCTATCTTTTAGGATGACGTTGGCATAGGCATGCAGTGCCCCGTAATGCTCCTTAAAAACCTGTTCAAAGGTGGGCTCATCCAGAGAAAATTCTGCTGAAATGGTCTGTTCATTCACGGCTATTTGTCAACCTTAGAGCCAGAAATATACATAAAACCTATCACTTAACGGAATTATAGGGTGAGTTGTATACCTACCGTGTAGCCTAAGTCCAATGACCGATAGTCTCCCCAACGATTACTGCCCCAGATTTCCAGGCCTCCGGAAGGGTACCGCTTGGAGTTGTCTGTGTGCATAAAATTCAGACTGGGACCTCCATAAAGCTGTAATCCGGCTCCCAATCGGAGAGCTGGGAGGAGCCGAATTCCTGATTTGGAGTATTCGCTGCCGTGGAAATCTGTCATAAACAAATTGAATCCCTCCAGATCCATCCTGAAGCTGCTGCTATTATGCAGGGCGAGTCCAAGTCCGGCTTCAAATCCGTATGCAAGTTCCGAATATTGGAGATTGGTACCCAAGCCAATCAGACCATAAAGTTTGCTCCCCCCTGACCGAAAACTCAGCATAGTAGAAAGGTTTTCGTCCGTGCCTAGCCCAATACGTTTTTCTCCTGTCTTGATAAGGTTGATGATTGCTATGGGGTAATCACTGCTGTCAGCAATATTGATCAGTCCAGCGATTTGCACTCCCCGTACCACTTTGGCCCGGTTGATAAGTCCGCTGATTTGTGAACCATTGACCTCTTCGGCCGTGTTCACCAAACCGGCTACCTGCACGCCTGAACTACGCTTGGTAAAATTTCCCAACCCGGCAATTTGAACCCCGTCAGATTCCCCGGTAGTATTTACAAGTCCGGCAATTTGAACGGCATCCGATTTGTCTGTATTGTTGTATAAGCCGCTAATTTGAATCGGGGTATTTCCGCGGCTGAGATTGGTCAGTCCGGCAATCTGAATGCCTTCGCTGGAACCTCCCGCTCTATTTAATAGCCCCGCTACTTGAAGGCCAGAGAGATTTCCCTCGGTGAGGTTTACCAAGCCCGCCACCTGAAGTCCCTCGGCATCGCCTTTGATAATGCCAGCAAGTCCATATACAGCCAGCCCTCTTTCCCCACCCGAAATTCCGGACAGTGCGTGCAAGCTGAAATAGTTAGTGTTATTTGGCGAGAATGTTCCTTGGGTACTAAGGGGATAAAGCAGTCCAAAATGGGCTGGTTGTACATCCTGAGCTATAAGTTGGGAAGGGAGCCCCCATGTCAATGCAATAAGTAGGGAAAAGAAGTTGAGAGATGTTTGGGCTTTTTTCATGGATTAATGTATAGTTGTTTAATCCATGACACCATTCCCTTGAGTTACCCTTAGTCAAAATTAAAATTTTATTTAAAGAATTACCCAGTTCCTCAATAGTTGAATTCTATGTACTATTAAGATGCGTCGATTTGTGAAGTGACAACCCGCCGCTGCCTATCATTTTACTCAAGTGTTGCTAAAAGGACCACGAGGGGCACGGAGAAGGCGCAAAGAGCACAACGTTTTTTTTAGAAAATTCTCCGAGTCCACTAGGGGAATTTCTGTGAACTCTGTAGTGAAAAAAAAAGACCACGAAGGGCACGGAGAAGGCACAAAGAACACAACGTTTTTTTCTAAAACCTCTGCGTAACCTCTGTGACTCTATTCAAAAATTGATTTTGAGGGAAACTTTACTTGGAGCTTTATGTAAGTGAAATGGATTAATCATTGAATTTTTTTAGTGATCATTTGGTAGTAGGAAATATTAAACAAAAACCTAATTCATTTTATTTGTCAGGCTTTACATAGGCAGCCTCCAGGGTGCAAATAATATGGATGAATAGTCCGAGAATTATTGCGAAAAAATAACAGGCTGCGGTTACAATTAGCCATATGATCCCGGTTTTTAGTTGGCCTTTATATATCTGGCCCCATCCAGGGATGATAAAACTTAAAAATGCGGCTGTTCCGGGAATCCATTTACCCTTGTTTTCAATTATGGATTTGAAATCTCCAATTACTGTTGAACCGTTTTCATCATCCATGGTTTCTATAGTTTACTGCTGGGGGTTGTGTTTCGACTTGCTTCTATCCACAAAAACCACCCATACTAAATTGGAAATCAATTTATTGGGTGGTTTAGGTAAATTTATCAAAATCTTTTTATTTCCCAACTACCTTGATCCACATATCTTTTTCAAGGGTATCTTCTAGTGCCATTCCATTTAAAATAGCCAATTCTTCCATGCGGTCCTGTGGCATACTGAAATGCTCCAAAGCAGCTTGCAAGGTCATCCTTCTGGGAACTGCTTTTATCCGAACCACATCAGGTTTTCTGTTTAATTTGTCCGCTTCTTTCAATTCCTGGAAGGCACGCATGGTGCGGTGAAAAATCGGCAAATAGGTAGGGGAATTGTCCAATGTGGATATGCCCAAGATTGCATAGATATTACCGTCAAATTGGATCAGGCTGGCATTTACCCGGATGGTTTGTTGCTCCTGCTTTTGATCGGCGGTGGTCATCAAAGCGGATAGGCCATTGATTTTTTCCTCTTTGGAGTCAACTAACTCCAGTTGATACTGCTCCAACAAAGATTTTGAAGCCTCCGTGAGCGAAGTTCCTTTTGCCAAGGTAAGCATCATCAGTGCTTCCCCATTAGTAGGTGCCATCTGTACTTGTTGGGGGGTATTTTGTAGGTTCCAGTCAGCGGGGATTGGAAAGGAAAATTTTAGTACCGGATGGTAGAAAGTATTGTTTTCTACAAACCCCTGCTTTGGATCTTCACCCAATACCAAGCCTTCAATCCGTTGGAGATAACTGTTACGGTTTACTTCAGCATTTTTCAACTGAAGCTTTTCCTGCCATTCCAACGCCATTCTAGCGACTGTGGTATTCCGCTCTGCCGGCGAAGGGTGCGTAGAAAGGAAATCGGGAATATCACCTCCACCAGATTTTGCCTGTTGCCGCTCCAATGTCTGGAAAAATCCGGCCATTTCAGTCGCATCGTAGCCAATTTTAGAAGAATATTCCACGCCAAGTTTATCGGATTCCCTTTCCGCATCCCTTCCAAAACTCAGCAAGGCCAACTGCATTCCCTGCGACATGGGTTCCATAAACTGAGAAAGCTCGGGCATCAAGATCACTCCCGCAATCATACCGAGTTGTCCGAGCATTTGATTTCGCTGTTGGATCACGGAATGTCTTGCGGTAATATGACCTATTTCATGTCCTAATACCCCTGCAAATTCTGCCTCATTATTAAAGTGGGCCATAATGCCTCTGGTGAAGTAGACGAAACCTCCCGGCACTGCAAAGGCATTGATTACGGGAGAATCTACTATTTTGAATTCATAATTCAAGTTGGGACGATGTGAAATGGCTGCCATTTCCAATCCCTTTTCGGTAATGAACTGCTGTAGCTTGGGATCGTCGTAAACACCAAAGAATGCGGTAATCTGCGGATCGGATTCTTTACCCATGCTGATTTCCTGGGCTTCCGACATAAAGACCAATTGTTTTCTTCCAGTGACTGGATTTATGGCACAGGAGACGAGCCAGAAAGCAACCACCAACTGGCTTAGTATAATTAAAAATGATTTTTGTGTCATGGTTTTTATATTGTGTAATTTGTTTTTTTAAGAATAAAATAGCTTTTAAACCTATATTTAAATACATATAGCAATTTTGGATCCAACTATTGCAGTACAAAATTTATAGGTAAAACCATTTAGTACGATTAATTAAATAAGCTAATCAATTTGCCAATTATGGGCTCACGTGCAGTGCCTTATTTCGGAAGTGTAAATTTATTCGTCTGAGGTGGAATTATCACTCCCTTTTTCCACCACTACTTCCTTTGTTTCCACTATCATGGCATAATCCTCAGGATGAAGTTTCGGGCCATATTTCTCAGCGTAGACCCGTGTGAAAGCCGCTCCGAAGAAAAGTATCAAACAGGAATAGGAAACCCAAAGCAATACCAGCACTACTGAACCCGCGGCTCCATATGTTGATCCGGGTTCAGAAAATCCGAAATAGAGGCTTAATAATATTTTTCCCAAGTTAAATAAAAGAGCCGTAATGAAGCCCCCGAGCCAAACTGAATTCCAGTAGATTTTCATATCCGGCATAAACCGGAAAATAAGGACAAACAATAAACCAAGTATGCCTGTAGAAACTATAAATTCCATTAATTGGGCAACGAGGACAAAACCAGGCTCCCAAATTCGGGTAAGATATGTGCTAACAACTGTCAAAGCGGTGGATACGACAAAACTAATGATCAACAAAAAGGCAATGGCCATGACAAATGCCAAACTCACTGCCCTGTCCTTTATGACTTTTATAAATCCGGCCTTGGGATCTATCTTCACACCCCAAATTTCATTCATGGAAATTTGAAGCTGGTAAAATACCCCCGTTGCCCCAAATATCAGAACTGCTATTCCTATAATTGTCGCAAACAATGTTCTTCCATCTTCTTGGGTATTAGCAATAATCCCAATCACCGCTTGTGCGGCATCTGGACCGATAGCCTCTGAAATCTCCCCCGTAATCTGCCCTTGGACGATTTCGGTCCCCCAGATAGCACCGACAGAGTTTATAATCACAATCAATAGTCCTGGCAGGGACAAAACAGCGTAATAGGCCACTACTGCACCCAATCTCCATGGATTATTGGCGTTCCAGATCTTCGCCGCTTCCCAAAACAGTTTCGGTAAATCCACGATTTTGAATTTGGGTTTTCTTCTCGATGACTTCTTGTGTATTTTTTTCATTTGAATAAAAATTTGGGAACCGGATAATTTTGCCGTCCTATATAATAGCATGAACCATGCCCACCTTTTAAAGGTGAAGAAATATCCCATCACCGGGGAAAGCCTTCAAAAAAATTTAGTTGGGGGAAGTGAGTTGAAAATTGGCTGATAAACTACCTTTTTCCCCACTTTTTATTGCTTTAACGATTTTAATTTTTTCAAAACTTGGGTACTTGCTTCATTCGCTTTTTCCAATGGAATGCCGGATTTCATACCGGGCCTTTTATGCCCAATATGTGTCAACCATGCATCTTTTGTCACCGCCTGGTATTCCTCAACCAGGTCCAAGATTTCCGTCCCATTCGTTTGCTTCGAAAAATAGTCGTTATGGGAGTTTACGCCATAAACGTGATGTTCCCCTATCCCCAGCAACAGTTCTCTGGCCATGAGCCAGTGTCCCGTCTCATTGGGATGTATGCCGTCAGCCGCCAAAAAATAATCTTGTGATTCCTCCCGCTTTTCTTCCAGGAATTTCCGCATAGGCCAATGCAGATCTATCACCTGCCAGTCCTGGGTATATCGCTGACTCAGTAGCCAACTGCTATAAATATCCAGCACATTGGCGTATGCCGCACCTTTATTTTCATCATAAATGGGAGGCGTGAGGTGAACAAGGCCGGCTCCAGTCGCTGTTACTTTTTTATGCAGCATTTCCTGCCCCTTTCTATAGCTTAAAAACCTCCCGTCCTCAAAGGGAAGATAAATTCCGTCATTCATGCCGTAGCAGGAAAACACAAAATCAGGCTTGACTTCTACCAATATGCGATCAAGGCGCTCATGTAGATCCGGTCTTGGGAATTTTCCATCGGCATGACCCGCTTCGGAAAGTCCGGATACGGTTTCACTCGGCAAGCCAACATTGATAAACTCGAAATCCCGGTCGGGATAGTTCAGGTGCAGGTAGGCAATTACGTAATTCACATAATGGGCTCCGTATGTAATACTGTTTCCCAAAAACAAAATTCGCTCAGCCTTCTCGGGAATCTTATAGACCGTTTGCGCTGTTGTTGCTCCAAGAATTCCTGACAAACAGCTAATAATCAGTACTCTTTTCCAAAAATATGGTTTCATTTACTCTCTGATAAGATTGGCAATCAATTCCGCCATTTGGGCATTTCCTTCCGCATTGGGGTGGACGCCATCGGGAAACAATCCCGCCTTAGTGGAAAATGGTTTGTGCAGATCAATGACTTTGGCTCCAGTAGCTCTTGCTACTTTCCTAAGCATAGGCCGCATTTCCTTAACGAGAATTCGCTCTGTAATACCCCAATTGTCTTCAAAGACAGGAACGGGGAGACAAATATACACTTGGCCATTTTCCGGCATTACTTCTTTGATAGTTTCGACCAGTTCAGTGTAATTCTCCACAAAATCGTCCTTGAATTTCCAGTTTTGGGGTTTCGAATCATTGGTTCCCAATTTCACAATCAGGACATCCGGTTTGAATTCCAAGGCTTCCTTATACTGTGCCTGATCCCAATAGGGTAGATCTCCCTCCTTTAGGAGCGTGCTGCCGCTGACACCGAAATTCTTCACCCAATAGGCATCTCCCAATAACTTCTGCATCATCAGGGGATAGCTGTTGATATTATTTCTTCCAGGTCCCTCGGTAATACTGTTGCCGACACAGGCTACCCGAATGCCCTCTAGGTTTTGTGCGAGACTATCAACGCCCAGCAAAACAAGCAGGGCAAACATCCATTTTTTCATTCGATTGTAGCTTGATTTTATAAACATATTGTCAGGCCATGAATTTACACCTTTTTGGTGTAAAATCCCTCTTTGAATGGCTAACTTTGTCCCATGTCCGCTTGGTTGGCTTCATTCTACCGAATTTTACATTATCTGTCTATCGATGTAGCTTTGGGTGCCTGTGCGGGCATGTATTTCTTTGCCAGGCTGTTGGATGCCCCGCTCTCTGGGATGACTTACTTGATCCTTGCACTCTCGGTGTGGATTATATATACCTTTGACCATCTACTTGATGCAGAGTTTTCACCGGGGAAATTGGAATCTCCCCGGCATCTTTTCCATCGTGAATATTTTAAACCACTTGTCATTTCAGCCCTTTTGGCAACAGGAATCGTTTTGGGGTTGGCATGGGTCTTTTTGCCATCCACGGCTATATTTCTAACAGGCGCATTTCTTGCCGCAATGATTCTGGGTGGAATGCTGCTTACGCAAAAGTTCAAAGAAAAATTGGGGCCATTTAAAGAGGGCATTATTGCTTTCCTGTATGTGGCCGGACTGCTATTGCTCCCACTGATGCAGGAGTTTGAAAGCTTGACTAGCTGGAAATGGATTCATTTTGCCCTCGCCTACCTACTCTTAGCTTGGTTTAACTTGGTCTATCTTTCGTTGCTGGATCAGCAGACGGATTCTCAGGCCGGACAAAAATCCCTTGTCTCTGCATTGGGATTTGAAAAAACCCGCCGGCTTTTATTTTGGCTTGGTCTAGTAGGACTACTTTATATCATCAGTTTGTTTTTTCTGCTTTCCTCCGCTTACCATGTTTTCACTTTAATTGTCCTGATAATGTTTCTTTTGCATGTTAGGTACTTTTTGGAGGGAAAATTAAGCAGTGAAAAAACACGAAGTATGCTGGAAATTATCTTTTTTCTACCCAGCACTTTGATTCTATTGGCATAAATGGGGCGAAGACCGATAAATCCGCTAAACGCATACAATCAAATTGCCTGGATATATGACCCACTTTCACGCTATTTCTTGGGTAAACAATTTATCCGAAGTAAGTACAGCTATTTGGAAAGAATACGAACCGGACAAACTGTCCTTATACTCGGTGGAGGCACGGGTGAAAATCTTCCGGAAATTGTGCGAAGAATAGGGGCAAAGGGCAGAGTATATTTTATGGATGCATCTACAGTCATGATTCGAAGGGCGAAAAGGCGATTTCAGGGTGGTGTTCCAGTGAATATCCAGTTTATACACAGTGCTGATTTCTCCCAGCTAAGTACCATAAATCCAGACGTTATCCTCACCCAATATTTTTTGGATGTGTTGTCTGATAAAAAGTTGGAGATTTTATTTGACCAACTTGCTGAAGTTGGCGACAAGCATACCGAGTGGATTTTTGTGGATTTTTATAATATTCCAGCAAAGCGGTGGTTGATAAGGATACTGATTGGACTATTCAACATTGTAGTTGATCATCCTAGGAGGGATCTGCCGGATTATGCGTACTTTTTTGATCGTTGGGGCTGGAAGGAAAAGGAGACCTGCAGTATTATGGATGGGTTTATTCAGGCAAAGGTGTTTAGAAGATTTTAACCACATAGATTGTTTCAGGCACTGGGCACAACGGATTAGGTAGCTCTATGTGAACTATTGTGCGCTATGTGGTAACTCATCCCCAATTTTTTTTACCACTTAGTAACACAGTTCACATAGGGGTTTTCAAGAACATATAAAAAATACAATAAAGGACGCAAAGAATGCACAAAGGGATTTAAAAAAAACCTCTGTGCCCTCCTATGTGCAACCTCCGTGTTCTCCGTGGTTCTTTTTTTACCCTCAGTATCTGTCTCTTTGGGAATTAAAAGGAATGCGGCAGTTCATTAATATTTGGATATATTGTCCTACTTGTTGAGCTTCGCATTTGATTTGGTTTTGTGAAAATCCCTATGAAAATAAAAATTGATAATTTTGTTCTGGCCATTATCGTGGTGATCATGCTGGCCTATTTTTTTCCGCATTGGGGTAGCAAAGACAGTCCGGTTCCGATTGATTTGATAGGAAGCATAGGCATTTCCCTGATATTCTTTTTCTATGGGTTGAAACTCAGTCCCGCAAAAATCAGAAACGGGCTAAAAAACTGGCGGCTGCACCTTCTTGTGCAGGCCTCCACCTTTTTTGTTTTCCCATTGATCATATTGGCTTTTCAACCTCTTATCCAGACAGAAAACGGAGAAATGATTTGGCTTGCTTTCCTTTTTCTGGCAGCCTTGCCGTCTACGGTTTCGTCATCCGTTGTAATGGTTTCCATAGCCAAAGGGAATATCCCCGCAGCCATTTTCAATGCCAGCATTTCGGGCCTGTTGGGAATTGTGCTGACTCCCTTGTGGATGGGGTTGTTTTTGACACAGGCGGCGGGGGATTTTGATTTGGGTGTTATTTATATAAAGTTGCTTACGGAAATACTGGTTCCCATAGTGATTGGAATCAGCTTGCAGCGCTTTTTCGGGAAATGGGTGCAGCAATACAGCAAGCAACTATCAACCTTTGATAAATCCATCATCCTGTTAATCATCTATAAAAGCTTTGCCGAATCCTTTGAAGATAGGGTATTCAGTTCGGTGGGTATTGCGGATCTGTTGTATATCACATTGGCAACCACGATCCTTTTCTACCTCGTTTATTTTCTGGTCGGATTCCTCTCCAAAAAACTGGGTTTTGACGAGGAGGACCGCATCACAGCTCAGTTTTGCGGATCGAAGAAATCGCTGATTCACGGCACCGTTTTCTCTAAAATTCTATTTCCAGCCTCCTTTCCAGTGGGAATTATCCTGCTTCCTTTGATGATTTATCATGCCATCCAGATATTTATCATCAGCATTATTGCGACACGGATGGCGGAAAGGCGGTTGGTTGAGCATAAGGAATAGAAAGGGATTAGTTAATTTCCTTTCTAGCAAATGAATTCCGAAAAGGTATTTACATCACTCGCCTAAATAGGACTTCACCCTAGGTATCGTCAACCATTCCTTTTGCCTGCCATTTAGGTAGATCACTTTTTCTCCGTCAAAATAGGCTCCTTCTTCCAGCAGGATCCGAACATCCTTGCCCCATTCAGGCACATTTACCACGGCATTTAACTCGATGGCATAGGCCGTGTGGGGATTAAGCGGATAATCTCCAGCGCCTGGCGTATCGCCCTGATTGTCCCACATGCCAATCGTGGGGCCGGACGCATGGCCGTGGTAGCCCATGGGATGGGAGTAAATACTGCCCTTAATACCCTCCGCTTCCATAATTTTCCGGGTTTCCCGCAGGATCTCATTGCCAGTGCGTCCGGTTACAAACTGGCTAGTTAGTATATCCTGCACCCGGTTGCCCACTTTCATAGCATCTTTCAGGTAAGCAGGAACATCATTCTCGCCGGGCTTTAACACATAGGCCAGTTGCTGCGTATCCGTCATCAGGCGGAGGTAGGCTATGCCAAAGTCCATATGCAGCAGATCGCCGGGCATAATGACTTGCGACTCCGCTTTGACGGCAAAAGACCGGAGTTGCTCCTGATTGCCGGGATCCTCCCGCTGAATATCAACCGAAGGGTGAAACCAGGTGTCCAGTTTCAGTTCTTTGATGCGCTCCCTATACCACCATACCACGTCATCCGTGGTGGTAACACCGGGAGTGATCACCTTTTCGGAAAGTCCTTCCTGAATAATCTCATGGGCGATGGACTGAATATGTCTGTAGGCGGCCATTTCGGAAGGAATACGTGTTTCAAGCCAGCCTACGGACAGATTTTGTGCGGAGGTGACTTTTGGATGGAAGTTTTTCGGCAAATAGCTCAT
The DNA here is from genome assembly GCF_009797935.1 of Lunatibacter salilacus. Classification (GTDB taxonomy): domain Bacteria; phylum Bacteroidota; class Bacteroidia; order Cytophagales; family Cyclobacteriaceae; genus Lunatibacter; species Lunatibacter salilacus. The sequence continues at coordinate 107,070 of NZ_VOLC01000021.1, forward strand.
TAACAAATCATGCTCTGTGCGCGTCAGCCCATCCGCATGTCCAAAGTCATCGGAAACATTGATTCCGATCTTCTTGGGGTTTCGCTCCACAATCAAGTCGGTCAACTGTTTCCACTGATCCGGTTGCGTTTCCGGGTCCCAGGCTTTTGTAAAGGATTTTCCCACATCATAACGGGCCACAGCAAGTGCTTCCACCTCTTGGTTGCCCTCCGGTTTATACATCAGCAGCATGGTACGTCTTCTAGCTGCATGCCAGGTAGCCGGCAGAAAGGTGCGGATCACCGGATCCTCGTTATACTCCCTGGAAATCACCACCCACATATCAATCCCCGAACGGTCCATCAGTTCCGGAAGCAAAGTCTGAATACGTTCCTCCAGCCATTCGTCGATGACTACGGCCTGTTCCCGCTGGGAGAGGATCTGGTGTGTTTGGGAGTGGGACAGGTGTAGGGTACAGAGTCCAATAGAGATGAGCAGGAGGATTTTTTTCATGGTAGTTGTTAGGTTGTGGGGTTAATGTAGGGGAGGGGGAGTGGATTGTATTATTTGAAGTCCCTCTGGGGATATCTGATATACTCCTCTTTTAACGGTAGTTACCAGACCAGCACGCTCTAAGTAAAACTTAGCCCACCCCACTCTATTATTGATGATAGCTTGGTTGCCACTGGGTAGTAATTCTTCCCTTTGATCATCAGTTAATTGGAACTGATCGGAAAGAATCTTGACGATTTCTGACGATACATACTCCTTTCCGTCCTGAATGATTTTTAGAAATGGCAGCATGATTGACTGGTAATCGGGGATTTCGTTCATGGTTCGAATCTAATTAAAATTTGTGTTTCCAATGTAACTTTTGAACATTTTGGTAAGATCGAAGAAAACGCCGAAATTGAAAAGGGGCCGAATCCCCATTTTAATATCCGAAGTAATTTTTATTTCGTATTTTACACACCAATACCTCAATTAACCTTCGGTTTTGACTGCTTTTTGGAAGATGCAGATAGGTTTTTCTTGAAAATTTATATAAAGCGAAATACCTTTTGCCGACTTTACGATAATCCAGCCTTCGCCGACGGAAAGTTGAAAGGTCGATGAAAATCAAACTGGCCTTATTTGATGTGAAAACATTGTTTTATAAACGCAACTTTAAATTCTAGAACTAAATTAGTCCAACATGTTGCTGGACAATTCCAAAAATAGTATGCTAAATTCCTTAGTTCTTATATTTATGAACCATGAAATTTAAAACCGGAAATATATTCGCCAGCGATACAGAGGCTCTGGTTAACGCAGTCAATACCGTTGGAGTCATGGGAAAGGGGGTTGCCCTCCAGTTTAAAAAGCGTTTTCCAACCAATTTCAAATTGTACGCTGCGGCCTGCAAGAAGGACGAGGTAGAGATAGGGAAAATGTTTATCACGGCTACAAATAGTCTATTGAACCCAAAGTGGATTGTCAATTTCCCTACAAAGAAGCACTGGATCGACAAATCCAGCTACTCTTTTATTGAATTAGGTTTAGATGATTTGGTAGGACAAATTGAAAATTTAGACATCAAATCCATCGCAATTCCTGCTTTGGGGGCAGGCCTGGGTGGGCTGGATTGGGAAAAGGTAAAAGCAATTATTGAGAATAAACTTCATCATTTGAATATTGAAATCACCATTTTTGATCCGCTGTGAAATTAAAAGCGGGCACAAAAATCCGAAAACAATATTTCGAAGAATTTCACAAGCGAGTCAAAAAAAATCATTATTTTAATCGGGATCATATCCACAATAAGATTTGAATATGGTAAAGAATAAGAAAATAGAAGTAAAAGGTCGGGAAATAAGCCTCTATTCTGATAAGCTAGATGATTTTATTTCCTTAACCGATATTGCAAGATATCGTGACGCTGAACGCAGTGATTACATCCTACAGAACTGGATGCGTAATAGAAGTACTATCGAGTTTATGGGACTTTGGGAACAATTCAATAACCCCGATTTTAATTCCATCGAATTCGATGGAATTAAAAATATGGCAGGTTCCAATAGCTTTTCTCTTACACCTAAACGCTGGATAGAAGCCACCAATGCAATAGGCGTCGTTTCTAAAACCGGACGCTACGGCGGAACATTTGCTCACCGAGACATCGCTTTTGAATTTGCTACCTGGATAAGTGCAGAGTTTAAATTTTATTTAATTAACGAATTCCAACGCCTTAAAGAACAAGAAAACAACCGCCAACAACTCGACTGGAATCTCCAACGCACCCTCGCAAAAGTCAATTATACCATCCACACAGATGCCATTAAGGAGCGACTGATTCCTGAGAAACTAACCGGCAAGCAAATCTCTTTTGTTTATGCTTCCGAAGCCGATTTGCTCAATATGGCGCTTTTTGGAATAACAGCTGCGGATTGGCGAACTGAAAATCCTGATGGCAAAGGGAATATGAGGGATGATGCCACCCTTGAACAGTTGGTAGTACTGTCCAATTTAGAAAGTATCAATGCCGTTTTGATTCGCCAAGACCTAAATCAATCAGAACGCCTAATTCAACTCAACCAAATTGCCATTACACAAATGACTTCGTTGGTCAATAATGCAAACTTGAAAAAACGCAAATAGTGAATAGCCACGAATGCACAAATATTCGTGCATTCGTGGCAAGAAATAAAACAACTGCCGAATGCACGAGATAATTTATAAAGGAGAAAGTTACAACATGAATATTACCAATAATTTAGCTTAAAGGTGGAACAGCTCTTCGTTCATAGCCAAATATCTTATGTATTAATTGGCGTTTTTTGTAACAAAGTACTTTATATTGCCTAAATTCCTTATCTTTATAAAGATTATTTCAATTCACGTTTTAAACTTAAATTATTTCCCAATGCAAAACATGTTTAGATCACTTTTCATCCTCGGCATCGCTTCCTCTATGGCGTTCTTTTCTTCATGTAGTAAAGACGATGATGGTGCGCCAGCAGTTTCTCCTATTGTAGGCACTTGGAATTATAGTGATTCTGAGGTGACTATTTTAGTTGATAACCAGAGCATATCTCAATTTCTAATAGCCAACGGCGAAGATCCTGTAGATGCAGCACTCCAAGAAAGTTTCTATAAAGTTTTTATAGAAAATGCTCTTGATCTTCAGGGAAGTTCTTTTGTTTTTAATGCAGATGGAACTTACTCCGCACGTGAAAATGGAGCAGTGCAGGAATCAGGTACTTATCAACTCACTAACAACAACACCAAATTAACGATTTCTTCAAGTGAAGGACCACAGGAAATGGACGTTTTGGAATTGACGAACAATAAACTGAAGCTTTCCTTTTCTGAAGAAGAAATAGAGGACTTTAACGATGATGGTACTGATAATACTGTCTCATTTAGTTTTGTTATTGATTTAATAAAATAATCCACTCACTCTCAAAAACGCAAATGGTTCTAGGGTAAAATCCTGGGGCCATTTTTTGTTTATTAAAGAAAAAGCATAAAAGTTGATACTCCCCTTTTAAGAAGATATTGACTCGGCGATTAATAAAAAAAATTCACCTAAGAAATATTTGGTCAAAGAGAGAAATAACAGAACTTTGGTAGCATCAGACGAGTTAAGACTCCTGTTACTTTATTGGGGATTTTTTAGATAATTAGGAGATTCACATTCTTGCCAGTATTCCACGATTGTTACCATAAGATCTTTTAGCTTACTGTATTCGGTCGGTTTGACAAAAAATCCTTGAATAGACCTTGAATAAGCGTTTATCACATCCTTTTGCTCGGCAGTTGTGGAAAAGAACAGATAGGGTATTGTTTTTAATCTTATTTTTTCATTGTTAATTAGCTTTTCCCATAATTCCATTCCATTAAGTTTAGGCATTCTTAGGTCAGAAAGTACAAGAAACGGTTCAACGTCCGTGTCAGTCAAATACTCCAAAGCCAATTCACTGTCATCGAAAAAAATTAACTTATTAACATAGTTGAGTTCATCGAAGATCTCGGAAAGTATTTCTTGGTCAGCCGGGTTGTCTTCAATTATTATAATGGGGCCACTTTTGTTCATAGGGAAAATGTAAATTGGTATATTATTCGTTGGATTTTCGAATAAAATCAATGATGCGTTAAATTTACGTTCTATTTAATTCTTTAGCTATTTATAAATTTTAAACTCTGTCAAAAATGGAAGAATTAAACGGCCAACCAATAATCAGCCCACAAAAAAAGAGCTACAGAAATTAATCTGTAGCTCTTTTAAATTGTGAAATGATGAGTGGCAATTAAAAAGATTATCCTAACAACCCTTACAAGATTCTGACTAAAAATTAGCCAACTATTTGTCACTTCTGCTCCTCCTCTTGGGCTCGAACCAAGGACCCTTTGATTAACAGTCAAATGCTCTAACCAACTGAGCTAAGGAGGAATTAAACAGAGAAATCAAGACTGATCCATGATTTCGTGATGCAAACATAACAGGTTGAGGTTTTTTTTCCAAATATCAACCCGTTATTTTATAAATCTATTGGTTTTACCCTCAAATTCAAGGTGTTAATTTTTTTGTGTTCTTAAAGGAAATCATTTATGTTGCCACGTCGGGAGGTGTTTTCAAAGAGTCAGATTTTTTTTGGAGTTAAATTTTCATATGACTAAAAAAATTCTAATTTTGCAGTCCAATCAACTCGGGACATAGCGCAGTCTCCTGACTGACGTTAGGTAGGTCTTCGGCTTAATTCTAGAGTTGGTGTGTGATTAGTATTCTCGGGGTATAGCGCAGTCCGGTAGCGTGTCCTGACTGAAGTCAGGAAGGTCATGGGGTCGAATCCCGGGTTGGTGTATTTAATTAGTGAGTTAAAATTCTCGGGGTGTAGCGCAGTCCGGTAGCGTGCTTGCATGGGGTGTAAGAGGTCGTGGGTTCGAATCCCGCCACCCCGACTGAATTGAAGATAAGCCACTGAAAATCAGTGGCTTTTTCTTTTTTGCGGACATAATGCGGACAGATTTTCCCTTCATTTTGGAAAGTGGTTAAAGTAAGGTAAAGTGGGACAACTAGTAATTATGATTCGGATCTTATAGGTAGGGATAGGAACAGGCCAGTCCTAAATAGGTGGAGTTGTTTTTCATTGTGTAAAAAGGATTGAAGAAACTGAATGCCTAAGAGTGCTATTGCCTGGATTTTTAAATGACCTAGACGTCACTGAAAGACAATTACTATTACAGCTACCTGGAGGAGATTGACATCCGCCCCCGCATATCGAAAGTGCAAAGCTCACCTTCAAAGACTTTTATGAAGAAATGCTCGTCCACGGCTTCCAATTTCAGGGCAAAGCCTGTTTCCTGAAGATAAAGAAAATGAAATGGCTGAACGATAAGGCAGACAAAAACGTCAATGGGTTCAGAGCCTTTGTGGTGGTGCGAGGCACGTGGGTTTGAGAGTAGTACTCACTTTTTTTAAATCAGAAAAACTGAACTCAACCTCTGCAAGCTGAGACAGCTTGGCTGATACATTCTATTTAAACTACAAATCTTGAACACCATAATGTTTTTTCCCAACGCAGCATCACTGCTTGACCGCCGCTGAAACATGCCAAAAAGTGGGTTCTTTTTCTGGTCAACCAAAGAGTTCGTAAATTAGATCCAATCTCCTAAATGGTATACGAATCTAAAGCAACTTGTTAAAAAAATAACCCTATATTTAAATTTTACCAAAGGAATGATTTGCAATGAACTCAAAACTCCCACATTTATACCTTAGGAATCCCTCTGGATATGCTAACAAATTCGATAAGTCACGAAATATTACTAACACCAACTCTATTGATAAAGACCCAGAAGCCTATAGACGTCACAAGCAAAGGATTCATGCCTCATTTAACCAATTATTAAAGGATAAAGCTGAACGCTTGCAACAAAAAGCTTTAATTCTAGAACATATTGAGATTATCGAGATAAAGTTCTTCGTCCCCTTTAGCGATGGCGCTACTTTTAAGACCCGGACGATATTTTTAGACGATTTTGGGTTGAGTCCTGTCATGCAAAAAGATTTCAACCGGACGGTTTTATTTGCGATAGTCGATGAAGAGAAGCTAAAGAAATTTAATAACCTTTTAAATAAATATATACAAAGTGATGACCACACCTCACCTCGAAAAACGAGTTATGCAATTATGACTATCTTATACGATGTCAAATTTCATACAGCCACCGATATTCGTAATCAATGTTCAGGAGATATGGTGTTTGAGCTTATTAACAACAATGAGCATATTCATGGTGTATACGATAAACAGCTGAATATTTTAAAAAAACATCTCGATAATTTGGTCATCGAGGGAGATATTAATTTTTTTAATATGGATCCTTATGAAAAAATGATCCAAATAAAAGGCCTGAATAAAGATCTTTCAGCGGAATTGGCTAGCAACTTTGATATCCTAGCCCAGGCACATGCGTTGCGTAGCGTCACTATTAAACCGGATCAATTTAATAATGCAAAGCTAACATGGGATTTAACGATAAAAAATAACAACAAAAAAAACACGGTTGTAGGAATATTAGATAATGGTATCCGGCCTATAGATCCTGTTAAGGAGATTATCCGAGGAGGATACGACATTACTTCTACTAATGATGCATTATCCGCTGCTCATCGACATGGTACAGTAGTAGCGAGTTTAGCGTCTGTCGGTGAACGATATTTTACAGAGGACAAAGAGTTAGTGGCTGATGCCCATATTTACTCAATAAAGATATTGGAAAACTTTGACGGGTATATTGATGTAATTAAGGTAGTTGAAGCCATTCGCAATGTACATCTTGCCCAGGGTATACGACTATTTAACCTTTCTGTGTGCGCACAGAGTAAGTTGTATAATGAGTCTCCTTCCCTTTTCGCTTATTTATTGGATAAATTGGCTTATGAAGAGGATTTACTGATTTTTATTGCAGCCGGAAATATGCATTATGATGACTTAGTTGCAATGCAAGACGAACCACATGAACTGCATAATTACCCTAATCAATTTTATAATCCTGGAGCGGAATCAGAAATGCATTCCTGTATTTATACGAATATCTGCACACCAGCAGAGAGCATGAACAATATCACAGTAGGCGCATTAGCCGAGAACTATAGGAATGATACTCAGCCGGATTTAAGTCTTGATAAAAACCTCCCCGCATACTACTCTCGCAAAAATCACTATGATTTTAAGCAGAGGATTAATGGAGGAATATTAAGTCATAATCATGGAAACAGAAATTTGTTTAAGCCTGATATTGTTATGCCCGGTGGCGATGTTTTGCAGATCGACTCAGGTATGCAAGTATTGGGCTTTGGGGAGTTAGGCAATGATTATTACATTTTTGACTCCGGCACCAGTCTTGCTACACCATTGGCTTTAAATCTTGCCGTTCAGCTTTTAAATTTATATCCAAACATTAGTTTACAATCCATTAAGGCGTTAATGATTAATAGCGCTGATCCTTATTCACCTAGTTATTTGGAGGATATGGTTATGCGACGAAAACAATCCCTATCCTCTGATAAATATGGCCGGCCTTTCGAAATGTTGGATAAACCCCAAAAAACTGATATTAGCAGGCAAGTGCTATCTGCAAAGGACATCCATCGTAATCTTGTAGGATATGGAAGGCCAGATTTAGAAAAAATGCTTTATTCTACCCCTCATGAAGTATCACTTTTAGTAGAGGATACAATTAATACTGATCATCACAAAGTTTTACTAGTGCATGTACCTAAATATTTGTTGGACTGTATAGGTTCCAAATGTTTAGATATTCGAGCTACTTTATGTTTTAAAACTAATCCTGCATGGGGCAATCATGTTGATTATAATCCTCTACATATTTCATTCAATTTTGCTAATTGTGTGGTTAAAGACTTGGACGAACTCGCTGCTATTTTGGCTGATAGAGACCATGACTTCTATAGGGATAAGTGGACTGACGAGATTTGGAGTCTTCAGGATAAAAAGGACAGGGGGAGCATTTCAGAAGAGGAGAATAATAAACTAGCGAAATTAAAATTGGACAAAAAGAATGAACTTCTTGGTGTCAAGACCTCTTTAAATTGTTGGTCTGAGGATTTCTTTCCTTTGGTCAACAAACCGCTTTCCAACCGGCAGCAAATGACAATTCGATTAGATAAGCGTGATATTGAAAAAATAGATAATCAACTTGTCGTTGTTATGCGTTGTGCAGTGAAGGAAAATTTAGATGCTGATCTCCAGAACTGGGTGGCGAACACATCCACACATTCTTTCTCCCTTGCCATTCGAATACATGATATTTCTAAGCTGAAAGAAGAGCGAAGCTTATACGATGAACTGAAAGCGGTAAATTCTATCGAAGTTATTCAAAATAATATTGTCGACCTTGACCAAGACCTACACGCAGAAGTTTAAACTTTAATAATTGGGGTTATGAACTAGAATAAATGCTGCGAAAGTGCTTCTTGTGATTTTTAAAAAAGTGCTCTTAAAAAAGCATTGGCTTATTTCAAATCCAAGGCTTCTTTCTCTTGTTTCAACAGCTCGTTCCAGGCCTGCGTATTAATTCTCAGTTTTGTCGAACGCAAATGTTTCTGTGCAAATAGACTTCGTTTGATTGCATTAATCAGTGTCTTCTGTATCCCGTAGTACGATAAACCCTGTGCGCTGTCAAACAATTGCTTCATGGAGATTTTTCGGTCAAAGGTAAACTGCCCCTCTTTCAAAACTAACTTAATCAACTCCTGTATCTGTTGTTGATCAGGTAGTTCCAAAGATATAGCTAAATCAAATCGGCGCAGCAGCGCATCGTCCAGCATCTCCTTTTGGTTGGAAGCGCAAATAACCATGCTGCTTTGTGGCAAATAGTCGAAGAGTTGTAAGATAGTATTCACCACGCGCTTCATCTCACCGTGATCCTGGCTGTAGTCACGAACCTTACCCAGTGAATCAAACTCATCGATAAAGATAATGCAATCCTCTTGTGCAGCCCTACGAAATATCTTTGCAAGATTTTTACTGGTTTCGCCCAGCTTTGAAGACACGATGGCTCCCAAATTAACAACTATCATCATCTTTTGCAGTTCCCCCGCAATCACGTAAGATGCCAACGTCTTACCACACCCCGATGGACCATACAGTAATAGCTTATTGGAAATGGGTAGTTGGTATTTTGCTAATAATTCGATCTCGCGGTGCTCCTCCAAAAAATTTACCAGTTTATCCTTGGCAGAAGTCGTGCACACTAGGTTGTCCAAGCCGTAATCTGAGGTTAGCTTTTCCAAGATCAAATCATCGGTTTCCCGATCTTGCACGTTTTGATAGTGTGATGGTGACCCCACTTTCTGCAAAGAGCTATTTTTCTGCTTGCGGAGGCTATCTTTTAGTAGGGACTGCAGTTGCAAAGCAAAGTTGACTTTTTTACTGATCTTGTTATGCTCAATAAATTCGTTCAACGTAGTCAACAGTTTCTCTTGGTCATTTTCTAACCCAAAGCGCGCAATATCTTTTATATAATCTTGCTGACTCATATTTGTCGATCTGATAGCAAATAACCTTCCACAAAGCTATGAAATGAATCTTCCTAATAAGATTTTTAGGTAAATTTATACAAATTAAAAATTTTTAGGTAGAAAGGCAATTATTTTTATCCTCCCCAGCAATTTATTTACCCCAATAGACAAACGTCAATCTATTCTATATGTTATCCATAACAACGTTAGCTCTACAAGCTTGGGTATAGTCCATGTAAAATATCAAAATTTCACGAAACCCGGCCTCCCGAAATCCCCTGACAGAAAAATGAAATTAAGGTGTCTATCCCTACCAACCTGACACAATTACTGTTAATGTGGTGACATTCAGTGGATCTTTTTAGTAAAGTGGTTAAACTAAGATAAGGTTGGTTAGCATATAGCAAATTCGAAAAAGCGTACCAGCAAAAAATTTAGAAAGACCTTGACCCTGTAGGGGCATCAGTATCTAACGTCCTTTAACGACACTTTGATAATTAAAAAATCTTCCAAAGCCACTTCCACATAAGCTTGGTGTTCTCCCGTAGACGGTTGCAAACACTATTACTGATGAAAATTTTTAACCGGACCACAGTTATTGTAAAAAAGATTTGCAAATCAAAAGGGAATGCTTATTTTTACTCTGTCACTTTTTATTTTTTATATGAAGACCATTGTTTTTAAAAACGGATATTTTGGAAAAGAACCCGTAATAAGGCTGGAGTTTCCTTTCAATTTTCAGTTGAATGAACTAGTGAAGACCTATCCAGAATGTCACTGGGATCCAAAACAGAAGGTTTGGCGGGTTCCTCACACCGAAGATCAACTGAATGACTTACTCGGATTTTTTAAGGGAAAAGTAGGATTAGATTATTCCCAGCTTCATTTATTAAAACCAATCCCCTCCAATCCGGAGTTGCCTCCTTTAACCGAAGTAATCGCCTGGGAGATCAACAATTTTGAAGACTGGATGCGAAACAAGCGGTATAGCGAAAACACCATCAAAACATACAAGGAAAGTGTAGCAATTTTCATCAGGTTTTTGGAGAACAAGCCACTTGGGGAAATCGATATTGCAGATTTTGAGAAATTCAACACGGAATACATTATTAAACGTTCTTATATCGCCTCCTTCCAAAATCAGGTGGTCAATGCAGTGAAGTTGTTTTTCCAAAACCGGCAACTGAGGAAACTGGACATTGAATTGATCTACAGGCCCAAACGTCCAAAGACACTGCCCAATGTTCTTAGCAAAGAGGAGGTTAAAGCCATACTAGAAGTCCACGGAAACATCAAACACCGATCCATGCTAAGCCTGATCTACGCCTGCGGGCTGAGAAGAAGTGAAGTCCTCAACCTGAAGCCTATAGATGTAGACAGCAAGCGCGGCATCTTGCTTATCAGGCAGTCCAAAGGGAAAAAGGACCGTAAAACGCCCCTATGTGGAACACTCGTGGAACTACTGCGGCAATATTATGTCGCTTGTAAGCCATATACTTGGTTCTTTGAAGGTCAAAACAAGGGAGAACAATATAGTGCGGAAAGTCTGCAAAACGTATTAAAACAAGCTTTGCGCAAATCCGGAATACAAAAACCAGTAACGCTTCACAGGCTCCGGCACAATTACGCTACCCATCTATTGGAAAGCGGAACGGACTTAAGGTATATACAGGAACTATTGGGACACAACAGTAGCAAAACCACCGAAATTTATACCCACGTAAGTACCAAAAGCCTTCAAAACATCAAAAGTCCCTTTGAAGATTTGTAGCAAGGAAATCACATAAAGCTACCCAAATCAGAAGGATTTGCTTAAATTTATCACATATATAAACGTGTTAGGTGCAATTAGAAGAATGAAAATAAACAGAATCACTTATTCCATTAAGAAAAATGAATTGAGAGAGGAACATCTCAAAGATTTCAATATTTTGATAGGCTTTTATGAAGAATTAGTTTTTAATTTTTTACCAAGAAATACCGAAGTGGGTGGGTATGGTTTTCTAGACATAAAATTTGAATTGGATGCTGATATACCGAGTGTAAGGACTTATGGACAAATTATAGAGGTAGTTCGAATAATTTCACAAAGTGAATTGAAATCTTATCTGAACGGCACAACCGAAAAAAAAATAGCCTTTTTAGGAAATCATTTAAAGAGTGTTTTGTCCGATGTAAGGGAGCAAATGAATGTTGATTTTGAAATATTCGAAGAAGCAATTTTAAAAGCAAATGAAAACCACAAAGGTTTTGAGCAGGAATTAAATGTTTCAAAAAATCATAAAAGTGGGAAACTTAAGGTATCGATATGCAGGGTTGTAAAACCTGAAGATGAATTTATTCAATGCAGGATATTAATGAAATCGGGAGAAATACTTGACGAATTTGACCTGATGAAAAACTCGTCTATTTATGATTCCTCATACGAATTTAAAAAATCTAGATGGGAGGAAAACTCGCTGGTAATATTCAATAGATTTGACGAAGAAAAACTTTCTCTAGATGTATCAAAATATCTAAATTAAAAGCACCTAATCGAGTGGATGGCCGCAGGCCATAAGCCTGCGGAGCACCCCTCACACCACCGGACGTACGGGTCTCGTATCCGGCGGTTCACTGGATTGTAGGTTGTGATTTGAGGTAGTAGGAAAGCATAGATTCGTAACCTTTTCTTCTTAAGCGGGACAAAGTGATTGTAGTAATCAGAATCGGACTCTGGGCTACTGCCCATCCACCTTTTCTGGTACGACTCCACGCATATGCATGGTCTTGGTCTACCCCCAGTCTGATCAGGTTTTTACGTTTCCGCTCAGGCTTTTTCCAATCGTGCCAGATACAATAGCGAAGTCGGTTTCTGAGCCACTCGTCGATCTGTTTGAGTTTGGCATGAATACTTGCCAACCGGTAGTTGTTCACCCATCCCATCCAGACCTCCCTGAGTTTGCGAAGCCGTTCCTCAAAACTGTACGGTTTGGTCTTCTTGGTAATCTTCTTGAGCTTTCGCTTGAGTGATTCCCAGCTGCTCTTCCTAACCACCAGTTGGTATTTTCCCTTGACCCCTTTCTCGTATGTTGGGACAAACGCATGTCCCAGCAGCTCGAAATTGGAAGGTCTTCGCATGCCGCTCTTCTCCCTGTTGATGGGCAGTTTGAGTTTGTCCCTTAGAAAGAGGTAAATCTCGTTGCCCACCTTTCTGGCTTCCCTCCTTGACTTGGTGTAGATGCTGAAATCATCAGCATAACGGACGTATTTCAGGTTTCGCCTGTCCAGTTCCTTGTCCAGCACATCCAGCAGGA
>NZ_VOLC01000022.1 GCF_009797935.1 Lunatibacter salilacus
AATGGGTGGCTCAATTACACCGAAACGGGTGGCACTAATCGAACCGTTATATCCAAAAAGTCGGTGTGGACATGGAAACCGCAAGAGAAGTGGTAAAGATGTTTCAGGAGCAGATTGGTAAAAGGAGGAGGTAGCTGTTAACTATTGCCCCATAAAATCAAAAGCTTAAATCCTAAAGGGTTAATTTCCTCGGATTTAAGCTCTATTTTAAAGTTGAACTACCATTTACACTTAATCGGTTTATTCAATTAAATAAGCTGGGCAATTTGAATATTATTGCCGCAGGTATCATCAAATACCGCCATCATTGCCCCACCCATCTGTGTGGGTTCCATGCTGAATTGGATGCCCAATTTTTTAAGCCGCTCATATTCCTCCGGTACATCCGCGACGGCAAATGAGGTCCACGGGATTCCGGCTTCCTTCAATGCCTGTTGGTAGACTTTGGCCGGAGGAAAGCTTACGGGTTCCAAGACAAGTTCCACACCATTTTGTTCCTCAGGGGAGACGACGGTTAGCCACTTGTGTTCTCCCATGGGTATTTCTGTCTTTTTCAGGAACCCCAATTTTTCGGTATAAAACTGAAGGGCCTTTTCCTGGTCGTCTACCATTACACTAGTGAGATTAATTTTCATAAAGAGATTGATTTTGAATGAGTTGTTGTTTTTCATCCAAATATATTGGTTTGCTGGTTTATGGATTTCTTACAGATTGCTATTCTCAAGATGTCTGTACTGAGAAGGACTTAAACCCGTAGATTTTTTAAACTCCCCGGAAAAAGTAGAAAGGCTTTGATATCCAATCGAAAAACAGGTGTCAGATACAGACATTTTGCCACGCAATAGTTGCTTGGCCATCTCCATCCTTACCTCCTTGAGGTACTCAAAAGGCGATTTACCATAGATCCGCTTAAACAACCGCACAAAATGATACTTGGAAACAAACGCCTGTTCCGCTAACTCATTCAACTTCAACGCCTCGGCATAATACCTATCCATAAACAGCTTTGATTGGCGGATTTGGATAAAGATATATGCTGGGGGTAGGGCGGTGTGTTTGATTTTTTGAAGTTGCTGTTGGTAGTAGTTCATTTGGATGTTAGTTATGGGTTATGGGTTATGAGTTATGGGTTGACCATGCCTAAAAAACGTTGACCGTTTACTACTACTTTTGACTTATAATACTGCAGAGGTTACATCTGGATTCTGAGCTTTTGATTGGCTTGCGTAAGATAGGTAATTTTTTTGTCGAGTAATCTGCTGCACGAGTAATAATGTCCTCCCCTTCAATGAGAATCGATCTTCACCGTCCAGATGCCGCTGATGTCTGATCCGGTCCTGACTACCAAATCCGCTGCTTTTAGTTTTTCGAGATTCTTTTCAATAGCTCTGGTACTTAACCCAATTTGGTCGGCCATTTCCTGAATGATACTTTGAGGCCTGTCAATAATGATTCGAAGGATTTTCCACTGGCTTTTGTTAATTTTGAAATTGACTTTTTCCAGAATGGTTGCTTTGGTTTTTAACCACTGCTCTGAACCGCTCTCCGAACTTTTCTCCGAATTTTTCTCCGAACTTTTTGAAGTTCTGCTGAGGACAACGGTAAAGATACCCTCTTGTATGCCCTTCTTATCTCGAAGATAAGATATGCCAATTGATTACCTGTGTTGATACTAGGTTATTTGGTTGATGGGTTTATTGGTCGATAGGTTGATAGGTTTTTTTTGGTTTGAAAACTTAGGTTTTTTGGAGGGAATTCTACAAAGGTGGGGGGGGGTGAAAAAGTGTAGGTAGAGCCTGGAAGTGGACAAAAGGCGGTATTGGAACAGTCTAAATGATTGATTTAGTAGATACGAGAAGTAATTCTGGTAAATTAGAGTTGGATTCCAGCCGCTACCCTCATAGCTTTTGGGTAATCTTCGCAGAATTGAATTTTGAATAAATAAATTTGTCACCGGGTTTTGAATCCTGTTATTATTTACTAAATTATAAACGACTGAATGTCAATATGGTTGACATTTTGAATTAAGTTTTACTTAAATCCCACTTCTTATGATCCGCAACTTGGACAAACACCTTTCATCCCTTTAGCGGCTTTGAGTACCATGAAATTCCGCATATTTCATTACTTCTTTTTGATTGGAGCGAGCAAATTGCCCCTGTGAGTAATGAGGAGTGCAATTTAGAAGCACTAGCGCAAATACAGTTTTAGCACTTGGTTATTTTTTGTCTTTTTTTATTTCCTTTAAAATCATTTTTTCGGTACTGTCAATTCTTCTTTGCACCTTCTTCACATCCTCCGCAGGAGGTAAATTCTCAGGTTTGACTCCTCGTTTCAGGAGGATATTTCTTACCTCACCATTGTTGTCAATATGCTCTTTTGTTATCTGCTTATCACCTGACAAATCTTTGTCAACTACATTGTAGCTTGTCAATTCAGTTGCAAAATCTTTTGCCTTAATTAGGAGCGTTGGCAGAAAGTCCGCAAGTGGTCTGCCACTAGGAATGCCTAACTTATTTTTCATAAACTGAGTAGTCCTGCCACCAAAAAGAGCTTTGTCTCCTTCTGAACGAATAAGAGCAAAACTTTTACTATCTACACCTCTTTCGTATATTATCCCTGACAATTTCTTTTCTGACTTTGAAAGTTTATCCCTCGCATTTACTCTGTAAAAGTCTACTCTCTATCAATTCTTGTTTTCGTGTTTGTACAGCAAAATAGGTTTGTGCAAAAGCGATTTCAGGTTTTGATGCGTCTCCGTTTTGAGCAACAAGGTAACAAGCGTATCGAGTCAGGGCAACATCTTGAACTTCTCTCTGTCCACCTTTTCCGATTTCTATCATTTTGGTGATGCCAACGAAATGATCCGATTCTTTTTCTCCTGAATTTTCGCAAGCCTTAACTGCTTTTTGAATCGTGTTAGTAAAATTCCGCCAATCGGAATATCCTAAAATTTCTTGTAATTCCCGACCACTCCAACACTCAAGCCCATCTAAATCATAGCACGCATCTTCAAATTTTTTAAAAAGTTCAGATATAAGTTCTCTCTTCATAATGTAAAGTTTAGTCTGTTTTGAAGCAAATCAACTTTTATCCCCTAAACACCAATCCCGCTATTTGTTTCACTTGGTCTACATAGCGTAGTGGTTGCAGAAATCTCCCAATTTTCCTCCACAATATCCCAAAAAATTCTTAACCACACCATCCCTGAACAGGGTATTTTTCAATTTAGTAAAGATTTTATTCCAGATATTCGATCTTAATTAAAGATTAAATAGGTCTTTTGGCAATAGAAGAGGCGGCACATAGGTGGAAAGGCAAATACGTCATGTCGTAATATTTAATGAGATTATAAATAGCATCCTTATAGTTTTTTTCTTCATACAGATCTTTTATTTCTGTGCTATTTTTGCTTGCTGCCTATTTCAACTAGTTGCCACAATCATGACCGCGATCGTTTGAATCAAAGCTACCGGGGCCCAAATGCGTTCAATTTTACTAGGTGTAATGGTATTTAAAATACAATTTTATAACTTAAATTAGGTATCATGATTTTTTCCACATCTTTGTCTATTCCCCCTGTTTGGAAATTGTAACGAAAGCCATAAAAATCCGGTTGGCTAGTCATATTAATTAGCTTAAGCGCCAATTCGCGGGAGCTTTTGGCCTTGTTCTTTTTATAGGCTACCGTAAAATGTATATTCAGTACCGGGTCAGATTGTTGCGAAAACGCGAGCGATTCGTCATAAACTACTTCATCCCGGGCCAACGTTGCTGCCACATCAACCGGTGAATATCGATTCCCTCCTTGCTGGGTAACCCTGGTATTTAAACTAAGTGTATTTTGCTTTGTAGGCCCAATATTCCACTCCTTACCAACTAGAAAGTTTACAACATAATTTCTATTGAATCTCGAATTTCTCCAGACATCATCGCCACCTTTATACTTGGAATCGAAGATGGACGCTGTAAATAAATAATAAAATCCCTTTGAAAAAAACCTTTCCATGGTCAGGTCTATACCGTAGTTTCGCCCCTCTCCCGAATTCTTCAGTTTTTCCGCGAAAAACCAATCTGTGTGTAAATTGATAAAAGAAAACGAACTGCCCTCAATAACAGGAACATCAAATAGCAATTGATAGTAGGGTTCGATTTTCAAATGTTGGTTCTCCGATAGTACTAAGTCATAGCTAAGTACAAAGTGATGTGCTTTACTAAAATCAAGATTTTTATTTACTTCACGTTCGCCTGTAGTCAGGGAATTGTTGAAATAAAAGTTCAGGTTTTCCAAACGACTGTGGAGTCCGTAAGCCAAACCTATGGATTGCTTCTCTCCAATTGATTGGACCAACCCCAATCTTGGTTCAATTGTAAAATGATTATTGAGTGCGAATAGTTGGCCATTTAAACCCATGTTCATACGTAGTTTATTGGTCAGCATGATTGATGAGTTTGAAAAAGCTGACCATAATGCACTATTTCCCTGTGTATTTACAATCTCAACAGGAAAGTCACCCACGTTTTCTGCTTTGTTCAATTGTAAGTCATAGGTCATATACCTTACCTTGACACCTGTTCTGTTGGTATGCCGTGGACTGAATTTTTTGTTTACAAAGGTTGCAAGGGAGTAATCCCGGTTTAAATTTGATATATTGCTAAAGGGGGTCAATTCTTTATTGCCGTTGAGAGCCTTTGTTTTCCAATCAACCTCACTGGCAGTAGTTGAAATTGTGGTTTCTATGTAGGAACTATTATCAAGAAAATAGATATGATTTAATCCGGCAGCGGCCATGTACTGCCTGATAATATCTTCTTGTTTATCGTCATAGTAAACCCATTCTGAGCTATTTATCTTTGGGTAGGCACTTGCACCATCTATAAGTCCAACACCCCACAGGGAGAATGTTCCGGCTTTTTGGGTAGGAAAATGAAGTTTAAAAGAGAGGTCTTGATATTTAATCGATTCTGCGTTATCCGGCAAAACGGGCTCTAGTAAACCTAGTGTTGAATACCTGTAGTTAAACAAATAGGTTGCTTTACCGCCTTTTTTAAACGGTCCTTCCTGCGAAGCCTCCAATCCAATAAGTCCCAATTGTATCGTTCTTTCTGTTTCTTCGCTGTTCCCTTTTCTCATAGCCATATCAAAAACCCCTGATAAGGCATTGTTGTATTCAGCAGGGAAGGCACCTGTGAAAAAGTCTGAGTTTGCTAGCATCTGACTACTCAAAGCTGTGAGTACGCCGCCTCCAAAAGCACGCAAATTGCTAAAATGATTTGGGTCGGGAATTTCCACACCTTCCATTCTCCACTGTAAATATCTTGGAGAATTTCCTCTTACAATTATTCCATTGGTTCCGGTGCTTGACGCCACGCCTGCAAATGCTGAGGCCAACCTTGCGGGATCGTCAAAGCCTCCTGCATATCGGGAAGCTTCTTCTACGCTTAACATTCTCGAGCTTACGGTTGAAAAAGGGTTTAAAGCTTCCTGTTTGTTGATAGTAGGCTTGACAATTACTTCACCCAGTTCACTAATGTTTTCCAGTAAGGTTATATTCAAAACAGTTTGCTTTCCCGACTCAACAAGCACTTCCCGGATCACCTCTTCATGATATCCTAGAGTGGATATTTGTAAATTGTATCTCCCTGTTGGAACATTTTGAATGGTAAACACTCCTAATGAGTCGGTAGATGTTCCTTGAAGTGGTGACGTATCCAATACTATCACATTAGCATAAGGTAGTGGGAAACCGGATGATTTGTCAATAACTGTTCCTTTAATAGTTTGAGTAATTTGTGCATATAGCTGGAATGCAATTCCAAATGCACATAAAGCTGTAATCAAAATCTTTTGTATCATTTTCTGTATTTTTTTGATACAAAAGTCTTGGTAAACAAAAAATGATACAATACTGAAAAGTCAGTATATTAGGCGAGAAGCCCATATTTGGAAGCGAAAATTATTGCCTCCATAGAATTGTTTGCTCCTAACTTTTCCAGAAAACGTTGGCGGTGTGTATTAACAGTATGAACACTTATAGATAACTTATCAGAAATTTCCTTACTTAGATAACCCTGTTTAACAAAGTTCAAAATTTCCAATTCTCGTTTTGTAAGCTCAAGGGTTGGTTTTTGTTCAATTTCAATTGGCAATATCTGACCGGTCCTAAAGTTCAAAAACTGGCTTTTCACTTTATTATCACCAATTTGATTTGGCGACATGTCCACCGTACTCAACAACAACCATATTTGTCCGGTTTTATCTAGTTCCAAAATTTGGTATTGCTCAATGAATCGAACGTATTCACCTGAAGCATTCATAATGCGGTATTCATAAATAACCTTATGATTTAGCTTTTCCTCACCTGAAAGCGCATTAAACATTTTTAATGTCGATAATCCATTTAGTGCAAGTAAATGTTTGTCTTCCGGGTGAATCTTACTTTCAAAATAAAGATAATTCTGGTATTCAAATTCATCTGGAGTATACCCTAACAGGTTCCCATAGTTTGAAGAAAAGAATGTAATTTTCTTTTCATTCAAATCAAATATACATGCGCCTGAGTTACTAACTTCTGCCAAAACCTGTAAAGCTACCTTATGTTTTTCAACAAGCGCATAATCAAGATTATCCACATCGAATTGAAATTGAAAAATATATTTAGTCGCTACCTCCTGAAGACTGCTTTGTGCCATTGGTTTTACTTCTAGGTTACATGTTCATTTTACCTAATTAGATGATTGCCGATCCATTATCCTTGCCACAACACTTATATATCACATATATTTCCTAAGGTTGCAGACCCAAATTAAGGATTTCGTCAATCCCGTCAAGCGGGGTAGTGGATATTTTTTTTGAAACCGATGCGGACTGTATTTTCGAAGGTAGGTATGCAAAATGTGTCAAATGCTCTACGATAAACTCCCAGATTTTTAACTTTTTTCATCGGTTTTAGTCTTTCCTCAACCACCCTAAATTCCTCTTGTATCTGATTTCCCATTTTCCCCCTTTATTATCAAGTCGGTATATCTCCCTTGACTGTACAAATGGCCCTGGGTTCTGTTGGATAATCTCGACTTCACCGTCTGTCACTTTTGAAACTATTGCTACATGACCATATTTGTTGAAAACAGTTTCTTTAAAAATTAAAAGGTCGCCAACTCTAGGTTTAGTTTTGCTTGGGTTTGTGTACTGTGTTAAATTTCTCTCTGTGTTTTTCTGTCCGTCAGACAATGACTTATCAAAAAAGTCCTTGGCGTGTCCGTAACTGTCTGGCATTTTATGGTTTAAATGTTCATAATAATACCTTTTCACAAATTCTACACACTGATATTTCAATCCAAGGTTATATCCATCAGATGTTGTGTTTCGCCCTGTCACATTGCCCACGCCACCGTTGTAATATACGGCTACTCCATTTAAGCTGTCAGTTTGCTGACCAACTGTAAAATCCCTGTTAAAGGTAACTTTTTTGAAAACCAAAAGTCCAGCAAAACCGAAAATGAGTAATCCGATCAAATAATATGTGCAACGCTTCATTTTCACATTATAAATCAACGAACACCTTGTAAATCCCACATTGAGAATCTTGTTCAAAATCAGATCCCTCTACTCTTATTTCGTTGTACTCTGTAAAACTGCAACAATCCGCCTCTTTTCTTTGGGCAAAGCGCGTCTTTGTCGCGGGGTTTAGGGTTGCGAATTGTTTCTTCCTTTTTAAGCTGACGTAGGCGTTTTTTGGGGAGATTTCTATGTCATCACCTAAGGTTGCAATTTCAGCCATAAGTTTGTCGTAAATTGGTTTGAGGTGTTCTTTTCCTTTGTACTGCTTAGGGATTAGGTCTTCTTGGTTATCTGCGGAACCAGCATCAGAGCCCTTCGATTTGTGGGCAATCAGATTTGCAAAACCATACGTAAGTCCATGATTATCTTTTAAAAACTGAATTATATCCCCGTGTTTCGAAATATTTTCTTTTTTCACAATTGCGCACCATTCCTCCAATGTCTTCCCAGAGTTCTTGTGCAGGTTTTCTATCATCGATTGCGTCGCCTTGTCCATAAGCCTTTTTTTAAATTAGTTGTGTTTTGCCTGAAGAAAGTCCACAGTGGATTTTATCAGTTTTTCGAGGAATTTCTGATCGATATCCGATAGCTTTTTTACGTATATACAGGCTTTGCCCATTTTGAATTTGCCCAAGTCCTTCAGCAAATCATCTTGTCCAGCACAACCTGTATACACATAGAGTGAGATTGCTGCTTTTCGGGGAGAAAACCCAACAAGGGGCCAATCGCCTTCTTGTTTACTTCTGTCTGATTTGTAATGATAGCTCCCAAAACCTATGATGCTAGGCCCCCACATCTTTGGATCGTACCCAGTGACGTCCCGCATAAGCTTCAACAGTTCAAAGCTGTCCTTTCTTTTTTGATCAGTATCGGCGAAAGAGTTGATAAAGTCATCTATGTTCGCATCGTGCTGTTTAGTTTTTAGCTCCGCCATCTGTATAAAATTAAAACTTTTCCTAAATGTCACCTATTATTTTCAGACTACGAATCAGAGTGCCCAATGAATAGCCCCTGATTTTCAAATTGAATTTACCTATTTGTTTTCAAATATGCTCGTTCAAGCTGTGTTATTTTAGCACATAATCACCTATAAACTCGATAGTCAATCCAACCAAGCAAAAATCTAACTTTAGACAGACCATTAGGAATATCCAGCAATTCTTTCGGTTCCAATCCTCCCAACGCAATATTTGGAATATTTAGCGACTTGAAAAAGTTGTCTTGACTTTAAAAAACTTCACTTCCATAAAGGAATAGGGATGTTAGTTCAAAAATTTGATTCATTTAGCTATCGGTTATTTCATAAAAATGACGTAGGCCTACATAATAATGTAATTTATGGATTGAAGATTGCTATTAATAGGCTTCAAACATGGTACCTTTTCTTATTTTCTGCAAAAATGTGCATTATTGAAAAGATCCTAATTTGTAATTTTATAAACTACGAGATTAAAAAACTGTTGTTATGAATCATAAACCAGAAAAGTTGAAGGTCATTCTTGTCGATGACATGGATGATGAGCATGTGGTATTCAAAAAGGCCCTTTCCTCGATAGAGTATATTCAGCTGGATCTGATCAGTTTCAAAACTGCTGAGGAATTGGAAGAATATCTTGCCCGACCGTTAGGAAATACAACTCATATTCTATTTCTTGACTTACATCTAACCAATAAAGGCGGGTTGGAATGCCTAAAGAAAATACGGACTAACCCTAGCTACAAACAACTAATTGTCGCAATTTACTCGATGGAGAGTGACGAAAGAACCATTAGAAAATGTCTCGCAGAAGGGGCAAATATTTTTATTACCAAACCCAGCGAGTATAAGCTTCTACAACAGCGTATTCAGGAAGCTTTACGAAGTTGTATGCAATTTCATACCATGGGCATCAATTTTGAAACGTTTGTAAGGTGTTTTTGATTGACCAGTTTGTTTGGTATCAAGAACGCGAAATCCTGATCTGAAACGTATTTGGATTAGAAATAAAACTAGAACAGCTCATGATTTTTAGCGTAAAGGTAGACATCAATCGTGCATTTGAATCGCTTCTTAAAAAATCGTTGAAGAATTTCGATATAAAGTACCGGATTGGAGAGTTCGGTGAATTGGAGCTCTTTACCGAAAATAGGGAAGAAATAGCCGAACTTGAGAATATCCTACAGGAGCATGGGTTTAAACTAGTTGACAATCCAAAAGAACGGATTGTTCAGAAAATTAAGAACGTAATCGCTGAGATGATTGAAATGGAGGAGATGCCGACATCAAAAATTTCCTTTTATATAGCGGAAAGGGTGGGGATGAACTACAGCTACCTTTCAACTTTTTTCTCCGAGCAGACGCATACTTCCATAGAAAATTACATCATGTTGCAAAAAGTCGAAAAAGCGAAACAACTTCTTCTCCAGCAATACTCCCTTACTGATATTTCCTTTATGCTGAAATACAGCAGCGTTGCGCACCTTTCAGGGCAATTCAAAAAAATGACTGGGCTAACCCCAACCGCTTTTAAAAAAATAATCGCATTAAAACGCGAGAACTCTTAATTTTTGATTTCCGCCTCTAAGAGTCACAATTTTTGAGAATGATGTTCGCTCATTCGCATCCATTTTCGTCGATGCAGGCAATTAAAAAGGTGTTCACGATTAATGTGTAAAGTCTGACATGCAATAATGTAACATTCAGCAAACGGCCCAAACGTTACTTTAAAAAAGTGTAAGCGACACCGCATAGGCATATTCCACCGAATGTCAAGAATTAAATTGGGTATAGAAAAACTTCACTACCTACATGGGATATTTACAAGAAGAGCGAGTTTCACTTACGCTGGGAATTTGTTTACCAGCGTACCCAACATTTTATATGTAGACTTGCAAAGGAGAAAAGAATCCTTTTCATAGAAGAGCCTATAGCAAATTTTCAAGGTGAGGAAAATCTTGCCACAATTATTGAAATTACACCCCAATTGCACATCCTATAACCTAGTAGGCGTAGAGGGAATGAAACCGGAAGTAGAATTCTCCGCTGCTAAGTTCTTCGCATCGGGTGTATCGATATTGCTCCGTACGCATTGAATAGCCCACAACATTTCCATTGTCACGCGGATACTGACTTAAGGCAACTTCCTTCCATTTCTGATCGGGATTCTGTAAAAGGGGCAAAAAACTTTTGCCCTGAACGTGCGCTGGCTTCGGTAAATTAAGGATTTCGTCAATTAAAAATAGCGGAGGCCGTTTGTTTTTGATGGAAATAGGAGCGTTTAGCAAAATTGCCTTTACTGACTTTAATGAATATTTAATGATAATTAGGACCCAAAGCAAAAATTCAAAGTGAACTTGAATAAAGTGTCAGCAAACAATCCCTAAAAAAAGAAAAACCCCATTACATTCAGTAAATGGGGTTTTGTGTAGCCTCGACAAGAATCGAACTTGTATCTAAAGTTTAGGAAACTTCTATTCTATCCATTGAACTACGAGGCCAAACAACTGTTTTCCTGCCGGCGGGCAGGTATTCTATCCATTGAACTACAGTACGAAAATCAACTGTATCAACCTATCGAGCTCCGACCATAATCGAGGAGCTTAAGCTACAGCTTTTCCAAACAACGTCGCAAGTTAAAACATAAATCCCCATTTGCGCAAATATTGTGAAGGGATATTATTCTTTTTAATTTTATTCATCTATCTTTGCAGTCCAAAAAAACGGATGGACGGGATCCATCAATTCACTAAATATCAATAGAATATGGCAGTAAAAATCAGATTAGCGCGTAGAGGCCGGAAAAAAATGGCTATTTATGACGTAGTAGTAGCTGATGCAAGAGCTCCACGAGATGGACGCTTTATCGAGAAAATCGGATCTTACAATCCGAACACTGACCCCGCAACTATCAGTATCAACAACGACAGAGCCCTTAAGTGGCTTCTGAACGGAGCGCAGCCTACCGACACGGTAAAGGCAATGCTTTCCTATCGCGGTGTGATGCTGAAGAAGCACCTTCAGATTGGTGTCCTGAAAGAAGCGATCACGCAAGAACAGGCTGACGAGAAATTCCAAGCTTGGCTTGATACCAAAGAGCAGGCAATTGCCTCTAAGGTTGACAAAATTACGCAAGCAAAAGACTCCGCTAAGAAGGAAGCTTTTGAAGCGGAAGTTGCCAAGAATCAGGCAAGACTTGATGCTATCAAGAAAAGAGAAGATGATGCCGCAGCTGAAGTAGCAGCCGCTGAAGCAGAGGCGAAAGCTGCTGCTGCCCCGGCTGCCGAAGAAGCACCAGCTGAAGCAACCGAAGCTGCTGCTGAAGCGCCCGAAGCTCCTGCTGAAGAAGCTCCCGAAGCTCCTGCTGCCGAAGAAGGAGAAGATAAAGCATAATTGACCTACTGCCATGAACAAAGACAATTGCTTTCAATTGGGCTACATTGCCAAAGTTCATGGACTCCATGGGGAGGTAGTTTTGGTTCTGGATGTGGATTTTCCCGAAGACTACGAAGATGTGAAGCATCTATTTGTAGAGAAAAACAACCGCCTTATCCCGCATTTTCTGGAGCACCTGGTGCCCCAGCCAAATAATCGGTTTTTGGCCAAGTTTGAGGAATTCGACCACGTCGATCAGGTGAAAGCCCTAGTAGGAACTGCACTCTATCTTCCTCTCAAAGAGCTGCCCGACCTCAGTGAAGACCAATATTACTTCCATGATCTGGTGGGATGCCAGGTTATCGATGAGGAAATGGGAGAGCTTGGAGAAGTAGCGGTTATTTATGATCTGGAGACTCAGGATTTGATTGGTATGAACTACCAGGAAAAAGAAGTCCTGATACCCATACAAGAAGGAATCATCCAGAAAGTGGATAAGGCAGCAAAAAAAGTTTTCTGTCGCTTGCCTGAGGGCTTACTTGACATATACCTGAACGATTAAAATGCGAATTGATATCATCACGGTAGTGCCGGAACTGTTGAAAGGACCTTTTGATCACTCTATCCTAAAAAGGGCTGAGGACAAAGGCTTAGCGAAAGTAGTGGTACACAACCTGAGACAATTCGGCACCGGAAAGCAAAAAAGCGTAGACGACTACGCCTTTGGCGGGGGAGCCGGTATGGTCATGATGATAGAGCCAATCGCCAATTGCATACTTTCCCTTCAAGAAGAACGGGAGTATGATGAAGTGATCTACATGAGTCCTGATGGGGTAACTTTCCAACAGTCGATGGCCAACGAGCTGTCACTTAAGAAAAATCTTATCATACTTTGTGGTCATTACAAAGGAGTGGACGAACGGATCAGGCAGCACTTTATTACCCGTGAGATCAGCGTGGGAGACTACGTGCTTTCGGGAGGGGAACTTGCCGCTGCGGTGGTCACGGATGCGGTAATTCGGCTAATACCCGGTGTACTCAACGACGAGACTTCTGCCTTGACAGATTCCTTTCAGGATGGCTTATTGGCGCCTCCGGTATATACCAGACCTGCAGAATATGAGGGGATGAAAGTTCCAGAGGTGTTGCTGTCAGGACATGCTGCTAAGATAGAAACTTGGAGGTTCGAAGAGTCGGTTCGCCGCACTAAGGCCAGAAGGCCTGATCTGTTGATCGAAAAAAATCAGGAAAGTGGTGGCGATAGCATAAGCAGAAAGAATTAATAAAGTAAACACATATTGCTCCAAGGCAATTTAAACGCGATACGCAAAAATATTTAAGCAATGAGCGAACTACTTAAAATCGTAGAAGAGGAATACAAGGACGTAAGGGCCAAGTTTCCATCTTTTAAGGCCGGAGATACGATCAATGTACACGTGAAAATCACGGAAGGTAACAAAGAGCGTATTCAGCAGTTCCAAGGTACTGTGATCCAACGAAAGAACCCCAATACCAACGGTGAAACCTTCACGGTAAGGAAAATCTCCAACGGTGTGGGAGTTGAGCGAATTTTCCCTATTATTTCCCCAGCCCTCGACAAAATTGAGCTGCTGAGAGAAGGTAGAGTAAGAAGAGCCAGGCTGTTCTACTTGAGAGGACGTCAGGGCAAATCTGCTAAGATTAAAGAGAAAATTAGGCCAAGAAAGAGCTAATTTTACAAAGGGACCAAATGGTCCCTTTTTTTTTGACCTATTTTTTATTACTTTCGTTTTTGTGGTATCTTTAAAACACTTTTAAATTTGGTCGAATGATTACTTTGCTTGTTGTTTTGTTGGTTATTGCCATCGCTATCATTTTAATTTATAATCAGCTTATACGTCTACGAAATTTGGCCGACGAAGGATGGAGTGGCATAGATGTGCAACTTAAAAGACGCGCTGACTTAGTGCCTAATCTTGTAAATACCGTAAAGGCCTACGCCGCCCACGAGAAATCGCTGTTTGAGGAAGTAACCCGGATAAGAAGTGAAGCTCTCAGGCCGCATACCGTGGAGGAGCAGGGGGAAACCGAAGCTGCCCTAACACAATCTCTCCGTAAGTTGATGATTGTTGCTGAAGCCTATCCGGAGCTGAAAGCAAATACTAATTTTTTGGAATTACAAAAGGAGCTTTCTGCGGTAGAGAATACCCTCCAAAAGGCAAGGAGGTATTATAACGGGACAGTAAGAGAGCTAAACACGAAAATTGAAACTTTTCCTTCAAATATAATTGCCCGATTGTTTTCGTTTTCCAAGAAAGCTTTTTTCAGTTTAGGGAGTGAAGCAGAAGGCAGTGTTCCCCAAATTAATCTTTAATAGACATGAGAAAAAATATTGTAATTCTACTTCTGTCTGTGGTGCCTTATTGGGCTAATGCACAGGATCAGGAGGTTATTTTAGAATATCTGAGCGACATTGAAGTGCTTGTAGACGGATCCTTGAAGGTGAAAGAGACGATCACGGTAAACAGTCTGCAAAATGAAATCCAACGCGGTATTTTCCGCACTTTTCCGGTCATCTATCGGGACAAATACAATAATCGGGTCCAGGTAGGGTTTGAGGTGCAGAGTGTGTTGAAAGACGGGGATCGCGAACCCTATGAGATTTTGACAGAAGGTGATTTTAGGGTTATCCGCATAGGTAATCCAGACGTAATTTTGGATAAAGGCAACTATACCTATACCATCGAATATACGACCAACCGTCAGATAGGTTTTTTTGAAGAGTTTGATGAGCTTTATTGGAATGTAATCGGAGATAGTTGGGCCTTTCCTATTCGTAGGGCAACCGCCCGTATAAAATTGCCCCCCGGAGCCGAGATCATCCAATATGCAGCATACTCTGGTCCTTCGGGAAGTACAGGTTGTGATTGTGAGATTACTGAAGAGGGGGATGAAACGTTAGTGGTTACTTTGAAAGGCTCACTTAAACCCCATGAGGCCTTAACAGTTGCCGTTGCCTGGCCTAAAGGCATTGTGGAACAACCATCTGCTATGGACCAGAGACAGCAGTTTTTTGGGGATAACTTAGGTATATTAATCGCTTTATTTGGGGTGATTTTGGCTTTGGGATATTATCTTTTTGCTTGGAATAAGGTTGGACGAGACCCAAAGAAGGGCGGAATTTATCCGCAATTTGAGACGCCAAAAGAATTGGATGCAGCTGCGACCCGATATATATATCACATGGGATTTGACCAGACGGCGTTTACGGCAGCAATGATCCAGTTAGCTACGAGAGGGATTATCAAAATTGTAGAAGAAAAACGACGTCGGTATGTGTTGCAACTTTTGAAACGGGAAGATGAGTCTATGGATCAAATGGAACGCAGTGTGGTTAATGCTTTATTTCCGGAGGGAAATTCAGTTATCACCCTTAATCAAAAGGAACATAAAAAAATCGGAGGGGCATTAAAAGCCGTACAGACTTACCTCAATACCAATTATAAGAAAGGTTATTTTCAATTGAATCAGGGTTGGCTTGTTCCAGGTATTTTGCTATCTATTGCAACTGTTATTTTTTCCTTGGTGGCCACTTTTCCACTAAGATTTGAGGAAGAAAGGGTGTTTTTAATAATGGGAACTGTAATAACCCTGTTGCTGTCGGGAGTGGTTTCGAATCTTCTGATAAAATTATATGAACTTACACAGGGTGAACAAGTAAAATTATTGCCTCTTTTCGGAAGCTTGTTTTCCATTGCTTTGTTTCTTGCAGTTCCCGTTTTTCTGTATATTAATTTTGGTGCTCAATTTGAGTATGGCCTTTTAACACTTTTTATGATTTTGGGAGTAACAAATTACCTCTTTTTTTACCTGATTAAGGCACCTACTGAAAGCGGAAGGCTAATCATGGATGAAATTGAAGGATTTAGAATGTATCTAAATGCTGCCGAAAAGCCGCAGATACAGCAAATGAATCCTCCCGGACTTACACCGGAAATATTTGAAAAGTTTTTACCTTATGCCATTGCGCTTGGCGTCGGAGAAGCCTGGGGAAAAAGCTTCGAGAAAAGTCTGGCCGTGATGGAGAAAAACACAGGTAGATCCATGGGGTATGCACCGGCCTGGTATGCCGGAAGTGCTTTCAACGCCGGGGCTATGGGAGGTTTTTCTAAAGGTTTGGGCCGTACCTTTAGCAACGTGCTCAACAACTCTGCCGCAGCTCCGGGATCGAAGTCAGGCAGTGGCGGTGGTGGCAGATCTGGCGGCGGAGGCGGTGGGGGCGGAGGCGGCGGCTGGTAGTCCGCCAACCCCTGCTAGTGGATTCCCCGCTGAAATCAGAATCTATTTTCTTTTAATAGATTTTACTTCACCCAAATCGTTTTGGTATACTCCCTAGTTCGTGTTCTTAACACTACGGTCAATAGCCCTTTAGGCAGGTTTTGAAAGCTGAAAAGCTGCTGCCCATTCTCTATGGAAACTGCTCTTACTTCCTGCCCCAATGTGTTGTAAATCTTAAACTCTCGTAATTGCGAAATACCTTTGACGGAGATTTCTACATTTCCTTGGGAAGGATTTGGAAAAATATTGAAATAACTATCAACTTTGCCATTTTCGGGTAGCGAGGTAATTAGGTTAACATTCACTGCAAATGTCTGACCCGGTCCGGAATCACACTCGTTCATGGGGGTGACAGTTAAATCAAAATCTCCTTCGTTTTCCCAAGCGACTCGAATGTTACCTGTTCCTTGACCGCTGATAATGGTGCCACCGCCTCCAGTCGACCATTGGTAATTGATATCTGGCAGCGTAGGAATTTGATAATCTACTTGTTGGAGTCCTACCCTATTCCCTCCTGTGATAGAACCCGGCCGGCTAGGAACCGTGATTACTCGGATGGCTTTTTGCGAAGTGGGCCCTTCTCCGCATGGATTCCTTGTAGACACACTTAAGGTATGACTTCCTAAGTTCGTCCACTCTACCTCGATATGAGGGGAACCCTGTCCCCCTCGGACAATTCCGCCTGTCACGGACCAGACGTATTCTGTACCGGGAACTGAATCCACATAGAATTCATTAATGGCACTTAGACACCCAACCCCTTCACCTTGTATGGGTGGTACCTGGCTGGGTTGTGTGGAGACTACGACTTCAAGTGCTGATGTAGGACCATTACCGCAGGTATTCTGACCGCGCACCATGACAGCGTTGCGTCCAGCGATGTCCCAGCGTACAACAGCGCGATTGGTGCCCTGTCCTTCGAGGATCGTTCCGCCATCAACTCGCCACTCATAAGTGGTGCCGGGTTCCTCTCCTTGCTGAATGGTATAGATTTGTTGACTTAAGCATATGTTACTTTCACCAAAAATGGCGGTAGATTGCTGGGGTACTTGGCAGGTGTATTGGAAGAGCATTCCTTTTTCACCAATGGCATACCCTACATTCAGGTCTCCGAAACTTATTCCGGTTAGGTTTTGAAATGTTCCAGTAGCTAACCTTTCCCAGGTAAGCCCTCCGTCAAAAGTACGTATCATGAGTCCATTGTTACCCGTTATAAACCCAACTGATTCGTCCAAGAATTCCACGCCAGTCAAATCTTCCTGAAATCCGCCGTTGACCCGCTGCCACTGTCGTCCCCGATTTGATGTCCTAAAGATAGTTCCCTGATTACCGACAATCATGGCATTGTTATCATCCAGTATGCTGATGGCGTTGAGGGAGGCGGTGGTGGGTAGGTTAATCCTAGTCCAGTCGGTTCCATTTTCAGTCCTTGATACATAGCCCCCATTTCCTATTATAATCCCCTCGTCAGGTTCAAAGAAAGTAATAGCTTTGAAATCCAATACGTTTTCTCCAGAACTGACGATAGACCAATTAACACCACGATTTATAGTAGTAGCGATATATCCCCGATCACCCACAGCAAATCCGCGATTAATGTCTAAGAAGAAGACACCATTTATATTTCGGTTGGTTCCTGGATTGAGGGTAGTCCAGTTGGCTCCTGAGTTAGTTGTGCTGATGATATTCCCATTTTCGCCAGAAACATATCCTGCCCCGGCTGAGACAAAGTGAAGTGCTTTGAATGCCAAAGAAAGAGGCCTGGATCGGTCTACATAGGTATTCCCGCCATTTCCAGTCAAAAGAATCAATCCATTTTCTCCAGTAATATATCCCCTGACATCAGAAGTAAACTGTACAGCGGTAAAGTCGGTAGACCTTCCGGAAAGCCGGATAGCCCATGAAGCGCCTGAATTAGCGGAAGAGCCCAAAAAGCCGCTATTTGCTACGAAAAACACGTTGTTTGTTTCTTGGCGAAATGCGAGGGAATGTATGTCCTGTGTTGTTCGGCTAGCTGCCTGAATAAATGTCAACCCTCCATTTATTGTCCGCAGGATGGTTCCGTTCTTTCCGGACACTACTCCAATTAATGGATTGTTGCGATTGAATGCAATGGCCGTAAAATCCGTATCAATACCGCTGTTAATAAACTGCCAGTCATTTCCCCCATTTTCCGTTTTGATGATAGCGCCAAGGTTTCCTACCGCATAGCCGACAGTATCATTGACAAAATATAGATCATTCAATGAAACCTCAAAACCTGTTGGAAGGGGCTGCCAGGTCGTTCCACCGTTGGTGGTTTTGAAAATATCCGAAGAAGAGGTGGCTATGAAACCCAGTTGATTGTCGACAAAGAATAGTGATCGTAGATCAGCAGTGGTACCTACATCACGCATGGACCAGGTATGTCCTCCGTTTGTGGATCCGAAGAGTGCACCGTTTTCTCCGGTAATCAATACATTATTTTGGCTAAGGTATTTCACCCCTGTTAATCGCTCCTGACTCGGAAGTGTACGGACTTGCCAAGATGTACCGCCATTAGTAGTTCGATATATCGTACCTCCTTGGGCGAGTACTACGCCGTTATTTTCATCAAAAAAGTCCATTTTGACTATTTGAAGAGTTGTAGGCGCTAACTGCTCTGTCCAACTAAGACCACCATCAAGAGTTTTTAAAAAGATATTTTCTCCACTGAGGTAACCTACCTCATTGTTGATCCATTTTATATCGCTAAAATCGTTGCCCCAACTACCCACCCTTCTCCAACTTTGAGAGTATGAAACAGATGCCACAAACCAACACAATACAGCTAAAAGTACAGATTTACTCATACAAAACCCTTAAAACAAGTCCATTATACGTACAAAAATAAAACTATTCTTAAGAAATAATACAATAATTTGGTATTACTCCCACCTTCTAATGTCAAGTCCAGTTTCTGCGGGATGAAGTAATTATTTGTATCTACAAAGAGCTCTAAAAAAGAAAAGCTGTTTCCATCCGAAAGGAAGAAACAGCTTTAGAAGTAGGTGTTTATTCAAGTTAGTAGTCTTTCCCGCCCACTGCGATCATGGCACATCGAAACCCTATATGGTTCGTTGCTGAATCCTGATGCATGAAGCGACGTGCACCTGGAGCTAGCCAGTAGGCTACATCCTTCCATGAGCCACCTTTAAACACTCTGAAGTTGTCGTTAATCATGGTTGTCTGATAATTTTCTTCCTCATCAAACAAGCCGTCCTTTCTGAGTGGGTTCAAATCATCGAAATCCTGAAAGGACAAAGGTCGATAAACATCCTGAACCCATTCGTTCATATTTCCCGCCATATTATAAAGTCCAAAATCATTGGGCGGGTAGTTGTACACGTTGGTAGGAATTATATCTCCATCGTTGGATACAGAGCCGGAAATACCCGCATAATCTCCTCTTCCTCTTTTGAAGTTTGCCAAAAAGTCACCTTGTCTGGATTTCCTCTTTATATTATATGGATTACGTGGGCCTCTGCCATCCCAGGGATAAATTCGTCCATTCTCCTGATTTTCATCCATATACTGGGTACCGACCATTGCCTTGGCGGCAAATTCCCACTCAGCCTCATTCGGTAATCTGTATGCTGGAAAGGTTACTCCTCTTTCAATCAATTGATTTTGGGTGAGGGCAGAATCAAGTTCGTTTCTTATTGAGCTCAATTCATTCACATACACGGTTCTCCACTGACTATATACATTGGCCTGACTCCAACTTACCCCTGCTACAGGATAAAAGTTGAAACCGGGATATCTAAAATAATAAGTAGCGTAAACATCATTGTAGGACATTAACCCTTCCCAAACATTATCATTTGGCTGCAGTTTCTGAAGAGAATCCTGTGAGATACCTCTTTTCGTATTATTTGCGATTTCAAAAAGAAATTCTTTGTAGTCAACGTTCGTCACTTCAGTTTCATCCATATAAAATGAAGCCACTGTGACCGTGCGCTCCACATTATCCCGAAAACCCATAATATCTTGTTCCTGAGACCCCAGCACTGCTCTACCACCTTGGACAAATTTTAACTTAGGTCCAATTACCTCTCTTGGTAACCTAAACACCTGAAACCTGGTAGTATCATCATCATCAAAGCTATATTGGGCGCCGGTAGATGCACTTGCACCTCCTGGGTTGCTTGCGGTTCTTCTACTTGAACGATTTCCACAGGAGTATAAAACCAAGCTGAAAATAAGGAGGGCTGCCAAAGAGGACAATCCGTTGAATCTGTTCACCAATGTCATGTGAAGATATTTTGTTTGCACGCTATTAAAACGCTAATATAAGATCAATAATATATTTTAACAATATTCTTTTCAGGCAAGGTTTTGCATCTTATCCCGAATACCCCCAATTCTTTTAATTTTTTCCGTAAAATTAGCTTCGAAAATCATTTTAATTAGGAAGAAATGTTTTAAAGTTTAAATTCATTTAACCAATTAATACCACTTTTAATGGTAGGCACGCCTTCAATTACAAGTATCAAACGGTTTTTGTACTCCTTTATTTTACAGTGCTTTGCCTTCTCCTGAATTTTTTTCATAATATTACCAAATACCGGAGATTGGTAGTACAAGTGTCTTTCAGATGAAACGAAGTAGCATTTCATTTGTTTGTTTTTCAGGGTGAGTTTTTCAAACCCCAACCGCTCTGCCAACCATCTCAACCGAACTGTTTCAAACAGCGAATGGACTTCCTCCGGTATTGGTCCAAACCGATCTTTGATGTTTTGTTCGAATTTTTCGAGCTCTTCTTCCTTTTTTATATTGTCCAATTGGGAATAAAGGCTAAGCCGCTCCGAAATATTGGACACATAGGTCTCCGGGATAAGCAGCTCTAGGTCTGTTTCTATCACACAGTCCCGGACAAGAACCTCTACCTTTTCTTTAAGGTCAACCTCAAAGAGTGCCGCAAATTCATTTTCTTTCAGTTCCTGTACCGCTTCATCCAGAATCTTGTGGTACATTTCAAAGCCAAGGTCGGTAATAAAACCACTTTGCTCCGCACCAAGTAGATTTCCTGCCCCACGAATGTCCAGGTCCCGCATAGCCACTTTAAAGCCATCTCCCAAATCTGAAAATTCCTCCAATGCTTCCAGCCTTTTCCGCGACTCCGGGGTGAGGGTTGCCGTAGGGGGGGTAAGCAGGTAGCAATAGGCCTTTTTATTACTTCTCCCTACCCGTCCTCTCATCTGATGGAGATCACTGACCCCAAACATGTGGGCCCTGTTAATGATAATGGTATTGGCGTTGGGAATGTCTAAGCCGGATTCAATAATGTTGGTAGAGATTAGAACGTCATACTCCCCTTCTATAAAACTGATCATTATTTTTTCCAGTTTCTTACCATCCATTTGGCCATGTGCACCCATGACTTTTGCATCCGGCACTAAACGGAGAATGAGGTTGGCAATGGAATCAATTTCTCCTACCCGGTTGTGAACAAAGAAAACCTGTCCACCACGTCTCAGTTCATAGGCGATGGCGTCCCTGATGATCTCTTCTTGAAAGGTATGGATTTCCGTAGTAACGGGTTGGCGGTTTGGGGGAGGAGTTGCGATCACTGACAAATCTCTTGCTCCCATAAGTGAAAAATGCAATGTACGGGGAATGGGGGTTGCTGTGAGCGTAAGCACATCCACATTAACCCGCATTTGCTTAAGCTGATCTTTTACCTTAACACCGAACTTCTGCTCTTCGTCGATAATTAACAGACCAAGGTCCCTAAATTTGATGTCTTTATTTACAATGCGGTGCGTGCCTATAAGAATGTCAATTTCCCCCGAATTGACTTTACGTACGATTTCTTTAATTTCTTTAGCGGAACGAAAGCGGTTGATATAGTCTATTTCCACCGGGAACTGGGCTAGCCTTTCCTTGAACGTTTGGTAATGTTGCATGGCAAGGATAGTCGTCGGGACCAGCACGGCAACCTGTTTGCGGTCATTGGCTGCTTTAAATGCTGCACGGATTGCGATCTCGGTTTTTCCAAATCCCACATCCCCACATACCAGTCTGTCCATAGGGTGGGGTTTTTCCATATCTACTTTTACATCCGCGGTTGACTTGGCTTGGTCCGGAGTATCTTCATATATAAAGGAGCTTTCCAGTTCCACCTGCAGGACACTGTCCCGGGAGAATGCATGACCTAGGGCTCCCAGTCGTTTCGAATAGAGTGCAATCAAGTCTTTTGCAATGTCTTTTACCTTGCTCTTGACCTTTCTTTTCTTGTTTTCCCATTCCGGTGATCCCAATTTGGACATGGGTGGATGTGTCCCCTCCTGACCGCTGTATTTGGAGATCTTATGCAGGGAATGAATATTTACATAGAGAAGGTCATCGTCCCTGAAAACTAGCCGGATGGCCTCTTGTTGCTTGCCGCTGACATCTACCCTTTCCAACCCTGCAAATCTGCCTACGCCATAATCCACATGGACGATAAAATCCCCGGGCTGAAGACTGTTCAATTCCTTCAAAGTTAGCGCCCTGGATTTGCTACTTCTTTTTTTGCTTTTGTACCGGTGGAAGCGCTCAAAAATTTCATGATCTGTATAGCAGGCGATTTTCATCGCCGGAAAAATAAATCCTCCTCTCAGACTCATTGAAAGGGATTGAGTCCGGAGCGTGGGATCCAGTTCCTCCAATATGTTTTTAAGGCGTTCAATTTGCTTTTCGCTCTCCGAGCTGATGATGTTGACCAAACCTTGATGTTCATTGGCCAACAAGTCACTAAGCAGCAAATCAAAGTTTTTATTGAAGGAAGGTTGGGGTTTTGTATCAAACGTAAATGTTTTAGCCGATTCTGATGAGAAAACATGGCCAAATTCAATTTTTTTAAACGAGGTAATTTTTTCGAGAAACTCGACTTTGCCATCAAAGAGTCGTTCTGGAGCCATTAATAGGGTAGCACTTCCAGAATTTCCGTGCCCAAGCGCATCATGGCGGGCAATCGCCTGCTCATAGAGGTCTTGGATCTGGCCTAGGGCATGGCCCCGGTCTTTGAACCAGATATAAGAGTCTGGTGGAAGAAATTCCACCATGGATTGTCTGGATTCACTCAGTAACCGAGTTTGGATGTTGGGGATAATGCTTATCTCGTCGACCGAATCTAATGATAGCTGTGTTTCGGCTTCGAAAGTCCGTATAGTTTCAATTTCCTTCCCAAACAGTTCTATGCGGTAAGGCAACTCGTTGGCAAAGGAAAAAACATCGATAATGCCTCCCCTTACCGCAAACTGTCCTGCTTCGTAGACGAAATCAGTTTTTTCAAAATCATAAGTAATGAGCAGCTCCTCGATAAATGGGAGATCGATTTTTTCCCCCGCTTTTACCGAGAATGTGTTTTCTTTTAAGCTCCTTTTGTTGACAACCTTTTCGTAAATTGCTTCTGGATAGGTGATCAGGACGTAAGATTCCCTTTTTTTGGTGGCCAGGATATTCAATATTTCAGCCCGCATTAATACGTTGGCATTATCCAGGTCGTCATATTGGTAAGGTTTTTTAACCGAAGCTGGAAAAAACAATGGCTCAAGCTCTGGGCACAAAGCCTCCATATCTCCCATAAGATAGGCAGCTTCTTCCTTATCATGAGCCATAATCAGGTGGTAACCACCAATATTTTTGATCACGGATTGCACCAGCACCATGTCCACACTTCCAGAAAGGCCCTTGAAATGATAGGTGGGATGGCTGCTGTCCTTAAGCTCCTCACTAATGCTCTTTAGAAAGGGATCCTGATTAAACAGGTTTATAAAGGCTTGTATGTCCAAAGTAAAACTTCTTTTTATAAAGTGGGCATGTAAATCAACAAGGCCCCTTTTTTCTCTCTGTAAGGAGGAAAATCAGCATAGTTACATACCCCATTGATAATTTCAGCAATTGAAAAGGTGATTTTGGGAAAGCAAAAATACAATTTATTTATGTTATCATGCGTCCGAATAGGATTAAGTTATCTAAGGCGTTGAACCATCGTTAAAGTTTATTGTTTTAAAATCAAACAAGCATTCATGGTTTCTGAAAATAAAGAGCACTGGTTTACCCGGATTGAAAATATGCACCCCTATCAGACAATGATGTATTTGGGGATGTTCGGCAGTGGGTTGATTTTTTTGTTTTTACTGCTCGCTTTTTTAGGTTCCCAGGCAACTTTTTCCTTTTTCAGCCCACTTTATTTTCCAAAGGCATTTATAATAAGTTCCTTCGTTCTGTTGGCAAGTGCCTATACTGCTTCCCAGATTGTACCCCAATACAGGCAGGACCGGACGGAGAAGGTTAAGCAGTACTTGTGGGCTACGTTATTGTTGGGTTTAGGGTTTACGGGCCTCCAATTCTTGGGGTGGAAAGAACTGGCAGCGAACGGGATTGATTTTCAAGGAATAGCATCTGGAAGTTTTCTATACGTGCTTACCGGTATTCATATCGTCCATTTGGTTGGAGCAATGATATTTGCCGGCAGGCTTCTAAGCAAAGTACAGGCGTGCGAAAAGGACGAGGTCAAGAACTTGATACTCCTTTCGAATCCCTTTGACCTTATGACATTTCAGCTTTTTGCCACCTATTGGAAGTTCATGGATATTGTTTGGATTATTCTGTTTTTCACGTTGATATGGGTAATCTAGATAGTTTGCAACAATTCGATTGGTATCCACTAGCACATTAAAAGTAACTTCGTGAGGTTTTCGGTTGGAATAGGTTGAAGCGGTGTTAACTTTGTGTCTTAAATATAAACTAAAATAACTTCAAATGGCACAAGAACAATATGAGATTAACATAAATCCAGACTGGATTAAAAAATATCTCGGTAAAGTTATTATTGGGATTGTTGTCCTGATAATTTTGGGAACGGCCATTAAGACGGTAGGTCCGGAAGAGGAGGGCGTAGTCATCCAATTAGGTCAATATGACCGAACCGTCCAGCCAGGATTGAATTTTATTATTCCGTTTTTTGAAACGATGTATAAGATACCAGTGCAACGGCAGTTAAAGCAGGAATTTGGTTTTCGGACATCGGATTTGAGGCAGCCCTCAGAATATACCAAAACAGGTTTCGCTGATGAAAGCATGATGCTAACCGGAGACCTCAACCTTACCGATGTGGAATGGGTGATCCAGTATAGGATCGTCAATTCCTACAATTTCCTGTTTCGTGTAAGAAATGCTGAGAAAACGCTGAAGGACATGTCCGAGTCAGCGATGAGAAAAATAGTGGGAGACCGGACTGTAAATGAAGTACTTACAGTAGGTCGGCAGGAAATCGCAACCAGTGTGGAGGTGCTTCTTCAAGAGATGTGCGACGAATACGAAAACGGAATACGAATAGATCAAGTGGTTCTCCAAGATGTCAACCCGCCCGAACCGGTAAAACCTTCTTTCAATGCGGTAAACGAGGCGCAGCAGGAAAGAGAAACCCTTATTAATCAAGCGGAAGCGGAATATAACCGTGTTATTCCAAGAGCACGGGGTGAGGCGACAGAGACCATACAACTTGCTGAGGCTTACGCCCTCAATAGGGTAAACCGTGCCAAAGGTGAAGCAGATCGTTTCAACTCGATCTATGAGGCTTACATCCAAGCGCCGGAAGTAACCAAACAGCGGATTTATCTCGAAACGATGGAACGAGTCCTGCCTAAAATTGGTAATAAAATAATCACTGATGAACAAGGCGGCAATGTGCTTCCTTTACTGAATCTCAACAGTGCCCCTACTAAAATCAACCCATGAAATCGAGCATGACGAGAACGCCTGATGGAGGTAGGATTTTCCTTTGCAAGATTCCACCCCGAAAAACCGGGGCAAGTTATGGCCGCTTACAAACAAATAGAATCATATGAAAAAGAGCTCAATAATATACATAATTGTGGTCGTGGTGGTACTTTTTACGATAAGTGACACCGTATTTATACTCGATGAAACCCAACAGGCGATCGTAACCCAATTTGGGAAACCAGTGGGAGAACCACGTTCTACTCCAGGCATGAACTTCAAAACACCATTTATTCAAAAAACGCAATTTTTTGACAAAAGGTACCTTGAGTGGGATGGAAACAAAAATCAAGTTCCAACTAAAGACAAAAAATTTATCTTCGTGGATACCTATGCCCGGTGGCAGATTACAAATCCACTGCAGTTTTTTATTCGACTAAGGGACGAACGATCTGCCCAGTCTAGACTGGACGATATTTTGGATGGAGAAACGAGGAATGCCATCGCCAGCAATGAACTCCTCGATATTGTCCGCTCTTCTAATCGAGACCCTGAGATAACCGAAGACTTTATGGAAGAGATAGAAGTTCTGGAAGACATCAATGTGGGAAGAGCTGCTATTGAAAAAATTATATTGGAAAAGGCGAATGAAAGGTGTGCCGACCTTGGCGTAAGAATTTTAGACTTCAGATTTAAGCGTATGAATTACGTGGATGATGTCCGGGATCGGGTATATGACCGGATGATCAGTGAACGAAACCGGATCGCCGATCAATTCCGTTCGGAGGGGCAGGGTGAAGCACGGGTGATAGAAGGAAACAAAGAGCGCGACCTCGCTCTCATTCAATCTGAAGCCTATCAGAAAGCGGAAGAAATACGTGGAAGAGCGGATGCGGAAGCCTCTGAAATTTATGCATCTGTATTTAACAGAAATAGGCAATCAATAGATCTGTATCGGTTCTTGAGAACCATGGAAGCATTCGAAAAATCACTAGATGAAAAAACCAGCTTGGTTATATCCTCAGACAGTGAAATGTTCAGATACCTTAAGCGCCTTAATTAATTCAAATGTCCCTTGCGGAAAAATGGTATCCGGCCATTCATCTGGCCGGATACCTTTAATCTTGTTTTTTTACCAGTATGCGAATCACTATCTCGACTACAGTAAGCCAGCATTTTCTAAAAGTAAAAGAAGGCTTCAACCAAGACCTCTTTAGTTTGCTAAGCCCGCCGTTTCCTCCGGTAAAGCTGTTGCGCTTTGATGGTTCGGAAAAAGGAGATATCGTCAGCCTTGAATTGAATTTTCTTTTTTTTAAGCAAACATGGACTAGTGAAATCATTGAAGACCATACCAATGAATCGGAATTCTATTTTGTAGATAAGGGGATAAAGCTTCCGTTTTTTCTTGGATTTTGGCAACATACACATCGCCTAATTAACAGGGGTAGCACTGTGACTGAAATAAAGGATGAGATTAACTACCAAGGCTCCAACTTCATCTTAACCCCATTGCTATACCCTATCCTATATTTTCAATTCCTCTATCGGAAACCAATCTACCGACGCACCTTCTCTAACAAGCCGATTAAATAAACGGTGTTGAAATACTTGGTTGTCAGATCACAATCAAGTTTTCACATTCTACGATCTTACAATCTCCATAAAGTACAAGGGAGTGGCTGGTTATCGTAGAGACAAACTCCTTTCCCATAGCTTCCTTTATGAGATTAATCCTTTCGTCCGAAAACTCCTTAATTTTCCTGCATTGATTGCAGACATAGTGATCGTGATGTTTGTAGGTCAATGCCTGTTCATAAAGCGCGACTTTGTCTTTGAACTGATGCTTTACAGCAAGCCCGCATTCAACAAGTAGATCAAGAGTATTGTATATGGTCGCTCTGCTAATGGTATAGCCTTTGTTTCTCATAAGCAAAAAGAGGCCCTCAACATCTATATGTTCATCCTGTGGGAGGGCATACAGCTCGTCAATCACTGAGAACCTCTCAGGGGTTTTGCGGCTTCCCTGACGGAGTAAATAATTTTCAAAAATCTTTTTTGCTTTTTCAATAAGTGACTTTTCTGCCATAGTACTTTATTCTGAATAATAAATATGCGGTATTTTTTAGAGTTATTCAAATTCGGCCTTAAATACTCGGGAAAAATCCTCCTTATTTGCTTTAATTCCAAATTAGAACCAAGATAAATGAAATCTTAGGTAAACTTTCCATAGTAATGAATTAGGACTCGGATTTATTTTTTATCTTAACGAAATATTGGATTAGCCACTCACGTTTATGCACCCATTCAACCGGTTTTTTATAATTTGTTTTTTCCTATTCCTTGGAGGTGCTTCCTTTGGCCAGGTTCCGGGCTTTTATATGAAGAAGGAATCTAGGAGGATTAAAATTCCCTTTATAGATTCAAATAGCTTGGTTATTATCCCTGTTTCAATAAATGGTGGGCCTCCCATCAACTTTTTGTTTGACACAGGTGTTAAGTCTAATATTTTCTTCAGCAAGACAATTGCTGATGAGCTTGGTATGAAATATACCCGCAAGCTCAACTTGGTGGGAGCAGATGGTCAGACTGTTTTAAGTGCGTCGGTTTCTCCAAACAACAACTTTGACCTGGGGGAAATTGAAGGAATTTATCAGGCTATTCTGGTTTTGGATGAAGATTTTTTGGAATTGGAAAAAGTGATTGGAATACCGATCTATGGTGTGATAGGTAATGAATTTTTCAAAAACAATCCGGTAAAAATCGACTATGACAACGCAGTGGTTTCCTTTTACCGCACATCTGCGCTTAGATGGAGACCTTTTGCCTACCGGTCTATTCCCATGGAAATGATAGGTAACAAACCATATATAAATACAACTATTCGTCAGATTGGTGCGGAGGAACTGGAAGCTAAATTGTTGATTGATACAGGTGCAAACCACGGCTTGCTATTAAACAGAGAAACTACCGATGCCATCCAATTGCCCCCTCTCACCTTGGAAACGGATCTTGGAAGATCGCTGGGTGGAGATCTTTTTGGCTTTGTGGGAAGGGTAAGAAGAGTGGATATCAATGGCCTTAAATTTAGAAATGTCATTACATCTTATCCTGACGAGACAGAATTCTCCGGTGTGATTGTAGAAACAGGCCGTCAAGGTAGCATTGGTTCAGAGCTATTGAACCGGGTTAAATTAATATTGGATTATCCAAGGGAACGGATGCTCTATAAAAAAGGGGCCAAATTCAGTGAGCAATTTGACTACGACATGAGTGGGATGATGGTCCGGGTTTTTTCGGCTGAAGAAAAGCGGTTCTATGTAAGTCAGGTTAGGGGAAATTCACCCTCAGGCGTTGCCGGCATACAACTTTACGATGAGATCACTGCTATTAATAAGGTGCCTTCTTTTTTTTGGGAGCTAGCGGATGTAACCAAATTACTGCGTTCGGAGGAGGGGAAGGTAATTACATTGGATATTTTGCGTGGGTCCGGCAATGAAGAAGATCCACCGGAAAGCCTTAGAATTTCGTTTGTTTTGAAAAAACAGTTATAAATTTTAAAATCTTATTAAAAATTCCAATTGTATTTGTAAGGTACATTTTTGGGGTTATCAACTGCATCGATCGTAATTATATTTCTTTTATATTTGGGAAAATCTTAACAATAGAATAGCAATTAGCTTTTTCAAGGATTCTGGGTAATTTTGGTGTTGTTCATGGTGGAATTATTTGCTGATGGAATTAGTAACCTACTGGTCACTTTCAAAAGGGTTGCTAGTAATAACTATGAATGGGTGTGTCTCAGTTCTGATGATCACCAATGGGCCGCAGACATCGACCCAATTACAGTACAATCCTCCCTGCAAGAGGTATTTCCTGGTATCCGCAAGCCGTTCTTTGAAGGCATATATGAGGCATTTAAGCTTCGGAAAAATATCTGTACTACTCTTGTCTGGAAGCAGGGAATAGAGGTTACCACGCAAATCCAGGGTCATATTATTCTTCAGGCAGACGGTTCAGAGCTTATCACGTCAGCCTTTTTAGTCATGGACGGTGACTCTCCGGCCCTACGGAGACACGATGTCCCTGAAGATATCGACAATGGATTTCTTGAGTCAGGTCAATTGTACCAAAGTATTGCGAAAAATTTCCCAAGGGGAACCATCGACGTCTTGGATACCTCACTCCGGTATATATATACTGAGGGGACAGAGTATCGTCTTTTGGATTTGGAGCCGGCCGAGTTAGTAGGTACTTCCCATCTGGACTTGTATGATGCGAAATATAGAGCGGTCTCACAAAGAAATTTGGAACAGGTGCTTGAAGGTCAAATGGTAACCTATGAGGTCCAGTATAGAAAACAATTTTATCTGAAAAGCGGCGTCCCTCTTAGAAATGAAAAGGGGAAAATTGACAGAATTCTGTTAGTTCAACAAAATATTACCGGTTCAAAAAAACTGGAAGCTGAACGGGAAATTCTCATCAAAGATTTGAAGTCCCACAACGAGGAGCTCTTGCGTTTTGCATATATTGTCTCCCATAACCTAAGAGCGCCAATCGTAAACATCTCTTTGCTTTTAGACCTCTTTAACGAAACAAACCCTGCAGATCCGGAAAACGAAGAGGTAATTGAAAATTTAAAAATTTCTACCAACCTACTCCACGCGACGCTGCAGGACCTCATTGAAGTTGTGTCTATCAAAAAACAAAAAATACCCAAGGTAGAGGTGGTCAATTTCAATCTTTTGCTAAATAATGTGGAAAA
Source organism: Lunatibacter salilacus (assembly GCF_009797935.1). GTDB lineage: Bacteria > Bacteroidota > Bacteroidia > Cytophagales > Cyclobacteriaceae > Lunatibacter > Lunatibacter salilacus. The sequence continues at coordinate 30,721 of NZ_VOLC01000022.1, forward strand.
AAGTTTATTTAATCAACTAAAAGAATCCGGAATAAAAATCCATAAAGATTTTTCCAGTTTGAACGAGATGAACTATATCTATGCACACCTTGAAAACTTTTTCATGAATTTCCTCACTAATTCAGTTAAATATAGACATCCGGACAGAACACCAGAAGTATGGATTTCTACTTATAAACTAGAAGAATACAGAATTATAGAATATAAAGACAACGGTATAGGATTGGATCTTAAAAGGTACGGAGACCGACTTTTTGGGTTGTATCAGCGCTTTCATAATCATGTTGAGGGGAAAGGGCTTGGATTGTACCTCGTACGGGAACAAATTCGAGCAAACGACGGTAAAATTGAAACCGAAAGTTCGGTCGGAGATGGATTGCTCTTTAGAATCTATTTGCGAAATCTCATTCTATAATATTTTCGGAAAATCTCTATTTCTTCAACAGAGATGCAGCCTCTTGGTCTAAGAAAATGGTTACATTAGGATGTTTTTGGAGAATGGAAGCCGGCATATCAGTGTGGATGGGTCCTTCAATCATTTTCTTAATAGCCCCAGCCTTATTTTTGCCAAATGCCACCATAACTAGTTGTTTTGCCTCCATGATGGACTGAATACCCATGGTGACAGCACGTTTGGGGATACCATCCTTTGAGAGGAAATCTTTGTAATTGGCCTCAATTGTTTCTTCAGTGAGATTGGCAATGTGAGTTCTGGAATTGAAAGGAGTGCCAGGTTCATTAAACGCAATATGTCCATTCGTTCCTATTCCGATAAGTTGAAGATCAATACCCCCCGCTTTCTCTATCATTTCATCGTAAATGCGCGAACCTGCCTCAAGATCTCCCAATCCGGATGGTACATGCGTATTGGATTTATCAATGTCCAAGTGGTCAAACAAATGGGTGTCCATAAAATATCGATAACTCTGTTCACTGGAACCGTCAAGCCCTTCATATTCATCCAAGTTAAATGTGGTTACCGATTTGTAGCTTGTTTTATTTCTGAGGTGATCCTGTATGAGTAATTGATAGATCCCTTTAGGAGAATTGCCTGTAGAAAAACCCAATACAATTTTTGGATTGAGTCGGACAGCTTTGATGAACAATTCAGCTGCGGCAATATTCAAATCTTCCACTGAAGAGAGAGTGGTAATAGTCATAAATTAACCCTTTATGTTAGCTTTAATTTTAAAGTAATACGCGCATTAATGAAAAACAGGCCAATTTTTCTGCAGAAATTGGAAAATTACGCCATGTTTAACGTTTAAATTTTGATTCATTCCTCCCATCATCCCAAAGTAGGCAGACTAAGTTTATATTTCACAGCGACTAACCGAATACTTATGATAAGACTGATTGAAATCAATAAATTAATGTCTCTTTCCAGACCAAAATGGTTGGCGATAAGGTAAACTATCGCACCCGCGAGGCATGCGGAGGCATAAATTTCTTTACGAAATAAAATGGGTATTTCATTAGTAAGCGTATCACGGATCACACCACCCATGACTGCGGAAAACATCCCCATAATGGCGGCCACCTCTACACTGAACCCGAGACTAAGAGTCTTTTCTACACCTAAGACGGTAAAGAAAGCAATTCCCAAGGTGTCAAACAAAAACAACGTCTTTCGGAGTTTGGATACAAAACGGAAAAAAACAAAAGTAACCAATATTCCCGCTAGGATGGCATATAGGAAATCGACGTTGCCTATCCAAACCAAGGGATGTGCCCCCAGGAGAATGTCGCGCAAACTGCCTCCTCCGATTGCCGTAATAAAACCGGTAAATCCAGCACCAAATAAGTCATGGCCTTTATCCTGAATAGCCAATGCACCCGAAATGGAGAAAACAAATGTCCCGATCAATTCAAGTGCGTACTGTAAGTCCATCTACGTAACGTAAAGTTTGGCGCAAAGATAGCTTTTTTTAGAGGGTAGCCTTACCTTTTTCGAAAACAAAAATTCCCATTGAACGAAGCCCATGGACCACTACAGATTTTGGGGGTTCGATGTGTCTTAGGCCATATTTTTCAATCATTGATCCTAAAAGTGCTGACGTAAGAACAAACCGTTCACTGCCATCTGGTAATAAGAAGCGGCTATTGCCGATGCTGGTTGCTTCATCCAATACATTTCCCGCATCAGTACACATACGTAACCAAAAAATTCCGCCCTGCCTGAGGACACGGATCATTTCTCCAACCATGACCAAGAAGTGGTTTTCATCACGGGCAAAGTGCAAGACTGCGCTACTTAATACCGCATCAAAAGCCGCCGTATGAAACATCAGGTTTTCTAAGCCATTTACTTGAAAACGATGAATGTCAAAATCCTTACGGATGGAACTGGCATACATGCGGGCCATCTCTATGGACAATTTGTCCTGATCAATTCCGAATATCTGAAAGCCTTCTTGGATAAAATAATGCGTGTTTCTCCCCTCACCACATCCAGCGTCCAAGATCTTCATTTCAGGAGTAAACCTACCTTTTAAAATCTGATCCAGCAGGTAGATATCAATGTTGCCTAGAAGTTTATTTAATTCTCTGAAGTCCATGTTCTATTATTGATCTTGAGCGAAGTAGTTGAGGGATTCCCAAATAGAACGATCCCGTTCCTCAAATTACTTCATTCAGCCCAAAATAAAAAGCTCTTTGATCTCCCACACCGATATCCAACCTAATATTTATTCCCTCGTCGTTTAACTTATAGCGAAAGCCTACCCCACCACCATATCGGAATCCTTGTATGGAGAATCCTTTGACCGTAGGAGCTACCTGTCCGGCATTTCCAAAAACCACCAGACCCAAGTTTCTATATACGGGAAGCCGGTATTCTGTTTGATACACCATCGCATGTAGGTCTCGGTATTTTCCCTCAAAAAACCCCCTCATCCTGTCGCTGCCTCCAATGAGAGAGACGTGTTGGAAGGGTGGGTTTCCCCCCGTAAAACTCAGCCAGGACTGTCCAACTAGGACATGTTTTGGCCGCACTTCGATGTATTTTCGTAAATCCAATTGATATTGACTGAACGTGAAATTACTTCCGAAATAGGGTTGGAATGTCATATAGGACAATTGATGAAATACACCTCTTCCCGGTTGGAATATGTTGTCACGGGTATCGTAGTTCAGCACCAAGCCCAACCCGGAGAGCAACTGTCCGTCGCTTCCGGCAACTTCTCCGGAGGCAAGAAGGCCTTGTTCCAATTTTTCATAAATGTCGTCTATTCGAAATTCATAACGCGGTCCCAAATACAGTCCAGGAGCAAGTCGTTTCTCATAATTGATATGAAAATAGGCATAGCGGGTTGCATATACCTCATCGGTTTGGGGGTTATTTCCTATTCCATAAAAGCGAAAAGGGTAATCAGATAACTCAAAACGTGTATTAAAGTAGGCACCATTATCCTTCATCCACAAGTTCAACTCAGTAGTGACGAAGGCTTGTTTGTTGAGGGTATAAAGGAAAGTAATTGGAAAGGAGGATGGGCGGGTAAGTGAATCCTGAGCGTTTGCGGGGCGGAATACTTTTAGCGCACGGATCCCCAAACCCAAATTAGTTTCCGGTGAATAGGTAACTGCAGGAATAAAGGTCCAAGAATCTCTGCTGATAAAGTTTATGACTTCATCCGCAAGATCAAATAGACCTTCAATAGTCCCTCCCTTGGGTTTTTCAGGAACATCCTGAGCCCAAAGCATCCTTCCTGGGGTCATTCCCAGAAGCATAATAAGCGTTACCTTCCACATCAAGGTGCAAAGGTATCACAATCCGGATTTAAAATTCGATGATTATTCCTACGGTTGGCAAAATCGATCCGGCTGTGTTTCTAACACTCCGCAACAAATACCTGTTGGGATCTGTGGGGTCTACCACGGGTAAGCCTTGCTCATCTCTGATTGCCACCAGTCGATCCGGTTGTTCTGCTTGAAAATTATAGGCATTTTGTATGTCGAAATACCAGTTTAGATTCCAGCGGTCGAAAAAGTATTTTTTGTCCACACGGAGATCTAATTGATGAAAACTATTTAACCGAGGTTCGTTGATCCGGCTATAGTCAAAGATTCCTTGGTTAAACAAATCCCAGTTGGACCTTAGAGATGAAGCCTCCACATCAAAAGGTATATAAGGTGTGCCTCCCAAGAACCTCCATCTAGCACCAATTTCCCAGTCTCTATTCAGCCTCTTTCCTGCTGTGAGACTTACGATGAAGCGGTTGTCCCAGGCAGATGGGATAAAGCCTACAGTATTGGGGTTTGTAAATTCACTTCTAACTAAAGTTAAGGCCGCTATACCATAAAAATCATTGAACAAGCGCTGCTGGGCCAGGAATTCCAACCCATATGCCCGACCCTCAGCATCGGAGCGTACTGCTTCGTTGCCGATGACACCAAAATCCGCCCCCAAGTTGGAAAGGGCTATTCCGTTTTGAATAGAGGAGGGGTAGTTGTTATATAGCTTATAAAAACCCTCTATGGTAAACCGCCGGTTCTTATCTGGTTTTTGGATTTCTATTCCTGAAATAAAGTGCGTGGAACGTATATATCGCACATCGTTTTCCTGATTGAGGAGGATACCTGCGTTATTTCTGAAACCCAGTACGGTATAGGGGGGCTTTTGATAATAGATTCCTGCATTGGCTGTCCAGAATAGATTATTTCTAAGTTGATAACTGACGGAAAGCCTCGGGCTAATCTGATTTAGTGGGTTGCTTGCGGTGGATCCAAAGTCACTACCATCCATCCGAATCCCGCCACTTACAAGTAGTTTTTCGTTGTAATATTTTTTGCTTCCTTGAATAAACGCACCATACGAATTAAAATAAGAAGTTGCGTTTATGTCTAAGGCTAGACCGTCTGATTCGGTTGCTTGTCGGCTAAAGTTTTCTATGTAGTATCGGCTAAATTCATAATTCACGCCATATTTTAGGGTGTAGCCCTTACCGAAAATACTGTTTTCCGCACGGAATTTATTCTCACTTTCTTGAGAGAGGTAATTGAATATGAGATTTGCCGGATTGGATTCATCGTTATTGAGGTATTTATACGACCTGTTATTCAGCATGTTTCGGCTCAGTATGTAGGTCCAGAAGCCGTTTGAGCGAAAGCGCTTAAGTTTTACTCCTGTAGCATAGTTCCACTGTGTGGATATAGGCAGATTATTTAATAGAAACAACCTATCATCCCGTTCTTCTTCCGTTTCCTCGGATGGGACATCAAAGTTCAGTACAAATTGGTCGATTGCGCCGACTCCCAGGAAAGTAAGCTCTGTTTTATCGTTAATTTTGGTTTTGGTTTTGAGGGTAAAATCGTGGAATGTTGGCAGGAATGGCAACCCGATTAGCCGGAATAAGCCTTGTAAATAGGATCTCCTTGCCGAGAGGATATAAGTCGTCTTCTCACTTATCGGACCTTCATTCGATAGGGTAAGCTCGCTTGCACCAACTGTAAGTTGGGTCAACATTTTGTCTCTGCGGCCATCCTTCAACTCGAATTCAAAAAATGAGCTTAGAGAATTCATCCGGTTTGCTGGAAAGGCACCGCTGATGACATCTACGTTTTTTATCAAATTCACATTTAAAATACCTAATGGTCCCCCGGAAGATCCTTGTGTGGCAAAGTGATTGATGACAGGGACCTCAAATTCATCTATAAAAAATTTGTTTTCATTTGGAGCTCCCCCACGAATGATGATGTCATTACGGAAGCTCGCGGTACTTGCAACTCCAGGTAGTGCTTGGATTACACGGCTTATATCCCGATTTCCTCCTGGATACCTTTCTATTTCGTTTGCATTTAGCTTTCTGGCGGAAATGGGTGTATCCTCAGATCGGGAGAATTCTGATGAAACTACAACTTCCTCCAAATCGGAAGCCTCTTCTTCCAGTTCAAAATCCAGCTGAACTGAACGAGCCAATGTTACCTGAACCTCAAAGATAGTTTTCGGTTTGAATCCAATGAAGGATGCACGGACATTATACAGGCCGGGAGCGATACCCTCCAGTTGGTAAAAGCCCTTTTCATCAGTAACTGTCCCTTTATCCGTACCTTGAATTACGATATTGGCAAAAGGTATGGGTTCATTATTGACCGGATTAAACACCCGTCCTTGGATACTTCCCTGTTGGGCAAACAGGAATGTGGAGATCACTGAAAAATAAAGCAAAATCAATAACTTTTTCATACTGAAATTATGGTTTCAATAGGTAAATCGAAATAAGAGCAAAAGGTTTAGGTATAAGCTGAAAAAATGTGATTATAACTGATTTTTAAAGAAATTAATTTTGACGATTTTCTTTTACTTTCCATAGGCGCCACCATGGAGTTCCTGGGGAATCATGGTGTTCATAATGATACCCGAAGAAATAACAACTTATGAAGGCCCAAAAATGATTTTTTGCTTGGGACCCTGAATGGTGCTTATTGGTATGGTTGCCTTTGTGGGGTAGGTATGTTCCAAAATAAAAAAGCTGTACGGTAGCCAGAATTGCCGGAACCATCCAAAACACAATCAGGTTCACCTGGGGAATGAAAAGCTTTAACACGTTAAAAGTAACAGCCATTAGCAAAAACTGCCAAATAGATAAGTAGGTAGTGATAAAGCTCCAATACCAAATGAAGAAATTATGGGAAGGATGGTAGTCTGGGTCGTTCTCTGTCGCTACAAAGCGGTGATGCTCGTGATGTTTGGGAAATAATTTCCAATAGAAATTGTAGGAATACAACAGGGAAGAAAACCAGCCAATAGCATGATTTAAACGTTTGTTATCCGAGACCAACCCATGCATGGCATCGTGAGCAGTGATAAATAAGCCCGTGTACAAGTGCATCTGTACCAATATACCTAGGTAAATCCAGGGATTCCAGAAATCAATTTGAATTTGGAGCAAATAGTATAGGGACAAGAACCACGCTCCAATAATCAGTAAGGCGATTAAGACACCTTTCAAATCTTTGGGCGATTTTGAGGCCTTTGTTGGTGTTGATATCATATTCGAAAAACAACCAAAAATCGATTTTCATTCAAAATGTCACAATTCGTTCTTTCACTAGTTCCATCAGCCACATGGGAGTGGAAGTAGCACCACAAATCCCTATCGATTCATTTGCACTAAACCAAGAGGGATTGACCTCATCCGGATTGGAAACAAAATAGGTTTTAGGATTTTTATCTTTGCACACATTAAACAATACTTTTCCGTTGGAAGATTTAGTTCCGCTGACAAATACGATATGATCGAATTTTGAAGAAAAATCCCGTAATTCTTTATCACGGTTTGATACTTGCCGGCAAATGGTGTCATTGGTGTTGATCGTAATCCCATTGTCACGGAGGATTTGATTAATTTCATAGAATTTATCCGTGCTTTTGGTAGTTTGGCTGTATAGCGTAATAGTTCGAGGTAAAGAAGGAATGTCCAGTTCAGAAATATCCTGAAAAACAATTGCCTTGTTACCTGTCTGCCCCAATAATCCGATAACCTCTGCATGGCCGTGTTTTCCATAGATATAGATGGTCTCATCCTTATCGTAGGAATTTTTAATTCTGTTTTGAAGTTTTAACACCACCGGGCAACTGGCGTCAATAAGGGTCAGGTTGTTGTTAATAGCTAATTCGTAAGTGGAAGGAGGTTCTCCGTGTGCTCTTATTAGCACCTTTTCTCCCTTTAGCTTTTTGAGGTCGTCGTGATTGATGATGATGAGTCCCTTCTTGGTCAGCCGTTTTACTTCTTCATCGTTATGCACGATGTCTCCAAGGCAATATAAGTAGCCTTCTTCATCCAGAATTTCCTCTGCCATCTCAATGGCATACACAACACCAAAACAAAAGCCAGAATGCTGGTCAATATGGACGTGGAGATTTAACATAGGTTATAAACTTTCCCTTCTTCGAAATGTTTTATTTTCCTTCACCTTTTCGTAAACCGTATTGATTAACAAAAGCATACTCAAATTATAAACGGTATCTTCAATGGGAACTGTTCCAATTCGGATTGAAAGATTTTCTTCATTATTATATTTTACAATAGGTTCGTCAATGAAAGAACCAGTTAAAATGCCATTTACTAACATAAACGGTATAAGGGTAACCAGATAAGCCAATAGAAACTTGCCGAAGTGCTTATCTTTAAAGATAATGAAATGAACGGACAATACAGCAGCCGCAAATATAAAATTTACTGATGTGTACATTTTGTCGGTGTGAATAATCCCTAAAAAAACAAATATGGGAATTAAAGCTAAAAGAAGGTGTTTCGAGAAAGGTTTGAAAATGTCCTTCTTTACAAAGTATTTCAAAACCTCATAAATAAACACGCATGCATAAGGAACTATAAAGAAAAATGCCCATTCTTCCACCGGTAATTCCAAAAAATAAATACCTAATATATAGCGAGGATTAAACTCCCAAATACCTATCACAGTAAACCAATGATCCCAAGCAATAAAAATTGCAGCCATTATCAACGTAGCCGGAATAAGGGCATACAGGTTTTTGGCGTATTGGATGCGGTGTTCGAAAGATTGGGACAAAGGATATGAAAGAGTAAAAATCATTAGCCCCAAATAGTAGTATTTTTCCATTAGCTAATCCCGAGTTTTAACCCAAAATAGGTCCTAATCAACAGGGATATTTTTCTGGCATTAGGAATTCGGATACGGTGGCAAGTAATGACCTCAGGTGATAGTCCTTTAATTTTGAAAAACAACTTTAAGTAATAGAGGTAGGCAATCTTTACCCCCATCATAGCTCCTTTGGGCAACTTGTGAATGCCGATGAGAGCTTCATCAAAATCTCTTTGAATGTCTTCCTCAATGGATTTTTTAGTAGCTTGGTCAAAACTTTTAAATTCAACTCCCGGAAAATATACGCGTCCCCGTTCTTCATAATCACTCTTTATATCTCTCAGGAAATTGACCTTCTGGAAAGCAGCACCTAGTTTGCAAGCAGGATGTTTTAGCTTTGCGTACATCGTTTCATCTCCCTGACAAAATACTTTTAAGCACATTAAGCCTACTACTTCCGCAGATCCATAAATATATTCCTGATATTTCGTGTCGTCATATTTCGTGAAGTCTAGGTCCATTTCCATGCTATGCAGAAACGCTTTAATTAGGTCTTTGTCGATATTATATCGATTGACGATTACCTGAAAAGAGTTCAAAACAGGATTTAGGCTGATTCCTTTTTCAATTGCTTTATAGGTGTCTTCCGCAAATTCATCCAGAAGAGCTTTCTTGTCAAACTCATGGAAAGTGTCAACGATTTCGTCCGCATATCGGACAAATCCATAAATGGCATAAATTGCCATGTGGTATTTTTTGTCCAGCGTACGTATACCGAGTGTAAAGGAGGTACTGTATCGTTGGGTAATTAATTTACTACATTCAAATGTGGTTTCCTCAAATAGCAGTTTAGAGTCTATCATAGCGTTCAATATAAGGAAATTATAACATTTTATGTTCTTTTTCTACCTCGTTGGCTACCACGCCTCCCGAGATAAGGGACGGGGGCACCCCCGGGCCTGGCACGGTTAACTGGCCTGTGTAATATAGGTTGGACACCTTTTTGCTTTTCAGTGACGGTTTGAGCAAGGCCGTTTGCGTTAAGGTATTAGCCAAACCGTAGGCATTCCCCTTGAAAGCATTATAATCTGCTTTGAAATCGCTGTGAGCATATGATTTTTTATAAATTACATGCTCTCTAATTTTTTGTCCAGTAAGGTACTCCAGCCTATCCATCACAAGGTGATAGTATTTTTCACGAATTTCCTCACCATCATTCAGGTTTGGAGCCAAGGGGATCAGGAGAAACAAATTTTCCATCCCCTCTGGTGCTACTGTGGGATCTGTAATTGAAGGAACTGATGCGTAAAATAGTGGTTTTTCCGGCCATCGTGGGTGTGTATAGATGGCATCGGCATGTGGACCAAGAGGCTCATCAAAAAACAAATTGTGGTGTAGGAGGTTATCGAGTCGCTTATCTACACCAAGGTAAAAAAGCAGGGAAGATGGTGCCATCACACGCTTATCCCAATAGGAATCTGTATAGTTCCTATATTCTTTATCCAGCAGATGGGTATCTACATGGTGGTAGTCTGCCCCAGCTACGATGATATCCGCTAACAGGATTTCGCCTGTCTCTAACGTTACGGATTTAGCCCTAGCTTGGTCTACATTTATTTTCTTTACTGGAGAATTATATCGGAAGATTACCCCTTTTTCTTCCGCTAACGTTACCATGCCATCAATAATCTTGTGCATTCCTCCTTTCGGATACCAAGTTCCCAGTGCAATATCCGCATAATTCATCAGGCTATATAGCGCTGGAATTTTTTGTGCTGTTTCACCTAGAAAAAGCACCGGAAACTCCATCAACCTAATAATTTTATCTTCCGTGAAGAATTTTCTCACATGAGTGGACATAGATTGAAAAATATCCATTCGGAATAGGTCTCTTAACAGCGAAAATCTGGCAAATTCCATCAATGACCGACTTGGCTTGGTTACCAAGTCATGGATTCCAACTTGGTATTTATATGCAGCTTGGGCAAGAAATTTGTCCAGTTGCTTCGATGCACCGGGTTCTAACCTTTCAAGCATCGCCTTAAATTCTTGCAGATCTGCCGGAATGTCCAACCTATCGTCTTTTCCAAAGATGACGGCGTAGGAAGGATCAAGTCGGATTAGGTCATAGTAATCACTTACTTTCTTTCCAAAATGCGCAAAATAATTGTCGAAAACGTCGGGCATCCAATACCAGCTCGGTCCCATATCAAATACAAATCCCTCTGTGCTGAACTTTCTTGCCCGGCCTCCGGGGGTGGTGTTTTTTTCTAATAAGGTAACTTGGTATCCTTTGTTTGCCAAGTGAGTGGCAGCTGAAATCCCAGCAAATCCAGAACCGATCACTACCACATGTTTTGCGGACATATTAATTTTTTGTTTGATAGACGCAAAGATCGTCCTTCAGTAGTTTCCTTGCAATATGGATTCGATTTTTTACAGTTCCAATAGGGATTTCCAACTTTTCAGCAATCTCATGATACTTAAAACCTCTGAAATGCATCATAAAAGGATTCTTATACACATCATCTAAGTTACCTATAGCTGTGGTGATATCTTTCATGGCGAATTCTCCATAGGCGTCATTTTCAATGATTGCAGCACCCGAATTGATAAAATGAAGGTTGTCCGAAGTATCTACAAAAGTCCCCCTTCTCACCATACGCTGGTAGTTGGTGATGAACGTATTTTTCATTATCGTATATAACCAAGCTTTTAGATTGGTTCCGTCAGTAAATTTGTCTTTGTTGGTAAAAGCTTTGACCATGGTGTCCTGCAGGAGATCATTTGCATCGTCTAAGTCCCTTGTTAATTTAAGCGCAAACGGTTTCAAAGACTTGGTCAATTTTGTGAGTGAATAACTGAATTCAAGTGTTGTCATGGTCATTTGTTTTTTGTTTAATCAAAAGTATAATATCCTAAACAAAATAACAAGCATTTTGTCTAATATATTTTAAAAAAAATTCCACAATATCTCTAGCGAAAGCAATTAAACAAAAAAAAAGCCCTTTAAGAGGGCTATAGTCGATGGTTTCTTAAATAAAAGGCGAAAAAAAAAATATTGAAAAAATAAATTGTTTAACCAATAATGGCATTTGTTAAAAAAAAGTAAAGAGTAATTTCGATAATTAGCCCCAGGCTTTTTTAAGGAATCGAATCCAGTTGCCATGCATAACTTTCTCAATGTCATCTAACTTATACCCCCGATTTTGAAGCATAGTCGGGATTCTTCCCAAATCGGCAATGGTCTCCAAGTCATAGGGGCTTTGTTCCCTGCCATAAGCTCCGTCCAAATCCGTCCCTATGCCGATATGGTTTGCATTGCCCGCCAACTGACAAATATGATCCATGTGATCTATGATTTTCTCCAGATCGCAGTCCATTTCTTTGGGCAGAGATTTTCCACGAATCCACCCCGGAACCATCATCCAGGCATCTAAAGCACCCCCTATAACTGCTCCCCTATCTATCAACGCCTTTATCTGATCATCACTGAACTGGCGGTTATGGTTTACAAGGGACCTGCAATTGCTATGGCTTGCCCATACATTGCCACTGAAATGATCCAGAGCTTCCCAGAAACTGTCATCACAGAGGTGGGTGGCGTCCAATATGATATTGAGGGATTCCATAAGTTTAAGTAATTCTTGACCTTTTTTTCCCATAAATCCGGTTGCGTCGGTACCCTGGGCATACCGTCCAGGTCCATAGTGCGCAGGGCCAAGTGCCCTTAGACCTGACTCGTAGCTTTTTTCAAGATAGCTGAGGTCTACAATGGAATCTGCCCCTTCAAGCGATAAAATATAGCCTATGGGAGATTCGGCATTGGGGACTTGGTTCATCCACAAATCAAGGTGCTTTTCCAGAGAAGGAAGATCGTTGACCTGAACCATTTCCCCCGCATCCTCCATAGCTTTGTACCAGGCCAACTGCCCCTGGGTTTGGGCCCAAGCTTGAGCGGGGGAATGCCAGCCGGGTAAAGGGTTGTCCGGTGCTACATAACGTGCGATTTGGGTGGCTACCACAAGTCCTATGTTTCCCTCCCGTAGGGTAGGGAGTGAAACGGTGGCGTTTCCCCTGTCCGGTTTGTCAGTAAGCCCTTTTTCCCGGGCATTAATTTCTTTTACTGGCCTAGTTAAATCCCTGTTCCATTCTAGGGCATTCATGCTGAGATCCAGGTGAGCATCTATCGTAAACATATATTTTTGTAAAATTTCATGCCATAAGGCAAATGAGTTATCTTAATTAATAAGTTAGCTGTTTGTCCCGTGCCAGAACCTTCCATTCCCCTGTTTTTTTACCACCTTCTATTGTAGAAACATGGTCATATAGGGCAACAGTAGGACAGATATGATAGGGGATTCCATAAAATACATCTCCGACCTGATACGGATGGTCTACATCGGTCTTCATGACCAGGTGTTCCTCACTTTGACTGACAGGGGTTAAGTTGTCAGCATTTAAAAGGGTAACCCGATTTGTTAATGGATTTTCAGCGGAAATTGACTTGTGCCCTAAGTCCAAACAAATAAGCCCCGGTGCCGGCAACGAGATTACTCGTGTCATGACAAGGGCCGCCGGTTCAAATTCCTGTTCAGGAAGTCCCTCACCATACCCTTGGTCCCAATAGATAAATGTACCTGGCGAACAAATAACCTCCGGACGGTTGGCGTGGATGGTAAAGGTGGTCGAACCACCTGCTATCACTTCAACCGAATGCCCTTCATTTTTAAGACGCTGATATACGGCATCAATTTCTCGGTACCCTTCGTCACAGGCTTTTTTTCTATCCCCGATGTCCAGTTGCCTAAGGTGGCCGTCATATACATGGAAACCGATAACTTGAAGGGATTTAAGAGTAAGGCATTCCCTGTAGAGCTTTTCGGCTGGATCTCCCGGGGCAATGCCAGTGCGGTTGGTTCCCGCATTAAGGTCAATATATACACGGAATGTCACATTGTTTTTTTCCCCCAATTCTGACAACTGGGATGCGATGCGGTAGTTGTCAACGAGGCAGGAAAATGTAATTCCAGTGGTGGATGTTATAAGGTTCAGCCACCTTTCTTGCTTTGGCCCCACCGGTTGATAGGCCAATAAGATATCTTTGGCTTCCGCCCTTACCAACATTTCAGCTTCTGCAATGGTAGCACATTTAAACGCACTTATTCCCGCTTCCATCATCAATTGACAGGCTTCGACAGCTTTGTTGGTTTTCACATGAGGACGAAGCCGCTTTGGGTCTTTTACTACAGAGATGGCTTTTTGGATGTTTTCTTTAGCCCTCGCCGTATAGACCAATAACGCGGGTGAATCAATGTACTCTGGATGTGAGAGGGTAAACCAATCGCTTTTTTTATCCATCATATTTTCTTATACCAATTCAAACAAGGCTTCTATTTCTACCGGGATATTTCCTGGCAGGGACCCAAAACCCACAGCGGACCTTGTACCGATACCGTTCTCTTCCCCCCACACTTTGGCAAAAAGCTCACTGCAGCCATTGATAACAAAGGGATGCTCCCCAAAATCAACTGTACTGTTTACCATGCCCAAAACTTTAATGACCCGCTTAACTTTGTTCAAACTTCCAAGATGGGCCTGAATGGTGGACAACATCGTCAAACCAGTTTGCTGGGCAGCGAATTTAGCTTCGTCTTTATCTATATCCCTGCCTACTTTTCCGGTGAGTAATGTCCCGTCAACCGTCACAGGTCCATGGCCGGAAAGATATAGGTGTTTACCGTCGATCAGGTAGGGTATGTAAACTCCCATAGGTTTTGGAGCGGGAGGTAAAGTCAGTCCCAATGCTTTAAATCTGGATTCTGCGGATTCGATTTCCATAATTATTGTTTATTAGTATTTAAGTTCTGTTGATTTACGAAGTTAAACAATTAAATCCAATGCCAAAACTCCCAGCAGCCCCATAACGGAGACAATGGTTTCTATGAGTGACCAAGACATCAGTGTTTGTTTTACCGAGAGGTTGAAGTATTCTTTGACCAGCCAGAAGCCTCCGTCATTGAAGTGGGAGAATATTAGGCTACCCGACCCAATAGCAAGCACCATGAGATTAGGGTCCACTAAACCATCCCCCACCAGCGGGCCTATTATGCCGGCTGCGGTAAGGGCAGCTACGGTCGCTGACCCTACGGACAGTCTTATAATGGCCGCAATCATCCACCCCAAAAACAGGGGATGAGCTTGCCAACCCTGCAGCCCAACCGCAATTTGTTGACTGACCCCGCTTTCAACAAGCACTTGTTTAAAAGCACCCGATCCGGCAATAATCAATATTACCAGCGCAACGTCTTTGACTGCCGTGCCATATTCCTCCATGATGGTTCCGATTTTTCGGGACATTTGAGTGCCCAAGCTGATCGTGGCCCAGGTTAAAGAAATGAGCATAACGACAGAGGGATCACTGATAAACTTCAAATAAGGATACATCTCCCCGCTTTTATCCACCCGTAGCAGTAAGAGCGATGTTACAATTAATAGAAAAACTGGAAGTAGGGAGGAGAACAAACTGTTTGCTAGACCTGGCAAAGCTTCTGGGGGCTTATTTTCGCCCCTGAACGCTGCAAGTGGCTTTATATCCATTGCTTTTATCCAACTGGCTTTGGCAAAAAGCGGACCGGCTACTATTATAAGAGGTATACTAAGTAGTATACCGTATATAAGCGTAATCCCCATATTGGCTTCAAATTGAGCCACAAGTGCGACAGGGGCCGGATGTGGAGGCAGCAGGCCGTGGGTTACGGACAATGCGGCGAGCATAGGTACTCCCACAAACATCGCAGGCACTTTATACTGATAGGCAACCGTAAACACGATGGGAACCAGTAGAACAAATCCAACATTGAAAAACAGCGGAATACCCACGATCAACCCTGTCAGTGCAATGGCCCAGTGGATGTTTTTTTTACCAAACAACTGCATAAGAAAAGTGGAAATACGCTGGGCAGCACCACTTGAAGCCACGATTTTACCCAACATAGCCCCCAGGGTAATCACAATTATCAGAGATCCCAACAGATCACCTATTCCCCGCTGTATAGCTCCCATGATTTCCGGGAGGGGAATACCCAGCAGAAATCCCGCAAAAACAGATACGATTAGAAAGGAAAGAAAAGGTTCTATCTTGATCCAGACAATTAAAATAATCAGAAACAAGATACTGACGGCAATGATTATGAAAGGCATGGATTTTCTAAGTAATGGGTTTTTCCCAAAAATTACTGTTTTCCAGTGGAAATGCCTATAAACGCAAGCAAAACTTGCATTATTCTTTTGCCCACCTAATCAATTCCCGGTGATTACGAGTTTGTAAAGATACAAAATAGAGACCCGGAGGGCAATCCATCAGTTGACTAATCAACAGATTGGACGCTTCCCCTAGTTTTCCTTCAAAAAAGCCCACTTGTTTGCCCGTGATATCTTTGACCTGAATATATCCAGTTCTATTTGTCAGATTTGAACGAATGTCAAAAAGCAGTTTTCCTCCCCTATAGGGATTGGGAAATAATTTTAACTTCTTTTGCTTAATCGGATAATTTATCAAAGTAAACACGGCCGAACTTGATTTTTTTCCATCCCAATCGATTTGGTCTAGGCGATAATAAACTTTCTCCCCGTTCCAGCCTTCCGTATCCAAATAATTATATTCCGTGATATCGGTGCTTTCTCCCTTACCCGGGATTTCGCCTACTAATTCAAATTCTTCCTGGACAGGATTGAAGGTTCGCATTACCTGAAATTTTTCGTTGTTTTTTTCAGTGGCTGTTCTCCAGGTAATTTTTATTCCATTATCATTGGCCTCCGCATGGTAATCAATCCAAGAAACGGGAAGGGTAGCCAACACTTCTATACTGACGGTGCCCTCGTCGCAGTTGGTGCCATTACCTATTTCACAAATACTGTATTTGATATGATAGATACCTGCGGGTGCATCGGGGGAAACATCCACAGTCCCATCCGCATTCAAGGTGATAAAATTATCGGGCTCATTCTCGAGTACGGTGATAAATACATTGTCAGGCGTGGCTGGCTGTTCCTTCAACTCATCATTTACCAAGACATTGATCACATCGGTTTGCCCCGGAAAGGCTGCAAAGGATTCGTCGGGTAAGGCCTGGATAGAATTTCTAAAAAACACAATTTTACCATCTGCCCCATTCAGGTTAATTACCCGAAATCCGAAAATGGGAACGGAAGCTTCAAAAAGAAGGGGGGATAGGACAACCAAGTGTTGTGGTTGCGTAGGGTAATTTCCCTGATTGACAATACGGGTATTCCATTGGTATCCCCTTAGTGCAATGGTTTCAGCTGTCGGAATTACAATTCCATTTTCATCGAGGGCCTGAAAATTAAAATCAGAATTCCCATCCCGTTCTGAGACTACCAAGTAACCCGAAATGGGCACCTCAGTGGGATACATAATGTCCAAAAAAACATGCCCGCTTGGAATTGAACTTCCTCCAATATCCCAATAAGACCTGAAATCAGGGGTGGAAACGACCTCCTCCATCGCTGCCGCAAAATCGGCACTTCTATGGCCAATATAGGTGCCATCAAATTTAGCTACGCCCACCGCATTCTCCGCTATAATGTTAGTCCCCAGGCGCGGATGAAGGTTTTGCACGGTTGGCGTGCGGGTGGTCGCAAAAATTTCCGTTCCATCCTGCAAAAGGATGGTTTCGATTATCACTGGCGCATTATTTGGCGTGGGATTATACCTGCTGGCTAGATTAGCGGTCTGAATAATTTGTGTACCATTCACATCAAACCTTATTTCCTGTACAGGAATGTTGTTATTTGTGCCAGTTACGGTGACCTGGGCGAAGCAGGGTGAAATCATGGCGGTAATCAGCCCCGAAATAAAAAAAATCCGGGAAACGAAATGTAGAACCCACATTACATATCCAACAACCATATCGCCACCTATCTCCCCAAACCACGTACAGAACTAATCTGAAGCATAGCCTACATAATGTAATTAGCAGCAAGGTACGGGGTTTTATAGAATTTTTATAAGGAATAAATAAAAAAAACGATAATATGTTTTGAAATAACTTTATATATACAGGAGTTACAATTTTAATGGTTTTCCTTTATACATATTAGAAAGGAGCTGAAAGTAGACCGATACGAAACTCATATTATACCGATGGTAAAGTCAACGCTTTGGAATGGCGGGGTAGGTTAGCTTATTTAATCTGCTAGGCCAAAAAATCCCAACAATTTTTGCCGGTAGTCTCAATTTGAAAATCATTCTTTCTATTTTTAGGAAACCATCACATGTTGGCTACCAATTTAACACTTCTTAGGAGCACGGTGCTTCCACATATTACAGGAAGTTTTTCGGACTGGGTAGGGGTAGTTATGTGTTTTTCAATGGATAGGTGAGTCTAAGGGGAATTAGATAACCGCAGTGGAAGTTAGAAGAATATAATAGGAGGTAAACCTGCGCCAAGGCGACAGTATGTTGGAATAGACCGGGACAAAACCTCATCAATAAAGGAGTTGAACAAAATCTCCTATGTCGGTAGTTTTTCACTTTTTTGACATTAAATCTCCTATTTTCAGATATATAGCCTGTTTTTATTCCACGTCTAATCTTTAAACTTTATCAATCATGGAAAAAAAAGCCTACGTCAGCAGATGTATGAGGAGATGCAGATCAGAAACTACTCTCCCAGAAGTATCGAGAATTACATTTCCCATGTATCCTTAGTTTCCAGCCATTTTGGAAAAAGTCCGGACCTTATCAGCATCGCCGAGCTAAAAGAGTATCTTTTCCACAAAGTCGAGACGAGAAACCTGTCGGCCTCGAGCGTAAACCAGACTATCAGTGCCTTCAAAATTATTTTCACTGATGTTCTCGGCATGGACTGGGATTCTGTAAAGATCAAACGGCTGAAACCCATTTCCGCAGTCTTTTCCAAAGAGGAGATATCCCGTATCCTACAGGAACGGCGGCGCGGAGCTTTCCGATATTCTGGGATTCCAAAAGAAAAACTTCGTGGGCGGTGGAAGGCTTTGCGCCGACCAGGCAAGGGCATACACTGACATACTGGACTGCAGGACCGCAAAAATGGGCAGCAATACCCTCACCTGCGACACCTGTGGCAAAAGCAGGGGCATCGAACCCGGCCTTCCTAGGGGTGGACAGCGGATGCCTGTCGGTACTCCATACTTGGGGGCAGGCACTCAATTACCATCCCCATATCCATATGCTGGTAACCGCCGGGGGGCCAGATCCCGACAAAATCAAGGTTACCGACACCAAATACGTCAAAATCCCCCAAATAAAGAAACATAAATGCCCATAGACAGGCCCCCGGTTTTCCCGAAAAAACGGGACAGGCTGTCCAAATAAGTTTTAACCGCAATCTAAGGAACTCCACCTCAAATAGTAATTTTTTTTGGCTAGATTGCGTTTAAAACTCTTTACGTTTAGCGGTCACCGTAAAACCGTCGCAAAGAATGAAAAGTAACTTTTAGTAAGTATGGACAAATTAAAACAATACAGACGGACACTGACGAAAATTTCATTAGCGTTAAACATTGTTTTCATCTGTGGAACAATTATTATTGCGTATAAATTTTATCCAAAAATCAAATCAAATTTCTTTTCTAACAAACAAGAAATCACAGTTATTCAAGAAGAAAAACTTAAAGACACGGACATTATTCCGACAGTTTTTTATGAGGCTTCTGAATTCGAAATCATCGGGCAACTGCCAAACACAAAAACTTACACAAGACTTCCTGACAAAGCTGAAAAAATTGTTCGAGAACCTGTTTGGCAACTATCAAAAAACTCAGCAGGAATTTCTGTTCGTTTTTCTTCCAACTCTTCTAAAATTAAAATTCGTTGGACTTTAAACAGTAATTCAAATGCTACTAATCAGACTCCTATTGCTTCCAAAGGTTTTGACTTGTATGCGTATGTGGATAGCAAATGGCAATTTGTTGGTGTTGCACAACCAAAAGGAACAACGCAAAACGAAGCGACTGTAATTATCGGAATGGAAGCAAAAAATCGTGAATACTTATTAAACCTGCCTTTGTATAACGGAATTAGTTCGCTTGAAATCGGTATTGACAAAGGAACTTCTATTGACAAACCAACTCAAAAAATTATTGACACTTCAAACCCAATCGTTTTTTATGGAACAAGTATAACACAAGGGGCAGCGGCTTCACGTCCAGGATTAACATACCCAGCACTATTAGAAAGACATTTTAACAAAGAAGTAATCAACTTAGGGTTTAGCGGTAACGGTAGATTTGAAAAGGAAATAGGCAAATACATTATGACCTCTAAACCTTCTGTAATTATTTTGGACTGCACACCAAATTCACCTGCCGACACTATAAGAAAAAATCTTCCCGAACTTCTTGACTATATTCTTTCCTTAAACGACACAATTCCAATAATACTTGTAGAAAGTATTATGAGAGATTTTGCGTTATTCAAAAAAGACGACAAAACAGTTTTTGGAACAATTTCATTCATAAACGAACAAAACAAAGCGTTAGAAGAAGTTTATAATAGCAAAATCAAAACGAATAAAAATATAGTCTATGTTAGTAATCAAAACCTTGTTGGACAAGATCACGAAGCAACAATAGACGGAACACATTTTAACGACTTAGGACATTACAGAGCTTACGAACGTTTACAACAAGAAATTGAAAAATTTCTATCAAATTAAATATATGCCAAAGGGCGGACCGCTTACAGCAGCTACACGCAAGTGGGGTTGCGTGCTTCTATGAAAATGAATTGCTAAATCCAAGATCTGTACTTTTAATGAAGTTCAGTGCTAAAAATCCCCACCAGCATGTAGCTGCAAACCTAAGCTAAACTCTGCCTATCTATATGGGGAATTTATTATTCCCTAAGCCATTTTACCTGTTGGATTCCCTTCTTATGAATTAGGCGAAGAATGTATAATCCCCTCGACAATTCCTTTAATTTCTCTTCAATCCGGCTCATATCACCGTAAGAAATATGATCCATTTGAAAACAAGTGCCTCCCCTTCCGTCAATCACCTGAACCATCACCTCGTCCGTTTCAAGTTCACCCGAGTAGTGAAGTGTTAGATTTCCTCCAAAATAGGGGTTGGGGAAAATTTGAATCCCTTCGACGGGAAATTTGGGACTTTCTAAGCGGAATACCGGACTTTCATCCACAAGTATTCCGTCAATTTCAGCCCGGATTTGATAATATACCAATCCCGAAATTTGAACTTTCCCGAAGTGATCGATAAAATCATAGCTATGATATTCGGTAAGTGGCTGGATGGACTCGATGATGCCAACGGGAGAAAACTGCAGGTCTGGTCCTATACTTCTATATATTACGAATGTGGTGCCGACTTCTGCCTTGACCTTCCAGCTTAACTGAACGCTATTGTCGAGAAAATTGGCACCGTAGCTTAACCAACCTAGTGGCAACACACTTAATATACCGGAACTTGCCAAGGTAAGAGTCCGACCGTTTAGTTCGGAAAGGGAGGCACGTCTATTGGCCCACAATACACTCTCATGCAAAGACGCCGGGATATGTAATCCAGGTGCGATTTCGCCGTATCCAGAAATCCGAAGATCAGCGATATCATCCAAAATCATATCATTTGCCAATATCTGAATGTCTAATGATTCTGTTGACGCGTTAGTTGTCCTGACTAAAAAATGGCTGTTCAGGTGGTAATAAATGGTTTTATCGTCCGAATCGGTTAAATTAGCATTGTGTTCTACACCGGGCAGTTGGATATACTGTATGGTAAGCGGTCCAGACTGATCGGGCAAGGAGCCGATTAGGCGCAGGGTCCGGTTTTCTCCCGCAAAAGAATCAAAAAAGGGAAAGGTAGCATTACTTGTGTTGAAGTCAGGGGGCAGGTTGACTATTTCGACTTCTGCGAGATTAGCCCATAAGCCACCTATGTAGTTGTAGTTGGCTGTTGCGGAACCGTTTATAACTAACGTTTGGTTATTAAAGTCTACCATACCATCCCTCATGGTAAAATCACCTATGAGCTCGAAGGGTTGGATAAATGTCAGGACTCCACCGGATTTATTGATTTCCAGATGAGAAACGGATATCTCCACTGCGTCCACCACTTGGTCCCCGGAACCCAAAAGATAAAGAGTGGTAGGATTGTCCTCCAGCGTTCCCTCAGAGATTGTGAAGTCACCGGAAATTTCCAACACCGACGGCAAAGATCGGATAGCAGACCCTAAAACCTGCAAATCATGGTAAGAAACTATTTGTTGGGAGGTTGGAAAGGTATTAGTGAGAAATTGTTGGCTTAGTTGGTTGTTAGCATAGCGAACTTCTCCATCAAGGATGACAGAAGCGGCGTCTATGGTTGGTTCGTCGCCCCTAAGCTCAAGAACGGCTCCTTCTTCGAGGATAAATTCAGTGGCGGGGCGCGCATCTGTTCTTCGTATTATTTGTCCAAATTCTTCAGTAGCGTCTGAAATCAATCGGGCTCCTGAGAGAATAATTAGGGAACCATAATCAGAAACACCGAAATCATCATGTATATTAAATGAGAAAGTGGAGGTACCACTTTGGTTCAAAGTCTGATACACTGTCCCAGTTTCTATTATGAATCGACTCGCCTTGATGCCGGCATTTACTATCAGGAGTTCGCCAGGATTGGGATTAAATCGTACGGTGAACCTACTGTAATTTGTTTGTCCACTCCAGGAATTACGATTTACTACAGTTCGGGAATCGCCTTTAAACACGATGGATCCGGTTTCCGGATATATCCAATCCATAGAAGGATTAGCCGAATTATTAAGAAAATACATCTCCCCTAACATTTGAAATGCCCGCAGCGCACCATACACATCCAAATCAAAGGTTTGAAGGTTGAGTTTTCTCCCCGGGTCAGCAGCACTGAAGAGGTATAGGTTCCGCACCTCTTCATTTCCAGTAAGTCTTATTTCTTGGCCTTGATGAATAAAAACATCGTTGTTCCTGTTTGGGGGAATAGTAGCTTCTTCCCAAGCACCATCCTGCCAAACTTGCCAGCTGTTGGGATCATTCCAATCCCCTACTGTTACGTTAGATTGATAGGTTTGATCTTCCAGTACAATTTGGGCTTCAGCGAGATTGGGGAATATATAGCAAAGAGCGTGTAGGCCTAAGGACACACAGCTGATGAAAAAACACTTTAATGACGATATAGTATTAAAATCATACATTTGAAAATGAGAAAAGTGAATCAATTTGGAGAATTATATTTGAATTTCCAAGATTTATATGCAAAAAAAATAGTATGAAAAGCAATTTAATGTTGTCGTCCGACTAAAACAGGAAAATCGAAAAAAGCCCTCGTATAGATTTTATATTGAAATTTTAAAATCGTCTACCTAAGCCAGAGTGGAATCATTGATTTCCAATGGACAGGCAAACCCTTGACGATGGCTTTTTCTTATGACTATCGGGCCAACCTAACCGCCATTGCAGGACTTTTTGATGCCCGTAATAGTATTCTTGCCGATGAGTATATACACCGCAGTCTCATAGATGCTCTCCGCCTTGCAGACAACAGTAATCTACCCTAGAAAGATTTTGCCTGAAAAAAAATAAATCCATTTAGATCTTTGATTATGGGGGCGATTTCCCCGCATGGAAGACGAAAAAACAGATTTATTCGTTTAAATTTGCCTGCTTATCCGGCCCATTAATCCGAATCTAACCTCCTATGAGAACCATTTTTCCGTACTTTCCAAAAATTAGAACTAACTTCCTTCTACTTTGGGCGGTTTTTATAATAGGATTTTTATCCATCCCCCAAGCCCACGCCCAAACCTACCAGATTAGCTTAATTACCTGTGATCCAGGTGATGAGCTTTATTCCACTTTTGGGCATAGTGCCATTAGGGTGTTGGATACCGATTCGGGACGGGACTTGGTATTCAACTACGGCACCTTTGACTTCAATACCCCTTTTTTCTATGTCAAATTTACCCGAAGGACCCTTGATTATCAGTTGGCCCTAACGACGTTTGATCAGTTTCTGTATGAGTATAATTACTTTAAGCGTAGCGTATGGGAGCAGGTTCTGGACTTAAATCCCGAACAGACTGCCGCAATCATCGATTTTTTACGGACGAATTATGAACCCGAAAACCGGAAATACCGCTATGATTTCTTCTATGACAATTGTTCTACCCGTATACGAAATTTGATGGAAACCTTGCTTGGAGAGAATTTGAAATGGAATGAACCTGACACAAGCGAGGCTAAAACCTTTAGGGATCTAATCGACGAGTACGTTTACCCCCTTCCCTGGTCAGACTTAGGCATTGACTTGGCGTTGGGAGCGGTTATTGACCAGAACGCAACCGAACGGGAAAAACTTTTTCTACCGGATTACCTTTCCGCCGCTTTTGGACGCGCCAGTGTGGTTGGAGACGGTCCAAGCCGACCACTTGTACGCGAAGAAAATATCATTTACGACTTTCCAGAAAGAGAAGGCAACATCAATTTTTTGCTGAGCCCCTATTTTCTATTTTGGATGTTGGCTATTCTGTTTGGCGTATTTACTTTCGTTGGGTTTAAGCGTAAACGACTCTACTTGGGTCTTGACATAGCACTCTTGGGGGCCATGGGCGTTTTGGGCATTTTGGTAGTTTACCTGTGGTTCTTTACGGCCCATTCCCAGACCAAATCCAATTGGAATATACTCTGGGCATTTCCCCTGCATTTTGTCGGAATTTATGGATTATTGACGGGCAAAAGATGGGTTAGAAATTACTTGCTGGGTGCGTTAATTTTAGCAGATCTGGCATTGGTGATTTGGATATTCGGCATTCAGTCCTTCCATCCGAGTATTTTGCCCTTACTGTTGGCCGTTATATTAAGGACGAATTTCCTTTACTACCATGTAGATAAGTGGAAACCTGAAAAAGCATCCGGATAGATCCAAACTATTCACCCCGATAGATACGTTATAGACTATACTCAATAGGAAGGCATGGCATTTCAAATCACTTCGGATTACCAACCCACCGGCGATCAGCCAACGGCTATCAAAAGTCTCGTGGAAGGCATACAGGAACAAGAACCCGCCCAAGTCCTACTCGGAGTGACCGGATCCGGCAAAACGTTCACCATCGCAAACGTAATCCAGGAGGTTCAGAAGCCGACGTTGGTGCTCAGTCACAACAAAACCCTTGCTGCGCAGCTTTATGGCGAATTCAAACAGTTTTTTCCGAATAACTCGGTTCAATATTTTATCTCCTACTACGATTATTATCAGCCGGAGGCATTTATACCCACCAGCGGTACGTATATAGAAAAGGATCTTTCGATCAACGAAGAAATTGAGAAATTGCGTCTTGCGGCTACCTCCGCCCTACTATCCGGAAGAAGGGATGTAATCGTAGTGGCATCGGTATCCTGTATCTATGGTATCGGAAACCCGGAAGAGTTTGGAAAAAATGTGATTCACCTACAAGAGGGGGACCGTATTCCAAGAAATCAGCTTTTGTTTAAGTTGGTGGAGGTGCTCTATAGCCGTGCTACGGCAGAGTTTTCCAGAGGCACTTTCAGAGTAAAGGGAGACACAGTAGATGTTTTCATTGCTTATGGGGATTTTGCTTACCGCATTTATTTTTGGGGGGATGAGATTGAAGCTATACAGCGGGTGGATCCCGAGTCTGGGAAAAAGATTGCTGACGAAAAAATCATTTCCATATTTCCGGCTAACCTTTTCGTGACGGGAAGGGATGTGATCGATCAGGCCATCCATGAGATTCAGGATGATCTTATGGCACAGGTTTCTTTTTTCGAACGGGACATGCGCTTGGTGGAGGCTAAGCGACTAAGGGAGCGCACAGAGTTTGACCTGGAGATGATTCGTGAACTGGGGTACTGTTCTGGGGTGGAAAACTATTCCCGGTATTTCGACCGACGTATGCCGGGTACAAGACCCTTCTGTCTATTGGATTATTTTCCCAATGATTACCTATTGGTAATCGATGAAAGCCACGTGACGGTTCCCCAGGTCCGGGCCATGTGGGGGGGAGACCGTTCCAGAAAGATGAATCTGGTAGATTATGGGTTTCGGCTTCCATCCGCCTTAGACAACCGGCCGTTAAAATTTGAGGAGTTTGAAGACCTGACCAACCAAGTCATATATGTGAGTGCTACCCCGGCCGATTATGAGCTTACCCGTTCGGGTGGGGTCGTCGTGGAGCAGATTATCCGGCCTACCGGGCTGCTTGATCCAGTTATCGAAGTCCGTCCCAGTGCCAATCAAATTGATGATCTTCTGGAGGAAATTGATCAAACCATTATAGCTGGTTTTCGGGTACTGGTGACTACTCTTACCAAACGAATGGCGGAGGAGTTAAACAAGTTTTTGGAAAAGGCGGGCGTAAAGTCCCGATATATTCACTCTGAAGTAAAGCCGCTAGATCGGGTAGAAATCTTGAGGGAGCTTCGACTGGGCGTATTTGATGTTTTGGTAGGAGTAAACTTGTTGCGGGAGGGATTGGATCTTCCGGAAGTTTCGTTGGTCGCTATATTGGATGCGGACAAGGAAGGATTTCTCCGGAATGTACGGAGCTTGGTGCAGACGATCGGGCGGGCTGCCAGAAACGAACAGGGTAGGGTTATTATGTACGCCGATAAAATGACGGACTCCATGCAGGTAGCTATAGATGAGACGAACAGAAGGCGGGCAATACAGCAGGATTATAACTTGGAGCATGGTATCGTTCCGACGACTATCCTGAAGTCCAGGGAAAGAATCATGGGTCAGACCAAGGTTGCTGATAGTAAGAAAAACGCGAAAGTTTACGCGGAAAATTTTGACAGCGAAAATGGTGTGGCTGCCGATCCAGTAGTTCAATATTTGAGTAAGGATAAGCTGGAGAAACTTATTTCCCAGACCCAGAAAAGAATGGAAGCAGCAGCCAAAGACCTTAATTTTATGGAGGCTGCAAGGCTTCGGGACGAATGGCAGGGTATGAAAAACAGATTGGCGGAACTAAACCGGGGATTAGGATGAAAAAGGTAATTGGCTTCATAAGTTTGATCTGGTTAGGTGTAAATGCCGATGCTTTTGGCCAGCAGGCTGAGGGGAGTATGCTTGTTTCGAGTGCTATTGATGTCGTTCGTACAGATGTACCTGGCGTGATACGCCGGTATCAGTTAGGCGTAGAGGGTAATTATTTTTACCGACATAATTTGTCAGTATCAGGAGGCTATGAATTTAATTATGGCCAGACCAACCATGTCACCCTTGGCGGAAGGTATTATCCCTTAGAGCCCTTGTTTATCCGGGCGAGGGGGTTAATCGGATCCAGTTCTGATTTTGCTTTGGGTGCAGGGTATACACACAATATAAGTTACCGGGTGAGGTTGGAAGGAATGTCAGATTACTACTTGGTATCCAATGTTGTTGGCTTTCGTATAGGTATAGCGGTATTGATAAACTAGAACTGTATGACACTTCAGGAAATTTCCAAACTTGCCCAGCAGGGAGAAGGTCTTCATATTGAGTTTAAGAAAAAGGCGGCGCATCCCGAAAAAATCGTCCGTGAGATTGTAGCCATGGCCAATACCGATGGGGGCTATTTGCTTATTGGCGTGGATGACAATGGGACAGTAAGCGGGCAGCGGTTTATAGAGGAGGAGGTGTTTGTTATGGACAAAGCAATTAATGAGCTTATATTTCCTCCCATCGTACCTGAAAGGCACCTTTTGCATCTAAATGCCAAAAAGGGAATTGCCGTTTATCAGGTTAGGAAGAGCAGCCAACGGCCTCATTTTATTGTGGAAAATGCCAAGAGAAAAGCTTATGTCCGAGTCAGTGACAAAAGCATACAGGCCAGTAGGGAGATGTGGGAAATTCTCAAAAGAGAAAAAAAACAAGAAGATGTTGTCTTTCAGTATGGAAGAAAGGAGGAAATCCTTGTGAAGGCTTTAGAGAATCAACCTTCAATTACTCTGAAAGAATATATGCAGCTTGCTAAGCTTCCCGTTTACGTGGCTTCTAGAACTTTGGTGAAATTGGTATTGGCAAACGTTCTTCAAGTCATCCCCCAAGAATCGGAAGATATCTTTGTCAGGAAGGGTCTTTCGTGATTTGCTCGATAACGTCCCGAATCAAATCATTTTCGAAACCTCTAAATACAAGAAAACGCTGCACTTTGGCCCTCTTTTTCAACTCATTTGTTTCCTGGGTTAATTTCCATTTTCGTTCGGCCAAGAATTGCAGAACGGCCCAATATTCGTCACTATCAATTAGATTCAGCGCCATCTGAATGGTATCCTCCGGAATATCCCTCATTTTCAACTCTTGCCGTATGCGCACCCTCCCCCATTTTTTAAGCGTGAACCTTCCTCTGACAAATGCTTCGGCAAAGCGGTTTTCGTTGAGGAAGCCTTCTTCGGCGAGTTTCTCCAAAATCGGGTCAATTTGGGAAGGGTTTAGCCCGAATTCCTCAAGTTTGTTCCTGACCTCGGAAATGCATCTTTCCTGATAGGCGCAATATGCCGCAATCCTTTCTTTTGCTTTGGCAAGAGAAATTTTCTTTTTAGGTACATGACCTGAATTTTCTTTTTCTGAGAGTGACATTTTGCCTATTTTTGAGATTCCTTAGAAAAACGGGAATTTGTGTCCAAATATATAAAACCTAACAGAATTTATCATGCGAAAAAAAATAGTAGCTGGAAACTGGAAAATGAACTTAACCTTGGAAGAAGGGCAAAAGCTCACTTCTGAAATTGTACATATGGTCAAGGATGAATTGAATCAGCCTGTCACTGTGGTGATTAACCCGCCATTTACCCATTTGCAATCAGTAAAAAAACTGATA
This sequence comes from Lunatibacter salilacus, assembly GCF_009797935.1. Taxonomy (GTDB): domain Bacteria; phylum Bacteroidota; class Bacteroidia; order Cytophagales; family Cyclobacteriaceae; genus Lunatibacter; species Lunatibacter salilacus. The sequence goes on from NZ_VOLC01000022.1 coordinate 59,144, forward strand.
GAAGGGGCAAAAGATATTTTTTTAGGCGCACAAAATTGTTCCGATAAAGCTTCCGGTGCCTATACAGGAGAGGTTTCTGCGGGTATTTTGACTTCATTCGGAGCTTCCTATGTCATTATTGGCCACAGTGAAAGACGGGAGTATTTTAAAGAAACCAATGAACAGTTAACAGAGAAGGTCAAGCTGGCTCTGGCTAATGGACTGACCCCAATTTTCTGCTGTGGCGAGCCGCTTGAAATCCGTGAAGCCAACACGCAAGATGCCTATGTCACTGAGCAACTTACTGCCAGTTTGTTCGGATTAAGTGAAGATGAAATCAAACAACTTGTTTTGGCCTATGAACCCATCTGGGCAATCGGAACCGGCCGAACTGCTTCATCAGATCAAGCGCAAGAAATGCACGCCTCAATTAGAAAGCATTTGGCATCCAAATACGGGCAAGCCATTGCAGATGGCATATCCATTTTATACGGTGGAAGCTGCAAGCCGGACAATGCCCAAGAAATATTTAGCAAAGCAGATGTGGATGGTGGCCTGATTGGCGGAGCATCTCTGAAATCCAGGGACTTTGTGGATATTGTCAAATCCTTTTAAATTCAGTAACTAGCTTACAGGCTTGGTAGGTGAACTCTCACTAATATGTAGGGATTACTATCAAGCCTTTGTTCATTTTATACAATTCAATCCGCTCCTATGAATTACCTAGTTTGTAAGATTACCTGTTTGCCGGAATATGGGGAAATTTTAATGGCTGAATTGGCTGATATTGGGTTCGATTCCTTTATGGAGTCTCCACAGGGCATAGAGGCCTATATACAGGAGGGGACCTTTGACCAGGCAGCATTGGATGAGGTGATCGCTAAATATGCCGCTCAGACAGCGCTTTCTGTCGTAACGGAGTTGATGCCCCGCATTAATTGGAATGAGGAATGGGAAAAGAACTATGATCCTATCATGGTGGGTAAGCAAGTTTACGTGAGAGCCTCCTTTCATCCGGAGCGAACCGATTTCGCCCACGAAATCATCATCAACCCAAAAATGTCTTTTGGTACCGGCCATCATGCGACCACTCATCTCATGTTGGAGTTTTTATTGGAGCTAGATCTCGCTGGAAAAACGGTACTGGATGTAGGCTCGGGAACAGGTATCTTGGCCATTATGGCGCATAAGATGGGAGCAACTACTGTGGAAGCTTTCGATATAGACGACTGGTGTGTGGATAATGGCAATGAGAATTTTACCCTTAATGGGTTACACGACCTCAAGATGGGTTTAGGAACTATCAGGGAAGTTTCTCCTTCAGGTCCTTATGATGTAATATTAGCCAATATCAATAAAAATGTATTGCTCGATGAAATGGGACAGTATGCCAGCATATTGAGCCCAACAGGTATGTTGTTAATCAGTGGATTTTATGAACATGATATACCTGATATTATGCAAAAAGCCCAATTACTTGATCTGAAGATTAATCACCAACGAATCAGAAATAATTGGGCTGCTATAGCACTTAAGAAAACGGTATAATAGTTTTTTACTTAGAGTTATCGAATTCGGGTATAGTAGACTTTAAGCATAATCCGATCTTGATTCACCTTATATTGACGTAAGGTTCTTTTGGATTCATCCGAGCTTACAGCGTTGTTTGGTGCGCTGGGGAAGTTCGGGTAGAGAAACAAATCTGTTCGGATCAGGCCATTTCTGTAGATGGCATTGATATACGAGGTTATCTGATTTCTGAACAGCCGGGTTTCCGGATTTATTGATAAAGAGTTTTGGCTGCCCGAAGAAGGAACGACATTCCCATTCGGATCAATACTTGTTTGGCTTGCATTTTCGGCTTGTACCGCAATCACAGCTCCGTCAAAGCGGGTGTAAAGTTTATTATTCTCAGAAGCAAAATACAAGACCATATTACCGGGCGGGCGTTTGAATTCGGGGAATTCTTGAATAGGACCAACTTCCATCAAAATTTGATTGAAGGTTATATTTTCCAACGTATCAAGAAAGGTTTCAAGGGGACTAGTGTCGATTTTTACAAACATTCCCAAATTAGCCTTTCCGCCAACTATATCTCCTGGAATTTCATAGGAAACTCCCCGCTCAGTGATAACAGAGGTGGGTGTACCCGTACGGTCATTTTTGACCTGATTAAAATGCCGGGACTGAATGGTGTTAATGGGATAGGCCCTTGACAATGTATCATCTGTGTAGTGATAATAGAGAGTCATTCCTGTTCCGTTACCCACAGCAGCCGAGATATTTGCATTGTCGGTTGCGTTTCCGGTAATTGCGATACCTGGAAAATAGTCCCTAAAGGTAAAGATATTGGTAAAGACGGGGTCGTTGGTTGTAAGTTTTTCAAAAATTTCCGCCGCCAAGTCAGCCTTCACATCCATGGTCAACAAGTTGGCAGTGTCAGGCTGGATAATAAAAGAGCCCTCTGCTATTGTTTCATCCGAAAACCGAAGTTGGCTGAAGTTATAATAAGAGGTGTCTAAGATAGGTTCCATTAGACGATGCACCCTATAGCTTTTTGGAGCATCGAACCCAATTCCGTCGGTAGCTTGAACATTGATGGTGAATTTCAAGGAGTCAAAGATAGCTTCGCTGTTAGGCTTGGCCGCATTGGGATTGTAGGAAAGCCTGCTATAGCCTATTGACTCTGTAGTGCCGAAAAAATCATCCACATCGCCTCCTATTACCAAACGTCCCTGACTAGTGGTATTGAAGGAGTCATATAGAACCATAGAAGCAGAAAGGGGTATTTCTGCATAGAAAACCCCTATTTGATTGGTACTGGGATCAAGAACTAGTCCGATTTCTGATGGATCTGAGCAGGAACCTGCCAAATGTAAAATAAGAAATAACGAACCTGCCAGTTTAACCGGCAAGCTCTGTATAAATATTGTAGTAACTTTCGAAAAGTTGATCCTCTTCTTCACTGTTGATTTCAAATTTCTTGTCATTATTTGATGATTCCTCTATTAAATGAGTGAACGTGCCGGTGGTATCTTCACCTCTGATGACTACATCAGCATAAGCAGTTCCCAGCTTCAAGAATCCTTCGTAATCCCTGGATTTCAATGGAGCCAATAATTTGTCATCGATATCGACCATTTTGATCTTTTCGAACAAATCATCGCCAAATTTATGACTAAATCCGTTATTATACATAGCGAACACGGATTTTGTGTCCTTAAATAATGGTTCGTTTTTATAGGTAGTTTTAAGGTACAAGGGTATTAGGCTGGTCATCCAGTCGTTACAGTGTACTATATCCGGTGCCCACCCCAACTTTTTGACGGTTTCTATGACACCTTTGCAGAAGAAAATGGCTCTTTCGTCATTGTCTTCATAAAACTTATCCTGCTTGTCGAAGAAAACGCTTTTACGTTGAAAATAGTCTTCATTATCAATAAAATAAACTTGAAGCTTAGCATTGGGTATAGATGCCACTTTGATAATCAATGGCTTTTCTTCCTCACCAACGGAAATATTAATTCCAGAAAGCCTCACCACCTCATGTAATCTGTTCTTACGTTCATTGATTAATCCAAATCTGGGGACTAGAATACGGATTTCCATACCTTTTTCCTGCATGGCCTGAGGTAGGGCCCTTACAAAGTTTGCAACCTCAGAAGTTTGTAAGAAAGGGTTGATTTCGCTTGCTACGTATAGGATACGAAGTTTAGACATATCGTGTGTGTTTTGTTAAGGGATATAACGGGACTACAAATTTACAAAAAAAATTGCGAAAAGCCATTGTTTTTATTTTTTATAATATACTTTTGCAGCTATTTTGCTAAAATGAAACCACCTGAAATTGGACATTATCAAGCTAATTCCTAGTTTAAAATCATTTTTGAAGCCATTTTACCTGGCAGATAAGAAGATTGGACTTGTACCTACCATGGGTGCATTGCATGAGGGGCACCTGGCATTGGTAAGACGGTCCAAAGCCGAGAACGACCTGACAGTTGTCACCATTTTTGTCAATCCCGCCCAATTCAACAACCCCGACGACTTAGATAAATATCCAAGGTCACTTGATGCGGATCTGGCATTACTTAGGGATGAGGGCGTTGACCTAGTCTTTGTTCCTGAGGTGGAGGAAATCTATCCGCAGCCAATAGGCATATCTATTAATTTCTCACTATTGGAAAATACCTTGGAGGGTAAATTTAGGCCAAACCATTTCGGCGGGGTAGCAATTATTGTCGCTAAACTGTTTCACCTAATAGCACCGGACGTTGCCTACTTTGGACAAAAGGATTTGCAGCAGGTAAGTATTATAAGCCGGCTTGTCTCAGATCTACATTTTGATTTGGAGATAGCGATGATTGCATCTGTCAGGGAAAAGAACGGTCTTGCTCTTTCCTCCAGAAACCAGAGACTAAATGAAAGAGAAAGAGAGCAGGCTACGGTTCTATATCAAAGCCTTCAATTTTCGAAAACTGAACTTTTATTGGGCACCTCTTGGTTGGATATCGTGGAAAGGGCGGCATCTTTGATCGCAGAAAAACCGCTGGTTCGCCTTGAATACCTTGAATTGGTCAATGTCCATGATTTTACGCTTGCCAAAGAAATTAACTCGCAAATCCCTCAGGCTATATGCATAGCTGCTTACGTGGGTGATATCCGACTCATCGACAATATTCTGCTAAGTGATTGATTATATTTGTTCCAAATTAATATGCACATCCAACTTCTTAAGTCTAAAATACATCGTGTTAAGATCACTCAAGCCGAACTGCATTATGTAGGCAGTATTACCATCGACGAAGATTTGATGGATGCGGCTAGTTTGATAGAAAACGAAAAAGTTCAAATCGTAAACATCAACAATGGGGAACGTCTTGAAACTTATGTTATCAAAGGAATAAGAGGTAGCGGCCAGGTATGCCTCAACGGGCCTGCGGCAAGAAAAGCACAAGTAGGCGATATTGTTATAATTATTTCCTATTGCACTATGGATGCTGTAGAGGCCAAAAGTCATCAGCCAGTTATAATTTTTCCGGACGAAAAGAACAGACTGAACTAAGGTGAAGCTCTCCGTACGACAATTCGTACAATTGGTGGCTTCCCTCTTGTTGGGCATGGGGATCTTCTGGCTGCTGTACAAGGATATAGCATTGGACCAGTTAAAGCAGGCACTAATCCAGACTTCCTTCCTATGGATTGCGGTGTCTGTTGTTGTTTCTTTATTAGGATACTGGATTCGGGCTTGGCGGTGGAAGATGCTCATTGAGGCCGGAGAAAAGCAAAGCTTTACTACTATCCGCATATTTTGGGCGTTGATGTTTGGTTATCTGGTAAACCTCATCATACCTAGGGCGGGCGAAGTTGCCAGATGTGGGGTGCTGAAGCGAACGGATAGCATACCTATGGGAAGCCTTTTTGGTACAGTAGTGGTTGAGCGTACTGTTGACATGCTTTGTATGCTAGGCACAATTATATTAGCTTTTCTGTTGGAAAGAGCGGTTTTTCTGGAATTGTTGGAAAGCTTGGTGGATTTGGAAAAACTGAAGACAGGTTTAATCGAATGGTTGCCATATTTGGTTACGATTCTGTTAGTGTTTTTTGGCTTTTTATATTGGCTTTATCTTAGATTTAGGTCCAGCGGTAGGTTTCTGAAATTTCGTCAATTTTTAAGACAATTTGTCCGTGGGATTAAAAGTGTGTCAGACTTGGAACACCCCGTGGCATTTTGGATTTCAACGATTTCAGTTTGGGTCATATATTATGCAATGATGTATTTTGTGGCCATGGCCATACCAAGCACAGCAGGCCTAAATGCTTCTTCTGTGCTGATGATCATGGTGATGGGAAGCATAGGAATGGTCGTGCCTGTCCAGGGTGGAATTGGAACCTTTCACGCGCTGGTTGCTTTTATTCTGTTATTTTATGGCATTGCGGAGGAAGAGGGCAAGATTTTTGCCATGATCGTTCACGGATCACAGGTTTTGACCATTTTCATTGTCGGACTAGTCAGTTCAGTAATATTGGCTAAATTAACGTGGAAAGGTAAACCTAAAATCCGGTAGTTACGTACAGAGACTTATTAAAAACAAACAGCGATGATACTGATTCTAATTGTAGTAGTATTCGGCATACTTGGATATGTCGTAAGTAACAAGTTAAAAAGAAAATTCAGGGAATACTCCCAAGTAGCTTTAAGGGCAAACCTATCCGGAAAGGAAATTGCAGAATTGATGCTTGCGGATCATAATATCGGGAATGTTCGGGTAAATTGTGTTGAAGGAAAATTATCTGACCATTACAATCCAATGGATAAATCGGTCAATTTAAGCCCGGATGTCTATTATGGCAGAAATGCGGCTGCAACTGCTGTAGCGGCTCACGAATGTGGACACGCCGTACAGCATGCCAGTTCTTATTCATGGTTGCAACTAAGATCCACACTAGTGCCAATTCAGAATGCGAGTGGAAAGATTTTGAACATTGTACTCATAGCGGCATTATTTGGAGGAATAGCCTTATTTGGACTGCCTTATGAAGTCGTAGGAATTATCGTCGTAGGCGCATATGGGGTGCTGACCTTATTTTCCCTTGTGACGCTTCCTGTTGAATTTGACGCAAGTCGTAGGGCCCTTGCTTGGGTGCAACAACGCAATGTCGTAACTCCCCAAGAGTATGGTATGTCAAAAGACGCATTAAAATGGGCTGCAATGACCTACGTGGTTGCCGCAATAGCGTCTCTAGCTACATTAGCTTATTATGCCTTTATCTTCTTCGGAAACAGAGATTAAATTTTCTAAACCAACTAGTAGTTACCGATAAAGGAGCAAGAAATTGCTCCTTTATTTTTTTTTTACTATTTTGATTTTTTAAATAAAAAAACGATGACGTTTGATCTAACCGAAGAACAAGTAGCTGTCCGGGATGCTGCTAGAGATTTTGCAATTAACCATTTATTACCTACTGTAATCGAAAGAGACTCCAAAGGCATATTTCCATATGAACAGGTAAAATCCATGGGGGAGTTGGGTTTTATGGGAATGATGGTGGGTCCGGAATTTCAGGGGGGAGGAATGGATACCCTTTGTTACGTGCTGGCGATTGAGGAAATTTCCAAGGTTGACGCATCGGCTGGAGTCATCATGTCAGTCAACAACTCACTTGTCTGTTGGGGCTTGGAGACATATGGTACGGTGGAGCAGAAGGAAAAATATCTTACCAAATTGGCAAATGGACAACTTCTAGGTGCCTTTTGCCTCTCAGAGCCTGAGGCGGGGTCAGATGCCACATCCCAAAAAACTACTGCGAGGGAAGAAGGTGATTTCTATGTCATTAACGGGACAAAAAATTGGATTACTAATGGAGGAACTGCGGATGTCTACCTGGTAATAGCGCAAACAGATGCCAGCAAAGGCCACAAGGGAATTTCAGCCTTTATTTTAGAAAAAGGTACACCCGGATTTGAAGTAGGCAAAAAGGAAGACAAATTAGGTATACGGTCCTCCGATACCCACTCACTGATGTTTACAGAAGTGAGGGTTCCGAAAGAAAACCGAATTGGGGAAGCTGGCTTTGGGTTTAAATTTGCCATGGAGACCCTGAATGGAGGCAGAATAGGCATTGCTGCACAGGCTTTGGGTATTGCGGGAGGCGCCTATGAGTTGGCTGTGGCCTATTCCAAAGAACGCAAAGCCTTTGGAAAACCCATATGTGAGCATCAGGCAATACAATTTAAATTAGCTGATATGTTAACTTCCATAGAAGCAGCGCGACTGTTGGTAATGAAAGCCGCCTGGCTGAAGGATCAGGGAAAGGACTATTCTGATGCGGGAGCCATGGCAAAATTATATGCATCACAAGTGGCTATGGATGTGACCATTGAAGCAGTGCAGGTGCATGGAGGATACGGTTATGTCAAGGAATACCACGTTGAACGCATGATGCGGGATGCCAAAATCACCCAGATATACGAAGGCACCTCCGAAATTCAAAAAATAGTTATATCCCGAAGTCTATTAAGTAAATTGAACTGAAAGGGGTATTTAAAAAAAATATATAAATTTTTTTATCGTTGTTTAGTTTATTCTAATTTTTTCTTTAATATTGTCCCATTAATGCAAGATGAATCTATACTTTTAACAAAAACAACCTAAAGCCCCCATCATGGAATATTACAATAAAGTAATAGAATCGGTAGGTGTACGATATTTACGTGGGAATAATTACAAAATTGAACGACCCGTAACTATCGTTGACTACGTAGACAATGAGAACACTGTAATTTTGTTGCACCGTGGTAGCCTTCACTTTGGTGACGATCAAGAAGTCGTAAATGAAGGTGAAATTCTTTTCGTCCCGGCTGGCAGATCGTCAAAGGTCTCCTTTGGAACGGTCACCAAAAGAAATGAAACAACCAACGATACTTTCATTGAGAACAAGAAGAAATACCTTCAAACCATCAGTTTCAAAGAAATAAAGAACCTCGAAGATGACTGTGTTACCTCGGTGACGTTTGAAGCCAAAGTATTTGATGTGGTGAACTTTTTCAACTCACTTGGTATTCCGCCTTTTGTAATCCGCTTCAACGACCGCATTGCGTCAATCGTAGAAGATATCGTGAAAGAATCGGAACAAATTACTCCCGGCAAGGAAAGGGTGATGAAAATTTACACCGAATTACTTGTCGTAGAGATAGTACGCCATATATTGAAAAACAGGCTATTTGTGGAGGAACTTTCTACCAATAGTACCTATTTCAAAGATCCTCGACTTATAGATATGTTCAATTATATTAAAAAGAACATTGGTGGAGATCTTTCAAATAAAGTATTGGCCAAAGTTGCGAATGTATCCGAAGATTATGTGGGGCAATATTTCAAAATGCTAACCGGCATCAATCCGCAGGACTATATAGAATATCAACGCATGGAAGCTGCCGTGGAATTACTGCGAACTACCAAAAAAAGTATTCGGGATATTGGAAAAGAAGTGGGTTATAAAGATACTGCGTATTTCTGCCGTAGATTCAAAATGATGTACGGACTTCCTGCTGGAAAAATGAGAAGGAGAGAATCTTTAATTAACGTTCAGGGATAGGTTATACATTTCACTGTATTGCAAAACCTCGATCAGGAAGTCGGGGTTTTTTTCTGCCCGGCTGCCTATTACCACGATATCCGCTCCTGCCTGCCAAGCGGCTTTGGCTTTCTCAGTGGTGTCAATTCCCCCTCCTACAAGCAATGGTGAATTAATGCGGGCACTTATAGCCTTAATCAATCGGCTGGAAACCGCTTGGGTGGCACCACTTCCAGTGTCTAGATAAAAGTAACCCAGTCCCAAATAATGACCGGCTAACGCCGTAGCCAAGGCCAACTCTGGCTTGTCGTTGGGTAAAGGTATACTTTGACTCATGTAGTGGGCGCTGGTGATACCTCCACCGTCCACAAGCATATATCCTGTCGGCAATATTTCCAGGTTGGTTTTTGCCAGGAGCGGTGCGGCGACTACCTGTTGTCCAATTAGCAATTCTGGGTTCCTGCCGGATATCAGCGACAAAAATAAAATTCCGTCAGCCTTGCCAGAAAGCTGGATTACATTTCCCGGAAACAGCACAATGGGTATTGGACCTATCATTTCTCTGATACTCCTGATGGTAAAGTTTAGCTTTCTGGTAGTCATCAGGCTCCCCCCCAGGAGGATCATCTCCAAGGGATAATGTATTGCTTCCGCCAACACCTTCTTAAGAAGCTGGTGATTTTCAAATTTATCAGGGTCCACCAAAAGGGCAACAGCCTTTTTCCCAGACTGATGAATTCCCTTTAAGCGCTTCCCAATGGAATTATTCCTTTTCACCTGCTGCCTGCATTTTTTCTCCCATTTTTTGAATAAACAACTTTTTGCCATAGTCCATTGCCATCCAAAAAAGCCTTTGCCTTATATTGGACACAAAAGAATATCCTTTTCTCTTCCTGGATTTCTTTTTAAGTTTTTTAGGGGCAGATTTGCCCCTAGTCAGTCTGTATGCGGAATACGTTGCCAATCCTGAAACAAGGGCAATTCCTGCTATTTTAAGGAAGACATCCGAATCATTTTTAACTAACTCAAGCTGCTTTTTTAAAGTTTGTTCCAATTCTTCGGAATCTCTCTCTAGATCTAATAACGACATCTATTTTACTGGTTTGGATTTGAATAGGAATATAAACTTGGTCAAGCTGGTTTTAAGACTAGTCTGGAAGGTCAGTGTGTTCCTGATTAAAAAGAGTATCAAAAGGAGAAGTAAGTAAATCCCCCCAACACTCAAAAATCCCAAATACACACTTTCAAACAGAGTACCCAGATAGAATGCCAGAGAAATACTTCCAAAAAGTAGAACAAACATGCCAGCCATTACCATCATAATCAACACAACCACTCTAGTGACGGCGGTACTTATGTCATCAGTGATTTTATTGATAGCAATCTTAATGCGGAGCTCTATAAGTTTCTTGACCGTATCTAAAATTTCGGAAATGTTCATCATCGCAAAGAAATTTAAAATTATGTTTTATCGATAGTAGTAATTCAACACAATTTACACAAAAACCTTGCTTAAAATTTCGAATCTCTTCCAAAAAAAAGAAAATAGGTATTTTTACTAATGGTCCCGCCTAAAAACCCTATGCAGAACAACCTGCTACTTTCCATAATTGCTGTCGAAAGTCACCCCGGGGGAAAATTCTCCCCAAAAAGAAACGTAATGGTCATTCTATTGGCTTATCTATACTTGATTAACCATCCAAGGTGGTTAGTTCGCTACAAGTCAATTTAAAGCGGACCGGTTTAAGAATACCAGCCTTTTCAAAGTATCCTGTTCAATTTCACGAATTGCAATAGCATTATGGTTTTGGCGTCTTCAATTTCTCCGTCTGAAATCATTTTCATACCCTTATCAATGTCCATTTCGAGGACTTCAATATTCTCATGCTCGTGATCCATGCCGCCGCCTTCACCTTTCTTCATGGCACTGGAATATGAGGCAATGAAGAAGTGCAACTTTTCTGTCACTGAACCCGGAGTCATGTAGGCCTCCATGACCTTTTCAACCTCTTTGATTTCATACCCAGTCTCCTCCATAGTTTCTCTGCGGATGCAATCTTCTGGATTATCTTCATCCAAAACTCCTGCACAAGCTTCTATCATCATCCCTGAGGAATTGTCATTGATGTAGGTAGGAAGTCGAAATTGACGGGTAAGGATGACCGTTCGATTTTCCCGATTATACAATAAGATCACTGCTCCATTACCCCTGTCATAGGCCTCCCGGCTTTGAACTTCTACCTTCCCGTCTGGCTTCCTATATTCGAAGGTCACCTTTTTCAATATATACCAGTTGTCGGAAAGTATTTCTGTTTTTAAAATTTTAATTTTTGGATCCATCGCGTATTCTTAATTCAGAATTGGTAATGAAATAATTTCTTTCTAAAAATCATGGTTTGTTCACAAGATCGAGCTTTACCTGCTGTATAAATGCGTCCTTTTGTGGATTTAAGGTAAAGAAAACCCGGATATTATTCTTTTGCCCAATTAAAATAAAACTACCTCGCAACTGGTTTAATGGAGTCAGTTCAGAAATTTCCAAAATAGTCCCTGCCTGCTCAAAGAGACACTTGGCATTGGTTTTACGTTGTTCCAGTGCTTCGTCCAAGAAGAAATTGTCAGCAAATATTCCCAATTTTCCTTCCTCCCAACCAGTCAAAACTTCTACAAGTTCGGATTTTCTCTGCTCTAAAATTTTGGATGCAGGTAAACTTCGTGGCTTCAAGTCAGCTATTGCAATCAACGTATCTAACGCAATAGCGTTTATACTGGTGGGAGCTCCATAGGTCCGGTTGCTGAATGAAACTATGCCAATGCCATAGTCAGGATATATTCGCCACTCACTTCCAAACCCAGGTAGTCCGCCACTGTGGGCGATGCGGACGATTCCCCGACAATCCTTTTGCCAACTTACTCCGTAGCCGTAGGCAGTTACTGCGGGACAGTCCGCACCTCCTGGAGTTTTTGCTTCTGTTAGAAGGGCGTTCATTCGTGAGGGCTGATGCATTTCACGGATCGAGCTTCGCAGTACAGGACCAGTCTCCGGATCGTCCCGAGGTGGCCATGCATCCAAATGTAAGGCAATATATTTGCCGAAATCCTCAATAGAGCTAATAAGGCCTCCCATTGCCCCATAGGATCCGTCATGCAAATACGGGACAGCCTCCCATTCACCCTCCTGCCAAAGGTAGCCAAGAGCGAGTGATTCCTCTGGGATTTCACTGTATTCCCATTCTGTACTCTCCATCCCCAAGGAAAGTAAAATTTCCTCTTTGATGTATAGTTGATACGGTCTGCCACTGACATTAAATATGATTTTTCCTAAAAGAGCATAGCCTAAATTGCTGTATTCATAATTGATGCCGGGCACATTGGAAAAGGAAACCCCTTGCCTTAGAACATCTAATAATTCTTCATCCGTCGCATCGAGTTGCCGATCCCCCCAAGGATTGTCTTCCGGAAATCCGGCTGACATGGTCATTAGATGTTGAAGCGTTATTGCGGGAGCGTCAGCTGTGAGTTGGCCCGCAAGGTTCATTTCCGGGATATAGTTGGATACCGGATCAGTAAGGTTGAGCTTCCCTTCATCCCGTAGTTTCAAGATAGCCATGGAAGTGAAACTTTTACTCATTGAGGCAATTCTATACAAGGTATTTGTGTCGGCTTTTGTTCCGGTTGAAAGATTGGCGGTCCCGTTGCTGCTTGCGTACATCAGTTTCCCATCCGCCACAATCCCAAAACTGATAGATGGGAAATGATTGGTATTGGCATAATCCAGATAAAGCTGCTCGATAAGGGGAAATGCCGCACTCATCCGATTAACGGCGTCTGGGTCATTGAATATTGGAGCCGAATAGGGGTGGGTGGATGTACTATTTTTCTCGGTTGGTAGTGCAGTTTGGGGGAAGGCCCTCAAGGATAGGCAGCCGAGCAGAAAATAAAGCACTATCGTATGTTGACGCATCTTCTTTGAAATCAGTGTACAGGGTGGAACATTGGAAAATAACCACCCCAAGATAATTCAATCTTTCAAAAAAAACCTTATCTGCCACTGCATATGTTGAACTAACGCGAATAGGTAATTATGAAGAAATTATTAATTGTTTTTCCGATGGATTGTTTGTTGTTCAATTTGATTATTTTAGCCCGTCGTTGGAACGCTGTCAAACCTTAATGCAAGACGGTTGTCACTGATTTAATTTAGCCCCCACCTATGTTTCATATTCCGTTTGTCTCTAAAATCCTTTCTAGAAGCGGACCTTTCGGTATGAGCTTGTTTGCTGCAGGCATGGCGTTCCTGACCTACAGCAGCATGTATGCATTTCGGAAGCCCTTTGCTGCGGCCACATTTGACGGGGAACTACTCTGGGGGATGGATCTGAAAGTCTGGTTGATATTGGCACAGACATTAGGGTATATGGCCAGCAAGTTTTACGGGATCAAGATGATTTCCGAACTGACCAAAGAGCGCCGTGCGTTGTTGATTTTTAGCCTGATAGGTGTTTCTTGGCTTGCCCTGTTGGGTTTTGCCATGTTGCCTGCTCCCTATAATGCGTTTTGCTTTTTAATAAATGGATTTCCCTTGGGGCTAATTTGGGGCTTGGTTTTCCATTATCTAGAGGGTAGGCGATTTACTGAAATGATGGGCAGTATTCTTGCCGTAAGTTTTGTTTTATCCTCCGGATTAGTCAAGACGGTAGGAAAGTTTCTTTTGGACGACTTTGGAGTGGACCCCTATTGGATGCCTTTTTGGACCGGTGCCTTATTTGTACCATTACTGATTTTTGCGGTATTAATGTTAAATCAAACACCCGAGCCGAATGAAGCCGATATTGCGCTAAAGACCCAACGCCTGCCCATGACAAGGAATGAACGACAGTCCTTTTTTAAAAGCTTTAAACCGGGGATCTTGTTGTTGATTTTAGTCTACATGATGCTAACAGCACTCCGGGATATTCGAGACAATTTTGCCGTGGAAATTTGGGGTGGCCTAAACATTCCAGTCAATCCCGAGTTGCTTACCCAGACAGAGATCCCCATCACGCTCTTACTACTCTTGATGATGAGCCTTTTGGTGGTGGTAAAAAGTAATCAAAAAGCACTCTTTATCTATCACGGGATCATCATTGCGGGTCTTGGCCTATGTGTTGGAAGTACACTACTGATGCAGGCTGGATTTGTAGATCCTTTTTGGTGGGTGGTGGCAACAGGTACGGGAATATATATGGCCTATATTCCGTTCAATTGCCTGTTGTTTGATAGGTTGCTGGCAGCATTCAAATATGCGGGGACCGTGGGTTACCTGATGTATTTGATTGACAGCTTCGGCTACCTGGGTTCAGCGGGTATTATGATTTTTAAGCAGTTTGGCAATGTGCAGGCACTCAGCTGGCTGCAGTTTTATTCCAATAGTATACTCATGCTACTAAGCTTGGGTATTTTATTCATGGTGATAAACGGACTGTATTTTCACAAAAAATTAGCGAAAAACCAGAAAATGATGGAATCAAGTGTTGAGGTTCCTCAGCTATGATCAATTTTCAGGATATCCCGATTTAAGTGAACGTAGACCAATCGTCCACAGCTTCCTCTTGGGTTTAATCATTTAGGTCCTATGGATTCAGATTTTGCTGTTTCCTTTCTGGCCTTTTACTTCTTTTTTCTTGTTTTCATTGGGCTTTTTGAAGAAGACCTGTCTGATCCATTTTGGGAGGAAGATGGCACCTAGAATCAGATAGGGATAATAGGAAAACATCCTCCACAAAATACTGGTGACGAAGGTATACCCCACCAAAAATTCCTTGAAAAACTGAGAAAAGAAAAACTCCGCCGTACCACTGCTGCCCGGAGTTGGTGAAATCATCATGACCACCCACATAATGATCTGACGGGCAAAGACAATTACATGCTCGAACATATCCAGTATGTTGAATGCCGATACCAGTGCGTTGAGCATAAAATACCGGGACGACCAGATAAAAATAGTTGCCGATATGATGATGAGCCAATATTTAAGAGGCTTTCCTCGAATTTCTTTGGAAGCTTCAATGATTTGGTCACCGTACATGTTGGCGTTATATTTCCATTTTCGAATCCATCTAATGGAGAAAATTTTCAAAAGGATCCATTTAAACACCCGGGGTCTGTAAAATAAAGCTCCCGCCATTAAAATGGAATAAAAGGCATAAAGGGAATAACTTGCCCAAAACAGGTATTCCATACTGGACCCCAACCTCATCTCCAGAACCCTACTAGTAGGAAAAATATGTCCTTGGGCAAAAAACAAAATAATTGGAGCACCTATTACAAAGAAAAGATTGTCCATAATTGCGGTAAGCATGGTAAATGCCAACGCTTTTCCTAGAGGAATCCCTTCCTTTTGTAAGATAAATGCCGCCACTGCTGTTCCCCCAACTATGGATGGGGTGACCGCAGATGCAAATTCCCACAGGATAATAACATAGATCGCCCGTGTCCATGTAAGGTGTTTGTCCGTTACCTCACGGATTCGGTACATGTACCCTATGTCTCTCATGACAATGAATAGAACTGCCAGAAGAAGGTAGGGAATAGAAGCGTCGAAAACCCCCCGGAGAGTTTGGGCGTTGACATTGGGGTCGAGGTAGAACATCAAAAAGACGATCAGCAATCCAATGAACACGGGCACCCACACTTTGTTGGGGTTTAAGGTCCTAAAAATTTCCTTATTGTCTAATTTCATCTGTTCGTAATTGTTTTTTCAATGGCCAGATGGAATCTCGCGACAATAATCGTCCCTCCGTGTGAAGTTTTAGTTAAGCTCGATTTCATAGGGTTTCTACAGGTATCGACTCCAGTTTTTCTACCCAAAAATTATTGAAACCATCTCCAATCTTGATAGTAACTAAGGATAACTGCAGCAACTCCAAAATGGCCAAGAAGGTATAGATGACAAAGATCTTATCGGGTTTCATGGCGATGAAGTCAGTAAATGGGATTATTGGTTGATTGTTAAGTTGATCCAGAACTAGTGTTTTTTGTTGCTCGATGGTGTATGGATATTGGATGACTGTATGTGTGGTATCATCACTTCTCGAAGCAAATTTAAACATTACTTTTTGATATATCTTTAAAAGTTTGAAAAGGTCCAGGTCCTGCATTTCAGCATCGACATCATCTACCCGGGACATTTTCTTCAGTTCATCCACCACATTGCCCCTATTCCACTTGGACATGCGTATCTCTTCCATTTCTGCAAGTTGCCCAATTACTGATTTGTATTTTTTATACTCCAGTAAGTGACGGATCAATTCCTCCCTGGGATCTATTTCTTCCCCTTCTTCGTTGAATTCAGGCCTTGGAAGAAGCATTTTAGACTTGATTTTCATCAGAGTCGCAGCGAATAAAATAAACTCACTGGCAACCTCTATCTCCATTTTTTCCAATGTATGAATATATTCCAAAAAGTCATTTGTGATTTTGGCAATGGGTATATCATAAATATCCAGTTCATCCCGCTCTATGAAAAAGAGCATCAGGTCAAAGGGACCCTCGAAAAGCGGTAATTTGATTTCAAAACTCACTGGTTACGATTTTATTTTGTTAAATTTGCGCGGATATTAGAATTCAAAGATATTACTTATCTATGTATTTCTTTAAACGGAGAAGTAATTTCCTGATGTATCTTTGGTATCGTTGCCTTTTATTGCTAATATTAAACATTATCAGGGTATGAAGGTTAGATATTTTTATATAGAAAAATAAAATGCGCATACAACCCGGAAAGCTACTTGCTCAAATACACACCCCCGAAGACCTTAAAAAGTTTAAGAAGGACCAACTGGTACAAATCTGCGATGAGTTAAGGCAATTTATTATCGATCAAGTCTCGGTCTATGGAGGCCATTTTGGAGCTGGATTAGGCGTCGTGGAACTTACAGTTGCACTACATTATGTCTTACAGACTCCTGATGATCAACTGGTTTGGGATGTGGGCCACCAAGCTTACGGACACAAAATTCTTACTGGAAGAAGAGAACAGTTTCATACTAACAGACTATACAAGGGTTTGTCGGGGTTTCCGAAACGCAAAGAATCTCCCTATGATTCCTTTGGGGTAGGGCATTCAAGTACCTCCATTTCCGCAGCCTTGGGAATGGCTATGGCTTCGAAGTATAAGGGAGAAAAAAACCGACAGCATGTCGCGGTCATAGGTGACGGTGCGTTGACGGGAGGGATGGCATTCGAAGCAATGAACCATGCGGGAGTCTCTGACAGCAATGTGATCATTATTTTGAACGACAACTGCATGTCTATAGACCCCAATGTAGGCGCTCTAAAGGATTATTTAACGGATATTACCACTTCACGCACTTATAATAAGGTGAAGGATGAGGTGTGGAATCTTTTGGGTAAAATAAGCAAATTTGGGTTCAGTGCCCAGGATGTTGTTTCTAAACTTGAAGGAGGCATAAAATCCGCACTTCTAAAACAAAGTAATCTCTTCGAGTCGCTTAATCTGAGGTATTTTGGCCCTGTGGACGGGCATGACGTTAATCACCTAGTTGAGATACTCAATGACTTGAAAAATATTCCCGGTCCAAAAATTTTACATTGTGTAACCGTAAAAGGCAAAGGGTATGGCCCTGCCGAAAAGGATCAAACCAAATGGCACGCACCGGGAAAATTTGACAAGATTACGGGCGTTATCGCAAAAAAAATACCCGTCACTCCACAAGCTCCCAAATATCAGGATGTCTTTGGTCACACCTTAGTGGATCTTGCAAACCAGGACGATGCCGTTGTAGGAGTGACCCCAGCCATGCCATCCGGTTCGTCTATGAACATTATGATGGAAGCCTATCCGGAAAGATCCTATGATGTTGGCATTGCCGAACAACATGCGGTCACCTTCTCCGCTGGATTGGCGACCCAAGGTCTTAAGCCTTTTTGCAACATATACAGTACCTTTATGCAACGGTCTTATGACCAAGTAATTCATGATGTCTGTTTGCAGGATTTACCCGTGATTTTTTGTCTGGATAGGGCCGGATTTGCGGGTGCTGACGGACCAACCCATCACGGGGCATATGACCTGGCTTTTTTCAGGTGTGTCCCTAATCTCGTTGTCAGTGCACCGATGAATGAGGTGGAATTGAGGAACATGATGTACTCGGCGACAAAACATAACGGACCCTATTCGATCCGGTATCCACGTGGCCAGGGAGTTTTGCCAGACTGGCGTCTTCCTTTTGAAGAGATTCCTGCTGGACAGGGTCGATTAGTTCAGGAAGGTGAAGATGTAGCTATTCTTACCATTGGTCACATTGGAAATTACGTCGCTGAAGCGAATGAACTGCTAGAAAAAGACGGAATACAGCCTGCCCACTACGATATGCGCTTTGTTAAACCGCTTGATGAAGTCCTCTTGCATCAAATCTTTAAGAAATTTAAAAAAGTTGTCACCGTCGAAGACGGTTGCTTAATGGGTGGGTTTGGAAGTGCCGTCCTTGAATGGATGTGCGACCACGATTACCAAGCCCAGGTTACACGGTTGGGGATTCCTGATCGCGTGGTGGAACACGGCGAGCAGCGTGAACTTCATCAAGAGTGTGGATTTGATCCAGTTGGCATTGCCCAAACGGTCCGGAAAATGGCATCTGTGATTTATAGTTAAATCAATTCAATGTCCTGGATTCTTTCGGGACATTTTTGTTTCATATTTTTATAGATACAAGTTTTTACCGACCTTAAGCAAATCGCTATATTTGCAGGAACTTAGTATTTTTGACAAACCCAATTTCATCATGGATAACCTACATCATCCACATAGGAGAGATTTCATAAAAAAATCAGCTTTGGCAACGGCAGGCCTTGGCATGGGCTTAACTGCGCAATCTGAAGCATTTATTTCAAAAAAGCGTAAAAATAAACTCCCTCAATGGAGGGGGTTTAATCTGCTTGATTTCTTTTCTCCGGAAATGGACAAGGGAAGGAAAAATAAAGAGGAAAACCTCAAGTGGATGGCGGATTGGGGGTTTGACTTTGTCCGAATACCTATTTCCTATCCCAGTTATCTTCAATTTGACAGATCTAAACCTATACTTCCGGAGGAAGTATTGAATTTTGACGAAGCAAAGTTGGAGGAAATCGACAAGCTTATTTATCAGGCCCATTCCCATGGGCTACATGTCAGCCTTAACTTGCACCGGGCCCCCGGTTTTTGTATCAACGCCGGATTTATAGAGCCTTATAATTTATGGGAAGACCAAGAAGCTTTGGACGCTTTTTGTTCACATTGGGAAATGTGGTCTAAACGATACAAGCATATTTCTTCTAAAAAGTTAAGCTTTGATTTGGTCAATGAGCCCTTTAAGCGCCAAGATCCCAATGATCAACATTCCCCCGGAGGCCCCGTACCCGTGGAGGAATATCACAAGGTGGCCAAAGCAGCTCTGCAAACCATCAAGGGAATCAATAAGAAAAGGTTGGTAATTGCAAACGGAAATGGAGGTGGTGGAATTGCCGTCCCGGAATTGGCAGATTTGGAGTTGGGGCAAAGCTGTCGGGGTTACTTTCCGGGCCACATTTCACACCATAAAGCTTCTTGGGTTCATAAGGATCCCGATTCCCTTCCTGAACCCAGTTGGCCGGGGACCCATAATGAGTCATATTATGCAAGGGAAAATATCGAAAAGCATTATGCACCCTGGATAGAACTTCTCAAAAAGGGGGTGGGCGTACACTGTGGAGAATGCGGTAGCTTTAATAAGACGCCCCATGATGTTTTTTTGGCTTGGTTTGGAGATGTACTTGACATTCTTCATGAAAACGGCATTGGATTTGGAATTTGGGAGTTTTCAGGAACTTTTGGAGTAATGAATTCAGGACGTGTAGATGTGGAATACGAAGATTGGTATGGCCAGAAATTGGACCGGAAGATGTTAAATTTACTGATGAAATATGCCTGATATTGCGTATACGGATATGGGATCAGGAAACCCCGTTATTTTGCTTCATGGCTTTTGTGAGAGCAAAGAGATGTGGGAGTTTTTTCAAACCAATTTATCCACCAAGTACCGCGTACTTTGCCCAGATCTGCCGGGTTTTGGAGATTCTCCTTTACCTGAGGGAATAATTCGCATAGAGACGATAGCGGAAGCGTTACGCAACTGGATGAAAATGTTAAACGTAGTGGACCCGGTTGTGATCGGTCACTCATTGGGAGGATATGTCACCCTGGGGTTGGTCGATCAGCTCGGAGAGACTTTAAAAGGAATTGGATTGTTTCATTCAACCGCAATGGCCGATGATGAGGATAAAGTTGGCGTTAGAAATAAAACGGTTACTTTTTTGAAAAAATTTGGTACAGAGCCCTTTGTCAATTCATTTTTGCCACAGTTGTTTCCTGAAAAAAAACAGGAGGAAGTAAAAGAAATCATAGATAAGCTCTTGCACCGGGCCAGAACAATTGCGCCTGAAACGGTCATCGCTTATACAGAGGCAATGCGGGACCGGTGTGACCGTAGTGATGTCTTGGAGCGCTTTGCGGGAAAAAAGTTTTTTATCGCAGGGGAACTTGATAGCGCAATACCGATTAAAAACAGCAGAAAACATTTCAATTGGGTGACAGACTATTTGGAATTAAAGGAAACCGGGCATATGGGCATGTTCGAAAAACCCAATGAGACTTTGGTGTATGTCGATCAGTTTCTAAGAAAAACCTTCAACTGACGCGGGTAATATCAATGACCTTCTATCAGGTAGTATAAAAAGAAAAAATTAAGCGCAATAGCCGAAATCCTGTTCATCCACATAGCCCAATCGTAAGTTGCATATTTAGTAGGGTTACTTCTGACAAGAGAAAACCACGTAAAAAAATATAAGATAACAGGCAACATGGCTCCTAAAAATATCCAAATGGCCCAAATTTCTCCCATCCATTTGAAATAAGAAACGAACGCTATTCCAGAAAAAATAAACCATACCGAGGCAAAAACAAAGGTTCCCAGAATCCCCAATGAAAGACTCAGTGTTATGTCACCTCTTTTTTGATCCTCCCGATGCTGATAGACTTGTGTAAGTGGATACGAACCCATAAGAATAATGGTGGTCAATATACCCGGTATATACACGGATTCTTTCAAATACACCCCCCAACCACCACCCGTAAGACCTGCATAAGCCATACAAAAAGTAAAATACCCCTGAAAATAACCCGCAGTTACCCAGCTTATATAAGGGTATTTTTTGAGGCGAACGGAGGGATGACTATACGCCATGGAAACCAAGCCATAGACTAGCATCATTATGCTATATTCATAATTAATACCTAATCCGACGAGCAACGCCATTAAGAAAAACACCATCGATAAGAAATAAAGGCCTTTTGTTACCTTTGGAGGGTGCTTGAGACCGCCAATACTTTCCTCGTCCTTATCGAAGTAACTGTTATATCCGTTACTTGATGGATAAAGGAACAAATGGAGAGTAATAAAAACCAGTATAAGTCTGGATATTTCCACCTCTCTTGCCACAGCCCAAGCAAAAATAAACACAGGCAATAAATAGAAAGAAAATGGTATCCTGAGGTGTTTCCAAGATGAAATATCAAACATAATTTAGGGCAACGAAAAACTTTTGTGGATAGGTTCTGTTTTTTACTTACCTTGAAATTTACAATAATTTTACCCGAAAAAAAAGCGGATGCACAACCATATAGTTAGTATAGGCACAGCAAATCCCGGTGAGCCGATTCCTCAACACCGTATCGGTGAATTTATGAAATTGGCACATGGATTGTCACCGGAAGAGGCTAGGAAATTGAGCTTTGTGTACCGCGTTTCTGGTATTAAAACCAGGTACAGTGTATTGACGGATTTTAATTTTACAGACCCCTTATCTTTTAAATTCTTTCCAAAAAATAAGGACCTCGAACCTTTTCCCACTACCAAAGAACGGATGAAAGTGTTTGAGGAAAGAGCGACAGAATTGGGGATTGCGGCAATTTCCAAATGCCTTGAGCGATCAAAGGTAAAGGTTGGGGATATCACCCATTTGATATTGGTGTCCTGTACAGGCATGTATGCACCAGGTGTGGAAATGGAAATCATTGAAAAGATGGGCTTTAAATCAACCATAGAACGATACTCTATTCATTTTATGGGATGCTACGCTTCTTTTAATGCCATCAAATTGGCAGATCGAATTTGCGATAGTGACCTTAAGGCAAACGTGTTGGTGCTTTCTGTGGAAATCTGTACGATTCATTTTCAAAAAGAGTATACTGAGGACAATCTAATTGCCAATGCACTATTCGGAGATGGGGCTGCGGCAGCTTTGATCACCAAGTCTCAGCATGGTCTTCGTATTAAAGATTACGAGAGTCAGATCTTCAGGGAAGGGGAAACTGATATGGCTTGGCATATTGGCGATTTTGGCTTTGAGATGAAATTAAGCAAATATGTTCCCGAGTTACTTGAAAAAGGTATTCGAAAATTTAAACTAAGTTTGGAAAACCGATTTGGATTAAGCAAAATCAGGCAATTTGCCATTCATCCAGGTGGATCTCAGATTTTAAATAAAGTAGAGCAGGTCATGGGCATAGACAAAGAACAAAACAGTCATTCCCATCAGGTACTTAGCAATTTTGGAAATATGTCTTCGGCAAGTATCTTGTTTGTATTAGAGGCTGTCTTGCAGGAAGCCGTTGATAAAGGTGAGATGTTGGTTATGGGATTTGGTCCAGGACTTACCTTGGAGACACTCTTGGTAGAACGGGTATGATTGATTTCACAAAAAGGAGTTACGAACCCGAATTAATGGATGATTTGTCCTGCGATGGAGAAGTATTGAAGCAGACCTTGGCAGAGCTAAAAACAATAAACAGACTTTTGGGGGGCAATAATGTAACCACAGATGGATTAAAAAAGCTCTTAAAAAATCATTCATCAGGCACTATTCGCATAGCCGACGTGGGCTGTGGAGGAGGAGATATGCTACAGGTCATGCAGACATGGGGTAATCATACAGGATTGGATTTGGAATTTCTTGGAATAGATGCCAACCACCATACAATCCAACTTGCAAAGGAGAAATTTTACGGAAATCCCAGAATTTCGTTTGAGGTGGAAAATGTTTTGTCGGAATCATTTCACCGAACACCCATAGACATAGTGACCTGTACGCTATTTACCCATCATTTCACTGATAAGGAGTTGAAGCAAATGTTTTCCAGTTTTATAAAGAAGGCTAAGGTGGGTGTAGTTGTAAATGATTTACACAGGAATCCTGTCGCCTATTACAGTATAAAATACCTGACAAAATACTTTTCCAAATCTCCAATGGTCATTCACGACGCCCCCCTATCTGTACAAAGGAGTTTCACTAGAAGGGAACTTTATGGGCTGCTAGACGGTTTAGGGTTCAAAAAAATTGAAATCTCCTGGCACTGGGCCTTTAGATGGCAGGTGGTATGTTGGGTGTAGTTGAAACCCTTGATTGAACAATTCAACTTATTATTTGAAAATCTGTTTAACTTTAACTTTAAACTTCAGACCATGGAATCAATAGATTCGAATACAATAGAAACTTTAATAAATGCAGCGATCGCTTTTGCCATGATTGCAATTCCCAAGCTGATTTTGGCAATTCTACTTTATTTTTTGGGTACTTATGTGATCAAGTTTGTAAAGAGGGCCATAGACAAGATATTTACAAAATATGAGTTAGACCCCTCTCTAGCCACCTTTTTGGGAAGCTTTTTACAGGGTGTACTTTATGTTTTATTGGCACTCGCCATTCTCCCAACGCTAGGCATACAAGTTACTTCATTTATAGCCGTATTAGGTGCTGCCGGCTTGGCAGTAGGCCTAGCGTTGCAGGGCTCCTTGGCCAACTTTGCCGGGGGAGTGTTGATTTTGGTATTTAAGCCCTTTAAAGTTGGGGATACCATAGAAGCTCAGGGAACCCTGGGTTCGGTGGAAGCCATCGACATTTTGTATACGACGGTTAGAAATTTCGACAACAAAGTAGTGACTATCCCAAATGGCAGTTTGGCCAATAATAACATTACAAATTTCTCCGACAAGCCGACCCGACGGGTGGAAATGCCGGTGGGTGTGGCTTACGGAACTGACTTAAAAAAAACCAGACAAGTGGTCCTTGATGTCCTGGCCTTGGATGATCGGATCCATGCCGAACCGGAACCGGTGGTCAAGTTTACTAATTTTGGTGACAGCTCCCTGGACCTTTCTATCCGTTGCTGGACTGATACATCTAATTTATGGCCGGTATACTGGGATAATATGGAGGCAATCAAAGAAGCGTTTGAAGCTAATGATATTGAAATTCCGTTTCCCCAGCAGGATATACATCATTATTATCCCGAAGGAAAAAATGTAAAGTAAAAAAATGCCGGAGCCTCTTACCACTACCACGCACAAGAGGCTCCGGACAAACCCTACATTAAAAAAATTAACCAACTATCAAACTAACTCCAACCCTTCAAGTGCATCAACATCACTTTTCACGCTTCAACTTCACTTTCTCTCTTCCAACTTCACGTTTGCACAATCCAACTTCACCTAGTTTTAAAAAAATTGTATTTAAAAAATTTAAAAATTTAGCTGTTAATTAAATTATTAACTCTCTACGCACACTTAGCACTAAAATTCACCACCAAAGTTTCTGCCTGCCTTCTGATAATTGCCAGGCTACCGGAAGAAGCAGTAGGTGTCCCATGAAGTATGCAAGATTCCTGAAAAACCATTGGTTTGACGATTTCAGCCAATAGTGAGTTTCCGTTTTGATCCGTTAACTCCGTTTTCCCGACTAGACTGAAGGTAAATCCAGATTTTCCCGTCGGTAAAGAAATCGTTCTGTCATGCACATATTCGGTATATAGTGCCGATTCCATCGGCCAGGTAACCTCGCCCCGGCGCATAACGGACTCAAAATTCAAATTGCGGTTATCTTGATCAAATCCTTTGTTGGTCAATGTCCGAATTCCGGTTACTTTTACACCATCAATGTAAAAACTATCCAAAACAATCTGAGTCACACTTCCCTTGGACCAGAAATTATCTGAGCTTATGACTTTAATTGAACCGGCTCTTTTGACCCCCTTGGAACTATCACATCCATCTCCGAAATCAGCAGTTATCGATTTTTCATTTATGTTTTTTATTAGTGACGTTTCTTGGCAGAAATCCTCAACTGTAAGTGTCATTGCGCGGTTGTTGACGGACTCATGTTGAATCATTGCTAAAGCAATCATGTCAATTTCTTCAAATAAAGAAAGTACTGCCGTACCTTTGGATGCATCGATTTGACTTTGTATTTCCAATGGGTTTTCATCAAAAGACTGGCACGATCCAAAAGCTAATATTTGGAAACCAAAAGCAAATTTTGCGATATATAATTTTAGGTTTTTCACAGCTTTTGCCGATTAGCTTAGTCTTTGTCTGAAAGATTGAAATAAAAGTAAATGGGTAAAAATTGGATTCAAAATATAAATTGCAATATTTCACTTTCAAAATGAACAAAGCAAAATACTAAATTTCAACTACAATAAATGCCATTTGTAAATCACTAAAATTCGATAAAGTGACTTTTATCTCCTTAAAAATGAGGTTTGTAAAAAGCATTGTTGTAAAATTTAAGGTC
This sequence comes from Lunatibacter salilacus, assembly GCF_009797935.1. Lineage (GTDB taxonomy): Bacteria > Bacteroidota > Bacteroidia > Cytophagales > Cyclobacteriaceae > Lunatibacter > Lunatibacter salilacus. Next base: position 84,845 of record NZ_VOLC01000022.1, read on the forward strand.
ATAATCTGGAATTACCCCGAAAAAGATAAGAATTTGACGAAATTATTAAATAAAATAAAAACCTATCTAATCTAGAACGATCTAACTGCAATTAGGTCAGCCCATTAAATAGGCCAGTTATCTGTAAACCTTAGGTCATCTTGATAATCCAAAATTTCATCTGGGGATAAAAGGCAATTTTTAAGTTCTAATTCTATATCTTCCGTTTCTAGGTCCTGACCAATGATAACCAATTCATTGATTCTATCCCCAAAGGTTTTGTCCCACCTACTTTCAATAGATGCTTGGTTTTCGACATAGGAAAGAAAAGTGATCCGCTTTCCATAAGGCATACTCGCCCACCAGATACCTGCTTGCTCGGCTTTTACTGAGCCTCCAGCCTGAGACCAAGAGATAGCTACGTCTTTGCGAGATGCTAAATATATAAGTCCCTTACTCCTTATGATATTGGAAGGCCAGTTTTCTGTGATGTATTTCCATAGCCTGTCGGGATGAAAAGGATGTTTGTTGCGGAAAACGAAGGAACTGATGCCATATGCTTCCGTTTCGGGTGTATGTTCTTTTGCTAATTCTTCCTGCCATTCGGCTGAACTTGCCGCTTCCTCGAAATCAAAGAGACCTGTATTAAGAATCGTTTTGGGGGATACCTCACCATTTTGAGTGGGAATTATGGTGGCGTTTGGGTTTAGCTTGCGCAGGATTGCGGTAAGTTCTTTTGTCTCATGCTCGCTTACTAAGTCAATCTTGTTTACTATGATAACGTTGGCGTATTCTATCTGATCTGTCAACAAATTGACAATGGCCCGTTGATCATCTTCATCGCCATTTAAATTTTTGCTGTAGACCGTCTCCGCACTGCCAAAATCCTTTAAAAAATTTTTGGCATCAACCACGGTCACCAACGTATCCAGCTTGCTATACTTGGAAAGGTCGATCCCATTTTCCTCGTCTACAAAACTGAATGTCTGAGCTACTGGAAGAGGTTCCGATATACCGGAACTTTCAATGAGTAGGTAATCAAATCTTTTTTCCTTCGCCAACTTTTCCACCTCAATCATCAAATCCTCCCGAAGTGTACAGCAAATGCAGCCGTTGCTCATCTCGACGAGCTTTTCCTCGGTGCGGGATAGCGTATTACCTCTTTGGATAAGTTGGACGTCCACATTGACTTCACTCATATCATTGACGATAACCGCCACCTTTAGGCCTTCTTTGTTGTGTAGGATATGGTTCAACAGGGTTGTCTTCCCGGCACCTAAGAAGCCGCTTAGGACGGTAACGGGGAGTTTTCTAGTCATAGCTGATAATTTTTGCATTCTTTAAAATAAAATTTAATTCATCAACGTCATTTTCATTTAGTATCAACTTGCCGCTGACGGTGATAATATCGTCCATCTTCAATCTCTTGGAGGGCTTTTCCCGCAGATACACTACAGCCACAGATTCCGGCCCGGATCCCCCGCAAAAAAAGCACTCCGCCATCGGGAATTTGGAAAGAATAATCATTTTAGTATCATTTATTTCCAGTGGAATATAAAATCCCGCAAGCTCTACTTCTTTTCCTTCAAGGGCTTTTAATTCAGGTGGAAAGGCCGGATACAGAAAATACATGGATAATTGCCTATTCAATTTTTCCACGAACCTCGTTTTCGCAAATAACCCCCAAAGATCCAGTGGAACAGGATTGGCAATTGCAATAAGAGTTACTAGGGTTAAGGGAAATATAATAGAAAGGTATTTTTTCATGGAGATTATTCATAATAAATGAGACTCCGGAACCACCCGGAGTCTCTGTCTGTCAACCAACTTTTCAACCTTAAAATAGAAAAATTGATAAGGCAAAACTAAACTATCTATATATTAAATGCAATAATGTTGCATTATAAAATTTGTTATTACTCATCTGTATTGAAAAAAGCGAAAGGTTATCCCGAGAAGATTTATGTTATCTTTACCGGCTGTTTACCGACCGAAATTTTCTATGAAGATTGATTTTGATTTTTCCGACCCAACCTCTCTTTTGAATTTATGCAAAAAGCGTCTGGCAGGCTTTTCAGTTACCAGGCTGGCTATATTTGTTTTGATGGTAGTTGTAGTGATTGTCGGAGTATCCGATAGCAGTCCCGTTGCCTTACTATTTTTTCCCCTATGCTTTTTATTTATTTTTCTGATCAAAAAATTCAATGAGGAAAAGGATAAACAGCAATTTTTGGAGGCAATTCTTGCTATGAAGGAGGATAATATCCTCCGGAAGAATAGAGAATTAACTTCATTTGAAGAAGGAGGTGAGTTCTTGGACAAAAACCACTCATTTGCCAGTGATTTGGATCTTTTCGGCCCACACTCCTTGTTTCAGTTGATCAACCATACTGTAAGTGTTGATGCAAAAAAATTGTTAGCCAATTGGCTGATGTCATCCACCGACGTTGCTCTTTCCGACAAGCGTAGAGCAGCTGTTCGGGAGCTAGTAGGGAAAGGCCAATTGCTGGAGAAGTTTGAAGGAATTGGGAAGGCATTCCTGAAAGAAGAAAAGTCAAAAACTAGCTTCTATAGCTGGCTGCCGACACCGGATGCATGGCGGAACTGGTATTGGGTTCCTGCGTTGATGGGGCCAGTTTTGGGATTGATATTACTTTCAGGAGTCTTATTCGGTTGGATTCGGTTTGAATTTCTGAGTATTTTTATTCTTGTCGGAGTTTTTTTCTTGAGTTTCGTCTTTAAGCCCTTGCTGGCTGCCATGAAAGCGATGCCCAACGAGGGTGATCTCAAGACCTATAGATCTTGGGCAATGGTGATGGAAAGTCAGTCATTTGAAGACCATTATTTGAAAGCGCTACACAAACCGCTTGTGGATACGGGTTTTGAAGCTTCCATCGCCTTAAAGGCATTGGAGTCACAGACCTTTCTGATTCAAAACCGGGCAAATCTCATGTATCTCATTTTCAATTTGCTCTTTTGGATAGATTTTTTAGCATTATTTCGTATTGAACAATGGCGCAAAAAGTACGGCCGCAAAATGCAGGTTTGGGAAAGCACTTTCGATGAGTGGGAGGTGCTGGTATCTCTGGCTTCCTTTGAGCGGGAAGAAAATGTTAGCTGCGATTTTCGATGGCATGCCGATTTGACTATAAAAGTTGAAAATCTCCGGCACCCCCTTATCCATCCTCAAACCTGTGTAAGCAATGATTTTCAGTTAGGCAAAAATCTAAAGCTCGGTCTTTTGACCGGTTCTAATATGTCCGGAAAGACAACCTTTATGCGAACCTTGGGAATTAACCATGTAATGGCAAATATTGGTCTCTCCCCTATGGCTACCAAGTATCATTCCGGTCCCTTTCTGTTGTATACCAGCATGCGGAATACGGACAATTTGGGAGAAAGTGTCAGTTCATTCTACGCGGAATTGAGTCGGATAAAAGGGTTACTGGCATTAACAGAATCCGGAACTCCGGTATTTTTCCTTTTGGATGAAATCCTAAAAGGGACAAACACTTCGGACAGGATTATGGGAAGTGAGGCCTTGATCCGACAACTGCTTGCTACCCCCGCAAAAGGAATCATTTCTACCCATGATATCGAACTTAGTGATTTGGCGGCGAGCATTCCTGAATTGTCTAATTTCAGCTTTCATCATGATATCCGTGACAATGAAATTAGTTTTGATTACAAAATAAAAAGCGGTCCCTGCCCAAATTTTAATGCCCATAAATTGATGGAACTTATGGGTATTCGTTTTTAGCGTTAGTTTTTTGGCATAAATATTGTCTTAACACAATTATCTTTTAATTTTAAACTAATTTCAATTATGGGTTCTTTATTATATTTAATCGCAATTATCCTAGTAATAGGATGGATTGTTGGGGCTTTTGTTTATACCGTGGGAGGCTTAATTCACATACTCCTAGTTTTAGCAATTATAGCGGTATTGTTTCGAGTGATTTCAGGCCGTCGGATTTAAGTTGCTTACCAACTATTATTCGGTATGGTAATATGGCTCATTGCACGATGATTTTAGCACAGTAGAGTTTCCTTTATCAACGAATAGCTTTAAAATAAATACATTCAAAAGGACCACAGAAGTATTTCTGTGGTCCTTTGATTTTATATATGTATTTTTGTATCCATTCAAGCCAAGTGAATCTCTTTTATGACGCAGGAAAATTATCAATCAAAGACATTGGGAATATTGGGTGGTGGACAATTGGGTAGGATGGTCATCCAAGCAGCTATCAATTATAACCTAACTATCCATATCCTAGATCCGGATGAAAACGCTCCCTGTAGGGATATATGCAAGAAATTTACACAGGGTGACCTCAAGGATTTTGATACTGTTTATGCTTTTGGAAAAGAATGTGATGTGATCACCATTGAGATTGAGCATGTCAATACAAAGGCCCTGTACAAATTGCAGAGTGAAGGGAAAAAGGTATTTCCCCAACCCCACATCATTGAGTTGATTCAGGATAAACGCAGCCAGAAGCAGTTTTATAAAGACAATCTAATTTCTACCTCTGATTTTATTTTGACCGAAAATAAGGCTGATGTGTATGCACAAGAAGATTTTTTACCGGCAGTGCATAAATTGGGGAAAGAGGGCTACGACGGACGGGGTGTCCAACTGCTGAAAGAAGCATCCGATATGGAAAAAGCATTTGATGCACCCGGGCTGTTGGAGAAATGGATAGACTTTGACAAAGAACTTGCTGTGATCGTTGCAAGAAATGAAAACGGAGAACTCAAAACCTTTCCTGCCGTTGAATGTGCCTTTCATCCCGAGCATAATATGGTGGAATTCTTGTTTTCTCCAGCGGACGTGTCTGATGACATCGCAGAAAAAGCAGAAAAGGTAGCAATTGACGTTATGAAAAAATTAAATATGGTGGGCATTCTTGCTGTTGAACTATTTGTCACAAAGGACGGTGACGTTTTGGTCAATGAGATTGCTCCCCGGCCGCATAACAGCGGACATCATACCATAGAGGCGAATTTCGTCTCGCAGTTTGAGCAGCATATCCGGTCTGTCATGAATATGCCTTTAGGAGCAACAGATGGCCGATGTCCCGCCGCAATGGTAAATTTATTGGGAGAAGCAGGCTTTACAGGAGATGCGATCGTGGAAGGAATGGATGAGGCATTATCCGAGAAGGGGGTCTATATCCATCTTTATGGTAAAAAAATAACCAAACCATTTCGGAAAATGGGTCATGTTACCATTTTGGAGGAGGACCTTTCCGCATTAAAATCCAAAGCAACGAAAATTAAAGACACCCTTAAAATAAAGGCATAATGAGCGTACAAGTTGGAATAATCATGGGGAGTAAGTCAGACCTACCAATTATGGCAGAGGCTGCAGAGGTGTTGGAAGAACTGGGAGTTGACTATGAATTGACCATTGTGTCTGCCCACAGGACTCCGCTTCGGATGATTGAATATGCCGAAAGCGCCAGAGAGAGGGGGTTAAAAGTAATCGTAGCGGGGGCGGGCGGTGCGGCCCATTTACCCGGTATGGTGGCTTCCTTAACTACCCTGCCAGTGGTGGGTGTACCAGTAAAGTCATCCAATTCGATAGACGGCTGGGACAGTATATTATCTATACTACAAATGCCCTCAGGAATACCAGTGGCAACGGTGGCACTAAACGGAGCCAGAAATGCAGGGATTTTGGCGGCTTCTATTGTTGGAGCTTATGATACAGAGGTATCAAAAAACCTTGCAGCATTCAAAAATAGCCTTAAAGAAAAGGTAGAGACTACCGCAAGTGAAGTTGAGGGCAAGGGATGGAGAAAGACATTGGGAAAGTAGACGCTAAACGGAAGTCCATCAAGCAACTTATCGTTCAGGGCTACCCGGCCTTTTTTTGAAATCAGGCGTCGGGACTACATGATAGCTCATTGAGGAAATCCTTGGCAGTTTGTTTAGGAATTTTACCTTCCTGAATATGCGTTACCTGTCAGAGACTACTTTGTAATTCTCCCACAGCATTTTCTTCAATGTCTTCCACGTTGGCATAATTCGGGGTTTTAATGAACTCTAGAAAAGCTTCGAACATACTGTCTGCGATATTTAGTGTAATCTGTTTCATAAAGCATAAAATTTTTGTTTTACTCAATCTCAATCTGGGGCTGTCCGAAAAGTCGGGCAGCCTTCTTTTTGTTGTTTTTTTTCTCCAAAATATGTATTTTAGAGATGTAAACAACAGCGACTATGGCGAAAGTAGTTTTTAAAAACCAAACCGGCAACAGCCCCGAACTTTTTCCGATTAACATTTTTGACAGGATTGCCGCCGACCATCCCGTACGTCTGGTGGATTCGGTGGTGGAAGCACGGGATATCAGTGAGATATGCGGATGAAGGACGACCACATGAAAAACGGGCAGTTAAAACCCGCTTACAACCCGCAGATATCGACTGAAAACCAGTTTATCACACAATTTTCCGTCCATCAGACACCGGGGGATACCACTACCCTGGAATCCCACCTGGAAGGGTTTGAAAAAGCCTACGACAGACAAAGCGCCGAAGTGGTGCCCGATGCCGGTTATGGCAGCGAGGAAAACTATGAAATGCTTGAGCAAAAGGGTGTTGATGCTTATGTGAAGTACAATTATTTCCACAAAGACCAGAAAAGCAAATCGAAAAACGACCCTTTTCTTCCCCAGAACCTGTTTTACAACGCGGAGCAGGATTTTTATGTATGCCCGATGGGGCAGAGGATGGAAAGGGCAGGGACAGGCAAACGGGCACGAATCCCAAACGACATTCTACCAGGCAAAAAGGTGTGGGGACTGCCCGCTCCGGGGGATGTGCCACCAGGCGCAGGGGAACCGGAGAATAGAAGTCAACCACCGGCTGAACGCGCTGAAAACAAAAGCAAGGGAGCTGCTGACGGGCGAGAAGGGAATTAGACACCGAAGCAGACGCCCGATAGAATCCGAAGCCGTGTTCGGCCAGCTAAAAAGCAACAACAAGTTTAACCGGTTCACATTCAGTGGAATGTAAAAGGTAACCATGGAATTTCTGCTGATGGCAATCGGGCATAACTTCAGAAAAATGGCGGCGGCATCCTCCTCCCCGGCTAAACCAGACCCTACTACCCGAAAACCAAGCTCTGTAACGGCTGTTATATGCGAAAACTATCTTACTTATTCGTTTGTCAGTAACCCGGAATAGCCGAAAATCAAACTTTATCAAATTATCCGGAAAATTAGCCACATTAAAAAGGCTGCCCTTTTCGGACAGCCCCATTTATCAGCAGTTTTCTTCACACAACGATTTATTAAAGGCCATTTGTAATGGCCTCCACGCTTAGGTACAGAGCAAATCAAACTAGAACGGCAATATATCATCACCACTCTCTTCGCTGAACGTACTGACATCAGGCTGGTCCCCTGCGGAAGGTGCCGGAGCAGTGCCGTTGCCCTCCTTATTTACTTTCCATACTTTTACATCTGTATACCAGCGGCCGTTAAACTCCCTGCTTTCTATTTCTATGCCTGCGTTAACCTGATCTCCGGCTTGCAGATTAAACTGGTCGATTTTATCGCCCCACACCGCAATGCAGACTTTTTTAGGGTATTGCCCACCGGTTTCTAAAATATACTCTCTTTTTCTCCAAACACCGTTTCTTCCATTGCCCGATTGTTCATCCTGCACCTGTACGATTTTGCCAGTGATTTCCATAAATGCTTTTTTTAAATTTTAAACGAAGATAGCTAAAACCTGCGGAAAGTTAAATGATTCGGGCACTTCATGGAAAACCTACCGAACTTTTCAGGAATTTATACGTCCAAATAGGAATAGATGGACGTACCAGGTAACCCAGCAGTTGAACCAGAAATGTCAATTGCAATTGGTAAGAATCCAAGCGAACCCTCAGGAACTGTTGACTATTTTAGTCCGGGATTACGAAAATGATTCTTGACAAATAGAATTTGAAAATATATTTTTATACTTAATTATATAGCTTTACCTTATGGAAGTTAGCCCAACCGAAAAAAGAATTTTTTTGATCAGACAATTGTTGAGAGGTCTTTTGTTTCTGGCGCTTTTGATTGGACTTTTTTTGGTTTTCAATAAAATCTTTCCCGAAGAACTGCGGGAACGCTGGTTCGGAAGTATCTATGACAATACCCAACTTGTAATAGCAGTGTTTGTTGGGTCCGAAATTCTCTTTGGAATCATTCCCCCTGAGGTTTTTATGCTTTGGGCATTTCGGACAGGTCACCTGGGAAGTTATTACCTAAGCATAGCTCTCTTGTCTATCATTTCGTATTCGGCGGGAGCATTCAATTTTTTCTTGGGTAGGAGGATAAAGGACACCCTTCTTTTTACTAAAATCCGTAGACTCTGGCTAAGGAAATCGCTGTTGCTTTTTGAAAAATATGGGGAGTATTTGGTAATAGTAGCTTCCGTAACCCCCATTCCATTCTCAGCAATCGCCTTGCTTAGCGGAGCGGGAAACCTTGACCCCAAAAAGTATTTGAAATATAGTCTTTGGCGGATTGTCCGGTTTTTTGTCTATGCTTTTATCCTTTATCAGGCGTCAATTTGATTAAGCTGATTCACTTGGTATTATTTTCCAGTATGATATATGGAATCCCATTTTTTGACCAAGTATTGAAGTAATCAGTGTAATCTGTTCCAAAAATCATTGATCCCAAGATCAAATCCATATCCCCATCGCCATCCACATCACCTATGTCCAAGGCGATCCACCGTCCATCTGCCGACTCGGCAAAGGTTGAAGCCTCGAATTCCATTTCTCCTTTATTTTCCAAATAAACGAAACTCTCCTCCGGCGAATTGGCATAATCCGGGAAAAATGAGATAGCAGCAATATCCAAATCCCCATCCCCATCGAAATCAAAGGGAATAGCCTTATAGGCACCGTTCAACTGATAGAAGAAGGTTTCGGAAAAGTGGTTGGTGCCATCATTGGTAAATACCCGTATGCCGTGATAGTCTTTTATGATGGGATCATAGTCAGCATTGTCACCTGCTGTATAAATTATATCCAAAGATCCATTTCCATTAAAATCGACCAATTCAAAATAACTTGAGCCATAGCTCGGGGGGAAAGCCATTACCTTTTCTTCGATAAAGTTTCCGTTACCTTGGTTGTGGTAAATAAAAATACCCTCTTCTCCTTGTCCAAAGAGGGCTATGATATCCATTTTCCCATTGTTGTTTAAGTCCCTGATGTAAGCTTTGGTAGCGCCCGGTTTGTTTCTAAGAATCTTTCGGCGGTAGGTACCCGAGTTATCCTGCTTCCACCAGGAAAGTGAACCGGTATGTTTGCCATATTCGCAAATCACCACTTCCATCTTTCCATCCCCATCCAAATCTCCCAGATCCATATGCACTGGGCGCTGCAAGTCCGACACTAAGATACGTGCATCTCCGCCCCTGTTTTGCGGCAGCGTCATAAGATATCCGATATTCATATCAGTGGGATTGAAGGTCCCCATGACTAAAGCCATACTGATCCCATCTTCTTCATAAATCCACGAAACACCTTCCCGAGTTGGTGCATTTCGAATCACTTTAAACTGGCCATCCAGTATGGACAGGCTAGATGTGCCCACATCACTTACGTATATTTTGTTTTGAGCGGCAATTTTCACCAAGGATGTCATTGGGTTGCTTGCTCTATAAGGAGGGGTTACCACATTAAAATTTTTCAAGCCAACACTGATCACCTTTTTTTCAGGCCTAGGCAAGGCATCGGGAGCTTCTGCCAAGTAGTAGGCCATTATTTTATTGAAAATGGCCGTATCCAAGGTTGCATTCTTCGGAAAAAGGTATGCTCTTTCCACAAATTGTCCAGCCCTTCCGCCTTCAATAAGTCCTTCACGGGTATCCTCTGACTCATAAATCCCATAATAATGGCCCATCCGGTTGAGGATATAGTTTTCCCAAGTTTTCTTGTCCAATAGATCGGGCTTGGGAAACAGGTGACAACCGATACAATAAGATTGAGCTAGCCGTGCACCGGAAAGATCAGATTCTAGTTCAGGAATTTCCTCATCAAAGGCAGTCCTTATAACTTCCCTTTCTTCTCCCACCTTGCTGCCCGAAGTACAGGCATGTAGCACGAAAATCAAGAATATGGGGAACGCAATAAGATTTCTCATTTTTGTAGGATTGTCTTTGGTCCAGATGAAAAGGATCGAACAAATATATTGAACCTTTAGCCTTTCCCCTAAGATATTTTGATGAAAAGCATGGTTAAACTAGTACAATATTAACAATGCCTACATCTTGAAAAATTCATTTTCTAATTAGGGTTCCCCAATATCTTCATTCCAAAGTCCAGGTTTTTCGGCAATAAACCATTGCATTAGCTGAATGCTTTCCGCATCCTGCAACACGGTCACCTCAACGCCACGACTTCTTAGATGATCTTCTTCCCCCATAAAAGTGTTGTTTTCACCAATCACCACTTTGGGAATCTTATACAATAATATGGCTCCCGTGCACATAGGACAGGGAGAAAGAGTTGTATAGAGGGTGCTTTCTTGGTATACCTCTGCGGATAACCTCCCCGCATTTTCCAGAGCATCCATCTCACCATGCAGAATTGCACTGCCCTTTTGTATTCTTCGATTGTGTCCCCTTCCGATAATTTCCCCACGGTACACCAACACTGATCCAATGGGAATTCCTCCCTCTTGATATCCTTTTTCAGCTTCCTCGAAAGCTGCTTGATAGAATTTGTCCATTTGGATATTTTAGGTTACAATGTACAAGTTTTTCCTGGATCAAAGCCCGTATGTTCTCCCGACTGGACATAACCCAGTTGATTGGTAAGTAGGTGGGTTTGTCCAATTCGGAAAGGTGTGGTATTGTCGTGGTGATGGCCATAGATCCAAGCAGCTGGTTGCCTTTGACTGATCCAGTCAAAGAGTTCCACGGCAAAGCAATCATTGAGTGCATCCCCTTTATACCGGGCTGGGTATTTCATCATGGTAGGGACATGGTGTGTGATGACCACTTTGTTAAGTGAATCATTCCAATGTTCTTCCTGTTGAAGGAAATCCAAACAGTCTTGATGTAGCTGATTAAAATGTTCTGATGTGAGTCTTTTTCCCTCATTCGCAATGACCCGAAAATCACTTAATCCCCGCTCTACAAGCCTTTTATTACTTGGATGGATTTTAGACCACATGGTGGAAAATAGAAAACGGGTATCTTGTAAAGTGATGGCCTTATTGTTCAATAAATGTACGTTTGGACGGATGTTTTCTAAAAAGCTACTTGGCCAATCCGAGATGTCAGAGCGGTAATATTCATGGTTTCCCGGAATCCAATACGTGTGTTCAAAATGATCCGACAAGTAATCCCAAAAATCTCCAAACCGGTCCATCAAAGCAAAAGTCACTATATCACCCGCCAGTATAAGTATGGATGCGGCTGGCTTAAGGGGGTTTTTTCGGACAAATTCCGCATTCAGGGGAAATTCCAAATGAAGATCTGAGGCGTATTGAAATATCATTTTATTTGTTTTTTAATTAACTAATTGGCTGTTTATTGACGGACACCAAAATTCAAGTGATAAATTTGGAAACCTATTTGTTTTTATTTTAATTTCACCGTTAAATTTGAATCATGCTAAAATTTTTCTTCTTGTTTGCCTTTGTATTACTGTGTTCGTTTCGCTCCTTTGCACAACAGCGTATTCACTGGAGTCCGGACTATCAACTAGGTATACAAGATTTTGCCTCACCGAAAACTAAAGTAGGAGCGCAAAGTAATTATATTAATTCATCTGCTCAAATGGATTTTTCATTCCAGATGAGTAATGCGGAGTTTATGTTTTCTAAAAATTTCAACACAAAAGTAAATACTATTTTTGTACCAGAAGCGGCAGTGATACTTGCTGACAGTGAGTCTTCCATGAAAAAGTTGTTGAATTTTGCCCGATACGAATTTGATTTAATAGAATTATACAGCCGGAAATTCAGAAAATCTATGTACGATAACAAGGGGGCATTTTCTAGTATCAGTTTTTTTGAACCTTTGTACTACGAATTACAGAAGGAATTGGCAGGGAGGCATTCAGATGCCGCGGAGGAAACTAATTTGGGATTTGTGGAGGATCGTCTGGTTACATTACACGGTGAAGTTAAGCGTGAACTGCATGAATTGGCTGATTTCTGTAAAGATTGTAAACCACCCAAAAAGAAAAAATTAGCTAATTCAGTTGATTAAAAAAAAGCCCTGCAGATAGCTACAGGGCTTTTGTTATTTTTAGATGTTTCAATTAACTTCCGCACATTTCGCAATCGTCGGGATTGTCCAGCGAACAGGCGATGGCTTCCTGGTATTGCTTTTTGGCTTCCGTAGGTTTTTCAGCCGGGTTCTCCAATTGACTTTTGTCTACGGTAAACTGGATAGCACTCGTCGCAGCTTTGGACCTTAGGTAATAGATCCCTGTTTTGAGGCCTTTCTTCCAAGAATAGAAATGCATGGAAGTCAGCTTACCGAAGTTTGGTTCTTGCAAAAAGAGGTTCATACTTTGGGATTGACAGATATAGGCACCTCGGTCTGCAGCCATATCAATAACTGTTTTCTGGGAAATTTCCCAAACCGTTTTATACAGGTCTTTTAGGTTTTGCGGTACACCCGGTAGATTTTGAACCGATCCATTGGCGGCTATAAGCCTGTTTTTCATGTTATCATTCCAAAGCCCAAGTTCGATGAGATCTTTGAGCAAGTGCTTGTTCACCACGATAAATTCGCCGGAAAGTGTCCTTCTGGTATAAATGTTTGATGTATAAGCTTCGAAACATTCGTTATTCCCCAGAATTTGAGAAGTGGAGGCCGTTGGCATAGGCGCTACGAGTAGTGAGTTTCGTATACCGAATTTGTTCACTTTCTCTTTCAGGCCAGACCAGTCCCAGCGTCCTGATTTCGGAGTAACTCCCCACATATCGAATTGGAAGACACCCTTGGATGTTGGAGAACCATCGTATGTTTCGTATGTTCCCTGTACTTTGGCAAGCTCCATAGATGTCTCCATGGCGGCAAAGTAGATTGTTTCAAAAATGTCTTCGTTTAGTCCTTTGGCCTCATCCGAATCAAAAGGCATGCGCAAGAGGATAAAAGCATCGGCCAATCCCTGTACACCTAGCCCAATTGGGCGGTGACGGAAGTTGGATTTTTTAGCTTCCTCTACGGGGTAGTAATTCACATCGATTACCTTGTTTAGATTGCGGGTCGCTACCTTTGTTACTTCGTATAGTCGTTGATGGTCGAAGTGCTTTTTCCCATTTTTACCTTCCACTACAAATTTGGGAAGAGCCAAGGACGCTAGGTTACAAACGGCTACTTCGTCAGGCGAGGTGTACTCAATGATTTCAGTACACAGATTGGATGATTTGATGGTCCCCAGGTTTTTCTGGTTTGATTTACCATTGGCGGCATCTTTGTAGAGTATGTATGGTGTTCCTGTTTCTATTTGGGATTCCAATATTTCGAACCAAAGTTCCTGTGCTTTGATGGTTTCCCGGGCACGGCCTTCTTTTTCATATTTTTCATAAAGCCTCTCAAACTCCGCACCATGGCAATCGGCCAATCCCGGAGCTTCATGAGGGCAAAATAGGGACCACTCTTCATTTGCTTCAACCCGTTTCATGAATAAATCGGGAACCCACATGGCATAGAAAAGGTCCCTGGCTCTCAGTTCCTCTTTGCCGTGATTCTTTTTCATATCAAGAAACTCTTTCACGTCGGCATGCCAGGGCTCTAGGTAAACCGCAAAGCTGCCTTTGCGCTTTCCACCACCCTGATCCACATAGCGGGCTGTCATGTCAAAATTCCGAAGCATGGGTACGATTCCGTTGGAAACGCCGTTTGTACCGCGGATATACGATCCTTTAGCCCTTACATTGTGTATGGACAGACCAATACCACCCGCAGATTGGGAGATCTTGGCACATTGCTTCAAGGTATCATAAATCCCGTCGATGCTGTCTTCCTTCATGGTTAGGAGAAAGCAGGAGGAAAGCTGGGGCTTTGGTGTACCTGCGTTGAAAAGCGTCGGTGTAGCGTGTGTAAACCACTTTTGGGAAAGTAATTGATAGGTTTCAATGGCGGAATCCAAATCTTCCTTGTGAATTCCAACGGCTACCCGCATCAGCATGTGTTGTGGTCTTTCCACAACTTTCCCATCCAATTTGATCAGGTAACTTCTTTCTAAGGTTTTAAACCCAAAATAGTCATAATCAAAATCCCGGTTATAGTCTATGACCTCATCCAGCCGGGCAGCATGCTGCTTCACTATGCCATAGACATCTGGAGCTATCAGCGCCGCATTTTCATTGGTGATGGGATTAATATACGTGTACATCCTTTTCATGGTATTTGAAAAGGACTGACTAGTCGTCTTGTGGAGGTTTGAAATAGCTATCCTTGCAGCAAGGGTCGCATATTCGGGGTGCTTGACCGTAAGGGAAGCACATACTTCCGCAGCCAAGTTGTCGAGTTCAGTGGTTGTGACCCCATCATATAGCCCATCGATTACTTTTTTGGCGATTTCTATGGGGTGAATATACCGAGAGTCAAGCCCATAGCACAGATTTTCAATCCGTGCGGTGATTTTGTCAAACCTTACCGATTCCCTTCGGCCGTCTCTTTTAATTACTAACATATACTTGTGATTTAATGGGTTGGGAAATTTCTAAAAATCTTCTTCTATGGAGAACTTACTTCCGGAAGTTACTTCCTTATTTTTCATAACGCCGGCCTTTTGATAGTCACCTACTCGTTTTTCAAAGAAATTGGTTTTCCCTTGCAGTGAAATCATGTCCATGAAATCAAAGGGATTGGTACTGTTCCAAACCTTCGGGCAACCCAATTCCACCAATAACCTATCCGCCACAAATTCAATATATTGGCACATAAGATCCGCATTCATGCCGATTAACTTTACTGGAAGGGCATCGGTAACAAAATCTTTTTCTATCGCTACGGCATCTGTAATGATTGCCATAATACTTTCCTGAGGGAGCTTATTTACCACATGTTTGGTATATAAATGGCAGGCAAAATCACAGTGTAGACCTTCGTCCCTTGAGATCAACTCATTCGAAAAGGTAAGCCCTGGCATTAAGCCCCGCTTCTTCAGCCAGAAAATGGAACAGAAGGATCCGGAGAAGAAAATTCCTTCCACAGCGGCAAAGGCAACCAAGCGTTCTTGGAAATTCCCCTGGTCAATCCATCGTAATGCCCAGTCAGCTTTGCGCTTTACGCAGTCCAAATGCTCAATGGCATTCAATAGTTTATCCCGCTCTACCGGATTTTTGATATAGGTATCTATCAGCAAACTGTACGTTTCACTGTGGATGTTTTCCATGGCAATCTGGAAGCCATAAAAGAATTTAGCTTCCGTATATTGGACTTCAGAAACAAAATGTTCTGCAAGATTTTCATTGACGATGCCATCGCTGGCCGCAAAAAAAGCCAAAACATGCGATACGAAGTGCTTTTCTCCGTCATTCAAGTTTTTCCAGTCCTGTAGATCCTGTCCCAAATCTATTTCTTCCGCAGTCCAAAAACTTGCCTCTGCTTTCTTATAGTATTCCCAAATGTCGTCATGTTGAATGGGGAATAATACAAATCTGCTACTGTCTCCTTGCTCTAAAATTGGTTCTGCTCTCATGGTATTTTATTTTTTTAACTGGTAATTCATTCTTGACTTGCCCAAAAGACTTTTAGAAATGAGTAAAAGCATTTAGTTTAAGACTAATAAGCAATACCAGCGGTATTTTTGTTCCATTATCTAGACAAATAACGGCAAGAAAAATGGAAAAGAAAAGTTTAAAAAACGGTTTTGGGCCAGATATTTGACTGATAGTCAAAGTATGTTATAGCTTTGTAAACAAATGTATTAAATGCTTTTAATTAAAGTTAATAATTAATTAAATTTTGCCTTTCAACGGTAGCGACGCAAAGGGAAAAAAACTGAAAAAAAATTTAAAGTTGAGATTTGGCTAAAAAACTGACCGGTAGTCAAATAAAATGAAAGATTGTTGGCTAAGTTTTTTTCGTATTTTATTGATAATCAAATAGTATTTTAAAAAGAATTGCCAAATATTATTTCCTATTCATTAAATATGTTAAATTCCCCATTGGCCTATCAAATTTGGTAACACTTACTGTTTATCAATCACTGATTTACGCATAAATTGGGGTTAAATTTTTTATCTTTCAGAAAGATATCTATATTTGCACCTCATTTTGATAATTCGATTTATATCAACCAGTTTATGTACGCAATAGTAAACATATCCGGTAAGCAGTTCAAAGTAACTAAAGATCAACAAATCTATGCTCCATTAATGCAGGCAGATGTTGACGCTTCCGTAGAATTCGATCAGGTGTTGTTAGCAGATGACAACGGTACTGTATCGATTGGTGCCCCTTTGTTGGCGGGCGCTGTCGTATCCGCAAAGGTACTGGGACACGTAAAAGGTGACAAAGTAATTGTCTTCAAAAAGAAGCGACGAAAAGGTTACAAAAAGAAAAACGGTCACAGACAGGATTTCACCAAAATCCTAATTGAAGGCATAGCCTTGTAAGAACTGAACAGATAATCTAAAAATTTTAAAGTTATGGCTCACAAAAAAGGTGTCGGTAGTTCCAGGAACGGTAGAGATTCAGAAAGTAAGCGTCTTGGAGTAAAGAAATTTGGTGGTGAAGCGGTTATCGCTGGAAACATCATTGTTAGACAAAGAGGAACCAAGCATCACGTAGGAACAAACGTGGGAATCGGAAAAGATCATACGCTGTTCGCTTTGTCTGATGGAACTGTTAGTTTCGCAAAGAAATATGACGGTAAGTCCTATGTATCTGTGCTTCCTGTAGAAGCTTAAAGGGTTATTTAGGGTTTGCACGTATTATGATTTTAGAAAAGGCCTATAGTTAATAGGCCTTTTTTCATTTTATCACATCAACCGAACTCAGTTAGCCCAATTATTGCGATACGAAATCAAACAGGTATTTATTCTTTCAACCAATAACCAAAATTTATGAATTACACGGAAAATTATAAGGGCATTAAAATCGATGTGCAATCGGTAAACTTGGACATCAGCGATGCAGTACAGCAGGAAGTCAGAGCTTCGATAGACAAGCTTTCCCGTTTTACGCAAAACATCAACGCCGTTGACATCTATTTCAAGACCGAAGGTCAAGGCGCAACCGCCACCAATGTAATCGGCTTTAGGGTAGCGATCCCCGGTCCTGATACGTTTGCCGAGGTGAAGGGCGAGAACTGGGTTCCCATGTTAAAAGATGCCGTGGAGAAATTAATCCGTCAGTTGCAGAAGAACAAGTAGGGGTATATTAGTTTTTTGCAAGGGTTACTCCTAAGTGAGTTGGACATACTCATTAAAGCAGTAAGAAGCGGGATATGCTCATAAAAAACTCCGGTAAGTTCCGGGGTTTTTTTATGCCCCTATTTTTAAAAGAAATCAATTGATTGGGCAGGTAAAGTAATGAATTTTTCTATTACGGGAGAGAATCAGGAGGAATTTACAAATTTAGGAATTCCATTGTGATACTGTTTGTAGGAGCTACTTGAAAATATCAGAATAATTATTCTCGGAAACCGATCCAGCTAGTTAGTTGGATCGGTTTTCCAATTTCAGGGAAATCCAATCCCACTAGCATATATTGACGTTGAACCAATTCTAATTGATTTTTTTGAACGTCCGAATCACAAATAAGCTGTCTGTGGCGAATTTCTTTCCGACTGACCCCTAAATTTTTCTTTTTTCCAAGAAGCTACCAAATCTTTAAATAAAATTTAGTAGAATTATAGATAAATTTAAAATATTTTCTAGCTATTATTTGTAACTATTTCTCTAATTAATCAAAAAATTTCTAGAAAATCCTTTTGTATTGTAAGGAAAAATATTCGTACATTTGTATTGGGTGATTAAGCAACTTTTTCTGCTTTTTATTTTTACAAGATAATGGAGGGAGGAAATATTCAATTAATTTTTTTTACCTCCTAGTACTTTAATTCATATAGAATGTTGTTAATTGTTGATTAGGTAATTTTGTTGTTCTTAATGAATTAGTCTTTAATTGTACATTGATGAAAAGAATTTTTCCCCATTTACTTCTTGTTTTATCCTTATTCTGTACGTTCGAATCCCATGCACAGGACGTAGCTGACAGTGCCTATTACATTAGCTTTCCGGAGCAGTTGACTACTAGATTTTATTTCTCAAGGAAATATACCTCCGTCCGGTTTAAGGAAAGATCAGGTGCATATGACCTTACCTATATGCCAAACACTACATTGAACTTGGGCATAGGCGCAACCTATCAAAATATCACCCTTAACCTCGCATACGGATTCGGTTTTTTGAATCCGGAAAAAGGCCGGGGAGATGGCAAATTTTTGGACCTCCAAGCCCATCTGTACCCCAAAAATTTCGTTATTGACTTCTTTGGACAGTTTCACAAGGGTTTCTACATTCCCATGCCTGAGCAACTTTCATTGTCTGGGGACAGGTATCTTAATTTTCCAGATATGCGGACCCGAAAAATCGGGGCTTCGGTCCAATATCTGTTTAATCCAGAGAAATTTTCGTTCCGTGCCGCCTTTTTGCAACATGAATTACAACAAAGGTCCGGATCAACCTTTTTATTGGGTTTTGAAATGTATGGCGGTCAGGCCATAAACAAATTTGGGATAGTACCCACTGCTCTGCTAAATTCCTTCGATGATAGATTTAACCGGATTCGATTTTTCGAATTTGGTCCAAATGTAGGATATGCGGCGACGCTTGTCATTAAGAAGCATTTTTTTCTAACGGGTTCACTTTCCAGCAACTTGGCCTTCGGGTACTCCACGCTGGATAAGTTCGGGTATCATGTGACCTCATGGGGAATAAATCCAAACTTGTTTGCCCGTGTTTTTGCAGGGTATAATTCCGAAAGATGGTCCGTAAACACCAATTATGTGCTAAATACGGTGAATCTTCCCACGGTGGATCAGATGGACCCGGCCATTATGACTGGTAATTACAGATTAAACTTTGTTTATCGCTTTATGCCTGGGCCAAAATTAAATAGATACCTCCGGATTATTGACGACACCAAAGCGAAATATGGAATCTGATCCGATATTATAGGTATGCACTTTTTAAAATTAACTTCGGCCAAAATAATTCGTTACCTCTTAATGAATTCTCTTTCTACCCCCCCTTTTAGGTCAATGTAACTTTCATTTAATCCGTGACGGGCTATTGAATAAATGTTTTTTTCTTTGCATAGCTTTTTTCATAAAATGAGAATAACACAAAGTTAATCTTTGGGCGAAAATTGCAGATCATCTATGTTTATTCTACGTTTTTTATTAAATATTTTCTCCAAATAACATTTTGGTATCAAATCCATAACAATAGGTAAATCTACTATTGATCCTAAAAAGGGCTTAAACAGGCTACCAGTATATAAAACTCAAAATTTTTATCAGTTATTAGTGGTATGATTATTTTGTTTTCAAGTATTCTCTTTAAATCAATTGTTAAATTTTATTAAATCAAATCTATGGGGATATATTCTACTTTAGCAAGAAAGCCAACCTATGCGTTGCTTTTTGCGGTTTTGATGATCTTCTGTATGACGGACACCATGGCCCAAAGTCGAAGGGTAACGGGCAATGTCACCTCTTCAGAAGACGGACTTGGGGTTCCCGGGGTCAATGTCTTGATCAAAGGCACTCAAGTGGGGACGGCAACCAATGTGAACGGTGATTATGCATTGGACGTACCTGATGATAATGCGGTGCTTATTTTTTCCTATATCGGGTTCAGGTCCCAAGAGATAAGTGTAGGAACCCGTTCGGTAATTAGCGTGGAGATTTCTCCCGATGATTCCGCATTGGGAGAGGTAGTAGTAACCGCATTGGGTATCCGTCGGGAGGAAATTTCCCTTGGATATTCTATCGAACGGGTCGGTGGCGAAGAGATGGTCCGGGTAGCCCAAGAAAGCTTTCTGAATGCAATGGCAGGCAAAGTCGCAGGTGCTACGATTAGTAGTACAGGAGGAACAGGTTCTTCGGTAAGTATGGTAATCCGTGGAGCTACCTCGTTAAGCTCCGACAATCAGCCCCTCTTTGTTGTGGATGGTGTGCCCATTGCTAATACGCTAAATAACGTATCTTCTATAGGAAGTGACAATCGGGTGGATTATGGTAATGCCATCTCTGGAATTAACCCGGATGATATTGCGGAAATCACTATCCTAAAAGGTCCGAGTGCTGCGGCCCTTTATGGATCCCGGGCTGGTAACGGTGTGGTATTAATTACGACCAAAAGCGGCAAAGTGGACCGAATGACGGTCACCGTATCCTCCAATACTGTTTTTGATGTCCCCTTTAAATATCTGAAATGGCATAGCCGATTTGGTTCGGGCCAATTTTCTGCCATCCCGCCTGATGTTAGTGGGAACCCGTTAACCAATCCATTTGGTGCTTTGGTGCAGGAAAACGTAAATGCTGCATTTGGTGCCGAATTGGACAGAGGCTATATGGCGCCTCAGTGGAACAGCCCCTTGGATGAAAACGGACGGCCCATCCCAATGGAATTGGTATCCCATCCAAATAATGTGCAGAATTTCATGCAGACAGGTATTACCGCTACCAATGGATTCTCTGTTTCCAACAGTACCAATTTAATGAATTATCGGATATCTTATGGAAATATGCAAAATAGGGGTATAATACCCAACGCTGATTTGTTTAGAAATACACTGAATATCAACTCATCGGTTAAAATGAACGATAAGTTGACCCTGAGCACTAATTTGGATGTAAGTAGAAACAATTCAAATAACAGACCTGCGGGTGAGCGGGGTACCAATCCCTTACAGTGGGTATATGAAACTTCACCGCACATTAATATTCTTGATTTGAAGGAATATTGGATGCCCGGACAGGAGGGATTGCAGCAGAAAACACCAGATGTAACTTTTCCAACCAGAACTCTGAATAACCCCTATTTTTTAGCGAATGAGGTAAACAATAGTTTTAATAGGGACAGGGTATATGGTAATGTAAAGGCAGATTGGCAGATATCGCCTTCTTTTACATTTTTTGCCAGATATGCGCTAGACAACTATAGTGAGACTAGGGAAAGTAAAATAGGGAGAAGTTATACCCAGGAGCCTGAGGGTGCCTATGGGATCACTGAGCTACATGGGTTTGAAAGCAACGCCGACTTTTTGGCGTCCTACAACAAGGATGTCAATAATTTCGGCATCACACTCTCTACGGGAGGAAATATGCGATATCAAAATGGCAGCAATATGACTGTAGCTTCGCGGCCTGGCGCTGGCCTGATTACTCCCGGTGTGTACACCATTCAAAATATAGCACAGGACAATGTCCAATACAGCAATTCCAGGTTTGAGCGAGGGATTAATAGTCTATATGGACTTGCGAACCTTTCTTATAAGAACATGCTTTACTTGGACCTGACTGCTCGTTCGGATTGGTCCAGTACCTTGCCGAATGCAGAAGCGTATTTTTATCCCTCCGCTTCCCTGAGTTTGTTGGTGAACGAAATGGTTGACATGCCTAGCTCTGTTAGTTTGTTCAAGTTTAGAGGAGGATATGCGTCCGTTGGTAATGACGCCAACCCCTACCAGTTGATAGCGGCCTTGGGCAACGCAGGTGCTTGGGGCAATTTACCTCGATTATCCTTGCCTGGGACGCTACTAAATCCTAACCTGAAGCCCGAAATTGCAACTTCCTATGAAGGGGGCTTGGATTTGAATTTGTTCAATAACAGGGTCAGATTCAGCGGTACCTATTATGTGATGGAAAATCGGAACCAGATTTTTAGCACCGGACTTCCACCATCCACCGGATACACCTCCAAGCAAATCAATGCCGGCTTACTCGAAAGTAAAGGTATAGAGCTGACCCTAGGAACCACCGTAGTGGAAAACCGTAATTGGCGATGGGACTTGAATTTTAATTTGACTAGAAACAGGACAAGGATATTGGAACTTGCGGATGATTTGCCTTACTATACCCTTTGGACTGATGCACGGGGCGGCGCTTGGACCTATGTAGGAGATGAGATAGGCGACATCTATGATGCGCAAGTCATCACCGTGGAAGATCCAAATTCCGAATACTTTGGCTTTCCCATATTGAATCAAACCGGGAAATGGCAGGATGTAGACGCAGTGAACAGCCGAAACAAAATCGGAAATTTCAATCCTAAATTTATCTTAGGTGGTCAGAGTTCACTGTCCTACAAAAACTTCCACCTCAATTTCACCTTTGACTGGAGAAATGGCGGAGACTTTGTTTCGCAGACCTACCGATGGGGTGAAGAACATGGGCGTTCCCAGGTATTTTTGGACAAACTCATCAATCCGGGAGAAATGCAAGGCCGTGAGCTAAGGGATTATTTGATAGCCAATAAGGACGAAATGATCCTTATCAATGGCAACAATTTTCCATTGGTTGGTGGACCAACACCTGATTTTAACGGATACCCCTTTACTTTTGGACCATTTACTCTGCCGCATGGTGGCGTATTTATTCCCGGTGTGTATGCCACAGCGTTTGATGAAAATGGCAATCCTACGGAGTTTGCGGAAAACCTGGGAGAAAATGTAGGACAACCGGGAGGCACGGTCACCATGCCTTATGCAGGCAGTACTGCTTGGAGCTTTACCCGGGCCTTTATTTATGACGCATCTTTTATCAAGCTACGTGAAATATCGCTTGGATTTGACATGCCAGAAAGGATCACCAGTCAACTAAGAATGCAGAACCTGAATGTCTCCGTATATAGCCGAAATATTATTCTATGGACTGCAGCAAAGATCAATATAGATCCGGAGATGGCCTTCCAGCCTCAAGGTGGAGTTCAGGCAGGAACGCAGTTTAAGCAGGGAATCGAAAGATGGAACGTAAATCCTTGGGTAATGCCTGTCGGGTTTAAAGTAAATGCCACCTTCTAATCATCGGTCAAACAGGAAAAAGAAATTCGCTATGAAAGGATATAAATTAGTTACTTTAATGCTTGGGGCTGTCATTCTCACCTTGGTTTCTTGCCAAGAAGATCTGATGCAGATGAATGAAAACCCCAACGGAGCCAATCCGGCAACTGCCAACCCCAATCTGGTGTTGTCTACCGTATTGACAGAGGCGGGCAAAACAGTTGTGAATCTTGGCTACGGCGATATTGCCGGGGTAATGCAGCATACCCAAAAGGACGGCTGGGCAGGTGGTCATAACCTGTACGACTGGAATAGGAACAACAGCTGGGCTGGCTATTATGGCATCTTGCGCAATAATCAATACGTCTACGAACGTGCCGTGGAATTGGATCAGGAACTACAACAAGGAGTCTCTCTGGTTATAAAGTCGATGATGTTCGGTTTGATCACGGATCTCTGGGGAGATGCTCCCTATTCGATGGCGCTGAAAGGGGCCGAAGCTTCTCCGGAGGCTACTTTTCCCGTGTTTGATACCCAAGAAAATATCTATCGGGGAGTTTTGGACGAGCTGGAGCAAGCCAATCAATTACTCTCCAAGCCTAGGGCGGAATATAACAGTACCATTCAAGGCGCAGATGTTTTTTACAATGGGGATCCTGCTAAATGGAGAAAATTGGCCAACTCGCTCAAGGTTCGCTATTTGATGCGGGTATCGGACAAGCTGCCTGATTTTGCAAAGCAGGGTATAGAAGCAATTATTGCCAACCCCAACCAATATCCAATCATTACAGCCCCTGCGGATGATGCATCGATGGGTTTTGCGGGAATAAGTAATGAATCCTCATGGCCCGCCAATACCCGCTTTGACGCCAGTCAGAGTAATTATAGACGGATCAAAATGTGTGAAACGCTCGTGGAGGCACTTAGGGAGAGAAGTGATCCCCGGATTACTGTTTGGGCCAACAGGGTTCAAGTCCCCTTGGTGGTTGACGAGAGTTTACCTGCGGGCACAGACCGAATTGAGAACAACCGAAGGCTGTTGTCTCCGGATGTACTCGTCGAGCGGGGAATAGATATCAACGATATCAGTCAAAATCCAGATTATGTAGGTATTCCACCGGCGATTCCGGGTCCCCAAGTATATAACATGAGTCCAGATGCCAACCAAGCTGCCTTCAACCCGCATGTTTCTTGGGTAAATGACATCTACAGAGAAGCATCTGGCCCCCTATTACGTTCCAGAATATTCTCAGCTTCTGAGATGAATTTCATACTTGCGGAAGCAGCTTTGAAAGGCTGGTCAGTCGGAAATACCGCCGAAAATTATTATAATGCAGCGATTCAATCGTCATTTACCACCTGGGGATTAAGCAATCAATTTGCCGGATATATTGCCCAAGAAAACGTGAAGTTTGACGGCACGGTGAAGCAAATTATTGAGCAGAAATGGATAGCCTCTTGGACTGCGGCTGCCGAAGCTTGGTTTGACTACAGAAGAACTGGATATCCGGAGTTACAGGCGGGCCCCTTTGCCATCCGCAATGTACTACCTGTAAGGTTTTACTACATGATTGATGAGAGAAATCTTAATGCTGCCAATACCGAAGCGGCTATGTCCCGTCTTCAGCAGACCAACTTCTCAGAAGTGGATGGTGAAAACAGTGCCTGGTCCAAGCCATGGCTCGTTCAAGGAACCAACAAACCTTGGTAAACAATAGTAAAATCAATAGTGGTGAAGGTGTGGGGAAATCCACACCTTCATTTTTTCGACCCATTTAGCCTAATGTTTATGAAAATCGTATTAAAATTTACCACCGTTTGTTGCATTTATATCCTTTTCGCTACCCAAATCGGGTTCTCCCAAGGACTCCAAGTGGGGGTGGCTAAACGTGTCATCACGCCGGATCCGCTTCTGCCTGTTTCAGGTGGAGTAGGAATTCCGAAGCCTGCAAGCGAAAAACAGGGCGAACTTTATGTGAGGGTGGCAGTATTTGAGGAGAGTGGGGAAAGGATGGCAATAGTCGTAGTGGATAATTTGGGCTGGCCTGCCACATTGGGAGACCGCTCCAGAAAGCTTATTCCCGGAATTAAACCTGAAAATATTCTTATTGCGGCAACCCACACCCACAGTGCTCCGGATGCCTATGCCTTTGCGGATGAAAATGGAAACCACGGTGCCGATTTGGAATACTTGGATTGGTGTGTGGAACAACTGGCGGATGCCGTCAATGAGGCCTTGGAAAACCTTCAACCGGTAAACCTTAAAGTAGCTATGGGCGAAGCTACCGGCAAAATCGCCTATAACTATTACGCCCCCCAACTCTATGATCCAGCCGTTGGAGTTATTCAGGCTTTTGCCATGGATGGCCCAAGTAAAGGACAAGCGATCCTAACACTCGTTAACTATGCGATTCATCCCGAAGTAATTGGCAATGGCAGGGGCATCTTAAGCCCAGATATGTGCGGTCCGCTTTATGATAGGATTGAGTCCAAAGGTAGCGGCATGGCGTTGTTTGTCAACGGCGCACTCGGAGGCATGGTCACAGCAGATAATAGGCGGGAGGAAGGGAAAGAGGCCAATGACTACGCAGAATGCACACGCATTGGGTATTTGCTCGCAGATGAAGCGTTGAGAATTGTTACAGATGCGCCTTTGATTGGCGATCCGAAATTGCACGTATATAGCAAAACCATTAATTTGCCGATAACGTCCGAACTGATGAAAGCCATCCTAGTCAACTCCCCGCTTCATCAGGAATACGTAGGCTTGGACTCTATTCCCACCCAGCTAAACGTGGTCAACATTGGTCCGGCACAACTGATTACCATTCCCGGTGAAGCACTTCCCAATATAGGATTCTATCTTAAGAGAAATATGCCGACTGCATTTCCCTTTCTGCTAGGCCTTTGCAATGATGCGTTTGGCTATTTGCTGACCAAGGTGGATTTTAACAGTTTCCAACGCTATGAATACATCAGCCGTACCAGCTTGGGAGAAATGGCGGGCGAGATCTATATGGAGGAAATTTTGAAGATGGTCAAAGATAGCGATGTACCTGACAAATAAAAGGACTCAATGAAATAGTTAAAAATGAAATTTATACTTTTTCTTCAAAATTTATCCCAATTTTGCAATAAAGCTTTTTCTTTTCATCATGAATACACCACATAAACCATCCATGCTTTGGATGCTGTTGAGTTTGGTAATCGGGGTCTCCTGTACCAAAAATGTTTCCCTGACGCGTCTGGCACCGGCCGAGATCAGCATACCTTCCCATGTGCAGCGGTTGTTGATCGTAGACCGCACGGAGCCCGAAAGCCAGGGTTTTGCCATCATCGAAGGGATTTTGACTGGGGAGGCTCCTTTTGAAGTGAAAAATGCAATTGAAACCACCCTTGCCACCATTCAGCAGGAGCTAAATACCTCACCCCGCTACGAGGTAATTCGGGCTCGGGGGCGGTTAAAAGGAGGATTATTTAGCCAGACCTTTCCGCAGCCTCTTATTTGGAGCCAAATTGAGAGCCTTTGTGCCAGCTATGATGCGGACGCGGTACTTGCTTTGGAAAAATTCAGCTCGGATTTTATTGTTACGGACAAGAAAGCACTGATCAAAAAAACCGTTGGAACGGGAAAGGAGGCAAAGGAAATCGAAGTGGATGGAATCTATGCAGAAGGTGTGGCTTCTGTTCAGGTAGGTTTTCGGTTTTATGATCCGGTAAACCGTAATATTGCTGACCAGATTGATTTTAACAAAACCAACCTGTGGTCTGCGGAGGCCGAGACTCGGACTCAAGCTTTGGCTTTGATGATTGACAAAGTACGGGCTACCCAAGTGGTGGGGCAGATGGCCGGCGCTTCCTATGCCCGAAGAGTAGCTCCGATGTATTTGACCGTAAGCCGATCCTTTTTTCCCAAGTCCAAAACAAATCCTGCTTTGGGCCACGGGGCAAGACTGGCGGAGGTTAACCAATGGGAACAGGCAATTGACACCTGGATAAAAGGATTGGATGCACCAAATGATGAAAAAACCGCAGGAAAGTTAGCGTACAATATCGCCATTGGATACGAAGTTTTGGGCAATTTGGTCCTTGCGCAGGAATGGGCGGGAAAGGCATATACGAACTACGGATTCAAAAAAGGTCGTTCCTATGCCCTAAACCTAACCCAGCAAATCATGGCAGATGAGCTGGTAAGAAGGCAATTGGCGGTGGAATAGTCCGATTTTTTTGCCTTTCAATTAATGAAATATTGGGTGAAAAATTTATCACAGAGGACACGGAGGTTTCACAGAGGACTCAAAGATTTTTTTTAAAATATTGCTGTCTATGGTGCCTGTTTTGCGTATTTCTTGGTTTTCTAAAACGGGTTTTCGCTTGCCATTGCAAGTGGCTTAATAAAGATTTTGTTTCTCTAAGGAATGAAGAGATAGGAGGGTGTAGTGGATACTACAGCGAGTCGGGGAAAAAGAATTGTCACAGCAAAAAACCCCACGAATGCACGAATGGACAACGAGACTTTTTGGAAACCGTTGTCGGCGTTGCGTGAAAAACGAGTGACCACAGAGAATTCATCGTGGACTTTTTTGTTTTCAGCCTTTAAATTCTCAAGGACTCCCCAATCAACTTTTCATATGATATCAAGGCTTCGCCCCTAGTCTTGCTATGAAATCTATCTTTGGTCAAAATATTCGTGAAAATCCGTGCCATTCGTGGATAAACACACCCGTAGCGTCAACCATTTCTCGCAACGCCCGCAACGGTAGCGCAACGAAGACGACGATTTTTGTGAAATAACTCACGTGGCTTCCTTCGCGTCCGTGGCGTGAAACCCTTCTCGCAGCGACCGCAACGATAACGCGGCGATCGCAACGATTTTTGTGAAATAACTTCCGTGGCTTCCTTTGCGTTTTCTTTGCGTCCGTGGCGTGAAACCATTCTCGCAGCGACCGCAACGATAGCGCAACGTCCGCAACGATTTTTGTGAAATAACTTCCGTGGCGTGCTTTGCGTTTTCTTCGCGTCCGTGGCGTGAACCATTTCTCGCAACGGCCGCAACGGTGGCGCAACGTCCGCAACGATTTTTTTGAAATAACTTCCGTGGCTTCCTTTGCGTTTTCTTTGCGTCCGTGGCGTGAAACCATTCTCGCAGCGACCGCAACGATAGCGCAACGTCCGCAACGATTTTTGTGAAATAACTTCCGTGGCGTGCTTTGCGTTTTCTTCTTTGCGTCCGTGGCGTGAAACCTTTCTCGCATTGCCCGCAACGGCAGCGCGGCGATCGCAACGATTTTTGTGAAATACCTTCCGTGGCGTGCTTTGCGTTTTCTTCTTTGCGTCCGTGGCGTGAAACCCTTCT
>NZ_VOLC01000023.1 GCF_009797935.1 Lunatibacter salilacus
TCACCGGATTTACCTTAACTTAATACCATTGAGTGGATACTACACCCAGTCGGGGGATCATTGAGCCGATCATTTTCTGTCAGACTTGAAAAACTCATCAATACAACTAGAACAAGAAAACTGGTAATTTTCGCAGTGGATCGGGTAATAGGATGCATGGTATATCGGGTTTACTGGTTTTTTGACTTCGATAAAATTAAACTACAATAACAGAAATATAACTTGAATTTCGAGAAATACGCAGCTATTCAGAATAAATAGGTCAAAATATCTTACCGGGATTCAATAAGTTGGTAGGATCTAATGTGCTCTTTAATAATTTCATCAAGATTATTTCTTCCGAAGATCTCGAATAGGACAAATACTTTTTTTTGTGAACTCCTATGCCATGCTCTGCAGAAATGGATCCCCCAAATCCCGGCAACGGTGAATAGATAATTCGATTAACCTGCTCTTTTAATTCCGCACTACCTTCCGTCTTACTTACAATGAGGTGAATGTTGCCATCTGCCATATGCCCATACACAAAATACCTGTCGACTTCCGGAACCAAGTTCAGTTTCTCCGATATTTCCAATATATAGACGTCAATTTGGGAAATGGGAAGGCTGACATCAAAATGCTGGTCATGCGTACACATGGCCACGATATGGTCCACATCTTCCCGGATTCGCCAAAAAAGCTGTTGCTCCAACTCGGATCTGGCGACAGTGCCATCCAGAATTAATCCTTTTTCAAACGCCTTCACCAGTACATTCTCCAACGTCTCCCTATCCTTTTCCGGCTCCGTTCCAGACTTTTCCACCAACACATAAAAGGGATAGCCAACCGGCAACGGTACCCCTTTGCCTTTTAACACGCCTATCATCGCAGTATAAGTATCCTTCCATATCAGCTCAAATCCCGTTAGGGTTCCCGCTAATGTTCCTTCCATAAAATGCAGAAAACTAACTACCTGCGAATAAGTAGCAACCGCTATAACGGCTGTATTCCTGCTCTTTGGACCTACCATCAGTTTCAACACGGCACGGGTGATGATGCCCATGGTGCCTTCGGAGCCTATAAACAACTGCTTGAGGTCCAACCCTGAATTATCTTTAACCAATTTTTTTAGGGATGAAATAATTGTTCCGTCAGCCAAAACAACCTCCAGTCCCAACACCCAATTCCGGGTCATCCCATATCTAAATACTCGCAATCCACCAGCATTGGTGGCGATCATCCCTCCTATCTGTGCCGATCCTTTCGCACCATAGGTAACCGGGAACATCAGCCCTTCCAGCTCTACTGATTGATGCAGATGTTCCAGAATGACCCCCGCCTCCACCAGAACCGTTTTGCTGACGGTATCAATATCCAATATTCGGTTCATCTTTTCCATGCTAATAACCAGCTCATTGCCCTGGGTTTCCGTACTTCCGACCATATTGGTCATTCCACCATGAACCACAATAGGCTGATGGTGTTCCTTACAGAGGATCATTATTTCGGATACCTCTTGCGTGGATTGTGGGAATACTACTGCCCGAGCTTGCAGGGGCTGATCAAGAATCCAGATATGGTGACTGCGTTCGGACACAGTCTTTCCGGTAAGGATGTTTCCTTTTCCTAGGATCAATTCCAATCGATCCAAAAACTCCTTGTTTTTAGGTAGATTAATCACATAAAGGAAAATATGTTGGTCCAGTCCATCATTTTTTGATTGGGATTGATACCCCGCAGTTTATTTGGGTCTGATCCAGCGCCATTCCTATAAACATTGGATAACTCCAGCTTTTATAGCGATCCCAAATATCCCCGGAATATTTGGGGAAAATTTCCTGTTGTATAGCCGGAATAAGCGGCATGGCTTTATCCCCCAACTGCCTGACAGATATAGCTGCCTGCAACACCAAGGGTTCATAGGGTTCATGGAGTATCTTTTCCAGGGTTTGCAGGGCGACCGGATCATTTGTTTTTTTCACCAATACTTCCGCAGCCTTGATGGCGACAGGTAAAGAAGGATCATCAAGCAATTTCTTTAGATGGGGCCAGAATGGGGAACCGTCCCCCTGATAGGCGTCGACCGCCACTACCGCCCAAAAACGGGCAGCATTTTCAGAAGCTCCAAAAAAAGGTATCAGTTCCTTAGGGTTTTCGATTTTGCCTACCAAATCAGCTACAGTTACCAGTTCATGAAATTTTTCCTCGGAAAAGCTCCGGGCATAATCATACACAGATATGCCCTCAGCCATGGAACCCAACATCATTTCACCTTCCGTGATTATTCCCGTATCCCGGTGCTTAACCATCCAGAAAGTTACCTTCTCCCTGAATTGATCCACCAATTGAGCGTGTTCCGGCTTATCGATTAGGTTCTCCTGTTCGAATGGATCTTCTTGTAAGTCAAACAGCTCCTCAACGGGTTTTTCCTGCTTCATTCTCAATACCGCATCGGTGAGTTGCCCGAGCTTATGTAACCGGTTGATCTCCTCATAACTCCCTCCTTTGTTAAATATAACGGCCTCCTGATAATAGGGAAGTTGAGGCATAAAATGCCGGATATAGATATACCTGCCATCAGATACGGAGCGCGAGACTTCATAGCAGTCGTCTGCCCTATCCCTATATCCAAAGATATATTCCTTGGGTACGGTTTCTTTTCCCAGAAAATCGGTCCCCTCCATCATCTGAGGCACTTCTCCTCCTACTAACTTGATCACGGTAGGTGCAAAATCTACAAAGGCAACAAGCTGGTCTGTTTCACCTATTTGGAGGTTTGGGGCTAGATGTTTGTATTTATCGGGAATATGTAGGATAAAAGGGATTTGCAGGCCGGCGTTGTTCAGCCACCGTTTATGACCAGGCAGGCCATGGCCATGGTCAGAAAAAACAAAAACGATGGTATTTTCAAGCAACCCATCTTCTTCAAGCTCAGCCAATAAATTTCCTACCCCTATGTCAAACACCGCCAACAAATCATACATATGGGCCCAAATTTCCCTCATCCTAGGGGAATCCGGAAGGTAAGGTGGTAGGCTTGCCTCTGACGGATCATTGAACACCTCAAGCATCTCGGTATCGGAGGATCGGAGTGCGTTGGTAGGTCCTTCGTGTGTGATCATGAAATTAAAAACACTGAAAAAAGGCTTCCCGTTGGGACGATTTCGCCAATGGGCTGTATTGCTGCTTTCATCCCACCGACCCTCATGACTGAAGTTGTAGTCAGTTTTGACGTTATTGGTTGTATAATATCCCGCATCTCTTAAGACTTCGGACAGTATTTTTAATTCCTCCGGAACGGGTATTTCCGACCGCAGATGCTGCGTACCCAATGAGGTAGCGTACATACCCGTGATCAAGGTGGAACGGGCGGGCGCACAAATTGGGGCATTGGAATAGGCTTTATTAAAGCGTGTGCTTTTTGTTGCCAATTGGTCAATATTGGGGGTTCGGGCGTAATCATCCCCATAGCAGCCATAGATAGGGCTCAAATCTTCGTGGGAAATCCATAGGATATTAGGCGGAGGTAATTCTTCGTATGGTGTAGCACATGAGAACCAAAGAAAAATTCCTCCCAACAAAAAAGAGTATTTCATCAAATCAGCGTTTTTTTCTATCTACTAAGATATCAAAAACCCCATGGAATCAAGAAATTAAACAGTATTAAATTGGCATTTGCTGTGAAGATTCTATGGATGCCTGAGCAAATGTAGTTCGGACTGATTATGATACGTCTCAATTCAACTCGTTAATATTTAATGGTCTCCTGACTATCATTTGATAAAAAAGGGACGCCCTATTATTAAAGCGTCCCTTTTTCTGGCATTCAAATAAATACTCGGATCAGTACCCGGGGTTTTGAGATATTGGGGGCTGAGAACGGTCAATTTCGTGTTGGGGAATTGGACGAAGTAGGTGTACCTCGGAAAGGTTTCCGGTAGTTTTCGTCCAAAAATTGTACTTATTTGCTCGCTCAACTAGTTTTCCGGTGCGCTTCAGATCAAACCATCTGTTGAATTCACCCATAAGCTCGCGGGCACTTTCGTCCAAAATCAAGTCTATGGAAATATTTGCAGGAGTTGCCCTATACGACTCAGTTTCCATCGATGTTAGATCCTCTGGATTCTTAGCCCGCAACGGGTCCACTCCTACTCCCACTGCCCTGTCAAGGACCTTGTTATAATAGACATCCGCTCCACCCAAGGCACCTCCTGTGGCTCCTTTTACGATCGCCTCGGCTGCCAACAAGTACGCTTCCGCCGAACGGAATAATGCAAAGTCAAAGGTTCCGTGGCCATCTCCATACTGAATGTTAGGTTCCCAGAACTTCCACATGGAAGGCCTGAAAGCGGTGAGTCGGGAGATCATTTCGCCACTGATAATCTGGTCGTGATTCATTACGGCATACTTCTTTGTGCCTCCTTCATCTATCCCTTTGTTAGGGCCGGTGGCCGGTTTGTTCCAAGGGGTCCAGTATGCCACAGTATCTCCAACGGCGTAACTTACTGTAAGACTTGGATCTGTGAAGCTGTAGGCATAATTGTTTACAGCCTGCAATGCATAGATTACCCGAAGGAAATTATGGGAATATCTACTGTCCACTTCTGGATCAAACATTCGGTACAGCGCGGGAGAGGGTTCATTTTGTCCGAGATGGCGGTTGTAGTCGCTTGTGCGGCCCTTGCCTCCTATCAAATCACTATTTCCTGGGAAAATGGAGTGATAGTAATTGCCAGGTTCTCTATTGCTACCTTCCATCGCATTGGTGAGGACGTCATTATTGTATTGAATAGCAAATACAACTTCACTATTCTTGGCTTCCTGTGCTCCAGTGTATTGAGTTAACGGGTTTTCTGACCGCTTCGGAAAAAGCGTGTTGTATTGCGGCACCAATGGATATGCTGCAATTACTTTATCTGCATATTCTAGTGCCTTATTGAAGTCAGCGGGACTCCCTCCCAAGGAATTTTGAAAATTCCAACCCCTTGTGAGGTATACTTTGGCAAGAAGAAACTGGGCTGCGCCCTTTGTCACTCTTCCGTAATTGGAGGCAACCACCGGAAGGTCGGCCTCAGCTTCAGTCAGATCCTTGATAATTTGAGCATACACATTGGCTGAAGACTCCCGGACCACTGCCTTATTTGCGGACACTGTCTCTTCCAATGGCATGGGGACATCTCCCCAAGTCTGCACAAGGTAAAAATACGACAAAGCCCGGAGAAACTTGACCTCCCCTACCCTGGCAGCTTTGGTTGCCGGGTTGGCAAATGTAACATTTTCCGCACGGCTTAGGGCTGCGTTGGTTCTGCCGATTTCTCGATAAAATATATCCCACGGACCAATAAATGCCTCAGAGGTGATATTGACATAGGTATCCAGTGCCGGCCCTTGCCCAACTGCTTTCACACTCCAGATGGCATTTTGGAAAATATCGGTCCCTGGTAGGGCAAGCGGATATTGAAGTATAAAATCCCGTAACAAGGGATAACATGATTTTACTAAATCTTCATAGCCCGCCTCAGTTCCTACATAGGAATCAGTGGTAATATTTGAAATCGACTCCTCTGTCAAGAAATCTTGGCACCCTGTCGCCAAAATGTAAAGGAAAAATATTCCTACTATTTTTTTATAGCTATATATTTTCATGGTGTTCGTATTTAAATGTGTATTAAGAGGATTAGAAAGATGCACTTACTCCAAACTGGAAGATGGAATGAGGCACGTCATCTTGATAGGTTCCTGAGTTAAATTCAGGATCCATCCACGTATTTTTCTCTTTGGTAAATATAAACAGGTTGTTTGCCTGACCGTACAGTCTCAAATTATTGAATTTCAATGTATTGAGCACATTACTTGGGAAATTATACCCCAGCGTAACGTTTGAAATTCTCCAGAAACTGGCATCCTTATATTGGATAGCTTCGCGATAAGGATTGTTTTGCCAAACCCCAAAATAATCGTTTGTGGGATTAGTTTCTGTCCAATAATTGAGATTCAGGCGGTTGTATCGGCTATTTCCCAATTCACCCATTGTTCCGGATAGCAGACTATTTCTAAATTGGACACCCTGACGGGTATAGACAAAAACCGAAAAATCCCAGTTTTTAAAATTCACCGTATTGCTAATACCGGCCATCCACTTGGGAAGGGCATTACCAAGCACTATTCGGTCATCAATGCCTGCTGCAGAGGATATAATTCCGTCATTATTCTGATCCACGACTTTGACGGACCCCGGAACTTGGCCGTAGACCAAAGCTTCTTCGATTTCGTCCAATTGCCAAATGCCATCAAATTCATAATAGTAGTTGGATCGTAGCGATTGTCCGACAAACAGTCTATTTGCAATATCCTCAGTCACTGTACCTCCATAAAGCTCCAAAATTTCATTGTGGTTGGATGAAAAGTTGAGGCTGGTACTCCATCTGAAGCTTCCCTTCTGTATGTTCACAGAGTTGAGGGTCAATTCGACTCCCCGATTCACCAATTTCCCCACGTTTGCTGTAACTGCCCCAAAGCCGTTAGAAGTAGGGATGGCCACATTTTGGATCAAGTCGTTGGTTTTTTTTGTGTACAATTCTATATCTGTGGTTATTCTGTTTTGCAGAAAACCCAAGTTGAATCCCAGATTAAATTCCTCACTGTTTTCCCAGCGCAACTCAGAGTTTCCAATATTCCGGGGCGCATAACCAAAAGCGGGAGAGGAGTCAAAATCATAGGCACTACGGCTCATATAGGCCTGAGTACTGTAAGGCGCAACCACATCATTTCCAACTTTACCGTAACTCAACCTTAATTTCAAATCAGAAAAGAGGTTTAGGTTTTGAATAAATGCTTCATCTCCGAGTCGATACGCAATAGCTGCTGACGGAAAAAATGCCCATTGATTACCCTCTGCCAAGACGGAGGAACCATCATATCTTCCCGTCACCGTAAAGAGGTATTTTTCATTAAATATATAGTTAAACCTACCCATATATGAAAGTATCGAACGTTCCACCAGGTTGCTATTGACGCTGTTTATGATAGCTCCTGTATTTAGTGCATAAAAGCTGGAATTATAAGCTAAATTTTCCACCCGAATTGCCGATGTCTCAAACCGCTCTTGCAATGCACTTTGCACTCCCGTTACCGTAAAGTCGTGCATTCCGGATGTTAGTTTATAAGTAATGATATTGTCCCAGGTATAGGACCCGTTGAGATTGAATTCATTACCGGCGCTAGGTAGTCGGTTTAGCCTGCTTTTGGAATCGGCACCCCGATATTCCCCTCGCCGGCTAGAAAAGGATGACGCAGATAATGAGGATCGTATCGAAAGCCCTTTTAGAGGAGTCAATTCCACATATCCATTGCCCAAGAAACTGGAAACTCGCGTTTCATCTTGGAAATTTTCGGCAGCAACTTCAAGTATTGGATTGTTGACTTGATTATCTTTTATTCCCATCCAAAATGCATATCCATCAACATTTTTGTCGTTGGTCTCGGTGGGATTGGTGAGGTCATCGTAAAAAATGGTACCCGTAGGTCTCGCACGATACGCATTTCTCAATGTTTCAAAAGACCCTGTACTCAAGATACTATGTGTATAGTAAGTATTGAAACCCACTTTGACTATGTTATTCAATTTGCTGTCTACGCTTCCCTTAAGATTAAACCGCTCAAAACCAGTATACAGCACATTGCCTTTTTCGTTTAGATATCCCGCAGAAAAATAATGAGTAGTATTTTCATTTCCACCGGATAATGCAACTACATGGCTGGACTGGAGGGATGGAGCAGTTACCTCATCCACCCAATTGACAGACCTGCCTGCTTCTACATTCTCAAGTTCAGCAGTGGTCCAAATTACCTGTGCATTTGGATTTTCTGCTGTGACCACATCATTGTAGGCAGTGTAAAATTCCTGGGCATTCATTAGGTCCGGAAGATTAGCAGGTGCCTTGACCCCTACATATCCTTCATAAGTAACCCTTGATTTACCCTGTACTCCCTTTTTGGTGGTTATGATGATAACACCGTTTGCCCCCCTAGCTCCATAAATGGCAGAGGAAGAGGCATCTTTCAACACGTCCATGGATGCGATATCACTCGGGTTTAACGTATTTAGTCTACCTCCCATGACACCGTC
This sequence comes from Lunatibacter salilacus, assembly GCF_009797935.1. GTDB lineage: Bacteria > Bacteroidota > Bacteroidia > Cytophagales > Cyclobacteriaceae > Lunatibacter > Lunatibacter salilacus. Next base: position 8,111 of record NZ_VOLC01000023.1, read on the forward strand.
AATGACCACTAGGGGTTCATTGCTAAACCCGATGGACTGAAGTCCCCTAATATCGATGGTGTAATCTGATCCCGGTCTGGAGTTGACGCGGTTTACATTTACCCCTGCTACCTGACCTTGGAGTGCTCTTGCCGCCTGAACTGGGTTTTGACGAATTATATCCTCTGAATTCACCGAACCTACCGCCCCGGTAAGATCACTTTTCTTTACCTCACCGTACCCAACGACAACAAACTCATCAAGTGCTTGTCCATCCTCGACCAAACGAACGTTAATTTTATCCGTATTACCAACGGTTATTTTTTGGCTTTCAAATCCCACAAAGGAGAAAACCAGCACGTTCCCTGTGTCTGCATTCAGCGAGTAATTGCCGTTGATATCAGTTACTGTACCCATGCTGGTGCCTTCTACGATAATTGTAACTCCGGGAAGTGGCTGACCTTCGGCATCCACGACCTGTCCGGATACAAAAATATCCTCGCTGCTTGGAGATAACGGATCACCTTGGGCCTTATTGAGCTTTACACTTATCCGTTCATTTACTTGCCTAAAAGAAAGACTGTGGGATGATGCCAAAGAATAAAGAACATTTTCCAAAGATTCTTCTTGAAAAACCCGGCTAATAGGGCCGGCGTTTCGCATTTCCTGTCGATCATAAATGAAATAAAACTCAGTTTTCTTCTTGATCTGATCAAACGCTTCCATCAAAGAAGCGGATTCCAGGTTAAGAGTTACTTTCACCTCTTTTAAATCCAGCGATCCTTGAGCCTTGGTATCTGACGCGAGGATAATAGAAGTGAAGAAGAGCTGTATTAAGAATCCATATAGATAGAATTTTCCTATCATACCCAGTAAGTATAATGTTTTTTTCATAATTTTAGATGTTTTATTGATAAAGATTCAGTAGGACAAGGAGAAGGCAGAGGAAGCCTGAGAAACTGATCTGTCTTCTCCAATTTTGGGCTATTGCCCGCTTTTGATGTCTAATTGTTCATAAGCTTTTTGGGTTAAATTGTATTGTGACATTTTTATTTTCGATAGAATAATTGAAATCAAATGTGAAACTCAAGGAATGAAGCACATTTTCCAGATAATCCCTTTGAAATTCGGCCGTCACACTTAATGATTTCCGTGGCAAATATTCTGTGGTAATATTCACGCCATACCAACGTTCAAGGGTAGAAACGACTTCTGGAAAGGTTGCTCTGTTAAAGTGAAGAATTCCATCCTTCCAAAGGGTTGCTTTGGCAATGTCAAAGTCCTGAGTCTTTAGGTTGTTAATAGCAGTCATCACTACCTCCTGGCCTGGATTAAGGTGAATAGCTTCCAGAAGATCATTGGATTGACTAACCACTACTCTTCCTGACGTGAGTTGTACCCGTTGACTCATCTCGGGGTAATTTTTGATATTGAAAGATGTTCCCAAAGCGCGAGTAATGAGGTCTCCCGCAAAAACCTCAAAAGCCAATAAACTATCCGAGACCACTTCAAAATAGGCCTCACCTTTTAAATGAATTTCCCGATTCCTTTTCGCAAAATCAGTGGAATAAGAGATTTCCGAGGCAGCATTTAAGGTCACGTTTGATCCGTCCGGAAGGATCAATTTCGATTTTTGTCCGGGAGGGTTTGATTTAACAATCCATTCCAAATCCACTGCAGATTGTTCGGTAAGGGTTTTCCCTGAAGATTGATAATTTTCAGTATACCACCATAAAATACCTCCAATTAACAACGTTACCATTGCGATTAAGCGAAGCGCTGGTATTCTATTGATTGCGGAGCCAGGCGATTTGTTAAATCGGTTTTGGTTTATCTTTGTTAACAAGGCTGCCTTTGTTGAGGAGTCCCAAGCCTCAGAATCCTTATTTATTTCTAAAAGAACACGCACGGCTAAATCATAGGTAGCTTTTTGATCGGGATTCAATTTGATCCATTCTTTCCAGAAAAGCACATGCTTCCCGTTCAACACCATTTCCCTAAAAGAAGGATCCTCCAAAAAATCCAATAGTTGCTTTTTTCCCCCAGTCATATTTAAGAAGTTATACTACTAAGAGGGCGTTTATTTATGAATTACACTGGTCCGGATTGCAAAAAGTGTAAATTATAAATTAAATGAAAAAATAAATTCCTATCGTTGTGAAAATGGCAACCTATTTGAGTTTATTTTGTTAAATACAAAAAAATACAACTAGACTTTTTATATAGGTCTGTTTATTTATAAGGGATTGGGATAAATTTTTCAGTGCTTTTTGGATGAGATTGTAAAGTGAAATCACTTTTATTTGCATCAATTCTGCTATTTGCTGGTACTCCATCCCTTCTATATACCGCAAAAAAACTGCCTCACGCTGTCGGTCAGATAAGTGGTTGATAGCTGCCTTGACATTTTCGTTGGATTCCAGTATGATCTGGTTTTCCAGAATCAATTCCTGAAATGACACCTCCCAATGTCTGTCCATCTCAGAGATTTCGGTATATTTTTTCTTCCTAATCTCTTGAACTTTCTTGATTAAATCTCTCCGGAATGCTCTGATCAGGTAAAATTTCAGCGAACAGGAAATAGTTAGAAAGGACCGCTTTGTCCAAATCCTTAAAAAGACATCATGGATGCTGTCTTCGATCAGGGACTTGTCTGTTGTAATCCTTGACCCATACCGAAACAATACATCCGAATAGGTTTCATAAACATAAACGAATGCAGGGTTATTACCTTTGGAAATCAACTTCCATATATCCGCATCTGTCTGTTTGGTGAAATCCATGGAAAATTTTGGGCTTAAATATCTTCTGGAAATTAACAAATTATATATTTCAAATCAAAGAGATATGATTTATTTTATTGAATCAAGCACGAATGAGAAATGATTCATTTGTTATTTTACAAATAATAATAGAATTAATCTGTTACGTATCGTTGAGAGTGGTGTTATTTTATGGAGTCAATAATGGGAATCCTCCAATTTATCCTCTCAGAAAATAGTTGAAAATTTAATTTTTTTATTTCGTTTTTGCCAAAAAACTTTATTGGCAGAGGTTGGTAGATCATTTACCCCTAATTTCATCCAACATTTCTGCCAATTCACTCACAACCTCCGGCCGCTCAGAAAAAAGATTTATTTTCTCCTCCGGGTCAGTATCTTCCTTGTAAAGCTGGCCGGTTGGACCTCCTTCCTGGGGCTGTATGACTGCGGGATCGGTAAATCCGCCTGAACCCAACCCTTCTATATATTTCCACCCTCCATGCCGTATACTATAGAAATTACGGGAAGAATGATGAACCATCTCTTGGCGGGCAGATTGGTTGGCTGTACCATTTAAAACGGGCCAAAAGCTTTGGCTATCCTCTGCCTGCCCGTTGGGAATGGGTTGGTCTGTCATTTCAGAAAAAGTAGCGAAAAAGTCCGTCAAACTGATCAAGGAAGTATTTTTTGATCCAGATTGAATATGGCCCGGCCAAGAAACAATCAGCGGAACTCTGTGACCACCGTCCCAAACATCTCCCTTCTGACCCCTTCGGCCGTCATTGGAGTCATGGGCATGTAATTCAATTTCCACCTCCGGCCAGTATGCACCATTGTCCGTGGCAAAAACCACGATTGTATTGTCCAAAATATTATTATCCGACAGGGTTTGCCTTACCCTTGCCACTACCTCATCAATATCCAAGACGAAATCCCCGTACAAACCAATGCCTGATTTCCCCTTGTGCTTTTCTGATGGAACCCAGGGTGTATGCGGACCCGTAAGAGGCATATACAGAAAAAACGGGGAATCCGGTTTTTCTTCGACCTGCCTATTTATGAATCCCAACCCCTCAGAAACCAACGTTTTGTGACACTCCTCAATACGGAAACTGCGGGACATCTCTCCCTGCCTCCACCAAACGCCTTTCTCCCAATATACTGCCAAGTCATCCGTATGCTTTTTGTCCCAAGAATATTCGGTATAATCCTGCCGGGTTGGATAAATATCAGTGGTCAATACCATAGCGGTATCCACCACGTTCTGGCCCCGGATAAACAAATAGGGGGGAATATCCAACGAAGCAGGATGTATAAATGAAAAATCAAACCCAAAATCAGTGGGACCGGATTGAATGGGTAGGGAGTAATCCACATTGGAATACCCAGTTGCCGGATCCAACACAGCAGGATTGCTATCCTTGGTCTGCCAGTCTACCCCCAAGTGCCATTTCCCGGCGATCCCTGTAGTGTACCCCTCTCTTTTCAATAGTGTAGCTAGTGTCTCCCTACCGGGTTCGATTACGACAGGAGAAAACCCCCAAATTCCATAGGCAGCCATGGGAGATCTGAAAGCATACCGACCAGTCAACAAACCATAACGGGAAGGGGTGCAAACGCTGGCACTGGCATGGGCATTGGTGAAAATCATACCGTCCTGAATGAGGGAATCAAGAGCAGGAGTACGAATTTTTGAATGGGCATTCAACCCACTAATATCACCATAGCCCATATCATCGGCAAAAATAAAAACGATGTTTGGTTTTAGACGTTCCGGTGATTGGACAGGATTTTGTGTACACGCCTGGGTGAATAAAAGGAAAAACAAACCACTTATTATAGAATTAAAGCAAATCTTACCTTGGAAGAAATAATTCATACGATCAAATTTCCTCTAAAAATGGCTTAAATTCAGCTTAAATCAAAAAGAAATTGCCTGCCAAGCCAAACTTTGATGGGCTTGGGCTTGGCAGGCAATGAAATCAAATTAGACTTTATAATAATCTTCCCATCCCTTTCTAGGTGGAGAACCAATCAACATCGCATTAGCCAACGGGTGGTTAGTAATTTGCTTTTTTTCCCGATCAAACACAATCTTCTCATTTAGTTGCTGAGCCATAACACCAAGGCTAAATACCTGGCTCAATGGTCCTGCAATGTCAAATGAAGACCGGCATTTCTCTTCCCCTTTACAGGCTTTCAGGAAATTAGCAAAATGATTGGAAGGACTTTCCTGTACTTCTGGAAGCTGGGACTGCATGTCGTTTGCCGCTTCCTCAGGAATAATACTCAAAGTACTGCCGTGAGAACCTCCTTTAAAGGTAAGGTCTTTGCCATAAATGATCTTTCCGGGGTTCAGCTTAGCGGGCTGCAATTGCCCTGTGCTTGGTGGCGGGATATTTGGGTCGAGTTCGGAGACGCCATATCCTTCTGGGACTGGGGGTATATTGTTCATCCCGTCATACCAGGTTATGGTAAGCGGCGGCATTGTTCCTCGTTCGGGAAATTTAAATTCCAGCGTAGAAGACATGGGGAAAAAGAAAGGGTTGTGTCCATCCAGCTTAACCGGATTGACTTCATAAGGAAGTCCCAAATCTAAAAACTCATGGGCAGTATCCATGATATGCGCACCCCAGTCACCGAGGGCTCCCATACCAAATTGATACCAACACCTCCATTGTCCGTTATGAAAATCCTTGTTGAAATCATGTTGCTCAATAGCAGACAACCAGGTATCCCAATCCATGGTAGACGGCTTTGGCTCCGCAGGTGGATAACTGTTCATATTCACATCCCAACCGTGCCATCGGCGTCTGCTGTTCATGTGGGCCGTCATGGCAGTCACGTCCTTGATGATACCGGCATCCTTCCAAGCCTTGAACTGGAAATAGTTTCCTTCCGAATGTCCCTGATTTCCCATCTGGGTTGCCACCTTGTACTTTTTAGCACCGGCCATCATTAGCTCAATTTCCTGGAAAGTACGAGCCATGGGTTTTTCTACATATACATGTTTGCCCATCGCCATCGCATGCATGGTGATCGGAAAATGGGAAAAATCCGGAGTCCCTACTGTGATGGCCTCTATTTGGTTTCCCATTTTATCAAACATCACACGGAAATCTTGGAATCGAGGCACATCGGGGAACATTTCGATTATCTTCTGTGTCTGAGGAGCTCCCATGTCCACATCACATAAGGCCACTATATTTGCCAGACCGGTAGCATGAAGGGAACGGATAATCTCCGCACCTCTATTGCCTATACCACAGACGGCCAAGTCAACTTTGTCACTGGGAGCCACATAACCCAGCGGTTTTCCCAGCACCATGGAGGGTATCAAAGAAACACCTGCCACACCCAGTGTTCCTGTTTTGATAAATTGTCTTCTCTTTTTATTCATAATCGGTTTTACCTGCGTATTTGGTATTAAATTGAAGTGGCATTATAGTAAATAATTCCTTTACTTGGAAGGCATTTTTGTTTTTTGGTATTTTGAGTATCGATACAATACTACAACTTGGACCCGGCTGCTGGATACAAAATCCGGGTTTTTGGCTCCGGGGATGCGCTTATCCGTATAGATGATAAAAGGCTTTCACATGTCTCCTATTCCAAGGAAGCCCATAGTTTCAAAGAATGCATCCGTGCCGCTGGAAACATCAAGGAAAGGACATATGGAAGTAATTTTTGACCTTCCCGAAGAATCCTACCTCAACTGTAGACTGCATTCAAAAATTTCCGATATCTGGCTTTTCAAAAAGTAATGATATAAAAAAACCAGGCCGGATTATCCCATTAACTGATTTTTTTTTCAAATTGTACCTTTGGGGATTTTTAATTCAAAAATGGACAAATAGTTCAATTTGCGAAATCAGATTTATTTTGTTGAATGCTACCAAACAGCCTAAGGGATCACTAAGTAATTAAACATTTCTGGTAGATGTTATTACTGAAAAAGGGATCAACTGGCTTATTTTAAAACAAGTCAGTTGATCCCATCCCAAAAATTCAACCTTATTTTATTCAGCTGTTAGCGCAGCAGTAGATCTATTAATTATTGGCCAATTTCCCCCGCCGGCACTTACTCCTTTAGTTTCCCCACGTTCGGCATCTTGTCCATAATAGTAAATTGGATTGCTCCTAAACGTCACCTGATTCTCAGCGATCACACCAAAATCCTCCAAACTCAATACGGACGGTACAATCGTAACCGGGGTGGTAAAATCAGGCCAGTTGGCAACATTTCCTCCATAATTGCTTTGATTGGCGACGTCATTTCTAAATCTATATAGCGTCCTTCCATCAAAATCTGTAAAATACGGAGTGTTTCCGTCCCCCATTTCCAATACCCCTTCCTCAGAAAGAATGTAATTATTTCCGTCATTCCCTACCAGTTGGTCATTGGCTAGCATCAGGCTGTAATCCGGCTTTGCTACATACCAGTTACCTCCGCCTCCACCTTCTCCGTTTGTATCCCCAGGTTCTTCATCATTTACAAATGTATATAATGGCCACCCGTTGTAAGTGGATTGCATTTCCCCATCCACGTCGATTTGACCTACAAGGTCTTCATCAAAATCCGGGTCATCAACCATAATTTCCTCTGCATAGAATATCGGCCAATTGTTAGCACATCCTCCCGTACAGTTGTTAGCTCCTTTCACATCTCTTGCAAAATAATAGAGGACATGGCCCCTACCATCTGTGAACACGTTACCAAACGTCTCATCTTCAATCATCATTAAGGTATTTTCATTTACCGCTGTCAAAGATGGTGGCAACAACACCGCATCTATAATATGTACAATTCCATTACTCGCCTCTACATCAGCTGTTATTACATCAGCCGTATCATTAAATGTGACCGTTGAACCAACTTGGGTAACTGTCAGGAGTTCACCATTTTGCATGGTCACTTCTTGGTTTGCAGAAAGACTGCTGGAGGGCACACTTCCTGAAACGACGTGGTAGAGTAATACCTGTCGCAGGACATCTGTATCGATATCAGATAGTTCGTTCCATGCTGGATTGGAGTCAAGGAGCGCCTGAAATGCTTGGTTCGTGGGCGCTAGGACAGTAAAGGGCCCAGGTGCCGATAGGTCATTTACCAATCCGGCTGCGGTAACCGCCTGGACCAGTATAGAGAGATTGGGAGTATCAGATGCCAATTCTACGATGTTTTTCGGATCTTCCTCCGGTTCCGGAGTGGGGTCATCATCCGAACAAGCCATAAAGCCAAAAAACGCAGCGAATAATAGTATGTTTTTGTTGAAAGTCATTGTGGATTAGTTTGATGTTCAACAAATACAACTGATTTCATCAAGGATGGTTTGAATAGGGTCCAATTAAAGTTTAATTCATCAGCTCCATTTTCCCGGAACGAAGCGTACCTGCGATGGTATGTGTTGCCCCATTATCGATCTTAAGGTCTTTACTACCCTTTTGACCACCAATGCTCAGGTGTCCGCTACCAACGGAAAAATCATAGTTGAAGTCATCCAAAGAACTATGGGTCTGAATTTTCATATAGCCCGAAGACGCCTGCAAGTTGGTTGCCTCACTTATCCCGACTTCCTCGGCGGTAAGCATGCCGGAGGATAGACTAAGCTTCCCAACTTCGGAGATATTTTCCAAGCTCGCCTTTCCAGAACTCATTCCTCCATCAACCCTGCCTTCGACTTCGCTGATAGAAATACTTCCACTTGAACCTTTAAAATTTACGTTTCCCCAAACGCCTTCCAGCGCGGCCATTCCTGAAGACAGATCTAAGTCAACATCGCCCTGAAGGTTTTCCCCATGCAATTTCCCCGAACTTGCTTTTAATACTAGGTGATCACAAACAATATTGTGTACTTCCATTTTTCCGGAGCTGATCCTAAAATCCAGCGCAGAATGTTCTACATTACGGATTTCGAGAGTGCCGGAGGAGTTGCGGGCATCCAGGGCCATTTTTCGGGGGCCGGTAAGAGAAATGAATCCTTTTGTCCGTCCAGTCCAAAAACTCAAACCATCGGTACTACCCATTTCGATTTCCAACCTGCTGCCTCTACGCCGATAGATGATCCCATCCATTTGCGGATTTGAGGATTCCAAGAACGCCTCTAACGTGACGGTTTCAGTATCGTCACTCCCAATGTAGCTAGTCTCCAGTGCACCTCCCCTGATTTGAATTTCAGTGATGCCCTCAAAGGTCTCTGATTCATCAGTAATCACCTGCATGGGTCCAAAATCACAGGCACTGACAACCAACATCATCAGCAAGTAAAACCCTACTATATACTTACTCATTGGTATCGGTATTTTTTTTGGGAAAAACAACGTCAAATCCGTTGGACATAAGAGACAAGGTCTCATGAGCAACCTTCATGTTGTATTCATACGCAAGGCTTTTATAATTGACCAAGTCCACAATGGTACCGATGAAGCATAAACCTATAGTAAAGAGGTACAAGATGCCAAGCCCTATCTGACCCAGTATAAAACGGTGCAATCCGGCAAAGCCAAAAAACCCAAGTAAGGTCAAAATCAATATCATCTGACTGTCTTTGCGGCGGGCACGGTAGACCTGAGCGAACAGGTTTGCCTGTTCATCATCCATATTCTTGAGTATTCCCTGAATATACCCCAGTTCCATCCCCTCCAACTCAGGGAGGTGTTTCAATACGTTAGCCATAGTTTCTAGTAGTTTTTATGTGTTTAATAATTTCAATGATACGGAATCCAATTACAAGCAGCCCAAATCCTCCCAAGGGATGCATTTCCCATGAAGCTTTAAATTCTCCCGTCATAAACAACTTCATGGATCTACCCAGGCCGCAGCCGGGACACCAATTCGCACCTAAGTTATGAAGCGGACAAAGACTGAAATGAGCTTCTGTGCCGACTTCTATAAAGGCTATGGCAATTAGAGCCAGGCACCAAAAATAGAGTTCAAAAGGGATTTTCATCAAGGTTGCTTTCTTTATTACTATTCGAAAAGAATGCCAGAAACAAAATAGCCCAATTTTAGGGTCAAACCGATTATATCAAGATTAAAAAATTCAAAAACGAACAAAAAATGTCCGATAATGAACTACTTATCGATCATTACGCTGGGGTATAACGGGGATATTCAAGCGGACTTGTGCGCCAAGTTGCTTTTGACTATTAACCTCAAATGACCTACGTTGGGCTGCATATGATTTGGGCTGGGATGAAGTCCCAAACAGATTAGTCTGAAGTAATAACTGATAGACCGGGGCGGCAAATGGGCTGGCTCTCTTGAGGCCAAGGGCATCGGCGGCTTTTTCACCCAATAAAAAAGCCACAAGATCTTCGGCTAAACGGGTGATTGCCGGGTTTTGAAAAAATTCACGGTAATAATTTATCAGCACCTTAATCAACATTCTTCCTGCCTCGCTACTTTTTAAGTGCCTGTTTCGTATACATTTTTCTAAAAAGTAGGCCTCACGTGCTGTATCTGGCCAATATTCGATATTAATCCCCATGTAATGCCCTATTATCTTCCAATAGTGAAGGGATGCCACTACCTCCTCCTGCGGTACGGTTAGTCCTATTTTGCGCATGCTGCGCATTACAAGAAAACCAAAAACCAGATTGGTTTGGAGTAAATCTTCCTGATTGATGGGAATCCCCCATTCGGGATCCCAGTCCGAAGCATGATTTTGAATAAAAAACCGGGAAAAAGCATGTATCAGCCTCACTTTTGCCAAACTGAGCACACTTTGGTCATCTCCAATGAATAAGGCTGGACGAAAGCATTCTAATACAAAAAAAGCCGTTTCGGTAAGCCGTTTTCCCACATCCTCCATTATCCGTTTGGATCGGACCAATACTTGAGCGCCGTCTGCAAAGGCATAGGAGTAAGGCAAAGAATAAAATCCCAATAATGTCAGATAAAGCGTCCCATTTTCTTCGAAAAACCGCTGAGATCTAAGTACTTTTTTACGGTCTACAGCAACCGGGGAGGTCTTCATCCATTCAAAATAACGATAAACCTCTACCGGGAAATGGTCGGGCAAAATTTCGGGTATGGTGGACCATTCGTTGATTTCACGACAGATTTCCGGAGAATTGATTAACACTTTTGCCGCCTCATCCGCCAACGGATCTCCAAGATGCTTTAGCTTATTGAGGTTTTGTTCGTTATATAATGTAAATTTGCCCACACGTTTCTAACCGGAATCCTGCGTTATAGTTTGATTAAATAAGGAAAATAAAACCATGCACCCAAAATACTTTACAACAGCCCATCCATTAAATTTCTTAACGAGAATCTCAATTCACCAGAAAATAGTTAAGGCGTTTTTTCTATTAATATTTCTTGCTTGTGGATGGGAGCTTAGAGCGCAGGAATCCTTTGATCTTATAATGTTGGAAACCAAAATCGGACCCATGGGTCTACACGTAGTACCGGAAAGTGCCCAAAGCATCACAAACCGAAGTGGGTACGACAACCAGCCTTATTTTATCAACAATGAGCAGTTGGTCTTTACGTCAAAAGCCAAAAATGGGAGCAGTGACATCATCATGTACAATTTTTCCAACAAAAAATTTACCAACATGACCCGCACGCCCGATTTCAGCGAATACTCTCCGGCCCTCACAGATTGCGGTCAGTACATCTCGGCGGTAAGAGTAGAAGCGGATGGGAATCAAAGGCTCTGGCTGTATCCCATCAACATGGGTGAACCCGAATTACTCTATGATGACATCATGCCTGTAGCGTATTATGGATGGTTTGGAAATATTGCCGCCTTGTATGTCTTGGGAGAACCTAATAAACTTATTTTTCCATATGGAAAAACCGACCTTCAACCTATTGCCTTTGAAGTGGGGCGGTCTATTCAGGCAAGACCAAAAACACAGACCATTGCCTATATTGATCAAAGCAAACCTACCAAAACCTCCTCAGGAACCACATACACCCTTAAAGCCTACGATACAAAAAAGAGGCAACTGATAACATTGGGGGAAACGTTGGAGGGATCCGAAGATTTTATCTGGCTGGACAAACACCGTGTCATCATGGCGAAAGGGAAAGACTTGTACATGAACTATTTGAACAAAGATAGGGGGTGGGAAAAATTTGCCTCCGTTTCCCTCCCCGGATATGGGGATATATCCCGCCTAGCATTAAGTCCCAAAAAAGATAAATTAGTTTTGGTCATGGAACGCTTAGTGAATTAAGGTCTATTTGGGTTTATTGTCAACTCACTAAAGCAATAAGATTCTTTTTCTCATACCCTTTTTTATTTTCCTATCTTTCGAAAAACTAACCCAACATGAAATCGAGCATGACGAAAACGTCACACAGTGGGATGATTATCGTAGCGAGATTCCATCTGACCATTAAAAAACAATTATAAACACATGAAATCGAGCATCACGCAAGCGACGCACGGAGGGATGATTATCGTAGCGAGATTCCATGTGACCTTTGAAAAACAATTATAAACACATGAAATCGAGCATGACGAAAACGTCACACAGTGGGATGATTATCGTAGCGAGATTCCATCTGACCATTAAAAAAAAATTATAAACAGATGAAACATTACGCGTTATCCTTCCTTCTGATTTTTATCGGATATACCAGCATTTTCGCCCAAACCATCAACGTAATTTTGGATACCGATATTGACTCCGACGTGGATGACGTGGGCGCATTGGCCATGCTCCATACTCTTGCCGACCATGGAAAAGTGGAAATCTTGGGAGTAATTGTCACAAGCGATGACGAATATGCCCCCGCTTGTACGGATGCTATCAATCATTTTTTCAACCGACCAGAAATTCCTATCGGCGTGGAAAAAGGAATTCCGCTTCAACATATCTCCAAGTACACCAAAGAAATTGCCGAGGGGTTCCCAAAACGCATACAAACCTACGAGGACGCTTTGGATGCTACTACCCTCTATAGGCAACTTCTTTCCGATGCTGATGACCAAAGCGTGGTCCTTATCAGTATTGGTCATCTTACCAACTTGGCCCACCTGCTTAAATCAGAACCCGATGACATTAGCCCCCTTAATGGGATTGACCTAGTCAGGCAAAAAGTAAAACTTTGGTCCTGCATGGGCGGCATGTATCCCGAAGGGAAAGAAGCTAATTTTTACCGGCCGGATCCAGCTTCCACGGTTTATTCCGTCGAAAACTGGCCTGGAGATGTGGTTTTTGGAGGATGGGAGCTTGGCGGTGAAATTATAACTGGCGGATTGTTTCTTCAACAATACCTAGATCCAACCAATCCCGTCTTCCAGGCCTACAAACTTTACAACAATTTCAGCGGTCGTCAAAGCTGGGACCAAGCTTCTATCTTATATGCCGTCTCTCCTGACAAGGGATACTGGGAGTTGGTCCGTGAAGGACATTGTCAGGTTCATCCAGATGGAAGCAATACCTGGATTCCCGGTAAACCCGGAAAACAGGCCTATTTGAAGAAAAAGGCCAATCCCACCGAGGTTGCCAAGATTATCGATGCCTTAATGGTGGGTATATACCGACCATCCTTCTAATTTTTCTTCTCAAAAACCTAACAACCTATACACAATTAACCTGTACTATAAACTAGGGATTAGGCAGCAGCGCTTTGGCGCGTTTTACCAGTTGGACCGCCAAACCCCAAGGATCCCGCAGCATGATAAGTCGGGTCCCGTCGGGAAGGGTGTCGTCACTTACTTCACTTGCCCCGGCACCCACAAGCCGACGGGCATCTTCTGCCGGATCAGCTGAAACAAATGCAAGGTGCAACATCAGCGGGTCAAGGGAATCAAATGCCAATACAGTAGCCTTTGGGTTTTGGTATAATTCTATCATTATCTTGCCGCTGTCATCGGCCAAAAAAGTCATATAAGGTGACTCTTGCATTTTTTTTACTGGCGTAAGGCCAAGGTGCTTTTCATACCAATCGGCCATTGCAAGAGGTTCTGAAACGTTGAGTGCTAGATGTTCTATTTTCATGGGAGTCGTTTAAAATTTAATAAAAGCAAAAACCCCTTCTCAACTCCGGAGAAGTTAAGAAGGGGTCTTGATAAGAAATTAATTAAGACCTATCAGCTGTTGGCTTGATATCGGTCAGGCTCGCAATTTTAATCGGGGCATTTTTCGCAATACTTTCCCGAGCTGCTACGCCCACCAAAACAGACATAACACCATCACGGATCCCCGCGGAATGCTTGTAGGGATCATCCGCTCCTGGATTTTTGAAGATCTTATCGTGCAACCTTCTGTCGCCACCACCGTGGCCTCCCCTTTCACTGACCACATTGACAAACTGAGGTTTTTCGAAATTCTTATGGACTACCAGTGGCTCCTGATTCATATCATCCATATTTTGGTTCATTTCCGCCGAATGCAGTGCTTCCTGATCCAAGCTGTCTTTACCCATAAACGGTATATCCAGCCATGCATCAATCCTTCCCTTTTGTCCGTTGAAGGATACTTTCCACCCCTCGTAAGGGCTATAGGTGGTCAGTGAATAATTTACAACTGCCTTATTCGCGTATTTAATTTGAGCTGACATTTTATCAAAAATATCTATTTCATGTCGATAAACACATCCATCCCGCGTATACCCGTCATGTTCCTCATTTTTCACGTAGAGATTCATGTCATGCTGACTCTTTGTGACATCCCAATAGTATTGGCAGTCAGTTTTATGGGCGCAAGATCTACAACTCTTCCCCCTAAAAGGACCGTTGCTTCCATAATGCTCCAGTGCCCCATATGCAAATACCTCTTCCGGGTCGGAGTCCAGCCACCAATTTAACAAATCAAAATGGTGCGTTGACTTGTGTACCCAAAGGGAACCGCCATTTTCTGTCAATCCATGCCACCTTCTGAAATAAGACGCTCCATGGTGAACGTTCAAGTACCAGTGAAAATCAACAGATGTGATTTCTCCAATCTCGTCGTTTTGAAGTAATTCTTTTATTTTCGTTATGTATGGGCTCCACCTATAGTTAAAACCTACAATAAGGTTTTTGCTGGACTTTCTTTCCGCATCTACGATTTGCTGGCATTTGTTCTCGTCCGTAGTCAGCGGCTTCTCTGTAAGCACGTCAATGCCTGCATTCAATCCTTTTATGATAAATTCGTGGTGGGTAGAATCCATTGTTGTGACAATGATTAGATCAGGTCTGGTCTTGGTCACCATCTCATCAAAGTCTACGAATGTGGGGCAATTCACACCCATAAATTGCTTCGCATACTCCAACCGGCCAGGATTGATATCACTGAGTCCGACAAATTCCAAAGTATCCCCGTACTGCTCGACCAGCCGCTTGCCCCAAAAGGAGATGCCACGGACACCGGTTCCAACCAGCACCACCTTCATTTTTCTGTTCATTCCAAATCCGGTAAGCGGAGTGGCCAAAGCCGTCCCCGCAGCCAGCATACTGACGGAATAAAGAAATGATCTTCTAGAGAATTTATTTTCCATGTTAGGTTTTGTTAATTAATTTTTATGGTTTTTATATCTACGCATATTTTGTGCTGAATATTTGCGCAATCGATTGCATTATAGGGAGAATTTCCCTTTTTGTCAACAGTAATCAAACCCAGTAAATTTATTCGCACATTCGAATTAAATTAAATATCCATTTTTTCTATTGAAAAAGTTTGCAGAAACCCATAATGACTATTGTATTACATCTTTTTTATTTGATTTACAGCATAATCATCCAAAAGGACAAAAAAGATAAATTTTATCTGATCAGTCCTATTTATAATCAATATGAATTAATATGTAGATATTCATCCGCTCGGATAAAATTTAAAAAAGATAAGCCGTACCTTGTTGGTAAGATCCTGAGCATTCTCCACGCAAGGAGATGGTTCTATTTTATATATTTTAACGCATTTAATAAACCAAAACCATGAAAAAAGTAAGATGGGGAGTACTTGGGGCAGCCAAAATCGCCCGAGAAAAAGTAATACCGGCAATGAGGGGCAGCGACCTTTATGAAGTAACAGCCATTGGGTCCCGCAGCTTGGAAAAGGCCAAGACCGCTGCCTCCCAATTAGATATTCCCAAGTCCTACGGATCATATGAGGAAGTTATCAACGATCCCGACGTGGATGCAATCTACAACCCCCTGCCAAATGATCTACACGTCTCATATACCCTGAAGTGCATTCAGGCAGGAAAACACGTGTTGTGTGAAAAACCCTTTGCCTTAAAAGCGTCCGACCTCAAATCAGTTATATCAGCAAGAGATGAATATGGTGTAAAGGTGGGTGAAGCCTTTATGGTCGCATCCAATCCCCAATGGATCAGGGTGAAAGAAATCATTGGTAGTGGGGATTTGGGCAAAATAAAAGCTGTCCAGGGCTTTTTCAGCTACTTTAACAGACAGGAAGATAATATTAGAAACAAACCGGAAAATGGCGGTGGTGGCGTGTGGGATATCGGTTGCTATCCTGTATTTACCTCTCGGTTTGCCTTAGGGGAAGAGCCTCAGAAATTAACGGCTTTATTGGATTTCGACCCGGATTTTGGAACGGATCAATTGGGATCGGTGATCCTGCAATATCCCTCCGCGCAAATGACGTTTTCTATTAGCACGCAGCTAATGCCTTATCAAAGGATGTTTTTCTTTGGTGAAAAAAAGGCGCTTGAAGTCAGGATTCCCTTCAACGCACCTATCGACCAGCCCAATGAAATTCATATCCACCATGGAGACATTACGGGACACCAGGTAGAGGTAATTCAAATGCCAATAAGTGATCAATATACCAAGCAGGCTGATGATTTTAGCAGGGCCATCTTGGAGGATAAGGAGGTTCCGGTTTCACTTGAATCTGCCTATCAGAATACCAGAATTTTGGAAGCTATCTTTCAGGCTGCTAAGGAAAACCGATGGGTAGCCCTCACCTAAAGCTTTAAAAATATTTGTTCAGTAAGGATAGTACAGCAAATCCAGATTGGAGAAATTGGATCTAAACGTACAGATCGGCCCTATTAAAATTAGGGGTATTTATAAGAGTAGTTCACCGATGTTTCATCGGAGAACTACTCTCTCGATTTTGGCTATTTACTAGATATGGGGTATCCTACTAAAATTCAGATCATCAAAAGGGCCAAAAGCGAACAATGGTACGTCAATTTTCCGGCTGCCGTTGCCCAGGCAATTGAGTTTCAACAGGGAGAAGTGGTTGAGTGGATCATCGATGATCACCAGAGGCTCGTTCTCCAGCGCAGTGACAAGGCAGTTGAAAGCCTTAAAAAAAAATGCCTCCCAAAACCTAAAAGAGGTGTTCGGTTCTGTTTTCCCCAAATGTAAGGGCGCTTTCACCCAACCGCGTACCTGGAAAAGGGCCTTTGTGCTTGCAGAGGGTCTTCTTGGTTGCGTGGGCAGGAGTACCGTTACAGGCATGATTGCCGCCACAGGCCAACAGTTTAAGGACTGGTCGGCCGCCTACCGTTTGTTTCATGGGGAAAGAATGAATACCGACGCCTTGTTTTCTGTGGTCAGAAAGAACCTTGCGGACGCCATCTCAGCTGACGAAAGGGAGATTTATGCACACATGATGATACGCTTCTGAGGAAAACGGGAAAGAAAGTGGACGGGGCTAAGTGGATGAGAGATCCGCTGGGACCTCCTTTTCAAACCAACCTGGTTTGGGGACAGCGGTTTATCCAGACCTCCCTTTCCTTATGTTCGAGAATGGAAAATATACAGGCCACTACTGTGCCGGTTGACCTTCACCACTGTCCTTCTTTAAAAAAGCCCAAAAAGGACTGTGCGGAGCAGGATTATAAACTTTATAGGGAGACTCAGAAAAAGACCAAGCTGAGCATAGTCGGAGCCCAAAGAATATCGGCTCTGAGAAAAGGACTTGACCTGGACGGACACAGTGAAAAAAGATTGGTGGTCAGCGTTGACGGGAGCTATACCAATGAGTCTGTCCTCAAAAAACTGGATAAAAATGTCACCCTTATCGGAAGGATCCGCAAAGACTGCCGGCTATACGAACTGCCAGATTGTAGCGAAACCAACGAAAAAGGAGGAAAGCGAGTCTATGGAAGGGAACTCCCTACCCCGGAACAGATTCGTCAGTCACAGGATTACGAATGGAAAGAAGTGAAAGCCTGGGCTGCCGGAAAAGTGCATACCTTCCCTGTCAAAACAGTGGACACTGTAAGATGGAGGAACCTGATCAATCAATTTAGGGCAATAAACTGGACGGATTCAGTCAAAATCAATTTCTCCGACTTCGTTACAATGGAGAATAAACAACGAAGTACTAAAAATAACCCAATTCATGTGCTATCTAATCTGTTTTACGCACGCAATTAGCCAAACTTAAGCCCCCGGTTGAAACCGGGGGATCAGACGAGAATGATGTTTAAAAGTCCCATCGGGACGAACGACATCAAGCCATGGAATCAAAACATTGCAAGTTGCCAATTTCAATATGCAATAGGCCAGCTAACTGCATTTATTGTTTTCCGATAATACCCTCTCCTACTAAACGATGCAAATTATCGTCCGTGCCTACGGCACTTTTGGTAGGGGGCTTGATCCCTGTCTATGGGTTGAAACCCATGGTTACTATATCGGTCGTTCCTACGGAACTGTCCAAATTTATTTGGGTTTAACTATCAATATTTAGGTCTACCTAGTGATAGGATTACACTAAGCGTAAGATGGAAATAAAGCTTACCCCACTTTCTCCAGCACCAATACCGTGCGGTTGGTTAGATAAGTGCTGAGCATTTGATTTTGATTGGTGTAGTAGGAAAGGCTTTCATCTATCCGTCCAAAGCCACCAAATTTGGTGCTGTCCGAATTGAGCACCAAATTATATTTACCCATTTCGGGTGCCCTGAACCGATAATCGAAAATGGACTGACTGGTATTGAAGTTAAAAATAAATATCAATCCTCCACGGCGGAATATAATGACTTTATTTGTCGTATCCATGTGAAGTTGTTCGGCAAAAGATGCCTGGAGGACATTGTATTTTTTCACCAACCGAATCATGGCATTGTCCCAGTAAAGCAAAAATTTATATTTTAACTCCTTATTCTCGGCGAGGCTCCACTGTCGTCTCGCATGCTGATAGCTCCAGTCGTTTCCTTCTCTTGGAAAGTCTATCCATTCCGGATGCCCAAATTCATTGCCCATAAAATTGAGATATCCCTCACCGCCCAAACTGATGGTAAACAGGCGGAAAAGCTTATGGTAAGCAATTCCCCTATCCACTACCAGGTGGCTATCGTTGACATGCATATTGAAATACATTTCCTTATCCATCAGCCAAAAGGCAATGGACTTATCCCCTACCAATGCCTGGTCATGCGATTCGGCATAGGCGATGGTTTTTTCTTTGTATCTTCTTTCGCTGACCACTTTCCAGAATTCGAAGATATCCCAATCCTCATCCCGTTGATCTTTGAGTATTTTAATGAAAAAATCGGGAATGCCCATTGCCATTCTGAAATCAAACCCAATACCCCCTTCCATCGGTTCCCGACAAAGGCCCGGCATTCCGCTGACCTCCTCCCCAATAGAAATTGCATCTGGCTTGATCGTATGGATCAACCTGTTGGCCAATTGCATAAATATGATTGCTTCCTGATCTACATCATCGTTAAAATACTTGTCAAAATGGTCAAAGGTAACAAGCCCATGATGCACATACAGCATGGATGTTACTCCGTCAAATCTGAACCCGTCAAAGTGAAACTCCTCCATCCAGTAGCGGATATTGGAAAGTAGGAAACGCTTTACCTCCCACTTACCATAGTCAAACAATTTGGAATCCCATACTTCGTGATACCCTTTTGGACCGGCATGAAAATATTGATGGTCTGAACCGTCAAATTCATTTAGTCCCTCAGACACATTTTGTACGGCGTGGGAATGAACGATATCCATAATAACTGCCAAGCCCATTCCATGCGCGGTATCCACCAGGTATTTTAGATCCTCGGGAGTTCCAAAGCGTGAAGAAGGACTATAAAAGTTGGAAACATGATATCCGAAGGATCCATAATAGGGATGCTCCATAACGGCCATCAGCTGAATAGCCGTATAGCCGTTTTTTTTAATTTTTGGCACGATAAGGTCAGCAAACTCCCGATAGGTTCCCAATCCCATTTTCTCCTGCCCCATACCCACATGGCATTCATAGACCAGCGGGGCCGTTAAGGCTTTCTTTGGGGAAAAATTTTTATCTGTCCACTCAAATTCCGCTTCGGGAAACCAAAGTTGACCGGAAAAATCCTTGCTTTCTTCATCTTGTACCACCCGGGTGATATATGCCGGGATACGGTCCAATGCTGACTCCGCAGTAACAACATGGACTTTGATCAGGCTTTGGTGCACAAACGATTGGCTGTATTCAGAGGCGGGTAAAAAGATTTCCCACACTCCCCACTCTTTGCGCTCCAACGGATGGGAGCTTCGGTCCCATTGATTGAAATCTCCTATTAAATATAGTGCCTGTGCTTCCGGTGCCCATTCCCTGTACACCCAGCCATTGCGTTCCAGATCCTTGTTGATACCAAAAAAGTGGTGGCCCTTGGCAAAGTCCATCAGACTGTCTTCTGCCAGTTCTATTTCCAACAGGGCACGTTGAAAGCGAACAAACCGTTGCAGTATTTCTTCTTTGTAAGGAACCAGCCACGGGTCCTCTTTAATAATGGCCAAATGAATATCTTTTTCCACAAAATCGAAGTCAAAGGTTAAAAATCAATTCTATTAATCGTTTAACGGGGAACGTATTCCACTACTTTTTCCCCGGATGAAACCCATGTGTCTATGCCCCCTTCCAGGTGATATACCTTTTTAAAGCCTTGGGCAATCAACTTTTCCGCTGCCTTGGCACTTCTAGCTCCTACTTTACAGTATACCAGGATCGGTTCTGATTTTTCAAGTGTTTTAGTACGCTCATCGAACTGGTCCGAGAGAAAATCTGCCTGGATGGCATTTTCCAAACACCCTCCACTCACTTCCCCGTCTGTCCTCACGTCCAAAACCGTTCCATACTTGTGCTCCATTGCAACTTTAAAATCTCCAGTAGATAATGGCACTACCTCCGATTGAAATTCAATTTCAGAAATATCCTTAGATTTCACAGGTTCAATCAGTGGATTTGATCTCACGTAGGATTGATTGGGAAAGATGACTTGATATTCAGAATTAATCCTGGTGTCAGGGAGATAATAGTCCGTACTGATCAGCTGGGCGCCACTGCTAAATGCATGATCCATTTTATTCCTATCGTTGGTTCTCGCTTCCCGGGTATCTGAATCCGCCCTCGTCCGTACCATAAATCCTTTTTTGACCAAACCTTGAATTTTCGCCTGGTCTCTCCCAGGATCATTCAGAATCATGATTGCTGCCAAAGGATTGTCTTCCGATACGTTTACGAAAAACACACTCCTTTCCAAGGATGGGTCATTTTGAAGATAGGAATCCATTTTCTCGCCGCCTTCATCCAAAACAAATACAAATTTCCCCTGAATTTCTTTAAGGTCGGGCCAGCCGATGGTCAAAACAGCCTCTGACAGAGATTCAAAGTCCTTTTTCAACTGGGCAGGGGTGAAGTATTTTTCTGGCGAAAGAGCGCTCTGAATCTCCTTCCCCAACAAATCAAATGCCTCTGAAGTAAACGGCAATGCTTCGGTAAAGCCACGCTCGGGGAAATTCTGATCCTTGGTATTAACAGTAATAAAAATGGGCAAATGGTTTGGATTAAGATCCGACCATGTTTTCAATTCCTCCAAGTAATCCCTAAAAAGGGGAAAATGGGATCTAAAATCAATATCCTGTACATGCATGACTTTAAAACCCGGCTGGTCGAATTTCTGGAGGTCAGCATAGGGTTCAGGGGTTAACCCCCGCTGCTGGAGAAAGGCATGTCCTTTTGGCGTCGAAAAACGCCCTCCCTCCGGATCATGAAACACATCCAATTCCAAGACCCGTAAGCCTAATTCAAGCTGGTCCCAGGGTGAAATATGGCTGTAATCCAATCCCTGCATCGTTGCTGAATCGGTATCCATCAGGAGTTTTAATAGTGCGGGTTCTATCGCCAACTTATAGCTATTATGACTGCCAATGAGTTGTAGGTGACTAATTTTTATGCTTGGCTCCACATCTTCTTTAGACCCTTTTTCACAAGCTGTTCCAAATAAAAGGACGAATGCCACTACCAAAAGCTGTTTTACCATACCGTAATCTTTTCAAAATTATTCCCTAATATATTTAAACTTTGGGCAAAATCAGCATCTCGTGGAAAACTCTGCCCATAATGGAAGGTGATCAGAGACCCTCCAAGAAAGCTGCATAGGTGTCAATGACCTGTTCTTCATCACGTGGGGACCAAAATTAAATACTCCTCCTTGTAGGTATTTGATTGAAAGCTCAGGTATGTGCTGCTGATTTTCAAACCAGGCTATTTGGGTATAATACGTGGAATTTTTATCAAAAACAGTTCGTTTCAAAGCTTCCAAGTCCACTGGGACTTGGAGACCTGTTGAAGTAAAGGCCTGATATCTGGGGTCCCCCATCCTATCGATATTAAAATCTCCCAATACAATTAGACTTTGGTCAAAGGAATTCATGTCGGTGGCCCAATTTTTAAGCCATTGGGCTATCCCTTCCAATTCGCCTGTTCTGTCGCTTGCCCGCTTGCCATAAAGGACATGCAGGGTCACCAATACAAAAGTTTTATCCTCCACCTTAAACCCTACTGCATAGGGCGTCCTCGCAAATTGTCGGGAGAAGGCTCCCTCTTCAATACTTTCTATTTTTTCATTTGGCACCACCAATTCGCAGGCTAGGCCAGAGAGCTTTACCTTTCTGGTGTCAAATAGGAAGGCCAGCCGTTCATCGTTTCCCTCTGCCCCTCCACAGACATCCGTCAAAATAAAACTCCAGTGGTTTCCAAGGAGTTTCAGCATATGCCGAAAGGCTTTTAAATTTCCTTTGATCTCCTGAATCGCCACAATGTCAAACCGGGAAATAATTGCCCCAATCACTACTAACGATTGCAGGTCACGTTTAGGCGAGTCACTGTTCTCGGCCGCCCATTTTTCGGTCAGCCCACCAAACGCACGAATATTCCAGGTGCCAATAAGTATATTATGGTCTAATTTTTTGAAAGGAAGTGCGACATCCAGCACCTGATTCAGCTCTTCCATTTCATCCAGTACTTCCTGAGGAGGAGTTTCCGTAATTTTAGATTGGTTATTGCCCATAATCGTCGGAATAATGTATAAAAAAACATTCTGCAATTATATCAAACTGTCATACGATTCATTGGGAAAAGTCTGATATTCCCTAAATTTCCAAATAAGTTACCTCCAGTGCATATCCGCAAACTTCAAGAATTGCTGCCAATCGTAGCCAAGCAAACCGTGCCCACCATTACGGATATGATATCCTATATGTCCCATTACAGGCTGATTAACAGGAGGAAATTCAGTTGTTGGAATACCTGTTTTTTGATAAAGCTCATACACCGGAGAAGCTTCTACGCCTCCCAGAAACTCACCCCTTGGATCGGCCCACTTATCGTCCTCACCACTGGCGATATACAATGGTCTTGGTGCCAAGGTAGCTAGCAATTGATGCTGGTCAACGGGGAGTTCGTCCTCACGCCTATTATATTGTCTAAAACTTTCGCTAAACCAATGGGGAAAAGAAGTGTTGATCCGTCCTACGGTTTCCCCAAAACGTCTTCGGGAAAGGGCAGCTCCGCCACAACCGCTGTTGTTTGATATAATCATCGAAAAACGTTGATCTGTTGCTCCTGCCCAAATAGCCGCCTTTCCCAAGCGAGAATGTCCCAGCACTGCCACTTTATCTGCATCTACTTCTGGAAGGGTAACGAGGTAATCCATCACCCGGGAAAGCCCCCAAGCCCATGCTGCAACGCTTCCCCAAGAAGATTCGTCGCGCTCCTGATCGTAAAGGGCATGAACTCCATTTTGAAACCCGTCATCAAAATCTGGGTCTACATCGCCATAATACAAACTCGCCAAACCATATCCTTTTTCAACTATGTCTTCTGCAGGCCAATTTGCGGTTCGCATACCCCTGCTCTTTTCTGAAGCACGGTTGTTTTCAGATCCCAAATCATTATTATCCCTAATCCAGGATTGGGTCACCAACACATTTGCACCATCAGATAAAGTTTGATTTCCGTAGAAATTTAATCCCAAAAATATTGGTGCGGGAGTTTGTTGCCTTGGCAGGAAAAGTAACACATAGAGATCCACCTTCTTGCTTTTGCGATGAAGGGAAAGTTTTATTTCCTTCCGAATAAATTTGTCCGTTGCCACCGATGAAACCTCGGTGGCGGTAATCTCTCCGTCCCACTCCGGGCTTGTTCCATATACCTCTTTGGAAAAAACACCAAGAATTTCTGCCCTGCGCTTTTCCCAATCTGCTACATTAGTGATAATACTACCGTCTTCAAACGCAATAACATTGGGGAGGGTGTAGAATGGGATCTTAGCTTCATCATAATTGGGAACAAACGCTTGGCTATAAGCGGGAATATTACTCGAGAAACAAATAATTAAAAAAAGATACAAGATTTTCATTGGGCCGTCAATTTTCAGAACAAGATAGGAAAAATGGATCAAATTTCATGTGTTTTCGGAAATTCTATGTGTATAAAACTTGAAGTCCCACAGCAATATCCCGCATTTTTTTCAATCCTTATCCTCCAAACCTTATATTTGCCCCTTCATAAGAAACTTACTGCCGAAAAATGACTGATTTTATAGCGGAATTGAAATGGCGGGGCATGTTGCAGGACATGACTCCGGGATTAGTTGATCACCTGAATAATGGGATGGGTGCTGCCTATTTAGGTTTTGACCCTACTGCTGATTCGCTTCATATCGGCCATATGGTGGGTGTGATGACGCTGGTACATTTTCAGCGGGCCGGACACAAACCGTTTGCCCTCCTAGGGGGAGCTACAGGAATGATTGGCGACCCATCTTTTAAGTCCGCCGAACGAAATCTATTGGATAAAAATACCCTGGATCATAATATAGATTGCATACAAAAGCAGCTAGCCAAATTCCTACGCTTTGAGGATGAAACTCCCAACAAAGCTGAATTGGTTAACAATTACGACTGGATGTCCGGGTTTTCCTTTTTGGATTTCATAAGGGATGTCGGAAAATATATCACCGTCAATTATATGATGGCCAAAGACAGCGTAAAAAGAAGGTTAGAAGATGGAAACGGACTTTCCTTTACGGAGTTTTCATATCAACTAATCCAGGGGTACGACTTCTATTATCTATGGAAAAATCGTGGTTGTAGCATTCAACTGGGTGGTTCTGACCAGTGGGGAAATATTGTCACTGGAACCGAACTGATCCGCAAAATGGAAGGTGGTGAAGCTTTTGCCCTTACCGTGCCTCTGATCACCAAAGCTGACGGTACCAAATTTGGCAAAACAGAAGGCGGAAATGTGTGGCTTGATCCCGAAAAGACATCTCCCTATGCCTTCTACCAGTTTTGGCTGAATGTCTCGGATGAAGATGCCTCCAAATATATCCGCATTTTCACTACCTTGGACCAATCCAGCATCGAAGAGTTAGAAACCAAACATTTGGAGGCTCCACACCTAAGAATCCTGCAAAAAGATCTCGCCAAAGAGATTACGCTACTGGTCCATGGGGAGGGAGAACTTGAAATGGCTATAAAAGCATCCGATATCCTGTTTGGTAAGTCCTCCCTGGAAGACCTTTCGACCTTGGATGAACGCACCTTTCTTCAGGTCTTTGAGGGAGTACCATTATTGGAGGTAAACCAGAAACAGTTGGCTGCATTTCAAAATCTAATGGATCTATTGAGCTTTGAGAATTTGGTATTTTCCTCAAAAGGAGAAGCCCGCAAAATGATCCAAGGCGGAGGGGTAAGCATAAACAAAATCAAAATCAGCGATCCCAACATTTCTATAGAAGAGTTTCAGTTGCTCCAAAACAAATACCTCTTGGTACAAAAGGGGAAAAAGAATTATTATATTGTACAGGTAAACCAATAATTGATTTATACCAAAATCACAAAATTTATTGTTTACCTGTAGCGGTAAGCGATGCCAATCTATATGGGGCTCTACGAAAGACAACAACGGGAAAAAAAAATTTTGGAAGCGGCCATTCGGTTGTTCTCGATTAAAGGCTTGCACTATACTACCATGCATGAGGTGGCACAGCAAGCCAAAATCAGCAAGGGGTTAACTTATTTTTATTTTAAAAGTAAAGAGGATCTATACATGGCCATCACAAAAAAGGGGTATGATGAGCTCAAAGATGTCTTTAACAAGGCCTTGTCAAAGGGAAAGGACAATACAGGCTTTGAAAACATTTCCGATTTGGTGGAAAATTTTCTGGTATTTACCTCTGAAAAACGGCTTTTTTATGAGTGCATTCTTAATTTTTTAGGGTTAGTCAATCTGCATAATGATCCCGCAAAACAAGAGATGATTCCTACTTTGATATTGGAAAGTCCCTATTTTCAGAAACTTTTGCAAATCCAACACGACATTCCCGCAATAGGTGTTAAAATAATATCGAAAGGCATTCGGGATGGTAGTATTCGTCCGGAACTTCAACCCGAAACCACATTTTATACGATATGGAGCATGTTGATTGGGTACGATCGCGTAAAGGGTTCTGTTGACTTTGAACCCAAGGACCTTAAAATCCATGCCGAAGTATGGAAAAACAGTTTTTTAAAGTTTCTGTTCGAAATGTTGAAAGGCACCCAATTTGCCCACAAATTTCAGCCAGTACAAGGACGTCTTTTTTAATTTCAATAATTTATTCCTCAAATAATTCCTGTTTCAAATAAAATTTTTTAATATGCAAATATACAAAGGGGCACCGTTATTGCTCTCAAATTGTATACATTTTATCATATTTAAAATAACTATTCTTCTAAACCCCAATCGAGTATGCCATTATACATAGGTGCTGCAATTATTTTAGCAATTGTGATTGCGTTGATCCTTATATTTCGATCAGTATTCAACAAAAAATCCTCTGATGTATCTAAAGAACAGGAAATTTCATCCAAGGAAGTTCTGAAAAAAGAAGTTTCCGAATTTGATCCCGAAACCGGGGATAAACGGAAAGAGGATTAATCCTCTTTCCTAATTGAATGCCTATTCAGTGGAAAACAATTACAAATTTGCAACCTCTATTTTTTGGAATTCTTTTGATTTTTCTTAACATAATTGGTAAAATCTCCATTTTCATCCAATTCTATTAATTCTACTTTCACTGCCTGCGAGGAAGGTATGACATTACCCCCTACATTCTCAGCAATATAGTATGTGATCTGGGCACCAAATAGAAATATAACAACCGAATAATAAACCCAAATGAGAACAACCACCAAAGAGCCCGCGGTTCCGTAATAATTGCCAACATCGGCATTTCCCAAATATAGGCCAATTAAGTATTTACCCAGTGCAAAAAGAAGCATTGTAACAAATGCCCCCAACCACACATCTTTCCATCTAACACGGGCATCAGGGAGAATTTTGTACATCAAACCAAAAATCAAAACCATTAGTGATTGTGCCAGAATCACGTTAGCCACACCGGCAAAAACTAAAACACGTTCGTCAAACAAATTGCTGAAATAGTTTAAAACAATTACCAAGACAGCATCAGCTACTAACGAGACTATCAATAGGAACCCGATGGACGCCACCATGGAAAAACTCAGAAATCTGTTAACGGCAAATTTCAAAACACCTTTCTCAGGCTTTGGCTTGATATGCCAAATGTGATTTATACTGTTTTGAAGGCTTACAAAAACCGTGGTCGCACTGAATACCAAAATAGCGATACCCATCATTTGCGACCAAAATACCTGGTCCTCCAAAGTTACATTTCGCATAATTTCGTCAAGCGTCTCCACACTTCCCTGTCCTATGAGTTCTCCTATTTGACTCAATAGCTCTTCCCTCACATCGTTTTTGGAATAAAAAGTAGCCCCAATGTTTAGAACGATAATTAAAAGCGCCGGTAAACTAAAAATTGTGTAAAATGCAGTGGAGGCGGCAAAGGTCATGGAATCACTGCTGGCAAAATCTTTGACGCTATCGATAATGATTTGAAAAAACGTGAGTGACTTTAAGCGTTTTATCTGTTTCTTAATCATGGAGTTGTGGTTAAATTTTTCTAATTAATATGGGGAATTATTTAGACAATTTCAACCCCGCGGGATCAGCGTATCCCCTGATCAGGGTACTTCCCCTCGACAGTGCGTCCAAAAGCCATCAATTCTTCAATTTGGGCATTCATTTCCCCATTGGGATAAAGGCAGGGACCAATACCGGCTATTTTATTTTTGTAGTCCAAATATCCTACCAAAATCGGGACTTCCGCGCCCAATGCGATATGGTAAAACCCGCTTTTCCATTTCGGTGCATGTTTGCGGGTACCCTCAGGAGTAACCATAATCACCAGTTCATCCGACTCTTTCAACATCTGAATCATCGATTCGGTATAAGTCAACTTACGCTTTCCCGGTAAACGCTTGCGGTCAATTGAAATTCCTCCTAACGCTTTTATCAACCACCCTAGAGGACCCACCATAACCTCCTTCTTGATTGTAAATTTTACAGGAATATCCATTAGGTAAAAAGCGGCCCGGGCATACAGCAAATCCCAGTTACTGGTATGGGGAATGGCTATTAAAACGGCCTTTTTCACACCATCAGGCATTCCCCCTTGAGCTTTCCAGCCTGTAATCCAAAAAATAATCCGTGCTAATAGTTTCATCCCTGAGCTTATATTATTGATTTCGTGGCAATCCCGTCCTGTTGTAGATGAAGACTTATATACTCCATCATGGTCTGATAGCCAATTTCAAATATTTCTTTTGCTTTTTTAATTTCCAAAACGCCAAACCGGGCCAAACCTGGGGGTTCAACAAAATGGTCGCACATTCCCCTTCGGCTATATACATTGTAATTCATGGACATGATTACTGTCCGCTCTATCAAGCTTTTGATATGGCGGATATTTTGTTCTATGGGAAGGTGGTTGCAGTTGACACCGATGATCACATCGCAGCTGTCCTGCAGTGGCTCTACAGGCATATTGTTCAACACCCCGCCGTCGATAAAATACCGCCCATCTAGAAGTATTGGCTCAAACATTCCCGGAATACAGGAGGAGGCCATTAAAGGTCTGATAAGCTCTCCTGAAGAGAAGTACACTGTCTGGCCCAAATGCAAATCAGTCGCGGCCATAGTCATGGGAATTCGAAGTGACGAAAAATCATCAACACCAAGGTATTTTTCGTAAAGAGGGATAACCTGATCCATCTTGAGTATCCCTTTCCAGCTGACAGAGGGCCAAATAAACTTAAAATAATTTGTTTGGATAATAATCTCCAAGATCTCATCCGGAGCGAAACCCTTGGCATACATGACCCCGGCGATCGCACCGGCACTTGTGCCGGATATAGCCGAGGGGATCAAGCCAACTTCATCCATTGCCTTAAGCACTCCAAGATGTGAAATGCCGCGCACGCCACCTCCAGAAAGAGCTATTCCTATACGTGTCTGATTTTCCAATGGTAAACTACTTGTATTATTGAATGCTGTTCCTATCTGCTGGAACACCATGAAAGAAAGTCTCTCCTCCTCCATTCTAAAGAATGAAACCCCCAAAAAATTGAAGGTCCCTAGCCAAATAGTTGGCCATCTCCGAATTATTCCACCACTACCCCCATGGCACAGAATTTATCAATTCTATTATTCATGCGTTCGTTGGATTCGATTTTATCCAATTCGGCGAGAGATTCCTTGATGGTGCTTTTAATTGTTGCTGCCATCACTTTCATATTTCGGTGGGCCCCGCCGAGTGGCTCAGCGATAATGCCGTCGATTAGCTTATTTTGCAACATGTCAGGAGCTGTTAGTTTAAGCGCTTCTGCTGCCTGCTCCTTATAATCCCAACTTCTCCAAAGGATGGATGAACAGGATTCAGGAGAAATCACCGAATACCAGGTGTTTTCCAACATAAAAACTCTATCACCTATGGCAATACCCAGTGCTCCACCCGAGGCTCCTTCTCCAATGATAATACATATGACGGGAACTTTCAGTTTGAACATCTCCCTTAGGTTTTTGGCGATCGCTTCCCCCTGACCCCGCTCTTCGGCTTCAATGCCGGGAAAAGCTCCAGGGGTATCGATCAGCGTTACAATGGGTTTGTTGAACT
The DNA here is from genome assembly GCF_009797935.1 of Lunatibacter salilacus. Classification (GTDB taxonomy): domain Bacteria; phylum Bacteroidota; class Bacteroidia; order Cytophagales; family Cyclobacteriaceae; genus Lunatibacter; species Lunatibacter salilacus. The sequence goes on from NZ_VOLC01000023.1 coordinate 38,078, forward strand.
TCTCAGCCATTTTCATGAGCCGCAATGCTTTCCTATATCCTTCCGGATTCGCCATTCCGAAATTCCTTTCCTGGCGCTGCTTCGTATTTCTACCTTTTTGCTGGCCAATAAACATCACCGAACGTCCATCAATATTTCCCAGTCCCCCGATCATCGCCTTGTCGTCCTTTACACTTCGATCGCCGTGAAGTTCGATAAAATCATTTGTCATCTCATAGATGTAGTCTAGCGCATAAGGCCTGTCGGCATGGCGGGATAGCTGTACCCGTTGCCAACGTGTAAGGTTTTGAAATGTCTCTTTTTTCAAGGTTTGAATTTTTTCCTCCAGCGATTTGATATCTGTGGACAAATCAATGTTTTTGCCTTTGGCAAGATCTTTCATTTCGCTGAGCTTAAGCTCAAGATCCGCTATAGGCTTTTCAAATTCTAATACCATGTTTCCAGTTTTTAAACGGAACAAAGATAAAAATTATTTGCGATATTCGGTCAACAATCCGCATTGGTTGGGCGGGGCGATAAAAAAACAGGTTTAGAGGGGTACGTCCAAGTTTGCTTTTGGTTCAAAGGGCAAAAGCTATCGTGTTGATTTAAAAATAAACATCCTGAAAAAGAGCGGAGTAAAAATTTAGTTAATATTTTTTGAGGCCATATTTTGTCAGATAAAATAAAGCCCCTACATTTGCATCACAATAATCGATAAACGCATCGATTTATTTAACGGAGTGGTAGTTCAGCTGGTTAGAATGCCTGCCTGTCACGCAGGAGGTCGCGGGTTCGAGTCCCGTCCATTCCGCAGGAAGAAACCCTAATTGCTTAATCTTTAAGCGGTTAGGGTTCTTCTTTTTTTATGTGGGGCCATTTGTGGGGCTATTTGGTTGACTTTTTGATACTGACATATCCCTAATTTGAATATTCCTTTCAATCTACAAGTTAAATTCCCTGTTTTGGCAAACCAATAAATTCCGGCGAGAATTCATAGCGTGCACGCTTTTTGTTTCTATTAAAAACCTATTGCGCCCCTACCTCAACTAATAAAGCAGCCAGGATTTCCTTTACCTTCTCCTACGATTTCTTATCAAAGCAGAAATAAAAACCTCAGAATTTTTGATATAAATATTTAATAATGAGATAATTACCTTATTATTTTTCACTAAATTCCTTTCATTTCACCCTAGAAATGAGTAACTTAAGGTATCATTTAAACTTTACTGCTATGCGATTCCTTATCAAACTTTTCCTCGTTTCCTTTATTTGCGTCATCGCCATGTTTGGTGCATTTGCCAGTGAAAACCAATGGCCGGGGCTTATTGTTGCTTTTGTCGTTTGGGTTTGGTTTATCTATTCCATTTCCACGCCGAAGGAAACCTCGGCTAATAGAACGATCAGGGAGCAGGAACGCAAGATCGAAGAACTTATCCGGAGACTGGATCAGAGAGGACGGTGACCAAAATGGCGAAATTAATTTTTAAGACTTTCCGGCTTTCAGCTCAATGAGGATTGTTGAGCCAGAAAGTGAGTGAATGCATACCTTAGGTACATAATCAAAGCTCCAGTTTCAGCCCCTCTATTTCAAGTTCTTTTATATGCACCCAGTTTGTTTTAAATTGTTGGCTGCGATGGCTTGTGCTTTTAACCGGTCAATGTTAAGGAGTCCACGTTTAAAACTAATTGCTGATTTATTTTTCGGTCTAGCTGGGTTTGTTGATCCTTTAGTTGCGTCACTTTTAACGATATATCTGCCATTGTCAATTAATTACCTTTTATTTAGTTAATGATTAAAACAATTCCATTAGCATTCAAACAGTATGAATTAAAATTCCCGTATTTTTTCTTCAACAGCAACGTTTCCACTTTGGCTCGAAAATCTATATCGATATATGCTTTACATACAAATATTGATATGCATATACTTAGATAAATAGACAAAAAAAGCCCCGAAGGGCTCTTTCCTAACCTTTGGCTTTCTTCGCCTTACCACCTTTCGGAGCAGCGACCTTTTTGCTGATATAGGCCGTGTGGGTTTTGCCGTATTGGTCCGGCTCTTTTAGCGAGGCGACTTCAAATACCAGGTAATCGTTGCCGTCGTAGTCGACCATGTGATCTTTAAGGATTTTCTCCAGTGTTTCCTTGGAGATGGATACCCGGATGATGTCTAGATCGGGGAACCTTTGCCGATGTAGGTTATTTCATGTGTATTTAATTGTTTTTTAAAGGTCACATGGAATCTCGCTACTATAATCATCCCACTGTGTGACATGCTCGCCATGCTCGATTTCAAATTGTGACATGACTTTTACTGTTTAAGGTTTTAAATTTGATTGAGATATAGGGGGCTGGCAGGGACACCCAAGCCAAGGGCCGGGCTAAAAAATTGCGGAAGGCTTCCTTTGGAAAACCCAATTTTTCCGAACGGGCGAAGCGTACCCTTTGCGGGTGTACCGCAGACCCCATCTTTGCATTTATCATAATTCACAACCGGGAACAGCATCGATCAGGGGATTGGAAGGACTGGTGGAATTGGATACAGAAATTTTATGGTCAAATTATCTGAATGAACGATTTAAGGGGTTAAAATTCAATCCCTCGTACTGATCCTAATCCCATTACTTTAAACCTATTTTCGTCGCAAGTAACTGAATTTTTTTTAAACGTTCTTTTATTTCCTCGCTGGGTTCTACGGGTCGTCTGCATCGTTCAAGAAAGTTCTTAAACGAAGTCAATTGTTTTTCATTGCCAATAATGAATTTTTCAGCTTGTTGATCCTGTCCTAGGTTGGAGAAACCTTCTTACTTTCCGCCTTTGTACTTTCAATAGCCTTCTCAATATCTTATTTCCCACATCCAAGCTCGCCTGCTTTCGATGGAAGATTGGATAAACTCTCGGACTATGTCCTGATAATTAGTACCCGATACTTCTCTCCCTTTCATTTTTTTTGGCAGGGTGATGATTTCTTCCGGTTCCCCAAAAGTGATTTTCTCAGCTTCCACAATGAGCATGCCGTCGTTGATGTCATAGGCTAAAATCAGGCCTGGGAGTCCGAATTGTTCCTCAGGGCCGATTGGAACGGGAATGTCTGAGGCGAACCACGCTGTGATCTTTTGGCCTTTGAGGCTGTCTTCACTCACGGCTTTCATACACATGTGCCCGAGAATATCACGTATTTCATTCATTACCCTCCATTTTGGAGCATTTAGGCTGTCGCGGACTATGTAAGTTTTTCCCATTTGATCCATGTACTTCAGGTAGGTCTGATCTTTTAGGTTGTTCTCAATGAAATAGTCCTCTACTTGCCAAGAGTAGCTGCGTACTTCATAAGGTTCACCGTACGTGTAGAGACTTTTTTCTGGCCAAAACTGCAGTTTCATCCGGGTACTATAGCCTTCAGGATTATTCCAAGTGAGTAGAATTCTGTCCCTTTCCTGTTGGGTAAGGTGGGGCAAGCTGGAATAGATTTTATCATAGAAAATTCGGTATCTGTATTCTACCTCGCCCACTACATTTTGGGCTCTAAGTCCTGTGGTAATCAGAATCATCGCAATGGTTATTAGATATTTTAATTTCATGGTTGTTAATTGGCTAATGGTTTAATCTATCTTCTATTTTTCACTTCTACTCCCCGCATATTATAGGTCACTCCGAGAAGGAAGTATCTTGACAAAGTTTCAATTCGACCAGTGGTAACGAAGTTTTGCCCCGCAAACTGACTGATGGTTTGATTTTGCTTGAAGACATCATAGGCAGAGAGCCTGACTTCCCATTTTTTAGCCTCGCCGATAAGTTTATAGATAAATGCATTTAGAATGGGCACTTCCTGGTTAAATCCAAAACTTTCGTTTTCAAATCTGTTGTAGTTGAATTTCATGTCAAAGTAAAAATCTTTGGGAAGTTTTACATTCATATTCGTGTAAGCACTCAAATTAATAATGTCTTGGTTTTGAGAGGGATTCTGTTCGTATGTGGTTTTGCTCAGACGGTACGATGTACCGGCATAAAGACTCAGCCATTCTACAGGGGTCAAGTCTAAATTTACCCCAAGGTTATGGCTCAAGGTATTTGTTTCTGTCTGGATGGAGTTGATTAGGGCGAGGCTTTTAGTAAAGGATGGATTTGCAGTTAAGTATGCATTAAACTTGGTTTTCACGATGGGAAACCCAAAACCTATATATGAAAAATATCGCTGTCCACCGGAAACATTTCCCGCCGTAAAAGTAGTGACAAAGGTTTCAGGATCTATGGATTGGTTTTGAACCACCTGGCTTTGATAGAATGTGGAATTCAATGAAAACTGGAAATTTATAAATGTAGCAGGATCATACATATTGTATCCGGTATTGAAAGAATGGGTTACTTCGGGCTGTAGATCGGGATTTCCTTCCCGGATATACAGTGGATTGGAAATGTCTTTGAATGGCTGCAGATCGGCAATATTCGGTGGAGTGACGCCCATGGAATACCCTGCGTTGATACGCTTGTTGCCCTTCATTGTTTTCCAATAGGACAAATTAGGGGTGAGATTGAGGTAGTTTTTATCCACTCTTCCGAGAATCTCACTCGCCTTTTCCACTGAAAACTGTCCGTTCAAACGGTAGTTGGAAGCTGCTAAACCTACACTTATGTTTGAGCCTTTGTTGGCATATCGGATACTGGAACCCACCCTGTTGTAGGTAATGGTATTGTCAAAAAAACGACTTAGATCAGGATTCAGCTCGGGGGTATCGCTTGCCTCCATATCGAATACTTTTCGGTCTGTCTCGCTCTTGGATTGGCTGAAATTGTAGAACGTTTCCCAAAAAAAGATTTTTTTGATAGGCTCGACATAAAGCAAGCTCGACTTGATTGTGTTATTACTATTCAATGCCTCGTTTACTTGGTCCAAATTTCTAAAGTAGGTATTTGGGTCTGTGGAGTTAACGAGGTCTACGACAGATTTTTGGATGCCATCTTGGTCTGCCTTGCTATAAGTATTACTGATGCTAGCAGCAAAGATCCTTCCGCTTTTTTCGAATTTATGCCTATAGATTGCAGTACCCTGAAAGGCGCCAGACCATTTATTCGATCGGTTGTCGCGTTCCATTTGGCTTTGCTCCGTGCTATTTCGTATCAGTTCCTGAAGGCTGCCCAAAGATGTATTGAGTGTGCTGAGCCTTCCCTTTGCCTCGATAGTGATGGTGTTAGTGCTGTCTAGTTCGTTTTGAAAACGAAGATTAGCCCGATGGTGACCTGCCCCATTGTTTTGTAAACTTTGGTCGGTGGAAGTGAAGGAGGAATTGTTCTGAAGGAAGTTGGTTCTGCTATTGAAGCTCTCTATGATTTGGTCACTGCGGCTGTAGAAATAGTTGCTGCTGAAATCCTTTTTGTCCTTCAGGTGATTAAAATTAACTCCTATAGCTTCGTTATTGGAGAAGCCTGAACTGAGGTTGTTGAAAGGGATTTCGAAAGATTCTTCACGGTCCCCTCCTGAAAATGAAATGTAATTTACTCCTCCACTGCCATTGAAGCCAAAATCTCCCGTATCTCCAAATTGGAATGCACCACTCCCTCTAAACTCCTGCAGGTCATCCCAGCTCAAACCGGTTTGGTTGACATTATTGCCATAGCCGATGATTGAAAATTGGTTTACTTTGTCAAACTTATTGTAAGAGGCATTAGAGGACCATCTGCTGTCTGTTTCTCCCGCCGCAGAAATCTTTCCAAAACCTCCTTTTTTGGCCTCTTCCTTCAGCTCCACGTTCAAGGTCTTCTCCTTCACTCCATCATCTACTCCGGTAAGTTTGGACTGTTCTGATTTGTCATCGAATAGCTGAAGCTTGCTTACTGACTCTGCATTCAGATTCTGGGTAGCCATTTTTGTATTCCCACCAAAAAATCGCCTTCCATCCACCGTTACTTTCTGAACTTGTTGCCCTTGGGCTACAATATTTCCATCCTTGTCGATCTGTATCCCGGGTAGCTTGCGAAGCAACTCTTCCAAGGTAGCTCCAGGTGGTACTTTGAATTTGCTGGCATCATACTCTAGTGTGTCTCCGCGCATCATTAAAGGTGCTTTGGCCGCTTTCACCACCACCTCGTAAAGTTCCTGCATGATGGGCATTAAGCGAATCACTTCCACTTCCAATTCATCTGTTTCAGGCAATTCCAATTCCTTTTGAATTGGAAGGTAACCCATGTAAGTGGCTTTGATGAGCAGCGGTTGTCTATCTACATTTTTGAATTGGTATTCTCCCTCTTTATTAGTCAGGGTGTATGCCACCAAAGCGGAGTCTTTTGGACTAAGAAGAAGTACAGACGTGTAGTTGAGCGGGAGATTCGTGGTGTCTTTTACCGTTCCCCGAATAGTAAGTTGGGATTGGCCATGGGAGGCAAAAGTGATGAAGGCCAGAAGAAGGTATGAAATGAGTAATTTCATTTTTTTTCAGTTTTATGTTATTAACAATAATTGCTTTGACTAAAAACTATCACTCCATTTATCACTATCAGTTCACCTTTACAAGTTGATTTGGTAGCTTCAGAATACTTGCTCAGGATTGAATACACTGTTTATTGATCCAGCTAAAAAAGTTGAAGTAGAGCGAATTTTACTTTTTGCAACTCTTAATCGACTTTTTTAAATATTACTCTTGAGCTTCAAATTCTAATAATATATGCCCCTTCACGTCTCTTCTTCGTATAATTATCTTTTTAAACAAATCAAAAATTCCTTCTTTCAAGTAGTGCCATTCAATAAAAAATCGGCAGATACTGAAATATTATTTTAGTGACTTATATACCATTACAAGTATAGTAATAATTAAACTAAAAGCATAATACTAAATTGTTAAATAATGTTATACGAGTGAAGAGCTATGGATATTCCGATTTGAAAAGTGACAAACACCCCCTATTAATATGTGAATTTTCTAAAGATTGATTTCATTCAAGTGGAAAAAAGAAATACCGCTTATTCTTGTTTCAAGGATTTTCATTCGGTAAAAATACGGTGATTACCCAGAGAGCATAAATAAAAAAGCCCCTAAGGGCTCTTTCCTAACCTTTGGCTTTCTTCGCCTTCCCACCTTTCGGAGCGTCGACCTTTTTGCTGATATACGCCGTATGGGTTTTGCCGTATTGGTCCGGTTCTTTTAGCGAGGCGACTTCAAATACCAGGTATTCGTTGCCGTCGTAGTCGACCATATGGTCTTTGAGGATTTCTTCCAGTGTTTCCTTGGAGATGGACACCCGGATGATATCGAGATCTTTAACCTGGGTTCCTTTGCCGATGTAAGTTTTTTCAAATTGTGACATGACTTTACTGTTTAAGGTTTTAAATTTGATTATGCCCAAGAATTAGGGGGCTGCCAGGGACACCCAAGCCAAGGGCCGGGCTAAAAAATTGCGGAAGGCTTCCTCTGGAAAGCCCAATTTTTTTGAACGGGCGAAGCCTACCCTTTGCGGGTGTACCGAAGACCCCATCTTTGCATGTATCATAATTCACAACCGGGAATAGGATAAGTCCATGAAACTGGAAAGCTGGAATCGGAAAAGAACTAGGTTAGATTGACAATACCGGAAAGTATCCAACATATTGACATAAAGGAGAAAGTAACCCAACGGACTCCGTGGTAAATCCGATTTGGCAGAAGTACGAGTGAAGATAAAAATGGAAGCCTATGCCCAGTCTAACGCATGCGTGTGCAAAAACTATGGTGAAAGAAATTGTGGTAGCTCGTAACCAAGAGAAAAAGTGAAAGCATCACCTTTACAACTTTTTCCCTAATTTTAGTAGCTGTTTTTACCCTAATTTCAATTTTTCGGAAATGTTATTTGATTGATGTCTAGTTTTTATAGCCATTATTCAGGTTGAACCCATGAGTTAATTTGATTGGCTATCTTATTCATCAATTCTGCAGATACCGATGTACTCAACTGTCTTGTACTAATGACCAACTTATTTGTATTTGAACCTTTAAAAGTGATAAACTTATTGCCTCGCATAGATTGGCTTCTGTCTACCTCCTGAACATCAAAAATATCCTCGATTTGATGAACATGTAGGTATCCTCCGGCGGCAACAATTATTACATCAAAATTTTGATAAAACTTATTGTTTTTTAAGAAGTCAAGTCTAGGGCCAATTTCTATGTTACTTATGCCAGGAGAATTTTTGGAAGGAATAGTATTTAGTTCCGTAATAAAGAAATTATGAAAAAAATGATTATTCTCATTAACATGCATTTCTGCAGAAATTAAATTGCAGAGCCGTTGGTATTGATTCCAAGTTGATCCACCCGATTTTTTATACTTGTTATCATAGGGGAAAAGCGGATTAAAATCCAATAATTGCCCGGATTCAATAATATTTTTCCACTGTAATGGGTTTTCTACAGATTCCTGCTTAAATATGTGTTTTGTTTCTGTGTCAAATGGATCTATGGCCAGTTCCTTTCCGATCACCAGAATTTTGGCATTGGGATTTCCCTTCCCAATGTAGTAAGGGTTGGGCGAAGTTTCTTTACTGTTGGATTTGTAAAATTCCTCGGATTTTTCAGCCGCCAATTGTACAAGATCCTCGAATTCTTTGGAATATTTTTCCATATTTTAGTGGTATGAGAAATTGAAAAAAAATCTATTCTATTTTAAACGTTAAAATGCCTTATTGGAAAAAGCTTGAACTATTTTTTTGTTTACAATGATAGCAAATTAAAAATAGCAAACCTATTGCTGCATTCAAAAGATGATTTTATAGGCTTATTAGTACTCCGTTTCTCTGCTAAAGGAATGTACTTATCTTGTAAAATTTATTGGTATGCAACTGTTGCCGATTTAGATATCTGGTTGCCACCTATTCTATATTTCTTATAATTGGGGGATTCCCAAACGACGGCTTTAACGTAAATATTCTATGATTCTGGCTCTTATCAATTGGAAGTAAATTTTGTTCTCCCCCCTTTCATAAATAGGGGGGAGACATGGAGATTAATGACTGGCGCTGGGGGCAGCCACAACCCCTTCATTATCGTGCAATTGGAACGACGCAGCCTGTTCCTGAGGAATATTCTTCCTGACCCTATTGGATAGAATCAGCCATATTCTATTTTTGAGCTTAGGGATAGAAATGGAAATCCTTTTTTCGGGAAGGAAGCGGGAGGAAAAAGATTGGAATGGAAACGAAGTGGTAGCCCGATCCATAGGGGAAGCCCCACTTTGGTTCTTTTTATAACGAGCTTAGTTTTATTATTTATGCAACCGGAACAACCTACTCCGCAACCGGATCCAAGATTTCCGGGTAGTTGTTTGCTGGCTTGTTTACCTCGGAAGAGATTTCGTATGCTTTCATTGCATCAGCCGGATATGCGTTTAACAATTTAAGCAGATCTTTGGGATTTTGATCGGGATCTAACCATAGTTTTTCCTCTTCGGAGGTCAGAATTACCGGCATCCTATCATGGATTTTCTCCATAAGCGCATTTGGGGCGGTAGTGATAATGGCAAAGGAATTGTAAATTTCTCCCTCGGGATCTTTCCAGCTTGACCAAAGCCCAGCGAAAAAGAAGACTTCCCTTTCAGGAAGGTAAATCCTAAACGGCTGCTTTTCCTTACCATCCTTCTTCCACTCAAAAAAACTGTCAGCAAGTACCAGGCATCTTTTGTTGTTTATCAACAAAGGTTTAAATGAGGGTTTTTCGATTATGGTCTCGGAACGTGCATTGATCATTTTGTACCCGACTTTTTTATCTTTTGCCCAATGTGGCACCAAACCAAAATGAAAGACATCTATCAGATCGGGCTTATCCGAGGTAACAACAGGAGCCAATTGGGAAGGAGCAATATTAAAGGATGGCTTCCAATTTATAGCTCGGTCTGACAATGTCAACTTCAGTTGGTCTTCAACTTTCTTGAGATCCAGTTTTTGGGAATATCTGCCGCACATGGTTTCTCTAGTTTTGGTACAGGTTAGAATTCTTTAAATGGGCCTTGGTTTTTTCCCGGATCACCTCCATTTAAATCAGCTAATTCCTTTAATTGATAAGATAATTAGGTACGAATACAAGCATGTCAGAATTGTGCTAGAAAAAATCGATGGAGAATATTTAAATACTACAGGGTTATTATGCCATTAATTAGATAAAAATCAATTTCAAATATTACATATATTTAGCCATGGGAAAAATTCGATCTATTGAACTGAGAAATTTTGGTCTATTAAAGGTCGTCGATGAAGAAGAAGAATCATCAACAGCCAGTCCTACTGGTTACTTTTTACGTCCGGGGAAAATCAACTTTCTTGAAACCACAAACAGAATTGTTGGAAATAAAGGGGTCAGGTTTGGAATCGAGTATTTTATCATAGGAAAAAGTGATCAGGAAGAAAGTGTGGAATTTACCTGCAAAATAACGCACCCTCCGATGACGAAACCCAAAACGAACAAACAACAGAGCCATATTGAAGAAACCAAACTCAATTATACCAATCTAGTCAGCAACGATTACTACGCATTTGAGTATGACTGGGAAATCGTTCAGGGACAATGGGTTTTTGAACTTATGGAGGGCTCAAATCTATTGTTTAAAAAATCTTTTGAGGTCGTTTAAGTCCTATTACTGGCTTAGGGATAGAAATGTAAATCCTTTTTTCAGGAGGGTAGCGGGAGGAAAAAGATTGGAATGGAAACGAAGTGGTAGCCCGACCCACAGGGGAAGCCCCAATTTCGTTCTTTTTAATAACAAGCATAACTTTAATATTTATGCAATCGAAACAATCTACCCCGAAACCGGATCCAAGATTTCCGGCTAGTTGTTTGCGGGTTTGTTAACCTCGGTAGAGATTTCGTATGCTTTCAATGCGTCAGCCTGATATGCGTTTAACAATTTAAGCAGATCTTTGGGATTTTGATCGAGATCCAACCATGTTTTTTATTCTTCAGTGGTCAGAATTTCAGGAATATCCACCCAAGATAGGTTTTTAATAAATAAACCCGAAACGGATTTATTTTTCTATTTTTGCGTTTCACGGTATATTTACTTTCAAGCATTGAACACTACTCCATACAATAAGGCCCGAATAGAACAACTTATCCGTCAGTTTCGATTGGATAAGGAGGAGTTTTTGGATTTAATGAGTGAGGGGTTAAAAAACAAGCTTACTTGGGAGGATGTCTTTAAAGAGGAAATCCAACTCAGTCATTTGAAGCGGATCGATAGAATTTTTAGCAAAGGTCTTTCTTATTACCTGGATCCAAATCCACCTATTCAGTCGAAAGAATCAAGCATTTTTTATAGGAAAGAAAAGTTTGGGACAGATCTCAACCTTGCCTCCAAAAAAATAGTCAGTCAATTTGAAGAATTGAAACTTTCCCTATCAGGTTTGGCCAAACTTTCTGACGTTAAAATGGAAAGGGCATTGCCTATTTACTTGGTCAGTCAGGACGCAAATGCAATCGCCAAGGAAGTTCGTGGAATGCTTTATCCAACCTTTAGAAAAGATCCCAAGAAATTTTTAGAAGCATTGATCGGTAAGTTGGCAGACTCGAATATTCTGGTATTTGAATTTGTAGAACACCCTTCTTTAAAGGAAAAAAGTAATATCGATGGATTCTTCCTCCAGCCGAATGTAATTGTCTTAAGAAGAAACCAAGATTACTTCAAAAGGGAAATCTTTACACTGGCCCATGAACTGGGGCATTTCCTGCTCAATAAGGAGGAAGTGGAATCCATGGATTACGACAAACTTGCGACTGGTACAAGCACTAAAATAGAGTCTTGGTGCAATAAGTTCGCTTTTGCTTTTTTGGCAGGTGATCTAATGAATGATCTTGACAATTTTCCGGAGATCAGCACCTCAACTGATTATTCCTTTGAGGAGATAAAATCTATATCAGACAGAACTCATCTAAGTTTTACGGCTATTCTTACGTACATGGTGAAAACGAAAAAGATGACTGGAGCGGTTTATGGATTCATGAGAAAGGAGCAGGAAGAAAGCATTCAGGCAAAGAAAGATCTGGAAAGGAAAAAAAGAGAATTGGAAAAGGAAATGGGTAAAAAAACGATGGGAGTCCAAGCCAAACCGATTCAATCCCCATTATTCGTGTCAGCTATCCAAACTGCTTTTTATGATGGTGTTATCAATGAATATGAACTCTGCAAAGCGCTTCATCTAAAGCCTGAACAACTCGAAAAATACCTGAGATGAAAGCAGTAATCGATACCAGTTCTTTATTGAGTTTGGTACGGTACTATCTGCCGTTTGATAAGAAGGGTATTCTACTTGAAGTGATCAAACGAAAAATTCAGCATAGAGACCTTATTATTATAGATGCAGTTTATGAGGAAAGTAAATTCGTTTCTCAGAAAATCATCTCAAAACATCTACACTTTTTATTTGACAAAGAATTCTTGAAAGAATATAAGGTCATTGTAAAGACAGACGAATTGATCCCTGTTTCTCCGGTGAAATTTTTAAATATGGTCAAAAACCAATTCGTTGCTGTTCCATCACAGTTTCGGAAATTAAGTGAAGCGGAATTTGAAGTTCAGAAAAACCGCTTTATGGAATCTGCCGACGCAAAGCTGATTATGTACTGTCAACACTTAATGGGCCACAATGTAGAAGAAGAAATTTACTTGGTTACAGAAGAGACGACTGCGGCCAATGATTTAAAACTCTTTAAAAAGATCCCTGCCATATGTGATATCCTCGGGATTCCGGTGATTACTCTTCCAAATCTTCTGGAAAAATATCCAGAGGTTGATTTGGGATTTAACAGCAAAAATTAATTCGTAGTTTATACATGCTTGTACTAGAAGGTTATCTTCCTTAAATAACCAGGTTTTCCTTCCTAAACTCTGCTAACTTCTGATTCTTCAACGCTGCTGCTTTGCTGATACTAATAAATTCTTCTGCCAGTGCCCTAAATAAGAGTTGGGAAAACCGATTCGAGTGCTCAACGCCTTCATAAGCTACAGGCTCATTGACCCGGAATCCCAATTGATTGAAAACAATATAAAATTGTTTGAGGTAATTTTCGGAAATCAACCCCAGATTTTTGGCCCGATACACCAAGGCTTGCATGGAAATACCATACTGTTGTTTGATGGCACCTAATTCATTCATCGACAGTTTGTTTCTTTTACCGCCTAATTCTTTTCTTAAAGTTTTCTCGGGGATTAAAATAGCAGATGCAAAAGCATGGCAGAATTTTTCCTTTTGCTTGTCTTCATATCCATTGACATCAAGGAGAAGGTGCCCTAATTCATGTAAAGCAGTGAATCGCTTTCGATCAATCTTGTGCTCAAATATGGCTTTGTTAAGTACAATTAAAGGAATGTCTTTCCCATTCACCCAGGTAGCAAAACCATCAAAAGACTCCTCCGAATCAATCTCAATCACCTTTACATGGTGATCTTCCAAAAGTTCGATTACATTGGAAACGGCATCGCTGCCCAGTCCCCATGCCTCTCTTAATGCTTCGGCAGCTTTTTCAATATCCCTTAAAGAATTTATTGCCATGCCGTCAAGCGGATTATGCAATTTGGTTTCTATCCCCAATATTTCCTCCAACTCGATATAGCGGCTTAATTTATTTTTAGCTATTTCTACAATCCTATTTTTCTCTTTGGCAGGGTATGAATCCAATTTTCTAAATTCTATTTCACCAAACTCAATCACAGTATCGGTATGGAAATAATCCGGCCTGACATGCAGGGCATCTGCCAATATGCCAATCATTTCAGCATCCGGCACTACTTGTCCCTGCTCATATTTGCTTAAAGCCTGTTTGGTAACAAAATTATTAATGCGGTCTGCCAAACCTTGTAAGGATAAGCCATTCATCAAACGGGCAGATTTGAGACGTTCGGCTATGTATTTCATCGTGCTTGAAATGTTAAGTTCATGTGATAGATTTAACTCAAATGTACGCTATTAGTTGACATTTATATAAATTAATTATATAAATGTCAACCTTTTATGGTAAAAAATAATAGACATTTAGAAACTAGAATACAACTATTATAACTCATTTTCAATAAATTAAGAGAAATTTCTAGAAATTGAATTTAAATTGACAAGCTGAAAATTTATTTGATATTTGTTAAATGAAACTGGATTGGTAAAGAAGGAAATAATACAACCAACTAGCGCATAATTAAGAAGGGTCAAGGTAAAGAACTGATTATTAGTTTAAAAACCAAAATCTGGCCTTTTGACGAGGAGAGGTTCTGGAAAATCGCAAGTGTCCTAACAAAAAACGAACTACATTATAATCGATCGTATTTTGATAATGATTTTCTTCCGGACATTCGCAAGATATATTTGTTGTGTTTTGGGTGGTATTTTGTACCTTTATAGTTATATGTTTTAAAAGCTTAAAGTAAGCTTGTTTTATATGGAAAACAGGCTTATTTAAAACAGAAGAGCTGTTTTTTTTTTAACTCAACGGCATTGGTAGCCAATCCTGATATCGTTGAACTCAGCTGGTTTGCCAAAACATTAATGTTTTAAATGATGCCTTTGATTTAGTTTGAAAGGTGAAGAAAAGGTAAAGTTCGAAAAACTGCAGAAGGATATCTAGGTGAATGAGAGATTGATAAGCTATTTAAAAAAAATACTGAGGGTCATCTTATAAATAAATTCAATAAAGGTCGGCTAAACATATTTCAAAAATTTATAGATAACAAGTTCCATTTATTAAGAAAACTCACTGAAGTCAAAAAAATGTGATGTATAAAGAGATTCGGTTTAAGAAAGGATATGATAATAAGATAAATTTAAAATTTAGATTGAATTTTTATGTCAGAAAATAGAAGCGGTAAAGAACTAATTGAGGAGGCACTCAATTTGGTATTGGGTGGTGGTGATGACAAACTGGCTCTTGCAATTATTAAGCTAAAAAAAGCAAGAGATATGCATAACTTTTCTTCAGATTATTCAAAAGTTCATGTAGAACTTTATATTAGGTTTATAGAAAAAATTTTGGGATTGAATTCTACAAATGAAAAGATATCAAAATATTTTATTGAAGGATTAACAGATACTACTTATCTTAGAAACGGCCAAACTTGGGACGAAGTTAACCTTGATAGACTGGAGTCAGATGGTAAAAAAATTCGTAATTTAACTATAGCATCAGGAAAAAGAGATTTTTTGGAAAATGACATGGTTGAAAACTGGCTGAAGTCTTTAAAGTATGATGCGCTGGTAAGGCAAATAAAAGATTGGGAAGATGAAGATAAAGCATACAAAGAGAAGCTAAATAAGGTTAAGGAAATTATTGGAGAATAACATTAAAAAAGACGATATTCTGGGATTTGATTTTCGGATTTGTATTCAATGTTTTTGTTAAAATCTTTAGAATTTTGACTATCAGATTTCTATAACTTTTATCTTTATCCCAAAGAGAATTTACTTTTTGCAAACCTTTGAAAGAGGATCTATAAATAGGGGAATTTACTTCCCACTTTCTGGCAGTGTTTTCCATCCAAACATTTCCTTCAATCTTTCGTCATCGATGATTCCCCTAAGACTGGCAATGATCTCGCCTTTGGGATCATGCTGCTTTTTTGGGAAAATAAAGAATCTGTACATTTTACTATGCATTTCAAGATTAAGATTTTTATTCAGCCCAGTCCTTGGTACGCTCAAAATCTCTTCCTGAGACAGCATGTTGGGGATTGCCTTTTCAAATCCAAAAGTAACCTGATGTTTTTCTATATTACTAAATGAAGAGAATAAAGCCTGAAGGCAGTTTAATGGGCCATAAATATATGCATCATCAATAACTTTACCTTGGTTTTCAATTTCTTGAATCGCTCTGATTAATATTCCTCCAAACGCATTTTCATTTCCGCAAGTAATGTCCAATCCTGATCCATGTTGATACCAAAGGCCGGAAGTTTTTTGTTGCTTATGGCCATGTGTATAGCTGTCATTATGAAGTGTGTCCTTATAATAAAACTCGATTTCACAGATTCTGAAAATCTTAAATCCACTAACTAACACAGACTTATTTAATAATTCATCAGCTATCCTGCGAAAGGATGATTCAAGGCTTTTAGGGTCAATAGAGAGATTGATTGAGTTCAATTAGTTTTCTGTTTAAATTGATGTTACACGCTATTACTATTTTGATCTATTTGAGGCAAACAAATCCCAACTTTCCATACTTTCTCATACTGCTCCACTTCCAATTGACTAAGGTTTTTTACATCCTTGTTTTCTGAATTCAGGTCAGGAAAAACGATCACGCAATCTAGTAATCTAGCGGAATCTGTTACACCTGCCTTTTTCCGAATAGACTTACTTCTTGCATATCCACTCACTTGCCTAATATCATTATGCAAACCAGTGTGTGTTTTGCCTATATACTGAGGTTTATATTTGGCATCTATGATTTTGACATCAGTACTATCCACATACAAAAAATCCACTTCGTTTCCATATGTCCGCTCATGGTATGCTATTTTGTTTCCATATTCCTCCTTTAGTTTGCCTAGCACAAATAGCTCAAACAACTTACTCATATCAATCCAAAAAGGAGGTGTGAGAATCGTATCTTGGTTTTGTACGTTGTTGAGGTTGTAGCCATACCTTTGGAGGATCATTTTGGCTAACTCTAGGGCCTTTTCGTAATCCTTGTAAAAAGAATTGAATTTGATATGCTTGATATCATTCAAATTGACTTCTTCGGAAACTTCTTGAAATGCAGGCTGAATGTAATTGAAGGTTTCTTGGAAAAAAGAATCTGTACCCAGTCCTTTATATGTAGCCATGTACCGCTTTATAAAGACCAATGTTTTTTTTAAAATCCGGTTTTCTATGCCATCCACACCAAACATCTCAAACTGACAGACGGTATGCAGGTTCTTGTTTTTATCCAGATTCTGCTTGATTGTCTGACTGACGAGTACTTTTCCCTTGACTCTGGAGTACATGTTTTCTTGAACCTTGTAGTAACTTTTTTTAAGTCCTTTTCGAACGATTCTTTTTACCAAATTGAGGAACTGAATCATAATTAAAGGAGAAATCAAATCCTTGGATTTTTCCAAGGGAATCCAAGGGCTGGCAAACTTGATCTCAAAAAGTTCCTGGGTATGGTCCCTTACCTCAGGTTCCTTCAGAGCTTGAAAAAGCATGGAAAGTACATTAATCTGAACCAAGTCTTTTGGGTCAGTTGAGGCTTCCTCGCCGGTATTATCAACATACTTCGTATTTAGCTTTGATTCTACATATACCCAGTGGTTCCCCTCAAATCCAGGAATCCAATCTGCTCCAATGTAATAGGTACTACTTATTGATAGCTTTTCTTCATCGGATTTGAAAATAGCGCAGAATCCATCCCCCCGCCCTTTCTTAAACCTTATATCCACCATAAATGGCGTTTCACTAAAAGAAAAAATTTCAGAATGACTTTCTCTTATCAAAAACGGCATCACAAACCACTCAATTCGTTGATAACTAGTTGAACCGGATCATCTGCTCTCTCCTCCTGGGTTTTCAGAATTCCATCCTTTACATACTCCTTAAGAAGGGGAAGTACTTCAAATTTCATTTTAGTTCTAATTTCCAAATCACCAATCTCTCCCTCATTCTCGGTAAGGAAATAACTATGTCCTATCCAAACTTCCTCTGGTTTAAAATCCGACATTAGACATTCAGCATTCTTCGGGGCAGCATTCGATAAAATTACTTCGTAATAATTGGAAACGAATAATTTCGAAACTTTCTCGAAATATACTTTAGCCTCTTCATTCTTAATCGGTTCGACGGACGGAAGTACTTCCACAAAAGCAAACCTTCTGCGAATGGCATAATCTATATGACCAACGCTTCGGTCTGCCGTGTTCATGGTTCCTATTACGAATAGGTTTGGTGGAACGACTATTGACCTAGATCCATCTGCAGCATACATCGATTCCACCGGTTCACCGCGGTATTCCAAACCGTAAATCAATTCTCCCAAAACTGAAGGTAAATTGGCACGGTTAATTTCATCTATAATCAAAACATAGTTTTTTTCCGTGACAGGTTTGGTACCTATAAATGAAATTTCCTTCTTTTTTACAAAATCCTTGAAAAGATTCAAAACCCTTAGAAAATAGCTGGCATGCTGTTTTGCAAGTCCTGATACATTAGAGTTGGCTTTGATGTCCTGTCTGGAGGTAGCTTCTTCAAGAAATAAAGTTTTTATATCTGAAAATAACAACCTTTGTCCAGAGACCAATTTCCAATTATCTCCTGTATATCTTACCGCATCTTCTTCTACTTGAAATAGATAGATTATAGTTCCTTCCAAAACTAGTTTCCCATTTTTACTTTCTATTTCGTCTTCCAAATAATCACGAAACAATTCGAGATACTTTTCAACCTCCTGCTCCCTAGAAATTTGCTCCGGTGATTTTCTGGAATCGTGATAATTTTCCCATGCTTTATGGGCAAATTCAGCAAATACCTTATCTATTGATTTGTAGTTAAGTATTCCGTTAGAGGTGTCTGCCATTATTCCCCGAACGAAATCATCATACGAATACGCTGGGTGAAATTGTAGTAATTTGTACTCTCCGGACTCCATATGCTCAAAAATATATTTCGCCAAAGCAGCTCTATAGGAATCTTGATTATTTTTTAATCCACCCTTCCATAGCATACTTTCGAAAGCTTGGATAATTCCATGGTAAGGGATATCGTAATTTGTCCCGGTTTCTAATTTAAGGTTGATTGCATTTTCTTTAACAGCAACTATAATGTACTCTTTCTTACTTGAAGAACTCTCTATCTTCATTCCTGGTTGAAAAATATTTTTGATGTAGTCCGCAGTTAATTCCTGAGATTGGCATAAACTGTTAGCGAGTTTTTTTGCAAGCCATGTCTTTCCAGTTCCCGGAGGACCTTGAAGGATGATCTGTGATTTAAACTTCAAAAGTGAAATTACTTCGTGGACTTTCATTTTTTCAACTTGTTTAAGTACGAATTTTCTAAGGTCATCATCTCTTACCTTTTCAACGGTCTGGCTATACCAAATACCATCAAATTCAATGGGTAGACCCTCTAAATTCCACCAGTTTATACTAAATTTATGCGTGTCTATCTTTGATTTTATTTGACCAATAGCTTTTACTTTAGTAAAAGAGATTTTATGATTTTTACCCTTGGTGGCACTTGATTTCATTACAAGTAAATCCCCAACATTAATAACTTTAAGGACATTAATATATTTCATATCACCTCTTTCGGCATGCCCATCATACCATATTCCTTCCTCAAAAAATTCTTTAGAAACATCTTTTGTCCCTCCAAAAGATGATCCAACTGCATAAATATTCATATCGACTATTTTTTAGATTTAAATCCCTCCCAGTTTTTAATTTCTACCTTTACCTTTAAAGTCGCCAAAACTTTATCAAAAAGTTCAATAAAAGGTTCAATGCCATTCCCACCAAACCTCTAGGCAGGGTCATTCTCAAATCGAATCCTTCCTGAACAAAAGCTGATAAAGCTTCTCAACAATCGAACTTCTCGCTTTATGTACCATATCATTCCATTAAATACTCTGCTATATCCTCAATACTTACAATTCCCATCAATTTCTCTGAGGGTTTTCCATTCTGGGTAATTATCATGCAATCCAGCTGGCTTTTTTTCTCCTTGGATTTCTTTAAATAGATCTCGGCGGCTTCATAAACGGTGGTATTTCGGGGGATTAATGTATAGTTTCCGGTGTTCTCAATATGCGGCATCAAGTCCGAAACCTTCGCAGCAGTCAGGTCGATCAGCTGATTCTTGTATTCAGAAAAAAGCCAACGGGAAATAGTATTTGTTGAAATCACTTCAATAACTTTTCCACCAGCATCTAAGATTGGAGCCTGAGAAAAATCCTTTGCGTTCATTTCTTGGAGGAGGTTTATTAAAGGTGTATCAGAATTAACACAAAACACATCAAACTGAAAATCAGGAATGACTCGCTTAGGATTCTTAAACTCCTTTAATATTGATTCAATCAATTCGACGGTTTCCTGATATGGCTCTGCAATAGGAATTCCTCCTTTTGACTGATGGGCTATGGCATTTCTTAGATTACCCAACTGATATAGGTCGTCCTTATATCTTCTGACAACTGAATTCTTTCCTATAAGCTCTTTTATTCTTTGCGAGAAAGAAGCATACTCAGATTGGCCCAAAGTCTTGGCAAAGGCCTTGTCTAGTTCGTTATAACAGTCTAGAAATTTTTGGGCGTTGGTCATGTTAGAACCCACGGATCTTTCTTTCCAACTTCAGCGAGGGAAAAAACCTGGTCATAAGTTCGAGCTACAGATTTATCCCTTTTGTAAATCATTTCTTTTCCTTTAAATCCATTTGAATCAACGCCAAATTCATCCCTATCAGAATTTAGAGTAACGGCTTCATTCCAAATCATTGATTTATTCCTACCGTAGGTATCCGTGTAAACCATACCAATCTTATCTATACCATTTTGCCAATCTATAAATATTCTTTCGGACTGTGCCAGACTGAAAGTTGAAACCATATAATGATAATCACACCGTTCTTCTATTGTCCCCAGATCAGAGGTGATGCCATGGTCAATCAAAAAGCTATTAAAATGGATTTGTTCATTATGGATAACTTTTATAAATAACTTAACGTCAAGTGCAGGACCACTTCCAATATTTCTAATTGTAAGGAATTCCTCCCCTCCCTCCTTCTTAGGTCTCTTTTCAACGACTATAATAGGCTTTTCCTTGACTTTCATTATTTCCAAGCTCTGCCAAGAGATATAGGCAAGTATTATTGTCAAAGATGCGGTCATGAAAGGGGACAGAAAAACAGAGAAATCAACCCAATCCTGAAATTCAGGCGAAAGAGATACACTACCGAACCTTACTAAGTAAAAAGAAACCGGAACTATAACTGTCAATATAGCCAAACCAAAAATAATTTGCCTTATACATGTTTTTTTATCTCTCATCATTGTTCAATTCCAATTCCTTTACCAAATCTGTGAGGCGAGAAACACCACTTTGTCCGATTATTTCTTTTTTAAATAATTCGTCCAATAATTCGGTGTTATTAATGTCATGAATCAAAATATCATGCTGTCCGAATTTTATTAAGTATTGATCTCCCATAACTACGATTTTATAAAAACCTCAATCTTATCCACCAACTTCTTTTTCAGATCTTCCCCATCCTTCCATACCAAATGCTGATAATTCCGAGTATCAAAGTGGGCCGTTCCAATTTGATCCTCCCTACAGGTGTAAATCACCTTTTGACCTTTGCCTAGTGCATATCCTGCTTCGAAATATACACCTGCTTTATGGTGGGTGAAATCTGCTATTGTAAAATTTGCCTTTTTTATTCCAGAAATAATGGCATCATTGATGGTGACATCACTAGCTGGATGCTGATCAAGTACGATATGAGGTTTGAATCCTGATTCTGAAATCGCTGGTTCAATCCATTCGCTATAAATCTGAACCATTTCAGGATCAAATGACATTGCTACAAATGCTATTTTCGAATCTGAGCTCTTCGAAATTTTTGATGCCCTTTCCCAACCATCTAAAGTTAGGGAAATAGCAATATATGCTGGCTGGGTTTCTTTCTCATTAATCCAACCTTTGACTTTAGATTCATTAATTAGGCTAATTAATTCATCATCATATTTCAATCCGATGCGTCTCAAAAATCCACGATTATAGTCCCAATCCTCCCTTATGGAAATAAAGTGACCCAAAAAATCTGAACTCTTTTTTAGGTAATAAAGTATTTCATCAACTTTTTCTATTGGTGAAACAGGAATACCAGAAGAAGAAATTAATACTTCCAAAAGAGGTTTATCCACCAATTTACCGTTGGGCCAGATATCATTTTCGATTAAATAAAAGATGGCTGTACGGTTATTATCCCAAAAAGTCTGTTTTGTATAAAGATCGTCATTTACAATTATTAGGAAGTTATCCTTGTAAGGATAAAACCATTGATACCCATCAGTCCCAAAATCGTAGTCCACCCCTTGGTCAACAACTTTCAAATCAGGAGGCTTTAAACCAGTTAACGGGCACCATTGCGCTTAAAAAATTGAATTTCCCATAGTATATTTATCAATTTACAAGAAACCAATTAATTTCTTAATTTACAATAGCTGAACACATTACATTTCATTGATCCCCTTCTTTATAGCGGGTGGTCGAGAAAAAGCAATGACTACCAATACTTGAATTGAAACCATAGATTTGACCTCAGGATCAGTCTATAATCAACTTAAACAACCTTTCCTCAAATTCTTCCCAAATATTTGGACCCAAAAGCAATGTAATCCTTCAGTTGAAGGGGAATCACTTCGAAACAATTTGAATTTAAATTGTGTTACATAATTCTAGATATGTAAAATTAAATTCTATATTTGTAACACATTTTTTTAACCAAATTCAATATGAATCAGGATCAAATTATCGGAAAGAACCTTAGCTCCCTTCGTAAGAAATTGGGATTTACCCAGGATCAGGTGGCTGATTATTTACAGATCAATCGTGAGGAGGTTAGCTATTACGAAAATGGAAAACGGTCGGCTCCTTCTAACGTATTAAGCCAGTTGGCTAATTTGTATGGTGTGGATGAATATGATTTTTTTGAAGAGGATATGGACATCGCAAATGTAAACGTTGCACTGGCTTTTAGGGCTGATAGTATTAATTCTAAGGACCTGGTACAGATTGCCAAGTTTAAGAAAATTGTCAGGAACTATCTCAATATGAAAAATCTATTGGAAAATGAACCCGCTGGTACTTGATAAACATGCCTCCCTCTTTAGGGCGCAAAATGGCTACAGTAACAAGGAAAGTATACACCTTAAAAGTTTGCTTCATAAACTAGGGGTGCTAGCTGTTTTTCGTCCCTTGGAGATGGAGATTTCGGGAATGGCTATGAAAATGGGGCCTGACAACCGATTTATGCTTATAAATACCGCAAGGACCCTAGGCCATCAACATTTTACAATTTGCCACGAATTGTATCATCTTTTTATCCAAGCGGATTTTGTTTACCACTTTTGTCAAGTTGGGATCTTCGACAAAAAGGATAAAGAAGAATATAATGCGGATCTATTCGCCTCTAGGTTCCTGATGCCCAAAGAGGGGATTATGGCTTTGATTTCTGACCGGGAAATAGAAGAATCAACGATTAGCTTGGCAACTATTTTGAAGATAGAGCAATACTTTTCCTGTTCTAGGTCAGCATTGCTTTACAGGATGCAAGATCTCGGTTTGATTAAAAGTCAGCAACTTGAAGCATTCAAACATAGCGTAAGAAGGAGTGCGATGGATCACGGTTATTCCTTGAAATTATATGAAAAGGATAACCAAGAGGAGGTAATTGGAAACTATGGGGATATTGCCAGGAAACTTTTTGAAAAGGGAGCCATTTCAGAGTCCCACTATTATTCCCTGTTGGAAGATTTGGGAGTTGATTTTTCGGTGCTTTTAAAAAATGGAGATGAAGAAGGAGGGTAAAATAATCCTTATCGATGCTGATGTCATTTCCCACTTCATAAGCGGTGGGCAGATTACCTTACTTCCATCAATTTTTCCGTACCCCATCAGAATCCTGGACAAGGTCTATGCGGAAGTATCCCGGATGCCAGGAAGGAAGACCGAGGTCGATAACCTACTTCGTTTCAAACTGATAAAGCAAATTCCCTTTCCTGAGGATGATTTAATGATCAAAAAGGAATATCTTCATATCAAGAAGGTGATGTTCAAGGGAGACGGTGAGGCTGCCTGCATGGCGGTGGTTCGGTTTTCTAGAAATATTCTTGCCAGCAGTAATCTAAAGGATATTGCCAACTACTGCAAAATGCATCAGATCACATATCTCAGTACCATGGATTTTCTTTGTAGAGCGGTAGAAAATAAACTCCTCTCCGAGCTGGACTGCGATGAATTTATTAAAAAAGTACTTCTGGCAGGGAGTATATTGCCTGTGAAAAAGTGGAAAGCGTTCAAGTGTAGAGAAATTGATATTTGACAGAAGGAGGGAAGGTTTGGTTATGCCATCATCCCGATCAATCTGTCCGGTACAGTCTAATCATCGGCATAGAAATAGAATCAGGACATTTGATAATTCCAATTTTGAATGAGGTAAAGGTGGGGGATGAAGCTATTATATATTAATATGAAGTGATTTTTAACGTTTCTTCATTTTTTCAAACCAATACCAAAACATTAATATAACAAAACCTCCTAAAATCACATATATAGCCGTTTCATCAGCTTGTAAAGCTCGAAAAATGAATAAAATAACAAATATATTAGCAATATTCATAACAAAAAATAGTATCTGGGAAATGACAAAATAAAATGATTGCTTATCCATAAATGAATCTTTTATTTCCGAAAACAATTCTAGCTCAGTAGAATGTTTTTTGAAAAATTTATTTTCAGATAAAAATTCATAATCAAGTGAGAATATTTTTTTCAGATAATTTAGATCCTTTAAGTTTGAATTTATTAGTACACTCAAGATAACAGAAGTCGAAATTATTACTACTAGCAGTAGATAAAGAAACTGGGGACTTCCGCTTACTCTATCGATTGCTATTAAACTTGCTGATACACCTATTGGTAAACCAATTAGTTTTTGAGTTATTTTCCCTAGAGTTTCTGACAACTCTTTGAAGTATTTCGTTTTCAGCTCATCATAGTCTTTTTTTAGCTTTTCAACTGAAACCTCATTGAGGTAAACTTCAAAGTTGATGTTCGCCTTTTCAGTAATATTCTCAAGGGATTCGAAAATCCTTTTAAATCTAATTTCTTCTTCAAAATTTTGTCCAAATTTTATTATTTCCGACTTAAGAAACTTTGGAAGAGATTTATTTTCAGTTTTGAAACATTGTATAAATGAAGTGAGCCCTTTTCGATAATCTATAGAGGTAGCGAAATTAGGAGATGCTATAGAATAGTTCATAGTTAATCTACCCTTTTCAGAAAAACTAATCATTGTAATTCTTCTCGAATCAATACTATAAGAATCAATAAAGTGAAATTCTTTATTTTCTTTAGAAACCAAAGATCTTAAATAACTAATAAATTCACAATAACATTTGGAATTTGTAAATAGGAAAAAATCGTTTTCTGGCCTAAAATTTTTATAAGTCGCTCCATCAACAAAAGAATAATATTCAGTTCCATCAAAGACAAGAAGACTCTTGAATTTATCATATTCCATAAAGAGGCAGAGTTCACCTAAGTCTTTGAAAAAAAATATTTGATCCTTAATTGGTTCAATTCTAAGGATATCACTATACTTCTCATTTTTTAAACCCAAAGAATCTGCTAAATCCTTCTTTGATTCTGAATAATGAATATCAATATACCCATTTCCAATGTTAGCTTCGGAAATAGGAGAAATTAGATTTACAAATTTTTTATGTTCTTCAATATTAAACATTACTTTCTGATTCCACTTTGAACTTATTTACAAAGAGTTCTGATTCAATAATGATGGCATTAGGATTATCTTCTGATCTACGAACCTTAGTTCCCAAATCATTTCTTGAAAAATTTAATCTAATTCCATCAACACTGATTGACAACTGTATAAATTTTTTTAGAACATTCCTATCAAACCTAAATTCAGTATCAATCTCAATATCATTATTTGTCGCAAAATCTTGAATTATACCTTCGTCACCATAAATATGCTCACTAAGGCTTTTAAGGTTGATGTTCTTTTGCCCATTTGACTTTGCATGGTCATAGACCATATTTCTAACTTCATCAATAGAGTACTCTTTACCAGTCTTAGGATTCTTTGGCAAAGGAATTTCATTAATTATATCATAGAGTTTTTTTGTAAAATCTGTGCTACTTTCTAATTTAGTTGCACAAACCCAATCTGTAAAGTATTCTGAAACATCAGGTTGTTTACGATTTGTAAATGATATGTAATTCCCTTCCTTTTTATTAAAATTTGGAACATTTAACCTGAAAGCCATTGCCAAGTGGTTAGTATCTAAATACTCTACAGAGTTAACTTCGAAAGTACTACCCACTCTCCTTAATGTATTTCCAGCGGTGTCTCTTAATAAAAATATAGCGTAAAATTCAGTACCATTGCTTTCGTATTCAGTAAATAAAAAATACCCTCCTTTAGCAAAATTCTTTTGACTAATAAAAGTTTTAATCCCAGAAATCTGATCTCTAGTTAAATCAATAAAAGTCTCATCCTCATAAGATAGTATAGAATTGTATTGATTAAATCTATCAGGAAAGTAACTACTTGGTTCAAGATTAAAAATCCCATATGTGATTTTATCTGAGGTATAGCTTTTAGAAAGTTCTGTCACTAGTCTTTTTGATTCAGCTGACAAGAGGATTAATTGGTCCGAAAGAACTAATTTAGTGTCCTTCCTATTCGGCTCCTTTTGAACTTCGTGAACTATAATTCTATGTATATTCATATTTTTATATTTTTCTCAATAAGTAAATATTAGCCACCGATCCACTCAAACAGCTTTTCCATAGCATGATCTATTTCTTCTTCTTTTCGGCCTCTTTTGGATAATGCTAATCTAAATTCCATTTCAGGTTCAGGGCCAAACTTTGTAAGATGAAATGGAAGGTTTTTAATAATTCCATAATCTAGAAAATAGCTTAATCGTTCTCCTTTTTCATTCTTTAAATTAGGATCGCTTTCTTGCCACCAAATTTTACCTGCATTGAAAAATGAATTAAAATATATAAGAGCTTGCTCATGATTAGATAATTGAGCCCTTACAATTTTCACATAACTATATGTCAATTCTTTGTTGTTTTCCAAAGTAGGGTTACTACAGATAAATTTAAAAAGTTGGTATAAATGTCTGTAATAATGCCCTAGTTTCGACACATGTCCCTGAAATGGGATATAAGAAGGTTTCCAAGTGACATCATTGATTTCTTCTAATTTGAATTTTGTAAATCCGTCTTTTTTTTCGTTTTTCGAACGGTTTTTCAGCTTGTTAAGCTCCATGATTACTTTCGCAGCAAATGGAGTATGCAGATTATTTTTTATATAGAATTTATTATTTCTTGTCTCTTGAAGCCCGAAAAAAAAGATCGTGTAAGCCAAATCCATAAGATTTGATTTATCATAATTTAATTTTCGTTCATTAATTTCGTTCCAAGAATTTAACTCTCTTTCAACAAAATAAAATAGATACCTTAACTCTTCGTGCATTTTTTCAAAGGCTTTCCTACCCTTAAATTTTCCGGACACTTCAAGTGAATCTACATTGTACTGATGAAGCCTTAGTAGTTCGTAAAACTTATTCTCAAATCTGTCTAACCTTATGTCCCTCCTTATTTCCTGATTAGCCTCATATTGAATCCAAAATGCTAAAAACGTAACGACAATTGCCAATGAACCTAATATTGGTGCTGTAGTACCACCTAGCGCATCCCCCAGACTTCCTAAATGTCCAACAGAATCTGATTTTATAAAACCGAAAATCAAGGCTATGACCACCCCACAAAGCAATACTGCAAAAGTTGTTATTGACCAAATTAGAATTCGGAATTCAAGACTTTTATGACTGGAGTTCATTTCAAATGTATTTTAACTTCCTCATACTTTATTCAACTTTTCATACCTTTCCTTATCCTCCGCTACCAACAACCCCTCTCTTTCCTCCACCACATACTCCTTCACCTCCTGATCCACCAACTCCCCCCTAAAAGCCTTCGCCAATATCGCCTGAGGTAATTGGTCAATTTTGGCTTTTAAGGAAACATACTGTGATTCGATTTTGTCGGCCACAGCAAAAATTATCCTGATTCGATCAATAATCCGTTTTTGGTTTTGGATACTTGTTATTGGGATTTTTAATGATTTAATTTCTGTGGTGTTGATATTATTTACCCCACTGGTTGATCTAGCCATCTCAATTATCTGTCCACGTAAATAATTACTTTTCAGAATAAAGTTAAGGTAAATTGGGTCTAGGGTATTTGCAGTCCTCAAACGTACTAAATAACCAGCATATCCAAAATCGACTTCCTCTTCTCCTATTATTGCGGATTGACCTACAAGAGTGACGCTGCCGTTCGACCGAATAATCAGCAAATCTCCTTTTTTGAGTTTTAGCTTATCATATTCTTTATCTTCAAGAATTGAGTATTTCAGGTCAGATGATGAAATTACGCCTCTTTCCACCTCTATATTTGGTATTCGTAAGATTGGAATTCCCTCAATGTTATATTCGGATTTTTGAGAAGTTCCGTATTTAATATCCTGAAGGTATTCTCCCAAAGAAACAATTTTCATATTTTCTCGAATCAACTCCCCCGTCACGGCCTGGGTCAGGACCTGCTGACGGAAGTTTTTCAGTAAGGCCGGAATCCTTTCCAACTTCTCCCGTAACCTATCCAAATGCCCAAACAAAGCATCCAATTTGGCTACAATCCGCTTCTGCTCGGGAATGGGAGGAAGAGGGATTTGAATTTCTGCAACTGAACTTTTTCGGATGGAGGGGATAGTGTTTCCTGAACTGTATTTTCCTAAATCCTCTGTTAATAAAAAGTAGTATAGAAATAGGTTTTCAATATTTCTA
Organism: Lunatibacter salilacus; assembly: GCF_009797935.1. Lineage (GTDB taxonomy): Bacteria > Bacteroidota > Bacteroidia > Cytophagales > Cyclobacteriaceae > Lunatibacter > Lunatibacter salilacus. The sequence goes on from NZ_VOLC01000023.1 coordinate 66,640, forward strand.
TTGGGAATTAATCCCATAACATTGTTGTCAATAAATGAGGGTGAAGAAAGTATTCCCCTTCTGTTCAATTTTAAAGCCTCTCCAATTTTCGCAAAGACTATTGTGTTTTTAGGAAACTCCTTAGCTTTCAAAAATTTCTTTTCATCTTCATCAATATAGCTTTCAGCATTTTCTAAAAATTTTCTTCCGCTTTTGACTGACCTAGATATATCTCCAACTTTATAGAAGGGGAATTTGCCTTTAGTTTTTCCTTGTAAATCTTTCGGAAATCCTATACCAGATATTATTTCTGCCACATCAGAAATAATTACAATTTCCCAACCCTTTGGTAATTTTTCCTCCATCATCCCAACAAACCAATTATCTGATCCAACTCTTTTTTAATGGCATCCAACTCACTTGCTGCCTGCCTGGCAATATCCAAGGGGTCACCCAAATCGGCATTTCGGCTGATGCTTTCATCTACGATTAGCCCTATATCCAAGGAATCGTTTTTGGCAGCGATCTGCTCTCTGGTAAATACCTGCCATCTTGGATCTTGGACTGCTTTTCGCTTTTCATCGTCGATTGCCCCTACATAGTTGTCTTTGACCGAATCCATGCCTATACCACCGGTATAGGCAGTAACAAAATCCGCAAAGGCCTCCCGGGTAAATGGGGTACGCTTCCCGTAACTTGGGGCATTGGTCCGCATGTCGTAAAACCATACCCGCTGCGTATTGCCTGTTTCTTTTTTGCCCCGGGTAAAGAACAGCACATTGGTCTTGACTCCCGCCGCATAGAAAATCCCTGTTGGCAGACGCAATACGGTATGCAGGTCACATTTGTCCATTAGGTCACGGCGGATTTTTTGTCCGTCATTGTCTTCAAAAAGCACATTATCGGGTAGCACTACTGCCGCCCTTGCCGTCCCCGTATCCCGCCTCAGAGATCGGTAGATATGCATCAGGAAATTTAACTGCTTGTTGGAGGTCTTTATCGTAAAGTCATCCCTAGTAGGACGTTCGCCACCCTGTTTGGTGCCGAAAGGTGGATTGGCTAGAACGCCGTCATAGTTTTTAAACGTTTTTCCCAGCTCTGTCAACGTATCTCCCATAACTATGGGACTTTCCAGTCCATGCAGCTTAGCATTCATCAGGGCCAGTCTGTGGGCATCCTGTACCAGTTCGCAGCCGGAAAAAGCTTCATGAATTTGGAAGTTTCGTTCCTGTTGACTTAGGGCATAGTAATCGTCGTATTTTCGCTTCAGGTATTCATCCGCAGCAATCATAAACCCAAAGGTTCCCGCTGCCGGGTCATTCCAGCGCTCCCCGATCTTTGGGGACAGCAGTTCCACCATCACATTAATCAGGGGTCGGGGTGTAAAGTATTGTCCGGCTCCGCTTTTCTTTTCCCCCGCATTCTTTTCCAGCAGTTCTTCATAGATGCTGGCAATCTTGTCCTGCTCCTCATCCTCAAACCAATCGATCAGATCGATATTTGTAATAAGAGTGCGCAGGTTTACGGGTTTCCTTAGCGTCGAGGAGGCATTGGTATAGATCTCGGTAATGGTTTGATTGGAAGACATTGTGCCTAGATTGGCCAGAAGGTCCCGGTAGGTGTCAAAAAGCTCTTTGTTGTCCTTGATGCCTTTCAGGTTGCTCCAGCGGTATTTCTCAGGTATATCCTGGTCAAACTTCTTTACCTCGGACAATCTCAAAAAAAGAATATACGTCAGTTCATTCAAATACTGGTGATAGGTCACTCCATCATCACGGAGGACATTACACAGGTCCCACAGTTTCTTTGCAATTTGTTCTGCACTCATGCTTTTTTATTAGGCGTATAAATTCTTGTTTATTTCGGCAATCACCTCGTCCAACTGGGCCTCAAAAATCTTATTGAGCCGGTCAAAACCACCTGCCGTATCGAACGGATCCCGGTCCAAATCTTCCCGTCTTAGTATAGTCTCTTTGAGCAACTGTTTTTCAAAACGCTCTATCCACTTGAGTTGGGTTTTGTTCCATGCCTTCATTTGACGGATGCTATCCACGGCTTTTTTGACACGATCTTCATGGCTAATCAGCGAGCTTCCCAGCGTCAGCGTACGGATATAGGAAATGATATCTGCTGCAATATCCTCATTTTTGGCGGCTCTCCATGCGGTGTTCAGGGTTTTCGCATTATAGCCCTCTTGATCCAATATCAGCATCAGATCCCGTAAGGATTTGCGGTCTAGCTCAGTAGGCCGGCTGCAGACGATATTGAGGCCCTCAATTTTATTTTCATTTTCCCGTATAAACTGCGCAAAGTTGTCCAGGTAATCCTCAGGCTTTTTGGCATTTCCATACCCTCTTTCAATTCCCAGAAATATATCTGCATGTTCGGAGACGAGCATCCTACTGGGTGCTGCTTTCAATTCATCCAAAAACTTCCAAAGTCCGGTAAGCTTTAGAATCTTATTAGCAGAATAAGGCACCTCGCCTTTTTTCAAACTGTCAATCAATGCGTCCGGGTCTTCCCCTGCGGTAAAGTAGTTGAATCGTTCTTGGTTTTCGTTCGTAAGGAATTTCTTCTTTCGCTGGATTTTGGCAATTACCTGTTCAATTTGTTTTTTGACCCGGTCTTCCTTGTCAATCAGGGGAAGCTCGCCGACCAGTTCTCTAAAACTGGCGGAGGGATTGGCGACAACAGGTTTCATCTGCGTGAAGCCTTCCAGGGTTTCATAGATTTTGACAGCATCGTAGATCCGGAAGGCTTCCTTGCCGATTTCATCGCACCTTCGTGTAGCTCTTCCCAACATTTGCTCGTAAAGAATCCTGGATTTTATCCGTCTAAGAAACACTAAATTGCAAATTGCGGGAACATCGACGCCCGTGGTCAGCAAATCTACCGTAACGGCAATGTTTGGGTATTTCTCATTTTTGTACCGGGTAAGTTGCTCCTGAGGATCATAGGATTTTCCGGTAATCTTCTGAATGGCATCATCGCCCACATCTATTCCCAACAGCTCGAATTCCTCCTTCAAATATTGGACAACCCGATCGGCATGCTCGTCCGTTGCGGCAAAAATCAGGGTTTTTTCTTCCCCATCCGGGTCAAGGTCTTTCACCAACTGTTGGATTACGATCCGGTTGAAGTTTTCCGTAATCACCATCTTGTTAAATCCGGAAATGTCGATTTTTAATTCGTCGTCAAGCTTTTCAAGCTCAATTATGGAATTGGACTCTTTATCAAAGGCCTTAGGTTTTTCTCCTTTTTCCCATACAATGCCCTCCTCACCCAGCTTTGTTTTAATCTTTATGGGAGGGTCATGGTCTATCAGGTAGCCATCTATCACCGCCTCCCTGTAGGAGTAGGTATAGACAGCCGAACCAAATATTTCGGTGGTATGTAACGCCGGAGTCGCCGTTAGGCCTATAGCATAGGCATCAAAATAATCCAGCACCATACGGTATTTGCTCACATAGTCCCGTTGATCCTTAAAATCCAAATCATCTTCATAGATCTCCCGGTCCATTAAGTATCCCCGGTGGGCTTCGTCAATGATGATGCAGTCATATTGGTCTACAGAAGGGATGTCATTTCCCTCATTGAAAAATAGGCGTTTGACCATTCCCTGAACCGTGGCAAAATGCAAACGGGTATCCAAATCGGGGATTTTGTCGGTTATTTCTTTGACATCATAGATCTCGGAAAAAGTATTCAACCCTACGATCTTATTATCCTTGAAGGCATTAATCGCCTGCGTTGCCAAAAGAGTTCTGTCCACCAGAAATAGAATCCTTCTAAATCGGTTTGACTGTATTAACCGATAGCACAGGCCAATTATGGTCCGGGTTTTTCCGGTGCCGGTGGCCATAGTTATGAGGCTTTTTCTGTCATTGGGAGTGTCAATCAATTTCTGCTCAACGGCTTTTATGGCTTCTAGCTGATATTTTCGCAATCCCAGTCCAGTTGCGCTTTCCAGAAAATCCAGCGCCTCATCTTTTAATTTTTCTTCGGATTCGGTAAGGTTTTTTTCAAATAGCTTCACCAATCCTTCAGGGCTATACCATCCCTGAAGAGCCCTGGATCGTTCATGGGGATTTCGAATATCCAAAAACCAGACCCCGCTTTTCGTCTTTATCTGCTCCAGATACGGTCTTCCGTTGGTAGAGAAAAGAAAGGGAACTTTGTAATCACCCCATTTGCCTAATAGAACTGCCTCATATCCGAGTACCACCGATTCGGCATATGCTTTGGATTGTTGCAAGTCGGTAGAAATATCTGCCGCATATTTTTTTGCCTCGACGAGACCATAGAGATCATTTCCTACGAAGAGCGCATAATCCGCCCATTTGGTGCCACAGGGCCATTCGGCTATCGCCAAATTCTTTCCCCGTTGAGGTTTGGTTTTGTGGCTTTTAAAATTCAGTGTATGGGTATCCACTTCCCATCCGGCTCGGCGTAATTGTTCGTCAATCAAAAGGCGTGTTTCTGCCTCTGACATTTCAATTTTTTTCGCCGCCTGTTGAGACCTTTCTTGAATTTCCTTTTGTTTTTCCTCCGGTAATTCGGTTGTATCCCGTTGTGCCAAGAGTGCCTCAAATTTTCTTTGCAGCTCGGCATATTCAAATTCCAAAACATGGAGTGCATGCCGGGTATCCAGTTTTTCCGGAACCATAAACCTAACCTGGGTCAGGTCATCGTTTTCTTCGGAGTAAGCTTGGTAAAACCATTTGGCGATTTTGAAAGAAGAAAAAAGCAATTCCTTGGCTTCTTCTACTGATCCCTTATTTTGGTGCACCGCCAAATTTCCCTTGTGCTTGATGCCATGAAGCAGGTCTTTTACCTGCGGAGGAATTATCCCCTCAAACTCCAAGGTTTTGAGCCTGTTGTGAAATGAGTTGTCATAGGGAAACTCCAGGTGATGTTCCTCAAACAACACTTCAGACAACTTCTCCCCAAACTGCCGCAACTTAAACAGGCAGGTAACCGGATCTAGGTACAGATTAAACTCGGCTGCTTGCCCAATATTAAAAAGTATGGGAAACTCATCCTCTAAATATGAAAAATTGGATTTGGCCATTGAGTAAACTTACAGCTTAAAATATAGAATAGACACCTTATAAATTGGTTTCAGGTAAAAATATAATCTTTTCGGTGAATCTGACCTATATTCCATGAAATTTTGAATTAAAAGTGAGGATGGCTGAATGGATAATTTTTCATTCCTCTTTCCTTTCTGGAGATACAGGATGAGTCTATCTACCTTAATCCTTTAAATCAAAAAAGCCTGGCCAGCCATCATCATTTCCATCGCCGTAAGGTGACATATAAATTTCCGGAAAATCAGAGGGAATAAATCCTATTGCGTGGGCTGTGTCTTCTTTCTGAAGAACAGGCAACTGCCAACCGGAGATAATATTTTTAAAGTTTTAAAGTGCATGGGTAAAAAGTAAGTTTTAGCTGAAAATAGCCAACTTGGTATTTTCAGCTAAAACTCATGGACTCACTTTCCAGTTTTTTTCTTAGAAGGTTTAAGTGATGGTGTATTTCCTGGAGTATCTTTATTATCCCGCTGACGCCTGTCTGGCTTGCCTGTTGAATCTGCCGTTCTTTTTGGCCCTGGTTTGATTGCTTTAATTGTTTCCATAAATTTTTGGGTTATGTCAGACTTACTTTTTTGCTAGATCAAAGTTAAAAGTATTTGAATCAAAATGTGCATAGGAAGTATATTAAACACGAATTTAACAGTTTGGAAAACAGATAATAATATTTATTTTCCTAATAAAAAATAAGTCTATTTTACCACCTTTAATCTCGAAAAACTTAAGGTTAGTCATTCTCATATAGTAGTATAAATATCGATTTGAACCGTCAATTAATTTGCCAAGGACCGAAAGTATTATTAAGCCGATTATTACCTCCCATTCATTTTTCCCCTTCAACCCGATCCCAAAGCAACTCTTTAAACAGTTCTCCCCGATCAGCATTATGGTCAGGGCAATCATGTAGAGTTCTTCGGCCTGGAGTTTGAAACCTAATTCCTACCCGAGTAAATTTCAATAGGGAAAACAGATCCTATAAATACTTCGTTTTTTTCGATAGATTTTATCCTTTCTTCTAAATAACCTAATTTCTGCTCAAATTGACTATTTTGCTTATGAAAAGTCGAGATTAATTCACATCCAAATCCATTCTGATTAGCATACGAGTCAGCAAATGTTTCCATTTTAATATCGTTTTGCTGGCGAAATTTATCAGCAATATCGGGACTATAATCAATACCATATAAAACGTGATCCATTATAGTAGGAAATTTGGCTAGTTCAGGATTATTTAATAAATGGCCAAGTTCGTGAAAAATAACCGCACCTATTTCACGGTCGGTAAATTTGGCCAGATTGCAGTTGTCCAAATTGATAATAATTATTCTTTTGAACTCTTCAGATTCAAAATAGTTAGTTATGCAAAAGCCAAATCCCTTCTCTGCAACCTCTTTATTGTGGGGCATTTTGTGCTTAACATTTTGCCATATGTCAATTTCTATCTTGTCGCTATAATCTGCAAACTTTGGACATTCTAATGTGGCCTCAATGTGATCAATAATACTTGCTAAGAGGGGAAAGGTATATATGTTGAATCTTCTAATCATAGTTAGTATAAATGGTAAACACGTAGTACTTGAGGTATAACCAATCCAAATCTCATGCTATCTGCGTCGCAAGCCCCATTCAACACTTTCGAAAATAACAGTGAATTATTACCCCTTATCCTTTCTTTTCCCTCAACCCCACCCCCACAAACAACTCCTTGAACATCTCCCCCGGAACTGCATTGATGGCTCTGTAGAATTCGTCCGCCCGGAGTTTGGCGGAGTCGTTGGATGTGAGCTGGGCAATTTGCTGATGCCCCTACTCCGGGAAACCCCTGATCTGTTTACCGTCTGTTTGGCTAAGTCTTCTCTTCCAGTTCCGAATGAGAAACTGATTCCACCTCTTTGGAGGAGGTCTGTACTTCGATTAAACTTATCCCAAGAACTTTCTCAAGTTTACCGATGGTATCCAAGGTTAGGTTTTCCTGTCCTTTAAGCAGTTTGTTGACATATTGGGAACTTACACCCAGCTTTTCCGCCAATTCTACTTGTGTCATCTTTTGGGCTTTGATAGCTATCAATACCTCTACAGCTATATCAAAGGACCTATCCAGCCAATATCTGTTTTCTTTTCTCCAATGGGCTTTGTTCAGCCAGCTCTCATCTTTTTTTGCCTTGCTGAAAAGGTTCTGAACTTTTTCTTTAGTTTTCATTGAATTTGAGTGTCATTTGTTGGTAAAGAAATCATCTATTTCTATTTCGGCTTCTTCAAGAAAACCGCTCAGTATCATTGAGAAAATCAAACACTCGATCAAATTCATGGATTTCATAAGAATCATATTGGACCGAAGCAAGTGCGTCATTTACAACTACAAAGATATCAACTATTTTCATGAAATCAACTTATAGGTTTATTTAAGTTTGGAACTAGACGTTCCCGTCCTTTTTCCCCCTCAACCCCAACCCCCCAAATAACCCCTTAAACATCTCCCCCGGATCCACATTGATGGCCAGGGCAATGAGGTAAAGTTCGTCGGCCCGTAGTTTGGCGGAATCGTTGGCGGTGAGCTGGGTGAGGCGGGATTTGCTGATGCCCGTGCGTCTGGAAACCTCTGCCTTGTTTACCGTCCTTTTGGCTAAATACAAGCCCAATGCTGTCATGTATGTATCGTTTTTTGGTATACCAATTTAGACAGCCAATACTTTTGTTGCTAAAATATGGACTACTGTTTTGAAAATAGGTTTTTATTCTATACCTTTGTTTAGATAATCTAAACTATTGTTATGAAAATAGAAATTCCTTCTTTTCAGTAGATTTGAGAGACGGGATCTTATTAAAGCCATGGAAACCAACGAACCCTTTTGCTGTCCCCACTGTGAGAGAAAAATGCCGTTCAGACTTATTATGAAAGTAAAAAAGGATCATGTGTTTGAATGTCCTTACTGTGAGGGAGGAGTGGTGCCCAAAAAAACCAAATCTTTCGCCTGGGGATATGTGCTCGGCTTTTTGTCCTTTGTCATCCCCCAGCAGATTGTATTCTACCTGCACGAGGATATTGTGCTGGCATTTCTAATCGGCTTTCTGCATTTCGTTGTCGCCTTTGGGCTGGTTTCCCTGTACCTCTATTTGAATACAGAATTTATCAAAGCACGCACTTTCTTTATCTAATTATTCACCAAAACAAAAACAACTATGAAACGAAAAATGAAAAGTTTGGTCATGTTGATGCTAATCTGTGGCAGTTTTGCTGTAGGTGGCGTAGAACAAGCAGCTCCCAAGGACGGGGAGGTTTGGGCAGGAATAAGTTATATCGCTGCACGAAGAGGGGCTTCCGCTGAGGCAAGCCTGGCTATCGGTGCCATCGGAGTTATTGATGCCGCCGCATGGGGATTTGGGGTAGGCATGGTTGCCGGGCCTGCCGGGGGTATGATTGCGGGTGCCGCATCCGGCATGTGATGTCGCTTAATTCCCTTACCCTATCAGCTACCGCGGTCTATTTGACGGGGATGCTGGTAGGGTTTTATATTGATCCTGTTTTCGAAATGAACAGCCTGGACAACACCGCACTAATTCAAACATTTGACCAACCCAAACCTTTGCTGTTTTGGTCCATTGCCGGAAACAATCTATCGGTGGCACTGATTAATCTTGCGGGTGGATTTTCGCTGGGGATTGTGTCCCTTTTGAATACCTTTTATAACGGTTCGGTTTTAGGTTATGCATTTTCCGTGGCTGGCAATGATCTTCCGGTTACTGTAATCCTCCGGCATCTGCTTCCCCATGCTATTGAAATTGTTGGGATAATTCTTTCCTGTTCGCTGGGGTTATACCTGGGTATTTATCTGATCAGAGCTGCTTTTCTGGATATAAAGGCTGGATTTAACTTTAAAGGATTTATGATACAGGCTGGAATCACCCTAATCATTTTGTTGGTGGCGGCTTATTTGGAAGCATATGTGAGTTTGTCCGGATGAAGAAAAAACTTCCTTTTATCGTTCTTTTGATTTCCTGTATCCTGTTTTACTGGATTTCCAATCGTTCCTATGCCCTTCAAGGCAGCGACCTGGAAACTATGCAATTGTTCAAACTATTCCGAGGCATCAGTAACTTGATTGCCTTTTTTGTTCCGGTGGTGCTTTTTGTTTTTTATATGTTGACGTCCGAACTGATGTTTACCCTGCTGGACGAAAAATTTGATTCCAAAAAAATGATTTGGACGATAGCCCTATCCTTTATCCCCGTCCTGTTCAATTGCCTGGTTTATCTGATTGTTTTATATGATATCCATCCGGGCCAGTCTTCCGCTCAAATGCTTAATCAGCAATCCTTTATCGGACTGGGTTTATCGGATATGGAGGAGGTGAGTTATATTTTCTGGTTTGGATTTTACTTGCTTTTTGTACTGATAACCCAGCATGAGTTTGGGATGGGGTATGGAAAGGCGGTGGCAGTGGCTTGGGTTCCTACTTTACTTGTTGTGTCGGCGAGGTTGCTGATCTCTCTTCAATAATATTTGAAAATAAGAACAAAGGGATAACCAAGAATCATCTCATTATGTATATCCAATTGATCGAACACCAATCGTACACGGAACGTTAAACAGTTATTAAGCGAGTTCTTATTATTGTATGATCTTAGTCGTTTGATCGTGAGCTAGTCGGTCAGGCTACACATTTATGCCCTTTTTCTTCTTTCCCAAACCCAATCCGACAATTTTGGCTTGGTTACATTTTTTGTTTTACCGATATTGGTTTAATTTTTTACATTTGTTTGGAATTACAAAAAATCTTATCTTGCAGTAGAAATATTTTTGCTACCAATTTATTCTAATTTCTTATAAATTAATCATAAATTTAATTTGATGCGAGACTGCACGATTGAGTTAAAATTAGCAAGTAGGATGAAAAGATCCACGGTCTTTAATATAGCTTAGTAAGCCAACAATACAACCAAGATAAATGATGAACAGTAATATTTTTGAAATAGAAATAACCATTTCCAAAACTAATGATGAATTCCTGATTCCGGATGTTCAGGGCGATTATTTTGAATTGACCGACAGTTTAATAGATATTAACGGTAAGACTGTTACAGCAATAGAAGGATGTGAAATAGTAAACGTTAATAAAAGAATTGAACGGGGGTTTATTGAGACAAATTATTTAGTTACTTTTATATTAGGTATTGCTAATTCAGTTTTAGCAAATGAACTGCATGCGTGGTTGATCCGGCTGATTAGGCAAAATAAAGACTCAGAGTACCTAGAGATTTCTTACCGAGGGCAGAAGATTAAGATTAATAGGACTAATATCAAAAACGATGAGCATTTCGCAGCGATGATTACTAAGATACTTAATAATGAGTAAAAATGATACTTCAGATCTGGTTAGGGCAATTATAAAGGAGCAAATCAATGCTCTCGAAACTTGTGGCGATAATTGTCGTCCCACGTTCGTACGAACTCTGTTTCAGCACTCAAAGACGGGTAATTTTCAAGAAGGAGTATTTAACTATCTTTCTACTCAGCACAAGGTTTTAAGTGACTATAGCGAATCTTTTTTTTCCGGAACTACTGAAAAAGTTCTACTTTTTCGTATACTAAGTGACAAAATAAAATGCTCTAGTATGTATATTGGCGTTTATCGTGTGATCATTATCTCATCTGCTCTCTCGTGGATTTTTGACTTATTAGCTCAAGAACAAATAGCTCATGAGGCAATAACTTCATTCGATTTAAGCGAAGGTGATAGAACTTCTGTCGTAGGAGAACTTAATTACCATACAATGTTTGCGTTTAATGCTGGAATGCGAGAACCGTTTACAATGTATTGGGTCCCAATTGAGGATTCTGCCTTGACCTCTAAAAGGATTTTGTATGCTAAGTCTTTAGAAACCTATGTGCTGCTCCATGAAATAGGCCACCACGAATTGGGGCACGTAGCAATAAGGCATGAATCAGATTATCAATGCCTTAATCCTGCCAAAGATCAGGCAGACATGGAAATCGAGGCAGACTCCTTCGCTGTCATGAAAGTCATTGATAATAAAATCATATCTTCAATGTTTGGCGATAAGTGTATTTATTTTGCGGAGAAATTTATGCAGTGCTTGGCATCATATCAATCTTGGTATGGGCAAATTTCAAGCGGATACCCTGCGGCATTTTCTCGTTTGTCGAATATTCAGCGTTTAGCTTCTACCGAAAAACGAAATTGGCCGAAATATCAGCTTGATAGGTACTCTGCCGAACAGCATAAGCGAAATCGCCAACAAGAAACGTATCAAGACCACCATATTCAATGGCATCTGGCGATTTATGCAATGGCAGTTTATTACCTAGTAAATGGGGGGACGCCTGTGCCTGAGGAGATTTATGCTATTCGAGACAATAACTTAAAAGGTCTAAATCCTGCGAAATATTTTGGGTAGTAGCAATACGCTGCTGACCCCTCAATTTTTATACCGCCTGTGTGAATCCGGCATTGGTATCTGGTATAAATATTATTCGGCCCGGTGCAATACCTTCCGATACTTGGATAAGTTGTGCCGAAGTATTTCTGCATCCCAGAAATGCAAGTTGATACAACCTGTTAGTCAACCCTAAAGCCTTGCATGTTTTTGCCCTAGTTTTACTGTAATCATTTTCTGATATGGCTGAGAAGTCCGAAGAATTCGGATGTTTTAAGGGTCTCCATGAAATTACTTACCATTCAATTAATTGATAATTCGTCAAATTTCAAAGCTTCCAGAAGAGTTCTCGGTGTGAAAATGTCCTAATTTCTTTGCTCTATCAAATTCATCCATTAACCACTTTTCCAAAGACGTCCATTTCCAGTTATTCCCTCTAGACCTATTACTTTGTTGGCCTAATTGCAAATTTTTTCGTTGGACATTTTATATGGAGGTAACAACTTTATATAACCAGGCTCAATCCAATTGCATCTATACCAACATTGTCCAAAGGCCTCCTTTGGGGTTCCGGTTCCAAGTAAGGGATTTCGACTTTTGAATCTAATGGGCTTCGCTATTTGGTGGTGGATATTGGCGGCGTATAGACTGTTTCCTTTGAGCATTCATAAACATTTGTACCCAACCTTCTCGGCTAGACGAAACTTAATCGATATTCTATTCCTTTAATCGAAGTGTCAATTTTAAGTGTTTCCGTTATGTATATTCCCCAAGGCCTCGCCACCGCAGGTTCCGTAGGGGACGGGAGGTGAATGATACGCTTTTGTAAGTTAGGATTTTCTTCTATTTTAAAGAATAACCTAATCGGGGTAGATTTTAGTGGTGATTGATATGTCTTTATCAAATTGTAGGGAAGAACATATCTCCTGTTATTCTTAAAAAAAAGAATCTTTATTCGCAGGTATGTCTTGAAAATTATGGGACAAAAAGGATTGGGGAATAAACATTTTTCGATAGTTACCTAAACTCGTTGCGACATGCACGAGTTTAAAAGCAATTTATGGTTGTGAACCAATACTATTCCTGAGGCAAGGTGGTCAAGTGCTTTTTTGAGGATTAGATTTGGATCTGCCAGGGTGGCGTTGGTTCCTCCTGAACTGATTTTGTGGATTTTCAGGACTTGGTGGTTTCGGTCCAGCAGAAGGATATAAAAGTGCTCTACAAGTTCGTCATACAGGTAGGGTGCCATGCAGCTATGTACATCCTGGGAACAGCTGATTTTGACTTTCTTTTCGGGATGCTCGAACATCCTTCGTTTTACCAGCTCGAAGGAGGTTAAGAGCGCGAAACATATACTTATTGGCAGTTTACATATGTTGAATATACACATTACTCCCCTGCACCTGGCGTTAGTAGGGAATAGAGATACTTCACAGAATCCCTTTTTATTGTAAGGATAGCTTCGCACACTTCCGTTGCCAGAAATGCACGCATCCAACTGATGGACCACCCAACGTTCATGGTACGGTTAACAATTGTTCAAGCGACTTCTTGACGAACGAAGTTGGCATGAGAGGCTCTCAGCAGGCTTATGGTCGGCATGCGGCCATCCACGATCAAATTCCGTCTATTTTTTGAGAAGATAATAAGTTCGGATGGTATTGAGAATGCCATAAAATATCCATTCTAATTGAGCAGCATGTTCTATTCGTTTCGTTCGATCTTTATTGTGGCGAATATTGAAATTGTTTACAATGTAAAAAATCTTCTGTATCACCGCTAAACGTTACCTTCAGTTCATTCCTCAATGGTTCCAATATGAAACTTAGAGTTTCACAAGCAGATCGTTTATTATCCATGCTTGAATCTGTATGAAATAGCTTGATTGCATGATTTACCTTTTCGTTGGTATCCTCGTCACCAAAGCCAAAATCTTCTCTTATCAATCTAATCATCGGGTCTGTTGGTAATGATTTCTTCGCCTGTTCAAATCCGTCAATTGTAAGTGCTATTTGGAAAAAAATCACTTTTGGTAGATACGCATCATCCTTGGATTTATATGTTATGTATTTTAGAAGTTTTAGATGCTCAATAATGCGGTTAAACTCATCTGGATTTGGCGAATATGTTATTGTGTAATCTACTAAAGAATTTAGATTAAAAGTTTTTGACTCTTTGCCTCCTGCTTCATAAAGGTATTCAAGTAAGTGCCGGCATTTCTCCTCAAAAGAAAATGGGACTTCTACTGATTTATAACCTTCATTTATAAATTCAGTTTGTATTTTAGGCCCTTTACCCTTTCTATCAAATATATTTCGACAGTAGCCAGCAAGTATAGGTTTTTGCTGAAAGGAGTTTTGCTCCAGAATTAGCCAAGCCTGATGACTTAATGTAACCTCGCCAATTGTAGGTACACGATAAGTGTAAGAGTTTTCGATTGGGATGTTAGTCTGAAAATCTTGACTTTTAATCTTAATTCCGGTAATTGGGCAAGTTTCAAAGTTCATAACTATGCGATGATAAGTGATTAAGGCCAACGCTTCATTAGACGCAACTACCACTCCTCTATTGCGTCTATATTTTCATTCTCCAAAGAAGTCCCAGTGGTTTCGAATAGCGATTTAGCGACATAGTTTTCCAAAACTAGAGGAATCTTGAGTTTTTGTGGGTAATGATAGCAATGAGGCTGTAATTATTTAACTGTCTTTTGTCATTTGTATACGGTATAGTTCTGCTAGTCTAGTAGATCCAAATAAATATACTTATTGGCTCCTCTTTCCCCTACGCCATCGCCACCGCAAGTCCCATTTAGTTTTCTTGAAACTTGGATCATGCAGTAGAATGTCTCGATTTTAAAGATATGGTTTTCTCCTAATGTAAAAAATACCCTAATCGGGGTATTTTTATACCATAAATTATTGCTTTTATTCAAAATTATATTGGTATAAGCATTTATATGGTTTCGAGAACAGATTAAAAATTATTAGGATTTTGGTTCCTTCGAGGTTTTGAAGAAAAAATAGGCCTATAAAAGGCCCTCATCCGCAAAGCTGAAATAGCCTACCTTAGCAAATATCACGTGGTCCAAAACCGGATCCTCCAGGTGCTTTCCTGCCTCAGCCAGTTTTCTTGTCAGTCCCCGATCCTGTTCGGAGGGGTTGAGGTTCCCCGAGGGGTGGCTGTGTACCAGAATGATTCTGGAGGCGAGGTGGTCAAGTGCCTTTTTGAAGATTAGCTTTCGGTCTGCCAGGGTGGCGTTGGTTCCTCAGGAACTGATTTTGTGGATCATCAGTACTTAGTGTTTTCTGTCCAGCTGTAGGATTTAAAAGTGCTCAACGGGTTCATCATAGAGATCATGCATCTGTACACATCCTGGGAGCAGTTGATTTTGATTTTCTTTTCGGGCTGCTCAAACATCCTTCGTCTTCCCAGTTCAAAGGAAGTAACCAGTGCAGGTATTTCCTATTCTCTCTATTTTCCGCCATCTTTTCATGACCCACCGGGCCAGTTCGGAAAGTTTGTGGTCTGTCTGGATAAGGAATTCCAGGGTTTTATTAACCGGAATATTTGCTATTGCGGCGATGATATGGGAATCGGTTATTCCTGACTTTCCCTGGTTGAAAAGGATTTCTGTGAGTTCTACTTTTTTCATGATGTGCTTACCGAAGGTGCTGGTGGAGAGTCTAATAAATGAACAAGCCCATTCCAGACATAGGATCCTCGTTTACGCACTATATTGTCCGGATAGCTTCGCTCAATCCGGTTACCAGACGTGCGAGTATCCATAAGTTACTTGTGATGAAACATAAGGTTTAATCGTTCATGGAACGTCAAATAGTTATCAAAGCGACTTCTTGTCGTACTCGGGTGGACTCGATAAATGCGATAAAAATGAGCTCGTCTTCTCTTAGGGAGGAGTGCAACTTGAGCCAGTAAGCTTCAGTTGTTCTATGTCATTGTACAGTGCTATTTTATTCTTTTTCTTTTTTTCAATTCTTTTGCTTCAAATCCTTTTTTATTCCGACCTATAACAGCGGTACCATAAAAGAATTCATTGTTATACCACATGCTGTTTTTTGCAATTCCATCCATAGCAAAACGAAGAGATAATTGTCTGTCCCAATCGCCAACACCTTCTTCAAACATGTCTAGTGTTGGCATCCAGTCAAATACATACCTACATTCGTCATAGGTGATTAAGTCCATGAACATCTCTGTTTCTTTGGCCTGGTAAACCCATCTTTTAGTTCTTTCAACGTTGTAATAATATGGACTTGTTAATTGCCCAATTAATATTTCCTTTAGTTGATGAAAAAGAAACATATCACAGAAGATATGCTTTTCTGTAGGTCTCCAGTTTTTTCGAATTGAATCTAATTTTTTACTATAAATTCTTTTTTCACTAGGTTCTGTTAAAAAATACCTTACTAATTCTACCTTATCAACAAGGCTCCCGGCATTTGAATCAATTGATATTTGAGTTTTTAATTTTTTTAATAACTTATAAAATTCGTCATCAAGACCATGAAAATTATTAAGTCCCCAGATAATGGAGTATTCATTTGGAAAGCAAAAGAGGTCTTCTAAATAGTCTTTATTAAAAGAGGTCTTTTTAAAGTTTTTGAAGAAAAGGCTCGATAATGAATCGTTATTAGCCAACCGCTGGAATGGGATCAAGACACTAGGCAAATCATAAAGCAATCTAGTTATAAACTGACTGTAAAAATTAGTTTCATTTCGCTTAGCTATTTCGAAAAAATCCTCTGGTTCGATTTTGTGACATTCAGCTGATTCCATCCAACCACCACCTAGAGCATTCGGCTTTTCTGTGAAAGGTTTTGGGTAAATGTAGTTGGCGGATAGTTGAATTAATCTATTTCTATAATCTTTATTTTCTAGTATTTTTTTACTAGGTAGTGAGAAGTTAGTAATCAAAATGCCGAGACTGTCCAGTTTTTGAAAATGAAAAATATCCCTAACAACAGATAAAGTTTGACTACTCGAAATCGTTGAGCAAAAATCAAGATAGATTATATCAAACTTAAAAGGTAGTATTTTTAAATACTTCTCGATTCGCCCTTTATAGATTTTTACAAAAGGAAATTTCGAATCTAAAGCTGAGATAATTGCATTGTCATATGTCTTATTGTCTGATTCAAATGCCCAAATATTTTCCGGTAGAATACCATTTTCAACTAAAACTTCAATGTCATTTTCTGGGTTTGGACCACTAAGATATGCTACCCTAAGGTCGCTTGGTATTTTCTCGCGAATTATAGAATTATAAAAGTGTTCCCATTTTTCTATTTCACTATCTTTTAATAGAGATGTGATCTTTTTGTCGTATTCAGATCCGTTTTTCATCAAGTGTTTCTTTATAGAACGAACTGAAGCTTTTTTAGAAATGGTACTTTCAAAGCGATCTAATGTTAGGGTTTTGACCGCATATTTTAAAGCCTCATTGCGAACTGCGATTTTTGATGGTTCTGAATATTGCTTCATTTAAAGTATGGTGTATAACACATGCATATACCCAAATCCCTTTACTTTAATGCTTTTATATCATCTTTGTACAAAGAGCTTTGGTAAATCTCTATGCCAAATTAACAAATTTGTTTATTTTAGCTAGAGATGTGTTTATTTTTTATAGGACATAGGAGCGACTAGGCTGAAAATTAAGACTGTTTGTTGTTGTTCTTTAAACAGATTTTGCCTTTTAGTCTGGTGCAAATGTTGGAAAACTGATTCAATATACCAATTGGTATCTTAATTTCCCTACGCCATAGCCACCGCAAGCCCCATTTATTTCCTTACAATACTTGAATCACAAAGTAGAATCTCTCGCTTTTAAAGGTATGGTTTTCCTCCAAAGCAAAAAATACCCTGATTGGGGTATTTTTCTATAGCGATTATAGCTTTAATACAAAATAATATTGGCACAAGTACTTTTAGGTTAGCCGCAGCGGTTTAAAAATTACTTGGCCTTCAATTTTTTAATGAATTCCTAATTGATTTGGCAAAAAATGAAGGCCTATAAAAGGCCCTCATCCGCAAAGCTAAAATATCCCACGTTCGCAAATATTACGTGGTCCAAAACCGAAACTTCAAGGTACTTTCCGGCTTCTGCCAATATTCTTGTCAGTGTTCTATCCTCTTCGATTTTCCCGAGGGGTGGTTGTGTACTTGGATAATTCCGCAGGCTAGGTGATCCAGTGCTTTTTTGAAGATTAGCTTTGGATCTGCGAGGGTTGCGTGGGTTCCCCCTGAACTGATCCTCTGGAATTTCAGAACTTGGTTGTTTCTATCCAGCAGCAGAATGTAGAAGTGTTCTACCAGTTCATCATACAGGAAAGGTTTCATGCGGTTGTATGCATCCTGGGAACAGTGGATTTTGATTTTCCGGTCGGGTTGCTCAAACATCCGTCTTCTACCCAGTTCGAATGAGGTGACTAGTGCCGTGGCCTTTGCATATCCTATCCCTGCTATCTTGAGCCATCTTTCCATATTTCATCTGTTTATTTTTTGTTTCTGAATGGTCAGATGGAATCTCGCAATGATAATCATCCCACTGTGTGACGGGTACGTCATGCTCGATTTCATCTAGCCAGCTCTGAGAGCCGATAGTCTGCGAGTGCCAGTATTTCCCTGGCTTTGTCAACGGGTATTTTTGCGATGGCTGCGATAATCTGATAATCCGTCATGGCGGACTTTCCCTGGTTGTAGAGCATCTCTTTGGGTTCGGATAATTGATTAAAACCTTTCATAATGTGCTTACCGAGGGCGCTGGAGGGCTAAATGAATGATAAGGCTACCCCATGGGGAGTTTTTCACTAAGCACCGAATAAATTACGTCAGTTGGTCACATCCCATTGGTTTCCTTGAAAAACATCAGGCGATCAAATCGAATCCATGTGGACATTCTTTGCTGAGTGGTGGTTTGCCTCCCTCTAAAATCAAATTTACCAAACCGTATGGGACTGATTGTCCGTTGTTTACCTTTTTAAAAAAAATAGAATATACATTGTGATTTATGAGGAAGCACATTCCGTTATTTGACTTAATTTTAGAAGGTTTGAGGATTTTTTTTGCCTATTGGTAAATGTATAATTATAATAAGAATTTGTTTCTGAAAGGATTTTTAAAATTAAAACCATTTTTTTCTATCTGTATTGCATATTTTATTATAAATAATTACTTTACAAACGAATATTGTTTAACTGGTAACCTTTAATTTAGTCATTATTATGAAAAAAATTCTACTACCGATTTTGTTTCTCTTTATTTTTAGTTTTTCAGAGGCAGCCAAGTGGAGGGTAAATAACTCTCCTGGTATCGATGCCGATTTTCTCGGACTTCAAGAAGCACACGACGCAGCAGGGGAAGGAGATACCATTTATGTAGAGGGATCCTTAACGGTTTATGATAACAATAATGCGGTAAATATAAGTAAGCAGCTAGTAATTATCGGTCCGGGGTATTTTCTTGGCGAAAATCCATTTACACAAGCCAACAAAATGACGGCAAATTTCAACCGGATTAATTTCATAGCCGGGGCTGAAGGCAGTATTATGATGGGACTTGTAATATATCGGGTGGATTTGAATGTTTTAGATATCACCGTGAGAAGGAATAACGTGACTAATGGTTTAATTTTAAATTCAGAAAATTTTATCGTTGCACAAAATACCATTTACGATATTGATGGCCGTAATTGTAAAGGTTTAATTTCAAATAATATTATCCGGTATGCCAGATTTGATGCGAATAGTTTTGTTTCGGTCTTTAATAATGTATTTTATTTACTTAACAACTCGATTTCTTCCCTCGATATTTATAATTCTGAAATTAGGAATAACATTATCAACAGTTACACAGACAATGCCCTTTTCCTCACATCTAGGAACAATACTATTACCAATAACATTTTTCGACAGAACGGTACGGAAGCCAATGGCAATAAATTCAATTTAGCATTTACTGCCATTTTTGTGGAAGGGGGAACTACTGATGGAACATACAAATTGGCTGAAAATTCTCCCGCAAAAGGTGCCGGCCTAAACGGGATAGATTGCGGTCCTTTTGGTGGTCCATTACCTTATGTACTTTCCGGAATCCCTCCGGGCCCAAGTATTTATGAGGTAAGTGCGCCTGCTACCGCGTCTAAGACAGAAGGTCTTCCTGTAAATATCAAGATCCATTCCCATTTATAGGGGGAGAACCGGACAGAACTTTTAACTTATGCGGTTTACTTGGGTCTTTTTATGTTGGTATTTTTTACCTTTTCTTTCCCTTGCACAAGCGTTGCAAAGGGCCGAGTATTTTTTTGATACTGACCCAGGTTACGGAAATGCGGTGTCAATCCCCGTAAGTAATTTGGAAAATGGGAATCTTGAATTTACTGCCAACGTTGAAAATCTAGAAGTTGGCTTTCATACCTTATACCTTCGTGCCCTTGGGGACTCCGGAAGGTGGAGTAACACGATACACCGTAAAGTGTTGGTTGAGGAGTTTAGTTTCAGCGATACCGTCCCCATTCAAAAAGCAGAGTATTTTTTTGATGAAGATCCGGGATATGGCCTCGGTTTTGCCATACCCAACGTAACAGGTACCGCCCCCCAAATTTCCTTTGTGGCTGGTCTATCGGATCTTTCCCCCGGATTTCATAACCTATTCATTCGCAGCCAAAATAGTAATGGCATATGGAGCACCACCTATGTCAAGAGCTTTTTGATAGACAGAATGGAAGTGGATTCGCAAATTGAAATCCAAAGAATTGAGTATTTTATTGATGATGACCCGGGTTTTGGAAATGGCAACCCGTTAAATCTTACCGAAGGATCTACAGAAAATAGTTTTGTTGTCACCACGGAGAGTTTATCCGCTGGTTTTCATACCCTATATATTCGCGCAATAAACAGCAATGGTAGCTGGAGCACGACCTATTCCAAAAGCTTCCTTATAGACCGGATTGGCGTTGACCAAGTCAAAAAATTGGTGAGAGTGGAGTACTTTATCAACGATGATCCCGGCTATGGAATGGCAACTTCCATTCCGTTAAACGACAATTTGGAGGATGGATTATCTTTCACGATTCCATTGAATGATCAAAATCCCGGATTCAAGAACTTGTATATCCGCAGCCTTGATGGGGGAGGAAATTGGAGTACTACGTTCACTCGTAGATTTTTAGTGGAAGAAATTCCTTTGGCCGTGGCCGATGTTGATCGCCTTGAGTATTTTTTCAATGACGATCCGGGTTTTGGAAATGGGGTTAGTGTGCCAATTACTTCATCAAGTGAAATAGAACTAAACTTTACCGCTGACTTAAGCGAATTGAACGAAGGCTTCCATCAGTTATTTGTTCGGTCAAAAGACACAGAAGGTAGATGGAGTACTACGTTTCACAAATCCTTTTACTTAAGTGCCCTACAAGGTCTCGCTCCAGACATCATTTTCCTTGAATACTTTTTAAATCAGGATCCGGGTTACGGGAATGGTATCCCTGTTCCTTTTACTCCGGGAACCAGTTTGGATATTGATTTCACCGCGGATCTTAGTGCCTTGGATTCCGGTTCACATACAATTTATATCCGGGCCAAGGATTTCAGTGGTGCCTGGAGCGTTGTTTATCTATCTACCTTTGACATCGGAAGTCTCCCAGAAATCTCGGGATTTAATCCGACTTCTGGCGTTCCCGGCGACACAGTCACTATTAACGGATTTAATTTCAGTCCGCTTCCGGAGGAAAATCTCGTCAAATTCAACAACGTACCTGTTCAAGTTTCCTCCGCAACGACGACCAAATTGGAAGTAGAAGTCCCGACAGGCTTCTTTGGTACGGTGGATATTTCCGTAACGGTAAATGATATCTCGGTAACCGCATCTGAAAAATTTCAGATTGTTCGTCAGAAACCCATTATTACCTCCATAGAACCGGCAACGGCGGTGGCCGGAGATATTGTCACCATCAATGGGGACCATTTTGGACTCGACCCTGCGGCGATAAGGGTCACGCTTGGCGGTAAACAGGCGGAAATTGTGGGAACAAGTGGACAAAGCCTGCAATTTAAGGTTCCTGATGGAATTGGGGGCCTTTTGGAGCTAAATGTAACCGTATCCAATATTGCTGCCGAGCAATCGGTAAGCTATACAGTGGCTGCCCCTGCATCCAACAGGCCGCCTCAAATCACCGCATCGCCAGTGGTTATTTCCTGTTTGGGAGTGGATGTGGTAGTCACAGCGGAAATTTTTGACCAGACTAATAGGGTGCAACAGGCTATCCTTTTTTATCGTGAGATAGGTTCTGGAGATTGGACGCAGACTAACTTCCAACGAACAACTGGGAATACCTATAGAGCTGTGATTCCTGCCCTTTTCATCACAGAAGCGGGAACGGAATATTATATTGAGGCAAAAGATGATTATCAGGTCAGTAGTACCACGCCAGTTAGCAGCATCATTAAGCTGGATGAGCCCCTGTTAGCAGCTCCTGCAACTAATTTGACCCCAGTAAACGGGATGGTAGACTTAGATATTCCCATCCGGTTTACTTGGATGGGTTCTCCTGAGGCAGTCAGTTATGATTTTTACCTATGGCCAAGCGATGCCTCAAAACCTGCCAACCCAACGGCTGCCAATTTGAGGGAAATGGTATATATTTTCAACAACCGAAATATACATTATGGCAAAGCTTATTCCTGGCAGGTAATCAGCAAAGATGCTTGTACAAGTCTCCCAAGTGAAATTCAACAAATCACTTTCAGAAAATTACCCGATCTGCGTGTTAAAAGCGTCACGTTGCCAACCACCGCCCTTTCAGAGGATTTCATTGAAGTCAAATGGGAAATTGAGAACATCGGCGAAGGAAATACCGGGAATACTACCTGGTTTGATGGCGTTTACCTATCTCAAGAACCTGTTTTTGATATATTGACGGCAGACTTTGTAAAGGGAGTGGTACGGGTAAAGGCGCTGGATTCCGGTGAGGCTTATAGTCAATCTACCACCATTCAACTGCCTAGGGGAATTGCCGGCGAATTCTATGTGTTTATCGCCGCTGACAGGGGAAACCGCTTATTGGAAGTGAACGTGAACAATAACAGGGGTTTTAACGTGTCGCCTCTTCAGGCAACCATGCGGCCAACCCCGGATTTGGCAATTGGCCCACTCGTAGTATCCCCTCGTACTACCTTCTCTGAGCAGAAAATTGCCCTGCAATGGCGAGTGGAAAATATAGGTACGGCAAAAACTGAATCAATATCTTGGTTTGATGAAATCTATTTATCAAAAGAAGAAGAATTCACTCCGAACCAGGCACAAATGCTGAAAAGGGTTACTGTCCGGGAAACATTGGAACCGGGTCAAAGCTACACCAAAGCCGATTCCATAACCCTGCCCAGGGGAATTGACGGCAGGTATTTCCTATATGTTCACACAAACAGCCGTGAAAATGTTTTTGAACCTCAGTTCAACAATATTTCCAGAAGCGATAGTCTGGATGTGAGGTTACTACCCCCACCTGATTTGATTGTAAGTAAAATAGAAGTTCGTGAAACCGCATCCAACAATGAATCAATTTCCGTGTTTTGGGAAGTGGAAAACCAAGGCCCTGGGGCCATAGGAAAAAGTACATGGGCAGATAGGTTGTATTTGTCAGCCTCTCCAGATGGAACTTCCGCATTGATTTCATTGGGGGATTTCACGTATAGGGGAACTTTGGAACCGGGTGCCAACTACCAGCAGCAGGCAAGTGTAGTTATTCCGGCTTCGATCAAAGGACCCTTTTACCTGATGGTTTATACAGACATATATAATACTATTTACGAGTATACCTATGAAGACAATAATACCCGATTAAGTACAACCCCTATTCAAGTGTTAGTGCCAGACCTTACAATTACGGAAATCAATCCACCGGAGAAAGCCATGTCTGGGCAGTTGTTGTCCGTAAACTGGACTGTCGCAAATATCGGTGAAGGATCCGTAGTCAATAGAAGATGGAGGGAGGCGGTCTATCTTTCTACCACCCGGGAATTGACCTTTGGTGCGATACCGCTGGGAACCTTGGATGTTCAAAATTCCATGCTTCCAGGATCTACCGTAATCCGAAACTTAGAATCCAGATTGCCGGATGGAATAGAAGGAATGTATTATGTAATTGTTGTTACTGATCTATCTAACCAGATTTTTGAGGATGGCAGGGAGAGCAACAATACGGTGGCTAGCATTCAGCCAGTTGAGATTGAACTTTCCCCATGGGTTGATTTGGCTGTGACAGTAGTGGAAGTTCCTGGATTTTCACTTGCTGGGTTGCCCATTTCATTAAATTACACAGTCCAAAACCAGGGCAGCAAAGATGCTGAGGGAACAGTGTGGACCGACCGTATTTACATTTCCCTGGATTCGGTTTGGAATCAGAGTACCGCTCATTTTCTCGGAGAAATAAACAGGTCTCAAGGCTTGGCAGTGGATGGAGAGTACAGCGTCCAAACTCAAGTAACACTTCCCCTTCTTTCCAGATTTGGGTCCAATATTCACGATGCAAACGGATATGTCTATGTGTTTACGGATGCCCAGAATGCGGTATATGAATTTACAGATAAAGATAATAACGTAGGCAAAAGTAACGCCATTTACCTTACCAACCCTCCACCAGTGAATCTAAGGATGGACCAGGTAAGCTCAAACAAACGCAGTCTGAAATCCGGGGAATCCTTAAGGGTAAGTTGGTCGGTAAGCAATACGGGCAATGCTACCAATATATGGAATTCTGGTCCTTGGTATGATGGTATTTTTCTTTCCACAGATTCCATATGGGATTCACAGGATATTTATGTTGCCCAGCAAATGATAAACGGGCCAATCTCGGATGGAGGCAGCTACGAAAGTAGCCTTAGTTTCCGATTGCCAAATGGGGTATTTGGGGAATTTTATTTATTGGTCGTTGCGGATTTCCGTAACCTTAACAATGACGCAAACCTTGCTGACAATTTCCGCTATCTACCGGTACTGAACCAACAGGGCGAGCCGGTCAGGCAGCTTCCAATTTCCATTGATCTATCCGCCTCTCCGGACTTGGTGGTCGAGAAGTTCGAAACACCGATATTGGCTGTTTCGGGGCAACCTATCACGGTCCATTGGGAGGTGTCCAACGAGGGGGACACTGTTACGACCGCTAATTCCTGGTCCGATCGGTTTTACCTTTCCACCAACTTTATTATTGACGGAGGTGACCGGGTTATTGGTTCTAAAGTACAGCAAAGAGTTTTGGGCATAGGAGAGATTTATCAGGATAGTCTTCAGTTAGCAATACCATCGGATGCGGAAGGTAACTACGTCATACTTTTAAGAACGGATGATAGCAATACCATGTATGAGCATAATGGTAAAAGCAACAATGTGTTATTCCGTCAGATCTTAGTCAGTAAGGCTGACCCATCCGATTTGATTATTAGTGCCATAACTTGTCCGGATACCCTTGTGGCTGGAGACCCCGTATCCGTTTCCTATCAAATTCAGAATATTGGAGAAAATATAGCGGCTGGCTTTACCAGCGAGGCGGTTTATTTTTCAATCGACAGCCTTTTGGATGTTACCGATATCCGGCTTGGGATAGTTGAGGGTAATATCCAGCTTGGACCTATGGCCGAGGCGACTAGAAGCCTCACCGGATTTGCCAACAACCTCACCCCAGGATCCTATTATTTGTTGGTACAGGCGGATATTAGAAACAATATAAACGAAACGGACAAAGAAAACAACGTAGGCCAACGGCTAGGTATGGTAGAAGTAGTTGTTCCCCAATTAGTTTTGGGAGAAGAAAGGATCGATTCCCTTGTCAATGGACTGAGAAAGTATTACAGGGTACACGTACCTGATTCATTGGAAAAGGAAACCCTTTTAGTGGAATTAATGGGATCAGATGAAGCAATTAATAACATGTATTTGAAGTTTGGGGAGGTGCCCAGCCCAGTAGACTATGATCTGAAGTTTGGAAACCCCTTATCTGGAGATCAGGAAATTATAGTGGAAGAAATGGTACCCGGTGACTATTTTATACTGATAACCGGACAAAATAAAGTGGCACCAAGCCAAACGATAGGTATCAAGGCAAGTATTGTTCCCTTTGAGCTGAGAGCAGTGGATTCATCAATCGGAGGTAATTCGGGTATGGTCACTGTAAAGCTGGAGGGAGCGAAATTTACCAGGGATATGGTTGTTAGCCTCGAAAGAAGCGGTGGAAAATCTGTCAAAGCAGCCCGTTTGGAATGGAAAAATTCAATCATTGCCTATGCGACCTTTGACTTGAATGGGGTGCCGGTAGGGATTTATGATGTCAAGCTTACCAAGGCGGACGGAAACACGGCCATAAGGGAAAACGGTTTCGAAGTGGTACCGGGCATCATCAAAGGTTTGACTGTAAGGGCCGGACTGGATAATGGTTCCGGAGGTCAATCAGTCACCAAAGCCTTTGTCTGCTGCGACCGGGAGCTGGATTTTGATGGAGTGACGGCTATTGGCGATTATTTGCCGGCCAATACCCGTCCCAACCGTGTGGTATCCATGACCTTTTATATTGAAAATAACAGCAATGTAGATATCCCGGTACTTCAAAGGTACTTGGTAAGTATGGATGGTGCCCCCTTAGCGTACATCGTTGCGGAATTGGAGGAAAACAAGCAGGAGCTGTTCCTTGAATTCAGGGAAACTGATGGACCAGAGCATATCCTAAGGCCAGGGGCCAGAAGCGAAATTACGGTATACAGCCGGGCTGTATTACCCCTAAGGTTCAAAATGATTGAATAAAAGCATGCTATGCCGAAACTGAAACATATATTGATATTTTTTCTTTGCCTGATAATCTTGGGTCTTCCATCCATGGGGCAGAATATCACCAAACCCAATATCATTGGGCCCATGGGGCTGGAGGTAAACAGCTATAGCGGAAGCCTTTTCTACACACGGACCGATCTGTTTATGCCGGGTCGGGGGTTATCGCTGGATTTTACTTTTTCTTACAGCAACAATTATCGAAGATCGGATTTTGGATTTGGTTTGGGTTTTACCATGCCCTATAACTTGCATTATTATCAGGACAGCATTTTTACCGTAGTTGTACGGGCTGATGGGCGTAAGGATAAATACCTCTCCGCCGACGGTCAAACCTATACCCCGCCGACCGGATACTTTGATCGGTTGGAGAAATACGAGTCCGACAAACTCCGACTGATTACCAAAGATGGTACTACCTACGAGTTTGCGGAGCCATCCCATAAAAAGCTGACCGCAATCAAAGACCGTTACGGCAATGCCATACAGATTAGCTACACCGATTCTTTTCCCAGCAGCATTACAGATGCCTCTGGAAGAACCATCTCCTTAAAATGGACCAACGGGCATCTGACGGAATTG
Source organism: Lunatibacter salilacus (assembly GCF_009797935.1). GTDB lineage: Bacteria > Bacteroidota > Bacteroidia > Cytophagales > Cyclobacteriaceae > Lunatibacter > Lunatibacter salilacus. Next base: position 93,519 of record NZ_VOLC01000023.1, read on the forward strand.
ACCGATGCCAATGAATCGCCTTCCCGAAGCGTATCCTATTCCTACGACAATGAACGAAACCTCGTGCAGGTTACGGATTTTGAGGGAAATGCCACCCGGTACAGGTATGATGCCCCGGGCAATTTAATAGATGTCATAGATCCAAAGGGTAATATTTATAACGTCATCTATAACAAAAACAGGGCGGTGGAAAAAGTTTGCTCCCCGGTTGCCACCCAAACTTTAGTCTATAACACGGACAGGTTAACGACCTACCTGGTGGAGGAGGGTATTTCCGGAAAGCAAACCACGGCGTATCAGTTTGACGACAAGGGCAGGGTGGTGAAAAAGACTGGGAATTGCTGCGGTTATAACCTGACATACAGCTACGATGAAGACAACAATATCGCCCGGATGACCGATGCCAATGGCAACGAATATACCTATACCTATGACAACCGGGGAAACCAACTGAGCGAAACCGATCCCCTTGGGAATACGAGCCGGGTTACGTATGAGGAAATCTATAATCAAGTCACATCCATTACCGATAAAAACGGGAACTGGACTAGTTACGAGTACGATGATAAAGGAAATGTAACCAGCATCACCAATGCCGTGCAGGTCGCAGAGTCTTTTACGTACACGGAATTTGGTTACCCAAGTTCGTATACGGACGGAAGAAGCAATTTGGCCCGCTTTGCCTACGATGCCCACGGCAATTTGACGGAAACCACCGATCAGGAAGCGGGCGTCACTACGTGGATCTACAATGCCAGAAGCCAATTGGTTTCGTCCACCGACCCGGAGGGGCATACCACTACGTTTACCTATGACAAGATGGGAAGGATTCTTTCCCGCAAAGACCCCAAAGGCCATGAGCAGCAGTTTGGATATGATGGCAATGGCAATTTGGAATGGACGGTAGATGGAAACGGCAACCGGACTGCTTTTTCCTATGATGTGATCAACCGGTTGGTCAGTATTACAGATGCCCAGGGAGGGAAAATCACCTACGGCTATGACGGACAGAATAACCGGGTAGCGGAGACCGATCCCAATGGCAACTCCACCTCGATGCTTTACGATAACCTAAACCGGGTAAGTTCTGTAACCAATGCTGCGGGAGAGGTAACCACTTTTGAGTATGACGGTAACGGGAACCTTTTAAGCACGGGGTTGCCGGGCGGAAATGTTCTTCTACATACCTATGACGCAATTAATCGATTGCTGTCCACTGACGATGGCCTAGGCAGTATCGCTTTTTTCGAATATGACAGGGTGGGCAATATACTCAGTGAAACAGATGCCAACGGAAATACAACCAAATACACCTACGACGCTATCTACCGCCTAAAATCGGTAACCGATCCCATGGGCAATGTAACTGCCTATGAGTATGACGAAAACGATAACCAAGTCAGTATCAGGGATGCGATGGACAATACCACCGCTTTTGAATACGACAGGCTGGATCGACTGACCAAAACTACGGATGCGCTGGGCAATGTCACGGCTTCCGAATACGACAAAAATGGGAACCTGACCAAACTTACAGATGCCAAGAACAATACAACGGAGTACCGATATGACGCTCTTGGAAGACTGATCAGCGAGAAATTTGCCGACAACAGCACGGTTGAAATGGAGTATGATGCTGTCGGAAATAGGATTTCCAAAAAAGATGGAAGGGGGCAGGTCACTACATACGCCTATGATAAACTCAACCGCCTGACCAAACGAGATTACCCCAACTCTGCCGATGATGAATTTGCCTACGATCCCGGTGGCCGGATGGTCAAGGCCAGCAATGCGCATGCCCAACTGGCATTTTCCTACGACCCTGCCAACCGACTAATTAGTGAGGAGCTGAACGGAAAAACGACTGCTTACCGATACGATACCCAAAACCGCATTCGGCAAATTATTTATCCTTCCGGCAGGCAAATTACTGAGCAGCGGGATATGCGGGAGCGTATTCAAGGCATCAGTGAGGGCAACAGCTCCATCGCCCAGATGGAGTATGATCTGGGCAACCGAAAAACCGCACAGCGTTATGGCAACGGCACCTTGGCGGCCTTTCAATACGATAACAACAATCAGGTAACCGCCATCACCCAGCAACCCAACGGATTCTTGGACTACAGGTACACCTATGACAAAGTAGGCAACCGGGTGACCGAGGAGAAGCGGCAAAACCCGTTGTTGTCCCAAGTCTATAACTACGATGCCATTTATCGTTTGGTTCAATCCAAGACAGGACAATTGGCCAACCAAAGCATTGCCAGCCCTACCCGGAGCGAAAGCTTTGACCTGGATGCGGTGGGTAACCGAAGAACCTGGGAGCTAAACGGCACTTCTACAAGTTACCAAACCAATAACGTAAATGCCTATACCCTAGCCGGAAGTACCCCTTGGCAATACGATGGCGACGGTAACCTAACGAATAATGGTACTTTTTCCTTTGCGTATGATGATCGAAACAAACTTGAATCCGTCAACGGCGGAGATCTGGCAAGTTATCAATATGATCCCCTAGGTCGGAGAATTAGAAAGCAGGTAGGACAGGAAGTCACCGAATATTATTACGATGGCCAAAGGGTTATCGAGGAGCATAAAGCTGGCAATATCAGCAGTTATGTTTATGGCACCTGGATAGATGATGTGGTTCGGATGGATAAGTCTGGGGAGGTGTATTACTACCACAAAAATGCCCTGGGTTCCGTCACGGCACTTTCCAACCGGGTTGGGCAAGTAGTCGAATACTACGAATACGATCCCTTTGGGGAGGTAACTTTCTTGGACGCAGCCTTTGGGGAAATTGCGGAATCAACGGTGGATAATCCCTACTTGTTTACCGGAAGAAGGTGGGATAAGGAGATTGGTCTTTATTATTACAGAAACAGACACTACGATCCTGTAAATGGCCGCTTTTTGCAGCGGGATCCATTGGGCTATGTGGACGGGATGGGGTTGTATGAGTATGTAATGGGGAATCCGTTGAAGTATTTGGATCCGTTTGGACGAAAATCAGAATATTCGGGAAATCAATATAATCAAGAGGATTTAGACAATTTAGAGGCAATATCATACATTCCTCACTTACCCGGTCTTGCTGCGGATATGGCTCTAGCAGGGATCTATTATTCACAGGAAGATTGGGGAAATTTCGGATTGGCTTGCTTGGGAGTATTCCCTTTTATAGGTGACGGTGGCAAGTTTCTCTTGAGGCGGTTAAAGGCGGCTAGAGAAGCGAAAAGAGCTGTTAATATTGCCAAAGCAGGGGGAAAACACGCAGGCTTTTACAATAACTATGTTAATAGGAGTGCCTCCGAAATAAAGAAAGCAATAAACACTTTACAAAATGGAAAAAGAGGCATAAATGTTCACCTTGATAAGATCGCAAACCCTTCTAAATATGTTCCGAATTGGAATAATCTTCGTGCTTCTCATCAGCAAAGCTTAATACGAGGGTGGCAAAAGGAGATTACGAATGCGAACGAACAAATTCAAATACTTAAAGGAATTTTGGGACAATGACAGCATTGAACTATATAGAAGACAGTTTAAATCAATTGATTGATCAAGCTCTTGAATTAAGAGAAAATGGTGATAATGAATTTGATAAGGGAAGGCTATACGGGTACTATGAAATTATTTCAAAGTTATTAAACCAGGCTGAGGCATTTGATATAAGTAAAATGCTTTCATTAAAAGTTCGTGAATTTAATCCTGAAAGTCTCTTGGACAAGCTCTAAATAGTTTTAGTTTATGTTAACTTCAAAAAAAGCATATAAACATTATAACATTGAACGCTTTATTTATTTACTATTAATCATATCCAAGTGTATCTGGTTCTCAAACCTTATTGATATTGAAGAGATAAATCTACTTAGGAAATTGAAAATTCATTTTGTTTGGAAACTTGAGTTATTGGCGGTTAAATTCCAATGCTTTCGAAAACTTAGCTGCATTATGACTGTGCTGCTCTACTATAGTTTTTGATACTTACTGCTAGAAGAAGCATCGGAGGTTGAAAGTGGAAAAAAAATGAACTTAAAAAATAGAATTGATAGCCATTAGCTGACTAATATCGAGGGTTAAGATCTGAATTTGCTATCTTATTTGAAACGGTAAAAGCAGTTTGCTAGCTGGTTAAATTAGGTTTGTAATTATTTCGAGCCTAATTCAATTAGTTAAATATACCCTTTTGAAATGAAAAATTAAGAGCCTGACTATGAAGGTTAAACTATTTATATTGATTTGTTTTTTAGCATCTTTGAATTCCCTATCTCGGGCCCAAGACTGTCCTGATGGTGCCGGACCTCAGGGGGAAGAACATGGTGGCGGTGGAGACGAAGCCCCGCCAGAACCGCCAAAGGGCCCGGAATATAGAATCCCCATTCTTGTCGCCATCGATCCCAACGATATCATTGGCCCCAAAGGCTATGGTGAACTCCAATGGATCTCGCCAGGTCAGCTTTTGGACTATACCATTCGCTTTGAAAACGACCCTGACTTTGCTACGGCACCAGCCCAAGTGGTGAAAATCAACCATCCCCTTGACAGCAATATTAATATAAATTCCCTGCGCCTTGCTGATTTTGGTTTTGGGGACTTTACTTTTAAGGTTCCATCGAATTCCTCCTTTTACCAGGGTACGCTGGATGTGACAGACTCCCTGGGTGTGCTGGTGAATGTCACGGCAGGCATAGATGTAAACCGACGGGAAGCTTTTTGGATTTTTGAATCCCTGGATTCGGCAACGGGGCTTCCTCCGGAGGATGCTTTGGTAGGGTTTTTACCTGTCAATGACACCACAGCCGTGGATATTGCATCCGGGAAAATCGGTAAAGGAGAGGGGTTTGTTAATTTTACCGTTCAGGCCAACAAGGGATTGGACCGACTGGATAGCATTTCCGCTCAGGCCTTTATCATCTTCGATATCAATGCCCCACTCGCCACGAATATTTGGATAAACCACCTGGATCCCCTACCTCCGGTATCTAAAATTACTTCCCTAGAAGATACGGGGAATCAAATCTACCATATCCATACCGAATCCGAAGATGAGGGATCAGGTCTGGAAACCTATGACCTTTATTACAGTGTAAACGGCGGTCCTTTGCTACCGTTAGCCACAGACCTTCGGGATCAGTCCCTGTATGTCTTTGATACGGGAATCAAAGACAGTACCTATTGCTTTGTGACCTTGGCCAGGGATTTTGCGGGTAATCTGGAATCATTTAAACCTTTGGGGGAACATTGTATCAACCTCTCTGATTCGCCTTTGCCTGAAATTATCTCTTTCTCCCCACCAAAAGGACCTACGGGTACTGAGGTGACACTTTCTGGAAAATACTTTACCGGAACCACTTCGGTACTATTTAACGATAAAGAGGCGGAGTTTACCTTAGTCAATGCGGAAACCATACATGCTACCGTACCAGCAGAAGCCGGGGATGGCCCGATAAAAGTTGTCAAAGAAAACGGAACAGCGATAAGCGGGGTGGATTTTGTCTATGAGGTTTCAGTTCCTGTTCTGAATCTACCAGTTCTGGCAAGTTTTATTCCCGAAAACGGTAAAGCAGGAACCGAAGTGACCGTTACCGGAAAGCATTTTACAGGGTCCACAGCAGTATCGGTCAATGGCAAGCCAGCTGAATTTGTTATAGTCAATGACGAAACCATTACGCTGATAATTCCAGTTGATGCAGGTTCCGGCCTTATCGAGGTGACCAATGCGGACGGCACCGGAAGTTCAGAGGTGGAATTTGTTTTTGAAATCCCATCACCTGAGAAAAATCCCCCAGCGCTCACTGAATTTGCTCCAAATAAAGGTATACCGGGCACAGAGGTTACGCTAACAGGAAGGTATTTCACCGGAGTAACTAGTGTTACTTTTGGGGGCACAGCTGCGACATTTACCATTGTCGATGATGAGACAATTACAGTCATCGTTCCAGAAGATGCGGAAGATGGCCCAATTAAGATTGTGAATGGAGATGGAGAAGTTAGTAGTACGACTGATTTTAAGGTGGAGGTACCAGTTCCGGAAAAAGCACCACCCGTATTGATTGGATTTACTCCAGGTCAGGGCGGTCCCGGTGCGGAGGTAACCCTTAGTGGTAATCATTTCGCCGGAGTTACTACTGTCTCCTTTAACGGAAAGCCTGCAACATTTACCATCGTTGATAATAATATCATCAGAGCAACTGTTCCTGCTGAAGCCGGTACCGGACCAATACGCATCACCAATCCGGACGGCACAGTATCCAGTACAACGGACTTTGTTTTTATAGATCCAATTCCCGAAAAAACACCACCTGTCCTAAACAGTTTTGCTCCGAACCAAGGCATTGCGGGCACATTTGTGACGCTAAACGGGAAGTATTTCACAGGAGTAACTGAAGTGACAATCAATGGAAAACCAGCAGTCTATACGATTGTCAATGACAAAACGATTACCGTAACGGTACCGGATGACGCCGGAACAGGTCCGATTAGGATCACCAATGTGGACGGAACAGTTATCAGTGCCACGGATTTTGTCTTCGAAATACCAGAACCTGAAAAGACACCACCTATTTTATCATCATTTACCCCTGATAAGGGTGGAGAAGGTGCGATAGTCACACTGATTGGAAAATATTATACCGGAGTTACCAGTGTGACCATTAATGGCAAGCCAGTGGAGTTTGAAGTAGTGGATGATGAGACAATTAAAGTTACAATTCCAAAAGATCTGGGAACTGGCCCTATTCTTATCACGAACTTGGATGGAACGGTCACAAGTGCCACTGATTTTGTTTATGACGAAATCACGGGGATCATTGTAAAGCCCATGGAAAAAATAATCAGTCTCTTTCCCAATCCGACAACGGGGTTATTTTCCATGACAACAACAACGGGTTCACTTCCAAATGGAATGATAACCATAGTAGACACCCAAAGCAAAACCATTAAAACCATCGATTTAGGCAAGGTGCACAGCAGCGAATTGACTGTTGATATCAGCTATGTCGCCGCGGGAGTGTATTTTGTCTATTTGGAAAATGGCAGGGAAAAATGGGTACAAAGGTTGGTGAAGAAATAAGTGAAAATAACCGAATAGATGATGGATATAAAAGAGTTTGCTTTTTAGGAATTTTAACGCAGGTTTAATAAGTCACTATCTTAAAAGGGCTATAAATTCTGAAATCAAACAAAAACACCTTTTTAAAAAAGCTAATTACTACTTCAAATAATGGAAGAAATAATACAAGGGTTTGACATTGAGCTAAATGACGCCATGCAAAGTGAAAAATTAGCCGACGTTAATATTATTCTGTTCGATGCCAACAGGGATGGTTTTATGGATATATCGCCTGAAACAAGGAAAGTCATAATTAAAACCACATTGCAAAAGAGCTATGCCTCACTTAAGAAGGACTTTAAGCTGAAAAACTCTAAAATTATTTTAGGGACACGGGTTGAACCGCGTGTAATTAATGACAAAATTATCCTCAAATCCGTTTTTTCATTAAAAGATAAAACTTATGTTAAACATTTGGTGATTAATTCAATTGAAGGGGTGGAAGCTAAAGAAGTCTCCCAGGCAGCACCAACAGACAGATATTTCTCCGTAAAAGCTAGGTTTGGAATATTAATCGAAGGTCAGACCAATGGACTTCAGACGTATGAAGAATCGATTATCTTAATTAAAGCAGCTAATGAAAATGAAGCGGAAGAAAGGGCAAATGTGCTACTTCCCGAAAGTGAAAAACCATACCTTGGCAGTGAAAAGCGATTCGTTTGGTTCAGATTTGAAGAGGTTTTGAACGTTACGGGTTACATGGACATCCCCCGCATTGAGCCTGATTTGGAGGGCACAGAAGTTTATTATGAATGGAAAAAACGAAAACTGCCACCCGAAAATACGTGGGTTTGGGAATACACTAAAGAGCATGATTAACTTTCCCGTATAAAGTACATTAAATTCCCCGAAGTTATCAATAAAGTTGAGTATGGTACAACCTTCCCTGTTTAGACACAAATTTTTTTTTCCTAAGTTCTTTTACAGTCAAAATAATGTCGAATAAAACACTTAATTTGTAAATGAAACTAGGCTTTAATTTTAACCTAAATTTTATTAAAGCCAACTGACTGTTTTTTAGGTACATACTTTAAAATTTGCCGATTGTAAGGCTCATTCATTATGGAAAATGAAATTTTGTTAATTGAGAAAATTCGGGAAAATTGCCTAAAGGAGAATAGAGACCAAAGCCTACCGTCATTTGGTTTTGGAGATATTATAAGTGAAATTTTTGCGGTGGGCCAGTTTTATTATTATTTGCTCGATTATTTAGATTCAACTATTACCTATGTTAGTAGTGGATTCAAAGAAGCACATGGGATTGAACCTTATCAAATCAAAACGGTAAAAGATATACTTTGTTTTGTCCATCCAGAAGATTTAAATACCGTAGTTAAAGTGGAGGAAATGGCATTTTTCCAAATGAAAAACACTGTGGGGATAGATAAAATTAAAGAATTCAAGTTTTCATATAATGCCAGGTTAAAGACAGCTTCAGGTAAATATCAGCTTTTTAGTCTCCAATCCTTAGTCCTATCTACCGATGATAACGGCAATCACGATAAAGGTCTTATTATACACTCGAATATTAATCACATAACAAGTTTTAATAATAGAAAATTTTCAATAATTAGTTTAATCGGAGATCCTTCTTACATAAACATGAATATTTCCGAATTTGAGATTGACAATCCACAACAAGCATTTCCTGTAATATGTTTTTCTAAACGGGAATTGGAAATAATTAAATTAATTTCAGAAGGCAGGGACAGCAAAGAAATTGCGGAAAAACTATTTATTTCAACTTTAACGGTAAAATCTCACAGGCAAAATATTTTGAGTAAGTCTGGATGCCATAATTTGGTAGAGCTTGTGGCCAAAGGAATTGGTGAAGGTTGGATTTAATAAGCAAAAAAAAAACGGAAAATAGTACTGATTGTGTCAGATGTAACCTTTTCTGATACAGAATGATACTAGCTCGGTTATTTTTTCCACCCCTGCTTTCATTAGCATATTCTTTCGGTGAGTCTTAACCGTTTCATCTGAAATTAAAAGAAGTGTGGCTATTTCCTTGGCTGTATATCCTTTTGCGAAAAAGCTTAGAATTTCCAGCTCCCGTTCTGTAAAAGGATTAACGGACGACGGAGTCTGGAACATGGTATCTGAAAATACATCCAACTCAAAAAATGAGGGTTCTCCTTGGAGTCCTACAAAGGATATTTTATAATTATTGATTTCGCTTAAATGGCTAATATCACTATGGATTCCCAGAACTTTATCCAATTCACCATTTGCATTTGTACTTATGGCTAATGCTTGATGGAAAAAGAGCCTATAACCGTAAATTGTCTTAAGTCTAAAACAATAACACATCTTATATTTAACAACCTGCTCCGGGCTTATACGATTTACAAGGAAATCTACTGCTCTTTCCTCGGATTTTACCATAAATGCTATATCATCTGGATGAATTTTACCAATCAAAGTCTCTATTGAAAAATTGGATGGTTCAATACCATACAATGTATTTACATGGGGACTGACCAAATCCAATTTCCTATTGGGGAAGTCTACAACATAATAATAATAAGCTGCCGGACAGAAAAAGGACGGGACAAAGTCATCAAAATTAAATTCTTTTAAAGGGTTCGATTTTCCAGATATCAAATTTTTTTGGGCATCCCACACTGCATAGATTAAATCTGAAGAGTTCTTCATAATTGGCACCATTAAGGTCGACAAATTACTTCTAAAAGTAATATAAAATTTTGAATTAGGCACTTAGAATATAATTCTTTATAGGGGTGCGAAGGCCTTCCCACCATCCTTTGTATCAGATTTACGAAAATTCTCTCCTTCTTTTGGTGACGGTTAAATCTGAAAGTGTACTCGTTTATGTGTAGCTGTCGATACCTAACTAAGTGGTGAATGCCTTTTAACCATAAATTTAATATTATGATCACCTGTTGCATAAGTTAGAAATTAACTCCCTTTTGTATGATTTCTGCATAAAAAGATTTAGAAAATGCCTTTTAACCCCAAAAATGTAGCCATTCGAAAATTCTGATTTTACATAGGCATCTTTTTCCCCGTCATCCAACATAAACCCTACCAGATTAACTTTAAAAGCATTTTCAATAACTCTTCCATACCGCCGGACTCACTGCTTTTTTTTCTTCTATATCTTTTACTATGATTTTCTTTTTACACTCGTTTCAGAGCCTTGTCATCCTGACCTTCTATATAAGGCTTTCATCTACCTTAACTTCGTCTAACAATGTAAGATTACCGCTACTTTCTTTTGATTTCATCACCTAATGCTTGAAAAACTAGCGGATCTTCTGATTGAGTTCTAGTTTTCGGCATAATTCCGTCGAGCTGATGTCTTTTTTGTTGGTGGAAACAAAGTAAGCCATAAGATATGCCTCTTAATAAAGGAAACTTGCAATGGTGTAAGAGCGACCAAGAGGTAGGGGATACTAGATGCCTGCATTCAGTACAATGTCTGTCTAGTTCCTCTGAATTTAAGGGGGATTTTAGCTATTATTATGCGTCTAATTCGAATAAAAGCTAAAATTATTTATAAAAATATCGCCATTTTAATAAATAAAACATAATTAAACGATGAAATTTCTGTATAGAAGTATGAGTTTAAAAATTGATATTTTAGTCTAAATTAATCTTTTCCTTTAACACTTTCACTTACCTTAGAAATATAAAATACTCCTTTAGGGGGATTGTTTCAAACCTGTGCTCTGCCTAGTTTTGATATCTCCCTATTGTATATAGTTTAGCTAAAAATGGGGGCCAATTAAACAACAAAACGCCAAAGACAGGAAATCAGAACCTAAAAATTAGATTGCAAAATATTGAAAATTGATTTTAAATCCTTTTTAGGTGCTGCATCAGTGTAAGATCCTAAAAAGTACAAGGCTTTGATCTCAATAATTTCTTACATAATACTCAGAAAGATGGAATTACCTAGCTATGCAAAATTATCCTAATTTGAAGATTCTGATGCTGACGGCGATGGATGATGAAAAGAAGCTATTTGGAACGCTCAGGGCCGGAGCATCGGGCTATCTTCTGAAGGAAGTAAAGCCACATTTATTGATTAATGCTATTTACGAGGTGCTTGAAGGTGGCCTTCCGCTTTCTCCTTCATTGGCAAGCAAAGTCTTAAAATATTTGAAACACGAGCCAAATTCTGGGAGTCTCCCCGCTCTAGGAACCGAAAAGTTGAGTAAGAGGGAGAAAGAGGTGCTTCAGTGGTTAAAGAAAGGGCTTAGTGTTCGACAGATTGGTGAGCAGTTGTTTATTTCGGATAAAACAGTAAGGAAACATTTGGAACATATATATGAGAAGTTGCAGGTGCATTCGGGGAGGGAGGCGATTGTGAAGGGATTGAATAGCTGATTTTTATTTCAATTAGCAAATCTAAAATGTTAATATGTAAATTTCATTAATTAGTTATTATAGTAAAAATAAATATATTAAAAGCTCAAATAAAAAGGAATTAGTCTCTTGAAAAATTTATATATTAATTAACTTTAGTCGATTTTATTAATTTATAAAATTCGTACCCCAAAAATAAAAATGTATAACACTTTAAAATAAATTATAAAATAATCTAATGAATTTTATAAATTTAATTCATTGACATATGGTCTTATATTACTGATACTAATAAAAGTATTAATTAAAGGATGATCTCCTAAAAACAGAAGATAATAGGCAAAGTTTGATGAATTTTAAAAGTATTTGGCCATTGATTTGTATTTTCTAACAAATTAAAGAGAAATGTCTTATTCTCCAATCTATATTAACGATATATTTAAAAATATAGTGTTGTTTATCAAAATTAATATCAATTCACAATTTTAGAAGTATTTACTAAACAATAACTTTATGCATAGTGTCAGAATTAAAATAAATACTGAAAATAAATTTTATTAAAAAAATCATGAAGAGACTAAGTTTTGTAATAATTCTATCGCAATTGACCTTAAATATTCTTTATGGTCAAACAGAGCTAAACCTTAATGCGAAAACAGATATTAAAGAGAAATCAATACTCCTTGACAAAAAAGTAAAAACAACCTTAAAGGAAGGTGAAAATTACAAAGTTAAAATCTCTGGACTGAATTCCGCAGTGACGAGTATGAAAGTGGTAGCAAAAGCTTTTGACATTTCCTCAACTGCGCCAGAAATATTGAAAACGGTCCTCCCCGGTATATCAACAAGTCTTACTGGCGGTCCACTAGGCTTATTGGAAAATTTAGACGATTCTTTAGAAGAATTAAGGGATAATATTAACAAAGGCTTAGAGCGTCTAAACGAATTAAAAGAGACATCAGACGAACTGTATAACACAACTATCTTTAAAACTGATACAGCAAAAGCAAGAATTGCATTGAACAAAATAATTGATTTATACAAAAATGTTGATAATAATGTAAATGAAGAAAATATTGGGGCCTATGTTAATCGTGATATAATTTATGCTTCAACAGTTAAAGTAATTGGAGATGAACTACTAAAGCAAGAGGTTTCACTATCTAGGACGAGATATCCATTAATAATTTCAGATATAAGTGCAACCAATGAACTTATTATACAAGGAAATTATATTCGTTATATTAATTTCATTAAGAGATCTACTATAGCTAAAAACTTTGTGACGTCTAAGCCCTTCTATGCTGAGAAAGATTTGGTTGAATTAAAATTTACTTTTGTAGATATCTACAAAAATGACACTATTTCTACGCTAACTAGAACTTTATTTACGAATAAAATTTGGGGTTATGGTCTAAGCTTTTCTTCAGGTTTTTTTTATACTGAGGGTCTTTCTGACAATTCTTATTATTTGGTTGCTAGACAAGATGAAAATTTATCGGTTTTAAGTGAACGTGCAGTTTCCGCAGATGTATCTATCGGCGCTTTAGGACACATTTATACTAACCTTTCATCTTTCATAAAAACTGGACCTGCTTTAGGGTTAGCGATATCACCTTTTGATGGAAAAAGCAGGTATCTACTTGGCTGGTCTATTTTAGCTGGAAGAGAAAAAATGATGAGTCTAACAATTGGGAAAGCATGGGCGAAACAAAAGCAAATTTCTTCATCCGTAAGAGTTGATGATCAAGGACAATATTTCCCAAAAGGTACTGCTTCAGTTCCAACTTTTGAAAAAATAGTTAACTCTTGGTTTATAGGATTCAGTTACAATATAGCAACAACCAGAAAGTAAAATCACTAATTTTCCAATGGTTTTATATTTGTAATTTAAATAAAATCCGACTTCGTTTAGTTAATGGTTGAAGAGCAGCTTTCTTATCGGAACTTTGTTGAAAATAGCCGCATAGTTCTGCGAAAATTACTAATCAGCAAAAAAAATATTATAGTGGCTAAGATATTAGACTTAAATGCGTACGAAAACCATTAGTTTATTCTTAACTAAAAACTGAAATAATTAATGTATAATTGCAATTATTTAGTGATCTTATTAAGAACTATGGTCTTATATCCATAAAAATATAATTTCGCTTCAAAGCTAGCATAAACCTCATGTAAGATTAAAGAGTCTTAGTCCAATTATGCTATTTCAACTATTTTGAACTCCAAAGTAATATTTAGTTTATTGCTAAATAAATTAGATAAATATATTTATTTTCATTTCGTATAGATAATAAAATCAAACTATCTGGAATAATATATTAGCATGTACAGTATTAGCAAAATTTTCTAATTGAAATATAAAATTTTATAATTATAAATTTATTTAGTATGTTATTAGTTTGGTTCCACAATCTAGCTATTGACAAAAAGTAATATTTTCCTAATATTATTGAAAGATGAACCAAGTGCAACTTATATAATTCTAGTTAACCATATTAAATCATATCAGATATTTATATATGGATTAAAAAATTTGAGAATTTGATCGATATCTTCCGGATTCAAAATAGATATGCTTTCCCGTCTTGAGCGAGTTGGTAATATTTTTAACTTAGTATCATTAAAATACTAACCCCGGTTGAAACGAGTATATTGTAGCAATAAAATAACAACAGTTGGGTATTTAAATATATTATCGGTATTAGAAAATTGAACATTTCAGCTATGTCAAACAGAAATTGTTTTATTGTTTTTGTTCTTTTAGTAATAAATTTTGTTGCTTACGGACAAACAGCTACATTGTCGCAAGGAGGGTGGCGGACCACAAATGACAATCCTTTTACTAGATTATCAGTAAGTAATAGCCTTGAGTCGAAAATTTATCGAATAGAATGTATATCTCTCGTAGATGCCTCGATTTTACAATTTAGGATAATTGTTGACGGCAAACCGATTCAAGCAACATTTCAAGAAGGTAGTAATGTTGTAGTTGAAGGTAAGGAGATTGCTATTGAACAATTATCACAAGGAACAATGGTTAAGGGTTCTTGGGCAATTATTCAGGAACCTGAAAGACTCGCAGTATCAATTCCATGGAATTATTATCCTAGTTTATCCAATGATTTGTTAGTTGCAGCATTAAAAGTAGAACAAGAGTTTTTGATGAGCCTAAACTACGGAACTACTAATTGTTCAAATACTAGTTTTACTGTATTTATTGATGGTATTCCAGTAAAAGATAAGAATAATATTACGTTGAATTTTTTGGAGGGAAGTACAATATATGGAAAGGGTAGAACCATTTTAATACGAGCATTAGGTTCGTGCACAAATAATATGCCAATTGTTGGAGATTTGAAGTTGGTCAAATGAATAATCAATCGAGAGTAAAATTTAATTATAGAAATTACAATAATTAGAGAAAAATTTAAATGGGAGCATAAATTCTGCGAAATGAGATTACTACTGATGTAAGGGTGGTTGTTACAGATCAACATTTAAGAACCAATTTGGAAGTTAAATTGAATGACCCTATTTACACAAACGAACCTGAAAATGGAATTTGAGATTATATCTTTGAATTTATTCCAACTTCAGTATTAGATTCTGACATGATGGTACCTTTTGTAGTAGAAGCGCAATGGACGAGAAATCAAGGAGCAAATGGAATAAGAATTACTCAACCAATTATTGAACCAACTTCTTACTTCCTTTTATTACAGAAATTATATCCATAGTTTCAGAAATTCTCTTTACGGAAAATGCCGGGTCCTTTGTAATTAATTGAAGGGTCCCTTTTTGCTGTTCTTGGAAATTGGACATTGTGGAGGAATCCTTTTTGGATTGAGGTGGTATCATAGGAGGATATTTCTTCCTTTTCCTTTTTTTCACCGGACCAAAGTTGAAAAGGGATTTCATCTGAAAGAAACTCCCTGAAGCCTGAGCGGAAACGTAAAAACCTGATCCAATCTAGTCTTGACCAAGTCCATGCAAATGAACAAGTAAGAACAGAAAAGGAGGATGGGCAGTAACCCAAAGTCCGATTTTGAGAAACACCAATTCCTTATCTATGCTTTCCTATTGCGTCAAATAACTACCTACAATTCACTAAACCGCCCGGTAAGAGACCGGTATCCGGGTTGGTGTGAGAGGCTCAACCTGAGTCAAATGGCTCATTTCGACCTACTCATATCTTTGAAATTAATAGAAAATTCATAAAATCATTGTTAGTTTAGAT
>NZ_VOLC01000024.1 GCF_009797935.1 Lunatibacter salilacus
GCGGCGGGCGCAACGGTTTTCACGCGGCGGGCGCAGCGATTTGTTTCACGCGGCGATCGCAACGGTTTGTTTCACGCAGCGGGCGCAACGGTTTTCACGCGGCGGGCGCAGCGATTTGTTTCACGCGGCGGGCGCAACGGTTTTCACGCGGCGGGCGCAACGATTTGTTTCACGCGGCGATCGCAACGGTTTTCACGCGGCGGGCGCAAAGGTTTTTAGGCAGCGACCGCAGTGTTTATTTTTGAAACGGTAGGTCATTCATGTCAAATTTATTAAACTTTTAATTATGCTTTCTTTAAAAACTATTCTACAACAAAGCTTTTTATAAAAACCATTTTATGAAATGGCTGATTCGGAAATCTGAGCGTAAAGCACAGTCCGTCAAAGAAAAGAAGGTACCTCTATGAGCGAATTAATTGGGAGCAAAAGCTAATAATTGTTCTCGGCTACAGGGGTTCAGGCAAAACTACCCTACTTTTACAGCATCTTTCCGCTATCCAGCGAATGGGAATTTATGTAAGCCTTGACGATTTTTATTTCGAAACCCACCGATTAGTAGAATCTGTGGAATCCCTCTATGAGCTGGGCTATCGTGTTTTTCTATTGGATGAAGTTCACCGATATGGGTGGTGGTCAAAAGATCTCAAGCAGCTTTATGATGATTATGAAGATATTCAAATAATTGCGACAGGATCTTCCATTCTTGATATTTCCAAGGGAAATGCGGACCTATCCAGAAGAGCATCGGTCTATCATCTACACGGCTTGTCTTTCAGGGAATACCTTAATTTTCAGAAGAATATTAACCTGCCAAAACTGAGTTTGGAAGAGATTTTAAACAAGCATCAAATATTGGCCTCTGAAATTTTGGACACCTTCAATTTTGATTCAGATTTCCAGAATTATATGAGATTTGGCTATTTCCCTTACTTTTTGGAATCAAAAAATGCTTACCATCAAGGGATAAGTTACCTTCAGAAGCCTGAGAAGATTTATCTTCAAAACCCCAACTTTATTTATGTCTTTTCGCCGGAAATGGCCAATATTGGCAGTGTCCGTGAAACTTTTTTCCTCAATCAACTGAGTGCTGTTCATTCGGTGACGGCTCCTAAGTTTGGTGACTTTATGGTCGATGATACCTATGTATTTGAGGTAGGCGGAGCTTCCAAAACCACCGATCAGCTCCGGGGAATCCCCCATTCATACCTGGCACTTGATATAGAAGGGGGGAGTAATCGGAGAGTACCTCTTTGGTTATTTGGTATGTTGTATTAGGAGAAAACCACAAAATCCTGGATCTCCTTTTTCAGATTTTAGGGAAGGGAAATTTTGTTAAATTATATTGAATCGTTCACAGCTGCAATTTGACAAATTTATTGAAAAGTCGGTGCAGTTTATTTTGTTTTACTGGTAATTGATTAATATACCAAACTTCTTTTTTTATGCCCCTTTTTACTGTATTTTTGAGTTTATTGGTGTGTCTTTGATGGTCCTTACTCTTTCCTTTGTAAGGAATGCTTAAAGACCTAAGTTTGTTAATTTGATTAGGTATGAGCAGTACCATAATTATCCATACTGAAAACAGGGAACAGGAAAACGCACTTAAAGCATTCGCCAAAGCACTTAATATCAAATTTGAAGTAGCTAGAGAAAATCCTTACGCTCCGGAGTTTGTAGACAAAGTTCTAAAAGGGGATAAAGATTTTGCTGACGGAAAAGGTGTTAAAATATCTTTGGAAGAGTTTAAGGATTTATGCAAATAGAGCTTACCCCGGAGGCCAAATCAGATTTAGAATATTGGAAAAATTTAGGCAAAACGGAAATATTACAAAAGATAGAAAAGCTGCTTGATTCGATATTGGAAAGTCCGTACAAAGGGATTGGTAAGCCTGAACCACTGAAACACCAATTGGCAGGTAAATGGTCACGTAGAATAAATAAGGAACATAGGTTTGTTTATGCCATTAAGGACAATACACTTTATATTTATTCACTTAAGGGATATCACTGAACAACTTTTTCTGAATGTTCCACTTGAATGTTTCAGCGTATAGAAAGAAGGCAAAATAATTACTGTTCCCCAGATGAATAAGATTCACGCAGTGTCCGCAAAGAATTGTATGCGGAGACCGTTTCGACTTATTTGAAAATCGTTTGTACCTTCCACTGCATTAACCCGCTTCCCCTGCGGCAAGAAACCAATCTAACACTACGAATTCAACGATTTTATTTTCTTCGTGAGATTAATGGATAAATTATTCCTTAGGATTTCAAACCTTCGAGGTCTGGAAGACCTCAAAGGTTTTTGGGGACATCTAAAAATGCTTCAACTGCAACTCGATCAAATCCTCCCCGGAAATCCACTCGGACATGGTTTGCAGGTTTTCGGTTGCGTAGCGGTCTAAACCCAAAATCCTAGAAAAACGGACTAGCTCAAGCCAAAGCAAAGGGTCTTTGTTGAACTGGGCGGCATCCTGCAATAAGTTGTATTTATCCAAACCTTCCTCCAAGGAAGCCATCCGCTGCAGTAGGATTGGTGTCCAATAAGCATTGCTAGCAGACTGCTGTCCATAAAATCGATTCAACGGAGTTATTACCTCTGATTCTTCGGGGATGTTTTTAGATCGGAGGGCCTGAATCAGTATATCTATCTCCTCCTGGT
Source organism: Lunatibacter salilacus (assembly GCF_009797935.1). Lineage (GTDB taxonomy): Bacteria > Bacteroidota > Bacteroidia > Cytophagales > Cyclobacteriaceae > Lunatibacter > Lunatibacter salilacus. The sequence goes on from NZ_VOLC01000024.1 coordinate 2,663, forward strand.
TACCAAGTGGTGGATTTACGGTAATCGCTTCAGCAAGGGCATCCATCTCAGCTTGATCCAGCCAATGGGACTTTCGCAGCAACACCTGATAGGCAAAGAAGCCCTTAAGCGCTGGATCTGATATCCGTTCAAAATCCCCCCAAAAATCTTTTTTCAGGCTCGGAAGCAATCTAGCCAGTCCCCTGACCAAGTGCAGGGTGTCATTAGGGATTAAATTTCGGTTGTAATCCCAAGTCATCCAGTCCGGATAGGAGAGGGAGTATTTTAACGCAATGATTTCGGCCTCTTCAGGCATTCCCCCAAAGTAGAGGATGGGCAGGTGGTCATCGGTAAACTTCGAAAAGCCCTTTTCCTCAGCACGCACCCAAGACTGGGCGGATTTCTCAAAATCCATCTGTCCCAGAAAAACCAGTGCCTCAAAGGAATGATAAAACCCCGCACTGTTGGGGAAATTATAGGCTAACCCGTTTAATGTTTTCAGAAGTTCGTTGATCCGGTCGCTCTGATAGTTGCGGACACTTCCTGTCTCCCGAAGTTCCGCTTCCTCGGAGGGGAGGAAGTTTTGGGCTATAAGACTGTCCAAAAGCACCAAATCTGCATCAATGTCTCCCGTGGCGCGGTTGCTCCATTGGTTGCGCAGCAACGCTTTGTTTATTAGACTACCCTGACTGATACTGTCTGTCTCCAGAGTAATCGGCGCCTGTTCCCCGGCGAGGTTGTAGCGGGCTAAGGTATTGATGGTACCTGCAACGTTTTTAACGGTTGCTTCCGTTCGTTGAGGTAATCGATGTTTGATTTCCAAGCCAATCAGGTTGGCATCACGTATACCGGCATATTTTTCCATCTGGGAAAGCAGGAGGTGTCCTTCTGTGGCTTGATTAACCCGGCTACTCACTAAGGCCAGGTTGTTTAATAAATATTCGTTGTCAGGGTAATGGGTCAATCCTTGTTTTAGGTAAAATAACGCTTCGGTCACTTTTCCTACCTTCATCAAATTTGCACTCAGAAGCAAAATATCCGGTACCTGGGGGCGGGTATCAAAGCTTCTCATTAGGGTGTTGATCGCCAGGGTAGGTTGCTTTTGATCCAAGGCGATATGGGCTACGGCATTTAGCGCTTTGGGGTTGTTCCGGTATCGCTCAAAGCTGTTTTCATAAAGGATGCTTGCTTCCCGTGTTCTGTCTGTAGCATAATAATAGTCCGCGGAGAGATGTGTGGATGCCGTTCCGAACTGAACGCCGACTACTCCATCAGCATAGATGGTTAGAATTAGCATACTCAATAATCCGCCGATCCGCATGTGGAGTAAGGAGAAAAACGGAGGTCGATATAGGATTTTTTCCACAGCATTGCCGGTATTCATAATACCCAGAAAATTGGTAATCAGGTAAATGAAAAACAATGCGCCAAAACCAAGTTGGCTGTAGATAAACAGGTGCTGAAGAAAATCAGAAAGTGGGGTGTTGGCTACCAGGTCTGCCCTAAACCAGACCCAAGCCGTGATGGCAAATCCAATTAAAAAAATACCTTCTCCCACCCACGGGTCTCCGTAAGGTTGGGTGACAGTTCGGATCTTAACCCTTGCTTCCAGATAGGCTAAAACTCCCACTAAGACAAAGAGTATAAAGGTTGGCGGAAGCGGTAATCCCAAGTCGACCTCGCCCATAAGCCGAAAGAATATAAGAACTATTAAGGCTAAGTATAGCAGGGTGAAAATGGTTAGGTGCCAGGAAATCCGTAAACCTACTCCCCGGTTCAGTTTGGCCAACATAAGGTAGATGGCCGATATCGCAGTATGGCCGATATATATCAGGAAAATCCCGGCTATAGCGGCCGCCATTAAACTTATGTTTTCCGCAAGCAATAGGGTAGGCGCCATCGCACCTGAAAGCCGGATAAGTAGGAAATAGGACAGACCTGAAAAAGCCAGGATTACAATGGACCTAAATGTCCAACCCCTAGAATCAAAGAATGTCTGAATTACGACTGCCGGTAATACCAAGCCTACCAATGCGAGGATCATCGCATTGTTGGAGCCGATGCCGCCGATATTCAATCCGTTTATTCCACTCAGTGTCAGTAGAAAAATCACCACCCCTGTGGCAGCGACAAAGTAGTAACGTTTGAAATCAGTAAATAGAATCACCGCCAGACTGAAAAGCATCCAAAGGATACCCCCTGTGAGTTGGGTGAGAAAAGGAAAGAGCCTAGGAGGAAGGGATTCAAAAACTTGAAAAAGCAGGTAATTCTGCGTTTCAAGTGTAAACGAAGCGAAACCCACGTGGATAGAATCCAACGGGATGTTTACCTTTTCTGCCGTGATTCCTGCCAAGACGGGCAATCCTGGACTTTCACCTAAAAAGAGCAGGACAATTCCTCCCAAGGCCGCCAAGACTATAAGCAAGCCGGGAAGAAGAATAAAACCAATTAGAAGGATTTTTTTGTCCAATCGGCCAGCCATTATTCCAGTACCTTCGGTACCCTAAAGTAATCAGAATCACGCTGGGGAGCGTTTTTCAGTCCTTTTTCATGATCCAAGTGGGTACCCACAACGTCCTCCCGCATTACGTTCACTTCGGAGGACATGGTAGTCAGGGGTTCTACTCCATCCGTATTCAATTCGTTCAACTTCTCCACCCAATTCAAAATCTGGGTCATGTCCTGGGTCATCTTTCCTGCACTTTCTTCATCAAATTCCAAACGGGCCAGGTGTGCGATTTTCTTGAGGGTATTGGTATCTAATTTCATAGTTTTTTTTATCAGTAACCGGGTATGAATTCTATCCGGTTTATGCTATTCGTTTATACTCGAGGCAGACAGGGCGGTAACCTCAGGGTTGTCAATCAACAATTGCTCCTGAATAACTTGCCGGCAGCTTTCCTTTACTTCTTCTACCGACTGCGGGTTTATGGAGTTCCAAAAGATAGGCGGATGGATGACCATCTTTGCTGTCATATGCTTCAACAAAAACCTGCCGTCGTCGGGCAAAATTAAGTGATTATAGGATAAGGTGATAGGAATTACGGGAATTTGTTTGTCTTGGGAGATTTTGAAAGCTCCTTCTTTGAACCTACCCAGGAGGGGAGGCTCCGGACTGTTGATGCCTCCCTCGGGAAAGATCACAACACTCGTTCCCTCATCCAGAATTTCCTTCGCCCTAAGCATGGATTCACCCCTGCTTTTCAGGCTGTTCCTGTTTACGGCAATATGCAGATTCCGAAACATGTACCCAAAAAGAGGGACTTTTCCCAAGGAAGCCTTTCCCACAAAGACCAAATCGGCAGGAATCAGTCCCAAGGCGGGGATATCCAAATAGGAGAAATGGTTGGATACAATTACAAATGGACCTTCCTGGTTTACCAGTTGTTCCAAGTTTTCAATTTTGACACGGATAAGCAGCAGTCCAAAAAACAGCTTGGACCATATTCGGTTCATTTTCCTTCCATACCGTTTTAAGCCGGGGATTTCTATCGTCAGGGAAAATATCGGAAGTAGTAAAAGGAACACAGCGAAAAAAATCACCGTACCGTACAAGGAATATATCCTCTTCCATACATTCATTAATAGGCAGTTTTAACAGTTTACCCTATCCCAATCTCTGGTGCACTTGTACACGAAATTGATTATCGGAAATGAAATTAATAAAAGAACCACTAAATCTTATACTTTTTTTACTTTTAAAGAGGTTCCCTCGGCACTGATGATCTTCACTTTCTCTCCCCGGTCGATAAATTCCCCCCTGGAGTAGGCGTCGTACATCTCATCATCAACCAATATTTTTCCGCTTGGCATCAGTCGGGTATGGGCTACGCCTTCCTTGCCTATCATGTCGTCGCTATAGGAAGTGGAGGTATATCCCTCATTGCTTTGTTGGGTAGTAGCCAACGATATACTGCTAAAGGCTTTCCACTCATTGACTTTCGGCGTCAGCGTAAATATCAAGACCGTGGCCAAAATGGCTGAAAGGATTACGGTAAGCAAGGCAGAAAACAATTTCCCTGAGGCTACAAAGGTGAAGTCAAAGGCATCGTTTGGAACCATACCGAGGGTGAGCCCGGCAAGGATACCCACTATTCCCAGTATGCCAAAAACTCCAAATCCCGGAAGTACGAAAATCTCCACCAGTAAAAATACCACCCCAACAATAAACACAGCAACCTCCCAGTTGGTGGCTAAACCTGTCAGGTAATAGGGGATAAAATACAAGATGATGGCGATAACACTTGCCAGCAGCGGAAAGCCAATCCCGGGGGTTTGCAGTTCAAAATAAATACCCGCAAAAATAATCAAAATCAAAAACCCACTAACTACCGGGTTTAGAAACAAGGCAATAACATCCTCAATGGCAGAGGGTTCGTAATAGACGATTGTATAGTCAGACTTGTCTTGTAGCGCAAGCAGGTCATCTATAGAGGATGCCTGACCTTCGCAAAAGTTATTTGCGATGGCCTCTGAGACCGTAAAGGTTATCACTTCCCCAGCTTTACTAACGCCTTCTACCTCCAGCCTTTCATCCACCATGGCTTCGGCGATTTTGGGATCCCGTCCCCTAGCTTCTGCGGTGGAACGCATCATAGAGCGCATATAGGATTGATACTTGTCCGGGGCGGCCTCTCCCGAATCCCCCATTACCACCGTTGCCGCACCTATGCTGGCTCCGGGAGCCATATATATGCTGTCACAGGCGATGGAGATCAATGCTCCGGCAGAGGCGGCATCTTTGTCAATGAAGGAATAGATGGGAATCTTGGATTCCAATATCATGGTCCGTATATCATCGGCATCATTGACCGCACCTCCGTAAGTGTCCATATGGATGATGATAAGATCTGCCTCGATTCGTTTCGCCTCTTCGAGGGCAAGGCGAACTTTTCGGTTCATCCTTGGGTCGATGTCACTTTTCACTTCAAAGACAAAAACAGTTTTTTCTTTTTCTTGCTCTACCACTTCATCGTCAGTTTGACCGAAAGCACTGGCTAGGAAGAGAATGAAAAATAAACAAATAAGCGGAAGTCTTCTCATTGATGAATCATTTAGGGCTGAATATACTGATTAAATGTTTTAATCCCTTAAATGGTTTACCTTGAAGTTGGATTTGATAAAATAAATTTGAAATTTGCATGAGCATCGGACGTTTAGATGTAAAAGAAATAGTAAAATGAAGGGTAACTTATTGATCATCGGTTTTTGTTTTTTTTCAGCTTCAGTGCTTGCCTCGCCGCTGACGACCTTGGATTCTGTGGGTGTGGAGAGAGAGGGCGACAGGACATTTATAGTCCATGAAGTATCTCCGCAGGAAACCTTGTTCGGAATTTCCCGAAGGTACTCAACTCCGGTAAATGAAATTGTTCAAAGCAATGAAACCTTGAAGGACGGGCTTAAAATCGGTCAACGGATTCGGGTTCCCTATATCGAAAAAAAGGCACTTCCTGAGGGGGCCCTGCTGCACCAGGTGGCACAGGGGGAGACGCTTTTTGCCATTTCCCAAAAATACAAAGTATCAGTCGCTGACTTGAAGGCTTGGAATGATTTACAGGGCAATGACCTAAGCATGGGGCAGGGGTTGATTATTCAGCGTCTTGTTTCAACAGATTCTCCGGTACCGACTGAAAAACTAGAGGAAACTGTAGCCGTGGCGGATCAGAAGGTAGCCATAACTAATCGACCTGTGGAAGGAACGAATCCCGCTGCAAGGATGCCGAAAAATGCCGGATCCACTGCTTCAGGGAAGGCTGCCGCCAATAATCCGAAAGCGAATGAAAAACCAAATCCATCCGGCACTCCAGTACGCGCAGAAGGACCAACTTCCAATATCTCCACCATCGGTGGGTGGAAATCACATACTGTCACACAGGGAGAAACTCTCTTTTCTATTTCCCAGCAATATGAGGCAAAGGTGGAGGATTTGATTTCCTGGAATGCTCTTTCCTCCAACAACCTCTCCCCGGGCCAAACCTTGAAAGTTGGTAGAGAGACAGGAGCATCGATTCCTGTCACTACATATCCTGGCCCTGAAAAGCCGGTTGCGGCTAATGCTGGAACTTCAAGACCTCAAGTTAGTGGGGCGGGCACTTCTACTTCCAATAGTGAAGCTTCCACTACCGCATTCAAAAATATTAAAGAAACCGGACAAGCAGAAGTCATCGAAGGAACCGGCAACCACAAGAAATACTTGGTCTTACACCGGGACGCACCCGTGGGGACAATTATGCGGGTTCGGAATGAGAGTAATGATGTTACTATTTTTGCACGGGTAGTAGGCGCGTTGCCCAATACGGGGGACAATAATAAGCTCATTATTAAAGTGTCAAAAGCGGCATTCGACCAGCTAAAGGCAGTCAACTCTAGGTTTCCGGTAGAAGTCTCCTATTAGAGTAGGGCCTCAATCAGATGATACGGGTGTAGATGGTTCTAGGGTTGATTGTAACCCCATAATTTGGTTATTCACTGATAATCACGTAATTTTGAGGTATCGAGCAACCTGCAATGAATAAGTTCCAACTACTTTTCCATCACATATTTAAATTTGTGTGGAATGCCATATTTATACTTTCCTATCCTTTTTTAGCTACCTTTGGATTGGTTTTCGTGGGAATCACCATGTTTTTTTCTTGGATATCCAGACTGTTAAAAAGCATCCGGCCTTCAACAGGTGCGGAGGAATTTAAGGAATTGGGAGGATGGGAGACCATTTCCGCTGAGGCGGACCTGATTGAAGGCAGGCTCCATAAACAAATCCTTTTTGGTCCCAATTGCTACCAGTTTAGGAGAAAAGACGGAATCCCTTCCATCCTTGATGAACATATTTTCGGAAAAAAAATAAAGGTGATTAAAGAAGGATTGATCATTGAAAAGTGGAATTCTACTGATATCAAGGAAATTCCCGATTTTGATATTTGTCTCTATAATCCAGATGAAGACCAACTCACCAAACTGACCACCATCAAATGTTTTGACTGGCACTTGTCGGAAAAGGAGGAAAACTACGTCTATTTCAAGTGGTTTGACGGCATACAGGGAGGAGAGGTCAAAGTGTCCATTGCTTGATGGACAACGGGATTAAGGATTTTTTAGACGAAAAGGTATCGCTGTATAATCGACCCGATTTTATACCCTTAGATCCCATATCTATTCCCCATCGGTTTAGGCGCTTGCAGGATATTGAAATAGCCGGGTTTTTTGCGGCTACTTTGGCTTGGGGTCAGCGGAAGACGATCGTCCAAAAGTGCCTTGTTCTGATGGAAATGATGGACAACAGCCCCTATGACTTTGTACTGAATCACAGCGATCAAGATCTAAAACCTTTGCTAAATTTCAAACACCGAACATTCAATGACCTAGACACACTGTATTTTATTCAGTTTTTTAGATCCTTCTATCAAAATCATGAGAGCCTTGAAGAGGCCTTTACCAACGATTGGACAGAGCAAGCTGATATCATGGGCACCCTTTTGACAAACTTTCACAAGACATTCTTTTCGCTCCCCGAAGCGCCGATGCGTACCCGCAAGCATGTGGCTACTCCCCTTCGGAAGTCTGCTTGCAAGCGAATCACAATGTTTCTACGCTGGATGGTCCGCAATGATGACAAGGGGGTGGATTTTGGCCTTTGGAAAACGATAAAGCCATATCAGCTTATTTGCCCCTGCGATCTGCACGTGGATAGGGTAGCCCGCAGACTCGGGCTTATACAGCGCAAACAAACAGATTGGCTTACTGCCCAGGAACTCACGCAAAACTTACGCCAGCTTGATCCGGTTGATCCTGTAAAATACGACTTCGCCCTGTTTGGACTAGGGATCATAGAGAAATATTGATCAGGTATTCACTGCTTCTGGGAATTCGTTACTTTCCCCAGCTACCGGGATCCTCCCTCCACTTTTGAAGGGTGGCCAATGCCTCATCTGGAATAAGGCCATCGGACAATGCCTGCTCCAGCATATGCTGATAGTCACTCAGGCAAACCAATTTTACCCCCGCATTCTCAAAGTTCGTTTTGGCTACATCAAAGCCATAGGTGAAGATAGCTACCATACCCAGTACTTCTACACCGTTTTTCCGGAGATCTTCCACGGCTTTCAGTGAGCTTCCTCCGGTAGACACCAAGTCTTCTACCACGACTACCTTTTGACCGGGTATTACTTTGCCCTCAATCATGTTTTCCATTCCGTGCCCTTTTGCCTTGGACCGAACATAGATAAAAGGGAGGTTTAACTTGTCGGCAATTAGTGCTCCCTGTGGAATACCCGCCGTAGCCACGCCGGCTATTGCTTCTATGGATAGAAAATTTTTATGGATGACGCCTACCAAGCATTCCTTTATAAAAGTACGAAGGTCGGGATAGGATAGGGATAGCCTATTGTCGCAGTAAATCGGAGATTTCCAACCGGAGGCCCATGTGAAGGGGCTGTTGGGAGCAAGCCGGATAGCTTCGATTTCTAATAATTTTTTAGCGACTAATTTTGCGGTTGAGGGGTTGAAAATTTCCATGTGATAAAATTATGGGATAATTTTTTAAGGAAGGTTGTGATGGGCGAAAAAAAAATGCATTTTTGATGAAACAATGCAGCTATGAAGATTTTCATCAATGACAAACCTGTAGAACTGCTAACTCCATCGGAACTTCCGCCCATTAAAAGCTTTGAATGTGTCTACGAAAATCCCAAGGACTTGCCCCACTATACCGGACTGCATGACGATGTATTGATCATCGACCCTTCCATGGACATCATTATCAAACTGCTGTATGTATTGCGGACAAGGAAGTTGAAGCACTTGGATTCTGTGACGTTGGTCTCTTCTAATAAAAAAGAGCTTCAGTCCTTTATAAAAAGCCGCTTTCTGATCATAAAGGCGGCGGGAGGAATAGTTACTAAGGGTGACAAAGTACTTTTTATTTATAGGCTTGGCAAATGGGATTTTCCCAAAGGGAAATTCGAAAAAAAGGAATCCCCCTCGGAATGTGCTTTACGGGAAGTGGAGGAGGAATGTGGTATTAAGGTGAGATTAAATGCGCCAATTTGCAAAACCTGGCATACCTATACCCAGAACAGGAAGAGCATTCTTAAGAAAACCTATTGGTATACGATGGATTGCTTAGAGGATAATGGGATGAAACCACAAATTGAGGAGGGGATTGCCGATATCAGATGGATGTCCCATCAGGAGGCGAAAACCGCATTGATTAATTCTTATCCATCCATGAGGTATTTGTATAAGTTTTTTTTGAAAATGACACCCAAGATCCCTCAGATTTCATAAGGCAGAAACTCCTTTACATCACCCCCATATCGGTGGACTTCTCTTATGATGGTCGAACTGATAGCCGCAAATTGGGGAGAGGTAATAAGAAACACGGTTTCCAACTCCTCGTTGAGATACCGGTTCATTTGACTTATGGTATTTTCGTATTCAAAATCTGTGGTGTTTCTCAGCCCTCTCAGCAAGAAATTTGCCTGATGTTTTTTTGCCAGCGACGAAGTGAGTTCATTGTAGATGACCACTTTGACATTAGGGTTGTCTTTGTATAGGTCTTCAATTTTTCCGACCATTAGATCCAAGTCAAAATACCTGTTTTTTTTGCTTGTATTATGACCAATGGAAATGATTACCTTATCAAAAATATTTAATCCCCGCTGGACGATATCCTGATGTCCTTTGGTGAATGGATCAAAGGATCCCGGGAAAAGGGCTATTTTTTTCATGTACTATTAAATGGTCCAGTAAGCTTCAAGCAACATGGTTTTTTTAAAATCATCGAGACCTTGACCGGGGGAATAGATGATTTTTTCCGGAGGCACCTCCTTGGAGACAAAAGTGAAGTAAGGTGCCAATATGCCCTCGCTGGAATGTACCTGGGAAAGATCTCCCAGTATACTCACTTTTGCGCTTTCCTGCTCAAATCCAAGTTGTTGAGTTACTGTTAGGGTGTATTTAATAAAGTCATGTTCCGTATTTATTTTGAACGAGTTGAAAAAAACAAGTGCCCCAAGCGAAAATGCGGCAATGTAAATGTGGTCTGGAATGGGGAAAATAAAGATTTCATGGTCTTCGAAAACAGTGTCAGGGTCAAATAAAAAGGAAAGTGGAAATACTACACCAGGAATAAATTCCAAATCAGGTAATGATTCTTCAATCTTTTTTAAGATATCAAGAGGTAGGGAACCTACGGCTTGAATTTCAGAACAGGGGATGTTTTCATAGAAGATTTCCATTTGATTTGGATCTACTTCCGTTGTGAAGTTCAAGTATTGTTCTTTGTGGGAAGGGTCAAAGAGGTGATTGGGGACGAGGCAAAAAGCCTCGTTGTGTACGAAAAGTTTACCAAAGGTATTGGATGATTGGATAAAGGTATCCGACTCTATAATTTCAAAAAGTTCATTGACTTCGCTATACCCATACACATGGACACCAATTACTTCACCTATCGGGTTTTTGGCCAGAACGGACAGTAACCGACTGTACAAGAAAAGCGATAAACTGGATATTTCTTCAATATCCAATTTATCGCTATCAAATTTATTTAGGAGATATTTCCCTTCCTTGCTCAATGTTATTCCCAGTTTCCGGATGTGGAGGTATCTACTCTAGATCCTACCCGAAGGGCCTTTTCATTGTTGTTTTTTCTACGATCAGGATTAATTGGAGCAGGATCCCTTATTTCGAACACTGAAACTTCTCGTCCGCTTCGTTCGATCTTGTCAGTGAAATATTCAAACTGTTTTCCTCCAGACCCTGGAACTACATTCATGGTTTCCAAGTTGAACTCAGGGTATTTTCTTTCATTGAATAAAGAGTCAATCACATTAACCGACCCTAGCGTATCAATGGTAACAGTGGTTTCCTCTTTACCATAGTCCAACAATGTGGTAGTTTCTGTTCGTTGAACGATATAAATTGAACCACTTTGGATAAATTCTCTTAAATCATTCCAGCTAGCCGCATATTCGCCTTTTGTTCCACGATAAGCAATTTGGGCATCCCGGAGCATTTGAAGCTTTTCAATAATCCTGGCTTCTGTTCTTGCTAATCTTTTTTCTTCTTCTACTACTTCATCTACGCCCAAATAAAGTCTGTAAGCGAGGCCTAGTGCACCTAGAAGAAATACGATAGATAAAATTTTGGTCAGATTCATTTTGATCGATTTTTATGTCTGTTGTATGGTAAATAAAGATTTTGTGGTTTCTTTCGAAATGCTAGTTTATGCATTTATTTCCAAAATTAAAATATCCTTTCCATATTCCTACATCATTGACGGATTTTATTCCCCAAAACATAGCATGTTTTTCCTCGTTACTGATTTTCTGTATTTCTTCCACACTTAAAAAACACAAATCAGCGATTACCTGATGCTGCTGGTCCAGTTCAGGATCTGTTCCTTTGGCCATCTTCCCGCCAATTTTTCTTACCTCAAAATACAACTCGATCGCATGAAGGGGTGGTTGAAGGAATTCATGCACAAATAGGTATTCGTCAACGCTTATATTTAGGCCTGTTTCCTCCTGGAATTCACGCTTTAGGTTTTCAGGTGCACTGCTCCCGTATTTCATCCCTCCGCCCGGAACGTTCCAGAAATATTTTCCCTCCCCCATATAATGTTTGACCATCAGGATTCGGTTGTCTTCTACAAGTATTCCGTTGACACGTGTTCGTAGCCGGCTGCCGAACTTCTCCTCGATTTCTTTTTTTATGTTAGGCATTTTCCCCTTAGATTCGCAATTGCTCTGTAAATATATGCCGAAGCCCTCAGAAATACTCAAAAGATTTTTCCCACATACCCCCACACCTGGGCAAGATGCTTTTTTTGCCAAGATGGACACCTTTCTGGGGCCGGAAATTCCAGCGATGTCTGCATTTATTTTGAGAGGATATGCGGGAACGGGCAAAACCTCTGTGCTTGCCGCCCTGGTAAAAGGACTCAATCATTTAAATCTGAGATCACTCATGCTGGCTCCTACAGGCAGAGCAGCTAAAGTAATGAGCGGTTATGCCAACCGTACAGGTTATACCATCCACAAGATTATTTATAGACCCAGGGATGAGTCAGTACCGGGCAGCCAGGGGTTTGATGTGCAAAAGAACTACTATCAGAAAACGGTCTTTATCGTCGATGAGGCATCCATGCTTGCTGATGAGGGGGCTTCGGGAAGTCGAATTCTAAAAGACCTTATAGAATATGTTTACGAGCATCCGACCAACCGTCTTTTGCTGATAGGAGACAGGGCGCAGCTCCCTCCAGTTGGAAGTGAGCGGAGTCCGGGCTTGGACAAAAACTATTTGATATCTCACTACCGCCTTAATGTAGAGGAAGTGGAATTCACCGAGGTTACCAGGCAGCAGTTGGATTCTGGAATTCTCTTTAATGCCACGCAGCTTAGGGAGGAACTGACCAAGAATAAGCCGGCCATCGGGTTCTATTCAAAACGGTTCAAAGATTTTTTCAGGATGAACGGGGACCGTCTGGAGGATGGTCTGAGGTATGCGTATGATAAATTTGGTGTGGACAATACCATAATAATCACGAGGTCGAATAAGGCGGCCGTCCAATACAACCAATATATCCGCCGTGCCATTCACTTTTACGAAGAGGAGATAACTGCGGGAGATAGGTTAATGATTGTTAAAAACAACTATACCTACATGGCGGAATCTGAAAAGATCAGTTTTTTGGCCAATGGAGATTTTGTGGAAATAGTAAAAATTCGTTCTTTTGAGGAATTATATGGATTGAGATTTGCAACAGTGGAACTGAGGCTGATAGACTATCCGGAGGAGCCTTTTTTTGAGGCAAAAATTGTTCTGGATACCCTATATACCGCACTTCCTGCCTTGGCCCCTGAAGATTGGACCAAGCTCTATCAGCAGGTCTGTGAGGATTATAAGGACTTGGCCGACAAGAAGGAACTGAGGGAGTCAATTAAAAAGGATCCCTATCTGAATGCTCTTCAGGTAAAATTTGCCTATGCATTGACTTGCCACAAGTCGCAAGGGGGGCAGTGGGATGCTGTTTTTGTGGATCAGGGATACCTGACGGAAGAGCAAGTTGATGTACAATACGTGCGTTGGCTGTACACCGCCATGACCCGGGCAAAAGAAGAATTGTATATGGTGAACTTTCACGCCAAATTTTTCCTTAAGGAAAATGAATAAGTAAGTAACCAAATTTGATTAAGGATATGAGAAAGTTGATGTTTTTAGTAGTAATGAGCTTAGCAGTGGTATTGACAGTACAGGCTCAGGAAAAATCGGCTGATGGCCCTATGATAGCCTTTGTGGAATCGTCCAAGGATTTTGGAAATATTGCTCAAGGGGATAAGGTAGAACACGTTTTTAAGTTTGAAAACAAGGGAAAGGCACCGCTTGTGATTTCCAACGTAGCCGCTACCTGTGGTTGCACGGTTCCGGCTTGGCCGAAAGAGCCTATCGCACCGGGAGAGTCGGGAGTAATTAAAGTTTCCTTCAACTCAGCCGGCAAAATGGGCAAACAAAACAGTGTGGTGAGGATTTACAGCAATGCTTCTGAACCGATTGAAAAGGTTTCCCTGATTTCAAATGTCCTTCCCAAAGGTACGAAGTAAGATTTTGCAGGTAATCCCATGTTAATAATAGATGGGATTACCTGATATTCATTTCTTCTGTAATAATCTCCGTCAGCCTTTCCGCCCAGCGGTCATAAACCTTTTCACTTGGATGTAGACCATCCAGGGCCAAATATTGATCCATATGGCCGAGGGATCGGTATTCTTCCGTTATTTCCAAATACCTGACACCTGATTTCTCAGCAAGTAATTTGTTTGTTTCGTTGAAGCTGTCGATTTCCGAAGCGATCCTTTTTTTATCCTGTGCCAGGGAGGTGGCGTATGGAGTCACACCCCAGTCGGGAATGGAGATAACGATGATTCTTTCCGCATCGTCCCCGACCAAGGCCAAAGATTTCACCATCAATTCGGAAAAATCTTTTTCGTAATCTTCAAGGGATTGCCCACGGTATTGGTTGTTCACGCCTATCAACAAAGTCAGTAAATCAAATTGTTGTTTGTCTAGTTTATCTTGGCGGATACCTTGAAGTAGATCTTGGGTGGTCCAGCCAGTTATGGCTATGATAACAGGATCTTTAATTGCTACTCCTCTATTTCTGAGTTTTAAGGTCAACAAGTTGGGGTAGTTTTGTGAGGGGTCCACGCCTTGGCCGATGGTGTAGGAATCACCCAATGCCAAATAGGATACTGGTCCTGTGCGAAAAGGAGTATCTGTGGTCGGAGTATTTTGCGTAGGTGTTTCTTCCATAATTGATATGCTGCTTTCGCATGAGGCCAGCACTAACAGAAGCGCTGCCAAAAGAGCTATTCGAAATGAGTACAGTAGTATTTCCCCGCTAAATATAGACATAAATGCATAACCGTGGGGCGGGGTTAGAAGTTTAGCATCAGGTTACTAACATTTAATTTTACAAATTATTTGTTTGGTTTGTGATTTTGCCAGTTCCTAATTCAACCAAATATTTTCTCTTCCAATTGAATGGTTCCATTGCCCGCATTCATTGTAACTGTTGCGCCCATTGGCAGGATAAACTGTTTCGGAATATGTCCAATCATCGCACCCCGATATGCGGGGATTTTTAAAGGGAGAATATAATCATCAAACACCTGATCCAGCGTCAAATTTCCGTATCCCGAAGATGGGTCGCAGTCGGTACATTGACCAAAGACGAATCCTTTTATTTTGTCCAGGGCGCCTATGAGTTTCAATGTGCTCATCATCCGGTCTACCCGGTAGGGCTCCTCGCCGATATCTTCCAAAAACAGGATTTTATCTGTAAAATCAGCTATATATGGTGACCCGGCCAATGCGGTAAGCACCGTGAGGTTTCCTCCGACGAGGTCCCCGGTCGCTTTTCCGGGAGAGATGGTTTGAATCCGGTTCTTCTTAATGACCAAGTCATCCTCTTCCACACGTTCATTCTCGAAGGTGACCTGTTCCTGTTCAAAGAAAATTTTCTCGAATTGCGCTACATTAAAGCTGTTCCAACTACCGGTCCCGTTCGGACCATGGAAGGTTATCAATCCGGTTTGGGCGTAAATGGCGTGGTGGAGCGCAGTAATGTCACTATACCCCAATATGGGTTTTGGATTATCCCGAATCAAGCCATAATTAATAAGTGGCAGGATCCGTGCGGCACCGGAACCTCCCCGGATACAGATAACGGCTTTTACCTCAGGATCGCCAAACATGGCGTTCAGGTCATTCGCCCGTTCTTCGTCAGTACCAGCAAGGTGACCTCTCCGGTTAGCCAAATTTTCGCCTTGCTTTACTCTAAAACCCAATGCTTGCAATGCCTCAACGGCAAACTGGATCTGTATGCGCTCGGAAGTGGCTGCAGAAGGGCTGATTAAACCTACCAGATCTCCTTTGTTTATAGGAAGAGGTAGCAATTTGGCAGGGGTAGCGATTTGCGCTTCCGCAGGTAAACTAAGCAGCGGTAACATGCCGGTGCTTGCGCCCAATAGTTGTAGAAATTTTCTCTTTTGCATTGAGTTGGTGGTAAGGGAGTGAATGGGTTTTTATTCAGAGAACATGTAAATGTGATTTTTCCGAAATTAAAAATTATCCCGCACATACAACAGCACTTTCTCGATTTCTCTTCGGACTACAGTGGCCTTATAAGGATAATTGTTGTTCATTAGGGCAAAGGCATACATTTTTTGTTTTTTGGTCCGAATAAAGCCTACTAGGCTGTGGTTGTTGCTAATGGTGCCCGTCTTGGCAATTACATAGGGTACAGGAGCGTAGTAGTTTGATTTAAGGGTGCCAGTTCGGCCTCCTACAGGAAATAGCTGCATGAGTTCTTCATCGGGGAGGATGCGGTATATTTTTTCCACCAGCGATACCATAGATCTGGGGGTAAGCAAATTATGTCTAGACAATCCAGAACCATCTACCCAAAGTGGTTCGTCCGGAAGGTCAAACAAGTAAGTTTTTTTGATATACTCGATGGCTTTCTCGGTGTTCAGCTCTTTGAATACCTCATCAGATACCTGTAGGAGGAGCTGTTCGGCTATGAAATTGTCACTTTCGAGCAACATTTCTTTATACAGTTCCCTGGTAGGGACTCCCCTGAGTATAAAGTGGTCAGTGGGAAGGACTTCCTTGGAGGCATGTACATTCTTTCGCCACTCCAAAGCCGCTAAGGTGACGAATGTTTTCTGGGAAGTAATAAAGGGAACCCGTGCCCGCATCCCGTTATAGGTTCTGGGGTTGAAAAAAAAGTCATTGGAATGCCATTCTCGGGTGACATTCCGGACATTTTTGTCACTTTGATAAATATTAAATAGTGGGGGCGTTAAATGGGGACGGTTGTTGACATTGATGGCAGTGACTAAATTGCCATAGATAGGTAATGGCGACTTTTCTGCTGAATAGGCAAAGTTGTAATCATCCCACTGCCATCCAAAGCCTAAAGCTTCATCTTTCCAATTATGGTCGGAAAAATAGATCTCCTCATAGGTGTTCAGGAAGCCGGTAATTTTTGGATTAGGTAACCCGGGATAATTGAGGGAAGGGTCACCAGTTCCCCAAATGACTACATCTTCTCCTTTTGGAGCATATCGGAGTAGGGTACTGCTGTCCCCCAGCACCAAAAGCGAGGCAAAGAATGTCAACAATTTTGTCGTGGAAGCAGGAATAAAATAGATGTGGCTGTTTTTGTCAAACTGAACGGTTTGGCTGTCCAAGTCATACAGGAAGAATCCGGTAAGGTGGTTGTCAAAAAAAGAACCAGCTCCAATCAACTTATCCAACCCTTCATACCTTGCCCGTATATCTTGTGAAAACGTATCAAATGAAATAACTAACAGGATGAAAAAAAGCACTGTGGTTTTTTTACACATATTTTATGAAATATATTTTCTTTTAAGAATGTGAATTGATTTTTGCCGCACCCCAAAACAGCCAAGCCCACCCCAATATAAAAGCCACACCGCCAAAAGGCGTAACAGCTCCCAGAATGGTGACTCCTGTAATTGACAATACGTAAAGTGATCCTGAAAAAACAATAATTCCCGCAATAAAAAACCAAGCTCCTTGTTTAAAAGCATTGCTTTGGGGGAAATTGGCGGATAATATCCCAAGCATCAACAGGGCCAGGCTATGATAAAAATGATAGCTGACCGCAGTTTCGTAGGTAGCCAGTCGTCCTGTTTTCTCCAAAATCGGTTCTAATCCATGAGCTCCGAACGCACCGAGAATTACCGCAAGCGCTCCAGATACAGCGGCTGTTTGAATTATATGTTTTGTTTTCATCAATTAGTTCGTGTCTCTTGCCCCGAAGATAGCACTTCCAATGCGCACCATGGTACTTCCCTCTTCCTGTGCAATCAAATAATCGGCACTCATACCCATACTGAGTTCCTTTAAATTTACCTGCTGTGGCAAGCTATCCAGCTTAAACTGGTCCATAAGCGTTCTTAGATAAGAAAATTCTTCCCTAATGGTGTCCGTGTCCTCCGTATAGGTCGCCATTCCCATAAAGCCTCCTATGTGAATATGATCCATTTTCCGGATGGCATCTCCCAACAGTATTTCTTTTAACTCCTGTTCGTCCAAGCCGAATTTTGTTTCTTCTTTGGCGATGTGTATTTGAAGCAAACAGGAAATCACCCTATCCGCCTTTTGTCCTTCCTTATTGATCTGTTCCAACAGCCGCAAGGAATCCACCCCGTGGATTAGATAGACAAATGGAGAAATGAACTTCACCTTATTACGCTGTAGGTGTCCTATCATATGCCAACGTATATCATCGGGCAGTTGGGGGGCTTTTTCAGCCATCTCCTGAACTTTATTTTCTCCGAAATCCCTAATACCGGCATCATAAGCTTCTTTGATCGCAGATACAGGTTTTGTTTTGCTTACGGCGATCAAAAGACAGTCTGGTGAAGAAAAGGTGTTTTTTATATGATTAAGATTTTCTTTTATGCTCATTCGTGTAAATTTACTGTTGGATTTAGTTATCAAATTGGTATAAATAACATTTTATCTCTAATACAAATATATGGCTATATTAGGTACATTACTAAAAAATGGCATCCGATTGCGGGAATCCTTAGAGCAGGAATATGGCGCTCCCGAGGCTCTTCAAAAAAATGAGCTAAAAAAGTTTCTGATCTTAGCCTCCAAAACACAGATTGGGCAAAAATATAGGTTTAAAGAAATTCTTGGCGAGTTCAAGAAGGATGATCAGGCGTACTATGATGTTTTTAAGAAGAACATTCCCATTTACGATTATGAAAAAATATATACCGAGTGGTGGCATAAGCTAAGGGAGGGAGAACCCAATGTGACCTGGCCGGGAAAAGTGAAATATTTCGCGTTAACCTCCGGTACATCCGGTGGGCCGTCCAAATACATTCCGGTCACGAACAGAATGGTGAACGCCATCCGGAAGACTGGGGTAAGGCAGATGCTTACCTTGTCTAAGTATGACCTTCCGGATCATATGTTTAACAAGGGTATCTTGATGTTGGGTGGAAGCACGGACCTGGATTTCAACGGAACCTACTTTTCTGGAGACCTGAGCGGAATAACAATCAAGCAACTCCCTGTTTGGTTTCAGCGATTTTATAAGCCCGGATACTCCATTGCCAAAAACCGAAACTGGGGTGAGAAGTTGGAGCAAATGGTTGAAATTGCTCCCCAATGGGATATCGGGATAATTGTCGGTGTTCCTGCTTGGCTTCAGATTTTAATGGAAAAGATCATTGAACGGTATCAGGTTAAAACAATCCACGATATTTGGCCAAATCTGGGCATTTTCGTTCACGGAGGGGTGTTTTTTGAGCCTTATAAGAAGGGATTTGAGAAACTGCTAAAACATCCGCTTATCTATATTGAGACTTATTTGGCCAGTGAAGGTTTCTTGGCCTTTCAAGCTTTCCCCAATCGTAAATCCATGCGGCTGGTTTTGAACAATGGGATTTTTTACGAATTTATTCCCTTCAACAGAAAGAATTTTGATGAAAATGGGGAAATGAAAGCAGGGTGTCAAACTCTTGCGATTCACGAGATAGAGGAAGGTTTTGATTATGCTTTATTGATCACAACCTGTGCGGGCGCATGGCGATATCTTATAGGAGATGTAATTCGTTTCGTATCCAAAGATTCAAGCGAAATCATTATTACAGGTAGAACAAAGCACTTTTTGAGTCTATGTGGGGAGCACCTTTCTGTGGATAACCTGAACAAGGCCGTTCAGGCGGTGGAGGAAAAATGGGATATTAGTGTGCAGGAATTTACCGTTTTGGGCGTTCCCCATGGCAACTTGTTTGCTCATCAATGGTATATAGGTACGGACGATCCAATTGATGAGAGTCAACTTACTACATTTTTGGACCAAAGTCTGATACAGTTGAATGATGATTATGCGACTGAGAGAAAGCATGCGCTAAAAGAGATACGGGTTAATATCTTGCCTGTCCGAGTATTCTATGATTGGATGAGATCCGAAGGTAAGGAAGGCGGGCAAAATAAGTTTCCCCGAGTGCTTAAAGGGCCTAAAGCCGACTCTTGGAGGGCATTTCTTTCCCAGAATAAAGACCTTCCTTAAGCATGTTGCTTCTTGAAGGAATAGGAATGGGTATAATACTTTCGCTGATTATTGGGCCGGTTTTTTTCGCGCTGATCCAGCACAGTATGACCTACGGTTTCAGGCATGCGGTGGTCATGGCACTGGGCATTCTGGTAAGTGATGCGATTTATGTCTTGATTTCGAACGTTGGTTTCCAGTGGCTTTCGGCAAACCCGTTTTTCAAATCGGCATTAGGTTTGGGTGGAGGATTGATTTTGATCGGATTTGGGATAATATCGTTCAGAAAAAGAAACATACAGCGGCCAAATACAGGTGGGGTCTTGGCAAAATCATTTTCAAAGAGGAAGGGTTTTTTGAAAGGGTTAAGCTTAAACGGAATCAATCCTTTTGTCTTGTTATTTTGGATTTCGGTAGCTGGATTGGTAAACGTGAGAAGAGAACTGACGACATATGATAAGTTACTGTATTACGTTGGCGTGTTGGTAACTGTTTTTTCCATCGATATATTAAAAGCGTATGTGTCCAAATACCTGAGCCGGTACATTACTCCTAGGTTGATGCAGAAGCTAAACAGATTGGTAGGGATGGTGTTAATAGTATTCGGCTTCCGACTTGTATATTTCGCACTTCAAACCATTCCAATATGAAAGTCACAAATACCACTTTTCGTTTCTTAATAATGATCCCTATGTTTTGGTTGGTGGCTATAGGTGTTTCCCAAGCCCAAAGCCATGAAGGATTTGCCCCTTTTAATAGGGAACGGATTTCATTTGAAAAGCAGGGGATGCTCTTATTGGCTACCTGGTCGCTTGGTAATTTGGCTTGGGGAGGAATCGGGGCTTCCAATTCGCAGGGTGTTGCCAAAGGGTTTCACCAAATGAACATGTACTGGAACGGTGTTAACCTGATCATTGCAGGGCTGGGCTATTATCACGCCTTCAAGGAAATTCCGAGTTCGGAATTTTGGGAAACTCTGGATGCACAGCACCGGATGGAAAAAATCCTGTTATTCAACGCAGGGTTGGATGTGGGATATATTGCGGGAGGGCTTTATTTGAATGAACGGGGAAAACGGTTAGGCAGGGAACAATGGCAGGGTTTTGGAAAATCAGTGGTGCTTCAAGGTGCTTTTTTACTGAGTTTTGACATCATCATGTATCTTGTGATGCGGGATCATGCGGGGGATTTACCTAGGATTTTTGAGCAGGTTGTTGTAAGTGGAAATGGGATTGGTATTCGAGTGCCGATTCGATAATCAAAGGGAATAAAATAATCAAACCATGGTTTGATTTTAGGAATGAGCGTTTAACCCAAGCGACGATTATTTTGAATAATGATCAGGGATGGATATTACGGTAAAATGTTTTGTGGTTTATTATTTTTTTTTGATTGCCTCAAATAAAAATTTTCATGGTTTTAATGCCAATATTCAAATAAAACTGGTCAAATTTTCAGTGAATTTGGGTTTTTTGGCTTGGAATGCCCATTCCATCTGAGAAGGATATATTTTTTCAGTTTTAATATCCGTTCATGGAAAATATTTTTTTTTCTCTTCAAAAAAAAGTATTTGGGGGCGTTGTTTTTTTATAAATTAAATTTTACCTTTCAAGTGTGATACAATCAAATAGTGTATATTTAATCTCTAACCGGAATATAATTCTTAAAAATACGGTAAGCGTTGGTTACTTAGAGAAGGGTTTCAAGTATCATCTAATTTAATTTTTATTTTATTGTTCCACCCACATAAAAAGACCTTGTTTATCTGCTCGTGCGGATTTCACATATGGTAAGTTCAATTTTCATCCAAAATAATTAATTATGAAAAACCTGTTACTATTACTTGGTTTGACACTACTGACTGCACTCGGTCCGGTAGTAAAAGCTCAAACCGTCACGGGCCGGGTAACCGACCAAGCCGACAGCAGTCCCCTTCCGGGGGTATCGGTATTGATTAAAGGTACATCCACGGGGACAGCAACCGATGTGGATGGCCGGTACAGTATAAATGTACCGGGAGCCGAGACAGTGTTAGTATTCTCGTACCTAGGGTTTCAAACGCAGGAACAAACTGTGGGAAACCGGACGAATATTAGCCTGTCCATGCAGGAGGACGCCTCAGAGTTGTCTGAGGTAGTCGTTACCGCTTTGGGTATAGAAAGAAATGTAAAGGCCCTACAGTATTCCGTCACCCAAGTAGGGGGGGAAGAGTTTACTCAGGCCCGGGAAAATAACCTAGCCAACCAACTAGCAGGAAGGGTTGCAGGGGTTAACGTAACAAATGTTGCCTCGGGTCCTGCGGGTTCTTCACGAGTAATCATTCGGGGCAATACATCCCTTCAGGGAAATAACCAACCCTTGTACGTAGTGGATGGTTTGCCAATAGACAATACGCAGTTCGGACAAGCCGGAGTATGGGGTGGTTCTGATGGCGGGGACGGTATGACCAGTGTGAATCCGGACGACATTGAGTCCATGACTGTTTTGAAAGGAGCAAGCGCAGCTGCCTTGTACGGTTCCCGTGCATCCAACGGGGTTATATTGATTACCACCAAAAAGGGTACTTCGCGAAAAGGTATAGGCGTGGAGTTTAATTCAAATGCGGTATTTGAGCAGATAAACAACCAAACTGACTTACAAAGCATATATGGCTCGGGAAGATTTCAGGGAGAACAAGCGACAGGAGCGTCGGTGAGACCTACTACAGTGCGTCAGGCATATGACTGGGGAACTCAGGCTTGGGGGGAACGTTTGGGTTCAGGTACGGCCATGTATTTTGACGGAGTCGAACGGCCTTACGTGAACGCTGGGGATAACTGGAGCCGATTTTACGAGACGGGTCAGGCTTTTACAAATAGTCTTTCGCTATCAGGCGGAAGTGATACTCAGTCTTTTCGATTTAATTTGACCGATCTGCGGAGTAACTCAGTGGTTCCAAACGCAGGCTTTAATCGTATAAATATGTCGCTTTCGACCAACGGTAAATTCGGAAAACGGCTTACGTTTGATGCCAAAGTCCTTTACTCTAATGAAAACACTAAAAATAGACCACGCCTTTCCGACTCTCCAGGTAATGCGTTTCAGTCTATTTTTGCCCTGCCGCCAAATGTTAATGTGGAATGGGGCATGGGCGATCCGAACAGATTAGGTACTATTCCTGCAGGAACTAGTCCAGACTTATTAAATGTCTGGGGTTTTGCCGAGCAGGAAGAATACCTTATGACAAACAATCCATGGGGTCAAAATCCATATTTTGCAACCCATCAATTGTCGGTAAACGATATACGTGATAGGATCATAACTTCAGGCTCTTTAAGATACGACATCACTGACCATTTATATATTTCCGGCCGTGCAGGTATGGACTGGTTTGTGAGGAGGTTCTCCAGCCTTACACCTCAGGGTACAGGATATGATAGGGGAGGAAATATTTCTGAAGGTAACCGTACCGTAAGTGAAATTAACTTGGAAGGAATGCTAGCCTATAACCAAACTTTCGGAAAATTCGGTGTCAATGCATTTGTGGGGTCAAACTGGATGAGGAGAAAAGATGAAACAATCTCGGCAAATGGTCAGCGTTTTAATGTACCGTTCTTTCATGCCATCAATAATTCGGTTGTAAGAAATTATGGATATGGGTTTTCTGAATGGGGAATTAACTCAGTATTCGGTTCTGCGGAGTTTAGTTATAATAACTTCCTGTTTATCACTGCAACAGCCCGCCAAGATTGGTTTTCTACGTTGAACCCGGCATCAAACAATGTATTATACCCTTCAATTGGAGGCTCGTTTGTATTTTCCGACGCAGTGTCTACCTTACCTCGCTGGTTGAGCTTCGGAAAAGTTAGAGCTTCTTGGGCAAGGGTAGGTAACTCTACCGTAGGGCCTTATCAAACGCTTAATGTATATTCCCTATTAGGAGCTCCTGCGGTAAATTTTGCCGGCCAAAATGTGCCTATGGCTTCTTTCGCAACAGCAGGGGGAAATGCAGGTACAATTCCAAACCCTTTTCTTATCCCGCTTATTTCTACAGAAACCGAAGTTGGATTGGATGTGAGGTTTTTGCAGAATAGAATAGGTTTGGACTTCACCTATTATGCTCAGCTTAGTACCGAGGACCAGTTAAATGCCCAGATTTCACGAACATCGGGTTTTGGGTCCACTTTGGTCAATTTAGGAGAAATGCGTAACCGGGGAATTGAGGTGCTGCTCACAGGTACGCCGATTCAAAACTCTAATTTAACATGGGATGTATCCTTTAACATTGCCCGAAACAGAAACCGGGTTCTCTCTTTGATTGAAGGCACCGAAATACTGAACGTTGAAGAACCCCGAACCCGAACGGTATTTGTTCAGCACCGGGTAGATCAGCCGTTTGGCGTGATGGCGGGATGGGTTCAAAAGAGAGCTCCTGATGGACAACCCATTTTCGAACCTAATGGAGCTCCTGTGCAATCCGATGAGATGGAAGTCATCGGAAACGGAATAGCGGATTTTACAGGTGGTATTAATAATAGTATCACATTTAAAGGTTTCAATATTTCCGCTTTGGTGGATTTTAGAGTTGGAGGAGACATCTATTCAGGGACGAATGTACGACTGACCCAGTGGGGTCTGCATAAGCAATCTCTTCAAGGACGTGCGGGGGAGGAGCCACTTACAGTTACAGGAGTGATACAGGCAGGCACTGATGGAAGCGGAAATCCCGTCTATGAAGATTTTACCAGAACATTGTCTCCAGGTGAAGCAGTCAATTATTGGGGTAGAATGGGCGATAGAGTGCAGGATTATTTTATGTATGACGGATCGTTTGCCAAGTTAAGGCAGGTAACGTTTGGATATAACTTTCCCAGAAGGATAACTGAAAAGACGCCATTTAACAGTCTGGGGCTTTCCTTTGTTGGCCGAAACCTTTCCATCTTATGGAAAAACATCGAAAACGTAGATCCAGAGTCGGCGTATTCTTCTGGAAATGGTCAAGGATTGGATTACTTTGGTATGCCCCAGACCAGAACCTACGGATTTAACTTGAGAGCTACCTTTTAAATATAAAAAAGAAGCATTATGAAACTGATAAATAAAGCATTATTGCTACTGCTTGCTGCAACCATACCGATGGTGGGTTGCGATACGGAAAATCTTCATGACTTGAATATAAACCCTCAAGCGGTAACCCAAATTGACCTGAATTTTATATTTACAGCTGCAGAGTTGGGATCAGCCTCAGGTGGGTCTGCGGGTGATAACCGTTATATTGATTGGCGTACTAACATAGGAATGGGAGCCTATCTTATTCAGCATCTGGCCAATGCAGGAGGCGGAATTGCCCCTGGGGATAAGTATACTGAAAACTTTGAATCAAGTAACGCTCCATTTGAATTCTTCTATGGTGACGCCTTGAAGAATATTTCCGAGGTGTTGCGTCAAACCGGACCAGGAGGATACGATGAAGGAAATAAGGTAAACATGAGGAATGCTGCCCGCATACTAAGGGTGCTGAACTTCCATCGATTAACTGATTTTTATGGAAATATACCTTATTTCGAAGCACTTAAAGGAATGGATGGGGTTTTCTTCCCAACCTACGATAAACAGTCTGACATCTACCCGGCATTGTTAAAGGAGCTGGAGGAGGCGACGGCCGCCATGAATACAGCCAATCCAAACGAAGGCTTTTCCAACGCGGATATCATCTTTAACGGAGATATTGCAAAATGGAAGCGTTTTGGGTATTCCCTTATGCTCCGATTGGCCATGCGGGCGTCAAATGTAGCACCTCAACTAGCCTCTGAATACGTAACTAAGGCTGTAGCCGGAGGTGTTATGCTCACGAATGCTGACAATGCTTGGGTACCAATGTCTGAGGGCCCAAGTGTTTGGATCAATCAAAACGGAATTTCCAGAGCCTTTTACCCCGGTGATGGAGGCCAGCCAAGCTACCTAAGTAAAACACTTGTGGACTGGTTAAAAGGAAACGCGACAACTGCCGCCGAAGTTGATCCACGCCTAATGATTCTGAGTGGAGGAATCGCCCAATGGACGGCCAATTCTTGGACTCCTACAAACACCAATCCGATGGAGCAAAAGGGAATGCCAAATGGTTTTGACGCAGTAGGTTTGGATGCGTTGGAGGGACGCACTGTCGATCAGCCGGCTACTTATTCGAGAATAAATTTTCTGATGCTGCAAAGGGAAGATCCCTACATGCTTATGCACACGGCTGAATCACATTTGCTGATGGCCGAAGCGTTAGAAAGAGGTATTGGTTCTGGAATCCCCGGTACAGCTAGAGGACATTATGAAATGGGTGTTAAAGCAGCCATGCAAATGTATACACCGTTTGATGAATCATTGGTCGTGACAGACGAACAGGTAACTGCATATCTTCAGAGACATCCATATGGTCAGGGAAAACCTGCATTACAAATGATAGGAGAGCAGCTGTGGGTAAGCAAGTTTTTTAACTGGTGGGAAGCGTGGTCTGACTGGAGGAGAACTGGTTACCCGGCACTCACACCGACCAATCACCCTGCAGGTGTCACTAACGGTGTAATTATGAGAAAGCTTCGTTATCCCGCTTATGAAGTTGCGGCGAATGCTAATTTCCAATCCGGTGCTACTCTGCCCGATTTATTCACTACCAGAGTTTGGTGGGATGGAGGAAATTGATAATCTATTACTCTAATTTGCTATTCCATTTAAAAAGGCCCCGAATAAATCCGGGCCTTTTTTATTTGATGCGATAAACTCCATCCCCTTCCGAACCCATATGCGAACCCCAAATCGGTTTTTGCTTCTTCCTTATTGGCAAATCAATCCTCTTCACCCGCATCCCCAAAAATGACAACAAATCCGAGTGACTAAAATATTGGCAATGAACCAAATCCAAAAAACCATCTCCATCAATGTCGCCAATCCACGGTGTACTAAAAATGTTTTTCATGCCCTTCGTTTGATCAATGGTATAATGCTCCCCTGATTTGAAATCAATAGCCATCAGCTTGTTTTCAATCTCAAAAGCGGATTGGTCTCCGATATATCGCGTACAGTCAAATTCGTTGATACTGATAATTACTTCATCCCGGCCGTCATGATTTAAATCATAGGCTACCGGCGATGAAAAACCAGTACATCCCAAGTTGTTGGTATACCTGATTTCACCGTTTTCTCCATCTATCATTACCTGAATAGATCCGGTATTCTCCGGCCATACACCTTTGCTGACAAATGTGAAAAAGTCTGGTATATCGTCCTGGGTAAATTGTCCAACGGCAAAACTGTTGCTGCATTCGGTTCCCGGGATGCGTTGGCTCCAAATTGGTTGCAAAGATTTGCCATCAATAGCAAAGATACCGCTGGCATGGGATATGGCAACAATATCCAAATATCCATCCTGATTGATGTCCGCTATTACAGGGGATGCAATAAAACCGTGTCCTGATTCCTCGGCAATTTTGATAGACTGGGAAAGATCATTTTTCATCAAATCGCTCAACTGCGCAATGTACAATGCCCCGCTTATAGTTTCTCCGCCTGTACCAAAGATGATTTGGATGTTATCTTTTCCGGGTTGGATCAATGCCAAAGGCGACATATACGTTTCTTTGCCGTCAGGAACCGTGTCATGCGCTAAAATCTCTCCAGTTTTTGAATCCAGTACTAACATAACCGCAGGAAAGCGTTTTTCGGTCATATAGGGCAGCGCTTCGTAATTTCCCCCATTGGCAAGAAGGAGTTCGGGATATCCGTTGCCGTTTTGATCTGGAAGCGGTACACTGTGGTTGAAATTAAACCGCGCATATTGCAAAATGGGATGGTCTTGGTACTTATAATCAAAGTTCCAAAGCAGTTTCCCCGTCTTCCCGTCAATGGCCCGGAACTGGGGCGATCTTCCGCCAATAAATACATCTGGGACGCCGTCTCCGGTTACATCGTGGAATGTTGCCGATCCATACATTTGGTCTGCAGCTTCATGGGTCCAGATCAGTGAGCCATCTAACCCGTTAATTGCTAGTACTCCTTGCTCGGATTCCTGAAATTCATTTCTACCCGCACCCATTACAAAATCCAGAATTCCATCGCCGTTTAGATCAACTGATCTTGGAGAAGACTGGGAACCGATGATGGGGAAATTAGCTTCCCAAACCAATGCACTTTTCTTTTTTTGCTTACAACTAACTGCCAACGTTACAAGTAAAAAGATGGATAGCATAAACATTTCAGAATGGGAAAAAACAGTATTTTTATTTCTCATACATGTGGGAGAGAATCTTAAAGATATTACAAACTGAGATTCCTGAAAATTAAACTAACTGGCATTTAAGTACATGAAAGAATATTGGATGTATAGGTAAATATCGGATTTTTTTTACAGACATTCTTTTAAATTAGTAGTATTTTTTTGTTGTGATATAGGTACAATTCCTTAGTTTTACCTTAAACGATGCCCCATTTGGTATCTAGAATAGATTCAAGTGTAAAATGAAATTTTCGTAGAATTTCTTAGTCACCGATCGTTGTTGTCTAGTAGGGTATACAGAAAATGAATCTTTTTGAGATTTGTCATCTATTAAAATGTGTGAGTATGAAATGTGTTACCGCATTCCTTTTAATTATTACTTGTTTCAGTAGCGGGACTGCCCAGGAGTTGTTTGAATCCCAGGCCCCCAGAAAGGCGGGCATACGATTTCAAAATGCACTCAAAGAAGACAATATCAACAACATTCTGCGCTACGAGTATTTCTACAATGGAGGGGGAGTCGCCGTGGGTGACATCAACAATGATGGGTTGGACGATATTTTTTTTACGGGTAACATGGTATCGAATAAGCTATACCTGAATCAGGGAGATTTTAAGTTTAAAGATATTACGAAGGAGGCTGGCGTTTCTGGGAAAAATACATGGACCACGGGAGTGACTATGGTGGATGTGAATGGAGATGGACTTTTGGATATTTATGTATGTTATTCGGGAAAGGGAGATCCGGCAGAAAGAAAAAACCAGCTTTTTATCAATCAAGGAGATGAAACCTTTATTGATGAGGCAGCGGAGTTTGGATTAGATGACCCATCAAATAGTATTCAGGCTTTATTTTTCGACTATGACAGGGACGGGGACTTGGACATGTATTTGGTAAACCATAATACGGCTGTTATCAATGAAATGGATTTTGATGCCAAACGCACAGATCGAAACAAGAATGCGGGAGACAAGCTGTACAGAAATGATAATGGTATCTTCGTAGATGTGAGTCAGGAGGCTGGTATTAAAGGAAGTTCCATGGGGTTTGGCTTGGGGGTTGCGGTTTCGGATATAAATGGAAATGGCTTTCCGGATCTTTATATTTCCAATGACTATATTGAGCCGGATTACCTTTATATTAACAACGGGGACGGAACATTTACGGAAAGTTTGGCAGACCATCTGTTGCATATATCCTATTTTTCGATGGGGTCAGATATCAGCGATATCAACAATGACGGTCTTCCCGACATATTTACGTTAGATATGTTGCCGGAGGATAATAAACGGCAGAAACTGCTCTATGGACCTGAGAATTATGAACAGTATGCCCTTATGGTCATGAAGGATTTCTACCATCAGCAGATGAGAAACATGCTTCATATCAATCAGGGTAATGGACTTTTTGCCGAAACCGGCCAACTGGCAGGAATATCCAATACCGATTGGAGTTGGGCGGCATTATTTGCCGATGTGGATAATGATGGGTGGAAGGATTTATTCGTCACCAATGGTTACTTCCGTGATTACACAAACCGTGATTTTCTAAAATATAAAGGGGATTATTATTTCGAGAAAGCACGTGCCAAGGAAGTCGCTGATACGCTTCACTTGGTGACCAGTATGAGTTCCACACCCGTCCACAATTATCTATATAAAAACAACGGAGACCTTACTTTTTCGGATATGAGTAAAGAATGGGGGATGGGGTCGCCCGGATTTTCGAGTGGGGCTGCATTTGCCGATTTGGATAATGATGGCACGCTGGACCTTATAGTCAACCACCTCAATGCCCCAGCCGGAATCTATAAAAACAACCTAAAGGACATCCGCGGTATTACAAAATTCCTTCAGATTCAGTTGGAAGGAGAAGGGAAAAACAGGTTTGGGATTGGAGCAAAAATCATATGCTACACTTCCTCAGGGATTCAGTTTTTGGAACAACAGCCCACAAGGGGATTTCAATCATCTTCTAGTCATAGGCTTCATGTGGGATTAGGAGGTATAGATTTGTTGGATTCATTGACGATATGGTGGCCTTCCGGGAAGCAGCAGACGATTTATGAAGTCAAGGCAAATAGCCAACTGACTTTGAATGAATCTCATGCCCAGCATACGGACAGCCCATTTTTTATGGGTCCGGATCCCGAGCCATTGTTTACACAAATCGTGCCTCCAGTACAACACGAGCACGAAGAAACGGGATATAATGATTTCAAACGGCAGCCTCTTTTGAACTATATGTATTCCCCTACTGGACCTGTATTGGCTAGTGGAGATGTAAACAAAAGTGGATTTCCCGCACTCTTTGTTGGTGGAACGCAAGGTAAACCTGGAGAATTGTTTTTTCAGGCTTCCACCGGACAATTTTTTAAAGCACAGGGATTGGACCTCTCTGCTGACAGTGATTTTACAGATGCTGATGCTGTTTTTTTTGATGCAACCGGCAACGGCTGGCAGGACTTGTATATCGTAAGCGGCGGATATCATGACTATGAAAAAGACGACGAACGACTGCAGGACAGGTTGTATTTAAATCAGGGTGGGGGCAACTTCAAAAAAGCACCTGATAAGCTGCCATCTTTGAAAACAAGCGGGAGTTGCGTGAGGCCGATGGATATCAACGGGGATGGATTTATGGATCTGTTTGTTGGTGGACGGGTGATTCCGGGTGAATTTCCGGAGCCTCCCAGAAGCTACATCCTGATGAATGACGGTACTGGGAAATTCACAGATATGACAACGTCTTTTAGTTCTGAATTGGAAAATTTAGGCATGGTAACGGATGCACAATGGGTGGACCTAAATGCAGACGGGTTTTCAGATTTAGTGGTTGTAGGTGAGTTTATGCCGATTGAAGTTTTTATCAATGAAGGTGGGAAAGGCCTACGAAAAGCTACGGATGAGTTTTTCGAAAAGCCTCTCTATGGCATGTGGTCCAAATTAGCCGTGGGAGATTTTGACAAAGATGGGGATTTGGATTTTATTGTAGGAAACTTCGGGTTAAATACCCAACTTAAGGCAAGCGATGCGGAGCCCCTTACCTTAGTATATGATGACTTTGACAAGAACAGTTCAATAGACCCCATTTTGAGTCTTTATATTCAAGGAGAACCGTACCCATTCTTGAGCAGGGATGAACTCTTGGATCAAATGTATGGCATGAGGAGTAAATTCACTACCTACGAGTCTTTTGCAAATGCAAAACTTACGGATATGTTTACCAAGCAGCAACTCCAAGATGCCCAACAGTTACAGGTAACCACCTTGAACACTATTTATTTAGAAAATAAAGAAGGTAAGTTAATTCCTCACAATTTGCCCATGGAAGCGCAGTTCGCTCCCGTATATGCAATTTCTGTAATGGATTATACCAAAGACGGCAACTTGGATTTTATCCTTGGAGGAAACCAAAATGCAACAAGGCTGAGATTGGGGTTGATCGATGCCAATTTTGGACAGGTCTATGCCGGGGACGGTAAGGGAAAATTCATATATGTGCCACAGAAGGAATCCGGTTTGAGATTTTTGGGAGATGTCAAGTCGATGTTGCCCATCAAAATGGGTCATTTGGATATTTTGATGGTAGGAATAAACAATCAGGGGGTGGAATCGTATTTGCTAAACACCTCAAAAGTTGCAAAGAAATTTAATAATTTGTCAAATAGCAATAATCCTTAAAATTCAAATCAGTTCATGAAAATCAGAAAAATCAACCTGGAGGAAAGTGAAATACCGGAAAGCTGGTATAATATCATCGCAGACATGCCGAATAAGCCCTTGCCTCCATTACATCCTGGTACGCTGCAACCCATAGGCCCGGATGCCTTGGCTCCACTTTTTCCCGAGGCTTTGATCAAGCAGGAGGTAACTACCGACAAATGGGTAAGCATCCCGGATGAAGTCCGAAACATGTACAGCATTTGGAGGCCTACACCACTTTACAGGGCTTATGGATTGGAAAAGGCATTGGATACACCTGCCAAAATCTATTATAAATACGAGGGGGTTAGCCCTTCCGGATCCCATAAACCGAACACAGCAATCCCACAAGCCTATTATAATAAGCAGGAAGGGGTGAAGCGAATTACCACTGAAACAGGGGCCGGGCAATGGGGATCTGCATTAAGTTTTGCCTGTCAGCATTTCGGTATCGAGTGTGATGTGTACATGGTGAGATTGTCCTACAACGATAAGCCGTACCGAAAAATGATGATGAACACTTGGGGAGCCAATGTGTATGCATCGCCTTCCGACCGTACTCAGGCAGGAAGAAACATTCTGGCTATGGACCCCAATTCTCCAGGGTCTCTTGGAATTGCTATTTCAGAGGCCATAGAAATGGCGGCAACACGGGATGACACCAAATATGCACTGGGTTCGGTGCTGAACCACGTGAAGCTTCACCAAACTATAATCGGGTTGGAAGCAATCAAACAGATGGAAAAAGCAGGAGATATGCCTGACATTGTTATAGCTCCATTTGGGGGAGGCTCCAATTTTGCAGGATTGTCTTTCCCCTTTCTTCGGTTGAATATGGATGAGGGGAAAAGTATACGCTGCATAGCTAGTGAGCCAGCCTCCTGTCCAAAGCTTACACGTGGGGTATTTCGGTACGATTTTGGAGATACTGCGGGCATGACCCCCTTGCTTCCCATGTACACGCTTGGTCATGATTTTATCCCTGCACCCATTCATGCCGGAGGACTCAGGTATCATGGTGCAGGAGTTATTGTCAGTCAATTGCTGAAGGATAATCTGATTGAGGCGCGGTCACACGATAACATTGAAATATTTGAAGCGGGCGTACTCTTTGCCAGGACGGAGGGAATCATCCCCGCTCCGGAAGCAAACCATGGAATCGCCACCGCAATTGCGGAAGCAAAAAAATGCAAGGAGGAAGGGACTAGCAAAACCATCCTGTTTAACCTTTGTGGACACGGCAACTTTGACATGAAAGCCTACGACGATTATTTCTCCGGAAAAATCAAACAACATGAACTCACCCAGGCCGAAATCAACGAATCAATAAGCAAACTTACCACACCTTTGATTCCCCAATAAGATAACCAAACGAATTTCCCGGCTCTATAATAAGCCGGGTATTCTTTAAATTATGGATAAACGTAGGTTTATAAAATCATCTCTAATTGGAGGATTGGCTGTCTCTGCATTTCCCAGATCATTGGTGGGAGGTGTTACGAAAAGTGATTCCTCCATTCCCGTAGTAGATACCCACCTTCATTTATGGGACAGGGCGTTGATGGAGTATCCTTGGCTGAGCCCTCCCTTGGATAGAGATTTCCTAACTTCGGACTATATAGAGGCAACGGATGGATTAGCTATTTCTAAAATGGTATTTGTAGAATGTGGACGTATACCGGAACAGTACCTCGTAGAAATTGATTGGGTGGTACAGCAGTCTCAAATAGATCCAAGGATTAAGGGTATGGTCGCATATTTTCCTCTGGAAAAAGGCAATAAAGGCCAGGCGGATTTGGAGCAGCTGTTGGAACGGGAGATTGTCAGATCGATCCGTAGAGGAGTGAATGCGGAATTAATGCAGGATAGGTCATTTTTGGAAGGAGTGGCACTGATGGATCGGTTTGGGTTGAACTATGACCTGAATATCTCCCCGCCACAGATGGAAGATGCATTGGTGTTTGTCCGGAGATTTCCCAATATTCAATTTATCCTAAACCATATTTGCAACCCTTCTATAAAAGACGGAGAATGGGAGTCTTGGGAAAAGGGTATGACCTTATTTGCTGAGTTGGACCATGTGACCTGTAAGATTTCTGGGATGATCACCAAGACAGACTCCGCCCATTGGGAAATTAGTGACTTGAAACCCTACGCGGATCACGTATTGGATGTGTTTTCACCGGATAAGATGGTTTTTGGAGGCGATTGGCCAGTGGTAACCCGAGCTGGTACTTATAAGCAATGGATGTCGGCATTTCTTGAATTGACCACCGATTTGACATTTGCTGAGAAGAAAAAAATATATTATAAAAATGCGGAAAGAATTTACCGTATTTGAAAATTCGTGGCAATCTTAAACCGAGTATGTAATATTCGCTTATTTTTTCGTCATGAATGGATAAGTTTAATTTCAAAATAAACAATCACACCATGCCAACTGAAAAGAATTTGAGTGTCTCCAACAGAAGGAAATTTATCAAACAGTCTGCAGTGACTGCTGCTGGTTTTTTTATTGTGCCCAGGTTTGTATTGGGAGGCCAGGGTTATGTTGCTCCCAGTGACAAAGTAAATATTGGAATCATCGGAGCCGGAGGAAAGGGAAGGCAGAATGCCGTGGATCTGATGAAGCTCGATGATGTTCAATTGACGGCCATTGCTGATCCGGGGAATTATTGGGACTTGGCAAATTTTTATTACAGATCAATAGCGGGAAGAGGTCCGGTAAAACGGTTAATCGAGGAACATTATCAGAATAAAACAGACACCTTTAAAGTTGCGGAATACTTGGATTTTCGCCGAATGTTGGAGAAGGAATCTGGACTGGATGCTATTTGTTGCTCTACACCGGACAATACGCATGCTTACATCACCTATATGGCGATGAAAGCAGGCAAGCATGTGTACTGTGAAAAACCACTGACACATAATATATGGGAGGCGAGAATGATCAAGAAGCTGACTGAGGAAACAGGACTGGCAACTCAAATGGGAAACGTGGGTCACAGTACAGACGGCATCAGGGAAACGGTAGAATATCTTAGGGGGGGTGTAATTGGGGAAGTAAAAGAGACCCACTCTTGGGTTCCCGCAACGCGATGGTTGCCGGAGGTCAAAGCCATGCCTACCCATAACAGCCGAAAGCCGGATGGATTTGATTGGGATCTTTGGTTGGGCCCAACCCCGCACCGGGAGTTTCACGATTGGTATTCTCCCGTGACATGGAGGGACTTTTGGGAGTTTGGATGCGGAGCGTTAGGTGATTTTGGCTGTCACGACATGGATGCTGCCACCTGGGCATTTGAATTGGGATATCCTGAGACAGTGGAGGTTTTTCCTGCCGGATTTAGCAACGAAAACATCACTCCATATGGCGAGATAGGCTATTATCATTTTGGAGCTAAAGGTAATCTGCCACCAATAAAGTTGACTTGGTATTCAGGTGGAGTCAAACCTCCCCTTCATGAGGCATTGCCGTCAGGATATCAATGGACAGGTAGAGGGACGCTTTTTGTTGGAGACAAAGGCATTATCGTAAACGAAGGGGGAAATCGCGCTCCGAAGGTCTTTCCGGAAAGGGTTGCAAGCAATCTAAAAGTTCCTAAGCCCATTATCCCAAGATCCAAGGGGCATTTTAGGGATTGGGTAGACGCAATCAAAGGCGGTCCAAAATCGAGTGCCAACTTCGAATACGGAGCACACCTGACGGAAATTACCCTATTAGGTGTACTTTCACTGCGGATGAAAGGCCAGAAAATCCATTGGGATGCGGGAAACATGAAGGCCACCGGTCTACCGGAAGCGGATCAATATATCAAAGAATCTGTTAGAAGTGGATGGGAAATGGTTTAACCCGGACTATATTAGAGTTCGTTACAGCCCTTCCCGACCAAGTCGGGAAGGGCTTAAAACGCAAGAAAATCAGGCACTTTGGAGAGTGAGGCGTAGCCACCCCTACGGTGAACCCGAAAAGTGAAGAGAAGCGCCTGATTTTAAAGCGTTTTAAGTCCGCAGTAGAAGTCCTAGTGCATATTCCGGATTTAACGTTGTAGGGGCATGGCATATAATTGCCTGCCCTTTTTGCGCAGAATTGAAGCCTTTTGAGATAAGCATACCAATTTTGGTCAACAATTTAATTGTTGTCCCTTTTAAAGGGAGAAAGAAATCAAAAGGACAAAAGCTAAAACGAAATAGTAAACAAGAAGAACCTGTGACGTTACATGTAATGTTAGATTTCTTTCGGAATCAATTTTTGAAAAAACGATTTATAGAAATTTATCTAATTATATAGTTTTCGTCGAATAAGGTAACTACTTCAAGTAGAGTTTGGCTTGATATCGGTTTTTCCAAAAACCCAATCACATTCTTGTAATCCTTAGATTTTATTTTGTCAGCTTCAGCTGTTGATGAGGTTACAATAATGACTTGAGTGTTTTCATCATAGTCTTTTCCTTTTAGATTGTCCAAAAATCCCCAACCATTTAAAACGGGCATATTTATATCTAGTAAAACCAAAATTTTATTAGTAGAGTCCGCTATTTTATCCAAGGTTTCTATGCCCTCTTTGCCATTTTGAGACATATGAACAGTACCTTGTAAATTACTTTGAGCCACAATTTTTTCGAGATAGAGCAAAGTAATTTTGTCATCATCAACTATCACTGTTTCTAAATTTGATTTCATGCTGGGTGTGTTTGTGTTAAAAGGGTAAATTTATAGAAATCGTGTGTAAATTGCTACAGTATAGAAATAAAAATCATAATTCAGAAATCATTATATACATATATTTTAACTCTGCTCTTTTTGAAAAGAGTAATTCTCTTTATGCAATTTTGTTTATTCAATAATAAATATAATAATTTATTTAATTTACTTGCCTTTTGAACCCTCCGGTTTTTTGATATTCAGTTAATTGCATCTTGCATTATATATATTGCAAGCCTACCTAAAAAAATCTATTTCATACCAAAAAAAAAGCATGTTATACTATTACTATTTAATATAACGTTATATTTTTGATAACCAAGACCGCTCTGTCGGGTATTATATGCGTTCAAATTTTTTTCAAGACATGAAATACATACAACTGAACAAAATAGCAAAAAAAATGCTTTGTAAAATAAAAGTTTGCTATAGTCGATATATAGCATTTTCTTAGTAAAATATTTCACCCAAATATTTTTGAAAAGTTAGTTTTATCAATACCCAAAAGACAAATAAAGGCTATGTGGAACAAGGAAAAAAGAGAATCGACAATGGAAGCAAAAAGTACATCATTCTTTGCTGAAGGATTTAAAGTTCACGGGAACGTTGTATGTAGCAACGACGTGAGAGTTGAAGGAGTTATATATGGAAACGTGACAACTACAAAGAAGGTTATTGTAGGACCTACAGGACAGATTTTTGGAAACATCAAAGCAACAAACCTCAGTGTCATGGGGGAAGTTACTGGAGAAATTGTGATTTCTGAATTGGCCAAAATTGATTCAACTGGATCAATCAATGGCAACCTATTTTCCAAAAATTTCCATATAGAACCTGGAGCAATTATTGAGGCTAATCTAAGGGGATTAAAGGAAGGTAGTACTAAAATCGAAGTTGAAAATGATAATCACAGTCACAGAATAGATAAATATGAAGAGCTTCGTCAAGTCGCTGATTTGTAGACGTATATATGATGATGGTATTATTTCCCCTAAAACTTATAATCGCTTTTGGAGTTAAAAATAGTAAGCGATTGTTATAAATGACCTATTTTCCCTGCTTCAGGTTTTAATAGGTCATTTATATTTTGGTGGGGTATCTTAATAATTTGATTGAATTATACAAGACATGTGGTTTGGTAAATATACTCCTAAACGATCGAAACGATTTCCATATTGCTATTTTCTTGAAAGCTAATCAAGAAGGAAATTGTTGAAGAAAGTGTTTTTCAGTGCCAGCCAGGCAAAGAAAAAAGCAATGCCCCATACCAAATAGATGCGGTAGAAGTCCATTGTTTCTTTATATCGAGACTCGACAATTTCCGCTTTTTCCAGTTCATCAATTTCATCAAAAATCCTTTCTAGGGCATTTCCGTCGGATGCACGATAAAATTTGCCATTTGCTATACGCGCAATTTCCCTCAGTGTGCCTTCATTCAGGTAACTTTCAATCATCTGGGGTCTTCCGAAAAAATCAGTGCCATACGGGACCATGCCATCTTTGCCCACAGCCACTGAATAGATTTTAATTTCCATCGCCGCAGCTAACTGAGCAGCAAAAATTGGGTCAACATTGCCTGCGTTGTTATCTCCATCACTGAGTAAGACCATGACCTTCGAACTCGCCTCGGAATCTCTCATTCGGTTTGTGGCTACGGAAAGCGCACTTCCTATTGCAGTTCCTTTGGCATCCATCATATTGAATGAGATGTCACCAATAAGGTCTTTTAACAAATCGTAGTCAGTAGTAAGCGGAGCAAGGGAAAAGGCCTCTCCAGAGAAGATCACTACTCCGATACGGTCTCCAAATCGCCCTTCAATGAATTCTATGGCTGTTCCCTTTGCGGATTCCAATCGGTTGGGGGTGAAGTCTTGCAAATCCATAGATTCTGAAATGTCCATAACTAACATGATGTCAATACCCTCAGTAAACTGTTCTACCTTTTCATTGGTCCGCTGGGGACGCGCCAATGCAATGATGATCATCCAAAGAAAGAAGATAAAAAAGAACATAGGAATCAACCGAAGGTAAGTCCAGGGATTTTTTTGAGGCACCATTTTGGGAATGGACAATTCCAACACCGGGTTCTTTAGGATTTTCGCAAATTTCCGGATTAAAAGAATAAGTGGAACTACCCAGAGCAGGTGCAGTGCCCAGAGGTTTTCCCACTCGAATGATCGGAGGGTTTCAGGATTAAACCAAGTCCATGAAAAATAGGGCAAGATCTCATTCATGTGCGTGGTAGGATTTTATTTTTTCTTCGAATGAATTTTCTGATATGGCTGTCAGGTTTTTACAGGCATGGTCCAAGTTTTCAGAAACCCGGTCCGCATATATAATGACTTCAATGTCCCTGATATCTTTCACCAAGTTAGGTTGCGCTAGGTGGTCAGCAATTTCTGTTGTCGTCCATTCTCTATAAGGTTGCCCGGTGAGCGATTCCATATAACTTTTCCACAAACCAAGAAGTTCGTCCGCGGATGACAAATCTGGCTGCTGGACAAGCCTCTGTTTTGCCAGTTGCCATTGTATTAGGAATTTCTTCCGTTTCTTTTTTTCCAAGTAAACGAACCAAGAATCTCTGATTTGCTGTCCAAATAGAAAATAGGAAGCAATAGCCAACACAGTAATCAAGCCCAAAACCAATATTAACATTGGGTAGTTGAATCCCTGCTTAATTTTCTGATACGCATTGCTTTCCTGAAATGTAAGGACATCCGGAAGTTCGCCGATAGTTAGTACCAGCTGCAGGTTAGCTTCTAGAGGTAGATGGCTGATGCTATCGTACCGCAGTACCTCAAATACAGGCAGGCGGTAGGATTTAACTGGCTCTAGGGAGAAATTGGAAAGGTAATAAACTGCGGAGTCCAAAGTAAGACTGTCCTTTGTATAGGAAGTAAAAGTCTGCTTGGACAAATAATCCATACTTCCAAAGTTGAAAGCGGAATCGGGGAATAGTATATTCATCGAAGGAGGATAGGTAGCTTTTAGCACATAGCCTACCCGCTCACCCAGCTTGGCTGAGTCTTTTAGGAAATATCCCTCCACAGAGACTTCTTGCGCAGTGCTGGAAGATATCCACCCAGTCAATGTCAAAAAGAGAATGAAATAAATAAGCTTACCCACGTTTCATGGTTCGGTTTCTGATTTTGAATAATTCCATCAAAGGTAAAACAATGTCTTGCCTTGTGTCAACTTGGAGATAGTTGATTTGATTTTTTTTACAGAGGGTCTGTAAAGAGGCTCTGTCGGTATGGAATGACTGGAATATTTTCTTGGAAAATCCTCCGAATGCCGTATTCACCCAAGTGGTTTTTCCTTCTTCTTTGTCATAGACAGGTATTATTCCCAAAGAAGGAAGAGCGGATTCTAACGGATCGGTGATTTGAATAGCCACCAAATCATGTTTATTGGCAAGAGATTTCAGCGGTAGTTGGTAGTTGTCGTCTATGAAATCACTAATGACGATGATGATACTGCGCTTTTTGATCAGATTGAGACAAAAAGTGAACATCCCATTAAGGTCTGTTTTTTTTGATTTGTTTTCATGTGAAAAAAGTCCCTTTATAATTTTCACCGCTTGTCTCGGACCTTTTCCCGGCAGTATGATCTTTTCTTTTTGGTCTGAATAGCTTACCAAGGCTACCTGACTGCCTTCATGGACCGCCGCCAGGGTAAGTACCCCAGCGATTTCTTTACCGGTATCTATTTTTTTTCTTTCCTTACTGCCAATATCCTGTGATCCGCTGATATCCAACAAAAAGTAGACAGACTGATCTTTATCTTCCTTGAATGTTTTGACGAATGTGCCGTGGCCTTTTGCGGAAACTTTCCACTCTATGGTTCGGATGTCATCGCCATATTGGTACGGACGGAGGTCGTCAAATTCCAAACCAGCTCCTTTAAAGATAGACTGATAATCACCTTGAAGGTGGTTGTTGGCTATTTTTCGGAGCATTATCTCGTACCGCCGTAATTTTTTAATGAGTTGGTTCATGCATCCTTTCTTATCAGGGGCCTAATTTAAGGTACTCCGTTGAATAATAAAACGACTTCCCCCTTACTTATTGTCAATTTAAAAAGTATTTGGGTAATTTTGTGGAGTGAAATACATTTGTCTACTCTTCATTTGCGCGGGATTTTCCGGGGGATGTTCCTCCAACACCAAACCTCAAGGGCTTCTCTCTGAGGATAAAATGGTAGAAATACTCATCGATATCCACCTCACCGAGGGCTTCATTCAATCCCTTCCCATACCCTACGACTCTTCGAAAAGATTATATCCGGTACTGGAAAAAGAAATTTTCGAAAAACATGCGGTGCCTGACAGTGTTTACATCAACAGCCTACAATATTACCTGAGAGATGCCATATTTATGGAGCGTATATATGCCCGCACCATCGATTCCCTCTCAGTCATGGAAAAAAGAGCCGACCAATAGATGAAAATTTATCCTGCCAATCTGGAGCAAAAGATTAATTTTGATAAAATCAAAGACCTTATCAAGGAATCATGTACAAGTACCTTGGGGACCGATTTTGTCCAGAAAATCACCTTTTCCAAAGATATCCGGCTCATTCAGAGGTTATTGGATCAGACTGAGGAATTCCGCCAGTTGTTGGCATCGGGTGAAATGTTCCCCTCTTCCAACTTCATAAACATACATCCATACCTGGACAAGGCTCGAGTCGAAGGGACGTTTCTGTACGAAGATGAATTCCATGAAGTGAGGCTAGGATTGACCACCTTGGCGGGTTGTGTGGATTTCTTCAAATCCCATGAAGAGGAGTATCCGCATCTATTTGAATTGCTGGGTATGGTCAATGATGACCGCACGCTAATCCGTGCCATAGAGCGGGTCATGGACGAGAAAGGCAAAATAAAAAACAATGCCACCCCTGAGCTTAATATGATCAGGAACCAATTGATATATGAGGAGAATCGGTTGCGGAAAGTCCTGGAAGGTATATTCCGAACTGCCAAAGCACAGGGACTCACTCCGGATGACGCAGCTATTACTATTCGGGGTGGTCGTATGGTGATGCCTGTACTTGCGGAATATAAGCGACGTATCAAGGGGTTTATCCATGATGAATCAGCTACCGGGCAGACTGTCTTTATGGAACCTGCGGAGGTCCTGGACATCAATAATGAAATTAAGGACTTGATTTATATGGAGCGTAGGGAAATTCAGAAAATTCTCACCCTACTCACCGATACTTTACGAGGATTTATTCCTGATCTCAAAAGGGCCTTTCATTTTTTGGGATTGATAGACTTCATACGGGCAAAGGCCAAATTTGCGCTAAAAATAGGAGGAAATAAACCGATTATAGAAAAGCAAAAAATATTGAACTGGGAAAACGCCCGGCATCCCCTCTTGGAACTTTCGCTCAAACTACAGAAAAAACCTCTTGTCCCCATCAATGTTTCGCTGGATCACAACCGAAGGATATTGGTCATCTCCGGCCCAAATGCAGGTGGCAAATCTGTCACGCTGAAAACAGTGGCACTTTTGCAGTATATGTTTCAATGTGGGTTGCTCATACCTGTAGAGCCTTCATCCACCTGTTGTGTTTTTGACCAGTTTTTCATCGATATCGGGGATGAGCAAAACTTGGAAAATGACCTGAGTACATATAGTTCACATTTGATGAACATGAAATATTTCACCCTGCTTGCGAATAAACGGACCATTTTTTTTATTGATGAATTTGGGACGGGAACGGAACCGCAGTTTGGTGGGGCAATAGCGGAGGGTATCTTGATAGAGTTAAACAAGAGCGGAGCTTTCGGTATCGTGACCACCCACTATGGCAATCTCAAGCAATTGGCGTCCAAAAGCCATGGGTTGGTGAATGGTGCCATGCGCTATGATGTGGAGCATCTGGAGCCACTCTATCAGTTGGAAATCGGTAAGCCTGGCAGTTCATTTGCCTTTGAAATAGCCCGGAAAATCGGTATTTCAGACGAAATCATCCTTCATGCCAAAGCTCAAGTGGGGGAGACCCGCGTGAATTATGACAAACTGTTACTTAAGCTGGAAAGCGAAAAAAACAAATATCAGCAACTACTGGTAGAAAACGAGAAAAAGGAACATATTCTCTCCCGCCGCATGGAAGAATATAAGGATCTCAAGGCAATCTTAGATACTAAAAAGAAGGAAATAATAAATGAGGCGAAAATTCAGGCAAACGCCTTATTAGAAGAAACTAACAAGAAAATCGAAAACACCATACGGGAAATAAAGGAACACAAAGCCGACAAGGAGGCAACAAAACAACTCCGGAAATCTTTGGAATCACATAAGACTTCGATTCAGCCTGAAAAGAGAAAGGAAAAAAAAGTACAGGAAGTCAAGGTGATCGAGGGAGAGATTATGCC
This sequence comes from Lunatibacter salilacus, assembly GCF_009797935.1. Taxonomy (GTDB): domain Bacteria; phylum Bacteroidota; class Bacteroidia; order Cytophagales; family Cyclobacteriaceae; genus Lunatibacter; species Lunatibacter salilacus. Next base: position 45,272 of record NZ_VOLC01000024.1, read on the forward strand.
CGGAGATCACGTGAGGCTGAAAGATAACGGCACCATAGCTGAGGTAATTGCGATTCAACAAAAAACCGCCGAAATCAGTATCGGTGACCTGAAATCAAAAGTGAAAATTGAACGATTGGAGAAAATTTCAGCAACTGCCTTAAAGAAGGAAAAGAAAGCTATCCCAAGGTCCACCGGATACGACACCACCGGGAAAATGATGGATTTTTCCACCAATCTTGACCTTCGGGGGAAAAGAGGCGAGGAGATTCTTCCACTATTACAAAATTTCATAGACGAAGGTTATATGCTTGGCATGAAGGACCTTCGGGTTATCCATGGCAAAGGAGACGGCATCCTTCGTGACCTGACCCGCAACATGCTTCGCCATATGACTATGGTAAGGGGATTTGCCGATGAACATGTCGAAAGGGGAGGGGCAGGGGTAACCTTGGTGGCCCTAAAAGATAATTGATTAAACCAATTATCTTTTAAACGCTTGCCGGGCAAGGAGTTTCCAATTCTTCCCTTCTTTTTGCCATACCATCAGAACTCCTAGATTGACAGTAGCCGGTTCCGCTCCTTTGTTGTGGGTGTTTCCAGTGAGGTTGTGACGGACCAATGCGATCTTGCCCAGTACTTCCACAGTTTGGTCGGCTAAGTCAATGCTGGTAAAGTTATTATTGCCACTTGCCAGTGCGTATACAAAAGCATCTTGGTCTTCGACTACCCCGTTTGAGTGTCCATATGTTAGGTTCTTTGAGGAAATGGCAATTAGACTGGCCTCCTCTCCGCTAAGCATGGCCTCCTTAAGTTGTAATACAGCTTGTTCCACGGCTTCTTTACCCTTATTTTGGGCAGTTGCCATATGTATAGACGCAAAGGCGAGAAATCCGATTAATATGAGGTGTTTTGGCATGGGTTTGGTTAATTTTTTAATTTTAAATCGAAAACGTAATAGCCAACTAGTCCGCTGACCCTTCCGCTAACAGGAGCTGAAATGGTGAAGTCAAGTCTCAAATCGTTCATCGAATTGGGGCTTGGAGTGTTTGGGGAGAAGCTTATCGGCACATCGGAAGCGGCTTGTATCCCCACTAAGCGAAGAATGTCATTGTTTTCTCCCTCAATTGACCAAGTTCCTGACGGGTCAAAGAGCCCTGTACTTCCCGAAGTGCTGTAAGTCCTTCCCGCGGAAGAACTGGAACGGAAGGTAATCTCAAATTGAGAAAAGGTGGCTGTTTGGGAGGTGCCGTCTCTAGAAACAGAACCTCCGTTACTGACAGTCCACGTAAGTCCGCTACCTTCTCCGGCCAGTTTTTCTATGGCCAATTCGGTAGCTGTTTTTTGCGGACCATCATCATCGTCGTTGCCGCAAGAAAAAATTGATCCAGTAGCAATGGCTATAAAAAACAAAAGGAAGATTTTTTTCATAATTGCATAGGTAACAAGGCTGTAAAATTAATGTTTTTATCCAAATATCAAAGTATGCCTTTGGGCTTAAAATCTTCTACATTTAATTTTTGATCACAAAACGAATACTCCCTTTGATCATTGGATCCGATAATCAAGCTTTTTTTATTGCTGTATGTTTCGATAAGGTGGAGGTACCAAGCCACACCCTCTTCGTCAAGATTGGAAGTGGGTTCATCCAATAAAATTAATGGGGAATTGGATAAAAAACATATTCCAAGTTTAAGACGTTGTTTCATGCCGGAAGAAAAGTTAGAAATGCACTTTTCAGCCGATTTGTCCAGATACATGATGGATATAATTTCCGGGATGGAAAGGCCATTTGATACGGGTTTGAATTTAAAATGAAAGAAAAGGAATTCTTTCAGGGTAAATTCTTCAGGAAGCTCCAGATATGGTGCTGAAAAGGATATCAGTCTGAATTGTTCAGATTCAGGGATAGCTTTGTTGTCATATAAATAATTTACTTCTCCTTCAGACAAGGGTTGCTGTCCCGCGAGGCATTTTAGAAAAGTGGATTTACCCGAACCATTACTACCTGTGATGGCAATCTTTTCCCCCAAACCGAAAGATAAATTGAGATTTCTAAAAATCCACTCGTATTGAAAGCGCTTGCCGGCATTGTTAAGTTGTATCCGGAGCATGTTTATTGAATATATCCTTTCATAACTCCACGTTCTGAGGAGCGGATAAAATTCACAATTTCGTCTCTCTCCCTAGTGGCGGGTAGATTAACTTCAATTTCTTCTAGGGCACGGCTGTTATTCAGGCTGTGAAGGAACAGGTAGCGGTATACTTCTTGTATCTGATTGATGACTTCTCCTGAGAATCCCCTTCTGCGTAAACCAAGCGAGTTGACACCAGCATAGCTGAGAGGCTCCCTTGCCGCTTTGGTATAGGGGGGTACATCTTTTCTCACCAGAGAACCGCCTGAAATCATACTATGCATTCCGATTTTGACAAATTGATGGATGGCACTGCTTCCGCCGATGAAAGCCCATTCGTCTACCGTCACATGACCTGCTATCTGTACGGTGTTGGCTATGATGACATGGTTACCGATAATACAATCGTGGGCGATGTGCACATAGGCCATGACAAGGCATGAATTCCCTATTTTGGTCGTTTTTTTATCGACCGTACCCCTATTTACGGTAACACATTCCCTGATAGTCGTATGGTCTCCAATTTCCACAATTGAATCTTCTCCCTGGAATTTGAGGTCCTGAGGTATAGCAGAAATTACCGCACCGGGAAATATCTTACACCCCTTACCAATTCTTGCACCAGGATATATGGTGACATTCGAGCCGATCCACGTATCATCACCGATTTCCACATTTTCATGTAAGGTGGTGAAGGGTTCAATGGTAACATTATTTCCAAGGGTTGCTTCCGGGTGTATTTGGGATAATTTACTTATCATGCGTCTTTTCTTACTATACTGGCAGTCATCACTGCTTCACATACGAGGGTATTGCCTACGAAGGCCTCACCCTTCATTTTCGCAATACCTCTTCTAATTGGATTTAAAAGTTCACACTTAAAAATCAAAGTATCTCCGGGGAGTACCATTTTCCTGAATTTGCAATTCTCTATGCTCAGGAAATACGTCCAATAATTTTCAGGGTCTTCTACAGTGCTAAGCACCAAGATGCCTCCTGTTTGAGCCATTGCCTCTACTTGTAATACTCCAGGCATCACTGGATTGTTAGGGAAGTGCCCCAAAAAGAATGGCTCATTAATGGTAACATTCTTCACGCCAGCTACTACCGTATCATCCAGATAGATGATTTTGTCCAATAGTTGGAAAGGATATCTATGAGGTAAAATATTGCTTATTTGGTTAATATCAAGAACCGGAGGTAGCTTGGGATCGTAATAGGGAATATGCATTGGTCCTGCCTTTTCCATGATCCGTTTTATCTTTTTTGCAAACGCCACATTCGCTGCGTGTCCGGGTCGTGCGGCAAGAATCTGTGCCTTTAGTGGCCTTCCAACCAATGCTAAATCACCTATGACGTCCAAAAGTTTATGGCGGGCGGGTTCATTTTTGTAGCGTAGCTCCACGTTGTTCAGAATTCCTTCCTTTCTGACCTCCACTTTTGGCTTGTTGAACATTTTGGCCAAATGTACCAGCTCTTCATCTTTTACAGCCCTATCGACTACAACAATGGCATTATTGAGATCTCCTCCTCTGATGAGGTTTTGATTATAAAGCATTTCGAGTTCATGCAAAAAGCAGAAGGTGCGGCATGATGCGATTTCTGTTTTGAAATGACTGATGTCTGTAATTGAAGCATGTTGGCTTCCCAATACCGGAGAATTGTAGTCCACCATAACGGTGACCCGGAAGTCATCCAAGGGTAGGGCCGCCATTTCTACTTCCCTCTCAGTATCCCTGTAATGAATACTTTCTGGAATTTCAAAGAAACGGCGTAACGCATTCTGTTCTTCCAGCCCCGCTTCTTCCAAAATCTGTATGAATTGTATACTGCTGCCGTCCATGATCGGGGGCTCGGGCCCATTGAGTTGAATCAAGACATTGTCAATCTCCATTCCCACTAGGGCCGCTAATACATGCTCTACTGTAAAAACTCTTGCGCCTCCTTGTTCCAACGTCGTCCCGCGGGATACATCGACCACATTATCCACATCTGCATCCACTATCGGGTAACCCTCCAAATCCATGCGCTGGAATTTGTAACCATGGTTAGGTTTGGCAGGAACGAAGGTCATGGTGGCTTCCACACCGGTATGTAGGCCTACACCCGAAAGCGTTACCTGTTTTCCAATGGTATGTTGCTTTACTTTCATTAATAATTTTTACAAGACCTTAAAATTTTTTTTAACGGTACAAATTTATTGTTTTTTTTCCAGATCTTTTAATTTGTTTTGAAGTTGGGGTAATTTTTTAAATATTGCGTAAGATTTTAGAAAATCTTTAATGTCCATGCCAATGTAACCCAGGATGGTTTGACCAGATTTTTCGACTGATTTCATTATACCCGTACTTCCGGCCACAGTAGTGTGGTCGGCGATTGTGATATGCCCAACAATAGCGGTTCTACCTCCGAAAAGACAGTTTTTCCCAATTACCGCTGAGCCAGCTATGCCTGATTGGGAAGCTATTACAGTGTTTTCACCGATTACCACGTTATGGGCAATCTGCACCTGATTGTCAATTTTGACACCTCTTCCGATTCGTGTACTTCCCATGGTAGCGCAGTCAATAGTGCTGTTTGCGCCTATACTGACATAATCTTCAATAATTACATTACCCAACTGGGGAATGTTTTTGTAGGTTCCATTTTCCTGTGGTGCAAAACCAAACCCATCCCCCCCAATTACTGCTCCGGGGTGAAACTCGCAATGATTTCCGATTTTGGATTTTCTCATAATTTTGACTCCTGAATATAATATGCTGTTATCCCCGACGACTACATCGTCTCCAATATATACATGCGGGTAGATCTTTACATTTTTACCGATTATACAGTTTTTCCCAATATAGGAAAAAGCTCCCCGATATCCATCTTTTCCCATGGTGCTACTTTCGGCCATATACGAAGGCTCTTCGGTGCCAAGTAATAACTGTTTGTCGAAATTATCCACAAGTTCCAACAATTGCGTAAATCCGGTGTAGGCGTCTTTAACCCTGATTAAGGTTGGTGTAAAAGTCTTCGTGGGAGTAAAATTTTCCGAAACAATAACCGCCGTGGATGCTGTCTGGTATAAATAGGGTTCGTATTTCAAATTGGATAAAAAACTAATGCCGCCGGGCTGACCTTCCTGGATTTTGTCCAACCTGCTTACTTTTTGAAAACCATCCCCTTCTACCTCTCCATTTAAAAGTTGGGCTATTTGGCTAATGGTAAATTCCATGTATGATAAAGTTAATTTAATGTAAAGTTAAATTTTTAGCCCGACAAGCGTAGTGTTTTTTTACAATTTTACTCATGGCTTTGATATTGGGTAAATCTGCCGCTAGGGCGACATCGATCACTTCTCCCTTTTTTGTCAAGACGAATATATTTTTTTTTGCAGCATATGCATGGTTGCTTATGATTCCTGATGAAAAAAAATACGGCACATCCAATTCCGGAATACCGAACCTTTCTTGGATTTTTTGTTTCATTTTCATTATCTCCATTTCACCAAACGGTTCATTGGAAAGGGTGATTTTAAATAAATTTCGGGTAAGAAACATATCCGAAATGTTTCTAAGGACGTAGTCGCCTTTCTTTTTCCAAAGCTTCAATCCTCCCCAAATATCGAAATCATCCAATTCGGCAAAGTGATGAAGTACCTCCGGATTAGTTTCAAAGTCATCGAACAGAATATCATTTGACAGAAAGTATAGCAAGGATTCTGTTCCGGGTAAATCGGAGCCTGATTTTTGAAGGAATTTAGCCCTAAGAATCAAATTTATAAGCATTTTCTCGGCACTGACCGTAGTTTTATGCAAATATACCTGCCAGTACATCAACCTTCTAGCACTTAGGAAATTCTCAATGCTGTAGATCCCCTTTTCTTCTATCACCAACTGGTCATCTTTAACGTGCATCATCTTAATGATTCGGTCGGCACCGATAGTTCCTTCTGATACTCCCGTAAAAAAACAATCCCGCTGTAAATAATCCAACCGGTCGATATCAAGTTGACTGCTTACCAGCTGATGGAAAAATTTTCTTTCATAATTTCCGTTAAAAATCCTTAACGCAAGATCAAGTTGGCTGCCAAATTGCTTGTTTAGCTCGATGATAAATAACCTGGAAATGGATTCGTGGGAAATATTCTTCAGTAAACTGAATTCTAGGGCGTGGGAAAAGGGGCCGTGGCCGATGTCATGAAGTAAGATGGCTATTAGGGCGGATTCATACTCTCTGTCATCTATTTCTATACCTTTGTTTCTCAAGTGATCTAACGTCACACTCATCAGGTGCATGGCACCTATAGCATGATGAAAACGGGTGTGTAAAGCACCAGGATAGACATAATCCGTTAAACCTAATTGTTTGATTCTTCGTAATCGTTGGAAATAAGGGTGGTCAATGATCGCAAAAATCAATTCGCTAGGTATATTTATAAATCCATATACTGGATCATTTATTATTTTATGGCTTTTCACTGGCCTAGTAGGTTAGAGGTAAGCGATCAAAAGTAATTATTAATTTTAAAAGTATTAACTTTCAAGACATGCAAAAATTCAATATACTCTGGGCGGACGACGAAATAGATTTGTTAAAACCCCATATTTTATTTCTTCAGCAAAGAGGTTATGACGTTGTGACTGTCAACAGTGGGCTAGATGCAGTAGAAAAAGTCGAAGAACAAAACTTCGACATCGTTTTTTTGGACGAAATGATGCCCGGTATGACAGGTTTGGAAGCCCTGCAGCAAATCAAAATCCTCAAACCTCAGGTCCCTGTAGTGATGATCACCAAAAGTGAGGAAGAACATATCATGAATGATGCGATAGGTGCCAAGATAGCAGATTATCTCATTAAACCCATCAATCCCAATCAGATTTTATTATCCGTAAAGAAGATTCTACAGAATAAGCAGCTGATCAGTGAAAAGACTAATTTGTCCTATCAGCAGGACTTTAGGAATATCAGTATGGCGTACAATGATGCCATAGACCATGAGGAATGGACTGACATCTACAAAAAGCTTACATATTGGGAACTGGAAATCGACGAGACAGAAAATAAGAGTATGCAGGAAGTGCTGGAAACCCAAAAGGTAGAAGCTAATGCCAATTTTGCTAAATTTATCAAGGAAAACTACTTGGATTGGTTGAATGAGCCCAACATAAAGCGGCCTACTCTTTCACATCAGGTCATGAAGGAAATGGTTTTTCCTAAATTGACACCCGGTAAGCCTTTGTTTTTTGTGGTTATTGATAATTTAAGACTAGATCAGTGGGAAATAATTGAGCCTTTGCTGAGTGAGTATTTTGTTGTGGAGAAGGATGATACTTATTTCAGCATACTTCCCACCACAACGGCGTTCTCCAGAAATGCACTCTTCAGCGGAATGATGCCATCAGATATGGCTCGACTTCACCCGGATCTTTGGGAAGGAGAAGATACAGATGAGGGAAAAAACAACAAAGAAGAAGAATTTCTTCAGATCAACCTGAAAAAAAACAGGTTGAATATCAAGGCGAGTTATAATAAGATTCTTCAAGTAAATCAGGGAAAGGCAGTTTTGGAACAATTCTCGAACCTCTTAAAGAACGACCTTAATGTGTTAGTATATAATTTTGTGGACATGATGTCCCATGCACGTACCGACATGAAAATGATCCGTGAACTGGCTCCAAACGAATCGGCGTACAGATCTCTAACACATAGTTGGTTTTTGCATTCATCTCTTTTTGAGTTGTTTAAAAAAATAAGTGAGGCTGGTGCAGAAGTAATCGTAACTACAGATCACGGCACTAAAAGAGTAAACAAACCTTATAAGATCATTGGAGACAGAAATGTTACTACAAATTTAAGGTACAAACAAGGAAAAAACCTTAATTTTGAATCTGGAAAGGTTTTCGAGATCAGCAAGCCTGAGTTGGCAAAGTTGCCAAAATTCAATATTTCCACCAGTTATGTCTTTGCTGTTGAGGATTATTTCTTTGCTTACCCGAATAATTACAATTATTATGTCAACTATTATAAGGACACCTTTCAACATGGCGGGGTTTCTCTGGAGGAGATAATCGTTCCCATCATGCATATGATCCCTAAGAAGTAAAGCGTTGAAAAAAATCCGTTGCAATCATCTTGACCAAATTTCTGAATGTGCCAAGTTTGTCATAGATTTAAGCAGGCATTCTCCGGTTTGGGTTTTTCAAGGAGCTATGGGAGCTGGAAAAACGACACTAATAAAGGCAATAGCTTCCGAAATGGGGGTAGTGGATATAGTCCACAGTCCTACCTATGGGTTGGTAAACGAGTATGAAGATTTAAAAGGAAATTCATATTACCATTTTGATTTTTATCGGATTGAAGATCTTATGGAAGCGGTCGATATGGGGGTGGAGGAATATTTTGATAGCGGCAAGTATTGTTGGATCGAATGGCCCGAAAAAATTGAGGGTCTGTTGCCGGAAGAGTTTATGAAAATATCCATTCGCGAAGTGGACCGTGATATAAGAGAAATATGTATAATGAAACAAACCAATGGCGGTTCAAAGTGAATTTACGGAAATAGCCACGAAATCAACACCAATAACCAAGGAATCGCTGGCCAGGGTAAAGAAATCCAAGAATGCCATTTTGATAGGTATTCCCAAGGAGAATGGCGATCAGGAAAAAAGGGTTGTGCTCACTCCCGAGGCAGCTGGGTTGTTGGTCAACAATGGTCAGCGCGTCATCGTAGAATCTGAAGCCGGATCGGCATCAAAATTTACTGACCAACAGTACCTGGATGCCGGAGCTCAGGTGGTGTATTCCTCCAAGGAAGCCTTTGATGTAGAGGTGGTTTTAAAAGTGGAACCACCGACTATTGAAGAAATCACCTACATGCGCCAAGGTTCCTGCTTACTGTCCGCATTGCAGTTGGGGGATCAGAAGGCAGAATTTATCCATGGGTTGAACCAAAAAAAAATCACAGGAGTAGCGTTTGAGCATCTGGAAGACAAGGTTGGCGGCATGCCTGTTGTAAGGGCCATGAGCGAAATTGCCGGCAGTACCGTGATGCTCATTGCGGCTGAATACCTGAGCAGTGTCAGCAATGGGAAGGGGTTAGTTCTTGGCGGGGTAACGGGTGTTCCTCCCACGCAGGTGGTGATTATTGGGGCAGGAACAGTTGCGGAATATGCGGCGAGAACAGCTTTGGGACTAGGGGCGAATATCAAAATATTTGACAATCAATTGTATAAATTGCGCCGGACCAAACAGCTTCTGGGGCAACAGGTATTTACTTCTACAATAGATAATTTTACGCTTTCCCAAGCCCTAAAAGAAGCAGATGTAGTCATTGGAGCCCTTCGTGCAGAACGTGGACAGGCTAAGATGGTTGTTTCGGAAGAGATGGTTGCCCAAATGATGGAGGGGAGTATAATAATTGATGTAAGTATAGATCAAGGTGGCTGTGTGGAAACTATCGAACGGACTACGCATGACGATCCTATTTTCACCAAACACGGAGTTATTCACTACGGAGTGCCAAATATAGCCTCAAGGGTGTCACGGACAGCGTCTTTTTCATTCAGTAATATCTTCACTCCGATCATTCTTCAGATGGCGGATTTGGGAGGTGCTGAGGAAATGATTTTTAATTATAAATGGTTTATGAAAGGAGTGTATACCTATCGGGGAAGTTTGACCAATGCTAATTTGGCCAGAAAATTCATGATGCCACACAAGGAACTCCAGCTGCTTTTAGCCGCCAGATACTGATATGTTTTTAAAAAACGATTAGGACAATAAGTTCTGTCGAAGTAAAAATTCGAGCTGATCATTGGCTTTTATCAGGCTGTCTGTCAGTTGTTTGTTCTCCCTTCGAAGGGAATATACTTCGTAAGCATTTTTAACCACGGTGCGAAGATAGTCCTCTTCCCAAGGTTTTGTCAAGTAATGGTAAACTTTGCCCTTGTTGATGGCATCGATCACGGCTTGAACATCGGTATAACCTGTAAGTAAAATCCGCATAGGATCTGGATGTAGGGGAATGATTGATTTCAAAAAATCAACCCCATTCTCTTCAGGCATGCGCTGATCTGTAATGATGATATCAATTTCCTCATTCAATAATATTTCCCTCCCGTCTTTAGCCGATTCCGCTAAAAAAATCTTATAGTCCCTCCTAAATGTTGCCTTGAAGCCCTGAAGGTTATTTACCTCATCATCTACATACAAGACCCTGATCTTTTCTCTCTCCATGTGATAAATATCGTTATAAGCATTCAAATTATAAAGGACAAGATTCTAAAAATTGCTTGCTACCCACCGTTTTCATTAGATAATAATTTGGTAATGAAGATTATACTCAGCTTGAAGTTCCGAAGTTTATTTTAAAAATCATGAAAAAAATTGAATTTGTAAAAAAAAAAGGATAAATTTTTTCAAATCTCCCGATTTTCTGGATACAAAAATATAACTTTACTACTGTTATCACCCGTATTATTAGCACTAGCATGAACAACTCTGGAAGTGAGGATGAGTTATCACAAGAATATGTACCTATCATTTTGTCTCCTAGAAATCCTGCGGATATAAAGACCATCAAACAACTAAAGAAAAATGTGGCAGTGCTTGTATTCGATACAATTACAAGCCAGGTCGACGAACTTTCGAAAATAGACAACCCAACCATACAGATGGCCCCGGGACAATTGCTGGAAATGCGACAAAAATATTATTCTGAAAGACAATTGACTCCGGAAGAAGTTGGGAATTGGATATACTACCCTTGGAGAAAAACCCTGATTCGAATACTTGAGGAGGATGAATTTATCCGGTTAAGGACTTCTAGAAATAAATATAAGATAACTCATGAAGAGCAGGCTTTGCTTTCAAAGAAGAAAATTGGAGTGATAGGATTGTCAGTAGGACAAAGTGTCGCCGTTAGTTTAGCCATGGAGCGGTGTTTTGGAGAGCTTCGGATCGCTGATTTTGATACCCTAGATCTCAGTAATGTCAATAGAATACGTACAGGGTTATTTAATCTAGGGTTGAAAAAGACTACTATTGTTGCGAGGGAAATCTCCGAAATAGATCCTTATTTAAAAGTTACATTATTTAATGAGGGGATAAATGAGCAAAATATACATGATTTTTTTACCTTAGGAGGAGAAATTGACGTGTTGGTTGAGGAATGTGACAGTTTGGCCATAAAAATAGCAAGCAGAGTTAAAGCAAAAGCACTGCAGATCCCTGTGTTGATGGATACTAGTGACAGAGGAATGATGGATATTGAACGATTTGATTTGCAAAAAGACAGACCTATTTTTCATGGACTTTTGGAAGCGTTTGGAGATGAAAACCAGCTATTGTACCATCTACCCGAAAAGGCAAGAGAAATGATGATGAGCTTGTTGCAGTTTGAAAATCTATCCGACAGGGTAAAATACAGTTTTTCTGAAATTGGAAAATCCATTACTACTTGGCCGCAATTGGCATCATCGGTAATTATGGGTGGTGCGGCCTGCTGCCATTATTGCAGAATGATACTGTTAAAGCAACCGGTAGAATCAGGAAGGTTCTATATCGATTTGGAGTTATTAATCAATTCCCATGAAGGTTAGAGTAAGGATAGTCAGGGCCATTGATGATGTAGAGGCAACCGAAAAATATATCTATGGACATCATAAGGTATTGGAATCCTATGGCATTACCAAGGTAACTTCGGCTGACAGATCCTGGGCCCTCAACCCTCAAGTGTATTTGATTTTATTTGAATCCATGGATGATTTCCGGATACTTGGAGGTGGTAGGATCCAAATGAGAACAGAAAATTTCCCGTTGCCTTTTGAAACAGCTATCAAAGATATCGACCCCAAGATTATCTCCTATATGGCGGAATATAAAGATTTGGAGGTTGCTGAGTATTGCGGACTTTGGAACAGCAGGGAAGTGGCCGGTTATGGCATTGGCAGCATATACCTCGTTCGGGTCGGTATAGCCATTTTACCCCAATTGAAATTAAAAAAATTATTTGGACTTAGTTCACCAGTAACCCTCAGCATTTCTAAAAGTGTAGGATACGAGGTTATAACTTCTTTGGGAGATAACGGTTCTTTTTACTATCCGAAGGAAGGGCTTATTGCTACAGCACTTGAGATAGTGGACATCGAAAATCTTCCATTTGCAAATGAGACGGAGAGGGAGTATATTTTTGATCTTAGAAAAAAGATGAACTTTAATACTGTGGAAAGTGGACCCAGAGGAAAGATGGAATTGCAGTTTGAGTTAAAGATACCAAAGCCAAGCGAATGAAAAAAGATTATACAAATTTCAAAAATATGGGGGTAACCTTATTTTTGATCTTGATAGTTATTCTTCCAGTATTTTATTATCTAGGAGTTTTTGGAGGGTATGAAGGATTTAAATTTTCTACCTACGAATATTATATTGGCGATGAGGAGTTGGAGAAGGAGCCGTTTGACAGAAGTGTCTTTACATATAAAGATGAAGAAAAAATTAATTTGGGCGTGTTGGATATGCCCCTGTACGTAAGGGTAAGTTTGGACCAATACAGGGGAATTGTCTCCGAAAGCCCTTCCTACATCGAAGTGAACAGTCCCACTTTTAGGGAGGTTGAGTTTTTTAGAATTTCGAACGCAGGAGAAATGGTCTCTATCGAATCGGCAGGCACTCAATTTCCGAGGCCGGATAAACTCAAAAACCCCAACCCATATTTTAAAATTTTGGATTTCGACGGATTCACGAATGATATAGTATTTAAAGTCCGCTCAGAAGTTCCAATAGAATTCGACATAACCGTTTCTCCACAACAAACATTTTTTGAGAATTATACTAGGCGGATGGTAATCATCAGTGGCTATTTTGGCATTATGGTCGCATTGTTTTTGTATAATCTCATCCTATTTTTCTCAATAAAAGACAAAGTATATCTCTTTTACTGTTTTTATATTTTATTTATTGCACTTGCTCAACTGTCCCTTTCTGGCTATTCCTATTTTTTCCTCTGGCAAAATCCTTATCTTTACGAGGTTAGCATTATTGGATTTACTACGTTGTCCAGTTTTTTTGTAATTCCCTTTTTCCGGCTTTTCCTTAAAACATCCCAGTATTTCCCGAAATATGAGAAGTATCTCTACCTAATCGTTTTTATATATGTCATAGCGTTGATATTGAGATTGATGGGTTACGTGTCTGAGAGTTATTTCATCGTTGATATTAATGGATTGATACTTGTTGTTTCATTTATTTCCATAGCTTTTATAGTAGCGAAAAGAGGATATCGATCGGCTTATTTCTTTATGCTGGCTTGGAGTTTCCTATTGTTTGGATTGGTACTTTTTATCTTGAACAACCAAGGAGTTTTGGATTTGGGAGCCTATGCAAACTTGCCCTTGCTGGCTGGAACTGCCATTGAGGCACTCTTGCTTTCTTTTGCTTTGGCGGATAAAATAAATATCCTAAAAAAGGAAAAGGAAAAGGAGCAACATGACAAAGTAGAAGCACTTAAAGAAAATGAACGGCTTATTAAAGAACAGAATATATACCTTGAAGAAATGGTGACCTCCAGAACACGTGAATTGGAGCTTACCCTTAAAAACCTAAAAGACACGCAGACCCAACTTGTAAATCAAGAAAAAATGGCGTCTTTGGGTCAATTGACAGCCGGTATCGCCCATGAAATAAATAATCCCATAAATTTTGTGAGTGCCAATATTTCCCCTTTGAAACGGGATATCAAAGACATTCTTGAACTGATGGAACTTTACAGGGAAAAGGGCAGGTTGGAATTTTCAGAAAAAAGCAAGTCCGAAGTGAGTGACTTCGAAGATGACCTGGAACTGGACTATCTCCTTGATGAAGTCAACCAGTTGCTTTCCGGTATGGAAGACGGGGCCAAAAGAACAGTGGAAATTGTTAGGGGTCTGAAGCTTTTTTCAAGAATTGATGAGCAGGACGTCAAAGAAGTCGATATTCATGATGGATTGGACAGCACCTTGATTTTGCTAAACAGTTCTATGGGGGGTAGGGTCAATGTGAAAAAAGACTATGCAAATCTTCCTATGGTAGAATGTCTCGCTGGTAAAATAAATCAGGTTTTTATGAATATCATCAGTAATGCCGTTCACGCTATGCTGGATCATCCCGTAGAAGGCAAAAACCACGAACTAGGCCTTAAAACCTCCCAGGAGGGTGACAAAGTTATCATTCAGATTTCCGACAATGGACCAGGTATGCCGTCCCATGTTCGGGATAAAATCTTTGAGCCTTTCTTCACTACCAAACCAGTTGGTAAGGGGACGGGTTTGGGATTGTCGATCGTTTATACTATCATTGAAAACCATAAGGGGACTATACAAGTTGAATCAGAAACGAACGTAGGAACAAGTTTCATCTTAACCCTTCCTATAAACCAAAATTAATAAGGCAATGATCCGAAAAATCAATGTGCTATATATTGATGATGAAGATAACAATCTAAGCTCCTTTAAGGCAAGCCTTCGCAAAGATTTTAAAATTCATACCGCTTTAAATGCGGAGGAAGGGCTGCAAATGGTACAAGAGATTGAATTTGAGGTAGTCATTGCCGATCAGCGCATGCCCGGAATGACAGGTGTGGAGTTTTTCGAGAAGTTGGTAGTGGTAAATCCGAGACCTATCCGCATTTTACTAACGGGATACTCTGATATTGTAAGTGTAATTGATGCAATTAACAGAGGGGAAGTCTATCGATTTATAGACAAGCCTTGGAATTTGGAGCAAATAAAGAACGCGATCACCAACGCCGCTGAAATATATGATGCACGGAAAGAATTAAAAGTTAAAAATGACAGGTTACAAAAACTGCACTCTGAGATGAACCAGTTTGTTTATAGCCTTTCCCATGAGCTAAGGGGACCATTAATGAGCATCTCAGGTATCTCCAAGTTGGCGAAAATGGAACCCTTGGAACCATCTATCCTGGAATACTTTGAAATGATCGACTCCGCCACATTAAAATTGGATGATTTTATCTACAAAATGCTGGATTTTTACAGGTCAACTAAGATTGAGAATAAAATTGAACTTATTGATTTCAATTTGATTTTTGACCAGCAAATGGCCGAATATCAAAAAAAATGGAGTATGGATGATGTTGATTTTTCGGTTCATATTGAGGAGCATTTTCACTTCCACTCAGATGAGGCCAAAATCCGGGTGATTCTCAACAACCTTGTCGGGAATGCCTACAAATTTCAGAAAGAATCGGGATCAAAAAAAATAAAGGTAACTATTACAACCTTTAATGAACATGCGGAAATCACGGTGGTGGACAATGGAATAGGGATCGAAGAAAAACACCAAAAAGATGTGTTCAACCTTTTTCATAGAGCAACCCAAAGGAATGTAGGATCAGGCTTGGGATTATATATGGTAAAGGAATCCGTAGAACAAATGAACGGAACAGTAATCCTAAAATCTGAACAAGGAAATGGAACCAGTGTCCAAGTAGTTCTACCCGATTTGAAATAACTGGATATTGTTTAAGTGATTTTTTTCTTGCTTTCAGTTTTGCCAACTTTAAACTTCTTTTCTTTGTTCGCTGGTAAATAGGGCGTAATTTGCGCAAAAATTACTCCAAAAAAATTCTTTTTTATGATTAATCCTTGGCACGATGTAAGTATTGGCGAGCAGTCACCCGAATATGTCACGGGTGTAATAGAAATCCCCAAAGGTAGTAAGGGTAAATATGAACTGGATAAGAAAACCGGCATGCTGCTTTTGGATAGAGTGTTGTTTTCGGCCGTCCATTATCCCGCAAACTACGGGTTTATACCCCAAACCTTTTGCGAAGACCATGACCCCTTGGACATCCTTATCATTTCCCAGATTGACATCCCCTCGATGACGCTTGTAAAGGCAAAAGTCATAGGTGTGATGCGGATGATTGATGGCGGTGAAGCAGATGACAAAATTATCGCAGTGGCTGCGGATGACCAATCGGTCAACTATATAGACAATATCGATGAACTCCCTCCGCACCTGATGAAAGAAACGAGAAGATTTTTTGAAGATTACAAAAAACTTGAAAGCAAAGAAGTGAAAGTGGAAGACTTTTTGGGAAAGGAGGAAGCTACGAAAATCATCCTAGATGCTGTTAAACTCTATGACCGTACCTTCCGTACCATTAAATAATTTTACAAAACCCAACAGCATGTTGGGTTTTGCATTTCCCAGTTTCCAGCTAACCCCATTGGCAACGATTCGGTATTTTTTGGAGGTAAAGACTAATCTACTTATCGTAGGATTAATAATGTTTTCCTTAAGCCTGAAGGCACAGGAGACTGTCGACAAATTACAGGTTTCCGGATACATGGAAGCCTATTATTCCTTTGATGTTAGCAGGCCAGTTTCTCATGAGAGACCATCGTTTTTATATAACTTCAAGCGCCATAACGAATTTTCTTTCAACTTGGCACTCGTTCAGTTGGCATATAATTCCGGTAAAACAAGGGCTAATGTGGGCGCAATGGCCGGAACCTATGCCCAATACAACTTGGCAGATGAACCGGTGTGGGCACAGTTTGTCTATGAGGCATCCGTCGGTGTACAATTGATAGAGCAATTATGGCTGGATGTGGGGATCATGCCCTCTCATATTGGGTTTGAAAGTGCCGTGGGTATGGATTGCTGGCACCTTTCGAGAAGTCTTTTGGCCGAAAATTCCCCCTATTTCCTCACTGGGGCGAGGTTAACGTATGCGATTAATAACAAATTGGAGGCAACCTTATGGGTTACCAATGGCTGGCAAAACGTACAACGTACCCGGGGCCATGAATTGCCTTCATTGGGATTGGGTGTCCAATACAAACCCACTGACGACCTGATTCTGAACTATGCAAATTACTGGGGAAACGAATCGCCTCACCCCATCAATATGTACCGTTTTTTCAATAATTTCTATGTGCAAAAATACTCCGACTTGGTAAATATGACCATCGGAGCGGATTTTGGACTGGAACAACGGGTGTTTAGGCAAGGGTTTAACTACTGGTATGGTGTTACCCTTTCACTACAAAAACCTCTGTCTGATAAATTTACGCTTGCCGGAAGAGCGGAATATTATTCAGATACCAAAGGTGTAATCCTGGCTGACGCCATGCAAGTATCCGGATTATCCTTAAACCTGGATTACAACCTTACGGAGAAGGCTGTAATCCGGGTTGAAGGAAGGCAATTCATCAGTCCTGAACCTATTTTCCAACAGACCTCGGGATGGATGAACAGGGGGAATTTAGCAATCAATACTTCCTTGGCCGTACGATTTTAGCTTAATTTCTCAAGACTTTCTTCCAAGATCTTTAATTTGGATTCTGCATCTGCTTGCTTTTGCTGTTCTTTTTCCACAACATCGGCAGGAGCACTTGCTACAAAACGTTCATTTCCTAGTTTCTTCATTACAGATTGAAGAAAGCCTTTGGTATAGTTTATCTCCTGTACAAGATTCTCTTTTTCTTCAGCCACATTTATTTTTTCCGATATTGGGATAAAGCATTCGTCAGATTTAACAACGAAACTTACGGCCTGTTCCACCTGCTCCCCAAAGGAAACAGAAGATAGATTGGCAAGTTTCACCAATATCCCTTCAAAGGATTCATAAAGGTCAGTGCGTTTTGTTTTGACAGTAAGTGCTAATGCTTCTTTGGGTGAAATACCCTTTGAGGCTCTGATGTTTCTAACCTGGGAAATCACATCAAATATGTGTTGGGCATCTTCAATCACTTTATTTTCAAAGGAAGTCATTGTTGGCCATGCGGATACGATAAGAGCCTCCTTACTTTCCCGTTCCTTGATTTGATGCCACAGCTCCTCAGAGATAAATGGCATAAAAGGGTGTAAAATCTTCAAGATATTCTCAAAATAAACCAAGGTATGCTCGTAGGTTTCCCGGTCAATCGGAGCTTGATAGGCTGGCTTGATCATCTCAAGGTACCAAGAACAGAAATCGTCCCATACAAGTTTATAAGTACTCATAAGTGCGTCCGAAATTCTAAACTTCACGAAGTGGTCTTCGATTTCTGCCAGAGTCTGTTGAAATCTGTTGCCAAACCAGTGAATGGAGGCCTTGTTTTCATTAGGCATTTCGCTTTCACTGATTTCCCATCCGCTGATCAGTCGGTAGGCATTCCAGATTTTATTGCTGAAATTCCGGCCTTGTTCCACAAGTTTTTCATCAAAGGGCAGATCATTGCCCGCTGGTGAGCTGAATAGCATACCCGTCCGTACCCCGTCCGCTCCAAAGTTTTTGATAAGTTCAAGGGGGTCAGGAGAATTTCCCAGGGATTTGGACATCTTCCTACCTAACTTATCCCGAACTATACCGGTGAGGTAGACATTTTTAAATGGCTTTTCCCCGGTATATTCATAGCCGGCAATAATCATTCTGGCGACCCAGAAGAAGAGAATTTCAGGGGCAGTTACCAGATCGTTGGTCGGATAATAATAGCTGAGATCTTGATTTTTCTTACCTGTTTCGAAAAAATCAGCGTCAAAAACCGAAATAGGCCACAACCAGGAAGAAAACCATGTATCCAGCACGTCATCGTCCTGTCTTAAATCTTCTGCAGTGAACGTTGTGTCGAAGCTGGCATTGGCCAGTTTTACTGCTTCCTCCATGCTTTTCGCTACTACATATTCTCCGTTGGGGAGGTAATAGGCGGGAATTCGATGACCCCACCACAACTGTCTGGAAATACACCAATCCCTGACGTTTTCCATCCAGCTTCTATACATGTTTTTAAACTTGGGAGGGAACAGTTTGATGCTGTCATCCATTACAGCGGCCAAAGCAGGCTTAGTAATATCTGTCATCTGAAGAAACCATTGCATGGAAAGCCTGGGCTCTATGACTGCATCCGTTCTTTCTGAGTGACCCACATTGGAAGAATAGCTTTCCTCTTTGGCCAACTGGTTAGCCTCCTTCAGTAGTTTGGCAATTTTTTTACGGGCAACAAACCTGTCTTCTCCGACCAGTATTTGGGCTTTTTCGTTTAACGTCCCGTCATCGTTGAGAATATCGATAACTTCCAGCTTATGCCGGAGGCCAATTTCATAGTCATTGATGTCGTGGGCCGGTGTGATTTTTAGGCAACCTGTCCCAAATTCTCTGTCCACATAGTCGTCCTCAATAATTGGGATGGCTCTATTGATTAAAGGAATTAATGCTTTTTTGCCCTTTAAATGGCTGAATCTATCATCCTCGGGATGAATACAAATGGCCACATCGGCCATAATTGTTTCTGGCCGGGTGGTAGCGATCGTCAAGAATTCCTCGCTGTCTTCAATGGCATACTGGATATAATACAATTTGGAAGGGATTTCCTTGACGATTACTTCATCATCGGAAAGTGCTGTTCTCCCTTGGGGATCCCAATTCACCATACGTATACCCCTATAGATCTTTCCCTTGTTATGAAGATCAACAAAAACACTGATGACGGCGCGGCTCAGGTCTTCATCCATGGTGAATTTAGTTCTGTCCCAATCGCAGGATGCCCCTAACTTTTTTAGTTGCTCCAAGATGATCCCCCCGTATTTTTCCTTCCATTCCCAAGCATGGGATAAAAACTCCTCACGTGTCAGGCTTTTTTTGTCTATTCCCTTTTCTTTGAGCATGGCCACCACTTTAGCTTCTGTGGCAATGGATGCATGATCTGTCCCGGGCACCCAGCAGGCATTTTTTCCTTCCATTCTTGCCTTACGAATCAGGATGTCCTGAATGGTGTTGTTCAGCATATGCCCCATATGAAGTACCCCGGTGACATTAGGTGGAGGGATTACGATGGAAAATGGTTCTTTGTTATGATCTACCTTTGACTGGAATAACTGATGATCCATCCAGTATTGGTACCATTTTGATTCAGAAGTACTTGGGTTATATTTAGATGCTAAAGACATACGTGTTAGATTGCTTGAACCGCAAAATTAACATAATTATTTTTTAACAATCGAAATTCCCTGTGATTAAGCGATAAAAACGGGACCTTTACAAATCAACACATCAATGCGCAAGATTTGGAAACTACTGAGTGAAGGGTGGATTTAAGATGAGCTCGCAAAATTGAGCTTAAATATGAAATTTTCAAGGGTTTAGAATTTCTACCCCTTGGCGTATTTGCTGTTTTTGAACCTTGCTAGTGCGTTGCTGTTTATGATCGGATTGCCAGACACCTTACCTGTAACATGCTTTGCTCTTTATCATATTTTTGAATCAAACACCAGAGATGTATTCGTCGAGGAGGTAGAAGTGATCAAATCGGATTAGATAAAGGGGGCGGTGTATTATGAAAATCGTTACTTTTGGAACAAGAAGCATAACTATATTGTAAGGTGTATGAGATAGTCACAATTGTCGGGGTGGTTCAGTCCCTCTTTGGAATGGTTATTTTTTTAACCAAAAGACCTACCCATACCAGTTTTTTATTTTTATCGGCATGGTTTGCCGTGATTGCAATTTTCTTAGGCTCTTTTCTTTTGCCTTTTGAAGTTGTGGACTACTTTAAACCCGGCATATTCCCAATGTTATTTCTTTTGGGTCCCTTACTTTATTTTTATGTAAGTTCTCTTACAGTGGAGGATTTCAAACCAAATTTCAAGCATCTATTTCATCTAATACCAATGGCTGTTATATCCATTCACCGTTCTACCACGTCGGTGGTTCCAATAATGAGTGCGTCGGAAGATCCACTTTTTATTTACAATAAAGTGTATTACTTTTTATTTGTTCTCAGCCTAATTTTTTATTGGTTTATAAGTCTTATACTTATCCTTAAGTTCCGCAAGAAGATCCCCCTACACTTCTCCAATTATACCCGAAACAACTCACTTACCTGGCTCCTTTTTGTCTTAACATTTTTCCTTTTATTCTTCATGGTTGATTTTGTGCGGCAATTTATTCGAATCGCATGGGACATTGAACTAGCAAGTTTTTCCCTGCTTCCTTTAAATCTGGCAGCATTTGTATTTATCATGATATTTTTTGGGATCAATCAATCGGTTATTTATCGGCCAATGAATCGAAAATTGGAGTCCGATATTCAGGATGAGAATACGGAGAGTTCAGAACCCAAATATAACCGCTCCGCCATCCAGGAAGATGAAGTAAAAGTCTTGAATGAAGATATTGTCACCTATTTAAGAAATAAAAAACCATACCTTAACCCCGATTTTAATCTTGATATGATGGCAGCGGACTTGGAAATTTCAAGACATAAGTTGTCGCAATTGATAAATACCGGACAGAATAAGAATTTTCACAGGCTTATTAACGAATATCGGATTAAAGAAGTGAAAGAAAAGATTGTAGACCCGACTTACGGACATTTTTCAGTGTTGGGGATTGCTTTCGAATGTGGTTTCAATTCTAAATCGGCCTTCAACAGAATATTCAAGGAAGAAACGGGATTAACTCCAAGTGAGTACAAGAGAACCGTTTGATCCCCATAATCCGAAAACCTTCCAGGTTTCGTTGATAATCAGCTAGGTAGTCAAATTACATGGGTGAAACTTGGAAGGTTTTTCTTCAAAATAATCACCTGGTTACAGGAAAGTACTGCGGATTTCAGGAACTGTTTGATCCATAAAGTGGTGCCAATTTATCAGTTGGGACATCGATGTAAGTTATTTCCTATAGATTTGAATATGACTTTTCAACAAGAGGAAAAGTTGAGAGGTCCCTCTTTTGGCATCACCAAATAATTTATCTTATAAACTCATAATATGAAGAAATCAGATTTCCCCTTACTTCCAAAGCAATTAAAATGGTCTGTTTTTATGCTGGATAAAGTAACAATGATTCTCCCCGTCATTTTATTGGTGGCTGCCATCTATTCTTGCGGAGAACAAAACAGTTATGAACAACCTGAGTTGGGCTACCGGTCAGCTGAACTTATGGAGATAGATGGATTACAGTTTAAGGACCTGAACAAAAATGGTCAGCTCGATAGGTATGAGGATTGGAGAATCACACCCGAGGAAAGAAGTGAAGACTTGCTTTCCCAGATGTCGTTAGAGCAGAAAGCAGGCTTTATGATGATCAACTCCCTCAGTATGCTTGGTAGCAGAAAAGCGGAAGCCTCCGGAGGTCAATTCGTGGCAAGTGACCTCGAAGAAGGACAAGTAAAGGAAGACCGATCTGAACAGGCCAACCGGCCAAATTTTATCGGCGGGATGAACACGGTGACGAGTTCATCGCAGATGGTAAAGGAATTTAATAACAGACATTTCATTCTCAGGTCCAATGAAAGTGCACGGATTATATCCGAATGGAATAATAAGCTTCAGGAACTTTGCGAAAGTGAGCCCCTAGGGATCCCGGCAATTATCACTTCCAATCCCCGAAACCATATTACTTCCAACGCCTCCGTGGGAACAGCTTTGGATGCTACAATTTTTACGGCTTGGCCTGGTGAACTGGGCCTTTCGGCTACTCGGGACCTTTCTCTGATAAGGGATTTTGCCGATTTTTCCCGTCAGGAGTGGCATGCTGCTGGCATCAGAAAGGGGTATATGTATATGGCTGATTTGGCCACGGAACCCAGGTGGTCAAGAGTAAATGGCACGTTTGGTGAAGATCCCGAGTGGGTTGCTGAAATTATCAAGGAGATTGTTCTTGGCTTTCAGGGTGAAAAATTGGGCCCGACATCCATTGCTTTGACTATGAAGCATTTTCCGGGCGGTGGATCGGGTAAAGGCGGCCAAGACTCCCACTTTGATTGGGGTAAGGAGCAAGTGTTTCCGGGAGGCAGGTTTTATGAAAATTTATTACCGTTCCGGGCTGCGATAGATGTTGGAGCTTCCGCCATTATGCCCTACTATTCCATGCCCGTAGGCACCGAATTTGAGGAAGTGGGGTATGCGTACAACAAAGGTGCACTTACGGATTTGCTTCGTGGTGACTTGGGTTTCAAGGGGATCATAAATACAGACACCGGACCACTTACACGCATGGTTTGGGGAGTAGAGGACCTCAGCCTTTCAGAAAGGTATAAAAAGGCAGTTGAGGCGGGGTCGAATATTATCTCCGGGGTTTCGAATCCCGCAGATCTTATTGAAGTCGTTAATAATGGCATGTTAGCCATGGACCACATAGATAATTCAGTGATGCTTCTTCTAAAAGAAAAGTTTGCACTGGGATTATTTGAAAACCCCTACAGTGATCCGGATGTGTCAGAGAAGCTGGTAGGTGGAGAGGACTTTCGCGAAAAAGCGGCCCTTGCGTTAAGGAAGTCCATCGTTTTATTGAGAAATGAAAATAGTGCCCTTCCTCTAAAGCCAAGTACAAAGGTTTACTTTGAAACCCTCAAAGCACCAGGTAGGGGAGAACAGGCGAGCCAGCGAAAAGTTTTGACAGAAAACGACGCCAACTATAATTTGGTATTTGTGGACTCTCCATCAGATGCTGATATTGCCATACAGTGGGTGATTCCTTCCAGCTCCCTTTTTAATTCTGAGGGGGCGCCCATATCCATTTCCCTTTCGAAATCTTCAATAAACGTTGACCAAATAAATGAGATAGCTGCAAGTGTGCCCACCATTTTAGTAGTAGACTATACGAATCCTTGGGTAATTGATGAGGTTTTTAACGATGCCGAGAAGGGTAATATAAAGGGTGTTCTTGCGACCTTTGGCACTACACCTGAGGCTTTGCTCGATGTGCTCACGGGAAAATTTAATCCACAGGGTAAAATGCCGTTTTCGACTCCTGTTTCCGATCAGGCGGTGGAAAACAATTTGGAAGATGTCCCCGGTTACCTGGAAGGAGATGGCTATGCCTTGTTTAATTATAGGGAAGGGTTGAGTTATTAGATCGAAGAAAATAGTCAATTAAATTATCCGATTGACTTTAGAAAGCAAAAATGGGAAGCTATGAATACGCTTCCCATACTGTTGTTTAGTTCCAAGTGATTGCCATTCAGAGGCTCGGGAAAAGAATATGGCTAAAGCCAAAAAAGAGTTTGTTGAAATCCATATGCCTCCAGCTGAAGCAGGAGGCAATTGATTTGCTAAAATCAATCTACATCCCACCTGATAAAAATCCTAATGTTTGCCGAAATTCAATAGGAATGCGGCTTTAGCCCATTCATTAAATTTCGACCATCTATCCGGCTTTAGCCAAACAATCGAAGCACAAAAGCAGATTATTTTATTTGAATACACGGTTCTGTACATTAATATTTTGCAGATATTTTATTAAATTTGACAATACCCTCATCAATTTTTAAAATGCCATTTGTTAAGGTTTACATACATTTTATTTGGAGTACCAAAAATAGGATGCCTTTTCTTGATTCAACAGAATTGAGAACAAAAGTTTGGAACCATATAAGGGAAAAATGCAAAGAAGAAAGAAATTTATATCGACCATATCAATGGATATTCTCTTCATTGCCACTGTTTGATTTCACTTGGAACTAATCAAACGATAGAAAAAATGATGCTATTGATCAAGGGGGAATCATCTTTTTGGATCAACAAAAACAAGCTTACCGTCCAGAAATTTGAATGGCAGGATGAATATTTTGCGGTTTCCGTTTCTGAATCAATGCTTGATAGGGTTAGAAAATATATCCGAAACCAAGAGGCACATCGTAAGCGAAAAACATTTCAGGAAGAGTATGATGAGTTAATTGCCAAATATGGCTTCAAAAGATTCGATGACAAATGATTGGCTAATGCCAAAAAAGGAGTTTATGGAAATCCTTGGTCCTCCAGCTAAAGCAGGAGGCAATTGAGGGAATGGGAAATGGCAATAGACTATTCAAAAAAATACTGGATTCAAAACTCAATTGGAATTTGGCTTTAGCCCAATCACTAAAAATCGGCCAAAAACCATCCGGATTCAGCCAAAATTAGATGCACGGAATTAAATTATTTCTTACCTTTACTATTCGTAAATAAATCTTCACTCTTTGCTTGCAGCAATAACCCCCAGGTGCGTGAACCTGGGGTTTTTTTGTTTTGGGTTCGGCTTTCCATTTTGAGCATTCCCTCCCTAAAATTGATTATAGCCCTATTAAAAAATTTCATCTTATAGATTTAAAAAAAAAATTATCCATTCTGTCCAAGAAGGTTTGATTTTTGTATTAAGGTTTGCAATCTTTTACTAGAATTTAATTCTAAAAAAAGGCTTACCTTTGTCCCATATTTACTTCGTGCAAAAGCTATGAGTGATCAGATCAAACACGAGTGCGGAATAGCCATGATCAGGCTAAGGAAACCACTTCAGTATTACATTGACAAATACAAAACTCCACTCTATGCTGCAAATCGACTATATGTCTTGATGCAGAAGCAACTCAACAGAGGACAGGACGGGGCAGGCGTAGCAAATATCAAAATAAATACCGCTCCGGGTACACGGTATATTAGCAGGTACCGCTCCATAGATTCGGAGGCTGTAACCGGGATTTTTCAAAAAATTTCAAAAAAATACAAGAAGGCCCGAAAAAGCGGCTCAGAAGCAGACCTATTGGACGCTTCTTGGATTAAAGAAAATGTTGCATTCAGCGGGGAAGTTTGGCTGGGTCATCTAAGGTATGGAACCCATGGGGAGAACAGCATAGAAACCTGTCATCCTTTTCTGAAACAAAACAACTGGAGAAGTAGAAATCTGGTTATGGCCGGAAATTTCAACATGACCAATGTAGAGGAACTTTTTGATATCCTCGTAGAACTTGGTCAGCATCCCAAAGAAAAAACTGATACTGTCACGGTAATGGAAAAAATCGGCCACTTTTTGGACGAGGAAAATCAACGGTTATTCGATAAATATAAAGGTATCAGCAACCAAGAAATAACAGAAGTTATTGAGCAAGAGTTGGATGTAGCCAGGATATTGAGGCGCAGCTGCAGGGATTTTGACGGGGGATACGCCATGGCAGGCCTAATCGGCAACGGTTCCAGTTTTGTTGTACGGGATCCTATCGGAATACGACCGGCCTATTACTATGCGGATGACGAGGTCGTTGTGGTAGCCTCTGAAAAGCCACCCATCAAGACAGCCTTCGACATTGAGTACAGCGCTATCAAGGAAATTAAGCCCGGGCATGCCCTTGTCATTAACAAAGATGGTTCCTATGGTGAATATGAAATCATTACTCCCAAGGCAAAAAAATCCTGCAGTTTTGAGCGGATCTATTTTTCCCGTGGTACGGACCCTGATATTTATCGGGAAAGAAAAAGCCTTGGTAGGGCATTGGTTCCACAAATCCTTAAAGCCATTGATTTTGATATAAAAAACACTGTTTTTTCTTATATCCCCAATACGGCTGAAACCTCCTTTTACGGAATGATCGAGGGGCTGGAGGATTACCTAAGTGCCAAGAGACGTGAAGTGCTAATTGACGGGAAACCACATTTGGGTGATCTGGAAGAACTGTTGAATTTTAGGCCCCGGGTCGAGAAATTAGTCAGTAAGGACGTAAAGCTTCGGACCTTTATCACCAACGACAGCGATCGGGATATCATGGTGTCCAATGTCTATGACACCACCTACGAAGTAATCCGCCCAGGTGTGGACACTATTGTTGTGATCGATGACAGTATCGTGCGGGGAACTACGTTGGAAAAAAGCATTTTGACTACTTTGGACAAGTTAAAGCCAAAACGCATTATTATCGTATCATCAGCACCCCAAATCCGATTTCCGGACTGCTACGGCATAGATATGTCGAAAATGAAAGAGTTTATTGCATTTAGAGCCGTGGCCGCTTTATTGTCGGACAGGGGGCAATCAGACCTCATGGAGCGGGTTTATGATAAATGCGTTACTTTTCCTGATTCAAATGAGAATTTTGTCAAGGAAATTTATGAAGGGTTCACCGATCAGGAAATTTCAGATAAAATCGCCCAAATCATTACCTCTGAGCACATCAACGCAAATGTGATGGTGGTTTATCAAACGGTAAGTAATTTAAACTTAGCTTGTCCCGACCACTTGGGGGATTGGTATTTTACAGGGAATTTTCCTACCAAGGGAGGTGTGAGAGTGGTAAACCGGGCATTCGTGAATTATATGGAAGGAAAAGGAGTTCGGGCGTATTGACCCGATTTTTCCTTTGTTTTTTACACCTAAGTTTTTATGCCACTATTTATTTATACCCTTGACTTGAAAGGGGTTCCAAAAAAATAAAAGTAGATGAGTATTGATGTATCGTTGTTAAAAACAATCTGTGATCTCCCCGGAGCACCGGGTTTTGAAAAGCAGGTAAGAGATTTTATAGTGAAGGAAGTAGCTCCATTTGTGGATGCAGTGGAGGTAGATAATTTGGGCAATGTAATAGCTATTAAGCGGGGCAAACGAAACCCGGAGAACAAGCGGGTAATGGTAGCAGCCCACATGGATGAAATTGGGTTTATCGTCACCCATATCGATGACAATGGATTTTTGCGTTTCCATACCTTGGGTGGTTTTGACCCCAAGACGCTCACGGCCCAGCGGGTCATAGTTCATGGTAGAAAAGACCTAATTGGGGTGATGGGAAGCAAGCCAATCCATGTAATGACTACGGAGGAGCGGCAAAAAGTGGCCAAAATCACGGACTATTTTATCGATTTGGGCATGGAAAAGTCGGAAGTAGAGAAATTTGTAAGGATTGGTGATCCCATTACCCGTGAACGGGAATTTATTGAAATGGGAGACTGTGTCAACTGCAAGTCTATCGACAACCGTGTCGCGGTATTTATTTTGCTGGAAACTCTCAGGAAATTGGAAGATCCGGCCTACGATGTGTTTGCGACCTTTACAGTACAGGAGGAAGTAGGGTTGCGTGGAGCAAATGTATCCGCACACTTTATTAATCCGGATTTTGGCATTGCACTGGACACGACAATTGCCTATGATGTTCCTGGTGCTTCAGCGCATGAAAAAATAACTGAATTGGGCAAGGGAACAGCTATTAAAATTATGGATGCTTCTACCATTTGTGATTATCGGATGGTAGCATTTATGAAAAAGACAGCCGAAGAAAAAGGGATCAAATGGCAGCCGGAAATACTGACCGCCGGAGGAACCGATACCGCTGGAGTTCAGCGAAACGGCAAGCAGGGAGCCATTGCGGGAGCTATCTCTATTCCAACCCGACATCTACACCAGGTAATTGAGATGGCCCACAAGGCCGATATTGGTGCTAGCGTAGATTTACTGAAAGCCCTTCTCGAAAGTATTGATACTTACGATTGGAAGCATTAGCCGTTTAATCGTTTTTTTGGGATTTTCTTCGACAAGTATTTTATTAACTCCACATAGGAAAGGTGTTCATGATTGCTTATGCTGAAGGACGTTTTATCGTCAAAAAGTAAGCTGAGTTGTTTAAATTCCCGCTTATTGGCTATCACTTTTTCTTCTTGCCATCCTAGAACCTGATTTAGCGAATAGGATTTTTTCAGCCCCTTTAGCGGAATCCGGATGTCGATCCGATCATTACCCGCAGCAATGAACTTGTACCCAGCCATCATCTTTACCAAAATCAACAAAATGGCCAATGTGAGAATGGTGCAGCAGATTAGATAAAAAAGTAAGCTATATGACCCACCTCGGTAAAAGTCTGCGAGAAGATAGCCTAAGCCAATCATCAAAATAACAACAACTAGGCTTAGTGTAATATAGGTATTGGTTTTTGGTTTACTTTGGATCATCCTCTTGTTGAATTTTCAGTAGCGTTTCTTTTGAAAAAGCGATTAGGTCGGGGAAGAAGTTATCGAAATACCTTTGGAATTGGTCGTGATGGAGCATAAGGTGTGAGGTTGCATTTTCCAAGTTGGATTTGAAGGTAGCCCGTTGCGAGATTCCAGTTAGCGCTCGTTGGATTCCGGGCTCTGTTCCATAAGCGACTAGCCAGTTTTCCTTTTTCATAAATGAAAAGGCATATTTGAATTTATCGGGAAGTATTGGTAAATACTCCTCAATCATTCCATACACCTCTTGGGAGAAATTTTCAAGGGGGACATCGTGATAGGCAGACCAGTTTTTAGCTAGGAAGTAATCAAAAAACATATCTGTAATTACGGATGAGTATCTAAAAAATACAGGCTTTAGCAAGAGCTGGGATTCTTTTACTAACGGATGGAAATCCGTGAATCGATCAATTTCTCTGTGAAGCCGAACCCCATTAATAATTTCCCTTTCAAATTGATCCTCTAAGTTTCCTTTTACAAAATCTCCAATGAAATTTCCTACCAATATTTTTGGTTGATCAAATGACAAAAAGGCGTGGGCAAGAAAATTCACTTAAAGTACGGATGTTTTTTAATTCGAAAACAAGTATCATTGTTTTGGGGTAATAGAATCGATATGACAAATATACAGGAAGAATTAAAATTAATAAAAAAACTTTTAAAAACAGAATGGAAGGAGGACCTTGAGCAATACAAGCGTAAGACATTTGGTCGCTCTTTGGCTGAGAGGAAAGCAGACGGGATTTGTTGGTATCCGGTTTCAGTTTCAAAAACAAAAACTGGTTTGGCAGATAAACTGCTTGTGGAGGTAACCCATGCGGATCCCCCTTCTTCCCACGGATTTCAGTCGGGAAAATCCGTTTCCCTTTTTTCCAACACCCCTGAAAATGATTCCTCCAGAGATCGTGTCAGTGGGGTAGTCAATTATGTGCGGGGCAATAGGCTTATGATGACGCTTGGGGTGGAAAATGCCCCGGATTGGCTTGACGGGGGCAAACTCGGTGTGGACTTGCTTTTCGACGAAAACACCTATCGCCAGATGGATGCGGCAATGGATAATGTTATAAATGCAAATCAAGGCCGATTGAATACCCTCAAAGAGATTTTGTTGGGAGATACGCCTCCCGCTACTACACTTCCCGTGAAACTGGATTTGGATGAAGATTGGCTGAATGAAAGTCAGCTTGCCGCCGTTCAGCTCGTATGCTCCGCAAGAGATGTAGCCATTATTCATGGACCTCCCGGCACAGGTAAGACGACTACCTTGGTTGCCTCCATTCATGAAACTTTGAAGCGGATGCATCAAGTGATGGTATGCGCCCCAAGTAACGCAGCTGTGGACCTGTTGGTGGAAAAGTTAGTGCAAAAAGGCATTGCTACTCTGCGTATAGGCCATCCTGCCCGGGTAGACGATGACATCCTTAACCAGACACTGGATGCGAAGACTTCCCAGCATGGAAGCTATAAAACCCTGAAGAAGCTGAAAAAGGAAGTGGCGGAACTGCGACGAAAAGCCAGGCAGTTTAAGCGGAATTTTAGTCATCAGCAACGCGCACAGCGGCAGTACCTCTATGATCAAGTCAGTCAAGCACGAAGGGAGATAGATCAGTTGGAGGACTATATTCGGTTTGATATTTTTCAACAAACCCAGGTATTTGCATGCACTTTTTCAGGAGCGGGTTCACAGGCCTTAAAGGGCATGAGATTTCCTGTGGTATTCATGGATGAGGCAGCTCAGGGACTGGAACCCGCCACTTGGATCCCCATTTTGACGGCCGAGAAGGTCGTCATGGCGGGTGACCACTGTCAGCTTCCGCCTACTATCAAGTCCTTCGAAGCAGCGGCTGCCGGACTTCGCCAAACTCTTTTTGAAAAAGTCATCGAAAGACAGCCCCAAAGTGCCCGGATGCTGGCGATGCAGTACCGCATGCCCGAACTAATCATGGGGTTTTCCAGCAAGATATTTTATAAAAATCAGCTCAGAGCAGCGCCTGTAACAGCTTCCCATAGATTAGGACCGGAAGAACCCATTCTTACCTTTATCGATACCGCGGGAAGCGGCTTTGCTGACTTTACAGACAGGGAAACCCTCAGCACTCAAAATCCTGAGGAAGCTAGATTTGCCTTGGGGGTCATGAACTCACTGCTCAAAAGAATCGGCAGTGCGGTTTTCGATGAAAATGATTGGAAGATAGGCCTAATTTCTCCTTACCGGGGGCAAGTCGAACTGCTTAAAACCTTGGTGAGGGACGATGACTCCTTTCTAATAATAAAGTCGATGCGCGAAAGGCTGACCATAGATACAATTGATGGTTTTCAGGGACAGGAACGGGACCTGATATTGATCAGTCTAGTTCGCAGTAATGCAAGGGGAGAAATAGGGTTTTTATCCGATACACGAAGAATGAATGTGGCTTTGACCCGGGCTAAACGAAAATTGATAGTAATTGGCGACAGTGCCACCTTGGGGGTACATCCGTTTTATCGTGAATTCTTGGACTATGTGGACGAAAATAAATGCTACACCAGTATCTATGAATTGATGGAGGATTAACCATTAATTGTTGGTCACAAACTTCTGGTGGTATGCTTCCGTAAGGTACCTTATTACCGCGCCAAAACTATCTGTTGCTTTTATCATGTCCTCAGGTACTTTCCGGCCATGAAGCCGACTAAGCAGCAATCCATATATAGCGTTGATGCACAGTTGAATTTCATGGCCGGGATCCTCGTCGCCTGCCTCCATGACTAAGTCAATTACGTAAGGTTTGGCTATATTGTAAATCTCAAAGTAGTCTCGGTCTGATTTTAAAAAGTTCCAGTGATAAGTGGCCAATTCACCCACTTTTTCCTGAACTTCAGACAGGTGGCCTTTATACTGGATTTTTTCCGATTTCATCTTTTCAGCCAACTCCGTAAACCAGTTCAAGACCTCCGCTTTTTCCTCGGATGAAATTGGATAATGGGCTATGACATATTGGTGGATGTCGTCTATATTGAATTGATATGCACGAATCAAGTCCTCCATTTGGTACATGTAAATGATAAATTCGGCAATATTTTCGTTTTTCTTCTGTAAAGCCAGCCGTTGCATGGAGTGTTTGGTTAGTTGCTAGTTTCTTTAAATTTGTTGAGTTCTTTCTCGAAATAGTCATCCCATTTTTTCTGCATAACAGGATTTCTTGGATTGGTACTTTCCAGATCGTAGAGCTGATCCATCTGATTCCAGGACCGGAAATGCGTCTTGATAATTTGATTCAACTGCACTTTATAGTTTTTTGGATCAAAAGCATACCCCTGGGCATCCTTAACAATTCGATGGCCGATGATCTGCGCAATAAGAAAATGACCGTTTTCGTGGTGAAGAACTTGAGCCTTGGTAGCAGCGTCGTTATTGGCAAGGAAACTTTCAGTGACCTGTGACAACTCCGGTTGATGCTGTACTTTTGCCCGTACATCCAGACTAGCGTGCTTGCCTCTTGGCGTTACTCTAAGAATTTCTACCTCACAGGTGCTTAGGCAGATGGCATTGATAGTAGATTTACCTTGAATTACTTTTACCACCTTGAAATCTTCCCAGCCAAGCGTACGGTTTGGATTGATGGCTACGGTGCTGGCAAGCTTCTCACCTGGTCTAGCATTGGAGCCGAGAAGGGTCAGGCTTAACAACAAAATTAAGTATACAGGTATATGGGATTTCATGTAGCTATTATTATGGACAGATACTACTCTTAAAACAACAAGAGCAGATTTAGGTTTCATCTAAACTGAATTTAGGAAGTTAATATCCTGATGACTTCAAGAATTAAAATTACCAAATAATATTAAAACCCTAACTATTTGCTATTTTTGCACCCAGTATGAATATGCAAAAAATAAGAAATTTCTGTATTATCGCCCATATTGATCATGGGAAAAGCACCCTGGCTGATCGTCTCCTACAATTTACCAACACGGTAACCGATAGAGAGATGCAGGATCAACTGTTGGATAATATGGACTTGGAGCGGGAGAGAGGCATTACGATCAAATCTCACGCTATCCAAATGAAATACACCTACAAGGGAGAAGAATATACCTTGAACCTGATTGATACCCCTGGACACGTGGATTTTTCCTACGAAGTGTCCCGGTCAATTGCGGCCTGCGAAGGAGCTCTTCTTATAGTGGATGCTTCCCAGGGTATAGAAGCTCAAACTATTTCTAATTTGTACCTAGCGATAGGTCAGGACCTTGAAATTATTCCGGTCTTGAACAAAATTGACCTCCCCGGTGCACAACCCGAGGTAGTAGCCGAAGAGGTCATGGACTTGATAGGCTGTGACAGGGAAGATATTATTCTGGCTTCGGGAAAGGAGGGCTTGGGGATAGAAGATATACTCAATGCAGTCGTTGAAAAGGTTCCCGCTCCAAAAGGGGACGAGGAAGCACCCCTACAGGCCATGATATTTGATTCAGTTTACAATCCTTTCCGTGGCGTGGAGGTTATCTTCCGAATTTTCAACGGAACCATCAATAAGGGGGACAAAATCAAGTTTGTCAATACAGGCAAAGAATATGAGGCGGATGAAATTGGAATCTTAGGTATCCAACAAAAACCGCAACAGACCATGAAAGCGGGCAATGTCGGATATTTGATATCAGGGATTAAGGTAGCGAAAGAAGTAAAAGTAGGGGATACCATCACGCATGTGAAGAGGCCCTGCCCAGCTACGATCCAGGGGTTTGAAAACGTAAAACCAATGGTTTTTGCCGGGATTTATCCTGTAGAAACCACCGATTTTGAAGAATTGAGAGCTTCTATGGAGAAGCTTCAGCTGAATGATGCCTCCCTTGTCTGGGAACCGGAAACGTCAGCTGCCTTGGGTTTTGGATTTAGGTGCGGATTTTTGGGGATGCTTCATATGGAAATCATTCAGGAGCGACTGGAAAGGGAATTTGACATGACCGTCATTACCACCGTTCCTTCGGTCCAGTTCAGGGCCATGATGAACAACGATCAGTATAAAATCGTCAATGCTCCTTCGGATATGCCAGAACCCACCCTATTCAAACATATTGAAGAGCCATTTGTCAAGGTATCCATAATCACTGCAGCCGATTATGTTGGCCCGGTGATCCAACTTTGTATGGATAAGCGGGGCCAATTAAAGAACCAGGTTTATCTAACCGCAGAACGGGTGGAACTCACTTTTGAGATGCCCTTGGTGGAGATTGTGTTTGATTTCTTTGATAAGCTCAAAACTATTTCTAGGGGATACGCCTCATTGGACTATGAACTTATAGGATTTAGGGCTTCCCATATGGTCCGCTTGGACGTAATGCTTAACGGTGAACCGGTAGATGCCTTATCTGCCATCGTTCACAGGGATAAAGCGTATGAATGGGGTAAGCGACTTTGTGAAAAATTAAAAGAACTCGTTCCAAGGCAGATGTTTGAGATTGCCATACAGGCGGCCATAGGAGCCAAAATCATCGCCAGGGAAACTGTCAAAGCCCTCCGGAAAAATGTATTGGCAAAATGCTATGGAGGAGATATATCCCGGAAGAGGAAACTATTGGAAAAGCAGAAAAAAGGGAAGAAACGAATGCGTCAAGTAGGAAATGTGGAAGTTCCACAGGAAGCCTTTATGGCTGTTCTGAAACTTGATTGATGTTATTTCGGTTTTATTAGTTCTCATCTAGTCAAACTACTAAAATATCCTACCAATTCTGGATCGCTTATATCAACAGGCAATCCCGTTTATAATTAATAGGCCTGTGCTAATCCAATAGGGTTTGCGAGCTATGCCTATTTATAACTTTTAACTAATTAACTCACTAATAATGGCAGTACGAATAGACGGAAAAGTAACTTCAGAGGAGATAAAGGAAGAAATTGCTTCCCGTGTAAAGGAAATCAAGGCAGAGGGCGGGAAAATACCCCACCTGGCTGCGATTTTGGTTGGGAATGATGGTGCCAGCCAAACCTACGTGAACGCAAAGGTAAAGGCCTGTGAAAAAGTTGGATTTCAGTCTACGTTGGTGATGCTAAAAGACTCCATTTCCGAAGATGATTTGTTAGATGAAATACAAAAAGTCAATGATAATGCGGATATAGATGGTCTGATTGTCCAGTTGCCACTTCCAAAGCATATTTCCGTGGAAAAAGTGACAGCGAAAATTCTACCGGAAAAGGATGTGGACGGCTTTACACCGGCCAATGTCGGAAGGATGGCATTAAACTGGCCCACGTATATTTCAGCTACTCCCTATGGTATTTTGGAATTGTTGAAAAGATACCAACTAGAAACAAGTGGAAAGCACTGCGTGGTGATCGGAAGAAGCCATATTGTAGGCTCTCCCATGAGTATATTGATGGCACGCAATGACAACCCAGGCAACTGTACGGTGACAATCACTCACAGTAGGACCAAGAATTTGGCTGAAGTGGCTAGATCAGCGGATATTTTGATAGTGGCGTTGGGAAGGCCGGAATTTGTCACGGCAGATATGGTAAAGCCGGGTGCAGTAGTAATCGATGTGGGCATACACCGGATAGAGGATGCTTCAAAAAAGAGTGGATATCGGTTGATCGGAGATGTCAAATTTGAGGAAGTTGAGCCCATTGCTTCGGCGATTACTCCCGTGCCAGGTGGAGTCGGTCCGATGACCATTGCCGCTTTACTTTACAACACGCTCCTGGCTGCTGAAAAGAAAATTTATTCATAAGCTTAGCGTTATATAATTTGTTACACCAGCGGTTCAATCACCCGCTTTATCAAAAATTTGATGGAAAAGAAAGAGGCGGTAGCCAAAGGAATGATGCTTCCCTTGATGGAAGCATTTTATACGATACAGGGGGAAGGTACATTTTCGGGTCATCCGGCGTATTTTATACGACTAGGTGGCTGCGATGTTGGATGTGTGTGGTGCGATGTGAAAGAATCCTGGGAAGCAGGGAAGTGGCCTGTTGTAACTATTGAGGATATCGTAGCGGGTGCTTTGGTCTACCCGGGACGTTTGGTGGTGATTACGGGAGGTGAGCCTTTGATGTATGAACTGGGGCCGCTTACCAACCTTCTTAAGGAAAATGGTTTCACCATCAATATGGAAACTTCGGGGGCACACCCCTATTCAGGTACCTTCGATTGGGTCTGTTTCTCACCAAAAAAATTCAAAAAGCCCCATCCGTCGATTTACGAGAAGGCTGATGAACTTAAAGTAGTGGTATTTCACCCGAGTGATTTTGAATTTGCCGAGCAACACGCAGCAAGGGTAGCTCCCAACTGTGTCAAACTACTGCAACCGGAATGGTCAAAATCTTCGGTTTTATTGGAAAAAATCATAACTTATGCCAAAAATCACCCTGTCTGGCAAATTTCCCTTCAGACACATAAGTTTATGGAAATCCCCTAGTAACCCATTATGCCCCGTTTTCTATTTTGGATATGTTTTCTAATGCCCTTGCTGCCTCTTGTCGCACAGGAATATTCCATTATAGATCGCCGGGCTATCAAATCTTATGAGGACGGAGAACAATTCTCATCCCGCAGACAATGGCCAGAAGCCATGGGGAGCTATCGAGCGGCCTACGAAAGAAGCCACGATTTTTTTGAAGCCTACCTAAGGCATGCACAAGTATTGTTGACCACGGGAAACCCCTCAGAAGCACTTCAGGTAGCGGAAAGAGGGGAGCGTCGCATTAAAGACCAAAACCTGTTCAAAGGAAGGTTTGGTTGGCTAATTTCCCAGCTACTGGTGGAAGTCGGGGAATTTGAATCAGCAATTGCCAAATTGAGAACGATTGAGGAGTTTTTGGAAGAGGAATTTCTCCAATCCGAAAATTATCTGGAGCTAAAAAAGCGAATGGATTTCATTGCCTTTGAAATCACAAATCAAAGGGATATTATCAAGGAAAAACTACCTGAACCTTTGAATACCTTTCAACTCCAATATTTCCCCGTACTTACAGCTGACAGCAAAAAGATCCTTTTCACCAAAAGAGACGGGTTGAAAAATTTTGAGCATGAAGACATTTTTGTATCCTATCTGGAGGATGATCAATGGACAGAGCCTCAGCCCATTTCGCAGACCATCAATACCACCTATAATGAAGGCACTTGCACAATTTCTGCGGACGGCAACATTTTGATTTTTACTTCCTGTGACACCCCTGACTCTTTTGGAAGCTGTGACCTATATATCACCCAAAAGGTAAGTGACAAGTGGCAAAGGGCATCAAATATGGGGAAAAATGTAAATTCCAGGTTTTGGGATTCTCAACCTTCTCTTTCGGCAGATGGCAGAGTTCTCTTTTTTTCATCCAATCGCAGAGAGGGATATGGGGGAAATGATATTTGGTTTAGCGAACGTAATGAAGACGGGAGTTGGTCGGAAGCAAAAAATCTAGGTCCTCATGTGAATACTTCCAGGGACGAGGTGTCGCCATTTATTTTCTTCAACAACGAAGTCTTGTTTTTTGCCTCTGATGGACACCTTGGCTTTGGGGGAAAAGACCTGTTCATGTCTACTTTTTCAATGGGAGAATTTGGTCCACCTGTCAATCTTGGCTATCCCATCAATGATCAGAAAGACCAATTGGCACTATTTATCACAGCACAGAAAGATTATGCATATTACACAGAGAATTCCTACCAAGATGGCAAGGCTGACAGTTCATTTTTGTATCGC
Organism: Lunatibacter salilacus; assembly: GCF_009797935.1. GTDB lineage: Bacteria > Bacteroidota > Bacteroidia > Cytophagales > Cyclobacteriaceae > Lunatibacter > Lunatibacter salilacus. The sequence continues at coordinate 82,759 of NZ_VOLC01000024.1, forward strand.
TTTAATTTTCCCAAAGAAATTGACTTAGGCGAAAAAATTATTGTTTCGGAAGGAAGGGTTTTGGACAGGAAGACTGGAGAGCCTATCGATGCCCGGCTTTCTCTGGTTAACCTCGCCAACGACAGCACCATGTATGAGTTTCTATCCGATGGCAAGACAGGGGAATTTGTAATGTTATATCCGGATAAATCTCTAACCGGACTTTATGTGGAGAAAAAGGGCTTTATACCAAAAATTTATAATGTAGACCGGGATAGTCTCAAAAACCGAAGTAACATTCAGATAGAGTTGGATCCAATTGAGCGTGGAAAGAATTTTGTCTTCGAAAACGTTTATTTTGATACTGACAAGTCAGAGTTAAAGGAAGCATCAGTCAGTTCGCTAAATCGGCTGTCTAATTTTTTAAGGCAACATCCCCAGGTAAATATTCAAGTGGAGGGGCATACTGATAATGTTGGGGTTACCGATTATAATTTAGCCCTAAGCTTGAGGCGGGCGCAGAGCGTAAAGGAATATTTGGTGGACCTTGGTATTCCATCGGAAAGAATGGAAACTTTGGGAAAAGGGGATAGTGAGCCGATAAAACCAAATGATTCTGAAGAGAATCGATCATTTAACCGCAGAATAGAAGTTATTATCCAATAATTTTTTCCCATAGCAATAGACAGCTCAGTTAGAAAGCAAAAGGCGAATAAAGATTTTTTTCTTACTGCACATCAATATATTTAAACCGAATCGTTATTATAGCGTTAATTCTAAAGCGATTTAAAAAAATACATAAACTTTCGGTTTAATTCATCTACCAGTTTAATGTTTTGCGTAGTTTTCTTTCTTCCTAGGTCGAATGGACACCTTCGCACAAGACTTTTTGTAAATTAATGGGGTATAACCGATTATTTGTGAGGTTTAATTTGATATATTTAGATGAGTTTAAACGATTTAATGCTAATTTATGAGGACAGCTTTACTGGCAGTATTAATCATTCTATCAGCTACATCCTTAGTTCATTCACAGAGTAGAATTGTACGGGGGATAGTTACTTCTTCGGAAGACGGAGGCCCCATACCTGGCGTTACGATACTAATTAGGGGAACCACCCAAGGTACTATTACTGATTTTGATGGACGATATGAAATTTCTGTACCAGCGGACAGGAATATATTGGTTTTCAGATTTGTGGGTCTCCGAAGCCAGGAAATAGCAATTGAGAACAGCGTCTCTGTCGATGTAATCATGGAGCCTGATATAGTATCACTAACCGAATATGTGTTTACTTCCTATGGCGATCAAACAAGGCGTGAGGTTACGGGAGCGATCTCCTCAGTAAGGGGGGAAATTTTCCAAGATTTACCCATGCAGTCATTTGATAGGGCCATGCAGGGAAGAGTCGCCGGCGTGCAGGTCACCTCATCCTCCGGGCAGCCGGGTGGTACCTTGAATGTGCAAATCAGGGGAGTCGGTTCCATCAATGCCGGTACGCAGCCTTTATATATTGTCGATGGTGTTCAGATTGCCGGGGGTAACCTCTCCGGTCAGGGATCTCAAAATGCATTGGCATCAATTAATCCGAATGACATAGAATCCATAGAGGTATTTAAAGATGCAGCTGCAGCTTCCATTTATGGTGCGCAGGCCTCCAATGGAGTAGTGCTTATTACAACCAAAAGAGGAAAGCAGGGAAAAACCAACGTGCGTTTGAGCGTGCAGGAAGGCATCGTTCAGCCTATTGCGTTTTATGACGTTATGAATGCCAATCAATTGGCTTCCATAAAGCGTCAAGCCTATATCAATGCAGGATTAAATCCGGCAGAAGCTGAACAAATCTTTGGGAGCCCTGGTGATAGGGAAATTCAAAATTCGGATTGGATCGGAGAGTTGTTCAGGGATGGCAGATTGAGTGTCTATGATTTATCCATATCGGGGGGGGATGAACGTACCCAATTTTTTATTTCAGGTTCACACACGTTCCAAGAAGGACAAATTATCATGTCCGATTACTCAAGGTCTACAGGTAGAATGAATCTTACTCACCGGGCAAATGAACGTTTTTCAATTAATGCAAACATATCATTGTCCCAACAAATCACGAACGGATCCATTGATCGGGGTAACTTTGTAAACAGTCCCTTTGTCGCAGGATATGTATCCCGGCCCAACGTACCCATTTACAATGAGGATGGGACATTTGCAGATTATCCCAATGAGCACCTCTTTGGGTATAATATTGTACAAGGGGTGAACCAAGAGCTGAGAAGGGGAACAACCTATCAGTCAGTTTCCAATATTCAGATGAATTACCAAATTTTGCCTTGGCTGGCATTTACAGCGTTTGGAGGCGTTGATTTCTCAGACACTAGGGACGAAAATAACAGGCCATCCACAATTCCGGCGTTCTCTGCGTATGGCGGATCTTCCTCGTATTCGGACCGGAGGATAGTTAATACCAATACAAACGGCAATTTTAACATCAATAAAAGGTTTAAAGATGTTCACGCTGTTTCAGGCATTTTGGGATATGAATACAAAGCCGAAACCTTTGAATCCAATTCGGCAACCGGTAGAGGTTTTCCGAATCCAGCACTCAGGTATCTGCAAAACGCCGCTGTTCCCTTTGCTGTAAGCGGGTCATATACCGAATATCGAAGGACTGGGTTTTTCTCCCAAGCAAAATATGACTATGACGACAAATATACCTTTGATTTGACTGTAAGAAGGGATGGATCGTCCCGCTTTGGCGAGCAAAACCAATGGGGAACATTCGGCGCAGTTTCAGGAGGGTGGAGAATTTCTTCTGAGAGGTTTATGGATAATGCCCTATGGGTGGACAATCTGAGATTGAGAGCATCATATGGTATTACCGGTAACTCGGAAATTGGCAACTTCGCGTCACGGACATTGATTGGTTCTTCTGGTCAGTATCTGGGTCTGGGCGCCTTACGATTCAGTCAGTTGGGAAATGATTTGCTGACATGGGAAGAGGCCGGGTCAATCAATTTTGGTGTTGACGGATCCTTCTTTAATGGGCGAATAAACGCAACCGTGGATGTCTGGAGAAAGGACACTCAAAAATTACTATTTGAGACACAGCTCCCCATCGACTCGGGATTTGGTGCCATTACTAGAAATACTGGAAAGCTTAGGAATCAAGGTGTGGATTTCGATCTGCAAACGACTAACGTGGTTTGGGGGAGGTTTAGATGGAATACTGGATTTAACATTTCTGTTTTTTCCAATGAGTTGTTGGAATTGTATGAAGGGTTAGATAGAATAGGTAATGATTTGATTGTGGGCAAACCAATTGATTTTTACTACGGCTATGAATTTGCCGGAATTAACCCAGCCAACGGGTCTCCCATGTATTATGATGAAAATGGAGAGTATACTTATTTGGTCTCCGACGATGACCAAAAATATCTAGGTAGTGCGCTGCCATGGAATTTTGGCGGTTTATCCAATACATTTATATATGGCCCCTTTTCCCTGGAGGTGTTTTTTCAATATCAGTATGGAAATTTAGGATTCAATCAAGACTTATATAACCTGGCTCAAGCTGGTTCTATTGGTCAGGATAACCAAACTGTCGATCAAATTTATTTTTGGAGAACTCCTGGGGATATTACTAACACGCCAAAACCTTACGAAGGGGGGCGAGTTCCGGGTCACTCCGGTTACCAGCAGTTTTCTACCAAACAAATTTCAGATGCCAGTTATATTCGATTGAAGCAAGTAACATTGGACTATAATGTACCTGCTTCAATACTCCAAAAGGTAGGGATAGAGCAGGCGAAAGTGTTTGTGCAGGGGCTTAATTTGTGGACATTGACCAAATATAACGGGTTGGATCCAGAAGTAAATTCGCTTGGATCTACCTACGGAACATATCCCAATTCCCGACAAATCACCGCTGGTTTAAATCTGAATTTCTGATTAATCATGGAAATGAAATCAATACTTATAAAAACGACAGCAGTTATTTCTATGGTGGCAATGGCCTGCACGGATCTTGAAACCAATCCGAGACAAAGCCTTACCCCGGAGGTAGCGTTAAACAGCGTAGAAGGATACCAAGCTGTAGCTAATTCAATGTATCGGTTAGCAAACAACTTTTCGTATTATGGACAGCAAATGATGATTGCTCCCGACATCCTGGCCGACAACCTTAGACTTGTGGCCAACACAGGGAGGTATCAGGGAGAGGAGGCAAACGGAGACCGCGATCATATCGGGTTATGGAATGGAGTAGTGTATGGTGCAATCAACGATGCTAACTTAATTATCGAGGGGATCGATGACGAAGAGGTAAGAGGAGATCAGCAGGACAAAGATTTTATAAAAGGGGATGCTTATTTCATGAGAGCACTTTTTTATTTTGATTTGTGCAGGGTTTATGGATATGAACCAGGCAAGGAAGTGAATGGATTCAACCTGGGCCCCATCCTTCGGTTGAACCCTACATTGGTTGCGTCGGATGCGGATTTTCGTGAAAGAGCCACTGTCTTGGAAGTTTATCAACAAATAGAAAGTGATCTTCAAAATGCACTGAGTTTGACTTCTCCAGTTGCCGTTGGTACTGAGGGGGTTTATTATGCAAATACAGGAGCGGCATTGACACTATTGGCAAGGTTATATTTATATTGGGGAAGGATGGAAGATGCCGCGGCTGCCGCCACTTCAGCCATGAATTTGCTTAATTTGCGTAGCAATGGAGACGGTTTGGTCGAGCCGGGGAATTATGTACAGGGATTTTCCAGAGCCCCCCATCCAGAGTCTTTGTTTGAGCTTGAAATACGCCTTGTTGACTGGACGAGCGTAGATGGAGTAAATAATTCCCTAAACTCCCTCACCTCTAATACCGACCCGGCCGCCCAATTTATCTTGGGAGCATCCAATGAGCTGATGGAAACCTATGAACCCGGAGACGTTCGGAGAAACTGCTGGATAGAAACTACCAGGGAGGGAATTGACGGCCCGGTATATGCCAGTAGAAAATGGACAGGATATAAGGGTGATTTTTTGGAGAACTTACCGATCATTAGGGCCTCGGAATTGTACCTCATCCGTGCTGAAGCCCGCTTTCAAACCAATGCTGCGGGAGCAAGGGAGGATATTAATGCGCTACGGTCAAAACGGGGTCTAGGTCCTATAGATAATTTACTGTCAGGACAGGCACTGTTCAACCGTATCATGTTGGAACGTCGACAGGAATTTGTATTGGAAGGCCATCGTTTTTTTGACCTCAAGAGAAATGGAATGAATATTACCAAGCACGGGAATTTTCTTGAAGTTCCCTATACGGATTATAGAATTCTTTCCAATCTACCCTTGGAACAAATTTTACTTAACGAAGATTTAGTTCAAAATCCAGGTTACTAAACGATGACGATGAAATCTACCTTTTTATTATTCCTTATCCCCCTTCTTTCCATGGTGGTTTATACTTCTTGTATGGAGGAGTCCGGATATACGATTCTTTGGGAGGGTTTTGAGGTTGAATTTGAAGAGGCATCCAGACCCAATGGAGCTGTCCAACGCATTTTCACCAAAAATTCAAACAATCAAGTCGACCAATCAGCAGTAAGGGTGAACCTTGTAGGTGCGCATGTTGCTGAATCCATCAATGTGTTAATTGGGGTAGATCCTTCTTCCACTGCTGTATTGGGAGTGCACTACAGGCTTCCTTTTATGGAGGTAACAATCGCCCCGAATACCAGTTTTATTGACGTACCCATTGAGATTCTTACTGGTAATTTGGAGTCGGATGAAACTCCTGATTTAATCCTTCGGATATTGGATGCAGGTCCTACCAAGATAAGTGCAAATTACAACACGGTAACGGTAGAAATCCGGCTAGCTTGTCCATCAGATTTGGCAGGTAGATACAGTACTGTTAATTCAGGAACTGGAGGAACTATAAATTCTGAGGTGGTCATCACCGAAATAGAGCCGTTTACCTACCGCATATCGGATATCACCGGGGGCGTTTATTCGCAAATATATGGAGGCGAGGATAATCCGGCTATATTTACTGAACTCTGTGATGTAATTACCATCGTTGACCAGCCTGATGTTGTCTTTGGAACTGAAGGTTTTAACGGTTCAGGCAGAGTGAATGCCGACGGCACTATCCGAATTTCATGGAATAATGGAACTGATGAGGATAGCGACAGCGGAGTAACGATCTTGACGCCAATCCCTTAACAATTGCTATCCGTCAGTGATATGAATTCGAATAAAAGATAATTACCTTCCCCCTGGAAGGGGGAATGAACAAAAGTAAGAAATATGAAAAAGGGGATCTTATGTGCCATATTCGTGGTACTATCTCTCACATCAAAGGCACAGAATGTTTTTTCCCAACACACTGACCTACTAGAGGTGAGAAGAGAGGTGTTTGAGCGCTTACGTCAAAATGTACAACAGTATTCGCTAAGCCCCAAGGAGAGAATAGAAATTTCCAGTCGGATTGGTATTCCCATGACTATTTCACTTGAAGGAGACCGGGTTGCCAGATTTCAATACCTAGACGGCGAAAATCACCCCGTGTATTACACCACCCATAATGTAACCGCGGCCATTACCAACGGAGCAAGGACATTGCAGACAGGGGGAAGTTTGAATGTGGAATTAGAAGGTCAAGGTATGATTGTGGGTATTTATGATCAAACAAGGCCAAGGGTCAATCATTCGGAATTCGGAAACCGCGTAACTCAATTAGACGGTTCCACCGAAACGATTAGCAACCACGCTACCCATGTGACGGGGACGATTTTGGCAAGCGGTAACAATGCAAATGCGAGGGGAATGGCACGGGCAGCTACAGGTTGGGCATTTAACTGGGATGCTGATGTGTCGAAAATGATGCAAAACTCCTATGATCCGGATTTGAACCCAAGCGGACATTTGATATCCAACCACTCATATGGGATTCTTGTTGGCTGGTTTCGGGACAATAGCGGCAACTGGGCTTGGTCTGGAAATGAAAGCATCAGCTCCAGAGAGGATTATAGGTTTGGATTTTATACCGCCAAGTCAAGGCAAATAGATGAATTGACATTTGCGAAACCCTACTATACGGTGGTGTGGGCAGCGGGCAATGACAGAAGTGACATCGGCGATGGAACGAGGGAGGCAGATGGACCGGGGGATTCCATAGGTCCTGAGGGGGTAGCCAAAAACAATATCACAATTGGGGCGGTAAATGGAATATCCAACTATACCGGCCCGGAATCCGTGGTAATGAGCTCCTTTTCAAGTTGGGGTCCTGTAGATGACGGAAGAATAAAGCCTGACCTGGTGTCAATGGGGGTCAACGTATTTAGCACGGCTATCATCAATGACGGGGCAGCAGATGGCTATGCCACCCTAAGTGGCACTTCCATGGCCGCACCAAACGTAACCGGCGCAATGCTTTTGCTCCAGGAATTATACCGGAATAGAAATGCAGGAAGGTATATGCGGTCAGCTACACTAAAAGCTCTCACCATTCAAACGGCGAAAGAAGCAGGGATGAATGAGGGGCCGGATTACATGAATGGCTGGGGTTTGCTGGATGCGGAAGCTTCCGCTAGAATGATTATAGACGAAAATGGATCATCCAAAGCCATAAGGGAATTGGTGCTGGACAATGGTCAGACTTACGAATTCGATTTTATCTCCGATGGAATAGAACCTATCAAAGTTACTATAGCATGGACAGACCCTCCTGGTACTTCTCCTTCTCCTTCTCTGAATCCAAGGACGCCGATGTTGGTCAATGATTTGGATATCCGGATCATTGCGGAGGACGGTACCGTATTTTTCCCTTGGACGCTAAATCCCAATGGTGGAGTAAGTGCAGTCGCGGCAAGAAATGCGGATAATTTCAGGGATAATGTCGAGCAAATTGAAATAAAGACACCAAGTTCGCAAAGGTATACCGTTCGTGTGAACCACAAGCGTGCACTTCAACATGCAAGACAGCCCTACAGTTTGGTTTTTTCCGCAGGAGTAGTAGACGGACAGGTAAACACCCTTTATTGGATAGGGCAAAATGCAAATTGGAACAATCCCAATAATTGGTCACTAAGCAGCAATGGGCCCGCAGCGGGAATAGTACCGAACGACGGTACCAGGGTAGTTATCGACCAACCAGTTGCCCAAGGCGTAATTAATTTATCCGCAAACACCCAGGCATTCAGCGTGAATTTATTTGGTAACAGCCCTTTTAACTTAAATTTAAATGGAAATACGCTGACGTTGGAAAGCGGCTTACGTTCTAGCAATCCGGAGGCTGGAATTTCCAATGGTACACTTGCTTTCGAAGCATCTAATACCAACGAAAATGTATTGGATTTCGGCCAAGTCGCCCTATCCAACGTCGATGTAAATGTTAATGAGGGAAATTGGCGTGTGCTTACTTTACCTACTATCAGTTCGCTTGTTTTTAATGATGCTACGGTAAATTTGGACCTAGCCGGTATATCTGTGGGAAATCTCCAAGTAATGGGAAATTCTGCATTGACCGGCAGGTTGGGACAAGTAACATTTACAGAGACTTTGGAAGTAGATGAAAATGCTTCTTTTAGCCCTGAATTTTCTTTTAATTTTAACGGAACTGACGGTGTTTTTGAAGATGCAAGCAAGGGTGAATTAGATCGACTTATAGTTACTAAAGGTTCATTGTCTGTACAGTCCATTGGGCAAAGCCAGTCAATTCGGGTTCTAAGTGGAGAGCTTGAAATCCTCCAAGAATCTGTGGAAACGAATGTGATTGAGATGAACAGGGGTGTTTCTCTAGTTCTGCCCAATAATGGTGCGTTGACAATTATGGAAAATATCCTGTTCGGCTCCGGCTCCGGTACAACCACCATATCCGCTGCGGGGAAAGCCCGAATCATACATAATGTCTACCGTAAATACTGCGCGCAGCAGGTATCTGTGACTAACGTGGATCTGGAAGGACAGGCAGTTGTTAACTTTGGACCAAATGCCAGTTTAGTCAATTCGGCAAACTGGCTCAACATTGCCTGCGACAATGTACTGTTTCCCAATTTCGAAGTGAGATTCAGCTGTGCGGGGGGCCTTACTGAATTTATCAACCTCACGGAAGGAACAGTAACTTCCTATTCTTGGAGTTTTGGAAATCTTGGAAGTTCGACGTCAATGAACCCCACTTTTATCTTCAATAATGCCCGATCATACAACATTGTGTTGACAGTGAGAGGCCCGGGTGGGACGAGTACTTTCGAGCAAACTGTTGCCGTATCTCCCAATACCTTGGCGCAGCCTCAGATCGTCATCAATGGATCTCAACTTACCTCCCTAGTTCCCGCAGGCCGGTACCAATGGTATCGAAACGGCAATAGAATAGACGGAGCTACGACAAGGTCATACATGGCTGATGATGGAGGGTCTTACCAAGTAACAGTGATCGACGACGCATGTAATAGACTGTCGGCTCCTGTTGTGATTTCCAGTCTGGAAAATGAACCCGACCTGGGAAGGCTTGGCTATTCGATTGGCCCCAATCCGGTGACGGACAAATTGGTAGTGGGAATGCGAAATAGTTATCTCGGTGAGGTTGTCTTCGAAATATACTCGACTTCAGGCAAGTTGATGCGAAAATATACAATGGACAAGGCTCAGTTTGAGGCAAGTCTGGAACTCGATATATCATTTTCAAATGGTCTTTATGTGTTAAAAATTAGGACAGGCCAATCAGTGGTCACGAAAAAAATCCTTAAAGAATAAACAGTTATGTTTCCCATAACTGGAATGGATGAAGAGCTAATGTAAATCTTCTTTCTTTTTTTGTAACTTTGCACTCTGAATTGAAAGAAGCCATGATACATGTCTGTAGAAAGGAGCATTTTAATGCTGCCCATAAATTATGGAACCCAAACTGGAGCGAGGAAAAAAACAAGGAAGTTTTTGGCCCTTGCGCCAATGTAAATTGGCATGGTCATAATTTTGAGCTTATCGTAACTGTCAAAGGCAGACCGGATCCGGAAACAGGCTTTGTAGTGGATTTAAAGCAGCTCAGTATTCTGATTCGCAGAGAAGTAATTGACAAAGTAGACCACAAGAACCTAAACGTTGACGTGGATTTTATGGCGGGCAAAATGGCCAGTTGCGAAAATTTGGTCATGGAATTCTGGAGGATTTTGGCCCCGGAAGTTGACAAGATTGTTACGTCGGGTGGATTGTATAAACTTACGCTTTATGAAACCCCCCGAAATTTTGTGGAATATTTTGGTGAGTAAATTTCCCTAACGACAAAATACCTTGAAATACTACCTCATAGCCGGAGAGCGATCGGGCGACCTACATGCATCCAACCTGATGGATGAGCTTACCCGCATGGACCAAAAGGCGATTTTTCGGGGTATGGGCGGAGGATATATGGAAAAAGCAGGGTTACAGGTTACCGCACATTATGAAGAGATGGCAATGATGGGCTTTGTTGAGGTCCTGTTAGGTTTCCGAAAAGTTATCCGGTATTTATCGTTGATTAAAAAGGATCTGCTGAATTTTAAACCGGATGCGCTGATTTTAATCGATTATGGAGGCTTCAATATGAAGATCGCCAAATTCGCCTCTAAAGTTGGCATTCCAGTTCATTATTATATTCCTCCGAAAGTTTGGGCGTGGAATCAGCGAAGGGCGCTAACCTTAAAAAAACACGTAACATCCCTATACACCATCCTTCCCTTTGAACCGGACTTTTTTTCCACATTCGATTGGGAAGTACCTTATGTCGGTAACCCGGTCCGCGATGAATTGGTGAAATTCAGTCCCAATATTACTTTTAAATCACACAATAACCTAGATGGCAAGCCCGTCATAGCCCTACTCCCAGGAAGTCGTAAGCAGGAAGTATCAGGCATGCTGTCAACGATGTTGGGTGTAGTAAGGCAGTTTCCGCAATGGAGTTTTGTAGTGGCAGGGGTGGACAACTTACCCGCTGACATTTACCAAGATGCGGAAAAACATGGAATTAAAACGGTTTTTAACCAAACCTATGACCTTTTAAATATTGCGCATGCTGCCGTGGTCACATCCGGTACGGCTACTTTAGAAACCGCACTTTTTAATGTTCCCCAAGTAGTGGTCTATAAGACCAGTCCAATAACCTATAGTATTGCCAAGCATCTGGTAAAAATCCCCTTTATCTCATTAGTCAATCTCATCGCAGGCCATGAAGTTGTTCGTGAGCTTATTCAGGATGCGTATAATGAAGCCCGATTGGTTGAAGAACTTTCGGCAATTGCAGAGAAAGGGTTGCAAAGGCAGGCTGTATTGAAAGGGTATTTGGAGGTTCAAGAAAAAATTGGGCATAAAAAAGCCTCGCAGGAAACTGCAAGGCTAATTGTTGAAAGTTTATCAATGGCTTAAAATCAAGCGACTTGAAGTTTTTTGAATTTTGATTTGTCAAATTGTGACCTGGCATAATCACCATCTATAACCAATTCCTTGACTGAATCATCAGAGGGTAATTCATACATGGCGTCTGTGATTATGGCTTCACAAATAGATCTCAATCCCCGTGCCCCCAAGTTAAATTCTACGGCTTTCTCCACAATAAAATCTATCCCGTCTTCTTCAAAGGAAAGTTCTACATCTTCCATGGCCAGCAATTTAATGTATTGCTTGGTTAGCGCATTTTTTGGCTCCGTTAGGATCTTTTTCAAAGTTTCCCTATCCAACGGATCCAAATGAGTTACCACCGGAAGCCGCCCTATAAGTTCAGGAATTAATCCAAAAGATTTCAAATCTTGTGATGTGACATATTGCAGGAGGTTATTTCTGTCAATTAATTCAGTTTCAGATTTTTTACTGAAGCCCATAGGCTGGGTATTAAGCCTGCTGGCAATATGCCTGGTGATACCGTCAAATGCACCTCCGCAAATAAAGAGTATATTGTCAGTGTTCACCGCGATCATCTTTTGATCCGGGTGTTTTCGTCCTCCTTGTGGTGGGACGTTGACCACGGTTCCTTCGAGCAATTTCAATAACGCTTGTTGAACACCTTCACCGCTCACATCCCTTGTAATAGATGGATTGTCAGACTTGCGGGCTATTTTGTCCAATTCGTCGATATAAACAATTCCCCGTTCGGCGGATTCAACGTTATAGTCGGCGGATTGTAAAAGGCGCGTCAGGATGCTTTCCACATCTTCCCCTACATAACCTGCTTCAGTCAGCACTGTCGCATCGGCTATGCAAAAGGGAACTTCCAATATTTTGGCCAGGGTTTTTGCCAAATAGGTTTTACCCGTTCCAGTATCCCCGACCATGATGATGTTGGATTTTTCAATTTTGATTTCATCCTCGTCAGTTTCCTTTTGCCCTAGGCGCTTGTAGTGATTGTAGACAGCTACAGTAAGGATTTTTTTCGCTTCTTGTTGCCCGATTACATACTGGTCCAAGTATTCTGTCAGTTCTTTTGGCTTTCGGAGTTTGAACTTCGGCTTTTTAACCTGTTTTTTGGTTTTGTCTTCTTCACCCAGGATTTGATAGGCCTGATCGATGCAGAAATTGCATATATGGGCAGAAATGCCCGAAACCATCAGGTCTACGTCTTTTTTATTCCTTCCACAAAAGGAACACGTCGTTTGAGCCATTTTCAATTATTTTGCTTTTTTTATAAGTACTTCATCGATGAGTCCGTACTCCTTCGCTTCATCGGCACGCATCCAATAATCGCGATCTGAATCTCTCTCTATGATTTCTGTACTTTTGCCACTATGCTCAGCCAAAATATCATACAATTCCTTTCTCAATTCTAAAATTTGCTTTACGGAAATCTCCATATCTTTGGATTGACCTTGCATGCCACCGGATGGCTGGTGGATCATAATTCGGGAGTGGGGAAGTGCGGCCCGCTTCCCGGCAGCTCCTCCTGCAAGAAGTACCGCACCCATAGATGCCGCCAGACCGGTACAGATTGTACCTACCTCTGGGGCAATATACTGCATGGTATCGTAGATTCCTAACCCAGCATATACAGAGCCTCCAGGACTGTTGATGTACAGTAAAATGTCTTTTTTAGAGTCTGTTGATTCTAAAAATAATAACTGGGCCGTAATGATGTTGGCGACATGGTCGTCTACACCAGTACCTAAAAAGATGATCCTGTCCATGATCAATCGGGAAAAAACATCAATTTCCCTGAAATTAGTAGGCCTTTCCTCGATTACCGAACGTGTCATATTCTCAACATAATCGGTATATTGATCGAAGGCGCTTCCGTTTACCCCTTGGTGCTTGACAGCAAAATCCCTAAATTCTTTTTTGTTAAGCATATTTTTGGTTTAATGAGATTACAAAAATAAAAAAAAGCCCTTATAAATTAAGGACTTTCAATTTAACAATTTATTCTTTGAATTAGTTTTCTAAAAGTTCATTGAACTTTTCTACTGATATAACCTCCTCTTTTGGTGAGGTTTTTTCTTTCACAAATGCGATTACCTTTTCGTTTTGGACGGTAGTTAACATCTGCATGTAATGCTGTCCATCATTTCCTTGGAGATAATTATTTACAAACATGTCCATGTTCTCTTCCAACTGAGCACTCATCCCTGAGGCGCCAAACTGTCCGCGAATCATTTCCCTGGTTTTTTCAATAACTTCCTCTTGTTCGGCTTTGATATTGTTTTTTTCGGCAATGGTATTGGAAATCAAGCTCCAAGTCAGTTGGCGAACATAGACTGGAAACTCTTTCTCCACTTCTTCTTCTGAAAGTTTGTCACTATTTGCCTTGATCAGCCATTCCTTTAAGAATTCTTCTGGAAGGTCGATGGAGGCTTTTGCAATTAGCGCTTTTTTGATTTCTTCCTCAGAAAACAATTTCAACTCTTTATTGTAATTTTCCCCTAATATCTCCTTAATTTTCGCAAGAAATTCCTCTTCGGAAGTCACCTGATTGGGTCCGAATACTTTGTCGAAAAGTTCTTGGTTAAGTTCTGCCTCTTCGGTACGGTTAATATTCTGTACTGTGAAGGTATAATCGCCCGAAATATTGGCAGCTTCGTCTTCAGAAATAGATAAAATCTCAGCTAAATCAGATTTTACTGCCTTGGACGGATCAAACTCGATAACAGCACCTTTTTCAACACCAATAAACTTTTTGACAGAACGGCCATCCAGTTTTGAAAGCGGCAGAGACAATGTCTTCTCGAATGATCCGTCAACAGCTTTCAAGTCTCCGTATAGAAAGTCGTTTTCTTCGCTGATGTCGGGATTAGTCATTTTCCCGTATTGTCTCTTAATATTGGTCAAGGCATCGTTAACTTCCTTGTCCGAAAGTTCTATCGTATAGGTTTTGGCATCAAGTTCGGATTCCAAATCTATGTCAACCTGATCTACAAATCCGATTTTGTAGGAAAATTCAAACTCCGTTTGCTTCTTCCAATCCAAATCTGTCGCACCATCTGTCTGGGGAAGAGGGTCTCCGAGTACTTTGAAGGACTGCTCTTTTATGTATTCATTTAGTGAAGTAGATAAAATTTGATTGATTTCATCCACAAGCACAGAGGTACCATACAGATTTTTGACCATGGAAACCGGTGCCTTTCCTGGCCTAAAACCCTTGATAGTTGCTTTTTTGGCGTAGTCTTTTATTTTTGAATCTACTTTTTGTCCATAATCTGCTTCTGTTAACTTAATTTTGATAGAAGCTTCATTGGCAGCGTGCTTGTCTAATGTAATTTCCAAAGGAATGATGTTTAAAGTTACCAATAACAAAAACCCCCAATCTGGATCTTAACCCTATGGGCACCTGATCCAGATCGAGGGATTGTAATGTGCGGATAGAGGGACTCGAACCCCCATGCCTTACGGCGCTAGATCCTAAGTCTAGTGCGTCTACCAATTTCGCCACATCCGCAAATAATACTCGTGTATCTGTTGAGCCGTTACTTATGTAACAAAAAAAGACACAAGAAACATGCCTAAACCGAAACATCTGCCATTTTTGGCATTTGCTACCCTTGAAGCACGTTTTTCTTCAATGTGGATGCAAATGTAAGCATGAATTTCAAAGATTCAATAAGTCAGAGAAAAAAAATATAAATTATTTAGCAAAAGGCACCCTTTAGTTGGTAGATTTGTTACTTTAGATCATATGATTAAGATAGACATAGAGGAAGAACGTAGGGAAATCCTAAAAAGGTATAGGAGACTTTTACGTGTAGCCAAACCACTATTAAAAGATGGGGATGCCAAGCTTATCAAGAAAGCATTCAATGTATCTAACGATGCGCATAAGGACATGCGTAGGAAATCCGGCGAACCTTATATCTATCACCCGCTTGAGGTCGCTCTGATCTGCGTGGAGGAGATTGGATTAGGGACCACCAGCATCATTTCCGCACTCCTTCATGATGTAGTGGAGGATACCGAAATAGAGCTTAAAGATATAGAACGGGAGTTTGGGCTGAAGGTGGCGCAGATCATCGATGGTCTCACCAAAATTTCCGGTGTTTTTGAATATGGGAGTTCGCAGCAGGCGGAAAATTTCCGTAAAATGCTCATCACCCTTTCTGACGATGTACGGGTAATTTTAATCAAACTTGCTGACCGGCTGAACAACATGCGTACATTGGACAGTATGCCACGCCATAAGCAGTTGAAAATTGCCTCCGAGACCAAGTACCTGTACGCCCCGCTTTCCCATCGCTTGGGGTTATATAGTATCAAGTCCGAGCTGGAGGATCTCTATCTGAAGTTTACAGACAGGGAAACCTATGATTCAATTATCCATAAGATCAATGAAACGAGGGTATCCCGTAATAAATTCATTAAGACTTTTATTGCTCCCATTCAACATGAGCTGGAGCATCAGAAGATTAAGTTTACCATTAAAGGGAGGCCAAAATCTATTTTTTCCGTCTATAATAAAATGACCAAGCAGAATATTCCTTTTGAGGAGGTTTATGATCTGTTTGCGATTCGAATTATTGTGGATACCGCTCTTGAAAATGAAAAGGCGGATTGTTGGCAGGTTTATTCCATTGTGACAGATTTTTATCGGCCAAATCCCGACCGTCTTCGGGATTGGATCAACACCCCGCGTGCCAACGGATATGAATCCCTTCATACCACAGTAATGAGTCAGACAGGTCAATGGGTGGAAGTTCAGATACGGACTCAACGAATGGACGATATTGCCGAAAGGGGCTATGCCGCACATTGGAAATATAAGGAAAAGGAAAATTCCCCTGAGAGAGGGGCCGCCGGGTTGGATGATTGGATTACCCAAGTGAGAACCATTTTGGAAAACAATGACGGCTCTGCGATTGAGTTTATGGACGATTTCAGGGGTAATCTTTTTGTTGATGAAGTATTCGTCTTTACACCAAAAGGAGACTTGAAAGTTTTACCTTCCGGTGCCACCGCATTGGATTTTGCCTTTGAGATCCATTCGGAGGTAGGGGTAAGGTGTATAGGAGCTAAGGTCAACCAACGCCTAGTATCTATAGGGCATAAGCTAAAAAATGGGGATCAGGTAGAAATACTGACTTCGAAAAAGCAGAAGCCAAACGAGGACTGGCTGAAATCGGTCGTTACTTCCAGAGCCAAGGCAAAAATAAAGGATGCCCTGAAAGAGGAGAAGAAGCAGGTTGTTCTAGATGGAAAAGAAATCGTACAGCGGAAACTCAAACAGATGAAAATGGAGTTTTCGTCAGTAACAGTGGAGCAACTCAGGGCCTATTTTGAAACCAAAACGACTTCTGAATTCTATTATCGGGTAGGAAAGGGAATCATCGATCCGACATCCATCAAAAGCTTTAGGGATTTCAAACAGGAAAAGAGGCTGAGAAAAAATCCGATGATACATGTCACGGATGAATCTTCTTTTACCAAGGAAATAAAGCATCTGAAAGGCCCGGAACATGACCAATTGCTTATCGGTGAGGACATGGACGTGGTTGATTATATTCTGGCAAAATGTTGCAATCCTATTCCCGGTGATGATGTGTTTGGTTTTGTCACGGTAAATGAAGGTATCAAAATTCACCGTACCTCTTGCCCAAATGCCCTAGAATTGCTGTCGAATCATGGAAACCGCGTCATTAAGGCCCGTTGGACGAGTCAACAGGAAATCGCATTTCTCGCTGGACTTAGGATTATCGGAACAGACCGGGTCGGACTGATTAGTGACCTGACCAAGGTAATATCCAATGAGCTAAAGGTAAACATGCGGTCCATCACGGTTGATTCAGACTCCGGCCTTTTTGAAGGCAGTATCAAACTATACGTACATAGTACAAACCACCTGGAAAAACTCATCCAAAATTTATCTACAATTCCGGGGGTTCTCAAGGTGTCTCGCTTTGATTGACCTACCGATCTGGGACTTTCCCGATAACTAACGTATATTTGTAAAAAAATTCAGCATGCCCATGGTTTTAACCGAAAGTCCATATGAAAAGGTAAAGAAGATATTTACCGCTTATTTGGAAAATAAAAAACTTAGAAAGACTCCTGAGAGATTTGCGATTTTAGAGGAGATTTACGGTAGAGGGGGTCACTTTGACGTGGAGTCCCTTTATATAAGTATGAAAAACAAAAACTACCGTGTCAGCAGGGCGACGGTATATAATACGTTAGATCTATTGGTGGAGTGCGATCTGGTTACAAAGCATCAGTTTGGGAAAAACCTGGCCCAATATGAGAAATCATACGGCTATAAACAACATGACCATCTGATTTGCACGGAGTGTCATCAGGTGAAGGAGTTTTGTGATCCAAGAATCCAGAATATTCAAAATACCGTGGGGGAGATATTACAATTCAACATTATCCACCACTCCCTTATTTTATATGGAAACTGCACAGACAGCTCCTGTGAATTTAGGCCGAAAGTGAAAATTAAGAACTAACTACCTTCCTTTCCCTGATTTAGTAAGAAAATTCCGCAAAGTCATCAGATAAATTTTTGAAACCCAATGAAAGTCCAATACGAAACAGCCAGAATAGCTGACAAATTTATATTAAAATTGCAGGGAGACCTCATAGGAGATGAATCTGGCCCCAAACTAGTAGAGTTGGTTTCAGATTCGCTTAATGATGGGATCAAAGTGTGTATCATTGATCTCAGCCAGGTGCGGTACATCAGCTCCAGTGGGATTGGGGTATTGATTACGATGTTGACCAAAATGAGAAATGTTGGTGGAGAAGTATTTCTTACCTCCCCATCTGAACATGTCAAAAAATTACTGATCATTACAAAATTAAACAACATATTTACTGTGTACGATAGTCTGGAAGACGCGCTAAGCAAAATTGCTTAGCACAAAAGCAGGCTAAATTCTTATAAAATTCTCTTGCAGTTGGCAATTTTTGCCGTAATTGCGAATCTTTTAAAAAGCACAGTAGAAATTAAATACATAGCATATAATGAAAATGGATGTTCTTCTAGGCCTACAATGGGGCGATGAGGGTAAAGGTAAGGTTGTAGATTTCCTGGCTCCCAAATATGATATAGTTGCAAGGTTTCAAGGAGGTCCGAATGCAGGACATACCTTGGAATTTGACGGAATCAAACATGTGCTTCATCAGATTCCAAGTGGGATTTTCCGGGAAAAATTAAAAAACATCATTGGAAACGGTGTTGTGCTAGACCCGGTAGTGCTTAAAAAGGAAATTGAAGGGTTGAAGAAATTCAACATCAAGATTAGTGAGAATTTGTTTGTCTCTAAAAAGGCAACTATTATCCTACCAACTCACAAATTGCTTGATGCAGCCTACGAGAAGTCAAAAGGAGACAAAAAGATTGGATCTACACTGAAAGGCATAGGGCCAACATATCAGGATAAAATTGGTAGAGTGGCTATTCGGGTAGGTGACATTCTCTCCCCCGATTTCAAAGAAAAATACCAAGCCCTCTTGGAGAGACACCTTTCCATCCTGAATTACTATTCGCATGACGTCGGAGAGCTTCCCGAGTTGGAAAAAGCTTTTTTTAATGCGGTTGAATTTTTCAAACAACTCAATCTTGTGGAGACAGAGTATGAAGTCAACGAGGCATTGGATTCAGGCAAAAAGGTCTTAGCTGAGGGAGCTCAAGGATCCCTGCTCGATATTGATTTTGGAAGTTATCCCTTTGTGACAAGTAGCAATACGATGACCTCCGGTGCCTGTAGTGGATTAGGTGTCGCACCAATGCGTATCGGGGATGTATTTGGCATATTCAAAGCGTATTGCACAAGGGTCGGAAGCGGTCCGTTTCCAACCGAACTTTTTGACTCGACGGGAGAAGAAATGAGGAGAGAGGGAAATGAGTTCGGTTCCACGACCGGAAGGCCAAGAAGATGCGGTTGGATTGATCTTCCCGCATTAAAATATTCCATCATGATTAATGGAGTCACCCAGCTTTTTATGATGAAGGCCGATGTTTTGAATATCTTTAAGGAAATTAAAATATGTACCCACTATCTCCTGGAAGATGGATCAAAGGTTGACAAACTTTCATTTGATTTGGGAGAAAAGGAGGTAACACCGGTCTACATTACGATGAAGGGCTGGGACCAATCTTTGAGTCATGTGAGTTCTTATGATGAATTTCCAGAAGAACTCCGACAGTATACAGAATATCTGGAGCGAGAGCTTGGTGTACCTATTAGCATGGTTTCAGTGGGTCCAGACAGAAAACAAACCATATTAAAATAGACCGTTTGAAATATATTAAAAGGCGTCCCTTAACAATAAGTGGATGCCTTTTTTGTTTTAGACCAGATTTGGTTAATTTGTTGGCTGATTGGAATTTCCGATTCCTACTGGATATAGCTAACCGAATTTACTTGAGCTTAAAGGGAATGTTTGTTATTGCGCACCTTGTCATTGTGACGGGAGTGCTTTGGAGTGCCCAGGCAAATGCCCAGGTGGGGTTTCCTTATTGCGAGACCTTGCAAGATGGTAATGTCCAAGCTACGACGGTTTTTGGAGGCCAAGCTACCTTAGCCAACGGTGTGTTGCGGTTGACCGATAACAGTATTGGAGTAGGGGGACACGTGTATATTGATATTCCATTTTCTTCTTCTTTTGGCATAAAGGCATCCTTTGAATATTTCGTCTACGGAGGGACCGGCGCGGATGGCCTTACTATTTTTCTGTTTGATGCAGCGGTAACCAATTTTTACCCTGGGGAATTTGGAGGTGCTATTGGATATGGGCCGGGTGAAAACACTCCCGGGCTTTCCGGGGGATATGTGGGCATAGGTTTGGATACCTGGGGAAATTACGGCAACCAAACTGGAGGTTCAGGGGGATTTCCGGGAGGACCCTTTGATCTCCATCCGCACAGCGTAGTAATTAGAGGACCCTCAAATAATGGTTATCGGTTTATCGCCGGAAAAAAAGTGAATGAAGGTGGTGCGCTTGGCTTGGCGGCGAATGACAGATTCCCGCTCAGTTCAGGTGCCCAACGTGTTACAGATCCAAATACCGTGGGATATAGAAAAGTTTTCGTTGACCTGAAGCCAGCAGCTTCTGGAGTTGGGTACGAACTCTCTTTAGACATGCAAGTAACTACCACACCGGGAATGCCTCGCATGGTCTCAATATTGGAATCAGTTCCCTATCCCTATGCCTCTCCTTCAAATTTAAAAATTGGCTTTGCTGCTGCAACCGGAGGGTACACCAATTTTCACGAGATCCGCAACTTACAGGTGGATGTGTCTGATGAAGAAAGCCTATTGGAACCTATAGGCACTGACTTGCAGGAATGGGCTTCCTGCGAAGGTCAGGAAAATGAATTTGAAATCGATGCTTCATCCATTACCTTGCCCAATGAAAACTCAAGAATCCAGTGCCTGCAATTCTATGAATCGTTGGAAGATATTGAGGCGGAAGCAGGCGACCTATGTTCACAGGGAAAGTGTCGACCGGAAAACAGAAAATTTGAGTTTCCACAAGGAACAGTAAGTGCGGCTGAGGAAGGGGGGAAATTTACTTTTTTTCCTTTTGCAGGTACAGATGGTGAAAAGGTGACGCTATATTATACAGTTACCGACAACTATGGGAAATCTTCCAGCGGGAATGCGTTGACATTCTCCATCAATACCTCCCCAGAGGCTATACTTTTATTGGCGGATAATCTTCCTTTGGAGAGATGGAACCTTTGTCCTGGTGAAGAACTGCAATTAACTGCCGTTGGGGAGGAGGACTATGTGTCGCATGAATGGTACATTGATGAAACTCTTCAGGACGGCGCAGACGGTATGCAGTTTACAGCTACCCAACCTGGGAGTTATCAGGTATGGGGATATAATTCCCAAGGTTGCCCAGCCAAATCCTCTCTTCTAGAGATAGAGCAACCCCCATTTCCCGAATTGGACATCATTATGCCGGTCGTCGCCTGTTTTCCCGAGCAGCAACTAAATGTAAGGCAATACATCCTTGATATTGATGAAACTCAATTTGATTACCGGATTAAGAAGTCAGATGGGGAATTTCTTGTAAACGGGGAAATGGATACCGTGTATACGGATGGAGATTATGAGCTCTCTGTTAAGTTCAAAGACATGGATTGTTGGTCAGAGCCCTTCGGTTTCAAGATTACTGTTGTGGACGTCCCAGTAGAAGCATCGTTTGATTATGGAATCAACGGATCAGACAGAAAATCTGATGAGCAAGGCGGTGTGCTTATCGATGATCCCATTTGGTTTACGGATGCATCCTCGGGTCAACCTGTTGCCTGGAATTGGGATTTCGGTGATGGAGAGACCAGTTCGCAAAAAAATCCGGCCCATGTATTTGGGGAAAAAGGTGATTTCTTGGTGACACTCACGGCAGTCAACGAGGCGGGATGTGAATCAGTGGCCAGCATGAATGTTGGAATTAATCGCTCCTACCGGGTGATGTTTCCTACTGGCTTCACACCCACGAGTGATCAAAATACCCACTTTAGACCAAAAACAAAGGGTATTGTTGAAATGGAACTGTTAGTGTTTAACGGTTGGGGCGAACTGCTCTTCCAATCTGATGATTTGAATACGCTTGGATGGGATGGTAACGTAAATGGTTCAGCGGCTCCTCCGGGCAGTTATGTCTTTCGGGTAAATATGGTGGCGAGTGATGGTGAAGCGGTGGTCATGTCTGGGAAGTTCTTAATGGTAAGATGATGAAAAAAGTAGTTTTTCTGCTGACATTGATCTGTAAACTCCAATGTACCCTTTGGGCGCAGGATGTTCAGTTTTCCCAATTTTATGCTGCCCCGCTGTATTTAAATCCCGCCTTTGCGGGGAGTACAGAATGGACTCGGGTTGGATTAAACTTCCGAAACCAATGGCCCTCCTTGGATCATTCATTTGTGTCAATGTCCGCGTATTTGGATCATTTTATTGAACACAAAAACAGTGGAGTAGGTGTAATCGTAAATGGAACCCGGGAGAGTTTTGCCCAGCTGCAGAATATGGAAGTTGGGGTTATGTATTCATATCGGCTACGTTTGGGGGAATTTCGCTTTTTACATGTGGGTGCTCAAGGCAGTTTTGTCAACAGGTATGTTAATGTAGAGCAAATCATGCTAGGCACGCAGCTGGACATAGACAGGGGTATAATTAATCAGGATGCCAGCACTTGGGTCACGGATGACAGTCAGCGCAGCCATGCGGACATAAATACCGGTCTTTATTATTACGAAGAACGTTTTTGGCTGGGAATTGCCGCCCACCATCTGACGAGGCCGTATATTTCTTATATGGAAATGGAAATGGACAGGTTACCTATCAAGTATTCGGTACATGGAGGAATAAAAATACCCCTGCAGGATGGAAGGATTAAGGAATATCTGAACAATATAAATCAGGAGCGAAGTTTGTCTTTTGCCTTCAATTATAAGCGTCAGGGGGTATTTGATCAATTGGATATTGGTGCGGAGTTTTATTTTCAGCCTGTGATCCTTGGGGCATGGTATCGTGGCCTGCCATCAAAAAACGCCATGCCAAACAATGAAGCCATTGTGGCACTGCTTGGTTTTTCTTTGCCCAATGACATGGACTTGGGATATAGCTATGATTTCACTATCTCTAAATTGGGTCTAAGAAATGCGGGGGGTGCGCATGAATTATCCTTAAGGTATACTTTTTTAAATTATAAACTAGGCAAAAAAAGGGATAGGGTTATACCGGGATTTAAGTATTGATAGAGCTTATCAATTTTTGTCCCTGACTTTCAGGGGTTTTTATGGGGGAGGTTGATTTTTTTCAAGAGTGTTCTTGTGAATTGGGTTTTTCTTTGCACCTTTGCAATCCCAAACGGGGGAAGAGGAATTGAAATACGGAACAAATTGGAGGTATTTGGAAGGTTTAGGCCGAAAAAACTTCAGAATATTTTGTTTTTATTCCTTGTATGTTGAAAATATTTTCCGATCTTTGCAAACCCGAAAGCGGGGTGTTTAAATCAGAAGGGTTAGGGGAGGTATAAACGCCAAGCTGTCCAGAGAAAACAAACGGGGAGAAAAAAACAAAATTTTTCTTTTTGTGTTTCGGAAAATTTCACTTACCTTTGTCAACCCAAAGCGAACGAGCTTCGGGAAAAATAGATTGAAACCAGGCGGAAATGTCCGTTTCCATCGGTATCCGGTTCGCCGCCCCCTCGGGGTCGTCGTGTTTCCGGAAGGCCGGCAAGTTCTTTGAAAAGCTGTTCAAAACAATAACAAAAACAAACATTAAAACAGGCCCCGTGCCGGTTTCCCGTTATGGGGTTCCGGCAGGGGGCCCGGATATCCGGGCCGGAAACATTAGCCCCGCTATAAGCGGGGCAACAAACACTTTACAATGGAGAGTTTGATCCTGGCTCAGGATGAACGCTAGCGGCAGGCCTA
>NZ_VOLC01000025.1 GCF_009797935.1 Lunatibacter salilacus
CGTCATGCTCGATTTCATGTGTTTATAATTGTTTTTTAATGGCCACATGGAATCTCGCAATTATAATCATCCCTCCGTGCGTCGCCTGCGTCATGCTCGATTTCATATGTTTATAATTGTTTTTAATTGGTCATAACCTGTCCCGTACTGAAGGTCGGGATGGAATCTCGCATGTCCTATAATCATCTCTATGTGAGTCGATCTCGTCATGCTCGATTTCATGTCCATTATTTTAAGAATTTAAAGGTTCTATTTTAAAGCCTGCCTTTAGAACAGCTTCTATAACTTCCTGTTGACTAATCCCTTCCGGCTTTACGGTAAGGACTTTATTCTTATTAGTGGTATCTACTTCCCAATGACAAATGCCTTCGGCGTCGTTAAGAAAAGGGGTTACTGTTGCTACGCAACTACTGCAATTGATGTTAGTCTTGAATTGAAAATTTTGATCTTCCATGTTAATTTAATTTTGATTTAATTTATGTTACAAAGTTGCTCACAATAGCATTATTTTTTTTACGGTATTTTAAGTTTAGTTTGTAAGATTTACTGAAAACCTAGATATCATTACCGTTTATAATTATATTATTGTTTAAGCGTTTTGATAGAAAAAGCAGCGACAATTGCTGCAATGGCAGAAACACCCGCTGCGGCTAAAAACGCAGTTTGGAAACCTGAATTTAATGCGATCATATCAGATACACCTGAAATTTTCACCATGTTGGTTTTTGCTGCAGAAATAGCTACAATAATGGCCAGGCCCAAAGCTGAGCCGACTTGATAGCTGGTATTCACCAAGCCGGAAGCAAGCCCCGTTTCTTCGGGTTTAGCTCCGGACATGGAAGCAATCGTACCCGGAATATAGGCTAAAGACATACCGATTGCTCCCAATAAAGAGGCTGGTAATACGTTCACCAAAAACGTTCCATCAGTAGGGATGGTGCTAAACAAAAGTAATGAAGCAGTAAGTGCTAGTAATCCTGCTATGAGATTTGCTTTAAAACCAAAACTTGCTACCAGCTTGCCCGTAACACCCACCATCAAAAACATTATAGCAATAGTCATTGGCAGTAATGCCAACCCACTGTTGAAAGCAGAATAATTAAGCGTCTGCTGTAGGTAAAGGTTTAGGAAAAACCACAAGGGTATCCATGATGCAGCCATTAAAGCCATTACTAGGTTACCCGAGGAAAGATTGGGTACCTTGAAGATTGTTAAGGGCACAAGTGGCTCATTTCTCTGCTTCTGGATGACAAAGAAGATAATTGACAGTATAAGGGATAGACCTAGCAACCCAACAGTTTGCAGCGATTTCCATCCTGCACTCTCAGCCGATACGATTGCATATACCGCCATCACCAATGCTGCTGTCGCGAAAATGGCACCTGCAACATCCACCTTCCCTTTTTGAGTACTGCCTTTGAGCAGCAGGCTTCGGCTATAAAACAGCACTGCAAGTCCTACAGGAATGTTTATAAGGAATACCCAATGCCAGGAAAGCCATTCAGTAATGGCACCTCCCAGGAAAACTCCGGCAGAACCGCCAGCGGCGGCAGAAGCACCCCAAAATCCGAACGCCTTATTGAGTTCTTTAGGGTCGGTGAACTTGGAGAGCAATAAAGTAAGTGCTGCCGGGGCAATTAGGGCAGAACCCAATCCTTGCAGTGCCCTACCCATATTGAGTGCTGCTTCTGACCAAGCTACGCCTGCCAAAAGTGATGCGGCTGAAAGGATGGCAAAGCCCCACATAAAAACCTTGCGGGCACCGAATAAATCCGACAATCGCCCACCAAGTAGCAGAAAGCCACCAAACGAGATCACGTATGCATTAAAAATCCATTGTAAGCCGCTTTGCGAATAGCCGAGGTCTGCTTTTATTGCCGGAAGGGCTACCCCAATAATGGAGGTGTCCATAATCACCATAAACTGTGCAGTACAGAGTAGGAAAAGTGCCGACCATCGTTTACTGTACGGAGCTGGTTTTTCTATTTGTTGTTTACTTATATTTTTCATGTGTCTATAATTGTTTTTCAGTTGTCACATGGAATCTCGCATGGCGGATAGTCATCCCAGTGTGTGTCGCTTGCGTCATGCTCGATTTCATCTGTTTATAATTGTTTTTTAATGGTCAGATGGAATCTCGCATGGATTATAATCATCCCAGTGTGTGAGGAGTTTCGTCATGCTCGATTTCATGATTTCATTAAATTTTCAGAGTATGACTAAAGGTTTAACAGTCCAAGAGCATGTTGTAGCTCTAAGTGGAGAATTCGAAGATTATATATAGCATTCAGGTAGTTTATCTTGGCTTGTGTCAAAGCCAATTCGGCATCTGTTAATTCAAGCCTAGAGCCCAAACCATTTTTGAACCGGTCATCCATCATAAGGTGGTTCAATTCTGCCGATTGAACTGTTGCCACCTGGATATCCAATTGAGTATTGGCTTCCTTCCATTTGCTTAAAATGGTGGTCAATTCCGTTTTAACTTCGTCTTTTAAACTCTTTAGTCGGATATCTTCTTGCTCAGCTTTAATTTTTGCTTGACTGATTTGAGATTGGGTACGGTTGCCGTTAAAGATGGGCAGGGTCAATTGAAGCCCTAAAAAAGAGGTTCTTGGCAAAGTATATTGCCCAAATCTCATGTCATCTGCCTGTGCCTGTACTTGATATTGTCCAATCAGTGAGAGCTGCGGCAACAACATTGCTTGTGTAGCTTTTAATTTTCTTTGCTGAAGCTCAATATATAACTGTTGAATATTCAAATCTTTTCGATTTGCTTCAGCAATTTGAAATGCTTCCTCAGCTAGGTAATTCACACCTTTGCTTCCTTCAATACCGAATTCCAGATTGTCAGTCAATTCCAATTCAGCTGGGTCTTCCAATCCGATAACTCTTTTTAATTCAAAGCCTGAGACCTCCACATTATTTTTTAAATAAGAAACAGAGGACTTTAAATTTTCCACTGCAATAAAACTTCTCAAGGTATCAGATTTCAAACCTCTTCCCTGTGCCAATAAGAACCGGGAATCTTGAAGTGCTTTGATGTTCCGTTGCAAACTTTGATCAAGTACACCGAGCTGGCTATTCATCATCAGTATCTCCAAATACCGGGTAGAAACGAGAAGAGCCACACGACTATGGAGATCAATCGTTTTTTCTTTCTCGATTTTTTCATTTATTCCTGCCGCATTTGTCTGATGCCGAAGACTTGGTGCAAGGATGGGCTGGATTAAGGACAGATATGCGTTATAAGCATTTTTTCCGCCAACAGCGAGATCCTGTACTGGCCTTTCCGATCCAGCAAATGAACCTGGTAGAAAAATTGCCTGCCTATCAAAATAATAGGAATAGCCTACGTTTCCTGATATACTGGGCAGTAAACTGCTCTTAGTTTCCCGGGTCATTTCTTTGGCATATATTTCTTCCAAAATCTGCACCTGCAATTCTTTATTTCCCTGTTTAGCCATTTCCAAAGCATCTTTGAGGGACAGCGCTTTTTTCTGTGCATGCACTACATTTAGACTGCTTGTCAACAGCAATACCGCAACTATATTTAAAATATTAGTTTTCATTTTATTTTCTTTGAGATTTAAAATTAGAATTATGCTACAGGAAGGAGTTCGGTTTCGGTATCTTCTTCCGTTATCACTTTCTCAGCTTTTTTGCTGGATAAATAAGAGTAAACAGCGGGGATAATGAACAGTGTCAATATTCCTGAAAAAACCAATCCTCCTACAATTACAATCCCTAATGACTGGCGGCTATTTGCAGTAAGCGCAATGGGTAAGGCTCCGAATATCATCGCCAACGAGGTCATTAAAATAGGACGGAAACGTTGCTCTGCCGCCTGTATGACTGCATCCCGTTTTGAAAGTCCTGTATTTTTAAGATGGTTGGCGAATTCAACGATCAATATCCCGTTTTTGGTAATTAACCCTATCAGTGTAATAATCCCGATCTGGCTGAACACATTTAAACTCTGACCAAACCACGACAGGCTGAGAATAGCACCGGTTATTGCCATAGGAACCGTGAGCATAATAGTGAGTGGATCAAGCAAGTTTCCGAACTGGGCGGCCAAAATCATATAAATAAGCAACAAGGCAAGGACTAGGGTAAAGGTGATATTGCCCTGGCTTTCTGTATAATCTCTCGACTGGCCAGCTAACGAAGCTTTGAAAATTTCCCCCAGCACTTCTTTCTTTATCATTTCGATTTCCTGAATCCCTTCGGCAAGGCTCACTCCGGGAGCCATTGCTGCGGAAACGGTGGCTGAGGTGTATTGGTCATATCGGTATATAGCGGCAGGACTTACAGATTCCTCTGTTGTTATCAGGTTGCTTAATGGAATCATATTTCCAGATGCCGAACGAACATAGATCGCACTTAAATCACTTTTATCGTTTCTATGTTCTCGGTCTAACTGCCCAATCACTTCGTACTGACGATCCTCCCGCAAGAAATATCCGTATCGCTGTCCGGAGAAAGAGAGTTGCAAGGTGTGAGCTACTTCCTCCATTGAAACCCCCATCATGGCAGCTTTCTGACGATCGATATTTATTTTTACCTCTGGTTTATTAATTTTAAGGTCGGCATCAACAAACATCAATTTTTTGCTTTGGCGTGCCGCGGCCAAAAATTTTGGAAGCACTGCCGTCAGACTGTCAAGATTTTGCGATTGCAACACAAATTGGATTGGCATACCACCACCATAGCGGCTGCCAATAGTAGGTGGCAGGTAGGGAAACAAAAGGAATCCCCTGAATTGCCCTGATGCAGCTCCATATTGGTTGTAGAGGTCCTGAACGCTGTGCTTTCTTTCTTTTGGATCCTTGAGATAGATGCTCTGTACAGCAACATTCACAGGTGCCGGAGCGGGGATAAAGGAAATTGCAACCATCGAATAGGTTTGATACAGCCCATCGGTTGAGTCATTCACATATTTCCCAACCTCGATCATGTGTTTTTTCATATAGTCGAAAGAAACACCTTCGGGAGCAACGGCGATGAGGTTCATGTTTGAACGATCTTCTATTGGTGCCAATTCGGAAGGAAGACCTTTGCCTACAAAATAAATGAGTGCTGTAGTACCTGCCAAAAAAACCCAGGCTAACCATCTGGCCTTCATAAATGTGGTAAGCAAACGAGCATAACCATTATTTAAACTGAGGAAAAAGGGCTCAGTAACTCTGTAAAACCAACTTGGTTTTTCCTTTTTCTTTAGAAAATAAGCACTCAACATTGGTGTGAGTGTCAATGCCACAAAAGCGGATATCATCACAGAACCCGATACCACAATGGCGAACTCTTTGAAAAGCTGTCCGCTGATACCTCCCATGAATACAATCGGAAGAAAGACGGCAGCCAGCGTTATAGTAGTCGAAATAACCGCAAAATAGATTTCTTTCGATCCTTTGAATGCAGCTTGGATGGGCGTCATTCCCTCTTCAATCTTTTTGTAAATATTTTCAAGTACGACTATGGCATCGTCCACTACCAGTCCTATGGCAAGCACCAATCCTAAAAGGGTAAGTATGTTGATGGAAAATCCAGCCACATACATGATGAAAAATGCGGAAAGTATGGATACTGGAATAGCCAAAACCGGAATAATGGTAGACCGCCAATCCCTTAGAAACAGAAAAATGATTAATACAACCAGTCCGAAGGCGATGAACAGGGTTTCTTCTACCTCTTTGATAGATTCCCTAACAGAATTGGTATAGTCGAAGCCGATAATCAAACGGTATTCAGACGGGACTTCTTTGCGAAGCTCATCCAACCTTTTGTAAAATTCATCCACTACTTCAATGGCGTTCGCACCACGCTGTATCTGAATGGCCACCCCAACACCAACACGGTTCAGATTACCGGTTTCGTTGATAATGGCGGTACGTTCGTTCACTTCTCCCAACTCCGCCGAGCCAATATCTTTGAGGCGAATTACAGTATTGCCTACTTGCTTGATAAGCATATCCTCAAAATCATTTACCGAGGTAAGGCGGCCCATCGTACGGATACTCAGCTCGCTGTTGCTTCCTTCTATCCTACCAGCAGGTAAATCAATGTTCTCCCTATTTAAAGCTTGACGAATGTCTGCGGGAGTTAATTGATAGGAAGCCAGCTTTGAAGGATCAAATCGAAGGCGCATGGCGTATTTGTGTTCTCCTACAATGGCTACGTTACTGATCCCAGGGATGGACTGCATTTTGTCCTTGATAGTGGTCGATGCAAGATGACTTACTTCCTTTATGTCTTTGGTATCGCTTTCTACTTCCAGAAATGCTACCAGATTATCCGGTGAAGACGCCTTTTGCACAATTGGCGGATCAACATCAGCAGGAAGTTGTTTGCGGGATTTGGCTACTTTATCCCTGACATCATTCAATGCATCCTCGAGGTCCACCTCACGGTTAAACTCTATTGAAATAATACTAACCTGTTCTCTGGATTCAGAAGAAATGGTACGTATTCCGCTTGCTTCCGCGATAGATTCTTCCATAGGCCGCGTAAGCTTTGAGGCAATTACGTCCGGGCTTGCTCCGGGATAGAAAGTAATTACCGAAATCACGGGGGGTTCTGTTAACGGAAATTCGCGAACACCTAATTGTTTCCATCCTACTATTCCTAAAATAATAAGCAGGAGAGAAAATACTCCGGCCAAAACCGGTTTTTTAATACTTAAAGATGAAATACTCATAATGGCTAGATTTTAGGTTAATTAGTTGGAAATTAACGCCTTGACGGGAGTACCATCTCCTAAGCGCAACATGTTTGAAACAATGAGACTGTCGTTGGTTGTAATGCCAGTTGTGATGATCGCATCCGTTTCTGTCCTGTTGCTTATGGTTACTCCCACTGGTTTCGCCATTCCATTTTTTATGACAAAAACAGTATAACCCTTATCACTTGGAGCAAGGGCCTCGGTTGGCACCAATATTCCTTTTGCGCCTTTATGTGAAACACGGAAATAGACTTTTGCAGAAAGACCTGCACGAAACTGACCGTCAGTATTATTTGTAATTGCCTGAACCTGCAAGCTCCTGCCTTGAACGTCAAGGCCCGGTTCGGTAGCACTGATCGTTGCCGTGTACTCTTGGTCAGACAATTCGGAAGTAAACCTGATTTTATCACCTGTCTGTATCAAAGGCAGGTATTTTTCCGGAACAGAGAAATTGATTTTGATACTACTTTGATCTTGCAGCATCACCAGCTCTGCCCCTGGGGTAACATAGGCCCCTTGAAATACTTTTGAAATTCCGATTTCTCCTGAAAATGGAGCCCGAATTACCGTCTTGGCCAGTTCCACATGAAGCACTTCTTGCTGTGCTTCTAAGGAGCGGAAACGCATTAACGCTTCATCGTATTCCCGCTGCCTGACGGTTTCGGTTTTTAAGAGATTACCCATCCGTTCTTTGTTCAGCTCCGCCAGCTCCAGTTCAGCATCCACCTGTTTTAATCGGGATTTGATGTCACCGTCATTCAGTGTGTAAAGCACAGCTCCCTGAGTAACATAGTTGCCATCTTCAAAGGCTACCTGGGTAATCTTTTGAGGAAGTTCGCTGACAATGGACACTTCCCGATTAGAAGTCATTGTTCCCACAACAGCTTCTTCATGATTGAGCTGTTGTTCCTGTGCGATGATAATGTCTACCGGCAATCTGCTGGCATCTGCGTTAGCTGTTGGGGTTTCTCCTGTTGACTTTTCCGGCTTGGTCTCACAAGCAATCAATAAGATGCCCACTAGTGGAATTAAAATTCCCAACCTTTGTGTTTTTGATTTAAATAACATAGTCTTATGTTTAATGATGTAACAAACAATTAAATTTATAGCACAAAGATAGAGGTGGGGTTTGCTGTCTTTTTGATGATATTACAGGGAAGAGTTATGATATTTACTTTTTGTTATTTGTTATTTTTCAGTTTAAGTAAATACGACTTCAGGAATGTTAATAAAACAATATATTTATTTGTTATTTGAAATTATACGGTGTTAGAGCTACATGATTAAAAAAGTGACATCCTGGTCTCATAAAGGACAAGATTTCGCTTTATGATTATATTAAAAAGACTATGCGAAATACGTCTAAGGAATACATTACAATGGAATTAAATGATTCAGATAAATTTTCTTAATCCGCACACCGCAATACAAAAAGTGAAAAAACGATAACATGCATGTGCATCACCAACCGTGAATAAATCCTACCCAAACGGATTTTATATATAGACTGGTTCATTTTTCAAAAAGTTAAGCTGGCTTACAGCTAGTTTGTAGTTAAATAAGACACACAAATAATGACTTAGCGATATACTATTGAATCAATTTTTGGGCAATCTAAAACATTTGTCTTATAACTTATCTAGCCCATTGTACTTTGGATTTCGTACCCGGATAAAATATTTTTAGATCTTTTGTAGGTGCCTTGTTCGTTTATAATAGGAAGAAGTAAGGCCGGTGTACTTTTTTAACTGATTGGATAAGTAGGCGGGACTGCTGTAGCCTAAAGCGTAAGCAATATCTGACAGCGATTGATCCGTATAGACCAAAAACTCTTTTACTTTCTCAATCTTCTTTGAAATGATAAATTTTTCGAGGGTGTATCCCTCTAAAGATGAGAACAGGGAACTTAACGAATCATAGTCTTTCCGCAATTCGTTACTGATAAGTGTCGAAAATTTGACCGTTTCGCCAGTATTCAGTTGTTCATTAATACCTCTTTCAACTGCGCTTTTAATCTGGTCAATAATCTTTTGATTCTTGCTGTATAATAAATCGAAGCCGATTGTTTGTAACTTAGCTCTAATAACATGCTCTTCAAAAATTATATCCATTTCTTTCAGAATTACCTCACCTAATCGTATTTCGGTAATTTCCAGACCAAGTTTTGGCAGCTCTTCAGATAGAACGTAAATGCACCTATCGCATACCATTCCTTTGATTAATAGTTTCATGTGTTTATAATCGTTTTTTAAAGGTCACATGGAATCTCGCAATTTTAATCATCCCTCCGTGCGTCGCCTGCGTCATGCTCGATTTCAACGTTTAAAATGATTATTGAGAATTCATGATATTATAAAGCTAAAAGTCTGATTTTGTTGACATTAAAATGTTACGTTATACTTTATTGCTGTTAAGCTGATAATTAACTTTTGTTTTGTTTTAGCGATTGATAGTCAGCTCATTCGGAATATCGGTCAGGAACAAAAATTTCAGGGATAATACGCACCGTAGTGATTATGCGCTATCCCTGAAATTTGGTTAAATTTTTAACCTCAGCAGCAGCTTGTTGAGGAGCACGAAGAACTAATAGTGTTATTGTTTTCAACTTTATAACCAGCTTTTACAATAGCTTCTATCATCTCCTCTTTTACTTCATCTCTTTCAAAAGAAACGGATAATTTTCCCGCTTCTAATTTTTCAATTATTACGCCATCAATATCTTTAATTGCGCCGTTAACTCTAGCCTGGCAGTGCGCACTCTGCATTCCTGGAATACTCAATTCTACATTTTTCATATTAAATTATTTTTTTTTGTTTAACAAAGTTCCTGATTGTCCTGCTGTTATTAGTTACCATATTCCCTACTTGATTTATAATATTTACTGGTTGTGAAGCAAAACTCGATTACTGTTTAATTTGTGTTACAAAATTTCCAGTACTTTTGAGTTTATTTCTTCCATTTCAATCTTAAACTATTACTTACTACACTTACACTACTTAACGCCATTGCAGCTCCGGCTATCATTGGGTTCAGTAAAAATCCATTGATCGGAAACAGTACGCCGGCAGCAAGAGGAATACCGATAAGATTATAGATAAATGCCCAGAACAGGTTTTGTTTGATTGTGGATACGGTCTGTTTAGACAGGCGTATAGCTTGAGGTATCTTGGTGAGATCGGACGAAATAATGGTCATTTTGGCCACATCCATAGCAATGTCGCTACCTTTACCCATTGCGATACTCACATCGGCTGTTGCCAGGGCTGTACTGTCATTAATTCCGTCTCCTACCATCGCCACAATTTTACCTTGCTTTTGAAGCTCTTTTACAAAATCGGCTTTATGTTGTGGCAATACTTCCGCTTTGTAATGCAGGATCCCGGTTTGTTCTGCGATTGCTTTTGCTGTGGCTTCGTTATCCCCCGTCAGCATATACAATTCAATGCCCATATCCTGCATTTCTTTAATTGCCTGAACAGATGTTTCTTTAATTTTATCAGAAATAGCAATTACAGAAAGTGCCTGTTGGCTGTTTGAAAACCAGATAACCGTTTTGGATTGCTTTCCCCATTCATCGGCCTGTTGTTGCAATTGATCCGCAATAGCAATGTTGTTCTCCGCCAACAGCTTTTTATTACCTACAAAATAGGTTTCACTATTGTGATCTGCTTTTGCTCCTTTACCCGTAATACTATCAAACCCTGATAAGGTTGTGGTTGTAACCCCTTCCAAATTTTTTACTACAGCTTCCGCCAATGGGTGTTCCGATTGTTTTTCAATACTTAATAATATATCCTTTGTGGCATCATCATTATTCAGCCATTGTATGCCTGTCACCTGGGGTCTACCCTCAGTAATTGTCCCTGTTTTATCCAATACAATTGCATTTACTTTCTTGGCTAATTCAAGGCTTTCTGCATCTTTAATCAAAATGCCATTTTCGGCACCTTTACCAACTCCTACCATTATAGCCGTTGGTGTTGCTAGCCCCAATGCACATGGACATGCAATAATTAATACTGTAACCGCTGCTAACAATCCCTGTACTACACCGTTATCACCACCAAGAATTAGCCACAAAACAAATGTGAGGATGGCAATTCCAATAACTACCGGAACGAAAATGCCTGCTATTTTATCGACCAGTTTTTGCACGGGGGCCTTACTGCCTTGAGCATCTTGCACCATTTTGATTATTTGGGAAAGCATGGTTTCTTTTCCTACCTTAATCGCTTTGAATTGAAAACTACCCTTTTGATTAATCGTTCCGGCAAATACCTTCTCTCCGTCTTGTTTTAACACAGGAACGGGTTCGCCGCTCAGCATACTTTCATCCACGTATGAATTACCGGAAGTAACCATTCCATCCACAGCAATTTTTTCACCTGGCTTTACCAACAGTACATCGCCTGCGTTTACATCTTCAATAGCTGTTTGTATCTCTGTACCGTCTGGCTGTATTACCATCACGGTTTTGGGTTGCAAACCCATTAATTTTTTAATCGCTGAAGACGTGTTTCCTTTTGCTTTTTCTTCCAATAATTTCCCAAGGAGTATGAATGCGATAATGACAGCCGCAGCTTCAAAATACACGTGAGCATGTAATCCGCGCTGATGCCAGAAATCCATAAAAAGCATATTGAAGACACTAAAAATATAGGCAATTCCGGTACTCAATGCCACCAAAGTATCCATATTAGCGGATCGGTGTTTTGCTTGCTTCCAGGCATTTATAAAGAAGTCTTTACCCAGCCAAAGAATTACAGGCGTGGAAAATGCCCACATGATTTCGTTGGCATACGGAATATCCATGAAAAACATACCGATAGCTACTACAGGTATGGAAAGGATAACTGCCCATAGGGTTTTGTTTTTTAACTTCTTGAATTTTTCTGCATGGATGACCTCCAAAGATTCTTGCTGCCTTGTTTCCTCTACAATGAGTAAATCGTAACCAATGGATTGCAATGCCTTTTGAAATTTGGAAGCATCTGTCATATTGGGAAGGTATTCTACCGTCAGATTGCCTGTTCCATAATTTACTGAAGAACTAACAACCCCCGGTTCATACGACACGATACTCTCTGCGCTGCCTGCACAAGATGCGCAGGTCATCCCCAAAACGGGGAAAGAATTTTTAACTGTAGGTACGCCATACCCAAGGTCTTTGATAGCCGCTACGGCCTTTCCCACTATTTCACTGCCCGTAACGGTAATGGCGGCTCTCCGGTTGTTAATTTCTACTTTGTGGGATTCCACTCCAGCGACCTTCGCCAATCCTTTTTCAACGATTAATGCACAGTGTTCGCTTTCTACATCCTCAAGGGGAATGTAGACTGTTCCTGCATTGTTATTTATAGCCATTTTGAATTGTTTTTTTTACAATACAAAATTGGTTACAATAATGGATAATGTGTTTGTGGAATTATGGGGTTGATTTGTAATATTTACTTACACCTTATCCAAGGGTTTTCTTTTATCTTCACGGATTTGTTTAAAATGACTTGGTGTCAATCCAGTTACTTTTTTGAATTGATTACTCAGATAGGATACACTAGAATAGTTCAATCGGTAGGCGATTTCGCTTAAAGATAACTCATCATAGACCAACAGCTCTTTCACCTTTTCAACCCTTTGGGCAATAAAATATTTTTCTATTGTGGTAGTCTCCACCTCAGAAAATAGGTTAGAAAGATAATTGTAGTCATGATTGAGTTTTTCACTTAAAATGTCAGAAAGATTGGTTTTTGCTTCATTATTTTGATAATGTACTAGATCAATGATAATATTCTTTATCTGCTCTATGATTCTACTTTTTTTATCATCAATTACCTGAAACCCTAAAGGTACTAAAGCTTCTTGCAACGCATCTCTTTCATTGAAAGTGGGCTCATTTTCAAGTGTAACTTCTCCTAATTTAATATTCTTTATCTCTAATCCGAGTTTATTCATTTCATTCTGCACTACCATAATACAACGGTTGCAGACCATATTTTTTATAAATAGTTTGCTCATATTTATTCTCTGTTAACATTATAAATAATTAATTTAGCCATCTAAAAAATATATTCTTTATATGGTTAAGGTGGCTTTTCCGCCACCTTTTGCACTAAGTTTTAAAGATTACATCTTTCATTTTGTGGCGATTGAACCGATATGAGCTCTAGTTGATTTATGGTTAAAGATTTATGACCGGATGATGGGGACCCCTAAGCCAGCCTTTTAATATCATGATCGTCTGGTTCATCTGATCTTTCCCATTTACAAAACTCCTAATTCAAAGAAATAAATTTACAATAAATCTAATGAAATTTACTATTAAAATAAGGGCCAAATGAGTTTTAAAGTTTTGCTTTTATTCTTGAGAAAGTTGGCTAGTGGGTATTCTGGAGGAAAAAGGTTCTTCGTCCTTGTTGGTGAATGGATCATAGTTTGCGAGTACATTTTTTAATAGGTGGTACCCTGCGCTTCCATACATTTTCTGTTGAAGGTTTTTAGCCTATTGACGTTTTCTTCTACTTGTCCATTAAAGATGATTGATACCACAGCTTAGTTTTTCTACTTTAAAGTCCGAATCAATTCCTTTGCAAAACCTTTCAATCCTGATTTCCACAACTCCGCCTTATTTATCCACCCTATTAAGACTGTCTTCTTTTTTTACCACAAGAAGCCGCCCCCTGGGAGCAAAAAATTTTAAATAGGAATTGACTTCCAGAAGTATATCAAGGAACTCAATAGGATGTGACTGTCTGACGAGATTTATTCGGTGCTTAGTGAGAAACTCCCCATGGGATGGGCTTATCATACATTTGGCCCTCGGTAAGCACATTATGAAACGTTTTAAATAATTATCCGAAGATCTTTTCAGGAGGATGGTGTCCAGCCTACAGTAAAATTCATCCTGCCTTCAGCCATTACCAATTTGGCAAAATTATTCTGTTTGGTAAACCATCAGGTTGCAAAAGGATATTTTCTCACAAACCATTCAATCCACATTGTGAAAAGTGCCAAAATCTCTGTCCCTATATAAGTAAACTAAAAATAATGAAATCAGTAGTTAAACTACGGTATAGAAATGCCAGTCCTTGGATTCGGAGTTTATCATTTGTACAGGCAAATTGCGCTACGGAATAGTTTTTGCACTAATCAAGAAAAAATCATAAAGAAATGGATAATAGAGAGAAATTAGAAAAAATGGACCGGGCTTTAAGGCTGTTACAAGACCTTAAACAAAGTCAGGTGGCAATGGTGGAAAAGTCCTCAAAGCTTCAGGTGGACGCCATGGAATTCAATTTTTCAGAAATGGAAAAGAATATGGGCAATTTATTCTCCACTTTTAATGAATCGCTGGATAAGATCAATACCGAATTGGAACGGTTTGAAATCAGAAGGAATCAATTTGAGATGAAGCATGGATTGGATAAAGAAGAAGGGTTAAGTCCAAAAGTGGATTAAGTAGCCAGTTTGAACATATAACATTTAAGAAAAAAGCCTTGAGGTAATTCAGGGCTTTTTTTTCAGATTAATGTCCAATTTTTAATTTCCAGAATTATTGACCACAGCCTTTATTTTCCCATCCGAACTCATCCTGATACACAACCACCCCTCGGGAAACCTTAAACCTTCCGAATAGGATAGAACGCTGACACGAAGATTGGCAGAGGCCGGAAAATATCTGGGGATTTCTGTTCTTGACCCCGTGATATTTGCAAACGAGGGATATTTCAGCTTTGCGTATAAAGGCCATTTATAGGCCCTTATTTGTAAGCGAACGCCCATCCCCCTATTAAAAAATCAGCTTGGGTTCCCCTTGTTATTTTTCCACCTGTGGGGTAGCAGGTCGGAGAACTTGCCTTTATAGGCTCGGTCGTTCATTTTCCTCAGCAAGTCGAGCAGCCAGTCATGTGGGTTAACTCCGTGCTTTTTGCAGGTGGCGAACAGGGAGTATATCATGGCGGAATTCTGTGCTGTTGAGTGGGTGCCCGCATACAGGTACCTGTACCCAGCTCATGGGACAGGTTTATATCCAGGGAGTAGAAAAGATGCTGGAAGATGAACTCCCTCCAATTGTTCTTTTTTTACACATCGAAGATTCTCAATCGAAGACAACTTCCTCATTTTCATTGTTGACCTGAAGCAGTGTGCCATTGGTCTTGTCCACATACAGGTAGGCACCTAGCTTGAAGGGTGCATATTCGGCTCTGTATTCCATAAAAGCTGACAGTAGCAGGTGTCCATCACCGAAACCTTTATGATGCATTGCAATTTTGTAGGCATCAATACCATCCACATCTTCTACTCCCAATACCTTAAGGCGAAATTCAGCCTTTACACTGGTGTGCGCTTACTTGTATTGAATCCACTTTGCGAATATCGACTGCCTCCTTGTATATAGTCCAGGATTGAGGAACTTGCCCATTTTCATGTATTATTTTGTATCCAATAGACGCTCCATTGGTGTTTGATGTGATATTGATCTTACCATTTTCAATTTTCACCAAAGGATCATCTGTTTTTGGTTGTGACTCTTCCCCGCCCCAGAGTTGCGTTATAAGCTCTTTTTCAGATAATTCTGGATCATCACCTATTTCAATAAGCCACCTGTCCATTTCTTGGCTCAACTCCCAGAGCTTATCTTGGTAATTAGGGTTTTCCGCTAAGTTATTGAGTTCATCGGGATCTGCTTTACAGTCATATATCTCTTCTTTGTGTTTGTTTCCCCGAAACCATTGAGATTGAATAGAATCTAATTTATCTGATTCCTTTAACCGAAGTAATTCTTGCATCGTTGGCATCCTTTCACGATAAGACAAAGGGAGATAATATCCTTGATTGGGACGGTAATTACGTATGTATTTAAATTGCTTATCCCTTACCGCCCGAATAGCGTCTGTAACTTCATCAAAACGGTCCGCCGCAGCGTGGATGTATTTTCGTTCCTCTTTGGGCTGATGATCACCTAAAAAGGCCTGTCCCTGCATATACGATTTGGGTGCTACGCCTACCAAGGAAAGTAAGGTAGGTGCAAAATCTACAAAACTGATCATCTTCTGACCCTGCCAATCTCTTATTGGGGAACCTAATAATCATAGGAGTATTCAGGCCGGATTCATAAATCAACCGCTTCTGTCGTGGAAGTGGTCCACCATGATCGCCGTAAAAAATTATTAATGTATTTTCCAATAAATCATCTTTCTCCAATTGCTTCAACACGGCACCCAACTGTCTATCCATTTCTGAAATATTGTTGTACATTTTCCACATATCCCGCTTTACCACTGATGATTTCGGGAGATAAGGAGGAAAAGGAAATTCAGATTGCCTTGAGAGGTGAACATATGAATCCTCCTCACTCATTCTTTCTTCAGCCCACTTAAAGCTGGTATCCCCAGGCAGAACTATAAGTAATAGAACTGCCTTTAGGTTTAAAATGGTAATAAATAAATGTAAATACTAGTATTACCTACGCTTGCTCATTGTTAACATAAATCCGTAATAGCTAAGATAATACCATAATACAGCGGCTCCTATTGAGGTGTAAAACCCAACATCCAAAGGATTAAAAGAGCCGTACGATCCGAAGGCCATAAATAAAATAGCAATTCCGAAACTTCCAATTATGAATCGCTTTTTAAGATTTTCATTTTTAAATTCAGTATCCATAATTCCCTTTAGAAGTTTAATTATAATTTATTAAATCTATTTTTACCTAAAACAAGTTAACAACAACCCGGAGGCAATGCTATAGGTTGCTCCTGTTAAAAACCCTCCTGCCCCACCTACCATTCCGGCACTGACACATCCTGTTACCGTTCCTACAATAGGAAATGCAACGGTCCCAGCAGTAGCTCCGGCGTAACAGCCAGCAAGTGCGCCTCCTGCAAAACCTACAACTGCATCAGCCATGACACTTCTCATATTTATAGAACACCCAGTAATTTGGAAATCAGGATTTTGTCCTGTATAGATTTTATCTTCAATTTTATTGATGCCGTCATTAATAATGAAATCTGGAACAACATGAGTTCCAGAACTTAGAGAAAGTAAAGAGATTTTCTCTTCATAGTTTAACGATGAATTTAATATTTCCTTTTCCAATGAAATAGAAATATTCCTTGCCGTATACGGATTATCCACTTCAAGTAAATCATGAATAAATGGGCTAGCGACATCCATTTGTTTTACATTAAAAATAGGCTCCCCATTTAAATTTGGTAGAGAAGTTCTGGAGCTTGGACTATTTTTAGAACTAAACAATTTTTGCATTGATAAGGAATAGTTTTCGTTCTCAACATCCTTCATAGAATAGATATATCATTGAAAACTTGTAAAATATCAGTTTCAATAGTTTCAACATTTAAATCAGAATTCTGTACGTGAGTGTAAGGCTCCTTCCCTAATCTATCTACAACTAAGTCAAGACCGTTATTGTAGAAATTCTTCATTTGCTGGATTTCTTGATCTAAATTTTGATTCACATTAAATTCCATTGGAACGTTAGAATCAATCTCATTGTAAGAAATTAAAAAAATACAAAAACGAACGAATAATTAATTGACTTTTTCATTTTAATGATTTTTTTAGTACAAAAGTTAGCTCTGTAAAAACAAATTTTCCGAACTAATCGGAACCGAGAACCAAAGAATGATTTAAATCATTAGTAAAGTGTATTGTCAACAACGAAACTAAATTAAATAAAAAATATTTTATGTGCAATAAAAAAATAAAAAAATTCAAATATTTTTTTCATTACCAGAATTAATAAAGCGATTTTAAAGTAAATTGGTATACCAAAAAACGATACTCACATGACAGCATCATTTAGCCAAAAGGACTGTAAACCGTTTTACCAACGCACTGGCATCAGCAAATGACCCAGCTCACAGCCAACGACTCAGCCAAACTCAGGGCCGACGAACTTTACAGAGCCATCAATGCGGATTCTGGGGAGTTGTTTGCGGGTTTGGGGTTGAGGGAAAAGAAGGATAAAGGGTAATGTCAAACTTTACATGAATTAGGACACCTTCTCCTTGATGTCAATGGATATGAAGACAAGCAAAAGGAAAAATTCTGCCATGCATTTGCATCCGCTATGTTAATTCCCGAGGAAACTTTAAGACAAGAACTAGGCGGTAAAAGAAGCAAACTGTCGATGATTGAATTAGGTGCCATCAAACAACAGTATGGTTTTTCTATGCAAGCCTTGGTGTACCGGGCCAAAAATCTGGGGTTGATTTCCGAAAATTACCTCAAACAATTTTACATTTTTTTCAATCAATTGGGATTCCGAGTCAATGAGCCTGTAGCTTATGAAGGCGTAGAGCACTCGAATCGGTTTTCCCAACTCCTGTTCAGGGCACTGGCAGAAGAATTTATTAGTATCAGCAAAGCAGCAGCGTTGACGAATCAGAAACTGGCGGAGTTTAGAAAGGAAAACATGGTTATTTGATAAAGATTGCTGTTACGGATGCCTGTATTTTTGTTGATTTGATTGAACTGGATCTTATTTCCGATTTTTTTCAATTGGAACTTCAGCTTCACACGATAGTTGATGTAATGAATGAATTGTTCCAAGAACAGAAGCAGGTGTTGGTAGCCTATCAAAAGGTAAAAAAGTTAATCGTACACATCCTAAAGGAAGGGGATTTTCTAACAATGGAACAGAGGGCTTTTCCAAAACCCTGAATTTATAATTGAAACTGCCAAACATATTCTCTATTTTGACCTTGTTAATCGAGAAGCCATGATGTTAAAATGCAAAGCACTCTTTTATCATGGAAAGCATTCCCTAGCAACGTGTTATCGAGAACTTCAAAAAAGAATACAAAAACATTTAAGTAAAAGACTTTCACAAAGAATTTCAAACTATACTCGACTAAAGCGATGAAAATACAGCCAGTTCAGAATCTCCTCATTCGCAAGTGATTCAGCCTATTAATCATTTTTTATTCCCTTAGCGGCTATTGTCTCCATTTATTTGTGCCACTGAGTTTTAACTTTTTTCTTATCTACATTTAACCTACTTTTCAGTTGAAAAAACTAAGGTATTATCGTTTTCTTTTCCCCCAAAAAATTGTAAACTTGGATCGAATCAATTCTATGGATATCGTATTTTAATTTTCTTGTGGACTGTGACAAATAAGAATGCCCGTAATAAAATTCATGCTTCCTTTTCTTCCCATTTTTGAAATAAAGATATGAATACGCGTCATTGGATTCCGTATTGTATATAGTAAACTTATTTTCCTCCTGAAG
This sequence comes from Lunatibacter salilacus, assembly GCF_009797935.1. Taxonomy (GTDB): domain Bacteria; phylum Bacteroidota; class Bacteroidia; order Cytophagales; family Cyclobacteriaceae; genus Lunatibacter; species Lunatibacter salilacus. The sequence goes on from NZ_VOLC01000025.1 coordinate 18,978, forward strand.
AAATGCTTTAACCGAATCGTTGTTCTGTGAAGCCAACAACAACGATTCCCCCGAATCCATGACAAGTTCCGCCAACGCTTTGCCATCCCCTTCAAGGAAAAATCCGCTTTCCTGGTTTGGGACAACACCGAAATTTCCGTGCCCATCACCTTTGAGAAAGATGCCATTTAATGCGTCATATCTGCCAAGCATAGGATTTACGCTAAAAGAATTTCCTGTTAAAAGAAGGTCAATGTTGCCATCCTCATCAAAATCCTGAGCATTCATTCCGTAAATGGGTCCAAACTGTGCGATTGTCGGCAAGGATTTTATTTCGAACTTCGGAAGGCCATTGGCATCATTTCCAATATTTTCGAAATAGGCTGTTCTAAAATATTTTGCATTCAAAACCACACTATTTTTTAATTCCTCCTCCGAAAACATATCGGAAAAGGTGGCTTCGGCAAAGGAAGTGTGGTTTTGGAATTTTTTCTTCATGCTCGGGGTCTGAGATGCAATTTCATCTCTCGAGGCCAATGGATAATAATTACCATCGAGCGGATAGGCTATAATCGGGTCTATGCTCCCGTTCTTATCAAAATCATCTGCATATAACTTAAGGGGGTTATCAAAGCTGGCTTTTAACTTCGAGTTTAATCCCAAATTTCCGACCACGTAATCAATATCGCCATCGTTATCAAAATCCGCACCAACGATACTGTTCCACCAACCTGTATATTCTTGCACGTTGCCGGGCAGTTCAGCAGTGATATTTTTGAATGTCCCACCCTCATTTAAAAAAAATGTCACAGGTAACCATTCCCCGACCACGATCAAATCCAACAGTCCATCATTGTTAAAGTCTGTCCACAACGAAGAAGACACCAATCCCAGTCTGGAGAGTTCTGGCGCAATTTCGTTGGTTACATCTACAAATTGTGGATTATCCTTTGATGTAGTTTCATTTCTCAAAATAAGACTGGACGCAGGCATAGGATACTGATTGGGAACAAGCATGCCGCCTATAAACAAATCAAGGTCACCGTCTTTATCATAATCCGCTGCCGAAACATTGGCGCCGCTCCTTCTAATATCTGGCAGTGCGTCCGATTTGATATCAAAATTTCCCTTTCCATCGTTGACATACAATCTATCCATGTAGTATTTAGAACCCATCTCAAATTCACTGCTTCCACTGACCACATACAAATCCAAATCATTGTCCCCATCCGCATCAAATAAAAGACAGCCCATGTCCTCTTCAAATTTTTCCCCGGAGGTAATCGGTTTATTGTAGAATGTGCCGTCCGTATTTTGGACAAAAAATTGTCCTGCATGTTTAAAACCGCCACCAACGTAAAAATCCTCCAGATTATCCCCATTGATGTCACCTACAGCTATACCGGGCCCTTTTTGGGAAAACATATGAGGCAATAAAATTTGGTTATGGAAATCCACATACGGTACTTCTTTATGGATATAATCGATGTTGGAATGCTTCGTCACGTCCTTAAAAAGTGCCTTTATTTCACGACTGACGAAGTCTTTGGTAATAGATCCGGAATAATGTATTTTCAATACTTCATTAATACGAATGGATTTATGGGAGGAATGCCTGCCATCTGGCCACTGAACTTCTATTGAGTCAACAACACTGGCATCACCAAGACCAAAATGGATTAGGTTCTCAACAGTAGACTGATAACCTCTATATGGCGAATTCTCATAGAATTGCAAATATCCGTGGCAATACAACCTTACCTTCGCCCCAAGACCGTTTGGGTTTAGTTCTGGTCCAATGAGGTCAATTTTAATATAATTGCTTTTCTCAGCTAAATTTGATTCTGGAGTCCGTAGCGTATTCTCCAAAAGTTGTACTTCCTGGTTGATGTTATTGATCAACACATCCATATCTCCGTCCAGATCAAAATCCGCATAGGCAACGCCTGATGAGTAGGAAGGTTCAAAACTACCCCAATCTAAAGATCTATCCGTAAAAGTGAGGTCACCATTGTTTTCAAAGATCTTATTCTGTACTTTCAAGTCAGGATATTGGTCCAATTGCTCCAGCAAATTCCTGTTTCCTTCCACATATGATTTGAAAAGTTGCACCCCGGTATTTTGTCTAAAATCGGAAAAGTCCCTGTTGGTAATATCCTTTGGATAACCATTTGAAATAAACAAATCACGACGGCCATTGTTGTTGAAATCAACAAACAACGGCCCCCAGCTCCAGTCTGTCTCGGCTATTCCTGATAACTGCCCAATCTCACTGAATTTGGGCAACCCTCCTTTCATAACACCATTGTTCAGCTGCAACGTATTGCGGGTATATTGTGGGTGATAACCATTTAACTTTTGGTATTGGTGATGGGTATATGTCACATAGGGCAACATCATTTTCCTGCCCTTATTGTCTGCGGGCAACATATCAACGGTAATAATATCCACTAATCCATCATTGTTTATGTCGGCAACATCATTGCCCATGGCCGAGTAACTTAGATGTCCGAATACTGAGGATGATTCCTCGCTAAAAGTACCATCACCTTTATTGATGTAGACCAAGTCATTCGAGATGTAATCGTTTGACACATAGATATCGATCCACCCATCGTCATTAAGGTCTTGGACGGCAAGCCCCAGACCATAACCCTCATATATTATTCCCGCTTCCTTACTGACATCGGTAAAATTAAGTTGACCAGTCTCCCTTTCATTGTTTCTGAACAGTCTATCATTATTAACGGAAGAACCATCATTTACCTGAGGTACAATGCGGTTAGGAGAAGAATTATTCTTAAGCGTGTTATTCAATAAATAGAGGTCCAAGTCTCCATCCTTATCATAATCAAAAAAAGCTGCATGTGTGGTGGGACCATCGAAATCTAATCCATATGCTTCAGCCATTTCAATAAACTGGGGAATTCCGTCCGCATCAAGTCCTTGGTTGACGAATAATTTGTTTTTTTTATCATAAAAATCATATGGGCCACTAGTGCAGACATAAATGTCTAGCCATCCATCATGGTTTATATCTACAACCGCTACTCCGGAGGACCAATTAGCTTTGCATTCCAGAACAGTTGTAGTTATGTCGGTGAATGATAAATCTTTGTTGTTAAGATACAATCGGTTGCCTACCATGTTTCCAGAAAGATAAACATCGGGATAACCATCGTTATTAAAGTCCCCAATACCTACACCCCCGCCGTTGTATACATACTCGTAAGTAAGTATATTGACGGAGTCATTTTCAGTAATGGTATTCGTGAAATCCAGATTGGTAGCCGATGATTTCAATGTTCTAAAAAGCGTTCCATCGTGATCCTTTGCACATCCCGACAGCATAGCAAAGGCAATAATAAGGATTGCTAGTATATGTTTATGGGCCATGTGAATGAATTTATGTAGTTAAATTGGATTTTGGTATTGCGTACGTTATCTAATTCTTGTAGGCAGTTATACCAAAGACCTCAATTTAGGAAAAAATACTTCGTATCGGAAAAATAAATATTCCCGTAAAAGAGAAAGGACCCTTAAAGCTTTAGAGTCCTTTCATAACTCAAACTAATTCAGCATAATAAATTAAATCAATAACCCGGATTTTGGATTAATGTTCCTTGACTAATATCAATCTGGGATTGAGGAATTGGGAAAAGCTCATGTTTTCCATCAATAAAGTTCTTACCATCTGCCCGTATTACCTCTCCGGCAATTCCCCATCTGACCAAATCATAAAACCGCTTCATTTCGGATGCCAACTCAACCCTTCTCTCATTGCGAATGGCATCAATCAACGCTGATTTGCTGAGGCCGCTTAACGTGGGGAGAGCACCAGCATCAGCATTTACGTCATTTCTCGCTCTATTTCTTACCACCTCCAAAGCATTCTCCGCAGCACTCAAATTGTCAATCATCACGTTCGCCTCGGCTATCATTAAATATACCTCTGATAATCTCATGAAAATGAAATTTTGGCTTCCATTGGCATCACCGCCCGTTCCTCCTGCAGGGTCGCCCAAAAGTTTGAGCAACGCATACGTGTTGTCAGGCAAACAGCCACTAGGCAAAACTTGACCATCGTATTCTTCTCCAACGTCCAAGAGGGTATAGCTTTTTCTCGGGTCACCATCCTCGAAGGCGTCATACAAATCCTGTGTGCCATTATGAAGACCCCAACCGCCAAAACAGGTAGGACGAGCCCAGATACCAATCGAATTTCCTTCATTATCATCCTCCCAACCCGGAGTACCCCCGATCGATTGCATTTCAAATATAGATTCTAAAGTATTTTTGTTCCATGTAGCATCCCTAAAGCTCGGCAATAACTGATATACGCCTGACGCTACGACTTCCTGGGCCTTACTTGATGCCAATTCCCATTTTTCCTGAAATAAATAGGCTTTTGCCAAAAATGCCTTTGCAGCACCCGAGGTAACCCTACCCACATTCGAACCAGTATAAGTAGCCGGAAGTGCTTCCGCTGCGGTAAAATCCGCCTCTATTTGGGCATAAACCTCTTCTTTAGTTGACCTTGGTACAAGATATTGTGTTTCGTCGCTGATGTTAATGGGCTCCGTTATTAAAGGAACTCCGCCGTACGCTTGTACAAGGAAAAAGTAGTACCAACCGCGCAGAAATTTCACCTCATTCAGCAACCTATCCTTTAGGACATTGTCAATGTCCGCCATTCCTGGTAAATTGGAAATAACATAATTTGCTCTCGTAATACCTTCATATAGCTCGGGCCAGTTTCCGTTGAGATAAGGGTTTGATGTCCCTAGGTTAAAGTTGTCAAAAACCGCAATGTCTAATTCGGCAGAGGGAGTCGATGTATCTGGAGTGGTTATATCCGCATATATCCAAGCCGTAGCATTGACGAGATGACGTTTGTTCAATTTATCATACACAGCCGATACCGCCGCAATAGCATCTGATTCGCTCAAGAAAAAATTTTCAGTGCTTAATACTGATTTTGGAGCTTGGTCTAAAAAGTTAGTACATGATAATACCAACAGTGCCGACATCGTAAGAATTGACAATGCAAAATATAACTTCTTCATAGTATAGGTATTTTAAAATTTAACATCGATACCAAGCATTACAAGTCTGGCTTGTGGATAGATACCTTGATCAACCCCAATTGCAAGATCGGAACCTGTTACTTCAGGATCTAGACCATCATAACTGGTAAAAGTCAAAAGATTTTGTCCGGAAATATAGGCTCGTAGGTGCTTAATCCCCAACGCTTGTATAACGTTTAGACCAAAATTGTAACCCAGTTGTACTGTTTTTAGTCTCAAATATGAGGCATCTTGAACGTATCTATCTGATACTCTAGAATTTCTATTTGGATCGTCCCAAGTCAACCTGGGGATAGTTGTATTGGTATTTTCTGGAGTCCAATGGTCTAGAATTTTTGCGCTCTTGTTGCCACCTACATTATTCATAGTAAGATATTCCAATCCATTGAAAACGCTCACCCCATTTACACCCTGAAAAAACACGGCCAAATCAAACCTTTTATAGTCAGCACCAAAGTTGATGCCGTAGGTGACATCGGGAAAACCATTACCTATAATAGCTCTATCCTCTCCGGTAATCACGCCATCGTTATTAAGATCTTTATATCTAAAATCCCCAGGGGCAGTATTTGGTTCTTGAAAAGCGTGTGCAGTCACTTCTTCCTGGGATTGAAATAACCCATCAGTCACAAAACCGAAAAATGATCCTATAGGCTCCCCAACAATAGCCCTTGAAACGGGATCTGAACCCCGAAGATCATTATTAGCAATAATTTCAGTTGCTGTTGATAAACTTGTTACTTTGTTATTCAAGAAACTTGCATTCGCACTGATACTGTAATTAAAATCCTGGTCACCAGCACTATTGTAGGATAGAACCAACTCCAAACCGTCGTTTCTAACATTTCCCGCATTGACATTCGGTGTTTGCACTTGTCCTATTAATTGGGGTAACGGCACTTGCAGCAAAATATCCCTCGTGTCATTTACAAAATAATCAGCACTAAGAACAATCTGACTATTTAAGAAATCCATGTCAATTCCAAAATTCTTCATTTCTGTGGTTTCCCATGTAAGATCTGGATTGCCAAGACGCTGAACAGCAGCCCCTGGAAACAATTGGCCATTAAAGACATAATTATACCTGTTGTTGAATCCGACTGTGGTTACATAGGGGTAATAACTTCCAACATCCTGATTTCCTACCTTTCCCCAACTCGCTCTTACCATCAAATTGGTAAGAAACTCAGACTTATTAAGGAAATTTTCATTGGAGATCCTCCATCCCAAGGAAGCGGATGGAAAAGTTCCAACCCTATTACCCTCTGTAAATCTTGAGGAGCCATCCCTTCTAAGTGTAGCAGATAATAAATACTTGTCCAAATAACTATAGCCGAAACGGCCAAAGTAGGACAACAATGTAGCTGTACCCCCTGAACCGGAAACTAAATCCGACCCTTGACCTCCAAAATCCAGATAGCGCAGACCTTCGGGATTACCTTCGGGAAACCCTTGCCTGGAAGACGAAAACGATTCAAAACTCTCCTTTTGTGCGGACGTTCCGACAACTAAAGAAAAATCATGATTGTTAAACATTTTTGTGTAGGTTAACGTGTTATCGAAACCCCACCATGAACTTGTTCCGCTCGATTGGGACAATGTGGCTATTATTGTTGGTCTAGAACCTTCGGCAAAAGTAGGCTGAAAATATTTAGAGGTAGAAGATGTCAAATCTACTGCATACATTGATTTGAATTTTAAACCCTCCAACATTTCCCACTCCGAAAAGACGTTTCCTAAAACGCGGTTAATGGGCGAGCTGTTGTCAGACCTTAACGCTTGCGCTACGGGATTTTGCGAATTGCCATAGATACCAGCATTTCCTCCAGTCGGTGCGGCAAAATTTCCGTCAGCGTTCCTAACGGGAAAATTCTCCGGCATGGTTAACGCAGATTGCAAAGCCCCATTCCAAATATCATTATTTGGCACACCCTGAGAATTCCTATGAGAATAAAATAATGTAGCTCCGATATTTAACTTCTCACTTATAGCATGGTCTAAACTGACTCTTCCGGTGTATCTCCTAAATAAAGAGTTAAGAATTATACCTTCTTCGTCACGTATGCTTGTCGAAAAGGAAAAATTAGTTGTTTCATTACCTCCTGCTATATCCAGTTTATACTCCTGTATATGTCCTGAACGAAATAATTTGTCCTGCCAATTCGTCAAGGAAACCTGTGAATCGGGATTATCAAACTCAGGTACCAACGGCAGTAAGTCTGTACTGCCGTTGGCCGTTCGCTGCGTATTTGCGTTGACCCTTGATTCCCTTATCACTCTTGCATATTCTGGCGCATTTAACACATCTGCATGTTTCCAAGCCTGTTGAAAACCGTTAAGTATAGATAAGCTAACCTGAGTTGGAGTGTTTTTTCTGCCTCTCTTTGTGGTGACTATTATAACTCCATTAGCTGCCCGGGTTCCGTAAATTGCGGCTGAAGAGGCATCTTTGAGTACACTTATGGATTCGATATCCCCGGGATTTAAGCTATTCAGACCTCCTGTAGTCTGAACCCCATCGATAACATATAGCGGATTATTGTTGCCAATAGTCCCAATGCCTCGAATGCGGACACTTGGGGAACCCCCAGGAGATCCATCCTGCACAACGGTTAACCCGGCCACCCTACCTTGAATGGCCTGCTCAAGGCCGCCAACGGGAGCCTGTGTAATCAGGTCGGATGATATGGTAGAAACCGCCCCAGTTACGTCTTTTTTCTCCGTAGTTCCATAACCTATAACGACTACCTCATCCAATTGAGATGTCAAAGACTCTAGCGTTACATTAATTATTGATTGATTCATTACTTGTATATCCTGGCTTTGAAATCCAATGTAACTGAAGCGAAGGGTACTGTTTGCCGGAACAATCAATGAATAATTTCCATCAAAATCCGTAATTGTGCCAAATTTGGAATCCTCAACTGAAAATACTGTAACTCCGAAAATGGGAGCATTGTTTTCATCCACCACCTTTCCGGTTATCTCTAGGGATTGAGAAAAAGCAGTTAAGGAATTAAAAAATAGAATGGCTGCCGTAGCCATTTTAGCAATGTTTCTTACCCCGTAACCACGGTGTAACGAAAACCCACGTAATTTTGAAATCATAGCTTTTAGTTTCGGTGTGATTATATATTCATTCAAAATATTAAACAAGAGTTTCTAGAACCTCTGCATAAATGCTAAGTAATCGAAACTAATTACATCATTTCCTTAGATAAAAGAATTAATTAAAAAGTATTTTGGTGTTAAGTTTTCGTTAGTAAAGTTATAATTTAATTTTCTCTTTCAAAACCTTATTAAAATTATTTTTTTGATTTAGGCACTTGTATGAAACTCCCTATATTCTATCATGATGTTTAAGTCTCGGTTGAGACGAACACACCACTCAATAAAGTATCTACAACTATACATCAATGAGTACACTTACAGATTTAACCGTCACCAAATGAAGGAAGGAATCATTGAAAATTTAATGCGAAGGATGATAGATAAGCCTCCCAACCCCTATAAAGAGTTTATGTTGTAAGTGCCTAATTCAATAAAATTATTCCACAGGTTATACGCACCGTACCTCATATTCAAACTACTTGTCCTGAGTTGTTGGGCTTCTATAATATCGCGCGGAATATTGCCAAAGACATTATCGCCAATCCATCCTTCCCCCTGAACGATTTGTTTTTGTTTGTAGAGCCATTTGACAACTCGGTATCGGTCATAGGTACTATTTCCATACTTGTCATTGATCATAGGATTCCCCACGGAAAGCGAGCCGTTATCCTTCCAGCTTCATAACAATCGTTGAAAAAACCAAAACGCACCTCCGACGATCCCTTCTGTGGAGCGGGCATGGCGTCTATGTTTGTAAAGGTAAAGGTAGTTCTATAGGCTTCGTTATACCATGCCAGAAATCCGCCCGCATGGGACAACAGTGCTCGCGAATGGGGAACGGTATCGAGATATGCATCCAAAAGCATCTTGTAAGCATTTACACTTTGAGCTCAGGTGAGAAGTGCTGTTCGCCTCATTGACCTAACATACCCTTCATTACAGACATGATCTTCTTCGGGTGTAATACCGAAAGGCGAATTGGTCATATTAAAATTTTAAAACGAATTATTTATCTTTTGTGATTTGCAAATTCTAACCCACTTTTATTGTTTCCCCAGGAGGTATTTCCCCTGAGCTGAATAAAGGGCATTTAATAAGCTATATAGTGTTTAAATAGTACTTTTTTGGTGTCAATCGTGTAGTTAGATGTGTTATAGTTAATATTCCTTAAATATTTTTAAGCTAATTACTCAATTGTCATTTTCATTACAGCGTTGGCTATTCAAACTTAATGGCGCGAAACTTGTCCAGTTCGTGAAGAGAATTCTCTATCGTCGGAGTCCAGGACCACTTTACCATCTTTCCGGAATCATGGTCAAGCCTGCAAAAATTGGCGTTCCATACCGTGCCACTTTTCGGGGGTACTGGAGAAACGAGTTCTAATGATTTATAGGATATAAAAACCTCCGCTCTCCATGAGGTAATCTTTTCACCAAGTGCTTGCCGCCCCCCCTCTATTTCAACTTTATTGAGTGTTCCATACGTATTCCTATCATACTCGTTAAAGGGTATCCAACTTACTCCATTCTTCGAGTTGGAGATAGTAAGAAGTAATTGCTTGCCAAACTGGTTCACCTCATATTCAAAATATACTGGATCTTGTTTATCCGGTTGAAAAAAAACCTCAAAAACATCACCATTCCAAATTTTATCCATGTCTTCATAATCCGAGGTGGTAATTATGTCATCCTCACCTTGGAAGAGCACATAGATGCCTTTTTCCGATGACAAGACTTTGAATTTACTTTTATAATTTGATCCCTCCGGATCCAGTTTAGTAAGTGGTAACCATTCGGTTTTTTCCCATTCAGGATTATCTCCACTGCCCGTGATATGGAATTCACTGCACCTTTTGACCAAAAACGGCTCTTGGGTATCGTTTGTTAATTCATTGGCAAGGCCATGTGAGGAGCTATCGACCAAAGATTGTGAAAAAGAACATACACATAATAAATTAGCTAAAACGATAGCCACTGTTCCTTTGGTCCTTGTTATGATTCTAATCATATGAAATCCATTCTTAGGTTTTGCCTACTTTTTATCTGATGATTGCTTTCTTATTTCCTCCACTTTCAAAGCACTGATTGGGGATGATTCATTACCAAATCTCTTTCTGACATATGTTAATATGGACGCAATGGAGTGATTGTCCAAGTGGTCATGTCCAGGCATAAAACCGTTATAGGTCTTTCCGTTGACCTCTATATCTCCCTGCATTCCATTCAGAACAATATCAATTAATCTATCCTCGTCTCCTGTGACCCACTCTGAATCGACCAACGGGGGAAAACGGTTATTGTCCCCTTTCCCATCGCCTTGGTGGCATGCTGTACAGTAGGTATTATACAGTATCCGGCCGCTGTACGTATCACCCTCCTGTATCAGATCCTTTACCGGATCAGGATCCCTGATATAGCTTTGGGTCTCCTTGCGGTCCTCCATTGCAATCAGCTGTTCGTCACTGAACAAATCTTTATCCCCCTTGTACATTACCCTCCAGATTTTTCCTTTGTTGGACTCGCTGATATACAGGGAACCATCCGGACCTGCCGAAAGTCCCATGGGCCTATAGTCGGCATCGCTTGTATTTTTAACGATATTCACCCCAGCGAACCCGTCAGCGAAGACCTCCCATGTCCCTTTCGGAATGCCATCGTCATCAAAGGGCACAAAACAAACTATGAATCCGGCCATAGGATAGGGAGCCCGGTCCGTTGAGCCATGAAAAGCTACGAATGCACCGTTATTATACCGTTTTGGAAATTGATCCCCATGATAGAACATAACGTCCATAGGGGCCCAGTGTCCGGGAAACGCTATCACGGGCTCGTCATATTCACTCGCCCTACCTACAATTTTGCCATCACCACCATACCCAGGTTGCAGGACGTTTTTCTTTTGAATCTGGTCATAATAGGCATAGGGCCACCCATAGTCAGAACCTTTGGTCACCTTCATCAGAACTTCGGCGGGCAGCATTGCGGCCTGCCAACCTGTATAAAGGTCAGGAAAAATAGTATGGAAATTATCGATTCCATTTCCAACCGCATATAGGCTTTCATCCTTCGGGTTCCACTCCATCCCCACAACACTTCTTATACCAGTGGCAAATTTAGTCCCATCCTCTTGGGTAAGACCGATCCTCTCGGCATCAAAACGCCATATTCCGGCATGTTTCTCCAGCTCTGGACATGGATCAATTCCTTTCCCGTTGGGAATGCCTACCGGCCCATATAGATCTATATCCTGACAAGCGTCAGATGGGCTTCCAAAGGGCACATACATATTTCCCTCTTGATCAAAGGCAACTGGTTTTGTAGTATGCCAGTTTCTATCGACGTTGGGATCCATATCTGTAAGCACTATTTCTGTCTCACCCGTAGGGACCAATTCGCCCTGAGCCAATTTGGTCCGAAATATATATTTCTTGGTACTGGTATATAGGAAACCTTTATGTATTGTGAGACCGGTGGCGCCGCTACCTCTATCGATGTAATCCCCGAAATGGACAATGCTGTCCATCTTGCCGTCCTTGTCAAGGTCGCGCATGGCAATAGTGCCTTTCCCATCTTCTGAACTCTGAAGTTGAGCGTAGACATCTCCATTGTCGTTTACGGCGATATGCCTAGTATTGCCGATACTGTCAACGACCACCAACGCTTCGAAACCTCCTGGTAAAAAAATGCCACCGTTATCCTTATCGGAGCTCGGCAAAGTAGTTACCGATGGATTAGAACACTGGGCAAACACAAATACTAAAAACAAGCTCAACGGCCCATTATTAAAACTGGGTATGTGCTGCCTAATCTCTAAGTTCATTTTTCTTCTACTAAGTTAAGTTTTCAATTTTTACCTTATCATTATCATTCTGGTGCCACCAAACCTTCCTCCTATTATTATAGTCACCTTGCATGTTTGGCAAGGCAAGAGCATCTGCCAATCCTTGCGGAGAGCTTTACGCCTCCATACTTATAAATTCAATTCTATTTTTCCACATATAAGCGAAATCATGGGTAACCGCCTTAGTTAAAAAAATCATTATTTACCATTTCCACAGAGGTTAGTGCAATATATAATAAAATGTATATATAATAAAAAAACTTTTATTTTATTGCCATCTATTTATTAAACCTTAATATTTTCTATTAAACCTTTCGTTTCAACAGATTAAAATGTATCTGTAAGTTTATAATCGCTGTCGGCGTCTAGAAGGATACTTTATCCTCCCTACAATCTTGGTGGGTCTACATACGGGCTGTCAGAAAAAAACTGTCCAATATTTTTGTTTCTCCCATCCTAACCCACAATCCGCCAAGTGGGATCTTAAAAGACAGCATGGATTGAATTACTAGGAATTGCTTCGGCTCAATTTTCATATCCTCTATATAAACGGCACTTGAGGAGTAGTCACATCAACTCTCTCTTTAGAAATTCCAACTTCTAGTTTTTCCCTTGTATCTTTTCGTGAATTGATAGGATCGGTATGCGAAAGGTGTGCGACAAAAAAATTACACTTATCTCCTATATCGTTAGGCATTCCGGACAAAGCTTTCGCTACTGTAATCCGCTTTAATCGAAAACGGCTGTTTTGGGAACATCAATATTTGTTGGATCAGCTATAAAAACAAAAAAAGCATTGACCGCAGATACTTCAACTATTTCCTAGATAATAGGCACATTAGCATTGATACACACTATTTCGCAGGGATAATTGGCCGATTGGGTTTCGAAATTTGGTTAGTGAAATTTCATAAGGCCTCAAATTTCACTACAGCTTTTTCAATATCATTAATTCGATCAACAACCAAAGTATATACATAAGTATCTTTACCATGAAATGTTTCGGAGTTGGATATTTTCAAATCATCCGAATTGAATGTTAACATTCTTTCTGACTCTATTTTAACCGATAGCTGGGTATTGCAAAGTTGTCCATTGAGCTTAGCAGTTTCAAGGAAATCAATGTCAAATTTATTATCATGAATTTGCACTTTGGTACAAACATGATGTACAAGTTGATCTCTAAATGATGAAGAATTCTTGGCCAATAAAGTTTCGGGTTTATCATTGTATGGCTTTAAAAGTTCTACCCAGGCATCGACAATTTCGGAATTGCGATTTGGGTCTGCATGTAGTAGATTTGGCCAATGTAAACCGCAAGTGGTTCCAATTACTACCCCTTCTGGTTTGGCACTAAAAGCATCCCAATTAAGCAAATCTTCTCCTCGGTCAACGGTAATAACTCCAGAATCAACACCAAATAAGCCAAATTGAGCACCCTCTGCATTAAACATATTTTCGAAAGGAGTACTGATGTATTCAATTCCACGTTTCTTTACCACTTCTGCCATACTGATTGGATGATCACCTGTTAAACCAAAACCATGTAGAAAAGCGGTAGGAACAAAAGAAGATGGAAAAGAACCTAATTGATTTTGATTCAGCAATTCTTCATAATAATCAAGATGAAGTTCAACCTGGTCAAGAGGTCGCATCGTTCCCGAGCTGTCCGCCCATTCTGCCCTTGTCATGTTTTCATCTTCCCAATATTCATGCCCTACACCATGCAATGTGAGCTCATAGTGATTTTGATTATTTCTTATAATATCTGCTGCCTCATCCAACCAAGGCCCCACCCATTTACTGTTCTCCCATTTCTCACGCATCCACGTAATCGTGGGCACATTTCTCAAAATATTTTCTCTGTCCCACTCACAAAGAATGGTAGCTGCCTGTGGACGTACTCCTAGTTTTTTTCCCAAATCTACGATAGCTTGATAATCCGCAGGAACATGATTACGGTTAATTCCCGTACGGTATGGCTCCTGGCGGTCATGGCCGTCTTTACCAGACCACCAGCCCACATCATCTATGACTATCTGAATTGGAATGGGTATTGACACACTCAGTCCAGCGTTGCGAACGGATTTCTTTCGTGCAAAGTCAACGAAATTTGAAAATGCAAGTCCTGCACCCATAAATGCAGATTTAGTTGTAAATTCACGTCTATCCATGTTTTACTTCCAAATATTTGTTAAAATTTGATTTACCTTTTTGAAATATTAATATTCTTCATGCATTATTTTGAATGGATTTTACCCAATACTTGGTAAATAACTCCAGTCTAACTATTTCTCGGATAAACAAATAAAGCGCTGACGAAGAGGCATTAACTCAAAACCAAAAAAAAAAGTATATAAATTTAAATATTCTTATAAATGTATTCAATATAACTGAATTAGACTACATTTACGATTTTCATAATTTCAGTTAATTTAAAGGAAAATCCCGCTTAGGCCTATTCTTTCCACTTAGCCGGAGTTTTAGGATTGGAAATAGCCAATAGCCCCAGAACTTTGCAGATGGTAAGGGCACTGGCAAAATAATCAGGATAGCCTAAAGGTTTGGTTCCAACATCTTCCAGACCTTCCAAACTTCTGCTACGGGAGCATTCTCTGTTGCTTCCACTGTGATTTTTTTTACTTGTCCCATTATTTATATACGTTTTGGTTTATTTGATTCAACGTTTCAAATTTACGGCAACGCCAATTTTTAGCCCGGCCTTTGGTTTGGGATTCCTGGCAGCCCCCGTTCTCTCAATCAAATTGAAACAGTAAAAGTCGTGTCACAATTCGCAAAACCTACATCGGCAAAGGTTCCCAATCTTGACATCATCTGGGTGTCCATCTTCAAGTGAAACACTGGCGTGAATCCTGATGGTCGGCTACGACGGTTTTCAAAAGGAACATTGGAACAGGGGATATGCTACGGAAGCATCATTGGGTTTGCTGGAATACGGCTGTCAGGGTTTTGTATTAAAGAAAATCCTATCGTCGGCGCATATTGGGAATATTGCTTCCCGCAGACTGATGGAAAAAATAGGTATGAGGTATGTCGATGACAGGTTTCAATACGGCTGTTTACAGGCTTATTATGAGATTGGAAAAGATGAATAAGTGAGAAGAAATATATGATCTTCTGTAGTGATTTAGGTCATTTTCCTCATTGTTTAGTCATGGTAAATTCATCTAAACTTTAGATTTTCTTCTTTAAGGTAAACATAATATTTTTTGATAAATCAATGCGATTGATTTTTATTTATTTGATATTCAGTTATTTAATAATATTTTTTAATTCGTTAATTAATTATTAATGTTTTATTCATCCCCTCGGGACTAAGTTGAGCCAAATTGCAAATTAGTCATACGTTGACTAGTCTAGATTATTTAAACCCAAAATATCACTATGAAGTACTTAATTTTCCTCCTGTTATTTACACAATTTATTCATTGTTTTGGTGTAGCCCAACAGCATAGCACATCCCATATTAGCATAAAAGAATTTAACGTATTACCCGAAAACACTCCGGCAGAAAATACCTCAAACCTTCAAAAAGCTATAGATTGGGCTTCAACTTACGGTGCAGCTTTATATATCGATCCGACAGATCAACCCTATTCATTAAATAGTGGATTGGTCCTTAAACAGAATGTATCGCTAATTGGTGTACATGGTCCAACACCCAGGGGCACGAAACATCCTACGAAAAATATGCCGGTTGGTAGCGTCTTTAAAATAGAAGATGCAGCCAGTGCCTTCATTACTGTAGAATCCGCAACCCAGATCAGAGGAATCCAGTTTTGGTATGGAAATCAAGAGCTTGATGATCCCCAAAAAGTTATTAAATACCCACCCACAATTCAAACCAGCAAAACATCAAGTACCCAAGGGGTGACTTTGTCCAATCTTACTTTTTATGGAGAATATATGGCAATGGATTTTACCGCTTCTAGGGAATTTATTTGTGAACTGATTCTAATTGAGCATTGCTATGGCTATCCGTTAAGCGGTGAGTTTATAAAAATTGATTATTGCTATGATATTCCCCGGTTTCTCCACACCCATGTGAATCCAGCCATTATGCGGAAAATCGGACTTAGGTTTTCTAAAGCAGTAATTGATAATGTTGTGGCAAATAAAACCTTTGCTTATTCCATTAATCATACGGACAATGCCCAACTGATAGACGTATTCACATTCGGTACGTGGGGCGGAATTCATCTTGGAGATGAGAGCTATGGTCAACTAACTAATTTCAATTTAGATTGTGTCGCAGTTGGAATTTTTAAGCAAGGAAACAACACCAAAAATCGCAATTGGATGATAGCCCAAGGTTCCATTATCGCAAATGCTGGAGCTACCGTGGAGGAAACGCATCCAATAATAATCGAAGGCGAAGGGCACACGGCGTTTACCAATGTCGAGGCATTTTCAGGTGGAAACGGAGCATTAACAAACGTCGGCAAGTCAATAGATTTCATGTTAGTACGGGGTGAAAAAAAATTGACAATATCCCTGATTGGATCACGAATGCGCAATTACGAGTCCGCAGATCCGATCACTATTCAGAATCCATTCGCCGTAATTCAGGCTGTTGCATGTGTTGATAAGGATGAAAATCTCTTTAACAAGATATTAGGTGATGACTAAAATTATACGACATCGATTTCCATAAATTTTCTTAACCCAAAAAATCATGCATTATTCTACTCCACCCTGAACATTTTCAAAAACTCATGAAATTCAACAATAACCTATAAAAACATAATTGATTCAATACATATGAAAGCAATTTACTTGTTAACCATTTTGCTCATTTGCCCATTATTCCTGTCAGCTCAAGATGGAATAATAAGAGGTACAGTGACTGATAGTGCGGATGGCACCACCTTGCCAGGAGTTAATGTCGTCTTAAATAGTAACGGAGCAAGAGTCGGTGGAACGATAACCGACATTAATGGAGCTTATTCTATAAACGTCCCAGCCAATGCAACACAATTGGTTTTTATTTTCCTAGGTATGGAGACTGTAACGGAAATCATTGATGGAAGAAACATCATCGATGTAGCTATGATAACTGACCAAAAAGAATTGGAGGAATTTATCGTAGTAGGTTATGGATTTGCGGAAAAGGCAACCTTAACTGGCTCTGTAAGTGCTATTGACAACCGAGAAATTCAAACCACCACGCATTCAAGCTTGGCCCAAAAGCTTCAAGGTAAAGTGGCAGGGCTTAACATCCGTCAAAATTCTGGACAACCTGGATCGTTTGACAATTCAATAAACATACGCGGTTTTGGTACCCCTATGTTTGTAATTGACGGCATCATAAGAAATGATCCAGGCGCCTTCCAACGTATAAATCCCGAGGACATTGAGAGCATCTCCGTTTTGAAAGACGCGTCGGCAGCTGTATATGGAATTGGTGCAGCAAATGGAGTAATAATCGTCACTACCAAACAGGGAAATCGGGGGAAAACTTCATTTACCTATAATGCCGTCTCAGGTATTACCCGACCTACTGGTATCCCAATTATGTCTTCTACTTCCCAGTTTGCCCAAATGCGCAATGATGCGAATATTTATGGCCCGGGAGCGGGAATTCCCTACTATACTCGAGACGAGCTTCAGAGGTACATGGAAGGCACTTTGCCCGGTTATACCAATGTCGATTGGTATGATGCCACTATGAAAGACTATGCCCGCCAAACCCAGCACAACCTATCTGTAAGTGGTGGGGGTGAAAAAGTGCTATACTATTTAGGATTGGAATATGTGGAAGATGGTGGATTACTTCGAAGCAATGACATGAATTATAGCAGATTCAACCTAAGAAGTAATATAACAGCCGACCTAACTGATAATCTCCAGGCCAGACTTATGATTTCTGGAAGGTATGATAAACAAACAGAACCTGGGGACAACTTCTTTAATATTTTTAAAACAACCCGGGTTACACTTCCTACGGAGAGGCCGTTTGCCAATGATAATCCACTCTATCCGGGATTTGTATCCTCGGGATTTCAAACACCTACTGTAATAGCAGACCGTGACTTGTCAGGTTATACTGAAGTAGAAAACAGAGCAGTTCAAACCATGGCTGAGTTGAGGTATACAGTTCCCTATGTAAAAAACCTAGTCATTACCGGAACCGGGGCATTTGATACGGGTAACATCATGTTTAAAAACTTGTACAAAGGATTTACCACATATACTTATACTCCAGCTACAGATACATACAACCCGCTGATTCAGAGGGCCGATCAGAATATCAGTGCCCGAACAGATGTGGGCAATACCTACACCCTTCGTTTATCTGCCGATTATAAAACAAAAATTGGCCAAAACCATGATATCTCAGGTACGCTCGTTGCGGAGCAAATCAAAGGCTGGAGTAGGTGGCAATCTGCTAGAAGGTATTATGGCGACTTCTACACGAGTGATCAAATACGTTTCGCTGGGCAAACCAACCTGCAGAATGATGGGCAGGACGATGTGAATTCCAGGATTAGCTATATAGGTAGGGTAAATTATGCATTCTCTCAAAAATATCTAATTGAAGCTGCTTTTAACTACAACGGTTCTTTCAGGTACCACCCGGAAAGAAGATTTGGATTTTTTCCTGTTGTATCAGCGGGCTGGAGAATCTCCGAGGAAAACTTCATTTTAAATAATGCCCCAGCAATAAACGAACTTAAGATTCGCGGCTCCTACGGAGTAATTGGTTCTGATGAGGGAGCACCATTTCAATACCTTCCGGGATTTACTTTTGGTGGTGTTAGTACTTGGGAATTTTCCAATAACAACCTAACAAATGGACTAGCTTCGCCGGAAATAACCAACAGGCTATTAACTTGGTCTACTAACCACTTATCGGATATCGGATTTGATCTTACAATGTGGAACGGGAAGTTAGAGATCATCGCGGATGTGTATAATAGGGAACGAAGAGGGCAGCTGGCAAGACGTACTATATCCCTCCCCAATACCTTTGGTGGTACTCTTCCAGAAGAAAATCTGAACAGTAGCCGTCAGGTTGGCTTTGAATTTTCCTTGGGACACACCAATTCTATTAATGATTTCCAATACACTGTAAGAGGTAATTTCAATTTTAGCCGCTACATGACATTATACCAAGAAAGGGCTCCATTTCAAAGCCAACGCGACAGGTGGCTTCACGGAGAGGAAAATCGATGGGGCAACAGACAAATCGGTTATATAGTAACAGGACAATTCCAAAGCCAAGAAGAAGTATGGAATGGCCCGGTATACGGGGGCGCATTGGGAGGTATGAGGGAACTTCCCGGGGATTTCATGTATGAAGATGTAAACAACGACGGAATCATTAATGAAGAGGATGCAAGAACACCACTAAATTACGGTGCAACACCGTTAGTCAACTTTGGTGCAACTTTTGGCGCACAATGGAAAGGTTTTGATCTGAACCTACATTTTCAAGGTGCTGGCGGATATACCATGCGATTCAGTGAAGTGTATGGAGAAATGTTTGCGTTCAGGGGTAATCTGCCAGCATACTTTTTCGATAGGTGGCACCAAGAGGATCCCTATAATTTGGATAGTGAGTGGATCGCTGGTGAATGGCCCGCCACCCGCTTTAATGGAGACGTTGGAATGCTATACGCGGAAAGTTCTGTATGGCGAAGGAATTCTTCTTTTGTAAGATTAAAAAGTATGGAGTTTGGATACACGTTTAATTCTGACATGTTGTCTCGGCTTGGGATGGAGCGACTAAGAGTCTATATGAATGGCTTTAACCTGGTGACTTTCGCAAAGGATCCATTTATGAAGCAGTTTGACCCCGAAAGAGTGGAGGGCGCGTTTAATGCAGGCTATACCTATCCCTTAAGCAAGAATTATAATTTAGGCCTGAGTGTAAATTTTTAACGAATAGCAATAACAAAATTCGAAAAAAAATGAAGATACAAATATATTTATCAACTGCAATTCTAGCTGCTTTTACCATAATTGCATCCAGCTGTTCGGATGTACTTGACTTGCAGCCACAGGATAAGCTTCCCGTAGAGGCGGTCTTTTCTTCACCGGCTGGTGTCAAGCTTTATATGGCAAACTTATATTATCAGCTGCCTACAGAAGATTTTCTCTTCTTCAACGCCGGATTCAACCAAAACCAAGGAGGCCCAAACAATGGTGGACAAACAAGAGCCCAGTCTACTGACGAAGCAGTTCATTCTGAAGCCGGAGGTCTCAACAATGGACCAAATGGCGATGGGCAAAATATGAACAACTATTGGATTTCAGGTTATTCGCTAGTAAGAGATGTAAACCTACTCATAGATGCAATTCCAACTTTAAATATCCCCACGGAAGAGAGGGACAGGTTAAGCGGAGAAGCCTCATTTGTTAGGGCATTTGCCTATTTTGGTATTGCGATCCGCTATGGTGGTTTACCATTAATTAAAGAAAGTCAGGAATATCTCGGAGACGCTGAATCGTTGAAAGTTCAAAGGAGTTCAGAAAAGGAAACATACGATTATATTTTATCAGAGCTCGATGTGGCAATCACTAAACTCCCGGAATCATGGAATGGCGAACGAAGAGCAACAAAATGGGTTGCCTTAGCCCTCAAATCCCGCGTGGCTTTACACGCAGCTTCATTAGCGAAATTCTGGAATAAAGCCCCACTCACCGGAGATGCTGTGGATCTTGGCTATGTTGGTATGTCAGCAAACGATGCAAACGGATATTACAACCAGTGCATTGAGGCATCTGCTGAAATCATGAATTCCGGAGTTTTCTCACTTTATCAGCCTACGCCTGCGACTCCCGCCGAAGCGGCAGAAAATTACAGGAGGATGTTTCAAGATCCCAATGTGGCGTTAAACGAAGCAATTTTCATTAAAGGTCATACAATCCCTGGAGACAGAAGAGGTCATAATTATGATATTTGGTTTACCCCAGCCCAGCTTGCCAATGGTTGGCCACATCCTGGTCGTATGAACCCAACTCTCGATCTGGTTGATATGTATGAAGACTACACTGTACCTGGACAATCCGCTCCTATTGTGACTACAACCGACGGAGACATTGACAACTATAACGGATTTGATGCAAATAAAACCTATCTAAGATTTGACAATCCCTCGGACCCGTTTTTAAACAAAGATGCACGCCTACATGCCACCGTAGTACTACCGGGCAGCAGTATGAAGGGTACGGAGATAGTAATCCAAGCAGGTTACATTTTGCCGGATGGCTCACCGAGAATCCGTACTGGCGGATCCGTTGAGATAAACGGTAAAACCTATTATAATTACGGTGGACCTACACCGAATGATTATTCAGGGTTTGACGGATTTGGAGGTAACAATACAAAAACTGGCTTTTCTTTTAGGAAATTTTTGAGAGAAAGTCCGGTTGCACCCGGATGGAATCAAAGCACTTCAGATTGGATTGAGTTCAGGTACGCCGAAATCCTGTTAAATTATGCGGAGGCGGTAACAGAAAGCGGGCTTGGAGACGAAACAGAGGCAGCGCAGGCGATAAATGATATTCGTCGACGGGCGGGTCACACAGTTGCAATTCCCTTAACTATTTCCAATGTGATGCGAGAAAGGACCGTTGAATTGGCGTTTGAAAATAAGAGATGGTGGGACCTGATTCGAAGGAGGGAACGACATGAAGTCTTCGAAGCGCAAATATCCCATGCTCTCCTTCCTATATTAGATTTGAGGATCAATCCGGTCCAGTACATTTTTGTTCGGGCAAATGTGCACAATATGAATCCGAGAACTTTTTTGATAAGGGACTACTACCTTTCTATTCCAGGTGTGGGAGCTAGTGGTGTGATCCAGAACCCAACAGGTTAATCCACTTAATATCAATTTGAAAAATCATTAAAATATTGGAAAAGAAACAACTATGAAAAGGGTAAGACATATATTTTATTTTCTGGCATTGGCTCTAAATTACTCATGTGTAATTGATAATTATGACCAGCCAAATGCGGAATTATACGGTACTTTTATCGATGAGGGTACCAATCAGCCGCTTGCACAGGATATCATAAACGGAACTGTCATCGAAATCATTGAGCACGGTTGGGTTGAAAACCAGACCAATGTGACACAAACATTGGTAAGTACGGGTGATGGCACATATAGAAACAGTCAAATATTCTCGGGACAGTATCTGGTACGCGCAGTACGTGGCAACTTCCATGACATTGCGCCTATCGATACTATGGAAATTAAGGGAAGAACAAAGCTTGATTTTCTTGTTACTCCATATCTAAGAATAATTGAGCCATCAATAGAGCGGAACGGGAATTTGGTCACGGCTACATTCAAAATTGAACAAACCTCCACCCAAGATGTGGCAAGGATAGGTTTATATGTACACCCAAACCCAAATGTGGGCAATCCCATGACTTTAACGTCAAGAGTGGAGAGCACTTTAAATCGAACAACAGATACTCAGGAGACTTTTACGCTAACGATAGACCTCTCCAACAATACAAACACCTTATTACCTGGACGACCATACTATTTCCGAATCGGGGCATTAAGCAGTGCAGGGTCGGCGAAATTCAACTACGGCCCGGCAGTTAGAATTACTATTTAATTTTGCAGTAAACCATCCCCATCTAAAACCTTGGGGATGGTTTGTTTTTATTCTATATCCAAAATGAAAATGAAAGAAATATCTATTCTTGCTTTAGTTTGTTTGATAGTAAATGGCTGTGTAAAAAATGAAGCAAACCCTATAGTAAAAGATCCCGATTTTCCTGGAGAAAACGTTCCCGAAATGGTGTATGACGAAACGGGTTTAATGTACACCTCTCTTGACAGCCTTGTAATGGCTGGTTATCAAGGCTGGTTTGCTACCGAAGGCGACGGATCTGACAGGGGATGGTATCATTACGAGCGTGCCGGTAGATTTGAACCTGGTTATTCGACAATTGATTTTTGGCCAGAAGTGAATGAATACAGCCAAAAATACATGACTGCGTTTCAATATGGGGATGGAAGTCCGGCTTATGTCTATAGTCCTTACGACGAGGAAAGTGTCGACCTCCATTTTAAATGGATGAAGGATTATGGCATTGACGGTGTTCAAATGCAAAGATTCGTAGTGGAGATTAAAGAGGAAAATGTTAAAGGCCGACGGCATTTTAATCAGGTACTTTCCAACGCTCTGAAGGCGGCTAAAAAATATGGGAGAGCTATCAGCGTAATGTATGATCTCAGTGGTTGTCGATCAGAGGATGTAGCGTACCTGAAACAAGATTGGGAGGAGTTGCAAGCAATGTTCAAATTGTTTGACAATAATGAAAATCCCACTTATGTCCGACATAATGGCAAGCCGCTAGTTACCATCTGGGGAGTAGGATTCAATGACGACAGAAATTACACAACTTCTGATGTGGATCACTTAGTCGGTCAGCTTAAAGGTCCTGAAAACAAAGTATCGGTCATGCTTGGGGTGCCCTATTATTGGAGGACGTTGGATAGAGATACCGAATCCTCCTCCGCATTACATACCCTAATCAAAAAAGTGGATGTCATCATGCCTTGGGCAGTAGGCAGGTACAACGGTGAAAGTTATGCGAACACATCAGGAGGCGTTCTTTCCGAGGATATTAGATGGTGTGAATCCAACGGTATTCATTACATACCACTGGCTTTTCCCGGATTTACCTGGGGCAATTTGCGACAAGACGCAGCATTATACGATCAAATTCCCCGAAATGAAGGTGATTTTCTATGGAAACAAGTGGCGGGAGCTAAAATTGCGGGGGCTAAATCCTTATATGTTGCCATGTTTGACGAAATTGATGAAGGTACAGCCATCTTTAAATGTCTTAGAAAGTCTGAGGTTCCACTCAATGGAAGTGGTAAATTTATGGGTATAGAGGATGGCTTGGATTCTGATTATTACCTTTGGCTTACCGGCCAGGCTACTCAGTGGTTTCGAGGTAATGGAGGTTTCAGTGCCCAAAAACCAGTCAGACCTTAGTTCTATTTTTCAAAGCTTATCTTTATAATTTAAAAAATAAAGAAGGTTCCAACCCACACCCGGGATAGTTATAGCCGCTATTGCAATATTCAATTAAGACCGTTTCCAAAATTCAACATATAGGAAACGGTCTTTTTCATTTTGACAGAGCAGTCGCGAATTCACAACGCCGGAGTATTGTCCCGAAACTTCATAAGGTAAGATTTGGTACATTTTCCTAAGACAAAAGTGAGACTGCTTTTCTGAACCAAAACATCAGATAATTCAACCTTTGACGATTCACTTTGAGGTAACCAACCGAATGTCACGGAAGATACGCACAATCATTGGCTATTTTAATTGATTTATTTTAAAGAAAAGGCAATATAACTGCCTCCCATTTTCTGTTCTCTTCCACCACCTGCCGCTACTACTATATATTGTTTGCCGTCTACTTCATAGGTAATGGGAGTGGCGAAACCTCCTGCGGGAAGTTGGAACTCCCATAGTGTAATGCCTGTATTTTTATCAAATGCCCTTATCTTCTCGTCCTTCGTGCCTGCTATGATCACTAAACCGCCGGCAGTAACCAGCGGACCACCATAAGAGGTCGTTCCGGTAATAGGGATTCCTTTTTTGGCAAGTTCAGGATATTCTCCGAATGGGACTCTCCAGAGGTATTCACCGGTATTAAGGTCAATGGCATTTAGTGTACCCCAGGGTGGCTTTATTCCTGGATATCCATTTTGATCAGTGAATCTCCTCCATGGGTTACTGACATAGGCAGGGATATATGGAAATGCGTTGTTGGTTTCGAGTTCGTTTCCTTTTTGTTCGAGCTGATCAGTTTGGACCATTATTGTGTCAGCTCCACTATTGGAAATGAACCCAGAGATACTATTCCGGTCCTCTTGAGATAAGTGCTGAAAAGATGGCATTCTGCTTCCACCGTTTAGTATAAGATTTTCGATATCAGCTGTTGAACGTCTATTTTCTATATCAATGAGGCTGGGTAATTCTGGTCCATTTCCTTTCATGTCCTTGCCGTGACATGATGCACAGTTGGCTAAATACAGTGCCGTACCTTTAGATACTTTTCCAGTCCTTCCGGAATTTTTACTTAGATTGCTCCTTTCTGTCATTACAAGTTCCCAGGGCTCTTCATTTGAATTTTGGTAAAGAATTCCATCAGGATCAATGGCATTTCCACCCCATTGGGCACCTCCACTATACCCGAAAAGCAAAGTCCCTTGGGTGCTTGGCGGGGCATATTTATTTGTTGTTTTTAATCGAAGAAATTTTTCTTTTACAAATGCGTGGGCTTCGGGTGACAGATCTGTAATATCAGCTTCAGTAAACACTTGCCTTGTAAATGGTTCTGGTTTGAGTGGATATTTTTGGGTCGGAAAAGGATGTTCACCGGGAAGTCCATTTGTTGGAACCGGGCGTTCTTCGACAGGAAATATTGAAGTACCATCATCTCTGTCAAGAACATATATTAGTCCATCTTTCGTCGCTTGTACCACAACATCCTTTTCTTTCCCATTATGGCTCACCGTTGTGAGATTGGGTGGACTGGATATGTCCCGATCCCAAAGATCGTGGTGGATTGTTTGATAATACCATTTAAGTTCCCCAGTGAGTGCGTCCAATGCCACGATGCAGTTGGCAAATAGGTTTTCTCCTTTCCGATCCGCTCCATAGAAATCAGAGGCTGGCGAACCGGTGCCGAAAAAGACAATACCGCGCTGTTCATCCAAGGTCATTCCACTCCAGCTATTTGCAGCTCCGATTTTTTTATAGGCATCCCCTGGCCAAGTGTCATAGCCAAATTCACCTGGGTGTGGGATTGTATGGAAAACCCAACTAAGCGTTCCGGTTTTTACGTCAAATGCGCGTATATGACCTGGAGCCGCATCTCCCCCCTCTGAGACAGCGGATCCGATTATCAGCGTATTCTTATAGATTACCCCTGGACTTGTAGCGTTGACAGATAGCCGTCTGACGTCGTGGTCTAGATTGGTCTGCAATCCTTGCTTTAGGTCTGCCCTTCCATTTTCTCCAAATTCATCAACTGCTTCCCCAGTAATTGCATTCACCGCATAAAGTCCACTGCCTACAGTATAAAGGACACGTTTATCTTTCCTATATTCCCAATACATTATGCCCCGACTTTGGTGAGGACGATCAGTCTTGGAAGGTATAAATTTCCAGACCTCTTCTCCTGTTCCGGCATTCAACGCAAACAAATTTAGCTCAGGAGTAGTCCCGTAGAGTATCCCGTCAATCATAATTGGTTGGCACTGTATTGCTCCCTCCTTTGTAACAGCAGCATTATACATCCAGGCAATTTCCAAGTCATTCACATTTCCACCATGAATTTGTGTTAGAGGAGAATACCTGTTTCCCAGATTGTTTCCACCATATCTTGGCCAATTTTCGCCAGTTGTTAACCTCGATCGGTTATCAGTGCAATAGTATAATATGTAGCAGCAAAAAATCACAAATGACAAAATTAAAAATAGTAGTTTTCTCATGAAATCGTTTAGTTAGATTGAATCCGGGTTATTGCAGAACCAATGTGATTGGAGATAGAAACACAGAAAAAAATTTCCGAGGTTCTGCGGCAACAAAAGGATGAACTAGGGCTTTATAATGGTTCCGTCGCCTTTCCGAAGGGTCCCCATACCATTATGACGAATGGGGTACTTAGCAGCCACTTTCTCATTGATATCAATCCCCAATCCGTGCTGGTTAGTTACTGTAAAGTAACCATTCTTCATAAGTGGAGTTCCTGGAAAGACTTCCTGAACCTTTTCGTTGAAAAACTGCCCTTCTTGAATCCCGAAATTGTAAACAGCAAGATTAATGTGGTTATTTGCCTGATGTCCAACCGGGGAAGTATCTCCCGGGCCATGCCAAGCCGTTCGTACATTAAACCACTCACCTAATCTCGCCACTTTCATCGCCGGAGTTATACCACCAATCTGAGAGATGTGGCAACGGATAAAATCAAACATCTGATTTATCATTGGTTCGCGGAACTCATTTATATTATTAAAAAGTTCTCCCATGGCGAGTGGTACACTAGTTGTAGTTCGCAGTTGCTTAAACCACCCCATATTTTCTGGAGAGAACGGGTCTTCTATAAAAAATGGACGGTAGTCTTCCAACTCCTTTATCATATTAATGGCTTGGATTGGCTCTACTTGTTCGTGCATATCGTGCAGCAGCTCTATTTTCTCACCGCAGGTTTTCCTCACGTATTCGAACATTTTGGGGACACGGCGGAGGTATTCTCCCTGATCAGAATATCCGTCGGTATCCCTTGCATATCCGGCAGATTTGAAATCGGGCACAACTTTTCCAAAAGTTCCGGTTCCTCCATATCCGCCTTGTTGGATACGGACATGTCTCCATCCTCTATCCATAAATTCCTGTACCTTGTCCGTAATTTCTTCAACTGTACCTCCACTTGCGTGTATATAGGTGTCAACATCAATTCTGCTACGCCCCCCTAATAATTGATACACAGGCATCTTTGCCCGTTTACCTTTAATATCCCATAAAGCCTGATCCAATCCTGATAGCGCATTGTTTAATACAGGTCCATTTCTCCAATAGGAACTGACATAAGCGGACATCCACAGATCCTCGATATTGTCAACATCCCTGCCTACGCAAAAATCATTGAGATAAATATCAACTGCCGGAACCACTACTGCCGCTCGTTGCGTGAAAGTCGCGCAGCCCAAACCAAAAAGTCCAGGCTCTGATGTTTCCACTTTGACAATTACAAGATTGGATCCTCCTGGCGCAGTGGTGATCGCTCTTACTTTGGTAATCGTAACAGGTGAAGTGCCTTTTTGATAAGACGGAGTTACATAGGATTCCGCCCGAGCTTCAGAACTATCCAAAAGACCTAACAATCCGGCAGTTGAGCCCAATGCGATTGCTTTAAGTGCATTTCTCCTTGCGGCAGGTGATTTTTGATTTGTAGGTTTCATAAATTAAGGGTTATTGGTGTATGTAAAATTGAGACCTTGCTTATAGGTATTTAACAATCAAATAATTATGCCGTGAAATGGAAAGCATCGCAAAGCCGTTTTACAATGATAGTGGAGATCATTAAAAAAAGATTAATGAAAAATTAACATCTGGATTAATGGCAATATTATTTTTTCCGTTTGTTATAGATGGTTGCAATACGGAATTAGATGGTCACATTAAGTGAAATTTTAAATGTAATTTTGTATAATGGGTTTTGAGAGAGAGGATCCCAAATAGTTGCTTTAAGCTTATTTATTTGAATCTAATGCTCTGTAGAGCATGATGTAAAGCGATCCCCATCCAATCAAAAATTTACTGTATTTATATCTTGATTTTAAAGTACAGAAATCGTTGAAAATGTAAAATTTATATAATCCATCAAAATGATACGGAGAAGCAACGGATAAATTATGCAATTGAAGCTAAATGATCTCGATCCACGATAACCGTAATTGCAAATATTGTTGCTGAAATCCTACTGAAATACACAATGAAATCCAATTATACATGCTTTTCTTTTACTCTATTTTGTCTTCTACTTGTATCATCCCCTACAATGGGCCAATTCTATGGTCTATCTTTTGTGAGCAATGAGGCAATTCAAGACCAAAGAACAGGATTGGACCTAAGCCCAAAAAACAGGTTATGTTTTGATAAAAATTTTCAGCTATCCTTTGACATTTCATTTAGACCTGATCAGTTTGAATATTTCGGTTACATCTTTCGACTAATTGACCCAGAAAACCGAAATATTGACTTGATAAGTAATATCAATTCGCCCTCAAAAAACCATATTATATTCATAAACCAAGGGGAGTCTATCCCGCACTATTTTGATTTAGACGATACGGATATTTTCAAATCTTGGAATAAGTTTACGTTCGACTATGATCTGGAAAGTCAAACCTTAACATATTCCTTCTTGGGCATTACCAGTTCACAAAAAATCCCCTTTGAGCAGGGAAGTTGCTTTAAGATTTTGTTTGGAGCAAATGACTATTCGAAATTTAAAACTACTGATGTTCCGCCGATGGTCGTTCAAAACATCGAGATTCATGAACATGGGAATTTAATATACCAATGGTTATTAGATGAACAAAGTGGAAATATAGCTGCGGAAAATATTGCGGGCAGGTCAGGAGATGTTCTTAATCCCCTATGGGTAAAGGAGCTACGTTCCGAATGGAGGTTATTAAAGAAGATTTCATCGGAAGGACCTGTAAGTGTGGCATTCAATTCAACGGATGGATTACTATACATCGTTGGAGTAGATTCTTTGATCTCATTTTCTCCATCCAACAACGAGTTAACTTCCCTACCCAATCAGTCGGGAAGTCTTCAACTTCAGCAGGGCAATCAGTCCTATTATGACACAACCCTCAAAAGACTTCACAACATCTACCTAGATCAGGGGTTGGTTTCAACATACAGTCCGGAAACGCAAGCTTGGACAAAAAACTATACTCCTCCAAAACGGATTACCGACAACTGGCATTTTAATAAAATATTTAACAGCAAGGATAGCACATTTTATTTTTTTGGAGGATATGGTCATTTTATCTATAAAAATATTGTAAGGAAATTCCACAATCCAACCGGAACTTGGGATTCTATTGCTCCTCCCGCAGAGTCCTACACGCCAAGGTATCTTGCCGCTCTTGGAGGATCTGCTGAAGGGGATATTTACCTGATAGGCGGATATGGTACTTATACAGGCCAGCAAATTCATAATCCTTCAAATTTATACGACCTATTACGATTTGATCCCCAAGATCAAACATTCAAAAAAATGACGGAATTAAGAATTAAGGATGAGGATTTCGTTTTCGCTAATTCCATGGTTATAGACCAGAATGCTCGGGGCTATTATGGTCTTATTTTTTCCAAACACAAGTTTAATTCGGAATTGCAACTTATTAGGGGATCACTGGATTCTGCTACCTATACTGAAGTAGGGAATAAAATACCGTTTAAATTCTACGACATCAATTCATTTGTCGATTTGTATTACTCTTCTAAACTGGAGAAATTCTTTGCCGTTACCCTATTCTATACCACTGACAACTATAGCGAAATAGCAATATACTCAATTTCAAGCCCTCCCATCCCAATTCTTGATACGGAAAAGCCTTCTAATATACCTTCATACGCCTATATTTTGTCCATATTAGGTATTTTAGTTTTACTTTTTATACTTATATTCTATTTGAATGGACGGAAGAAAATTGAAAATTCTGGTCATATCCCGATATTAGAAATAACCTCAACGTCTATTACAGAAATCGATTCTAGGAGAACAGTCGGGGAGGTGCAACAAAATACCATGTATCTATTCGGAGTTTTCCAGTTGTTTGATAAATCTGGAAATGATATTACGAAAAATTTCACCCCGTTGATCCGAGAACTATTTCTATTGATTTTATTATATTCTATCAGATGGAAAAGAGGAATCAGTTCAGAAAAGCTAAAAGATTTACTGTGGTTTGACAAATCTAACGTAAGTGCGAGAAATAATCGGTCGGTCAATATCGCAAAGTTAAAATCGATACTCTCTGAGGTAAATGGATGCGAGATATCTAAAGAAACGGGATACTGGAAGGCAAACATTGACCCTACCCAAATTAACGTAGACTTTTTCAACTACTACAACATAATTCAGGACAAAAAAGACCTAAGCAAAAAAAGAATTAAAGAATTGATTGCAATTGTGCAACGGGGAAGCTTTCTATCCAATCTTGAATATGAATGGCTCGATTCGTTTAAGTCCGAAATTGGCAATGAAATAATCGATCTTTACACTCATTATGCAAATAGCATCAACATTTCTGATGACCCTGAATTTTTGATTGAGATTGCCAATCATATTTTCTATTTTGATTTGGTTAACGAAGAAGCAATGATGTTGAAATGCAAATCCCTTGTCTATCTTGGCAAACACTCCCTAGCAAAAGGTGTTTTCGAGAACTTCAAAAAGGAATATAAAAACATTTACGGGGAAGAGTTTCACAAAGAATTTCAAACTATACTTGAATAATACCTGTGAAAATACAGCCGTTTTAAATTCTCCTCATCCGGGAGTGTTTAGCCAATTATTGATTTTCTCGTTTATTATGCGGGCATTGTCTACATTTATTTATGTCAATGAATTACACTTTATTGGAATAGAATACTCCAGCCGCTTCTATATATACATCCCTAATACTCGATGATAACACGCCCCTTATTTGCATAGACAGGATTTTCAGAAATGTCAATCTACCCTAGCTCTCGAACTATTCAAGTTTTTCCCGTCTCATCGACTTATCCTGTTCCCGGTTGTGAATTATGATACATGCAAAGATGGGGTCTGCGGTACACCCGCAAAGGGTATGCTGCGCCCGTTCGAAAAAATTGGGTTTTCCAGAGGAAGCCTTCCACAATTTTTTAGTACGGCCCTTGGCTTGGGTGTCCCTGGCAGCCCCCGATATCTTGGGCATAATCAAATTTAAAACCTTAAACAGAAAAGTCATGTCACAATTCGAAAAAACTTACATCGGCAAAGGAACCCAGGTTAAAGATCTCGACATCATCCGGGTATCCATCTCCAAGGAAACACTGGAAGAAATCCTCAAAGACCATATGGTCGACTACGACGGCAACGAATACCTGGTATTTGAAGTCGCCTCGCTAAAAGAACCGGACCAATACGGCAAAACCCATACGGCGTATATCAGCAAAAAGGTAGCTGCCTCGAAAGGTGGTAAAGCGAAAAAGCCTAAAGTTTAAAAAAGAGCCCTTCGGGGCTTTTTTTGTGTTTTTCTGGCATACTGGATATTTTGTTATAATTTAAATTTAAAAACCTTTGCTCTTACAATGTCTAACTTGTGACTTAATCTCATTAATTTAATTTTCAAAATGGAAAACGATGCTTGAAGAACTGCAAAAGCACCTAAATAAAATAATGCTTGAACAAAATAACCGGCCTGTCCCTGATTTTGAAGGATACTCACCGGCAGAAATGCATTCGATTTTGCATTTTACGTTTGAAGAAAGCAGTCCAATCGGTTTACAGAAATTGGAAGACGACGATTACGGAAAAATACCACTTTTGAACCAGATCAAATACCTCGCTAAGTTAATTGAAGGGATGGGTGAGCTCAAACTAACAAAGCTGGGATTTCTACCGACCAAAGTGGTTGCCGAAATTTACAGTAAAGATTTTATTAAAGAAAAATATGTTGAACGACGGACGCTTAAACAGTTAAAAGAAGCCGAAGTCCCTTCGATTACGCTATCAAGAATCTTGCTCACTATAGCGGGACTGGTCAAAAAACGTTCAAATAAACTTAGTTTAACCAAACAGGGCCAACAAATCCTTCAAAAGGACGATATGCTAACCCAGTTGATTATAAAAACCTATATGAAAAAGTTTAATTGGGCCTTTTTCGACGGATATGGAGAAAACGGCATTGGTCCAATAGGTAGTGGGTTTTCTCTCATCCTGATAAGCCGATTTGGCAATGAATGGCATAGTAATCGCTTTTATGCCCAAAAATATTTCAAGGCTTTCCCTAATCTGCTTGATGGTCCCGAACCCCCTTATTCAAACAGAATTGATCATTGTGAAAATTGTTATTCCTACCGTGTTTTTGAAAAATTTATGAAATACCTGGGCTTAGTAGAAATAAAATTTGAGGGTGAGCTTTGGCGGAATGAGATTTCTGTAATAAAAACGGATCTATTTGATAAACTGTTTAAAGTTGAAAAGCCAAGGCACGTGTGATTAAAACATACTTTTAGTTATCTGTTTTCGATCGTTTGACCAGTTGAAACCTTTAATTGATGCAAAGATGGGATCTGCGGTACACCCGCAAAGGGTACGCTACGCCCGTTCTGAAAAATTGGGTTTTCCAGGGGAAGCCTTCCACAATTTTTTCGGGGCTTGGATGTCCCTGGCAGCCCCTGTTTTCTCAATTAAATTGAAACAGATAAAGTCATGTCACAATTTGAAATCGAGCATGACGAGCACGTCACACAGTGGGATGATTATAGTAGCGAGATTCCATAGCCTGCCCCGATTGATCGGGGTGACCTTTAAAAAACAATTATATACACATGAAATCGAGCATGAGGAGAACCTTACACGGAGGGATGATTATAATGCATGCGAAGATTTCATCTGACCTCTAAAAAACAATTATAAACAGATGAAATAACTTACATCGGCAAAGGAACTCAGGTAAAAGATCTCGACATCATCCGGGTATCCATCTCCAAGGAAACACTGGAGGAAATCCTGATGATCGACTACGACGGCAACGAATACCTAGTATTTGAAGTCGCATCATTAAAAGAGCCCGACAAATATGGCAAAACCCATACGGCGTATATCAGTAAAAAGGTAGCTGCCCCGAAAGGTGGAAAGGCCAAGAAGGCAAAAGTTTAGAAAAGAGCCCTCCGGCGCTCTTTTTATATACACCTGTAAATGGATAGCTAAAATTAAACAAATAAAAATATCTAAGACGAGGGACGGAAAAGTCGAATCAGAGAAAAGAAAGTTGCTGGTGAAAAAAAAATAGACATCAATCAAAGGTAAACATTAATATTTTTTGTCTAAATTATTGACTTCTAAACGTTAATTTAATTGACAATGACCAATATCTCGCTGATCGCGCAGCAATTGAGGAATAGACAAAATCAGATTGAGGAGAAAATCAATCAGTTACTTTCGCAAAATCTGGATCCTTTTCCATTCGACAGATTGGAAAAGCGTAAAAAACTATTCGAACTTATTCAAAAGACCTTAGCTGCCATAGAAGCAGACGACTTAATCCGGGCTGGAATGCATATTAAGAAGTTGAAATTGGCAGGTTTGAAATTGTACGTTTGATCATATTTCCGCTTATATAGACCTTATACTGGACAGAATGTTTTCAACCCAAGTTCTCGCAAGTTTATCAATTTTAACGTGTTGAATAAATCTTTTCCAAAGCTTCAAAACTACGGAAAAGTCAAATTAAACCTAAACAAAAATTCTCCGCTTCTCCTAAAAATCAAAGATTTTCAGGGGAAGCGGAGAATTTTTAGGTGGAGCTGGAGGGATTCGAACCCTCGTCCAGATAGGGAAACACCGTACCGTCTACATGTTTAGTCATCGGTTGGGTTTTCGACCGCGCACTGCTGGATGACACACCCATGCGCGACTTATCCGCTAGAGTTTCGCACCCGCTTAGCAGCATCGCAGGCACTAGTCCGATCTTGTCGACACCCCTGGATCAGCCCCGAACGGACGGAGGACTGAGGGATGTGGCCGGGGAACATCTCTCGATGCTCAACCCTTTACGCGTATCTTGTCCCCAGAGGGATAGATTATGCAGCCATGGCGTAATTAGATTCGCCAATTATGGTTCGCATGAATTATTCACGGGCGTACATGCTCCACCCGACATGCTGGCCCAGTCCTTACACCTACTGTCAAAACCGGTCAGCCCCATTTGGAAATAGAAGACAAAAGTAAGCCTAATTAAGTTCCCGAAAAAGATACGCTTGAACAGAGATAAAATATTTAGCCAAACTTCATCGTCTGTCCTTTATTAGTCAGACAAATATTTCCCGCTGATATCGCAGATATGCGCAGATTTATATCAGCTAAAATCATTTCAATTGGAGGGAAACCACACATTGATAATATATTTGATGTGTGGGAAATTATATAGTAATTTTTGGTTCCTTAATATTAATGCCCGCTAATTCGTGCAGGATCGTCCTATTCACGCCAAATTGGACCCGCCGTGAGATTCTTAATTATTTAATCCCCTCCAAACACTTCTCCATCGTCTGCACAAACAGCTCCAAAGGCTGGGCTCCGGAAATGGCATACTGGTTGTTGAAAACAAAAAACGGCACTCCCCGAACTCCAATCTGCTGGGCCTCCAGGATATCCTGCCGAATACTGTCCGAAAACTCGCCCTTTTCCAGGCATTCCCGGACTCGCTCACCGTCTATTCCAACATCTTTCCCTAAATCCACCAACACATCCATATCGGCGATGTTTTTCCCCTCCATAAAATAAGCCCTGAAAAGCCGCTCCTCCATATCACCGCCCTTTCCAACTGTCTTAGCCAACTGAATCAACCTATGGGCATCCATCGCATTGGCTACCTTAGTATCGTCCATGCTGTATTCCAAGCCCTCTTCTTTGGCCATATCCACCACATTCTGCACCATTTCTTGGGTTTGCTCCTTGGTCCATCCTTTGGTCTCGGCCAAATATTCCAGACTGTTTCGTGTAGGGTCGGTTTTCATATCCGGGTTGAGCAGAAAGCTCTTCCATACTATCGTCACTTCATCTGTGAGATCAAGTTGCCTAAGTGCTCCTTCCATCCTCCGCTTTCCAATGTAGCAGAATGGACACATAATATCTGACCAAATTTGTATTTCCATGGTATTAACCTCTATTTCTTAATTCTAAACACATCACTCTTCAGTACAGTATGCTCTCCCGGAAACTGTAAATCGGGATTACTTTCTGCCGTTACAAAAATTTGGGTGGGCCTCACAGGAATACTTCCCTCAAAACTCGCCCTATTGCTGTTCGAAAACATTCCTCTGCGATTTTTTAGTTCGCCAATATTACGGACTCCCTCGCCCTCTGTGTTTACCCACACGACATAGTTTCTTTTCGGAGGAGATAGCCGTTCAGGCAAAGCCAGGTTATTTACATCCAGTTTGACTACGTAATCTCCCTCTTTATTTTTTTTAACATCAGCCTTTGGATCTGCCCCCGGCACAACCGGAGATTCAGGGAAATAAATCTTTGTGGAACAACTGGCCACCATAAATAATACCATCAATAAAAAAGGCAGCAAGGTCCTTTGTAGCTGAAAATTTGAATTCACGTTTTTCATAAGTAACTTGTTTGCGTAAAAAGATAAAAATTCACCGGATATTGCAAATCATTCAATGTATAAATGACCAACCCTGAAAATTAAACCCATTATGGAAGGAAATAGTTTAGAGCCATCCATATACCCACTGGCATTAAAGAGGTTACATTAATCGCCAAAGAAATTCAAGTATGCATATCAAAAATTATCCCACACCTTTACTGGGAATTATCTGCTTTATATCCATGACTGCCTGCGACACGCCACGCTACTGGACGGAAACCCAACTCACCTTTTCAGATCAAAACCATGAACTGGACTATAACGAGAATTTTTCCCCGGACGACCAATGGATAGTCTACGATACTAGGCCAAATCCCGCTGGAATCGCCCTAAATACCAAGATAGAAAAAGTACATGTATCCTCCAGAATCCAAGAAATTCTTTATCAGGTAAGCAACCCTACCCCTTTCGGTCCCGGAGTCGGCGCAGTCAGCTATCATCCGTTTCTTCCTCAGGTGGTGTTTATCCACGGATTGCAGCCGGCAAATGAAAAGCAGCCCTATGCGGCTCATAGACGCAGCGGCGTAATCCTAGACGAGCGCGATCCGGAGACCCTGCATTATATGGATTCCAGAGATATTTATGACCCCTTTACACCTGGAGCCTTGCGTGGAGGAACCCACCGGCATCAATGGAGCGGAGATGGCGACTGGATGGGGTACACGTACAACGATGCATTGATGGTCGACCTAGAATCTAAAACAGGACAGAAAAATGATCTCCGAACTATAGGTGTATCCAAACGAATAGGCCCAAAAGTTCCCGTTAAACCAGACTCCTCAAATATCCAAGGGGAATGGTTTTCCGCATTGGTAGTCCCCGTCGTACCCAATCCCAAACCCGGAACCGATGAAATAAGTCGGGCGTATGAAGACTGGTGGGTGGGAAGCCAAGGTTACCGAAAACCGGACGATACCTACCAACGGGCTAGGGGATTTATTGGCGATTTGATCACAGATGATGGGGCAAATATCTCGGAAGTTTTCGTGGTAGATATACCGGATGATATTCATATCCCGGGAAATGAAGGCCCTCTGGAAGGAACAGCGGAAACCATGCCTGCACCACCTAAAGGAGTAACTATAAGGAGGATCACAAGAACGGAAAACAGAACCTATCCCGGTGTCTCCCCTAATCCCCGTCATTGGGTAAGTTCACCTGCGGATGGTTCTTATATTAGCTACTTGGCTAAAGACGACACCGGTATAGTACAGGTCTTTTTAGTATCACCTCTCGGTGGAGAGCCTATTCAGGCAACCCATCACGAAACGGACGTTCAAAGCATGGTTCGCTGGCATCCTACTTCTATCACGTTTGCGTATGTGACGGACAATAGCCTATTTACCGCGGAGGTTTCCTCCGAAGGAAAAGTATCAAACCCAACCCGAATTACAGAAAAGAAAGAAGAAGCACCTTTCGCCCATTGTTGGTCAAGAAACGGGGCCCAGATAGCATTTAACAGGTACGTTACAAACGGAAATGACAGGTTTATTCAAATATTCATTGCCAAGCCTTAAACTGGTTGTTCAATAATGGCAGATTAAAAATCTGCCATGAGATTATTTCTCCAACTCATACCATTCTATATCCTTTAGCGGCGCACGACGAAAATTACCGCTTCCCACTTCCTCCGGCGCATAATTTTTGGCCAGATAGTCCAGTATGGTTTCTTCCTGCGTTCCTAAATCCCATAAATTTTGGGTTTCCTGCATCCATACAATCATTTTTTTCCATCCATCTCTATCAGCACGATTTTGGGTAACCAGCTGTGCGGAATGGCAGGCAGTACAATGTGCGATTACCAGATTTAAACCTTCCCCATCCAACAGTCCTGTTTGTACATGAACGCCGTTTTCGATGCGATTTTCTATATCTTCTAGGGGAATCGGGGCATCAGCGGCAATAAAATCTACTTGCTCCTGTACAGCAGTATCATAAAAAAAATAGCCTACTAAGACTAATATCAAAATACCCAGTCCCAGAATAATTGTATAATACCTTGTATTTAGACGTTCCCGCATCAATTAAGTGACTTTAATAGCTATTCGGTGACAGGCATTATTTAGGTATCCCTTCGGGTTCCAGCCTGGCGTAAGCATGGGTTGACTCATACCGCTATCGTCTGTTGCCTTTACCCAAACTTCGTAATATCCCTTTTTAGGAAAGTCTACTTTAGCCTCAAAACCCTGCCAAGCATATTTGTTTTTGCCTCGCTCAAGCTGACAGGGTTTCCAAGTAGCCCCGAAATCAATGGAATATTCAGTTTTAGTAATTCGGCTTTCACCCGTCCAGGCATGTCCACGAATTCCAAGTGTTGCATTTTCCTTGATCATCGCACCACTTTTGGGATATGTGATAAGCGATTTAACGGGCATCTTTTCGATTATACACATGTTTTCGTTGGCTACCTCAGCCCCAGCTTCAACCGGATCACAGGGAATAGAATAAGACGGAGGCGCCATTTTTTCACCGTCATGCACTCTATCTCTTACAGATAAAGCAGTCAACCATTTCCCCGACACAGACGCAGGAAACCCAGAGGCGATTAAGCGCAGCGGGTGACCATGTACCAGTGGGATGTCCTTCCCATTCATCTGAAAAGCCACCAACGTTTCATCCTCACGTGCCTTGTCAATGGGAATACCCCGCGAAATTGCCTCCTTATTCGCATCCCTACTTAGATGAAGATCGGCTGCATGGAAACCAACATAAACCGCGTTACTTTTGATCCCTACATCTGCCAGTATATCCTTAAGGCGTACTCCTGTCCATTCGGCACAGGAGACCGCACCCAATTCCCACTGATTTCCTTCTGTGGGTGGGTAAAATTCCGATCGGCCATTGCCTCCACATTCCAAAACTAAATGATAGGTATGCCGGGGGAATTTTGTTTTCAACTCCTCAAGGGTATAGGTTTTCTCCTGATCTATGGCTTCCCCTTTGATAGTAAGGATCCATTTGGCTACATCGATATTTTCCGGCACCAATCCGTTATTACGGATAAACATTTTATCAGCAGGAGTTATTTTGTCGTCAAGCAAGTGCGCTGGCGGTTCTACGTTCCATGGAAGATTGTTTCTAACGATTAGATCCTTGTGTTTCCCAAAGAGTTTTTGGGGGTCATTTTCCAAAGCTACCGGGAGATAACCTTTAGGAAGCGCAAATACAATATCCGTCCCCAACAGTGCTGCAAAGGAACCCAAGCTTGCCTTTTTAATGAAATTCCTTCTATCTGAAGGATCAAATGTGTTCATATTTTGAAAATCAATCTGTGTGTTCCAAGGTTGCCAAATTATCGGTTTTTTGGATACAAACCAAAAAAAGCACCATGGGTTTGCCATAATTCTATTCGGAAAGCCTCCTAATGAAACTATTTAAAACGGAGGAGATACTATCGAAAAAAGGTTTTCTTCCAGATAGGTAAAGTCAATATCTTTTAATTGGAAAAAAGATTGGATTATACAAATTCAACGGACTTTAGAGAACATTGAAATAGGAATTTAATTCCTCAGTCATCCGGCTCTTATCCTCTAGATCCTTAATAATCAACCCTTTTTCCAATAACACTATACGGTCACAGATCTCTGTGACATGATTCAGGTCGTGGCTGGAAATCAGAAAGGTAACTTGGTTGGCTTCCTTCTCCTGCAAAATCAACTTTTTTAGACGTATCTGGGAACTCGGGTCAAGGTTCTCAAAGGGTTCATCCAGCAATACCGCCTCGGGGTTTCCCAGCATAGCTGCAGCTATGCCTACTTTCTTTATATTACCCTTAGACAGATCGCGGATAAATTTTTTCTTACCCAATATTTCATCGTTGAATAAATCTCTAAACCGCTCCAAGTGTATATCAAGATCTTCCTTTGAAAGCCGGTATATCTTTCTCAAGGCCTGAAAGTATTCATCCGGAGTCAGGTAAGAAAGTAACATGTGTTCATCGAGAAAAGCCCCAACTTTGGACTTCCAATTCTCTGAATGGCCCACATCCTCTCCGTCAACATACACATTTCCCTCTGTCGCACG
The DNA here is from genome assembly GCF_009797935.1 of Lunatibacter salilacus. Classification (GTDB taxonomy): domain Bacteria; phylum Bacteroidota; class Bacteroidia; order Cytophagales; family Cyclobacteriaceae; genus Lunatibacter; species Lunatibacter salilacus. The sequence continues at coordinate 58,972 of NZ_VOLC01000025.1, forward strand.
TACTAAGTCCAACATGATCCGGAAAAAGGTGGTTTTTCCCGCCCCGTTATTCCCCACCAACCCAAAGCATTCAGACTTGGGTATAGTCAGGAAGGGAATGTCAAGTACAGTAGTGTCTTTATAGATTTTTTTAAGAGACTTTACTTCTATCATAATTCTTGTCTAAACGAGGAGGAAATTTCATACCTGTTGTTGAGTACTTTTTGAACGGAGATATCGGACAGTTTGGGATAGGCAATCATGCCAAGCAACCCGATTACCCCCAAGGCAATCAACCCCGCATAGTCACCACCCAGATAAGCCACCGGCAAAAACACCACATAAGGTGCCGCCATCATGGGTATAATCATCAAAAACTGGGCGATGCCCACTCCTTCGTAATTGAACATAGCGCCCTTATTCAAATCCATGGGTTTTGGTTTCCAGAGTGCCAGGTATATGACCAAATGAACAGTTATGCCCATATTGAAGAGGAATGTGGCCAGGTGTATCCATAAAATATCCCATCCGAAATAAGCGTATGGAATAGATAGTAGAAAACAAACTACTGATACCCCCGCGAACAGCAGGTACTTGCCCTTCACCAATGCTTCCAATCCCCGACGTTGATGTAGAAAGAAATCAAAACTGGCCGAGTTCCAGCTCAGAAAAAGCTGCCCATACTGCAACATAAATATCCCGGTGATAAACATGCCCACAAAGATGAAGAGATAGGAGAACCCATCCTGGGAAACATAGGCAGGGTTGACGTAGAAAATCAACCCATATAACAGAAAAAAAAAGCAGAGTGTTAGGTACGTGCGACTCTTCTTGTGGCGAAGAATCAGCTTCCACTCCAGATTGGCCATCTCTCCTGCCATTCCAAACTTAGATAAAAACCCCAAAGAAGCAGCTCCAGAATGAAAGGGATCTTCCTCCCCAATATCTTCCAAATAGGCATTTTGACGGTAAAAGGCAAAACACAGGAAATAGCTGCAGACCATCACCAACGCCAACAATACCACCGGCACCGCATGCTCCAGCGCAAAGGTAAAAACCGGCTCAAAAAAAGCTCCAATATCAAACCAACCGAAATAAGCAGAACCTGAACCCAAAAGAATAACAGCGAACAGAACCAAAATTACCACAAAACTATCTTCAAAGCGTTGCTTAAACCAAAGCATAAACCAATGGATGGACCAACTCGTCAGTAATACCGACCCCAACCAAACCCAAGAAGCTATTAAACCGTAACTAGGTGCTATTTCCAGATAAGCAAATGGACCAAATAGCAATAATGGAATAATGCTTAACGGAGAAATAAAAGAGGAAATCAGTAAATAATGAATAATTCCAGATTTGGGGATAGGAAGGTGTAGGAAATTCTCGAGGGAAAATACAGGTAGTTGTTGGACGAAATAGCGATAGATAATCTCAAACAGGAAAAAATAGATCAGGTAGGTATTGAGAAATTCCGCTGTGTTTTTGGGGGAGAAAAACTCCTCAATAATGTACTTCATTCCAATGCCGATCAGCAACAGATAACCCATCAACAACAAGGCCATAAACCCAAGAAATATACCGATGGCCAGACTCCGGGCAAAAGAGGTGGAGCGGCTTCGCTTCAATATTTCAAGTTGGATAAAGGTTTTGATCATTAGGGCTATCTAAGGGATTGTCAAATATATTCTCTTTAAGAATTATCTGAAAAATAAGAAAAAATTCCCAACATCCCTTGGAAAGGTGGTATTTGTGTACGTTATTTTATTATTGGAAGGATATGTACCAATAGTATCGAATGGAACCACGGCTGACAGCTGCCAACCGTAGCACATAAAAAAGTTAAAGCAACAATTAATTCCTAATGGGCAAAACAAACCTAATTTGTTCAGTTTAAATAAAACCTAAAATCCGCGGGACATTCCTGTAACTAGGTAATCCTTTTGAAAAAAACCTTCCAGGTTGCAATCAAAAAATTTGAACAACTAGTTGATTATCAATAAACCTGAAAGGTTTACGCATTAATGTAAAATACTATTTGGAAGTCAGTGGAAAATTATACCCCAATCCCCCAATTCGCACCTATATACCAGTATAGCTTCCGCCTTGCAGATTTTGGCGTTAAGAAATCCGGGCAGTGCGGCGGCAAAGGCAGAGGCATGTTTGACGAAGTTTTTGGTACTAAAAGTGTTTAGGATAAATTCTATTTTTGACCTGCAGCAAAAAAGTAACAAGGTATAACAATGTCGTAACTGCTCTAAACCTCCGCAAAAGATGTGAACTAAAGAAAAATCAATAATAGAGTCTAGTTGAACGGCAATAGTTGGATTTAAATAAATGATGGATAACGGAGGAATTTCACTTGAAAAAAAAAGCATCGATGTGGTACGCAGATTTTGTATATTTGAGAAGTGCCTATTTCTATAGATTTTTATAAATTTACACCATGTCAAATTCAGTACCTCCCAAACTACCTATCCGTTTACGCACCATGTGTCCCGAGGACTTGGAAGCAGCCATGGAATTAAAAAATGCCGAAGGCTGGAACCAAACGATTTTCGATTGGGAACTTTTCATGGAAAACAGCCCGGAATCATGTCTTGTTGCAACATACCGAGATAAGGTAATCGGTACCGTGACTGGGATAAATTACGAAAACAAAGTGGCTTGGATAGGAATGATGCTTGTGAACCAAGCCTACCGTGGACAAGGTGTCAGTAAGATGTTGATGACGGCGGTTATCCAAAGCCTCGAAGCTGCCTCCTCCATCAAGTTGGATGCTACACCAGCTGGCTATCCGGTTTATGATAAACTCGGGTTCAAGCAGGAATATGCTTTAATTCGGATGACCACCGACAAATTTACACCCTCTCTGATCTTTGAAGAAAATTCCGCTAATGTCATTCCCCTTACATCCGAGAATCTTTTTGAAATATTTCCAATGGACAAAGGAGCTTTCGGTTCAGACCGGAAGCTAGTTCTCATACATGCCCAGCGCCAGCAACCCGATTTGGCCTGTATGTATAAGGAGGATGGGAATGTAAAAGGATTCCTTTTGGCACGAAGTGGGACCAGATATTTGCACATTGGCCCATTGGTGGCGACTGACGCACAAGTGGCAAAAACTTTACTTAGTTTTGCATGTATTCGGACAAGGGATGTACCTTTGGTATTGGATTCGTCTGTTTCAAACTCCCATTGGGTGTCTTGGCTCGAATCTTGTGGTTTCAAAAAGCAGCGTGACTTATACCGCATGTATTTGAAATCCAACTCACATCCAGGCAAACCTGAACAGTGCTTTCTCGTGGCAGGTCCGGAATTGGGTTAAGCCAATCGAATCCTTCTGAATAATTTCTTGAATCTAAAATTAACAGGTTTGCACATCAAATACCCTCCGTTGCTAATTTTCCTTTTCCTTTTTTTCCTTGCTTTTGCCTTCAGCAGCGAAGCGCAGATCCTCAACATAGAGAGGCTGCGGATGGAAAAGGATACGGCAAAACATTTCCAGTTCAAGACGACATTCGGGTTAAATGTATTTAACCGCAGTGCCGGTATTGAAGATCCGGTCAATTTGTTCGGATACAATCTGGATGTAAACGCCATTTATTATCCAAAACGGCATGCCTATGTATTCGTTTCCAATTTTGATTACCTCCGAATCAACGAATCGGATTTTCTAAACTTTGGATTTGTCCACGGGCGGGTCAATTTCAACCGGGAAAACAAAGTCAATTACGAAACCTACCTACAATATTCCTTTGATAATTTCCGGGGCCTTGATCCCAGGCTACTGGCGGGAGGATCTGTTCGGATCAACATGGTCAAAAATGACCGTGTAGACTTCATATTAGGCCTGGGAGGACTGCAGGAATGGGAAACATGGCAGCATCCCTACACCGAGGAGGTCGTTCAGGTCAGTCTAATAAAAAGCTCCAATTACCTGTCGCTGAGAGCTACTTTAAATGACTATGTGGATGTCAACTTGGTCAACTATTATCAGGTGGGCTATGATAGGGACATTTCAGATTTCCGACAAAGGATCAACAGCTCTACCATCATCAACACCAAAATCACGGAACGATTTTCTTTGACTAATAGCTTTGATATAAGTTATGAGAACCGACCCATTGTACCAGTGACCAATGTGATCTTTGCTTTTAGGACCGGTCTATCACTCAATTTTTAAGCGGCATACAATCAGGACAATAACCGCCTCTCCGATCTAAATTCATTGCCGGAGGGAAGCGGATTTGAATTAATTTTATAACTTGCGGTGATGGAAAATTTTGTAGTCTCAGCCAGAAAATACAGGCCTTCGGATTTTAAGAGCGTCGTGGGACAGCAGCATATCACAACCACGCTCAAGAATGCAATTAAGAATGACCACCTGGCACAGGCATTTCTATTTTGTGGTCCCAGAGGGGTGGGCAAAACTACTTGCGCCCGAATCCTAGCCAAGACTATAAACTGCGAAAACATCACAGGTGACTTTGAAGCTTGCAACACCTGTGATTCCTGCCTTTCCTTCAATGCCAACAGTTCCTTCAACGTACACGAGCTGGATGCTGCTTCCAACAACTCTGTGGAAGACATCCGTAACCTGGTCGACCAGGTACGGTATGCACCTCAGAAGGGCAAATATAAAATCTATATCATAGATGAAGTTCACATGCTCTCCAATCAGGCTTTTAACGCCTTCTTGAAAACCTTGGAGGAGCCACCCAAGTATGCTATCTTTATACTTGCGACCACGGAAAAGCATAAAATTATCCCAACCATACTGTCCAGGTGTCAGATTTTTGACTTTAACCGCATTCAGATCAGCGATATTACGGATCACTTAAAATTTATCGCCGAAAAAGAAACCATCACCTATGAGGAAGAAGCACTACGCCTTATTGCCACCAAGGCAGACGGTGCATTACGTGATGCCTTGTCCATTTTTGATCTGATTGTCACGTTTTCTGACGGCAATAAAATCACCTATCAGGAAACCATCAACAACCTCCATATCCTTGATTACGATTATTACTTCCGGGTCACGGACGCATTATTGGACGAAAGCATAGCTGAAAGCTTGTTGATTTTTGATGAGATTCTGAAGAAAGGTTTTGATGGGCACAACTTCTTGGTAGGATTGTCCGAGCATTTCAGAGAGCTGATGGTATCCAAGGACCCTGCAACTATTCCCTTGCTGCAAGTGTCCGAAAGTGCGCAACAGCGGTATAGGGATCAATCCCAACGAACCTCCCTTTCATTTTTGTTGTCTGCTCTAAATATGTCCAATCAAAGCGACCTAAGCTATAAGAGCAGTAAAAACCAACGGCTGCACGTAGAGCTGTTACTTATGAAACTTGCCAAATTACCTCGGGCGGTATCCTTGGCAGCATTGGTTCAGGAAGACGCAAAAAAAAAAGCCTAGCTAACGAGAATCCGGAAGACGTTGAATCTGCCACAACAGCCCCATCTACTGTCAAGGCTAGGACCAATTCACCAATTAAAAAAACCTTATCAATCCCGGGTAGTATCCTTCATGCTGAACAACAGTCAAAGGAAAAACCTGAAAAAGTTGATACCAATCAGGCTGACTCTTCCAAACCGTTACATACAGAAGAGGAAATTCACACCAATCCCACACTGGATAAAAGCATCGTAACAGAAGCGCTGAACGCAATTATAGCAGATTACAGGATAGCACATAAGAACATGGAAGTATCCGTGCTTATGCAACCTTTTGAAGTGGAAGAGGAACGGGTGCATTTTCAACTCTCAGGCGAGCTGCAGCAGGACATTTTTTCGAAGTGCAAGCCTGAACTCACCGGACTGCTTCGCAAAAAACTCCAACATGTCCGGGTAGATGTGACCTATGAGATTGTGGAGGAAGCCATTGAGCCCTCTAAAAATCTCTATACCTCTTCCGATAAACTGCATTACCTGCTTGAAAAGTCGCCAGCTCTAAAGGAACTACAGAAGCGGTTTGGGCTGGAGGCTGATTTTTGAATTAGCTAGTATACTTTCAAAAGTCAATCCCAATTCCGAAATTTATTAGGTTTTGCAATTGTATGGCCCGGGTAGAGGTTCCGTCTTCCTGCTGGATGAACACGCTTTCATCGTAAATCAAAATTGTTTCTATCCGCGTGGTAATGTATTTGTTTACCTTCATGCTAAGAATCGAATTCATGTTGACGACCATATTTCCAAACCGTTCATAGTTGGAAAATAGGTTGAGGTCAGCTTTCCATCGGATATTTTCCATTATCTGAGTATCAACGGAGGTAGCCAAAGAAACTCCAGCCTCCGCACGCACATTCTCTCCGGGTATCACACCGAAGGCACCTGCCATACTTAACGAATCATCTAGTACTACGGTAAACCTTCCTGTAAAGGGTGATATGATGGAAGAAAATCTTCCTTTATTTTTTAATTCCTTTTGATAGTTTAGACCGGTGGAGGATTGGATATATCCAGGGCTGATCAAGTCGGAAATTCTGTTTCGGCTTTCTCTTTCAGCCCCAGCAGGCCTGAAATACCGATGCCCCTCCAGAAGCTGTGTCCGTGCGTCTATCTGTGTAGAAAGATACATGCTCTCTGATATTTCTCTTCCGTATTTACTTAAAAATATAAAGTTATCATTCGTCTTCCTTATAGGATATGCCCGACCCGATTGCCTATTGAAGCCATAGTTTACAGTGAGCTTTGTATCCCATATCTTTTCGTCTTTTTTATAATTCGCATACATCAACAGGGCAGTATTGAAGGCAAATGTACTTGCCCCACCCGCAGACCAGTTGCTTAGTCCTACCTGCTGAATGCTCAGATTAAAATTCCCGCCTTTATCCCAGTAAATTTCTTTGATTTTGGGGGTGAAAATAAGCGAATCCCCCAACATGATCAACGTATCTCCGCTGATAATGACTGTATCTGCCCGGACAATAGGAGAAATGTCCTGCGCAACAACCCTGCTGCCAAGTAGCAGGCAAATCAAACCTAAAAAAACTCTTCCTATTCGCATAGTATCGGGAAATCACTTTTACTTCGGCTGCTTAGGCCGAACAAATATGCTATTTTTTGATAATCAATTTCTGACCCACCTTCAAAAGATTACTTTCATCTATATTGTTCCAAGATCTAATTTGGTCCACACTTACATCATGCTTTCTTGAGATCGCATACAACGTATCTCCGGGTTGTACCACATGCTCGATATTCTGCTGGTTTTCCGATGGAGTAGATACCGTGTTGTTCGAGTTAGTTGTCCGCGGTGGTGTGGAAAAGCTAGGCCGGGATTCTGCAACCTGCACCGGAGTTGCGGGTTGATTTGGTTGCACGCGGGAAGGGGCGACAACCTTGATATCCTCATTTCTTGCCCGATATCCCTGTAATTTGAGGACCATTCCCGGCCGGAGATCGGCGTCTTTATATATTCTATTCTTTGCTTTAAGAGAATGCATGCGGATACCATAAAGTTGGGAAATCTTCCAGAGTGTTTCACCCTGCTGCACAATATGCTCAGCTACTTCCGCTTTTCCCTTTTTCCTTTTTGTATAGTAAAAAGCCCCCCCTACAATGGGGTCAGATTTTTTAAGATCATTTACTCGGCGGAGCTTTCGCTCCCGAATATTTGCCTGATCGGACAACTGTTCTATCGGCCCACTGTTACTTGCCAAAACGGCCTTAATACCGTTTACTTTGACCTGTCCTCGCTGGGTTGCCCTTGCCGTATTCCCAGTAACCTTCGGAAACGCTTCTGAATTTTGACGGGCTGCGGTTTGGGGCCCTGCTTCTATACGGGGCTCATAATCTGCAATCGCAGGCCTGACTGGAGCAACACCTTTCCTGATATAACTAATTATGTATACTTTATCTCCAGGAATTTGCCCCGTAGTGGCCCATTTGTTGTATTCTTTCAGATGATTTTCGCTAACGCCCAGCGTTTTCGCAACGGCGCCGAGGGTTGTCGGCCCTTTCACCGCATGCTCATGCAAATAGTCCCCGTTGCTGACAAGCTTACCTGTCTGTCCTTCAAACGCGACCTTATGTGCCAAAAATTTCTTCAAATACCAATAGGAATTGCGATCTATATCCATAGTACGCTTACCCTTATGTTGATCACCAAAATGCCCCCGGGCACCACCCAATCCCATCTGATAAGAGATCAAGGTAATAGCCCAGTTGTCCAGGTAGCGCTGATGCTTTTTAAGGTATTCGGCAGCTCCCCGGGTGGAGGAGGCGATGTTTTTGCGCTCATCGATTTGGTTGTCCACCCGCATAAATACCTCTTCAGCGGTTCCTTTTTTAAATTGCCAAAAGCCTACTGCATTTGAAGTAGATACTGCATCGGATATGAGGCTGCTTTCTTGGATGACCAAATATTTCATATCCACAGGCACTCCCTGCTCCCTAAGTACCCGCTCCACGACTGGCATATATAGGTTCACCCGGTCCAATTTGATCTGAAAGTAGTTGGGACTGCGGTAGAGTGCATTTACGTCTGCCTGTATTTCCCTCCTAGCCTGCTCATTGAGCCGCAAGGTCATGTCTGCAAAATAAATAACAGAAGGCACTTCAGGCACCTGCGCCAGCAACTGTGGCAACCAGGACATTATAAAAATAAGACTGCAAAGTATTCGTTTTTTCATGGGATTGCTTATCGCTTTCTGGCCATCATTATTCCATCTCTGATGGGTAAAATTACATTTTCCACCCGGGGGTCCTCCTGCACTGTTTGATTGAAGGCAAGAATGGCCGCCGTGTCTTTATCCAATTTTTTGCGGTTTTCAGCCAGTACCTTACCTGACCAAAGTATGTTGTCTGCCAAAATCACTCCGCCGGGATTTAACCTATCAACGACAAGATCATAATAATTCGCATAATTGATCTTATCCGCATCAATAAAAACCAGATCAAAAGTCCCGGAAATCTCAGGAATCAATTTCAAAGCATTGCCAATCCGGTAATCTATCCTCTCATCCAAACCCGCTTTGCTGATAAAACCACGGACCATGGATTCCAGTTCCTCGTTGATATCCAAGGTAACCAGTTTGGCACCGGCTTCCATTCCTCTTCCCATGCATATTGCGGAGTATCCGGTAAAGGTTCCTATTTCCAAAACCAGTTTGGGTCGCATCAGTTTGACAAGCATTTCAAGAAATTTGCCCTGAACAGGTCCTGAAAGCATCCGCGGCTTCAGCACTTTCAGATGGGTTTGCCGGGTTACCTCTTGGAGAATCTCATCTTCCGCTTCAGTATGGGCTATACAATAAGCAAATAGTTCTTCGGGTATCATATTACACCTCCTTTGGCAGATATGTCAAGTAGCTAAACTGATCTTCGTCATATACCTGCTGCGCCAATTCCAACAGCTCGGAGGCGGTAGCGGATTTAATCGTTTCAAATATGTTTTCCAAGGGTTCGATCTTTCCTTTGTCCAGCAGGTTTTTACCATAGACGAGCATAAGACCGGCATAGTTTTCCTCTGCCATAGCCATTTGTCCGATGGTTTGCTCCTTGGCCATGTGGAGTTGAAGAGATCCCAGTTTTTTCTCCCTAATCAATTTAAGCTCCCTCATGACAATTTTACGAGCTTTTGCAGCAGCCCTTTCTTCCGTGCCATAATAAATACCGATAAATCCTGTATCCGTATAAGACTGAAATACCGATTCAATGCTATAGGCCAAACCCGCTTTCTCCCGTAGAGCCATATTCAGCCGCGAATTCATACTCGGTCCCCCCAGTACATTATTGAGTAAAAAGAGCTTGAATCGGTTAGGATCATTGATGGACAGGGCCGGTTTGCCAAGAGCACAATGCGCTTGGGTGACATCCCTATATGAAATGGAGGTCAAAGGCTTATAGGCCATCACCGGTTGTCTCTGATAGTTGCTGGTTTTGGTGGGAATGTTTTCCAAAAAGGGAACCACCTTGGCAAGCACACGATTGAAGCTGATATTTCCCACTACGGAAAAAACAATTTTATGCGTATCCATTCTTTCTTCCAGGAATTTCAGGAAGTCTTGCTGGACAAAGGTACCAACACTCTCTTCCGTACCCAGTATATTTTTGCCCAAACTATGTCCGGGATAAAGGATTTCATCAAATTCATCCTGCAGGCAATCGTCCGGAGAATCCCGGTACATGGCCATTTCTTCTAGGATTACTTGTCTTTCCTTTTCAATTTGCTTGGGTGGAAAGATACTGTCAAAGGTAATGTCACAAAGCAACTCTGCCGCCTTGCCAAAATGCTGCCGGAGGATGGTTGCATAGAAGCAGATTTTTTCTTTGGTTGTATATGCGTTTAATTCCCCGCCAAGAGAATCAAGTCGGTTGATGATATGAAAAGCTTTCCGCTTTTGGGTACCCTTAAAGGCCATATGTTCCCAAAAATGCGCCAGTCCAATCTTATCCTCTCCTTCATCCCTGCTACCAATATCCAGGATAAATCCGCAGTGAACCATTCGGGTGTGAGTGACTTCCTGATGTACAATTCGTATTCCGTTTGCTAATTCCCTTATCTGATATGACATGCGTTGTTTTTCACCAAAACACAAAAATAACAGCAATTATTGGGAAAGAAACCGGATTATAGGTAAAGGCTGATAATTTTTTACCTTTGTATCCACAGAGCAATTTCCAAGTCCATGAGATATCAACCGATAGACGCATCATTTTATATAAAAAACAGAGCCAAACTAGTCGAAAAGTTAGCTCCCAATTCCATCGCTGTGTTCCAGTCAAACGATGTCTTGCCCACCAATGCGGACGGTACGATGAAGTTTAGGCAAAACAATGACCTCTTCTACTTGTCCGGAATCGATCAGGAAGAAACGGTTTTGGTTATATGTCCCGATTTCCCCAAAGCGGATATGCGGGAAATTCTTTTTATCCGAAAAACAGACGAACATATCGCCGTATGGGAGGGTCATAAATTAACTCAGGAAGAAGCCACTGAGCGGTCTGGGATTCAGAAGGTAAATTGGCTGGAGGATTTTGACGCTGTATTTTCCACATTAATGGCACTAAGTGAGAACGTTTACTTAAACACCAACGAGCATCTTCGTGCTGCCGTGCAGGTTGAAACCAGGGATGCGCGGTTTATCCAAACCTGCAAAAAGCGGTATCCCCTACATACTTATAAGCGCGCTGCTCCTCTGATGCATACTTTTAGGGCAATAAAAGAACCCGAGGAACTCGCCCAAATCCAAAAGGCCTGCGACATCACCAATGATGGATTTAAAAGAATTTTAAACGTAGTTAAGCCGGGAATAAAAGAGTATGAGTTGGAGGCAGAGTTTCTTCATGAGTTTGTCCGTCAGGGCAGTCGGGGATTTGCATATGAGCCAATCATCGCCTCTGGAGGCAATGCCTGTGTACTCCATTACGTCCAAAACAACCAAACATGTCAGGACGGAGATCTGATTTTGTTTGACGTGGGTGCCGAATATGGTAATTACAACGCAGATATGACGCGGACCATACCGGTAAACGGAAAGTTTACCAAGCGTCAAAGGGAGGTATATGAAGGAGTGTTGCGGGTCATGCGAACCGCCTATACCATATTGAAGCCCGGAGTTACGATTCAGGAGTACCATAAGGAGATGGGCTTGGTCATGCAATCTGAGTTGATGAGTCTGGGCTTGCTTACCCAATCCGACATTGATTCAGAGGACAAGGACAAGCCTGCTTACAAAAAATATTTTATGCACGGCACCTCCCACCACTTGGGTTTGGATGTGCATGACGTGGGTACTATGTACGAACCTATCCACGCCGGCATGGTATTTACGGTGGAGCCTGGAATATATATTCCGGAAGAAGGTATCGGCATTCGGCTTGAGAACAATATCGTCATTCAAGAAAATGGCTTTTTAGACCTTATGGGACATATCCCTATCAACCCAGATGAAATTGAGGAACTAATGAGTAATAAACAGTAGGGTTAAATTCCAAGATTAGCCATAAAAACACCAATAGAAAGCTCCAGCATGGTAAGTGGAGCACGGTGAGGTTGATAAACAAATTGCCCAAATTCCCCCATGTCCGCATCAAATTGGGCTTGACCCTTCCTGATAAATTTGGCAAAAGCACTGTCATGGTATAGTAACCGGATTTCGATATGACCTCTTGTAGGATCTTTACGAAAGGGGATCTTATATCCCATACCTGCCCCATATCCCATCACCCAGTCCCTGATAATCCCGTCTTTTTCTAGAGGTTCGTCAAAAGCCTTATCCCGGATGGCATATCGGGTGTTAATATTGACCGCGCCGCCCTGGATTTCAAAGAATAGTGGGAAATGTATAGAGCGGGATGGATAGAAGCGAAGGTGTGCCTTCAGGTTCAAGAGGTTGTGGTATTTTCTAAGGCGATATGTTTCGGAGGAGTCAGGAAAAAGGTCATCCCGCTTTTCCAAATCTGTACCATATAAGCTATAACCCAAACTGAGCCCCATATCCAAAGGTTGTAGATATGGGAGCCTGTAGAGACCTATTAGCGTTAACTCCGGAATAACAGCTCTGTCCAGACTTTCATTAAACCGATTTAGGGTGAAGTTCGAACGTCCAATAATGCCTGGCGATAAATCTTGAGACCATCCAAAAATTGGAAGTAAGCATACTCCTGTGAAAAAGATAAATACCCGGACCATAGCTATCAAGTATGATAGTTTGAACGGGAGAAATTAATGTGAGGTTGTACGACAAATTCACCCCGGCATTCCCTATTCATCACCCCCCACTACCACGGTCCATTCCCTAATCTCCCAAGACTCCACCAATCCATTTTGTACATATGGATCCTGACGGACAAATTCTTCTATGACCTCCGTCGAGTTCGATTTAAATAGTACAACTGCTTTGTCAACAGGATTGGCTAAAGCACCCCCCATAATCATAATTCCTCTATCTCGGTAAGAATTTGCTAAAGCCAAATGCTCGTTGCGAAAAGGCACTCGCCTGTTGACATAATCCGCAACGGTGTGGTAGGTAAGGATATAATACATATTGTATGCAGGTTTTTATTTTCCTTTTCCGATAAAGTTACTGATCGGAGCCTAATATTTCCCGGATTTCTTTAAATATAACTTCCGCTTCCTGCTTTTTAAGTTCAAACCATTCATCTGCTGATGAGTTGTTCAGAAAATGGTTCCAGTGCTTTTCTGCCTTCTTCAGCGTGCGCGGAGTGATATCAAATTCGGTATAATCCAAGTACTGTTTGGCTAAGGTATGAGCCTTGAAATTGCCAAAAAGGTAAATACGAAAAATATCGACAAATTTATCACTTAGATCAAAATCTTCCAGTATAGACACCAACCCTCCATTGGTTCCCCTATTGGCGGGCAAATGGATGACTTCCAGGATGGCGTTAAGGGCATCTGTGTTTTCTTCCATAATTCCCAAGACCTTTGCGGCCAAAAAAGCATTGTCCAAATCATCCCCTTTAACTACGGCGATCAACTTTTCCTTTACTTCCGGGGTGCCAATTTTCGCCAGTTTATTGCCATAATGATAAGGATCACCCTCATCTTTGTTAAGAAATTTGAGTATCAGGGCATCTATCTGTTCTTCCATGGTCATAAATTTAGCGTGTTTCGCAAAGTGGTCGATTACTAATGAACAAAGGTAGCCATCCCAAATCAATCTTTGGATAAGTATTCTTAATTTTAACACTATTGAATTTGGATACTGCTCGAAGTTAAACAATGCCAAGACGCGATGTTCCTGCATTAAAGGCTCATGCCAGAAAAATCAATATAAATTCATTTTACTCGACAGACCTTTTTTATGGAGAAGAATCAGAATGAGCTTGTTTTCTATGTGCTCAGGGGTCAATTGTTAGGGCACATCGATTTTTACCTATTTAAAAAAAGCCTTGCAGATTGAAGAAATCCGGGCAGAGCGGTGGCAAAGGCACTTGGACGAAGTTTTTGCTCCCAACATATATTGGATGGACTCGCTCCATGTAAAAGATAGATTGTCCGGACAAGTATTACAACTCCAACACACGTCGAAAAAGCAGAATGAATGAGGAAACGGTCTAATCCCCGTCGTCTGAAGACCTACGTTTACTCTCCAATGGATTAGCAGAAATACCAAATTCAAGGATTTTTTCTATGATAAGCTGTTTGGAAAGGTCCGGCTCTTTCATCGATTTGGAAATCTTATAGGCCAAAAGCGCATTATGGATAAATACTTGCCTGTTATAGAAATAGGTAGACCGGTTCATCGAATTTCTATAAATCCCCAGAAAAAGTGCGGCGATAACTTCCATTACAATCCCACTGGAAATCGTTAGAATTTGAAAATTTCCTTCCACAAGGTCCCTATTGATAAAACTCGCGGGAACGATATAGGAAACTATTCCGAATACAATGATCAAAAATCCCAGCCACATGGCGATCATGGCGAATTGAAAGCTACGCTGGGACTGGCTAAGTCCAATTTTATAGTATTGCTCCAATTCTATTCGACTGTAAGTGACCATCGGAATTAATCCTTCAGTATCCTTTTCTTTTAAAATTTCCTCATATCCCGACTGCTTTACTTCGATTTCGTGGATCTGAGCCTCAAACTTATTGGAAGCTTCCTCGGTATAGAGCCCTCCTATTCCAGATAAAGTGCCCTCAAGAGCGATATACGGTAAAAGTGGTCCTAATATCAAATAGATTGCTCCAATCACTGCGAAGATTGCTCTCCACCAAGAAATCGGCTGAAAGCCCCAACTCCAAATAGCAGGTAGCCAAACAAAATAGCAAAAATAGGCCAAGATGATAGTAGAAGTAATCCCGATTATTACCAGGGCAATGAGAACGGATACCCGGTATCGCTCACTCTTATTTCTAAGAGAGGCCACCAGCCAATTATTTTTCTTTGTTTTTCCGGTTGCTGTTTCCTTATTATTCTCATTTTGGCCAGAAACCTGGTCTGCACCTAATGGATCTACAGTACTAGAAATAATTGGATCTTCGTTTAATTGTGGTTCAGATGGCATGACATTATTTTTTTCACGTTGTCAATTTCCAAAAAGGTCCAATCTGCCAACCAAATAACCTATTCAACTATTTTTAGGACCGCGAATTAATTAGAACATTATTTTAACATATCCCGAAAAAACGCAATGGTTCTTCCCCAAGCCAGTTCCGCTGCCTCCTTGTCATAGCGGGGGGTAGAATGATTGTGAAATCCATGGTTGACACCAGGATAGAAATGAACTTCATAGTTTTTATTGTTGGCTTTAAGTGCCTCTTCATAGGCAGGCCATCCTTCGTTTACCCGGGTATCTAATTCAGCGAAATGCAGCTGCAATGCAGCATTGATTCCCGGCACATCTTCCGCGGAGGCCTGCCCTCCATAAAAGGGAACCGACGCAGGCAACTCCGGAATCCTGGCGGCCATCATATTGGAAATCCATCCTCCAAAACAAAAACCTACCACCCCGACTTTACCAGTGCAACCTTCATGTTTCACCAACATTTCGTACCCTGCGATAAAATCCTGAAGCATTTCTTCCCTATCACGGGTTGCCTGCATGGTTCGGCCTTCGTCATCTGTGCCTGGATATCCGCCAAATGGGGTTAATGCATCTGGTGCAAAGGCGATAAATCCATCTAAGGCAGCTTGATGAGCTGTATCCTCGATATATGGGTTAAGCCCCCGGTTTTCGTGAACTACCAAAACCCCTGGCAACTTGCCGGTTTGGCCTGCAGGTCGAGTAAGTAGTCCACGCATTTTTCCGGCACCCTTTGGTGAATCATACTCCACATACTCAGAGAATAAGCGATCGTCCTCCATGGTATAGCGTTTGGCCGCTGCATAATTGGGCAGCAAAAAACCCATTATGGAGGAAACGGTAAGCCCGCCAACTGCATATACGGAAAGCCGATTTACAAAGTCACGGCGGTTAATTTTACTATGTACATATTCATCGTATATATCGAAAATCTCTTGATTGAGGTCTTCTTTTTGAATTGGTTTCATATTCAGATCGTCGGGATTTTTAACAAAAACTGAGGGTAATGTAATAAAATTAACTAAAAAAACCAACATCTTTTAATTCGTGTGAATTGCAACCCGATTATTGATCTTTTCTCCTTTTAACTCCAAAATAACACTCCTGAGTAAGCCTTTTAAAGGCTACTCAGAAAAAACATAAACATTTAATTATTTAACTAAGACATATTTTGGGATATCAATTTCCCGGCCTTTTTTGCCCAATCGACTTTCCTTTGAATTTTAAAAAATTCCTAAACCTCTGAAATGTACAGAATTATCAAATTTTTCTCAATATTTATTTTAAAAGACAAAAGTTAAAATCATTTTTTTTTATCTTGTCGGAACAAATCTATTAATCATCCTTAAAAACCATTTTACAACATTTTAAACCCAATATCAATGAACGAAGACATTAACAAAAGCGCTTTATTTAACGGAAGTTGCTTTGCACTGATTACCACCGCTTTTACTTTTGCCATACGGGCCGGTATTCTACCCCAACTTGGTGAAGAATTTGGTTTAAGTGGCGAACAATTAGGATTTATCAACTCCATGTGGTTTTTGGGCTTCCCGATTTCCATGATTATTGGCGGGTTGGTCTACCACACCTTCGGGCCCGCCAACATCATGCGGGTAGCCTTTGTCGCCCATACATTGGGCATTTTGCTTACCATCTATGCAGATGGATACACCACATTGTTGATTTCAACACTTTTTATCGGTTTTGGTAACGGATGTACAGAAGCTGCCTGTAATCCAATGATTGCCGATATGTATTCCGGCATCAAAATGAATAAAATGCTCAACCGATTCCACATGTGGTTTCCCGGTGGAATCATGCTCGGTGCGATTATTTCAAACATCATGACGAGTATAGGCGGTGTGATGGGTGCATGGCAGACTCAAATGTGGGTGCTGATGATTCCTACAGTTATATATGCCGTATTGTTTTATGGAAAAAAATTCCCTCAGCCAAAAGTGGAGGGTGTTACATCACTTGGGGAAAATTTCAAAGCGATGATCAGCCCAGTTTTTATATTTTTATTCATTGCTATGGCCTTCACCGCAATTACCGAATTCGGACCTCAACAATGGGTTAATATCGTAATGGCAAATAGTGGGGCTAATGCCATGTTGATTTTGGCGTTAACTACAGGGGTTATGGCTGTTGGACGATTCTTCGCTGGTCCAGTTGTAGCTAAATTAGGACAAACAGGCGTACTCCTTGGAGGGGCGATCCTTGCTACTATCGGGATTTACCTTTTCAGCATTGTTACAGGACCAATGGCATACGTTTCTGCCATCGTTTTTGCCTTGGGAGTATGTTACTTTTGGCCAGTGATGGTTGGAGCCGTTGCGCAGCGGGTTCCACTTAGTGGTGCTTTGGGAATGTCAATTATTGGTGGAATTGGCATGTTTTCCACAGCGATTTTCCAACCGATCATTGGAGGATGGATTGACAGTTCTACCGCGGAAAAAAGCGCAGAGGGCTTGACTGGCGATGCCTTAGCATTGGCTGCCGGACAGGACACACTTCTTAGCATGGTTACTTTCCCTGCCATCCTTATTGTATTGTTTTTGATTTTCTTCTTTTGGCAGAAAAACTCAACAAATACTAGAGGTGTTCCGACAGAAGTAACGGCACATTAATATAACGGTCTTTTGAGCAACCGCCGTTAATAGCCGCACATTAGACAGCAATAATACTATTAAGAAGGGCAGCCACTCAAATTGGCTGCCTTTTTTTATTCCAACACTCTATGGCAAACCATTACGACAATTCAGGATTTCAACCAGCAAAAGTAAGGGTAATCAAAGGGAAGTTAGAAGCATGGTGCAGTTGCGGCAGAAGTCTCAAGCAGCCATTTTGTGACGGAACCCACCGCGGCACAACTTTCAAACCCGTAAAATTCACACCTGATGAAGACCGAGAAGTTTTACTTTGCATGTGTAAGCAAACTAAAAATCCTCCATTTTGCGATGGCAGTCATAAAAACCTACCTACGGAATAAAAACAGAAGTATGTATTCGAATTTTTATTCTCGATTTAAATCGTTGATTCATTAACCCATTTGGCAGGGTCTTTGACAATATCCATTCAAACTAACTTTATAAACGAATGAAAAAACTATTTTTATTGACAGCTACCCTATTCCTTGCTTGGATCACTGCTTCTCAAGCCCAGGTAAGTGCAGGAATTTATCGATTGAGCTCCGGTACCTTCGCCTCAATAGGTTCCGATCCAGACCAAAAAATGTTTGGAGAAGCGCGGGTTTCCACAGGAGGAAGAATCGGTATTGAAGGGACATTTGGGTATAATTTCATTCAGCGGGAAGAGGTAAATTTCTACTCCGGCTTTCACCTTGGAAATCAGCCGTCGAATGGTCTTTATATAGGTGTACCCCTGGGGATACTAATTAAGCCATTTTCAGCCAGCCGGAACGTTGGGCTATCTTTGGAGGCTAGCCCAATTTTCCCGTTGGATTATGGTTCCTATTTTCGGGCGGGAATTGGGTTGAAATATACCTTCAAATAAAATCAGCACTGTACCAATCCATGGTGGGGGTATTGGAGGCCACTATGCTGTGGTTGAACTTTACCCTACCCATAAGACCAATTTTAACGATATGAACACACCAAAGGCGCATTCACCTGCTAAATTCTCTTTATTAGCCATCCTCTTGCTATTTTTAAACCCCTTCTTAGCTCACTTACTCGCTCAAATTCCTGATTCCGTATTAGAAAAGGATAGAGCAATCAAAATTTTAGCCATAGGCAACAGCTTTTCGGAAGATGCAATAGAAAACTACCTGTTTGAACTAGCTGAATCCGAAGGGATATCAATGCAAATAGGAAATCTTTACATTGGAGGAGCCCCTTTGGCGATTCACTGGAAGCACGCCAATGAAAACAACCCCGCCTACACGTATCGTAAAATCGAAGTAAACGGGAATAAATCGAGTACTCCCAACACGGCCTTGGCAGATGCTATAAAAGAGGATGATTGGGATTATATCAGTTTTCAGCAGGTAAGTTCCCTCTCCGGAGTGTATGATTCCTACGGCGCTACCCTTCCCTCGTTGTTAGCCTTTGTCAGGCAGCAGGCCACTAACCCCGACGTAAAATTCATAATCCACCAAACCTGGGCCTATGCGCAGAATTCCAAGCATGAAGGTTTTGTAAACTATGGCGGCAGTCAAGAAAAAATGTATGACGCTTTGGTAGAAACTTATAGAATGATATACGAGGAATACAACTTCGATCTCCTCATTCCCTCAGGTACAGCGATACAAAACGGCAGAAACACAGTGATTGGAGATAACTTTACCCGTGACGGCTACCATCTTGACATGAATATAGGCAGGTATACCGCCGCCTGTACCTGGTTTGAATCTCTGACCGGGAAATCTGTGGTAGGAAATCGGTATCATCCGGAAAATATGAGTGAACTTGAAAAAGAAATAGCTCAGGTTTCAGCTCATAATGCAGTTGTGGAACCGGATAGCGTTACAATAACGGACGAAAAGCAGGCATTGCAGGAAAGCTTGTAGTAATCGTCCCCGATGGGTATAGGTGATGAAATATGCAGCAGTATGCTAATGCCCATTTCGAATCAAATTGCCCCTACTTCCCTATCTTCTTCAATGGTTTGAATTCCGTCGATTTTAAGCTCATCGAGGCTGGATTCAACTCCGGAAGTACAACCTGTGATTATCCCTGTTATCGTTAATATATTCCGAATCTGACATCCTTTATCCTTCAGTTTGCCAGCTATAATTTGTATCTGGAAACGTTCCGAAGGCTCCACCGAAGCTATGAAATTTATAGGTTGATTTGGCATGGTCTAAGTGTTTGACTGTTAAATTATCGCGGCACCTGTACCAAGCCAGCTCCTACATCATCGATAGACAACGGTAGACTTCTTGCCTGGTCTTTCAGCATATCCCATATTTCATAAGGTGTTGCTTTCGGATGTATCTCCCATAGAAGAGCCGCCACACCAGCCACAAAGGGTGTTGCCATAGAGGTTCCGCTGTCCCAAATGTAATTCTCAGGGCTCTTAGATGAACTGAAAACAGCTACACCAGGCCCCGCAATATCCACCAGCTGACCATCGTCTTTATTGACCGATCCACATGAAAAGTCCGCCACTTTCAAAAATCTGTCAATAGCCGCTACTGCCATAATATTCGGGCAGTTGGCTGGATGATTGACTGCCTGAATAATTTTCTGGGATCTTCGGCTATCATTTCCCGCAGCAGCGATGATCAACGTCCCCTGATCCAGCGCAATTTTCGCAACATCATTATAGATTCTGGAATAAGTATGTCCGGGCCGCATGAAGGAACCAAGGGACATGGATATAATTTTACATCCGTTTCTCATGGCCCATTCCATCCCCGCCAAAATCCCACTATCTGGTCCTCGTCCTGCGTTGGAAAGAACCTTGCCTACATAAATGGAAGCTTTGTTTGCCACGCCATATCGAATTCCATTTTCTCCTTGGGTATACCCGGCCGCAATTCCCGTACAATGTGTCCCGTGACCATTTAGGTCATTTACCTTTTCATTCGCTATAAAGGACTTAGAAACAACTTCTCTATCTGTAAAATCCGGATGGATTTCATTGATGCCCGTATCCAAAATAGCAAGCTTAACCCCTTTGCCCGAATAGCTTTTGTTCTGAAATCCAATCGATTGAATTCCCCAATAGGAATCCGAATTATCACTAAATGAATCTGGAAGGGAAATAGGATGGGGATTTACCGGATCTGAAATAGGGTTTCTGTCGTTACGCAATCCGAAAATTGAACAGATAAAACCCCATAAAGATCTTCCCATATTGGCCAATGGGTTTGAATTTAGAGTGTAAAGGTATCTTTCTGGTTCATCATATAAAAACACCCTTCTAGCTAGGGGTGCATTTGTAAGCTCTCCGATCTCCCCTTCATGATGGTCATTGATGACTGCTATGCCGAATTTTTCAAAGACAATTCCATCCGCCTCATCAAAAGCATTGGCATAATCCTCTTCATGGTTCTTATAATCTGATGAAAAAGCAAGCCGTAATGAAACCTTATTTGCTGCATCACTGATGTTTTTATTACTTGACCCAGGCTCCATCATTACAAGCCTACGTCCTGTGTACTGCGGTTTGGAAGAATGATCTTCAGGCAATATTTCGTCTTTTTCCATAGATATAGGGGTATGGTAAAAATTTTTCTACAAAATACTAAAAAAACCAGACAATTGATTATCATCTAGATAAAAAAGGACATCTAAGTATTTATCTAATATTCTTTCAGGATTTTGAAAAACAAATTAATCCGAATGTATTCTCTATATGGATCATCACCTCGACTTCCAATTGTCTTGCAACTGATAAACAATCGGCAAATCAGCCGGAGCCCAGTCAATTGATTCCAAATTTACCGGAGAAAGCCATGTGTAATCCTGATGCTCTGTGAGAAGGATTTTCCCTCCAAGAATGGTGGCCGTAAAAGGTATTAAACGAATGGTATATCTATCATATACATGTTCCACAGGGTGTAGTCTTCTATTTAATTGGATATCCAAACAAAGCTCTTCCCTGATTTCACGAATCAAACATTCTTCTTCAGATTCATTTTGCTCCACTTTCCCTCCGGGAAACTCCCACTTGCCGGGCAAATCCTGGGTTGGTCCACGCTGAACGGCCAAAACTTTATTGCCATAAGAAATAACAGCGCAGGTTACATCTATCATAAAAGATTATAAGGATCCTATTTAGCAGGGAGGTCTTCACTATAGAGCCTTTGCTTACTCTCAAAATCATATAAGGTGAGTGCACGCATTTCATAGTAAGCCGTCCAAAACTCCCTAAGCGACTCTATATACGCCCGTCGGTTCCTGTCTTTTTCCTCCTGCGCAATTCCCAAATCAGTAATTGTAACATTTCCATTTTGATACCTTCTGTAAGAAATCTCGTATCGCTTCTCTGCCACCTGATCAGATAGCTCCGTAATTTCAATTTGATCCCGAAGCATTTCGAAGTTTTTCACTTTGGTAAACACCTCTTGCTCAAAATTAATGATCTCCTGATCTACTGTATAATTAACCAATTTTTGATTTGCTTTAGCCATACTCATTCTAGCTTTGTTCCTTCCCCAATCTAAAACGGGAACTTGAAATCCTAGATTTACCAAGGCCTGGGTATTTGGATTCACGTATATATCATTTAACGCAGATGCTGCGTTGTTGTATCCAAAACTTGCGTTTAAATTTACCGTGAATCGTTGACCACGCGCTCGAGCAACGTCGCTCTCGGCTTCCAGGCGTTGCCTTTCAAAATTTAGAGCATCGGATCGATTTTGAAAAGCATAGTCAATCGCTTCTTCAACATTGATGGAAAAAGCTGGAATTTCTGCCGGCGGAATTAAAATCAGTGCCAGCGTTTCATTGAGCCCTACGTAGGATTTAAGCCGTAGTGAATTCGTTTCCATTTCCAACTTGGCTTTAGCAAAGTCTTGCTTCGCTTGCAGCACTTGGAGCTCCACTTGGAGCAGTTTATCCTCGTAGGTCGTTCCTATATTATACCTTCCCCGCTCTATTTTAAGAATTTCCTCTGAATTGTTCAGGTTTATGGTAGCGATATCCAGGCTTACTTGGGCTACCAAATAGTCAAAAAACATCTCAGAAACCCGCTGGGAAATTGCCTCCATATCTTCCACATATCCCCTTCTGCTTTCCTCATAGCGCAATGGTTCTATCTTCCTGTCCCATTTAAGTGGATTGAAAGCAAAAATTGGTTGATTCAAGCGCACATTCATCGGGACTCCACTCCACCTGGTCTGAGGAGCACCTGGCAAGGCTATGAAATTATCAAACCTGTTGGTACTGCTGTTGACTGAAATTCTTCCGCCGGTCGCTGCAATTTCCTGCA
Source organism: Lunatibacter salilacus (assembly GCF_009797935.1). GTDB lineage: Bacteria > Bacteroidota > Bacteroidia > Cytophagales > Cyclobacteriaceae > Lunatibacter > Lunatibacter salilacus. Next base: position 81,859 of record NZ_VOLC01000025.1, read on the forward strand.
CAAGTCCCAATTCCAAATCCATCAAGTTTTGACGGACTTCTCTGAATTCTATGGACCCGTCCGGCTGCTCTACATTACTGAATTCCTGTCTGTAACTTGGAACGGTCCCTGACAACCGAAGTTGGGGATTGTAATTGGACTGGTAAAACCTATACCCCCAATAAAAATTCTCCCTCCTTGTTTCAGCCTGAAGCGAAGCAGGGGACTGGGATTTTGCCCGGGTAATGATGTCCTGAAGTGTAAAACTAACTGTTTCCTGACCGTAGGTCGTAAAAAAGGTCAAGAAGAAAAAGATTGGTAGGCTTAGTACTAGTTTTTTATTCATATCGCAAAGAAGTTATAGGATCCTGGCTTGCAGCTCTTCGGGCGGGGGCAATTCCAAACACCAATCCCACCGTCGCAGCCACTCCAAAGGAGAGAATAATCGACGGCATGGTAATGATGGTTGGGAATTCGGCAAAGGTTGACACCATATGTGCCAATACGACACCTAGAATCACGCCAATGATACCACCTGAAACGCTTATCATCACAGCTTCAAAAAGAAACTGATTCACAATATCGGATTTTTTTGCTCCCAACGAAAGTCTTAGTCCTATTTCTTTTATTCTTTCCATAACAGAGGCCAACATGATGTTCATAATCCCTATTCCTCCTACCAATAATGATATGCCGGCGATTGCCCCCAACACAATATTAAAAATATTTTGGGTGCGTTGTTGTTGCTTCAAAAGTAGTTCTGGTATGGTAATTTCGAAATCCACCACATTGAAATGACGTCTCTGTAATAGTTTAGAAATTACCTCTGCTGTAGGATTAAGTAGCTCGCTTTCCTCAACCTGTACCACTAGTTTGTCTATCTGGTGGTAATTTGAACTGCTAGATTGATTATTGCCGCTCATCAATGCCGAACTGGTCACCAAGTCTCTGTTTTTATAGCGAACCAGCATGGTCTGTATGGGGATATAGACATCCATATTGAAGTCCCTAATTCCCAATTTAGAAATACTGGATTCAGTTACTACTCGTTCCTCTAGTATACCTATTACCTCCAGCCATTGATTCCCACTTTTGATCTTCTTTCCTATGGGATTTTCTTTGGGAAAAAACTTACTCTGTACGCTTCTTCCTATGATACAAACAGCATCGCCCTTGACAAGATTCTTTTCGCTGAACATCCGACCCTCTCTAAGTCTGAAATCCAAAACATCGAAATAAGATGGGGTAACACCGACTAACTTTGCGGAACGGCGTAGTCCACTTTTGACAATGTATGTGTCAAAAACTATCTCGGGACTGATCTTCTTAACCCCAGGAATTGTAGTTAGAATAGCATCGACATCCTGAAGTTTAAGTCCCGGGGAGAATTTTCCTTTTTCCCGATCCAAGCTACTATTCTCATCGACATCCTCTTCGACTTGTTCTACGATTGGAGCAACAACAATATTATTGACCCCGACAAGCTTTATTTGTTCGAGGATCTCCTGCTGGGCACCGTTGCCAATTGCCAACATCGCAATTACAGCAGCCACCCCAAATATAATCCCCAAGGCGGTCAACAGGGAACGCAACTTGTTTGCCACTACTGCTTCAAATGCTATGTAAAGGTTGGCTAATAGCCTTTCATTCAACATAAGCCGTCTATTGGATATACCTAATCCCTTTAAAAAATTATTCAATACCTTCTTTTAAAAATCCTTGACTTCTGTCAGCTGTAACCCTGGGCGCATCCAAGTCCAAATTTCTTTTTCCATTCAATTCTTCCAACAACTTCACTGCTAAATTATCCCCCCAACTGGGCGTGGAAAGATATACTTTATCCCCTGGATTCAACCCTTTCTCAATAACTACGTCATTGGCATTGGTTAGTCCCATCAGAACTTCCTGCTTAACACCGTTTTTCAAATAGACATAATTAATACTGTCATTTTCTACGTTGATGGCTTCCAAAGGAATGTACATGACATCATTCAGTTCATCCGCAATGATAGCATTACTTGTGGTCATGGACGGACGTAGGAGGTCATCACTTTCATTTACCCGTATAATTACCTCAAAAACTTTTGCGTCAGAATTTGGACGTTGCTGACCTACATTTGCCACTTTAGTTACCTTGCCGGTAAATTTTTTATCAGGAAATGCATCCAATCCAATTTCTACTTCCTGCCCGATTTTTACCCTACGGATATCCACCTCGTTGATATAGGTAATACTCTGCATAGTAGTAAGGTCAGGAAGCGTCGCGACAACAGGATTCCAAGAGCTTATCTGAGATCCGTCCTTCACTTTAGATCCTCTGTTTGTCACATAGATGACCATCCCATCCTGGGGAGCATTTACTACAAACTTATCTAAAACTTCCACCATTTGATCCACTTCCAAATTCACCTCCCTGAGTTTGGACCCAATTTCAATCATTCTAGCCCGTTCTTGAAGTGTCTTGATCCGATACCTCTCGATTGCTTGTTCAAGTTCACGCTTAGCTTTTTCAGCGTTATATTGATTTTGTTTGATTATCGCAGGTGGTTCGTATTGGGACTGCTCTAATATTAGTTCTTGTTCCTGAACAATATATTCCATATTAAGTATATTGTCCCGCTCTTGTCTTAAGTTAAGCGAAGTATCTAATTGAATTTGTTCAAACTGGGCTTTTGTCTGTTCAAGATCAAGGCGCTTATCTTCAATTCGACCAAACAATTCCGTCTTATCAATGGATGCGATAAAATCACCTTCCTTTACTACAGTTCCTTCATCCACCATTTTGTCAATGGTGAAATTTCCGATCCTAAATCTCCTCGCGTCACTGGGACCAAACACCTGAACAGATCGGAGGGCTTCCAATTCTCCGGTTGTGGTAATTTCGACTTTAAACTTACCCTGTACGACTGAGGCTGTAATGTCATGGATCCCTCCCGGACCACTGGAGCCCAATGAAAAGTATAAAATGACAATAACAATGACACTCCCAACGAGTACGTATAATAGGTTCTTATTCATCAATTTGTAATTTATAACTACAAATTTAAACTTTTCTATGGCAAAAACTTTCCCAGTAAGCATTTTATATCACCACTAACATAAATTCTATCTGACAACCATGTAGATGGACTGAATTGCGTGTCTAAACGCTGCCATTCCAAAACATCCATAGAAGGCATAATATAACATCAATTACCTAAAAAATTTTAGACAAATGTGGAGATGACGGTATCGGTACGGATAATTTTCAAAGTACCTTAAATCCGCAAACCCTCCAGGTTTTGTGTATAATCTGCTAGTTGTTCAAATTAAACAGTTGAAACCTGGAGGGTTTTTTCTTCATAAGGATCACCCGGTTACTGGAAAGTACTGCGGAATTTAGGAAGTATGTTTACCTTGCGAGTTCAAATTTCCCATATTGAATCCCAATGAAGACACTAATAAGCTGGACGATCCGCTATATTCCCCGTAAATACTTACAGCTATTCAGCCATCTGTTTCTGAGAGTGGCTGCTATTTTTTACCGCGGTGACAGCGTTCTATGCAATGTATGCGGGCATAGGCTGAGAAAGTTCCTGCCCTATGGTCGAAAAGCAAGAGAAAATGCACTCTGTCCTCACTGTCTTGCCCTTGAAAGACACAGGCTCATGTGGCTCTTTTTGGAAGAAAAAACTGGGTTTTTCAAAGATGATCTTAAGGTCCTGCACGTGGCACCGGAACTATGTTTTATCGATAGATTTAACCAATTGCCCAATTTGGAATATATCACAGGAGATTTGGAATCACCCCTGGCGCAGGTAAAAATGGATATACATCATATCCCATTTGAAGCCCAAAGTTTTGATGTTGTTTTTTGTAATCACGTTCTGGAGCATGTCGCCGACGACATTGCCGCGTGTAAAGAGATCAATAGAGTGTTAAAATATGGTGGCTGGGGTATCATACAATCTCCCGTTTATTCCATGGAGAAGACCGTCGAGGACGATTCTATCACCGATCCCGTTGAACGCGAAAGAGTTTTTGGACAAAGAGACCATGTGAGAAAATACGGTAAGGACTATGCAGCCCGGCTACGCAAATCGGGACTTCAGATTGAGGAAGATACCTTTGTAACTAGCATACCTGCCGACCTAGTCAAACGGCATGGACTACCCCCTGAGGAAATTATCTTCGTTTGCCGAAAAGGAGCTTAGAATACTAGATATAGGGAGAAAGATCAGTTTATTTGTACAACCACTGTCTTAAAAATCCGGCACCGTACGCCGCTAGCTGTCCGACAGACGTAACAAATGCAAGGGTGCCTACTAAAATAGAACGGTTACCCCATGTGGAAGAAATCACCACGCCCAGCCCCCAACATAAATATACTCCGACCAAAATCGGGAATAAGGCGGGGCTAAGAAGTGAAACTAGCGGGATTGCAAACAAGCCCAATAGAAATAGGACTGGTAAAACGTGGACAAACTGAACCGCATCTGGATGATAGGTGGAAATATGTACTCTATTTCTGCCAAATTGGAAGCTCTGCCTCAAAAAGGAAACAAACGTGTTTTTTCTATGGTGAAACACATAGGCTTCCTGTACCAACTCCAACCGAAACCCAGCTTTTTTAATCCGCAAACTAATCTCAATATCTTCAGCCATATTTGGGTCAATAAATCCCCCAACCCGGTCAAACACTTTCCGGGAAAACCCCATATTGAAGCCACGGGCCTGAAATTTTGACGGATCCTTCATTTTGCCCCGAATCCCCCCAGTAGTCCAAAAAGAAGTCATACTGAAGTTCATGGCTTTTTGAAAAGCAGAGAATCCCTCACCCGCATCATCCGGTCCTCCAAAGGCATCAAGGTTTCTGGATTGAATGGCCCTATATAATTTTACCAGATACCCCTTTGGCAAGACACAGTCGGAATCGAAGAATATAAAAAAGTCTCCTTTAGCAAGAGAAATGCCCCTATTTCGGGCAAAACCCTGCCCTGTGTTTTCTTGAAAGACATAGCTCAGGTTTATACGCTCATTAAAAGGGGCTATACGCTCCTTGCATGTAAGGGTGGAGCCATCCTCTACCACGATGACCTCAAATAGAATGTTCTCCTGAAGACTAATACTTTCAAGAAGCTCCACAATCTCATCAGGTCTATTAAATACTGGAATGATGATGGAAAAAAACATTATTCCAGCAAGTTTATCTCCTCGGAAATAGTGTAGTCCGATCTATGGGAGTTGTTTGACGTCATCATCTCAGCCAAAAAACCGGTCAAAAACAGTTGTACCCCAACTATAAGGGCGACCAAGGCCAGAAAAAACAGCGGCTGTTCAGTGATTTCCCTTACAGGTATCCCTTTGTTAAGGCCATTTATCTTCTCTATGATTAGTTTGATCGTGATGATAAAGCCAGATAGGAAGGAAATGGTACCCAAAGTACCAAAAAAGTGCATGGGTTTTTTCTTGTAACGGTTGACAAACGATACAGATATCAAGTCAAGAAATCCATTAATAAAGCGCTCCAATCCAAATTTTGTGTAGCCATATTTTCTAGGTCTATGGACTACCTCCTTTTCACCTATTTTATCAAATCCCTGCCAATTGGCAATCAAAGGGATATACCTGTGCATTTCCCCGTAAATGTGAATGTTTTTGACAACCTTATTTTGATAGGCTTTCAAGCCGCAATTAAAATCATGGAGCTTTATTCCGGATATCAAGCGGGTGACTGCATTGAAGAACCGCGAAGGAATGGTTTTACTAATCGGGTCATGACGTTTCCTTTTCCAACCAGATACTAAATGATATCCCTCTTTAGATATCATTTGATAGAGTGAGTGAATCTCCTGTGGAGAGTCTTGCAGGTCGGCATCCATAGTAATGACCACCTCGCCTTGGGCTTTTGAGAAGCCTACATCCAAAGCAGCGGATTTACCATAGTTACGGATAAATTCAACACCTTTTATCCGCGAATCCTTGTTTGCCAATTCCTTTATCACATCCCATGACCTATCCGTACTGCCATCATTCACCAGTATTACCTCGTAAGTATATTGATGAATTTCCATTTCCTTACTTATCCAAGCCGTCAATTCCGGCAGGGATTCTTCTTCATTGAAAACTGGTATGACAACGGATATTTGTAGCATTCAAAATTAGTAGTCCAATGAAGTGTCCTTCTTTTTAATTATGGCAGCGATTATCAGGGCCAAGACTGCATATATAATGAGGCCTATCCCAAAACTTTTCATCTGTCCGGCAGGGGTATAGTTTACCTCCAGCCCTCCACGCATCTCATCAATCTGATCACCTGTTATGCTGTCCCCAGCCCCAAACCTGTCCATCATCGACAGCATTGATTCTAGCTGGCTTTCTACGAGTAGTTCTGGAAGTTGCGGATCGATCACTTGATATAAAAGTATGTTTCCCAACATGGCAATAACACCGCATACTATCAGGGTTACAAAGGCAAACTGAAAAGCAGGGCCAAAGGCTAAAAAGCCTCCTTTGGCTTTCCTGAAATTAAACCCAGCATAAAGAATAAGGCCAAAAAACAAAATCAAAGCAAGAATCCCAAACCACATTGAAACCAATAAAGTGTAGTCCACAAAATATAACAGGAGAGTGATTATCACCATAATGAGCCCGATATATACGCCTACTTTGGCAGCATAAGCAATAGGAGATGTTTCCATGACGATTAAGTATTTAAAGTTCTTTTTAAAATTATAGAAATTAAAATTGTAAAGAACAATCCCGGAATAACTTTTCTCAAAAAATCATTCATTATTACGTCCCATGTAGTCATTTGTTGGATATTTACATAGGTTTCGTCAAATGCCTGTTGGTTTAGCTGCTCAACCAGGATATCCCGCTTCTCATTGAGTAAATTAATATTCATACTTTTAAAGGTCTCAAAAACCTCAGGTTCAAACGCAATAAAAACCCCAATAAAAGTTGCCGAAATCACTGCCATCAATGTGTACACAAAGAATCCAACGGTCATACCCTGCCCGAAAAACAATTCACCTCCGTTAAACTTATCCCTAAACTGCTTTATACCAATGAATACGAAAACCGGCGTGATGATATATCCAAAAACAAGAACCATACTTATAGGCTCAATTTCCAATAAATACATCAACAAGAATCCAACAACACACAAAATACCCGCTGTAAAACCAAATGGATAAGCAGCGTTGAAATACCTATTCATCGATTTTCACCATTTTCTGTCCATTCACTACATACCTTACCTTACCAGCTACTTCAGCATTGAACCAAGGTGAATTTTGGCTTAAAGAGGGATTAGAAGCCGCATCAAATTTCCATATAGCTTTGGGATCAAATACCGTTAGACTGCGCATTTCTCCCTCTTCCATCTTAATCACCCGCGCTGGTCCCTTGGTGATTTTATCAATCAGCAGTGGCCAACCCAGTTCCTTTTCCAATAAAGAGAGGCCAGCAGCAAACGTCTGAATACCTGCCATACCAAACGGGGCCAAGTCGAATTCCATATGCTTGGAATCAAAGTCATGGGGAATGTGATTAGAAACTATTGCATCTATGGTCCCATCGGTAAGACCTTCGACCAAGGCTTCCCTGTCCTCACGGGTTCGAAATGGTGGCATTACTTTTAAGGCCGTATTAAAATCCGACAAATCTTCATCCAAAAACAACAACTGATACAGGGATACGTCCGACGTAACCTGCAAACCATCCGCTTTTGCCTGTCGAATAAGTCTTACGCCTTCAGCCGTACTTAAAGTTTGAAAATGCAGGTTTCCCCCACTATATCTTAAAATAGCCAGGTTTTTCTGTATAGCTACTTCTTCAGCAAGTGTGGGGATACCCTTCAAACCTAACAGCGTGGAACTATATCCCTCATGCATCTGCCCATAAAGTGCCAACATGGGGTCATAGGCCTGGTCAAAAAGGATTCCGTCAAACTTTTGAAGATATTGTAAAGCCTTGGTCATCCGGTCTGAATGCGAAAGCGGGTTAGTTCCTTCCCCAAAAATCCGTATTCCCTGGTCATGTAGATCCAGCATCTCCGTAAAATCTTCGCCAAGGATATCCTTGGTAATAGCAGCCTGAATATGCAATGTAGGGAAAAATTGCCTCGCCCTTTGTTGTACAAAGGCGATCTCATTTTTGGATTGTAAGGCAGGTTTCGTGTTTGGCAGTATGACCGCTTGGGCGAAGCCGCCATACGCAAGTGTCTGGCAAAGGCTCTCCAACGTCTCCCTGTATTCCATACCCGGTTCACCTGCAAAGCAACGAAGATCTATCCATCCCGATGAACCCAATAAACCTGAACAGTCTAAATAGTCGTGAGAGGTGTCATTTGAATTCGCAGAGATCTTCTCAATTTTTTGTCCATCATACAAATAATCCGCAGGCTCTGAGGTTTTATCAGAAGTGATTAATTGAAGTGATTGGAAAACTGTACCCATATAAAAATTATTTGTGCAAAACTGCAATTTTATTAGGTAAAAAGGAAATTTATGAACGACTTGATGGCTCAAATCGCAAATATTTATAGGTACTATAATTCCATTGTATTCAAAACCTATAAACGCAAAAAAGCCCCGAACGTATGTTCGGGGCTTGTGATAG
>NZ_VOLC01000026.1 GCF_009797935.1 Lunatibacter salilacus
CCGTTGCGGCCGTTGCGGGAAACAAGAAAGGGAACCACTGAGGAGACGGAGAGACTAAGGGACTCAGAGAACATAGGGATTTCTAACCAACTTTGAGTTCTTTGCGGTCCTCTTATTAAGAGTTCTGTAGACGTCTTAATTTCCACGAAGATTTAAAAAAATCTTTGCGTCCTTAGCGCCTACTCTGCGCCCTTTGCGGTTAATCAAAATCTAGTAAACCGGGAATTCCTTTTCCAACCCTTCAAAATTATCAATCATATCCCATCCGTGATCCACATATCTACTTCTTGTCGTAGGAGCCAGCGACCCGAATTCCAGGAAATTCAAAGCTGCCCGGAGTCGGCTTTCATCCTCGTCTCCCCAATTGCGGGAGATGTCGTCGTTGACTAGAATATCTACTGGAAATCCGTCATAGAACTCTGCTTTTCCATTTGCATTGGCGATCGCGAAGGTAATCGGAACCAGCTCCACATCGTTGGTAGAAAGGGCTGTATTAAAGCGGGATAGTGGAAAGGACCCCACAGGCTTGCCATAAGTATTAGCCCCCACCAAGGTTATATCCATATATGGCTCAAGACAATTAATAATCAACTCAGAGGCAGAAGCGGAGTTTCTAGATGTGATGAACACCAGCTTACTAATTTCCAAACTTCCTGTTTTGCTGAAATTCTCGGATTCGTTTAAGTTGGATTTGTCTCCGTTAAGCGCATTGGTATACATCAATTTCCCAGAATGGATAGCGGGAATCAGGGCATTCATTATCTGTTCGGCGACATCTACCGATCCGCCGCCATTATATCTTAAGTCTAAGATCAACTCTTTAATATTGTTCTCTTCAAAGTATTTAAGGGCATCTTCCACTTCAAGGCTTTTGGTAGGCGTTTGCCCCCGAGTGGCCTGAAAACCGTTATAGGCCCAGTAACCTATGTTTTTTCCATCTCTTGTAAAAATCTGATTATGTAGAACGGAATTTGATTGGTAATCCGCCTTGCTCAAGAGACGGGTGGTAGTAGTTCCGTCGGGAAGTCGTAGCGTAAAATTGTTTTGGAACCCAGGTGTATTGGGTCCTAGTTGAAAGTTAAAGCCATTGCCCACCCGATAATCAGCAACGGGCCTCCCGTTAACGCCTACAATTTCCCAACCCCGTTGCCATCCATCTTTCCCGGCAGGGGATTCTGAATAGACAAAGGAAATATATAGGTTTCCATTTTCCCCGATACCAAATCCAAAACCATGGCCTGCATTTTGCCCGGTAAAAGACCTGTCGAATGCTTCCCGGGTAGTCAGATAAGACCAACGGTCAAGCGGCTGAAATATCAACCCGGAAAGTAGTTGGGTATATGAAGGGTAGCTGGTTACATCCACATTATCCGGAATCTGAGAATTCCAGAAATACCATTCCTTCATGGTCTGATAAATGGCTTCCTTTACATTGTTTTCCGTAATAACAGGGACTTCCTCATCCGGATAGCATGAAAACGTCCCCCCAACCAACAAACCCGAAATCAAAAAAACCAGTATTCGTTTATAAGTCATATTAGTAACTTTTTTTTACTCCGTCATATTAACGTAAAAGTATTTGTAATTGGTTTTATTTTTACAAAAACTAATTTTTTTATTTGTTTTGTAACCACCAATATTTTCCCTTGAAAAAATAATTCGATCTATTTGATAAACCTCTTGATAGATTCTTTTGTTATGCTGTCAATAGAAACGATCAAATCAACAGATGATAGAAAATATAGAAAATCAAATCGATTATAGAGAGGCCATTATTCATGGCTATGTGGAACATATATTGGAACACGGAAAGCAGCCCGCTTCCATTTTTAAGTTTGCCAAATCCCTCAATATGAAGGAGGAGGAATTTTATAATTATTTCACTTCCTTCGAGGCGATCAAATCCGCCGTCTGGGAAATGATATTTGACAAGACCGTTGCCGAGCTGGAAGGGCAGGAGGTATATCCAAGCTATACAGCCCGGGAGAAATTACTTGGATTTTTCTTTACTTGGATCGAGCACCTGAAAAAGAACAGGTCCTATCTGTTGAGCCTTTACGGTGGCAAAGGCGATTTAAGGAATCCCATACCACAGGAAATCAAATCATTCAAGTCCAAGGTTAAGGAATTTGCGAATGAAATCATATTGGAGGGAAAAGAAACCGAGGAAATCGCCAACCGTCCTTATATCAGTGACCGCTATGACGAAGCGATCTGGCTTCAAGTATTGTTTGTTTTTCAGTTTTGGATCAAAGATACTTCTCCTGGGTTTGAGAAAACTGATGCCGCTATTGAGAAGTCGGTAAATTTGGCTTTTGACCTGATGGGTAAAAGTGCCGTTGACAGCTTTGTGGATTTCGCCAAATTTTTATACCAATCTAAGTAATACATGTCAATCAACATCAAAGAACAAACCAGCATTCCGGTTTCCAAAGTACAGCGTGCGGCCAAATTTATCAAAACAGGTGCCCGAGTGGGAGGTAACTACATGAAGCACTATGCCCAAAAGGTAGTAAATCCTTCCATGACGAAAGACCAGCTGCACTTGGACAACGCCACGGATATTTATGATTCGCTTAGTGAACTGAAAGGAAGTGCATTAAAGGTCGCCCAAATGATGGCAATGGACAAGAATATGCTTCCCAGAGCCTATCAGGACAAATTTACTATGGCGCAGTATAGTGCGCCACCGCTTTCTTATCCCTTAGTGGTGAAGACGTTTAAACAGTATTTTGGAGAAACTCCGGAAGGCATGTTTGAAACCTTTACACCGTCGGCGGTAAACGCGGCTTCGATCGGGCAGGTACATCAGGCAACCAAGGATGGAAAAACCTATGCGGTTAAAATTCAGTATCCGGGAGTGGCATCCAGTGTGAGTTCGGATTTGAAGTTAGTGAGGCCCTTTGCCTTGCGCTTGTTGAACATGAATGAACGGGAACTGGATCATTACATGGATGAGGTGGAGGAGAAGTTGTTGGAAGAGACCAATTATGATTTGGAAATCAACCGGGGGACTGAAATCGCCACGGCCTGCGGGCATATAGACAATCTGACCTTTCCTATCTATTATAAGGAGCTAAGCAGCCCACGCATTATCACCATGGACTGGATGGAAGGCCTACATATCCGGGAATGGTTGTTAACCAATCCTTCTCAGGAATTGAAAAATAAGATTGGTCAGGCCATGTGGGATTTTTATCACTATCAGGTACACGAAATGCTTCAGGTACATGCCGATCCACATCCCGGGAATTTTATTATTCAGGAGGATGAAAAGCTGGCTGTTATTGACTTTGGATGTGTCAAAGTGATTCCGGAGGATTTCTATCAGGGATACTTTGCTCTGATCAAGAAAGATTTGTTGATCAAACAGGAGGAATTGGACCAGATATTCTTCGATTTGGAATTTATCAGCCATAAGGACACTCCTGTAGAGCAGGAATATTTTAAGTCGATTTTCAGGGAAATGATTTCCTTACTTGGAAGGCCATTTCATGTGGATGCCTTTGATTTTGCGGATGACAGTTATTTTCAGCAGATCTTTAAGTTGGGAGATAGAATATCAAATGACAAAATGTTCCGCAAGTCCAAACAGGCCCGTGGCTCCAGACATGGATTATATATAAATAGGACCTATTTCGGGCTCTACAATCTATTAAATCAACTCCAGGCAAATATCACAACGACAAAGCCGGATTGGTTGAAGTAAAATTTGCCCCAGAGGGGTGTAATCTTAGTAGCCAGGGGTGTAGCGGAGCCCCTGGTAATGAAGTATAGTTCGGTTTTGTTTTGGCAGCGGGGAAGGTTGTAGTGAGATTCCTTTCCCGCCAAAACCCTCAGCTGTTTATCTTTGCTCTCTTGAGGTATATAGCCCGCAGATATCGAAGATTTGCGCAGATTTTTTTTTGTGATTTAGGGGGTATGAATTACAAAAAATCAAAAATTAGCCACAGTGGGGTTTAATCTTAGTAGCCTTCTGCTCGCCTAGTTTTCATTGTTACCGCAAAGGGCGCAAAGTAGAGGCAAAGGCGGCAATGGATTTCACAAACTCTATGTGAACTACTGTTAACTATGTGGTTAAAAATAAGACCACGAATGCCTCATAGAAATTCAAAAACTCCGTGCCCTTTGTGTACCTTGGTGCTCTTTGTGGTCCTCCATTTTTTTTTAATTCCTAACCGGTAAATCCTTTTTTTTTTGGCAAGATATGCCTATACTCGTGAAAACTTTAACTGTCATGTCTTCAACCATTTCCCTAAATCCGGTCTATTCCCGTGAGCGGGTTGAATCGGAAACGACCCGAATTCCCACCTATGTGTACGCTTCTGTATTTTCCAGTCTATGTATTGCGGTGGGGCTAATATGGGATATTTCCTGGCATATGAGTGTGGGTAGGGATGGACTATTGTCGCCTCCCCATTTGGTAATGTATTTGGGGGCTGTGGTAGCCGGAGTATTTTCAGGTATAAGGGTGTTGAAAACAAGTTTCTGGGGCAGTGCCGGAGAAAAGGGAGCAAGCATAAAATTCTGGGGGATTTTTCACGGTTCACTGGGAGCTATGTTTTGCATTTGGGGGGCTTTTGCCATGTTGACCTCGGCACCTTTTGACGACTGGTGGCACAACACCTACGGGCTTGACGTGAAAATTCTTTCACCTCCCCACTTGGTGTTGGGCCTTGGAATGATCATGATACAGTTTGGCGCAATAGTCAGCGTCTTGGCCACGCAGAATAATTTTAACCTTTCGGAAAACCCGGCAATGAAGTCCCGTTTGCGCTGGTTGTTTGGGTTGTCCGCGGGCTTTCTGTTGGTGATGGCTTACATCATGGTTTCGGAATTTTTCTTTACCAACAAAATGCATGGCACCACGGCCTATAAAGTAGCGGCAATGATTTTTCCGCTCCTAATAATTTCTATTTCTTATGCATCTCCCTATAAGTGGGGGGGAACCATGATGGCTCTGGCATATTCTCTGCTTATGGCGGCCATGGTTTGGGTCCTGCCCCTGTTTTCAGCTGAGCCCAGGTTGAGTCCCATTTACAATCACATCACGAATTATCAACCTTTTCATTTTCCGCTGTTGTTGATCGTTCCAGCTATCGCAATTGACCTGATGGTAGCAAAGTGGAAAGTAATCAACCCTTGGATTTTATCGGTAGTTTTGTCAGTTGGATTCTTGGTCTTCTTTGTTCCTGTGCAGTGGGTCTTTGCAGACTTTTTACACACCGAAGCCGCAAGAGGTTGGTTTTTTGGCCGGTTTTCCTGGCCATACAGCAGTAACCCTGATTGGGAATACCGATTTGCGTTTTATCCTGGATCCATTGATACTGGGTGGGTGCTAGTAAAAGGTTTGGGAATAGCCCTGCTTTTTGGCATTCTCAGTTCCCGTATTGGGCTTGCGTTTGGTCGTTGGATGTCTCAGGTAAAGCGATAGGAAATGAAAATATTCAGAGATTATATTAAATTTTGCCTTTTAGTGGGGCTTTGGTTAGGCATCAGCAGCCATGTGGGAAGTCCAGGTGTCATTTATGAAGGCATGCTTGGTCCCTACCGGGTAATGGCAAATGTCAATCCACCTGATGTAATTCCGGGAATTGCGCTTGTAACCGTTATTTTGCCTGACAATCCGGATGGAATCTCTCTGGAAGCCAAGCCGGTCTATTGGTCTGCCGGACTTAGCGGGACTCCTATATCGGATCCTTTGATACCCGTAGAAGGCGAGATTGGGAAGTATGAACTGGAACTTTGGTTTATGGGTGCGGGTGCCTCCAGCGTACAGCTGATCCTTAGCCAGGGAGATAGGGTTTTTGAAACCACCATTCCCGTCATGGCCCTTCCAACAGCCCAAAAAGACATGCCTGTAAATTTGGGGTTGATTCTGTCCGCTTTGGGGCTTTTTTTGGTGATTTTAATGGTGACCATTATCGCCTCGGCTATGAGCGATAGCCTAAGAAGCCCGGGTGTGCCCAGGGAAAAAAGCGGAAATGCAAGGAAAACAAAGGGAGTGGTAATCGGAACCATTTGCATGCTGCTGATCCTGTGGGGAGGGAAATCCTGGTGGGACAACGAGGCCGACAGTTACCTGAAAAATATTTATAAACCCATAGCGGGAAATGCCTGGGTTGAATCATCCGATCAGGGAAATTTTCTTGAGCTTACGATAGATAAGGAGCAATTGCAATGGGGCAGTACAGTTCGAAAAATGAGCTATATCGTTCCGGATCATGGAAAGTTAATGCACCTGTTTTTGATTCGAAAAGACGACTTGGATGTGTTTGCGCACCTACACCCTCAGCGGATAGATTCACTGCATTTTCGAAGTGTGCTGCCTGATCTTCCGGCGGGCGATTACCATGTTTTCGCTGATTTTACGCGTTTTACCGGATTTTCGGAAACCATCGTCAGTGATCTTACTATTCCTGAAAATACCCCGTTCCGGCTTATTTCCGAGCGAAATGCCTCGTTGGACAGGGATGACAGCTTTCTTATTTCCAGCAAAACCTCCTCCCAGACGACTCCCAATTTACTGGATGCGGATTTTCTTCTTTGCGGGAAGCCGGGTATGCGCATCGATCTTGCCGGGGGGTATGGGGCCATGTGGCAATCTGAGACGGAAGATTATAAGGCAGGAAAACTTTATAGTCTGGATTTCGAGTTATTCGATCCCGAGGGTAACCCTGCTAATTTGGAGCCTTATTTGGGAATGATGGGGCATGCTGTAGCTATGAAATATGACGGATCAGTTTACATTCACTTGCATCCAACCGGAAACTATTCAATGGGTTCCCAAGAAATGCTCCTTGAACGCTTTGCCTCCGGAAAAACAGGATTTGGACAGTTGCCTACAGGGATGACGTTTATGGACAGCGTAGATCAAGTGATTTCTTGGATGGACCAGTTGCCAATTGCAGAACGTGACAGTCTATTGATGGGCAATGGGATGCATAACATGCCAGAGGATCCGGAACATGAAGGACATCAGATGGTCAGTTTTCCGTATGCCTTTCCTGAAGGCGGTGATTTTAGGGTCTGGATACAGGTGAAGATCGATGGACAGATCCTAAACGGCGCATTCGATGTAGCGGTATCGGATTGATGGTAGACAAAGGTTGATTTAAGGAAGGACCTTACTTACTTTGTGAACAAGCTTATATGCCAGATGCGGGTCGTCCATCTGATTTACAGTACCTGTGAAATATGCTTTTTTCTCAGGAACATAAAGGGCGAAAGCACCGGAAAAACCCGTCATACCAAGAAGCGCCGGCTGCTTGGAGAAAAATGCAGGTAAACCATGGGGCTCATATTTGCCTAACCCCAATCCATAAAATTGACCGTTACCGGCCGGCAGCCAAGTTTCCATTTCCGTGAAATATTCCGCGGGAAATAAACTCCCATGAAAAAAAGCCCGAAGAAACGCCATACTGTCTTTGGCAGTGCTGACCATTCCTCCAACAGGGCCAAAAGATTGCATAAAATTGGGAGCACTTAATCGGGTGTCTTTGTAATAAAAGGCAACAGGCGTTCTGTCCGTGGGGTTGTCATAAGTGTAGGTTTGATTGAGTCCCAAGGGCCGAAGTTGAAATTCCTTGAGCAGGGACTCCAATGTTTTATTGCCTGCGTGTTCAATGGCAAGTCCCAGAAGATAATAATTGGACCGGGAAAAAAATGCTTTTTTGCTATTTCCGGGAGCGAAAGCGGCGTCACTACTTCTGATTAATTCATGCGTAGCTTGTTGGTTCCACGAAAAATCCGTGTTTTCTTCCAACCTGTCTAAAAATGACGGGTGGTTGTCTTTTTTATGTGTAAAAAAATCCCCCAAGCCGGATCGGTGTGATAAGAGGTGCCCGATTTCAATGTGAGTGGATAGATCTTTATTTCTCCATACCAACAAATTTTTGCCATCCTCTTCGGGAAGGTACCGGATTATTTTATCAGCCAGCTTCCATTTGCCTCTTGCCCTTAGCTTAAGCGTCATGGCGGCAACATGCATAAAGGAAACCTCGGAAAGGAAATATGGGCTGGTAGTTTCTAAATTCCCCACAGCCCCTTTCCAATCAATTGGTTCACTCCCGTCTCCGTGAATATGCAAAATAGCGCCTTTTAACTGTTTGCCTTCCAGAAACCCACGCAAGCACTTTTCTAGATTTAGGTGTAGTTCCTTAGTCGTCAGTGGCAAATGTTCCATGGAAAGGATGCTGTTTTAATGAATTTCAATATACGCCTAAAATTGAAAAATAGTAAATTAAAACTACCTATTCACGGTAATTTAATACAGGTGGTGTTGCTCCTATGTTAAATCCAGAGTGGATAGAGGAGATTCAAGTATTTAAGTGTATTTAAAACACAATTATATAATATCCTACGGGGCTATTTTGAGGCTTTTCTAAAACTTGTGCATTAGTTTTTTGTGATTTTATTTTTAAAAAAACTGAATTGACTATATTGCACCGTCTATTTTCGTACAAACCAAATAATTTTGTTATTCGTGTAAACCCATTAACGCATTCCACTATTCATGAATTTTACAGCCTTAGACCTAACCATCTTTATTGGATATTGCCTTCTGATTATTCTGATGGGATACTTTGTTTCCCGAGAAAAGAAAGGCCATATCAAAGATTCCAACGATTACTTTTTAGCCAGTAAAGCCCTACCCTGGTGGGCGGTTGGTGCATCACTGATCGCATCCAATATCTCTGCCGAGCAGTTTATTGGTATGTCAGGATCCGGGTTTGCACTTGGGTTGGCCATTTCTACCTATGAATGGATGGCGGCTGCCACGCTGGTAATTGTGGCTATTTTCTTCCTTCCCATTTATTTGAAAGAAGGAATTAGTACTATGCCCCAATTTCTGCTGAAGCGATACGACAGCCGGGTTAGGACCACCATGGCTATCTTCTGGTTATTGGTTTATGTATTTGTCAATCTTACATCGGTACTATACCTCGGGGCACTGAGTCTGGATACCATTCTGGGCATTCCTTTAGGATATGGAATTGCGGGGCTGGCTGTTTTTGCTATGCTTTACTCCATATATGGTGGGCTTAAGGCTGTTGCATGGACGGATGTAATTCAGGTGTTTTTCTTAGTGGGAGGAGGATTGGCGACTACATATCTCGCCCTATCTTTAGTTGGTGAGGGAGACGTCATAGGGGGATTTGTGTCGTTGGTGCAGGAAGCACCCTCTCATTTCAAAATGATTATAAAGGAAGGCGAAATGATGATCCCTGACGGCGCCGGAGGGACACGGGATGCCTATCTCGATTTGCCTGGCATAAGTGTATTGATTGGCGGCATGTGGGTAATCAACCTAAATTACTGGGGTTTTAACCAGTACATCACCCAACGGGCGTTGGCTGCAAAATCTCTCAATGAAGCACAAAAAGGGATGATTTTTGCTGGATTTCTGAAGCTATTAATGCCATTGATCGTTGTGATTCCCGGAATTGCGGCCTTTGTGATAGTAAGAGACGGCATTGATACATCTTTTATTCAGTCAATGACCGATCCTGAAGCCGGAATTATAAAATCAGACCGGGCATACCCCACATTATTGCAGCTCTTGCCATCTGGACTGAAAGGGCTGGCCTTCGCCGCATTGACAGCAGCGATCGTTTCCTCCTTGGCATCTATGGCCAACAGTACATCGACCATCTTTACATTGGATATCTACAAAAATTTCTTTGACACCAAAGCGTCAGAAGTTAAGCAAGTTAGGGTTGGAAGGATTACAGCCGTTGTTGCCTTCATTATTGCAGCCTTGGTGGCACCTGCATTGCGGGAACTGGATCAGGCCTTTCAGTATATTCAGGAATATACAGGATTTATATCCCCGGGTGTTTTTGCGATTTTCATATTCGGCTTTTTCTGGAAAAAAACCACTTCCAATGCCGCATTAACCGCAGCTGCATTGACCATTCCATTATCCATGCTGTTTAAATTTATCACTCCGGGGCTTCCGTTTATTGACCGTATGGGAGTAGTGTTTTTGATTATTTCAGCAGTGATTATTGCGGTTAGCCTCTTTGAAGGAAAAGGAAAAGACCATCCAAAGGGCATAGAAATTTCACCGGACCTATTTAAAACGAGTACTAAATTTAAAATTGGTGCCATTATCATCATGGGCATTATTGCTGCCCTGTATATTAGGTTTTGGTAACATATAATTATATTTAAACTTCATGAGAGAACTATTAATAGGATATGATATCGGCAGTTCGTCTGTCAAAACAACACTTTTAAATGCCCAAACCGGCAAAGTAATCAGCTCGGCTAGCTTGCCAAAAGAGGAAATGACCATTCATTCCCCTCAAAGAGAGTGGGCGGAACAACATCCCGACACCTGGTGGAAATATATTCAGGAAACCACGCAAATAGTGGTAAAGGAAGCCAACATCAAACCCGGTGAAGTTCTGGGTATTGGCATATCATACCAGATGCACGGTTTGGTGATGATAGACAAAAACCGGGAGGTAATACGTCCCGCAATAATATGGTGCGATAGTCGGGCGGTGGAAATTGGAAACAAGGCATTCTCCGATTTGGGAAGTGACTATTGCTTAGAACATTTACTGAATTCCCCGGGAAATTTTACCGCTTCAAAACTGAAATGGGTAAAAGAAAATGAGCCGTCCAACTTTGATCGGGTCTATAAAATAATGCTTCCTGGAGATTATATCGCCATGAAGTTGACCGGAGAAATCCTGACCTCGGAGACAGGCCTTTCCGAAGGTATCTTTTGGGATTTTCTTGCGAATGGCGTTTCCTCGAAACTGCTTGATTATTATGGATTGGACCAGAACATATTGCCGGATGCAGTTCCCTCATTTAGTTATCAGGGAAAACTGACTTCAAATGCGGCTACTCTATTGGGCCTTGAAGCGGGTATACCCATTGCCTACCGCGCAGGAGACCAGCCGAACAATGCATTTTCCCTTAATGTACTCGAAGACGGAGAACTGGCCACCACTGCCGGTACTTCCGGTACGGTGTATGGGGTAAGTCTTAAGCCGGTTTTTGATCCAGCGTCAAGGGTCAATACCTTTGTCCATGTGAACCATAAGAAAAAAGACCCCAGATATGGCGTTTTACTCTGTGTGAACGGAACTGGAATTCTAAACAGCTGGATCAAAAAGATGATTGGTGGCAATTCCATCAGCTACGACCAAATGAATGATCTTGCGGCTGAGGTTCCCATAGGAGCCGAAGGGCTTAACATTATACCATTTGGAAACGGGGTAGAGCGCATCATGCAAAACCGCCAAGTTGATGCCCACCTTTCAGGAATAAACCTGCTCAAACACGACAAGCGCCACGTCCTCCGTGCCGGACAGGAAGGCATAGTCAGTTCCCTAACCTTTGGCTTCAATATCATGAAAGGAATGGGGCTAAACCTGAACACCGTTAAAGCCGGTCGGGCAAACATGTTCCTAAGCCCCTTGTTCCGTGAAGCCTTTGTCAATATGAATGATGTTGTACTTCAACTATACGATACAGACGGTTCGCAAGGAGCTGCTAGGGGAGCCGGAATTGGAGCCGGAAGGTATTCCACAAACAAAGAAGCATTTGTAGGGCTTGAAAAATTGGCCGAAATTGCTCCTTCGGAGGAGCTGAAATCAGCCTACGGGGAGGTTTACCAACGATGGGAAGCCTATCTGAACAAACTTTGAACAAATCTATAGCATTAAAACCAAACCAAAAAACGAATTAACACATGTCTAAAACCTATTTTCCTACTGTCGACAAAATCAAATTTGAGGGAAGAGAATCCACCAATCCGCTGGCATTTAAATTTTATGATGAAAACCGCGTGATTGCGGGCAAATCAATGAAGGATCATTTTCGATTTGCCATCGCCTATTGGCATTCTTTCTGTGCTACGGGAAATGACCCCTTCGGTCCAGGCACCATGGTGCGTGAGTGGGACAAGGCATCCGATGCGGTGCAGCGTGCCAAAGATAAAATGGATGCTGCCTTTGAATTTATAGGTAAAATCGGAGCTCCATTCTATTGTTTTCACGATATTGACTTGGTAGATGAGGGAGATTCCCTTTCGCAATATGAAAGAAGACTTGCGGCCATCGTGGACTATGCGAAACAAAAGCAGTCCGAAACGGGCATCAAACTTCTTTGGGGTACAGCCAACGTGTTTAGCAATCCCCGCTACATGAATGGTGCCTCTACCAATCCGGATTTCAACGTAGTGGCCCATGCCGCCACGCAGGTGAAAAATGCCATTGATGCAACTATAGCCCTTGGAGGAGAAAATTATGTTTTCTGGGGAGGAAGAGAAGGCTATATGTCCTTACTCAATACCGATATGAAACGGGAAACAGAACATCTGGCCCAATTCCTGACCATGGCCCGTGACTACGGGAGAAAGCAGGGATTTAAAGGTACGTTCCTTATCGAACCTAAGCCAATGGAGCCTACAAAGCACCAATACGATTACGATGCGGCCACAGTAATTGGATTTTTAAGGCATTATGGATTGGATAAGGATTTCAAGCTTAACTTGGAGGTAAACCATGCCACTTTGGCGGGGCATACCTTTCAGCATGAACTTCAGGTGGCTTTGGATGCAGGGCTTTTGGGAAGCATAGATGCGAATAGAGGTGATTACCAAAATGGATGGGATACCGACCAGTTTGCAATCAACTTACAGGAACTTACCGAATCCATGTTGGTTCTCCTACAGGGAGATGGATTTACAACTGGCGGCGTAAATTTTGACGCGAAAATCAGAAGAAATTCCACGGATTTGGAAGATTTGTTCCATGCACATGTGGGAAGTATGGATGCCTTTGCCAGGAGTTTAATAATTGCCAATGACATTATCGAAAAATCTCCTTATGAGTCAATGCGAAAAGAGCGGTATGCTTCATTTGATTCCGGCAAAGGGAAAGAGTTCGAAACGGGCAAGTTGACCTTGGAGGATCTGAGATCCCACGCTATGGAAACCGGAGAACCCAAGCAAACGAGTGGGAAACAGGAAATGTATGAGAACATACTAAATCAGTTTATTTAAAAGGTAAATTGACAATGAATTTATGTCTGGGATTTATTTGAGCGATTGATCTCAGAATGGGGTTTATTGGTCAGCTAATTACTGAAATAAATCTGCTGAAATAAAATTAAAGCCTATCCAGCAAATGTTGGGTAGGCTTTTTGGTACTTTAGAAATAATAACAGTGATATCAGAATCAGCAACACCGGAAAAAAGAAATCTTAGGGAAGTTTCGCTAAATGCGGATTTGGTGGTAATCGGAGGTGGTATGGCGGGTGTATGCTGTGCCATTACTGCCGCTAGGGAAGGATTGGAGGTAACCTTGGTTCAAGACAGGCCAGTATTAGGTGGGAATGCATCCTCGGAGATCCGTCTTTGGATTTTGGGAGCCACCTCCAGCATGGGCAACAATAACCGCTGGGCCAGGGAAGGGGGCGTGATTGATGAGATTTTGCTGGAAAACATTTACCGAAATCCGGAAGGCAACGCGCTGATTTTGGACACTGTTATTTTGGAAAAAGTAGTTGTCGAGAAAAACATCACCTTGCTGCTGAATACTGCCGTATATGATGTAGAAAAGAAAGGTGAGAATGTAATTCACTCCGTATCCGCATTTTGCAGTCAGAACAGTACGGTATATAGGCTGAACAGCAAGCTGTTTGTGGATGCATCCGGTGACGGGATTGTCGGGTATCTTTCTGGAGCAGCATATAGAATTGGTGCCGAGACCAAAGAAGAATTCGATGAAGCATTTGCTCCGGATAAGTCTTACGGAGAGCTGCTGGGGCATTCCATTTATTTTCACAGCAAGAAAACCGATAAGCCAGTCCGTTTTATTCCCCCATCCTTTGCTAACCCGGATATTGCCAATCTCCCACGTTTCCGGTCTTTTAATTTGCGGGATAGGGGATGTAGACTTTGGTGGGTGGAGTATGGTGGCAGATTGGATACCATTCATGACAGTGAGCAAATTAAATGGGAGCTGTGGCGAATTATCTATGGCATCTGGGATCATATCAAAAATTCCGGCGAGTATCCGGAAGCAGAAAATGATACCTTGGAATGGGTAGGCATGATCCCTGGAAAACGGGAAAGTCGACGGTTCGAAGGGGACTATATGCTGAGTCAAAAGGATGTTGTTGAGCAACGGGACCATGCGGATGTGGTGTCCTATGGAGGATGGGCACTCGACCTTCATCCTGCGGATGGGGTTTATGGTGAAAAGCCCGGGTGTACGCAGTGGCATTCTAAAGGGATTTACCAGATTCCCTTTAGGACCATGTATAGCCGAAATATAAAAAACCTTTTTTTGGCCGGACGGATAATTAGTGCCAGCCATGTGGCCTTTGGCTCCTCCAGGGTCATGGCCACCTGTGCGCATAATGCCCAAGCGGTTGCTATGGCGGCCGTTTTGTGCACCCATTCCAATTTGTTTCCCAGGGATTTGTTAGCTGTTGACAGGATGAGCAAATTCCAACAAAAACTCCAAGCTACCGGACAATACCTACCCAAAGTTCCTTGGAGGGATCCGGATAATTTAGTCAAAACAGCCCAAATCACAGCATCTTCTACCTTTGACCTTAGCCAGCTTCCGGCTGACGGGCCATGGAGGCAATTGGATTTTGGTATGGCCCAACTCATGCCGTTGGCCGCAGGCGAGATTCCTGCCTTGAAGATTCGGATCAGGGCTTCTGAACCTACAGTGATTAAGCTAATGCTTCAAATTGCTGTACGTGAGGGTAACTTTACCCCAGATAGGATCTTATCCGAAAAGGAAGTGGCGGTAACGACGGGAGAACAGGATCTGTGGCTGTCTTTTGAGGGGGAATTGAAATCTCCAAGCTATGCTTTTTTTTCGCTTATGGCGAATGATAAAATTGAAGTAGCCTCTTCGAATACCCGGATTTCCGGGATAATGCCTGTATTTAACAAATTCAACCGGGATGTAGCTGTCAGCGCCAGACAGAACCCACCGGATGGCCTTGGGATAGATTCCTTTGAATTTTGGCTACCAGAAAGAAGGCCTGGGGGACAGAACTTGGCATTTG
This sequence comes from Lunatibacter salilacus, assembly GCF_009797935.1. Taxonomy (GTDB): domain Bacteria; phylum Bacteroidota; class Bacteroidia; order Cytophagales; family Cyclobacteriaceae; genus Lunatibacter; species Lunatibacter salilacus. The sequence continues at coordinate 15,055 of NZ_VOLC01000026.1, forward strand.
CCAGTTACCGGCCTTTTTCCGCCTTTTCCACTGACTTTTTGACCAATGGCTATTTTCGACCTACCACGCAAACAAACGCCTGGGTGGGGGCTTTGGAAGACAGCAATCCTTCATTGACGATATCGTGGAAGGAAGTACAGCAAATCAGGTGCATAGTCTTATGGTTTGATACAGATGCGGATCATCCACTTGAGTCCACCCTAAGGGGTCATGACGAACGGGTGATGCCCGGCTGTGTACAGGCTTACAGGATTTGGGATGGAAATGGAGTATTAGTATATGAAGAAAAGGATAACCACCAAACGAGAAATGAAATCGTACTAAAAGAAGTGATTGAAACACAGTCTTTGCGGATAGAATTGACGCACCCTCAGAAATCAATCCCTGCTGGATTGTTTGGAGTAGGTGTATATCCGTATTAGATGTTTTAAAAAAAATTCTCCGAGCCCTCTGTAAACTTTGTGATCGTCGTGGTCCCTTTTTTCTCGCAGCGGACGCAACGATTGCGCAGCGGACGCAACGTTCTCAATTTTCTATGTGCCTACATAGTTTAATTTTTTGTTTAACACAGGGGGCGCAACGAATTTCAAATAAATCTCTTTGTCCTAATATGTGAATCATTTAAAAAAGACCACAAAGGGCACAAAGAAGGCACAAAGTCCACAAAGAAATAAAGCCTAAGAGTCCTCTGTGCAACCTTAGTGATCTTTGTGATCCCTTTAAAAAAGACCGCAAAGGACGCAAAGTGTTGGTAAAAAAATCCTTCGTGAAGTTGGATAATTGGCGGTGGTGTAAAGAAATTCGAAATTTTGGGCTCACACACTAAGTGCTTTCACGTACTATTAGCGTGGGCACGATCAATCGCTCCTCCACTTTTACAATTTCTTCATCTGATTCTACGGCATCCAAAATAATCCGTGCCGCCATTTGCCCCATTTCAAAGGATGGCTGTGACATGGTGCTGATGGATGGAGTAATAAACTTTCCCGTAATATCATTTCCAAAACCAGCAATAGCAAGTTCCTCGGGAACCTTTATTCCCATTTTTTGGGCTTTATGAAGGACGCCAATTGCCAAGATATCCGCAAAGCAGAAAATTGCATCCGGTTTTGGGTCCTGCTTCCATAGGGATACTAATGCCTCACCTGCCAGTTCAAAAGTGAAATCTTCCAAAGCTACCACGAGGTCTTGGTGAATATGTATATCTGCCTGTTCTAGTGCAATTCGAAAGCCTTCATACCGTTTGCGACAAACTCCCAAAGACATGGGTCCGCCGATATACGCAATGTTTTTTTTGCCTCTCGAAATAAGATGATTTGCCATTTCTCTTGCTCCGCTGGCATCATCTGTTTTAATCATTGAGGTTTGTATCGATTCACAAGTCCGTTCAAACAGTACCACGGGTATATCCCGATCGAGGATATGTTGAATGTGGTCAAAGGTTTGGGTTTCTTTGGAAAAAGCAATAATAATCCCATCCACCCGGCTGTTTGCCAAGGTCTCCACGATAGCTTCCTCTTTTACAAAGGATTCTCCGGATTGGAAGATCATAACCTTATAGCCTTTTTCATAGGCTATATTCTCTATGCCAGCAATGGAGTTTGACCAAAAATAGCGGTTAATAGTAGGGACAACAATTCCAATTATGTTTGATCTCTTGCTACTGAGACTACTGGCAAGCAGGTTGGGATGATAGTCCATTTCTTTGGCCATTTGGAGAACGGCCTTCTTAGTCTCTTTCCTAATTTCCGATGAATTTCTCATCGCGCGGGAAACGGTGGCTACAGAAACATTTAACTTCTCGGCGATGTCTTTAATGGTTATGGGTTTTTTCAATGGGGTTTATGTCAGGAGTGATAAATTTTGGATTGCAAGTTAAACGAAGGAAAGTTTGAAAACTGATTTTTTAAAATTTTTCTGAAAATTCAATGAAAACTACATTTTCAATTTACTGCAATTCTCAATTAAAAATTATCAATTCCATAAATGTAAACGTTATCGAGAACGTTTGCAGTATAAATAACTTTTTAATACATTATTTTAATTTTTTTATCACTGTTTTTTTAAATAGTTTAGAATTTAATTTCGATAATATATTTATCAATTAACAACTCATATTAATAAACCTAAATGAAAAAAAGTATGAAAAGAATGCTACAAACGTTCTTGGTGTTGCTGATCCTAGCTAACATAGGGACAGCTTTTGGGCAATCGGTTCGGGTATCGGGTAAAATAACCGATGAATCCGAAGAGCCTCTACCCGGAGCCAGTATTTTGGTGAAAGGGACCTCAATCGGTACTGTTACCGACATTGATGGAAACTATGCTATCAGCGCCACCGGTCAGAATCCGGTGCTCGTAATTTCTTTTTTGGGTTACTTAACCCAGGAAATTGCTGTGAACAATCAGGAGATCATTGACATCAATCTGGTGCCTAATATGTCTGAATTGGGAGAAGTAGTAGTCGTTGGGTATGGTACTCAGAAAAAGAGTGATTTGACGGGAGCAGTATCAACAGTGTCCGGAAGAGATATTGCCGAGCGGAGAATGCCTAATGTTTCCCAATCCCTCCAAGGCGCAGTGCCAGGCGTTATGGTTAGAAGAAGTAGCAACGCTCCCGGCTCCTCAGCAAACATACGGATAAGGGGCGTTACAACAATTGGAGACTCCAATCCGCTGATTATTATGGATGGTGTACCAATCAATAGTATTGACCATATCAATCCCAATGACATTGAGAGTATTTCCGTACTTAAAGACGCTGCTTCAGCATCCATTTACGGATCAAGGGCAGCGGCCGGGGTAATTGTTGTCACCACCAAACGAGCTAAAAAAGGCGATTTAAGTTTGAATTACAATTTTGAATATGGAACGGAGATGCCTACCAATGTACCCCAATATGTTGACGTGGTGAGGTATATGGATATCGTCAATGAACTCCGATGGAACGACAACGGAAATGATGGAAACGAGTATCCGTTATATCCGCAGGAAATGGTTGAAAATTACATGAGCTTGAATGCGTCAAATCCGGATTTATACCCCAATACAAATTGGGTTGACTTGATATTGAGGAAACAGGCTCCAAGGCAACGACATTCATTAGATATTTCAGGAGGCAGCGAAGCAATTCGTACTAAAGCATCTATTGTATATGACAAGTTTGACGCCCTATACGAAGGAAGAACCTTTGAGCGAGTTACGACCCGAATCAACACCGATGGCAACATAACGAAAAGACTTGGTTTCAACGCTGATATTTTTCTACGAAGGGAAATAAATAATCAGCCCAGCATTGACCCAATTTACTACATGAATATATCAGCGCCTGTTTATGCCGCAGAATGGAGTGATGGGAGAATTGCCGAAGGTAAGACAGGAGCCAACATTTATGCACAACTAAAACATGGTGGAACTATTCAAAACTGGGAAAACCAAATCGGGGGAAGATTGGGTTTAAATTATGAAGTTGTTGATGGGTTAAGGCTTTCTGCTGTTGCCTCACCAAACTTTGGATTTAACAAAGGGAAGAATTTTCAAAAAAGGGTGACTTATTCCGCCTGGGACGACCCGACTGCAACATTGGGTACACTACAATGGGCGAATAGTACTAATCTAAGTGAATCCCGACATGATAATTATCAAATTACAACGCAATTGTTGGCTAATTATGATAAAGTCTTTGGCAATCATACGTTGAATCTCTTGGCTGGAAATGAAAGCTATCAGGCTTTTTATGAGAATTTAAGCGCATCAAGGGATCAATTTTTGTTGGATAACTTTCCCTATTTAAACTTAGGCCCCCTGGAGTTTAGGGGGAATGGTGGCAATGCCTGGGAAAATGCATACAACTCTTGGTTTGGGCGATTTTCTTATAACTACGCAAACAAATACTTTCTTCAGGGAAATTTAAGATACGACGCGTCCTCCAGATTTGCCAGCGATTACCGATGGGGTTCTTTCCCCTCTTTTTCAGGTGGTTGGGTTTTGTCGGAGGAATCATTCCTAAAGGATGTGGCCCCAATTTCCTTTTTGAAAGTAAGGGGATCTTGGGGGATTTTGGGTAACGAGCGAATAGGGAATTACCCGTATCAATCCACTATTGGTTTTAGCAATGTGTTGTTTCACCAAGGTCCAAATGTGGTTTCTTCGCAATCCGCTGCACAATGGCAATATGCAATACCGAATATTTCGTGGGAAAAAACCGAATCTTATAATATTGGTATAGACGCAAATTTCTTCAATTATAAGTTGAGGGTATCCGGAGAATACTTTCAAAAGACCACCCGGGATATGTTATTGCCTCTGGAGATTCCTGATTACATAGGATTTGACAATCCAGACCAAAATACAGGGGAAATGTACACCAAAGGTTGGGAGTTAGACTTGGGATGGTCCGACGATATTCAGGACCTTAGTTATTCCATCAACTTCAATATCTCCGACTTCCGATCCATAATGGGAAATCTTGGCGGCATTCAGTTTCTAGGTAGCCAGGTACGAATGGAAGGAAGTGAATTCGATGAATGGTATGGATATGTTTCTGACGGTATTTACCAGTCTCAGGAAGAGGTGAATAATTCTGCGGTAATGAATGCAAACGTTAGGCCTGGAGATGTGAGGTTTAAAGATTTCAGTGGACCCAATGGAGAGCCTGACGGTCGGATTTCACCTGAATATGACAGGGTATTGTTGGGAGGGAGTATGCCACGTTATCTTTATGGTGGAAATATTCGGTTGGATTATAGAAATTTTGATTTGGGATTTGTGATTCAGGGTGTCGGAAAACAAAATTCCAGACTATCCGGTCTAATGGTTCAGCCCATCATGGAAAATTGGGGTCACGTACCTGAAATTTTGGATGGCCAATTTTGGAGTGTTTATAATACAGAGCAGGAAAATTTGGCAGTACCTTATCCCAGACTATCACGTAACAGTGAGGGCAATAATTTTGCCATGTCCGATTTTTGGATGATCAATGGCGCTTATTTTAGATTGAAAAACATCTCACTAGGATACCGATTATCTGACGCCGTCGCCCAACGGCTGGGAATGCAGTCGATTCGGGTGTACACCAATGTAAGTGACGTTTGGACTGTTAACAATTTCCCAAGAGGTTGGGATCCAGAAGTATCCGCATCCGGATATCCGATTACCACTTCCATGTTAATGGGTGTTTCTGTTCAATTTTAACCAGAAAAATAATGAAAACATATATCATATCAGTTGTTTTAATAGCGATGGGATTTGTATCCTGTGCTGATTTGGATCTAAATCCATTGTCTGAAGGCTCAAGCGAGGCTTGGTACTCCAATGAAACGGAGATAGAAATGTCGGTCAACGATCTATTCCGAAATGTATTTTGGCCGGGACTTAACGACGAGTGGACGGATGATTATACCAGAAGGGAATCACTCACTCCTATTACAAATGCTACTATCAATGGAGAATGGGGCGTAGTAAATAGTGTGTGGAGCAATACCTATAAAGTAATTGCCAGATCGAATACAATTTTGGCAAATTTACATAGAGTTCAGGGAACAGTGCCAGAAGCAACTGTCAACGGTTTTGCGGGCAATGCTCACTTTATTAGAGCCGCAAAATATGGCGAACTGGTATTTCTTTATGGAGATGTGGTTTATTCTACCGAAATTTTGGATTTAGAGGAAGCATTTACACTTTCCCGAACAGACAAAATGGTCATTAAAGCGGGAGTATATGAAGATTTTGATAGAGCAGCTCAATTGCTTCCAGTCTCCTATGGGTCGTCGGAAAACAAGAAAGCCACAAAAAGTGCGGCATATGCGATGAAAGCACGGTTTGCAATGCAAATGGGGGATTTTGAAATAGCCAGAGACGCAGCAAAAGCTTGTATGGATTTGGGAGTAAATACCTTACATCCTGATTTTGAAACTCTGTTCTTAACACAGACTAGGAATCCGAGTGAAGTTATATTTGCTATCCCACGATCTAGAACTCTGAACGTCACCTATGGTGTGAGAGATTTTTTACCTAGAAATCCGGGAGGATGGGGTGGTGCCCAGGCACCGTCTTGGGATTTGTTTCATGGCTTCCTTTGTACAGATGGTTTGCCAATTGATGAATCTCCTCTTTATGATCCTAGAAATCCCTTTGAAAACAGGGATCCAAGATGCGCAGCCACAATTGTTGAATTTCAGTCTAGGCATTTGAACTTTACCTATCAGCCTCATCCGGATAGCGTAACAGTTATGAATTTCAACACTGGGAACAGACAACCCAATAATGATACTAGGTCTGTCGCTATTTTTGCATCATTTAACGGTCTAATGCGAAAAAAAGGGGTGGATGAGGATTGGTTGATAAACTATAGTGCTGAAAACGACATGATCATCATGAGATATGCCGATGTATTATTGATGTATGCGGAGGCGAAGGTTGAGTTGGGTGAAATCGACGAAACTGTCCTTGATGCGATAAACCAAGTCAGATCAAGAGCCTATAAAGTACCCGTTGTGGATGTTGGTTCTTATCCTGCAGTAACAACTACAGACCAGTCAGCCCTGCGAAAGATAATCAAGATGGAGCGAAGAATGGAATTTGCATTTGAAGGAGTCCGTTATAGCGACATTATCCGATGGGGAATAGCGGAAAAAGTTCTCAATCGGGATATTTATGGCATGTTGGATCCGGCAGAGCTTAAAACTAAGATTGTAAATGCCGGTTTGTGGTTTTTCCCGATGACACCTGAAATAGACGAGGATGGAATAGCCGATCTCTCTCCCATGTTTGAGCAGGGTTTGGTGAAAAGATTGGCCATCAGGAGGTTTGAAGCCCCAAGGCAATATCTTTGGCCAATTCCGTCCAAGGAGATTTTGATAAATTCTAATTTGCAGCAAAACCCCGGATATTAATTTTAAATTTAGTCGTCAGAAAGCTATTGTATTTCTTGGCTTTCTGACGATTTGGATTCAAACTAGATTTTCTTTTTATGAAGAACCTCAGCTATATATTCATATTCATTTGTTTAATTAATTTTCACTGCCAAGTAGAGGAACCCGCAATTACGTCGGAATATCCTTCCTATAGCGGTATCTATCCCCATTTGGCCTATTACAATGAGGAGGGGGAATGTGGAACTGGAGCCGTGATCCCTTGGGCCGACAGGTTATGGGTGGTTACTTACGGACCCCATTTACCCTTTGGATCATCCGACAAACTTTATGAAATAACTCCCGATCTGCAACAAATCGTCAGACCGGAAAGTATAGGGGGAACGCCGGCAAACCGAAAGATCCACAAAGAAAGTGAACAGTTGTTTATCGGCCCTTACGCCATAGACAAGGAAGCAAACGTCAGAACAATTTCTTATGAGACTATGCCCGGAAGGCATACAGGTATCGCTAGGCACTTGACAGATCCTGAAAATAAAATTTACTACGCCACCATGGAAGAGGGCTTCTACGAAGTGGATGTCCATTCTCTTGAGGTAACCGAGCTATACGAAGATGCCAATGTGGGTAATAGAAAGGAGCGGGATACCGACAGCAACCCTCCCGGAAGTCTACTTTTGGGAGCCCATGGAAAGGGAGTATATTCCGGACAGGGTGTAATGGTTTATTCCAACAATGGAGAATCAGGACAAAAAGCACTTGAACAATTTGATATAGAGGCAGGGTCCTTATCCGAATGGGATGGTAATGAGTGGAAACTAGTCAGAAGAAACCAGTTTGTGGAAGTAACTGGGCCAGGAGGAATCTATGGTAACGCAGATCCTGCCAATGACCCTATTTGGGCTACGGGATGGGATCACAAATCAGTACTATTAGGCGTGAGAAATCAGGAAACCGGTTGGGATTTCTACCGATTGCCAAAGGCCAGCCACAGTTATGACGGAGCTCACGGCTGGAACACGGAATGGCCAAGAATTCGGGATGTGGGCACGGAAGGAAGCTCTGACTACTTAATGACCATGCACGGGATGTTTTGGAAGTTTCCGGGTGATTTCACCGCAAAAAATGCAATCGGCATCCGACCCCGATCCGCCTATTTAAAAGTGATTGGAGATTATGCTCGCTGGAAGGATCAGTTGGTGTTTGGCTGTGATGATTCTGCGCAAAAGGAATTCCTGAACAAGCGCAGTGCCAAGGGAAACATCGAAGGACCCGGCCAATCCAATTCCAACCTTTGGTTTACAGATGTTGACTTACCGGATAATTTAGGTCCCGCTACCGCAAATGGGTCAATTTGGCTCTCCGAGAAGGTGGCTGCAAACGAACCTTCTGAACCTATGCTATTTACGGGTTGGATGTACACTTCGATGTGGCTTAAGAATGAGGGTGCCCAGTCTTCCAATTTTCAACTGGAAGTGGACAAAACAGGAAAAGGAGACTGGGAGCGCCTTGAATCAGTGGCCTTGGGTGCGGGTGAAGCAACTGTTCTTACTTGGAGTGAAGACAACAAAGGAGAATGGGTGCGTGTAAAGGTCGATAAAGCTACCACCGCAACGGTTCACCTTTCCTTCACAGATCAGGATGAAAGGGGTAAATACCTGTCCGGAATTTTTGAGGGTGTGCGAACCGAAATGAACGCACCAGTTCAATCTGGTTTGTTGTATGGATTGGGGAATAACCGGCGTAGTCTAGGCATCGCCGCAAGTAGTAGTAATTCATCTGAAAATGCAGGTTATTATGAACTTGACGGTGCAATGCAGCTTGTGAAAAAGGAAGATAATGAAACATTTAACTTTATCGAAGAAAGTTTTGCCATTCCCGAAAATGTATTTGTGGTGGATGAAGGCTCCGTGTTAGTAACGGACGATAAGGGCAGAAGATGGCGCCTTCCTTTGGGGGACGAAAAGTTTACAAGCCCATCTCTCTCCGGCCAGCTAAGAATTTGCCGCGAAGTAGCGACAGAGCGGGATTTATTTAACTGTCATGGAACATTTTATGAGTTGCCTGCCGAAAATGCCGACGGATATGCCAAAATCCGACCCATTTCTTCCCATAATTTGATGGTAACTGATTACGCATCTTACCGGGGGTTGTTATTGCTTTCGGGTGTTGATCCAAAAGCGGCATCAAGTAATGAACATATCATTGTCTCAGAAGATAAGAAATTGGCACTTTGGGCTGGGGTGATCGATGATCTTTGGAAACTGGGGAAACCTGCGGGAACGGGAGGCCCTTGGAAAGATTCGGCGGTAAAAGCCAATACTCCTTCTGATCCTTATTTATTTGGTTTTTATGATAATAAGAAGCTGGAATTGTCCCACCAAAGTAATGATCCTGTTACTTTTCAAATACAGTTCGAACCTATTGGCCATGGCCCCTGGATGACCTGGAAGGAAGTGACCGTAGCGGCAGGAGAGACCTTTGTCCATGAATTTCCAAAAGGATTTGAATCCCGTTGGATCAGGTTCGTTAGCCAAAAGGACTGTGTAGCAACAGCGTGGTTGACATATGATTAATATTTATACCAAAACTAAATTAAGTTAGGATGATAAATAAATTTTCAATTAATCATCATACCGAAAATGTCACCAAGGGTAATTCCTTGTTAATTTTAATTCTGGTTATAAGTTAATCTTTTGATATTGATTAAATATTTGACTTTCAGTTATATCTATTAATCAAAGGAAATAATATTTATGAGGTATAATTTATAAAGGAATAGGAAATTAATCGATTAAATTAAACAGAAAAGACATGAAATTTTTGCCTTTCTATTTCTGCCTCTTCCTCTTTTTAGGAACTAGCTCACCTGCGCTTGCCCAGACGGAATTTTCACTAAACGGAACCTGGCAATTCAAAACGGACCCAAATAACCTTGGGGAATCGGAGGAGTGGTTCCGTTCCGACCTAATTCGTGACGGATGGGATAATATGCAGGTGCCGGGAAACTGGGATTTGCACAACGAATATGCCCATTTCGTGGGTAAGGGCTGGTACAGTAAATCTTTTACGCTGCCATCGGATTGGGATGCTAAGGCCATTGTCCTGAACTTTGAGGGTGTTTACCATGATTGTATAGTATGGCTTAACGGGAAAAAACTCGGAGAAAACAACTCCGGTTTTTTGCCTTTTGAGTTTGAGGTTACCAGCCTTTTGGAGATCAGCCAAGAAAATACGTTGACGGTTTGCGCTGACAACACCTTTAAGCGGGGAGCGATTTGGAATTGGGGCGGAATCAGGAGATCGGTAAAATTGAGTGCCTATAATGGACTTAGAATTACCCGTCAACATATTACCCCAACAGTGAGCTTGGAGAAAATGGTGGCTGAGGTTAGCATCCGGCTATTTCTGGAAAACTTTCAAAGTGAGTCTACAATAGCTGAAGGGGAAGTGCTGCTTACTTCAAGTAGCGGTTATAGGCAAGTCATGCCCTTTTCCACCACAATTTCCCCAAACGGCAAAAAGGAAGTTCTGCTAAATGCCCAAATCAAAAAGAAAGATGTTCACCTATGGCATTTTGATGACCCATTTCTATATGAGTCGGCCGTACGGTTTAAGGAGCAAGATAAACCCGCCGTTAGTAATGTATTCGGGCTAAGGAAAGTTGAAGTAGACGCAGCTAACTACAAACTTATGCTCAATGGAGAATCCGTAAGGTTGATGGGCCTTAATCTTGTGCCCGATGCTAGAACCTCCGGGAATACCTTGCCACTTTGGCAAATCAAAAGGGATGTGGATTTACTCAAAAGTTTAAACGGAAATTTTGCTCGGCTTTCACATTTGCCTCTACCGGAGGAAATGCTCGAATACCTAGATCAAAGGGGAATCCTGATCATTTCTGAAATACCGCTCTGGGGATATGACCAACTTGCAGACACTGAAAATGATCTGCCTTTCGACTGGTTAAAAAGGTTGGTAACCGAACAGTACAATCATCCCTCTATTGTGGGATGGAGTACCGGAAACGAACTCGGATATTTTCCCAGTGCCGGGGATTATGTCGAGAAAAGCATCGATTACGTGCGGGGCCTTGACAGTACCCGCCTGGTAACCAATGTTTCTTATACGGCCCAATTCGAGGACGATTATATCCGGTTTACGGACATTGGGTTAATTAATAAATATGGGAAGAATTTGGCACCTGTAACCCGACAGCAACATCAAAAGCATCCGGACAAAGTGTTGTTTTACAGTGAATATGGCATTGCCCAATTCGGTGAAGGACTGGACGCAACCTTTGAAATTAAACCTTTATTGGACTCACTAAGGCATCTACCTTATCTGCTTGGGGCATCCATCTGGACCTATAACGACTATAGAAGCAGTTACGTAGGAACTCAGGATTTGTCCGAAAACCGTTCCTGGGGTGTGGTGGACACATACAGGAGAAAAAAGCAAGCCTATTTTGATCTCCAAAGAGAGCATGCACCTGTTCGGGGTATGGATGTGGACCTTTCAGATAAGTCAGCGCTGATATCCCTACTTCCGAGAGCACTCCTCGATTTGCCCTCCCATCCCATGAGGGATTATAAAATAATCTACAAGCTTCTTGATATTAATGAGAATACAATTGGAGGTGGTTTCATCAACCTACCTACCATTATACCTGGTGATGGTCCAATAATTCAGACCTTTGAATGGCAGACAGCAAATCCCCAGGTATTGGAGGTTTCACTGGTGAATCCACAAATGGATAAGGTGTTGGATACGGTAGTTCATTTCCAGAACCCTCCTAAACCGGAACTGTTTGAAGCGTTTGGAGGCAGAACGCAACATAATAATGTACCGTCTAATTCGGGAGGGATACGGGTATATCTGAATACGGTTTCGCCCACTGTTAGGTATAAGTTAAAGTATGGGAAGGATGGACTCGACCAGGAGACCCTGCCCAGCCGGGAATCGTTTTTGGACGTAAATGGGCTGGAGCTTGACCAAAGCTATAAGGTACAGGTGGTGGCCATTACCGCTTTTGGCGAATCCTATTCCGAAGCAATAGAAGTGGAAGTGGACCAACGCAATTTTCTCCCGCCTGGAATACGGCATGTTGAACCCACCAATGAAGGGTTTTTCGTAGCCTATGCCTCGGAAGAGACAGATTTTCTTTACAGGGTAAAGTATCGCAGTGAAAGTGGTGAGGAAAAAATTATTCAATCCCGTAACCCTGGTCTGATGGCCGTCAGGGGACTTACTAATGGACATACTTACAGGTTTGCAGTTCAACGTGTATTAGATAACAATTCGAATAGCCAATGGAGTAAGTGGTATACAGTGAAACCTGATGGAGATCAAAATCCTGTAGCACCAACATTAAAAGGAATATTTAGGAACGGAAGAGAGGTGGTAATTTCTTTTGATCCCGTATCCAAAGCGACAGGCTATGAAATTCAATACAGGGAATCTGGCAAAAGTAGTGAGGATTGGAATACGTTCTTCTTGAACCGCTCAGAGGTATATTTTGGCCGCATTGCCGATCTTAAACCAAACCGAAGGTACGATTTCAGAATGGCAGCTATAAATGATAGCGGAATCTCCGATTTTACAAAAATAATCCAACAATGAGTCTATTTATCAAACCTATCCTGTTAGCTGTAGTCGGATTGATTGCCTTGATTCCGTTTATGACGGAGTCCGAACGCTTCATGAATGAAGTTTCCGTCAATAGGGAATTGGTAAAGCAGGTGGAAACCGATTCAATCCGATATGATCTATGGCTCTTGAAAGCTGAAAATGAGCGTCCGGTTCAATATATGGCCGAGATTTTCACCCCAGTCTGCTACTCCGACAAATGCTATCCCGTGTTTATCGATTTCTATTGGGACCTGCTGGGGAATTTTCAGCATTACGAAATGCCACCTGGCAAAACCCTGACCAAGTTGGACCATATTCTCTTTGAACCAGAAGATTACCAAAAAATGCAGAGAATACTGGCAAACACTTCTTCTTTACTCAAAGATTTCAAGGCCGAAGATTTGGTTGTCAGCACGGAAAGCGACTTGCCTTATGGCGTGGATGCGGTGACCGGAGCCACTTCGAAAACCATTCAAAATGAAGTGATTTCCGGGGCCGTGTATTCCTGCTACACGCTATGGCATTTGGCAAACGGGGAAATTTCCGCCCAAATAAAAGCTTACACGGAAAAAAATTACGACGACTCGCTCATCATTTCATTTCTGCAAAGCTCGAATTATCATTACCAATATTGGGCGATTGAAAATGTACTTACGAGCGGTAGGTGGGATGAAGAGAATTTTAAAACACCCCTTTTAAATATACTCAGGGGAAATAATGTTTTTGTAGCTGAGCATGTACTGGAAATAGTACCCAAAAGTGTTTGGGAGGAAACCAAGCAGCAGGAATGGCTGTGGGAAACGTACTTGATGTCCTCCTATCGCTTACAATTGAAGATTTTGGAGAAGTTTCGACAACTCAAATTAGTTACTTCCCTTCATCATTCCGTCATAACTCAATTGGAAAAATCTAACCAAGAACAGAAGAAGCGGATATTTCTAGTTTTATCAAACCATTCTAATTTAACAAAAGAATCCCAGCAGGCACTGATCCCCTATTTGGACGATAATCGCTGGGGTCAAGAGGCACGTGCTGTATTGTCCTTTCAGAAGAAACTCGATAAGACAGTAAAAAAAGAGATCGATCAGTCCAGAACCACACCAAATCGAAAAAATTGAAACCAAAAATAACTAAACTATGAAAAAGGCCTTTTTATTAGCGGGAGTTCTCCTGTGCGCCTATTGGGCAAATGCCCAGCAGCGGCTATTTGTTGAAGCAGAATCCTTTGAGCAGACCGGAGGTTGGGTAGTAGACCAACAATCCTTTGATGTGCTCTATTCTTCCTACCTTATGGCCCACGGAATGGGGAAACCAGTTGCGGATGCTACTACAACTGTTACCTTTCCCAAAAAGGGTACCTACCATATTTGGGTCCGCACCAAGGATTGGGCTCCCTTCCCAAAGGGACCGGGTGAATTTAAGGTAGTAATCAATGATAAACCTTTGGATACGGTCTTTGGGGCCGACGGTTCGGCAGACTGGCAGTGGTACTATGGAGGTACTAGGGAAATCACTCAAGAAAAGGCTACGCTTGCGTTGGAGGATCTTTCCGGATTCAACGGGCGGGTAGATGCTATATATTTTTCTACCGATAAAAAGGATGAGCCTGTCAATGACCATAAGGAGCTGTTGGCCTTCCGAAAGAAAATGCTAAACCTTACTGATGGACCCGTTGATGCCGGCGAATTTGACCTGGTCGTAGTAGGAGGAGGTATTGCTGGAACTGCTGCGGCCATCTCTGCTTCCCGGATGGGGTTAAAAGTCGCCCTTATTCAAAATAGACCTGTACTGGGGGGTAACAATAGCTCAGAAATCCGAGTGCATTTGATGGGTAATATAGATCAGAATCACTATCCAAGACTGGGAAGAATTGTTCGGGAACTGGATAACGGTGATCCAGGAAACGGCAATCCCGATGGAGACCGCTACGGGGATAAACGAAAATTGGAAGTGGTGAAAGCAGAACCCAATATCACCCTGTACCTAAATACGCATGTGTACATGGCTGAAATGAAGGACAACCGAATCATCTCCGTAGTTGGCCGGGACATTAAGACAAATCAAGAATACAGTTTTCGGGGAACATATTTCTCTGATTGCACTGGAGATGGAACCTTAGGCTATTTGGCCGGAGCGGAATATAGGATGGGAAGGGAAAGCCGGTCCGAAACAGGTGAATCCCTTGCGGCAGAAGTTGCCGATGATTTTACCCTTGGGACGTCAAACCTATGGGCTTCCTTGCCAAAGGACCAACCTTCAGATTTTCCCGCTACTCCTTGGGCGATTCAGTTTTCAGACGAATACCATATCGATGACCACAAAGCAGACTGGCAATGGGAGACTGGTTTTGGAAACTTCAATACCATCTATGAAGCGGAGCAAATTCGTGACCATAACCTACGGGCAATTTTTGGAAACTGGTCCTACCTAAAATCCAACAAAGCAGATAAATACAAAAACCATGAATTGGCATGGGTGGCTTATATTGGTGGAAAAAGGGAATCCAGAAGGCTGATGGGCGACCACGTTCTCACGCAAATGGATATTCAGGACGGAATTAACTACCCGGATGGATGTGTCACAGCTACCTGGACAATAGATCTCCACTTCCCGGATGAGAAAAATTCTAACTATTTCAAGGGTGAAGAATTTTTTGCGGCTACTACGCACATTAAGGTAAAGCCCTACACGATTCCTTACCGAAGCCTGTATTCAAGAAATATAGAAAATCTCTTTATGGCTGGAAGAAATATCAGTACGACTCACGTTGCCTTTGGAAGTACACGCGTGATGAGAACCTGTGGCATGATGGGTGAAGCAGTGGGCTACGCCGCATTTGTCTCCAAACTGAAGGGATGTAATCCGCGTGAAGTGTATACCAACCATCTGGATGAATTTATGGGGATTATTTCATCTCCAACCAATATATTTGATTTCCCCACACTTCCAAGGAATTAAACCGTAACCTGATAAACGCTATTTATGCAGCAATTAGATGTAATTGTAATCTTGCTTTTTACTGTAATTATACTGGTGGCAGGGTTATCATTCGGGAAAAAGGGCGGTGATATGAAGTCCTTCTTTGCTGCGGGAGGGGCCGTTCCATGGCCTATAAACGGCCTCTCCCTTTTTATGAGTTTTTTCTCAGCGGGTACTTTCGTGGTATGGGGCTCTATAGCCTATGAATGGGGCTGGGTTTCTGTCACCATTCAGATGACCATGTGTGCCAGTGGCTTTATTATTGGAAAATACCTGGCTCCGAAGTGGAAAGAAACGCAGGTCTTGACAGTCGCCCAGTACCTCACCAACCGGTTTGGAAGAGGGGTACAGCGTTATTATACTTACATATTCTTATTTCTTTCACTTGGTTATACAGGAGCTTTTCTTTATCCGGTTGCTAAAATAGTGAATGTGGTTACCGGGTTTGACATCTATTATGCCATACTGTTATTGGGAGGAATTATTATGGTCTATACGGCTGTAGGAGGGTTGTGGGCTGTTGTGGTGACAGATGTCCTTCAATTTGTTATCCTGACGGCTGCGGTTTTGATTGTTCTCCCCTTATCCTTGGATAAGGTAGGAGGGATGTCCAACTTTCTGGAGACAGCTCCCGATACATTTTTCAATATATTCAACGGGGAATATACCCCGCTGTTTATCTTCGCATTTATAGGTTACAATACCATTTTTATTGGTGGCAATTGGGCCTATGTACAGCGGTACACTTCGGTTTCGACCGTACGCAATGCAAGTAAGGTGGGTTATCTTTTTGGTGCATTGTATCTAATCAGTCCATTGATTTGGATGCTGCCGCCGATGATCTACCGGGTCATCGACCCGAGTTTGGTAGGGCTGGAATCCGAAGGTGCCTACCTGATGATGTGCATGGCGGTATTGCCTATGGGTATGCTTGGTCTAATGTTGGGAGGGATGATTTTTGCAACGGCAAGTTCGGTAAATACTTCCCTTAATTTGGCCGCTGCGGTGTTAACAAACGATATTTACAAACCTTTATTTCCGAACGCATCCAATAAGAAGTTGATGCAGGTGGCGCGAATAGCAACCTTGCTCTTTGGTTTAGGAACCGTTGGTGTGGCATTTATGGTGCCCATGGCCGGTGGAATCGTTGAGGTGGTGTTGAGTATTGGTGCGGTTACAGGTGGGGCTTTGTATGGACCGGCCATTTGGGGCCTTTTTTCCAAACGACAAACTGGAGCCTCCATTCTCTGGGTGACCGGAATAAGTTTGGGAGTCAATCTTTTTTTCAAATTTGTGTCTCCGGTGTTGATAAATATTAAGTTGGATAGGAGTGAGGAGATGTTTTTGGGTGTTGGGCTGCCAATATTATTGCTTGCGTTTTATGAATTGTGGGCACGCCAACGAGGTAGGTTCAGTAGTCAATATGCCTCATTTATTAAAGGTAAAATGGAAGTAACTGACATTGAAGATAGTGATAGTCACCGACAAAACAAGTATGGCATACGGGTGCTTGGTCTGGCATTTCTAGCCATAGGCTTCATTTTTATTGCACTGGGGATAAATGCCGATAAAGGAGCGGTTTATACCTTAGTAATGGGGGGGATAATAACGGTGCTGGGGATAACGCTTATTTGGCGGACCAGAACGGAAAATATAATAAGGGACAAAGTTGAATCAGGTAAACTGAAATGATATGATAAAGGAAAACGGTTTTCCTGAAAAGCGGAAACTAAAAGAAATTAAGGTTGAAACAGACCTTATCATCGTGGGAGGAGGTATGGCTGGGACCTGTTGTGCCATCACTGCAGCAAGAGCGGGACTACGTGTTACCTTGGTACAAGACAGACCTGTGCTTGGAGGCAACGCCTCCTCGGAGATACGGCTTTGGATTTTGGGAGCAACTTCCCATATGGGAAACAACAACCGATGGGCACGGGAAGGAGGTGTTATAGACGAGATCTTGGTGGAGAATCTGTACCGAAATCCGGAAGGAAATCCTTTAATCCTGGATACGATATTGTTGGAAAAAGTAACACTGGAACCCAGTATAAAACTCTTGCTTAATACCGCTGTACATGACTTGGAAAAAAAAGGAGATGACGAAATTTCTTGTGCACATGCATTTTGTAGTCAAAACTCTACCAGCTATGCGTTATATGCCCCCTTCTTTGTAGACGCATCAGGGGATGGCATTCTGGGGTTTTTGGCAGGTGCTGCATTCCGGATGGGAGCTGAGAAAGCCGATGAATTTGACGAAGCTTTTGCGCCGGATCATGGGTATGGCGAACTCTTGGGGCATTCACTTTATTTTTACAGCAAAGCCACCGATAAGCCTGTTCGATTTATAGCTCCATCCTATGCCCATAAAGCTTTGGCTGACTTACCGCGATTCAGGAGTTTTAATATGAAAGATCACGGCTGCAGGTTGTGGTGGGTAGAGTACGGGGGTAGGATGGATACCATCCATGAAAGTGAAACGATTAAATGGGAACTTTGGAAAGTGATCTACGCAATCTGGGATCATATCAAAAACTCCGGAGAGTTTCCCGACATGACTAACCATACACTTGAATGGGTAGGTACTATCCCCGGAAAGCGGGAAAGTCGCCGTTTTGAAGGGGATTATATGCTGCATCAAAAAGACCTTGTGGAGCAGCGTGAGCATGCAGATGCAGTTTCCTTTGGGGGGTGGGCATTGGATTTACACCCGGCCGACGGAGTATATGGGGATAAGCCCGGATGTACCCAATGGCATGCCAAAGGGGTTTACCAAATTCCCTTCCGGACCATGTATAGCCGGAATATAAATAACCTTTTTCTGGGCGGAAGAAGTATAAGTGCAAGTCATGTTGCTTTTGGTTCTTCCCGTGTGATGGCCACCTGTGCCCATAATGCACAAGCTGTGGCATTGGCTGCCAAGCTTTGTGTAGAACATAATTTGTATCCAAAAGATATATCAGCACCCAAATGGATAAAGATCTTACAAAAAGACCTGCTAAAAACAGGGCATTATATTCCCAAATTGAACCTAGAGGATTCTGAAGAACTGGTTCAACATGCCACCCTTAAGTCCTCATCTACCTTTCAACTTCAGAAATTTCCTGCGGATGGCCCTTGGAAGCACCTGGAATTTTCCATGGCCCAACTTGTTCCTTTTCCCGCAGGGCAAATTCCCGAAATGTCGGTTCCTATCAAAGCCAGCGAACCTACTACGATTCACTTACAATTACTAGCTGCTTCCAAACCGGGAAATTTCACACCTGATGTGGTGTTGGAAGAGCAGTGGATTGAGATAAATAAAGGAGAAAATCAAACGTCTTTTTCGTTTGATTATGAGTTAGTTGATCCGGGTTATCTCTTTCTTGCCTTTCATGCAAACTCTTTGGTGGAAGTGAAGTGTACCCAACAGCGGGTTAGTGGTCTGCTGACGGTTTTTCAAAAATTCAACAAGGCAGTGGCAGTTAGTAGTAGGCAAGAGCCTCCTGAGAGTATAGGGATAGATGCATTTGATTTCTGGCTGCCGGAGCGTCGGCCTGGTGGGCATAATCTGGCCATCACTTTCAGTAAGCCGTTGGATATATTCCCGACGCAGCATCTGACCAATGGAGTATTTAGACCATCCTTACTATCAAACTGTTGGGTGGCGGACCCATCGGACAGTGAACCATCACTTGATATAATCTGGGATAAAAAACAGAATATCAGTGAAATAAAATTATTCTTCGACACCGATTCGGATCATCCCATGGAATCGACTTTAATGGGACATCCGGAATCGGAGATTCCTTTCTGTGTGCCTTATGTTAAGATTTGTGCCGGAACTGGCGATCTTCTCGCTGAAATCAAAGATAACCATCAATCCGTTTTTACGCTGACATTAAAAGAAGCAGTAGAAACTAAACAGCTTAAAATTTATCTACAACATCCTAGTGCGCAGGTACCTGCCTCGCTCTTTGGCGTACTTTGCTATTAAATAATAATACCCCATGAATATAACACCCACATCCAGAATAATTTGTTTTTTACTATTCCTGTTTGGAGCGACGGATACTTTCGGTCAAAATAACCTCTCCCTTACAGGTCAGGCCACGGTAAGTTCCAGCCAAAGCCAATCATCGCCAAGTGCTGCTATCGACGGTGACCCGAATACCTTTTGGTCCAGTGAAGCAGAAGACCGTAGTGCCTGGTTGACGGTACGCTTGCCCGGAGCGACTGAACTGACTCGCATTTCAATTCAATTTGGACCAGAAAGAAAACCGAGTAGTAAATTCCACCTCCAGTATTTACTGAACGGAGAATGGAGAAATGTTGAGACAATTGAAAATAACACGTCAGTAAGTGTAGCTATTGAATTAAAGAAGGAATTGTTGACAGACAGAATTAGACTGGCTGCAGCGGATCAGCAACCTATGCAGGTGATTGATTTTGGTTTGTATGGTCAGGTATATGTGGATACGGTAGATTTGGCAGCGAAACCTATTCTGGTTAACCAAAGTGGGTATAACCTCAATAGGCCAAAACGTTTCTCCGCGCCGGAAATAAAGGATCAAACCCCTTTTGTTATTTCAGAAGTTGGAAGCGAAAAGGTGCTGTACGAAGGAGTTATCCAAGGTGGAAAGGGAGACTTCTCCGGATTCAATCCTGCATCTAAGGCCGAATATGTAGTCAAGTCAGCCGGAGAGGAATCCTTTCCATTTCGGATAGGACCCAACTGGTTGGAAAGAGTATCCTACAGAGGAATGCTGGACTTTATGATTGGTGCCAGGCATTATGTGGGCAATGTGGATGATATCAGGCCTATATCCTTTGAATGGAGGGATGGGGATTTTTTCAACTGGGCTATGCAAAGCCTTGTGGCAATGTATCTTTCCAATCCGGAGGCCTATGAGCGCATGGAAGTGACATCAGCCTATGTTCCAAACGAATCTTTTCCAGAAAAATACAGGGGCTTTTGGGGTAACCTGGATGCCTATGGCCCTGAAACTCCCGATATCATACAACTGATTCATTGGGATGCGGATGTTAAAGTATCAAAAAAGCTGGATCATGAGATGCAAAAAGCGGAACTGGCTCATTTTCTATATGCCTGGCCTTTTCTAAAAAAATGGTTGCCTCGACAAAATTTCGATGCTGTCTTTGCTTATGCCATCTCTGTTTGGGAAAAATCAGATGTTTCCAAGCATTCACTTTCCCAATATGACCTTAGTCCCGAACACAATCTGTTAGCCCTAAAAACGCAATTGGGAACGACGAAAGGAGAGATGCCTCCCGGGTTTTCCGTTATCCCCAATTTGATGATGTATGAAGTCGCCATTCGGGAAGGAGCTCCTAATGCGGAAAAGTACTTTCAGGCGGCATATAATCAAATGGATTGGATGATTGAGAATTTGGACTGGCATGATCCCATGACTACTAAGGGGCAACGAATGTCAGAACACATCACCATGCGGGCATTTGCATTTTTCCATACGCAATATCCAGACCGTATGCCAGAAGGTTTAAAAGAAAAAGTGGATGAGTGGGCCAAAATTGCCATTTCCCGTTCAGACAATATGTGGGATTTCCGCAAATACGATGACGATGAATGGACACCTCCCGGTTGGAATGAGACAGGAAATATATTGGGTTTTCCAGCTTCTGCCTTTGCCGCAATGACGGTATTGGAGGATTCAGAATTAAAGGAACAAATGGAGATTTTAGCGTGGTCCAATTTCGAAAATGCCTTTGGTAGAAATCCCACAGGCCGACATTTTTCCTATAAAGGTCCTGAGGAAGTAGAAGGGGTGGATTTGGGCTGGTATAGCCGGCATAAAGGGGGTATAGGACTTTTGGACGAATTGCCGTTTGTCTTTGATGGCTCCCCAAAATCCTTTCACTATCCCAACCATCCCGAGGCGGGTAACGTAGGCTGGACGGAAGGCTGGGTGCAGTTCAATACGGCTTATAATACCAGCATGGCGTATATGGCGAATTATTATACCGATATTTCTTTAACAAAGTCCGGAGACAACCAATTGCGTATCCAATTAGAAGCACCGTTAAACTTTAATCAAGAGACAGTGGACTCTGCGGATGTACAGCTTTGCAATGCAGACGGGACATGCATGCCTGTGAATTTGGTTGAAAACGACCCTTATTCTAAATTCCTGTCAGGGTCGTTGGAAATCGTTGGAAATGAAATTCGTAATAACGGCCAGGTAATTCGGCTTGAGAAAGGGGATATTCTTTCGGTTAGTTATGGGTATGGATATTTTATGAGGACGGCGGAATTGGTGTGGTAGTTTTTTAAAGGGAAATATGGTGGAAATCGGAGCGCAGCGTAGACCCTGAGGAACGTAGCGGTTCAGGGTATAGTAGAAATATGGCCTAAGGCCGAAATAGGGAAATGATATTCATTGATATTAGGGTATAGATCCAATTTTCAATTATTAATTTTGAAATACGGTAGAAATAAGGTTGAAATATGGCCTAGGGCCGAAATATTGGATACTTCTGGAAATCTGAGCGCAGCGTAGACCCTTAGGAGCGTAGGGGTTCAGGGTATAGTAGAAACCTTCCTGACGGCAGTCAGGTATCCATGAATATCAATTACAAATATTTCAATCGTAGGTTTTATTTCCACCATATTTCAGCCGTAGGCTATATTTCCATTTTATTTCGGCCGTAGGCCATACCTGCCGAAATATTGGGAATTCTTTTTGGAAAACGTTATCTTGTTTAGATTACTTTGCAATAACTATAAAATTAGAAAAACCCTCCAAAATAACCCGTTATGAATCGTTTTTTTACTGTAGGAATGATGTTTGGGCTCCTGTTTATTTCCGGAACCTGCTATTCTCAATCTCAAGTTAAAAGAGAAAGTGCCATCCCGTACCATTCCCCGGGCACCCCTCCGGAATGGGCCTTGTTACAGCGTCAGTTGATGAATGCACTTTACCCTGCCGCCATGGAATTTGTGGACAAATATACGAATCAGGACGGCACCATTATTTGGAGGGAGGAATGGCCCGGTATGGACGGTTCCGATGACGGATATGAGAGTTTCTATAATTTTCCCCTGTACTATGCCCTGGGAGGTCCTGAGGAAATAGACAAACTTTCCCGGATACTTTGGGAGGGGGTAACCCAGCAGTTTACCGGTTATGGGCAGATAGTGGATGAGTTTGACGCCGGCTACGACTGGATGCACCATGGGGAATCCTATACCAATTTTTATTTTTTCGGTTTGGCCGACCCCACGGACAAAAAAATGCGGGAGCGGGCCATCCGTTTTGCCAAGCTCTATTTTGACGACGGTACAGAAAATTCAAACTATGACAGCAAACTGCATCTTATCCGCTCACCGCTTAACGGCAGTCTAGGACCCCGTATGGTCAATACCGCCGAGGATTGGGTCACTCATAGACCTATTTTGGCCAACTACCCCTTGCCCTATGATGATATTCCGAATGTGACCTCCGGAAAAGCTTGGAATGAAGATGATAAGTTTGAATACATCTTGGAAGCCCTTAATGAGCGTATGATGAAGGGCGATGTGCCGCTAAACCTCGCTTCCACGAGTATGATGCTGAATGCCTATATGTACACACAGGATGAAGCGTACAAAACTTGGGTACTGGACTATGTGAATGCCTGGATACAGCGGACAGAACAGAATGGTGGCATTATTCCGGATAACGTCGGCTTAAGCGGCGAAATCGGAGAGCATATGAATGGTAATTGGTGGGGTGGTTATTACGGGTGGAAATGGCCACATGGCATGAGAAACAAAATGGAAGCAACCACCATAGGTGCTTCGAACGCCTATTTGATTAGCGGTGATTCCTCGTATCTAAAGCTTCCTTACAGTGTGATAGACGCCGTAACCCGGGAAGGAAAAACCGAAAACGGAAGATTTGTGGTTCCTTATCGGTACGATCAGCGGGGCTGGTATGATTTCAGACCCATGCAGGCTTTTTATCCAACCCATCTTTGGTATATGTCCCGCAATCCAAGTGATTGGGAGCGGGTAAAAACCTTGGTAGATCCGGCAGAATGGTCCAGCCTAAGGTATTCCAAAGGAAAGGGAGAGGAGCGAAATACAGCTACTTGGCTGGGATATATGGACGGTGCCGCACCCGACTATCCCGTTCAAATCCTTCGGGCTACCTACAAGGAGATGCAGGATAGGCTCAAAATGATTCGAGAGGATACGTCCACTCCGGACCATCAGGATGTTCACCATTGGCTTAACCGCAACCCGGTTATTTTGGAAGGATTGGTACAAACCATGTTGGGAGCTCCAAACCATATCTATCATGGCGGGTTGTTGAATACCAGTTTACGTTATTTTGATGCGGAAAAGCAACGGCCCGGATTACCCGAAGATATGGCAGCGTTGGTTCAGAAAATTAATCCGGGAGGGGTTACGGTGACGCTGGTCAATCTGCATCCAACTGAGACAAAAAGCGTGATCGTTCAGGGTGGTATGTTTGGCGAGCATCGTATCAACCGCGTAAAGCAGGTTATCGTCTATCCGTACCAGTTTGATTCCATTGACCACAAATTCTTTGAAGCGGAAATCAGCCCTGGTTCGGTGGTGCAACTGGAGATTGAGATGGACCGTTTTCAGAATGCGCCATCCTACGCTTTCCCCTGGCATAGTGAAACGATACCCATTCAGGAAAGATCCTATGACTGATGGCAACCTGAAAATTTAGCTTTAAAATATTGAGTCCGTATGCACAATTATCTAAAAATAGTCTTCATTTTACTGCTTTTGACACAAATTGTCTCCGTGTTTGGTCAAAATACTGGAATCGAATTTGCCACTGCACGCAACGGTAAAATATTCCAAATCTTTCAGTTTCCCCATGACCAAATGCCCCGAATCGATGGGGATAAGTCAGATTGGAACATGGTTCCAGAATCCTATGTATACGGTACAGAGTTACTCAAAGACACCGAAGATGGGCATGGTACCGATATAGACCCTCTAGATCTGGATGTCCGGGTAACTGTAGGCTGGGTCAAGGGGTTAAACAGGCTTTATTTTTTGTATGAAGCATATGACGACTTTTGGGATTTTGAGCGGTTCAATCCAACGGGTTACCTCAATGATATATTTGAAATAGTGGTGGATGGGAATATGTCCGGTGGGCCGTTTATTTATAATCCGCTAATTCCTGACGCCAGAAAATGGGGCGATCATCCTGCCCATATTTTCAATCACCTATCATTTAGCGGCTATCATGCGCAAAATTACCATATTTATACGCCTCCAGCCCATAATTCTTGGGTATTGGTGTGGGGCTCGCAGCCTTGGGTGGCTGAGTTTCCACATGCGAATTATGCGTATGATTACGATTTTAATCATGGTGAAAGCGGTAAACTTACCTTGGAGTTTTGGATTACTCCCTTTGACCATGCACCATTTGAGGGACCGGAGTATGCGGTTGAAAGTAAATTGGAGGAAAACGGCATGATCGGGCTAAGCTGGTCCATATTGGATTTTGACGGCGACAAACGGGATGGTCACATCAATTTGTCCCACGATACCCGCATGGTGATGGACGCATCTTACCTTTGTGCGTTCAAACTGATGCCGTTGGAAGGCCAATTTTTAGAAAAGATTAAATCGGAATGGTCCTTTAGCTTGGTAAAAAGCGTCCCGAGAACAGTTGCCTTTCAGGATCAATCTATAGGTGAAATCACTTCTTGGCACTGGGATTTTGGCGATGGGGGTACTTCCACCGAGCAGCACCCTATATATCACTATCCGAATACGGGCGTACATTACAATGTAACGTTAGAAGTAAGCGGTCCTGACGGGACATCCAAAAAGACCCGTTTTTGGGAGGTAATTGTTCCTTAGGGATTTCCTAAAGCATAATAGGCCTATTTTCCTGAATGGACTTATGGGCGGCGGCAGCGATTTCCATAGCTTTCAGCCCGTCATCTCCGGTGGCCGGCATTCTTTCATTGTTCTGCAAAGCATCAAAAAACGCCTTTAATTCCAGCCTATAGGATTCGGCGTACCGGTCCATAAAAAAACCCAAGTTTCTCGCATGCAGTGTTCCTTCATTTCCGGAAAAGCTGTTGGTGGTCTTTAGCGGGTTTTCCGTTCGGATCATTCCCTTCGACCCAAATACTTCCAGCCGCTGATCATAGCCGTAAGCAGCTTCCCGGCAGTTTTCTATCAGGGCGGTTGCTCCATTTTCAAATGTTAGCATAACCGTAGCAAAATCGATATCCCCGGCTTTCGCAATAGCCGGACTTACCACGCTGCTACCTTGGGCAAAGACTTGAGTTACCTCACAGTCCATTTGGAATCGAGCCATATCAAAATCATGGATGGTCATATCCATCAGCATTCCTCCGGACTTTTTGATGTAGCTGATAGGAGGAGGGCCGGGATCCCTGCTGATGATATGGAGAGAGCGTATATCCCCAATCATGCCAGATTGTATGCGCTGCCTGACATCCGCAAAGTTTGGATCAAATCGCTGATTAAAGGCCAGCATAAGTGGGACACGATACTCCTTTACGATGTCAAGGGTTCTGCGAACCCTATCCAAGGATAGATCCAGGGGCTTTTCACAAAATATTGCCTTTCCAGCCCGGGCTGCGGCTTCCACATATTCCGCATGACTGTCGGTGGCTGAACAAATCAAAACGGCATCTATGTCCGGATTTTCCAAGATCTCTCGTGCATCCGCACTGGCAGATGTGACTCCCAATGATCGCGCAAATTCTTGACCGCCTAAGGAAGGATTCATCACTGCGGTTACGTTAACCTGCCTAAAATGGCTTAAACAGTTGATGAGATGTATTTTACCGATTCTTCCGATTCCTATGATACCGATGTTCATAATTCCGAGTAAATTTTGCTTAAAATTAATTTTTATTTCTTCATTTAAATAAAAGATGTGGACTTTTGGTTGATAAAACCCTAAATTGACAAATTATCAATAGGCCTATCAGACTATTTCTATGCCTCGTTTTTACGCTTTCCTAAATCAAATGTTCCAACATTTCGGTGTCTATTGGGTAACCGGGCTATTGGTTTTTGCCATTTTAGTGGCATGTAACCGGAAACAAGACCATAAGCAGCTTACTGATATCCCCGAAAACGTTGATTTCAATTTTCATATCAAACCAATTTTGGTTCAAAAGTGCTATCTCTGCCATGGCCCGGACCCCAGCAGCAGGGAAGCGGATTTAAGGTTGGATATTTTTGAAGGCGCTACCGCAAAATTGGAAAGTGGAAATACGGCTATTGTACCGGGTAAGCCGGGCAGGAGTGAATTGCTGAAAAGAATTGGACATTCGGATGCAGAAATGCGTATGCCGCCAGCAGAGATGAACCAAGAGCTCACGGCAAGAGAAATAGCATTACTGAGACAATGGATAGCGGATGGAGCCGTATATGAGCCGCATTGGGCCTTTGTTCCCCCCAAAAAAAATCAAGACGATAACCCATTATTTGAATCTCCATCTGAGGCAATTGATGCGCTTATTTCGAGAAAAATGGATGAAAATGGGTTAATCGCTTCGCAAAAAGCTAGCAAAGAAACGCTTCTTCGCCGCTTATCCTACGTCCTTACCGGGTTGCCACCGACTCAGGAAGAACTGAAAGCTTTCTTGGAAGATGATGGGATAGAAGCCTATGAACGCCAAGTCGATGAATATTTGGAATCCAAAGCTTTCGGGGAACGCTGGGCGAGGCATTGGATGGATGTGGTCCGTTATGCTGAAACCAAAGGACACGAATTTGACTATGTTATTCAGGGGGCTTGGCGTTATCGGGATTACCTGATTAGGGCGTTTAACGAAGATATTCCTTATAATCAGCTAGTGCAGGAACAATTGGCTGGGGATCTGGTGGAGCGTCCTAGAGTCCATCCCATAGATAGGACAAATGAATCCATTTTGGGAACAATGTTTTATGCGCTGGGAGAAGGGACCCACAGTCCGGTAGACACCCGTAAAGATGAATCTGACCGCATTGACAACATGATTGACGTTACGACTAAGGCGTTTCAGGCCCTAACCGTAGCTTGTGCCAAATGCCACGACCATAAATTTGACCCCATCCCCACAGCTGACTACTACGGGCTTTACGGCATTATGGAAAGCACCCGTTTTTCCCCCGTTCCAACGACATCCCCTTTACTGGTGGAGCAAACCATTGAAGAGGCTGAGCGGCTGCAGGCCTTTATTCGAAAGGAATTTGCCAAAAATTTGAAGGTGGATACGCAGGAGCAAAAGATGCCTGTACAGCTCACTTCTTTGATGTCTGACGTGAATGAAAGCTTAACTATTCGGGTGTTGGGCGATTTTAGGGGGCAGGATTTTTCAGGCTGGAAAAGTGATGGTAGAGCTTTTGGACCTAAAACAACTTTGGGGAGGCCGATTTTCCATTCGGATAAAAAACGCCTGTCTAAACTGGATGAAGGAAAAGCTTCTAGTAGGTATTACAGCACCGGGATTTTTGGGGCGTTGCGTTCTCCGAATTTTGTTGTAGACCAGGATTACATTGGTGTTCGTGCAAAGGGAAAAAACGGCACAATTCGAATAGTGATGGATAATTTTCAATTGATCCAATACCCCATATATGGAGGGATGAGTCAGACGGTACAGACAGAAGAATGGGAAAACCTAGTATTTGATATAGGTCAGTGGAAAGGACACAAAGCTTACATTGAGGTGTTGCCAGGTGCATATAAACAACACCGCTACGTGCAGCAGGAGGAGGATTATGTGGAGGTCGAATATGCCATCTCTTTTGACAATGAATGGCAAGAACCTACACTAAACCCATCAGAGACTAATTTGGAGTTGCGGGAAATAATTGGGAATTGGGAATCCCATCAGTCCGATCCAGTTGAAATAGCCTATCTTAACAAGTTTCTTTCAGAAAATCAATCAGTAGAATTAAAAGTTACCCAAAGAGAGGCAGTTGACAAATGGGAAATGTTGACGAACCAAGTCAAAGATTCTGTCTATTTCAGTGGCATTTCCGAGGGGTTCAAAATTGAAAGCCCGGTCTTTGTCCGTGGAAGCCATTTGGACTTATCTCCAGATTTGGTTCCCAGGGCGTTTTTGCCTGGAATTACTAAAAGCACCCCTGTAATTGAGAGCCCTGGTAGTGGGCGGATGGAAATGGTTCAGGCAATATTATCGCCCGAAAATCCACTTACCTCCCGGGTTATGGTTAACCGGATTTGGCATCATCTCTTTGGAAGAGGAATTGTGGAGACGGTAGATAATTTTGGATTGCAGGGAAAATTACCCACACATCCGGAGTTACTGGACTTTCTTGCAATTAGTTTTCAGGAAAATGGATGGTCAGTAAAGCAGCTGATTCGGTCAATAGTACTAACGGAGACCTTTCAACGGGCTACTTTTGCGGACCGATCAGTTCAGGAAAAAGACCCGGAGAATCTTTATCTGGCAAGATACCCAGTTCGGAGATTAGAAGCTGAGGCCATTCGGGATGCTATGCTGCAGGCGGCCGGAAACTTGGATACGGCTTCGTTTGGTCCTCCCGTAAAAGTTCATTTAACCAGTTTTATGCAAGGTAGGGGAAGGCCTGGCGATTCCGGACCCTTGGATGGAGACAGAAGAAGGAGCGTTTATATAGAAGTAAGGCGCAATTTTCTTAGCCACCTGCTTCAAACCTTTGATTTTCCTACTCCCTTCAGCGCTTTCGGGAGGCGGGACGTAACGAATGTACCCGCCCAATCCCTGATGTTGATGAATGATCCTTTTGTGACCCATCAAGCGGAAATAATGGCAAGGAACCTTATGGAATTTCCCGACGTGGATTATGAAAGCAGGATTCACCGCATTTACCAACGGTTATTTACCAGAAATCCCACTGCAGAGGAAATGTCTTCGGCAGTGGATTTTATCGGTCAGTGGAATGTAGAAGCTAGGCTATCCAATCAGGAAATCATGGCCAATGAAGCTTTGTGGAAAGAGTATTGCCATGCCCTGTTTAATGTAAAAGAATTTATTTACCTGATGTAATGCCTTGAAATCGAGCATGACGGGAACATCACACAGTGGGATGATTATCATGGCGAGATTCCATATGGCCGCTTAAAAACAATTATAAACATATGAAAAACCAACTGAACCGTCCTATGGGACGAAGGGAAATGCTGGAATACTGCAAATGCGGTTTTGGCTCGCTGGCCTTTATGGGAATGCTTGGCGGAATGGTCACCTCGTGCAAGCCGTCACTTAGGCAGCCCTCGCCGGGACAAATATTGGACAGATTGGCTCAAACTCCCGATTTTATCCCCAAGGCAAAAAACGTGATTTTCCTTTATATGGACGGAGGAGTTTCCCAGGTTGATTCCTTTGATCCAAAACCTCAGTTGGCTAAAGAAAACGGACTGGATCCCAAATTCAAAGTGGACGCCACCCAGTTTAACAACAACGGGAAAATTCTTATGAGTCCGTGGAAATTCAAGCAATATGGCGAATGTGGCATGCCTGTTAGTGAGCTTTTCCCCCATATTGCCACTTGTGTAGATGATTTGGCTTTGATTCGGTCCATGGTATCCAATTTTCCGGAGCATACTAATGCCAATTATTTTTTACATACGGGAAGTGGGCTTCAGGGAAGACCCAGTATGGGTGCTTGGGTGACTTATGGCCTTGGAACGGAAAACAGTAACCTGCCCGGTTATGTTGTGCTCAATGGTGGCCTTATACCTCCTGGCGGTGTGGACAATTTTAAAAATGGCTTTTTGCCAGCCGATTATCAGGCCTCTTTGATGAAAGTGGGGGATGAGCCTGTGGCGAATATCAACCCCTATGCTGCCGAAAACACTTCCCAACGGGACAAACTGGATTTTATCCAAAAAATGGATCAGAGTAGGCTTGGTCATCTTGGCGGCCCGTCAGAGGTCGAAGCGGCTATATCGAACTATGAATTGGCCTATAAGATGCAATCTTCTGTGCCTGAACTGACCGAATTTAAGGCAGAGACTGAAGCCACAAAAAAGCTGTATGGGCTGTATGATGATGATCCAAACACCCGAAATTATGGGGCTCAGTGTCTGATGGCCCGAAGATTGGTAGAGCGGGGTGTCCGCTTTGTGGAGTTGACCTGTCCGATGGTCGGAAGGTCCGTGGATCGTTGGGATCAGCATAGTAATCTCAAAGACGGGCATGAACGAAATGCCCATGCGGTCGATCAGCCTATAGCCGGCCTGTTGAAAGATTTGAAATCCCGCGGTCTGTTGGAAGAAACACTGGTTGTCTGGTCAGGGGAATTTGGAAGGACACCTTTTGCCCAGGGTTCGGATGGGCGGGATCACAATCCTTCGGCATTCAGTATGTGGATGGCAGGAGCAGGGATAAAAGGAGGAACCATATACGGTCAAACTGATGATTATGGATATCGAGTTGTTGAAAATCCGGTAAGTATTCACGATCTGCATGCTACTATATTGCACCTCTTGGGTGTGGATCATCAGCATTTGACCTATCATTTTGGTGGTAGGGATATCCGGTTAACCGATGTACATGGGAATGTAGTCAACTCAGTATTAACCTGAAGAGGTGAAGGTCATGAAAAGGACGGTTAGCGATGAGTTGGGAGCGGAGAATCTCATTTCCAGGGTGGATCAATTGACGACCGATGCAATGCCTTTATGGGGAAAAATGAACCCCACAGAAATGTTGCTTCATTGCAATGCCACAAACCAGGCTATTTTGAATTGGGAGGGAAAAATAAGAAAAGCGACTTTTCGCCAAAAACTGGCGAAATTTGTCTGGATGAATCTGATGCCGAACTTTCCAAAAAATGTAAAGGGAGTAAAAAAATTCGATATGAAAGGTTTAGTGGATTCGGGTAAATTTGAAGAAGAAAGAAAGACGTTCATCGACTTGTTGCGCCAGTTTCCCATGCACCAAAAACCACTGATTTCTCCCCATCCGTTTTTTGGTCCCCTGAATACTGCCGAATGGGGGAAAGTGATCTGGAAGCATTTAGACCATCATTTAAGACAGTTTGGGGTGTAGGGAAGAATTAAACTTCTTCCTTAACTTTCTTTGAAGCATTCTTTAATATGTCCTTCAGTCTTTCAATATCCAAGGGTTTTGAAATATAGTTATCCATTCCGGAATCAAAACACAGTTGCTTATCTTCTTTCATGGCTCCGGCTGTCATGGCAATTATCATCGGATCGGTATCCTTGTTAAGTTTGCGTATCTCCACAGTTGCTTGCAATCCATCCATTTCCGGCATCTGAACATCCATTAATACAACATCGAAATTCTTCGTCCTAACCATTTCAACAGCTTCTATCCCGTTATTAACAAATTCAGGATCATAGCCCAATCGGTTAAGTATAATGAATATAAGTTTCTGATTTATAGGTGTGTCTTCTGCCACCAAGATACGTAGCGGATATTTACTGCAAAAGCCAGCCTCTAGCTTTTTCTCTGGTTGCACAGGGTGCTGGGTGGGAGCAGGTTTACTGTTTAAACCCAAATGAATGGCCTGGATTAGCTGATTGTATTTAACCGGCTTGTTGAGGACTCTGGTAAAGAGTCCAGGGTGTTTTGTTTTAGATTGATCGCCTATGGAGCTTAATAGGATGATGGATTTATGCTGGAATCGGTTGCGTATTTCGATAGCCAAATCAACGCCGTTTTTCTGCGGCATATCCATGTCGGTTAAAATAAGATCAATGTCTTTCTCTTTTCCTAGAATTTCCAGGGCATTATCTGCACAGGAGGCCGAGAAGGGTTTCATACTTAGGTTTTCCAATTGGAGAGCAAGGATTCTCAAATTGGTGAAATTGTCGTCTACAATAAGGACTTTTCTGCCTATAAGATTGCCATTATCTGGTTTTGGATCAGTATATAATCCTTTATCAGACGCCCTCAGGGGAAGGGTGAAATAAAAGGTGCTGCCTTTTCCCTCCCTGCTTTCAACGCCTATGTCGCCTCCCATCAGGTTAGTTAAAAGTTGACAGATAACCAATCCCAAACCAGTACCACCATATTTTCTGGTAGTTGAGGCATCCACTTGCGAAAATGATCTAAATAGGCGGGGAATTTTGTCTTTCGGAATGCCAATTCCTGAGTCTTTCACCGAAAACTTAAGGATCCAGTTTTCCGCGTTATTTGAAACTACAGAGACGTCAATTAAGACTTCGCCAATAAAAGTAAACTTGATGGCATTATTCACCAAATTCATCAAAACCTGCTTTACCCGCATCCCATCAGCCCACATAGACTCAGGGATTTCTTTCGGAAGGTGGTAGATAAGGTCAATTCCTTTTTTGGAAGCCTCTCTGGAAAACAAATCCAAGACATCTTCCAGGCAAGTGCGTAGGTTGAAATCATGGGGATCTATTTCCACATCACCCGATTCCAGCCGGGAAAAATCAAGGATATCATTTATGACATTTAATAGCGTTTCCCCACTGGTACAAATAATATCTGTAAACTCTCTTTGTTCTTCGTTTAATTCGGTTTCCTTCAGCAATCCGGCCATACCCAACACACCGTTCATCGGTGTTCTGATTTCATGGCTCATGGTAGCAAGGAATGTGCTTTTAGCCTTGGTCGCTTTCTCGGCGCTTTCTTTGGCTTTTTGTTCCTCCTGCCTTTGAAATTCCAATTCTTGGTTGGATTTCTTTAATTCAAGCGATTGCGTCAACAGATTTGCCTTTTGTTTTTTTAGCATGTTGGCCTGATCATACAACGTGGAAATAGATTTCATCAAGGCATGTTTTATCAGCATTAGCGAAATGGAAGCAACGATAAACAAATAGGCTAAAACCGATATAAACACGGATTCACCACCATTGTAGCCGTAAAAAAGCTCGCTGTATCCAAGGTCTTTGTAGGTAAAATACCCCCAACACAATGGAATGATACTTATAAAAAAATAGAATAGAGTCCAACGTTGGGGCAGGATAATGATGCTAAATATCAGAATGTTGAAGAAGGCAGCAACATCAAGAACCCATAAAACGCTATCGTGCATAATTACAGCGTTAGCCAATATGGGAAGAACCAGCATTACGATCTTTATGTGGGCAAACGGAAATAACCACTCTTTGTAGATAAGTAATAGGTAAAGTCCTATATGCAATAGAAAATAGGGCAAAAACAAATAGGAGTTAGCTTGAAGTTCGCCAAATAACCATACCAAGGCCACACATTGTACGTAACAAATTGCAGTGGATATGTATCCCCAAGAAAGTACCGTCAAACGCGTCCTAAAAATCGGATCCTTCGATTTGCTCAGGTTATAAAGAAATAAAGAATTTAATACCCTCTCCCACATATCTACGCCTCGAAAAAAATAGAAATTATACTTCGGTTGCTTTTTAAGTATTTGAAATACAATATGCTGACCATTAAGGGTAAAGGCATCTTGTATAGGTAAATATTGCACTTTTTTTATTAATTCAATACAAAGTCGTTACTTTTTTTATTTTTGAAATAGCTGATTAGTAATGAGATAATCTACAAAAAGTACTCCATATAATTTCAATTAATCCCTATCATTAAGCCAATCGCTATTAGTTTTTGGGACATAGATTCCGGCGAGATAATTTTTTATCCTAGCACGGAACAATGGTTAATGGAGAAAATAGATGGTTCTATTAATTCGTGTGCCCTGAAAGGTTAAACGAACATCAAATATAAGTGAAAGGAAAGTATTGAATATTTTGGAAAACTTGACACCACATTAGAATGTTAGACTTCTTAATAAGCCAGAAAGAGATCAGAATCGCCCCCCAGGAAATATTTCCATAACACCAACCCAACCCTACAGACCATATACCAATATTCCCCATAAAACGAACCCTTACCGCCCATAACCCCAAAACCCTTTTTATCCATTAAAATTACCAACTACTCCTTCCAACCCCAGATTTTCAAACCGTTGTCGCTAAATGCTTTTTGATTATTCTTAAACATTTTTTTGTGAATAAGCCTAGATGAAATAAAATAAATCATTAATTAAACACCGTAAACTTAATATTTTGATGACACGGTTTTTGGCTCGTTTCAAGACTTAAAGGGTCAATTTCGCAGCCTAAAGTAGAAGATCAATCACTCCAAGCTTTAGAAAACAGCTATAAAAACACTAAAATTAAAATCCTATGTAAAATCAGTCGGCTTAAAGAAACTTCTCAGAAAGCCTGTCAAAGACATGCTCACTTTTTATCCATTACCCAATTAATTAATCAAGTCAACCACCAAATGAAAACACAAATACCCTGGCATGTTATGTACATGCCCCATTTATTCAAACTTACCCTTCTTTGCTTATTACTGAACTCAACGCTTCTTGTACCGTTGGTTGGAAAATCCATTGACGTAGAAAATACCTTCTCCGTACCAAGCAGAAATGTAACTGCTGAAGCATTTTCAACTAGTAGCACCGCAGACGTGACGATTACGGGAACCGTAACCGACGTATCTGGCATTCCATTGCCCGGTGTAACTGTCTCCATTCCTGGAACATCCATAGGAACCGCCACCGATCTTGATGGAAAATATGCCTTGACAGTTCCCGAAGGGTCTACCTTAATATTCTCCTTTATCGGTTTTGAAGCTCAAAGCATCGCTATTGGAACCATGAGCGTGATTGATGTTACACTATTGGAAAGCACATCATCCCTAGATGAAGTGGTAGTAGTAGGTTATGGCGTACAGCGTAAAGCAAACTTAACCGGAGCAGTGGATCAAGTCACTTCCGAGGTATTCCAAAACCGTCCTATTCCCAATATTGCCCAGGGCTTGGTGGGAGTAGTGCCCAACTTGAATATACAGATGTTCGACGGCAAGCCTACCCAATCTCCGAGCTTTAATATTCGTGGTACTACGTCAATAGGCCAGCAGGGCAGTGCGTTAGTTCTTATTGACGGTGTTGAGGCAGATCCACGGATGCTAAATCCCAATGATATTGAAAGTATATCGGTGTTAAAGGATGCTTCCTCTGCTTCGATTTACGGAGCGAGAGCAGCATTTGGCGTAGTATTGATTACCACTAAATCCGCCACCGAAGGAAAGACTTCAGTCACCTACACGACGAATTTCTCCGTAAAGTCTCCTACCACAATTCCCGATAACATCACAGAATCCTACCCTTGGGCAAAGGGATTCAGCGATGCATGGTCCAGATGGAACGACAATGGAAATACGCCGACGGCGGTAAACAAAACCTTGCCTTTCTCTCCTGGTTACTTGGAGGAAATTAAAAGAAGGTGGGAAGATCCTTCATTGCCTCGGGTAGAAGTAAATCCTTCTACCGGAGAATATGATTATTACTACAGCACCGATTGGTACAGAGAATTATACAAGGATAATTTTACGGCACAAGACCATAACCTGAGCATGACAGGCGGTAACGAGAAGACCTCTTACTTTATAAGTGGCCGTTATAATGGGCAGGATGGACTGTTCCGCTATAATTCGGATACCTATGCCATGTATAATCTTCGGGCCAAAGGATCCATACAATTGAATCCTTGGTTGCGCATGGAAAACAACACCGAATATTCCCGAATGACCTACCACCAGCCCCTGAACGTAGGAGAGGGTAGCGGCATTTGGCGAAATATCGCCGATGAAGGTCACCCCTTGGCACCCTTGTTAAATCCCGATGGCTCCCTTTCTTTTCCGGCCGCCTATACGGTAGGGGACTACTATATTGGAAGAAATGCCATCGATGATGTGCAGCGCTTCCTGAAAAACAGGATTTCTGCCCGGGCGGAGTTTTTCGACAAGAGTCTTACGGTTAACGGAGATTTCACCTTTCAAACCACCGATATCTCTTCCCAGCAAAACCGTGTGCAGGTTCCCTACAGTCGGTTTGAAGGGGTAACGGGATATACAGGTACCAATACCAACGATATACAGGAACGCAGAAGGACCACAGAATATATGGCTACAAACCTGTACGCCAACTACCTGAAATCTTTTAATGAGTCCCACAATTTTGGCTTATTGGCTGGATTCAACTATGAAAATTCAGTGTATCAAAACCTGACAGCAAGACGTAATGGAATTGTGTATGCTGATGCGGATGACATTAACTTGGCATTGGGTCAGAGCATAACCACCATAGGTGGACTTCAGAAATGGTCTATCGCGGGCGGATTTTTCCGGATGAATTATGACTATCAAGGACGTTACTTGTTAGAGGTAAACGGACGCTACGATGGTTCCTCAAAATTCCCCACCGAACAGCAGTGGGCATTCTTTCCTTCGGCATCAGTAGGCTGGGCCTTATCTGAAGAACCATTTTGGAAAGTCAATCCAAAACTCATTACAAACCTGAAGGCACGAGCATCTTTCGGTTCACTGGGGAATGGTAATATCAGTCCCTATTCATTCACGGAAAATTTCCAAATTTCTCAAATGGGACGTGTCATTAACGGAGTCCGTCCCCAGCGGACAGGGCAACCCGGCGTGGTTCCAGCCGGACTTACTTGGGAAACGTCAACTACGGGCAATATCGGGTTGGATTTTTCCAGCTTGGAAAACAAACTCCAATTTGTGGGTGATCTGTACCGACGATGGACTTCGGATATGTTTACCACCGGCCCCACACTTCCTGCTGTCTACGGTACTACCGTTCCCAGAGGCAACTATGCGGACTTAGAGACTACGGGTTGGGAACTCTCTGTCGCATGGAAAGACGGATTTACCGTGGCTGATAGACCTTTTAATTATAATATTCGGTTAGTTATGTCTGATTATCGGGCCATCATAACCAAATATAACAACGAGGAAAAACGACTGACAGATTATTACGAAGGCCAGCGTGTAGGTGAGATTTGGGGGTATCAAGTGGAAGGACTGTTCCAGTCAGATGAGGAAATTGCCAATTCACCATCTCAGGCCAATATTCGCAACACCAATACCAGAAAAAATTACGTTGGAGATCTTAAGTTTAAAAACTTGGATGGCGATGATATGATCTTTCATGGATTAAATCGTGTAGGGGATTCGGGTGACAAAACCATTATAGGAAATAGGGAACCCCGATATTCGTATGGCGCGAATTTTGGTGCGGATTGGAACGGCTTTTTCATATCTGCGTTTTTCCAGGGAGTCCTGAAGCAGGACTACTACCCGTCTCCAGAAGCTAGGTTCTGGGGACAATATAACCGTCCGTATAACCAATATCCGAGCTGGCATGAAAACAATATGTACAGGGAAGAGCTGGGCAATTTGGACGCATATCTGCCAAGGCTTGTAGGATATGTTTCATTGGGCAATGACAGAGCTCTAAGTGTTCCTAATGACCGTTTCCTTCAAAATGCTGCCTATATCCGTCTGAGAAATATTCAAGTCGGCTACACCCTTCCAGAACAAATTGTGTCAAAAATCAAAGCAACTAATGTTACGGTCTACCTTTCTGCCGAAAACCTTTGGACCTGGTCTCCCATGTACAGACTTACGAAAGATACCGACGTGACCAATATCTACGGGTCTGACCGGGATTTGGGCGGCGGATCAAGCGGGGATGGCTATAACTATCCCATGTTAAAAGCTCTTTCCGCTGGTTTAACCGTTAATTTCTAATTGTAATTTCTATGAAAACATTTCAATATATTCTAACTGCCTCAATCGCCTTAAGCTTTGCGTCCTGCAACTTAGATGAGGTCCCTGTGGACACGGGAACAAAGCAGGCAATATTTGGCTCTGCAAGTGGGCTTGAGCTTTATGCCAATTCATTTTATGATATTTTGCCGGGCACGGATGTAGGGGTATTTCAAGGGGACGATGTTTCCGATCTCGTCGCACGCAATGGGGTGGATAATTATTTATCCCCCAATGCACTCAGCCCAATCACAAGTTCCGGTTGGAGCTGGAACGCCCTTCGAAACATCAACTATTTTATTGAAAATGCCGAAAACAGTGTGATCCCTGATCGAAACAACTATATAGGGACAGCCCGGTTTTTCAGAGCTTTGTTTTATTTCGACAAGGTAAGACGTTTTGGTGACGTTCCATGGATAGATAGAACGATTGAGATAACCGACAGCCTCACCTTGCACGGCCCAAGGACGGACCGTTTTGAGGTAATGGATAAGGTATTGGCTGATCTAAATTTCGCTATTGAAAACATCTCCCTTACCTCGGATCCATCTTCTACCCGGATTACCAAAAACGTGGCTCGGGCTTATAAAAGCAGAATCGCACTTTTCGAGGCATCCTACCGAAAATACCATACAGACCACAACATGCAGGGCACAGCAAATACTTGGTATGAGGAAGTAGTAACCGCTACGAATGCCATCAACGGCTTCTCTTTGCATCAGGCGGCATCGGAAGAGAGATCCTACCGGGAGCTTTTTATCACCAAAACACCATTTGCGGATGAGACTATCCTGGCAGTTGCCTTAGATGCAAGTCTACAAGTCTTCAGTTCGGCAAACCGCCGATTTATCAGTCCAACTTATGGAAATAGGCCAAGCCTTACCCGGAACTTTATCAATATGTATCTCAAGTTGGACGGTACGCCCTTTACCAACGAGCCGAATTACCGGACGACTCCGTTTGTTGAGGAGGTAATTGACAGGGATCTACGACTAAAACAAACCATTCGCCTTGGTGACTACCGCCGGACAGAAAATTCTGTTCCCGTTATTGCTCCGCCGAACTTCAATCAGACAGTAACCGGCTATCAACCGATCAAATGGTCTTATGACGAGCGGTTTCCCTACGATGATGAAAGTAGAAACGATAATGCGCATATCATTATGAGGTATGCAGAAGTCTTGTTAAACAAAGCAGAAGCATTGGCCGAGTTGGGAAGAATGACAGCCGGTGATTGGACAGAAACTATCGGTGCGTTGCGGGAGAGAGCTGGAATTACAGGCCCCACCCTTACCACTCTACCAACGG
Organism: Lunatibacter salilacus; assembly: GCF_009797935.1. Taxonomy (GTDB): domain Bacteria; phylum Bacteroidota; class Bacteroidia; order Cytophagales; family Cyclobacteriaceae; genus Lunatibacter; species Lunatibacter salilacus. The sequence goes on from NZ_VOLC01000026.1 coordinate 54,420, forward strand.
TTGCGGATCCCTATATGGTAAATTACTTCAACGGGAAATTCACCAATCCTGTCTTTTTGGAAATTATGCGTGAGAGGGCGGTAGAATTGGTATTTGAAGGTCTTCGTCCCGATGATTTGAGAAGATTACATATAGGAGAGCTTTTTGCGGAGGCACCCATGAACGGTATGTACGTTCCCGCACTCGGTGAGTACGACTTGAATCAAGACGGGGTTATGGATGTTTTATTCTATCAGGGTACCCGACCTACGCCGTCAAATCCTTCCATAGCATTTGTAGACGTCAGTCCTTCTACCGCAGCTGGTAGAATCCAATTATCCAATGGAGCCTCCGGTGAAATAATTTGGAATCCCGGACCTAGAGAATGGTCAGATAAAAAGTATCTTTACCCTATCCCGGAAGCCGACCGCGACCGAAACCCCGCACTGGGACAAAATCCGGGCTGGTAAACAAAATTAAAAAATAAGTCAACGCAGCAGTATTCCTCCGGGAAACTGCTGCTTTATGTTAAACAAATAACCATGAAAGCATTATATCTCTTTATTCTCACCTGTTTTTTCTTCTCCGCTTCATTTGCACAACAAGGCCCTCAGCAAGCCTTCAAAGTCGCCAGCTATAACCTCCGCATGGATACCGCCAGTGACAGCCTAAATGCCTGGCCAAACCGGAAGGAAAACGTCAAAGCCTTGATTCAATACCATGATTTTGATATTATCGGCACTCAAGAGGGATTTATCCACCAAGTTAAGGCTCTAATCGAAATTCCTGGATTCGCATACATTGGTGCGGGCAGGGATGACGGCAAAGACGCCGGCGAACATTCAGCTATTGTCTATAATACCAATAGGTTTGAACTGATTGATTCCGGTAATTTCTGGTTAAGTGAAACGCCTGACAAACCGGGATTGGGTTGGGATGCCACCTGCTGTAACCGAATCGCTTCTTGGGGGAAATTCAAAGACAAGATATCCAATATTGAATTCTTTGTTTTCAATGCCCATTTTGACCACCAAGGTGTCGTTGCCCGGCAGGAGTCCGGAAAATTGATGGTGAAAAAAATCACTGAAATTGCAAAGGATGCCCCTGTAATATGCACAGGAGATTTCAATTCGCTACCGGAAACCGAGCAAATTAAAGCTATGTCGGAGCTCCTAAATGATAGCTACTTCGCAACCAAACTTCCCCCATACGGGCCTGTCGGTACCTCAACGGGGTTCCGTTTTACCGCACCGCTAAAAAATCGTATTGATTACGTTTTTGTAAGTGACCATTTTGAAGTGTTAAAATACGCAGTACTTACCGATGCCAAGGACCAGCGATATCCTTCTGACCATATGCCGGTTGTTGCGGAGATAAATTTTGTGAAATAGGGATGATTTGATCTGGGGCCATCTTCTTTCTATAAGATGGCTTCTTTTTTTATTGTTTAACGGACCGAAGTTGTTAAAGGAAAGAAATTTGTTCGTTAGTTTTTACTTTTCATGATTGCATTGATAAAATTGGGGTGTTTAATTGATATTAATGGATACCAGCCTGCCGGCAGGTTGAATATTTGTAGATATTTTGAATGAAACACAATAGAAATACAGTAGAAATATGGCCTACGGCCGAAATATAAGGTTGATATTTATTGCTTCTGGATATTTATAGATACCTGCCTGTATTCTAAGATTCCGAAGAGGTTTGCGGATATGGGATAAAGTAGAAATAGGAGCGTAGTGAATGAGTCCATTAACTCTCCGGTTACGATGTTCTGGTGGGGTGTTTTCATGAAAACCTGACGGAATACCTATTACAATTTTTCGATTAATAGTGTCATTGCCTTATTTTGGCTGATTTTATTTCAATGCCAACCCTAATGAAATTGAAAAGCAGCCCCATACAAGAATAGGGATTGCCAAAATACGAATGCCTATTCCAAATGCTTGGTACAAAAAAGTGCCAGAGTCCAGAATTAATTGAAATATTACTAAAAAATACAAGTATTTTTACCAAAGACTCTCGCTCAGGTATGGCAGTGTTTGCAGAATTAAAGTCTTTCATTCCTTCTGGATTTTTTATTAATCCATCCCTTTTCTTTAATTTAGCATAATATTTGGATAAAGAATTTATGGATTTTTTTCGTTATCCAGCAGGTATGAAAATCCCAACATTCTGAACTCAAAATCAGCCATGTAATAGCCTTCTTTTTGCAATAATCCGAACATTCTTAATCCGAGCTTTTAAATTCTCGAATATCTCAAAAGTACGATGTTAAGGGGTGAACATTGGAATAAAAATCTTCAAAGACCGATGAACTTTCCAAAAGTTTTAATTTAAATTTTGTTATTCCGCCTCTAAACCTTAATTTTAATAAACCAAAATTAGAATCGGCCTGGGAATTTTATGGATAAGGCTTTCCTGCTTCTTATGTCAGTCCTTTATATTGGTGCAGGGATAATGCATTTTATAAAACCCAAAATTTACCTTCGGATTATTCCCCCATATATTCCATTTCCTAAAATAATTAACCGAATAGTTGGTTTTTTTGAGATTATTTTAGGTCTAGGTTTGTTATGGGACCATACACGGAGTGCTTCGGCCTTCGGGATTATTATATTATTGTTTGCAGTTTTCCCAGCCAACCTGTACATGTATCAGCAAAAAAACAACCGGATTCCAAAATGGTTGTTATTTCTGAGACTGCCTTTTCAATTGGTTCTGATTGCCTGGGCATATATTTACCTTTAAATACAAATACATTGAGTTTTAGTGATTTTAATTTAGTTGGCCCGCTTCAAGAGGGGCTGGACGCCATGGGATTTGAAAACCCCACTCCGATACAGGAACAGGCCATACCTGTTATTTTGGCCGGTAAAGACCTGATTGCAACTGCCCAGACAGGCACAGGTAAAACAGCCGCGTTTATTCTTCCCATTCTGCACCATATAGTCACAGGAAATAGCCCCGGAGTAAATGTGCTGATATTGGCACCAACCCGAGAATTGGCCATTCAAATTGACCAGCAGATACAAGGGTTGGCTTATTTTCTAGGCATCAGTTCCATCCCGATTTATGGAGGAGGAGACGGCAATACTTGGGAGCAGCAGAAAAAGGCATTGGAAATGGGGGCGGAGATTGTGGTTGCCACCCCTGGCAGGCTGATAGCTTTGCTCCAGGGAGGCAAGATCAAGCTCGATACGCTGAAGTATCTTATTTTGGATGAAGCAGACCGGATGATGGATATGGGTTTTTCGGAGGACATTCTGACTATTATCAACTACTTGCCTACGAAACGTCAAACTCTGCTTTTTTCAGCAACCATGCCTGCAAAAATCAGGAAATTTTCCCAACAAATTCTAAAAGACCCTGAGGAAATATCCATTGCCTTAGGAAAAACCGCCAAGGGAGTTTCGCAATATGTCTATATGGCCTATGATCAACAGAAGGAAAACTTGATGTTGCATATTTTAGGGCAGAGAGACTATGAAGCAGTAATAATTTTCTGCTCCACCAAAGACAAGGTGAAGTCACTTTATAAAACTCTCAGGGGAAAATTTGATGTAGAGGCATTCCACGCTGATTTGGACCAAACGGAGCGGGAGAAGATTATGTCGGCCTTTAAGAGTAAAAAGATAAAAATACTGGTAGCCACTGATATACTTTCGCGTGGCATAGATGTTGAAGATATTGAGTTGGTAGTAAATTACGATACGCCCAATGATCCGGAGGATTATGTTCACCGGGTAGGTCGTACTGCCAGAGCTCAAAAGCAGGGTACAGCCATCACATTAGTCAATGATAAGGACAAGTTCAAGTATTCGAACATAGAACGGCTGATCGGATTGGATATTGAAAAATTACCGCTTCCCGAAGGTTTGGGGGATGGTCCTTCTATATCTGGTGAGTCAAGTCGGGGCGAAAGGTCCCCATTTAAGGGAAAAGGTAAAGGGCAAAAGGGGCCAAGAAACCAACATGACAAAAAAAGGAGGCCAAGTAGGGAAAATCAAACTTCGCATAATTCGGATAATATTACCCCTACCGAAGAATCTAAAAGTGATGCAAAACCTAAAAGTAGGAAATTCCCACCTCGAAAAAGCCAAATTTCTTCCGTGGAAGATCCGAAACAGACTCAGGCAGTTGACCCTAGTGAATCAGTGAATGACAAATCATCTAAGTTTAGAAACCGCAAAAATATAACCGAATAAACAGAGGAAATGAAAGACCGAAAGATTTATATCATAGGCGCAGGCATTTCAGGGCTGGTGGCCGCCATAGAGTTGGAAAAAGCCGGCTATTTCCCCGTAATTTTAGAAAGCAAGGATCGAGTAGGAGGTAGGATAAAAACGGATCAAGTGGATGGATACTTGCTTGATCACGGGTTCCAGGTTTTACTTACATCTTATCCAGAGGCACAGAGGTACTTGGATTTTGAGGCGTTAGACCTGAAACGCTTTCATCCTGGAGCTATGATTTTTGATTCTGGAGAAATAATCTCCGTTCATGATCCACTTCGGAGGCCAACTCAATTTCTGAACATGGCCTTTTCTAAGGTTGGTAATCTTTTTGACAAAATAAAAATTTATCGGTTAACCAAGGAGCTGAAGGAAAAGCATGAAGAAGAGATTTTCTCCGCTCCGGAAATGACCACTTTGGAGTATTTGAAAAAGAGGGGTTTTTCGGAGAAAATGATCCGTTTATTTTTCAGGCCATTCTTTGCGGGAATCTTTTTGGAAGAAGAATTACAAACCTCCTCCAGGATGTTTGAATTTGTGTTTAAGATGTTTTCTATCGGCTATGCGGCAATTCCAGCCAAAGGAATGATGGAAATACCCAAGCAATTAGCCGCAAAACTTCATAACACCCAGTTTAGATTTAACACCTCTGTATCTAGGATTACCCATACCGAGATACACTTGGAGTCAGGCGATGTTATTACCGCGGATGATATTATTCTTACCATACCCCCAGTGGGAATTGTTGACGGGGTTACCGATGATGCTATTACCTACCATGGGGTGACGAACCTTTATTTTTCTTTGCAGCGTTCATTTATAGCGCGTCCAATGATCAGCTTAGTACCCAATGAGTCGTTTTTGATCAATAATTTTGTTTTCATGACAGATGTAAGCAAGGAATATTCTTCGAATGGCAGGGCTTTACTATCTGTCTCGATAATTAAGGACACATCGGGTATCGAAAATCTTGAAAAACTTATCCCCCTGGAATTGGAAGTTATTTCTGGGATCAAGGCAGAACATTTTGAATTCATAATGGGTTTCAAAATTGACGACGCGCTTCCGATAACTAGTGATCTCAAATATGCAAAACCATCCCACCACCATGAGTGGCACGACCACCTATTTCTAGCTGGAGACCACCTGCTAAATGGATCTTTAAATGCGGCTATGCAATCAGGTAGAAGTGCAGCAGAAGCGGTGATCGCCGGAGATCTTTTTGTGAAATAGAGCATTTTCCTAACGGAACACCTGATGAAAAAAACAGTAGCTATAGCTGGAGCAACCGGATATATCGGCAAATGGTTTATTGACACGTTTAAGGACTCCTATAATATCATTGGGCTCAGCCGTAACCAAATCGCCTCTAATCCTTCCCCGGAGGTATCATGGCGCCAAGTAGAACTTTATTCTATCACTTCCACGCAAAAGGCACTCGAAGGAGTTGATATTGCAATCTATCTGGTTCATTCCATGAGTGCGTCCACCCGGCTAAATCAGGGTAGTTTTGAAGATACCGACCTGATCTTGGCAGATAATTTTGTCCGGGCCGCCTCGGCAAACGGGCTGGAACAGATTATTTATCTCGGTGGAATATTACCTAAGGAGGGAACACCGGAACAGTGGTCTACTCATCTCAGAAGCAGGTTAGAAGTGGAGGAAACTCTTTCGGGAGGTACTCCGGCACTTACGGCCCTCAGGGCTAGCGTGATCGTTGGGCCGGGAGGTTCTTCTTTTGATATGATCAAAAATCTGGTGAAGAAATTACCGATTTTGATGTGTCCAAAGTGGACTGAGTCGAAGACACAGCCCATTTCCCTAAAAGACACATTGGATATTCTAAATACCTGTATAGGAAACCAAAACGTATATGGTAAAGCCATAGAAATAGGAAGTCCGGAGGTGATGTCATATAAGGAAATGTTGATTCAGACAGCCAAGGTATTGAAAAAAAAGCGGGTGATTTTTTCCGTTCCATTTTTCTCACCCGGATTCTCGAAACTTTGGGTTGGTTTTTTCGGAGAAAGCCCGGCACAGTTGGTCTCGCCTCTGGTAGAAAGTCTGAGACATACTATGACAGTTTCTCCGGAATTGGAGTTTCGTGAAAAGAAAATCGATTACATGAATTACGAAGATTCTGTACGGTATGCGCTTGAGGAAACCTATCAACCCCCATTACCCAAATTTGTAAGGGCGTCGGGAAAAAGCAACAATGTCAGAAGTATTCAGCGACTACCCAATACAAGGCAAAAAAACGCCTATTGGGTAGCTAACCGGTATAAGATTTGGTTGCCGACTTTTTTTCGATTCCTGATTACCGCAAAGGAGGAACCAAAGGGCACCATTACCTTCTTCATTTTCCAAACGTCCAAGCCTATGCTACAGCTTACACTGGTAAAAGATCGAAGTGATCGTAAGCGGCAGCTTTTCTACATCACTGGCGGTTGGCTGGTTGGCAGGGTTGATTATGGCTGGCTGGAATTTAGGGAAGTAATGAACGGTAAATATATTCTTTCCGCTATCCATGAATTTGTACCCCGCATCCCCTGGTTTGTCTACCTCAATACCCAGGCAAGAATACACCTATGGGTTATGAACCGATTCGGGAAGTATTTGGAGACGAGTTTTTCCACCAAAACATCACGGAAGTAAGTAATATCGTGATTATTGTTCTTTTAACATTGACCGATGGTTTATGACAGATTTTGCTTCGAATGGAATGTGTTTAAATGATCGAAGGAATACGTTTCCTGCTGAAGAAAGTTAATCATATGTTCTTTGTTTAATTTGCCTTTTTGGATGTTCTCAAGTAAAAGGACAACTTCGTCGAAGATTTTGCCAAGAACCAAACTTTGGGATTTGGTTTTTTTCTTTGCCATTCCCAAAGGTACTTTGAGTTTTTCAAATCGCTAAGAAACCAATGTAAAAATACCTATTGAACCTGCGGTTTTTCCGCTGCGAATTCCTCCCATTCCCTAAAATCTTCCTCCTTCATAACTCTAGGAAACTTTACCTGACCGCCTTTTTTCTTTTGCTTCTCACTGTAGGCATAAAAGGTATCTGAAGGCACAACCCTTAATTCAACGTTTTTTAAGGCCTTCGATCGGGCAACTTTGTAATTCTTATTATGCTCTTGGAGATATTTGTCAAGGAATTCAGCTGCATTTTTTTCATCTACTTCTCCGGTATCTTTTCCCAAATACCATCTGTGGATGTATTCACCGTTCTCCTGAATGGCGGCAACTGTATATTCTGGAACAGTTACATCAAATTTATCCTGTAACTCTTTAATTCCCTCATCCATCTGGTGAACACTCAACTGGCTACCAACCACGTTGAGGAAAAATTTCGTTCTTCCGGTAATTTTTATTTCAGCTTTTTCCTTGTCGGTGAAGGTTACCGTGTCGCCTATCATATAGCGCCATGCTCCTGATACGGTAGATATTAATAAGATATAGTCCACGTTTTCTTCTACTTCTTCAATTGTCAGCGCTTTAGCCTCTGGGTGTACCACCCCTGTTTCGGACATGTTTTCAGGTGTAAATGGTACAAATTCAAAATATACCCCATTGTCCAATACCAACGCCATCGAATCAGTATCCGGCCTGCTTTGAAAAGCTAAAAATCCCTCGGACGCCAAATAGGTATCTATGTAAATGAGGGGATGCGCCAGAAGTTTCTCGAAACTTTTCCGGTGGGGTTCAAAGGCTACCCCGCCAGGTGTATATACTTGAAGATTGGGCCATATATCATGGATATTATCTAAATTGTTATACTCGATAACCTTTTTCATCATCAGTTCTATCCATGAAGGAATACCGGAAATACTTCCAATGTCCCAGTCCTTTGCCTCTTTGGCAATTACTTCAATCCGTTCGTCCCAATCTGCTATGGCTGATATTTCCGGTCCTGGTTTGTAAAAGTTCTGAAACCACTTTGGTATATGGTAGGCACTTATGCCACTAATTTCCCCCTCTAAAAATCCCTCATTTTCCTTCAGGTCAGTACTGCTTCCCAACATCATTACCTGACGTTCGAAAAAGTCTGCAGGCATATCGTGTTTGGAGAGGGACACTATTTGACCGATCCCCGCTTTCCTGATACTGTCTAACATATCATCTGTGACGGGGATATACTTACTTGCACTTGTTGTACCGGAGCTTACTGCAAAAAAAGAATTGATTCCTGGCCAGGTGATGTCCTGGTGGCCTTTCCGGATTTGACTCCACCATTCTGAATAGATTTTGTCATAATCAAAATAAGGAACTTCTCTCTGAAAAGCCTCTATCGGATTGTCAGCATCGAGAATCTCGCTAAATCCGTAATACTTTCCAAAGGCTGTGTCTTTACTTTTCTTCAACAAGCTCTTCAACACTCCAGCCTGCATCTCACCGGGAGAGGATTCCCAGTTTAATTTATCTCCCAATTCAATGGCTTTTTTTATTAATTCTCCGATTACTGGCATATATTGATAAGGTTCGTTTTAACATTTCTTGCAGGATTACACCAATTATCAGACCAAAGCAGTTCTAGTAAATGCAATACAAGAAATCCTGGAACGATATTGACGAGTACTTTTAGTTATAAATGAACTCGAATTGCGCAGTTTCCTACTAGATCATTTAAAGAAAAATTTTCACTAATTCATTTAAAATTACTTGACCGGATATTTTTTTGTTCTAAAAATTTTGTATATTAAACTCCATAACATATAAAACGGTTAAAACCTAAAATAGCTTACTATGAAAAAGTTACTTATTTTATCCACTTTGCTGTGCATATGCATTCAATTTAGCCAAGCCCAAGAGAAGCGATACCTTGTTTTTGAATTTATCCGAGTTGATAAGGGAAAGACTGTAGACTATCTGGAATACAAGGACTTTCTGTCCAAAGTGTATGAGCAGGCAGTAGAGAAGGGAGATATAATCGGGTGGGACTTATGGTCACTGAAAAGTGGTTCTGAAACTGACCCTTACCAATATGCTACGGTGACCTATTTTAAAGACCCCGTGAAGATGATGGATAGTAATGATCCCGAAGTCCTGATGCAATACGCCAAATCTGCCTACCCTGATCTGAATGAATCCCAAATTACTGAACGGATAAAAGCTTCCTTAGAGGATAGGGATCTAGCAATAAGATCTTTTATGGTAGAAATTGCCAGGACAAATGATTCATACGAGTTTAAACCAGGTACACTTGCATCCTTTGACTTAATGAAGGCAGTCGAAGGAAATTTTGAAGATTATGAAGCTGCAGAAAAAGAGATTTTTCTTCCTTTACACCAGAGAAAAATAAAAGCAGGATTGATGGAAAATTGGTGTTTGTTGCGCACAGCCCTGCCCACCGGCAGCCAGGCAAGCTCTACCCATATGACCATGAATGTTTACAAAGACTATCTGCAATTCTTCAACTCAATGGAATACGAAGACATGGAAATGACAGCAAGTATGCAGGAAAAAGTGGAAAAGGGCTTGAAGTCAAGGGATCAGAAATGGGTTCATTTGGCTACCTTGGAAACCATGGTGAGGTAAATTTTGGAAATTAGAATTGTATTTAAAGGCCGGCTAATAATGCTGGCCTTATAGTTATAAATTATGGGTTGAAGACTGGGTCCTTCCAATTATTTTTTCGACAGATAAGTGCCATCAGAAGATTGACTCCGGAATGAAAAACCATTAATAGAAAAATAGCCAGTAGCGGCACACCAAAAATTTGATAAGGCCAGGCATAGGTCCATACCCCCAGGTTAATGGTAATAATTTCCCCAATAGTGGGGAAAACCATGGCTACCAGTAACGCCATGATTAGCTTTCCCGAAAATCCTGATATAGGTACAGAAATGACAAGTTGTTTTTCTATTTTATATATATATGTGAATGCCAAGCCCCAGGCGAATGGCAGCCAGAAAGGAAATTCTCTTCCATTTGCCAAATCATGGTATTGCCAATAACCATAATAAATACCCCACAACTCGCACAATATTCCAAAAATGGCACTTATAACCAATCCAGTTAGGTAGATATACCTGTCATGGCTTTTTTTGGCGAATTTTCTCCCCACGGTCATCAACATGTAGATCGCAAGAATTAAGGCAACCCACCCGTCATAAGCGTGGAAAAGGCCTATCATAACTCCGGCAAGAATTAACTTTGACAGGTTTTTTATCAGGATAGAGGAAAGTTGACTTTGATTTAAGGAAATGGTGGCTGTTTTCAAAATAAGAATAAATAGATCAAACTTGTTTCAAATCAATTATAGAGAAAAAAAGTGACTTGTTGCTACAAAGATAGCCATTGCTACAAAGTTTTTCAAAATGGGTTGCGAAATGTAGCTAAATTTTTCTCAAACGAAGTTGCCGGATCATCTCGGCGATACCGGAACTAGCGGTGTCTTGGATTGTTATCAGGTTTTTTACGGGAGGAACCACAGGCACTTTTATGTCTATGACAAATTTTGGAATATCCCGGGTGGTATAATTTAAAAGACCGGCGGCCGGATATACCAATAATGAGGTGCCGACTACTGCAAATATATCTGCGTTTTCTGTAGCTTCAATGGCGGGATCCATCATCGGAACCTGTTCTCCAAACCAAACGATAAATGGTCTGAGTTGGGATCCTTTTTCGCAGGTGTCACCTAAATTTAATTCCCAATGATCCATTTGGTATACCAACCGAGGATCTTGGGTACTTTGGGATTTGAACAGTTCTCCGTGTAGGTGAATAACTTTGCTGGATCCTGCTCTTTCATGCAGGTCATCTACGTTTTGGGTGATGATCGTGACATCATATTCTTTTTCCAAATTTGCCAATTGGATATGGGCTGCGTTGGGTTGGGCAAGAATGCAGGCTTGCCGCCGCTTATTATAGAAATCCAATACTAAGGCTTTGTCTTTATGCCATCCCTCTGGAGAAGCTACTGCCATGACATCATGGCCTTCCCACAATCCGTTGGAGTCTCTGAAGGTTGCGATGCCACTCTCAGCCGAGATACCCGCACCACTCAATATTACCAAGCGTTTCATTATGAGTTTGTTTTTTTAAAAAGCGTCTGAGTCATAGATAATTATCTCCACTTTTCTGTCCTCAGTTCTCGACCCTCGATTTCTGTTCCTTATCAGTAGTCCTCCCGGTTTGACTGAAATCCGGTCTTCATCTACATTATGCTGATTTACCAGCAGGGCTTTAACATGATTTACCCGCTTTTCTACCAATTGTAAGTTGTAAGAAATGTCTCCAGTATTGTCCGCAAAACCAGAAAGAGTGACGTAGAATGCAGGCTGCGCTTCCAAAATAGCGACAACAGACTCCAGTTTCTGCTTCTCTGACTCCTCCAGTTGGTCTCGGTTGATGCCAAAATAAACTTCTTTTTTGGAATTAGGAAGTCCAATGATAATTTCTTTGTCCAAAAATAGGGTGTCTGCTTGGCTACGCCATGAATTATCCATTGGGGGTACCTGATTTAAACTTTCGAAAGGCTCGGACCTATCATCTTTGGAAATATCGGTAACTTTTGCTTGAACCTGCAAAGAATCATTAAAAGTGCTTCGCTCACTTATTGGATCAGCTTTTTCACCGACTCTTGGTATGAAAACTGGAGCGATGGTATTAGATCGTTGATTTTGTCTATTCAATTCCGATCTAGGTCTATAAATAGTCGAAGTACGGGATTGTCCATATTCCCTCGGGTATCTGGTAGTTCTACTTCTATTTGACGGATCGGATTGCATATAAATGTTTTGTTCCCAGGGATCAGGCTGGATGTAATTGTATGAACTGTATGGTTGTGGTTGGTTTTGATAAAGACGTTGACTTTGCGAATAGGGGAAAAAGTAGCTGTCCTGATCAGTAAACTGCTCCTGAAAAGTTGGTTCGCTTCCAAGAGGATCCGACTGGTCAAATGTTTGTGAGAGCTGTCGCCAATTATCGTTTTGGACAAGGGCCCCATTGAGCTGATTATAGAATTCCCGGAAATTTTGATTAAATAAAACCGTATCAAAAGTTTCATCATGATCAATTTTTTCCTCTAACATAATTCGGTCTAAACTGTCGATTCGGTTATTTCTAAATTGAATCTGATCATTTATTATACTACGCCGATAACTTAAGCTGTCTGCTTTTTCACTTAAACGGGTTCTATACCGATTTAGGGAATTGATGTTTTCTAGATCTTGATCGGTCGGTTCCTCTAAGTTGGCCCATTCTGAGGCTAATAGGTTAACGGAATCCATCTCGGCGTATAAACCTTCTATTGAGCGCGTATAATATTCTTCCTCCCGCTGCTCAGCAAGTAAAGCAAGGGATTCCTCAGTCTTGGCGACTCTCCAAGAGAGTAGTTCATTGCTTCTTTGAGGGGGGTTAATCTGGAAGAAATTGAAATATTGGTTGAAAGGTTGCGTAGGGACAGTAGTGGCGGCAATTGAGTCTTTTTCACGGATTTGGGTTTCTTCTTCCAATTTTGCTATTGCTTGGCTTTTAGCATATGTTTTTCCAGGGCTGACCCTGGATGCCCTAAATGCCTGCCGGGATGGCGCTAAACTGAATTTAAGGCCTGCATGGTGGTAGATGTACCAATCATTTCTCCCATTTTCATCTCCCCTCCATCTATTTTCCGCATTTACCTCATTGGTGCCAGGCATAGCGGCATAAGCTTGGAATTCATTTGAGTAGGACTCCCTATATACTCCACTCACATCGTCGAGGTAATCCGTGGAACTGTGTCTGAAATCACTCTGAACAAATAGTTCTATTTGTTTAGCTATTTTAAACCGTATCCCCAGCCCAAGACCATAATAGAATCCCCGATTAAAATAGCCTTCCTCCAATTCCGTATTGAGGGAGCGGAGGTCTGTTTCAAATTGTCTGTTGGGAATTACCATACCACTGGAATAATCGTAAGGTAAACCAGCGTCATCCAGTAAATCGCCGGAAACATCAAATTGAAATATCCCTGCTCCCAAAGTAAAATAAGGGGCCATAAAAGCAGTTTTGTTAAGGATCCGATCATTGTCCGTGCGAAAAACAATTGCCAGCCCCGCATCTTGAAGTCTAGTTTGGAAATTTAGAGACCGATTAAAATTGGGAAGCTGTGTTTGAAGTATCCCATCCTTGTTCATATAGCGGTCACTCATAGTCATATGGTATTGACCTCCTGAAAGCATCAAGCTCAACGAACGACTTATCCTTCCTTCCAAAGAAACTGAATAGGAAGCTTCCGGAATATAATACGGATTATAATCAAAATGGCGTAGTAAATTTTTGACACCTTCTACACGGTAAGGACTGAGGTCACCGTAATAGTTGGTGTAGCCTACCCCAAAGCCAAGCCGGTATTTATACGGATCCAACTGGGCGAAGGAAGTTAAAACCCAACCCATCAGAAATAGAATTACTATCAATTTTTTAAACATGGCTTATTTATTCAAGCCCAACCAAAGGTTAAATTCAAGACTAAACCCGATAAAGGGATATAGTGTAATGTTTTCCAATGAACTATTATTTACTTCCGAGGAGGTCAAGACTGCTCCTGCATTAAATCTCAATATTTGGAACATGGAATAGCCAAGTCCAATATATGAGGGTCTGCCAATCAGGGGACCACTGATAGATACTCCATCGCTGTTAGTCATATTGTTGGTAAATATGCCTGTAGATAAAGAAGCATTTCCCAAAAACTTTGTAAATGCCTTTCTTCCGAGCGGGACGGCAATCCCTACATAAGGAGATGTACCATAATCGAAGTTATTAAAATCCCCTCCAAAATAGGCTCCCGCATAGCCGACATTTATGGGAAGGTAGTTAGGTCTTTTTTCCGTCGGGAAATTGTCAATGTTAATTATTTCCACGAGCATCAATAAGTTTGAGCGTAGGTACTGATCTGCCTCCGCCTGGGTAAGAGCAACTAGCTCATCGATAAGCTGACTTGCATAAATAGCCTCATCTCGCGAATCATCATCTTTCCTCCGCAATATGTTAAATTTTGCGTTTCGAAGACGAAGGTTATGGGTCTGTTCGATCTTTTGCCGGACGACGTCACTGAATCCTATAAATTCCTGATCCAGAGGATGTGTATAATTTGCAACGCCCTGAAATAGGATTTGATTTAACTGGGTCATCATTACCCGCTGAGAGGACATTGTTTGCAGTCCCCGTCTGCTTACCTCATAATTCGCACGGATATAAGCCTCCAGATTGTTCAATATGGATTCTTTAAGTTCCTGCATATCCTCGGAACTTGCTCTTTCATAATACTTCATGGTAAGCGAATAATTCTCATTGCTCCGAAGGGGATTTGTAATGAAAAGCTCAAACAATTCACTTTCTTGGAGATATGGTGTCTTCCACTTATAAGAATTTCCAGAATTGTCAGATTTTCGCGAACGATAAATATCCATCGTTACCAATCGGACACTTGAAGGAATGCGTCCTTGGATATTGAATATTTCTTCTGAAGGCAGAGGCAACCCCCCATTAAGTTGGTTTTTGGCACCGGAATATTCCACCGTTTTGATTTGTGAAAAACCAATTAAAGGCAGAAAAAAGATAAATAGGTAAGGTATTATTATTCTCATGATGTATATTGGCTAATTATCCCTAGCAATATAAGAAAAATTACCAAGAATAGTTTGGAATTTTTTGATGGATATTTAATAAATTATTGAAAAAAAGACTAATTACAGAAACATACAACTTTGTTATATGGTTTTTGTTTATCAGAAATTTAGAAAAAAACTATATCGTTGGTAAGTAACTGTGCATAAGAATATTAAAAAATATAGGCATCCAAAAATTTTGGATGCCTACAACATATCTATTTTTTCTTTTTAAACCCTTTTCCCTTTTTTGGTTCTGGTTGATTTTCGATAATACTGACCGTTTCTTCATAGGTAAGCTGATCGGCCTCTTTATCTTTTGGAATTTTAAAATTATTCTTCCCTACTTTAATATAGGGCCCCCATCGTCCATTTAGAATTTCGATTTCGGGATTCTCGTCGAAGCTCTTGATATGTTTTTTGGAATCCGCTTCACGCTTGTCTTTAATCAATTGAATAGCTTCATCCTCAGTAATAGATAGCGGATCAAGTTCTTTGCCCAAAGATACAAATTTACTGTCATGCCGGATATAAGGACCAAATCTACCAATGGCAGCAACAATTTTCTTATCTTCAAATTGGCCTACATCTCTGGGAAGTTTAAACAACTCCAAGGCATCCTCCAATGAAATACTCTCTATAAATTGCCCTTTCTTAAGACTGGCGAATTGCTTCTCCTCATCTTCTTGTTCTCCGATCTGAACTAATGGACCAAACTTGCCTAACCTTGCGATTACTTTTTTTCCTGTCTTTGGATCAATCCCGATTTCTTTGGAAGAATTTACGTCTGTTCTCTTGATGTTTTCGGTTTCCTCCACTCGGGTATGGAAGCTGCCATAGAAATTCGCTATCATTTCTTCCCATCGCTGCTTGCCGTTGGCAATATGGTCAAATTCCTTTTCCACATTCGCTGTGAACGAGAAGTCAATGACGGTAGGGAAATGTTCCACCAAAAAGTCATTGACCACCATTGCAATATTCGTGGGGAAGAGTTTGTTTTTTTCGGCTCCCGTATTTTCAGTTTTCTCAGCTTCGGTGAAGGCTCCGCCTTGAACGAGCATTTCTACGTATTTTCTGGGTGTACCTTCCCTAGATTCCTTTATGACGTAATTCCTCTTTTGAATCGTAGAAATGGTAGGGGCGTAGGTAGATGGTCTTCCAATGCCCATTTCTTCCAGTTTTTTTACCAGAGACGCTTCAGTATAACGGGCGGCGGCACGCGTAAATGACTGTCTACCTTTCATCTCCTTCAGATCCAACTGCTGACCTTCTGCGAGCGGTGGAAGAAGTCCTTTGCTTCCTTTTTCCTCATCATCCTCATCGTCTTCCGAGCTTTCCAAATAAACTTTTAGAAACCCCTCAAATTTGATGACTTCTCCGCTTGCGGACAAGGTCTGATCTGAATTGGATATGGCGATGGAAACATTTGTTTTTTCGAGTCGAGCATCCGCCATTTGGGAAGCAATTGCCCTTTTCCAGATCAGTTCATAAAGCCGCTGTTCGTTTCGGTCATTTCCGGCCTCACTAACAGAAAAATCCGTAGGTCTTATAGCCTCGTGGGCTTCCTGCGCCCCTTCTGACTTTGTAGTGAATTTCCTCTTTTGATGATATTCTTTCCCGTACGATCCTACTATTTCGTTTTCGGCACTCGCCATGGCGTCTTCTGACAGATTAACACTGTCTGTACGCATATAGGTAATTTTCCCGCCCTCATAAAGCTTTTGGGCAATATTCATCGTTTGGGCTACCGAAAAATAAAGTTTTCGACTGGCCTCCTGTTGAAGGGTTGAAGTGGTAAAGGGAGCAGCAGGAGTTTTCTTGGTAGGTTTGGTTTCAAGAGATTTGATTGAATAAGCTGCTTCCATGCACGCTTTAAGAAAGGCCTCAGCCTCTTCCTTAGTTTCAAATTTCTTGGGAAGCTCCGCATACAGGTTTTTGCCTTTTACGTCAAATATGGCTGTAACTTTATAAGAAGAAACGGAATTGAACTTTTCGATCTCCCTTTCCCGCTCCACAATAAAGCGTACGGCTACCGACTGTACCCGACCGGCGGAAAGTCCTGCTTTTATTTTCTTCCAAAGCACCGGGGAGAGTTCAAATCCGACCAGACGGTCCAAAATTCTCCGTGCCTGTTGGGCATTTACCAAATCGATATCTATGGAACGGGGATTTTCCATCGCCTTGGCGATGGCTGTTTTTGTGATTTCTCGGAATACAATCCTCCTGCTGTTATCGTCCTTTAGATTTAAGACTTCTTTTAAATGCCAGGAAATGGCTTCCCCCTCACGGTCATCATCACTTGCGAGATAAATCATTTCTGATTCTTTCACTAAAAGTTTTAATTGCTTGATAACCTCCTTTTTATCGGGGGATACTTCGTATGTGGGTTTGAAATGGTTTTTTATGTCAATGGCATTTTCACCTTTGGGAAGATCCCTGACATGGCCATAACTTGAGGCGACTTTGAAGTCTTTTCCGAGGTAACCTTCGATTGTTTTTGCCTTTGCCGGGGACTCGACTATGACTAAGTTTTTTGGCATAGTTTCTTTTTATTTATTGTGGAAAGCAGCATGCTTCCTTTAAATTTGGCCTAAAAATAGATGTCATATTATTCTTGTCCAAATATTCGGGGTACCCAATTTTTTCTGGTGTGATATTTTCACATGAAAATTGGCTTAAAAATTAATAATAATTATGCAAGTAGAGAAGAAGTTAACCTTATTAAGGCATGGGGAAGCCGCTGTAGGAATGGGTCAATCAGGAGACCTAAAAAGAAAACTTACCCAACAAGGGAGAATACAACTTTTACGGTTAAGTAATCTCCTGGAGTTTGAAGAGATGCATTTCGATTACGCCGTCTCTAGTCCAGCTATGCGTTGTCTCGAATCACTTGAAATAATCAATAAAGAAAAAAGAATTCCAAAAGTAGAAAAAAATCCATCTATTTACGATGCGCCTGTTATGGGTCTTCTTGACATAATCAATTCATTTGAAGATACTTATTCAAATGTGTTATTGATTGGCCATAACCCCGGGATTAGTCATTTAGTTGGTTTTCTTACCGGAGACAGTTCCATTGTCTTTGTACCAGGGATGTTGGTTAGAATCTCCTTTGAATTCGCCGACTGGAAATTGGTTTCAAGAAATTCAGGCCGAATTTTGGAAGTAATTCAATGATTTTCTGGTAAATAAACACGCGGTAATTGTTTATTTGGAAATTTTTTTGAGCCAAATTTTTGAATTTTCTTTAATCAAATCCCTAGCTTTGCAGGAAAATTTAACGACCTAACTGCATGGCGCAGCGCATACGATATTTTTTTGGTTTGTTTTCCGATGCGATCAAAGGGGAGGAACAGGATTATACCCGGATTCCGCTCAAAACCGGCATTTTTCTGCTTGCTGTCCCCATGATTTTGGAGATGGTGATGGAATCACTATTTGCGGTGGTAGATATATTTTTCGTTGGAAGGTTGGGTGAACATGCCATAGCTACAGTAGGACTTACCGAGGCGATCTTGACCATTATTTATTCTGTCGGCGTTGGTATCAGCATGGCTGGTACGGCTTTGGTGGCAAGGCGGTTTGGGGAGAAGGATTATAAACGTGCCGGGACAGTTACCTTTCAGTTGCTGTTGGTTGGGGGAGGTACATCCGTACTTATGGGTATTTTGGGATATAGGTTTGCGGAGGAAATATTACAGCTTATGGGTGCGGAACCGGCGGTTATTTCAAGCGGCATAGGATACACCCGAATAATTTTTGCCGGAAATACAGCCATAATGCTTCTGTTTTTAATCAATGGAATTTTTAGGGGTGCTGGGCAGCCTCATTTGGCCATGCGGGCACTTTGGATTTCCAACGGACTGAATATCATTTTGGATCCATTGTTAATTTTCGGGATCGGAAATATAGAAGGGTTTGGAATTGAAGGCGCAGCTTGGGCGACTACGATTGGTAGATCGGTGGGGGTTTTTTACCAGCTGTATCACTTGTTTAACGGTAAACACCGCTTGGTGATAAAGAAATCCAATCTAAAAGTGCGTTGGGTAACGCTGAAAAGGATTTTTTCTATTTCCATCGGAGGGATGGGGCAGTTTTTGATCGATGCGGCTGCATGGATAGTTTTGACCCGTATAGCGGCGACTTTTGGAAGTTCCGCAGTGGCTGGTTATACCATCGCCTTTCGGATCTTAATGTTCAGCCTGATGCCTGCTTGGGGACTCTCCGCGGCAGCTGCCACTTTGGTGGGCCAAAGTTTGGGAGCCGGTAAATTTATGCGGGCTGAGCTTTCAGCGTATCTGACGGCCAAGTATAATTTTTATTTCTTAGCCGTGGTAACCGGATTATACCTGCTGTTTGCCGATGGACTGGTAAGTTTATTTGCCGATAATCCGGAAGTCATAGAGGTGGCTGGAAATGGGTTGAAAATTACGGTATTGGGCTATATTTTTTATGCTGTGGGAATGGTAATGGTCCAAGCCTTTAACGGTGCTGGTGATACAAAGACTCCTGCCTACATTAATATTGGTGTTTTTTGGCTTTTAGAAATTCCACTCGCTTACCTAATGGCGGTTTCTTGGGGTTTTGAGGTCACCGGAATCTTTATTGTAATTGCCTGTTGCCATTCCATTCACGCACTGATAGCGCTTTGGTTTTTCAGGAAGGGGAAATGGAAGAAAATGCCTCTTTAGAAGTAAATCTTCAAGTTGGATATGTTTTCGTAGCCGTGCTTTTCGCTAAGGGAGTTTTTCATAGCGCCATAAACTGTAATTTTTTTGCCAATTATCTTAAAATCTAAAATGGCCTCTTTTCCGTGTGATTTTGGATTCTACTTTTAATTATAAATTGGCTTTAAATAAATCTCAATATTGTTATGTTTTTTTCCAAAAAATACCCCGATCAGGGTATTTTTTAAACCAAACAAGGGTCGTAAATTTATATCAGGTGATAAAGTTTTAAACTCCACTTTTTACCCAGTATACGTGAGGATTATTTCATTTGCTTTTTATCCTCACTTCTTTACCATATCCGATCCGCTCAGAATGAGTATAGCAATTGAACCGCTGATTCCTCAGGAAGCCAATCAATGTGATTCCCTTATCCTCTGCCAAATCTACTGCCAGTGAACTTGGAGCACCTACCGCGGCTAAAATTGGGATGCCCGCTCTTACGGCTTTTTGAACCATTTCGTAGCTTACCCGCCCACTCAGCATGACTATCCGATCCTCAGCGGGAAGCAAATTCTGTTTTAAAGCAGCACCAACCAACTTGTCCAATGCATTATGCCGCCCGACGTCTTCACGCAGAAGAAGAAATTTTCCCTCCAAGTCAAATAGTGCCGCGGCATGCAGCCCCCCGGTGTATTTAAAGCCGGTTTGTTCGTCTATTAAAGAGGAATTTAACTGATGTAGAATTTCAGGAGAAACAAGGGGGATTTTAATATTAATTAGGCCTTCATCTAAACAGGTTACGGCAGATATCGCACTTTTCCCACATACTCCACAGCTTGAATTGGTCAGAAAGTTCCTATCCCATACCGATTCCGGTATTTGGTGCCCATTGCATAAACGAATCAAAAGCACATTTCCTTTTTCCTCCGGCTTTACCCGCTTGCAATATCGGATCAACAATATGTCTTCTTTCCGTTGAATGATATTCTCAGCCCACAAAAAGCCGATTGCCAAATCAAAATCATGGCCCGGAGTCCGCATGGTTATACTCAATGGCTTATCGTTCCAAGTCCCGTTACTTTCCCATTGTAGCCTAAGCTGTAGAGGTTCCTCCACAGCAATCAGGTCAGCTTCCTCAACGGTAGTCTCGCCTGTGAATTTCTTGATCTGTGTAGACCGAATGGGGCGGATTATGCTCACGACGCCGGCATTTTTCCCAATGTAACTTCTATATATTTAGAGGCTGGACACTGGCTTTCCGGGGAATGGTTGTCAATGGCAACCAATACATTTCCTTCCGGAAAATAAACGGAAACGCAGCCCTTGGGTATATCGTAGGGGACTGCGGAGAAACCCTCCAATATCCGCTCTTCTCCTTGGAAAAAACTCGTGATTTTAATTTTATCTCCAGTCTCCAGATCTAAATCCGCCATATCACCCGCATTTATCATAACTACCTCCCTGGAGTTGCGGATACCCCTGTATCGGTCGTCATAGCCATATATGGTCGTGTTAAACTGATCATGGCTTCTAACTGTCATTAAAATGAAACGTCCATGAGGAAGCTGCTGTATTGTCAGGGGATTGACTGTCAAGTGAGCCTTTCCGGAGCTGGTGTTAAATTTTCTTTCCCTGCTACCATTCGGAAGGAAAAAACCTCCCGGTTTGCGGATTCGCTCATTATAGGAGTCAAATCCCGGAATAACCGCCTCTATTTTTTCCCGGATCAAATCGTAGTCTGATGCAAAGGATTCCCATGCAGTTGGGCTTTCCGGTCCAAATACCGCTCCAGCCATACCACAAATGATAGCTACCTCACTTTTCAGGTAAGAGGAGGAAGGGGTAAGGTCCCCGGCTGACATTCTGACCCTGCCGGCGGTATCTTCAGTGCTGACAAACTGGGCTCCTAGCGAACTTATATCCTGTTCTGTTCTTCCCAGACAGGGTAGAATTAGGGCTGTCTTTCCGTGGATAAGGTGACTGCGGTTGAGTTTGGTGGAGACATTTACCGTCAGCTCGCATTTTTGGAGGGCCTCAAAAACCTTCTCGGTATCCGGTGCCGCCAATGCAAAATTACCTCCCATGCCGAAAAAAACCTTTCCTTTGCCATCCAACATAGACTGAATGGCATCGACAGTTCCCACTCCGTGATTTTTGGGAGGGGTAAATGAAAACGCCTGGCCAAGCTTATTCATAAATGACTCCGGCATTTTCTCCCAAACCCCCATGGTACGGTCACCCTGTACATTGCTGTGGCCCCGAACAGGTAGGGTACCTGCTCCTTTTTTACCAATAGCTCCTTTTAGCAAAAGCAAATTGACTATTTCCCGGATCGTGGATTCAGCGTTTCGCTGTTGGGTTATTCCCATGGCCCAGGCGATAATGATGCGTTTCTTCCCTCGGAGCATCTCGGCTGCCTGCCGGATCACTGTTTCCGATAGGCCTGAAGCGGTTGTCAACTGGGATAAGGAACATCCTTCAAGCTCCTTGGTAATCGCTTCGTAGCCCACCGTAAATTCCCTAATAAATTCCAAATCAAACACTTCTCCCGGATATTGCTTTTCTTCCTCCCAGAGGATTTTTTGGATCGCTTTCAAAAGTGCTAGGTCTCCGTTGATACTTACAGGCAAATAGAGGTCTTGGAGCTCGGTAGGTTTACCAATCCATTCCCAAGGTTTTTGGGGATGGCGAAACTGCATAAACCCGGCCTCGGGCAATGGATTGACGGCTATGATTTTCCCTCCGTTTTGCTTCAATTTTTGAAGCTCAGAAAGCATTCTGGGAGCATTTGTACCTGGGTTCTGTCCAAAAATCATCAATACCTCAGCCTCCCGTATATCTTCCAACACTACCGAAGCTTTGCCAATACCTACCGTTTCATTCAGAGCTTTTCCGGAAGCCTCATGACACATGTTGGAGCAATCGGGTAGATTATTGGTGCCAAATTGCCTAGCAAACAGTTGATAAAGAAATGCAGCCTCATTGCTGGTTCGACCGGATGTGTAGAAAATAGCCTCATCGGGTTCAGCGAGTCGATTTAAGTGTTCCGCAATCTCAGCAAATGACTCCTCCCAGCTTATGGGGTGATAATTCTTTTCGCCAGGGCGTAAGATTAGGGGTTCGGTAAGTCTTCCCTGTTTTTCTAGCCAATGGTCGTTTTGAGCCAATAGGCTTTCAATGGAATGGTCTTTAAAAAAGGTGGTATCTACCCGGTTTTTGGTAGTCTCCCATGCAACTGCTTTGGCACCGTTTTCACAGTATTCGGCAATCGAAGACATCTCCTTCGGGTCAGGATCCGGCCAAGCGCAGCTGGGACAGTCAAAACCTTTTCCCTGATTTAGTTTGAAAAGTGTCTTTACTCCTCTTCCTACGTAGGTCTCCTCCCAGATATGATAGGCTACGGATTGAATGGAGCGTGGACCAGCGGCGTCGCTGACCCTTGGGTTAGTTTTTAATGGTTGCTCTGATTTGTCTTTTTTCATTCGGAGGTTAATGGGTCTCTGTTTCAAAAGTAACCAAATTTTGATGGAAAAACAGGGTGATTTCATCTAAAGAATGGGATGGCTTAGATGTAAACACAGGGTCCGTGCGATGTAGAGGGCATCTCAATGAAAATTTAAATAGATACAACAAAAGCTATCAAACCCAAAAATATTTAATATATTATCGCATCAAATCAATTTTCACCTAGCAAAATCCTGAATATAATTCAGTTACATAATATTGATTCCTCTGCAACAGGATTAAATAGGATTTAAACCCAATTAAAACAACCATTTAGCAAGCATGCATATACGCCTAGTATTCATTAGTTACAGTCTCTTACTTTTACTATTGAGCAGTTGTTCGGAAAATAAAATAGAGGAACCACTTCCGAATATAATTTATATTATGGCCGATGACCTCGGGTATGGCGACTTGGGAGTTTATGGACAGGAGAAGTTTGCCACCCCAAATATAGACAGGCTCGCAAAAGAAGGCATGCTTTTTACGCAGCACTATGCGGGGACAACCGTTTGCGCACCCTCGCGTTCGGCGCTTATGACCGGCTATCATACAGGACACACTCCTGTACGTGGAAATAGGGGGCTAAATGGTGGACAATTCCCCTTGCCTGCTGAAACACTCACGGTGGCTAAACTCCTAAAACAGGCAGGATATGCCACTGGTGCTTTTGGAAAGTGGGGACTCGGTTATCCTGGCAGTACAGGGGACCCGCTGAATCAGGGCTTTGATGAGTTTTTTGGATATAACAGTCAGACCATTGCACACAACTACTACCCAAGAGAACTTAACAGCAACGAAGAGGTTTTTTCTTTGCCTGAAAATGCAGGTACTGACCAAGGGCTTTATGCGCCAAATCTCATTCATGAGAAGACGCTGGAATTTTTGGACAGAAATGCAGGCCAACCCTTTTTCCTTTATATTCCCTCCGTAATCCCACATGCCGAGCTGTTTGCGCCGGAAGAATATATGCAGCGGTTTATGAAAACCGATACGCCTGAGTCTACGCTGGATCAAGTCAGCATCTTTGAACCTGAAACTCCCTATAAAGGAGTAGACGATCCTGAGGACCCGCGCTATAAAGTTGGTGGGTACGGGTCGCAGGCGCATCCCCGCGCCGCCTTTGCCGCCATGGTTACCCTGCTGGACGATCAGGTTGGTGAAATTCTTGGCAAACTTGATGAATTGGGTTTATCTGAAAATACCCTGATCATCTTTACCTCAGATAACGGTCCTCATGTGGAAGGTGGGGCCGACCCGGATTTTTTCAATAGCAATGGTCCTTTCCAAGGGTATAAGCGGGACTTGTACGAAGGGGGAATCCGTATGCCCATGTTGGCAAGATGGCCCGCAAGGGTCGCTGCGGGATCTAGGTCTGATCATATTTCCGCATTTTGGGATGTTCTCCCGACATTGGCGGATGTTGCGGAACTTGATATTCCCGACGGAATAGATGGGATTTCCTTTTTACCTGCTTTATTGGGAAAGGAGCAGCCCGCCCACAAGTATTTGTATTGGGAGTTTCATGAGCAAGGCGGGAAGCAGGCGATTCGTAAGGGTGACTGGAAAGCTATCCGTTTGAATGTTTTACGGGAAAATGCAGAGGTACTTCTTTTTGACGTAAGCCAAGATCCGGAGGAAAGAACCAACCTTGCCGAACAGCATCCTGAGGTGGTGGAAGAAATGCTTAAATTGATGGAAAACTCCAGGATAGAAGATCCCGAATGGCCATTTATTGAAAAGTAACAAAAAAGAAATACTAAATAGACCCAAAATCAGATCTAACAAATAATTAAAAATGAACCTTAAAATATCATTGTTGCCAGTGCTTTTATTTGCAGGCGCTTGTTTGCTTTTTTCCTGCCAATCTCCAGAAAGAAATGATTATTTATCATGGAATACCTATAGGGCATCGAAAGATGCCGCCCAGTTTTCCGGCTTGAGGCAAATCACAACCGAAAATGTTCATTTATTAGAGCCCGCATGGGAGTTTCATACGGGAGACAACGGTCCACGCACACCCATGGAGTGTAATCCCATTGTGATCGGAGATATCATGTACGTCACCTCACCCCAGCTCGATCTGATTGCGCTGGAGGCTGATTCAGGGAAGCAGTTATGGCGTTTTTCATCATCGGAATTCCACGAGGGTTCGGGAGTGAATAGAGGTGTGACCTATTTTGATGATGGCAACGATGGCCGTATTTTTATGTCAGCAGGACCCTACCTGTATGCGGTGAATGCAATTTCCGGTGACTTGATCCCGGCGTTTGGAGAAGAAGGCAAACTAGACCTTAGGAATAACCTGGGAAAGGATCCTGCATCCTTATCCATAGCCCTTTCTACACCCGGAATAATTTACGGTGACCTGCTGATTATAGGTTCTGCAACGGGAGAAGGATATGATGCATCCCCGGGGCATGTTAGGGCTTATAACGCCAGATCGGGGGAATTCGTTTGGATTTTTCATACCATTCCCCAAGAAGGCGAATTCGGACATGATACCTGGGAATGGATTGAAGGTGAAAACTACGGAGGCACCAATAATTGGGGCGGCATGAGTCTGGACGAGGAAGAGGGCTGGGTGTTTGTGGCAACCGGATCGGCTACCTACGATTTTTACGGTGGTAACCGATTGGGTGAAAACCTCTTTGGGAATTGTGTGATTGCCTTGGATGCTAAAACTGGGGAACGGAAATGGCATTATCAGGCCGTAACCCACGATGTATGGGATTATGACTTACCTTGCGCACCTACTTTGGTAACGATACCCTTTGAGGGAAAATCCCGAAAAGCACTGATTCAACCCACGAAAATGGGAGAGTTAATTCTGTTGGACAGATACACCGGAGAGCCGCTGATGGCAATGGAAGAGCGGGCTGTGCCGCCTTCTTATATACCTGGAGAAAGGGTGCACCCTACCCAAAAGTTTAATCAGGGAATACAGCTAGTGCCACAAAGCATGGACAGCACCTATTTAACAAATATATCCGAGGAGGCATCCAACTATGCGAAAGCGGAACTCAAAAAATACCGAAATGAAGGCATGTACACCCCTCCCAGCATAGAGGGTACAATTGCCATTCCCGCCACCCGGGGCGGATCGCTTTGGGGTGGAGCATCTTATAATCCACATACGAACAAGATGTATGTTAACGCCAACGAATTGGCCATGATATTGCAGCTTAAGAAAGTTGCTCCCCAGCAAAACACCGATCAGGTAGGTGCTTCCGGATATCATACGTATATGCTAAATTGCTCCAACTGCCACGGCACCGACCGACAGGGTATTGCTGATGCATACCCAACATTAGTGGGGGTTGGGGATAAATATTCCACCGAAGAAATAAAGGGTATTATCACTGGTGGAAAGGGAGTAATGCCTGCTTTTTCTCAATTTGATGATGCGCAGGTAAATGCGCTTGTAAATTATATCGTCGAGGGAAAGGCTCCTGAGGGAGTAGCGGATCAAGCGGAGGATGCTAAGGATAAATATGTTATGGCTGGCTTTCGTTTGTTTCTGGATGAGGAGGGGTTTCCGGGTTCCAGACCACCTTGGGGTACATTGAACGCAGTGGATCTAAATACGCTTACGATTGAGTGGAAAGTCCCTTTGGGGGATTACCCTGAACTGACTGCCAGGGGTCTCAGTGGATTGGGAACCCAGAATTTTGGAGGGTGCGTGGCTACAGCCGGGGGCTTGGTTTTTATGGGTGGTTCCGCAGATGAGATGTTCCGTGCATTTGATGCGGAGACGGGTGAGGTATTGTGGAGCTATAAATTACCTGCCGGAGGGTATGCGGTTCCATCCGTCTATGAGATCAATGGGCGGCAGTTTGTGGTTATTGCCGCGGGTGGGGCTAACCGGATTGGTACACCAAGTGGGGATAGTTATGTGGCGTTTGCATTGCCGGAATAGGGGGAAGTTAAAAGCTAAAAGCTAAAAGTTGTAAGGTTAGAAAGGCGTAAGTGGTCGTATAAAGTGATAAAGAGTAAGGTGAAAAGGCGGTTGGGTTTTTAAAAAAACTATTTTATTCGATCCAAATTCTTGGGAAAGGTAGTTGAATTTAAAAACAAGGCATAAAAAAAAGCGATCCACAAAGTGGATCGCTTTCATAACCGATTGTCAATGTTATGATTAGCTTACTAATTTCACATTCACTGCATTCAGACCTTTTCTACCTTCTTTTAAGTCGAAAGAAACGTCGTCGTCTTCTCTGATTTCGTCGATTAAGCCAGAGACATGCACAAAATATTCTTTTGATGACTCATCGTCGATGATAAAACCGAATCCTTTGGACTCATTAAAAAATTTTACTTTTCCTGTGTTCATAATTATAATTAATTGATTGTAATAATTGATATAAAGGTAAGGATTCTTTTTATAAATAAAATATTTTTTCGAATAATTTTCCAAAATAATCGGAGGCGGCCAAATAATTGACCCTTTGAATTTACTGATTTTCTAGTTTTGGTATCCGGTAAGATCTTCAAACCTTGTAATTGTTAAGCAAACGAGTTGATTTCGCCTGCGGGCTGATCCATCGGTCAATATCCCCAGGAATACCCTGAAATTAAATTTTTTTCAGAAGCTCCGTAACCCCCTGCTATAAAAACATCCCGATTTTAACAGGCTATTTCCAGCGGAAAACAAAATAATGGTAGGTTATTCAACCTAATACTAAAACTATAAATGGAATTGGGGTGAAAAATACCCCAATTAGGTTATTTTTTTCGTACATTAACAGACTTATCATTAATAGCAACGCAAGTTGTCACATCGAGTGGCTTTTCCAGTAGACTAAAATTGATAAGACTGGTTTTATTTCAATTAGGTACCGGATCAGAATAAGCGGAATTAAATCCAGAGAAGGCAGTTAACATACAGACTGGAAATTCCAGTCCAATAAAAGTGTTGACAGCAGTATAGTTACTTCTATAAGCTGAACCATCTTGATTGCACGTAGAATTAGAAAGCAATTTAAAATACAATCAGTGGAGCAGACCCCACTTTATAAAACGAGGCAATTTCCGAAAGGCCAAGAGGTAGGAACTAGTTATAAGAAATTATGGCATACGCACAATGGATTGAAGTGAAAATTGTATCAGAAAACATGTCCTTAAAAGTACAACATGCGAACTTGAATTGGGGTAAGTTTTATAAATATGGAGATAAGGACACAGAAATCAGTTCCGGTGACATAGATAAACTAACTGTTGAATCGGGAAAAAGTACAATGGTTTGTTCATGCGGAAGGTCAGGTGCTTCTTCCGGTACAGAAGGCAGTTTTGAACTATACAATGGGGATACTAAAATTGGTAAATTTAACTGGGATTGTCCATGGGGTAAAAAGTCAAATAGTTTTAGCTGGAATCAGGAGGCGAGTAAGGAGTCGTATTATACAGACAGGGAAGGCGGAAACACAGATTCCGGTGCGATAGGAAATATATCAATTACGTGTATTAAGCTTTAAGTCATTGCCGAAGCAACGTAATTAGGGCCTTTTTATCCAAAATAAACACAAACATTATGAGCCATACAAAAGGTACAAACGGAGCAATCAATCCTTTTTATGCTGTTGAGATTGGAAGCGTTATTAAAGGTGATACAGGTCGTTTCCTCACATCGATACTAAAAGGAGATATTACCAGAATGGTTCCTGATAAAGAGGTAAAACAAACCATGACAGGAGGCAGCTCCTATGCCTATACAGATAGTTTAAATCAAGGTTCTGTTGGGGTTTCCGGTTCATATGGAATCTCCGGACTGGCGAGTATCAATGCCGGCTTATCCGTGTATGCCGGTAATTCGGCTGCTGAACTTACCAAGAAAGTGGCGGTCAATTATAATGTGCAGATGCTTTCCGGTGTCGAGTACGTAAATTTTAACGATTTAAGAGCAGAGGATTTAATCAATTCCCTGCAGGCCAACCCAAAGCAAATGGCATTGGTTGCATTGGACAATTACAATGCGTTGATGAAAAAAATAGGAACCGAAAATCTGTTAGTCCTGATGCAACAACCGGATGAGCATCCGGAAATCATGAAATTGGTCGATGAATGGGTAAAGTCTGTGCAGCTTTTTTTTAAGGAACATGGCGACGGAATGGTAGTTGGGGTAGTATGGGGAGGTATGGGAACGGTTTCTTTGGAGATGATTAGTGCATCCGGCGAAAGCAGCTGGAAATACGGCAGCAAAGGTAATTTCACCTACTCAGGAGTTGGTAAAGCAATAACAGTAGAAGCTGCTTACGATGGAAGCAATTCGACAAGAGAATCAAAGGTGGATGTAAAAACAGCCTCCTGGTCAAGCGGGAGTTGTGTGCAGGCACAGGTGGCGGCCTGGAGTCAGGTTGTGGAGGGTAAGGCATTCAGCGAAATTTGCTCGATCAGTCTGCTGGAAAAAGCGCCTCAGGTCAGTGCAGTGAAAGAACCTCCAAAAATACCGGCATTCCAAACACCGGCAAAAGATCCGCGGGTTACGGATAAAATAAAAGAAATAACGAGCCTGGATAGTTTGGAGGCATTTGCTAAGGCATCTGCGTATGAACAGGCTAAAAAAACAGAAAAAGACCTGACATTGGATGAATTCCTAAAACGTTCTGAGAAAAAAGCAGACCCCCAGCCTGTTGTTGACCTTAAAAACGAAGTTGCCGCCAATAATCTTGATGTACTGGTAGAAGCTGTTGTGCCGCCAAAGGTACAACTTGCCGCAAGCTTCAAAGCAATCGGACAGTTGGAAACCAAAACTGCCGAACAACTCGAAGCGGCAAAAAAGGACGATAGCTACACCGCGCTTGGCGTATGGATTAGTAACTGGCCGGATTTATTTCCATGGATGGCTACCGGCTACTTAAATGCCATCGATGACCTAAGTTCTACACAGGGACTACTGAAAAAGCAAGCGATGATTCAGGATTTCCTTACGCTGGGGAAAACGTATTATATGCTTGATGCCAGCGGAATTTCATCTACCGATTTTAAGATGTCTCCGTTTACCCAGATTGCGGCCTCATTCAGTCAGCAGGCTGGGTATATCCGGGATAATTTTGATGACGCAAATGTGATTCAAACTGCCTATGACAGATTAAGCAAGGATGCCCAGAAAATTTATACGAAATGGAATGATATTAAATTTTTGCGTAGTGCAGAGCTGGGATTGGGAGTAATGTATAAAGGCGAAAAGTCCATTACGCATACAATTACCAAAACAGCACATACGGCGGGCTATACCAAGGTTTGGTATAAGACAGACGATTGTTCTTTTCTGCCTAAAAACTACAGTGCTTTTAGTACATTCTTAAAAGTGATTCCCTTTATAACTCCTACAGGAGATGTCTACGGTTTTGGGCCTTCTCAAATGCTTTTAAATCAAATTAACAGCGAAGGAGCTATATTCTCGAAAAATCCGTTCACCGCGGCAAAGCTTGAAGTGGATACCACGAAGCGTCTATTGAAAAAAGGCGATATGATTCTTTATCCGGTTCAATTTGACGCAGCCAAAGATATCGCCTCTTCCTGGCAGGGACAAAGCATAAGCACCAATGTCGCGTCTATTAAAAATATTAACGAACATCTTGAAAATGCGGTAAAAGGGATGCAGGACCTAAACGTATACAGCTTTAGCAGCAGCAACTGGAAACCGAACTGGAAACCCGAAAACTATTACAGCATTAACTCCATTAGAAAACAATATATTGGAATTGTGGAGGAGCTCCATAATGTGTTTGGTAAATGATATCGGTTTGCCTATGCCCATAAGGATCCCATCAAAAGGACGTGACCTGACAGTTGATGGGGTTTTTTATTTCAGGTCAAGCATATCCGTTATCTTCCGCATTGCGTCCGGATCTTGTTGCTCATACTTCTTATTTAGTAGTAAATAGGATTCTTTTTCGCGGGAGAATGCGTGCGTGAAATGTTCGGCGTTGAAGAAAAACTCGGCAAAATAGGTATAAACTGAAAAGCGCTTTGTGTTTGTCAAATCGAATTCATCAGCCGCTGGACCTGCGGTAAAAACAAATGAAGCAAGTGGGTTTTTCGCATAGATTGACAATCCGATCTGAACGCAGGTGCCTATTACTTTTTTTGCTTTTACAGGACCCACATGGGCAAGTATGTTAAATTTATTTGGATTATCCTGAAGTGCTTCCAGACAAAAATGCAGCACATACACCTGATATACATATTCCTCAAAGGTTACCAAATAGCGATGTTCATCCGCATTAAATTTATAAACATGTACGGCTTTAAAATAGTGGGCGGGATTATTCGCCTTAAGTATTTCAAAGTAATCAAACGGATAGGTTTGTAATTCGGACAGTGACATAAAAGCAGGTTAACGGTGGTACGGTTGTCAATATACAAAGAAAGCAGCAGCCTTGATATCCTTGGGACGTTTCCCTCAAGGAAACGCCAAACCGATGGGCTTACTTCCATTTTGGAAATTTACGTTCCTTTTAGGCATTCCTGTGGTGTTTGATTACCGTCAGCCAACAGGGCTACCATTCGTCCAAATGAAGCTAGACGTGGCAGAACTTTCCCACAAAGCGGTTGGCTTCGTTTCAGTGAGTAGGTTTTCCACCTATCTAAAGTTTGTTACCGACCGCGAAAAAGAGTTGATTTTTGCCCGATAAATTGGGTGGTCACCGGAATACCCCCGGAATTATGTTTTTTATTTTTAAAATAGCCGTCCCGGTGCTCACTCCGTTAAACCAAACCCATTTTTAACAAGCTTTTACCAATGGTAACCAAAATATTATTAGGTTATCCAAATAAATACTAAAACTATAAATGGAATCCGAATAAAAAATACCCAGATTAGGGTATTTTTTTCGTAAAATAAAGGCCCTATCTTTAAAAACGAGCAAGGTAGTTTCGGGGGGTGCGATCCTTATAGGCCTTATTTGAGGTTATAGGTTTTATTGTTAACTGGAAGGGGTTGAAAATATAGATGGAACTAAAAGTGCACCAAGTTAGCAAAATAAGGGAGATAATCCGAAATTAAAGTGCGTAAAAGTGCGGATATAAACGAGTTATAGGCAAGCGTAAAGAAAGACCGACACAACAATAAACCGATTTTGTAGGAAAAGGAATTTAGAGAGGAATAATAAAATGACAGCAGAAGAAAAAGGTAGCTTATTTAGAAAACGATTTTTGCAAACCAGTTTTGGACAATTTCTACAAATTAGAAATGAATATTCAATTCTATTTCAAGCCCTGTCAGACGAAGATGTACAACGCCTCGATGAAATGAATATTTTCTTTTGCCGTTCCTATGCTCCTTCGTGTGTAACAGAATTGAAACACACACCAGCGGTTGAAACAATGCGATTGATAGTGTTTGAAGCAGAGCATTTAAAGAAACTATCACCCGAAGAAGTTGTTGCAATCATCCTTCACGAAATTGGACACGTGTTCAATCCGCATCAGGACTTACAACAGCGAGAGTTTAACGCAGACGACTTCGCAATTTCAAAAGGATATGGCAAACATATAAAATCAAGTTTGACAAAATCAATATCAACCGAGCCGACAGCATTTGATAATCCAATAAACAGAGCAAGAGTTAAAAGAATTACTGAATTATTGAAATCTAATACTATAAAATGATAAGGGTCATCGAAATTGAGCATATCAAAGGAATTCAGCTCAAAAGGTTTGCATTAGATATTGCACATAACAAGCCAAGCCTTTTAGTTGCACCAAATGGTTTTGGGAAAAGCTCCTTAGCAACTGCTTTTAATTCAATGAACAACAGACGTATTGCTTTAGATGAAGATGATTTATACTTAGAAAACATTGCAAACCTACCAAGAATCTATATTGAGTATATACGGCCTGATGGTTCTGTTGCAACTCTACAAGCGGATAATGCAAAAAATACCATCAGTAATGAAATTGATTGCTTCGTTATTAATAACCTCACAAAACCGAGAGGTATTGGTTCTCAATATGGAAGAGCAACTGCAACACTAGAGATAAAGGATGTCGTTTTAGTTGATAGAATTCCAGATAATATAGCATTCAATTACTCTTTCAGAGATTCACAAGCACGGTTTGGCGTATGTAGTCGGGTTCTTCCAAATTCAAATGTAGTTTTAGCTAATTTACTATTGGTTGAACAATTAAGTGAAAATTACCTATCATTACAAAGGGGAAATGGTGATAGAATACAAGGCAGAATCAATGCAATTATTGCTGAAATAAATGCACAACAAGGCACGGCACAAGTAATACTTGACTGGATAACCGACAATCGTTTAGCAGATTTAAAGCAAATTGAATATCTAAATACAATTGGAGATTTGATTCACGCTTTTGATATTGGCTTTAATTCAGAAGCAAAAAGTTATTTGGCAGCAATTCAGTTGATTTGGCTCTATAATCAAAACCCCAATAATTTCAAAGCCTCTTGTGTTTTCAGTATTTACAAATTAGACAAACAACGTTTCGATAACACACTTTCAACTTTTAATTGTACTTGGAAAAGCATTCGTTCAAGTGAAACTGGTGGGAAACTCGTAGTAAAGTTTCCAAAAGCAATCCATATTTCAAACGGACAAAGAGATATTTTGACATTTATTTCAATGCTTTTTAGGGCAAAAAGAAATTTGAAGAAAGCCGCAAACATTTTGATAATTGATGAAGTATTCGATTATTTAGATGATGCTAATTTAACGGCTGCTCAATATTACATTACAACCTTTATTAAGGAATATGATTCTTTAGGAAAGAGAATATATCCATTAATTTTAACTCACTTAAATCCGAACTACTTCAAGAATTTTGCATTCAGTAATCAAAAGGTATATTATCTAGATAGTTCAACGATACAAGTTAGTCCACATATTATACGTTTGCTTAGAAACAGAGAGAATGCGAATATTAAAGCAGACTTAGACAAGTATTTATTGCACTACCACCCAGGAACAATTAACAAAAGAGCAGAGTTTAGGGCTTTAGCGCTCCCCGAAACTTGGGGAGAATCAAACAATTTCATTCAACATCTTAACAATGAAGTAACAAACTACTTGGCTAATCAACCTTACGACCCATTTGCAGTTTGTGGTGCATTAAGAGTTAAAATTGAAGAAATCGCTTATAATAAACTACAAAGTCCTGAAGCAAGAACTGCTTTTTTAACAACACATAAAACTAGAAGTAAATTAGAGAAAGCGGAAGAAATGGGCATTGTATCTCCTGAATCACATTATCTACTTGGTATAATTTATAATGAAGGAATGCACTGGAAAGACAATCAGGACAACGTTTCCCCTATTGCTTCAAAACTTGAAAACTTGACAATCAAAAAATTGATAAGAGATGTTTTTGCGTAACCCACGACAGACAAGAACGCCAGCCTGTAACAGGCGTTTGGCTCAATGGCGGGTGAAGTGGTTAATTGAACATTCTACCTCGCATCGACTTTTGTAGTGTATTGACAGTTTTGTACTCCGAAACCCGCCACTGCGCCAAGCGCCAAACCGTGTGTGACTTGAATCAGCCCCTTGGGGCTGAATGCTTTGAAATGGATGGAGAACTAT
>NZ_VOLC01000027.1 GCF_009797935.1 Lunatibacter salilacus
CAGCAGCCTGACGGACATGGAAACGGTAAGCAGGGAGGAGATGGTGAAACTTTACTCCATGAGGTGGGGGGTGGAAGAAGGAATCAAGAACCTCAAGCCAAAGATGAAACTTGGACACTTCGGTTCCAGAAAGCCGGGGGGAATATATCAGGAATTCCACGCCCATATCTTTGTCATGAATCTGGTGGCTCTTACAGGGTTGGCCGCCGTTGAACAGATTGAAAAAAAGACAGAGCACAGAAAAAGGGATTATAAGTATAATTGGCAAAATGCCTTCCGGTTTGTACGGGACGCCATTGTAAAAATGTTCAGCAAAGATAAACTCGGTAACCTGCTCGAAGAGCTCGTAACCCTAGTAAGCAGCTCAATTACCGCCATTCGACCCGGCAGAAAATTTTCCAGGGTCGGATTGGGCAGGAAGAATCCGACGAACCCCAATTACAAATAAAAAAAAGCAAAAGCCGGGGAACCGGAAAAAATTCTACATATCGCCGCAAAAACAGACTTCTAAAAAAGTAGAGGATGAATGATCCATGCCCAATCTCAAGGATCAATCGGCTACCTTACAAAATATCGGTCAGACGAGGAGACAAAACCAACAAAAATCGACTAACTTAATACCATTGAGTATCCACTACACCCTACTATTTCTAATCTATTTGGAGTACGTAATCCGTTTCCTGCCATTTGCAATGGCATACGAAAGAATTTATTAGTAAACACATAACAGACATTTTGAATACTTTCTTATTGAGATTTGAAGACGGCTCCAAAAAAACCATTCCTTCCATTTATAGACATCTATATTCATTTGTAATTTCCGTGCGGATAAACTATTTTCAGCTATGGGAGAGGCTTACCAAATACGAGATCAGGAAATGCCCTATTTTTTAACCTTCCAAGTGGTGGGATGGGCAGATGTGTTTTCAAGAAAGCTGTATAGGGACTGTATCTTGGAAGATCTAACTTATTGTAGAAAGGAGAAGGGACTTTTTCTCTTTGGTTATGTTATCATGACCAATCACCTTCACTTGGTTGTTCAACAAAAAGATGGAAAATTGTCAGGTTGGGTACGTGATTTTAAGAAGTTTACAGCAAGAAATTGCTCAAAATGATACTGGAAAATCCGCAGGAAAGCAGAAAGGAATGGTTAAAGATGATTTTTGCTTATCATGCTAAATTAAACAAAAGAGCCGGTGACATGCAATTTTGGACACATGAAATCGAGCATGAGAAAATCGTCCCACGCTGGGATGATTATTTTCGCGAGATTCAATCTGGCCTTAAAAATCAATTATTATCAGATTAAAACCATGCGATTGAACTTTATCGAACCGAAATGATTGAAAGTAGAATGAAATATATTCATGAGAATCCGGTAAAGGCAGGAATAGTGGAAAAACCTGAAGACTATATGTGTTCGAGCGCAAGGAATTATGCTGGGTTAGAAGGTTTGATAGAGGTCGATTATTGGTAATTCCGTCCATTTCCAATTGCAAATTGGAATTAATAGAAGGGTGTAGTTGCAAACAACACCCAGCCTGGGGATATTGTCAAATAATCACTTGAATATTCTGTACTCATATCCGATGGTATAAGCCAAATATTGACCATGGTATTTGTGGAGACTTGCGTCAAATGTTTCCCCTTCGTAGACAACTTCATGAAAATTTCTTGTTACCAATGGGCTACTAGGATTAATCCCCCACATAATGTCCACAGAAATTCTTCCTCTTGAATTCAATTTATAAAATACGCCAACTTCCGGTCTTAAAAAGACACTGAATCTTCTGCTGACACTTTCATTGCCATAAATATAAATATCCGTAATAGGAAGTTTATCGCCAACCCGGATGACTCCTCCGAATTCGTCCCCGGCATATTCATAATTGTCAAAACTGGTATAGTTCACTGGTACGGATAATGAAGCCTGGAACCCAAATCTACTGTCTGATAGAGGGAAATCTTTCCTTATTGTAGGAACGATTGACCAAAATGCCAGGGTCGGACCGTTTCCTTTGGCTATTTTTCTTTCCGGTTGAAAAACATTAAGTTCTGCAGTTGACCGGCTGAATCCAGCCTCCATCCCGATATATAGATGTTCCAAAATCTCCTGTCTGGCGTACAGATTATAATTCCACAAACGTGTACTTCTCGATTGTAGAACGGCAAGTGAACCTGAATTCTCCCAATCGGTAATAAATCCGCCTACCCTTGCCCCAACATATATATCCTGGCTCAAGGTTATTGATGCCGAGGTTAAAAAAAGAACGAACGCAGAAATAATGTTTTTCATCATTCTTTTAATAGCCTTTGGATATTCTTCTCAAATTAAAACTCCAAGCAATTGAGCCGTCTGAAGCAGAACCATGGTTTCCTCCAATTTCTACGTAATACTGTGTGTTTAAGAAAAATTTACTTAAACTTCTGTTGGCTTCATAGTAAGTAGGTTTAAGATGATTTGTTAGCGCATTCGCATAACTGTTCCCTGATTTAAATCCTATATTGTTTTTTCTGCTTACATACTCGTAATTATAGTAAATATACATGGTAGTAGGCTCGCTGTTCCAGGTGAGGGGTGAACCACTGGGCCTCCGCATATGCTTTGCTTCAGAAAACAACCTAAAATAGACTCCTACACTTTGATAAACATGTTTGGCCTCCAGTCTATATGTGAAATTGCTTCCATTGGAAGTAGTCCCCTCAACATTCTGTTTGGAATCATTGTTGTTGTCACATTTATCCCAACCACATCCTGAAGAAATAGTAGGTGCATATGGATCGTAATTTAAAATTCTGCCATTTACTGAAGATTTTTCAACTGTAGATTCTGCATTTGCCAAAACAAGATCCAAAACATCCTCCTCAAAACTAAAAATCTTAACGGCGGAATCCTCGAAATTATTATTTAAAATATCTTCTTTTAAACCAAGGTTGTCGGTAACTACGACAACGCCTCTGTTAAAATCCAGGTGGTAGAGATTTTCACCAATCATCAACATCCCGTTTTCATCCAAAATATCCAGGAGGACAGTCCCTTCCAAATCTTCCAAAAAACGTTTTGTTTCATCCGTAACTCTTTTGTTTGGATCAGATGATGAAATAACGTAATCCAGATTTTTGCCGAGGCCCCGACTGGGTGTAGTATCCACTACACCCTACTATTTCTTACCTACTTGTAGGACGTAATCCGTTTCCTGCCATTTGCAATGGCTTACGAAAGAATTTATTAGTAAACACATATCGGCCATTTTGAACACTCTGTGGAAAAGTGAAAAGTGAATAGTGAAAAGTTGTTGATGCCTAAAAAGTATTGACCGTTTAACTGGTACATTTGACCCCTTCCTCAGTAACTGAGAACAAACAGGCACAGCTGGAAGGGCAAATACGGGAATATCATCCGTTGGGTTAAAAATCAGTTAAGGTGTAGTTGCAAACTCATACACCCGGGCGGGGCAGGAATTGTGGAAAAACCTGAAGACTATATGTGTTCGAGCGCAAAAAATCGAGCATGACGAGATATTTACACAATGAGATGATTATAGTAGCGAGATTCCACCCCGATAAACCGGGGCAAGTTATGACCATTAAAAGACAATTATAATCATATGACATTACGCTGGGTTAGAAGGTTTGATAGCCGTCGATTATTGGTAATTCCGTCCATTTCCAATTGCAAATAGGAACTAATAGAAGGGTAGGACGAGCCGTTAATAAACAGTCCTGAGGACTGTTTTAGGCTTGGGCCGGGTTGTAGGGATGGCAAGCACCCAGCCGGGGAATAGTCGGTTCCGAGACGAAACGCTGTATCAA
Source organism: Lunatibacter salilacus (assembly GCF_009797935.1). Classification (GTDB taxonomy): domain Bacteria; phylum Bacteroidota; class Bacteroidia; order Cytophagales; family Cyclobacteriaceae; genus Lunatibacter; species Lunatibacter salilacus. The sequence continues at coordinate 3,814 of NZ_VOLC01000027.1, forward strand.
CCGCGGAGGGGTTTTGGTGGAAAGGGCTGGGCTGTAATTAAGGGCTTTGGCGGCCAAAACGCAAACTAAACGCTATTTCTCAATCCCCCGGGTTGAAACCCGGGGCTATTAAGTCGGCCATCCCTACGGGATTTTGGATTTGTTTGAACGATCACTTTGTGATTCCTCTTCGGTATCACAAAGATAAAAATTTTCTCAAAACCCTTGTTTCAAAAGATAGTACCTACACCCAGCCGGGGTTGAAAGTGAAAAGTGGTGGGTGACGAGTTATTAGGTTGACTCGTCTCCAGTCTCAAACAGGTGAGGGGTTGATAGGATTATGGGTAGATAGACTTGTCCCATCTAAGCGTGAGTAAGACCGATGGAAAAGCTGTGTTAAAAGAACCTGTAAATCTAATTATCTATTCGCCTTTAAGTCGATACGGGGGATCTATTTCTGCCGAGCATGGCATAGGAGTACATAAAAAAAAGTATTTGACCTATTCGAGATCTTCGGAAGAGATAACCTTGATGAAATTACTTAAGTGTACATTAGACCCTACCAACTTATTGAATCCCGGTAAGATATTTTGACCTATTTTTTTGAATTGCAGCGTATTTTTCAATATTCAAGTTATATTTCTGTTATTGTAGTTTAATTTTATCGAAGTCAAAAAACCAATAAACCCAATATACCATGCATCCTGTTTCCAGATACCTTGCGAAAATTACCAGTTTTCTTGTTCTAGTTGTATTGATGAGTTTTTCAAATCTGACAGAAAATGATCTGCTCAATGATCCCAAACCCGAAAATATAGTAAAATCTTCCAGGTATCTCTATGTTGCTGTACCCGGTATCCGAAATTATTTGGGGTATGGGGGACATGGGCTGTTGGTATTTGATATGGACAACAACCATGACTTTGTAAAGCGGATTCCTACACAGGGATTTATGGCCAGTGGCAAGCCATCCAATGTAAAAGGTATTGCCGTAAGTGTATCCTTAAACAGTATTTTTATAAGCACCTTGGAAGGTTTGCAACGCATGGATTTAGCTACCGAAAAGGTGGTATGGGAGCGGGCCTATGAGGGTGGTGCGGACCGGATGTCCATTACGCCAGACGGTAAAACGATGTATATGCCGTCGTTGGAAAAAGATTTTTGGAATGTAATCGACTGCGAGACGGGAGATGTAATCAAGAAAATAGATGTAGTGGAACGGGCCCACAACACCATAATCGGACTTTCCGGAATGCATGCCTATATGGCGGACATTTCCTCACCCCTATTGCATGTTGCCGAAACTGAATCACACACAGTGGTCAAAACAATCGGTCCCTTTTCACATGGAATCCGCCCATTTACAGTAAACAGCTCCGAGACGCTGGTCTATGTCAATGTCAACGAGTTGTTGGGATTTGAAGTAGGGGACTTAAATTCTGGAGAAGTTTTAGCCAAGGTAGTTGTAGAGGGGTGGGACAAGGGGCCCGTTCGACGGCATGGCAATCCTGCCCATGGAATAGGCCTTACTCCGGATGAAAAGGAAATCTGGCTTTGTGATGGCCACAATATGCGCCTGCATGTTTTCCAGGCAGATCCTCCTTATCAGCAACTTACTACAATTCCCCTTCAGGATATGCCGGGATGGATTACGTTTAGTTTGGACGGTAAATATGCTTATCCATCAAGTGGGGAAGTTATTGATGTTGAAACACGGGAGATTATTACGCTACTTAAAGATGAACACCATAATTATGTTGCCAGTGAGAAAATGATTGAAGTCCATGTGGAAGACGGCAAAATTATCCGGGCTGGGGATCAGTTTGGGTTGGGGAGGAAGAAGTATTAAATTACGAATCTGGAATTACGAATTACGGCTGATACTCCCGTAATTTTTCATTCGTAATTCGTAATTTTTTCAAACCTACAAATTCTTTATACTCTCCCAATCCCAATCGTCATTCAACTGGGCGATGGCGTGGTGAGCGGTCATATCAAACTCACACGGAACCACCGAAACATAGTTGTTCGCTATTGCCCACTCATCGTTGTCCTCTCCTTTGTCAAAATTGACGAAATTACCAGCAAGCCAAAAATACTTTCTTCCATTGGGGTCATACCGGACATCGAAATCCTCCTGCCATTTGGCTCTGGCCTGTCGACAGATTTTGATTCCCTTTATTGCTTCGTTTCTTTTGGGTGGAAAATTCACATTCAAGGCCACTCCCTTTGGCATTCCTTTTTCCAATACCTGTCTGGAGATTTCTTTTACATAACTTTCTACATGAGAAAATTCAGCTTTGGAGCTATAATCGCACAAACTAAAACCTATGGAGGGGAAACCTTCTATCGCACCTTCAATAGCTGCGGACATGGTTCCAGAATATAGCACACTGATCGAGGTATTACTGCCATGGTTTATACCGCTAACTATCAAATCAGGTTTGCGGTCCTTTAATACATAATGCTTGGCCAATTTGACACAATCAGCCGGCGTGCCGCTGGATTTGAACGAGACCACATCTTTAAAAATCTCCTCCTCGTAAAGCCGAAGGGTGTTTCCAATGGTGATGGCATGACCCATTCCTGATTGGGGGCTATCCGGTGCTACTACAATGACCTCACCTAGGTCTTTCATGATATCTACTAGTACTCTGATCCCCCGGGAAGTGATCCCGTCATCATTGGAAACCAATATAAGTGGTTTTGACATTTAAGATTCTTGTTGTTTTAACTGATTGTAATAAGAAGTAATCCGGAGCAAATCACCTCTTTTATCGTGGGATAACCTATTTTTCCGCATAAACAATCTTACCTCCGAGGATTTATCATCCATGATTTCAAACAATTCACGCTTCTTTTGCCCGTACTTGAATATTTCCTGATTTTCCAAAAAATAAAAGTCAAAAGCCAATCGGCTAAACCCCATCATAGGCGGTCCCCACATCGGTCCCATATACATGCCCCGCATCATACCCATGTTATTCATCCCTCTATTGTCTACGGTTATGAATTCCCGACAGAGCAATGTGACACCTTCGCCTTCGACGAGCAACTCAAAAAACATAGGCACTTTATAATCGGAAGTAGCTGCATACGGGAGACTATAAAAGACCCTGATTCCACCATAATATTCGTCAAAGATTTCAAAATAATTGATGGATACGGCGTTTAGCGTAGTGAGGGATTCGTCCTGCAACTTGACAACGTTGTTTTCCAAATCATACATTACCTTGCCCGTAAGTACTTCGCCGGTTGAAAGAAATACTTTTCCATTATGCCATATTTGGGAAGGGAATTCCTGAGCTTTAACCGAAGAAATGATTACGATACTTAATATTAGGAATATAATCGACTTTTTCATTTCGTTTAAATTTTGGATTCTGTCCAATTATACGGAATTGAATTTCAAATGTTGGGGTTACAGGGTTTCATCTTGGGTTGATAGGTTGATGGGTCGATAGGTCGATAGGGATTCCATGTCAATTGTTAGAAATATGAGGTCCCATCAGAATTTTTACAATTTGATTTTATTTGAATTTTTGCTTAGGATGAGGTGGCCCATTTTATCCCGTTTGGTTTGTAAATAAACCTCGTTGTGGGGATTGGAATCTATTTCCAAAGGCACCGTATCGACAATCTCCAGCCCATACCCCAACAATCCCGCACGCTTTGTGGGGTTATTGGTAATTAACCTGATTTTGGATATTTCCAGATCACGAAGGATTTGGGCTCCTACACCATAATCTCTTTTGTCCATCGGAAATCCCAAGGCTAAATTGGCCTGAACCGTATCCATTCCTTCTTCCTGCAATTTATAGGCCTTTAACTTGTTGACCAACCCAATTCCCCGGCCTTCTTGATTCATATAAAGCACGACTCCTTTTCCCTCCTGTTCTACAAGTTCCATAGCTTTATGAAGCTGGGCACCACAATCGCAACGGCAGGAACCAAAAATATCCCCCGTGACGCAGGAAGAGTGAACACGTACCATGATAGGCTCATCTTTGTCCCATTTGCCCTTGATTAGGGCCATATGGATTTCTTTGGTATTGGTCTGCTCAAAAGCGATAAGTTCGAAATTCCCCCACTGAGTGGGCATGTCCACACCAATTTCCCGTTTTATAAGGGATTCTTTTTGAAGTCTATAGGCAATCAAATCCCGGATAGATATGATTTTTAAATCGAACTTTTTGGCGACTTTGATCAGATCTGGGAGACGTGCCATGGTGCCGTCTTCATTCATGATCTCCACCAAAACACCTGCTGGCTTTAAACCAACCAATCTGGACAGATCAATAGCTGCTTCTGTGTGCCCGGTTCTCCGTAATACCCCTCCCCGTTTGGCTTTTAGGGGAAATATATGTCCCGGTTTCCCAAGTTCTGACGGATGAATATCCGGATCAATTAACGCCTGTATGGTTTTTGCACGGTCACTTGCCGAAATCCCCGTAGTACAACCGTGTCCGATCAGGTCTACCGATACAGTAAATGGCGTCTCAAATGCCGCAGTATTGGTATTGACCATCATTTCCAGACCAAGCTCATCACATCGGTCCTCAATCAGAGGTGCACAAATGAGACCGCGACCGTGGGTAGCCATAAAATTGATGATTTCAGGAGTCACCTTTTCTGCCGCACAGATAAAATCGCCTTCGTTTTCCCTGTCCTCATCGTCTACCACGATGATCACCTTTCCGTCTTTTATGTCAATTAAGGCTTCCTCTATGCTGTTTAGCTTAATATTTTCTTTCATTTTAACCAATTATCTTTCACTACTATCTTCCTTAACACAAATTAAGTCGAATTAAATCTTATTACGGGAAACTTGTTTAAAATTAGTTTGATATGACTGTGCCCAACTGTTTGTCAATCTCTACCTGATATTTTTTTAATTCCATATAAACACCTTGAAGATCAGTAATATCCTTTTCTGACGCTTCACGCATTTTTCCCATAAGCTCCTGGATCATCTTTTTGACTACCCCCTTTTTTAGCCGTAGAATGCCAAAATAGACAGTTTTGGCCAAATCATCGGCCTCCATGATGGTGAAGATCTGATGCCGCTTCTCCCACAGTGCCGAAAGCTCGTATTTTTGGGTAATCATATGGATGACTTCCTGTTTGATTTCCGGATCTGACGTTTTGATGAAATAGTCCGCATCGGGAAGGATACCTTCGAGGAGGGCGCTTTTGTAGGCGGTGAAAATCCGTATAAATACCGGCGTTTCAAATTTTAATTCGTTCGTTTCCTCAATCAAGTAATCACAGACCCGCAGCTCTTCACTTACTTTCTCAAAGCCGTAGTTGATCAACAAGCGCATGGTCTCTCGTTCCTGCCGGAGTAGTTGTTGGCCGATTGTTTTTGAAGGAGTGGTTTCTGCGGTGGGTAATAGGTCCTCTGGGAAGCTGGTGCCAGAAGGAGGTTCCTTTTCTTGGGGTCTGGGACGGTTGGCGTCTTTAAGAAATATTTTATTTAATTCAGCTAGAATTAATTCTTCCTCAATTTCGAGCAGCCTGGATGATTCCTTTATGTAGAGCGTGCGCAAAATGGGGTCAGGAATCTTTGAAATACTCTGCACTACCTGGCGCACAGCAGCGGCTTTACTAATCGGGTCAAATTGACCTTCCTGCTTGACAATGCCGATCTTAAAGCTGATAAAATCCTGGGCTTTTTCCTTTAAATATAACTGAAACGCATCCGCACCTACTTTCTGGGCATAACTATCCGGATCTTCCCCGTCTGGAAATACCACCGCCTTTACGTTTAGGCCACCTTCCAGAAGCATATCTATGCCGCGAAGGGAGGCCTTGATGCCCGCCGCATCCCCGTCATACAACACAGTCACCTGGTCGGAAAAACGTTTGATCAGCTTAATCTGATTTTCGGTCAGGGATGTACCCGAGGAGGCCACTACATTCTCAATTCCCGCCAAATGCATGGATATTACATCCGTATATCCTTCCACGAGATAGCAGTTCTCCTGCTGCCGGATAGCCTGCTTGGCTTGATAGATCCCATATAGGACATCGCTTTTGTGGTAGACTGCCGTTTCCGGAGAATTGATGTATTTGGGTTGGTTTTTATCTTTTTTGAGGGTTCTGGCACCAAAGGCAATCGGTTTGCCTCCCAAGTTGTGTATGGTAAACATTACCCTTCCGCGAAACCTGTCGTAAAATTTCCCGGATTGCTGCTCACGTTCCAAGATTAGCCCGGCCTTTTGCAAGGCTTCCTCGGAGAACCCTCCGGTTTTAGCCTTTTCAAGAAGGGTGTCCCAGGCATCCATGGAATAACCCAGATCAAATTTTTCTATAACTGCCGGTGTAAAGCCCCGCTCCTTAAAATAACTTAACCCAATTGATTTTCCTTCCGGAGATTGCAGATTTCTGACAAATTCGTCTCTGGCAAAACTAAGTGCTATATACAGGCTCTCCTTTTCATTATAAGCCTGTACGGCTTCGGGGCTTGCCTGATGCTCATCTTCTATTATATCGATGCCATATTTCTGGGCCAGATGACGGATAGCTTCTGTGAATCCAACCCCCTCAATATCCATAATAAATTGAATGGGGTCACCTGCTTTTCCGCAGCCAAAGCATTTGTAAATTTGTTTGGCGGGAGAAACCGAAAAGGAGGGGGATTTTTCCTGGTGAAAGGGACAGCAGGCCCAAAGGTTTTGTCCCTTGCGCTTAAGTTGCACATAATCGTTGACAACTTCTTCTATATCTACCCTTTCCCGAACGCTGTCGGTTGTGACATTACTGATTCCCATTTGTGATGATGCCTAATCTGCCAACAAAGATACGCCATATCTTTAGATTAGACTGTTAGATTATAAAACTCGTTTTCAAACCAATTTTATTAATGGTTGTTTCTGTAATGATGGTAATTTCTTTAAAGTTGACAGCTTTCAAGCAATTCAGAATTCATGACTGAACCCAGGTCATGAATTCGAGATTAATTTTAATAAGAAGGTAATTCAGACTAAATTGCAAAAAATTTCGTAAGTAATAGATATGCGTCTTTCAGAAGATAATGTATTGAAGGCTTTGTCTACCGTGAATGACCCGGACCTTAAGCGGGATCTGGTTTCATTGGGTATGATACAGGACTTGAAAATCAGTGAGAATAAAATTTCTTTCAAGGTAGTGTTGACCACGCCGGCTTGCCCCTTAAAAGAGGTCATAAAAAATGATTGTATTCAGGCACTTGTGAAGGCATTTGGAGAGACACCTGTGCTGGATATCAGTATGACATCCAACGTAACCACGACCCGAAATAATTCTCCTTTACTTCCCGGTGTCAAAAATATCGTAGCCATCGCCTCCGGAAAAGGGGGAGTGGGAAAATCAACCTGTGCGGCCAATTTGGCCGTAGCTCTAGCCCAACTGGGGGCTAAAGTGGGGTTAATAGATGCGGACATTTCAGGGCCGTCTGTTCCCACCATGTTTAACGTGGAAGGGGAGCAGCCCTCCGTAAGACAGGATAACGGGAAAAACATCATTTTGCCAATAGAGCAATATGGAGTCAAACTGATGTCCATTGGATTTTTAACTCCAGCGGACAGCGCGGTGGTATGGAGGGGACCCATGGCAAGTTCTGCGCTGAAGCAGTTTATCGGGGATGTAGATTGGGGGGATTTGGATTACCTGTTGTTGGATTTGCCTCCGGGTACCTCCGATATTCATTTGACCATGGTGCAAACCATTCCGGTGACCGGTGCGGTAATCGTAACTACTCCCCAGAAAGTAGCGTTGTCAGACGCAACGAAGGGGCTGACTATGTTCAGGCAACCGCAAATAAATGTGCCTGTTTTGGGTGTTATAGAAAATATGGCTTATTTTACACCTGAGGAACTCCCCGACAATAAGTACTACATTTTCGGAAAAGATGGTGGGAAGAGATTGGCGGAAAAGTTTCAAGTTCCATTCTTGGGTGAAATCCCCATCGTCCAAAGCATTCGGGAAAGTGGGGACAGTGGTTATCCTGCTGTTCTCAAAGAAGGTGTATCCGGTGAAGCCTTCAACCTGCTAGCTGAAAATGTGGCCCGACAGGTCGCCATCAGAAATGCTGAGAAGAAAAAAACAGAGGTTGTTCAGGTAAATTCCTAATCAAAAAATATGCTTAATCAATATATAGATCAAATCGAAAGCGCTTTGGACACCATCAGGCCGTATTTGGAGGCAGATGGAGGAAATGTGAAAGTTATCGACCTCACCGAGGACATGGTTTTAAAATTGGAGCTTTTGGGTGCCTGTAGTTCCTGCCCGATGTCCACGATGACTCTCAAAGCGGGTGTGGAGGAAGCCATCAAAAAAGCTATCCCAGAAATATTAAAAGTAGAAGCGGTAAATGTTGAAATCGCTTAACGCATCCTGCGGTATCCTAGAAAGTGTTAGAAAAGCAGTTGTCCTGACAGCTGCTATTTTCTTGTTGTTTCCTTTTTTTCCGATAGGTCATTCACAAACCTACTTTGGGATAAACAATTCACATCAACATGATGAGAAATGTGCCAGTGTATTTTTGGAAAAACAGCAGGAGAAGGAGTTGGGCATATTCGGTACAAGAGAATATTTCGAATCCTGGATCCAAGACAAGCAAAGTGAGCTTTCAAGGTTGGAAAAGTCATCTCGAAAAACCGATGAAACTGTACGTCAGATTCCGGTGGTGGTACACGTAATTCACACCGGGACGGCTTTAGGCATGGAGGCCAATATTCCCGATGAGCAGGTTTTTTCCCAGATTGAAACCCTAAATCAGGACTTTAGGCGATTAAACCTGGATGCAGTCAATACCCCGGAAGAATTTTTAGATGTTGCTGCTGACGCAAAGATAGAGTTTGTCTTGGCCCGCAGGGATCCTGACGGAATGCCAACCAACGGCATTAACAGGGTTGAAGGACCCAGAGATAGTTATCCGCTTGGATTCAATGCCTTTATTTCCCAACTGGCCTCCTGGCCTCCGGAGGATTACCTGAATATCTGGGTGATTCCCATGCAGGCTCCAAATATCGGTTATGCGACCTTTCCCATTTCCAACGAATTGGAAGGGTTGGATTTTCCCGCTTCTACCCGGCAAACTGATGGAGTTACCATTGATTACCGTTATTTTGGTAGTGGTGGAAATGCGCTTCCCAGTGTTTCCGGCAGGACAGCTACCCATGAAGTTGGCCATTTTTTCGGACTTCGCCATATTTGGGGAGATAGTAATAATTGCGATGTAGACGATTTTGTCACAGACACACCCGCTCAACAGTCATTTACCACAAATTGTACGGCCACTCCCCGAATTTCATGTGGATCCAGGGACATGGTCGAAAATTACATGGATTATTCTCCCGACAACTGCATGAATATCTTTACCCAAGGGCAGGTAGACCGGATGAATGTGGTACTTCAATTTAGTCCTCGGAGAAACTCCCTGTTGTTTAGCAATGCATTGAATCAACCGGAATTATTGGAGAATGATATTTCTGTGGAGCGTATTCTTGAACCTGAAAATTATGTTTGTGCTCCGGAAGTAACCCCACGGATATTCGTTGCCAATAAGGGAAGCAACCAAATTCAAGAATTGGAAGTAGCCATTCGGTTGAATGGTAATGAGGTCGAACTGAGGCGTTTTCAGCTTGCCCTGAACTACGGGGAGACAACCACCTTAAGTTTTAATCCCATTTCAATTCCAACCGGGAACTCAAATATTTTTGAAGTCGAGGTGCTATCTGTTAATGGAACGGAGGATTCCGACCCCTTAAACAACTACAAAAATTCATTTCCCCGACATATCGAACATATTTCACTACCTTTTGTCTATTCACCGGCTGACTTTAATAATTGGGATATACAGAATCCAGACAATTCAGTTACTTGGGAGCAGATTTCCCTTCCTATTGATGGGACGACGGAATCACTGATTTACCTAAATGCTTTCAATTACAATGTGCAGGGAGAAGTGGATTATTTTATTAGCCCCAGCTTTGACCTTTCCGAGGTGGACGAGGCTCAACTCACCTTTAAGTTGGCTTATTCCCCTTTTGACAATGAGCTATATCAGGAAAGACTCACTGTGGCTGTTTCTGTCGATTGCGGCAACACCTTTGAGGTAGTGGATTATTTATATAGTAAACGGTATGAATCCTTGGCAACACAACCGCTGACGTTCTCGGGGTTTACTCCGAGCTCCAATGATCAATTCAGACGTGAACTGGTTAACCTCAGTGCCTATTCGGGGCTTTCAGATGTAAGGATTGCCTTTATTTCTTCCAACGGTTTTGGAAACAATCTCTATCTAAAAGATATTGCCATCAACGAATCGGAAATCTACCGCTATGATTTCAGGATTGAAAGGCTGTTAAGTCCATTGCCTGTCACTGCGGGAAACCAGGAAAATGAAATCATCGCTGTACAAAACACGGGCAATCTTCCCATTCGCCGCTTTCCGGTTGATATTATGCTTAACAGTAGGGAAGAGGATAAGGAAACGTTCGTGATCGAAGATTTTAATTTGGCCCCCGGCGAGATAATCCCCATTTCGTTGCCAAACACGATCAGAAACGGTCAGAACAGGATGGACTATCGAATATATGAACCGAATTTTGACCAGAATGGTGGTAATGAAAGTTTGCTTACGAGGTATTTTGTTCAAAGCGACGCTGAAATACAAAGTCCATGGAGGCAGAATTTTAATGGATTGGAGGCAATTGGCTCTTGGATAAGGATTAATCCGGAAAGGAATTTTACTTCCTGGAGACAATTTCCGCTTGCGGAAGGAGATCAAAACGTACTGGGAGTGGCGTCCCCAGAATCCAGTTTGTCCTATTGGCTGGCTTCTCCTCTATTTGATCTAAGTGAAACCTCCGAAGCGAGCCTTGTATTTGATTGGACAGCAGGAGGTTTTGAAGCGGGGTCTCCAATTGCCTTGGAAGTACTCGTAAGCAGGGATGGCGGAGTTACCGGTGATGTGGTATGGAGCAAGTCGGGCGGAGAATTGAATCCACTTGGATCTGGCACCATGCCTTCCATCAATAACCCGGATGATTTTAGGAGTGAGTTCATAGACCTAAGTGCCTACGCAGGCATTGAAGATGAGCAACTGAGGTTGTTCTTAAGGTTAAGCGACGAGGGAGCTGCGGGGGCCAGCGTTTATTTAAATAATTTGGAGTTATTTTATTCCAATGAACCTTTCCGTGTGGACCCCGGCCTAAACAACGCCCTGATTTATCCGAATCCAGCAGAGGATAGATTTCAAATCGTCTTCAACTTGGACGAATTTGAGGATGTGCAGATTGAAATATTGACGATGTCCGGCAAGTTGGCCTATGATAAAACATTTGAAAACACGCTTAATCAGACGTATAGCTTTGGAACGGAGTTTTTGCCCAAGGGAGTCTATATTGTGAAAATTACCAGTGGCGCTGTTTCCGCAACCAAGAGGCTAATTATCAAGTAAATTATACAAGTTTACGGATAGTTTACGTTTCTTTTTACCATGTGTAGCGATTCTTCAAACCTTTCCAACGGTAGGGATTGAATTTTCATTAATTTTACGATTCTAACACTGATTAAATTGATGTATGACAGATCTTAAAGTCGGATTAAAAAAAGTAGGTATCAACCTCTTAATTATGCTAGGGATAATTATGGTTTTGCTCTTTACCTTCTTTGCAATTTACCTGCCCAGTTACACCAACCACGGTGAATCGGTCACTGTGCCTGAATTGGAGGGAATGCATTACAATGAGCTTGAATCGTTTCTAAAAGCCAGGGACCTCAGGTATGAGGTCACACTTGACAGTGGATTTGTGGCGGAATCGAATCCCCTTGCCGTGCTCAAGCAGAATCCCAAACCCGGCACAAAAGTGAAGCAAAACCGGAAAATATACGTTACCCTAAATGCGGAAAACGCCCCCATGATCAAAATGCCGGGATTGGTAAACACCCAGTTGAAAAATGCGCAGGAGGTTTTAGCCAATTACGGTCTGATTCGCGGTGATATCGTGTATGTGCCGGATATCGGAATCAATGTCGTATTGGAACAAAAGTATAGGGGAAGGGATATTAGCGAAGGTTTTGAGATTCCGAAAGGCTCACAGATTGATCTGGTAGTTGGTGATGGGTATGGTAATCAAAGTTTACCCATGCCCAACGTGATTGGGATGGATGATGCGGAGGCAGAGTTTCTTATTTTGGGATCCGGGCTCAGATTGGGAAATGTCAATTATGTCCAAACAGACACCGTCCCAAAGGGCACCGTCATAAGACAACTTCCTCCTGAGGGAGTCAACGCCAAAACGGGGGAACGCGTGGACATTTGGGTTTCTGAATTGGAAGAAATACTGTAATGGGAATAGTTGACAGGAAATTATGTTTGATTGCCCTCGGAAGTTCGGTGCTGATGCTTTGCAGTACACCGCTTTGGGCGCAATTCAAACAGCTTCCTGTTGTCCATTCCGAAAACCCAACTTCAGATCAACCCCAAGCAAGATTATTGGAGGAGCCTCTTGCGTTGCCATTCTGGGATGATTTTTCCAGTGGAAATATCTCTTCAGAGCTGTGGGTAAGCAGGGGGGTCCAGCCTTCTATGACCTTGGGAATTGATCCGCCAACAATCGGGGTATGTTTTTTGGACGGAGTAGATTCCCGCGGCAATCCCTACGAAAGGGATCGCCTTATCAACGGTGAAGGGGATCAGTTGATTTCAAAGCCCATTGACCTTTCCACCACCACGTCCGCAGAAGAAAATTCCGTGTTCCTTAGTTTTTTCTGGCAGCCGGGCGGCAAGGGTGAGATGCCCGATGTTACAGACCAACTGGAACTTCATATATTGAATAATGATGGACAATGGGTGAAAATTTGGGAGGTATTAGGGGGCGATGAATCACTTAGACAGCAATTTACCCAGGAACTAATCCGAATTACGCCTGAATATTTCCACGAAAAATTTCAATTCAAATTTCAATACGTGGGTAGGCTTTCTGGTCCCTTTGATACTTGGATCTTGGATTATGTGTACCTGAACAAGGGGAGAAATGCCTCGGATTATTTCTATGAAGATAGGGCGCTGACCAAAGTGCCTAACAGCCCCTTTGGGACATATACCGCAATTCCGCTTTACATGCTTCAGGGACAAGGAAATGACTTTCTAAGTGAAATAGTGGGGCAATTCAATAACTTGAGTAATCGCTTTAGAGCGATGGAGTTTACCTTGGAGCTACGCAATCGGGAGACAGGCAGGCTTATAAAAAGCATCAATGCAAACACTCCGATCAACCCGGTGCCCCAGGCTCAGGAGAGACGTGATTTCGCCACCCGGCTTTCAGAACCCATTGTCTGGACAGAAGAAGAACCCTTCGATTTGGAAACACGGCTGTACCTTTCGACAGGTGATGAATTTAAGGTCCGTCAAGGCGTCGGCAGGGACACGGTCTTTGAGCCATCGATCGATTTTAGGGTAAATGATACCGTAAAATTCATGCTGCCAGTACGGGACTTTTTGGCCTATGACAATGGCTCCGCAGACTATTCCGCAGGTATCAACCAAAGGTCGGGAATGCTGGCCTTAAAATATGAGGTGGAAGGAGATGCCTTTATTTCGGGAGTCAGTATTAATTTTACCAATTATCTCCAGCGTGGAAATGCGGTGGAACTGATGGTGTGGGATTCCTTGGGTATGCAGCCCATATATAAGGAAGAAGTCCTGATCCCTGAATTAGAAGATTTAAATGATTTTGCCTATTTCCCGATTGATACTACTATCCGCGTCTCGGGTAATTTCTATGTGGGGTTTACCCAGTTTACCAATGATTTTGTTTATGTAGGGCTGGACAAAACTACCGACACAGGAGAGGAAGTGTATTTTAATGTGTATGGCACTTGGGAGCAAAACACTACGGTAGTTGGAAGCCTGATGATCCGTCCACATCTATCTTTGACGCCCCCGTTTATACCGGAAGAAACAACAGAGGAGGAAGTAAGAGTTTATCCAAACCCTGTCCTAAACCGCCTGACGGTAGAAGGGAACGTGGATGAGATTCGGGTGTTTGATTTTCAGGGAAGGCAAATTAATGTGCCTATTGATTCTGAGGAAAACGGTAAAGTGCTTACTTTTGTGAACCAACATAAAGGGATCTATCTGATTCGGTATAGGCACCAAAATAAAATGAAATCCATACGTATTTTAGTAAAATAACACATGAAAGACATTACAGTGAACGAATTAAAAGAGCGGTTAGATAAAGGAGAAAAATTCGTATTTATCGATGTGCGGGAAGAGTATGAATATGAGGATGATAATCTGGAGGCACAGAACATTCCATTGGGAGAACTTCCTGACAAACTGGATGAATTGGAAGCCCACAAGGACGAAGAAATTATCATTCACTGCCGGTCAGGAGCCAGAAGTGGCAATGCCAAAAACTTTCTGGCCAGTAAAGGCTTCTCGAATGTTAGAAACGTGTTGGGGGGAATTTTGGCCTACCGGGCGTTGGAAGAAGAGGAAAATTAGTATCTTCCTCTTCTTATTTAATAATAAAGGGTTGAGGCGTAAAGCATATAATAAATAAGAACACCGCCAACCAACCAAGAATTTTTTGATTTTTGGTTAATGGCGTTGGATCCATAACTTCAGGGTGGTTAATACCCAAAACCCTGCCTATGAGAAAGGCAAAAAACAGCCAACCACTGTATCCTTCCACACTTGGGAAAGCACTCACGATACTGTATTGAACAGCAACGATCAACAAGGCTACCGTCCACTTATTGGTGTTGGATAGTCCCGATTTGCGGAAGCAGATATAGACAAAACCCACATAGATTGGGAGGGCAATTATCAGGTAATTGAACTCCTCCTGAGGGTTTATAATGCCAAGCCCGGCAAAAAACAAAAAGGTGGTATAGGCACCAAAGGAAATCCTTTTGTGATTTTTTGGAAAAAGGCCGAAGATGATATGTCCACCATCCAATTGTCCTATGGGAAGTAGGTTGATGGCCGTGAAAAACAAAGCCAAATACCCCGCAAACAGATAGGGGAAGTGAATGACCTCGGACATATTGGGCATTTTTTCCGGATCGGCCAAGGTATTTTCCATGGCCCAAAACAGCAGATTATAGCCTAGTCTCAGGTCCATGGCGTCTTCGTTTTCACCGTGCACATAGTTAGGGTCCGCATATTCGGGGTGGATTTCGTAAATGAAATCCGCTTCCGGTAAATTGGTAAACCCGTAGATAAGAATAAAGAGTGCCAAAACAAACCCTGCCAGCGGGCCAGCTACGCCAATATCGAAAAACTTCCTGCGGCTGCTGACAAAGCTTTTCATATGGATAATAGCCCCAAAGGTTCCTATGGACGGTGCACCGATAAAGCCCAGCCATGCCGGAATAAAATAGGGTAGGGAGGATTTGACCCGATGGTGAATGGAGGTAAACAAATGCCCCAATTCATGTACAAGCAAAATCCCGATAAAGGGAATGGAGAAATGCAGGCTTCGCAGGAAGAATTCCCAGTCCAGCGGACGTTCGCTGGACAGTATACTCCTCCCAAATAGCCATTCCCCACCCGCAAGGGTAGTAGCGATTAAGGTCAGCACAAATAGAAGCCCATGCTTCAGGTACTCTTTGGTACTATACATCTTCAAAAAAACGGATTAGGGCATTGGGATGGTCGATATGCACGGTTTTTATACCAACCTTTTCTGCTCCCTTAAGGTTTTCCGGAAGGTCATCAAAAAACAGGCACTCCTGGGCTTCTCCTCCGATCTGCCGCACCACTTCCCTGTATATCTCTTCCGAGGGCTTACGTAGACCCATTTCGTGGCTTAAAAAGACTTTATCGAAGAGCATTGACCACTCGGTATCGGTAAGTTTTTCACTAAACACTTTGTCCACCACTTTGAAATGTATGGAATTGGTATTGCTTAGTAGATAGAGTGGATATTGTTCTTTTAGTCTAAGCAACAGTTGGATCCGGTCCATGGGAATATCCACCAAAAGGGCGTTCCATATTTCGTCTATCCAGGCGTCATCCCAGTCTTGGCTGAAATATTCCCGCACCCCGTTTCGGAAGCTTTCCTCGGATATTTTTCCAGTTTCCAGATTAAAATGTGTATCCGAGATCAGAAATTTTTTTCCGAGTCCGTGATCCTTTTCCGGAAGGCGGCTGTTTAACTTATTGAAGGTAAGGGAATAATCAATGTCATAGATGACATTGCCCAAATCGAATATTAAAAACTTGATTCCATTTAGCTTTTTCATGCACGGCAAAGTTGCGAAATTAAAACCAAATATGTAACATTGCAGTCCCAAAAGCAAGGTAAGCCACTAGGAAAGGGCAAATTTTGGTTTGAAAAAAAAGTAGCAAAAGCTATCTGGTTTTTTGAATCAGAAGCATAGATAAGTGGTTTGATTTTTGGGGAAGATTGAATTTGCCGGTTGTTTTCTCTTGTAGGGGATGGCCAAAATTAATAGGGCCTATAGCTCAGTTGGTTAGAGCTTCTGACTCATAATCAGGAGGTCCCTGGTTCGAGCCCAGGTGGGCCCACGATAAAATCAGCCACTTACGAATTTATTTTCGGGGTGGCTTTTTTTATTTCAATAAACTGTGGCTACCCAGTCATTTTCCGTCTTCGAGTAGTACGGAACTATTAAATGAACACATTACATTAAAAGCATGGATTGAGTGACAATATTGAACAAGTTTTAACTGTCGTCGCATCTCGCTATCGAATGTCAAGTAACGACAACTTAAACCGGATGTCAGGTGAATATTTTAAATTGAAGCGGTAAAGAATGGTATTGTTATTAGCCTTCTGCTATGTCTGTCTTGGGGATCACTGTTTTTAATTCATCCCAATCAAATGCATACTGTTCATACGCAAGGCAATTTTCCACAAAATCAGCAACACGCATCATATCTTAGTAGATTTATGCGGAAGATAGTGAAAAGTGGTTATTTATGCATAATTATACAAGACGAATCAATGCCCTTCACGAAATTTCTTATCCAAATTTTACTGTAAGTATTTGATTTATCCAGTATATCAGAATTCGTTTCCGGTCATCTTGAGCTCTTTGGGACCAAATTATTCATTTAACCATTGGTCAATCTCCTTATTGGCATCTTCTTCGCTCAAAAATTGTCCTTGTTTAACCTGTTCACGGGCTAAACTGATTGCCTTTTTTTGGCCTTCATTTAGTTTATAGATTTCGATGTCATCCGACTATAGTCGGTATACTTCTTCAAGAATTCTTCCGTCTGGGTCTTTTGAATTTAGGCAATTAACTGCTTTCTTTCAGTTTTTCAGCGATAAACACTTTAATTAAACTTTGCCGGGTAATCCCCAATTTCTGGGCAGCTTTATCCAGCTCGTGCACCATCCATTCCGGAAAATCCACACCTACCCGCCTTGGTTTTAACCCGGGCTTAGTTGCGGTTTCTATCATCAGAAAGTCAGTCAAATCCTCATTTTCCTCAAACTTTTGATCTAATTCAGATGCTGTAATAGATTTCTTTTTCATTTTCCCTTGATTTCCTTACCGATATGATCCTTATGGAATTATTTCTAACGGTGTAAATGGCTGACCAAATACGTTCATCGAATAGCGCAATTAATAAATACCGTTTTTCATCCACTGTTCTTGCTTCTAAAACGACTCTGCTTGCATCCTCCCATAGTTGTTGTGCTTGAATAAAATCAATTCCATGTTTTAGTCTATTAGACTCGCTTTTTTTGGGATCAAATTCAAACATTATTTTAATTTAGGTTAAAAATAAGCAAAAAGTGTTTAATTATTGTACGGTTTTTATACAAAAGTAGAATTGTCGGATGCTGGGGTTTAATTTTACTAAACTGCCTTCTATTTAAGCTGGAGCATAGCGTCGTATGAAAAATCTGGATTTTTGCATAAAAATTTTATTTAGTCGCATCCATTATAGCCAAGATAATGGTCAAAGCGTAAAAAGTCACTTCATAATTTTTTCCATCAGCGGCAGTTGTAAAGTAATTCTTTACAACTGAATTTTCATCTAACGCTCTCTCTTTTTCAGTATGTTTTCAATATGTTGTTCTACATTTTGCTCCATATGTTTCCATGGAACTTGCCTTCAATTATTTATTGTTTTTTTTAATCAATTTTGCATCACTCTAGAATATAGTATTTTACAGGCTTGTCAGAACCACCAATGTGCAAATTTTGCACATTTCTTTTTTCACCAAGCTCACCTTCTTTAAAAACATTGCCTATATGTTTTGTGATGACACTTCTTTCCCGTTGAAAGAGTTCGCTCATTTGTTCTTGAGTTAACCAAACGGTCTCGTTTTCAAGACGGGTTTGTATTTTGGTCTTACCGTCTTCGGATTGGTATATGATGATTTCACTTTTCATAATTGTTAACTGTCAGTTGAGAATGGTTAATGCTTTTTTAACTTAAACTCATTAATAATTAACCATTTACAATTCATCATTCTCTAAGCTCCTGATTTATATAATTCTCGTTCCAATCCTTTAACCGCTTCCAGGTAGTTGGCTTTGCTTCCTAACTTTGATATTCTTGTAATCCCGCATATCATCTACTTTTCACTGATTACTGAAAGCCGCCCACTCCAAAGCCTCAGGAGCACGGTTGAATAAATCATCCAGTTCAGGATGCAGACTTCTTTGGCGGATCATTTCATGCCAAACGGTTTGGTGGTGTTCGCTCTTAAGTGAATCAATCAAGGGATTCAACTGGGCTGCTGTGGCACCGCTTTCTTTCTTTGCGACATATTCAAAAAGTCTCGCTTTAAAATTACCGAAAGCCACTTTCCTAGCTCTTACCAAGTGGTTTCTGGAATTTAAACCCAGAATTTCAATGGTGTACTCTGCTCTTCTATAGTCATTGGCATCCTCTATAAAAGGAACAAAGCGAAAGGTGCTTTGAGTGTCCAAAAACAAATATTCCAGTGGTTCATCTGCTCTTGGGTCTACTAATAGGGCTTTACCTTTGGGTGGTGCTGTATCCTTAGGAATTGTTTTTAGATTCAGTTCATTTCCGGTGGCATCTTCAAATATGGCGAATTTGTCGCTTTTTGGCTGATTGCAAGGTCCACAAGCATAACAATAATTTTCCCAAACGAAGCATTTTTCAGGGTAAAAATTCTTAGGGTAAATATGTTCTACCTGGTTGGCGTTGCTGTCCTCGCAATAGTTACAACGGATAGTACCACCAGACATTTCTGCCAGATTTCCCCGCACCACTTTAAAGGCATCATTGGATTTCTTATTATACCTGGCAAACAGCTTTTTACCTTCTGATGTTTTTTCAGAAAAAGTGGGCTTGTCATCAACGGCTTTTTGATATTGTACAAGGAGTGATGCAGCCTTTGCCGTCAATGGTCTATCATTTAGATACAACATCGCTGAAATTACTTGTAATAGTTTTTAAATGTTCCAATTCTTCCTGTTCCATGGAAGTGAGTTTTTGCTTGAACGATTTAAGGTTAAGTTGAGCCAACTTTTCCGTTAGATCCTGTCCACTTTGAGATTGCGTAATATTTTTCCCAAAAAGTTCTGTCCCATAGGCATCCAGCAAGTCACCAAAAATCAATCGTTCTTTTTCTGTTCCTGTAATTTCACCCGAAGAAAGATCCGAACCAGGAGCTCTCAATCTCCAAATAGTGCCGTTTTCAGAAGCTCTGCAAATTAGAGGGCTATGCGTGGTAACAATAAACTGAATGCCCGGAAATACCTTCAAGAACCATTCTCCAATTCGAGCTTGCCAGCTGGGATGCAGATGGGCATCGATTTCATCTATTAATACAACTCCTGGAAGGTCAATAGTGAAATCTCCTTTTTTGAAATTTTTGAAAACTTCTTGTTGCCCATAAGACCGAACCATTTGGCGGATCAATTCAAAGGTTAAGCTTAGAATTGAGCGATACCCATCACTCATTTGCGTAACATCCACTGTTGCTCCATTGCCATCTACAAAGAATACTCCATCACTGCTAATACTATCCAGTTTGGCACCGTGGGGTAGAAGGTCGCCTTCATTAAGAAATGCCTTGAGAGATGCTAAAATGTCGGATTCATTTTCGTCAACCGTTTTTGTGGAAAACGAAGCCTTTTCAAGCGTTTTAATATGCAGGTTTTTCAGCCAATCAATTGCCTCTGTTAGCGCCACATCCTCTCCAAAAACAGACAAATGGGCGGCAGCTCTTGGGTCAGAATAGTACACTTTCATCCATTCTTTCTCGCCTCCAGTAAATCTGCGGAAAGGACCAAATGCACACGAAAACCATCCATTGGCATTACTCCAGATATTTTCTACAGGAGCACCCTTATTGCCTTCAAGCACATAACCGTTTCTTTCTTTCCTACTCAAAGTTAATGTAGCTTCAAAGGGTTTAGTTCTGGGCCTGCTTTTCCCGATTTTGTTATCTTCATTGTTTTTCTGTATAGTGAGGGAGATAATTCCATTTTCTTCTTCACCTCGCCTTACCCAATCATTAAGGTTTAATCGAAGTGCTTTAGCATCATTTGGCCCAATAATCCCCAATGAAATTGATCTTACAATTGTGGATTTTCCTGCACCGTTATCACCAATGATGACATGCCATCCAGCTGGATTTTCAAAGTTCATTTCAAAGTTTGAAATAGACCGGATGTTTTTGATGTGTATTTTATTCAGATACATAGCTATCAACTTTATTTTTCCATTCGGGCATCGACAAAAAATATTGGATGCATTCGGTTTTTAATTCAAATATGCTCCTCTCGAAGCATGCTTAATTTTTCACCAAATTGACTTTCCATTATATTCATTTTGACATGTTCTCACTGAACAAATATAACATTTGTTTTTATAGCGGATCGGAAAAAAGCTGCACTATTGTTGACCCCGGTTTGTTTGTCGGTTTTTGAGAAATGCAAATGTGCCATTTGCTGCATGGCAAAATCGCATCAAGGGTTTGAAACGTTACCTCCATTCTTGATAACAAACGTGCGTATTTTCTCCTCATTTTGAGGAATAATGCTGTACCCGGCTTTTATATAAGTGAAATTCTTACCCCACTGAAAATCATTTACACGCCATATTCGCTACATTGGGCAGTTTGGATTACACTAGGTTTTTTGGATCATTTGTTGCATATAATTGCAGGTTGGGATGGCTTTCTAGGACAGGTGGGGTGAAACCCTTCAGTCAGGTAATAATATTGATTCAACAACCAAAAAACTAAAACATCATGAGCGAGCAAAACAAGAACAAGAAACCAACTGTAGATCAAGAAGAAGAAGCTAAAGACAGCTTGGATAGATTACAGGAGAATAATTCCGATGCGGAATATAACCTTACTCCCGAGGATAGAAGGGCGCTCGGACCAAAAGATCTGAGTATGGATGGGGGGGATGATGAGGAATTGTTGAGGAGAAAGCGAAAAGTTGACTTTGCGGGAGAGGACCTTGATGTCCCCGGTAGTGAATTGGATGATGAGCAGGAGGAAATAGGAAGTGAGGACGAGGAAAATAACCTATACAGCCTGGGCAGCGACCAAAACGAAGATATTGATAGGGAATAAATAGTATTTGGTTTAATTTGTCCTTTTCATTTTAGATTTTCTGTGGTTTTTGGGGATCTTGATTGCTATCCCAAAAATTATTCGTTTTGATGCATATTTAGAATTAGCGCGGATAATTCATCAAACAAATTAGGAGTCAATCAAAGCCTTCATCATTCCTGATCCGCGGCAGTTGTAAAGTAATTCTTTACAACTGAAATTTCATCTACCTCTTCTTTATCAGTATATTTATGTTCTGGTTTTCTCTATTTTTTTTTGAGGTGTCAAAAAGTTTTCAAATTGTCAATAGTGGCGTTTAGTGGAGACAGAATACAGGAATTCTTCCCGCATCGTTCTTACTTTTCCGGATAAAAAATCGGAGATTATTCCGCTTGAATCAATCGTTGGTTCCAACGCTAGGGTCGATGAACTTCATGCGGAAAATCAACATACCAATGCGGAAACTATGGGGAAAATTCTGGGATTAGGTTTCAAACTGGACAATGTGGTAAAATACATTTTGATTTTTAGAAAGGAAGAGAGTTAAGTTGCTTAGGCATTATAATGGGAGAAGCGATATGGGAAATCGTGAAAAATGGTTATATTAACACGATTAATATCACCCCACCTTTATGCAAGCAGCCCTTCGGTATCACTATGGCAGTCCTGATAGAATTTTGGTAACGGATTATCCTAAGCCTGTTCCAAAAGAATACGAGATCCTAATTAAAATCAAAGCCACCACAGTGAACCGGACGGATTGTGGGGTGCTAAGTGGTTCGCCCTATATTTTTCGTTTTTTTGTGGGTTGGCCTCACCCAAGAACACCCATTCTTGGGACTGATTTTGCCGGCGTGGCTGAAGAGGTGGGCAAAAAGGTCACCAAGTTTAAGGTAGGTGACAAAGTCTGGGGCTTTGATGATAACGGATTACCCTCGCAGGCTGAATTTATGGCGTACCGTGAAGACGCCAACCTTATGCTTATTCCGGAAGGAATCAGTTTCAAAGAGGCAGCCGCATCGGCTGAAGCCGCCCATTATGCAATTAATTTTATAAAAAAAGTGACCTTTACACCTACCTCCCGTGTGTTGGTGAACGGAGCTACCGGGGGAATTGGATCAGCGGCGGTGCAGATTTTACTTCATGAAGGCAGGGAAGTCACCGCCACGGCACACTCTAAACATGTTCAAATGATCAAAGAGTTGGGGGTAAAGAAAGTAATCCCATATGATAAAGAAGATTTTACAAAAACAACGGATAGATTTGACATTGTACTTGATGCCGTGGGGAAAAGTACCTTTGAAAAATGCAAACCCATCCTCAATGAAAAAGGAGTCTACCTTTCCTCCGAATTGGGGGATGGAATTGAAAACCTATATCTCCCGCTGACCACTTCCATACGGGGTGGCAAGCGGGTCATCTTCCCGCTACCAACTGATATTAAAGCCAGTTTGGCCTATATTCAAAGGCTGCTTATTGCGGGGTCCTTTAGACCTGTGCTGGACAGAAGTTATCCTTTGGAAAAGGCAATGGAAGCATACACCTATGTAGCAGCAGGGAAAAAGATCGGCAATGTAATCTTGGATCTGGAAAACGGAAAGGAAGAGGTTTTTATACCTTCCTAAAATCCCTCTCCCAATACCTTTGGGGTTTTTGAAACCCCGAAGGTATTTTCTCTAAAGACTGGAGCGTTGATGTCGTTTAGGTGAAAAAACCATCGAGGTTTGGAAAACCTCAAAGGTTTGATTTTTTTGAAACCCTGAAGGTCTATTGTCTAAATATTGGAGCGTTGATGTCTTTTAGGGTAAAAAAACCTTCGAGGTTTGGAAGATCTCAAAGGTGAAAAAACTTTCTCAGTTATCCGACAAGTCCACAAATACCAACACAGGATTGTCTTCGGGATCAAGGTGTTGTGCTCCCTCGGGCAAATCGTTCGGTTCCAATTCAAGCAAATGGGCTGCCTGTGAAATGAAAAGAAGTTCATCGCCAATAACCGCCACCGGATACTGAAATGCGGGAAGCTGAGTAGGGGAGAAAATCCGTTTGGTTCCCTTTTCCCCATCCCAAAGTAGATGGTGTCGGGCCAGCTGCCCCTCAACCTGTACATCGACGCCGATATAATGAAATTCTCCCGAGCGAAAATAGTCGGAAATGGCCGCAAAGCCTTGGGAATTGATCATCTCAAATCCCTCCATCCAATCCATCTCAAAGTACCGCTCCGGTATGGCATACCTTCCAAAGTCAAAGCCTAGAACAGTTTCAAGGGAATCGGAAATCGAAAAGACTTTTGGGGCAAAAACCTCGTGAAAATACAGGTTGTTTCCGGACTTGACGAAATTCTGCTCCTGCATGGGGAGCATTGACCCCGTATAGGTATTGGGAAGGTAGGTGTCGGTGATTTCCCCGGAGGAGGTAAGTTTCACAATGCGGTTTTCGGTCAGGGGTAGGTTAAATCCGCCGTATAGCACATAGTTTCCATTGTCTAATTTCGAAAATGAAAATCCCAGGTAGGTCGTTTCTATTGTTTTGATAATTTGGCCATTCTCGTTAAAAACTTGGATGCGGGAATAAGCTCCCATACTTTCCAAAACCACAAGCCGAGCATCGGAAATCAAAAAATCCGTAATGGCATTCAGTGTGTTGGGTCCTTCTCCAACGAGCGCTGCGGGGCCTAAATAGTTTCCTTCCCTATCAAATCGCTGAATGGCATTTCTGGTATTTTTATCATAGATATAAATATGATCTTCTGAGATTTTAACAGATAAATATTCACCCAATAGAATTTCAGGGCGAGTTTCTAACGGAATAATTTTTGTTACCTTATAGGGTGTGTTAACCTCCGTAAAATCCTCCAAACGCAGGATTCTGTCTACAATTTTCGAGTTCTGGTCACATGAAAAGCAAAATAGTAGGATAGCGAGGAAAAGGATAGGTTTATCCATAGGTCGGTTGTTGTTAGTTTAAAATTTAATTTCAAAATCTATAGGAATGAGATATTTTAAACCATATAAGGCAGGGATCCATTCCCAATTGAAGGTGAAAGAGCAACTTCGACGCTGCCCCAACCCAGCCCTCCCTTCTGTAACCGTTACGCTATCACAGGATTTTCAACTTTAGGGGAGGGTTTTAATTATTTAGTTCGAAATATAAACTCTTTGCTAGAATCATCAAAAGTCCCCCCTAAAGGAGTGATTTAGGGGGGCACCACGGAGACGGAACCTGATCTAGATCTCGAAGCCATATCGTATGGCGAAACAAGGCAGAACTTGCCAGGATCGGGTTTTGGCGGGAGATTATGGCTTCTCCAACTCTCACCGTTGCCAAAACACAATCGAATTATTTGGCTACTAAGATTACACCCCTCTGGGGCTAGACCGATATTAACCATATTTGTATGGGCTTCAACTACTCTTTTTACCTTGTGCCTTTTTGAATTGAGAGGAACCTTTGTTCATCTTTTTACGAATTAACCGTCCTTTGCTTTTCGGTAGCGAAAGATTCTCGTGAGATCGGTAAAACCTTAAATGAAATTATATGTCTCGTATGGTTAATTACATTTTTTTAAGTTAAGCATCCAAATTCACGGGCAACGGGTTTTTAAAACTAAAAAATTATTATCAAATATCCGCCTTTTATCGAATGTTTTAGAGGGTGGCTTCTCATATTGTTCTCTGGATATTCAATATACCATCTACGCTGTTTGCTAATATTTATACTGAATCCTTTTATCTCTTAACCAAACCCTTTAATTTTCGGCAAATTCATATCCCATGCCCCTAACCACAGACCAGCAAAGTATGCTGCGGAGTCACAAGCGTAACCTATCTCCTTATGTATTGGAAAAAGGTTTAATCCTCTATAAAGAAGGGAAGGTTACCTTTGATTATTATGAGGAAGAGTCTGGGTCCTTTTATTTTTTAGTAAAGGGAAATGTTGAACCTCTCTATCAGGTTACAATAAATCTCACGGAAATAGATTTTTCTTTAGATGATTTCATCGGGGAGGAAGAGATAGATTGTTCCTGTATCTATTTTGAAGAAAACTTAGAATGCAAGCATGTTGCGGCGTCCCTATTTTTTCTGGAATCGAATAAAAACAAAGTGTTTAATCATGATCCAGAAGAAGATTTGCTTCTTTTTTCTGAGTTGCCCAAAAAAGAATATATCCGACCGGAACCTAGGGAAAAATTGGTATTCCCAATAGTAATTCCGTGTGAGCCTTCAGAAATCCCAAAACTTGCGGATAAAATGACTATGGTTTCCGATAAAGATGTCGAGGGATGGTTGATAAATATTGATATTAAGGAGGAGGCATATGTTTATGAAGTAGAAATTCACGGGAAACAACACTATATACGGATTGATTATTCCCTAGGTAAAGTCAAAATCAATGGAACGTATACCCAGGAATACCTAGTTATTTTGGGCCTGCAATGGCTGAAATCACGGTATAAGTCGCCCAAATTAAATGAATTAAACTATTTGACAAAACAGCAAAAACAGCAGGCGATGTCAGATTATTTAGTTCGGGTTGGGCTGAAAGATCAAATAAAGGACCTGGACAACGCTTTCCATTTTGTGTTTGCGGAAGATCAGGTTTTTTTGAATCCAAGAGGCCCTTTAAGGGGTTTATATAATTTAGAAATCCTTTCGAAAGCGATGAACAAGCAAGTTTTTTCACCATTACGTACTTCGGAAAAGAAGATGGAAGTAAGAGAGGATGTCTTTTCGGAATGGGGGACCTACCACGCTGCCTTTGCTTTAGTAAATGATTTTCGGGGCAAGTTCGATAAGATCATCCCGATTATGGCCAAAGGAACCAAAGCGGATCCTAAAGCACTCAACACTAAAGTTACATTATTTGATGATCCCAACGATTTCCGACTTGCAAGCAGTCCAAATTTGGAGCATATTATGGCAGCAGCAAATAGAGTAAACAAAGCCATAAAAAGTAAAGATTTCCAAATCATTCACACGCTGTTTGGTGAATTTTTGCATGTTGCTTCTGCATATAGAATATTTGTATTTCAAGGAAACGCACGGGAGGCACAGTATCCTAAAAAAAGTAACTTTGGAAAATCTCTCCGGATTTTGCGCACCAGATTTGTGGTAAAAATCAGTAAGAAAGAATTACTGTATGATGTGAAATTCATTTTAAAAATGGGTGAAGAGGAGTGGGGATTGGAAGAATTAAATGATCATTTGGAAGTAAATACAACGTATGCCACATTCCTAAACTTGAACCTTTTTTATTTTCGGAGTCTAGCGGAAATGAAGGTGCTTGAATTTTTGAGAGAGTTTCCTCTTTTACACGTGGTGGAAAGTGACCTGGACTACCTCGTAAATGATATCTTACTGCCTATGTCCAAGAATGTAGAAATAATCGATGAATCCGGTTTGTTTCAGGAGGCTGATGGTTCTGGTAATTTACAGCGGGAACTGTATATCACGGAACTAACCGGATTGGTCATTTTTCGGCCCCAAGTCAAGTATGGGGAAAACGCCTATTCCAACCCCCTAGAAGGGAATACCATCATGGATCCGGAAACTAAAACGCTCTACCTGCGGGACGAAGATGTGGAGGATGAATATCTGGCATTGCTAAGGGACCTACACCCAAGCTTCGGACGGGGTGGGGGACAAGGATTTTTCCACCTGACCCACGATGCCTTTATGGAAAACCTCTGGTTTATGAAGGCCTTTGAGCGACTCAAAAAGGAGAGTGTCCGGGTACTTGGCCTGGATAAAATAGCGATAAAGAAATACTCCCCTTTCCCTCCAGAGATCAGCATGGAGTTTGGTTCTTCCCAAGATTGGTTTGAGGTGAGTGCCCAGGTAGTTTTTGGCAACAACAAGGTAAAACTGAAAGATATTAAACGGGCACTGGAAAAGGACAACAATTACGTTGAGCTGGCGGACGGAACCATCGGTATATTGCCGGAGCAGTGGGTTAAAAAGTTTGGTCGGCTCTTCCGCACCGGGGAGACAGACAAAGAGGATATAAAAATTTCCAAAACCCAGTTTAACCTCCTTGACGACATGGAGGAACTGGTGAACTTTCCAAAAATTATCGAGGAGATAGCAGAGAAGAAGGAAAGATTGCGGCAGTTTACGGAAATCCAACAAACTACCGTGCCCAAGAAGCTAAACGCTACATTGAGAAATTACCAATATGCCGGACTGAATTGGCTGAATTTCTTGCAGGAATATGGTTGGGGAGGAATATTGGCGGATGATATGGGTTTGGGAAAAACCCTGCAGTTGATTACCATGATTTGCAAAATGGTGGAGAAAACAGGCAAAAAGGTTTTGGTCGTTGCACCGACTACCCTGCTTTTTAACTGGAAAAACGAACTGGAGAAGTTTGCTCCGCATATCGATTACTTTGTCCATCATGGCGATAGATATGACACAGTAGAGGAATTGAGCAAGCATCAGGTAGTCCTGACCAGCTATGGATTGGTCATTAACGATCTGGAGTTGCTTCGGCAGATTGAGTTTGATGCTATCATTGCCGATGAATCGCAGGCCATTAAAAACACCCAGTCCCAACGCTACAAAGCGATTACAAAGCTTAAGGGTAAATTCAAAGTGGCACTTACCGGCACACCGATTGAAAACGGTTTGGCGGAGCTTTTTGCACAGATGAACTTTGTAAATCCTGGGTTCTTTTCGACCTTCAAAGGATTTAAAGACAACTACCTCCTCCCACTTAAAAAGGGCAATGCGGAGATATTGACCGAATTGCAACGAAAGATACAACCCTTCATCCTCCGAAGGACCAAAAAAGAGGTGCTTACCGAACTTCCAGAAAAGACGGAGGAATACCTGTATTGCGAGATGGATGCGGTTCAGCGGAAAATATACGATGCCTACCGCAATGAGTATCGGGATTTTCTGCTTAAGAAATTCGAAGAGGAGGGATCGGAATCCTCCAAAATGTATGTGCTGGAAGGACTTACCCGATTAAGGCAGGTGTGTGACTCTACACAACTTGTGCCCAACAACGAAGGGAAAAGTGCTTCTGCCAAAATTGAAATCTTGCTGGAACATATCACGGATAAAACCGGAAACCACAAGGTATTGGTGTTTAGTCAGTTTGTGAAGATGCTGGACATCGTGCAGGAGAAGTTGAAGGAGAACAATATCCAATACACCTATTTGGACGGGAAAACCAGTTTGAAAGAGCGGGAAGCCCGAGTCAATCAGTTTCAAAGTGATGACAACAAACGGGTATTTTTGATCAGTCTAAAGGCCGGGGGAACTGGATTGAATCTGACCGCTGCTGACTATGTGTATATCTTGGATCCATGGTGGAATCCTGCCGTGGAGAATCAGGCCATAGACCGCTGCTACCGAATGGGGCAGGAAAAACATGTCATTGCTTACCGCATGGTATGCACAAATACTATTGAAGAGAAGATCATGAAATTACAGCAGGCCAAAACCAAAATGGCAAAAGAAGTTATTGCTGAGGGGGATAGCTTTTTGGGTTCCCTGGATGGGGAAGGGATGTTGGCATTGTTTGATTAGAGGTGAAAAGAGCCGATTCTATTTTAAGTGCTGCTCTCTGTAAGCTTTTGGAAGCATGCCTGTGGCTTTCTTAAAAGCAGCACTGAAGTGGGTAGGGTGCTGATATCCCAGTTCTTCGGCAATTTCGGCAATCTTTAAATCCGACTGTTTCAAAAGATCCTTGGCTTGCTCCATTTTATACGCAAGCAAATAGCTAAATACACTGCTTCCAAATTGAAGTTTAAAGTGTTTTTTAAGAGTAAATTCATTGGTTCCCACTTCCAGTGCAAGAGATTTAAGGGAAATGCCTGTCTTCAGATTTTTCAAAAGTAACTGCCTAGCCATTTCCATTTTTTCCGCCTCTTCCGGCTTTAAACCAGGTTCAGGTTGGGATTTTGGATTCTGTAGGAGTTGGTCCATTTGATATAAAATCAGCTCAGTGACCTTTGCCTCGATAAAATAGTTTTTTAGCTTGGGATTCAATTTTTCCTCCAAAATCTGAAGAAGTAAAAGGTTAATTTTTTGGTCAAGGTAAATCGATGCCCGATGAAGTTGGGCTTGATTTCCTGTTTTCACTTTCGATTCAAACTCCTTCCATTGTAACGCATGATCATATGAAAAGGAAAAAAAATAATCCACCTGCGCATATACAATCATAGCCTCCAACTTGGATTCTGTCCTCGCCTCGACCAAAACGTTTTCCTTTCCAAAGTAGAAGCTGTTGCAGTGTCGATTTTCAATCGTAAATAACAAAGAATTTTTTTCTATCCCACAGTAGGCGCAGCTTCCCTGCAAACAAAAAATCAATACCACGTAGTTTTCCGGCATAACCAGGGTTCTCTTGGAACCGATGGATTTGTCGAGAGAGATGTATCGAAAATAAATTTTATCCGCAAAATACTCATATGCTTTTCCATCCTCAGTGGTAAATTCCCGTTCCTGATAGGGTCTTTTTTCTTCAGAACCTTCTTCTGAATTCTCCATATTTAATTCAAGCAGACTTTTAAAGTGGTTGAGGGGATTTATTCCTTTTATCGTCATTTTTTATTCCTGATAAGGTCACTGCATAGCCGGGCTGGCGTATACCTTTGCACAAAGTTAATCTTTTTTAGATTAAGTCTAAATAGTAATAATACTTCGTACATAAGAATTCAAAATTTATCATGATGAGACGTTTAAAAATAACTTTTATTTTAGCGCTGGGCTTCTCCCTACTGATGCTTTCGCACCAGCTTTCCGCCCAACGGGTCCACGTATTTGGAACAATTACTGAAAGAGACTCCGGATTACCACTTCCGGGGGCGGTCATTCAAGTTGAGGATACACCTGTTACTTCGGTTTCTGGAAGGAATGGAGAATTCCGGATGTATGCAGAAGTGGGAGATCAGATTACGATTTCATTTTTGGGATTTCTTACCCAGCGACTTCAGGTTGGTGCAGAAGAGCAAACACTTGACATCCGCATGGAAGAGGATCAAAAAATGCTCTCCGAGGTAGTGGTGACTGGAGCTTTGGGAATACGCAGGGCTGCTAAAGAAATTGGTGGTGGAACCCAAGTAATCGGTAACGAATACCTCAACCAAGGTAAAACGGTTAACCCACTCACCGGGCTCACCAGTAAAGTTGCTGGCCTTCGTATTAATATGTATGACAGCAAGGTGGATCCTCAAATCCAAATTGTGATGCGGGGATCAAGGTCCCTGAATAGAAATGCAAACGCTCCTATATATGTGGTCGACGGTGTTCCCATTCCCGATATCAGCCGACTGAATCCAAATGACATTGAAAGTATTACAGTATTAAAGGGAGCTAACGCCGCAGCACTGTACGGGTCGGAAGGAGTCAACGGTGCGTTAATGATCACAACGAAAAGAGGAACCAAGGGAAATACACGGGTAACCTTTAGCAATACGACCACTTTTAGTGATGTCTTTTTACTACCCGGTGCCCAAAATGAGTTTGGCCAAGGGCAAAATGGTGTCTATGATCCATTACAACATGAATCTTGGGGTCCACGATTTGACGGGACGATGAGGGATTTCGGACCCGAGCTTCCAGACGGTACCCAACCGCAGCTCCTATATGCCGCTCCGAACAGGGACAATCGGTTGAAGCTTTTTCAGCGGGGGATGAATTTGCAGAATGATATTTCCTTCTCCGGAGGGGATGATAATAGCTCTTATTTTCTGTCTCTACAGGATGTGCGGATTACAGGAATTCTCCCCGGTGACGAAAGTAACCGTACAGGTGCAAGATTTAATGGCTCCAAGAAATTCGGCAATCTGCGGACATCGTATAACCTAAACTATGTGACATTTTCCAAGTCCTTTGCTCCGGATGGACCTTGGCTTTCAACCTATACCTCACCCGCCAACCTGGACTATACTCAAATGGTGGATTGGCAGGATCCAAACAGCATAGCTTATCCAAACAATTACTTTACAGACCTGGTCAAAAATCCGTTTTTTTTACTGGACAATTATCGTCAAAACAATGACCAATATACCATCAACGGTAAAATTGAACTGGATTATGAGGTCAAGCCTTGGCTGAGTGTTATATATAGACTGGGATTTTATATGGATGTAAATGAGACCAGAAATACTACCGGAAAATTTGAAGGAATAGGTAGGAGAAATGTTAATGGCGCTGTGACTGATATCAACGATAACTTTCAGCGCTACAACGGTGATTTAATCCTAAACTTCCGAAAACAGTTTGGCAAATTTTCCAACAATCTGATCTTGGGACAGAATTTCCGGGCAGATAACAGCAAGCGGGTTACCGTAGGTGCTTCGAACCTGTTGTTGCCGGGAATTTATAATCCGGACGTTCGTGTGGGAGAATTGACGTCCGGTTCCGGAAGTTCCATAACGGAATACAGATCACTGGCGGTTTACGGCGAGTGGACAGGAGGGTATGACAATTTCCTCTACGTAACCCTGACGGGTAGAAATGACTGGGTATCTGTATTGGACCCCAGCAACCGATCTTATTTCTATCCCGGAGTAAGTACCTCCTTCCTGTTTCCGGAAGTAATACCGTTTTTAAAAGACAGCAAATTTCTAACCTTTGGAAAGCTATTCGCTTCATGGAATAGAACCGGAAATGTAACCTTGGCTCCATACAGGCTTAATAATCCCTACAGTCAGACCAATGGCTTTCCCTTTGGAACGTTGGTTGGTTTTACACCAAGTTCTGCATACCCCAATCCGGGCATACAGCCGGAGTTTGTTACCTCCTACGAAGTAGGTACGCAGTTAAGCTTTTTGGATCACCGACTGCATGTGGAAGGAAGTTATGTGTATTCTGATTCAGAAGGGCAGATTTTTAACGCTTCTGTTTCCAGAGCCACTGGTTATAGCACGGCCATTGTGAATGCCGGCCGATTAACCAACCGTATTGTAGAGCTGAGCATTATGGGCGATGTGCTGCAGCGGCAGGATCAAAAATTAAATGTGGGAATTACCTTCAGCCGGATCAACAACAACGTAGAGGAACTGTATGAGGGCGACTCCTATAATATTTTCCGACAGTCTTATGCGAATGTAGGCCAGTCCTATCCAAGCTTGATGGTCAGCGATTACCTTCGTGATCCCCAAGGTAGGGTGGTAATCAATCAAGAGACGGGATATCCTCAGGTATCTCCCGTTGAAACCCATTTAGGAACCATGGTTCCTCCTTACCAAGCAGGTGCCAGCGTGATATACAAGTTCAGAAACCTGAGTATAGCTGCCCAGTTTGACGGCCGATGGGGTGGATGGCTCTATTCCGAAATCATCCCCCGCCAATACACTGCTGGTACCCATCCCAGAACGGTTGCCTATGATCGGGAGCCTTTCCTGTATCCCAATTCAGTAATTCAGCAGGAGGATGGAAGTTTTGTGGAAAATATCGCTATCCTTTCTCCGGGTGACAAGGCATTTTGGGATTTTGAAGGAAAGATTCAGTCCAACACCGCGGTAAAATCGGATTTCTTCAAGCTCAGGGAATTAAATCTTACCTATGAATTGCCACAAAAATGGTTTGGTGGACAGAGGTTTCTTGAGGCAGCAAGCCTTAGCTTAATAGGTACCAACCTGTTTATCCTCCGGCACAAGGACAATGACCACGGAGATCCCGAATACTTGTACAACTCCACTGACGGCTATGTCAGTTTCAGGCAAGTACCTCCGTTCCGGACTTATGGATTCAATGTAAACCTTTCTTTTTGACCAAATCGAGCAGGACGCAGGCAACCCACGGAGGGATGATTATCATTGCGAGATTCAATGTGACCTCTAAAAAACAAATTATAAACATATTAAATGATCTTATCAAATAAAGTCATGCAATTACGACACACAATTACCCTTTTGGGATTTATTACGATACTCTTCCAATCCTGTGCGGATTTCTTAGATGTAAATGATAATCCCAACGCTCCGGTTTCAGAAAACCTGGCACTTAGTGCTAAACTTCCGGCGGCCTTGGTCGCCTCCGTTAATCAGGAACAAGGCCAACTTAACCAATTGGGAGCCCTGTGGGGTGGCTATTGGGGAACAAGCAGCGAAGGAATCAACTCCTTCTTTCACCAAAAAAACTACAATGGTCCCGGAATGCGGGACGTTCGGGATGGCTATCCGGTTTGGGAAACTACTTATACGACGTTGGTTTATTATCACCTGATCAGAGAACAGGCAGAGCAGGAGGGAGAGCCTTTTTACGAGGGCGTGGCCAAAATAATGCAGGGATGGCATTTTCTGCGCTTGGTTGATATATATAATAATGTTCCTTTTGAGGAAGCATTGCAGGGAACGACCAATTCAACTCCTTCCTATGAAGCCGGTCAAGACGTGTACCAAAAAGCAGTAAATCTCATTACCGAAGGAATCTCGGCAATTCAAATGGCACCAGCGGCGCAGGTGGCTGGAACAGACGATGTTTTGTTTAAAGGGAACAAAACGCTTTGGGCAAAATTTGGAAACACAGTAAAACTGCGGGCACTGATCCGCCAAAGTGAAAAGGACAATGCAGCCTATATCAACGCAGAACTTGCGAAGATTGCAGCTGAAGGCAGTGGATTTTTGGGGATGGGTGAAAGTGCCTTGATCCAGCCAGGTTATCTGCAAACAGCGGGCAAAATGAACCCCTTTTATGAAAGTTACTACCGGAATGTGCAGCAGGCAGCTACCGCAAACTACCAGGATATCCGGCCTACAACCTACTTGTTGGAAAAATATACGGAAAGGAACGATCCCAGACTTGGACAGCTTTATTTGGCTGTTAATGGCGACTATAATGGAGTTGTTTTTGGAGATCCTGTTGTAAACCAAGCCCTATATGGACGTGCAAATACGTCGGCATTAAAAGGTCCGTTGGAAAACAACGGACAGCCTGCCGGGCTTTTGAAAAGTCCCACACAGGCAAGTGTGTTGATGGGATCCTTTGAAAGTTTGTTTTTGCAAGCCGAAGCTGCGCAACGTGGATGGATCAACCTATCCGCAGAAGAACTTTATAATGCGGCTATTACGGAATCCTTCGTCTATCTGGGACTGAACGGTGCGGCTGCGGATGAATACTTGAATCAGTCAGAAGTAGCTTATCAGGGCACATTAGATCAGCTAATCCTTCAAAAATGGCTTTCCCTAAACAGTATTAGCAGTATCGAAGCTTGGAATGACTTCCGGAGACTTGGTATGCCCCAGTTTCCAAATTCCCTTGCCATAAATAATCCTTCCGTCCGACCCCAACGGCTGATGTATCCGGAGACAGAACGCATGACAAATCTGGATGAAGTCGTCAGTCAGGGCGATGACCAAGTCACCACCGCCAAAGTTTGGTGGGCAAACTAACTCTTAAACCACTATCCCAATGCAAAAAGAAAAAGAATCAGCCTGGGCCTTTACCCGAAGATGGCTAAACGAAATCCACCTTTGGATGGGTATTGCCAGTGGAATCATCATCTTCCTGGTATGCCTTAGCGGCACCATCTACACCTTTAAAGAGGAAATTCAGGAATGGATGGAACCGGAGAGGTACACCATTGCCGAGATTCCAACCAGTCAAAAACGTCTTCCACTTGCAGAACTGATTGCGGTGGTGGGTCAGGGAACAGGTAAGGAAGTGGGCAGCATCACGATTCCCCACGATCTGGACCGCACCTTTTTGGTAAATGTGCGGGGTAAGGAGGAAAAGGGTAGGGGTTCCAATGTTCCCGTCAATCCCTATACGGGGGAAGTGACTGCTTCGGGCGACCCGGTTGGTGGGGAATTTTTTATGACCATGTTCCGGCTTCACCGTTGGTTGCTATTGGATACGGAAATTGGGCGGCCGATTGTGGGTTGGGCTACGATTATATTTACGTTGATTATTATCAGTGGGATGGTTATCTGGATTCCGCAGAAGGTACGCTACTGGAAGCAGGGTTTGCGCATCAAGTGGTCCGGCAACTGGAAACGGATCAACCATGACCTGCATAATACGCTAGGTTTTTACTCCGCATTTCTGCTGCTTGTGATGTCCCTGACTGGACTTTATTGGTCCTTTGACTGGTACAAGGAAGGGCTGTTTAAGGTTTTGGGAGTAGAGCAGGGTGGAGGCGGCAGAGGACCAGGACGAGCTCCGGGCCACGAGGAAGAAGTGGAAAAGGCTGCTATTCCTACTTTGGAATTAGAGATGTATTTGGAGGCCGGAGATAAACACTTGGATTATGACGGAACATACAGATTGACACTGCCCAAGGAGACGGATAGTGAAATCACCCTTTTCAAATCCAAGGTCGGTTTTTTTGCGCCATCTGCTTCCGATAAGGTTGTCCTGGACAAAGCCACCGCACAGTTGGTAGCCGTGGAGCGGTTTAGGGACCAACCTTTAAATCAGCGCATCGCCCGCTCTATCAAATCCCTGCATATAGGGGATGTCTATGGTACCTTTACGAAGATTCTTTATTTTATCGCCTGTTTGATAGCCACCACTTTGCCCGTGACCGGCACGATTATTTGGATCAACAAGATGCGGAAAAAGAAAAAGAATAAAAGAAGTACGGTGGCGGTTTCGTAGTTCTTTGGGTTTATTTTTTTTTCTGATTCGTCCTGCATTCCGTTTGGGGTGCGGGATTTTTTTTGAAAAATGAGTCGTTGTTCTAAAAACACGTTATATTTGATAAAAGCTCGATAATATGGTTACAATAATAAAAAAAGGAACCAAAAAGGAAGATTTCGATAGAAAACTTTCGGGACTCAAGAACATGAAAAGGTTCGATGCCCACAAATACTGTGGGATTATTACCCTCAAGGAAGACCCACTTGCAATTCAAAAAAAAATGAGAGATGAATGGGAATAGCATCTTTCTGGGTACAAATATTGTTCTGTACTTAATTTCCGGAGATAGAACTCTGGCGAATTTGCTTGATAATAAAACAATCTACATATCTTTTATTTCTGAATTGGAGCTTTTAGGCTATAAAGAAATAAGTCCAGAGGAACTGAAAGTAATTGAAGATTTTTTAACCACTGTTTCCATAATCGATATAAATTCTGAAATCAAAAGAATTACAACAGGATTAAAAAGGAACTACAAGATAAAACTTCCTGATGCGATCATTGCCGCAACTTCACATTACATGAACCTGCCTTTAATGACCTCAGACAAAGCTATGACTAAGCTTTTAGAATTGAATATCCTTCAATATGAAAAATAGCTGCTACGGTTAATACTGTCTATAAAAAATTGCATATAGGATACTTCATCGACCTGATTTTTTTATTCTTAATGTAGTTTTTGGACATTGAACCAAGTTAACATGTGCGTCCTTTACCGTGTCCTAGCCAGGGATACTGAAATCACCCTTTTCAAATCCAAGGTCGGCTTTTTTTCCCCTTCTGCTTCTGACAAAGTTGTCTTGGATAAGGCCACCGGACAGTTGGTAACCGTAGCGGTTTAGAGACCAACCCTTAAATCAGCGCATCGCCCGCTCCATCAAATCCCTGCATATAGGGGATGTCTACGGGACATTTACCAAGATTCTTTACTTTATCGCCTGCCTGATAGCCACTACCCTGCCCGTGACCGGCACCCTAATCTGGATCAACAAGATGCAGAACAAGAAAAAGAAGAAGCCGAGTAAAGTAGCTATTCCTTAAAGTTTCAGGCTTATTTGTTTTTTGATTTGACCTGCGTTCCTTCTGGGCAGCGGGATATTTGGTTTTGGGGGAAGTTAGAGTTTTGGTATGCTTCCAATTTCGAAGTGCCGAAGGAACTTGGCGAATCTTGGCATTACAACAAAATATCCAGAATAAGCAAGATTAGATCGACGAAATCCCTAATTTCGTATCTCCGATGTCCAAAATCTGTGAACAAAGGAGATGGATACGCAATTGATAGAGGGAGCTGCGTATACACAATTTTTTTACCCAATTTACCAATAACCAATTGTCTTATTATAATTTTAATTCTGCTAATATTTAATACAATATGAAGCCCATCTTTTTAATGATTCTGTTTATTGCATTGATCTCATTTAGCTTAGCGGCTCAAACAGTGCCTATTAACGAGGAAAAGTTTATTCCCATTGGCGGTATAGAACAGTGGGTAACCATTCACGGGGATGATAGTGCGAACCCTGTTTTACTTTTCCTTCATGGTGGTCCAGGTAGCACCATGAGTCAGTACGATGATACAATCTATGGATCTTGGAAAAAAGACTTTGTTTTGGTTTATTGGGACCAACGGGGTGCAGGAAGAACCTACGGCCGAAATGCCCCCGACACGGTAACTGAAGATTACTGGATCGAGAATCCACTTACAGTCGAACGAATGACCGCTGACGGAATTGAGCTTTCAGAGTATCTTATCAAGCACTTGGGAAAGCAGAAAATAACGATTGTGGGAACCTCTTGGGGATCAGTGCTCGGAGCGAGCATGGCCTTACAACGCCCAAATCTTTTCGCTGCCTATATAGGCCACTCCCAAGTAGTCAATGGAGCTGAAGGATTTCTTCATGCATTTAACACGGTGACCAAGCTAGCGCAGACTGCTAACGATCAGAAATCCGTGAGCGAACTGAAAATCTTAGGCCCTCCACCGTATGAAGATGCCAGGAAGTCGGGACAGCTGATGCGTATCATCAAGAAGTATGAGCGGGAGCATTCAACACCTGCCCCCGATTCTTGGTGGAAGCTGACAAGCGGCTATGACAATGACAAGGACGCCGAAGATAGGTATAATGGGGATGATTATTCATTTCTCTACTTTGCAGGTCATAAAAAAATGGGCATCAAATCTATGGAGGCTGGGGTGAATTTTATGAAGGAAGGTCTGCACTATAAAATTCCAGTCTACTTCATTCAGGGCGAGGAAGATATCTTGACACCCAAAGAGCTAACGAAAGCCTATTTCGACAACGTGGAAGCTCCGAAGAAGGAGTTCGTGCTTGTGCCAGGTGCTGCCCACGGACATAATCAGGCTGTAATTGAAGCACAATATAGAGCTGTAATAGCGTCTTTAGGATTGAAAAGTGATACTGCTGATAAATAAAAGATAATGCCTATTCTGCCCAATATAAAACAGACAGAGGCTCAAATACAAACTTCCAAGAACTAATCGACTGGAAAAACGCCAAAAACAGAAAAGATCTAAGCTCAAGTAATTATTTGGACAGTTCTACTTACGGTAATTGTACTTTCAATTTTACTGATAGGCTGGTAAAATTTTAATTTTATGTTAAAAATATTGTTTTTCTTTTTTAATTAGAAGAGTATATAAGATCTTATAACGAATCTAGCTCAGCAAAAATTTGATGAAAGGGTTTCGGAATTGAGTGTTTTTGCAATCAACCGGGGTTCGGCTCCGCTCACCCCTCTATTGCTGCTCCGTTAATCATGCGGATTTCGGAAGGGCTATCAACTAATCATATTAGAATATCAGTTCGGTACAATCATCCTAACTTGGAAAAATTGGGACTTCTTTTTAAATTTAGGAAAACTTGATTTTATGCGCACCCTTAATGTTTCTATTTCTGATTCAGAGTTTGATAGGTATGGTATTAAAAAGGACACTCTTACATTTAGTGAGTTTGTTGAACTCATAAGTAGGGAGTTGATGAGACAAAACATGGATAAAACCGTGGAGTTGGCCGAAAAATACGGATTTGCCTCAATGACAATGGAGGAAATAAACGAAGAAGTAAAAGCAGTAAGACGTGCAAAAAGTAATCGTTGATACGAATGTCATCGTGTCGTCATTAATTCAATGAATGTCAAGCAGACTTTATAATAACGGGAAATACCAACGACTTTACTTTTTCAGATTACAACGGGACTAAAATCGTCAGTCCAAAAGCGTATTGGGAAAACCATTTACCTGAGTAATGCTAATGGGAAATATTAACATGGGGTTCCGCTACGCTCACCCATAAAGGATAAAAATCATTTCAGCATATTATCAGTTGTCGTAAATTTGCAAACCAACTTCAATCCAAATGCTTAACATTGTGAACAAAAAAACCGATTAAGATTCGTAATTTAGGGATATGGAAATTAGCTGAATGACAACAAAGGATAACATATTAAAGAAACTTAAATCCAATAAACTCGAACTCACGAAATTTGGCGTTCGAAATGTTGGCCTGTTTGGATCTTATTTGCATGACGAACAGTCAAGCGAAAGTGATATTGATTTGTTGGTTGATTTTGAACCGGAAAAGGAAAACTTTGACAATTATATGGCTGTTTATGATTTTTTCGAAGATCTTTTCAAAAATGAAAGGATAGAAGTTGTGACTAAAAATGGGTTAAGCCCTTATATCGGTCCACAAATATTACGTGAAGTAAAATATGTCTAAAGATCCAAGGGAATTTCTCAGACATATTCACGAAGAATGTTTGTATTTGGTACATGTAAGTGAAAATTTACAGTTTGATGATTTGTTATCTGACGAAACCCTGAAACGTGCTGTCGTAAGAAGTTTGGAGATTAGTTCAGTTGCTTTTTTTTGAAAGGTAATATTGATGCGGTATCAGCATCTGCTGGTTTTGTAGTTATCTGTGCTGGTTGTGACTAAAATTTCCCAAATTCAAATTTGGGATTATGCTTGATTAAACAAAGATGACCCAATTAATAGAGAACTTTTCCCCCAGTCAAAGATATACCAGCAAAGGTGAACCGGAATTAGGAATTGGCATTCTTACCGAAATCGGCAAAGGAAAGGTAAAAATATATTTTCCCAGATCGGATGAAACCCGCCTGTACGCTATGGAAAGTGCACCCTTACTTCGGGTTGTCTTTAAACCTGGCCAGACAATAGCGGATACAAAAAAACAGACTTTGCTTATTCAGCGGGTTGAATTGGAGGATGATTTATACATCTATTACGGCAAAGACAGAAAAGTCTCTGAAGCCGATCTTGGTGATGTGACGGCAACACATGGTGTAGACGATAGACTTTTTATGGGAGATGTGGACTCTCCTCAAGCCTTTGCCTTACGCAGGGAAACGCTTCAACATGACTATACACGAAGATTGTCCCCTGTAAGCGGATTTGTGGGCGGAAGGATCGACCTTATTCCCCATCAACTATACATTGCGCATGAGGTGAGTTCGCGGTATGCTCCCCGTGTCTTGCTTTCAGATCAGGTTGGTCTAGGGAAAACCATTGAAGCCTGTTTAATTCTACATCGCATGCTGTTAAGTAGGCGGATTTCGAGAGTACTGATCCTCGTTCCAGAGTCGTTGGTACATCAATGGTTTATAGAAGTTATGCGCCGCTTCAACATGTGGTTTAGTATTTTTGACGAAGAACGATGCGCCTCTCTTGATGGCAGTGCTCCTGATGGCAATCCGTTTTTAGACGATCAACTGATTATTTGCAGTACTCAGTTTTTGGCCAATTCATCGATACGAACCCGCCAAGCACTTGCCGCGGGTTGGGATATGCTCGTTGTGGACGAAGCACATCATCTGGAATGGTCTGTTGACAAGGTAAGTCCTGAGTATGGCGTGGTGGAGTTATTGAGTAAAGTGGCGAAAGGATTACTGCTCCTCACCGCTACCCCAGAGCAATTGGGTGAAGAAAGCCATTTTGCACGGCTCCGATTACTTGACCCAAACAGATATGCAAGTTATGATGATTTCATAAAGGAGCCTTCTGGTCATAAAAACATTGCCACCATTGTTGAAAAGCTGCATGTGGGAAAAAGCTTGCAACCGAAAGATATCACGTTTTTGGAATCCCTTTTTTCAAAGGAAAGAGTAAAATCGGCAATAACAGGAGGAGATTCAGCCAAGGATAACTTAATCGAAGATCTACTCGATCAGCACGGACCTGGCCGGGTATTATTCCGAAACACCAGGGCTGCCATGACTGGTTTCCCAAAGCGAAAGCCACATTTGATCCATGTTGACTCAGCCAAAGATCCGGATCTTTGGATTCAACGTCTGACTGATGAATTTACCCATGATATGTGGCAGGGGGATAGCTCAATAAAGCAGGATTTTTATTTTCAAGACGACCCTCGGGTACAATGGTTATTAACCACACTGAAAAAACTATCTCCCGCCAAAGTATTGCTTATCTGCAAGAGCAAAGAAAAGGTGCTGGCTTTGGAAGAAGTTTTAGCCAAGCGTGCCAATCTGAAAGTTGGCGTTTTCCACGAAGAGCTAACTATCGTTCAGCGTGACAGAAATGCAGCCTGGTTTTCGGAATTAGACGGAGCTCAAATCCTCCTCTGTTCCGAAATAGGAAGTGAGGGACGAAATTTTCAATTTGCCCATCACCTGGTTTTATTCGACTTGCCGCTTCATCCCGAATTGCTGGAGCAGCGGATAGGACGACTCGACAGGATTGGTCAGACAGAAGACATACATATTTACATCCCCTACCTTGTCAACAGCCCGCAGCACGTACTTGTAAGGTGGTTTCATGAAGGCTTGAACGCCTTTGAAGAAAACTTGGAGGGTGGGAATGAATTATCGAAATTATTTAGTGAAAGACTGCTGACTCTATGCAAGTCCCAATCTTTGTCAGAAGTAGGTCCAAAATTGGAAGCACTAATTACCGAAACATCCATTTTTAAAAATGAACTTCAGAAGAGGCTTACTGACGGACGTGACCGATTGCTGGAAATGAATTCTTTTCGCCCGAGGATAGCGGAAAAGCTGGTTGAAGAGATTTTACGAGAAGATGCTGATAATACCCTTGAAACTTATTTCACAAAAGTCTTTCACCATTTTGGAATTGAAATGGAAGACCTTTCCTCCCGAACCTATTTTTCGCATCCTGCTTCTGAAGCTACCGAGGTGTTTCCTTCTATTCCGAAGGAAGGTATGGGCATTACCTTTGATAGAAAACGAGCTCTAAGCCGGGAGGATATTGGTTTCCTCACTTGGGATCATCCCTTGACCACAAGCTCTATGGATATGGTGTTGAGTTCCGGAACTGGAAGTTCGAGTTTTGGAGTACTACGTGGAACAAACAGCCCTGGGCTGCTCCTGGAGATACTTTTTGTTCTTGAAACAGCTCAAGGCCAAAACGTTTATGTAGATCGTTTTCTTCCCAGTACTCCGCTTAGAATTGTGGTAGATCATAGCGGTAAGGATGTGACAGATTTGTGGGCTGTAGAAACCTTTTACAAAAAATTGACTCCTGGGAAGATTGATACCCTGCTGGATAATCAAACCTTGATGGACACGGTTCTGCCCAATATGATTGCTGCAGCCACGAAAATTGCTGAACAAAGGAGTGAAATTGAAATAGTTGATGGACTGCAACGCATGAACCTTACGTTGAATCATGAAATAAACAGGCTAAAAATTTTACAGAAAAAAAACAAAAACATCCGCACTGAAGAAATTCAAATCGCTCTTAATGAGCAGCAAACACTGACATCGCTTATCAAAGATGCACGGGTAAGGATGGATGCGATTCAGCTTATTAGAAAAGAGTGATTTATTGGCAATTGTTGAGAGCCTTCGAAAAGTGGACATTCATGAATACCAGTTAGAGACAATTGGTTTTCCCTTACTTCTATAGGAGCCGACATGCGAGGGGTGAGCGTACCCGAACCCCCTCGAATTTCGACATTGTTCCTCTCTCGAACTACTAATCTACTTTCATTTTTATTTGCAATACACCGGGAACTTGACGAAGAAATTAGATGGCAAATAATCAACAACATTTTTAATTAGTTGAACAAATGATTAAATTTCCCTGCTTGAAATGTTTTTCGATTAATAGGGATTTAAGCGGGAGAAAAAACGCCAAAACTCTATGAATATCTTGGGATCATTATCTTTTTTTATGCTAATGAACATGAACCGATACATAGACATGCCAGGAGAGGAGAATATGAAAGTAAAGCCGAAATCATTTTAATGAATGGAAAGGTAGAGGAAATTGTTGTCTCCAATGTGGGAGGAAAGGATCCGTTGAAAGGAAATGAAGTGAAGAATTTGAAAACCTTTCTTAAGTTTTATGCAGATGCGATTGTACAGAAGTGGATTGATTATTTTGTTTATCACAGAGATGTGAATTTTGAACGAATTATCAAAAAACTGTAGCCTATGAGGATTATAGAAAAATATACTAACCAGCCTAGACAAGAGAACTTGTTCATTACAGAAGCCAATTTTATCGGTGATTTTGCTATTTGGGTAACCTTTAATAACGGGCAAAGCAAATTGGTCGATTTCAAGCCATTTCTTGAGAAAGCTAAACATCCAGCCCTACGAAAGTATTTGGAAGAAGTTCAATTTAAGAACTTTCAAATAAAAAACGGGAATTTGGATTGGAATGACTTTGACATGTGTTTTCCAATCAGTGATATTTTTCGAAACGCTATTTTGAAAGAAGAGAAAAAGGCCTGCAACAGCTAGATTATTTATGTATTGGGAGGATTGAAATGTCAAATGTTAATACCGACCAAAAAATTTGAAAATGGCAGTCCTGAGAAATAATAAACTGATAATCTACAACTTAGGTGGATTGAAAGAAAGCATTTAAAAATTCAACAATATGAAGTCAGAGGAGATTAGAGATTTATTTTCCCAATTTGAAGCAGCCGCATCAGAGGTGGAAGGTGTTGAGTGTTGGAGTGCAAGAGAGTTACAAAATTTGTTAGGATATAGCAAATGGGAGAATTTTGAGAAAGTTATCCAAAAAGCGAAGGATGCATGTAGGAATGCCGGGGAATTAA
Source organism: Lunatibacter salilacus (assembly GCF_009797935.1). Taxonomy (GTDB): domain Bacteria; phylum Bacteroidota; class Bacteroidia; order Cytophagales; family Cyclobacteriaceae; genus Lunatibacter; species Lunatibacter salilacus. The sequence goes on from NZ_VOLC01000027.1 coordinate 48,002, forward strand.
ACGAAAACCATTTTCCTGACATCAAGAAAATGGTCGAGATTGGTTCAAAAACTGAAAGACCCGTGGACGACATTGCTCTAACAAGGTACGCATGTTATCTTATTGCTCAAAACGGAGATAGCAGAAAAGAAGAAATTGCCTTTGCGCAAAACTATTTTGCCGTACAAACGCGAAGAGCTGAGTTAGTTGAACAGAGGATTCTAGAATTTGAACGAGTAAGAGCTCGTGAGAAATTAAGTCAAACGGAGAGGCAACTCTCGGGAATACTTTATGAGCGCGGTGTTGATAACCAAGGATTTGAAATCATTAGAAGCAAAGGCGACCAAGCATTATTTAAATTAAACACTCAAATGCTCAAACGTAAAATGGGCGTACCAGTGAGCAGGCCAGTTGCTGACTTTCTTCCTACAATTAGTATAAAAGCTAAAGATTTGGCAGCGGAAATGACAGGATTGAATGTGCAAAGTAAAGATTTGATAGGACAAACAAAAATTGAAAAAGAACATGTTGACAATAATTTTGCTGTAAGAAAAATGCTAACGCAAAGAGGAATTGTACCTGAAAACCTGCCGCCCTCAGAAGATGTAAAGAAATTGCAGCGAAAGCTTGAAGGAGATGAAATCGAGCATGACGCAGGCGACGCACGGAGGGATGATTATAATTGCGAGATTCCATGTGGCCATTAAAAAACAATTATAAACACATGAAAAAAAGCTCTTAAAAGGTACTAAAAGGAAAAACTAATTAAAAGAGAGGTATTTTAAAATTTACCTTTCATTCCTTTCAAAATTGTATCCTTACAAAAATTGTCACATAATTAATGGCCTCCTTTCGTATCTGTATCCCCTTCGCCTTTCTTGTATTCCAATTTTCAATAGCGGTTCAAGCCCAAAATGAGCCATTGCTGAAAGGGAAAATCCTGGCGGAAAGTTACTGCAGCACCTGTCATTCCTATGCCCCTCCATCCCTTTTACCAAAAGAGATTTGGAAAAATAAAGTTCTCCCACAAATGGCCGCACTTATGGGCTTTAAGGAAGTTCAGGATAGTCTGCGGGTTTGGGACAATAAGTCGGATGAGGAAATTGCAATTATTAAAAGACTCGGTGTATATCCCCCGACAAAACAAATTAGTGTCGCCGATTTTCAGGCTATCATGGATTATTTTGATGCCGAAGCACCGACCGTTTTGCCGCCACAAAAGTCAAAGGATATCCCGGAAGTACTGCAGAACTTTACAGCAAAGACACTTTTCATAGACGGAATCAAAAGTCCAAAATCAAGCCTAGTGGCAATTAATGAGGAAAGGGGGGAAGTCTTTATTTCAGACGCCAGCACCAATCAACTCTATGTAAAAGTCCAAAGCGATGAATTGTTTACGCTTCCCGATATCTCAAGCCCGGCTGTACAATTTATCAAAAAGGCTCCCAATGTTTATAATTTCCTCACCATCGGTTCTATCGCTCCCAGCGATCTTTCGCAAGGTGCTCTTTATGAAATGGATCTGAATCTCAATGCATGGAATCAGGTTCTGGATCGATTATCGAGACCTGTTTACGGGATTTGGGAGGATATTGAAAAGGATGGAAAGTCCGATTTTATAGTATGTAACTATGGCCATAATGGAGGGAATATTTCCATTTATATGGATGGTAATCTATCATCAAAACCGATCCAACTGGGTGGCTCCGGTGCTAGGAGGGTTGAAGTTCAGGATTTGAATAATGATGGAAAACTGGATATAGTGGCACTCTTTTGCCAAGGAAACGAGCGTCTATCCGTTTTTTATAATAAGGGGAATGGTCAATTTGATTTTGAGAAAGTGTTGCTACAGTTTCCTCCTGTAATGGGTTCAAGTTATTTTGAACTGCATGACTTGAATGGCAACGGGAATTTGGATCTGCTAATTAGTAACGGGGATAATTGGGATTATTCATCCGTCCCCAAGCCCTATCATGGGTTCCGCATCTATGAAAATAAAGGTGATGGCAATTTCGAAGAAGCGTGGTTCTACCCCCAATACGGAGCGGCAAAAGCAATGGCACTTGATTTTGATGGGGATGGAGATTTGGACTTGGCCACGATCGCATTTTACGATGATTTGGAAGATCCTAAGCAGCAGTTTATTCTTTTTGAAAATTTTGGGAATATGACGTTCAAACCGAAAATCGTTCCGGAGGCAGCTTTGGGAAAATGGCTGACCATGGATGTGGGAGATATTGATGGTGACGGGGACATAGACATAGTCTTGGGTGCCTATGTGCATAATGCATTGGAGTATAGTAAACTGCTTATTCGAGGCATCAACGAAATTCCCAGTATCTTGATTTTGGAAAATAATAATATGGATAGAAAAAAGTAATTGGTCCCAACGCAAAGCGATTGCTCTGTAGCCGAAACCAATTACAATACTATTACTACCGCCCGCAACCGCTGTTCGACATTTGCAATGTCGAAAAACAGATAACTGGGATTTGCAATCCTAAACGGATTTTCTAGGTTTTAATGGAAATTCAAAATCCTTTTATTTCTCTTCCAAATAGCAAATTGCGAGGAGCTTTAGTTACGGTATACTGCAACCTACATAGATATGATAATGTTATTGGGTTTTGCTCAATACTTTCTAAGCAAAGATCTAGAAATGAAAAGCAAAACGGAGTGCTCTTATAGGAATTAAAGATAGGCTAAAACTTTGGGTGGTTCTTTTGTCTTCTTCGGTTCGCCCCTGGTTTTTGGAGTAGTTATTTTGGTAATTTTGATTAAACCCAGCGGAAACCCCTGATTCAGCCGAAATTGAAAAGTTTCTTGAAAAATGGTGCTTCATGCCTATAAAGCCTATGGATGAAAAATTGAAGTTATTGTTGTCTTGTATATTTACCGACCCCGAACTTTCAAAATTCTGCTCATTTCTTGATTCTGAAAATCCAAAACCCAGGTCAACGCCATAATATCCCATATTTCTGGGCGTGAAGTTCTTTTGCCATTCTTTTCCAACTGTTAACCCAATACCATTGCTTCGGGTATTTATTAAATTTATTTGAGCGACATCTGATTCTGTGGTTTGGAATTGGCTGTTTAAATGAAGCCCAAATCTTAATGCTGCGTCTTTATCATTTTTGGTTTTGTAATGCTTTCTATAGAGTAATGAAGCGGGGTAATGTCCATTGATGATGGGTAAAATATCGAGGGAAAATTCATGCTGGGTTTCAGCGTAATCATAAAGAGGTTTTTCAGAGGATTCCTGCGCAAAAGATTGGTTAAGGACCGCTGAAAGCAGAAAAAGGAAAATGGACAATTTCTTCATAAAGAATTTGATTTAGTGTGAATAATTAATCTAACAACGTAGGTATGATTTTTTAGTTTTTAAATTTTAGTTGAAAATATTTAACCGATTGTTAACCATTGGGTTAAATTTTCTCCATAGGTAAATGAGGGCCTTTCGGAGGCTGAAAAGCATTGAAGCTATGGTAAGCTTGAGATTATTGGGATCTTCTTTGGTGTTGAATTGACTACGTAAAACTATCTGCTTTAGGAATTTTCTCAAAATCGCATTAGTTTTAAAAATAAGAGAAATTTATTTTATGCGAATACTACAAAGCCCCTTGGGAACGAACCGAACAAGCCAAAATTCCATTGGTAACCAATGGATTTAAATAAGCCTTTTTCAATTGTTGGGAAAACAGCGATGATAATAATTTATGTAACTTTAAGAAAAAAATCATGGGAAACGAAGCAATAAAATTGGAACTTATAGAGTGGGTTACGCAGCTGGAAGACAAGGATATATTGTCATATTTAAAAGTTGTAAAAGACTCAAAGGCAATAAATAAAGATTGGTGGGAGTTCTTATCAGAATCTCAGAAGGCGGGAATTGAAAGGGGAATGGATGATGTAACAAACGGACGTACCGTTTCTCATGCTGATATGAAAGATAAATATGGCTTATGAATTGAGATGGTCGGATGAATCGGTCAAAAATCACTTTCAATGAGAAAAATCCTTCTTTTAATTGTGATTTACCTTGCGTTTATCAGCTTGGGCTTGCCGGACTCGCTCTTGGGTGCTGCCTGGCCATCGATGTATGAAAGCTTAAACACGCCGATTCATTTTGCGGGAATTATCTCCATGATTGTGGCGGCGGGGACAGTTGTTTCCAGCTTGTTTAGCGCAAAGTTCATCAACCGCTATGGAGTAGCTAATATTACTACCGCAAGTGTCCTAATGACTGCTTTGGCTTTGTTGGGATTTTCATATTCGGAATCCTTTGCCTGGCTATGCCTGCTTGCTGTTCCGCTTGGATTGGGTGCGGGATGTGTGGATGTGGCACTCAACAATTATGTGGCGATCCACTATCAGGCAAGGCACATGAATTGGCTCCATTGTTTTTGGGGAGTGGGGGCAGCAATAGGTCCTATGATCATGTCTTGGTATCTTGCTGCTGGCCAATCATGGACAAGCGGATACCATACTGTTGGCTGGATCCAAATTGGTCTAGTGGTAGTGTTGCTTCTTTCCATACCTTTTTGGAGCAGTAAGGCAAATGAACATCATGACAATGATAAGGAGAATCTGGAATCAAAACCCTCTTTCAAAGGACTACTTTCTATACCGGGTCTTAAATCCGCTTTAGCGGTATTTTTCCTTTACTGCACGATAGAAGCCACATTTGGCTTATGGGGAGCGAGTTATCTTGTAATCGTCAGGGGCTTTGAAGCAGAAAATGCAGCGAAATTGGTTTCTTTATATTATTTAGGCATTACGGCCGGCCGTTTTATTTCAGGATTTTTTACGTTGAAATTAAATAATCAACGCTTGGTTTACCTAGGACAATCAATAATTGCTTTCGGGCTTGTAGTTCTCCATTTGCCCTTCGAGATTACGTTGATTGCCGGGTTTTTTCTGATTGGGTTGGGTTGTGCGCCGATATTTCCAAGTTTACTACATGAAACTCCCCGCAATTTCGGCGAAAAAAATTCGCAGGCCATAATGGGCATGCAAATGGCCAGCGCTTATGTCGGTATCACTATCATGCCCTTGATTTTAGGCAAGCTAGCCTCCTATGTCGGTTATATGTCTTTGATTTGGTTTATCGGTGTTGTTTTGATTGTAAAGATTTATATGCATGTAGATTTGAATAGAAGGGTATTAAATAGAAAAAGGGAAGTCGCAAGTTAGGTACTATTACAGATAATGGACAATTTAAAAATATCAATTCGACCTTCAACTGTTGATGACTTAGCTCAAATCCAAAAAATCTTTGTTGAAACAATTTTAACTATTTGCAAGGATGACTACTCACCGGAGCAAATTCAGGCTTGGACTTCTTCAGTGGAAAACACGGAACGCTGGTTAGAAAAGTTAAATTCGCAATATTTTGTTGTTGCAGAAGTACCGGGCCAAATTGTTGGTTTCGCTTCGTTGGAAAATGATAATCATATCGACCTATTATTTGTCCACAAAGACTTTCAGAGACAGGGAATAGCAAACAAACTTTATTCTGAAATAGCAGAAGAGGCCTTAAAGAAAAAAGCAACAACTCTGAACTCAAACGTAAGCCAAACTGCTAGACCGTTTTTTGAAAATAAGGGGTTTAAAATAATCAAACGGAACACAAAATTAATTATGGGTGTAGAGATCTTTAACTACAAAATGGCTAAGCCATTTTAAATTAAGCACTTAACAAGCTCTAACCAAACAATATGATTTTGATATTGAGGAAGAACAATATCATATTGTTGTGGATTTAAAAAGTATTGAAAAGATTAAAATCGGATAGTACTTTTTCTTAAACTAAACCTGTCCGAGAACAGACGCTAGTGTACGAAAATGTTCATGCGATATTAGCTAATAACATTCGTAACAGGCCCTAATAGCACATTAAGTCTATGGTATAATTTTTGCCAAACTTTTTTTCGTAATTTTTAGATTTGTAAACCGATTATTTCAACCCTTCTATGATTGGCACCCATCTTAAGTTCTTTACCAGAGTATTCTTAAAAGATAAGTTTTTTTCATTGCTCAATATCCTTGGTTTGGCCATGGGCATTGCGGTGAGTATTATCTTGTTTTTGATTCTGCAACACGATTTGTCCTATGACAAACATTTTGCCAACCATGAGCGGATATACAGATTGGGCGGTCATCTAAAAGCCACAGGTATTGACGTGAGGGTGGCCCGTTCGGCAAGGGAACTCGGCGGCATTATCAAAGATGAGTTTCCCGAAGTCGTAGCGTTCACTCGCGCTGTCTCCTGGAGCCACACCTTGGTTACGCATGAATCAAATGGTATGGAGACTTCTTTTTATGAAGAGGATGTTGTCCGCACAGATTCCACTTATTTTCAGGTTTTTGAACATAAATTTATTTCCGGAGATCCTGTCACTTGCCTGCATGACCTCAATTCCGTAGTGATTACAGCATCCACGGCCGAAAAATATTTCGGTTTGGAAAACCCTTTGGACAAGACCTTGCTGATCGATGATGACAATTGGAAGGTAACTGCCGTCATCCAGGATTTACCTGAAAATACCCATTTGGGATTTGATTTCCTTCTTTCCGGGTTGAGTAAGAGCAGGGAATGGGTAATCGATCAGGGGCAGATAAAATCTGAGGCATTCTGGAATCCTGATGTTTACACGTATTTCTTGATGACCGAAAACTACAATCCGCAAAATTTCTATGATAAGTTTCCCGCAATTTTTGATAAATACTTCAAATCCTTTGGCGATCAGGTTGGGGGGCAATATAATGCAATCCTCCAGCCTTTGGCAAGTATCCATTTTGATACATCACTAGTCGATGATGAGCCTACCGGAAACATGGCTTATCTCTACGCATTTACCGCCATTGGTATATTTATCATTCTTTTGGCCTGTATCAACTACATGAACCTTTCGACAGCCAAATCTGTAAACCGTGCTTCTGAAATAGCCATGAAGAAAACGCTTGGGAGTAGTAAAAAGGCCTTGGTTTTTTCATTTTTGGGAGAATCTATTTTTCTTTCATTGATATCGCTAGTGTTGGCCATTCTCCTGGTTTTCCTAATATTAAATTTCTCATCTTTCAATAGCCTAATCCAGAAAAACCTTGTCGTCAACTTTTGGCAAAATAGCTTCCTGTTATTCGTTTCTTTGGGAGTAGCGGTTTTGATAGGTATTGTATCTGGGCTTTACCCTGCTTTTTACCTTCCAAGTATTCCCACCATCAGTGCTTTAAAGGGATCCTTCAAAAACCAAAAGTCAAGTTTAAGACTTAGAAAGGTATTGACCACCGCGCAATTTGCCATTTCTATATTTTGACGCATCGCCAATTAAAGTCTTCATAAGAAATGGGGCTTTTGCGCGCTGGGAGGGTGCTGTTTACTACCGATCTTACAGCTCGATTTATTTTTTTATATTTAGGGTATGATCCAGACTCTTAACACGAAATTACTTCATCAGTCCCTCCAAAAAATAGTGGACAATAAAAATATTTTTAGCGTGGCTATGAAAGTGGAAAACGGAACAGGTGATATTTCCTGGTCGGGTGCTGCGGGAGACATGAACATCGATTCCAAGTATTTTATTGCTTCTGTGACCAAAATGTATATCACGGTCGTCGTGATGAAACTGATTGAGGAGGATAAAATTGCACTTGAAGACCTTATCAGCAAACATTTACCCGACCATTACTGCAATAGTCTTCATGTACTCAAAGGGGTAGATTACTCCAATCAACTTACCGTTAAACACCTCATCAGCAATACCTCGGGTATTCCGGATTATTTTTTCCACAAACAGAAAAATGGAAGAACTGTAGCGGATGAACTTTTGGATGGCCATGATAAACCATGGCCATTAGATAAGACCATTGATCTCATTAAAAACCTTAAACCAAATTTTAAACCTGGCGCTAAAGCTGCCTACTCGGATTCAAATTACCAGCTTTTGGGTAAAATTATTGAAGAAGTTACCGGACAACCGATTCAGGAGGTGTTGAAGCGTTATATTTTCGAACCCCTCGGATTGAAAAACACCTATATCTACCATGATCCAACCGATACCAGTCCTGCACCTTTTTACTATGGTGCTAAAAAATTATGGCTGCCCCAATACATGATATCCATTGCTCCGGAGGGAGGCATAGTATCCACAGTGGATGAAATGATGGTTTTTCTCAAGGCATTTTTCACCGGTAGGTTTTTTCCAGTTGAAAAATTAGCGTCGCTGAAGGATTGGAAGATGATTTTACCTCCTCCAGGATTGTTCCTCTTTGGTATAGGACTGGAGAAATTATGGATTCCCTGGATTTTTTCCCCAATCAAATACCCCGGGGAGATTCTGGGGTTTTGGGGTCAGACGGGCACTTTTGCATTTTATAACCCCAAGACAGATCTTTTCTTTTGTGGGGCAACCAATCAGATTAATGGAAAGGGGCATAGAAAAGCCACCGGCTTGATGTTAAAAACCATAAAAAGTATGCTATGAATCATGTGAAAAGAAAAAAGTTTTACCTCGCCCTTATTCTATTTTTCCTTGGAATGTTGGGCATGTTGTCTATGTTGACGATGGATATCCCTTTGCCAGACGAAATACTATCTGTACTCGAGGATCGGTTTACTCCATCTCAAATTAAGCTCCTGATATTGATTAACCCCACCATTATTTTGATCGTGACCATACTTGTGGGGACTCTATTTTATCAAAAAGTTAATCTCAGCGTTCCCATAATTGAGAAGTTGTTGGGCATCAGAGAAGATTCTATCCAATTGAGGGAAATACTTCTATATGGGATTTCAGGGGGGATTCTCACAGGAATTGCATTGAGCATACTCGGACTTTTTAGGTCAATCTCCCCTTCGGAATTCGAACTCCTCAGCGGACAACTCCAACTGACGCTTGCGGCGAGGTTTTTATATGGCGGGATTACAGAAGAAATCTTCATGCGTTTTGGTTTGATGACGCTTTTGGTTTGGTTGACAGCAAAACTTTTTAAGGGACTCAAGCCACAAGTATATTGGATTGGAATTTTTCTTTCTTCCCTCATATTTGCAGTAGGCCATTTCCCTGTAGTCTTTCAAACTGTAGGAACTCCCAGTATCGTCATGATAAGCTACGTACTTATTGGCAACACAATAGGAGGACTTGTCTTCGGATGGCTCTATTGGAAAAAGGGCTTGGAAAGTGCCTTCCTCGCTCATATTTTTGCACATGTGGTCATGGTGCTTTCGGAAAACTTTTTTTCATGAATCCGGGGTTCGGATACGCTCACCCCTCGGATATCGGTTACGCTCACCCCTCGGGTGCCTGGTACGTGGGTCGATTTAATGCTATTACGTGGCATGCGAAATTTTTGAAAAATTAGTATCTTTGAAGAAAACATATTCATCTCGCATTGGATGAATAGGGATAATGGAAGTATTAAAAGTTCGTTAACTTACTTCTAGTTTAAATATGAAAAGTCAATCAGATTATATGCCCGATTTATCCAAAATAGGGCTGGATGATTTTCAAAATGAACTTAAGACGGGTCGTTTGTTGCCTAGCAGAATGCCTTTGCTTACTGATATAGAATCAAATTTTTCCATAATTCAAAAAAAGGGTATTAATAATGCCGATAGACTCCGAGAGGAATTGAAAAGCAGTGAACGATTAGGGAAATTAGCTGAAGAGACTGGTATTTCCGAGGATTACCTCAAACTCCTTAAACGAGAAGTGAATAATTTACTTCCCACTCCCATAAAGTTCGTTGATGTACCCAATATTTCGGATGAAATTATAAAGCAATTAAATGAACTTGACATAGTCGATACCGAAAATTTGTTTCCTTACGTCAAGGATCCTGAAAATCGGCAGAAACTGAAAAACCTATCCGGTATTTCAATGGCGGACATACTTTGGCTGACAAAACTTGTGGATGTCTCTCGCATTAAATGGGTTGGTCCTAAACTTGCACGATTAATTGTAGACACCGAATATGATACCGTAGAAAAACTCTCGCATGCTGATCCGGAAATGGTTCTTCATGCATTTGACGAAGCCAAAAGCAAACATAAAGCCTATCAGGGTGCTTTGGGAATCGATGATATTAAATCCTGGATACAACAGGTGGTATCCAAGACCCCAATTATTATCAATTATTGATTTTAGAGTGAATATTTAGATACGCTTCAATACCAACTAAGAGAAAATATATGTCGTTGAAATATGAATCCGGGGTTCGGCTACGCTCACCCCTCGGGTGTCGGCTACGTGAGTCGATTTAATGCTTTTACGGAGCAATTCTATAGATTATCTTTTTTTATACAAACCAACTAAACCCAATCATTCCCAACGAAAACAACAAAAGAAACCCAATTCCCATCAATGCCAAAATCCGCATAGCCGATCCCGGTTGTTGTTCTTTCGTTAGGTGGTTGCTAAAGGTCAGGCGGTAATTGAGGAATGCAATAACTGGGGCGATTAGAAAGGAAATCGTGGTGGCGATTCCTATCAGCCGATTAAACTCCGTAATAAAAAAAGCAATCACCGCAAAGCCACCTATAGCAATAAGCGTTAGCCACAATAAATAACCATTTCTACTTTCTTCTTTTCCCCGTATTAAAGCTATCGAACGGGAGGTAGAGCGTGCATAGCCATCCATTACACCGATACAGGTCCCGATCATTATCGTAAATCCGGCACTGGCAATAATGGGGAAGGTCCAAGTTCCCAAGTTGGCGGCATATAAGTTGACCACCCCGGAAGCAAAGGCGACATTGTTGTCAGGAAGAATATTTCCTGTGCCAAATAGCAAATACGCACCAAGCACCACAAAGCATATCGACAAAACCGCTGAGGTCCAATACCCTATATTAAACTCAAAAACCGTCTCCCTAACTGATGGCTGGTATCCACTTTGTTTTGTTCGCTCCAAGGTCCAAAGGCTGTTCCACGTCGAGGAATCTATAGCCGAAGGCATCCATCCCATTAAGGCAATAATAAAGGGAATAGACTCCAATGCCACCAAATCCCTAAAGGGTTCAAATACTAAGGGTTGCTTCGGACCCTTGACAACCGCAATGAAGAATGCAAGCAGGGTAGTGATCAACATGAAGGAACCAATTACTTTTATGCCTTTGTCCAGCAGAGAATACCGTCCCCAAGCGAGGAAGAGATAGGAGAATAAAAACAACCCCAACGCTGGGATGTAGAAATAGGCGGGGGCAATAGAAATCCCCAACACACTTTGCAGAAAACCTGCCGCGACAAAAGTCACTGCTGCATTTACAAAAAACATGGAAAGAAGGTTGATCAACAAATACATCCTCAGAAACCAAGGGCTTAGAAGTTGATATCCGTCAATCAGGGACCTTCCCGTAGCTGTGGCATAGCGGGAACCGAATTCGAAGGAGGGCCACTTGAAAAGGTTGGCTGCCACAATAAACCCCACGAGTGCAAACCCGTATTCAGCACCTGCCCTCGTACTCTGTACAAGGTGGGACACCCCTATGGCAGTACTGGCAAAAAGAATTCCGGGACCTAAGGTTTTGAGGAAATTTTGTATTTTCAAAATCAAGTAGATTGGTGGTGGGTAATAATCCCGAAAATAGGTGTTTTCATGGGTTTAATATAATCAGCAAACTTGGTTTTTTTCCTGTAATTTTTCTAACATAATCATTAAAAGTTCTTTGATTCTGGATTTAATTTCTTGAGGCTCAATCACTTGAATATAATCTCCCAACATGATAGCCCAGCGAGCAAATCCTTCTAGGTGGCAGGTCATAAAAGTCATCTCTACTCCGTTTTCGGTTTTCTTTTCAAAAACAAAGCCTTGGTTGTACCTTTCTATCTGCATGTATTTTATACCATCAGCGGACACTTGCAGTACAACTTTGGTCAGTTGCTGCTCCTGTTTGACTTTTTCCAAATAATCTTTCAAGGAGGGGTGGTGTTTATAATATGTTTCTTCACAAATGCACACTTCCCGAATCCTATCCAGTCTAAAGGTTCTGTAGTCATTCCTCAGCCGACACCAGGCAATAAGGTACCATTGTTCAAAAGAGTAGTAAACACCAACAGGCTCTACGGTGCGTCTTGTGGTAACCTCCTTCTCGAAGGTGGTATATTCTAGGGAAATTACTCGTTTTTCAGAGAGACTTTGCAGTAAGATCTGCAAAGTCCGATCACGGCCCGCAGCCAATAGTCCATTTGGTTTAGGAATGACTTCTACTTGGCTGGACAAGGTATCTATGGCTTCTTTCTGCGTGGATTTTAGCACGGCTTTAATTTTAAAAAGTGCACTTTGAAAATGCCTGCTACTTTCCCGGTCCGTGACTTTTTCCACGATTTTTTCAGCTATTAAAAAAGCCAATGCCTCCTCTTTAGTGAACATGACAGGTGGAAGCCGATACCCTTCAACGAGCGAGTAACCCTGACCCGCTTCCCCTATAATAGGAACACCAGCCTCGTCCAATGACCTCAAATCACGATAGACTGTCCGAAGGCTAATTTGAAAGCGGTCCGCCAGCTCCTGTGCAGTGATTGTCCGTTTGGTTTGCAGGTGGGTTAATATAGAAGTAAGTCTATCTAGCCTGTTCATGGTCGTTACAAAAAGAGTAGGTTAAATATACATGTTTTGGAAAGGTTTAAAAAAAATAATTTTTTCTTCACCCTACTGACATAGGGCTGTCAGGTCGGGGTATTTACTTTGGAATATAAAATAATCGTTCCACATCAAGACAAACAATATTATGGAAAGTAGTAACCTAACGAAACCGATGACAGCAGAAGTAATCAGTACTGACCAATTGTTAGCCCATTGGCAGGGGCATCGCCAACTGACCAGAAGGGTTATCGAGGCATTTCCAGAAGATCAGCTTTTCACCTTCAGCATTGGCGGTATGCGGCCATTTGGGGAAATGGCCAAGGAGCTCCTGGGAATTGCCGTGCCGGGAGCAAAAGGCATGGCCACTGAAGAATGGGAAACCTTGGATGAAAATATGGACTTGGAAGGCAGTAAAGAAAAACTCTTGGCCGCTTGGGACAAAGCTACGGAGGAATTGAATCACTGGTGGGCTAAGATTCCTTCTGATCATTTCCAAGATACAGTAGTAGCTTTTGGCCAATATAAGGATAAGGTATATTGCAGCATTCTATACTTTATCGACAATGAAATCCACCATAGGGCTCAAGCCTATGTTTACCTGCGTGCATTAGGAATTACACCACCCAATTTTTGGGAAAGGTAAAAGTCATATTCCGCTTGATCTTCAAATAAGAAGACCCCATGAAATCGTTGGATTTCGGGGGCTTTTTTGTTCTAGTATAAAATTATTTTTAAAAATGATGAAAGAAGGTTTCGATTTTGAATCGAAATGGCTTTGGATAACTTAGAATGGAGGTAATCCAAACAAAGCTTTAATTTCTTTCAAATTGATTTGATGGGCAGCAACGACATCCATGGTGTTCGGGGATTTTTCTTCCAAACATTGTTCAATGACTAAGTGGGGATTGATACCCATCTTTTTTATTTCTCCGGCAAAACGGACATAATCAATGTCCCCAACAGGGTCAAATGCCTCTGTCCATACTCCCCCTTCGGATTGGCGAAGGTGAAGGGACACTATTCTATCGCCATACATTTTCAGCGTGTCAAAGACCGCCCATTGGGAGTTTTCGGAGCCCCGGTAGATCCAGTGAACATCCATACAAAAATGGAGGTTTTCAGGATCAGTATTCTGTAGTACATGGTGAAACTCCCTTGCACCGGCTTTCAATTCCACATCATGGGTATGGTAGGCCAGTTTCATTCCCCGCGTCCGCACAGCCTGCCCCAATTGGTCCAGGTGCGAACTTTGGCAGAAGAGTTGGTCGTCATCCTTGAGATGGCTGGAACCCCAATTAATAGGATTGGGATTGGTGACAATAATTTTTGTCCCCAAGGTGCTGGCGATTTCCGCAATCGACAAAATGGTTTTGATGGATTCTTTGGCAGTGGCTTCTTCATGCAGCTCAGTGCCTACATAGATGGAGGGAAGTTGTATGTTGTATTTTTTCAGAAAAGGAATCAATGTTTTCAGGTAATCCGCATTCGGTATAGATGGTTCGAATCCTAGAATGCCTGTTTGGGCAAACTCAGCCAGGCAGGCATCCCAATCCTCTCCCCACACCTTACCGGAGCGGTTATAAAAAGTTATCCAGTTATATCCATTTGCACTGATGGGAAGGGAATCTTTTTTGTGGGTAATAAAACTTGAACCCGCCAATAGTAGAGCGGTTCCCGGAACTAGCTGCATGAAATTTCTTCTCTTCATATATATGCGGTATAATGGATATACAAGGTAATACGAATTGACTGGTTAATCCAATCTCTTTTACAATTTAGAAAAACACACCTATAGGCGATTCTTCATTTTCCTTGTGTAGCAACTGACCAGTTGTTTCCCGCAAAATCTTGAAAAGTACCCCGGGTATCGGGATCACCCTCCCTTTGCTTGGGTTCTTCTACGGAGATGCAACCCGCTTCGAGTGCTTTCTGAAATGTAGCGTGAACATCTGGCACATAGACGTGCATCCAATAGGAGTTGCGAGTGAATGCCTCCCCCGCATCTCCGATCATAAGTACCGTATCGTCCAGCCGGATTTCCGCATGCATGATACTGCCATTGGCTTTTTCATATCGCCTTAGAGCTTGCACACCGAAGATTTCCTGCAGTAAATCAATAAGTTGCTGGGCACCCTTAACAATGAAATAAGGAGATACAGATGTGTATTCATCAGGTTTATATTGAGTTTCCATATAGTTATTTAGTCTGGTTTTTGACTCTTAAATTTGGAACGGTAGTCAATAGGGCTCATATCCGTATATTTTTTAAATACTTCCCGAAATGCTTTTGGGTCATTATACCCAACTTCATACATGATCTCACTCACAGTTTTTCTCCCTTGTTCCAGTTGCTTTTTTGCAGCTTCGATTTTTACGCGCTGCATGTACTCGACCACGGTATTGCTGGTTGATTTTTTGAATCTACGCTCGAAGGTCCTCCTACCCAATCCAAATCGGTCAGCAAGCTGGTCGA
The DNA here is from genome assembly GCF_009797935.1 of Lunatibacter salilacus. GTDB lineage: Bacteria > Bacteroidota > Bacteroidia > Cytophagales > Cyclobacteriaceae > Lunatibacter > Lunatibacter salilacus. The sequence goes on from NZ_VOLC01000027.1 coordinate 63,036, forward strand.
CACCAATTTTTTCCTCGTAGTGCTTTTCAAGATATCCCTGGGAAGCCAGGATAAGTTCGTCTCCATGGGATTTTTGACCTTTAAATATACTGAAAGGAAGCTGGCTTGTCTTTTCCATATCCAACAAAAAATACTTGGATGCCATTACAGCCATTTCACGGCTTGTATATTTTTCTACCAGATAAAGCAACAGGCTCCAATAAGCATTGGCTCCGCCGCTGGAATAAAGTCCATTTTGTTCACTTATTACCCGGTCATCTACCAGGGTAACTTCGGGAAACATGCTGCGAAATGTCTGCGCATGCATCCAGTGGGTGGAACAGGTTTTCCCGTTTAGCAAACCTGTAGATGCCAGCAAAAATGCTCCGATGCAAAGGCTGGCAACTTCCGCTCCCTGTTGATATCGATGGCTAATCCATGAGATCATCTGCTTGTTTTTTTCCAACGCAACGGACAAATCTCCGCTAAGAGCAGGGATGATAATCAGATCGCTTTGGTCTACTTCCGCCAATAATGCGTCCGGTTTGATGACCACTAGGCCACCACACAACCTAACCTCCGAAGTTAAGCCTAACAAAATTACTCTAAAAAAAGGAGGCTGCCCGCTTGCCTTCAAAAATTCGTTGATGGCGGTAAACATGTATTGAGGATCAACGATAGCCGCAGGTACGGCGGTTTCCGGAACAAGAATATGGACAGTTTTCATCCGTTGGCTCTATTTAAAATTTTATTCATCTACGAATATAGCCGATAATTATGTCGCAATCAACCCGTTACTTTGTCTTATTTGCACATTCTGATACCCAATAAAATGAAGTAAATTTGAAATAAATAATTCGTTAAACTCACATAATTTCACATATATGAAACCTAGATCTAAACCCATAATTCCCTGTCTGTGGTTCGACAACCAAGCGGAGGAGGCTGTCCAATTTTACAAAGAGGTCTTCAGCAACGTAACCGTAACGGCCAAATTCCAGCCCAGCGACAGAAGTCAGGAGCGACACAAATTGTCAGAAGGGAAGGCATTATCGGTGGACTTTACCATGCATGGCCAGAAATTTTTGGCATTAAATGGTGGGCCAATGTATACCCATAGTCCGGGTATTTCTTTTTTTGTAACCTGCGAAACATTACAGGAGGCGAACCATGTTTGGAATTCCATCGAAAAGGAGGGAAGGGTCCTTATGCCTTGGGATACCTATCCATGGAGTGAAAAGTACGGCTGGATCAATGATAAATATGGGGTTTCTTGGCAAATTTCGTTGGGAAGCCTTGCTGATGTCGGACAGAAGTTTGCCCCTTCTATCATGTTAATAGGGGACAAGTTTGGAAAAGCAGAGGAGGCCATTCATTTTTATATGGATGTCTTCAAAGACGCAAAGCTGGAGGGTATTGCCCGGTACGAAGAAGGGGATGGGGATGTGCTGGGGAAAGTAAAGCATGCCCAGTTTTACCTCAATGGATACACGTTCATGATAATGGAAAGTTCTCATGATCATCAATTTGACATCACTCCTGCTATTTCTTTAATGGTCTATTGTGATAATCAAAGTGAGATCGACTATTATTGGGAACGCCTTACGCAAGGCGGGGGAGATGAAGTGCAATGTGGTTGGCTCTATGACAAGTTTGGAGTCTCCTGGCAAATTGTGCCAAAATTATTAACGGAGAATATGTCAGACCCGGCCAAGGCTCCCAAACTAATGGCTGCTTTTATGCCCATGAAAAAGATGGACATTGCTGTACTTGAGGCAGCTATTAATTAAAGGTTTCAAAATTCAACTATAATTGATTAATTGGTTATTTAAAAATCATCAATCACATACCTATTAATTCACCACTCTTTTAAAGTTGAGATTAAATGACCTCAATAAAAATCCGCAATAACCAAACCCATTATGATAAAAATAATTGTATTAGGAATCGCTGGCCTGATTATTTTACTGCTTTTTGTTGCTCTCATGATGAAGAAGGAGTATACCATCAGTGCCGAAACTGTCATCGACCGACCCCGGTCGGAGGTTTTTGAATTTGTGAGTCATCTCAAAAATCAGGAATATTATTCCAAGTGGGTCATGGCCGATCCCAATGTAAAAATGGATTATCGGGGTGTTGACGGTACGGTAGGTTTTGTGGCAGCATGGGAAAGTGAACAAAAGAATGTTGGGGTAGGGGAACAGGAGATCACCAAAATAATGGATGGTGAGGGCTATGAAGTGGAGATCCGGTTTGAAAAGCCCTTTAAAGGAGTCAACCAAGCTATCACCCGAATAGATTCCGTTGGGGCGAATCAGTCCAAGGTGACCAATACATTCCATACCCGAACCCCATTCCCGATGAATCTGATGATTCCTTTTATCAAATCCATGCTGAAAAAGGATATGGCGCAAAATATGAACAATTTGAAACAGGTATTGGAAAATTAGGTTAAAGGCATGCCTTTAACCCATCATTCAACGACGTTGGTTTCAACCCATATTTGATTTCAATTTTCGACGAATCAAAACAGTAATCCTCAGCCAACTGATATTTCAATTCCTTTATCTCTCGGAGTAAAGGAATAAACATAGCCAGCAGATTTACCATAAACCCCGGAAGGATGGCCAATTTCGGAGCCGCTCCCAGGTGTTTAGCCAAAATATTGACACATTCTTGACCAGTAGGATAGGCGTCCGATGTTGGTAAATGCCATACCTGATTCCACGCATCGGCTTGTTGTGCCAAAAAGGCTGTTGCCTTGGCAGCATCAGGTATATACGTAAATGAATGGTTTTTATCTCCGGCATACAACCATTGAGCGGTTTTTCCAGCTTTCATCCGGTTGATGACTGATTCATTAAGAAAACTTAGCTTTGCCCCCGGACCATAAAAATCGGCTGCGCGCACGATCATCGCCTGTAGTCCGCCGCTGGAAACCTCGTCCCAAATCATTTGGGCAATTTGTGCCCGAACCTTTCCCTTTTTACTCTTCGGATTTACAGGAGTTTCCTCGGTCAAGTGACCGACATGATCCGGATCGTAGCAATACATGTTGTCAAAAAAGACAAGCTTGGCACCATGTTTTTTACATGCCTTAATGGTGTTTTTCATGATGACGGGCCACTGTTCCTGCCATAGCTTGGACTTATATGTGATCCCCACAACTAAGTAGACCGTGTCCGAGCCCTTCACAACGGCATCCACTTCCTGCTCGTTTAAATAATTTGCTTTTACCAATTCTTCATCTCCGGAAACCAGCTTAGGATTTCTACTCGAAAGACGAACCGTTGTTGAATCGATTGATGAGAGTTCCGTAGCCAAGGCAGTGCCTATATTGCCTGTTGAGCCAAGGATGGTGTGTAGGGGAGAGGGGGACATGGCTGGAAGTAGTTAGGTTCAGATGTTTATAACGGGTTTTTCGAAGATGGGTTATTGCAAAGAGTGAGTTTTACCAATCAAAAGATCATATTCGTTAAGTTTATAGGAAAGAAGCGTCGGATGCAAATTATTTCACGTTATTTTAGGGTAAGGCAAATGCGATATAAGAGCCACCCGGTTTATGCGCATTCTTAACACCACCCGCAGCTATGACCAGATATTGTTTTCCGTTTACCATATAGGTGGCAGGGGTGGCAAACCCTCCGGCAGGAAGTTGATACTCCCAGAGAACTTTCCCTGTTTTTTTGTCAAAGGCACGGATACGTTCATCCTTGGTACCGGCGATAAAAACCAAACCCCCAGCGGTTACTACGGGGCCTCCATAATTTTCAGTTCCTGTGATAGGCATGCCTTCAGCAGTCAGTTCAGGATATTCTCCTAAGGGTACTTGCCACAGGAATTCTCCGGTATTCATATCTATGGCGTTAAGGGTTCCCCATGGTGGGGTAATCGCCGGATACCCGTCGGGATCCAGAAATTTGTTCAAACCGCTTAATGTAAAAGCCGGTTTGTAAGGAAATTCGCTATTGGATGAGGCAACTTCCGCTGCTATCGGGCTATGGATATCGTCTTGCAGGCCTCCCTGCTTTTCGGTTCCAGTGAGATAAGCAGTTATTGTTTGTCTTTCAGCCAATGAAAGGTGTTGAAATGCCGGCATTCTTCCCTGGCCATTGCTTATGATGGCAGTAATTTCAGCAGGGCTTAGCTTACTGCCAATTTGAGATAGATCAGGAAATTCCTGTCCGGCGGCCCCCTTGTTGTCCAGGCCATGGCAATGGGCACAGTTGGTTATGTAAAGGCTTCGACCAGCGGTTACGGACTGGTCAGAGGCTGCCGGGATTTCCGCCAGTTTTACATCCCACACCATTTCGTTGGAATTCTGATAAAGTATTCCCTGCGGATCGGAAGCGTTCCCGCCCCAGTTGGCCCCACCGCCAATGCCAAAGTAAAGTGTCCCTTCCTTACTTAGGGGCATAAACTTACTCCCGGATCGGCTTTCCTCCCAACGTTTCTTAACATACTCATAGGCCTCAGGGGTCCGGGTGGTAATGTCTTCTTCCATCATTACCTGTCGGGAAAAAGGCGCAGGTTTGGTGGGTTTAGGCTGGGTAGGCCAAGGTGCCTCTCCTGGCAGTGCAAAATCTGTCAATGCGGGAACTTCATCCACCGGAAATAGTGGTTCTCCGGTATCCCGATTAAACAGGAATACCAGTCCGTCTTTGGTGGTCTGAGCCACGGCAGCTATTTTTTTTCCTTCATGGGTGACTGTCATCAGATTTGGCGGACAGGCGATGTCCCTGTCCCAAAGATCATGATGGACGATTTGGTAATACCAAGCAAGCTCCCCGGTTGCCGCGTGCAATGCCAGCACACAATTGGCAAATAGGTTTTTACCGTGGCGTATAGCTCCATAGAAATCCACTGAGGGTGAACCTGTACCCATAAATATCAGGCCCCTTTCTTCATCCATTACCATTCCTGCCCAGTTATTGGCTCCCCCCAACAGTTTCCAGGTATCTTTGGGCCAAGTGTCATAGCCGTACTCTCCCGGTTGGGGAATGGTATGAAATACCCACTTCAACTCACCCGAACGCACATCAAAGGCCCTAATATGACCCGGAGGGGCAGTGGCAGATTCAGAAACGGTAGAACCCATAATTACGAGATCTTTGTAGATAATTCCGGGACTAGTCGCAATCACCGCTAGGTCTTTCTCGTCCCGATCCAAGTTATCCCCCACACCTTGTTGAAGTGAAATTGCTCCGTTATCTCCAAAACTGGTCACGGATTCCCCTGTCAACGCATCAATGGAATAAAGCGAAGTGCCTGCGGTGTAAAGAATACGTTTTTCTGATCCATCCTCCCAATACATGACCCCCCGGTTGGAATGATAGCGGGGAGTTTTTCCGACAAACGGATCAAATTTCCACAACTCCTCGCCCGTATCTGCTTTCAATGCAAATAATACCAACAGAGGGTTGGTCGCATACAACATACCGTCTATTATAATGGGTTGGCATTGTATTTCCCGCGGTCTGTATCCTTCTTTTGTAGTATCAACCGACATATAAGACCAGGCAACCTGAAGATCTTTGACATTGTCGGTATTGATTTGGTTCAAATTTGAATAACGGTTACCCTCGCTGTTTCCCCCGTAATAGGGCCAGTCCTGATCTTGCGAAGTCGGTGAGGTGCATCCAAATAACCAAGCAACCACCACTACCAAATATCTTCTAGTTGTGGAAGGGAAAAGGGATTGTAGTATTTTCATTGAATTAAAAAGGTTATCGAGGGGTGGATTTATTTGATCAGGGTTTTTCGGATAAGAACTCATAGGTTGTGTTCCATGTAAAAGTCTGTCCGGGGGCGACACTTACCAACATATAGGGCTCCGGGCAGAGGGTGGTCGGAATGGACCATACAGGGAAATGTGTGATAGGGCGGTCATTGGTGATTCGTACGCCTGCCCCGGTTTTGCTGTTTGCAACAGTGATATCATAATCAGAAGCTTGATCCGAGTATCCACCCAAAACAACATATATACTTTCCCGGGGCTGGATCGGCTCCAAAAACACCAACTTATTTTTATGAATTTCCACCGTTGTCCCCATACCCCGTGTGTTGGAAATCAACTCCAAGTCAAAAGGAAAGGTAACCGAATAATCAGGGCCAATGGGCTGATCGTCAATCATAAAAAAATTGTGGTTATAGACTTGGGTTTCGATTTGTTTATGCCCTGTATTTTTCAGGCTGTGGGATAATACCATTTCAGGCTTCCCCTTAGTCAACTTTAACGTTTTTTCGTATCGGTACGCATAGCCGTCGGCATCTTTCAGCACGTGCGAAAAAACCACACGATCTTTCTTCTTTTTCACAGACCATTTCCCATCGTCGACGATCTCAAATGGAGCAGTAAACCGATACGGTTCATCGTTGATTTTTTTGAGGGTGCCAACACCTATTTTTAAAAACGTTTCTCCCGGTTGCGCATTTTCATATCCAATAGGGTCAAAAGCTTCTACTGGTCCGGTAATGGCGTCATGCAAAAAAGGATCGTATGTTGGAAACCATTGCCCGAAATAACTATGTCCATTATATTCCAAGCTGCCAATTACTCCCGACCAATCAAAGCGCGTTCCGCGGTAATAGCCGGTCTCCGAATCAGGTAAATAAAGTGTTGCTTGGACGACTCCGTTATTGATGACAGCTTCCGGAATATTTTCGGTTTGGGAGGTTGCTGGCTGACTAAATAAAATTAAAGCGAAGGCAGTGAAGCAAAGGCGGGTGGTTATCTTAGGGTATTTCATGATTTAGGAAACAATAGCTTACATTGGTAATGAAGATATTGGTTGTTTCCCGCTTAACAAAATTATTTGGCTGTAAAATTTGTCCAGATTGCCTAAATCGGTAATTCTTTTGAGTAATTGCTTCTCCCAGCCAAATTCTTCCGTTCCGTCTCAATAGTTCATTTCTGTCGATAACATGAAAAACACTAAGGCCTGGCAAGTTAAAATGAATATCAACCGTTTTGGTATTATATGTCGCTTAGAAAAATAAACCAAGCATATTATCTCCTCCCAAAATACATTTCATTCCAAGTCAACTCTTTTTTGAATTCTTTAATCTTTGTTTCCCGGTCAATGGTTAATAGCTCAATGCCGGCGATATCAGCAAAATCGGACAGGATCCCACTGCTGATATTTTGGCTAAAGCAGGTATGATGTGCCCCCCCTGCCAAAATCCAAGCTTTACAGCCTGTTTCCATATCCGGGAAAGGTTTCCACAAAACCCTGGCGACAGGCAATTTAGGCAATTCGTAGCGGGGTTCTACCGCTTCGACTTCGTTGACAATCAATCTAAAACGGTTGCCCATATCTACTAATGATGCGTTAAGTCCAGGTCCCGCACCAACGTTGAAAACAAGGCGGACGGGGTCTTCTTTTCCTCCAATGCCTAACGGATGGATTTCACAGAAAGGCTTATGTGAAGCCAGACAGGGGTCCACTTCAAGCATGTGTGAACCTAAAACCAAGCTGTCTTCCGGGTCAAAATGATAGGTATAGTCTTCCATAAAGGCATTTCCCCCGGGCTTTCCTGTCCCCATGACCTTCATGGCGCGTACCAGAGCAGCCGTTTTCCAATCGCCTTCTCCCGCAAATCCATAGCCCATTTCCATTAACCGCTGCACGGCAATTCCAGGCAGTTGCTTTATTCCATGCAAATCCTCAAAAGTGTCTGTAAATCCCTTAAATCCGCCGGATTCCAAAAATTGAAGCAATCCCAACTCAATTCTCGCCGCATCTAGCAAGGAAGATCTTTTCGACCCATCTTTGCCCAAGACATCCACTAGGTTGTAGCTTTCTTCATAAATTTGCAGCAGCTCATCAATCTCATTGGATGAGATGGATTCAATAGATTCGACGAGATCACCGACTGCAAAGGTGTTTACAGAAAATCCAAATTGTATCTCGGCTTCCACTTTATCACCTTCTGTGACAGCAACTTGACGCATGTTGTCACCAAACCGCGCAAACTTGGCTCCTTGCCAATCATTCCATCCCAGACAAGCCCGAGCCCAGTCATCTATTTCTGACGCTACAGTGTCAGCTTTCCAATGACCGACTACGACTTTTCTGTTGATCCGCATCCGGGAAACAATATGCCCAAACTCCCTATCTCCATGAGCACTTTGGTGAAGGTTCATAAAGTCCATATCTATGCTGCTCCAAGGAATGTCCCGGTTGTATTGGGTATGCAGATGAAGCAGTGGCTTTTGTAGGATTTTCAATCCATTGATCCACATTTTAGCAGGAGAGAATGTATGCATCCAGGTGATTACCCCGATACAGACAGCGGAATGATTAGCTTGCTGAAAGACCTGCCGGATCTCGTCCATTCCGGTTACCAGGGCTTTGAAAATCACTTTTACACTAATCTCACTTTTATTTCCAAGTTCCTCAGCGAGATGTATCGCATGTGTCTTCACCTGTTGTAGCGTTTCATCTCCATATAAATGTTGACTTCCAGTGATAAACCAGATTTCCTTTGATTCAATATTTTTCATACAATAGCTATTGGCACGATACTGATAAGTCGCGGTAATTATGTTTCCTTGCTTCTAATTTAAAAACGGAAATTACTAATTATCCGATATCTCTGAGTAAGCGAGTTGTACTTTTGATTCAGTCTCTATGCCTGGAGGTATGTCATTTTTGGGGATAAAATTCAGAATTCGCTGAAATTGTGCCTGATAGTTTTCCTTTACAAGGGTATAATAGTAGGCTCCTTTTTTTGATTTAGTTTTATCCTTTTCCACTTCTTTCTTTATAATACCGGTAGATAGGACTTTTCTTGAAAAATTACGCTTGTCAATGGTTATTCCATACAGGCCTTCATAAAGGATCTGAAGTTGGGGTAAGGTGAATTTTTCAGGCAAAAGTTCAAAAAGGATGGGATGGAGGGCCGCTTTGTATCTTAGGTGCTTGAGCGATAGCTCTATCATCTGTGGATGGTCAAATATAAGTTCGGGCAGGTCGTCCATCATAAACCATTTCGGTTTGAAATGATTGGAAATCTGTTTTTCGTATTTTTTGATGTCTATTAGTGCGACATAGGTAACCCCGATTACTCTTTCAGCCGGATCGCGGGAAGGACAGCCAAAGGCTTGCAGCTGTTCCATATAGACATTTTTCAGTCCTGTTAGTTCGTGCAGAACTCGTTGGGCTGCTTCATCCAAGGATTCCTCGGGTTGTAGGAAGCCCCCCATTAGACTCCATTTGTTTTTCTCGGGTTCGAAACCCCGTTGAATCAGGAGTAATTTGTAATTTTCTCCATCAAACCCAAACACAACACAATCAATCGAAACCAGGATTCTGGATTGATTTGAGTACTTCATCATATTTTTTTGCTTTTTTACGTAAATTTGTTTGCCTCGATTCGATAGATATTCAAAACCTGTTTGTTTTCTCCTTTAATTTCAACGCACCAAATTTATAATATATAGGCAAATAAGCAAGGTGAAAGTTAGTTTTCTGTCAAATAGTTGAATGTTGTATCATAATTTGGGTAGATTGTATCAGTAAGGGATTTACAGACCTTTTCTCTAAAATAGTAATAGATAGTCGTAATATAGCCGTATAAATTAATAAGCATGAGAAATTTTGAACACCTGCAAAGTGCTTGCTACGAAGCAAATATGCAGCTGCCCGCTTTGGGCTTGGTGGTTTACACCTTTGGAAATGTCAGTGTTGTGGACAGGGAACTGGAGCTTTTCGCTATCAAACCCAGTGGGGTACCCTATGAAAGCCTGAGGGCTGAAGATATTGTAGTGGTGGATTTTGACAACAACGTGGTCTCCGGACAGATGCGCCCTTCCTCTGACACCAAGACCCATGCTTTCCTATATAAACATTGGACCCACATTGGTGGGATTTGTCATACCCATAGTACCTATGCAGTAAGTTGGGCGCAGGCCCAGAGGGATATCCCTAATTTTGGTACTACCCATGCCGATCACCTGACGCCGGATATCCCTTGCGCTCCCCCGATGTCGGATGAGCTGATTCAGGGAGATTACGAATATAATACCGGCCAACAGATATTGGACTGTTTTGAAGAAAAAGGACTTTCATACCGGGAGGTAGAAATGGTCTTGCTGGGAAACCACGGCCCGTTTACCTGGGGTAAGGATGCTGCGAAAGCTGTTTACAACAGCAAAGTATTGGAAGAGATTGCACGGATGGCCTATTTGACACTTCAAATTAATCCTCAGGCCGCCCGATTAAAACCTGCATTGATACAAAAACACTATGAACGTAAGCATGGAAAGGATGCTTATTATGGGCAATGACATAGTATAACGCCCAAAATTCAATCAACAAAGAAGTATTCTCTTGACGCGTATTTTTCTCCATTGGCTTTTTGGGCTTGGGTATTATTGCAAATCTTGGGTGGAAAATTTAAAGATTGAATTTGGAAGAAAAAGGCTTACATTCGGAATATTTTCTATGGATCGCCAATGTTAAGAAGCCAAAAATGGATCATACTGGGGACAGTTTTGGTTTTCATGAATTTGCCAAGTGTAAGCCTGGCCCAACAATCCCATATTGACATTGGCCTTCGGAGCCAGAAATCATTGGGGCTATACTTGGAAAATGGATTTGTATCTCAAATCTCATTTGATCGCCTAGCCGATAACAGGCTCTTTCTCGGGATTGGATTTGTCAGCAGCCGATTGGGTTCTGCTTTGGGTTCAAATGCAATAAAACAGGATAATTATCAAATTTGGTTGTCTTATTATTTTAAAAATCGCAGGAAAATTAGGCCTTTTGTCAGTTTGAACAGTGGGTATTTTGCGGCAGATTATGAAGCGGAAATTTTCGATGTGCTGGATAGAAGTTCCATGTTGCTTTCTGCAAGTTCGGGTCTGGAGTGGACTACTCCGGTCCAATTAAAAGTAAATATGGCCTTAGGTTACAATATAATCTCTGGCAACGGCCTAAACGGGCCGGGAACTCTATATCCTTTATTTGCCCAGTTAAACTTTTTCTACCCATTGAAATGAAAAACTTCACCAGCCCTCCCTTTTTCCTTTTAAGGATCTATTCAGCATTTCAACCAAAAGTGAAAAGCCTATCGGCCAATATGATCCAGAGCATTTGTATTTGTCTGTTGGTTTGCGTTAACCTTATGCTGGGATCTTGTGATGTTAATCCAGAAATCAGCGATGACTTTCTGGATGGGAAAATCATTTTTGATCCTTCTCTTTTATCTCCTGAGAACTATTTAGTCTCTCAGGGTAATCCCAACCCCACAGCGGAACAGGCTTCCCGACCTGTTTTTATTGTATGTCATGGTTTTAGTGCCTCTACTTTTGAATGGCAGGAATTTGTCGATTGGTCGGGAAATACGGAGGATTATTACGTTTCCCGAGTGCTTTTGGGAGGACATGGCCGTACCTATGAGGAGTTTAAATCTGCCAGCTGGAAAGATTGGCAACAAGCCATATTTGATGAGTATGAGGCGTTATTAGAAGCAGGCTACAGCAATCTTCACCTGGTAGGATCATCAACCAGTGGTGCTTTGATTTTAGAAGCTATTGGCTCTGGCTATTTTAATGGAAAAACAACTCCGAATAGCATTCTTTTGGTGGATCCGATCGTTGTCCCTTCGGATAAGATGCTTCCATTGATTGGAGTCCTTGGTCCCCTGATTGGTTACACCGAAGCGGAAAATACACAGGGTGAAATAACCTATTGGTACAACTACCGGCCGTATGAAACACTGAGGGAGCTGCAGTCGGTTATCAAAAAAGTCCGGAAAGACCTACAGCATGGTTTTGGACTTCCATTGCGGAGTTTTATGAAAGTATATAAATCCACCCATGACGCTAGTGCAGATCCTGCCAGCGCAGTACTTATCTATAAAGGAATAACCACTGTCAATCAAGTTGAAATTGAGATGATTGACTCAAAGCTCCACGTTTTTACACGGTTGCAATTCCGGGAAGAACCGATTAGTGATAAAGACAGACAGCTTCAACAACAAACATTTGAGGATATGATTCGAATTGCCATGTCCAGATAGATAAATGTAGAATTTAGGATGAGTTACCAGCTTTAATTAGAGTTTCAATGATTATAAATCAATTCTTTTAGAAAAATCATATAGTTAATATAGGCTAATTATATGATTGAAATATCATGTAATCTAAATTTCTATTTCTTTTTTGAAAATATATCAATTTCTATTTTTTTTAAAGTTTATTTTTTTTTAACATTAACCCGCCAATAGAAGAACTTAACTGAAGTTTATAATTTTCTCTCATCATCCGGGGAATACTTTTATATGGTTGTGCAATCGATTGCGCAAATAATAATTCTATTTTATGTTTAATTTAATTAAAAGTTATTCTTAATTAAGAAAAGCCTATGGAAAAACAAGGTGGGATATTCCTTATGATTAGTATCCAATTAATACCCAAAATCAATCATTTATTCAAAACCCAAAATTAATGAAAAGAAAATTACTTAATTGCTGGAAAATGAAATGGATGGCATCATCCACGGCAATCCTGTTCTTCCTGTTAGGCGGCCCAATTTTGGCTCAGCATGGCAGTTTAGACGGAATCTTGGCAAACTTGGAGAAAAGCAGGACGACAACTGTTTCTTCAAAATCCTTGGAACGAGCTGAATCGAACAAACCGATTGATGTAACAGTCACTGGCACAGTGACCGATCAGAATGGGGATCCTATTCCCGGCGCAACTGTTTCAGTACCTGGTACGTCCATAGGTACTGCCACTGACATGGATGGGAAATACAGCATTACCGTCCCGGAAAACTCATCCTTGGTGTTTTCATTTATAGGGTTTGAAAATCAGACCATTGCGATAGATAATCGATCCACCATTGATGTTACACTGGTAGAAAGTGCACAAGCCCTGGACGAGGTGATTGTGATAGGGTACGGTACCCAAAAGAAAAAGGATATGACCGGAGCCATCGTCAATGTGAAAGCTGAGGAGGTCATGAAATATAAGCCCACCAGTGTTTCTGAAATACTTCGATCTACCGTTCCCGGACTAAGCGTCGGGTATGCTACAAATGCGCGGAATGTCCCTGATTTTGACGTAAGGGGGGATAATTCCATGAAAGCCGACCTAGATCCCGATGTAAATGAGGAAAGAGAAGCAAATAGACCTTTGATAGTTTTGGATGGCGTGATTTTCAGAGGTGATTTAGCTGAGATTAACCCCAATTCAATAGAAAGTGTGGATGTGTTGAAAGATGCAAGTGCAGCAGCGGTTTATGGATCGCAAGCAACGAACGGTGTCGTTATTTTTACCACCAAAAAGGGATCTTTTGGTAAACCACAAATTACCTTTAGCAATAGGACAGGCCTTATTACCGGTGCCAGGAGACAGGAAACTTATAAGGGCGGGGACGAAGTATTGAATTGGTTGACGGACATGAACGAATCCATCACCAATACAATTACAGAGCCTTGGACAAGGTTTCGCGATTATAACAGCATAGATCCCCAGTATCAAAGTGCTTGGCTAGCGGCAAACGGAATTCCCGGCGAGACCAATCCGGATGTAATTAATTTGGCAAGGGTCAACAATTTTAATTTCTGGGATAATGAACTGGAGAATTACCGCAATGGCATTACTCATGACTGGCAGGACTTTTTATTCCATACCGGTGTAAGGCAGGATTACGACGTGAGTATCTCCGGCCGAACTGAAAGGGTATCCTATTATTATGCCTTGGGATATAGTGATCGGGAGTCAGTAATCAGAGATGACAAATTTAAAACCATCACTTCGAGGTTAAACTTGGATGTAAACTTGGCCGAGTTTTTCTCCATTGGGGCAAACGCCCAGTTTACCTTTCAAGATGAAGGTCCTATGTCTATACCTAATGGTGGTTACAGGTCTTTTTCCCCTTATGACCAACCTTGGCGGAATAATATGCCACGGACTAGGGAAAACCTTAACGATCAGCCTGCTGGATCGAACTTAACTAATCCCTACCAAAATCCAAGCTGGAATACCCGAAGTCATACCCGATTCATGATTAATCCTACCTTGTATGCGATGGTTACACTTCCGTTGGGGATTAGTCTGCGAACGGACTATACTCCCAGATTTGATGTGAGAAAACGATTTGATCTCAATGAAAGAGGAAATCCCCAGCGAGCGGTGGATATTGCGGAGCGAAGGTACAATGACTCGTTTTCCTGGCAGTCAAATACGATTCTAAATTGGGATAAAGATTTCGGGATACATCGGTTAAGTTTTACAGGCTTGTACAATACTGAACGGAATCAAAGTTGGGAGACTCGGGCGATGAACAATACTTTCTCTCCTACTGCGGGACTTGGATACCATGCGATGCAATTGGGGTTAAACCCAACCATGAGTTCCTATGATGAGGTGAATTCTAGAACTGGAGTTATGGGAAGAGTCAATTATGCCTATGATGATCGTTTCAACTTTTCCGCTTCTATCCGCAGGGATGGATTCTCTAGATTTGGTATAAACACTCTCTATGGAAATTTCCCATCCCTATCCGCAGCTTGGACGCTGACTAACGAAGAATTCATGCCCAAGGGGAAGGCGTTGAGTTATTTAAAAACGAGAGTGAGTTATGGAATAAACGGTAACAGTAGTGGGTTGGAAGATTATAACGCCTATGCAAGGCTAAGTAATGGAGTCTATTTGAATTATGATGGGGGTTATGTCGCTACTCCCTATACGGAAATTAACAGAATTGCGAATCTCCTACTTTCTTGGGAACGAACGGCCTCTGTAAATGTAGGTATAGACTACGGATTTTTCAATGACCGCCTTACCGGTTCGTTGGACGTCTACAAGTCCGAAACTAGAGATTTGTTGTTGGATCAGAAATTACCCGACCTTACTGGATTTGGCTCTGTAAAAACCAACGTTGGTAATCTGGAAAACAAAGGTTTTGATTTGGGAATAAATTCGATTAATATATCCAACAGCAATTTTACTTGGAGAAGTACCTTTAATGTCACGTATAGAATGAACAAAATCACCACGTTGGGCAATAAGGCCATCCCTATTACAGATGCGGAAGGCAATACAGTCGTAAGAGAGCCGGATGACCTTCAAAATGGTTGGTTTATCGGGAAAAACAAAGACGTGATCTGGGATTGGGATTTAAATGGGATTTATCAACTTGGAGAAGAGGATGAGGCCGCCCAATACGGCTTGTTTCCTGGAGATTTTAGATTTGTGGACCAAAACGGCGATGGAAGAATCGATTTGGACGATCGGGTATTCCTCGGTTTAAGCGATAATCCTTGGTACATGACCTTACGAAATGACTTTGAATGGAAAGGGTTTGATTTTGGACTGGTGTTTCTTGCCAAACTGGGCTATTTAGGCGGTACTCGAGAACCTTTTAACAACAACCAAGAATACATCAAAAACCACAACTGGTATAAAATCCCCTATTGGACTCCTCTTAACGGAGAAAATAACTTTGCGCGGATTAATTCAATCAATTTAGGGGGTGGTCAGACCTGGATCAACAGGTCTTATTTGAGGCTTCAAAACGTGTCTGTAGGTTACAGTTTGCCACCGAATCTCACGGAGAAAATTAAATCCAACAGGGTAAGGCTTGCTGTAAATATTGAAAATGCCGCTGTATTTACTGGCTGGATTAGAGAGCTCGGGGATCCCGAGTCTGCGAGAGAAATGCCTAGGACCTATTCATTTAGCTTGGACGTTAGTTTCTAATCTAAAGAAACCCGATTGTTGGAATTAATAATTTAACTGGAAAGACATGAAAAATATTAAAATATACAATAAAATAATCGCATCGCTCTTGCTGTTATTTTCGGTTTCGTGTACCGATGATTTTCTTGATGAAAAGCCACTTTCTTTTCTAAGTCCTGAAAACACATTTCGTGACGGGGCAGGATTGCAAACGGCTCTCGATGCAGCGTTGAGAGGTGTTATGACTCAGTGGAATGGGGATACCCGGGAATTGATGTTTAATCACAATATGAGTGATGCATCCGTTGTGGCTTCTACAGACAAACCGGACGCATTTGTGGATTTGCGCACCTACGCCACGCCTACCAATGCAAGGAATAACGATGCAGGCAGAACCTTGTCCTTTTATGCTGACAACTACAATCACATTAAAAAGGCAAATACAGTCATAGATTACATTGATCTTCCTGATTGGGAGAATGGGGTTAATAATTCGGAAAGAAACCATTTACTTGGTTCGGCTTATTTTGTTAGAGCTTTTTTCTATATGCAGTTAACCATGCAGTTTGGCAATGTTGCCTTTCCGCTCAATGTGGTAAAAGAAGCAAGAAGGGACTTTAAGGTTTTTCACATGCAAGGAATCTGGGACCAAATGATTGTGGATCTGGAATATGCCGTACAGCATGTGAAACCAAAAGGCCAATTGCCTATAGGACAAGCCCCAAAAGATGCCGTAAGAATGCTTTTGGCTAAATATTACATGCTGAACCAACGATTTGCGGAAGCAGAACAGCTCATGACGGATGTGATCAATGACGGTGAGTCGCGGTTGTTTACCGATGCCATGATTCCTTCGGGAGTTACGGAAGTAGAAGTGGCAAATACCAATAATCCAAATACCGGAAACCCTCTACCTGGAAGGTCCGGCTTTGCCCCTGCAGATGCAGTCAATTATCTTCACATGGACAAAGGTGCTCAAAAAACCAGCAATCCGGAGGGGATTTGGTTGGTTGTAAATGAACCGTTTGTTTTGGGAACGCAAGGACAGGCAGCAAGAATCAGGGCATGGGGGCCAAACTTCGTCAGCACTAACTTGGGCGTATGGGAACCCGGTACCACACGGATCGGCACAGATGTACAGGCAACCACCAACGACAATCGTGGTCGAATGATGAAAAAATGGGGTAGGAGTCAAGGTTTTGCCCGCCCGACAAATTATTCCCAATATGATATCTGGAATTATAATGGCATGATTGACGAACAGGATTACCGGCATAAAGACCTCAACTGGTTTGAAATGGAGGATGTATTGTACGATAATCCATCCCTACAAGATGACGGAAGTCCTTTTTATCTCCAACCCCTTCAATTGTATGATGCAAATGGGAATTTAACCTGTCAAGATACCATCCGATGTTGGTTTGGATATCCGCGGTATAAATTTTATTCTGTCAATCTGGAATCCCGTCCCGATAGGCAGGATTCCGGGAAAATGGACATGTATATTTTGCGAATGGGAGAAGTGTATTTGATTCGGGCGGAGGCCAGATTATGGCAGGAAAATTATGCCGGAGCAGCGGAGGATATTAATGCCATCCGGGAACGTGCAAATGCCATTTATATGTATACTGCTTCGGATGTACAATCAGAGGGTATTGGAGCTGTTTTGGATGAAAGGACCCGTGAATTGTACGGTGAAGAATATAGACACGATGAATTGGTTCGGATATCCGTAATTTTTGCCAAAACTGGTAAAGCAGCTTATAACGGTAAGACATATACTCTCTCCGGAAACGATATTGAGAAGTCATTGTCCCCGAACAATTTCTACTATGACCGGATGATGGAGAAAAACTCCTTTTTCAGGGATGAAGTGAGATGGGCTACTTATAATACAACGAGGTATACCATGGATCCTATGCATATTTTCTGGCCGGTTTATCAGCCTTACTTAGTAGGAAATGTGGAGGCTACCTTAAACCAGACTACCGGATATGCCGGTGCCGGAAGCAATATCGAGCCACTTACCCACGTGGTACAGCCGGCGGGTGTCACCAATGAAGATCCCATGCGGGCCGTTGGTGAATAATATAACTCAATAAAAATCACCTGATGAACCCTCGTCAGGTGATTTTTTTTTAAATTAGGGGTAAAATTTAATTTTAACTCAAAATAAACATGTTATGAACAATGAATCAACCAGAAGGTCATTTATAAAAAAAACGGCCATTGCGGGCTCTGTTGCAATGGTGGCACCCACTATTATACCATCCAGCGTTTTTGGTGCCAATGACCGGATTAATGCGGCAGTGCTGGGAGTAAATGGAAGAGGAAAAAGCCATATTGCAAGCTTTATGAATCAAAAGAATGTACAGGTTACCACACTTTGTGACCCTGATATGAACATTTTGAGGGAAAGGCAAAAAAGCTTTAAGGATAAGTACAGTAAAGATGTGGCTTTGGAACAAGACCTTCGCCGGGTCTATGATAACAAGGACATCGATGTGGTCAGTATTGCATCACCCAATCATTGGCATGCATTGTCCACGATTTGGGCTTGTCAGGCAGGAAAAGACGTTTACGTAGAAAAACCCGGATCCCATAATATATGGGAAGGACGCCAAATGGTGGAAGCTGCTCATAAGTATGATCGCATTGTACAACATGGGGTACAACTTCGCAGCTCACCCGCTGTTCAAGAAGCTATTCAATTGATGAGGGATGGCTATATAGGCCGGGTTTATATGGCGAGAGGCATTGTCTTTAGGTGGAGGCCAAGTATTGGTGATCATGGAACCTCACCTGTTCCGGAAGGTATTGACTATGATTTATGGACTGGTCCTGCGCAAAAGAAGCCTTTTTCCAAAAACCTGGTGCATTACAATTGGCATTGGAACTGGGATTATGGCAACGGTGATGTAGGGAATCAGGGTATACATGAAACAGACCTCTGCATGTGGGGATTGGATGTAGGACTTCCGACAAAAATAACTTCGATGGGTGGAAAGTTCCTCTGGGATGATGCCAAGGAGGTTCCTGAAGTATTGACATCCGTATATAATTATCCAGAAGAAAATAAAATCATTCAATTTGAAGTAAGGCCATGGTGTACCAATAGGGAAGATGGGGTTACTGTTGGAAATATCTTCTATGGAGACAAAGGTTATTTAGTGGTGGATGGATACGATAAGTACAGTACATTTCTGGGGCAAGACAGAAAACCCGGTAAGTCAGGAAGTGACGGTGGGAAATCCGGTTCTGAAATGGACAGAGGTGACGGAGGTACCGATGGGCATTTTGCAAATTTTATAGAGGCTGTAAGAAAACACGACAAATCCATTTTAAATGGCCCTGTGGAAACAGCACACCTATCTTCGGGTTTGGCGCACTTGGGCAATATTGCGTACAAATTGGAACGTGTCCTGACATTTGATCCAAAATCGGAGACATTTGTCAATGATGCTGAGGCGGACCAAATGCTTACCCGCAACTATAGAGAAGGCTTTGAGGTACCTAATTTGGGTCAGCCTGGTCTCAGGACAACCTAGCGTCGTGTCAATAATTCAGTAACGTTTTGTTTCCCGCGGATTGCGCAGATATTAGCTGATATATTCCGAGAATATCTATGGGAAATATTTAAGCGACTCACGGTTGACTTTACACTAGTGTACATACCATAATTTATATAATTAAAACCTGTCAGAGCTGAAAATTCTGACGGGTTTTAATTTTTTTACTACCTATAGTTTTGTGACCTATTAAGGGCAGAGGTTGGATATTTGCACCAGGCGAACCCACTGCGATAGACTATATCACTAGATACCAAAGAAAATGTATCTTTTCGATCTGAGGAAAAAAAATTGAAGTGGACAAAATCCCTTATCTTTGTCAAAAAATCATCAATGACTTTTGCCGACCTAGGATTATCTGATTTTCTATTAGAAGCCATTTCCCAAGCCCAATACCAATCAGTCTATCCCATTCAACAGGAAGCCATTCCGCTTATTCTTCAAAAAAAGGATTTAATTGGACTCGCACCTACCGGATCAGGAAAGACCGCAGCCTATGTATTACCCATACTTGAGCGGTTACAAAAAATGCCTTCGGTTCAAAGTAGATCCGTCCCCGTATTAGTCTTGGTGCCAACCAGGGAATTAGCAGCGCAGGTAATGGAAGTATTTAAGTCTTTTGGGGATTTTTTACCGAGGAAAATTAAAACCATGGCTGTATATGGTGGTGTGTCTATTAACCCCCAAATGATGAACCTACATGGTACCGAAGTGCTAATAGGAACACCGGGCAGACTATTGGATTTGGTGTCAAAAAACTCCATCGATCTTTCCCAAGTCGAAATGTTAGTGGTCGATGAAGCAGATAAGCTGTTGAACCTCGGCTTCAAGGAAGAAATGGATGAAATCCTTTCAAGGCTTCCCAAAAAGCGACAAAGTATTCTTTTTTCGGCCACAATCGATTCGGAGGTCGAGGCTCTGATGGCGAAAATTCTTGTCCATCCTGTCAAAATTGAGGTGGGACAGGATACCATTACCCCCGAATTGATCAATCAAACGGCATATTTGGTATCTCCGGAAAATAAGGGTCCTTTGCTTCGATTTTTAATCCAAGAGGGGGACTGGAAGCAGGTGCTGGTATTTACCTCTTCGATCCGCACAGCAGACAACCTGACCACTAAGCTGAACAAAAACGGTATTCAGGCAATGGCCTTCCATGGTGATAAGAGTCAGGGAGCACGAACAGAAGCCCTGAAGCAATTCAAGGCGGGGAATGTACGTGTTATGGTTGCAACGGATTTGGCTGCCCGGGGGATTGATATACTGCATTTGCCACATGTGATCAATTATGAATTACCCCGCTCCCCAAAAGACTATATCCACCGCATCGGACGAACGGGTAGGGCTGAATCGGCCGGTGAAGCAATCTCTTTAATCACAGAAGAAGACAGACACCACTTTAAAGTCATTCAGAAAAAAATGAAACGTTTTGTAGAATTGGTGGATGCGTCAAATTTGGGATTTTAAATACTATTAAACAGGCATCATCGGTGTTCTATTTCACATTGAATCGAATGGAACACCAATTTGGCGGATTGAACGGATTGTTTTTATTGATGACGAGATTATTCCGATCCAAAAAAATCCGCGTCATCCGTTTCATCCGCGTCATCCGTGTTCTATTTTACCTTTAAGCGAATGGAACACGGATTCGGCGGATTTGTGCGGATTG
>NZ_VOLC01000028.1 GCF_009797935.1 Lunatibacter salilacus
CTGGATTTCATCTGTTTATAATTTGATTTTTAACGGTCAGATGGAATCTCGCAACTATAATCATCCCACTGTGTGACGATCTCGTCATGCTGGATTTCATCTGTTTATAATTTGATTTTTAACGGTCAGATGGAATCTCGCAACGATAATCATCCCACTGTGTGACGTTTTCGTCATGCTCGATTTCATGTGTTTATAATTTGTTTTTCAGAGGTCATAACTTGTCCCGGTTTGCCGGAGTAGCCTGTCCCGAATTTATTCGGGAAAATCTCGCCATGATTATCATCCCGTGTGCGACGATCTCGTCATGCCTGCCTGTCCGGTAGGCAGGCTCGATTTCAGCAAAATTTATACTGATGCGTCAAAATTTATATTGCATTCAGCATTCTTTATGGTTTTGTCCGCAGGGTTGTTTAGTTACTCACTTGTCGCTGGCCTTACTTTGTGCTTCATTCAAAACTATAAAAAAATGAAATCACATAACTTACTTATTGCTATTTTATTTGCAGGCATCCTGGTTATTTCATCTTGTGGCAGCAATTCATCAGGTTCCGAAAACAGAGCAGAAGATATCCACGGGGCTGTTATCTCCGATGATATGGCGGCGGTCGAAATGTACATCAGTAACGGAGGCGACCTTAATGTCAGGGACCCTTTTGGTGGCTCCAGCCCCTTGATTTCAGCGGCAGTATTTGGCAAGCCGGAAATGGCTAAAGTCCTATTGGAAGCTGGGGCCGATATTAATTTCCAGAATAATGAAGGCAGCACAGCCTTGCATACGGCAGCTTTTTTTTGCCGGCCAGAAATCGTAAGGATACTTCTCGACAACGGTGCAGATAAAACGATAACCAACAAATATGGGGGAACAGCCTATGATAATGTAAGAGGATCTTTTGATGAAATGAAGGATTCCTATGACATGATGGGAACTATGCTTGGACCAATGGGGCTTACGCTTGACTATGATTATATCAAAAAAACTAGGCCGGAGATTGCGGCGATGTTGAGGCCTTGACGGAGCCAAACCTGTCAGGTTTAAAAGAAAAATATCCTAGCCTAGTCAGATTCGGTAAAAACCTGACAGGTTTATCTAACTAAAACCTGCAGGTTTCCTTTGAAAAATCTTTTAAGCTGGTCAGAATCATCTAAAACCTGACAGGTTTACCTAACCAAAAACCTGCCAGGTTTAACTTTCCATTTCCCACAAATTAAATTCTATGTCCACCACCGAAAGACGCTACGACATTGACTGGCTGCGGGTAATCGCTATCGGATTACTTTTGGTCTACCATATTGCCATTGGTTTTCAGCCTTGGGGCGGGATGATTGCCTTTATTGCAAATCCCAAGTCCTGGCCAGCACTTTGGATTCCCATGTCCTTGATTAATATATGGAGGATTCCGCTGTTATTCTTTGTATCAGGAATGGGCCTATACTTTGCGATGGGCAAGCGGAATTTCGTCCAGCTGATTACAGAACGCAGCAGGCGTATCTTGCTTCCTTTTGTTTTTGGCGTGTTTGCCATCGTTCCGATCCACCTCCTTATCTGGCGCTATAATAACAACATGAATTTAACGTATATGTGGGATGCTGGACATTTGTGGTTTTTGGCAAACATCTTTGCCTATGTCCTTCTCTTAGCTCCTTTGTTTTATCTGTTAAGATCTAAGAAAGCCAATAAGGTCAGAGATTGGATTACCAGGGTTCTCAGTAATCCTTTGGGTCTGGTACTGGTGGCTGCGGCATTGGTAGGAGAGGCCATTATCCTTGATCCCATTCCTTACGAATTGTATGCCCGCACATGGCATGGTTTTTTTCTGGGATTGTTGGCGTTCTTTTTTGGGTATTGCTTTGTTCTTGCGGGTAGCGGGTTTTGGAAAATGATTCAAAGATGGAGATGGATTTGGCTGGTGATGGGGGTAGGGTTGTTTTTTCTTCGTACATTTTATTTTGGATTCCAAGTACCGATATATTTGGTACCGATAGAATCATTTGCCTGGATTGTTGTGGTGTTGGCCTTTGGCAGCAAACATTTGAATAAACCTGGAAAGCTGTTGGCTTATCTCAGTGAGGCAGCTTATCCTGTCTATATCGTCCACATGATTTTTCTATATATGGGATCGCTTTTGATTTTCCCATTGGATATTGCGGTGCAATTACAGTTTTTGCTGGTGATGATTTTCACGGTAGTGGGATGTTTGGCGGCTTTTGAGGGCATCCGAAGGGTGAAGTTGCTGCGGTTGTTGTTTGGGTTGAGGACGTAATTGCTAGGCCTTTCATCAATTTTGATTTGCGGTTGCATTATTCATTGTTGTGCAAAAGGAATTTTGATGGTCATTTCCGAAAAAATTTATCATCATCCCATTTTTGGGGATTGCTGATGATATAATTGGAAATGCGGCGATAGGATTGTTCGTTCCGGATAATGTTATCCCAATAATTGCGTTGCCATAATTTTCCGTTGAATCGGGGCCATCCCAACGTTTTTACGCCACGAATATATTCGAATAATCATACCCCTTTAATCGGATAGACTTACGATGGTGGATTTTTGGATTGTATCTACTTTTCATTTCCTACCCCTTCCTTAATATCTTCTCCATTTTCTTTCCCTGGGCCAGTTCATCTACTATTTTGTCCAAAAAACGGACCTTCTGTGTCAAGGGATTCTCAATGTCCTCAATTCGGTAACCACAAATCATTCCCTTAATCAGGTGTGCGTTTGGATTTAATTTAGCTTGCTGGAAGAAAGTTTCAAACGTTGCGTTCTGATCAATTAGGTCCTGCACTTTACTCTCGTCAAATCCCGTTAGCCATTCTATGACTTCGTGCAATTCTTCTTTTGTCCTGCCTTTTTTCTCGACTTTGGTGACGTAATGTGGATATACCGAGGAGAAGGTCATTTTTGCCATGCGTTCATTGTGGGTGTCGCTCGTATTCATACCTTTTTAGTTTAGAAACACTTTCCAATATCTAGAATTTTCTTTCCCGATTTATTGTGGAGCTCCAATGTATAAAAAGTTTGGGTTTTCTAAAAGCGTGAACCTAAGATCCTGATTTTAGGTAGTGTATAACCTAACCTAAACCTTTAATATTCCCCGAAACCCCCTTGCTCCGTAATAGGATTCGGCGCCGTTGTGATAAATAAAAACCTGGCCATATCGCCAATCTCCAAAAATGGCACCTCCGAGCTTTCGGATCTCCGTGGGAGTTTCTATCCAACTCGAGGTTTTTGTATCGAATTTACCCAAACGCTGCAAATCCCTGTATTGCTCCTCATTCAATATCTTTATGCCTATTTCTTCCGCCATACCAATTGCACTGTTTTTTGGCTTATGTTCTTTCCGGGATTCCAAGGCCTCATGGTCGTAACAAATACTTCGGCGGCCTTTAGGGTCTCTGGAGAACAGTCTACAAAAATAAATGCTCCGGTTTTCTCGTCCTTGCCAACCACATCCGGTTCACCCTCTGTGATGTCCATTTCATTGAGAGACCAGAGTTTTTTTGGTTCGAACAAAAGCCTGTCTTCTACCTGCTGCCATTCAATCCCCCGGTGGCGGTTTGTATTTTTCAGGAATCGGATTTTCAATATTTTGAGCAAGGATTCAGTAAGGTCGGTGGTAAGTTTCATCGGTAGTTTTTGGATTAACTTAAAGATTTGAGGGATTGAATATGATTTCCCCTAGAGTTCAATCTTTCGTGTTCTAAAAATACGACTGCTACAGGGATAATTGCAAACAAATATATCTTAATTATGAAGCAAAAAGCCGCCTGAAATTTCTTATTTTTCCTTCTAAAAATAAAGCGATAAACAAGTTAAACCATCGAATGGATATTAGATTTCAGTTTATTCTCATTCTATTATTCTTCCAGCCTAACAATCTCTTATTTTGTTGTAGCTCGTAAGTTAGTTATAAATTCATCACACCATGACCCGAAAAGAAGTCCTCTTAAAAAGCTGGGAAATTTCAAACGATATGGAAAACTGGTTTGTCCCAATCAGAAAAGCCCTCGAAAATGTGGATGCAAAACAAGCTGTATGGAAGCCGGAAGGAATCGCTGATTTTAACTCTATTCAGGAAATAACACATCACCTTTTCTATTATAAAGCCAGGTTTTTGTGCAGGCTGTGCGGCATAGATTTTGAGTCAGTGGCAAACAATGAAACGACCTTCCTGGCTGGACTTGCTTGGGAATGGGAAGAAGTCAAACAGGAGCTTTTTTCCGTCAATTCCAAAATTGTCACCCATATCCAATCTCTCAAAGACGCTGATCTTGAACTGCAACAGCCTGAGGAAGCTATCGGTCAGCAAGTATTGGATTTAGCCACGCATGATGCTTACCATGCAGGTCAGTTGGTCTTGATCCGAAAGCTGCAGGGTGCTTGGTAATCCCGTCGGGTAATACCAATTTCCCGATTATCCGGCTGGATTTTCACTGGATCAATATCTTAATTCTCTTTGCAAACATTCAAGGGAACATACTAGGACCGATTAACATTTCCCCCAAAAAAGGTATAGAAAATTTTTTATAATGTTACCTCCTAATAAAAATTTGCAATATTAAACCTACTTGAAGATCAAAGAAAAAACATTCTCTATATGATGTCGACGTCCTTTCAACTATCAATTATTTTATTTTGTGTCATCTGCCAAAGTTGCCAAGAAGGTAAGCATGATGATCTGAAGGATTACAGTCATGTGACCGAGAACATGGTCTTTGCTTCACCAAGGGTTGTGAATCAAAATCCAATAACCGTTCCATTGTCTCCCTTCGAAAGTCTGAAAACCATCAGGATTCCCGAAGGATATGAATTGGAATTGGTTGCGAGTGAGCCGATGATATCAGAACCTGTAGCGATTGCATGGGATGGGAACGGGCGTATGTATGTTGCGCAAATGGAAACGTATATGCAAACCGTAGATGCCGAAGGACAGGATGAAGCCAGAAGCCGGATAATGTTGCTTGAAGACACCAATAATGATGGTAAAATGGACAAGAGCAGCGTATTTTTGGACAGCCTTAGATTACCCAGAATGCTGCTTACTGTGGGAGAGGAGGTTTTTGTAAATGAAACCAACACTTTTGATATATATGCCTATAAAGATACCAATGGCGATGGAAAAGCGGATCAAAAAAGAGCGGTATTTCAATCTGAAGAGAAAGCTTTCGGGAATGTAGAGCATCAACGAAGCGGGTTGGATTGGAATCTGGACAATTGGATATATGTAACCACCGATCCAGTACGGTTCAAGTACAAAGGAGGAAGGTTGGAAGTTGATTCCTTGGCTGGAGGATCTAATGGGCAGTGGGGCTTGACGCATGATGACTACGGCAGGTTGTTCTTTAGCAGAGCGGCGGCAGGTAAGGCAGCAACAGGATTTCAGATCAATCCGGTATATGGGCAACTTGATATGGAGGAAGCATATAGCCCCGATTTTAATGAAGTTTGGCCCATAATCAAAACTCCAGATGTAAACGGGGGTCCCAAAACACTGCGTGCCGACAGTACCGTAAAAACTTTTACCTCAGCTGCCGGACAGGCGGTTTACAGGGGAGACAGATTACCGCACACAATGTCTGGCGATTATTTTGTAGCTGAGCCGGTGGGTAGAATAATTAGAAGGGCTAATGTAAGCTCGGACAATGGGTTGATCAAGCTTACAAATGCCTATGATGAGGAAGAATTTATTTCCTCCACCGACATGAACTTCCGGCCTGTCAATATGTATACCGGGCCGGATGGTTGTTTGTATATCGTGGATATGTACAGGGGGATAATTCAAGAATCTACTTGGGCCCAACCCGGTAGCTATCTGTATGCGCAGATAATGAATAATCAACTACAGAAAAATGTGAGAAACGGCCGGATATACAGGTTGGTTCATAATGATATACCACGTGGTCCTACCCCCAATATGCTGGAGGAATCGACTAAAAAACTTGTCACTTATCTGAACCATCCAAATGGCTGGTGGAGAGATAATGCCCAAAAGGAAATTATCGATCGAGGAGATAAATCAGTTGTGGAGGATTTGAAAACTATAGCCAAAGGAGAAAAAGGTCCATTGAGTACATTTCCTTGCCCTCTTGCAATTATACACGCCTTATGGACATTAGAAGGGCTGGATGCGCTGGATTTGAATGTGATTTCCCTAGCGCTTCAAAATAAGGCACCTGAGGTTAGGAAAGCGGCCGTTTGGATAAGTGAACCCTTTTTGAAAAGCCACCACAAAGAAACCATGGAGATGTTGGAGCCGCTTAAATCCGATGTTGATCCGGACGTTCGTTTTCAGTTGTTGCTATCCCTTCATTCTGTCGAAGACCCACAGACCGCAGAGACGATTGAAGGAATAAGATGGCAGTCAGTAGACAGTTTACTGTTGTCGGGAATCACCAAAAGCTTGGAGAAAAACGAAGAGGCGAAAACCTACGGAGCCAAACTGGTAGCTTTGAATCCCGAGGCAAGGGAAATGGTTATAAAGGGAGCCACTATTTTCAAGACACTTTGCGTAGGATGCCACGGTCCTGAGGGCCAAGGACTCCCAGTCCATATTGCGCCGCCACTGATTGGAAAATTCAAATTGCTGGAATACAAAAAGGGAGTAATCCAGATAATGCTTCATGGGCTGGAGGGTCCTGTGGATGGGAAAGAATATCCAGAAATTATGCCTCCTATGGGAGAAAATGACGATGAATGGATTGCCTCGGTATTAAGCTACGTACGTTACGACCTTGGCATGAGAAGTTTTCCAGAAATGGGTTCGGGTTATCTTGATTTCGCAATCGTCCAGCCGGAACTCGTTAGGCAAGTAAGGAATGAACATAAGGGTAGAAAGCAACCTTGGACTTGGGAGGAAATTAAATTGGGTAAGTAAGACACGTTAATAATTCATAACCAAAAAATTGCTATCAAAAGGACTGGGCTAAAATAGGGGTACAGGATTTTTTATGATGAAGAAAATATCTATTGCAGGTGGGAAAATCTATATTGAAAAAAAGGACAGCACGAAGGAGCTACTTAACATAATTGGAATCTAACCATGACAGCAAATGATTCAAGTATTGATGATTTTTCATTTTCCCAACCTTACCGATTGATACCCCATAAAGCTGACGACTAGCTTCCGGGACGCATCGGCAAATATCGAAAAATCTCCGTTTATATCCGTTACCGTTCCTTTTGTAGTATCCACTATAATAATATGTGCCCCTGGAAGGGTATTTCCTTCGGGGTCACGCACTGTACCCGTCCAAAAGCCATCCGCATAGCTGGCGTCAACTTTCAGCTCACCGTTTCTCTGCTCTACTCCCTCCACGATAATTTTACCTGTAGGATGCCCGTCTTGACCTACCTTTTCCTTGTCAAGGCTAAAGTGTATGGGCAATACCATTTGTACCCTAACCGGACGGCCCCGTTGCATACCCGGTTTGAAAGCCGCAGAATTCTTTACTACCCTAATTGCCTCCTCCTCACAGCCTCCTCCAAGTTCGTTAATGGCCGATACATTGGAAAGTGAACCGTCTTTTTCTACCACAAACTGAACGACAACCTCTCCTTCAATGCCATTTCTCCGTGCCCGCAAAGGATACTCTAGTTCATTTACGACATACATATAAAAGGCAGGCATCCCCCCTTTGAATTCAGGTTGTGTCTCTACCTCGAAAAACGTGTCATCTGTGACCTGATTTTGTTTTTGGCTTGTAGAAGGATTTTGTTGTGCGTTAATTTCTACAGAAAATCCCGCAATAATTAACAAGGATATAAGGCTGAAGCTAAAGATTCGAAACTGCATAATATTTTTGGTTATGGGCTTGTTCATCATGGTTAATCGATTTTTTAATGCGGAGGAGGAAATAGAACTGGTCAATATTCCCGGGTTATTGTGTATTGTCAACTCAAGAAGAAGTTTTTTATACTTTATCGGGTGCGCCGCCTGCTGTACTTCATGGTCTGCAAGGTATTCGTGGTTCAGTACCATGGCTCTTTTTACCAGATATACCACCGGGTTAAACCAGAAGACAACAAGTAAAAACTCCATCCACAGCAGGTCTAAATGGTGCCGGTGATTAATGTGAACCCGTTCATGGGAAAGTATCATCTGTGTGTTTTCGCTACGTTCATTATAAATGGCAGGGTGCATAAAAATATATTTGCCAAAACTAAATGGAGAAAGGACTTTTTCTGACAGAATCAGCAATGCGCCCGGTATGTGCTGAACCGGGGCATTTTTTGTCCAAACAATCAACTGATTCAGGGCTTTTAGTTTTGTTATCAGTAAAAAGAAAAACACTGGAATGTATACAAAAAGAAACCATTGTATAGGTGAGAAGGCTTTGGGACTTGGGTTTGATTGGCTTACTGTCGCCGATTGAGAAAGGTCAATGGGGAGATATTCAATCTGTACAGGGTTTTGATCTGGCACAACTATCGGAAAGCTAAGGAAAGGAATAATCATGGCGGCGGGAATAAGCGCCAACAGTATCCAACGGTTTAGCTGAAATGATTTTTCCTTTGCCAAAAAGAGGTGGAATAGCAGCATCAAAAATGCCGAACAGGCGATAAATTTGACTAAGACCATCATTTCTTTCTGTGTTCAATTTCCGTTTCCACCAGTTTTTTAATCTCCTCCAACTCTTTTGTTGTCAGGTCGGCCTTTTTGGTGAAAAATGAGGCAAACTGAAGCGGGCTGTCGGAAAAGAAATCTCTGATAATGGTTTTCACCTGACCTGAAAAATAATCGGGCTTCTCCACCAGTGCGTGATATTGCCTGGAGTTTCCAAATAGTTTGAAATCCACAAATCCTTTATTTTGCATGCGTTTCAGTAGCGTCGCCACCGTACTTGGTGCAGGCTTTGGATTAGGATGAACTTCCAAAAGCTCTTTCATAAATATGGGCTGATTCGACCATATCAGTTCCATTAGTTTCTCTTCGGATTTGGATAACGCCATTCTACAGAATATCATTTGTTTCTACAAACGTAGAATTAATTTTGATATAATCAAACTATATGTTAAAAATTTTACCACATAGGACACAAAAGCGCACATAGTTTTTAAAATAAAGAATTAGTTTATTTAATTTCCCTATGTGAACTATGCTACTATGTGGTTAAAAAGGCCGGAGCCGTTATTGAATTAGGGCATAGATTTTTGCCGCATAGGTCCCATAAATTTTATTCTTTTTTATGAACCTCTATGTGATAAAAAATCGCAAAATTATTTGCGCAACCAATTAATCGCATTTATATTCGCAACCATATAGTAGCAAATAAAACAGAATGGATGTGAGAAGAGATGTTTTTCAGGCGATAGCGGACCCGACAAGGAGGGCTATAATTCTTTTACTGGCAGTAGGGGCGATGACACCGAATGGTATTGCTGAGCATTTTCAGACCAGCAGACAGGCGGTGTCTAAGCACATTAAAGTATTGGCGGAATGTGATATTCTTACCTATCAACAACAGGGGAGAGAGATTTATTACCACCTCAATACGGATAAAATGAAAGAAATCGAAAAATGGTTGGATCAGTTCAGGCAGCTATTGGCGAAAAGGTTCGATCAGTTGGATAACGTATTATATCAACTAAAACAAAATAAAAAATGAACTCAGCCGTACTTTTCAATTTTAATGTGGACAAAAAGAACAACACCATCCACGTTGTAAGATCCTTCGACGCTCCCCTTGATTTGGTGTGGGCAGCTTGGACCGAAGCAGATATTCTCGACCAATGGTGGGCACCAAAGCCCTATCAGGCAATTACGAAATCCATGGATTTCAATGTCGGCGGTTGTTGGCATTATTATATGCTAGGTCCAGAAGGTGATACCCACTGGAGCAGGTTTGACTTTGAAAGCATAGAAAAGGAAAAGTCCTTTTCAGGAATTGACGCCTTCTGCGATGAATTTTCAACTATCAATGATACTAAACCTCGAGTAAAATGGAGAAATGACTTTTCCGAGGAGACGAATGGTACATTGGTGGATATTTTTCTTCAATTTGACTCTTTGGAGGATCTGGAAGCCATTATTGAAATGGGCTTCAAAGAAGGCTTCACGGCAGGTCTGGAGAATCTGGACCAATATATCAGTGCGCAATAGAATCCATCATTAAAACAGTAGCATTATGTTTATCCACCTTCACCTTATAATATACAAAGGATGTAAACAATGGCAGTAAATTTTAATAATCTGTCGCAATCCACCCTCATTATGTCCAATTCTACCATTGTTTTGGTTTTCAAATTCGGTTAATTTTATACCTTCTGCACTTGGAAAAAACGTTTTGCGGTTTTGAGGAGGATATAGCCTCAATTTGGTATTCCGATTAGAGTAACTATGAAATCACAAAAAACTAAACGGACCTGCAAGTTTGGACATGTCTTTTACAAAAGTAGTGAATGTCCAACCTGCCCGACCTGTGAGAAACTAAAAGAATCAGCGACGGGCTTTCTGGGGCTTCTGAGTAATCCAGCCAGAAACACTTTATTAAATCACGGAATTGATACCATTCAAAAACTTGCTAACCATACAGAGAAGGAAATACTAGCGCTTCACGGAATGGGGAAAGCATCACTACCGACACTACACAAAGCATTAGCGGACGAACAATTGAACTTCAAAAACAGCAACAATGGAAAAAATAACGATTAATGCCGATATACATGTGTTAGCCGTTGCGGCTCCATTCTTTCCTGAAGGGGTTCCAACAGCATTTGACAAACTCCATTCTTTACTGGACGACTCAACTCCAAGAAGAATATTTGGCTTATCCCGACCGGAAAAAGACGGAGATATAGTATATAGGGCGGCGGCGGAGGAAATGAGTGAGGGTGAGGCTCAGCAATTGGAGAGCGAGTCCCTTACCATCAAAAAAGGGACTTATATTTCGATGACTGTGGATAATTATAAACAAGATATTCCCGCCATCGGTAGAGCCTTTGAGGAATTATTGGAAGTCCCAAACTTGGATCCTGAGGGATATTGCGTGGAATTGTATGATCCAAAATCGGCCGGATATGGTACTGCCAACGAATCGGTAATATGCATGATTCGACTTGATGATTAAAGAATCATTTTATGAACACATCCATCAATGCCTTCAATGAATCCCAAGATGAACCCGAACGGGAAATCTGTGAGCTGTTGCGTAAATTAATTGATAAAGAACTTCCGGAGGCTGAAAGCAAAATATGGCACGCCCATCCCGTTTGGTTCTTGGAGGGCAATCCCATCGTCGGATATAGCAAACTGAAGACTGGAATTCGATTGATGTTTTGGAGCGGATTGGATTTCGGCGAAGAAAAACTACAGCCGGGAACGGGCAAATTTAAAGATGCATCCATTCTTTATACTTCTGCAGAGCAGGTTGACAAAGTGGACTTAAACCGGTGGCTTTATAAGTCAACCCAAATCCAATGGGATTACAAAAATCTGATCAAACGCAAAGGAAAGCTGGTAAAACTCAACTAATTCATACGACAATGAGAGCACCCATTCAACCCTATTTACATTTCCAAGATAATTGCAGAGAAGCAATGGATTTCTACCAAGGTCTCTTTGGCGGAAATTTGGAACTGATGCCCATCGGTCAATCCCCTGCCAAAGATCAGTTCCCCGAGAAGCTACATAATCAGATTATGCATGCGAGTTTGAGCAACGGTGATTTCAATATTATGGCGTCCGACATGTGTGGTCAAGGCGAATTGAAACGGGGCAATGCGGTTCAGCTAAACCTTAACTGCGCCACAGAAGAAGAGATCCGAGAGCTTTACCAAAAACTTTCACAAAATGGAAAAATTATTGAGGAATTGAAGGAGCAGTTTTGGGGAGCACTGTTTGCCATGGTTATTGACAAATTCGGGGTACGGTGGATGTTGTCTTTTGATAAAAGCGAAAATGAAGCAGCTTGAAAATTAGGCAAGGTATGCTTATCTTTTCCTGAAATAGCGGAAGAGACACGCTTTGAAAAAACATCGTTTCGAGTGAAAAAGGATATTTGGCACCAAACCAATAAGGAGTTCATCGTCATTTAACGAAAGACACCAAGCAAAAGAGACACAGACAAATGAGAACGAAATGAATAAAAAACAATGGTACGAAACATTATTTGAAAATTACGGTCAGAAATACGACAATGAAAGTTTCACACAGGGTACAATTGGAGAATGCGATTTCATTGAGAGGGAACTGGATTTCAATAAAGAGTTGAAAATCATTGATATCGGGTGTGGCACTGGGCGTCATTCCATAGAATTGTCAAAGAGAGGTTATTCGATGACCGGGATTGATTTGTCTGAATCTTTACTCAAAAAAGCTAAAGAAAAGGCTAAGCAAAACGGGGTAAAGGTTGATTTTATGAGATGCGATGCACGAAATTTACCTTTTGAAAAGGAATTTGACGTTGCTATCATGTTGTGCGAAGGTGGTTTTCCTTTAATGGAGACGGACGAGATGAATTACGAGATTCTGAAAAACGTTTCTCGGTCGTTAAAGGGAAAATCAAAATTCATATTCACAACATTAAACGGATTATTCCCATTATTTCACTCAATGAAAGATTTTCACGATGAGGGAGCTGTTGACGGAAACGCGACGTACGACAGCAAGAATTTTGACTTAATGACATTTAGAGATTACAACATCACAAAAGTGGTGGATGACAGCGGAGTAGAAAAAGAATTAGCGTGTAATGAAAGGTATTATGTTCCATGCGAAATAACATGGTTACTTAAAACACTTGGATTCACAAAAATTGAGATTTTCGGAGCTAAGCTCGGAGCTTTTTCCCGTGAAGATAAATTGAAAACAGATGACTTTGAAATGTTAGTAATTACAGAAAAATAAAAACCACGCGTGTTTTTGGAACAACTTGGATTTGATATAAGCAATTCTCGTGGTTTCAGAAAAGGCTCTTAAAACCCAGTTAAGACAAAGTATTTTAAGTATTGTAAAATATGTATTAGTCCAATAAACCGGGAATTTATTCTGTATCTTGAAGATATGCTTTAATCAATGGAAAGGATTGAAGAGTACCTTGATGGGGTTAATTTTTTTTAGCTAAAATTACCTAAATCCAGAGGCAGGAGTGGTGGATGGTAAATTGGGCATGATGTGTTGAAGGTAAAGTCTAATTGTTTCTATTACTCGATAATAAATTTTGCCTATTCGAAGGTCCTATGGCGTAAACAAAGTCTCTAGGAATCAGAATTTGATCTCACCCTACTAACAAAAGACAAACATTTTGATGACATTGACGGGATATCAATTGAGAAGCTTTGATTACCGACATTGAAAAGAATAATACAAGTACGCTCTTAGGGAAACTTCCCTACGACTTCATCTCACTACAACCCCACTCCATGCTTACGGTTTCAAGCTTACATATGTGATAAGCAAAAAATTCCGAATTCAAACGTTTGGGATGTTTGCGAAATGACGTTTATTTTCAAAAAAAATTATCGACTTAGGAGCCACCTAAACCAATACGCTGTTATTTACCCTAATTTATTAGTTTGTTAACAAAACGATGTATCCTAGGAAGTGAATGGTCAAAGTTTGGAACCTATTACAGCATTATTGTAATTGTATCTAAATCGTCAATTTACGAATAGCAATGCTACATCTTTTTAATTCGGCGTTGAGTTCTGTAAGGGGAAAAGTATCAGGGCTTGCCGGTTTTATTTTTAGTTCAATACGTTTTTTCCTCAACATTGCATATCCACGGGTATACCTCGGATCCACTACTCCGGAACTTATGGGTAAATACTCGGACCGTAAACGGGAAGGAAATAAATATAGGGTGTTGCTCTTGGTTTTGGAGCTACACCCGTCACTGAGTTGATTATAGTATTTTTTCATTTTGCTTATTGATGTGTCACAATATAAATAACCCCATTTGTAGCATAGCGGGGAGGGGGTTGGGTTCCGGGCAAAATATAGAACATGCCGTCAGGGCCAATTTCTAACGTTCGGTTGGGATGTTGCCCTCCACCGGGCAATAAGGACGTCAGTAAAGTAGGGGATCCTAAAGTACCGTCACCATATTCCGAACGGTATATTTCTTTTATGGGGATCATATACAGCAAACTCCCGCTAATGGTGAAATCATGTATATCAGTAAATTTTGCGACTACGTCTCTTCTATTTGTAATTCCATCTCCATTCGTGTCCTCCAGCAAAAGTACCTCACCGGCTCTGTTTGCCACATATATCTGTCCGGTGGAATTGGCCCGCATCATGCGGGGTTCGGCGATGTCTTCGGCAAATTTCTGACCCTGGAATCCGTTCGGAACCGACAGCTGCTGTACCCGCTCGTCGTTCGCATCTAGCAACGCCGGTATAAATACGTAAGTGTTGTTTTGGGCTTGGGTAGTATTTTCATTCGTTTCCGGGATTAATGTGTCCCAAAAATCATCATCAACACAGGCTAATACCAATATGGAGGCAATGGAGACCAAACTTATTGTGTAAATAATATTTTTCATAGTTTAGCTATTTAATAGCAAGCTATGTTTCAATTATTGTTCCACCATTTAAAAATATTAGAAATAAGTCAATTAATGGTGTTTTTTGGCTTTTTTAGATTTTAAATATGATTTTTAATGTTATTAAGTGCTTTAAACACCTCAATATGTTACCTTTTATTCCCGTCTTATTAAGACTGCTTTTCCCTAATGTGGAAACTAACACGTTAAATCCTAGTATGTTTTTATACTTAATTTCTGGAACAGCGGTAAAATTTAAAGAAGAATTGAACCGTTAAATTGACCTAAATTACTTTTTCTTTACCTGCTCCAGCAAAACAACATCTTCCTGCCATTCTTTCAATTGCTTTTCAAAAGCTGCTAGGGTTTTGATAATTCGGAGGGTATGGGGAGAGCCTTTCTTGATGGTCTCTGTGCGTAAGTCTACTTCAACCGCTCTAATCGCATATTCCAGTTCATTTCTTTCGCTTTGATTTCGCCGAAAATCAAATATTTGGTCCACCGGGGAGGCTAGAAACTCTTTGAGAATCTTCCATAATCTTGAAGCATTTTTGGGAAGGTTAGGCATTGGTCTCGACCAGTCGGCCGGCGGCTGGGGTTTATTGTTAACCCGATCCTGTAAATTCGCAACGGTAAAGGTTAGTAACGCCGCTGACAGGTTGGTTTTCTTTTCCAGATTAAGAATCACTTTCGTAAGCACCCCGTTGATGTAGGACCGTTGTTCGTTTTCCATAAGAATGCCCGCTATAGCCGCTACCCATTTTTCTTGCTGGGGGAATGTACTTTCCAGCTCAAAAAGATGGCTTAGAGCAGCAGCATTAACAAGTTGCGTTTGCTGCTGACCGGAGGCGACTTCGCTAAAATATTCCGCCAAAACCGCCGTTTGCGATTCTGCCAAGCTCCTGCCGGAGGAAGTTTCCTTCAAGGCATTTAGAATCACCAGCAGATGGTGCATGTCGGAAATATTTCTCTGTTGGCTTATGCCTTTAAAAATTTTTTCGAAATGGTTGACAGCATAGGTTTCTATGAGTTTAGCCCAAAAGTCAGGATGTATATGTTGGAAAAAACGCAGAAGAAGGGGATAACCTAATTTTTCAAAGTATATTTCGTCACCACGCCCTACTAGCCAATCAGCAACGACGTTGTAGTTGGCTTTGGGTGCTTCACCTTCCGTATTTAACAGGGAGTTTAGGATAGTTTGACAAGTGGTAATTTCCCTCTCAGAAAGTTGGTTCCTCTTGTTGTTATAATAGCCCACCCACTCCAACTGATTGGAAAGGTCCTGACTCAGCAGCATCGCTTCGTGAGCTTCTTTAGGCCAAAAAATTACCGCACCATAATGATACCAGAACATCAGGTCCGGACCATAGTTGCCCATGTATCCGGAATTCTCCTTTACAATCGGATCTCCCTCATTTAGTTTGAAGGTGGCAAGCAGTTCGTCTTCGTCCACCTCGATTTTCAGCAAGGGCGGCGGCCCTTCCTCAGCCCAGTGTTCGATGGATACCCAGCCGTCATGCACTTCCTCCATTTCCAAATCGTCATCCGGTTCATCATCCCACCCGTACCCAGCAGGAGCAGGTATGCCGGTGAGATAGGAGGTGACAAGGCACATTTTGGCATAATATCCGGCATTATCCGCTGCACGGATCAATGCTTCCGCCCTCGTACGGTCATTTAGTTTTAATTGCTCCGTCGAAAAATTTTCAGGGGTATACTGATGCCCTAACAACACGATTCCTGGAGAGAAGACTTTGCTTCCTTCGCACGCCTTCAGGATGGAAGCCAATTGCGAGACATGTTCTCCAAGTGGTTCCAGGCGAACAGCTTTATCGGTTTTTTTCTGAATCAGGTTATAGACTAGACATACTCTATAGCCTTCTGTCAACGGTTTGATTTCATGTTCGCAGTCCGCATAAAAAGCCACATAAGGGATCTTGTAGCTGCTCGCCGGCTCAGCAAAACTTACGGATTTTTCTTCCCCGTCAAATCTGACCAAGAGTTCACCGCCCCTATGCTTGGACGGCACACCAATGATCAGGGTGCCAAACATTCCCTTTTCTTTTTCGGAGTCTCTATGAGAAACAAAGAAATCCCCTTTTTCATAAATAAGCATCTTATACAGCTGAACTTCCACCTCTACCTCTTCGATGCCTAGTTGGGGTTTGATGATAGCCGTCACCTTTAGTAAAAATCTATCCCATTGGGAACCACTAAAATGAAGTTTTCCCGCATCAATCTCCCAAGCACTCCGCACGGAATCGTCAAGGATCGTTTGGCTGCCTTTGCCAAATGGAGCTTTGTGGGCCTCTTGTATCAAAGCCTTCGCCTGTAAGCCGTTGATAGGGTAGGCAATTTCACCAAGACCTTCAACAGATAGACCAGGAAATATAAACCCGGACTGATGACTGGTAACAAAAGAGCCGTTTCCTTTTATCAGGCTAAGACTATCTAACAATTCAGTTCCGAAATTTCGCATTGATGGGGTGGAGTATTTCAACCTCAAAAATAACTAATCCAAACCGCATACTTTTCATGGAATAGAAATTTCTTATGGGGAAGGCTTAGAATGGAGCATAGCCGTTTGAGGCTTTTTATTTCGCAATATTTAATCTATCCCCGAGAGGAATGTGGTCCCTTCTGTAGTTGCCTTTGTTTTGATACCGGAGATAGAATAAACCAACCAGTAAAATCGATTCAGAAAAGTCTCCCCCGGATATGAATGACAATTCCATCATACAACTGAAATCCTCAGAGTCCAAAAAAAATCCAGCTACCAGGGCAATCAACTCTGAGGCGTAAAGGAGACCGTCCGATAACAAGCCGATCTCAGTAGTAGACAAATCATAGAAGTGATGCCAAGCGAGCAACTGGTGAAATACAATTTCATCAATACCTGCCATTATGCCAATGCCAAGAAAAACCCCCGCCCATATTGAGCTAGAGGGTTTTACGATTTCTTTTGGGATCGCCTGCATTCCCTGTCAAGTTATCATTCTATTTGGTCATCTATTTCCTCTATAGGCACTCGCTTGATAAATTCGTCATAATATGGATTATCTTGGTCTGAATATGTGCCGTAAGCATTTAAAATATAGCCTTTCTCGTCTGATTCGCTATGGATAAGGTAGATGACAGCCATATCTGATGGGTCGGATTCCCCTTCGAACCGATATACTTTGACGATCTTTAACTGTTCCGGCTTGTAGAGAGTATCTGAACCGTCAAAGTTCGCACCGGCGCGGTTGATATTCAGTTCTTTTCCATAGCCTCTTTCAGGAAGCAGGTTCAACACCTGGGAATAGGTGGTCATTGATTTGGAGGTGCTCATAAAATAGTTGATTTAAAGTATGAAGCGGATGTATTTCCGCTAAGAAGCATTCTACAAGTATGAGTCCAATTTGGATTAGCTGATAGAACCTCCCTGATTTATGATAAAGATGTAATTTAAATGTGTACCTGTTGATTTTGCCTTGGAAATCTCTTTAAAAAGGAGTCAAATTTGCCACATAATGGGGAGATTTGGATTGGTACAAAATTGATTAATCCTTTTTGGGACCATATTGAAGAGTCTGCGGAGCATATTATTTCTCCGATTTCAATCGGTCCACCCTATCTTAGAATTCCTTTTTTTTATTTAAGAAAAGCAGTTTTCAATTACAGGAATGCTGAAGTAATTACTGATATTTTACAAATGCCTTAATTCCGATTTCCTTTCTAGATTTCTTTTTACGCTTCAAGACTTTGGGGATTTACAAAACCTCAAGGTAAACAGAACAATATTTAAAGTGGCATAATATTGGGATTCCCTTGCAAAAATTATTCTTATAAAATGGAGTAATCAATATTGGAAAGAAAGATTTCTTACAAAACAGAACAAATTATATGAGATTTATTGATTCTAGAACGCATGCCGTTATAGACTACATGTCAGGGATTTTATTTATTGCGAGTCCATGGTTGTTTGGGTTTTTTAATCACGGAGCAGCTATGAGCCTTCCATTAATTGCGGGAGTGTCAATTATAATGATCAGCTTAATAACGGATTTTGAGTATGGCTTACTCCCCGCAGTATCCTTGCCAACGCACCTCAATTTAGATGTGATCATAGGAGTCATACTTTTGGCTTCACCTTGGGTTTTTGGGTTTACTGCAAGAGTGATGTGGCCGCATGTCATTTTCGGGATGGTACTGGTAATTGCAGGTTTGTTTACGGAAAGGCAGATCCGCCCGGCTTTGTATTAATAAAAATATGAAAACACCGAATAAAAATCTAGGAACGGTTTGGGGCAGAGACTCTGAACAACCAGTTTTCAATTCTCTAAACGGTGATTTGGAAGCGGATGTAGCTATAATTGGAGGAGGAATTACAGGTATCAGTGCTGCCTATCTTTTATCAAAGGCCGGATTGCAGGTGATAGTTTTAGAAGCTGCTGAAGTGGGGAAGGGGACTACCGGTTTCTCGACCGGAAATCTTTATGCTCCGATAGACTCAAGACTTTTTTCATTGGACGAAAAGCATGGAGGGGATGCGGTAAAGGAAGTTGTAGCCTCCCGGGTTGCGGCGATTGATTTTATAGAAGAGCGGGTGGATGAATTTGGTATTGAATGCGGTTTCCAACGGGTTCCGTGGCATTTGTTCACCACACCTGTGGAGGATAATGGAATGGGGGAAATATTGAAGGAACATCGCGCGGCGTTAGAAGCGGGATTGGAAGTCTCAACCCGGGTGCCGGCAGATTTTCCGTTGTCAGTTACGGACATCATTACCATTCCCGGTCAGGCGCAATTTGATCCTCTAGTTTATACCCGTGAACTTGCCGCAAATATATCATCCAGGCATTGCCAGATTTTTGAAAACACCCCAGTACTCGATATATCAGACAAAGATCCATGTGTATTGCTTACCCATAATGGCACGGTAAGAGCTAAGAAAGTCATAATGGCTACCCATACCCCGAAGGGCATTTACGCGGTTCAGGCTGCTATGGAATCAAAGCGTGAATTTGCTTTAGCGGTACGATTAAAGGTACCTTTGCCGCCCCCGGCAATTTACTGGCATGCCACTGCCGGCGGACAGTATTCAATCCGCCCATATCAGTCGAGCGAGGGGGATTATCTGATAGTCTTGGGTCGATCCTATACAGTAGGCAAAAACGATCAGATGAAAGGCAGTTACCAGTCACTGGAGAAATATATTCGGTCACGATTTGACGTAGAACGAATCGACCATATTTGGGCGGCTCAGAATTACAGGCCAGCAGATCACTTGCCCTACATCGGTAAAAGTGTAGGTGACAACAATATTTACATCGCAACGGGCTTTGCTGCGGATGGTCTGGTGTATGGGACTACCGCAGCCCTAATTATCAGCGACTTGATTCAGGATAAAAACAATAAGTGGGAGCAACTGTATGATCCGAAAAGACTTACTCCAGTGGCTTCGGCAAAAACGGTTATAAAGGAAAACCTTCATGTCGGAAAGGAGTTGCTAAAGGATTATATTTTTTATGATAGAAATACGGAACTAAACCAACTTAAAGATGGGGAAGGCAAATTGGTGACGGTGGATGGAGAAAAAGTGGCAGCTCACCGAGACGGACAGGGAACCTTGCACCTCGTATCCTCCATTTGCCCCCATATGGGCTGCATCGTTCACTGGAACGAAGTGGAAACAAGCTGGGACTGCCCCTGCCATGGTAGCCGCTTCTCTATAGATGGAGATGTGATAGAAGGACCTGCGTATCAGGGACTGGCTAAGCCTTCGAAGTGAATTTTGCTTTTATTAATTATATTAATGTAGCCCAGATGGCGTATGCCTTCCTTTGCAAATTCAGTATGCCCGGTAAGTGCGGGCATGACGCCTTCGAACAAGAAATTAAAGCCGGTTGTCGCCCAGAAGATTGTTTTTATCCTTTTTGAGGTTTTCATGGGATTTGTGTTTTTGTAGCTATAATGACGGGAATAAAAAAGAGAAATTTTCCCCAAACACCGTATTTTTCACTGTAGAATCATCATTGGTTTATGATTTTATCTCCAAAGCCTTTATCTTTAAAACCCTACTTTTGGCAATCAAATGAAACCAATGGACCCAACAAGCTTACATCAATTTTTAAGTCAGGATATCGCCCCTACTTTAAGTTACCTGGGTGCAATTCAAGGTGTTATTTTGGCGGTGATTGTATGGAATTATCCTCAACAGCATAAAATATCCAACCGAATCTTAAGTCTTTTTTTGTTGTCACTTGTATACTTATACGTTGGTCCCAGGGTACTAGATTTAATCGATTCACCATTTCAGAGGCTATATTATGCTTTTAGAACACTCGCTCCTCTATTCTTACTGTTTTATATTCAAAGTCTACATCAGAAAGTACTCCAGAAGAAATACTTATTATTTTTACTATTAATTCCTCTTGATACCCTAATTGCCTATTTTACTATTAAACATAGGCTGAATGGACAAGTTGATTCATGGGACCTAAACATACTTAGTCAGATCTGGTTCATATTAATTTTCGCACTGTATCTACCTTTCATTTATAATCAATTCAGGCAGTACAGATTCAAAGTTTTACAGAGTGTATCAAGTACCCAAAAAATTGGGCTAAAATGGGTCAATCAATTATTTTTTGGATTTTTATTTATAATGAGTTTTGATTTTATTCTAAGCGTGGTAGCAGGCCGGTATTCATTCCTTGACGGGGCTGCAGCGAGTTTGATAAGTATCCTTGCTTTCACAGTATTTATATATTTCATTACAATAAAAGGCAAATTGTCGCCTCAGATTTATCAATTGAGAAATCTCCCCGATTCACCACAATTGGACAAAAGTCCTATTTCCGAGGAAGAAACAAAGCAATTAAAACTTGTTGCTAAAAAGGTACATCATCTGATGGAGACAGAAAAAATATTTCGAGAGGAAGGTTTATCAGTCAAAGAAATTGCTGATAAAATTGAAGAAAAGCCTTATGTAGTATCACAGGCTATCAATACTTGCCTAGGCAAAAATTTTTTCGAGCTGGTCAATGGTTACCGCGTTAGGGAGGCTAAAAAACTGATGATGGATGACAGCCTTAGTCACCTTTCAATGGTAGGTATAGCCTTCGAGGCAGGCTTCAGCTCCAAAACCGCTTTTAATACTGCTTTTAAAAGACACTCCGGGATGACCCCAAGCCAATTCAAAAAAGAGACGACCCTGGTCTCATGATCATTTAATTTTCACCAAGTGCACAGAGTCCAGTAACGACTCATTTATTTCTCCGTCCATATTTTGATTATGCGGTTCAAAGGAAATGGTAAACGAATTGCTGCCTTTCTCCAGGTCTACTTTCAGCCCATTACTTTTCCCCCAATCTTCCCAATTGCCTAAACCCCTCTGGGGGAATACAAACGTTCCGATTATCTTGCCTTCCAAATACAAAGTCCTCATTGCGCATTTATTGTCTGTATTGATAGGCCCATTACCATTGCTGTATCGGACGTGTAGGGCGTATGTCCCAGGATCTAAAGTTTCAACGTTAAACTTCACTTCTACATTTTCTTTAATATTTATATACCCTCTTCCGGTATAGCCCTGAAACACATTCTCGACCATATCATTAAACAAAGACAGATCGACTTCAATTAAGGGGGAGGAGGTAACAAAAATTGGCTCACTGGCAAATGAGGAGTACCCATTTTCCCCAACCGCTAGCACCTGATATTCACCGGAAGCTAAATCCGGTATATCCCAATGCGACTCCTCAGTCGTTTGGATTGGTGTACCGTTTTCTAAGATTTGATAATAGTGGGCGGATTCCTGCTTATCCCAGGTAAGGCGGAGATCGTGATAGTCTACAATTGGGGTGTGTGGGGAAAAAGCATTCTCCACCAGGTTAAATTGCTGCCGCGTTGGCGAGCTTGATGTTAAAAAAATCCTAAGACTATGGTGCCCATCTAAATCCCCGGGAATTTTCGCTTCCATAATAACATCCCCGTCCAGCGTCACATATTTTATCTCGTTGCCAAATCCCTCAAGCTCAATATCTAGCATGGAATTTCTGTAGACAAACCCAGAAATCTTCTTGTTACCATCGTATTTTTCAGGAACAAAAGGTGTGAAAACCAACCCGTCTGGTGAAAACTCCATCCCAAAAAACACCTTATACACCATGCCGAGGTTGCCCGCAACACTCCATAGTTGCCTGTCTGAATTTTTCACCGTTCCTTCATCATCACCAGTGTGGGCATCAAAATTTTCCTTATTGCTTAAGAATAATCCGGCAGCCCGGAACATAGCATCAAGGCTCTGGGTCAATGCGGCTTCGTTGCCTACCTTCGCTGCGGCCAAAGACCAAAATGCCTGAACAAACGGCCAAATTCCATTATTATGGTATGAAGGTATTTTAGGAATTTGGGGAAAGATGGATGGGATGCCAAAATTTACCACTGGGGAATTGGTCACTACTATCTGCTGCCGTTCACCATCAGCAACGTCAAAAAGGACAGTCAAGCTCTCTCCCAAGGCCTCCGCCCTGAGTGAGAGGCTTTTGTGCGTTCGCCCATATAGGTACTGTCCATAGTATCCTCTATGGGCAATCCATAGATAATCATTGATGCTTTTTTTGATTGCATCTGCAAGGTTTTCTTGGTTTTCAAACAGCTCTCTATCTCCGAGTGTCTTTCCAATTTCCGACAGAATCAGATGGGCTTTATAATGAACTGCATTAGTTCCAAGCGATTCGGATTCATAAATGTCGGCAGGCTGCATCCATTCAGGATAAGACTGCTCCCTCCAGTCCAAAAACGATGATTCGCCCTTCATTAACCCGGTTTCCGGATCAAAGGCGTTGTACCGGTCATCCGCTAGGGTAGCTTGAATGATCGGGAATATTTCTTCCAGCCATGCTTTATCCCCTGTCACTAGATAAATTTCCCAAGCTGCAACAGCCCATACTACCCGATCCGTGGAAACGGGGTAAGCGCCTCCTGTGCCGGTATCTTGAATGATCCTTCCATTTTTTACTTTTTTTCTAAGGCTGGTTTTAGATACTTCTGGATTTAAAAACGCCAAGGAAAGCAAAATACTATAGCTGATATCCCTCGTCCACACACCTTCCCAAAGGGCACCTGTTCTGAAAGTGCCGTCAGATTCGGTGTTAAGCACCAGTTCCTCCAACGACATATTATAAAGCGCATCAATTAGAAGCTGATCACTGGAATAGCCGGGATAACCCGAAATATCTTGGGTCAAATTCCAGGATTTTGGATCCTTCGACGGGTGGGTATTTTTATATTGTCCTGATTTATAAGTTGAAGAAATTGTTGTCGGGGAGGTGGCCTTTGCGGTAAAAGGGCCTTGGACCACACTATCC
Organism: Lunatibacter salilacus; assembly: GCF_009797935.1. Taxonomy (GTDB): domain Bacteria; phylum Bacteroidota; class Bacteroidia; order Cytophagales; family Cyclobacteriaceae; genus Lunatibacter; species Lunatibacter salilacus. The sequence goes on from NZ_VOLC01000028.1 coordinate 23,845, forward strand.
TGCAAAATTCCGTAGTGATCCTTATTTTCCATTTCTTTATTGAACATCTGTCTTAGTTATTTTTCAAAGAATCAGAATCCCGACCAATAGCCCGGAATTCTGATTTGAAAGAAAGATTGGTTTTAAATTAATTCAACCTGTTTTTTCTGAGCAACCTTTTGACAAAACCAATCAAGAATAATACCGGAACGGTGAAGAAGTCAATTTGATATCCCATATTTCCACTGCCACTTAGAAATATACCAATCTGGTTTTGAAAAGGATTGTCATTGACCACATAGGTCCAGGTGGATGATGGCTTTTTTAGATCCAAAGCATTTAGGTTTTGAGGATCAGCGGCCATGGTTTTCAAATTGGCATCAATGGATGACATGATCTGTTTGAAATGAATATCCGTCTTTTCAAAGAACATCCTCAATGGATCCTGCCCTCCAATTCGTTCCCAGTAAATTCCTTGGCGTAGCTGCATGACAAAGTCCAAATGCTGAGCCCAATGGAGGTCATATTGGTAAAGTATAAATTCCCGTAGGACGGATTGCCATTTATTTTTATGGCTACCATTTTCGGGTAGATAATTGTAAAAAGCCTCGTTTCGGTGGTTAATTACTATTTTCCGTTGGATTTCTATAAAGGATGAATAATTATACAATGTGTGCCGGATCTCGTACATCTGGGCTGAGATAATCCGCTGAGCCTGTGCAATGGTGCTGTTGAAAGTCCGTTGGACCAGTGCGGAATTTTGGTTTACATTCCTGTATTTTTTGGGCAATAGCTCTTGGAGCTTGTATTTTACCATCAGATCATCTTCCAAGCTGACGATAAACTGCGAGGAACCCGGATCTCCCTGCCTTCCAGCCCGACCCCTTAGCTGATTATCGATACGGACACTTTCATGGCGGTTAGTTCCAATGACATGCAGGCCTCCCAATTTGACAACTTGTGTTCTCTCATCTACATCCTTTCCCCCAAGCATAATGTCAGTACCCCGGCCAGCCAGATTTGTTGAAATCGTAATGGCATCCAATTTTCCTGCGTTTGCGACAAGGTTGGCTTCTACAGCATCGTTTTTTGCATTTAAAACAACGCTTTGAAGATTTAGTCTGGACAACTCCAGATGAAGTTCCTCGGATTCCTTTACCGTAAATGTCCCGATTAGAATTGGTCTTCTCAGTTTGTGGACGGCCTTGATTTCCGCAATCAATGCCTGAAGTTTTGCAGCCTTTGATGAGAATATCAGATCTTCCAAATCCCTCCGGATACAGGGTAAGTTTGGAGGGATTACAACCACGCCGAGGTTGTAAAAATTCGAGAATTCCTCGACGGCCTCTTGGGCAGTACCCGTCATACCAGCCAATTTTGGATACAGGTTCATCAAATGTTGTATAGTAATTGATCCCAAGATATTACCTTCGGACTGTATGGGAAGCTGCTCCTTAGCTTCAACGGCAGTTTGAAGTCCATTTTGCCATTTTCTATCTTCAACCACCCTTCCGGTAAGCTCATCCACGAGTAAAATTCGTGAATCCTTAATGATATAATCCACATCCCTGTGTAATAATACCCGAGCCTGTAAGGCCAGGTTGATAGCAGAATGGATCAATATATTGGCATCTTCAAAGAGGTTTTTAAGGCCATAATATTCTTCTGCTTTTTCTATTCCCCGTTGTGTTAAGTAAACATTTCGGCTGTATTCATCTAAGGAAAAATCAATCCCGGACATCATTCCTGAGACGAATTGAGCAACTTCGTAATGATCCAAGGTCGATTGCCCAAATTCCCCAGCCAGAACCAAGGGATTTCGTGCTTCGTCTATCAGCAGCGCATCGGCCTCATCCACAATGGCAAAGTGAAATTCCCGCATCACCAATTCATCGGGATGATAAGTCATGCAGTCACGAAGATAGTCAAAACCAACTTCCTTAGCGGTAGCGTAGGTGATGTCGGCTTGATAGGCTGGGGCTTTTTCTTTTGGCTTCATTCCATCGACCACAAATCCCACTGTTAATCCAAAAAACTCATATACCGGACGCATCCAGTTGGCGTCCCGCTTTGCCAGGTAATCGTTGTAAGTAAGAATATGAACACCCTTTTCAGTCAGTGCATTTAAGATGGCCGGAAGAACCGCAGTGAGGGTTTTGCCTTCTCCCGTTTGCATCTCTATTACTTTTCCCTGATGAAGGGCTATAGCTCCGATTAGCTGTACTTCAAAAGGGGTGACTTTCAATTTCCTTTTGATGACTTCCTTCACCGCCGCGTATATATCCGGTAGATTATAATTCTCATGATTGTCATCCTTTGCCGCCTTTTTCAAGTTCATGCAATGTTTTTTTAGCTCCTTATAGGTCATTCTTTCCAGCATTTGCCCCACTTTATCTATTTCTTGCAAAGCAGACTCGAAAGAACACAAGTCGAAAAGGGTCTTATCGCCGTTCAGTTTATTTAGGTATCTATTTATCGAAGTTGAAATTTTATATGCTTTCATTTTTACACTATTCGTGAGGTTAAAGAAGACAGGAAATCCAGCCCCTGTCATATTGGAGGAGTAAAGAAATTGGGATGTAGTTTATGAAAACCGCATAAATAGATTTACTCAAACCCTTTTCAGGGATGTGCATATCCATTAAACCAAGAAGTTTTCCTGTTAAGTAATCGGTTTTACTAAATTAAACTACATCAGGCTGAAAGCAAGATGGTCTTCGTCGTCAAGATTAAGATGAGGGATGTTGGATTTTGAGGTAACAAGAAAAAAGGCAATGGATGAAAAAGATAGATTTTCTTGGTTAGCTAACTTTTGGTTATAAACGAAAAATCTATGTTTATTGAGAAAAACACCCGATATGCCGGGATGAGGGATTGGTGTTTTATCTAGCCCAGCAACATCAAAAACATCGAAGTTCGGGATATGAATATCCTTAAACAATTCCGTTTCCTGAAAGTATTCGGTATTGGGCTTCCAAGGTAAATCACCTGTACAAAAAAAGTCAACATTCAACAACCCAAAGTCAATACCTTTTACGATCGCCAAAAAGAGGAAAATCCTAGCGAGGTTTGACTTAAAGGAATTAGTGAAGTATCGTTTCAAAACTGATTGTAATATGGAAGAAAGATAACAGAAAAAGTTGGGAATTCTAACATTTAACCGTTTTCACAGATGAATGAAAGGCGCAATTGGTTCTCGTAAGTCTCTTACCAAATTGCCATTCAATCCTTCGTCAGCCAAGATCATGTTCACGGACTTTGCAGGGTAATGGGGACCTTTGACTTATCGCTGCCTTTAGGCCTTCAAGGTTTCGAACACCTTGAAGGTCTGGTCTCGCTCAGGATTTCGTCTCTACACACCTATTCGGTACGTAGAGACTCAACAGGATTCATAAGTGCGGCTTTGATGGCTTCGTAGCCAACAGCTAGCCAAGCCACGACAATCACGATTGCTCCCGCAGCCAGGTAAGTCCAGATGGATATATTTATGCGGTAGGCAAAGCTTTCCAACCATTGACTCATTAGCCACCAGGCTATAGGGGAGGCAACAAGTGCCGAAACAACCACCAACTTTAGAAAATCTTTTGAAAGCATGGCCACGATAGTTGATATGTCCGCCCCAAGAACTTTTCTGATTCCAATTTCTTTATTCCGATGTTTTGCGGTAAACATAGCTAGACCAAATAACCCAAGGCAGGCGACAAAAATGATAAGCCCAGCAAACACGGACAGGATGTACCCCATTCTTCGCTCAGTTTCATAGGCTTGGTAAAAGCGATCGTCCAAAAAGGAATACATAAAAGGCTCGTCTGACGCAAGTACAGTCCACTTTAATTTGATCTCTTCCAACAGGCCGCTTACATCATCTGTATTAATCTTAGCGATCACGGCACCGTCAGTATTGCCTTTCACCATGACCAGCGGAAAGATACGCTCGTGCAAAGATCGAAAATGGAAATCCTTTACAATGCCAATAACCTGATAGGATTTTATATTTCCGTCCTTATCGGTGCGGGTTAGCGTTTTTCCCAAGGCCTCATTTTCCCAATTTAATGCCAAGGCCGCGGTTTCATTCAAGATAATGGAGGTCAGATCGGATCCAAATTCATCGGCGAAATTTCTACCTGCTACCATTTCCATCCCCATTGTCGGGATGTATTCGTTATCCACATCGTATCTCAGTGTTTTTATCTGCTTGCTGACGTCTTCTTCCGGATACAAAAAGAAGTTGTTGTTGTTGGTCAGCCCAGAAGGGAGATATCCGGAAATGCTTACATTTTCGACTCTGGAATCTTGAAGTAACCGTTGCCGAAACACCTCCGCATTATTACCCAACTGCCTAGTGTTGGGGAGAATCAAAACCTGCTCTTTGTCGTAGCCGAGGTCTTTGTTATGTATATATTCCAGTTGACTGTAAACGACAATCGTTCCGATAATTAGGACTACTGACACGGTAAACTGAAAGACTACCAGCCCACTCCGCAAACTAAGCGATCTTTTGCCCTTTAAGCTGGGAAAAAGGGACCCTTTCAATACGGAAATAGGTTTGAAGGAGGATAGGAAAAATGCCGGATAAATTCCGGCAACTATTCCAACCAACAGACCGAATGATAGCAGGGAAGGTAGAGTCCAAAGGTTGGAAAAATAATGAATAGAGATTTCTTTATCCGCAAGTTCATTAAAAATTGGCAACATTAATTTAACCAGCACCATTGCAATCAATAAGGCAAAGAGGCTCAATAGTGTATATTCCGTCAAAAACTGCCAAACAAGTTGTCGTTGATCCGAACCCAGTACTTTACGGACCCCCACTTCCCTGGCTCTTTTGCTGGCACTGGCCGTAGAGAGGTTTATAAAATTGATACTGGCTATCAATATCATAAAAAGAGCAATGGCTCCGAAAATATAGAGGAAACGGATATCCCCACCAGGTCCCAATTCCCCCATCATATCAGAATGTAAATAAATCGAGGAAAGAGGTTGGAGGAAGATTCCTATATTGTTTCCCGCCTGCTTGAATTGGTCAAAACTGATTCCCATAGCCTCTTGCAGCTGCGGTCCCATGTATTTTTCAGCTACTTCTGGAAGTTTTGCTTCCAAGTTTTGGTAATCATAACCAGACTGCAATAACAGATAGGTGTAATACTCTGAAACCATCCAAGAAGGATTTTTCGATTCTGGAAAGGTTGCCATGGAAGCCAAGAGATCAAAATGAAAATGGGAGTTTACAGGCATATCTTCCATCACTCCCGTCACGATAAACCTGTCCATGCCGTCATTCATCCAAAGCTCTTTCCCAAGCGCATCTTCATTTTTAAATAAGGTTTGGGCTGTGGTGGCGGAGATGACAATCGAATTGGGTTCTCCCAATGCGTTTGTTGGATCTCCTGCAATAAAAGGAAAGGTAAAAACCTGAAAAAAATTGGCATCAACAAAAGCGGACGATTTATTTCGGAATGCTTGGCCGCTGTAGGTGATTTTCGGATATCCCATCAGCCGAATACGGGTAGCTTGTTCTACCTCCGGATAGTCTGCCATAAGCGCGTCTGCAACTGGGGGCATTACATGCGCTTCATTTATCAACCCCCCTTGGACTGATCCCCGAAACACCACCCGTACAATCCGGTCTGCATTTTCATGGAAACGGTCAAATACCAGATCGCTTTGAACAGAAGCCATAATCAGCAGGCAAGTGGCGATTCCGATTGCCAGCCCAAGTATATTGATGGCCGTAAAGGCTTTGTTGCGAAGCAGGTTTCTAAGTGCTATTTTAAAGTAGTTCTTTATCATGGTAAATACTTGTTCTCGTTCAGTAAATGCTTATCTTTTTTACCTCTTTCACCGAATTCCCACAAGCCATTTTATTTTGAGAGGCATTTGCAGATACAGTGGCAATAATACGGATGAAGAGATAGTAAGCCTTATTTCGTATTACCTATCTACTTCTATACCACTAAAAATGTACGTAAAAACCGCCAATGAAGGAGAAAGTGGAGTCAATGGCTCGTGTTTTCGTACATAAGCGGTCGCAAGCGGGCAAAAAAATAAGTGCCTTTCCATAATCAAGATGCTGCAATATTTTAAATGTGATTTCCCTATCAACTATTAAAATCGCGAATACGATCGCAAAATTAATATGAAATTTGCGATTGAATTCGCAAAAATAATAGAAAGTCGCCTTCTACACAGTAGTCAAACCATATTTGAAATGTGTATAACTTTGATGTATCTTCACACATCTAATATTATCTAAGTATGCGTACGAATATTGAATTGGATGATGAACTTGTAGAGTAGGCGTTAAATATCAGCAAGTTGAAAACAAAGAAGGACGTTGTTCACGAAGCATTGGAGCAATATGTGGCTTCATTGAAAAAGAAGCAGCTTTTATCGCTTCGTGAAAAGGATTCTTGGGTAGGTGATTTTCGACAAATGGGGGAAATGTGAGTGATCACCTTCGAAAATATATGATGACTCAGACTGCGACCTATTAGGCAAGTATTTCGATTTAAAAATCCGGAAATTGTAACTTTTCCAAAATAAAGGCCAAATCTAAAATACCGATTTACTACATAGACGAAGAGAAGGGTATGGAAATGCTGGTCGAGCAGGCGGTAAATTCAACTTTTGAGGAAAATATCACTAGGTATTTTCAGGTATTGGCATTCAATTACTCCTTGGCGGGAATTGATATTTATAATCATCCCATGGAAAAGAAAATCTACTACATTGAGGATGAACCACAATAAAAAGTAGAAATAGCCAAAGAAATCCATTAACTATGGGGAGGAACTTTTAATGGTTTTTAATAAACCACTCAATATTCTCCCTGATCTTTGTGCCCAAATAGTAAGGCAAATTCATTAACAAATATGGCTTTCCTTGGGGTGTCTGGGTTTTTTCCACCTGGAATATCCCTCCATAGATCCGCACTGCATATGGATGATCTGCTATTTCCACAAATTGGTGTAAGGATCTCAATGAACCAGTCGCACCTGATTTGATTTCAATGGGGATGATTTTGTCCTGCCAGACATAAACGAGATCTACTTCGGCACTGGACTGATTTTTTTCACGTACCCAAAAATTTGGTTTCTGGTCGGAGTAGACCTGCAACGAAATCAATTCTTGGGTAACTAGATGGGGAATAAGTGACCCTTTATATGCGCTGCCAAAATCCTCCATACCGAGAAGTTGGCCCTGAATGCCTAGGGTATAATTAACAAGACCAGTATCCAACATCTGTACTCTTGGGGCCTTTTTTATATCAGCTTGTACTGGTGGCTTTAAATCTTTGGTCGGATAAATAAGCCTCAATATCCGTGCATGTTCCAAGCTGCGGAAACATTCCCCTACTTCCCGAGATCGATAGTTTGAGTTTCCAAAACCTTGGAATTTTATTCTTTGGTCTAAAGCCAACGGTGCGGTTTCCATGAGATGTCTGATGATTTTTCTTTCGTTGTCGTTCCCCGCATATTTCTCTATATCACTTTTGTAGGTTCCCCAAATGCTTTCATAAATCTGAGGAAGATCTGCCAGATTGTTTTTTGACAATTCAGTTCGAATGATCTCAGGCATACCGCCGATTATCGCATACCGATGAAATAATCCCATCAAGACCTTATGGACAGATTTTTTTATTGGGATTTCATTAGTGCGTTCTATTGCTGCCTTATTTCCGACAGCCTCCAAATATTCTAAAAAATTTAACGGGTGTAGGTATAAAAATTGGACTCGGCCAACTGGAAAGCTCCTAACATCTTTTAAGGCAAACTCTAGCAACGAACCCGCCGCAATTACATGAAGTTGAGGGATTTCTTCATAAAAATAACGGAGCAGATGAATGGCCTTGGGTGACTCTTGGATTTCATCCAAAAACAGCAACGTTTCACCCGTTTTTTCGGATCGAATATTATTTGAAAGGAATAATGCCTCGGCAATACTGTGGACGTCTTCAAGATCTTCAAAAAATGCACGATCAAGAGTCTTTTCTAAATTTAGAAGAATAGAATGCTCGTAAGTTTTGGCAAAATCCTTTACCAATGTAGTTTTCCCTACTTGCCTTGCTCCCCTGATAATTAGGGGTTTTCTTTTGTCAATGCTGTTTTTCCATTGAATCAAATAACTGAATGCCTGTCTTTTAAATCCCATCCTATATTATTTGTAACAAAGTAAGGGTAATATTAGCAAATATTTGTAACAAAGTAAGGGTAAATATCGGAATATTTTGTAATAAAGTAAGGGTAGATTTTCATTTATTCTGTAACAAAGTAAGGGCACCTACGGGATATATAGATCAAGTACGCCTGAATATCCTCTTCTTCGATGTATGGATGTTCAATATCGGAAGTCATTCTTCACTATATTCCTACAAATGATTCTTTCGACACCTGACATAATCCCGGATAAATTATATAAATTTAAGATTTAACTCGTTATTGAATTTTCTTAGTGCCTAACCTATGTATGTAAAAAGACATTATAGTTTGTGGATGACCATACGCTGGTCCAGGAAATCACTTTATTATGGACTGCTATACGCTTCATCGGTTACCCTAATTTATGAGTTGACTGATTTGGAATTTACCCTACCCTGGGAGCCAATCAGTGTGATCGGTATTGCAGTTGCTTTCTATTTGGGTTTCAAAAACAACAGTTCCTATGACCGAATGTGGGAAGCCCGGAAGATCTGGGGAGCCATTGTCAATGACAGCCGAACTTTCGCAACGGCAATTTTGACACTGATGAAAACCAACCCTACTGAAAAGGTAGTAAAAATCCAAAAGGAACTGATAAGACGGCATCTTGCATGGCTCTTAGCACTTCAAAATGTGCTAAGAAAAAAACGTACTTGGGAACATAACGAGGATCCTACCAAACTGGGATTTGCACCCTCCTTTTGTGAGGACTACAAAGAGGGGATTGATAATGAGATTTTACAATATATCTCTGCTGAAGAATACGAATTTTATAAAACCAAAAGCAATATACCTTCCCAATTGCTTAAAAAACAGGCAGAGGCCATCCAATTGCTCGAAGCAGAAGGGCTGATTTCTGATTTCAAGCACGTCTGGCTCCATCAGATCATTGGCAAACTTTACGACAATCAGGGCATGTGTGAGCGGATCAAAAATTTTCCTTTACCCAGACAATACGCTTCCACAGCGTTGTGGATGAATTATGTATTCTGTGCGTTGATCCCTTTTGGCTTACTCAATATATTTCAGACATCCTCCGTGCTCCATATCTGGCTGACTATACCGTTTTCGGGACTGATTATATGGATTTTTTTTCTGATGGACCGGATCGGGGATTATTCAGAAAACCCCTTTGAGGCGGCTTATAACGACGTGCCTATTAGTTCCATTACCCGGGCCATCGAAATAGACCTCAGAGAGATGATTGGCGATGAAAATATACCAGAACCCTATCCGGTAGAAAATGGGTTTTTGATGTAAATAAAAATGTTTTCAGTTAATTTTACCACGACTTTTCCCTACGATGCTGAATTTTAGCTTTAGATCTCGTTAATACGGTACTAAGTCTTTTAAAATCAAGAATTGAAAGTTCGAAACCACTCTAAGTCGAGAATCATTTGTGAGAAATGCAATATCTGGTGCAGATTGCGCGGTGGCTAAATGAATGGCATCGGGTAGACGTATACCTTTGAAACTAGCCCGTAAATGTGCAGCGTCCTTTAATATCTGCCTACTTACAGGAATTGCTTAAAAGTGTTCGAATCAGTTAATGTCTTGTCAAACATTTCTTGCGCCTTCAAATCCTTAACAATTATTGGTTTAACAAGGCATTCTGCAAGGCTAAGCTCCGAAGTCAAAGCGGAAAGGTTACCCTTATCAACACTTTCAAAAACGTCTTCAAGTTCTTTACAAAAGGGGTCTATTCCTTCCAATGCGTAAATGAAAATGTTTGCATCAAAATATACCTGAGATTTTTTAAGCCGTTGTAGCTCTTTCAGGATTACTCCCATTCATCTCGGAGTTTATTTATATGATCATCGATTTCTCCAATGGAATTATAGTTGCCCTTTGCGGCTCCAATCATATCGGCAAGACGTATTTTTGCAGTTGTCTTTTCTAATTTATCTTTCGCTTGGTAAAGACTTTCCCAATCTTTGATTACTGCTGTGTTTTTGAGTCTTAACGACGCATATAACAGTGCCGCCTTGATGTCCTCTTTTTCGAGAACAGGATGTTCCTCCAATATCTCCTTTTCCGAAAGCCCACTGGCAAGCAGTTCCAATACATCGCCAACCGGGAATCTTAAACCTCTTACGGTTGGTCTTCCTCCCATTAAGCCAGGCTTGATCGTTATACGTTCTAGAAGTGTTTTCTGGTCAACCGTCATGTCCGATCAAAATCTAGTGCGTTGCAGATTTATTTAATTCTAAAAAAATAAAATTTTTTGAATTTTTTTCCTAAAAAACTCAGGTACCTAATTAACACTTTCAAAATATACTCCCCTTCTATTTCCTCAAAATTTCAAGAAACCTATCAACGGTCTTTTTTCCTAATCCAGGCACATTCAACAATGCCTCGTTCTCCGCTGTAAATACAGCGTAAAGACTATCGAACTTTGCCAACATCCTCTCCGCCCTATCCACGCCAACACCGGGAAAGCCTTTTAGGATTTGCACCCTTTGGATATGTAAAGGAGGTTGTTTTTTAGTATATGACTGAGGAAAAAACCGCTGTTCCTCCAACCTGTCTTTGGTAAGTTGTTTGAAGCACTGCAACATCACCTGGACGGACTCCGGATAATTTTTCGTTTTGATTATGGGAAGCCTGAAGGCAAGGGAGAGGGAAATTAAAATTCCCTGTATGGCCTGTCGGGTAAAATCCGTATCCTTAAACTGACGGTTCCTTCCTTCCAAAATATAGATTGCTGGAATAGGGGATGTTGCGAGCAATTTTGCCTGTTTGAAAAGTCGTCCGTCTTTGATTGAATGGCAGAAGTCGGGAATGGTCTTTCTTTCCACCAACAAATCACTGTCCAACAGATAATCGCCGACATCCATGCGTTGTCGGCAAACAATCATATTCCCCAACTTCCGAAACTCGTCCTCCAACGCAACCGATTCCCGGTCATCGATGCTGACCTGTAACGGAAAATAGGAGGAGGTTTTTAAAAATTTGGACATGGAAAAATGGCATTTGCCTCCCTAAATTACAAACAATTCATATAAAATCAGATAACAGTTAAGTTCTTTTTTTTGCTGACAAGTCAATCTAAAATCTTGTAGTCAAAAAGCAGAAAAAAAGATGAAACATACGAGGCATATAAGTTTTAAAATGAAAACAGAACTAAAACGGATTGCACAGCGACTCTTCCACTTTGTTCCGTGAGCCTCAATCCTGAGTTCCTCAGGTTTTCATCACTTCGCACCTACTCGGTGCGAAGTGATTCAACCCTGATATTAAGGTCAGGATTTCGTCTTTACGCACCTACTCGGTGCGTAAAGACTCAACAGGATTTTTTAGGGCGGCGTTTAGGGCTTGGGAGCTTATTGTGAGGACGGCGATTAACAGCGTAATCACTGCCGCACCCGCAAATATCCACCAGCCCATGTCAATTCTATAGGCAAAGTTTTCCAGCCAAAGGTTCATGGCATACCAAGCAATAGGTGTAGCTAAAACAAATGCAATCAGTGTCAATTTCACAAAATCTTTACTGAGAAGCGCCAAGATAACGGTGACATTGGCACCCATCACTTTGCGGATTCCTATTTCCTTGGTCCGCTGTTGGACTGATACCGTTATCATTCCTAATAGACCCAGGCTGGAGAGCAAAATGCTTAAGCCACCAAATGCCACACTCAATGTCAACGCCCTGCGGTCATCCTTGTACAGCCTGTCAAATTCCTCATCCGAAAAAGAATATTCAAAGGGATGTTCAGGGGTAAATTCATTCCATACGTTTTTGGCATGGTCCACTGCTTGAGTTGCATTTCCCGCGTTCACCTTAACCAAATAAGAAGAAGCCCCAAATTGGTCAATACTAAACACAATCGGATCAATTTTTTCATGTAAACTCTTGTGGTGATAGTCCTTAACCACGCCAATGATAGTGCCATTTTGCTCCCAACCTGTCTGTGACGACCTAGTAGAAAATGAGGTCCCCACTACAGGTTCCTGAAGCTCAAAAATTTTAACAGCGGTTTCATTAATTATCAGGTTGTTGATGTCCGCAGTATTTTCCGCTTGAAACCACCGACCCGAAACCAGGGTTAGGTTTGCCAATTCAGCATAATCTTCATCCGCCCAAATCATGACAGCATCCAAAGGTTCTTTTTGGTCTGGGTAACCTGACCAGGAAATACTGACAGGTCGTTTCCTTTTGTCATCCAGAATTGATGCGCCATTTACTTGGGAGACAGACTGGATGGCACTACTTGCAAGTAAACTGGTTTTAATACTGTTAACCCGGGTTCTATGGCGTTCCTGTGCCTCTACATCACCAAATCCAAATCCCAAAGGCAAAGGGACATGTAACCTAAACACCTGTTCCTTTTGGTAACTCTCTGTTTGCTGCTGAATAAAAGCAAATTGATAATAGATCGTAACAATTCCCACAAGCAGCACAACGGTAAAAACGAGTTGGCCGGTTACCAACACCTTTCTGAATCCCTGACGACTAACTCCTGCCAACACCTGGTTTTTTAACAAACCTATAGGTTTTAATGTAGCCAAAACCATAGCTGGATAAAGGCTGGTCATAATAAAAACCAGCGCAACAATCCCAAAAATTAACAATAAAATTTGAGGATTCATCAGGTTGAGTACAAGGTTTCTTTCTGCAAATACATTGAAATCAGGAAGTATCAAAAAAACCAACAACAAGGTTACACCTGCTGCCAGTATGATGGAAAGGAAGGTTTCCACCATTACCTGAATAAATAAATGATATTTTGACGCACCCACAATTTTCCGAATCCCGATTTCCTTTATACGGGTACCGATCCTCGCAATGGACAGGTTGACGAAATTGACGCTGGCTACCGCAAGCAGTATTATAGCAAGAATTGAAAAGACCCAAAGGTTAAGGGTGTTTCCATGCGGAATAACCTGATCAAGAAGGCCAGTTTCAAAATGTAAATCCGTAAGGGCAATTAATCGGGTTCTCCTGGGTGAATCAGCCATCCATGGTGGCCTATTACTTTTTATGATTTCATCAATTTTTTCTTCGGCTTCTTTGACAGATGCACCTTCGAAGAGTTTTAAAAAAAGTATTTGAGAATACATTCCCCAAGATTTTTTGTCCCCTGCATCCGCAGGTCTTTCATCGTAAAGGGAATTTGAAATCAGGATGTCCTGCTGAAAGGAGGAGTTGGCCGGAATGTCTTCAATAATTGCGGCTACGTCATAGGCAACTGAATCAATATAGAGAGACTGCTCTAAAGGAGGACTGTCGCCAAAGTATTTTGCAGCCTTGGTACGGGTTAGGATAACCGAACGGGGATTGTTGAAAAAATAATCCAAGCTTCCCCGGTGAACTTTATAATCGAACATGTGTACCCAGTCCTCGCCTACAATGAGGGCATTTGTTTCCTTGAATTGGTGGCCATTGATTTCTAATATTTTCCGCCCTAAACTGTAACCTGCCATCGCCATTTGTTCTATTTCAGGTACCTTCTCCTGAATGGCCTCTAATGTTGGGTATGACGAAGTGCCCCCAAAAAGATATTCGGCTTTAATCGTATCATAATCAGCTCTCAAATAAATCCGGTCCGCTTCCGGATAATAGTCGTCGAAGCGCAGCTCATTTTGACTCCAAAGCAGAATAAGAACGGCTGCTGCCATGGCGACAGACAGCCCACCTATATGTATCGCTGAGCTTATTTTAGTCTGCAAAAAATACCGGAAGGCGATTTTAAAATAGTTCTTTAGCATAATTGAGTTTATTAATGATCATCGACCAAGTCAGGTACCTCCATTTTCATTCTTCAAGAAATAATAAAGCAGGATGTCTTAATCTTAGTTTGCGATATTCATGCCAGTGAAAATAAGGTTAAATCTTCGTTTAGAGCCCATTTTTCAATTTGCAATCAAAAACTCCCGAACAAAAATGATCGTATGCGGGCAAAAATACACCAACTTCAATTGGTGATATGCGTCTCCACTCCCCAACTTGTCCGGGCCCTTTGACAAACATCCCCAAACGAAATCTAATGCCCCATGGAACCTGCGGCTTGGCATCGGCTTCCAGGTCCAATGTAATCCAATTTGAAAAAGGCTTTTATTCCATTATTTTTTTAAGGCTACTCTAACTAAACTTGCTGGGTAAATCCGCCGTTAGCGGCTACGTCCCACACTTCCATGCTTTTAAAAAAAGGTTTATCCTGATCCAAATTGATCTGGAGTTTGCCCTGTTGATAGTTTTCTATCGGCCAGGTAACTTCTAGGTATTCTTGCTCTAGTTTGGCCTTGGCCTTTCCGTTTTTATCAACCTTGGACAGATCTACCTGGGTCTGGGCGAAGACGCAGGAGCATACAAGCAAAAGTACTTTTATCAAACTGTATCGGATAAGTTGGGTTCTCATGGGTATCGAAAGCCGATACCCATGCAAATAGATAATTACTCCATACTTCTTCTGTTAATCAAATACAGGAATGGTAATCCTTTCTCCGCCTTTCATAGCGGATTCATGGGCGCAGATCCCCGCACAGGTGTAGTTTGCGGCTTTGACGGCATCTACGGCAGAATCCCGTCCCTCGACCATGGCAGCTACAAACTCCTGGACCAGGTGTGGATGTGATCCGCCATGTCCGGCACCCTGTAGGAAAGATACATGGTTGGGGTCGTCTATTTTTTCTCTTTTAGTAAAGTGTTTTATCGGCTCTATCAACAGTTCATCCGTATCCGGAACGTCGATCCTGCGGGCGTTTTCCCCCCCGTCAAATATCACATGACTTTCATCCTCCAATTGTTCCCATTCGAAAGACATCTTGGTACCATACACGTCATAGGATTCTCTATATTGCCTCACCACGTCAAAAAGAGAGCGGGTAGCTTCTGCCACAACATCAGAATCTTTAAGGGTAAACGTAGCCGTTTCAACCGCAAAGGGTGATCCGTATCGTTTGGCTAGATCTTCGGATAGCCTACCTGACCCATGGCAAACCACCGTTTCCGCAATCGTATTGTTGATTCGTAATAGGGGAGATATAGCGTGGGTGCCGTTTAGCATAGGAGGGAAGCCTTTCCAATATTCCGCCCAGCCTTCCATACTCATATCTTGGATGTGGGAGCCGCGGACAAACTGAATCTTACCCAATTCACCGCTTTCCGCCAGTTTAAGTCCATAAAGGAATTCCCGGGTATAAAGAGCCGTCTCCATCATCATATAGACTTTGTTGGCTTTCTTTTTGGCTTCCACGATGGCCTTACAATCTTCCACAGTCATGGCCATGGGGATGGTGCAGGCAGTATGCTTGTTGCCGTTAAGCGAAGCAATAGTCATTTTGGCGTGCTCCGGCACAGGCGTAACTATATGGATGGCATCCACATCCTCTCTCTTAGGCACGTCTTCAAAATTGGTAAAGCAAAGGTCCCTGTTTAAGTTGAATTTCGTAGCCAACTCATCGAGGGTTTTCTGATTTCGGGTACAAATGCCGACCTCTTTGATATTGGGGTGACTTTGATAAATAGGGATAAACTCTTTTCCGAATCCCATCCCAACAATGACAACAGTGAATTTTTTTTGACTCATTTTTTAGCTGAATTTTTTAGTATGCGGATTATTTATTTAGCAACCCATCGGATTGCGTTCGTAAGCAGTTTATGATAGGCATCCAAGTCATGGGACTCTCCATCGTGACCCAATGCAATTCCCACTATCTTTGTCTTTGGGTGATTGACTACAAAAACCGAAGGGTAAGTATCCGGTTTGTCACTTTTAGCGGTGGCCAACACTTGGATTCCGGGACCTTTTGGGTCCACTTTATAGTAATACAATTCATCCTTCAGCGTGAATTTTGCGGGAACTCCTTTCATTACCGGGTGCTTTTTGTCTGTGACAGTCACTTCGAACTCCCCATACCGATCATGGCCTCTAGATCCCCCGCTGACTATATTTAGATTATACTCTGGCCAATCCGCCCAGTTATACCAAAGGGCAGCATGACCCAAAACAAGCCCTTTACCGCTGTCCGCAAACGCCATAATAGCTTCGCGGGTTTTAGGGTCTTTAAAAGGTTGATTGTTGGTCAGGTAAAGCACGTCGATATCCTCCAATTGATCCAAGACCGAATCGGTATCATCGGTGTAAGTAACATCTGCGAAGTTCTTCTTTCGTAAGATCTCCACATCCCTGCCCTTATACCAAGTATCGAAATCATGCGATTCTCCACCGCCAACCATCAATACTTTGATCGGGTTTTTTGGTGGATCCGCATACACATGTCCAATTAGACCCGCACAAATCAGCAGGATTAGCACTACTAGCCTGAAAAATCCATCTGTTGATAGGAAGGTCTCGGCAAACTTATTTTTTTTCATATAGGTAACTTTAGGGGTTTTTAAGATTTTTCTACCACCATGATTCCACTCATCATACGCCAGTGACCGGGAAAGGTGCATACAAAGGGATAGTTGCCAGGCGTGGTCGGGGCGGTAAATTTGAGCGTGTACACTTCATTTGGTCCCAGCATTTCCGTTGCAAAAAGCACCTCCGGCATATCTGGAACGTAGTGTTTTTCAGATGCCTTCGGGTCTCTGAGCATGGCGTCTGCGGCTTCACCTACTTTTTGGAGGGTGTTTGGTTTAAGGATCAACAGGTTATGCTGCATCCCATCCAAATTGTCCAATTCGAGAATGATTTTCTTTCCGGCCTTTACAGTAATGGTATCTTGATCAAACTTCATCAGTTCAGGTACGACCTCTAACCAAATGGTCGTCGCATCATCCTGTTCGATTTTCACCCGTTCAGATAAAGTCGGATAAGGGGGGATACGATTTGACTTAGAAAACTCCGAAATCAAATTTGTGGTACCATTGCACATGGTCATTGCATCCAAATCTACCCCTACCTCAATACTTTTACTTTTTTGAGATGATGTATTACCTGCAACCCCCAACAGGCAAGCTGATAATACCAGGGTTAATACTCCTTGTTGAATCATAGTAATTTATTGTTGGTTTAATTTAATTCCAAAACCAGCCCCTGTAAATTGCCTTCAAAGGGAAAGTCTTTCTCATAGCTAGCTACATTGTCCTCACCGCCAAGGTCCCTTCCGGACCGTACACTTGGAAACACAGGAGATTTAAATAGCGGAACAGCGGATGCTGATGCGTAGATTTCGTCATTTACAAGAAGGCTGAGTTTGCCGTTACGTTCCAAACTGATTTTTACATCAAAACTGTCCGGTAGCTCTCTACCCTTGGAAGTTAGGGTGGTTGATTGGCCGTTCTGCATCAGGTCAAATATCAGTTGGCCATCCTTTATATACAAGGAATAACCGGACTGACGGTTGCCATGTGCCAAAATTACCCCGGAAGGGTTTTCATCTCTTCTTCCCGAAATATTGGCTTTAATCCGTATTTCCTTATCGGTCAAATCCGGTGAATACTGAAGTTGGTTTCGTCTTCCCAACTCATACCTTTCGGTAGCTACCCCGGTCAAAAGTCTTGCCAGCAACCCGGAAGCCTGTCCAGCCTTGGATGCATGTGCGGTAAATGCTTCGCTATGTACGGAAGTTGCCGCAAAAAGGGCTTTGATCAACCAGTCATCCTGTGCATTTTCTTTTATATCAGCGGCTTCAGCCAGCATCTGACCAACTTCAGGAGAGGTTGGCATAGTAGCAAGTTCCAAGAACGCGTGCATTCTTACATTGAGGTTGGGATCCTTTGTCAGTCCGGCCTGCTGTATGGCGTTTAAGGTCTGCTCAGTCTTTGGCAAAGTGGCTAATGCTGCTTTTTTCACGCCGGCGGCCGGGTGCTTTAAAGCATCTTGCACCGCTTTTATGGCCTGAGGGTTATTTCCCTCCAGTTCTCCCATGCCATGAAGTGTCCAAATGGCATGTACGGCCGGACCGTTAAGTCCTATCTCGTCAACAGATTTGTCGTTTATAAGGGCGATCAGATCGGGAATCACAGCCTTGTTTTTTGATTCCACCAAAAGACGCTGCCCAGTCATTCTCCAAAACATATTACTGTGGGATAGCGCATCCACTAGTCCGTCTGAGTCCTCCTTTGCAAGGGTCATGGGTGCATTCTTCTTGGCATTTTTGTAGATAACCCGGTAAATTCTACCGTGGTTGGTATCCCTTAGCTCACTGTGAAATGCATTGCCCTGTCCATGGGGTTGGTCTTCAAATGGCAGCACCATCCTGGAAGGTGCCTGCCGCTCTACAAACACATTATGTTGAATGATAAAATTATACCAATCCGCTACCCAAACAGCCCCGTCCGGTCCAACGGCGGAGTATACAGGACCAAACCATTCATCGGAGCTGGCCAATAGGCTCCAACCGTCTTTTTCAGCAAATCCCGCTCCTGAAGGCTCTATAATGGCGTTGTGTGTAAGGCGGATAGTGGGTTCGTTTACAAAGGCTATTCTGTTCCAGTATTCTTTTGGAAAATCCCTTGCGGTATAGAAATTGATTCCGGCTGCCGAGGTAAAACCACCTACCACATCTACTTGACGTAGGTTGGGTGTCAGGGAATGTCCGTCATAGTGCCCGTCGATTTTTTGAATTGATTGTATTTGAAAGGGTGGCTTGTCTTCCTCTTCTGTCGCCTCTGGCAGGCTTCGTTGTAAATACTTCGCAGGTACAGAATAGTATGCGGCATGGGTATTGTTGGCCGTGGAAATAAAAACGTTGTTGTCCTCTGTAAAACCAAGACCCCAAGTATTATTACTGGTGGAAGCAAGGTATTCAAAATCCTTTCCGTCAGGCTTCAAATTATAAAGTCCCTGCGGAAATGACATTCTTTGTCCATTTACTGTCCCTTTAAATCCGGAGTAGCCGGTCACCCCCCAGATTTTATTGTCAAAGCCATATTGCAAGTTGGAAGGGCCGGCATGGGTGTCGTTTTTCCCCCATCCTGTCATAATTACCTCCCGGACATCTGCTACATCATCGCCGTCTGTGTCCTTTAAGAAAACGAAATCCGGTGCCATGGATACGATAACCCCTCCGTTGGCAAATACCATGCTCGTAGGAATGTTAAGGCCGTCAGCAAATACAGTGAACTTGTCCGCCCTTCCGTCGCCGTTGGTATCCTCGCAGATTTTGATCCGGTCATTAGCCTCGCCGTCCGTTTCTTTGAATGTATTGGGGTAATCTACAGATTCCACGATCCACAACCTCCCTCTTTCATCCCAAGCCATGGCAATGGGATTCTGTATATCCGGTTCAGAAGCAAACAGGCTGATTTCAAAATCTATGGGCTTTTGGATAAGTTTTTGGGATTCAGAAGGAGATAGGGCTGGCTGTATACGGGGAACTTCATACCTTTTGGTGAAATCTGAGATAGGTTCATCGTAAATGGATACTTGAGGGATATTCAAAGCGGCAATGCTTTGTTGTATACCTTCGCCCATTGCCCAAAGGATTCCGTTTTTCACTAAATTTAGAAAATCCAGGTTTTGCCAGGTCCGCTCATCGTGTCCATATGCTGTATAAAAAACCCTTCCCTGACCAACGTTTCTTACCCAGGTATACGGTTCTGATTTACCATTTTCTTCCCGAATCATCAATACGTCCATATCCTCGTTAATCCGCTGATGCACGTAGGTTTCGTCCCCGGTAGTAAATTCATTGATGCCTTGCATAATGGGATGGTCGGCTTTGACAATTTTACCTGTAAACTCCCCCTCACCATGCGAGGCAAACTGACCGCCAATGGTGTTGATATACCAGTCTGAGTTTTTAAAGCAGCCTGTTGCCGAATGAAGTGGGATTAAGCCTTTTCCGGATTCCACAAATGCTTTCATGGCAGCTTCCTGATCCGGTGAAAGGTGCTCGTGGTTGGCATAGATCACCAAGCCATCGAATTTTGCAAGGTTTTCGGAATTGAGGTCTTCCGTAGTTTCGGTATAAGTTAGATTGATGCCACTGATAAAAATCGCCGTTGCCAGCCAAGGTGCAAACCTTCCCGAGTCATGATGTTCGCTATCGTGTCCGAGAAATAGGATTTCAGCTCTGCGGGGTTTTATGTCTTCGGCATACTCTCCTCCTGTTTTGCGAATATTTGTTTTGTCGGTGCATTGGAAAGCAAGTAAACCTATAAAAAAGAGCAACAGCAACCTTCGAGAAGTATGCTTGATATTTTGGCTTTTTTGGGATTTTGTCATTGGGTTTTTAGGGGGTAAAATGATGCTGATACTTGCGGGGGAAAACTATCCTATTTTATTTTTGAGTGCTAGTTTGTCGGGTTTTTTACAAGGGTACATTGTCTTTCTTATTTGCGTTTTGCTTTGCTGTCATTTGACCGTAGTTCACAATCAATTAATTTAAACAACCGGTTGCGTAAACTTACAGATTATTTTTAATTTGACAACGTTGAAGGTATGGTTTTTTGGTTGAAAAGACCCCCATTAGATGGTGCTACTACTTGAATCCCTGATTTGCAATTCCGCAGTCAGCACTCTTTTTTCGGGAATGTGATCTTGTCCGTTAATTTGATTTAATAATAATTCAATTGAAGTTTCTCCGATCTTAAATGCCGGCTGCACCAAGGAGGAAAGCTGCGGCTCAACCACCCGGGCAATCGGTTCGTCGCAAAAGCCTACGACCGCAACCTCGTCAGGGATGTTGACATGGTTTCTTTTTAAGGTCACCATCACCCCGATGGCGATTGGATCACAAATCGCAAAAATGGCATCGGGCTTTATCCCCCTGTCAAGCATTTCCTGTGCCGCCATACTGCCATTTTCCTGCTCCAGTCCGGAGCCACAATCGATTAGCAGATTTTCATCAAACGGTATCCCATACGCGGACAGTGCGTCTTTATAGCCTTCAATCCGCTTTTGGGTAATCTGCAATAAAGGTGGTCCCGCAAAATGGGCTATCTTCCGGCGTCCCTCCCTAATTAGGTGTTCCACGGCAGTAAACGCTCCCTGATAGTCATCTATTGTCACACTGCTCACCTCCATATCCGCACACACCCGGTCAAAGAAAACGATGGGTACATTTTTGCTTTGATATACCTTAAAATGGTCAGAATTGACCGTTTCTCGGGAAATGGAAACGATCAATCCATCGACTTTGCTGGATAGCAGTGCCTGCGACACAATCACCTCCCGTTCATAGGATTCCGCCGACTGGCAAATGATTACCTTATAGCCGGATTTATATGCCAGTTCCTCAATCCCGGAAATTACCGTGGAAAAATAATAATGGCTAAGCATGGGGACGATTACCCCGATAGTTTTGGTGGACTTTTTTGATAGGCTGTAGGCAATATTGTTGGGGTGATAATTGTATTTTTTTGCCAGATCCTGAATGGCTTGCCTAGTCTTTTTGCCTATAGAGGGATGGTCTTTCAAAGCACGGGACACCGTTGATTTGGAAACTTTAAGTTCCCGTGCTATATCCAACATGGTGGCATCTTTGTACTCCGTCATCCAAATTCTGTTTTATTGCATTTTTAATTATCAAAGATAAATATAGTTCTTTTAGGTTAAGAAAGTTGGGTATCTGAATTTGTATCCACCAGGATGTTCAAATTTGCTTTCAGGATTACTGCATTTTTTATCCTAAGCTCAGAATCACATCAAAAAATTGAAGCAATATATGGAGGTTTCCTCTTTGGGATTCCCCGTCATTTTTCTGAAACTATGACCTGAAAAATCACAACTGAATTCCCGAAGTCGATTTGAAATTTTGTGCAAAATGGCTTAAATGATTCACTCAGACAAAAAACTCGATAAGCAGGAAAGATTAAATTACATTTTTATGGATTTTATTGGATGACTAAAAAGGAAATTTTCAATAAAAATATATTATACAAATATTTATTATTGATATATATTGTATTTGAAGTCTCGTTTTAAGCGGTCTGAATTAGAAATGTTTTTTGAAACTATTTAAAGGTATTTTATAAATTTCGCCTCTAAAGTATCTGCTGTTAGGTGTTGTTTATTAGTATTTTACCTGCAAGATTTGGCAAATAATACTACTACCGTGAATACACAGAGACTTTTCCTCGTATTATTTTTAACCTTAATTTTCTGGCAGTCAGGTTTAGCCCAGAACTATATTATGGTTGGGCAAAATGAAAAGTACAGTGAAATCTCTGCAACCAATTTTGTCTACGTTCACCAAGTCAACACCCCAGTTCATGTAGATCTGTCAATAGCGCGATTTTCCACAAGCCCCCCAAACGCGGTGTTTTATGGTTTCAATTCTCCTAACCCGATTCCGGCTAACTGGGTGTTGGAAATTTTGCCAGGTGTCAATTATCAAATTATCAATCAAAACAATGTCCTATACACGGGAACTCCCAATCAAACCCTGACTGTAAGAGGAAGGGTAAAGAATACGGAAGGCGTTGTAATTTCCGGATTGGGAAATATTGAATTACGATACAGAATTGTGGGGAATTTCACTCTTTCCTCCTCCTTCAACAATACCTGTACCGGTGAATACTTGGTTAGCGTTAACGAACATACTTTTTCCAATACGGTCATCTCCAGGCCGTATACGGTTGAAGTCTTTGCAGGGGGCAACTTAGTCGATGGATTTCCCCAGGTTTTCGATGGTCCGGGCGCAAACATTATCAGTTTGGGGGGACTTGACCTTTCGCCTCCCAATTACGAGTTTGTGGTTACCAACGTAATTGGACAGGAAGTGAGAGGCTCGTTTACCATTTTTGAGGCTTACTATCCCCAAGCCATCGTTACATTTGCCGGTTTTGAGTGTTCTGATTCTCCGTCGGGAAAAATTGACATTGAGGTAGAGGGAGCGGCATTGCCAATAAGATGGACCCTGACAGATGATTTAGGTAGTGAAATAATTAGCAGCGAGAGCACGGGAGATTTTCAGACGTTTGGGGTTTCGGTGGTAATACCCAATTTAGGTGCGGGCAATTATGAATTTACCTTTATAGATAAAAATGAATGTGGTGGATCGGTACCACTGTCCATTTCAAATCCCTTAGAAATAAAACTGGATCTGGTAGATTCCAGTCCGGTTACTTGCCCCTCAGGAAATGACGGTGCTTTGTTGTTCTCCACCAAAGGGGGATGGACCCAGCCTTCTGAGGAGAACCCATTTAATCCCGTCAATTGGGGGCCTTCCTATATATATGAATTGGCAAAAGATGGGATACCTGTTGCAGATGTGCCATTAAGGTATGCCGGCTATGATGACGATAATATCCAAACCAGTTGGATGGCTTACTTTGACAATTTGGAAGCAGGCTCATACACGATTAAAGTTTCGGAAATAATTGCAGCCAATGATCGGGCACCGGAAGACATTGAGTACGCTTGTGCAAGAACGTTGGGACCGTTTATAATTGGAGAACCTGAGGAATTCGAATTGAACCTCACCCAAACTGATGTCTTCTGCCATGGGGAATCCTCAGGTGAACTGTCCATTGCGCCAACAGGTGGTACCCCTGATTATTCCATCACCTGGTACCGGGGTAATTTTTCAGACTTGAATAATCCCGGGGGACTTCCTGAGGTACTTAAAAATGAGATTATTCCCTCCGGGGGAAGCAGCATGCTGGCAGGTCTTCCTATAGGTCCATATGCTGTCTTGGTTGGAGATGCCAATAGTTGTGTAAATGTTTACAACTTTGAAATTACGCAACCGGATGAGTTGCTTTTTTCCGTAGAAGAAGTAGTAGATGTCAGCTGTTTTGGTGAGGCAACGGGTGAAATCACCATACGCATCGACCAAGAATCTGTTGGAGGATATAGCACCTCCCTGACCGGTGTTGATTTCACGGGAGAACTCGTGTCTTTTTCCAGTCCATTTTCTTCCGATCATACGTTTACCGGACTGAAGGCAGGTACCTATGAGGTTTTGGTCGAAGATGCCAATCTCTGTCAGGTGCTAATAGAGGAGATTATGATCACGCAGCCTGACTCTGAATTGGTAATAGAAGCGGGTGAAATTTCAACTTTTGGTGACAAAAACATTTCCTGCTTTGGAGCTAGTGATGGTTGGATTTCTCCTGCCATACTTGGCGGAGTGGGGGAATATCAAATTAATTGGAACGGGCCGTCAGGTTTCACTGCAACCACACCCGCTATTTCAGATCTGTCTTCCGGGGATTATACCTTGGTGGTGACTGACGAAAATGGTTGTACAGCCAGTTTTTCCTATACCCTGGAACAGCCTGACGACATAGTTGTGTCAGGTTCGATTTTTGATTTCAATGGTTTTGGCGTTAGCTGCCAGGGGGCCTCGGATGGATCCCTCACCTTGGAAGTTGTGGGAGGGACTGCACCTTATGCATTTTCCTGGACGACTATGGGCGGGAGCCTTACTCAGGCACAAATGAGCCAGCAAAACCTCGCGGGAATATCTGCAGGGACTTATATGGTGGAGATACGGGATAACAACGGATGTATTAAGGCAGAGACTTTTGTCCTAAACCAGCCCCAAGAGCTATTATTGGAAGAGGCTGTGGCGGTAGACGTGCTTTGTAAAGGAGATGCTTCCGGATCTGTTGCTATTCAAGTTTTGCAGGAATCTGTAGGACCTTACGTCTTTTCCTTGAATCAAGGCGGCATAGAGCTCACCAATCTGCGCACGGAGCAGCTTGGTTATGTTTTTGAAAATCTTGTAGCGGGTTCTTATAAAATTCTGGTAGAAGACAATAATGGCTGTTTTAAAGAAATTTCCGTCAACATAGACGAACCGGATGCCGGAATAGAAATTATCCCCGGAGGACTTTCAACTATTTCCTGTTTTGGTGCTGCTGACGGCACGATTTCCATTGACGTGACAGGAGGCGGAGGGCCTTCCAATACCCCCCATTATGAATTTTCTTGGACCTTTGACGGTCAGCCTTTTGTTCAGAACGCAAGTTCAACCCCAAGATCCCTGAGAGGCCTGGAACCTGGTAGATACCAAGTGACGGTATCTGATGGAGAGGACTGTTCGGTAATCTCAGAGGAATTCGTTGTATCCCAACCGAATGAACTGGAAGTTTCTGGCATGCTTTCAGATTACAACGGATTTGGCATAGGTAGGCAAGGGGCATCGGATGGTTATATTGCGTTGACTGTGGCTGGAGGAACAGCACCTTTCGAGTATTCTTGGACTACAGTGGATGGCCTGATCCCTGCCGGAATGGAAAATCAAAATTACCTGAATGGTTTAGTTGCAGGAACATACTCAGTGGTAATAATAGATGCGATGGGTTGTAGCACCTCGGAGGAATGGACCCTTATCGAACCACAGGAATTAATCTTGGAAGAGCCTGTACTATATCCTATTGATTGTTATGGAGAAAATAGCGGGCGTGTTTTGATAAGCATAGAAACGGCCTCTGTTCCACCATTCCAATACATCATTTCCGGCATAACTTATGAAAATATATTCTATAATCAGGAAATTTTAAGTCCTGAGAGTTCCCTTGAATTCCAGGGCTTGTTAGCTGGACGCTATTCGGTCACCGTCCGTGATGCCAACGGTGTGGAGGAAACCTTGGAAGATCTCATCCTCTTGCAGCCTGCCACTGGCATGGCCCTTATCGACGAGGAGGTAAATGCCATTACCTGTTTTGGAGAGGGCGATGGGAGCATCAGCATCGGGATTACCGGGGGTGGAGGATTGGAAAGTATGCCGGTATACACTTACACCTGGTATCGGGACGGACAGCCTTATGCCCTGCGGGGTGGGGATTCCCCTAATGCATTGACCAACCTCTCCCCGGGTGTTTATTTTGTAGAGGTGGAGGATGGGCATGGCTGCTCCGTTACTTCTGAATATTATGTGGTCGATCAACCGGATGAGCTACGAATCGATGGGCTACTTACGGACTATTCCACCTATGGAGTCAGTTGTCATGGGGCTTCAGACGGAGAAATCAGCTTAACAATCGAGGGTGGCATCGACCCTTATAAATATACTTGGATTTCTGAGGACGGTACGCTTGACGACGCATTTGTAAACCAAAAGGACCTGACCGGACTGCCTGCCGGAAGCTATTCGGTGACTGTGGAAGATGCCAATGGCTGCACCGAATCCGCTACCTTTATCTTGACGACTCCCAACGAACTTCTTCTGGATGCGCCTTCCAAAGTGGATATACTATGTCAGGGAGCAACCACTGGTGCTATAGTCGCTACAATAAGTCAACAGTCGGTAGGTCCTTATACCTACAGGCTGGTAGAGGGAAATACACTTTTGGCCAGCGAACAAACTACCCAAGCCTCCTATACATTTGAGGGCCTATCCCTAGGCACTTACCTGATAGAGGTGGAGGATCAAAATGGCTGTGTGAAAGTTTCCCGACCCTTAGATATACTTGAACCCGGTGATGGAATTGCATTTACTTTGGAAGAATTTAATTCTATCAGCTGTTTTAATGCTGCTGATGGATCGATCACCATTGATGTAGAGGGTGGGGGTGGACCGTCAAATCAACCGGACTATTCGTTCTCTTGGTCTTTAAATGGGAGTCCTTTTGTGCCAAATAGCAGTTCTACGGCTCGTCAGTTGGTGGGTCTACAGCCTGGAATCTATCAGGTAACCGTCAATGACGGCTTTGGCTGTGTGCTGTCATCCAGAGAGTTTAACCTGACCGAGGCGGATGAATTGATAATCAGCGGTAGCTTATCGGGCTATAATGGTTTTGGCGTCACCTGCAATGGGGCTGCTGACGGAGCCATTACGTTGTCCCTGTCAGGTGGCATGGGGCCATTTTCGTATAGCTGGTCTACTTCGGATGGGATGCTTTCTGAAGAACAGAAATCACAGAAGGACCTTTTCGGGTTGCTTGCCGGCACCTATAGCTTAGAGGTGATGGATGAAAACGGGTGTACCGAATCAGCTTTTTTCACCCTAACCCAACCCAATCAGCTAGAGCTCAGTTTGGCCGATGTGGTAGATGTAACTTGTAAAGGAGCAGCAACAGGATCTTTGAAGGCCAATATCACCCAAGAGGCCGTGGGTCCATACATCTATACGCTTTATGCGGATGTCACTGTCATCAATACCGCGACCACCGCAGACTTAAGTTATACGTTTGAAGGGCTTGTCGCAGGGCATTATAAAGTGCTTGTTCAGGATGACAATGGATGCATTCAGGAATCTTCCACGTTGGAAATAATAGAACCAGAAGCTGGACTTGAGTTTTTACTTCAGGAAAAGTCAGACATTCTTTGTACCGGAGAGGCTGACGGAACTATCGATGTAGAGGTAATAGGAGGGGGCGGTCCGGCCAATTTGCAGGAATACACCTTTTCTTGGTTCTATAACGGTCAGCCCTACGCAGTTAATAGCAGCTCCACTAATACAGCTTTGAGAGACTTGGTCGGTGGCGATTATTACCTGGTAGTAGAAGATGGATTTGGATGCTCAATTATCTCTGATACGTTTTCCATTTCCCAACCCATTGCCATGGAGGTATCCGGTACCATTTCAACTTATAATGGCTTTGAAATTAGTTGTCATGGAGGTAATGATGGAACCATCGCGTTGACTATGTCAGGAGGGTCAGGTGTATTCGCGTTCAGCTGGTCCACCTCTGATGGCAACATACCTTCGGGACAAGAGAGCAACCGGGACCTTACTGGATTGACTGCGGGAACCTATACCGTCTCCATTAGGGACCAAACCGGTTGTGAACTTTCAGCAAGCTATACCATAAGGGAGCCTGAGACCTTGATCTTGAGTGAGGATAGTTCCTTGCGTCGGCATATTGCCTGCTATGGAGAAGCTACTGGGGGCATTGTGGCAGTGGGAGCTGGAGGGAATGCGCCTTACACCTTTATCATCTCAGGAGAAACTTTTGAGGGAAACGATTACAACTTTACCTCTGACGCTACCACACAAAACATCTTTGCTTTTGAGGGGTTGGAAGCCGGGGATTATCGTGTTGAAATCGAAGACCGAAATGGCTGTACTGTCTCCATCGCAAACAACATCACTATCAACCAGACAGTGGCTCCTTTGGCAATAGTAAATGAAGAGTTGTCAGATTTTAATGGATTTGGGGTTTCCTGTTTTGGGGAAAATGATGGGTTTATTCACTTGGAGGTAGATGGAGGAATAGGCCCTTACACATATAGCTGGAGTGGTCCAAATGGATTTACCGCCAACAGCCTAAATTTGGATAGAGTCGCTCCCGGTATATATACCTTCACCCTCAACGACCAAAATGGTTGCGAAGTAACCAGAGATTTTAATTTGGTTGGTCCGGAACCGATTGACGTGCAGACATTGCAACAAAATGTGCTTTGTGGCGGAGAAAACAACGGTAGCATTTTTATACAGGATGTAAACGGGGGTACGGGTAGCTACCAATTTGTGTGGATGAAAGACGGTAGTGGAGTAATCTCCAGAACTTTTCAACCAACCAACCTGCGGAATATTGGGCCAGGCAGGTATATCCTGATCGTCACGGACGACAGTAATTGTGAAGTGATCCAAACCTTTACCATCACCGAGCCGGAACCGGTGGAGGTGCAGGTGACTTCCAAATCTGATAACGCATGTTTCGAAGACAATAATGGCAGCATTGAAGTTTCCGTAGCCGGAGGCACAGCCCCATACACCTATTCGTGGACAGGTCCCGAAGGATTCGTAAACACGTCCAGAAATCTTCAGAACCTGTATGCCGGTGAGTATACACTGCATGTTACCGATGCCGTTCAGTGTGTGACAACAATCAACGTCTCTGTTGATGAGCCGGAAGAGATCCTTATTGAGGAGACATTAAGTCCAATTACCTGTAATGGGGAAAACAACGGTCAGATCATTTTGGATATTTCTGGTGGAGCCGGTGTATTCCAATACAGGTGGACCGGACCAAATGGTTTCTCCTCAACCAACAAGAATATCAGGGATCTCTTTGCTGGAGACTACCTCTTACAGATCACCGACGAGATCAACTGCACATTGGAACGGAAATTCACGATTACCGAACCGGGTGAACTGAAAGCAAACCCCGTCATTTCAAATTATAATGGATTTGAGGTTAGTTGCAAAGGCGGCAGCACCGGATCTATAGACCTACAGCTTTCTGGAGGGACTGGCACGTATACTGTGATATGGGAAGGTCCCCAGGGTTTTTATTCGGAAGCAGAAAGAATAGAAGAACTCTATCCCGGCGAATACGAAGTGTTTGTTAAGGATGAGCGAGATTGTTGGTTCAGGACCACCTACCTCCTGAGGGAACCGGATCAATTGGTAATTGGTGAGGAGAACCTTACGCCTAAGAGGGTTTCTTGCTTTAATGGAAGGGATGGCAGCATATTGGTAAGCCTGCCCAACCAATCTGTAGGGCCATATCTGTATGAAATCAGGGGGCAGTATTTGAATGGAGTTTATCATGAGGATGCAATCCAAACATCAGAATTGTCTCATGAGTTTTCAGATTTAAGGGCTGGCTTATATGATGTTGCAGTCACTGATGCCAATGGTTGCCATATTACGGAAGTGGCCGGGGTGGAGATTAGTCAACCGCAAACTGTTTTGGAGGCAAAGGTCGAGGTTACTGATGTCCAATGCTATTTAGCCAACAATGGTACAGTCCGCGTACAGGCCGAGGGAGGAACTGCACCCTATACCATCCTATGGAACAGCGGGTCCGAAACCTGGACATTGGACAATTTGGCCCCAGGTAGTTACACCGCAGTGATTACAGACCGAAACGGATGTGAGGCGAGTGTCGCGGCAGCGATTCAGGAAGCTCCCGTCTATATAACCAAGCCAGAAGTGTCGGACATTTCCTGTAAAGGATCGAATGACGGCTTTATCAAATTGAATATCCAAGGTGGCGCGGCTCCAGTTAGAGTGAAATGGGACCATGGCCCACAGACACCGGAGCTTTTCAATCTATCTTCGGGCACCTATTCGGCAACCATACTTGATGGAAGCAACTGCGAGATCAGGGAGGTGTTTGTAATAAATGAGCCCGACCAACTGCGTATGACGTCCTCAGTAATTCACGCTGTGAATTGCGAAAATCCGACGAGTGGGGCTATCGAGGTAAATCCAACAGGCGGTACCCCGCCCTACACCTATGAATGGAGCGACGGCAGCAATAAAAGGTTTGCAGTAAATCTGGGAATCGGGCAGTATAGTGTTAGGGTGAGGGACGCCAGGGGATGTTCTCTAACAGAGCAGTTTACCATTCTTGGATCTGAACCAATACAGGCAGTAGTGATCCAGTACCCTTCCAAGATCTGCGAACCCAGAACCATGCAGACAGTATTTGAAACAGTAGTCTCCGGTGGACAGCCACCTTACGATATCTCGTGGGACAGAGGCGCGTCCAGTAATGAAGGGGCCACCATGGTGACGCAGGAGGAAGGTTTGTTTTCCCTTACCGTTACAGATCAGTTGGGTTGTCAGTACGTAGAGGTTTTCTCCGTAAAGGCTGAAGACGATATTCTATTGGATTTCGAATACCGGTCGGATAGCTATGGCGAGTTTTACGAACATTTGGCCAATTATGACATTCATTTTACCAACCACAGTGTCGGAGAGATAAGGGAATTCGGTTGGAATTTCGGAGACGGCAATACGAGCAGTGACAGGGACCCGGTACATAGATATGGAAAATCCGGGAATTATGTGGTTACACTTTCGATGAAGGATGTGGATGGATGTACAACCCAAATCCAAAAGGAAATTCACATCACCGATTATTTCCTGGAGATTCCCAATATCTTTACTCCTAATGGAGATGGTCTGAATGACCGTTTCTTCCCCAAATTCATCCACGTTGTAAGCTTGGAATTATGGGTTTTGAACAAATGGGGAGAATACATTTTTCATACCAGCAAGTTGGATGATAAAGGTTGGGATGGAACCTTGGAGGGTGTGGATGCCCCCCAGGGTAATTATGTGTACAAATTAAGATTCACCACAAGGGACGGTAGAGTGCAGGATCGCACGGGCCAAATCTTCTTAGCCAGATAATTATGAAACGGATTTTACTGCTGCTGCTATTGGTTGGTTGTATGGGGAGGGTTCAGGGACAGGATTTCCACTTCTCCCAGTTTTATTCGGCGCCTCTGTATTTGAACCCCGCGCTGACTGGTTCTTCTGAAATGACCCGGATGGGTATTAATTACAGGAAACAGTGGCCCGGCCTAGAGTTTGATTTTAAAGGGTATTCGGCTTTTGTGGATCATTACAGTTTCGATCTTAAAAGTGGAATTGGCTTGGCGGTTCATAGCTTCAATGAACAGCATCTGAAACTCAGCTCCACGGAAGTTTCATTCCTGTATTCCTATAATTTGGATCTGTCGGATACTTGGAACGTAAGGATGGGGAGTCAGACATCCTACGTGATGAAAAATGGATTTTTTGATAACTCACTGTTCGGCGACCAGATAGATGTTTTCAATAGGACAATCCAGCCCGGGTCTACGGATTTTCTCACTACTGTCGACCCTTTTAATTATTTGGATCTTTCATTCGGGTTTTTGTTGACCACGCCGGATGTTTGGTTTGGAGGGAGTGCCCATCATGTCAACAATCCCACAATAAGGTACAGCGGAGAAAACCGGCATGATTTTATGGACACTAAATTCAGTGCACATGGTGGGGTTCAGTTTGATTTCGAACCGCAGAATTACTGGGGGGAGGGCGTACAGAGAAACATGACCGTGATGGGAAATTATATCATTCAGGGCCCCTTTTCTCAATTGGACATCAGCTCCCAAATGCTTTATGACCAATATATTGTTGGATTGGGGTTCCGTGGGATTCCGGGTAACAACCGCATGCCTAACCAGGACTCAATAATATTTCTGTTAGGCTTTAGCTTGGAAAGTGGAATTGTAATCGGCTATAGCTATGACTGGATGATCAGCAATGTTGGGATGTACACAAAAGGATCCCATGAATTTTCTATGAGATACCAGTTTATGGCAGGGGATCCCCGAAAAAGGAATAGAAGGAGTAGGGTACTTAAATGTTTCAAGTCCCTCATCTGATCTATTATCCTTCTTGATAGTGATTTAAATTTATCGCTCTAGCTAAACGCAGTCGGTTATAGCGTTGAAGGAAGATGGAATATAGGTTTGGCAAAATCCAGAATTTCAATTCTGTGTCTAAATCAAATGTCCCAGCAGGCTATGGTAAATCGGAAATGCTCTCGTACGGTATCGAGTTATATGCTGCCTTACAGCCTGTAATACCCTGCTCATCCACGATAATAAAATGCTAATTAAATGGTGAAATATCCCTAGATGCGGCTACATCACCAACAATCCACCGTCAATTACCATAGTGCTTCCTGTCATATAGTTGGATGCGTCACTGGCCAAAAAGAGTGCTGCGTTGCCGATCTCTTCAGGTTCTCCCATCCGTTGGAGGGGTAACATTTGAATAAACTGTTCCATCTGCGTTTTCATCGCCTCCTTCTGCTCTGGAGATAAATTATCTCCAGCCATTTTTGCCACTCCGGGAGTAGTGACTCCTCCGGGCGCAATGTCATTTACATTGATGCCATATCTGCCAACCTCTTTAGCAAAGGCCCTTGTGAGCATCCTTAGGCCACCTTTTGAGGAATCATAGTGGGATAAATTGCCGGAAGGCTTGATGCTGTCTACGGAGGAAATATTGATGATCTTGCCTCCGTGGTTTTTCTCAATCATTTTTTTCACCGCCAATTTGGAAAGAAAGGCCACAGCTTTCAGATTTATCGCCTGGGTTTTATCCCATAGTTCCTCCGTTAAGTCAGTGACGGGACAATAGGAAAATATACCCGCATTATTTACCAAAATGTGTAAATCGCCAAATGCCTCAATGGTTTGGTCAATAATCGGTTCAAGATTTTTGCTGTCGCTCAAATCAGCCTGAACGTACTGCGCTTTGCGTCCAAGAGCTGCTATATCTCTTAATGTGGCAGCCGCTTCAGATGTGTCTACGATATCAGTTATCAGGACTGAAGCCCCTGCTTCTGCCAAACGGAGGGCAATACCTTTGCCTATACCCATTGTACCTCCGGTTACAATGGCCACCTTGCCTGTGAGGTCAAAGAGTTTTTCAATTGAGGTTTTCATGGTTTAATTAGTTTTGTTACTAACTGAATTTTCCGCCGCTACCATATTTTCAATTCCCCGTATCAACGCATCCGGATTATAGGAAATACTGTCGATTCCTTCATCAACCAGGAATTTCGCAAAGGCAGGAAGGTCACTGGGAGCCTGCCCGCACAGTCCGACTTTGATGCCATTCCGTTTGGCGGCATGAATGGTTTCTTTTATCAGTCCCTTTACGGCGGGATTTTCTTCATTGAACAGGTAGCTTACCAAGGCGGAATCCCTGTCCAGTCCCAGCGTCAGCTGGGTCAAGTCGTTCGATCCTATGGAAAACCCATCAAACAGCTTCGCAAATTCATCTGCCAATAGAACATTGCTAGGGATCTCAATCATCACGTATATTTCCAGGCCGTTTTCTTTTTGCTTCAACCCGTTCGCAGCCATTTCGGCAAGCACTTTTTCGCCTTCCTCTACTGTACGGCAAAAGGGGATCATCAATTTCACATTCGTCATGCCCATTTCATCCCGTACTTTTTTCATGGCTTCACATTCCAGCGCAAACCCCTTTCGGTAAAAGTCGCTGTAATAACGTGAGGCACCCCGCAGCCCTATCATCGGGTTTTCCTCATGCGGTTCAAAATATTTCCCCCCGATCAGGTTGGCGTATTCGTTGCTTTTAAAGTCACTCATGCGTACAATGACATCTTTGGGATAAAAGGCCGCGGCTACGGTGGAGACTGCCTCCACGAGTTTTTCCACAAAATAAGTCTTACCCGCTGAATAGTCCTTGGTCAGTTCTTCAATTTCGGACTTTGTCTGCCCGTCGGTGATTTTTTCGGGTTCTATCAATGCTAATGGGTGAATGCGGATGCTATTGCTGATCGCAAATTCCAAGCGCAACAGGCCCACGCCGCTGTTTGGATAGTGGCTCAACTCAAAGGCCCGGTCCGGGTCGGCAAGAATAAACATCGGATGGGTTTCCGGCATGGGCAGTTGGCTGTAATCCTGTTCTTGGGTTACCCATTCCAAAAGCCCCTTATACACATGCCCGTCCTTTCCTTCCGCACAGGAGACCGTAATTTCCTGCCCGTCTTCAATGGCTTCCGTGGCGTTACCACATCCTACCACGGCTACAGTCCCCAATTCCCGGGCTACAATGGCCGCATGGCTGGTTCTGCCACCTTTGTTTGTAATGATGGCAGCGGCCTTTTTCAATACCGGATCCCAGTCCGGATTGGTGATGTCGGTTACCAGTATTTCCCCTTTTTGCAGTTGACCCCCTTCTTGGGGGGTGAGTAATATCCGTGCCTTGCCGGAGGCTATTTTATCGCCCAAGGCTATTCCCGAAGTAAGGAGTTCCCCTTTTTCCTTAAGGGAAAAGATTTCCCGTATCTGTTTCTTCGCTTTTCCGTGAACCGTCTCCGGCCTTGCCTGCACAATATATAATTGCTGGTTTAGGCCGTCTTTTGCCCATTCGATATCCATTGCCTTTCCGTAGTGTTGCTCTATTTGAAGACACCATTTCGCCAATTGGATTACTTCCTTTTTGCTGAGTGAAAATTGGTTTTGTCTTTCTGGGGATGTGTCTATGTTGGCGATGGTCTTTTCTGCGGAGGCACCTGCGGCATCTTCCACATAGAGCATGGTATATTCCTTTCTTCCGAGGTGGCTTTTAATAATAGGATTTAATGAATCATCAAAAAGGGTGGGTTTAAACACCAGCCATTCATCGGGTGTCACCCTGCCCTGCACGATGTTTTCACCCAGGCCCCAGCAACTGTTAATTATTATGCCTTTTTCAAACCCACTGTCCGGGTCAATGGTAAAGGCCACACCCGAGGAGGCTTTATCGCTGCGCACCATTTGCTGTACCCCCACAGATATGGCAACATCCATTCCCGTAAATCCCATATCGTGGCGGTATTTGATCGCCCTGTCCGTGTATAAGGAGGCGTAACACCGGTGAATCGCATCCAGTAGTTGCTTTTCGCCACTGATATTCAGAAAGGATTCCATCCTTCCGGCAAAACTGGCTGTCGGGAGGTCCTCGGCGGTCGCACTGCTGCGGACCGCTACATCCAGGTGCTGTATGCCACATGATGAAGAGAGGGCCTGATAGGCTTTGTTGACTGCTGCGACAATTTCAGCAGGGAACTCACCCGACATAATCAGGCCTCGCGCTGTCTCGCCGATAGTGGTAAGGTTGGCATAATGGTCTGTATCTAGGGACAGTAATAAATCGGTCAACTGCTTTCCTATCCCGTTTTGTTCGCAAAAGAGGCGATAGGCATCCGCCGTAAGGGCAAATCCATCGGGAACACCGATACCTTTGGGGTTTAGTTGGTTATACATTTCGCCCAGGGAGGCATTTTTGCCACCCACCCGGGCAATATCGCCTATCCGTATTTCGGCGAACTGCTTGATCAAATCCATAATGTTTAGGTCTTAGTAAAAGTAAGCGATTTTGTCCAGCACCAACAAAATAACCGCCCGAACCTATTAGGGTAGGGGCAAATATAAAGGAGTAGCTGAAGTGCTGGATAAGTCGGTTAGGATAGGAGTCTCAAAGTACAAAATTTTTTCTTTATTGAGAAATATTATTCATTCATTAGAATTTTTTTATGAATTTGATCCATACAATGCTTTGCGTTGTGATTTCTCTCGTGTTACTAGGGCGGCGTAAACCTGATTCCCTTTGTTCAGGTTATTGAATCACCGATTGTGCTATTATTCAAGTCCCTTTTTGTCCGGGTTCCAAAATGGTTTTGTCTTAATTTGGTTGGCTTCCCAATGTAATTCTTTTCTGAAATAGTTGTTCAACGCCACGCACACTCTGCTGTCTCCTCCGATATAGACCATTTTTCTCCCGGTCATTGTCGGAACGATTTCTTTGATTTTACTGATAATTTCCCCCGTGGGATTTTGAGGCATTTCATAAAAATCAAAAGGTCTGCTTCCATCTATGTCAGCGTATAATTCGTTTTTATGTTGACTGTATAAAATACTTTCAACTTGCTTTTCTTTGGTCAGGTTTCTCCTAATCATATACAGATGGGCTAAGGCAGATAAGTCGCCAATCAGCAAATAACTGTCCGCGCTGTTTTCAATGAGAAATTTGCCCTTTTTCCACCTGAAATATACCGTGTCGCCTGTTTTCCGCTGTTTGGCCCAATTGGCTCCAGGTCCGTTGCCCTGTGTTGCTATTGCCAAGTCAATGGTTCCGTTGGTTTGGTCTATGTTCCAAACAGAGTAACTTCTTACAAAATCTTTCATAGAAAGCCCTTCATCCGTAATACCGACACCCACCCGTAAAAAATATCCCGGCACAAAATCCACACTCTTGATGGCTTCACTTTTGATACAGAGTCTATATGCTGAGTCTGATAATTTTTGTTTGCTCTCAATAACGTTTTCTTTGAGAAATCGCTTTAAAATGGTTTTTAGTATTTCCATGATGTTGGTTTGGTAGCCTTCGAACAATACTGAATCGGTGATCTAGAGTTGAATTGTGTGCTCAATATTTATATTTTCTAAAAATGTCTCATCATGCGATACAACAATCAAAGTTCCTTGGTATTCGGTTATGGAGGCAGTTAGAATTTCTATGTTTTGAATGTCCAAATTATTGGTAGGTTCGTCTAAAATTATCATGTCTGGGGATTGATTACTGATAGTTAAGCAACACAGAATTAAACGCATTTTTTCTCCGCCACTCAATGCACTACAGGTTTTATCCCAGTCGTCCTTAGTAAATAAAAACCGATTAAGTCTCGTTTTTAGTTCATGTTCCAGTAATGCCGAAACGTTGAATTCTTGAACTTGTTCATATACTTTGAGCTGTTCGTCAATCAAAGAATAATCTTGGTCGATGTAAACCGCCTTTTTATCCGCCCGATAAATACTTCCCGTTTGCGGTTCCAATTTTCCTAAAATTAGTTGTAACAGCGTGGTCTTGCCCGAACCGTTCACGCCTTTTAACGCAAGGCGTTCCCCACTTGTGATTCCAAAAGTCAAATTGTGTTTCCAAAGCGCGTGATCGTTAAAACTGAAATTTATTTCCTCTGCCTTGATAAGAATTTTCCCCTTGTGCAAAGTTGAGTGGTCAAATCCAAATTTCATTTTGTTTATCTCCGGCAAAGCAGAACGCAGCTCATTTAATTCTTCCTTAATGCCGCCAATTTTATCCGCATGAACGCCTTTCATTCGAGAAGTGCTTTTTTCTGCGTTGTTTCGCAACGTATTCATCATAATCCGTGCTACTCCGGATTTTTCCTGCTTGCCTTTTCCACGGCTGTCTAGCTTTTGTTGACGCTCCAAGGTTTCCCGTTCTTTTTCCTTAGCTTTTCGCAATGCCTTTTCCTTACTCTGCAAATCCTCATTTAAAGCATTGCTTTCTATCTGTTTTTGTTCGGCGTAAAAATTATAATTGCCCCCATAAACAGTTATCCCACGTTTACT
The DNA here is from genome assembly GCF_009797935.1 of Lunatibacter salilacus. Classification (GTDB taxonomy): domain Bacteria; phylum Bacteroidota; class Bacteroidia; order Cytophagales; family Cyclobacteriaceae; genus Lunatibacter; species Lunatibacter salilacus. Next base: position 61,427 of record NZ_VOLC01000028.1, read on the forward strand.
TAACTCAGCTACCTTGTCCAGAAGATTCAATAATTTTCTATCGTGGCTTACTACGATCAATGTGCTTTTTGTAGCTTGGATAAACTGGTATAGCAGCCTCCTGCCGTCAACGTCCAGATGATTACTTGGCTCGTCCAACAGAATCAATTCCGGTTGCTGAATGGAAATGCCAGCGAGAAACACTTTGGTCTTTTGTCCACCACTTAGTGTTTCTATTTTTTGAGATAAATTCAAATTGGTTAATTGCCAATACTTCAACGCCTCTTTGCATCGAGCCTCGATCGTCCAATCATCTTCAAGAGTTGTATAATTTTCCTCGCTCATGTTGCCGTTAAGGATGTCCCGCAAAGCATTTAGTTTATTATCAACTTTCAACGCTTGTCCAATCGTCAGATGATTGAATTGCCCGAAGATTTGTGGAACAAAATAAGCGTCAGAATTTCCAACTATCTGACCGGCTAAAGGCTTTAATTCCTTTGAAATAAGTTTCAGTAAAGTTGATTTTCCTGAGCCATTGTTGCCAATCAGCGCTATTTTTTCGTTGTGGTTTAGCGTTAAATTGATCGAGTCAAACAGCGGATTTTTATTGGGGTGGGTATAGGAGATGTTTTGTAAAATAAGCATAACTTCTTTCTTTAAGGATTAGTGAATTGGTAAAACCGCTAGGCAGTTCACTGTCTTTAATTGTCTGAAAGAAATTATTTTTTCATATTAGTATTGCTTACTTTTTGGTCTACAAATATAAGAAGTTTATTTTTTGAGTTAAAGTTTAAATTCAATCTTGCCCCAAATCATAAAAAAATCAGCATTGCCGTGTCAAAAGTCATATTTCCGGTGGTATTTCCAGCCTCTAATTTGAGGCTTTTTAGCATCCTATAATCCCCCAAGGTACTACGGAGACATGTTTTCTTTTGTTTATGCTTGGACTAGCATTGTATCAAGCTTTTCAAATAGATTTTCATAATCACTTGGTTCAGCTCGCCTGGCGGTAGGCTTCGATTTGATTTTTTGGATCGCGGACCAGTGATAAATTCAACTTAAACCGGTCGTTAGTATGGGCTGGATTCATGTTGGATTTTGCACACCTCACCCTCCTGTTTTTGGAGGGGGCTGGGGGGGTGGTTGTGACGGAGCGCTGATTTGGTGCCTATTGTCGGACGGCAAGAATACCTCATTTGCAATAGTTTTTCAGTAATCTATTTTCGATCCATTAGATTGCTTTCAGGCAGTTCCGTTTCTTCAAAAGCCTTGCCTAAGTTAACATACCTTTCAAAAAGCCGTCAATTCAAAAGCTTTCGGAATAATGTTAGAGCCTCGATATAAGACCTTCGCTTTTGGTATTCTTATCAACTAAAAATTAATCCTCTTATATGCAAAACATTTAAATTCCGGGTCTCCTTGTTGGTCGAATCTTGTCATATTGCAAAATACTTCCTCGTTTGGGTCATCATTATACACACAAGTCAGAAATAAGAAAGTTTTTTAATCAGTTCGGTATTTATTTCATATCCATCGTCATAAAAAATCCATGAATCTCACTTGGATCCATCTCGTCAATATGTCTATGGCCTTTTCTGTTTTCCCGTTTTTTAATTGCTGATTCAATTTCGTAATCATCTGTCGGTATTCTCTCTCCTGTAATACAAGTAAAACAGCTATTTCCAGCAGCAGCAGAACCAATTACCCAAATATCATTTCCACAGGAGCATTTAATTTCTTTATTATAATCTGACAGTGCGGAATTAAGTCGTTTCCTTAACTCTTTTTCACTTTCACTTGGGTTATTTTTCAAGTGTGTTTTTATGTACTCATTTATAGAAATTGGTATAAACCCCATGTTTTTCGTCAGTTAAGTAAAGCAATTCCGTTTTGAAGACACCTTTTTTTAACAAAAAGTGCAAAGTACAGGAAACAGTTCACCCTTTTAATTACTTTACATCTTCCTTAAATTTACCGATTAAATTTTCCAAATTTTTTCCTTTACATCCTTAGCTAGATATTGAATTTTTTTTTTTGGCATCTATTATTTGGTTTGTACAAATTCAGAACGAGCTTTCCAATCGTTTTTCCGAGAATTACTATATCTATCTATGTTTGCTGTCATTCTTATATTTACTTTCGTCCGTAGTCCGCGGGAATTTGACCCCAGGCACCAGTATTCCATTTTAAGATTTTAGTGTCATAATGATTATTTTGAAGCCAAGTCACCGCTCGCTGAATGAGGTCAAACACTTTTTCATTAGTGTCAGTCTTTTCATATTTTGTTTTGCATTTTTTCTGTTTGACCCACGAGATCGCATTTAGGCTGTCGCTGTAAATGACTTTGAGTTCTTTGCCATTCTTCTTATACAATGCAAGCGCATGAACAATCGCTAAAAATTCACCAATATTGTTTGTCGCTTCGTCCAATTTAAGTTCAAATATTACCTTCTTTGTCTCGGTGTCAACGCCCCTATATTCTGTTGGTCCAGGATTGTTAATTGTAGACGCGTCAACACAAATGCTGTCAAGGATTGGTTTATCGTCAGTAATTTCTAACAAAATATTATGGTGCGCATTTTCATCAGTCGTTGCAAAAAGATCAGTACCTGTGTTATTAGTTGCTTTTATGTCACTTGGAAGATTTCTCTTGCCAGACATGGTTTTCCCTAATTGTTCCGCTTGTTGGTATTCTTTAGTAAATTTAACATCTCTTGAATGCTGAAATGAAATTGAATGAGTGTTTGCCATAAGGACTTTGTCTAATTCAATCCAAAGGTCAACATGTTTCTTCTTTTTGAACCCCTTCTTTTTCCATTTCTCCAACCAACCTTTTGTCAAACTGTCAATTACATAACCGTTTGTCAGGTAAACAGTAATGTTGCTTGGCACCTTAATCCTTTTCAGTCCTTCTGTAATACCAACTATGTCCATTCGAGCATTTGTCGTGTTAGAAAATCCACCTGAAAATTCTTCAACTCTTTTCCCATTCACACATATGACAACTCCGTAACCGCCATTTCCAACTACTTCATCACTGTCAAGTCGCTCGGATAAGTGGCATGAACCATAAATAAATAGTTTTACTTCATCTGTCATTTGTAGTCTTTGTTTTTATTATTGTCATTTTGGTTACAAATGTCTTTTCAGCATGAGGCACATAACACTCGTTTATACTCGACTCCCTTTCGCCAATTGCGTCTATATTCCCTTTGCCTACAGCATGTTAAGGAATCGAATTCTAAATTATGGATTTCGTTGATCCTTTCATACAGGAAATGGCTATTTTTATAAGCATCGCAACATATCTCAAAAAATCCGCTTTTAACTTTTCGCAAACATTTAAAACGACAGACAGCATTTTTTCATCTTAATCTAAAATTAAAGTCCCACCATAAATCCTGACAGGCCCTGCCGAAAATTAACATTTCTCTTTCGCCGAATGATGACATCGCAGCCGCATATCGATGTAGCTAAAACAAGCTTCTTTTTACATGAAAACAAAATGTCTACTTCCCGTGCTTCTCCTACTCTTTATCAATGCCTGTGACCAGGGAGAGGACCCCCAACCTATTACCCCGCAAACCGATCCGCTTCTCGGATTGATCACCAAATCCCTACAGGTAAAGCTGCCAGAGGGATCCAATGCCGATATCACTCGGATGACCGTTTATTCCAATGAGCTCGAATCCGAAATCAGTACAGCAGGAGCGGGGAAAGTTTTCTCATTGGCGGAGAATCCTGCTTTTGCCTACCTCTTTGACAAGGACGACAACCTACTGCTTGCCGGATTGGTAGGACCAGGAAGATCGGACCTGTCTATTGAGACAACAACCGAATTTTTGCTCTATCACGCCTTTGCCGTTCCCTTTGAGGATGATTTCGTTGCTGAGGAATTTTTTAAACAGGTAAGGCAATTTCCTATCTGGGCGCAGGCCGTTACAATGGTTCGGGAACAGTTTGCTGCCGACCCCCAAATGCTGGGGAAGGAGGAAATCGGGACCAACATCAATGCGCTAATCAATCCCCTGCTGCCCGAAAGCCGGATACTGCCTGCTGCCAGAAGGGCCACGGAGGAAGATTTGGAGAAAGCATCCGACCTCTTGATGAACGGAGATATCCGCAGTGGACTTCAGGTGTTCCAAACCGGACTTAACGAATTTACGGTCGCCAATACCGCCCGGAGAAGGGTACATGGGTATTTATATAAAAGGACTTATGTTGACCAAAATGACATTGAGCATAAGGTCAACCTCTACCCGAGTTCCTCTTCTAAGGAGGCCGATCAGGAAATACTGATTTCCATGGTGAACGGAGTGACTGGCATCAGCAGCACCATCTATGACTATCTTATTGGTGAAACGGAGAAATCCTTTCGCGTGACCACAGAACCTATATCCATTCCGCTGTTGGAGGAGGAAAAGCAGGTGGATTGGAGCCTGCGTATATTCGGTGTAGGGACGGGAACTGGTGGAGGCAAAAATTCTACGGAAATTTCCCGCATCGTCAAGTTGCAAATGACCACCTTGACGCTGGATTTTGTGGTGCCGTTGATTGCCGATGTCATTTCCGTAAAGGGCTTGGTTTCAAAAGCCAAACCCGGTCCCAAAGGGGAGGCCGATTTATGGGAGGCGATGATTACTGCCGTCACGGGCTATGTGGAAAAGATGCCGGAGGTAAAAGCGAAAATGGACAACGGCGAATATATGGAGGCGGGCAGGGACTTTTTTAATATCGGATATAACCAATTTGGGTCTATATTTTTGTCCGACCTGGCCGAAATCGCCGCGGAAACGATCTTCGACGCCCTTCCGGCAAATATGGCAAAACCCAGTCTGGAAAGTATGAAGAATTCTGCTGCCCGAAAGGTAAAGATCATCGGTGCCATCGATTTGGTACTCAAAGGGTCGGATTATGCCCGAAAGACCTACGATATCCGCAACAGCAAAAACATGGAGGTATGGCCAATCAAGGCCAGCGAGATTGAAATAAATTTGGAACCCCGGGAAAGTACCATCGAGGTAAGTACTGAAAAGAAGCTAACTGCCTATATCAAGTCCACTATTGCGGAGGGTCAGGTGTTGGAATACCAATGGTCGTCCACCGGAAAATACGGTTATCTAAAAGACGATCGGGGGCATGAGGGAAATAGCTTTACCAGTTCCCTGCGGGAAGCCGTCTATGTCTGTACGGCAGAGGCAGATCCCGACCAGTCCAACCGGCAGGATACTGTATCTGTGGATATCTACTTAAAGGTAGGTATGAAAAAATACAAGGTAGGCAAAAACCATGCGATCCTGAAGGTCGGCGACAAGGAGATGTTTTCTGTAAACTGGGAGCCGAAGGTGCATGTGAGAGAGATCCTATCCTTCGGCAGACCCGAATGGATTGTCAGTGGAGGCTCTTTTGAGGCTACCTTTACAAATAGGGAGGGTGCGAAAGCCTATGACCTGCAAAACGTCCGTGCCGACGGCACCAAGGCACCTGCTATACGAAGGACTCCCGCGCAGCTTGGGGGAGTTGTAGACGGTACCCTTACCCATCGGGTAGCCATTGGTTCCGTCTCCATCTTTATCACTCAAAGCGTTGCCCAGCGGGACGCACGGATCGCCCTTATTGAAAAGCAACTGGAAGACGTAAAACACAACTACAGTCGATTGGAGGTAACCGTAATCCGGTAGTCGAGCATTTTTCAATCACCCAACTTTCCCCAGGCTGCGTTGGCGGTCTGGGGATTTTTTTAGTTAGTTGAATCAATTTTGCATTAATAAATCAACCCACCTATTTCAGTTTGCTCTATTTACAGAGAAAACGAATTGGACGTAAAATACCTTATTGAATCCGGTAAAAAGACTCGATTTTCTGCCAAAACGGCGTATCGTTGTCGTAAAAAACCTTCAACTACCACTTCGGAGCTCAAACCGTCGAGTTCGGAACTCGAAAGATCGAGTTCCGAAGTACCCACCCCCACTTCCGAAGTACCCCCCTGAGGAAATGAAGCGAAGAGTTATCTGCTAAAATGGCATTATTTTATTTCCAAACCGAAAAATTCCGTCTTTTAACCAAAAACTCCGATTTTTTGGACCGAAAGGGGTGCCTCCGAACTCCAACGACCGAGTTCTGAGCTCGAACGTTGTGAGTTTGAACTCGATCGGCCGAGTTCCGAGGTGGAGGGGGGTACTTCCGAAGTACCCCTCCCCACTTCGGAAGTACCCCCTATACGATTATTAATCCAATCTTAGGCTAAGCAAGAATTATTCTGTAACGTTTCGATCGCCTATATTTAATTATCTGGGGCAACGGTTTGACAGGTCAGGCAACAGGGAAACAGCACACGTGATCGCTGCCGAATAAATCGAAAGCTTACTTCATTAGCTAAACAATCATTTAGGCTGCAGTTTGAATATCGAGACCGTACCCTTTTATTTTAGCCTTGTCAGATTAATAGCTGGACAATCTTATGACAAAATCAAGTTCAAAAACTCAATTTGGGGGTGCTTTTAGATATACAAATCCGGAAAATTGCTGGAGTTAAGCAAATCTTAACTGGATTATCCCTTAAAAAAGTATTCAATTGTACTTCTTTTTCAAGAAATCCGTAATCTTCATTTCGAAGTTATGATAGGGCGGTAAAATTGTACTTATACAACCTATTAGCGCTGATACAAAAAGGTTGGGGCAACATGCGTCAACCAAAATTTCGTTATCATGAACGGTTATTTGTGCGCCAACTGTGGCGGATTTCCGCACAATTATACTTTTTTGAGGTATGGAGTAAGATGTGTAAACCGAGTAATTTGGGAATTGACCCTTCAAAGTCAAAAGCATTTCATTGAAGTCAGGTAACTGTATGGCTTGAATTAGCATAGTTTTCACTTTTTTCAGAAGGTAAGTTACAAATAAATGATGAATTAGGTGTGATTTTGAATTGCAGAATCGCCCTCTAACGGTTCGCAGCTACACGCAGGCAGGGATTTTTAACACCAAACTTCATTAAAAGTATAGAACTTGGATTTAGCACTTCACTTTCATAGAAGCACGAAACCCCTGCTTGCTTGTAGCTGCTGTGTGTGCCTCGAATGGTGAATATAGGTCAAAAAGTTGACCGTTCCAACGGGTGAAAGTCCCTTAAGCGCGGGGGTAACGTCCCGAAGCCAAGCAAGTGGCAAGCTGGTTTGCCGTGAGGCATGCAGTGAAGTAAGCCAGACTGCGGTGTCTGTACTGACGGACAGAAACCATATACTGAGGCCATGAGGTCGGATGAGGTGCCACATCACGCCGAAGTCCAAGCCTTCCCAAAGGAAGGAAGCACCGAAATGGTAGATATGGCAGAGGACAAAGCGGGAGCTTTGGGCCGGGTATGCGGGGAGACACAAGGATATTCACCTTACCGAGAGGGCCGAGCGCAAAGAAAACTTCCAGTGGAAGTTTTCAGCGAGGAGCCAGGGTGAGGGGCAGGCTGGGTGTCGGGAACACCCAAGAGAAGTCAGCCGAGGTCATAGTAGTTGCCGGTAACGAGCTGTAAGATCTACAGAGGTCTCACTGGGCAGCAAAGGACTGAACGCTGGATTACGTCCAAATTCGATGGGGAGCACCATATTGGGGCAGCCTCTTCTTAAGCAGGACTGAGCGTAAATAAAATGTCCCTTTGGACATTTTTAGCGAAGGGCCGGGAAGTGGGGGAGCTTAACAGATTAAGTTATGATAGAAAAAGTACTCAACCGTAAGAACCTTTACAAAGCCTACCGAAAGGTAGTGCGGAACAAAGGTTCGGCAGGGGTGGACGGCATGGAGGTCACCGAACTGTATTCCTATTTGGAAAACAACAGGGACAGGATTGTCACATCCATCCTGAACCATACGTACGTACCCAAACCTATCGAGGGGGTGGAAATACCGAAGGAAAACGGGAAGACCAGATTGCTTGGGGTTCCCACAGTAGTGGACAGATGGATCCAACAGGCGGTAAGCCAAGTGCTGATGACCAAGTACGAACTCACGTTCGAGGAGTACAGCTATGGCTTCCGGCCGCAGAAGAACACCCAAAGGGCGGTAACACGGGCCCTGAAATTCATCAATGATGGGTATCAGGACATCGTGGATATCGACCTCAGGGGGTTCTTTGACGAGGTGGACCACTCCATTCTGCTCCAGTTCATCTACGAACGGGTAAAATGCCCGACAACTCTCCGGCTGATTCGGAAATGGCTGCGTGCACCTATCCAGATTGAGGGAAAATTGCACAAACGTAGAAAGGGCGTTTCACAGGGTTCCCCGATCAGTCCCTTATTAAGCAACATCCTACTGGATGTGCTGGACAAGGAACTGGACAGGAGGAACCTGAAATACGTCCGGTATGCTGATGACTTCAGTATATACGCCAAGTCAAAGAGGGAAGCCAGAAAGGTGGGCAACGAAGTGTATCTCTTTTTAAGGGACAAGCTCCGACTGCCCATCAACAGGGAGAAAAGCGGGATCCGACGACCGTCCAATTTTGAGATGCTGGGACATGCATTTGTCCCGACATACCAGAAGGGGGTCAAGGGAAAATACCAGTTGGTGGTGCGGACAAAATGCTGGGGTTCACTTAAACGCAAGCTCAAGCAGATCACCAAGAAGACCAGACCGTACAGTTTTGAGGAGAGGTTGAGGAAGCTGGCAGAAGTGTGGCGGGGATGGGTAAACAATTACCGTCTCGCCAGTATGACAGCCAAGCTTAAAGCCATGGATGAATGGCTGCGAAACCGACTTCGTTACTGTATCTGGCACGACTGGAAGAAGCCTGAACGGAAACGTAAAAACCTGATCGGATTGGGAGTGGACCAAGACCATGCGTATGCATGGAGTAGAACCAGAAAAGGGGGATGGGCAGTAGCCCAGAGCCCAATTTTGAATACTACCATAACTTTGTCACGCTTAAGAAGAAAAGGTTACGAGTCAATGCTTTCCTATTACCTCAAATCGCAACCTACAATCCAGTGAATCGCCGTATACGAGACCCGTACGTACGGTGGTGTGAGAGCCTCAACCTGAGCCACTTGGCTCAGGTCGGGCTACTCATATCTTTGAAATTAATAGAAAATTCATAAAATCATTGTTAGTTTAGAT
>NZ_VOLC01000029.1 GCF_009797935.1 Lunatibacter salilacus
CGTGCAAATAACAATCTCCTCCCTTTTTCTGCGCTTATCTGCGCAATCTGCGGGATACAATCTCCCGCGGATCTCGCTGATCTTCGCGGATTTTTTTTTGCGCTAGTTTGTGCATATTACAATCTCCGACCTTTTTCTGCGCTTATCTGCGCAATCTGCGGGATACAATCTCCCGCGGATCTCGCTGATCTTCGCGGATTTTTTTTTGCGCTAGTTTGTGCATATTACAATCTCCGACCTTTTTCTGCGCTTATCTGCGCAATCTGCGGGAAACAATCTCCCGCGGAACTTGTCCCGGCTTTTTGGTAAAAAGTTCTGTGGACTATCCTTGTTGCAGGCAAAAAAGAACACAGATTAGCGGGTATTCTTTATACAAATATGATGCACCATTAAAATACATCAATATTCTAAATCAAATCAAAAAAACAGGTTGAACGGGAAATACTATTTCCTGTTCAACCTGTTTTTTTGATTTGAGGAGTTACCCCCATTTTTTTTCATGATTTTCTTTGATAACCCGTCTGAGGATCTTTCCAACATTTGATTTGGGTAATTCATCCACAAAATATACTTCTTTAGGTACCTTATAGCTGGTAAGGTTTTCCCGGGAATAAGCAATCAGTTCTTCGGCCGTGACGGATTTGTCATTGGCCACTACATAAGCCACTACCTTTTCAGTCGATTTATCATCCGGTATTCCGATCACCCCAACCTCATTGACCTTGTCATGACTGGCAATGGCTTCCTCAACTTCATTGGGGTAAACATTGAAACCGGACACCAAAATCATTTCCTTTTTACGGTCTACAATTTTTAGAAATCCGTCTCCATCCATTGTGGCAATGTCGCCAGTCTTCAGCCACTCGCCCATTAAAACTTTGGATGTCTCCTCAGGCCGGTTCCAGTATCCGCGCATTACCTGTGGTCCTTTGATACAGAGTTCCCCCTTTTCGCCCAAAACAACATCATTTTCCTCTTCATCAACAATTTTTACATCTGTGTTAGGCAAGGGCATCCCTATTGTCCCCAACCTTTCAGTTCCGTCTATGGGATTGCAAGTTGCAACGGGAGAGGTCTCCGTAAGACCATACCCTTCTGCCAAAGGAGTTCCGGTAACCTTTTGCCAGCGTTCGGCTACGGAGCGCTGAACCGCCATCCCTCCGCCTACGGCGATTTTGAGTGAACTGAAATCCAGCGCACGGAAAGCCTCTTGGTTTAGCAGCCCATTAAACAATGTATTTACTCCAGTAAAAACACTGAATTTATGCTTTTTTAATTCCTTGCAAAATGCCGGCATATCCCGCGGATTAGTGATAAGGACATTGTGGGCGCCTATCTTAAACATTGCAAGGCAGTTGACGGTCAGCGCAAAGATATGGTACAGGGGTAATGCGGTAATTACAACTTCTTCCCTCTCCCTCAATTTTGGTTTCATCCATGCGGAAATTTGCTGCATGTTGGCAACAATATTCCCGTGGGTCAGTTCAGCTCCTTTAGAAACGCCAGTGGTTCCTCCGGTATATTGAAGATAGGCCAGGTCAGCCTGAACAATTTTTTCTCGGGTGAATTTTTTGCCTGCGCCGGAGGCCATAGCACCTTTAAAGGTATGAATTCCCGGCAAGTCATACGCAGGTACCATCTTCTTGATGTACTTGACCACAAAGTTGACAATCCCCCCTTTCAGTCCGCCCAATAAGTCACCGATTTCGGTAACAATGATGTGTTTGGCGGGTATTTCCTGGCGGATTTTCTGAAGGTTACTGGCGAAATTCGCCAAAATCACGACCGCTGAAATCCCGGAATCGGTGAACTGGTGTTTCATCTCCCTGGAAGTATACAGGGGGTTAGTATTGACCACCACCAAGCCTGCCCGGAGGGCACCGAACATTGCGATGGGGTATTGCAGTAAATTCGGCATTTGAATGGCAATCCTGTCCCCTTTTTTCAACATAAGATCATGTTGCAAAAAAGCGGCAAAGTCTTTGGAAAGCTGATCCAGTTCGGAAAAGGAAATAGTCTTTCCCATACATTCATACGCCACTGCATCCCCATACTTTAGTATGCTCTCTTCGAAGAGGTCTACCACACTGTCAAAGGCTTGGACATCTACTTCCTTAGGTACAGAACTAGGATAGAATTTAAACCATGGAAAATCTTGCATGTTGATTAGTTTTGAGTTTATGTTATTTTTGGATGATATAGTCAGGATCTTAAAGTACTAAGATATTAAAGATTCAAACTTATAAAAATTTAAACCCCTCTTTTTTTATATTCAACCGCACTTGTGCGCCGTTCAATACAATAGTTCTTGGAAGTGTGGATGAAAGTGGCATAAATTTGGCATATCATGATAAAAATTAATGATCCAATGTATCGAAAAATCATAATCTTTCTTGTAATGGCAGGAGTCTTTATGTCTCCCTACCATATATTTGGCCAGCAGCAGGATTCTCTGGCAATTTCAATCGAAAATTCGTTGAAACAAAGCCTGCTAAAAAGTATTGAGTTAAAAACGGATTCCCTCAACAACAATTTGGGCACCAAGCTTTCTGACCTTGACATGCGAATACAAATGTTGGACCAATCCATGGAAGCAACTACCAACGAAAGGCAACTGGTTGACAAGCTGGTAGAGCGAGTGAAGTTAATAGAGGATTTCCAACAAGCTGAAAAAGAATCCGAACTCAACATCTACAAAGGCAATTACCAATCCGCAATTATCAACCTGGTCTCCATGGAGCGGGAATTAAAACCGCTGATTCTTTTTAATACTGCCAGGGAATTTTTCACTACGCTTAATAATATAGGCAACCCCACCCAATATCCGGGGTTCAATGACTGGTACAAAGGATTTCAGTCGTACGTAAAAGAGAACGAAAAAAGTAATGCCACCTTGGGTGTAGTTTCCAATTTGATGAACCTTACTGGAAGCTTATCCGCCGGAACGCCAATTTTTGGCACGTTCAGCCAAACACTTTTTATGGGTATGTCCACCTACGTGGACAATTTGGGTTCAAATAAAAAAACACAGGATCTGCGGGATAGAAGTCAAAAAATGTTCGAGCTGGTAACGGAAATCGGACAATTCACCAATGACAAAGATTTGGTAGAAACGGAATGGGAGGCCATTAATGTGGAATTGGAAGAACTTAAGAGCCTTTACGAGTCTAATTTGGAGAAAAATCTGGGTATTTTAGGGATCAACCGTGCGGAATTTGACAGAAGATTTACCTTGGAAAACGACGCTAACAGACGGTATCAGTACCTGAATGAATTAACCGAAACCATTAGCCGAAAAGTAACGGAAGAAAAAAATCAAAACCCTAAAAATTGGAAAAACACATTCTATTACGAAATGAGCGAGATTCAATCCCTAAAAATAAGGTTTGGCACGATTACCTTTCGCATAAGCGAAAACATCGGCAAATACAATGACCTTATTGTAAAATATAAAAACAGCCAATATATGGGCAACAGGATTGTCGAGCTAGAAACCAAACTGCTTAGTCTTCAAAATTCCTTTGACAAAACTTTTAGTCCACTTGACTATATCAATTCGGCCACAAAAATGTACAAGGTTTATTGATTTAATTAATCTCTATCCCCCGGTAGAATAGCTACCGGGGGTGTTTAACCACTCATCCATGTATCGATTCATTGCCGGTGTCATCCTTACCTTAGTGATTGTATTAGCCGTCTATTTTATCACTAACAAAAACCAAGAAACTCAAGAACTTAGATATAACACCGCGCTTATCCAACAACAGATCACCCAGGTAGGGAAACTAGTAGTAACCGAAGGGAATTTTTCCCAAGTTGTAAGTTACAAGAATACACGCAAAAATTATTTTGATATTTTTTCCGCCAACAAGAAGGCTCTTGTAATCGTAAATGCGAAGGTAACTGTTGGCTATGACCTCCGTCAAATTCAGACTGAAATTGATGAAGCCGCCAAGACAGTGCGAATCCTGAAAATCCCTCCTCCTGAGTTAAATATCTATCCGGATATTGAGTATTATGATGTCACGCAAGATTATTTTAATAAATTTGAAGCAAAAGACTATAATAAGATTAAGAGCTCAGTGAACCAACTCATGGAGAAAAAGATTCAAGAATCCAACCTAAAGGCAAATGCCAAGGAAAGGCTGTTGAGTGAACTTGCGAAAATCTACATTCTCACCCAAAGTATGGGTTGGACACTTACCTATGAGGAGGGTATTATTGAAAGTGTTGAAGAACTTAACTCGCTGGAATTAAAATAACTAACATAAATTATACGCATGAACAAAGTTTTAGCATTGTTTGCGGGAATTCTTTTTTCCGTACATGGATTCGTGGTTGCCCAGCAACAGAAAATTTCAATCATTCCCGCCCCCAAAAGCGTCTCTATGGGCAGCGGTCATTTTGAGCTAAGTGCCGGCACCCCAATTATTGCGGTTAGCGAAGATGCCAGAAAGTCCGCAGCCCTCTTCAATCAGTTTCTCCATGCCCGCCATGGCTTAACCCTCAAAACTTCTCTGATAGCACTCCCAGGTAAGACGATAGTTTTGGAGGAATCGGAAAATTTCGCCTCCGAAGAAGGTTATTCGCTTGAAGTAGAAACAGATAAAATCATCATTACAGGGAATAAAGCTGGCCTCTTCTATGGTCTGCAGTCTCTTCTTCAGCTGATAAAAAATAAGGATGGGAGTCTTCAGGTGCCTGTTTTAGCCATTGAGGATGAACCCGCATTTGGCTACAGGGGAATTATGTTGGATGTATCCCGCCATTTTTTCACCACTGACCAGATCAAAAAAATGCTTGACTTGATGGCCTATTTCAAGTTCAACCGCATGCATTGGCACCTTACCGAAGACCAGGGCTGGAGACTGGAAATCAAAAAGTATCCTAAACTCACGCAGGTCAGTGCCTGGAGGGACTCCACCATTATCGGCCAATATTACGACTTTAAGCCATTTATTTATGATGGAAAGCCCCATGGAGGTTATTATACCCAGGAGGAGGCAAAGGATATCGTTCGCTATGCCGCCGATCGGCAGATTACCGTGATTCCGGAGATTGAGCTTCCGGGGCACAGTTCGGCGGTATTGGCTGCCTATCCTGAATTTGGGAGTTTTGAAGTAAAAGACGGAAAAGCACTTCCGGGAAGTATCGCTGCAGTTAACGATAAGGGTGAACCCCATGACAACGATTTAAGTCAGGCGGTTCCAGGCTATTGGGGGGTGCATTATAACATTTATGGACCTACGGAAAAGGCCTATGGTTTTTTGGAAGATGTTTTGACAGAGGTTATGGATATTTTCCCCAGCGAATATATCCACATTGGGGGTGATGAAGTCCCAAAGGACCACTGGATGACCTCAGACATTGCGCAAAAAGTCATCAAAAAGGAAAAGCTGGCTGATGAACATGAGCTTCAGAGTTTCTTCATTCGGAGAATAGAGAAGTTCTTGAATAAAAACGGACGCAAGCTGATAGGCTGGGATGAAATTCTGGAAGGGGGCTTGGCACCCAATGCTACCGTAATGAGTTGGAGAGGGGAAAAAGGCGGGATTGCTGCCGCAAAAATGGGACACGACGTAATTATGACTCCGAACAGCCATCTTTACTTTGACCATTATCAGGCGGCTGATAAAACTACGGAACCTTTGGCGATTGGAGGATTTTTGCCTTTGGAAAAAGTGTATAGCTATTCTCCAGTACCGGATACGCTGAATGTAGATGAGCGGAAATATGTCTTGGGTGTACAAGCCAATCTTTGGACCGAATATATCCCTACCATCAATAAAATGGAGTATTTTCTTTTTCCAAGAGCACTTGCCTTGGCAGAGGTGGCGTGGATGGATCGGGAAGAAAAAAACTTCGAAGAATTTTCCCAGGAGAGACTTCCCTCCCGTTTGAAAGAGTTGGAAGAGATGGATGTATTTTACAGAATTCCGGAGGCTCAGGTGCAAATCTCCAAAGATGAAGCATCAGGCCGACATCTAGTAAATATTGTTCCTTTGGTGGCGCAGTCTAAAGTTTATTACACCTTAGACGGACACAAGGCCGATCAGACCTCAAATCTGTATACAGGACCATTTCTCGCTCCAATTCCGGGACAAGATCAGGATCCTTTAACCTTAAACTATACGGTGGTTACGCCAAAGGGGCGAAGCAGCAACCAGTTTTCGGTTGAAATCAATCGCCCATAGGAAGTTTTGCAGCATATTTTAAACCCGGAAACTACAATTTCCGGGTATTTTTTTACTCATTCCGAAGATCTTCGGGTAAGAAATGTTAGCAACACCCAGTCAAATACCATGTGGGCCACCATGACGGTAACGATTCCCCACTTTTCAAATAAGAGACCGAATCCTGCGATAATCCCAACCATACATACGCCATAGATACTGATCCTCCAATTACTGGGGTTTAGATACCCGTGTATGGCAACAAACAAGACAGATGTCCAGCCAATTCCCAAAAAAGGCTGAATACCAGCCCTAAAAAACAACTCCTCCCCTACACCGGCACAAAAGGAAACAAAAATAATGCTGCCCTGCGTCCAGGTGAATGATTGTATCAAGTTTTGGTAAAAGGCCAATTGATCTTTGAAAAAATCTCTGGTAATGATCACCAATGCCAAACCGGCAGCGATTCCGCCCACTACAATCCCCGCTCCCACCTGCCAACTAAATGGCAATCCCCGATTCAACATAGAAATGAAATCAATCTCCTGAAACAATTCAACCAGAATAATTCCCAAGCCTCCAAAAACCACCAAGGTGCCTACACCTAATAAAAAAAGACGCTTAGGCATCGTTATCCTTCCTTTCCATCCAGAATTTCTCGATCTCTTCCAATGTTTTTCCGGCGGTCTCAGGAATCATCTTCCAAATGATATACATATACGGTAGGCACATCAGCGCAAATAGAAAGAAGGTTCCCGCAGGGCTGAGATTTTCCAATAGCCAGGGTGTTAGTTGACCTATAAGGTAGGTTCCTACCCACAAGGATAAGCCGGCAATCGACATGGCAACACCACGGATTTTGTTTGGATACATCTCGGAAAGTAGAACGAAGATGACCGCTGATATAGAAATAGCCGTAAAGAATATATACCCCAAAAACAACACCAGCAACCAACTGGAAGACAGTCCCCAATTTTCTCCCTGCACAAAGTAAATCCCTATACAAATCAGCGTCAAAATCATTCCTGTTACGCCAAAGTAGACAAGACTTTTTCTGCCTACCCTATCTATAATGAACAAAGCGATAACGGTAGTAAGTACATTCACCAACCCTACCCACACCTGATAAAAAAGCGCATCCCCGGAAGTTAAGCCGGCTTGCTCGAAAATTGTGGGACCGTAATACAATACGGCATTGACACCCATAAATTGACCTAGGATGGCTATGGCTACACCAATTAGAATTGGTCGCCTGATAAGCGGTTGAAAAATCACCTTCCAATCTTGGCCTCTAGTATTTTTGATGGAAGTATAGACGTCATCTATTCTCAATTGTATTTCGGCTGCGGATGCATAAATACGGGAAAACACAACCCGGGCTTTGGCTTCCTTGGCATTGACCAATAACCATCTGGGGCTTTCTGGAATAAAAAATATCGCTCCGAAGAAAAGCATGGCTGGAACAAATTCCATTCCCAGCATCGCCCTCCACACTTCATCTTTAAATATCCAAACAACCCAGGCGGGGGAATCATAGGAAATCGTTGATGACAAAGCAAGCAATTGGAAGTTGACCAAGTAGGCTCCCAAAAAACCAACAGTAATGGCTAGTTGATACAGGGACACTAAGCTACCCCGATATCGGGACAAGGCAATTTCTGAAATATACATCGGAGAAATGATGGAAACCATTCCTATACCCGCACCTCCCACGATTCGGTAGACGATAAGTTCAGTGATCCCTTGGGAAATGGCACAGCCTATTGCAGAAACAGTAAACAAGGAGGCCGCGAGCAACATCACCTTTTTCCGTCCAAATTTGTCGCTGAGAATGCCCGCTATACTGACACCAACTATCGATCCTATTAGCGCACAGCCCACATACCACCCCTGTTGCAGCACATCCAACTCAAATTGCCGTGTCACCTGTCCTATGGTGCCGGAGATAACTGCCGTGTCATATCCAAACAAAAAACCTCCCAAGGCGGCTACGGAGGATAAAAAAACCAAGTATGTTAACTGATTGCCGGAATTCTTCAAAATTTATAGAAATTAATGTCAGGCCGAAAAATAAGCAAATCTTTGAATTATTTTGCGTAGAAGGCCCAGTTAATACCAATTATCAAAAAAAGAGCTCATTCCAACCCATATAAACGGATTTTAAATTAACTTGGGAAATTGATTGATTCAATTCGCTGCATTCAGATGATCTATAAATTACTTTGTACAACCTTTAATTCTATCGCATTTGCTGCTCTATTTTGGATCAGCGGTGAAGGTGCGTTTGCACAAAATTCCGGAGAACTAAACAGAAACGACTATTTGAAAGAATTGCAGGAATTGAACCGACCCCATCCAACTCCCGCTCAAAGGCCTAGAAATGTATATGCCTCCTTTGTGAGATTAAGTTATCAGGACAGTACCTGGGATGCCTGGCAGCAACGGACCGGGGAACTCCCTCCTATTTTCGATCAAATGCCTGACCTTCCCTATTTGCCAAATCCGATGATTTGGGATGAAGGTGGTCAAAACATCCCCATCACGACCACCGCTCAATGGAATCAAAAGAGAAATTGGATTCAAGGTCAGGTCAAGGAATTGCTATCAGGTACCTTTCCGGATCCTCCCCAGGACCTGACCTCCAGTGTATTGGAGGAGCGAATGGAAAATGACGTCCTGATCCAGCGGATTATGTTAAAATGGGGGTCGCATGAAAAGGCGAAATTGACATTGGAAGTATATACACCTCCGGGAGACGGACCTTTCCCGGTATTCTTAACCCAGTGGAACCACCGCGGATGGGTACAGGTTGCAGTTCGGAGGGGATATATGGGCGTCATTTATGCCGGTGCCGATGACTTGGATGATACCATTCATTATCAGGAAGTGTATCCCGGGTACGACTGGACAGCACTGATGACCAGAGCTTGGGGAGCGATGCGGGCGGTAGATTATTTATATGAATTGCCCCAAGTGGATAATAGGAAAATAGCCCTTACGGGTCATTCTAGAAATGCAAAACTTTCCTTATTCGCAGCTGCTTTTGACTCAAGGATCGCGGCTGTAATTAGCAGCAGCGGAGGTACTGGCGGAGAAATCCCATACCGATATACCGATGAGCGGCACGAGAATGAATCGATTGATTACCTAAATTCCATAAGGCCCCAATGGTTTCATCCACGACTGAGGTTTTACAATGGAAGGGAGCACAAAATACCCATTGATCAAAATTCTTTGATGGCCTTAATTGCCCCCAATTCATTGCTTTTGAGTTCCTCCATCAGGGAGGCGGGCGGAGGGGACCCCTGGGCTATTGAACAAAATTTCAAATCTTTAAAACAAGTTTACAGTACTTTTGGGGTTTCGGGAAAAGTAGGTCTTTTGTTTCGGGATGGAGGGCACAGTTTGTCCGCAAGAGATATCGAATCTTATGTCGATTGGTTAGATATTCAGTTTAACCGAAAAAACCTTCCATGGCAGGACAAGACATATTATGACTTTGATTTTGAATTGTGGAAGGGCAACCTTAGTAGCTTGCCGAATTTGGAAGATTTCCCCGTAAAAAACTTAAATGGAGGTATGAATGCTATGGTTAGCTCCGGCAATCTTTCCGCAACCCAATGGACTTCAAAAAAAGAAGTCATTCGTAACCACCTTACCTGGGTCCTCGGAGAAACTCCTCCGGGTATTTTGGCCCGTCCCATAGAAGAAATAAGCAATAAGGCTGATTACATGGACCAGCTCATACAGCGGCCTGAACCTAAAAATGGTGCCCGAAAAAACATCGCTCCATATAATGCCTTGGGAGATTATCAACATGGCGCCATCTACTATCCCACTGATCAAAGTGGCCAGTTAAAACTTCCCGCTTCGGGGAAGCTTCCTATTGTCATTTGGTCCCACAAATTCGTGAACACCGGGTTTGATGCAGGACTTACACCTTTAATTCAGGATTTTCTGGAAAAAGGTGTCGCAGTGATGGTCATGGATCTATTGGGATATGGCAGCCGAATAGAAGAGGGGTCGTTATTTTATGACCGCTATCCGGAATGGTCAAAAATGGGAAAAATGGTGCAAGATACCCGGGCAGCGATACATGCGCTCAAGGACCTTGACTTTGTCGATTCTGATCAGGTTTTTCTGGGTGGATATGCACTTGGGGGTACGGTAAGCTTACTTACAGCGGCTCTTGAAGACCAGGTAGCCGGAGTAGCGGTTTCCGCAGCATTCACCCCATGGAGGGCTTGGACGGCTGATGCGTCTTACGAAGGAAACAGGGGTTTGGCCCACCAATATGGGTTAATTCCCAAGTTGGGACTGTTCGAGGGACAGGAAGCTCGAATTCCTGTGGATTTTGCGGAAATACTATCCATAATAGTACCTAAGCCCCTCCTCGTTATTTCCCCTAGCCTAGACCGGCATGCCGATTTTGCAGCTGTTACAGCAAACGTTTCAACTGCTAAGTCGGTTTACCAAGCATGGAGTGCATTGGATAATATTTCCCATTATACCCCAAAAAGTTACAACCGATTTACCAGAGATCAGCACCTGATGCTGGTCAATTGGGTTTCTGAACAAACCAACTTACACAAATAGATGCCGCTTCCAGTTATTTATAAATTTGCGTTCCTGCTTCATGGAATTTTTAGTTTGGTATCTCCAATGGAACTACCGAGCGGAGAAAAAGCTAGCGAGCCCCCTGTAATTTACCTGGCCACCTTTGATATGGATGCAACGCCTCCCGTGGGCAGTATGTTGGCCTATGATCCAATGGAAAAAGCTGGTGAGCTAGGCTTGAGGGCAAGGGGAATAGTCTTGACAGGAAGTGGCCTTCCAATTGTTCTCTGTGCCATTGATTGGATTGGAATTGGCAATGAGAGCCAGGATGCATTTAAAAATGCATTGGCCGACGCTGTCGGTACCCTTGCAGACCGGGTAGCTATCCACACGGTGCACCAACACGATGCGCCTATCAGCGACTTCGGAGCTGAGCGGATTTTAAAAGAAGCAGGACTGGATCCCGGTGCTTTTGAAAGTTCCTATCAGAAGAAATTCATCCAAAACCTCGCCGCCGTTGTAAAATCCTCCATCCAACAGGCAATCCCTGTAACCCATATCGGCACTGGCAAGGCGGAGGTCATGCAGGTAGCGTCAAACAGAAGAATTCCCGGTCCTGATGGAAAGATCCAATATTCCCGAACTTCAGCAACCAAGGATGAGAAAATCAGAGCCTATCCCGAAGGACTTATAGATCCTGAGGTGTCCTTGGTAAGCTTTTGGAACGGAGAGGATCCTTTGGCTGTACTTAGCTACTACGCCGTTCACCCCCAAAGCTATTACCTCACCCGAGTAGCCAATCCGGATTTCCCGGGAATAGCACGTTATATGCGGCAATTGGAAGTTCCAGATGCACTTCATGTGCATTTCAACGGTGCTGGCGCAAATGTGACCGCGGGAAAATATAACGATGGAGGCAAAGAAAACCGTGTTATTCTTGCCCAACGTCTTGCAGATGGCATGCAAAAAGCATGGGAAGCGACAGTCAAAACTCCTCTTGACCCCAATACCGTGGATTGGCGAGCGCTTCCGCTTGAATTATCCCCAGCACCTCAGGTCGAAAGTATCCGTGAAGAGATAAAAGACAAAGACATGCGTTGGAAAACGAACAATGTTCAAAAACTCGCCTGGAAGGACCGTTGGGAAATGGGGAAAACCATACCAGTGGGTTGCCTCTATTTAGGGGATGAACGAATTCTTCACCTACCCGGTGAGCTTTTCGTGGAATATCAATTGGCCGCAAAGTCTTTTAATGCTGATCTATCTGTTCATTTGGCCGCTTATGGGGATTACGGTCCATTTTATATTGGAACTGCCAAAGCTTATGAGGAAGGCGGCTACGAAATCATCACTAGTCCGGTTACTGCAGACGCGGAAAAGCAGGTCATGGCGACTATCGAGACATTACTTTCCCATACACCTGTCAGGCCCCTTCCTTCCCATCCCCTGCTTACTATTACTACTACAGACAGCGAACCCGAGGCTGTCACCAATCTGGGGGAATGGGAGGTGAGTAAAGAATCAGTTAGGGATTCGATGCAGAAAGTTATGGGCAAGCTTCCTTCCAGAGACGGCCTACCTGCTCCGATCCTCACTTATTTGGATACCTTGGTTGAAGTTAATTTTACCAAATATACGGTTAGCTATGAATCATTTAAGAACATCACCGGGTATGCTTTTCTTTACCTTCCCCACAAATTGACTCAAAAGAAATTGCCTGGCATGTTAGTACTTCACAGTACCGGAGATCCGGGAAAACGGATTGTGGACGGTCAGACCTCACTGGAAAATCGGGCTGTTGCGCGAGAACTGGCGGAACGGGGCTATGTAGCCATTGCTCCGGATTACCCAAGTTACGGTGACCTGATTGACCATGATTTTAGTTCTGATGGGTTCGAATCCGGCACCCTTTTGGGAATCTGGAACCATATGCGTAGTGTGGATATTCTTCAAGATCTCCCTATGGTGGATCCGGAGAGAATCGGCGTAATTGGACATTCACTAGGAGGGCACAATGCGCTATTTGTGGCTGCTTTTGATGACCGGATTAAGGCTGTGGTGAGCAGCTGCGGGTGGACACCTTTTGACTTTTACAATATCGGAGAAGAGGCAGCCAAACGCTACGGGGGTCGACTGGGGCCTTGGGCACAGGATCGTTACATGCCTGCTATCAAAAATTACATGCCTGACAAAAATATTCCCTTTGATTTTCCGGATATCATTGCCAGCTTAGCTCCCCGTGCATTTTTCTCCAACTCCCCCACCGGGGATGGAAATTTTAATATAAAGGGGGTAAAAGCTGGTATTAAAATCGTGGAGCCCGTCTACAAATACCTGGGTGTTCAAGAAAACTTGCAAGTCCGATATCCGGAGGCTGGTCATGATTTCCCATTGGAAACACGAACAGAAGCTTATTCCTTCCTTGACGAGCATTTGGGATTTTCCCCATCTATTCATCAAAATCCATGACCGTTAATATCAAATTCTGTAAATAATTTGGCCAAAATCATTTTTGATGAAAATTAATAAATAGTTTTGAAAGATAAAATAATTATACATGCATTCATCTAAAGTCTCCCTTCTATTTGCAATTCTGGCAATTTCAGCAGCCTGTACTGAAAACAGGTACGCCCAACCGCTCAGCCCCGAAGATTCCATCGAAACTTTTGATTTACATGAAGATTTTGTGATCGAGGTTTTTGCGGCAGAACCACACGTGTGGGATCCTGTTGAGATGGTTTTTGACGAGAAAGGTAGAGCGTTTGTCGTCGAGATGCCGGATTATCCCTATAAGCCGGAACCAGGGCAAGGAAGGGGAAGAATCCGACTGCTTCATGATAACGACGGTGACGGCATCGTAGACGAATCCGTGATTTTTGCGGACGGATTGCCGGATGCCACCAGCCTGCAACCTTGGAAAGGGGGACTGATCGTTACATCTGCGCCACATATCTATTACCTAAAAGACACCAACGGTGACAACAAGGCGGATGTAAAAGAGGTGCTGTTTGAAGGTTTTTTCGAAAACAATTCGGAAGCCCAGATTACCAATTTACGCTTTGGAATCGACAATTGGATCTATGCGGCAAACAACGGACAGGCGGGAGAAGTCACTTATACCAAAAAGCCGGAGGCAGGTACGTTGGATATGCGGGGAGCAGATTTCCGATTCCGGTTGGATACCGACCAGTTTGAACTTGAAAGCGG
Source organism: Lunatibacter salilacus (assembly GCF_009797935.1). Lineage (GTDB taxonomy): Bacteria > Bacteroidota > Bacteroidia > Cytophagales > Cyclobacteriaceae > Lunatibacter > Lunatibacter salilacus. The sequence goes on from NZ_VOLC01000029.1 coordinate 13,938, forward strand.
GACGGCTCAGTTTGGGCATACACTGGATGATTGGAACAATAAATTTTTCACCCAAAATACGCTTCATATCCAGCAAGCGGTGATTCCTAGGAGGTATTTGGAAAGAAACCTTCATCAATCCACCATGAATGTTAACGCCAACATCTCCGACCATGATTTTGACATGTTCCAGCTAACTCCACCACCCTATTGGCGGGCGGAACGAACGCGTAGAAGAAACATCCAATATCAGGAGCAAAACCTTGATCGGGTAGAACATGCCGACAAATACTTTACCGGAGCATCTGGGGGTACGGTTTATAACGGAGATGCCTTTCCCGAAGCATTTTACGGGCATGTGTTTACGGGAGATGTTGCCGGTAATCTGATTCATAGAGATGTGTTAGTGAGGGATTCCGAAAAACCAGTTTTCATAGCTAAACGTGCTCCCGAGGAGCTGGATCGGGAGTTTTTGGCTTCTAGGGATCCCTGGTTTAGACCAACTAACTTCACCGTGGGTCCAGACGGATATCTCTATGTGGTCGATTATTATCGCCAACATATAGAAACCCCTGTCTCCATACCCGATGATCTGAAGGAAGACATGGACTTTTATGCCGGTGAGAATCACGGTAGAATTTATCGAATTCGTCCTAAGAATGAAACCAACCGTAAAAGCGCAGCCGTAGATCTGTCCACAAAAGCAGCTTCCGAGCTCGTGGAATTTCTAGCCCATCCAAACGGCTGGTATAGGCTCAATGCCCAGCGTCTGTTGTTGGAAAAGCCTGATCTGAATATTTCATCGGCTGTGGAGAAAATGGCCACAGACCATTCCGATCCAAGGGCAAGGCTTCACGCCATGTATGTGTTGGACGGGATGAAACAGTTGAATGTTTCTGTGATAAAAAAAGCTCTTAACGACACCCATGCGGAAGTCAAAAAACACGCAATCAGATTGGCTGAACAGCATACCGATTTTAAAAAGGAATTGATGAACCTAACTGGTGACAGCAACCCTATAATCGCCATGCAGGCAATTCTCAGTTTAGGACGATTTTCGGATGAAGCAACTATTACCACCCTTGGCGAACAACTTAACCTGCGAGGAGAAGACAAATGGTTTCGAATGGCTATATTGAGTTCGGCGGTAGGTGATGATGTTCGCTTACTGTCTGTATTAAATGAGAAGGCAAATTTCTTCTCCAATGAAGGTACCTGGCAAAAAGAATTTATCAGTGAATTTGCACACATTATAGGAGCCAAAGGTGACAAAGCAGAGATAGAGAAATTAATCGCCTTACTTACCCAACCAAGCCTTCCACATGCCAAAACGTGGCAAACTTTAAGCCTCAATGGAATTGCCAAGGGACTGAAGCGCCACACAGATGAAAATCCAGAACTCAAAGTTCTCTTGGAATCCATCGCTTCCTCTACGGAAGAGGCTGATAAAAATTTAGATAAGTTGGTGTCACTGTTGTAACTAGTTGAGATGAATAGAAGAGAGACGATTCGGAAATTATTTTCCGGTACTGTATTAGGAATTGGTGGAGGGTTATTGGCTATTAGTTGTGGGAGCGAAAAAAGTTCATCCTATGATCTGGCCGGTGTTACTTCATGCGATGACTTGGAAGGCCTTCCCGAAGAAGAGATTAACAAGCGAAAACAGTTGGGGTATGTGGAAGAAACCCCGATCGATGACAATACCTGCGACAATTGCCAATTGTATTTACCCCCTACCCCCGAGAGGAAATGTGGAGGCTGCCAGTTGTTTAAGGGACCCGTAAAAGAAAAAGCCTACTGTACGTATTGGGCTCCGAGAATAGAAGGTGTTTAAATATGTAGCATCTTAAGTAACTGATCAGTTGGCCTGTATAAACAATTTGGCAAGTTATTTGTATCTTATATAAGGTCCATCTTGACTAAGTTATGAAAAACTACCTCTTTCCTGTATTTGCTACCACGGGATTTTTGATTATCTATTTGACTGTACTATTTACCAATTTAAATACCGGGCTGATTCTCTTTCTATTCTCAATCTCCCCGATTGTGATGATTTGGATGGTGTACAGTGTGTTGACAGCTGATGCCGACAGTGCTTATACATTTGAGGATCGCTGGTACGAAGATCAATAGATCTTGTGTGTTTGGTATCGGACGGAATTTGTTGCTTTTGCTTTTGCTTTTACTTATTTTCATTTCATGTTGAAAAAAGAATGAAGGTAGTGTACTTTTACGCATGATAAAATCACCATTTCGCTCACTTCTTCCAATATTCGTAATTTTCTTCCCACTAGCTATTTTTTCCTGTAGTGGGCCGCAGTCCCAACCTTTCTTCGCTGAAGAATATGATCTTTTATTGGTGGATTCTTTTCAGGTTGACTATTCTTCGGAAATTCATGTGGCCGCATTTCAGGGTACACGGGGAATATTTTACAATTTCAGAGAAGGGTCTCTCGTCCTATTTGACACTAGTGGCTCGATTCTCCGACAAGAATTCCTTCCATTGGAGGGACCCAATTCCTTAGGGTACATTTCTGGAATGAAAATGAAACCGAACGGAAAAATCCTGCTTCAAACACTGAATGGAGAAATCGCAATTTTGAACGACAGCCTGAAGTTGGTGGAAAAAGTCATCTTTCCATTTGCGTCAGTTTCTCCAAACCTAAGAAGTAATATTAAAAGCTTGGATATGGTTGGTAAGGATGTATATGTCTATTATCCTGGGAGAAATGGAGAAAACCCGCTTGATAAAGGGTATTTTAAAAAAAGCCATTTACTCGAAATGATATCCTTGGCAACTCATGAATTGACTTCTGTGCTAAAATTATCTCCGGATAGTAAATTTAATCAAGACCTGTATTTTGAAGATCCTTATTTACATGTATCAATCTTGGGTGATCGCCTTTATTTAGCTTTTGACAGCGAACCGTTAATTTATGAATATAGCCTACTCAATACGGAAGATCAACCTATTATAATACCCTTAGATCCCAACAAATTCATTGAAGTGACCGGACAGCCCATTCCTCTTGGAAATCTTGAGGGCGTGTATCCGGGTTTAATTGAAGGGGTATTTCCTTTTGATTCAGGTTTTGCAGTGGCGTATGGTGAAGGTCTGGAGAAAGGAACAATGGAAACACTTATAAACGTTAACCCCAAATACCTAAAATACAAGCAGAGAAATTTGTTAAAAATATACCACAATGAACGGGGCTGGTCAAATGAAATTGCATTGCCACCGCATGTAGCTGCTATTTTAGGGTTTGAGGACCCAGCTGTTGATTTTTATGCCCTGCGAAATGAGGAGTTATTTGCTGGGAATAGTGGTAAACCCACCATTTATCGGTTTAGGCTTACTAAGAAAGATTAACCACAGAGCAGAATTTTAGGGAAAGAAACATTAAAAATATTTTTATCTGACAGGGCGATGGTTTTATATTTAAGTGTCAATATCTAAAAAAACCTAAACGCCTCCAAACTAACCTTTATATCCAATCCCAAAATATCCACGGCAATAGCTTCCCCCAGCCCCGCAGAATGCTTGAATCCATGCCCACTGCAGGCTGATGCAATATAAATATTCTTATATCCCGGTAGATGCCCCACAATAAAATTGGCATCCGGAGTAACGGTGTATAGGCATACTTTGGATTCAATTCCGTTTCTCTTTAAGTGCAGAAACCGATCACCCACTTTTTCTTCAAAAAAATCAATCTGCTCCTTTCGGGAGACAGTGCGATCTATAAGGTCCGGATGCTCAATGGGAACAAAGGACTCCGAGGCCATCTTTACACACCGTCCGTCCAGAGAAGGGAAACCATAAACAAAATCTTCCATATGCCCGCCAAAACCCCACATGTAGACTGGGGTATTGCCCAAATTGTAGGCTCCTCTTTCTATAGGTAGCCAATGTAGAACTTGTCTGCAGATGGAAAAAGGGGTTCTAAACCGTTCGGGTAAAAAATCTTTTACCCAAGCTCCCGCAGCGACCACAACCTGACCTGCCTCTACTGAACCAGATTCAAAAATTATTTTTACCCTGTCTCCGGAAATTGGTAAAATTTCCTTAACCTTAGTCCCTGTCATGACCTCGGCACCGTTTAGCCTGGCAAGTTCAAGTTGGGCTTCTATGGCCACCTCCGGCCGTAAAAAACCAGCACCAGGCTCAAAATAGGCCCTGTCGGTTCTCTCCAAATTGAAACAAGGGAATTTAATTGACACTTCTGCCTTTTCCATTAATTGAAAAGGAATTCCTGATTGTTGGGCATAAGAAACCGTTTTGTCAAAAAAGTTGGCTGCCCCGTGTTTGGTCCAACTGTCCGATTTGGAATCGATAAGCAATGCTCCACATTGGGTAAATAGGGATACCCCAGTTAGACACTCAATTTCCCGCCAAAGTTGGTGTGAACGCGCAACTAAGGGCAGAAAGGCTTCTCCCTCCCCTACCGCCAGGCGGGTAATGCGTGTCTCCCCATGAGAGCTACCCATATCATGGGGAGGATCAAACTGATCTATTCCCAAAACCCGAACCCCAGCCTGACTAAGATGCCATAAAACGGATGAACCCAGTCCGCCCAAACCTATAACAACCACATCTACCCGCTTTACCATTACCTTCTAAATTCAGCATTTACTTCATCCTGAAGCAAACCCAACACCTGCTTTTTAAAATACTGTAACTTTTCTTGATACTCTTCTTCATCATCGATCATGGCGAGGTAGTAGTAAGCTCCCTCCACCACCACGTATATTTGTTCCGCTAGCTGTCTGGTGTCCATTTCTGCAAATGCTGAGTCTTGGTTCAGGATGTCCTCCAAAGTCCTGCGCAGTGCAAGATGCAGATTTTTGTAGGCTGCTCTTATGGATTTATCCCTAAAAATCAGGGCGTAACAACTGTAAAATACGCCGTCGTCAAATAACAAGTTCCATTCCCTTGAAAACAACCGCCCTACCAGCTCCTGTACATCCAATTTGTGAGAAACATTTAGATGCTCGATGATTGGCTCGTAAATCAACTGATAGTGTTCCAAGATGTAACGGATTAACGCTTGAATTAAAAAATCCCTATTCGGGAAGTAATGCATGATTAGGCTGGGTGGGATATTCAAAAACTTCCCAATTTTTGCAATAGATGCATTTTCCAACCCCACCTCTTTAGCCAGTTGGTAAAACCCTTCGATGATTTCGGATTCCCGTTCTTGTCTAATTTTCCTTTTCATACCACTTATATATATAAAGAAACTTGAATTCACAAATAAAAGAATTAAAACTTACTTTTATCTGAATTATCTTTTACTTAATATTGAATGAACATTCAATAAATATTTGTTAACATTGCGTTCATCTCTTGGTAAAACTACCGTCTTACCTTCGCAATAAGATTTGCCATCAATTATCCACCACATTAATTCTATCTATGAAAACACATTTACTTAATGCTAGAAGAAAGATAGTTGTCAAGTCCCTGATAAGTCTGGGCTTGACCTTTCTTTTAATGTCAATGGGTTATGGCCAACAGACCGTAACTGGCATCGTTAAAGACAAAGCGGAAGACTTGCCGCTTCCGGGTGTATCTGTTTATCAGAAAAATTCTTCGAATGTCGCAATTACCGATATGGACGGGGCTTTCAGTATTCAGGTAAATTCCAGCGAATCCGAACTGGTATTTTCCTTTATCGGCTTTGAGACTCAAACCGTGGTGGTAGGTGACAGAAGTATCATCAATATCACCATGCTGCTGGAAGATACCCTGTTGGAACAGGTAGTCGTAGTCGGATATGGCGTTCAGAAAAAAATTAACCTCACAGGAGCTGTGGATCAAATTGGCGGTGAACAGTTAATAAACCGCCCTGTTGCCAATGTGATGCAAGGCCTACAGGGAGCTAGTCCCGGACTAAATATCACCTATAATGGAGGCAGGCCGGGGACCGTTCCAGACATCAACATAAGAGGGTTTACATCCATCAACGGCGGTGGCCCATTGATCGTAATTGACGGTGTAGCTGGAGCGTATGAGGATTTACTGCGTCTAAATCCTGCAGATATTGAGAGCTTTTCCGTTTTAAGGGATGCCGCTTCGGCTGCGATCTATGGGGCCAGGGCAGCCTTCGGAGTAGTTTTAATCACTACCAAAACAGGTGGTGCCACTCAAACAATCAGCTATAACAGCAATTTTACTTGGGGACGACCTACCGTACTTCCCGTTCCTGTGACAGATCCCTATATTTATTCGAGGGTCATGGATCAGGCTACCAGCAATACACCTTGGAATTATGTTAATTTCAATGACGCACATTACCAGTGGGCAAAGGAACGCTCTGAAAATCCAGCCATAGAAGATGTCCGAATAGACCCCAATGATCCCAATAGGTGGGCCTATATGGGAAACAATAACTGGTATGACTATTTTCTCAACTCATCGAGTTTCTCCACTAATCAGAGTCTTGCGATTAGTGGATCGGCTTCGGTCAACGACCTTCCAATCAACTACTATATCTCGGGCGATTATACCCGGGAAAACGGCATGAATAAGCTGGTTCCCGATTTTTGGGACCGTTATTCGCTTCGAGCGAGGGTGAGCGCCAATCCACAAAAGTGGCTTAAAATCGACAACAACCTGAATCTCTACCAAACTGAGCGGGAAGAACCCGTCACCAATATCACAGATATTTATTACTTGACTCCTATTCAAGTTGCTGAGAATCCTGATGGAACATGGGCAAACACAGCAGCAGGCAGACTGGCTGCACGACTCAAAGACGGGGGAGGCAACCGGGAGAACATGTTTGGTTTTCACAACATCATTCGTGGAACTGGCACCTTTCTAAACGGCGATCTAACCGTAACGGGAAACGCAAGTTTCAAGCGCGAGCAGTGGAATTATGGCTGGGAAAGGACTAAGTTTGACATTGGTTTTGGACCAGACGATATACGTACCGAAGGTGGAGATGGTTTGGTTGCGGAGCGCAACGGGTCTCTTCAGAATACTATTTTAGACCTTTATGGAAATTATACCAAAACTTTTGGTGTACATACCTTCAATCTATTGGCCGGATACAATCAGGAAAGTTATGTTTATAGCTCGGTGGAGGCTGAGAGGAGGGTGCTTATTTCCTCCTCTCTCCCCTATTTGGGATTAACTACTGGGGATCAGTTTATCACTCCCGGTTACAGCTCCTACGCCACCCGAAGTGTATTTGGCCGCGCCAATTATACCATCAATAACAAATACATATTAGAATTTAACGGCAGATATGACGGGTCATCCCGATTTCCTAGCAGTAACCGATGGGGATTCTTTCCTTCAATATCAGGTGCTTGGATCATTTCCGATGAATCCTTCTTCCCGGGAGCATCGACAGGCTTAGCACCCACGTTAAAGCTCAGGTCTTCTTATGGAAGTTTGGGTAATCAAAATGTGGCCAACTTTGGTTACATCCAAGCCCTTCCTACTGGTTTGTCCAGTAATTTATTCAATGGGGACCGTCAAGTAGTTATCACTTCCGCTCCCCCATTGGCCGTAGATCCCAATTTCTACACGTGGGAGAGAGTGGTCACTACCAACTTTGGATTAGACATGGGTCTTTGGGAGGATAAGTTTTTTGGTTCCTTCGATTATTTTATACGAGACACCAAAGATATGCTGACTAATCCCGTGGAGCTACCCGGAGTCTTAGGCACTTCTCCGCCGCAACAGAATGCCGCGGATTTGCGAACAAAGGGATGGGAAGTAAGCCTCTCCTATCGCACGCAATTTGCCACCGGAAATCAACCCATACAGTTTACGTCCAAGTTTTTTGTGGCAGACTCCAGGTCATTCATAACTAGGTTTGAAAACGAACAAGGTTTGTTTTCAAACTACCGGGTGGGCCAGGAAGTAGGTGAAATTTGGGGATTGACAAACGACGGCTATTTCGAAAATGAAGATCAAATCAGTCAATTAGATCAATCAGCCATTATTCCTTGGGGCGCATTGGACATTGTTCCAGGATGGCCAAGATATGTTGATTTAAACGGTGACGCCAAAATCGAGCAGGGCTTTCGCGAAGACGATCCGAAGGATTTAAGCATAATTGGGAACAGTCGTCCCAGGTATCAGTTGGGAGGAAATTTAGACCTGTCTTGGAATGGCTTCGACTTTTCTCTTTTCTTACAAGGGGTGGGAAGGCAGGATTATTACCCGCAACACTACCTCTTCTGGGGGCCTTACCAACAGCCATATGCTAATATATATCCTTGGAATTTGGATTTTTACAGAGGGCAGGGTGACAGCGATGACCTACGGGCTAGACATTCCCAGTCCTATATTGACGCAGGATTGGCGGATGCCAATACCAATTCTGCCTATCCGGTATTGCAGTCATGGCTTGCCGACAATAACTACGGCGCCGGTCTTGATATTCCCCAAACCCAGTACCTGCTAAACGCTGCATATGTGCGGGTGAAAAACCTATCCATCGGGTATACCCTTCCTTTGGAAATTGCCCGAAAGATAAAAGCCTCCCGAATTCGGGTATTTGTTTCCGGAGAAAACCTGTATGAATTTTCCGCCATTAAGAGTTTTGTGGATCCGGAAAGTGTGAATAACGGATATGGCTGGTCCTATCCTTTCCAAAGAAGGTATTCTGGAGGAATCAATATTGATCTTTAACCTGCTGACATCATGAAATCGAGCATGACGCAACCGTCAAACACTGGGATGACTATCAACCATGCGAGATTCCATCTGACCATTAAAAAACAATTATAAACAGATGAAAAATACATTCTTATATATCGTAAGCGTTCTTATATTGGCTGCCTGTAATGACGATTTTATGGACAGGTTTCCACAAACCTCCATTGCACCGGAAGAATTCTTCAAGACAGAGGAAGACTTGGCCTTGTACATATACGGGCTAGATTCCCTACCAGGTATGGGCCAATACCAGGCTGACCAAAGCAGTGACAATATGGCAACTACTGGAGCAATTGAGATTAAAAATATCATGACAGGCTCGCCTAGTTCGCAGACTATTACTGGAGGCTGGCATTGGCGTAGGCTTAGAAACATCAATTATTTCCTGAACAACCTGACAAACACCAATGCCTCACCCGAAGCCATAAACCATTTCGAAGGTTTGGCCCGATTCTACAGAGCACAGTTTTATGTGGACATGGTAAAGCGGTACTCGGATGTACCCTGGTATGATCAACTTCTCTCCCCTACAGATGAGGAACTCTTTAAACCGCGTGATCCAAGAGCCTTTGTAATGGAAAAAGTAATGGAGGATCTGGAATTTGCCTCCACGCATGTGCGGGAGAATGTCCCTACCGGTAGCCACGGAAAATGGGCCGTTAAGAATTATTATGCAAGAACTGCCTTGTACGAAGGTACCTACAGGAAATATCATGAGGAGCTTTCCCTTCAACAAAGTGCAGGTGCCTTCCTTTCCAAAGCTACAGAGCTTTCGCAGGAAATTATTTCTTCGGGTAAATTTTCCATCTATATGACCGGTCAGCCACAGACGGATTACCACAGCCTATTCTCCAGCCAAAATCTTATTGGCAATCCGGAAATGATTTTAGTGAATCCCTATGATATCAATAAAGACCGAAACAGTAATATCAACTTTACTGTTTTTGGTACCTATGAGCAGTCCCCCTCAAGAGACCTCGTTCAAACCTATCTGATGCAGGATGGCAGCAGATTTACCGATCAGCCAAGCTATGAAACGCTTCAGTTTGTGGAAGAATTTCAGGATAGAGATCCACGAATGTCCCAAACCCTCGTTTATCCGGGCTGGGTGCGTGTACCGGATCCTGCTCCGTATGTGCCGCTTATGAATCGAAACTTTACCGGATACTATCAGCGTAAGGGATACAACAACACGATCGATAACATTGCTATCGGCAGTCTTGACGTGCCGGTTTATAGGTATGCCGAGGCATTGTTGACCTACGCCGAGGCAAAAGCAGAGCTAAATGAGCTTAGTCAGGCCGATTTGGATATCAGCGTAAACCTTTTACGCACCCGGGCAGGTATGCCTCACCTAGACTTAAACCAAGCCAATGCTGCCCCTGATCCGTTCCTGATGGAAAAGTATCCTCAGGTAAGTGGGCCAAATGCAGGTGTTTTACTTGAAATCCGCCGTGAGCGACGGGTGGAATTTGCGATGGAAGGGTATCGTCATGACGATCTGATGCGATGGGCATCGGGAAAACTGTTGGAAAGAATTCCCGAAGGCATGTATTTCCCCGGATTGGGTAAATATGACTTGACAGGTGACGGTCACGAAGACATCATTCTTATAGATAAGGAAAGCAATATACCAACGGATCCGGAAAAAGAGCGAAATGAGCTCGGAACGCTCCTTGTTTACTACCGGGCTGGAACTGTCAATGACAACGTTACCGTATACCTCCGGAATGGAGAAAACGGAGGTACCTTAGTCACGGAGACAACTCCCCGGCAGTTTATAGATCCCAAATATTACTACAGACCCATTCCGATTCAGCAGGTAACTTTAAACAATAATTTGCAGCAAATCTTCGGTTGGGAGTAGGCTTGCTGAAACAACAATAAAACTATCCATGAATAAAACATTAAAAACCACCATTCTTGCATCTTTTATCTTTTTCCTATCCGGTGGCTTAGCCATCGGACAGGAAAAAAAGACCCTTTTTATCATCCTCGATGGCATACAGCGGGAGCTACTTGAAAAAAATAATACACCGAACATTGATCAGATCAGCCAGAGGGGAGCCTATGTCCATGCCTATGTAGGCGGCCTGAAAGGCGGATATTCCGAAACTCCAACCATCTCAGCAGTGGGATACAACAGCCTTTTAACGGGGGTTTGGTATAATAAACATAATGTTCGGGGCAATAGCATCGAGCAGCCCAACTATAACTATTGGAGCATTTTCCGCCATTTTAAATCCGCCTATCCCCATAAGACCACTGCAGTCTATTCTACTTGGTTGGACAACCGGACCAAGCTTGTGGGAGAAAACTTGGAAGAAACTGGTTTTTTTAACCTGGACTATCACTTTGATGGGCTGGAAATAGATACACTGAGTTTTCCCCACGATGAGGTAAGCGATTATATCCGGCAAATTGACAGGCAGGTTTCGGGATATGCCGCCAATGAGGTTAAGCTGAAAGGTCCCGATTTGAGTTGGGTTTACTTGCAATATACCGATGACATGGGACATAGGTATGGGGAAAGTGAACAGATGGATCTGGCTATACAGGAGGCTGACCGACAGGTTGGTCTGATTTGGGAAGCTATAAAATATAGGGAGGAAACCTTTCGGGAATCTTGGCTGGTCATTATCACCACCGATCACGGCCGCAGAAACCGAGGGTACGACCATGGCGGACAATCGGATCAGGAACGGGCTACTTGGATAGTTTCTAGTGAAAGGCTTAATGCCCATTCAACAGAGATTCCCGGTATAGTGGATATTTTTCCCACCATTTGCACCTATATGGATATTCCCCTCCCAAAAAACCATGCCATGGAACTCGACGGCATCTCGCTGATTGGAAAACCATATGCCGCAAATCTAGCTGGCACACTAACAGAAAATAAGCTTGAGCTACGCTGGAATGCCTATTCTCCGCAAGACAAAGCCAAAGTATGGGTGACTGCGGGCAACCAGTTTCGATTTGGAAGGACAGACCAGTATCGATTGGTAGGAGAAGTCAATTTGAGTGATGAACAGGCTAGCTTGGATCTTGGTCATGAATACCAAAACCTAAAAGTAGTACTGGAATTACCAAATGGATACATAAATGTCTGGGTAAAGGCAGAATAAGCGTTAATAAGAGAAAGACGCTGATATCCCTCCCCACCTCGACCCCAAAGTGGGTCGAACTTTTCGACCGGGTGCCGCAATGTCCAAGGTAAATGGAAAATATTTGTCTAACTAAAACCCTTCACCTACCTTTGTAGGTCAACGCAAGGGTTCATGATCAAAAGTAAAATAAAGCGGAGTTACCGAATAAGTAAATATATCGTTTATAAAGAGACCTTAGTTGATTTCAAGGAGCAAACATGGTCCTTTTTAGGTTCGTTTGTGGGAATTGGAATAATTGCCTATATCCAGAGTTTGTATTTAACTCCACTGGAAAATATTTTTTTAATAGGTTCTTTTGGAGCAACTGCGGTGCTTATTTATGGAGCAATTCAAAGTCCGCTAGCCCAGCCTAGAAATTTGCTTGGAGGACATATTATCAGTGCGATCATCGGGGTGAGTGTGTATAAAATAATGCCGGAAATCATATGGATAACCGCTCCATTGGCTGTTTCACTTTCCATATTGGCCATGCAGTACACGAGAACTTTACACCCTCCGGGCGGCGCAACCGCTTTGATCGCAGTAGTGGGAACAGAAAAGATAAAATCATTGGGATATTTTTATGTTTTATCTCCCGTACTTAGTGGAGTTCTTGTTTTGCTACTTATAGCCGTCATTTTTAACAATATTACCCCTGAACGGAAATATCCTACAGATGGTAGATTTTCAAGAACGATTAAATGGGCGGTGGCTCCCGCAAAGAAGCAACTTAAAAGAATGAAAAAATCAAAACCTAAAACCAAGTATCCAGATCCGGCAACGGAGAATTCCCCCAGGCAATTCTGAGCGCATATCCTAATCAGGTGCCATTTTACACAGCACGGGATATCTTGTCTTTTTGATCGTCTGTGTACTCATGGAGACTCCCCTCACCAATGAACAAAACGGAATTAATCCAATGCCTGCTAAATCAAATAACCGCTGTAGGGACCTCCAGAATGTTGATTCCTTAATGGACTTAATGCTTTTTATTTATCCTTTAAATGCTTTTCCAAAAAATCAACCGTTGCCATTCCGACTTTTACCTGATTGCCAAACTTCATCCAATGATGGGTATCGTCCGGGATCATCAGAAATTCAAAGGATTTATTTAAATCCTGAAATCTCCTAACTATATCCACAGTCTGAACTACCTGTACGTTCCTGTCATTGTCCCCGTGGATAAAGAGTACGGGAGAAGTCCATGTCTCGAGATCTGCCAAGGGGGAACTTTTCCACGCGGTTTTTAGTGCCAAATCAAAATCGGGAGCCTTTTCAAATCCTTCAGGCATCTCCAACCTGCTAGATAGCTCATGTACACCATGTATATCCACCCCAACTTTGAAAAGTTCCGAATCCCGAGCCAAAGCTAAGGCAGTCAAATAGCCACCATATGATCCTCCAAAAATACCAATCCGTTGTGGATCCACTTGAGGTAAGGATTTAAGATATTCTCCTGCCGCCTTGATATCTCTGTATTCAGCTGCTCCCTGCCAATAGGTATTTGCCGGCTTGTGGAACTCATAGCCGTACCCTATTCCCAATCTAAAATTGACAGACAATACCGCAAATCCCTTTGCTGCCAAGTACTGATTAATTGCGTACGTATTGGCATAGTAATCCCCATAATGCCAGCCAAGTAGCATTTGGCGTTGTGGGCCTCCATGGACAAAAACGATCGCCGGTTTGTCTTTCACGCCGTTCTTTTTTTCAAATAGCTGCGCATGAACCATTACACCGTCCTCTGCCTCAAAGGTCATTTGTTGCGGAGTTACCAGTTCATTTAAAGGAAACTCAGTCGGAAGTAAGCTCTTCCCAAATGCCTTTATATTTCCACTTGTTAACTCTAAAACGGTTGGAAGCAACGGTTGCCGGGCATTTGACCCTAGAAATGCAACTTGTTTTCCTTCAGAAAGGAGGACAGGAAACGTTTCTATTCCAGATCCAGAAGTAAGCCAATCGAGTTTACCAGTCTCGAGATCAACCATACCTAAATGTCTGCGGTCAATATCTTCAGACTCATCCCCATGATTAGCAGCGAAAAGCAGCGTAGATCCAGAACCGTCGACCCTAATATGCTCCACCATATAATTACCTTTGGTAACTTGGGTTTGATGGTTTTCAGTAAGCTGATATAAATGGGGCCATCCATCGGCATAGGATAAAAACACCAAACCACCATTTGCTGTCCAGTTCAGATTGGCATCCCCGTGGGTGGTGGGGTAAGACCCTCTCATTGTACGTGTGGATTGCCACCACTGTACACCTTCACCGGATTCAATGTCGGCTACCCATATTTCCCATGGAGTGGGGTGTTGGCCTAATAAGGTCTTGGCCTCCCCACTGCCGCCTGGCCTTCTGACAAATGCGACCCTTCGGCCATCCAATGACCACCTAGGCATCATATCCCTACTGAATGATGGAGCCAAATAAGTTAGGTTTTCAGTGGCAAGATCAAAGTAAGTGATCAGGGAGTGAGTACCCCGTTGCGTCACGAAGAGTAATTTTTTGCCATCTGGCGACCAACTTAAGTCTCCTACAGTCCCTCTTACTTCCACCATTAGATCCGGTTTTGCTTCTTCCGGTGACACCTTCCATATATTTCCATTTCTAATAAACACTATCTGTAATCCATCCGGAGAAATGGCAGGATAGTCACCCTCTGCCAGTTTTCTGGATTCCTTTCCGTCATAGGTTGTCCTCCAGATTTCTACTTTTGGTATGGATGCTATATGATTTGGATTAACCCCTGTATTGCCATCCCAGTTACTCCCATGTTCACCGCCTCTTACATAAACCAACCATTCCCCGTCTGGGCTAAACTGCAAACTGGTTATTTCCTGCCCATCATCTTCGCTATAAGATGTTATTTGTCTTGGAGTGAATTCCGAAGGTTGGGCTACAAAAACATTTCTTTGCCCTTTTAAATTAACTGCGAAAGCAAGTCGGTTTTTAACCTGAGATGCCGTTAACTCAGAAGGAAAAGGATACGACAAAAGTTGTTCAAGCGAATAATTCTGGCTCTTAACTGGAAACCAAGAGAATAGAATGATGCATGAAAGTGCAAAACGAACCATATACGGGAATGTTGAAGCTTGTCAAAGTTAACAGATTCAGTCTAGGTTCGGCGCAAGCATTCATTAATTTCGAGCAAAAATTTATTTCACCAATCTAAAGTTATTTCGAGGTTTATTCGCCTCAATTGATAAACTGGCTATTTTTTTGTTCTCCAAGAAAAGAATTCCTACAATGAACCCATATAACGAATCGCCCCTAATTTGAAAAAATGAAATTCTTTGTTTATATTCTTAGTGCCATATCCCTTATAGCCACTGGTCTTCCCTTGATCAAATCGGCTAAATGGTGGATTAGGATCTTCGATTTCCCACGCATGTCTATTGCCGTATTTTGCCTTCTTGCGCTTATACTTTGTTTTCGGTATATACACCCTAGAAAAATATATAAGATCGCACTTATCAGCCTTTTGGCAGTTGCCTTAGTTTTTCAGCTTTCAAAGATCATTTTTTACACGCCCCTCTATCCCCGGCAAGCAAAGGTATCCCAGAATATAACAGAGGAGAATCGGCTCTCAATTCTAGTTTTCAATGTGCGGATGGAAAATGAGGAAACAGAAAAGTTTGTGGATTTGGTAAAAAAATGGGATCCAGACATGATATTGATCACAGAACCGGATTCAATATGGGCTGAAGCCCTTTCGGTATTAGACAAAGAATACGAATTTCAAATCAAAGAGCCACTCCCCAATACCTATGGAATGATGTTTTTTTCCAAATTTCCATTGTCGGAAAAAAAAGTCAGGTACTTGGTCGAAGAGGAAGTTCCTTCTATTGCCACAAAAATCACTCTAAGGACAGGTGATGAGGTAATGTTGTATGGCCTCCACCCAAGACCTCCAAAGCCAGGCTCTGATACCTATGAGCGGGATACAGAGATTCTGCTGGTTGGCAAGGAGGTCCAAGAGAGTTCTATACCGTCTATCGTGGCCGGTGATTTAAATGATGTGGCCTGGTCTCATACTTCTGAATTATTTCAGCGCTACGCACAGCTGATTGATCCTAGGGAAGGCGTTGGCATGTTCAATACGTACAATACCAGTTTGCCCTTCTTCCGATACCCGTTGGATCATATATTCTACTCCGAGGAATTTGGTTTGACAAGAATGGAAAGGCTGGAACATATAGGGTCAGACCATTTCCCTATTTATATTGAACTGACCTTTGAGCCAGAAGTTGACCAGAGTGAGTTTATAGAAAAGGTTGATGAAGAAGCTGAGGAAGAAGTTCAGGAAACTATTGAGAAGGGGACTTAATAAAAACCGGGATTTCACTTTCTTGAAAAAAATCCCAAAAATTCCTTTATTTGAAAAGAGCTTATTCAGTTCGGGTCAGTTATTGGCGAAAATATTTTTAACTTTAATATATGTGGAATGATATTTGATTTTGGGTTTTCAAAAGAAACGAGGGTAAGTCTATTTTTAATGCGAAAGCCATAACACATTGGTTTTGGTTAAATTTAGCCGTTCAGTCAATCCTTTATTGTTAACCAAATATTTAATACCCTTTATTTCTACTATGACTCCTAAAAGTGTAACTACCGCAGCGACGCTAATAATTATCTTTTCGGTAATCGCAATTGTCTATGTCATGCAGTCTATTATAGTTCCACTGCTTTTTGCGATAATTTTTTCTATCATGATGTTTCCTCTATGCAATCTTTTGGAACGTTGGAAGCTTCCCCGAGCTGCGGCATCGGTTGTTTCGCTTTTAGTGCTTATCATCATCGTCTCTGGAGCGGTATCATTACTTGTTAATCAAGTCATCATTATTGGCAAGGATGGTGATGACATCGCAAAAAACTTCCTGACGGTATATGATTCCATCACTAAATGGATTGAGTCCACCTTCGGAATAGAGCGAGGAGAATTCACCAATAGAATCAGGGAACAGGGACAAAGTACGCTTTCCAACGCAGGGTCATATGCTCTTGCCGCATTCAGCTCTGCTGGCGGCACTTTAGCTAATGCGGTACTAATTCCTATCTATATATTCTTTATGCTCTATTACAGGGATTTTTTCCAGGATTTCTTTATCAGGCTTAATAGCGATGATCCGGCGGAAAAGACTAGAAACATCATAAAGGAAATATATGCCGTGATCCAAAGCTACTTGCTAGGAATGCTTACAGTCATGGGCATAGTAGCAATACTTAACACCGCAGGGCTGTTGGTAATGGGTATCGATTATGCGTGGTTCTTCGGGATTTTTGCTGCGGTAATGATTTTAATCCCATATATAGGAATTGCTATTGGCTCTGTTATTCCCGCCTTGTTTGCCTTGGCGACCATGGATAGCTATTGGTATGCCTTAGGAATAGTTATCTGGTTTCAAGTAGTACAGTTTCTAGAGGGTAATTTTATTACCCCAAATATTGTGGGTGGAAAGGTAAATTTAAACCCATTGTTTGCCATTATTTCCCTGTTGTTGGGCGGCATGTTGTTTGGTCTTGCGGGCCTTATCCTTGCAATTCCAATTATGGCTGTGTTAAAGATCCTCCTCGGTTTAAACAAAAACACAGAACCTTACAGTTTTCTTATCGGAGAACCTACCAAAGACCATTTACATAAGGAAACGTTCTCAAAGTGGTTTTCCAAGCATAAGTCAGGTGAAAACGAAGAAGGTTTAGAAAACTAACTAAAATTGTAAATTTAATTTACGCGGAAAGAGTAGGCAAGTTATTCAAGATTTGACATTTTCATCTTTGCCTCATATATAGCATCTACCAAACCATCATCAGGGGCATCGCTTCCCAATTGCCAGAACATGATTCCTCCCAATCCTGTGTCCGCAGCATACCTGGTTTTTAGTTTGATGGAAACTGTATCTTCGTACGAAATAAATATACTATCTGCCGGATGATATAGGAAGGGCGCTTTGGCAACTGGATCCCAATGTCTTATGAATCCTCCTTTATTCTCGAAGTTTTCCCTAATTGCCGCATAAGATCCACTTCCTGTCCACGCGCCAGCAGCTTTCTGATAAAGCCCATTGTTCATAGGCGGCACACCCACCCATCCCTTGCCGTAAAAAGCAGCCCCTATAACAATCTGCTCTGGTCGTGCTCCATTCTCCATGCAATAGGCAATAATCTTTTCGGCGGAGTACACTTCTGCTGAATCACCCAAATCACGGATTTTCATTTCGTAAGCAGGAGTTTCTGCTATGTCTTCCATGGTGACCCAACCCAAGTTGGTATGATGCGCAGTATACGGATTTCCGCCGCCAGCCAGGTCGTAGGACATGATGTTTATGTAATCTACAACCTTCATCACTTTTGGCAATTCAATATGATGAAAAAACCGTTCCCATCCTGCCGCTGCAAATGTCAGCAGTTGATCCTCACCAATCCGGTCAAGTCCTTGGCGCAATTCTTTCATCAGGGTAGTGAAATTCTCTTTATCTTCCGGCAAATAGGGATTCCCAATTCCTTTAAGGCCAGGATATTCCCAATCTATGTCCAAACCGTCCAATTCGTACTCGTTGATGAATCTAACCACACTTTCTACAAATTTCTTTCTAGTTTCCGGTGCTTTGGCCATATCCGAAAACCCGCCAGATCCACCCCAACCCCCACAGGCAATCATAACTTTGAGATCCGGATGTTCCTTCCGCTTCTCCACCAAACTTCTTAAAACAATGCCCGAAGAGTCATTTTTGAATTTCATTTCATCATCGATCACCTCAGTAAAGGAATAAATGATATGAGTCAACTTTTCAAGAGGAAGTTTCTCCAAGTCATAATTTTTCCACCCAACATAGTAATACGCCATAACCTGAAGGTCATTTTCTTTTGATAAACTTCCCTTTGGTCCGCAGGACAAAAGAAAAGATACCAAGCATAATCCGGAAATAGCAGAAAGGATAGATTTCATGAGAGGCGCACCAAAATAGAGTTACAACTAAATTTGAAAATTAAATATAATAAAACTTTATGGAATTTTCTGTCCGGTAGTTGAAAGAATGGCAGGTCCGAAACAGCGCTACGGTAGAGATCACCTTCGTTAATTTATCGCCAGTGGAGAAGAATCATTTGTACGAAATCCCGATCAATGTCATTCCATATCAAACTCAAAGAAATTCATTTTTGAGTTAGTCGCTTCTAGACCGATTAAATCTATTAGTTGCAGGTTATAGTAAGTTAAACAGTTATCTTTAAATATTTAAAATATAAACTTGCTTCATATCATAAATAAACAAAATAAATTAAATTTTTCTGATTAAAATTTAACTTTTTCGACTCTTTTTACGTTTTAATATTAAAACTGTTCTATCTATATTTTAATTAACCAATCATGAAAAAAATCAATAATTCTCAATTATTCACTTTGCTTTGCGCACTTGGCTTCATTGTTCTGGGAGCCGGACAGTCTATGGCACAAAGCAATAATCCCGGCCCTAGATTTGGGATCAAAGGGGGCTTAAACGCATCACAGCTCTACGTAGATCAACCCAACGTTGAGGATGAAAACATGAAAATTGGATTTAATTTCGGTGTTTTCACGAAAGTTCCCATTAACAGTTTTCTGGCATTACAACCAGAAGTGCTTTACACCAATGTCGGATCTAAAGTAACATATGGGGGATCTAATTTGGAAAATCTCTTTGGCATTGAACCAGGAGAGGTACGTTTCAACTTGAATTATATTCAAGTTCCTGTTGCACTCGCTGTCAACATTGGCCCGTTAAATGTTCACGCAGGACCTTACGTTTCCTATCTTCTGTCAGCGAATGTGAGAGATTGGAAACCGTCGGAATTAAGCGGTACGACAGTTCGAGAACTTGATACCGACGACTTCAACAAAGTAGATTACGGAGTTGTTGTCGGCGTTGGGTTTGATGTTCAGCAGGTTACAATTGGCGCAAGGTACAATTACGGTCTTAGAGAGATTGGAAACAGTAGCCTAGCTGGTAACCTAACCGAGAATTCTAAAAACTCGGTGGGTCAAATTTACATTGGTTTCGGCTTTTAGTATCGTAGTCTCCGGATGATGAGCCTGCTTTCCCATGGGAAAGCAGGCTTTATTTTTACACCTTACTTAAAAAAAAGGATTTGTGGGTTGAAGCGAGAAAATTCCGTTTCAAAAATTGATTTCTAATACCACTGTTGGGCAAAAAGTAGTTACATTTGGGTTGAATATTACAGTTTCGACTAGCAGCCACCAAGTAAAAACCAACCAACATGAAAAAACTGGCGTTATTTCTAACCCTCACTATACTTTTTTATGGATGTAATCAATCTAAAGACAATGAAAACCGCGACAGTGATTCCCTTCCCCGGATTGCCATTGCGGGACTAGCTATAGAGTCTAGCACCTTCTCCCCAGCCCAAACGGAGGAAGACGCTTTTCTGGCAAGAACTGGCGAGGATATATTCAACATGTATCCTTTTTTTTCTACAGATTCCGCAAATAGGAAGCGTGCAAACTGGTTTCCAACACTAAGAGGTCATGCCATTCCCGGCGGAATCGTCACCAGAGAAGCATATGAATCTTTAGTCACCAAAACTTTAGAAATGTTGGCGGAAAATCTGCCATACGATGGATTGTTTTTTGACATTCATGGGGCAATGAGTGTGGTGGGAATGGACGACCCAGAAGGAGACTTTATCATCAGAATCCGAGAGGTCATCGGTGATGAAACCATAATCTCTACCTCCATGGATCTTCATGGAAGTGTTTCCTGGAGATTGGCGGAGAACACGGATTTGATCACCTGCTACCGCCTTGCACCGCACGAAGACGCCATGGAGTCCAAAAAACGCACAGTGGACAACTTATTGGAACGACTGGAGAGTGGCAAAGGCAAGCCAGCATACAAGGCCTGGATTCCAGTTCCAATCCTCCTTCCGGGTGAAAAAACGAGCACACGGGTAGAGCCCGGAAAAAGCCTGTATGCAAAGGTAGATCCGGTAACCAAGGAAGAAGGAATTGTAGATGCGGGGATTTGGATTGGATATGCTTGGGCCGATGAACCCCGAAATCAGGCTTATGTCATGGTTACTGGAGATGACCGTGAAAAGGTAGGAAGTGCTGCGGAATACCTCGCCCAGAGTTTTTGGGATGTAAGAAATGAATTTGACTTTATTGCACCGGTTGCTACCCTCAAGGAGAGCCTCGATATGGCCATTGCGAGCGATAAAAAACCTTTTATGATCAGCGATATGGGTGACAACCCTACTGCAGGCGGTGCGGGAGATGTGACATGGACCCTGCATGAGGTGCTTGCCCGCCCTGAATTCAAAAATGAAGACGGGCCTTCGTTGATTTATGCCTCTATCCCCGGTCCTGAATTTGTAGAAAAAGCAGTGGCGTCAGGTATAGGAAATCAGGTCGAAGGATGGGCAGGAGCGGCAGTCGATGACCGTTTTGCCCCGCCGGTGAAGCTTTCAGGAACCGTAACAGCTATAGAGCATGGGGATAGAAACGCGGAAACCGAGGTTGTGGTTAAAATAGGAAGTGTTTCTGTAATCGTAACCAAAAAGCGGAAACCATACCACCGGGAAAACGATTTTACACGATTGGGCTTATCACCCAGGGAAAGTGATATTGTGATGGTGAAGATCGGGTATCTCGTCCCGGAATTGTACGATATGCGCGCCGATTGGATTATGGCCCTGACTCCCGGCGGAGTAGATCAAGACCTGGAAAGGCTTGGACATAAGCGCATCAACCGCCCCATGTTTCCATTGGACAGAGGCATGTTGGATCCGGACCTAAGCGCCCAGTTTGTACCGCTATCGCATGAATAAGCACTTTTGTGCGGTTTCATAAAATCGGTGTAAATAAGGGGTAAAGCACTCTAATTCATATATGACTGATTTCAAACCATCTATCTGATGCAAGGCACTGGGATTTGCTTTTACCGAAATAAAACAGTAGACTTGTCTATAAAAGCAGCTCTGGGAATGAGTTGGACTATACTTTTTCCCCATTACCACTAACATTTATACGGATTAAGCGCACCTCTTTTTAGTAAGATTTAAGAGAATTGGGTAAATGCACTCAAATACAATTAACAAAACATAAACTATCTATTAATTAAACACAAAACTAATCATGTCAAAAAAAGTCGTAACACTTGGTGAAATCATGCTTCGTCTGTCTACTCCTGATTTCAAAAGATTTGTTCAGGCTGAAACCTTTGATGTCACTTACGGTGGCGGTGAGGCCAACGTGGCCGCGGCCCTTTGTAATTATGGTCTTCAGGGTGTCTTTGTAACTAAAGTACCTGATAACCCAATCGGTCAATCTGCCATCAACCATGTCCGACGATATGGTGTGGATACACAGTTTATCGTCCGTGGGGGAAAAAGGTTGGGGATTTATTTTTTGGAAACAGGTGCTTCCATGCGTGCCTCTCAAGTGGTATATGACCGGGCTGATGCATCTATCTCTGATGTAGACGTGTCTGAATTTGATTTTGACAAAATATTTGATGGAGCCGTTTGGTTTCATACCACCGGCATCACCCCGGCGCTAAGTGATAAAGCCGCCGCCTTGACCGAAGCAGCCTTAAAAGCAGCCAAGGCGAAAGGAGTGACTACCTCCATTGACTTGAATTATCGTAAAAAATTATGGAGCAAGGAAAAGGCCCGCGAAGTAATGACTAGACTTTGCCAATACGTGGATGTATGTATCGGTAATGAGGAAGATGCCGAGACTACCCTTGGCTTCCACAGTAAGGAAACAGATGTGACCAAAGGAGAATTGAATCTTGACGGGTACAAAGACGTATTCAGACAAATGAAAGAGAAGTTCAACTTCAAGTATATTGCCTCCACCTTGCGGGAAAGCTATAGTGCCTCGGATAATGGCTGGAGTGCCCTTGTCTATGACGGCAATGAATTCCATCATTCCAAAAAATATGATGTCCGAATTGTGGATCGAGTAGGTGGTGGAGACTCTTTTGCCAGCGGATTAATATATGCCCTAGTATCAGGCATGCCGATGAAAGAAGCAACGGAATTTGCAGTGGCAGCTTCCGCATTGAAGCACACTATCCCCGGGGACATGAACCATGCCACACTCAGTGAGGTAAAGGTGCTAATGGAAGGTGATGCCAGCGGTCGTGTTCAGCGGTAGGCTACGATAAAAAACTTCGTTATCAAAACAAACCCATTTAGCGCATGATTATAGATTCATTATCCAATGCAGACAAGTATTTTTCCGTACATCCGCTGTTTGGAAAAGCTTTTGCCTATATCAGGTCTCTTAACTTGGCGGAGATTGAACCCGGAAAGTACGAAGTGTCTGGCGACGAACTGAAAGCCATTGCATTCGACAGTCCGGCCAAAACCGCCGAAGAATCCCTTGCAAAGTTTGAATGCCACAATAAACACATAGATATCCAACTTTGCATACAGGGATCGGAAACCATTGGTTGGAAACCTAGGGAAAGTTGCGCCAACCCGAAGGGTGATTATAATCCTGAAAAAGACGTGGCCTACTACAGTGATGCACCGGATATGTATTTTCAGTTGCATGACGGTCAGTTTGCGATCCTTTTTCCAGAAGACGTACATGCCCCAATGATTGGGGAAGGAACGATAAAAAAGCTGGTTCTCAAAGTTAAAATCTAAGTACACTTTGACTGCCAAGAAATGTTAAATAAACTCCACTTTGTCAGGATATTTTCGGTAAAGTGGGGTTTTTACCCCTAACGAATGAACATGAAAGAAGAATTATTGAAACGCCTACCCGAACAGGGAATATTACCGCTATATTTTGACAAAGACCCGGAAGTAAGCTTGAATGTTTTAAAAGCTCTTTACGGTGCAGGAATTCGTATGGTGGAGTACACCAATCGAGGTGCGGCAGCGTTGGAAAACTTCAAGAAGATGCGTGACCTCCGTGACAAGGAGATGAAAGATCTTTACTTGGGCATAGGGACAATAAAAAACGCTGTCATGGCGGAAACCTATATTGCCGCAGGTGCGGACTATATCATTTGTCCAGGCACAATTCCGGAAGTCGCGGAAGCGGTGGATAAACACAACATGCTATGGGTACCCGGTTGCATGACGCCTTCTGAAATTATAGCCGCCGAAAATTTGGGAGCCAAGCTTATCAAATTATTCCCCGGAGACATGCTGGGACCCGGCTTCCTGTCATCCATCAAAGCATTGTTTCCTGACCTGCTGTTTATGCCAACTGGTGGTGTTTCCCTAGATAGAGAAAATTTAGAAGGCTGGTTTAAAGCTGGCGTTTGTGCGGTGGGTATGGGAAGTAAACTTGTCAGCAAACAGCTTTTGGAAGCTAAAGACTATGACAAAATTCAGGAACTTACAAAACAGGCCATACAGACTATTAAGGAAGTTCGGTAGTAGCTTTAAGGGGGTTGTTTTATTCAAAAACACGAAGGCTCTGATTTTTCAGGGCCTTTTTTATTTTCATCTTTATTGAAAACCTGTTTCCGACAATTCAAATGTCTATGTTTTCTGTCTTTACGCATAACGACAGGAAAAATTGCTCTACGGATTCCTCTACATTAAAATTTCTTCGGTAAATTTTTCTGGCGGAGAAAAACCCAAAGAAATCACCTTGACACTTATGACATATAATATTTTTCATGGTGAGCACTAATCTACACCATAGGTAGATATTCTTCCAAAAAAGAATTTTGAAATTTCCCCTTGGGATCAAATTCCCTTACAATACTTTTAAATTCATCCAAACGCACGTATTGATCTTTTAGATACTCCGCAGGTAGCGTAAAGAGCTTCGCCCAATGTGGACGCACTTGAAAAGGTTTCAGTTCATTTTCAATTTTGGGAAGTAGTCTTTGGACATTTGGCCAATCCTGCTTCCATGTAAAATGGATGGCAATGCTATCCCTTCCATACGCCGGGCTTAGCCAAAGTCTATCCGCAGCTATGGATCTTATTTCGGATATTAACAAATGGGGAAAGATTTCATCACCCATTCTATACATTGCATTTATTGCTTCAACAGCATGAGTTCTGGGAACAAAAAACTCAGATTGGAGTTCTTTCCCGCTACTTGGAGTAAAATCCATTTTGAAATGGGGAAGCCGTTCATGCCATGGTCCAGGAAGACCCATTTGCTCCGTGCAATTTTCCGCAGAAATCTCCCGTATAGGGTGTAAATGGTCGCTGGCAAGGGTGGCACCAAAGTAATCCGAAGCAACACGCGGTATTTGCATTCCCTGAATTCTGACTTTTTGCCAAATCTGATTGATTCTTTCTTTTTGCCAGTCCGTAAATAGACTGACACTGTATGCGCTGGAAAATATCTCCTCAAAATGATCCTGCAAGGAAGCTAATGGCAGGTCCTCGTAAACAAACTGGACCATATCGAATGTTGGCCGAATGGATAGGGTAAGCTTTGTAACAATTCCCATCGCCCCCAGATTTACAATCATCCCACTAAACCTCCCCACATCCTGATTTTTAGTAGACCGTATTCTTTCACCTTCTGCCGTATACATTTCGATACCGACTACAATAGAAGGAAGGTTGCCATTGGAATCGCCGGATCCATGGGTACCCGTGGCGCAGGCACCCGCAACGGAAATGTGGGGCAGAGATGCCAAGTTATGCAACGCAAACCCTGATTCATGGAGCTTGGCAGCTAATACGCCATATTGTACCCCGCCACTTACGGTTACGGTCTGGTTAACACGGTCTATCTCAATTTGATTGGCCAGCCTATCCAGGGACAGGTGTCTATATTGGGTGTCGGCAATGGTATTAAATGAATGGCGGGTACCCAAGGCCTTCACCTTATTATGGCTGCGCACAAGGATTTGGAGATCCTCTACAGTTTCCGGCTGGTCTAGATCGCTTGCGTGGTAGGTAAGGTTGCCTGCCCAGTTTAACCGGGCAGGCTGTTTGGGAGTACTTTTACAAGACATCATAGGCATTACGTAATTGCCCGCTAAGATCAGGGTAGAAGTTTTAATAAACTGCCGCTTTTTCATGTATATTGAAAATCAAGGGAAAATACCCAGATCCAAATAACTAACAGCAATACGCTCCAATGCTACTGTAAATGCTGCTATCCGCAAAGTTTTTATCCCCTTAGATTTTCTGACACTATTCATATGATGATACGCTGTCACCATCGTCTCTTCCAATCCTGAGTTTACAAGATCTCTTTCACTGGCTCCGCGAACAATTAAGTCTTTTTGTTCATCAGTAAAAGTATCCCCTGTCGCATTTTCGATGCTTTCCAACAAAGCCTCATATTTTTTCATATCATACCGCTTCTCCAACTTACCAAAAGAAACCCGGGAAAGGTTTTTTAGCCATTCAAAATAAGAGACCGTAACACCACCTGCATTTAGATACATATCAGGAATAACCAAGACATTTTTTTCAATTAATATTTGGGCAGCCTCTTGGGTGACAGGACCATTTGCAGCTTCTCCAATAATTTTAGCCTGTATTTGACTTGCGTTTTTTTCTGTGATTACATTCTCCAGAGCTGCGGGAACCAAGATGTCGCATGGATAGGTGAGCATCTCAGCAGACTCCTCCACAAAATTCCCTTTGGGATATCCTTTAAACCCTTTGTTCTTTACCTGAAATGATTTCAATGCTTCTATATCTATCCCGCCTTCGTCAAATATGCCACCATTATACTCTGCTACACCTATAATTGTTGCGCCTGCTTCCTGCAAATATTTGGCCGCGTAATAACCTACATTTCCCAATCCCTGCACAATCACTTTCTTTCCACCAAGTCCCGTAGTTAAACCCAGAACATCCATATCCTCTTTTACACTAACTGCTTCACGGATTCCTATATACACACCCATACCAGTGGCCTCGGTACGTCCATCAATTCCGTGCTGGGAAAGCGGCTTTCCAGTAACGCAGCCTTTTGCGTTGATTGCATTCGGATTAAAAGCTTCATATGTATCCACAATCCAAGACATCTCCCTTGCTCCAGTTCCGTAGTCAGGAGCAGGAACATCGATCGCCGGGCCGATGAAGTTTTTCTTGATCAACTCGGAAGTATATCTCCGCGTGATACGTTCAAGTTGGGTAGCGTTGTATTTATTGGGGTCAATACTTACTCCACCCTTTGCTCCTCCATAGGGGATATTAACCAGCGCACATTTATAGGTCATCAAAGCGGCCAATCCCTTAACTTCTTCCTCGTCAACAAAACTACTGTACCGAATACCGCCCTTTACAGGCAATTTATGGTGTGAATGCTGTACTCGGTAACCTTTGAGCACTTCGTAGGTACCGTCGTCATTGCGCAGTGGAAAATGGAATTTGTAGATGCTGTTGCATTCTTTGATTTGACTTAATAATCCCGGATGTATATCCAGATATACAGCTGCCAAATCAACGACTTTACTAACATCCTTAAATAAGCTATATTCTTCTTTTACTTCACCCATGATATTTTTTGCTTTTGTAATTATTTTAAACGTTGGTCATTGGAAATATAATTTCCAGGCCATGAACTGTAAAATGAAAATATCCCTAAGCCTCTTCCCAGAGATCAGACTGTTTGTAGGGACTTCCCGGAATATCCGTAAAGAAACTTCCATCAATATATCGAAATTTATGGTTGATGGTTTTTATTTTTTCCATATCTGAGGAATCGAGTATTATATCCTTAGAGGCGAGGTTTTGTTTGATTCGTTCGTTTGATACCGATTTGGGGATGACTGCGGTATTTCTGTGAATTGCCCATGAAATCAACACTTGGGCTGGAGAAACGGAATGCTTTTTGGCAATTTCATGGATGGACTTTTCTTCCAACAAGACGGGATCATCGTCGCTTCTTCGTCCCTTTGGCCTATCTCCAGAGCCCAGTGGAGAATAAGCAGTGACGGCAATGCCTTTATTTTTACAGAAATCCAAAAGTCGGTATTGTGGCAAATAAGGATGCAATTCAATTTGATTCATTTCAGGTGCCAATTCAGCCGATTGCAAGATCATATTGAGCTTGGCTATATTAAAATTTGAGACGCCAATATGTCGGGCTTTACCTGATTTTTTAAGCTTTTCCATCCCGCTCCAAGTACTTGTAAGTGGAACCTGTTCATACGTAAGGTAATCGTCGCCTTCCTTTGGAAACATAACCTCACTTTTTAGGGAAACAGGCCAATGTATCAGGTAAAGATCCACGTAATCCAACTTTAGATCTGCTAATGTCTGATCCAAGCCCACTTCTACCATATGTTCTTCATGAACATTGTTCCATAGCTTTGAAGTAATAAAAACGTCCTCCCTTTTAACCAGCCCATCTGAAAATGCTTTCGCAAGAGCCTCTCCGACCTCCTTTTCGTTTTGGTAAATGGCCGCACAATCAATGTGTCTGTACCCAGCCTCCAGTGCCCATAGAACTGCCTGAAACACCTCGCCTGGAGCTGATTTCCAAGTCCCTAGACCTAACATAGGCATTTTGTCACCATTTGCAAACGTGATGTATTTCATAGAATTTATTAGTTGGTAGTTAGTTTATAATTATACATTGAATTCTTCCCAAAGGTCACTCAACTTGTATGGGCTGTCGAACTTAATCCATGCAGGACCTGAGGTATACCTGTAAGGCCCTTCGAGGAAGCTAATTTGCTCCATGTCTTCCTCATCCAACGCAACGTGAATAGATTCAAGATTTTCCCGTATCCGCTGGTGGTTGACAGATTTAGGTATGACGGCAATTCCTCCAAGCATTCCCCAAGCCAGAACGATTTGGGCAGGGGTTGATTTGTGTTTGTCGGCAATCCTCCGAATGGTTGTGTTTTCAAGCAATATGGGATGATTGACTTCCTCGTTGGCTACCCTATAGGCGGCCCCCAATGGGCCATATGCCGTTAGAAAAATCCTGTTTTTCTCACAGAAAGAAGTTAAGGTTTCCTGTTGAAGAAACGGATGAAGCTCCACTTGGTTTACCTCAGGGCGAATTTTTGCAACTGCCAGTATTTCCGCCAGTTTACTTGTATTGAAATTGGACACCCCTATATGCCGCGTAAGGCCTTGTCCTACAAGCTGCTCCATTGCGGTCCAAGTGGAGGTTAATGGAGAATCTGTATAGCTGATAAAATTTTCTTTTTTGGTAGGGAAATCCACACCTTTCTTTAATGACACAGGCCAATGGACCAAATATAAATCCAAATACTCCAATTGCAGATTTCTTAGCGTGAGCTGCAAGGCTGGTAACACATCAGCAGGAGCATGTGAGTCATTCCACAATTTGGATGTGATCCAAAGTTCTTCCCTGATTACCCAACCTTCCGCAAAGGCTTTTTGTAAGGCCTCTCCGATTTCCTTTTCGTTTTTATAAATGTGCGCACAATCAAAATGCCTATATCCCAATTGGATGGCGGCTAAAACAGCTTCATAAACTTCATTGGGTTTTGATTGCCAGGTACCAAGCCCTATAGCGGGCATTTGATCTCCATTCGCAAACGTTAGTTTTTTGGTCATGAATAACAGTAAAAATGAGTAATATCACATCAGATTTTTGATAAATGAAAGATACTAAAAAAAGCGTGAACCTCCGAACTGAGGCATATTTATTATAAAAAAACTACTTGAAATTCACCAAAGGTCCAGCACTGAGCTAAAGACCTTTGGTGTGCAATGTGAATTACCTCTACAATCCGAATATTGAAGGCAGCCAAAGAGACAAACCTGGAAAAAGGGTTATAATTAATAAACCGATGATCATCGTAATAAAAAAGGGTAGAAGTGGGAAGAAAACCTTGGCAATACTCGATTTAGCCACCCCTACACCCACAAATAAGACGGACCCTACCGGTGGCGTACAAACGCCAATACACAAATTAAGCACCATCATGATGCCAAAGTGAACAGGATCAATACCCAATGTCACAACAGCCGGAAGGAAAATAGGGGTAAAAATTAGCACTGCAGGAGTCATATCCATAAACGTACCCACAAACAACAAGATCAAATTGATAATGATTAAGATTACAAACTTATTGTCGCTGAGAGCAAGTAAAGTCGTACTAATCGATTGGGGGATATTTTCACTGGACATCGCCCAGGACATGCTCATGGATGTCGCTATTAGCAACATGACGATGGCTGTCGTCTCAGATGACTTGAGAAGAATCCGCGGCAGGTCCTTAAATGATATCTCCCTGTATATAAGTGACAAAATAATCGTATAAACCACGGCTATAGCAGAAGCTTCCGTTGCGGTAAAAACGCCAATCACTATCCCGCCAATAACAACTACCAGCAAAAAAAGGCTGGGGAGTGCATCTAAGAATTTCTTTGCCAACTCTTTCAAGGGGGTTAATTCTCCCGCAGGTAAGTTATGCTTTTTGATGAACACTGCTGCCGTAATCATCAGCATTAGACCTATCAATAGGCCTGGAATATATCCCGCAACGAACAATGCGGCGATAGAAACTCCTCCACTCGCTAATGAATATACAATTAATACATTGGAAGGCGGAATAATTAAGCCTGTAGTCGAAGAAGTAATATTCACCGCCGCTCCCAATTCTCTTGGATAGCCTTCTTTTTCCATCCGGGGTGCCAATATTCCCCCTATGGCTGATGCGGCAGCCACAGCGGAACCGGCTATGGCACCGAAAAGCATGGAAGCGATAACATTCACGTATAACAAGCCCCCCGGTAGTCTGCCGGTAAGTGCTTTGGCAAGGTTAATCAACCGGTTGGCAATCCCTCCCTTGTTCATGATCTCTCCTGCCAAAATAAAAAATGGAATAGCTAAAAGGGCAAAACTGTCCAAACCGGTTCCCATTCGCTGGGCAATGGTAGTGGCTGAAGGTACCGTAGCAATGGTTACTGTAAGGGTCAAAAAGCTGGAGAGACCTAAGCTCCAGGCAACGGGCACGCCCAATGCCATTAAAGTAATAAAACTGAGAACAAGTATTATGATGCTGACATATTCCATGCTACTGATTTGTTTGGGTTAATGGTTGACTGAGGATATTTTTAATCTCGACGATTTGGTAAAAAATGACGAGAAGTCCACTGATGGGAATCATTGCATAGACATAGGCCAATGGTAATCCCAACGTAGCGGATTTTTGCCCTAGTACATAGGTGATATAAACCAAATTTCCCCCACCAAGCACCATGACTGGCAGTACAAACGCAACAATCACCAAACTGATAAATATCATCAGCCTTCGCTTAGGCGCTCCATAGAGCTTTTGGGGATACAAATCTATGGCGAGATGTTCATTTTTGCCGGCCACATAGGCCGCCCCAAGCATACCCAACCAAACCAACAGATACCGGGAAAGCTCATCTGTGTACGAACTTGGAGACTGAAACACATATCTGGACAATACCTGCCAAGTTACGTTTATTACCATAACACCCAAGATCACTATCAGCATCACGGATACCATTCTGTCTATTTTCTTCTTAAGTTCTATCATTGCCTTTAGTAACTTTTAATTTTCTGTACCAACGCATACATTTCGGGATCTTCGATTTTCAAGGCCTCGTAAACTTTTTCAGCTTCCTTTTCAAAAGGGGCCTTATCGGGGTACGATACCTGTACTCCTGCTTCCTGCAAGACCTTCATCGACTCTTCCACAGATTCTGCCCATAGCTCATATTGGAATGTTGCGGATTCGTCCGCCGCTTCTTGCAACCAAAGCCTTTCCTGTTCTGAAAGCCTTTCCCATACCTTTGTACTGACAATCATCATGTCGGGAACGGCTGTGTGTTCATTGATACTATAGAATTTACACACCTCATAGTGTCTGGAGGTTAATAAACTCGGCGGATTATTTTCAGCACCATCTACAATCCCTTGCTGAAGTGCCGTGTACAATTCCCCAAAGGAAACCGGAGTAGGAGATCCACCAAAGCTCTGAATCAACCGAACTGCCGTTGGACTTTCCATGACCCGGATTTTCAATCCCCGGATATCTTCCGGAGTATTGACTGGTTTGTCTTTTGTATAAAAGCTACGTTTTCCAGCATCATAAAAACATAATCCCTTGAACCAATATTTTTCACCAGCGGCCAACAATTCCTTGCCAATAGGACCCTCCAATACCTTGACCTGATGGGCGTCATCTCTAAATAAATAAGGTTGGCTTAACACTTTAATCTCCGGAGCAAAACCCTCCATGGCAGCCGTGGAAACTTTTGTCATGGCGAGACTTCCAATTTGAAGCAACTCTACCAGTTCCCTTTCGGAACCCAGCTGTTGATTGGGATAGACTTGAATTATCATCTCCCCTCCTGATTTTTCTTCAATCCGGTCGGCCATAAATATCATGGCCTCATGTACGGGATGGCTCGTGTCAAGACCGTGGCCGAGTTTTAGGATCCGTACTCCTCCCGGCTTGGAACAGGCTGAAAACGTCAGCACTAACAGGATTGAAAAACCTGTTCGAAATAGATTAAATCGGGAATTCTTGTTAATTGATTCTCTCATTGGTGATTATTATGGATGAATTGATTGGTACTTTTTAGCAAAAAGCAAAACAAATCTTTTACCGCCTAAAACTACATTGGTTTAGGCAAAAAATATAGTATGTTGTCTTTCTTTTTCCAGAAACGTACGTGTTTTATGTAGAAGGTATCTTTCTCAGCGAAGCAGTTTGCCGACATTTTCTCCTTTGACCAAATGCTCAACTTCCTCCACCGTTACAAAATTGGCATCCCCGGAAATCGAGTGCTTTAATACCGAAGCTGCGAGAGCGAAGGTCAGCGCATCCTTATCTGCTTTGTTCAATAACCCGAAAATAAGGCCCGCCATAAATGCATCCCCTCCTCCTACCCGATCCACTATATCAGGCATGTCAAACGTAGGTCCTTGAATCAATTCATTCCCGTTCCATAAAACCCCTGACAGCTTATTGTGGGTTGAGCTTACCGCATCCCGATGTGTTGTGGACACATATTGAATCTGGGGAAAAAGTAATTTTGCCTTTTCGCAAGCTATGACAAAATCATCTTCCAGAATATCGAGGCAATTGCCAAAATCCGTTAAGCCTGCAATAATCACGTCGGTATATTGGATAAGGTCAGGCATCACATCTATGGGAGTTTTCCCGTATTGCCAGAGGTTTCGCCGATAATTGATGTCACCGCTGACCTTTACGCCATGTTCATGAGCTGCCTTTACCGCCTGAAGGCACAATTTGGCGGCTGGCGCTGAAATTGCCGGGGTAATTCCCGTCCAGTGAAACCAATCAGCACCGGCAAAGACCTTCTTCCAATCCACCTGATCGCCATCAAATCGGGAAAAGGCAGAATCGAAGCGGTCGTAAATGATCTTAGACGATCGATGCATGGATCCGTTTTCAAAGAAATAAAGCCCCATACGTCCCTTTCCTAAAAAAACAAAAGAGGTATCTATATTAGATGAACGCAAATAGCGGACTCCCGCCCTGCCGATCTCGTGATCCGGAAAGGCGCAAATATGGGCTACTGATTGCCCCCAATAAGCTAGTGAGGCAGCAACATTGGCCTCTGCACCGCCAAATTGAACTTCGTAATTGTGGGTTTGTATGAATCGCTCATGACCAGGGGTGGAAAGCCTCATCATGACCTCTCCCAATGTAATTATGCGTTTGGACATTCGAGTTTTCTTTTTTGAAGTTAGGTTTAAAATTCAAAAAACTGAAAAAAAAGCTAAGCAGCCCACCTTTTTCAGTCGATTTTTCCATAAATTGTGCAATCGATTGCTCAATATAAGTAAATAAATGAAATGAAACACAACGTTCTAAAAATACATCCCAAGGACAATGTCTTGGTTGCGCTGACTGATTTAAACAAAGGCGACAACATTACCTTTGAAAACCAAACCATTACGCTCAAGACTTCCGTCAATGCAAAACATAAATATGCCCAACAGGATTTTGCTACGGGCGATTACGTTTATATGTATGGCATTATCGTGGGAAAAGCCAAAGCTCCAATAGAAAAAGGTGCCGCCATCACCACCGAAAATTTGGCTCACGCTACATCTCCCTATACAGGCAAGCGGGAAAGCACTCCTTGGGAAGCACCCGATGTAAGCCATTGGACGGGCCGAACTTTTGATGGATATTACCGAGCCGATGGAAAAGTAGGGACTTCAAATTACTGGCTGGTCGTTCCACTTGTGTTTTGTGAAAATCGAAATGTGGATATCATGAAGCAAGCCTTTGTAGAAGAACTCGGATTTGCGAAACCCAACCCCTACAAATCCTTTGTACAACAGATGAAGGCAGTGTATGAGAAAGGTGAGGGACACAAAATCGCATCCATGGATTTACAGACAGTGGAGCGTGATGCCAATAGCCGCCTCTTCCAGCAGGTAGATGGAATTAAATTCCTCACCCATCAGGGAGGCTGCGGAGGTACCCGGCAAGATTCGGAAGCTCTCTGCGCTTTGATTGCCGGCTATATAGCCAATCCTAATGTGGCTGGCGCGACAATCCTAAGCCTTGGCTGTCAAAACGCCCAGCCTGCTATTTTAAGAGAAAAACTTGCCGCCATTGACCCGGATCTAAAAAAACCGGTGATCATCCTGGAGCAACAAAAAGAAGGAACTGAATCCCAACTAATAACCAGGGCTATCCAGGAAACTTTTTTGGGATTGGTAGATGCTGATCAGCTACAACGGAAACCTGCACCGCTGAGCCAATTGACTATTGGATTGGAATGTGGGGGGTCAGATGGTTTTTCGGGTATTTCCGCCAATCCAGCCGTTGGACATGTCTCCGACATTCTTGCAGCTATTGGAGGCAAAACTATTCTTTCCGAATTCCCGGAACTTTGTGGAGTGGAGCAGGAGCTAATAAACAGGTGCACCACAGATGCCAATGCGGAAAAATTTGTGCATTTAATGCGTACCTACTCTGCTTCTGCCGAAGCTGTTGGGTCTGGATTTGATATGAATCCTTCTCCGGGCAATATTAAAGATGGATTAATTACCGATGCCATTAAATCTGCGGGAGCGGCAAAAAAAGGAGGTACATCCCCTATTGTAGACATTCTGGATTATACAGAGCAAGCCACCAAACCAGGACTTAATTTGCTTTGTACTCCTGGAAACGACGTAGAAAGTACCACAGCGATGGCAGGATCAGGAGCAACTATCATCCTATTTACAACAGGCTTGGGAACTCCTACCGGTAATCCTATTACTCCTGTGATCAAAGTTTCCTCCAACCACCGAATGGCCAAAAAAATGTCCGATATCATCGATGTGGATACAGGGTTTGTGGTCTCGGGTGAAAAAACAATCGCCGAGGTAGGTGATGACATGTTTGAGTTTATTATACAAGTAGCCAGCGGAAAAATCAAACCCAAAGCTGTTGAATTGAATCAAGATGATTTTATACCTTGGAAAAGAGGTGTATCTTTATAAACTTTAAATTCAAAATCGACAAATTAATAACCAACTCATGTCAAATTTATTTTCAGTAAAAAATAAAATCATCATGGTCTCCGGAGCTACCGGAGTATTGGGCAAGGCGATGGCAAAACACCTCGCAACAGAAGGTGCCCAGATCATTGTTTTGGGAAGAAACCCAGAGAAGGTGAACACTCTGGTCAATGATATAAAGGATGAAGGGGGATTTGCCCATCCCGCTGTAGCTGATGTGACACAAGAAGATCAACTTCAGGCTCTTTATAAGGAGATTGCTTCGGAATTTGACCAAATTGATGTGCTCATCAATGCCGCCGGAGGAAATATGCCCGGAGCGGTTGTAATGCCCGATCAATTTTTGACAGACCTGTCCGGAGAGGATGTGAGAAAAATCATGGACTTGAATTACATGGGTACATTTTTGCCAACTAAGGTTTTTTTACCGTTGATGACAGGAAACAAAAAAGGAAGTATTGTCAATATATCTTCAATGGCTGCTTCCCGGCCAATGACTCGGGTTATGGGTTATGCCTCTGCAAAGGCGGCCGTTGATAACCTTACAAAGTGGTTGGCCACAGAATTTGCCAAAAAATACGGTGAGGGTATGCGTGTCAATGCTGTTGCGCCCGGCTTTTTCCTGACCGAGCAAAACCGAACTTTACTAACAAATAAAGACGGAAGCCTAACAGAAAGAGGAAATCTGATAATTCAAAACACGCCGATGGCAAGGTTTGGCAGTCCGGATGAACTTTTTGGTGCAGTTCAGTTTCTTTGTAGTGACGCTTCTAAATTTGTCACGGGTGCCATTATTGAGGTTGATGGGGGATTTAACGTTTTTGCGGGAGTATGAGCGAACAAGCAATTTATATGGAGCAGACCATGAGATGGTACGGTCCCAAAGATCCTGTCAGTCTTGCTGACATCCTTCAGGCTGGAGCTACTGGCATCGTAACGGCACTACACGATATTCCCAATGGGGAAGTTTGGTCTCGGGAAGCCATTAGAGAACGGCAAAAAATCGTATCTGAAGGTGGGTTAACCTGGTCGGTTGTAGAGAGTGTACCCGTACATGAAAGTATCAAAACACGCAGAGGTGATTTTGAGCGACACATTGCCAATTACCAACAAACTATTCGTAATCTGGGGGCTGAGGGTATTCAGGTGCTTTGCTATAATTTTATGCCCATTCTGGACTGGACGAGAACTGATTTGGGTTATACCTTGGATAACGGTTCCAAAGCGTTGCGTTTTGACATGACCTCCTTGGCGGCATTCGATGTGTTTATATTAAAACGACCCGGAGCTGAAAAAGACTATACGCCCGCAATCTTGGCGAAGGCGCAGACTTATGCAGAAAACCTGCCAGATGAAGGCCGGGAAAAACTCGTACGAACGATTATTGCAGGACTTCCCGGGGCAGAAGCTGGATATACCGTAGAAGACTTTCAAGAGACGCTCAATACCTATGAAGGAATTGATGCCGAAAAACTTGCCCTTCATCTACAATTATTCCTGGATGCCATCATTCCGGTGGCGGAAGAGAGTGGCGTCTTTATCTGTATACATCCCGATGATCCGCCATTTCCGATATTTGGATTGCCAAGGGTAGTTAGTACAGCCAAAGACTATGACCGCATTCTTGCCGGGAACAATAGTCCGCACAACGGATTTACCTATTGTACAGGCTCCCTGGGGGTCAGGGCTGACAATGATCTTCCTGAGATGGTTCGTAAGTATGGGGATTATTTCCACTTCATCCACCTAAGAAGTACGCAACGGGACGAGGAAGGGAATTTCTATGAAGCGAATCATCTTGAGGGCGATGTTCCCATGATAGATGTGGTAAGAGAATTGGTATTGCTCCAGCAGCGGCGTAAAAAATCCCTGCCTATGCGCCCCGATCACGGTCATCAAATGCTCGATGACTTGGGCAAAACAACCAATCCCGGTTATTCCGCAATCGGAAGGCTAAAAGGCTTGGCGGAATTGCGTGGGTTGGAAAAAGGGCTTATTCACACCATATTATAAAAACCAATGATTGGAATAAAAAAAATCGATACCAATAAAAACCAAAATGAAAAATAAAAAAAACATCCAAGTCCGCAGGGAATTTCTCAAAAAAACTGCCTTGACCACTGCGGGCATTGCCACCTTGGGATCTATCGGCTTCTCTGCTAAAAGTTACGCCAAAATCATCGGTGCAAATGATAGGATAAACGTAGCGATAGCTGGGCTGGGTAGAAGACTCGGAGCATTCTATCAACCTATAGGTCTAAAAACCAGCAACGTCAATTTGGTATACTTATGTGATGTGATGGCCTCCCAACGGGAAAAGGCTGCGAGCAACTTTGCAAAGGTCATTGATTACAAACCTAAATTGGAGAACAGCATCCTGAAAGTGATTGAGGACAAGGAAGTGGACGCATTAATCAATGCCACTCCCGATCATTGGCATGCACCCGGCACTTGGCTGGCCTTGGAGGCTGGAAAGCATGTCTATGTGGAAAAGCCCTGTAGCCATAACCCCTATGAGGGAGAATTGCTAGTTGCCTACCAGAAGAGGTATAATAAGGTAGTTCAAATGGGGAATCAACAGCGGTCCGCCCCTGAAAGTATTGAAGTCATCAAAGACATTCACGAAGGAAAGATTGGAAATGCTTATAAAGCCACCGCTTTCTACAATTCCGCAAGGGGAGAAGTTCCTCTTCCCCAGAAAGCTTCTCCGCCTGATGGGTTGGATTGGGAATTGTTTCAGGGTCCAGCACCGCGGAAAGAGTACACCCATGATACTTGGAATTACAACTGGCATTGGTACGGCTGGGATTACGGCACTGCCGAATCAGGAAACAATGCAACCCACGAACTGGATGTGGCTAGATGGGCACTTGATGTTCACTTTCCTAGCCGCGTGATCGTTGACTCCGGCAAATACCACTGGCCCAACGACGGCTGGACCATGTATGACACTATGGATGCTGTATTTAAATTTGAAGACAACAAGACTATCCAATGGGATGGTAAGAGCCGAAATGGCTACAATACCTTTGGACCTACTGGACGGGGAACGGTTATTTATGGTACAGAAGGAACGGTATTTATTGATAGAGGAGGATACAAAATGTATGACAGAGCGGGCAAGCTAATTAAAGAGAATGCTTCCGGAAGTGACGAAGGAGGTACGCAACTTGGAGGTGGCGGCGGCATGTCGACGAGACATGTGGTAAATTTCTTTGAAGCGATTCGAGGCAAAGAAGAACAACGCTCGCCTATTCTTGAAGGTGCGAAAAGTGTTCTGTTATGTCACTTAGCCAATATCGCTTCCCGAACCGGGGAGATCTTGGAATGCGACTCAAGCAATGGCCATATCAAAAACAGCAAAAAAGGTAAGGGCCTTTGGAAGCGGGAGTATGAAAAAGGCTGGGAACCCAATTTGAAAGTTTAACTTCGAAATAAAGTTCTATATAAATCCATTTTGCCATTTACCAATTAATGGTCCATTTGCTCAAAACAGGTAGTACACATAGGGGCGCTAGCTCCTATGTGTACTACTTTAAAAAATTACAAAACCCAAAACACTTATGAATATTCGCCATTTCTTACACACCCTGCTTTCTCTTTCTTTATGTTTGATGGTGACATTGGTAACATTTGCCAATAATCCAGAATCGACTGCACCCATGCAAAATGATGAACGCATTTCGCTCGTCCGAAACGATGCGGAAAAAAAAGTTGACGTCTATATTGACGGGGAACATTTCACCTCCTACATGTACCCTTCTACTATTGACAAACCCGTTTTATATCCTATCAAAACTTCCAAAGGCGCCTTTATTACCCGTGGTTACCCCATCGCTAACCGTCCGGGGGAGCGTGTGGA
The DNA here is from genome assembly GCF_009797935.1 of Lunatibacter salilacus. Taxonomy (GTDB): domain Bacteria; phylum Bacteroidota; class Bacteroidia; order Cytophagales; family Cyclobacteriaceae; genus Lunatibacter; species Lunatibacter salilacus. Next base: position 53,003 of record NZ_VOLC01000029.1, read on the forward strand.
CCATCCCCACCATATCGGCCTTTGGCTGAATTACGGCGATGTAAACGGGTTGGATTTCTGGAATAATTCTGATGCCATTCCCGCAGATCGGAAAAGCAAATACGGTTCCATTGTTCACAAGGAAATCAAACAGACCAAAAGCGGTAAAAACGAAGGCATTTTGGAAGTAAGCATGGACTGGGTAGACCATCAGGGCAATGTATTGCTGAAGGAAAACACTACCTTTATCTTTAGCGGCAAAGGTGACAAACGGTCAATTGACCGCATCACTACCCTCACCGCCCAAGGACAGGAAGTTTCTTTTACCGACAATAAAGAAGGTATGCTGGGACTACGTATGGCCCGTGAATTGGAGCACCCATCTAATAAGCCTGAAAAATTTACCGATGCTCAAGGCAATCCCACTGATGTTCCTTCTATGAACAATGAAGGTGTCACTGGCATGTATAGAAGTAGCGAAGGAATAGAGGGAGATGACGTATGGGGTACCCGTGGCAAATGGATGAATCTTTCCGGAACTATAGAAGGAGAAAACATTTCTGTCGCCATCCTGGACCATCCAAAAAATGTAGGTTATCCTACTTACTGGCATGCCAGAGGATACGGCTTATATGCCGCAAATCCCCTAGGTCAAAAAGCAATGAGCGACGGCAAAGATGAACTCAACCACAAGCTAAAAAGTGGGGAGTCAATAACATTTAAGCATCGCATTATCGTTTATTCCGGAAAGAAAGCTGGAGATAAGGATTTGGAGAAGGATTTTAAAAGCTTTGCTAAGTAAGTTGATGAGGCGATGGGTTGATGAGTCGATGGGTTAATTGGTTTTTGGCCTTTATGACCGCACCAATGTTTTCCAGCTTCAAAATTTATTCAAATCCGTCTTTGAACTGCCCCCCTAAATCCCCCCTGTAGGGGGGCCTTTAGAGCCCGTCAAAAAAGACAATCTTCTCCATTGACGATTCTTCCGGGGCGGAGCAACCAATCCAACCTACAAACCTATAGACTCATCGACCTTTAGAACCATAGACCTATAGACCAATCAACTAATAACCCCATCAATTTCCAATACCTCCAAGTTGTTTTCCCCAACCATAAGGATAAGCCCCCAACCATTCCCAAAAGTTTTCCCGATGAATGGTTTTCACGGTTTTGGGATTGTAGGCTTCAATAAATGATTTTGGTATTTTTCCTTTGGCTTTAGGATTCCATTTGAATTCAAAGGCATGGATTTCCCCATCAATTTCCTCAACATAATCCACTTCCTGACCTCTGACAGTTCTCCAAAAATATGTCCTTCCGTAAAATCCATGATAATTGAGTAATTTTTGACGTTCCGCAATCAAAAAGTTTTCCCAGAGTTGTCCGATATCATTTCGGTTGGACAATGGCGCATAATTTCCAATGATGGAATTGCGCATGCCGTTATCTACAAAAAATATCTTTCTGTTACTTGTTATTTCGGATCGAAGGTTTCTACTAAAGGGATTTAATCTGAAAATTATATATGCCTTTTCCAAAAGATCCAAATAGCTGGAGACAGTTGCTTTATCTGCTTGGATGGTGTTGCTCAACTCGTTATAGCTTACTTCCGAACCTACCTGCCATGCTAAAGCCTGTAGTAATTTGTTGAGTAACTCAGGTTTTCGAATACCCTGGAAATTAAGTAGGTCTTTATATAAATAGCTTGAAGATAGATTTTGAAGTAACGGAATTTTTTCTCCGGAATGTGTGAGTATTTCAGGATAAGCTCCAAAAACCAAAAGGCTTTCAAGTTTTGGCAAAGCTTTAGCTAAACCTTTCCAGCCTATTATTTCCTCCCAAGAAACAGGAAATATTCTGTATTCCCATTTTCTTCCCGTTAAAGGTTCATAGATGGTGCTAGCAAGTTCAAGAGAAGATGATCCGGTAACAATCAATTGGACATCATTAAAATTATCAATGATTAGTTTGAGTGTCAACCCTATATTCTGGATTCTTTGCGCCTCATCGATAACGATTACCTTTGAATCTCCCAAGTAGGCTTTAAGAAATTCAAGGCTTGAATTGGCCAGAAGTTCTTGGGTTTGAATTTCATCCCCATTCAAAAGAAGAAAATCAGGATCCAGATCACGGGCTAATTTATTGACAAGTGTAGATTTCCCTACTTGTCTTGGGCCAAGCAAAATCAAGGCTTTTTTCCAATCTACTTTTGCAGCTAGACTTTTCTCAAGAAATCTGGTGATATGCATATTCAGAGATCGTAATCCCCAAATATACGTATATTTAGGGATTACGATCCCTATAATTACATATTTTTCCTCCAGTTTTAGTATATGGTGAAAGACTCACCTTTGATTTTAACAAAATTTAAGCGGCATCTCTTACAACGGATCACATCATATGTAATCGGTTAATACGATCATTCGTAATTTATTTTGATAAATCATTTGAACAACCCCAGAGGGGTGGCCGATATAGTAGCCGTGGGTTTCAACCCAGGGGTATGAAACGATTACCCGTAGCATCGTTTTGGCCGCTATCACGTTAGTTCTGCCCACACGTTCCCGCCAAAACCGATTCAATGGTCGGTCTGCCTTCTTTTTCTCAGGACGCTGGTTTCGATCGAATAAACAATTTAAAAAATCAATCTGAATTAAAAGTCGTTTCCAAGGCATCATACATTTGATTATACAATTTTTCTTCTTCAAAGGAAAAATTCGCATATTGAATTATTGAATAAGATTTTTTTAAGCTTTCAACGGCTTCAAACATATGCTGTTCGTCATCCAAAAGCTCCTTTTGATTTACAAAATATTCATAGGATTCTGTATTGTTTTTTTTCAATACACCTATTAACTCTTCAAGTTTAATTTGCAAATCTTTCATTCAACCGATTTATTATCAAACGCCAACAAAGGTAATGCTACCTTTATACCCTTTACTATTTTCTTACTATTCATCTTGTCATTTTCCCAATGTTTCCCCGGCTAGGTGTAGTTAAAAGTCAACTTTTTATCTTTGGAATTTGAATTACCAGTTGTCATCGTGAAGCCGAAATTTTTAAATTTTTGATTCTAAAAAGAGCTCCAAAAGCTCATAAAAAAAATTCAGCTCTGTTTTTTCGTCTGTTATATTATAAATTTCCTTATCTGCATTTATTTGCACTTCTACCAGCCTACCTTCATCAATCTTAACTTTGTAAATACAAATTCCAGTCCAACTTCTATAAAAATACAATACACTTTCCTTGTAGCAAATTAACCATCTATCGTCCATATCGACGGGGATTTTTCCTTTCCGCACAATATTCATCTCATTCTCCAATAATTTTTTATCAAGCTTTAATTTCATAAACGGGCCTGAAAAATCTTTCTGTTTTCCCATTTTTATCTTTTGGTTAGTTTGGACAATAATAGTCTGAATTGTTCCATAAAAAATCTGAGAATTTGAACTTCTCCATCACCATATCTATTTGGTGAAGGGATATTGTGAGTAATTTTCTTTAAGACAATTTCCCTCCCATACTGCATACCTCACCTCCGTAGATCACCAGCTCTTCATTTCCTCTCTGATCTGCTTTAAAGTTTTTACACGGCCTTCACTGATGTCCCTTTCTGCCGTTTCCGCTCTAGCTATCAGCTCCTCTTTTGTGATACCTATGCCATCCGGCCTATACCCGGCTGATGAAGATGCTTGGTCTGCTTTGATCAGTCCATGTATAAGCTTTAATAAACGATCATCTGCATGTTCAAGGTATTGGTTTATTTCTTCCCGGATATTAACTGGTTCCATTGGTTTAATGGTATTTTACCGTGAAGATAACGATTTCATTTTACTATTTGATTCGTGTTCACGAGAGGTTATTCAATATCTGGCTTCGTTACGTTTTTATACCCGTTCCCTAATCCCCGCAGATACGAAGTCCCATAAATAGAAAAGCACAATTTTTCCTTTCATAAAAAATGGGTACGTACACCTCAGCTTAAATCGCTACTTATGTCAATTCCATGTTTATTTTTCCCGTCCATCAATTACCCTGAACCGAACATATAATTCGTTAGGTTCAATTGGCCGATTTTATAAATAAAGCACTAAATTGTGAGTTCAAAAAGACATAAGTCTACAACGTTTTGAAATGATAATCCTTAAACGCAAATATCAGTTATGACTTCATCCATTAATAGAAGGAAATTTATAGGTACGGCTGTTATGGCAGGTATGGGCATTGGCCTTTCTTCGGAGCTTGCTGCTTTTTCAAGCCGCACTGGAATAAACAATGCCAAACGGGTCGGAATCATCGGGCTGGACACATCTCACAGTATCGCCTTTACCAAAGCATTCAATGCTTCGGATGCTGCCGCTGATCTGGGAGGATATAAGGTGGTGGCCGCCTATCCCTACGGCAGCAAAGAAATCAAATCCTCCGTGGACCGGATCCCAGGATACATCAAGGAAATCAAAGAATTGGGAGTAGAAGTAGTCGATTCCATCAAAAGTCTCCTTGACAAAGTAGATTTTGTTCTGCTTGAAACAAATGACGGAAGGTTACACCTGGAGCAGGCTCTTGAGGTATTTAAAGCTGGGAAGCCTATGTTTATAGACAAGCCCATATCAGCCTCTTTAGCTCATACATTGGCTATTTTTAATGCTGCGGAAAAATACAATCAGCCTACTTTTTCATCCAGCTCACTACGGTATATGGAAAATGTCATTGCCGTCAACAAAGGGAAGATAGGCAAGGTGCTGGGAGCAGATGCGTACAGTCCATCTACACTGGAACCCACCCACCCTGATTTGTTTTGGTACGGAATCCACGGGGTAGAAACCCTCTTTGCGGTCATGGGGCAAGGTTGTAAGACCGTTCAACGGACCTTTCAGCCGGACATGGAAGTGGTGGTGGGCACTTGGGAAGACGGCAGGATCGGAACTTTCCGAGGCTTGCGTTCCGGAAAAACGGGCTATGGAGGCACAGCCTTTGGATCAGAGGGAATTATTGAGTTGGGTCCATACGGAGGCTACAGGCCATTATTGGTAGAAATAGTCAATTTTTTCAACACCGGAAAACCACCGATCGACCCGAAAGAAACCATTGAAATGTTTGCGTTTATGGAAGCAGCCAGTGAGAGTAGAAGAAAAAAAGGGCAGGCTGTCAGTATAGCCGATGTTATGAAAAAGGCTCAAAAAGAAGCCGCTAAAATCAATATTTAACTCCCATTACTGAATAAAATATCCATGGAAAATTCCAGAAGAAAGTTTATGAAAAAAGCAGCATCAACCGCTGCAATAGCCTCTATGGGAGGAATACTCCCGGCATTTTCTGCGAAAAGTTACGCCAACATCGCAGGAGCTAACGAAAGAATCAACGTTGCCTGTATGGGAGTGGTTAGCCGCGGCATGGCTGTAGGAAGTAATTTTGCCGGACAGGAAAATTGTAATGTCATCTATAGCTGCGATGTTGACAGCAATGCTTCGGCAAAATTTGTCAACACAATCAACGGAATTCAAAACAGCAAACCCAAAGAAGAAAAAGATATCCGAAAGGTATTGGAGGATAAGGACGTGGATGCGTTGGTAGTTACCGCTCCAGACCATTGGCATGCTCCGGCTGCCATTCTCGGTGTACAGGCCGGTAAGCATGTCTATGTTGAAAAGCCTTGCAGCCATAATCCCAAAGAGGGAGAATTGCTAATTGAAGCACAAAAAAAATACAACAAAGTCATCCAAGTTGGAAATCAGCGCCGATCATGGCCTAACGTCGTGGCAGGTATTAAAGAAGTACATAACGGAGCAATCGGCAGGCCCTACATGGCCAAAACCTGGTATGCAAATACCAGGGGACCTATCGGTGTGGGCAAAAAAGTCGCTGTTCCTGATTGGCTTGATTTTGAACTCTGGCAGGGCCCTGCGCCCAGGGAAGAATTCCGGGACAATTTGATCCATTACAACTGGCATTGGTTTTGGAATTGGGGCACGGGTGAAGCACTAAATAACGGTACCCATATGGTCGATTTAGCGCGCTGGGGCTTGCAAGTTGACTATCCGACTATGGTTAATTCAGCCGGAGGTAGATATCAATTTCAGGACGACTGGGAAACTCCAGACACGCAAGTTATCAATATGGAATTTGAAGACAAAAGCATGATTACCTGGGAAGGGAGAAGTTGCAACGGAAAACGTATTGAAGACGAAGCAGTAGGCGTTTTGTTTTATGGAGATGAAGGTTCCTTATTGATAGGGGGAGGCAATTCCTATAAAATTTTCAACCTGAAAAATGAGGTCATCAAAGAAGTGAAAAATGACATGCCAATCGATCCCCAGAACAGGGTCAGTCCAGCACAAGCCTTGGATGCCATTCACATCCAAAACTTCTTTGACGGCATCAAAGACGGGATCGAAGTTAGGTCTGAAGTCATCGGAGCCCATCAAAGCACCTTGCTGGTTCAATTGGGCAATATCTCCCAGCGGGTAGGAAGATCATTGCAAATTGACCCATCCAACGGCCGCATAAAAAATGACAAAAAAGCCATGGCCCTCTGGAGCAGGGACTATGCGAAGGGTTGGGAACCCAAGGTTTAGACCTTTCCTAATTAATTCCAAATTATGTATTCAATAGCCCTGTTTGCGATTTGGCAAACAGGGCTACTTCTTATAGACCGTAAAAAACAAACACACCACCTACCGTATGGAACTTAGTTTAATTGACCTCCTAGTCATTGTATTATTTTTTGTGTTGATGCTAGGAATCGGGATTTGGTCCTATTTTAAAAACAGCAGTTCAGAGGATTATTTCGTAGCCGGGGGAACATTACCCTGGTGGCTATCCGGCATTTCCCACCATGTCTCCGGTTACAGTGGGGCTGTATTTGTAGCTTATGCGGGATTGGCCTATACTCATGGATTTTCTCTTTACATATGGTGGGCATTTACAATTGGATTAACCATCTTAGTCAGTGCTAAGATTTTCCCGGTGTATTGGGTGAGACTTAGAAAAAGGTTTCACATTCAATCTCCTTTAGAATTTCTTATTACCCGATATAACCTCCTCACGCAGCAGATCATGGCTTGGAGTGGAGTTACCTTAAAATTGTTTGATATTGGAGCAAAATGGGCAGCAATAGCCATTTTGCTAAATGTTTTTACAGGAGTTTCACTTCCTGTAGGCATATTGATATCTGGGGGGATATCATTGATCTATATAACTTTCGGTGGCTTATGGGCGGTTATTATCACCGACTTAGCCCAATTTATCGTACAGATTATCGCAGGCCTCGTCATGTTTGTTGTTGTCATCAACAAACTAGGCGGCATTTCTTCTGTTTTTACACTTTGGGATCAACTTCCTGCCGAAAATAGCCAAGCATTTAACGATCCCTATACGGTAGGCTTTGCGCTGGCTTTTCTATTTATCAATTTTCTTTCGTACAATGGAGGACAATGGAATCTGGCCACTAGATATATATCCTCTCCCAGTGAGCAACAGGCCACCAAAGCGGCTAGGCTGTCAGGTATTTTGTATATAGTTTGGCCATTAATTCTGTTCTTTCCCATGTGGGCCGCACCTGTAATCTTGCCTGCCATGGAAGACCCTACCCAGTCCTATGGCATCCTTACCATGGAGCTTCTGCCAGTTGGGCTGATTGGTTTGGTAGTAGCTTCCCTTTTTGCCAATACCATGTCCATGACCTCCTCGGATATCAATACAATATCCGCAGTTATCACCAGGGACATTCTTCCTGTTCTTTCCGAAAGGTTCAGGGATGGCAAAAATTCCCTTACAATCGCCAGGCTTACGACCTTTGTTTTTACGTTGGCTACTATTATTATTGCCTTGCAATTTGAAAAATTCGGAGGGGTCTTGGGACTAATTATCAGTTGGTTTGGTGCCTTAGTTGGGCCGATAGCAGTTCCTATGCTTTTCGGAGTAATACCATGGTTTAAATCCTGCGGACCAAAAGCTGCCATTTCATCCATCGTTATGGGGTTATTGGCGTTTATTTTCACCAAGTCGTATGATCTTGGAAGCTTAGCCCTGTCTATTAGCTTACCTGTCACCGTATCGACATTAACTTATATGATCGTCGGATTTACAAACCGACACGAAGTACCCGAAAAAGTTCAAACCATGCTCGATGACCTATCAGTTGAAAGGTGAAATAACCAACCTCCAATAGATAAAATTGATTCCTTTTTGGTGGCATTTAAAAATGACCACTAAGGTCACAAAGAAGACTCTAAGAGCACAAAGTTTAAAAAAAAACTCTGTGCTTTCTGTGAATCCTCCGTGTCCTCCGTGGTCATTTTAAAACACTATTAGCTAGATTAGGTAGGTTTAGGCGGAGGAAGCAGTGAAAATGTCACACTTTCTCCCGGTCTTTTTTGAGCCAGCAGTGAAATGCTGGTTTCCGTCAACTGCAAGATTCGTGGATATCCACCTGTAATTTGAGCATCCCGCATAAGGACAATTAACTTTCCCGAAGGAGTAAGTTGAACTGTTCCGGGAAACACGGGCGAACTTAGTATTTCCGGTAGGTTATGTTCCAACGGTTCGTTCAACTGAATACCCAACCGGTTCTGCATGGAGGAAAGGGAAAAAGATTTATGCGTTAGTGTTTCTTGATTGTAAACGGAAAGCAAATGAAATTCAGGCCCGGCAAATACCTCTAAACTGCGGAAAAGCTTCCAATCCCTTATGCCTACCCGACAATTTGTAGGGGAATATTCGGGCATGGAGAAATGCATTACCACTTTATCTCCATCATGAAATCTAGATTTGGAAGTAATAGGGAAATAGAAACTTTTGCTTTCGAAAGGAGCAGGTACCTCAAATTTAGCAGTAAAAGCAAAATATAGCCACTGACCGGATCGAAATGGAGATATTTTGAGTACTTCACCTGGTTTGAGGGTAAATGGTTGGTGAGTTCGAAATACCTGTCCTCCCACCTGAATATCCGCATCCGCTCCCGCAGCGACTAGCAGGCAAGGCTGGTCTATTTTTAACGCAAGTCCACCAGCGAAAACTTCCAAACAGGGAGCACAAGCTTGGTTGCCCAACAACAAATTGGCAATTCCCGCTGAGATAGCGTCCATAAATCCCGCCGTCGGAATTCCAAAGTCAGCATAACCAAATCTTCCGGCATCTTGAACGGATGTAAATGGTCCAGCCTTGATAATGGATATTTCCCCCTTACATAACCTCATGATCCAAGCTTAATTCGGTGTTATCCCTGAGCATGTAATATTCATTCAGAGATATAGGACAGAATCGAATCCTATCTCCGGGAAGAAAAGGAGGCATTTTTTTCCGAAGGCTGTCAAAAAGCCTATACGGAGTCCTACCAATTACATGCCAACCTCCTGGACTGTCCATGGGGTATATCCCAGTTTGATGCCCCCCAATTGCCACAGAACCAGCTTGTATTATCGGATCCGGAACTGCCTTTCTAGGGGTATAAAGCCGCTCAGACAGCCCTCCCAAATACATAAATCCAGGCAAGAATCCATAAAAGAAAAGGACATACTCCCTTTGGCTGTGTTCATTTACTAGTTCCTCAACTGGAATCCGTTTGGAACTGGACAGTGGGAGAATATCCTTAGCAACATCTGACGAGTAACATACAGGTATGTACCATCTCTTTCTCGGAGGGGCCTTTACAGTTTCCGCATTTTCTATCAACTGCATAATGTCGTTCAAATCAATTGGCTCGGAAATGAACTCCTTAAAATGAAGCGTCATACGGTGATATCCCATACGGATTTCCCGCAATTCAGTGCTTAGGTGTTTCAACAGATAGGCTTTGATTGGAAGCATTTTCAGCAAGGTTTCTTCATTTATCCCTTCCTTCCAGCTAATTTCCAACAGGTTATACGATAACCAAAAAAACTCGGGCTCCTTTTTCATAATCCAGGCATTTCCGAATTAGACAATAGTTGATGTAGCTTTTTAGCTGTCTCTATGGCTCCAGGATGGTCTCCATGCACACAAAGGGTGTCTGCCTGAATAGGAAGCCAGTTGCCGTTAATCGACTTAACTCGTTGACGATAGACCATTTCTTCCACCTGCCGTTTGATTTCTCCCCAATCCTCAATACATGCGTCGGGTGACGATCTAGGTACTAGGGTAAGGTCATCTTGATAACGTCGGTCCGCAAAGACTTCGTGTTTAACTGGGATTCCCTCCGCAGCAGCCAATATTGCCAGCTTAGATCCAAAAGGAGCATATATCAAAATAGTTGGAAAATGATGTTTTAGCAGATCAACGATTAAAAATGCGAGATTGGTATCAGTCGCCGCTTCATTATACAATGCACCATGGAATTTTATATGGTGTAAGGGTATTTTCAATTCGTTCAAGTAGCTCTGAATTTGACAAATCTGCCAAAGAATATTTTCAGAAAGATCCTCTTTCGAAATATCCATGTGCTTCCGACCAAAATTCTCCCGATCCGGATAAGATGGATGAGCACCTATCTTTACAGCGTGGGTCAGGGCAAGGTCTATAGTATATCGGATGCTGTCCCTACCCCCTGCATGCCCTCCACAGGCGATATTACAACTGCTGATATAGGGCATAATGCCCGCATCGTTGCCGGTTTGCTCACCCAAATCGGCATTGATATCCAGGAAGTTTTTTTTGAGTTCATGCATTTGGAAACTCCGGTTCGCAGCGGGTAAAGTTATTGCTTTACACTAGAAAAACCAACCGCTAGGAAGGATCTGACCAAAGCAGATTGGCGAAAAGGGCCACCTGTAGGTATCCTTTTGTTTTACCGTTAAAGTTTTGGCCCAGCCATCCCGTCTGTACATTCAAGCTTCGGTTAAACTGATATCCGATTGCTGTATAAAAACGGTTTCTGTCATAGGGAGAGTCTTCTATATGAAAAAACGCCTCATTATAAACACTAATAAACAGCGTCTTTGGTCCCATCCGTTCCTTATTCAACGGGGCGTTCACCATCAACCTATACCTAATTCGATCCCTATATTCGGTTCCTACAAAACGTTGTTCCACTCGCCCTCGATGTTCTATAAAAAAACGCCCAATGCTATGAAAATACAGCCCTTGTTGCCAGATTCTGTGCTCCAAAACCGTGTTTCCAACCGCATCATCCGGAGGGTAACTTTCAATGTATCCATAGCCGGCCGTGACCCACAGGTTTTTTTTAAGGTGGTAGTTGACCCCGCCACGAAGTAAGAGTTGTTCTTCCTTATGGCTGATATTATAGGATCGGTCTTGGATTTCTGTGTGGATGCTCCACTTCTCCGCAATTTCCGTTCGGTTAAAAAACATAAGCCACATGCCTTGGCCTTCCTGAAATACGGTCTGGCAATTTGCAGCAAATGAAACTAAAGTAAATAAGGATAATAGAAAAGCACTTTTCAACATAATATCTAAATGGGTATGCTGCAAATATCGCAAAATCACGGCGCCTTTCCTTCATTTATCGGGTGAAGGACTTTTGGGTTGTTTTAACGGTAGGTTTGGGGGAAATTTTAATGGATATGAGTTATGAGTTATGGGTTATGGGTTGACCATGCCTAAAAAACGTTGACCGTTTACTACTACTTTTCACTCATTATACTGCAGTGATGATGCCTGAAAAACGATGAGCGTTTACTGCTACTTTTAACCCATCATACTGCAGAGGTTACATCTGGGTTGGGAGCTTTTGTTTGGCCTGTATGGGGGGGCACGACGACCTGTTTCGAAAGAAAAAAAGCTTTATTGACGTCATTGATCGCCCTCCCCTTAAGTTGCAAATCCTGTGATAGCGTAGCGGTTACGGGAGGGCAGGGAAGGGGTGGGGCTTTTTGGCCGAGATGATGGTTGTAAAAGCCAATCCTTACCTCAAAAACCGAATCTATCGATTTTAGACATTCCTTTTTTATATAGTTGATGGGTTTTCAGGTTGTTGGGATGATTGACAATTGACAATTGATAATTGACAATTGCTGTTACAACAAATCATGCAGGAGTTACGTCTTAATAGAAAAAATCAGTATTATGAAAAATCTCTTAATTGCTGGCTTTATTGGAGTGTTACTGGCATTAGGTGCTTGTAATCCCGTGAAAGTTTATTTAGAAAAGAACGAAATGGCTAACCCAGATGCGTTCAACACATTCTATGTAATCAGTCAGTTTTATGATACCCAGGCCTTCAATTCTCCGGTATTGGAAGAAAATCTGCAGCGAAGCCTAACTGAGGGGATGGAAAGGTTTGGTTTTGAACAAAATTCAGAAAAACCGGACTTGATCGTGCGCTATAACACTGTGCTTACGGACCGTAAGAAGGAAGTTAACACCATGCCCATGAACCCCTATGGGTTTGGCATGAATCCTTGGATGTGGGGTAACCCATGGATGATGGGACCCGGCATGCGCGGGGGAGGTTATCGCGTGGAAAAATACGATCTTGGGGAACTTGTCGTCGATTTTATCGATACCAGACAGGACAAGGTAGTCATGCGTATCTCGGCAGTTGGTGAAATCAACAAGCCCGATCATAAAAGCAAAAACCTTAAATCCTCCGTGGAAAAAATACTTTCGGAATTTGCCAAGACCATAAAAACTTAAAAGCCGTTAGTATCTGAATTAATCAAGTGGGTAAAGGAAAATCTTTACTCACTTTTTTTATTTAGAATAAACCTTCAATGTGTTTAAATTTCAAATAGGGTCCATTAGGTTCACAATCCAAAAATAAATCTAAATCTCCCTTCATTTTTATTTAGGTCCCACAAAATGTCTTGTAATTTTCTTCCCATTCTACTTGTGGGGTTACCTGATAATTGGTGAAGGCTTTATTTGGGGTATATGGATCCCTTAGCAAGTCTAATAAGGTATTAAAGAGATTCATATCCCCTGCAGCGGCATTTTCCAGTGCTTCTTCTACCAGGTGATTGCGCGGAATAAATTGGGGGTTGTGTGCTGACATGACTTCCTGGGCAGCTTCAAGAGTTTGTCCGTGGCTTCCGGCCCTTTTGATCCAACGCAGGTACCATTCCTGAAATCCAGGTGAATCCATTCCCTGCTCATTAGTGAAGTTGTCAGTTCCGACGGCTATAAAGGTATTGGTATAATCCATTTTGAACTCTTGCATCAAATCCATCAGGTCTTCGACAAGTTTTTTGTCTTTTTCATCTTCTCCCAAAAGGCCTAGTTTTAGCCGCATTGCCCGAAGCCATTCCTTTCGATATATTGTCGGAAAAGAATTCAGGGACTCCTGTGCTATAGAGATGGCAGTCTCCTTATCTGAATGAAATAAGGGAAGTAAGGCACTTGCTAAACAAGAAAGATTCCAGTGGGCAATTTGTGGCTGATTTCCAAAAGCATATCTCCCCTGAGTATCTATAGAACTGAATACTTTATTAGGATCATACGCATTCATAAATGCACAGGGACCAAAATCAATACTTTCACCGGCAATACTCATATTGTCGGTGTTCATTACCCCATGAATAAATCCTACCCGAACCCATTCGGCAATCAAGGCTGCCTGACGATTCATGACTGCGTTAAAAAATTCCAATGTCGGATTTTCGGAATTCATACAGGCAGGGTAATGCCTTGCGATGGTGTAATTCAGCAGCTCTTTAAGTTCCTCTTCCGATAAATACTGCCGGGAAAATTCAAAGGTGCCCACACGGATATGGCTTTCCGCAACCCGTGTCAATATGGATCCTGCCTGAACTTGCTCTCTATAGACAGGTTCTCCGGTAGTTACTACAGCGAGTGACCGGGTACTGGGAATACCTAATCCATGCATGGCTTCCGAAATTAAATATTCCCGCAGCATGGCTTTTAATGTGGAGCGCCCATCGCCTCCCCTTGAAAATACCGTTCTCCCGGATCCCTTAAACTGGATATCCTTCATTTCCCCGTCAGGAGTCATTTGCTCACCTAGCATAATGGCTCTACCGTCCCCCAACATCGTGAAATTACCAAACTGATGCCCGGCATAAGCCTGGGCAAAGGGCTGACTGTCTTCGGGAAGCAGATTACCTGCAAATAACTTCGCGAGGTGATTTTCATCTACTCCTTCAAAGTTTAGTCCCAAGTCCTTGGCAAGTTGTTTATTTAATAATACGATTTTTGGCTCCTTTACAGGAACGGGGGCCTTCAAACTGTAGAATTTTTCGGGAAGGGAAGTATATGTATGCTTAAGATTCCATCCGGAACCAAGAGTATGGGGGTTTGACATGATTTTCACTTTAATTCTTGTCTAGTCAAACAGTACTTTTCATGCTATAATTCCAGAAATAAAAGTAAACTCGCTAATACCATCATATATCATTTAATTAATCTGAATAATCCATACAATCCGCAAAATCAGTGTTCCATTCGCTTCAAAGTAAAATAGAACACGGATTATACGGATAAAACGGATAAAGCGGATTTTTTGTGTTGGATTAAACCTCGACATCAATAAAAATAATCCGTACAAATCCGTACAATCCGACAAATCCGTATTCCAATC
>NZ_VOLC01000002.1 GCF_009797935.1 Lunatibacter salilacus
TTTAAGAAAAAATCTTCAAAAATCACTTGCTATTTAAGACAGTACCTCGATTGGCATTAGTTTTTCCTTTAAAAAGCTCTTTTCCAATAATCATGATAATTCACTTTACCTATCAATTTTTTTATCAGCCCTGGGTAGTCATATTTAATCTCATATTCATAAGAATTAGCAGGATTATGCACGAATGAGCTGTCAATTCTTTTTGTAAGGAAATGTATTGTCATGTTATAAAATGATTCATCTACACTTTTCGGATTATTTTCTTCTGGTAATGTTTGGCCTTCTTCATATTTGAAATTTTTAGACGCACGATCAGTATAAAGTCGTCTTATTGGCTTACCATTCCTAAAGAAATCAAATGACAATGCGCTTATGGTGTCGTATTGGTAGAAAGTCATTATCTCATGATTTTTAGATAGTTTAGATTTAGTCGATTCACTTGAAATAAAATGGCTATCACAGCGAATGATTGTAGCATTCTCAAAAAATGAAAAAACTATTTTCCCTTTAGACTGAAATCCATTCCAGTAATCATTTAAATTACTTTTTTTAATCAATTCAAAAGACTCGATTTCTAGCAATTCGAACAACTCACTTTGTCTGGTTTCAAAATTTTCGTTTATGATTATACCTTGAAGTTTTAATCCCATTTTTTTCAAATTAATGCCAACACTTGTATATACGCAACTCTCCTTTCACTCTATCGCGTCTATATCTTCTTAGTCCACAGGAGTCTAAGCGGTTTAGAATAGCAATTTAACGCCATTGTCTACCAACACCAGAGATATCTTGGGTTTTTTGTCGGTAATAAGAGCATTGAGGCTGAATTTTGTACAACGGGCTTTTGTCGTTTGTACACGGGTATAGATCTGCAAGTATACTAGATACAAATCAATATACCGTTCGGCTCTTCAATCCCCCTACGCCATAGCCACCGCAAGCCCCATTTATTTCCTTACAAAACTTGAATCACAAAGTAGAATCTCTCGCTTTTAAAGGTATGGTTTTCTTCCAAAGCAAAAAATACCCTGATCGGGGTATTTTTCTATAGTGATTATAGGATTTGTACAATACAATGTTTGTATAAGCATTTTTCTGGTTTACACATCAATCTAAAAATACTTAGGTTTCTAATTTTTTTATGACTTCCTAACTGATTTGGCAAAAATAAAGGCCTATAAAAGGCCCTCATCTGCAAAGCTGAAATAGCCCACGTTTGCAAATATCACGTGGTCCAAAACCGAAACTTCAAGGTACTTTCCGGCTTCTGCCAGTCTTCATGTCAGTGTTCTATCCTGTTCGGAAGGTTTTAGGTTTCCCGAAGGATGGTTATGAACGAGGATGATTCCGATGTCCAGTGCCTTATTGAATATCAGCTTCGGATCTGCTAGGGTTGCGTGGGTTCCTCCTGAACTGATCTTCTGGAATTTCAGAACTTGGTTGTTTCTATCCAGCAGCATAATGTAGAAGTGTTCTACCAGTTTATCGTACAGGAACGGTTTCATGCAGTTGTATGCATCCTGGGAACAGTGAATCTTTATTTTCCGGTCGGGTTGCTCAAACATCCGTCTTCTACCCAGTTCGAATGAGATAACTAGTGCAGTGGCCTTGGCGTACCCTATCCCTGCTATTTTAAGCCATCTTTCCATGTCCCATCTTGCCAGTTCTGAGAGCCGGAAGTCTGCGAGTGCGAGTATTTCCCTGGCTTTGTCCACGGATATATTTGCGATGGCTGCGATAATCTGGTAATCTGTCATAGCGGACTTTCCCTGTGTGTAGAGCATTTCAGTGGGTTCGGATAATTGATTAAAACGTTTCATGGTGTGCTTACCGAGGGCGCTGGAGGGCTAAATGAATGATAAGCCCATCCCATGGGGAGTTTTTCACTAAGCACAAGGAGAAACGGAATAAATCACGTCAGTCAGTCACATCCTATTATGCCGTAGTTCCTTGGAACACATCAGGCGTTCAATTCGGATGCATGTGAAAAAATAGCCCATAACTTTGGTGAGTCATTGATTTGGCCAATTTATATGGATTGGGTTAACGTCTAAATTTTAATCCTGTTTAACACTGATTGTGCGTTACGATAGAAAAATGCCCTAAAAATAGTTGAACGTGTTCTGATCTCCGATTATTGGTTTGTACACCTTTCACCAAAATGGTTAAACCAACGATAGAATTGTTTCGTGCGAGGATGAGAAATGAGGATTTACAAAAGAATTTAAAAATAGTTGGAGGTTTCTTTCAACGAGGTGCAACCTTAGAGTGCGCCGAAGGATTTCCCAAAAACAAATAGTAAAAGAGGCAAATAAAAGGCTATAGCCAAAAAAACCTTTAAGGTTTCATAAACCCCAAAGGTCGGCATACGGAAACTTGGAGGCTTACCATACCTCAAAGGTCTATTGTTCCCTACTTCTAAAATTGCTCCGGCATGTCCTTTTTCAATGTGATAATTACCACTCCGTTTTTCCCTTTTTCACCATATTTATCGGTCGCCCATTTATCTTTTATGACCGACATGCCTGAAATGTCCTCTGAATTTATTTTCTCCATATCTTCAATCTCAACCATTCCATCTTTTGTTGAAAGTAACATTAATGGACTGTTTTCCGAATCTCCCGAAACTTTCATTTTTATGTTCGGATTTTTAGTGCCATCACTAGCTGTTCTTTTTTTAGTACCATCCACAATAGTCGATGGCCCAACAACTAATGGCTTATTGGAAAAATCATATTTATCAATATCACTGACACCTTTCAGTTCCGAAAGCTCTTTTTGCTGGGTTTCGCTGAGTTCATTTTTAATGGCAACCAAAGTTGATAACTTTTTTTTCTTCAATGAATTTTCCAGGTTTAATACTATATCCAATTGCCTGGAAACTGCCTCAGGGTTGGGTTTGGTTGCGCTCAGCATTTTCTTTAACTTGGCAGAAGCTTCATCCAGATCCAATTTGCCCGTAAAGAATTCTTTGGAACTTTGGCTGTGTATCTTTGTAATTTTTTCTAACTGTTGGTCAGAAAGGGAAATGGCAAAACTGTTTTGAAATACAAGGTTGGCAGAATACAGGTTTTCCTGAAATATATCCTGTGCATTGAGGACACCTGAGCATAGAATTATTCCAATTATCAATAGCTTTTTCATATAGATTAAATTTTGTTAGAAATCAGTCAAAAGGGAAGAAGTCGGGGACTCCCAAGACTCCATTTCGGTTGTGGATTCAATTTTAAATTTGAGCTCATTGTTTTGTCCTGCTTCCAGGGTAATGATGATCACGTCATGATCCAAGGTTTGGATGGCTTTATCTTCAATGAAAAACCAAGCCAATAACGCCAAGGTAGCCGCAACTCCTAATGGAATCAAACTCCATGATTTCGACTTTTTAATTTTTGGAAATGGGGGAACCACAATTGCTGAATCCTCCGCTCTCATTTCGCTAAAGAAATTTACCAGGTCTTGGTCTGTGGAATTACCAGTTATTTTCATGCTGTGTCTTTTTTAAAATAAGTTCTTTGAGGTTTCTTTTTCCTCTGTCATAATGTGTCCTGACTGTGCCGATACTGATTTCCATGATTTCGGCGGCTTTTTCCAAGGTAAGGTTGTGATAGAACACCAATAATAAAACTTCCTTTTGTCTTTCTGGTAGCTTTTCGATCAATTCCTCATGGCACGCAGCGGTGACTTCTTGTTCTGTTTCTGCTACATCAAATTCCGCTTCAAGTGGATAGATGTTCTTTACCTTCTTTTTCCATTCCGCAGCCGTAAATCTGATGACAGAAAAGAGCCAGGTCTTAATTTGGGATTTTTCTTTATAGGAGGCTTTCCCCTCAAGAATTTTCAAATAAACCTGTTGCAACACATCCTTGGCCAAATCCTCATCAAAAGAGCAGCACTGCCTTGACCAGTGGTAAGCTGCTTGGTGATGTTCTTTAAGGAGGTTTTCCAGGTGAGATTTTTTCATTCTTATCCATTAGTATCTAAAAGTTGGAATTATATGACACGGATACCATGTTTTTTTAAAAGTTTTTTAATTTTATTAGGCAAAAGAAAGGAATAACTGCCTGAGATAATTGAATTTGTTCCAGAAAACCTAAATATTTGGTATAATCAACTTGTTACAAGCCGGTTAATCTTACAACAGAATATTCTGACAAGCCAGTTTCTCCTTTTAAAGGTAAGAGCTTTAAAAATACATTATTGATCACACAGAAAAAAAGAAGTGTTTTGGCACCGTGGGTTTACTTCTTTCCGGCTCAGCCATATTATCCCTTCGATATTTGGATTGCATCAAACTTAGCATCTGGACAGCTGCAATAGGCTATATCGATTGCGACCGGCCGGTTTTCCACTTTGAAAATACGGTTAAAAACAAAAAAACTCCCCAGTCGTTGACTAAGGGAGTTTCGATCGGCGATAAATTCTCACTCCAACAAAAAAGGTGATACAACTTAAAGCTTCCAGATATATTTTCTAAAATCGTATTGTCTCACTTAACGGATATGTCGCCTCCCCAACGGGCCTTGCGGTGTATTGAAAGGTTTGGACCTCCGAATTGTCTCCATACACCTTGACCGTTGCTGTTAAATCTTCGAAGTCCCCGTCGGGAATGTCTCCTGTATGGACCACGTTGAAAATAAAGCCAAAAGTATGAACGGGTTCTGTTGATTCCACAACCAGTTTGGGAAAGGAGCCCAGAGTAGATAGGTTGTAGGTGTTGGCTTGTGGAAGAACTTGGGTCCATTCTATGTCTGTGGGCTGGACTACTTCGGCAGAAACAAAACCGGTTTCTCCCTTAAAGAGCGAATGGATGCCAAAAATAACAAGATATTCGTCCAAGCTTCCCTTCATATCAATTTCAAACCGGGCTATCTTTTCTACCAAAGGCTGTTCCTCCGGCTCATTTGAACAGCTTATGAGGAGAAAAATAAGGGAAAATCAATGAAAATTTTAATGCGTTCATCATGGCGGGAGTAAGTTGGGTTTCACATCTATTTAATCTTTGATCTTAAATATTGTCTATAAATTTGGTAATTGGATTTAAAAATAATTAAAACAATTAAAATTATTAATATTTTTATCATAAGGTTTAACAGTGCTAACTGATTGCCTGACACCAATTTGCCTTAGATGGTTTCGAAGTGAAAATTGTGAAGCATCCATTTGATATACATCTTCTCTGAATATTGCGCTCACATTATTCCCTTCAATTTTAAACAAACAATCCATTCCCTTCACCCAATGCTGCACCTTACAATCCCTGATCCTTCCGACAAGGGAATGTCCAAAGACGGTATAAATTTTTATTCCGGAGGGCAATCGGGAAATCCCAGCTAGTAATAGCTCTTTATCCATCTTTGCCCCAATAGCCAAAAAGGCCGCATATGCGAAATCCATCCTTCCAATTTTATATTGTACCATTGAGATCAAATGAAAAACCGCATCGGAGATAAAAAGCATCCGTACATTTTCCGAAGGTCCAGGGGAAAAACAAACGATGCCACGTGAGGCGAGCTTGTGTGTCAAAACGCCATGGATTTCCCAATCCACGGCGTTTCCGTATTTATCCCGATAATCCGCAACCAGCCTTCCTCGCTGGTCTTCCCGCAAAACCCCCGAGAACAGATGTTTTACCTCCGGGCTTATTCCGAGACTGTCCAGCAATTCAAATTCTCCTCTGACGGCTGTCATGATCTTCGGATGTGTTTCGGCTTTCAGACGTATCGTTTGTATTATACCGTTTTGCATTATCCCCGAACCGGCTCTGAAATTTGTCTGGGGAGCCAAGTGAAACCTTTGAAAGTTCTTCCTTTACGAGATTCAAATCCCTAACCGAATCTTTGTCATTGGGATCGAGGGCAATCCTTCTTTCCGTTTGCTGCTGCATTTTCTTCAATCCGTCATGATAGCCTTTGGAATAGGATTGTTCCTCGCTGCTTTTTGCGCCAAGCATCCGCCGCACCCCGGTAATCAACAAATAGGAAATTCCACCATCCAACAACACGGACAATACCAGTCCGTTTCGGTTGGACCGGATTCCTTTTCGGTCGGAAGTGGAGAACTGGAACTGCGTACCATCTGAAAGCTCCACAGCTTCCCCTTCCTTAAATTTCCGCTTTTGGTCTGAAGTGAGTTTTTCGCCGTTGACGGTTTCGGGTGCCTGAACTCCCCTGGGATCATAGCTCAGAAACTGTTTGGTGTCCCTGTCGTAGGCAATGATTTTTGTTTTTGCGTTTCCGTTCCGGTCCACATAATTTTTCCGGATATTGGCCACCTCTCCTTCAATCAACCGCTTCTTTTCCTCCTCGGAAAGGCGGGGATGGGTGTTTGGAGATCGGTATACCGGATCAACCCGCAGGGAAGGGTTACCGTCCGCTCCCCGGACTATGGACAGCCTGGCCGGAAGGCTGTCGATCTGTACATCCTTGCCTTTTAGGTTTTTTAATTCCACCACATCTGTCATCCTGCCTTCCCGTAACGCCCTTACCTGGTCCTCCGGTATGGTAAACTTGCCATCCCGGTAGACCCCGAACATCTTCAACTCCTGCATGGGTAATAGTTTTTCCTTTATCATCGTCCTAATTTTAAAGTGGTTTCAAATTCCTGTTTTGGTTCTTTACTTTCCGGTTGCGCTGAAATTTCCGCTCCGGTCTGCATAGTTTCCTGCTGCTTCTGTTCTCTTTTCCGGTCAAAAACCATCAGGTAGTCCATGATTTTTTGGGAATCTGCGGCCGCCTGATGGATCTCAAAAGGCTTTTCGGTAAGGATCTTGATCCAACTGTCCACATAAGCCACATGTTGCTTGGGATCATGTCCGATTTGCAGTTCCGATCCCAGCATCATGCTGGCTATTTCCGCACGCAACTCCTCCCTGGCATAATCCTGGGTGCCAAAGGTGTTCATAATGCTTCGGTCCAATCGGTTCTTATGCCCTGTCCAGTGTCCCAGTTCATGAAGCAGGGTGGCATAATACCTGTCGGAGGATAAAAACTGGGTCCGCTCCGGCATCCGGATGTTATCCCCCAGGGGTGAATAATAGGCTTTGTTGCCGTGGACATGTTCGATATTGGCTTTGGTATTCTTCACCAGGTTTTCCACCCGGTTCAGTTTTTCCCACTGGCTGATTTCCTCTCTTTTCCCCAACGGGGGCACCCCCTTGATCTGCTCGGCGTTAAACACCCATGCCTTGGTCACGATGGTGGAGTCCAGTTCTTTTCTAACCTTTACGGGTTCACCCTTTTGGTCCAACACGGGTCTTCCCTGTTCATCCCTTTTCGGATACACCTGATGGGTTTTGACGAAGTTGATAGCCATGCCCTTTGCGCCTTTTTGCACCTGCCATCCTTCCGCCTGCGCCTGCTTGAAGGTTGCCCACCGGGGATCTTCATAGGGTGTAAATAGTTGCAGATAGAGGGAGTTCAGTCCCCTGTAGGCTTTGTTGGTGACGGCGTTATAGGGCTTTTCAAATGCGGAGCTTGACTTTTCCCAGGGCTGCTGCCAGGGAGCGGTTCCTTCCTTAAGTTGCTCAATGATCTTGGAGGCCACCGCTTCATACATTTTTGGGGTTTCAACTGCCATGATCGATGGGGTTTTCGGGTTCAACATCGTCTTCCGGCGGGATTTCGTCCAGGGTTGAAACTTGGAACAATTCCGCTTCTTCTGGAGTCAGTTGCACCCGGTTTTCGGTCTGCAGCCTGTGCAACTTTCCCAAAAGGGACTGCATGGTTTTTTCTTCTTTTGTTTGCATGGGTTTTGGTTTTTTGGTTGTTGTATCGTTACATTCATTCAGCGGCGGTATAGTATCCGACTATGTTTTCCACCTCCTCCCGGATCCGCATAAAATTCCGGGTAAGCACCTGCTCTTTGTTGCCCTTGAAGTCGTAACATTTGGGAATGGGTCTGTAGTTTTGTTCCTCCTTTTTTATCTCCCGTGGATTAAGGTCCACCCGGCAATGGATATTGGCAGTCTTGTAGGCAACGTTGAATTTATCCGCATCCACCGCCAACAGGCCCACCAACTCCCCGGTTTGCATTCCGGCGATCTTTCCGGCGGGAATCAGGGGATCGTATTTTTCGTTTAGGGAAATGGAGGTTTTGCTGCGGTCGATGGAGACGCTTTCCCCCAGTTGCTTCTTTTTGCCGAACATGCGTTCCAGCCATTCCAGGGTTTCCTTGTTCCGAACCGAACCGCTCAGCACGTTTCCGATCACAGCGGTCATGGTAGTGGCGGTATCCTTGCCCTGCAACTGTTTAAGCTGGGGCAATTCCTGTAAGCCCAACAATACCGCTACCTTGTTGCTTCGTGCGGTGGAGATCAGATTTTCCACCCGGTGTATGTACAGGGTAGGGGCTTCGTCCGCCACGATTGCCACGGGCAAATTCCCTTTTGTATTGAGCAGGCGGGTAAGGCGGTTCACGATTACCGAATAACAGGTGGAGTTGATATTTTGGGTGGCGGGACTGTTGGCCAGCACCAGGATGGCCGGGGAATTTGGATCGGAGATCCGGAGATCAAAGTCATCCCCGGAAAATATCCAAGCCGTCTCCTTGGTGTTCAGACGGGAAATAAAGATTTTAAGTGTGCCCACCTGTCCTTCCAATTGTTCAAAGGCTCTTTTTTCAAGGGCACTTCGGAAAGGACTAAGGAGCGATTCCAGTTCCGGAAATGAAGAAAGGCAGGCAAAAATCTCCTCATAGGTGCGGTTTAACAGCGCAAGCAAATGGGCAAAGGTAGAATACTTCCCGTTTTGATGCCGGGAAACAAAGTAGATGGCGGAAGCCAGAAAATTTACGGCCGACTGGGTAAAGAATTTGTCCGATCCGCCGGAAGATTCTGATTTTTGAAGCGACTCAACAATGGCCTCAGCGGTTTCGGAAGCATCGGCAAGGGTCTGAATATAATCACGCTTTAAGGGGTTGATCCGTTTGGAATATTCCACTTGGTCCATATTGACCACCAAAAAGCGGTGATTGGGGATCTTTCCTTTTTGTTTTCCCAACAGGAAATGATAATAGGCAATCTGTCCCAAATCCGGAAACTTAAAATCATACAGGCACATGGTATATCCCTTGGCGATCATTTGCCGGATAAAGGGATTCACCACGCTGTAGGACTTGCCGCTTCCGGGCGTTCCTATCAGCAAGGTTCCCCGAAACGGGTTTACGATGTTGATCCAGCCTTTGTGGATCCGCTTTTTATAATAAAAACGCATGGGAATATTTACCGAATAGGGAGTCTCCATCCGGTTTTTTTCCTGCATAAAGGATTCCCCCTCAATATTCCATTCGTCTTTCCCCAACCCGCTGCGGATCAGCTTGGAAACATTGTCCAATGAGGTATGGATCAACACCGCCCCGACAAGCGAGCAAACGCAAAATGCCAGATCTGCCCAACTGGTATAGGGAAGAATTAAGGAACTAGCCTCCATGGAATAGAAAAAAAGCGAACCGAAGAACATTCCGAATCCAATCATCAGCGGAATCATGATCTTGGTTTTGGGGTCTAGGTTCAACTCTTTTTTGGAAAGGGTTCCTATGGATGCCAGACAGATGGCTAACAAAATGGACAGCTTGCTGTAGACCAGATTTTGATAGATTGGCAGATTCATCAGCTTGTCCAAAATTGGAAGCAGCCTGCTGCCCGCAGCCGGATTCTCCAGAACTTTATGGCTGTAGATGAAAAGAAAGATTTCCAGGAACACCATGGCATAGACCAGAGACTGGATCATTCCGTGTAGCTTTTCCAAATGCCTTTTCTGTTCCATCTTCCTTGGCGGTTACAAAATTCTTTCTACAGCGTGTCCGCCTGAAGTAAATCGGAATAGTCAATTTCAAGCGTCAGACTTCTTCCGGAAAGTTGGGTTTCGGTCAATTCGATGACCAGCACCTTGTTGTTCGGAAAGGAAAATTTCTTCAACACATAAATGTTCCGGTATTTCCGTTTGAAGGTTTCCTTTTCAAATAGGGTGTAAACAGGTTCCAGTTCAATGCCTTGCACGTTTGTTGCCTTTACAATCTTTTTGTCTTCCACCCTAAACCTCACCTGATCCACGTCAAACTTGAGGTTGGTTTCGTTGGCGAAGGTGATATCCAGGAAAATGTAATCGTCCAGCGTGTGGATATTGTTGACATAGCCTGTAATCCCGTATTGGGAATTGTGCAGGTTTTTGATTTTATACTTTTGCTTGTAGACTTCTAGTGAAAATTCCCTTAGCTCATTTTGCGTCAGCGGAGTGGTACCGATATCCAGCGGTCGCATATCGGATGGCAGAATTTCCAAGAGTGTGGGCACTTTCTGGTTTTGTGACGCATAGTGCAGGTCATATTGGGCAATGAATTTTTGCCCGATTATCGTAACCACACCCAGATCCTGCGAAGCGGAATGGCGTGTAAAAGTGCTGTCTCCCAGAACTTTTATCCGAAATACATTGTCGAGCGGAAGATCTCCCACGAGGTTTTTGCCGGAAATATCCACATATTGGATGGGCTCCGGGGAGGTAAAATGCAGGGTAATGTCTTCCCGAATGTAAAGCTTTTGCCTTTCGGAAACTGGATTGTTTGCTGCAGCTTCCTGTGCGTTTGCTTGGAAAACAAAAAGGGAAACGAGGCATATAATAACTACGGTAGTTTTCATGTCAGTTAGGGGTTAGTGTTAGTAAAGTTTTCGGGGTTCAGGTCATCTGAATCGACTAGATAAATAATTGTTCCGTATTTCAGGTTGGCTTTGTTTTGTCGGATTCTTCTGGACATTGCCTGGGAACTGGAGGTAAAAACCCGTTGCAGTGCGGACATGTACATCCGGTTCATTGAAGAGGGATCCTGTTGCATTTGTAGGTTCATTCCCCCGGTCACATTGCCGCCAAGGTCTTTGGAAAATTCCCGGAAGGAACTGGCGGGTACATACAGTCCCTCCATTCCGTCCAGGTCATAAATGTTCAAGTCGATGGGCAGGATTTTGTCCCCGGACATGACGCTGCTAACGGTCAGCTTTACCCGTTGGGCTTCGTATCCGCTGATCCATGCATATAGGTAGGTGCCCTTTTTCAACATGGAGTTGCCCACCCAAATATCATCCAGTAACCTTACCCTGATCCGTTCTCCCATCGTGCCCTTTCGGATTTCCTGATCCACGATGGCTTGGATAAAGGAAGGTTCGGCTGCTTTTACCACGGTGTTGAAATGTTGGTCAGATTGCCTGTTTTTGGAAACCTTCAGTGCCGGAGGGGGAAAGGTTTCTTCTTCCACCTTCCAATCCTCTTGCGGAACCTGATAGGCCGGATCGTTGGCTTTGGAGATCGAATCCACCAAGGCCATTTGGGCACGGAAAAGATCCATGGGGTCTTCATATCGGGTTTGAACCCGGGTTTTTCTGGGGGATTCCAATTGCCTTAATGCATCCATTACAAGCGCATCCTCGTCAGTTTGGATTCCCGGCGTATAACCGGGTTCAACCGGGGGATTTGTTCCGCTGAAAGAATACCTTTCAGGTGCTGTTACCGGTTGCGGATTGTTAATGGAATTTCTCAGTGCCAAATCAATGGAATCGAGCATTCTTTTTTCGGCCTCGTTATACCGGGAAAGTACTTCATCATCGGCATCCACTTCGATCCTAAGGTTTTTGATGGCTGTGTAGCCGTCCGCCCGTTTGTATCTGGATCGAAAGGCATCGAGCTTTCCGTCAATGCCGCTGTTTCTGATCTGATCCGAAACATCACCTACGGATTCCTGCAGGTCTTCGGCTCCCTGCCCATCTGACACTTCTTCGTTGTCAGCAAAAGACTGCATCCCATAATTCAGCAGCAGCATAAAGGGCAGTAGGATAAGTGGCAGGATATACTTTGGCTGTTTAAATTTAATCTTCATGGTTTCCTGGATTTGATTCGTGAAATTGTTGAAGTTGGAGAATGGCATTTTCAAGAAAAATACTGTCCTCCAAACTGATTTTTTCTTTTGCGATGATGCGTTCGACTTCCTCCTTTAGCTGTCCCACCTTTTTTGCCCCCCTACCAATCTTGTAAAGAGCGGAAACCTCGTCCGCCATCCCCGATCCGAGGTTGTTGACTTCGTCCAAGAGCCGAATATCTTCCTGTAATTTTGGTTGGGTAAAAGGTGGAATATATAAAGCGAGCAAAGCGGATAGGATCAATGTAGCGACCATTATCCCAAAGCTTTGTCTTGGATAGCGGACCATCATAAGATTCAGACTTTTCCTTACCTTTTGGTACAGGGTGCCAATATCCTTTTTGATTTCGGATGGGTTGTTAGAATGCGTTTTTTGAAACATGGCTTAGGTCTTTATTTTCCAAGGTTTTCCAGTTGGTTATCAATACCCCGTGGCTGTTGTTTTCCGACCGGGGAATATCCATCAGATACCCTTCCGTAATCAGGGAGCGGGTGATTGTGGCACTTCTGCGTTCTATTCGCTGCTTTCCGAAATAGACAAACTTGTTGTTCGGCTCCAGCACAATGGAGTCGGTCTGCAGGGTCAATACAGAACTCGAACTGAGGATGGAGTTGAAATAGCCCTTCTCCTTCAAGTTGTTGTATTGCAACACACCGGACTCGTCTGCCAGGTACATGGCCTTTTTCATCTGGTACTCAATGTGCCTGTCGTCCGGGGTTAGGGAAAAAAAGAGGCTGTGGAAAAGGTCTACCGCCGCCCGGTATTCCGCGGGGCGGTTCATCTGCATGTTGGTCTGTTTGGCCAGAATGGGAATATCGTTGTCAAGGATATAAATGGACTGCCTGGCGTTGGATACCTGCTTGTAGGCAAAGAAGGAGACGGTAACGCTGATAGCGATGGCCGCAACCAAACTCCCCAGGGAGATGACGGTGGCCAGTTTGATTTTTGATTCGATGTTTTGTATGATCATGGCTGTTGAATTTTATTTTCCCATTATGGCACCCGCTGACATGCGGGAACTGCTTCGGCCCACCATGGAACCTGTCCTGCCTGCCGTGGCTGCCGCTGCGGTAATTCCTGATGTGCTGATTATCCAAGTGGAGATAGATGGAACCGTGGTAATGGCGATGGCTCCAACCAAAAAACTGACGATAACCAACCCAAATGAAAGGATGCCGTTGCCCGCCATCCAAGCCAGTTTGGACAGGACCTCTTCTCCTGAACCGGTGTCCAGCAGGGCTTCGTATTTTTGGATTTCCTGCAGAAAGGCATACTCCTGCATCAGCCCGCAGACATATAAGACCAGATAGGCAATGCCAACATACAGGTTGACGGCCACAAAACGGGCAATCCATGTGGTAAAGGCATCCCGAAAGGCCGGCAATACACTTACCGCCAACGAGAAGGGTCCCAAAATCACGAGGATGGTAGAATAGATAATCTGTATAAAAAAGACAAAATAGACACAGATCCGCAGTATCCAGATAGCGAGGAGTTCCAGCAATTGGGTAAAAAGCAGTTGCATGTTGGTTTGCATCCGGATTTTCATCTGAACCAACGGACCGTACACGTTGTCGGTAAAGAAGCCCTTTATGCCATCCACCATAACGGTGCCCAACCCCTTGTCCGCTTCTTGGGCCTGTTGGGAGGCAAGTTCGGTGGTGGCTTGGAACTCGACCATCTTGTCGGCCACCTCAATGATATAAACCGCCCGGTCCAGTCTCAAGGCATTAATCCGGTCATTTTGGGTGGAAAACATGGCCTCCGTTTTTGCGGAAATCAGATCGGTGGGAAAGGCGATAACCCGGCAAAACATGCCCCACCACATGGTAAGCATCAGTAAACCAAAGGGACGGAGAAGCGGCATGATTTCCATTTTTTTATCCCCTACCATCATCTCATAGGATTTGATGGAAAAGAATATTAGCATAAAGATGCAGACCAACGCCTGGGCATCCCGGATAAATGGGCCAAAATGGCTGTACGCATAATCCCGCATTCCCTCAAAAAAGCGCATGATTCCCCGGTCATACACCCCGTTTCCCTGAAGAAAGGAAATCGCCTCCTTATATTCATTTGGAGGAACAGGCACCTGGGCTTTAGCCAATGGTTTTATAGCAAAAATTAAAACCAGTATTAAAATTAAAGTAGTCAGTGTTTTTCTCATCTTAGTTGGATTCTTCGTTGTAGGATTCCCGAAAGGATATCATCTTGTTGGGCGGGTTGCCCTGATAACCGGATCTGTCGGTTTTGCACGTTTTCCATACGTTCCCGGAAGACTAGCATTTTCTGGGATAGGGATAGTTTGTATTCCCAGTTGCTTTGAATTTTTCTCATCTCCAGCAGGATTCGGTGGTACATCAGCATGCGTTGACCCCTTTCCATATCCATCGTTTTTGCCATTCCATATCTTTCCGTAAGGCTTTGCATATGCTCCAGATACCAGGCATAGGCTCCGTTTTCCAGCATATAGTCCCTTACTTCTGGGGAAGAATGCTCGAAGGCGTTGCCTTCAATATTATCCAGCGGGGCGAGTTCCGTTTTATAGTAAAGGAGATAGAGGGGATCGGCTCCGCTAAGGGCACCTGATATGCGGGTCATTTCTCGTATGGCCAAATTTGCAACGGTGTCCGCCTGTTGTTTGTAGTAGTCCGAGGAAATTTTCATGGCCGCTGCCAGTCCAATACGTTGGGTTTGGTTGCCGGAAGGTGAGAGGGGTCTCCGGTCCAGGTTGGGATAGTTCGGATGCATGGCCCAGGTCAGGTACCAATTTGGGTTGGTGGGAATACCAAGAATCCGGTTTGGCCGGGGGTAGAAGCGGTTGTTGTCCCATTGCCGGTATACCATCCGTTCCTGCTGGGCAATCACTGCCCGGTCACGAATAGGCATTTGAGCTTGGGCATCTGTCAGATGCAGCAGCAAACCCATCGGAAGTAACAGTATATATTTTATGTTAGCACTCATTGGAGTATTCTTTTTTGGCGTAAAATCTGGTCGGCAAGATTGAGGTTTTGGTTGATGTAGGTCTGGTAGGGATTTAGCTGTTTCAGCACCCCGTTTATATTGGCCCAATACATGGCATTGCGCACCGCAAGAAGGTAGGCAGCAATAAGTTCTATTTCCTGTCGGATTTTGACCAATAGCTCATCCCGCACATTGCCGTTGATCAGGAGGTTTTCCCCTTCAGAAAGTACGAAAGTGGAAACTTCGGTAATGAGGGTGAGGCTTCTTTCCTTAGCCTGCTTGATATAGGTTTCGGCAAAGAGAAGCAGCACCGGATTTTGGGAAGACATCACCAGAGTTTCATCACTTAGGACATAAATACGCTGTAGCGTTCTTCCGATCTGTTTTACCTGAATGGCATTTTTCAAACCTTCATTGACCTCGTTGAGTGATTTCAGAATTAGCTTCTCCACCATGGCAAGGGTGGTAGTGTTCAGTCCGATGTCATCGGTGTTTTGGCGGATGCCGTCCAGGCTTTCCTGATAGCCCATCTCAGATACATTCCGCATGAACGCATTATCGTTGACTATAAACAAATGGTCCCGGTCAAACACGGTGGTTTGGGCCATGAGTATGGGACAATTTGCCAGAAATAGGAAGGTAAGTAGCTTTTTCATTGCTTTAGCTGTTGAATGTTGGCCAGAATCTCGTCCACCGTTTTGGATGCTTCCGTCTGGTAAAGAGGAAAGGGACTAAATCCGGCCACCCTTCGGATATGGGATTCAAGGCTTTGGGAGGTAGCCTGCGATAGCCGGTTAATGGATCGGAGCTCGTGTAGCACATGCTGGAGCAACAGCCGCCTTTCGGATACCTTCATTTGATTGAGGTCTCCTCCGGGTGCTATCAATCCCAACAGGTAATTCAGCAGGGACCGGGATTTCCTTACAAAGAGCTTTTCTGTTTCCAGTGCCAGTGGAATCAAAGTAGGATCATTTTGGCAATAGAAAATAATCTGTTCCTGATGGTCAAGAATTGACCTGACAAGCGGATCTGCCGTGGCCGCTAGACCAACCGCCTCTGCCAGCAGGTTGAGTTTGGCAAACCTCTCTTGTACGACCCGGTATTTCTCCTTGACATTGGACATCAAATTCCGGTTTACCTCTTCGTTTGATGTGTTTTTAAGTTGGTTTTCTTTGGCGTCCAGTTGTCGTTCATGCTCATTTTTGGAGTCTTCCACCAATTGGTGGAGCAGGCTGACGTTGATCTGGCCAAATAGCGGTGACGAGAAAACAAGGGGTAGGATAAAAAACAAAATCTTCATGGCTTTATCGGGATAGGGTTTTTCGCTTTCTAATAATGTCATCCATTATGGCCAAGTCCATTTCCACATATCCCTGAAAAGGGTTTAGGGATTTGAAAAGTCCCCTCATGGCTGCAAACTGCATGGAGCGGTACATTCCGTAGGTATAGGAGCGGAGAATTAGCAGTTCGTTTAATATGGTGTTGAGGATTTTGGCCCTTTCCCCGGCATCCATCAGGTTGTCCTTTCCGCCTTTAAGCGCAAACTGCTGCACTTCAAGGGACAGAGCGGTAGCCCGCTGCCGAAACAGCGTGGCGTTCTGCTCGGCAAAGACCAAGAAGGCCGGGTTTTCACGAGCTAATGCCATGATATCATTGACATCCCCCGTAATGCCTGTTGCGATCCGGGCGATTTCCCTAACGTTGGCCAGGTTGGTGAAAATGGCACTAACCTCCGTCAAGCCGGCATACAGTTTTTCCTGCATGCTATTGACAACGGTAAGATTTCCGGTGACGGCCAATTGACCACGCTCTATTAGCGTCAGCCGTTCGTTGGTGGTATTCAACTGCGTGTTGATTACTGCCGCATGGGTAGCCTGGGCGGCTGAAACGGCAGGATCCACATAGACTTGCGCATGGGAAAGACCCCAGTAAAGAAGTATAAATAGCGTTGTCAGTGTTTTCATAATAGCTGTGTTTATGCCCATATATTTTTCCTTTCGCTGTATGGAATTCCCAAATCATTTACCATCGTGAAAAAGCTATTAAGCTCTTTTCCGGATTCTCTAAAATCAGCAACAAAGCGGTCCAGGCCGTTCTCATAATTACCATAGCGGTCGACGTAGATTTCCACCGCCGCCTTCTCGGGCTTTTCCGTGGTGTAGGTCAGGTATTGGTGCAGGGAAACTTCCACCCCATACACGTCCCCTGTGGCACCACGGCGGATATAGACCTCCTTGAATCTTCCCCTGCCCTCCGTATTGTCAAACTGGTTGATGGTAAAGATCTTTTTCCGTTCGTGTTCATTGATGGAAAGCAGGGAGGCGATTTCGTTGTAGTGGTCTTTGAATTTTGTCTGGTCCAGCAAAATGACGGTGTCGGAGTTGTTCACGATACTATCCTTGACCACGGTGTTGCCGATGATGTCACCCAGTTCTTGGGTCACGACAATGGCCTCTCCCCAGAATTTCCGGACGGTCTTGTACAGGTACAGGATGTAGTTGGCCATAAGCGGGGAGGCGATGGCTTTCCAAGCCTCCTCAATGATCAGGGCTTTCCGTTGCCTGCTCCGAAAACGCATCTTTTGGATAAATACATCCATAATGATCAGCGTGACAATGGGAAATAACACCTTGTGCTCTTTGATGGAATCAATTTCAAAAACGATAAACGACTCCCCAAACAGGGACTGGTCCACCTCTTCGTTTAGCAGACTGCCGTACTCGCCTTCCCTGTAAAACTTTTTCAACACAAATCGGAACTCGTCGATGTTGAAGGGAATGTTTTCTTCCCGGATCATCTTGGGGATAAACTCTAGGGCAAACTCATAAAAGCTGTTAAAGCAGAGACGCTTGATTTCCGGGCTTTCTTTAAAGCAGGCCTGATAATAGGCTGAAATTGTGTTGGATATCACGTCGGATTCCACCTGGGAGATTTTACCGTCTGCGGATTTCCACAGCACGCTGATCAGGGTAAGCAGGGCATCCTTTTTTTCGATGTTGTATTCTTCCGGGTTAATAGCAAAGGGATTGGTGGTAATGGGGTTTTGTTCGGAATAAGTAATGTACTTCCCGCCATAGTAGGCGCAGAGTCCATAGTAGGAATGTCCTGTATCCACAATCACCACATCCATCAGCCATCTGGGTGCCTCGCTTTTGTTGTACATGCAGTACTGTTCGATTAGTGCGTTCATAAAAAACGACTTCCCCGAACCCGAGGGCCCTAACACAAACTTGTTCCGGTTGTTAATTCGGTTGGTCTGCATGGGCAGGTCTGCGGGGTCAATCTTTACCGGAATGCCCTGCCTGTCAGTTAGCCTGATCTGAAAACTGCTGACTTCATCCCGGCTCAGGGTTTCCTTGAAAAAGAAACATAGGGCCGCATCGGAGGTGGTCAGAAAATAATCGTAGGACTTTAGCTCCGCCGTATTGCAGGGCAACGCGGTCCGAAACAGTTCCAGTTGATTATAAGCATTTCTCGAAGGAATTATGCCCTGCTGAAAAAGCGAGGATTCGATAAAGTTTGCCGTTCCCTGGATCAGATCTTTAGGTGCGGATACCAATATGTTGAAATGGGAACTGACCAGTAGCTGGTTGTTTCTGGTAATGTCTTCCAGCAGTTGGTCGATATCTTCCACGCACATGTTGTTGGCCGGATCGGGAATGCCCGAATGTCGTTTGCGTTTCAGTTCGAGCTTCCGCTGGGTTGAAGTCTGGGGGACAATTTCAATCACCTGGTTGTACACCATGGTTTGGAAGTAGGGAACAGAAAAGAGAAACCCCATATTGTCCACGGGAAAACCCCGGAGGGTATCCTTGTCAGTCCGTTCCCGGTGGGTGCCCACCGTCTGGGGAAGGTCAATAATATCCGTATTGATCAGGCTGATGGAGCGGACAGCCGTATTGCCCATCTCTACCTGTTCATCCCCCGCAAGCAGGTTGTTGAGGCAAAGCCGGTCGTCATGGAAATTCATGGACAGGATACGCCGGATATAGCGGTTGATCTGGTTTTTGTTTAACGCCTTGGCGGGAAGATGGCTGCGGGTAAAGAGGGCTGCGATCTTGTCCACGGACTGGGTAAAATCGCCAAGCTGTTTTTGGCTGTAGGTGTACACCCCGGATTTTGCCCGTTTGGTAATGACCAAAAAGGTTTGGTGGGAGGTGTAGATCCTGCCCCGAAAGTGTTCGTCATACTTTTGTTGCAGGTAAACGCCCGAAGGTTCGGGGTCAAAGGGCCTTCGGCTCAGGATATCCTGCTTTTGGATCAGGAAGCCTTCGCCAAGAATTTTGATGGCATTAACATAGAGTTGGTGGAAACTGTCATAGTTGCCCGGATCGGCGGCATACTGCGGAACCGGGTTTTTGACTTCCAGTACGACGCCAAAATCCCCTTTCTCGTTGTAAAGGATATCATACCCGTTACAGGTATCCGTTCCGAGATAGGGAAGTTTAAAGGGTGTCTTTCTCCTTTTTGCCATAGTGATACTGTGTTAGGTTTGTGGGGGGGAGGAACACCCCCCGGTGTCTGGTTTTGTTGTGCAGGCCCTTTTTCTGCTGGCGGCTGGTAAAATACAGGCCTCCGGCAATGGTGCCGACAGTAAGCAAAGCTCCGAATGCCATATCGGTCAGGCTGCCCACTACGCCTCCGAGGACCAAGCCCAAGACCATGGAAGCGATTCCCCAGCCGATGAACTTGCCCTGAAAGCCTTTGTAGATCAGGGGTTTTTGAAGCCCCTTGTAGATGGGAAAATCCATTACACGCCGAAGAATGCCTTGATGACCACGCTGACGAGGACCATAAAGAGACAGGAACCTCCCCAGCCCATCAGTTCTTTGTTGATGTCCTGGTCTCCGCTGTTCCATTTGATATAGACCCTTACCCCGCCTATGATACCGACAACTGCACCGATTACCAGACAGAGGGAGGCGACGGGATCCACATAGCCGATTAGGGAGGATTCCGCAGCGGTGATTCCCTGCACTCCTTGGGCGTTTGCCTGAATGATGGCAAGCATTGCCAGACCCAGACTTCCGATTGTTTTTTTGCTGTTTTTGTACATGATTAAAGTGGTTTAAATGGATTGTATGTAGGATTGATAATGAGGTTTTATGTTGTTTAGGTCGGAACCTGATACAGCGAACTGAGGAAAAGGCCCAAGAGGGAAAGGAAAATGCAGGCTCCAAACCATCCGGCTACTTCCACGTCAATATTCCGTTTTCCCATCTGCCAGTTCTGGTACACCCGGAGTCCGCCCATAAGGCCGAACAGTGATCCCAGAACCAATACCGCACTGGAAAGTGCCCTGAAGTTCCGAGCCATATGTTCTTTTCCTTCATTGATTTCGGGTATGCCCGGAGGGATTTGGGCTAGGGAATCAGAACCCGTCAATAGAGCGAAGCAGAATACTGTTAATAGAAAGAGTGGGGGTCTCATATCAGTAAACCAGTTGCTTTTTGACGTCGATTGTCTCATTTTGTGCCAGCTGGAACAAATCCACCATGCTGCTTATTCCTCCGGTGGATTCGTTGATGTTTTCTCTTAAGAGTGTATGGGATTCCATTTCTTCTTCACCCGGCTTTTGGTCGGGTGTGGGGGAGTATCCGGCGGGCGATTCCACCACGTCATTAATGGGTTCCAGGGTTTCCTCCGGAAATTCAACCAAGTCTTCCTCTCCGGAAATTAGGTCATCGTGTTCCGGTTTTAGCAGGTCCATCGTGATCAGGAACCCATAATAGAGCAGGTAACCCGATGCCAGAAATTTGATAAATTCAGTCCATCCCATGTCAGAGTTTTTTAAATGATTTGCGTATTTCCTCAATCAGTTCCGGATGCTCCTGAAAGAAATTGGTCAGGAGAAAATTGACAAAACGGGTCACATCGACAGCAAAGACCGGATACATCACCTTCAATATTTCCTCATTTCTTCGGTCGATCTTGATCAGCCGCTTTTTGTCACCCTCTATGTTCAGGTCCCTTACCTGATCCAATACTGGGAGAATGTTTCCGTTTTCGTTCATAGTCTTCGCTGTTTTGGTACTGGGAAGGTTTCTTTCCTTTCCACGCTTTGTCAGATTTTCCTCTGGCCGGAAGCTGCTCATCAGTGTCTTTATGTAGTCATCTTGTGCCATGACGGGTCGATATATTCGTTGTAAATGGATTCAAAAACAGGCTCGATCACCCCAATGATGCTGTCCGGGATATCGTGGGTCGTGATCCGCTGGAAGTCGATCCGTTCCGTGATGCTGTTGGTCACCACCCCGAAATTCTTCAATGCTTCCTGCACGGATTTCATGGTTTCGTATTTGACGCTGCTTCTTACCCGGTTGGGGATAAAAATGATTTTGGCTTTGGGGTTGATCTTTAGGATCACAAAGGAGAATTCGATGGTAGAGGATACCGAGTATTCGTCATAGCTGAAGGGACAGAGGATCAGGTCAGAATTTCGAAATACCGGAACCAGCTCGTCATCGTCCATTTTGCCTGCCAGGTCAATGATGCTTACCCGGTTTTCCTCTTTGTCTGCTTTTTTCCGGATGGCGCCAAACTGGGAAAGTTCGGCGGCTTCCACCGGATAAAGCGGGGTGTTTTCAATTACCTCGGCGGCCTGCGCCTTGTTATAGAGCGACCGCTGAAAGTCCATGTCATAGACCTTGACGGGCTTGTTTTTGGCTAGTGTGAGGTAGTTGGAAAACAGGACCGAAAGGGTGCTTTTTCCGACTCCTCCTTTTTGGTTTGCGAATAGGATTATCATATGCAGTGGTTTTATCTGATGCTTTTGCGTTTGTTGCCTTTCTCTTTGTTTCGCCTTCTTCCGTGCATGGCTTCATCATCCACATCCTGGTGGATTTCCAGACTAAGTGGCAATGCCGTTTCCTTTTCGGATTCGTGATTTGATCGTTCAAGGGAATTGGGAGTAGGGCTGTTGCTGTCCTGCTGATTCCGAAGGGGATACGCAGAACCGGAAATTCCCCTTGTGACGGGCTCCTTTACATCAATGGTCGGAACATCCATTAATCCCGCAAAGCGGTTGTATTCCTCGGCCCGGAGAATTGCCTCCAAGCCGATAAAAAACCGCTCCTGACTGTCCAGCAGGTACAGTCGTTTGTCGTTTACCAACAGGTGGAGCCGGAATTCATCCAATCCCTTTTGGTAATTGGGATAGTCGGATAATACCGAAAGCAATTTTGGCCGGTAGGCGGCTTGCTTTGGAAAGCGTTTGAATCTGAATACCGTATCCGAGGTCCCGGTGATTTGAGTATAAGCTTCCTTATCTGCCCTGGATGCAAAGTTGACGACTTTGACTTTGTCGGCGGTTTCCTCATGCATTAGGTCCCTCAGTGGGAAGATTTCGCCTCCTTTAAAAATGGCTTTTTTGCTGTGGTCAATAACGGTATAGCCGTAGGGACTCCTTCCGTCCTTTCCGTGAAACACCAGCTCCACACCGAATTTTTCCCTTAGAAAATCTGCCATTTCCGAGCGGTATCCGGTTGGTTTTCCGAGACGGTTGCCCTTTAGCGGTTCAAAGGTAGGGACCGGGGCACTGCTGTACACCTTTTTGTATTTGTCGAATAGGGCGTGTAGTTGTTTTATTCTTGCCTTAACGGGGCTATAGGATTCGGTGATATCGGTTAGTATCTTGATGGGCAGTTCTCCCTGAAGCAGGCCGAACTTATACAGGGAAAGATTGCCGTCTTTTTCGGTTAGGCTGTAGCCACGTGTTTCAAGGAACAACTTGGCTTGGTTGAGGGTGGAAAAAGAAAACTTGTTCAGCTCATTTATCAACTTGGTACATTCATTTTTCGGATTCCGGTCCATAATTTCCAGCATGCTTTTTTGTGCCCGGATACGTTCCATGCTGTCATTTATCTTTTTGCCATTGTTGTCAATTCGGGAGGAGACCATGTGGACATGGTTATTTTTGGTGTCCCTGTGAAAGACCACCAGGTGGGGGTTGTCCCCATAGCCCATGCTGCGCAGCCACTTTTCGGCGATTTCGGTAAGCTCCTTCTTGTCAAATTCCCTTCCTTTGCAGGAAATCATGGCATGAAATTGCTGCTGTTTTACCCTGCTATTCCGGTTGGAGTGGACTTTTAGAAAGGTCTTCATTTCATCCGGCGTGACTTTTTGTGCGGTTTGTAGATAGCCGAAATTCTTAAACGTCATCAGTTCTCCCTTGGCGGACTGCGTCTTGTTGGTGTTGTATGACACACCGTTGAAGGTACTGGTCGAGGAAAGGATCTTGACAGTCATTGGCTGATGGTTTTGTAGATTTTCCGGAAAGTCCGGTTGATTTCCTCCTGATAGTCCAGGTGCCGGACAAGGAGACTGTTGAACTGCGCAAAGACTTTGGGGTCCAAGTCCGCCACGTTGGAATACTGATTGGCATGCTTGGCCAGTTGGTTGATGTTATTGTTGACCCTGCCCTGTTCTGCTGCGAGGATGTTCAGCGTTTTGAGGAGTTTATCCGTTTTGATGATGGTGACATCTCCTTGGATTTTTCGGATCAGTTTTCTAAGCGTGTCGCTGCGGGAGATGCCTGTACTTTGGGAGAACTCATCCAGGAATTTCACCTCCCGGTCATTAAGCCGAAAAGTGATTTTGTGGGTTCTGTTTTCCTGGGTTTCCTGTATCATCTTGGTATCCGCTGGCAGCCGCCAACATTTGTATGACCCAAAGAGAAGGATAAAAAAAGTGGGATAAAATACGCAAAAAGGTCTATTTTAGCTGAATACGTAGGTATGCGTATATAGGGATAGGGGGGGATGGAACACGTATCTTGGGAAGATTAGGTTGGGGAAAGGCTTTGTGGATGTTTAATGGGGTTTTGGAAGACAGCTATTGAGGAGGAAAAAGTATAGTAGCGGAAAGTAGAAGATCATAGTAAAAAAGGGAAACTCTCTTGAATCTAGCTATTTGGGTTTTTACTCCCAAACTGATAGGTCTTCAACATCAAAAACTGCTCATCACCGGATCAAAATTCAAAAACTTGCATGGTGTGCAAATACTTTGTAAAGACGTTCCTCGACGCATACATAACAAAAGATATTGGTAAAAACTCACCCAATGAAAAAAGCCTGGGTTGCGCCGGGGTTTTTGATACTCTAACGTTTAGGGGTTCCTTCAACATTCGCCGTATCTGGACCAGCCAGAGATTAATGAACAATGGTATGGTTGTTTGGGAGGCGTCTAAAGGCCTAGGCCAGACAATGTTCAAAATTGCCGGCTTTTATTTATAATGAAGTTCTTTAGAAAGCCATTGCAAATGGCCTAGAAAAGATTACGACTTCAAGGGAATCTAGGAATAAAAGGCCGTAGAGAATTTTACACTCAGTTAGGGAGTTACTTGCGGAGAATTATGCCTCCGTCTACACCCGTTCCATCTCAATTGCCTCCGGAAGGAAATATAGAAATAGGATTCGGATAAACAGGTATTTAAAGACAATCTTCAGCTGCTGTGGCAATTTTTACAAAAACTTCCTTAATAAAATAAGGTCTGTTAATTTATTGGGGATCAGATAATAGTTTTAATCCAACTTATTCAATGGTTTTTTTTAATTAACCTAATATTCTTTATTGATAAATGGCTAAGTTTTATTGCTAAAGTGGAGGATAATCTAATCCCATAAAACCTACAATTTGTAAATTCGCTTTAGTTACTTGATCTCCTTTAATATCCACTTCAAATTGAACCAAGCCCATCCTTGGATACCAAAAATAAATAAAATCAGCAAAATTCAGCGTTTTGCTTTTGACTAAGAATAGCTCTGGGTCTGGAATCGGCTTATATATTCCTTCATAATACTTTTTGAGTAAATTTAAATCCAAACCGCTTTCGACTTTTTTAAATTCACCTCCTTCCGCAAAAAAATATGCCAATTTATCTACTATTTCCTTAGGGTCTTTAACCTTCGAGACCCTTAAATATTTATTGAAAACCTCTACATCAAAAAGATAATTTAGATGATTTTCGTAACTAATCCATTTTAAATTCTGGTTCTTAATCAGAGAGTATAAGAAGGCAGTAATAAACTCAGCTTCATTATTTACCTCTAAGATGTAACCGACCTCAACAGGAATTTCAGTTACACGTTGAATTTTTTTCAATGTATAACCATTACCATTCTCTATATCGTAAAAGGAATAACTATTAATAAATTCCTTTGGTATGACCCCTAATAGTTTATAGAGCCACTTTTCGCTAAGATCCCGAGTTTGATACACCTTAAATAAGATTGGATACCTCTGACTCTGGATAAACCTGTTGATTAAAACTGAGGCAATTACGCTAATTATTGCAATCACTAAAAACTTCCTTATCTTCCCCATTTGCTTCCCAAGATATATTCTCTTTGAATTTGATTAAAGCTCGAATTCTGATTACGGGATGCGTCAAACTTGTTCATAATCCCGCTAGTGTGACCAAAGCTGAATAATGCGTGACCCAACTCGTGAATGGTAGCATTTACATATCTCCATGTTGGGAAAACCTTTCCAGTTGTCTCTGGTCCAAGTTCATTATAAACTACGGTCGAGTTTGGATTACCTAATTCAGAAAATGCTTGACCAGTTCTAGTGTCCCGTGAAGAAGTATAGTTTCTGATAGTTACCTTTCCTGTAGGTGATCCTCTCCACCAAGCACTTAATGAATTTCCTATAGAATTATCAACAACCCTAGTCTTTGGGCTAAAGCCTTCTCCGATCAATCTGCTCTGCAACAAATCTTTATAATCAGTAAAATCAAATCCTTGAGGGTTAACTTGTTTATCAATTAATATAGTTCCGCCGATCTTTCCAGACTCAATCATTTTATGTCTTACGTGATTTGCTGTAGCCATAATCCCGCTTTGTGCTGCCCCATCCCAAAAATCACCTCCGGCAATTGATGAACTTGTACCACCTATTAATGCTGCTCCCCCAATCATTAGACCTCCTTTCGCTCCGGATGCCCCTAAGCCTGATCCAGCCAATGACCCGAAAAAGGATGCTGCTGCTCCACTTTTGAAATCACCTCCTCCTAGTGAACTCAATGCTCCCCCTGCCAGTGCATGAGTACCTGCACGCCCCACCTCACCAAGCAACTTAGAACCTAAAATTTGAGTCGCTCCCAAATCTCCAAATATTCCTCCTATTCCTCCTGAGATTGCAGCATTTAGAGCAGAAAAAACTAAGCTTTTCCCAGCAGCACCCCAGAAATTTCCGCCATTATTATTTGCTTGAATTCCAGACCTAATTGCATTAAAAACTGCCAAACCTACAATAACAAACCCGAATTCCCCGTCCGGATCCACCATCATCACCGGATTATTCCCCATTGCCAGATAAGGCGATGCAAACTGATCCTGCGGATCCACCCCAAACCACCTCCCCAGCGCAGCGTCATACTGCCTTGCATGGAAATCATACCACCCTGTCAGCTCATCATAGGTTTTGCCTTGGAATAGCTCCTTGGTTTCCTTCTCGCCAGCCCGAACAAATTTACGGGCTATCAACCCATACGGGTAGTAATCCGTCTGCTGTACGATGTAGCTTTCAAGGGTGAGGATTGTAAAATCGTCAAAGAACGCTTCGCCACCTTCCGTGCCGTCATTACTCAGGTAAATATAGAAATATCCCGGCTCATCCGCCACTACTTCCTGATATAATCTTTCATGTTCCCGGTTGGAGCCGTCTTCGTAGGCTGCCTCGGTCATCTGGGTATAGCCTCCGTATTTGTAGTTCATCTCCTTGTCGAAGAAGAGATAGTTCAGGTAGGCCGGGGGAGCGTCGTTGTTTTGTTGTTTTCCTGTCAGCAGACCCGCAAGGCTGCTATTTTCTGTCGCCACCCGTTGAGCCTGGGGGATGATGCCTCCGTCGATGGCCATATTGGCAGAACTGCCTCCGGCAAGCGCCATTGCAATGGCCATCAGAGCAGGATCTGTTTTTTTGTTCCCAAGATCCAGGTATTTCGCAAATACTTCCATGCGTACGGTATCCCCCGGAAGTACCGCCACGGATCTTGATGGGCCAGTTTCGCCATTGGTAAGACGCAGGGCATAGCCAGTTTCCGATGTTCCGGTATGGTCAAAGAGGGAGGAAGCGATATGGTGTGCTTCGCCGTAATCCATAAACTGCATGGATTCCGTCTCGAGATTATCAGGCTCGAAGGTGGCCGATACGGTGAAGTCAGCGGGGTCTTCCTGCAGTACCACCCGGGTGTTGCCCAAGTGGTCGGTAAGGTAATATTGGTAGCGGTTTCCCGCATCCGCCAGCACCCGGCCATACTCGTGGCGGATTTCCTTCAGTGTATCGTTCTCAAAGACCAGCTCGCCCACATAGTCTAGAGTTTTAGTGGCCACTCCGTTAGTAGTACTGTGGTTGGTCACCGTCATCAGGTCTCCGCCGCCGCTATAGGTATACCTTATATTGGGTCCGGTAGAAAAATTTATGCGCTGGGGTTTGTCACTGATGGTATAGATAATGCTGGATATACCTTTGTTGGCATCGCTTACGATAAAGCCGTTGCCGTTGTAGGTGTAATCCGTACCGGAGGGATTTCCGTCATTGAAACCGCCTGCTTTATGTGCCGCGGTGGCGTTGTCGATTACGGACGTCAGCTGGTTTCCGTTGTAGGAATATCCCAACGCATCCATCTGTACGGCAGTACCACTATTGTCCCGGTTTCTTTTGAGTGCCGTAATATTGCCGTTGGCACTGTAGACGATGTCATTTTCCGTGTAGAGGTTGTTTGTGAGCCAAGATGTGCCTGTTTTTTGCCGATAAGTTGAGGCTGTCAGTCTTTTTGGGATATCGTAGGTATAATTGTACACCCTTTCCGGTTCGGAGCCGTAATGTTTCCACTGGTTGGAGGTAATAATTCCATCAAGTCTGGTGGTATTCCCGGTGCCGCTGGCTTTGTTGTAATCCAGCTTCTGCCTGAACACGGGGTCCCCGTTTGAATAGGTGTAAAGCATCTCGTCGGTCCATCCCTGGATCGTGGACTTCAGTCCGGTCTTGTACAGCCAGGTGTTGCCGTTGTTCCGGCTGTGGTGGATGATGTCGGTGGCCTCGCCCAGCTCATTGTACTGAAAGTGGCTAAGCATCACCTCGGCGTTGGTGTTGATCTTATGGTAAACCTTAAGTGGCCGTCCCACATGGTCGTAGGTATATCTCCGGTCTATGGTAGTACTAGCCAGACCGGTGTTCAAATTGTATTGATAATGGTTTCTTGTTTTTTCCACCTCTCCGGAAAACGCATATTTTGTGGACGACCTTACGGTCCCTTCACCGCCCATTTGGTGGGAGGCGACCGTCTGAACAGGCCGGTAGTCGTCGTTGTAATAGACCACGCTGTACATCCAAGCATTAGAGTTTCCCTGCCTTCTGGATTTGGTGCCGGTCAGCAACCCCTTGACGTTTTGGGTATGTCCAGTGACAATCTGGCTGACTGACTGAAAATTATAGGAGGCATTGTTGTCAGACCATTGATTATTTCCCCTGAATAGGTAGTTATCATAGTAACTGATCATCAGTATATTGTCGACTGGAGGGTTGACTGGATAGGTGCGGTGGAGTGTGTATCCTTCGGCGGTAGTAGTGTCATTCTCAGCTCTGACAGTATGGTTGGCTACGGCAGTGGTCAGAGAAGCCCGTGTCGCAGCGGATGTAATGATACCGGAAACAACCGGCCTGTTATGGATATCATATTTGATAAATGACCATTCAGCCGCAGGGGTCTTCGCACGCTGAACACCATCCTGGGTGAGTACGGGCCGATCCCAGCGGTCATATATGGTATAGAGCCAATCCGTACCCGGTGCCTTGGTTCCCGTCGTTCTTCCCAAGACGTCATATTCATACTGAAAATGCCACAGATCCACATCTGCCTGGGATGGGGCAAAGGTGGTGGATGACTGCGGTGGTATGACAAAAAGGAGTTCACCGTAGTTGTTATACACATAATAGGTATCGAACCAAGAAGAGGTTCCTGACTGTGAACGGGAAAGTACTGTACGCCCCGCAAAGTCCGAAAAGGTACGGGTAATATGTAACTGCGGATCAATAGTCTCGGCTACCGACAAGCTGTTCGCCGGATAGGTGCTCGTGGAATTTGGCCTTCCACTGACTATTTCCCAGCGCC
This sequence comes from Lunatibacter salilacus, assembly GCF_009797935.1. Classification (GTDB taxonomy): domain Bacteria; phylum Bacteroidota; class Bacteroidia; order Cytophagales; family Cyclobacteriaceae; genus Lunatibacter; species Lunatibacter salilacus. The sequence goes on from NZ_VOLC01000002.1 coordinate 28,977, forward strand.
TTACGGCATCGGTGGCTGTGTTGACCTTCACCCGGGACGAGGCATATACCTGCTGAAAGTCATTTCCTGTGTTGCTCACTGACAATACCCTATCTAGGGGAGAATCTTCGTAAACCGCATTGCTGTAAGCCTTGGTGTCACTTGTAACCCCTATTGGCGGAGAGGCGTAAAAACTGCCTTGTTCAGAAACAGCGCTTGTCCTGAATGCTCCGGTGATACCCGATGAGCGGTAGGGCAGGTAGGAGATCGAAGGCCGCTGTTTCACATCATAGGCGACAGGCTGAACAATGTCACTTTTACCTGGACTTCCCTGCATTTGCAGGGATTGGATGGGCCTGCCGATACCGTCAAAATAGGAGAAGGAGACGCTTTTGCTCCCAACGGGCAGTGGAATTACCTGGTCGTCTGTGGTTATTCCCGCTATATACACCTGCTCAGACCGCACAAAGCTTTTGGTTTCAGAGGGCGCCACGGTGGGATCGTTGTCGTAAGCCCGAGCGAAAAAGTTGCCCTGGCTGGCTGAGTTGAAGTTAAAGCCTGGTTTCAGCACCAGTGAACCTACTACTAGGTAGGAAGTATTTTCATACTGTGTTTTTTGGCCGTTTTCGACAATTTCAGCTTGCTGGGCAGAAAGTGTTGATAAAGCCGATGTCAATGCCAAAATTAAAAGTAAACGTTTCATGGAAAACAGATTGATTAGCATAGTGGATTACTTTTATAAAAGCTTGCGTAGGTAGTGCGGACAACGGTAGAATTACATCCGTCGGTATAGGTGCACCGTATCTCGTAATATCCGGGCACAAAGGCTTGATGGGGAAGTACGGCTGTCGTACCCAGACTGTTAATTACGTTCCAATTCGACTCCCCAGGTCTCTTGTATTCCCATAAAAACGTATTGACATTTGGACAACCCTCTGAGCTGAAATTAACTTTAATCCCAATGGGACTTGTGGGCTGGTTATTTTGCTGGGTACAAGTGCCAAAAATCACCGGATCCTGATAACACAGATCAATAAACTGAGGACCGTCAATACAAAGTGAAAAATTTAGCGGCTGCCACACAAACACTTCTTTCGATGCCGTAAACGGCTCAAACTCATTGGTAAACATTACCGCCTTTACGTTGTAAGATCCGGGTGTAGCATAACTTAGGGAGGTTGTCAGACGGCTGTCATCATAGACAGTCCCATTGTCCATGTCCCAGGCAAATTCCGGCGTGCCACCCCCTGGCGACACAATGTCATCCAGATTAAATTGAATCTGTTGGTTAGTGAGCGCATCGATTCTATTCGATTTGATCCGCATTCCCGCACGCTCGTTTTGGTAATGGTATCGGTTTCGCATCAAAATGTTATTGTTCTTATCCTTCGCCAGCCTAACCCGTCCGAACTCATCGTATTCCGTAAGTCCAAAGTTTCCGTTGGTGTCGGTTTCCTTCACAGGTCCTACCAGTGGCCGGTATTCAAACGACTTTGTCAACTGGGATTGACCCGGATTTAACGTTGTTCCTGCCAAAAGTATTCCGTTGTATGTCCATGTCATTTGGGTTACCGTGCCGTCTCCGCCTGTAGATTTCGTCAGCTTGGCCGTTGCCAGGTCGTATTCGTTGTAGACATCCGATTGTACGAACGACGCTGGTAGGACAAAATTCGTGGAGGAGATGTGTGACCCTGAATATGTACCTGTGACTTTTTTGCTGTACCATGTACTTGCCGGGACAATTTTATTGGAAGACGGTTCCGTTCGTTTGAAAAGTGTAATTCCAGCTCCCAGAAAAAATTGGCTTCCCCCTTTTTCCAGCCAGCTTTGTTCCTCCACTACTACATTTTGCGCATGCTTATTTCTAAGGGCTTGAATTGCTACAACACGTTCATCACTTGACGCCGTATTCATACAGGTATAGAAATTCTCCTGGCAGGTATTCCAACAGGAGTAATTGTTTACGCCACATGATTGGCCACACTGGTAATATGTGTTTTCGCAAGCCTGGGACTGGCTGGTCGCAACGTTATAGTCGGCATGGGTTACGAACTTGTACCTGCTAATATATTTTTCGCTAGGAATGGCATTGTTATACGCTTTTTTCTCTATAAGTTGAAAGGTAATCGGGTTGTAGGCGTATTCCTCTATGTTGGTTATTTTTCTGGTGGAAACATCTTGATCATGTACTTCAGTTATTTTTTTTGTTACCGTGAAAGGTTTTGAAATAATACGGTATTGGGATGTTAGTGACTGATTAAAACAACTGAATTTAAATGGATTAGGCCTGGTAGCTGTGACTACCGCTTTATCCGGTATGTTGTGGTTGTACTCGTATGTTTCCTTATAGATCACATCCGTGTTGTTAAGCTTTTTAGCGGTGATGGTCTTCACATTGCCCCTTTCCCAGAATCGGGATGTGGGAGAAACAACAGGATCTTGATCGTTGACCGGATTTCCGTTAAAATCCTCATCGGGAAATTCAGCGTAGTTGGTAAATGTATAGACCATAAATCCCTTACCTACAATTTCTTCTTCGACACTGGAATATCCTACGTGAGTCCCGTTTACATCAAACATCTCAAGGTAAGTATGGGAAAAGCGCTTAACAGTCAATCCCGGAAAATTTGTATAATATCGGAATACGGGTTTTCTAAAAAGTATACCACTTGATTCAGAAGGTACGTTTTCCTTCACGTATTTATAATTTGTAGTCTGCAAAAGGTTTCCGTCACTGTAGTTCGAGATGCTTTTAATTCGGTTGCCGCTTAAGACAGCGTTGAAAGTTGACCCATAGAAGCCGCTGTGCGGCTCATAGGTGAAAAGCGTATGGCTGCCTCCGCGTTGGTTTATTCTGGTCAGCAGGTTGGCCTTCATGCGGTTTGTGTCCGGAGTTCGGCTAGCTCCGCTATAACTTGACGGGTCAGTGATTGCCGGAATCCAACTATTAACGGTGTTGTTGTTGTACAGCCCCAAGTAATCGATATTTTTTGATATTCTTGAGGGAAGGTTAACTGTCTCATTATATTGAAACTCATACAGAGGGGTGGTAGAGATATCATATATTTTTTCAAGTTTCAACCGCTTACAAAGATTATCCGCTTCCTGACAACCCTGGAAATAACCATACTCAAAATAATATTTACTTTCAGCCTTTCCCGTATTGTCAACGAATGAAACGGTAGCAAGAGAACGGGCTCCCTGTAGATCCTTTCGCTGAGTGTTCCAAGTAAGTAGCACCTTACCACCTGATGAGGATATTTCAGTCAGTTTTGAACTTCTTACGGTAACTGTAACACTTTCATTTTTTTCTGGGGAAGAACAGTAACCATCGTCTTTTTCAAAATAATAATTGACGTAAGAATAAGGAGACGCCGCTGCATAAGACAGAGTGATCTCATCTGTCCCGTTTGCGGAAATGATTTTTGTAAGGTACCAAGTAGAGGTGTATTCCGGTTGTACCAGCGTCCCTTTCCATGTCGAAGTTCTTTCTCTTGATCCGACGGTTGTCCCAAAATGGTATTTTGTGCCGTTTTCGTCAATTATTTCCCACGTATCACCTAAACCGCACATCCCGGGAATCACTTTCAAATCCTGAAAGGGAAAGAGTACAACCTGCTTGGTTTGACTAACGACGAATTTTCCGGTCCGACCCATAAAGGAAAAAATAAACAAATCCGGTTCTTTATCCGTAGCGGAATTCATGCAAAACCCACCGGTAAGGTCATCCGGCGTGCCCCTGACCACCCGGGATATCATGCCTCCGGCCTGCAGGCTCCAGCCGAGCCCCTCAGAGGAGGCCACATCCTGCACCCTATGTCCAAAACTGTTGTAGGATAAAGAAAGCCCCACACCAAGTTCCCTACCGCTGATTTCTCCCAACGGAATTCCGATATTCGCACTTCCGGTGTAGTGGCTTACCCCGACACTAGCCTGCCGGAACAATCCCATAGCATCAGGTGAGGGACCTATATATCCCTGTCCCATGCCGGGGCCTATTATACAAAAAACCCATAGTATAGATAAAAGTCTTTTCATCTGTTTATAATTTTTTTTTCAATGGTCAGATGGAATCTCGCAATTATAATCATCCCACTGTGTGACGATCTCGTCATGCTCGATTTCATGTGTTTATAATTGTCTTTTAGTGGTCACTGGAATCTCGCAATTATAATCATCCCGGTGTGTGACGGGTACGTCATGCTCGATTTCATCTGTTTATAATTTAATTTTTAACGGTCATAACTTGTCCCGTACCGTAGGTCGGGATGGAATCTCGCAACGATAATCATCCCACTGTGTAACCTTTTCGTCAAGCTCGATTTCATTTGAAAGTTTTATTTGAAATGTACAATTCCCAAAGAAACGGCCCAAGGGGACCGAAATTCGTCTTTATAAGCTCTGATCAACTGCGTGAAACCGTAGGAAACCTGGGACCTCATTTTTATCTTCCGAAACAGTTCCGTTTCGGTTCCAATTCCTGCCCAAATTTGGGCGCTCTTTGCACTATTTTCGTTAGTAAGTTTTCTTCCCCTTCCCGCAATATCATAACCGCCCACGGCAAACAGGCTTTTATGAACCTTATGCATGGCATATAGCGAAATTCCGGCATATTTCAGCTTAATGTCCCTTTCAGGAATCATCCCCAGCCAAGCACCGCCGCCCAACGCAAAAAGCTTGTTTATCCTATATCCCACAAATGTATTCAGGTCAAAACGGAAAGGTTTGGCGGTAGGATTCCGAAGCATCAGTCCATACTCCAACCTTTCGAAAAGTGAATGGTCTGCAAGACTGCTTCTTTTGGCAAACGCATCCAGTTCTCTCGAATCCGGAACCTGCTTGTATTTTTTCTTTAACACATCCAATTTTTCCCGCTGCTTATCGACAAGTTCTCTGTCTTCAAAATGGTTGGCCTGTTTGAATTTTTCCAGCATTCGCTTGGCATTATAGTCCTCGGTGGAAGTTTGGGATTCAATAAGACTAGCCATGTCCGGCACTCCGGCATCTTCCATGAGAAGTGCTCCAAATTCGGAAGCAAGTAAACCTGTTGCTTTTTCCTCCACTTCTTGCGTTAAGGAGCTTATAACTGAATCCCTATCCACCGTAGAAAGACTGTCCCTTATGATCTGAATTTTCTTCAATTCCGCCGCATATTTTTCCGTATCTGAAAATTTTTCCAGTTCCGAGCTTTTCTCCTTCAATTTCACTGCGGACGCTTTCAGGTCCGGTAGTTCAGGCTGGATTTGTGGATAAATTCCTTTTTGGATTCCACTAATCTTATCTTTTCCCATTTCCGTTTCCAGAGTTGGAATGCGGAAAATATTATTTTCAGGCGGTGCCTGTTTGTACCTCTGGCCGGAAGTCAAAATGGGATCAATAACCTTTCGTGACTTATCAATTACTTTCGAAGCCAAAGAATCAGGAAGGTTAATCCGAACCGAGTCCAACGGGTTATTTTTAAGCATATTAGTCCGTAGCGAGTCCAAGGAGTATTTTTTAATCCTGTTAATCCGTAATGAGTCCAGCGTAGGGCCAAAGACCGAGATTGAGTCCGGTGAGGGTACCTCCACCTGGGCAAATGCCACATTGCATCCGAGGAAGAAAAAGAACAGCCATATGTGGGACTTTATGATCATTCTCTTATAGAATAATGTTCCATTTGCTTCAAAAGAAGGCCGATTTTTTTGGACTGTTCCGTGATTAACAGCCTCTGCGATTCGAGTTCACTTTTTTGTTCAATTAGATACAGTGTCAGCTCCTCCACCTTTTCTAGAAGTTTGGCATTTATCTCACCTAGATTAATCCCATTTTTCAGTACCTCTGGCTCGCTGGGTATATTTGGGAGGTGGCCGTTTGCTTGGATGAAATTTTCCACTTCGCCGAGCGGCATCAGCTTGTATTCCGGAAGAAAAACGTAGTCCGACCATCCTGTGGCAGTGATGTTGACTTCTTTTGTTTTAATTGTACCGTTTACTTCGAGTTTGTGAGTGGGAGATAATGAACCTATGCCTATGTTGCCAGTTGCAGTAATTCGCATTCGTTCCTTGTAAGAACCGTCATTTGTAACAAATCGAATTGCAAGGTTCGCTCCTGTCATTATCAATCCATCGGTATTGCTTACAAATATCCCTGAGGAATTTGAATAGGCTAAACTACCTGTACCATAATCAACTAAATCAATTGTTTTCGTTCCAAATTGGAACCTACTCCTTTCACCTATACTTCCGGACACATGTAGTCGATACGATGGGGAAACTGTCCCTATTCCAATATTTCCTGTGGATTGAATTAGGTTTGTCTGTGCCCAACCTATTTCAGAAGTGAAAAACAAAACCAAACAAAGACGGATTGCACTTTTAATTGTAAACCATTTCATATATCTTTTTGCTATAATTTTACCGTTATACAATAAATATCATTCAATACACAAGCTGCCTAGTGTATTTTAATCAAAATCAATTTTTTTTTTAAAATTATTCGTATATATTAAGAGCTGGGCAAAGTATTTTCATTCATGCCTGAAATGACATGTTAAATACTTTTAGTAACACATTTTTATTACACATTTACTCCCAACAAACACATCAGATACACACTTACTTCAATGTTAAAAAAAATTAACTAATTGAAATAATGATTGTTGATAAAAGTCAGAGGAGGCCGAAATAAACGGTAAGTACTACAGAAGTCACAGAATCAAAAGATTGTGAATTAATCAAGCTGCATGAGTAGTACATAGCAGCAGAGATTTGCGTAATTTTAAAAGGTTTCTTTACTTAATTATCAAAGCCCTATTTACAAAATTATTTTTCCGTTTGAATAATGCGTTTAATATTCTTGTTTTTCACAAAGAACTCTTACCAAAATTAAAAATTAAAATCTTAATTTTTAAAACTAGACCAAACTAGCGTAATATTCCATTATATTAGGTTACTAAAAACAAAGAAGTGGCTTTGACTAAATTTTCAGAAAAATAGTAATTAGTTTTTGAATTACAAATAGATAAATAAATTTTTATTTTTATTTTTTCAAAATTGTAAAGTGTGGTTTAAAAGTTCATAAATTGATTGAGAATGTCCTAAAAGTAAGTACATACACTAAACTACTGATTGGTGGTTAATTATATTGTATTTATAGGTAGACGGCGGCCGCTGAGCTCAATTTATCGTGCTATGTACTGGCTAACGCCAGTCATCCTTTGTTGTTTTGTTGGGTATATCTTCCAAATTTACACCTCAGTAAAAATGTAATATCCTTCCTCCTAATTGCGGAACCTAACCCATTAAGCATAGAGTGAACTCTGCTTAACATTTCGCCCACAACCATTTTAGAGAATCCGTAATTACTAGCAAACCGTCTATGGAGGGGAAAATTCGCCTGGTTACTCTTCGATCGAATTCCCCCGCATCACGTTTAATTTCCCGACAATTTTCTCACCCCTAATTTTCTCCTTATTCCTTAGCAATTTAGATCGGCCAGCCAAAAAATCCTTTGACTTCCCATTTTTATTTGATACAATTAGAGTCATAATTTTGACACTAATTGTATCAAACATACTTCTAATTCTTGAAAATGGAAAGGCATATCGTGCATATGGATTTGGATACCTTCTTTGTATCCGTGGAGCGGCTGAAAAACGATGCCCTGAAAGGCAAACCTGTCATCATCGGAGGCAGCTCCGACAGGGGAGTTGTGTCATCGTGCAGCTATGAAGCCCGCACATTTGGGGTGCACTCGGCCATGCCGATACGCCTGGCCAGAAGGCTTTGTCCGAATGCCCATTTTATAAAGGGGGATTATGACGGATACACCTACTATTCGCGTTTGGTAACTTCCGTAATCCAGGAGCAGGTGCCACTGGTGGAGAAGGCGTCGATTGATGAGTTTTATCTCGACCTCACGGGCATGGACCGTTTTTTTGGATGTGACAGGTTTACGGCTGAGCTAAAAACGGCCATCTACAAAGAGTCGGGGCTGCCCATCTCTTATGCCCTTGCGGTAAACAAGCTGGTATCCAAAGTAGCCACCCATGATGCCAAGCCCAACGGCAGGATGACTGTCCCCTTCGGAACGGAAAAACCTTACCTAGCACCCTTGCCGATACGCAGGATGCCGGGGGTGGGAGAGAAAGTCTCGGTACTGCTGGAACGCATGGGGGTGGAGAATATCAGGCTGCTTTCGGAGATACCCGTCCGCATGATGCAGAATCTGCTGGGCAAATCAGGTATTGACCTGTCCAGAAAGGCCAACGGAATCGATGAGTCCCCGGTGATTCCCTACTCCGAACAAAAGAGTATAGGAACTGAGACCACCTTCGAATCCGACACCATCGATATGCGTTTCCTGCATGCCCAGCTGGTACGCATGACGGAGAAGGTAGCTTTTGAAATGCGGCAGAAGCAGAAACTCTGCGGATGCATCACCGTGAAGCTGCGCTACTCGAATTTCGATACGGTTAGCCGTCAGAGTATAGTCTCCTACACCAGTTCGGATGAGCTGTTGCTGCAACGGGCCAAGGAGCTCTTTGCCAAGCTATACGACAGGCGGATGTTGGTGCGGCTCCTAGGCGTGAAGCTAAGCCACCTGGTTCACGGCAACCAGCAGATTGACCTGTTTGACAATACGGAGGAAGAAGTAAAGCTGTACCAGGCTATAGACTGGATCAAGAACCGCTATGGTTCGGACGGCATCGCCAGGGCAATCACCTTAAAAAACGTTTGACATGTTTCTGAACTGCAAAACCTGGTTTAGCTACAGGTACGGAACCTTCTCTATCCGTGAACTTGTGGACACCGCTGCGGAAATGGGCTTGTCATCCCTTGCGCTTACCAATATCAACAGCACGGCGGATTTATGGGATTTTGTGGATTTCTGCCGGGAGAAAGGGATCAAACCGATCGCCGGGGCGGAGATTAGAAACGGAGACGAATTCTTTTACCTGCTGCTGGCAAAGAACGACAGGGGACTGCTTGAAATCAACCGGTTCCTTTCCAATCACCTGCGGGAAGATCTGGCCTTTCCCGAACGGCCAGATTGCCTTCCGGATGTTTTTATAGTGTATCCAGTTGGGAAAGTTGCTCCGGAAGCACTGGCCGAAAATGAATTCATCGGGTTGACGGTGGGTGATTTGAAGCGTCTTAAGGAGCAGGAAGTGAAAGATTTTTCCACAAAATGGCTCATCCGTCACCCGGTGACCTTCCAGAACACCACCTATTTCAACGTGCACCGGCTGCTGCGGGCAATCGGGAAGAACACGCTGATCAGCAAGTTGGGCGAAAATGATTTTGCCTCGCCCGGGGAGATGTTTTTGCCGGAAGCGGAATTGATGGCCGCTTTCCGCCATTTCCCGGGAATCATCACCAACACACTCCGACTAATAGATCAATGCGGCATACAGATGGAGCTGTATTCCGACAAAAACAAAAAACATTTTTCAGCCTCCAAGGAGGATGACCGGATACTGCTGGAAAAGCTGGCTTTTGACGGATTGGAATACCGGTACGGCAGCAACGCAACCGCCAGGCAGCGTGTAGTCCGGGAACTGAAAATCATCAATGAACTCAATTTCAACGCCTACTTTCTTATTGTATGGGATGTGATCCGGTATGCACAGAACCGGGGTTTTTACTATGTGGGGCGGGGAAGCGGCGCCAATTCGATCGTAGCCTATTGCCTGAAGATCACGGATGTGGACCCCATCAAACTGGACTTGTATTTCGAGCGGTTTTTGAATCCCCACCGGACATCCCCGCCCGACTTTGACATAGACTTTTCGTGGAAGGACCGGGATGAGGTTATTGACTATATCTTCAAACGCTATGGCAGGGACCATGTGTCCCTTTTGGGCATGTACAGCACCTTCCAGCGAAGGGCGGTTATCAGGGAACTTGGAAAGGTATTTGGCTTGCCCAAAGAGGAGATCGACAAGCTGGTACGGGGCAAAGACCAGACGATGAATGAGGATAAAATCCAGCGGACCATCCTCAAATATGGCCAGCTCTTGGAAAACTTTCCCAACCACCACAACATCCATCCGGGTGGGATGCTGATTTCCGAAAAGCCGATCTACCAGTACACCGTCAATGAAATGCCGCCCAAGGGATTTTGTACCGCCCAGATCGATATGTTCCTTGCGGAAAAGATCGGTCTGTTCAAGCTGGATATTTTAAGCCAACGTGGGTTGGGACATATCAAGGAAGCGGTTCGGCTGGTAAAACGGAACAGGGGTATTGATGTCGATATTCACCGGGTGGATGAATTTATGGCCGACCCCAAGGTGGCCGCCCAGATCAGAAGAGCGGACACTATCGGTTGCTTTTACATTGAAAGCCCCGCCATGAGGCAGCTCCTGTCCAAGCTGAAGTGTGACGATTACCTAACGCTGGTAGCAGCTAGTTCCATCATCCGTCCCGGCGTCTCCCAATCGGGGATGATGAAACAGTATATCGAACGCTTTCATGATCCCGAAAAAATAGTCTACCTGCACCCTAAGATGAAGGAACTCCTGGAGGAAACCTACGGCGTGATGGTGTATCAGGAAGATGTGATCAAGGTCGCCCACCATTTTGCGGGGATGGATATGGGGGAGGCCGACATACTCCGGCGAGCCATGTCCGGAAAATACCGGGGGCATGACAAGTTCAACGAGATAAAGGAAAAGTTCTTCGCAAACTGCAAAGAACTTGGGCATGAGGACACAGTTTCGGCGGAAGTCTGGAGACAGATTGAATCCTTTTGGGGGGTATTCCTTCTCCAAAGCCCATTCCGCTTCCTTTGCGGTGGAAAGCTACCAGAGTCTGTACCTAAAGACCTATTTTCCCATGGAGTTTATGGTGGCGGTCATCAACAATTTCGGGGGCTTTTACGGTACTGAGTTTTACTTCCATGAGCTTAAACGTGCCGGTGCAACCGTATATCCGCCCTGCGTGAACCGCAGTGATTACCTGACGAATATTTCCGGGGATGTGGTATTTGTGGGACTGATCCACATTGAGCAGTTGGAGAAAGCGCTCTGTGAGCGGATCCTGACGGAGCGGGAAAGGTCCGGTCCGTTTCTGGGGCTTCACGATTTTATAGAGCGAACCTATGCGGGTCCCGAAATGCTGAATATCCTGATAAGTGTCGGAGCCTTTGGGTTTACGGGATTGGGCAAAAAGAAACTGCTTTGGCAGGCTAACTTCCTGCAAAAAAGACAGACGGGGATAACTCCGGAATCACCCGCCCTGTTTAAGGAACCTACCATTGAATTTACCCTTCCTGACTTTCCGGATTATCCCCTGGAAGATGCCATCGACGAGATCAACCTGCTGGGATTTGCCCTTACGGATATGTTTCGTCTCTGCGCCGATGACGGAAGGAATACGGTAAACGCAAGCGAGATTGGCGGTTTACTTGGCAAGACCGTGGAAATCCTGGGCAGGTTGGTGACCACCAAGGATGTCCGGACGGTAAACAGGGAATATATGGCGTTTGGTACATTTCTGGATTCCCGGGGAGACTGGCTGGATACCGTGCATTTTCCAAATACGCTTAGGCGGTTTCCCTTTCAGGGCAAAGGGTTTTACAGGTTGAAAGGAAGGGTGGTACAGGAATTTGGGGTTTTTGCTTTGGAAGTTGCCTCTATGAAAAAAGTTGGGTTTAAGGATAAGAAGGCGGGGTTGTAGGTGGGTGAAATAGGTTTGATAGGTCGTGCGGGAAAATGGTTTATGGGCCTTTTGGAATATTAATTTTTGTTGGTACGCACCAACTACCAACATAAATATCACCCAACCACTTGTAAGGATTGATGAAATCCTTAATTTGCCTGAAAAACCTATAGGTAAGGACTAAATAGACGCCGAAGTGTATTATTTGAGTTCGTTGAATAGTTGTATAACGCAATAATTTCATTGGTTTATTCGTCACGTCCAAATCATTAAATATTTAAAATCAAAGATGTACAAAGTTACCATATTGCTTTTTTTTGTCTTGGCAAGTTGCTTCGGTCAAAAACCTGACATGAATCAGATAAAAAATGAATATTTAAATGGAAACTTCGATGAAGTGATAAAAATGTGTTCAAATCAAATAAAAAATTTTGATTCGGGTGATTCATTATTTATGCCTTTAATACAGTACAGAGTTGGGAGTTATATGGGTTTATCAAATTTTAAATCAGCAATTGAAGATTACAAAAAGTTGATTAGTATTGATGGAAATGAGGTTTCATATTATAATGGTATTTCATATGCCTATTGGGCGATCGGAGATACTATCAACGGCCTGGCTTCATTAGAGGAAGCTCATCGCATTAATCCACAAGACCAATTAACATTAAGTAACTTATCGTACGATTTCTCACAGGCAGGAAAATATGATAAAAGTATAACTTACGCAACACAAGGCCTGGCTCAAAATCCAGAGGATAAATTGAAAGGCATGCTACTGAATAACAGAGGTTTTAGCCTTTTTGCATTAAAAAAATATGAAGAGGCCTTAAAAGATATTAACGAATCCATTGAGGTATTTCCAGACAATTCATATGCCTATTACAATAGAGCATTGATTAGCATAGAATTAAAAGACAATGAAAATATATGTTCAGATTTAAATATGGCAAAGCAATTAGGTGGAGTAAATATGACGGAAAATCTGATAGACAGATATTGCAAATAGTTAATTGTATTTGCTATTTGCGAGCTCCGTCTGAACCCATTTGGGCCAGATAAAGGCTATTAACTTTATCTGTCACATGTATTTCTAAAGTTTTATGATAATTGGAACCAGAAAAACAGTAGCATTTGAACTTCGAAGTATTGAAGGAGGTCTCCAAAATCTCAATTTTCACCTTGGTAACAAGCTGATATCGGATGAACCAATTTATTGCCCAACTTACATCGCTTCTGTCGATCAATTTATAGCTCGTTTAAAAATAGGATATTATAAGAATGAAAACCTTAAAAGTTTATCCCCTTATGTAATTATAAAAAATTTAGAAGCTGAGAGAAATTCCGATGAACCCCTATTTTTCAGACATCTATTAAAACTTGATGAGTCCATTGACCAATATTTGATTTATGTCTTCGAGCGCAGCATGTTAGTAGAAATCTTCTGGTATTGTTGGGATGAACAGAGATTCAACTCGGAGCATGAACTGAATGAGGTCTACTCTATTACGATTCCAACCTCGCAGCTGATTTCAATCTTGGTTATACTTACTTCCGAATTAAAAAAAACCTCTAACTAGCGAAATCCATAAGCAAATCCCATATTGTTGGTCGGAATAATTTCTGGATTTAGAAAGTTCGCTAGGATCAATTAAGTTTGCTGCACTTCATACAATAATCACTTTAGGTAAAAGTATATGAATTTTTTGCGAGGCTGGATAGGAGAGAAAAAAACCAGTTTTTATTTGTGGTTGTTTCTACGTAAAAAATCGTATTATAAAGTCCATAATATCATCTTGCCGTCGGAGAATGGAACAACCCAAATTGACCACCTTATTATTTCAATCTATGGAATATTCATTGTTGAAACGAAAAATAAAAGGGGTTGGATTTTTGGATCCAAGGAGCAGTCTAGCTGGACACAATCCATTTATGGCAGAAATTATTCGTTTCAAAACCCACTTAGACAAACTTTCAGGCAAAAGAAGATTTTATCAGCTTTTCTTAGTGTGCCTGAATCCAAAATTCACACGGTTGTTAATTTTTCCGGAAACTGCAGTTTCAAAACCCCCATGCCTGATAACGTGATGAATTCCGGTTTAGGCAGGTATATAAAACGGTTTCGAAATCAGATCTTCCCACTTGATGAGGTCAATCAGATTATTTCAGCGGTGAGAAAGCATTTACAAGAATCTTCTCTTTCAAGCAAAGATCATTTAAGGTCTCTCAGAAAAAGACATTCATCAAATACCATTTGTCCGAAGTGTGGATCTAACCTTCTTGAAAGAACAGCAAAACAGGGACCATATGCCGGAAGGAAGCTTTTAGGATGTGAAAAATTTCCCAAATGTCGATTTACAAAAAATGGATAACTGTAAATGACGACAGTTCGATAATTATTATCCCTTCCTTTCCCTAACTGCTTCAACCTCACCTCCCTGAAATCGTATTCAGCAATTCAACTTTATTCTTGCTATTTGTTTTTTTGAAGATGTTCTGGATATGTTTGTTGACTGTCCGTTGGGAGATAAACAACTTCTCACCAATTTCCTTGTTATTCTTACCATCCCTTACCAGTTCGCATATTTCGATTTCTCTATTTGTCAGGTTATGTTGAATGCAATGGAAAGCAAAGATTTCGTCCGGTGTCTTGGTTTGTATCAAATCTAGTGTTTCAAATTCTTTTCTGCTTTCGCCTATCATGTTTCGGATAAACAGGACGGTTATTATGATAAAGCCACCGTTAGTTAGCAAAACCTCCGTCAATTGATCTACTTGAAAATAAGCCATGGGTGGCATAAATGTCCATGGGCAGACCGCCAAATAGGACAAGACGGCATCCAATGAAGTTTTTTCGTTTTTGTATCGGTTTCGGATACCGCGCAGGATGAGGTACATCAAATAAAAGGCATATAACATAGGAATAACCAGGCCGACATAAATGACCGTCATTAAAGGGATTCCCAACGGGTATAGGATGCAGAAGAAAATGACAAACGGTAGAATTAAAAATAACAGGACGCCATATTTAGCGTGAAACTTTATATTGGTAATATCAAAAGCCTGGTAGAAATAGTAGGGAAAATAGGCACCCATGCAGAATCCCGTACCATAGGCTAGAATGAATTGTAGATGTATAGAAATGGGTAGGTTGTCATCCGGGAATAAACCACCTGCGATATTGTAGATAATCAACAGAAAGAGAAGGATCAGATAATATTTCCGTTGCTTTTCCGCGGGTTTCTGTAGGTAGAAAACCAGCTGATGGGAAAACAACAGACCTTCCAAAACGATAAATATAAAGGTTACAATATGTATCTCCGTTCCAAATACAGTCATAATGGTCAGGCAGTTTTGAGGAAATAAAACGGAAACCCAAATCGGTCAGAAACGGTATAAATTTCCAAGCCGTGTTTTTGGTACCAAGGAAGATTGGATTCGGTGGAAGTCTCCAGATAGACGGGACGGTTGAGGCGTTCGGAATAGTCAAGTACATGCTTCAGCATCTTAGAGCCTGACCCGTTGCCTTGCCTTTCGGGACTCACACCCACAAACCACAAGTAGGTGAACGGCTCGTTTGGGTAATGCTTTTTAATAAAAGATTCCCTACCCAATGCTTTGGGGATATTTCCGATTCCTATTGTTTTCAGAATTAGCTTTATATCTAGATACGTGCTTTTTAGCGTGAACTTTTTCCTGTCCTGAAACTGTATCATCGCACAGGCATAGCCATCGTCGGAAATAAAAACCTCTCCGGTATCCATGCAGCTGTCGAAGGAATACTCCATCAGGTAGCGGATTTTTTTCTCTTTTTCACCCGCTATGTAATTGACACTTTTGTTTTTTCGGAATGATTTAAGCAGAATGTCTACTATCTTGCTCCTGTCCTTTTGGGTTGCTTTTCTCATAGATTGTAGGTTTAAAAAATCCGAGTTGCGAGGATTTTTCCTTTCCACTCCCCCTTCAAAAGCTGGGTTTCAGGCTTGGGAAAGGGAGGGGCAAGTTCGTGTTTGGCTGACAAAAACCGTCAGGTTTCTGTCGGACAAACACACAACTTGCAGGGACCGCGCACAGCGGATTTGTGGTTATCCAAACCGGTATTTTCCGGTCTGACTATTGAATTTATAGAACTGTTTTTGAATTGTAAATTAGTTAAATAATGCTATTTTCGAGACTAAATTATGTTTATATCTAAATAAAAACAAATATATGTATGAAAATATTTACATATTTGAATAAAAAACTATCTGTATAGTTTCAGATATGTATAGTCCTATATGCCGATATTTGTATAGGTTAGTAAAGATTTAACCGCATATTCAGCCCTATTTTTTAATGGATATTTGGTTTCAGGTTAAGCGGAATATACGGATATCTGATTTGCCTGGTGTGGGGATACAAGTATATTTGGTTTCACAGTTACCCCTATACATTGACATGTCAATATATAGTTAAAGGGATATACGGTTTTAGGTTTTGCCGCATATAGGGTCCAAAATCTATTCGGATATGTGGGTATCGGAATATAGACAATTACGTTAATTCGTTTAGATAAATCCACGTTAAGCCACATATACGGATTTTCGGTTTATCTGATATAGATTTATCCAGCTTTGGGATATCTGTGTCCGCCTCCGGTGGAAACCCGCTATGCGTATTTGGCCGTAAACACGTTGGGATTTCAGCCCTTCCGTTTTTGACCATTTTACCTCTTCAAGCCAATCCTGCCAGAATTCATCCAAGCTTCGTTCAGATCCTTGTAAGGATTTGTGATTTCGCTTTTGTCGACGCAGTTGGGAAGAATGGACTTTAGTTCCCGGCCAGTTTCCATACCCGCTTTATCCCGATCCAAAAAAAGGTCGACCTGTCGGTATTTTTTGATTTCCGGTAATGCCGCCTGTAGGTTGGCAAGAGAGTTGAGTACGATAAAATCCTTGCGGGTATGGTCTCCCTTCCGCATTTCTTCATAACTCAGTAAATCAAATATTCCCTCAAAAAGACAAAGATCCGCCGCATTATCCCGGTAGATAGAAAATCCCTGAGCTGTGCAGCCTTTCCAATATTTGTTTCGGATTGCCCATCCGTTTTCATGCGGGTTGCCCAAACCGAAATACCGCTTTTCACCGATGGCATAATATATCTCCCTGCAATAGGGATCAGCCGTCGCCAATGAAATGCATCTACTGTTTAAATAGTCCGTAATGGCCTGGTTGTTTCCCAGCGGCTTAGTTTTGATAACTTTAATTCCTGAGGATTTATTTTGGTTTGAATCGGGTTGGGGTATATCCGGCTGGTGAAGAAAAAAGGAAGATCCGCATACGGTAGATATTTCCCTGATCGCATCCGAAATTGCATATTGCGGATTCATCTTTAACACCAGATCAATAAGGGTTCCCCCGTTGTTCCCGTCCCCAAAATCCACCCATAGATTTTTGACGGGATCTACTTTAAAGGAAGGGGTTTTTTCCTCCCGATATGGGGACAGGTAAAAGCAATAACCCGCTTTCACTTTGCTGGGTCTAATACCCAGCCGGTCCAAATAGGTTACGATGGATATTCTGTTGGCTTCCTTGGCGTTCATGGTTTATATCTTTTATTTTTCACAAAAAGTGCCTACTACACCTACTACCTTACTACATTTAGCCTTTTATTATTTAATATTCAATTAGTTATGTATTTTAGTTTTAAAAGGACATCTTACTACAAATTCTCCTTTTGTAGTAGGGTGTAGTAACTTCTTTTATTTTATCTTACTACAGTTTAATAAGCTGATTTTCATTGATTTAAAGCCTGATTGTAGTAAGTAGTAGGTTGATTTCGTTTAATATAGTATCCCTTTTCAGGGAAGGTTTGATGCTCTGATCGTCGCTTTTGGCACTGGATATGGCCCAGCAGTTTGAGGGCTTTCCCAATTTCAACCGGGCTGATTTTAAGGTTGCCGGAAAGATTGAGTACCAGGTGGTGGCAGATTTCCGTCGCCGTCATAAACTGGTCGTGATCATCCTTGGTACCGGGGGAAAAGAACTTCTGAACCAGTTCCACTTCCGGGGAAATTGTTTTGTACTCGTTGTTCTGAATTTCATTTTCCACGATCTCCTCGGCCGTCATCTCATATTCAAAGTCTGAATTATAGAGATGAAAGGCCTGGGCCCAAATCCGGTCGATATCGATGCCGTTTTTGTAGTCCCAGTTGATTTCCCGTACCGTAAAGCAGAGCCAGCGCACACTCCCGGTTACATCGGTCAGGAACTCCGCCTTGTTGGTGGACCCCCAGATAGAAGCCCTTCTGGGCTCCATCTTGGGTTTTCTGTCATAGGGATGCCTGACCTTGACCTGGGATTTGCTCATCAGGGTTTTCTGGGCGTTGATCTCCGTTCTGGAAAGGGTGGACAGTTCGTCCTGGATAATCCCGAAATTCTGGCTTAGGGCGATAAGGCTGTCCTTATCCACGGAGATGTTTTCGGCATGGTAAGGCTTTAACCTTTCCGGGATCAGGAAGCGGGTCAGTGTAGTCTTGCCGCTGTTCTGCTGCTCCTGCACGAAGATCAGGGCCTGCTTGTTGAAGAAGTCATCCCTCAGGCAGCAGGCCACGCAGCGGACCAGCCATTTTTTGAACTGCAGCTCAAAACGTTCCTGACCATGCACCCGGATATATCCGGTGAATTTTTGGATGTAATCCCCATGTAGAGACTCATCCCATTTTCCCCGGACAAAGTTGAAGTAATCCAGAAATGGATTTGTTTTTGGAATAAAATCCGAGCAGAGAAAGGTATTGATCTCCGCCACGGATGTCCGATATCCGGCCTGCCTGCATTCAATGTAAAGTGTATTGGGATTTACCGGACTATATCTGTTTTCTTTTTTTTCACTCGCAAAGACTTCATTTAGTACCAGGTTGTTTCTAAAGTCATATTTGGTCATGAGGTACTTTATCATCCGTATGGTGGGGCTGGAAGACTTCTCATCGATTTTCCGTAATTGGCTTTCCTCGTCCATATTTCTGTATGTTTTGATTGATTAATAGATACAGAAATGGTATATTTGTCTCACTTAAAGAGGGATACCATTTCCTAAAAGACAATTGAAGGCGGATCGGGCATGATCCGCCTTTATTTATTTCCGACAGTTTTTCTGGTGACCAGCATTGAGTATATCCGATTTTTTAAAATACACCCTGGTGTTGATTATCCGTTCTTTCAGGAAACCTTCCCTGCGCCAGTTGTTGATGGTGGTGCGGGAACGCCCTAGCAGTTTCATGGCTTCGGGTATCTGTATTAGTTCGTCTTCCGGAACCGGGGGCTGCAGCTCAGGGATTATTCTGGCTGCTACTTCTTCGGCAATCTCAAGTATAAGTTGCCTCTTGTCGATGGGGGAAAAGATCATGTCGTTCATATTCGTTTTTAGTTTGATTGATGGCCGAATATGCGCACAAATGAGCAGGGGTAGTTAGCTGGGGTAGTACCCCAACTTTTCGGAAGCCGCTATTAATGGCTGGAATGGGGGATTGTGGGGTGAAAAAAATTTGTGAACTAAATTTTTTGCTTAAGAATTAAGAGAGGTTGGAGGGAATGCTATTATAAAATTTTTGAATTGCGGAATAGTCGTTAAGGGAATTTATATCTTTCAGAATTGGGGGGAATATAAGTCATGGCATTACATCATCTAATAGTTATGTTTTTAAATAGACTAACCAGACAAATTTCTACAACAACAATCCTAGATTTATATAAAAAAGAAATATTGATAATCAGACAAATTGAAAATTTTGGCAATGGAAGTATTTTTTATTTGGCCCAGTAGTTCTGACACCATTGTCCACCAGATTTTAAGAAGCATACACACTTTCGGGCTGGAGTTACCTGCGATTTTATGCAGGTTGTCGGCAGTGACGGCCAGGCCGATGTAACCGTCAAAGTTCCTACGTGTCCTGTCAGGGCACCGGTCCAGTCCCTGTTTTTCCAGCTAATTGATGGACTGCACGGCTGGCATCGGTACTTTAATGATCTTTTTCCTAGAAATAACCCATACATGCTTTTTTTCTCATTTACCCTTCCGAAACATCCCCACTTTTTATAATCAGCGGAATCACCCCTGTAACTTCTGGTATAAGCGTGAAATCAAGAATTGCTTTGTGCACATCCTTGATTTCATTACCTCTAATTTGGACAAGATAGCCAAAGACAGTAGGTGGATCTATTACAACCTGCTTAGCGTTCGATAAGGATATGTATAGATTTTCCATCTTAACTTCGTTTCCTTCTATTAAAATCAATGCGTGAGCCATAGTTTAAAGTTTAAGGTTAACAATTAGATTTCCATCTTCTAAATTTGACAATTCTTCATCTTCCAAAGAAAGCTGAAATGTTTCACCAAATTGAATATTTGGTAATGATTTATCATTGAATGTTGCACTTTCAATTTTAATATCATCAAAAGATTTAACCATATAAGGCAATAGTGATTTATCCAGCATTAAATCCACTGTGCCGTTTTGTTTTAAAAGATGCCACTGATTTGGAAAATCATGCTTAATTGAAAATATAACATGTAACCCTTCTTTTCCTATTCCTTGTTTAATTAGATTTAATTGGTCTTTAATAGCCCCATTCACTGCTTCTTTAAATGCTTCAGTTCCTCCGTCCCTTGAAGTATATTTAATATGTACAATTACATCAGAAATTGTATTGTAATCAAACTGCTTAACTTTAGTTGGTAGCTCTAAATTCCATTTACTTATCGCACCAGCATATTCAAAAGGTAAATAGCGTTCATCCCTGAAATTAAGTTCAAAAACACCACTATCATTTTGCGCATTGCTTGTAGTTATTGATTGCATATTTTTAAAAGCCGTGGATATAAAACGTTCATCATTGTTAAAAGCTTCTATATAGCCAGTATTATCGGTACTATTGAGATTATCATTTTTTCTATACCTATTATTAATTAAAGACAACTTAGCACTTACTGAAGTATGTGGTCCTGCTACACAAGGGATGCTAATGCTTACTGATTTAATCCTCCTGAAATATTGTCCTGGAAAGTCCATATCAAATAAAACCTCAGGTATCTCAAAAATGCAATTGCCTTCTTTACGAAACTCTATCAAGGCGAATGGATTCAGCCGGGAAAGTGAGATGTGTTTAGTAATTTCGTAATCCCTACTGTTATTTTCAATATGATACTTTTCAAGTTGACGAAGAGCAAGTTGTAATTTCTCTCCGGCAACTAATCCTTGTTTTGAACTTTCCCAATATCCATAATTAATAAATGACTCAGTCGTTAAGCCAAATTCATTTTGACAAGCCTCCTCGGCCTTCTTGGCCATGTCAAATGCAAGATTATACGCTTGCTTATAAACAGAATAAATTTGTTCTTTCATCCATTGGTATAACTCCTGGTTTGTGAATTTATCCTTAAGAAATTGTTCCATTTCTGCGGTATGTTCAATCTGTTTCTTATGATTTTCTAGTTCTATTTGCGCTAATTGAATGCGTATATCTGCAGTGGTAATCTGCTTGTCCAATTGTACAATCTCTCGAATAGCCATATTACCTTGAAATGTCCAATCCTGTGTTCGTCGGAAATACGAAGCTATTTTTGCAGCTTCAGATGCTTCATAAGTTCTTATACCAGCCATAAGACTGCATACCCTTCCTGCTGCACTTAATGCAGCACCAAGTTCACGACCACCAAAGCTCACTCCAACTCCTACCCCAAGTGGCTTTCCGTCAACGTACGCATTAGGTATTATATTTGCAATTGCAGATAATGCCTCACTACTCTGCGCGCCAATTTGCCAAAATTGGGCATCCTCAAGTTTATCTAATTCAAATCTTTCTTTAGAAATTAATTTTACAGCACCCTCTCCAATATTTGCAAGATCCATAGTGGTTGTTAATTTACCAACATTAATATCAGAAGGTAATTGACTCTTGTCATTCAAACTGGCTTTTAATGTCGGAGTTGGCGGAATAGTTATATCATCTATTCCCAGAAGTCCTACATAATGTTTAAGCCTTCTAACTGCTGTTTCTCGACTCTTTATAAATCCTTCTTTGTTGGCTTTTGCTTCCAAGACACCACGTTCTCGTATAGCCGATATCATTTCAAGCATCTGATTCTCATGAGAAGAACGTAAAAGATTCAGTTCTTCACCATCTTTCTTTTCCAATGCTGATAAGAAAGCTCCTCCCAAAGACTTCACATCATTACAAAACTCATTTGCTTTTTGAAGCAAATAACTGAATCTATAAAGGGGTGTAGATACGGATAATCCGGTAAATATTTCTGTCAGACTCAATCCGCGTGATTTTGCCTGGACTATCATAGCTGGGTCTATTATAGGTGCGAATAATGATAAGGAACGCTTCACCCCCTCTATGTTTTGGCAATTTCTTATCTTAAAAAGGCGGTCGGCCACAGTGTTCCAAATATCCAATAACTTCAAGTTAGAAGGAATGCAAAAGTAAAGAGATGAACCACCGCTTAATAGGCTTGAAATTTCTGCTGAAGAGTGACTCACCGTAGGTTCGCTGCTGTATGGGAAAATGTTTTCTAGCACTACTCTAGCATTTGAAAAATCATCCCATTTTCCAAGTAAACTATTATACGATTCTGCTTTAATTGTACCTCTTTTGGGGATAAATTCTGAACGCGGTCCAAGGATGTGGTTAGCAAGTACATAAAGCTGCAGAGCTTCATTTACACTTTCCATGGTATCCTTACGGAATAGTGAATCTCCCCAAGACAATAAATTCTCAACATACTTAACCACCACATTTTGCATATAAGCAATAGGACGGTTTGCTGCTACACGGTGAGGGTCAAATGGATGATTACGCCATTCACCTATCACCGCATTAGTTCTGGCCTGATTGCTATTTGGACTCAATTCTTTAAACCAGTCTTCAATATTTTGAGATTCGGTAGATTTAAATGGAAGTATCTTCCAATATCGGGAAGTTTCAAATTTGTCCAAATCAGATGCAGGTTCTGATGTTGTGGGATCATAAATATGATGGAACCATTTCATAGCCTCTTCATAGCGTCCGTTTTTACTAAGACGAGTGGCTATATACAAGGGCACATGAAAAAATAACTCCCAATTATATAAACTATTAGCTCCAAAAGTATCAAAACATACATTTTCTTTATAATAAGTTCTTCCTTCCTCTTTTGCTTCTTTTACACCTCCAAAATTAAAATTTGGATCATAATCATTTATAAATTTTTCACCTTCATCTGATTTTAAAGATAGACCACTCTCAAGTAAAGCCTTAATTCCACCTTTATTAAGTCTTTCAACAAACTCTCCCGTAAAAGGGTGGTAAAACGTATGGAATTCGAATTCAAAAGCATTATGAATAACAACATCTCTAAATACTCCTCCAAATGATGCTCTCTGAAAGTTTTCATTTTCATTAAGTATATTTATCTCATCATAATCGTGATATACATTTTTAATAAATGCATACTGTTGTGAGTTTGATGTATTTGTTACAACTTCAACACTTACATTTTTATAAGGTTTAACAAAATATGAGAAATTTGAACTTGAATAAAAAAAAGGAACTTCTATTGAAACCTGGTTAACTTGGTCATTAGATGATAAAAGTTTATTATTATTATCTTTTTTCAAAAATGTAGTATTATTAAAGATAAGTTTTCCATTAAGTAACTTTTTATTAAAGTTATAATCGTAAAGCTCTTCGATTTTAATAAATTCACCATAACTATAACTGATTATACTATTAATTTCTAAGATACTAAAAACTACACCCATATTATTTTCTAAATTAAGTAAATAAATATGTAATGCCCGTTGACCTGTAAAAATCCAAATAGAGTAATCCTTTTCATATCTAGAAAACTCTTGATCAAATAAGGCAGGACCATCTTTTATTTGCTTTGGTGTCCATTTTCCATCTGTATACTCGCTCCAGGCAAGTTTTATTTCCAAAGCTTCATTTGGCCTTACTGAGTTAATAGTTTCGCCAGCCCTATCTTCAAACGATTCATTATCTTCCATCTCTGTGGCCTTAGAAATTTTTGAAAATTCGGGCCAAAATAAAAATATCCTGTTTTTCCAAATTACAGGCGCCAGCTGTACTCCGCCATTGTCTTTATTCGAATTAGCTTCGATGCTGCGGATATCCACAGGTACCTTCTCCCAGGCTGTCCATTTGCCAAATTCATCCCATTTTCTGTAGAAAAATTTATAAGGGGCTGAGTTTGTTCGTGCAAAAACATGCAGGTATTTCAGTTTTCCATTGTCATATTGCTCCCTATGCATTCCACACACATCAAGATTGGATATTTCATCCAGTGAATTAACATATCCTCGCATCGCCTGTTCCGCAGTTTTATTTGAAATATCATTTTGCGTAAGATAAGATTCCAATTCCTTAAATAATTCACTTCGATCATTACGCCATTCTGGTTCTAGGTAATTTTCGGCCTGTACGAATGTTTTACGGTTAGCCTCCCAGACACGGTAGTTCTTTTTCCATTCCCAATGGTCTTTGTCTATCGCATCAGGAGAAAGTTCAGGTTCTTCAAGGTTAAGCAATATGCGATTAACGAACATTTGAATGGATGAATTAGCCTGAACTATACGGGATGTTTCCATACAAGATTTCATTTGAACATCTATAAGGAAATATTCAAATAAACCATCTTCATTAGTAGCTCCCCATGATCTTATCTCTTGTAAAGTCAATAGATGTTGGGATAGAGCCATTTGCTGATTTTCTCTTAACTTATTATTAATTTTTGCCGCAATAGAAAGCCATTCTGTATCTTCATATTTTGCTTTTACAGCATTTCTGATTATTTTGGCTGAATTAAATAGTTTATCGAAATCAGTTTCAGGTTTTCCCCAAGTAGTAATTGTTTTAGCAGTAAGTCCGGTTTTTGAAATGATATTCATCACTTCTTCAATCTTATTCAATGCCTTTTCATTTTTAAAATCATTAGTCTCCAACCCAAAAAACTCTTTAATTAGATATGTTAAATCTTCAATTCTCCAGGCTGTTGCCAAATGAATTGTTTCTATTAGTTTGGTGATGTCTATATCCGTTTCATGAGCGAGGGTAAATACATCAAGAAGAGTTGCCTGCTTTTGTGGTATTTTATTCCGTAAATTCACATAATCATTAACCCGAGTCCAGTGTTTTTGAGATATTTCACTAAAATCGATATTCTCAAAATCTTGAGGGTGATCTACTAAATGCTTGGTCTCACCATCACTTAATTTAAAGGCTTTAATAAATTCAGCTGCCCGATGATGGATAGTTACTAAGCGAGTAAAAGATTCTTCATCTATATCACGATATTCATCCAAAATTTCACTAATTATTAATGAAGTTTGTTTTTCATTTATACCTATTAATTCTGCTACATACTGAAATATATAACTATCGATAAGATCTCTGTTTAAATCTTTGTCCAAAGGCTCAATTGTTTCCTGTAACTTTTTCTTTGTATCAGAAATTACGTCTTGGGATAAGCCATTTTCCGAATCTGCCAGCTTTTTTCCATTAAAAATATAATTGATTGTGGGAATGGTAAAGCTTGACTTTTGAATGTCTGCGATAAGTTCACAGAATTCAAAGGTATTGGTAGGTGTTATAAATATATATTCATTATATCCAAAAATATTAATTACATCAATTAAATCAGATATGCTTAATTGAAGAGATTTTGCCAGGAGCACATGGCGATAGATAGCGCTCAAATTGAAAAGATTAATTCCTACAGAATCATCATATCCAAGAAGTCGCATAATAGACTGTGTTTCTTGCTCCTTAATTTTAAAAGCTGAAATAATTGAAGAAAGATGTTTAACAATAGCTTCATCTCCATTTTGCAAATATTCTCCAAAGGCATCTGATTTAAACACTTGGTTTATTTGAGGATTGGCTTTGTTTAAAAAAAGTTTTTTATAGAGAGATTTCTTCTTATTTATATCGAAATTCCCCCAAAATAGAGAAATCTCATTAATAGTTAGATTGGTTATATCTTGTAAACCTATTATAACTTCAATATTTTGAATAGTTTCTGGCTTTATTTCGGACATACTCAGTGCTTGAAGAAGGGTGTCTGTCTCATCTATAGTCCAGCCCAACTTCCTCCATAATCGGATGAACCTTTGCATTTTATTCCAAGTATCTTTATTTAGACCCGATACAACTTCATTTTTATATATACTTTTTATAGTACGTAATCTAGTTGTTTCCAAACTGCATTTTGAGTTAGGTTCAAATAATGTGATGATTTCTTGAATTTTATCCAGATTTTCTTTTGTCCAATTTTCTAAATCTGAAAAGGTTAAATTAAATCCCTCTTTATTATTAAAATCTTCAAGTATAGTTGCTATCCGACCCTTCTCACTCGAATTTAAAGACTCAGATTTGATTTTTTCTAATAACTGATAAATAGAGTTTGAAGTGAGATTTGAATTGGAAAAAATCTTTTCAATAACATTTAAAATATTTTGGGTCGGATTTACAAAATTTGTTCCAAGCAGTTCAATTAGCTCTTGATAAGAAATTCCTGATCGATCAATAAAAATTGGAACTGAACTTAATTTTGAATCAATCTGGTCTTCATTTTCAAACCCAAAAAATTGATAACTTTCTGTCTGATCTATACTGCCATCAAATTTATACCCAGTAATAACTTTAAACTCTTCTTCTGAGATATGAAGTGATTCTGCTGCTATGGCTTGAGAGACTTCATTTTCGCTATTCAAATTCACAGCTTTCATCACCTCATATCTGCTCATATAAAAGTGCCGGCTAAACTGCCTGATTACATCAAGTGGTTGATGGTATGGTAAAGAAAAAGGGAATTTAGCATCTTTTAGCTCTTTGTAGGCTAATAATTTAAAATTTTGAGGGGTGGCTCTTAGCTCTTCCGAAGGAGTATCACTTGTTGTATTATATCCTATGTAATTATTAAGGCTTTTATTGGCAGTGAAATATTCCATTATTTCATTGGCAAGATCTATATAAGGAATCAATGTATTTGAATTTTCGCAAGTCAGAGGGAGGTGAAGCAAATCCGGCCGTCTTTCTTTAAATACATCAATACATGATTTTGAATATGCTCTTGATTTGCTTCTTTCTAAAAATCGGAGTAAATCAACAAGATAAGCAGCAGGGCTAAATACTGAACGACAATGGTGGCATTCACAAATATCCGGACGACCAAAAAGTTTAGAATAATTTGGTATGTTTTTTTTTATAATTTCTATCGTTTCCTTCTGTTCATTTTTTGACAATACCCCCCTAGGCTTGTCATTATGGATAACATCTTTAAATTTTAAAATGAATAATTCGTTTCTTGAAGTAATATGCTGAGCTTTTTGTAGTATAGACGATGCCTTTGCAATACCACCTAATGAATCTGCATAATGCTTTAAAAATTGATTGGTCGGAAATTCTGAAATTTTGCTTGCAGAATTTAAGTTTTGTTTCATCAGGGAAGCCATGGCATCTGGATCAGGACTTACTTGGAATACCCGTTGTATGGTACATAATTCCTTAAATACTTCTTCTGAATTGTTGGTGTCAATTGAATTTATTTGGGATTTAAAATCATATATGCTTGATTTGGCAAAATCAAAATTGACATTTTCTTTTAAAAATTTAGATATGTAAGTTTTTATTTGAGATTTCCCAATTGGAATGAGACCTTTATCGACCATTCGCAAGATACGTTTTGTTGGGAAAGTGGCGTTTAATTGGTTAAATATATATTCTGAATAATCCATTTGTTTTTGCTCAATACTCTCTCCACTTACTCTATCTACTACCTCTGTTTTTTTAACTAACTCCAACCAATCACTTTTTTCAAGATCAAAAAGTTCGTCAATATGCTTGACCTTTCTTTCCATCTGCAATTCATTGATTAAGGCAGCATTATAACCTGTGAGGGTAGAAAGCTGATGGTTTAGGATAAGATTTTTTACTAACTGAGGTTTATTCTTAAATTCTGGTTGGGTGGGTAAAAATGATTCCCAAAAGTCTTCCGAATCAGAATTACTAAATCTAGAATATGCCAATAAATAAGCTAAGCGGTCAGATCTTTTTGGTAATGCACTATTTAAAATTTTATTTAAAAAATTATCTTCATCTTCTAATAATACTTTTGCTGATGTTTCTTTTAAATATTTGATAAATCGATCAATGATAATTTCTGGATACTGTTTAATGATATTTTCTTCGGTAGATAGATCAATAGCTTCTCTAATTCCAATATCAGTTTGATTAAATAAGACTTCCCAATCCAACCTTATATTCTGCCTACTTATTCCATAAAAAAATTCTGCACGTAATGACGGATCCCGACCTGCAGATATTTTTCTAGCTATTGAAGCCGTCTTTATTAAATTTTCTTCCAAATCGAGCTCCGAAGAAACTAAGGTTAACTGTTCAGGTGATTCTCCTAAACTGATGATATTTATCTTTTGATGGTTTTTAAGGTAATCATTTACCAATGAAACCACCTTTTCATACTCCGGACGTGCATCATTGGAGGTGATTATGATATCCACATTTCTAGCGAGACCTGAGTCCTTACATGCATTGGTGTGAACTACATTTGAATAACCCAATATATGATATTGCTTTTCTATCTCCCCAACTGCAAAAATGACCAGATTGGCAATCTTTTGCTTTCTATTAAGAAACTGCCAATCATAAAAATGAAAACGGTATTCACCGCAGTTATTGGAAAGTGTGGATGCAAGAAAACGGAACTCTCCTAATTTCTCTAATTCAGAATACTTGATAGATCGGAAAGTGGATATCGCTGTTAGGTCCATATCAAAAACTAACAACTGAATTTGTTTAACAGGTTTATCAAGATTAGAAATGACTTTGCCGGTAACAGTAAAAGATCGACTTGCTTCAAATAGCCCCCGCTCTTTTAAGGTGTTATAAATAGCTTTTAAGGAAAGTTCGTTTACTAAAATTACATTCCCGTTAGTTGGAAGTTTAAGGTTCTGTTGAAATTGTCGAACTTTCTTACTTGTATCGGGACCGGCATGTCGATTATAAATTTCCTTTTCATCTGAAAAAATTCCCATTGCATCTAAAGCTTGATGAAGAAGGGACACATTAAAAGATTTCTCATTAAAAGCAATGGGATCCCCCATGGTTTTTACACCTAGATTCTGACTTAAAATTTTATTTGAAATAGGATTATCAATTGGCTCTACAGGTTGTATTGGTTCTGGTTCCGGCTCAGGATCCGGTTCAACTCCCCCTATTTGGTTTACTTCCACTTCAGCTCCAGCTTCTCGAAGAATGTTCGCCAGACGATCCGCTTCATCCTTTTTATATCTTTCCCCACCTTCCCCAATTTTATCTACCAGCTCCTTAGCTTGTTTTAAACCAAGTCCAGTAGTTTCTTTTACCGCTTTGACAACAGCTAATTTGCCAGAACCATAATTAATTATTTTCACCTCATAGGTAGGGTTATTATTTCCCAAATCATCCCCACTCATTTCTATTACTTCTACCTGAGCTCCCAAATTCCTTAAAGGACCAGCTATCTGTTCTGCATGCGCCTTAGTCAAATTTTCTCGAACAACCCCTCCATTCCTCACAAGGTTACTTGCTGTACTTAACGCTTGTTCCCCAAGATGGCGAATAAGGAACTTCGTTATAAGTGATTGATTACTTTGTACAGGGGATATTTTGATGAAGTATTTCATTTCTGAAGTGGCTTAATTATTAAAATTAATATTTCTAAATTTTTTATTTCACATTTGCTATGCCTTAAAATATTTTTTACAAAATGCAGGAATATTAAATGACTTTTTTCTTATTTCCAATATTCTTCAAGCTTTCCAATGGCGGATGATGTAATACCACTTGGCATGACCTGTTCTCAACTTCAATTTACATCATTCTATGCTTCATGTTTAAATAATACTCAATGGTAGGCATAGGAGTCTTTTGAGCACTTTGTAAGTATGAATCAATTGATCCTAAATCCTTTACCTCATAATTCACCACAAATAATATCCTTAAATCACTATCTATTCGGGACCCATTTTTAGCCAAATTATCTATTAAAATTCCACCATTATCTATAAGCAAATTAACCTTTCGTCTATTTTCTATACCAAGAAGTTCAAAATATACTTCTCTTACGATTTTGATCTGTTCAGTGACTGGGGATACTTTTATTACGTATTTAATGACTTATTGGGGTTTAATTAATAGATGATTGATTCAATACAATTATAACTATATCATTACAGCTCTTTTTTTAAATCATTGTTACAAAAGGCGAAAGGCTTTATTCTGTTAAAAAACTTTTCAATTTAATCAAACAGCAAGCTTTACTAATGGCTGTTAAATCAAAACAAATTGTACAACCACTTTATTTATCCGTCCTAGAAGCTTGAACCGAAATTTAACATGAACCCATATATTCCTCTTTGCTCGTGAGAATAAACAAATTCAGCGGATTCTTTAGCAATCGCAATCCATGAAGGACCTGTTCCGTGAACCCAGTGCTGTGCATTTAATTTACGATTTGGGAGTATAGTCATCTTGAGGAACGTGTCTTTGTTACGTAGAGTAGCCACCCATTCATTTCTGTTAAAACTTGCTTCTTCTGGCGTCTGGATATAACAACCTCCCTGAGGGCTATTAGGGCAATCGAATATTTGGTCTCTACCAGCAAAAGTACCAGTGAATGCATCATAACTTAAAGTTAGTGTAGTTTCTTTACCCCAAAATGGCCCTATGATGGGAGTTCTTCGACCTAAGTCTGGCCCAAAGCTCAGAGTTAATCCCGCAGTCCATAAATGATCACGTCCAAACACTACATCATTGTAGGTGAGAAAAGACAAATAATTTCCAGCTCGAAAGCCGAAGATACCTACTAAGTCTTTCGAATCTTGATGAACACGAGATAAATCAACACCTGCATGATGGCTGTATTGTGCCACTCCCAATAATAATGAAAACCAGCTATTCACGCTGTCTTCAATTGGTATTGAGTTCTGGAAAAGTCTATACTGCAAGAGACTATTTGCCTCTGGCCCTATTCCCATAGTACCGCTCAAAACTCTGCCCTGGGTGATATTAAGGTTATTACTGTCAACCGTTGAGCCAAGTCCTCCCGTAGAGCCAAATGCAAAACTGGTAAGGTTATAACCGAATTGAGTGATATTTGCTGTAAGTATTGGAATTCCGAAGGGTGTTATTTCTAACGTTTGTCCTCGCTGGCTAACTCTTTCAAACTTATATGCAATTTGTGGATCTTGTATGTTATATTCTGATGAAGCACTTGAATAAGAGTAACTTTCACCTGTTTCATTCTGAAGTGGATCTTGAATATTCGCATTTTGTAATGAATTTGAATATGACTGCATTCCATTTGGATCAAAAAGAATAACTGGATTGTTGTTTACATATTGATACACATTCACCCCATCCCCAATTCCTATCGGATCCGCACTTAACCACCTTCCCAACCAAGGCAAATAATACCTTGCCGCATGATATTCAAGTCCCGTTTCCTTATCCCGCTCCATTCCCGTATATCGGTATCGTTTAGCTGCAGATTTAATAGAGGCGTTCTTTGCCTGATAGGCTGTAGTGCCAAAAGGATGGTATTCTTCATACGAAATGACATTTGCTTGGTCATCCAATTCTAGAGAGGAAGAGCCTAGATGATTATGTAACTGGTATCTTACTAACTTTTTTTCCGTTCCATCATCCACATTATTTCGGGTTTCTACCATTATGAAACGATGCCCCTCGTCCATCAGACTAAGACTTACTCTTTTTAAACCGGAATTAGTACCGCTATGCTTTTTGTACAATTCATAACCCGCTATATAAATGCGTTCATCCTTCTTGGTGACAGTACCACCTGAAGCTCCGAAGTTTTCGGTGATTTTTCGAATGCGCTGTCCGCTGCCATCGTATTGGTAATAGGTAGTTTCAGGTACATCGCCATCAGCACAAACTTGGCGAGTAGTAAGGACTACTTCTTCTTTAAAATTCCATCCTATTTTTTTAAGATGGGGCAGCTCTTCCAAATATCCATGCTTTAAATGATGTTTGTATTTATTGTAGTTGGCTGGGTTTTCATTATCTCCAATACTTGTACTTTCGAGTCGGTTGTTTGCTGTTTCATATTTATAGCCTCTTGTCCAGTCTCCACCTAGAGATGAAGACTTGTGTTTCACCTCCTTAATATTCCCCACCTCATCATATTTATAGCATTGAGTATAATCACTTATAGCTATAGAGTCGACTGGATTTATGTTATGGAGGAAGGGCTTGTCATTCCAATTGTCACAAGTGCCAAAATTTAAAGATGAATTGTTTTCTCTGCCTGTTGCTTTTATCAGGCGGTATAAAGCATCGTAAGTATATTCATTTATTGGTTTAACACTTGAATTTGCGAAAAAACTTGTAGGGATTGCTTTGTCTTCTATATGGGTAATGTTTCCTATTGCATCATAATTGTAAAACAGATCCTGGAGAACTTCTCCCGTCAGCTTTTTGCTTTCTAATCTTTTTAGCCTGAAGGTTTCTGTATCATAATAGAATTTAGTGCTTACATCATTGCCATAAATGATTTTTTTTCTTTGTCCTTTTTCGTTGTAATTTATGGTCTTGATATAAACAGAAGTATTGGACGAACCTGAATGCAAAACACTTTCTCCATCTAATAGACCAGATTCATTATAAGAAGGGGTGATAATGCTTCTGTCTGGTGCAGTTTGTTGGATAATTCTTCCTAAAGCATCAGTGACCGTAGTGAATGTAAAAACATCTTCATTTTCTATATCAGTATTCAAATTGGCATCAATCCAATTAGCCACTTCTTTATATTTTTTAAATAACTTTCGGGTAGTGGAAATGGGTTGGCCTTTAAAATCATAATTAGGGGTATCAATCAATCCTCCAGTGTCATAATGCTGAATAACCTGCCCAAGAATATTTCGACCTTTTAATGAATCTTCATTAAATCTGTTTTCATCAGTTCGTATTTCAGTTAAAAGACTCTCTCCATAAATCACCCTATCAAAAATATGGTTTAGTGGATCATCTGAACCGTCTGCTTTTTTTCCATCACCCCCAATCACTTTGCTATGAGTAGGTCTTTGGGCTAAGTCATAAAAATATTGAAACTCATGGCCCCTTTCATCCCATGTGCGAAGCAGGTTTTCAAGTATATTGACCAATAACCAGCGTTTTCCGGCATCCATACTATCTTGATATGCCAGATTTCCAAGCATATCGTATTTATATTGCATAACTGTATTTTCTCTTGCATCTGTGACAGTTCTTAGATTGCCTTCGGTATCCAAATGCACGTGGGTGTGATAGAAATCATCATCATAATCATCCTCATTTTTAATTTTATTATGCTCTATTGATAAAACTGGCCTTCCCAGTGTATCTAAATGAAATACTTTGGGTGTATTGGCATGAATGGCAGCCTTCTTTGCGGCTATTTCTTCAGCTTCAGGGTTTTTACCTGCATCTGTTAGCTCCTCATCAATTCTTCGGTGAATTCGGTCATCGTACCATTTCGATTCCAGAACCGTGTCATTGGCATCATACTCTGTTTGCTTCCAGGAATCAAATTCTACTTTAGAAAAAGTACCATCGGGCAGTTCGGTTTTTATTAGTCGGCCTGCTGCATCGTAGTACATAATAGGTGTTACACTCGTCTCGACCAACTCCTTATAATCTTCATAACGCCAGTCCACAGAAAAGTATGGTTCATATTGCTTTACCGGATTACCTTTGTTGTTATTGATGGTTTTTCCATTTCCAATCCAGCGAAGTTGTTTTGGTGACAATGAAGCGGTATTGATTACATTTATCTCAATAGAATGATCAGAATTGACATTTACCTGCTTAGCAGGTCCTGGTTCAGCCTGCACTTTTTTCATCACTACTTCGCCGATACCGTTGGAGTATTCAAATGCAATTTGGATTGGGGAATCTTCCGCCTGGCTGAAATGCTGTTCCCGTGATATGGACCCAACTACAGCGGGTTTTCCAGAGGTAATATAGGCTTCAAAATCATATACAAATCTTAAAGTGGCACGCTTTAACAAGCTCTTCCCTTTATTGGTAAGTTCATCGGAATTGGGAGCATGGAAGAAACCTTCAATTAATGTTGATTCTTCTTCCGTACTTTCAGTAATACCTGTTAGTACATCGGCTTCTTCTCCTTTACCCATCACAGACACCGCCTTTACCATACCCAATTCATCACTCATGGCCTCCGAAAGATTTCCATTAAAATCTTTCATCCTCATAGGAGAAAGTGTACGGAAATTAAAAAGGTCGACCGAACTTCTATTTCCCAATGCATCTTCAGTTTCTTCGATGAAGAGAAAATAATTACTATAGTATCTTACTTTGGTAACAGCTCCATAAGGATCAGTATATGATATGGGACTATAAAAACGGGCTTGGACATCTGCTGGGCTTTCTAAGTCAGTTTTGAACTGGGTCGATCCAGATCGAATCCACCAATTGTTATCAGATTCGCTGTTGGTGAATCTACCTTCAATTAAAAGGTCATCCAATTCATCCTCATTGACTTTATCCCCAAAAATATCTGTTATTAATTCTGGTGTATATGCAAGTTGATAATTCTCAAAAGGCAAACCAAGTGACTCTAACTGATGCAAAGGCAAAGCCCCTGTTAAATCATTTCGATAATAAGTGGACCTAACATTCTCAATATGTCTTTTTTGCGCCTTTCCATCAACCAAATCTTTATCTATTTCATGGTAATGAGCTGTATCTGACTTCGCATCGGTCAGTATATCATCAAAGTCTGTCAGTGAATAGAAAGTATTAGCTTTTTCCACCCCCTTCAATTCAAATGTAGTTACTTCAGAAGGTAATCGAAGGTAATGTATATCTTCATCAAGGACATCATTTGTAAATTGGTTCTGTGTGTAAATGATCACCGTTTTGGCTTGTTCGTCTTTGGTTTTTTTAGGAAGTGTTTCATCTACAAGGATCCTTGGATACATGACAGAAGCGAATTCCAACACATTACCGTATTCATCCAATCTGATATTTAAGTTATGGGCTATTCTGGGGTCTTCTGCGTTTCGCTCATAGCTATAGGATATAGCCTCACTTTCTTTCACTACAAAAACAGCATGTTCGTTCTTGCCCTTAGGTTGTATTAACTCAATTACACAATTGTGGGTGGATACTGAATAAGGCTTAAGTTCTCTTATAAGGGCTTCCTCAGAATTATTATATTTAATGGCATCCTTCGCAAATGTCTCGGAACGCAAAGCCATTCCCTTACAGGCCCGTAAAGCCTCCTGCCATTCTTGGGCAGACAATTGGTCAAGTATTGAAGGCTCTATCCCAGGAGCAACAATTATTCGGGCATCAGGTAGAGGTATCTCATAGTGTGCTACCTGATATCCCTGCCACATCATTTCCTCATACCAGTAATCCTCAGCGAATTGATTCAGGATTTTGTCCTTTTGTAAAAATGCACCAGTATGCTGCCATGTTTTTGTAATAACAGGTTCCTGGTGTAAAGTAGC
Source organism: Lunatibacter salilacus (assembly GCF_009797935.1). Taxonomy (GTDB): domain Bacteria; phylum Bacteroidota; class Bacteroidia; order Cytophagales; family Cyclobacteriaceae; genus Lunatibacter; species Lunatibacter salilacus. The sequence goes on from NZ_VOLC01000002.1 coordinate 64,176, forward strand.
ATCGGTAATATTTGTTGCATCACTCTTTACCCATTGCTCAAAGGTTTCGGCATCTGTTTGTTCCACCATGCCAAAGCCCCTGAATTCCCTTTCAGCATGGTCGTAATATCCATGATGGTATTTGTATCTACTTACATATTTAGCCCCTGATATTTTATCTTCCGTAGTGGTCTTGGAAATACAATGGACAGGAAAATGCAATTTTGTTACCCATGGTTTTCCCGCCAGCTTATCTTCAATATAAAATTTAGTGGATGGTGTATATTCCAATGAAACTTCTTTGCCCAAATTATTTTTATAAGAAACCATTATATGGGGTTTCTTACTATTCATCAGATCAATATACCGTAGTGGGATGTTAGAATCTTTGGACAATGGACTTGACCATACAATACAGGCCACTCCATTACCAAGTATGTCAGTAACAGTTATTTTTGCCTGTGAATGAATTTCAGGAAAGGAGTCAATTTTAAATGGAGTTGTACTGAAACGGTTCCCACTTAGGTTTTTCCAGCAACTGAACTTGTTTTTACCCAAGTATATGATGTCAGAAGTACCAGAACCATCTATATCAGCAAGTCTTAAATAAGCGGGATTAAAAGAATCGGGATGATCAAAGACGGGAGCATTGTCCACACCAACTTTTGCTCCGAATTTACCATAACCCAAATTTGGCCAATAGCAGGTTTCACCATTTCTGATCCTCAAAATATCTGTCATGCCATCACCTGACATATCAGCCAAATAGATGGTTTGTTGTGAATCTGCAAAGATGATATGCGGGCCTTCTTCTTCATCAAATGGTTTAGAAGTTTTTCTTGCTGCCGTAAATCCATCTCTACCTTCTGATGGGTACCAGGTGAAAACTTCATCTTCAGAAATCACTACTTCTGGCCTTCCATCACCATCAAGATCCAGCATTCGGGTATTGGGATCACCAAAATCTATGTTTGGTAAGGCTTTAAATGAACGAAAACCACTCCATTCATTATCATCATCCAGTTCAAAAAAACCTTTGGGTTCAGCACCATAACTCACCAATTGTTTGCCACCATCACTATCAAGATCGGCCAATTGTAACTGGGCACCAAGTCCGACAAAAGATGGTTTAGGAGATATTAGTTTGGCTTGTTCAAATTTCCCATGACCCAAATTATGCTTATAATACCATCCATTTGCTTGTTCAGTCAGAATGCCGGATAAGCCTTCATTGAATAAATCAGTGAATTGGTATTGCTGTTCATCCAAACCTGCAGGCGCATGAATCAATGCATCAGGTGAAATAGTATTTACTTCTTTACTCCAATCATGTTGTTGGTATTCAAACTCCATAGGAGGGAGTTTTTTGTGGGAGTAAGAACCATCTGGCTTTTTAATATAACCATAAGAAGTTACCGCCTTTAGGAAAGTGAAATCCTGTTCCGCAGAGGTATCGTATTTTAAATTAACTGATCTAATTAGTGTTTTTCTGTCAGATTTATCAGGTAATAAGGCCAATTCTTCAAATATATGAAACAGCAAAACCCTCTTGCATAACCGTGTAGTTCTAATTTCAAATCCTGATTTATAATCAGAAAAAGCATCAGGTCTGAATTTCCATAAATTAATCTTCTCAGGAGAATCACTGTCTATATCAGTAGTCCCATAGTCAAAAATAGTTTGGAACATATAATCCGATTCTTCTGGTAGGTTTTCCCCAATTTTTAAGAAGGGCGACTTATTACCATAAAGCACCTTATCGAGGTAAAGATTGGTATATGAAATTTCACCATTTTTTATGCGGTTTCGGTTGTGTAGCAACGATTCATCAAAACCAACTCTATCCTCTTTTTTGTATATGTAATGGGAACAATTTCCTTTACCGTCAAATACAAATTCAGGTAACCACTCATAAATTTTTGTTGTATCATCCGGATTTGCAATGATGGAATTAACAGTCCATCCAAAAAGCGTAGTAGTATTTTCTTTTGTGATTACCCTCCATTTAATTCTTCCAGAGGTATCATCAGTCCAGCGTTCTATCCGTGCAAACAACCCTTCTATACGGGGTTTGTAATTTCTGATTGTGTAGCTATCTCCTTCATAAGTAAAGGACCTTTCTTTAATGACATAATCTCCATGCGCATCTTTTTGAAAACTTCCATCGGTATTTTTGTCAAACTCAGGAACCAAATCCTCTGCTTCAGAAAATAAGAAAGTATCGGAATCAATAGAATCAATATATTGAGGTAAACCTTTATCTGTTTTGCGTTTGATTGACCCTAAACTCAAACTCCAACCTAAACCAAAAATGCCATTTCCAGCACCTGAATTATAAGTAAGGCTTAAATCAGGGGAAGCTCCCCGAGCAGGGGAAAAGGGTAGGGGAATAGAAAAGGAAGATGTGCCGTTGACAGCATTCACAGAGAATTTTTCGTCAATACCTTTTATTGCCCCACCTCCATTAGGTAGTGAAATTGAAGGGACCTCAATGGCATTGGATTTTGATTTTCCGCCATCTGTTTTGAGGAATTGCGAAGATGCGTTATTTTGCGTTTGCTCTTTCATCCTTTTTTATGAGTGTGATTTTCGAAGACCTCTATTTCAAACTGGCAAAACCCTGGCTATCTCAAAATGCATCCCATCAAGTCGGGAATTGAAATGTCCACCCCAGAAGAAGCCGTATTTATTGGCTAGGGGAACCAGTTTTCTGACACTACCTTCCTGGCCTACCAGAGCGGGAGTGTGGCCCAGCCCATTCCATGCCACATTAATGTCAAATGCAGTTGCGAAAGCATGATGGCTTAGATTAGATCCCCCTCTCATTAATCGCGGATTATAAGTGCCTCCCCACGATTTTATGTGATCCAATAATCCTTCCTTTTCCCATGCCTCAAATAATCCCTTTAATTGATGTGCTACTTTATTATGAAAAGGCACATTTCCACTACTAGATCCGTTCTCAAAATGCTTTATAACAGGAATATTTATGGAGGTCATTTTATCTCGATACCAATTACATGTAATATTGATATTATCACTATTAGCCACTCGTGTAAAATTGAACTTTCCAAAATGCTTTTGTTTATCTGCAAGATTATTGAGCCTATTGAATTCTGGACTAGGTGGCCAGTTTAAACTTGTTTCGGAGGTGTCTCCTGGATCGGTAAGAAAAGGCATGCCTTTTTCGAAGGCTTTTACATATGTTTTAGGGCCAACTACGCCATCAGCTGATAATCCATTGACCTGTTGAAATGCTTTAGTATGTCTTTCGGTGTTGGAGCCAAATTTACCGTCTACTTGTAAACTGTACCCTTCTCCTAATAAAAATAGCTGCCATTTCCTGACATCTGTTCCGGTGGAATGTAATCTTAAGATTTTCACTTTGACTTGAATTTCATGGTTAGAGTTAGCTTTAGGACATAAGAATTCCTGACCCCGAATTCATTTCGGCGATGCTATAAAAACATTGTATTTGGAAAATTAAAACCCAGAGGAAATAATTGGGTTACCCGATTTTTTGGAATGGAAAATTGATAAGATACCATTCGTAAATAATCACTGCGTTACTAAAAGCCTAAATATAAAAACTTTCAAAACGAATAATATTTGAATATAGGCAATTTATTCTCTAACTAAAAATAAAAATACGTTTTAATTAACCAAATTTAATTTCTATATAAGACATGTAGGTTTCTTTTTCGATCATTATCTTTTAATACCTTTTCGCCAAAAGCTGTCTGTAGGGGCTAAAACCAAAGAAAAATGGGGTAGGAAACATTAAAATTTTAAGGTGCGAATTATACATTATCAAATACATATTTTTTATGATTAATTCTCACATTATTCATCCACATCATGAGTCAGAAGGTGTGATAATTAAAACCCCATCTTTTTAGGCAAGACCTGAATTCAGATTCGATTTGAGGCTATTCATTGACCTTGGCAATTTTCCAGGTTTTATAGGATAGCTGTACTCTAAAATTTTCATTTGCAGTTTTCAGCTTCTTGTAAATAAAAGTTTCGAGGCTAAAACCATTGATGTTTTGTACCTTTGATCGAAAATTCTTGTTGTAGATACTAGATGGTTAATATTTGATAAAAAAATATTAATAATTTATATGTTAGAAGTCGGAACCATCATTTTTTATATCATATTTTAGATTTCCGGTGGACATAGTCAACCTCTCAATTTCAAGTGCTTTTAAAGGCAATTTCGATTGGCGGAAAACCGCTTTGACATTTCTAAGCTGTTCGATTCTTTTCAAGGAGAGAGATTGCCCAGTCCTTATTTCTTTGACGCCCCTAGTTATATCCTTTTTGATATTATCCGGAGAGGCTGTCAAAACTTCACCAAGTACCCGGTAAATCCCCTCCTTTGACAAACTGTAATTTGAGTCAAGGCACAGTTTGTTGATCAGTTCGTTCGTGATCCCTGGACCACCCAACAAAAAATCAATAGCCAGTAATTTTTCGGTTTTATCAAGAGTGCCTGTCAAAGTATCTATAGGTGGAAAATCTCTATTGGAACGCATATTCTCATAGAAAGTAATTGCACTGTCTTTATCTAAAAAATCCAGATTTTCGAATTCCCGAAAATTGTCGAGCTTTTGGTAAGGGTCAACATATTTCAGGAAAATTCCAGTCTCCCGGATGTTTTTGAACGTATTGCCTATCAGGTTGTAGATTATTCCTGCCGTTATCCCTGAAAAGATAAGGGCTAGCGGAATTTTTAAGGCTATTTCAATCGTAAGAACAGACAGTGCCAAGAGCATGCTGATAGAAGCAAAAAGTATAGGATAAACGAGTGACAAGTAAACAAACCATTTTCTACGCTTGATAAATTGGGCAAAATCCTCGAAGTGCTGCCTGTTACTTGAAAAAATATGCCACCCGTATCTATAGGCAAGCATCCTTTCTTCTTCGGTGCCGCCATCAAAGAGCAGCAAGTATTCCCGTAGCTTATACAGCCATAATGGTCTATTTGAATCGAACTTTTCCATGGTAAAATGAATTACTATCTCATACGGGAGCACCCCAGGCTTTCTGCATCTCGTTTCTTTTTCTTTCTTCCGTAACCTTCACATAGCGTTGAAAGCTTTTGTAGTCCGCATGGCCTGTTATTTTCATCACTGTTTCTGCGGGAATCCCTTTTTCTAGGGAGAGAGTGGCAAAGGTTTTTCTCCCGGTGTGTGCACTGATTACTTCGTGCTTCCGGTAAATGGTAGATTGCTTAGTCGCGCCTTTGTACCTGATTATTTCAACTGGATCATCAATCCCAGCCAGCTTGCATAGCTCTTTGATATATTTGTTGAATTTTTGGTTGGAGATTATCGGTAGAGGTGCGGCCAATTCTTCATATTTTTCCAGAATTCCTTTTGAAAACCTATTAAGGGGAACAATTAAAGGCTTTTTAGTTTTCTTTACAGTTAATCTTATCTCATCATTTTTGATATGACCACGATGCAACTGTTCAAGGTCGGAATATCTGAACCCGGTAACGCAGCTGAAGCAAAAAACATCACGAACTTGATCCAAGCGTTTATTGCTATTAAGTTCCAGACCTAACAACAGATCAAGTTCCGCTTGCGTCAATGCGATTACTTCCATTTTATATTCCTTAATGGAAAAATCTTTATGCCCGGGGTTAACGGATATGCCCTTCTTTTTTGCATAGCTAAGAAAGGTTTTTAATGTTCTTAGCTGTTTTGAAATGGTGGTATTATTTAAACTACTTACCCGCTTCGTTTTCTCGTTTGTCTCTTCCCAACTAATCAAGAATCCCTGAAAAGCCTGTAGGAAATTATAATCGATTTGGTCAAACCTTACTTTTGATCGTGAATGATTTTGATAATTCGTCAAGTGTTTTTTCAATGACTTATAGACCGTAAGGCTTCCTTTTTCTCTTATATGCTTATGTTCTTCAATGTATTGATCAATAAAATCGTAGACGATGTTGGATGGGTCTTCTTTTTTCGTTGCCTGCTTTTGTTGTAATTTGATCTCTTCTGCAATCATATCAGCACTATAGGGGGTCTTCTCAAATATAAACCTTGATTCTACAGCTCTTGCATCCGACATCAATGCTGAAATTTGATCCTGATATTGAATCAGCTGGTGTTTAGTCGGAAGGTTCTCTCCATACTTCTTTCCCAACTGAATTTTTAATTTGGTAGTTAAACTTACGATTTGTTGGTGTTGATTGTCCCACAGTTCTGGAATCAGGGTAATCCCGGTGGAAACCTTCCGGCGTTGTCCAGCTATCCGAATAATAAAAATTAATGGGTGTTCACCATTTTTGTTGACCGTGTCCAATCTCAGTTCGAATCTCAATGTAGCTTCCATCTTACTCCAATGTTTGATTCCCTAAAATTAATCATTTTTATTTTGTGGGGCTAATTGTGGGGCTATTTTTTGCATTAAATGTGGTCATAGTTGATCAAAGCTACTGGACTGATATATCTATATATATGTATATAAGCTAATTATGGACAATCATGTTTATAGCATAACTAAAGGTTCGAGTCCCGTCCATTCCGCATAAAAGCTCGGGTTTTCCCGGGCTTTTTTTGTTTATGGCTTATTATATATCTACATCATCCATTCAGAACTTGACGGTACCTATTATATAGGTTCATCCCAAGATCCGGATAAAAGGCTGGAAAAACACGTCAACTAGAAATTACCGAAAAAATACTGCGAAAAACCTGTGATCTATATTGATTGTTTTCCAAACGGCGAGTAGTCCAACATTTTGGCCATAGGTTATTTATCAGTCATTTTTCAGATTTAGACTTTGGAACCTTAACACTCTAGCAACAATCAAAATCGATTTATTTTCTATGTATTTCTTTTATTAGGGCTGTTAACATACCCAGCCCCCGGGAAATTTTGGTTTCTTTTCTGACGTATCTCGGAAACTGTTCCGGTTTCAGGCCGAATTTGCTGGCCAGCCTCTCAATGTTTTCATTGCCAAAAATCTGTGCCTGATGTACACAATAAATTTTAATCAAGTCTTTAGGATATAGTAATTCTAAATTATCCCAGGCATTATTACAATCCCCCCAATCCATTACCCTTGAAATGACAAAATCAGCGTCTCTTTTGTAATCCAGTTCATTTAAATCTACCTCCCAAAAAATTGGAAAATAATCGGAGAGACGAATCTTCCCAATTTTTCCGACAATGGAATTGGCTTTTCTAATTAATGCTGTTTATTTTTGAATCGGTAGGTATTGAACCGGGAAATTGGAGATTTGGGCAATGTAATACGTGCACGGAAGCCAGAGCGACCGCCCGTGGTGATGACCCGAGAGGAGGTTAAAGCTGTGCTTGCGGAGCTTAGTGGTGACAAATGGATGATGGCCTCACTCAACGGGCTATAAAAGATGCCGTTTCCAATTCCGGTCTTACAAAAAGGGCAACCTGTCATACGTTTCGGCATTCTTTTGCCACACATCTGCTAGAGGGCAGATACGACATCCGAAAGGTTCAGGAGCTTTTGGGACACAAGGATATAAAAACCACAATGGTGTACACGCATGTATTGAATCGTGGACCTTCCGGGGTTCGCAGCCCGATGGATGAACTTTGAATAATCCAGGGGTTTTATGCGGATCCGTATAAAATCCATTTATAATAAGCTAATTGTGACAGTTGTTGGTTTTCAAAGATTTAAGTTGGTAAAACATAACGCATTATTTGTATATTATGTGTACTACTAATCAAAATTCTGGGTATTATTTGGATCAGCATAAACAATGTTGGGCGGATTCTGTTAAAGCCTGCGGAGGTGATAGATCATGGAGGTATTTCTAACTGGTGGCACTGGTTTTATAGGTCAACTACTAACCCAAGCTCTTGTTCAGCGCGGCTGGGAAGTTATTGCCTTGGTTCGGAAGCCAGATAGTAACGAAGCGAAATCAATTCAAGCCATGGGGGCTACACTAATCCAAGGTGACATTACTGATCTCGAGTCCATGCGCGAAGGCATGAGTGGTACTGACGCCGTGATACACAATGCCGCCTGGTACGAGTTCGGGGTTTCCAAATCCGCACGTGACAAAATGCAAGCAATCAATGTGCAGGGCACAGAAAATACGCTTCGGTTGGCTGTTGAGTTAGGCATTCAAAAGATAGTATATACATCCACGATCTTGGCCTTTGGCGACACCGGTGATGTAGTAGCGGACGAGAGGTTCCAGCGTCGTGTCCCGCCGCAAAGTTCCTATGAGAAGACTAAGACCGAAGCACACGAATTCGCCAAGAAACTTCAGCAAGATGGTGCGCCAGTCGTCATTGCATGTCCGGCTGGTGTCATAGGGCCGGGCGATCACACGGGTCTAGGCTACATGGCTCGCATGTACGTGCGTGGCTTACTTCCACCGGTACTCTTTGCAGCGAATGGTCTGCGCGCTCACGTTCATGTGGATGATGTTGTCGAAGGAATTGTAGGTTGCGTCGAGCATGGTCAGAGTGGCGAAACCTACATATTGAGCAACGGCATTATGCAGCACCGGGACATGTTCGATTTGTGGAAACAAACACCGGGCGGTTTCAAGACGACACTGTTCTGGATGCCAAAACCGATGGCCATGCTATTCAACCGCGTATGTGAACCCATCGAACGGGTTTTAGGTTTACCCATCGTGTTTGGCCAGGAATTCGCGCTGGCTGCTTTTTCCAGTTTCCAGTTCTCAGCGGCTAAAGCAGAGCGTGAGTTAGGGATACGATTTCGTAGCGTGGAACAAGCCTGGATTGACACGTTGGAAGCTGAACGCACCATTTCACGATATCGTAAAAGCTAGACAAAAACTCTTCAGCGGGAAAATTTCTGAAAAAAGAGCGGAAAATTTTTAATTGTCTGATCCCTGATAGCTCAGCTGCTTAGAGTACCTTTCCCAATTCTTGGAAAGGTTGCGGATTCGAGTCTTCCAATTGACATCATTCAGCCCTTTTCCCATACACAGCAATCCAATCCAGCCTGGACGAAGCAGGAGTCCCTCCTCCGGACATCAAATCCGTTACACCAACTTTTCTTACCGCACTTAAGTCGGGTTGATCTATCCGTGCTCCTTCAGTGATACCGTCCATATTTAGCTTTCTCCAAGTTATTTTGTTCAACTGAAATTCAGATTCTTCCCAATCTTCCGTATAACCGGATCCTACTTCACTCACTATCCAAGTTCTATCGGAAAGTTCCAGAAGTACCCGAAGCACCCTAAACCCCGTCTGCCTGCTGAGCCATTTGACGGTCCCTTCTCCACTCAGGTCCATATTAAAATCAGGATGGGAGAGCGCCATGGCCCAGTTTCCCTCACATAGCCCAGACCATATATAATAGGGATCGTTGGGTATTTCAGGATGGTTGCTTTTTTTAAGATGATCTTTGGCGGCACCATACAGGTGAAGAATTAGGTCCACGCTACTGAGATGAGATTGGTTTACGGGTATTTCCGCGGGAGATTCTTTCCAGTCTTCCCTAAACAGCAACTTCTCCTCCTGTTGAGCGAAACAAATTATGGAGCAGAAAAACACTGAAAAGAAGGTAACTGTGCAAAATAGTGTGAACTTTTTCATGGGTCTATCGATAGGATTGGCTTAACGTTTTTCAATTAATCTATTAGGCTACAATATATGATATCAACCCGATATTATCCCTCTTCACGATCTGTATTTAAGGCTAAAAAACGGGTTAGGGTTATTATTGAAGATATATATGAAACAAGTGAGGAGAAAAATAAGCTACTCAAAAAAGCTTCCAAAGACCCATTATTTCTTTCAGATATCCGTAAAGTAAGCACCGATTTTGAGGCTGATAGAGAATTATTATGAAATTAAAAATACATGAAGTAAATGCCCCAGCTGTAAACTGGGGCATTTTTTTTGAATTGACTGTGCATTGTTAAGAGACTAAACTCAATTTTCTTACAATTTTTTCCTATTTGACAGGTACCCAGAGCACCGCATCTGCCACTACTACCCCATCGGCATCCTGATTGGTGACGGTAACGTGGGAATCCTTGCCCGGACTAAGCGTGTAGGTACCTATGGACACCCACTCCCCTGAGGTTTGCCCTTCTACACGGATATCAGATTCCTTGATGGTAACGGTTCTTTCGGTTTTTCCATCCGAAACCAAAACCTGGGTTTGCTGCGTTTCATCGGCTGTACGGGAAAAATAGACCAATATCTCGTACTCTCCTGCATCTTGAATGCTGGGAACGTACTTTACGGATGCAGGCTGTTGCCCTTTGGAAAGTTCCCTTAAGAAACTTGGGCCATATCCTCCTCGGGTTACCCGCTCCCAGTCTCCCTGGATCTCAACTCCCGCATCATCATTATCTACCAATATTTCAGCAGTACTTTTATCTGCAAGCGGATTTTCTCTCAATTCCCGCTGTAAAGCTGAGACATCAACATCCTGCACGGCCAAGTCCCCGTCTATAGCCATACTTGCCGCAACGGCTGACGATTGACCCAAAACCATAAAGACAGGTTCCATACGGATGGAACCAAAAGCAATATGCGTAGCTGAAAGTGCCGCAGGAACAAACAAATTTTGTACTTCAGCCCTTTTGGGTATTAGGGAACGGTAAGCAATAGGGTAAGGCCCGAAACCGCCAATTTCTACGTTCCCTTCATTCTTCACCATTTTCTTTCCATCTTTCTCGATCACGATGCGCTGTATATTGTGCGAATCCATGGTATACGCGGCCATTCCAACCCCGTCTTCCACCACTTCATCTCCCACACAGTTGGCCTGTGTCATTACGTATTCTCCTACCATACGGCGAACTTCACGCACGTATAACTGCGGCGACCAGTTGTCAGTATCCGTGTACTCGTCTTTGGGATATCCCCACTCCTGAATAGCGGATTGAAGCTCCTGAGGCACCCGAGGGTCGGTTTTATAAAAGTAAAGAAGGGATTTAGTATAATGGGTGTGAGCATCGATAATTTCCTGCCGCTCTTCATAGCTTCCTTCCGGGTAATTATAATTCATACCTATCATGTCGGTAGAAAATCCCCCCCGGTTGTTGATATCGGTCTTGTTGTTTGGCATGCGGCTCCAGATAAAATAGTTTCCCAAATTCGTTCTGTCCGGCTGGGCTTCAAACAAGCGTACAAGCAGGTCAAACATGGATGGATCATAGCCGTCGGGTTTTGTAATCTCTATGCGGTTAGCCGGATCATTGGTCAGGCAAATCCGGTAGTTATACGCCTGGATTTTATCGTCTCCGGCACCATCTGGCTCCAATTCCCCATCACTGATGCCCCAAAGAAGGCCGCTGGAAGGATCACCGGGAACCACATAGGGATCAATCCCATCGGGAAACTGATGACCCGTCATAAGCTGTACACCATTGTAGGTTTCTCCATATTGGGAGTTGGGCTCCCTGCCTATGGCGTAGGAGACTCCAGCTTTTGCCATTAAATCCCCTTCATAGGTGGCGTCAATAAATACCTTACCCGCTACCGTCTGATTTGAACCAGAGGACGGGCTAAAGGTATTTTCAAGTTCAATGCTTTTGATCTTTCCATCCGATTTTTCTACTCCGATAATTCTCAATCCGTATTGAACTTCAATACCTGCTTTGTCCAAGTATTCCTGAAAGGTTTTTTTCGCCACACTGGGCTCAAAAATCCACTGTTCAAATTTCCCGTAGTGATCCCCCAATCTCCTGTAAAAATCACGGGACAAACCCGTAACGGCAAATTTATTCCCAATATCAGTATATCCCAGCCCTCCGGTAGTCAAGCCACCCAAATGGTTGGTGGGTTCGATTAATAACACCGATTTACCCATAGTTTTGGCCGTATAGGCCGCTATCACTCCCGCAGAATTGGCCCCATAGACAACCACGTCATAAGTTGGGCGTTCCTCTTTTTGACTGCAGGAAAATGAGAGAAAAGCGAGCACACAAAATAATTTCAAGATGTTCATAGTTTCAGCTTTTTATTGATTTTTTGTAAATAGCAACAGGCGTAGGTCCATTACCTGGTTTCCGGGAATGTGCAGTGCCTTCATTGTGACCGAGGTTCTTCCTTGTGATAATTTAATAGTGCCCAAGGTCATCGGTTTAAAATCCTTCACATAGGATTCTTGGCGTTCCACCCGGTCGTTTTCCATACCCCGAATGGGTGGATCATGGGGGTGCTCAATCCGGAATTCCAAGCTGGATGTGCCGATTTCCAAAAGCACTTCGGCTCCTACATCGACATCCGTACACGTGTAATAGGCTTCCACCAAATATTCTCCCTCCCCAAGTACCTCAACATTCCAAGTTATACTGTCCGTTGTACTTGTCCAGTCAGTGAAGTAAGAGTCATTGGGAAAACGGTTGGAGCGTTGGATATTTCCGTGAGGTATTCCATCCCTGGCTGGAAGTTGGGTATAAACTGCATCAGGATGTCCGAGCAAAAACGGACGCTCTCCTTCCTCCCTCTCCATTTCCATGTCCTCTTCCCAGGCTGTCTTCGCAGCCAAAAGTTGCTGTGTCACAGTTGGATATTTTTCATTAACCGCTTTTATCTGAGATGGATCGGATACCATATAAAATAGACTCCCGTCTTTGTCGAGACGGAAATTCTGCGTCCGTACGCTTGTATTGCCATTCCAATGGTTGAAGATTATGCGGTCCTCCCATGTTTGGTCATCTTCCAAAATAAGTGGAGCCAAACTTTTCCCATCCAACGGTTTAGTAGACAAAGGGGTAATTCCAGTCAGATCAACCAGGGTAGGCAACAAATCAATGGATCCGGCAATCTGAGAAATTTCCTTACCCGCCGAAAGTGTTCCTTTCCATTGGATAAAAAAGGGAGTTCGCACCCCACCCTCGTCGGTAGAGCCTTTTCTACCTTTCATCCCTCCATTCCAACGGAAACTGTTTGGCCCGTTGTCACTGAGGTAAATAATGATGGTGTTCTCCGACAAATTTAATTCGTCTATTTTTTTGACAAGTCTTCCCACATTCCAGTCAATATTTTCACACATTGCCAAGGCAGCCTTGGTAAAGGTTATTTCCTCTCCCTTCTTTAAGGGTAGAGTCAAGGTCAAGTCTTTATCTTGAAATTTATCCCACCATCGGTCAGGTACTTGCATTGGAGAATGCGGTGTATTTAATGGAAGGAATAGCAAAAAGGGTTGATTTTGATTTTGCTCAATAAATCCCATTGCCCTCTCCGTCAAATCATCCACCAAGAATCCATTTCCTTTGACCAGTTGGCCGTTATGCTCCAACATGGGGCTGAAATAATCCCCCCAGTGTCCAGAACAGAACCCATAAAACTCGTCAAAGCCCCTACCGTTTGGATGGTAGGGGTATTGCATGCCGCTATGCCACTTTCCAAAAGCACCCGTGGCATAGCCGGCAGCTTTAAAGACATCCGCCAGCGTCACCTCATCCAAGTCCAGCCTTTCTTCCCCGGATGAAGTGCCGTATACTCCTGAACGAAGGTGATACCTGCCTGTAAGAAGTTCGGCGCGTGTAGGTGAACAGACTGGCTGCACATAAAATCGGTCAAAACTAACCCCCTGAGTGGCAAGATGGTCAATATTTGGAGTGGAAAGGTTTGTATTTCCACTATGACTCAAATCACCCCATCCTTGGTCATCAGTAAGGATGATAACCACATTGGGAGGGAGTTGGGTAGTAAAAGCATCAGAATCTGGTTCTTTACAACTTACTCCCAAAATCCAACCTGCCATCAATAAAATGGGGGCTAGTGTTTTCATTTATTTGGAAACAATCTGATCTGCCATTGTTAAAACCTGGCCATCTTCCAAAAGCCTTGCCTTCAATTTCTCGTAAGCAACATCCTGCACGGCGATCCCTTCATCAAGGGCTAAAATAGCGGCCGTTGTAGCAGACTGGCCTAAAATCATAAACACCGGTTCCATACGGATGGACCCAAAAGCAATATGACTTGAAGAAACTGCCACAGGCACTACCAAGTTGGTGATTTCTTCTTTTTTGGGAACCAATGAACCATAGGCAATTTCATATGGACCGGGCAGAGGAACGCCGATATCCCCTTCATTTTGTACATGTCCATTTTCATCCACATAGCGTTGAATGTTATGGGAATCGATGGTATAAGAGCCCATACCAACGGATTCTGGGGTTGGTTTTTTCTGCAAGAGCTCGTTCTCTGTCATCACATACTTGCCAATCATTCTACGTGCCTCGCGTACATAGATCTGATGGGGCCAATTGCCGTTGTCGGTAAATTCATCTTTCGCCAATCCCCATTCCTGAAATTCCTTCTGTGTCTCCTCCGGTACTCTCGGATCGTTCTGCACAAAATAAAGAAGGCCACTTTGGTAATCCCTATGCTCTTGGATAATTTCCTTGCGTCGTTCATAGCTAGCGTCCGGATAATCGTAATTCATGCCAATGTTATCCGAACTGAATGGGCCGTGATTATTGGTGTCGGTTTTTCGGTTAGGTATCATGTCAAATTTACCAAACCATTCATCCCATCCCGCATCAAAGATCCTTACCAACAACTCGTATTGGGTAGAGTCATAATTTGCAGGTCGGGGAAAAGCTATCCGATTATCCGGATGGTTGGACATGCACATACGGAAACAATAGGCTTGAACTTTATCGTCTCCTTCACCCTTTATCCCGGGATGTTCCCCGCTAATTCGTGGCAGCAAACCGGAAGAAGGGTCGCCCGGTGTCCAATAGGGATCTATAGGCTGATCCAACGCTTTAAAATGGTGTCGATGATGGTACACGCCAGTTTGAATCCCATTCCATTCTTCTCCGTACACACTGTTTGCTTCTCTTCCCACATGGTAACTTACGCCGGCAGTTGCCATCAAGTCCCCTTCATAGGTGGCATCGATAAACATCCTGCCTTTGAATTCCTTGCCGCTTAAGGTTCGGATGGAAGTGATTTTTCCATCTTCTACACTGACACCGTTATCTCTATCCAACCATTCGTCCCGCAATACCTCAATCCCCAATTCGGCTATCCACTCATCATACACTTCCTCCGCAACATGAGGTTCGAATATCCACATGGTTTTAAATTCACCATCTAAGGCAGGGGTGCCCTGACCTTTATTTCCGAATTCGCTCTTATCCTCCCAATTCCATGCACTGTCTTCCTGGTATTTGTCATAGACTCTTTGATAAAACTCCCTGGAAAGTCCTCCTATTACTTCTTTTTTCCCGGTGTCTGACCAGCCCAAACCTCCGGCCGTTAAGCCCCCCAAATGGGTATCAGGACTGATGACGATAACGGATTTACCCATTTTCTTGGCCTGAACAGCTGCCGTTACTGCGGCGGATGTTCCACCGTAAATGACTACATCGGTTACATCGCCATCCTCTTTTTCGGAATTGCAGGCCACAAAGGCCCACACAAAGAGCGACGCTATTAGAATTGTTTTGAAACTGAGTTTTTTTATCATTTTATTTCGCATTTATGTTATTTTTTAAAATTATTCTCATATAAAAAAATCATTCCTATGATATATCTTTATCTGCCAACCGCTATTTTATAATATTTTTATTTTAATATTTTTAAAAGCAACTGGGTTCCCATGGTCCTGCAAGCCTATACGCCCTCTCTGGACCTTGGCATAATCAAAATCAGCAAATTTACTTTTCGACACCAAGTCTTTCCATTCAGGTGAGTCCATTTCAGCTTCCGCTACTTTTTCTCCATTAAACCAATGCTCCACATACCCATCCTTGGCTAATATCCGTGTGTGGTTCCAAACACCGGGCACCTTGGAAGTTATTGCAATTGGGGCTTTCACATCGGAAATGGACCCTGTTTTTTGATTATCCATTAATTCCTGCGGGTAATTGTCATCATCAATGATCTGAAACTCGGGTCCTGTATGGTGAATTCTGGGGTATTCAGTTGCTTCTCTTACATAGTAAAACACCCCACTATTCCCCTGATCTTCAATTTTCCAGTCCACCTTAAGTTCAAAGTTCTCAAACTCTCTGTCGGTAACTATATCGCCATTGCCGCCTTCCGTGTACAGGATGCCCCCCTCCACCTTCCATCCTGTGATTCCTTCTTCCAGATAGTTGTGCCAACCCTGGGTAGATTCGCCGTCAAACAATAATTCCCATCCTTCACCCTTTTCGGCCGTAGTCAGGCCGTTCAGAGCTTTTTCATCGGATTCGGCAGGTATATCCGCTGTCTCTCCTTCCCTTGGTTCGCTAGAACTACAGGCCATCATATAAATTAATAATATGGGTATATAGACGAGTTTTTTTGATTTCATATAGGTATATTTTATTTTTACCGGATTACTTTTCGGTTAGTTAAACCCGGTCTACCATTTCCATTTTTACCGGATCCCATCCCATTATCTTTTTTTCCTGGTAGCTGATATTTCCGGCTTCTGTGGGACCGCAGGTTCTCAAACCAAAAACAGCATCTTCCACTACTGGCTTGCCATGGCGGATAGACTCAAAGAAATTGACAAAATGTTCATATCTGTCACCCTTATAATCAGACGGAACCTTAAAAGCAAATTCCTTTGGTCCTTCCATCCGGGGCCGGCTGGGATACTTTTTGAAATATTCTTCTTTGTATTTTTTCTGCATCTCTTCGGAAAACGAATTTATGGACATCCCAGGGGCTTCAGGCATGGGGGTCCGCCTTAGGGTAAGGCTGTCAAATCCAATGGAAATATCCCCTTCAGAGCCAACAATACGGAAGAGGTAGCCACCCCCGCCGCCACTTATCAGGTTGGTTCGCAATGCCAAGTTGAAAGCCGGATGCTCCGGTGATTCAGGGTAATCGTATAAGCCCAAATGGATATCCGGCACATCCCTTCCGTCCTTCCAGTACCTCAATCCTCCGGTGGACATGACCCTGTTCGGGCCTTTGGAATCGGTCACAAAATGTAGCATGGACAACATATGGACGTAAAGATCACCGGCCATGCCGGTACCGTAATCCCAATAATTTCTCCACCTGAAAAACCTTTTTGGATCCCAGGGACGCTTTGTTGCCTGACCGAGATAGGTATCCCAATCTACCGTCTCTGGAGAGGCATCCAAGGGAATTGAATATTGCCAGGCTCCTATGGCATTTTGCCTGTCTATTTGTGCCTCCGCAAAGTTGATTTCACCAATTTCCCCCGCCGCCAGCAATTCCTTGGCCTTGGCATGAATGATGGAACTAACATAATGGCTCCCTACCTGAAAAACCACACCTGTCTCCTTTTGCTTTTTTATAACGCGGTGTCCTTCATGCACTTTCTGAACCATAGGCTTTTCACAATACACATGCTTGCCCCTATCCATGGCATCCAAACAGATTTTCTCATGCCAATGGTCCGTAGTAGCATTAATCACGGCATCAATATCCGGGCGGTCCAGAATTTCCCGGTAATCCTTCGTAGTCATGATTTCTTTGCCCCATAATTCTTTCGCACGGATCAAACGCCCATCATACAGGTCACAGGCGGCCACTATTTCCACTCCATCCACCATTAGCGCGGTATTGACATCGCCTATTCCCATCCCCCCCGTACCAATTACGGCGATCCGGATTCGGTCATTGGCGGAAATACCTTCCCGTTTTACCAGATTGAGGTATTCCACATTTTTATAGATGCCTGACTCCTTGGCCATGGCAGCAGGAGTAGCAACCGCAAGGGCTGCGCCTGCACCGATTTTCTTAATAAATGTTCTTCGGTTATTTTTGGATATATCTTTCATGCAATTTATAAGTTAATTGTTTTTGGGCCAGTGAGTATGTATTCCTTCACGTCTGATAAAGTCCTGAAATTCCTCAAGCAAGGCCCCATTTTCTCTCACCTTTCGGGGAAGCACTTTCTTTTCAATGGAAAATACTAGTAATAAACCCACCGCTTCCCCTATACTCCATTCTACCGGAGCCAAGCGGTAGCATCCGTTGGTAATGATAAAAGCTCTATAAAGTCTCTTCTTTCCAATTGTTATAAGGATTAATCCTCCTGTATCATTCAGATGGTTCAGGTTATATGCTCTATTGATGCTCCAAAATCTGATTATCTTCCAGCAATTTTGCTCTTAACGCTTTATAATCGACATCCTGAACAGCCACCTTGTTGTCTATGGCCATAGCTGCGGCTGTAGCTGCTGATTGACCCAAGACCATAAACACCGGTTCCATCCGGATTGAGCCAAAAGCCACGTGCGTGGAACTGACACAAACAGGTACCAGGAGATTTTCCTTTTCCCCTTTTTTAGGTACAATCGCCCGATAGGGAATCGGATAGGGAGCAGCTACCCGGGCTTCGAAGTTACCTTCATTTTGCACATAACCATTATGGTCCACATACCGCTGAACCATGTGGGAATCCATGCCATAGGCGGCCAACCCTACCCCGTCTTCCACTTCTGGAACAAGACTTTCGCAGTCTTTTTGTGTGACCACGTAATCGCTGAGCATCCGACGTGCCTCACGCACATACAACTGCGGTGTCCAGCCGTTTCTTTCAGAATACTCATCTTTGGACATCCCCCACTTGGATACAACGTCACGTACTTGTTGGGGAATTCGGGGATGATTTGCCAAGGACCACATTAATCCCTGCTGATATTCCAAATGCTGTTGTGCCATGGTCTCGCGCTCCTCGTAACTAGCCTCCGGAAAATCATGGTTTTGGCCTACAAAGTCGGTAGAAAAGCCTTTTTGGTTATTGGTGTCGGTTTTCCGATTGGGCATGGGCGTATTGATCCACGGAACTAATGGATCCCCATAGGCATACATTTCCTCCAAGGGACCTGTTGCTGCTTCGTAATTTCTAAACAGTAATTCATACTCCAATTCATTGTAGTTACTAGGCTTTTCAAAGGGTATGCGGTTTTCCGGATGGTCGGTGAGGGTCATCCTAAAACAATACGCCTGGAGCTTGTTATCCGCCGTACCGTCTAGGCCCGGTCCACCTTCAATAATAAGCGGCAAAAGGCCGCTTGAAGGGTCACCTTTCACCACATAGGGATCTACTCCCGGAATAAAGTTGTGATGAACGCCATTTCGGGACACAGTTCCTTTCAAAGTGACGTTATAAAAATTTGCCTGTACCCCGTTAAGTGTCTCCCCATATTCGCTATTGGCTTCCCTACCTGTAGCGTAGGAAATGCCCGCAGCAGCCAACAAGTCCCCTTCGTATGTTGCATCCATAAACATGGAGCCGGAATAAGTTTCTCCAGATTCCATGGTAATGGAAACAATACGGTTGTTTTGGGATTTGACGCCGGATTGTCGGTTAAGGCGTTTTTCTGTAACCAAGGTGATTTTCTCCTTTGCCATCATATCGGCATATACCTTTTTGGCAGCGGTAGGTTCAAAGGTCCACATGGCCTCCTCCCCTTCCCTGGATCTCCCTTCATTGGGCCGGTCAAAATATTCGGACCGTTCCTGCCATTTCCAGTTTGCCGGATCATCGTAATATTTTTTGATATTGACATAGAACTCCTTGGATATTCCGCCAATTGCCTGTTTGTTGCCGATATCGGTAGCACCAAGTCCTCCTGTAGTCAGCCCGCCCACATGGCTGGAAGGTTCAATAAGTATAACGGATTTACCGAGCCGGGAGCTTTGGATCGCTGCCGCCACGCCGGCCGAGGTTCCTCCGTAGATGACGATATCGTAGGATTGGGGATAGCAGTTATTTTTAAATGTGAAAATGAAAAAAAGAACAAGAATGGGAATTGATTTTTTCATGTGTTGGAATTTAGAATTGAATTAATTTTTGAAGTTAATTTAATCTAAATCTTTTAAAAAATCCTAGAAAAGCTTATTGTTTTGAAATTACAGAATTCATTTAAATATTACTTTTTAAAAAATAGCGCATATTGAGGTAATTATTCAGACTTACGAACAGATTGTGATTTATTTTCCTTTCGTAAAAACACTTTCCCCTCACCTTTGGTTTTGAGTTCTACTTTCATGCGGGGATTTCAGGCCCTTTTCCTAAATACTACTATTTGATTTAAAAGACAAAAGGAGATGATTAATTCTCCCCTTTTGTCTTTTAGTATTTAGATGTAAATGTATTTAGTAATTTATACTTTATTTTTAATAGTCTAAATGTTGCTGCACGTTAGGGTTTCCTAAAATCTCATTCAATGGTATTGGAAGCACATAGTCTTTTGGGGACAGTTGTCTATCCAAATCATAAGTGTCTATAAAATTTTGGATATAGTCACCAAGATAATCCTGATCCCCTCCAAATGTGCTTTTTCTTTTCAATTCTGGATAGGTTTCCTGCTCAAATGCAAACTCCAAAACCCTTTCCTCCACAATAGCATCCCTTAATTGCGATTGGTCCAAATTTGAAAGACTTGGCAAGCCAGCTCTGCTGCGAACCTCATTAATCCCAAAATATGGGTCCCCCGTTCCACTTTCGTTGGCAGCTTCAGAATGCCCCAAAAGCACATCTGCATAGCGTAGATAGACAATATTCTTTTCTGTTAAGGAAGGATTAGCAATACCGATTTGTACCCACTTAGAAGTCCAAGCATTGGAAAAGACCAAAGTCTCTGGATCATTAGGATTTGCGGCAGCAGATACCAAACCTCCAAAACGGCTTAAATTATAGGAGGTATTTCCGCTCCATCTAACCATTGGATATTCTCCATCAGCATTTAAACCTACACGGTTGCTTGGATACTCGGTAATGAATGTGCCTGGAATGCGTTTGTCTACGGGTTCATACTTCATTCTAAAGGCCTGAGTACCATTTAACCAATGCCATCCCTGACCCCCAATATTAATGGGAAGGTCTGCGGGGACAAAATGGGAATGGTGGTTGTGGTTTTCACTAATATTAGCGGACGCTGAAACCTGCGCTTCAAAAATTCTTTCGCCTGAATTTTCATGTGCAACATCAAAATTGTGTGCGAAATCTTCAAAAAGATCGAAACTTCCCTGCTCAATTATAATTTCTGCGGTATTTTTAGCTTCTAACCATTTCTCATCAAGCAAATATGCTTTAACCTGCAGTGCCAATGCCGCCCACTTGGTTGCCCTGCCTAGATCGTTTCCCGTATAATTATCTGGCAACACATCCGCACCAAATGTCAAATCACTTTCAATAAGGTCAAGGACCTTCCGTTTCCCATCCTGATTGGAGGGCAGATCTTCGTCGTTAACGGTCATTTTATCCGTAAAGGGAACATCGTCAAAATATCGAATCAGGTTGAAGTAATAAAAAGCCCTTAAAAACATGGCTTCTGCCTTTATCCTATTCAATAATTCCTGATTGGGAATCCCCGCCTCCCGCAATTCGTCCGCCTTCTCAATGAGTGCATTAGCCCTGTTTATATTTTCATATGAGATCCTCCAGTAAGTGGCAATATATACATCTGTGGATGTCACGCTTCCATTCTGAAAATCAGATGGTCCTTTCTCCCACCCTACTTGATACCCTACCCTGCACTCAAACACGAATCTATTGTAAAAGTGATTCCAACCATCTCGACCCCTTGCAATCCCATCATAAATGGCATTTACCCCCAATTCCATTTGTTCAGCCGTAGAGAAGAAGTTATCCCTTGTGATAAAATCAGGATTCTCCTCCAACTCTTGACAAGCCATAGGTGTCAATATAAAAATACAGAGAAGTATTATTATTGTTTTATTCAGTATATTTTTCATGATTAAATCAGTTTAAAGTCCAATATTAATGCCAACGGTATACGTTTTGGAACGCGGATAAGCATCGTAATCATCGCCTCTATTGAGATTATTCTGTCCCAAGTTATTCACTTCTGGGTCAAATCCTTTGTATTTAGTAAAGAGAAGGGGATTTTGAGCACTGATGTATAACCTTGCATTCCGGACAAATTTTGTTACCGGCAGCGTATAACCAATCGATACATTTTGTATTCTTATAAAGCTTCCGTCTTCAATAAAATAATCAGAAGCTCTATAAGAATTGGCAAAATCCCTATTGCCGTCGATTACAGGTCGACTTGCATTGCGGTTTTCAGGTGTCCAAGAATCCACAAGGATATTGGCAATCTGGTTGATTTTCTGAACACCATCCCCCAATTCAGATTGCTGAAGATTTCTGATGTCATTTCCATGAACTCCTCTTATAAATAAGTTGAAATCAATTTTTCTATAATTAAGTGTAGTAGTTAATCCCCAAGTAAAATCTGGATTGGGATCCCCCATTACCGTAAAATCCTGTGGATTGATGGTTCCGTCGCCATTAGTATCTCTATATCTGGGATAACCTGGTCTATCACCCGAGCGAGATGGGCTACTATCAATCTCCTCTTGGGATTGAAATAATCCAATATAACGATATCCTCTCCAAACCCCTATAGGGTATCCGGCTTCAACCCAACTACCAGGAATGCCCAAGTGACCTGAACTGGTAGACCCGGAAAAGAAAGGGGTACTGGTGCCCAAATCTGTGATTTTATTCCTCAGAAAGGAAATATTACCAGTAATGTCCCATCGGAAATCAGGACGATTGATGGGTATATAATTTAGGGAAATTTCCAATCCCTTATTTTCCAACGAACCGGAATTTTTCAAAATAGATTCAAACCCCAAGCTACTCGGTATGGTAACAAACAAAAGCAAGTCCTCTGTCTGGTTGTAAAAATATTCTGTGGTTAGATTTAATCTGTTTTCCATAAAGGAAAGGTCTATACCAAAATTATACATAGTGGTCGTTTCCCATTTAAGGCCCGGATTAGCTAATCGGGCCTCCGCCAAGCCTAGAACAAGATTTCCCCCAAAAACATAATTGAATTCCCTTAAGTTGGCGAGGGAATTATATACCGGAATCTCTGAATTTCCGGTTATACCCCAACTGGTTCTAAATTTCAAATCGCTGATTAAATTGGATAAGGAGCTACCTTGAAAAAAATCTTCTTCCACCACTCGCCAAGCACCTGCAACTGACGGAAAATTAGCCCACTTATTTGTGGATCCAAATCTGGAGGACCCATCTCTCCTTAAAGAAAATGTAAGCAGATATTTTTCCATTAAGTTGTAATTAACCCTTCCTAAAAAGGATTTTAATAACCATTCTCTACGGTCAGATGAGGGTATTTGAATGTCTGTCCCACCACCTAATGTAGCTTGATCTACATGGCTTGCAGACAAGCCACGATTGGTGGCAGACATACCTTCGTTCAATTCTTTCTGAAAAGTATATCCTGCTACTATATCCAATCTGTGGTCTTTATTGATTTGGTTGGAATAGGAAAGAATATTCTCATTCAGAATGTTTATAGAGCTCCTATTTGCTTTGGTTAATTCACCTGCTCTGTCCCTCCCCAATCTCGAGTTTTCGGAGGGAAAGAAGGTTGCACGGTTAGCTGAAAGTATATCAGCCCCAATACTGGTCTTAAAATTTAATCCATCTAATATTTTATAAGTCAGACCTGTATTTCCCAATATCCTGTTATTGATGTCCCGGTCCGTCACATGTTCCAATTCCTGTAAAGGATTGGTTAAAAACCTACCATCGTAGGAAGCTAAAGCATAGGTCCCATCTACGTTTCTAACAGGAACTGTTGGGTCCAGACCTAACGATGTAATGATAATTCCACCGGGTCCTCCTCTATCTGTAGGAGCGTTATTGGACTCGGTCCTATTGATGGACCAGCTGGAGTTGATGGTCAATCTATCATCTAAAGCTTTATTATCAAGATTAAGCCTAACACCATATCTTTTGAAGTCAGTGTTTTTTATAATCCCCTCATTTTCGAAGTAATTTCCAACAACCGCATATTGTGTTTTTTCATTTCCCCCAGTAAAACTCAGCTGGTGGCTACTAATCATTCCTGTTCTGGTTACTTCATTCAGCCAATTAGTACCTTCACCGATAGCCTCTATTTCTGTTTGGGTATATAATGGAGCTCCGCCTTGACTTTGCTCCATGGTATTAAGATAGGTTGCATAATCCCTTCCGTTCAGCACATCGATGCGGTTAGATATATTTTGGACGGACATAGATCCTTCGTAATCAATCTTACTTTCACCCGATTTGCCCCGCTTTGTCGTAATTAAAACCACCCCATTAGATCCCCTAGATCCATAAATAGAAGTAGCTGAGGCATCCTTTAGAATTTCAATGGATTCAATATCATTTGGATTAATGGTGGACATGATATTGGATGGCTGGCGGTTACCTCCCACTCCGTAAGCGCTATTGTCCGGGTAAATGGGGAATCCATCGATAACATAAAGCGGTTCACTTCCTGAATTAATGGAGTTGGAACCCCTAATTCTGACTGATACTCCTCCTCCCGGAGCTGCTGAAGCCTGGGTTACTTGTACACCGGCAGCTCTTCCTTGGAGTGCTTGATCTATTGATGTGACAGGAAACTCCTTTACCGCATCTCCTTTGATGGAGGATATAGAACCTGTCAAATCACTTTTTTTCTGTGTTCCATACCCCACCACCACAATTTCATCCAAAGAGGATAAATCCTCTTGCAAAATTATTGTAAGCGATGTTTGATTGCTTAACGTCACCCGCTGAGCCTGATAACCAATAAAAGAAACCAATAATATTGCCCCTTCAGGTGCTTCCAATGAAAAATTGCCGTCTATATCCGTTGCAGTTCCGCTGGCAGTTCCTTCAATAATGATAGTAGCACCAGGAATGGGATCTCCTCGCTCGTCAGTAACCCGACCACGGACCTCAGCCATTTCTACGGGAATTTCGATCTTTCCGCCATCGGTTTCCTCCCCAGGCCTGGCCACGTAAATAGTGTTATCCACCTGCTTGAAACGTAACTTGGCAACGGTTCCTACTTCTACCAAGATATCGTTTACTGATTGCCTTCTACTTTTTATGTTGATTGGGGGCTTGTTTTCAAGTATATCCGCAGGATATACGAATCGGTAGTCAGTCCGGGCTTCAATCTCCCCGAAGATTTCAAAAAGCAGCCCTTCTGCTTTTGCCAACCGAACAAAGGTTTGATCTATGGGTTTAATTTGTGCACTGATTTCGTGTGCCATCAGGGTAGACATCAGTAGACTTTGAATAATCAGGCCATACAATACGTTTTCCGATACCATCTTAATTAGGTAAAGTAATTTTCTTTTCATAATGTTAGTTGTTTTTTAGGTTTATTGCTTCAAATCGTTCAGGGTAAATATTTTCATTTGGCGACGGAGAGTTAACCCTGTATTTTGTTAGTTCATAGGCGTTTTCTTTTTAATTGTTACTTGTTTTCCGTTTAGTTCAGAGGAAAAAGCCGTAGAAAAGCTGAGTCCGGTAAGTATATCTTTTAAGTTCTTGTGTTCAAAAGTGCCTGATACCCGTTGGTTAATATTCACGCCAGGCTCAACCTGTATAGTTACTCCGTACCATTTTTCCAGATCATTGAATATTCGGCTGAGTGGTTTTCTGTCAAAAGCTAACCTATCGTGCTTCCATGCGGTAATATTCTCAATGTCGAAATTTTTAATTTTGATTTCACTGGCTTGTTTGGCAGGTTCCCAAACTGCCATTTGACCGGGGTAAAGATTGACTATGTCATCTCCTACCCCTACCGTAACTTCCCCCTCCGTAAGTGCCACATGATAGCTCGAATGTTTTGTTGACACGTTGAATGAAGTACCCAATGCATGGGTAGTAAAACCATTTGTCTCAACTTTAAATGGCTTTAATGAATCCAGAGCAACTTCAAAATATGCCTCTCCGCTTAATTGAATGATCCGGTCTGTGCGTCCATAATTTGAATTGAAAAGAATGGAAGATTCAGAATTGACGATGATAATTGTCCCGTCAGACATTGTCAAAGTAAGCTTTTCGCCAATATTGGTCATCCGTTCAATGCGGTGGCCCGGATTGGTAACTGCCAGCTCCGTGGATTCACCAGTATTTATCCAGCCTAAAAACAAAAAATACCCGGAGAAAATAACAAGCAACATCGTGGCCGCTATCTTCAGACTGTGGATTGCGATAGAATGAAATTGGTTTTTCTTCGAAATGTCCTGGGTCAAAACCCGCTGATGTATTTTGTCCAATAAATAGGAATAGTCCGTTACATCAGAAATAGGAATGGAGGAATTGTCCCAATATTTCTCCATCAGGGTTTCAAGCTGTTTCCTGGCAACAGGGTTTTCCAACCCATGGAATACGTACCGCTTTTCGCTTGGAGAACACTCACCTCTCAAAAATTTTATTATTAAATCCTCCGTCAAAATAAAATGCTTTCCTATATAAAACATCAGTAAGATGATTTACTTAATCAATAAGAAAATAAATTAAAATAAATCTGGAATCACTCTTTAACACGCTTGCTTACTACTGGATTGAGGGGTGGGCGTATTTTTAAAACGCCCGATTCAGTTAAAGCAATAACACACCCTTAATACCCTTATGAATTTCAACTATTTGCGCTTTCCAGAGACTCTTTCGCCGTCAGCCCTGGTTTTGAATTCGATATGCAAGCTGGCATTACCTGATCCGGTGAATGCCGCATCAATAATCAAAGTGTTCTTGCCCTCGTCAAGCTTAATCACTTTATTTCTAAAATCTATCGAGTCCAACAAATTCCAATTAGAATCATAATGCTCAAGTATGCCAGACTCGTCAAGCTTTAGGTACTGGTCTATACTCAAGGCAAATGGAATTTCTAGAGAATAGAAATTATTTACTTCTATACTAATCCCTTCTGCTTTACTATTGCTGGTTTTATTATTATTTTCATCCAATTGGAGTTTCATAACAAACTGGATAGCCTGCTCGCTATAGGGATTGTTAAAATCCACGATCGTATGAATTGGTTCGCCTGGCTGTCGGGTTTTCTGTTCGTGTACATATCTCTGCACCTCATACGGATATAGCAACCACTCTACCTCACTAACTTCTACCAGACTGTATTCGTTCTTAACGTCTTCCATCCGGAGTTTCTGCTCAGAAGTAAATGCACCAGCCATTCTAGCATTCTCCCAAATCCTAATCGCTTCAAATATTTTTTTACTTTGTCCATTTCTTTCAACGTTGGAAAAATTGACATTGAAAGCGAAACCCGCATCAAATCCAGCAGCCCGAGCAAGTAACCATTCAGTATCCTCTAGGCTAGTTCCATCCGACATACTGAACCACCCCAACATGGAAGGTAATAGATTCCTCCTGTAAAAATCCTGATTCATAAGGCGATAATTTGTTTGGCTTTCCCTAAAACCTGCATACCAAGGCTCCCCCCAATTATACCGGGTATTAATATGCCAATTAAAATGGCTCGGATTACTGGCATCATTTATCACTTTGCCTTGAAGCTCTGATGAAAGATTGTCATACCATGTTTTTGTAAACAAGCTCCTGGCATATTGTCCCATTCCAGTAGACCAAACGCCTTCCAAACCGTCAAAGGAGATCTGCTTGAGACCAGTCTCGTTGAAAAGCCTTGCTAGCGTGATAGCTATTTCTTCTGAAAGGTCCGCATTGCTAAGAAAAACTTTATATCCATGGTCCATCAACTTACCGACTTTTTCTTGCGATCCATGTGGAGAGGCCTCAGTTCCAAATGCCCCCCTAATACAGTCCATTAATTTCCAAGGCGCCGTTTCAGAAACTGCTCTGTATCTTATTATTTCTTTTCCGATACGAACAGCCTGAAGTGTATTATTTCCCATCTGATTAAAATAATCCGGAGATTCAATTTCAATTTCCGTAGTGGTGGCATCTATACTTCCTTTAAGTACACTTTCACCAACTAATGCCAATCTTTCATCCGGAAAGGGAGAAACATAGGGGTCATTAGTAGTAATAAAATTTGAAAGCGTATGCACTCCTAGGTGAACACCCTGGGCGTTTGCCCTTTCAACATATTTCCTCATACTTTTCCAATTTTCCGGAAACGCTACCTTATCCAATTCAAAATGTCCCCATGTTCTAAACGGACTACCATGATATAAGTATTTTAATCCCGCTGATTTGGTGAAAGAAATAGCTTTATCAAGAGTTGATTCATCAAAACTCATAATTAGGTATGAAGAGGTAGCCTCTCTAGTCGTTTTTGCCCATTCTCCATTTATCTCCGGATGGGGAAGACCTTCTGCCAGTTCAATGTCCCCGATAGTTGCTAATGCATTTTCAGCAGGACAACCAAAAAATGCAATTTTTGATCCAATCAAACCGCCGTCATCAAAGGCTGGTGCGGTATAAAGGTTATGACCCCAGTTTTCGATAATCCTTGCCTGCTGTCTATTCCGGGTATAAGCTTGAAGTGAAGATCCATTTTCAACTATTTTTGCCGTTTGTCCACGATAATATTTTTTATTGCGCCACTCGGAATCTACATCTACTAAGTCTCCCGTTTCGAAAATGTCGTAGGCGGGCTCTATGTCACTCTCCTGGCTTGGATACCCCCCCAAAGTCTTAACGTTCAATGCCTGAATTCCCCACGCAAACTCGCTATTTCGGACTACTCCCACAGACTCTCCAATTATTTCCCTAACTATAGTGGGAAAAGGCCCCCAGACCACCAACTCAACCAAATTGGCAGAGGTTATATTTGTCAGTTCAAGAGAGATATAATTCTGGAACGCCTTTACTTGGACGTTTGCCACAATATTATCAAGAGGATAATAAAGAGAAAGCTCCTGTCCTGTCATTGACAAGCTATCGGGTTTATAATACTCTCCAGCAATTCGAATAGCTAGTAGTGGGGAAAATTGGTCCGGAAGTAGGTACTCTCTCAGGTTTAACTTGTCATACATACCTGACAATCTTCCCTTACTGTCCAAAGACAATTTCATGAATTCGGTTTCGAAAACTTTATCCTGGGCAAGAAGCCCGGAAAAGAATGAGTATTGTATTAGTATAAAAAGCGAACAAAAACGTTTCATATTGTTTATCAAATTAGGTGGAGGAACTCCTTTCGGAGATCGAATGGTCTATAGTTTAGATGATTTTTTAATTCTAGGACTTTCACGGAGGATCTTACTAAATTCAGGATAACGGGTTATTCTATTCATACGCTCATTACTTCATCTTAAATATCCTCAATTGAAATAGGCAGGCATCATTAGTTTTTGTAAAAGGTTTTTCATTTTGAAACACCTACTAATACCCAAACATATGTCCGCCCCAATCTTCAGCCTCAGCGCATTTAGAGGCCAGGAAGATACACTAACAACGTCTAAAATATGATATTAATCAAACAGACTGTAAATAGTAGTTTTCAGAATTTCCGGATATAAAATACAGAAATTCTGAAAACAAATTATTTATTTCAATTAATCGTTGGGTCAAAACTACCACTATCCCAACCTATATTTTGTTCTAAATTTGGGTTTCTTTCAATTTCATCCCTGTGAATCGGAAAAAAATAATAGGTTTCAGGAGTAAACATTTCAGTTTGACCAGTACTAAATAACTCTGTTATTTCATAGTTAAAATCTTCTGGTAAAAATACCTGATCACTAATCGGGTTTAATCCATCTTTCAATTTTGCCTGTAGTCCAAATTTTCTCATGCCGTCAAGGTAGGTATGAAGCCGTCTTGCTCTTCTAAGATCCCAAAATCTTTTGCCTTCAAAAGCAAATTCAATAAATTTTTCATCATATATAGCATCTCTCAATTCATCTCTATTCATTCCACTTTTTAGTCCAAAGTTTGAATCTGGACCTGGGTCTATTCCAGCTCTTTCACGGATTTGCTTTAGAATTTCAATAGCTTCATTCGGGTTCCCTATTTCATTTGCAGACTCAGCAAGATTAAACAATACTTCCGCAAACCGTATCTCTACCCAGTCTACGTCATTTAATTCTGCTTGTTCAATCGGTAAATTGATTTGAATGCCCTTTTTGGTATAGAACCCAGACCTTCCAAAATTAGATCCAGGTCCAAAACCATCATCGATACCTCCTAATTGGATATCAGTATATTGTCGCCTACCCTGATTACCACCAAGTTCGTAAAGAGATCCATTGTACACAACAACTTCATAAAATCTTGGATCTCGGTTTTCCCAAAATCGTTGGATATCATATTCGTAATTAAATGATTCCCCCGGCTTAAACCCATCCTTCATCGGGAAAGTCTCCACTAACTTCCAAATAGGTTGATCTCCACCAGTGCAATTTCTGGATTGAGAAATTGGCCTTACGCAGTGTTCTTGCCGCCCATTTACTTTGACAGGATTTCTATATACTGTAGCTAATACAACTTCCTTATTAGCAGATTCCATCCATATGTCTGAATAATTATCCATTAAGCCGTAACCTTGGGATTCCAGAAATGTCTTCGCTAGTTGGTTGGCATTGTAGGCCGCCTCCCAATAATTATTATTATATGGGTTAGAGGGATTAAATTGAGGACTTGCCATATAGAGTAGAACCCTTCCTTTAAAAGCCATTGCCGCGCCTTTATCAACTCGTCCAAAATCCCCACCGGTAAATCTATCTGGTAACCCTGCTATTGCATATTCCAAATCCTCCAGAATAAACTCAAAACACTCCAAAGTAGAATTTCTAGGAACCAGCAAATCATCCGTTAGAAGCTGTGGAGATTTAATAATTGGAACCCCGCCATGAAATACCACGGTTTTAAAATAGTGAAACGCCCTCATAAAGTGTGCTTGGGCCTTTAGGTTTGATTTTGTATTGTCAGGCAAATTCCCTCCATCAATTTCATCCAGCAAAACATTGATTTTTCTAATGTTTGTATAGGGCCAATGCTTAAATGAACCATTAGTAGTTTGTACGAAACCCTGTCCCAGAATACCAACAGATTCATCGGCATTATTGCCATCATTAAGTGGCCATCCCGTAAACGTGGAGGCATACAGGTCTACTAAATAGGCATTTGAAAGTGTGGGATCGTTCCACACATCGTCAGGATTATAAACTGACAAGTTTTTTACATCCAAAACGTCTTCTGAACAACAAGTCATTATGAATAAAATGACTATGATATATAGTGGATTTAAGTTCTTTTTCATGTTTTCAATGTTTTTAAAATCTAACATTAATTCCCCCTGTATATGACTTCATAAGTGGATAGGAATCTAGTCTGTCCTGTTCAGGATCATATTCATTAAATGCAGACAATACAAAAAGATTTGTCCCATTAAAGAAAAATTGCAGATTAATATTATTGGAACGAAGCCATTGATAAGGAATGTCATAGGCTATATTTAGATTTTTTAACCTTACATATGCTCCACTTCGGATCCAAAAATCTGATGGGCCCCATCCAAATTCTTCCATTCCCCATCCACCTGCTCTGGGATAAGGAGCATCTGTGCGGGTTGGAGTCCATCGATTCGTCCAAAGATCAAAATATGGCCTATCTCCTGTTTGAAATACACCGCCAGTGGAAGTGTTTTGGGTTTTTACAATCTTGTCAAATGCCCCGACTCCCTGCAACAGGAAATCAATCTTCAAGTTGTTCCAAGAAAAACCACCATTTACGCCGTAATTTATTCTTGGTATTGCATTGTCAGACAGCCAATCTTGATCATTTTGATCAACAATCCCATCTGAACCCTCCGTTCGATTAACACCCCGGATATCCTCATATAGTATTACTCCGAGCATAGGTTCTCGACCAAACTGCAAAAATCCTTCTGGTAAAGCATTTAGCGTTGCCTGATCCCTTATTATCCCATTCGATCTATATCCCCATATTCTGTTTATGGGATGCCCAATGGCCGTTCTCCAATCCTCAAGTCCAACAGGTTCATCAATTACAATTACTTTATCTTTCGCATACCCCAGATTTGCCCCTATAGTATAATTCACTCTACCAATACTATTTCTATAATTCAGGGAGAATTCGACACCTTTTACGTCTATTTCCGCATAATTCTCATGACTTAATGGCGCTCCATAGGTCCCCGGAATCACCCTAATTCGTTGCCTTAACAAATCATATCTGTGGTTGTGGAAATAATCGAATGAACCTACCACCTTGTCATTAAATAAACCAAAGTCAAAACCAAAGTTATAAGCTATCATTTTAGCCCAAGTTATATTAGGATTTGGGGGTGTTCCTGCTCGAATTCCATTGTAGAGTGTATTTCCAAATACATAACCGGAACTTGGAACAAAATTGTTTTGAAATTGGAATGCGGCAACATTATCATCCCCTGTTGTTCCTACTGATGCCCTAATTTTAAACTCACTCAGAGATGGGATATCTACAAAGTTTTCTTCAGTGATCCTCCAAGCAACAGATCCCGAAGGAAAAAAGCCCCATCTTGTATCTTCTGGAAAACGGTAGCTACCGTCATATCTGAAAGAAAATTCAGCTATATATTTACTTGAATATTCATAACGCGTTCTTCCAATCCAAGAAGCTCTACCAAATTCAGACTCGCTTCCAGTAAAATATCTTCTTTGCGTGTCGGTTGATGCAGCAAAAATTTGATCAACACTGCTTGTAAGTAATTGATCCGCCGATCCACTGAATGTTTTTCCTGTAAATGCGGATTGCTCATAAATTACTGTACCCACAAACGTATGGTCACCAAAAGTTTTGTTGTAATCTAGAAACCAGTTTAGCTGATAACTATCACCAAAAGTTGCACTTTCATCGATACCTTCAAAGGAACGAGACAGGTTATGGATATTTAAACTAGATGGATCAATCGGTCCAGGAACATATGGGTTAGTTGCTGAACCCTGTTGAAATAAATAGGAACGATTATGGATGACAAAGTTCTTTTGATTTCTCGAATCGAAAGAATAATTTGCCATTAAACTCGTACTTAAGCCTTCTAAAAATGGTATATTATAATCAATTTTTACTATACCATTAAATGTGTTTCTGTTAATTTTCCTGTAGTTACCGTTCTCAAGCATTAAAACGGGGTTCCATGCTCCTCTACCAATTGGGAAACCATTTTCACTGTCTGTTGTAGGATTTCCCTCACCGTCAACAAAAAACGGATATAATCGGGACCAATTAAATGTCGTCCTATAAAAGTCGGATAATTCAAACCCTTCTCCGCCATCATTGTCATAGGGCCAGAAAAACCTATTGGTCACCCTTTTATTTCCACTTAAATTTAAATTAACACTTAAATCATTTGTAATTTTAGCTGTAACATTACTTCTAAAATTATACCTAGAATAATCCGTATTTGTAAATGAACCTTTATCCGAATTTGTTCCAAGCATCATATAATACGTAATATTCTCAGTTCCTCCATTTACGCTGAGATTGTGCTGCTGCGAGGAAGGATTTCTCCAGATATAATCATTTAATTCGTAGTTTTTATCCTCGAAATACCTGAAAATCTCTTCTGAAATTGGTTGGGGATTGCCAAAAGTCTCAGCATAAGAATTGATGTATTCTAATTCTTGGGTGGCAGTGTAACGGGGTAGCGATCTAGTTGGCCTTGAAGTGGTGAAAAAACTTTTATAATTGAAAACAGGTTTTCCAGTTGTACCCTGACGTGTGGTGACTAGTACAACCCCATTTGCGGCTCTTGCTCCATAAATAGCCGCTGTAGCTGCATCTTTCAGAAAACTAATACTCTCCACTTCATTGGGGTCTAAGGCATCAAAATCCACCCTTGCTTTAATAATATTATCAATAACGTATAGAGGCGAAGAACCTGCTATGGCAGCACTACCCCGAATGGAGATACTGGATGGCGAACCCGCAAAACCGGAAGATTGAACTACCTGAACTCCGGGAGCCCTGCCTGCTAGTAGATTCGATAAGTTGGATGTTGGAATGAAATCAATATCATTGGCTTTAACACTTGCGACTGAACCAGTTAACTTAGCTCTTTCCTGAGTTCCATACCCCACCACCACTATTTCGTCCAAAGAAGAAAGGTCCTCCTGCAATACTATTGATAGCGTAGTTAGATTGCTCACTGTCACCCGCTGCGCCTGATAGCCGATAAAAGAAAACAATAAGACTGACCCTTCAGGTGCGTCAAGTGTAAAGTTGCCATCTACATCTGTTGCGGTTCCACTGGCTGTCCCTTCTATGATTACTGTCGCACCGGGAATGGGATCTCCTCTCTCATCGGTTACTTTACCACTTATTTCCACCATATCCACGGAAATTTCGATTTTTCCACCATCAGCCACTTTTTCTGGCTTAGCCACATATATGGTGTTATCAACCTGCTTAAACCTCAATCTGGCAGCCATACCTACATCCACCAAAATATCATTGACGGACTGTCTTCTGCTTTTAACGTTGATTGGGGATTTGTTCTCAAGGATATCAGCCGGATATACAAATCTGTAATCGGTATTTGCTTCAATATCCCTAAAGATTTCAAGAAGCTGTGCTTC
Organism: Lunatibacter salilacus; assembly: GCF_009797935.1. Lineage (GTDB taxonomy): Bacteria > Bacteroidota > Bacteroidia > Cytophagales > Cyclobacteriaceae > Lunatibacter > Lunatibacter salilacus. The sequence goes on from NZ_VOLC01000002.1 coordinate 98,379, forward strand.
TGACTTGACCAATCGGACATAGGTTTGGTCTATGGGTCTAACTTGGGCGTTAATATCATGAGCCATCAGGGTGGACATCAGTAGGCTTTGAATTATCAGGCCATACAATACGTTTTTCGATACCATCTTAATTAGGTACAGTAATTTTCTTTTCATAATTTTAGTCGTTTAAGGTGTAATGCTTTAAGATGCTACAGGGTAAACGATTTCATTTGGCGATGGAGAGTTTACCCTGTTTTTGGTTAGTTCATAGGCGTTTATCTTTTTATTGTTACTTGTTTTCCGTTTAGTTCAAAGGAAAAAGCCGTAGAAAAGCTAAGTCCGGTGAGTATATCTTTTAAATTTTTGTTTTCAAAAGTGCCTGACACCCGTTGGTTAATATTCACGCCAGGTTCAACCTGAATAGTTACTCTGTACCATTTTTCCAGATCTTTGAATATTTGGCTGAGTGGTTTTCTATCAAAAGCTACTCTACCGTGCTTCCAAGCCGTAATTTTCTCAATGTCGAAATTTTTAACTTTGATTTCACTGGCTTGTTCGGAAGGTTCCCATACTGCCATTTGACCGGGGTTAAGATTGACTACATCGTCTCCAACACCTACCGTAACTTTCCCCTCCGTAAGTGCTACCTGATAGCTCGAATGTTTTGTTGACACGTTAAATGAAGTACCCAATGCAAGGGTAGTAAAACCATTTGCCTCGACTTTAAATGGCTTCAATGAATCTGGAGCAACTTCAAAATAAGCCTCTCCGCTCAAATGTATAATCCGGTCTGCGCGCCCGTAGTCTGAATTAAACTGAATGGAAGATTCTGAATTGACGATGATCCTTGTACCGTCAGGCATTGTCATAGTAAGCTTTTCCCCAATACTGGTCATCCGTTCAATGCGGTGTGCCGGATCGGTAATTGCCAGCTCCGTGGATTCATCAGTATTTAACCAGCCTAGAAACAAAAAAAAACCGGAGAAAACAACAAGCAACAGCGTGGCAGCGATCTTCAGACTTTGGATTGCTATGGATTGGAATCGGTTTTTCCGGGAATTGGTCGGGGTAAGAACACGCTGATGTATTTTGTGCAGCAAAATGGAATAATCGGTAGTGTCATGTACAGGAATGGATGGATATTCCCAATGTTTCTCCATCAGCTGCTCAAGCTGTTGCTTTGCGGCGGGATTGTCCAACCATTGAAGAACCCGCTGCTCTTCGATTGCAGAGCATTCACCCCGCAAAAATTTTATCAATAGTTCCTCTTTCAAAATAATATCTCTTTCCTGTATAAAACATCAGTAAGATAAATTACTTAATGAAGCATAAGATAAATTTAAATAATTTTTGAACTATCGAGAAAAAACACCTGAACATTACTGCAAAAATCAAAAAAACACGCCGACATAAATCATGGCTGAAATGGAAATATGGTTCATGAGTTCTGACTTTACTGTCTTGGTCGCCAAATAGATATGGTGCTCTATGGTGCGTTTGGAGAGGTTCATCCTTTCTGCAATCTCCTGAGGGGTCAAGCCATCAAATTTGTTCAGTCGGAACACCTGTTGCTGTACCATTGGAAGTTTTTCAATAAACAACTTCGCAGTTGCCTCTAATTCTTCATAGTGTATTTGTTCCTCAACTGAATTTTCCCTCAAGAAAGCCGCCTCTGAAACTTCTTCGTAGCAACAGCATTTCTTTCTGTCCCGGATATAATTGAACATATAAAATTTCACTGCCTGAAACAAATAGCTTTTGAACGACTTATTTTCATCTAACTCCCTGCGCCTTTCCCAAATACGGATAAAAATTTCCTGTACTGCCTCTTCCGCAATTTCCTTATTGGTAAAAAATTTCAATGCAAAAGCCATTAATTTTTTGGCATACCGATGGTACAACTCATCAAATGCTTTGATATCCCCCTGGCGTAGGCTAATCAATAAATCTTGGTCACTGTTTGGGCTTAAGGTACTCATGACGCTTTTCAACACAGTTAAATTCGGTTTATCACGATACCTTTCGAATACCTACTCTCGATCGGTATTTCTTTAAGTTTAATAGGGAAATATATTTCTAATGTAATTCATTTTAGTAAACTTTCCAATCCCTCCAAAGAATTAGCGCCCATTATCATTTTATTAATAAGAAAATTCATTTTGCCAAAAGAATTTGAACTACTATTTTCCTTTCTATAAGTCCCTAATAATCAGTCAAAAATTCCGATTATTTTCTCCAGAGAAATCCCAAAAACTTTCTCAGCAACCTCATTCAACTGCCCTTCCTCACCCTCAAAATGAAAGGTTAGGTGGGTGTGGGTTATGCTTTGCTCCGGATCCAAAAAAGCTGCGGGAGAGACGGTTTCCAATTCATAAAACGGCCCCATCTGGTCTCCATTTTCCAGAGGGCCATCGTTATAAGAGTTAATAACATCCCCCTTATATGGTTCATCCTGAATAGCCCAAACTTGATTCATATAAAGTGATTTTTCCTCTGGTTTATCGTATTGTACTATCGTTAAGACCTTATTTTCCGCATCATAACTCCCCGCCACAGAGGTCGCCCGTTCAGGGGAAATGCCGAGTTTACCCCTATGCTTTCCATCTCCTTTGAAATATAAGATGCCATCCTGCATGGCAATCCGATCCCCTGGTATTTCCCCAAAATAGTCCGTCGTAGCAATAGGACCCAACTCTTGCTCATCCCCCGTCAAATAGGGAATCACAACGGTAGTTGCATCAGAAGGGTTGAACATTCCCAGGATCCAAATACAAACGGTTCCTGATTCCTCTGCCCAAGAAGTCGGACCGGTATTGGTCAGGGTATTATTTGATTCAAATCCCACCCATTTAGTACCGTCCCCCAGCTGTATATCCAAAAGACGCTGCAGGTCCGCTTCCGTCAGCAAATTGATAACGCGATCTACCTCCCCCTGAAGGGTTGTACCCATATAGTTTTTAAGTTGGATTGATTTGGATAGCTGTGCGGACATTTCGCTGGACGAAACCAAGGTCCAAGGTTCAATGTCAATGGAGGCTGGCGTCTGCCAATTATCAAAAACCATCTCAGATCCCGGCTCAAAGTAAATGGAGTATTGCCCGCCTTCCGGCCCCAACCAAAAACGATCCTCTCCACCATATGCATTAATATGGGGGGCGGTTTTTTGGGAGGATATGGCGTCATAATTGATCCAACCAAAGCTTTGCCCTTCCAACCTCGATGCTGTGCTGGTGAAAACCTTCCCCTGAAAAGCAGGAGAAATAATCAACATCGCATCTCCGGAACCGAGTACCACCAAACTATCGTAGTCGTCTAAAAACTCCAAATCAAATCCAAAGGTACCCTTCTTAAATTCCTGACCATTCTGTGCCTCCTCATGCGTTGATTGGCAGGAAAATAAACCGATAAATAAAATGAGAAATAGATGGTATTTGTACATGGGATAAAAAGTTAATCGTTTTAATCTTTTTTAACAAACCAATATAAGAAGTTTATCTGATTATCTAAAAATCCGTAGTGTTTTCCCGAATTCAAGAGATTCCTATGAAAAAAACCTTCCAGGTTTCACCTGCTCATTTATACAACTTGCTAATTTTTAAAAACCTGGAAGGTTAGTGCATTTTCTTTATCTCCAATAAAGCCCAAACAGGCTTATGATCAGAAAGAGGTCTATCCAGTTCAAGAATTCCCCCGTCAACTGCCTTAGCCTTTTCCGGTGAATACATAATATGATCGATGACATCCCCATTGCCTTCATCATTCGGTACCAATGCATTAAAGGTATTAATATACCGGGAATCTATTTCTAGGTCCTGCCAGTGAAGTTCGTATCCAAGTTCTTTGAACATTTCATGATACATGTTCAGACTGTCGGCATTGCTGGGAATAAAATTAAAATCCCCCATTAAAACGGCAAGTGCACTGGTTGAATGGCTTTTTACGTTGTCTATGTAGGTTTGGATTTTATTTGTAGTCTCATCGATATGGGCTTGGTCTCTCCATCCAAAGGGAAAATGAACCGAATGAACCTCCACCTCCATGTCTCCGAGTTTTGTTTTTGCCTTGGTTACTGTGTGAAGGGTGTCGGCCATAAGAATTTCCTCATATCCGTAAAGAGGAGTCTTAGACGCAATGGTTTTATATTTATCATCATGTCCAGCGGTACTGTGTTTTCCCACCAAAACATGTTCCATGTCCATTGCCGCGGCAACCCGCTTGGTCCAATCACCTCCCGGGGCTTCTGAAAAAGCCACCACGTCAAAATCAAACGGCCTAAAGGCTTCCCCAATTTCCTCCGCCGACGCATTTTTGCTGTATTCGACGTTGTAGGCAGCCACTTTTAAGAAAACGGCATCCGCAGCGATTGCTTCCTCCGAAGAGGGTTTTGGCTGGCAAGCAATCAAAGTGAAGCCGCTTATAAGAAAAGTGAAGAACAAATTTAGCTGCATAGTCGAAAGGATTGTGGTTCAAGTAAAAGTATGTTGATTTTTCTGAATTTCAAATTAACCTCATTGTATTAAGCGTTGTACCCATATCTATTCTGGCAAACAACAACATGCCCCTAAATTATTTTTGGATTTGTTCGCCAATTGGATGTGCTTTACTCTTCCCATTCACCCCGAAATTTTCCCGTTTAAAAAATCTGTCCTCAATGGCCATAGGCAATTTTCCACAATATAAGCCTTATGAGGAAATATAAATTAATGAATTCGAGCTTATATAAACATTGACATATCCTAGTTAAAGTTTTGAATTTCAGTAAAATAAAGAATAAAATTATTTTCCAAACCAAAATGCGGGTTTAAACCTTCCAAATGAGTAGTTTCTGAGAAAACCGACTTGTGTTTTATTGTTTCTACGGAGGACAGTTTGATTCGCGATGCCATTTCAAACTAATTAATTATTTTTCTATTCACACCTATATCGAAATCTGAAAAAATTTGGCTGAAAGAAATTTTATATCTATTTTTATCCAAGTATGAAACCCATAATAACATTTTATTTGCTTATTCTCCTTTTCTCTTTTACACCTTTGTTTGCGGTGGACAAGGAGGAAGATGCGGAGGTGGACCATGTTAAGGTCATTCAGCCCATTGTGGAGAAGCATTGCTTTTCCTGCCACCATGACACCAAGCGATCTGGAGGCATCAGCATCAAAGCTTTTTTCATGGGCCTGGAAGATCAGTTTGAAGGCAGGATCGTCAGGGGCGGAAAGCTTTGGATGCATATCATGGAGACTGTAAAAACCGGCGAAATGCCTCCTGCTGGGGAACCTAACATGACAGTGGAGGAGCGGGAAACCCTGCTCAACAGTGTCAATACCATCCTGATCCGATCTCTGAATGCGAATAATCCTGGAAGAGTAGTGATTAGGCGATTGAGCCATAATGAATATCAATATTCCATCCTTAATCTAGTTGGAGTTGACTATGATGCCAAGTCCCTGTTTCCAGCGGATGGTTCGGGGGGTGCTGGTTTCGATAATTTTCCCAATACCCTGTTTTTGACTCCCCTAAAAATGGAGCGGTATTATGATGCTGCTGAAGAAATATTGGAAAAAGCCTATGCAGATCCGCAAAAATGGCGAAATATGGTACCTAAGTCCTACAAGCCTAATCTATTCACGCGTATTTACAATTGGTTTCTAAGTCTGTTCACAGGAAATAGTTATGTAGATGCACCTATGAAAGCTGCCGAGGAGGTAATTATACCATTTGCGAGCAAGGCGTTCAGAAGGTTCCTGGAGAGTAAGGAAAAAGAGGCCTACCTGTCTCTATTCCAAAAAGTCTACGAGGGAACAGATGATAAAAACCGCTTTGATATTGCAGTCATGGAGACGTTTAAGGCGGTATTGATATCTCCCAATTTCCTGTACCGCTTTGAGGAGGAACAACCTGTCAATCAACCTTATGCCCTGAGCAATTTCGAATTGGCCAGCCGTTTATCATTCTTTTTATGGTCAACCCTTCCGGATAGTGAGTTGTTTGAAGTCGCTTATAGAGAAGACCTGCAGGACCCTGAAATCCTAACTAAACAGGTAAAAAGATTGTTAAATGACCCAAAGTCAAAGCGTTTTTCAGAAAGTTTTGCCTCACAGTGGTTTGGTATCACAAAATTAAAAGAAAGCAGTCCAGTAGATCCTGAGCGATTTCCAGAATTCACACCATCTCTCCGGGAATCCATGTACCAAGAACTGGTGGAATATTTTCACTATGTATTGGCCGAGAGTCAAAACCTCCTTGATCTTCTGGATAGTGACTATACGTTCCTTAATGAAGAATTGGCCCAACATTACGGTATTCAAGGAGTAAAGGGGGACGAGCTGCGGAAGGTCACTTTAACTAACAGAAACAGGGGAGGTATCCTGGGAATGGGCAGTGTGTTGACAGCTACCTCACTTCCCATACGGACTAGTCCTGTACTCAGGGGACAGTGGGTTTTGGAACAAATATTGGGTACGCCCGCACCACCACCTCCACCGGATGCAGGTGAACTGTCAGAAGAAGAGTCGGGTGCTGAGAATGCCAGTATCAAAGACCTGCTGGTGCTTCACCGATCCAAAGCAGAATGTATGAGCTGCCACCAAAAAATGGATCCCATTGGATTCGGACTTGAAAATTTTGATCCAATAGGACGCTGGCGCGACGGATATGGAGACCAGCCCATCATTGCTTGGGATACGCTTTCGACAGGTGAAATATTCAAAGGTCCTGCGGAATTAAAGCAGATACTGATATCTAAGAATGAGCTATTTGCCAGAAATTTTTCTGAAAAAATATTTACCTATGCGATAGGTCGTAATGTAGAATTCAAAGATGAACTATACATCAAAGAGCTGGTTGAAAACCTGTTGGAAAATGACTTTAATACAGAAAAGTTTATCATTGCGCTGGTCAATAGTTATCCCTTTAGATACAAGGTAAACGACGAATCGGCAAAATTCAGAATTTTGGCGAGCAACTAACTAAATTGATAAAAAGATGAGTAAATGGCATATCTCCAGAAGACGAATGTTGAAAGGCTTGGGTGCAAGTGTAGCACTTCCATTTCTTCAAGCCATGGTTCCTCCTGGAATGAATTATTACAACATGCCCAAAAAGCCGGTCAGGTTTTCCTGTCTTTTCATGCCCAATGGGGTCAACAAAGAGTTTTGGACACCCGAGAGATATGGAAGTAATTTTGACCTAAGCTTAACACTCAGGCCTTTAGAAAATCTGAAAAATGAGATTTTGGTATTGAATGAACTGATGAACAAGGGTTCCATTTTTCCCGGAGCCGACGGTCATTATGCAAAAGATTCCAATCTGTTGACTGCTTTTCCCATTTACAAAACCGTGGGTGATAATCTTCACAGTGGGGGAATCTCTTTTGATCAGTTGGTCGCCCAACAAAAAGGCCAGGATACCCCATTCGACTCTCTACAATACGGTATGGAAAGGATCAATGCAGGGATTGACGGAGCAGTTGGTTTTACACGCTTATACGGATCTGCTATCTCGTGGAAAACGCCCACCATGCCATGCACCAAAGAAATAGAACCGCGGATGGCATTTGACCGCCTATTCAGGACTTTTTTACCTGATAATAAGAAAAAAGATCAGACTTGGAAGCAAAGTGTCTTGGACTTGGTCAAAGAAGATGCGGACGACCTACAACGGATATTGGGCCGGGCAGATCAGGATAAATTGGAAGAATACATGGAATCCATCCGTTCAGTCGAGCGGAGAATTTCCGATCAAGAGAGAAATAAGGCCTTTGCTGATCAGATTACTCCTGAGATCCAAAAGGAGCTGATACACTTGAACTTGCGAATAGAGGAATTCAATGAAACGCATGTAGGGGTGGATATTACGGAGAAAACAAGGCAGATGCTGGACATTATGACCTTGGCTTTCTGGAGCGATGCCACGAGGGTGACTACTTTTATGTTTGGCAACTCGGTAAGCAACCGGAATTTTTCCTTCCTTCCCGGAGTAAGCGGAAGCCATCATCAACTTTCCCATCACCAAAATAATCCTGCACAACTGGAGGAATACAGAATTATCAACGAATGGCATGTAGATCAATATGCTTATTTCTTAGAAAGGTTGCGTTCTATACCCGAAGGAGATGGAAATTTACTAGACAATTCCATCGTGATGTTTGCCTCTGGCTTGAGGGACGGTAACTCCCACTCCCCTTACAACCTACCTGTTTTGGTGGGAGGAAAAGGTGGAGGAGGACTGAAAACCGGTCAAAACCTTCAATTCAAAAAGGAAACACCTTTGTCCAACCTGTATCTTTCTATGGCCCATGTCATGGACATGCCAATGGAATGCTTCGCAGACAGCACCGGGGAATTATGTGAAATTTATGCCTAGTATCTTTGGCAGAAAAGTGGAGAAATTAAAGAGCTAAACCTTAAATGACCGAATAAAATGAGTAGATGGCATATTTCCCGACGGCGCATGTTAAAAGGACTGGGTGCAAGCATAGCGCTTCCTTTCCTTCAGGCCATGGTTCCCCCTGGTATGAACTATTACAATATGCCCCGAAAACCGGTAAGGTTTTCCTGTCTATTTATGCCAAACGGGGTAAATAAATTCCATTGGACACCGGAAAAATTCGGGAGTGATTTTGAGCTGAGCCGTACCTTAAGGCCATTGCAAAATATTAAAAGTGAGGTCCTGATCCTGAATGAACTGATGAACAAAGGTTCTATCTTCCCCGGAGCAGAAGGTCACTTTGCTAAAACTGCCAATATCATGACCGGGTACCCCATCTATAAAACGATGGGGGAAAACCTGCATGTGGGCGGGATATCTTTTGACCAACTGGTAGCCCAACACAAGGGTCAGGACACACCCTTTGATTCCTTGCAGTTTGGTACGGAAAGGATCAATTCAGGGATTTGCGGAGCCACAGGGTTTACCCGATTATATGGATCTGCCATCTCCTGGAAAACTCCCACGATGCCATGCAGTAAGGAAATAGAACCTAGGATGGCTTTTGACAGGTTATACAGAACTTTTTTACCGGATGCCAAACAGAAGGACAAAACCTGGAAACAGAGTGTATTGGATTTGGTAAAGGACGATGCGGATGATCTACAACGCATATTGGGCCGGGCAGATCAGGACAAATTGGAAGAATACCTGGAATCAATTCGGTCTGTAGAACGCCGCATAGGTGATGATGAAAAAATAAAAGCCTATGAGGAGCAGATTACTCCTGAAATCCGCAAGGAGCTGGTACATCTAAATATGCGTATTGAAGAGTTTAATGAAACGCATGTCGGTGTAGACAACACCGAAAAAATCCGCCAAATGCTGGACATTATGGTCTTGGCATTTTGGAGTGATGCCACCCGGATCAGTACTTTTATGTTCGGCAACTCTGCCAGTAACAGAAACTTTTCCTTCCTCCCCGGTGTCAGCGGGAGCCACCATCAACTTTCGCATCATCAGAACCACGAGGACCAGATGGAGGAATACCGGAAAATCAACGAATATTATGTAGCACAGTATGCATATTTCCTAGAGCGTTTACGTCTAATTCCTGAGGGAGATGGTACATTGCTGGACAACTCCATCGTGATGTTTGCTTCCGGACTTAGAGACGGAAATTCCCATTCTCCGTATAACCTGCCAATTTTGGTAGGTGGAAAAGGCGGAGGCAGTCTGAAAACAGGGCAGAATTTACAATTTAAAAAAGAAACTCCGCTGACCAATCTTTATCTTTCCATGGCAAGAGTAATGGATATGCCTTTGGAGTGTTTTGCCGATAGTACCGGTGAATTGTGTGAAATCTATGCCTAAACCCTGAAATTCTAAATGCAAAAAGTGTCCCCTTCATTTATGGCATTCAAAAAAAATGTCATAAAGTATCGTTTTGTCTTGTTGTTCATTGCCGTTGGTGTTCTCTTCTTACCTCAAATACAACCTACTGGAGAAGAAGCCCCGGATTTTGTTTACTTTTTTGGACGCTTTCATCCATTAATTATTCATTTTCCAATTGTTCTTGTATTCCTAGTCCTAGTATTTGAGCTTTTAAAGCGATTTAATATCGGAGCCGTTTCGGCCAACCTAACTGGATCTATACTTGCCATAGCGCTGTTGGGGAGTTTGGTTGCCGTAGGTCTTGGTTTTTTGTTGTTTTACACCGGAGAATATTCAGGAGATATCATGCAGCAGCATCTTTGGGGCGGTGTTATTCTTACGGCATCATTGGCATTGGCCTGTTTTCTTTTCCTGCATAATTATAAATCTGAATCCAGTGGAAGCTATCTTTCCTATTTAAGTGTTTTAGTTTTTGCCAATGTAGCGTTGATTTATACTAGTCATCAGGGAGGATCATTAACACATGGAAGTGAGTTTCTCACCGAATACATGCCTTCATTAAACGAGCCGGAGAATGACTGGGAGCCCAAACCCATGGAAGAAATGTTGGTTTTTGAAGACATGATCATTCCTATCATGGATAAAAAATGTATGAGCTGTCACAACTCCAATAAGACCAAAGGAGGATTGATTCTGACTTCATATGAGGATATATTACAAGGTGGAAAAAGTGAACATCCTACGCTAAAACCAGGCGATCTTGGCCAGAGCGAATTGTATCAGCGAGTGATGCTCCCACGTGATGATGAAAAGCACATGCCGCCCGATGGTAAGGTTCCTTTGTCGCACGAGGAAATTACATTATTGGAATGGTGGATAAGTAACGGCGCTGAACCGGAATTACTTGTTCAGGAAGCGGCCCAGGATCCTCAAATGCAGCCTTTTATCACGACCTTTATCACCGATCTGGAAAACCAGAGGAAGGCCAGGTATATGCAACAGAAAGAACTGGAAAGTATGATCGTTTCTGTATCCAGTGGAAACAGGTACAAACTGAGTTTGGATGAATTTGGGGACGGTAGGATAGCCCTATCCATGGCCTTCCCCCCTACCTCATTTGAAGACAATGATTTGATGGACCTGCAGCCCCTCTTCCCTCAAATTTCCAAGGCTTCGATGGTAGCCAGCAACATTACTGACGATGCACTTTACTATATTGGCCAGATGTCTTCACTTAGGGAGCTTTATTTGCAGCAGACCAAGATCAATGGATCCGGGTTAGTCTTCCTTGGCAACCTTCCCAAACTTCAACTGCTTGACCTTTCTAAGTCAGCTATTGAAGATGGGCACCTTTTACACGTATTAAAGATAGGAAGTCTACAGGAGCTTTATTTAAACAGTACCCAAGTATCCCCGGAAGTGATTAAGGCCATACAGGTAAACCGGCCGGATGTTACCATCCACCTGGAGCGGGGGAATTTCTTTTAGTGAAGCAAACTGGAGTTAGTTATTCCCGAGATACGTTGATCAATCCAGCTCAAATTTCACACATTGGCCGCATAATATTCAAGGCAGAGTATTAGTTTTAGACATTACTCACTTTGCTCCCGTTTTTGACGAATAAAATATGCGTTGTTGTCATATTTGGATGCAGCCGCCCATTTTACATTTACTTTAGGTAGATGGGTAGCCAATTCATCGATGATGGATTTATTATCAGGATTTGAAGCAATATTATGCCATTCCTGGGGATCATGAACCAAATCATACAATTCCTCCGAACCGTCCTCATACCGGATAAAACGATGGGATTCGGTTACGATGGCATGGTTGTTTCTTGCCCAGGTGGTAATTGCAGGATGTGCCCATTGGAGTGTTGGATCTTGGATAAGAGGGACAATACTTCTGGATTCGATCGCATGCACGTTGGGAAGCCCCGCCAACTCGGCTAAGGTGGGGTAAATGGAAAACAACTCTACCGGAGCATCTATCCGTACATTTTCAGAGATGCCCGGTCCCGCAAAAATAAGGGGAGAAAGTGTCGCCCGATTCCAGAGTGCCACTTTGGCAAAGGTTCCCTTTTCACCCAAGCGATACCCGTGGTCCGACCAAAGGACCACAATCGTATTTTGGGCGTAAGGACTCACTTCCAAGGCATCTAACACCTCTCCAACGTAATGGTCTACAAAAGAAACGCTCGCCAAATAAGCCTGAAGGATATTTTTCCATTGCTTGTTTTCAATGGCCCATTCAGTGGATGGCATCATTGGAAGATCATCAATCTCCAAAGCTATTGGAGGCAAATCATCGGCATCAGTTGGAAGATAGTCGGGTAGATGTATAGCTGCTGTATCGTATAAGTCAAACCACTTTTGAGGCACATACCAGGGAACATGCGGCCTCAAAAACCCCACGGCTAAGAAGAAAGGGGATTGATAATTTCTGTCCAATCGTTCCACGGCCCACTTAGCTGTACGGTAATCCGGCATTTGATCGTCCCGTTCCGGAAAAGCTCCCCAATCGGTAGATGTACCTTTTTTATCCCAATGAAAACGCTCGGGTGGAGAAGGTCCGAAGCCCCGCTCCCTTCCACCGCTTTCATCAAACAGACCGTCAGGTGCATGTTCGTGAAATATTTTCCCAATTCCCATGGTATAATAGCCAGCATCCTTAAAGTATTGCGGCATCAGGGTTACATTCCTTGTTGCCTCGTTGGTGTTCTGGATCAGGTTGTCATCTAAAAACCCATAAATGCCCGTTGTGGACGGCCTCAAGCCCGTCATAATCGCTACCCGGGAAGGACTGCACATGGGAGCCTGACATTGGGCATTGGCAAAAAGGGTTCCACGCTGAATCAACCTGTCCAAATTGGGCGTAATGGCATCCGGATGCCCCATCGCTCCAATAAAATCATTAAGATCGTCGACTGCAATCAACACAATATTTGGAGCGGAAAGTTTAGAGCGATCTGCCTTGGTTTTTGGTACTGGACTAGATAACAAGAGCATCATCACTAATACCATAAAATGCGGCAGAAAAGTTTTGAAAATCGGATAATTCATGAGGGTTAGGAATAGATTGGAAAGTTATGATCAAACAAGAGGTTTAAAGAAAAAGGCAAGAAATATCTTGAATCCGGCTTTAAATTACAGCAAAATGATTTAAATTAATCCCCAACCCCATAAAATGGCTGGAATTACCAATATAATTTTCGTAATATGCCATTTAAAGGGTTATTTCCCTGCTACTACTATGCGCCAACCGAAGCTAATTTGTTTACTTTCTCTATTGACAATGACACTACTCACCCAGTGCGACTCACCAAAAGAAACCGACGATTCCAGCGAATCAAAGGAATTTTACACGATGGAAGACTTTCAGGCCGTCAAAAAATACGATGCCCACGTGCACCTTTGGAAGGAGTTCGATACGCTGTTTTTGGATCAGGCTTTAGCTGACAATTTTGCCTTGGTCAATGTCAGTGTCTATTCCTCACCAACTCGCTCTCCGGAATCCCAGGATAATTTTTCTCTTCAGCTATTGGATAAATACCCCAAAGACTTGGCATTTATCAGCACCTTTTCGCTGGAAGGATTTAATGAGTCCGATTGGACAGAAAAAACATTAAGTTACCTGCAAGCTGCTATTGATAAGGGTGCTGTAGGCGTAAAGGTTTGGAAGAACATAGGTCTGGAACTAAAAAACAAGGATGATGAATTTGTGATGATTGACGACAAGGCTTTTGAACCAATCGTCAAAATACTTATCGACAACAACATCCCACTGTTGGGCCATCTGGGAGAGCCAAAAAACACCTGGCTTCCCATAGAAGAAATGACCGTAAAGGGTGACCGGGATTATTTCTCGGAAAATCCAAAATACCATATGTACCTACATCCAGAATATCCCGACTACGATGCCCAAATGGCAGCCCGGGACAGGTTGTTGGAAATAAATCCCAACCTGAATTTTGTAGGTGCCCACCTGGGAAGCCTGGAATGGAGTGTTGATGAACTGGCGAAAAGACTGGATAAATATCCCAACATGTCCGTGGACTTGGCCGAACGGATTTCACACTTACAGCATCAGGCTGTAACAAACTGGCTAGGAGTCCATGACTTTCTTGTAAAATACCAAGACCGGATCATTTATGGAACGGATTTAAGAACAAGTGCTTCTGACATTACAGGGACAACCTCGGATGAAATTAAAAATCATGCCCATGAGGTTTGGTTACGTCATTGGCGCTTTTTTGTAACGGACGATGAAATGGAAGTCCCTAAAGTGACTCGAAAATTTAAAGGTATGAAGCTTCCATCTTCGGTGGTAGACAAAATTTACCGGACCAACGCGGAGAAGTGGTTTCCACGACTAAATCAAAAACCAATCTGATCCTAATAGAACCCAACCTACCATGAATTTACAAAATCGGAGAAATTTCCTCAAATTATCATCCCTCGCAATCGGAGGACTAAGTTTAGGTGCGGCATTTTCACCCAGTAAAGCCTTTTCAAATACTCATTCCGCCAAGCAAACAATTCGGTTGGGATTTATTGGAATTGGGGGACGAGGATCGTATCATTTGGATACTGCCTTGGGGATAGAGGGAGTCGAAGTACCTGCTATTTGCGACACAAACACAAAAAACCTGTACCGGGCCAAGCGTTGGGTAGAGGAATCGGGACAGCCAAGCCCAAGACTTTACGACAAAGGCCCCACAGATTTCATGCGGTTGTGCGAAGAGGAAGAACTGGATGCAGTCATCTGCGCGACGCCATGGGATACCCACGCTCCAATTTGCTTAGCCGCCATGCGAAACAACAAGCATGCGGCCTGCGAGGTGCCATTGGCACAAACCATAGAACAGGCTTGGGAATTGGTGGAAACCTTTGAGAAAACCGGCAAATGGGCAAGTATAGTATTGGGAGGATTTGGGGACCTGACTATGCTGAATATGGTTCGAAAGGGATTGTTGGGAGATATAATACATGTAGAAAGCGGTTATATCCATGACTTGCGAATGGTAAAATTCAACCCTGAGGAAGAACCTTGGCGCCTTCAGCCTGCTGTAGACCGCAACGGAAACCTTTATCCTGACCATCCCATGCGCAATATGATGCCCTGCTTGGACATCAACCGGGGAGATCGCTTCGACTACCTGGTATCCATGAGTTCCAAATCTGTTATGATCAATGAGTATGCTAAAGACATGTATGGTGAAGAGCATCCATACGCTACAAAGGAAATGGCACTCGGAGATTACAATGCCTCGCTGATCCGTACGGTGAATGGTAAAATGATCACACTTAACCACGATACCCATACCCCACATCCCCGGGAAAACTTCCGACTCCAAGGCACCAAAGGCATTTATCTCAGAGAACGGGACAATTCACGCATCTACCTAGATGGCAAAAGTCCCCGAGATCATCAATGGGAATCCGCTGACGAATATGTAAAAGAATACGAGCATGAAATTGTGAAAAACTACAATCCTCCCCAACGAAAAGGAGGAGCAATACGGGGCCATGGAAGTGGAGGAATGACACAAACTCCCATCAACTGGCACAGATTAATTCAAGCCATCAGAGAAAAAACCCAACCGGATTGGGATGTGTACGATTCCGTCACCAGTGCTGCCGTTATTCCACTTTCGGAGGCATCTGTGGCCGGAAAAAGCAAACCCGTGGATTTCCCGGATTTTACCAAAGGAAAGTGGCAGAGCAGGCCGCCTCTTTATATCCCTTATGGGGGTTAATCATCCAATGTGGTTCAGAAAACCAAACGAAATCATTTTTAAATTAACCCTAACCGGAATAAGAGATTGTTCTCTTATAAATTAATTACGGATTGTTTTTTTTCAACGACAGTGAATCTGTCGAACCCCTCAATTACCCCAGGTGAAACCTGGGGACTTGGGAATATTCTCTTACGTACTTTTTGGCCACCAAGTCTGGACTTAGAAAAATGAAGCCATCATTTACCAAAAAGATCTGCGAAAATCCGCGAGATCTGCGGGCTATTTTTCGTAAATAAAGGACAGATCAATAAAACCGGGTTTTGGCGGGAAAGGTATGACACCTCAACCATCCCCGCTGCCAAAACACAATCGAGAATATTTGATTCCTACCTGGGGCTCCGCTACGCTACACCCCAGGCTATGAAATTTCGATCTTTCAGGGCTAAAAAAAATAAAACCATCTTTTACCAAAAAGATCTGCGAAAATCCGCGAGATCTGCGGGCCATTTTTCGTAGATAAAGCACAGATCAATAAAACCGGGTTTTGGCGGGAAAGGTATGACACCTCAACCATCCCCGCTGCCAAATCACAATCGAGAATATTCAATTCTTACCTGGGGCTACGCTACACCCCAGGCTATGAGATTTCGATCTTTCAGGGCTGTGAAATGCGAAATCAAAATCATAAAACCGAAATTATAAATACGCTTTAGACGTTACATTCCGATTTCCAGAGGTATTTAATATTTCGGCCGTAGGCCATACCCTGAACCGCTTCGCTCCTCAGGGTCTACGCATCGCTCCGATTTCCACTATATTTCAATTGTTCAATCCATAACTCATAATCAACCTAAAAACCCATCAACTTATCAACCATTAATCGCAAGGTAATTCGCTATTTCGATCATAACCCAGACCTCATAATTAACTCAAACCCATAACCCAATATGACTTGCCTCGCAAATCGAAATTCTTAATATCAATTAATATCTAATATCCACTAATATCAATTCCCCAATATTTCGGCCGTAGGCTATATTTCCACCTCATTTCTACTGTATTTCGATATCTAGTCTATAGGTCGATGGGTCTATAGGTTTATTGGTTGTTGTTGAAAAACATATCGCCTGACCAATTTCAATATTTCGGCCGATAAGGCATATTTCCTTTCCTGAATATTAAAAAACACCACAACTCCAATATCTAATATCCACCAATATCAATTCGGCAATATTTCGGCCGAAGGCTATATTTCCACCTTATTTCCACTATATATCAATCCCTAACTATTTCGGCCATGGGCCATATTTCAACTATATTTCAATTTTCCCTAATATCCATAAATATCAAATATCCACTAATATCAATTCATCAATATTTCTACCATATTTCAATTTTTCAAATTACATCTCCTTAAATTCCAGCCTGCTTATCACATCAAATGCCACATGCAACATGACTGCGGCGACAAGTCCCATACCCATGGATATTCCCAACAATCCATAAACAAATTGTCTGGAAATGATGGCTACAAAAAAGCCTGAACCCAAAGAAGGCAGTATTCCGAATATCAATACACTTCCAATAATCAATGGCCTGACTAGCTTTCTGTCCCAACCTTCGTTAAAGCCAAGTTGTACGGTCATATTGATGGAAAATCCAGAGAGGTAAAAGCAAATCATGCAAATCGGAAATAGCAAAATCAATCCAAGGCTAAGCTTGGCAATAAGGACGGTTGGCACAATTAGTGTCACGGAAAAAATGAAGGTTTGATACAAATCAAGGCGGATCAAATTCCAAAATTTAGCCCCCCAGGTGTCTGGAATTAGAATAATGAAGGGTTTTTTGAGATCACCTACATTAACCCGGCTTATACCTGCCATAAAATAGATAAAAATCAACAAAATTAGGTACCCGTAAATTATCCAATGTGAAAACCAATCAAATCGGGAAAGTACTGCCATAAGTACACCTAGGCCGGCAAATCCTAAACCATATACGCCAAAGAAAGGATGAAAATCCTGCCGGGATCCGTGAACGTAATTACGCCAATAAATCGCAGTGGCACCGGTTCCAAAATCTTTAAAAACAAGTTTTTTCTTGGTATTCAGGCTCATGCTGGATTCAGAAGCCGTACGTTTTCCCTTAATTTTCTCCTTTGTCTCTTCCTGGGATTGCGTAGACTCCAGCACATCTTCGTAATAATGCCCAGAATGCCTTAGGACCATTGTCAATATCAATCCGTAAGACAGACCATAACAACCCATCAATCCAAGTACCCTCCAGCCATTTTCATGTACAACATACGTAAGAATTCCTCTACTCCAACCCACCAAAGGAAAGAGATCAAACCAAGGGGATGCAATCCAGGCAAACATTCCTTCGTAAAAATTTTCCGCACATAGTCCGGGTATTATTATCATAATCAGGACGATGATTCCTGTTATAAAAATACCCGACTTAACCTGCGGTATAATGCCATATTTGGTATGAAGCGTGTAAATCAAAAACCGAATGGGTGATAGGATGAAAAACAAAAGTGCCACTCCCATAGCCATTATACTTAGATTGAGCACATTAAAATCGAAAACGTCATTTAATTGGGCTGTACTATACAGGACAAAAACCAAAGATCCTCCCAAGGCCGGAATGATGGATCGCACCATGTAATATACCAACAGTTTGGAGGGATTTACCGGAGAAGTAAACAGTAGGTTTACATCAGCCATGCTGAAAAATGTCACATTCTTTTTCGTTGCACGGAATAACAGATAAAGCATTCCAAATAGGGCAAGTAAGGTTAGCCCACCCACAAGAGTCAATTGCCCCACGTCGGGTGCATTGATTTGATCCATGGCTTCCTGCAGGTCTCCCATTTGATCGGGGTCTATCGAAGATTCGGATCTATTTCCCCTTAAGAAATAAAAAATGCCGAAATACCCTACGATAAAGAGATATGGAAATAACCGAAGTGGGTTCCTGAGAATTAACTTCAGGTTATTGATCAGGATATATAGGTCCTTGCGAAGTAAAAGGGCAAACTCATTCATCTTTTGTCAGTTCCAAAAACAAATCTTCCAAGCTTGATTCATTTCCATTGCTAAAAGCCGCTTTCAAGTTACCTAAGGTATCATTACCGATAATGTTCCCGTCTTTCATAATCATAATGCGATCAGAAATAGCCTCCACGCTGTCGATCAGGTGTGTACTTACCAAAATTGTCTTTCCGCGGGCTTTGAGTTCACTAAAAATCCGCTTGGTGTTTTTGATCGCTTTGGGATCCAATCCAATCATCGGTTCGTCAAAAAAAAGCACTTCCGGATCTGGTAAAAGGGCGCAGCAGATAGAAACCTTCTGACGCATTCCTTTGGATAAATCCCTTCCCAATTTGTCCTGTTTATCCAGCAAGTCATATGTGTGCATCAGATCCTCCGCTTTAGACTTCCATTCCTTAACTCCGTAAGCTTGGGCTATAAATTGCAAATGCTCCTTCACTGTCAGTAGATCATACACATGCGGCGTTTCAGGGATATAGGAAAAAAGCTTTTTAGCGGCAACTGATAAATGGTCATGGCCGCCCAGAGTTATGGTTCCTGCCGTTTTTCGCAACAAGCCTACGATGCATTTCATTGTCGTGCTCTTGCCGGCACCATTTGGCCCTATCAACCCAACTACCTCACCCCCTTCGAGCGAAAAACTAATATCGTTGACTGCATTCTGCTTTTCATAGCGTTTAATTAATCCAATTACTTCGAGCATATATCGTCGTGGTTACCTTACCATATTTCTTAAACCTATATCAGCACCTTTTGGTTGTATAATAGGCGATTAAAACTGCGTGTGTTGGGACAAACAAAAAGCGCAGAGATAACCTGCGCTTTTTGTTTAATCCAACTAATCAAAATCATTTCCTTTAAGAATTGTTTTCCAAATAAAATGACTTTAAAATATAATTTAACTGTTCATATTCTATCAGAAAAGCATCATGCCCATATATAGAGTGAACTTCCCGGTAGGTTCCATTGGGTACGTGTTGACTGATATATCGGGATTCTTCACAAATAAAAAGAACATCTGAATCCACTCCAATAGAAAGAACCTTACTTGGAATTGCGGCCAGGGCCTTTGCCGTACCTCCTCTTCCTCTACCCACATCATGGCTATCCATGGCCTTACTGAGTACCCAGTAGGAGAAAGCGTTGAACCGGTTTGCAAGCTTCTTCCCCTGATACCTGAGATAGCTGCTGATTTTGAATTCATCCGTTTTTTCTTCTGTTTCGCCCTGACTTTGAACGAACGTTGTCGGGTGTCTATAGCTCAACATACCAATTGCCCGAGCCGCTTCCAAGCCCTTTTCTCCAGCATCAGGTTGTTTTTTACCCCAGGTACCATCCGCTGCTATCGCCATGCGCTGTGCCTCATTAAATCCAATGATCCATGGAGAGGCTTTGGCGTTCGAAGCAAGAATTACTGCGTGCTTCAACCTTTCCTGCAGTAAAAAAGCCCATTCCACGACAACTTGCCCCCCTAAAGACCCTCCGATAATAGTATGGATGGACGCAAGTCCAATATGCTCGCGTAATTTATCCAAGGATAACGCCATATCACGAGTGGTCAATGCTGGGAAATCGTAATAATAGGGCTCTCCCGTTTCCGGATTCTCACTCAGAGGCTGTGTGGAACCATAACAGGAACCAAGGAGGTTGGCACATACAATGAAATGGCGGGTAGGATCAAAGAATTTGTCCTCCCCCACTAGACCGGACCACCATTCATGAGGATTGGCATCACCTGTTAGGGCATGCATGATCCAAATGACATTATCCTTGTTTGGTGCCAGATGACCTTGTGTAGTATAAGCGAGCTGGAACCGGGGAAGGTTAACACCGGATTCCAATGTCAGCCCTTCTTCGCAACTGAAAATCTCTCTGGTCATTTCACTGATTAAAAACGGGAACGGTTGGTTCATTTTATTTATTTCAAACTGTCAAAGGCGCCACTTAAGTCTTCTTTAATATCCTCAATATGTTCTATTCCGAGAGAAATCCGCAACAAGGTTGGCGTGACCCCGGCTGCTAATTGTTCCTCATCAGTTAGCTGCTGATGAGTAGTGGCGGCAGGCTGAATGATTAGGGTCTTTGCATCTCCTACATTTGCCAGATGGGATATCAGCTTCAAGTTGTTGATAAATTGGGAAGCCGTTTCCTTTTCCCCTTCTATTTCAAAGCTTAACACACCACCGAATCCGTTGGGCAAATATTTCTTACCCAACGCATGGTACGGGCTGGAAGCCAACCCGGGATAATTGACCTTTTTAACCTGTGGATGGCTTTCCAACCATTTGGCAATTTCCAATGCATTGTCCACCGTCCGCTGCACCCGTAACGAAAGCGTTTCCAAACCTTGTAGGAGAAGAAAAGAATTAAATGGGCTAATTGCGGGTCCAAAATCCCTGAGTCCTTCCACACGTACCCGGATTGCAAAAGCGACATTTGGCATTCCCAGCGGATTGTCTATCCCAAACACATCCGAAAACACGAGTCCGTGATATCCATCAGAAGGTTCTGAAAATGGAGGGAATTTGCCGTTACCCCAGTTGTAGTTTCCACCATCTACAATAATTCCTCCAATGGAAGTACCGTGGCCTCCTATCCATTTCGTGGCAGAAGAAGTAACCACATTCGCTCCGTGTTTGATCGGCTGGCAGAGATACCCGCCCGCACCAAAAGTGTTGTCCACTACTAAAGGAATATCATATTTCTTTGCGATGGCGGCGATGGCCTCAAAATCCGGAATGTTGAACTCAGGATTACCAATGGTTTCCAAATAAATGGCCTTGGTTTGGTCGTTTATCTGGGCTTCGATATCAGCTGGTTTGTCACTTTTGGCAAATCTCGCTTCAATCCCAATTCGCTTAAAAGAAACTTTAAATTGATTGTAGGATCCCCCATATAAGAATGGAGAGGTCACAAAATTATCTCCGACGGTCAAAAAATTGTTTAACGCCAAAAATTGGGCGGACTGTCCGGAGGCGGTGGCTACTGCCGCAACTCCCCCTTCGAGTGCTGCCATCCTTTTCTCAAAAACATCCGTGGTGGGATTCATAATACGGGTGTAAATGTTGCCAAACTCTTTCAGGGCAAACAAGTTGGCTCCGTGCTCCGCAGAATTGAACACATAAGAAGTGGTTTGGTAAATAGGCACTGCTCGGGAATTGGTGGTCGGATCAGGATCCTGTCCTGCGTGAAGTTGGAGGGTTTCAAATCGATAATTCTGTGACATTTTTTTTTAGTTTAGGTTATCTTAATTTATTTCAATGCTCTATATTGTAAGCCCAGGTAGGTTCACAAAGTACCGTTGCTGCTATCAACAAAGCTTGATATGCAAGACAAAAATAGGTCTCGAGAATACTTGGTTGAAGTATGGGTAAGAAAATCGAAGGATACTGTCTGACAGATTCATTAGCTAGATGTTATATCTCCAAGTAAGGATATCTTACCCGGCAGGAATTGGCACCTTGGTTTTTCCAGGTTGCCAGAGGGTCGTGGAGCCTGTCTCTCACCTCTTCTGTATAAACCCCGCTACTTTAAAAGTAAAAGGATAATGCAAATAAAGTGGGGATACGGAACAATTACAACTAAAAGTACCAAATATTTTTTTTAGCACCACTTCCATCCCTTTTTGGTTGGTTCTTTCTTCAAAAACCAAGTACTTTTAACCTTTGATAAGGTAAATTGAAACCTTTTGACCAAAAAATCGATGCA
This sequence comes from Lunatibacter salilacus, assembly GCF_009797935.1. Classification (GTDB taxonomy): domain Bacteria; phylum Bacteroidota; class Bacteroidia; order Cytophagales; family Cyclobacteriaceae; genus Lunatibacter; species Lunatibacter salilacus. Next base: position 120,683 of record NZ_VOLC01000002.1, read on the forward strand.
ATATGTAATAAAATGATTACCGACCTTCATGCCTTTGAACCGATATAATGTCACTGTATTTTTATTATTTGCAAGCTACCTCTCACTCAACGCCCAACAAGAAACGGGGTTTCGGTATGGGGTAGAAATGCAGTATGGATTTATAATTCCCCATGCTTCTGATCTCGTGGCCGTCTCCCAAAGTAACCCGACAGGAGTAAATCTTTCATATGATCACATTAGGCTGGACAAAAGTAATTGGGATATCTGCAACTGCTTCCATTATCTGGGAGTTAACCTTTCCCATTATAGTTTCAACAACTCGGAGGTACTTGGAAGTGCCACTTCCTTGTCAGGTAGCTTTGAGCCTATTTTGTGGAAAAGCAATAGGTTACAGCTTGGCTTACGCTCCGGATTCGGTGTTTCGTACCTTTCCAAAGTCTTTGATGAGGAAACCAATCCGAGCAATTCCTTCTTTTCGTCTCCTATAAGTTTCCTGCTGCTTGTCAGTCCCAGATTTCAGTGGCACCTGCGGGAGGAGCTTGCGGTTGCCTTAGCGATACACTACAATCACATTTCCAATGGTGGCCAAAAGCAGCCCAACCGAGGAATGAACTTTCCAACTCTTGGACTCGGAATAAACTACAGTCCAAAACAATATAACTTTCCGAAACATACTGCTGAAAAAACATACAACATGCGGCGATACTATTTGGAAGCTTTCGGAACTCTAAGAAGTGATTCACCTAGGGATGGAAGACAACCGCTAATAGGATTTACAATAGGTGCTTTTCAAAAGATTAATGCTATTCAGGGGCTTGGGGCGGGATTCGAAAGCCAATGGGACAATTCTTTGAAAGTCCTTCCCGATGTGCCAAACGGGTTTATTCATGCGCCATTTATAGCCCATCATTTTCTTTTTGGAAAAGTTGACTTCAGTCAGCGTATGGGGGTTTATGTTAAAAAACCTAAAATTTACGAACCGGATAGATTATTTTACCAGCGTTATGTGTTATCCTATTTATTGAAAAATTCAATAAAACTTGGAGTTGCGTTGAAAGCTCATGGACATGTGGCCGAGAATATTGAAGTACGGTTGGGTTACCAATTCTAAATACTCAAACACTATGGACAACCTCATATAACCAAAATAGTACTTTCAATAAAAAATAATTTTAATTTTACACCAAAATAATGGATTTTTCCTATCGTTGAAAACGAACTAACTGCAAACTGCATATGAACAAATTACTTATTTCCATTTTTATATTTGGAGCATTTCTGATAACTCCAGAGGTATCGGCTTACGATCACCTTAAAACCCACTATGTTTCAGACAGCCTGAAGGCACCTAATGACTGGTTTCTAATGGATCCCTTGGAAGATGGGATTATGGGCACTGGAGCCCAAAAAGCGCACGAACTTGTTCGTGACAGGTCCCCAAAAAAGACGGTAGTCGTGGCTGTCATCGATTCCGGAGTGGACTTGGATCATGAAGACCTTCAAGGAAAAATCTGGGTAAACGAGGGAGAAATACCAGGAAATGGCATCGATGATGACAACAACGGCTATGTGGATGACGTGCATGGTTGGAATTTTATCGGGGGCAAAGACGGGTCCCACATCGCGGAAGACTCCCATGAGTTGACAAGAGAGTATTTGAGGTTGAAAGCGAAGTTTGAGGATAAGGAAAAGGGAGATGTCAAAAGGAGACAACGGGAAGAATTTACTTATTGGTTGAAAATAAAAGAAAATTTCTACTCAACCCAAGAGGAGGCGGAACAGAATTATGGGTTTTTCCAAAACCTGCAGGAAGGGTTTACACGGGCTGCAGAAATAATTAAAGAAGAATTGGAAGTAGAAGATTTCGGAGAGGAGGATTTGAGTCGAATTATCTCAGATGATTCAGCGGTGGCTAGCGCCAAAAGCCTGCTCACCCAAATATTCTCGAACATGCGCCAAGAGGGCATGACCATCAATGAAATTCTTTCCGAGATCGGCAGGGCTATGGAACATTATGAAGTTCAGGTAAAATATGCCTATAATACCGATTTCAACCCCCGAAGCATTGTAGGTGATGATCCAGAAGACTATAAAGACAAAAATTATGGCAATAATGATCCGACAGGACCGGATGCCAATCATGGCACACATGTATCGGGTATCATTGCGGCAGACAGAAACAATGATTTGGGGATAAAAGGAATTGCTGAACATGTGTTGATCATGCCCATCCGCGCCGTTCCCAATGGTGATGAGCGGGATAAGGACATTGCAAACGCCATATACTACGCGGTTGACAACGGCGCAGATATCATCAACATGAGCTTTGGCAAATCGTATTCTCCAGGAAAAAAAGCCGTGGACAAGGCCGTTAAATATGCGGAGAAAAAGGGAGTAGTCCTTATTCATGCCGCCGGCAACAGCTCCAAGGAAATCAATCAATCCAATAATTTCCCCAACAAGCATTTTGCTAAAAAAGGAGAAGCTTCTAACTGGATCGAAGTGGGTGCTTCAAGCTGGCAGGCTGATGAAACCTTGGCCGCGGAATTTTCCAACTTCAGCCAAACAGGGGTAGACTTATTTGCTCCAGGGGTGGATATTTATTCAACTACTCCCGGAAGCGGATATGAAAACAATAGCGGTACCAGTATGGCAGCTCCTACGGTAGCAGGTGTGGCCGCACTTTTATTGGCCTACTACCCCGAGCTAAAGGCATCCCAAGTAAAAGAAATCTTAAAGGCATCTGTCTACAACAAGACGGATCATGAAGTTTTGAAACCCGGCAGTGACGATCGCGTTCCTTTTAGCCACCTAAGCATCACAGGCGGTTTAGTCAATGCCTATGAAGCCCTCCAAATGGCAGAATCCATGACCAAATAACCGTGAAATTTCCGCTCTACCTGGACCATAACGCAACTACTCCCTGTTCAACCGAAGTTCTGGAAGCCATGCTTCCCTTCTTTACTGAACAATATGGGAATGCGTCAAGCACCCACCATCCATATGGATGGATCTCAGCTGAGGCAGTAGAGGAAGCCCGGGAAAGAGTTGCGGAATTAATCGGCAGCAGTCCAAAAGAAATAGTCTTTACCAGTGGTGCCACGGAAGCCATCAACTTGGCTATTCGTGGTACCCTTTTTTCTACCCATAACAAAAAAGGAAAACATGTGGTGACCGTATCCACGGAACATGCTGCCGTTTTGGATACCTGCAACGCGTTGGAATCACTGGGAATTGAGGTAGACTATCTTTCCGTAGGGCCAAACGGTATTCTGGATCTTGAAGAGTTGAAAAAAGCTATTCGAAAAGATACAGTGCTGATTTCCGTCATGGTAGCCAACAATGAAACCGGCGTTATTCAGCCGATTCAGGAAATTGGGGAAATTGCTAGACAAAACGGTATTGTGTTTATGGCAGACGGAGTGCAGGCGGTAGGCAAAATACCGGTGGATGTACAAAAACTACAAATAGATTTACTTCCGCTGTCGGCCCATAAAATGTACGGCCCAAAGGGTATTGGTGCGCTGTATGTCCGAAAAAATCCAAAGATCGAGCTTCAGTCGGAAATCACAGGAGGAGGCCACGAACGGGGCAGAAGGAGTGGCACCTTAAATGTACCGGGAATTGTAGGCTTGGGTAAAACAGCCCAAATTCAACAGAACAACCTTTATACCGAATATCAAAGGTTGAAAGTTCTCCGGGACAGGTTGGAATCAGATATATTGCGGTTGCCTGGAACCACATTAAATGGAGATGCGGAACAGCGATTGCCTCATGTATCCAATATCTCATTTGAAGGTGTAGAATCAAAAGCCTTATTAACTGCTATAAATAAGGCTGTAGCAGTGAGCTCCGGTTCTGCTTGCAGTAGCGTGACGGATAAAGCCTCGCATGTACTGCAGGCTATGGGTATTCCCAATGATCTTGCAAAAGCTACATTACGCTTTAGTCTGGGTAAGTTTACGACTGAGGACGATATCCGATTTACGATTGCCCACGTTTCCGAAACGTTAGCTACCTTGCGGAAAACTAGAATTCTAACCTAAAAACCCCGTTATGACTGCACCCAAAAAAGATTTTACCCACCTGGATCAGAAAACCGGCAATCCTACCATGGTTGATGTGGGTGAAAAGACAGCGACCAAAAGGGTGGCTACCGCTACCTGCGATGTGGTTTTGGGAAACGAAATCCTTTGCCTCCTCCTCGATGAAACAGATATTTTAACGAAGAAGGGTCCTGTTTTTCAAACGGCTATCATCGCGGGTACCATGGCTGCCAAGAAGACCTCGGATTTAATTCCCCTTTGCCACCCCCTGGGACTTGAAAAAATCACATTAGATATAAATCCATCCGGACCAGATACGGTCACTATACGGTGCACCACTTCCCTTACCGGGAAAACAGGCGTAGAGATGGAAGCCCTCACTGGGGCATCAGTTGCGGCATTGACGATTTACGATATGTGTAAGGGCTTTTCGCACGATATCGTAATCAAAGAGATCAAATTAATCGAAAAAACAGGAGGTAAAAGTGACTTTACCCGGGAATAACCCATTAAACGGGCTAATTTTAATCGGTGGTAGAAGTTCGAGGATGCAGAAAGACAAAAGCACCCTTCAGTACCATAACCAAAACCAGCGGGAGCATTTGGTACAGCTTTTATCACCACTGTGCAGTCAAATTTTTCTTTCCTGCAATGCTTCCCAAGCCGCAGAACTTGGTGATAAATACTGCATCGTCCAAGATAGCAGAGAAGGGATAGGACCCATTGGCGGGATTCATGCGGCGTTTGCACAATTTCCAGACGCTGCTTGGTTGGTTGTCGCCTGCGATTTGCCTTTGCTTAGCGTCGGGACCCTTTCCCACCTAATTTCCCACAGACAGACCGGCAAACAGGCGACGGCATTTCGGTCTGGAGAAAAGGGCTTTCCCGAACCCCTATTAGCCATCTACGAACCAGCCGCTTATCCGGAAATCGCATTTGGAATTCAATCAGGCCAGTACTCACCATCCAAAATATTGCTCAAGATGGATGTCGCCTGGCTGGAAGTCCTGGATGAAAACGAGCTGAAAAACGTCAATGATCCCGAGGGTTATCGGCGGACTTTGGGGGAAATCCGCTCTCCATTGAAATAATCCCCGTATATTTGTCGCATGATTGATTTTGCACAAAAAGGGAAAATCACTGTTACTTGTTTCGACAGATTCGCCCCCAATTTAGAACAGGAAATAATTGCCTTGGGTTTTACGCCGACGGAGGTGTACCGGACACGGGTCACCATCACCGGTTCCTTGAATGACTGCATGTTTCTAAACCTGCATCTGCGTACCGCCAGCAACGTGTTGTTTTGGCTGGCTGATTTCCCCTTGCATCATGTCAATGACCTTTATGGCAAAATCAAATCCCAACCCTGGGAAAATTACCTGGCAAAAGACGGCTATTTTTCCGTATCAAGTACGGTAGATCACGAGACGGTCGACAATCCCCTTTTCGTGAACGTACGGATCAAAGATGCCATCGTGGACCGTTTCCGGGATCAATTTGGTGTCCGGCCCAATTCCGGTTCGGACTTTGAAGGAGCTGTTATTCAATTGTATTGGAAAAACAATCAGGCATCCCTGTATCTCAACACATCCGGTGAAACCCTTGTTAAGCATGGCTATCGGCAAGTTCCCGGCAAGGCACCCATGATGGAGGCCTTGGCGGCAGCCACGATATTGGCATCCAACTGGGACAGAAAAAGTCCCTTTATCAACCCCATGTGCGGTGCGGGGACCTTGGCTATAGAAGCGGCTTTGATCGCCACCGACCGCTTCCCGGGACTATACAGAGATCATTATTCGTTTATGCATTTTTTGGGATATGACGAAAAAATCTACCGTCAGATGAAGAAGGAAGTGTATTTAAGGGTAAAGGATGACCTAGAGTTTCCAATTATTGCTTCTGATATTAGTCCAATCGCCATTACCGCTGCCAAAATAAATACCGAAACAGCAGGGGTTCAACACTTAATCACTTTCGAAACCTGTGATTTTGCGGAAACCACTGTACCGGAGGGAGGTCAAGGGGTTGTGTTTCTAAATCCGGAATACGGACAACGATTGGGAGATGTTACAGAGCTTGAGGCTACCTATAAACGGATAGGTGATTTTATGAAGCAAAAATGCGCCGGCTATGCGGGCTTGGTTTTTACGGGAAATATGGATCTGGGTAAACAGATCGGGCTTAAACCCAAGCGGAAGATTCCTTTCTATAACGGGACGCTGGACTGTAGGCTGCTTCACTTCGAATTATATGCCGGGACGAAAAGAAGGTTTCCGGTTCAGGAAACTGAATAGCCAAAAATTGTACACAGTTATGCGTTCGCTTTTCTATTGTCCGCATATTTGATCTTTTAGTTCGTTAGGAATATTCGTCCAGTCTGTTTCACTTCTTACTTTAAGTTCACATCCATATTCGCCTTTGGTTGCCAAAAGGATTTGTCTATAACAATCAAAATACGTCATATCTTTTAGTTTGGGTGAATAAAGAAATCTTCCTTTGTCGTCCCAACCAACCCCCGATGCATCTCTATAAATAAACTCAAATTGTTCAGTCTGTGGCATAACAAATAAGCGTTCTTTTTCGTCAATGCCGATTTCTTTTATATTGTCAGTAGTCATTGATTGTCGTTAAATTGATTATCGAATGCTCTTCTAATTTTTAAATAATTCGTAGCCTGAAGTAATATTGATAAAGTTTATTTGTCCAATAACTACTCCTGTAGGTGTACCTGCATTTTCAAGTTTTGTCGCCCAAATTTTACTGTTTTCCAAGAGTATTTCGTAAATCTTCTTTGTCATTGTGCTAGGTGTCTTTAAAAGTGACGCATAACATTTCAATAGACAAAATTAGACTAATTATCCCCCTGATTTTTTCCGCCTAACCATCGTAATGCCCTGAAATGCGCTAAAGCCAAATTTACCATAATATCCCTTCATTTTGGGATCTGCATTGAGAAATAGCACCTCTAACGGCTCTGAAATTTGAATCAGGGTTTTCATCAATAAAGTTCCAAAACCCTGGCCTCTAACGGATTTTTCAACGACTACGTCGTCCAGCAATCCCCGAAAGCACCCGTCGTTAAGTATGCGACCATAAGCAAGCAATTTCCCGTCCTGTCGCAGGCACACTGACATATCCGTCTTAGCCAGCATCCACCCAATTTTGTCGGGATCCCTATTTTTTGCCCAATCAGTTTGCCGAAACAATTCCATCAGTTCAGAAACCTCGGGGTTTTTGTTGATCTCTATTTTTACATCTTCTGGGACCATGGTCGATAATTGGAAAAATAAGACATGTGTTTTGATATAGATAGCAAGTAACTAAAAATTAGGGATAAATGGAAGAGTCAATGGGTAGTGATTAATGGTTAATTAAGAGTTATTGACTAGGGGTTAAAAAATTGAAATAAAGTAGAAACCTGCCCTCCGGTAGGCGGGTACGGCCTACGGCCGAAATATTGGAATTGATACTTATTGATTACCTGCCTATCGGCAGAAAGGCTGGATATTGGTAGATATTATTGTAGGGAAAAAGCAGTTACGAGTTCATATCAATTGATTTACAATTCCATGAGCAAATCAACTTAAAAACAACAAACATCTGAAATCCTAAATCAGGTAAACTATATCAACAACCACTTCCAACATGGAATAATATTGGCTCCTTCAACCACACTAAGTTGCGAATCCCCGCAGTACATCGTAATAATCAGGCCTTCCCTCAACCCATACACCTGCATCGCTTCGTAAAGACCCTGAGTTTCCCTTTCGACATTGGTTTTATCAAGTTCCCAACAAACCTGTATGAGCCTCAAATATACATAATATTGTTTTTTTAAAAAGACCAATTTTAATTATAATTGTTCTTTTACAATGAACATTTTTACTATAAACGATAAAATCTAAATTACCTAAGTGTTTGGTTGTAGCCGGTCTTCGTCTACGCTCACCCAACATATTCGGGTCTCATAGTTCGATTATGTTTTGGGAGGGGTTGGGCTTGTACGATACCAAATTTTCCCTCCCAAGCCCGTAAATGTCTTGTTCTTCCTTTTCTTGCTAGAAATACGTCATTTCCCGTACATGAATTTAGTTAATAGGTTGATGGGTCTATAGGTTTATGGGTTGATAAGTTGATAGGTTGATAAGTTTGATGGAATTGCGACCCGATTTATTGGGTAATTGAGAGTTGATAATTTGAAATTCGTAATTGACAAAACAATTCTGCCAACACACTCCATCCCAAATTACCTACCCAAACCTAAAAAATCCATTATCTTTGCCCACGACCAACAAAATGACCACATGTTCAACATTGCAGGGAATATATGGGCTATCTGCCTTCTGACACTATTACCATGCTTCGCTCAGGAAGAAGATTCTAAATGGGATGTAGCCAATCCCTCAGGAGACTGGAACTTTAAAACAGTAGACTTCACCACCGATGAGGGGACTTGGATGAATCTGGATGTGAGTCCTGACGGAAAAACCATCGCATTTGACCTGATGGGGGATATTTATACGCTGCCGATTTCCGGTGGGAAAGCCAACCCGATCCGTACTGGTCTTCCCTTTGAAATCCAGCCTCGATTCAGCCCTGATGGTAATTGGATTTCCTTTACATCTGATGCCGGAGGGGGAGACAATGTTTGGGTGATGAAAACAGACGGTTCGGATGCCAGGCAGGTTACCAAAGAAACGTTCCGCCTACTCAACAACGCGACTTGGATGCCTGATGGCAATTACCTGGTTGCCCGCAAACATTTTACGTCGGGACGTTCTCTTGGAGCTGGGGAAATGTGGCAATACCATATTACCGGGGGATCTGGATTTCAGCTTACCAAACGTAAAAATGATCAACAGGATGTGAACGAACCTACTGTTTCACCTGACGGAAAATACCTCTATTTCAGCGAGGATGTGGCTCCCGGAGGGAGTTTTGAATACAACCGTGATCCAAACAATCAGATTTATGTGATCAAGCGATATGATTTGGAAAAGGGTGAAACAACCGTAATCACGGGCGGACCAGGAGGCGCGGCAAGACCTCAGGTCTCACCGGACGGGAAAAAATTGGCATTTGTAAAGCGGGTGCGCACCAAAACCGTGCTTTACATCCACGACTTGGAAACCGGGGAGGAATGGCCCGTATATGACCAACTCAACAAAGACCAACAAACCGCCTGGGCCATTTTTGGCGTATACCCCGGATTTGCGTGGATGCCGGATAATGAGCAGCTCGTCATCTGGGCTGGGGGTAAAATTCAACGCATCAACTCGAAAAGCTTAGAAGTTGCGAATATTCCCTTTAGCGTCGATGCGGCTATTCAGGTTGCCGACCGGGCCTACAGCAAGCATCCGATTGAAAGAGATAATTTCGATATCAAAATGATCAAAGATGCCGTCACATCTCCCGATGGCAAAACTTTGGCATTTACTGCATTGGGGTATATATGGACAAAGGCTTTGCCAAATGGAAAACCAAAAAGGCTAACCACAGGAAGTCACTTTGAAGCTGAGCCAAGCTTTTCCCCGGATGGAAAGAAAATACTTTTTGTGACTTGGAATGACCTAGAAAAAGGAGCCATCCACGAAATCACGTTGGCTGGCGGATCCATCAAAACCCTGACTTCCGAAAAGGGGATTTTTCGTACACCAGCTTATTCCCCTGACGGGAAGACTATCGCCTACCGTAAGGAACCCGGCAATTTAGATCAGGGAAGAACTTTTTCTAAAAACCCCGGGATATATATTATCACTTCCGATGAAGAAGATCCTCGATTTATTACCAATGCCGGTGGCAATCCACAGTTTACCCAGAATGGGAAGCGCATATTTTTCCAGACCGGAGGGACTTTTTTTGGCAGTATCACCAAAGAACTGAAAAGCGTGGATCTCAATGGGCACGATGAAAGAACCCATATCAAATCCAGCTATGGAAACCGCCTAGTACCCAGCCCCGACAACAAATGGGTGGCATTTATCCATCTACACAAGGTCTATGTTGCACCCATGGTGCTAAACGGTCAACCCGTAGACCTGGACGACAAAACGACTGCCGTGCCCATTTCCCAATTGACCAAAGATGCCGGTATCAACCTGCATTGGTCTGCCGATAGCAAAGATGTCTTTTGGACCATGGGGGATAGGTATTATTCCAACAAAATTTCCGAAAGCTTTGAATTCCTGGGCGGTGAAAAGCCTGCCAAAGAAAAGGAGGCAGATCCCGGACTTCCCATTCAACTATCGGCTGCTGTGGACAAACCCAACGGCATGATCGCCTTGGAAGGCGCCCGCATCATCACTATGGAAGGGAATGAAGTCATTGAAAACGGAACCATCCTAATTGAAGGAAATGAAATCAAGGCTGTAGGCCCATCATCAATTATCAAAGTGCCAGCATCGGCAACCGCCTACGATATGAAAGGCAAAACCATCCTACCTGGAATGGTTGACGCCCATGCGCATATAGGTGCATTTAGGCAGGGGCTATCTGTACAGCAAAGCTGGCAACTCTATGCCAATCTTGCCTTTGGTGTAACCACGGCACATGACCCCTCTGCCAATACGGAGACAGTTTTTACCCTTTCGGAAATGGTAAAGAGCGGTACCATTGTAGGTCCACGGGTATTTAGCACCGGATTTATTCTTTACGGAGCAGATGGGGACTTTAAGGCGGTGATCAATTCATTGGATGATGCCAGATCTTCTGTAAGGCGTACCAAAGCCTTTGGTGCCATTTCTGTCAAGTCCTATAACCAGCCTCGAAGAGATCAGCGTCAGCAGGTTTTGCAGGCCGCACGTGAGCTGGGAGTAAATGTGGTACCAGAGGGAGGGTCAACCTTTTTTCACAATATGACCATGGTGATCGACGGGCATACCGGCATTGAGCATAATATACCCATTGCTCCTGTTTATAAGGATGTGCTGGAACTTTGGAGTCAAACTGAGGTAGGCTATACCCCTACCCTTATCGTAAACTATGGTGGGCTGAATGCTGAGTATTATTGGTATCAGAAGACGAATGTTTGGGAAAATGAAAAACTGCTGCAGTTTACTCCCCGGGGTACTGTGGATGCCCGGTCCAGGCATAGGACTATGGTACCTGATGAGGAGTATGAAAACAGCCACATCCTAACCTCAAAGTCTGTCAACAAACTGGCTGAAAAAGGGGTAAAAGTAAATTTGGGTGCGCACGGCCAATTACAGGGACTGGGAGCGCATTGGGAACTGTGGAGTCTTGTACAGGGGGGCATGAGTAACCATGAAGCCTTAAAAGCTGCCACCATCAATCCAGCGCAATATATTGGTGTGGGCGATGATATCGGGTCCCTAAAGGTAGGTAAACTGGCGGACTTGATCATCATGGATAAAAATCCGCTGGAGGATATCCAAAACTCTGAAACCATCACCCATACTATGATTAATGGAAGGCTATACGATACTTCCACCATGCATGAAATCGGCAACGCACCGAAAGAAAGGGGATCCTTTTATTGGGAAAACGGGCTTTTTCATGAAGCATTTCCTTGGCATGAAAGTATTCGCGGCTTTACACATAGCGGCTGTGGTTGCGGATTACAGTAATATTAATTACGAATTTAGAATTACGAATTACGGGAAGAAATGAATTGCGAATTACGGAGTGGTTACAGTGATAGTGTTTAATTTTAATAAACGAATTACCGATTGAGTTGCAGTAAAATTGCTTAAGTCAAATGGATAAAAGATGAATAGAGAAAATGAGCCCCTTTCTTGGGAGGAATTTGAGCGGGTAGAGATGCGGGTAGGCACAGTGTTGGAGGCGGCCGTTTTTGAAGCAGCCCGGCGGCCGGCCTACAAGCTCCTGATTGATTTTGGTTCTTTTGGAGTTCGGAAATCTTCCGCCCAAATTACAGACCTATATCAACCTGCTGAACTAATTGGCAGGCAGATTATCGCTGTGGTCAATTTTGCTCCCAAACAAATAGCCACCATGAGAAGTGAATGCCTCGTTTTAGGAGCATTGGGGGAACGTGATGTTGTTACGCTTCTCTCTACGGAAAGAAAGGTGGAGAATGGAAGTAGGATTGGGTGAAATTCGCAAAACTACCGTTAAACCCGAACCCATCATAACGAATTTCAGATGCCTAAAAATATGCGGATTATCATTTGGCTTCTTTAAGGCAGTCGCTTTTCATGGAATAAATCCACCTCGTGAAATATAAACTTTTCAGGAATAGTATAGACACCCTTATTGCCCAAATCGTCAACAACTACAACTTCAGCATTATATAGGCCGAATTTTTTGACCTCAATTTTTTGGCTGAAAACCCCGTCTTCAGCGGACCTGTCACCGGATTTTCCTTGGTCATTTAATGTGGCATTATAGATTAGGTCTGGGTTTTCTTGCGACCGAAGAGTCACTTCAGCATGGACAATTTTCCGGCCATCGTAAAATTTAGCCTGAAAGATATTGTCACCTTTGACATAGGCCCAATCCACCTGAGGTGCGGTCTTATCTTCCCCGGATACCTTCAGCGTTATTTCTCCACCTTTGATATGGTGGTCAGGATATTCAGGGATCCAGTATTCTGCGTAAAGCGTGATGTCAGTTTCGCCTTCCAAATTTGAAGAAATTACCGGTCTACTATATTTAAAACTTCATCCCACATGGTCAAAATTGGACCAGGAATCGGAGACTCTGGTGTGAGAACTTTTCAAATCCACTAGCGGGCTAAATGAATGTAATGAAGTTAGGCGGTTTATTCCCCCATCATTAACCAATACAACAATGGATTCTCCGGGATTAGGAATCCCGTCACCGTTCCCCACACCCAGCACCATGGATACAGTGTCCTTTCCTCCTTTTAGAAAAGTCACCTCTCTTCCATCAGCGATTTCAAAGCGCTCAATGGGCTTGCCCTTGGGCTTTAGATGAAGGACAAAATCCTCCTGCCATTCATTATTATTACGATCCTTTAGCTTTAAGGTGAACTTTTGGGTTCCAATACTTTCGGAAGGAATGTGAAAAACTAAGGGTGAAACTGTAGCAGTACTCAAAACCCCGATATCACCCACCTGAACAATTTTATCTTCCAGTTCTGCGGAGCCTCTGCCTATTAATTCGGCTGTTATCCCCTCCGCCTTGCTGCCTCCCTTGTTGATTAAGGTTATTTCAATTGGTGTATGTGTCTTGGATGCGGAATAATTTCCCGAGGTTATTACCACTGTACTTATCGCAATATTGGGTTTCCCGGAAATTTTATGAATGCCTACTTCCTGCCTTCCTCCGTTTAAATCAATTTTTAAACGTCCTTTAAGGTTGGAACGGAGAGTAGTTTGGGTTTTCTTATTATTGTCAAGATCAAAGATCGTGACCTGGTAGTCGTTATTTATACCATACAAAGGGGCAGTTGTAATTGACAATTTAGTCCGGGGAAGCGTTTCTCCTTTAGTATGTTGACTTCGGACACTTATTTTAAATCCTTGCTTGTCCACATTTTCCAGGACTGTAAACCCCGGAAAATTACGGTCGGAGCTAACTTCATAATCCCACACAGAAAATTCAGGATATACATCAATGTGGTTCCATCTGTTAGGAACATCTGCCGGATTATCAAATGATTCTTCAAAAAATTGAAACATGTCTTCCATGCCTACAAGTTCGTGCCGTCCGGGATACTGTCGACTTTCATAATTGTCCATTACCTGCTTCCAGATCCTATCTATGTCCCGATGGTAAGCCCGGATAAAATCATTCTCCCCATGATGCAGCCGTAACTTCAAACCTTCGTAGTTGCCGTACATCTCCCCGTGAAAATACTCCACGGGAAAATCAACAGGCCCAATCACAAACTCCGCAGAACCGCAGAAACTCCCAGCTGCGGACACCAGATGTGGGTATTTGCCGGCAACCCAAAAGCTCATAAACCCACCCATGGAAAAACCCGTGATACCTCTTTGCGCTCTTTCCGCAATCGTTCTGTAATTCGCATCGATATATTCCACCAATTCAGGGAAATAATGGGGGAATTGCCTGTGCGTTTCTACAGGTCCGATATTATATGGCCGAAGATAATAAGGTTCATTTGGCCTTCTGTTATACCCATCCGGCTTGACAACGATGACTCCATATTTTGATCCCAATACCGCAATTTTCTCCTCATCGCTAAGCTGGGAATCGCTTTCTGATTTTGCCTCTTTACTTCCAAAATACCTTTGAGACCATCCATGATAAAAATAGATCACCGGGTATTGCCTTTCCGGGCTATCATGATAGTCAGATAGTAAGTATACTCTATATTTCCTTACCTCTCCCAACATATTGCTAAAATGGCTGCCATCTATAACCTGTGGTTTTTGGGCTGCTGCGGTTGAAATAAATATCCACGATAGAAGAAAAACCGACGAACATAAGGCTATACCTCTATTCGTCAGTAGGTCTAAAGAGAACCCGGCTCTTATTATAAACATAATTCCCTCATGTGTTTTAGTAATGAACCAGCTCATGTCTAACTATTAAAATTTCAATTGAGTTTTCAGTCGAATTCTGTCGACACACTATCCATAAGAACACCCGCATCATAGACCCTCTTTCCTGCCAGAATGGTCATAACAGGGAGAATATCCTTGATTTTATCTTCCGGGCATTGTAGGATATCATCTGATAATATTACTAAATCCGCTAATTTACCCACTTCAATGGAGCCTTTAATTTCCTCCTCAAAAGAGGCATGAGCATTATTAATTGTATACATCTCCAGTGCCTGCTGACGTGAAATTCTCTCCTCAGCGTTAAGGATGGTGTTGTTTTTTGTCCTTCGCGTTACTACGGTACCCATGGACAAAAAAGGATTGTACGGGTTGATGGATGAATTCAAATCCAACTTTACCATATGATCTGAACCTCCCACCACCTTTATGCCCGCCTCAGTCAAAGACCTATAGGGGTGGAAATCACTCATTCGTTCTTCACCTCTCATCTGGTTTAGAAAAACGCCGTCAAGATATAACCATGCGGGTTGCATATTGGCATAAATTCCTAAATTTTTCATTTTTAAGATTGCTTCATCAGTAAAGAAATTCCCGTGAATAATTGAAAACCTCTTTCCTTTTATTGGGGTTAACGCATTCACTTCTTCAAAAGCTGCCAATAAAGTATCTACGCCTCCTCCACCCGTTACATGTGCTGTAAAATTCCAACCTGAATCATCTGCCGCTGTGATGAGCTTGACCAATTCCTTTTTGTTGAGGTACAACTCTCCTCTGTAGCCAGGGTCGCCCCTTCCAAAAATTTCTTTTCCTTTATCACCCCATGGCTCACGTAAAAAAGCAGTTCCCGTCAATACACCTCCATCAATCACTGCTTTCAAAGCTCCCATTTTTATCCACTCATTTCCCTTTCCGATCGGAAGACCCAGATCCTCAATTGCATTTTTCATTTCTTCAAGTGATACGGACGGAGGTAAGGGAAAAGACATATTGAGATATAACCTTGCTGTAAGTTCACCATCAGAAAGGAGCTCCTGAAATAGCCGCAGCTCCTCCCAATCGCTCCTCCCGGCAATCACCGATGTAATTCCAGCTTGGTTATAGCGATGCAGCATTTCCTTTAAGGCCTCTTTTTTTTCCTTTTTTGTTAGTTCCGTTTTTTGAGGAATGGCCAGCGATTCAAAAGCGGAGCGGAGCAACACGCCGTTAGTTTGTCCAGTCTCCTGATCCCTTACTATACCTTGGTGATCAGAATCAGCCAATCCCGAAATTTCAAGTGCTTTCGTATTGATTATCCCTCCATAGCTTCCGTTGAGGAAAACGGGATGATTAGGTGCCAGGGAGTCCAATTCTTCTTTAGTCGGTTGCCTGATTTCTTCAAGTCTCGTAAAAAAGAATTTGGGATGAATGATCCAATCCCCTTCCTTCTTCAATGATGTTTGTTCTGAAATCCATCCAAATAATTGACCCATATTTTCCACCGTTGGAATCTCTTCAAAAAACTCGCTTTGGGAAGCAGCTACGAAATGGGAATGGCCTTCAATCAATCCTGGAATAACAGTATGCCCTTCAAGATCTATGATAGCCGTGGAATTTGTAGCCAAACCCATTACTTCATCAGTATCTCCAACTTTAAAAAATCTCCCCTCCCGAATAGCAACGGCTTCTACAACTGAATGGTCCTTATTCATTGTGATTATTTGACCATTGAATAAAATCATATCCGCGGCAGGCTGCTTGGAAGGTGTACAACCTAAAACGGTTACTAATACAAAAGCGTGAAGGTAGAAAATGCAGGTGTTATTCATTCTTTCTTTTTGATCCCTTCAATATAATAAACTTATGCTGAATAATACAAGATCTCAATCTAGCGTCGGTGGAAATTGGTCATGGTTAGGATGTGCAAGGGGGAGGCTAGGTTCCTTGTCCCACCAAACCTTAGTTAAGTAGGAAACTCGTAATCTAAGAATTTATGGAATATAAACAGTTCATAGAAAGAAACCCAGAAATTATGCTTGGAAAACCAATCATCAAAGGGACTCGAATTACTGTGAAACTCCTAATTCGGAAGCTTGCGGGAGGTTTTACAGTTTCCGATCTTTTAAGGAGTTATCCAAATTTGACGGAAGTACAGGTTTTTGCGGCACTTGAATATGCTGCTGATATCATTGCGAATGAGGAATCGCTCGAGAGGGCATAATCATCAAAGATGAAAATGTTTGACAGGATCTTATTGACCAACTGGTAGGCATCGGGTATGAAGTTTACTCAATTCGAGAACACCAACAGGGAATCAGTGACAATCTGGTCATCGAAATCGTTAAACGGAAAAAAGTTTTATTAATTACAGAAGACAAAGATTTCGGAGAATTGATTTTCTCTCACGGTATTAAAGACTGTTCTGTTATTTTTTTACGATATAATAAACAAGATTTGGATCAGATAAAAAAGAATATTTTTTGGACACTAGAATCCTATTACAAAAATCAAAGTCACGTATTTATCACTATTACCAAAGAAAAGATAAGAATTAGGCAAATTTAGATTTTCGACAAAGAGAAAACTCCATCACCTCACCCATCCCACACTTTTTCTCCATGCCTCATATTCCTGCTTCCTATTCTCAAAGTCTACCGGAGAGGATCGTTTCTCACTTTTTGCCTGATTTCTAATTAAAATGGTCTGATCTTCCAAGCTGTTTAGACCGATAGCTTTTCGCCTATAGTTTACTTTATCTAGGTCGTCATATAGATTTGGGCTTAATTCTCTGTTTTCATCCCAGTCAAACTGGGTGCCGTAGAGTTGGGGTTCGCCACTCAATACGGCAATGCGGTCTGTCAGATAGGCGAGGTTTTTGGGGTTTGCTTTATTTTCTAATACAGCGACTTCCAAAAGCGTCCTACATTTAACCATAAAAGCAGGCAAGCTGATAGCGTGTTGGATTACCAGCCAAGCGGCCTCACTAGCTTCCTCACCTACCTTGTCTGTTGTTGGATAACCGATCCGCTCAATAAACTGATTCAAACAGTCGGCATTACGAAGGTGCAATTTCTCCATTTCCGAGTGGTATCCGTCAAATAATTGTCCCGATGGGACAAGTTTGTCCCTAAGTGCCAAATCAGCATCTCTCAGTCCGGTTAGAATGTTGGCGATTTCTTGATTGTCCACCCCTATTTTAGGTTATCAATTGCAGTAATTTTAAGTTCAACCTAACCATCAGTCTCTCTCCAATGGTATCTTTACACCTGCGGCGGAAGAAAACAATCCAAAGCCTCCCCGTACATTGTTCACCATCGGTACAGGTTCACCTCCAAACAGTCCAGGCTGTTGGTTATAATAATGGGTGTAGAAAGTTGTCTGATAGTCGTAATTTGCCTTTTCCAGCGTTTCCACGAGAAGAAAATTAAACGTTTGATCGGAAATTCCTGAAACATGGTGTTTATCTATCTAAATGGTAACCGTTGCTTCCCCATTTCTGAAGACGGCATCCGTAAATGCCAAACCGGAAAACACATAATTTAGCCAAGTAATCGGTGAATCTATCCCAATACCCCGGCTTCCAAAGTAGTTAGGGAAATCATCCCTTTCCTGTATAAATTTCACCAAATAGAAATTTTCTTCCGAAGGGATATCCTGAATTACAAAGGATATCTCCCGCTTTTCCGATCCACCAAAATCATAGACCGTACCACCAAGTTTCACATCCCGAATAAGCGGTGCGGCAGGTACTACTGTTTCGCTAAAGACTGTTTCCATATTTGTAGCCCGAACTTCAAGTTCAATCCTATCCCCAGTTTGAATAGTGGCAGGAGTCACATAATGGTTGGCGGTGTCCAATTGGAATTCGGTATAATTTTGTCCGTTAACTGTAACCAATATTTCCGGGTTTGGTATTGGTTCGGAAAAGGAACTGGTATCCCGCATTCCCAGGGATCGCGTGATTGCCAGACGCAGTTCGTCGCCTCCGGCTTCCACGATGGCATTTACCACTATACGTGGCGTATGTTCTGGAATTTCCAGGTTGATTTCCCTATCAAAAAAATTGCAGGACGATACTGTCACAAACAATAGTAGTTGAATTAGATATTTCATATTATAAATTTTTTTTCAGTGGCCATAACTTGTCCCGGTTTATCGGGGTAGCCTGTCCCGATTCTCGGGAGAATCTCGCTGCTATAATCACCCCTGTGTGTGACGATCTCGTCATGCTCGATTTCATAACCTAAAATTTAAACTCATAACTGAAAGATGGGATAATCGGGAACAGCGCAATTTGTCGAAGAGACCGGGAGTCATCTGCACTGTTAAAAAAGAATAAGCTTTGGTTTGACCAATAGTAGTAAAATGGATTGGCACGGCTGTATGCGTTGTAGAACCCAAGGTTCCAGGTGCGCTCTCCCCACTTTTTAGGTTTGGTAAACCGTATGCCTACATCGGCCCTATGGTAGGCCCGCATCCGAAAATTATTCCGACCTTCATAGTACTCTACGTGACGGTTAAAGCCAAAGCGTTGATCACTTAAATTGGGAATTCCCTCAGCTACCCCCATATAACGTGACTGACCCAAGGTTATCGCATTTCCGGTTCCGTATACCCATGTTCCAGAGACCGATACGCGTTTGTTTATTTCATAGTTAAGAAAAAGTCCTACATCATGTCGACGGTCAAAGCGGTCTGGGAAAGACCGGCCTTCATTAATCGTTTCAAATTGCAGGTCAGACTTGGCCAAGGTATAGCCGATCCATCCCGTAAATCTGCCTTCCTTTTTATGCAGAAAAAGCTCCAAGCCCCTTGAAAGACCTTGACCGTTTCTTTCTATCTTATCCTGCCAATCCTCCGCTCCTTCCAGCCAGTTGACACCATCGGAATAAGCGATAAGGTTGTCCATTGTTTTATAATATACCTCCGCAGAAGCCTCATAACCACCCGAAAAACTCTTATTGTACGCTGCCGTAATTTGTGACGAAAACTGCGGGGCTGTACGCTCGGTTGCAGGAACCCACAGGTCTGTGGGCAAACCCGCACCGCTGCTGCTTAGCAAATGAACGTTTTGCTGCATCTGCGCGTAGGATAGCTTTACTGCGGACCGAGCTCCGGTCATATAGCTGGCCGTGACTCTTGGCTGCGGGGAAAGGTAATTGGCCCCGTTGACATGATAGCCATTCAGGTGCAAACCCAAGTTCATCCGGAGCCGTTTACTGATTTCCCAGTCATCTTCCACATAGACAGAAAGCTCTCGGGCGTTGACATTAAAGGATCCAAAAACAGTATCTGTTTTCACCGTTTCCTGTTGGGTACGGAATAGATTTACCCCGGGTGTAAAGAAGTGTTCGGTAAAGTGCAGGCCTGTCCGAAGGCTGTGCTTGTTGTTCAGATAAAATTCCCAATCATAGCGTAGGCTAAGGTCTTCGATTCCGGAGGAATAGTTAAACAGAAAAGCATTGTCCGTGTCCAACTCTTCTTGGTCAAACCCAATGGAATAGTTATACCGGGTATACCCCAGCGAAAGGTTGGTAAATATACGGTCCGACACGAGTCGGTTCCACCGCGCTGTGGCCAATACATTCCCCCACTGGAAATTGCTTGAGGCTTTGATATCATCACTGCTTGATGTATTCACTACCGCCCGGTCATGTCCCGTGTAGACGCTGGCATAGACTTTATCCTTTCCACTTAAGTCATAGTTTATTTTACCGTTGAGGTCGTAAAAGGTATATCCGAAAGAAGTTTCCCCGCCAGATGTAATTCTGCTGATTGGCCTTGTAAACGCGTCTATATATGATCTCCGCATTGCCAGAAGGTAGGAACCTTTTCCCTTGGTAATAGGACCTTCATGACTTAGCCTGGCGGAAGCCAAACCTATCGCTCCTTGGGTTTGGGTTTCGTTTCGATTTCCTTCCCGTACCTTAATGTTCAATACCGAAGACAGCCTTCCACCATAACGGGCCGGAAAGCCGCCTTTTATCAGGTTGACATCCGAAAGGATATCTGGATTAAATACCGAAAATATACCTCCCAAGTGAGATACATTATACAGAGGAATACCATCCAATAAAATTAAATTTTGATCGGGTCCGCCGCCACGTACATAGAGTCCGGTCAATCCCTCACGGCCGCTTTGCACGCCGGGCAAAAGCTGTAGACCACGCATCAGGTCCACCTCCCCTCCCACTGCCGGCAGTTGCTGAATTTGCTTGATCGGAATGGAAACTGCCGATACCTGCGCCTGCCGCTCCGGAGGAAGCTCCCTCGATGACGTTATAGTTACTTCTTCCAAGTCACCAAGCGGGTCAAGCTTTATCAGTAATGCGAATGGATCTTGGTCCGTGATGGCGATCTCAATCGGTTCGTAACCCACATAAGAAACCTTCAATACCGCATTTTCCTCAGCCGAAAGCAGTGAAAAGTATCCGTAAAAATTTGTTGTCGTGCCTTGGCTGGTACCCGCCACCCACACGCTGGCGCCAAACAACCGCTCGCCGGAATCCGCATCCTCCACATAGCCGCTAAGCCGCTGCTGACCAAACAATATCAATGGATTCCCAATAAAGATCAACCAGTAAATCCCTTTTACCATGTGCTACCTTCTTAGTTTATTCTACAAACATAAGGCAACCCTAGTGGATTGTTTATAGTTGACATTGTTAAAAGACTTTAAAAAATTCTGATGTAATTAAGGATTCTTGCGTTCAATCCAACTTAAAATTAGCATTCCGTAGATTGATAGTCTTTTGCGATTAATTTTCCTTTTCCAAAAAATCATTAGGAGTAACCCCATAGGTTTCTTTAAAGCACTTGATAAAATAAGAAGGCGAGCTGAAACCCACCGCATAGGCTATTTCAGAAATGGACTCACCGGATTTTTTCAGTCGTTGAATGGCCATCCGGAGTCTTTGGTCACGGATAAAAGCCGAAGTAGAAAGCCCGGTAAGTGCCTTTAGTTTTCTATGCAACTGCATCCTACTCATTCCAAGTCTGTTGCAGAAATCATCAACCGTAAAATTCGAATCCCCGAGGTCATTGTCAACAATACATTGAATTTTTTCGAGGAATTTCTCATCCGTGGATGTTATTGCGATTTCATTTGGGGAGACACTTGTCTTACCTGAATATCTGATCCGTAAGTTCCTTCGCAATTCGATAAGTTTTTCTATCCTTACCAAAAGTTGTTTGGTTCTAAAAGGTTTAAGCATATAGTCATCAGCACCTACCTCAAGGCCTTTTAGAATATTGTCTTCTTCCGACTTGGCAGTTAACAAGATGATGGGGATGTGGGAGGTCTTTTCGTCGTTCTTTAATATTTGACAAAGCTCTATTCCGTCCATATCAGGCATCATTACATCTGATATGATCAAATCGGGAATTTTATTCAATGCTAAAAAAAGTCCTTCCCGACCATTTTGAGCTTCAAGAATTTTGTAATAAGGTCTAATTTCACTGATTAAAAACGAGCGAATTTTCGAGTTGTCCTCTACAACCAAGACAAGTGGGGCATTATCTCCTGCTATAATTTCATTACTTTTCTCTTCATTGCCTTCCACATACGCTTCTTCGTCAACTACCTGCTCTGGACGGAAGAAATATTTTTCGAGCGGTATTTCCAATTCTACCTTAAAACAATCCTTGCCTTCTAAGTGAATGTTAATTGTCCCTCTATTTAGTTCTACCAAATCTTTGACCAACGGAAGGCCAATACCAAATCCATCTGTTTTGGTATTAGGTTTGTAAAATTTATCAAATAAACGTGAAATTTCCATTTCCGAATACCTGACCATACTTTGATTGGAAATCGATAAAAACAACTTTCTTTCTTTGCTTTTGGATATGAGGTAGACCTCTGTCCCAGGCTTGCCGTATTTGATTGCGTTCTGTAAGAGGTTACCAACGATTTTTTCGATCTTGTCAGGATCAAACCAAACTTCAGTGATCAAGGGAATTTCACTATGGATCCTGATATCTCTTTCAGCCGCAAAATAAAAGAAATTTGACACGATAGACTGTAAAAGCAGACCCAAATTTCCTCTTTGGATTTTTAGCTCAAGCTTTCCTGATTTTATTTTGGAAACTTCCAACAATTGATCAACAAGATTTAAAAGGCGCTGTGAATTTTGTTTGATCAGGTTAAGCTGTGACTTGAAAATAGGGTTTTCTGACGCAGTCATCAGCCGGTCTACAGGGCCGACAATAAGCGTTAATGGAGTTCTAAATTCATGAGAAATATTGGTGAACAAATTTGTTTTGAATCTGTCAATTTCCACGAGTCTGTTGGCTTCTTCTTCTTTCATCTGAATAAGAAACTTTATTTGCCAACGCCATTTTAGATATTGATATATCCAGATTACAGCCATAATAAAAACCACCGAATAAACCAGTTTTGACCAAAAATTCAAATACCAAGGTGGAAGAATGGTAAATTGAACCGTTACAGGTTCTTCAGTCCAGATACCGTCATAATTGCTCGATCGGGCTAGAAAATTATATATGCCAGGAGCCAAATTGGTATACCTTGCCTGTTGATTGTTTCCTGACTGAATCCAGTTTTCGTCATGGTTTTCAAGTTTGTATTGGAATTCATTTTTGTTAGGAGAAGAAAAAACCAGACTTGCCATGGTTATGGTAAGTGTATTTTCATCATAGTTTAACGTGATTTTTTCGTCGATATCTACAGGCTTGTCAAAAACATGTAATTCCGTTATGGCTGTTTTTGGTGGGACGTTATTAAAGGAAATATCAGCTGAGCGAAACCAATAAAAACCCTCTAAACTTCCAAAATACAACGTTTCATCTGTATTCTTAAAATAAGCGCCTGTATTGAACTCGGTAGCAAGCCCATCATAATTGGTGTAATTGGTAATGGTATAATATGGAGATTTGGAGAGATGAGCGGTGATTTTTGTGATACCCTTATTTGAACTCAGCCATAAGTTGCCAGAAGCATCAGGCAAAATCCCATAGACCACATCATTTGCTAAGCCGTCTTTGGTAGTAATACTAACTAACTCATAGGTATCGATATTCAGTGCATTGATCCCATTTCCGTTTGTTCCTATCCAAAGTAAATTTCCTCCGTCAAAATAAAGGGATTTGATACTATTGGAGGAAATAGATAGGGGGTTTCCTTCTTGGAAGGACAGGGAATGGAAGCTTCCAGAAGTCATATCTAACCTCGCTATTCCATGATTTTCGGTTCCTATCCATAAATCTCCATTTCTCCCCTCTTCTAATGTTCGGATATTATTTCCCGGTATACTGAGAGAATCATTAGGGTCATGGATATATTGTTTCAAAACCCCCTTCTCAGGGTCAAAATGAATCAATCCGTCATTTCTCGTCGCCAACCAAAACCTTCCATTACCGTCTTTGTATATCTTCCAAACTGTAGTTGCTGGCAACTTAATACTACTATCATCATTATAATGTCGGAACTCGCCTGACTCAAGATCCAAAATGCTGATACCCTCCTCCTGATACCCGATCCAAAGTTTCCCATTTCCATCTCCTAACAAACTCATTATCCGGTTGCTGCTGATACTAGTCGGACTCCCTTCTGACTTGGTATAAGTTTTCCATGAACGTGATTTGGGAATGTAAGATGTTAATCCTTTCCCTGAAGTGCCTATCCAAATTGTTTCATATTTATCCACAAATAAGGCTCTGACAACATCTATATTGACATCCTCAGGAACCTGTTGGTTGTGAAAGAAACTGAACTTTTCCAGGTAAACGTCATAAAAACTGAGTCCTCCACCATCCGTCCCAAACCAAAGCGTACCTGTATAATCTTCAAATACGCAGAGAACGTCGTTGTAATGGAGAGATCGGGGATTTTGCTTGCTATACGAATAATTAATTGCTGATCTTTGATTCAAATTAAACTTAGTCAAGCCGTCTCCATAAGTAGCTACCCAAGTATTCCCCATTGAATCCTCCTTGATATCCAAAACCATAGTTGAAGATACATCAGCTGTTTGGTCTTCTATTAGTTCATGGATGGGCTTTGCGGTTAGACTCCCGTTTTCCACGAGCCATATGCCTGCGTTTAAAGTTCCAATCCAAATATTTCCCGCTGAGTCCCTGTTACTACAAGAAAAATTGAAATTCCCATCTGGCAGCTCCAAAAACCTGATAGTTTGGGTATGAATCTGCCAAATAGCCACTGCGTCTTTAAAAGTTAAAAGCAAATTACTGTCATCAAAAACATCAATATCTATAATTTCCCGGGAAGGGTCCGTCCAATTTATCTCAAAGGATTGTACGGATTCATTCCACTTAAAAAGTTGTCCGGAAAAACTGCCAATCCATATATTACCCTTGCCATCTTCTTGGATACAGCTTGCTGCATTTATTCCCGCAACTGGTATAAATTCTTTTCCTGATGGATTTAGTTTTTCTGGTATTGAAGTATCTGGAATAATCCAAATCCTATTTTTACTATCGGCATATACCTTTCCCAGCTGAAGGTGCGACTCTTGGGTTATATCAGTAAATTTTCTGTCAAAAACCTTAAATTCCTTTCCATCATAGCGGTTTAATCCTTCCTGAGTGGCTATCCACAAAAAACCATCTTGATCTTGCGCAACGGACACGGCTGAGTTTTGAGAAAGACCATCGTTTACTGAAAGTTGCCTAAACGACAGGTCTACTTGAGAAAACGTCCAATTCGTTGTTCCAGTAATGAACAAAAACACAATAACCGGAAAGTTTAAATTAAACGATAATTTTGGCACTAAAATTTATTTTTCAGTCTTCAAACAACTAATTAGTCTTCCTAATATAAAGTTTTAACCCATAAAAAGAGCAATTTTTTAAAAAAAAATTAAATCCATTTTTTCGAACTAGTTCCTTTATAACTTACAAATTCATATTTTTTTAAATGTTTGATTTGAAAATCACAACCGATGTTACATGGGTTATATTTTTAGATACAAATGGAATACACCCAGGATTATTAAATATATACTTTTGACCGTATATTGAATGTTTTGGATCTCATTGGTCAATCTATTATAACAGCGGATGTTTTACTGGAAAAAATGGTCTTCAATTACTCCAAAAGGAATGGCTTTTCTTGTCTACTGCTTGATGACTTTTGGGATAGGTTGTCAAAAACAGATGGATGGATCAAAAAATTCGGAGATACAACTTTCATGCTACAACGCCGAAAATATTGTTGGGGAACCTGATTTGCAAGCTGCTTCAAAGCTTAAAAGTCTTGTGCCTCTTTCAAAAAGTACTTTAAGAAAGTTACTTCCCGAAAAGGTAGGTAGGTATTTGAAAACACAAACACTAATTGGCCATAAAGAACCGATTGAAATTAGTGCCATACAATGTACGTATCATCACGAGGCAGAAATATCCAAGACTATTTTAATAGATATTATGGATGGGGCAGGACCGATTGCTTCTGTACTTTTGGCCGGAAGTATTCAAAAATTGAATTCGGATTTTGAGGAAATAAAGACCGATGGATTTTCTAGAATACTTGAAAGAAATGGTCAGCGGGTCTGGGAAGCTGAAAACAGAAAGGAAGGAATCGCAGAGCTTGAGTTTATTCATGCTGGCAGATTTTTAGTGTCGATCAAAGGCACCCATTTACAGCATGAAGATTTGTGGGATTTTGCAGCTCAGCTTGAATTTACCAACCTTCAATAGCACATGCGCGTGCTTAAAATGCTATGCACTTTTTATAATTAGAAATTAGTTTTTTTCCAATGTTACATCCGTCTGATACTTTGATACATGCTTGATATTACTATGCGTAATTTTCGAATAATTTTGACAATAACAATCACACTACTACCTGAAAACTAATTAAAATTTACGCTATGAAATCCACTTTAATCCTCCTGTATATGTGCTGTTTTTTCTGTGCTAATGCGCAAGAAATGAGAGGGAAAATCAAAAATCATGGAAAATCCGAAATGGATATGGTACTTATGCTATTTGGAATGGATAATCCCATTTCAATTGGAACGGTTAACAAGAAGGGGGAATTCACCGCCAACCTTGCTAACCTAACCATAGATCATATATCAGAAGACAATCGCTCTATGTCCATTGGTCCACTTTATTTTAATTTCTACTTCAAGTGCAACGACTCAAATGATTTCGGAGATGATGCTGAAAAACGGGCAGCAAGACAGGATTATGTCAGGTTGACAAACAAAGGAGAATGGGCAGGCACTGTATTTTTGGTTTCCGATGAAAATCTTATTCCATGGCTAGAAGATGGCGGATACAACAATGCTGTAAAAGGGTCTTTTTATGAAGTTATCTATGCGGAGGAAGATATAACTGTAAATATGACCTGCATCAGCAGCGTCTATGCGGCAGACAACGAAGAAGTTCCAACAGAATATATTTTTGATGTTCAGTTAACAAAGGGATTTAACTGGGTAGAATATACTATCGAGGAAGTTTATGAAACTGATCCCGATGTCAGGGCATCTTTTCCTTCCAAAGTAAGCATCAGCAATTTGAAAGATCCTTCGAAAATGCTTTGGGTGGGGATCTATTATTAATGCATTGAAAGACAAACTATTATGAAAAAAATAATAAAGATTAACTGGGCACTACTTGCTGTAATGCTATTATTTGCGAGTTCATCTTGTGAAAGCAATGAGGAAGATGATATAAATCCTGCTGACACCGACAATTCCGGGTATTTCTTGAAAGCAAAAGTTGACGGAAAAATTGTTGAGTTTAAAACTGAAACCTTGTTGAGTGTTGAAATTGAGCCAGGGTCAAATGGCACCTATTCTTTGGCTTTATCAGGGGGAAGGCAATCATCAGGTCAAAATAGTTTGGAAGAATCTATTGCCGTCATTCTTACTGAAACTTCACCCATCAAGGAAAAAACTTACACTGGACTTGTACCATTTGAGTTTGGTTTAAAAGGGGTTCTTCTCGGATACGCCCTTGACGTTGAATACATAGCTTATACTACTGATGTCAAAAATCCTAATGTGAATCTTGAAATAACTGAAATCAAACCAAACTTCGTCAAAGGTAAATTCAAGGAAGTAGTTATAGACTTTCTGAGCGGTAAAACCAAAACCATCACTGAAGGGGAGTTTTTTGCGCCGAGACGGAATTGATTTTTTTGGGGTAACTATTTATTTGAAACTTAAATACCGACCAATAACCTGTCCACATTAATGGACAGGTTTTTTTGTTATGTTACATCAGTATGATTATTTGATACATTTCTTTTATCTCAATGACTTTATTGCGGATACATTTGATCCAACATCAATCAACATAAAAGAAATATACCTTTTTCCCTTCTTTATTTATTTTACTTATAAAACGCTGTATCATGAAAACTTTGAAACTCCCAATGATTGCCTTCCTGATGTCTATACTTTTGGTTTCTTGTGAAGATGACAATTCTCCCACAGGGGTATTGAACCCTGAAAAATTCACAGCAGTAATAACAGGTGATGTCAATACTGAAATCACTTATGATGAAGACAAATTTGTGGCTGTTGCCGGCGGTAATCAGGATTTCGAAGAAGAAGCAAGTACTTACCTTGCCATTACAGCGGGCAACTCTGATGCTTCTATGGTAATCAATCTGTATCCTCCGGCTGACCACCCAAGGAGTAATGATGTCCTTTCGATTTCCATCAAAACCAATGCATCAAAGCCTTGGACTAAGGATAAAGAATACACTACAGCATATATCAATCAATTACAGAATTTTGAGGAATATGCGATAGTATCTTATTGGAGTGATGAAGATAGAAGAGACTACGTGTCCTTTTACCGATTTGAATCCAGCAATGGAAAGGTAAAATTGTGGAGAGAAGGCAGATTGCTCAAAGGATCGATCAGAGTACTAAAATTGGCGACATTTAACGGATCCCGAAACGTAACAATCGAACGGCTGGATTTTGAAATGAGACCGGAAGATGATGATTTGATAGATTGAATATAAAATGCTAAAAACCGCCTATTTGCTATTATTCCTTTTCATTTTAAACTTCCACTTGGAGACAATTGCCCAGGGCACCTTATCGGGCATTGTCTCTGATTATTCTAATGGAAAAGGTCTGATTATTTCTAATGATATCGTAACAGGTGAAACATACACTTGGGGCGAAATTGATGATGAGGGTAGGATTACTATTCCCTTGTCGGATACCTACCTGGAAGAAATCAAGAAAATGGCTGCAAAAGCGCAGAGAAAGGCTCCTAAAGGATTCACGTTAAAATTGCCTACTGTCGAAGGTACTTTTACCTGTAGGTATCCTGACGTTGAATTCGAAAATCCCCATTGCTTGGTTTCCGGTTTGCCGGACCTGATAATTACGGATAGAAGGAAAAATGCTCAGCACGGAAGTGTTTACGCGGTCAACAGCCCCACCATTGCAAATTGGTTGCATCATGATCAACAAGGGAATATTGGATTGGGATATTATTTACAGTTTTATTTTTCCGAAGAAAAAGCATCCGCAAAAGGTACCTGCATGACGAAAACCTATACGGGTTCGGGTGATGAGAATTTTGATAGCTTTACCATTTTTGACCTTGACCTCGAAAAAGGCTGGAACATTGTTCAATACGAAATCGAGGAGGTGTTTAGGTCAATAAATGGAGTTGTTTTTCCAGAGGTCATCAAAGTCACGAAATTGGAAAATTTACCGGATGATCTCGAATGGGTAAGGGTTGGAGGATCATAAATTGATATTGAATTATTTTTTCCCCATATCTTTTTTCATCCTTGAAAGGCGTTTTTTTGTCCAAATGTTACAGAACTGATATATTTTGTTACATGCTTTATATCAAGTTTTTTTTTGAAATATCACATTTGTAAGTAAGCCTAGGTATGCCAGCTTAGGATCGCAATTATTTAAATTGATTATCAATTTTAGTGTCGGAAATATGGACAATTTTTACCCAACATTTACGCAAACAGTGAAAATCTTACTTTTTTCAATTGTTTTGTTTTTGACTAGTTATTTTGCCCATGGTCAGGCACCTACTTCACCCGCCTCAAACCTCAGCATTTCCAATATAGACGGGGACCGCTTTTATGTGAATTTTACGAGGGGAAACGGTACAAGAAGAATCATTATCGCCAGCACCAGTCCTGTAACTGCTGTCCCCGTCAATGGTGCAGATTATCTTGCCGGGAATTTTGGCCAGGGAAATGAGATTTCCCCGGGGCAATTTGTAGTTTACAATGGAACAGGCAACCAAACCTGGATCAACGGCTTTAACCACTCTACCACCTATTACCTCAGAATATTTGAATTTAATGGCGCAAATTTTACAACAGAGTATCTTATTGACCAATTTCTCGAAGGCAGTGCATCTACTATTACTGCGCCAACTGTTCAAGCAAGTGCACTAAGATTCAGCAATATAACAGGCTCGGGAATGTCAATTGCCTGGGATAATGGCAACGGTAACGGAAGGATTATAATTGGTAAGGCAGGTGGGCCTGTAGACGTAGAACCACAAGATTTAGCCAATTTCAGCGGCGGATCCGGTTCATTCGCAAACGGAACCAATCTGGGAAATGGGAATATTGTCCAATATATGGCATCTGGTTCTTCTACTAACATTAGTGGTCTGGATCCAAACAAAACCTATCATTTTGCCATATTCGAATATAATGGAAGCAATGGAGCGGTTTTCCTTCGGCCTGGTGCCACAGGCAGTCAACTTACCGCATCAAAACCAACTGTGGCAGCAAGTTCGTTTCAGGTCACCAATCTTGATGGAAATAGGTTTTATTATTTTTTAAATAGGGGAAACGGGGAGAGAAGGATGGTAGTCGCCAAAAAAGGAAGCCCGGTGACCGCTGTTCCGGAAGACGGCGTTACTTTCAACCACAATACTACTTTTGGGTCAGGGACAGAGATAAAAGAAGGCGAATTTGTCGTATATGACGGAACTGGCAATCAAAGCTGGCTTTTTGGATTGGAGCATTCAAGCACCTATCACTTGGCAGTATTTGAGTATAATGGTACGGGTACGGAAACCTTTTACCTGACCACTGAGTTTTTGCAGGCTAATGCCAGCACAGTCACTACTCCGACTGTACAGTCCAGTAACCTTGTTTTCAGTAATGTGACAGGTTCGGCAATGACACTTTCCTGGACAAATGGCAATGGAAACGGAAGGTTAATCATTGGTAAGGCTGGTGGTCCGGTGGATGAAGAGCCACAGGATTTGGCCAATTATAGTGGGGGCTCGGCTTCGTTTGCCAACGGGACCAATCTGGGAAATGGGAATATTGTCCAATATATGGCATCTGGTTCCTCCACCAACATTAGTGGACTTGATCCAAACAAAACCTACCATTTTGCCATATTCGAATACAATGGAAGCAATGGAGCGGTTTTCCTGCGGCCTGGTGCCACAGGCAGTCAAGCCACTGCGTCAAAACCAACTGAAGCAGCACGTTCTTTTCAAGCCAGCAATCTTGATGGAAATAGGTTTTATTATTTTCTCACTAGGGGTAACGGGGAGAGAAGGATTGTAATCGCCAAAAAAGGAAGCCCAGTGACCGCTGTCCCGAAGGACGGCGTTACTTATAGCCACAATACAACTTTTGGGTCAGGGACTGAGATAAAAGAAGGTGAATTTGTCGTCTATGACGGGACAAGCAACCAAAGCTGGCTTTTTGGGCTGGAACATTCAAGCACCTATCACTTGGCAGTATTTGAGTATAATGGTACGGGTACGGAAACCTTTTACCTGACCACTGAGTTTTTGCAGGCTAATGCCAGCACAGTCACTACCCCAACAGTACAATCCAGCGACATTGTTTTCAGTAATGTGACTGGTACGGGAATGACACTTTCCTGGACAAATGGCAATGGTAGCGGTAGGTTAGTCATTGGCAAGGCGGGTGGTCCTGTAGATTTAGAACCACAGGATTTGACAAACTATAGCGGGGGCTCGGCTTCTTTCGCCAACGGGACCAATATGGGAAATGGGAATATTGTCCAATATATGGCATCTGGTTCCTCCACCAACATTAGTGGACTTGATCCAAACAAAACCTACCATTTTGCCATATTCGAATACAACGGAAGCAATGGGACAATTTTTCTGCGACCAGGTACCACAGGCAGTCAACTTACAGCATCAAAACCAACAGTTGCTGCAAGTTCATTCCAAGTCAGCAATCTCGATGGAAACAGGTTTTACTATTTTTTTACAAGAGGCAATGGGGAGAGAAGGATTGTAATTGCCAAAAAAGGTAGTCCCGTGACCGCTGTTCCAGAGGATGGCGTTACTTATACCCACAATACTACATTTGGCTCAGAGACAGAGATCCAAGATGGAGAATTTGTTGTCTATGACGGGACAGGCAATCAAAACTGGCTTTTTGGACTTGAGCCTGCGACTGACTACCATCTTGCTATTTTCGAATATAATGGTACTGGAGAGGAAACCTATTATTTATTGGATCCCTATTTGGCAGTGACAAGAACTACATTGAGTCATCCCACTGTCCAATCAAATAACGCATTTACAAGTAGTCGGAGCAATACCTCCATCAATATATCATGGACAAGAGGAGATGGAGCCGAACGGATTCTGATTGGCAGGAAAGATGGGCCGGTAAATGTGGAACCCGCAGACCTAACTAATTATCAAAGTTCATCTGTATTCGGCAACAGGCAGATTGGAACAGCTAATTATGTACTCTATTCCGGTGCAGGAAATAACGTAAACGTGACCAACCTTGAGCCAAGCACCAATTACTATTTTGCCCTTTTTGAATTCAATGGCAGCGATGCCAAGTTATACAAGAGACCCGGATACCCCTTTGCTCTGGAAACTTTTGGGGAAAGACCTACCGGCCAAGTCTCCAACGCTTCCTACTCCCAGATAGATTTCAATTCCTTTGATATTGGTTTTATTAAGGGTGATGGTACCCGTCGGTTGGTACTTGCCAGAGCTGGAAGCCCTGTCAATGCTGGCCCCTCAGATTTTACTTCGTACACGGCGAATGAAATTTTCGGTGAAGGGGATCAGATTGGAACAGGAAATTTTGTTGTCTATAATGATCTTGGAGAAAACTTTTCTTTAGAGGGACTCGAAGCCGGAGTCACTTACCATTTTGCATTTTACGAATATGCCTTTACTGAGCAGGGTGAACTTTACCTGTCCCCGGCATATACTTCATCCCAATCCTCCAAAACCAATGCAGACCTTGGTGTCACACAAATCAACGCGCCAGTTTCCAGTTGTGATTTGGGAGACCAAGAAACTGTCACAGTCGAAATCACAAATTTCAATACTTCCCCCGCAGGTTCATTCCAGATCGCTTATTCTGTAAACGGGGGAGAACCTGTCATCGAAAGTGTTTCTGGAACCAATACCATCGCTGGTAGTGGTACATTGACCTTTAGTTTCCAGACCAAACTGGATTTGTCGGTAGAAGGCGATTATGAAATAAGGGCTCATACTATTTTGGAAGGGGATGTAAATATAGATAATGACAGCCTCACTGTCATAGTTAATAACACACCTGAAATCAATACCACCATATCCCCTGATGCCAATATCTGTAGAGGCGGGTCTGTCTTGTTGCAAGCTACAGGTGGAGCTTCCTATCTGTGGAATACCGGGGCAACCACCAATCTGATAGATGTGGCCCCGATAGAAAACACAGAATTTACCGTTGTGATAACCACGGCGGATGGATGTCAGGTGGAAAAAAACGTACGGGTTTTTGTGGAAAATAGCAGTGACTTTCCCGCTATTTCATCGACCCCTGACAATGAATCCTGTGAAGGCGGTCGAATCCTAAGCACCCAATTCAATATGCCAGTTCGTTGGGTATTGAATACAGATGCTGAGAATTTCGACCTCGGGGAATCCCTCACGCTGAAAGCCAATCAATCAGGTTTATATACCGCAAGCTACGTGAATGAAAATGGCTGTGAAATCAAATCATCAAGTTTCGTCTTTGAATTGGACGAACTGCCTAAATTGGAGGTTTCAGGACTAAGTACCATCTGTTCAGGAGAATCCTTGACTTTGTCCATCCAGGGATTAAGTGGTATAATCTGGTCTACCGGGCAGTCAGTAGAAAGCATCAATATCAGCCCAACGACCAATACCAAATATTGGGTGAGTGGGAAGTATGGTACTGATTGTGTCTTTTCAGACACATTGGAAGTAAAGGTAATTCCTGCCACCGCACCTGGGCCAGTAAGACAGATGCTGCCCGCCGACGGCTCCTTAAATCTTGCCCAACCTATTTCTCTATCTTGGACTCCGGGGGATTTTACCGTGGTCTACGATGTCTTTGTGTGGGAAGAAGGTAACGACAAACCAACTCAACCTGTAGCGAAGGATATTACTGATATCAACTATACATTGCAAAATATTGATCCCCAAAAATCATATCTGTGGCAAGTCCATTCTAAAAACAGTTGCTTAGTTACCGAAGGTCCTGTTCAAAACTTCGTTGCTGCGGGACTTCCTGACCTTACGATACAATCCTATAATGCTCCGGAGGCAGTGGTGGCTGGAAATACCATAACAGTCTCTTGGGAGGTAAAAAACATCGGTGCTGGAAATACCAACAACTTGCGTTGGAAAGACCGTATTTATTTATCCGCAGACCTTGACTTATGGCCACCTGATGATATTCTACTGGGTGTATTTGATAATCCAGCTTCATTGATCCAAGGAGAATCTTACACCATGACGCAGGAGGTAAGGGTTCCAATTAATCTCAGAGGAGTCTATTACCTGTTTATCATTACGGATAATGAAAACGGAAGCTGTCGGATTGAAAATGGGATTTGTGCTGGTGAACGGCGGACACGGAGACAAAGTGTCGTAGAAAGTGATGAACAAAACAACATAATATATCAAACAATATCTATAGGGATTCCTCCTTTGGCTGATTTGGCTGTAAACAATGTTGGGGTAACCACAGACGCATTTTCCGGTGATTCCATCAGCGTGATTTACGAAGTACAGAATATTGGCGAAAGAGAAGCCAAAGGATTGTACTGGAGATTCAGAAGGGACGCCGGTCAATACAGCTATTCCACCGGAAACTCCGGTGGAACTTCCAGAGGGAGTAGAAGTGTCAGTGTAGCTCCCATCAACATTTCTGTCACAGAATCATGTAGAATTGAATATTATTGGAGAGATGCGATTTACCTCTCTCAGGAACCGGAATTCAATATCAGTAAAGCCACCAAGTTACAGGAATATTCGGTGTTTTTGGGCGAAGAAGACGAGGGCTCCACTTGCATTATAGGAGGAAATCTTCCCGTAAATTCAACATATACCAAACAAAGGGAGCTGAAATTGCCTGTTAATGTATTTGGCACCTATTACCTTTATGTTGTTTCCAATTTTTCAGGAATGTTTGAAAACGATTATGGCAACAACATCCGCCGAAGTGATCCGATCAATGTCATCCTTACTCCACCCTCTGACCTTTCAGTAGTTGACTTGCAGGTTCCCAATGAAATTACCGCCGGGACAAAAATGGATTTTTCATGGACCGTACAAAATTTGGGAGCCAACCCGCCCAATGTCAACTCATGGGTAGATGAGGTATTTGTTTCCGAGCAACCTGATTTCGATAAAAGTAAATCAGTTTCAATAGTTAGAAAAACTTTTACCACACCGGTAAGAATAAATGAATTCGGGATGAGTACCCCCCAGCCTCTGGAAACTGGTGACACATATTCTGTAGATTTGGAGGCTTTGATTCCGGAACGCCTAGCAGGAGATTATTATGTATTTGTACTGACTGATACAGATAACAAGATTTTTGAATTCGAATCAAAAGATAATAATGTTAGAAGAAGCGAAAATCCGGTAAGACTAATTACTGGGGAGAGAGCTGAGTTGTCCCCCGTCTCCATCACACTTCCGGATACCGTTTACAGGGGTGTTGCCTTTCCATTAAAATGGAGAATAATCAATAATGGTGATAAGGCGGCTGTTGGATTTACAGATAGGATCTATTGGTCTACGAGTCCCGACCCGGCACAGAGGCCCTTTAGGAATCTGGATAATGTATTGCAAAGAGATAGCTTGCCAGCGGGGCAGGCATCAGAAAAAACTGCCTTGGTAACTTTACCTGCTAACACACCTGACAGCATTTATTTCCACATCTTCACGGATGTAAATGATGTTGTTTTTGAACTTGATGAAACAAATAATAGGGCAAGTAATCAAGCACTGGGGGTCAAATCTCCCGTAATGCTAACGCAACAGGTAGCAGACAAAGTCGTAGATCTAGCTATCCAGGAATTTTCAATTATTACGCCTGTTGGATCTGGGGATCAATTGAATTTTGATGTTAAAGTGCAAAATATCGGCCCCGATAATGTGGCAAGGCCATTTACCAGCAGGGTTTACTTGACTAGGGATTCGGTGCTGAC
Organism: Lunatibacter salilacus; assembly: GCF_009797935.1. Taxonomy (GTDB): domain Bacteria; phylum Bacteroidota; class Bacteroidia; order Cytophagales; family Cyclobacteriaceae; genus Lunatibacter; species Lunatibacter salilacus. Next base: position 156,569 of record NZ_VOLC01000002.1, read on the forward strand.
AGAAGATGATATATACCTGACTGAGTTCTCAAGGAATAAGTTAAATGCTGGAGAAGTGTATGAATTTGGAAGATCTGTAAAAATTCCTGACTGGATATCAGGGGAATACTTTGTCTATCTGTGGGTTGATTATAGGGAAAATGTGATGGAAGATCAGAACAAGTCCAACAATATTGCCCTAAGAAAGCTGAATATCACAGCTACACCTGCGCCTGACCTTGTCATTAAAGAATTAGAAGTACCGGAAACTGTTATTTCCGGAGAAAACTTTTACATCAAATATACCCTTGAAAACAAAGGCGAGGGTCCGACTAGGGCTGAGTGGAATGATGGATTCTTCTTAAGTACTTCCCCTTTATTGGCCTCAGGATCACAAAATATTGGCTATAAAAGAGTCACCAAAATGCTGGCTGTAGGAGAAACGTTAAGGGACAGTGCTTTAGTCAAAACACCGAATAATGTTTCAGGAAATTACTACTTGGTAGCAAAAGCCGATTATCAAAACAAAGTATTTGAAGGGGTTACTGGAGGTGAGGTCAATAATGAACGTAACCAAGTAATCTTAATCAATTTATCCGATCCGACGGACTTGGCGGTCAGTGCCGTTTCTATTCAGGAATCGGCTTTCCTAGGCGACGAAACGTCAGCTGAAATTGAAGTAACTAATGTAGGGGATAAACCTGCGTTGGGAAAGCTTTACAATGGCTTCTATCTCTCTGGAGACCAACAATTCAACGGAGCAGTAGATCCATTGGTTGGGAATCTGGAATCGGATCTAAATATCCTTCCCGGGCAAAGCAGGAAATTCACCATAAAAGGCCCAATACTAAGTCTTGATCCCGGAAATTATTTTGGAATAGGCAGAACCAATATTTTGGCTTCCATCAATGAGGCGAATTTTGAAAACAACATGTTGGTTGCTGAAAGGCAGTTGAACCTGGATGTCAGGTCACTTCCGCTTGATGTATCCACTTCCAATACCCTTATTGCAGGTACTTGGCGATATTACAAAGTAAATGTTGGGGCAGATCTGGATTTGGTGATAGACCTGAGTTCGAGCAGGTCCGTCGGAACTAATGATGTCTTTGTGTCATTTGGAAAAGTGCCTACTCCCAATGAATTTGATTTTAGAGGTACAAATAAAAACCAAACCGACCAGAGAGTACTCGTTCCAGCCACCAAACCTGGTACCTACTATATTCTGGTCAAAACTGACATTCCGCTCAGCCAGAATATTGAATTGCTTGCGCGGGCACTGCCTTTCAGCATTTTGTCCTCCAATCCGGGGACTGTAGGCAACGGAACAGTTACCACAACCATCACCGGTGCGGGATTCAAAGCCGGTATGGAAGTTTCTTTACTCAAAGGTGGAACAAAGGTAATCAGCGCTGCAAATGTAGATTTGACCAATAGTATGAGTGGCAGGTTGGGATGGAGATTGTCGGAAGTGCCCTTCGGTATTTATGACGTAGAAGTTAAGAACCCGGATGGCACTACCTTTATTTTGGAGAATGGGCTTGAAGTTGAACTCAGTACGGGATATGGGGGATTGACCTACGATATATTGGCCCCTGATGTGGTACGAAGAGGCAAGACTGCATTTTATAATGTGGTTTTCAAAAATGATGGCAATGTGGACATACCCATTTTGAATTCACAGGTTACCATGCAGGAAGACATCATTATCTACGAATTGAAAACCCAGGGAGGTCTTAAGACAAATTCAACCTTAGATCCATTGGGCCGATTAGCGGATAATTCTGATTTTAGCATAACAAATGGTATGATGACTGTGCCATTATATGGAAGAGATATAAGACCTGGGGAAGAACTTTCCGCAAGTTTTTTGTTGGGTAATTTTACGGGTAGCACCTTTCCAATGGAGGTGAAATATGTAGGAATCTCTCCTTCCGTTTTGGTATTGAATCTATTTGATAAAATCGAATCTACCAGACAGCTGGCATTATCATCACCAGAAATGTTCTATGAAGATCGAGAACTGGTCAATGATCAGATAGGATTCAGGTATGCAATGATCCAAAATTATTTAGACTATGGACTTTTAACTCCGAATGATACCATTGGGATAGACTTAAATTGTTTGAACTGTAGTTTGGTTCCTTTGGATAGTGGCTTCAATCCAGAAGCACAAGGCATTGGAACATCTTTTATGGAAAATGCTTCATTTAGTTCAGGTGAGGTATATAATTGGCAGATAAACAAATACTCTGGTAGTGCTGGAAACAATCCAGGGTGGGATTTAATTAAGATTGCTAACAATTTAAACATAAGTGCTACTAAAGAAGCACCGTTTATTATCAAAATAAGTAGCTTAGACTACAACAACAGTCCAGGGTATTTGGGAGGTTGGTATCCGGCGGTAGATAAATGCTGGTCTATCGTAGTTGCGGACCGGGGAATTACAGGTTTCGATCCGGAGAAATTTGAATTGGATCTCAGTGGATTCCTCGCGTATAACTTCGTCTATAATGGTACTTTTAGTGTACAGCAGTTAGATGATTTTACTATATCTTTATGTTTTACTGCTTATATACCAGGACCTGGCGAGCAGGGGGTTCCAGGTGCAACTGGTGGATGGGGAGAGGATGGTTCGCCGGGGGGACCCGGAGGGCCTGGAGCTCCTGGAATTAATCCAGGTCTAGGAGGTAGAGGTGGAATCGGTGGTCCGGGAGGCGGGAAAAGAGGCTCAAATGGTGAACCCGGTGGATGTCCAGCAGGTGAATATTGCGAATCAGATGATCCCGATAACCCTGACGATCCAGATGATCCCAACGATCCGGATAATCCGGATGATCCAGAAGATAATGATCCTCCCGGAATCTGCCCGTATCCTGAGGGCTGTGACAACGATGACAGGCCGGAAGAGGATATTGACGATTGCAGCAATGGTGTACCAGGCACTCCTTCCGGAACACCATGTCACTCGGAACCCGGCGAACCTGCTTTTCCTCCTGGAGGCGGCGGTGGCAGTGGCGGCGGCGGTCCGGCTCCAAGCGGATGTGGGGTTGGTGAAGGATCGGGCGGAGCTGGTGGCTTTTTCAATTCCCCATCTTGCGGAAACCTGTTCACCGGTTTGGGATGTGGAGCTGCAGTGGTTGGATGTGGAGCTGGTGCTGCCTTATGCGCAACTGTTATAGGATGTGGTGTAGGTGCCCTTACTTGCACAGTTAGTTTGACGTCATGTATGTTTGGGATTTATGATGCACTTGTTCCCAATGCAAAACCCACGGATAAAAAGGACGAATGGGCCATGTGTTTGTTTGGATTGGTTTCACCTGGAGTATCCGCAGCGGTTGATATTGCAATTTGTGGTGCCAAAGAGGTTCTTTGCAAGCCAGTAGTATCCTCCTGCGACCCCAATGAAATTTTGGGTCCTGCAGGCTACGGTGAGGAGGGCTTTGTATCCAAAGAGGAGGAGCTGCCATTTACCATATTCTATGAAAACGACCCAATCTTTGCCACAGCGCCTGCACAGCGTGTGGTAGTGAGGCAGCAGTTAGATCCGAATTTTGATCCTGCTACGTTTAGGCTGACTGGTTTTGGCTTCCAGAACATGACCTTTGATGTTCCTGCTGGATTGACCAATTATACCACCAAGCTGAATACCGCAGCAGAAATCGGTGTGGATGTAAATGTAACCTTTGGACTCGATCCTGTGAACAATGAATTGTTCTGGGCTTTACAGTCCGTGGATTCAAAAACAGGCCTACCACCATTTGAGGCCTTGGCAGGATTCCTTCCTGTGAATGATTCCACCGCTAAGGGCGAGGGTTTCGTTTCTTATACGATCAGAGCTGGCAGAGAAACAGTAACGGGAGACAGCCTAAGTGCGATGGCTAATATCTTCTTTGATACCAATGCGCCGATCGTGACCAACGAAACTTTAAATACCGTGGATGCGGTAGCTCCTAACCTACTTGAAATTAAAGATGTGTTGGTTGAATTTGATTCCCTAATGAGCTTCACTGTTGAAGCGGTAGATGATGAAGGAGGTAGCGGTGTGAAAGGATTCGATGTTTTCGTTTCCGAAGATGGGGGACCATACATTTTGCAAAGTATTGACAATGCTGTTGGGGAGAAATTTGTTTTCCGCGGTACCCCTGGAAAAAATTACTGTTTGGCACCTCTGGTCAAAGACAACGTAAACAACGGTATCCGGGTAAGCGAAGAGGATGTTATCTGCTTTGAGACTCCAGAAGATGTCATCAACATTTCAAAAATATTCACCCTTCAGACGGCTGTATCCGGACAAGGAGAAATCATTGTCAACCCAACTGGAACTGTTTTCAACGAAGGAGAGGAGATAGAACTTGAAGCACGTGCCGCGGAAGGTTGGATATTTGTAAGGTGGGAAGGAGCTGTAAGCAGTACCGAATCACGTATTAAACTGGTGATGGACAATAATTCATCTATCAGAGCAGTCTATGCCGAAGGTGAGCTGCCTGTTTTTGCAGTAGACTTTACAACCGAAGGAAAAGGATCGGTCTCTATTGATCCCCAAGGCGGCCAATATGAATCCGGAAGGATAGTTACTTTGACTGCGACTCCAGAGGCTGGATGGGAGTTTTACGCATGGGAGGGTGATTCAGAATCCACAGAGGCTTCTTTAACCCTGACCATGGATGCCGCTAAAAATCTAAAAGCCAAGTTCGTTGAAATCTTGTCAGTGGCTTTGGAAGGAACTGCCCTGAGCTGCCCGGATGGAGCCGATGGAACCACCAAAGCCAACGTGACTGGAGGTATCGCCCCATTTGAATATAGCTGGCAGAAAGATGGTCAGCTAGTTGGATCCAATGCTGATTTTCTTGGCGAATTGGAAGCCGGTACCTACCAAGTCACTGTTAAAGATGCGAGAGGCAAAACAGTATCACAAACAATCTCTGTCGTCGCAATGGATGAAGAACCACCTTTGATCAAAGTCAAATCAAATATAGTAGTCAACCTTGATTCCGATGGAGATGGAAGTTTAACTGTAGAAATGGTTGATGACGGCTCCTCGGATAACTGTGGAATTGAAAGCATTGCCCTAAGTAAAACCATGTTCACCTGTGATGACCTTGGAGAGCAGCAAGTATCGATTACAGCCTCAGATGCGTCAGGAAATGAAACAGTGCAACAGGTCACACTTTTGGTGCAGGATATACTCCCACCAAGCGCAGTAGGGAAAACTGTAGAGCTATTTTTGGATGAAAATGGCGTAGCAAGCCTTTCCGCTTCTCAAGTTGACGGTGGATCAGCAGACAACTGTAGCCCTATATCTTTGTCTATAAACAGGACTTCATTTACCTGTTCTGATCTTGGTGACAATGAAGTGGTGCTTACCGTAACCGATGTATCGGGCAATGAATCGGCAGTGAATGTCACCGTGAAAGTTATGGATGAGATTCCTCCTGTTATTTTGAATGTACCCGAAAATCAGCTTGTATATGCGGGGGCCTCTTCCGGCTATTTGATACCTGATTTTATCAGTTCATCTATCACAGAAGACAATTGCGAGACGGTTGAGTTCACCCAAAGTCCGGCAGCTGGAAGCACGCTAGATGCAGATCAAAGACATACAATTACGCTGATGGCCAAAGATAAAAGCGGCAATACTGCATCAGCCAACTTTGCAATCGAGGTAGAAGCCTTTCAAGTTGCTGCTGTATCACTACTCAATATGGTTGAAGTGAATTGGAATACCGCATTTGGCGATCTTTCGCTTCCAAACAGTGTATCTGTTACATTGAATAATGGAGAGACGGAGAATATGAATGTAAGCTGGGAGGAGTCAGGTTATGAATCTGTTGTCTCAGGAATTTACACCCTTTCCGGAACATTGAACCTAACGGAGGATATCATCAACCCCGATCAGTTACAGGCCGACCTGACAGTTTTGATCGTTGAAAAACCCCAACCGCAGGATATTATATTGAATATCACCAATCAGGACAGAAACCCGAACGTTCCAATCGGAGATTTATCTACGATTGATCCCGCTGATAATATTCACTATTACGAACTCACAGGTACTGGGCCAGATAACAGTTTCTTTATTCTAGCGGGAAATATACTTACTTGGGACGGCAGCAAGAATATTTCGGGGCGTACGGAATTTTCCATTGAGGTAAGCAGTACCGATAGGGCCGGAAATACTATAACCAAAACCTTTTCAATGACCTTTGCCTTACCAAAATTGGCAGATATAGAGGTATTCAATACATTCTCTCCAAACGGAGACGGGGTGAATGATACTTGGGGCATACCGGACCTCTTCGGATTTAACGGAGTAACTATAAGCGTGGTAGATCGGGCGGGAAGAATTGTCTTTACGGGCACAGACCCCCGGGATAGATGGGACGGAACCTTTGAGGGTAAAAACCTCCCTGCGGGAACTTATATCTACATTATCGCAACCAAAGACCCAAAAGAAATGAGGTCAGGTACCATCAATCTAATCACTAGATAAAACGGACATGAAAAATCGAGTCATTTTAATAGGGATATTGCTCAGTTGCTGCACACTTGGAGAGACCTTTGGGCAAAGCAGAAAATATATTTCACAGTTTACACAGTTTCAAAGTTATTACAACCCTGGGTTAACGGGCTATGAGGGTAGTGCGGTAAGGGGATTTGTAAGGAATCAATGGAGTGGTGTGGAAGGAGCCCCCAAAACAAGGTTTTTGAGTTTGGAACTGGACTTTGGGGAATTGGGCGGCTTGGAGGATCCTGCGCTGATGGGAAAAAATGCAATGAGTCTCAATATGCTGCATGATACCTATGGGGCATTCCAAGAAACCGAGCTAATCGGAGCATACGCAAGCCGGATCAGGATATCTGACCGTCACAACCTACGGCTCGGCGCAGGCGTCAACTACCTATCAGTAAGGCTTGATGGCAATGCGTTGACAGTTGAACAATCCCAAGACGCATCGGTTGGCCAATATATGGGTAGTTTTGCCAATATGCAGATTCTTGATTTCAACCTAGGACTTGCACTAACCCATGAAAACTATTATCTCTCCTATGGGATGCACAATGTCAACGGGGGAAGATTGTCTACAGGTGACAATTTCATGGATGGGAATCCGGTATCAATGATGGTACAGGCAGGATACAGGCTTGCGATTAACGAAAGTATCACAGGCATTGGGAATTTTTTCTATAGAAGACAGGAAGGATTCGCAGACAACACCGAATTCAACTTGAAGGCCTTGATGCTTGACACCTTTTGGGTGGGAGCCGGACACCGCTTCAATTATGCCAATTCACTCCATGTAGGCTATCTCGGAGGTAATTTCCGGTTGGGATATGTATATGAATACCCCACAACCTCCAGCAGACAGTTTTTGGGCAATACCCATGAATTTATGGTAATGATGAAGTTCTTGGGTGATAGGGAATACAGGAAAATTTGGTAACCAGGCAATTGGTGGTGACATGTGCAAAGTTAAACCCAGAATATACACAAGAATTTTTATACCATAAAGTAAGTATATTTGAAGACATTCCATTGTGTTTCAAATTTTTACATTAATTAAAATTTAATTTCTATTTTTTAAATATAAAGGTCTATCGCAATCATATCGAGGACAATACATATAGAAATTGGGGAGAAATATCCTAACTAAATCATAATAAAAACCCAAAATATGTGGAATGGTCTTCATTTCAGAATATAAAATTATAATAAATAGGGTCTGGATAGAAATATAATATACGGCAGTAATGAAAACTAATGAATCGCTTTTTGAAAAAGCGACTAAAAAAGGTGGCTTTCATAAACTGGGAAAGGATGAAGCAGCATTGCTTGCGGAACTGTCCCAACTTGCAGAAAATTATGAGGACAATATCATCAAATTTATGCCCATCCAACCTAAAACTTTGTAGCAGTCCATCGAATTAAAAATTGGCTGAATTAGGAATGAATCAAGCCAAATTGGCTATGGAATTGGGTATGGGAGCTCCAAAATTATCGCAAATTCTGTCAGGTAAGCGTGAACCAGACGTTGATTTTTTGACAGCAATCCACCAAAAACTGCACATAGATGCGGCGTTTTTGTTGACCCTTGCTTAGGCGGTATGATTAACCCCAATTACCGCTTTTCCGGATTAAGCGAGAAACTTCGAGTTAATTTCTGTTTATTTTCACCAACATGGGTGTATGTGATGAGGTTGTCTTATGGGACATTTACAACACCATCAGAGAGACAAAAATATCTTCTGCATTATGAAAACTGATCTATTCCTGCTGCCGATCTATCACGAAAATGACGATGCGACGATGGCGCACCTGCATCTAGGATAATTGACATTCTGGATGGTGAACACAATGCGATATCAGGTAAAAACAACGGCATAAAACGCTGCTAGGGCTAAATGGCATCGTAAGGAAAGGGAACAAAAAAGGCTTTCACCACATCGATAACAAACACTCATGCGAAACCGGTCACCACCCGAAAATGTACCTTGCCCTACGACAACCATAAACAGACAGGGTTTTTAAAAAACATCCCCAGATTGCCAGTATGTAATCGATAACCTAGCACAGTTTCAATTTAAATTTTGAATTATTTCAACTACTTTCTTTTCATATAGGTCCTGCCATTCAGGTGCCAAAACTGTATCACTGTCTTCCTGTGCTCCTCCTTTATTTCTTAGTTGTTCGGAAGTGGGGGCATAATAAATATATCCGTTGGTGTACCCTGCCACAAAAGTGGAGGCATGGGGAGATTTTTCTTTGATGTTCAATCCAATCTGAACCGTTAATTCTCCGGGGAAAGTAACCAAATAAAAATCCCCAATATTCACCCCCAAAATTTCTACAGGAATCATGGGTCTCCCTTCAGCTTGTTGATGATGCTTTTTAATCAACGCCAGGTTGGTATTCAGCCGAATGAGCTCCTCCATGATGTAGATATTGTTTTGATAATTATCCAGGTCGTTTCTATTGATTTTATCCCAGTTACGTAACCCGCAACTACCTATCATCTCTTCGTGCATGTATCTGTAGGCATATGCGGAAGGGGTGGTCTCGGAATAATTATGGTCGATCAAAAGGCTGAGGTAGGTTTTAAAATTTATATTGGAGCCTCGAAGGGATTGGACCAAATCCATTTGTTTTTCTTCCATAGACCTTATACGTTCTTTGAAATCAGCCCTTGGAAGCTCTATGGTTTCATTGATGAGTTGGATTTTACCCACTTTTTTACTGGGTATTTCTTTGAGAGCATGGAGTACACTGAGACCGAGCATATTCCCGAGTGGCTCTGCATTTGGAGGAGTTTCTACCCCTTTATAGGAAACAGGATTTATGTCCCCACCACACCCCTGCAAAAAAAAGGCCATGGTCCCCTCCATGTTATCCTCTATTACTTTTGAAGCAAAACCTATCATATCTGCTGTATTCCCCCCATTGGGAACACCCTGTATGGGGTGAACCGCAAAATTATAGATTACCGCTAAAGTTTGGCCATTTAATCTATCCAACCGTAAAATCCCTATTTCAGGATCAATAGGCCCGATTTTGGCTATTTCCTCATCGGGTGGAAAGGGATAGGCCCTTCTCATATCTGCCTGATTTCCATTTTTCAAAAATACCCGCCTGTTTTCCATAATTCTATTTTCAGTGCCGCTGCCGGTCCCTGCATTTACTTTTACCATATTTTTACTGGCTTCAAGAACGGCAACCATGGTGAGTTGATCCACGTCCTTCCGGACGACACCATGACAATGGCTAGCATTGAAAAGGACATGGGAAGGAGGAATGCCCAGTTGATTTTGGATTTGGGTGCGGACTTTCTCCATGTACCCATCCCTGATGGGTCCAATCCCCTCCAATGCCACCACATCAAGTGTAATGATGACCATCTTGGTAGTCCCATCATCCAAGATCAGCGTTTTGGCAAAAAGAGGATCATTTACCTCCCCTGCCTCTCTGTCGGTGATGTCCATTTTGGCCACCCCCGCCCTTAATTGAGCAAGGGTAGCGTTAACAAGGATAAATGAAAGTATTAAAGATAAAAGCATTTTTCTCAATAGAATTTTTGAATCTATTGCTTTTTCTAAAAACAAAATAAAGTTTTTCATATCATTAATTTTATAGATTTTTTTACTTTTAATTTTCAAATAGGCTCAAAGCAAAGCTTTTACATTGTTGAAGCCACCATAACCTGGGTTTATACATAATTGAATCAACGTAATATTAAACTAGGAATGCTTTAAATACCGGTCCAAAAAATCGAAAGTTCCCTCTCCATTTATCCGGTGACTCCCCATAAAATAGTCGAGCTGTGTCCGTTCACTCAGGACTATAAAATCATAATGTCTCCTGACTTTGGCGTATTCATAATTTACCCAAGGGTCTGTTTTAAGGTTGTCAAAATGTCCTCTCTCTACCATAAAAGGTCGGTGTGCAATCAAGGCAGGCATCTCCGCATAGTTAAGCTTGTGGCCTAGGTCCCATTCTGGCATTTCATACTCTCCAGTATACATGTAACTATATGACTGATCGGTAAGGGAATTGACCCGTACCCATTCATAAAAGTCACCAGAACAGATAGAAAGAGCATAGCCTTCCACTAAAGCAGGGACCCGCATCGCCGTCTTTCCCCCATATGACAAACCATAAAAACCAATCCTTTCCGAATCCACAAAGGATTTCTGGGCCAACCATTCCAGAATTCTTTGGTGCTGTGCCGTAATAATGGAAAACAGGGAAATACCCAATGGGTTGGCTTTCCGTTGTAGTATCCGAAATTGATCCCCACCCCTGTAGGGATTATGTGGGGCAAAAGTCACATATCCCCTTTCGGCCAATTGGGTAGCAAACCCATTATACGTGGAGAATTTTTTGGTATCAGGGTCAGTGCGCACCACATCCATGGGTAATCCTTCTAGCCCATGCTGACAAACCACTACAGGGGTTGTAGTGTTCCTTTCGGAGTCCTTTGGAATAGTTAAAATACCCCATGCAAATACACCTGGGAAAACATCTAGGACCACTTCATATCTTTTCCATTTTGCGGTTTCTTTAAGTAATCTTGCCCGTGTGTTAATCGGGGTGGATGGAGTGGGCACCCGCCCTATCACCTCCCATAACCGGTTCCTAAGGATATCCTTTATAAGTTTTTGATCAAGGGTATCTCCTTTTAACCTTTCCAAGAAAAATTTCTCTCGCGCAAATTCACATCTATCCAGGACACACTGAACATGCCGCTCCATTTCCTTGACCATACTGCCCTGCCTTTGTATGGGATCCGGCCACCTCGTAGGGCCCAGTATCGGGGTTGGCTGATCGTATTGGGAGGGGTAACCAATTTCCATTCCCTCTACGAATTCTGTTATGGTTGGAGTGGGAAAAACTTTTAAGGCTCCGTTTTCCGTACCATCATGCCAACCAAGGTGATTATGCCCAACAGGTAAAAAGTGGACCGCCCTTTCCCATTCCCCCCTTACACTTGACAAATCGGGCTTTTCGATGCTACCGGGGGCTGCACCTGATCGTCCTTGCGAAGGAGTAGGTGTACCCGGTCTTTCAGGGAAAAACCCATGCTCCATCACCAATTTTCGCGGCCAGGCCATAACGGCAAGTTCCGCATCTCCGAAATTTTTCAATAAACCGAATACATTTCTATATATGGGTTCTATCCACATCCTTTCCCGTGAATCAAAATACCCACACACCAGAGAAGATTTGATGCGTCGGTCCAATGCCGCTGCGTACAATGCCAACATACCCCCTTCTCCATGACCGACAACCCCTATTGGAATGGGGTAATTCCCCCCCCTATTTTGAGCTTCAAGCCAATCAATTGCAGAAAAAACTTTTTGAAGTTCATAACCAATAACATGTCTTCCTACCTCAAACCCCTGTATGTAAATCCATTCCTTATGGGGTTGGTTGGTGAACGGTCCAATTTCCCTATTGCCTGAAAAAGTATCTTCCCTGCTTAGCAAAACAGGCACCAAGATTTCCCATCCCGCTTCAGCCAAACGTCTAGCGGTTCCAAACCCGGGTTGCCCGTGACCGTGAAACCCTGCCAGTACTTCGGGAAGAACATCGGCATCAAGAATCATAACCGCCCTGGCAATGACACTATCTTTTGGTTGAAGCAGCAACCCTTCAGCATTCATTCCTCCATTGGGACCTTCCAACACCTTCCACCGGACCGGACGGATGATACAGGTCTTCGTATCTAGGAAATATGGTTCCAAATTACTTTCGTTTAATAGTTCCATAAATGGCGTTGTCCTTTTATCTACCACACCTAGGATTTTTGCCAAGAGCAGCCGCTTTTTTTCTATGGATAAATTATATGATTCCAGAGAGGAATAATCCAATTGCCACAAAGCTCCTCTCGAAGAAAGGATATTATCTGCCTCATCCGTAAGAAATCGGTCAATTCCTTTAACCATTTCATTGGACAAATCTTCTGTTCCTTCTAAGGGTGTACTGAAAAAGTTTGCCTCACCTTGGGCCAATACCAATGTATTGGACAAAAAAAGCTGAAAGCTAATGGATGTCACTATTAAAACCATTACAAGGTTCGATTTTGGAACCAACCACTTTAAAATCATACCTTGAAAGAAATGTTTCATTTTGAAAAAGGTTTGTTCAAGCCCTATATTTAGCTATTTATAATCAAGTATGTAACCACATTGACTTTATGTGTTTTACAACCAAGTTCATTTATTGGATTCCCTATTATAATGTTGTTTTATAAACTGCAAAGTTCCTTTTGCGTTGATTTCATGCCCCCCATTAAAGTATTCAATAGTAGTTTTATGGGGAATATCCAATCGATTATACAACCGGTTTACCTTCGCATATTCAAAGGCTACCCATTCATCAATCCCTACCCCGTCATCATGCCCCCTTTCTACCATAAATGCCCTTGGGGCCATGAGGGCTGCCATTTCTCCATAATTAAAAGTCATTCCCAGGTTAAAATCAAACATCTCATACTCAGGAGCAAACATATAACTGTTGGACCAATCCGTTGTAGCATTTTTCCAAATCCATTCATTAAAGTCTCCAGAACATATTGATAGGCTATACCTTTCCAATAATGCAGGAATCCTTACGGCCACTTTTCCTCCCCAAGAGAGACCATAAAAACCAATTTTTTCCGGATCAATAAAAGACAGTTCCGTCAACCAGTCCAATAATTTTTCATGTTGGTGGAGTATTATGGAAAATACCGATAGCCCCAAGGGGTTGGCCTTACGTTGCAGGTTACGGTAATCATCCCCAGCACGCCAGGGAAAATGAGGTGCAAAAACCACATATCCCTGTTCTACTAATTTTTCGGCCAATCCTTTATAAGTCTTATTTTGGTTATCCATTACCACTTCCGGTAACCCGCTTCCCCCATGCATTACGACCATGACCGGGCGCTTTTCACCCTTCTTCAGGTCTTTTGGAAGCAAGAAATACCCCCATAGAAAAATACCCGGTCCGGCATCCAAAATAATCTCATGACCTGTCCATCTCCCCTCATCGTAAATTTTACGGGATTTCGGAATAGGAAACGTTTTTTCCGACGGTATACGACCGATTATTTCATCCCATAAATAGTCTTGAAAGTATTTCTTTTTGTCCATCCATGAATCAAGATCGACAGGCTCCATCTTATTCCAAAAAAAAGCCTCCCGCAAATGCCTTGAACTGTAAATTAAATTTTGGGTATATTCTTCCAGTTCTTTGACTTGCCTCAATTGTCTTTCCGCGGGATTAAATTCCGCCCTTTTGTCAATTATGGATTTTCCGGAACCCGATCTTAATCTTTCATTCGGATGAATCTGTTCTAAAAATAAAGCTATACTGGTCCTGTTTAGGCTTTCTACAACCTTTCCCTTCTCATGGATAAAGTGAATGGAATGATGGAATTTTCCCGAAAGGTTTTTAGCTCTTTCCACTTCTTTCTTCACGCTGTTAAATACCGGGGTATTAATTTTTCCTGGTGCGGCAGAGGCCCCCAACCTGGATGGGCCTTCCACAGCCGGGGGTGGCCCATTAATTTCCGGTGTTCTGGAATACTCAATCATTAAGGTTCGGGGAACGATAAGACTGGCCACTTCCGCATCCCCAAATTCTTTAAGGAAACCAGATAGATTTCTATAAATGGGTTCCTGCCACAAATCTTCTCTCTTTGAAAAGTAACCACTAAGGTAAGCCACATCAATTCTTGTATCAACCGCTGCGGTATAAAATCCAAGCAATGCCCCTTCTCCCCAACCCACCACACCAATTTTGGTAGGATCATTTTTATTCAAAGATTCAAACCAGCCCAATGCTGCCCTGATTTTCTGAACCTCATACCCGATAATATGCCCTCCAAAAGTAAAAGCCTGGCGGTAGATCCATTCCCTATGAGGCTGATTGGTAAACCGGTCCATCCGCTCACTACCTGAACCATGACTACTCCTGTCAATAATGGTGGGGATAATTACCTGACAGCCATTTTCAGCCAAGAGGCGGGCGTATTGCCTGTTTTCATGAAGACCGGAACTCATACCCACCAAGTCCTCGGGAGTCTGGTCAGCATCGGGTAGAACCACCACCCTTGACTTTATTTTTCCTTTGGGCTGTAGCAGCAGGCCTTCCCCATAAACACCTTTCAGTACTTGCCAACGAACAGAGAATACTTCAAAATATTTGTTTTCTGCAACCAATGATGGCATTTCAGTGGTGGACAGAAATTCCATCTGTGTTTTGGGCAATATTGGATCAACCGCTCCCAAGATTTCTAAAAGGCGTTGACGGTTTGGTGAAACGGAAGTTTCATAAGCTTGCTCATTGGAAAAATCGGGGTCCCAAAAAGAACTACGGTCCGGGATGGTATTTTTGGTCTTTTCATCCAAAAACTCCCCTATACCATTTACCATCATTTGGGAGAAATCGAATTCACCAAGAAGTAGAGTGCTCTCAAAAATAGGATCATCTTGCCCAAAAACCGGTGAAGCTGAATTCGATATCAAATATCCAACAAATAAAAATAACAAAAAACCATATTTTATATGAAAAGTATTAAAGGTCCTATTTATACTGTCCGGGACTGTTGGCATTGGCTTTCCTGATGGTTGGGTATCAATTCCCAGAAGAAAATTCGAAGGACTCTCTGATTTTTTAGCGTTCATATTTTATGGATTTTTTAGGTGCCTGTCCAAAAATTTAAAACTACCCTCCCCGTTGATGGTATGTCCCTTATCAAAATATTCTATCTCAGTAGCTTCGATCTTGCCAATAATTGTATAATGAAGTCGTACTTTGGCATATTCATAAGCCACCCACTTATCCGTACCCACTCCGTCTCGATGACCACGTTCCACCATGAAGGGACGGGGGGCTATAAGGGCCGCCATTTCTGCATAGTTATAGGTATTGGCCAGGTCCCATTCCGGAATTTCATATTCTCCGGTAAATGGATAACTGTTGTAAGCCGCATGATCCGTACTGCTCACTTTGCGTACCCATTCGTTAAAATCGCCGGAACAAATAGAAAGGGCATATCCCTCCACCAGGGCAGGGATTCTCATGGCCGCTTTACCTCCATAGGATAAGCCATAAAACCCGATCCGTTGGGCGTCCACAAAAGATTGCTGCCCCAACCATTCCACAATTCGCTGATGTTGGCCGGTGATGATAGAAAAAAGGGAAAGTCCCAGGGGATTGGCTTTTCTTTGCAATACCCTGAAATCATCTCCTCCCCAGTATAGGTTGTGCGGGGCAAATACCACATATCCCCGATCCGCTAATTCTGCTGCAAATCCCTGGTAGGGGGCAAAGGCCCTGGAATCTTCATCCCTGGTCACCACATCTTCGGGAAGTCCCTCCAGGCCATGTTGGCAAACCACTGCCGGATATTGTTCTCCACTCCTCCGGTTTTTTGGAATCAATAAAATCCCCCATGCATAGATTCCAGGCCAAACATCCAGTTTTACCTCATATCCGGTCCACTTCTCCGATTCGGCATATTTCCTGGCCATCGTGTTTACGGGGAGATCCGGATCCGGCAATCGGCCGAGCAACTGCCAAAGCCTTTCCCTATGTTCATCCTTTGCTGAAACCACTCCTTTGGCATCCCCATTTACGGTTTCCCAAAAATACTTGTCCCTGATCTGTTCACTTTTTGAAATCAATTGCTGCAAATGAAATTCCATGTCTTTCACCGTACGCTGTTGTCTTTTGTCTGCTTCAGGCCACGACACAGGGACCTCCCCAATTGATTTATCACCCAGATCTTCTGAAAATGTTATTCCCAATTCTTTGACCAACTCCTTCAAGGCATTTTTTGATAAGGAATTCCTTCCTTCATACCAGCTAAGGTGACTTTTCCCTTGTGGTAAAAGTTTTTCGGCACGGTCCCATTCCGACTTCACCCCGGAAACCTCCGGGACGGTTAATTTTCCAGGAGCAGCACCATTCCGTCCATCAGAAGGTTCTGGAGGACCAGATACATCTGGATATAGGGAATAGTCGATGATCAGTCTTCGGGGCCATGACATGGCGGCCAGTTCCGCATCCCCGAATTCTTTTAACAGGCCAAATACATTTCTGTAGATCGGTTCCTTCCAAATATTGGATCTTTCATTAAAATAGCCACTGACTAGGGTGGATGAAATTCTGGTATCAAGGGCAGATGCATAAAGAGATAACAAACCGCCTTCTCCATGGCCGGCGACTCCAATTTTTAATGCTTTACCTTCCTGCCGATTCATCGCTTCAAACCAGTCAATAGCTGCAAATATCTTCTGAAGTTCATAACCGATTACATGCCTGCCAAGAATGAACCCCTGGCGATAAATCCATTCCCTATGGGGTTGGTTGGTGAATTTATTCAAAATCTGGCTGCCTGAAAAGGTATCCTCCCGGCTTACCAATACCGGTATAAGCACCTGTATTCCTGACTCCGCCAACTGCCTGGCCGATCCAAAGGAGGCATTTTCCCTTTCCAATAAGCCCGCTGAAATTTCAGGTAGGTCATCAGCATCCGGAATAAATACCATCCTTGCCCTTACCTCTTTTCGTGGCTGAAGCAACAGGCCCTCCGCATAAAAGTCTTTAAAATCCCCATCCAATACCTTCCATCTGACGGCACTTATCACAAGGTTTGCTTGCTCCACAGAAAACTGCCCCAGATGACCATCCCCAATAATTTCCATTTCCGGGTCGGAACGCGGTCCCTCCAAGCCCAGAATTTTGGACAAAGCCTCCCTTTTAGGGGCTATAGAAATATTAAATGCAGAAGGGTTGCTGAAATCTATTTGCTGAAAATCCTCCCTTTGTTGCTCAGCCTTCTGGAGCTCAAGGTCGAGAAAATCCGATATCCCTTTCATCATCTCATTGGGCAAATCAAACTGTTTTTCCAAAGAATTAGCGGAAAATGGAAATTGCCCCTGCGTTTGGCCATGATTTGGGCTGAATAGTGCGGAAAATAATAAAAAGAAAGTGCAGGTGGCTGAAGACTTCCAAGCACAAAGGGGAGATTGATTCGGTTTCATAGATTAAATTTAGTGGTTGGGTAAAGGCAATGGAAACCTCCCTCCCGGTTATTCTAAAATTACATTTCCTTCACCCCCTGATTTTTTCACAGGAATAAAGGCGTCACCCGCCTTTTCATTGATGATCAAACATCCGGACACCCGACTGTTAGAAACATTTTCCAATGACAATCCTATATTGTCGCAGTCCAAAATGGTGCAATTTCCAATATTCATCCTTTTAGAATTGCGGATAGTTATTCCTGCAAGATCCTTCACCCCATAAACCTGTACTCCGGTGAAGGTACAGTCTTCACAATTTTGAACCAATAGGCTATTGGATGCCGTCCTGTCGGGCGTATAGTTGGGGTTACTGTCAAACAAATTGGCCCCTACCAGTACATTGCTACATCCATCCATTACCAAAGCATGTTCATAACCCTGCCAAATGGTATTGCCTGTAATCACCACACCTCTACACTGTTGTAAATCAATATTGACCATGACATCACTCAAAACATTACCCGTGATGGTCACATTGCCCCATGGCTGCTTTGAATTGGTACCGGGCACCTTACTCGTGCCCAAAATCCGGATATTGGCTGAGTGGGGTGCGTTACGGTTATGTTGGATAGTACATCCGGTAATAGCCACCTCGGCCGTACCCGCTGCACTGTCCGAGCAATCTATTAAAACATTGGCTCCGGGAGGGTTATCTTTTCCCATGTTGCTTTCCAGGTCACAGCCTATAATGTGGATATTCCTGATGTTACCTCCTTTGGTTACAATGCCACCACCATCATTGTAACTAATATGGCAAGATGTGATATTAGATTGGTGGAGATTGACCTCATCATAGAATATTCCGATGCCATGATTTTCGTAAAAATGGCAATCTGAAATGATCAAGTTCCGGTTATTTCCAGTCAAGTGTATCGCATGAAGGGCTTTCCTTATCTGTACCCTGCTTATGGTCAACTGCATGGTCCCAACCGCTTCAATTCCCACAGCCTTTTCATGTTGTCCTTCTATAGATATGCCTTCTACCAAAGGCATTCTCTCGGAGGTCCAAACACCTTGGTCAAAATTCTGCGGGTCTGCTGATTTGAAATGGGTTCCTTTAATTTTAAAAGCGGGACCTGAACCAGTCATGATGATCTGGGCCGTACCATCTCCCCTGAGACTACTATACCCTAATTGATCCAAATTTATTTCAATGGTCTCCGAAATTTTATATTGACCTTTTGGAAAAAACAAAACGTTTTTTCCTTCAATTAGGGCACGTTGTATGGCCTTCGTGTCATCGTTCTGCCCGTCTCCTTTAGCTCCGAAATTCTTCACATTGTTATTTTCCCAAAAATCTTCGAGCTTTTGATGCTTCCTATTTGATCCAAAAACGCCATAAGTCAGGCCTACGGAGGCCATCGTTGTTGAAGCCACTGTCAGGAATTTTCTTCTTTTGGTAAAGTGATTCATGAATTTTAACAAGGTTAAGGGATTAATTTTATTTCATCAGGTAGGCAAAAAGATCACGGATTTCCTGGTCTGTTAGCCCCTCCAGTATCCTTTCAGGCATAAACGAAGTCTGCTGCATTTCCATATTTTCTATTCTTTCTTCAGACAACGTGGTTGCCTTCCCGCCAAGAGGTGGCTCGATGGTGATGGTGCCACCACCCTGGGTTTTAATTCTCCCTTCCAAAGTACGGCCATCGGTGGTAAGTATGCGCTGTACTTCATACCCTTCGCGAATATCTGCATGTGGGTCCACCACATGCAACAATAAATATTCTGGATTACTTCTTTCATAACCAGTAAGTTCAGGACCCAAAAGTCCCCCTTCACCATTTAGGTGGTGACAGGATCCACAATGGCTTAGATAAATTGATCTTCCTTTTTCTAGGTTTCCTTCTCCAGAGCGGATTACATTTCCATATGAATTGATCCTATCCGTTTTTTCTGAGGCGCTTAACAATTTGGTTTCGGGCCAAATTCTATCGGTAATTTTATCGATTTCAGGATCCTGAAGTAACCTAAACCGCTGTGAATAGTGGTAGGGAAGGTCATTCTTGGAAATGGTTTTTGTTTCCTCAATTTCCCTAAAAAAATCCATTGCCCAGGATTTCCTACTGGCAAAAAGGGAAATACCTGCTTCTCTCACATAGGAATTGTCCCTGAATGCCGGATAGGATTTTGCCATTTGCTCACCGATTTCTTTCTGATCATAAGCCTGTAAAGCATGGAGTGCCGCTTGTTTTATAATCGCCGAAGATTGCCCACTTTTTACCAGATTCATTAAATCAGGAACCACCTTTGGTTGGTTGATCTCCCCCAAAACCTGTATATAGGAAAGTCTCAAACCGACATCTTTTTCGGCATCTGAAATGATATTTATTGCCTCCGCCAATGCTTTTTCTTCTCTCCTCCTGAGGGCCAAGGTCAAGGGTGCTTCTCCCAATTCATTGCGATGTATTTCTAATGCATCTAACAGTTTCCCGGGAAGTTCTACCATTTCCCTACCCAGCAATCCCTCCTGAAGCCCATCAAGAAGGATTTTGGCATGTTTCGGGGATGGGGCCAATTCCAGCAGTGCTGTACTGGTATTGAAATTTTCTTCTCCCCCCTCCATGATATATCTTTGCATCAGCCGATGTAATACCACTTCTTCCATAATGGGATGGCTCCACAAATTCACCGGTTCCAATACATCCAAAATTCCCTCACGATCTGTGGTCACCTTATCTTCCAGTGCCCACCAAACCAAAAGTGGAATATCAGGATCACTGGCATCTTTTTGTTGGGCCAGAAGGTTTTCAATTATCTTATACGTTACTTGGGAAGGAAGCCTTTTTGCCGTAGCGGCAAGTTGAGCCTGAACTTCCGGATGCATTTCATTTCTGGCCAATTGCTGAAGGGCCTGTGCCATGGCAGGGCTTACTTTCTTCTCGTCTCCCAATAATCTTACGGTCCACATCCGCACAAAAGGATCAGCATGATTTAGCCCCTTGGTTCCTATTTCATCTGAGATCCCTTGGCTGAGATTGATCGCCCACAAGGCTTCCAATGCTTCCTGTCCACTGCCCCTGTCAAGCAAATTGACCAATAGCGGCAAGGCATTGGGGTCCTTTCGGTCACCGAATTGCCTTAAGGCCTGTTGCCGAAACCATTTGTTCTGGTGAGACAGCAAATCCACCAGATCCGATGTGGAATACGTGCTGAGATCAAAATCCGGAAGGGGGGCTTTTTCCGTATTAGGGCCCAATCTGTAAATCCTGCCACTCGATTTATGCCAGGTATCCCGAGGATCCACATGGGACAACCTGCTGTCATACCAATCAGAAATATAAATTCCTCCATCAGGCCCCAGCTTTATGTCAACAGGCCGAAACCATTTGTCATCGGTTTCCAAAACAATTTCTTCATCTACATTTGTAAATGATGAACCTCTCTGTTCAAATTTAGTGAGCTGAACAAAATTATGAAGTGGATTGATGGCAAACATTAAATCGTTGTATTTCCCGGGTAAAGCTCCTCCCTCGTATTTGATCAGTGAATGGGTAAACCTCTTTTTCTCCCCTTCCAAAGGCATATTGGGAAGATAGCCAAAAGCATAAGGATTGGTCAGGGGTCCGTGTTTTCCCCAACTTTTAATATAATAGCCCCCCTGTTTGTAATACGGCCCACGATCATAGCCATTGGTACCTGAGAAAATTCTTCCTTTTCTGTCAAATTCAACATTAAAGGCATTATTCCCTCCCCCTTCTGCAAAAATCTCAAAAACTCTGGAAGATGGGTGATACCTCCATATAGCCTGACCTAAAAAAGAAATATTCTTCGAAACCTCTGAACTGATATTGGCAGTGGTCGTGCTTCCCTGGGCACCATACAGCCAGCCATCAGGGCCCCACCTCAAACTATTGGCCACGGCATGGGTATCTTCTAGACCAAATCCTTCCAGATGAACTTTGGGGTCTCCATCGGGCAGCCCATCCCCTTCATGATCCGGATAAGCTAGTAAATAGGGTGGATTCAAAACCCATATCTGATTTCTTCCCAATTCTACTCCGGTAGCAATATTCAATCCGGTAATGGCATCTGTCCGTTTATCATAGGTTCCATCCCCATTGGTATCCTCAAAAAACGTAATCCGGTCGGCGCCTTTCACTCCTTCTGGCGGAGCTTTTGGGGTTTGGTCAAATTTTACCCGTGTATGGTTATCTATATCAGTGATTTTCAATCCTTTAGGATAGGGGTATTGTTGGTATTGAACTACCCACAACCTTCCTTTATGGTCAAAACTGATTTGAAGGGGCTGGGAAATTTGTGGTTCTGACAGTATAAGATCCAAGGACAGGTCATTGGGAAAGGTAAATCGCTTGACGACCTCATCAGGTGGTGTAGGTTCTGAATTGGGATCAGTGAGGACCCCCCTCCCTTCATAATTTTCCATAAATTTGGCCACCTCCTCATTGGCAGCCAAATCCCTTATTTCAGTAGTGGAATTTTCGTTGCAGGCTAATACACCCAACAAAATGATTATACAAATTGAAAAGTTAATTGTTTTTAGAATCATCATCAAGATTAATTTTGATAAAATGTCATAACCAAAACTAAGAGTTCAGGACATTTGTTGAAAGATGGGTTTAACAAGTATTTAAATTAATTTTAAATACCCATTCTGCCTATAAATGGTGGTGGTGCTAATGGCATTAAAGCTGATAAATTTGATAAACGGTTGCCAGACTACTATAAGTAGTCTGGCAACCCTATAAGTATTATTTTATTAAGTCGTTTGACAAACACTATCCATATTAATTTAATTATAACCTGGGTTCTGAACGAAATTTTCGTTGACATCCAGCTCATTCAATGGAATGGGCCATAATGCATTGAATTCATTGAAAACCAACCTTCCTAATACCAGGTGTCCATTTTCATTTATGGCATACTGGCCCACATAATTTTCCGGATCATCCGTTATTTTCATACCATATAACTCTTGGCTCACTTCTTCCTGTAAAGTACCCCATCTTTTCAGGTCGAAATATTCAATTCCCCCTTCGAAAGCCAACTCTACCGCCCGTTCTCTTCTTACAATGTCTCTTAAAGCGGCCGGGTCCATTTCTGTCACCGGAGGCATATCCACGGCTTGCCTTTGCCTTACCTGGTTAATGGTATTGTCTAGTAAACTTTGATCGATGGAATTACCCGCTTCCAATTCAGCCTCCAATCTGCTCAGAAGTACTTCTGCATAGCGGATTTGAGGGTAATCCCCTCCATAAAATTGGCTATTTCCTTCATAATCCCGATCCCAGAACTTTTGCAGGATATATCCTGAAATATTGGGACCGGTCTGACCTGTTCTTGCTATTGATGCCGGATCACCGGTAAATACCACTCCAAAAACTTCCGAATACCCGGTAATAAGAATGGTGGCATATAATCTTGGATCTCTGTTTTCAAAGGGATTTTCCGGATCATAAAGGGCGGAGTTTTCGATGGGCACACCATCATTCATGGGAAATTTGTCCAATACATGTTGGAATACATTACAGGCATTAAATCCCCCATAGATGGAACTTTTTATGGTGTGTTGGGACATAGATTCTCCCATTTCATTTTCCATATATTGATTGGCGAAAATTACTTCGTCATTATTTTCTCCATCGTCCTGGAAGAGTTCTTTATACCGGGGATCGATGACATAACGGCCCATACCCATTATTTCCTCATAGGTCCCTGCTGCTTCGGACCATCTGTTTTCGGCCATTAAAAGCCTGCCTTTCATCGCCAATGCTGAACCTTTTTCCGCTCTTCCCATGGCTGAAGGGGCCTGTCTTACATGCATCCGTTCCGCTGCTTGGGTTAACTCTGCCAAAATAAATTCCACAAGTTCTTCCTTGGGTGCCTGAGTTACGTTATTGGCTTCGTCAAACGTGAGTGTGTTTTTTACCAAGGGGATATTTTCCCATAATTGAAATAACCAAAAATAAGTAAATGCTCTGAGAAATTGGACTTCCCCCTTCATGGCCGCTTTCTCGGTTTCATCCATTTCAACCCGGTCTATATTTTCAAGAAAATAATTGGCACGGGCAATTTGTCGGTAAGATTTTTGCCACAAGGTATTTATGGTTCCATGTGTTGGCGTAATCTGACGCTCCCTTGCCCAACCAAAGTCCCTCCAACTGGAGTATCCAGCCCATGAAGACATCCATATCATCGATTTGTCATAATTCCCCAAGCGCTCTCCCCATCTGTCATAATAAACACTATAGCATCCCATTAATGCTTGGTGTGCCTCCTGTGCGTTCTTCCAGAAAATAGCTTCACTGATGGCAGTTTTTGGATTTTCTACCAAGAAGTCTTCGTTGCATGCAGGCAAAAAAACCATAAAAAAGAAAACTATCCGTAAATAATTGATTTTTGCTTTATTATTTGACATCATCATCATTTCGTTATCATTTAGAATTGAACATTGACTCCCAGGCTCCACAATCCAGTAATGGGATAATAACTAGGGTTCTGACCTCCGGTTGTAGTCATCTCGGGATCCCAGCCGGGATAATAATGATCAAACGATGTAATATTCTCACCACTCACAAATATCCTAAAATGGTCAATGAAGGTCCGACTCAGTATTTCCGGCAAAAAGGTATATCCAAGTTGGATATTTTTTACTCTAAGAAAACTGGCATCCCTGGTCCAATAATCCAAAACTGTATCCCATGGGGGTTCATGAAGGGCCATTTCCAATCTTGGATATTCAGCATCCCGGTCTGGATTATCTTCAGTCCATCTGTTATCAATGTGCCATTGTTGAATATTTCCGTTGTTGTTAAAGGCCAATTGCTTCCCACCAATCAATTTCTGAAGTCCTGCCTGACCCTGCAATTGTAGAAAAAAATCAAAGGACTGATAATCAACGGTCAGTCCCATTCCAAAAGAATATTTGGGGAACAGATTTCCGATGATCGTCCGGTCATCTGCGGCATTTATCCTTCCGTCAGGTTCCCCATTGGGACCGCTCAAATCCATAAACCTTGGAAAACCAGGCTTTGCTAAATAATTTTGGGTGGGATAATTGGCAATGTCTTCCTCATTTAGGAAAAGGCCATCTGTCCTATATCCAAAAATAGACTGCATGGATTCTCCAACAAAGAGTCCTTTGCTGATGTCCCGATCCACCCCAGCAAGGCTAAGCACTTTATTATGATTGATGGAAAAATTGGAGAAAATGCTATAAGAGAGTCTGCCCATTTGATTTTTGTGGCCCAACTCAAATTCAATTCCTCTATTTTCTACCTCTCCCGCATTTTGTTCTCCCACTGTCATTCCCAAAACGTTCGAAACCGATAAATTATATAGAATGTTATCCGTCAGTTTGTAATAATAGTCTCCTGAAAAATTCAATTTCCCCTGAAAAAGGGAAAGGTCGATTCCGACATTAGAAATCCGGGTCGTTTCCCAGGTAATCCCATGAAATGGAAGGTTGGTTAATTGTATTCCCGGATAAAATCTTTCATCCTCTCCTGTGACATAAATGGACCCCAGTGTAAGTACATTCTGGTAAGGGTAGGTTCCGATCTGTTGGTTGCCTAGTTTTCCAAGTGAACCCCGAACCTTGAAATGTTCCATCCAAGGAATTTGAAAGAAATCTTCCTCAGAAATGTTCCATGCCGCAGAAACAGAAGGGAAAACCCCAAACCTATTGCCTTCGGCAAACCTGGAAGACCCATCGGACCGAAGGTTACCTTCTGCCAGGTACTTTCCTTTATAGGAATAATTGATCCTGCCAAAATAAGAAAGGATTTTCCAAGTACTGCCTTCTTCGGAATTCCTATCATTCTGGGGCGAAGCCGCACTTAAATAATGAAGGTTGTTGCTGGGGAAATTATCCCTGAATCCTGACAGTGATTCATCATCGTAAGACTCTCTGGACATACCTGCCAAAGCATGCACATAATGATCTCCAAATGTTTTATCATAATCCAAAACAAGGTCATTCAATAAATTCCTACTGTTAAAAGTACGGACATCTGCCTGGCTGGGACCAAATGACCAATTTTCATCGGCAACAAACTCTGCTCCGAAAAGTCGGCTTTTGGAATAAACCCATCGGTAACTGAATCGGCTGGATAATTTCAGGGATTCGATTATGTCCCATTCCAAAGAAATAATACTGCTTATATTGGTATTTCTGGCCTCACTGAAGGACCCACTTGCCAAATGTCCCTCAGCAACGGGATGTCCCATAAACGTTCCGAAAGTTCCATCAGACCTTCTACCTGGAACGGTGGCATTGTAGGAGTTGGCGGCCTGGATGACCCCCGTAATGTCCTCCACCCGAGCACCGTTGGTGGTTATGCCTGCTGGTCGGTTCCTAATGGATTCATATCCGGAAAGCCTAGCCCCTAATCTTACATTTTCCCTTAAATTACTGTTGACGTTCAAACGGATATCATACCGGTCAAATTCATTTTGCTCAATAATTCCATTTTGTTTAAGATAGCCTAGCGAAAACAAATACCTCGTATCCGCACCACCCCCTTTAAAGGTCAAATTATGTTTATTTTGAAGTCCATCTCCGGAATTAAACAAATCCCTAAGATGATGCTTATTGGGGAAATTATCAGGGTCCTCTCCAGATCGGAATTTATCAATTTCAGCCTGGGTGAATTCGGGATTCTGACCCATGTTCAACCTGGCCTCATTTTTCATTTCCGCATAGATCCAGGAATCCACATAATCCGGCAACTCGGTAGCGAATTGTTTACCCACATACATTTCATAATTGATTTGCATTTCCCCACGTTTCCCATCTTTGGTCTGGATAAGAATAACTCCATTTGCAGCCCTTGATCCATAAATAGCTGCAGAAGCAGCATCTTTTAAAACGGATATACTTTCAATATCATTGGGATTGATTGAATTGATATCACTGGGAACCCCATCCACAATTACCAAAGGACTATTTCCGGCACCACTAAAAGTGCCCATTCCCCTGATATTCAATGAGGCTGTATTGTTTCCAGGTTCTCCTGAGGTTTGGGTGGCCGTAACACCACTGGCCACCCCCTGTAATAATTGGGAAGCTTGGGATGGTGTTCGTTTGCTCAATTGCTCGGATCCAATTGAGCTTACAGAACCAGTAAGATTGGCTTTTCTCTGGGTGCCATAACCAACAATAACTACCTCATCCAAACTTTGAAGATCTTCTTCCAATATCACGTCAATGATGGATCTACCGTTTACCGACACTTCCTGTGTAAGAAAGCCGATGGAAGAAAATATCAAGACCCCATTGTCATTGGGTACACTTATACTGTATGTTCCATCTGAATCTGTAACCGTACCGACAGAGGAACCCTTGATCAGGATATTCACCCCTGGAATTCCTAATTCATCGGAGGAAGAAATCACCTTACCGGATATCTCAACCATAAATTCTTCTGCATATATACCCGTCTCATGCCGGAATCCCAGTTCAGAGATTGACAATTGTGCCTTGGTTTTTACAAATGGAGAATTTCCATTGCCTATAAGAGGTGTCGACCCATAAAACTGACTTATTATCACAAAAAGCAGATAAACCGTCATCCTACCGTTTCTCTTGTAAAATGTTTTTTCCATAATCTTGTGTTTAAAATTTAAGAATTGTGACCTGGTAATTTCTTCCACTGAATTTTTATTAATTTTAATTTTCATCCGGAAGAATTTAATGCCATTTAGGGCTTTATCATCCGTCAATAGATTCAATTACATTTTTTCTTGAATGACATTTGTTCCATACAAGCTGTCTAATAAACTATGGTTTTAAACTTTGAAGGAATAAATAAAATAATATCCCATGTTCACTACGAAACTGTTTTATTTATTCCACCAAATTTAATTTGTCTTCTTAGGAAATTCTGGTACTTTTTTATATAATTCCAATACTTACCTTCGTAAAAAAACAATTGAGATTAACTAAACTTAAAAAATTTTCTTTTTGATAATTTAATTTAACACAGCTACATCAACTATGAAAAATTTAAGAAATTTATATAATGAGGATATGGCATCTTAAATAAGAAAAAAACATTAATACATGAATCTTCTCTTTTACTGTACCAATTTTCTGCTATTACGAAATTGGAATTCTGCTGTCATTTTATTCAAAAATTAAATTATTGAAGGTAAAGCATATTAAGCTGTGGTCAAGCGGCCTTCCACAATGGCTTATTACATTGTCAAGTATCAACTCGTAAACATAACCGGATTTCAGTTCTTATTATCATCCTTTAGCAAAGAAATACTTGATAAAATAATCAGAAACCAAAGAAATAATTGGTTATATTTATCTCAACTAATTTTAGGCTAATTTGAGTTCATCACTAAATTCTTTAAGCAACTACCGATGGCTATCAAAAATCTAGCGCTGAAAGGCGGCGGGGTAAAGGGAATTGCTTATGTCGGTGCCCTGCGGGAATTAGATCATGCTGGACTACTTTCCAGCATCGAAAGGGTTGCGGGTACATCCGTCGGTTCTTTATTGGCCGGGATGATATGTGCGGGATATGGTGTTGATGAAATCGAGAACCTTCTTAAACACCATTTTGATTTGAAGAAATTCAAAACCGGTTGGAACCCACTAAGAATTTTTAAGAGGTATGGAATCTATTCAGGAGACTATATTCTGGAGTTTATACACAGCTACCTTGACCAATCTCCGAAAAACCTACCTACAGGTGTCACTTTCAAACAAATGGAGGATGCGGGATGTAAGGATTTATTTGTCTTTGCCTGTGACCTTAACGAAAATACCATTCAGGAATTTTCCTCTTTCAAAACACCAAATGTAGTCGTGGCTGAAGCTATTAGGGCATCTATGTCAATCCCTTTATTTTTCAAAGCATGGCAATTCACCGGGGCTAACCCAACTGACCATGTCTATGTTGATGGAGGTATAGCCTTTAATTATCCTTTGGGATTCTTTGACAACGAGCGTTTTGCCCCTGCACCGGATTACATGTGCGAGGAAGCAATTGGATTTTACTTACATGACAAAAAAATCAACAAAACAGTCAATCTCAGATTTTCGCAGCCTTTAACATACTTGAAACAATTGTTTGAAACCCTTTTAAATGTTCAGAATATCGATATAGGATTTCAAACAGCCGAAGGAAACCGCTCCATCCGAATTGATGGATTGGGTATTTCGGCTACGAATTTCAACTTATCACAATCAGATATGGAATTGCTGATCGAGTCAGGCAACAAATGCACCAAGGAATTTTTGCAAAAAAAAATAAAGAAATAAACTAAATTGTAATTTATGGGCCAAAATTCTACCACTATCCTTGTCCCAATTATCAAGAATAAGGTTGATGAACTGTTGGATCTTCTTGCAGGAATCAATGAAGGTCTTGCTATGGGAAAGCCTCCCCTATTTGAGGAATTAAATATCATTCATTTTGCGAGATGGGTGGTCATTGACCATGGTAAATCTTGGATCAATGACCCTGTAGAGCGCACACCGAAATTACTTTTTGTTGTGGATTATGACGGAAAGGAAACAGATCTTCTTAGAAAATTATGCACTGATTCTGCCGAGCTTCTTGATAAGGTATATGCTTATTGTGAAAATTTCCCCATACTTGAAAAAAGAACCCCTGATTCCCGGACAGCTTTCCTGACCAATAATGTCATCAAAGACGCTGCGGTCTATATTGGAGCCCCTGGGAGAACAGTGCGTCAAATCAAAGATGAAAGTAACCTGAGAGATTTTATTAGAAAATACCTTGATTCAACAACTTGGGGAAACCTGTCCGCCCAAGCGATTCACCAAACTATCAAAAATGAGGTGTCTTCGAACGGAAATTTCGCTTTTCTCGATCAAAAAGTCAAAATACCTTCAGTCAATTGGTTGGGACTGATTTTTCTTGGAATTGTTCTTCTCGTTTTATTGCCCTTAACAATTGTTTTATTGCTCTTAGTTATTGTTTGGGTGTTGGTTCTACATATTTTCTATGAAAGAAAAGATGAAAACTTTATTCGAAAAAGGAGCCAACTGAATGATAAATTTATGACGGAATTGGAAAAATACGAGGATTTTACTAGCCAGAACCAATTCACCCAGCTCGTGGATATGAAAGAAGGGAAATTCCGTCTCTTTACAATTAAAGCAATGTTTTCCCTTTCAAAGAGTTTAATCAAATTTGTCTTTGTCAAAGGTAAACTGATGGGAATACCCACCATCCACTTCGCAAAATGGGTCATGTTTGAAGAAAATAGCAGGGTGTTGTTTTTTAGCAACTTTGATGGAAGCTGGCAACAATATCTTGGAGATTTTATTGATAATAGTGGTTGGGGATTGACAGGGATTTTCTCGAATACAAAGGTCTTTCCTAAAACCAATTTCCTTTTGACTGGTGGAGCCTACGATGAAGAGCATTTTCTCGCCTGGAGTCGCAACTCGGAGCTTGTTACCAACGTCTGGTACTCCGCCTATCCTCACCTTTCCATCAAAAACATCAACAACAATACTAAGATTCGTGTACAGCTTATGAAATCACTTTCGGAGCGACAGGCAGCCAAATTCCTCAAACTTATTTAGAAAATCCTTATGACAACACTAGAACTTAATGATATTCAAGGTTATCTGATCCGAGGCTATGCGCATATGATGTACTCGCGTTTTGTGTATTTGCAGATAACTGATGCCGAAGCAACAAAAAATTGGCTGGCCAAATCTTGGAAGACAATGACCACCGCTGAGCATATCCCCAAGAAAGATCAAATTTCCAGCACCCATTTGAATATAGCTTTTACCTATAGTGGTCTTGAAAAACTTGGGTTGAAAACAGACAATTTGGGCTCATTTTCCCGTGAATTCAGACAGGGAATGGTTTCTCCACACAGAACTAGGCTACTTGGTGATCTTGGAAACAGTGCGCCTGAAAATTGGAGGTGGGGAGGCCCGTTCAATAAGCCAATACATCTTTGTTTGATGGTTTTTGGGAATGATAAAGAAGGGGATGATGATATTGAAAAAGATAAAATTGTCTGCATAAATTATTATGAATTACTGAAAGCCCACTTTGCTGGAAACGGCTTAGAAGAGATACTTTTCATAGATGGTCAAACCCAACCTGAAAACAAAGAGCATTTTGGGTTTCGGGATGGCATATCCCAGCCTATTATTGAAGGTTCGGGAAGGGTAGGCCCTAAGGATGATGTCATCAAGGCAGGGGAGTTTATTTTCGGGTACAAAAATGATTTCGGTGTATATCCGGACACACCTCTGATCAGAGCCGAACAGGGGAATCTGAATCTTCTTCCACCCGATGCAGAAGGGAGTGGGCTAAAAGATATCGGTCGAAATGGGTCACTTATGGTCATGAGGCAATTGGAGCAGAATGTGAAAACTTTTTGGTCATTTATGAATGAGAAAACAAAAAATGAGGACCACAGTATAAATGTCGCCGAAAGCCTCAAACTTGCCGCTAAAGTCATTGGAAGGTGGCAAAGCGGGGCTCCAATAACCCTTTTCCCTGATAAAGACCCTGGAGTCATTAGTGACATCAATGATTTCGGCTATGCAAAATTTGACAAGGATGGACTCAAATGCCCTTTTGGTTCTCACCTTAGAAGGACGAATCCGAGAGACAGTGTTGATGACCATGGCCGTAAGGAATCTCTCAAACTGAGTAATCAGCATAGGATAATCCGCCGTGCTCGACTGTATGGGGAAATCTTTGAAGGATCACCCGTCAACAACGTCCCAAACGGTGAGGTTGGATTGCTTTTTTGTTGTTTCAATGCTGACATCAGCCGTCAATTTGAATTTCTTCAATATACTTGGGCCAACTTGCCGAAAACCAAAGAACTCTATAACGATCCCGACCCCATCATTGGAGTAAAGGAAAAAACGACAGCCGGGGAGGAGCAAAATTTTACTGTACAAGACCTCCCTGTAAGTCGGACTATTAGCGATTTACCGCAGGTGATAACCGTTAAAGGAGGCGATTACTTCTTCTTTCCTTCTATCACTGTTTTAAGGTTTCTGTCCACAATTTAAGAAAAAGAAACTTCAATCCTCCAAATAAGCTTTCGCATTATTTAACCCATTTTGGAGGTATTTTTTCAAAAAAAGCGGGATGAAAATCATCAGGAATAACTTAGCAAAGATACTTCTGTAAGTAAAGGTATATACCCAACGTAGCCTTGTTTGGTCGTTCACTGTATCAAACCACATTTGACCGTAGGTTTTGTTGGTGAGATGCTTGAATATGTCGCTGAATTCCGTTGTCTGATAGGCATAATGTGCGTAGTGAGAAACTGTAATCAATTCCTCTACCAGTGTGGCAGAATCTCCTCTTTTAACCAACCTGTTATCACCAACTTTCTCCCAATTTCCCCTTAAGGTAGTGACATTGATAATACCATATATAGGCCCGGTTTTCATCAGCCAATTGGGCAATTCCTTGACGCTGGATACATATTTATAGGCCTTTTCTTTGTCGCAGTTTACGATTACCTCAGCGGACGTCTGAAGGATTTTTTTGGAAGGCACTTGTTGATCAATAGCTGTCTTTCGCTTAGGAATAAGAATATCCCGCAAGAAATCTGGGCTGTCCATGGGTTCAGTAACGGCAAGTTTGTTTTCGTCATGCCTGAATTTAGACATCGTCTCATAGATTCTTTTTCTTACCCTGTTGAAGCTACCTAAGGGACGGTGTTCGGGAAGCGAATGCCAGGGATTGAAAGAAAGGTTGTCTCCAAATTCCATCTGTGCATTAGAATCAAAAACCTGTGCGTGGATGGTAAGGGTGGCCAACTTAACGAATTGCGAAGTCCACGCAACTGTGGG
This sequence comes from Lunatibacter salilacus, assembly GCF_009797935.1. GTDB lineage: Bacteria > Bacteroidota > Bacteroidia > Cytophagales > Cyclobacteriaceae > Lunatibacter > Lunatibacter salilacus. The sequence goes on from NZ_VOLC01000002.1 coordinate 188,901, forward strand.
ATCCTCTATTGGCATTGCCTCGGCGTCAGTCTGAAACTGGACATAAAAGTCGAATTTGGCTTCATTGTCATTGAGGGTTTGCGCCATGTTATATTTAAGATAATTATAATCAGTTGTATTCTCAACTATAATAGCGTTTTCTGGAGAAGGTCTGAGATGGTATTTTACGGAATTTTTTATATTTCCAAATTGATAGGGTTGGGTACTCCAGTAAGGGATGTTTAACGGATTGTCACAAGCTATCATACTTTTATTGACCCTCATCAATGTGGGCAGGTGCATTGGATTCAAAAAATAAAAAAGTTTTTTCAATTTACTTTTAGCCGTCACTGCTGACAACAATTTGCTTAACTCTCCAATTGATTTTGCAAAAAAAGTTTCGCTGCTCATCAGCAAAAAATCCTGCGATTCCAATGAATGTTTGTCATTCAGGATTTTTTCACCTGTGACTCCCATAAGTTTGATAGCGACTCCGCGTATATCCTTTTTTCTATCTTTTTGAGGTTTTGTATTCCCGTTCGAAAAACGGACCCACGCATGATAATTTTTTGACTTTTTGAAAACACCTTCTCTCAATTCCTCCGGCAAACCCTTTTCCACGGCAAATGTTGCTTTAACACAGCCATGCATTTTGGTATGTACCTGACGGAGCATTTTTTTATCCTTGTACAACCTCGTCACCTGTGCCTCAAATTCATCTACCATTTTGGCAGCGATGTTATCTTCATCGGCATCAACATATTCGTGTCCTATTTTTTTTTGGGTTAATGTCATTGACATAAAGTTGGGGTTTTGGGTGACCTAATTAATTATCAGGAATAAGAACTGAAAGAAAATAAAAATAAGGTAAAGTTTCTACAAAACAAAATATTAATATGTAGTTTGAATATTAAAAAATGTATTATATTTAACAAAAAGCAGCTTGATCCCCAAATTAAAGCTTTCTTCGGTACAGGTTAAGAATGAAATAGGTTGAAGAAACCCCAAATACTGTTTTGTAATGGAAGGGCACGTTTTGTACGCGAATAAAATTCACTCGATTGTAAAATCAGAATCGGTTATTGAACATAACCAAATAATAAAAACAGCTTCAATTTCCTCCCTTTCCCAAATTGCCATGTCAAAAACATTAAATGAGGCCTCCTTAGCAGGAGAGTCCATTGATGGCTTTCGCAAAGTAGTGGCAAGTGAAAACAACAACAGTGAAATTAACCTCACCCTGCAATTTATTAATGGATTCAACTTGAAGGAACATAAAGCATCGCTGCTTCCAACTAACGAAAAAATTGAACTTTGTATTTCTATCCTAAAAAGGCTGTCAGAAGTCCATCAGCAACAACTTGTTCACCTCAACCTCAATCCACATCATATTCTTATCGAAGAAGAAACGGGCACCGTCTATTTCATCAGCCTTGGATTGGCAACTCGGATACAGAAAAGAATAGCGCTTCAGCACAGATTGATTTTTTCAGAAGCGGACCATGATTTTATAGCACCTGAACAAACCGGAAGAATTAGTGCCGACATTGGATATTACACCGATATTTATTCCTTGGGCGTCGTATTCTATTGGTTGTTTACAGATCAGCTCCCGTTCGAATACAAAGAGGGCTCTGCCAAAATACATGCCCATATAGCCTTATCGCCAAAGAGCCCAAATGAAATCGCTGACTGTTCAAAGCCGATCTCCAATCTAATTATGAAAATGCTCGAGAAAGATATTCAAAACAGGTATCATTCTGCGGAAGGGGTTTTGTTTGATTTGGACTATATCTCAAATGAACTAAAGCGACTTGGGGAAGTAGAAAACTTTGAACTTGGCACAAATGATTCATCCGGAGTATTGAGGTTTTCGGATCAATTGTATGGACGAGACCCACACCTTAAGAAATTACACGAAACATTCGAGCGGACCCTGGAATTGGAAAAGATTCTCCTGCTTGTCTTTGGAAACTCAGGTTCGGGGAAATCTGTGCTTGTGGAGCAGCTTTACCGACCAGTAATCCAACAGGGCGGCTTTTTCATTTCAGGTAAGTTTGATCAGCTAAAAACTGACGTGCCCTATTTTGCGTTTTCGCAGGCTTTGAGCAAGCTGGTAGATCAGATATTGTTATTGAATGAACAAGATCTTGCCTATTGGAAGACTGAACTTCACCGTTTTCTCCATCCTATCGGAAGGGTGCTATATGACATTATACCCGGGCTTGACAAGTTACTTGAGAATGAGCCCAAATTGCCTCTTTTGAATGGCGTGGAAGCTCAATTGAGATTCAACTATGCGATTAGTAATTTCTTTCAGGTACTTTCCGATTCCGGAAAACCGGTTGTTATTTTTATTGATGACCTTCAATGGAGTGATCATTCTTCTCTCAACTTGATAAGAGAAATACTGACTAATAAGGATTTAAAAAATATTTTGATAATCGGTGCCTACAGGGATAATGAAATTACTACCGGCCATATGTTTCTTCAATTCAAAATGGAAATCGAAGAACTGGGTGTACAGCCTGAGGAAATTTTTTTGGATAATCTAAAATATGAAGATATTTTTAGGTTGGTTACTGACACGCTTGGAAAATCAAGGCGTCCCTTTGATGAATTAGTGGAAATTGTCGCTAAAAAATCGGGTGGAAACCCCCTATTCATCACTCAATTTTTGAAGGCAATATATACCAATGAAATGTTAGTTTTTGATAAAGCCGATTCCAGTTGGAAATGGGATGCAGAGAAGATCATGGGCTATAACGTAGAGGGAGATATCGTAAATCTTTTTCTTCAGATCATATATAAACTTCCCGTTGAGGCTATCGAGTTGCTCAAACTTGCTTCCTGTGTAGGAAATAAATTTGATTTGGGTACCCTTTCCATCATCAAGAAAGTCGGGAAGTCTACAGCTTATCAGGATTTAAAGCCTGCCCTTGATCTGGACTTAATCATTGAAAGCAGTGACGGCTATATTTATTTTGTACATGACCGCGTACAGCAGGCGATCTATTCCCTGAACGGGGAAAATGAAAAAAGCGAGTTTCACCTCACCATAGGGAGACTCTTGCTGGAAAACACCCCTGAGAAAGATCTTAGGGAACACATTTTTGATATAGTCAATCAATTTAATTTTTCAAAAAACCTTGTGACAGACCCTGAAGAATCCCTCAAACTCTGTGAGCTTAATATACTCGCTGGGCAAAGGTCGCAAAGTTCCACCGCGTATAAGCTGGCCTTACAATATTTTGAAAACGCGCTTCAATTTTTACCAAATGGGTCGGCGCCAAAGGACTTGAATTTCATCTGTAACCTATATTTTCTAACAGCCATCGCCGCAAACCAGTGTAATCTGCAGGCTCGCTTTGATGAACTCACCAACCTTTTGGATACCCTTGTAACGGCTACCCTTGACAAACTTAAACTAGCCGAATTAAAGATTCAAAATGCCAATGTCCGTAATGACCAAAAAAAAGTAATTGATATCGGCCTCGAAGCCCTACAAACTTACAATATCAATATGAAACGCCACCCTTCACAGATTGATGTGCTGGTGGGGTACCTTAAAATCAGTGGACGATTGGCATTTTATACAAATGAAAAAATAGAAAATCTTCCGAGAATTGTCAACGAAGAGTTGATTTTAAGTATGTCCATCATGCACCATATGTCTTTGGCCGCTTATTTCATAGAGCCAAACATGGTTCCTCTGATCATGTTTAAACTAATACGATTAACATTGAAATATGGCTTGGGGCCAAAATCACCGTTTGCATTTGTCGTCTTTGGTTATATCAACATCGCCTTTATGGGCAAGATGGAAAAAGGGCTCAAAATGGGCCAACTGGGAAACAAACTTGGTGAGATACTCAACTATGACGACCAGTTCGTTTCGCTAAAGCAAGTATATGTCATGTTTATTTCCCATTGGCTACTGCGTCTTGCTGATACCATTCCTGATCTGGAAGAATCATTGAAGAAAGGACTTGAAACAGGTGACTTCGAGTTTACATCCATTATTGGTCAGCTAATTATCTATTGGAACCTTTATGGCGGCGAGCCTATTGATAAGGTTTTAAAGAGGGGTGAGTTGCTGAGTATGCAGGTGGCACCGTTGAATCAGATTATGCAAATCAAAAGGATTGAGCTTTTTAGGCAATCAGTCGTGGGACTTGTAGAAGGTGTAAATAACTTTGATCTATTACAAGGTGAAATATTTGATGAAACAAAGATTGATTTCCCAAATGAACCTGCATTTGGCCTGTATTATCACAACCTTTATGCGCAGAAAAAATTGCTTGCAATTATATTCAATGAGCATGAAAAGGCTTGGGAATTTAGCCTAAAAGAAAAGGAATACCTGATTCCTGTCAAAGGTTCAGTTACTGAGATGCTCTTTTACTTTTATGAAAATCTATGTATTACACCCATTTTTGCAAGTAAATCATCCTGGGAACAAAAACAATTGCTTAAAATCTGTAGGAAGAATATTCGCTTGATAAAAAGCTTGTTGAAGTATTCCGATGTTAATTACCGTCACCGATATGAGCTGATGAATGCAGAATACCATTCACTGTTGAATCAATTCGATGAGGCAACAAAAGCATATACATACGCAATCCGATTTGCAAGGATACATAAATACGTTCAGGATGAAGCAATCATCTGGGAACGTGCAGCAGTATTTTTCACGTCCCAAAGCCAGCCCGAGGCGGCGCAGTTCTATATGACAAACGCATACAAAACTTACGCTAAATGGGGTGCAAAGGCGAAATTGCTCCAGATGAAAGAACGATATGCTGGCTTAATATCCGCTGAGGAAATTCGGGAAAACATGAATAGCCTTGATCTGGAAACTATATTAAAAACCATCAACTTAATTTCAGGAGAGATTGTTCTGGAAAAGATTCTTACTGGCCTTATGAATCTAGTTGTGGAAAATGCAGGGGCGGAAAGAGCATTTTTGGTAACTTTTGAAAATGGCATTAAAGTCATCAAGGCATCTGTCGATGTTTCCAGAAATGAGATCAACGTGATGCAGTATATTCCTTATAATGAGTTTATTGATATTAGCCATTCGGTTGTCAATTATGTGATGAGAACAGGGGAGACACTCGTTTTGGAAGATGCGAGCCATAAAACGCCTTTCTCCAACGACGATTACATAATGAGGAATGAAATCAAATCCGTCGTTTGCCTACCTTTGAAACATGCCGGGGTCGATTTTGCCTATCTCTATCTGGAAAACAAATTGTTGACGGGTGCTTTTACGCAGGAAAGAATCGAAATACTACAGGTAATGGCTACGCAGACTGCGATCGCACTCCAAAATGCCATGCTTCTAGACAAAACCATCCAACTTAATGCCGAGCTGATCCAAGAAGTAGAAGTCCGAAAATCTGTGGAAGAAAACCTAAGGCTCAATGAAAAAAGGTTAGAGGAATACAATGCTAATCTTGAATTCAAAGTAAATGAAAGGACCTTAGATCTTCAGATTGAAAAGGAAAAATCAGACGAACTGCTGTTGAATATTTTACCCTATGATATAGCCAAGGAGCTCAAGGAAAAAGGAACAGCCCAGGCCAAAAAATATGAAAGCGTCAGTGTTTTATTCACTGATTTCAAAGGTTTTTCGATGATCGCTGAAAGGCTGGATGCAGATGAACTTGTTGCCGAAATTGACTATTGCTTCAAGCAATTTGACCGGATTATCCAACGACATGGCATCGAAAAGATAAAGACTATCGGCGATGCTTACATGGCTGTCGGCGGTCTTCCTGTCACAAATAATACCCATCCCACTGATGTCATCTATGCGGCTTTGGAAATTAGAGACTTCATAGAAGAACACAAAAAGAAAAATGCCTCACTTAACAAACCGATTTTTGAGGTCCGAATTGGTGTACATACTGGTAATGTGGTAGCGGGAATCGTAGGTTTAAGGAAGTTTGCCTATGACATTTGGGGAGATACTGTAAACCTTGCCGCCCGCATGGAGAGCAGTAGCGAACCCGGAAAAATCAATATTTCGGGAGTTACCTATGAGCTTGTCAAAGACAAATTTAATGCCACTTATAGGGGGAAAATCCAAGCCAAAAACAAAGGCGAAGTAGACATGTATTTCGTTGAAGGCGTGAGCAATCCAATTTGATATTTAAAAAATGAAATGGCAATCTAACAAGTAAATCATCACACTTTTATCCTTTCACCTCAGCTATCCAACGTTTTACTTTTGCTTCCAGAATTTCCAAGGGCATAGCCCCGCCGTTAAGCAACGTGTCGTGGAACGAACGAATGTCAAACTGATCTCCCAATTCATTTTCGGCCATAGTACGGAGTTCTTGAATCTTAAGCATGCCGATTTTATAACCGGTTGCCTGTCCCGGAATAACCATATAGCGGCGCACCTCGGCCTTAATGGCCCCTTGGGATATGGAAGAGTTGGCGGTAAAATATTCAATAGCGTCAGCTTCGGTCCAGCCTTTGGCATGTAATCCTGAATCCACCACAAGGCGGATTGCCCTCCAGATTTCATTGACCAACCTGCCAAAATCATAATATGGGTTTTGATATCCTCCCATTTCCTTCGCAAGTATCTCTGAATAAAGAGCCCAGCCCTCCACATAGGCATTAAACCCCATCTGCGTGCGGAACTTGGGGATATCAGTCAATTCCTGGGCAATTGAAATCTGCATGTGGTGACCGGGGTTACCTTCATGATAGGCAACTCCCTCCATGGTCGACTTTGGCATCGCCCGCATATCAGAGAGGTGGGCATAATAAGTTCCCTTCCTGGAGCCGTCCGGAGTTCCCTTGGAATAATGCTGCGGTGCTCCATCCTGCTCCCGGAATGCTTCCACCCGCTTTACCTGTAAATCCGCCTTTGGCAGTATGCCGAAATAATTGGGAAGCTGTTTGGTAATAGCATCAAGAAAAGCCTTAGAATCATCCAAATAGGCTTGTCTACCTTCGTCCGTATTGGGATAAAAAAACTGCTCATCTGTATTGACAAACTGGAAGAACTCTTCCAAGCTTCCTTCAAACCCAACCTGTTCTTTGATGGCCAGCATTTCATTTTTAATCCGGTCTACTTCGGCGAGACCAATCTGATGGATTTCCTCTGAGGTCAGGTTGGTGGTGGTAGAAGCCTTTAACTTGTGCTGATAAAAGGCCAATCCATCCGGATGCCGGCTAACTCCAGTCGGACTTACCTCCAACTGCGGCAATTCGGATTCTAGCCAGGCAACTAATTCATCGTAGGCAGGTTTGAATTTTTCAGTTAAGGCTTGTTCAACAGCATCTCTGAAGTCAGCCGCTTTGGAATCGTCAATTTTTCCAGCAGCTTTTAGGCTGTCAATCTTAGCCATTCCATCATTCCATAGAGGCGACCCTTTTTCTCCCGTATCAAATGGCTTTCCCTGAATCAGGGATTTTGCCTGGGGAATGACTATCTCATAGGCAAACCGTGGTGGTCTTATGCCCGCATTTGCCTGTTTTTTTGCCCGCTCAAGCATCTGACGGATAGCCCTTCCCGTTTCACCTATCCGGGCAATCAGAGCTTCCATAACTGAAGGGTCTTCTACTTTGTGGTAATTGATCAACATATTTGGAAGCCCAGTATGTGTCCCTCCCATCTGGTGAAAAACATAGGGGTATTGCCTGAACGATTCCTCCTCTTTAGCCATTTCATATTGGTATTTCCAAAGTGCGAATGAATTCTGAGCTTCCGGATTAAGCTGATCTTTGGTAAACTTGTCCTGCATTTCATTCACACTATTTTCCAGCCAGGCCAACCTTTTGTTCTCAGCTTCCTCACTTAGGTCATCCAATTGATCGTATAACTCCTTGCGTCCCTGTACGGTTAATTGCAGCGGGCTTTGGAGGAGCAATTCTTCATATTGGACATCAAGCCAATCATTCAATTCATTGCTCAAGTCTTCCTTTTCAGCGGGTCCGGCACATTGTATGAAGTAGAAAGCAATTATCAGCAGTATAAAAGGTGAAGATTTATGCATTAATTCTGTTGAGTTATATTAGACAATTTAAACATCCAAAATACTACTATTTTTTTAGCATTCATAATAGATTTTGACATGCCATCGGATACATTCAAATAGACATTTAGTACAGGCATTTCATTTTTTTGCCTTTTGACAATTCCACTTTTCCCGAGAAAAGATTAAATTTATTTTTAATACGGTTATTTCCAACATAAACCTAATCACATGACTACAATCAACACCTACCTTACTTTCAATGGCAATTGCCGGGAAGCTTTTGAATTTTACCGCTCTGTCTTTGGAGGCGAATTTTCGTTTATAAGTACGTTTGGAGATATGCCTTCCCAAGAGGGCTATAAGATGTCAGAGACAGATAATGACAAAATCATGCACGTGACGCTTCCCATTAGCAAGGAAACTGCGCTAATGGGAAGTGATACCAGTGAGCATTATGAAAAAGCAACCGTTGGAGACAACTTTTCCATTTCAATCCATACGGATACAAAAGAAGAAGCTGATAGACTCTATGCGGGACTTTCCAAAAATGGCAAGCAGTCCATGCCAATGGAAAATACTTTCTGGAATTCCTATTTTGGTATGTTGACGGATCAGTTTGGTATCAATTGGATGGTTAGTGTTGACATCGGGAAATAATGACTCCGAATTAGGCTTTTGCTCAATACCAAATACAACCAAATGATCCCAACTCAACGATTACTACATTTCACTTAAATAAACTCCAAATAAGTTCCTTTAAAAACAATTTTTAAATTGAACCACTGAGAACACAGAGGTAACATAGAGGACACAGAGAATTTTTTAAAAAAAATCTGTGCACTTTGTGTCCTCATATGTGGTCATTTTTTAACCACATAGTTCACATAGATTTTTTGGTATCCTTAGCGGCCTCTGCGCCTCCTTTGCGCCTTTTGCGGTAAAAATGAGAACCACATAGGGGACACGGAGATTTTTTAAAAAAAACTTTATGCCTTTGTGTCCTCCTCGTGGTTCCATTTATCTCTTTTCTATTACAAACATGCATCAGGTATATTTGAGGAATTAGGATCCTGAAATGCCGAAACGAGCAAATGTTGATCTTGGGTGGTCTGATTATTCAGCGTTGCGAAATTCCGCTGGTATCCGAGGGGAATAAAACGGCTATAATTTCCAAGATCCAAAGCATCTTGGTTTCTTCTATAACGCCGTCGGTTTCTGATTTGGAAATATATACCAGCCCATCCTTATAGTTATAGGGAGAAATTGCCAGCCACCAATGCCAAGCTGATGCTTGAGCTATTACCAAATCATTGTGTATTACCCTAGCCATATAAAGTGCCGGATTGATACCTAAATCCTTACCGTAGCGTTCATATTTTATGGATTTTTTAGGTGCCTGTCCAAAAATTTAAAACTACCCTCCCCGTTGATGGTATGTCCCTTATCAAAATATTCTATCTCAGTAGCTTCGATCTTGCCAATAATTGTATAATGAAGTCGTACTTTGGCATATTCATAAGCCACCCACTTATCCGTACCCACTCCGTCTCGATGACCACGTTCCACCATGAAGGGACGGGGGGCTATAAGGGCCGCCATTTCTGCATAGTTATAGGTATTGGCCAGGTCCCATTCCGGAATTTCATATTCTCCGGTAAATGGATAACTGTTGTAAGCCGCATGATCCGTACTGCTCACTTTGCGTACCCATTCGTTAAAATCGCCGGAACAAATAGAAAGGGCATATCCCTCCACCAGGGCAGGGATTCTCATGGCCGCTTTACCTCCATAGGATAAGCCATAAAACCCGATCCGTTGGGCGTCCACAAAAGATTGCTGCCCCAACCATTCCACAATTCGCTGATGTTGGCCGGTGATGATAGAAAAAAGGGAAAGTCCCAGGGGATTGGCTTTTCTTTGCAATACCCTGAAATCATCTCCTCCCCAGTATAGGTTGTGCGGGGCAAATACCACATATCCCCGATCCGCTAATTCTGCTGCAAATCCCTGGTAGGGGGCAAAGGCCCTGGAATCTTCATCCCTGGTCACCACATCTTCGGGAAGTCCCTCCAGGCCATGTTGGCAAACCACTGCCGGATATTGTTCTCCACTCCTCCGGTTTTTTGGAATCAATAAAATCCCCCATGCATAGATTCCAGGCCAAACATCCAGTTTTACCTCATATCCGGTCCACTTCTCCGATTCGGCATATTTCCTGGCCATCGTGTTTACGGGGAGATCCGGATCCGGCAATCGGCCGAGCAACTGCCAAAGCCTTTCCCTATGTTCATCCTTTGCTGAAACCACTCCTTTGGCATCCCCATTTACGGTTTCCCAAAAATACTTGTCCCTGATCTGTTCACTTTTTGAAATCAATTGCTGCAAATGAAATTCCATGTCTTTCACCGTACGCTGTTGTCTTTTGTCTGCTTCAGGCCACGACACAGGGACCTCCCCAATTGATTTATCACCCAGATCTTCTGAAAATGTTATTCCCAATTCTTTGACCAACTCCTTCAAGGCATTTTTTGATAAGGAATTCCTTCCTTCATACCAGCTAAGGTGACTTTTCCCTTGTGGTAAAAGTTTTTCGGCACGGTCCCATTCCGACTTCACCCCGGAAACCTCCGGGACGGTTAATTTTCCAGGAGCAGCACCATTCCGTCCATCAGAAGGTTCTGGAGGACCAGATACATCTGGATATAGGGAATAGTCGATGATCAGTCTTCGGGGCCATGACATGGCGGCCAGTTCCGCATCCCCGAATTCTTTTAACAGGCCAAATACATTTCTGTAGATCGGTTCCTTCCAAATATTGGATCTTTCATTAAAATAGCCACTGACTAGGGTGGATGAAATTCTGGTATCAAGGGCAGATGCATAAAGAGATAACAAACCGCCTTCTCCATGGCCGGCGACTCCAATTTTTAATGCTTTACCTTCCTGCCGATTCATCGCTTCAAACCAGTCAATAGCTGCAAATATCTTCTGAAGTTCATAACCGATTACATGCCTGCCAAGAATGAACCCCTGGCGATAAATCCATTCCCTATGGGGTTGGTTGGTGAATTTATTCAAAATCTGGCTGCCTGAAAAGGTATCCTCCCGGCTTACCAATACCGGTATAAGCACCTGTATTCCTGACTCCGCCAACTGCCTGGCCGATCCAAAGGAGGCATTTTCCCTTTCCAATAAGCCCGCTGAAATTTCAGGTAGGTCATCAGCATCCGGAATAAATACCATCCTTGCCCTTACCTCTTTTCGTGGCTGAAGCAACAGGCCCTCCGCATAAAAGTCTTTAAAATCCCCATCCAATACCTTCCATCTGACGGCACTTATCACAAGGTTTGCTTGCTCCACAGAAAACTGCCCCAGATGACCATCCCCAATAATTTCCATTTCCGGGTCGGAACGCGGTCCCTCCAAGCCCAGAATTTTGGACAAAGCCTCCCTTTTAGGGGCTATAGAAATATTAAATGCAGAAGGGTTGCTGAAATCTATTTGCTGAAAATCCTCCCTTTGTTGCTCAGCCTTCTGGAGCTCAAGGTCGAGAAAATCCGATATCCCTTTCATCATCTCATTGGGCAAATCAAACTGTTTTTCCAAAGAATTAGCGGAAAATGGAAATTGCCCCTGCGTTTGGCCATGATTTGGGCTGAATAGTGCGGAAAATAATAAAAAGAAAGTGCAGGTGGCTGAAGACTTCCAAGCACAAAGGGGAGATTGATTCGGTTTCATAGATTAAATTTAGTGGTTGGGTAAAGGCAATGGAATCCTACCCTACCGGTTATTCTAAAATTACATCTTCTTCAAAATAGGCATTCATCCCATCCGGAAAGGTTAGCAATGGCAGTTACTTCGCTTACCTGCCCAAGCAACCTTGTTACCTAAAAAGAGGCCGGAAGAAGTTCATGTACCGTACCTATGATTAAATCTTCGACTTCCTCGACAAAAGGAGATGGTTTGTCATAATAGTACATACTCGATTCTGCTTCATACCCTCCTTCTCTGATGACCCTGCAGGAAGCGATATAACAGGGCACGTCATTGGCATAAGCATTTATCCAGAGTTTTTCAGCACCAATTTCTTTTTTTAAGCGCAGGGAATAATCCACCACCACTTCCCCCGCGAGGTTAACCATGGCCATTTCATTCCCAAAAGTCCAGGTTTGGACAGGATAAGAAAGTTCCCGGGGAATTTCCTGCCCCCTGGCAATTCGATCCAAAGCCAAACGGGCATAATAACCCTTAACTGTATTATCCTCTGTTTGGACAATTAGCTCAGATACTGAAGGAATATGGTTAAATGGCAGCTTGATCCATTTAATCTTTCCGACCGGTGGTTGGGTGATCGGTTGTAGTTTCGACGAAAGCAGTTGGTCAACGTTTTCCATCACCTCCTGGGCATGCATACGCATATGCTTTATTTTGCCCCGTGGATGCGGGTTGGCATCCGCTCCACAGCCAATCGCCACCATGGCAACCGTTCCGGGATGATTCGACTCAATCATAAGTTGAGCCTCTCCCATCCAATCACCATGAATTTGATTTACCGACCCTTCCAAGGTGGTGCCATGGCAGGCATAATTCACCAAAACGGCTTTTAATTTACCGGTTGGGTCCGTTATTTTCATTAAGGGAAAGGATTGGTCAACCGGGCCTCCGGCCGTTCGTCTGTTCTTTGCAAATCCCATGTTTCCCTGTCCCCAGGACACTAAAGCCGGAGCCCTTTCTTCTAGGGAGGCAAGAGCCACTTCCACCAGTTGATCAGTTAATCGATCAGTATACCTGGAAATTTCCAACAATTCATCTAACCGGAGCAAGGAATCACTAAAAGAAGCCCCCCTGTATTGAAGAATGTTGAGCAGATTGCCCACTTCGGGACCACCATGCGTATGGGAAGCACAAATCACCAGGTTGGAAGCTGCAATCCCGGTTTTTTCTTCAATTCTTTCGGTTACATTTTTAGTAATTATGGCAGGGATCCCCACCAAATCTACCGTAATCAGAATGGACGGTCCCTGGTCATCCCGGCCAAATGCAAGGGACTTGGCATTCAACCGATGGAGTATCCCCTCCGAAGGATTTTTATTCCTGGCACCATATCCCGCCAAGCGGATGGGGCTTTCTGGGGTAATGTCTATGGTGCTCACCCCGACATCCATTTGAGGTTCCGTTTGATTGGTATCCTGGCCCCAAACCGGACCTGAGAAATTTCCCAATAAAATCATCCACCCCAATAACCCGCTCAATAAACCTTGATATTTAAATTTCATGTGTTTATAATTTTTTTTTAATGGCCACATGGAATCTCGCAATTATAATCATCCCTCCGTGCGTCGCCTGCGTCATGCTCGATTTCATCTGTTTATAATTTGATTTTCATAGGTCATAACTTGTCCCGAGTATCGGGATGGAATCTCGCTACGATAATCATCCCACTGTGTGACGTTCTCGTCATGCTCAATTTCATCCGATTAAGTCGATTAAGATTTTACCAGGTCTCCTGCATGGGTCCTGATTTTGAATATGGCTTCCGCAATCTGGTCCATGTCTTTCTTTGTTCCCAGCAACATGGATTGACCAAACCAAACGGCTTGCTCACAAAGTTGGTCGTTTTGGGGACAGCTGCTGCTTTCTAACCATTCCTGCATGGTTTCTTTTCCGTATAAATTCAAATAATGCCTGTTTTTTGCCAAATTCTGAACATAATTCTCCTTGTTCATCATCCCGTAACCTCCCGAACAGGGGACCCCTTCCGCGGATAACGCTTCTAAAAATCTGGATCGTGGCATTTCAGCAAATTCGTTTTTATCATACCGGAACATGTAGAGATGATAAGAACTTTTTGTGACACCCGGGTATAATTTGGCAGGGTATATACCAGGTATCTCGCTTAAAAGACCTGAAAGGTACTGCGCATTCTTCGACCGAAGGTCCGCCTGATCCTCCAACCTGCTCATTTGGGAAACCAATAAACTCCCCTGAAATTCTGTCATCCTGAGGTTCGTACCCCTTGTGGAACTATAAGTGCTGTTTTCATCATCATTTCCCCTGCTCTGATTGTGGAAATTGAAGGCATCCTTGGCAAACATTTCATCATTGGTGATGATTGCCCCCCCTTCACCTGAATTGAGGTTTTTGCTCGATTGAAAACTGAACGCACCAGCAAATCCAATCGTCCCTACTTTTTTTCCTTTCCATTCGGCCAAATGGGCCTGGCAGGCATCCTCTAAGACTGGGATATGGTGTTTTCCGGACACTTCCATTATCGCATCCATATCGGCTGGCGACCCTCCAATATGCACCGGAAGGATTAATTTTGTATTTCGGTTAATGGAGCCCTCAATTTTACTGGCATCGATTTGAAAACTCTCCAAATCGATATCCACAAATCTTGGTAGAGCATAATTTAAAACGACAACGTTGTAAGTGGCAATGAAGGTGTACACAGGAATAATGACTTCATCCCCTGGTCCGATGTCCAACACGCCCAAAGAAGTATATAGCGCACTTGTGCCGCTGGATACCCCCAAACAGTGTTTGGCACCTGTCATTTCTTTGTATTTATTTTCGAATTCGGCTACCGTATTCCCGTTTAAACGGCCCCATTTTTTGCTTTGCAAAATTTCCGCCAACCCATTTTCTTCTCTTTTTCCGCTAACAGGCCAGGCGGGAAACTGGTCCGGATGTGCTTTGGGCCCTCCAAGAATGGCTGGCTTATTTACCTTGTTCTGGATATAGGCAAAAGTTGACCCTGCCAGGGTAACACTTGCTCCAGCAAGAGACAACGTACTCAGGAATTTCCGTCGGTCGGGTTGATGAATCATATCTGTATTTTTTATATATGTAAAGATTTTAAGCACCTATGCCACTACTATTTTTTTCAGATTCATCCTATCCGGAAGAAAAGGATTCCGACCAGACCAGTTTATCTTTTTGAACCGATGCAGCTGCAAAATGGCCCTTTATACTTTTGATCCCATCAGGGGTTTCAATTTTTAATATTCCGGAATCATTCATTGACATTACATAATCCCTTCCAAGTAGGGTATCAATAACAATGATCCCCGAGTCATTTATTACCCTCACATTCCGGACAAATGGTTCAGTTCCTTCATATCCCTCAAAAACCGAAATAAAAGTCTTCAAGCCATTTCCCTTTCTCCTTCTCACAATGTAGGGAATAGTGGCACCAATATCCTCGTTTTTCCAGTCCCTTTGACCCCAACCTGTTGCTAAAAACACCGTTTCTTCCTGATGGCCTACCGACCAGGCCGCTGCGGTAATTTGTTCGCCGGTTTTCCATTTGAGATGCCATACCCCATTTCCATTTGCTGTTCTGACATCAGAAAAATCATAAAGGGATTTTCCCTCCTCAGGTGTTGGCATGATCCCTTTCATTTCCTGAATTTCTCCGGAGGTATGAAAGACATAATCCTGAATTTCTCCACCTTCGACCCGAAAGAAATCTACAACATAATTCTTACCATTACCATGGTCAATCAAAACGGATGTACGTTTATAAACGCTTGTTTCTGCATAGGCAGAAGAAATCATCTCCATTACCTTTGAATTTTCAAACGTTTTAAAATGGATCACTTCACCGCCTCTTCCCTTGCTGATCTGATTTTGCTCATTCACTAGGACAGTGTTATGAGCCAAGGCCCTGATATTGTTGGATTTTAATGGGTGATCCCACAAATAACCTAGATCAGAAAGCACCTCTTCACCCTTTTTCCAGTAATAAAGATTGAGACTGTCATTTTCATGGTGAATTCCCCAATGGCTGGCACTCAACAACAATAAACTCTCTCTACCATGAGTACCGGTACGCAAATGGCCGATCCTAAGATGGGCGGGACACCAGTCAGGTAAATTCAGTTCCTCAGCAGCCATGTTTTCAAGACCCGGTTTTCTGTAATAAAGGGAAAATGAGGAAGCTCCATTGGGCTTGGTGAGATCATAGGGCAGGGTGAGTACCGGATCAACGGATGAATCATTGAATTCACTATTGAATGCGGAAGAACCGCTATGTAGGGAAAGTTGTTGGCCACATATTTCTTTTAAAAGGGCCAGGTATGAACTTTTGACTGGATAATTGGCTACCATCAACTCCACATAGGCCACATCAAGTCGGGTATTCCGAAATGAATCTGCATACGGGGGATAAGCCAAATCACCCTGCAAACCATTAAAAAATGCCTCCCAAACCAGTTGATAATTGGTTCCATGGTAAAGGTTAAGGTTCTCCATCCGGCTTCCCCCTTCATCCCTGTAAGGGAGGGGGTCAGAATAGCCTTGTGCTGCCTGGGCCATGTCCCAAATTCCTCCCAATGTCATCAGACCATAAAAAGGTGATTCACTGGTGGTGCCATCTGGCAAATACCAGCCATCTACTGTCAGTTGGAAACCTTCCAGCCCGAACCTGACCAAACCCGGATGTCCGACACACATCCCCACCAAAGCCGCTGCAGTCCGGTTACTTACAGATTTATTGTTTAAAGCTTTGTCACCTACCAACAAAACAGTGCTTTCCAATAACAAATCCCTTTCAATAATTAATTTTTCCTTTTCAGCATACAGGGGGGTACCATCTGCATACTTGGCTGTACAGGTCAGGTCGTAGGCAGCGGCAACTTTCCTGACAAAATCAGATTCCAAACCAACGCCACTTGCCCTTCCCGCACTCCAATATCCAGTCCAAAGACGGTAATCGGGTTCATTGGGAGGAGGACATAATTCTGGGCTGGGAAGGTTATTGATGTTCATGGCCGCAATTTTTGGATCCATATCTGCGTATTCACCATAACCCACATGCACCAGCCAATTGGGATAGCAATTGGCCAGGCGAAGCAAAATCATGCGGCTGGCTTCCGCATATTCAAGATTTCCGGTTAGCTGGAATCCCTCAGCCAATGTCCTGCTAAGACCTGTTATCCATTGTACCTTCCTCGACCGGATATTTGCACTGAAACTGGGTCTCCCTTCTTTATACCCAAAAATCACAAAAGGTTCACCACCATAGAATGCTATGCGTTGGGATTTCCCCCATTTGGTTGTTAAGACAATGTCTTCCGGGTATTGATTGTTTGGGAAAATCACACCACATTCAGTGCATTCCAGTTGTTGGGGTGAGGCAACATCCCAATGCCATAAGCCATGGGGATGAACCGGTTTACCCTTATCCCTGCAGGAAGGACAAGGCGTCCAAAGTGGATCTCCCGGGGTGGTTTCTTCTATCATCATTTCCAAAAATTCAGGGGTAATCCGCCCTACATGATTTTGGATGATGTCATGGATTCGGTTAAAATGAGCTTTTGCCCAGTCGTACTTTTCGATGTTTTCTTTGGCAAAATCCAAATGCTCCTGTTTAATGGTCAAACAGGGATGACTTACCGTAGTCCGGTATTTTTCCCAATCGGTCCAATCCAATAAGGGATCAGGATGAGTTGAATGCTGGACATGAGCAGATGCCTTGAAAACCAGGGGTGTTCCCAAATACATACCGATACCACAAAGCCCAGTCTGCTTTAAAAATTCTCTTCTGTTTTCAGGCTTTTCGGTCATTGATATCGATTTATGTTGAATCTAATAGCTTACCATCAAAATAGAAGGTAATTAAAGTGTTTATCCTTTTTTAAAGGTTTAGAAACCTTTTGATATTACCGGCCTGTAAATCTTCCCGAGTTGTAGGGTCAGCTTCATCATCCCGGAGGGAAGCAATCCTTAAGGCACCGGTACGGTAATCCAAAAGGGGTGAATGTGTCCCAAACCCGAATTTATCTTTTCCGAAGGACGTCAACAATGCTCCCAAGTCAATAATATTCCTCCCGGAAGTATCCATAAAGATATTAGATTTTTTAAACATAGAAAGGTCATCCTCTGCCAATTGGGTACTATTGGCAATATTTAGGATCATAAATTGGGCGTCAGGTACCGC
Source organism: Lunatibacter salilacus (assembly GCF_009797935.1). Taxonomy (GTDB): domain Bacteria; phylum Bacteroidota; class Bacteroidia; order Cytophagales; family Cyclobacteriaceae; genus Lunatibacter; species Lunatibacter salilacus. Next base: position 206,823 of record NZ_VOLC01000002.1, read on the forward strand.
CTTGATAATCGGCAGGGTGTCACTAAGGGTCCATTCATGACTAATATCCAGCCAGGAACTGGGCCGGCTATCCACCATTCTCAACGTAAGCCCAATAGGCAGACCCATATCCCTCGCCCTTTTTACCAATTCTATACAGTTTGGATTATCCAATTCATACCGATGGTATTTAGGAAATATGCGGATCCCTTTCATTCCTAAATTTGAACTGCAAATTTTCAGATCTTCTTTCCAACCTGAATAAACCGGATTAATCACGCCAAAAGGCAATAATCTATTCTTAAACTTGCTGTTTGAATTGATTTCATCGTAAAGTTCCCGATTGGCAGCCTGGGTGTCTTTATAAAAAATCCCATTGAAATTGGTAACCAAGGAGGCCTCGACTCCAAATTCATCCATTCTAGCCAATAAAGCTTTACAAGAATTATTCTTTACCTGGCGAAAAGGCCAATGTCCTACGTAAGTATTGCTGTCAATCCACATTATTACCTGATTTTCTTAAAATAGTATTGTAATTTTCAAAAAATAGCTTCTTTCGCTGAGTCTCGTTCAGATTTGCTGCCAACACATGGCCTACCCCCTGAAAAAAACTATTGTCGCATCCGAAAAATAACCGGTCTTCCCCCAACTGCTCCATGGCGAAAGATATCATGTCTGCTTCATTATTGCTTCCGGATACGTCCACATATACATTGGGATAAGGTTTAACTGCTTTGCAGGCATCTAACCAATCCCCGCCCCCACCTAAATGAGCCAATTGAAACATGGCTTCAGGATAGCGTTCTGCCGTAATTACAAAATCCTCGGGAGTAGATACATTTTCCGGTTCCCTTGCATCGAACACCACCCTGGATTTACCTATTCCCATATGCATCAAAATGATCATTTTAAGGTCTATGAATTTTTCGATAACAGGATAAAATAGAGGGTCACTTAATTTGACGTGGTTATATAGTTTTAAACCTACCATTCCATGATCCAAACAACGATCAATCTCATCCATGGATGCTTTTGGATAGGTGGGATTTATGGTCGGCTGTCCAATAAACCGGTCGGGAAATCTCGAAACGATATCAATGATCAGGTCGTTACATTGTTTGAATTCTTCCGGTAAGCCCCTGCTTCCCGGTGCCATGGGGCGGGAGATAACAAGTTTATTGATGCCCAGCCGATCAGCAAAATCAATTTGTATTTCAGGGCTGTCTTCTGTAAAATACACATGGGCATGGGAATCAATTTTCCGGTATTTCAATACCTCAGCCATTAAATCATTTTCCGCCTTCACGTGTTCTTCCTTACTGGAAAAACCAACTAAATTAGCACCTACGACGAGTCCGGATGCGGACACTGCCGCATTTGAAAAAAATTTTCTTCTGGTCATTGCTTGTGTCATAATCCTTATTTATAAATATAGTTTTAATAACCAATATACTAAATTCTCTAAATAATTGGATTTAAATTCCATCAATTTAAGTCGATTAAGATTCCACCAGATCACCGGCATGAATCCCAATTTTTAACAGGGCTTCCGTATTTTGGCCCCTATTCCTTTTTTCCCCAAGTCACACGGTTTTACCAAACCATACGCCTTGGTCCTAACCTTCGGCAATTGGGCATATCAATCATTTCTTGGTATCTTCTTAATTATAGCCCGTCTTTTTTGAACAGGTTTATTGATCCGTTACTGGGGCTTCCTGCGATCGGATCCCCACCTTTTCTGCCAATTTCACCGCTTCAGCAATAATCCTTTCTTCAATGTTGGATGCCCAAGGGGTGGTAAAAATTGGAGAGCGGGTCCCTTCATACCCCCCTTCCTCCAATACGGTACTAGTTGGAATATAAGCCATTACATCATTGGAATATCCCATGACAAATATATCCGGACCAAAAATATTTTTAAGTGCAATGGAATAACCAATCAATAATTCGCCTCCAAAAGCAAAAATCGCCTGATCCCCCAATTTCCAAGCCTGCACTGGATAAGGGTAGGAAGTAATCAGGGATTCGCCTTTGTCCAGTTTGGACATCAATACGTTGGCATTTTGTTTCAGGTATTCCGGATACCCTGAGGACGAACCCGTAATTTCCAATAATTCTTCCCTGTTAGGAGTAGGATTGGCAAAAGTAAGGTCAATTTCAGCATATGCGGTGGACAAATTACCTGTCAACGGCTTCATGTCCTCCGTGAGCACCCTTTCGACCGAAGCGGCCAATGCTTTACCATACTGAATGGCCAAGGGGACAGATCGCCTGGGTAATGGATTCTGGTCAGCACCTGCTCCCTGAAAAAACAGGGCGGTGGTGCCCGGATAAAGCTTTTCAAGTTCCAGCTGGGCGAATCCCGCATAGTCACCAGAAATTTGATAGTCCGCCAACACCGTAGGGTGACAAGCATACCCAAATACCAACGCCATCATTTCTCCCTTTTGATCCGCTACCTTTATCACCGGCACAGCATAGTCATTTGGTCCGTTCAACTCATTGTGATGAACTAATGTCGCTTCTTTATTATTTCTTCGATTCACTTGAAAACGAGTCACACCATTTTCAGAATACAGATAAACCGGTTTCAGCGATTCCATGGCATTACCAACCAATTCCACAATTTTATTTTCCAGGTTTTCAGCATATTTTTTAATTTTCCCCAATTGGACTTCATCCAACTGGAATTGATACCTTGCATAATCGGTTTCAGGACCGGTATGGGTATGTGAACTGTTTAGAATCACCTGGTCCCTGGATAAACCAAACTGGTGCTTCAGCCGATCACGGATCCGAAGGGAAAGTTCTTGCCGAATCCCTACAAGATCTGTAGTCACCAATACAGCCAAATTACCTACAGCATCTTCCAAAACAAGGGCTTTGGCCCATATGGCGTGTCTCACTCCTTCAGAGGGATGGTCCCTGGAAGCATATCCCGCCATCCATATGGATTCCTGAGGAGTAATGTCCACTTTTGCGACACCCGCCCTCCAGCTTGAATGAACCTGTCTCGAAAAGGCCGTGTGGTTGGATCCAAACAGACCGATGGCCAGCATAAGCCAAATAGAAATTAAAGATGGGATTGTTTTCATGATCAGAGTTTTTTGGGCTGAAAAGGAATAAATTGTCAGATAGGGTTTATTAATTAGCCGTATTTTTTTTCGGTTTCACCGACTACTTTTTGGACGGCTCCTGCAATGCGGTCTTCGATATCTCCCTTCCATTTCCAAGCTGGGTGACCATATTCATCCAAATGGGGTCCACCTTCATAGCCGCCTTCTTCCCATACCCGTCTGGAAGGGATATAGGCCGCCATATAATTGGCATAACCGCAAACCCAGGTTGTGGGAGAAAATTCCTTTTTAAAGCGCAGGGAATAGTCTACCACCGCTTCCCCTCCCATACCGATAAACAACAGCTCATTGCCCATTTTCCAGGCCTGTACAGGGAATGGATACGTGTTGGAAAAGGTTTCTCCGGCCTTGATTTTACCGATCATGCGGTTCGCCCACCTTGCCTGCAAGGGCCGGTTACCATTGGCGATAGGGGTCAATTTTTCCATTGAAATCATTTCCTCATATTCCAAATCGACAAAGCTGAATGCTGGAGTCAACTGGGGCGAAATGGGTTCCATTTTACTTTCCAGAACCTCTTCCACCGCATCGGAAAGCATTTTACCGTACTTTTCGCACAGTTCCAATTTCCTCCTGGGCAGCGGATTCTGGTCGCCCCCACAGGCATTAAAAAACATGGCCGCAGTACCCGGATGGTTACTTTCCAAATTGATCTGGGCAAATCCCGGATAATCCCCACACCAGGTATTAAAATCAAGGGTGGTTGGATGACAGGCATAGCCAAATAAAAGGGCAAGATAATGGCCTCCAGGAGCTTTTGCCGCCAAAACAGGGACATAGTGGTCTACCGCACCTTTTAAGGAAACGCCATTCGCCAACATCTCCGGGACTTCTGCCTCCTTATTGTCCCTGCGGTTTACAGCAAATGTACATTTGCCTTCCCCCTGAAGCAATTCACAGCTTTGCCAACTCCCCAATGCCTCATCAACCGCCGCAATAATTTGTGCTTCCATCCAAGCCGTATATTCGGTCACCAAATGCTTTTGCTGTTGATCGCTGGGATAGTAGTCCACCAAATCATCTTCCAGACATGGCCCACAGTGATTGTGGGAAAAAGTTAGCATGAATTGGGACCGGTCTAATTTGAACCGCTGCTGTAGGGTACTAAAAAGTCTTTCATAAATGGTTTTGGACATGCCCATATGGTCGGTGGTGACCATGACCACCCGTTGCCCGTTCGTGTCTTTTAAGGCGATTACCTTAGCCCATAGATCATGGATTTTCCCATAAGCCACCCGCTTCTTGCCATATCCGGCCAGCCAGACTCCATTTTGTGGCGAGATACTAGCTTTGCCAATTCCTATTTGCCATCCTGAACCAGCTTGCTTGGGAGGAGGCACTTCTACCGCTTTGTTTTCCGATTTTCCCCGCAATTTATCAAATGAAAATACAGGGACTGAAACCAGTCCTAGAGTTCCTGTCGTAACTGAACTGATAAATTTTCGTCTTTTGATGGCTCCTGGTTTTGTCTTTTTCAATCTCAAGATGGATTTTGGTTACAAAATAAGGAAGTAAGGATGTTTGAGGTTATTTGATACGGATATCAAAACCCCTCAACTGCCATTAATCATTTTGGATCAGAGGCAGTCGAGGGGATATTAATCAGACACTGTTGGCATTTATTCCACCACTTCCAAAGGAGGAATATTATTAGCAGAGCCGGTGTATCCTTTGTTCTGATTGATCCTTCCCAGAGTGTTGGAATTGACCATATCATCATCTATGGGCCATTGATAATGGTGAGGCATGATCCTTGGTCTTTGGCCTAGAAGGATGATTTCATCCGATCTGTCATAGAAATTGTTCAGGTTTCTAACCCTGTCATAAAAAAAGTTTTTTTCATGAAGGGTTTCCAGACTATATCCTCCTTCGTTCCTTGCGGCCATAATGTAGGATACCCTGTTCAGTTCATTCTGGCGAGGCTCCTCTGCAAACAACTCCCTTGCCCTTTCGTCGAAAATAAAGTCAATGGTGACATCCCCTGGGCTTATGGTAGGCGCATTGGCCCTTTCCCTTACGGTATTAAGATCCATAGCAGCACTGGCCAGGTCATTTTTCCAAAAATGGGCTTCTGCCCGGATAAGATACGTTTCGGCAAGTCTGTAAATATACCAGTCACCATTGCTACCCATTGGAATGCTGGTTTGATCCGGAGCATTTGGAGAATAGGTTTTATAAAACGGCATAGGAAATAACCTGGCCCAGAATTCGGAAGGAATGTCTGTGTTCGCCGGATCAATAGGTTCCCTATATTGGGAGGAGGCTGGGTTGTTATAATACACTTCCTCTCTGTCAATCCAGTTGATGTCGGCCCTTCTCAAATCAGGTGTATTCGTATAATCAAAATTTCCCGTTTCCCAAATGGTATAACTGTGCCAATCGCTTAAAGCCACATCAGGGTTTCCACGTCCCAAGGAATCGTACATGGGACCTCTGTCTATTGTACCGCGGATACCGTCTTTGTCTTTAAACATGGCTTGGTAAAAGGCACTATGATAAACTCTCATAGTAAATAAACCTGGGGTCCTTGCCGTTGGTGGGGCTTCCCATCTGTCTACAAAGGCCAAGATGGTCTCCCTGTTCTGACCGCTGTTTTTGTTGGCATGGCGGTGAAGATCCCAGATCACATTTTTGGCCGGGTCACCTGCTTCTACCCCAAACCTGTCAGTCATCAGGGCATAAGGACCGTCAATCACCCTCGTAGCCGCTTCAATGGCTTTGTCAAATTCCATATTGGCCAGGTAGATTTTGGACAATAGGTGATCTCCCGCACCTTTAGTGGGAATTCCAGGTGACGCAGATACGGGCATATGTTGTACCGCAAACTCCATATCCGACTGAATTTGGTCCAAAATGGCCCACCTGCTATGACTTTGAAAATCCAGTCGTACGCCACGCACCTCTTCCTTTAAAAATGGCAAATCCCCATAATTCCCGATCAGTCTATAGTACCAATATGACCGGTGCCAATACGCCTCAGCCAATATTACATTGCGGTCATCCTGACTGTTCCACTCCAGGTCATCTATTCTGGTGATGACCACATTGGCATTTTTCACCATTTCAAAGATGTCATTGATTTGGACGACAAATTGTTGGTATCGATCCGAGTTGGGGGTCAGGGTTGTAAAATCCATTTGAAGCCACGGTACACCTGCTTCTGAGGCTGCCCACTGATGGGCCATGAAGTTCTTCTGTGCCGTTTGTTCGCGGGTAAGATCTTTCCTCATGGTCACCAAAACCGCCTCATAACCTGCCCGGTCCACAAATACATTTTCGGTGGTAAAGAAGGACAATGGTTTTGGCTCCAAGAAATCCTCATTACAGGCTGCCATCACCAAAAACAGCAGGGGTAAAACAAATGCTAATTTTATATATCGTTTCATCTTTTAGGCAAATTTTATAGTGATAAACTGAAACCTACAGTTACAATTCTTGGCATAGGCGTAAGTCCGGATTCAGGATCCCAACCTGGCCAACTGGAAAAGGTGTACAAGTTTCTGACTGATCCGAAGATCCTTACATTTTGCATATTGTATCTTTGGGCGATGGCGCTTGGCACATTATAAGACAGGGAAAGATCCTGGATCCTTACAAAAGAAGAAGATTTATAAGGCATGACGCCACCACCAAAAGGAGAATCATTTACACTTAATCTAGGGTAATCATTGGTCCTGTTGTCAGGTGTCCAGTAGGGATAATTGGCTGTATTTATTCTATCAAAGGTAGACCAGCCGGCTACAGATGGAGGAAAGGACCTCAAGTGGCCAAGGTCAGCCCGGATAAAGATAGAAGCCGTAAAGTTCCTTAAAAAAGTGATGTCATTTCGGAATCCTATCCGGTGCCTCGGCTGGCTAAATCCAATGAATTTTTTATCTTGTAAGGCTTCATATACTCCGTTGCCATCCACATCGGCCGCTTTGATGTCGCCAGGGTCAAGATTATATTCAGCCGCTTCCTGGGCCTCTTCCACTTGCCAGGTACCCAGAATATCATAATCCCACACCACATCTATGGGCTGACCGATAAACCATTCATTTTCAAAATCAGGGATTTCTCCGGAGAGAGTCTGGCCCTGAAGGGTATATTCACCGGTATCACCAAATAAGGATATGATTTCATTCCGGTTCATGGAATAATTGATATTGGTTCTCCAACTAAAATTAGTATTGTTAACAGCAACCGCTCCTAATGTAGCCTCAAAACCTCTGTTGGCCAATTCTCCGATATTGGAAGTCACATTCTCAAATCCCGTGACCCTGGGCAGGGATCGGTCCACCAAAAGGTTCACCGTACTCATGTCATAATAATCCAAAGTCAGGTTGATACGGTTGGCCAATATCCCGATATCAAAACCGAGGTTATAGGATTCTGTTTCCTCCCAGGAAAGTCCTGGATTGGAAAGTGTGGATGTGAATATCCCCATTTGAACCTGAGAACCGTTGAAATATTGGTTGCTTCCCATTTGAGCGTATGAGGAGTAAGGACCGATATCCCTGTTTCCGTTAACTCCCCACGACATTCTCATTTTAAGCTGATCAATCACACTTGAATTGTAAAACCCTTCATCGGAAATCTGCCAGGCAAAAGCCAGGGCAGGAAATATGGCTCTGGGATTTTCTCTTCCAAATGCACTGAAACCATCCCTTCGAACAGATCCTGTAAACAGATATTTGTCCATCAGGGTGTAGTTTAATCTTCCCATTAAACCATCTCCGGAGTAGGTAATATCGTCTGTGCTAATCGTCGGATCCCCTCCAAATTGCATCCCGTGGTAGCCCAAAACCGAGCTGGGAAGAAAAGTTTGGTTTGCCATGCTGGAACTATAGATCCTGTTTTTTTCCAGGTTGTACAAAAAGGTGACATCAAACCTATGGATTCCGAATTCTTTGTTCCATTTTAACAGGTTATCCACCATCCATTCATACGTGTTGGATTCAAACCTGGTGGCCCTCCCTCCTGCATACGTTTGCCCACCGGTAATGGTCTCCGGTGACCAATAGTTATAATCCCGAACACTTTCAATACGCGGTTGGTAAGATGACCGGAAAGTGATGTCAAATGGCAGTTTGAACTCCGCAAATAACGTATTGAAAAAGTTGTTTCTTTTATGAAACCGGTCCTGTCCCAAGTAATTGATCAATGGATTTTGTCCCCCGATATACCCATGAGGGAACCATTTTATGGAACCATCCTCTTCGTACTTTTGGGCATAAGGACTTGTCGAATACATCCCTCCCAAATTGGCCTGAACCACACTTTCATCCCTGGAAGAGAACTGTGAATTAATACCCACTTTCAAATAATCAGTCACCTCGAAATCCAAATTGACTCTGGAACGGATGGTAGAGAATTTGTCTCCGACAATGATCCCCTCGTTGTCAAGGTAACCCACTGACCAATAATATTTCATCTTTTCTGTACCTCCGCCAATGCTCAGGTCATATTCCTGTCTAATCCCTGGTTTCATGACCTCATCCCTCCAATTGACGGTCTCACCGGCCAGATAGGCGTTAACTTCATCAGGAAAAAAGTTTAACCTAGATAGCCATTCTTGGCTATCATCAGGATTGGGATTGTTAGTAGAGGCCCTCCACTGTTCCAGGGTAATTCCTTCAGGCAATTCCTCGGGATTAAACCAGTGATAATCCGGCTGGGACTGACCCAAAGTTCTAAAAAAATCCCTTCTAAAGTCTAGGTAGCCTTGTGGACCACGTACAGCATAGTTATCATTTGTGGGACCTGCTACGCCTAATTTGGTGGTGAAATTAATGGAAGGTTTCCCTGTCTTACCCCTTGTAGTGGTCACCAGTATAACACCAGATGCAGCCCGCGCTCCGAATACGGCAGCAGAACTGGCATCTTTGAGTATATCCACGGATTCAATATCATTGGGATTGATATCCCGAAGGCTTCCGTTGAAAATCACGCCATCAAGGACCACCAGTGGTTCGGTACCTGCGCTTAATGAAGTGGGTCCCCTTACCTCCAGAGAACTTCCACCTGCGGCTGAGGTCCCTTGATTGGCATTGAATCCCGCAACAGTTCCCGCAAGCATGTCGGTAAGCTGTACATTGCTTTGGTTTTTAAATGATTGAGGGTCCACTCTAACCACTGATCCGGTAAGGTCGCTTTTCTTCACTGTTCCATATCCGACTACCACTACTTCTTCCAACTGCGCCTGATCTGCAACAAGCTCCACATTGAGAGTCGTTTGGTTTCCTACCGTTACGGATTGCGTCAAATAACCAACAAAGGAAAACACCAATTCGGAATCTGCGCTTGGGACCCTGATCGAGTAGGAACCGTCGATGTCTGTAACCGTTCCGATAGAAGTACCCTTTATTAAAATATTTACCCCTGGCATGCTCTCTCTGGAAGAAATATCAAATACCTGTCCGCTTATTTGCGTCCCTTGCTGGGCAGCGGCAAAATTACCCGGAAGCCAAGAGAGGACCATTGCCAAAAAGGTAAGAATCACAGCGTTTGGAGGGCTTACCTGTTGTCTCCAATTCCAGAATCCTACCAACCTTTCCATAAGGTTGTTCTGTAATTTGTAATTTTGTTTCATGATGAAGAAAGTTAGAAGATTAATTGATTAAAAGTCATTTCGGGCTTGACGTTGTAATTTACGTGTACGTTACCATAAAAATAAAATTATATTCCACAAGATCAAAATGTTTTACATCAATAATTGATAAAAATCATTAATATTAACTTGTATTCCACCCTGATTAATATTGTTTGCCAACATAAGCATATTAATTTGTTTAATAATTAACCGATATTTGATGTTTCATATAGAAAAAAAAACCATGCTTGATTATTATTCTGTAATCTCCAAGATTGTGTTCATCGCTTTGTTGACCTGTGCTTGTAACGAAAAACAACCTGTTGATTTACAGGAAGGATTATTGGGTCATTGGGAATTGAAAGATAATGCTGACGATGTTTCCGGCAAGGACCAGCACGCCATTGTTCGGGGTGATATCAATTTTAATGTTCCTGGTCCGAGGGGAAGAAATGATGCAGCTGAATTTTCTGGAAAAGGGGCATGGTTGGAGGTCCCAATAGACCAATCTCCCGAATTGGGAAGGGGGGATTTTTCCGTTTCACTTTGGGTAAAGCTCCAAGATGACGGAACTGGGATTCCAGGAGACCTACTGAGTCAATACGATTCACTAAACCAGAATGGGTTTCACCTGAGTATTAAGACAAATGCAGTCACCACAAGTCTTGCAAACTATAATCAGGTCCACTTTGGCGTCAATGCTAATAAAACATCAGATTGGAAGGATTATGGAAGTCCCGACAGTACACTCGGTGCCTTTTCCATGACTAGCTTTGAGGGGTCGCTTTATGCAGGTCTATCACACCCGGATAAAGATAAATCCGGAAATGTTTTTCGACTGGATAGCTTGGGCCGTTGGGTTGATTGCGGTTCGCCGGATGGCTCAAACAGTGTTATGGCATTAGCTGTTTTCAACAATGAATTATATGCTGGTACCGGTAAATACAGGTTTGGAGGCTCTGCTCTTCCAGAATCGGAAAACTTGACAAAAGGAGGCAGGATTCTGAGGTATGGAAAAAACAAGAAATGGATTGATAATGGTGAATTACCCAATACAGAAGCAATCGGAGGTCTAATTACTTATAAAAACACCCTATATGCCAGCTCTCTTTATCACCCGGCTGGATTTTTTAGGCTTGGGCAGGAAAACAAATGGGTGGATTGTGGCACCCCAGATGGGAAAAGAGTTGTTGCACTGGGAGTTTACGATGGGTATATTTATGCTACAAGTTATGATGGCGGAAACGTATACCGATATGATGGTCAATCCTGGACAGATTGCGGGCACCTTGGTGAAAATACCCAAACTTATTCATTTGCGGTTTATTATGGGCAATTGTATGTTGGGACTTGGCCCAGCGGTCGGGTTTATCGATTTGATGGCATCGATAATTGGAAGGATGTGGGCAGGCTTGGTTCGGAACTTGAAGTCATGGGAATGTTGGTTCACAACGGAAGGTTATTAGCAGGGACTTTACCACTTGCCGAAGTCTATGCCTATAAAGGAGATACCATATGGGAAAAATTAACACGATTGGACCATACGCCTGATGTTACCTATAGAAGGGCGTGGACAATGGCTGAAAATAATGGCAAATTGTATTGCAGTACCCTCCCTTCTGGGAAAATTTATGGATTTGAACTTGGACGTAATGTATTAAGCCCAACACCTTTAAAAAACGGTTGGCAACACATTACCGCTGTAAAATCAGAAAACCAATTGGCTCTATATATAAATGGTGAAAAAGTTGCCCAATCTGATTCGTTTGAGGGCGGGGCTTTTGATTTGAATGCCCGGGTTCCGTTAAGAATCGGATTTGGAGCCAATTCTCATTTTAAGGGAAAGATGTCAGATTTAAGACTTTATCAACGGAGTCTGGATCAAAAGGAAATCAAATTGCTCTCTAATTTGACCGATTATTAACTCATCGTCCTCGAAAAAAACAAGCAAATGCTGCTGATGAGCATCATTTGCTGAAAACAGTAATTGTCAACTTAGACAAAACGTTTAAATCAACCAAATTCTTGTACAACAATATGACGGGACCGATAGGTATATTTGATTCAGGGTATGGGGGACTTACCGTTTTTAAGGAAATACAAAAAAAACTCCCCAACTACGACTTTATCTATTTGGGAGACAATGCGCGGGTTCCCTATGGCATCCGGTCCTTTCAGGCCGTATATGAGTTTACTAGGGAATGTGTTTTAAAGCTTTTTGAATTGGGATGCAACCTGGTAATTATCGCCTGTAACACCGCATCTGCAAAAGCTTTGAAAAATATTCAGGAATTCGACTTGCCTGAAGGGAAAAGAGTTCTTGGTGTGATACGTCCCACCACGGAATCCATAGACCGGTACACCCGCACGAAAAAGGTAGGCATTCTTGCAACCGAAGGCACAGTTCTGTCGGAATCGTATAAAATTGAAATCGGAAAATTTTTCCCTAACATTGAAGTTTTTCAGCACGCTTGTCCGCTGTGGGTTCCTTTGGTAGAAAATAATGAAATTGACAGCAAAGGCACCCACTTTATTGTAGAACGGGATATTCGGGAATTACTGGCTTTATCCCCCGAAATAGATACAATTGTACTTGCCTGTACACATTTTCCCATTTTGCTTTCTGTCATTCAAGCATATGTTCCGAATAACGTGACGGTCTTGTCTCAGGGGGAGTTGGTATCCGAAAAACTCGTTGATTACCTGCATCGGCATCCCGAAATAGATGATGTCTGTGGGAAAAACGCAAAGCTCTCATTTTTTACCACGGACGAGGTATTTGATTTTGAAAATAAAACCGAGATATTTTACGGTAAAAAAATAAAGGCCCAATACATACATCTATAGTAAAAAGCCAATGTTGGAATTGCAAATCAGGGTCAAAAAATACATTCCAACACAAAAAAAAGGGGTAGTCAATCTGCTACCCCTTTTGTGTATTAATTTCCTTCAGCATTTTTGATATCCTGAACTTCCTTTCTGATATCTTGGGCTAGATTTTTCAAATCCTGCATACCTTTTCTTATACGTGTTCCGGCAGCTTGATTTCCTTTTTCGTAGAATTTTTCAAAATCCCCCTCTAAGGAAGTTACTAAATCATTGATTTCACTAAATCTGTTCATAATAAAAATAATTAAAGTTGATGATAAGATTGATTTTGATAGATATAGATTATTGAATTGAATTTATCAAATTTAAGGCCAAAGTCCCGCTATTCCCCAAAAGCGGTGGCTAAATCGGTGTTTTTGTAGAATCCGCTCACCAGTTTATCCTTGATAGCCTCAAAGGCCGATATTGTTTCTTTCACATCTTCCAAGGTATGTGATACGGTAGGAATCAACCTTAATATGATCATTCCCTTAGGGACCACTGGATAAATAACGACAGAACAGAAAATACCATATGTTTCTCTCAAGTCTTTGCTCATCGTAGCTGCTTCCCCGACGGTGCCATTAAGTACCACCGGAGTTACCGGGGAGGTGGTAGTACCTATATTAAAGCCTTTTTCCCGCAGTCCATTCTGAAGCGCATTCACTATATGCCAAAGATTTTGCTTTAGTTCCGGCATTGTTCGGAGCATATCCAGACGTTTTAGTCCACCTTCCACATAGATCATGGGTAGTGATTTGGCAAAAATCTGTGAACGCATATTATACTTCAAATACAGAATTACATTTTCATCACCAGCAATGAATGCGCCTATACCCGCCATTGACTTGGCAAATGTGGAGAAATACAGATCCACTTCTTGCTGGACATCCTGTTCCTCCGCACTCCCAGCTCCTGTCCTACCCATTGTTCCAAAACCATGGGCATCATCTACCAGAATCCGAAAGGAATATTTTTCCTTCAACTTTACTATGCCTTTGAGGTTGCCCATATTGCCGGTCATTCCAAACACACCTTCAGTAATGACCAATATTCCGCCGCCGCTTTCCCCGGTTAGCCTTTCCGCACGTTGAAGCTGCTTTTCGAGGCTCTCCATATCGTTATGATGGTAGACAAACCGTTTGCCCAAGTGCATCCTCAACGCATCAATGATACATGCATGACATTCCGCGTCATAGACGACCACATCCTTGCGGTCCACCAGAGAATCGATCACGCTCATGATACCCTGATAGCCGTAATTCAGCAGATATGATTTTTCCTTGCCGACGAACTCCGCCAATTCACTCTCAAGCTGCTCATGTAAATCTGTCTGACCGGACATAATACGGGCACCCATGGGATACGCCGCCCCCCATCTGGCTGCGGCTTCGGCATCCGCTTTTCGGACCTCCGGATGATTGGCCAGGCCAAGGTAATTGTTTAAACTCCAGGTTAGAACTTCCTTTCCCATAAATTTCATTCTGGGAGCAATATCTCCCTCCAACTTGGGGAATGCGAAATAACCTTCAGATATTCCAGAATGCTTACCTAGAGGACCTAAGTTAGCTTGTAATTTTTCAAATATGTCCAATGCTACTAAACGTTTTTGTATAACAAAACATCCATTCAATTCTGATGGAAATTTAACCCTCAAAACTAATACAAATAACCTTTGCACGCAAAAAATCGGCTACATTTCACGTATTCTTTCATTTGTTCAGCAAATTTCCCTTACTTCGTAAGGAGGTATTTCTATTCTGTATTTTAATTCGGGAACAGTATTCAACGAAAATCGCATTCATGCAAATTCAAAAACTTTTAATAGCCAATAGAGGAGAAATTAGCCAGCGAATTATCCGATCAGCGCGTGAAATGGGTATCCGTACAGTGGCCATCTACAGTGAGGCGGATAGAAAAGCACCCTTTGTCCGCTTGGCCGATGAAGCCATCTGCATAGGACCTCCGCCATCAAACCAATCCTACCTTCAAATGGACCGGATCATTCAAGTAGCCTTGGATCTTCAGGTAGACGCCATTCATCCGGGATACGGCTTTCTGTCGGAAAATGCGTCTTTTGCACAAAAAGTAGCAGATGCGGGAATCATTTTCGTTGGCCCATCGCCAAAAGCAATCGCCACCATGGGAGACAAGCTTAAAGCCAAACAAGCCGTATCCCGCTATGACATACCGCTGGTACCAGGCACCGAGGAATCCATCTCCGATATTAACAAAGCAAAGGAGATTGCATTGGAGATTGGCTATCCCATACTTATCAAAGCCAGTGCAGGTGGTGGTGGAAAAGGAATGCGTATAGTAGAAAATGGGGATGACTTTGAGGAGCAGATGAAGCGGGCGGTAAGTGAAGCCCAATCGGCTTTTGGAGACCCCTCCGTATTTATTGAAAAGTATATTTCCTCTCCCAAACACATCGAAATCCAAATTCTGGGTGATCAACACGGCCATATCGTTCATTTATTTGAAAGGGAATGCTCGATCCAGCGTCGACATCAGAAGGTGGTGGAGGAAGCTCCCTCTGGTACCCTGACTCAGGAAGTCCGCCAAAAAATGGGGGAAGCCGCGATAAAGGTGGCTAAAGCCTGCGATTACTACGGGGCTGGAACGGTAGAATTCATTGTAGATGAAGCCATGAATTTTTATTTTCTTGAAATGAATACCCGTCTGCAGGTAGAGCATCCAGTCACCGAACTGATCACCGGAAAAGATCTTGTGAGAGAGCAACTGCTTATTGCGGAAGGCAAACCCTTATCTTTCACCCAGGCTGACCTTCGGATTCAGGGGCATGCCATCGAAATACGGGTATACGCAGAGGATCCGGAAAACAATTTTCTTCCTGATACCGGTATCTTGAAAAGATATCGCCCGCCCATGGGACCTGGCATACGGGTGGATGACGGTTTTGAGGAAGGAATGGAAATTCCGGTATTTTATGACCCGATGATTTCCAAGCTCATAGTCCATGATGAATCTAGGGAGAAAGCCATTCGTCGAATGATCCGGGCCATAGGAGAGTACCAAATCACGGGAGTCAAAAATACCCTGTCTTTCTGTAAATTTGTGATGGGGCACCCAGAATTTAGATCCGCCGCCTTTACTACCAAATTTGTGGACAACTATTTTTTACATGAAAATTTGGAACCAGACTTCACTCCTGTTGAGAAAAAGGCAATGGCAGCCTTCGTTGGGACCTGGATAGCGGATAATCAGCAAAACGGTCCCGCTCCCGGATCCAATACAGAAGAAAGAAACCGCTCCCCTTGGAAAAACAGGATAACTCATGGCTGAAAACCCCATTTACCAAGCAGATAAACCCCATAAAAAAATAATCTTGGGCTCTCAATCCCCACGGAGGAGCGAACTGCTTAAAGTACTTGACATTCCCTTTTCGATACGCACCCAAGAGGTAGCGGAAGATTTCCCTTCAGATCTGCCTCATAGTTCCGTGGCTGGATACCTGGCAAAGAAGAAGGGGCTGGCCTTCCTCCCAACCTTGGCACCGGACGAACTAGTGATAACTGCGGATACGGTAGTCGTGGCCGATAACCATCTTTTGAACAAGCCAGCTACAGCAGAAGAAGCTTACTCCATGCTATCTCTTTTATCGGGAAAAAAACATAAGGTAATTACTGCGGTATATATGATGGATCAGCACAAACAAGTGCTTATTGAAGATGCCGCATGGGTGTATTTCAACGCCTTATCTCCTTCCGAGATAGCATATTATATAGAAACCTACCACCCTTTTGACAAGGCGGGCGGTTACGGTATTCAGGAATGGATCGGATATGTGGCCATAGAAAAAATCGAAGGTTCTTTTTATACGGTTATGGGGTTGCCTATTCACAGGGTGTATAAGGAGCTATCTCAGTGGTAGGATGGTTTTTTCCTTTTTTTTTTAAAATCCGTTCATTCCATCTTACCAAAGCTATAGAGTTTGTTTTTTTTTTCTTATTAGATTTGGTTTACCTTAAATATTTGATTAATTTTTGTGGCAAATTCATTAAACTGGATTAAAATTAATCAGCACAAAGGCAGGTAATTGATCATCGGTTTTTGATACTTTAAAAGCTGCAATTATGAATAAAAAAATTGAAATCGAAACCCTATTAACCCGGTTTTCAGGAACGAATCTGGCCGGTTTGAATTTTTTGATAGAACTGGCTCTGGATTTAAGCTGGTACTGGGATCATTCAGCCGATGAAATTTGGGAAAAACTGGACCGGCGTCTTTGGGAGGAAACCCATAATCCATGGGTCGTTTTGAAAACCGTGTCTTTTAATACTCTTAAGCTGTTTCTGGCGGACCAGGCAATCCTGGATAAGATTGATGATTTAAAATCCAAGCAACAGACTTCAGGAAATTATTGGTTTCAGCAAAACCATGCAGATAGCCCATTGCAAAACGTGGCGTATTTCAGCATGGAATTTATGTTAAGTGAAGCACTTCCGATTTATTCCGGCGGCTTGGGTAATGTTGCAGGGGATCAGCTCAAAGCGGCCAATGATCTTGGTATTCCGGTAGTTGCTATAGGGTTGTTGTATCAACGGGGATATTTTCGTCAAATCATTGACCGGGAAGGGGCACAGCGGGAAGTTTACATTCATAATGACCCGGGACAACTTCCCATTCTTCCCCTTCGAAAACCAAACGGAGAATGGTTGCGCCTAAAGGTGGAATTTCCAGGCCACACGGTTTGGTTACGAACCTGGGAGGTTCAGGTTGGTCAGGTCAGACTTTTTCTTTTGGACAGCAATGATGTGGCTAATTATCCAGCGCACAGGGGGATAACCAGTGAGTTGTACGGGGGGGGCAATGAACTGCGCCTTCAGCAGGAAATAGTTCTGGGAATAGGAGGATGGCGGTTATTAAAAGAATTGAATATTGAACCTGAAGTTTGTCATCTGAACGAAGGCCATTCCGCTTTCGTGCTGTTGGCACGTGCCCGCCATGTAATGCGGCAAACCGGCTTGGCGTTTGAAGCGGCCTTGGCTGTTAGCAGAGCCGGCAACCTTTTTACCACGCATACTGGAGTACCGGCGGGATTCGACCGTTTTTCTCCCCACCTGATCGAACATTATTTAGGTGCTTATGCCGAACGGGAGCTGGGCATTTCCTTATACGAACTTCTCGCTCTCGGAAGATTAAATCCGCAGGACTCATCGGAACCTTTTAACATGGCTTACCTGGCAATTAACGGCTCTGGGGCGGTAAACGGAGTCAGTAAATTGCATGGCCAAGTGAGCCGTGAGTTGTTTCAGCCGCTTTTCCCCCGCTGGCCAAATGAAGCAGTACCCGTGAGACATGTGACTAACGGAGTGCACATGCGAAGTTGGGATTCTGAAGCCGCAGATGAATTGTGGACTCAAGCTTGTGGAAAATCCCGCTGGATGGGTACGACAGAAATGTTGGATGAGCATATACAGTGTGTTTCCGATGAGCAGCTATGGGAGATGCGGACCGCATCCCGAAAGGTTTTTGTTGAATTTATCAGAAAGCGATTACCCGTAACATTAGCTGCTACAGGCACTTCAGCTGAGGAAGTAGCTTATGCAAACCACCTTTTTGATCCACATACCCTGACCTTGGGATTTGCCCGACGTTTTGCTTCCTATAAAAGGCCAACTTTGTTACTCTACAACCAGGAACGGCTACTTCGGATATTAAAGAATCCCTTAAAACCCGTACAAATTGTGATAGCGGGAAAAGCCCACCCCGGGGATTCCGAAGGCCATGCAATGATTAAGGAATGGGTATTGTTTAGCAGAAGGCATGATATTAGGTCTCAGGTGATTTTTATACCTGATTATGACATGTACTTGGCAGGTCAGATGGTGCAGGGAGTGGATGTCTGGTTAAACACTCCCCGACGGCCGTGGGAAGCATCCGGAACGAGTGGGATGAAGGTATTGGTCAATGGAGGTCTAAATCTCTCTGAACTGGATGGCTGGTGGGATGAGGCATACCAACCAGAAGTGGGATGGGCTTTGGGTGACGGTAAATCTCATGGCAACGACCCCAGCTGGGACAATATGGAAGCGGAACAATTATACGATTTACTGGAAAAGGAAATTATTCCGGAATTTTACAACAGGGATGAATCGGGAATCCCGCGTAAATGGACAGCCAAAATCAGGAAAAGCATGTCCTTGCTTACTCCCAGGTTTTCCACTAACAGAACGTTAATTGAATATGTTACACAATACTATCTTCCCGCAGCAGTAGCTTTCAAAAAACGCTTTGCTGCAAATGGTGAGATAGGATCAAGAATAGTTCACTGGAAACAGGTGCTCCGTGAAAATTGGCAAAACATAAAATTTGGGGACCTCTTAGTTGAACCGGTAGCGGATCACTATACTTTCAATATAAAGATTTATTTAAGCGCCATTAGGCCGGAACATGTTTCCGTAGAATTATATGCGAATGGTTTAGAAGGTTCTAAAGCAATTCAGGTTATGATGGACTGCACATCAGTCAACAACTCGGAAAATCAAGAATATAGCTATTATGGCGAGGTTGATTCATCGAGAAACCACACAGATTATACCATTCGGATCATACCAGCATTTGAAGGTGTATCAGTCCCTCTTGAGGAAAAATTGATTCTTTGGCAACATTAAACCTCAGAGTGCAGCTCCGAAGAACACGTTGAAGCGGGACAAAAGATTCCATACAGTAGGCTTTGGAAAGTTTTACTCTGGCTGTGTTGACTTTGAAGGTCTCTTAAAAGGCAGCTTTCACGGGTCTAAAGTTGAGATTTTATATGTTTTTCCGGAATACCGTGGAATTACTCTCTTCCCTCGCACGTAGGTAAACGTGATGATATTTAGATGGAGAAATAGTCTATAAACTATGACATCTATCATGCCCTGAGTCCATCATTTCCGCCAAACTTTTTCTAAATTGTACGAAACAATGCAGTAGATGATTCACCGGATAATCACTTTCAGTGTAAAAAATAAATTTATTGTTCTTTTAGCTGTATTGGGTTTGGTCATTTGGGGGCTTTTTTCTTTCCAGCGCCTATCCATCGGATCCGTTCCCGACATCACCAGCAATCAGGTGCAGATCATTACCGTTGCCCGAAACTTGGCCACGGAAGAAGTTGAACAATTTATCACCTTTCCCATAGAACTGTCCGTGGCCAATCTGCCCGGGGTAGAAGAAATCCGTTCGGTCTCCAAATACGGATTGTCCACAATCACGGTGGTGTTTGAGGAACGGATGGGTACCTATCTGCCCCGACAATTGATCGGTGAAAAGCTTGCACAGGCCAGCAAAGATATTCCGGCACATTTTGGCAGTCCCGAAATGGCACCCATTTCCACAGGCCTGGGTGAAATCTACCAATACACCCTGGAGACCCGACCGGGCTACGAAGACCGCTATTCGGTAATGGACCTGAGAGAGATACAGGACTGGTTGATAAAAAGGCAGTTGACAGGTATCAAAGGTGTGGTGGAAATCAATACCTGGGGAGGCTATCTAAAGCAATACGAAGTAGCCTTGCAACCAGAAAGGCTTCGGAGCATGGATATATCCCTTTTGGAAGTCTTAAAGGCCTTGGAGGACAATAATGAAAATGCCGGCGGTGCTTACCTGGAAAAAAACCAAACCAACTACTTTATCCGGGGAGAGGGAATGATCCAGTCGTTGGAGGATATCCGAAAAATTGTGGTAACCAACCGTGGCGGTGTGCCCCTCACTATTGCAGACCTGGCAGAAGTACGGTTTGGCTTTGCCACCCGGTTTGGTGCCATTACTGGAAATGGACAAGGAGAGAAAGTACTGGGGCAAGTCATGATGCTGAAAGGCGAAAACTCCTACGCCGTCATAAAAAACGTCCAAGAACGAATTTCTGAAATAGAAAAAACCCTTCCGGAAGGTGTGTACATCAATGGCTTTTTGGATCGGGCGGTTCTCATTGACAAAACCACCTCCACCGTTCAGGAAAATCTCATCTTAGGGGCCTTGCTGGTTATATTCATTCTGGTTATCCTGATGGGGAATTTTCGCAGCGGATTGTTAGTTGCTTCCGTCATTCCGCTTTCCCTGCTTTTTGGCATTTCTTTGATGAGTCTATTTCGAGTGGATGCCAATCTGCTGAGTATGGGCGCCATCGATTTCGGGATTCTGATTGACGGCGCAGTAGTGATAGTGGAGTATGTTCTATATCAAATGGGTAAAAAGTTTCCCGGACTGAAAGGAAATTTACAAAAAGAAGCGGTAGACAAGCTGGTTATCGATAGTTCCAATAGGATGATGAACGCAGCCATATTCGGTCAGATCATTATTCTAATTGTTTTTATCCCCATTCTAAGCTTTACCGGCGTGGAAGGAAAGATGTTTCGGCCAATGGCCCTGACCTTTATGTTCATATTGGGCGGTGCTATGATTCTCTGTCTGACTTACGTGCCAGTGATGGCGGCGTTATTTATTCGCCCTTCGGAAAATGAGCAAGCAACACTATCCGCCAAAATTATCCGCAAGGTACACGGTTGGTATGAACCGGTGTTAGTACTAGCGTTGAATCATTACAAACTGGTTTTGATCACCGCATTGATCGGTTTTGGTCTCAGTCTTTTTATTTTTTCCCGCCTGGGGGGCGAATTTTTGCCTACACTGGATGAGGGCGACTACGTAATACAGCCGGTATTAAAACCTGGCACCTCCTTGACACAAACCATTGAAATTACCACAAAAATCGAATCGATCCTGCTCAAGAAATTCCCCGATGAGGTGGAGCAGGTGGTCAGTAGAATAGGCGCTGCAGAGATACCTACAGACCCGATGTCCATGGAGATGTCGGATATCATTATCAAGCTAAAAGAACCCGGGGATTGGTCAAGGGCGAACTCCAAAGTAGAACTGGCCACATTGATGACTCAGGAACTATCGGTATTACCGGGGATTACCTATCAATTTACCCAACCCATAGAAATGCGGTTTAATGAACTGCTTACCGGTGTGCAATCCGACTTGGCCATCAAGATCTTTGGGGAAGATCTGGAAACTCTGTATCGGTATGGCTTGGAAGCAGCATCCATTATCAGGAACGTGGAAGGAATCGATAATATCAAAGTGGAACAATTGGTAGGCCTGCCCCAGATTTCCATTCAATACAACCGGGAAAAAATGGCCCTTTTTGGACTAAGCATTGCGGATGTTAATCAGGTGATCCGTACGGCCTTTGCAGGCAGTAGCGTGGGTACAATTTTTGAAAACGAGCGCAGGTTTGACTTGGCACTACGGTTGGACAGGGTAACAGTCAGTACTGAGGTAGTAAACGAACTGAGCCTTCCTCTGGAAAACGGAGAAAAAATCATGTTAAAACAAGTGGCAGATATCAGCTTTCAGTCAGGTCCGGCACAGATTTCAAGAGACGATACCAAAAGACGAATCGTTTTAAGCCTAAATGCAGGCGAAAGGGATGTGGAATCCATTGTTAAAGATGTAAGGGCATTGCTGGAATCACGGTTGGATTTACCAACGGGCTATTCTATTGCTTATGGGGGCCAGTTTGAAAATCTAAATCAGGCCCGGGACCGTCTCATCAAGGTAGTCCCTCTGGCCTTGTTGTTAATTGCCATTATGCTCTACTTTACATTCCATTCTATTTCAGAAACGATGATGGTTTTTCTAACCATTCCTTTGGCAGTTATCGGAGGAATTGTGGCCCTCTGGATTAGAGGCATGCCATTTAGTATTTCTGCAGGGATTGGGTTTATCGCATTGTTTGGAATTGCCGTTCTCAACGGCATTGTGCTGATCAGCTACCTCAATGACTTGGAAAATAGTGGGGAAAGCGATATCCGCAAACGAATCCTGATGGGGTGTAAAAACCGCCTGAGGCCGGTTCTTTTGACCGCCTCCACGGATATCCTGGGTTTTATCCCCATGGCCTTGTCCACATCAGCGGGCGCCGAAGTACAGCGGCCAATAGCCACGGTAGTAATCGGGGGGTTGATCACTGCGTTTTTTCTTACCTTGATCGTTTTACCGGTGGTATATTTTGTAGTCAAATCACGGAAATTTCATGGCTTTCGCTTTCGCAAAGCTGCCATTTTTCTGGTTTTGGTGACAGTAATATCTTTTACAAGTCAGGCCCAAGAAAATCCGACAAATCCGGAAGTGGTTGGGTCCTTGGCATTGCAAAACAATTTTGACCTTGCCGCGGCAAGAATGTCTGTAATAAACTCTTTACCCCGCCATGAAAATCCGTAACCTATTCCTCTCATTTTTAATTGTTAGCGGGCAACTGGCCTGCAATAGAGACGCACCCTTAGCCGTGGAACATGAAGATCATAGTGGATCATCAGAGCCCCGCACCACCGTTCAGCTAAGCAAAGAACAGGAAGTCATTACCGGTATTCGCAGGGGAATATTTATTAAACAACCTCTTACCGATTTGGTTAAAGCACCCGGATTTATCGATTCACCGCCCCAGCACAAGGCCAGCATTAATTCCTTTACCACCGTGTTCGTGGAAAAAATACACGTTATCGTAGGGGATCCGGTAGCGAAGGGGCAGGTAGTGATCACGGCTTCCAGCCCCGAATTTGTGTCCATGCAGCAGGAATATCTGGAAACACGAAGCAATCTTGCCTCTCTTGAAAGTGACTTTGAACGAAAAAAAACGCTACGCCAGGATAATATTTCTTCCCAAAAAGAATTTGAAGAAGCACAGGCGAAATATCAGGTCTCCCGCGCAAAGTTATCCGCCCTGCAGAACAATTTGGAATTGATGGGTACCAATATAGCTTCCCTCGAACAAGGCTCCATTCAGTCGAAAGTTCTTGTCAAAAGCCCTATTTCAGGTAAAATTTCTGCGTTGCAAACCAATGTGGGACAGCATAGTGCACCGCATGAGGTGATGATGGAAGTGATAAACAGTGATCACCTGCATGTGGAGATGAGGGTTTTGGAACAGGATATTCCAAAGGTAAAAGAAGGTCAGCCGATGATTTTTACCCTTCCGGATTATAAGGAGCAACTATTTCGGGGATATGTTTACCGAATAGGAAGCACCATTGATCCTAAAGCACGTTTTGTCCAGGTACACGGGCATATTGATGCCGAAGACGATTCCTTTCTTCCGGGGATGTATATTAACAGCTATATTGTGGTGAATCAGGATTCTGTGTGGTCGGTGCCCTCCGGATCCATAGTCCATGAAGGCAGCGACACCTTTCTATTCGTATTACAAGAAACCAACGAAGCGGGTAAGGTATATCAAAGAAAACAAGTCCGCACTGGAATCGAGGCCATGGGCTATACCGCAATTTTAAATGCTGACGAAGCATTATTCAGAGACAGTGTGGTTGTAGCAGGCACCTATTACTTATCCAATGCATTGAACGAGGCCGGAGGTCATGACAATTAATTCAATTTCTGAATTGCTTCATCCATAAACTAATTTTTTAGATATATTTACGGATTTAATTCATATTGGATTCTTTAAGGCCTGGTGAATAGAAATATCGGATCCCGGAGAACCAAACTGCAAGTCTTCATCCAAAAAGCTCTCAAAAAGGGACAAACT
Organism: Lunatibacter salilacus; assembly: GCF_009797935.1. Classification (GTDB taxonomy): domain Bacteria; phylum Bacteroidota; class Bacteroidia; order Cytophagales; family Cyclobacteriaceae; genus Lunatibacter; species Lunatibacter salilacus. The sequence goes on from NZ_VOLC01000002.1 coordinate 230,938, forward strand.
TTTTTATACCGAATGAACCAAACGCTAAGATTTAAAAAAATGGGGTATAATAGACCTTACGATAAAAAATACATATTAAACTCCCCTCCGTTTTTGACTTGAATTACGCCCCGGTATTCACAGGCATATTGCGCCTTTATTTCCTTATAGGTGGTTTCAGACAAATTGATTCTTCCGGGTATTGAAGATGATTCCATTCTGGAGGCTATATTTACCGTATTGCCCCAAATGTCAAACTGCCATTTTTTGATCCCGACAATACCGGCTACAACCGGACCTGTATGTATCCCAACCCGCATTTCAAAATGAGGCAAATCATTCTCCAAATTTTTAACCTCTTCCACAAAGTCAATCATTTCCTTGGCAGCCCTTACCATTTGGAGGGCATGGTCCTTACTGGGTATGGGAAGACCGCTTGCGCACATGTAAGAATCGCCCATGGTTTTAATCTTCTCCAATCCATATTTACTAATTATGTTATCAAAGCCTTTAAAATAAAAATCAATACTTCTGACCAACTTTTCAGGTTCCATCAGCTCTGACTGTTTGGAAAATTCCACAAAATCAGAAAATAAGACAGTTACGGTGTCGTATTTCACGGCATCCACCTTACCATTCAGCTTCAATTCCCTGGCCGTTTGAGCGGGCAAAATATTAAGCAGGAGGGTTTCCGATCGCCTTTCTTCCTTTTCTATTTTTTTGTAATACCTATATAATATAACAAGAATAATGGCTCCCAAAAACAAGATTATGATTAGGGAAATTACGACAATACGCTGGTTGCTCTTTTGCTGATTGAGTAGATCGACCTCTATCTGCTTTTGGGACACCTCAAAGTTTGTACGCAGATCAGCCATGCTTTGAACCGTCGCCACATTGGTGACACTGTCCCTGTATGCGATATGGCCTTTGTAGTACTTGAAAGACTCATCAATATTACCGGACAGTTCATGAATTTCAGAAAGTTTAAGATTGGCATCCCTGATCTGTTCTTTTAGTCCATGGATCCGCCCTAAGTCTAGGCTTCTTTGCGCATAATTCAAGGCGGTGGATTGATCCCCTTTTTCCATGTAAATATCAGCCATATAGGTAAGATATACACTAATAGGATAATAATCCTGCAATTCTTCCAGGATTCGAATAGCCTCATTAATGTTGGACTCCGCTAGATCCGAGTTTCCAATATTGGCATATACCATACCGATATTGCCCAGATTATATGCTTTGCCGATAGGATAATTTACCTTTTCGAAAATCAATCCAGATTCTTCAAAATATACGAGTGCGGAATCAAAGTTTTCCCGGTGGAGAAATTCATCACCTGCATTCATAAGAGCGGATGCTAAGGCGATGGAGTCCTTTGATGGTCTGAGTATTTCAATCGCTTTGTGATAGTAGGACATTGCATTGACGTGATTTCCGGAAATGGAATAGATGTCGGCAATTGCGCCAAGGGCAGCGCCCTCTCCTTCCGAAAAACTAGCTAACCTAGCGGCATCCGCACTTTTGAAAAAGGCTTCCATCGCCGCTTCAAGTTCGCCTAGAAGTCTTTTTTTATTCCCTTTTTGTAAATAACCCCCAGAAAGTAAAAAGAGATTATCATGTTCCTGAGAAAGCCTGATTAATTCATCCGCATATTCCACTGCTTTTTGAAGGTTTTTCACTTCGTTGAAAGCCAGATTTCTCAGCAGTACCAGCTGAAGTGTGTCGTCCAGGTTTTTTTGTTCATATACTATTGCGAGGCTGTCTGCGATTTTCTGGTCTTGGCCGAAGGTGCTTTCAACAAGCAAACAAAAAAAGCCCATTCCGCTTAGAAGGGCTTTGCATTTATGTAGCATTACGTGGGTTTACCGAAATTTTCGGGTCGAATTTGTAAACTGTATTGTGCCCTTTCTTTTTGTACCCAATTGTATAATTTTCAACGTGCTTAGTTGGTTCATAGGGTCCTACAGTACCACGCCAACTACTTGATTTATGTAATTTACTTGGGCCTTCACTGAAAACGTTAGGGTTTTTCGGGTCAGGAGAAATACTTTCAATGGATTCTACACCAGAACCTTTGTCAATCTTCCAAGTCACTTTATCGTCTGGGTTGACATCTAGCGTGTCGGGATTTAATATCAGCGTTGGGGGATCGGTAGATTCATCAATGCCCTTAATTTTAACTTGACGATGTGCCATGGTTATGAGTTTTAGTAGGATTGAAAAATAAGTTAATACAAGTTAAAAAAAATAATTGAAAAACAAGCGATTTACAACTTTTATTGTTGATTTATAGAATTTTACGCTTATAAAACATGAATTCTATTCGCTTTAAGCATCGATTCTATTGATATCCATCTGAAAAATTTATGTTTCACAAACCTGCAGCTACATTAAAGTAGATTTGGAAGACAAATGGAGTCATTCGACGAGGCGTGAGTGGGGTCTACAGACCGGAGATTAGTAGCTTCTGGCATTTGGCGCCGAAAACTCCATATTCAAATGGCTCTAGTTCTCCCACTAAAAAACTAAAACTATGACTACGGAAAATAAATGTTACTTACCTGTTTTTAGGTATCGTAAAATGGAAAGTAGACCCTCCCCCTAATCTTGATGTCAACCAAATCCTTCCCCCTAAAAATTCAACACTCCTCTTTGCAATAGACAGCCCTATACCATTACCGCTGAAATATTCCCGACCATGTAGCCGTTGGAAGATAACGAATATCTTCTCAAAGTATATTTCTTCAACACCAATCCCGTTGTCCTTTACGGCAAACTCCCACTCATTTTCTTTTTCTGTTGAAATTATTTCTACGTTAGGGGCGACATCTATTATTGAGTATTTGATCGCATTGTCCAGCAGACAATTAATTATTTGAGTAATTGGAGCTCTATATGTTTTTATCTGAGGCAACTCCTCTGATATAATCGATGCCGATTTTTCTTCAATAATTCTTCTTCTCAATTGCTTGAAATCTAGAAGTATTTCATTCAAATCTACCTCTTCTATTTCCTCCAATTGCTTGTTTGCCCGGGAGTAAAGCAGTAAATCGAGAATGATCTGTTTCATTCTTTTCGCCCCGTCTGACGCAAAGTGTATGTATTCATGCGCCTTTTCGTCCAGCTGATTTCCATATTTTCTTTTCAACTGATCCATAAAACTGGAAATCATTCTCAGCGGTTCCTGCAAGTCATGGGATGTAACAAAAGCAAATTGTTCAAGCTCTTCGTTGGACCGTTCAAGTTCTCTGGCATACTTCTTAAGCGATTCATTGAGTTGGAATAACTCATTTTCCATCTTTTTTTGTCGGGTCAAATCGGTCATGGCTCCAACCATTCTAACGGCCGTTCCAGTATCATTCCTAACTATGATGCCTCTGTCTATTACGGATAGTTCTTCCTGATTTTCATTGAATATTCTATATTCCATTTCCCACCGCTTTGATTGCGGGTCATTGAGGGAATTCTGAATACTCTCCTTTAGTTGATCCAAATCATCGGGATGAAATTTATCCTCCCAAAACTGATTTTCCTTCATTTTAACAACGGCATTGCTTCCAAAAAATCTGTTGATATTTTTTGATCGGAAAAATACGTCGTTTTCTATATCCCAATCCCAAATGGTGTCATTCGTTGCTTTGGTTACTAACTCAAACCTCTCGTTGGCTTTTAACAGTCGGATATCAGCCTTCTTTCTAAGGGTGATATCTTTAAAATAAATTGATAAACCGCTTTCTGAGGGATAAGCCGTAACTTCTACCCAAATATCTAATGTTACATAATACTCCTCAAAACTAACTGTTTCACCCTTTGAAAACGCAATGTGGTATTGCCTGTAAAAATCAGAATCAATCGCATCAGCATATTCCTCCCAAAGATTTTTACCGACAATGTCCTCTCTTTTTCTGCCCAATATATGCTCCGCCTGTTTGTTCCAATAGGTGACTGTCCAATCTTTGTTAACCGCAAAAAATGCATCCCCAATACTTTCCAGGATTTCATTCTTTTCTTTGAACGCTTTTGTTAACAGTTCGGATGCTTGTTTTCTCTCGTTTATATTATTGAAATAAACGGAAACACCTTTATTCGATGGATATGCGCTTACCTCATACCAACAATTAGTCTCAAGGAAAAAATATTCAAAAGATTGAGGTTTATTAGTGTTTACGACTTGTCTGTAAGCAGTCTCCATTTCTGTTCCTAAAATAGCCGGAAACTCCTCCCAAATATTCTTGCCGATTAGTCCTGACTCATCCCGATTCAGTAACCTTTCTGCCTCTTTGTTAAAATAGGTGAACCTCCAATCAGCATCTACAGCATAAAACGCATCGGATATACTTTCCAATATTTCCCTCACTTTAATTTCCAAGGATTTGGCAACATGGATATCCTGAAAGCTGCCGTAAATTTTTGTGCATTTTCCATTTACTTGTTCACTTTTCCCAATACATCGGACCCATTTCTCATTTCCTTTTTGAGTAGTTATAAGAAGTTCTAAATCAAATTCTTTTGCATTCGAAATTAATTCATCAATCGCAATTCTAATTGTTGGTTTACTCTCTTCTGCATAAAACTCAAAACCCGCACTCATTGACGGCTGAAAATTTTCATCTATACCCAAAATCTCCCTAGTCATGGGAGACCAATACACATTACTTTCCTCCTGAGAAGTCAAATTAAGTTCCCAACTACCAATCTTAGCCATGTTGGAAGCTTGGTCCAACAGTTCTTTGTTTCTACTTTCCTCGGTAATATCCAATATCAAAGAATGGAATAGAATGGCACCATCGGGTAAAAAATTCGGTGATCCATAGCCAGCATGCATGCGTAACTCCTTATTGGGCATTATATACTGCCATTGCGCTGACCAGTTAGTTTTATCCTGAATTGATTTGGCAATACTCTTTTTTACATTTTCTATTTCACCCCCTAGCTGTATTTGATTCCAAACTAAGCCAATGTTATTCATCACTTGTTCGGCACTAAATCCCCATATTTGTTTGGCACCTGGGGTTACGTATTTAAATTCATCCCTACCATCCGGATAAATAAAATATTGGTAGGCTACTCCCGGTAGGTTGTTAGCAAAGGATTGCAGCCTTATTTCCTGATCTTTCCTGTCGCTAATATCTTGAAAACTTCCAAATATTTTCTTAGCGACGCCATTAACTCTTTCAACAGTTCCTATCACTCGCACCCATTTTTCCTTAAGGGTTTGGGTAACAATAACTGCCTCAAAATCAAACCCTGAACCGATTTCAACACTGTCCTTGACTCTTTCTTTAACCATATGACGGAAATCCCCACGATAAAAGTCAATTGATTTCTCTAACGTAGGGATAAAACTGCTACTATCAGTTTCATGCAATTGATGAACCATTTCGGACCAAAAAGCTTCTGACTTCTCCAAATCTACCTGCCAAGCTCCAATTTTCGCCATATTGCCTACCTGCACATTTAGCTCTCTTAGTTTTATTTCTTCGGTAATGTTTTTTGCGGAAGCATAGATCAAACCGTCGATTATGGAAGAATTACAACTCCAGCTTAGCCAAATAATATTTCCCTCTTTAGTGATATAGCGATTCTCATACTTAAATGATGTTACTTTCTCCCCATTGCGCCTTAATTCATCAAAGAAAACACCCCTGTCGGAAGGATGGACAAACTTGCTAGATGGTTGAAACAATATTTCTTCTTGGGTATATCCCAACAATTCACACCCGGCCTTGTTAATTTTTAAAAAACGGCCATCAAAATCCGTTAAGCACAGAATATCAGGAATAGCATTATACAGGTGTTTAAGATCATCTTCCAGTCGCTTCCGATTGATTTCAGAGCCAATAAACTTTTCAAGATGGAGTATTACTTTACTAAACTTTACTAAACTGGAAACGTCCCGTTTTGAGCCGATGACCAATACGCCAACAACTTCGTTTTTAAATGTCAGTGGAATACCAAGTATAGACTTCAATCCAAGTTGTCCAGCCTTATTTTTTCTGATAAAATGTCGCTTGATTTGAGCATCGTCCCATACAAGTTGTTGCCTATTTTGCCAGACCTTTCCCGGAATTCCTACGCCTATATCAAATGAATTTATGGAATCGTCAGAGGTTTCAAAGAGTTCATCATTAGGATGACGTGGAATAAGCTTTATTTGACTTAGTTCAACATTAGGACACCAGAGTTCGATCAAGTCAAATTTACCAAAAGCGTAAAGATTTTCACACAGGCCTTTCGCTGCACGCAGTAATTCTTCCTCTTCACTGAAAATCAAGCTTATTTGGGTTTGCAAATCCTTTTTTAGATCATTGATTTTCTGTTCTGTAACATCCCTTTGAATCGAAATTAAGTGTGTAATGCTGCCGTTCTGATCAGCAACAGGGCTAACCGCAAAATTAACATAAAACTCCTCACCAGTTTTCGTGTAGTTTAAAACTGTTGTTTCCGCATTTTCCCAACGTCTAAGTTTTTCCCCTAATATTTTTAAATCTTCTTTGTTTGATGCTGAACCTTGCAGAAACCTTGGGTTTTGGCCAAGTGCCTCTTCTGCGGTATAGCCGGTCATTTTGGTAAAAGCTTTATTTACATAGGATATAACCGGTCCGGGCTCATCTAAGGGACTTGCCTCGGTAATAACTATCGCATCCGTGGTGCTGTTAATTACCTTTTCCAGTAACTTTAATTTTTGCTCTTCCTCAATCTTATCCGTTATATCTCTTGAATTGGCTACGATTCCTTTGACAGCAGGATTGTCAAGCATATTAGTCAAGATGGTTTCTACCCATCTCCACTCCTTTTTGTTGTTTTGAAACCGAAAAGGTTCTATCAATACCTTTTTTTGAGTGCCAATTTTTTGTAAACTGGCTGCGGTTCTATCTACATCATCCGGATGGATAAATTCAAAAGCGCTTCGGCCGATAAATTCCTCGGGAGCAATCCCCAAAACCTGAATGCTTGTAGGGCTTACATAAACGTAATTACCATCACAGTCCAAAATTCCTATCAGATCAGAACCTTCCTGAACCAATGCTTTAAACCGCTGCTCACTTTGGCTGATTAATTCTTCTTGTTCGATCTTCTCCTTGGCATCTCTTGCTACACAAAACATCAATTTTGAGTCATTATCCCACCTTACTGACCATAAATTGTACGCGATATTCCCATCTTTCTTCAGGTAGCGGTTCACAAAAGATTTAAAACTTTGTCCTCCGAAAATTGCAGCGGCTATTTCCTTAGTTTTGGGTTTGTCTTCATCCAAAACCAAATCTAAATATGGCTTACCGACTAATTCCCCTGGTAGGTAACCCCAATGCGTTTCAGCTGCCGCACTGACAAACTCAAAATTGCCAGCTTCATTGATTGTGCAAAAAGTATCTAGAGAAGCATCCAACAACTGGTTTGCGTTAAATTTTTGCTTGATGATGGATGTAATATCTTTTGATTGACAAACTACCGTAAGAACTTGATTTGTGTCCTCAACAATGGGAATAAAGGTGGTGTGACCGTATGCAATATCCCTTGTCTCCGGGTTATAAAAATGCTCTTCGGTCTCAAAATATTCTCCGTTAAGTGCCCGGTAGTAATAGGATTTCCATTTTTCGATTACATCTTCACCAAAACCTTCTACAAATACTGAATCATTGAGACCATTCTCCTTCCCGGTAATTTTTCTTATTATATTAAGATAAGAAGCGTTAGCGTACACTAGTTTGAATTCAGAATCAATAACCCATACCAAGTCTTTGGAGTTATCAATTAACAAATTGGTAAGTTGCTGTCGGTTCATTTTAAAATTGGTATTCGTTTCTGTTAAAATATAAGACAGAAGTTAAGCTGGTAATAAAACAGTCATTAAATGGATACTTTATTATTTTCTTTAACCTGCATATTCACTTGATAAACCCAAGTAAGCGCATTATATAAACTAATTAAGACTATTCTGGGTTACCGTTGCACTATTTAGGATAGTAAGTCAATTACAATAACGCAACGAAAGTTACACAATCGGTGGAAAAATCAAATCTATTGGCCGTATTATTTTTCTATTCAGGATATCCAGAAAGCTTTTGGATTATCAGATCCCACTAGCGTACGCCTAAAAATTAAAGAATTGACCCCTGTAATGTAAATACAACTTAATTACCAAAGAGCCCAGCTCCTCGTGATTTGCAATCGCGAGGACAGATAAATGGAATTTGCAATTCCAGATTGTGAATAGGATTCCAAATCCTTTTTTATCTTTATTTCGACATTGAAAATGTCGAACAGCGGGGAAAATAATTTAATCTATAATTTTTCTAACAAAAAAACCAGGTGAGAATTATCATAGGGAACAGTTATGTTAAGTTTTTCTCCAAATGGTTGGTTTTACTTTTCCCTAAAACCAGTCCGGAACCAGGGTCGATCCAAGTTATTCCCCAATTGCCAGTTGGCACATCCACTACTACTTGGCTATTTTCCTTGCTATCAATAAGTTGAATACCATAGATATCTTTTTTATTACTGAATACGTTGGCTGCCATTTCAACGGATAAATTGGAAATGCAGTCTGGATCGGGAGACATTTTTCAAAATTCAAGGCTTGAGATAAATTTTCCCGGGCGAAGCATGAATTTTCATAGTTATTAAATCTTTCTAAGTTGTTTATTCAAACCGCTTTACAAACTCCAAAAATTTACGGGCTGTTTCATCCAGGTTTTCTATGGAGATCATGGTGTATGGCTATATCGTGATGATTTTGTACCACCAATGTCACTCCATATTTTTGCGCTTCTTTAGCGGCTAGAGTGATTCCTTCCACTACCATCGCATACTGTCTATCATAAGGAATTCCCGGCCGTTCATATCCTGTAAAAATGCGAATCATCTTCGTTCCCAAATCGCTGGCAAGTTCAGCCAATTGCCCGATATAGGCCGCTTGGATTTCTGTATGGGGAATACCGGGTTTATCCATTCCTGCTGTAAAGTCGGAATATCCTGACAAACCCACCAGTGTCAAATCAAGCTCCTCCATTCTTTTTTTGAGTTGCTCACGTGCCACCTTATCATAGTCAAGGAGGGAGAGATGTGGTGCTTTTGCCATAAGCATCACTCCGTCGTAGCCCAGTTCCTTGGCTTTAAGCAAAAATTCATCTACGGAAAGTACAGCCTGTCCACGCCAAAGGCCTGAATAGCCAATGGAATGCAAACATGTTTTTACTTTAAAATCGGCGGAGTTTCCGGTTGGGAGTTCTTGACTATAAGATGAAAATACGATAAGTGCCAAAATGAAGGCAGCAAATAAACTATTTTTCATTGGTGTGTAGTTAGACTATATTTGGAAAAGAAAAGGGCTCTCTGTAGACTCGGGAGAGTAGCATATTTGCTTCAGAATCATGGGCGAATTTTTCAAATTCCCCCATGAACTTCAGTTCTCGTTTTACCCTGTAAGAAATATTGGCAAGCAGTGGTAAGGCGGATGAATAAAAGCCTTCTTCCATACCGCATTGTAGCATCTCATTTTTCCCTGATCTTATAGATTCTATAAAATTGGAATAAAGCGTAGCTTTCTGTCGGGAACTGTTTTCCGCCGAGCTGGCAAATGGTTTGGATTCTCGCTGATGGAAGGCCCTCCAAGTGTTGCCACTGATTTCCAGCCATCCGTCCGATCCGTAGAAAAGATTGCCTACCTCCTTTCCGTCACTCCCCTCATGGTTAGTATATCTTCCGCGAGCTTCATATTCGAGGATCGTACCGTCAGCATACTTGAACAATCCGGACTGGATATTCGGCGTTTCCTGCATGGATCTGTCATGCCCATAGGTCATTACATCACCATAGACCTTGGTGCCGGGCGTACAGCTGTCAGGCAAACATTCATCCTGATTAAACCCATAGATTCCTCCCATGGAGTAGATGGTTTGGGGATGTTCATGCTTCCGAAGACCCCAGCGTGCAATGTCCAATTGGTGTGTGCCAGTGTTTCCCGAATCCCCATTACCTGTATCCCAGAACCAGTGCCAATTGTAATGGCTCCGCTTTTCATTGTAGGGGCGGTATGGGGCCGGGCCTAGCCACTGATTGTAGTGGAAGTTAGGTGGGGGGGTACTGTCTTTTGCACTTCCATAGGAATTACGGAGCTTGTAAGTTAGCGCCCGTGCCATATATAATTTTCCTATTCCACCTTCGTGAAGGAATTGCATGGCATCCCTTACATTTTCAATAGCCCTGTTGGATAATCCTACCTGAACGGTTAATCCGCTCTTTTGGGCGGCCTCAATCATTTTTCTTCCTTCCCAAATATTATGGCAAGCTGGTTTTTCAACATATACATGCTTGCCCGCCTGACAGGCCCAAACAGTTGCCAAGGCATGCCAGTGGTTTGGGGTAGCCATGGATACCGCATCAATTTCTTTATTATCGAGCACTCTTCTTAGATCCCATTCCAACTCCGGCTTAATACCAGTTTTGTCGGCTACAATTTTTGATTTGGAATTGAAAAGTGCTTCATCTGTATCGCAAAGCACTTTTAAAACCACGTTATGACTGTCTTTCAGACTACAATAGTTATTGATGTGGTCGGTTCCCTGATTTCGAATCCCGATCTGAGCAAGGTGAATGCGTTCGTTGGATCCGATTATGGAAGCATAACTTTTGGCGCTGAACCCCAGACCACCCAGGGTAATTCCAGCAGAACTTAGAGCTGTTGTTTTTAAAAATTCCCTTCGTTTTGTCATGGTGAAATGGTGATTGAGGGTAGAATACCCATAATTATTAATACTTTATTTCTGGAAGTCGTTGATAAATTTTCTAAGACGAACCCTGGCTTTTGTATACAAAGGGCAAGGTGCTGGACAATAATAAATAATTTCCATCCCATAACATAATGGCACCTTCCTTTTTTGAGTTGAAAGTTGCCATTTCAAAAAAAGAGCTCTTCCGATTTCCCTAAAAAATCAAACTGGAAGCCTTACTTCAAATCTTGAATACTCACCTAATTTGGAATCAATTTTTAATGAGCCGCCTAAACCATCAATAAGGTGTTTTACCAGAGGCAGACCAAAACCATACCCTTTTTCACCGGATGTTCCATTGGTAGTTTTTCCCTCTCCCACCATGATATCTTCAATTTGCTCTGCACTCATTCCAGCCCCAGTATCATTTACAACCGTTAATAATTCCTTCTGATTTTCTTTTTCAACAAGGATTAAATTTATAGAAACATTACCTCCGGAGGGCGTAAACTTTATAGCATTGGAAATCAGATTACCCAATATTTGCAATAGCTTAGCTTTGGGAAATGGCACTTCCCTGTTTTCCCCTTTTGTCTCCACATCAAGTTGGACCATTTTCTGCTTACCTTGAACTCCATAAAGAGATTCAATCTTTTCTTTTAGAGTCACCAGGTTGTATTCACAATCCGGGTTCAATGAAGGCGTTTTCACTGCCTTATCCTTGGAGGAAAGTATTTCATCTGCTAACTCCAACAGGGATTTTCCACTGGTATGAATGATTTTGATAAATTCCAATACATCGTCGAGTTTGTTCTTATCCCCTTGCTCTTTGATAATTTGAGCCAGACCTATGATACCTCCAATTGGTCCTCTGATATCATGGGCCACCTGCATTTGCTTTTCTTTTGAGGTTTTTACCTCTGACTTTAACAGAGCAACAGATTTAATGACATTAAGTCTGTTGACAATCTCATCAGCAATTATGTGCAACAACTCCACTTTTTCGGGATTGATGTGTTTGGTTTCCGTATCCAAAACACAAAGTGCTCCTAGATTATGCCCCGTTTCGCTCTTTAGGGGCACTCCCCAATAATATTTTAAATTGGGATCATCTGTTACATAAAATTTTTCTTTGAAACGGTCATCATTTGCAAGGTCCTTTATTTCTAAGGGTTGATTCCCCATAATGGTATACTGGCAGACTGAATCTTCTCTAGGCATCTGCATTACAGGAAGCCCTTCAGAGGCGACACTCCATTGTGTGAATGAGTCGACCAAATTGACCAGTGAAATATTGGTTCCGGCCACTTTGGCCGCTAATTTTGTTAGGTCTTTTAAGCTGGATTCCAATTCACTGTTATCCAAATCATAATCGGCAAGTTGTAATAATCTGTTAAATTCATCCTTCGGAATAGGATTTTCCATAAAAATAGCTGTTTAAATTTTCTGAAAAGATAGTCTGAAATATGCCAACAACCAAGAGAGATATTGGCTTACCCATGGATTTAGTTTACACTCGTTTTAACTGGATATAAAATGACTTTTACTTCCTATCAAGTGAATTGGTGATTAACAGCCTGAATTGGTAAATCAACTATCTATTCGGTTTCGAGACACAAAACCAAAAAAACAACTATCTGCTTAAAGAAATCGCACCTAGTACTTGAAATTCCAATTCCTCCTGTCATATTGTGCAGTTTATTAATTGGGTGCCTGATTGTGCGTTACAATAAAATTTATTTCTAAAGTTAGCAATAATTAGTTTGTTTTTTTATCAAAAAAACGTTTCCCTGATCATCGGCGTCAGTCTCCTTGCCTAGATGGGGTTTTACTTCTACTAACCAAGTATTCCTCAGTCTTTTTCTGGAATTTTTTAACCGACCGCGCAACGGAAAAAGAAATAAATAATCCCGAAAACAATGACCAATAAAACCCAAAGTTATTAGGCTCGGTAGACCCATAAGTTTTCGTAAAAGCAAAGCCCCCAATAAGACCAATAACTAATGAAATAAATGAGATTTCGTATTTTCTTTCATTTTTTTTACCGAAAACATGTTAATAAAAGTGAACCCGCTATCCCAGTAGCAGCACCTTCAATAAATCCAAGTGCTCCTCCAAAAACCGCCCCTCCAACGCAGCCGGTTTCTGTTCCTAAACCGGGGAATAAAATAGTACCTCCTGCACACCCAACTAAACCACCTCTTACAGCACCAACAGAAAGACCGATAACTGCTCCGCCCCACACGGCTCTAGAGTCTACTCTACCTCTTAAGTTATAAGAGTGGATAGGATCTTTCCCAAGCAGGGTTAATTTCTCTCCAACTAACTCCATGCCTCCTTTCTCCAAAAAGTCAGCAAGCGCATAAATTCCGGCTCCAACGGAAAGAAGTTCTAATTTTTCTTCTTCGGACAAATTATGACTTTTCAAATTATTTTGGAAACATCTAGCAAGTGATTTTACCTTTCCATAGTCCTGAGTAACAAATAACTCGTCAAGAAATTAAAAGGCCTATCGCAAAACAGTTAAAATGTAGGTTTTCATAGTTTAAATAGTTAATTGTTGCGCCTACTCTACTAACATCTTTTCGGCATCCGATGACTACAGAATTATGGTAGTTAAAATTAGAATAGCATTTGTGGTAGATTTATTACTAAATCAAAAACTGCAAAACGAAACTCAACCCGATCGTTTGCAGTACCCGTGACTATCAAACAATATTAAAAGTGCTTTAAATTTAATTTTATTAAAGTTCCTACGGCTCAATTTTGCTGATTGAATCTCTGATTTAATAGGCATAGCTTTGGTATTGTTCGGTTGGGGTCTCAAATGTGGATCCTTGTGCGATTTCAATATCCCGTACCACATCAGGATGTAATTGTTCCCATGAAAATTCGGTGAAATTATCCCCATATCATTGGGAGGTCACATTAGGGGTAGGATTATACCGGTCTTTGGTAAATGCAATCACCTGATCCCAATGTTCCAGGCATTTTTCCAGGTCATCAAAGGGCGTGGCCTTTGGGAAATTAGTCAAACGGATCATGAAAGGAAAAGGGTGGTTGTTCCATAGGAAAAATACGTTTAGGCGGTTTTCAACCATCATATCCAGAAACCGCTCCCAGAACTGCAGCTCCCGGCACACATGTGTATGTACATCCATGGCTTTGCTGCTCCTGTAAAAAGACCAGGGCAAATTAAACGTTACAATCCTGTATTCAAATTCGTCATTGACCAATTTTTCGGTTATTTTGGATTAATTCTATTCTAATTCCTGAGCTTTTATTTTTGAAGCAAACAATATGGAAGAACCCGTACCCATCCCTACTATTGAACGCATCGCTTTTTCAGGCTCAATGTCTAAAAATCTCAATTGCGAAACTGGGACATGGTAAATATTTCCGTTCATTGGGTTAGGCGCAGTAGGTACAAATACGGTATAAATACCGGCTGCAGCAGTTTCAGTGACAAATCCGGTAAGGAGTACCCCTGTATTGTAGGCATCCACTAATACTACCTGCCTAAAAGGCATTTTCTTAAGTCCTGAAAATTGGACTATAATTTCCTGAAGGGTAGAATATAATGGTATTTGAAGTAAATATCTATATTCAAAAATTTTAAACATCCTTTTACTTCTGCGGTGTCTCAAAATTAAACCTATTATAAAAATCAGTGCAACGAGAATCAGGAGAGCCAATAAATTGGTAAAAAATGCGTGCGATTCTGCATTTCTATCCAGTAATGCGCTGATAGGTGCTACTAAATTAAAGACAAACTTAAAAATTACAGAGAGTAAAAATAAGATAATAATAGATGGTAAGACCAACAGCAGCCCATTCAATAATGTCCTGATAAAGAACATCTTCGTCCATAATTTATCCTCGGAGATGATTTTCTCGTTTTGCTCAGGTATAGCGTTTTTCATGGGTATATTTCAATCGTTTAATTTAAAATGCAAACTAGGCTAGATTTCTTATTATTTGCGCCGCAAATTACATAACTGGTTGGAACGTTCAAACTACACAAAAAGTCAGCCAGCTTCCTGAACGCTTTCTTCGCATTTGAAGACTTCGGGATAATAATGCTATGATAAATGTAAATAAACGGTCTTCAGACTCGTTTTCTAACAAAGAAAGAGTCCAACCAGAAACGAATTGGACCTGATAATTACTTTACCCAAGGCTTTTAATCCCAATTTGTAGGTTGCGTCAATAAAATGATAGCTTTATGCTTTGTAATGCTTAAAGGAGAAGAAACTCTTTATTTGAGTCTCAAACCATATTTATACTCCTACTATGTGAAAGTTTAGAAAAAAAAAGAAACCGCTTCTCAAATGGGAAGCGGCTTCTTTGGGCTAATCTAGGGATTTACGGTTTCAGAAGAATAAAATTATGGAACCCTGAAGATGGTGACATCAAACGCAACAAAAGCTGATCCGTCCTGACATTCCAGCTGTTGACGTCCAGAATTATTTTGTTGTTTCCTTTTACGATAGGCCTCTTATCCTCATACAGCAGTCTGCCCGCCATGTCATAAATACTGAGGAATACCACTTCATCCATATTACTTCCCATGTCGATAAACAACTTATCCTGCAAGGGGTTGGGATAAACCTTCAGGTCAAGTGTTACCGGCCCCTCAGGTCTTTCCTCTGTTATAGGTCGGCCTGCGATACCACTTACTTCCGACCGGGCATTTTTGCCTGATTTGCCTGTATGGATCACTATACTGCCTCCTCCTATGACCGTGTTGGATTCCGCATTATCTGAAGCACCCATTTCATTGTCGTAAACTACCTGGCCACTGACTTTGTCCCAGATCTTTATGCGGAACCTGTCCAATCCATCCCCTTTGAGCTTTCCATCCACCGCGGAGAGCATAAAGCCGTACTGCCCAACACCATTGATCGTACCGTCGCCCTTGAATTTGGCAGTATGTCCTGCCACCACCAGCCAGTCATAAGAAGTACTCTTGAAGTTGAGGTTTCCCGCTTTAAACTGGAATTCAGTATTACCGGTAGGTTTATTGGCACCGGGTTTATATTTAGAAACAAAACCGAAGTTTGCCTTACCCACCGCATCAGGGTACAATACCGAAGCCCCGACGGGAGAATTGATCCAGCCTCCTCCGGTGACAAAAGCACCATTCGGGTCAAAGATAACAATCAGGTTAGTATAGGTATATGCTGCCGTCTCTCCACAATGATCAGTTACTACCAGTGTGACGGTATAAACCTGGGCACTGGTAAAAGTACGTTGACCGCTTACTGTATTGTTACCTGTGCCAGCCTCATAAATAAAGGTACCTGTAGTAATAACACCATCATTCCAATGCCATTCCACGGAAGTGATATTGTTGTCCGTTACCACATCACTGATGGTAACCGTGGTTCCCACAGGACTGGGATCAATTGGGGCTGTTAAGGTGCCGGCAATCACAGGTATAGAATTCGTTACTGTGATATACTGATTAGCCTGACTCTCATTACCACTGGCATCTACCGCTGTCCAGGTTACCGTGGCTGGCCCTACAGGAAAGAATGCAGGGGCATTATTTGAAAGCTCTACACCCGGGCAGTTATCATTTACAATGGCTTGCCCCAAATCAATGATTGCTGTGCAGGATGCCGGATCATTGGTAACCGTAATGTCTGCCGGAGGTACAAGCGTAGGAGCAATAAAATCCACTACCGTCACCGTTGCCGTAGCAGTGGATGAATTGCCGTTCACATCACTTCCACTCAGTGTAACCACCACGGGTGTACCTATGTCATTACATCCAAAGTTGGTGATGTCCAATTCAAGGCTGGCTTCATCGATGCCACAATTGTCACTACTGTTAGCCGGGTCGTAAATATCCGCAACCGAAATAGTGGCCTCCCCGTTGGCATCCAAATACACCGTGATATTATTGGTCGCAAAAACAGGCGCTTCGGTATCCAAAACGGTTACCGTAAAGGTGCGTTCAATCGCATCATTGCCCGCCGCGTCGGTAGCGTTTACTGTCACCACGGTTTCGCCTACGGGGAATATATTCGGGGACGTGATCGGCGTGGCAACTCCGCCCACAAGCATGCTGAACACGGGGGTTACCGAAACATCGCAGTTGTCAGATACCGATGCCGAAAATTCCACAGGTGCCGCACAGGTTCCGGCGGCAGTTGTTGCCGTGATCGGGGTTGTCGTACCGATAACGGGAGCTTCGGTATCCAAAACGGTTACCGTAAAGGTACGTTCAATCGCATCATTGCCCGCCGCGTCGGTAGCGTTTACTGTCACCACGGTTTCGCCTACGGGGAATATATACGGGGACGTGATCGGTGTGACAACTCCGCCCGTAAGTATACTGAACACGGGGGTTACAGAAACATCGCAGTTGTCCGATACTGGTGCCGAAAATTCCACAGGTGCCGAACAGGTTCCAGCGGCGGTTGTTGCCGTGATCGGGGCTGTCGTACCGATAACAGGAGCTTCGGTATCCAAAACGGTTACCGTAAAGGTCTGCTGGATCGCATCATTGCCCGCCGCGTCGGTGGCGTTTACTGTCACCACGGTTTCGCCTACGGGGAATATATACGGGGACGTGATCGGTGTGACAACTCCGCCCGACAGGATGCTGAATACCGGGGTTACCGAAACATCACAGTTGTCAGATACCGGAGCCGAAAATTCCACAGGTGCCGAACAGGTTCCGGCGGCAGTTGTTGCCATGATCGGGGCTGTCGTACCGATAACGGGAGCTTCGGTATCCAAAACGGTTACCGTAAAGGTCTGCTGGATCGCATCATTGCCCGCCGCGTCGGTGGCGTTTACTGTCACCACGGTTTCGCCTACGGGGAATATATACGGGGACGTGATCGGTGTGACAACTCCGCCCGTAAGTATACTGAACACGGGGGTTACAGAAACATCGCAGTTGTCCGATACTGGTGCCGAAAATTCCACAGGTGCCGAACAGGTTCCAGCGGCGGTTGTTGCCGTGATCGGGGCTGTCGTACCGATAACGGGAGCTTCGCTGTCTTCAACAACAACTGTAAAAGTACCTGAAGAAGCATTGCCACAGGCATCTGTAGCCGTGACGGTTACTATGGTACTACCCACATTGAATATGCCGCCGGAGCTGACCGGACCCTCTGTCGTACTATAGGTCAGGCTTACAGCTCCTCCGCAATTATCTGTTGCAGTGATGGCAGGAAAATTTACCGCTACCCCACAGGCAATTGCATCATTTGGATCAGTAGGCACGATAAGGGCTTCAACTGGAACACCTGCTAGCACAGGCGGGGTAGCATCTATTACTGTGTAGGTGAAATCCGCTGTTGAAGTATTGCCGGCGGCATCAGTAGCTGAATAGGTGCGGGTGATCTGGTATTCATTGGCACAGCTACCAGGTGTGGTAACATCCACAAAAACAACTTCTACGGGGATCGTATAACCAGTCCCGTCAAAATCCATGGCGGTTACTGTAGGAAACACAGGCACTGCCTCACAGGATACTATTACATCTTCTCCGGGATCCGAAAGAAGGGGTGCATACATATCATTGATTTCTACAATGCTATTGTAGGAAGCAGTGCAGCCATTGGCATCTGTGACAGTGACTGTATAAGTTCCTGCGGCAAGCCCTGAAATATCTTCGGTAGTAGCACCGTTACTCCATGCATAGGTATAAGGAGCCTTACCGCCACTCACCGTTAAATCAATACTCCCATTGGTGCAGCTAGCACAGGCTATCGGTTGAACCGTCGCCGTAAGGCTTAAGCCTTCAGGTATAATGACTTCTGTGCTGAAGCTTTCCACACAGCTTCCTTGGGTGATGGTGAGTATGGCGGTATAGGTACCTGGTGCTCTGTAAATATTGGTTACATCCCCTTTCGTGTTACTGGCTTGGCCATCTCCGAAACTCCATAGATAAGTTGCATCCTCTGCAATCTGGGTGGAGGCATCAGTAAACTGAACTGGTTCAGATAAACCTATTGGATCATTCCTAAAGCAAAGATTGCCGACAGTAAAAGAAGGGGAAAGATCGGGGCAGGAAGGGTCATCATGTAGTTTAACTACCCAGTAGTCGTTGCCACCTTTACTGTTTTCACTTTTATCTCCTGAAATATTGGAGTTAGAATAGCCTGACATCAAATAGCCGCCATCAGGAGTAAGATTTACACTGCGGGGTAACTCCATATTACTCCCCCCAATGGTTTTATCCCAGACTTTATTTCCACTTCCGTCTATTTTTACTAGCCAGTAGTCCCATCCTCCTTTACTGTTCTGACTTTTATCGCCTGAAATATTGGAGTCAGAACGGCCTCCCAACAAATACCCACCATCAAGGGTGGGAGTGGTGCCGTACTGTTCGTCAAATCCTGTCCCTCCAATGGTTTTATCCCAGACCTTGTTGCCATTGCCATCTATTTTCACAACCCAATAGTCGGTGCCTCCTTTACTGCTCTCACTTTTATCGCCTGAAATAGGAGAGTCAGAAAGACCTGCCAGCAAATAACCTCCATCAGGGGTGTGTGTGGTACTGCGATGACGGTTATATCCGCTTCCCCCAAACGATCTGTCCCATACTTTATTGCCGCTGGCGTTTATTTTGATTACCCAATAGTCGAATAAACCTTTACTGTTGCTTTTATCACCAGATACACCTGATCCGGAATCACCTGTCAATAAATAGCCTCCATCGGGAGTGGTTATGACAACGCGAATATAGTCTTGGCCACTTCCACCGAAGGTTTTATCCCAGATTTTATTGCCGTTGCCATCTATTTTGACTGCCCAATAGTCCCAAGTACCTCTACCGTTCTCACTTTTATCCCATGAAATGTTGGAGTCAGAATAGCCTCCTAATAAATAACCTCCATCTGGGGAAGGGGTAGTACTCAGAAGATGGTCAGAACCACTCCCCCCTAAGGTTCTGTCCCAGACTTTGTTGCCATTACCATCTATTTTGACTACCCAATAGTCCCAGCCACCTTTTCGATTTTCACTTTTGTCGCCTGAAATATTGGAGTCAGAATAGCCTCCAAGCAAATAGCCCCCACCAAGACTGGGACTGATACTAAGAAGTTCGTCAGATCCTGACCCCCCAAATGTTTTATCCCAGACTTTATTGCCATCACCATCAGTTTTTACTATCCAGTAATCCCATCCTCCTTTACTATTTTGGCTTTTGTCGAAGTAAGAATTTGAATTTGAACGGCCTCCCAATAAAAAACCTCCCTCAGGTGTTGGGATGGTAATAGAAAGCTCGTCATTACCGGTTCCCCCTAGGGTTCTATCCCATTGAACGGTGGGTTGTGCCTGGGACGGTATAGAGAAGAAGTACAAAATCCAACTTATTAGCAGGGTTAAGATATATATATGTTTTTTCATAACATTATATTATTACAGTGGGTGAAAAGATAAATCGGTATCTCCGATTGTAATGAAGACTTCACTTGCCCCGAATAAAGGAATCATGTTAATGCCATTCTGCTGGTAAGTATTTGTCCACGCTGGCACAGCTTCCTGTGGCTTAGCTATCAAGGAAAAAATCCCAAAAAGCAGCACAAATCGGAAAGTTTTAATAAATTTTTTCATGTTGAAGGGTTTAAGACTTTATCAAATAGGTATAAATACACCAATACCTGCACTCTTTACAAGGCGGTGAAAGCCGTTGCAGGAAAGGATAGAATGGTAAAAAACTGCTTTTTATCCTTTGAAAGCATCAATACTATTAAGCCATTTAAGGGCTTTCCACATGCAACCATTCAAGACGGCCATGTAACAAATAAGCTGGTTTAGAATTTGCCGAAAATTCCATTGCTTCTGCTGTTTAACTTGGAAATTTAAACTTTACGATCTCCTGATTCGGGCGTCAACGTTATCCGTCCCCCCGCTCCATATTGCTAATTATTACCTTTCCAAGTAACCCCATATTTCCCTCCAGTATTGGTAGAGGTACTGGAAGTATGGGTTCAATCGGAAAAACTAAAAAGTTGGGGGCAAAAGAACTGTAGGGTGCTTTTGTCCGAAGAAATTTGACCCTAAATTATTTGAATATGTGTGTCCAATGAATGATTTGGGTCACCTGTCGAACTGATTTTTTTCAACTTTTTTGAACTTCCGGATGAACTTTTAAATCCTCAAGGCTTCAGCTAATATAAAATCCCCATATACCTTTTATTCAAATAATTTGGCTAATCATGGCTTCCCAAAAACTAAAAAACAAACCAAATTGTATTGAAGTAGAGATATCAAATAATGGCGATGTGTCGTAAAAATAAAAGGTGCTTGGCCCTCGAAGAAAGACAGCTAGTTTAAAATACATTATTGGGGTATGCCGTTTAGAAGATGTCAAAAAAACAAAATCCCTAACTAATCCCGGTTTAAAAAATCAACTGCCTCTCCCATTAGACCTTAAGCAATGCATTAAGAAAATGTTGAAAGAATATTATGCTCAATAAAACTAATCAGGATACCTACACTACTACTAATTTCCACCCATAAAGTGAGCATATGCTTGTCTGATAAACTCTCCCCTAGTCTGTGTATTTTCCAATGCTACTTCCACAATGCCCAATGTATTTGCAAGCGAAATCCACCTTTCTCTGATTGCAGGTGCCAGCTCTATTTCGGAATTTAAAGCATGGCCGGGGGCTGCTTCAAAATATTGTCCATGAATATTTTTTCCTCTGGCACCAGATTCAGGCTTTAATTCCAACCCATGTAGTCCACCCTGCGTACCCCACCACTGTACGGCTAGAAAATCGGGATCGCCCGGCAGAACATCACTAACATAAATCGTAGTTGATCCATCTTTGTGAAGCATATCCTGAAGTAATGAAATGTTAACTTCTTGAACAGAAACATTATTTTTAACTGCCAATCCGGCCGCATGGCCCGCCGCTTGCCCCAATGCCATCCAGATAGGTTCAAGACGCAGGGCACTGAAACCCACATGAGAGGAGGAAACGGCCACCGGCACCAGCAGATTGTTGACGTCCTGAGGCAATAATACCCTATAAGGAATCTGATAGGGCGGCACCGGATTATAAAATTCCCCATCGTGTTTCCCACCGATTAGAGGACCTATATGCCGGGTACCATGGCAATTGTTCCCGTAATCGCCCATCGCTATGGCATCCGCATGGTATAAAGCCCTTGCATCATTCTCTGAGTAGTAGTCGCTGTCTTTTTGGGTGTAAATGTATTGTCCTTGCATTCTACGGGCTTCACGCACATACAATTCTGGGGGTAAGTTTCCGTAGTCTTCAAATTCATCCAAACACCAGCCCCATTCCAAAGCTTCCTTTTGGAAATTCTCAGGGACAGTTTCGTCGTTTTGCAAAAAATACAATAATCCCACATTGTATCGGAGGTGGTCTTGGAAAATATCCAATCGTTGATTCTGGTCGCCTTCCGGCCACCCCAGGTTATGGCCCGGCATAGACAGCCTTACCAGCCCATTGGATACATCATTGATGTCGTATTTATCGTTGGGTAGGGGGGGTAGATGGGCTTTGAAAAGGCACTTTGAGGGATAACCAAAAACATGTTGAATATCTCCGGATTCAAGAATGGGGATCAAATCCAAAAAGTCTTTTCGATTGTATCCCTCCGGCATTACAACTGTAGCCCTGTTATCAGCTTCCTTTGTGGCACAAAACCTAAAATTATATCCCTGTAGTTCGTCATCACCTTCCTCAGGGGCAAGTGATTCGCCAAATTTATACTTTCCCTCTCTGCCCACTTCATAGGGCACGCCCGCCATCGCCATCAAGTCTCCCTCATAGGTACCATCGATAAACACTGCCGCTTCAACGTTGATATCACCTTTCTTGGTTAAAAATGTAGCTGACTTGATGGTGTTTCCGTTGCGGTCTAAACCGTTTAACTGTGCCTCTTTGATAATGGTCAAGTTGGAATAAGCCTCCATCATCTCTTTCAGAATAAGCTCGTTGACCTTTGGTTCGGCAAAAGTACCTTCAAAGCTTGCGGCCAATTGAGGAGAATCCACCCCGTAGGTATTCTCATAATAGGCTTTCACCCTTTTGGAAACTTCCAGAAATGTCCCGGAGAGGGATTCATAAGAATGAAAATCCGAATGGGAAAGGCCGCTTGTAAACAACCCTCCCAGGTGGTCCCCAGATGCAATCAGCAAAACATTTTCACCTGATTGTGATGCAGCCAACGCCGCCGCAATTCCTCCGGGTGTTGCGCCGTAAATACAAATTTTAATGGACTCATATTTAGAGATAGTAGCCTGGGTAGTACAGGCCACGGCAAAGAGCAATATTAAACAAATGTATTTCAAGGTGGGTATCGGTTGGTAAAGGATAAACAGTTCAATTATAGAAAAATAAGTTACCTAATTTTCACCGAAAAACAAGCCAACTAATGAGTAATTTAACCGCAAAGGGCGCAAAGGTTTTCGCAAATGGCGCTGAGTTTGTTTATTTTTCCATCTCTATCTTTTTCTTTGCATCCTCTTCGGATTCTTCGCGTACTTTGCGGTTAAATAGGTTCCTGAGGATTGTGCTTTTTTCTTGGCTTGTAAAGCAATTTGAACACCACGGCAATCACAATAAAAGAAATAACAATATAAAAAACTATCCTATAAGGAGACGGATTCAGGGGGTATTCTTCCACTGACTCCTCAACAACCTGCGCCAACACAGAATGAGACTGCACCATCAAGAAAAACAGGGACGTCAATGTATATTTACAAATGCCAGGTAGTATGTTCATGATTTTATCTGTTTGTTCCTAAACAGTAATACAAAAATCTTTCCAAATTAAACTGAGGTGTAGATTTAATTCGGATTTAAAACATATTTCAAAAGAAAAAATTTCATTCTTTACGTATTTGGATTCTGGAGAATGATCCACAGTTCAATCTCCACAATTAAGGTCAGAATTTTGTCATTTATTTTGATTAAAGAAACAGTTTATGCCAGCTTCCCATTAACCATTTATTTAAAGGCTGAATTATTGACTGGGATTTTTGCATTGGTAGCCGATAGCAAACTATCCAAAAGGTGTTTTAATTCGGAAACTTTTTCCGGAAATTTCTCAGCCAAGTCCCTTCTTTCCCCCAGATCATTGAGGAGGTTATAGAGTGCTGATTTATCCTCCTCATAAAAATAAATCAACTTCCAATCTCCTTTTCTTACCGCAGAACCTGGTTTCCATGCACTCCCATGGTAATGGGGATAGTGCCAAAACAACAAATCCCTATCCACCGGGCCTTCTTGACGTAAGATGGGCAACAGGTTTTCACCGTCTTCCACATCATGTTCGATCTTAGCCAAGGACAATAGGGTGGTGAAAAAATCCATACTGACCACGGGAACGTCCTCCCTCCTGCCGGGAGTGGTCACTTCAGGACCTGAAATGATCAATGGAACACGTATACCCCCTTCATAACACCAGCCCTTTCCTGCCCGAAGCGGACCGTTGGCGGTAGGTGCGTTTTCTCTTAAAAGCGTGGAAAGCCCACCATTGTCACTGGTAAACACTACCCAAGTGTTTTTATCAAGCCCTTCTTTTTTCAATGTTTCAAGGATCCTTCCCACATTTTCGTCCATGGCCGCTACCATTGAAGCGTATGCGGCATTTTCCTGTAGCAGCTTGGTATACCCCTCCCCTTCAGGTTCATGGGGCACACCTTCAAGTCCTAAGGAAGCACGTTTCGCCTCAAATTTTTCAATATGGTCTTTCGCTGCCTGTATAGGAGTGTGGACAGTGTAGTAGGCAAGGTACAAAAAGAATGGATTGTCCCGGTTGTCCCGAATAAATTGAAGGCTCTCCGCTGTCAATCTGTCGGTAAGGTATTCCCCCTCCGGCCCATCTTCCAGCCTAGGGTTTCCGTATGGCGAAAAATATCCGTTGGAAACACCGGAAACAATCCGGGGCTGGCCTGCTTCCCAGCCACCGATATTGACATCAAAACCTTGGTGTTCCGGCCAGTAGGCCTCATCATGTCCCAAGTGCCATTTGCCTACAAAACCTGTTCGGTATCCATTTTCCTTCAACTTTTCCGCCAGGGTAGTTTCAGAAAGGGAAAGCTCATCCCGGTCCTGGGGGCCCAGCAAAGGTCGGTCCTTAGGGTCGTCGCCCGGGAGCCAGTCGGTAATGCCCACCCTGTTGGGGTGCTTCCCGGTGATAATCGCCGCACGCGTTGGACTGCATACCGGATGGGCGGCATAGGCCTGTGTGAATAGCACGCCTTCCCGTGCAAGCTGGTTTATATGGGGTGTTTCATAGAAACTTTCCGGAAAATTTGCCTGCACGTCCGCCCAACCCAAGTCATCTATTAGGATAAAAATGATATTGGGAGGACTCTCCTTGTCTTCTGAGCAGCTTAGAACAAAAGGGATCAGCAAAACCAAATAATGTAACTTCATTTAAATTGAATTTTATGGGGTTTCTACATCACTTCCCCACCAGTCATTACCGGGATCAAAATCCTTGGAAAGGAAATCCATCCGCTGTTTTTCCAGGGCTGGCCAGCGGACATTCACCACTCTTTCCAAGTATTGTTTTTCCTTCGCTTCATCATACATAGGGTCTTTTTCCGGAAACAAGGCTCCCACCTCATTCAGGTAGCCAAATAGTTGATCACTGAGTTGTGTTACTAAAGCCGTGTTATCTCCAGCCACATCGGTAGTTTCTTCCAAGTCCCTTTCCAGGTTGTACAATTCTTCGCGGCCGTCTTTATAATAATGAATCAGTTTCCATTCCCCCAGCCGAATGATGGAGGAAGGCTCCCCTCCCTGATTGCCATAATGGGGATAATGCCAGAAAAGTGGCCTTTCCTCGATGGTACCGCCGCGGAGCAGCGGTACGAGACTGACGCCATCTTGGTGTTCTTCGGGTTTCAAATCGGCACCCACCAGCTCAAGCAGTGTGGGGTAAAAATCCGTTCCCGTTACGGGCACATCAGATGTTTTTCCGGCGTTGTCCAACCAAGGCGTTTTAATAAAATAGGGCTCCAGAATTCCCCCTTCAAATTGATACCCCTTACCCCCACGCAAGGGAAGATTGGAAGTAGCAAAGGCATCTCCGGCAGAAACCCCGCCATTGTCTGAAGTAAATATTACAATGGTGTTTTTATCCAATCCAAGTTCCTCAAGGGTTTTCATGACCACTCCTACCGCATCATCCATAGTTTCCACCAAACCACCATAAACAGGATTGTCCTGTACCTGCCTTATGGGAAGGAAATGTCCCATTTCGAAACCACTTTCAGCAATACCCATTTCCTCAGCTTTGTCCCTGTATTTTGCCCATTTTTCCTTAGTGGTTTGGATAGGACCATGAACGGCGTAAAAAGAAAGAAAGGCAAAAAACGGTTCGTCTTTATGGTCTTTGATAAAAGCTGCAGTTTCATTGGCCAACCGCATCGTCAGGCTTTCCCCGTCAGGGCCACTTTCGAGATAGGGGTTTTCCCATGGCGCATAGTATCCGCCCATCGGACTGCCCTTGTCCCAGCCACCTTTGTTGATGTCAAAGCCATGGTCTTCGGGCAGTGAGCCTTCTCCTCCCAAATGCCATTTTCCGGCGAAAAAGGTCTTATATCCAGCAGCTTTCATGGCCTCAGGTAAAATTGTATAATCCAAGTCCAAGTGGTCCTTGTTCGGCGGAGGCAATAGTTTATTGAATCTTCCGGCCTCCCGCCAGGCTTCCCCGGTTTTGGCTCCTATCCAATCAGTGATTCCGTGCCGCGCCGGGAACTTCCCCGACATCAAACTGGCCCTTGAGGGGCTGCAAACCTGGCAGGTGGCATAGCCATTGGTAAAGATCATGCCTTCACCCGCTATTCGGTCGATATGGGGCGTTTCGTAATAGGCACTGCCCATGCAACTCAGGTCATGGTATCCGAGGTCATCGGCGAGGATAAAGAGGATATTGGGCTTTTTTTGTTGTTCCTTATCCTCCTGCTCCTGCTGACAGGAAGCCATCAGAAAGGCAGAGAACAGGATTAACGTGGTTTTTATGGTCATTGGTTGTTTCACTTTTGATAAATAATTCCGTCAGGACAGAGTTCTTTGGTACAAATAAAAACTGAATCAGGCAATTAATAAAATTTTTGGATAGCTAAAAATTAAATTAAAGATTTTATAAATCTGATACAAGCTTTTCAGGTACGAGTCAATGAGTTCTTTAGTAGTATCAGATTACCAATACATATAATGAATGACGCAATCGTTAATCAGGTGGGGTCCTCAACTAATTACAATATTACTGTTGTTCATTTTGCGTATAATCTACTCTGTCAAAGGACTTACTTCTATATCAACAGGTGCGGATTGGTACATAACCTCCCCTTGTTCATCGTATACGACGATTCTAAGATAATAAGCACCTGCTGCTTCAGGTTTCCATTCCAGCGATTTTCGGTTATTTTCCAGCGGTATTTGCTTGTCATTAGCCATTAGCACCAGCTTAGATATAGTGGTAGTATCTTGAAATAGGTGGGAAAATTTGATAGTCAATGGATTTCCTTCCTTAAAAACGTTACCATCATTCGGATAAACAATGGTGACGGAAGCTTGCTCCAACATTGCTCTATCCAATTGATAACCGGGAGTTGACATGCTTTTAAACATATTATATACTTCCGGATCGTCGGATTCGCCCTTGAATTCAAAAGGAATGTGCTGGTTTACGCCACTTTCCATAAAACCCCATCCGGCACCATGCAATACTGAATAAGCCAAAGCAGCAGCCCCCTCCTTGCCAATTTTATCATCCTCATTACAAACAATTGGTTTGCCGTATTTTTTCAATGGGTTGATTTTTTCCGCATAATCTTCCAGCGCTGTATTATTGAAATGAATCAGCAGAAAATCCGCAACGGATACCAATTCTTCGGGAAATCTGCCATGACCAAGACCACTGGTACTTACTAACAAATTAGGATGGACTGCTTTGGCTGCTTTCATCAGTTCGACCTGTCCTCCCTCGCTTACCAACCAATCACTGTCCGGCCATCCCTTGTAACCGCCATGTGGGTATTCATTGGCAATTTCCAATACTACATTGGTAAATCCCTCCTCGGCAATCCAATTGGCCGTATTTCGGACAGCTTCAATAATGGCCTGCTTATTTCCCAACGCATATTCATGGTCCCGCTGCCTTTGGTAAAAACAGGAAAGGATAATTGCCGCATCGTGTTTATCTGCTTCCCTAATCACTTTGGCTACCCTATCCAGGTAAGAATTCCTAAGTTTTCCATCCGGTTCAAAAGCGGTATTGATGGCCCCCTCATACCCTGGTAAACCTCCCTGAAGCGAAATGACAAAGGCATTCACACCGAGCTCCACATATTCGGGAATATGGTTGATAAATGTTTGGGTGTTTTCATCCGGATCAAAGGCATCCACTTGTTTTTTCCAGCCATTTCCCCGGTCCTCAAAAACTGCATTGACCATCCTTACATTCATCAACAAACCGGCTGCAGGTGAACCGGGGTTGGTAATTTCTCCATTAATCAACCATTTGTCACCATCTATGCTGACCTGAGTAAGGTTATCCCGCTTTTCCGGTGATTGACATGACCCACTAATAATCACAGATAAAACTACTACAGCAATAAAAATATGTTTAAAATTATTCATGCTTCAATAATTTTTTTAAAATTACCACAAAGCTTCCTGTGTCAATGGGTGGAACAAGGGTCAATTTTCCTCCACTTGAAACTAATTCTTTGCTTATCCATTCTCCATTGGCAACATCCAACCAATACAATTCAAAATCATCCGTGCCTTTTTTTAGGTCCAAATTAACC
Source organism: Lunatibacter salilacus (assembly GCF_009797935.1). Classification (GTDB taxonomy): domain Bacteria; phylum Bacteroidota; class Bacteroidia; order Cytophagales; family Cyclobacteriaceae; genus Lunatibacter; species Lunatibacter salilacus. Next base: position 259,408 of record NZ_VOLC01000002.1, read on the forward strand.
TCCCCTTCATGGGGAAAGTAGAGCACGTATTTTTCCCCTTCTTTTGCTGCCAGATAAGCCTCATTGGGTTCATTTTCCGACAACAGGTCCATCCGGGGGACAATTTCCCACATGTGTACTTTCTCTTCCAGTTTCCGAATGACCTTAATCGCCTTAATAGATTCATTATTTAATCCCAAGCCTGCTGGAGGCCGATGAAAACGGCTGCTGGCAAAACCACCCAGCACATTCCGGAAAAATGTCTGTATAGCATGTTCGTCATTAATCCCCCTGTTAATCCATGGACTGGTCTGACTGCCATAGATTTTTGTACTGTTTACTGGCCTTGGCTTGTCTTTGATATAATCAAAAATATATTGGGCATTGTCCCAATTCAGTTGACCAGTATTGTGACTGTTCTGGGACATATCTATATATTGGTATCGGTCTGTATGGTCCAAAGTTCTTTTGTGCATATCCGATTTAATATCCCAATCATCCCACATCTGAGTCAGGTAAACCTGTTTCTTCCCCGCATTTTGATGAATAAAATCCGCCCAAAAAACCGCCCACTCTTCTACCCCTTTGGTTTCATTGTCTATGCAATAAAGAACATTGTCGAAGTTTAGGGAAATGGAAAGCAATTTTTTCACAAAAGCTTCCTGATAGGGTAAAAGTACCTTGTTGTCCTGAAGGCTTGGGACGGTAAAAAAGAAAGGCTGCTTGTTGCTGCCGGGATGATCAGGGTACAGGCTATCTAAATTAGCTTCCTCATAGGTATAATTCACATTGTTTTTTGGATTATAGGGATCAGTTTTCCATTCCTCCCTTGCATGATCAAAACGGTCCCATATCTCTATTTGTACAATGATATCCCTTTCTTCTGCCCATTTCAAAAGATTTTCGAATTTTTCCCAATACGCTGGATTCCATCCTCTTAGATCATACTTCCCTTCTTCGTTTTTGTTAAATGCTTTTAAATCACCTTCATCTCTATCACTCATGGTATTTCGGACATAGTTCCCACCTATATCTGCCAGACTGTCCAGATGGGTTTTCAGGTTGTTGTTTTGAAACAGGTTGTCATTATCTGTGGCTCCCAACAATATGACAGGCAGTCCATTGTATTCCCAATAGCTGGGATTTTCCGACCATGGCCGGATTCCTGTTTGCTGATTTTCCGCTATGTTTTCTTTCTGGCTTTCCTTCTGGGCACAACTTGAGGTTACCAAAAGACAAAACAGTAGTAAGACATATTCAGTTAGCCTTGTGCTTGTTTTTATAGGTCTTCTCTTACCTAGATTCTCTTTTTCGTTATATGTGTTGTTCATGGTGATGGGTTTATCTGAATTGAGTCGTCTCGATTAAATGCCGCAAGGGAACATAAAATTATTTTTCGGAGGAGATTACTATCCGCTTGTAGGAGGTTAAAGCGGGTGTTCCATTGTCAGTTACCTCCAAGATTATATGGATACTTTCTCCGTTGTGAATATCAGGAACTTTAAATCTTACTTTTCCCCCTTCTTCCGCTTCAAACAAAATGAGCGTTTTCGGTTTGTGAATTTCCTCATATACATACCAATCAAAATGTAAATCATCTCCATCAGGATCATGACTTGAAGATGCGTCTAATTCTAAGATTTCCCCGTTGGATTTCTTAAGATATAGGGGTTCTTTATCTGCTGAGCCATTCAAAATAATAATGGGATTATGGTTGGCGTCTTCATAAGGTACAATTCCCCATTTAACCCTGGCCATAAAGTCATTCTGGAAGGCAGGCCTCCATCGGGCCACTGTGTGCCTTTCATTAAGTGTCCCTTTCAAAAAATCCGGCACATCAATGTATAAGGAATTCCTCAACAGCCTGTACCTTCCTCCCCATCCCCCGTATTCCGGCTTTTCAGGCACGTTTAATCCATTGGCAATCAATCCCAAAAAGGAAGGGGTATCACCTTCTTTCATACCATCCGTTCCGTGGCCGTGCAACTGGTATTTTTCTCCCAATGGGCTAATATGAATGTTTGATTTGACCCATTCCGCATTTTGTTTACTGACATCTCCGGTCATATACATGCCCCTGAATGCGGATAACTCCCTTACTCCGGTAAACCCATACCAAGCAAAACCGTTGGCAATAAAAGTTACATCCTTGAATTCATTTAAGATATAGTCCCTGTGCCGATCCTGGTCACCGATGGCATGCACTTGAATTTTTTTTGAGAACGATTTCAATTCCTCTTCACTTCTGTTTTGCTTTACCTTCCAGAGTGCTTGGGCCAATTCTCTCAGACCACCCCAAACAGGTATGTGAACAATACTTTGGGTACCATCCACCACCTTTATGATATGTTCAGAGGCTTCCGTATCCCATCCTTCTCCCAATTCTTTGTGGTTGCCTTGACCCTCTTTGACGAGGGTTTCAAGAAAATCGGGACTGGGAAAACCTTCCGAATGAAGGATAAGATTGGGGTAGACTTCCCTATATGCCTGTATTTGTGCGTGGATAAGCTCTGGTTTGATATCCTGCCCATGGCCCATCCTGCTGGTGGCACAGAGTCCTTTTATGTCAAAGTGGTCGGCATAGTGCAAGAACCTCGACAGGCTTTGTTCATCATCCGTGTCGCCACCGATGTCTGTGAGAACGATTACTTGGGGTTTCTCCTGAGCTAAAACAGGGAAGTTGAAAAATAAAAAGATATATAGAAGTTGGTACTTGGGGATCATCGTTAATTTTTTAGTATTGAAACTATTTATCAATGCGTATACTCATTCAACTGTGCGCACTAAATTTTACTTACCCATTTTCCGGCTTTAATTACCGGTGGATACCGCATAACTAACGCGCTTCGAAAAGATTCTTCATCCATAAAGCGCTTGTAAAACCACCCATGTTCACCCCGGTAAAGTCTCTAGTAGGAGGTATATACCACGATGGTATTCTTTGCCAATCCGGATTCATCCAGGTTATCCAGCACCTTCTCCACTCCCTGATATGCTTTCTAAATCTTAACAATTTGGTGCTTCTTAATAAAGTCCGGATCGATTGTAATGCCCAATCCTGGGCCGGTAGGTACTTTAATTTTTCCATCTTCTACTTTTAAGGGTGATGTTGGGCATTCAAATGGCACATGGGTACCCAAGCCATGGGTTTCGTGATGAGGACCGGCATTGGGAATGGCGGAAACAAAATGAATGTCATAAAGATAACCCAGCCCTCCCCCTGACATGTGGGGAACACAGGTTTTTCCAAATGCATCTGCCATCAAGGCAACTTTCATGGAACGGATATATCCTCCGAAATAATAGTTATCGGGTTGGACGATTTCAAGACCATCATTGGCAATAAGCCAGCGAAAATTGTAAAAGCTTTGGTCCTGCTCACCATTCGCAATGGGTATAGTAAGAGCATCGGAAACGGCTTTGATGTCTTCAAAATGCCAGTATAAAACAGGTTCCTCGAAGTAACTAAACTCGTACTCTTCCAACAGTCTTCCGATTTTTATGGCTCCCTCCACGTCATAATACCCATTTGAATCCGCATAAAGAGAAAAATCACTGCCATAATGTTCGCGTACCATCGGGATCAATTTTTCCGACTTTCCGGGCAACCCCGCATAATTTATATCCGTGGTCCCCGCATGAAGGTATCCAATTTTGATTTTTACTGCGTTTACATCATATTGAGCCACCGTTTCCTTGATTTTTTCAAAATGTTCCTCAAGGGGTAAATGACGGAATTCAGTAGCCATATACACTGGAACTTCTGTATTATGAATATCGCCAATAAGCTGTCCCATGGACTTATTGGAAATTTTCCCCAGCATGTCAAGTATTGCAAATTCAATGGTTGCCAGTGGAATGCCGAGAGACCTTCCATTATACCTAAAATTAAACTTATAATAATATACCCTCTCTAAAATAAGATCCAGTTCCCGGGCATCCTGACCAATGAAAAAAGGCTGCAGATTAGTAACAAACATTGGCCAAAGTACGCTGAGTTCTGCATGACCCACCGATATTCCCTCTGCCCCATCCTGGGAACGAACCCGGCAAATAAAGCTGTTCTCAGATCGTAACAGCTCCAAAGTTTCTATTATAATTGGAGTAGTAAACAATTCTTTTTTTAATATTGGCGTATTCAATATCTCATCAAGCCTTGCATATTTGGAGATTAAATTAGTCCCGGAATCATCTTTTAAATCATTTGCGCAAGAGGATAGGCCTAATGATGATGCTGACAAACCACCCAGCATCGCATTGGAAATAAATTTTCGTCTATTGTTTTTCATAATTTCTATTTTGGGTTGAAGGCTCGAAGATAGATTTTTTGGCAATGTCAATATCCCGTGTAACTTGGGGGCTGAGGGAAAAGGTTTTCCCCTATACCCTGACCATACCTGGAATCGAAAGCACTGCTGAAAATATCATCCGAAGCATCCGGCTGGTACAACAACCTGCCCCATACTTTATAAAACAACCATTGTTGTCCAAAGGCATATTGCCAGGTTTTTATGGAGGAAGGTTGGTGGGAGTAATCTATTGCCGGGATATATTTGCTTGATGATGTTGATCGTTCCAATCGAATTTAGCTATTCTCTTTTGATCTTTTTTAACGGAAATTCATCATGTTCTGTCCTTGCATTGTCTAACATACCAGTCAACTTGTGCAGGACTTGGGGGAAGTTAGCGGCTAAATTTTTACTTTCTAAGGGGTCTTTTTCCAAATCATAAAGTTCGACCGATGACTCAAATTTCTTTACAATCTTCCATTCACCACTGCGAACGGCTTGGATCGGACCCTCGGCCTCATTAAACTCCCAGTAGAGATAGTCGTGTTCCTGCTGACTTCCTTTGTCACCCAATAAGGTCGGCAAGTAGGAAATCCCTGTAGAGACAGCTTCGGGTTGTAATCCGGCCAATTCGCAGACAGTAGGCAAAAAATCCCAAAATGCGGAAACATGGTCTGACCTTGATCCTGCTTCAATTTTATCCGTCCACTTGGCAATAAAAGGAACCCGGATTCCCCCTTCATACAAGTCTCTTTTCATTCCTCTAAATCCACCGTTGCTGTTAAAAAACCCATTATCATATACCGGACCATTGTCACTTGTAAAAATTACCAGCGTATTTTCCTCCAAACCCAATTCTTTCAATAAATCCAAGACTCTGCCGACATCCCGATCCAGTCTTGAAACCATGCCGGCATAGGTGACATTCCCTTCCTCATCATGGTGGTAGTGTCCTGCTTTCATCTGCCTTTCAGGCCATCCCTTTTCCAAATAGGGCAATTTTGAATCTTCCGGTACGGTAAGTTCGTAATGGGGGACAGTGTATGACAACATCAGAAAAAAGGACGTATCTTGATTGGCTTTGATAAAGTTGAGGGATTCTTCCGTGAATAAATCATGGGTATATTGTCCAATTTTCTGATCGGTTACATTACCCTCCAGCAGCACCTTATCCCGGTTTCTCCATACAAATTCCGGGTAATAGTGGTGCGCCTCCACATGGGTTCTATATCCATAGAAATAGTCGAAGCCTTGGTCGAGGGGATGCCCGGTGGTAAAGGTTTCATCCATGCCCCACTTACCGATAATGCCGTTGACATAGCCTGCTCTTTTCAGTTCTTTGCCGATGGTAATGTCTTGGGGTTGCAGGTCAACAGGATTGCCGCTCTGGGTCCAAGTGGGATTGCCTCTAACCCTTGTTCTCCCGGTGTGTTGCCCGGTTAAGAGTACTGACCTCGATGGGCCACAAACCGTAGAGCCCGCATAGTGCTGTGTGAAAACCATTCCCTCTGTTGCCAAACGGTCGATATTAGGCGTTTGAATATGCTCCTGTCCATTGAAACCCACATCCCCATAGCCTAGATCATCCGCCATGATGTAGATGATATTTGGATGTGTTGTATTTATTGTATCCTCACTTTGATGACAGGAAGTTGCTAATGAAAGTGTAATCAGGCCCAGAAATAAGTAATTGGATAGTGGAGCGATTTTGAGGTGTAGGGATTTTTGAGGCATAAGGCTTAAGTGGTAAGTGATAAGTTTTTTAAGTTAAAGATTTGATAAGTCCACGGATTATTTTTGAAACTTCATCTGCCTTCATTATAAGATTTTCCTTTTGCTCAACAGAAATGTAGGTTAGTTTTTCGGCTAGGTGTAGCATCGATTTTACTTCGCTACAGGAGGCTATTGCTATGTATAAAAACCGTTTAAAATCGGCAGGAGAGCTTCTGTCAAACCCTTCCGCAATGTTATTGGAAACAGAAACCACTGCCCTACAAATTTGGTCTCTAAATCCAAAATCCTTCGTGGTCCGAAAAACCGCATAAATTTCTACGGCTAAATCCTGTGCTTTCTGCCAAGCAACTATATCCTCAAATTTTTGAATCGCCATTCTATAGATCTTTCTGCTTCAATTATACTTCTTGTCGTCGGATAAAAATCCACATGAGTGACGGGAAAATCGGATTTACTACCGGGTTCTATTTTATCGGGTTTGTCATCGCCGTTTTCATCGGTATAAACTATTATGGAAGGTCCGCTGGAAACGATGATTTTATTGCCAATTACTGATATACCCAAGGGTGCGGTCAGATCCTTGTCCTGCACAAATCCCTTGGAGCTCTCAGCTATGCCATCACCGTCTTTATCTTCGAGAATAACCACACGGTCTCCTTTCTCATGGGTTTTGAAGTTTTCGGAATCATTGCGGAACAATCTATAATTTACAGCTTCAGTTACCCATATCCTGCCTCTTGCATCTACATCCATTTTTGTAGGGTTAAAGAATTGGGGGGATTCTGCCCATAAGGTAGCCTCCAAATCTTCCGGCAAATACAGTTGTGTACTATCGGAGTAGTATTTCTCACCCAAGGAAAATTCCTCCTCTACCGGTGATTCTTTGCAGCCGATGATTATGGTGGTCATAATTGCCGAAAACAATATCCCGGCCACTGTACTTTTCAATTTGACCAAATTTTTTATTGTGTTTGAAATAAATTTAAAATGCAGAATAAATCTTAACCTTCAATTTAAATACAAAATATATTAGGTTTAGATATTTGGGCAATTTATCCACAAAAGGAAAGACAACCTATAATATATTCGTAAACGGAATGGTAGCCATCAATAAGTGCTTTTTACAAACACACGCCTTGCATTGCTCCAAAGGGTGCTAAGTATTTTTTGGTTGCATTACTCACTTTTTCATTGCGCCCTCTGCGGATTCTTAGCGGCCTTTGCGGTTAAACTTGATTTTCGTCCTAATGATAAACAGCCAAGTATTTATTTTGAAAGCCCGGTCCAGACCAGGTTAGCTCCAACTTTGGGGCTTCATTATTGTCCAATAGTTTTGTAACTATTTTAATCGGATGAAACCCTTTTTCCAAGATTATTTCCGAAGTACCTACCCCTTTGGCCAATTTTGCATGATCATCATCTATGATCAAAGCCTCATGGACATGCATCACTAACCCTCCGTTGGTTTGGAAACTGATTTCGTATTCTCCGGTATTCTCCACTTTTAAAAACCCTTCATAAACCAAAACATTATTTTCATTTCCCCTGGGGATAGCTTCAATTTTGGATAATACAACACTCTCTTTCGGTGCTTCCAACCCCGTATTGATATAAGGCACCCATGGGGAATTTACTTTGTATTTGGAAACCTTAATACCTTCCGCCACTTCTCTTTCAGGTACCACGGCAGGAACAGGCTCATTGTCATAAGGCCGTTCTGCTGAGGCATTATACCTTCTCCAGCGCAAAACGGAATTTTTCATTTCATTTTGAAGCGTAACGAACTCTTCATTTGTACCGGCAAGATTGTTTAATTCGCCGGGATCGTTTTTTGTGTCAAAAATATTGAAATCATCTTCATGGGATGAAATATTGTACCGTATTCCTTTATAACCATCCAAATATAAAACCTGCATTTCTCCCCTTTTTTGCCCTCTTCGGGATTCAAGAAAGCTTTCATAGTTAGAAGTATTGGTATTGTTGAAGTATTCGATGTAAACCTTTCCTCCTTGGATATTGGCGTTTCCCGATAAGATGGGCCAAAGTGATCTTCCATCTGTATTGGCGGGGGCGGGGACACCACCTACCTCCGCAAATGTCGGCAGCCAGTCATGGAATCCGCTGGGAGTATCATTTTGGGTGGATTTTTTAATTTTTCCCGGCCACCTTACCAGGGTTGGAACCCGGATTCCTCCTTCCCAGGTATCCCTTTTGGTGCCGTCCATATTGGCGAAGCTTTCAAAAAAAGTAGGGGCATAATTCCCATATCCGTAGGATTCCAAGTGAGGTCCGTTGTCCGAGGTAAATACGATGAGGGTTTCCCCGTCAATGGCCAAATCTTGTAGCAGTTGAACCAGATCTCCCACCGCATTGTCGATACGCCGAACCATGCTGGCGTGGCGTTGTTGGACTTCCGGCCAATTCTCGTTTCTATATTCAGGATGAATAAAGCTGTCAACCTCACCCTGTGCCGTATTGATGAAATTTCCTTTTTCTCCGATGTATTGCAAACCACCACTTATTCCACCTCCCGAAGGATAGGACATGCTGGGAACCTCCAAGCCTGCATGTGGAGTATCATAGGCGAGGTACATGAAAAAGGGTTGGTCATTATTTGCATTTTTATGGTCTTGAATGTATTTTTTTGCCCTTGCGGTAAATAGGTCAGTGGTATAACATCCCGCCAAATTGCCGGATATTTCCGTATTGCCATCATATAACTCCATCGGTCCCCGATCAGCCACATGGTGGGCGGGGTAGTGATTGTGACCATCCCGATGCCGTACATAACCGAAGAAATAGTCAAAACCTCTTTTGGTCGGATAGGCTTCCCATGTTGCCGGACTTGTTCCTTCCAACCCCTGAAGTCCATATTTGCCTATTAATGCCGTTGCGTAGCCGGCTTCCTTAAGTACGGTAGCCAAGTTATGGTTGTCGGGGAGGGCTTTGTCGAATTGGTTGTTCCGGATTTCGGCATGACCTTGATGTAAGCCAAGCAGAAGCGTTGCCCTGGAGGGGGCACAAACCGGTGCCGGCGCATAATGTCTTGTCAAAATCATTCCCTCGGAAGCGATTCTGTCCAGGTTGGGGGTACTGTGGTAAGGTTTACCGGCTGCCTTACGCTGATTTTGGAATAAAATACCCAAATCACCATAACCCAAATCATCGGTAAGGATAAAAATTATATTGGGTTTTTTAGCGACTACGCTTTTTCCAAACACGTAGTTGGAAACCGAGAGGCCAGTAAATATTATCAGAATTATTAAGATAGGTATCTTATTCATTAAGGCTTTCATTTATCAGGTTTATTTCAAATTCTTTGTCATAAAGTGGATTCCTCTGGCTCGGGACAGGGGCATTGACTCCCTCTCTCCAATTATTGAGCATTCCAATCATGCGGTCCCTAATTTCTAGTTGACTTTCAGCTAGGTTATCTATTTCTCCCGGATCTTCCTCCAGGTCATAAAGCTCGTAATCACCATCCTCGAAATAATGATGCAGTTTCCATTTCCCCTTTCTGACCACCGATCCGGGGCGGGTTCTGAACAAGGGGTCTTTACCATCATCTTCCTTCGGATTATACGCCTGAAGGTAAATGGGGAAATGCCAAAAGAGCGGCCGTTCATCCATGGCTTCCTGACGGAACAGGGGACTGATATCCCAACCGTCCATAACGTCTTCCGGTCGTTGTTCTCCGCCTACAATACTTCGAATGGTAGGATAAAAATCCATCTGTGTTACCGGAAAATCGGATTTACTTCCCGCAGGTATATTACCGGGCCAACGCACAATCAAAGGCACCCGGATACCGCCTTCATAGTAAGATCCCTTTCCTGCCCTCAGGGGAGTTTGGTAAGAAATGTCACGGATACCCCCGTTATCAGAAGTGAAAATCAAAAATGTGTTTTCCGTAAGGTTTAACTCATCCAACACCCCCAACAACTTTCCGATATTTTCATCGACGGAGGCTACCATGGCCGCATAATCCGCTCGGTCCTGCCCTCCGGAACCCGGCTTATTTTCAAACTTTTCAACAAGCTCCTTTTTACCCATAATGGGTGTATGAACGGAATAAAATGGAAGGTAGAGAAAAAATGGGTTCCCCTTGTTTTCCTCCACGAATTTAATGGCTTCAGTGGTCAGTCTGTCGGTAAGATATTCGCCATCTGGTCCATTTTCTATAAAATCAATTTTATACGGACTAAAATATCCCTTCCGACCTGGATTTCCGTGATAACTTCCACCAACATTGACATGGAAGCCATGTTGCAACGGGTCTTTGTTGATGTGCCACTTTCCGAAAGTCCCATTTTTATATCCATTATCCTTTAGCATCATTGCCAGGGTGTAGATCGAATCCGGTAGAAAATCCCTGTTTGGTGTGGGAATAATTTTACGGGTCTTTGCATTACCTCTCTCGGAATCATCCACCGTATACACCCCGTGTTTAGGGGTATTCATGCCACTCATCATACAGGCCCTGCTTGGGGCACAGTTTGCAGCAGCGGCATAGGCATGGTAAAAAACTATGCCCTCGCCTGCAAGTTTATCCAAGTTTGGAGTTTCATAATAGTTGCTGCCCATAAAGCCCAAGTCCCGCCAACCTAGGTCATCCACATTGATTAGGATGATATTGGGTTTACTTTTAGCTTCGCAAGAAAGAAGCTTGGAAATTAGGAGAAAGACAATAAAAAACCCCGTATTATAACTTTTCATTTTTTTACTAACTACGGTGTAACTTGATACCGATCATTGGAGAGATAGTGGTTTCACAGGTTTGGATATACCCTATCTTGCTCCTTTAGGCCAAGCACTCTCACATGGTATTTATTCTTTGGCCCCGGCTGCCCACCGGATCATCCGCATCAGGTGCTGCTCCCCAAATTGGGTTTCCAGGGGCCGCAAATCATGCCCGATCATGGTGTAGGCAAAGCGCCCGCCTTCAAACTCCCGCACCCACGCCATCGGATGGTCTTTCCCCATTGGTTTTCCTCCGCTTTTTTTGAACTGAGGGCGGACCGGGTCATACGTAGTTTCATCCAAGGTCAGCAGGACGGTCACCCCGGGAAGGCCGCGCACACTGCGCTTGAAGTTCAGCCAATCCCCATCAAGCGTAAAGGCTGCCGGCAGCCCCTGCACCAGCCAATGGCTTCCGGCGGCCGGATCGACCGCCACCCGGGCGGGAACATACTCCGAATCGCTATCAAAATCAGTTCCGAAAAGCTGGCTATACCAATCCCAAGTGTCGTGATGGACGCCTGCTGCATGCATGGCTACCAAACCCTTTCCCGACCTATACCACCGGATAAACGCATCCTGCTGCGTTGCATCCAGGGACTTGCCAATATCGGTTGTGCTGATCAACAGTACCACATCGTACGCAGCGAGCTTCGCATCGGTGAAGTCTTCGGCATCTTCGGTGACCTCTACCTCAAAGCCATAGACATTACCCAGGTGTACAAGGTGGTCGTTAATCATGGGGATGGCCGGGTGCCGGTACCACGACGTTTTGGAGAACACCAGCATCTTTTTAGGTAGCCCTTTCAAGGTCTTGATTTCAGCCTCTGCCTGTACCTCGCCACCCAGATAGAGACATGCGTTCTCCAGGATCTTCAGCGGCTCAGGTTCGGTAAATACCCGGTACGTTTCGTGGCCGGGCCGGAAGTAAAAAACGTGTCCGCGGCCCAGTCTCCAGGTCATGCCGCTCCGAAAGGACTCTCCTCCGGTCCAGGTCTCACGCAAAATAACCTCATCAGGCGCCGGAACGTGGAACGGCTCGTCATACATTTCTGTTTCGGGGAGCGTAAACGTGGCCGGCACGTCCTGAACAATCGGATGTTCGGGGAGCAGCACCCGCACCGTGCTCGGCTGCATCGGAGTGCAGCAGGCCGGAAAAACGCTGGTAGGCCGCTCCAGCAATACATGCCAGTGGCCATTTGGCCGCTTTTCAAGGCGGGTATCAAAACGCGGACTCTCACGGCGGCTCGGCATAACGTTGCTGCGCCACTGTATGAACTCCGGAATGACCTTGTCCCGTTCCCGGATTGGCAGCATGTTAACTACATCCTGAATCGCGCGCTCCTCCATGGCAGTGCGGAAAGGCAGGGCCCAATGCGCCGAGTGCAGCGCAATCAATGAAAGCCGTCCCTCCTTTACCCGGTCCACGATCGCCTGTGCCGTTTCTTGGGGCACATCCTCATGCTGCACATGACCCCACCAGATAAGGACATCCGTCTCGTCAAGAACTTCCTTGGAAAGTCCTTGTCCGGGCTGATTGAGGTTGGCCGAGGTTACAAGCAGGTTGGGGTTTTGCTGCAGGTGTTGCGCCAGATGGTTGCCCAAGAAATCTGGATATACCTTCTTCTGCTCAAGCTGCTGTTCGTCCCAGACCAGTACGCGGATGGGCTTTGTCAGGTCATTATCAACCTTGCCTTTGGATGCAGAGATATTTTCTTGGGCAAACAGACCAACCTGGCAACTGAAGAAGATTAGCGCCCCGAACAGTAGGGTTACGCGAAAAAAACGAGCTGAATAATCGTTGCATAGGGCCTGGATATAGGCTTTTGGAAAGGCAGGTAATTTGGGCATATCTTCTGTTTCTGATTTTGGTAAATTTCTATTTTTTAGTACTACTACTTTTGGGGGCATTTCTGCCAACAAGCAGATATTGCTCTACTTTACATGAGTACCACCATTCCCAAATCTTGTTCCGATCCTTGAACTACCACCTTGGCCCCTTCATGTGCAAAGCGGATGGCTATTACATTTCCAATTCCGTCGTACTGCCGGTCAAGATAATAATTTTACCTTTTAATCGCATGGTTATGCTGGTTTTAATATTCGTAGGCGTAATTTGCCCTAGAAAACACGGAAATCCAAGGTTGACTCCCCCACACCAATACCCGTGCATTGTTCACGGGCGGGGTGAATATATGGCAATTTTGAAAATACCATTGGAAGTCAGGATCCTCTGGGCAAACTTAATCTGGGATTCCCAGACTTTCTGCATCAATTCAAGTTGACCTTTGTACTGAATGTCATCAACAAGGTTCAATAATTCATTAGGATCAGTTGTTAGGAGAAAAAGCTCCTCATAAACGGGCAATTCCCCCTCTATCGGTGATTCGATAAAATCACTGTATAATACAATATCCGGATGATTAAGTGTAAAAAATAGGTCGGTTCCGTCTCCAACCACTTTAAAGTCCCCGATACCTCCTTCAATGATCTGACATTCGGAACTCATCCAAATACCTGAAAAATTCCCGTCTTTCCCTTGTGGATGCAACAAAATCCCGCTATTTCTTGGTTTTTCCAGCCGGGGTTCATGGGTTCCCCTCCCCACTTAAATTGAACCACCAATTTATAGTTTTCAAATTCTTCATTCGAGGTAATACAGCCCCACTCTTCCCCTGAAATATGAATAATACCGTACATAACCGAGAAAAGTAAGGAGATGATATAATGAAAAACACCAATGTGATTTAATTTTTCTTTTCATTTTTTTTCGAAAACGGGTGAGTAGCATTGAAATGGGATGCCTCTTCAGTTAACTCAAAAACCAAAGGCTCAGGTTAGGGGTACTTTTTAAACGTCAATAAAAAAAGCCCTCAAAACACATGAGAGGGCTTTTTTTGATTTATTTACTCGTAGGACAGGCATCGAAAAATACCAGTTATTAACTAAATTTTGAAAGGTACAATTTGTTCCTAATAGCCCGGGTTCTGAGGAGCAAGATTGGGATTATTAACAAGCTCGGGAACAGGAACAGGAAACAAAAGGTGTTTTTCTTGAAATTCTTGGTTGGAACCTAAATGGACATATCCTACAAAATTGTCAAAATCATTGGAGATACTATTGTACGCTTTTCTTAAACGCACCATATCAAACCAAGTTATGCCTTCATAACACAATTCATGCCACCGTTCCCTCCAAACATCTTCTCTAAAAGATTCTTGCGTATAGCCATTTAGGGTAGGAGTTTCCAACGTAGCTCGATCCCGGATTCTCTTTAATGCGTTATGCGCTCCTTGATTGGGTCCGGTGACTTCGTTTTGAGCTTCTGCATAAATTAATAGGACTTCTGCGAAACGAATTTGAGGCATATTCAGATCACTTCTTCCTGTCCCTGGTACCCCAGGCCTTCCGTGGGCAAGTACATCAAAATGTTTAAAAATATATGGTCCTCCCAACTCGTAAACATCGCCATTTCCAAAATGGAAATAACTTGTATAAAAGAAACCCATTTGATTTTCAGCCCGTAAATCTCCGGTTTCGTAGGATTGGAAAAACTGTTCTGTAGGAACTGTTGTTCCAATCCCTGTTGCCGCACCCGCTGAAATCGGTTTATAATACGGAAGCATGGGTTGTTGATAAGGGTTTCCAGCAATATCTGCTAAAAATTGAATTTCAAATATATCTTCTATTGTGTTATCAGTTGCTACATTTCGGATATCTGCATAGTTATCAAAAAGGTTTATAGACCCTGGGTTAGCAATGATCTCCATCGATTTATCTGCCGCTAATTGGTAATGTGATATACCCTTATTTAAAGGGTAACCAGCCATGGTCAGATAAACTTTGGATAAAAGTGCTTTTGCCGCAGCTTGTGAAACCCTTCCCGTTCCATCCATCCAAGGTAACCCTGCTGATTCCGCTATCAATAAATCCTCTACAATCAAATTATATACTTCTTCTTGGGATGACCTGACAGGATAGAAATCGTCAGAGGTAGCAGTTTGCGGTTTGGTGATAAGGGCTAAATCACCCCACATCCTTACTGCATGAAAATAAGCCCAGGCCCGTAGAAAATGGGCTTCACCCAAAATTTGATTTTTCCTGGTTTGATCCATATCGATTTGCGGAACATTTTCGATTACGAGATTGGCTTGCCCCACAACCCGGTACAGACCATTCCACCAGTTTACGATATGCAGGTTATGTCCATCATAAATGAGGCCATACAGATTATTGAGATCGGAATTCTGTGCAGTTTCAGTTGTGGATGTACCTGTCACTGCTTCAAGCAGCTGCCAGTTTGAGGAAAATATACCTGCACCCCCACCCACAAACCGAAGGTCCGTGTAAGCAGCAATAATCGCCGCTTCCGCATGTTCGGGAATGGTATAGAAGCTTTCAGGATTTAAATTTGATGGGTCTTGCTCCTCAAGAAAATCGGAACAACCCAACACGAAAAAAAGTAATCCACAGAATATCAGGTTTTCGTATTTAATTTTAATAGCCTTCATGATTAAATTCCTTTAGATGTATATTTATAAACCGATTTGTAAACCCAGGCGATATGTCTTAGGCCTAGGATAGGCAAAAAAGTTCTGCCCTTGGGAAAATATGTTATTTCCATCCCCACCAAACATCGGTGCAACTTCTGGATCTCCGCTGGTATAATTCGTAACTAAAAAGAAATTCTCCAGTGAAGCAAATAATCTAAATCTACTTATGTTTCGCTGGCTTATAAGATTTTCCGGTAGCGAATATCCCAATAGGAGGTTTTTACCTCTTATAAATGAACCATCCTGTATCCATCGGGTATCTACATTGGTTACATACCCTGCCATCAAATGTCGGATTTCAGGAACCATAGTGTTTTGATTTTCAGGAGTCCACGCATCTAAAACTGTTCGATAACTGTTGTCCAGAGCGATTCGATCTTCCATAGTATGTTTTGTCATATCCAAGACATCGTTTCCATACATATATTGAAGTTCTAAAGTTAAATCCAGGTTTTTATATCGAAATGAATTTAGAAAAGTTCCCCAACCGTCTGGACTTCCATTTCCAATAATCATTCTATCAGCATCCGTAATGGCATTGTCACCATTCACATCTCGATATTTAATATCTCCGGGCAATAGTGTTAAACCCCCTCTATAACTCGTGAAATTTGCTGCTAAATCCCGTTCTGCCTCACTCCAGATTCCTTCTCTTACTAAGCCCCAAAATGAACCTACCGGCTCACCTACTCGAATGATATTGGTAGGGTTAGTAAAATTAGGACCACCAACTCCAAAAATATCAGAAGGTGTCGCCAAAGTAAGTACTTTATTCCTGTTCATGGAAATGTTAAAAACAGTGTTCCATGAAAAATCGCCAGCCTCAATGTTGATGGTATTAATGGCAAATTCGAATCCTTTATTTTCCATGGATCCAACATTTTTCCTTATCGTGGCATAACTGCTTGTTCGCGGAACAGGGGCATCCAGTAGCATGTCAGTCGTTTTTCTGTAATACAGATCAGCCTCTAGGGATATCCTACCTCTCAGCAGGCCAATTTCTACTCCAATATCGCTTTGTGCTGTCTTCTCCCACCTTAAATCTGGATTAGCCAATCTTCCAATTCCAGTTCCACCTCTACGTTGATTACCAATGATACCTGCATAGCCTGATCCCAGGATAGACAAAGAGGAATAGGGGGGTATTTCTGAATTTCCTGTAACGCCGTAACTGGCCCTGAGTTTCAAATTATAAATGACGTCGTTGTTTTTAAGAAAATCTTCTTCAGATATTCTCCAAGCCAGAGCCATTGAAGGAAAAAAGGCGAATTTATGATTTTCACCAAATTTTGACGAACCATCTACCCTTCCGGTGAGAGTCAATAAATATTTGTCATATATACTGTAATTAATCCTTCCAAAGTAAGAATTGAATGCAAACCTGTAAGCATTAGATCCATACAAAGGATTAGTACTTCCGGCACCAATATTATTGAATTCAAAAAAATCTGTAGGAAAATTCTGAATTCCCGAAACCATGCTAAAAAAATTTGTTTCCTGCCATGATAGGCCAATTAGACCTGTCAATTTATGAATTTCACCAAACGTTTTATTATAGGTAAGGTAATTTTCCAAGGACCAAAAACTTTCCCTTCTGTTGCTTACATTGGAAGTACCACGCTGGTTGATCGCAATTCCTCTACCTGTGAATTGTTTATTTTCTTGGGTCATCACATTCGCTCCAAGAACAGTACGCATTTCCAAACCTTTCGCCAAATTAATATTGGAATAAAGGCTTCCAATAAGTGACTGAGTGGTCAAAATGTATTTTCGCTCGTATAAATATCTAAGGGTACTGAAATTGCCCTGAGAATTAGGATAATCTCTATTGTCAGCCCAATTCCCGTCTTCATATTTTACCGGCTGAAACGGATAGGACTCCGCCATTGTCCTCATTACCTGATAATCCTGATCAACGATATTTTCGTCCTGATTATTATAACTCAAAGTACCCCCTATCCTTAGCCATTTTTTAACTTGATCATCTAGAGTAAACCGAGCTGAATACCTCTTGAGATAAGATTCTTTAATTAGCCCCTGATCTTCCCTATAACCCAAGGATAAAGAGTAAGTGGTTCTTTCATTTCCACCAGTAAATCCTAATTGGTGATTTTGAGATATTTTGTTATGAGTGGCTTCTTTCAACCAGTCAGTATCATAAATCGGGTTGCCATTACTGTCAAATAGCCTTGGATCAGATCTACCGATGGCTGGGTTAAGATGATTATACCGTCCATCCTCCCAACCCTCTGGATCATATTTCTTTATATTTTCGAATGCCAGATCCTCCACTTCCATAAATTCTCTAACATTTAATACTTCAAGTCTATTGGGTCCAATAGCAGCTACACTGAAATCAGCATCATATGATATTTTACCTTCCCCTGATTCCCCCCTTTTAGTTGTGATGAGAATTACACCATTGGCGCCCCTTGCGCCATAAATAGCTGTAGAAGAAGCATCTTTCAATACTTCCACCGATACAATGTCATTTGGATTTACGAAGTCAATGGCCTGTGTAGCCTGGACCTGATTACTCACAGGCATCATTACTCCATCAATAACATACAAGGGGTTATTTGAGGAATTAATGGAACTGAAACCTCTGATCCTGACATTTGTTCGTCCTCCCGGACGACCTGAATTAATATTTACTTGAACTCCAGTAACCCTTCCTGATAATGCCTGATTAAGAGTTGTAGATGGCCGTTCCCGTAGCTGGTCTTCGGTGACAGAACCTACTGCACCAGTCAAATCGGATCTTTTGGTTGTTCCATATCCAATTACCACCACTTCATCCAAGGAAGATTGATCTTCTATAAGGGAGATATTAATATTAGACTGTGCACCAACAGTTACCCGTTGAGATTGATATCCAATAAACGAAATCAAAAGTACCGCTCCCTCTTGAGCGTCTATAGTAAAATTCCCGTCAATATCCGTGGCAGTTCCAGTACTAGTCCCCTCAATAAGTACAGTTGCACCTGGAATAGGCTCTCCATTTTCATCGCTTACCGTTCCGGAAATATTGATGTAAACTGATGCTTCTTGATCAGAAACCTGCACCAACGGCTGGGATTGTGCAATTCCATTCCTAACATGAATATTCTGATTTACCTGTTTAAAATTGAGTCCAGTTTGTTTCCCGATTACAGACAGCAACTCATAAACACTTTGGGTTTCTCTTTCTGTGGTGACCTTTGGTATATTCTTCAATTCCCTATCCGTATAGACAAAAACGAATCCAGTCATTTTCTCTATAGCGGAAAATGCCTTTTCAATTTTTGTATCCTCCAGGGAAATGGATATCAATACTTCTTCAATATCCTTGACTTGGGCATTCCCGTTCGAGGCAAACAGAATACTCATAGATAGACATTGAATCAGAAACGCGTAAGTAAATAGTTTGGTCATGCGTATGACATGGTAGAGTACAAGATTTTTCATACCTTTACTTTGTTTGTTGTTAAAACTATGGTGAATGGTTTTAGATGAACATGTACCGGAATTATCCTCGTAAGACTTTCCGGTAATTAATTAGGCTGGGGATGTTGGAGCATCCTCAGCTTTTTGTTATTCTTGGGTTTTTATCATATCATAGGCTGTCTGATCTTCATCTTTAAATATTATTTTTACATTTTCTTTATCTATTGCAAAGTCAAACCTGGCAGAGAATTTCAATCCTTCCAACACGTTTTCCAATGTTTCATCCTGAAATCGTCCGGAGAGCAATACCTGATCCCCGGGCTGCCTAGCTATTTGAATTTTAACGCCATACCAATTTTCAAGTACCCGAATAGCCTCTATTAAGGGTGTTTTCTGAAAAATGATCCATTTTTTGGTCCATCCAATTACCAAGTCCCTGTCAAAATCAGTTTTGACGAAGCGATCATTTTCCATGTCAATTCTTAAAGCTTCTCCTGGATCTAGAAAAACAGCTTCTTTCATAACCCCCTCCCTGTTTACTGCTACCTTCCCGGTGAGCAGGGAAATGTTCAGCGTTTCCCCTTCATAAGCTCTGACGTTAAAGCTTGTACCTAAAGCCGTGGTTTTGGTATCCTTGGAAATTACGATGAAGTGCCTATTACTGTCCTTTGCTATATTGAAAAAAGCCTCTCCTTTTAAATATACCTCTCTCCTGTCCTTTTCAAAATCCTTCACATACTTTAATTCACTCCCTGAATTCAGGATGACCTGCGATCCGTCACTCAAGGTAAGGTGTGATTTTACCCCCGGTACGGTACGGTGTTCTACCATAGCTACAACAGGTATATCTACCTCTGGAATAACAGCATCGGAGAAAAACCAACTGTACATAAATCCCAAACTAAAGGCCATTAAGAGGATACCAGCGACCCTAAATCTAAAAGAGTCTAGGAATTTAAATCCGGAGGGTGGGTTTGCCCCCCCTCTTTCCAAGGTGCTCAAAGAATTTAGCGGAATCACTTTTATTTCTTTTGAAGAGGCTTTCAAACCAACCACCTCTGACATTTTACTATCAATATCCTTCCATAAGTCCGACATCTCCCTATCAGACATTTTTGGTTGGGTCTTGGTGTTCAGGCGGAGAATGATTGCCCGGGCATCTTTGGCTTCTTTGTATTTGGAGGGGTTCTTTACCAATAAATCCTCCCAATAAAGATTAGATGCTGCATTAGGTTGCAACACCCATTTTTTAAAAGATGGGTCTAAGACAAAATCTTCTGCGGTATAATTGGAAATCTCCATTTTAACGTTAATCCGCACACATAAGTCCCGAACGTTAAAAATCTATCCATCATTTGCGTAAAAAATTTCATTTTTACAGAAACTTTAAAAATCTCTTTAAAATTATTTGATAGTTATAAAATTAGTGCGAAAAGAATAAAAATTTGAAAATACTTTTTAGCTAAAAAAACCCAAAAAGAATATACTGATCAGTGCAAAGCCCTTTTTTAAACTGGCAATGGCCTTCCATGCTAATGTATAAACCGACTGTACATTAATGCCCATTATAGCAGAGGTGTTTTCATAGGAGTGGTTCTCAAAGTAAAGCAACTGGATCACCTCATGTTGTCGTGCCGGAAGGGAATTCAGGACCTCCGCTAGTCGTTTCCTTTTTTCAATGGAGTTTTCCTGTTCTTGGCCCTGATCATATGCCAAATTCTCTTCCATTTCAGGGATCAAATTGCCATAACGCTTCTTATCCTTTCCTACTTCCTTATGGATTTTGTTGCTGAGGCATTTGAAAAGATAAAGTTTCACATTATCTGTGGTTTTTACCGTATGCTGGTACTGCCATAAATTCAAAAAAACCTCCTGTATGCAATCCTTCACCAGACTTCGGTCGCCTTTTATAGACATGCCCAACCGAAAAAGTTCTTGGGCATATTTGATATACAAGGCCTCCATTCCAGCCCTTTCACCTGCCTTTATTTGATCCCAAACTTGGATATCATCCAAGATATGATTTGGTTTATCAGCGAGGCGGTCCTTGTACATAATTAGGTATTATGGGTTTATTGCCTTCGAAAATAGGTATAAATCAATAAAATTAAAAAGGATTGGGAGTTTTTTGGCGTTCAGGGCTAAAAATACATCATCTTGACCGTTTATTAATTTGATTTTTCGATTTCGTTGATTTGCAGTTTAGCCAATTTTTACTCGTAAGGCCACCGGAAAAGCCGATATGAAAACTTTTTTAAAATTTCGTTAATTTGGCTTCTAAAAAAATATTACCTTCTGGAAACACAACCAATCCTCCCTCCTTTGCAATTAGTGAAATTTAACCCACTTTTAGATGATGGAACAATTTTATCCCAGACGAATAAATCAGCTTTTCATGCACTAACTTTTACTTGCTCCATTATTTGGCTTTGAATTCAACCAAAGCAATCAAATATTCTTTGAGTTCCTTTAAAACCTTTTCCTGAGGGCAAAAACCAAACGCTGTTTTTCCTTTGAAATGGAGTGTTGGCATGGTATTAAAATTCGTTATTAAGTATGTTTTGTATTTGGTTTTCCAATGGATTCAGATCCTGAGTGGCAAAGTAAATTCTTTCCATTTTTATTCCATGATAGGCATGAATGATAAAATTCCTGAATGAGCGGGGAATATGCCACGGATAATTATACTTGGCTAAAATCCGCTCGTCAATATGCCTAACCGCTTCACCTATAACCAAAAACTGATATTGCACCGCACTTTGAATCATGCTGTTTTGCATAAATTCCAGTTCGTCCACCCCGGCAACAAACTGTCTGATTAACCCTATCGCTTCAAGGACATGTTCAAGCCGCTCTTTGGGTGTAGGCTTATTCATAAATCTTCAATAAACTGTCCGATGCCGTTCTCAAGACAAAGTCCCTCAACTGCCCCTTTTCCACAATGTCCACCTTTCGGTCAATTTGATTCTCTATAGCATGGGCTATATCAAGAAGATCAAACATGGAATATTTTTTCTTGGTATTGAATTCGATTATTAGATCCACATCGCTTTCCGGATTTGCTTCCTCCGATGCCATTGAGCCATATAGCCAGGCAGCGGCTACTCTTCCGTCCTTCTCCAACACTTTTTCTATTGTGGATATAAGTGTTGGCAGTCCAAGTTTTGTCCGGGACATATAACCAAGTTTTTCCTCCGCTACCTGCAACGCTTCGTAACCTAAGGCTTCCTCCGCAACCGCATAAAGTAATTTGTCAGATAGCCACAAAAGAAGCAGTTCTCTTTCTTTCACCTTAAAATACTCGGCAAGTTTAATTACCTGTTCACGGCTTGCGTTGCGCTTTCCTCTTTCCATTTTGCTTAAAATTGCCTGGTCAATATCGAGATATGCCGCAACTGTCCGCAGGGGTAAACCCTTTTCCTCCCGTAGTCTTCGTATAGCTTCACCTAAACCAACCATATACTGGATTTTTTTGTAAAAGTTTTGAATTATTTTCTTTTGAAGAATATTGTCAAAAATACAAAAAAATTCTAAAAACTGTTTGAAATGGGTCCTAAAATACAGTACCTTCTGGATCCACAGCAGCTCCTCCCTCCTTGGATATTAATGAAATTTTACCCGCTTTTACGTCATGGAACGATTTTCATCCCATATTGTAATCGATCCGAGTATCCGTTTCGGAAATCCTTTTATTAATGGTACGCGTATTGACGTTATTGATATACTTCAATGGCTGTCCTCCGGTATGAGTTAATCCTTGCGGATTTTCCGCTATTGAAAGAAGTTAGTCAATTGAAGACCGGTCATGCCATAAAAACAAAATGGTCTTTTATGGCCACCAATAAATTCTGATAGGCTGTTGGAAAAGTTCATCCAAAATACCTTAATTAATTTCAACTAAATTATACAAATAAAAAGTGTGTTTATTTTATTTTTTCAGAGAATTGTTCACTTGGTACATCAAATTTCACTTTGTAGTCACCCTGTCCAACGTGCGCTTCACCGAATTCCCGGTTAATGGGATGAAACTCCGGCCCATTTCCCAAATGCCATTTCCCAAAATATCCCCTTTTATAGCCTGCTTCCTATACCGCCTCTCCAATGGTAAAAATCTGGATCGAACTGTAAGAAGCCACGGGAATATTTATTCATAATAGAAAAAATTAAACCTCCCCAATGGTGCGACGTCCCCGTTAATTAGAAAATCTGTAATATCACCGTCTTCCTGCATATTATCTGACCATTTAAATTCAAGATTGGTAGACCCTTTTATTCCCAATTTTTTCTTTGAAATCCTCAACTCCATTTCATTTCCGGAAAAAGAATAGTCAATCTTACCGGCTTTGGACCACTTCCAACCACCGGAGCTTTTTTCCAATTTTGCCCTTTTTCTTGGGTTTTTCCGGTTAACCACAAAATCATAACCTTCCCATCCCGTCTCCCTGTTTCTATCAACATCAATAAATAATCTCATCCATCCAGGGTCGTCTTTTGGGGTTAAGGGGTTAGCTGTGTTTACATAAAAATAAATGTACTTTTCATCACTGCTTACCTTTGCCGCCGTAATATCATTCCTCCCTGTTATGTTTTCATACGTCAAATTGCCCCAGCCTGGACTGTTTCGTGGTAGTGTATTTCCTTTATGGGATTTAAATTCCGGATGGGTATTATCCCAATCCCCAAATTTTCCATCTATTTTTTTGCTGGTGCCTGCTGAAAATTCCAGCGGTTGGCGCATACCTTTGAATCGGCGGATATTGGCCGCCATCTGATAATAATAGTTATCTGTATGCCCTCCTTTCATCGGTTCAATATCTCTACTGTTTTCATGGTCAAACTGATCGGGAAAAGCATTGTGCTGCTGCTGCCACTCATCATACCTACCGGCTATCCACTCATTCCATCCAGTGATAAATATCATTTCCGGATCTATCTCAAGGGCCCGGTCCCATTGTTCCTGAAAATTTAATCCTTCATTTACCACATCCTTTTGATTGTTATGTCCATATTTAGCCGTATAGCTCCTACCGAAAGCTCCTGGGGCGTTCATAGCTGTCAATCCTCGTTCAGCAGACCAGTTTTGCGAGACACCTACAGTAACCTGTTCATACTTTTCCGGTTCGGTTTCAACAAATCCATTTTGGGGAAATATTTCCAACCATCCCCAATGGTCTGAGCGCATAGGGCCCTTATTGTAAACTGGCTGTCCCGGCCGAAAGGTAAAGAATTCCCTGATTTCCTGATGGAGCTTGCTTGCTTGAGGATCACCTTCTACAGCACTTAGACTTTCGGGATATGCCATAATTAATGGTTTCCCTTTCCAATAGAACCACAAATCCTGATAAATTCCAGGCTCATACATATCGTGGTAAATTTCCTTTATCGCCTTCAAGCTGCCTTCCGATGGCCCAAAAGCCATCATAAATGCGATTTGGGGCGTTCTGATTCCGTTTTTTCGTGCCTCGGTAAATACTTCAGCAAGCGCTAGATAGGATTCCTTCCAGGTAAAGGAGCCATTAGTGCAATCAAACATCACCATATCAACGCCCGCATCTGCTAACATTTCAGCATGCTTATAAAGTACCCATTTGTCAGTATTGAGATAATATCCAAAAAGAGGTTCCGCCCAAAAAAATGATCCAGCTTTATCTCTAGTTGGCCAAATGGGATCCAGGTAATCATTGATTGCTTCCGGTCTCTGATCCAAAATCTCCATGACATTATAAGCACTGTCACTGTTTTTGGACTGTTGAGTATGCCAAGTCCAATAAAAAATCCCCACATATTTGTCAGGCCTATTTGGACCCACTTCCTCAAAGGTGGGCAAGCTGCGTCCCAAAGCATCGGTAGCAGGGAGTTGTTGGGCTCCGTACCGGTAAAGGTCTGACTGGGCAAATGTTTTCTGCCCTCCGAAAAAACCGACAAGTAATAAAAACTGGCAGCACCGCTTTAAATTCATCTTCATTTAATTTTTCCTTTATACCTCACTTCTTCCCAGGAGGTGATTCCAATAATTTCTTTGGCAAAATCTATCGTGTTTTTTTCCCGATCCGTTCCCAAATCCCGATAAACATACCACACGGGCTTCTTACCGTAAGGGTCCTCTTCGTCATCCGGGAATCTTCTTAGCCCGATCCTTAAGCCACCCTCACCCCTATGATCCATCCAATTATGAAACTGAAAGGCCTCAATCCCCGATAACACTTCCAGTTTTTTCCAAACATACGCCATGCTTGCCGCCTGTTCCATTAAATTTTTGGATGTATAATCCTTTGAATTTGGCCCTTGCTCTGATAGAAATACAGTCCGTTTCTTCACACCATTATACATGGTAAATGGTTGCTTTACCCAAGCATCTAATACTTCTATATTTTTAAATGTAATCAGTGGGGTGTCAAAATCGAAGGTTGCTTTTTCATCCAACCAACTTTTGGGTTCGAACAGTGATTGGGGATAGGGGTGTTGGGCAATCCCCCATTCAAAATCACCTTCGACATTTCCAAACTGGAGAAGGATCTCCAGCAAATCTCTTGAATGGTAAAAATGTTTGTCCTGTGTCCAGTTCCAATAATGTGTGAGAGTAATAAATGCTTTGGCATGGGCATCATATTGACGCGCAATGTTATGGACTAGCCTCATGGATTTATGATAAGTGTCCATAAAAACCAAGCTGTCCTTTTCGCCCATATTCGTCCAAACCCAGCCTGCATCCACTTCATTATGGACGATCCAATGGTGAACCCTACCTTGGTCATTAGCCGGGTTGCTGTATCGGTGGGCGAGAAAATCCATGGTAGCAGCATACATTTGAACCGCCTCTTCTGAAGTGAAATTGGCCATGCTGTAGATACCTGCCGGATCACATTCCGGATGTTCCATAATTCTGCCGATTTCTTTGTCCGGCGTATTGACGGCTTTATCTATCAAAACGATAGCTGAAGTAACAATATCCCGTTTCTCGGCTTCTTTTATCGTACGGTCATGCTTTTCTACCCATTCTCTGTCCGCATAATAGGATTTACCTCCATATTCAAAGGTGATTGTATTTTCGGAAGGTATGGATCGTAACATTTTAGATATCCACATATTAACGGTAACACTACCGATCCCTAATGAATCCAAGTCACTTACATGTTTGCCGGAATGAAATCCTCCAATGCCCTTTTTATTAGTTAGATTTACCTCCGGTAAATTATAGAGGGGTTGTACCCTGTCCGCATATCGGGCGTGGGACTTTATTTCATAATCCTGCCCCACTTTCTGTACCAATACCCACTTGGACAAAAGACCATCTGACTGTATGTCTTCCTTATCAGTATATCTTGGCACTGTAATATTAAAATCACTATCCGCTATGGATAAGGGGTAAATATTAAGAAAATCAGGTTTTAGCAACAAGTTGCCATGCATGGGCACTTCAGCTATAAACAAATCGTTCAAAATCCCTTGCTGATTACCGGAAATGGATATGGTCTTATCTTCAACGTTAACCTTTTGAATACTCCCGGGAAAAGATTCCTCCAAGTAATTCAAAAGTGCCTGCTTAAATACATTATCGGCTTTCTTCCTTTCTTGCGCATTTCTGGCGTTCTCAAGTTCGTTTGCATTGGGTTTCCTGAACCTTATATTTCTGATCTGTATTTGGTAACCTGCCGCATTTCCAAAATCCAGTCTCAAAAGGCTTCCGATTTTTCCCCAGTTCTCCAAACCCGCCTCCCTAAATTCCACGGAACGACTGCTCCAGCCTTCCCTAACACCTAAGGAGGTCCCAATACTGTTATTTTCATCTATCGGTGGTCCGAAAAAAACTTGAAGGTGATCCAAGTAACCTGTAGAGAAATACTCAAATGTTAAAACAGATTCGTCTTTATCCACTTCGAAGGTAAGGGGTAGTGAGAAAAGGTAGGGGTCTGTACCGGTTGTTTCAATGCGATAAGTCCCAGGTTCCACTTCCTCCATATTCAAGTGATGTCCACTAACCCCAGACAATTGAATAGCATCTTGTTGAGCAACAGCTACAAAAGAGTGGAGTAGTAAATAAAATAACCAAGTTATGTTAAGTCGATTCATTCGCTTACGATAAAATTAAACCTTCCGCCGGGAGCCACATCCCCATTGATGTACCAATCAAGAGGATCCCATTCATCCTGCATGTTATCTGACCACTTAAACTCGAAATTCAGTCCATCCTCCAATAAATGAGCTACCACCTCTCTGGGTATGGAAATCATCATCTGATTGCCTTCTACCTTATATTCCAATTTTTGAACATCAATCCATTTGTCTTCATCAAAAATTTGGAGGGTATGGCCTTCAACTACACGGAAGTCATAGCCATTCCAGCCGGTTGTATGATTTCGGTCCACGTCCAAGTAGAGGCGCATCCAATTGCTGCCTGAATTTGGTGTTATCGGCTGGACAGTCTGGGCATAGAAATAAATGGAATCTCGGTTTCTAGCCACTTTTAATAGTTTAAAATCATTTCTCCCTGTGTTGTTGGTGTACATTTGGGGAGGTTGGGACTGAGCTCCGGGATGGTTTCTGGCCTCCGTTTCTCCTATATAATCTGTGTAGTCAGGAAAAACAGATTCCCAATCCGCCCAACCTTCTATTTTGGTTTCAGAGCTTAGCGATGGTGTTGGTGCCAAACCCTTATACCTCCTAATGTTGTTGACCAACTGCATATAATAATGGTCCTTAAGACCACCCGTCCGGGTGGGTTCGATATCCCTGCTGTATTCAGGATCTGCCTGATCACAGAACCATGAATGTTCGGGATTGTCGTCCATACTGGCGAATTTTCCTGCCACCCATTCATTCCATCCCGTTATAAAAATAAAAGGAGGATCTTTTTCCAGGGCATTATCCCACTGCTCCTGAAAATTATAGCCATGGATAATATCGGCAGTAGGGTTTCCTTTATGTCCGTTTCTGAAACTTCGTCCCCAGTTGTCCTCATTTCCATAAAAAGCAGAACCTCCCATTCCCGCAGTTGGATTTGGGTGCTGCGCTACCGAAACATTCATGATTTCTAAATCTCCTTTATGGTTATGATGGACTTGTTGAGTTCTTTCAAAATCTATCCAGGGCCAACTATTTTCTTTATGGGGTTCATTAGGCCATTGGGATTCCCGAATGGTAAAGAAATCCTTGTAATCTTTTCCGTTAGCCTCCTTGGAATGTCCAATTATCAGGGGCTTGCCATCAAGGTAAAACCAGCTGTCCGGATCGTGGAATTCGGCTCCTTCTTTATAAAAATTTTCATAGACCTCCTGCATGGTTTCGCCGGAAGCTGTATTGGTATAAAACACAATTTTTGGTGCTTTCTTCCCCTGCTGCCTAACCGCCTTCATTGCATTCATAAGCACATGAGCTCTTTTGGAATAAGTCAGACGGTTGGTCGCATCGATCACCAACAGATCCACTCCCGCATCCGTCAACAGTTGAATACTTCGAAGGTGAACCCAATAATCATCCCCCCTATAATACCCATAAAGCGGTTCACCCCAAAAGTACATACCACCCCCACCCCAATTTGGATGATTGAAATCATTCAATACCTCCGGGTGTTTGGGAATAATTTTATTGAGATCAAAATGTAAGGGGGAAGTATTATCCCCATGCCACAGGAAATAAAACATGGCTACCTGCCTTGATTTTATCTCCCCCACCTCATCGTGTCCTACTAAAACCCTTCCGAGTGCATCAGCTCCTCCAAAGGTTTGGGCATAGCAAAATGAACCTGATCCAAAAAGGATCAAAAACACAATATATTTCATTATTTTAGTTTTAAGTTTTATCAGTCCAACCATCCTGGATTCTGCCAGTTTTGTCCGGTTAAACCCATGATTTTATTCACTTCGGTCTGGTCAATGGGATATCGAAGGTATTTATCAGTTGAAGATCCCCTGTCATCAAACCTAAACCGTGTAAAAAGGAGATTTTCTCCTTCTTGTGTAATGCGCATCCCCGTGACGAACTCATCTGAATCACTAAGAATGTTCCACCGTCTGACATCAAAGAAACGGTGTTCCTCAAAAGCAAGCTCCACCCTTCTCTCATTTCGGTATTTTTCTTCAAAGGCGGCCCCGTCCATCCCCGTTGGAAACGCTGGCATTCCGGCCCTTTCACGGACTGTATTCACGGCTTCTCTAGCACTTAGTGAAAGCCCTTCAGCCGTAATTGCTACGTCTGGACCGTGGGATTGATAAGCGGATTCAGCGAAATTAAGGTATATCTCAGCAAGCCTAAACAATCGAATACCGCCATCGGCACTGTTGTTAATTCCTGATTGGTGATTGTTGAATTTGCGCAGGTAGTAGCCTGTTCTTGTGTTCCTCCTGTTGCTGTTGGAAATTCCTTCAGTACCGCCTACATATGTTTCTACCTTTTTACCTTCTGGCTGATCCAGATACCTTACAGCGCCATTATAATAGATGGAGGCATAAAATCTCGGATCTCTGCCGACGTAGGGATTTTCGGGATCATAACCAGCCGCCGGGTTAATTATCGGAACCAAGTTATCATTATCTGAATATCCGATAATAGGCATTTCTCCATTGGACATTTCATAACTGTCCACCAATCCTTGTGTAGGGCATGGGCCAGTTCTATCCATACCATCATTGGTAGGCATACCAGCAAATCTCCACACCTCCATAGGATCACCCCAATGATAAATGGTTTCTTTGTCTACTCCCCGCTGATCATTCGAACTGGTAAAAAAATAAAGCGCATAGGAATTTTGGGCAATGTCAGGCGAAGGCGTTTCGTCAAAGAGTTCGTAACCATTTGCAAGACATTGGGATAAAGCTTCCGCATTAATGGCCGTTGCGTCCTCCCAAGTATAGGTGCCATCCGACCACAAGGGACTTGCCGCATAGGTTACTGCCTGCGATTTGATCGCATAGGCAATAGCTCTGGTCATAATACCATATTGATTGTCAAATATATCCCATGAAAATCCATCTCTCCCTCCAGGTAACGCTAATGCAGTATTGCAATCTTCCAAAATAAAATCCACTACTTCGGAAAAAGTTGCTCTCTGGTCTGTGGAGAAATCATGGTCAATGGGTAAAGGCTCTTTGAAGATGGGGACGCCACCATACCTTTTGATAAGCTGCAGGTAATAAAGTGCTCTAAGGGTGTGGGCTTGGCCTTTCCATGCTGCTTTCTCAATATCTGGAGCGTACACAGTAGCTGTCTCAATATTCTTTATAAAAACATTGCATTTACGTATCCCCTCATACAGGTTCCCCCAAGGGCTCCCATCTACAGAATATGAAGGAAACGAGGTGGGAGTTATATTGCCGCTATACCAAACTACGTATCTTGAACCCGGTGTAACATCGTCCGCATCTTGGGCTTCGTCTGAGAAAGATGCCCTGTCCATATACGGTTTGGGAGCATGCCCATAACAGGAGTTTAGGTAGCCCCTTGTTCTGTTATAATCGCTAAACACCTCCTCCATGGTAATTCGTCCATCGCTAGGTAAATCCAATTGCTCATGACAGGAAAATGTAAGGACGCAGATAAAGATAATAATTATATTTTTTAACTGATTCATGGTCTTATTTTTCAAAATGTAACAACTACCCCAAGATTATAAACCCGATAAACTGGAAATCCGGAATAACCTCCACCTTCTGGACCAAAGTCCTTGGTTTTCATATTATCCCATGTCAAAAGGTTCTGTCCACTTAATAGAATTCTAGTATGTTCGGATCGGATAGCCCTCGTGATTGCAAGAGGAAGGGTGTATCCTATTTCAAGATTCTTTAACCGAATAAATTGACGGTCGAAATTAACGAAATCGCTAGGTTCATGATTTACAGACCTTGCCAAGGACAAAGCAGGCCAGGTGATTTCCTGGCCATTTTCAAACCTTTCCTGTGTCCAGGCATTTTCATGAAGACTACCATATACCCCGTCAAAATCGGTTTCCCATATTCCGGTACCTCCAATAATAGATGAGAATCCCCCAAGACCCTGGAAAAGTATATTGAAATCAAAGGATTTATAATTAAATCCCCCTGAAAATGCCAGCGTTGACCGGGGCAAAGCTCCATTACCAATAGGCGCATAATCCCTTTCATCAATCTGATTGTCGCCGTTTAAATCCTGATAAATTAGATCTCCTACACGGGGTGCTCCAAACGCATAAACCAAATCACTTTCTTGAAGCTCAACTTCTGAATTAAAAAATCCGTTGCCATTGCTGTAATCAACAAGATAGCCAAACTCCTGTCCAAAGGAATACCCTTCCTCCCAGTTTCTAAATGCGTAGTCTTCTCCCCGTTGTGCTTCGTTCCAATTGATTACTGTATTTTTAGCATACGTAAACATGCCACCTATATTCGCTGAAAAATCTGGACTAAAAACCTTATGATAGTTAGCTGTTATCTCATATCCTTTGTTTTGAAATTGTCCCGCATTTATTTGTGGGTAATTGGACAAAGGAACTCCTTGGTATGCGGGGATGGTGGCTAATGCACTGACGATCATATTGTCCATGTATTCGTCGAAAACATCTACCGAAAAGGACAGTGAATTGAACAAGCCAATATCAATTCCCAAATTTGCTTTCGTCGAAATTTCAGCCCGAATATTTGGGTTGCCTACCTGATTCTCATTGATAATATACTGGAGAGAGGCAATCGGACCACCCTGACCCGCTGTAACATTATCCAAATAGGCGTACCGAGCTAATCCGCTTTGATCATTGGCTGTTTGTCCATAAGAAGCTCTTAATTTGAGGTTACTTAACCAATTGGCGGACCTAGCAAAACGTTCGTTGGACAACAACCACGCAGCTGCGATAGCGGGTGTCGTGGTATACCTCACATCTCTAGCATATTGTTCTGATCCTGAATAACCTACCACCAGCTTCAGCAGCAATCTGTTATCATAAGTATAATTACCTTCAATCCCAGAATTTACTCTGTTATAAGGAAGTAAGCCCGGCGACGATACATCCGCCTTGGTAAGGTTCTGATAAAACATATAAGCAAATCCGGAAACCCTACTTTTGCCAAACTGCCTGTCGTAATTTAGGGATGTATTATAAGTTAAGTGGTAATAATACAGGTGACCCTTACTGTACGCTAAAGGAGTATTCAATTCAGAACCTTTTTTATTGAAATCTAACTCATCCCAATTGTCTGTTCTCAACCATCTCTCATAATTCTGGGTTGTTCTCAAACTCCCGACTGAGTTGGTCTGATAGGCAAATGTGCCAGTTAGATTTAGTCCTTCAGTTAAAAATCCCATGTCCAAATCCAGTCCGAACTGGGATGTAATATTAGTAACAGTATGGTTGACATATCCGGATCGATTTAACATACCGAAGGTCGGGGATGCCACCCTTTCTGTAGTAATAACCTGTCCAGCGCCGGGAACTTCCTCTCCAGCATCTGTCATTTCGGGAATTATGGGCCCATACATAGTGGGAGGAATTTGAAAGATACTACTGTATACTGCCTGATTACTTACACCCGGTGTGTGCTCTCTTTTTATATTACCACTTAGTCGTATAAATCCTGATAAAAAGTTATTGAATTTCATGTCAACATTGGACCGGTAATTCACCCATATATTTTTTGCATTGGGGTCATATCTAGTCTGTTCTGTTTTAAACTGCCCTCCCTGATGCATGAAGTTGATGTTGGAAAAAAATTGAACCTTGTCATTTCCTCCTGTAACATTCACACCCACACGTTGCATGGATGCATAGTCCTTAATGTATCGGGAGTACCAATCATTGTTAGGAAATAACGCACTTTCTCCGCTTCTGAACTGTTGAATCTGATTATTTGTAAATAAATATTCTTCACCTAACCCGTCATTAAAAGCGGCCTGATTTCGCATTTCCGCATATTCTCCCGAATTATAAAACCTAGGTCGAGTCGTCACTTCCTGAACGGAATGATCTAGTCTTGCTCTCACTTGTAATGGTCCTTTCCTTCCTCTTTTGGTCGTAATTACCATGACACCGTTGGCACCCTGAATTCCATAGATAGCCTGGGTTGAAGCATCTTTAAGGACCGCAATGGACGCTATTTCATTGGCTGAAATGTATTCCAAGGTTTCGCTTACGTTATAAGAAACAGGAATCCCGTCAATAACAACCAAAGGTCCATTCATTCTGGCCCCGGAAATTCCCCTGATGAATAAGTTGGTATTTGTCCTAGACAGTTCTGAGAAAGTCTCCTGCGTAAATAATCCCGGAAATCGTCCCGGAAAGCTCTGACTTAAGTTAGCTACCGGTGCTCTTTCCAACTCCTCCCCACTGACGGTCGCAACAGCTCCCGTAACTTCATTTCGTTTTTGCGAACTATACCCTAAATGGACCAATTCATCTTTTTGATGCAAATCGAAGGATAAAGAGATATCAATGGTACCTTCCTCTCCTATTTCTCGTAATACATCGCTATAGCCTCTAGCTTGGAAAACCAAAAACTCCGTACTATCCGGGAGGTTCAAACTATAACTTCCGTCAATATCCGTATATGTTCCAATATATCCACCAAGGGTATTGATAACAACTCCGCGAAGCGGCTGACCCATCTCATTGGTAACGCTTCCTCTAATCAAAATTGAAGTTCCCTGTCCAAAGGAATGTGCTCCGAGTAGGAAAGAAATAAGACCAAGGAAAGAGCAAATCCCCATTTTTATTTTTCTATTTACAGTCATCTTAGTTTCGTTCTAATGCTTTCATATTACATAAAAAATCTTCAATTACCATCCTGGATTTTGCCAGTTAACTCCGGTTATAGATTGTAATCGATTGGCCTCATTTAAGGGTAAAGGAACCCACAGAAAGCGGTTGATATAGTTTTTCCGGTCGCCCTCTCTGACGGTTCTTCGACCGTAGACGTATGAACCATCCTCGTTTCGAATAATTTCCGCTCCTGTTATCCAACGGTCAGTTTCAGACAAATCCCCTTCAGGTAACGTCCAGCGTCTGACGTCAAAATAGCGGTTTTCTTCCATCGCCAATTCTACCCGCCTTTCATTCCTAATCCGTAAGATTAACTCTTGCTGGGTTAGGGAAAGTGGCAGCTCGGGCATATTTACCCGACTTCTGATTTCATTCACAGCGGAGGTAGCCTCACCGAGATAACCGGCTTCGGCGGCCGCCTCAGCAAAATTCAAAAGTATTTCTCCCAGTCGGTAATATTTCCAGTTGGCACCACCAACGGGATTATCTCCCCCTGAATTAGGATGTAGAAATTTACGCTGAAAGTATCCCGTTCTGGTCGCTCTTCGCACCGTAGGGTGAATCCCTGTTTGAGGTTCTCCCACGTAGGTGGCAATAATGCGGGTCCTGTTCCCAATGCCCGCTGGATAATTTTCATAGGATTCCGGTGCTTCCGCGAAATTCCAAAGTGCCCGTCGTCGTGAACCATTATAATAGATAGAAGCGTAAAATCTGGGATCACGGTTTGAATAGGGATCTTGGGGGTCGAAAAGGGTATTGTTTTGATTGTAGTTTGGTTGAAGGTGCTTTTCATCCAAATATGGGTTTTCCAAATTCAAAATGGGTTCACCGTCAATGGTCTCAAAAGCGTCCACTAGCTCCTGTGTAGGACAGGTTCCGGTTTTATAACCATCCTGAGCTCCGATACCGTCAATATTCCAAATATTCCCCTGCCCGTCCCTGCTCTGGTAGATTGTTTCTTTATCAACTGGATTTGGAGAATACGCCATTGTTTGCGTAAAGTATTCATTGAAAAGTGCAGCAAATGGATCTTTTTCCTCCCCAATAAAAGCAACATCCGAGAGGTAGGTCTGCGGCAGATTTACCTGCCTGTAAAGCTCATACCCATTTGATTTCAGACTATTTACCGCAGCCAAGTTAATGCGGTAAGCCTCCTCCCAATGATCTTGACCTTCATTATAGAGCGGACTGGCAGCAAACAGGCTCATTGTAGATTTGATCGCTTCCGCCAGCGCTTTATTGACTCGCCCCGCCTCCCCGTTGGTTGTTATCCTCCAAGGCAATTCATCAGTTCCTAAAGCTATATCACAATCCTCAATAATAAATTGTACTACTTCGTAATAGCTTGCCTGTTGTACCTCTGAAAAATCATCCGAGAAATCATATGGTGCTCTTACTATGGGTAGACCGGTTCCAAACCATTTCAGTAATTCAGAATAATAATACGCCCTTAGCAAATGTGCTTCAGCTTTCCATCTGTTTCTATCAGAGTCATTATTTACTGTCGCTTCGTCAATTCTATCTATAAATAAGGCTAGGTTTCTAATTGAACTCCAATACCTCGCCCAATAATTGCCATTACCGGCATCCGCCCATTGTAGAGCTGGATGGTTTCCCGCCGAGGCATCCCCATTATAGAATCTGCCAGATGTAAGCCACGACTCAGCTTCTGCGTCTGTATCCCAAGATTCATCGCTCCAGTTGACGGGCCCTCTGCTCCAAAAAAAGTAGCGGGTGCCTTTAATAGGTAAATTCGTATAGCAACTATTTAAGAATGCTCCCACTCTATCATTATCTGAAAACACTTCTTCTAAAGAAATTTTTCCATCAGGGGCCATATCTAGGACATCATCGCACGAAACACCAATTAAGCTTGTGAGAAGTATCAATATATATTTTTTAAACATTTTCATGGTTTTGAATGGGTTTAAAAGGTAGCGTTGAATCCAAAGTTCATCATTCTGTTTACTGGATACCCAATGGCGTCATTGTTCTCCGGATCCAGGTGCCCCATCTTCAGATTATCCCATGTAAATAGATTTTGACCTCCAACGTATACTCGCAATGAATTGATCCCTATTACGCTTGTCAGATAGTTGGGGAAATTATAAGCCAATTCGACATTCTTTAACCTAGTAAAGGACCTATCCATTACAAAGAAATCATTTGCAACATGGTTGGATGTACTACGGGTGCTAAGGGCGGGATAGGTAATCTGTTCTCCTGCAGCGTACCGCTCAGGAGTCCAAGCTTGTTTATGATAATCAAAGTAAGTTCCCTGAATAATGTTTTCGTAAACACCTTGAGCAGCATAGTTACTGGAATATTTCCCAACTCCCTGGAAAAAAATCGAAAAATCGAACGCCTTATATTGAAGATTAACCCCCATGCCATAGGCTACTCTTGGTATTGACGAATAACCTATAGGGGTTTGGTCCCTGTCATCAACAACTCCGTCACCATTCAAATCCTTGTAAATAAAATCTCCTACCCGGGGTACCCCAAACCCATATTGGGTAGTTGCAAGATAAGTATCTAGCTCCTCTTGAGAATTGAAAATCCCATTACCGTTTTCATAATCAATTCTATATCCCCAAGCTTGGCCTATTGGATACCCCGTTTGCCGATATCGGTGAACATAGGATTCATCACGTATTTGCTCATCAATAAAAGTAACCGTATTATGGTTGTAGCCATAATTCCCTCTAATGTTGATATTGAAATCCTGCGAGATATTTTTATTGTAGGCAAGCTCAATTTCGTATCCCTGATTATCCACCTCGCCCATGTTGACTCGGGGAATATTCCCCAATGGTACCCCTTGGAATTCCGGAACTGTTCCCCGACTGATTAGAATATTTGTTCGGT
The DNA here is from genome assembly GCF_009797935.1 of Lunatibacter salilacus. Classification (GTDB taxonomy): domain Bacteria; phylum Bacteroidota; class Bacteroidia; order Cytophagales; family Cyclobacteriaceae; genus Lunatibacter; species Lunatibacter salilacus. Next base: position 295,713 of record NZ_VOLC01000002.1, read on the forward strand.
TTTCAATAAAATAATCAAACGAAACACTTAATTGATCCATTATTCCAACGTCAATTCCAAAGTTTTGCTTGTCAGCAATTTCCCAAGTGATGTTAGGATTTCCCAATAGGCCCTGATTCACCCCTTGACCTCTTCCTAGACTGCCTAAAGGACCACCACCCATTGTAATGTCGCTTTGAAAAAGGAATCTAGCTGTACCCATTTGATCATTACCTACCCTACCCCTCGATGCCCTAAATTTAAGGTTAGTTAGTATCGGGTTTTCAAATAGAAAACTTTCGTTACTTAAAATCCACCCTACGGAAACAGCAGGAAAAAAGCCAAATCGATTGCCTGGAGCAAATTGCTCTGAGCCATTGTAGCCAATATTTACTTCAGCTAGATACCTGTAATCATACTCATAGGTACCCCGAGCAGCCACACCTAACACATTGTATGGAATTTCACCGATTATAGATTCCCAGTTGTCCCTTTGAGCAAGTATTAAACCTCCAACCATGTGTTTTTCACGAAAGGTCCGAGAATATTGAATAGCCGCCTGCATATTGATATTATAGCGGGAATCGGCACCTTTTGCTAACGTTAAAAGAGTTTCATCCGGCCTTCTCACTGCATAACTTAGCTCATCTGAATTCGGATTGACTTCCGCCAAAAACAACCTTTCTGACTTTCTTCCCTGCATGGCTGTGGTAGATCGTGAATCATACGAAACCATCCCACGTAAACTTAATCCTTCAGTAACCATGTTGCTGAGATCCAGTTCTAAACCAAATGAGGAATTTAGATTGGACCTTACTTCATTTCGATATCCCATACGATTCATTATTTCAAATGCTGATCGGTCCATATATCCAGGATCGACTATTTGACCGGGAGGTATCCCAAAGCCATCAATGGTAGTAGGCCCCGGAGTGATGGGCAGAATTGTTTGGGCTTGGTAAAACAAGTCTCTCATCATCCAGTTTGTATCATTACCACCGTACAACCAAGCTGCTGGCATATTAACTTGTTCGATGTAACTCCCGATATTCAAAAAAGATTTTAGAGAGGAGGAGATTTGATAATCGACGTTCGCTCTGAAATTATACCTTTTCATCCAAGAGGAAGGATCGTACCCCAACTGTGACTCAGGTTCTGTATTTAGATTCCCACCTTGATTAAGGAAGGCTCCATTTACAAAATAAGATACTTTTTCTGTCCCGCCCCTAGCACTCACGTTAACACGCGTTTGCGGGGCATAGCGAGAAATAAATTCTCTGTAATAATCATGATTGGGATACATGTAGTTCCTGACCATTGCCTGTCGTTCATAATCCGGGTCATTAGGGTCCAACCCTGCAAGTGGATTGGCATATTTTGCAATTCTAGCCTGACTGAACGGAGGATCCGTTATACCGTCATTTCTTGCTGCTTCATTTCTCAATGACATGTAATCCAATGATGTTAGGCGTTCCGGCTCGTAGGTGAAGGACGAGAAACTCTGGTCCACACTAATATTCAACTCCATCTCGCCTTCTTTTCCCCTCTTAGTTGTAATCAAAATGACGCCATTGGCACCACGTACTCCAAATACAGCGGTGGCAGAGGCATCTTTTAAAACCGTAACAGACTCCACTTCATTGGCGTCTAGCGTTCGGATATTATCCCTTGGAACGCCATCTATTAAGATTAGGGGACTTCTTCCGTTTGTAGTTGCAGCTCCCCGAAGATATAATGTAGCATCATCTCTTCCTGGCTGTCCACCTCCGGATTGGATGGACGTAAGGCCAGGCAATCGACCTGCTAGGGCATTAGCCAAACTAGCCGCTGAACTTTGGCGCAATTCCTTTGAATCCACCGAACTAACAGCCCCGGTTACAGATAATTTCCGTTGTTCCGCATAACCTACTACCACTACCTCCTCAAGGGCTGAAGCATCTTGGGATAAGGAAATATTGATGATAGTTTGGTTACTAACGGTAATTCTTTGAGACTCATAACCGATATAGGAGAAAATCAAAACAGCACCTTCTTCCGCTTCAATGTTGAATTGACCATTTAAATCGGTTACGGATCCTTTGTTGGTCCCTTGTATTGTAATTGTCGCTCCGGGTAAAGGTTCTCCGTTTTCATCGGAAACAACCCCTGAAATGACCACCTCCAGACCATTACTTACGGAACTCGACCTATGGCTTGGTACTGGGTCCTGTGAGCGATGGACGAGTATATTCTTATTCACCTGTTTAAATTGCAGTCCGGTTTGACTGGAAAGCGACTGAAGAATTCCATAAACGCTTCTACTCTCGTTCGTTAAGGTGACTTTGGGCAGGTCTTGTATCTCTTTATTAGTAAATACAAAATTAAAACCCGACGCTTTCTGAATTCGGCTCAAAGCGGTTTCAATAATAACTTCGTTCAATGAAATCCTAATTACAACTTCTTCAATATTTTTTATTTGAGCATTTCCGTTCGAGCCAAAAAGCAGGCTCATAGAAAAACATTGAATCAAAAATGCGTACACAGATAGTTTACTCATGCTTATTACATGTGACAGTATAATATTTTTCATACCTTTACAATGTTTGTTTTAGACTGATGCAACTGTTTAAAATAAACTTAAGTCGGTACTTGACGGGAATCTACATACCGGCTTGTCAATTCCGGGGGTGTCAGCGCATCCCCGGCTATGTGGTGTAGGGTTTTATTGTTACATAGCAATTTCGGTTTTAGTAGTTTTTGTCAATGATTAAATGAAATGATTGCCTTTTTCCCTTCCATCTTGTATTGGATACCTGATGTATATTTCAGCCCTTCCAAAACATTTTTCAACGTTTCATTTTCAAATATTCCTGTCAGCAATAAATCTGGAGGAGGGGAGTTTTCGAAATCAAATTGAACGCCATACCAATTTTCCAAAATCCTTATGGCCTCTGAAATGGGGATTTTATCAAAATAAATAGTCCTTTTGGTCCAAGCCAGTACCTGGTCCCGGTTGAATGTATGCTTATGCGTCTGTTTTGTGTCGGTATTTATTTTTAACCCTTCCCCTTCTTCCATATAAACCGGGTCCTTTTCTTGGCCAACATTCACTTTCACTTTTCCTGTAAGTAGGGAAACCTTCATTTCCTCGCCGGGATAGGCCTGAATCATGAAGGAAGTTCCCAACGCCGTAACGCTTATGTTTTGAGATGAAACCACAGTGAATGGCTTAAGTGTGTCCTTCGCTACCTTAAAATATGCTTCTCCTTCGAGAAAAATCTCACGTTGATCGCCATCAAACCCCTTTTTAAAACGAATTTGGCTGCCTGCATTGACCATCACCTTAGTTCCATCCTCTAGAACAAAAGAGGACTTTGTTCCTTTTTCTGTTTCAATTTTTTCTATAATCACGGATAGTGTTTCAGAATCCGGTATTTCCTTATTCATAAAATAATTTGCAAAAAATGCCAGTCCAAAAATTACAACTAAAATAGCCGCAACTGATTTCCCTTGTATCGAGAAATAAGACCTCCGATGTACAGATATTTCTGGTTTGTTGTAAAATTTATGAGAAGAAAGCGGCACTACATTTCCTTCCTCACTCTCCGTTTCCATGTCAATCTTTTCCCATATTTTCCAGATTTCCGCGGGATCCAGTTTTTCTTTGTTGTTTTGATATTCAATCAAAATCTTGATGGCTTTCTCTATATTTTCCCGTTGTTGTGGATTGTCCTTCACTAGCTTATGCCAATGGCTATTCGAACTTGAGTTCTTTTCATACACCCAAGACCTGAAGCTATTGTCAAATACAAAATCCGATATGGTATATTTAGATATGTCCATAAGATTGTTTTATAATTACTTAAAGAACGATACCTGAATTTCCTACCCTATTTTATCGAAAAATAAATAGTACAGAAATTACAAAAATTCACTTTACCTTTGATCTTTTGATATAAAATTTGTAAATACCGGAATTTACTAATCAAATACACTAATTATATAAGTAAAAAAATTAAAATAGAAATAATATTTTGTAAAAAAATATGCAATATCTATGTCTAAAACAATGCGACAAATAAACATGAAACCGAAACAAGGCCTTTTTTCAAGTTAACCAAGGCTTTAGAAGTAAGGTTATAAACAGATTGAAGATTAATCCCCATTACTTCGGAAACTTTGACCCCGCAAAGCCGTTCAAAATACACCAACTGTATAACTTTTCTCTGTCTTTTGGGCAATCTGTCCAAGGCCGTTGTCAATTTAATTTTCAACACTTCATCTTCCCGGTCTCCATCGGCAATTATAGGTGATATGTAGCCCTCATAAAGAGTGCTTTTCAACTCGTAAAAATCAGGTTGGCTTCTTGTCTTCTCAATTAATGCAACTTTCAAGACTCTATTGACAAGAGATTTACAGATGTACCGTTTGACATTATCTGTATTTTTTAGACCTCTCCTATATTTCCATAAATCAATGAATAAATCCTGAATGGCATCCCTGACCACGTCTTTGTTTTTGCAAACGGCAAGTCCGTAGCGATAAAGGTCCTCTGCGTAGGTTAGATACAACCCCTCCAAACTTGATTTATCTCCATTTTTTAAACCATTCCAAAATTTTATATCCCTTTCTAAATCATTGCTATCATGTTTGTACTTTGAAACAGTCATATTTTGGGTTATTGGGTTAAAAAGACGGGTAATTATAATAAAATTAATCCTATAATTCCAATATTTCAATCAAATAATTGGCAAGGGGAGGATTTATATTTCATGTAGCTGTGTAATCCTCCGCTGAAAAACAATTGGTTAAAAATACAAGATCTTGGTGGCTATGCATGCAGACGCTTTTTGGATACGAATAGATCCTGACTTTTACCGAGACAATTTAGATCTCAGTTTGAACCACCTCGAAACAAAAAAAAGAAAAAGCAATGTTTCGCTCAACGATTTATAGCATCTTCAACTTAATTCATTTATCCGCTTCCAATCTCAACCTCATAACAAAGCAGATAAAAAGCTTTTAGAAAATATTTCATTTTACTCCCGAACTAATTAACCTTCTATTGTTGAAAACTTTAAGAATTTTTTCGCTATTTCTTTCCGATAAGATGTCACTCTCAGAAAATTGCGTCACGAGGATATCCTGATTCCCCGTCCGGCTAAAATCATACGTGATGTAAATCGTGCCATCGCTAGTTTGCTGACCGTCCGCATAAGATACCCCAGGCCGCTCATCAAGCAATAAGCCATTTGACCAAGTATAGCCATCATCTTTAGATATAAATGCCATCAAATGGGAACGTCCGATTTTTTGGTCTATGGGACCATGTTTCACCAGCAAAAGACTGCCAGAATTGAGCCTGTATATAAAAAACCTGGCGGATGGATGCTGTATCCTTGAAGGAACGACTGGTGTCCAAGTCAATCCCCGATCAAAGGAGGTAGATTCGCCAATACCATATTTGGTTCGAATTAACATCCAGAGGGATCTGTCTTTTCGTTCAACTATCATATGCTCATCGTAGGCGCGCACATCATCAGCTACGGAGGCCCCGCCCAGCACATTCCAAGATTGGCCATTATCTGATGAGACGACCATTCTGGCATTTTCTTTCTCCATTTTCCACAATGAAACGGGAAGAACCCACTCCCCGGTAGACAAAACGATTGGCTTACACATCATTACCCCATCGGTAAGGCGTTTTGGTTCGCCCCACTTTGGGTTGCCGACTTCGGGATCTTCTATATCCAAGGCCCAAACACCTGCCGGTGTGCCCTCCGAAACTAAAGACCAAGTACCTCCGCTTTTAGCGGTGGCCTGTGCCCAAAAAACCTTGATTTTTCCATCTGGAGCAAGCCAAATTTCCGGGTCAAAAGCCCTTACAGGTCCCGGCCCATCCGGATCAATCACCAATACTTCTTCCCAATTTTGACCTAGATCCGCACTTGTTGCCAATACAACGTAATTATTCAGGTCTTCGCCGGGGGTTATACCTGCATACCAAACCGCCCACATCCGTCCTTTGGGACTCACTGCAAGGCTTGATATACCGCTAAATTTTCTGCTCTCTATGGAATGTTGTTGTGATATCTCGGAACCATTTATTAGTTGTGGGGGATCAAATTCAGGTTGGTTTCCTTGCGCAAGTGAGCCATTAAAATAGACATAAAAAATAAAGGATAATCCTATTATTCTTTTGAAGTAAGTCATTGGTAGGGTGCTTTTTTGATTTGCTAAAATCTAATAGACGTCATAGTTAGGTACAAATTAGTTGATCATGGTGAATTTTGCCAGCTTTGATGCGTATTTTTATTAAGTTTTTGAACACAAAAGCTTTCTTCTGAAACATGGCAGACAAAAGGGATTACATTTAATTACCTCCTGGCGTTCTTTGCGGTTAAAATTTATTACTAAACACAAAGGGCAATATCAAGATATGAAAGCAAACGAGACTACTGGGCAATCAATCAAGGGAGCATTATTGCTAGATCAACTGTTGCTTATACGAGGAAAAAAAAGTGAAAATCATTACCTTGATGGACGCAGAGTAAATTAAAGTAAAAGGATGGCTTTTTGATGTGTCAACTAATCCTGCATCTGATTTCTCAAAGCTGAAGCAGAAGATGTTTAGGTTACACCGATGCGGAATTGAAAATCGGCCTCTGATTCCTAGGATCATTAATAACTCTCACCAATAGAATTCGAATAAAGCCAATAATATTAAAAATTCAACAAAAATTTGATCATAGTTTTTTTATGATTTTTTTTTAATTAAGTTTAGGTTACGTACCCGAACAGAAGAAACAACTAAATTTTACCTTTAAACAAAATATGTAAAAACCCTGCTATTGCCAGGGGCTTCTAATTCGATTGCGTGGAAACCATAGCATTGAAATAAAATTCAAATTCAATATGAAATTCCCAATCCAAAAAAAAATACTAATCCTTTAATAGTTTTTTTATGAAGATTTACTATAAATTAATCAATTTTATTAAAATAAATTTAATAGGTTTATCTTTAATACCTAAAAGGTTTTTTCCCTCATTCAGACCTTTTCTGTTTTTGTGGGGGATAATATCACTAGTCAATTTTTCCGTTGCGCATGGATTTCAGTCCAACCAACGGGTTTCCGGAGTGGTAAATGACGCCAGTTCCAATGAAACCCTGCCTGGTGTAAATGTTTTAATCAAAGGAACTTCAATCGGTACAATCAGCGACATTAACGGTGACTTCAGCCTCAATGTCCCCAATGCTGAATCTATCTTGGTTTTTTCATTTATTGGGTACCTAACGCAGGAAATTGTGGTGGGAAATCAAAGTGAGTTAAATATAAGTCTTGTATCCAATGCGGCTGACCTGGAGGAGGTGGTAGTCATAGGATATGGTACGTCCAAAAAAAGTGACCTTACCGGATCGGTGGCTAGGGTGGATGCAGAGACTTTCAAAAACCAACCCATGACGCAATTGACCGATATGCTTACCGGAACAATCGCCGGCTTAAGTGCCAACCAAAGTCCTTCTGCTGCGGGAGGAGGTTCTCTGGAGGTCCGGGGTCCCACTTCTCTAAGTGCGGGCACAGATCCGATGGTGGTATTGGACGGAGTAATTTATAACGGAAGCATTGCGGATATCAATCCAAATGATATTGAAACGATAGATGTTTTAAAAGATGCCAGTTCTTCAGCCGTCTTCGGAGCAAGGGCCGCCAATGGTGTCATCCTGGTTACGACAAAAAAAGGCTCAATTGGGAAACCAACCATCAATTTTTCGGCCCAGGTTGGCATTTCGAATACCACAAAAGACCGAAGGCCATTGAATGCAGAGGAATACCTTATATTTAAGGGGGATTTTTTTCGTGAAGGTGCCCTGAATAATCCGAACGTACCGCAAACCTTTTACACCAATCCCAATGACTTACCGGAAAATGTTAGTGTCAATGATTGGTTAAATTATAACGAGAATCCCAATCAAGACCCTTATATAGAGTATTTATCCCGATTAAACCTTTATCCCACCGAACAGCAAAACGCCTTGGCAGGAAGAACCGTGGATTGGTATGACAAGACCATGAACCAAGGTTTAAGGCAGATTTATGATCTCAGTATCGGTGGGGGGACTGAAGACATCAAGTATTTTTGGTCCGTGGGCTATACCGACACCGAGGGTATCATTAAAGGGGACAAACATACAAATATCCGGTCCAGGCTAAATGTGGATTTCAAAGTAAATGACTGGCTTTCTTTTGGAGCCAACTCCCAATTTAGCGAGCGGGATGAAAGCTCCGTACCTGCAAATTTAGGTTTAATGTATATTGCCAGCCCATTTGGAAAGCCATTTAATGATGATGGGAGCGTTAATCTGAGACCACATGACGATCCTTCTGCCTACCACCCCTTAATGGACTTTTACGGCCGAGACAGGAACCGAAAAGTCAATACTTTCTTTTCAAGTATATATAGTAATGTAAAACTTCCATTCGGTATCAACTATAGAATTTCTTTTCAGCCTCGGTACACTTTTACCACAGACCAGAGTTTTTGGGGAGAACAAACCATCACCGGTTCTCAAACTTTTCCCGGAGGAAGAGGGGTCAGGCAATCCAGTAAAACCAGTGAGTGGATGTTGGATAACCTGCTGACCTGGAACCAACAGTTTGGCGTCCATAATTTTGATGCTACCTTTTTATACAATGCAGAAAGTTTCAGAAGCTGGTTTGAACAGCAGGCTAATCAGAATTTTGCTCCCAATGCTAATTTGGGGTATCATGGCCTTCAATTCGGCAGTAATCCTTCACTTAACAATAATGATATCAGGCAAACCGGGGATGCTCTGATGGGAAGAATCAATTATACCTTATTGGATAAATATTTGTTTACCGCCTCACTCCGCAGAGATGGATATTCCGCATTTGGGCAGGAGTTTCCTAGGGCTTTGTTCCCTGCTACTGCCTTTGCCTGGAAGGTTTCCGATGAAGGTTTCTACGATGAAAACTGGCTAGTAAACAGATTAAAGTTCCGTCTTTCTTGGGGGCTTAACGGTAACCGGGACATAGGCGCCTACTCGGCTTTGGCTCAATTGGGTTCGGTTTTGGATTATGATGGCACCAATGTGGTGGTGGGGGTTCAAAATGCCACCCTTTCAAATCCCGGCTTAACGTGGGAAAAAACACAATCACTGAATTTTGGGTTGGATTTTGGACTTTTTGACGACCGGATAGATATCAGTGCCGACTATTATGTGGGTACTACGGAAGATTTGCTGATGAACCGACAACTCCCCCGTATCACCGGTTTTCAAAGCATTACTGCCAATTTAGGTGAATTGGAGAACAGGGGGTTTGAATTGGCGCTGAGGACTGTAAACATCAGTAAAGTTGATTTCTTATGGAGTTCGAATTTGGTTTTCTCTTTAAACAGGAACAAAATAAAATCTCTTTTTGGAGATGAAGGAGAATATACTTTATTGGGTGAAACCCGTTTTGGGGAGTTGCCCGATTTTTCCAATCATTGGTTTCCTGGAAGAGCAGTGGATATAGTGTGGGATTATAATGTGCTTGGGGTGTGGCAGATGGAGGAAGCCGATGCGGCAAGTGTGTACAATCTTTCACCCGGGGATTTTAAAGGTGAAGATGTCAACGAGGATGGTGTTTATACAGATTTAATTGACAAACAGTTCATAGGATATACCAACCCCAGATACAACATCGGCTTCAGAAATGAAGCTACCTACAAAAACTTTACCGCCACAATATTTATCCGGGCAAGTCTTGGACATATTCTGCCTTTCAATCAAGCCTTACAGGGATCCCTGTCCCATGACAGGAGGAATTATGACGGTGGCCCCATGCCCTATTGGACACCTGAGAACCGCAACAATGAATTTGCCCGTTTAAGGCCGATTCATTCGCCGTATGGGGGTGGTCTGGGAATCTACCATCCGGGTTCTTTTGTAAGAATACAGGACCTATCTTTATCCTATAATATGCCAATGGCGACCGTAGATCGGTTAAAATTAAATTCAATGAGAATATTCGGTGCGGTAAGAAACCTTTATAGTTTTGATCAATGGCCCGGTTGGGATCCAGAATCCAACATGACACCTATGCCCAGGACTTACTCCTTGGGGTTAAACCTATCATTATAATTTTCAAACTTCAATGCGACAAGATATGGAACGTTTAGCCATCAAAAACATCAAGCTTTTTCTATTAATGATTTCAATAGTGTTAATCCAGGTTTCCTGTAATGAAAAGTGGCTGGAACCTGATCCCTTGTCTTTCTTTGCACCGGAAAATGTTTACGTGGATGAAGCAGGTTTTGAGTCGCTTTTGGTGACCATGAGAAGGAGCCTGAAAAGAGAATATTATGGGTTTTTCAATTTTTCAACGGCAGAATTTGCCCCCAGTGATCTGGGAGTGGCTGGTTATGTGCCTGATTTTTCGATCAATACCCCCACTTCATCAGATAGGGTTCCCTATGGCCCCATGTTTGATGAGGTATACGGCTTTATAAAAAATGCCAATGTACTGATTTCAAGAATAGATGGGGTTACCTGGGATGATGAAACGGTAAGAAACCGTTTATTGGCAGAGGCATACTGGCACCGAGCTTATTGGTATTATCGATTAACCCATTCTTATGGAGATGTGCCCTATATTGGAGTTGAATTAACAGGTGCTAAGCTGGATTTCCAAACCCATTCCAGATGGGCCATTTTGGAAAAAATCCAATCTGACCTGGAATGGGCGGTTGAATGGATGCCTGTAACGGCTGCACCTAGGGTACCCACCAAAGGTGCTGGAAATTACCTTTTGACAAAAATTTATCTGGCCAATACCGAGTTTGATAAAGCCATTGAAGCCGCTACCCGGGTCATAGAAGGCCCTTACTCCCTGATGGAACACCGTTTTGGCAGTATGGCCAATGATCCTTCTAGGAATGTGATTTGGGATCTTCATAGACATGAAAACATCCATAACTCCCAAAATACCGAAACCATACTGGGTTTGGTGGACAGATGGGAAGCTCCTGATGGAGCAAGGGTAAACCAACATCTCGCCGCCAATTTCATGCCCCATTATTGGGATGTACCTGACCAAGCGGGTACCAGGGGAATCGTTTACCCATCCGATATGATGGATACCCTGATGAGGGGTCAGGGAATCATCACTGCTTCTAACTTTTACCAATTCAAATTGTGGGAAGATGAAACTTACAACTGGCAAAATACACCTGATTTGAGAAGGGCGGATATCAATTGGATTGAAATGTCTGAAATCAGATATAATCGTCCGGAGTCTCCCAATTTGGGGGAACCCATCCGGCAACTTTGGCCCAATACCAGTGATACCACCATTCGGTGGTATTCATGGCCCCATTACAAAACCTACAACCCCTCAAATCAAGAAGAAAGCACCTGGGGAGGTGGAAATGGAGATTCTTATGTTTATCGATTAGCGGGAATTTATCTCCTCAGGGCAGAAGCCTATTTTTGGAACAACCAGCTTAGCCAAGCGGCCAATGATATCAATATGGTGAGGGCACGTTCAAATGCTCCCTTGATTACCGGAGGGGATGTCACCATAGATTACCTATTTGATGAACGAGCCCGAGAATTGTATGCGGAAGAAACCCGTCATTCTGAAATGGTCCGGGTTTCCAACATCATGGCCAAGTTAAACATGAACGGCTACAGTTTGAATAATATCAGTCAAAGCAGTTGGTGGTTTGATCGGGTAATGGCCTATAATGATATTTATAAAACCCCACAAGGAACGTGGTGGAGAAGTCAGACCCCTAGAATCCAGACCCATAACATTTATTGGCCTATTCCACAAAGTGTAATTACCGCCAATACCATGGGTAAAATCAACCAAAACAGAGGTTATCAGGGGTCTGAAGGGAATGTTCCACCCTTAGAAACCATTGAAGAATAAAGTGAAAATGAATGATTTACTTTCAATGTGCTCCCTCTCGCCTCCCAAAAAATGGCTGAGTTCGGTTTCCAAAACTCTTCTTGTATTTGTGGTTTTTCAAGGGTCAATGGAAATGGATCTTTACGCCCAACTTGATCCCCACAACTGGGTGAAGGTAACCGAAAATGCCGGTTGGGAAGCCCGGGATTCACAAGGTGAAGTGGTGTTTAAAGATAAAATGTGGGTATTAGGGGGATGGTTTGCTTCCGATGAAGCACCACCCCGGGATGTATGGGGTTCAAAGGACGGTAAAAAATGGGAGCTTATTCAACCCTCTGCTCCATGGATCCACAGTGACCTTCCCATGACTTTTGTTTTTAAAAACAAAATGTGGATTATGGGGGGCTGGTACAATGGGCGGCTGGAAGGTCATTCCGCCAGCAACAGTGTATGGTCTTCCACCAATGGGAAAGATTGGGACCTGGAAAACAGGAAAGCCACTTGGTCACCAAGAATTGCAGCGGCGGTAGTGGAGTTCAATGGGAAAATGTGGATGCTCGGAGGGACAGAAAACTACTATTTTGGGGATGAAGCCAGCCTGAAAAATGATGTCTGGTATTCGGATAACGGAGTAGATTGGAAACTGGCTACGGAGAATGCAGCCTGGTCTCCCAGGGCTTACCATCAGGCTGCGGTACTCCATGGTAAAATGTATTTATTCGGTGGTGGCAACTACACACCCGAATACCACGCTAAAAATGATGTTTGGGTAACAGAAGACGGAACAAATTGGGTAGAAGTGACGAGAAACGCTCCCTGGCACTCAAGGATTTGGTTTTCCTCCGTAGTTTACAGAGACAGAATATGGGTAATGGGAGGTTGGTCCAACAATCCCTATAAAAACTGGGCAGACGTCTGGTATACCAAGGACGGCAAAGAATGGATGGCTTATAGACCTGAGGTCAGTTGGCCTGAACGCCATGAGCATTCTGCTTTTGTATTTAAGGATAAAATTTATGTGGCCGGGGGAATGACTCCTCCTTTGGTCAATGATGTATGGTCACTTCAACTCCCTGAGGACTGGGGAATTGACGAGGGTCCCTGATCCTATCATATATATTATTCAAAATAAAGTCCAAACGGAAAATCAAAACATTCAATAACACAACCTACATTTAAAACAAAATAGATGATTACCAATATCGCCTTCAAGTATCCCATAAAAAGAATTGTTTTTTCTCTGTTTCTATGCTGGTTCATATTTAATTGCCCAACTTGGTCAATGGCCCAGGGTTTTGATACTCTTCCAGCATCCAAAATGGTCAAAATCGCCACCTTTGATGTGGATGCCAGCCCACCTATTGGAAGTCAGCTGGCTTATGATCCGATGGAAAAAAATTGGGATTTGGGGCTCAAAGCCAAGGGAATTGTTTTGGTAGGTAAAGGAATGCCCATTGTCCTATGTGCAGTGGATTGGATTGGCATCGCCAATGAAAGCCAGGATGCCTTCAAAGAAGGTTTAGCCAGGGCAGCCGGGACCATACCATCCAGAGTAGCCATCCATACCCTGCACCAACACGATGCCCCGATATCGGATTTTGGCGCTGAAAAAATATTGAAAGACGCCGGCATGGACCCTCAAAGTTTTGAGGGCAGCTTCAGCAGACAATTGATAACGAATCTGGAAATTGCCATTACGGATGCGATGCAAAACATGAAAACGGTTACCCATGTGGGTAAAGGTAAAGCACAGGTTCATCAAGTGGCCAGTAACAGAAGAATTGAGGGTGAGGATGGTAAAATCGTATTTTCAAGAACATCGTCGACTCGTGATTCTACTATGAGGGCCCATCCTGAAGGATTGATAGATCCGGATGTTTCCTTGGTTAGTTTTTGGAACGGAGAGGAAGCACTTGCCGTATTGAGTTATTATGCCGTTCATCCCCAAAGCTATTACCTTACCAAAGTGGCCAACCCTGATTTTCCGGGTGTAGCCAGATTTCTAAGGCAAATGTCCCTTCCAGACGCACTCCATGTTCACTTTAACGGAGCCGGAGCTAACGTTACTGCCGGCAAATACAATGACGGTTCCAAAGAAAACCGCTTAAAATTGGCTGAAAGGCTTGCGGATGGTATGAGACGGGCATGGGAAAATACCGTAAAACTGCCCATTTCCGCCAATGATCTGGGATGGGATTTCGTTCCTGTTTCGATGGAGCCCAAGGAGGGATTGGAAAAAATCCGGACTGAGATGGAGACGCAAAACCATCGTTGGCTTACCAATAACCTGATGAAACTTGCCTGGTACAACCGACAAAAAGAAGGAAAAAAAATAGATATCTCTTGTCTCTATGTGGGTGATGTCCGGATATTGCACCTCCCAGGAGAATTATTTGTGGAATATCAATTGGCAGCCAAAGAAGAAAGAACGGACTTATTTGTAGCCATGGCAGCTTATGGTGATTATGGGCCTTTTTACATTGGTCCGGCATCTGCCTATCCCAAAGGAGGTTATGAAATCAATGTCAGCCCTGTGACGGAAAAAGCGGAAGCTGTGCTGATGGGTGCAATCAAAAATCTTTTGCATAAAGATTTCCCCGCTTCCGAAACTAAGGGTTTACTGTTTAAAAAAGACGGAAGCCCAATCACAAAAGTGGAGGAATGGAAAGCCAAAAAAACAGCTATACTTGAAAATTTTCAAAAAGTAACAGGACCATTACCCCTCCTTGCCGATTCACCCCCTCTTTCCATTCAATACCTGGACAGTTTACAGACCAAGGATTACATACGGTATTCGATTCTCTACACCGCCGCCGTCAATGAGGAAGTGCCGGCTTATCTTTACCTACCTTCAAAAACCAAGAAGAACCAAAAAAAACCTGGCATGCTGGTGCTGCATGGCACCGGAGATCTTGGGAAGCAATTGGTAGACGGTAAAAGCCCGCTGGCAAACCGGGCCACTGCCAAAGAATTGGCAATGAGAGGGTATGTAGTCATTGCACCGGATTATCCTAGCATGGGAGACCTTTCGGATTATGATTTTGAAAATGACCGGTACGAATCAGCGACCATGAAAGCAATTGTCAACCATTACCGGGCAGTAGATCTTCTGCAATCCTTGGAGGAGGTTGATCCAGAGAAAATCGGGGTCATAGGTCATTCATTGGGAGGCCATAACTCGATATTTGTTGCGGCATTTGACGAAAGGATCAAAGTAGTAGTTTCCAGCTGCGGTTGGACACCTTTTGATTTCTATAATATCGGCACCGCAGGAACTAAAAGGTATGGAGGAAGATTGGGCCCATGGGCACAAATCCGATATATGCCTAAAGTGAGGAATTATATGGAGGACGGAAAACTTCCCTTTGATTTCCCTGAGCTGATTAGCACTTTGGCACCCAGGGCCTTTTACTCCAATTCCCCACTGAATGACAGTAACTTTGATGTGGTCGGTGTAAAAAAAGGAATTGAACAGGTCCAGGAAGTTTTCAATCTTTTTGGGGTTCCCCAACATCTCCAGGTCCGCTACCCTGAAGCTGAACATGATTTTCCTACAACAACCAGATTGGAGGCTTATCAGTTTATCGACAAACACTTACAATTTAAGCCTAAAAACATTCAGTTGGAATAAAAACCCAACTGCCAATTCTCGTTTTTCTCACCTATTACACTTTTTTTACTCAACCCTAATGGTTTTTGTGGTTTCCAAACACTTCTTCCATCACCGTAAACCATAGCCTGGATATTTCACGGCTCAGTATCTTTACAGGCTCCCCTTGGGACCTTTTTTGGGAAAGCAGGTGAATAGTTCTTTTCCATGCAATCTCCGGGTGCTGTTGGTGGCATAGATCCTAGCCCCAGCCAGCTGAGGGGCTTGGTCAAAATCTTCTTGTAATTCAGTACTACATCAGGAGCCGGGTACACTCGTTGAAGTTGCTGAAGTCGATTGTGTCCAGGAACAATATCCCGTTCACCTGGATCATGTGTACTTTTCCCGAAAAAACGGGACAGGCAATTCCGACTCCACCCGTTTGTTTTCATTTCCACGGATAATGGGCCGGAATTAGGGTCTGGGAAGTGCAACGATCCTGTTTTTCATCTCTCTCGCCGGATGGCTCAGAAGAACTACCTGCTTGTCAAGCACGAATTTGACAGTCCTCAGGTAGTCGAATTCCTCAGCGGTCAGCTCGGCCCCTTATAGTAATGACTGCTACCGCATTGCCCCATTTTTCAAGATTGTTAACACCAGCCTTTGCAGATGGGGCAGGAATCTCAGCCAGAATTCCATCATTTCCGGAGGCAAACCAAGTAATTTTCTCCGGGCCACCTCGATGGGCAAAACTTGTTGCTGGATAACTAATGATCAAGCCCAACGCAGATACTTTTTTGATAAAACTCCTTCTGCTTTTCATTTTTTTAGAAATTTACTACCAATTGATTGTTAGTGGTACGGAATTTTTTACTCTACCTCTAGTCTTTTTTCTTCTTGCATTTATTTAATTTTCCCATAATTGATGAATTCCCCGGACCGTTTCTTCCACCAAAATATCACCTCCTTCGGGGCCCACTTCAGTACTTTGAATAATGGCACTATAATGGCCGCCCCTAACTGCCTCCATGGTGGGCAAATAGGTTCCGCCACCTACCAGTTGAACTACAAAAGTCTGAAGGGCTTTGCTCCTTGCCTTTATTCTAATTCCATACTCCGTAAATAATTCAAATGGATTGGTACATATCACCACATCTCCAAGTTTAACCAGGTGTATATCCACATCATAGGTTTCATCCGGGTTCTGACTCTGCTTTTCGTACCTTTCTAAAAGTGCACCATGCCATTTCAATAGTCTGTACTGCCTCAGTTTGGTTTCCTCATCCAACTTCTCCAAATCCGAAATCGTCCTTTTAGCTTCGTTGACCGCCTCCAATGTCACCCATCTTTTGGGAAGTTTTACCCGCTTCACTTCATGGATCAATTCTACATCTTTGTAGCGATCATTTTCAATTACCTGGTAAACATCCAGCACCGTAGTGACAATACGCCTGGCCAATTCCTCCAAACGGTCCAGATTTCTCAATTTTAGCATTCTGTCTTCGGCCTGATTTCCAAACATTAAATGGGGAGATTGGTCTCCAGCTGCACCAATCCAACCTAAAACCACTAATTCTTCACCTAATTTTTCCCTTAATGTTTCTCTTACCGGATGCCAAAAATCAGCATTGATGGAGGACCTGCCTTCCACTTCCTGTGCGGGACAGGCAACGTTAATTACGGTGGCCAAAAGCTTATCCGTCGCATCCCAGAAAAACAGAAGATTAACATCATGGTCCTCGACCCCTTCTAACCCTCTAAATTCCGGTAGATCAGTTTTTCCATACATCCTCGAAGAACCGTCATAGTAGACGGCCCTACGGTTGGTCGCCAGTTTGGATTGACCGATTCCCCATGAAACACTCCCTGGTTCTCTGGAGTCCCAGGCCTGTGATATGGCCAACACAACTTTTTCAGTTAGAAAGTTCAAGGTTTCATCAATGGTCGTAATGCCATTCGGTAAAATAAAGTTTCCTTCCCTCGTAGTAGGCCCTGTATGTGTATGGGTAGCATTGATAATGATCTTTTCCGAATCGATTCCAGGTATTTTTTGTTTTACTGCATCCAGAATCATTTCTTTCAATTTATCCGTAATCACAACCAATTCCATTGCCACCCAGATACTGGTTTGGCTTTCAGTCCCCTTGATATTTTCCAAGGCTACCACGCTGGCTGTTAGGGGAGTTTCCACCTCCTCAGCAACCCTTAACCGCATCTGCCCGTCCAGAGAAACCGGCAATGGTGGGGTAATATCAACTGTCGATGTTCCTACCAATAATTCAGAAGCAAAAATCGGAGTGGCGACGACAAGGAAAAACAAGGTATAAATACATTTCGCTAAATAATTTTTATTAAAATTTTTCATGGTAAATGTTCGATTTTTTGGGCATTTAAGTTAAATAATTGTAAGGTCTTCATCTCAATATCAATCGGTTAAGTATTTAAACAAGAACCCCTAATTTATAGGGCTCAGGTCGACTTTTTTCACCATCATTTCCGCGCCTTCGGACTGGATGTGGATTTTCCCTCTTCTTGGCCTTTCTTCCAATGCCTTGTTTACCAACACGCCGTTAAGTATTTATACTTCTTGAAGTGCAAGTAAATATTCATGTATATTTTATATAAAAATCACTTAACGAAAATCTATCTTCTTA
The DNA here is from genome assembly GCF_009797935.1 of Lunatibacter salilacus. GTDB lineage: Bacteria > Bacteroidota > Bacteroidia > Cytophagales > Cyclobacteriaceae > Lunatibacter > Lunatibacter salilacus. The sequence continues at coordinate 313,832 of NZ_VOLC01000002.1, forward strand.
TATGCCTCCAAAACTGCCAATTCTCCCTGCTTACCCGGTTGGCTTTTTCCATGTTCCAAACCCAAAAACCCTCGGTACCCTTTTTCATAAATATGTTTCAGTAAGTTCACATAGTTAATTTCACCCGTTGAAGGTTCAAAACGACCCGGCGTATCCCCAATTTGGAAGTAGGCAATTTCGTCCCATGCATAATCCAAGGTAGGTATCAGGTTACCTTCTTGGATCTGAACATGATAAACATCAAAAAGCAATTTTACACTAGGGCTTCCAACTGCCTTTGCCAATGCGTAGGCCTGGGGGACGGTATGTAAAAACATCCCCGGGTGGTTGATTTTATGGTTCATGGTCTCCATTACCATAATCAGGCCATGGGGTTCATATATCTCTGCTATCCTTTTTAACAGTTCTATCGCATTTGCGGATTGAAAATCCCAGGGTAATTTCGGATCTGCAACGCCAAGGACGTTATGAATGTACTTGGTATTCATCCGCTTTGCTATTTCCACCGAGGCCCTGACCTCATTAAGGACATTATCACGGATAGCGGCATCCCTACCAGCAAAAGTTACCTCCTTAAAATTCATGGTTCCCACGAACTGTCCAAACTCCATTCCCAGCTTTTGAATGGTATTACTGATCAGTTCATGTTCTTCCACAGGCCTGTTTTTTAAATAAGTGTTTTCCCATGCCGTAAATCCATGGTCATGGCCCCATTTAATCTGGTCATCCAAGCCTTTTCCAGCCACCTCGGAAAAAATTCCGAACTCAGGGGAAAATTTCATGTTGAAAGAATTGGCTTTTTGGGAACCGCCTAAGGCCATTATTGGCTTAGGAAAAGATAGTCCAGCTATGGTTGCTGCTCCCGCAATAAGTCCATTTTTGAAAAAAGATCTCCTTTTCATGTGGTAGTAGTTTAAGTTTTTGGGTTTTTAAGTTGCCTTTGGGTAATATTTCAATGGTGTTATTTGGATAAACCTTCAAAGTATTCCACAGCCTCCAGAACATCCGCAAGATTATCCTCCATTTTATGTTCACATTCCACATAGACCTCTCCATTGAAATTTTGGCGTTTCAGTTCCTTGATCACTTTATCAAAATCAATTATTCCGGTTCCTACCATTACATCGTTGGCTTTCTGGTGGTTGCCGTCCAAATCTTTTAAATGTATGCTTAATAGCTGTCCTTCTAGCTTTTTTAAACAGGCCACGGCGTCCAATCCACTCCTTGTCCAATGCCCCAAATCCCCACAAGCTTTAAAATTGGGATGGCCTTTTTGGGCGGACAAAACTGAATCAGGATGCCAATAAATGCTTCCCGATTCTTTGGAATGTTGGTGAAGGGCTATTTTTATGCCGTAATTTCCAGCCAGCTCATCCACCATATCCCAGTCTTTCCTTTCCGGCTCGCAAACCAGGTATTGTACGTTTAGGGATTGGGCCATATCAAAAAAAGCCTTCCAACCCTCTCTGTCTTTTGCCCCTCCCACGTACATGGATTTCATTGTCAATCCCTTTTTATCCAAATGGATTTTTACCCTTTGGATTTCCTCAGGGGTTAATTCAGCCATGGTCTTATCTCCAAATTCTTTCCCCATCTTATGAAAATGGAAACCTTCGACATATTTAACCCCCGTAGTGCCGGCCTTTTCCAATGTACTTACAAAGGGAAACCGGTTGAAGGAATAAAGGGCTACACCGATGTTCCAGTCCGAATCATTGGATTTACTATTGGATTTCCCAACTTGGAACATACTAACCAGGAGTAACAGCAAAATGGGTATTGTCAAAACCAACCGATATTTTTTCATTTCTTACAGGTTAAAGGGTTCATGAAAATTTCGTTTACTAAAATCTATTGCAAATTCCGGATATAGGCGATAAGGTCTGCCATTTCCTGCTGATCTATCTGCCCCGCCAATCCCGGCATCATCGACATGTTCAATCCACGGATGGAACTTATCTCCTGCCGGTTGATCGATTTTTCAATTCCCGGAGAGGTTCTCAGGCTGATGGCAGCCGAAGTTTCGTTCATGATCATTCCCTGAACCTGTTCTCCATCATTCATCCTTACGTCCCACAAATCAAAACCAGGTGCAATAGACAAATTGGGATCCAGTATATTTGCCATTAGGTCTTTGGGGTGCCAATTGTGGACGGTCCCAAGGTCTGGCCCAAAAGCGACCCCGTTTTTTCCCCTGAACTGATGGCAGACGGCGCAGTTCTCCATGTACACTGTTTTCCCTGCTACCGGATCCCCTTCCATTTCCAGTGCTTCTTGGTATTGGCGATTAACTTCTTCTCCCTCATCTTTGGTCAACAGGTCCCGTGCCCGTGTCCTTAGGTTAAGATCGGAATGGTTCATCAACTGAACCCTTCGTTTCCAACCTATCAGCGCTACAGGTATTTTTTTTGACTCCAAGGCATCCAACAACAATTTAACTCTTTCGGGTTCGAATAAAAACGTTTCCAAAGCCACATCGCGTATTTCTGGTGTTAGTGTCTCCCATTTGGTCAGAAAATACTGAGGAACGCCTATTCCTTCAATTCTTCCCAATGCCTGCATTGCAGCTATCTGAATGACCATCGGTTCCTTTGTCACGATCATCTCTTTTAGCTTGGCATCAAATGGGGAAACATCCCCCAAAGGGAGAAACCTTAATGCCTCCGCCCTCCTATCATCGGAAACAGAAGGGTCCGTTGCGATTGAAATGGCTCTCTCCATGCTTTTCTCAACCAATTCTACCTCTTCAATTTCCAGCACTTTGATTAAAGCAAGGACAGATTTTCGGACTTCAGCTTGGGGATGGTCAAAGAATGCCCGGAGGATTTTGTCTAAGTGATTATTGATTTGCTTCGCGTTTTCCTTTTTTCGCCTTATTCCTTCGGTTATTCCAATTAGCACCGGCGCCTTCCAACCAGTTTCCTCCCGTTCCAAAGGGGAAAGGGAAATATTTAATAAATCCATTGTTTTATCTAATTCATCACCCGCAGCAATCATTGCGGTTAGCCTGGTAACCAAGTTCCCATAAGCTGGCTGTGAGGAATCAAACCGCTTTAATACCGTTTCCAATAATGGAACAGCCTGGGAAGATGCAGCCGACAAGGCCGCGATTTGAACCCATTCATCGGCCAAGTCTTGGAATAATAATTCTTCGGTCACTTTTGCCGATTGAGGATTATCCATAAATCCTATCGTACAAAGCAACTGAAACCGTACCCTTGGATGCGGATCATCTTTTAGTTTAAGTAATTCCGCACCCAATTCGGGAGATTTTTCCAAGTGCAATTCTGCCAGTTTTATGGCATTTTCCCTGATTCCAGCTTCTGAATCTTTCAATGATTCCAGAATCAATGGGGATTCCAGTTTTCCCATGCCCTCAAGCGTCCAAAGCGCATGTAAACGTCCTTCAGGTGAGTTTTCGTTTTTTGCCATGAAAACCAGATTCGGTATAACGTCCATATCCATGGCATCTATCAAGAGGCGCTGGGCATTGATCCTCCACCAGATATTGGGATTGGCAAGATGGGTTACCCATTCTTTTGGACTTTCATTTCCAAAATCCAGGCCGGAAGTCCAATCCGCCTTTCCGGTACCTTTGGGCGTAATTCGGTAAATCCGCCCCATTCCTACCCCATCATAGAGCCCTCCAGCTTCCACCGCCTCATCAGACATCCATTCTGGGTGTTCTATGATCCTTCTATAGTAATCCAGAACATACAGTCCGCCGTCTGGCCCTACATACATATTGACAGGCCGAGACCAAGAATCCCTTGAGGCCAAGAATTCTCTGTTATCCCTATGCCTTTTGGCTGTGAAGCTTGCCCCTTTTTCCTCAAGTATATCCACATGAACCAAGTTACTTACGGATTCCGCTACAAAAACAGCATTTTGATCGAAGGGTTCCGAGAAAATTCCTCCCAAATAGGCCGTAATCCCACTCGATGCAGTCGTCAAACCCATTGGGGTAAAAAGCTGACGGTCCGGATTGGTTGTGATTTGAAAAACTTCGGTTTCATTCCCATGATCCGAAATGGATTCTGTGGCATTGGAAACCAAAAGGTCCGGGTTGCGGTCAAGATAGGAAGCTCCTATTACTTCATGGTAAATATGATTTTGATTATGGGTCAGCAAATACCTTCCCCACTGGTCAAAAGTATGGCCAAACTGCGTCCTGCTTGAAGCCATCTCCATCTCGATCTTATCCGGTCTAAACCTGACTGAATGGCCATTGGCATTTTTAGGTAAAATAGGTCCATCCTGACGGCCATAAAAGACGATTTCACTGCCCCGGTCACCAAATAGGTCCTCGTACTTCCGGGTTCCAATATGTCCCAAATGGGCAAGGTGTATCCAGTTGTCCAAACCATAAACCGGATTGTTAACATTGACATGGGGATTGGATAATGAGAAACCGGTAAGAACGGTGTCCCTCACATCAGCCACTCCATCTCCATCGATATCCTCCAAGTATAATACATTCGGAGCATCCGTTACTAAAACCCCTTTTTTCCACCTCAGGATGCCATTGGGCAGCAATAAATCCTCCGCAAAAACGGTGCTTTCATCCATGATGCCATCTCCATTGCTGTCAGAAAGTAGTCTGATTCGTCCGGTTCCGCTTTTGTCGATCGGATACCCGGGCATCTCAACCACATACAGCCTGCCAAATTCGTCAATCTCCATGTCCACGGGATCTGAAACCAGGGGTTCATGGGCAATTAATTCCATCTGAAAACCCTCTTCCAATTCGAAGGTCGAAAGGGCATTACCGGGAGGGACAGAACCTTCGGTGGAAGGGGAGTCTTTACCTTTCCCACAACCAAAGGATATAACAAGTGCAACAATAAATAATAAAGGGATATGGTTTTTAAAACAAATTCTTTTCATTAGGTTTCTTTTGCAAGCCGGTGGATAAAGCGCTGTTTTTTGTAGTTTACAGATTTCTTTCGATTTCAAGTTGTCTTTCTTCTGACCAGAAGCTGTCTATGATTTCCAGGGTTCTGTCTACCAGAATCTGACCTCCCTCAGCACCCACCACATTACTTTGACAAACCGCACTGTACCCTCCTCCAGCAATGGCCTTTTCTGTAGCCAAATAGGTACCTGGCCCTGCCAGCTGTATGACGAAAGTTTGGACCGCCTTGCTTCTGGCCTGGATCCGAATCCCATAATCCGTAAATAATTCAAATTGATTGGTACAAATGGCTGCGTCACCCAATCTTAACACATGGATTTCCGATTCATACATCTTTTCCGGATGTTTTTGTTGGTCATGGTACCGCTTCAGTACGTCTCCGAACCAAGTCATTTTCGCATATAATTGAGAAGCCTTGGAAGGATCAGCAGCGATCTGGGTGGCGCAGTCTTCGGTTACCTTTTTTGATTCCAGATATTCTTCATGGGTAATGACGCGCATGGGAAGTTTTAAATTTTCGGTCTCATGGAAAAAAGCCACATTGGTATGTTGGTCATTTTTTACGATTTCATAAGTATTTTCAGCCGCCCTTATTATCCGCTCAGCAATGTCGTCCAACCGGGATTTGTTGGAAAGTTCCTGCATCCGTGCTTCACCAGCTTTTCGGTACATACTATGGGGGGACTGGTCTCCGGCAGCACCTATCCAGCCTAGAACATGGAGATCGGCGCCAAACCGTTTTTGCAAAGCCATTCGTACGGGATGCCAATAATCAGCATTGACAGTGGATTTATGTTCAAACTCCTGGGCAGGGCACGCCACATCAATGCTCATCGCGATTAATTTGCCTTTCGAATCCCAAAAAAACAGGGAGTTGACGTCATGGTCCTCGTACCCTTCCAGGCTCTGAAAATCAAGCCTATTGGTGTTTCCGTACATGACGCTAGTTCCGTCGGCATAGACGGCTCTACGGTTATACCCCACCGCCGCGCGGTCAAGGCCCCAGGTAACGCTTCCCCTACTTCTGCTGTTCCATGCCTTTACAATGGCATCCGCCACGTTCTCCGTAAAAAGGTCCCTGTAATCCTTCACTTTGGAAACCCCATTTGCAGGTATAGGATATAAGAAGGAAGATTCATCCGGGTCGTCTTCAAGAACAGGAGCGGTATGGGTATGGGTGGCACTCAGAATAATTTTATTGACATTAAAGCCGGGCAACCGCCTGCCAACCTCCTGCCTTAATTCCCTTCTTAACTGGGCGGAAATATAAACCAGGTCGCAGGATACAAAAACGGCAGTATCAAGTCCCTTATCCCCATTTCTGGATTCAATGGCTACAATGGCGGCATATAAGGGTGTATCTGCCCTTTCTGCAATTCTCATATGAAACTGGCCCATAAGTGCCACCGGCAATTCGGGACTGATATCGGCGGTGGCAGCTCCCAAATACAAATCGGAAGCCTGAACGCCTGATTTTCCTAAGAAAGCCAGGGCAAATACTATAATAATTCGGATGTTTATCATTTTTGTTTGGATTAAATAACCTGTATTATTCAGGCCAAAGGCCATTGATTACTTCTACGGTTCTGTCCACCAATTTCTGACCGCCTTCTGGCCCGATCAGTGTGCTGTGAATTACTGCACTGTAGGCTCCGCCTTGTACTGCTTTGACCGTGGGCAGGTAGGATCCCCATCCTGGACTGCCTGTCAATTGAACAACGAATGTCTGTAGTGCTTTACTTCTGGCAATCATTCTTATGCCAAAATCGGAGAAGAGTTCAAACTCATTGGTACAAATTGCAATATCTCCTAGACGGATGACATGTAATTCCATTCCATAAACGGGGTTTGGGTTATCCTTTTGTTTTTTATATCTCTCTACTGTTGATTCCTGCCATTTCATCCGGCGGTACAGTCTTTCAGAGGCCTTGGGATCATTAGCAATCTGTTTTTTGGCATCCGAAACAAAGGCATCCGCATCAAGGAAATCTCTTTCCGTGACCCATCTTTCCGGTAAAGGGACCTTTTCGATATGGTGCTTAAAAATAGGTGTCACCTGTTTTTCCGTCTTCACTGTTTCATAGGCTTCTTCTACGGCAATGATTATCCTTCTCGCCAATTCCTCTATTCTGCTTAGGTTTCTCAGTTCCCTCATCCGGTCATCCGCTGCCTTTCTATAGCGCAGATGGGGTGTGAGGTCGCCAGCTGCTGCAACCCATCCCAGTATACAAACCTCTTTACCGAATTTTTCCTGGATGCCCATCCTAACTGGATGCCAGAAATCGGCATTCACCGCATGCCTCCCTTCCACTTCCTGGGAAGGACTGGCCACTCCAATGACCATTGAGATCAATTTTCCCTCCTTGTTCCAAAAAAACAAAGTGTTGATATCGTGGTCCTCTGATCCCTCCAAGTTTACAAATTCCCTCAAATTGGTTTTGCTGCTCATTCCTGAAGTACCATCGGAATATGCAATACGGCGGTTATATCCCGCGACTGCATAACTCAGACCCCAGGCCACGCTTCCTTCCGTACGGCTATTCCACGCACTTACAATCCCTTCTGTTACCTTTTCAACAAAAAACAACCTGTAATCTTTCACTTGGGTTACCCCTTCCTTTGGTATCCAGTATTCCCCTTCCTCTGCCAAGACAGGAGCGGTATGGGTGTGGGTGGCATTTAGAAATATTTTGTTTACATCCAACCCGGGAATTCTTTGTTTTACGGATTTCCTGAGATCTGCAATCAAATCAATGGGAATATACAACACATCGCAGGAAACCATCACAGCCAGCTCTTCCATCCGGTTGTTTTCCCGGGATTCCAGCACCAAAATATTTGCAGTAAGTGGCGTTTCCGCTTCCGTTGCAATCCTAAGATGAAATTGCCCTGTCACAGCAACTGGTAATTCGGGAGTGATGTCTACTGATTGGGCACCAATGTAAATTTGGGAAGCCTCCAATTGGTGCAGATGCAACGACACCCCTACAATAAAAGCAATGAAGTATTTGAATGTAGAGACCATTTTTTTATCAATCTGAAAATGAAATGCAGTTATTTTAATTATGAATTTTTATTTTGGCCAAAGGGCACTGATCATTGAAATCGTATGATCAACCAGGATCTGCCCCCCTTCAGGTCCAACCCGGTTGCTTTCTACAATGGCGGAGTAATGCCCTCCAGCCAAAGCTTCTTTGGTTGCTAAATAGGTGCCTGGACCAACCAATTGGATTATAAAGGTCTGTAAAGCCCTGCTTCTGGCTTTGATTTGTATCCCAAAATCAGTAAACATTTCAAATGGATTGGTGCAAATCACCACATCCCCTATCCGCAAAGCATGAATTTCCACGGGGTACATAGGCTGTTGAATCTTTTGCTGGTTCTCGAACCTTTTTACTACCTCGTCATAAAAGGCAATACGCCTACTGAATTCTATTGCTCTATAATTGTCATTAAGATCTTCATCCCTCAGTTTTTTAGAATTATGATATTCCTCTTCTGTCACCAAGCGCATTGGCAGGTCTATTTCCTCCACAGCATGATCAAATACAACTTCCCGATATTGGTCCTTGCTCACAGTATCATAAGTTTGCATAACTGCGTTTACAATCCTATCCCCCACCTCATCCAAATAGCTGTCGGATCTAAAATTAACCGATTCGGAACCACTTTCAAATTCTGGACTGCTATTGTTTTGGCGCAATTCCACCATTCTGAGTTCGGCAAATTGGTCGTACATTGGTCTGGGTGTTTGGTCCCCCGCAGCACCTATCCACCCCAGGACTACCAGGTCGGAACCAAATTTTTTCTGTAGCCCCTGTCTAACGGGATCCCAATAGTCTGCATGAATGGTCGACCTAGATTCTACAATTTGAGCCGGACTGGAGACATTGATACAGGTGGCTATCAATTTACCAGCCTGGTCCCAAAAAAACAATGAAAAGATACTTTGATCCTCATATCCTTCCATTTTTCTAAAATCATCCTGGTTGGTTTTCCCATACATTTTGGCGCTGCCGTCTTTATAGACTGCTCTTCTGATATAGGCCACCTTGGCATGTCCCATCCCCCAGGAAATACTTCCAAAATCCCTTTTTTTCCATGCTACCGCCACCGCACGGGTTACCTGCCTGGACACCAAATTCTGATAGTCCACAGCTTGGGTTACTGTGTCGGGAATTGCATACCATCCATCCCTTATCACGCCCCCAGTATGGGTATGGGTGGCATTGATGATTATTTTGCGGGTATCCAGTTCCGGAATTGAAAATGCCACAGATTCTCTGATCTTATCTCTCAATTCATAGGGAATGGTTACCAGATCGCAAGAAATAAGCACACTTACATCAAGCTTTCCGAAATCATCTTTTAATTCCAATACCACCACATTGGCTAATAAAGCAGTTTCCGCTATTGTTGCCACCCTCAGCCTCATTTGACCATCAACCGCTGCAGGCAATGGTGGGGTAATATCAATGGAAGCCGTTCCAATCCTTAGACCTTGGCTTGTAGTGGCGGACAACTGGTTCTGATAGGCGCCAAACAGCACTAACAAGAGGAATTGCCAGGGTATTAGGTTTTCTATTAACCAGGATTTTATTTTCCGTATTTCAGTTCCAATCATATCACGATATTACCAAAGGGATTCGATAAGACTTAAAGTTTGATCTACCAATTCCCTGCCGCCTTCAGGACCAATCAAGGTACTTGCAGGGACAGCCCCATAAGCACCCCCAGCAATTGACCTTTTGGTGGGCAGATAGGAACCTGATCCTGTAAGCTGCACGATAAAGGTCTGTGTTGCAGGGCTCCTTGCTTTCATCTGCATACCATAATCCAGATAAAGCTCAAAAGGATTGGTGGCAAAAACCGCTTCACCTATCCTTAAAACATGGACCTCAATTGGTAATTTGGGCTCCGTCTTTTCTAATTCATACCTTTCTTTTACCACCAATCCTCTTCTTAATCTACTGTGGCTGATAGTAATATCCCTGTACCATCTGGCTTCTTTTATTTTCTCCGGATTCTTTTCCAAATCATCAAGCATATCCTGATAGCGTTTTTGCCATTCTTCCGCTTCTTTTTTTGCCTCTGTGACATCTTCAATGCTTAACAACCTTCTTGAAAGCTGCAACTCTGCCACCCGGTGCGCAAATTCAGGATTCCAGTTAATATTGTCTTTCATGACCGGATAAATGGAGGTTACCGCATCGGAAATCCTTAAGGCAATCTGTTTCCTTTGCCCCAAACTTCCGCGTCCAGTTCCATCCTCCTCAAAACCCAATAGGCGTTGCATTCTTTCCTCAGCCTTCCCGCCTATCATGACATGAGGGGATAGGTCTCCTGCTGCGCTAGCCTGACCCAATATATGGATATCCATTCCATACCGCTTTTTCAATTCTTCTTTGGTGTCGTGCCAGAAATCTCCGGACAATTGGTAGGAATGTTCACTTACCTGCGACGGGGCAGCAACGTTAATGATCAGCCCAGTCAATTTCCGGTTTTCATCCCAGAAATACATCAGATTTAGGCTATGATCCTCATGTCCCTCTATATGGCTAAAGTCCGGGTTATTGGTATTGCCATACATGACGGATTTGCCGGTATGTAGGGCCTGTAATCGGTTCATGCTTACCACAGCATGGGCCAGACCAAAACTTACGCCCCCTTTCTTTCTACTATTCCAAGCTTCCTTTGTAGCCTTTGCAATGCGGTCAGCAGCAAAATCGATGTATTCAGCAGGTGGCATAGCATCACCTCCTGAAGCAATTTTTTCCAAACTTACTCCATATACTTCTTCAATTTTATCCACCGATGAAACCAAAGGCGCAGCATGGGTATGGGTAGCATTAATGATGATTTGACCCGGTGACAGGGAGGGCTCCAACCGGATTACCTGCTCCCTGATCCTGTCCCTAATATTAGCACCACCCCTGGTTCCATCACTGATTCCTACAAGGTCACAACTGATCCAGACAACCTTTTTGGTTTGGTTGCCGACTCCGGATTCCATAGCCAAAACGGTGGCGGACACAGGATCCAAAACCCCTTCTGATAACCGGGCATGAAATTGCCCGGCTATTAAAACAGGTCTATCGGGGGTAATATCCGCTAAAGCCCAACCGACTTTTAAGGTTTCATCAAAAGAAGGATCGTTACTGGCCAAAACTGGAAATAGAAGGAAGGCCAGAAGAAAAATGGATGATGTCAATTTAAAATAAAACGCCATTTGTACAAATTTAAATCAGAAGAAATTATAAATAACCATTATAAACTTGTCATTCCAATGATCATAAATAAAACTATTTGTGAGGTGATTAACTATTGCCAGCCTGGATTCTGCTCCAATTGAGGATTCAGGGATATTTCCTGTACAGGCAAGGGGAAAAGATATAACTTATCATTCCATTGCCGGGTATTTCCTGGATAGATCTCCCTATAATTGCCGGATTCCGGATCATATGCCCCGCTGTAGGTTAAGGGGTTTTCCAATAATCTTCCTGCTTTCCACCTCACTATATCCTCCCAACGGGTACCTTCTCCCGCAGTCTCTATCCTGCGTTCCCTTCGAATTTCATTGATTAGTGGAGATACAGGCATTTCCCAATCCGGCCAGTTGGGATCCTCAAAACCTACATTTATAGTTAAATGTGGCATTCCGACCCTGTCTCGTAACAGGTTGATGGAATTATTCAAAACCTCTTGAGTGGCCTCACCAAGTTCTGCTTTTGCCTCCGCATAGGTAACCAATAATTTACCATACCTATAGGTGAAAACATCAATTGTACATTGAAGTTGTAGCCGGTCAACTTCGTAAGGGGAATACCCCTTGGTAATATAATAACTTGTGGTTACATAATTATTATCAAACTCTGGCATGGTACGGTAATCTACACTCCCATCAACATAAATCCTATAAGGACGATCTGGAACATAGATGGATTGCTTCATCCTCGGATCTCTGTTTTGAAATTCCTTATCAAATTCTCCCTTATCCCCTTGATAAAGGGGGCTTAAAGCAATTGGCAAACCGTCTACGCTGAGGTAGGAATTGACAAAATCTTTGGTATATCCAGTTCGTTGCTCACCAAGTTGCCGAACATTGTTGTGCATTCGGATGCCTTGTACCATCCTTTGAAAAAAGATGACTTCTGGATTTCCATTCAAATTGTACTGAACAAAGAGGTCAAAATAATCCTGATCAGGATTACCTGTCGAATATAATGCAAATTTACCGGAATTGATAACTTGCTCCGCAGCTTCCACAGATTCTCTGAGGATAGTTTCATGGTCCCCAAGACCATGATATTTCCGGAAGGTGCCTTCAAACAGGCATGCTTCGGCTTTGAAGGTGAGGGCTGCATATTTGGTCAACCTGTCTGTCCCGGATTCCTCCGGAAGGTGTTCGATAGCAAAATCGAGATCAGCCAATAAATTATCAAATACGACTTTTCTGGAATCTCTAGGTTTGTACAATTCTTCAGAATCAGTTTGAAGGTCGGCATCATACCATGGTACATCTCCATATCTGACAACCATTTTATGATAATAAAACGCTTTAAAAAAACGAATTTCACCTTCGTACCTTAAAATGGAAGCATTTTTTTCCATATCTGCTATCCTGACCAAGGCATAATTGGTTCTACGAATAGGCAGCCAATCATTTTTTCCCCAACCTCCTCCTGTGGCTGGGATAACGTATTCATTCCAAGAGAAAGGATGTCTGTTGCCAGGTGCATTGTTGTCCGAAATATCATCATATCTCCAATTGTAATGGGGATCCCTCAGGTCCACATAAAATTGGTTGGCATACAATTCCAGATCGGTGGCAGATGTCCAAAACTGGACATCACTGATTTGGTCCAAAGGATACCTCTCTAGAAAATCATCATTACAGGCAAATACTGTAATCAATGACAATAATAATACGAATATCTTTAAATTTTTCACGGTCTTCAGAATTTAGAAATTGATATTTGCTCCTAAGGAAAATGATCGGTAAATGGGGTAAAACTGTGCCCCATTCATTTCAGGGTCCGATACATTTTTGTACTTATAAATCCCTGTTACTTCCCATACATTATTACCTGATAAATAGACCCTTACCATATTCATTTTGATACGCTGGGAAATGACCTCGGGAATGGTATAGCCAATGGTCAATTGTTTCAGCCTCAGGTAAGCAGCGTTCTGTAAAAACCTGGTTTGAACTGCAGTTACATCGCTTCCACCGGTAATCATCGGCCTAGGAAAATAAGCATCTGTGTTTTCAGGGGACCACCAATCTGTAAGAACCTTATTTCGTGCATTCCATTCATTGTTATAGCCAGCAAGCCAAAAATTATTGCTTAACCAGAGATCTCGCTTTGCCACACCCTGAAAAAAGATATCAAGATCGAAATTTTTCCACTGAAAATCGGATTTGAAACCATAACTATAACGTGGGGTATTGTTTCCGATAATGCTGCGGTCACCGGGATTATCCAAAGTACCATTTCCAGGGGTGATCCTTCCATCGCCATCTAGATCTGCAAAAAGCAAATCTCCGGCTTTTCTTTCAAATGCGACTAAGTTTCTATGGTCCAGAGCCTTGGCTTCATCATCGGTCTGTGCAATACCAGTAGTGGTATATCCCCAAATTTCACCAATCTGTTGTCCTACATAATAATCGGAAATAAGTCCGACAGGATTACTGAATCTGGTGATCTCAGCGGTATAATCAGAAAGGATAAGTGTAACCCCCCACCTTAAATCATTGCTTTGCTGTCTCCAGCCCACTGTTAAGTCCCACCCCGTAGTCTTTAGGTCCGCTGCATTTTCACGTGGTTCATTTTCCGCTAAGACTGCAGGTAGAGTCTGAGATCGGGTCAACATGTTTTTTGTATCTCTTCTATATATATCAAAAGAGGTATTCAGCCGATTTTCAAACATGGTAAAATCCAATCCTAGATTGCGCTGGGTCACGGTCTCCCAAGTCAGTGTGGGGCTGACCAATCCTGGAGCTAAAACGGTTAATGGCCTGTCATCATTTAAAAGATAATTCACCGTGTTGGAAGCAAAGGTAGCAATATATGGGTAGTTCCCTGGTACATTCTGATTTCCCAAATTCCCATAGGATGCCCTGATTTTAAGCATGTCAAATGTTCTTTCCAAATTCCCGAAAAAGGCCTCATTGTCAATTCTCCAACCCAAGGAAAGAGAGGGGAAAAAAGCGAACCGATCGTCTTTGGGAAATTTGGAAGAACCGTCATACCTACCGTTAAATTCCAAAAGATACCTGTCTTCATAACTGTAGTTAAACCGTGTAAATACTCCTCGAATGGCATATTCAGAGGCACCATCCCCTACAAAGCGTTCTCCATAAGCCAAGTTCATAAAAGGAATGGATTCGACTGTCAGATTTTCTCTTTTGGAATTAAAAAACCTAGAATCAAGGTTCTCCTGGTTGAATCCTGCCATAATCTTGATGTCATGCTTCCCAAAGCTATTGGCATAATCTGCATATGCATTGATGACATAATATCTGTCATTAAAATTCCGTTTGGTAACTTGACTTGGATTGGTATATGGAAAATAACCACTGATGCCCCCATCTACAAAATACATGGGTAATCTACGCCAATATTCTTCCTCTTGAGTGTTTTTGATGTTGGAAGTATATTCAAAATTAAAAGTCATATTATTAATCGGAGTAAGTTGTATACTCCCAGTTAACCAGGTATCATAAATATCCCTTTTTCTGTGTCCTGCTTCCCTGTAAAATTGAACCATATTGGGAACAGAACCAGCTGATGCATAATTCCCATCAGGAAAATAAACAGGCCAATTGGCCCATTGGTGCCATTGGAAAGGGCTGTTTCCCTCTGGATGATGGTTGGCGGAATTATTGGGCGGGAAGATATGGTTACTGTTGTTCATGGAAATTTTGGTACCAATCTTCGCCCAATCCGTGATTTTATAATTCAAATTGGTCATAAAATTGTATCGCTTATATTTTTCATCAAACTGCCGATTGATGCCTTCCTGATACAGGTAATTCAATGAGGTATAATAATCAAACCTCTCGTCTCCTCCGGATATGGAAGCAGTATATTGGCTCATGGGATAACTGTCTCTCAATAATTCCCTTGGCCAATCCGTATTGCCACTCATCAACCATTGATTAGGGTTTTGGGGATCCGGAAAAGCACTAGGTTGCGAAGGGTCATTATAATGATTCCTAATTCTTTCTTGGTAAATGTCTGTAAACTGGTAATAGGGGACACCGTTTCTTGCAATATTCGCCGTATTCATATAATTCATTCTCTCCAAAGCATCCTCGGTTTCAAACCTAACTACTGGAGTGTTGATTGCGGAATTAAAAGATAAAGAAATAGTTGGTTTCGGACTGGTGCTACCTGATTTGGTGGTAATCAAAATTACCCCGTAAGCGGCACGAGCACCATAAATAGCTGCCGAGGCCGCATCTTTAAGCACTGAAATGCTTTCCACGTCATTGGGGTTGATTAGATTCACATCCATGGGGACATTATTGACCAAAATCAATGGCGATCCACCATTAATGGAAGTAAATCCTCTGACATTAAAAGAAGCCCCTCCTCCCGGGGTTCCTGTATTTTGGGTAATGTTCAAATTGGAAATCTGTCCCTGCAATCCCTGACCTATATTGGTGATGGGACGGCTTTCAAGAACTTCCTTTCCTACGCTCGATACGGCCCCGGTAAGGTTCTCCTTCCTTTGGGTTCCAAAACCTGTTACTACAACTTCCTGTAAAGAACTCATATCCTCCGTAAGAACTACATCGATAACATTCTGTTGCCCGATTTCAATGCGTTTGGATTCAAACCCGATAAAGGAGAACACAAGTATAGATCCTTCAGGAACGGTTAGGGAATATGTGCCATCCAAGTCCGTTGCTGTACCCGTAGTAGTGCCAGGCACAGCAATTGTAACTCCTGGTAATGGTTCACCGTTACCATCAACTACCCTTCCTGTAATGGTTATATCCTGAACTTTCACAACCTCAACCGAAGAAATCCGCTCGGTTCCCTCCCTGTTTCTCACATGGATATTATTGTTTACCTGAACAAAATTTAGAAAGGCCTGATGGGAAATATTCTCCAAAATTCTATATAAAGAAATATTATTTTCAGTAAGTGTTACCTTTTGGCTGAGATTAACCAACCCATCATTGAAAGTAAACTTAAAATCCGTCTTGGACTCCACCAGTCTGAAAAACTGGCTTAAGGACTTATCGGTGAGGTTTACTGAAATTTTCACCTCCTCCAGGGTTTTCCGCTGTGCGTTCCCTGTATTGGCCAAAAGCAACGTACAGAAGAAAAGCTGAATTAGAAACCCATACAATAATCTTTTGGACAGCATAACTAGTTGCCTAAGTATAATTTTTTTCATAATATTGAATTGTTTAAGTTTTTGAGCTTGAACCATGCCTTGTCTTCTTTCCACGGACACAAGGCTGTAAGAAGGCAGTATCCTGTTCTCCCCAGAACAGATGCTGCCTTTGATGCTAACCAGTATCTATATGCTTCATGCTTATATTATTTAGTGTTATTAATGGTTACTTTTTTTCCATCAATCTTATAGGTTATCCCGGAGGTGTAGAAAATTCCTGTAAGCACATTCTCCAACAATTCATCCTCGTAAACGCCGGTATAAACCCAACCCTTTGGCATCTTACCAATTACCTGCACATCCACACCGTACCAGTTTTCAATTTTTTGCTGCACAGTTACAAAAGTGTCTTTTTTGAATACCAGTTTTTTGTCTTTCCAACCCGAGATTTCAAGCGCATCAAAACTTGTTTTGTAAAATTCACCCTCATGTTCCATTACTAGCATTTCACTGGGCTCCAAATTAACTTGATTGCCTTTATTGTCATTTACCCTCACTTTTCCAGATACTAGAGCCACGGCAATCTTGCCGCTCTCCTCTTGGTTGACATTGAAGGTGGTACCCAATACTTTGATTTGGGTATTTGCCGTACACACTATAAAGGGCCTGTCAGTTTCAGATTGAATATCAAAAAATGCTTCTCCTGTTAGTTGAACTTCTCTCCTTTCAGCACCGAATTGTTTAGGGTATTGCAGGGAGCTGCCTGCATTCAGGTATACTTTGCTCCCATCCGACAAGGTAATAAGGGACTTCTTTCCAGCAGGATTGATTTTTTTGACCACTGGTATTTCCACTACAGCTACTTTCACCTCTTCCTGCTGAAACATAAGGGAATACCCCATCCAACAGCAAAATCCAACTACCAAGACAGCCACTAACTTTCTTAGCGAAAATAGACTTAGTAGGTTAAAAGTAGTCTTTTTAGCAGAAACTTTCCGATCAAGCGGTGTGGTGGTGCGAATGATGTTTTCAAAAGTTTCTACATACATGTTATCCGAAAAACTTGCCTCCTGACTGTAGTGTACTCCTCTTATAAATCTCGCTGCCTGCGTCACCATTTCCCGCTTGTGGGGATATTCTTGGATCCATTTTTCCCAAAAATGACAGTTATTGCTGTCGGGAAACTTTACCCACTGGATAAAAAATTCATCCATAAGGAAATCTTCCAATTTATAATCTCTATATCTTATTGATGTCGGATATTCCATGTTTTCTAATGCTTCAATGACTGCCTATTTCTTTAAAAGAATCTTAAGGCTGTCCAAAGCCCTATAGATGATTTTTCGGGCTGACTTAACCTCGTTCAGATCCATCACTTCCGCAATTTCCTTGTAGCTCATACCCTCCTCATACAGCAACAATACCGCCTGTCTTTGTCTGGATGTAAGTTGATTGAGTGCCTCCTGTATCATTGCCTTTTGCTCGGTTTCCCGTTCCTGCTGAATCAATTTGGTTTCAAAGGAAACTTCAATGTGAAAAAAACGCTCGTCCATTCCCTCTGAAGTAAATTTTGTTCCTTCCTTTTTATTAAGTTCCCGAATCAGATCTCTTTGTAAACATTTGAAGAGATAAGATTTTATGCTTTTCACTTCGTTTAGGCTGCCTCTCTTTTTGCGAAGCCCTATAAAAATATTTTGTATGCAATCCTGAACCAATCCCTGATCCTTGCTGATTTGGCTGCCAAAACCAAAAAGGGAGGCCGCATGTATACGATAAATATAGTTAAAAGCCATTTCGTCTCCCGCATCAAATGCGTTCCATACTTCCGTGTCTGTTTTATCTTTAAAAATCTCCATAGTAGCCGCATGCCGGTAGGGCAAGGGGATAACGGGTATAGTGGTATTCTTTTTTGGGTTTATGTTCATGAGCGCTGGGTATTTCGCTTTATATAATTAAGAGGAATATAAGCAGCAAAATGACCCCATAAAATTTCAAAAAAAATATAAAATGAAATAAATTAAATTTATTAAAACCAAGGAAACAAAATATTTATCCAATCGTCAGTTATAAAACAAAATATTAACTTAAAAACACAAATTTCTAGGTGGAAACTTTAGTATCATTCTGAAAAATTATTTTTAATTACGCTATGAAAAACTTCCACACCCGCCTCTGAAGGTGACATCCGAAAAAGACCGACTGGAATATGGATGAAATCAAGAGGAGCTGCAGGTTTTGATCGATTAAAAAAGTTTGTCTTCAGTTCATAATTATTTTTTCTTCCCAGAATTTCGAATTGTATGATTTTATCCGCGTCAAAAACCAATCTTTTCAAAATAGGATAGCACTCCCAAAATCCAATTCATCTGGGGAATATCAAGTACTCTTCCTATTTAATTAGGGTCAGTAGTATAGATCCAGAACGTTACATGCAGCTCCCTCACCTATTTACAGGTCGTTTTCAAACCATTCACAGGGTTGGGTTTACCATACATGACTCCAATATATGGTACTCAAGACAAAATATCCCTTACCACATGTCCACTTACATCCGTCAGCCGAAACCTTCTTCCCTGGTGTTTGAAAATAAGTTTTTCATGGTCTACTCCCAAAAGGTGGAGCAGGGTGGCCTGAAAATCGTGCACATGTACGGGATCCTTGACAATATTGTATCCAAATTCACAGGTTTCACCATGGGTGTATCCTTTCTTGACACCACCTCCTGCCATCCACATGGTGAAGCACCTCGGGTGGTGATCGCGGCCGTAATTGTCTTTTGTCAATTTCCCCTGCGAATAATTGGTTCGACCAAACTCCCCTCCCCAAATAACCAACGTATCATCCAAGAGCCCCCTTTGTTTTAAATCCATGACCAAAGCAGCACCCGCCTGATCCACGCTCTTGCTCATGGTCCGTATATCTCTAGGCAAATTGCCATGCTGATCCCAACCCTGATGATAGAGTTGTATGAATTTCACGTCCTTTTCCGCCAGCCTCCTCGCCAAAAGACAGTTGGCGGCGAAGGTACCCGGTACCCTGGAATCAGGTCCATACATGTCATAGATGTAATCAGGCTCTTTGGATATGTCCATGGTTTCCGGAACGGAAGCCTGCATCCGGTACGCCATTTCATATTGGGCAATGCGGGAATTAATTTCCGTATCCATTACCTTCTCGTATTTCATCTCATGAAGCTCCTTCAGCGCATCCAACATCCTTCTACGGCTTCCTTTGTTTATCCCCTCCGGGTCATTCAGATATAGGACCGGGTCCTTACCGGATCGAAACTGCACTCCCTGGTGTAGAGATGGCAAAAAGCCGGACCCCCAAAGTTTGGCGTACAGCGGCTGGTCACCCTCTCTTCCTTTGGAAAGCAACACGGAGAAATCCGGTAAATTTTTGTTTTCACTGCCCAACCCATAACTAATCCAAGAACCCATAGAAGGCCGACCGCTGAGTTGGGATCCTGATTGGAAAAAAGTAATTGCCGGGTCATGATTTATCGCTTCTGTATGCATGGATTTGATAAAGCACAACTCATCCGCAATCTTTGCGGTATGTGGCATTAATTCACTAACCCATGCACCGCTTTGACCATGTTGGGCAAAATCAAAAACTGACCCCGCCAATGGAAAAGAATTCTGATTGGAGGTCATGCCGGTGAGCCGCTGCCCCGCCCGTATAGACTCCGGTAACTCCTGACCAAAGCGTTCGTTAAGCAGGGGTTTGTAATCAAAAAGCTCCATCTGAGAAGGACCTCCACTTTGAAAAAGATAGATTACACGCTTAGCCTTAGGCACGAAGTGCAGACCGCTTAATCCGCCACCCTCATCACTGCCCGGAGGCAGTTTGGCCATCAATTGGCTGGGACCCAGCAGCGAGCCAAGGGCTAAACTACCCAAACCCAAACTGGTTTTTGTTAAAAACTGACGGCGGTCCATATGTAGATTGTGCAAAATGCTCATTTCAAGGGAAATTTAATTCTATAATACATGTTGATTTCAAACCGTAAGCTTATTGGCAAACGTTATCATCTTTTATATACAGCTTCATCATAATTCACCAACGTAGATGCCACCAATGTCATGGCAGCCACTGCTTCCCTGGGAAGATTTGGGTCCGAGGTAAATTCTCCGAGGCTCAAAAGGCCCTCCGCTGTTTCGGGAGATGCCGTAAAATCCTCCAATTCCATTGAATAAAGTCTCATCAATACCCTTAATTCTTCCGAATCGGGACTTCTGCTGGTCATGGCCTTGAATCCGTAGCTGATTTGTCTTTGAAGATCATCCCCGCCAATTTTAATCATTTTTTCCGCCAATGCCCTTGATGCTTCCAAATACTGAGGATCATTCATGAGTACAAGGGCCTGTAAAGGGGTATTGGTCTTTTGCCTTTCCACCGTGCATGTATATTTGTCAGAAGCATCAAAACTGATCATCGATGGCGGGGGGGAACTGCGTTTCCAAATAGTATACAGGCCACGGCGGTAAAGGTTTTTTCCGGTATCCTGCACATACTCCCGCACGTTGGCAGTAGCAAGCTCCTTCCACAACCCCTTTGGCTGGTAGGGTTTGACACTTCTACCACCTATTTCTTTCTCCAACAGACCACTGGCAGCAAGGGCATTGTCCCTGATCATTTCCACGGGCATGCGGTAGCTTGGCCCCCGGGCCAACCAAACATTTTCGGGATCCTTTTCCCTTAAGGTGTCATTCCAATCAGATGACTGTTTATAGGTTGCCGAGGTGACCATTAGTTTAAGCAGTTCCTTGAGGTTCCAGCCCGAATCCCTAAAATATACCGCCAGCCAATCCAGCAATTCCGGGTGGGAAGGAAATGCACCCTGATTCCCGAAATCATCTGTAGTGGAAACAATTCCGTTTCCAAAAATAAGCTGCCAATAGCGGTTTACCGCCACACGGGCGGTTAACGGGTTTTTCTCATGAGTCACCCACGAGGCTAGGCCCAGCCGGTTTCTAGAGAAATCATCCGGGAATTCCAAAACGGATTTAGGTGTCCCCGGGAATACCTGTTCGGTAGGCGCATCGTAGGTACCCCTGGCCAAAATAAATGTGGGGCGGGGGTCTTTCTGCTCTTCCATTATCATCACTTCAGGCTGTGCACTGAGAACGGCGTTCTCTTCACCACGCAGGCGGGTGAGGTTTTTTTGACGGGCTTGAAAATCCGAGTCAACATTTAATAGGTAATAGTCAAACAATTCCTTTTCCTTGCCCAATTCGATATAGGAATTTATCGGATTGGACATCGAATACAAGGCATCAATTTCCAAGGCCGACAGCCGGCGATCAAATACACTAAATTCATCCACCAAGGATTGGTCTAGGGTTTCCGCAAAGTTTGTTCCCCGCTTGCCGATTTGTAGGTTTCCCGGATGACCGGTACTAAGCTTGTCTTTTCCGTAGGATAAAATGCTTCTTTTCAGATTATCTGTTTTAATCTCTAGTGTCACCAACTTTCCATTGATAAAAAGCTCCAACCCTGCTGCCTCGCTTGATCCATCATATACCATGGCCAAATGAACCCATTCCCCTTCGGGAATTTTATCCTCGGATTGTACTTCGATCGCATTGGCGGGCCAGGTATGGGAAATTAGACCTTTCAGGCTACCATCCCCTGCCGCCAACAACTCATACCCCCGAAAACCGTTGGCAAACCCACCAGTTTTGGAGAAAATCGGCCCATCCAAACTGTCCGCTAAGGCTTTGTACCACAAGCTGATCGTAAAAGGATCATTGCGTTCAAAATAGCCTACATTACTCCCCAAATCCACATAACTGTCACCCACCAGCTTTACCGCTTTGCCAAACTTTCCTTCCGCCATTTGAAGTTCCTTGTCCTTTTGGATCACCACCATACTGGCAGGATTGGACGGATCAGCCAGGTTATTAAATTTATCATTGAATGGCGCATCCAAGGGATAGTAACCAACTCTTCCTTTAGGGACCAGCTTTGTCTCAGATTTAGTTTTTATTCCGGACAACCATTTTTCAAATCCTTTCCGGTATTTATCCTGTAGGGAGTCCAATTCCCCCTCTTGCTGCTGGATCTGTAGATTGACAAAGGCTAGTTTTTTTTCTACCTCCTCATCAGTGAGAATTAGAGTTGGACTTGCTTCTCCCATGTAGGGCACCTGACCGGTTTCTTTTACGCTGTTAAAAAATGCATACAGTTGGAAATATTCTTTCTGCGAAATAGGATCATATTTGTGATCATGACAACGGGCACATTCGGTACTCAATCCCAGGAATGCCTTACCCAGGGTGTTGGTCCGGTCGGCAACATATTCTACCCTGTATTCTTCGGCTATGACCCCACCTTCCTGACTTTGGGGATGGTTTCTGTTGAACCCGGTAGCCAAAATTTGATCCTTGGTGGCGTCCGGCAACATGTCGCCTGCCAACTGCCAGGTAATAAAATCATTATAGGGAAGGTTTTTGTTAAAGGAACGGATTACCCAGTCACGCCAGGGCCACATATTTCGCATGCCGTCATCCTGATAACCGTGAGAATCCGCATACCTGGCCACATCCAGCCACTCGGAAGCCATGCGCTCGCCGTAATGGGGGGATGCCAACAATCGGTCTACCAGCTTTTCATACGCATCCGGCGCTTGGTCTTCCAAAAAATCATCCACTTCCTGAACGGTAGGTGGCAGTCCGGTAAGGTCAAAGGATACCCGACGGATTAGTGTCTCTTTTGTGGCCACTTTAGATGGTTCCAAACCCACTTTCGATAATTTGTCATAAACGAATTGATCAATTTCGTTTATCGCCCATTCTTCCATTTCGATTGAAGGAACTTCCGGCTTTTCTGGAATAATAAAGGACCAATGGGGTTTATAGACCGCACCCTGTTCTATCCATTTTGTAATAAGGGCTATTTCTGTTTCGGATAATGCCAGATTGGATGCCGCCGGCGGCATTTTCAGTTCCGGGTCGGAGGAGACAATTCGCTTGTAAACCGCACTTTTATGAGGATTGCCAGGGACTAGGGCATAATTATTCCTTTCTTCACCAAATGCCGCCAAGGCAAACTCTTCCAAATCCAACCTCAAGCCCGCTTCCCTTTTGTTTTCATCCGGCCCGTGGCAGGCAAAGCAACGGTCTGATAAAATTGGTTTGATATGAAAATTGAAATCAATTTCGGCGGGTAAGGAAGCCTCGATTTCATCCGGGAATCTTACTTCAGATTCGTACTGCAACACCCAAATGACAAAGAAAACAATAGCCACTGAAATCAATATCTTTATTACCTGATTTTGGCTCATTTTACATTTACTTATCCTTCTAAATCGTTAACAAGATATAAAAAAAAGCTTACATAAAAGAAGATGAAAGGACCGGTGCCGTTCTGAACAGACCCACACTAAGGATCTTACCAGAATTTCGCCAGCCATTTCATCTCCCTCATGTTAAATTCACTATCCACAGCCTCACCTAAAACGTTTCCCTGATTTAATTCAAACGGAAATAATTACTCAAGTTTTAGTGATCATCCATAGGACATCAATCAAGCGGAATTACCAACCTGGGTTTTGTTCCAAATTTTCATTAAAGGAAATTTCATTATCCGGGATTGGCAATAAATTGTCTTTATCCTCATATCCAGTAGGAAATTTCACCTCAACCAAACCTCCATCGGCTGTTCTTACTTCGACGGGGTAAAGATCTTGACCAATATTCCACCGTTTAATATCCGCCCACAATATACCTTCTCCAAAAAACTCCACCACCCGCTCATGTCTTAACGCATCTCTCGCTTCCTCCTGGGACAAATCGCTTGGTAAACTAGTAATGGTGACATCCGTTCTTTCGGTTCTGATCCTATTGATAAGTCCTATTGCTTCCTCCAAATTTTGATTGGTTTCGATCAGGGCTTCTGCTTTGGCCAACAAGACGTCCGCATAGCGCAATACGATAAAGTTCAAAGGAGATACTCTAGGCGATAGCAATGGAATTCCTTCGCCAACGTTTTTTCTAAGGTTATACCCTACCCTTTGACCGGTATGGTTGGATACTTCTGTTGGATAGACCAAGCCCTCAAAAGTAGCTCCCGGTCTAAGAATGGTAAAATCCAACCGGGGATCTCTTCCTTCAAAGGGATTGTTGGGGTCCACTTCAGACCCATCAATCATCTCATATTTATCGACGATATGTTGGGTGGGTGCGGGATCACTAGCCCCTGCGCCCGCTACACTTCCGGGTAGAGCAAGCCAGGCAAAGAAATTGCCCTGACCTTGTTCCCCTACCATATATTGGATATCAAAAAGAACTTCTTCATTGTTTTCATTATCCAATTGAAAGAGCCCTTCATAACTTGGGAAAAGGGAATACATGCCCAAAGCATCAATTTCATCGATGAGGTTCAATACTTGGTCGTATTTATTCTGGTACAAATAAGCTCTCATTTTCATTCCCAGAGCGGCCCCTTTAGTGGCCCGTCCTACTTCATAGGAAACTGGAGCCAGTCTTTGTATAGCCTCATCATAATCCGAAATGGCCTGATTCCAAGTCTCTTCAAGGGTATTTCGGCTTACTAAAGTCACTTCCGCGGTACTCAACACAGAGGTAATTACCGGCACCCCACCATAGGTTTCCGCCAATAGTGCGAAGGCTAGGCCCCGAAGGAAATACACTTCTCCCAAATAAGTGGATTTTGAAGCTTCATCCAGTTCTACCCTGTCAATATTAGCCAAAAAATCATTGGAGAAGTTGATGATGCGATAACACATCGTCCATCGTTCATTCAGCATTCCGCCGGAAGTAGCAGCAGTAATAGACCCATTGCCTATTTGCATCTGCATTCCGTTCCAATGGGCCCATTGAAACGCATACGGAGTAATGGCATCCATAGTAGGCCCTGCCCCATAAACACCGCGATGCTTCAATACGCTGTAGATACCATTTAAAGCTAGTTTTACGTCATTTTCATTCTGCCAGAAAGAAACAGTAGTAATCCTGTCCTGGGGATATACTTCCAGAAAATCTTCACTACATCCACTAAAGGTAAACATGCCCAATAGCAGTATAATTATATTAATATTCTTTATCGTTTTCATAATGCTTATAGACTAATATTAACACCAACAGTAAATATTTTTGGAAGGGGATAGAAGTTTTCTCCAGAGTCGAATGTATTTCTTTCAGGATCGAACCCTTCATAATCTTTGCTGACTAGAGCTCCCACATTTTGGGCGTTGCCATACAAATATAGCTTTTGAACACCTAGCCTTCTAGTGAATTCAGGATCAAAAGTATAGCCTAATTGAACATTTCTTAGCTTTACGAAGGATACATCATTCACCCAAAAAGAAGATGGTTCACTTCTCCATGTATCACTGATGGAGATCCGGGGTACATCGGTATCCATATTTTCCGGAGTCCAGGCATCTCTCCAACGTTTTGTAATTGTTCCGCCCGATATCCCCAATGGCTGGGTCCATGCATTTTGAGTATATACGCTCGCACCTGCAATACCCATTACCAAAACACTAAAGTCAAAACCCTTATAATTAACACTTGGGGTAAAACCAAAAGTGTATTTTGGGATTGTATTTCCCAGCGCCATCTTATCTTCAAAACCTAGGCGGCCGTCATTATTGACGTCTTCATATTTCAATTCACCTGCTTTGGGCACATACCCATTGGCATACATGTGCTCACTGGCTTCCTGGTCAGACTGGTAGATGCCGACCGCATTGTATCCGTACAATTCCCTGTAGGAAAACCCTTCACGGATAAGGTACAACTGATCCGGTGCATTTTCTCTGAATTTGGTTACCTGATTCATAATATAGGTCATATTTACCCCCAGATTATATCCAACGTTATTCCTGTCAGGTGACATTTTGGAATAATTGATATTGAATTCGAACCCATTATTGATCATTGCACCCACATTTTCGAAAGGTGCACTTACTCCACCAAGAATGGCTGGTATAGGCAATTGTACAATGATATTGTTGGTGGTTTTTCGGAAATAATCTGCCTCAACAAATACCCTGTTATCAAATAAACCGAATTCGATACCAAGGTCAGTGGTCACAGAGGTTTCCCAACCGATCGTTTCATCTACCAAAGCGGTGACACCGGCTCCGGGAGCAAAACTTCCCCCAAAATTGTAACTTAGCGCATTGGTTTGGTTAACAGCCGCAAGATATGGCCAATACGAAGCAATGTTTTGGTTACCCAATTTTCCCCATGAGGCCCGCAATTTCAGATCGGAGAAAATATTCAAATTTTGCATGAATGCTTCTTCACCCAGTCTCCATCCCGCTGAAAATGCCGGGAATATCCCCCATCGGTAGCCCTCTTTAAATCTGGAAGAACCATCGGCTCTTAGGTTCATTTCAAATAGATATTTGTCTGACAGGGCATAATTTACCCTTCCGAAATAAGACATCATCCTCAATTCACTCAGATTTCCGTTTGCCTGGAACCCTGATGTCCCTGCGTTTATCTGAGTCAGCCCTTCTTTTGGAGGGTCAGATCTTCTTCCATAAACATCTTTTATAACTGTGCTTTCTACCTGGGTACCTAGAATCGCAGACACACTATGGATTTCATTGAAGGTCTTGTTGAAATTCAACGTAGAAAACAGGATGTTATAATCACTTTGAACGTTGGTTCTGCTGGCTTCCAATATGGTAAGATAATCCAGATTTCTTCCCTCCCGACCAGTATGGGTGTATCCAAATTCCAAACTGTTATGTCTGTCCCTGAGGTTACTGTTATACTGGGAGGTGAAATTTGTTGTTAACGTCAGATAATCTGTAAAAGCAATATTGGCATAAACATTCATTTTGAAAAAATTATTTTCCGTCAATGTCAGTCCGTTTGCTGTTTCGATTAATGGGTTCCTGTTCCCGACAATAGTATTCCCATTTGCGTGTAATGCCTGGACAGATCCAAATCTCCCATCTTCTGTGTAGGGTGCTGTAAAAGGATATCCACCATTGGCAAATATGTACATCATCCTGCCTAAATTAAAAGGTTCCTCGGAAGCTTTTTTTATACCGTTCAGTCTTCCGCCTATTGTCAGCCATTTATTAAGTTTGGATTCCAGATTAACTGTCAAACCATAGCGGCTGGATTTTGAGTTCTGCATGATTCCATCCTGGTCTAAGTAGTTCATCGAAATGTAAAATTTCGTTTGCTCAGAGCCACCATTAATGGATAAATTATGTTCCGTTATTGGTGCCGTTTTGAATACCTCGTCAAAAAAATTAGTGTTGGGATATTGGTAGGGATCATTATTGTTCCTAAACTCATTGATAACAGATTCCGGAAACAGTGCACCCCCTCCCTGATTTATTAGAGCCTGATTCCACAATCCCATGTATTCCGCACTGTTATCTATGATGTCATATCTTCTTCCCAAAGATTGTTGACCTACATAACTACCTATATTTACTCTGGTCTGTTCCCCAAATTTACCCGATTTCAGGGTAATCAGAACCACACCATTGGCAGCTCTGGATCCATAAATGGCAGCACTGGCAGCATCTTTTAGAACGGTCATGCTTTCGATATCATTTGGGTTGATTTCGTTGATGGAGGCTTCCACCCCATCTACCAGAATGAGAGGATTTGAATTATTCAAAGTTCCCCAACCTCTTACACGGATTTGCGCACCGTCATTTCCGGGCTGTCCTGAGTTTTGGCTTATCCACACCCCAGGAACCTGTCCGCTAAGTGCCTGTGAAGCATTGGTCAACGGTCTGTTTTGTAGCTCATCATCAAAGGTGACAGTGGATACCGCACCTGTTAAATTTTCCCTTTTTTGGGTACCGTAACCAACCACGATTACTTCCGCAAGGGATGAGGTATCCTCATTTAAAGTCACATTGATCACACTTTGTGTGCCTACCACAACCCGCTGTGATTCGAAACCAATAAAAGAAAAGACCAAGGTCACTCCCTCGTCGACACTCAGCGAATATTTTCCGTCAATGTCGGTAGCTGTACCCTTTGTGGTTCCAGGAACGGAAATAGTAACTCCCGGTATCGGTGCACCATTGGCATCCTGCACTGTACCAGTAATGGTAATTTCGAACTCAGATTCGATATCATAGATATGGTTTTTATTTGCTTCGGCACCGTTTACTCCTAGAGAAGCAAAAAACCCAACGATAAATAGCAGATGGACAATAAAGCCACGCATGTGGAACGGATGTATTCCACTTCTAACTGGTAGTGTTTTTTTCATTTGTCTTAAATTTTTAAATTAATAATTGATAAAATTATACTATCCGGGAAATAAAATTTTTATTATATCATATATAATTATTTTAAGTTGCTTGCTTGTTGATAAATATTAAAATGCCTAATACATAATTTTTTAAAATAATTTCATAATTAAAACTATATAAAAAAATAATTATTTAAAATAATTTAAATACATAGTTAATGATTTGAAAAGCTATTAAATATTTTAATCTAAATCAAGGATTACAGGGTGCTAAACGAATTATTTTTTAAAAAATAATTGATGTCCTGATAAAAATTCTCATTAAAACCCTTTTAATCAGATTTTTATGTGTACGTTACCGGAAATAGAAAATTTAAAAAAATTAGAGCTGTTTTAGGCTTCAGTCTATACTAGATCCTTTAAACTCAAGAGTGCTGTATTTTTAATTTTCATTAACAAGAGAAAGATCTATACACAAATGACCCCATAGAATTTAAAATAATACTCGGATAATAATATTCCATCAATAAATAGACAAATTTAGAATTTTAACTAATTAACACTTACTTAAACCAAGAATAATCTCTTGCCTATTTAAACTAACAAACCTTGAGATAATTCCGAAATAATATTTTTAACTTTCATTATGAAAAACTTCCAATCAACGCTGGAAAACTTTAATACCCGTCTATGGCAGTTTCATGTTCCCGTGCCCGATGAACTGGCTGCATTATTTATTGAAGGAGACAACAAACGGGTGATCTGTAAAATAAATAATGCGGCGCCCTACCCTGCCGCGCTTATAAAAAATCAAGACTACTGGTTTATCCTTGTCAACAAACAGTTCCGTCAAAGGCTTAATCTTTCAGAGGGAGATAAAGTAAATGTGACACTTGAGAAAGATTACTCTGAATATGGACACGAAATGCCGGAAGAGCTACAAGTATTGATGGATCAGGACGAAGAGGGAAATCGGTTTTTCCAAGAACTAACGAAAGGCAAACAAAGAGCACTGATTTTTTTAGTCAATAAGGTAAAGAACCCGAATAGCCGGCTAAACAAATCTCTGGCCATCATTTCCCACCTTAAAGAAGTAAATGGAGCCTTGGACTTCAAAGCCTTAAATGAGAAAATCAAGTATTATAACAACTTGGATAAAAATAGGTAGAAAATATTATCCTTGGTCATTTTTTAAAACCGAATACGGTGGGTGTGAGCTTAGTCGAACCCCGCTGACTGTAGTCAGGGCAAGCCTGCAGCAAAAAAGTAACAATGTATAACAATGCCCTAAATGCTTTGCACCTCCACAAAAGACTTGTATTGCATAAAAGGAGAAATCAAGATAGAATCTAGTAGAACCGCAAGAAGGAAAATAAGTAAACGATGGACAAGGGATGGGTTTCTACTTGCAAAAGGAGTGTATATTTATTGCCCCAGATTATATTTTGGGAAATTGCCTAATTCCATTTAATAAAAAAGCATGGCTAGATATTAGCCATGCTTTTTTATTACTTGCTAGGAAATAAAACTAATCTACATCCCACCAAACTTTGGTGGTAATCACATCAGCACCTTGTCGGCTGACGGCTTCCTCGTAGTTGTCGCCGTTTAGTGCCTGTACACTCGTAGGATATATAAACCTTGTGGGAACTACATCGAAGAAAGCCGCAGGACCAGGTGTAATAGCCGGAATACCCGTTCTCCTCCAGTCATACCATGCCTCCAGTCCGGAGAAAAATAGGGCAAGCCACTTTTGAGTGCCTATTTTTTCCAAACGCTCTTGGGGAGACCCACTGAAAGCAATGATCGTCTGTGTATAGTATGCCGGGTCCGGCTGCACCGCATCTGCAATAACGCCCAAATTGGCAACCCGAAGACGGTCTTCATAATAATCAAATGATGCTTTGATGCCATTCGAATAATAGGTTTCAGCATCCCCGGTAGATATATATCCACGCTCTCTGGCCTCCGCTAAAATGAACTGAACTTCGGAATAACTTATAAGCATGGTCTGAAACCCTATCGGAGAAGCATTGGGGGAACAAGCCAGGCAGGAGAACAGCATTCCTACACGGGAAATGTAATTGGACCCGCCTTTATTGGGGTCGCCCGTAGGAGAATACCCGTAGGCCTCCTCATCCGCAAGTCCATTGGGAACCCCCGAATAATCCTCAGGATCGCCAATCAAACCCGCGCCGGACTCTTCGGTAGGCTGCGCATAAACAAATAATCGGGGATCATTATATGCCTTCAGCACGCCCTCCAATTTTTTGCTCAACCGATATTCGTCAAAAGATCCTGATCGTGTAGTAAACAAATAGTGTTGGTTAGGGACATCCTGAAGGTGCTGTAAAGCCGCATTGTCTTCATTACTTTCAATAATCGGTGAAGTAGAGGGATTGGATACAATGGCCTGCATAGCAGCTGACGGATCCTGGCGCTTAGATAACCTCATCAATGCTCTTAAACGGAGAGAGTTAGCCAGTTTTTTCCATTTCATTACATTTCCCTGAAAGAGAATGTCACCTTCCATGGTTTCAGTAGAACTTCCCAGCAGCTGATTGGCCTGCGTCAAATCCGCCAAAATTCCCTGATAGATCATTTCCTGTCTGTCAAATTTGGGATAATTGATGCCTTCTTTTGCTTGTATAGCCTCACTATACGGAAGATCGCCGTAAGCATCGGTCATAAAGGCATACATCATTGCCTTCATGACCAAGGCAGCTCCTAC
Organism: Lunatibacter salilacus; assembly: GCF_009797935.1. Lineage (GTDB taxonomy): Bacteria > Bacteroidota > Bacteroidia > Cytophagales > Cyclobacteriaceae > Lunatibacter > Lunatibacter salilacus. Next base: position 345,040 of record NZ_VOLC01000002.1, read on the forward strand.
ATAGTTGTTCTGTCCCGCTTCTCCCGAGAGGTTGATGATATTCGTTACATCCCGCATGGTGTTATAAAATACATTGTACGGATTTCCCTGGGGACCCCAGTTGTACCGATCCTCATTGGTGAACTGGATTTTGGCGGAATGCTGAATAACCACATTTCCAATACCCCAGGATTTTCCAACTATTTCATTGGAAGCATTTCGGATTACATGAGGCAACAACAGGGCTGCGGAAACTGTCTCTGGACTGTTTGGATTACGGTTTACCTCTTCAAAGCCCTCATCACAGCTACTGAAAAATAAGACGTTCAGCAGCATTAAACCTGTAAATAGTATATGATTGATATTTTTCATCTGTTTATAATTTGATTTTTAACGGTCATAACTTGTCCCGAGTATCGGGGTGGAATCCCTGCCTGCGGCAGGCAGGTCGCAACGATAATCATCCCACTGTGTGACGTTTTCGTCATGCTCGATTTCATGAGTTCTACGATTCTTCGGTTAAAACTTGATATTCAAATTGAAGCCCATACTTCTTGTGGACGGAAAGGCCATGTCTTCCACGCCGGGAATAAGCGTACCGCCTGACATGGACATGGTCTCCGGATCAAAATGCGGGTTCTCCGTCCAAAGTGCCAAATTTCTGGCTACCAAGGATATTCTGGCTTCTTGAAAAGGTGTTCTCGTTAAAGCCGCACCGGGAATCGTATAGCCCAAAGTCACCTCCCTCAGTTTGACAAAAGAGGCATCATACAGAGCTGCCTCCACATTGCTTCGCTCATAGTACCTGTTGTGCCAGTCACGGGAACTGATCTTTCTGTCGTTGGGAATATAGGAGCCATCTGCTGTTCGAATCACCCCCGGACTGAGAATCCCGTTACCTTCTATACTTAGGTCGTACCCATTTTCCCTTCCCAGCAGCGTCTCTTCAAGCTGCCCGGAAGTTGATCCAATGGTCTTGGTTCTGGATACTACTACCCCACCATAACGGATATCAAATAAAAACCCAAAGGTAAATCGGTTGTAGCTGAAGTTATTTTGAATTCCCAGCATCCAGTCTGGATTGTAATTTCCCTGCAACCTTAGATCTGGGGCGGTAAGTGGTGTACCGCTGGTGTTGTGAACAATTTGTCCAAAATAAGGGCTGTTTGGATCCTCAACCCTGTCAAACCCCCTACCATATAAATTACCCATTCGCTCGCCCACACGTGCTTGAATTGTCGCTCCATTTCTCCCTACCATGGAGTAGCTATCCAACTCATCTGTCAATTCCAACACCCTACTTCTGTTTCTGGTAAAGTTGGCCATAACATTCCAATTCAATCCGCTTGCTTTTTGCATTGGCGAGCCGGAAAGGACGAGTTCAATTCCGTTGTTTTGAATTTCTCCCGCATTGATTATGCGACTCGCATAACCGGTGGCAATGTCCAATTCAATAGGGATAATTTGATTGCGGGTTCTGTTGTCATAATATGTGAAGTCCAACCCTACTCTACCTTTGAACAACCGGATATCTGTACCAAATTCATAGGAAGAGGTTCGTTCCGGCATCAATGTGGCATTGGTTAGCCGATTAGATTCAGACTTAACCTGAATAGAACCCCAAGCAATTTCAGGATTGAATACGTTGGTGAGGCTATACGGGTTTGTGTCATTACCGACTTCGGCAAAAGCCGCCCTAACTTTCAAAAAAGAAAGAAAATCTGGTGTTTCAAACATATCCGAAAGGACACCGCTTAGAGCAACAGATGGATAAAAATAACTGTTACTATTTATAGGCAAGGTGCTAGACCAGTCATTTCTTCCGGTAACATCCATAAACAATACGTTTTTATAGCCTATCTGGCCAAAACCATAAAGGGAATTTATCCGCTTTTCAGAGGTAAACTGATTGACCTGTAGGTTAACGGCAGTGTTGGTGAAATTATAGATATCAGGAATTAGCAACTGGGGAGCTACGATCTGGTTGTACCGGTTTACCTGCACCATCTGGTTTCCACCCAACGATACCGTATAGGACCAATTCTCGTTTTCCGTTTCAGAATAGCTCAATAGGAAATCCGTATTGCGTTCGCTAAAATAAACAGCGTCCTCCCTATAGCTTCCCCTCGGAAACCGTTGCGTACTGAAAGCCCGCTTTCTATCCCTCAATTCATTATACATATCCATTCCCGTTCGCACCATTAGGTTCAGCTTGTCGGTAAATTTGTAATTGGCCATCAAATTACCAAATACCCTGTCTTTGCTTTGACCGTTCGTGTTTTCGAAGACCGTGAAATAAGGATTGTCGTGGTAGTTGTAGTTATAATTAAACTGCTGACGGCCTTCCATACCGGGCATCCAATAATCACGAAGATTTCTTGTATTTATCTGACGGCCATACCATATCCAGAGGTACATCAAGCTTTCTGTTCCATAGCTGATGCTGGGACGGTTTCCACTGACACTGTTTTGGTAGTTAATTGCTGTGCTTACTGAAAGCCTGTTGGTGACTTGCGTCATGCCATTAAGAGCAATGGTATTGCGCTTTAAATCCGTATTGGGAATAGTTCCGGTTTGGTCCAGATTTGTCCATGAAAAACGGAAATTGGATGACTCGTTTCCTGCGGCCAATGATACGTTATTTGAAAGTGTCACACCTGTCTGAAAAAAATCATTGATATTGTTGGGTTGGGCCACCCAAGGAGTGGGTGTGATGGTGCTGCCAGCTGGCGCATTCAAATCACCACCTCTAAATCCGGCCACACTTCTAGGGGAGTCAAACTGGGCAATGGACAAGCCTGCGTCCATTGCCGGACCCCAACTTTCGTCCACGCCATCTGCCAAGCCGGCACCTGCACCATTGACAAAGGAGAATAACCCGTTATTACCCTGACCATATTTATCCTGCCATTGCGGCATCCTCAGAGGTGTGTCAAAGGTAGTGTTGGAGTTGATAGTAACGCCTAGACCCCGCTTTGACTTGCCTGTCTTTGTAGTAATTAAAATAGCACCGTTGGCTGCCCTCGAACCATATAGTGCTGCTGCTGCAGGTCCTTTCAACACAGAAACAGAGGCTATATCGTCCGGATTTATTTCTCCGGCGGCGTTCCCGTAGTCTACCTCCAAGTTTCCGGCTCCGGATGAACCAACAATGTTATTACTAATAGGTACACCATCAACGACGAAGAGCGGCTGATTTGCGTTTATATTAAGCGATGATTCACCGCGGATCGTTACCCTCGAAGATCCCCCAATGCCGCTGGAAGAATTGGTAATTTGTACTCCAGCCACCCTGCCGCTTAAGGAGTTAACGACATTAGTTTCCCTCGCTTCCGTAAAGCGGTCTCCATCTACCGCTTGAACAGAATAGCCCAAGGCCTTTGTCTCGCGTTCCACCCCCAAGGCGGTAACCACCACCTCACTGAGATCTTCCGCAGAATAAACAAGGGAAATGTTGATTTCAGTACGATTACCCACTGTTAACTCTTGCGTAGTAAAGCCAATGTAAGAAACTACCAAGACCGCTTCGGGACCCGATACCTCCAATTGATATTCCCCATCTAGATTTGTGACTGTACCTCTCGTGGTACCCTTTAACAGAACAGATGCGCCCAAAACAGGGTCACCTGTAGAACTCTCGCTTATTTTTCCGCTTATCGTGCGGTTTTGTGCAAAAGTGAAGGATGTTGACATTGCAACAAGGCAGAAACTCCATAGTGCCATCCGCAATAGATGTTCACCGGATAACGTGCGTAAGATTTTTTTCATCGCGTAGGATTAAATGAAATGAATAATTAATTTGATTAATTAGGCAGGTTATAATAGGTTGAAATGAGGGCGCAGGATTTCTCGAATGGCATCAAGTCGTGGAATCCCGCAGGAAGGCAGTTGACTATTCTATCCATAATTTGAAAAAAAATTCTATAAATCACAAAAAATCATCATGGAACGAATGACTACCAATCTCAGAATCTACATATACCAATCGTAATAATACAGCACTTTAAAGTTAACGATTTTTGATTCTTAAGAAATAGAATCAAAAATAAATATTTCGATTATTTCCAATAAATTTAAATATTTATCGTCAAATATCAGAATTAGTTTCATAAAAAATGCCCGCACCCCTTTATGAAATAGTAAAGGTTTGCAGGCATAAGGTAACAAAAAGGTAAAACTAACCCCTAAGGTGATATGCTTTCGGCTGAACAAAGGCCCTTATTCCCTGATAGCTGAGTGTTGCGCCTAATCCTGAATTTTTCCTTCCGGTCCAAGGTACCTCCGGACTAACCCGGTCACAACAATTCCAATAGGCCGTTCCTACGGATAATCTATCTAAAATTGCTCTCGCCCGGTCTTGATCTTGGGAAAAAACTGCTGCCGTTAACCCATAATCCGTATCTTTCATTAATTCGAATGCCTCTTGGTCACTTTTTACCCGTTGTATCCCTATAATTGGTCCAAAGGATTCTTCCTTCATTACCCGCATGTCATGATTTACACTTGTAAGCACAGTAGGAACTATGTAATTCCCTTCTCCTTCAGTGCGAAACCCTCCGGTACGTATTTCCGCACCGTGGAAAAGAGCATCTTTTATTTGACCTAGGATCAAATCAACCTGCTGTGATCGGGTCACTGGCCCGATAAATGTATCTTTGCTAAGCGGATCACCCATCGTATACCCCTTAACTTCTTCGACAAAGGCAGAAATAAATTCATCATAAATCCCGTCTTGCACATAAATGCGCTCAACCGCGCAGCAACTCTGCCCATTGTTATAAAATGCCCCCTCAGCGGCGTTAATTGCCGCTTGTTTCACATCAGGCACATCATCCATAACATATAAGGGGTCCTTACCCCCAAGTTCCAACTGAACAGGCACCAATTTGTGGGCGACCTGAGTGGCGATATATTTACCAGTTTCATAAGAACCTGTAAAGAAATATCCATCCAGATCTGATTCTAATAGATATTGGCCAACTTCCCCTGTACCAATAAAAGCGGCGAACACATCAGAAGGTACTCCCGCTTTCCAAAGAAGTTCTTGGAATTTCAACCCAGTAAGGGTGGAAAATTCAGAAGGTTTGTAACAAACAGCATTACCCGCAACAAGTGCATACAGGAATACATTGTAGCCTACGTTGTAGGGGAAATTCCATGCAGAAATATTAGCAATCACGCCCAAGGGTTCATATTCAACAACCTCACGTGTAGGCCCCTCAGTCATTACCTCCGGAGATAACCACTTAATCGCATGCTTTTCAAGATGAACCAATCGGTTATTGGCTCCTCGAATTTCATTTATCGATTGTTGTATCGGTTTTCCCGTTTCCAGCGTAAGTATATGAGCCAGATCTTCTATTTTATCTTGAACCAATTCTCCATATTTTAGAATTATCCCTAACCTCTCAGCCAGAGGAACTGCCTGCCATGCTTTTTGGCCAACTTTTAAAGATTCAACTTTCTGCGCAACAGACTCTTTGGTGTCCGTTTCAATTTCTTGGATCAGGGTGTTATTTGCTGGATTAAATATTTTCATTATACTAGTTTGTTAGGTGGGTAAGAAAAGCCTGATAAAGCAATTGCGAATCCAAAATGTCATCAGTGCTGTTAAAAGAGAATTCCGGGTGCCATTGTACGGCCAAAACCTTTCCGGAAGGTGCCTTCGAATATTCTACTGCCTCTATAATCCCATCTTCCTTGCTAGTAGCCAAAACAGTAAGGTTATTACCCAAGGCATTGATCCCTTGATGGTGGACTGTGTTTACAACTGCCTTCTTATCTCCATAGATTTGATGTAGGAGTTCACCGGGCACCAGATTCAATTCATGCCTCAGGCTATCATAAGCCTGGGCATCTCTATGGGTGATGGCGTCTGGCCGTTGGGTGGCAATATCTTGATACAACGTTCCTCCCAAGTAGACGTTCAGCAATTGAAATCCCCGGCATATAGCAAATATCGGTTTCTCATTTTTAAAGGCATAGTCCATTATTTTGAATTCGTAGGCATCCCTTACAGGGTCCCCCAACCATTTTCCAGGAACAATAGGTTCTTCGCCGTAAGAGGATGGAGCCAGGTCCGTACCTCCCTGAAATACAAATCCATCCATTTCTTCCAAAATATCCATTAACAGGTCATCCACCAAATTAGGAATTAACACAGGTAATATCCCTTTCTGGGAGATGTAGGTTGCCATATCATTTTCAAAATAGCTTAAGGTCTTCGGACCAAATACCAAGCGACTCGGGTCGGGATACATAAAACAGGAACTGATGCCTATTTTAATCATAATGCTTTCAGGTAGAGTTGTTTGAAATTTTCCCTGCTTACAGGCTTGGGATTGTTGGGATGGCAAAAATCGGCTTTCGCCAAATCAGCCAATGTATCAACATGACTTTCATTTACCCCTATAGCTCCCAGCTTTGAGGGCAACTGCAGCTGCTTATTCAGGTCAAACAGATAATCCACAAACCTATCCCCTGCACCAGGCCCTTGACCCATCATATAGGCCATTTGGTCAAAATGGGATTCAAAACCATTATAATTGAATTCCATTCCATAAGGTAGATTTACAGCATTGGCAAGGCCGTGGTGGGTATCCAGCAAGCTGGACAGGGGGTGCGCTAAACTGTGTACGACCCCAAGTCCTTTTTGGAAAGCCACGGCTCCCATCATAGATCCCATAAGCATTTTGGATCTTGATACCAGGTCCGGCTTATGCGTGGCAGTAACGATCGATTCACTGATTAACTTCATCCCCTCTAGTGCTATACCATTACACATTGGATGAAAATTTTTAGCCAAAAAAGCTTCTAAGTTGTGCGTAAGCGCATCCATGCCTGTTGCGGCGGTTACAAAAGGCGGCAAATCCATCGTCAGCACAGGATCGGCAAATACCATTTTTGCCAACAAACTTGGAGAAAATAAAATACGTTTCTTTTTGGATTCATCCTCTGCAATAATGGCACTGCGGCCGACCTCCGAACCGGTCCCTGATGTCGTCGGAACAGTTACGAGATGCGGAATGGGTTCTGTAACATATTTGTCCCCTCCTATCAAGTCATCGTAATCAAACAAGTCGCGGTGATGATTGATGCTCAACGCAATGGCCCGGGCAACATCCAGTGGAACACCGCCTCCCACACCTACGATAGCATTTCTCCGGGTAGAAGTATAAGCTTCCTTTCCTTTCAACACATCTGACTCTACGGGGTTCTTATGCATATCAGCATATACCTCTACCGATATTCCCTGAGCATTGAGGTCTTCTACGATAGCTTTAAAAAAATCCAGTTGGCTTACTAGGGGATCTGTCACCAGTAGGGGACGGAGCAATCCATGGGACTTTAGGTAGGCCGGCAATTCAGTAATTACACCCACGCCAAACCGGATGGCAGTAGGAAAACTAAAGCTATATTTTTTTTGAATATCCATGAAATGGTGTTAATAATTTTTGGAGTTTTACAGCATAAAAAAGAAAGCAATAGTAAAGAATATTTTCGAATAAGTTAGGAACAGAAAGCTAATTTTTTGATTGAAAATACGCAATTTCCAATTTAGGCATGGCCTAAAATAAATTACCTCAATTCCCATCTGAAACCAACTGACCATCAACCAAGCAGGATGGATCTATCCAATCTCTTAAATAAATTTCGTTATGGATAATTATCTTTGATAATGCATTGTCAGCTGATAGGAATACAGACAAAGGCATTCCCTCAGGACAAATCACGTTGAAGAATTACACTGATTGAAATATGGAATGCCCAAACAAATAAAACAAGCGACTATACCTTATAAAACTCCACTAATTTTCCATCAAACCCCGAAACTCGGCTAATCAGCTCCTGCCGTTTGGTTTCGTCAAATGCTTTGAACCTCTTGGCCAACTCGATTTTTTCGCTGAGCATATCCGCATCGTTGGCGCCAGTCACCAGTACACTAATGGGTAGGGACCAAGAGAAATAAATGGCCTCCTCCACACTTAACGCATTCGGTACAATTCTTGGCTTGTCTCCGCTGTTAAAATGAGTAGTCCCTCCAAAAAATCCTCCATTCGCCAAGGTTTTCATGGCGCAGGGGGCCAAGCCCTTTTCAACTAGCCTTGGCATCACATTAGTGATAAAGCTTTTGTAATTTGGATCAAAGGCATTTATAGGCATCTGGCAGGCTTCCAGTTCATCCGTACTTTCCAGCATACGTAGATGGGCGTTGAAATCAGAATGTCCGGAGAATCCGATATGTTTTACTTTTCCACTTTCGCGTGCTTTCAGCACATAATCCAGCACGCCATTCTTCAATCTATTGTCAACATCTGAGGGACTGGTTACGGCATGAATCAGCCAAAGATCTATATAGTCCGTCTTCATCCGCTTCAGCGAACCTTCCAAATGCTCCTGTGCAGTTTTACCATCTCTGGCCGTGGATTTACTTTGTATAAAAGCTACGTCCCTATATTTTGGGGTAAGAAACATGCCATATCTATTTTCCCCCCTTCCGGCCCCATAAGACTCCGCATTGTCAAAAAATCTAACCCCTCCTTCAAGAGCTCTTTCAATGGTCTTTTCCGCCTCACTCTCGCTCATATTGGCTATATGCGCTCCTCCAAGTCCCAACATAGTAACCGAAAGGTCGGATTTTCCAAATTTCCGCTTAGGGAGGAGATCGCCCAATCTATCCCTCATGTAGGGACTTGGAACAGGCTTCCCATCAACATTTATACTTGTCAACGGTAACATCATCCCCGCTGTCAATCCGGCAAGTGACTTCAGAAATGTCCTTCTTTGGTTATTTTGTTCGCTATTTTTCATGATTGGGTCAGTTAAAATTTAAGTTGAATTCCACTTATAATATTTACCCCCGGCATGGGGTAGCCTCTTTCAAGTTGATAGGCCGTGTCCAACAGATTTCTACCCGTAATATACGCATTTATTTTGGGAGTGATCTGATACATCCCCCTAAGATCCAAAAGGGTATAGCTTTCTGCCGCAGCCGATTCCAACGGACTGTTGCGAAGCCCCCCTATGAGCTGCATGGACGGAATAAGGCTGAATTTATTAATTGAGAAATCAGCCTGAAGGTTCAAGTTATGTTTGGGAGCAAAGAGTACATTCTCACTCGCATCTACATAGGCGTAGTTGAACACAATACGCCAAAAACCATCAGATTTGTAGCGCAGTTGGCTTTCAATTCCCTTATTTGAAAAACTACCCGTGTTTCTTCCAATAGCCGGCATCTCCATGGGATTTACCTGAATTAGGTTCGTGCCTTCGGTCAAAAAAGCCATGACTTCAATCTCGAGCTTTTTATCCAGAAACTGTGCCTGAAAACCTGCTTCGTGGTTCCATAATTCTTCAGGCTCCAACTGTTCGTTTGACGCGGGAAAAAGGAACAGATCTATTATAGAAGGGCTTCGAAAGGCTTTGGAACTGGATGCCTTCAACGTGGTATGCGGGGATGCCTGTATGGCCAAACCGAATCCGGGAAGCGTTTTTCCTCCGAACTGAGAGTTGTGTACTTGACGCACCCCTGCATTCACACTTACCTTTTCGCCGAGATCCTGCTGAACCTGCAGGTATGCGTCTGTTTCATTGATCCAATGTTGGATTCCTACTCCTATACGGGCAGGGGGAGGTAAATTTTCATTGACAGCCTTTCCTCCAAATCGCTTGTGGTCCAGCCCTACAGTAATTACCTGATTGGGAAGTAGGGTGAGATTTTGAAAAAAGGTGATGCCCTGATTTTGATCGGTAGAGAAAAATCCTGTCTGAAATTCATGCTCTCCAAAATTGTGAAACAACAAAAGCGCTCCCGACACATCTCCAAAGTCATTGTTTAGCGACACAGCGGCTCTTCCCCTTAAGTATTCCCTTTGGTCATTTTCGAGGGGTGCGTCGGTTGGTCCAGGCTGGTTATACGTCGCATTGGCAAGTTGTAAATCTCCAGAAACAGATAGTGCGGAGGATAATTCATAGCCCATTTTCAAATACCCCGTTGTATTTTCAAAACTATCGTTGGCATCCGTGCGATATCCATTGGTTTGATTTCTATTTAAGGAAACCATAGAATGAAATTTCCCTTCATTGTAGCCTGCATTTGCGGTACCAAGGAAGGTTCCAAAGGATCCTACACCCACATTTGCGGACCCCTGCCAACCTTCTTCCGTCGCTTTTCTGGTAATCAGGTTGATAGCTCCTCCCATGGCATTGGAGCCATAAAGCAAAGATGCGGCACCCCGCTGAACTTCGACCCGTTCTATATCTGAGGCACTGTAGGCATCGGCAATTGGATGGGCAAAAATCCCCATATATTGTGGCTGTCCATCAATAAGTACAAGTACACGGTTATTTGGAGAACCGCTTATTCCGCGAATACTTATATTCCCCCCTGATCCCGGCCCTACTCCGAAACCGGTCATACTTCTGTCATTTAAAAAAAAACCAGGTACCTGATGGACGATAACGGGCAAAACGTTAATTTCTCCCGATCGGTCAAGCGTTTCCCGGGAAATTACGGATATGGATGCTGAAACTTTCTTCTTTTGTTGCTCAAAGCGCGTTCCTGTCACCACGACCTGATCCAACTCCAAAACCAAACTGTCTCGATGCTGAGCCTTTAATGATCCGTGCCCCATGAAAAAAATCATCAGTGCTATTACGCTACCCTTCATAAATTAACTGTTTAGAATTGGTATGCCATGGCCAATGGACACATTTATTGATAGTCGGAAAAAGTACCATATCCGCTTTGCCTTTTAAAACAAACGTATTCACACGATATTCCTTCAACGTTCCTTTCACTAATTCAAGCGTTTTACCGGTGACGGAGACATCGTCCACAAGTAGTATGCTGCACCCATTCGGAAAGGACCCGGTAAAATCCTCTAGAAATACCGGGGATTCTCTTTTCGGCTGATTTCTTTCATCTCTGTAATTTACCGACACAATATAAAGTGGCACACCAAGTTGATGTGCGACCAAACTGGCGGGTACCGTCCCGCCACTGCCAATGCCAATGACCAAGTCTGCCTGGGGAAAAGAAAACTCCTTTATGGCATTACTTATAGTTACAAAAGATACAGGTACCTTTTCGTCCATGAGTAGAATATTGATTTAATAAAAATCCTTTTTGGAAAATGACTAGTTCCTCAACTGACTTAATTGTTGGTAGGGTTGTACTTGATCGCTAGCACATTGATCAAAAAGAGGATCAAAATCCCGGGAGCAGCAGTGGTAAGTGATCCCATAAAGAAATTAAAAGGGTCTGTGTCTAAGATAGGAATCGCCAATAGAAGTACTGATGAAATTACTTTTGCCCCTATATAAGAAAGCGGAGCGGCTACCCATTTAAGGTTTCCTTTCAGCATTAGATAAGCCAAGAAAGTAAACAGGATTAATTCTGTAGTCAGAATAGCCATAAAGCCCCAATTTGGATTACCTGTAAGTGTGAAATTTAAAATTGGCGCCAAGGCAGCCACTATGATTGCCACAGGAAGTCTATACCACACCAACGCAACAAATGGAATATAAAACATGGGCAATAAGTAGGCCCCAATCGGAATACCGTTGTAAGGTGGGATTAAATGTACAATAATGGGGAAAATAATTGCTACCGGAAGCACCCATCCGGTTGTTTTCAAAATCGATCGACGGTCAATATTGGCGATTGTTTGCATGATTTTTTCGGGATTTAATTGAAAGTTTCAATTTAAAAAATAAATCCCAATCATGCAATTCCGAAGTGATAATTGGCGGAAACTGAAAAAAATTCTACACCAAAACTAATGTGCAGTGATACCTGCAATTTTCTTCATGAAACCTTCGACACCATCACTATATAAATCCTCAAAAGAAAAAGTCTATTTTGTAACATCAATTACCACTTTCTACTTCTTTTTTAAAAATCTCTTTAATTTTCTTCAAGTCAATTGGCTTAACCAAATAATGATCATCCAAACCAAAATTTTTGGCTTTATCCTTATCACATTGGCTAGTAGAGCTGGTAAGAATATATATTATAGGTTTTGAAAGAATATTCAGTTTTTTGAATTCCTTTAAGAAATTCCAGCCATCCCAAATGGGCATGTTTAGATCCAGAAAAATAAGGTTGGGTAACTGTTTCCCTTCTTTCAATCGGGATTTTAGCCCCTCATAGGCTTCCTTTCCGTTTCCATAGACGATGATTTCTTCGATGGCACCAGTTAGTTGCATGAATTTTTTTGAAAGCAATACGGCTATCGGATCATCCTCAATTAAGCAAACTTGTCTAATATCTTTCATCTGTATTACCTATTTATCCACCAAACAATCAATTCGATATCCCCTATATCGAACAAATTACCGACCTCAGCTTAAATACAAAAAACAAATGCGTATCATCTTATTTGTTTGCTTTAAGATCTTCATTTACTGCAAATAACTATATATCGGAGATTGATCAACCGGATCGGGAGCACCCAAAATGCTATTGGTTTTCCCCCTACACCCATTGAATCTTGCTGCAAATTACAGCTAGTTTTAAATCATATCCAAGTACTAAGGAGACAGAAAAATGAATTCCATAAGGTGGGCCAAAGTTAATTTGATCGACTCCCCATTCATTTATCGATTTAACTTCTTATTTCCTATACATTTTTAAATTTTCGCTTTTTAAAGAAATAAATGTACACTCAAAACAGCACCTTTTAGTCTGATTAATATACGATAATATTGAAAAGCAGGATGAACTTTACTTGAAAAGTCCAAGAATTAACTTTGAAAGTATCTAAAGCCTCAAAAAAGTTATCCGTAGAAGGATTGAAAAATACAAAAGTAGCTTCTATCTTTAGCCGCATGTTGTACTAGATTAGAACAATCAACCCTTATGAAAAAAATTAAAGTTGCTGTAGTCGGCACGGGATTTATTGGTCCTGCCCACATTGAAGCACTCCGTAGAATTCCTAACGTGGAGGTAACCGCGCTTGTAGAAGTAACACAAGAGCTTGCCGACCAAAAAGCGGAACTTTTGGGTATCCCAAAGGCCATGCTTTTTGAGGATATGCTGAAAGATTCAAGCATACATTCCGTCCACATCTGTACGCCGAATTTTTTGCATTTCAAGCAATCCAAAGCTGTACTGGAAGCAGGAAAGCATGTCATTTGTGAAAAACCGCTAGCCACCAAACTGGACGAGGCGGAAGAATTGGTGGCATTGGCAAAAGAAAAAGGCTTGGTAAATGCCGTCCATTTCAACTTAAGGTATTATCCGATGGTGAGGCAGATGAAAACCATGCGGGAGTCTGGCGAACTTGGAGATATCTACTCGATAATGGGCTCATACCTTCAGGATTGGCTTTTCCTCCAGACCGACTACAACTGGCGGTTGGAGCCGGATAAATCCGGTGATTCCAGGGCAATAGCAGATATAGGCTCCCACTTGCTGGACTTGACAGAATATGTCACGGGTTTGAAAATTACAGCTGTCATGGCGGATTTCTCTACCGTTCATAAAACACGTTTAAAACCGCTGAAAGCAATAGAAACCTATTCCGGTAAAATGCTACAGCCTTCGGACTATCAGGAAGTGCCTATTAATACCGAAGACCATGCGTCAGTCTTGCTGAAGTTTGATAATGGCAATAAAGGCTCCGTAACTGTGAGTCAAGTGAATGCCGGGCGTAAAAACCGACTAAACATCGAAATTGCCGGCTCAAAAGCAAATTTTGAATGGTGCTCTGAAAAACCCAATGAATTATGGATAGGGAAAAGAGAAACTGCCAATCAACACCTGATGAAGGATCCCTCCTTATTTTCAACTGAGGCAGCAAAGCTAATCAGTTTTCCCGGAGGACATAACGAAGGTTTCCCAGACACCTCCAAACAAATGTTTAAAGAAGTTTATACCGCAATAGATTCAGGAAAACAACCTGATAACCCCAGTTACCCCACTTTTGAAGATGGATACCGTGAACTTTTGATTTGTGAGCGGATAATCGAGAGTCACAAAAAGCAAGCCTGGGTTACTATATAATTTGCAGGTCGAAACAATTAGCATTACGCTACGTTAATTCATCCATAAACTTAAAAAAAGATGAAAAATAGTTATTTAAAGAAGGCGGGTATTTCCAGCTTGTTGGTGTTTACGGTGATATTTATGTCCTATTGCCAAGAAAAACCCAGTCCGCCAATGACGGCTGAGGGTTCGATTAACGGAGCGGACATTACAGTGAATTACAGCAGTCCCGCGGTTAAAGGAAGAACCATCTTTGGTGACCTAATTCCGTTAGGGAAAGTATGGAGAGCAGGAGCCAATGAGGCGACGATTTTCGCAACTTCCAAGGATATCAAAGTGGAAGGAAAGTCTCTCCCTGCTGGGAAATACAGTATATTTGTTATTCCCGGTGAATCTATGAGTACCTTTATCTTCAACAAGCAAACCGGACAGTGGGGAACGCAATATGACGAATCTCAAGATGCAATCCGAGTAGCAGTGCCTTCTGGTCAAACTTCTACATTGACAGAAAGGCTGACCTACGATGTGTTGTCGGACGGTTTGGAACTCAAATGGGAATATGGCAGAGCCAAAGTAAAAATTGAATAAATAAAATTTTAAGTAATTTTGAAGCCGGATAGGAAACTTTCCGGCTTTTTTTGTTTTTAGAAAAAACTGCTTCCATCTATGCTTCCTAATTTTCCTTTACTCCCTATTCAAGAAGTAATACCCGAAGTAAAAAATCTGCTGGGGGAACAGGAAACGCTCATCCTGCATGCCCCTCCCGGCGCGGGTAAAAGTACCCTTCTACCCTTGCAATTGATGGATGAGCCTTGGCTGGAAAATAAAAAAATCCTGATGCTGGAACCACGGAGGCTTGCAGCGAGCAGTATTGCGCACCGAATGGCTGATTTACTGGGTGAACAGGTCGGAGAACGGGTAGGATACCGCATTCGCTTCGATACCAGAATTTCAACTAAAACGAAAATTGAAGTTATCACCGAAGGTATTCTGACTCGGTTGATTCAGCGGGACAATGCATTGGAGGATATCGGGCTGGTTATTTTTGATGAATTTCATGAGCGAAGCATCCATGCTGATCTTGGATTAGCACTATGTAGGGAAATACAACAAATATTGCGGCCGGAACTGCGCATCTTATTGATGTCCGCCACTATGGAGACAGAAGCTTTGTCAAGTTTGCTTTCTGCGCCTGTAATATCCAGCCTTGGAAAACAATACCCGGTAAAGGTCATTTACACCGGAGAGAGTGATCCGTACTTAATTCCCGAGATCTGCAGTCAGGCAACCTCAAAAGCTTTACAAGAAACTCAGGGAGACCTTTTGGTATTTCTGCCAGGTCAGGGAGAAATTAAGAAGACGGCTGAATCTCTTAAAAGAAAACACCCGGAAGTCGTTGTTAACCAGTTATACGGGCAACTGCCACATGCCCAACAACAAGCTGCACTGCTCCCCGATTCTAGCGGTAAACGGAAAATAGTACTCGCTACTTCGATTGCAGAAACGAGCCTTACTATTGAGGGAATTCAGGTAGTAATCGACTCCGGCTTCACGCGCAGTTCCAGATTTGACCCAAAAAGCGGACTTTCCCGCCTGACAACACTTCCTATTACCAAAGATGCCGCAGACCAGCGTGCAGGAAGGGCCGGACGACTAATGCCGGGAACCTGTTACCGACTGTGGTCATCAGCTACTCACTATAATTTACTTCCATTCCGCACACCTGAGATTCTGGAAACGGATCTGACACCATTAGTATTGGAGCTGACGAAATGGGGAACAAACGATATCCAATCACTCACATGGCTTACTCCCCCACCTATGCGCTCAATCCAACAAGCATTGGAGACGCTGGTGGATATCGGGGCGATTGATGACGGAAAAATCACAGCGCATGGAGAGGCTATCTACGAACTTCCCTGCCATCCAAGAATCGCACATATGTTGTTAAAAGGCAAGGAATTGCTTACCCCCGCACTTGCAACAGATTTGGCCGCTATTTTAGAAGAGAAAGACCCTTTGGATCATTCGCCGAGTTTGGATGTTTCCCTCAGGGTGGAGTTTTTAAGGCGGCACAGAAGGGATAAAATGAATAGACGGGCTGTAGAAAAAATCGAAAAAGTTGCACAAGTATACCGAAAACTACTTCAAATTTCAGCAGAAAATGATCCAGTAGACCCCTATGCCGTAGGGTTGTTACTCGCCTATGCCTATCCTGAACGCATAGCCTCAAGCAGACCGGGGAATAAATTCCAACTTGCAAATGGCAAACTGGCAGCCATGGACTACAAAGATGACCTGGCCCATCAACCCTGGTTGGCTATTGCACATATGGATGCACGAGAAAAACTAGGTAAGATCTTTTCGGCGGCCCCATTAAATCCAAAAGACTTGAAGCCTATGATCAAGCGAAGGGATAAAATCAGCTGGGAGACAAAACAGGGAGGACTGATTATGCAGGAAGAATGGAGAATTGGCCAGATTATCCTTCAACGAACACCGCTAAAAGCTCCCAATAAATCAACCCAGCTAGCCGTCGTACTCCAAGCGATTAAAAACGAGGGACAACATTTGCTCAACTTCAACAGCGAAGTGATAAACTGGCAAAACCGAGTGAACTGTCTGCGACAATGGAACCCGGAGCAGGGTTGGCCAGACGTAACCACAAAAACGCTACTTCATACCTGCGAGGATTGGCTTATTCTGTACCTCGACCGGGTTAAAAGTGTTGAGGAATTGAAAAAAATCAATTTGATTGACGTTTTAGAAAACAGCCTGCCCTATGATTTGGGTCAGTTATTGCCGCAGTTGGCTCCGGAAAACCTAGAAGTTCCCAGCGGATCAAAAATCGGTATTCAATATCAAGAGGTTGGACCTCCAATACTTGCAGCCAGGCTACAGGAGCTCTTTGGACTCATGGAAACTCCTTCGGTCAATGTCGGGAAAATGCCCTTATTGATCCATTTACTCTCTCCCGGATTTAAGCCCGTCCAGGTAACCACCGACTTAAAAAGCTTTTGGAACAACGCCTATCACGAGGTGAAAAAAGAAATGAAACGCCGCTATCCCAAACACTATTGGCCGGAGGACCCTCTTATTGCAGAAGCTGTTCGGGGGGTGAAGCGAAAAGCAAATTCCTAAGTTGCTTTAAGTGGTCATTGCTTTTCTTTTTGCTTTTTCCCAAGTGCCCTTCTGTCCCCCTTTCAGAAAACGGAAAAGCCCTGCAATTACAGCATAATTCATCACGCAGAAATAATAGGGTACAAAAAGTATTTTTAACCGAATTTGTCTGTTTTCAAGAAAATATCCCACTGCCGCAGCCAAATAAAAGGTGATCTGAGCGATCAAAGTCAAAGGATAGACCCAACCCGAATCTAGGAGAAAAAAATTGAGTATAAAAATCAAAATGAGTATAAAAGGGGTAACGGTCCACCTTAGAACCCGATGGGAGAGGTATTGGAAAAACAATAGGGGTTGATTGATAGGAGAAATTTTACCCCAGAGTCTTTTCATAGACTGCCAACCTCCTGCACTGATACGGATTTTTCTTTTTAGTTCTTCTGCTACTGAAGCTGAGCCTGACTCCAAGGCATACGCTTCCGGTTCATATACAATTTTGAATCCCTTTGAGGCTATCAGCATGGACTGCATAAAATCGTCCAGAATGGTATCCTCCGGGAGGTCTTCGTAGAGCGAGGTACGGAATGCCACCAACTCCCCAGCTGCACCTACCGCACTATACAATTGGGAATCAAGCTTTTTTAAAAAAGATTCATATTTCCAATAAATCCCTTCCCCTGCTGCGCTTGCGGTGTCCTTTTCATCGCTTAGAACCCGTTTCTCCCCAGAAACACACCCAACGTCTTCCTTTTCGAAGTGTCGGACTATATTTTTCACCGCTTCTTTATTCAAAAGCGTATTGGCATCTGAAAATATGACTATCGGTGTACTAACCCACTTCATAGCACGGTTTTCTGCAGCGGTCTTTCCTCCCCTTCTTTCTTCATGCAATAGCGTTACGTCAGGAAATTCCGCCAACACTTCTCTGAAGTTATCTGTCGAACCATCGGTAATAAAACAGAGTCGAAGTTTTTGTTTTTCGTAATCCAAGGTCAATGAATTCATCACTTTTTCACGGATGATATCCGATTCATTATAGCAAGGTATCACCAAACTAACATCCGGTTTGTAATCAGAGATGATGGCTGGCATTGAGGATATGAACGAGAGCTTTAATTTCACCAAAAAATACAGCACAAACCCATAACCCAAAAACGCATAAAAAACGATGAAAAGGCCAACCCAAAATAATATTTCCTGCAAAATCATTTTCTTCGAATATTAAAAGTAAATTTATAGTAATAAGGGAATGTAAATTAATTTTGTAAAGATAAAATAAGGTTTCAAAAATTCACCACCTTGAATTCTTATTTTAAAAATCTTAAATTGACGCAGTAAATAAATGAATTTTCTTTTATTTTTATTGCTCTTGTTATTTAAAAAAAACCTTGTTTTGGCTATAAATTTTGACCGATGAATGATTCTATTAAAAGGGAGGATGGGAAAAAAGCAGAAAATTTGCCGACTAAATTTTATTTGGGAAAAAATATCAAAAATGATTTTCTTGACCAAATTATACAAATTGCCTGCATTTCTGTAAACCGACCTGTAGGATTTATCGGTTTTTTTGAAAATAAGAGCTTATGGATAAAGTCTGCTTATGGCTTGGTCCCAGACCAAATTTCCTTTAGCGATTGCTTTTCAGCTTTTTTAAACTCACTGAATCAAAATACAGAATCTATTCATTTTCAGGATGACAGTGAAAATCCCTGTCACTTTCTTTCCAAAGAACCTTGGAATCTCCAAGCGATAAGCCTAACTCCTATATTAACGCATGAAGGACACAAGATGGGGATTTTGGCAGTTATGGGTACCGAGAGAGAGATGCTTCTTTCCCATCAACTAAACACCCTCAATCTTTTGGCGGAACAGATATTTACTACGGTGTTGGAAAGTACAGTAAGGTTTGAGGAAAAATTTTTGGGAAAAGCACTCGAGTTGTCCCAGGATCTGATCTGTGTTATGCGGTTTGACGGTAAATTTATCAAGGTAAACTCAAGCTTTAAAAACCTGTTGGGTTACACGGAGGATGAATTATCGAACACCGCAATGGCATCATTTATTCATCCTGAAGACATTGAGATTACGGAGACGGAAATAAATAATTTGATACAGGGGAAACAGACTTCCTACTTTCAACATCGGATCAAAAGTAAGAATGGTTCGTATAAGGCTTTTTCTTGGACCGCAACGGCAGACCAACGAAGTAAATTGATATTCGCTATTGGAAGAGATATTTCGGAGGAAAAAGAAAAGGAATATCAACTCGTCATAAGCGAAAACAAATTCCGCTCATTTTTTGAAAACAGTCAGGGACTGATGTTAACCCATGATTTGAATGGGCGGTTTTTAAGTTTCAATCACTATGGCGCAAGGCTTTTGGGCTATACAACAGGTGAAATTCTAGAAAAAAAACTATGGGACATTATTCCTGTCAAATATCATCCTGAAATAAATAATTACTTTGAAGAAATAAAAAATACCGGAACGGCGAAAGGGTTGATGACCACTAAATTAACCAATGGAAGATATAAGGTGTGGTTGTATAGTAATATCCTTGAAAAAGACAGTGAGGGTAATGAATATGTTATAGGGAATTCAGTAGATGTAACTGAGCGATTACGTCTCGAAAGGTCCATACAAGATGCCAAGGAGCTGCTTAACCAAACCCATATGATGGCACGCATTGGGGGGTGGAAACTGGATATGAGCAATAAAGAACTTACTTGGACAGAAATCACCAAAAATATCCATTGTTTACCTGACCATTACACACCCACCTTAGATGAATCCATTCTGTTTTATAAAGAAGGGTATTACAGGGATAAAATGAATGAACTGGTTCAGTTATGCATAGAATACGGGAAACCATGGGATGAAAAACTAAAGCTTATCACTGCCGAGGGAAAGGAAATATGGGTTAGAACAATTGGCGATGCCAATGTGGAGGAAGGTGTGGTCACCTACTTATATGGTACCATACAAGACATTGACGAGCAGGTGCACAATGATGAAAAACTGAAGCAGAAAGAGCAGATGCTTCAATCCATTTCTACCGCTACGGACGAATTGCTTTCAAATGACAATCTATATGAGGCTGTCTCCAATTCATTGGAAATTATAGGAAAATCCGTAAATGTAGATCGTGTCTATTTCTTTGAGAATTCCTTTGACGAGGAAGGAAACCGTCAAACCTCTCAACGTTTTGAATGGAGTTCGGAAGAAGCGGAGCCGCAAATCAACAATCCCGACCTTCAAAATATTCCGATGGAAATTTTTGGTGATTTTGCCAAACCAATGATTAATGGTATGCCCTTCATAGCCATCATAAAAGACCTGCCTGAGGAAAATCCCACCAGACAATTTTTGGAAAACCAGGGGATCAAATCTATACTTACTATCCCCATATTTGACGACGACCAATTCTGGGGATTCACTGGGTTTGATGAATGCAAATTTGACCGGGTATGGTCTGACGCAGAGGTGTCCTTGCTAAAAAGTTTTGTCAATAGCATTGGAAATGCCGTTGACAGAAAAAAATTGGAGCAGCGACTCACAAAATCCAAAGAGAAGGCTGAAAAAGCCAGTTTGGCAAAGTCTGAATTTCTCGCAAATATGAGTCACGAAATTCGTACTCCACTAAATGGCATCATAGGTTTTACCGACTTGCTGATCAAAACGGAACTGAATGACTCCCAGCTTCAGTACATCAACATTGTCAACCAATCCGCAAATACGCTTTTAAACATAATCAACGACATTTTAGATTTCTCCAAAATTGAAGCTGGAAAGTTGGAACTTGACATTAACCGGGCTGATATCTATGACTTGGCCGGACAGGCCACTGACGTGGTTTCATATCAAGCCCAGAAAAAGGGGATTGAAATGCTACTTAACTTGGCCCCTGATCTTCCAAGATATATTTTCATAGACGATATCCGGCTCAAGCAAATTATCATAAACCTTCTTGGGAATGCGGTGAAGTTTACGAACGAAGGGGAAATAGAACTAAAAATCACCATTTCGGAAAAAATAAATGCCCACAAATCCAAATTCATGTTTGAAGTGCGGGATACAGGCATTGGTATATCTCCAGATACCCAAGTGAAGATTTTTGACGCCTTTTCCCAAGAAGACGGTTCCACAACAAAAAAATATGGCGGAACAGGCCTTGGACTAACCATTTCAAACAAATTGTTGCATATGATGGGCAGTGAACTGAAGTTGGATAGTACGTTAAATAAAGGCAGCACTTTTTCCTTTGAGATCGAACTAAAAACAGAGCAGGGTGAGGAGATAAACTGGATGGATCTATCCTATATCAAAAGGGCACTGGTGGTGGATGACAATGCCAATAACCGACTGATTCTGAAAGAAATGTTTGGCCTTAAAGAAATTCATGTGACAGAAGCTCATAACGGCTTCGATGCCCTTCAGAAGTTGGAGCACAATCCGGATTGTGACGTTGTATTGATGGATTTAAACATGCCATATATGGATGGTTTGGAAACCATAAGGAAAATACGGGAGAATTTTTCTCACCCTACTTCTGAAATTCCCATCCTTTTATTACACAGTTCTGCGGACGATGAGTACATACATGTTAGTTCCAGGGAGCTCAAAGTTGCTGGAAAATTATCCAAGCCAATTAAGCTAAATGACTTGGTCAAAGCACTGGCCAAAATCAATCCAAAGAACAAAATTTCAACCAAAATGCAGTCCGATTCAGTAACGGTATCATTTGAAAATCGCTTCAAGGTACTTATAGCGGAGGACAATACTATAAATATGTTTTTGGCAAAGACCATTGTGAAAAAAATATCTCCCAATGCGGAAATTATAGAAGCCAAAAACGGAATGGAGGCGTTTACTCTGACCGAAAAGATGGAACCCGACATCATCCTTATGGACATTCAAATGCCCGTCATGAGTGGCTATGAGGCAACAGCTGCCATTAGAAACAACCCTGCATTGCTTCATATCCCCATCGTGGCCGTGACTGCCGGCAATATCAAAGGAGAAAAAGAAAAAAGTCAGGTTGCCGGGATGGTGGATTTTGTCCCTAAACCAATTGTGGAAAACACCATAAAATCCATTTTTGAAAAATGGCTTCCTTTCCAAAATAATCAGGCAGAATCGTTTAGTGGTGAACCTAAATCTATAAAATCTGGCTGGGGAGACACTGATCCAGATCAATATCACCTTAACATTGAAAAATTGAAAGAGTATCTGGGAGATAACCCTGTAATAATAAGGGAAGTTTTGACCATCACTGTTCAAGAATTAAAGTACTCAAAGGAAAAACTTTCGGAATTGGTTCAAAAGGAAGATCTGATCGGGCTAAATGCGGAAGGACACAAAATCAAAGGGTCAGCTCTCACGGCAGGATTGGACGCTATGTTGAAAATTTCACGAGCTATTGAGGCTTTACCCGAATTTCAAAAAGAAGAGGCCGAACATTTACTTGATCAATACATAGAAGAAGAATCAGTGGTCACAAAACTGATCGAAAAATACCTGGCCGGGTAGTGAATATATTGGATTATAAAAATTTGACACTATTCTTCAGCAGCTCCCTATATTTTGCCCCAATAGGGATAATTTTTCCGGAAACAACTGCCGTATCATTATCAAAATCCGTCAGAAAATGGAGATTAATCACCCAACTTCGGTGTACCTGAACGAATTCGGCATATCCGTTCAGTTTTTCCAAGAAATTGCCGATGGTAGATTTGATCATATAAGTTTGACTGCTGCATTTGATGCTGATATAATCCCCCTTTCCTTCACAATAGTTAATCTCGGAAAAAAGTAGCTTTTTGAATATGCGGTCATCTTTGACAAAAATGAAATCTCCTGAGTAGGAATCCGGATCAATTTTTACAGTCGTTTCTTTACATTTCTCCAATCCTCTTAGGAATTGATCATAGCTGAAAGGTTTTGGCAGATAGTAGCAGGCATTGGTTTCAAAGGCCGCAATTGCGTTTTCTTTATTGGCCGAAATGATGATCAAGGAACCGTCATATTGGCTATGTTTAAGTATCTCAAAACCATTCATTTCCGGCATTTCAATATCCAAATAGATCAAGTTTATCTGGGTTTTGTTATCCAAGAGATAATTCAATCCTTCTATTGCATCCGTAAAGGACGCTTTTAATAACATATCTTTGGTTTTGGAAATATAAAAATTCAGGACTTGAATAGAAGCAGGATCATCATCTATAACAATACAATTTATCATTCTTAGTTGGTTTTACTTCTTTCGAAATATAAAATTTTACAATTTATTCTGGTTTATTTAAATAACGAATAATTTTCGCCGGTACTCCTCCCACCAAAGTAAAGGGAGGCACATCTTTCGTGACGACAGACCCAGCAGCTACCGTTGAACCCTTGCCTACGGTCACCCCTTTTAAAATCATCGAACGGGTGGCAATCCAAACGTCATCTTCTATGATAATTTCACTTGGTGCCTTCATCTTTTCCCGGTCATCCACTCCATGAAAATCCCCATCCATTAAGATAACCTGATTGGCTATCTGTACATTGTTGCCTATAGTTATTCTGTTAGTAGCAGACAAGATAGTTCCTGTATTTACAAAGGTATGGTTTCCTATAGTTAGTTCGGCCCTTGGACCTGCATAAAGTTGCGTCACTCCCATATGAGACCATATCCTACAATGATCCCCGATAGTGATTTTCCCTCTTCCCTCAATTCTAGGATTTCCCCTTACAGTAATAAATTTCCCGGTAGCACAGGACCGCAACCTTACAAATCCATTTACCAACCTCCAGAAGGCGATCCACAAATCTATTGAGAGATGAAAATAAAGGCTCCGTTTTTCGCTTTTGCTTAACCACGCCCGACCATAAATTTCTATGCTTTTTTGCAAAAGTTTCTCATTAATTCGTTCTTGAACCATATTAAAAATAGAATGCTTTTTTGAATATAGAAGGAGAAATGTTAAATTCAAAAAAACATTTTTATAAAAAAACATTAACTTTAGCAACCAATAATAACGTGACTACAACTTTTATATTACATATATAAAAAAATGAAATTTAAATATACAATAATGAAATTAATATTTTTATTGGGCTGATTATCTTATGTTAAAAAAATTAATTACAAGTGTAATAGTTGTTGTAATATGTGGAGAATTGATAGCTCAAGGAGAAACTCAGGCTGTTTATAATTTTAATTTACAACAAAGTATAGAGGAACAACTGCCCTCACTTGATTCACTAATAGATATTGCCATTTCCTATCATCCTACCGTAAAGTTAAATCAAGCGTTGATTGGATCAGCAACATCAAGAATCAACTTGGCCAAAAAATCTTGGTCTTCTTTATTGCGTGGCTACGTGGATTACGGCTATGGTAATCAGGCCATCATCGCCACTGGACCTGGTGGAGGTGATTTGTCAAATATTGCAAACGGGTACCGAGCCGGCGCAAATCTCAGCATACCTTTATCAGAAATATACACCCGCAAGGACCGCGTCAACTTGCAAAAAAACGAATTAGAGGCCACCTATTATAAAACCCAGGAAATGGAATTGGTCATCGCTTCCCAGGTGGTGGAAGAATACAATATGCTTGTTACCGGACAACGGCTGATGAAAATTCGGTTTGAAATGCAGCAAAAAGCTCAAAGTAACCTTGCCCAAATGGAATTGGAATACATCAGCGGTAATATAGATGGAGCTATTTATACCCGAAATGCCGAAATCTACACAATAGCCCAGTCAGAGTATGAAAATGCCAGAAGGGGCTTTATGACCGCCGCACAAAAATTGGAACTATTACTTGGACTTCCTTTGAGTCAACTCATAAAATAGCCATGTCGATCAAACAAATATTTCTTCTTCTACTTAGGTACAAATATTGGATTGTCCTGATACCAATCGCGGTGGCATTTTTGATTTTTACCTTAGCCAAAACTTTACCCCAAAAATTCGAATCATCTACCATTATCTTTACCAACCCCACTACCAATAAGGGGGTAAACGATGGAGGAGCCATACGTATGGATTTCTATACATCCAACAACCTATTTGATAACCTGACTTTATTAATTAAGTCAAGAGAAACGGTACAATCCGCCTCTTTAAAATTGCTTGCCCTCCACTTGATTCAAGATAAACCAAATGAGGCAATTTTATCGGAAAAGGATTTTGAGGAGTTAAAAATCCACATTCCCGATGCGCTAAAATCAGCATTAATAGTTCCTGATAATCTGGAGCAAACCTTTACTTCCATTGTGGAACATTATAGGCAATTTCCCGACTCCCCCATCGAATACTTATTGCGTGAGCACCCGCATTACAGTATTCAACATATATTAAACAACCTTTTTGTAGCCCGTAAGTCATCTTCAGACATGATGGAGGTGACCTTTCAGGCAGATGATGCAGCCATATGCTATCATACACTGCAGTTTATTACCGGAGCTTTCATGGACAGGTATGCCCAGATGAAAGAGTTGGAAAATGTCAACAGTATCAAATACTTCGAAGATCAGTTGTTAATCGCTCAGACAAAATTGAGGGTTGCGGAATCCGACCTGAAAATTTTCATGACTGAAAACAGAATCCTCAACTACTATGAGCAGGGTAAATACCTGGATATAGCCAAGCTCGAACACGAGCAGGATGAAGAGAGATCGACCCAATTGATGTCCGGAACCAAGGCCAACTTGGATAAACTCGAAGAATTATTTGCCAGTTTTGAAACTAGGCAGTCAGTTATTAAAAATATCAGCAGACTACAAGATGAAATAGTCGCCAGAAACCAACAGCTTTTAGGGTTAAGTCTTAATCGAACTGCTACAAAACTTGTCGATGATATCGAAAAAGAAATCCGTGAATTTCAAAAAGAGATCGAAGCAGAATCCCAGAAGCTGTTTACCAGCAGCATGTCCTTTGAGGGCCTTCAGCGAAGGGAAGCACTTGACGAATGGCTAAGGCTCAAGATTCAATATGAAGAGCAAGTGCAGGCCATCGCTGTCATGCAAAATCGAAAAGAATATCTAATCGAAAAAATAGATGAATTTGCGCCGCTCGGAGCAGAATTGAAGCGCCTAGAAAGAGAAGTCGACGTAAATGAGAACCAATACTTATCGATATTGCATGGCCTCAACATGGCTTACCTTCAAAAATACGACCTTGAGATGACCTCTCCTCAAAAACTCATTGATGAACCGTTCTTTCCTAAAAAACCGCTGCCCTCAAAAAAGCTGTTCCTTGTAGCGGGAGGTCTGATGGGTAGTGGCTTTTTTGTCATTGGTGTAGTCTTATTGTCCTTCTTTATAGACTCCACGATAAAAACCGTAAAGAATGCCCAAAAATTAACTGGTTTAGTAGTGGCGGGTGGATGGAATAATGAGACTATTCAACGTAAAGGAGTACAGGTAGAGCCGCTTCAAAGACGACTGACCAATCAAATATATAATCACTTGAACCAGTATATCAACCGGGACCGCGGGACGAATATTATTGTATTTTATAGCCTGAAGCCGCAAGAAGGAAAAAGCTTTTTGATTCAGAAAATGGTTAAGGAGATCTTGTTACGGAAGAAAACTGTCATCTATTTTGGTCCATCTGAGACAACCAATCAGGTTTCACTTCCCTGTGAAACCCACCTCTACGATCCAAATAAGGACCTGTATGAGATTGAAAATAACAACTGGGCGAAACGCTTTTCATCAAATAATCACGATTTTATACTTGTAGAAATGCCTGATTTCCAAGATCATCACCTGAATTATTCTTTGATAAATCAATCCCACCTCTTGATATTGGTGTTGGATTCTGAGGGAACTTGGAGTGCTGCCAATCAAACAACATTAGAAATTCTTAAACAAACTATTCGCATACCACACTTAGCATTATTAAATAAGCTTAGTGAAGAAGAAACAGAAGAGATTATTGGGGAAATCCCGAAAAAACGAAGTCGATTGAGGAAGCGTATTAAAAACCTAATATCCTAAGACATACATGGAGGTGACCAAAATTAATGGGGTAATCGCCATTATGGGAATGCTTGTTGTCGCAACATGCTTGGCCTTCCTTGTCATTTACCTTGATATCTTGGGTATTGCGGCCCTTTTTGCCCTACCTATAGGGGTCGCTTTTTTTTATTGGGTTATGCAGAGGCCTTCCAATGCATTGGATCTTACTTTGATTTGTGCCTTTGTAGCTATCGGTGCAATTCGATATATGTCCTCCATCCCATTGGGTCTTTCAGTGGATTTCGCACTGATATTGGCTATAGTTTCCGCCATCTTCCACACCAAAATTAAAACAGACTTCAAAAAAATTAAAAACAGTTTGATGCTGGTATGTATCATCTGGATGGCATATAATATTGCGGAAATAATCAATCCCGAAGCCCGTAGTATGGCAGCTTGGTTTTATGCCGTAAGAGGAACTGCCCTGTATATGATTTTGACGGTCCCCCTTACTTTACTCTATGCCCATAAGGTGAAAGACCTGGATAGATTTATCCGTTTTATTATGGTGTTTTCAGTTCTAGCCTCTCTCTGGGGGCTAAGGCAATATTACATTGGCTTAGATGGCGCCGAAAACAATTGGTTGGATCAGGGCCCAAGATCTACCCATGTTCTATTTGGAAATTTACGGGTGTTTTCATTTTTTTCAGATGCTGGACAGTTTGGAGCTGGAATTGCCCAAGCTGGATTGATGGCTGCAATTCTAGCGTTAGGTCCTTATCCTATTCGAACAAAGCTAATTTATGCTTTTCTGTCGCTTTTGTTTTTCTACATGATGATTATATCAGGAACCCGGGGTTCTTTAATTGTACCTGTTGGTGGTGCAATGGCATTTCTATTTGCCTCCAAAAATTTCAAAATCATGCTGGGAGGGCTAGTTGTACTTGGCATTGTTTTTTCGTTTCTGAAATTTTCCTCAATTGGCCAGGATAATTATCAAATTAGACGAATGCGTTCCGCTTTAGACCCAAATGACGCATCATTGAATGTTCGTAAAGAAAATCAGAAAAAATTTAAATCTTACCTGCAAAATCGGCCCTTTGGCGGAGGGATTGGCACGTCCGGATCATGGGGACAACGATTCAGTCCGGGAACATTTCTGGCTGAAACCCCAAATGACAGTTGGTATGTGAAAATATGGGCAGAGATGGGCGTAGTAGGTCTAAGTCTTCACCTCAGTATCCTATTATTTATTGCGCTGATGGCTCTGCTGAAAATATGGAAAGTTAAGGATAGAGGTCTTAAACAGAAATTACTGGCTTTGTATGCGGGATATATTGGAATCATTCTGGCTAGTTATGGAAATCCGATTTTGGGTCAAATGCCAACAGGAATTGTAATTTATATGTCATGGGCCTATTTCTTTCTTGCCCCAGACTTGGATAAAGAACTATCGGAAAAGAAACTTTTAAGCTAATATCATGGACAAGCCACTTATTTCAGTCATTACGATAAATTACAACGGTCTGGAACATACTAGAGGTATGTTGGAAAGTTTTCAACAAATCACCTATCCCAATGTTGAAATCATCGTAGTGGATAATGCCTCCAAAGAAGATCCCAGTATACTGTTGGAAGAATTCCCGGAAATCGTCTTGGTGAAAAATCCAATAAATGAAGGTTTTGCAGGAGGCAATAACAGGGGAATAGAAATCGCTAAAGGTTCCTATTTCTTTCTGATCAATAACGATACAGTAGTCGCCCCAAATGTCTTGGAAGGCCTCCTTGATCGGGCTACAAAAAGTGAACGAGTGGGATTGGTTTGTCCAAAAATCAATTATTTTGATGACGATACCATTATTCAATATGCCGGCTTTACCAATATTAATCCGATCACCGGAAGAGGTAGCGGCATCGGATTTCAAGAGAAAGATTCGGGCCAATATCAAGATTCAAGGGTTACTTATTTGGCTCATGGTGCTGCCATGTTTATCCCACGAAAGGTGGTGGAAGAGGTTGGCATGATGGCTGAATTGTATTTTCTCTACTATGAGGAAATGGACTATTGTGAAAGGATCAAAAACGCTGGATATGAGATATGGTATGAACCCAGCGCCTCAATTTTACACAAGGAATCCATGAGTGTGGGCAAAAACTCTCTTTTGAAAACGTTTTATATGAGTAGAAACCGATGGATTTTTCTCAGAAGAAACGTAGAATGGCCCGTTTTTCTCCTTACCTCGCTGTACTATTTCTTTGTTGCCCTACCGAAAAATATAATCATGCACCTATTTAAAGGGGAATTAAATCATGCCAGCGCATATATCAGGGGTTTTACGAAAAGCATTTTTATCAAAGACATCCACGATAACCCACCCTTAACCTCCAATACCCCATGAAAATCGGAATTGAAGCCCAGAGAATATTCAGGAAAAAACGACACGGAATGGACATGGTCGCTGTGGAATTAATCCGCAACCTCCAACAGTTGGATAAAGTCAATGAGTATTTTATTTTTGTCAACCAAGTGGAGGATTCCAGCTGCATATCTGAATCTTCAAATTTTAAAATAATCCGACTTCCGCCCAGCCCCTACCCTATTTGGGAGCAGTGGTATTTGCCCCGGGCTGCGAAAAAATTTGGATTGGATATCTTACATTGTACCAGCAATACAGCACCATTTTGGGGAAAGGTCCCGCTGGTTCTCACCCTCCACGACATCATTTATCTCGAAAAACTCAACTTTCGGTCCGGAACTTGGTACCAACGCTTGGGCAACCTATACCGTTGGTGGAATGTCCCCCAGATTGTCCCTAAAGCTACCCGTATTTTGACTGTATCTACCTATGAACAGAAACGGATTAAAGAACATTTTACCGAGGAAGACCCCGACAAGACTGTAGTCGTCCACAACGGGGTGAGCTTACATTTCCAGCCTATCTCTCCTGCCCTCCAGGAAGAGAAACGGAAATCCTACGGACTTCCTGAAAAATTCATACTCTTCTTGGGAAATACGGATCCGAAAAAAAATTTAAAAGGCGTCTTGGAAGCTTTGGCCATTTTGGATAGGGAAAATCAACTAAGCTTGCCTTTGGTGATGCCGGACTTTGGGGAGAAGGAGTTAATGGCGCTACTTGAATCTATGTCTGCCAAGGACCTACGATCAAAAATTCACCTTACCGGCTATATACCCAATCAGGACTTACCGGCAGTCTATGCCAAAGCCGAGATTTTTTTATATCCTTCCCTTCGGGAAAGTTTCGGGCTGCCGATCTTAGAAGCCATGGCCTGCGGATGTCCGGTCATTACATCCAATACCTCCTCCATGCCGGAAATTGCCGGAGACGCTGCCATTCTTGTAGATCCCTTTGACCCAAGATCCCTGGCTGATGCCATAAAACACCTTCTACTTGACACATACAAGCGCCAGCAACTGATTTTCAAAGGTTTTACAAGACCCCCAATGTTCAGCTACCAGCGGGGTGCGGAAAAAGTATTGGACATTTATTCGTACACGTTTAGCCAGTCCAATGAGCGATAAAAAATATTGGCTGACCAGTGGTATGTATACCATGATGCACCGAGGGATTGATTTTATTCTGGGCTTTATCGGATTTATGCTGTTGGTAAGGATTTACAGTCCCGAATTATTTGGAGTTTGGGTCCTGCTAATCACGTTGGTCGCCATAGTCGACATGGCCCGAAGTGGATTTATCCAAAACGGAATGATAAAATTCCTGATCAATCAGTCATTGGAAAACCAGGCTAAAATCCAGATGGCCTCCCTTTGGCTTAATGTTTTTCTTACCCTGGCTTTCATGGTACTGCTTTGGGTGCTAGCTGTGCCATTGGAAAATGTTTTGAACGCTCCGGGACTTGCCGATATATTGCGAATTTTCACTTATATACTCCCCATATTGGTTATACACACACACAATCTTGTGTTGATGCAAGCCAAGTATGATTTCAAAGCTTATTTTTTAGCAGGAATAAGCAAAAGTCTCCCACTTTTTTTGATCATTGCCTATTATTACCTTAACCCTGAAAAATACCTAAGCCTCTCTGCATTGGCCTGGTATCAAAACGCCACCTTCTTGCTCGCAACACTGATGTCCTGCTATCAGGTGAGAAAATATCTGGACATAAAATGGGGTTGGCACCAAGAATGGAATTTACAAATTTTTCATTTCGGAAAATTCGTTTTTGGAACCAACCTTATATCCATGCTCACAAATAGTTTGGACAAATTTCTTTTAGGTGCTTTATTGTCTCCTGTGCAAGTAGCGTTAGCCAACACCGCAGGTCGGGTGATGAATATGATTGAAATCCCTATAAATTCCATCGCTTCCATTTCCTATCCCAAAGCTTCCGAAGCCTTTGATAAGAAAAGGTTGGATGAAGTTGGTAAAATATACGAGAAAACCATCGGCATGATGCTGAGTTTGACCCTCCCCTTTTTACTTGTCAATCTCCTCTTTGCGGAATATATTGTATTGTTTATCGCTGGGGAGGACTATCTGGACGCTGCGCCATTTTTGCGTGTAGTGGCCTTTTTGGCAGTGATCAAACCCTATGACCGGCAATCGGGTGTCTTTCTGGATGCCATTGGGAAACCTTTCTTCAACATGATTATGGTTTTCGGCACATTTATCTACGGCGCTATTTTTACTTGGATACTCATTAATGGAATAGGTCTGCTGGGAGCTGCATACGGATTGATATTGGCTGTGTCCCTTACAGCTATTATTAAACAGTTGATTTTAAGGAGATTTATACCTATTCGGGCACTTCAGCCATTCCGGTATGCGGTAGTTAATTATCCGGAGTTGTACCGGGTAGGAAGGCAAAAGCTTTTCAATAAAGGTTGAATGAACAAATGCTCGACGTCTACAAAAATCATCCGAAAATATGCGTTCCATTCGATTCAAGGTAAAATAGAACACGGATGATACGGATGACTCGGATAAAGCGGATTTTTTTGTGCTGGATAAATTCTCGATGCCAATAAAAATAATCCGTAGAAATCCGTACAATCCGCCAATTCTGCGTTCCATTCGATTCAAGGTAAAATAGAACACGGATGATACGGATGACTCGGATAAAGCGGATTTTTTTGTGCTGGATAAATTCTCGATGCCAATAAAAATAATCCGTAGAAATCCGTACAATCCGCCAATTCTGCGTTCCATTCGATTCAAGGTAAAATAGAACACGGATGATACGGATGACTCGGATAAAGCGGATTTTTTTGTGTTGAATTAAATCTCGACATCAATAAAAATAATCTGCGAAAGTCAGCGCAATCTGCGGGCCTTCCTTTCTGAAGATGAAATAGAATACGGATGATACGGATTTTTTTGGGTTGCTTGGCTAAGCTTTGTAACTTACAGTGATTATATACCAACAATTCCACTAACCATGCAGCAGCCATCCCAGTCTGAACTATTTGAAAAGATAAAATTTGACATGAATTTATTAGCGGGGTGCTTCCGACAAGTTTTGGAGGACCTCGGCGAGAAAGAGCTTACGGAAATGTTACTTTTCTTGCAGCAGGGCAAAACGCCTATCAGCCTCTCCAACCCTTCGGAAAAACATATCCAAGTTTTAAGTATCTACCTCCAGTTTATGAATTTGGTGGAGGAGAATGCCTCTGTACAATTCCGCAGAAAAATTGTAGATCAAAATGGAATGGAAGCTGTAAGAGGTTCTTGGTCGGAGACATTTACTCGATGGACAAAACAGGGTCTCTCTCAAGAGCAGATGCTCCAACTCATCAGCAAAACTAAATTAATGCCTGTACTCACAGCCCATCCAACGGAAGCAAAACGTGTTTCAATCCTGGATCTGCACCGGGACCTTTATCTAAAGCTTGTCACACTGGAAAACCCAACTTTCTCCAAAGCGGAAAGAGAGATATTGACTGAAGAGGTTACTATTCTTATAGAGCGGTGGTGGAGAACAGGTGAGGTGTCTCTGGAAAAGCCTACCGTAGAGACTGAACGGAAAAATGTGATGCACTACTTCACCAAAGTTTTCCCCGCAGCCCTTCGAAAGAGCGATCAGGTGCTAAGGCAAAGCTGGGTTCAGATGGGTTTTGATAAAAAAGAACTGTCCCACCCCTCTCGATATCCCAGTATGGAATTCTTCAGCTGGATAGGAGGCGATAGAGACGGGCATCCCTATGTCTCTGCTGAACTTACTAAGGATACCCTTCTGACACACCGACAAGCTGCTCTTAAATTGTTGGATAAAGAATTGGCCAATTTAGCCGCCCGAATGAGCTTTTCTGAGATCAGGAACCCAGCTCCATCCGAATTCAAAGACGATATCAAAAGTAAGGCGAGTTTTTTTGGTTTGGAAGGCCATCAGGCTATATCCCGAAATGAATATGAACCATGGAGGCAATTCATAAATTTAATACGTTTGAAGTTGACCCATACTCATATTAAGGGACAGGAAGAGGAAAATTTGGGATACAAAACAGTCTATGAGATGACTGCGGATTTAAGGATCTTACGCGAAAGTTTAGAAAAAATTGGCTCTCACCATCTGATTTCCGAAATGTTGTTCCCTCTTGAACGGCAATTCAATACTTTCGGCTTTCACTTGGCAAAACTGGATATCAGACAAAACAGTGAATTTCACGAAAAAGCACTAACTCAAATGGTGAAAGCTGTCTACCCAGAAAAAAGGCCTTATGCTGACTGGAATGAAGAGGAACGGGTGGAATTTCTTTCTAAAGAATTACAAAGCCAAAGACCCTTTGCGGTTGCGGGACATTCATTTGGCACCGAGGCGGACAAGGTATTGGCCTGCCATCGAGTTGTATTTGAATACGTAAAAAATTTCGGCACAGCAGGCATTGGATCCTTCATTGTGAGCATGACTAGAAATTTAAGTGATTTGCTCTGTATCTATTTGTTTCACCGTGAAGTGGGCTTGGCCCAGTATTCATTTCCAGTCGTACCTCTTTTCGAGACCATCGAAGACTTACAGCATTCGGATACCGTGCTTCACCAACTACTTTCGCATCCGCTGCATAAGCAACACCTCAATGATTTGGGGCAAGTTCAGGAAGTGATGCTGGGCTACAGTGATAGCAACAAGGATGGGGGAATAATGACGAGTCGTTGGGAGATTTACGAAGCAGAGCAAAAATTAACTGCCGTTAGCAATCAATTTAACATTCAGTTGAGGTTTTTCCACGGCATCGGGGGCACGATTAGCCGTGGAGGGGGCAAATACCACCGTTTTTTGGAAAGTATGCCGCAAGGAAGTATGAGTGGAGAAATGAAATTTACCGTGCAGGGAGAAACTATCGCCCAGCAATTTGCAAACCTCCTAAATGCCACCTACAATCTGGAGATGCTATTGTCAGGGGTAGCCTGTCAGACTGGTTATGCTGTCTTCCCTCCAAAGGAAGAAAAATATCCCGTGCATGCCTTGGAAGCATTATCCAATGCCTCATTAAAATCATATACAGACCTTATCCACCACCCAGATTTCATCGAGTTTTATGGTGAGGCCACCCCAATTGACGTGTTGGAGCTTAGTAAAATTGGGTCCCGACCAGCCCGACGGACAGGAACACGCAGTTTAGGAGACCTTCGCGCTATTCCATGGGTTTTTAGCTGGAGTCAATCCCGTTTCAATCTTACTGGCTGGTATGGGGTGGGAAAAGCCTTAGAAATCCTACGAACTCAACAACCCGATACCTACTCCTCACTTGAATCATTCTCAGATGAATGGCCACTCTGGCGCTATATACTTATTCAGGTGGAGACAAACCTGATGAACGCTGATCCGGAATGGATGATAGAATATGCTGCCTTGGTTAAAAACAGGCAAATCAGAGATTTTTTTACCGATCTCATTTTGGAAGAACATACAAGGGCGTTAGATGAAATCGGTCTGTTACTTAAGGCAGAGAGGGCCGAGCGTAGGCAAAGTCTTCTAGACAATTTAGAGAGAAGAAAACATACCTTGGGCTACCTGAATGGTATACAGATAAGATACCTAAAGGAATGGCGCAGTATAAAAGGAACTGGCCGTGATTCAGAAGAAACTCTGATAACCAAACTTCTGGAAATAACCACGGCCCTGGCGAATGGGTTAAAAAATACGGGTTAATTGAAAAAATTCAGTTCTACAAAACTAAAGGCTATATATTCCACCAATGTTTTAGGTAGCTGAATTCATGCACTCTTTGGTCCCAAATTTCTTCCACCTCTATGTTAAACGTATGGTCGGTTACCATAAAATCCTTATTGGCCCGACGAATATTCATAAAACCAGCCAATTGGCCCCAAACAAAGAGTGGAATGGTAGGTATGGCGGCCATCACGCGCCTCGGGGTCCGGTTAAGAGTCAAATTTACTCCAAACCCGGCGATAAAAATCAACATGCATATTCCAATAGCAACGGCCAATAAGGGCTTGATGAAAATAGCTATTCCCATCACGAGCAAAGACCCTCCCACCAAAACCACCATAGGAGGCATCAAAACCGTAATGCTGAATAAAAAAATATTCCAGTCAAGACCTGCCAATCCCTTTCCCAAAGCCTTCAAGGCCTCCCAGCTATGGCGAAAGTAGCTATTCAACCACCTGCCTCTTTGCTTGCCTATCTGCTGGGATGAACTTATTTTTTCATCAAAGATTATAGCAGCCGGCGCATATGCAATTCTCAATCCCTGACGGACAAGTTGCAGCTGAAGCGATTTATCCTCAGACACTACGACCCCATTTGCCAATAACTCCCTCATTTCATGAGCGATGTTTTTCTGATACAGGTCCTTTTGAATAGACATGCCCGACCCCGCAATTGTCGAAGAAGCACCCAGTAGAAAAGGGACGTTTCTCACCGAATAGTCATAGTAATATTCTCCCAGTGCGTCCAATGCGGCATAGGTGGTGTCAATATTTTTCGCTATTCTTTTGCCTTGGACTACAGAATAACCCGCCTGATGATACCGATCCAAAACCTGTAAAAAATGAGCTGGAACTAAATTATCCGGATCAAAAACCACGACATGGGTGTGATTAATATCCATTTTCTCCAAGGAATGATTTAATGATGCAACCTTGCTGTTGAGGGGTGAGGTCGGAAGCAGCAGTGATAATCTAGGATCCATATATTTGATTTTTGGATCTGAAACACCGTCGGCTACCAAATAAATGTGATATCGGGAATATTTCTGACTAAGCAAAGAGTTCACCAATGGCCACGCAATATCTAAATCTTTATATACAGTGATTACACAGGCAAAGTCCGAGGTTGAACCCATTAAAGGCATTGGCTTAACTGGGGCAGGCAGAAGGGAAGCTACAGCTCCAGTTACAAATGGGAAAATCAAATAAAAACAACAGGCTGCCGCCAATATTTCCAAAATTACCAAAGCTGCTAAAAGTTTATCAGTGAATTATAGGCTGAATTTACTATTATTGTATGGGTAATCCTTAATTTTTACGATAATTTTTGAAGAAATAACAGCATGAAATCGAGCATGACGAAAGCGTCACACATTGGGATGATAATAGTAGCGAGAGTCCACGTGACCTTTAAAAAAAAATCATAAGCACATGAAATCGAGCATGACGAGATCGTCACACAGTGGGATGATTATAGTTGCGACCTGCCTGCCGCAGGCAGGGATTCCACCCCGATACTCGGGACAAGTTATGACCGTTAAAAATCAAATTATAAACAGATGAAAATTTCAGTCGAAATCCTTAAAAAAATTCCATTGGTCATGATCAGCATGTCACGCTGGGACGGTGATTTTTCATCAGCAGCATGGTCATTAGCCAAAACGTTTGCCAAAAATCAGCCGGTCATTTATGTAGACTATCCATTTACACTGATAGACTATTGGAGAGAACGAAAAACGTCGGCGGTGATTAAAAGAAAAAAAAGTCTCCTTTACGGAAAGGCTCCTCTGCATCCCTTACACCAATATGGTCCTAATCTCTTTGCCCTGACTCCTCCGTTAATGTTACCTGTCAACTGGCTTCCTGAGGGACGGCTTTATTCGCTTCTTTCGAAATGGAATGACAGACGATTGCATCGTAGTATCAGCAAAGGCTTGGCTGAATTGGGAAGTGCTGAATGTCTGTTTTTCAATTCCTTTAATCCCTTATACCTTTCCTCGCTTCCTTCCAACTTCCCAGCTACAGCCTTTATCTATCAATCCAGAGATAATATCCGGGCCTTGGAACCATATTTACGCAAACATGGAGCCCGTGCGGAAATTACAGCTGTTAGAAACGCACTACTCAGCATAGTCACTTCCAGGCAACTTCAAGCGGATTTGACGAATTTATCAGGTATTTCGGTTGATTATCTGCCGAATGCGGCTGACTTTGATACCTTTCGAAAAGCGTATGAGGAGAAATTGGACCTTCCACCTGATATGGAGGGGATAACTCATCCTATAATTGGGTACACCGGAAATATCTGCCACAGAACAGATTACGACCTTTTAGCGGCGATTTGCAAGGGTCACCCGGATAAAAATATTGTCATGGTCGGACCTAGAAATCATTGGGGCAGTACTTCCATAGACCTGGATGCCATACCCAACTTGCATTTTGTAGGTCCAAAACCGCTGGAAAGGTTGCCTGAATTTTTAGCTCATTTTGATGTTTTGATTTTGCCCTTTCTCTGCAATGAAGTGACCAAAAGTATATATCCATTAAAAATAAATGAATACCTGGCCTCGGGAAAACCCGTTATAGCGACACCGTTTTCTGAAGATATCCTTTCATTTAAAGGGCTAATTCGACTGGAGAAGGAGCATCAAGCATTCGTTTCAGCGATTTCGGAAGAAATGGCTATGGATACACCGACAATGCGGCTCAAAAGATATGAAGAAGCTTCTAAGAATACTTGGGATAACCGGGCCGCTCAAATCTGGAAATTACTGGAAGAAAAAATCAAACACTTTCGCTCTGAAAAAGAGCTGGAATAGTCCGTAGAATGATTTTAAAATCAAACCAGATGCTGAAGTTTTTGACATAATCATTATCCAAGCTTAGCCGCTCATCCTCAGACATTTCCCCACGCCCTCTTTTTTCCACCTGCCATAGGCCTGTAATTCCCGCAGGTCCCAGAAACCGTAGGGCATATTTGTCCGTGGTAATCTTTTCGGCTTCATAGAGGGGTAGCGGCCGATTGCCCACCAGAGACATGTCCCCTTTCAGCACATTCCAGAGCTGCGGCAATTCATCTATACTCGTGTTTCGAATAAACTTACCTATTCGGGTGACTCTTGGATCGTCTTTAATTTTAATAAAGGCGGCTTCTTTGTTGGTGGTATTTTTAGCATGAAATAAACGTTCACAGACTACTTTGTTGTCATCATAAAGCGGTTGTAGACACCCACCACCGGCCTGTTCACAAAATTCACATAGCTCCTTCACTTCCTCATCCTGTAAGGCAGTTTCTTCATTTGATGTTGTATACTGATTAAGATGTTTCAAATTTTGAAGATTGGCATCAGATCCGGTTTGCATGGATCTGAGTTTATAAAATTTGAAAATATTATAACCTGTTCCAACACGGTAAGAATAATAAAAAACGGGACCTTTTGATTCCAATTTGATCAATATACCAATAATCAAAAACAAAGGAGAAAGTAATAATAGAACCAATCCAGAACCCAGGATGTCTATTAACCTTTTTACAAAGGGGATTTTATAGGGTTTGAGACTTGGATCAGCAGTTTTGGTTTTGGTATAAGTATGAATAGGATGTTTTATTTGAAAATCGACCCTATTTTTTAACAAATCTCCCTGAAGCGGCAGGGTAAACACATCTGTAATTTGTTCCTTCAATGAGGCTTTGATTCCTTCGGGGTCGATTTTGTCCAGAATAAGGAAAAAGGGAATGACTGCAAAACCTAGTTCGATGATGGTCTTTTTGAGCGTAATTCCGTGCGCATCCCGCAAACCTGAAACACTTATAATACTGTCGAAATTTAACTTCTCTTTGGTGAGGGCATGGTACAAAGAAATGCCATTTGAGAACACTGTAAGTTCGTATTTATTTCCTAGCGCCTCGGTAATATCATTCAGCAGCGAACTGTTTGTAGTTACAATTGCAATGTGGGGTAGTCGGTTTTCCATCTAAAAATCAGCGTAGTACAAGTTTGCCCATTCTTCTCAATATTGAGTTTATTCTAGCTTCCAGTTCTTTGGGGTTAAAGGGCTTTACCATAAAATCATCAGCACCTGCGTTAAGTATTAGAATCTTCTTCTCGGAGGACTCGGTGGCAGAAAGCATAATAACCGGTATGGAGGAAAAAAATCCGCTGGATCTCAAAAACACAACGAATTCCTCTCCGCTAATTTCAGGCATATTCAGATCACAAATGATCACATCCGGAATATTCCCTTCCTGCATCCAGCTTATGGCATCTGCCGGTTTATTAAATACCTGGACTAGAAATTTATCTTTAAAATAATGTTGAATTATTAGAAGAACGGAAGGTTCATCGTCTATGGCTAATATTCTTAGTTTGTTGTTCATTAATGGGTTGATTAATTGTAGGTGCTGCCATTCAAAAAATAAAGATACTACTCTGCGAAGAAAATAATTGAAGAATAATTCATTTTTTTTGATCTAATTCACATGCCATTCGACAAAAAAAAGAATAAATAATTAAAAAATATACAAATAACAAAATATTATATCTAAATTACATTTTAATATATTTAAAAGCTCAATATCTTTTAATCAAAAAGCTGGAAAGAAAAGAACGCTACCTCTCTTTCCAGCCAATAATTAAAATAAACTTACCACTGATCTATTCCATTTCTTTAAGTGCTTCATCAAAATAGGAGATTGTTTTTTCCAAGCCGGCCCGAAGTGGGATTTTTGGTTCCCAATCCAGCTCCTTTTTAGCCAAATCTATAACTGGTCTTCGCTGCATGGGATCATCCTGAGGAAGTGGCATAAATTTCAACTTACTCTTGGAATTGATTAGTTCAATAACATTTTCGGCCAATTCAAGCATGGTAAATTCGACGGGGTTTCCGATATTTACCGGACCTGTAAATCCATCTCTGCTGTTCATCAGCTTATGCATGCCGGTAATCAAATCATCTACGTAACAGAAACTTCGGGTTTGTTTACCATCACCAAAAATAGTAATATCTCTACCTTGAAGAGCCTGTACAATGAAATTACTGACTACCCTGCCATCGTAGGGATTCATTCTAGGACCATAGGTATTGAAAATCCGCATGACTTTAATGTTCAGGTTGTGCTGCCTATGGTAGTCAAAAAACAAGGTTTCCGCACAGCGTTTACCTTCATCATAACACGCTCTGATTCCGGTGATGCTTACGCTTCCCTTATAAGATTCTGGCTGAGGATGTACTTCGGGATCTCCGTATACCTCGCTGGTGGACGCTTGTAAAATTTTTATTTTAAGTCGCTTAGCCAGACCTAGCATGTTGATGGCTCCGATGACACTCGTCTTGGTAGTCTGGACCGGATCAAATTGATAATGTATGGGACTGGCAGGACAGGCCAAGTTGTAAATTTCATCCACTTCGACGAATAAAGGCATAGTAACATCATGCCTCATAAATTCAAAATTTTTGTTTTGCAAT
This sequence comes from Lunatibacter salilacus, assembly GCF_009797935.1. Lineage (GTDB taxonomy): Bacteria > Bacteroidota > Bacteroidia > Cytophagales > Cyclobacteriaceae > Lunatibacter > Lunatibacter salilacus. Next base: position 385,698 of record NZ_VOLC01000002.1, read on the forward strand.
AAATGATGAATGTTCCTGCGTCTTCCCGTAAAAAGATTATCAACACACAAAACCTCATGTCCTTCGCTTAAAAGTAAGTCACATAGGTGGCTCCCCAAAAAACCGGCTCCTCCAGTCACTAAAATTCTTTTCATAAATAACTGACCATTAAAACTATTGATATAAAATTACAAATAGTGGTAAAGAAACTGAATTGAAAATAAAAAGGAATATTTTTTCCCGCTCCAAAAATAGGCATATTTTAAAACATACCGGATAAAGAAACTTTTTTTTTCAGGGTATACCTTGAATTATTCACTAAAATAAAAACAAAATCAAATTACTACTCATAATAATGGAGATGAACCCATTTACCAATGATCCGAATACCTTTTAGAATAAAAAAAATCAAGCCATTAATGTAAATGAATGAATTGTTTGGAATGAAAAACTTACTTTTACGGTTAATAATATCCTAATTTAACCTTATCACTGAAAAACTACTTATATGAAAATCAATTACGCCATCATTTTATTTACCTTTATTCTCGCCATCGTTGCCATAGCGCCGACTGTAGGTCAAGCAGGAAAAAGAGACCTGTATGAACTTCGAACTTACCACATTGAAAATGCTCAGCAGGAAGGAATGATTGATGCTTACCTTAAAAACGCATTTATTCCAGCCGCACACAGGAATGGAATCAAAGAAGTAGGTGTGTTTAAACCGATAGCATCTGAAGCCGATGCCGGCAAAAAAATCTATGTGCTCATTCCTTATCCAAATTCAAAAAGCTACTTTAACTTCCCGGGAAAACTCGCCAAGGACAATTCATATCAGCAAGCCGGTAGGGATTATATCTTTGCCGCTCACAACAATCCACCCTACAAGCGCATGGAAACAGCACTGATGCAAGGGTTCACAGGTTCTCCAAGGTACAAGGCGTCGGGAGTTACTGGCCCCAAAAAAGATCGGATTTATGAGCTAAGAAGTTATGAGGCCGCTACCGAGCGGTTGTATCATCAAAAGGTGAAGATGTTTAATAATGGGGAAATCGATATTTTCGACAAGTTAAATTTCAATCCGATTTTTTATGGAGAAACTTTGGCTGGGGCGCAAATGCCTAACCTGATGTATTTGACGACTTTTGAAAACATGGAAAAAAGAAATGCTGGATGGGATGCGTTTCGTGTAGATTCTGATTGGGAAGCCATGAAGGATCTCGAGGAGTATAGAAATACCGTTTCCAAAAACGATACTCGCCTTTTGTATCCAGCCGAATATTCTGATTTGTAAGAGTTTGAAAAATCTGATAATTACAAAAGGGAAGGAGTCTATCTCCTTCCCTTTTGTGTTTTAACACGCAGGCCTTTCAATGGAGGCTAATCAGTTTTTTCTCCACCAATTTATCGACTGGAATCTTATTGCCAATAAGGTTAAGGTCCTTTAGTAGCTCCATTGTGGTTTCTAGAGAATCGGATGCAACGCTTGAATCCGAAGCCCAAGTTGTCATGCCAAACCAATCATTAATATCTGCCTTTTCGATGCCGTAATAGGTAGAAATCTCTTCGATTGATAATGCTTTACGGGATTTCAATTCGACGGATTTGGCATATACCAAATCTCTAACCTTCATAACCTCCGCTGGAAAGTTAGTTAGGGCATTTTCCGAAGCCACCAGTACGAAACATGGCCACGGAGTAGGAATCTCGCCAATTCGGCGAAAATCACCAGAGTTGACTAAAGGTTGGGTAGTGAATTTTTCCCACAGAAAGACTTTTGCTGTGGATTTTCTAAACGCTTTTTGGGCACCTTCTAAATTTCCAATAATTTCAAATTCCAAAGATTCCGTTGGCCATCCCTGTTGCTTAGCCAATAAGAAAGCCATTAAATGGGAGCCAGATCCCATTCTGCTTATTAAATAAGGGACATTTTTAATATCATCGAGTTCCTTTAACTTGGAGCTTGCGGGCACATGGATTCCCCACACCAAGGGCGACAACACATGAAATCCGATAATTTTACCAGGATTGCCTTCAATTTTATCCTTAATAAAACTTTCTGTCAGTATGATAGCCAGGTCAGTTGAATTCTCCCGAATAGCCGCATTCATTGCCCCTGAGCCCCTCGATTCGTTTTCCCATTCCAACATGATTTCTTGGGTCAATAAAGGCTGTTCTTTCACCACTTGTACCCAAGGAAAGTTGAAATGCTCAGGAACACCTAAGATCCTAATTTTTTCCATAACCCAAATATAAAAAAAAATGCGGTTGAAAAATTTATATTTAAACTTCGGGATAAAGGGATTAAGCATGGTTATTGTTATCTTTGAAGCTTATTAATCAACTTTTATTCTTAAGTTGGTTGTTTTACAATCATTGAAAAAATATTATCCTATGAAATTCAAACCAGGAGTAAAATACGGTGAGGAATTAAAAGACTTATTAGCCTATGCAAAGGAAAGTGAGTTTGCCATGCCTGCAGTCAACTGCATAAATTCAAATACCGTTAATGCAGTATTGGAAACGGCAAAGAAAGTAAATTCACCAGTTATGGTTCAATTTTCTAACGGTGGTGCTCAGTTCTTCGCGGGAAAGGGGCTTCCTAACGATAAACAACAAGGTGCAATAGCTGGAGGTGTATCGGGTGCTATGCACGTGCATAAAATGGCTGAGGCGTACGGAGTGCCAGTAGTATTACATACCGACCATGCCGCCAAAAAACTCCTCCCTTGGATTGACGGGCTGCTGGCTGAAGGAAAAGAATTCTATAAAGCATTCAAAAAACCTTTATTTAGTTCACATATGCTGGATCTTTCCGAGGAACCGCTTGAGGAGAACATCAGTATCTCGGTGGAGTATTTTAAGGAATTTACAAAACTTCAGATGGCCATAGAAATCGAATTGGGTGTCACGGGAGGAGAAGAAGACGGTGTAGACAATACGGATATTGACAGTTCGAAATTATATACCCAGCCTGTAGAGGTTGCCCATGCCTATGAGGAGTTGAAAAAAGTAAGTGATTTGTTTACAGTTGCAGCCGCATTTGGAAATGTACATGGTGTCTATAAGCCTGGAAACGTTTCTTTAAAGCCAATTATTCTTAAAAAATCTCAGGATTATATCAACGAAAAATTCGGCACAACCGGAAAACCGGTAAATTTTGTATTCCATGGAGGATCCGGATCAACGGTTGAGGAAATCAGGGAAGCAAACAGCTACGGTTCCATTAAAATGAACATTGATACAGACTTACAGTGGGCCTTCTGGGAGGGTGTTAAGCTTTATTATAAAAGTAAAGAAGGATACCTTCAAACTCAACTAGGCAGTCCTGACGGACCTGATAGTCCAAATAAAAAGTTCTATGACCCCAGGGTTTGGTTAAGGAAAGGCGAAGAAAATTTCTCCAAGCGATTGGAAGTTGCGTTTGACATGCTTAATGCAATTGATAGAAATTGATTCTATCATCTGCCACAAAAAAAGGGACAAATTAATTTGTCCCTTTTTTTGTGATATACTTAAATGCTCAAACCTGGAAGGTTTTTCTTCATAAGGATCACCTGGTTCCAGAAAAGCACTACGGCGTAGGAATAAATTAGGTGGATAATATATTGGCTATTCTGAGTTCATCTTCATCGACTTTTTTATCATCGACTATAGCCCGCTTAATCGGAGTAAAAACAATCTTATTGTTAATCACACCTACCATCACGTCATACTTACCGTGTAAAAGACCCTCTACGGCTGATACTCCAAGCTTGCTGGCGAGTGTCCTGTCAAAAGCTGAGGGAGCACCTCCTCGCTGTAGATGTCCTAAGATGGTTACTTTGATGTCGTAAGTAGGGAGGATTTTGCGAACTTTCTCGGCTATTTCCGTTGCTCCGCCACTTTTACCTCCTTCAGCTACAATGACAATGTTACTTTCTTTTTTGGCCTTTTCCCTATTTTTAAGCCGTTCTAGCAGCATTTCCACCGGCATTTTTTTCTCAGGAATCAATATGGCAGCAGCGGCACTTCCAATACCCGCGTTAATAGCTATAAATCCGGCATCACGCCCCATTACCTCTATAAAAAATAGTCGGTCGTGGGAAGTTGCAGTATCCCTTATTTTGTCAATCGCCTGAATCGCCGTATTGCAAGCTGTATCAAAGCCAATTGTAAGATCAGTGCCAAAGAGATCGTTGTCAATCGTACCGGGTAAGCCCACAGCTGGGATACCATATTCCTTATAGAATAAATGTGCCCCCGTCAAGGAACCATCTCCGCCGATTACCACCAAGGCATCAATTCCATTGCTTTTCAGATTGTCATAAGCTTTCTTCCTTCCTTCCGGAGTTTTAAATTCCTCGCTTCGGGCGGATTTGAGAAAGGTTCCACCCCGCTCCAATACATGGGCTATGGATCTGCTGTCCATTTTACGGATATCATTATTTATCATCCCCTCGTATCCCCTATAGATACCAAAAACTTCCAAATTATAATAAAACCCCGCTCGAACAACCGCCCGAATAGCGGCATTCATTCCCGGTGCATCCCCACCTGAAGTAAGTACACCAATTTTCTTTATTGTAATATTTTCCATGTACTAGATCAAAGGTCTCTAAGGTTTTTAAATATTATTTCCGCCGCCGCGAAGTTGGTGGCAAGCGGAACATTGTGCACATCGCAGATCCGCATAAGCATCTGCACATCTGGTTCATGGGGGTGCTTACCCAAGGGATCCCTAAAAAAGATAACCATATCCAGCTCCTTCTGGGCTACCATGGCACCAATTTGGGCATCACCACCAAGTGGTCCAGAAAGCAACTTAATGACTTTAAACCCGGCTCTTTCTATATGCTGTCCCGTTGTACCGGTAGCTACAAGTTCTATTCCTTCTAATGCTTCCTTGAATCCACTCAAAAAATGGACCATATCGGCTTTTTTCCCGTCATGGGCAATCAATGCGATTTTCATATTTCCTGATAGGTTTGAAACTCAAAGTTACGTATTAAAAAGCAACCGCCTACCATGATGCAGGGGGTATATCTGAAATCATACCAGAAATTTTATTTGGTTAAAAAGTAGGAAACCAATTCTTCCCACTCTTTTTCCAAACTAACTTGGGATCTCGGCCTTCCAGATCTTCTATACCAATAGTCTGCATTGGACTGATCGCCTTCTTTGCGATGAAGATAGGCATGAACATAAGCTGCGTCTTCTCCAGGAAGTTGGTCCACCAGATCGTGGGCACCCTTCCACTCGCCCTTTGCATCAAACCAAAGCGATCTTAAATAGACCGAAAGATGACCGGGAACTTCTTCCAGGTCCAATTGCTGCTTAAATTCTGAGACTGTCATAGCGCGGATCTGTTTGTGGTAGTGCCAAATTAAACACATAAAATGTAAGCCACCAAAAATCAACAAAAGTTTTAACCACTAAAATCCAACTGCAATACCTACTTCATGTTTCGGAATAAGCAAAACTTTTTCACATGATCTGCTAGCATTATATGCGTTTAATTTTCTAATAATTATGTCATCCAATTCGCTTTGGCTGGCAGCCATACCAAACCCCATTCCAGTAGAAAAGAACAGTCTATCACAACTAAAATGTTGGGAATTTGAATATGCTGACCCGAATAACATGGCAGACACCAATGTCACCCTGTATACAAATTGTTTTATGTGAAATCTCACAGTCGTACGTTTGGTTTCCACCTGCACGGACGTATTCTACTCGGTTTTTGGTGTACCCAATCTTCTAATAAGGATCAATATCCACTATAAAACGGGTTGCTTTGAAGTCTTTTTCCGCCCGCAACTGGTTCAAACAATCTTCTAATCCTTGTCTAAAAACTGCGTGATGATTTCCGGATCTGTCAATTTTAGCAAATATTTCAAAAATATATTGATTCTTGATTTTACCAACGAGGCCTTTCTCAGGACCAAGCATAATCTTCCGGACGGGAATTTCTGCCAGCAATTGAAATAGATGGCGGGCAGCCCTTTCAGAAATTTTATGGTCTTTGTGCTTAACGGTCACCTTTATCAACTTGACGAATGGCGGATAAAAAAACCGTTTACGCTCACCCATTTCCTGAAGATAAAAATTGATATAATCCCCATCCATTATCTGCTTGAAAATGGGTAGATCCGGCTTGCGGGACTGCAAGACTACAGTTCCATTTTTATCCCTTCGTCCAGCACGTCCCGCCACTTGGGTAATCATCTGAAATGCCCGCTCACCAGACCGGAAATCCGGAAAATACAGCATGCGGTCAGCGTCTATGACACCCACTACCGTAACTTTGTCAAAATCCAAGCCCTTAGAGATCATCTGCGTTCCTACCAAAATATCTATATTACCCGCTCCAAATTCCTCCAAAAGCCTTTGATATCCATATTTGCTCCGAGTGGTATCCAGATCCATTCTGGCAATACGGGCTTCAGGGAAAAGCAGGCTCAGGTTCTCCTCAATTCGCTCGGTCCCCACTCCTACCAATGTCAATTTCTGGCTGCCACAGGCAGGACATAGCGGGGGTACTTTCTCCTTAAACCCACAATAATGGCAGCGCATCTCTTCCGCGAATTGGTGATAGGTGAGGCTTACATCACAATGTTCGCATTCTGGAATCCATCCGCACTCCTCACAGGACATATAGGGTGCATATCCCCTCCTATTTTGAAAGATCAACACCTGCTCTTGATGATTTAACGCATCCTGGATTTTCTCCCGTAGAAGCCTGGTGGAGTCTAGTTTGTACAGGTTTTTCTTTTTGTCCGAAAGAATGTTTGCTAGCATGTATTGGGGCAATTCGGCCTTTCCGTACCGCTGATTGATCTGCACTAGGCCATATTTACCTATCCGTGCGTTGTAATAGGATTCAAAGGAAGGAGTTGCACTGCCAAGGATGGTCTTGGATTGGTGCAGCCAGGCTAACATAATGGCGGCATCCCTGCCCTGAAACCGGGGTGCAGGGTCAAACTGTTTGTAGGATGGCTCGTGTTCTTCATCGACCAATATAAGTCCCAAACTGTCAAATGGCAGAAAGACCGCAGACCTCACACCTACCACAAAATCATACTTTCCCGACAAAACCCCAAGCCAAACCTCCACCCGTTCATTGTCCGAAAATTTGGAGTGATACACCCCCATCTTACTACCAAACACCCGCTGTAGCCGGTTTACAATTTGAGTCGTAAGGGCAATCTCCGGCAGCAACAACAAAACCTGAGACCCGCTTCCCAGCACCTCTTGAATCAATTGAATATAGATTTCGGTTTTCCCACTTCCGGTGATCCCCTGCAATAAAACCGTCTGCTTCGTTTCAAACTGCTCCTTAATCGTAGAAAATGCTTCTTGCTGAAAAGCGGCAAGTTGGACGGTTTCTTGTAAAATCGGGATTTCCTCAAACCTACTGATGACCACTTTAAACTCCTCCAAAATACCGTTCTTAATCAATGTCTTTAGCGAACTCTCTGACAACCCCGCTTTGGCAAAAAGATTTTTCAATACCCCGGAGTCATTGAGTTCAGGTTGTTGATACACAGGTATCAGCTGCAGGTATTTCAATAGTATTTCTTCCTGCTTAGACTGGCTTTTCAGGGAATCAAATAAGGATTCCAATTCATTCTTGCTATTTAAAAATCTGGAATTGAGTTTGATTCTAGTTTCTTTTTTCGGTTGATATTTTTCCTTTATCTCCTCGAAAACGAGCACCGCTTCTTTTATCAATAGACTCTTTATGATAAGGTGGGCGGACTTAATACCCAACAAATCACTACAGGCCTGCATATCCAGTTCTTTTTTATCCTGCAGGACTTCCAGCAGGAGAAGCTCCCTGGAGTCCATGGGAAATCCGGGATTGTCCATTTCAAAATCAGGATGAAGCTGAACTTTGCTCTCGCTACTAATTTTCAAACCGCTCGGCAACGCAGCATTCATCACCTCGCCGATATGGCAACAATAATAGGAAGACATCCATCCCCAGAAATTAATCTGCAGGGCATTGACCACCGGAGTACTGTCCAATAGATCCAAAACCAGTTTGGCTTCATAAACAGTTGGAGCCTTTCCATGTACTTTTGCAACAATTCCCGTAAGTATTTTTTTCTTACCAAACGGAACAATGACCCTAAACCCTATACCTATCAGAGATTGAAGCGCCGGGGGAATACGGTAGGTAAAAGTTTTAGGTATGGGTACAGGCAAGATAATATCCGCATACATTGCCTCTAGCATGTCTTCCTGAATAGTATTTCCAAATAGATCTTCCAACTTGTAGTTAAAACGTTTGCTTTTAGACGGGATCAGATTTAGTTAAATGGATTCCAGTTGCCGCTTTACCCCCTCAATTTCAGAACAAAAATCTACTTGGGGGGATAATTCTTCCATTTCATAGAGCAAATTACGCAAAAAAGTTTGATGGGACATGCTTTCCGGGTGGAAGGGCTTGTGGGCAAGGGAGGTTTGAATCCGTTTTATTCTTCCCCATAAAGATAGTGTGTTTTGGTCAAAATAAACTTTTTGAAACTCCTGCCAAATATATTCTTCCGCAACTTCGGAAGGGTGAATTAGATCTGATTTGTAAAAACGATAATCCCTTAGGTCATCAATCATCCACTCATAGCTTGGAAAATAGGATACCTGCCCATGGGTCTCTGCCAATTCATGGCAAAGAATTCGAAGGAGACTTTTGCTAAGTTGATTCTCTGGAATTCCATCTTTGATATGGCGTACAGGGCTTACCGTTAGGACTAGTTGTATATTTGGCTGAACACGAATCATTGCTTCATAACATTTGCTAAACGCCGATTGCATCTCAGACAAATTTGAAAGTCTCTTTTCAAATTGTCTACCGGGCTGTTTGTGACAATTGGCCACGATAAGGCCTTCGGCTTTTTTTTCATAAACATACGATGATCCCCATGTGAAAAACACATGACTGGCTTTGGATATCGTGTCGGCAACTTCTCTTTGGATAATATGTAGCCGATGATTCAACTCCTCGAAAGTCCTGCCATATAAAGTCGAATGGGTCAAATAATGGTAATGATATCCATTTGAAGCTAAAAACCCTTCATCTGGCAGTGATGTTTTTAGAAGTGAATGAGTTATCAATTGGCAAACGGTCACCGGGTTGAAAATCACCCCAAAAGGATTGCCCAGCACATTCATTTTGCCCAAACCCATCCTTTGGCCCAGCAGGGAAGAAAAACAGGACCCCATGGTAATTACCGGATGGTCGTAGGTGACCTTATCTTGTTGAGGTTGAATTGAAAAATTTGTTCTGAATTCCATATGAATAAATGTAAACAAAAAAAACCGAGTGGAACCAAAACTCACAATTAATCCTGAGACAATACCTTTTTAAGGTAAACAAAGGAAAAGGCAATCACTTAAAAAAAAGGAAACTAAAAATTCATTGAATAAAAAGCTGCTAAAAAAGTGTCAAAAAAAAGCCCGGCTAAACCGGGCTTTTGAATAATTATTCTGCAATTACCACAAATTTTACGGTAGTCTTAACTTCCCGATGCAAATCGACTTCTGCTTCAAATTCTCCAGCTGTTGAAACCGGCTGGTTGATTGAAATCTTCTTTCGGTCTACTTCAATGCCTTTCTCAGCAAGTGCATCTGAAATCTGCAATGTAGTCACTTTACCAAAAATCTTACCGGAATCACCAATCTTGGCTTTGATCTGCAAGGTGGTATTGGCTATATTTTCGGCTAAAGCTTCCGCGCTTGTTTTAATTTTTTCTGCCTTATGTGCTGCTTGCTTGATGTTCTCTTCCAGAACCCGCTTGTTGGAAGCAGTTGCCAACACGGCAAAACCTTGGGGAATCAGGTAATTTCTACCATAACCTGGCTTTACTTCCACCAAATCATTTTTATACCCAAGCCCTTTTATATCTGTTTTTAAAATAACGTCCATTATAGTAAGGATTATTAATGTTGAATGATACAGTCGGAAATTATTTCAGACCATCAGCTACATAAGGCAACAAGGCCAAATGCCTGGCTTTCTTAATAGCTTGTGCAACTTTACGTTGGAATTTGGCTGAATTTCCGGTCAGTCGGCGAGGAAGGATTTTTCCCTGCTCATTCACAAATTTCAAAAGGAAATTAGGGTCTTTGTAATCAATGTACTTAATACCCAATTTTTTGAATCGGCAGTATTTTTTCTTAATCTGCTCCCTATTGATAGGTTCGTTTCTCAGTGTCATTTGGCTGCTTCCTCCTTTACTTCTGCTTTTTTGTTAAACTCTCCTTTTCTTCTTCTCTCTGCATACGTGACAGCATGCTTATCGAGAACGGTCGTCAAAAATCTCAACACCTTTTCGTCTCTTCGATATTCGATCTCCAATTTTTTGAGCAACGTAGGCAACGCCTTGAACTCAACCAGCACGAAAAATCCAGTAGTTTTCTTCTGGATGGGATAGGCAAGCTTTTTAAGCCCCCAATTCTCCACATTCACAATATCTGCTCCCTCTTCTTTTAACAAGTTCACGAACTTGTCCACGGTATCCTTCATCTGAACATCAGACAAAACGGGAGTAAGGATGAATACCGTCTCATAATCTTTTTGGAACATTCTAAATTGTTTTAAGTATATTTTTTGAAATCAGTCTGCAAAATTAGCCGTTTAAGACTAATTAACCAAACCTAGGCGGATTTATTTCACCTCAAATGCTTTATCACCAATCTCCAACCCATCTGCAAAAATACGCACGGTATGCATCCCTTTGGTGTAGTCAGATCCTTTCTCGTAGAAATACGTCAACCGCTGGAGGGAATTGTTGAACAAAATATCCTGTCTGGCAGTGTAAAACTCCTCCCGCCCATCCATGCTAAAAGTACCGGACCCCTTGGCTATATCAAAGATAACCTGATTATTTGGTGATAGAATTTGAACATAAATATCCCTAGTACCAAATGGAGCAACCGGATTATCCGCAAGCGTGAACGTTATTTTCAACTTTTCCTGTTGTCTGTTTCTGAATTCACCCTCTCTTTCTCTTCCTCTTGAATTTACAGCCGCAATCACAATATTTTCAGCCCTTAATTTTGCAGCAACATTTACCTTTTCTTCAAGTTCTTGAGTTTTCTGGCTTAATTTCACCACCTCTTCCTCTATTTCTGCTTTGGTAGACTTCAGCTCTGTATTCTCTGAAAATAACTGCTCGTTCATTGCCTTCAATTTGACAATATCCGCATCCTTTTCCTGCAACAATTTGCCGTAGCCATCTATGCGCTGATTTAATCTCGCTATTTCAGCTACCGACCTATTTCGATTGCTGTTCCGCTCAAGGATCAGTAGATCTTTTATGGAAATCAGCGAATCAATATCTCCACCAAGTTGCTTGATTTCATTGATTCTGATGTCAAGTTCGTAGGTGATAGAATCCAACCGCTGATTCAAATCCGTGTTTTCCTCCGACAAAATTAAAATTTCCTCGGTTTTTTGGACCTTTTCCTGATGGTCATAATATAGCTTTACCCCGCTTATGATCACAAGGATTAATAACACGATAATTAATATATTTTTTCCCTGTTCCTGTTTTTGCACAGCTTTCCCGGAATCTTCGTTCATCATATTTTTTCTTTTAAAATTGCTTTCTTATTGATATCAAACTTCTTAGCCTCAGATTTATTGCACAAAATTAACATCATCTAGGGACTTTTTTCAAGCATAAAGATCTAAATTTCAAGGCAATCCTAGATAGCAAAATTTAGACCAATTATTTCGGCGATTTATTGATCAGATTGGTTACTTACAAATCACGTCAAAACAAATAACCTAAACTGATGTGGGAGACAAAATTCTTCCTGTCATCTCCAGGTTGAAGTCTGTAAAGAGAGGCGTTCGGGTTTCTTTCCAAGACCCAATAATAATTCAACGTGTTCACGTACTGAAACCTAGTAGAAAGTAACAACTGACCAAATTTCCTATCCAACACCATAGAAGGCACTATGTCTACCCAGTACCGATCCCAGCCTTCAATATGCTCATATTGGAGATAGAACGAATCGTTGTTATTTGCTATACGCTCCATTTGGAAACCCAATCTGTTAAAATTATTCACCCAGCTTATCTCCAAAAAGGCGGAATTGCTTCCCGAGCCGTATCCATACCCTAGGTTTTGACCACGGTGAGTATAGCCATGCCGTACATGTGAATGGATGTACCAACTGTTTATATCGGTTATTGCTTTGCGGACCGTCTGCCCGGTTTGCGTGATCTCCCCGGTAACTTGGATGAACTGCTCCGGACCTGATAATGGCATCAATTTAACAAATCCCAGCGTAAAAGCGCGATACAGGTCTGGGTTAACAATAAATTCCCGGAAGGTCTTACTGTTGCCATTGGTCCCATACTCTCCGTAAAACTCCAATTTGCCCTTTACGCTAATCCATCGAAAAAAGCCTGCGCTTTGTTGTTGCCTTCTATTTATCACATGGTCGTCCAGGTAGGTGAAGTTTTTTCTCCCGTTGAAAATCGGTAAATAGTCCCCAAAACGATCCATATCGTTATGGTACATCTGTGACGTGCTACTATAGCCAAGCGAAAGGCCCGGGATCCAGACTGGCTGATACGTAAAAATAACACCTGCCAGATATCTCCAATCCATATCTCTTTTAGGCGCATACAGAAGGGAGTTTCTTATTCGAAGCGTAGCGTTTGGAGGTGGAAATCCGGAGTTTTGAAGTCTTCCCATCAAAAATTGGCCTTCAAAATTCCCTATTTTGGTTTCAATGGGTTTTTGGGTATTAACCGTAACATGTAAAAATCCGGAAGCATTAGTGCTCATCATCAACGAATTCCTTTTGGAAGGTCCCCACCACAAGTATTCATTGGAAATTCCTAGAGAGAGACCATTGTCCAATGTAAACCGGACACTACTGTTGCCCAAATAGGGATTAATTACTGTCCCCGTTCCAAAGCGTTCCGGTAAATCTATACGATTCAGGTATTCGTAATAGTCTCTCCAATTTCTACCTGATCCGGCAGGCATTCCCCTGTATGGTTTATTTTGTGCGGTTAGAAATTCGGGCTGAAACTGGAAACTAAACTTGCCATAAGACAGGTGAAAGCCACCACTGAGCACCGTCTGCACACCGCGGTTGGGTACCATAACGCCGTTATTTTGGCCGAATGAGTAGCCGGAATTATGTTGAATCCTGAAAATGACAGGTAATGGTTCCACCTTCAGCTTTTCATCGGGTACATTGGCGTTTTTATAGATAATCTGATTAAATAAAGAGTCAAAGCCTAACTCTTTCGACGCAACAAACGGTCGAACCATAAACGAATAACCATCCGAAATATCTCCGGTAAGTTGCTTCCTTCGTGCATAATCTTCCAAGAGAGGGGTAAACAGAGAAACAGACTGGGCTAACGCATTACCCGATCCGAGCAAACAGATAAAAAAAACAGCATAATATCGATATCGATTCATTGAGATTTGGTTATTGTTCGCCTGTTCTTCTAGAACGCTGATTTGAACATTACTCATTGTAGCTAAACTGTATGGTACTTCCCGCTTTCTTTGACATCAGAACAGATAAATAGTCTTAAGATTTCCCTGAAAATTTACCATGTCTTTTCCTTTGGGAACTAGGCGCGAATCTATAGGTTCCATTTGCCATTGATAGTTTAAGGAATTGACCAAAGTTAAATTTGAACTGATTAGAAGTTTATTGAATTTCCATTCAACAATAGTACCAAGAGCTAGGTCTACCCAGCGTTGCTCAGGAGTAAAATCGTTAAAGTCCTTAACAAACCTATCTTGGTATCTATTTAGTCTATCTAGTCGCAATCCGATTTTTTTTATTCCCTTCACCCATGACGTTTCCAAGGTCTGCACATTGCTCCCGGGTCCTATGCCCGGTCCGATCATCTGTCCTCTGTGGGTAAAACCATGAATGACCGGTGAGTGCCCACCCCAGTTAGTTCTTCCTGTAGTACCGGGGTATCTGGCCAAAATATTTATGGATTCTTGTTGATGAAACAATTCAAACCGGGTTTGAATATGCGCGCCATTGGAAACTGGGAATAACTTATTAAAACCAAACAGGAATGCACGGGCATGTTCCGGGTTAAGCAAAGCTCCCCGCCAAGTTGCCTCATGATCTCTGCGCCCATACTCAAAATAGAATTCAGCTTGACCTTCCGGAACTGCCCATCTGAAAAAAACAGTAGCTTGTTGATCTCTGCCTTCTGCATCTCTACCAAAACCACTTCTGACTTTTTGAAAAGGAGCGAAAATGGGGAAATAATCACTGAATGAATCCCCCCTCATAGAAATATATTGCTGAAATACACGGGAAACGCCCATCGATAGACCAGGCGTCCATTTGGGTTGGTAGGTTAAGATAAATGCATTGAGGTATCTATCTTCAAATCTGTACCTACTCGGATTAATAAATGAAACGTTGGTCCGAGATTCGGATCCTTTGAGATACCCAGCTATGACTTGCGTCTCAAAATACCCCAAAAATGTTTTGACTGGTTTTCTGGTATTAAGGGTCAAATGCTCAAACCCAAAAGCGTTATTGGAAAACAGCAACGCATTAAACTGTCCCGGACCCCACCAGATATTCTCCGTGGAATATCCCACTGAAAAAGGTCCCGCATTTAACCGCACACTACTTTGTCCCGGCAATAATTTTCTATATGGTCCATCCCCGAAGCGTTCTTCATATTCCGTATAAATGGATTTATTGATTCCAGGGTCGTAGAATTTATTCTGAGCCCAAATAAACTCTGGCTGAAACTTCACCTCCAATGGCCCTGCTTCCAAATACAGCCCCCCACTGGCAAAGGTCTGCCATCCTCTGTTGGGGATATGCTGGCTCGCTACAGGATAGGGATATCGGAGATTCCATTCAGTCTGTAAACTAAGCGGAAGTAACTGCATCCTGCCGTTACCCTTAAAAAATTGGACGCCCGGAAATGTAGGATTGGAAATGCTATCGTCTGAAATTTTGTTAATAGAATAGGCATCTTGCACATTGGTTATTTCTCTGGGATACACTGGGCGAACCAGAAAGGATACGTTAGGATCAATCTTTTCAAGGAGCTGTGACCTCCTTAAATATTCCTCCACCATGGGAAATCCCGCTGGTATTGACTGTCCCAAAACTGACACCGCACTGCCCATCACAACTAATAAGGCGATACATATTCTTACCATTTGTTTCTATTTGTATTACCTGAGGGTGGCCGCAAACCTTTTTTGCTTTGCAAATATAGTTAAAAGAAAAAAGCTTCACATACGTAGTGGGAAATTCAATAAGTGTAAAACGTTTTAATCGGCAGGATAGTACAAAATATGATGCTCCGGTTGTATCCCCGTTCTAAAAAATAGAACACCGCATTCAAAAAAATCCATCGTGGAAGTGACTCCCGGAAACTTTTTAAGCTCCGTCCAGGCCTTTTTCATTTCAGCTGACCAATGAATATCTCCTATCACCACCACACTTTTTTCGTGTAGGTATGGCCAAACCCATTTACAATATTGCATAGTCGCTCGATAGGTGTGGTGAGCGTCCAACTGTATAAAATCGATTCGGGGTTGGTCACACAAAAAATCGGGGAAGGTTTGATTGATATTTCCCTGGATGAAGGTGACATTCGGGAATGTGTTGAGATTATGTTTCGCAATTTTAAGCAGCGAGCAGTCTGCCTCAAAGGTATAGACAGTTCCTTTCGTTCTTGTTGCCAAATACCCTGTATTGATCCCCAATGATGTCCCCAATTCCACTACTGTTTCTGCTGGAGTCCTCATAACTATAAATTGGTAGAGTAAATTATAGGACAGGGCACTACATGCGTATTTGCAAATGGAGAATACGGATCTTTTTGAACCAACAGAAAAATTGGAGCCCGCTCCTTCGTCTTTAATATCCAAAATCCGGGTATCTTGGGCAAGGGTTTTGCGTGACTTTTCCAAAGATGGGTTGCCCTCTCGGTGTTGGCGAATATATACCATTAATTCCCGATAGAAAGTAGATGCAAATGGTGCTTGAAGACTGTGATGATCAGTTCTCTCCAAGAAATAAAGCAGGTATTCCTTGGCTATATAAATAGAAGCAGTCAGCTGTCTAATTGTCAAAGATTTCAGCAATTAGTTGAAATTCGGGGATGGTCACTTCTATTAGCTGTCCATCCATGACTCTTTCCATAAAATATTTTCCCCTCATCTTACCCAGCCCGGAGCGAAGGTTACATCCCGAAACGTACTGATGGAAACTACCGCTCTCCATGACTGGCTGCTGTCCCACAACACCGTCACCTTCCACAACTTTAGGTTGCTCTCCGGCATCATGGATTTCCCACTTTCTTCGAAGAAGTTGAACCGTAGCTGTACTTTCATTGGCTATAGTCACCTTATAAATAAAGACAAAGTGCTGCTGATGCGGACTGGAGAACTCCGCCTGATAGTTAGCTTCTACGGTGACTTTAATTCCATCTGTGATTGCAGTGACCATTTTTCCCTTGGATATCCAAAAACTTATTCGAAATTAACGGTTTAATTTCACAAAAACCAACCCCTTTATCTAAATGGAAGTGAAAATAGAAAATACCTGGAAGGAGGTACTTATGGATGAATTTGGACAACCCTACTTTGAGCAGCTTGTAGACTTTATTAAAAAAGAATATCAGACCAAAATCATCTATCCCTCCGCTAAGAATATTTTTCAGGCATTCTGGAAATGTCCCTTCGATAAGGTAAAGGTAGTTATTCTTGGACAGGACCCCTATCACGGCCCAAACCAAGCACATGGACTCTCCTTTTCGGTACAGGAAGGTATCCCCTTTCCTCCTTCCCTTTTAAATATATTTAAAGAACTTAAGTCAGACTTGGGTATTCCCATTCCTTCCCATGGCAACCTAGAGCGATGGGCTGGTCAGGGAGTCCTTCTTCTTAATGCCACCCTGACTGTAGAGGCTCAAAAGGCTGGGAGTCACCAAAATAAAGGTTGGGAATCTTTCACAGATGCTGCAATTAGGGTTTTGGCCTCAAAAAACACCGGATTGGTATTTATGCTTTGGGGAGCTTATGCCCAGAAAAAAGGGAGTTTTATCTCAGAAAATGACCACCTTAAATTACTGGCACCACATCCCAGCCCACTTTCGGCCCACAGGGGATTTTTGGGATGCAGGCATTTTAGTCAGGCTAATGCTTACCTTAAAGAAAAAGGCCTGGAAGAAATTAGGTGGTGAGAAAAACCCCCAAATAATAAACTATTTGGGGGTTTTGTTATTTATAGTGGGGAGGAGACCCTCACTCCGAAATTGTATTTTTCAAGCTAGTTGATAGACTTGAAAAATCTGTTCCAACGGATTTTATTAAGGAAATTTTTGTGTTTTTCAAGAGAAAGCCACAGGAACCAAGCTTTACCCACCACGTGGTCCTCCGGCACAAAACCCCAAAACCTGGAGTCCAGTGAATCGTGCCTGTTGTCACCCATCATGAAATAGTAATCTTGATTAAAGGTATAGGTAGTCACTTTCTGGCCATCGATAAACAACTGATTGGCATCGATGCTCACATTTTTATGCCCTTCAAACTTTTCGATAGTATAGGCATATTTTCGGAAATTATCTTCATCCAAATCAATTGTCCATCCCTTGGAGGGAATTTCCAACGGTCCAAAATGATCCTTGTTCCAGCCGTGATAGGCCCCGTCAGGAAAAATATTCCCGTCTCCCTGACCTGCTTTGCTTGTTCGTTTTTTGATCGAAGCTACGGCTGGATTAGCGGATAATTTATCCACCATTTCCTGTGTGGCAAAAACTAAATATCCGGAGTTGTCCGAAAATGGATAATAACTGTCCGGATTTATTCCAAACTGGTCAAAGAAATCCGCGTTCAATTGGCGGGATGTCAGTACGTCATAGGAGAATTGCATCTCCTTCGGATTCTCTGACGCTTGCCCGTTTATAAAAATTTGAGTGTCTTTGATTTCCAAAACATCACCAGGTACAGCAATGGCTCTTTTGATATAGTTGGTCTTAAGGTCAGTAGGGTGCCAATGTTCGTCCGGATAATTGAATACCACAATGTCGTTACGTTTGATGCTGGTAAAGCCAGGGAGGCGATAGTAAGGCAACTGAACGGCATCGGAATAGGAAGGAATATCTGTACCCCATATTTTTTGGTGGGTCAAGGGCATCTGAATGATCGTACGGGGGATTCTGGTTCCATAATGCATTTTACTGACAAATAGAAAATCCCCCACAAGCAGAGACTTCTCCATGGATGCGGTGGGTATGGTAAAGGGCTCCAGTAATAACCAACGGATCAAACTGGCCGCAATTACGGCAAACAACAAGGCATCTGCCCATTCTCTAATTGCTGACTTCTTCTTGGGTGTTTTACTCATTTTCTACGTGTTGGTTAGAGGGACAAAAAATCATCCATCGAATATATACCTTTTTTATCTTTTATCCATTCGGCTACCAAAACAGCCCCCTGTGCGAACCCTTTTCTACTGTGTGCGGTATGGCGGATTTCTATGTCGTCGATTTTCGATTCGTATTTGACAATATGTGTGCCAGGTGCGGGGTCAATTCGCTTAGAGGTGATGGGTAACATTCCTGCCCCTGTGGCGGCATCTGATTTCAATTCCCATCCTTCCAGTCTTTCCACATTTTCCAGAATACCTTCTGCCAACGTTATGACAGTGCCGCTAGGCGCATCTTTCTTTTCAGTATGGTGAATCTCTTCCAAACTGATCTCGTAGGAATATTGATCCTTCATCAGCTTACTGAGAAACTTATTCACTCTAAAAAAAATGTTTACGCCAACGCTATAATTGGAAGCATAAAAAAAAGTCCCGTCCAAGGCCTGGCAGGCAGCCTCTACCTCAGCTTTTCGTTCCAGCCAACCTGTGGTTCCACTGACAACCGGAATCTTTCGCTTTAGTGCCCACATGATGTTTTCCCATGCAGCTTCCGGTTGACTAAATTCTATAGCAACGTCGATGGACGAAGCATCCAATCTTTCGAGATCGCTTACGTTTTCTATGTTTATTTTCGCGGCTATATGATGTCCACGGGCTTCAGCGATTTCACTGATGATTTTACCCATTTTCCCATACCCTAATATCAATATATTCATCGGCTAAAATTTAATTTTTAATGATACTCCAAGTGCTGCATTAGAGGCAAGTAAAGGTTCCACTGACGGTTCTATCCTGAAAGTCAAGTCGTCACTGATATCAAATCCGGAAAGATGGGCATCCACAAAAGCATCCACCGCTCCCAGGGCATAAATCCCTGCAAAAACCAGGAACATTGAGTCCCTGTTTCTTCGCCAAAAGTTAACGTTGCGAATAATCCCATCTTGATTTAAGTTTGGAAAAGGGTTGGGCTCAGTTGACCCCGGCGTTCTAATAATGTCCAAAGCTACCAAAAACTGTTTATATCTACGGTTGTTGAATTCAAAAAAATAAATACTGGTAAGAATACCCCCATAAATCAACGGTACTTTCCATACCTTCTCGTTATATATTTGTCCCCCTCCGGGAAAAGCCAAGGCCATCAAGATTGCTTTGTTGGGATCCTTATACCCCGGAATCTTTTCTTCGTCTGAAAGCGCATCCTCAGTTTCGTCTATTGATCTATCCACTCGGACAGTATCACCCTCCTGCGCATAAATACAACCGCAGGTAAGCCATAAAACAAGTATGGTTGTACATGTCTTACTGAAATATGCCAAAGGCTGATAGGCTATCTTTTTCATAGAAAAAGTTGGAGTTGGGAAACTCCTATATCAATTCCAGGATTTCAAGTATGCGGTTAAGATCACTTGTGGAGTGAAATGGAATCTTGATTTCACCCTTGTCCTTGGCGTCAGCCTTAAGGGCTACCTTTGTTCCGAAATGGGAAGCAAGTTTTTGCTGAATTTTGTTTATTTCGTATTTCTTGACAGGATCTAGACGCTGTTTTACATCTTGATCTTCTTCCTCCTTCGGTGAGTTTAATATTTTTACGAGTGATTCAACTTTCCGTACACTTAGCTCCTCCTCAATGGTCTTGTTGAAGATTGCAAGTTGTTTGTCAACATCCTCGATATTAACCAGGGCTCTGGCATGCCCCATACTGATTTTTTGATCCCGTATACCCGCCTGAATATCCGGTGGTAATTTCAAAAGTCTTAAATAATTATTGACAGTAGTACGGTTTTTTCCTACCCTATCTCCCAATTGTTCCTGCTTCAGGTCACACTCACTGAGTAGACGTTGATAGGAATGGGCAATTTCTAATGCATTTAGGTTCTCCCTTTGAATGTTTTCGATAAGAGCCATTTCCAACATTTGTTGGTCATTCGCCGTACGGACATAAGCAGGAATACGGTCAAGCCCAGCTATTTTGGAGGCCTGAAACCTACGCTCGCCAGATATAAGTTGAAACTCCTTATCTGCAAGTTTTCTTACCGTAACGGGCTGGATAATTCCCTGAACCCGGATGGATTCAGCCAATTCGTTTAGGGAATCCTTATCAAAGTGTACCCTTGGTTGATAGGGATTGACTTGAATTTCGCTTAACTCTATCTCAAATATTCCTGCAACGGGGTGAACCACAGCCTCCCGTTCAGGTCGGTTGGTTGCGGGAGAATCCTGCAATAGTGCCCCAAGCCCCCTACCTAACGCGCCTCTTTTCTTTGTGGTTTTATTATCAGCCATATTATTGTGTTCAATTCACCTTTGCCATTCCGTTCTTGGCTGCTATTTCATTAGCTAAGTTTAAATAGGCAACGGCACCTTTTCCGGTAGCGTCAAACGCTACTACGGGCAGACCAAAACTCGGAGATTCACTTAATTTGATGTTTCGGGGAATGATGGTCTCAAACGTCATGTTTTTGAAGTGCATTCGTACTTCCTCTACGACCTGATTGGACAACCTAAGCCGCACATCATACATCGTCAGTAAAATACCCTCTATCTCCAGATGTTGATTTAATCTGGTCTGAATGATCTTAATCGTATTCAGCAGCTTACCGAGTCCCTCCAAAGCGAAATATTCACACTGCACAGGAATAATGACCGAATCCGCAGCGGTAAGCGCATTGATCGTGATAAGACCCAAAGAAGGAGAACAGTCAATGATTATAAAATCATAGTTTTGTTTTACAACAGCGATGACTTCACGCATTTTTTCTTCCCTATTTTCCAAGTTGACCATTTCTACCTCGGCACCGACCAAGTCAATATGGGATGGTACAAGGTGAAGGTTGTCAAACTCAGTTTCTATGATAATTTCCTGAACATCTATTTCATCTACCATACACTCATAGATGCTGGTGCTGATGCTTTTGGGATCAAATCCAAGCCCAGACGTTGTATTCGCCTGAGGATCTGCATCTATGACCAGTGTTTTAAACTCCAACACGGCCAAACTTGCAGCAAGATTCATGGCAGTGGTTGTTTTACCTACCCCACCCTTTTGATTAGCGATCGCAATTACTTTTCCCATTATTTTTTTCCAAGGGTAATACTTTTTCCAATTGTAAGCAACAGCAACTCTTTCCCGGCGGAACTTGCTGCTGCAAGAGCTGATTCTTTATCTATTTGAATGTAGGGAAAGGTGTCATAATGCATGCCAATAATCTTTTCCGTCCCCACAAAGTCAGCCGCTTTAAGTGCATCCCTGATTCCCATGGTAAAGTTATCGCCAATCGGCAATACGGCAAAATCTATGTCAAACTCCTCCCCTATGAGCTTCATGTCATAAGTCAGGGCCGTGTCACCGGCAAAATAAAAAGTCCCCTCTTCACTCTGAACAACAAAACCACCAGGATTTCCTCCCGACGATCCGTCCGGCAGCGTACTACTATGCACCGCGTTCACATATTTTATAGTTCCAAAATCAAAGGACTTCGATCCCCCATGATTCATTGGGTGGACTTTTTCAATTCCTTTTTTTTCGAACCAACTTATAATTTCAAAATTAGAAACCAGCATTGCATTACTTTGCTTGGCAATAGTTTCTACATCTGCTACATGGTCTTCGTGACCATGGGATACCAAGATATAATCCGGATTAATCGACGTTACATCAATTTGATCAGCCAGTTCATTGGGCTGGATAAAAGGGTCGACGAGAACTGTTTTGTCTTTGATCGTAAATAAAAACGTGGAATGCCCAAAATAGGTAATTTTAATCATGTCTTTATTTTTATTTTTTTCAACGAAATACAAATATATCATTAAAAACCGAACCATATGTATATAGTTTTCCACACTGAGATGTGGAAAACAACCAATGGGAGTCCTATAAAAACCAACGCCAGCCCACAAACTTTACTTAGATTATTCCAATCCAACCGATTCAAAAGAAAGAGGCATTGTTACCAATGCCTCTTTCCGTCTCATCAAATCATTGTTTTTTCTTCTTTTTGGAATCCGCACTTTTCATGGCTTCTTCCAATTTAACCTGAAATTTAGATTTCTTTTTATTGACATTTTTGAGCTTCGTCTCTTCTACTTTTGCCCTGATTTTTTCATCATCGACAAACTGCTTGATAAGGTATTGCTGACCGAAGGTCACCATATTGGACACAAAGTAATAGAAACTAAGTGCCGCAGGAAATGAGTTCAACACAAACATAAAGACCACCGGCATGATATATCCGATATTTTTCATGGGTCCCTGCGCTGTAGTCAGTTGGTTGTTGAAGTGGGTATAAGCGATTTGGGATACGGTCATCAACAAGGTGAACATACTCACATGTGATCCATAAAAAGGAATGGTAAACGGCAGCTTGAAAAAAGTGTCATAGGTGGACAAGTCATGTGCCCACAGGAATGATTCCTGTCGCAGCTCAATAGAGTTCGGGAAAAAGAAGAACATGGCTAGCAAAAATGGCATCTGCAACACCATTGGCAAACAACCCGAAATCGGACTAACCCCCAGCTGACCAAATAATTTCATCTGTTCCTGCTGCATTTTGGTAGCATCATCCCCGTATTTCTCCTTCAATTCATCTATTTCCGGCTTTATTACCCTCATTTTAGCCATGCCTATGTAGGACTTATAGGTAAGCGGCAAAAGAAAAAGCTTGATGATGAATACGATCAGGATGATTATGACCCCATAATTGCTGAAATAATCCTCCAAGAAATGGAAGAGATTTACAATTATATACTTATTCACCCAGCTCACAAAAAAGTACCCCATGTCCACATTTTTATCAAAATCCGGAGCAATCTTTCTTAGGATATTGTAATTGTTGGGCCCGAAATAATATTGCACAGAGCCGGAATCGCCCGCTAGCCCGAGTACCAAGGAAGCAGACATGCTTTTTTCAATGCTGTCGCTGGTTTCATCTGTGGATTGGGAAAGCGACGCTGTTGGAAAAAACTGATCTGAAATAATGCTTGATGTAAAAAACCGCTGCTTGAATGCCACCCAATGAAGAGGGGTACTAACCTGAACTTCATCTTCTGAGTTACCCGTAGTCAGGTAATCATAGTCGCCGTCGGCGGTATAATAATTCATATAGGTCTTTAACCTAGACTCTTTAAGATCTTCCTCCAGCCTTCTTAAATCTCCTTCCCAAAGAATACTTACCTGTTGGTTGCTCAACTGGTTAGAAAGGTTTTGAAATTGAATTTGATGATCAAGCAGGTATCCCGACTCTTGAAGCGTATAAGTCCGTATGACGGCTCCTGAACCTAACTGAGCGGTAAAGACAACCTGTTTTGCAGGTACTTCGTCGACAGTAAGTTCCTTTTGGGAAACTTCAAAATATAATTCGTTGATATCGATCAGTCCATTCTGTACGGGTATTTGATAAGAAATGGTGGAAAATTCCTCCTCAAGAAGCCTTAGCGGCTCCATTGCCCACGTTTTATATTCTTTTAATTCCACGGTTTTCAATTCTCCACCTTTGGTGGAGAAAACAACCTGAATATCTTGATTTTCCAACGTCACTTCCTGAGCAGAACCTTCTGCAGCATCGGCAAAAACTCCGAATTTCTGTCGAAGTTGCTCGTTCTGCACGCTGTCTGGTTCAGATTCAGTTGAATCGATTGATTCGGTCTCAGGAATTGTCTGAACAGCCTCCGTCTGTACGGGAGGAGCTTGTTCGGGAAGGGGTTCCGGACTACTCGCAAAGAAGAGCGAGTATACCAGGATTACTGCTGCGAAAAGCAATAGACCCGTCGCTTGATTTTTATCCATAATGTCAATTTTGCCCAATCATGTCGAAAAGGCCGTGAATGATTAATAGTAATTCTAATGCGTTAATTTTGATGTTTGTTCTCAATTGCGGCTTTTACAAACCGGATAAACAACGGGTGCGGTGCCAGGACCGTACTTTTATATTCCGGGTGAAACTGGGTGCCGACGAACCAAGGGTGGTCTGCTAATTCAATGATTTCTACCAATCCACTTTCCGGATTTTTGCCTGCCGCAATCATCCCATAGGATTCAAATTTCTCCAAGTATTCATTATTGAATTCATACCGGTGACGGTGACGTTCATGAATTTTGGATTTACCGTACGCGGTACTGGACTTGGTTCCCTTTTCCAATTCACAGATATATGAGCCCAACCGCATTGTTCCCCCGAGTTGGGTGATTCCCTTTTGCTGTTCCATCAGGAAAATTACGGGATTTTTAGTATCCGGGTTCATTTCTGTGGAACTCGCATCGTCCAATCCAATTACGTTTTGAGCAAATTCAATTACTGCAATCTGCATTCCCAAACAGATTCCGAAAAACGGGATCTTTTTTTGTCGGGCAAATTTAACGGCTTCTATCTTACCAACCAACCCCCGCTCACCAAAACCGGGGGCAACTAATATTCCATTCAATTCACCGAGTTTCTTTTCCACGTTTTCGGGATTGATCTCTTCCGACGAAATAAGCCTTAAATGAACCTTACATTCAAGCGATGCCCCCGCATGAATAAACGATTCAATAATGGATTTATAGGCATCAGGTAGGGAAATATATTTGCCAATCAAGCCTATTTCTACTTCCTGCGTTGGGTTTTTAAGTCTTCCCAGGAATTCTTTCCATTGCTCAAGTTCTGTGTTGGTCTTGGAGGTGAGTTTTAGTTTGCTCATCACCCTTTCGTCCAATTTCTCCTTTTTCATTAACAAAGGCACATCATAAATGGTGTCCGCATCCATGGCCTCTATTACGCAATTGAGCTGTACGTTACAGAATAGGGCGATTTTCTTCTTTACATCCTGAGGAAGGTGATGCTCTGTACGGCATACCAAGATATCGGGCTGTACTCCCGCTTCCAGCAATTGCTTAACAGAATGCTGGGTTGGCTTGGTTTTCAGTTCTTTGGCCGCCGCTAAATAAGGAATTAGTGTAAGGTGGATCACCAGGAAATTATTGGGGCCTAAATCCCACTTAGTCTGTCTGACAGCTTCAATAAAAGGCAAGGATTCTATATCGCCTACACAGCCCCCAATTTCAGTGATGATTACCTCATATTTATCTTCATTTCCAAGTTTGTAGAAATTTCGTTTTATTTCATCGGTTATATGGGGGACTACCTGTACGGTTTTTCCTAGATATTCCCCTTTTCTCTCTTTAGTTATTACATTGTTGTAAATTCTACCCGTAGTTACATTGTTGTCCTGGGACGTCGATGTATTCAAAAAACGCTCATAGTGCCCCAAGTCCAAATCCGTCTCTGCACCGTCTTCTGTGACATAGCATTCTCCGTGTTCATACGGATTCAAAGTGCCGGGGTCAATATTTAGGTAGGGATCAAATTTCTGAATAGTAACAGATATTCCTCGCGACTGTAATAATTTTGCCAAAGAAGCCGCGATTATACCCTTTCCCAATGAAGAAGTTACACCGCCGGTAATAAAAATATGTTTGGTTGAAGAGCCCATAAGAAGGGTTAAATGAAATTTTGTTTGTATTCTTATGGGGCCCAAAATTAGGTAAAATTATTGATTTTAAGAGTGGAATACGGATTTATATTTTGTCCACTAAACGCTTAGTGATTAAACTCCTGAATATTAACGGCATTTAGCCAGACCTCCCCGCCCTGCCTTACTTCTTGCGGTGGTATATTCCCGCATTTTTTATGGAATCTTGAGGTAATTTTCTACTTACGTGATCTTTAAAAAGCAAATTAAGTGGATGAAAAAGATTGCCAAAAAGTGTCCAGGGAATCGGATAATAAACATCCCTTCCCAACAGCAATTGGTAAATGTTTTTTGCGGCGTACCCTATATGGGTCCTGCTCTGGATTTTTTTCTCTCGGGGATGCTTTCCCGGGTGACTTCTTAGGTCCGCCAAATTTCCATCCAGATACGTGTGCATTTCCGATAACGTGGCTTCTGAGAACTTAGTTTTGGGCCTACCAACCCATGCAATGACGGAAACCAGTTCCTGCCAATAATCAGGTATCCACCTCCTATCTTTGTCATAAACCCTGGCAGGTCCCTTGGGATGCTCCGGCTTTCCCACAAAAAACACCTGAGGGTCCGAAAATTCCTTCCAGGCACTGGAGAGGTCTACCTGAGAGGCCTTGATATCATGCCAACCGCCACCCCAATAATGCCAAAGATAGGTCCGGACATAGTCTGATTGATGGACGGCACTTAGGTATTCAAAAGCTGGATGTATCGGACTCTCTTCTGTGGACAGGGTTAAAAAACTTTTCTTATTTACCAAAACGACAGGAACTCCCGCATAAGTAAGCAAATAATCGAGACTCAACTTGCGGGCCTCAGGCATACTGCCCTCAGACCAGTAACAAAAAAGCACTTGAGGAACACCGTTGCATATCTGCAGGTGCCGAATGGATTGAATGTCTGTAATTAAGTTGTTCATTTGATTTTTTGAGCAGTAAAAACATACCGCCAAACGTAATTTAAATTTACTTTACAATAAGATTAAGAAGTCTTTTTTAAGCGTGGAAAGGAATTAGTCAATCATCAATGCAACCGAATCCGCTTTAGTTCTAACTTTCAACCAATTCCTAAGGCGATCTGTTTCACTTTTGGAGGGAACTCTGGTGAAAGTTGCAAAAGCTATCAATACCGTATCGCGCCTGTCTTCCTTCAAATTAGCAATCAACGATCTACTTACAGAAAAGGATTCCAACAAATTGTGGTTGATTTTTGCCTCATTTGCCAAATCCACCGTCATCTTGTTGGTTTCTACATATTGGGATATTTCTCTTTCCAAAAAAAAGATTTTTTCATCTTTATTTTGAATTAAAGTTTCG
This sequence comes from Lunatibacter salilacus, assembly GCF_009797935.1. Lineage (GTDB taxonomy): Bacteria > Bacteroidota > Bacteroidia > Cytophagales > Cyclobacteriaceae > Lunatibacter > Lunatibacter salilacus. The sequence continues at coordinate 412,877 of NZ_VOLC01000002.1, forward strand.
TTTCGTTCATACAAATCCTTGAGGACGTCCGACCTGAGCATATTTATGTCCATACCATTGTCCCCACTTTGTTTGATTGACAAATAGGTATTGCTAAGGCTAAAAGCACCTGTTCTTTTTTGCAATATTGCCAGTTCCTCATCGCTGATCCGCTCCCCCACCATGGCTATTTCAATGATGCTACTATCGGGCTCATAGATAAACTTTGAACTAATTATCTGGGTTCTAGGAAATTCAAACTCAGTGCTTACGAAGCTAGAAGCAGATTTTTCCCAAATCGTTCGCTTTACAATATTATATGCTAGGTAAATACTCGGCACTACCGTCAAGAGAGTAAAAAGTGTAATGTAATTCCGAACTGTTTTCTCCCGTTTGGAGTCCATAAACTCCTTTTTGGGAAAACTCATAAACCGAACGATTAAGTAGGTTGAGAGGCTTATAAAAACGGAATTGATAAAAAACAAATAAAAGGCTCCCAGAAAATAATATAAATTCCAAGTGGCGATTCCATATCCTGCCGTACATAAAGGAGGCATAAGTGCAGTTGCAATGGCTACTCCGGGTATGGCATTGCTTTTCTCCTTTCTAGAACCGGCTATAATTCCAGCCAATCCCCCGAAAAGTGCGATCAATACATCCCAAATAGTAGGCTCCGTACGTGCCAATAATTCCGATTCGGCATCGCTGAGTGGGGTAAAAGAAAAATAAAGCGTTGATGTCATGATACTGATAACCACCGCTATCCCCAGGTTCTTTAGCGATTTTTGGAGCAGTTCGAAATCGTTAATCCCGGCCGCCATGCCAATTCCCATGATTGGGCCCATAAGTGGAGATATTAACATGGCTCCAATAATGACTGCTGTGGAATTAACATTTAGTCCCACCGAGGCGACCAGAATGGCAAATATCAAGATCCAGAGATTGGCCCCCCGGAATTCCACGTTTTTCCTTACATATTCGATGGTCTCCATTTCATCCTCTTTGCCCTCATGGAGATCAAATCGATCTTTGATGAAGTAAAGAAAGGTTGCAAACCGCTCTGTTATCCAATTTACATTTTTGTTTTCAGGAACCATAAGCTTCAAAGTTTCGCAATTTCAAAAGTAAGTAAAAATAAAATTCCAAGGCTATCAACCCGCCCAGAATGTAATCATCGCAAGCAAATTTCCTTTATGTGATAATTATTACATCTTGGATGGAAAGATACTCCTAAATTCGAAAATATATAAAGTAAATTCAACCCAATATATACCATGACACATTATCAAATCGTAATTATCGGTGGTGGGACAGGAGGAATAATGGTTGCTGCCCAATTGAAACGGGCCGATACTGCCCTAAAAATAGCGGTTATAGAACCATCTTCCGAACACTATTATCAGCCAGCATGGACGCTAGTAGGAGCCGGTACCTACGACATGAAAAAAACCGTCCGCAAAGAGGGACAATTTATCCCGAAAGGGGTGACGTGGATCCAAGATGCCGCTACTAAAATCGATCCAACATCCAACACTGTTGGTACCAGCCATTCAGGTGACATTTCCTATGAATATTTGGTGGTAGCCCCAGGATTGGTCATGGACTTGGATGGAATCCCTGGCTTAAGGGATAGCCTTGGTAAAGATGGTGTATGTTCAAACTATACAGATCCAGAATATACTTGGGAGGTGCTTCAAAATTTTAAGGGGGGGAATGCTGTCTTTACCCAGCCAAATACGCCAATAAAATGTGGGGGTGCACCACAAAAAATCATGTATCTGGCAGAAGATTTTTTTAGAAAGCAAGGGCTTCGAGAAAAGACAAATGTAATATTTGCTACTCCTGGATCGGTGATATTTGGGGTGCCTGATTTTGCCAAAACGCTCAACAAAATCATACAAGAGCGGGATATATTTTTCAAACCTTTTTACAATCCAACGAAAATTGATCCTATCAATAAGAAAGTACACTTTACTTATTCTCAAGCCGGTGTAAATAGTTGTATAGGGACAGAAGACAGCAAGATAAACGAGACTATTTCCGGGGAAACGGAAATCATTATGCCCTATGACATGCTTCACTTGGCACCTCCCCAAAAAGCTCCGGATTTCATTCGAAACTCACCCATTGTTCATCAAGAGGGACCTTCAAAAGGATGGGTAAAAACAGATATCCACTCTTTACAACACGAGGATTTTCCGAATATATTTGCACTAGGCGATGTAGCAGCCCTTCCTACAGCAAAAACTGGAGCTGCTATCAGGAAACAGGCCCCGGTGGTCGTGGCAAATCTTCTCCATATGATTAAAGAAGGATCACTTTCTTCATTAAGCTATGAGGGATATTCTTCCTGTCCATTGGTTACCGGATATGGTAAAATGGTCTTAGCAGAATTTAAATATAATAATGTACGGGACAGTGACCCTATTTTAAGCAAACTGATGGATACCAGTAAAGAACAGTATGCCCTTTGGTTGCTCAAAAAATACGGACTCCCTTATTTATATTGGAACAAAATGCTACGCGGAAAGATGTAGTTGGAACTCTCCAACCTTACCAAATAAATGATACACAAGAAAATAATCCACTCGAGAAAAGCAGGGTGGATTATGCTTTTTGTAAGTTCCTTATGACATCTGTCATATTTTTAATAGATTTTTAGCAAGGATTTTTCAAATTTGAATACGTAACTTTGAGTTTAACCTATCAAATTAACTTGTTATGGATTTTTCTCTTAAAGATTACGGCATCGATGTTTCTACGATATTGCGCAATTCCCAAACTGCTGTGCTATACGAATCTGCCCTAAAACTTGAAAAAGGGTCTGCAATTTCCAGCACCGGAGCCTTGCTGGTGTATTCGGGCAAACGTACTGGTAGAAGTCCAAAGGATAAGCGGGTAGTTAGGCAAGAAAATTCAGAACAGAACATTGATTGGGGTGCTGTAAATCAAGAAATGGACGAGCATACCTTTATGGTAAATCGTGAACGGGCAATTGATTATTTTAATACCCGTGAGGTTTTATATGTGGTAGACGCATTTGCTGGATGGGACCCTAACTATAGGCTCAAGATACGAATCATTTGCACTAGAGCCTACCATGCCCTTTTCATGCAAAACATGCTAATTATGCCCACAGAGGAAGAATTGGCGGATTTTGGGGAACCTGATTATGTAATATTCAACGGAGGTGCGTTTCCGGCTAATTCATTTACGACGACCATGACCTCTAAAACAAGCATCGGCCTTAGCTTGGAACGCAAAGAAATGGTTATCCTCGGAACTGAATATGCAGGTGAAATGAAAAAGGGAATTTTTTCTGTAATGAACTATCTTATGCCCTTGGAGAACGTCTTGCCCATGCACTGCTCGGCTAATGTGGGTGAGTCTGGTGATGTCACCGTTTTATTCGGACTTTCCGGAACAGGAAAAACCACTCTCAGTGCAGACCCAAACCGTAAACTAATAGGAGACGATGAACATTGCTGGAATGGAGAGGGAGTCTTTAATATAGAGGGGGGCTGCTATGCAAAAGCTATCGATCTGAGCGAGGAGCACGAGCCGGACATCTTTCGAGCAATTCGTTTTGGTACCGTTTTGGAAAATGTCGTTTATGATCCTAAAACCCGCATAGTTGATTATTCTGATACCCGAATCACTCAAAACACCAGGGCATCCTATCCAATAGAGTTTATTGACAACACCCAAATACCCTGCATGGCTGGCCATCCCAAGAACATCATCCTATTGACCTGCGACGCGTTTGGCGTTCTTCCTCCTGTAAGCAAACTTACTCCAGAGCAGGCAAGCTATCATTTTATTGCAGGCTACACGGCAAAAGTTGCAGGAACTGAAATGGGGGTTAAAGAGCCATCAGCCACTTTTAGTGCGTGTTTCGGTGCCGCATTTATGATGTGGCACCCCAACAAATATGCTACACTGCTTGAAAAAAAGATGAAAGAACATGGTACTACTGCCTGGCTAGTGAATACCGGTTGGAGTGGTGGGGATTATGGGGTTGGGTCACGAATTAAACTGAAGTTTACCCGAGCAATAATCGACGCTATACATCAAGGCAGTTTCGAAGGTGTGGCCTTTCAAAAAGAGGAAAACTTTGGGCTTGAAATTCCATTGACCTGTCCTAATGTGCCCTCAGAAATATTGATTCCTGAAAATACTTGGGAAGATAAAGAAAAGTTCAAGACCATTAAATCAAAATTGGTAAAACTCTTTATCGATAATTTCAAACAATTCGAAAGCAAAGTCAGCCCTGAAATTGCTGAAGCCGGACCTAAAATAACATAGTATCAATTTGGGTCTTACGAATTGCCAAAAGCTGAAAGAGTCTTTTGTTTCTCTTTTAGCTTTTTGGAAATAGAATTGCACTAGTCGATACAAGCTGGGTTTACTGGAGTCAAAATCTTCCTGCTCCCCTCAAAATCTATTAATAAACACGCTTATACCCTATTTCAGTTTATCTAAGAAAAAGCATTAAACGAAATCGTGAATTTCACTCCATGACCCAGCTTACTCTCGACAGCAATTTTCCCTCCCAACGAAGTGATGTGGTTGTGGATCAAATACAAGCCTATGCCTTTACTGTCAGCATGGTCATGGAATTTTTGCTGAAAGCCAAATATTTTGTCACCAACTTTTTCCATATCGAACCCCTGTCCCTCATCAGCAAATATCAATTGATTAATACCGTTTTCATGTCGTGAGGTTATGCTAATTCTAGCATAATCGTTTGTTTTGGCATATTTTATTGAATTGGTGAGTAAATTGAGAAAAATACTTTCCAGAAATGGTCCATTAAACCTGACTGAAGTTAACTCAGAGAAATCTGTTTTGATATCGGCTTTGGAATATTCAATAAGTGAACTGAGAGACAACTTAACTTTATTAAACACGTGCTCCAAATCCAACAGGTCAACCTTGGTTTGTACAAGCTCTTTTTGCCCCAATACATCTACATATGCATCCAGCGTTGCCTTCATTCCATCGGTGGATAGCTTCAACATGCTAATTAGCTCCAAAGTCTCGGGGTCTTGCAGGGAAGAGAGATCCAATATCTCAAATAGTGCCAATAGGTTGTTCACCGGAGCTCGGAGATCGTGAGACGTAGTGATAGTAAGATCTTTGAGTTCCTTATTTGCTTTTGTTAGAGAAGCAAGAAGGGCATTTCTATCATCTTCCAGTCGTTTTTTGGCAGTAATGTTTTTTGCAATGGCATAGATATGCCCTTCTTCCTTTGCAAGTATAGAAGTCCAGGAAAGCCAGTAAACCTCGCCTTTTTTACTTAAATATCTATTTTCAAAATTCAAAAGGGGACTTCCTGTGATAACATTTTCTCGACTTTTATTGGTTTTATCAAAATCTTCCCTGAAGACAAAAGAACTGATGGGCCTGCTGTATAATTCTTCTTTCGAATATCCCATCAGTTTAAAAAAAGCCGGATTTACCTTCCTAAAATACCCATCATATCCAGCAATGCAAAGCATATCGGGAGATAGATCGAAAAACAAACCCATGTTAAATGCAGAGTCACTCATGATCGGCAGATCAATAGAAATATTTTTCATATGCTGTTATATACTCTTTAAACGTATAAAAATCATATTGGAAAAATCAGCCTATCGCTGTTAAAAACAGGCCAAATTCACGAAGGCAAATTACTAAACAATTGGTTATTAGAGAAGTAAAATTAACTTTTTTTAGTTACAAAAGGTGAAGATAATTCTCCACCTTTTGAATTGATCACAGAAACCCTTAGAAGGCAGTTTTAAAGCCTTCCATCTTTTGATCAACCTGGGTATCGACCATAAATGAAAGTTTCGTTTTTTCCCATGCCATAGTGACTTTTGCCACTTTGTTGTTCTCCGCAGAGATGCTATAGGTTAGTCGTTCCTGTACGTCGTTGCCAGTCGTTGGAGTAGCCTTCACCGAAACGATATCGTCGTTTGACAGGGCAGTTTCGTCCACTTTTCCATCTTTGGTATATGCATACACTGCATTTCCCTTGCTGTTTATGTGAATCGTCCACTCTCCGGAAGCTTGAGGGGTAATGAAAAGCGTATATTTGCCGGCGGGGATATTCTTATCACCAATGCGCACGGGAGTGCTGAATTCAATGGTTGTCGGTGCATTGGCTCCCGCTCTCCAGGTCACTCCAAACTTTTCCAACTCTCCAAAGACTTTCCTGCCTTTCACTGCAGGTGAAGAATAATCCATACTGATTTTGGTAAAACCCACCACTTGGGAAACATGGGCAGCCGGGCTGGGGGCAGGTGAAAACATTTGGGCTTGACTTTGCCCTGTGGCGAACAAAAACACGAGTGCTGTAAGGCTCAATAAATAAATGCTGACTTTTTTCATAACTGGTATCTTATTTTTGGTTTAATTTAAGTAAAACTACTACAATCGGTGAATTATATATCGTATTTGTCGTGAATTGAACCGCAATTTTTATGAATGGGATCAGGCCTTATTAAACACCAACTGGTAGATCTCTAGTTTTTAGAATTTCCCGACACACCTGATAGCGTACCCACTTCCTTTATTTAAGGGGTATTGGCCCCCATGTCCTTTGAAATTCTGTCCCCATTCAAAACCAATGTTGTATTCGGAAGAACTCCAATATATGTCGCCTTTTAGACTCAGTTTCCGGCTAAATGCACCCGAATTATATCCTTTCCGTCTTTGATGGTCCATGCCGGAATTCGTATTTCCAACCGCTTGAGACCTGGCATTTGCCGGTCCAGCTCCAGCGGGGCAGGATCTAGGGATACGACAGACATCAGCAAATGGGGATGGGAAACATTTTCTAGAATCACCTCCTTTCCGTCCTGTCTCAAGATCGCCCCGCCTGGTGTGATCTCTACTGCCGCCTGTGTGAGAAGTTGCCAGGTGATTGATTTGGTGTTTTCATTGATTTCCAAGTGGTCTTCAACTACTATGGAGTTGTCATCGGGCTTTATAAATTTGCGATGGGCTTTTTTGATGTTTTCACCAAAAACCGGGGTGAGATCAAAAGTAGCCTGTGATTTTCCATCAGGCTGAAAGTCTGCTAAAGCTGCAAACCCATCGTTTACGTGCAAGGCGTCGTTGACAGTCAAGGTACTGTGGCCATAATTGTTTTTGGTTAAAAGTGTCCATCTTTCGCACTCCTGGCAGTTGCCCCACAGGTTGAATCCGGTAATTTCGAGCTCATTATAAGGTTGATTTCCGGGATCGATAACCCAACGGACTCCATTCAGTTCCCAAATGAAGGATCCGGCATCCATATTTCCATGGCTGATGGTAGCCCTTCCTCCCTTACCTCCGAAATAAAAGGCTTCAGGACCCTCAAATTCACCTCTCATGATAACGATGGGATTGGAACCGTCCCCTTTCCAAGCTAAGGGTAGGCTTGCCTCCTGCGTAGGTTCAAACTGGGCTAACCAAACCAGCCCCGCACCCCCAATTCGGTTCAGCTTCCCCATTTGGGCAGCCGGCTGCATGAATTTTTCTTTCTCCACATATAGAGGGTTGCCTGTCTTGGTGCCAAACCAAGCCAAGGTAATGTCTCCGGCTGTTCCGTGTTTGTCTCCACAGTCAGCATAGTTATAATACCATCCGGAAGGGGCAACACTTAAATACCTGAAATCTGCACTAGCCTTAAAAGCTGGATATTCGGCAATTCCAAAATCAGTTCCGAAGGCGGACTCCAACATAGCAGACGTCAACACCGAAAAGCTTGTTCCATATCCCCAGTAAGTAGATCCTTCCGGATAAACGCCATCCGGCCCATATTCCTCCAACGCATAGGGCATACCGTCCAGTGATCTACTGATTGTCTTAGACGCCAGCTCCGGATCAATATCCGCAATCATGATGGCTGCGGCAATCATGCCCCCATTACATACCTGGTTCCAGTTGTTTGTTCCGTTCACCCATCCCCGGTTTCCTTCCCAGCTTGGGTTTATACCTTTTTCAATAAGGGCCTTTTTGGCTAAGGTTACAGTTGATTTTGGCAAATCTTTACCTACCCAATCAATGGCGAGGGCTACAGCAGTTGCCATTTCTGCCACATCCAGATAGTGTGAGGGGTTCCAATCGGTGAAATTGGACACGGCGATTACTTCCTCGTTGATTTTGTCAAGCAGCTTCTTATCCTTTTCCAAGCGATAGGTCATTCCAAGTACGTTTACCCGATACAGCATCTCCCGAGAGGTGCTGAGGAGCCTTCTTCCGATCATATCCCGCTCCAAAACAGGCTCATCCAACACTTGGTAGGCGTTTAATTTAACGCCCTCATAGTAATTGGCTACCATGGGATCCTTCTTTATCTGGCTTTTTACTTTCCTTTCCAAGGCAGGAGTCAACACCAGTTTCGGACTGGACTTCCTTAGATTTTGTCGAAGATAGGAAACCGAAATGGGGTTATCCAGTTTGTGCGGGTCGTTTATAACACTGCTTTGGATAGCTTTATCCTCCAAATTCTCAGAGGATTTCATGGGTTCTGATGAAATTTTCTCACCGGTATAGGCACTTAGGCCAATGATCAGAAAGAATAAAAGGATGGATGTGGGTTTATTGAAGTTTTTCATTTGGTGGGTATTTTTTTGCTTTCAGAAATGAGGCATGATATTATCGATTAAATAATCTATTGACGGTCCGCAAGAATTGGAATTGATGATTGGGTTAATAAACTAACATGGGTTTCATTAATGTGGGGAATGTCCACGCAAAATGATGAACGGGGTAACTTACAGGATGTGCGGGTTTAGCATACTCGCCATACTCCGGATCTTCATATATCCCCTCCATGGCCTCAAATAAGTTCCCCGGCCAACTTTCAGGTGAACCGGGACGCTGATTTTCATGCCAAGGCCAGGCTTCCGGATCTTTTACAAATTGGAGCAAGTAGTCCAGTCCTAACTTGATCGACCGGTCATCTTCCTTCCAGTGCAACAAGTCGGTTCCCTCAGCTTGCAGGATTACCCAACAGGCGGCCGTGATGGGTGCCAGCGAGAAATAGGTATACCACAATCCCCTGTCCTGTCTGCGAACTTCTTCCGGCATATGGCCGTCTGCTGCTATTTTCTCAAAAAGGTCTGATTTGATCAAGCGGATATTTTCGGCCATTTCCTCCGCATCCTCCAAATAAACCGCACTCAGTACAGATCCATACCTTCCCCAATCCGCCCAATTATTTTTTCTGTTTCGTATTTCATTGCTTGCTTTGCGATAGACTGTGGTAACCCAATTTTCAAATCTTTTTTGCTGGCGGTCCTTCCATATTTTCTGATTTTTCATCAGATCGGCTGCTATCAACAAGCCGGGTCCTGAATAAGCCATTACCAAAGGTCCGTCCGCCTCACTATATCCTATGTTTTTATCCGCCCAGGCATTCAAAAAATAAATGGCCCTTTTACCGTATTTCTTCTTCCCGCTTAGCCTATAGGCAAGTGCACACGAATAGGCCTGAAATGAATCTGATTGTAAACTTCGGGAATTGTTCCGGTGTCCGTCTGGATCTACATAAAACCCGGGTACAGCAAAATCTGTCAGTGCATGGTGATTTTGCGTCAAAGCCGTATCGGCATAGGCCAACAACTGCAAATATGCTTGATAATATGGTTCCTTTTTAAGCTCAACTTGCGTCTTGACAAATAGAATTTGATCTTCCGGATGCATTCCATTACTTGCAACCGTGCTTGTGTTCAAGCACACTAAGAAAAGCAATCCAAGGATTAAACTAAAAGATATTTTGGGTTTCATAAATGATTAAACTCTCAATTATAAAAATAGAAAATTTCGCTGTAAAAGGTAAAGGATATTCTCCAAAAACGCATCATTGCAAATCAAATATTCCACCAACGGAAATATCAAAAAAATTCCCCCGAAACATATTGCATCGGGGGAATTAAATTTTTGAACTATTAATTTATCTACTTAATAACTAAGCATCCTATTAATTCCAGCCCGGATTTTGTCCTAATGCAGGGTTTTGTGCCAAATCATTCAAAGGTATTGGCCACAAATAATCCTTGCTTTCATCAAAAACAGGATTGTCCCAATCGGTATCCTTGTAAACGTCGATATATGTCTTACCGTTGTCAGGATCCACGCTGGTTTTAATAATCGCGTTTTCAAACCTATCTTGGTGAGCAGCATTCCATTGGATGCCCATATCCTTTTTCAGCAATTTCTTTCCCTGCTTCCACCTTCTCAAATCATCATAGCGAAATCCTTCTCCAAATAGTTCTATTCTTCTTTCTCTGCGAATTTCTACGAGTAAAGAGGAAATACCATCATCCGCATATCTTGGGTCCATCGGAGGATTAAGTCCCATAGCAGGCATGGCTACCCGCTCCCGAAGCAGGTTAATACTCATGTCCAAGTCAGCTTGCGTGATCTCTCCCAATTCTGCTTTAGCCTCAGCATAGTTCAATAAGACCTCAGCGTATCTCATAATAAGAGCTGGGAACTCACCGGTATTAAAAGCCTTGCCTATCTGGTCATCCGCATTATAGTGCTTTATAACATGGTATCCAGTAGAAGAAGTTCTTCCGCCTGGCATACCTGCAATTCTAGGATAATCAAGTCCGTCGGCATTGTGGTATTTATAAAAGGCGGCATCATCCGGATGAAGAACGGTTTGTCTCAATCGTGGATCCCTATTCACGAAAATATTTTCGAAAACATCATCCCCCTGATAAGAATTGGATAAAGTTATGGGCAAACCGTCGGTACACAAAAAATCCTCCACTACGTTCCGTGTAGCACCACCCGTATAGCTATAATAACTTTGAACATGATTATTCAAAATTCCCAACCGATACCTTCTCCAAATTATAACTTCTGGGTTACCGGTAAGATCAGCGAGACCTCTATGAAAAGAATTATAATCAAGTGAGGGGTTTCCGGTAGAATATATGGAATGTGGTCCATTGTCCATAATATCCTTTGCAGCATTTGCGGCTTCTGTCAACCACATGTCTGCATCAGGCAAACCATGATATTTCCTCCAAGTACCTTCAAACAAGCAGACTCGGGATTTGATCGCTAAGGCAGCCCATCGGTTTAACCTTCCCGGATTATTGCCATCCCCCCAGTCGTTGGGAATACTGGCTACTGCAAAATTCAAATCTTCCAACACTTTATTCATCACCTCTACCCGGGGTGTCCTCGATGCGAATAATTCATCTGAATCGATATTCAATTCCCGATCCACATAAGGTGCATCCCCAAACATTTTTACCATGTGATGGTAAAACCATCCACGGAATAATCTGGCTTCGCCTATATATCGGTTTCTAATGTTCTCAGGAATATTTGCTTTTCCGTAATTTTCCAAACCAACATTAATCGCCCGGACAAAATTCCAACCCCTAAAGCCATACCACTGATCATTAATTCCAGACGATTGTGTCGGGACTATATGCTTACCTGCACGAACCTGCTGATAAGGCCTATGCCGCTCGTGATCGGGAGCCAAATTATCCGCAAATCCATCTACATGTAAATAACTGACCATTAAGCTATTAAATCCATTATCATGACCAAGCATAATTGGTATATCCGTATCATTGGAAACCATATGGTAAAAAAAGTTATTATACGTGGCCAAATCGTTAGCGGTATTCCAAAATGTATCATTACTGACTTCATCCAACGGAAACCTTTCTAGAAAATCATCATTACAGGCTCCCAGCATAAAAACTGTTACTAGAAGAACCTCAAACTTATATATGTATTTTTTCATTATTGCGTTCATTTAATATTAGAAAGTTACCCGTACGCCCAAAGTATAGATTCGCTGCATCGGATACTCAATAGCACCCGAATAGATAGTTTCCGGATCCAGCGGCTTTCTGATGGGTGAATATTCCCATAAATTCATACCAGCAAAATAAACATTTGCATTTTGGAAGCCAATCGAATTGACCAAATTATACGGCAAGTCATATCCCAGAGAAACGTTTTTTAGACGGACATACCCTGCATTCTGTAAAAATCGAGTTTGAGGACGGATATTCTTCTTATCATTGGTAGCAATGTGCGGGTGGGCAAAATAGGCATCCCGATTTTCCTCTGACCAAGAATCGGTAATATAATACCGCTCTACGTGACCCGCATTGTATGGAAAGAACCAATTCCAGTTTCCATCTGAGGGCCAGTGGTCTCTTCTCCAAATACCCTGGAAGAAGGCATTTAAGGTGAAGTTTTTCCAAGCCACGTTATTGTTTACCCCAAAGCTTAACCGAGGAGTATTGTTTCCGATTACTCTTCTATCCCCTGGATTTGCCAATGTGTTGTTTCCTGGAGTTATCCTTCCGTCACCATCCAAATCGGCATACTGAATATCTCCGGCTCTCCAATTGGCTCCCAATGCATTCTGATTAGGTGCATTTGCCACTTCATCCGCGGTTTGAAATATACCTACAGTCTCATAACCCCAGATCTCTCCCAGCTTTTGACCTACGTAGTACTGCGCATTCCCACCGGAAGCGGTAATGCCGGAAGGAATGGCGCCATTCGGATTTTCAAATTTGGTAATTTCAGCAGTCCAGTCTGAAAGTGCCAAGGTAACATCATACCTCAAATCACTTTTCAATCGGTCCTTCCATGTCACGGCCATTTCCCAGCCTGTAGTTCTGGAATCCGCAGCGTTAGCCTGTGGTGCTGCTGTTCCCAAAATAGAAGGATAAGTAGATCTCATCAACATGTTTTTTGTGTCGCGTTGAAACACATCTACGGAAGCATCCAGTTTACCCCCTAACATCGTAAAATCCAATCCGATATTTCTGGATACAACAGTTTCCCACGTTAGGGTGGGGCTGACCAATCCAGCCGGAGAAACAAATGGAGTTCTATTTGCTCCATTCATCATAAAGCTCGACTGGCCTATGCCCATGGTTGGAATATAGGGAAACCATATTGGATTATTATTATTGTCAACTAACAATTGATTTCCCAACTCACCATACGATGCCCTTAATTTCAATTCGTCCAACCAACTGCTAGTTCCTGCCATAAAGCCTTCGTTAGATATTCTCCATCCTGCAGACACAGAGGGGAAAAATCCAAATCGGCTGTCCTTCGGGAAACGCGAGGTGCCGTCATACCGGGCATTGGTTTCGATCAGATATCTATCATCATAAATATAGTTTACACGATAAAAGGCTCCTCTCAATGCATTGTGGTCTTGGGATCCAAAAGTCTGTTGCAAACCAATTGTTGCGTTTAGATCCTGAATCAAGGGAGTAATCAGCGTATTATTTTGAGCTCTGATATACTTATTTTGGCCCCATTCCTGGTTAAAACCAATCATCGTAGAAAGATTGTGTTTTTCCGGCAGGCTGAATTCATAATCAGCAAAGGCATTGATTACATAATATTGGTTAAATCGACTTCTTTCATCAATAAAATCATTTCCACTAAATCCATTAGAAATCATACCAGCTGGATTTGTGAGATTTGCTTCTACAATTTCAATTTTACTGGCTACGTTTTGTTCGGACCTGTTTTCAAAATTATAGGAAAAATTACCCTGAATTTTCAATCCTTTGGCAGGGGTCAGAATGGCACCCTGTGTCATCCAGATGTCATTGTTTGTCCAAGTAGACCGGCCCCCGTCTTTAAGATAGGGCCAGAAGTTTGTGCCGCCAAAATAGGTCCCAATAAATGGCTCATAAATCTCCCTGTCACCTGGTTCTAGATAATGAGGAAGATCAGGAAACTGAATGGGCTGTATTGGGTTCACCCTAGCCAACGAGTTGATATTTACATCCCAGTTGTAAAAAAATGGCTTATCACTGCGTTGCGTGTTGATAACCAATTTCTCTTCCAGGGTCAACCATTTGGTTACCTTAAATTCCGCCTTCATCAAGACATTATACCGCTTGAAGTTCTCATTATTGGTGGACAAGTATCCGTCCTTATTTAGGTGCCCAAAGGAAACAAAATAATTGGAGTTATCAGATCCACCCGAAATACTTAAATCATGCTGTTGCGTGGGTGCGAAATCCGTCATGATTTCATTTTGGTAATTATTGAAGCCATAGAATCGCAAAGACCCGTTTACCACGCCCCATTCGTTTTCGGGGATGGGATTTTCGGACCATCTGCGTGTGCCCTCAACCATGTCCGGGTCAAACGCAGGTCTTCCATTCGTTCTTTCATTTGCAATATTTCGGGCGTTGACAAATTCATGGGGATCATTGATGGGATCCATATTGAAAATGGGCTTTGCCAAGGAAAACTGACTGTTTAATGACACGGACACTTTGCCGGCCTTTCCACTTTTCGTGGTTACCAAAATTACCCCAAATGCCGCACGGGCACCATACACAGCCGCGGCAGCGGCGTCTTTCAACACTGAAACACTTTCAATGTCATTCGGGTTAATCCGATTGATATCCATAGGAACGTTATCAACCAAAACGAGCGGTGAACCTCCATTGATAGACTGGAATCCCCTCACATTAAACGCAGGACTTGCGGACGGGTCACCATTTCGTGGTGCGATGTTCAGGTTAGGAATAACTCCCTGAAGACCCTCACCCACGTTGGCAATAGGCCTGTTTTGCAGACGTTCAGAAGTAGCTACCCCTACCGCACCGGTAAGGTTTACTTTCTGCTGCGTACCATAACCTACCACTACTACTTCCTGTAAGGAAGAAACACTTTCCACCAAGGTGATGTCCAGCACTTGCTGATTGCCCAAGGTGATGGTTTGGCTGTCAAAGCCGATAAAGGAAAAAACTAGATTGGCACCTTCAGGAACTGTAATGGAATATCTTCCATCCATATCCGTAGCAGTTCCAAGGTTTGTGCCGGGTACGGAAACGGTAGCTCCGGGAATGGGTTGACCATTTTCATCTCTTACTACTCCAGTGACGGTAACGTCAAAATCCCTCACTTTAAGGGTCTCACTGACTTTCTTTTCGCTGGCCATTAAAGACCTATTTGCATTGATTTTCCCCAGATTATCATCCAGAGACAGGTTTTTTTGGGCAAAAACTTCGGGAGTCCCGAAGAATACGCCAACCAGCATACATGCCGAGACAGTTCTCGAAATGAAATGGTTAAGTAAACTTGTTTTCATAAAGGGTTTTTTTGATTAATTGAACAGTTATTGATTTTTAGCCCGTTGGGTAAATTGTACTATTGGATGATTTATTATAATCATAGGCAATTTTTTTGGTAAGTATGATTTTGATTTATAAATTAATCAGTGCGGATATCATATAAATACGCTAAAGCAAATAATATTTGCATTATCAGATATCTACTAAAATTTTAAAAGGTTTAGGTGATTGTACTTTCTAAGTAATTTCGATGGAAATATAAATAAAAATATTAGAAAAAAAATGATTTTATTCATTTTCATTCCCTTTAAACAAAAATAAAACCGCTCACAATCATGTGAGCGGTTTTAGATAATAATTCAAATATTGACAGAAAAATACCAGTAGATTCTAAAACCCAGCGTTTTGTGTCAATTCTGCATTGACATCCATCTCCCTTAAAGGAATTGGAAACCTTAACTGCCTCTCTTCAAAAGTTGCATTAAATACATTTCGATGACCTACAAAATTATCATATGCCTTAGTAATGTCATTTCTAACTTTACGTGTACGTAACATATCGAACCATAGTTTGCCTTCATAGCAGAGTTCAAAATACCGCTGATTCCAAACTTCCTCCTCGAAAGCATCAATACTCATAGCGCTGATTGGAGCCAATTCGGCCCGCTCCCGGATATCATTCACACTTTGAATCGCCAAGGCATTTGGTCCTCCCTCTGCACGGTTGGAAGCTTCCGCATACATCAACATAACATCCGCAAGTCTGTAAATTGTGAAGTTCAACTCGGATCGTGCGTCCGAATCAATGGCCGTCTTGTCCCACCATTTATAGAGATAATCGCCTCCCAATTGTACCCCATTATATTCGGATATAAAGAACTGCTTTTCCTGCGCCCGTTTGTCCCCTGCATCAAAGCTCTCCACAAATTCAAATCTGGGGACCAGCCCACCAAACTCGTTGGAATAAGCAGAGATACCGGCAAAAGTGGGTAAGGCTACCGCAGTAAGCGGGTTATTCCGGTTGATCTTGTCGAACTGCACTTGGAAAATAAATTCTCCACTGTTCTTGTTTGCGGGAAGGATCATATCCGTATACTCGTCAAAAAGGTCAAAGGTACTGCCTCTAAGGTCTACGATTTCCTTGGACCTCTTGGCGGATTCTACATAAGCTGTCTGACCTGCATTTACCGGGTGACCCGCATAGGTCAAATAGACATCTGCAAGTAGTGATTTGATAAACCCTTTGGACACCTCTCCGTTTGGTCTCCTCCAAGCGAGGTTGGATGTTTCCGCTGCCAGAAGATCTGGGATGATAAGATCATCATAGATTTCCTTTACCGGCGATCTTGGAGTATTGACCCCTGCCAAGGTCTTGACTGGTTCACTGATTTTGGGTACATCCCCATACATCCTAACCAAATAAAAGTAATAGAAGGCCCGCATCGCCCGCGCTTCAGCCAAATAATCAGCAAGTTGTTGCTGGCTTACCGCAGTATAGCGTGGAAGTTGCTCCAATGCCACATTACATCTTAATATGCCTTGGTATAGTTGGCTCCAATAGGTATCGATATAAAATGACTGTGAGTCATAGGTCAATTGGTTGAATCTGAAACCTTCTGTCTGGGCGACACCATCTGCTTTTCCGGTCATAAATTCCAATAATGACAGAGTGGTACCTCCCCATCCTCCGGATCCGGTGACGACTACGTTAACATTGGCGTAAATACTGGTCACCAAAGCTCTTGCAGCCTCGGGGCTGGACAGCTCTGATTGAGTAGTCAATGTCGCGGGATCTTCATCCAAAAACCCCTCACAGGAAATCAATCCCGTAGCAAACAGGAATAGTACGATATATATAATATGCTTTTTCATAAAATTTCTTACGTTATGGGTTTAAAAGGCAAGGTTAATTCCGGCGCTGAAGGTTCTTGGTCTTGCAAACGGAAAGAAATCCAATCCTTGAGGCAGTTGGCCAGCTCCTTCAAATGTATTTACCTCTGGATCATACCCAGTATAAGGAGAGAACACCAACAAGTTTTGACCACTGAAGAATAATCTTGCTCTTGCCACTTTGTATTTGCTTAGGATTGGTGCTGGCAAGTTGTATCCCAACATCAGGTTTTGCAAACGGACAAAAGAACCGTCTTCCACCCAATGTGTATCCATGTTGGTCAGATAGGGTGTGCCCCATGCCCGTACCTCAGCTATCATTGAATTTTGATTTTGTGGTGTCCAGGCATCTAAAACAGTTGCATAACTGTTGGCTAGTGTTTGTCGGTCTTCCACGGAGTGCTTTGTAGCGTTGATTACATCCTGCCCATATACAACCCGAAACTCGAATGAAAAGTCAAAATTCTTATAGGTAAAGGTGTTGGTAATGTTTCCAACCCACTTGGGATACATCCTCCCAATGATTTTGGAATCATTTGCATTGATTACCCCGTTGTTGTCCAAGTCTTCCCAACGGATATCACCGGGGCGCAAGTTAAACTGTGCTGCTTCATCCGCCTGATCCAAATTCCAAGTGCCGGTTCTTACTCTTCCCCAAATGGAACCAATAGGTTCTCCAACCCGTAGGATGTTGGTTTGACCCAAAAACCAGGGACCCGGAAAAATATCGCCATCATTTGCTCCTAACTGCAAGATCTTATTTCTGTTGGAAGACCAGTTCAGGTCGGTATTCCAAGTGAAATCTCCCTTTTCAATGTTGACTGAATTCAAGGTCAATTCAACCCCCATATTTTCTACCGATCCAATATTTTGCAGTACCGATCCGAATCCAGTCGACCAAGGAAGTGGCGCAGCAAGAAGAAGATTTTTAGTTCGTTTATAATACAAATCGGCTTCCAGCATCAGTCTGCTGTTGAAAAAGCCCATTTCTACCCCAAAATCAACTTGGTCCGTGGATTCCCATTTTAGATCAGGGTTTCCGAATGAAGTCTGGGATACGCCGATTTCATTGCCTGCCGCTTTGAGGACGTTAAACGTTCCCAAAAATTGGAGCGAATTGAAATTACCAATTTCCTGATTTCCAGTAGATCCGGCACTTGCTCTGATTTTGAGGTTATTGATGGCGTCTACACCTTGCATAAAGCCTTCCTCAGATGCCCTCCAAGCAATACCCACAGAGGGGAAAAAAGCAAATTTGTTGTTTCCACCGAATCTGGACGATCCGTCATATCTGCCAGTAACTGTCAATAAATATTTGTCATCTAGGCTGTAGTTCCAACGGGTAAAATAGGAGTTCAGTGCATAAGCTCCCACATTGCCGTTGATTCCCGATATCGGGATTATATTTCCGGCACGAATATTTCTCCACTCAAAGAAATCATCGATAAAGCCTTCACTTCTTACACTAAGATTTTCGAAACTATCCTTTAACCAGCTGAATCCGAGCATCCCGGTAATACGGTGCCTTTCGCCAATGGATTTGTTCCAATTTACAAAGTTTTCATTTTGCCAGTAAATCCGCTGATTGGTAGATACGGTAGCAATACCTCTCTGGTCGGCAGAAAGCAACCGAAGGGTTCTGGAAGAGTAAAAGTTGTTTTTCTGGCTGTCGAAGATGGAACTAAAGGTAGACCTAAATTCCAAGTCTTTGGTGATTTTAAAATTCATATAAAAATCAGCATACATCTGGTTTAGATTTACATCCGTATACCTATTCTGCGCGATTCTGACCGGGTTTTCAGCACCTTCCGTTCCCGGCCAGTCCGCATTTGCACCCCACCTTCCGTCGGGATACTGCACAGGTAAAAACGGCAACGCTTCCGCAACCATCCGAGCCACATTCAATGCACCGTTCGCATCATCCACTACTCTTCTACTGCTTCGGGTACCTAATATGCTTCCTCCTACCGTTAACCAAGGTTTGATTTCTGAATCCAATGCAATCTTACCAGTAAATCGCTCAAATCCGGAATTCATCATGATTCCGTCTTCATTGGTGTAACCTAGAGATACATTGTATGAAGTAGTATTGCTTCCGCCGCGGAAAGCCAAGTTATGGTTTTGCGCCCAGGCTGTTCCATATACTTCATCTTCCCAGTCAGTATCATATATGGGCCTTCCGTTGGAATCAAAAAGGTCCGGATAATCTGCCGGGTTGGCCCGTACGTACCTGCCCTGGGCAAATCCTGAGGGGTCGTACTTTTCAGCATTGTCATAAGCGGTGTTATAAACGTCCATAAATTGCTGGGCGTTTAAGCGGGGAACTGTAGATGCCCTGTTCGAAACAGAAACAAAATTATCATAAAGTACCTGATTCATATTCTTTTCACCACGTTTGGTAGTGACCAGAATCACCCCATTGGCACCACGTGCGCCATAAATGGCGGCAGAAGAAGCATCTTTCAACACCTCTACTGACTCGATATCCGAGGGGTTGATCATATTCAGATCAGCTCCGATGATTCCATCGATCACAAATAATGGATTTACACCGGAATTAATAGAGTTTACTCCCCTAATTCTTATCCGGGAAGACGCACCGGGTGAATTCTGGTTGTTTAGTACTTCCACTCCGGCAATCCGGCCCTGCAAGGCTTTTACAGCGTTTGGTTGGGAACGGTCGATTAATTTATCACCTCTTACCGATCCCACAGATCCTGTTAAGTCCGATTTTCTGATAGTACCATACCCAATAACAACCACCTCATCCAAGGAGGTAGCGTCTTCGCTCATGGTGACAGTGAGCACCGTCTGATCTCCAACCGACACGAGCTGGTTTTCATAGCCGATAAAGGAAAAAACAAGCGTTGCCCCATCAGGTACTGTGATGGTGAATTTTCCGTCCAAATCAGTAACCGTACCCGTAGTGGACCCCTGTACCAATATACTTACCCCAGGCAAAGGGTCGCCGTTTTGATCTACTACCGTTCCGGAAACGTCTTTACGGAAATAATCTTCAGCATGAATGGGTGCCGCAAAGTCCTCAGTCGTTCCAATTCTAACTGTCATTTCACTCCTGGTTATAGCCCTACCTTCCGGGCTAAATGCTGTTAGTGATACCAAAGCTATCGAACTGATGCCGAGAAGCTTTCTGCCCTTACATGAAAGGCGTAGTAACGTTTTTTTCATATTTAATTGGTTATTTGGTGAATAAATAATTATTGGTAATCATATTTTCTATCTATTTCTTAATGATTTATTGACTAAAACATTATTTAAATAAGGTAAAAAATCTTTTTAACGAATTAAACCTCAATTTACAATCCATATTTAACTTCGAATTTGTTTTTGTTACTTTATCAACCAATATGTAGGGACTATTGAAATAATTAGTTGATAAAATTTTTTAATATTACTGAAATTTAAATGAAAATTTTTAAATTTTAAAATCAATCAGCCGGAATTCAAATATTTTTTTATAAAGAAGTCAGAAATTAGGATGATTGGAAAAAGGAATAAAATAAAAAACGCTTTATATTTCAACCAATAGATCTTTAATGTAACTGATTTACAGTAAAGTATGTAATTCCTGAAATTAACATTGTTTTTCTAAGATTAGCCAATGCCTTATAGATCAATCGCCTAGCGGATGATATATATGAAAAATCAAAAATGTCGGCAATCTGTTCATAACTCAAGCCCTGATAATAGAAATAATAAATAGCCTCACGCTCCCTGTTATCGAGTGACTCCAAAGCCCTATTTAGATCGGCGAGCAGATCTACCTCCATTTGCTGTTGGATAAATTTTGCTTCGGAGGAAAGTTCTACCGGAAACTGCTCCATGGTAAACCGGAGTTTTTTTTCAGTAGTTTTTGATTGCGTTTTAATTGTTTCAAGCATTCTCCGTTTGAAGGATTTTAGCAAGTAAAACCGAATGGAATCCGTGGCTCCAAAACCTGCCCGGTTTTTCCTCAAATAAATAAAAAAATCCTGCAAGCAGTCCTTCACAGCTTCTCTATCGCCACAAAACTGACACCCAAAGTGAAACAAGGGATTTGCATATGCTTTATAGATGCAAATAAACGCACTTTCATCTCCCTGTTTAAAGTGCTCCCACAAGTCCCTATCTGCCAATTTTGAATTTTCCTGGTTCGCATTCGGGAATTCTCCCGGTGAAAAAAGCGGATTAGGGCCATTTACATGGTTCGGATCTATCTTCATTATAGGTGGTATTTGGGTCGGATGATTCTACCATATTAGAAAAAAAGAAGTGGATTAAAAAGAAAATTCGGCAGAAATTGTATTATGCGATACTATTTTATTTTGTTTTTGTAAAAAATTATTTACCTTTTAAATGATTAATAATAAACCCACCATTAATGATACTCGTCCAAAACTACACGTTGGCCATTATCGCCTTTATCGTCTGCATGATTTGTTGGGGATCTTGGGCGAATACGCAAAAGATGGCAAGTAACTTCCGATTTGAACTTTACTATTGGGACCTCATCCTTGGCATCCTATTTACGGCATTTATTGCAGCAATTACGTTGGGTTCTTTAGGCGAAGAAGGTAGGACATTTTGGGAAGATCTGTCCCAGGCAACAAGGACCAGTATCCTAATGGCGATATTGGGAGGAATCGTTTGGAATTTGGGAAACTTACTCTTGGTAGCAGGCATTTCTCTAACGGGTCTCGCGGTAGCATTTCCCATAGGGGGAGGAATAGCTTGGGTACTAGGGATTGGATATAATTTTATATTGGAATATCAGGATAAAGGGACAACAGAGGGCTCCCCTTGGGTTTTAATGGTTGGTGTAATGTTTATAATCATCGCTATCTATTTTTCAGGAAAATCCTACAAAAAACTGGAGGGAGAGGGATCCAAAAGGTCTACGAAAGGAATTGTCGTTTCGGCAATAGCTGGAATATTGATTGCGTTTTTTTACGGCTTTGTCGTTCAATCCATGGACAATGAATACGTAGCTGGAGGTACTGGTTCGCTAACCCCTTTTACGGCTGTTTTTTTCTTTGCCATAGGCACCCTCATTTGTACATTGATTGCCAATCCAATATTTATGAAATATCCAGTAAGCGGAGCACCTGTGTCCATGAGCGGATATAAAGCTGCCAGTTGGAATGAACACGCCGCCGGATGGATTGGCGGGATAATATGGATGAGTGGAATGGTGTTGAGTTTTATGGCGGTGGGCGCAGGAAGTCCGGCTATTTCGTATGCACTTAGCAATGCAGCTCCGGTCGTGGCAGCTATTTGGGGGGTGTTTATATGGAAAGAATTTGCAGGTTCGGATAAAAAAACCAATCAGCTATTGGCAGGAATGTTCTCGTTCTACTTAATCGGGTTGGTTTTGATCGTTGTATCCAAACTGGTATAACAAAACCTTTGAATATAAGGAGTAAGGAATGAAATTAGGTTTAAGCACATACACCTATACTTGGGCGTTTGGAATAGAACTTTGGACTCCTCCGGAAGCTGATTTGGAATCTACCATAGCTAAGGAACAAGCGTGGGCCGACCAAAGCCTTCATTACTTGAAAAATACAGGTAAATTCACAATATTAGATAGAACCCAAACCAACCATGAATAAACCTTTGAAATTTGCAGTTTTCGGTGCCGGATTCTGGGCCAATTACCAGATAAGTGCTTGGAAAGAATTTGATCAGGTCAGCTTGGTAGCCATTTGTGATCCGGATGAGGATAAAGCAAACCACCTCGCCCGCAAACACAATATTCCCAAGGTGTACACCAATGCGGAAGATTTATTCCGTACAGAATCGCTGGATTTTGTGGATATCATCAGCAGCATTCCTTCCCATGCACCCCTTGTTCATCTGGCGGCCAAGGCGGGCTTTCATGTAATTTGCCAAAAGCCAATGGCGGAGGATTTTAACACCTGCAAAGGAATGGTCGATACCTGCAAAGAGGCAGGGGTAAAATTTTTCATCCATGAAAACTTCCGCTTTCAAACTCCCATTCGTGCTTGCAAGACCCTAATTGATGAAGGGAAAATCGGAACACCCTTTAAAGCTAGGTTAACATTTTGTTCAGGATTTCCCGTATTCGACAACCAGCCTGCATTGGCCGAACTTGAACGGTTTATCATTTCCGACCTGGGAGTCCATGTGCTGGATATGGCGAGATACTTGTTTGGGGATGTAGCCCATATTTATTGTCAAACCCAAAAAATAAACCCAAAGATAAAGGGGGAAGATGTTGCCAACACGCTGCTAACCATGAAATGTGGAGTAAATTGCTTTGTGGAAGTTTCCTATGCGTCCCAACTCGAACAGGAGACATTTCCGCAGACGCTAATGCTCTTAGAAGGAGATCAGGGATCCATCAGGCTTGATTACAATCATAAGATTACCTTAACGCAGAAGGGTAATGGCAGTGAAAGCTGGGTAGCTAGGCCATCCGAATACCCATGGGCTGACCCGGATTATGCCCTGGTTCATTCGTCTCTCGTCACCTGTATCGAAAATATTCTAAATGACTTATCGGGTAAGAGACAGGCCGAAACTACCGGAGAAGACAATCTGAAAACCATGGAGCTGGTATTCCTTTCCTATGAGTCCGCAGCATCCAATACCGTATTGAAAACAAGATGAACAACAGACTGACCGCAGACTATTGGGTGGAAACCAGTATGGACATGGAAAAAGCCTTAAAGACTATGGCTGGAGAGCAATCTACTGGAACTTTTGTAAAAATTCCGGGCGAGAGTACCGAATTGATGGGCAGCTATGCCGCCCGGATTGATCAAATTTCGGAGATATCGGCAATTTCCACCCCTTCCCTTCCATTTGCCAAAAAAGGTCAGGGGCCGATCCATCAGGCAAAAGTACGGGTAAGCTGGCCGGAAGAGAATATAGGTCCCAACCTTCCCAATCTTATGGCTACGGTAGCGGGCAATTTGTTTGAACTGTCGCCATTTTCGGGACTAAAACTGCTGGATATTTCCTTTCCGGATAGTTTTGCCAACCATTTCATTGGACCGAAATTCGGGATTGCGGGGACTTATGAAAAGTTGGGGTTTGATAACAGGCCCGTGATAGGCACTATCATAAAACCCAGTGTGGGATTGGATGCCGTTCAGACTGCTGCCCAGGTAAAAACACTTATCGAGGCAGGGTTGGATTTTATCAAGGATGATGAATTGATGGGAGATCCGGGTTATAATCAGTTTGAAGACCGTGTGGATGCCTGCATGGAAGTAATCAATACCTATGCCGATAAATCCGGTAAAAAGCCCATGTATGCCTTTAACATTAGCGGAACCATCGACGAAATGAGGAAGCGGCATGATTATGTTTTGCAACGGGGTGGCACCTGTATAATGATCAACTTACTATGGGTGGGAATCAGCGGTATCCAATACATGGCCCAACACAGCCAACTTCCTATTCACGGCCATCGAAACGGCTGGGGGATATTTTCACGTCACCCCATGCTTGGAATGGAATACCCTGCCCTTTCCAAAATCTGGAGGTTGGCGGGAGTAGACCATTTACATACTAACGGCATCCGCAATAAATTCTGCGAACCGGATGCATCCGTTTTATCATCTATCAAGGATTGTCTCTCCCCCATTTGGAAAGATTCTGATCGTGCCATGCCCGTTCTCTCCTCAGGTCAGTGGGCCGGACAGGCCTTTGATACCTACAAGGAAATTCAGAGCACCAATTTGATGTATCTCTGTGGGGGTGGAATTATGGGGCATCCTTCCGGAATAGCAGCCGGGGTGGCCAGTATTCGGGAGGCTTGGCAAGCGGCCTTAGAGGGAATGGATGCCACGCAGGCCCGGGAAAAATTCTCCTCAGTAGACCAAGCTTTTAATTTTTTCGGATGAAGGAGGACAAAGAGATAATATTGGGCTTTTACGGAGATGATTTCACCGGATCATCCGATGTGATGGAGGTGCTAAGCCTAATGGGCATTCCCACCATCCTATTTTTAAAAGCACCAACGAAAACAGAAGTAGCAAATTTCAACTTTAAATATTTTGATTCGAGTCAATCAGACTATATCGCCTACGGAATCGCAGGCGTAGCCAGAAGCTTGGATCCGACCTCAATGGCGGCTGAATTGAATCCTGTTTTCAAACAAATGAGTGAGATCCCCTCACGTTATATCCACTACAAAATTTGCTCCACACTGGACAGTTCTCCAGAAATTGGCAATATTGGCGTGGCGATGAAAGTTGCGGAAAAATATTTTCCCGGTAGATTTATCCCCTTGGTTTTAGGTTTTCCTTATTTGAACAGGTTTGTAGCTTTCGGACATCTATTTGCCAAAATCGGCACCACTACTTATCGCTTGGACAGGCATCCTGTAATGTCCCGCCACCCAACCACCCCAATGAATGAATCCGACGTGCGCCTTCATCTTGCAAAGCAAATGGACAGACGGATGGAGTTAGTCGATTTACTTCAGATAGGGGAATTGCCAAGCCTCTCCCCTGAGCAAATTTGCCCAAAGGCGAATGATAAACAGGAAATAGAATCTCCTTTAATTCTTTTTGACACCACAGACAACTCCCACTTATTACCGATTGGGAAATGGTTAGACACACACAGCAGAAAACGGCATCAATTGCTTTTGGGATCATCAGCAATGGAATATGCATTGGGAAAAATCTATGGGGCAGAAAAAGCACTAAGCCGACCCACTGTACCCGTCACCCCTACCCTCGTAGTTGCCGGAAGTTGTGCCCAATCCACCGCCGATCAGATCCTTCATGCGGAAAAACTCGGATTTACGCTGATTCGGATTCAAGTTGGCGAATTATTCAGTGAGGAAAGCCGGGTTAACGAAATCAATAGGGTTGTAAGACTGGGGTTAGAGGCGTTAAACTTAAATTTGAATACAGTTATCTATTCGGCGTTGGGACCGGAAGATGATCAGGTAAAATTCATACTTTCTTCTTCCGTCGCCAGATCCCAACCTACCCAAATCGCCGCATCACAGGCAGAAATTACCCGGCAAATTATTGATTTATTCCCCCTAAAACGATTAGCCACCGCAGGAGGAGATACCTCGGGATATATTTTGAAATCCTTGGATATACAAGCCTTTGAATTTGTCAACGTACTTGCTCCGGGAGCTCCGTTATGTTTGGCGCATGGCAAGAATCCGAAAACTGCCGGGATGGAAATTGCCATCAAAGGAGGGCAAAACGGCACGGTGAGGTATTTTGAATTTGCCCAGCTAGGCGGTATGGTTGCCTGAAACAAAAATTGATTTGAATTAAAACGATAACAACTAACCTTAAATAGACCATGACACACAAAACCAAGGTTACCTTAGTAGGCGCGGGAGGCAAAATGGGTGTACGCCTGAGCAATAACCTGAATAAGCATCCCGATTATGAAACCAGTTATTTGGAAGTGAGTGCGGAGGGATTGGAGCGGATGAAAGCGATAGGTATTCAAGTAAGTAATCCCGAAGATTCTATTCCCAATGCCGATATTGTAATTTATGCGGTTCCCGATATCGCCATTGGCAAGGTAACAGCCAGCTATGTGCCCAAAATGAAAGCAGGTTCCATTGGGATGTTCTTGGATCCGGCAGCGCCTTTGGCGGGTCACCTGGCGCAAAGGGATGATATCAGCTATTTTGCATCCCACCCCTGTCATCCCTCTGTATTTAACTGGGAGCCGGATCAAAAAGCCCACTATGATTATTTCGGGGGGATAGCTGCCCGGCAAAGCATCGTTTGCGCACTTATACATGGACCAAAAGAACATTACGGCGTAGGGGAGAAAATAGCCAAAGTAATTTATGGTCCAGTTACAAAATCCATAGAAGTAACCATCGAGCAAATGGGCATACTGGAACCGGCACTTTCCGAGACCTTCTGTGGGGCTTTGATAACGGTTTTGAAAGAAGGGGCAGATGCGGCCATCGCCAAGGGTGTTCCAAAAGAGGCCGTATTTGAATTTCTAATGGGTCATGTCAATATTGAGTTGGCCTTGCTTTTTGAGCAATTGCCTGGTGGGAAATTCTCCGATGCGGCCATTAAGGCCATTGCCATCGGAAAAGAAAAAATCTTCAAAGACAACTGGCGAGATATCTTCGAACCTGAATCCGTCAAAGAACAGATAAAAGCCATAACCTGATGGACAAGATTTTGCATGCTGGAGCAGTAACAGTCCATTATCAAGACGGTTTTATCCGCTTCATTTCCTCCGGTGGGGTGGAAATTATCCGGATGATCAATCACGCCCTCCGGGATCAGAACTGGGGGACGATTCCCATGGTCATCACTAATGCTCGCTTTCAGCAATCTGAAAAAGATTTTCAGGTTAATTATGATGGTGCCTTTGATAAAGATGACATTTCCTTTCGCCTCACTTGCCAAATTATAGGCTCTAGCGATGGCAGTATTCAATTTACCTATCAGGGAAAAGCTCTTTCAGATTTTAAAAGAAACCGTATTGGGTTTACGGTATTGCATCCCATAGATTCTTGTGCTGGAAAGGAAGTTCGAATTGTACATGTTAAAGGGAACGAAACCCTTTCGATCTTTCCCAAAGCTATTAGCCCCCATCAGCCTTTTAGGGATATTAAAGAAATGCATTGGAATCCCAGTTTGGATATTTCGGCCAGTATATATTTTGATGGGGATGTATTTGAAACAGAGGATCAGCGAAACTGGACGGATGCTTCCTACAAGACCTATTGTACGCCACTTGAACTTCCTTTTCCGGTACTTGTGAAAAATGGGGATGAAATAAGCCAGCAAATAATTTTAAAGGTCAATTCCGGTGGCAATTTTAACCAAATCGATTTAGGCACTTCGCATATTACCCTTTCAGTAGCGGGAGAACCTGTTCAAATACCTGAATGGGGAACGCAAGCCAATACTAATTTGCCGGAAGAACTGGCGGACAAGGTAATGAATATTATTCAACCAAAATTTCTGCGCGTCGATGTATCCTTAGATAGGCTTGCGGATTCAGATTTGGAGATCTTGACCTATGCAAATCAAAAAAACATCCCTGTAGAACTGGCGCTTTTTACGGATCATTCGAACCCAATAAAGGCTTTAAAAAAAATATTGCCTCAAATACAGTCCGTTACCCGAATTCTACTGTTTGGGGATACAAGTAAAACCACCCCAAAGAAATTATTGGAATGCGTAGGAGATCTTAAAAAATTACTTCCACAGGTTGAAATTTTTGGAGGTACAGATGCTTTTTTCACAGAGTTGAACCGGGAACCTGTAGATGCGGAGAGCCTGGATGGGGTGAGTTATTCCATCAATCCGCAGGTGCATGCGTTTGACGATCAATCTCTGGTAGAGACATTGCCTGCCCAGGGATACACCGTAGACAGTGCAAAGAACCTCTATCCAGGCAAAAAGATCGCAATCAGCCCGATTACCTTCCATATGCGATGGAATCCCAATGCTACCGAGCCGGGAAAACATTTCCGTACGCCAACCGGATGGTCGGATGAGAGGCAATACAGTTTATTTGGTGCCTGCTGGTTTCTATTCAGTTTGAAGTATTTGACAGAAGCAGGAGCTTCATCAATCACCTATTTTGAATGGGAAGGGAAAAACGGTTGGGTAAAGGAAACGGCGAACGGGATAGGACGCTCTCCGATATTGGAAATATGGAGCCGATTTAAGTCCTTTTCCTCACTGATTCCATCAAGCTCCAGCGATCCTCTTGTGGTTGACTGTATGGTTTTTTCGGATAATGAGAAAAGTGAGTTGATTGCGGTCAATTGGACGAAGAATGTACAAGTGGTAGAATTGCCGGGGGGTTACTCTCCTCTATTATATTGGCAGGAAGTTGAAGGAGAACTGTTAGCGCGAAAGGCGGATGGTGCATCCGGTCCAACTTATCAAATGCCTCCGTTTGCTCTTTTGGTGGCGGAGAAAGGTCTTTAAACCCTATTCCCTTAAGGAGGAAAGGGAACAGATAAAGCGCATAAACACGAGTTTCTATCATTCGACGCAAATGCTCTGGAGTGTCATGAACACTACCGAAAACTGGGAATTACTTCAGCGGATCTTTAAGGGGAAATATGAGAGCAGTGGAAAAGAGCAATTCAAACCCTTGGGCGACGGTGCATACGCTTAGGCACTCTTTTGCGACGCATTTGCTTCCGATGGGAACCAACCTGCGGTATGTATAAAAAATTTTAGGTCATGAAAGCAGTAAGATTACCGAGATTTACACACACATTCTTTCGATATCTAACAAAAATATCGAAAGTCCGCTAGATTCAATCGACGAAATCCTTAATTTGGTAACGGAATCTCCCGAGCCACCTGTGGACAAAGAAAATATAGACGCAATAGATTGAAAGGGGAGTTGCGTATATACAAGTGTTATGCTTCATGCAAAAAAAACAGCCCTGCGACAGATTATTAAAAATGGATAGTAAGACTTTTAGAAAAAAAATTGATAAAAATTCGCAAGAGATTGGATTTCTGAGTAAATGGAATGCTTGGATTAAAGAATCCGATGAAACTACAATAGCATTGATTTTAAGAAAATCAGTATATAGCAATAGTTACTATTTGCGGATTAAAATAAATCTAGCTGACTCAGAAAATATAAAACCAGAGATAGATAAAAATTGGATTAAACATAATGTTGCAGAAATTTTATTAAGTTTTGATTCAAATCATTTAGATTTGTTTGACTTGGAAAACAATCTAATCGACGATACGGGTGAAAATGACTTGAATGAGATTTTCCGCACTGAACTCAAACAATTGATTGAAAAACTATCCTCTAAAAGTGGGATTATAGAATGGGCAAAAAAAGAAGACATGTTTTTATTGCCTTATACAAAAAGCAAACTCGGATTATAACAGATTTTAAAGTTATAAGAGTAATCTATTAACTATAAATTTGTAAATTGACCGATAATAAAGATGTATTAATAAGCAATGATAAAAATGCACGAAAGCCTAACATGTGGTATAAAAAATTGCCGGGACAGTGCGGGTTTTAAGGTTTTAACTCTTATTAAAGTTCGGTATATCTTTATAGGGAATCGCTTCGAAAACCGCTACTTTTCATACCACCACCGTTGTAGTGCATTTTGACCCGACCTGAAAATGACCAACAAATGAATTAGTAACTATGAATAAAAATGAAGTATTTATATCGTACTCATGGGGCGGTGAAAGTGAAAATCTTGCACAAGAACTAGAGGATCAATTGATTTCTAGAGGAATTAACGTGACAAGGGATAAGAAAAGTCTAGGTTATAAGGGAAGGATCAGTGATTTCATGAAAAGAATTGGCTCAGGTAAGGCTATTCTTTTGATTCTAAGCGATAAGTACTTCAAGTCCGAATTCTGTATGTTTGAATTGATGGAGATTTACAGAAATTCTGGAAATAATCCAGATGAATTCATCAAACCTATCATTCCAATTTTAATTGATAACAGTCTTACAAATCGTAAAAAAAGATCAGAGTATTTAAAATATTGGAAGGATAAAAGGAATGAATACGATTTAGAAATTAAGGAGCTGGGAATAGAGGCATTATCTCTGCTAGTGGATGATGTGGAATTAAATTATAAGGTTTTAACATTCTATGGCCCTGTTATTAAAACCTTATATGACTTGAATCTACTAAACCCATCTCTCCATCGGAACTCAGACTTTCAAGAAATCTATGACGAAATATTCTCCAAATTTCAATCCGATCCTGAAGAACTTGAGGTTGTATCAACCAGAAATAAGCTATGGGATGAAACAGACCTACCAGAGTACATTGAGCTAAGACCATTTCAAAAAAAAGATCAGAATATCTTTTTTGGAAGGAATGACAAAATACATGAAATATTAGAATTCCTCAAAAAAAAATCAAATCAGCAATGGTTGCAGATAGAAGGTGTTTCAGGGTCTGGAAAGTCATCAATAATCTACGCAGGTGTCCTACCTAGATTAAATAATTGGAATGGTGAAATTGAATTCAAGCCACCGTTAGAAATTATACCTGGGGAAAGCCCTTTTGAGGCATTTCTCAAAGCATGTCAAGACTCCTGCAATTTCTCAATTGACTCAACAATTGAAGACATAGAAAGTGATTATGATATGTTTCAAAAATTAATTGACGAAGTCATCCCTCTTCCCTTAGATAACCCAAATATCCATCGTCTGATTATTCTTGATCAATTTGAGCAGGTCTTAGCAAGTTCCAAAAATGATAAGACCCTCAAGACTAGAATCAGATTTACCGAGTTCATAAGAAAATATCTTGAACATGATCATAGGAATAGATTGATCACAGTTATCAGACATGATTGGTCTTACTTAATGTTTGAAAAAAATTGGGGGCATTTAGGCGAAACATTGAACAAATTAGGGCGGATTAAAACGGTGGTTCCTCCGGACTTGCAAAAAGATCTTAGCGCAATCATTGTAAAACCCGCAGAGTTAAAAGGGTTCACTGTAGATGAAAATCTAATTGAAAAAATCAGACATGATTTGTCAAGTTGGAATTCAACGGGATGGTTGCCGATTCTATCAATTATTCTAACTCAGCTTAATAGAGCATGGAAGGATGATTCCAATAAAGAAAAGAAGCGACACATTAGCCTCGATAAATATGAACAAATTAACGGACGAGATGGTGCTATTCAGCGACTTATACAGAATGTTAACAAAAGTATAGAGTCAAAGAAGACCCAAATAGACAAAATATTTGGACTCTTAGTAAAGCTAGATGTTCAAGGAAGGGCTACTCAAAAACGGGTTAGAATTGAAGATATTGATAAAGAACTTATTCCTGCACTAAAAGTGCTAGAAAATCAGAGACTCGTTCTTAATGAAGGTGGAGTAGTGCACCTTATTCATGATATCTTATTTGAAGCATGGGATAGTCTCAGAAACTGGATTGACAAGCACAAGAATTATCTAGAGGGTATTAATATTGTTGAATACGAGGCAAGAATTCAGCGTTTCAAACAAAGAATAGAGAGCGAGTTTGAAGACATGGATGATTTTCGTGTCCATTTAGTGTCAGAGTACGGATCTTCAATTAGTGATGATGCACGTAATAACATTACAAAAACTCCTAAAACCAGTGCTGAAAATAGTAAAACATTTGTGGACGCAATTTTGAAAGGAGAGATGAGAATCATTAAAAATCATCTAAATGCTGGAAATCACATATATCCTGAAGACTTAGAATCGCTACAACACCTCGATTTTTATTCTGTTCTATTCCCAAATAGGAAAAACCATCTTCTTCGTAACAAACCTCATTCTTTGGACGAAGAGTTTAATAAAAAACTATCTAAAGAATGTCTATACTATACCGTTGGTAAAAATTTAAAGCTTGTTCATTTTGCCTCATTGTGCGGAAATATTCAAGTTTTGGAAGAACTTAAATCGCTAGGAGCAAGTCTAAAAGAAAAATCAGAGATAGGTACTACTCCGCTACATCTTGCAGCTTATAATGGTCAATTACAAACCATTAAATGGTTAATAAAAAATATATCTGGGTCAACTGTTGAAGTGATAAATCAGGAAAATGACGATGGTGGTTCCGCAATCGTCTGGGCTTTATTAGAAAAGCATGTAGAAACTGCTAAATACTTGCTAAGCCTTAAGGAAATCAACATAACACCTTCAAAAAACAAATCATATACGGCTCTTCATGGAGCAGCCCAGGGGGGTGACTTTGAACTATTCAAAACAATTTCTGACAAAGACCTAATTCACATAAACCATCAAACCGAAGATGGATGGACACCGCTGCATTTTGCATTGAGATATGGCAGCGATGAAATCGTAAAGGAACTTCTGAACAAGGAAAACATTTGTATTAACATTCAAACCGAAGATGGATGGACACCGCTGCATTTTGTTGCAAGGTATAGGAATAAAGACCTAACGAAATTATTCTTAACCCAGAAAGGAATCGAGGTAAATCATGAAACTGTTAAAAATAAATATACCCCATTATACTTAAGTACTTTTAATGAAGACTTTGAAGTGTTTAAATCAATACTCGATCATGATCAAACTGACCCAAATATCAGATCGGAAAACAAGCATATTCTTCATTTGGTCATTGAAAAAAATAGAGAAGACTTTGCCAATCTACTATTAAATGACCCAAAAGTAGATAAGACAATCAAAAATGAGGAAGGTGAAACTCCGTTCAATCTTGTAATAAGGCTAAGAAAAAATAAGATCATTGCTCTTTTTGAAAAGTATGGTTATGAAATTTCAACCTCCAGCTTGCAAACGGTTGTAAGAACTGAACAGGGTGAGTTTCAAGATATTCAAACTCTAAGTGAAGATGAATTCATAGCAAAGTCTCTGACTATGCTATCTAAACCTGAGCTTACGGACTGGCAGCTAGACCCAATAATTGACGGGGATTGGAGTGAACTAGATGAAAATGAGACTAGAGAAGTTATAGCAGCGATCAGAACAAAAATTGACAACAATCTACTTTCGTCATCTATCTATTTTAACAGAATTAGAAGACTCCCTTTACTTTTTTACAAAAACTCCGACCTATTCGAGCTTGAAATTTCAAAAAATCATAAACTAATCGGACACTTAGTTATTATCAAACATCCAGATGGTATTGTGGTGCTTAATGGCACATCCCCTTCAATTCACTTCCTTAATTCGCAAGTTCCATTAGATATTGATAATGAAAGAAAGGCCTTTCAATACTTTGATTTTTTCTGTGCTGCCGTGCATGGCGAAGAAAGTGCTTTCAGAGTGCTAAACTCAGCAAAAAGACTATTATTGGAAAAAGATGATATTGAACATGATATTGATTTTCAGGCCTACATTAAGAATCCTAACCTAAAACTTACAAAGGACAAGTCTTATTGGGAAACACAATGTACAATAAAATACTCTAACGCTATTTTCAATGCTAATTTCAAGATTCAGAAAGGGGGAATGGTCGAAATGCTGGATGACGAACCACTAGTGGCTGATCTTGATGCTTCTAATGAGGTATTTAAAGATGGAGTTCGCACAGTTAAAGGCTTAACGACTGAATAAAAAACGCACTACAATCGAGTGGATGGCCGCAGGCCATAAGCCTGCGGAGCACCCCTCTCACCACCGTATCCCGATATTCGGGACAAGCAGTACGGGTATCGTACCTCCCTCACAGGCCGGCCCATCGCTAAAATGATCCATTAGGATCATTTCTTAACGCTCTGTCCAGTTCAGCAAGCATAGGACAACCGCTCTTTTCACCGGCTACCCCTTTCCGCTACTTTTAGGATAAGGCTACACGATCGCTCCTTATTGAATTTTCACTTCACCTGATGTTCAGTCTCCCGACCGCTTCGGGACAGGCTTGCACTACCTTGTAAGGCTTCCCTGTATTTCAGAGCTTGTTTCCAGTAGCTACTAGGACCTACCGTTAGGACGGCAATACCCTGCGAACTATTTTTAAATTTTATATACATAGATTTTTGATGTATCATAATTCTATGTATATTTGCTTTATGAATTCAACAGAACTAATAAAAGGAACTCTTACAACCATCCTGCTTAAATTACTTGATGAAAATGGGAAAATGTATGGCTATGAGCTAACTCAAAAAGTAAAGGAACTATCAGACAATAAAATATTAATTAAAGAGGGTTCCTTGTACCCTGCCTTACACAAGCTTTTGAGTGATGGTCTTGTGGAAGTTGAGACAGTGAATGTAGGAAAACGGATTCGAAAATATTATTCTATAACAAAACAGGGACAGGAAAGAAAGATCGCTTTATATAATGAGCTCAGTGAGTTTCTTAAGACAATTCAGCATATTGTATTTCCACATCAAAAAGCTTCTTTTCAATGAATTTAGAGGACAAAGAGGTTTCTTTCATAAAAGGGGAAATTGAAAAAAGTAAAATTTCTATTTCAGAACTTAAAGATGACTTGCTTGATCATTTTTGCTGCTTTATAGAAAACGAACTAAATAAAGGGAGTTCATTTGAATCTGCTTATGTAAAAGCCTTGAATCACATATGCCCCGATGGATTTGATGAAATTCAAAAGGAAACTATTTATTTGTTAAACTCTAAAAAGATAATTACTATGAAAAAGATTATGTATTTAATTGGTCTTTTAGCCTCTATGAGCATGACCCTTGGTTGGTTATTTAAGTATTTAAACTGGAAAGGTGGAGGTGACATGTTAACTTATGGAATGATTTGCTTTTTACTGCTCTTTTTACCAATGCTAGCTATTAATAGATATAAAATGACCTTGGGTAAAGCTTTATCTGAAAAACTTAAAATCATTCTAGGCTTCAGTGGTGCAATTGTAGCTGGTTTAGGCACCATATTAAGGACAAGCGGAATGCAATACGGTTCTTTAATAGTTATTATAGGAACATTAATAATTGCATTCGGATTTCTGCCTTTCCTGTTTTTTCGAATGTACCGAAAATCAATAGAGCAGATTTAATTTAAATAAAAATGTACAGCTGTCATTCGAGTAGCCCGACCTGAGCCAAATGGCTCAGGTTGGGGCTCTCACTATTTATCCCGAGTATCGGGACCACCAAGGTGCGACAAGAAGTCGCTTTGATAACTGCTTGACATTCCATAAACGATCAAACCTTGTGTTCCCCCGCTAGGGGTAGTTTGCCACTACACCTTGCTATCAAAAGGAATTTGCAATTCCGGTTGCGATGCAATACCTCCGACTTACGCTCTGATTTCCACAAAAGATCCGGTGTCCGCTAGATTCAATCGACGAAATCCTTAATTTGGTACCGGAATCCCCCAAGCCACCTGTGGACAAAGAAGATATAGACGCAATAGGCTGAAAGGGGAGTTGCGTATATACAAGTGTTAGCTACCATCAATTGGAACTACGAAACCTGAAAATTCCTTATAATAGAATATGGATATACAATCATCTAAAATAGAGCTTGTTCGGCTGATTCTCAACATCGAGAATCCAAAGCTGATTGCTCGGCTTAGCGAATTCCTAAAACGGGAAACGCAAGATTTTTGGGAGGAGCTAAGCGAAATTGAGAAAAAAGAAATTGAAATCGGGCTGAAACAATTGGATAACGGAGAACGGATCGACTTTGATGATTTTCTTAAAAAAGTATCGTAGTGGCTATTAAGGTTTACTTATCCCCTCTTGCAGCCACATTTAACGGGCACAGTCCATATTTACCCGGCTGCACCCTATTTTTTTAGTGGAATCGTCCCCCTTTTTGACAGTACACCAAGCCTCCGAAGTCAAGTATTCCGGAAAAAAACTCAAACGCTTCACCAAATAGGTCAAATCATCCGCCTTTTTGCCGCAAGTCTGCGCCTTTTTGGTTCAAAAATCTGCCAAAAAGATTTTATTTTTCACCTAAAAGGTGAAATGTTGCATAAAAAAACCTGACATGCGGACCAATTTGGTGCACCCCCCCGCCTCTAAAATCGAAGTTTTTAGCAAAATCATGAAAAATTTTCCGACAAACTGACAAATTAATGTCTTTTTGGTGGAACATTACGGAAATTTGGTAGAAAATTTCGCCTTTTTGGTGCATTGTTGGAGTTCAGAGGAGCTGCATTTTACCTTTTTGGCGCAAGCTTGTCAGTTTTTAATTCACCCTCATATAAGATAAAAGGGTGGGAGTACTTCTGAGGTGGGTATCTGGCTCCTTGATATAGTCAGTGGGTATGTATTAATGTTTTTTAGATCGTATTATGAAATCTAAGCGTTTTGCCGAAAAAAAAATGATTCAAAAACCTACCAGTTGACATCGGCATTTTGTAATGCATTATTAGCAGAGTCTGTCAGAAGGGAAAATCCAATTGATGGAATAATTTATACCAGTGTTGAAAATGGTTCTGGCTTTAATTTAGCATTAGAACCACGTTTAATAGCGCAGAATAAAATGGTAGTTGAAAAGGTTAAAAAGCACTTTCTTAGAAAATCATCAAAGACAACATTTGATAATTTCATAGAACCAAATATGCCCACGAATATTGACTTTGAAAAAAGAAAAATAGACTGGGAATAGAAAATACAGCAGATATTGCGTAGCTCGACTCATTCCAAATGGCTCATAATAGGATTCTTACAGAATAGAAGTGCGACAAGAAGTCGCCTGATAACTGTTTTAGGTTCCCTGAATGGTTAAATCTTGAGTTCCATCACAACTAGTCAAATCCAACCCAAAAAATCCGCACAATCAGCGTCCCATTCACTATCGTAGTAATTTGCAATTGTGACGGACAGATAAACGGAATTTGAAATTCCAATTGGAAAGAATTTGTCGGAGTACGTATCATAAATCCCGTAGGGATGACTGATATAGTAACCACGGGTTTCAACCCGTGGTTTGAAAACAACGTCTCGTAGGCAAG
Organism: Lunatibacter salilacus; assembly: GCF_009797935.1. GTDB lineage: Bacteria > Bacteroidota > Bacteroidia > Cytophagales > Cyclobacteriaceae > Lunatibacter > Lunatibacter salilacus. The sequence continues at coordinate 450,178 of NZ_VOLC01000002.1, forward strand.
TTTTGGCCGCCACCCTGTCAATACCTCACACCAGTTTCCGCCAAAACACCTTACTGCTTGGGCTGCCATCCGTGCCTGAACCAACCAATTTCTCGAAATCCGTCATCCGAGACTAGGCAGTACCAAACAGAACCGGGTTTTGGCGGGAAAGGCTGCATTCTCAAACCATCCCCGCTGCCAAAACACAATCGAGACGTTCGTTTCAAACCAGGGGCTTCGCTTCGCTGCACCCCTGGCTAGTGATTTCCGCACCGTTGGCGCTGCTAATGAAAAAAACAAATACATAAATAGCCCTTTAGGACTTGGTTCGCAATTCTCAATTTGTAATTCTCAACTCATATTTAACTTAAAAACCCATCGAACTACGACCTATATCGAAGATTAAAAGGTTAAAATTGACTGACTCGGGTTTTGGCGGGAAAGGCTGGCTTCTTCAACCGTTCCTGTGGCCAAAACGAAAACAAGGTATTCCTTCCGAATTCCATGGGATTTACCCATGGGTATTGAGGAGTTTGACCCCTATCCGGGGTCGGGATTTTCGCACCGTTGGCACTTTGACCAAGACATGAAAAAAGGTGCCCTGTCAAAAACAAAGCACCCTTTTTCGATAAAATTCACCCTTTTTTTAACGAAGCTTTTAATAAACTCGGACGTAGGGATTTATCCATGCCAAAAAAAAGCATCCTAAGGCTTTCTAAACGATTAATCAAGTCCAATTTGTTTTCAGCATAATTGCTGGATTTTTCCGGTTTTTTGCTTTTGCCTTTTGAAACAGCTTAACTCCAAGTCCTATCCCATGATTTTTTCTGATCCCATTCTGGGGTGGGTTCAAAATATCCGGGTGTGTTGGGGAAAAGGTGTTCTTTCATCACTTCGTCATTCAGTTCAACCCCAAGACCAGGAGCATCTAACGGCACATTGGCAAAACCTTTAGTTACCATAGGTTGGGAACCCGTCATCTTCACCAATCCTTCCCACCAAGGCGTATCTACCGAATGGTGTTCAAGGGATATGAAATTCTGGGTTGCCGCCGCACAATGGACATTTGCCATAAAGCATATCGGTGATCCGGCCATATGCATGGCCATGGCTATACCGGCATCCTCTGCGTAATCCCCGATTTTTTTGGTTTCCAACAAGCCCCCTGAGGTTCCCAGGTCTGGGTGAACAATATCAACCGCTTTCGCATCAATCAGGGGTTTAAATCCATTTTTCAACATGTAAATATCCTCCCCTGTACAAGTGGGAGTTTCTATAGCGTCTGAGAGGGTTTTCCATTGGTCAGTATAAAACCAGGGAACCATATCTTCCACCCAAGAAAGCCTGTATTTTTCCATTGCCCGGGCAAAACGGATGGAGTTGTTGACATCAAAATGACCAAAATGATCCGCACAAAGAGGAATCTCATATCCGACAGCATCCCGGATGGATTCCACATAGGCCCCAAGCGCATCCAAACCTTTGTCGGTAATCTGCACCTGAGTAAACGGATGTTTAGTACTTCCGTAACTCATATAGTCTCTTGTATCGTATTGTCCCTTGGCACCATCCCAAAAGTTGGAATTGACTAAGGTGTCCGGTTGTTCGGCTACCACGTGGATTCCCAAATCCATTTTTAGCCAAGTGAACCCTTGTTCTACTGTTCTTTGCTTCATCACCTTGGCAAACTCCGCTGGGTCGTTCATGCCGGGGGTATCAGCATACAATCTGACCTTGTCCCGGTATCTTCCACCAAGAAGCTGCCAAGCAGGGACGTTGTATGCTTTGCCACATAGGTCCCAAAGAGCCATTTCCACCGCACAAACTCCCCCACCCAATCGGCCATGTCCACCGAAAGGATTGATAATTTTCCAAAGCTGCTCCACATTGCAGGGGTTGAGACCGAGGATTCTGCTTTTCAGCATCAGCGCATAGCGTTCATCACCGCCATCCCGGACTTCACCGAGTCCGTATATTCCTTGGTTTGTGTCTATACGGATAATGGGTGTCCGACCAACATTTCGCAACACCGCCACCCGCATATCTGTTATTTTAAGGTCAGCCGGAGAAGAATAGCGGTTGACCTTGGATGTGGTATGGGCCATGGTATCTTCGATGGAAGCACCCATCAAAGCGCCTAAGCTGAGTCCACCAAGCATTGTTTTTTTGAGGAAATTTCTTCTTTCGTTTTTGGTTTCCGCATGATCAATTTCCGCCTGCCTTTCGATTGCGGCCTGTTGATCTGCGAGTTTGCAGTTTTCAATTAGTTGTTTTAGGTGGTGTTTCATAGGTTTATTTGGTTTTTGGGTTGATAGGTTGATGGGTCGATAGGTATATGGGTCTATGAGTTTATAGGTTTAATTGAGAATGATTATATTGATGGGTTTATAAGTTTATAAGTTGATAGGTTTATGATAGACCAAACCGAACATCTGTCAACTGAAAATTCATTAATTACTTCTACCTGAAAATAGTTTTTCCGAGTGATCAAACTTCTAAGTGGCTTACCAGTTCCTGTCCTTGAGAAAGGCATCTAACTCTTCCCTGCTCATAGGCAGGTCTTGCTTTTCTTTGATCCAACCCAGAAAATCATTCTGAATGGTTTCGCTCCAGCGGCTGTCAATCTCCCCAGCAGTATACTTTTGCTCTTTAAGCCGCTCAATACCAAATTGATCCCTGAGCATGATAAACTCCGCATTGATCACCAAGTCGGCCAATAGATGCGCTGGTATAAAAACTACTCCCCACTTATTTGCCAAAACCGCATCTCCGGGAAGTACTGTAGCCCTGCCCATTCGTATGGGGTAATTGACGGTGGTTAGCATCATTTCCTGGATGTAAGAAGGATCGTGCCCTTTTACCCAGCCATTGAAACCTTCCACACGAAGTAATCCTGCCATGTCCCTCACTGAACCGTTAAAGATTACTCCCCGTTTGGATTTGGTATAAATCGCCGTGCCCAAATTATCTCCAATAAGGGTTCCGTCCACAATTTTACCATAGCTATCGGCCACATAAACATCACCATCGGTTAGGCCGTCTATTGGCCATGAGTTTGTGCCTCCAGCCTGGCTTCTTCCTTCGGATTTCCCGATTTCTTTCACCATATCGCTGACGTCTGGTCTCATCGGCATATATTGGGCTGTTACCGCTCTACCCGTCATCACTTGGTCGTCCCGAAGTATGATCCAGTCATTTTCAAACTGGTTGTTATATCCTTTGTTTCTAAGTAAACCCCAAGCCTCTTCCATCGATATATTTCTAAGGCGCTCCAACAATTCATCAGAAACCTTCGGCCTTCCGTCTGGAAATCGTTCACCGGTCCATTCGGAGGTTAATTTTTTTACTTGATCGGGAGTCGGGGATATTTGTTGTGCAAAGGTAAAATTTACCCATGATAGCATCAGGGTTAAATAAACAAGTGATATTTTTTTCATTATTATTAGATTTATTTCGTGAATGAACTAACAATTTGATCAAAAGAACAAGATAAAGCAACCCTTTGCCGTAAAAATTATAAGAACGGCAAAGGGTTGTCTAAGGCTCTTTCTTACTTAACTCCACCATCGGTCATTGGACCTGTCTGTGTTCCAATCATCTGTGGGAGCAAAGTATTCTGTTCCTTCGACCAAGTGTTGTTTGATTACTTCGTCATTAAGTTCTACGCCCAATCCCGGTCCTTCCGGTACTTTGGCAAAACCATCGATTACCAGCGGTTTCGGAATGTTCTTTACCATATCTTCCCACCAAGGAATATCCACAGAATGGTGCTCGAGTGAAATGAAATTTTCCGTAGCAGCGGCACAGTGTATATTGGCCATAAAGGATACCGGAGTTCCCGCAAAGTGCATGGCCATGGGAATGCCTTTTTCCTCGGCATAGTCTCCGATTTTTTTGGTTTCGAGGATACCGCCGGAGGAAGCCAAATCCGGCTGAATCATATCGATGGCACGGGCATCAATCAATTTAATAAATTCTTCTTTTAGAAAGATATCCTCACCCGTCAAGGTTGGGGTTTTAATTGCATCTGTGATTTGCTTCCACTTTTCTGTATAAAACCAAGGAACCATATCCTCCAACCATGCAAGTCGGTAAGGTTCCAACGCCTCGCCCAGCCGGATACATTCTTTATAATCAAAATGTCCGAAATGGTCTGCCGCCAACGGAATATCGTATCCTACTTTTGAGCGGACCGCGGCGACGTATTCCACCATTTCACTCACACCTTTATCCGTCATTTGCACCCCTGTAAATGGATGGGCAGTCCGTCCATAGCTACCGTATTCTGAGCTCCATTTGTTGCCTTTGTCAAAAGCTCTGGAATTTACTACCGAACCTTCATTGTCCTTGATCATCTGCACCCCAAAATCCATTTTCAGAAAGGTATATCCCAAATCCATTCGAGCTTTTAGCCTGTCGGCAAAAACCTCCGGATCATTGGATTGAGTCGTATCGGAATATAAGCGAATAGAATCCCTGTATTTCCCTCCCAGCATTTGGTAGACTGGAATATTATATGCCTTACCAGCCAAATCCCATAGGGCCATTTCAACAGCACAAACCCCTCCCGCCTGTCTAGCATGATTGCCGAACAACTTTATTTTTTTGAAAATCCGCTCTATTTGACAGGGATTTTCCCCAAGTATACGGCTTTTTAAAACCAAGGCATATTTGTGGCTGGCACCGTCTCTCACTTCTCCAAGTCCATAAATTCCCTGATTGGTATCTATCCGAATAATGGGGCAACGCATGGGTGCTCCGGCAACTTCCGCTACCCGAATATCGGTGATGCGCAGATCAGATGGGCTGGAGTTTCTGTTGACATGTTGAGTAGTGTAAGCCATTGTTTCCTCTATAGGCTGGAACATAAACGCTCCAAGACTTAGACCTCCCAAGGTTGCTTTTTGCAAAAACTCCCGCCTAGGAGGGGTTTTGGACTTCAGATCCTCTGTTGGAGAATCATTTTTGGTTAACTTTTCTTTTGGGAGTTTGAAAAGCTCGTTGAATTTTGGGTTATTATAAGGTTTCATCTGATTATAATTGTTTTTTAGAGGTCAGATGGAATCTCGCATGTATTATAATCATCCCAGTGTGTGACGATTTTCGTCATGCTCGATTTCATCGGTGGATTATTTTTGGGTTTTTAATTATTTTATTCAAAAAAAGGAACGCCCGGAACGGCATATTTTTTCATGCCTTCTTCGTTGATTTCAACTCCGATACCCGGTTTTTCCGATAGTGTAATAAAGCTATTCTCCGTTCTAGGTCCATCGTAGGTGACGATATCCTGCCAAAGCGGATCGGTATCCATGTAAATCTGCCATTCCATAACCTGGAAGTTGGGTACTGAGGCACAAACGTGACAAGCAGCCATGGCACCCAAGAATGAGGCTACCATATGCGGTGAAAACGGAACATAATACAGATTAGCCAAATTGGCAATTCGCTGGGCTTCACCCAATCCGCCTGCTTTTTGGATATCAGGCATGATAATATCCACAGCGGCTTCAGATAATAATCTGGTAAAGCCATAAGCTAAATAAACATTTTCTCCGGTACAAATAGGCGTAGATGTCTGCGAAGTGATGGACTTATAAACCTCCGGATTGTCGGCAGGAATCGGTTCCTCCAACCACATTAGGTTCAAATCTTCATACATTCTAGCCATCTTCAATCCGGTCACCGCATCGTATCTCCCATGCATGTCCACACAGATATCTATATTTGGCCCAACTTCCTCCCGTACAGCGGCGATTGCGTTGTACATTCGATCAATTTCCGCATTGTTCGCCGTCCAGTTGAAACGGTCGTATTTGTTGGGGTCTCTGCCATCATCCACATCAAACTTTACCGCATTGTATCCCCTACCTACTGCACCTCGGGCTGCTGCGGCATAATCCGCAGGTGATGGGTTGGTGGAAGTATAAAGTGCAGTATCACAGTAAACCCTAATTTTATCCCTGAATTTTCCACCCAACAATTGATAAACCGGAACGCCAAACACCTTGCCGGTAATATCCCAAAGGGCTGTCTCAATAGCCGTTAGAACGGCCACAAAAACGCCTGACTGAGCGCCTCCAAAAAACGCTCCTTTTCTAATCTGCTCCGCTAGACGGTTTGGATTCAAAGGACTTTGACCTTTAATTTGGTTACCCAGTCTCTGGACAAGGTGGTAAGTGCCATGTATGGCGTCTACTGCCTCTCCACAGCCCCATACATCCTGATTGGTATATATCTTAACATAAAGTGCCCCTCGCACATAGCCGCATTTTATATCTGTAATCTTCAGGTCTGAAGGATTGGAAAAAGGGGATTGCCTTTCGACTGCCGCACTTAATCCCTGACCAAATGTACTTAGAACTGCTCCTCCAGTTAGTCCTGCTACTAGTCCTTTTTGTAAAAATGTTCTTCTGCTGTCTTTTTTATGTGTCATGATTTGGTTTATTGGTTGATAGGTTGATAAGTTTATAGGTTATGAGTTATGAGTTATGGGTTATGGGTTGACGATGATACGTGTATAGGTCTATAGGTTGATGGATTATTTGGACGTAATTTTTAATTCGTAATTCGTAATTGATAACTCGTTTCGTAATTTTTAATTCGTAATTCGTAATTAATAACTGGGTTATTGGTTATTGGGTTACTAAGTTATTGGGTTATTGGGTTCGTAATTTTTAATTTGTAATTCGTAATTGATAATTACCAGGTTCTGTTTTTTAGTATTTCCTGAATCTGTTCCCTTTGTATGGGTAGTTCGTCAATATGTTCATTGAGCCAACCTGAAAAATCCCTTTCGATATCGTCTGACCATCTTGTATCAATTTGACCCGCTGTATACACCCCTGACCTCAACCTTTCATGGCCAAACATATCCCTTAATCGAACAACTTCGGAGGTGATTACCACTTTTTCAGCAAGATGGGCCGGTATAAATGAAACTCCACCATCCCGTCCTAGGACAACATCACCTGCCATCACAGTCGCTTGACGGATTCTGGTTGGCTTGTTAATGCCAATCAACATGGTATTGAGGTTTCCCTGTTGGTTATGGTGGGAAGGATGATAGCTGGTGTAATAGGAAGTAAAACCACCGATTTCCTTTAAGCCCGTAACGTCCCTGATAGCTCCATCATAGATAATACCATTTCCCGATTTGGCAAAGATGGCATTGGCGACATTGTCACCGATAGTCGGTCCGTCTACATGAATCCCGAATTGATCCACTACATACACATCCCCCTGAACCAACAGATCCACAGGCCAGGAGTTCTGTCCGCGTTTGCCTTCTTTCTTTCCCCGCTCATCTATGGCATCGTGAATGTCCGGTCGCCCCGGCATAAATGTGGCGGTAACAGCCCTTCCAATCAAGATACTGTCAGGGTTAATAATCTGCCAACCATCAGCATACTGATACCGATATCCGGCATTTCTCATTACGGCCCAGGCTTCATCATGGGTGACTAACACCATTCTTTTAAGCAGATCATCAGAGACCTTAGGTCTTCCATCCTCAAATCTTTCCCCTTCCCATTCCTGGGTAAGAAAGAGCATCTCCTCCCGGGAAATCTGCTGGGTAAATGCGTTTTGAAAGGCTGTACAAAACAAAAAGCAAAATAGAAATAGGCTTGATAATTTTAATTGCATAGCAATAATTTTAAGGTTAACAAAAACTGAAATAAGGGAAATCTGAAAACCAGACTTCCCTACTTACGAATTAATTTGCCGATGCAGTCGAACTTCCAACAGCATCCCACCAAACAGGTGTATCCAAGTTGTCGGGACCCTGCCGTTGAACCGCAGCCTGAATATTGGCATTATTTACTGAAAATTCAGCATCCGGATAGGATAATCTTCGAATAAAATCTCCGCTAATATCCTTACCCGGGTATGGGTTTGGTGTCAGTGCAGGGTAGCCGGTCCTACGGAAATTGGCAAATCCTTCATAAGCATTCAGGAAAGAAGCCACCCAATATTGTTCTCCGATCTCCTCCAAAGCATTACCCATATCCAGTGGATTTGCATTGATATAGGTTGTTATCGCATTTTCCGAAATTGCAGTAGTGGGCCCATACTCTTCCATCTGTTCCATATGGGCACGGATGCCCTGGGCATATAAGTTGGCAGCATTTCCGGTGGTCCATCCCCTTAAGGCAGCTTCCGCCAGAAGTAAAGAGGTCTGGGCAAAAGTCACGTGGAAAATGGGTGCGTCTCTTGCCGTCATACGTGTTCTGTCGACTTGGGAAAACTCATAAAAACTGCGAAGTCCACGTTGAGTAACAACCGCTCCAATGGTCTGATTGTCAAAACCCATGGGGAAACCCATTTGATCTGATGGGTTTCTGGATAAGGTTACTCCTGCGGCAGGATTTCCTGCCAAGGCATTATTTTGATCCGGTCCACTTCCTGCTCCGATAAATCGAACGGCTATTGAACCTAATCTGGGATCATTATTGCTTTTTAGAAACTCTTCGAAAGGTGCTGCGAGATAATAATTGTTTGCCTCGGTGGCATTTAAGGTGTTTCCTATCTCATTGGTGTAATTAAAGTCATGATGAATTGCCATGTTGTCCTCATTTGATGTCATGACTCCTCCGGCCACCGCACGTTCAACCCATTCTCTTGCTCGGGTTGGATTCACCTTGCTGTGCCTCATTCCTGCCCGAAGCATTAATGAATACCCTAATTTCTTCCATTTGTCAACATTCCCTCCATAAAATATGTCACCATTTTCTGCCCTTGCAGCAGTACTCAATGCCGCAGTCGCCTGCTGTAACTCATTCAATATATCCAGATAAATATCCTCCTGCCGATCGTATACCGGATCAATCTTTCCCTCCAAATAACCCAAACTGGCCTCAAAATAAGGGACATCCCCAAAGGTATCTGTCAGGATCATAGCCGCCATGGAATGTAGAATCCGAGCCATTTGGTACAAATTATTCCTATCAGGATTGTCCCGGGTAAACCGCTTTACATCGGTAGTATGCTTGAGTACATCACGGTAATATTTGTTCCAGGTGCCTATAGAAAATGCCCTGTTCAGTTGATTGAAATTGCCACCTGCGAGTACTCCGCCGTTTGGAGACACAATTTGCTGTACAATAGCAGATTCATAATTCAGCGTGGTACTTGAAATCGTGGAAAATAAGGCCGCCCTATTCATCAGGTAAACGGGGTCCAACGCCGTAGGCTGGACGGGGTTGATATTCATTTCATCAAAGCCTTCGTCACAGCTTGTCATGGGAACTAACAACGAACAGCATAAGCAGACATATAAGAAAATCCTTTTCATCGGTTCTGGGTTTTTATTCGATAACTTTTTACCTAAATTTTTCATTTTCTTTAAAATTTAAAGTTTAGGTTAAAACCAATACTTCTTGTAACGGGTAAACCGTGCGCTTCCAACCCCATTAAATTGTCAGAAGTGAATCCAAATTCCTCAGGATGGATATTGGGCACCCATTTTTTAATTACCAATACATTATTACCTACTATATTGGCTCTCAATCCTTTTATGAAGAAATTAGCAGGCAAATGGGGAGTGAAATTGTATCCAATGGTTACTTGTCTCAAATTCCAAAATCCGGCATTGTATACAAACTCCTCCACCATATTGGCAGATCTCACCGTTTCGTAGAATGTCTGCACTTCGGTTTGCACATCATTGAGAACATAATTGGGGTTTTCATTGGTGCCGATGTTTTTGACCCCTTCTCCGATGACAAACCCCTGCTCCCTTCCTTCTAGCGTACCTTTATGGAGCCCATGTCGCCACGCATTGAAATTCGTTCCGGACAACATTTTGTGACCCAGTTTGAAATCAATTAGTGTAGAAAACGACAGATTGTTATAATGGAATGTATTCATAAACCCACCTACCCAAATAGGTATGGCGGACCCAAAAGGAATCTGTAAATTTGTCCGAAGAGGTCTACCGTTATTGGCATCATATACAATATTACCCTGTGGATCTCTCCGATATCCGAATCCGTAAATTTGTCCCATAGGCATACCTACAACCTGCCTAAGTTCTCCGCCATATACAGCTGCTCCCACTGTAATGACACTATCGCCCTCTGTCAATCCCAGTTTCAAAGTCCTTGTTTGGTTCCATGCGGCATTAATACTGGTTTCCCACATGAATTTTTCTGTTTGAATAGGTACCCCTGACAAAAGCACCTCTACGCCTTGATTGCTGCTTTCTCCTACGTTTATCAATTGAGTCAGGTAGCCGGATGCATCAGACACCTGAGCTCCCAATATTTGGTCACTTGTGACTTTATTGTAATAGGTAAGATCCAATCCTATGCGGTTGTCAAAGAATTTCATTTCCAATCCAGTTTCCCATTCCGATACCCTCATGGGTCTTAAATTGGCATTGGGTACGGTAGAAGCATTTATTACACCAACAGGCTGTAACTGACCGGCTGGATTAGGGAACTGGTTATTTTCTACCCTGTAAAACAAGTTATCAGCATAAGGACTTACGTCTGTGTCGCTTCCCACTTCGGCATAACCAGCACGTATTTTACCAAAAGAAATCCATTCAGGAAAATTTTCCCAAGGTTGCGAAAACACAAAACTACCCGTCACAGCCGGATACAAAATACTTCTGTTGGCCGGAGAAAGCGTGGAAAACCAATCGTTTCTTACTGTTCCGTTCAGGAATAAAAAGTCCCGGTACGAAAGCTCCAACATCCCGTAAAGGGAATTTACCTGTCGCTCAGAGATCTCATAGATGGGGTCCTTAATCCTACCGTTCATGACCGTGTACAAATCCCGGACGACGAAGTCATTTACCAGCACATTATTTCTGTCCATTCTTCGATACATCTGATTACCTCCCAGAGTGAGGCTCGTTCCGAAATCCCCGAATTTTTTATTGGCGCCTATTAGAAAGTCCGTATTGACTTCCCTAAACCTCCGGTTGTCCTGTACATAATCTCCGTTCACAAACCCGACGGGGGCATTTGGCAGGGATGCAGTCCCGGTTGGGAAATTGTAATCCTGGTCCCTGGCGTAAAAATCTTGGCCAAGTCTACCTTGTATAAACAACCAATCAGCTATATTGTACCTGGCGGTGATATTGCCGAACATTCTGTCCCTCCTTACATTATCAAACTTTTCATAGGTTGCCCAATATGGATTGGTACGGTTTCTAAATCTGGAATAAACAAATTCATTTCCAGCGGCATCCGCCATTTTCTCCTGCATCAATGACAGCGGCATGGAATTGGCCAGTGTATTTAAAACAGTTGGCGTACTCATGTCCTGCTCCGCTATCTGCGGTGGGTTTTTGATATCTTCCAGGGAATAATTCATATTTCCAGAAACGACCAACTTTTTGGCAATCTCCTGAGTAAAACCTAGATTGAAGGTTTTTCTGTTGTAGCCGGAATTTGGCACAATACTCTGGTTATCCAAGTTGGACACAGACAGGCTAAAGCCACCAAATTCGCCCCCAGAAGAAACGGTAACCGTATTGGTAAAGGTGTGTCCTGTACGGTAAAAGGTACTGATGTGGCTGGGTTGGGGCACATAGGGAATCTCAACGCCGTCAAAAAGCACTTGGGTCATGCCTTGCTGAAACCGCTCTCCAAAGCTCCATACTCCGGAAGTCGGGTTGGCAGATGTGGGACGAATACCATTCTCTCCCTGACCATATTCATATTGCCAATCGGTGAAATCCATTGGACTGTCGGAGGTATAGTTGGTATTAAATTCCACTCCAATTCCTTGGCCTTTGTTGCGCTGTTTGGTGGTAATCATAATGACCCCGTCTTTGGCACGGGCACCATACAGGGCAGATGCAGCCGCACCTCGAAGAACCGTCATGGTCTCAATATCATCCGGGTTTATACTGGTCAAGCCATCGCCACCATCCGAAACCCTTGTCCTGCCACGATCTGTGTTGGAAGCATCTGAACCCCTATTGCCTGGATTGGCACCGAAGTTAGTATTATCAACCGGCACACCATTGATGACGATTAAAGGTTGGTTTTGTCCACCAAAAGACGATTGACCCCGAATTCGGATTTTACTTGTTCCAGCAGGGCCGGAACCTAAACTGCTGATGTTTACTCCAGCCACTTTACCCTGAAGCGCATTCATGAAGTTGGGAGTCCGGTTGATTGTCATTTCTTCGGATGACACTGAGGTTGTTGCATATCCCAGGCTTTTGGCTTCACGCTCTATACCCAGCGCAGTTACCACTACCTCTTCCAATGCGGCTACATCCTCCACCAAGATAATGTCAATTACTGTCCGTGTACCAACTTGGATGCGCTGTGCAGCATATCCAATATAGGACACCACAAGAGTAGCATTATCAGGCACACTGAGCGAATAATTACCATCAATGTCGGTGATGGTACCTGTCGTTGTTCCAGCGATAGACACTGCGGCGCCGGGGATAGGTTCTCCACTTTGGTTGGTAACCTTTCCCCGCACATCTACAAACTCCTCATCCACGTCAATTTCCAAGGGAATCAGATTTTCAGCTAGAGATTTGACACTAACCGTATTGTTAAGCTGTTTAAAATGTAGCTGCCTCTGAGTTCCTAAGTCTTTCAAAATATCCGCTACGCTTCCCCGTGTTTTATTCAAGTAAATAGCTGTATCGTCATTAGTACTATTGTCGGTGAAAAAAAAGCTGAATGTTGTCTTTTTTTCGATTTCAGTCAGGATACTTTCCAAGCTTCCTGATCGGGTGGCAAGTTTGACCATGACATCCTCCACGCTCTTCACCTTGGCATCTATACCAAAGGATGAAAGTGGTAATGAGGTTAGCATCCCGAGCATAAAAAAGATCGAGAAGCATTTTGTAACCCACGTATTGTGATTTAATAAACTGTGTTTCATTTTTTGGGATTGTTAATTGTGATTGAAATTAATTGAAGTCGCTACAAATCAATTGTAACCAGGAGGTGGCATAGATGGGTGATTTGCTAATATGGGTCCCAACATAATTGGAGCCAAATGAGCCTGAGGGGATTCGTCCTTGAGCTGTTCCTTTTTTTTTATTATTTTGAAAAATTGCTGCTGAACCATTTCTTCGGCGGCGGCATCGGGTAGAAACATCCGACGGTCTGCTACATAAATTTTTCTCCCGAATTGGTGAAAAAGTGAGCTAATTGCATTTTCATCTCCATTCCTCAGGGGAATGACCATTAGTGGAATATCAATCGAAGCTATAGGGTTCATAGGGTTGAATTTTACAAAATTCAATACCAATTAAAAAAATATTCTTGGAATTACCAATTTTCTGCAAATCTAAATTTCAGAAACTAGTTGGGAATCATTATAAATCCTTCATAATATCCCAATTAACAGTAATAAAATTTGAATATTCCGCACCAAAAATTTCATGAATGACCTGCGTAAAACAAAAGGGGTTAAAGCAAAAAAAAGAGAATGCCGGGAGAGGCATTCTCTTTTAAAATTTAGAATTTTACTTATACCTAAAATCCGCAGTATTTTCTTTTAACCAGATGATCCGATAGAAGAAAAACCTTCCAAGTTTCATCAATCTAATTTGAACAACTAGCTAATTATCAATAAAACCTGGAAGGTTTGCGCATTTAAGATTATAATTAACTCCAAGTACGGTCCCAAGATTTTACCTCGTTCCATTCTTCGGTGGGTGCGAAAAACTCTTCTCCGGGCCTAAGTCTGCGTTTCACCTCTTCTTCGTTAAGTTCCACTCCAATTCCCGGTTTCTCAGGGACAGTCACATAGCCGTCCTTCACCAATGGCTTGTCCAGACCGGTAATCAGATCTTCCCACCATGGATTATCTACCGAATGGTGCTCCAAGCCAATAAAATTATACGTAGCAGCAATGGCATGTACCGTTCCCATAAAAGTAACTGGGGAAGCCGCATGGTGAACCGCCATTCCTATTTCAAATTCTTCCGCATAGTCCCCGATTTTTTTCGTCTGCAGGTAACCTCCCGCGCTTCCCGGATCAGGATGGACAATATCTACCGCCCTGTTTTCAATCAGGTCTTTGAAGTTCCTTTTGTGATAGGTATCTTCTCCGGTCAGTGTGGGGGTGGTGATGGATTCTGTGATCCGCTTCCATTGTTCGGTATTCTGCCAAGGAATCAGATCCTCCAACCATGCGATGTTGTACGGTTCGAAGGCGCGGGCAAGCTTTATCATTTCATTATAGCCCATATGGCCGAAATGGTCAATCGCCAACGGTATTTCATACCCTACTTTTGCTCTGGCTTTGGCTGCAAATTCCACCATTCGCTCGAGGCCTTTCTGAGTAATCTGTATATTGGTAAATTGATGCCGAGTTTGGGTATGGCTCATTACGTCCTGATCGGTCCAGCCACGCAGCGGCATCCAAGGCTCTTTGTTGGTTAATGTATCATCTATGTCCTTTATCAGCCCAATGCCGATATCCATTTTCAGCATAGTAAATCCCTGGTCAACCCGTTCTTTCATTTTCTCGGCAAAAAGGTCCGGGTCAGTTACAGTGGGGGTATCTACATAGATGCGGACTTTATCCCTAAACTTACCGCCCAACAGCATATAAAGGGGTACTCCATAGGCTTTGCCCGCTAAGTCCCAAAGGGCCATTTCCACTCCAGAAACACCCCCACCTTGTCGGCCGTGACCGCCAAACTGCTCAATTCTTTTGAAAATCTTCTCTACATTACAAGGATTCTCTCCCAAAATCCGACTTTTCAACATTAGCGCGTAGCGTTTATCCGCACCATCTCTTACATCTCCCAGGCCATAAATCCCTTGATTGGTATATATTTTCAACAGAGGAACGTTGCCATATTGGGCAATACGCATATCCGTAATTTTTAGCTCGGAGGGATTGGAAAGCCGATTTACCTTAGAAGTGGTATGGGCGAGGGTGTCTTCAATTGGAAGTGTCATCAACCCGCCTAAGCTTAACCCGCCCAAGGTCATTTTTTGCAGAAAATCCCTTCTTGGGTTTCCGTTTCCAGATGTTTCAGCGTGGATTTGATGGTTCCCGGTTTTGATTTCATTTGTTGGTTCCTTGGGCTGTTGTAGATGACTGATGTTTTTTTTCATAGGTTTGTTATTTTAATATCATTTCGTTTCAATTAAAACTTATTTCAGATTAATTGCTAATCTAATATAGAAATAGTATTCTTTAAAATAAATTTTTGTTTAGGCTAATTACGGCCCTTTTACGGACTCAAACATAAAATACGAAAGACAACTTTCGATCAGTCGGTGAAATCAACTCATTCATTTTAAAATCAGACATAAAACCCATTTAATTTTATTGAATTGGAAGAAAAAAAGTGATAATATTACACAAAAATTAAAATCCATCTTAACCGAGTTTTTTATTAAAGAGTGTATATATGGATGTTGAATTTATCTCTCTATCAGCGTCAATGGTTCCCAGGCTGTCAGATCACACCATCCTGAATTTCTGATACGGTATGGACTATAACAACCAAGTGCTTTTTGCATTCTTACTAACAACGTTAGCAGGACTTTCAACAGGTATAGGTGGGCTAGTGGCTTTTATCAAGTACGCCCAGAAGGAAAAATTTTTGGCGTTTAGCTTGGGACTTTCCGCAGGGGCTATGATTTACATTTCCTTTGTGGAATTAATCGTGGGTTCGTTGGATGATCTGAAAACATCCAACGAAGCCGACATGGCTTACACCAAATTTGCGTTGCTTTTTCTGGGTGGTCTGTTGGCTTCAGGCCTTATTAGTAAACTAATAGGCATGGCCATGGAGGATATTGGGATATTCCAAAGCAAACCTGAAATACAACCCCTGGGGACGGAAGAAATAAAAAAGAAAAAGAAACTCTACCGCACTGGGGTGGTGACTGCCGTTGCGCTTGCTATTCATAATTTACCGGAAGGATTGATAACTTTCCTTACCTCCATGCAGGACATTCGGCTGGGCATTGGAATTGCAGTAGCCATAGCAATTCACAATATCCCCGAGGGACTAGCTGTCGCCATTCCGATATACCGGGCTACAAAGAATAAAACCAAGGCTTTTACAATCACCTTGCTTTCAGGGTTGTCGGAGCCATTTGGGGCTGCGATTGCCTATTTTGTTTTCTTCCGACAAGTAGAGCAGGAATACTTAGTTTTTGTCACCATCTTAGTTTCCAGCGTAATGGTATATGTGGCTTTCTTCGAGCTCATCCCTTCCGCTATGGATATGGGATTCAAAAAACTGACAAGCTGGGGCATAATTACAGGGATGTCCATTATGGGAATCAGCTTGGTACTCCTAGGATAGCTTAACCCATTCCGCAGGCTCAGTCTATACCTTATGTAACAAAATCCAATTCCTCAACCAACAATAATCCTGACTCTCCCAAAAAAAAAAAACACTATGAAACAGGTAATTTTACTATTCAGCATTCTTATTTTGTATCAGGTTGTATACGCCCAATCGCAGCAAGGGCAGTATATTAGAATCATGGTCAGTCCCTCCAAATCGGACATGAGCTATGGCCTCAATGAGGAAATTACCTTTGATATAGCTATCTATAAATTTGGTCAACTTGTGCCCAATGCAGCGGTCTTCTACAGCTACGGACCCGAAATGATGGATCCAGTGCAGGCGGATTCTGTCACTTTAGTAAAAGGTAATACCAAGCTAAGGGCTGGTAGTATGAATCAACCTGGATTCATGCGTTGTCACGTGACATATACGGAAAATGGTGTTACTTACCAAAATTCAGGAACAGCAGCAATAGCACCGGAGCAGATTAAACCGACCGCAGAGCTGCCGGCTGACTTTATGGGTTTTTGGAATAAAAATTTGGAGGAGGCCTCACGCATTCCCCTCGAACCGATACTGACACTTATGCCTGAGAAGTCTACTTTCCATTCCGAGGTCTATCATGTATCATTCAGAAATATAACAGGCCATGTCTATGGCATTCTTACCAAGCCCAAGAAATCCGGCAAATATCCGGCTATTTTGGTAGTTCCAGGTGCTGGCATCCGACCCTATAATGAACGAAATACAAACCGGGATGTAATCACTCTACAGATTGGAATTCACGGTATCCCCGTGAACTTGTATGACTCACCCCTCTACCAGAACCTTGCTGCCGGTGCATTGGCCAATTACAACACCAATAATATGGAAGACAAAGACCGCTATTATTACAAGCGGGTATATGTAGGGTGTGTTAGGGCTGTAGATTTCATTTATTCCATAGATAACTTTGACGGTGAAAACATAGGAGTCATGGGAGGCAGTCAGGGAGGAGCCCTATCAATTGTAACCGCAGGCTTGGATGAGCGTATTAAATATGTGGTAAGCTATTATCCCGCACTTTCAGACCTTACTGGTTACCTTCATGGTAGGGCAGGTGGATGGCCACACCTGTTTAAAAACAACTTCACCAACCAACCAGAAAAAATAGCTACCTCAGCCTATTTTGATGTAGTGAATTTCGCAAGAAGTGTGAAGGTACCCGGAATGTACTCTTTCGGGTTTAACGATAACGTATGCCCTCCTACTTCCATCTATGCGGCCATCAACGTTATCCCAGGCAGCAAGTATATTTCCCTGTACAAGGATGCAGCCCATTGGACTTATCCGGAGCAAAGCAGCGAGGGCGATCAATGGATGTTTGAAAAGCTGGGCATCAAGTCCCCACAATAGACTGAATATCAAGAAAATACATTTGCCGCATACCCTCATGGGTAGAGTCAAAGAATACGCGCTGCCCTTGCTGGTCACATCTGGGATGCAAGTCACAGCGCCACTCCCCATAGTATTCCTCGGGAGAATTAAACTTCCCGAGGATAACCTGCTTCTTGGAAGGAATGTGGTAGAGGTATAACGTAATTACCCGGTCCTTATTTGGATAGGTATCATTGAGCACCCATTCGTTATTGGTATGGGGCACATAGGTATTGTGTCCATTGCCCGTCATGGCCTCCTCCCCAATCAGGGACATATTTTCTGTCTGATCCTCCAACAGCCAAAATCCGTTTTGTTTGCCAGTCGGTTTGGTCCAAACAAATATGTGGGTAGGGTCCCGCCATACAAAATGCGAAGAGAACCCTGAAGGATCGGCAACATATAAGTTGCCTCCATCCTGATCCGCTGTAATCATGCGTGTCACAAAGCCCGTACGCGCCATCACTTGTGTTTCCAAGATTTCCGGCCTCCAACGGTGTAAAAAAAGTATCCGCTCACTGTCCGGACTGACTAGCAGGTGATTGAACCAATGCCAATTATCGGAAACATCTTCACCCAAATGGGGGATGTTGGCCAATTGATTGATCGTAAGCAACATGCTTGTGTCTCCGGTGTGCAGGTCCATTTTGTAAAGGCCCAGCTGATCAGGAGCTTTTACATCTTGATAGGGGTCTGGAATCCCTACATAACCATATCCCGGCCTAAGCCCCTGTATCCGGTTAAAGGCCGTTCCAATCGCATATTTACCGTTGGGTGCTAGGGCATAAATTGGATTGGGTAATATCCTTTGTTCTCCAGTCCTGATATTAAAAACCCTGGAAATATGCTTTTCTTCTTCGCGGTCGTTCCATATTACCTCCTCTGAGGATCCGGGGATCCATTGCAGCATACAGGATTGCTGCCAGCCCCATGCATGTGATTTACCCAAGGTTTTCCAGGCAAATCCGCTTTCCAAGTCTATCAAACCAATGCTTAAACTATCATCCGGATTGGGAGTCCGTCCTTCAAATGACAGGCGGCAGCCCAAGGCATACCTGCCGGTGGGGTCAATCTGGTGCTTGTCATAGTAGCCAAACCAATGCGGATTTGGGCCTTCAGTTATTGCCACCGGAACAAAGTTTGTAAATCCCTTGGCCCAATATGGGAATACTAAACACGAAATTCCAACTCCGGCTGTTGTCTTGATAAAATGTCTTCTTTTCATCACTTTTTTGGGTTCATGGCAGGGAAAAAGGGCATAACTAATCAAACACTCACAATCAGCTTTGGAATTTCAGCAGATTTTGAAATGAGGAAAGTTTCAGGTTACATGATAGGATTTTATTTTAACAGTTCCAACAATCATATAACATCGAAGTCTGGTAACGTGTAACTGCTGATGCTTACCGTAATTAAACTCGTATTTCCCTTTGTGGATTAATACCGGACCACTAAATTAATTTTTTTTATATTGACGCTGACAAAGTAGTCCTTTTTCCATTTATCTTGTATTTTTCTAAAGCCTTCTCATGAAAAAATTTCTGAAGTTATCCATACTACTACTAGTCATACTTTTTTTGGTAGGAGTTATATACACGTGGCATCAATTTGAGGATAGACACCCGGAATATTCCCTAGATTTAAACATAAAAGCAACCTCCAAAGGAACAGTCCAAGCGGGGTTTGGAAAAACAGATATCACACCTGCACATTTTGACACCTGGACAGATGTCTCTGGGAATGCCCGGTACAAACCGAAGGAAGGAGATACCTTTGACGATCTAAACGGAAACGGGAAATTTGATCCCATTTGGCTTGCTGGCTTTTCTCAAAACAAGCCTGCAAGTGGCGTAAATGATCCCCTATGGGCTAGAACTATGATCTTGGATGATGGGCAAACTCGTCTTGGCATGTGTGTCATAGATATGATCGGATTCGGTCATGACGATGTCGTTTCCGTCAGAAAACGGATTCAGGAAAAATTAAACCTCCACTACCTAATCATTTCCAGTACCCATGTACATTCCTCTCCCGATCTGATGGGGCTGTGGGGTCCCAATCCATATACTAGTGGTATCAACGAGGAATACAGGGAACAGGTCATCCAAGGCATAATTTCATCATTGGAAGCCGCACAGAAGGACTTGGAGCCGTCCTATTTTAAATTTGCGATAAATGAAATGGACGCCCTTCCTTTGGTGGGTGACACCCGGGATCCACAGGTGCTTGATGAAGGGATACGGGTGATGCAGGTAATGTCCCTATCAGGTAATCAAACTAAAGGGACTATACTAAACTGGGGCAATCATCCCGAAACACTCTGGTCCGGCAATACCTTAATAAGCTCTGATTTTCCCCACTACTGGAGGGAATATATGGAAAACGGGATTTATCAGAGTGATTCGATGGTACATCAGGGATTAGGCGGGGTGGCCATTTTTATGAATGGCGCATTGGGAGGACTTATGACTACCAGACCCAACATCCCCATCATCCATCCTTATACCGGAGAATTTTTTGACACGGCAAACGACGGGAAAATCAAGGCCCAGGGCTTGGCGCTCGCAAAAATCACCTTTGAGACCATGCAGCAGGGTATGCTTGAGACACGTGAGGCAGGAATTAACCTAAGGGCAAAGACTGTTGAATTGGCGATGGCAAACAATCTTTTTCGACTTGCGGCATGGATTGGAATATTCGACCGGGGTTTCATCCGTTGGGGACATATTCGATCAGAGGTGTCCGCTTGGACCATCGGGCCAGCATCCTTTGTGCATGTACCTGGAGAATTATACCCGGAGATTCTTAATGGAGGGGTGGAGTCTCCAGAAGGAGGAGACTACGGCATTGAGCCGGTGGAAGTCCCTTCCATTCGTAGCCAAATGCCCGGGAGGATCCGGTTTTTCAGCGGAATGTCCAATGATATGATTGGGTATATTGTCCCAAAAAGCCAATGGGATGAAAAACCACCCTACACCTATGGCAGAGAAAGTGCTCCCTATGGAGAGATCAATTCTCTGGGGCCTGAAACAGCCCCGACCATTCACAGGTCGGTTATGGAACTGTTGGATGAATTAAAATAAACGACTATTAATTGACCTTTTACCACCTTACCCAAAACAACCATGCAAGACAGTATTCTAACCTCCGTTTTTTTACCTTTAGCACTCGCTTTTATCATGCTTGGGATGGGGTTAACGCTTACCCTGAAAGATTTCAAAAATATCGTAGTATACCCCAAGGCCATTATTTTGGGCCTATTTACCCAAATTATACTACTACCAGTAATCGGATTTACTTTGATCCAATTTTTTGGACTAAGCGGCACTATGGCTGTTGGCCTTATGATTTTGGCTGCTTGCCCCGGTGGCCCCACATCCAACCTTATCACCCATCTTTCCAGGGGAGACACCGCACTTTCCATTAGCCTGACAGCCGTCAGTTCTGTCATTACTGTTGCCACCATTCCACTTATCGTCAATTATTCCATCCAATTTTTCGGAGAAGAAGGTAGCATAACCCTTCCAATTGGACAAACTATAGTGCAGATTATGGGAGTAACCATTATCCCTGTTTCCATAGGGATGTTTCTCAAAAATAGATTCCCTATACTCTCCTTAAAAGCAGACAAACCCGTACGCATGGCGTCAGCCATTTTCTTCATCCTTATCATTCTGGCAGCCATCTTGAAGGAAAGGGAATCCCTTCCGGATTTCTTTGCCGAAGCAGGCCCAGTCACCCTGCTTCTGAATATACTTACGCTGCTGATCGGTTATTATTTGGCTAAGGCTTTTTTCTTGCCAAGAGCCCAACAAATATCCATAGCCATAGAATCTGGGATTCAAAATGGAACCCTTGGGATCATGATAGCGGCTACCCTGCTGAAAAACTCCGAAATGACTATACCCATCGCCATATACAGTCTGTTGATGTTTTTAACAGCCGCTGTGGTTATTTTTCTTTCAAAAAGAAATCGGCATGGATGATCCCCATTAGTATGAATTGGCATGTTGCGCAGGTTCTTGTATACAAAAAGTTTGATCATAGGATTTCAATACCTATATTTCACTTTCGAGTACGTCACATTATCCACTTATCATGCATCGATTTCACTTTCTCATCCTATTATTCATCACGTCAAGTACACTAATGGCCCAACAAGCAGATAAAGAAATTTGGTATGTAGGCACTTATTCCGAAGCGGGGAGTAAGGGCATTTATGTCTTGGAGTTTGACCGCAATTTCATGTCTTTCGAAGAAATTCAAACCGTACACGACAAGAAAAACCCCACCTTTCTAACCGTTCATCCAAGCAAACAGTTTCTCTATGCCGCTTATCGGGAGGGAGAAAATCCTGAAGACAAAAACGGAACCATCATTTCCTACCGCATCGATTCCCGCACAGGAGAACTTAGCAAAATCAATGAAGTGTCCTCCGCAGGAGCCAGCCCTTGCCATATAAGTGTCGACCCTACCGGCGAGGTCGTTTTTGTATCCAATTACCAGGGTGGCAATTTGGCCAGTTACAAAGTTAGGGAAGATGGGGGGCTCCATCCGGCAACATCATTTATCCAGCACGAAGGCAGTGGTTCTGTACCGGAACGACAGGCCGCCCCCCACATGCATTCCATGATCCCCTCCCTGGATGGAAATTTTGTTTATGCTTCAGATCTGGGGATAGACAAAATCATGACTTATAAGGTAGACCGGAACACTGGCAACTTAAGTCCAGCTGCCAGAGCCTTTGTGCGAAGCGAACCTGGAGCGGGACCACGCCACCTAACACTTCACCGCGAAATTCCCTTTGCCTACTCAGTAGAGGAGCTCTCTAACACCGTAGCGATCTATGAAGTAAATCAGCGCAATGGCAGACTGAAGCCAAAGGGAAGAGTCGATATGTTGAGCGACGCCGTACAGTCTGAAAAAAACTCGGCTGCGGATATCCATATTTCTGTGGATGGCAGGTGGCTATATGCCAGTAACCGCGGTCAGGATAATTTAGCCATTTACAGAATCAATGGCGTCACCGGAATGCTGCAGCCCGTTGGCCACGAACCCTCCGGAGGGGCACATCCTAGAAACTTCAAGGTCGATGCTCTGGGGGATTTTATCTATGTTGCTAATATGGAAAGTGATAATGTGGTAATATTCAATCACCAACCGCTGAATGGGAAAATTGAACCTTCAGGCACCAGCATACATATCCCAAGAGCGGTTTGCGTGGAACAGCTGTTTCTCAACTGATTTATTCATTTTTCCCCAATAGATAATTTGGAGGTTTTCGGTCCTTTGAAAGAACCAATTCCGTTAGAAAAAATGTTACCCCAATCTATCCAGTAGATCATGATCACAAACCTGAGGGGAAGATGGAAAAAAAGAAACGCGTAGTAGTCGGCTTGTCCGGCGGGGTGGACAGTTCGGTGGCAGCCTTCTTGTTGCTACAGGAGGGCTATGAGGTGATCGGTATGTTTATGAAAAACTGGCACGATGAATCTGTTACCATATCCAACGAATGCCCTTGGATGGAAGACAGCACCGATGCGATGCTAGTGGCCGAAAAGCTGGGCATTCCATTTCAGGCGATTGACTTGAGCGAAGACTACCGCGAAAGAATTGTAGATTATATGTTTGCCGAATACAAAGCCGGCAGAACACCCAATCCAGATATCCTTTGCAATAGAGAAATCAAGTTTGATATTTTCCTAAAAGCCGCTGAAAAGTTAAAGGCTGATTTTGTGGCAACTGGACATTATTGCCAAAAAGGAATCATCCCAACCGAAAAGGAACCTATCTACCAGCTAATTGCCGGGGCGGATCCAAATAAAGACCAAAGCTATTTTCTGTGTCAACTCAACCAATATCAGTTGTCGAAAGC
Organism: Lunatibacter salilacus; assembly: GCF_009797935.1. GTDB lineage: Bacteria > Bacteroidota > Bacteroidia > Cytophagales > Cyclobacteriaceae > Lunatibacter > Lunatibacter salilacus. Next base: position 473,697 of record NZ_VOLC01000002.1, read on the forward strand.
GCTCTTCCCCATAGGGCATCTTCAAAAATCAGAGGTAAGGCAAATCGCCAAGGAGCAGGAACTAGTCACAGCGGATAAAAAAGACAGTCAGGGACTGTGCTTTATTGGTAAGGTTCGACTGCCGGATTTTCTTCAGCAACAACTTCTCCCAAAAAAGGGGGACATCATTACTGTTTCAGAAGACGCCGCGATTTATTCCAATAGGCTGGTTCCTGTTGGTCCAGATTTATCCGAAGACCAAGAAGCACTGGATAACATATGCATGCCGTTGACCTATTCACCGGATTTGGGAAAAAAAATTGCGGAGCATAATGGCGCCCACTATTTTACCATTGGTCAACGAAAAGGGTTGCAGGTAGGCGGTACGGGAAAGCCGCTATTCGTAATTGCTACGGATACCAAGGAAAACGTTATTTATACAGGTTTGGGAGAGGATCATCCGGGTTTGCTTCGGTATGGGTTGTTTGTACCTACAGACGATATTCATTGGATTCGCACCGATAGGATGCTTGCCGTGGGAGAAGAAGCCCGCTATCAAGCACGTATCCGATACCGGCAACCATTGACAGATGCTACTTTGATACAAAAGGAAAATGGGTTGTATGTAATTTTTGACCAAGCACAGCGGGGAGTTGCTTCTGGTCAGTTTGTGGCTTGGTATGACGGGACTGAAGCCATAGGTTCAGGGACCATTTTTTGATCCATGCCTGAACTTTCTATTTTATATGAAGACGAGCAGTATATAGCTGTAAACAAACCCGCAGGAATGCTAGTGCACCGAACGCCACTTGAAAAGGATCCGGAAGCCCTTTTTGCAATGATTATCTTGCGTGATCAGATCGGGAAAAAGGTTTACCCACTCCACAGGATAGACCGTCCTACATCAGGGGTTTTGCTTTTCGCCAAATCATCCGAGGCAGCTTCCAGGCTACAACCGGATTTTGCCAATCATGAGATAAAGAAATATTACCTCGCTGTAGTCAGGGGCTTTCTTCCAGAAGCCCGGGGAATCATTAATCAGCCACTTTCCAAGGACTTGAACAAAGAATTACAAAACGCCAGCTCCGAGTACTGGCGCCTAGCGGAGGTTGAAATCCCATATACCTCCTCCCCTAAATATGCCAGCAGCAGGTACAGCCTGGTAAAGGTATTTCCGCACACGGGCAGGATGCATCAAATACGGCGGCATTTTGCCCACCTGCGGCATTATATCATTGGGGATTCCACCCATGGAGACAACAAACAGAATAATTTTTTCCGCCACCATTTTCAATCCAACCACCTTTTGCTTCATGCATGGGTCCTTCAATTTACCCAACCATACACCGGGGAGGATATTTATATTAAAGCGGAGGTTTCACCGCAATTGGAAAACATAATTACTTCGTTAGGATGGAAAACCGTTTTGGAGGAAATTAACGGGTAATTGCGGAACCTCTCTGCAGTATTTTCATTTGGGATAATTCCCTATCTTTGGGCAAAAAAAAGATCGAATGAAGAAATATATTGCGTTGTTCTGCCTGCTATTTGCCGCTTATTCATCCACTGTTTTTGCCCAGAAAGAAGCCATAGACCGCCTAATCGAGAAGAAAGAAGCGGTGTCCCATTTTAGTTTTTTAGCTTCGGACGAGCTAATGGGAAGGGATCCCATCCGCCCTGAGATAGATATCGCCGCAAGATACATTGCCGAACAGTTTGAACGCTTTGGTGCCAAGCAGATTCCCGGAGCTAACGGATTCTTTCAGACCGTACCCTTCCGACTCTCCGCTCCTCCCGTGACAGGAGAAATGAAGGTAGGAGACCAAACCTTACTTCACGGGGGCGAAATGCTTGTATTGGACGGACCTGATGTATCAGGGACCTACGACTTGGTAATTGCGGGATATGGCCTGGAAGCCGATTATGATGGGAAAGACGTAAATGGAAAGTTTGTGGTAGTCCGCGTAGGCCAGCCTGACCGGCTTTCACCTGCGGATCTTTTTGCGGCAGGCCGCCAGAAATTGGCGCTAGCCAAATCCAAAGGCGCCATAGGTATCATCGAAATGTATAACGTGCCAACCACTCCTTGGGGACTTCTCGCCAATTACCTGAACAAACCCACCCTGACCATTGATGCCGATCCGGAATCTGGCGAAAATATCACATACATGTGGGTAAAAGATCTATCCGGTGAAATCATAAAAGAAATTTCTGAAAATACCCTAAAAGCGACGCTTACCGTCACCGGGAAAATAAACCGAAAAATCCCCGGAAAAAATGTGGTTGCTTATATTGAAGGTACGGATCCTGCGCTCAAAGACCAGTATGTCATGTTATCAGCCCATTATGACCATATCGGAGTGGGACAGCCCAATGCGGAAGGAGATTCAATTTACAATGGTGCACGTGATAATGCGGTAGGCACCGTGGCCATTATCAATGCAGCCAAGTTTTTTGCCGCAAACCCACCCAAGCGTTCTATTCTCCTGTGCGCATGGACGGCGGAGGAAAAGGGATTGTTGGGTTCCGGCTATTTTGCCGCCAATCCCCTTATTCCATTAAATAAGATCATTTATAACTTGAATATCGACAACGGAGGATACAACGATACTACTATAGTAACGGTGATTGGGCTGGGAAGGACTTCGGCAGACCATCATATTGAAGCGGCTGCGAAGGAATTTGGCATCGAGGCAATATCTGATCCGTCTCCTGAACAAGGCCTTTATGATCGTTCCGACAATGTGAATTTTGCCCGTCAGGGTATTCCGGCGCCAACGTTTAGCTTGGGATTTACGGCATTTGATGAAACCATCTCCAAGTATTACCATCAGCCATCCGATCATGTGGATAATTTCGATTTGGACTATGCCATGGTGTATTGGAAATCATACCTCCTATCCGCCCAAAAGATCGCAAACGAACCGAAGCAACCCACTTGGGTTTCCGGGGATAAATACGAGGAGGCTGGGAAGGCCTTGTATGGATTGGAATAGCGTGGGAATAATCAATTTAGTTCTTGCAAAAAAGACCACGACACTAAGAAGGCACTAAGGGCACAAAGTTTTTTTTTAAAACTTTGTGTGTCCTTACTGTAGTTCTCATTTTTACCGCAAAGAACGCAAAGGAGGCGCAGAGGCCGCTGAGGACATCGAAAATCTCTTTGTGAACTAATGTTGAACTATGTGTTTAAAAAATGACCACGAAGGGCACGGAGAAGGCTCTAAGGGCACAAAGTTTTTTTTATAAAACCTTGTGTGTCCTTTCTGTAGTTCTCATTTTTACCGCAAAGAACGCAAAGGAGGCGCAGAGGCCGCTGAGGACATCGAAAATCTCTTTGTGAACTAATGTTGAACTATGTGTTTAAAAAATGACCACGAAGGGCACGGAGAAGGTTCTAAGGGCACAAAGTTTTTTTTTTAAAAATCCTCCGTGTCCTCCTGTGGTTCTATTCAAAAACTGACTCTGAAGAAAAAATTATTTGAAGGTTAATATAAGTGAATTAGAATATTCATTGAGTTTTTCGGCTTAATAATACAACGGCCTAAAGGCGACTCCATTTTTACTGTTAAACTCAATTGCCGGGGCCGGGATTTTTATGAGGTTTATGGCGTGGAGCATCCCTTTTAGGAATCTATGCTTAGTTTTAATTTTACGGGTATCGATATCGATGCTTAATAGGTATTGCCTATATCTGTCAATATGCTGAACGGACTCACCCCTGATAAAATCAGGATTTTCAAATTCCCCCAGCATGCCTTCTCCGCTATAACCGACAGATAGGCAAAGCCATTGTGGCCATGCACCCCACTCAAAGAAACTGGCAGGGCTAAAGGAAAACCAGTATGTCTGGGCATTGTAATCCTGTACAAGCTGGGCACCGATATTCCGTCCAAGGGTTCCGGGTCGTAACTCCGGGTATGGAGAGGGGTAAAAAGAGAATTTTGGGATAATACGCTGCTCACCCCAAGCCAGTTCCTGCCCTATGAAAATAGCCGAACCTGTGGCATTGGCAATAACATCCCCCCAAGAAAAGCCATAGCCCTCGTACATGCCATCAAAAATTTCAATGGGCAGTTGCAGCACAAAACCTAAAGATCCACCATACCACAACGCTTTTCGTTCGCTAACCCCTGTCCACCGCAAGGCCTCATAGCCCCATAAACTCTGGTGGTAAGCCACGTAACTATGGGCAAATTTATCCATCTGCAACCAGCCCGCATTGTCATTATAGAATTGGAAAGGAACCCGTTCCCTATCAGCATACCAAACTTCAGAAAGGTATATTAGCCCCCCGGTAAAAGCCACTGACCCTGTTCCTACCACAACTGCAAAACGTGTTTTGTTTATCCCCTCATGTAGAGATGAATTTGGAGACTGGGCCAGGGTGGTGAAAGTAAATTGAAGGGAAATTATAAGGGTGAATAAAAAAGTAAAAGCGGGTCTGGTAAAAATTATTGGTTTCACGTCTATCTGTTGCTTTTATTAGACAAACATACAAAGTTTGAAAAATAATCCAGCTCTCCTTACGAAGAAATTATCTGCATTTGCAGAAGGTTAGAATATGCTGATTGTGGTAAGATCTGCTGGGTGAGAGAGAACCATTTTATAATTCTGCTGCAAAAATTGCGACGCTTGCTGATAAAGGGGAAATTAAAATCTTTGTTTGAACATACTCTACTGTTTATTATTTGCTTTCTCGATTTGAAAGTAAAGAATTAGTAAAAGAAAAAATTCTAAAGTTCAAGGTTATTTCGGAAACCTCTGATCTAACAGGCAATATAATTGACAAAGGCCTTTCATCTAAGTTTAATGATTTTGAGGATTTTCTCCAATATTTTTGTGCGGTTGAAGTAAACTGCAATATTCTAGTAACACGGAAAGGATTTTAAAGAATCTTCAATCCCTGTTTTATCTCCAGATGAATATCTATTTAGTTTGAATAAGAAATAAACTTTGGCATATTGAACAGGGATCAATTCCCACAGGTTAAAACTGTTATTGCGAAAAATTAAAATATGAGTCAGCTGGTTTAACTATACCAATCTTGTTAGAATTAAGGTTGGTTCAATTTAACTAAAATTCAACTTAACTAGAAATAGAAAACCTATTAATGAACAAAATTTAGAAATTAATAATATATAGTAGAGAAAGCATCCTTCTATGTTGATTGCCCAAAACTTGAGACAGATTGAGTATATTGGGCTCTTCATTTCGTCCTAATTCCCTTTACAGTCATTAAAAGAAAATCCAGGCTTTTCTATATTGTAACATTTGAATTTTTAACTTATCTTCACAGTGAAGGGCATATACAATGCCTCTCCTATTTCGGCGAGCTTGGGTGTTAAATCAAGGTATCCCGAAAAGGCGGATAAAAGCTATGTTTCTATCCCAGTTAACTTTTACTGAATTTTAAAAATTTAAACAATATGGAACAAATCTTCAAAAACAAGGTAATTATAATAACCGGAAGCACATTCGGTATTGGAAAAACTACTGCATTAGCTTTTGCCGCACGTGGTGCCAAGGTGGTACTTTCTGATTATTTACCGGACGAAGACACCGAAAAGACCATCAAAGAAAATGGTAATGATGCTATTTTTGTCAAGTGCGACGTGTCCAAAGAAGAAGATGTGAGGAATTTAGTGGCTGCAACTGTTGCCCACTACGGTAGATTGGACTTTTGCTTTAACAATGCGGGTATTGAAGGAACACCAGCACCCGCAACTGATTGTACCAACGAAAATTGGGATAGAACAATCAACATCAATTTAAAGGGTGTTTGGTACTGCATGAAATACCAAATTCCTGAAATGCTTAAAACCGGTGGCGGATCCATTGTAAATAACGCTTCTATTGCCGGATTGGTGGGCTTTGGGAATATGCCCGCATACGTGGCTTCCAAACACGGTGTGGTAGGCCTAACCAAGAATGTTGCTTTAGATTATGCCAAGCAAGGCATCAGGGTTAATGCGGTTTGCCCGGGGGTTATTCATACGCCGATGATCGACAGGTTTACCGGCGGAGATCAAGCAGCGATCGAACAACTTAAGGCTGGTAAACCAATGGGCAGGATCGGACAGCCCGAAGAAATTGCCGAAACCGTAGTTTTCCTATGTTCAGATGGCGCATCATTTATTACTGGACAGGCAATTGCAGTAGATGGAGGTTGGACAGTACAATAGGACGGGGGCTTCAACCCCTGGATTTCAATAAATTGGCAGGTTTTTTCGGCAGCGATGAGGGTTGGGCAAGGCCATACTTTTGCGCAAAAACCCGATACTGTCTGGTCCGGACTTTTTGTTCGGAAATACGCCATCTCTTTGATAGGCGAGTGAATTAATACTCCACCCCAATAGTTAACCCAGGAAAAACATTTAACCATATCATCTTCAATTATTTAACGATGTGTGACTTTAAAGAGATAAAGTGCACCTCCTTTATTTTTATAGTTTCCAAATAATCTTTTATCAAAAACTTGCCTTACTTTCAGCAACCCAAGCCTTAAATTGTTAGTATATAAAAGTATGAAAAGACATATGCTTTTGCTTCCGCTAATGTTGGTCCTAGCTTCTTGTGCCACGATAAATATGAATTCATATATGCTGGGTGAACCCAAACGTTACGGTGAAATTCTAGTTCTGTTCACAAATTCCGAGGATGAATTCTTTGAATGGGATGAAGAGAATTACGAATATACCCTAATGGGTAGGATTAATAACCTGGACCAGGCAAGACTCCGGGAGAGGTTGACAGAAGAAATGCGCAATCAATTAATACGTACCCGTATCCGTTCTGTGGAAGATTATTTTCCCCTCCAAAAACTCATCTCTTTTGACGATTTTATGTCCGGACTAGACAATACTAAAATAGATGCTATCCTAGTCGTTAATACCAGGGGCGTTTGGAATACCGATAGGATCGTTGATGGTAACACACAAAGACAGCCCAATGCGGAATACCATTGCTTTCTAATTGACCGGAATGAATTGGAAAAAATATGGATGGCGAAAGTAGGCACCTATGGGCACTCTTTAAATAACCACAAAGGATTACAGAATCGGTTTGTTCAACATTTGGGAAGAGAGCTAGATTCTAAAAATCTTATTAATTAAATTGAAATATAGGGGATATGTGGGGGATGGATATTTGTGGATATTAGATAGTTGTTGATATTAAAAATTAAGAATTACGAATTACGAGTACCTACACCCAGTCTCAGCGAAAATAGAGGAAACTTCAATCATTCACGGGTTTTGGCGAAATGGAGGTCATTTCTAGAGGTGATTACAAATGGGTAAATTCTGGATTATATATCTACCAAACCTAAAGCATGCTATTTTTTTACTCCGCTTTTCACACTATTTCAGATTCCGTCACATATTATTTTCGACAAAATCATTAATTTGTTCGACATACCAGCCTCCAAATCCTTTAGTATCCAGTTCAGTCTGAAAACCTTGAAGATGTTCTCCAAAATATTGGATCACTGTGCAATTACGGCCAATTTTTTCTTGTAATTCCAACGCATCCTCATGGGTGGTTATAGTATCATTGGAGGCCGTAAAAATTAATAAAGGTATATCTATAGACTGAATGTTCTTTTTATAAGTTGTAGGATCCTCTGGAAGAAAAAGGATTTTATCCATTGCCTTATATCAAATCAAGTTCTTTTAATTTACCGACTACGGCTGTGATAGCATCGGACTTTATCTTTCGGTCGGGTCGTTTTCTGTTATAGGTATCGACCCAATAAGTCACGGTGACTTTGGTAAAGGCTCCCGAAATATCAGTAACATATACCTCGGGTTTTCGTTTGTCCTGCAATACGCCCGGAACTTGTTTGACGGTTTGTAGAATAACTTTCAAAACCATATCCAACTCTTTGTCCACGGGTATTTGTAAATCAAAGCTGTAGGCAAGAAAGCCGTCAATTGTATAGTTGATCAAAGGAGACTTGATGATATTGGCATTTGGCACAAAAAGGTCTTTACCGTCGGCTGTCTTCAGTTGCGTGTCTCTTAAATTAAGCACAAGCACTCTACCCCGAAGGTTGTTTATTTCGACTATGTCCCCTACGCGAAAGGGACGCTTAAATGCCAGCAGAATACCTGCGAGGAAATTTTCTCCAATATCCTTTAGGGCAAAACCGATTATAAATGCAGTAATACCCGCACCGGCCAAAATGCCTCCTACAGCACCCGATAATCCCAGTAACCGGAAGATTACGGTCAATCCAAAAAGCATGACGACAATTCTAATTATAGAACCTATAAAATCGGCTAAAAGTGGATCATCGGTGTTCCGTTTCACCCTGGCATTGGCAAGGTTTTTAATCCACCGGGAAAGAAAGTAAAAAACCAAAAAAATAACGATACCAAAGAAGATAGAAATTGCCAGCTTCTCTACATTTTCTAAATCTCCGAGAATAATATCTCTGATGCGTTCTAAAGTAGATCTAATATCCAAATCGTTTATTTTTTTCTTTATCGATTATCCGTAATCGTGCCAGAAATACGCTAAGCCAACGCGTAATCCAATTATTTTTTGGCATCGACCAACTCGTACAATACAAAACTCAGAAAATCCTCCTCATTGTCATAGTTGTCGGGATGGTTAACTGACATATAGAGTCCTTCTTTGGCGACAAAGACATTTTCCGTCACATAGTTATACCCCTTAAATCTGGTTTCACCCAAAACTTTAAGATCACGGTCCAAGATCATTATCGAAAAATCCTTGGCAAACCCTCGAAGCTGTTCCAGTTCCTCTTCACTTTCGATTTCTATCTTTGGAAAACAAAATCGGTAAAAAACTTCTCTGTAGGGATCGTAAAGTAACGTTCCGTATCTGGGTTCAGTAAAGATATACCGCAATACTTCGTTCCTTTCCGCAGTCCTCGAAAGGGTGGGAAAGGTTTGCGGGAAGAATTGGCTTTTTGCCGGAAAAGCTTCGAGCGGATCCCCCGCTGAGGACGCTGCATAAAGGTTATGGTCCGCAAGAAAAGAATAAACCACCTTTTCCGGCGAAGCTGCCATACTATAATAGGGTAGCCGCAAGCCATCCGATAGATAACCTTGCGGATATTTATGGGATGTTAACTCAGTTTCTCCCGAATTCATATCTAATTCTACACTAAGAAATTGATTGGAAAGGGCTTTTTCTTCAGTGTCTTTTATATTTCCCGGAGCCACTACTTTTGCCAACATTTTGTTCCCACGGATAATTGGGTAGGAGTTAAAAAAGGATGAGCTGATTTGCGGATCAGAATATCCCTCTGGCGATGTAAAGGATATCTTCGAGAGATAAGATTGATCGATATCTGTCAGATAAATAGACCCTGGATGGGTGGTAAAAAGGAAAATGCTGTCGGCAGATTGCACATGAAACCGGAAAACCGTACCCACTCCCTGATTTCCTTCTGCATCGAATTTTAAGGTTTTTGCGAGCTCTTTTCGATCCATATCGTAAACCTGAATTTCATTTCGGGGTGACTGAATATTGAATAGATAGGGGCGCTCTCCATCCAAATACCCCAGTCCATAACTAAAGTTGCCCGTTTGATCATCTAACGGAATCCGAAGCTTATTTTCGGCGTTTTGGAGAGTTTTTGTTGTTGCACTGTCCCTGCTTTTTTCATCACAACTTGTAAAAAATGAAAGAGATATCCCTAATAAACCGACAGTAAGTACCCATGAAATGTTAATAGGGCAATGTTGAATTAGATTCAAATGTGTTCTCATAAAAAACTGAATTTTGCTAAGTGGTTATTGTTTTTCTTAGCAGTCAATTTAATTCAACCCCTAAGGAGATAATTTGATGTTCCCTACCCCGACTTTTGGTAGCTAACCCAGCCTGAAAGTAAAAGAAAAGATATGATTAATCCTAAAAAATTAGTGAGAAATTGTTCCATAATTCATCTATGACGTGGATTTAGTCAAAAATTACTCCAAGTCAATTAAATAAATTCCGAAGAAGGCCATTTCAAATGGCCCTTAAACAAAAGCTTATGGAAAGACATATTTTGATAAAAGGGTGTAATGTATACTAGGCCCATAAACCCAGCATAAGATGAGGCTGTGTAAAAAGACTAATTAAAACAACCTTCAACGAATAATGATTTGTTTCTATAAATTTTCTCAGTTAATATGAAATAAAATATCGATCAATCATTAAAATTATCTGCGTAATTCCGCGAGATCAACGGGAGATTTTGTTTTTACACAGTCTCAGATATCCACTATCAGTAATCCTTACCCGTTAAACTCTCTAATACCGACTGCTGCCATTCCAGCATCTCCGACTCCATTTCCGCCGCCAACTCAGGTTTGTTTTCAATGACGTTAAACTGCTCTTCTGGATCTGCTAAAATGTCAAATAGCTCTCTTTTGGCAGTTTGTCCTTTATCTCCGTGAATCACCAACTTATACTGATTATCCAGCCAAGCCCTGGGTCCGGCGAAATCTTCCTCCTTAATGTCAGGTCGGTGAAAGTTCTTAAAGTTTCTGGTAGCTATTCCTCCCATCAGTTTTACCAAGGGAGTGGTTCCTATTTGAAGTTCTGGATCTATATATGGAGTAAGTGCTTCATTTTCCCCGCTCCTGTCTCTTCCATTCCAAAATCCTATGGGACTTGGTCTATCGATCATAATATTATCAAACATCCCGACCAAACTTACCCCGTCAATTGGACGGTCTGGTAGCGGTTGGCCAACTATTTCACAGAGGGTGGGCAAAACGTCGGTGCTTACGCCGTTTACTGCATTGATAAGCGGATACCTAACCCGATCAGGCCATTCCAGGACACTGGGTACCCGAATTCCCCCTTCATAGACATTCCCTTTTTGCCCCCTGAAAGGCAAGGTGGCAACTCCCTCCTGAGGCGTGCCGTTATCTCCAAAATACCATAGCAGGGTTTGTTTCCTTAATCCTTCGGATTCCATGTAATCCCGCAGCTGACCGATAGATCTGTCCATAGCGGTAATCTCGGCAAACCGTTCGATCAACACTTCCCGCTGATGTCGCTCCACAGTTTCCCCGGTTTCGTTGGAGGTAAGCTTTACCTTTTTATCACCAAAGTCTGCAGGGAGATCTTTGTACAGTGCCAAATCTTCCTCCAAACCACTATAAGGTTCGTGTGGTGATCCGTACCAGATCACCACAAAAAACGGCTGGTTGTTTTCTTTTGCCTTTTGGATAAATTTAATAGCCTCATCTACTACTACCTTCGACCCCTCACCCTTAAAGATAACCGGATCAGCACCATTGACCGACAAAGGGGGATCCATCTCAAAGAAGTTGTCATGGGATACCCATTCGTCAAAGCCCATTTCTCCGGGATTGGTGGGAGATGAGGCCTTGACGGGACCTAGATGCCATTTGCCAAAATGCGCTGTTGCATACCCTGCCTTTTTCATCAACTGAGCCACACTGATCTCCTCCGGTCGGATGGAATGCCCGGGAGTAAAGGTTCCGTAGCGGTTTGGATGACGGCCTGTAATAATGCTCCCACGGGTAGGAGAGCAAACTGGAGATGCTGAATAGAATCTATCCATGCGTAACCCTCTGTTGGACATTTCGTCCAGAACGGGAGTTTTAATATAGGGGTGCCCGTTATAACCGACCTCATCCCAGCCGTGGTCGTCACCCAACAATAACACAATATTTGGCAATTCTGGTGCTGATGCGATTTGATCAGGGGATTGACAGCTCCACATTCCAAAAATGAATGGAACTGATAAAAGAAAGAACAAATTTTTGGTCATTGTAAATGGGGTTGGAATAGCTATGTTATTATAAATGGGGAACTTCTCAAACGAGTGAGAAAGATTTTTCGATTTAGAGAGCATTTTAGGAAAAGATTTCCTCATGCGTTGGATTGCCAAAGACATCCCGATGCGTAAAGCGAATCTCAGGTTTTCCGCCTTTTCTTTCCACTTGGATACTAAGAAAACCACCATTTACCCTCAGAAAACGATGTTCGGGCCGCTTATCATCCGGATCCCAACCCTGGGCGTGGTAGTCGCTGATGGGTCCAGACCCAAACTCCATTAGACCTGTCTCCAAATCCTGGGAGACATACTGCCAGTGCCTGTCTCCATTCACGACATACATGTTTGGTATTCCGGCCAAATACTTCCTTAACCAAGATCCTTCCGTCTCATATACTTTATTGGCGTGGTTGTCCTTTTTATTTTCCCGGTCTGGGCCCACTATTGGTGTGGCGGTAAAGAGAATTTTGAACGTAGCGTCTGAGGCCTCCACTGATTTTTTAAACCATTCGATTTGCTCCTCCCCCCATATCGTTTTGTCCGATCCGTCGGGATCCCCGTTTGGAGATCTGTACTCCCGTCCCTCCACCATCCATATCTGCAGGTCTTTCCCCCTTCTAATGGTTCGGAAGGGTTTGCCTTTAATGGGCACGTTTTCATACCACACTTTAATCCCATCCATATAGGTCAACTCACCGTATGGGTCTGAGGCAGGATGTGCGTCGTCTTTTAATAAATCGTGGTCATCTTTCATCATGTAGATGGGGACTTCCCGGTACATGTCTCTCAATGAAGCCCAAGCATCCATGGCACGCCACTTATGGCGTGCCTGTTCTATATTCTTCGCCAAGGGGCCAGGTTTGTCGTAATAGACGTAGTCACCGGTTTGGATAAAAAAGTCAGGCTTCAAAGCATGCATACTGTCGTAGGTATTAAACCCTCTGTTTTCGTGATCAAAACTCCAAAAATACTGACAGGTAGAAGTAGTCAACAATACCGGAACAGGCTGCGTGGCGTTTGTTGCAGTAGTAAAAGTCCCCACCTCTTCGGTTTTCGGCATGTTGACGGATGCCTTGCCCACGAGTTTCACTTGATAGGTCGTGCCTGGGGAAAGATTTTCAAAGGGGATTTTAGCTGTGAAATCATCTCGTTCAAAAACTGCAATCCAATCGGAAACCTGCGATTCATCACCGGAAGATATCTTTACCCGAACTAATCCTGGTCCTGCCATGACAGCTCCGTCCATAGCCGATATGGGTTGAGTCTCATCAAAGTCAATGGGATGCCTAAATACCTTTTCCTCCCGCTCATGACGGACAGGATTGGGATGTTCCTGAACGCACAACCGTGTCCATATTATGGCTGAATTCTCCGTGACCTCGGATATTTTAAACCCGGTGGTGAAGTACACACGATCAATCTGATTTGGCAAATTCAATTGCTTTTTCGCCCATGAAATTAAAGGTATATGACTGAAGAACGAAAGTGAAAACACACCCCATCCCATTTTCTTAAAAAAACTTCTTCGCGGTTTGGTCATCGGTATTGTGGGATTATTGAATGACTAATATAGGGTATTTTCGGCAAAAGGACAGCTTCCAAAAATCAGTTATCGTACAACCCTGTATTGCCTTTTTCCAAAAGAAGCATCAAAGAAGCAACCACATCCGGCTGCTCAGCAGCAATATTTCTGGTCTCCAGTGGATCAACCTCATGATCATACAGCTCTACCGTCGGCTCCTGATCACGAAAGTATCGGGTAAGCCGATACCGTTCATTTCGCATCGTAATACCTTTGCTGAAATAGCTAAATGCCAGATTTCCGCGGTTGGGGTCATTGCCTTCCTTTAGCAGTGTATTCAGGCTCTGACCGTCCAATGGGAAATCAACAGGAATGTCGCACCACTCCATCAGAGAAGGGTAAACATCCACCGAACTTACGACATGACTACCATCAACATGGCGAGCCGGTGTACCGGGAACTCGGATGATCAGCGGGCTTCTTAGCGCTATCTCAAAATTGGTATGCTTGCCCCAGACCCGATATTCACCCAGGTGCCAGCCATGATCCCCCCAGACAACCACAATTGTATTATCCGCCAAACCCTGCCTTTCCAGTTCATCAAGTACCTTCCCTATTTGGGCGTCCACATAACTTACGGAAGCATAGTAGGCGTGGATCAACTTTCTGGAATATTCATCTGAGAGCGCGGTGTCGAGGCTTGCCCTTTCATTACCTGCTTTATACTGGTTGAATTCGCCCATGTTCTGAAGACTTGCCCGGTTAATATTCTCGGGTATATTCGGAGCTGCTGTCAGGGGAATGTCTTCCCGATTGTATAGGTCCCAATATTTTTTAGGCGCGGTAAAAGGAAGATGAGGCTTAAAAAAGCCAACTCCCAAAAAAAAGGGCTTATCCCCTGCCTGTAGCTCCTTCAGCTTTTCCACCGCCAAGTCGGCGGTAATGCCGTCAGGATAACCTCTGTCTCCCACGTCAGCCATCTCATAAGGAGCAACCTGCCCCTTTTTCCCCTGACGGTTTGAGCCATCGGCATAACCGAAAAATGCGTTCCAGCCCGTTCCCCATTTGTCTGCATCAAATATAAACTCATCCCAGCTATATGGCATCTCAGGGCGGGCTCCTTCGGGTGATTCCTCATAGCCGTATAAAAGTCCGTCCACAGAGTGGCTTATTTTTCCCAAACCTACCGTATGGTAACCATTTCTGCGTAAATGATGGACCATGCTTTCCGGCGTCTCGCCCTCCGGCTCCTCGGACATAAACTTCTCAAAAGCTGAATTCTGCAGGTGACCGGTCGTCTTGGGGAGCAGTCCTGTCAGTATACTGCAACGGGAAGCCCCACAGGTAGGCACCTGCACATAGTGATTTTCAAATACCGTGGCGGTTTTTCCAAGCTTGTCCAGATTTGGTGTCTTTATCAGTGTATTTCCATAGGGGCCAATATCCGGACGCAGGTCGTCCACAGCTATAAACAGAATGTTCATTGGGCCTGAGGGCTCAGGGGAAGTGCAGGAAAAGTGGGCAATAAGCAAACAGATGATATAAAAAAATTGGTGGATTGGCATACGATTCATTTTGGGTGTGGTTTTTTTAACAGGTTGAATATAAGATTAACTTCACTTGGAGCCACCAAAACCTGTCAATTACTTGAAAAGTGGGCGCTTAGACACTCTACTCGGTGTTTTTTATGCCTTTGGCAACGGCTGTGTGTAATTTGGTTTCCCTATGCTTTAGCCTAAATATCCGTTGAATTTATTAAAAATGAAATCCGTTTTCAATTAATTTGATTTCAGGCGTAAAGAAAATGAGGGCAATGTTACATGAAAACATTACCCTCAGTTATCTGGAAATCTCTATTTATTTGTCACTTTTCCCACCACGAATCCAATTTCTCCAATAGGCTTTTAACCACCTTGGGATTGCTTGATGCAATATTGTTTTGTTCCATTGGGTCTTTGATTATATTATATAGCAATATATTCTGGTTTTGATCATTAGCCACATCCGGAACAATCATTTTCCAAGGGGTAGTGATAACCATTCTGCTTTCCAATGTTTTTTCAGGTTGGTCAACGTGAATCATATCATGGGAAAAATCAAGACTATAAATCATTTTACGTTTTTTCACAGCCTTTTGATCCATTACGTTGATACCTTCCATATTGGGCTCGGGTTGCAAACCAACCGCAGCCAAAGTAGTCGTAGCCATATCAATACTACTTGCAAGATTCTCCGTGTCCATTCTTGGTTTAATTTTCCTTGGCCATTTATATATTATGGGAGTTCTAATTCCCATATCCTGCGGATCCTGTTTTGATCCCGGCGCATAAACATTCGGTTTATCCGGATCCTGTATCCACCCGTTGTCAGTTACAAAAACAACTAAGGTATTTTCTGTAAGCCCTTCCGCCTCTACCTTGTCCAATAATTGCCCTACGGTAATATCAAGCCATTCGCACATGGCCCAATAAGCGGCTACCGCCTTTGTTGGGGCTTTTGGAAGGTATTTTTGAAGTAAAGAATCCGGTGGATTGTGGGGAGAATGTGGTAAAAATGGCGCATACCAAACAAAAAACGGCTTCTTTTTTTCAATAGCCTCATCCATAAAGTCAAAGATCGGATCCATTCCTTCTCTACCAATCTTTAAACCCTCATCACCATGCCTACCTCCTCTTGCAGGATCTCCATGGGTCATACCATGTGTGAATCCACCTTCTTTCCAGTTTCCTCCCCACCACTTTCCAGATTGAAAGGATAAATACCCGAGCTTCTTCAACAACATGGGAATGGTCGGATATTTTTGAAATTCATCCAAATAATCCTTATAAAGCCTCGACCTAGCCGCCATCCAGTCCGTCCTATATCGTTGATCACTAGAGGTAAATAACGGATCATTCCCAGTAATTCCATGCTGATGCGGATAAAGGCCAGTTATTATTGATGCAAGGGAGGGGCTACAAAGAGGCGCAGTAACATACCCGCGAGTAAAGGTTAGGCCCTCATCTGCCAATTTATCAATATTTGGCGTTTCTATATGAGGATGGCCGGTAAACCCGTAATCATTCCAAGACTGATCATCCGAAAGTATATAGATAATATTAGGAAGTTCGGACTGGCTATAAGCCACATTTAACATTAGTAAGAACAAGCAAAAAGGGATTAGTTTCGCTATTTTTTTTAGCTTTATTTCCATGATTTAAGTTTTTAAAATAAATAAAGTTAGTAGCCTGGGTTCTGGGTTATTCTATTAATCAATATTTGTTCAGCTGGAATAGGAGCAAGCAACTTGTTTGGAGTCACGTCAAAAGAAGTCGCAAATAAAAATGGTTTCAATGCCTTTTCTCTCACACCGTGTTGGCTCATTGTTTCCACCGCTTTGCCAGTTCGTTTCAAATCATACCAGCGATGGTTTTCGAAACAAAACTCTACCTGCCGTTCTTTGGCAATTAGATTCTCTAATTCACCCCCGCTTAATCCGTCAATTGAGTTAGTCAATCCAGCTCTATCTCTTACCATTTTCACATAGCTAATTGCCTCGCCGGTACGCCCCAATTTGTTTAAAACTTCCGCATACATTAATAGTACATCCGAATATCTAAGAATCGGCAGATTATCACCACATCTGTCATCCGGAGCGGAAACAGGCGGTTTATATTTTCCACAGTACTGGATTTCTCTAATTTCACCATCCCAATCTTCCCCTGTCCAATTTTTTATAGACGTGTTTTTCCGTAAATCTCCCTCCTCAAATGCTTCAATTAGGTCTCTTGTTGGCATATTCCATCCCGCAGCAATCATATTAATATTTGGTCTGTTGGTGATCTGCCCTTCAGAACTCCAAGGCGCAAACATAAATATGTACCGATTAGACAATTCTCTGTTGTTTTCGGAATATTGAATTGAAAATATGGTTTCCTTAAAATCCGGATTGGAAGGATTGAATAAATCCTCATAGTTTGGCAACAATGAGTAAACATTGGCGTCAATTACAGCCTTTAAGTTCACTTCCGCTTCATTATCATTTCCAATGGTCAGGTGAACCTTTCCAAGGAGTGACCTAGCTGCATGTTCATTTGCTCTTCCATTTTCCTTTACCCCTGTTGCATTTGAAAAATGCGATATAGCTTGATTAAGATCACTGATGATATTTTGATAGATTTCCTGTTCGGACGACCTACCTATATTTACCGCCTCCTGAGCCGTAATTGGCGCTACAACAAGCGGGACACCTCCGAATTGGCGAACAAGATTAAAATAGTATAATGCCCTTAAAAAATAGGCTTCACCTGCAGACCTGTCTTTAAATGCCACATTTTGCCAAGTCACACCCGGTCTTTCGATTTCATTCAGAAGCTTATTACATCTTGTGATTCCGTTATACGAAAGATCCCAAAAGTTTGCATAACCTCGATTATCCGAAGTGATTATAAACTGATCTATGACCCCCCGAACTGCTTCACCTGTTCTTATATTATACTGAAAGCTGGTATTATCAGAGATCAACTCCGCAAGTACCCAATGAAGATCTTTTTCGTAGTCCCGCATTGGAACATAACATCCATTGGCTAATAAAATAAACTCTTCCTGGGATTTGTAAAAATTCCCTTCATTCAAGGTTGTTTCTGGATATATTTCAAGAAAATCACCAGAACATGAGAATATCATTGCCGTCAATATAATGATTATATATTTTTTCATGATTTCTAAATTTAGTTTTTGAACCTGATTCACTTAAAAGTTTAAATTGACTCCGAGTGAAGTTGTTCTTGATAGTGGATAAGAAGTCATATCAAATCCCGGCACTAAGGTATTGTTTTGATTTGCTGCTTGCCCTTCAGGATTTGCCCCGGTATAATTAGTGAACATGGCTAAATTCTGCACGGTCATATAAATTCTGGTATTGTTAATCACCTTAAGCCTTTCTACAATTTTTCGGGGAAGCGTATAACCAAAGGTCAGGTTAGCTATCCTCAAATAAGATGCATCCTCTACCCATAAAGTAGAAACTCTATGCCCCCAACTTGGTCTCACCTGAGGTATACCGGATCTTATCCCATCTCCTGGATTTTCCCTACTTCTCCAGCGGTTTTCCCAAGCCCGATCAATGTTAAAAAATCCCTGTAAGTTGTCGGTGGATTGTCTCAAGCCATTCATTACCTGACCTCCATATTGGCCATTTATAATGATGCCTAAATCAAATCCTTTAAACCCAAAATTATTTGTCAGTCCGAAAATAAAATCCGGATGCGGGTTTCCAATAATGGTATAATCCAGCACATCGTTTATTAGTCCGTCTCCATTTACATCTTTATATTTTACGTTACCTTCGTAAACTTGGGGCGTAATGACGATATTGGGATCTTCCAAATCTTCCGGAGTATATACTCCCTCCAATATAAATCCGTAAAACTGTCCAATAGGCTTACCCACTACTGACACGTGAGTGGGATTGCCGTCATTGTTCCCCGCTAGGATACGTACCGTATTATCATTCAAGGAGATTACTTTATTCCTGTTAAAGGCAATATTCGCATTAATATCCCAAGTAAAATTGCCTACCATCGGAGATCCTCCTAGGGCAATCTCAACACCTGCATTTCTCACATTGCCTTGATTGATTGTTTGAGAATTGAATCCCGTTATAGATGGTATCACATCGTTGAGCAACATATTATTGCTCTCTCTTCTATAAAAATCAATAAGTAAGGATAACCTATTTTGCAAAAACTGAAAATCAAGGCCCAAATCAATTTGATTGGATTCTTCCCAAGTCAAAAATGGATTGGAAATTCCAACGTTGGAAGCAGTAACTTGATTGTTTCCAAAAATATAAGACCCTGCATTGATTGATGCTAAATGAGCATAATTTCCTATATTATTATTTCCACTCCTCCCGTAGCTTGCCCTAACTTTAAACTCATCCACCCAAGAGATGTTATCGAAAAAAGCCTCTTCAGATACTCTCCAAGCTGCTGCTAAGGAAGGGAATAGGGCAAATCTGTTTTCACTTCCAAATCTTGAAGAACCATCAGATCTAAAGGTTGCTGTCAACAGGTATTTATCATTTAATGCATAATTGACCCTTCCAAGGTAGGAAATCATACTCCACTCGTTGATTCCCTCCCCCCAAGACTCAATTGCCTGGGCAGCGTTTATAGTACTGATTAAGTCATTTGGAAAAGGGCTTGCGTTAAGATTTATACTATTGGATGTGAATTTTTGAGTAGTATAACCGGCTAAAGCATTGAATCGATGCTTACCTAATGTCAAATCATAATTTACCGTATTCTCTATCAACCAGTCAAAACTATCTGACCTATTGTTAGATGATCTTCCAGTTCCCGGCGTAGGTGGCCTATTAGATCCGCCTATGGTGCTTGGTATAAATTGATAAAATTTGGAAGCCTGTAAGATTGTATTGAGGGAAGATTTAAAAACTAAATTTGGCAGGAGCTCCAGTTCAGCAAAAGCAATTCCCAAATTTTGAAATGTATTTTGCTTTTGCGTGATTTCGTTTAACGAATATAGGGGGTTTGCAAAACTCCATGCTGAATGAAACCTACTTTGGGGAGCTCGGATGTACGGTTTTAAATTACCGTTTTCATCATAAGGGGTTGATATTGGATTGGCCCAAATACTTACACCCAGTATATCCTCTCTATTTAAATTCGTATTAGCTCTATTTTGTTCGATAAAAGTCGGCTGCAAGGTAACACCAACTTTAAATTTATCACTCAGGTTCGATTCAATTCCCAAATTTCCGCTAAAACGTTCTACACCGGTATTTATTAAAACACCTTCCTGCTTGAAGTAACCGAAATTTAAATTAATCCTTGAATCTTTCGTTCCCTTTTGGATATTGACACTATGATCTTGAATTTTGGCCGTTTGAAGGATCAAATCATACCAATCTGTTCCTCGGCCCGTAAGCGCATTAAGATCCCGGTATTCTACAGGATAATCTTCCAAAACGGCTTCCCTATTTTCCGTTTGTCGTACGGCAATATCTATTCTATCCCGCTGAAATTGGGCAAATTCTCTTTGATTCAGCAAATTTGGTCTGCCTACCTGGGGCACCTGCTGAATACCGTACATAGAGGATACACTTATATTTGTTTGTTCAAATTCTCCCTTTTTGGTCGTAATCATAATTACTCCATTTGCGCCCCTAGAACCGTATATTGCAGTTGATGAAGCATCCTTCAATACCGTTATTGACTCAATTATATTGGGATCAATAAACATCAATGGGTTCAATGTTTGATTCATTCCAGCGGAATAAGGCATCCCATCCACCACATACAAGGGCTCATTACCCGCACCTAATGATCCACTACCTCTGATTTTAACCGAAGTCCCTGCCCCCGGTGCTCCTGAAACCTGCTGAATTTGAACTCCAGCAACTTGACCTACCATTTTTTGGTCTAAGGTTGATACAGGTAGGTTTTTAATGGCATCCTGGTTGATTGTTGCCACAGACCCAGTAACATCTTCCCTTTTTTGAGTTCCATATCCCACTACCACAACCTCTTGAAGGGATGACTGATCTTCCTTGAGCACAACATTGACAACAGACTGATTTGAGACAGTCAGCGTCTGGGCCGCATACCCAATAAAAGAAATCCTCAACACAGCCCCCTCGCCAACATTGAGCGCAAACTCGCCGTCAATGTCCGTCACCGTCCCGATATTGGTGCCTTCCACCACCACTGTAGCTCCAGGTATGGGTTCCCCGCGCTCATCGGTTACCTTGCCGCGGATATCTATCTCCCTTCGCTCGAAGGTGACTTCCTCCTCCACTTCTATAACGGGTGGATTCATTTCAGAGATCTCACTCTTTACCACATAGATGTTCTCATTGACCCGCTTAAAATCATAATCCACCTGCTCGGTGATTTTCTTGAGAATGGATTTGAGATCGGTGGATAGGTTGAGGGTAATGCGTGAGCGGTCCCTAGCCACCTCCTGATTATAGGCAAATACAAAATCTGTCTGCTTCTCCAATTCAGCCAACACCTGAACCAGACGCTGGTTGGTCGCACGGAGACTAACCTTATAATCCTCCATGCTCTGCGAGGAGGAAGGTTCCGCCAACACTACCTGCATCACAAGCAACTGCAGCAGAAAATATTTCAGGGTTTGTTTTGAATAAAGCACAATTAGCCTTAGTAAATTAATTTTCATAATTTTGAGTGTTTATTGTTAAACTAGATGGGTGTAAGCCCGTTGAAAATCCATCCGGGACTGTTGCAGCAGTTCCGGATTTGTTTGTTCTGAGAATTATTGTTTCATAGGCAGTTTTTTCTTATTGACTGATTTTCTTAACCTGTTTTTCAATGTCTTTTATATTTGGTATTTCAATTCCTGCACCCCCGATAACGGATAAGCATATTTCCATCGGCTGTTTTCTCGTAGTCAAAATCCACCAAGTTTTTTAGGCCAAACAAAACCGAGTAAAGACTGCGGTTGGAATAAGTTGCTTTTATCAGGCATTCCTGACCGGTAATTCCTTCAACCCGTATATCCAAGTTGTAGACCTTGCTTAAACGGGTCATTACCTCTGTAAAAGGTGCCAAATCGAAGGCTATATTTTCCGAACGCCAAGTCAAATAATCCTCCATATCCACTGCCTGTACAGACATCTCCCGATTGGAGGGATCTACCGTCGCAAGCTGACTTGGGCTGAGAACGAGCTGTTGCTCCTCGTTTACCACCCCCTGGAAAACAGCTACTTTTCCAGTCTTTACCATTACCTCCACTTCATTTCCCGTCGTGGATTTAACATTGAAGGAGGTTCCAAGCACACGGGTTTTTACGCCCTGACTCTCCACGATAAAGGGTCTAGTTTTATCCGGAACCACTTCAAAAAACGCCTCTCCTTCCAGTTTAATATTTCGGGTATCTGTCCCGAATTCTTCCGGAAACAGAATTGACGAATTTACATTCAAATGGACAACTGATCCATCCTGTAGTGTTATGACTGCTTTTTGACGGTCACCGGTGATGCGTTCTACTAGCTGGGGGGCAACCTCTTTATCAGACTGATTGAATATCAGGTAACCCAATCCCAGAAGAAAAATTATTGAAGCAACCATGCGCCAATAAGGAAAGGGATGAAATTCCACTTGCCTTTTTTCCTCCAATCGGACATCAATCCTGCGCTTTATACGTGATTTGATGGCTTGCTCTTCCCGTTCGTTCATTTCCCAGGAAAGTGAACGCCTCTGCATCCTGTCAAAAATGTCAGAAATCTTTCGGTTTTCCTCTTGATTAGTCAACCCTTTCGCCTGCTTGTCCAGAAGTTCAAAAAAACGCTCCTTTTCCATGTCTTATTCTAACTATTAGACAGAGAGTACCATGAATGAAAGACACTACTTACCCAGAAAGCAAAAAAAAGTGGGCTCATCTCAAAAATCGTAACGAATATTTGAGCTATCAGACAGTGGTAGTACAATAAAAAATTACTTTATTATAAATTTTTAGATTATTATTCTAAAAACAAACCAAAACTAGCCATTATCCAAAAATTTATTTCTCCAAGGTTTCTTTTTAAAATTTTCAATGCTTTGTATAAATGAGCTTCCACAGTCCTCACTGAGATATTTAATTTGCTGGCGATTTCTTTGTTGGACAGGTCCTTTTCCCTACTCAATAAAAATACTTCTTGGCATTTTTCAGGGAGTGCCAGAACACTATTGGTTATTATTTGGGAGGTTTCTATTTCTTCGTACATTAGATCCGCCGATAAGTCCACGAAAAGATGGGGCAATATATCCTCATAGGGAGTGGTCCGCTTCAAATTCCGTATTGCTTTCAACACCTGATATTTCGTCGCTCTAAATAAATAGCTTTCCAACTCTTCTATCCTCAGTTCTCCCGATCTTTCCCACAAGCGGACAAAGACCTCCTGCACGATGTCTTCGCAAATAAGCTGATCTTCAAAAATCTTATAGGCATAGACAAACAACCGTTTCCAATACCGCTCATAGAGGATATCAAAAGCCTTTTTATCTCCGTTATGGAGCAATATACAAAGCTGCTTGTCGGTCATTTGGGTCGAAATAAGTACAATTGTATTTCAAGTTAGCTCTTTTTTTGGCTTAAAAACAAACCTATTTTGGAATTACCGGTGGAATTCCCAATTTTTCGCCCACGGATATTGCCGTAACGATATCATTGACCAGTGGAAAGTCAATTCCCACCTTCCAGAGTTCCTGAATTTGCTCCGCATCATCTGTCCCGAAGTAATTTATTTTGACCCCTGCCGCATGAAGTTTACTGGCATAGGCGGGAAATTCGGGAGAAACCGATCCCCTCAGTTGAATAAAATCAGCCTGCATTGATACCGTTGCCTCCACGTAATCCCACTTTCCCGACTGCCGCTCCATATTGCAAATCAGAATATCCGGATAAACTTCCTGTGCTCCCAAACGAGCCTCTTCTTCCACAGCCAACACCGCCTGATGTCCCCGGTCAGTAGCCATAACTAGTTTCGCCACCTCTCTACCCACTTCCCTTCCACCTTTGATGTGGATATTCAGCCAAATATTCCGTGGCATGATATCCATCACTTCCTGAAGTACAGGTACACCTGTCCCGGCAAAGGCCTCTTCTTTCCAACTGCCCGCATCCAATGCCTTGATTTCTGATAAGGTCATTTCAGCAACTTTTCCTGTTCCATCTGTTGTACGGTCAACGGTACCGTCATGCATTATGACCAAGGCACTGTCCTTACTAAACTGCACGTCAAACTCAATCATCTGCGCACCAACCCGAATTGCCTCAAGAAAGGCCGGTACGGTATTTTCCGGGTGTGTAGTCATGGCTCCCCGATGTGCACAAAGACCTCTATCGGGTAAGGAATTCTGTTGCGAAAATGCCTGAAAACAAATCCCCAATAAAAGAGACACATTTACAAACAGTGTTTTTTTCATTCGGGAATGATAATACTTCATAATTTGGGGGACCATAGGCTTTAAGATTGAATTAAGCATTAACTATGAATTACAATAAAAGTATTCATCGAATGTGCTATTTCGCTTTGATGTGAATATCGAATGCATTTTTACCAACAGGATTTTTTTCAACTAAAGATATCCTTTAAAACCCGCTGTGCCGCATGGTAGCCACACATGCCATGTACGCCCCCTCCCGGAGGTGTGGAAGAGGAACATATGTAGTATCCCTTGGCTGAAGTTTGGTAGGGTGACCAACGAAGTGCTGGGCGGGTAAAAAGCTGTGTAATATCCTGCACGCCACCATTGATATCCCCTTCTATATAATTTGGGTTATAGGCCTGAACTTCCTTTGTGTTCATGGTATATCTTGCCAAAATCAAGTCCTTAAAACCGGGTGCACTTTTTTCGATTTGGTTTTCGATTATGCCTGACATATCCTTGGTGGATCCGGCAGGAACATGACAGTAAGCCCATACTGTATGTTTTCCTTCCGGTGCCCGAGTGGTATCCACCAGACTTTGTTGGGCAACAAGTACATACGGGTTATCGGTATATTTGCCTTTCCAGATGATGGCTTCCGCATGGCTGATTTCCTCAATGGCGCCTCCCAGGTGAACCGTACCAGCCTCCCGGGCTTCAGCGGATTTCCATGGAATGGGACCATCAAGTGCAAAGTCCATCTTGAACACGCCCATCCCATATCTGTAATTGGATAATTGGCGGCGGTATAAAGGAGTGAAGTCTCTACCCATTATTTCCAGAAGTTGCTTGGGGCCCAAGTTAAACAGTGTGGCTTTGGCATCAGGGATATCCTTTTTGCTTCGAACCATGGTTGCTGTCCAAATCTCCCCGCCGAGGGATTCAAAATAGCCCGCAAGAGCGGTCGCCAAGCTCTGTGAACCACCCTTTGCCACGGGCCAACCTCCATAATGTCCCGCAGCCATCAGGACCAAGCCAATGGCTGATGTAGCCAAATTGCTAAAAGGCTGTATGCCGTGCGCCACCATTCCCGCCCACAATGCCTTTGTCTTTTCCTCCTTAAATTTATTGGAAAACCACGATGCTGGTTGTAATGCTTTTAGACCAAAAGCGGCAAGTTTTAGTGGGTTTTGGGGAAAAGAAAGCGGCCCCAGAAAATCCCGGCTAAGTCCATCCCAATGCTTTACGATGGGAGACATGATGCGCCTGTACTGATCTGCATCTTTGCCTAAGCCAACAGCCGTATCTTCCAGTGATCTATAAAGCACTCCCGCAGGCCCATCTTCCAACGGATGTGCGGCCAATACCCGGGGATGTAGGTATTCCAGTCCAAATTTGTCCAAGGGTAAACTTTTGAAATAGGGTGCTGCTACGGCCAGCGGATGAATGGCGGAGCAAATATCATGATGGAAACCGGGAAGAGTAACCTCCTTGGTTCGCATTCCCCCACCTATGCTATCTTTTCCTTCCATCACCAAAACCCGCAGGCCTTTTTCCTGAAGGAAAATCGCTGCCGCTAGGCCATTGGGCCCGGATCCCACTACTACTGCATCATACTTTCCCTTTTGCATGGTCGAAAATAACCATTCCTATCCCTTAATAGAAGTATTGCCAAAAAAAATTATGTCACACTAAATTTTATTTTACCTAAAAAGGCAATTCAATCGGGGACCGAGAGACGAAGGGACGGAGAGACGAAGGGACTGAGGGACTGAGGGACGAAATCCATCAACTTATCAACCTATCGACTTATCAACCTAACTGGAGACGGAAGACCGGAGACCGGAGATGGAAGAGATGCGGGACGGAGGGAGTGAGAGACAAAGAGACGGAGGGACTTAGAGACGAAATCCATCAACTTATCAACCTATCGACTTATCAACCTAACTGGAGACTAAGGGACCGAGAGACTTAGAGACGGCGTCTATTAACCAATCAACCTATCAACCTATAAACTTACTTAGAGACGGAAGACCGGAGACCGGAGATGGAAGAGATGCGGGACGGAGGGAGTGAGAGACAAAGAGACGGAGGGACTTAGAGACGAAATCCATCAACTTATCAACCTATCGACTTATCAACCTAACTGGAGACTGAGGGACCGAGAGACTTAGAGACGGCGTCTATTAACCTATCAACTTATCGACCTATCAACCTATAAACTTACTTAGAGACGGGAGACGGGAGACGGAAGACCGGAGATGGAAGAGGTGCGGGACGGAGGGACTTGAGGAGGGGAGACAAACCTATCAACGCTTCACTTTTAACTTTTAACTTTCACCAAGAAACCTACCTAAAATCGCTGAGACCTAGTAAACATAGAATCGATAAAACTACTCAAATTGAAAGGGCAATTCTATGCGGATTTTATCCCAGCTCAAGGCAATGATTCCAGATCTGTTGCCCGTTTCCATTACTTCATAGTTAAGCCGTTGAACAGTATTTTCTAGGGCTATAGGCTTAACATTTAAACGTACCAAATCTTCGGATTCGGTATATTCCTCAGCAAGATGCTGATCATAATTTGTGTTAATGATCCATGTCCATTCCTCCCTGCCAGGAATGGTAAACAACGCATATATACCAGCCGGGATATCTACACCATTTACAGTAACATCATGAGAAAAGGTAACGGCGGTGGCCCAGTGGGATCCACTAACCCAAACCTGATCGTAGGATACCAATCCGTTCCATATCACCCTGCCACGAACACCCGGAGACCCGTGATTGATCGTAACTAAAGTATTTCCAACTTGACCTTCCACTTCAAGCCTTGCGCTACCTGTGACCGTATCTACCAATAATCCCCTATTGACACTGTCTGCGTAGGACACCATTTCCAGACGGTGCTCCTTGTCTAAAGTGGACATTTCTGCTGTCTGTACGTCAGTTGATTGAGTTTCGTTTTCGGAATTTGACGTGTTGCCACCGCAAGACCAAATTCCCAATGAAATAATTGATGCAATTAATATCCGTTTTACGATTTTTACGTTTTTTTTCTAGTTTGTATTTTAAATCCCAAAGGTAATTAAAAAGCAAAGGTCATAGGGGCTCAATTTTTTCGTTTTAGGAGGTAACAAGATTATTTGAGAAAATCCTTTTCCCGAAAAGCGGGTTTGGGGTAGGTGTAAAATCCTTCTCCGGTTTTTTCACCCAATTTCCCCTGGTCAATATACGTCTTCAGCAATGCCGCAAACGCCTGTGAATGCTTGTCAGGCATCTGTTTGGTCACCTGCCAAGCTGTATCAAGGCCGATAGCATCCAAAAGGCCAAAAGGCCCCGTAGGCACATGAAAATTCACCATCCATGATTTGTCAATGGCTTCAATTGTCGCAATTTCTTTGGTCAACAATTTGCCCGCCGTCCCAAGAAACGCCATAAGCATGGTATTGAACAGATATCCTGGATTTTCTTTTTGGACGACGACCGGCACTTGCAGTAGGGATCTTCCGAAGTCCTCAAGCACAGGTATCCATTTGGGGTCGGTACCGGGATGGGGCATGATGTCCACCACTTTGGAGTAAAACACATCATGAAAATGTAGGGCACAAAAATTTGCCGGCCTCCCGGAAATCTCAGCGAATTGCGAGGGCAACAAAAAAGAAGAATTGGTAGTGAAAATTGTCTTCTGAGGAGCAAGTTTACCCATTAATGTCCAAATTCCTTCCTTGACTGCGACATCTTCCGTAACGCTTTCATTAATAAGGTCTACATCATCAACTGCCTTTTTTGGATCATCTGTATAGAGCAAGCGGCGAATTTTATCTTCTCCTTCCCCAGAAGCAATTTGGTCGGTTTTTTCCAAATGCCGAACTATTTTAGCCATAAGCTTCGGCGATTTTTCGAGTGCAGCCGGATTGGAATCATAGACGGATACGGAATACCCTGACAGCGCCGCTTGAAGGCCCACCCTGCTACCCAGATTACCCGCTCCCAAAATGCAAACTTTTTTTATTACCATGGTTAAATCTGTTGGGTTTGAATACTCTTCCAGGCCATTTCACCGCAGGCTTTTACGGCGTGAATCAATCTTCCAAACCGGAGGTCGTCCGCAAACCCCTGTCTATGCCTCTGATAAATCTGCTGGGCGATCACCCCCACCTTGAATAAGCCAAACGCATAATAAAACACCATATGGTCCATTGCTATGGGGCTTTTTGATGCGTAATGGGAGATCACTTCCTGTCTTGTAAAATTACCTGGAAGATAGGTTAGTCCAAACATTTTCAGGATGTCGGGATCGTCTTCTTCTGCCCAATATGCCAATGAAGTACCCAGATCCATCAACGGATCTCCCAATGTAGCCATCTCCCAATCCAAGATGGCGCGAATTTCCAAAGGAGATGACTCAGACAAAACCATATTGTCATACTTGAAATCATTGTGGATAAAGGCCGTATTGTGGTGATGGGGCTGGTTTTCAAACAGCCACTTTGCTACAGATTCCATTTCAGGCAAGTCATCTGTTTTGGCATTTAGGTACCGATTTGCCCATCCGGTCACCTGCCGGCGAACATACCCCTCCGGTTTACCCAGTTCTACCAGCCCAGATTCTTCCAATTCCAATTGATGCAGTTCCAGCATATGGTCCACTGCCTGTCGGGACAGCTCTCTAAAATAGGTTGCGTCGAAAGCCCAGTCTATTGGCAATTTGTCTCTCAATATCAGTCCATCCACTTTTTCCATCAGGAAAAAAGCGGTGCCGATTATTGATTCATCGGTACAGCAATGTACCGGGTTGGGTATTTTATGGTAGCCTGCTTTTTCTAAGGCGGTTAGAATCCGAAACTCCCTCCCCATATCATGGGCCTTGCTAATTTTCATTCCAAAAGGCGGTCTCCTCAGTACAAATTCCTTATCCCCTGCCTGAACAAGATACGTAAGGTTGGAATATCCTCCTTTAAATTGGGTCATTCGAATCAACTCGTTCTCTATCCCGAAAAAATCAGCCAAATAGGCAATCACCGGGTCATTTTCACTGTTCATAATTTTTTAAAATTTTCCTTGCTAAGACCGATTTATGCACTTCGTCTGGACCGTCGTATATTCTGGCTCCCCGCTCGTGACGGTACCAAAATGACAACAGGGTATCATCGGTAATACCCAAAGCACCATGAACTTGAATGGCCCTGTCAATGACCTTCATCAACACATCGGACACAAAAAATTTAATCATTGATATTTCTTCTTTTGCCGCTTTGTTACCAACCGCCTGTATCTTTTTTGCAGTATCAAGGACCATTAGCCTAGAAGCTTTAATGTCAGCCGCACTTTCGGCAATCCAATTTTGAATCGTCTGTTGTTGGGATAAAGGCTTTCCAGGGTTAAGTTCCCGGGACATTGCCCTGCGGCACATCATTTCCATTACACGCTCACAAATACCTACCCATCTCATGCAATGGTGAATCCTTCCCGGACCCAGCCTTTCCTGGGCCAAAGCAAACCCCTGCCCTGCTTCCCCAATTAAATTCCTTTTGGGGACTTTGCAGGCCGAAAAAGTGAGCTCACCGTGGGATAGATAATCCTCCCCCACATCTCCCATGACGGGAATATTCCTAACCAACTTACAACCGGGTGTATCAAGCGGTACCAATATCATGCTTGCCCGCTGGTAGGGGTTCATATTGTCCGGATCGGTCACAACCATAACGATAGAGAAAGCCGCTCCATCAGCCCCTGTGGTAAACCACTTATGGCCATTAATTACATAGCTATCCCCTTCGATTGTGGCCTGAGTGGACAAGTTCACTGGATTACTGCCTGCATGGGATGGTTCCGTCATCGCAAAGCAACTGCGAATCTCTCCTTTTTGTAGTGGAATCAGGAATTCCTGCTTTAAATGATCTGCCGCAAAATGATTCATCAGCTCCATGTTGCCAATATCAGGTGCCTGACAATTGAATACGTAATGTCCTAGCGGGCTACGCCCCAACACCTCGGATACGGTAGCAAATTCCACCAGTGAAAGGCCCAACCCACCCGCCGACGTCGGCAAATGGGGGGCAAATAGACCAATTTGCCTTGCTTTTGCCCGCAAAATATCCAATGATGGCAGTGCTTCCTTGAAGGAACCATATATGGTGTTCAACTCGATGGGATAAATATCATTTTCCAAAAAGTTCCTATACTTGGAAATCAACAATTTGTTTTTTTTGGATAATTCCATCAACTTGAATTTGGCTTTTTAAACTGTAAATCCTCCATCAGCTGTCAGGACGGCACCCGTAGTGTAGCTTGACGCATCCGAGGCCAGATACAGGCCGGCCGCGCCAATTTCCTCCGGAGTACCTATCCGCTTAATTACCAGCGTTTTCATCATTTTTTCAAGTATTTGATCATTATCCCAAATAGCTTTAGAAAACTTAGTTTTAATCAATCCGGGACAAATGGCATTCACACGTATTGTATGGGGTCCCCATTCCTTGGCAAAAGCTTTTGTTAGGGAAATTAAGGCTGCTTTACTGACACTATATATGCCCAAGCCTTCTTCCGGGGATACACCACCGATGGAACTGATGTTGATTACAGACGCATTGGAGGATTCCCTAAGATAAGGAAAACATAATTTCATCAGTTGAAAAGCTGCTCTGACATTTACATTCATGATTTTATCATAGGCTTCCAGGGTAGTGTCGTGTATGGGGCCAAAAACAGGATTTGTTGCCGCATTATTTACCAAGATATCAAGCTGCCCGTATTTGGAAATGGTCTGGTCAACCAAGGATGCCAGTTCCTCCATATTGCCTACATTGCAAGCAACGGCAAACACTTCATACCCTTTTTGGCGCAAGTTTCCCGCCACCTCGTCTAAGGCTTCTTGGTTTCTACTGCTGACCACCACCTTTGCACCTGCAGCCGCAAAAATCCCTGCCATCGCTAGACCAATGCCTTTACTTGCTCCGGTGATTAGAGCTACCTTATTGGATAAAGAAAATAAATTGGATAAATTCATATAGGAAAATTCAGTAATTTTTAAGAGATCTTCCAAATTAGGAAATAAGTACTGAATTGGCTAAAGTAATAGGTGAAAATTGGAGCTTAATGTCTGAAATATATGGCAATTATCCAAAAATAAAGCTTTCTCTTTAAGGAACTCACAAACCATGGTGATCTATCGATAAGCTCCAACAATCAGAGGCCTGCCAAAGCATTTTTAAATGCCGGAAATCGGCTGATCACCTTTATCCTCCCTTGGGAAATATATTTCATTCTATAGCCAAAATTCTAATTAAGAATTCTGTGTGATTTTAAAAATCCAACGCCCAACTGAACAAAGATTTCTCTCCAACAATAATCTAATTTCCGCTAACAGCTCCTATTCTGTTCATACGCCTCCACACCTTTAGGACCAATGCGGAGGCACTCAATGAGAATATAGTCAATACAGCCGCAAGCCCATAATCTCCATAAATCCAATAACCGGTAGCAAAGAGACCGCTGTACACGGACATACAGCCAAAGACCATTCCCAATATACCTAAGGGGAGATCAGAATGACGGTCTTCGGTTGCAATGGGGCGTCCTTGTTGCTCAGCATAGGCAATAACCTTTTTCCAGCCTATAGCACCGGGCTTTACACGGTGGTAAAATTTTTCCAACGTCTCCCAATCCGACGGGGGGGTGAGAATGGAAACTAAAAGCCAGGAGATGGTCGTGATGCCTACTCCCAAAAGCAGTTGTTGGTATGGTTTGAAAGGACGCACCTGTAGCATGGCATCCGCTCGGGATTGCCCTGTGGCAACCAAAGCGTCAATCTGAGAGTAATCATAATTATCAATGGCTAAAAATACCAATGCCACCACAAATGAAACTATCATAGCTGTCAGCTCGCTGTAGGGATTGATCCGGTACCAAAACCAGCGCAGAATAAACAGCAACCCAGTTCCTGCGCCAATTTGGAGAAGTATGTTAAAGGCTGCGAGGGCATTTTGGAGGAAAAGTGCCAATACACTGGCCAAAACCATAATCACCACTGTGGATAGCCTTCCCACCAGTACCAGCTCCTTTTCGGGAGCGCTGGGCTTTATAAATCGTTGATAGAAATCATTGACAATGTAGGAGGAACCCAAATTGAGGCAGGATGACATGGTGGACATATAAGCCGAAAGTAAGGAAGCAAAAACCAAACCCAATAGACCAGCAGGAAGCAGTGTAAGCATAGCTGGGTATGCAAGGTCGTGTCCGATGATACTTCTATCCACCAGTGGAAATGCGGCCTGAATCGATTCCAAGTCCGGGTAAACCACAATGGAACACAGAGCCACAATGATCCACGGCCAAGGCCGTATTGCATAGTGTGCTACGTTAAAGAGTAAAGTTGCTCCCATGGCGTGATTTTCATTTTTCGCGGCCAGCATCCGCTGCACTATGTAGCCCCCACCGCCGGGTTCGGCACCGGAATACCATACGCTCCACCACTGCACGGTAATGGGAATGATAAAAACAATGACTGCCAGCTCCCAGTTATTGAAATCCGGAAAAATGGATAGCTTGGAAGCTACTTCGGGATGGGCTAATAGGTTGGATAGACCGTTTATGTCCGGGTGGTCCAAGCTATATATTGCCGCCAATATCGATCCTGCCATTGCGGCAATAAAGAGTATAAAGTCCGTAACAATAACCCCCAAAAATCCTCCCATAGAGCTAAAGAGCACCGTAACTCCTCCGGCTATCAGAATCACATGCACGGGAGAAAGACCCAACATCACCCCTCCAACCTTGATGGCAGCCAAGGTCACTGACGCCATAATGGCCACATTGAATAACACTCCCAGGTAAATCGCCCGAAAGCCCCGTAAAAATGCGGCAATCTTGCCCGAATAGCGGATTTCATAAAATTCCACATCCGTCACCACCTCGGAACGCCTCCACAGTTTTGCATATACAAATACTGTTAACATACCTGTAAGTAAAAATGCCCACCAAACCCAGTTCCCCGAGACGCCGTTTTGCCGAACGATATCTGAAACTAAGTTTGGTGTATCTACTGAAAAGGTAGTTGCTACCATCGAGACGCCAAGTAGGTACCAAGGCATATTCCGACCGGACAGAAAAAAAGCCAAAGAGCTTTTTCCAGCCTGTTTGGAGGCCCAGAAGCCCACAACTAGGGAAATAGCAAAAAACAGGAATATAATCGCCCAGTCAATAACCGTCAACTGCATGTCATCATTTTTTTTGCGAAAAGATAAGACCAACAAATCAAGTTGGCAACTGAATGGGTAAAAGTTTTGTCAAAGGTTCGGTATCATTTTATGAGTGGCAAATTAACTATTGAAAAATATCTTAATGATTTGAAAATAAATTTGAAAAAGTTATATTGGCTACTACAATCCATCTTTTAGAAGTAAATGAACATCTATCAACAATTTTTGACCGAAGCCAAACTTTGCAAAGGCTAAATGCTGTTTTTTCTTCTTTTCCCTGTCCATATTTTTGCTAGTGTTGAAAAAATGGCTTAGACCCTACCAGCAACACCTTTAAACCAAAATAGAAGGACAGTAATTTTCAATTTTCTTGCAGCCAAATCAAGGCATTCGAAATCAACTTATTTACCTGAGGAATTTCAAAGTCTTTTGGATGTCCAAGTGAGGTGTAAAAAATCTTTGCGTCACCTACCTTTCTAATCCAGGCAACAGGTTCTTCTTCCTGGTCTTGAAACCTTCCCATCAACAACGGTTGGGCATCTGATGCCAAAGGTTTGGTTTTGTAAAGAGAAGAAACGACTTCAAACGGTTTATCTCCAAGTCCCGAAAGAATGGGATGGCTCAATTGCGTATCTATAGGAATAGCCCAAGTATCCTGACCTTCGGGGTGGTGATTATGATAGTTACCACCTAATATTTCCGAATCAAATTCTTTCCAGGTTTCAAAAGCATGACTACTTGTACGCATTGCCAACACAGGCTTCCCGGCAGCAATGTGTTGTCGGATATAATCCAATTGATATTCAGGCAGATGCTTTCTTCGCACATATAGCCACAGGATATCCGCATCCTGAATCTGCCGCACCGCATCCAACGTATCTCCTTCGGACTGTTCAATAACATTAAAGGCATAATGGCCTCCTTCGGAAAGGTACTTTGCAGCAAATGCCGGAACCGTATTCTTGGCATCATATTCCTTTTCGGCGATAAGCATGGCAATATGGGTCCGGTCATCTTCAGCAAAACGAAAGGCGGGTTCGCCGGTAATGTCCGAACTTAACACAGTCGGTGACCAGTACCTTTCAATATGTTCGGTGACCAATTCTGTACCTCTGAAATGGGTGACATATGGCTCACGTGCCGGGTTGTACATCGCGTCCGTCATATCCCGCATTAAAACCACGTTTTTCTGAAGGTTGGAGAGTTGGCGGATGGCAAAAGGCCGCCCTAAGATACACATGTTGATATGCACGCCCATGACGATAATGTTTTCTAGTCCTTGCTCCATGATCAGGTTGTAAACTTCCTGGCCCCGGTCTGTTATGTAATCTTCATCGTGAATTTCCAAGACCGAAATCTGACTGGTCCAAGCCGTCCTTTCCTTGCAGGGTTCACCGTCAGCACATGGCTTGTCGCAGCCGCCATCAGTATCATCAATGGGGAGCGGATCTTCCATATCTGGATCTAAATAGCACCAATTTTCGATTTCAAATCCCTCAGGCGCTTGGTGAAAAGCCACCTCTTGGGCCTTTCTTCGCTGGGGATAATCCGAATAAGTGTCCATCGTCCCGCTGGGAGCGTGAATGATGGTCACACCGCGTTTACGGGCCTCATTGACCATTTTGTTCATATGTGGAGCCAACTCCCCCACCCGCTGCGTGGCACTTTCGCACCAGTGTTCGTCCCACATATCTGTAATGATAATAGCAGTCTGCTTCGGATTCCAATGCTGGGTTTCTTGTTTCACTTCCCAAATATTGTTTGTATTTTTCACTTGACTTCTCAGAATCATTTCCAAGGGATTCACCTCAGAATCACGTGAACTGGCGGAGTCCCTATCCGCAGGGCCGCCACAGGATAATTGCAAGGTCCCTGAAATCATTAAAAACAATACAAACGGGATATATTCAGTAGGGTATTTCATGAAGATCGAAAGATTTAAGTTGAAATCTAGGAAATTTGGAAAAGAAATACAATTTGGAGGAAGAATATTTGTTCCCTTTAGGGGCTAAACGGTATAAAATTCAGGAGTTGAAACCGCTTAATCTTTTTGAATTTGGCATTTTATTAAATTAGGATTTCATATTATCTCTTTTCTCTTTAGCATCTTCAGCATGTTTCATATAATTTTGCCCTTGCTTCCGGTATACCAGAACCAACTAAGGCTCCGATAAGGCCTCCTGCCAATCCACCTGCACCGGCTCCAGCCAAACCAGCAGCCAAAACATCATCCGTAAATTTCATGAGGTTTTCGTAAACCATTTTAGCACTTGTCTCAGCGCCTATGTTTAAGCGCAAGTCCGCAGTCAAATCTCACATTCCCATTATATAGCTCGCACTCCAAGGATTGCCTACGCTAACTATCAAAGTAGGTGTCCCGCCGCTTACCAAAAAGAATTGTGGATTTATATGGTTATTATATCCTGCCCATTTAAAATAAATCGATGGATAATCCGAATGACAGAAAATAATTATGAGGGATATAGCGTTTAGAAAACTCATTTTCCTTTTTCACTGTCACCATTTATCTTAGAGATAATTCCCTTTTTCTCATCAGAAGAGCCTACCTTCTTCTTTTGGTCAGGATTGTCATTTATTTTCGACAAAACTCCTTTATCCGCGCCTGTATCTTTTTTTTGCATTTTTTTCATGACAGTATATTTTAATTTAAATATTTATAAGTTCTTTTCAAGTCAATTTCGGTGCCATATTTATTATATAATATTTTGATATAATTACATATTATACGCTTTGGAGAGGAAAAGTGGTCAGCAAATCATCTTCCGAGCGGAGGGATAGCTTGATGAGGCATATTTATTACGAAGAGAATGCCCTAACCGTAATTTCGCTTATTCTGACCACATCCTAACAGGGCATGATGAATGGGGCCCGATCTGAATTCGACATGGTCAATTCCCATAATGGGGATAATCTACTGTATCGCTGCCAAAAATAACGAAGCCTGTGAATTGCAGCGTAAGTTGTCCTGGTTGCTCGGGGAAAAGTGGAAGTAAATATAAAAAAACAACTTCCCGTACTATTTATCTTAGGAAGCCTCTCTAAAATCCGTTAAAACTAGAAATTTGCTGACAAATACAATAAAGCCTCATCGATCAGGGTATCTTTTCCCTTAATTTCATCACTTCGACGCAGCCTTATCTGGATATCCGCAGGGACTCCATCCTCTAACTGATTACCGTCCAAGTCTATGGTTTGAGTAGCAGAAAATCGGTAAATCCAACCGTTTGGAAGCTCTCCAAAGGCAGGTGTTCCCCCACCACCTCCTGTTTTATTTCCCATTAATACGACATTCGGCAAAACCCGCATCATCTGCGCAAAAAAGGTACTGGCACTGTAAGCCCGTCCATTGGTTAAGACAACCACGTTGCCATTAAAAAAACCTTTTTTTCTTGGATTAACAATCATAGGCCTCCATGCGGTAAATTCGTTTATTCCCGGGCCATTTTTCATACGTTGATGGGCGTAGGTTACTTGCGTCCCCGTAAAACCAGAGGCTAGTTTATAGGCGTTTTTGAGGTTGCCCCCAGCGTTGTTGCGGATGTCCAGGATTATACCCCTAAGACCTTCACAGCGATTCAAAATAGCGTCCATGTTAGGATCTGTGATATCACTGGTAAATGACCTGTAATTTATGTAGAGCACACTATCAATTACCTTGTGCCTCAACGGACCGCTTAGCCTATGATCCACTGTTAAGTAGTTGAAGTAAATATTAGATTCATTATAATCCTTAGGGTGAATAGCGAACCATTCCCAGTTTTTGCTTCGTCCGAAAGTACTTTCCAGATTTACATGCCCATCTTTCAACTCGAAAAGCATATTGCCCATTATTTCAAACAATTTCATGTCGTCCAAATCTGACGTAATTTGAGGACTGTACTTTTCTCGTATTTCAAACCAGTCAATATTTTTGTGACTAAAAAAGGCGTAGCGAAATTGAAGGTCCTCCCACAGTTGATCAAATATTTCCTTTGGATGACTGGGTGGATCAGAAGGTAGAATCAACTCCTCACAGGAGCAAATAATCAAACAAAGGGCTATCATACCCCACTTCAGCTTCTTCCCAAAAGAAATCATAGCCTCACACATATGTTCAACATAATAGAATTCCTAACCCGAATCACTTCTTGAGCGACAGAGAGTTGCTGAAAATCAAACTGATACTGAACTCCCAAAGAATTTCCCGAGCTCGTTTCATATCGAATCTCTGACCAGCATCCCACGCTCCAATCCCTTCCAATCCAGAAAACATCAGTCGCATACCATAAACTATCCCCTACTGTTCCATCCGACTCGATTACTGGCGGTACCGAGGAAATGTAATCGGAAGCAAACTTAAACCCAACCCCCTGCATATGCGCTTTTGTGTTCCAACCCAACTTTTTATCCTCCCACGAAATGGGAAACAAATACCCTATAGCGGGGCCAACGGAAGTAAAATAATCCATTCGATTATTGAAATTAGCAAAACGTTGATGCAAACGGTGATTTAATTCATTTTGTAATGACCAACCATAACGAAATCCTTTGTACCTTGACGTGTCCCTATGATAGAGGGTATGAGACACCAAACCTAATGACCAGGTTTCCATTGAGTTTCCACCTCTACTGTTGCTTGTTCCTTTTGCGAAGTTTAATGACAATGACTCAGATCTGTTTGGTTTTTTGACTTCATAACCAAGGGACAGCACATACCTTATACCCGTATATTTTAACTGAGAAAACCCTAAATCCCGTCCAGCTATTCCCTGTATCCCATTACTTAGACCGATATATTGGGAACTCTGAGAAAATCCATTTTCGGAAATAAGTATTAAAAAAACACCAAAAATAACAATGAAAGCGTAATTAAACTTTAAACCCCTATGAATATTCATTAGATTCTATTTTTCAATAAAGCTACTTAAAAAGCCATATGAAAAACAAATTTTTCCATAAATAATTACATAAAAATTTCACTTGATAAAAATAATGTTAAAAAAAATCCCAGTCGAACGTCACAATCTGATCAATCGTCACTATTAACTCGCTTTGAAATCCTTCCAAATTTAATCACTTGTCTTGGGAATCAACCTAGCCTCTCCTTCTTACGTGAACTACACTTCTCAGAGCAATACAGCACATTTTCCCAATTATTTTTCCATTTTTTTCTCCAAGTAAACGGCCTGCCACAAACCGGACAAGTCTTTTCTGGAAGATAGGATTTATTAGCGTTTCCCATTGTGTGTTTTTGGTTATCCAAATTAAAGGTGGTATCAGGAAAAGCGTTCACTTATGTTGAAGATCTCCTCTTCTATGATACCCATGGAGTTCAACTTTATAATTAATACCGCCCATCCCGATTTTGAATAGGTCAAACTCTTTCGTTCTGAACCTTATTTTTGGGATGAAAGATTAATTTGAATTTTCGTCAGGGTTTAACTCGGAATATGCATTAGAATTTCTGCTGCGGTCCTAAAACGCTTTAAAATCAACCGTTTTGTTTCACTTTTCGAGTTCATCGTCGGGGAGGCTGGGACTACTCTCCAAAGTGACTGATTTTCTTGCGTTTTAAGCCCTTCCCGATTTAGTCGGGACAGGCTGCAACGAACCCCAATATATAATCCGGGTTAGATCTAAATCATTTGTCGCTACTATTTTCTGAAAATTATCCCCATCTGATGAGCGTTAATACCTTCACCATGACGGTGTCCATGGTGAGTATGTGCGTGATCATTGCTAAGGTATTCTATCATCCCCAATCCAATCAAAATCACTAATAACTGAATTGTTTGCATCCTTAGATTTCCACGGGCTTGCCTGTAAAGTGCCGGCAATAAATTACCAAGTGCCATATACACAAACCCTCCCGCAGTAAAGGCCAGCAAGTATCCTACTTGAAATACTATCCAATGATTTAATAAGAAGACAAAGGCCACACCTAGCATTACCGTCATACTAACCAGGAAATTAAGTTTAACCACGCGCAATGGAGAAAAACCGCTGTAAATCAAGGTTCCGGTATCGCCAAATTCCTGTGGAAGTTCATGAATAATAATCGCAAGCGTGGTAGCCATGCCGACTTCGGGACTTATCATAAAACTCCCTCCTATCACCAGTCCGTCTATAAAATTATGAAATCCGTCACCAAGCAAATTCAGTTTTCCAATAGACCGTATAGATTTTTGACTTGGAACAGCGGTTGGGTGGTGGTGGGAAAGTATTCGGTCAATCAACCAGAAAGTTACAAATCCAGTAAAAATACAACCGAATATAAAAGAGCTTGACAGTCCCAGCTCCAAGGATTCCGGAATCAAATGAAAAAAGGCATTTCCCAATAATACACCTATGGCCAATGCTACAGCATAAGGTATGATTTTCCCCATAAGCAATTTGTCGAAAAGGAGGAAAACCAATCCAACTAACGAAATAAGGCTCACTAGCAAAGCAGCCGAAAGCGCATATACAAAGTCAACTGTGAAAATCATAGCGCAAATATACATGCAACATAATTGCAAAAATAGCTTTTCTTTGTCTATTTTGCATTCGCACTAAAACATACGCCATATGAAAGCAATTATTTCAATTATTCCCATGAGTTTACTAAGCATCCTTCTCTTAAGCTGCCAACCACAAAAAACTGACTCCCGTCTTAATGAAGCGCATGAGTACCATCAACAAGCAGGTCACGTCAGGGAAAATTTAGGTCAGCAGCTATCCAATACCGAAAGGGACAGTTTGTTGCATGATTCACTGCAAGAATTCAAGCAAGCTTTAAAGGAATGGGATGACGCTTGGGTTGAAGTTCCCGGTTTTGAACATGATCACAAACATGGTGAGGAAGAACATGATCATCATCATCATAATACCGCTCCCAATCTCAGTCCCAAGGAACACCTCGAATTACAAAAACATTTACTCGAGGAAATTCAAAAACTTGAAAAATCCTTCAACAACCGACAAATGGGGGAGGTAAATTAATTCCGCGATTAAAGGATATTGTTGAAACAATCAATATTAAATATCATTAATCCATAAAAATTAAAACATTATTTCAATTCATTTAATAACTGTAAAATTCTTCAAAAAAAGCTAGGCCAGTTTTTATTAATTCCTTAAATTGTCTGAATTTCAGAAACAAAAATTTGTTTTCGATCAATTTCTTAAGATAGATAGCTGCAGTCAGTTACGAATAAACCCCATTGTAAAGGAGTCTTTTCAGACTCCTTTTTTAGTTTTATTTTGCCGGTTTCTTCTCCGCAATTTTCACTGCTTTTCCATCCTCAAGTTCTTTACTTACGATAAAATAAGGTCCGGTAATTATCTCCTGCCCTTCGGACAGCCCTTCTAAAATCTCGATATTATCAAAGTCAGAAATGCCAGTCTTAACGGCCACCATTTTAGCAGTTTTTTCTTCTTTCAAAAAAACCAACTCCTTCAGGCGTGTTGATCCTCCCTGCGTTTCTAACGTCTCCGCTTCACGGGTTGTAACAGCCGCCAGGGGCACCGATAAGGTGTTTTCTTTTCTGTTTGTTATTATTTCCACGCTTGCGGTCATCCCAGGCCTGAAAGGAAACGGATTTTTCTCCGTTACCAATTCCGCATAGGAATCATTTAGAATTCGTATCCTGACCTCAAACTCTGTAACCGCGTCTGTACTTGCCTTTTCATTGGCTGAATTTGCTATAGCAGTTACGATGCCGCCAAATTTCTTTCCGCTAAAGGCATAGGAATCCACGTCTATCAGTACGCTATCGCTTAGTGATAGACGCACGATGTCATTTTCGTTTACATTGACGCGGATTTCCATCCGGGACAAATCCGCAATGCGTAGCATTTCGGTGCCGGCCATTTGGGCGGTACCCACCACCCGTTCGCCTTGTTCCACCAGGAGTTTTGAAACTATCCCGTTGGTTGGTGAATACACATTGGTAAGGCGGAGATTTTCAGCGGCTTCATCGACGGTTGCCTGAGCACTTTTTACGATAAATTCCGCTGCCAAAACAGTCTGTTCCGCGGCTTCAAGGTCATTTTTGGCTGTTAGATAATTGGCATCGATTTGTTCAAAGTCCGCAGAAGATATTACTTTGTCATCATATAATTTCCGGTTTCGGTCGTATTCCAGCTGTGCGCGGGTAAATTGGGCTTCAGATCGCTTGAGAGAAGCCTTGGACTGTGCCAAGTTTGCCATCTGCTGATTGAGGGTAGCTTGGGCACGATCCAGTGCGGAAATAAAATTATCAGGACGGATTTTCACCAACAAGTCGTTGATTTTAACCGAATCCCCCTCAGCCACGTTGAGCTCAATGATTTCCCCCGCAACATCCGGACTCATCTTCACTTCAGTTTCAGGCTGGACCACTCCGGAAGCGCTTACTTTTTCTACAATATTCCGGTATCCGACTTTAGCGGTCTCTACTTCTGTTTCCTTGGGTCCACCGATCCATCCTTGGGATTTTCCCACTAGGATTCCGACGATTAAAACGGCGATCACGCCTAACAGAATAAAAAGCAGTTTATTTGATTTCTTCTTAGCCATTTTTATTGAATTGATATTATAAGGTAAGGGGATTGCCCATGTAAAAATCGAGGACTTTCACTCGGAAAACATACTCATATTTCGATGTAATTAAGTCAGCCTGTCCATTGAACAAATTGTTCTGAGCCACTTGAAAATCCACTGCATTGATAGCACCTACCTCAAATCGCTGCGTTGCCATTCGAAAAGCTTCTTCCAATGAAGCTACCCTTCTGATGTTGCTTTCATAGGATTGTTTGGCAGCAAAGGCTGTCGTATAAGCAGTTTCAATATCCTGCCTTAATTGGTTTTTCACTTCTACCTCCTGTATTTCGCTTAGCCGCATCTGAACCCGGGCCCGCTGAAGGTTGGCACGATTTCGAAACTGGGAAAATATGGGAATGTTCAGGGACATGTTCACTGCTTGGGACAAATTGTTTTCAAACTGCCTGAGCAATGGGTCCGCGGTACCAAACGCAGACTGATCGACGTAATTGGAGAACACATTCGCATTTACCCCTAAGCTTGGTAGAAAGGCCCCCTTTGCTACTCTGATCCCGTATTCCGCACTGACTATTCCCAATTCAGCCGCTTTTATTTGTGGCAAATAAGAAGCCGCTGTACTATAAATGGTCTCCACACCCGAGCCGTCCAATTCCACTCCCTCTACTGACACTTCGGGTACGAGAATATCAAATTCATCCGTAAACGGCAAAAGCAACTGTTGGGACAAATTCAACCGCGCAATTCGGTGACTGTTCGAAGCATTGATAACTTCCAGTTCTGTAGTCGCAAGCTGTGCCTCCAAGTCCAACAATTCCGCCCGTGGCAGGGAACCGGCGGTGACCAAGCGCTGTGTCCTATTTAACTGTTCCCTTACTGTGGATAATTGATTTTCCGCAATATTGAGCTGTTCCTTGGCAAAGGCTATATTCACAAATAGATTAATAATATTTAGTGAAATGTTATTTTCCGTTTCTTCAACAGTTAACCGGCCAATTTCAACATTCACTTTAGTCTGTTGAATCTGATTCCGGACCTGACCTCCAGCATATATAGGAAGGTTCGCACTTGCACTCACATTTACGTTCCCAATACGCCTCGTTTCAAATAAATTGGTGACGGGGTTTATAGATCTACCCCACCTAAACCCCGAAGAGATGCCGGTAGAAAATGTAGGGATTCGTTGTCCATAGGCCTCCATCAATCCGGTTTCCAAATTAGCAAACTCCAATTGACTGCGCCTCAGGGTAAGATTATTTTCCAGTCCAATGGCTACACTTTCCTCCAATGAAAGTTTCCCGACGTCATATCCTTGTGCAATGCAGTCATATTGACGGATCAACATGACTATGAAAAAGAGTAAAAAGTATTTCATCATATATAACGGTTGGGATTTAAAATGTGTAGGATGAAGGAATTTTCCCAAATGTTGACAACATTTATGCTAGAAAGACCATTTCTTTTTAAGAAGTACAAAATAAACAATAAGACACGATTTGAGCGAGTGATTCCACATATTTTTAACTAATTTTAATTCACATTAACAGAACAGGTTTTCTTTTTGTTCGAATATGAACAGGTACATGAACGAAAATGATACATTAAATTTACTCCGAACCTCAGTCGACTCCAACTGGCATACCCATGGACTGCCCTCGCGTGCGTCGTTGTTTGGAGACGGGATCTTTGAAACCATGATATATATCAATGGGAAAATCCGATTTGCACCCGCTCACCAAAACCGGGTAAACGAAGGGGTGAAGGCACTCAAATTGGATGCGTCTGGAATGGCTGATGTCCCTGAAATTGAAAAGCTGATCGAAGAGAAAGTTGATGAAAGTCAGCGCTGGAGAATACGTTGGAATATTTTCCGATCCGGACAGGGGAAATATACACCGGAAGAAAACCACTGTTCAGAACAGCTGATGATACAGCCCTTTACCATCCCTCCAAAAATCAAAAATAACGCCTATCTCAGCAATACGATCCAACTGCACCCCTCTCCTTGGAGTCATTGCAAAACGCTCAACTGCCTACCGTATGTAATGGCCAATCTGGAAAGAAAGGAGAAAAATATGGATGAAGTTATTTTAACGGATGAGAATGGGTACTTGAGTGAGGCTGGTG
The DNA here is from genome assembly GCF_009797935.1 of Lunatibacter salilacus. Classification (GTDB taxonomy): domain Bacteria; phylum Bacteroidota; class Bacteroidia; order Cytophagales; family Cyclobacteriaceae; genus Lunatibacter; species Lunatibacter salilacus. The sequence goes on from NZ_VOLC01000002.1 coordinate 517,696, forward strand.
CGTCGAATTTGTTTTGGATATCGTCTGGCACATTTTTCACCCCCTCACTTCGTCATCATGCTATCAGTGGCGTAGGAAGGGCCCAAATCATTGAATTGCTCACCCATAAAAAGATCCCCTTCCTAGAAGGTTCCTTCACCAAGGAGCACTTATTGGAAGCGGATCAGGTATTCACAAGCAATGTGACTGGTATTTCGTATATACGGGAGATTGAGCATCGAAGCTTTGGGATAGATCCCATTCCATTACTGGAAAAAATCTTCCAGTAATCCTACACCGACACCGCCGCCTTAATATGCGGATGCGGATCATAGTTGAGGATTTCAAAATCCTCAAATTTAAATTCGAAAATATCCGTTATTTCCGGATTCAACTTTAACTGCGGCAAAGGCCTACAAGTTCGGCTCAGTTGTAATCGGGCTTGATCCAGGTGGTTGCTGTAAAGATGGGCGTCGCCAAACGTATGTATGAATTCACCTACCTGCAACCCACACACCTGTGCCACCATATGTAAGAAAAGGGCATAAGAAGCAATATTAAAAGGTACTCCCAGAAAAACATCCGCACTCCGCTGATACAACTGACAGGAAAGCTTTCCGTCAGCTACATAAAATTGGAATAGCAAATGGCAAGGGGGAAGTGCCATTTGGTCTACATCAGCCACATTCCAGGCACTGACAATGAGGCGTCTTGAATTGGGGTTTGTCTTTATCTGATGGATAAGGTTTTTGATCTGATCTATTTCTCCTCCCCTACCATCGGGCCAGTGTCGCCATTGATAACCGTACACCGGCCCCAAGTCACCTGCTTCATCCGCCCATTCATCCCAGATGGAGACCTTGTTGTCCTTTAGGTAGGCAGTATTGGATTCCCCCTTCAGAAACCAAAGTAACTCATGAAGTATGGAGCGGATGTGGCATTTTTTGGTGGTGACCAACGGAAAACCTTCCTGTAGGTCGAAACGCATCTGATATCCAAAAACACTGATGGTTCCGGTACCTGTACGGTCGCCCTTATGGACCCCATTATCCAGTATATGTTGTAATAGCTGATGGTATTGTCTCATGAATTAAAATAATTATCCGTAATGTTTGTCGTAATATTTTTGGTAGTCACCCGATGTCACTCCGGTCAACCAAGCTTCATTCTCCAGGTACCAATCCACAGTCTTCTCAATACCGATCTCAAAGGTCAAACTTGGCTCCCATCCAAGCTCGGTCTTGATTTTGGAGGCATCGATGGCATAACGCAAGTCATGGCCTGCCCGATCCTTGACAAAGGTAATCAACTCGGCAGAAGTTCCTGGAGACCTACCAAGTTTCTTGTCCATAATTTCACAAAGCAAGCGAACGATATCGATATTTTTCCACTCGTTGAAACCGCCTATGTTATAAGTCTCATTGTCCTTACCTGTATGGAAAATATCATCAATGGCCCGGGCATGGTCTATTACAAACAACCAATCCCTGACATTTTCGCCCTTCCCATAAATTGGAAGAGGTCTGTTATTCTTGATATTATGGATACAGAGCGGTATCAGTTTTTCCGGAAATTGATTGGGCCCATAATTATTTGAACAGTTGGAAATAACCGTTCGAAGCTTGTAGGTGTTGGCATAGGCACGTACAAAATGGTCGGAACTGGCCTTTGATGCCGAATATGGGGATTGAGGGTCATAAGGAGTACTCTCCAGGAAAAATCCGCCGTCGTGTAGAGAACCATATACTTCATCGGTGGATATGTGATAGAAGAGGTGTTTTTCCTTATCAGGCCAGAAATTTTTTGCCACATTCAGCAAATTTACCGTTCCAATTACATTGGTATTTACAAATGCAAGCGGATCGGTGATGGATCTGTCTACATGTGACTCTGCAGCAAGATGAATGACGTCTGTAATTTGAAACTGGTTAAAAACTTTTTCCAAGGCTGATTCATTCTGAATGTCTACTTTGGAAAAATGGTAATTTTCCGCTTCCTCTATATCCGTTAGATTCAGTAGGTTTCCCGCATAGGTTAGGCTATCCAAGTTAATAATGCGGTATTCTGGATATTTGGTCACAAAAAGTCGAACCACATGTGACCCGATGAATCCGGCTCCGCCGGTAATTAAAATCGATTTCTTCATAGCTATTATTTTACATCCTAAACTTGGCAATTAATTTACTCAACCATCCCTTCTTGATTCTTTCTTCGTCCTCATAATAGTTTCCACTGTAACCGCTTTTTTTCATATATGAATAATTGTATCCGTATCCATAATTGTATCCCCCAAAATCATACGTATCCCCTCCGCCTTTAAGACCGTTGAATATCGCATAAAAATCCGTTATCTGGTCGCTGGCATAGAGGTCATTGATCATTAGGAGGTGATTGTGGTGGGTAAAGTCATACCGCACGATATACAAGTTGACATCCGAAAACCGCAGCATATCCATGGTTTCTGATACCAACCCCACGGGTGGGCAATCCATCACTATGATATCAAATTCCTTTTCCAAATGGGTAAATAACTCTCTCAGTTTATCCTTGAGCAATAATTCGGAGGGATTGGGAGGCACTGGCCCTGACGGAACGATATATAAATTTTCATATTTTGATTCCAATATAATATCCTCCATAGCATGTTTGTCAACCAAAAATGTGGAGAGACCCTTTTTGTTGGAAACCCCCAAGTAGGTGGATAATTTTGGCTTTCTTAAGTCCATCCCCATCAGGCAGGTTTTCTTTCCGCTTAGTGCCATGGCTGAAGCCACATTTATACTGATAAATGTCTTCCCCTCTCCTGAAATGCTGGATGTTACGAGTATATTTTTACATTTCTTTTCACTGGCGATGTAAAAGAGTGCGGACCTCAAGGAGCGGAATGATTCAGATGCCAATGCTCTGGGGTGTTCGGCTACTAGGAGATTGGTCTCCTTGTCACTATATCCAATGGTTCCCAGCAGGGGAATCTTCAGGATGTTTTTGAGCTGCACCTGATCCATGATCCTATTATTCAGGTAATGGAATATCAGCAGAAACCCGAAGGGAAGGAAAAAACCAAGACCCACAGCATAGGAATAGTTCTGCATTTTTTTTGGAAAAATAAGTACCCCCCGTTTGGCATAATCCACAATGGAATTGTCTGATATATTGGAGGCTTTGGCGATACCCGCTTCTGCCCGCTTTTCCAATAGGTAGGTGTATAGGTTTTCCCGTAATTTATATTCACGGAATATATTGGTATAAGTGGATTCCGCTTGGGGCAAATTCGAAAACTGCAGGTCAAAGGACCGGAGTTTCTCTACATTTTCCCGTTTTTTCGTCTCCGTGTTTTTAATCAGGTTTTCTATATTCTCAAACACATTATCCCGTAGCCTTTCCACCTGCTGATCCAAAACCTTAACATCCGGGTGGTTTTCGTTGACGATACTCAACAGTTTGCGCCTGTCCAGCGATAAGGTCACTAAATTTTGTATGAGTCCATTAAGCAACCCATCATTAATCCCTACCACCGAAGGTGCCACCACCTCCTCGTAACTTTCACCTTTCCGCTCCAGGTACTCCCGAAGGGAATTATAATAAGAAAGCTCAAACTCTATCGCCTGGATATTTTCTTCCAATGCCCGTATATTGTTCAGCACACCACCAAATTCGGCATTCACATCCAGTAATTTATTGCTAACCTTGAAGTTCTGCATCCTTCTTTCCACCGAATTCAGCGAGTCCTCCACGATATACAGTTGCTCGTCTATAAATCGCAGTGCGTTTTCGGAAATTTGGTTTTTTTCCCTAAGGTCATATTCCAAAAACGAATCCATGAGTGCATTGACGTAATCACTCCCCTTATCTACTACCTTGGTAACGGTGCTTACTTCCAGAACTGTTCCATAATTGATCAAAGGACGCACCTGCACGTTCCCAGCATATTGTTCCACCAAGGTATTTGGGTGGTGCATGATGAACCCGACCTCGTCTCCAATCCGGGAAGAATTCGTTAAATGTACTGTAAATTTCGCTTTGGCGCCTGTGACTTCTTCTCCAAAGCGATGCACTCCGTTAAAAATATCCACCTCGGAATAGTCAGGTTGGACTCCAAAATTCAACCATTCCAAGAAATGTTTCTCCTGCCTTCCAATAATATATTCTTCCTCTGATAGAATTTCAAGACTCATTCTCCTTCCCTCAAGCTGAGGGTAATCCCAATCCACCTCAATGTGGATCGGCGAGTTTTTATACATCTCGATTTCCTTAATGTTGGTTGCGGCCAAATAGGTGACATCAAAATGTACCTTCTTTAGCGCTTCGGCAGCGAGATTTTTGGACGTAAACAACAGGATGTCATTAGTCAGGTTTTCACTTCCGGTGAAAATATTTGACCGGTCGAGCACCCTGACTTCCGGAGAAGCATTCCTCTTTATCATCACACTCCCCTTCACCTCAAACCGCTCTACGGTATAACGGTGAAACAGAAACACAGCAATCAACCCAATAGTGATGAAAAGAGCATATAAAGGCCAGTACCTCGAGTACTTTATGATATAGTACTTGATATCAATGGGTTTTTCCTGCTCCTCAAATTTTGATAAATCCAGATTCTCCATAATTAAAAAATCCCTGAGGTGACACCGTAAATAAATAAAATTGCGGTAAGTATGGAGATGCCGAGTTGCAACGAGGCCGATAAACTATCTCCGGATCCAATTTGCCTAATTTGCATGGGCTGAAGGTAAAGAATATCGTTGTTCTGTATGAAATAAAACGGCGAGGCCAACAGGTGCCGGTCGTTTAGGTTTATTTGATGGATTCTTACACCCCCATCATATTGTCTTATAATGAAGAGCTCGTTTTTTTTGGCTAGGATATTTGATTCCCCGGACATGGCCAGTGCATCAAATATCGTAGCCCGATTTTTCAAAATCACTTTTGTCCCTGTACTTGTAAATTCCCCTAAAGCTGTAAAGCGTATTCCGCCTATACGCACCCGCACATCTACTTCTTCTTTAAAATAGGAATTAATGGCCAGTTGAATGGTGTCTCTTGCTTCCTTCTCCGTCAAACCGGAAAGCTGCACCAAGCCCAATTTAGGTATACGAACATTACCGTCTTTGTCCAAGGAATATCCGGAAAAATAAAACACATCCATAGCACCTCCCATGCCACCGCCCCCCATTCGGGCGTTGTTTGCCCCTTTATATTCAAAAGCCTTCAAGAGATCCTCGTTGCTTGATGCAAAGTCAATATCAACGATATCAAAGGGCTGCAACACATATTCATAATCGACCTCAGCATAGGGGATAAATTCCTCCAGTTCAATGGGGACCTCTCCCGGAAGATTCTGCAGGTAGTTTATCCGCCTGTTGCTTACGCAGGAAGAAAGGTAAATTACCACAAAAATCACTAGCACATTTCTCATGTATAATCTTTCCAAAGCTATCTGTGACAGACCAAAATTAACCAAATCTAACAGTAAAGAAAATTAACGTTATTTTATAATTTATTTATTTTTCCCTTCATCCCAAAGTCTGTAATATTCCTTGAGTATTAACTGATGCATGGATTTTCTGTCAAATTTTTCCCTGACCTCCTTATTTAATTTCTCCGCATATTCCTGCATCAGCTCCCTCTTGATATATGCAAATTCCATGGCCTCCCGGAGCGCGGCCACATTTTTAACCGGGTAGACCAGACCGGTTTTCTTATGGCTGATGATTTCTGTGTTTCCCGGAATGTCTGAGCAGATAATCGGACAAGAAATCGCCCCTGCTTCAAGCAGCACGTTTGGAAATCCCTCCCTGTGAGACGGGTGGATTAGTACATCTGAAATTGCCATGTAGTAGGCTACGTGATCTGTCCACTCAACATGAACGATTCGGGGGTGGTCTTTTATTCGGTTGATAGTCTGATTCGAAACGGGATTTAGGTCTTGTTCAAAGGAGCCTAAAAGTACGAGCTTAGCCTTGTTGTTTATTTTAGAACTCAAGTAAGCTTCAATCAAATCCTCTACTCCCTTGTCTTTGACCAACCTGCCCACTACCAGCATGACAAATTCTTCATCACCAGGTGCCACCCGCATGGTAGCTGCCACCAAGTGGTTTTCTTGAAGTTGATACCTGTCATACTGATCCAAATCGACTCCGTTGGAAGAGCCGTGACCGATGACAGTCACCTTATTCGGTTCCACTAATTTCTCATCTATAATCAGTTGCCTCAACGAAGACGCATTTGGCCAGACTTCCTTGGCCAGACTATAGGTTAATTTCTCCAAAAACACCAACAGACGCTGCTTATTGCCCTCGACTGCCTGGTAGGGCAATCCTGCAAGAGTGTGAATCCGAATATCTATACCTGCCAAGCGGGCTGCCAACATAGACAACAAACCAGCCTTTGGGGTGTGTGAATGAACGATATCCGGGTTTTCCCTTCGAAACAGTTTATAAAGGTGCCATAGACATTTCAAATCCTGAACCGGTGTGAATTTTCGGGTAAATGGGATTTCCTCGTGGAGACATCCCTCATATTTGACAACCTGATCCCTCTCCTTACCTGGCGCACTCACCATCAAGACTTCCCAGCCTGCAGATTTCATGAATTTCATCTGCCCGCGAAGGAGGAGTTTTAAAGAAAGTGGAACAGTTGTAATCCGGATTAGTTTTGGCATGTAGCTGTTAAACGTTAAAAAGTCAAAGATATGACTAAATTAGAAAATTATACACATTTCCTATTCAAAGCTATCGCCAGATAGTATCCGAACCGTGCCGCCATGTCGGAGGACTTCAACTCTTTCTACCTCTAATCCCAAATAGACCTTCCTGCTCGACTGGGACAGAAACCCGGAACCAACATAAAACTCAACTTTCCTTATCCTTCCATCGGTATAGCGGATTAGAGCAGACAAATCGGAAGGATTGGGTTCGAAAAATTTTCCTTCGGAATTTTGAACTTCAAAAAGTTTCAGCTTCCCTCTGTTTTGTGAGGCTATTACCGTGGGCTTGTTGGCAGGATCCGACAGGGTCACCAAAGCTTTTGCGTCTCCAAAAACGGCAAACCCACTTTTTGCGGAACCTATCGCCTCAAAATTACCGGCTCCGTCACCTTTGAGCCAGAGCCCGGTCAGGGCATCAAGCCGTCCGGAAAACACTTCATTCCCATAATCATTTCCCACCAGCAGTGCATCCAAGTGTCCGTCCCCATCGACATCCATGGAGATCATGCCGTAAATGGGGGCCACCTGCGCCAAGCGGGGCAACTCTTTCCAGGCAAAGGTGCCATCGCCCAAGTTTTCCAGGTACACACTGGCCATTTGATTGGCCTCTAGCACCAATGCTCCATCAAGTTCCTCAGAGGTGAAGATTTCCTCCTTTCCGGCTCTTCCATAACTTTTAAAATTATGAAATTTTCTTCGGAAAATAGGACTCTGACCATACAAATCTTCCCAAAAATGAACCGGATAAGGTCTAAAGGCTAACTTCTCATCTTTAAAATAGGAAAAAATGACAGGATCCACACTCTGATTTTTGTCAAAATCCTTGGCATAAAGTGTAAGTGGGTGCTCCTGCGTCACCCGATAAAAATTATTCAATCCCCAATTGCCTATCAGATAGTCCGTATCACCATCTCCGTCAAAGTCTCCCGCAGTAATACCATTCCACCATCCTGTCATCCCCTGCAGTCCCGTATCGGTCGCTTTTATTAAGGAATCTCCGGTATTTCTAAAAAAAGTGATTTCCATAAATTCCCCCACCACCAGAAGGTCCACCCTTCCATCGCCGTCATAATCTGTCCACAGGGCATCAGTCACCATGCCAATCCTATGCAATTCGGGAGCTACGTCAAGTGTGACATCTACAAACTTACCCTCCTTGTTTTTTAAAACCCTGTTTTCCCCTGGCATTGGATATTGACCCTGCTCCGAACGGCCTCCTACAAATAGATCCAACCAACCGTCCCCATCCATATCTGCTGCCCTGACCACGGTCCCGCTATTGGGATTGAAGGGCAGGGCAGTTGTGTCCAATGAAAAATTGCCTTTTCCGTCATTCCATAAAATTCTGTCCTGATAGACGGATTCTCCCGGCGCATATTCATTACTTCCGCTTACGGCATATAAGTCCAGGTCACCGTCATTGTCAAAGTCAGCTAATAAAAGCCCCATATCCTCCGGCACACTCTCTTCCCGATCCCCCAGCTCATGGGAATAAAAGGTACCACCTGGTTTTTGAAATAAAATAGTTTGTGGATATCCGGCGGAGCCTCCAACAAGCAAATCTTCCATTCCATCCCCATTAATATCTCCTACAGCAAGTCCAGGACCATATTGGGAAAGCTTGTGGGGCAGTGTCCGCTGAAGGTTAAAATCAATCCGGTCCCTTTCCTGATGCAGATAATCCACTCCTTTTTCCTCCGTAACATCCAATAGAACATTGGGAGCTTCTACCAATCCAAATGAGGGCCCTTTCAAAGTATCCGGGGAGGCAGCTGATATATCCAATTCCAATACCTGATTGACAGGTATATCCCTAAGGACTTGTCTTCTCCCCTCCTGCCAACGCACTTCCAAGGATGCTACCTTGTCCGCAGTCCCAACACCAAAGTGAACTACTTCTTCTACCGTGGACATATATCCCCTTGCCAGATGGTTCTGGTGGTATTGATATGAGTTTTCGTCTACCTGCATCCAGATTTTGGCTCCCAGACCTTGGGGGTTTTCAGCGGTCCCTTTCAGCCGGATTCTTACATAATTATTCCCATCGTTTTCCAACGGGTTCAGTTGGTTTTCAAAGACAAATGCCTCCCCATTTATGTTGTTGACCACATAATCCAGATCTCCATCTAAATCTAAATCCACAAAAACGGCCCCGTTAGAAAAGGAAGGATGGTCGATACCCCAGGCTGCACTTACATTTTCAAAGGAAAGATTTCCCATATTTCGAAAGGCGTAATTGGGGATTTTTACAATGGGTATGGAGTCCAAGAGAATTGTGGGAGATGCAGTTGCACCCATATCCGCTCTGAAATTGGTAAAATCCTTATCCGTAATATCGCGGGGATACCCGTTGGTTACCATCAAATCCCTCCTACCATCATTGTCCATGTCCACCAATAATGGAGACCAACTCCAGTCCGTCTGAAAAACGCCCGCCATATGCCCTATTTCACTGAACGGAACCCCCATACCGTTGTTCAGGTGAAGCATGTTCCGCACATACTGGTATTCATAGCCCCATGCCTCATTGTTCACGTAGGTTTGATAGGAGTTTTTACTGATGGTAGTCTTCATCCGGTAATTGGTCTCGGCCAGCATATCCAAGGTGATTAGGTCAAAAAGCCCGTCATTGTTGATATCCCCCACATCCACGCCCATCGAAAAGTAACTTTGATGCCGGATATAATCGGTAATCCGGTTAGTAAATGTCCCGTTCTGGTTGTTAATGTATAGGATATCGTTGGACAGGTAGTCATTGCTGACATAAATATCCGGCCATCCGTCCTCATTGAAGTCCGCAATGGCTACGCCTAGGCCATACCCCTCAATAAGAATACCGGCCTCGTCACTTACATCGGTAAATGTCCCGTCACCGTTGTTATTATAGAGGCGGTCATTGTTCCCTGCTGTTCCGTCGGTGATTTTATCCCTGTATACGCCCGGAAGGGAGGTAACCAAAAGATTATTCAGTACATACAAGTCTAGGAGACCATCGTTATCAAAATCGAGGAAGACCGCTGACATGCTATACCCTTTTTCCGCTATACCATATTTCTCTGCCTGTTCTTCAAAAACTGGAATGCAGTCCTTGTTCACTCCTTGGTTTACAAATAACATATTTGCCCGACTTAGGGAGTCCTTCTTCATAGCTGCACACACATACAGGTCCATCAGCCCGTCCCTATTTACATCCACCACGGTTACGCCAGTGCTCCATTTCCCTATGGCTTTGATTCCAGCCTGTTCAGATACATCCTCAAAAGTCAGGTTTCCCCTATTCAGATAAAGTTTGTTGGGCACTTCATTACCGGAAAAAAATAGATCCGGCAAACCGTCATTATTGAAATCCCCAACAGCAACTCCTCCGCCGTTAAAGATAAATTCTTCCGTCAGTATATTTACCGAATCGGATTCGGTGATGTCGTTGCTAAAGGTGATGTTGGTATGGCTGGCGGGCAAAAGCCTGAAGAGCTTTTCTTCGGGTGTTGAACAGGAAAAAAGAGCAATTAAGGCAGCTACAGGGATAGATTTGAAAAAAACATAAAGGTTTCCGAAGCGGCGCATAGCAACTGGTTAGTATCTCTTAAACTGGTCAAATAGGCTGATATACAAATATAAGGGATTTGTAGGATTTTTCGCAACCCGCCAACTCCTGACCCGGTTCACGAAAAAAGGGGCAGGAAATAATTCCTGCCCCTTTGGTTAAATTAACGCTGTTGGAGTTCTATTCAAATGCTGGATCCTGCACCAAAGTAGGAGATCCGTCTCTAAAAGATCTTTCGATAGCCTCCAAGGGCACCGGGAAGTATTCATGAACGCCTTTTACAAATTGTGCATTGGCTAAGTATGTTCTCTTGGTACGCTCCACTTGCAGGTAAGGAGTCATGACTTCCGCTGCCACACCCCAACGCTGCAAATCAAAGAAACGATGGCCTTCCATGGCAAACTCAAGTCGATTCTCCATTCTGACAGCCTTGCGGGCAACATCCGCATCGGTCCATGGCGCATCATAGGTATTGATAACGTAGTTAGCTGCCGGCTCTCCGTCGATAACAGTAAAACTGTTTCGTTCAGCTCCTTGGGTGGCCCTTGGAACAAAACCAGCAGGATTTGCCGCACGGGTTCTGATCATATTTACCAGTGTTCTAGCTCTCTCCAGGTTTCCCAACTCTACCTCACATTCAGCGAGCCAAAGAATAACCATCCCAAGCCTCATGATTCGGTAGTTATTGGCAGAAAGTCGGGGGTTTGCGCCGATGCCGAAAAATGCTGGTTCGGCAATATGCTTTTTCGGTGAATAAGGTCCTGCGTATGCCTGATCCCGGATAAAATCCCGGTTATGGATTTTGTACCCTTTGAACAAGATCCCTCTCCTTCCCACGGTATGATCCAACCGGGGATCCAAAGGACCTTGATAAGGAGTATAGGGGGCATTTAATGCAATGCCCTGATCGTTGGTGACGTCACTGGCATTGAACGTATCCAATAATGGAAGTCCATCTGCACTCGTTTTATATGCGTTAACCAAATTTTGGGAAGGCTGATAAAACCCGCAGCATCCCCAAGGATCAGTATAGGGGTAGTTAAGAGTGGTCCCCTCATTGGCGGCCGCAGTTGTGGCACTGGAAATGGAGAATTGAATCTCGAAAATGGACTCTTCGTTGTTTCTTCTGCCTACTAGGAAGTTCTCTTCAAAGGTGGGAGTTAAGTCAAACCCTCCATTGTCTAAGATATCTTCCAGAACTACCTTTGCTTCCTGTAGCTTGGCAGTATTGGCTGCGCCAGTATTTTGATCCCAGCCCTGAAACATTTTAGCTTTTGCCAAAAAGGCCTTTGCTGCCCAGTTTGTCGGTCTTCCGACTTGTGCCTGAACATCAGGAAGTACATTCGCAGCAGCTTCAAAATCGGCCTCGATGTCAGCCCATATTTCCCTGTCATTAGGCACCTTACTGCTTTCCAAATCACCCAATACAAACGTTGCATCATCTATATAGGGTGCTTTTCGCCACATTTTACGCGCTTCAAAATGAAAGAAACCCCTTAAAAATCTGGCTTCAGCAACAATCTGAGCTCTTCGTTCGTCAGATACATCATCGGCTTCCTTTAGGGTGTTCAGTGCGTCATTGGCACGGGCCACACCTTTATATACTGCCCTCCATTTATTTCGAAGGTGGAGATTAGTTGCCTGAAAATCAAATGTTTCTAAAAAGGACTGCTCAGGCTGATCTCCGGCATCCGTACCTTTATAGGCATCGTCGGAGACTACGCCACCGTACACCCAATTGTCAATGGTGCCGTTCCACCCGGATTGGCCATCCAGACCATACCCATCTATCATCGCATAGGCTCCCAATAGAACACCTTCAACACCTTGAGCATTTTCTAAGCCTACGGTACTGAACTGTCCCAAAGGAATAGTTTCCAGGAATTCTTCACTGCAGGAAAAGGTCGTCGCACCTAACAATAAGCCTGCCGCAGATAATTTTAAATATATACTTTTCATCTTTTTGCTAAATTTAAAGTTAGAATGTCACATTTAATCCCAAAATCAGGTTTCTGGAAACCGGCATATAACCTCCATCAAATCCGATGGTATTGTTGCTGCCTGTCTGAATTTCCGGGTTGGTTCCAGTATAATTTGTCAGGGTAAACAGGTTTTGACCCTGGAAATATACTGATGCCCGACTCATTCCAATTCGATTCAGCATGGGTTGGGTTAAGCTGTAGGTTAGCTGTAAATTTCGCAATCTGAAATAAGATCCATCCTCGATGAAATAAGTTGAAGGTCTACTGCTAATTTGATCATTGGCATCCATAATTGGAAGAGTTCCTCCAGTATTGGTAGGTTGCCAAGCGTCATACAATGCTGCTTTGGACTTATTTCCCTGGAAGGTGTTGAAATCTGTCCAGTAATTGATATAATTGAATATGTCATTACCTACGGAACCATTTCCAAATAGGGTCAAATCCCAGTTTTTATAGCCCACGTTAACATTTACCCCATAGATAAAATCCGGGTGTGGGTTGCCAATAATTGTTCGATCCGCATCGGTGATCACTCCGTCACCGTTTACATCTTCTACTTTAAATTTTCCAATCGCATTGTATGTGCCATAAGGAGGGTGGGCTGCTACTTCCTCCTGAGTCTGGAAAATTCCAAGATTTCGGTATCCGAAAAAGGATGATATCGGAAAGCCCGACTGCGTGATAGTCACAGATGGAACCCGCGTAGAAGCACCGAAGAGCACGTTGTCCTCATTTTCAGCTAGATTGTCTACATTATTTCGGTACATGGAATAATTCGCGGAAACGCTCAAGCGAAGATCTCCTCCCAGAAACGCTTCATCATATCCCAAATTTAGGTCCAATCCCTTATTGGTCATCTGACCGATATTGGAGAATGGCGCAGTGGCATCTCCATGTCCGTAATTGATTGGGATCTGGAATAACATATCAGTAGTCTTCCTGTTCCACAAGTCAAATTCGAAGAAGAATTTTCCGTCTAAAAACTCCGCATCCAACCCTATATTGTTGGAAGTTGTAGCTTCCCACCTAGCATTGGCGTTTCCGAATCTAGCGGCGTCAAATCCCAACGCAGGTGTGGATGAAGAACCATCTATCGGATAACCGGAATTGAAGATATTGGATCGGTATGTGGTGTAGGCATTGTAGTCCCCAATTAGCTGGTTACCGGTTTTTCCCCATCCATACCGCAGTTTCATGTCAGATACAAAAGGTAACGCATTGGCTACTGCCGCTTCATCTGATAATCTCCATCCCAAACTAAATGCGGGGAAGGTTGCATTTCTTGAAGCTTGCAAGAACCTGGAGGAGGCATCATTTCTAAGAATGAACTGTACCAGATATTTTCCATCATACGAATAGTTTATCTTTCCAAATTGGGAATAAAGGCGGTAATCACTGGTGACTCTTCCAAAATTCGTGGCAGTATTTGGATCTCCCAGATCCAAGTAACTTATAATAGGTGTCGTTTCAAACGCAAACCGCTGCCGTGCGGCTCCAAATATTTCTCCAAATTCTTTGATTGCTTCTACACCCAAATAAGCATCTACCGTATGGACATCATCAAACGTCTTGTTGTAACTTATGGTGTTGGTCCACACCCACTGATAGGAATATTCATTTTCCGCTGTAGAAGTGTTTACAAAATTTCCCTCCACATATTCTGGCTGCGGACGGCCAATAAATAGACCTCTTCGGTTGTTTCCGTCAAGACCAAAACTGGTTTTGACCTCTATATCGTCTGTGATTTGGTAACCGGCATATACATTACCAAAGGCTCTTAACGACAAGTTTCGGTTGTCTTGGGCTCTGGACAATACTGCTACACCGTTGAAGTTGTTGCCGAGATTAGCTCCCCTACTTCCAGCAAAGTTGCCCATGATATCATAGACAGGCAGCAAAGGATGCTGTAGGGATGCACTAAACACTGCATTTTGTTCCGCATTGTTTCCCGCACTACCGTTTCCAAAACCTCCCTTTCGGTTACCAATCGTTACGGACAGGTTTTCTCCGATAGTCAATTTGTTGTTCAGGGCCTTGAATTCCGTATTCGCCCGGATGGAATATCGCTCGTAACCTATATCCTTTACAATACCTTCTTGATTGAAGTAGTTCAATGACAGCGCATAGCGACCGTTTTCTGTCCCTCCACTGGCTGTAACCTGGTAACTTTGGATGGGTGCGGAGCGTGTACTTTCTTTCCACCAATCGGTATCAGAAGCCCTAGTGATTGGATAAATATTACCAGGTTCCAACGCATATAAGGCTGGATTGACTCCCGGATCCCCTTCCATAGCACCGCTTGGGAATACATAATCCGGTATACCTACTTCACCGTTGGGTCCCCAAGTGTATTGACCATGGGTAAGATCTCTGCCTGCGTAGCTGTTTGCAAGGTATAAATACCTTCCCAACTCTTCCGCATTTAAAGGATCCGGACCTCTTTCAGCCGTTTGTGAACCATAAAATGCGTCAAAAGATATGGTCGGTTTTCCTACTTTTCCTCTTTTGGTGGTAACAATGATTACCCCATTTGCAGCCCGTGACCCATAAATGGAGGCTGCAGAGGCATCCTTCAAAATCTGGATGGACTCAATGTCATTGGGATTCAAATTGCCTTGATTCTGGGTGGGTACACCGTCAATGACATAAAGCGGGTCGTTGTTGTTGATGGTTCCGAAACCTCTGATACGAACCGTAGCACCACCGCCTGGAGTCGCGTCATTTACAACGGTCACCCCGGCTGCCCTTCCCTGCAATTGCTGGGCGAAAGTAGTGGCTGGAATGGCCAAAAGGTCATCTGCGTCTACCGAAGTCACGGCACCGGTTATCTCCCTTCGCGACTGTGCACCGTAACCGGTAATGATTACTTCGTCCAAACCACTTACAGCCTGGTTCAAATTCACATTGACGCTGCTACGAGTCCCAACTATCTCTTCCAAACTCTCATATCCCAAAAAAGAGAATACAAGTACGGATTCGTTACCTGGTACATTGACCCGATACATCCCGTCAATATCGGTGACCGTACCTGTTGAGGTACCTTTTACTAAAATGGCCGCTCCCGGCAATGGATCTCCAAATTCATCGGAAACCACCCCTGTGATCTCACGCTGTTGAGCCATGAGCCAGGTTCCCTGAAAGAGAAGTATCAGGAGTAAAACATGAAATTTTTTGTAAATTCTTAACATATGCAATTGTGGGTTTTAGTTATTGATTAATTAGGCTAATAGGTTAATGGGTTATTGGTTGATAAATTAATTTTTAATTCGTAATTCGTAATACGTAATTTTTAATACAGGAAGATCATTGAAAGGTCAATTTTTGAAGTTGTAATCTAAATAATGCCGGAAAACCTGTAGCAGGTTGGAAAATTATAATTTCTTAGCAAAAAGGTCCGACAAATAGTTCTGAGGAAAGTAATTGTTTTAACCATATCATTTTGGGTTTAATATTAAATTAAAAACTCGAAAAATTATTTATTGTTTTTTTTAAATATGCATTTCCTGACTTCAATTATAGCTATTTTCTTTAAGAGAAAAAATAAATGCACCAATTTAATCAATAAATAGATGAAAATTGAGGATCAAAGCTGATTTTACGACTACAAAAAAAGCCTTCCCCCATTGATCGGAGAAGGCTTTTTCTATTGTTGAATTAGGTTAGATTCTATTCATTGGCAGAACCAATGGCATGTACCTGGAATCCTATGTCTCTCAGTTTTTGTTTGTCAAGTATATTTCTCCCGTCAAACACGTGCGCAGGCTTTAGCATGTTGTCATAGATCCGCTGCCAATCATACGTCTTGAACTCATCCCATTCCGTCATCAGGGCGATGGCGTGTGCCCCTTTTGCCGCTTCGTAGGGATCCTTCACTATCTCAACATATTTCCGGTTTTCATCTGAGGAACGCGAGTTCAAATAATCCATATCGGCATATACCTGCTCTGCCTTCACTTTTGGATCGTACACCGAAATATGGGCTTGCTCGTATAATAACAGATCCGCAACATAAATGGCAGCGGACTCCCTAGTATCGTTGGTGTCTTTTTTAAAGGCCCAACCCAAGAAAGTTATTTTCTTGCCGCTAACCGTATTGTATAGATTTTTGATGATTTTTTTTGCAAACCTCCGTTTTTGGTGGTCATTCATGATAATGACCTGCTCCCAGTAGTCCGCGACCTCGTTGAGTCCATAGCTTCTGGAGATATATACCAGATTTAGGATATCCTTTTGGAAGCAGGAACCGCCGAAACCCACAGAAGCTTTGAGAAACTTCGGCCCAATTCGGCTATCCGTACCGATGGCACGCGACACTTCATTGATATCCGCTTCAGTAAATTCACACAACTCAGACAGCGCGTTGATGGACGACACCCGCTGGGCGAGAAATGCGTTGGCGGTAAGTTTAGATAATTCGGACGACCATACATTTGTGGTCAAGATACGATCTTTGGGGACCCAGTGGGCGTATATGTCCACCAATGCCTGTATGGCTCGTTTGCCATCCTCGGTCTGGCCCCCACCTATAAGCACCCGGTCCGGGGCAAAAAGATCTTCCACGGCCGTTCCCTCTGCCAAAAACTCCGGATTGGAAAGAATTTGGAAATTCACCCCGCTTCCGGTATGGTCAAGAATTGATTTAAGCGTGCTTGCTGTCCTTACGGGAAGCGTTGATTTTTCAACAACAATTTTATCCGTTGTAGCGACCCGCGCAATTTGGCGAGCGCAGAGTTCTATCCATTTCAGGTCAGCCGCCTGGCCTTTTCCTTCACCGTAGGTTTTTGTAGGCGTATTGACGGAAATAAAAACCATGTCCGCTTCATCAATGGCCCGGTCAACATCTGTTGAAAAAAATAAGTTTCTACCCCTGGCTTCCGCAACCACTTCTCCAAGACCCGGCTCATATACCGGGATATTGTCCATATTTTTGTCATTCCATGCTGCTATCCTAGCCTCATTTATATCGACTACCGTAACCTTTATCTCCGGACATTTTTTTGCTATCACAGCCATTGTAGGTCCACCTACATATCCCGCTCCAATACAACAAATAGACTTGATTTTCATTTGCGATTACTTTTATAATATTTAAAACTGGGTAAAGTGAATTTATCAAAATTAAATTTTGGGCAGCGGGCATTTTGAAAAACTGCAAAATAATCAATTATTATGCCCTGTCCTGTATTAAAGTTAAATTTCGCTCAAAAATACGGTTTTCAATCAATTATAAAAAAAATAAAGGAAATTAAGCGGTTTTAGAAGTAGAAAATCATAAAAGCCGAAATCACACAAAAAAGAAATCTCTGCCAATAGCTAAAATCGGTTTGAATCCTTTGTATTCGATATATATAAACATACATTAAATAATCTTTTTTCAAGATTATTAAAATTAGCTTGGTAATTCTAGCGACCTCAATATTTCCAAATCTCCGCAAAAAAATGAAGATTGTGCAAATAAAACAGACGGTTTCTTTACCAATTTGCAAAAAAGAAGAATAAAATTGCAAATAATAAAAAAAAATACTTTGCGAAGGCTTGCATAAATATAAGGAATCTGTTTATCTTTGAAAGGTCATCGGTAAACTCAGAACAATGCAAACCCAATTAATACCTGGGAATTCTTTCAACCACCGAACGATCTAATAGTAAGTAGCCATGCAAAGAACTTTTACCAACACACTGGAAAAAAATGATTATTTAAAAGAATTTGAACAATCATTTTTTCTCAATGATCTTCCACTCACTTATTACAGTACCACGCACAATTCGGCCAAGCAGGTAGTCGATGTAGTTATTTCCATTTTCGTGTTGACGTTTTTGTTTTCGTGGATATATCCACTTCTCTATGTATTTATAAAAATGGAATCCAAAGGTCCGGTTTTTTTCAAACAACTGCGACACGGAAAGGACAACGTACCCTTCTATTGTTTGAAGTTTCGTACGATGGTAATAAATAATGAGGCTGACTCCAGGCAAGCCTCTAAAAATGACCCACGGGTTACAAAAATCGGAGCTTTTCTGCGTAAAACTAGCCTTGATGAATTGCCACAAATTTTGAATGTACTCCGTGGAGAAATGTCTATCGTAGGACCCAGACCTCATCCGTTGATGCTTAACGAACGATTTTCCAAGGAAATTAATAACCTAATGTGCCGGCATCTAGTAAAGCCGGGGATCACTGGCCTCGCTCAGGCAAAAGGATTCCGTGGTGAAACCAGCACCTATTATGATATGAGTGCTAGATGTAAGTTGGATCTGTTCTATGTAAGAAACTGGTCTTTTTGGCTTGATACAAAAATCATAATCTGGACCATTTTGGCACTGTTAAGAAATAGGAATAACGTTTATTAATAAAAGGGTTAGTTCTAAAGCACAAAAAAAGCAACCAATACTGTTTAGTATGGTTGCTTTTTTGTTTGACCCGATTTTCAGTATAATTAAAAAACTAATAAGCCTATCCTACAACTCCCTGCAGAGATTCTCACCTACTTTCAGTCACTACTTCGCTCTCAAAAGCTATCAATTGATTTAATTTTTGTTCAAACCGGTCTAAAATAGAAGGTTTACTTAAATATGATTCCGCGTATCTTCTGGCATTATACCGAATAGAGGACGTATCATTGGTTAATGCAAAATCAATTTTGGCGACAAATTCCTCCAAATTTTCCGGATTTACCAATATCCCCATATCGTGTTCGTCGATCACATCGAACAGTGTCGTTTCTGGCAATGCCGTGACTATTGCACATCCCCCTGAAGCCAAAATCCCCGTGAGTTTGGATGGCATAACCAAATCTGATGCTTCTTTTTTTTGTAGCACAAGATGAATATCAGGAGTAGCTAATAAGGATGGAAGATCTTCATAGGGTTGTAATGGGAAAAATAATATATTATCAAGATTCTCCACACTGACCAGATCTACCAATCGGGATTTCGCTCCCCCATTACCGACAATAATAAATTTGATTTCCCGCTGGGATAGAAATCTTTTAGCGGCGTCAATAATTATTTCAAGTCCCTGCTTTTCCCCTAAATTTCCGGAATACATGACTACTTTGTCTGTCTCCTTCAATCCAAACCTTTTACGAAGAGATTGAAATTCGGGTAATGGTCTGATAAAACCCACGTCCACCCAATTGGGAAACAAGAACTGTTTCCGTAACTTTATTCCCTTACCCTTGATTTTCCTTTCCATTCCCTTGCTTATGGTTGTAACCAAATCGCTCTTTCGGAAAAAATACTTCTCCAGCCGGAACATCACCTTCAGTAAGGTCTGGTTTTTTATCATTCCCAGGTCATTAACCACATCCACCTGCAAATCCTGTACATGGCTGATCATTTTGGCCCCTTTGAGGTATTTGTAGGCTAACGGGTACACACTCAAATGAAAGGGGGGATTAATGCCCATAACCACATCGAACTTTTTTTCAAACAATAGCTTTACCCAAACGGGAAAAATGCTTGCCAGAAAGGAAAATTCGTGGATTATTTTCTTGGAAGCCACCGGATCGTTCGGGACATACAGTGGACATCTGGTAACTGTGACATTTTCGATGGTTTCATTTATCCACCACTTGTTTTTATAACGGGGTTCAACCTTCCATTGGGGGTAAAAAGGCTTGGCGGTAACAACGTGCACATCATGGCCCTGACTGGCAAGCCACGCAGACATCTCTCCGGTGTATTTTCCGATGCCGGTTAAATCTGGATAGTAGTGAATTCCGAAAATGAGTATTCGCACCTAAATTCTATTTATTGAAAAATTGATTTTTAAAGATTATATTTATATTTATTCGCCTACTTTATTTTGAACTTGTATGTTGCTGTTTTAAAAAGTAAATCATACTTACCTGCATGTGAAGTGAACTAAACGAATTATCCCGAGGGGCCACCCCTATTTCAGTGTAATCAACCTGCCACTGGTAATTGAATGATCTGTTCATCATCAATTTGGAACTAAGCAAAAACTGATCCCATCGCCTATCTAACAGGACTCCAATTCCCATATCCACCCAAGGTTTTCGGTTATATTTCCATAGATCGGCTGTAGTATAGAAATCGGGGTTGTTATCCAACCGTTCAAAAATCAACCCAACTTTATTTTGGTCTTCAACGAGCGCCACTTCCAACATCTGTATATTGCTTCCCATTCCAATTCCCACACCCATGGGCTGATCCCAATTGGTGAAGCCTCCCATAGCTTCATTCGTATGCCACGGGGTATTGGCAATCGCACGGGTATAGATATCCAAGGATTGCTTCTGATGGGTCAACTCTCCACGCACTTGTACAAACCGTTCACGTTCCAGCGGAATAAGTTTAGTAAAACCAAGTAGATAGGCTCGGGCATGTGCAGGATTAAGGATAAAATCTCTCCAGTTCAGCGCGTGATCCCTGCGGCCGAACTCCCCATAAAACTCAAAATTTCCAGCGGGGATTGCATATCGGAAAAACACTGTAATTTGTTGATCTCTTCCCCTGTCCGATTCGCCGATAAGGTCGGAACCTACCGACTCCTTGGTAATTCCCCAAAAAACGGGTAAAATATCTATAAAACCTGTGGCAAGGGAATCGGAAAAAACTTGAACGGTTCGGGATGCGCCAACATGTAACCCTTTTAACCACTTAGGTTGAACGGTAATATTTAACGCATTTAAATACCTGTCATTATTTCTTCTTGGCCGATGGTATTGCTGATTTAAGGAGGAAATTTGCGACACAGGATATCTCTTCGTGTTAAGTAGTCCGGAGAGGAGTTGCATTTCCACTTGACCGAAAAACGTTTTTGCGGGTTTGTGGGTATTAAATGTTAAATGTGGAAAGCCGGGGGCATTGTTGGAGAATGTAAGTGAATTCCACTGACCCGGACCCCACCAAATATTGTGGGTGGCAACACCCAGCTCAAAAGCACCATATTGCAGCGTGGCTTTGGACTGCCCAAAACCGGCACGGGTATAGGCCCCATCGCCGAATCGTTCCGGTGAGTCGCCCCTATTCCATTGCTGGAAACGGATCATTTCTGCTCGCGGGAAAGGCAATCCTGAATATCCTTGATAAGGTGAATTTTGAGCGACATTAAACTCAGGCTGAAATAGAATATGCACGTATTTAGATTTCACTTCCACTCCACCTGAAAGATAAAGTTGCCCTCCTTTTCCGGGAATCATCCCTTGGGGACTTTGCCAGTAGGGTTTCTTTGTATTATAGATGACAGCACCTCTGATTGGGGTAGGTCTAACTGCCCATTCCCCTTTCTCAATGTCTGCAAATTCCCTGTCATATTCATCCACAGCAAAGAGAGTCGGCCTAATCAAAAAGGATGCTTCTGAGGAATCCGGGGAAAAAAGTTGGTTTCTTCGAAGCTGCTCTTCCATAACCGGAAAACCCGCGGGGACCTGTTGGGCCTGCGAATAAACAGGGAACACAAGAAAAAAGCACCACAAAAGGCAAACTGAATGACGCATAGTCAAGGCACCGATTATAATCATTAAGTTCGGTGAAGCTAAATTAATATAGAAATAAATTATAAGCTAATTTTCAAACGAAATACGGGCAAATGGCAAAAAGTCTATTTCCATCTCGTGCCCACTTTTATGGCTGGATTCCCCCTAAAAACTCCATTACTTTCCAAATTCACTGTGACAACAGAACCAGCCGTAATAACACTGTCTGTTCCCACAACGACATTAGGACCTACAAAACAGCTTGCACCTACCCATGCGCCGTCGTTTAGGGTGATTGGGCCGTTCCGGTAGGACATCGCAGGATCTCTAAAATCATGGTTGCCTCCGCATAGAAAACTCCGTTGGCTGATACATACATTATTTCCAATTATTAAAGGTTCAAAATTAAGCAAGAAGGCTTCTTCTCCAATCCATACATGGTCTCCGATAACAA
This sequence comes from Lunatibacter salilacus, assembly GCF_009797935.1. Taxonomy (GTDB): domain Bacteria; phylum Bacteroidota; class Bacteroidia; order Cytophagales; family Cyclobacteriaceae; genus Lunatibacter; species Lunatibacter salilacus. The sequence continues at coordinate 539,804 of NZ_VOLC01000002.1, forward strand.
GTTTCCAGGGAAAGTGAATATTGACTCGCGGCTTTATGATAACTCCATTACCAATATGAGCACCAAACAAACGAAGTAATCCAGCCTTTAAAAAATTCGGGAAAGGAAAGGCCGTAAGAAAGAAAATCATTTTGAAAAAATACCAAGTAATTTCAACAAATTTGGAGGCGCCACGCTCTAACTTGTACTTTGCATCAAATTTTTTAAGACGTACTCTGGATATCATAGAATTCAAGGTCAAGTAGAAACAACAAGTGGCCTATTTCGAACATTTGGCAGTATATCTCCGTACAACATCGTTTTATGAATTTCAATATCCTTTGCTTCAGTAAACCGATATTTTATCAGTTTAGCGGGAACACCCCCAACAATTGCAAATTCAGGAATATTTTTAGAAACAACAGAACCGGCCGCTACTATAGCACCATCTCCAATAGTAACACCACATAAAATAATAGAATTCGTTCCGATCCATACATCCCTACCAATATAAGTCCTTTCAAGTATATGTCTACCAGAAAAAGTTGAAGGTGTTCCCACAATATCAAATCGATGATCTCCACCAATAATTTTAACATCGGGCGCTATCATTGTATACCTACCTATTGAAACACCTGGATATATGGTGCAGCCTTTCCCTACATAGCTAAACTCAGAAGCAATAAAATCTCTACTTATTTCCACCCTTCCACCAATATTAAATGTACTATGCACATTTCTCAAACCGTAAATATACTTGATTACAAAAAACTTAAGCTTTCTAAAAAGAAAAGCTAAATAATCGTTGTTTTTGATAGCCATTATCGATTATTTAGAACAGATTCAAAAATTGATCTTTGATATTCTGGATTGTAAAAACGATCTACTACACTCATACATTTATTTATTAGGAGCTCATCTTTAATGGGGTATTTAACAAACCATTTATCAATTTTATTTATCAAACTATCTAAATTATTATATTGATACAAATCCCCAGTCTCACCTACCAAAATAGATTCTACTTCAGGCATTTGAATATTTAAATTATCATGAGAGATGACTGGAGTTCCATACGATAATGAGTGAATAGCAGTAAGTCCTACATTTCCAGGATTAACGCACAAATCTGAAAATGACAAAAATTTAGCAATCTTTTCCTCATCATATAATGCACCCGTAAAGTAAACCGCCCTTTCTAAACCTAAATTTTTCACCTTTTGATGAAGGTTATAATATTCTTCACCATCTCCGATCAACAAAAGATTGAATGCTGTATTACCTAACTTCTGAGTAAGTCTATACTGAGCTTCAATAAGCATATCAATTCTTTTTATCTTATTCAGTCGCCCAATGAAGCATATAGTAGGGATTTCAGAGGACTCAAATAATTCAGCTCTAAAATGAACTGTGGAAATATAAGAAAACTTTTGACGTAAAGATAAAGCTGTCTTATAGTCCAAAGAATTATATATAATATGAATATTACTCTCTGAACCAACATAATATTTCTTCAAAATTTGCGCTGCTCTATTTCCATATAGAAAATAGCCATTTGCAATCTTATAAAAGAAAAACAACTTTATATAATCAACAAAAATAAGTTTATCTTTATAAACACCGTGCATCCAAAAATAAACCTTCCTATTCAACAACCTCGCTAAAATAGCAGCAACCCAAGTGGACAGGTGATAGGGATTTCCCAGGAAAATATAAGTATCAAATTTATTGGCCAAAACGAATCTACTTAAACCGCTTTGCCAAAGAATTTTTCTTTTAAATAACCATATGTTTTTCAAAAAAAACCACCTAAGTCCTCCATTTTTTAATGGTAATTGAGCATATCTAATATCAACCTGTTCTATGGATATGTCACTTGTTTGCCCAGATAGAATAACAAAATCTAAAATCTCACTATTCATCAACTCCCGAAATATAGGCAACCTATATAACGCAATATAATGATACACAATTGCTATTTTCCTCATATACATTAAAAGATAAATACATACGGAATAACACCACCTCTATTTTTAGAAATATAATAAACGAAATAAAACAAAGAATAACTTAAGACAATAAAACTATGAAACATTCTCTTATTCCCGTGAAATGAGTAAACCAAATTAGATAACAAAAACACTTCAAAAGGTAAGAAGTATAAGGCAAACCTATAAAATAATGAAACGGCCACAAATAGGTTAGAAATCAAATTACCAAATAAAAAAAGGTTCTTATAAAAGAAATTTCCTTTTAAATAATAAAAAATATAGATGCAAATTAAAACTCTTGGGATAAGAATTCCAAACATATTTACTCTATTAATTTCTACCTCCTCCTTATAATCTACATAATTAGCATACTTTTCAAAAGGCAGAAGAGCTAATAACTCATTAACAAAATCAGTAAATCCTAAAAAACCGATAATTAAAGTACTAATTAATAAAAAAATAACAGTTCTAGTTGGAATTACTATTTTTTTAGCCAAATAGACTATTGGTATTAAAGCGAATGATGAATAATGAATTATTGAGAAACAAAAAATTAGAATAAAACTAGAAAACAGTTTGTTACGCTTATAAAAATATGTAAATAGAATAAACAAAGAAATAGCCAGTCCTTGCTTAATAAGACTAAATGGATACTGATAATAAAACAAAAGAACAAAAAGAAGCAGTGTGAAAACCGGTAAAGAAGTCTCCTTATAAGACACATAGGAAATACTAACAATCGTAACAAAGGAAACAATAATTATAACAAAGTGAAAATCTAAGGAAAAATAATCTACAATTTGATTAAGAAGTACCCAACCTATTTCAAATTTAGAAAGAAGATTGCTATTAGCTACAGAAGATGTTATTTCCCGTTGAAATGCCTGCTTATATCCATAATAATCAATTCCAACAGACTCACCTCTAAAAGCAGACAAAATAAATAAAACAAAAGTTACATATATTATGCTGATTTTACTCCTAAAAGTATATATTAAGATGAATAAAACAAGAATAATGTAAACTAACATCTATTTATCAAAAATATTTTTTAACAACTTTAAAAAAATATTATTCTGAATAGCTACATGCTCACGAATTTGATCAAAATAAATTCTACGATTTGTCTGAATCTCAGATAACTTTTCTACGTCTAATAAATTAAATATAAAATGACTTTGGTTTATACTTTCAAAAATATTTAGAATTTTCTCGGTTTTAATATTAGAATCAATAATCCCAATTGGAATAGTATTGTAACACTGAGCCAACAAAAGAACGTGTAGCCTATTACTAAGAACAACTTCAATATCTGAATAAAAAGACCTGTCCTCCCATTTTAAAACAGAATCTTTAAATATAATATTTTTAGAATGATTAAATTTACTAAACAACATATTATTATAATCATAATCACGTTGTACTTGGTAAAAAATAACAATCGAATATCCCTGTGATAAATAATAACTTATAAATATACTAACCGAATTAAAAATATTAACATCCAAAACGCTGTCATTCATATCTCTAAATGATATAGCTACTTTCTTAGAATTGATAAAAGTGCTAAAATTTAGGTTAGAATTAACTAAAAAGCATAAATCAGGAACATACTTAACTTCAATATTATGATTTTGAAATAATCTAACATTATGAAAACTCCTGACATAAAATGGATTTACTACACTACTTAATTTCTTGAAAAAATATATATCAAAATCAGATCTAATAATTAAATCATTTCCCAATAGAAAAATTTTAGAACCCTTATTACTTAATATTTTAAACAAATATAGAAACGAAAGATATCTAATCTTATCAAGTAGGGTAATAGCACCTCCAAATGGGCCTGGGCTTTTGAAAACATGCGTAAATTTAAACTTGTTTAAAAAAGGAATTAAAAAAAGTCCCTTGCCTTTAGTACTTACATTAGTTAGTGTATTAAGTTCAATAACATTTTCATTTTCAAGCAAAATATTTTTAAAATGATCTGGAACTGCCTTAGTGTCTAAGTACACTTCTCCATACTCTGCTAAAGCATCAATCAAACACTTATTAATTAGAAGATCCCCCATATTATCATATTGGGTAGCAACAATATATAGTATTTTATTCATTTTTATTATAATTTAGATATAGCATTACTAAACTCAGAATAATTTTTACCTGCATCAAAATTATCTTTCCAATATTCCTTTACTTGAATTTTATTTATTAATTTCTGTATTAAAACAGTGTTTAAAGCATTAACTACTTCCTCAACAGAAGGATTCTCTGTTAGAAGCACTCCTGTTTGAGCAACAACTATTTCACCACTCCCTCCTACATTTGTAGCGATTACAGGTATGCCAAACGATTGCGCTTCCATAATAGAAACAGGAATTCCTTCAGAACTGCTGAGGTTAATAAATGAATCAACTGGTACTATTTCGTAATACTCATAAATATGATGATTTGCCACATTTCCTTTAAAATTGATGACTAAATTTTCAGGAGTTAATATTTCAGCATTTTTTCTTATCGTTAGAAGCTCATCTCCGTCACCAAAATGCGTCCATATTATTTTTCTATCAGGTACAGTTTTAGCGAAAGCAACTACCGATTCTAATATATAACCAATTCGCTTCATAGGATGAACACGGGAGACCGAAACTATAGAATGAGTATTACCTACCGAACTACTGGATATCACCCCCCTATCATGCACTCCCAATTTGGAAACCTTTATATTCGATTTTTTTAGAGGATATTTTTTCTCCAAATATTCCTTTCCATTTAAAGATATAGAATAAATAAAATCGGTCTGTTCTATAGTTTTTTCTCTATACAACCAAAATGGAAGGGTAGACTCCAATCCTTCATATATATCATATCGGTGTGCTCTGGAAATGACTTTAAAGTTCTTTTGCTTTTGCACTTTAATTTCCGTAAATACCAAAGGTGCTTCATTGAACCAGTATGTGTAAATTATATCCACACTATCTAATTCTGGCCGATTAGAGAAAAAATTGTAATATGCCAAATAGGCAGAAACGTATTGAAATATTAATTTAAAATCACTGACACGTTTTACTAATTTTAAATGGGAAAAAATTGCTTTGTATAAAGTTAAGGAAAAAGCAGTTATTAAAGCTCTTTTCTTCTTATTCTTAAAAACATACGAAAAATCACCAACAACTTTCACATTACTCGGAACAACTCGCTTATATTCCGAAATTTCGGTTGGAAAAATGATTATTTCATCAAACTTCTGAGCAATATAAGCTATCTCTGATTCTATAAAAGCTTCTGTCGTATAATAGGGATATCTTCTAGTAATAAAAATGAGTCTTTTAGTCATTTCACTTGAGTTTGTAGAAATTAAGTTTACTTTTTATCGACCGTACAGAGATAATAAAAGACTGTGCTTCCTTTTCATTTAATTTAAAAAAATTAAAAACTTGAGCTAATGTTAACCAAGAGTAAAATTTAAGTCTTAACTTTAAATTTAACTTTTTGGGATTGTAGTTATTTTTGACAAAATTTAAAAACTTTTTATAATACCCACTTCTCACCAAAATAATAAAGTTTGTAACCACTGTTCTTTGAAAATCATAATTAGAATTTAATATAACCGATTCAATCCCTTCTCTATTTACCTTTTCCAAAATTTGCTCCCTTTGCTCATGTTTCCTAGATAATGTCATTCGTAGTACCGAAATTCTACTATTTTTTTCGAAACTCTCAGGTCTAGCGGCCACACCATCTTCGCGTTTAAATTGCTTGTAGTGGAGTGTATCTAATATTTTACCTTTACCAATTCTTAAAAATCTGAGAAACAAATCCCAATCCTGTGTGTTTGTGAAAATTTTTTCATATCCACCAACTTGTTCATAGGTGAATTTTCTGAACATTGACGCCCCATGCATTATCCTACAGTTTGTTAAAAAATCATCAATTCCCAAATCACCAGAAAATTTGCTTTCCTCAATTTTAGCTAATGTATCCTCATCATACCTTTCAAATCTTGATGCAACAACAACATATTCAGGATTTTCTTCTAAAAACTTAATCTGTTCCCCTATACGCTCAGGCGAAGAAATATCTCCTGAACCGTGAATAGCAATATATTCACCTTGTGCTAAATCTACTGCCTTTTTTATAGTATTTGTAAAACCCATATTTGTATGTGATATTACACGTACCCTAGGATCAGTATAACGATTAAATTTTTCAACAGTATTATCTGACGAGCCATCATCAACGAGTAACAACTCAAAGTTCTTAAAAGTTTGGTTAAGAAGACTTTCAACAGATTGTTCCACACAATAGGATCTATTGTAATAAACTGTAATAATGGATACTTTTGGCTTCATTACTTATATCACCCTTTGTTCTACTTCTAACTCTACCTGATGCAAATTGTAAACCCGCTTTTTTACTTCCTTAATAATTTCAAGAATATCGGATCCTGATGCATTATTAAAGTTAATGATAAAGCCACCGTGCTTTTCGGATATTTTTGCACCGCCTATGGCAAAGCCTTTCATCTGTAACTCATCTATCAATGCGCCTACGTAATAACCTGGTGGTCGTTTGAAAACGCTGCCTGCATTTGGGAAATCATTGGGTTGTTTTGCCCAGCGCTGCGTCTTTACTAGTTCCATTTTTTCTTTAATCTCATTTTTCTCTCTTTTCTGCAATTTGAGCCAGGCTTTTAGTACTATTTTATCGGTATTTCGTTGAAAAAAACTGTTGCGGTATTCAAAAGACATCTCTTCTTTAAATATTTCTTTAATTTGTAGATCAGCCAAATCCAGATAACGAACCTTTACCAACACATCTTTGATTTCCTCACCCGAAGCGCCTGCATTCATCACTATTGCACCACCAAGCGAACTTGGAATATCATAAAATATTTCCACTCCACTCAACCCAACTTCCAAAGCCTTTTGTGCTACATCCCACATCATAGCGCCGGCTTCAATTTCTAAAACCTCGTTCACAACTTTCACATTATTAAAATTACCACTAAATAGCAAGATCGGTTTCTCGTAATACTCTTTCGAAAAAATAATATTATGTCCACTTCCAAGTAAAATAAAATCTTTATATTCCGTAAAAAAAGATACAATATCTTCTTCACTTTCCGGGAAATAAGCAACTTTACAATTCGCTTTTATTTTATATGAGTTGTAAGATGTAAGGTCTAAATTTTCTGCTATTTTCATTATTTCTTTTTTGGAATAAACTTACCTATCTTCGACAAAATAACATTAAAATCACTTTTACGAATTCCGAACAATTCCGTGGCAGGTACTTTTGTTTCTTTGCAATAAAAATATGCAAACAGAATGGCTGCCACACTGTAGCTTATGGAAGAAGCAACTGAAGCACCATTAGCCCCGTAATCTTCTATCAACAATAAATTCAGTACCAGATTTATAATTAATGCAGGTACCATGGCTTTCATCGAAATCCAAGGTTTACCTTTTCCGGCCAAATCCATATTCATTACCTTAAAAACGGTTAATAATAAAACACCTGGTAATAAAATTTTTAAAACCGAAATACTATCGCGAAATGCTTCACCATACATAGTAAGTATTACAAAATTAGACAGGAAAAACAAAACCATAGATGCGCCTCCAACTATAACCAAAGAAATCCGTAATAGTTGTGCCACCTTAAGCGAGAATATATAATCATCTTTTGCTGAGGCACTTCGTGAAAAAATGATAGTACTTAATACCATGGGGATATGCCAAAGATATTGAATTATTCCTGCTCCTTTTGAATAAATACCAAGCTCGTAAGAAGTACTCAACTTATCCAACAGTATAACATCTACCTTATAGTTTAGATTAATTATCAATAATGCTATAGCATAAACAATCCCTAAAGACAACATTGACGATATGACTTTAAAATCATATTGCAAACTAAATGCTTTCAAAAATTCATTTTTAAAAAGCATTAGTAATGCTATAAATAACTGTCCGCCTACTGCAGCAATCAATGCTCCCTGTATCCCTTGATCGAATAATCCGACCAAAATCAAAGAAATAACTAATACTATAAATGGTGGAATCCAATTTACTTTATTGAATGACTTTAAATCATTTCTACCCAAGAAAATACCAGAATTATACGTAATAAACAAACTAAACGGAATGGGTAAAAGTGCCAAAATTACCCAAAGGAAATTTTCTCCGGATTTACTAAAATAGGTCATTAAAAGATAACAAATAAAAAGTGAAACAACTGTGGTTAAACTCCAAATTTGAGTTATGGCCCTTTTTATTCTATCTTCAGAATAAATATTCTTCCCTAAGAAATACGCAGTAGATTGCCGAATTCCTAAAGATCCAAATGACATAAACAGAGACGGATAGACAGTTAGTCCTGCTATTATACCATTTCCCTCTGGTCCAATAAAACGCGCCGTTATAATAGAAGTAAAAATACCAAATAATATAATGGCAACATTTGACGAACCGACGCGTACCAAATCTTTCGCAAAAGAACTCATTTCCCTTTAATTTTAAATGGGGTGCCATATGCCACAGAGTTAGCTGGAACATCTTTGTTAATCAGAGAATTTGCTCCTATAACACTGTCTTCACCTATAGTTAATCCCCCTATAATTTTTGCGCCAGCAAAAATTTTAACATTATCTTTTACAATGGGATATTCTAATTTTTCTCCCAGTTTTCCATGGCTGCCAAAAGTTACCTGCTGCCATATCTTAACATTGTTTCCAATTATAACTCCATCACCAATAACAATCCCTATTGCGTGAGGAAAACGGACGTTTTTACCAATTTGCGCCTCATAAGAGATGTCACATCCTCTTTTAGAAACAAGTTTATATTTATAATAAAGTGCTATCTTACTAGAAAAAATAAACCTGCTATTAAATAAATATTTACCAATTCTATGGTTCAATAAAATCCGAAACCCAGCGCTGAAAAAGTAACAGCGCAGGAAAGTTTTAAATGACTTTTTTGGTAAATCGTCTTTTATGGCCTGTATAGTTTGTTTAAGTGTTATCATTAGTTTAAAATATGCATCCGGTTGCCAGTACTTACCATAAAATAGACAATTTACGATTTTTGGGTGTCTAATGGTTTGATATAGTATTTTTTGGTTAAAAATGCCCTATATCATTAAAATAACTTCGACTTTATTGATTACTCCCCTGTTAGGAAAGAATTGCGACATTTCACCCCAATATATAATAGAGGGATAGACAGGATTGGTTTAAATAGAAACTCCTAAATTTTTCAGTTTTTTAAACAAATTTTCATAACCCCGATGAATTTGCCATGAATTTTCAATTATAGTCTCGCCTTCGGCGGTCAGCCCTGCAAGAAGCAATGCAATTCCAGCTCTCAAATCAAGTGCCTTAACCGCAGCGCCAGTAAGTGGATTCCCTCCATTAATCACTAGTAAATCTCCTTCTACCTTATAATTCATTCCCATTTTAGCAAGCTCTTCTGCATAGCCATACCTACCAGGAAACCTCAAATCAACTATTTTAGATTCACCTTTAGACATAGCACCATAAACTGCCATAATCGGCTGCATATCGGAATTTATACCGGGATATGGGCCCGTACTTATTTCTATGGGGTATGGAGTACCTCCTTTGACTATTACGGAATCAGTACCTTTATACCATCTAAAACCACTTTCTTTCAAAAAGATCAAAGGAACTTCCAAGTGGTCTGTTGGGAAATTCTCAATTTCAACGTCTCCATTCGTTATTACTGAACCTATTGCCCATGTCAAGGCTTCCATATTGTCCGGTATGACGCTGTGAACAACTCCTGACAACTTCGGTACACCCTCAATCTCAATTCTTTGTTGGCCAAAAACCTTAATTTTTGCACCCATTTTGGATAACATATCGATTAAATCCATTATTTCTGGTCGAATGTGAGGATTCCACAGAACAGTACTTCCTTGTGCAAGAGAAGCTGCAATTATACTATTCTCCGTTGCACCTGTAGATCTCATAGGTAAATGGATACTATTGCCCTTCAACCTTCCGCCTTTAGCCTTAGCACATAAAAAATCATCTTCTTCCCATACTTCTGCGCCTAACCTTTCTAAAAGCATTACATGTAAATCATACTTACGCTCACCAAGTTTACATCCACCAGGAAGGGGGACTTTCCCTTCGCCAAATCTGGCTGTGAGTGCCCCAAGAATAAGTAATGTGTTGCGTATTGATCTGTCTTTCCAATCTAGAACCGTGGTAGATTTTGCTTCAGATTCAGAAATTTTCACGTAGTCTTCATTTGAAAAATATTCTTTACCTAAAACCTTTAGCATCTCCAAATGAACCTGTACATCCAATAGTCCATTTGGGAAATTGTACAATTCTATATTTTCATCTGTGAGAATAGAGGCAGCTAGAAGACGCAATGAACTATTTTTTGCTCCACTTACTTTTACGCTTCCATTCAAAGTGCCTTTAGTTACTATTAAAGTATTTTCCATGTATTCAATATTTATTCATTAATTTATAAAAGAATTCAAAATTTTATTAATCATTATAATATTTTACATACCATTTAACAAATTTATCTATCCCCTCTTCTAACTTCACTTTCGGTATGTACGAAAATTTAATTCTTAAATAATCTGTATCAGCATATGTTACCTGTACATCACCTGGCTGAGCCTCTACATAATTCTTAGTCAATTCAATGCCAGTGCTTTTTTCTATTTGACTGATAAAGTCGCCAAGACCTACAGGTTTACCTTGTCCTATATTACAAACATCAGCACTTAATATTTTATCCTTACGATCAAATACTTGAGTAATGCCAGCTACAATATCATCAATATATGTGAAATCTCTTTCTTGGTTTCCTTGGTTAAATACCTTAATTTCTGTTTTATCAAAAGCGGATTTTGTAAATATAAAAGGAGCCATATCGGGACGTCCCCATGGACCATAAACTGTAAAAAATCTCAAGCCTATGGATCTAATTCCAAATAAATGATGATAGGTATAGGCCATCAGTTCATTAGATCGTTTAGTAGCTGCATACAAACTGATTGGTTGATTGCAGACTTCTGTTTCTGAAAAAGGTTGGGATGAATTTAATCCATATACCGAAGAACTGCTTGCATAGATAAGCTCAGTAATACTTTGATGCCTGCAAAATTCCAACACATTTAGGAATCCCTCAATATTTGATTTGATATATGCTTTGGGGTTCTCCAAACTATACCGCACACCTGCCTGCGCTGCGAGATGAATGAGCGAAGTAATCTCAAATTCATTTTTTAGAAGATCCCACAAACGGTCATCCTCAATATCTGCCTTAATAAAAGTAAACAAACCACTATCAACCCTTGTCAAAGGCTCCTCGTCTTGATGTATTCCTTTAATTCCAAGTTCAGCCAATCTTGCCAATTTAAGCTGAGGATCATAATATGTGTTAAGGTTATCCACGCCTATCACTTGATGACCTTCACTAAGAAGTTTTGCACAAAGGTGAAATCCTATAAATCCGGCTGATCCAGTTACTAATATTTGCATAGAATAAATTAATTTTAGAATTTACAAGCAGTGTATATCTAATAAGAAAGAGAATACGCCTAGAAACACCACCATTAATATTATTAGCAATTAACCAAAATTAAATTTACCTAAGATATTGTTGGTGAAACATATGTCTTAATACCATCTAATTCATAGAAATTAAATGAAGTTATAGGGAAAATAAAAAGTAAAAGTGAGAAACATTGCCATACTCAAAGCTTCGCCCCATAAGCCCCATATACGGAACCAATTATTTAAAAATTAACAAGTGCAGGGTTTATTATTAAAACAGACTGAATATGTCTTTTCAAAAATATTTTACTTATCACAAAAATTCTAACGCAACAGCTTTAAAAGCCAAAGGCTAAAATCTACGTTTAATTTGATAGTGTAAATTTAGTCGCTTGTCGTATATTTTCAAAGTAATTTCTTTTTTTACCAGCCATTAATAAAATTATATTAGGTTAAAAAAAGTATTAAAAGTGAGAAAATAGTATTTAAAACAATCTTTTTTGTAATTTACATATAGGAAAAGCTTTTTTAAATAAAAAAAGGAATTAATCGCAATTTTAAGGTCACAAACGGTGGATAGTAAAAGTTTTACAGGGACAACTTATCAGGTTGACCTCCAAACTGAAATGCACCTATAGTGTTTTTGAAGTTCTCCTAATTGCGAAATGATTAAAATAGAACAATTAGCTTTTCTAAGGAAGTTCATTTTCAAAACCCCAGCAACTAAAAAAACGTGAAACTTCATGTCGATAAAGAAAATAGCAATTTCCAGATTTCTAATTCCTTGAAATTCCCGCAATAAAACTCGGGTTGAGTAAATTTTCTTTATTATAAATTAATACCTCATTTCCACCCATTTGGAACAATTGACAATTCAACGCAATTAAAATACCATGTGCTGATCCTGTATCCCATTCCATCGTAGGAGCAAGTCTTGGATAAAGCTGGGCTTTGTTTTCGGCAATTAACATAAATTTTAGGGACGACCCCATGGTAATGGTTTCAGCACCCGGATATTTATCAATAATCTCTTTAGTTTCCTGATTTAAATGAGATCGGCTCGCCACGATGGTTTTGACTTCCTGTTCTTCTAGTGGTACTAAACGTATTGGATCCTCGCTACCTACTTGCTTCCAAGCTCCATTTTCCTCACTCCCCCAATATATCCACTTTAAAACCGGTGCGTAAATTACACCCATAATTGGCCTGTTCTTGTACATCAACGCGATATTCACCGTGAACTCCCCATTCTTCTTGACGAACTCCTTTGTTCCATCCAATGGGTCAACTAACCAAAAGTACGTCCAGTTTTTTCTTTCATCATAAGGGATAGTTCTTCCTTCCTCTGAGAGAATCGGTAGACCGGTGACGTTTAAATGCTGAGAAATAACATCATGCGCAGCTTTATCCGCTAAGGTAAGCGGTGACTGATCATCTTTGACCTCCAAACCAATATCCGCGTTTTGATAAACAGTAAGAATTGCTTTCCCGGCTTCCAGGCTAGCCTTTTTCGCTATAGAGGTTAGTTGTTGCAAATTAATATTGGTTGTTTCCATTTAAAAACTCTTAGTTTGATAAATCAGTATTAAATCAAGACTCCCCATGAAAACTGCTTTGATTTTCTCTTAAGTCATTCCTGCAATACTATCGCATTCCAAAAACCCTTTTAGAGAAATTTTAGCATGTAAATTTGGGGTACGCTTTACCTAATAAATATAGCTTCGCATCATGGGTCCCATTTGAGACGCATTTTGACTAATTTGATAATTTATAAAACTAGAAATCTTATCGAACAAACGACGAGAAAATTATGCACCTCCCAATCTAAACAGACTAGCCGACACACTGCTTAGATGTAAAGCTAAACTACACCTGCATATTTTCAAAGAAATTTATCGAAAGCACAATACCTAACACGTTTTATAGGGTTTAAATTTGAGCTTTTGTAAGACAAACGCAAAGAAATTTTAAATCCAAAAGTCCTTCAAAGTATCTAAAATAAATTGTGGCTCAAGCCACTTTAAAACTCTCATTTTTCCTACTCCCAATTACTTCATATAATCATCCCCGCAGCAAGTGTCTCGTTGGTATTCGGGTCGATTAGGATTACAGACCCGGTTTGACGATTTCGGCGGTAGGCGTCAAAGAAAAGCGGATTGGCTGCACGGATACTTACCCTTCCGATCTCATTTAGGGCCAGTTCCTCCACGCCTTCTTCCCGATGAAGGGTATTGACGTTTACCTTATATAAGATCTCCTTTACCATGGCCTGGCAGTCCTTCGTGGTGTGTTTCAATATTAATTTGGTTCTTCCCCGTAGCGGTCGCTGATTCATCCAGCAGAGCATGACATCCAGATCCTGACCTACATGGGGTACGTTGTTGGGACGAACGATCATGTCTCCCCTACTGATGTCAATCTCATCTTCCAACGTCATTGTCACCGACATAGGCGCAAAAGCCTCCTCAATGGCCTCCCCGTTCAATTCAATGTTTTTGATCCGGGATGTGAATCCGGAAGGCAGTACTTTGACATCATCTCCAGGTTTGAATATGCCCCCCTCTACCCGGCCGGCATATCCCCGGAAATCCTGGTGCTCAAGGGTATGGGGACGGATGACCATCTGAACGGGAAAACGGCAGTCAATATGGTTCAGGTCAGAAGCGATGTGTACATGTTCCAGTAGGTACAACAGGGTCGGGCCCTCATACCATACCATGTTTTTTGACCGGTCAACAACATTGTCGCCGTTCAATGCGGAAATAGGTACAAACTGGATGTCCTTGATATCCATTTTACTGGCGAAAGCCTTGTAGTCCTTGACAATTTGGTCGTAGACCTCTTCGCTGTAATCCACCAAATCCATCTTGTTGATACAAACAATAACATGGGGGATTTTGAGCAGGGAAGCTATAAATGAATGTCGAAATGTCTGCTCCAGCAGTCCCTTACGGGAATCAATTAATATGATGGCAAGATTGGCGGTGGATGCACCAGTAACCATGTTCCGGGTATATTGTATATGCCCTGGGGTATCGGCGATAATAAATTTCCTTTTGGGGGTCGCAAAATAGCGGTATGCTACGTCGATAGTAATGCCCTGTTCCCTTTCGGACTTTAGCCCATCGGTGAGTAGAGAAAGATCCACATAATCAAAGCCTTTCATTTGACTGGATGTTTTGACAGCCTCAATCTGGTCTTCAAAAATCGACTTGGAATCGTATAGAAGACGGCCGATAAGGGTACTTTTCCCATCATCCACAGATCCCGCCGTGGTAAACCTCAACAGTTGGTTGGTTTCTTGTATGTTCATATATGCTTGAGTTTACATTTAAAGTTTCTACTAATCATAAAGGATTGAAATATTCTCCCGCTGCTCTCGCTGATCTTCGCTGATTCCTTTTATGCGCCCATCTGCGGTATCTGCGGGAAAAACAATCTCCCTCTGATCGCGCTGATCTTCGCAGATGCTTTTCTGCGCTTTACAGCTGGAAATCATTTCCCGCAAAGTTTTTTTTAAACATTCTGCGTTTATCTGCGAAATCCGCGGGAAATCATCGTCCGCATTTGTTTATGCTTTCCTTTGTAATCCCTTGCGCTCTTTGCTGTTACTTTTAGAAGTAGCCGCTTTTTTTTCTGTCTTCCATGGCCGTTTCGCCGCGTTTGTCATCGGCCCGGGTGCCGCGCTCTGTGGTGCGGGTTGTTGCGACTTCGGCGATGATTTTGTCCAGATCATCCGCATCAGACTCCACAGCGCCCGTAATGGGCATATCTCCGCAGGTTCGGTACCTAACTGTCATTAGTTGCACCTCTTCATTCGGCTTAAGCTTGATAAATTCAGATTTGGCAAGGATAACTCCGTCACGAACCACGCATTCCCGCTGATGGGAGAAATACAAAGAAGGAAGTGCGATATTCTCCTGCTGTATATATTGCCACACGTCCATTTCTGTCCAGTTGGAAATCGGGAAAATCCGGAAATGTTCCCCATTGTGTTTTTTCCCGTTAAATAGATTCCATAGTTCAGGCCGTTGATTTTTAGGATCCCACTGTCCAAATTCGTCCCGGTGGGAAAAAAACCGCTCTTTAGCTCTGGCTTTTTCCTCATCCCTGCGGGCACCTCCCATGGCAGCGTCAATTTTTAGGTCTTCAAGTGTATCAAGCAAGGTGACGGTTTGCAGTGCGTTGCGGCTCGCATTTACACCTGTCTCCTCACGAACCCTACCCTCATTTATGCTCTCCTGAACCGAGCCTACTACCAACTTTACGCCCAGTTCTCCCACAAGGGAATCCCGAAAAATGATGGTTTCCGGGAAATTGTGTCCGGTATCAATATGAATCAGGGGAAACGGAATACGGGAAGGATAAAATGCTTTTTTTGACAGATGTGCCAACACAATGCTGTCTTTTCCCCCGGAGAACAACAGGGCAGGTTTTTCGAACTGGGAGACGACCTCCCTGATTACAAAAATAGCTTCCGCTTCCAATTCTTTTAAATGTGATAAATAATATTGTCCCATGTTAATGATTAATTTTTTGAGCTAATAATTCAGTTATTTTAGTGATGGAATCTACAAGGGATTCCTCGGCAGTTTTGATAGTAATAAAGGGTTTAAGTGGAGGTTGATAGGGAGAATCAATGCCGGTAAAATTTTTGATCAATCCTTGTCTGGCTTTTTGGTAAAGTCCTTTCACGTCCCTTTCCTCACATACCTTTATGGGACAATCAACGAATATTTCCAGAAAATTTGCTTCCCCCACCAAATCTCGGATCATCTCGCGCTCTTCCCGAAACGGAGAAATAAAGGCAGAAAGGACGACCAACCCGGCATCTAGCATCAACTTACTCACTTCCGCTATCCGGCGGATATTTTCCACCCTATCCCCATCTGTAAATGAAAGGTCCTTATTCAAACCAGTCCGGATATTGTCCCCGTCAAGCAAATAGGTGTGTATACCCTGCACATGAAGGGCATTCTCCACACCATTTGCGAGCGTGGATTTTCCGGAACCTGATAAGCCGGTAAACCAAACCAAAATTGGGCGCTGACCCAATGATTTTATCCGAGCGGCTTGGGTTATTTTGAAAATGGTGGGGTGAATATTTTCATTCATGCGGGTACGAGTCTCTTGAACGATTTCTACTGCCATCTATTATTTTAAGTTATGGCGTAATACCAATTGATAAATCCCAGAACCGTTACGGTGTAAATAATGGTAAGCGGGAGGCCTAATTTAAAATAATCCTTAAATTTATAATTGCCGGGACCCATTACCATTAGGTTGGTCTGATACCCAATGGGTGTCATAAAATCCCCTGAGGCGGCAAAAGCTATGGCCACAAAGAAAGGGGTAAGTGGCTGATCTAGTTGCTGTCCCATTTCCAGGGCAATGGGAAACATGATGGATACTGCCGCTGCGTTGGTAATCAGACTGGTCAAAATCAACGTAATGAAGAATAACAAGCCCAGCGCAAATAGGGTGTCCAATCCATGAGAAACCTGTAATAACCATTCCACCAGAATATTTGCCGCCCCCGAATTTTTTAGTGCTACTCCTATGGCCAGCGAACTCACCAGAATCAAAAGCAAGTCCAAATCCACCGCTTTTCTTAAGGTGGCCAAATTTAAAACTTTAAACAGATATAAAATAATAATCCCCGAAAAAGCAGCCATAAATAGATCTATGGCACCTGTTATACCCAACAACAGCACTGTAATTGCCAACAGGGAAGGTAGTTTTCCCACTTTTGTTTTTGCCTGCTGAATTTCTCCTCCCAAGGTGATGATGATAAGATCCTTAAGGTGACCATTGGGCCGATTCTCCTGTCCGGTTAACATCAGAATCAAATCACCTGCCTGAAACTTCGTTTCTCCAATATTCCCCTTCAACTTTTCGCCGTTGCGATGTATGGACAGTATGGATCCTTGGTACCTCTTCCTAAAATCGCTGTCTTTTACCTTTTCTCCTATAAGAGAGGAAGTTGCCGGAACTACAGCTTCCGTCAACTGGAAAAAGTCGTTTTGGAATACATGGCTTTGCTCCGGCAAACTAAGGCCATTTTCATCTTTGATGAGGGAAAGTATGGCTTTGGTATTGCCAGTAAAAAACAATTTGTCCCCCTCCAATAGAATCTCTTTGGGGGATACGGGAGTGATTTCCTTGTTTCCCCGGGAAATTTCCGCCAGGAAAATTTCTTTCAATTTTCTTAACCCGGCTTCTTTTACCGATAAACCGATCATCTTGGAACCCTTAGGCACAAAAGTCTCCACCACATATTCATTAAGATGCTCAATAATCTCACTCTTATTCTCTTCTCTGTCTGGGAGTAGATAATGCGAAGCTACTGCCAGATAAATCACTCCGATTACAGCCACAAGGGCTCCCAAAAAAATAAAATCTTTAAATCCCAGCAAGGGTAACCCATATTGGCTGATAAGTCCATTTAAGACCAGGTTCGTAGACGTACCTACTACAGTAATCATTCCTCCAAGTATTGTGGCGTAGGACAGTGGAATTAAAAATTTGGAAGCTGGGAATTTGTTTTTAGCGGCCCATTCCTTGACATAAGGAATCATAAAGGCCACAATGGGGGTATTATTTAATATGGCTGAAAGACCGCTTACAAAAACCATCATTCGAAACCGAAACACGCCAGGATTTAATTTCCGGCTGAAAAGTTTGAAAAAAAAGCCCGTGCCGATATTTTTCTGGATGCCGGCTGTCAAACCTATTAAAAGGAAAATCACAATGATTTGCTTGTTGGCCAATCCGGCCAGAAACTCCTCAGGTTTGATCACTTGGAAAATCAGCAAAAGGAACGCTGTTGCCAAAAACGCAAACGCAGTTCGCATAAGGTCATTATAGAGCACTATAACCAACAGACCGACCAGGGCTATGGTGAGTATGGCTGAAAAATACATGTAGTGAAATTAATTACAAATGAGATAGTGTCCGGTCATCAAATCTAAATTTTGCATGCATTAGATGATCTTTTTCGTTTAGACCACAAAGCTAACAGTTTTAGTAGGGTATTCAATAATTGGAGCATGATTTTTTTACTGTAATATTTTTTCAGGAAACAGCAATCCACATAATAGTTTTTGTTTTGGAAAAAAATCTTTTTCTTTGCATGCCAAAAGAAATATAAAGGCATCAAAGGCAGTACGATCCGAGTTGACAGCTAAATTCCCCCTAGGTCTATACAAGTTTACTTATTTGGTTAATTTCTTTATTATTTTTACTACTTCAACCCACACTATACATGAAATACATCGGGTTTATCTCCTTATTCGCACTATTGGTTTCTATTAGTTGTGTCCCCAATGAACGGTTGATCTATCTCCAAAACTTGGAAAATCAACCTCAAATTGCAGAAGATTCATTAATTTTTTATGCGTTGGACGAATACCGACTTCAATATAATGACATCATAGATGTGAAAATCCAGACAAATTCGGAAGAAATGAATGAATTGTTCAATATTAAGCAACAACAAATGCAGGGAAGTCAGCAGCTAATAGGGGGTGGAGACATTTATTATATGACGGGTTATACGGTTGATCGGAACGGGCAAATCGATTTACCTTTAATTGGGAATTTGAAGGTTAGTAATAAAACGTTAGCTGAAACTAAATTAGCAATTATCGAAAAATTAAGTAGATTTATAGTTTCAAATGAATTTTTTGTGCGTGTCAAACTTGGAGGGATACGTTACAGTGCGTTAGGTGACGTAAGAAGGCCTGGGAAATATGTCGTATTACAAGACCGAATGACAATCTTTGAGGCCATCGCCAATGCCGGGGATTTAAGTACCACTGCCAAACGAGATGAAATCCTCCTGATCAGGCAATATCCCGAAGGTACCAAACTGCACCGGGTCAACCTACTGGACAGAAATATTGTCCATACCCCCTTTTATTTTATACAGCCCAATGACCAAATTTATGCGGAACCGATGAAAATAAGAGAAGTGGGAGCCGGAGAAAATGTGGCACAGTCCCTTCAGCTATTTGTAACCTCCATCACAGCGGCTGCATTGATATTGAACTTGGTATTACGATAATAGAAAGTATTAATACATCATGGAAGAATCGGAAGAAGAAATAGATCTTAAGGAAATTTTATTTAAATATCTTCGGTATTGGCCGTTACTTTTTATTTGTGCGGCGAGTGGTTTAACATTTGCCTTTATTTTTAATAAAATTGCAATTCCACTATACCAAATTGAGTCTTCCGTATTAATTAAAGAAGAAGCGGGTATGACATTAGGTGCGGATATATTTGAAGGAACTGGATTGTCCAAACCAAATAATAATCTTCAAAATGAAATTGGCATTCTCAAAAGCAGAAGTCTTGCAGCCGAGACTTTAAATATGTTAAATTATAATGTAACTTATTATCAGGAGGGATTTTTCAACGAATTAGAGATGTTCGGAAATATTCCATTTTTAGTAGAAGTCGATTGGAAGCACCCCCAACTCACGAATGGTAAATTATCCATAATAAAAAAAGATTCAAATACATATAGATTAACTATTGAAGATGATGCATTCTCCCTATTTTCTCCAAGTGATCCAAATTATAAAACTGGAGTAGAATATTTGGAACTTCAAGAAGACGATTACACGTTTGGTGAGTGGCTAGAGGGAATTAATTATCGATTCCGGGTAATGGATATTAACGGAGAGGTAAATAACCCGGTACTTTTTGAAATTAATGATACACCCTCATTGGCAAACCAATATATAGCTGCATTAACTATAACTCCCCTCAGCAAAGACGGTAGTATTTTGATTTTGGGATTGGAGCATAACAATAGGAAAAAAGGTGAGGTTTACCTCAACAAATTGGTTGATGTGTACCTCGAGCGGGAATTGCAAGAAAAAAACCTTACAGCAGCAAACACCGTCAAATTTATTGACGAGCAGCTATCCGGGATATCAGATTCCCTTTCCTTTATTGAAGACCGTCTTGAAACGTACCGGACAGAAAATCAGGTATTTAACCTAAGCCAAGAAGGTAGTCTGATTTTTGAAAGACTAAATGAGTTGGAGCGAGAAAAGTCTACTATCGAATTGTCACTTACCTACTACAGGACTGTGATGACCTACCTGAATGAGGATCAGCTGGAGGATTTAGCAGCACCCTCTTTTATTGGCATTCAAGATCCTCTATTAAATGCCTTAGTTCTAAGTCTTGGAGAGCTTCAAAGTGAACGGGTTGAACTTTCCGCAACTTTTTCCGCTGAAGCCCCCGCCGTTAGAGAAGTTATTTCCAAAATACGAAATACAAAAAGCACTTTGATGGAAAATATAAGAAGTGCTATAGCCAATGCCGAAGTATCATTATCAGAAATAAATCAACGATTATCTACCACGTCCCGAGAGATTAACAAGCTCCCGGCGACTGAACGTAACCTGATGGGGATTCAACGGCAATTCGCCATAAACGAAAACATTTATATATACTTATTAGAAAAAAGAGCAGAAGCAGAAATTACACGGGCGTCAAACTCACCTACCAACGTATTGCTGGATTCAGCAAAGTCAGGTAGCCAACCAATCGCCCCGAAAAAAACTGTTAATTATCTTATTGGTATAATTTTGGGTTTAATTGTGCCTTTAAGTTTTATAACGGTCAGAGACTTTTTTAACGTCAAAATCGGAAACCCCCAGGAAGTGGAGAAAAAACTGCGAATCCCATTAATTGGACTTGTTAATCTAAGCACGTATAAGAATAACTTAGTTATTTTTGATAAACCTAAGTCAATGATTACAGAGTCATTCCGAAATTTAAGGGCAAATATGGGATATCTCGCACCCAACCAGTCCAAGTTAGTATTTGCTTTAACCTCTACGATTTCCGGTGAGGGAAAAACGTTTTGTTCTATAAATTTAGCATCCATTTATGCCATCAGTGATAAAAAAGTGATCTTGGTAGGATTGGACCTTAGAAAACCTCGAATTGCAGATGATTTTGGCTTGGTAAATGACATGGGAGTTAGTACCTATTTAAGCTCCGACAAAGACTGGAGGAGAATGGTGAAAAAAACTAAAGAAAATAATTTGGATATCCTGCTTTCCGGACCTGTTCCCCCCAATCCAGCG
The DNA here is from genome assembly GCF_009797935.1 of Lunatibacter salilacus. GTDB lineage: Bacteria > Bacteroidota > Bacteroidia > Cytophagales > Cyclobacteriaceae > Lunatibacter > Lunatibacter salilacus. The sequence continues at coordinate 561,436 of NZ_VOLC01000002.1, forward strand.
GAATTGCTCCTTCAGGATAATTTCCAAAAGCTGATTCAAGAATTAAAAGAAACGTATGATGTCGTAATCCTTGATTGTCCTCCAGTAGGACTTGTATCAGAAACTTACGAAATATTCAAATTTTCGGACCTTAATCTGATGATTGTTCGTCAGGATTATTCAGACAAGCAGTCACTGGAATTCATAAACAGCCTGGCAGAGAAAAAAAGCGTCAAAAAGCTTTACGCTATTCTCAACGGGGTGCAAAAAAGTAAAAACAGTTATGGAAGCTATGGCGGCTATGGTAATTATGGCTATGGCTATGGCAGTTCCGGCTATTACGATGATGAGCTTCCCAGAAAGAGGGATTGGTGGAAAAATCTGATTAAACGGACTAAAAAGAATTGGACTAACAATTAGTAACCCTCATCAACCAGGTAGACCTCCCATTTTATTGAATGGGAGGTCTACTTATTTCTAATGTCAATAGATAAGGCTTTGAGTTTTACGCCCTGCTTTGGTACATTTCCCAAGATAAAGCGCTTGCCGACAACGCTGTTAAGAACATCAATGCATTGTCGGAAAGGTTGGAGTTGAAAATAATGGCGAACTTAAGCGGTTTGGGATGTTGGTACAAATTTGGCCACCGAAGAAAATCAAGTAATCCGTTAATTCCCTATATTTAACAAATCACCACCAAACTTAAAATAGCATGAATTACGTTTATGGGCTAGTCTTCACAATTTGCCTTTTTTCTTGCCAGCCCCAGGCTCCCTCCTACCTGGAATTTATGGCCATCGGTGATATCCCCTACCATCTTCCTGAGGATTTTAGCCGTTTTGAAAACCTAATAGCTGAAATTAACACACAGCAGCCTTCCTTTACCATACACGTGGGTGATATCAAATCCGGAAGCACCGAATGCAGTGATCCCTATTTTATGAAAATCAGGGATTATTTCAACCAGTTTGACAATCCGTTAATTTACACCCCGGGTGACAATGAATGGACAGACTGCTACCGCCCCGCTTGCGGGGAGTATGAGCCGGAAGAAAGGCTGGACAAATTGAGGGAGCTTTTCTTTTCACAGCCCCAAAGCCTTGGTAAAAACCCCTTACCGCTCACTACCCAGAACAATGTTGAGGGATGGGAAAAATTCGTGGAAAATGCCCAGTGGGAAATGCATAACATTTCCTTCGGCACCCTTCATGTAGTGGGGTCTAATAACAATTTAAAACTGGACAGTCTTGCACTTAACGATGAATTTTATGAAAGAGAAATGGCCAGCCTCTTTTGGCTCAACAGGCTCTTTGATAATGCTACCGAAAAGGAGCATCAGGGTGTGGTGATTATGTTGCATGCCGGGCTAAATTACCGCAGCCAGGAGGACAGCAACGGTCACCTGAGTTTTGTCAACCTACTTCGGGAAAGGGTGATGGCATTCGAAAACCCCGTATTACTCCTCTATGGGGATTTCCATAAATTTGTAATAGACAAACCACTACTCGATGACAATAGAAGAGTACTTACCAACTTCACCGCCGCACAGGTCTTCGGTGACCGGGACATGCATGCGCTCCGCATCCGCATCAACCCGGAAAACCCGAACCTATTTGAAATCAATCAGCATTTCGTCCCGGGAAACTGAGTTTTTAATGGTTAATTGTTAATGGTCAATTTGCGTCTTCTAATTCCTTTATCATCCGGACATCCGAGGCAAGGCAGAACATGGCAGGATTGGGTTTTGGCGGGAAAGGAATAGCCTATCCAACCATCACCGCTGCCAAAACTGCCCCGCCCCCTTCCCTCCCTCCCGCAAACTATGTGGTCTGCGGGATTTCAACTCTACAGGAGGTTGATAGATTACGTTAATTATTGAGAATTTTCCATAATGCATACGTCTGTGGAGGCAATTTTCCTAGTAAAACGGGAGTAAAAGTCCCCCCTAAAGGGAGGATTTCGGGGGGCAAACCCGGAGCCGAAATGTCAATTTTATCCCTCAACAATTGCACTTTCCGGGTTCTCAACTACATTCCGATTTCCAATATATTTCAACTTTATTTCGGCCATAGGCCATACCCTGAACCGCTACGCTCCACAGGGTCTAAGCTTCGCTCCGATTTCCACTATATTTCAACCTTTTTAATTTCAATAAATATCCAGTATCTAATAATATCAACTTTAATATTTCGGCCGTAGGCCATATTTCTATTATATTTCCACCATATTTCAACCGAACCATCCAGAAAAATGCGTTTAATTCAATTCAAAACAACCGAAAACAACCAGAATGTAGGCCTCGTCGATGATTCATCTATTATTGTTCTGGAGGGGGTTTCCAGTACCTATCAGTTGGTGCAGCAGACCTTTCAAACCGGTATATCGCTGCCTGACCTGATCGATCAATTTGCCGTCGGACCCCGCTTGGATTACCCTACATTGATTCGTGAAAACCGCATCCTGTTGCCCTTGGACCATCCGGATCCCTATCATGCATGGATAACGGGCACAGGGTTAACCCACTTGGGCAGTGCTTCTTCCAGAGATGCCATGCACCAAAAACTGAAGCAGAGCGACCCGGATGAGGTGACGGACTCCATGCGTATGTTTCGGATGGGGCTGGAAAACGGAAAAATGGTGAACAACACTCCCGGAATACAGCCGGAATGGTTTTATAAAGGTAACGGACTGATGGCTGTTCCTTCCGGTCAACCCCTGCCTTCTCCATCCTTCGCAATGGACGGAAGCGAAGAACCGGAAGTAGTTGGACTCTACGTCAACGGACCGGACGGCACCCCTTTTAGAGTAGGATTCGCATTGGGCAATGAGTTTTCCGACCATACCATGGAAAAAATAAATTACCTGTATTTGGCCCATTCCAAATTGAGGCACTGCTCCTATGGCCCGGAATTACTTATAGGAGATCTTCCCAACCACCTTACAGGTACTTCCAAAATTGCCCGAGGCAATGAGGTGGTTTGGGAGAAAAAATTTCTAACCGGGGAAGCCAATATGAGCCACAACCTCGCCAACCTGGAGCACCATCACTTTAAATATGACTTATTCAGACAACCGGGAGACGTTCACGTCCATTACTTTGGCACCTCAGTGCTAAGTTTCGCTGACGGGATCGAGGTGCGGCACGGGGATAAATTTGAAATAAACATTCCCGAATTTGGACAACCACTGACAAACACTTTACACCAGATTTAACTTCAAAGAGTTAATGAAAAACGGTGAAATAAATATGGAAATCCGAAGAATTTCCCCTAGCAAATGAAGATAAACCTTCCAGTTTACACCCATTTAATTCGAACACCTTGCTAACTATCAACAAAACCTGGAAGGTTTGCGTATTTAAGGAAATATTCCATAAAAGTCAATTCAGTCGCTTGCAAACAGGCACTTTAATCCTATTTTTGCCCTTTGTTTCATTATGCAGTCAGACAAACTCGTCATCATACCAACTTACAATGAGGTAGAAAATATCTCGGAAATGATTCATGCCATCATGGCACTGGAGGAGTTATTTGATCTTTTAGTGATTGATGATCAATCACCTGACGGGACCGCTGAAATGGTTAAGGTTGCAAAATCCGATTTCCCGGGAAGAATACATCTCTTGCAGCGTGAGGGAAAGCAAGGTTTGGGAACGGCGTATATTGATGGATTCCAATATGCGTTGGCTAGAAATTATGCCTTCATATTTGAAATGGATGCCGACTTTTCCCATAACCCCGCGGATCTTCCGAAACTTTATCGGGCGTGTGCGGAAGATGGGTTTGATATGGCCATAGGTTCCCGGTACATTACCGGAGTGAATGTAGTCAACTGGCCCATGGGCAGGGTGCTTATGTCATTTTTCGCCAGTAAGTATGTGCAGCTCGTCACCGGAATCCCCATCAAGGACACGACGGCGGGATTTGTATGTTACAGGGAGCGGGTATTACGGGCATTCCCTTTGGAGAAGGTCAAGTTTATTGGGTATGCATTTCAGATCGAGATGAAATTCACTACTTGGAAAATGGGTTTTAAAATTGTTGAGATTCCCATAATATTTACCGACCGGACCAAAGGCACCTCGAAAATGTCCAAACACATTTTTAGGGAGGCTATATTTGGGGTGATTTATATGAAAGTGAAAAGTTGGTTCAAAAAATATCCGTCTAGTCAAACCGGATAGATTTGATGGGGTTTACGTTGCTGATGATCATGGAAGGTATAAACAAAACGGCTGTGCTGATGATCAGAATAAGCACATTCAAGCCCATAAATACGGGCCAATTCCAGAATATGGGAACAAAGTCCATGTAGTAATTTTCCGGATCAAGGTGGATAATTTTCGTTTTCTCCTGAATCCACCCAAACGAAAACCCAACGAGATTACCTATAAGCATTCCCCTACCTATTATTCGAAGGCCATTCCAAATAAAAATCCGTCTAATTTGGGAATTTTGGGCACCGAGAGCTTTTAAAATGCCTATCATCTGAGTCCTTTCCATAATCAGGATAAACAAAATAGAAACCATATTAAAAGAAGCAACAAATAATATCAATCCCAAAAACACATACACATTGTTGTTCAGCAACTCCAACCAGTCAAAGATCTGCAGGTATTTATCCGTGGCCTTTACCAATTTTAGATCGTAATCTATCAAATCATACAAATCCATTGCATGGGCATCAATTTGTCGTGGATCCTTCAGAAACACTTCAAATCCCCCTACTTCATTTTCCTCCCAGTCATTCAGCACCCGAATTGTCTGAATATCTCCAAGTATAACCTTATTGTCAAAATCCTCCAAGAACGTTTCATAAAGGCCAACGATCTCAAATCTTCGGAATCGGGGAGGTTCCTGGACAAAATACATGGTGATCAGATCCCCTACATCAAGAAGCAACTTGTTGGCAATTTTTGTGCTTAGAATTATCTCGTTTGAGGCGGCTCCTGTTTCCGGAAACTGAATAAATCTCCCTTTGACCATCGATGATCTGAAGGAGAGGGTGTCAAAATCTGGACCTATGCCTTTCATGATAACCCCTTCGACTTCCTCGTCACCCTTTAGTAGCCCAGGTTTATTGGCATATGCCTGCACATGCCGGATATAGTCGGATTCGGGATATTGGGTATAAAAAAAACTATCCTTACTTGTGGGTGACTCCTCCAGCGATTTAGTCAAAACAAATCGGTGAATCTGATAATGCCCTGTAAATGAAAATACTTTGTCAGCTATCACCGACTGGAAACCTCCCAATACCATGAAAGAGATAATCAGAATTGCCAGTCCAATCGCAATGCTCGCCACTGCTATCCGATGGATGGTCCCGGTAAATCCCCCGGTACGCTTAAAACTAATTCTTTTAGCAATGAAGTAGGAAAGGTTCAATGAAGTCGCTTATTTTGTTTGTAAGAAACGCAAATTACTATGAAGCACCTAAAATTAATACTTCTTACTGCTTTTTTGTTTACCAATTTCACATTTTGTGGTAAGGGGAATAATAATTCAGTCATACATGATGACCAGGAAGCTACAGCTCCCGCGGCGATCTTACCCGGAGCTGACCGCCCCGACATCTACCTCCCAATGCTGGAAGGGAAGCGGGTCGCTTTGGCAGTCAACCAAACAAGCGTACTAACACAGCGGGACAATCTACACCTTGTTGATTTTCTTTTACAATCAGGTATAGATGTCAAAAAAGTATTTGTTCCGGAACACGGGTTCAGAGGAGATGCCGATGCTGGAGAACTAGTAAAAAATCAGATCGATGCCAAAACTGGGCTGCCCTTGGTCTCTTTATACGGCGCTTCCAAAAAACCTTCGAAGGAAGCTTTTTCCGATGTGGATGTGATCATATTTGACATTCAGGATGTGGGTATTCGTTTTTATACATTTATAAGCACACTGCATTATTTGATGGAGGCTTGTGCCGAACAAAACAAGCCGCTTATGATCTTAGATCGCCCCAATCCCAACGGCGATTATGTGGACGGCCCCATTCTTAAAGAGGGATATACCAGCTTTGTAGGCATGCACCCTATTCCGGTCGTTCATGGCTTGACGGTGGGCGAACTCGCCCAGATGATAAATGGAGAGGGCTGGTTGGAAAATAAGGTTAAAGCACCCATCGAAGTAATTCCCATGGATAATTGGACGCATGAAACCCCTTACTCGCTTCCCATAAAACCCTCTCCAAATTTACCCAATGATGTCTCCATCCGCCTGTATCCCTCCCTGTGTTACTTTGAAGGTACAGATGTGAGTTTAGGCAGGGGCACGCATTTTCCTTTTCAGGTCTACGGCTATCCTGACCCCAAATTCGGAGAGTTTAGCTTTACACCAGTCAGCATTGAGGGCATGTCCAAAAACCCTCCTCAACAAGACAAAAAATGTTATGGAAAGGATTTGCGAAACGAACCACTTACCCACCGGTTTACACTGAGCTATCTGTTGGAGGCCTATCAGCTATCTGGAAAAAAAGAGAAATTTTTCAACAACTTCTTTGACAAACTCGCAGGAAGTGACCAACTTCGAAAAGATATGTTGGCTGGCAAGAACGAAGCAGAAATCCGCGCTACCTGGCAGGCCGATTTGGATACCTATAAAACTTTGCGGGAAAGCTACCTGTTATACCCTTGAAAATGAAAAAAGACCTCCGCATCATATATATGGGTACCCCTGAGTTTGCCGTGCCTGCCCTGGAGCTTTTGGTAACCCAGGGATGGAATGTCGTGGCCGTAATCACTGCCCCTGACAAACCGCAGGGTAGAGGAAAAAAACTGGGAAGCTCTCCAGTCAAACTTAGCGCAGAAAAGCTGGGCATCCCAGTGTTACAACCCACCAACCTGAAGTCTCCTGAGTTTTTGGGAATTCTCAGAAGCTACCATGCGGACGTACAGGTGGTAGTCGCTTTCCGGATGCTTCCCGAAGTGGTTTGGAATATGCCTCCAAAAGGAACTTTCAATTTACATGCTTCCCTACTCCCCGATTACCGAGGTGCGGCTCCAATCAATTGGGCATTGATCAATGGGGAAAAAGAAACGGGGGTGACCACCTTCTTTCTAAAACACGAAATTGACACGGGAAGCATTATCTTTCAGGAAAAAGAACCGATACACCCTGAGGATAATGTAGGGACTTTGTATGAGCGATTGATGGAAAAAGGATCCCGATTGGTTCTGAAGACTATTGAGGCTCTCGCAGCGGATTCTATCGTACCACAACTTCAGGATGAATCCAAATCCATCCACCATGCTCCAAAAATCTTCAAAGAGACCTGTCAAATAGACTGGAATAAGTCCGCTAATGAAATTCACAACCTGGTACGGGGACTGTCGCCCTATCCGGCTGCCTGGACGACCCTTGACGGGAAAATCTGCAAAATATACACCACTGCCATTTTGGACGAATCGTCAAATGAAAAGGTGGGGTCTTTACTAACAGACAACAAGTCTTTCATCCACTTCCAAACGGGCACAGCCTTACTCTCTGTATTGACCCTGCAACTAGAAGGGAAGAAACGCATGGAAGTTGCCGAATTTCTTCGGGGCAACTCCCTAAAGTGATTGGTTGCGTTATTCAAAGCCTAATATACAAACCAATTAAACTTTTATGCCATTTCATTGTCTAAGGAATTGAATGGTCCCAATAAGCGATTTAAAACTGATTGAACTCATACAAGACCCCAAGACGAAAGACAGGGGTTTTCAATTGCTCATGGACTACTATCAGCAGCGGGTGTATGGCATTATCCGGAAAATGCTAATTGTCCACGAGGATTCCGATGACGTCCTTCAAAATACCTTCATCAAGGCATTTCGCAATATTCACAAATTCAATGGGAATTCGACCCTATTCACCTGGCTTTACCGGATTGCTGTAAATGAGAGCCTGAATTTCCTGGAGTCAAAAAAAAGACGGTTTTTCTTCCCCATAGACGATCATCACGAGGTCATGGAAAACTATTTGGATAAATCCCCCCTTGTTGATGGAGATGAAATTCAGAAATTCCTGCAAAAAGCAATTTTAAAATTGCCCGAAAAACAACGCCTTATCTTTAACCTGCGCTACTATGAAGACCTCAATTACGAAGAAATCAGCCAAATTACGGAAACTTCTGTGGGGGCGCTGAAAGCCAGTTATCACCATGCAGTAAAAAAAATTGAAGAACAAATCAAATTGTTTTAAACCTTTGACACTAAACCCTGTCTAAGATGAAGCAGATGAAAAATATACCGAAAGAAAATATATTCCAGATCCCTGAAGGGTACTTTGACACGCTAGCCCAACGGACTAGAGAGCGGAAACGGGAACGTAAAGCAAGACAAGTTTGGATTAGTGGAATAGCTGCCGCGGCGGTTTTGGCTGTAGGCATGTTTTTTGCTATTTCTCATGAGACGAGTTTTGAGGATCCAAATTTCCAGTCCAACGTGGACCAGGACATTGAGCTCTTCATTTCCGCAGGCTATTGGGATGAATTGGATATTTTGGGAATGGCGGAAAACCCTAACGATTTATTGGATGAGATCATTGCCTCCGAGTGGGATTACGAGCTGGGAGATGAGCGAAACACCTTTATAGAAACAGAAATCTTTTACTAATGATAAAAAGAACATCAACATTCACCATATTCCTGCTTTTACTAGCGGTAACGGGATATGCACAGAGAGGTAGTCGAAATGAGGTAGACCGGGAGAAGCTTGAATCCGCAAGGGTCGCTTTTATCACCAATAGGTTGGCCCTTACATCAGAACAAGCTGAGAAATTCTGGCCAATCTACAATCAACATAACGAATCAAGAAGAACCCATATGGGAAAGCTGCATGGACTTAGCAAAGAAGCCGGTGATAATCCATCGGAAAGCAAAGCCAGCGAACTTATTGAAAAACGGTTTCAGATTCAGGAGGATATGTTGAAGGACGAGAAGTCCTTTATGCGGGAAATCACCAAAGTAATTACCTCGGTCCAGGCATTCAAACTATCGGAGGCCAATAGAGACTTTACCAGGCAAATTTACCAGATGCAACACCGTAGGCAAAGAGAAAACTAAACCAATAAAAAAAAAACCGGACTTGTTCCGGTTTTTTTATTTATGTCCTGTATTTTTTGAATAAATATATCCTCCCTATCGGTCATTTTTCCTTACTTTGTGCCATGCAAGAGCCGATTTCGCTACAACATCTCAACGAACTTATCAAATCAACCCTCGATAGGCACCTGCAGCCCGCCTATTGGGTCATGGCGGAAATTGGTGAATTTAGGGATTCGGTACGAGGTCATGTATATCTGGATCTGATAGAGAAACAAACCGGTCAGATAACCGCTAAAATCAGAGGGAATATTTGGTCTTACACCTACCAGGGAATCCGTAGGAGATTTGAATCAACTACAGGTGATGCACTCCGAAGTGGAATGAAAATACTTGCCCTGGTGAATGTCCAGTTTCATGAAGTATATGGCTTGAGTCTTATAGTAAAAGATATAGACCCCAACTATACACTCGGCGAACGTGCGAGGAGAAAGCAGGAGGTAATCGATCAACTTACAAGGGAGGGGCTCATACAACTCAACAGGCAATTTGAACTGCCCAAAGTTCCCCAACGGGTAGCGGTGATCAGTTCGGTTACCGCCGCAGGCCATGGAGATTTTATCAATCAACTTGCCCAAAACCCCGATCATTACCAGGTATTTGTGACGCTTTATCAGGCAACCATGCAGGGAAAGGACACCCCTGCATCAGTCATATCGGCAATTGATCAAATCGAAGCAGAACAGCAAAGCAAAGCCTTTGACTTGATCGTGATCATTCGCGGCGGTGGCGCACAGACGGATATGGATGCTTTTGATGACTATGAACTATCCAAATCCATTGCGAATACCACCCTTCCCGTCATCACGGGTATAGGACATGAAAGGGATGAATGCATCGCAGACCTTGTCGCCCATACTTCCTTAAAAACGCCGACCGCCGTGGCGACTTTTCTACTATCTGGTTTTCGGGATTTCGAGGACAGACTGAATGGACAGCTTACGATAATGGAAAGGCGGAGCAGGTTTTATCTGCAACGAGAAGAACGAACCATACATGACAGGGAACATTTGCTGAAAAACTCGGCTGGAAATATCCTTTCAGTACATCGCGAAAGGTTGGATAGAAAAAACCAGCAACTACGCTCCCTGACCAAACACCGCATTAGTATCCAACATCTCCAATTGGATATTCAAGAAAAGGAGATTAAAAAATTAGTGAAAACGGTATTGGAATCTACTAAGGTGCGCATCAATCACCTTCAGCAAGATATAACCCGGCTGGACCCCAACCTAATTCTCCGGAAAGGATATACCCGAACCGAACTGTTGGGAAAACCCATTCAGATTCAGGTTCCCAGTATAGGTGATGAAATCGTCACCTATACCCTCGATAAAAAATTAACATCAACACTTACAGAAATCAACGATTATGACGCCTCCTGATTCATTCAGTTACGACAAAGCGATTACCCGAATTGAAGCCATTGTCAGCCAACTCGAAGAGAATGATAAAAGTATTGATGAACTTGCCGCGCTAGTAAAAGAAGCAAGTAGCCTCGTAAAGGCCTGTAAGAAAAAACTGCGGGCAACAGAGGACGATATTGCCAAAGCTTTTGATTCGGAGGATTAGCATCTCCATTGCCTACAAGATAAATAGTGACTTCAACCCCATTTTTGCCATGTCCAGTGAGCCATCCCCAGCCGATATTAAAAAGCGAATTGATGAATTGACCCAACAGATTAACCATTACAACCACCTGTATTATCAGGAAGACACCTCTGAGATCAGTGATTTTGAGTTTGACAACCTCATGGACGAGCTTATCCGGCTGGAAAAAAGCTATCCCGAGTTTGCGGATGAGTATAGTCCAACACAACGCGTGGGTGGAACAATCACCAAAAATTTTGAAACCTCAGCGCATTCAGTGAGGATGCTTTCTTTGGGGAATACCTATTCTGAGGAGGAGTTGATTGCATTCGACGAGCGGGTTCAGCGGGGATTGGGGCATTTAGACTATTCCTATTTTTGTGAACTCAAGTTTGACGGTGTTGCTATTAGTTTGGTATATGAAAAAGGCAGGTTGGTGAGGGCAGTCACCCGTGGTGATGGGTTTAGAGGAGATGTAGTAACAGAAAATGTCAAAACAATTCGAAATATTCCGTTGCGAATTAAAGGAGACAGAATTCCTGAGATATTGGAGGTCAGAGGCGAGATATTTTTACCCCGAAAGGAGTTTGAAAAAATCAATGCTGAACGGGAAGCGAATGAAGAAGCTCTGCTAGCGAATCCCAGAAATGCCGCATCGGGAACACTCAAGATGCAGGACTCAGGAGTAGTAGCCAAGCGAAGGTTAAACTGTTATCTGTATCAACTTTTAGGAGAGGATTTGGACATAGACCAACATGATGAAGCTATCGCTTTATTGGAAAAATGGGGCTTCAATGTTTCACCGACCTATCAAAAATGCCAAACAGTCCAGGATGTACTCCAATTTATTGAACTATGGCGGGAAAAACGCCACCAACTTCCCGTTGAAACTGACGGGGTAGTGTTGAAAATCAATGATTACGGACAGCGTGAAGAACTTGGGTTTACGGCCAAAATTCCACGCTGGGCTATTGCTTTCAAATACCAAGCAGAAAAAGCGACCTCTGAATTGTTGTCCATCACCTATCAGGTAGGACGCACAGGTGCGATCACGCCTGTAGCAAATCTGTCACCGGTATTACTGGCCGGAACCACCGTAAAACGGGCCTCCTTGCACAATGCCAATGAAATAGAACGGCTGGATCTTCACGAAGGTGACACGGTGTGGGTAGAAAAAGGAGGCGAAATCATACCTAAAATTACGGCCGTTTCTTTAGAATTAAGGAAGGCTACCGCTAAACCGATCCGTTACATAACCAAATGTCCCGAATGCGGAACCGAACTGCTCCGCAAGGACGGGGAGGCCAAGCATTTTTGTCCCAATGCCGGATCCTGCCCACCTCAGATTTTAGGTAGAATCGAGCACTTTGTGTCCAAGAGGGCTATGGATATAGACACTTTAGGTACGGAGCGAATCCGTGCGCTTATTAATCAAGGATATGTTCGAACCCCAGCGGATATTTACGACCTCCCCGATATCCAGGAAAAGCTGTTGGGCTTGGAAGTGTCGGAGGATCAATATACCAAAAGCGGCGAAGGCTATCTGTACGTTTCATTGAAAAAAGCCCTATTTGCCCTTACTGACGGTATTTCCTTAACGGCAATCGATCAATTTTTAACCGGGGTGGATCAAGAAGAGCAACCGATAAAATTGGCGGCGTTTTTAGACTTTATCCGGGAAACAGGCAAAAAGGTAAATGAAAATACAGCTGTCATTCGGCGACTGACGGATCAGCTTGACAGGGAGGCATTTGACCAAATAGAGGATTTTATTCCTGTATCCGCAGTACTTAAATCGCTGGGTTCTCTCCCATCACACATATATGAACAATTAACTTCCCTCTCTAAAATAAAGAACACTGTTCATGACCTGCTCTTTTCTTTTCAATCGGAATTATCCCAAGGATATTTGGAGAAAGTCCGAAAGCTGAAAGGCAATTCCTTTCAGGAAGGTGTCATTTCCAACATGATGGAAGGAATCCAAGCGAGTAAGGGGCAACCTTATGAAAAAGTGCTTTTTGCACTTGGTATACGCAATATTGGTGAAAATACAGCCGTTCTTTTAGTAGAACACTTTGACACTTTTGAAAAGTTAAAGGAAGCCGGCAGGGAGGAGCTTCTCGATATCAACGGAATTGGCGAAACCTTGGTGGATAGCCTTCAGGATTTTTTGAATGTTCCGGAAAATATGGAAATCATCAAAAGATTAAAAAGCCATGGCCTTTTATTTGAATCGAGTAAAGAAGGAATTATATTGGAAAGTGAAAAACTTAAAGGTAAAAAAATCCTGGCATCAGGAAAGTTGCACCACTTTAAAAGAGATGAAATCATAGATTTTGTCCGGTCCCATGGAGGTATGTATGTAAAATCAGTTTCCAAAAACATAGATTTCATAATAGAGGGAGAAGATATGGGACCTAGCAAAAAAGAAAAAGCGGCTAAACTAGGAATCCCCTTGATCTCCGAGGAAGAATTCCTCAAAAATGTAACCCGATAGATATCCCCTGGTGGTTTTTGGGTGATTAGCGCAAAAATAATTTATTGACAGACACCTTTTAATCAGTTTATTACTCCAATACTACTTCCATTTATCTTCTTTGAAAGGGGATTTTGTTTCAATTCTATTAATTTTACGGCTAATATATTGTCCCTATGAGATGGATAAAGGAATACTTCATTAAAAATGCACTGGACAAAAAGAACCCCGATGCTGCCCTAAAGGAAACGCTGGTATTAGAGCATGTGGATCATATCTGCATTATTGCCCAAAACAATCAGGAACTGGATGAGACAACTTCGTTTGTCAACAGGGCTTTCGACCGAAGCGTCCAGATTTCGGGAATATATTATGACGAAAAATCCACTGATGAGCGGGCATTTTCTTATAAGGATTTCTCCCTGTTTGGCATACCGGAACAAAAAATAAAAAATTATCTGTCTCTTCAGCCAGATTTGATTATTTTTACTTCCGAGAAAGCCAATTACTTCGAACAATATCTTCTCTATTTAAAGCCAAAGCCCTATGCGATTGGTTTTTACAGCGAACCACTAAAGCCCTATCTGGACCTTATGCTTAATAAAGAGGGGAAAGATATTCAAACAGCCACCGAACAACTCTTCAAATATTTAAAGCAGATTAACTAAACACATGAAATCGAGCATGACGAGATCGTCACACAGTGGGATGATTATAATTGCGAGATTCCATCTGACCATTGAAAAAAGAATTATAAACAGATGAAATCGAGCATGACATAGCCGTCACACACTGGGATGACTATCAACCATGCGAGATTCCATGTGACCGCTGAAAAAAAATTATAGACACATGAAATCGAGCATGACGAGAACATCCCACGGAGCGATGATTACGATTGCGAGATTCCACCCCGGCAAACCGGGACAAGTTGTGGCAAATGAAAAACAATCATAAACACATGAAAAAGCTTATTGGAACCGGTGTAGCATTAGTAACCCCCTTCCACACAGACCTTTCCATCGATTATCCTTCTTTGCAGCGGATAATTGAGCATGTATTACAAGGAGGCGTGGATTATCTTGTGGTGATGGGCACTACCGCGGAATCCGCTACGCTTTCTTCCAAAGAGAAGAAAGACGTCTTGGCTTTTTCGAGGAAAGTACTAAAAGGCAGACTTCCGCTTGTCTATGGTCTGGGAGGAAATGCCACTCAGGCTGTTCTTAATGAATTAGAGGAAACGGATTTTTCTGGCGTAGATGCGTTGTTATCCGTAAGTCCCTATTACAACAAACCGAGTCAATCCGGAATTATCCAGCATTACGAAGCCATTGCTGATGCCTGCCCAGTACCGGTTATTTTATATAATGTACCTGGAAGGACCATGTCCAACATGACTGCGGCAACCACCCTTCACTTGGCCGAACATCCAAACATCATTGGCATGAAAGAAGCTAGCGGTAACTTAGAGCAATGCATGCAAATTGCCCACAAAAAGCCAGATGACTTTTTATTGATTTCTGGCGATGACATGATCACCACCGCACTAAAAGCTATAGGAGCCGAAGGATTAATTTCCGTTTTAGCCAACGCATACCCCGCTATTATTTCTTCCATTATACATGGTGATTCGGAATCCTCCAAAAAATCCACCTTTAAGTTGTTGGAAATTAACCCATTAATGTATGAAGAAAGTAATCCTGTGGGTGTAAAATGCCTGATGAATCACCTCGGATTATGCGAGAATACTGTGAGATTACCTTTGGCAGCGGCGAGCGAAAATCTGTGTGAAAGAATAATATCTGCTGCAAATCACTTGGAAAAGGAACAGGTAATGGACACCCAAGTAGGCTAATTGCTTTTTGACTTTAAACTGATTACACTCGAAAAAACAAATAAAAAAAGCTATGAAATAAAATTTCATAGCTTTAGTCAATTAACAATAAACCCAAAATAACCTGCTGTAGGAGAAGGAGTCGAACCTCCACGGGGCAGTTAGGCAAAAACACGAGCTCGATGTTTGCTTTATCCTGAATTCCCCACCCCCGAGACCGGAGGGCATGTCTGCCAGTTTCATCATCCTACAGTATAAAAGACCATTTGCCTTTATTTGATATTTCAAAGGTAGCAGGTCGATAGCCTATTTACAAATAATTTAACAAAAATTGTTAAAATTTACATTAATCGTAATTTAAATTATTTTTTTTTGTCGATAACGTAATTTAATAGATTTTTCATGTCCCTTTTTGCTAAAAGTAAAACGTGTTTCTGGGTGCTCCTTCCATATCGATATCAATTGCCTACCGCGAAGCATATATCAGATCATTCATTGGCACCTTAATTAATTGGACGGAACTTATCACTAAAAAAAATCCTTTATTTTAGTGACTTTATCCATTTTCCGGAACAATAATATACATGCTTATTTTTAAATCCCTTTCCTCCAGAAATTACCGGCTTTTTTTTGCGGGGCAGGCGTTTTCCAACCTTGGCAGTATGATGCAACAGGTTGCCATCGGTTGGTTGGTATATCGCATTACTGGGTCCGCCCTGTTATTGGGAGTAATATCCTTTTCAAGAGAAATAGCTGTGTTTACTTTTTCCACCGTAGCCGGAGTACTGGCTGATCGTTATAATAAACACAAGCTGTTGATGGTTTGCCAATCTTTGGTTGCGTTTCTTGCTATTGTACTGGCTGCAATTACACTGACAGATACAATATCTATCACACTGTTAATTATCCTTCAACTACTTTTCGGGTTGGTATCAGGTTTGGAAATGCCTTCCCGGCATGCGTTCGTCAATGACCTCGTCACTGATAAATCCTACCTCACCAATGCAATTGCTCTTAATTCCTCCTTATTCAATACTGCACGAATAGTTGGTCCCGCATTGGCGGGGTTACTTATTCCAATAATCAGTGAAGGGTACATTTTTCTAATCTATGCTATCGCAAGCACAATCGTCGTTTTCATTTTTTTACAGATAAGATACACTCCACCCGTAAAGGAGCCCTCAGAAAGGAATTTTAAGGAAGAATTTTTAGAGGGAGCCGAATATGCATTGAAAACTAAGCACATCCGCTTTCTTTTGTTTTTTGTGGCGGCGATTACTCTGCTGGGCATATCCTACACCGTGGTATTGCCAATTGTAGCTTCCGAAGTTTTGCTAGGGGATTCCGTGGTTTTTGGCTATATGACCAGTGCAATCGGCATTGGAAGTCTGATTGGTGCCGTGCTGGTAGGAAGCAAGAGTCATGTGCTGGGACTGGACAAGTGGATTTTGGCAGGATCCATCACCTTTGGGATGGGATTGCTGGTTTTCTCTTTTTCGTCTGTCCTTTGGGTATCGCTCGGGGCATTGGTTACCACGGGGTTAGGTCGTGTATTTATTTTTACAGGAACCAACACACTCCTTCAAACGCTGGCTCCTGAGGAAAAAAGAGGGCGCGTGCTCAGCTTTTACATTATGCTCTTTATGGGTGCTTTGGCGGTTGGGAGTTTTGGGATCGGGCTGATTACAGACCTGATTGGCGCACCGCTTACGTTACTAGGCAGTGCTAGTGGTGTGTTGCTTCTTTCTATTTACTATGCCAAAAACCTACTCCTATTGCGAAAAAGAACCTATAGGGCCATGAAGCAGTCGGGTATCATGTAAGTGACAGATAAAACTACAGTGACGTGAAGCAGCCGATTTTAAAGCAATTTTCGCATTTCATTTCTACACTGTTTTTCTTTTTCGTATCTTTAAAAAATGCCTATATTGAACATATAAATCCTACTAAGCATGAAACCTTTCCCTCTTCTACTATTAAATACATTTACCTTTATACTTACCCTGATTTTAAATTATGTTTATGGTAGTGGAGAAAGGGGGGAACGCACTGTTGGTGAAATCAGTGACCTTTACCCTACCCTGATAACACCTGCCGGATATGCCTTTGCGATCTGGGGAATTATTTACCTTATGCTGTTGGGGTTTCTGATTTATCAATGGGTAGGCTTTTTTAGAAACAACAACCAAGAATCTTTGTTTCCTTCAGGCGTTTGGTTTGCAGCTTCCAACGTATTTAACGGCCTTTGGATTATCCTTTGGACAAATATAGCCCTGGGGTGGTCCGTGTTGGTAATTTGCGCGCTTCTCTTCTCCCTGATCCAACTTGTCATCCGACTAAAACTGGAAATATGGGATGCTCCAATGAGAATTATATTCTTTGTCTGGTGGCCGATTACCGTATATATTGGTTGGATCGTGTTGGCAACGACTCTAAATATTTCGGTTTGGTTGCAAAGTACAGGTTGGCTTGAAAATTCCATTAATCCAGAGATTTTGTCTACGTTTGTTCTGGCAGTAGCCACGGGGATATACGCTAACCTCACTTTTAGCCGAAACATGCGTGAAGCTGCGTTGGTAGGTGTTTGGGGCACCTCTGCGATTGCCGTTAATCAATGGGGGCAAAATGAAAACGTGGCAGCTGCCGCGGTGGCCTCAGCTATAATATTATTTTTAATTGCCGGGTATCACTTTATAAAAAATTGGAAGGATTCTCCCTTTGGCAAACTTCTTAATAAAGCTTGAAGAAATTCCTTTAATGGTATATAGCGCATTTTTTGTGTACATCGACAAAAAAAAGCCAGAAGTTGTTTTTAGAAAAAAAATAAATGTCTAAATTACACTTACAAATATAGCCATTGAATCTTATTGCCATTTTGCCGTAATTTCTTGATGAAAAATGATTCATTTAACTTAAATTGAATCTCAATCTTTACGACAAATTTGGTAATGTTAGGAACAAGGTGCTATTTTTCTATAAACCTATAAACCTATAACCTATTATGAAAAAAACATTCTTTTTTGGATTGGCGGCTTGCTTTATTAGTACTGCCTCATTTGCCCAAACAACCTCAGTTGTTGAAGATTTCAAACCTTCCAGTTTAAACCAACCCGGCAAGGAATATCCAATGGTAAATTCCCAAGGGTATGCCAGGTTTCGCATTGAAGCACCTGATGCGCAAGCAGTCAAAGTGAGCCTTGGATTAGGGGGTAGAGGCGGGACGACCTTATCACAGACAGAGGACAGCACTTGGGTCGGTACAACAGAAGGACCTCTGGACGAAGGTTTCCATTATTACCACCTTACCGTGGATGGAGGGACATTTAACGATCCTGGCTCTTTGAATTTTTACGGATCCACACTGGATTTTTTAGTTAAGCTTAATTATGGAAACCTTCCAGATTTGTTTTTGATAATCAGTTAGTTGATCTTATCAAACGTGTGAAACCCGGAAGGTTTTTCTTTAGATTAAGGCCATCTGATTTCAGGGAAATACTGCTGATTTCAGGATTGGGCTAAACGTAATTAAATGCACTAGAAAACTTTGGACTACGAGTACCAAAAATTAAATTCCCTTAGATTCAGATTTGTCGTATGCTACGAAACTAAAATGATTTTCCCTGTACGTCCGGGTTTTTCGTAAGCCGCTATTGCCTCTTTTACTTGATCCAGCGGAAAAGTATCCGCTACGTCCACCTTCAAATCCTGCGAGGTCAAGGTTCCGAAAACAGTATGAAAGGCTTCCTGTCGGGACTTTTTATCCAATCCTTCCAAATAACTGGTAAGCCAAAATCCTTCAATACTCAGGTCCTTAAATATCATCAAGCCGCTATTCAAAGGAATATTTTCCAAACTGAGCAATCCATAGACCATCATTTTACCTTTGGGCTTAAGGCTTGCCAATGCTTTGGCACCCAAACTTCCACCCACTGCGTCAAATACAACAGAAACTCCATCTCCATTGGTTGCGTCCATTAATGCATTTGGAATTTTCTCAGTTTCGGTATTCACTACCAAGTCCACCCCCCTATCCGTTAGCTGGGCAATCTGCTCCTTCCTCCTGACGGTACAGGCTATCTTTATTCCCTTAGCCTTTGCCATTTGAATAACCAGTTTGGAAAATGCGGATGCTCCGGCAGTCAGCAACAACCAATCACCTTCCTGCAATCCGCTTCTTTGCAACATGCCATAGGCCGTCATTGGATTGATAAATGCTTGGCAAGCCACCTCATCCGGCATACCTTCAGGAGCGGGAATGAGTTGATTGGCAGGAAGGCAAATGTATTCTTTCCAGGTACCGATTGCCGAGAAAATCACCCGGGTTCCCCTGTTAATCCGATCTTGATCACCTGCATCCTCTACCACTCCCACGGCCTCAAACCCTGCAGAGCTGGGGAGTTGAGGTGCAATCCCATACATTCCCCTGACAAACATGATGTCGGAAGGGTTGATATTCCTTGCCGTAATCCGGATCAAAACTTCGCCTGATTTCGGAACTGGAACTTCTGCTTCTTCTACCTTCAGGACATCCTGGGGATATCCGGTTTTATAAAATATGACTTGTTTCATAAGTTTTAATTGATTTAGCCCGAAAAGGAATTCCCCTTCAAATGTCGACTCAAATGGAGACTGCAATCGGCAGGCCAAAACTATTGAAGGGTTTTGTCTGTTTTTTCGTTAAATCCGTAAACCTTCCAGGTTTTGTTGATAATCAGATCGTTGTTCAAATTAAATGGGCGAAACCTGGACGGTTTTTCTTCATAAATTGCAGGAAAAAACTGAGGATTTTAGGCATTTAATATTTCCTCAATTTTCTGTAACTCCTCAGTACTGAAATCAAGCACCTTCAGACTGTTGACATTATCCAAAAGCTGCTCGGCTTTGCTCACTCCTACCAATACAGTAGTGATCCTAGGATCCTTAAGCAACCAGGCAATGGCCATTTGGGCGAGATTTTGGCCTCTTTGTTCAGCAATTTCATTTAGAGCTTTTACTTTCGCCAACAATTCTGGAGTTATACTGTCTTTCGTTAGGTAGCGGCCATCCTTTACTGCACGGGAATCCTCGGGAAATCCTTTGAGGTATTTGCCTGTAAGTACTCCTTGCTCCAATGGTGAGAAGGCAATAGATCCGATGCCTTCCTCTTCCAAAACATCCAATAAACCATTTTCCGCCCAACGATCCAGCATACTGTACCTAGGCTGATGGATTAAACAGGGAGTTCCCAGTTCCTTAAGGATTTTTGCCGCTAGTGAAGTCTCTTCCGCACTATATTGGGAGATTCCCACATAGAGAGCTTTGCCCTGACGAACGATAAGATCAAGTGCGCCCATGGTTTCTTCCAAAGGCGTCATGGGGTCTGGTCTGTGGTGGTAGAAAATATCGACGTAATCCAAGCCCATGCGTTTCAGGCTTTGGTCCAAACTGGCAACCAGGTATTTTTTGGATCCGAAATTTCCGTAAGGCCCAGGCCACATGTCCCAGCCAGCTTTGGAGGAAATGATAAGCTCATCCCGGTACGGTAAAAAATCCTTTTTTAAAATCCTCCCAAAATTTTCCTCAGCTGCCCCAAACGGAGGACCATAATTATTTGCCAGATCAAAATGGGTTATCCCTAGGTCAAATGCTCTACGAAGCAAAATTCGCTGGTTTTTAAAATCATCCGTATGGCCGAAATTATGCCAGAGGCCTAGGGAAATCAATGGAAGATCAATACCACTGCGTCCACAGCGCCTGTATTGCATGGTTTCGTACCGCTCTGCGGAAGCTTCATAAGGTTTAAGCGCGTTATGGTCGTTAATTTTCATAGCAATTTTTTTGTTCGATTAATTGAGTTCAATAAAGTGGGTGAGGCATCAAGCTTTTGATGACATTCCATTCAATCCTGAAAGGTAATAAATGTTTTCCTTTTTGCCTTTTTCCAAGTAGGACCGAAGTAAGTAGGTAGTCTCCAAAACCGGTTTGACCGACTGCAACATCGGCAGGATGTCTTCGGTACGATGCAGATTTGTAGATCGGTCTATAAACCCAAAAGCCGCCAACAAGCCATTTTCAAAAAGCAGGGCGGCTTCTTCCTCCACTTCCCTGCCGGTTTCCTTGATCAGGATAGTAGAGCCACTCAATCTTATTTTACCCAGCATTTCTTCCACGCGGTCTGAATAGCTTTCCGCAGACTCTTCTCCGCAGCAGGCTCCCAGACAACTTCCCTCCTTGAAATCAAAACAGGCTTCTGTTGTTTTCTGAATCCCACAGAGTTTGGGGCAAAGTTGATGGCTTTTTACCAAATCCAGTAAATAGTACCATGCATCCGAATGATTCGTGAAGGTAAGGATTGGCTTTTGCTGTCCATTGTTTTTGGAAATTGTAAATCGCGGATAACCTTGCTGGTCTTCATAGGAAAAAAGACCCCAAGAGGTTGCTTTGGTTTTGAGGGAACGGTTATATTTTGGCCAGTGTTTTTTTATTTCCAAGGTTTCCAAAAGCAAGGCTAAAAACTCGTTTCCCGTCAATTCGTAACTCACATCGTGAATTTCAGTTTTCATAGCTATTTTAGCCTTACCTGAGAAATGGCTTTTAAAGCGGCTTTTTATATTGATAGCCTTTCCAACATAGATCACCTTTCCGTGCAGGTCGTGGAAATAATAAACCCCAGGTGTTTCGGGCAATTGCGCAAATTTCTCCTGACTGATATGGGGAGGAAGCGCAACTTCCTTTTTCCTGTTTTTAAGGGAAGCCGCAATAATACCCTGGGCATCTGCCTGAATAAGCTGCCCAAAAAGAACTGCTGTGGCATACGCATCCCCCATAGCCCTATGCCTTTCTGCTATGGATATGTTTAGTTGGCCGCAAAGGGTGCCTAAGGAATAGGATCTGTACCCCGGAAATATTTTACGGCTAAGTCGGACCGTACATAATAGTTGCGGATTATAAATCATTCCCACCCTTGCAAAGGCATCTTTGACAAAATTTACATCAAAGTTGACATTGTGGGCCACAAAAATTTTCCCCTGCAAAAAATCAAAAAGCTCATCGGCTATCTCTTCAAAAACAGGAGCCTCCTTCAACATGGCTCCGTCGATCCCAGTCAGGCCAGTAATAAAACCTGGAATAGGTCGCTGTGGATTGATTAACGTTTGATATTGGGAGGTAACGGACTGTCCATCATGGATCACTACCGCTATTTCAATAATGCGGTTATCGGGTGTAAATCCCCCCGTAGTTTCAATATCTACAATGGCATACATAGATTGGCGTGGCTTTTGGTTACAAAATGCAAACTAAATTTGTAACTTACCAGAATCATAAATGTACCATCTTCGGGCCAAGTCACCCAATGGTCCGGGATTTAATTTTGAAATGTAGATGAGAGAAATCGCAGACAACTGGCAAATGGAAATTACAGAGATCAGTTGGGGTTTTGAGCAAATATTAAAAAAAATCCAAACGCCGGCCTTTAACATGAAACGCACTCCAGAAGTCTGGAGCCCAGGGGAAATCATTGACCACCTTTACAAGGTTAACAAAAGCTATTTCCCCATTTTCGATGCCATTATTCAGGGAAAGTACAGCAAACCGTTAATGGGATATATTCCTTTTGTTGGGAAAAAAACAGGCGAATTTATTCTCAAATCAATGGTCAGCCCCAAAAAGGTGAAAACCTTCCCCACATGGGAACCTCGCCACAGCCTCATCGATCCCTCTGTGGGGGACCAATTTTTAAAGCAGCATGCCCAGCTTTCAAAGTATATTGAACAACTGGATCCATTTCTAGAAAAAAACCTGATGATAGCTTCCCCAGCAAATAAACTGGTAGTATATCAGCTTGATCAGGCAATTGAAATCATACTTGCTCATGAAAAAAGGCACCTAGAACAGATTAAAAATGCAGTAACCCATTAGCCCTATGCCAACCGAAAAAGAAAAAATGCTGGCCGGACAACTTTATCTGGCATCTGACGAGGAGTTGAGCGAGGAAAGGCTTGCTGCAAGAAAACTTCTCAAAAAATTAAACGAGAGTGCCCCTGAAGATATCCGGTTGAGGAATCAGCTCTTCAAAGAGCTGTTGGGAGAGATTGGAAATGAATTCTGGATCGAGCCTCCGTTCTACTGTGACTATGGCTACAATATCCGTGCAGGTCAGCAGGTGTATTTCAACTTTGACTGTGTTATTTTGGATGTCAGCCAAGTTGTTATCGGAGACAGATGTCTCTTTGGGCCTAAAGTGCAAATTTATGCCGCCACCCACCCCATCAATTGGAAAGTCCGGGGTAGTTTACTGGAATATGGGGCTCCGGTCACCATCGGATCTGATGTTTGGGTAGGGGGAGGCGCAATCATTTGCCCAGGAGTCAAAATCGGCGACAGAAGCATAATCGCCGCAGGAGCAGTGGTTACCAGAGATGTTCCCGCGGATGTTCTAGTCGGTGGCAATCCTGCCAGAATTATTAAAAAGCTGGAGAACAAAGATGAACCCCCTGAAATTAACTAATGAAAAATAGCCCGCAGATCTCGCTGATCTTCGCGGATTTTTTTTTGCGCTAGTTTGTGCATATTACAATCTCCGACCTTTTTCTGCGCTTATCTGCGCAATCTGCGGGAAACAATCTCCCGCAGATCTCGCTGATCTTCGCAGACTTTTTTTGCGCTAGTTTGTGCAAATAATAATCTCCGCCCGTTTTTGCTGCACTTTTTCTGCGCAATCTGCGGGAAACAATCTCCCGCGGATCTCGCTGATCTTCGC
>NZ_VOLC01000030.1 GCF_009797935.1 Lunatibacter salilacus
CGGCGGACGCAGAGAAAAGGTGTTGAAAAATCGCTGATGTAGACGTTTGAAAAAAAGGTTTCTCGCAGCGGACGCAACGACAAATCGCAGCGTTCGCAGCGGAAAATTTAAAAAACGCGGTAGACACTTGAGAAAATCCCTAGTAGTATATGCTATGATTAGCGCTAAACAAAAATAATCGCTGCGCCCGCCGCGTGAAAACCTTTGCGCCCGCTGCGTGAAACAAATCGCTACGTTCGCCGCGTAAAAACCGTTGCGCCCGCCGCGTGAAACAAATCGCAGCGCCAGCCGCGTGAAAACCGTTGCGCCCGCTGAGTGAAACAAATCGTTGCGCCCGCCGCGTGAAACAAATCGCTGCGCCCGCTGCATGAAAACCGTTGCGCCCGCTGCGTGAAACAAACCGTTGCGTTCGCCGCGTGAAAACCGTTGCGATTGCTGCGTGAAACAAATCGCTGCGCCCGCCGCGTAAAAACCGTTGCGCCCGCCGCGTGAAACAAATCGCTACGTTCGCCGCGTGAAAACCGTTGCGCCCGCTGCGTGAAACAAACCGTTGCGTTCGCCGCGTGAAACAAATCGCTGCGCCCGCCGCGTAAAAACCGTTGCGATCGCCGCGTGAAAACCGTTGCGCCCGCCGCGTGAAACAAATCGCTGCGCCCGCCGCGTGAAAACCGTTGCGCCCGCCGCGTGAAACAAATCGCTGCGCCCGCCGCGTGAAAACCGTTGCGCCCGCTGCGTGAGCTCAATGCTCGAGCCACTCCCACCTAATCAAACGCTTCAATTTCCCATTTATCAAAAATCCCTGAATCATATCTTTTTTCAGCCATAAAACGTTATCTTCACGGATTAAATCTGAAGGTAAATGGCTGAAATCATAAAAACCGAAAATATTCAAAAAACCTACGTCATGGGGGTAGAGGAAGTCAAGGCACTGAAATCAGTGAGCATCACGGTGAACCGCGGCGAATATGTGGCCTTTATGGGACCATCCGGTTCCGGCAAGTCTACCCTGATGAATATCGTCGGCTGCTTGGATACACCCACTGCGGGGACCTATATCCTTAACAGCAAAGACGTTAGTGATATGACCGAAAATGAGCTGGCTGAAATCCGTAACAAGGAAATCGGGTTTGTCTTCCAGACATTTAATCTACTCCCAAGGGCCACTTGTTTGGAAAATGTAGCCTTGCCTTTAATTTATGCCGGATTTAACAAAACAGATCGGTCAGAAAAAGCGTTCTTAGCACTGAAAAGTGTGGGCTTGGAAGACCGGGTACATCATAAGCCAAACGAACTCTCCGGCGGACAGCGGCAGCGGGTAGCCATTGCCAGGGCACTGGTGAATGATCCGAGCATTATTCTGGCCGATGAACCTACAGGTAACTTGGACAGCAAGACCTCCCATGACATCATGGACCTCTTTCACGAACTGCATCAGAAAGGAAATACCATCATTATGGTTACCCACGAGGATGAAATTGCCCAATTTGCGCACAGAGTGATCCGGTTGAGAGATGGACTGGTAGAATCTGACAAAGTAAATGCCAACCCAACCATAGGCAAACAAGTCTTGATTTAGGAGCTGATTGACTAAGTGGTACGAAACGATTTATGAAAATATATACCAAAACCGGAGACGGTGGAGATACTTCTCTATTAGGAGGCAAAAGAGTCCCCAAATCCCATATCCGAATAGACGCCTACGGCACCGTTGACGAATTGAACGCATTTTTGGGTCTGTTAAAAGACCAGGAAGTTAACAGCAAGAGACATGCATTGCTCAAAGAAATACAAGATAGGCTGTTCACCGTTGGGGCGACTCTAGCCACAGTTAGTGGAGAGGTACGGGTTAAAAAACCGGATATTTTGGATGAGGACATCTTTATGCTGGAGCGGGAAATCGATGCTATGGACGAATCATTGCCTGCACTGAAAAACTTTATTCTTCCCGGTGGCCATGCATCCGTATCTGTGGCCCACCTGGCAAGGACAGTCTGCAGAAGAGCAGAGCGCTGTGTGGTCCTACTTCATGAAGTCGAACACATTGAAGAAAAAATCATCCAATACCTTAATCGGTTATCGGATTTTCTTTTTGTTTTAGGCCGTAAAATGGCCCAAGAATTGAATATTGAAGAAACTACTTGGGCACCAAGAGATTAAAATCATGAACAAGACGGTAGAAATTAACATAACAAAAACAACCACTTCAAAATTGCAGGAAACTGATTTTGATAACCTGACTTTTGGCCACATTCTCAGTGACCACATGTTTGTCGTGGATTACGCTGACGGGGATTGGCAAATGCCCAGGATCGTGCCCTACGCACCCCTTACTATCAATCCAGCTAATGCGACATTGCATTATGGACAGTCCATATTTGAGGGATTGAAAGCCTATAAAAACGAACATGGAGAAATCATCGTATTCCGTCCGGATGCCAACCACCGCAGGCTAAACGAATCTGGCAAGCGCATGTGCATACCCGAACTACCCGAAGAACTCTTCATGGAGGGTATGAGCCAACTCTTGGATTTGGACAGGGAATGGGTGCCCTCTAAGCCAGGATGTTCGCTATATATTCGTCCATTTATTTTCGCAACCGACGAATTCCTGGGGATAAGGCCTTCCTTTAAATATAAATTTATGATCCTGACCAGTCCGGTGGGAAATTATTACTCGAAACCCGTATCCGTAAAAGTAGAGACGCACTACAGTCGTGCTATCGAAGGCGGTACCGGATTTGCAAAGGCGGCTGGCAACTATGCAGGCTCCCTCTATCCCGCATTACAAGCTCAAAAACAGGGATATGATCAGCTTTTGTGGACCGATGGGAAAACGCATCAGCACATTGAGGAAAGTGGTACCATGAACGTGATGTTTGTCATAAACGGAACCCTGGTTACTGCTCCTACAAATACAGGCACTATTCTAAAAGGTATCACCCGCGACAGTATACTCACGCTTGCCCAGGAAATGGGTATGCCGCTGGAAGAGCGTTTTTTAGGTGTAAACGAGCTTCAGGAATGTCTAGAGAACGGTTCCCTGCAGGAAGCCTTCGGGACCGGTACAGCCGCAACTGTGGCACATATTCAGCGGATAAATGTCAACGACAAGGACTATCAGCTTCCCGAAAAGTCTTCCGATGCATTTTCTAACCGGGTTTTGAAAAAACTGGACGCCATCAAATACGGCTTGGAAGAAGATACCCGAGGGTGGATAAGAAAATATTGATTTGGGGCCCTGATCCCGGACGTTTGGGATCAGGACTCTTTTTTGAATCCCAAAAACCCTGTTTCCCCCCTTACACATGAGCATAAAAATCTGTATTTTTTCCGCATGTGCTGTCATGCTTTTGGGCACTGAAACCCTGGCTCAAAACATGCTCATTCTACAGCGGGGCAGCAACCAAAAAACCAGGATAACCTTCGAAGTGGGTGAATCCATCACCTATCTACAGCGTGAAATAGGCTACTACATCACCGATAACATTCGGGAAATCACTCCGGAATATATCGAACTTTCGGAAAATGTACTCTCCCTTCACCAACTGGAGGCCATAGATATCCGCCTCAAAGACGAACGGAACCGTACCCTGAAAAACCTTACCCTACTGCCTGCCGCCGGAGCAGTCCTGCTGCTTACGGCGGAAACCATCAACAGCCTCTATGCAGACGGAAGGCTCTCCTACAATAATGTGAGTTTGGGAATTGCCGGCGGATTGGTAGGCGCCAGTCTCATCATGTCCCAAGTGAGGTATAAAAAATTCAGGCTTCGGGGAAGAAATAAGATTCAGGTTATCACCCGGGAAGAGTGGGAAAACATTCAGTAAGTATTCGGGAACAAGAAATAGGTAATGCCCCCAAAATTACCCAAATTTGCACTGTAAAAAACTAAAATCAATATGACACAAGACCAGTTGAAAGACTTGAAGGCCCGCGTTTTGGCCTTGAGGAGGTATCTTTGACTACGATCGTAAGAAAGCCGAAATAGAAGAATTTGAAGCCATTTCCATGCAACCGGATTTTTGGAATGATCCCGAGGAAGCGGAAAAGGTAATGAAACAAATACAGGCCAGAAAAGCCTGGACCAATGCCTTCGATACCCTCGATACAGGTATTGGGGATTTGGAAGTATTGCAAGAGTTTTACGCTGCCGGAGATGTCTCCGAGGCGGAAATCAAAAAGGAATTCCAAAAGATAAGCAAGGCACTGGAAGAACTGGAGCTTAAAAAAATGCTCAGCAGCGAGGAAGACCAACTTAACGCCATGCTGGAAATCAACCCGGGTGCCGGCGGGACGGAAAGCAACGACTGGGCCGCCATCCTGATGCGGATGTATATCATGTGGGGGGAGAAAAACGGATACAAAGTCCGTGAGGTCGACCTTCAGGAAGGAGAAGTCGCAGGTATCAAGTCCGTTACTCTGGAGTTTGAAGGACCCTTGGCGTATGGCTTCTTGAAGTCAGAAATAGGTGTTCACCGGCTGGTGCGGATTTCTCCTTTTGACAGTGGAGGAAGAAGGCATACTTCTTTTGCTTCCGTTTATGCATATCCCGTGGTGGACGATACCATTAATATCGAGATTAATCCCTCAGACATAGAACTGCACACCTCCCGCTCGGGTGGTGCCGGTGGTCAGAATGTCAACAAGGTGGAAACCAAGGTGCAGTTGACACACAAACCCACGGGAATTGTGGTTGTCTGCCAGATCGAACGCTCCCAACTGGCGAACCGTGAAAAAGCAATGCAAATGCTAAAATCCCGACTGTACCAGTTGGAAATGGAGAAACGAAACGCCGAACGGGCCAAGGTGGAATCCGGGAAGATGAGGATCGACTTCGGATCCCAGATCCGGAACTACGTACTTCACCCCTACAAGCTGGCCAAAGATGCGCGGACCGGACATGAAACCTCAGATGTGCAGGCTGTTTTGGATGGGGATCTGAACGATTTTATCAAGGCATTTCTGCTCGCCCAAAACGAGGAAGCAGTAAAGGATTCTTAAAAACACACTACTAAGGGCCGGAAATTTCCGGCCTTTTTTCGATTAGATGAACACGAAGTCCACCTCCATCTATACCATTGACTTTCACCTGTTATGTCTGAGTTACTTTTTGTTTTTCAGCAGCTTCAATATGATTATTCCCGAGCTGCCGGGGTACTTGAGCAGCATAGGAGGAGAGGACTACAAAGGGTATATTATTGCACTGTTCACCCTCTCAGCAGGTCTATCCCGACCTTTTAGCGGAAAGTTGGCAGACAAAATTGGTCGCATACCGGTGATGGTCACGGGTGTGGTCGTCTGTGTGGTTGTCAGCCTGCTTTATCCCCTGATGACTACAGTGAGTGGGTTTTTGTTTTTACGCTTTCTCCACGGTTTTTCCACGGGGTTTACCCCAACCGGTTCGGCGGCCTATCTGGCCGATATCATTCCTTTTGGCAAACGCGGCGAGGCCATGGGCATACAGTCCCTGTTTGGCTCTCTGGGAATGGCTGCGGGACCTGCTGTCGGAGGATATATCGCAACAATATGGGGTGTAGAACCTTTGTTTTATCTTTCCGCATTTATCTCACTCCTTTCCATCCTAATTCTCTACCGGCTTAAGGAGACTTTGCCGGAAAAGGAAAAACTGCGTCTCAGCCACCTAAGACTTGGCAGAAATGAAATCCTGGAAAAACGGGTCTTTGCGCCTTCTATAGTGCTTATATTTTCCGTGTTTTCCTTTGGCGTGGTATTGACCATTATCCCGGATTTCTCCGAACATTTGGGCATCAGTAACAAAGGCTTATTCTTTGCTGTGTTTACAGTGGCGTCCCTCGCTATACGGGTGTTAGCTGGCAAGGCATCGGACAAATATGGACGAATTCCGGTACTAAAAGCGGCTACGCTTACCATGGTTGTAGCCATGCTGACGGTAGCATTTGCGGATAGCAAATTGATGCTGCTGACAGGAGCGGTATTATATGGTTTTTCTATCGGCATGAACAATCCCACCCTCACGGCATGGACGATAGATCTTTCGCTGGAAAAGTTTCGGGGCAGGGCCTTGGCCACCATGTATATTGCCCTGGAGGCCGGCATTGGATTGGGTGCCTTGGCTTCCGGCTGGATTTTTGCGAATAAGGTCGAGAATTTTTCGTTGATTTTTTTTATATGCGCCGGTACGGCGGGAGTTGCATTTATGCTGCTATGGTTTGTGCCAAGGCCTGAGAGGAATATGGTATCGGGAGGGAAATGAAATATGGTGGAAATATAGCCTACGGCTGAAATATGGTGGAAATATTTTTTAAATCGGAACAGGGATTGTAGATTTAGGATTGAATTATATATTCTTGATGAATTCAATCTCTGTTAAAAGTCTGATTGGTGGGATTTTTTGTGTTAATTCCAAGCCTTCTATATTAATGGTTAATTGTTAATGGCTCATTATCAATAATGGAATAGGGATAAAATGGTCTAACCTCTCAAATGCCGGGGTTTTCTAACCCTGGATTTGATTGATGATTCATTCGATTGTATTTTGGCAACGGGACTGGTCGAAGAAGCAAGGTTTTTGGCGCCAAAACCCAACTATGTTAATCCCTGCCTTCCCGTCGGTTGGAAAACCGTTACCGATCCCGGAGTTGTCAGAATTTGTCCGAGAGATGAGAATAGTCGGTTCCGACACAAGACGCTGTACCAACCGGGCTCGGGTTTTGGAGGTTAGGGTACTGCCGAATTAACGGTTTGTGCGGCCAAAACTCCATAAATACGTTATTTCTGAACCCCCGGGTTGAAACCCGGGGCTATTATATCGGCCATCCCTCTGGGATTTTATGATTGTGGTCAGGACGAGGCATCGAATCTTTGGAAGAAAAAAAACAACTTTCTTGATGTCATCGATCGCCCTCCCAGAGGGTTGGGTGGTACATTGTTACAGCAACGAATAGTTTTTAACTCATATGATCTCGTATGTTCAAAAACATATAAATTATATAGTGTCGACGCGTATATAGTGAATGCGTTCCAAATTTAATCAGCCACTGTTGAACCCACTGGTTTACTTACACCATACTCATACGCCCGATAAAGCAGTACCAATCCCAATACCTCCACGACAGTCAATAATACCAATCCTGGCAGTGCTAGCACCACACTGAGGAAGGCCAGTCCGGTTAGGATGGTAAGAATTCCCGTAACCAGTGCCAAATTCCCAAAGCGCTTCTGATAGGCAATTAATCCCACACCAAACACAGGATAAAGTACTCCTGCCAGGATTGATTGGCTAACAAGAATACCTTCCCGAGAAATGTAATCATTAAAGAACATCAACAAGTCCGAAGAAAGGCACAGCACCGTACCCGCAGCTAACAAAATACTGCCTAGCTTTATCCAGCTATTTCGAAACGCATTTCCCATAGCAAAAAACCCTCCCATATACCCTAGGAAAGATACCGCAACGCCTACTTTGATTAGGGTATATAATAGCGGTGAAATGGTTGCACTCCCGTCAGAAATCAGTTGAAATTCCAAATAGGCTTCTACAAATGCAAGAATAAGGTAAATACCTCCGGCTATAAGTCCCCTTAAAAACCATGCGGCAATCCTGGGATCAAGAGACGGAGAAGCTTCGGAATCATTTTGCCGAAATTCATAATTCAATGCTTCCAGTATCACCCGAATCGTATGTGGACGTGGAGTGACTTCTCCAGCCTCTATGCGCTGAATGGTCCTGACATTGATATTGCATCGCTCTACGAGTTCTTCCTGGGTCAGCCCATTGGCTTTACGAAGCTCCAGGATTTTTTGACCTAATTGGGGTTGTGTTGTCTTCATGGCGTAAATTTTTTCTTTCACAATTTTCATCATTTTTACCGATTGAAGACCTGAATTATCGAAGGATTATGCCCGACATTTACCCGACTTTTAACTTTTACAGAGCTAGTAGCCTATTTTCAAAAAAACTTCAATATAAACATCTCTCCATATAAACTTAAAACGACTTGGATACAGTAGGATCTGTCAGGATAACAAAATTCCCCAATCCTGCATGCTCATCCCACTCCGGTGCGTCAAAATCCTCTGAGGAAAAACAGCTTATGGTAAGGATATCCATTCTTTTGCGACGTCGCTTCAATTCGGCCACAGTACCCAAGTATTCATCACTGTGAAATCTTCCGTTAAGGTGAAGTATTTTGGTCTTTTTATTTTTTCTCCAAGTCTCAAAAACACTTTCGGCCATAGTTGCGTCACGGAGCAATTGGGCGTGAAAGATGGTTGGCCCCATCCCGTGGCCATGTCCCCCCATTGCCTCATTGAATTTTTTCTCATAGAAGGGATGGTAAGTGAAAATCGGCAGAGATGGCAGGTATCTTTTTGACTCTTTTGGCAAATCCTTTAAGGCATCCAGTCCTTTTCTTGACACCAAATTGGCATATCGGGTAGGTACATTGGCAGCCACCACTAGCTGACCCTTAGACTTGGCGAGGTTTACCATGGGAGAATAGTCGTCATAGTTTTTCCAAGCTCTGCCCTCCTCCCTTAGCTTGGCCTCGGTGATATGGTCCGCCAAATATTCATCCATGACCAGCTGTACATCACGCTCAAACATCTCCAGACTAAGCGTAACATCCTTGTAAACCTCTAACAGATTCTCAAAAAGCACTGCCTGAATCTGATGGGCAATACTGTCGTCATGTTCTTCTCCAAAAAACAACACATCCACATCCTCCATTGCCGCAACCAAATCCGAGATTTTGCATTCTTCGCCAGTTCGAACATCAAAGATTTTCATATACTTTTCCCATTCCTGCTGGGCAGCTAGCTGTTGCTCACAAATTAGAATACAAAAGAAGCAAAAAAGAGTTTTCATGATCGAATTGAATAAGGTTGCGCTACTTCCAAAAATAGATTTCGGAATTTCGCATATTATTTTTTCTTAGGACGGAATACCTGGATCACCTCTGCATTTGCTTCCAAGAAAGGTCCTTCGATAAGGTCAATGCAGTAAGGAATAGCAGGAAATACGGCATCGAGACACTGCCGTATCGCCGAAGGCTTTCCGGGTAGGTTGACAATCAGGCTTCGGTTTCTAATCCCCGCAGTCTGCCGGGAAAGGATCGCCGTCGGCACATAGGCCAAACTGACTTGACGCATCAGTTCGCCAAAACCAGGCATCATTTTTTGGCATACTGCCTCGGTGGCTTCCGGGGTAACATCGCGCAACGCCGGACCTGTGCCGCCTGTAGTAACAATCAGGCAGCACCCCTCACCGTCGCTTAGTTCAACCATTGTCTGTTCCAACTGATCCTGCTCATCTGGGACAACCCGATAGACAGGTTCCCAAGGAGAAGTAAGGTATTCACTGAGGGTGCGGATGATTTCTTTTCCGGATATATCCTCATATACATTGGCCGCGGCCCTGTCTGACGAAGTGATGATTCCAATTTTAATTTCTTGCATGACATGATGTTTTCAAGGATTAATCCAAAACCTGTTAGTGTTGGGCAACCCCCGCTAATTGTATTAACTTTGTTTCAAAGTAACGGATTTTTATCGGGATGAAAAACAAACGATTTACCAATGAGATAAGCAACTCGGATCCGAATATCGATTGGCACCGAATTGCTTTTCTCCTGACTTTTCACTGCTTTCCCTGGGACATGGAAAAGGCCCTTGAATTTGCTCTTTTCCGGACATTCGGGATACCTGCTATTTCGAAATTGTTGGTTGCCACGGGCGAATTTACCGAAAGGACACGTAAGCGCTATGATGATACCGAACTGATCCTCTATGAGATCCTTGAAAACGGCATGGATAGCGAGCGGGGGAGTCAGGCGATCGCCCGAATGAATGCCATGCATGGAAGGTTTCGTATAGCCAATGATTCCTATCTGTATGTGCTTTCAACCTTTATTTTCGAACCTATACGTTGGATGGATAAGTTTGGGTGGAGACCCTTCACCCAAAAGGAAAAAGAAGCCACCTTTATCAATTATTTCGAATTGGCCAAACGGATGGGGATTCAGCATGTGCCGGCTAGCTTGGATGAGTTTGAAGTATTCAACCGAAACTACGAGAGGGAACATTTTAAGTATGATCCTGCAAACCGTTTGGTGGGTCTAAAGACATTGGATCTTTTACTTAGTTTTTATCTGCCCAGCTGGTTAATACGGTTCTCCCGGCCCACGGCAATTTCATTGATGGATCCTCCACTTCGGAAGGCCATGGGATTTGAAAATCCTCCATTACTACTCGAAAAGATAATCTTAGCCGGCATGAAAACCCGGGCGGCATTCTTAAGATTTCTACCTGAATCTACTAAACCAAAACTTGGAACTCTAAAAAAACGCCATACCTATCCAAACGGGTACGAGATACAGGAGTTAGGTACCTTTCGATAATCAAGTCCACAAGGATTAAAGCTTCACTTTATTGGATAGGCACCTGTTCACTTTTTATCAGTTTTTTTGGTGTAGGGACAATGCCTGCATCCGCTTCCACAGCAAAACCCCCGGAGCAAATGATAGGTCTCT
Source organism: Lunatibacter salilacus (assembly GCF_009797935.1). GTDB lineage: Bacteria > Bacteroidota > Bacteroidia > Cytophagales > Cyclobacteriaceae > Lunatibacter > Lunatibacter salilacus. The sequence continues at coordinate 10,512 of NZ_VOLC01000030.1, forward strand.
GTAAATACCACATAGGGCCCTTCCATATAAAAATGGATCCCTTCTATAAGCTTGATTTCTTGGGACATGGTTAGATTAAACTCAGAATGGTAACAGTTTTAATAACAGCGGTTTGTCTTTAATAGTTTTTTTAAAATTTCTTTAGCGAAAATCAACATTTTTTCCTGTCTTTCCGTCTATTGGATGTATCTCATTTATTTAAACAATTTATTTTACACTTTCATGAAATCGAGCATGAGGAAAATCTCACACAGTGGGACGATTATAATCCATGCGAGATTCCATGTGACCTCTAAAAAACAATTTATAAACACATGAAAAAAAATTTGTTAGTCCTACTGTTTTTGGGGATGTTTGGTTTGGAAGCATTCGCCCAACAAGAATTTAAAATCATTACGGTTGTAGAGTCCATCGTTCCAATGGGCATAGGAAGGTCCCGCATCATCGATAGCCAAACTCAAAGCAATTATGAGGAATTCACCACCGACAGAACCGATGGAAAGAAAAGCAATCAAAAAGAAATCAGCCGTTCGGATATCAAAGTCGATGAACTGGAAGAAACTAAGCTGTTGAACTTTTTCAGTGCCACAGGGATCAACTTTCAGAACATCGCATCCAATGACGCGGTGATCGCCTCCAAAGTGAATACAATGGTCGCAGATGGATGGAAACTTACCTTCGTCACCAGTGGAGTTGAGAGTAATGCCGGAGCTGATGACGGCCAGGGGATTTTTATTACCCGATTGTTTTTTTCCAGATAGAATCACAAAAAACGGCTCTAAATGCTAAAAAGGATGGCGTCACCGCTATCCTTTTTTTAATTCCAATACCGTAATTTCCGGCCAGATCCCCACCCTTCCCGAAAAGGCATGGAAGCCAAAGCCCCGATTTACATAAAGAAATCTCCCTGCTTGCTCAGCCAGTCCAGCCCAGTTGGGGTATCGGTACTGTGCGGGACTCCATTTGACAATGGGTGTTTCTATGCCAAACTGCATCCCATGGGTATGTCCGCTGAGGGTGAGGTGTATATTTTTCGGATTGTTTTTGACCTCTTCGTCCCAATGGGAAGGATCATGGGAAAGCAGAATCTTAAAATCCTGCGGAGAGGTATTGTTCAGTGCCTTTTCCAAATCCCCTTTGGCATGAAACCCAACCCCCCAATTTTCCACACCAAGGAGCGTTATTTTCTGCCCATCCTTCTCCAGGACCACATGTTCGTCCAACAGCAATCGATACCCTAATCGCTCATGCTGTTTCTTGAGGTTTTCAAAGTTTCTTTCCTTGGCTTCTTTGCTTGGCCAGGACACATAATCCCCATAATCGTGGTTTCCCAAGATGGAGAACTGTCCATAAGGTGCCTTGATTTTACTGAATCCCTCCAGCATGGGTTCTATTTCTTCCGCTTTATGATTGACCAGATCCCCAGTGAATACAAAAAGATCCGACCCTTGACCAGCTGCCAAATCTATCCCACGCTGAACAGCTTTATAGTCTTTAAAACTACCCGCATGGATATCGGATAATTGAGTGATAGTAAAGCCATCAAATGCTTCTGGCAAATCTTTAAAATAAATTGTTTGGCGAATTACCTTGAAATTATATTTTCCTTTCAGAATCCCATAAACAAATCCAGAAAAGGGAATAACAGCCACCGCAAATGCAACTTGGCTTATAAATTTTCTCCTATCCGGCAAATGGCTTGCATCTACATCTGCTTTTCCCCGCAGATAACTTATTCCTGAAGAAACTGCCCTATAAATGTCCTCCCCGAATAGAAATAAAATGATTGTGATTTGGGTGACAGTAACAGTTAGAAATAGATTTAATACTTTCTGGGAATCCGTACTGATCTGTCCCTCTCTTGAAATTCTAAAAAAAGTAAAAATTATCCAAAGCGTAATACCTCCGAACACCAACCAATAGGTAGCCATCAGTATCAATCTTGGCCGGTTGCTTTCCCAGGATTGAAACAGCGTTTTAAAACCTTGAAAGGTGTACCAGTTTAAAAAACAACTAAACAGAAAGATTGTAAGAATAAAAATAACTGGTCCGAGATTGTTCATGCGAATTTGATTTACCTTGTAGTTAATCGAAAAAATACCAAAAAGGTTTCTTTATTCCCTTAGACAATGGAGATGGTGACCTTAGCATCCAAGGTAGAAGTTGAAGGCTCATCCCCTCCCACTGTTCCATGAACAGGAAGGGTACGGCTAGGGTGATTACTACAAGCCAGTGGAATATAGTGCTCGTCTGTTAGCAGACCCAAGTTCGGATCTACCCCTACCCACCCCGCTCCGGGGATATAGGCTTCAACCCAAGCATGTAACTCATTGCCCTCATCCAACTCCGGATTAAATGCATACCCGCTGACATACCTGGAGGCGAGCCCAACCGAACGCAGTAGTTGAATCATCATCCAAGACAAATCCCGGCAGGAACCCTTCTTTATTTGGAAAGTATAATCAGGGCTCCATACATCCTCTTCCATTCGGATAATATGATCCCAATTTATATGAATATCTCCAGCCATGGACATCAAAAAAGACAGGGGATTGGTATCCTTCAAGTGTTTTTTAGCAAAGTCGGCCAGTTCAATATTTTCCTCAAACTTTAGATAGGGCATCAACAACACCCGCTCTTCCTCCTGATAGTGAAATACAGGCAATTTTGCAGCATTTATCTGCTTAATAAAATCTACGTCTATCAAAAACCCAAAAGGATTAAAGGAACCAACTTCCAATTCCATGTTTACCAAGATCTCCAGCTTTTCGGTAAATCCGGTAAACCAAACTTGAAAGTAGGGATTTCCTTCTAAGCTAAACCTTTCGTTGATTCCCAGAGGGGTTGGGGTTACTTCTATGTCGTAGGAAAGTAACTTTATATTGTCACGTTGTAGTGGCTTGAGGAATAACGTGTGCGGATTGAGTTGAACGGTGCGGTCGTAGGTATAAAGTGAATGGTGTACGATATTCAGTTTCATCAGGATAGTTGGTCCAAGTGGGGTCATGCTGTGACCTGCAGTATTCCAAATATAGGCAGGGGAATAAAATGCCTTTTGCAAAACTGATGTTTTACTTTGCTTCTTTATACTACCTACCAAAAATCATTCCCCGTCTTCAATTTCTTCGTGCTGAAATGCTTTGTTCAACACATTTGCCGGAAGCTTGTTGATGGCTTCTTTAAGACAGTTGTTCCAGTACTCGGAGATATGGTGAAGTTCGTGTTGTTCAAACCGGTTTTCTACGATGTTATATGTATCATTTTCAAGAATAACTGTATCGATGGGATAATCGACGTCGTTGGCACTTATTCGTGTTGCGTCAAATGCCAAGAATGCGCTCTTCAAGGCGAATTCCAAAGGTTCGTCAAATTTCAGTGATCGGCGCAACACTGGATTTCCAAATCCGGTGTTACCGATAATGACGAAGGGAGTACCCTGCCTTATCTCGATCCAATTGCCCTCCGGATACAGCATAAATAGCTTGGGTTCTTTGTCCTCTTCCAATTGACCGCCGATGATGGAATAGAGATTGAAATTAAGGCCTGATTCCGCCAATGAGGTTTTATCCTCTTTGGCGACACGTTTTACTTGGTCGGCAAATCCGTTAACGGCTTTGTACATTTTGTCAAAGGACGCGTCCTCTTTTTCTATCAGCTCCCCAAAATAGGTAATGGCCTTGTCCCTTACAGAACGGAGGCCTGAAGTCATGATAAAGAAGGAGTGGTTCCTTCGGTTGACTGTATATAGCTTCTTGGAGGTGGTGGTGTCACTTCCTGAAGTAATCCGGGTATCCGCCAACCCCACTATCCCATACTTCGTTTTGATTCCAATACAAAATGTCATCCTTGCCTGTTCGTTTGACTGACAAAGTTATCCTTTATTTGAAAGAAATTATCATTTATTTTATTGGAGATCTCGTTAGTTTTTTTCAGCAGGTGCTCCAAATATTCATGAAGTCCGTTTCCAATGATATTTCTCACGTCATCAAACTCCAATTTGGATCTTAATTCTCCCATTGCTTTTTCCGCACTGTTGGAGTAGCCTGACCCGTTGGACCCTGAGATTTTCATCAAGCAGGACTCGGCTTCCCGGAGGCAGTAAAAGACGGACCTTGGGAAATATTTGTTCAGCACCAAAAATTCTACTACCCCAAGCGGGTCGATGTTACCGTAGAGTCTTCGGTAAGTGTTGAAAGCCGTGACAGACTTCAGCAGCGCCATCCAGTGAAGGAAGTCCAAGGGTGTTCCCACTTCGTCGCTAGATGGAAGTAAAATATGGTACTTGACATCCAAGATTCGGGCAGTTTTGTCCGCCCGCTCCAGAAACTGTCCCAACTGCCGAAAGTGCCAGCCTTCGGTTCGCGCCACAGTATTGTCGGCCAGACCATAAAGAAGCAAGATTTGACACTTTACACTCTCGAAGAAAGCCCTTGGATCCTCCTTCGCCCATTCTCGTTTTTCAGCTCCTTTTTTTACGAAATGATAGGTTTCATTAAGTTTTTCCCAAGTTTCTTTAGTTAGGTTTTCTCGAATGATCCTGGCGTTCTCACGCGCAAAAGTGATGGATGAAATCAGCGAGTTTGGATTATCCGTATCAAACGCCAAAAACCGGATCACTTCCTTCTTAGTGAATGAATTATGCTTGGCTCTGAACAATTCATCGTCCCCGGTTGCCATTATAAGGGGTTCCCACTGCTCTTGAAGATCGCCCGGGAGGTCTAGCATCAGGTTGAAGTTTACATCGATAAAACGGGCATAATTTTCGGCACGCTCCAGGTATCTGCCTAGCCAGTATATGGAATTAGCTACTCTACTTAACATGTTGGTTGGTTTTAGTCGTTGAATAATACCCAAGTGTCTTTACTACCTCCACCTTGGGAGCTGTTGACCACCAGAGACCCTTTCTTTAAGGCTACCCGGGTAAGGGCGCCTGGGATCACTTCGATGTCACTACCATAAAGAATATACGGCCTTAGGTCGACATGTCGACCTTCAATGGATTTGTTGTCTATTATGGTCGGTACGGTAGATAAGGACAGGGTGGGCTGAGCAATATAATTGGTAGGGTTGGACTTGATCAATTGTCGGAACTTTTCATGCTCCTCTTTGGTGGCTTTTGGCCCAATCAGCATTCCATATCCGCCAGCGGCGTTGGTTTCCTTCACCACTAAATCAGCGATATTTTCAAGCACATACTTTCTATCCTGCTCTTCCCTGCAAAGGTATGTCGGCACGTTAGACAGAATAGGTTCTTCATTCAGGTAATATTTGATGATACGTGGCACATAGGCATATACTGCTTTGTCATCGGCCACTCCGGTTCCGGGGGCATTTGCAATGGCTATATTGCCAGCTTTGTACGCTTCAAAAAGCCCCGGTACTCCCAGCATAGAATCCGGTCTGAACGCCAGAGGATCCAGATATACATCGTCTATTCTTCGGTAGAGCACATCTATCTGCTCCAGCCCGTGGGTAGTTTGCATGTAAACACGTTTGTCTTTAACGACCAGGTCCAGTCCGCTTACGAGTTCCACGCCCATTTGCTGGGCGAGATAAGAATGTTCAAAATAAGCCGAATTGTGAATTCCTGGAGTAAGAACTCCAATGACGGGTTTCTGCTTGTCTGAAAGATGCTGCAGCATATTCAGCAGTTTGGTCGAATAATCAGAAACAGGCCGTACACCTAGTCTGTTAAAGAGATTTGGAAAGGCCCGCTTTATGATTTCCCTACTTTCCAACATATAAGACACCCCGGAAGGACATCTCAAATTGTCTTCCAAAATAAAGTACGCCCCAGTTTGGTCTCTAACCAAGTCAGTCCCTGTAATATGACACCAGATTCCTTTTGGAGGGGTAATCCCAATGCAGGGTTCCAGGTAGTCTTTACTTCCCAAAATCAAATCCTCTGGGACCACTTTGTCCTTAAGGATTTTTCTTTCGTTATATATATCCTGCAAAAAAAGGTTTAAGGCATGAATCCGTTGTTTCAGTCCTCTCTCCAGGATTTGCCATTCGCTACCCGGAATGATCCGTGGGATTATATCCAAATGAAGGATTTTCTCTACCCCCTGCTTGTCGTGATACACATTGAAGGTCATTCCCATAGCCATCTGGGCCTTATCGGCAGAAAATTGTAACCTACTGAGACGCTTCTGGGGGGTACTGGTAAGAAACTCATGGAAAAGCTGGGCATGAGGCCTCACATTGCCGGAGGCGTCATACATTTCATCATAAATCGCCGGATGATGGTCTTTTTCTATCTTCATGCAAATAGGTTTTGGTCTGTTATTGGTTATTATGGGAGCTTCGTCTCCCAACGGGTTGAATTTGGAGAATCATTTTTAGCTCTTAAAAGCTGCCTATCTACCTCATAATGAATGTAAACATACATCTTTTTTAAGATTTTGCTCAAGATCTCCGTTTTAACAGCATATAATTTAGCTCTTAAATTCCAATAAAGCAAAAAAAATAATCTACTTCAATTTTAAACCAAAATAAGAAACTCGCCCGCATAAAAATAGAAATTGGGTGATTTTTCCAACCAAAACCACCCAATTTTTTATTTATTTTCCGGTAATGATTTTCCGGCAAGATCCAAGATAAAAGCATATTCCATCGCCAATTCCCTAAGGGCGCGAAATCTTCCGGAGGCACCTCCATGACCGGCCTCCATGTTGGTATGGAGAAGGATCTTGGAGTCGCCGGTCGCCGTGTCACGCAGTTTCGCAATCCACTTCGCCGGTTCCCAATATTGAACCTGACTGTCATGCAACCCTGTAGTGATTAGCAAGTGTGGGTAATCTTGTTTCTTTACATTGTCATAGGGCGAATAGGAAAGCATATAATCGTAATAACTTTTTTCCTTGGGGTTGCCCCATTCATCAAATTCCCCGGTAGTAAGTGGGATTGTCTCATCCAGCATGGTAGTCACCACATCAACAAAAGGTACTGCCGCAACCACCCCCTTGAAAAGATCTGGTCGCCAGTTGATTACGGTTCCCATGAGGAGACCACCGGCACTTCCTCCCATGGCGAAAAGGCTGTCAGAAGACGTATATTTTTCCCCAATCAAAAATTCCGCACAGGCAATGAAATCGGAAAAGGTGTTTTTCTTCTGCAACATTTTTCCATTCTCATACCAATACCTGCCCATCTCCTGTCCGCCCCGGATATGGGCGATCGCAAAGACAAAACCCCGGTCCAGCAAACTCAGCCTGCTGGAACTAAATGTAGGGTCGGTGCTGTGTCCGTAGGATCCATAGGCATAAAGTAACAAGGGGTTCTTACCAGACTTCTGAAAGAGCGCTTTTTTATACACTAACGATATGGGCACTTCCGTACCGTCCTCCGCGATAGCCCAACACCTCTCGGATTGGTATTCTCCAGGGGAATAGCCACCTACAATCTCCTGTTGTTTTAGCATCGTTTTTTCCCGGGTTACCATATCGTAATCGTAGGTTGTATTCGGAATACACAGGGAATTGTATCCAAAGCGCAGTACTTGAGTATAAAACTCCGGATTGTATCCTGTCCACACCGTGTAGGTGGGTTCGTCCAATTTGATGTAGTGTTTTTGGGCGCCATCCCAGGATCTGACCTGCAACCTAGTCAATCCATTAAACCGCTCTTCCAGCACCAGGTGATTATTAAACAATTCAAAACCTTCCAGCAAGACATTTTCCCTGTGCGGTATGACATCTTCCCAATTATCCATGCCCGGTTGGATCACAGCCGTTTTTACTAGCTTGAAGTTTTTCGCATCCTGGGCATTGGTGAGGATGTAAAATTCTTCCCTTACATGTTCGATATCATATTCCAAGTCTCTTATCCTCTCCTGCACCAGTAAAAAGGGCTGGCTGGAGTCATCAGCGGGTGCAAATCGGTATTCTGAGGAAACAGTACTTTGAGAAGCAATAAAAATATAGGCCTTACTCTTGGATTTTTTCACGTGACAGGTGAAGGTTTCATCCATCTCCTCATACACGAGTTCATCGTCTTCCTGAGATGTGCCAAGTTGATGCTTGTATATTCTGTATGCTCGTAAGGTTTCCGGATCCTGTTTTGAATAGAAAACGGTACGGTTGTCATTAGCCCACACAAAGTTTCCGGTAGTGTCTGTAATTGCATCAATAAGATTCTCACCGCTTTGTAAGTCTTTCCAATGAAGTTGGTAAATTCGCCTGCCGACGTTATCCGCCGCATAGCACAAAAGCTGTCCGTCTTCAGACACACCCAATCCACCTACTTGAAAATAACCCTCGTTTTTGCCCAATTCATTGACATCCAAGAGAATTTCCTCGTCTGCTTCCAAACTGCCCGTTTTTCTACAATAAATGGGGTATTCCCCGCCGGTGACAAAGCGGTGATAATAAAAATAACCACTTTTAAAGTAGGGGACGCTGGAATCATCTTTTTTAATCCTTCCTTTCATCTCGTCAAAAAGCAACTGCTGAAATTTTTCGGTATGAGCTAGCTGTGCTTTCGTATAGTGGTTTTCTGCATCGAGATATGCGATCACTTCCGGGTCTTCCCTGTCATTCATCCAGAAAAAGGGATCAACCCGAGTGTGGTCGTGGTCGAGTAGGGTTTTGTTGATTTTTTTAGCCTTTGGAGGAGTTTTGGAAACTCTTTTTTTCATAATGTTTAAGTTGGTTGTTTTACAGGCAAACAATATTTGGAAATAGATATAAATTAATTCAAATGAAACAGTATCTTAGTCCTTAAAATCAATTCCCTATATTAATCATTTTAACCTGTTACAACTATGAGTTTGATAAAAGAGTTTCGGGATTTTGCTGTCCGTGGCAATGTTGTGGATCTTGCCATCGCCGTAATTATAGGTGGTGCCTTTGGCCGGATTGTTTCTTCCCTGGTGGCTGACATTATTATGCCCCCAATTGGTCTTTTGGTAGGCGGAGTGGATTTCTCTGACTTGGCCGTCGTACTTAAGGAGGCCGAGATTAGTGCCACCGGAGAAGAGATCGCCGCTGTCACACTCGGATATGGCGCGTTTATCCAAGTTGTCATAGATTTCGCCATTATTGCATTTGCCATCTTTATGATGGTCCAGCTAATCAATCGGCTTAAAAGAAAAGAAGCCGTAGCAGATACTATCCCTCCCCCAACTGTAAACAAGCAGGAGGTTTTGTTGGAAGAAATCAGAGACCTATTGAAAAAACAATCCGGAAATCTTCCTTAAATCAATACCCAAAAAACGCTCATTTCTACCTGTTAAATTGATACCTCAACTGGGCGGTAGTCTCTGTAAGCGTATTCCCTAATATTTCCTGAAGGCCTGTACCGATACGTTCTCTGTCGGTATAGGTGGTTTTGGCCCATCTTCCCCACAGTGTCAGTTGTGGGCTTATTCTCCATTGCCCCAATAGATAATAACGGAAACCCTGACCATAGTAGGTGGGCAGTGAAAAGGCCCACAAGACGTTTTTCTCATACACATATTGCCTGTTTTCATAATCCTCCGTATCAAATAAGGCTATTCTACCGCTGATTCGCACCCTGTCCCATTGTCCCTGTAAATCTTGCACTAGGGCAAATCCTGAAGTTTTGGCTCCGCTCAATTCAAATGAACTGGCTTGTATGCGGGATTTCATTGACCACTGGGAGGAAAACTGGTGATCAAGGCTAAACACGAGGTTACTGCGCTTTCCCGGGGCAAGCCTGTAGGTCGGTCCTTCCTGAAATGCAGCGGTCACGTTTCTGCTTTTAGTTTCCTGCCGGATTTGGAGGAATAAATGAGTACGTTTGTCAGGTTTGTAACTCCATCTTGAAAGCCATTCGATTCCATGGGACGGCGCATAAACCCTAAATCTCATCCAGGGAAACTTGAAATAATCGAAATATCCGTTCCAGGAAAATTTTCTGTTAGGAGAAAAGGACATGCCCATGTACACCCCTTCCTCGTTGATGGGGCGGGTGCCTTCCGAAAATGCGTTGCCATAGAAGGTATGGAAATTACGGTCAAATTTTCTCCAAAGCAGGGACAGGTTTACGTGCGGATGCAAGCTGCTCATCACGCCAAGTACAGTCCCTTGACCGCCACTTTTGGATATGGCCGTCTCCCCGAAAAAAAAATAATTCTGATAATTATGCGAAAAGTAGGTGCTGTGTACCTGATTCGATTTTCCCCTAAATTCAAAGGTGTTGTATATCCTTGGAGTTGGGATAAAGGCCTGGCTATAGGTAGTAAATAGGGTATTTACTCCCCAATGAAAATTCTTATCTGGGCTGCGATAGTGGAGATTTCCACCGACGTTTTCCTCTCCTCCCTGAGCCTTAGCAGATATTTCTGATGGAGTTCGGTGAAGACCGCTGCGTAGTAAGGAGGAGAAATATTCCTCGGGTTGGTCCAGGCTGTCGTATTGTACCTGAATACGAGCATCCCGTGGAGCACGGGAGAAAAGACCAGTCACTTCCCAATTGCCAAGCTGATAGGTGGCGGCGGCTCCTCTGAAGAAGCCAAATTCCAATACCGAGCTGTAGGGACGAATCCCCAAGGTACTCCGACGAACGGTGGTGATGGCTTCAGCTCCTTTTCCTACCGAAAAGCCCGCCCCGTACACCAATCCCTGCCCAAATTGAAGTTGGTAATCACCCAGTGCAATACTCTTCCACCTCCCCTTTTGATGCAGCGTGGCATGAAAAGAAGCGAAATTAAACCCGTACCGCTGGGTTCCAGGATCCCAGGTAAATGCCTCCCCTTGGCTTTTATTCAACGTGCCTCCAATACTAAAGTCATTGGAATGCTGTACTCTAAACCTAACATACATATCGTTGGGATCGCCGACATAGCGGGTAGAAAGTCTGCCGCCACTTAGCGTATCCGGAGGAGTGAATCCCTTACGGGTTTCCAACACCCTCCGATGCCTAACCATAAGATAGGCATCCCTTTCCTTTTTCATTCGGGACCATAGATTTTCACTGCCCCGTATACCATTGGTTCGAAGCGTTACGAAGGGAACGATTTTGCGGATGGTTTCCAGGTCCCAGTGTGGTACAGCCTGCAGTTCATAGATGGAAAGCAAAGGCCCTATCTCCTCTCTATAGGCGAGGAAGCTGTTTACCTGAAGTGGGGATAGTATATATAGTGATTGTAGTCCCTCTGCTTGAACCTGGTTGAGGGGAAGTCTGTTAAGGTGGATTTGAAGTAAGCTTTCATAGAGGTCCTCATAGTTTATTTCCTCTTCCTGTATGGCAAACAACTCTTCGATAAAGGCTTCTATATCGATTTCACTTCGGATTTCCTCTTGGGCAAAAAGGCCGCGCTGAAAAAGAAGAAAGGCCAAAAGGACCGATATGTAGCGGTACCGGTTCACGGCTCATTCCACAGATAATTGAACGATACGTGATGGGTAAAACCCAACTGATGGTTTTGGCTCATGGCATAGTCAAAACGGTACCGTTTGGGCGAAAATCCAATACCAAAAAACACCTGCTGTGGGTGGGTATTGATACCTGTTCTTGCGTAAAGCCTCTCCCTTAGGCTATATTCGACGCCCACTTTTAGTTGTGGAGCCAAATAAACCTCCTTTTCGGCTTCGAGATTGATCATAAGCCCTTCTGTAGGCCGGAAGGAAAGTCCTGACCTCACGATCATTGGCAAATATTCTCCGGTGACTTGACTTAGTTTGGATCTAGTCCCATTATACATGTGAGCCCCAAAAAACAGCCAAGGAGTCAGTTCGGCAACTCCACCTACCTCCACAATGGGTGCCGCTCCCCGTCCAAATCCTTCGATATTGGTTTGGAAATAATTAATTTTAATTCCCAAACTGGCTATTCCCAATTGATTGCCATATCCTACGCCAATAGTTTGTTGGTTGAACAGATCTCCCCCGTAGTTGGATAACCCTATTCCCCATGCACCCGATGCTCCATTGAAAACCGCTCCGGCAGCCAAGGTGGTAAGTTCGTTTAATCCCAGCCGGTGATCATACCCGGCAAAAAATTCAGACTCCTCCACGCTGCCAATGCCTCCAATATTGTTAAACACACTCCATGCATCGGCCAAGGTGACGTTCGCATTGGCCAGGCCCATACTTCTAGCTCCCCGGGGCAGCACTTCCACACCGCTTTGCGCTGTTACCAAGTGACCTCTGGCCAAAAGTATTATCAAAGAAATATATCCCAACCATTTCATAAAAATAAAAGGGCTAAAAAACAAAAACAGTGTTAATTTAATGCAAAAAAATGTAATTGAAAAGCAAAAAAAGAAATTTTATAATGGGGATTTAACATTGATGAAAAAATTCCCAGTTCCCTGATTGTTAATCGAATATTCAAACCGGAAAACGAGATCGTAGAGAGAAACAATATCCAGCCCCAAGCCATACCCATACAGGTATTTGTTGGTAAGCCTCATGTTTTCGGGAAGGCGGTTTCTATCATTGACATAGCCATGGTCAAAGTTGGCACTGAGATAGGCTCTAAATGGAAACACTGCAAATTCTTCAATAGGCATATAATCCGAAATGTCAAATGCGAGGTTTAACAGCTCGTACCTTAGACTGTTTTTATGAACAACCAACCGTTGCCCTTCGATAACATTGATTTCATATCCCCGGATAAAATCAGGGTTGTATCCAATTCCCCTGACCAAGGTATAGGGCTGTCTTTTATCAAGAAATGAAGAAGCAGAAACTCCACTGACAATGTGAAATTTGTTTCCAAGTCGCATATACTTATTTGCCAAAACTGATATTTCAGTATGTCGTATGTCATCGCTAGCCAGAATTCCATATTGGGAGATTCCGATGTTCAAAAGTTGACCTTCTGTTGCGTAGGCAACATTATCCCTTTTATCATGCCGATAGTTGTAGGAAGCAGCAAAATACTGAATTTGGGTTTTTGAATCAGGAAAATACGCTGGATTTTGGCTAAGCACATCCTCGTGGATCCGGGTATCCTGGTAACCCAATGTAACGTAGTGAAAATTATAATAACTCCCTCTATAGGTATAGGTTAATGTTGAATTTATAGTCCTCCTGAGAATATCTTCCTCTTCGTTGGTGTAAAAGAACTGTCTGTTGTCACCAGATCTAACGGCAATGGTCTTATTTGTGAAATAAGTAAATCGGGCTCCCAATCCATGCCGCTGCTTATTATCAATGTACGGCTTAGTATATTGCAGATCAAGGGCCTGGGTGAAACCCAATTGACCGATCATGCGGAATTTCTCATTTCTTCCCCCCACATTGTTGTGGTCTAATTTAAGCCCGTAGTTTACTCTTGAAAAATCCCTGTTCTGATTGATCCACCACTCCGAAAAGTTACGGTCTGCCAAGGTGAATATTACGCTGGGAAGAATATACCAGCGCTCCTTTACCGTAAGTAGCAATTCTACCTGATCTTCCGCAGTAAAAAGAGGTGTTAGCTCTACTGTATTGAAAAGCTGGAGATTGTAAACCTTCTTTTGATCAGCTGCTATCAACACAACGAATTCTTCCCATGCATAGGTGGTACCTTTACTTAAATCCAGCTCCCTTAAGATTATTCGCTGCCTTGTCTTTTCATTGCCTACTAGAAAGATATTGTTTACGGTTACCGAATCTGGCACATGGCTTTGTACAGTGCTAGAATCAGGCACCGATTCGATTTGAGCGAATGCAATTCCGTCTACCTTCATTATCAGAAAGCACAAAACTGAAAGAAAAGGAATGGCAGTACGATAATTAAAATTCAAATTTATCAGATATTTAAGGTGCTCGAAGAACTAAACAGTTGCATATTTAATTTAGTATATTAAATATGTAAAAGTTGAGAAAACTATTCAAGAACATTGCCATTTTCCCCATATTGGTCTACCAATATCTTATTTCCCCTTTGCTTCCCGCATCATGCCGTTTTACCCCCACATGTAGCAACTATATGATAGAAGCCATCAAGCGGCACGGGGTTTTGAAGGGAGGATGGCTTGGCATAAAGCGGATTGCCCAGTGTCACCCCTGGGGCGGCCACGGGCATGACCCGGTGCCTTGATTGACTTTTTAAACTAGGATAGATTAACTATAGTTCTCTTTGCTGAGGACTGCCTTTTTTCAAGGCATAGATAATCAAAGCTATACCTCCCAACACGAGGGGTATGCTCAATGCCTGCCCCATATTAAATGTGAGGTCTTCTTCAAAGTCTACCTGGTTTTCTTTCAAAAATTCCCAAATAAAACGCATCCCAAAGACTGAAACCAAAAACAAGCCCAAATATAATCCTTCAGGAATTCTTTCCTTGTATTTCATCCAGCCAAGTAAAAGCAAGATAAAAATCAGTAGGTAAGACAGGGATTCGTAAATTTGAGTCGGATATTTAGTTATCCCGAATGTCTTGACTATGACGAGGTAGTGATCTCCTTTATCTAAAAGGTCGTAGTTGAGTGGTGAGGACACATCCTCTGACAGGTATTTTTGGGAACTTCGAAACCGCGTCAGAGCATATTTGACGTCCCGCTCTATAGCTTCCCTTAGTTCCGGCTCCTCAAAAGATCCCTTGGAGATTTTCAGGTCAAAATTCAAAGGAACGATCCCGCTACCCGTCAACTCACTTTCTCTTTCTACTGGCTTATAGGCTGATACATCCTCCAGGGGAAGCTTCATGGTTTCTAGGATTTCCTCCGTCTCCCGCGCAAAAACAAAACCGCTGTCCGTCCCCGTGGCCTTTCCGCCGATTTCGGAATTCATTAGATTTCCAAACCGGATAAGTGCTCCGGTCAGGGCCACTACAATGACAATCCTGTCAACTACCCAAAGGTAACTTTGACCTGGAGTTTTTTTCGCATATAGCCAAAGGGCTATCAGAATGGCTATGGCAGCGCCATGGCTTGCTAATCCACCTTCCCATACCTTCAGGATGTCGATTGGGTTGCTGAGGTATTTCTCAGGCTCATAGAATAGCACGTGTCCCAGCCTTGCTCCCAAAATGGTGGCAACCACCATGTAAATGGTCAACCTGTCCACCAGCCGCTCGTCATGGCCTTCTTTTCGGAAAATATACATCATGATCTGCTGGGAGATGATAAACCCAAGCGCAAAGAATAGGCTGTACCATCTCAGGCGGTCAAACCCGGAAAAAACTGCTGGGTTTGGACTCCAGACAATGTATTGTAAAACTGCATGCATCATGACCTGATTTTTTTTTGCTAAAATAGCATTATTATTCTTCTAATGTTTCCAATTCACTTAATTCTACCTCAAATCCTCCGGAAAGGATGGGGAACCTATACCATGTTTTGGGGTCCACATTGAATTCATCCAAGTGGAATGAGGGGGCAAGGCGCTCCCTTTTCCATTGGTTTCGAGACCAAAGCCGGAAAAATTTGGTAACGTAACCTTTCAGGATGGCTTTGGATATATCCAGTTCCTCCCCCAATATCAGATAAATATCGGCAGGAGAGCGTCTGTCCCGGATGGCAAGCCGCTCAATTGCCACAATGACGGCATAGGGCATGAGATCGTCCTCATCGGTTTGCTTGTTTTCCAAGGGCCGCAGTTCCGCTGTAGGTTGCAGCGAGTTCACCCCTTTTAGTCCACTGTATCCCAGGCTTCGCTGCGCCCACCTTAGCCATTGCAGGATGAAATGCTTATCTACAGCTGCAATAGGAGAGATACTGCCGCTGGTATCTCCGTCCATTGTGGTATAGCCGACATCACCTTCACTTCGGTTAGATGTGGTTAGAAGAAGCGAATTGTTAATATTGGCCAGCATCCAAATAATAGGAGACCTTGCTCTTGCCTGAATATTCTGCAAGGCGATATCATCACCCTCCCAGGTGAGGGTCCTTCCCAATGCCTGCTCAATCTTACGTGTATAGGAACCAACTTCCTCCGAGATACTCCAATGATAAAAAGTAGCTCCCAAACTCTCCGCCAGCATTCTGGCACTGTTCAGCGTCTCTAGGGAGGAATTGTCCGTACCTTGGTAGGCAACGGTAAAAATCGCTCCGATTATTTCTTCTACGCTACTGCTAGAGTGGATATCTTTACTTCTTCCTATTTTTTCCAGAAAGGTTTCCGTGCCTAATTCCACAATGCCTCTGCGGACCATTTCAGCCACCAATATGGCTATGGAGGAAGAGTCCGCTCCCCCACTCAGTGAAAGTACGAACCCCCGGCTTTTACTCTTTCTTAAGTAGTCGAAAAGAGCCAGGGATGCTGCAGCAACAAACTCTTCATTTTTGACATGTTTTGAAACCAAAGAAGATTTATCTCCAACACTCTTAGTAAGGGCATAGGTAAGTACCTGATAAGGGGAAAACGCCAAAAGTCGGTTTTTCAGCAAAAGTTTACCCCGCTGACCAAGCATGACCTCACCATCGAAGATCATTCGGCCACTTTCATTGCCCAGGAGATTGACGTAGAAATAGGCTGAATTCAGTTGCTTGGAACTGGATTTGACCAAGTCTTCCCTGAGCTTGCTCTTTCCCATGGCAAAGTGGCTGGCACTTGGGTTGAAAATTAAATCAACTTGTCGGTCCTTGAGTCGAAATCCGGGACGTTGATCGCCTCTCCATGCATCCTCACAAATTTCAAATCCATAGCGGAAACCCTTTGTCTCGAAAACAATATCTCCCAACGGAACCTCTTTTCCAAAAAAATCGAAAGGCATGGTTTTACCGGCTGTCCAGGGAGTGAACCATCGGCTTTCATAATGCACCCCATCTATAGCCAAAAATTGTTTGGCGACAATCCCTATTAGTTCCTGATTCTCGATAACGGCGATACAATTGTAGGTTTTGTTTTCGAAGCGAATGGGTAGCCCTACGCAGGCGGTCATTTCTTCTACAAGCGGAATCAGTTTTTGCAGGTAGGTCAATGCCTTTCGGGGATACCAAATACTTAAAAATAAATCCTCGCTCCCATATCCGGTAATGCATAGCTCAGGAAAGCAAAGGATGTCAACGTTTGCTTTCCTAGCTTCAGCCAGGGCATTGGTCAGGTTTTGGAGATTACCTTCCCAATCGAGCGGTGTTTGGTTTACGGTAGCACCCCCAATGATGAGTGTGGACATGGTGAGATGATTTTTGGTTAGATAGCCAGCCGAAGCTGCTCACAGGCAAATTTTGCCGCTTCCTGTTCTGCTTTTTTTTTGGTACTGCCTTTCCCTTCAGTGAGGATTTGACCATCGATATGCAATTCAACAATAAACTCCTTAAATCGTTGGGTTCCCGTGACAGATTTTAGAATAAAATCGATGTTGTGGTTGTCTTTTTGAGACCACTCTATAATCTTGCTCTTGAAATTGGTCGTCGTACTGATGATATCGTCCAAGTCAAAATAGGGCATAATCAGGCGTTTGCTGACGAAATTTCTGCAGAATCGATAGCCTCTATCCAAGTAAATGGCTCCAATTAATGCCTCTAGAGTATCCCCGTAGATTGATTTAAAGGAAAAGGGGCTTTTAACGCCCAGCTCATGCTGCACTATATTTGAAAGACCAATTTTGAGACCGACCTGATTGAGTGATTCCCGATTGACGATCCTTGATCTTGTCTCGGTCAAAAACCCCTCATCCCTATATGGGAATTTCATAAAAAGGTATTCGGCTACAATAGTACCCAGGACAGCATCTCCCAGGTATTCCAAACGTTCGTTGGATATTTTAATGCCGTTTTTTGTTTCTTGGGCTACTGAAGAATGCTTTAAGGCAAGTTTGTAAAGGGATAAATTCAAAGGCTTGCTACCGACTATCATTTTGACAGCGAGAGCAAGCCTTTTGTCTTGTCGGGAATACGCAAGCTCTTGAAATCTAAGTAAACGTAGGATTTTCACATTTACCCGTTTAATTTTTTGAATATGATGGAACAGTTATGCCCTCCAAATCCAAAGGTATTGCTCAGCGCTACATTTATTTCTTTCTTTTGCGCCTTGTTGAAAGTCAGGTTTAGGGAATTATCCAGTTCCTCGTCATCGGTGAAATGGTTGATGGTCGGAGGCACCAGACTGTTGTTCATGGCTAGGATACAGGCAATCGCCTCAACAGCGCCCGCGGCACCAAGCAGGTGTCCCGTCATGGACTTGGTGCTGCTTATGTTCATATTATAGGCATGCGAACCAAAGACCTTCTGTATGGCCTGAATTTCACTGTAATCTCCCAAAGGAGTGGAGGTACCGTGCACGTTGATATAATCTATATCTTCCGGATTCATTTCCGCATCCTCCAACGCAAAACGCATAACGTTAGCTGCTCCCCTACCTTCCGGATGGGGGGCTGTCATGTGATAGGCATCGCCGGTCATACCGCCGCCTACTAGTTCAGCGTAGATTTTGGCTCCGCGAGCTTTCGCATGTTCATATTCTTCCAATATCAAGGCTCCTGCGCCTTCACCCAGTACAAATCCGTCCCTGTCCTTGTCAAAAGGTCTGGAGGCGGTCTCCGGGGAATCATTTCGCTGGGAGAGCGCTTTCAGCGCGTTGAACCCTCCGACCCCTGCCTCGGAGACAGCTGCCTCAGAACCACCTGTAATAAACAGGTTTGCCTTACCCAAGCGAATATAATTAAACGCATCGATTAAAGCATTGGTAGCAGAAGCACATGCCGAAACAGTCGCAAAATTGGGGCCCTGGAAACCATACTTAATTGAAATAAAACCAGCGGCAATATCCGCTATCATCTTCGGTATAAAATACGGATTAAACCTTGGCGTACCGTCCCCAGTGGCAAAAGCGGTTACTTCATCCTGAAATGTACGTAACCCACCGATTCCCGAACCCCAGATAACTCCAGCCCTTACCAAATCAATCTTTTCCAGATCGATACCCGAATCCTTCATGGCTTCCTCTACGGCTATCATGGCGTATTGGGCATACGGGTCGATTTTTCTGGCTTCTTTCCGATCTAGGTATTGCTCTACATTGAAATCCTTGATTTCGCAGGCAAATTGGGTCTTGAAAAGAGAAGCGTCAAATCGGGTAATAGGTGCGGCACCACTTACACCTGCCGAAAGACCCTCCCAGAATTCCGGGACGGTTTTACCGATAGGTGTAAGGGCGCCTAAACCTGTTACAACTACTCTTCTTAAATTCATAAAATGATTTTAAGTATGGGATTATTTAACGTTAGCCTCCAAATAGCTAACCGCCTGACCCACCGTTCCGATTTGCTCAGCCTGGTCGTCCGGGATGGAAATGTTGAACTCTTTTTCGAATTCCATGATAAGTTCGACGGTATCCAAAGAATCCGCTCCCAAATCATTGGTGAAGCTAGCCTCAGGAGTAACTTCAGATTCTTCTACGCCTAATTTATCTACGATAATGGCTTTTACTTTTTGTGCAATTTCAGACATTTTGTGATCAGTTTAGTTTAAACACTCCGCAAAGAAAATTATTTAAAACCTTAATGTCAAAAAAAATGCCATACTAAATTTAAGAACTTCCTTTCAAAGGCAGAAGTTGGGATATTATTTTTACCTTTGTTTTTTTAAATTCTTCCTAAATGAAGAAAAATAAACTCCTTGTTGAGTCATCCTATGATTTTGATCTTTTAGGCCTGGTAGCCCCTTTAAAGGACTATAAACTGGCCTGGCTGATCAATTCATGCCTGGGTTTTGACCTCAAAAAAGGAGTGGATTTCAGGATGGAATTTACCAATCAACCGGCATTGATTATTTCTCAATATATTTTGGAAAAAGAATACGGGTTTATCCAATTATTGAGAAATAGGTCCTACCCGGTAGCAGGTCGGGCCGGTTATTTGGTGCCCGAACTCAAAATAATGGATTACTTTTTACTGTTTCAGGATTATACTCTTGAAATAAATATAAATACGTATATTGAAAATCTTTCTAAAATGAAGGAAATACAGAATGTAGTAAAACTGGATGTGATAAAATTAAAGTCAAGGGATAACCTATTAACATATTAAAAACTAAAAATTAAAAAATGAGAGTACCTATCTTTAATAAGACAAAGATTTTGGCCACGGTTGGCCCAGCAAGTAACAGTGATGAGACCTTAATCGAGCTGGTGATGGCCGGCACCGATATATTCAGGCTTAATTTCTCCCACGGAGACCATGAAGGCCATACCAAAGTTGTAGAAAAAATCAGAAAAATAAACACCGATTATAATTTAAATATCGGAATCCTACAGGACCTTCAAGGACCTAAAATTCGGGTAGGAGAAGTCGAAAACAACGGTGTACTAATTATTCCCGGCGAAACTATCACCATCACCAACGAACCCGTCATTGGAACGGCTTCGCTCGTCAGTACGGTATACCAAAATCTTCCCAATGACGTAGTCCCTGGAGACCGAATTTTAATCGATGACGGTAACCTTGAACTCGTTGTACTGAATACGGACGGAAAGAACGTAAACTGCACCGTTTTACACGGAGGAATATTGAAATCGCGAAAAGGCATTAACCTGCCCAATACCCGTGTATCCGCCCCTTCTTTGACAGAAAAAGATTTAATCGATTTGGAATTCGGACTGGCCAACGAAGTCGACTGGATAGCGTTATCTTTCGTGCGGTCCGCAGAGGACATCACAGATCTGCGCGAACGCATCAATAAAGCTGGGAAATCCTGTAAAATCGTCGCGAAGATAGAAAAGCCAGAAGCCTTGGAGAATATTGACGCCATCATTGCCGAAACTGACGCCATCATGGTAGCAAGGGGAGACCTGGGTGTGGAAGTACCCATGGAGGTAGTGCCACTTTGGCAAAAGAAAATGGTGGAAAAGTGTAAGATTGCCAGCAAGCCTGTAATCATCGCCACGCAGATGATGGAAAGCATGATTGTCAATCCCCGACCCACAAGAGCGGAAACTAATGATGTCGCCACTGCAGTCTTGGATGGTGCGGACGCAGTTATGTTGTCTGCGGAGACGGCTTCAGGAAACTACCCTATAGCTGCCGTAAAAGCCATGTCCAGTGTCATTGGTTATATTGAGAAGAACGGGGAAATTTACCACAATTTGTATAAAATTCCTGAGGATACAGAAAGCTTCTTGAGTAACAACCTCCTACTTATGGCAAGCAGGTTGTCCAGAAATGTAAAAGCAGCAGCTATTGTCGGGATCACATACTCAGGATTTACAGGGTTCAGACTTTCTTCCCACCGCCCTTCTGCAAATATTTTTATTTTCACCAAAAATAAAAAATTAATTACCCAACTTAGCCTCGTCTGGGGAGTGAGAGCTTATTATTATGACGAGCAGATTTCTACCGACGCTACTTTTCAAGATATTGAAAAGCAATTAAAGTCTGAAAATCATGTAAAAGAAGGCGATGTTATCATCAATACCGCAAGCATGCCGCTAAAAGGCCAGGGGAGAACAAACATGCTTAAAATCCATGTTGTTGGGTAATCAACCTTACGCACATTTCATTAAATATATCATTCACCGCTCAACACGCATCAAATCCATATGTGTGAGCGGTGGATTTTATTTTATTTCGCCCTCAGGACCAACGGGACGCACCATCAGGATGCTTTCCCTGTCAACCATCACTGCGCCGGGAGCGGATCCCTTTACTTTACGGACAAATTTGACAGGGGTATAAATCACCGCACAGAGGCTTTCATTTCTGTTCTTGGAATAATATCCGGCCAGTTCAGCTGCCCGTTCCAAAACGGATTTGGGAAAGGTCAAGCCTGATTTGTATTTGATCAACACATGGGACCCGGAAACATCTTTGGCATGAAGCCATAAGTCCTCCTTCCAAGCAAATCGACGGAGTAATTCATCGTTTGCTTTGGCTGATTTACCTACCAGAATATCAAATCCTTCGGCTTCAAACCGTTTGTACGGTGTCGATTCCAGAATTTCCTTAGAGGCTGATGACAAGCCTTGCTCTTTGATAAAGCCTCTTAGTTCCCGGAAATGTGTCAGACCGGCAACTTCTTCTTTTTGCGCTAGGAGTATTTCTGCATGCTTTTCCTTTTCTCCAATGTTTTTTTCCAGTTGTGCGATTTCCTTTTTTCGGTTTTTCGCTTTACGGTATAGATTCTCGGCAAACTTCTGTGGGCTTAGCTCCCGCTTCAGGGTGACAGGCAGCATTTGATCCCGATAAAAATCATAAAGCGTTATCTTTTCGGTACCTAGCGGAATCTGATGCAAGTTGGCCATAATAATATCCGCCAGTTGACCAGGGGAGGTTGCGGTCTCTAATTCTTCGAGTTTTTGATAGCTCTTCGTTATGTAGGCATGGGTCTTTTTAAGCTGGTGGGACAGCGACTTCATCAGTTGGGACTTCTCCTTGTCAAACCCCTGCCGGATGACAGCATGTTTGTAATAGGCATTTGCCGCAAGCAAGGGGTCGGCTGTGGCGAATATTGCGGTAGACGATGGCAGGAGTGTAAGCAAATATTGTCCATCTTCCTGTACTATGGAGAAGAAAGAGCTATCCAACAAATCCATGACCTCGTGTATGAGGCTATACCTCGTGTCCAGGTCGGCTTCCAGATACCCGGCCTTCTTTAGCCAAGCTCGGGGTAATTTACCAAGTGTGGGGAGAAACTGGGAAGCATTACCCTCCAGCGCAATGAAACGTTCCTTACTAAGATCTAGCGGATTGTCCAATTCCTCCGGCGTGAGTCTCCAATCATCCTGCAATTCGTTTCGGAAGATCTGATGGGGTGCGGAGGTTTCTGAATCGAAATACAGAACATTACTACGGCTGCCATGCATTTTAAATAGCAACTGCTTGCCGGATTCAAATCGAAAGGAAAACGCCCGCTCATAGGCAAAAAGACGGATCTCACCAATTTTTTCGCCCAAAATATCGGGGAATAGGGTTACGTTGTTCTTTTTACTTCTTTTGAAATCAGCAGGAAAATACAGGCATGGTGCGGCCGGGAGTAGATGGGCGACGACGAAGAAGGTTTCTCCATTTTCCCGATCCACCTCAATTACCAGCTCGTCCTTACTTTGCGAAAAACACGCTGTAATCACCCCCGAGGCGATCTGCCTTTCCAGTGCCGGACATAGGAACCTAAAATAATGGTAATTGAGGTGCATGGTTCAAAGTTGTACTTTTAGTCCGTCATAAGCCAGAGAGACATTTGGAGGAAGCGTATTTTCGATTTCCTGGCTCCGGCCCAACCGATGGCTGATGTGGGTAAAATAGGCCCTTTCCGGCTGTATCCGATCTACCATCTCCAGAGCTTCGCTCAGATTAAAATGAGAAACGTGTGAATTTATTTGAAGGGCGTTGAGAACGAGTACCCGAGTTCCCCTGATTTTTTCTATTTCCTCCTCGGGGATGTAGTTGGCGTCGGTGATGTAGGTAAAGTCTGCAATTCTATAGCCAAACACAGGCAATTTGTGATGATACACCTGAATGGGTATGACCTTGATGCCATTGATCTCAAAGGGATTATTGCTGATCTCATTCACCTCCACTCCTGGAGCTCCCGGATACTTGTCCTCTGAAAACACGTATGCAAATTCATCTTTAAGCTGATTGATGACGGGAGGCGTTCCATAAATGGGTATATCCTTATTTTGCCGAAAATTAAAGGGGCGTATATCGTCCATCCCCGCTGTGTGGTCTTTATGCTCATGGGTGAAAATCAAGGCATCTAACCTGACAATGCGTTCCCGTAACATCTGCGACCTAAAATCTGGACCCGAATCAATCACAAAACTCTGTCCATCGACCGATATGTGAATTGAAGTTCTAAATCGCTTATCCCTAAAATCCAAGGATTTGCAAACACCACATTCACAACCGATCACCGGTATGCCCTGAGATGTTCCTGTACCTAGAAAAGTAACTCTCAAAGTTTTAATTCTGTTTGTTGGAGTTCTGTCAAAAACTCCTGTGCCTTTTTGTTTTCGAATGACATTGGGTTTAGCTGCAGTTCTTTCAAAATATCCAACAAGGCATTTATTTTACCCTCTAGAGTAAAATATTTATTAACAATGATCACTTTGTTGTTCTTCAAAATGCAATAACCACTTTTAAAACTTCCCTTTTCGTACCTGAGGTGATAGGTCGTTTCTGAAAAAAGAAGCTCTATTTTCTCCAGGTAGGTTTTGGTATACTTGACAGCCATTACCTATTTTCCTATTTATATGCATGTTTTTTCACAGTGGATAAAAGCAAATCATAATCCAGGGGTTTCTGAACATAATCGTCCAGTCCATGCTGAATAAAGTCATCCAGCGTAAAATTCTTATAGTTCCCCGTGATGGCAATGATTGGTATTTTGGATTTCTTCTTATCCGGCAGGGCCCGAATCGCTTGAGTGCATGTAATACCATCCATCACAGGCATGTTGATGTCCATAAGGATTATGTCAAAGTCTTCATTCTGAAGTTTTTCCAGCACTTGCTTACCATTTTTTACTGAAGTAATCTTAAAGTTGTCAAACAACAACACATTTTTAGTTAAGTTAATGATTACCGAACTATCCTCCGCTACTAATACTCTTTTAGATTCATTCATACTTTTCAAATAATTTATTATTGTTCATATTTGCGCGAAAATCTACCAGGCACTTCTCCAGTTGCGAATAATACTCATCGGAATGCGCAAAATTATCATTTTTAAGGTCTGTCTCAAACTTGGAAGACACCATGAAAATATTAGAAATGCCTAAAGTTCCGGAATTTCCCTTAATGATATGCAATTTCTCACTTATTTCTTCAAATTTCTCTAAATTTAACAAAATTTTTATTTCGTTTACCAAATTTTCTGCTTCCTCCAAAAAATCATGATATACTGACTTGATATTATCAAGGGTATGGTATTTCATTAGCTGCAATATAACGCTTTCGTCGAAAATAACATCGTTAACGCTCGATTGCGTTTCTTCCGCCCGGTGTCCGCTTTTTTCCAAGTGAAAACGGATGGTTTCCAACAGATCCCTGGGCTTTACGGGTTTTGCAATAAAATCGTCAAAACCGGTGGATAAAAAATATTCCCGGTCAGTCTGGTTAGAGTATGCGGAAACTGCTATTACGGGTGAAGCTGTCAGATTATCTTCCTTTATAATTCTAAGTGCTGAAATGCCATCCAGCTTTGGCATTTGAATGTCCATAAGAATCAAATCAAATTTTATTGATTTAATCTTTTCTATCGCCTCCTCTCCATCCTTGGCAGAATCATATGAATAATTGTTCATCAGGATATTTTCAAATACTCTTCTATTCAATGCATTGTCGTCGACAATCAGGACTTTGTTGTTTTTCATGTTCAAAATTCATTATTTTTGCTAACGATCGCCAAACTCCATTAATCTCACTTTTGACCAGTAAAAAAAACAAGCTTTTAGTTATTTCAGGTCCTACGGCAGTAGGTAAAACCGATTTATGCATAAATTTAGCCAAAAAATTTAATACATCCATAGTATCGGCTGATAGTAGACAATTTTATAGGGAAATGAATATAGGAACTGCGAAACCCTCAGCCACCGAACTGCAGGAAATCCCGCATCATTTTATCAACTCCCTATCCATCCATGAAGATTACGATGTACGGAAATTTGAAGAGCATGCTCTCCAGACTATTGACAGGCTTTTCCTGCAACAAAATCCTATCATCATGACTGGAGGTTCAGGTCTGTATATCGATGCTCTCACAAACGGTCTTGACGATATCCCTCAGGTGGATGCAGATATCCGGAAAGAAGTAATAGAAACCTACAACCAACAAGGGATCGGTGAGCTTCAAGCACTACTCAAGAACTTAGATCCGATATATTATGGACAAGTAGACCTTCATAATCCACAACGCCTAATACGTGCATTGGAAGTCTGTATAGGAACTGGTAAACCATTCAGCAGTTTTAGGGTAAAAAGGAAAGCGAGCCGCCCCTTTGAGGTGATCAAAATCGCACTAGAAAGAAACCGGGAGGAACTTTACAGCCGAATCAACCAACGGATGGATCAGATGATAGCAGAGGGTCTGTTTGAAGAAGCCTCGCTCCTATTTCCCTACCGAAATCTCAACGCCCTACAAACAGTAGGGTATAAAGAAATCTTCGACTACATGGACGGTAATTACGACCGGGAAGAAGCTATACGCCTATTGAAACGGAATTCACGTAGATATGCCAAACGACAGATGACCTGGTTGAAAAAAGACAGCGAATATACTTGGTTTCACCCATCAGAATTAGACAGGATCACCAAATTCATCACAGATCAAATGTCCTCATGACCAAAAAGTTTGGCCACAAAAAAATAGGGTTTAGTATCCTTAAGTCGTTGGTATTGAAACCTAGCCATTTTACAAGCTGCAAACTGCGAATCAATTTTAGTATCTACCGAAGCATCATGGGAAGATATGGACTGCTTCTTTGCCTCC
Source organism: Lunatibacter salilacus (assembly GCF_009797935.1). Taxonomy (GTDB): domain Bacteria; phylum Bacteroidota; class Bacteroidia; order Cytophagales; family Cyclobacteriaceae; genus Lunatibacter; species Lunatibacter salilacus. The sequence goes on from NZ_VOLC01000030.1 coordinate 36,775, forward strand.
CTGAACTGATGTTCTAATGCTTTCAGTTCCACATCATCTCCTACAGGAATTGCCGGATAGGCTTCAGATACGATTTTCTTTAAGGACACCAATCGGAAAAAATACAATTTCTTTTTACTATTGAGATTATAGTTTACAAGCATAACAAAGAGAAAAACAAATCCCCCCAAGCTGATGAAAATCGGTATAAATCCCATAATCTGTCAGTTTAAATACTTAAAATTTCCTGTAGTCTTAGATAGTCCTCTTTCAAGGGCTTTTCTTTGGAGATACAATCTTCAAAGGAAGTATACACAACACGATCATGTATTACTCCAGCCATGCAGTTAGATTCTCCTTTTAAGAGCCCCTCCACGGCGGCCATTCCTGTCCTACTGCCTAGTATCCTGTCTTTGGCCGTTGGACTGCCGCCCCGTTGTATATGGCCTAGCGTTGTAACTTTAAACTCTTTGTCCTCATTTTTGAACTGGGCCTTTACTTTCTCCATAACTTCAGAGGCTCCTCCTTCTTCGTCACCTTCCGCCACAATAATTATGCTGGAAGTCTTGGATTTCCTAAGCCCCTTTAGAGATCGTACCACGTCGTGTATTTTGGTTTTTGTTTCAGGCACCATCACCAATTCAGCTCCGCCGCCTATGCCGCATTCAATTCCGATATAGCCGGAGTCTCTGCCCATTACCTCTATAAAAAATATCCTGTCGTGGGCAGCTGCAGTGTCCCGTATTTTATCAATAGCCTCCAATGCGGTATTGACCGCAGTATCAAAACCAATGGTGAAATCCGTCCCAAATATATCGTTGTCAATCGTACCTGGACAACCTACGGTAGGTATGCCATATTCCTCAAAAAAGACCTTAGCACCCGTAAATGTTCCATCGCCACCGATAGCCACTAGACCTTCTATGCCATGGTTAACAAGCTGATCATATGCTTTTTTACGGCCTTCTTTTGTCAGGAAATTTTCGCTTCGGGCAGACTTCAAGATGGTGCCTCCCCGTTGAAGAATATTGCTGACAGAATGGGCTTGCATTTTTTTAATTTCTCCCCGAATCATACCATCGTACCCGTACATTATACTATATACGTCAAGTCCGTGGTATATTCCCGTACGAACAACAGCTCTAATACAGGCATTCATACCCGGAGAATCTCCGCCTGAGGTAAATACAGCTATCTTTTTCATGTGTCTATAATTTTTTTTCAGCGGTCACATGGAATCTCGCATGGTTGATAGTCATCCCAGTGTGTGACGGCTACGTCATGCTCGATTTCATGTGTTTATAATTGTTTTTTAATGGCCACATGGAATCTCGCAATTATAATCATCCCTCCGTGCGTCGCCTGCGTCATGCTCGATTTCATCTGTTTATAATTTGATTTTTATCGGTCAGAACTTGCCACGCACTAACAGTGGGGGTGGAATCTCGCAATGATAATCATCCTTTTGTGTGACCTTCTCGTTAAGCTCGATTTAATGATCAAACTATTCTTTAAATCGGTTAGCTAAACAATTTTTCCGTAGGTTCCCCAAAAAAAAGGATGATTGTTAAATCATCCTTTCCGAGGGTTAAAGTGCTTGTTGCTCTTTTGATTTTCGGTTTCGCTCATTTTCCTCCAGATAAATTTTCCTCATCCGGATGCTTTTGGGCGTTATTTCAAGGTATTCGTCTTTCTGAATATATTCCATGGCTTCTTCCAACGAAAACTTTTTCGCAGGTGCGATTTTAGTGTTATCGTCCGAACCAGAAGCTCTCATGTTGGTAAGCTTTTTGCCTTTCTGAACGTTGACTACGATATCGTTGTCGCGGCTGTGCTCGCCTATAACTTGACCGCCGTATAGTTCCTCTCCCGGATCCACGAAGAAGAAGCCCCTATCCTGTAGCTTGTCAATGGCATAGGCGGTACATTGACCTCCTTCCATGGAGATCAGGGAACCGTTTATCCTTCCAGGAATGGACCCTTTGAAAGGCTCATATGCCGTGAATCGGTGATTCATAATCGCCTCACCTTGGGTGGCTGTAAGTACATTGTTTCTAAGTCCAATCAGTCCCCTGGAAGGTATCTTAAATTCTAAATGCTGCAAATCTCCCTTCGGTTCCATCACGAGCAATTCACCTTTCCGTTGGGTGGCAAGTTCGATGACTTTCCCTGCGGTAGTCTCAGGTACATCAACGTATAGCGTCTCAATAGGTTCATGACGCATACCGTCAATAATTTTATAAATCACCTGTGGTTGACCCACTTGCAACTCATACCCTTCCCTTCTCATAGTTTCGATCAGGATGGACAAGTGTAGGATCCCACGGCCATATACCAAAAATTTATCTTCGTTGTCTGTGGTTTCCACCTTCAATGCAAGGTTTTTCTCCGTTTCCTTAAACAGGCGGTCCCTTAGGTGCCTTGAAGTTACAAACTTTCCTTCTTTACCAAAAAACGGGGAGTTGTTGATGGTAAAGAGCATATTCATGGTAGGCTCGTCAATGGAGATTCTCGGCAATACTTCCGGATTTTCCAAATCAGCCAACGTATCGCCGATCTCAAAATCTTCAATACCTGTTACGGCACATATATCGCCAGCGAGCACTTCTGACACTTTATTTTTTCCTAATCCCTCAAAAACGTGTAATTCTTTAATCTTCACCTTTTTGATGACTCCATCTGCTTTACAGAGGGACAGTTGACTTCCGTCTTTAATTGTGCCACGTTTCACACGTCCAATTGCAATCCGCCCAACGAAGTTCGAATAATCTAAAGACGTAATCTGCATTTGAACGGTTCCTTGATCGATTTTCGGTTCGGGAATGTATTCTATGATAGCATCGAGAAGGGGGAAAATGGAGTCATTTGGGTTTTTCCAATCCGGGCCCATCCAGTTGTTTTTGGCAGATCCGTAAAGTGTAAAAAATTCCAATTGCTCTTCCGTAGCATCCAGATTGAACATAAGGTCAAATACGGCTTCATGTACTTCGTCGGGCCTGCAATTTTCCTTGTCAACCTTATTGATTACTACGATAGGTGTTAAACCCAAGGCTAGTGCCTTACCCAATACAAACCGGGTCTGAGGCATCGGACCTTCAAAGGCATCTACCAGGAGAATTACCCCGTCGGCCATTTTGAGCACCCGCTCCACTTCACCGCCGAAGTCGGCGTGACCGGGGGTATCGATGATATTTATTTTGTGGTCTTTATAGCGGACAGACACGTTTTTGGAGAGAATGGTGATTCCCCTTTCTCTTTCCAAGTCATTGTTGTCCAAGATAAGGTCTTCAAATTGTTGATTCTCCCGAAAGATTTTGGAGGCATGTATGATCTTGTCTACCAGCGTAGTCTTGCCATGATCTACGTGTGCGATGATCGCGATATTTCGGATACTCTGCATGTTTCATTTAAATTAAGGTGCAAAAGTAAACATAAAATTCCGGAAATAAATTGAACTATGAGTTCTTTAACAGTTTAATAATGAAATAACTTTGGTTTGAAGAATATATGATGGATTAGGAATATTCCGAATAAAAAGAGTTGACAGGTAGTCGGAATAGTTGTGGTATGTCCTACAATCCCCTATTTTTGCTCCATGAAAGCTGTTATAATCAAGGAATTTCAGGATGATTTAGCCCCATATTTCCTGTCCATTAATAAAGAATGGATTGAAAAATTCTTTTCTATAGAAGCGTTTGACCGCGAGCAGCTGGAGAATCCCCGGAAGAACATTGTGGACAAGGGAGGGCAGGTGTGGTTTGCCGAGTACAAGGGACAGATAGTAGGCACTGCCGCCATGAGATGGGTAGAGGACGGTGTGTATGAATTGATTAAAATGGGGGTCACTCCTCAGGCGCAGGGGAGGTCTATAGGTCAACTGCTTGCCGAAAGTGCCGTGCAGTGGGCCAAAGGGCAAGGTGCAAACCGTGTCGTTCTTTACAGCAATACCTGCCTCTCTCCAGCGATACGCCTTTACCATCGACTTGGGTTTGTGGAAGTGCCGATCGAATCCGGCAAATACCAGCGCTGTGATATAAAGATGGAAATAGTGTTTTAGTTTTTAGCATAGCCCTTGCACGATAGGCTTTTCCTTTCTACTTTTGCAGACCTTTCCACTGCGCACGTGGTGAAACTGGTAGACACGCCACTTTGAGGGGGTGGTGCCTTCGGGTGTGGAAGTTCGAATCTTCTCGTGCGCACTTAGCCTTTCTTCGTTGAGGAGAAAGGCTTTTTTTATGTTAAAACATCTGGCAAAACCCACCGGATAAATAAACCAACCCTAATCAAAACTTATCCGACCTGTAGATTTACCGCTCCAGCATCCCTTCCATTAGTCGGTTGGCCATCGCAACGGCTTTTTCTCGGATAAAGTCCCTCGGAGTATTGTCGCCGACTTCGTAGGTCAGCGCTTCGGCCCCATGGGCATGGAAAAAGTAGCTGTTGGACGTCACACTGTTGCCGGATCCGGGACTTGGTCGTATGTTTGGTTCGTAGCCAGGCAGATCCCTGCCCGATGCGGCTATCATCTCAGGGATAATGCCCGGCATATTCCCCTTTAGCTCCGGATTCACAGTATAATAGATATCCTCCCACGTGGAGTGAAAGTCTATTGCTACATAAAACTTCGCCCCGTTTTCCCGTTCAATTTGCTGCATAAAGGTCTGGACAGCCTGAATTTCCGGTTGGTGGACGTTTTGCCAGTCCCGGTTGATGTCCACTCCTCCCCTATTGTGCCGCCAGTGACCGTGTGCCACCCCGTCCGGATTGACCATCGGAACCACCATGGTGGTGAAATTTTGCCGAAACCGCCTTGCCAACTCACTATCTCCGGCCAACGTTTCCACAAAAGCCTGCATCGCCATATAGCCGGGTATCTCGGGGGGATGCTGTAACCCCATGATCATCAATAGCTTTTTGGAGTCTGGGTCTCCGATCTGTAGTAAATCCAAATCCCTACCTTCATGACTTTGACCAATCACCTGTCTTTTTAGATGGGGTTTTTCAGCCATTTTGGTTGTCCATTCCCGTACTGGGCCAGTACCTACAGATTCCTGTGCAGCAACCCATAAGGTGTCAGGGCTGAGGTTTAGTCGTAGTAGTGCGGCGATCGGTCGGGCCGTCGTGTCCTCGGGAAGAATTAGCCTATAGGCTGCCGTATCGAGGTTTACCCAGTTTTTTCCATCCCGGCTTACTTTAGGATAGTAGCGGTGAAAGCTTCCAGGGGAATAAGTTAATTTCAAGGTTATCTTTTCCTCCTCAGGAGCTACCAAAGAAAAAGCATACCACGGACTTGGATTTATGGGTGCGTTTTCGGGGCTAATTAAAACCGTCAGCAGCGTATCCCTTGTCAGGGCAACCCCGTTCATTCGCGCCCCTTCAAATGTATTGGAGACTACAATTCCCCGACCTACATCAAAATGATCTTTAAGCTGCAACTGTATCGGAAGCGTCTCCGTAGGTACGACGCTTATGGGAGCCTGGCCTTGCCAGACAGTGGTTTTCTGTTGGCAGGAGGAAATTATTAGCAATAAAGCTATTAGACTTGGAAAATAGTGAAGATGTTTCTGCATGGGAAAAGTGGTTATTGTGAATGATATTTATTGATATTAGATATTGATTGATATTAGAGTAGGTGAGGTTTTTTGGATATCTTGAAAGGAAATATAGTGGAAAAATGGTTGATATATGGCCTACGGCCGAAATATTGGAAAATTGATATTGGGATATTGGATATTGATTGATATTGGGATATTGGATATTGATTGATATTAAAGTAGGTGAGGTTTTTTGGATATCTTGAAAGGAAATATAGTAGAAATATGGTTGATATATGGCCTACAGCCGAAATATTGGGGAATTGATATTAGTGGATACGGGATAGCCACAACGGGGGCGAAATCATTAGCCAGGGGTGTAGCTGTAGCGAAGCCCCTGGCAAAGATCGAATAGTTCGATTGCGTTTTGGCAGCGGGGATGGTTGAGGTGCCATTCCTTTCCGGCCAAAACACGAATCCGTTTATCTCTGCCTTCCCGTCGCTCGGATGAATTCCTGTTCAATCCAGGGTTTGTCAGAATTTTGGTCCGGAGGATGAACATAGTCGGTTTCGACGCGGAATGCTGTATCAACCGGGCACGGGTTTTGGCGGTAAAGCGTTGGTTGACTTGACGGTTTTGGCGGCCAAAACACCCTCAATACGTGATTCACAAATCCCCGGGTTGAAACCCGAGGCTATTAAATCGGACATCCCGCTGGGATTTTTTTGATAGGGTTCAGTTCGGGACCTTCCATTTTTAAAAGAAAAATCACTTTGCATGTCGTCATATATCGCCCTCCCCTAAAGGGTGAGGGAAGGGGTGGGGCAGTTTTGGCAATTAAACCAAAAATTCCCGACCATCTAACCAGGATCGGGAATTTGGTTATTTGACTATCAAAATCTATTCGTAAATACTATTCGGCCAGCTGTCGTTGGCAATATTTACATCAGGAAGGACTTTATCCGGATCTATTACTACCTTTTTTACTTCCTTGTTTGTTTTAAGCAGGTGATTCCATTGATCTCCGCGCTGCCAGATTTCCACGGGTAGCTTGACACGCTCTTTGGAATCGTCTCCATAGGTGATTTCCATCAATACGGGCATGGGAATGCCGCCTTTGTTGGCGAGGATAATTACTTTGTTGCCACCATACGGCACCACATTCTCTATCGCCAGATCGATATTTTCGGTTCCATAAAACCACCCTCTCCAAAACCAATTTAGGTTTTCGCCAGCCACATTTTCCATCAGGTTAAAGAAGTCATTTGGCTGGGGATGCTTATATGCCCAGGTTTCAATATACGATTTGAACGCATTGTCAAACCGTTCGTGATCCAGAATATACTCCCTTAGCATGATCAGACCAATGGCGGGCTTCATATAGGCTATCATCCCCAAGTTGGAGGTATTGGCAACATCCGGATAGGTATCGATACCTTCCCTGCTCGGATTGTTAAACCAGGAAATATACCTGCGAGTCTGATTCAGCGTGGACCCATATTCCCCATCGTTGAATTCCAGGCTGCTGTAGTGGTTGATAAAGGTATTAAACCCCTCATCCATCCAAGCATATCGGCGTTCATTAGTTCCCACGATCATAGGAAACCAATTATGTCCAAACTCATGATCCGTGACATTCCAAAGGGAAGCCCCCGTACTTTTGTAGCTGCAGAAATTAAGGCCGGGATACTCCATACCTCCAATATCAGCCGCAACGTTTACGGCTACCGGATAAGGATATTCGTGCCATCGGCTGGAATAATGCTCGATAGAGGCTTTGGAATATTCCGTAGACCTGCCCCAAGCACCCTGTCCGTCACTCTCCGATGGATAAGCGGACTGGGCCATGGCAGTTTTGCCACTTGGCAAATCAATCTTGGCCGCATCCCATATAAAAGCTTTAGAAGAAGCAAAGGCCACATCCCTTGAATTCTTGATCCTGAAATGCCAAGTCAAGGTTCCCTCCTGCTTTGGGCGGGTTTTGGTTGGGTCTTTTAGTTCATCCGGTTTTACAATATAAACTGTGGTGTCGCTTTGGGCTGCCAATTTCATCCTATCCTGCTGCTCTTTGGTCAATACGTCGTTGGCATTAAGCAATTCCCCCGAACCAACCACAATATGGTCGTAGGGAACGGTTACTTTGTATTCAAAATCGCCGTAGCCCAAGTAAAACTCCCCTGCTCCCAAGTAGGGCTCGATATTCCAACCCGTCACATCATCAAACACCGCCACTTTTGGATACCACTGGGCCAATGCGTAGATCGTGCCGTCATTGACATCCAAGCGACCCATGCGGTCCATTCCCTTTTCGGGGATTTTAAATTCAAAGTCCATGGAGATCACTGCCTGCCCACCTTTTGCAGAAATGGGTTCATCCAAGAAGACCTGCATCCGGGTATCCGAGATCAGATGACTGTTCGAGCTGGCACTACCCCGCTTGGTGAGTTGGGATTTTACGTTCGTAATCGTATAACCGCCCTCCACGTCTCCCGAGTAGCGGTTTCCCTGAATGGGGGTAGTAAGAGTGCCTCGCGAATCACTTTTGAAGCGGTTTTGCTCTAAATGTAACCAGACAAAATCCAACTCCTCCGGACTGTTGTTTGTATAGGTAATGGTAACTTTCCCCGATAGTGTGTGACTGCTTTCGTCTAATTTCGCCTCCAGTACATAGTCTGCTGCGTTTTGCCAATATTCCGGACCGGGCTTACCCGAAGCGGTCCTGTAGGGAGATCCCTGCCTGTAGGTGAATTCGTTGAATAATTCCTGATTATTTTTAGGTTCACGCTGTCCCCAAGCCGTAAGGTTGATTCCCATGGCCAGGATAAAGCAATACAACAAAAGTTTTCTCATACAATTGAATGGTTTAGTTTCCGCTAAATTAACAACACCTTACATAAGAGAAAAATCACCGATCAAACAATTAAAAATATTTAACCAAAAATCCTTCTAATAAACTACTTGAAATAAAACCCCAGCCTTTTCCACGTGAAATTACCTGTTAATTCCGCAATCCGATTTCAGAATTTATTTCATCAAACTTGTAAATTTGATAAGAACCAGAGTTATTTGTTCCGGTTTTAGATACATACTTATGAAAAAATTCTGTTTATTCTGTTTATTTTTTCCTCAGATCCTCTTGCTAAGAGCTCAGGGTGACAGTACGGTCATGGAACTGGATGCAATGCTTATTCAGGAAAATAGGCTGGAAATTCCCTTTCACAAGAGCTCCAGAAACATCTCCGTTATTCACCGAAAAGCCTTGGAAACTACCCCGGCAAGGAGTCTACAGGAAATACTGGCCTTTACTCCAGGTGTGGACGTGCGGCAGCGGGGTGTAGGCGGTGTACAGGCGGATGTAGGTATTCGGGGCGGATCTTTCGAACAAACCCTGATGCTAGTCAACGGCATCAAACTCTCCGACCCTCAGACCGGCCACCACATGATGAACATCCCTGTGCCTTTGAGCGGAATAGACAGGGTGGATATCTTAAAAGGACCTGCCTCCCGCATCTATGGGCAGAATGCCTATACCGGCGCAATCAATATCATTACCTCGTTGCCTGAGACAAAAGGATTTCAGGCGGGGTTGTATGGGGGAGATTTTGGAATGCGTGGGGGAAATATTCAGATTGCCCTTCCAGTAGGAACCTTCAAGCAAACGCTGGGTGTCTCACACGACGCATCCGACGGTCATTGGCATAACTCGGACTATAAAGTTACCAATGTCTTTTACGAAGGAGGAAAATCAATCGGAGAATATCAGGAAATAAAGGCCATGATTGCCTTTACCGACCGGACTTTCGGTGCTAACGGATTTTATTCGAGTGCCTTTCCCGATCAGTGGGAAAGTATACAAACCTACCTCACCGCTCTTAGCCATACCCTGGACCGGGACAAACTATGGATAAACACAAGAGCCTATTGGAGAAGAAATATGGATGAATTCAGGCTAAGAAGAGAGGAACCGGCATTTTTTCAAAACATACATACTACCGATGTTCTTGCACTTGAACTAAATGGCAGATATACCTCTACTCTAGGTACATCCGGATTTGGTGTAGAAGGCCGTACGGAGCAGATCGACAGCAACAACCTTGGCGAACGCAAACGCACCTTATTGGGTCTATTTGCGGAACACCGGATTACCTTTTTGGAAGACGGAGATCTTCGAGCTGGAGTATATTCCAATTACTACTCGGAATACGGATGGCGGCATTTCCCCGGAGCTGAAGTGGGATATCAATTTACCGATGCCGTCAGGCTATACGGAAATGTTGGGGTAAGTTTCCGAATTCCCACCTATACCGATCTTTACTATGTCGGCCCAACCAATATCGGCAACGCAGATCTGGAACCTGAAAAGGCCATCAATTACGAAGGGGGAATTAAAATTCGAAAAAATAACTGGCGTGCGGAGGCCGTCTACTTTAACCGTCATACCAATAACCTTATCGAATGGGCGAGATCAGACGAATCCGTACCCTGGCAGCCCCAAAATTTTAATGAGGTGACCTTCCAAGGTGTGGAGACAGGTATCAGCTACCACTTAAACACGAGCTCACGGAACCTAAGATTGGACGAGGTTAGTCTTTCATATAATTTTATCGATGCCAACCTTATCGAACAGGAGGGCAAGGAAACACGCTACGCACTCAACGCGCTCCGCAATCAGGTCATCGGCGGCATGCAGGCTTCCTACAGGGAAGATTGGGAACTAACGCTGAAAAGCCGCTATATAGAACGTATGATGCTGGATCCCTACTTCCTATTGGACGCCCGATTGGATTTTAATCGGCTAAAGACACTTGGGTATTTCGCCGAATGCTCTAACATCACCAATTCGGAATATATCGAAGCGGGAACAGTACAAATGCCGGGCAGATGGTTCCGGGCCGGTATATCCTTCCGGATGAAATAGGTGCCAGAACACAGTCTTCTTTCGGAATAACAACCCCAACCAATTCCTTTTACTATGAAAAAAAAGGAATTGGTTGGCGTTTTCTTTTTAAAATTGACACTAACTTCTTACTTTTTTTGCCGGGCAGGTAGATAATCCCACAAGTGAATATAGGGGACAGAAGCTTACCAAGCTAGTCAACAAAAAGACGGCAGCAAGCACAATCAATATGACCCCAAGGGTCCCTGTGACAATTCCTCCAAAATAAAGGTAAATGGCAACGATGGCTAAAAGGGTGCGGACAATTCTATCCGGATTTCCCATGTTCTTTTTCATCTGTTTATTTTTTGTTTTTTAATGGTCAGATGGAATCTCGCTATGATAATCATCCCACTGTGTGACGTTTTCGTCATGCTCGATTTCATGTGTTTATAATTGTTTTTCAGTTGCCACATGGAATCTCGCAATTATAATCATCCCTCCGTGCGTCGCCTGCGTCATGCTCGATTTCATATGTTTATAATTATTTTTTAATGGTCACATGGAATCTCGCAATGATAATCATCCCAGTGTGTGACGTTTTAGTCATGCTCGATTTCATAAGACAATGTGTTAAAGGTGGATCAATTCCACAATTACCCAGATGATTGACAGGCAAATGATACATACCCAGAGCAATTTCATCAACGTCTTCATGGAACCTAAAGCTAGTCTTTTCCAACCACCCTTACCATGACTTTTGTCACCTTAGCAAAAAAATCTTGTGGCTATTTCAAGGTTTGTTCAATTACATGTTTCTATTATAAAGTAACCCGTACAACCAACAGCTTACAAATCCCAGAAACAACAAACTGACAGGAAAGGCAATCAGAATAAGTAGTTGGCTGACTGATTCCAGCAACTGATCCTTACCTATCAACATCACCGCAAGGGTAACCAAAACGATACTTATTCCCCAAAACAACCTATATCTCTTTTGGGGCTCCAGTTTACCATGGTCACTAAACATGCTCAGCACAAAGATTGCGGAGTCCACGGAGGTAATTAAAAAAGTGAAAATCAGGATTAGGCTTATTCCGTTCCCCAACCAACCAAGCGGAAATACATGGAACAAACGGAACAAAGCGTTATAGATTGAACTTAATTCAGACGCATACAGTGTTTCGTTGTCAATCAAGGCAAAAGCATTGGACCCAAAAACAGTGAACCAGAGAAATGTCCCCATAGCCGGGATAACCAAGGTGCCTGCCACGAATTGCCGTATAGTCCGGCCCTTTGAAATTCTAGCAATAAAAATCCCGGTAAAAGGTGCCCAAGCCAACCAGAACGCCCAGTAAAAATAGGTCCAATCGGTCAAAAAGCCCTCTGAAACCTTCGCTTCTCCCCAATTCAAACTCATGGGAATAAACTCCCAAAGGTAGCCTCCCAGCACCCAGAAAAAGGTACCAATCACGCCAATCTCCGACCCCATCAACCAAGTCATCAAAAGCAAAATCGTTGCCATGCCGATATTTGCATTGGACAGTAACCGGATGCCGGTTTTCACACCAAGGATGGCAGAGATGGTAGCCAGTATTCCGACCATAACAACCAACAAATACCCGCCGTTATCCGCCAAATGTTCCATTCCAGCCCAAGTGGAAACAGAGATTAATAATTGCCTACTTCCCAATCCCACAGCGGCAACTACGCCCAATAGCGTACCTACCGTAACCAGAAAATCCACTATAGCAGCCAAAGCGGGCTTCTTTAACCCACTAGGCAGCAAGTTTGAAACAAGTAAATTGCCTTTATGATTATAAAGCCGGGTGGCCATGATTAAACCAAAAAGGCCATAAAAAGCCCACGGCGTAAGACCCCAATGGAAAAAGGTATATTGCAGTGCAAAGTCCGCAGGTTCTAAATAGGTGGATCTAGGTGGGTTGGCGAAATAATATACAGGCTCTTGCACAGCCCGCAACAATAATCCCGCGCCCATTCCCGTACTGTAAAGCATTGCAATCCAGGACAGCAGGGAATATTCCGGTGGACCGACACCAAGCCGAATTTTTCCAATTGGCGACAGTGCCGTAATTACCATCACCAAAACCGCTCCCAATCCCAAAACCAAATAAAACCCACCAAAATATTCCAACGTAAATGCGGTGCCTTGGCTCAATGCCAAGCGAAAACCCTCCGGCAAGAAAAGGGAACTGCCTAGGAATGTCACCACAAATAGAAGGGTAAACAAAAAAGATGTCCGTTGTGGATTTAGGTTAGAATTCAACGCCTGTTCTTAGTTGGTAATGGTTTGATTAGGTTTCAATCAAATTAATCGATAGGGAAAAGTAACGGATTTTACCGAGAAACTTGCACCAAATTGAACGCTTTTGGTCCTATTGTGGTAATTATGTTGTTCATAAGTAAAGATGACAGCTGCACCTTTGCAGAGGTTATATTTATTTGCCTTAATCAAGCTTACAATTAGGTTTTCTTCATATCAATTGAAGAGCAACTACTAGTCGGTAACGAATGGTAAAACAACCCTACGTGAAAAAAGAAACACTGATCAATAAAATCGAAAACTGTGATAATCCCTACCTATTATACCAAGTCAGGCAGCTGCTGCAACGAACTGATGATCTAAAACCTCTGAAACAGCTGGTTTCAGATTTCCCCATTCTGGTGCAGGAGTCACCCCCCAGAGACTTGCGCGTAATCACAGGGCTCATTGCCCCGATGCAAAAAGGGTTGGTGAAATATGACACCCTTGCGGCTCCCATTTTATATTTTATTGGATTGGCCATGCTTGTCCTAGCAGCGGCTCTAATTAATTTACTATCACACGAAGGCGAAAATATTTCTGTGGCAATATTCCAAAGTAAGGTGGCCGGGATGTATCTTTTCGGATGGTCGATTTTTGTGGCAGATTTATTCGTGGTCTACTTACTATCAAGAAAGTTTTCCGTAAAACTAACAAAGGCGGACTGGATCCAGCGTTTTGCCGTTTTGCTATTTCCCCCTCTACGTATAGGCACACCCCACCTGTTGGATCCCTCCATACAATGGATTCCATTCAAAGGATGGTCATATCGAAACGAAGGACTTTTGAAAAATCTCAAAGAAAGTTTCTCCATCCCCATGATTGTGATTGCCCTGCTAATTATTCCCATCCTGATTATTGAATGGCAGTTTTACGACCCTGTGGAGCAATACCTTCAGGCGGATTTGGCCTTTTGGCTGGATATGGCACAGGGTTTTATATGGCTTGCCTTTACGTTTGAATTTATCCTGATGATCTCGATAAGTAGGGAAAAAGTCACCTATGCCATAGAAAACTGGATTGATTTGCTTATTATTCTGCTGCCCTTTGTTGCCTTTGTGCGAACTATCCGCTTGATAAAAATCACCAGACTTACCCAGGTGTCCCGGGGATATAAATTGAGGGGTTTGTTTATGAAAGCCCGGCAGGGCGTTTTGTTTGCCGGGTTTCTTTATAGAATTTTGACCTTGCAACAGTTTCAAATTAAAAGCCTCAAGAAAAAACTGGACAAAAATCAAAAAGAGCGGGAAATCCTTGAAGAGGAACTGGTTGCCTTTCAAAACCGCTTGGAGAAGACCAAAGCCAAATCAATTAGCCTGAAGGAAGTTTAGGGCCATTACCTGTTGGGCAGTTTTACCCTGAGGGGTAAAATCAGGCTGACGGTTTCTGGGGTTGGGGTACCATTTCCAGAAATAGACGCCAGCCAACCACTCCTTTTTCCATACCGCCTCAAAAAAAGCTTCATAGCACTTGGCCTGCGCCTCTTCCGAAAGGGCTACCTCTTTCCGCTCATTGGGCCATACCCAGGGTTCAATGGCAGCGTCCACTGTGTTACAATATCCGATCTCCGTAAAAATTACCGGTTTTTCAAATCGTATCTGAATTTTTTCTATCGCCTTTACCTGCTTATTCCAACCCTGAACAAGGGTTTTGACATCCGGATTGATTTTAGTCGCTAGTGGGAAATAGGCTTGAATGCCTATAAAATCGAGTTCATCCCAGAAAGCTATTTTTTCATATTCGGTAAAGTTCGCCGCATAGGTGAGTTGGCCGGAATAGATCTCACGGATTCCTTGAATCAAATTCCTCCACTCCGCCTCCCGGTGCGTTGTCAATTCCAACTCCGTGCCAATGCATAAAATCGGTATATCCTGCTCTTGGGCCATGGTGGCATAGTAAAAAATAAATTCCCGATAGGCTGTAAACCATTTTTGCCAATCCTCTTCGGACTGCATTTCTATTACCCCGGGCCAAGCTCCCTTTACCCATAGGTGGGGTTTTAGCAAACTTTCCAGACCTTTTTCTTTTCCACTGAGGGTCGTTTCACCCACACCATGACGGGACTCCCCCCACCACATCCTATCTGAATGCTTTTCCCAACGGATCTCCGGAGAATTTGGGTTTTCCTGCCAGCCGAAGGGCGTTTGCGACATATGGGTAACTCCTACTGATGTCAGCGAATCTAATTCCCATCCTTCCAAAGGCCGGGGACTCCCAACCCAACACACACCCCGGTGCTTTTCCGCCAATGGAATAACCGTCCGGTTTTCCTCGGCAGCGTTATACTGAAAGGTCAAAACCCCTAAAGATATCGGCAACAGTAAAAGCAGGAGTTTGGGTTTTTTCATGGGTTTTGGGATTAGCAAGCGCTATATTCTCATCCGACGTTTCCTTTACTCTACAAATTCCACCCGGATATTCTCCAGGACAATCTCAGAAAGCAATTCCAAATTGCCAGCTTTAAACAGCCCCTCCATGTCTTCCAAGGGTGTGTGTTTAATTGCGGGCTTGTAATTTTCATAATCCAAAAACAACAGCCCGTCCACTTCATGCGTATGGATGACCTTTCTAAACCGCACACCCCCACCTTCGGTATGATAGGTGTAAGCAAGGTAATCTATTCGCTTTGTATCCTTGTTGATCCAGTATAGGAATTCGTCATCGAAGTCCTCTCCCCCATCTTCTTCCGCAAAGGTTACTTTAATTACATCATATTCTTTCCCTTCCAAGTTGGATTCTCCTTCAAGGCTCTTATATACTGCAGAATCATTTAACCCATAAGGCAAAAATGCAAAGTAAGCAACCGAATTGACCGAGTTGGTAAATGCCGTTTTCCTTTCTTCAGTCAACGTCACTGGCTGACCGTTTATGGTTCGCTGGAAACCTTCATTATTCAACACATCCCGTACCTGCCCTGTGGAGTCTGAAAACGCCCTGACATATTCAAACCTGTCGGGTGACTTAAAAATCTCGTAGGAAATGTCCCGGAAATCAAAGTAGATTTTGGCCTTTTCATACGCCTTGCCCCCATGGGCTGCAATGGCATCGTCAATGATTTTTTCCGCTTCTGTTCTGGTTTGGCAGGAAGTAGCTAAGAGTAAAAGGACAAATAGGTAAATGTTGTGGCGCATCTGAATTAGAAATAAGTTTGTGAAGATACCGAAATTTATCAATTTCCCTACTTCAAGAAATTGATTTTAAGCGGTAACTTCGAAAGGAAGTAATGCTGACCAAACTGTATCCCAACGCTAACATAGCGTGAAAAACAAGCATTTCATAGGTTTGGGTATAGATGGAAAGCCCAACTATCGCTGTGAACACCACCGCAAACACGGCTTCTATATACGTAGTGGCAGGCACCTGGACTGAATGGTACACATTCGTTTTCCAACCCGGCTTTTCCAAGGACAAGTTATATTTAGGGGTTCGGACAAAAGGCGATTTTTTCCCGGTCAGCCCCTCCCAAACTGCTTGGGCATTGTGAAGCGCCAAGCCCATGGAAACGGAAAGAAACAAAGGAAGCTCCCAAATAAACCGACCGACTCCCTGCCAGGAATAATGTAGCAAACTCAGATTAGCCACAAAGTAAACCAAGGCAATCACCACAAATCCAATCAGAAAAACAGCGGCAGCCTGGAAATAACTATCTGGAATCCACCCCTGGTAAAAAGCCCACCAAACTGGAATACTGCTAAGACTTACTAGTAGCACGGCAATAAAAATAACCGCATTTAACAAATGGGCAGTGGCGTGGAATTTTACCCGGAAAGATAGGGGCTTGCTCCATACATCCCGCAGGTGTTTGACGGCACATTCAGCACCGCCTTTGGTCCAGCGAAACTGCTGGGATTTGATGGCCGACATCACCGGGGGGAGTTCGGCTGGAGATTGGATGTCGGGGCGGTAGACAAACTTCCACCCCCGCTGCTGTGCCCTATAGCTAAGGTCCAAGTCTTCCGTTAAGGTATCGGCCTGCCAGTTGCCCGCATCGATGATACAGGATTTCCGCCAGATACCTCCGGTCCCGTTGAAATTGATAAACGCATTTTGTTGATTTCTTCCCATCTGCTCCACCATAAAGTGGGCATCCAACGCAAAAGCTTGCAATCTGGTAAGGACCGAATAATCCTCATTTAAATGTGTCCAGCGGGTCTGCACCATACCTGTCATTTCATCCCGAAAATGGCCTACTGTACGCAACAAGAAATCAGGATCCGGAACAAAATCCGCATCAAAAATAGCAATTAGTTCACCGCTTGCCCGAGCCAATCCGGCCTTTAGCGCACCCGCTTTAAACCCTTTTCTGTCTTCTCTGTGAATATACTGGAAATTGACGGCTGGAAACTTGGCTATGCTTTGCTTTATCAGCTCCGCCGTCTCGTCCGTACTGTCGTCCAATAGCTGTATTTCAAGTTTATCCGCCGGATAGCGAATCTTGGCTGCCGCCTCAATCAGCCGCACTACAACATATTTTTCATTATAGACCGGCAACTGAACGGTCACTGGAGGCAGATCCTTGGCATCCAAAGCTTCGGGCTTTTTGGTCCATGCTTTAAACTTGAAAAAATAAACCAACAGGTGGGCCTGAGCCATGCTGTATAGCAATACAAACACCATGGCCAAAACATAAACACCCAAAAAGAAGTACGTGATTGCCATTAATTCTTAACTGTAATCGATTTATTTCCAATAATGATGGGCATGTCACTTACCCGTCCACTTTCTTCCCCATTTTCCAACTTCAAGACGCCCCGAGGGCAAACTGCCGAACATACCCCGCATCCTACACAAGAGGCTCGAACGATATTCTGACCCCGCTGTGCATACCAGCGAACGTCTATACCCATTTCGCAATAGGTGGAGCAGTTGCCACAGGAAATGCATTGGCCACCGTTGGTTGTAATTCGGAAGCGGGATTTAAAGCGCTGCACAATTCCCAGGTAGGCCGCCAATGGACAGCCGAAGCGACACCACACCCGATTTCCCATAAAGGGATAAAACCCAGTCCCAATCACCCCTGCAAACATGGACCCGATCATAAATCCGTAAATGGAATGCACCTGATCCGTGGCATTTCCCAACAGGCCAAATTCCATAAAGTAATTGGCAATTGTCATCGCAGTCATGACTACCGCAAAGACCAATACACCATGTACCAAATAGCGTTCCACTTTCCACGCTTTCAGGCTTTTGTCGGACAATTGCCGATAGGGATCACCCAGCGTTTCCGCCAGCCCCCCGCAGCCGCATACCCAGGAGCAATACCAACGCTTTCCGTAGAAGTAGGTAAAAAGAGGAACCCCCACGACAATAAGAATAATTCCCCATATCAGCATAAACATGCCCAAAGCTCCCGAACTTACCATGCCATCTATGCGGTACTCAAAGAAGAAGGAATAATCCAGCGGCCAAATATTTTTGAAATCGTGCCAGGGCATATTAAGTAAAACGAGGATCTCCGGAAGCATAAACGCAAAGGCCAATTGAAAAAACATCACCGAAGCGGTTCTTATGGTTTGATAGGCATTTCCCTTGTATTTCCTAAACATGCGTATGCCCATCACCAAAATGGCAAGGGTGTAGATAAAGCCATATAAAAACCACTGACTGGCGGGATTCCCCGACAGCGCCATACTCAGCGGATCTACCATCAGCACCAAATTGGTCAGGTAGGCGGGAAACCAATAGAGGATGATGTAAAATACTATCAAGTAGGTACCGGTGATAATGCCAAGCAAACCCCGGGATTTCATGGATGAGAAATAAATCCCGTCATTTTTGATCCCATCCGGTTCATGACGATATAAGGGCAAAATATACATAAGCCCGCCAATTACCGCCAGTACTACGGATATCAAAAGGAAAAAATAAGGACGTTCATTTACCGGACCTAACGAAGAAGCCTTGGTGAGGACAAAGGCGTAATCATCCCAGATTACGTTATCCCATTCCTGCCTTTCCTTGAGATCCTCATTATGGGTGCTGAAGCGGTCGTTAAAATCACCAATAAAGCGGAAATTGGAGGTATAGGTTTGTCCGTACATTGGGGAAAGCACCTCCAGCAGTTGCTCTTGGTGGATTTCTTTGACATTTTCACGAACGATCTCTTCCTCTAGGCGGTAATCACCTATAAACGGTATCACCGAAAAGGCTAGAAGTCCCATTAAGAAAATGGCAATACCTACATACTGTATATTTTTCATGCCCGTGAACCGATTAGTCTGTGGAAAAAGGAGGGTTTTTTTATGGTAATGGATCTGCCTGTTTTTTGTCTGTACTTGGCCAATACTTCCTGAATGTGGTTTTTGAAAAATTCAGGATTGAAATTGGCCTTGTCCAACTGGCCCAGAACCGTGGCCATTGTCCAACCCTCTGAAATGGCCGTATCAAAAAAGTCGTGCCTTAACCTCCATCCAAAGGCATTAACCCCTAGTAAATTATCATTGGACGAATTATAAACAAAACGGATTGCTGTCCTGTCTTTCTCCCAATAAAAGGTATCGGTTCCGGGTTCCAAAGTTGGGGGCACCTGTCCGTAGGTTTGGTATTCGATATCCATAAACTTGGCGGAATTGAACCAAACACCAGGGAGGTAGGGTACAGAACTGTTTGCCGTTAGGTTGTGTGCCAGGGTTTCGCCGTGCATGCGGCCGGTGTACCATACCTGTTCGATGGTTTTCCGATCAGCAGCGGGCCGCTCCCTGAATTCGGCACAATCGCCAATAGCGAATACATCAGGAATATTGGTTTTGAAATAAGCATCAACCAAAATGCCGAGACTCAGGTCCAAGCCTGTTTTATCATTATCCGTTAATCGCTTATTATTTTTCTCCAGAAAAGTAATATTTGGCCGTACCCCAACTGTCAATCCGACAAACTCGCAGGCGATTTCCTCTCCGGATTTGGTCTTTAACGCCCTCACTCTGCCGGTATCATCTGAAAGAATTTCTTCCAATTCAGTTTCCAAGCGCAGGTCAATATGATGGGTACGGATATGCCTATTGATAAGCTGTGCTTCTTCTTTGGGAAGCACATTATCCCAGAAATTTGATTCCCTAACCAAAAACGTAACAGGAATATCCCGGCTGCGAAACATCTCGGCCATTTCTATGCCGATCAGGCCTCCTCCTACCACCACCGCACGGCGGACGGCGGGAGTGTTCTTTTCCATCTTTTCCAAATCCTGCATGGAATACAATCCCTGCACTCCCTCCAAGTCCTGACCCGGCCAGCCAAATGTATTGGGTTTGGACCCTGTTGCCAAAATCAGGGTATTGTATGGGATGCATTCTCCTTCAGCAAGCAACAATTCCTTCTTATCAAAATCAACCTGCGTTACCCATGCTTTTTTTAAAGCGATACGGTTCTTATCCCAGAACCAATCTTCATAGGGCTTGGTATGCTCGTATTTCATATGGCCCATATAGATATACATCAGGGCGGTTCGGGAGAAAAAGTGGTCGGTTTCTCCGGAAATAATTAATATCTCAGCCTGCCCGTCCTTTTTCCGGATATGACGGGCACAGGTGACACCGGATATGCCGTTGCCGATAATGACGATCTTTCTGGCAGAATTACTCATTCAGCGACCAGTCGTAAGGGAGGTGGGAAACTTTTGCATTGGCGTTTATTTTTATTTGGGCATATCGGTTCA
Source organism: Lunatibacter salilacus (assembly GCF_009797935.1). Classification (GTDB taxonomy): domain Bacteria; phylum Bacteroidota; class Bacteroidia; order Cytophagales; family Cyclobacteriaceae; genus Lunatibacter; species Lunatibacter salilacus. The sequence continues at coordinate 57,142 of NZ_VOLC01000030.1, forward strand.
AGTACTCAATTAACGATTCATTTTTGGTAAAGTCACCTTTAAACCAAGAAAAAATCTTGGAAATTTCTACCTTATCCCGTGCAATTTTATTTCGCTTGGGATCATTGATAAATCCTTTAGCTACCTTATCCAATTGGGCTTCAAGATTTTCGGCGGTAAATGCCTCGTTTAACAGCGGTGGACAGGAAAAGGAAGCACAATTGATGGCAAAGTGGATGCGGGGCTCATCAAATTCCTTTCGGAGGATTTTGTGTTCGATTTCATCCAGGGAGGCATCCTCTCCGCCAATTTTAAAAAATTTCAGGTGCCAAACCGTATTTACCAGCGGAATATTGAGGGTTGGCTTTAGGTCCTGAATACTTGATACGGGGTAGTTGTCAATTATCAACTTGATCGTAAAGGCATTGTAGGCATTGATCCAATAGGCAAGTTGTTCCTCCCGCGACCAGGTATTGCGGTCGGGGGCGTTGTTGCTAAGTTTGTCCAAGTAGATCTGAAAGGTTTCCTTTTCCGCTATAAAACCGGTGTAGTTTACCCGGCCATCGGAAGAAACATGCTTTTTCAGCAATGCGTCAAAGAGCTCGTGTGTGGGAGGCGTGGATCTCTCCTGACCCAAACTGGAGGCTTGGCAGGATGCTTTGCCCATTAAGCAGCACAGCAGAAGGAGATAACTTATAGGATATATCGCTTGGATCATTGAAGTAAATTAGGAAATGATTAACAATTCGTGCACGTACTAACTAGACGGACCAAGGGAATACTCCTGACATTATTTCTGAAAATCTAATATACCTTCTCCCCCTGATTTAACCAAATGCCCCAAGCACGGCTATAGGCGTGTACCTTCATGGTTTCATTATCGTCGGCATAGACGGGATGCCCCTCGTTTACCCAGTGAAAGACACCTCCATACAGGTTGTATACTTCCTGATATCCCGCAGCTACCAGCTTTTTGCCGATATCCTGACTTCGGGCACCGATGGAGCAGTACACTACGATAGGTTGCGTCTTGGGAATATCCTTTACGGTGCTAAGGTCAAAAGAATTATACCCGACCAGTCTCGCGTCATTCAGATGGCTGACGGCAAACTCCTCCGGCTCCCTGGTATCAATAAGCACGGCTTTGCTGAGAATCTCCTTTTGGTCCGGATAGACAACCGGGAAATCCTTGTCGTAGTAGGTATGCAATAAGGTCTTATAGGCCAGGCTTTGGCCGAACAGCACCCCTTTGGCAAGTAGGAAAACCATCAGAATTAGCGAAATGCGTTTTGATTTCATGAACGGGTAACAATAGGGCGGAAAAAATAGTTTGTCGGCCTTATTTGAACCTTCGGATTATTTTCAGGTTGACACTGGATCTGTTTTTCTTTGAAAAGAGGCTCAAACTTCAAGCATCTGATACTTTTTGAAAAAATAAAATTTGAAATCCAGAAGAGGGGTTCGATCAAATGGGGCCCTTCGTTATCAACACGTTAACCAAGCACTATTAATAAAAAAAGCCAAATATTTTCCTATGTGTTAGCCAAAATTACCAAATATAATGTCAACACTTTCGACCGACTTGTGTTATCTTAGGATACGATAACCACTGATTGCCAAAAAAAGGCATCAAATTTTTACCATCAATCAACACTTTATGTCCAAACTAGCCCCTGCAGACCGCTTTATCGATCTGTCAGATTATGGAAGGCCGCTAGCCAACTACGCCGCAACAAAGCTTCGAAACAGTCCTATCACTCCCATTCACCTAACCTATCTATTTGGCGTGTCCGGCTTATTAGGCATTTATTTCCTTCTCTACGGGCATTTTCTAATAGCGGGCATTTTTTTGCTATTGAAGTCTGTCATCGATGCGGCCGATGGCGAACTGTCCCGTGTCAAAAATACGCCCTCCCACAGCGGCAGGTACCTTGACAGTATTTTTGACATCCTATTAAACCTGCTTGTCTTATTGGCCATCTGCCAATATACCTCTGGAAACATCTGGCTGGCACTTGCGGCCTTTTTGGCTGTTCAACTGCAGGGAACGCTATACAATTACTACTATGTGATCCTCCGCAGCAAATCCAAGGGGGCGGATGGGACAAGCAAGATCTTTGAGCGAAAGCCGCCCAGCGCACTGCCTGGAGAAAACCAACGGACGGTAAACACGCTCTTCTGGATTTTTTATGCGTTATATGGGGTATTTGACCGGGCGGTGTATTGGATGGACCCGGGCGCATTAAGAGCCCAAACATTCCCCAACTGGTTTATGACGCTACTATCCATATATGGTTTGGGATTCCAGTTACTGCTAATCGCCATCCTGCTGTCGGCCAACCTGATCGGCTCTATTATCCCCTTTTTTATCGGGTACTCGGTCTTGTTTTTGGTGTTTATACCTCTGCGGAGGTGGGTTGGTTGATAGAGATTTTTGACAGAACCGCCAAATGGCCGGTGGACCGTCGCTGAGTTTTCTTAACAGTGGTTGTCGGATCTCGCAGTAAGGAAATCAACGGCCGGATTTCAATTTGAGAGAATAATAGGTTGATAATTCCGGCCTATAATAGAAAAAGCGGCTTTTTTATACAGTTATCCCCATTAGAAAATCCAGAAAGTTTGTATATTGTGGGTGTCAACTTTTTGAAGCCTATGTGGAAGACTATTATTTTAAAAAACGACACTTTTCGGAAGCTTCCGGTCATACGGCTGGAGTTTCCGTATGACTTTGAAACAAAAGAAATTGTAAAAAGCTTTCCGGAATGCAGGTGGAATATCAAGGAGCGTGTATGGGCGGTACCCTACACACCAACTCAGGTTACCGAATTGCTGCAATTTTTCAAGGGTAAAAAGATTTGGTTGGACTACAGCGAGATCCAAAAGGTAGATTTGCCCGAGAAATATCCCGATATGGTGCCGTTGGACGATTATTTACAGCGGGAAATCCGACGTTTTAAGGATTGGCTTCGAAACAGGCGCTATTCCGAATCCACCATTAAGACTTATTCGGAGGCTGTGGCGTTGTTTTTCCGGTTTTTGGAAAACAAAGCACCCAGCAACATTACCAATGAGGACTTGGAGATTTTTAACAGGGATTATATCATCCGAAGAAAGTACTCCGCCTCCTATCAGTCCCAGGTAATCAATGGGGTGAAGTTGTATTTTGGGATTCTGGAGGACAGGCGACTTAATCCGGAGATTATCAAGCGTCCGAAACAGCCCAAGACGTTGCCGAATGTGCTGAGTAAAGAGGAAATATTGTCCATCTTGGAGGCCTTATCAAACACTAAGCATCGTTTTATGCTGGTGATGCTCTATTCGTGCGGATTTAGAAAGGGGGAGCTTTTAAACCTACAGTTATCACACATACAGCCCGATCGGGGTATCATTATGGTTAGAAACGGAAAAGGAAAAAAGGATCGAATAGTTAGGTTTCCCGAGATGTTGCATGATATGTATAAGGAATATTTAGAAGCCTATGACCCGAAAAAATACGTGATAGAAGGAAGAGGGGGAGGACAATACGGCGAAAGAAGTATGGCAAAAGTACTTAGCAATGCTGTGGAAATAGCCGGGATTAAAAAACCAGTGACTCCACATTGGTTACGGCATAGCTATGCGACCCATTTGCACGAGGGAGGTACGGATATACGCTATATCCAGGAGTTACTTGGACATAAAAGCAGCAGGACCACGGAGATATACACCCACGTAAGTACCCGGGAAATAAAAGAGATCCGGAGTCCGATTGAGGACATGGATATCAAAATATAGTTGGAACTAAAAGTGCACCAAGCCAACAAGATTAGGAGATAATCCGAACTTAAAGTGCGGCAAAGTGCGGATATAAACGAGTTACCTGCCATTTTAATGAGACACTGCATAAACATAATAACACTGACAATAATGTTTGGACTATTTGGTTGTAAGGACAACAAAAAGAAAGACTTTGTATTTGACGAATTCAAATCTCAAATAGAAAGCAACGGAATGAAAATCGACTCTGTGGATGAAACAGGACTTATTTATATTTCGCAAGGAGAACTGACACTTAAGATAAGCTTAGACAATGTGAGAAGAAATTACGAAAGAGATAAAGATGAAAGTCATATTTCTGACCTCGTCCAAACTTTGATTTCTTACTCAATTGAACTTCCAAATAATTGGCAAGACGCAAAAGATGACATTTACATTTCACTTTTTCCAAACGACCACGATTTTCAAGAGTTTCTACACGCCAAAATAACAGATGAATTTAGCAAAGTGTATGTTTATAGCGGACAAGACAAACTTACTTGGATAACCAAAGACGATTTGAAAAAATGGAATATAACAGAAACCGAACTTGATATTCAAGCTAACAATAATGCTGACAAGTTATTAAAAACGACACCAATTACATTTGACAAAATAGATAATCGCAAACTAGGATTAATAGAAGTTGAACACACGACATTAAAAGGTGCTTTACTTTTTGCACCTACAATGAAAGAGAAGATTAAGACAGACTTTGGATTTCCTTTTTATGCTGTAATTCCTGTTAGAGATTTTTGCTACATTTTTTCAGAAAAGGACTTTGAATTCTTTTCAGGTAGAATTGGCAAAGTAGTTGTTGACGAATATAAACAATCAGGTTATCCAATAACGACAGAAATATTGAAATTTACAGACAAGGGAGTTGAAGCAGTAGGAAAATATCCAGTAGAATAAAATGACGAAAGAAAGAAAAACGGCAGGTAACAGGCGTTTGGCAAAAAAGCGGGTTCAGTGCATAAATGAAGTTTTGTTCTTCTTATCAAGTTCAGTGCTGGCAGACAGTTTAGTGCTTCGAAATCCGCTTCTTCGCCAAGCGCCAAAACGTTGTGGTTAATACAGAGAATAGCAAATGAGCATTGTTGATAATTTTATAAAGCAATATGAGAAGGAATATGATTTCTATAGACAACTAGCACGTTTAGGGCATGATGTCTTAGAAACTGAAATTATAAACCGTGGTTTAAAAGCTATAATATCAAATCGTGCTAAAAGAATTGACAGATTAAAGGAAAAAGTATTACAACGTAATAAGAGTAAAAATTATAAATCAAAAATAGCAATTGAAAAGGATATAGTAGATTTAGCAGGAATTAGGGTAGCTTTATATTTCCCTTCTGAAAGGGAAGTTGTTGGAGAAGTGATTAAAGAACTTTTTGACATTGAAGAGAGTAAAACATTTCCTGAAAACTCACACAAACCGAAACATAATAAGCGATTTTCAGGCTATTGGGCAACTCATTATAGAGTCAGGCTTAAAAAAGCTGATGATGTTGACAAAAGATTTACATCAACTGTTTTCGAAATTCAAGTTGCGAGTGTTTTGATGCACGCTTGGTCAGAGGTCGAACACGACCTTGTATATAAACCGTTTTCTGGAAATCTTACAGAAGAGGAATTGGCGATTCTAGACGAAATTAATGGATTGGTTTTGACTGGTGAAATAGCATTGGAAAGGCTTCAAAAAGCAATAACAGAACGAACAAAACAACAAACTGAAATAACAGACAAGTATGACTTAACTAATCTTGTTTTCTCTAATTATTTAGACCACTTTAAAAAAATCAATTTTGGAAATACAGAATACCTAAATAACTATTTAAAGGCTATTAATAAAATTGATACCAGCCAAATCACGGAAGCTATTAGCAAGATTAATCTTCAACTTAACGAATCATTCTCTGACCAACTTTTGCAAAACATAATTGCTATTAATAAAAATAGTGACAATCTAAGTAAGTATTTCAATCAAATAACTAGTGATAAAAAGAAAGCATCAGGGTTTGAGCTTTTTACAAGAACTTGGATTGTGTTCGAAAAAGTAATTTCTCAATTAAATCAAGAGAATGGTAACAAAGACCGTAAAAACTTTATTCCCAACTTAGACATAGTAAGTGAAGTATCACACTTAACTCAAAGGGAAATTAGCAAAGTTCAACAGTTAAGAAAAATTCGTAATCAAATGCTTCATGGTTACGAATCATTTTCAAATGAGCAACTTGAAAAACATTACAAAGATTTGAAATCAATAGTCCAAAAATGTATTAATGCAATACAAAATGTAGATATCAAAGAAGAATTAAATAACGAACTGAAATAATAGTACTAAACCACAATCGAGTGGATGGCCGCAGGCCATAAGCCTGCGGAGCACCCCTCACACCACCGAGCGTACGGGTCTCGTACTCGGCGGTTCACTGGATTGTAGGTTGTGATTTGAGGTAATAGGAAAGCATTGATTCATAACCCTTTCTTCTTAAGCGGGACAAAGTAATAGTCGTTCCCAAAATGGGACTCTGGGCAACCGCCCAACCACCTTTTCTGGTACGACTCCATGCATAGGCATGGTCTTGGTCTACACCCAGTCTGATCAGGTTTTTGCGTTTCCGCTCAGGCTTCTTCCAGTCGTGCCAGATACAGTATCGAAGTCGGTTTCGCAGCCATTCATCCATGGCTTTTAGCTTGGCTGTCATACTGGCGAGACGGTAATTGTTTACCCATCCCCGCCACACTTCTGCCAGCTTCCTCAACCTCTCCTCAAAACTGTACGGTTTGGTCTTCTTGGTGATCTGCTTGAGCTTTCGCTTGAGGGAGTCCCAACTGCTCTTCTTCACCACCAACTGGTACTTTCCTTTGACGCCCTTCTGATAGGTCGGGACAAATGCATGTCCCAACAGCTCGAAATCGGAGGGTCTTCGGATGCCGCTTTTCTCCCTGTTAATTGGCAATTTGAGTTTGTCCCTTAGAAAGAGGTAAATCTCGTTGCCCACTTTTCTGGCTTCCTTCCTTGACTTGGTGTAGATGCTAAAATCATCAGCATACCGGACGTATTTCAGGTTTCGCCTGTCCAGTTCCTTGTCCAGCACATCCAGCAGGA
>NZ_VOLC01000031.1 GCF_009797935.1 Lunatibacter salilacus
TCAAAGTGGCACGGTTTGACCGATATCACTGGCATGGTCAGACCGAAATAACCACTTTTTTGGCGGCGGCCTCAATGTCCGGAGTGTGACCCGCATTTAGGGCAGGAAACAGCAGGGTGATCAGTTCATTGAGTTTGTTGATCTCCCCGCTTTCCGGTTCCGGGGCAGCTTTTTGGAAATATTCCTCATATTCGTTCAGTATGATTTCCGTCCCCAGGATCTTCTTAATCGTAGTCAACATGGGCAGATGGATCCGTATCTGCGGATATTCATCCTGCGTAATGCCAAACTTCGCCATGAGAAGGGATAATATACCATATTTTTTGGCTAAAATGATGAATACTTAAGTGATGAGCAAAACTTAACTTTATCATATTCATTTACTTAACCAAATCGACACTTCATCATCTACCTGACATACGGGGATCTTGCATGCTACGGAAACCCCATCATCACCCCCCCCTTTCTAGACGACTTTGAGAATCAAAGCCCCTCTTGGGGGCGAATTCCAAAGTAATACCAATTCACCCTTTTGATTGACCAAATTTTAATTTATATTTTGACCTAGTTTCATTACAATTAGTAAAAATGAATACAAGACAATTAACGCTTCTATTGCCTATTATATTTCTATGTCTGTTGGCTTGTAGTTCCAAGCCGGATAATTCGGGTCAGCAGGGACCTTCTAGTTTCATCCTCCTAGACGATGATCTTCCCGTCTACGAGAAAGATATAGATCACAGGACTTTACTCACCGCATTGGGAGACAGGCATGGAGAATCAATCCGGACGGGAGAGCATATCTACAATAATATTTGTTTCAACTGCCATGGCGATCCGGAACAAGAAGGGTCAATTCCTACCGCATTCAAATTTTGGTCTGACGAATTTAAGGTCGGAATGGATCCCTATTCCATCTATCAAACCCTTACCCGCGGATATGGATCCATGCCTCCTCAGATTAACTTAACGCCGGTGGAAAAACATGACATTATTAACTTTATTCGTGAGACGTATTTATTAAAAGATAATCCAGACCAATACGTTCCAGTGGATGAGGCTTACCTGGCCAGCCTACCGGAAGGTTCTTCCCAAGGACCAGAGCCTAGGGAGTTCAAACCCTGGGCAGAGATGGACTACGGCAATTTTTTAATTAATACCTATGAATTGGTTGGGCCGGACGCGCCTGAAAGACAAAGATCCACGGGACCCGTGCAGCCATTACCGGATGAAGATTTTGGAGATGCTAATTTTGCATACAAGGGCATAGCAGTTCGATTGGACAAAGGAACGGGTGGAGTCGCCGCCGGAAATGCCTGGATGATGTTCGACCATGATCTGATGCGTGTAGCCGGAGCTTGGACGGGTGAAGGGTTTATTGATTGGGAAGCCATACTATTCAACGGAAAACACAATATCTCACCCCGCACGGTAGGGGATCTCCATTTCGAGAACGAAACTGGGCCCGGATGGGCACATCCGAAAACCGGCACCTTTGAAGATCCGCGTTTTACGGCAAGGGATAAGCGGAAATTTGGCCCATTGCCTAGGGATTGGACCCACTACAAGGGACTTTATCAATATGAAGACCGGGTCATAATTTCCTATACCGTAGGAGAAGCCAAGGTTTTGGAAACATTTGGGTTGGAAACTGCCAATGAAATGCCTGTATTTACCCGGACGTTCAATATTCGTCCATCAGATAGGCCTATGAAAATAAGGGTAGCGCCTATAGGAATCGCCGTGGCACTTGTGGGAGAAGGGGCTGCTTTAAAAGAACAGGACGGGTTTATCGTTATGGAAATTAATCCATCCCAGCCATTAACTATCAAAGTGTTAATTGGAAAAGCAGGCATGGAGGGATTGGATATCCACGCCAAAACCAGCTTACCCGCTGAATCTTTGGAGAAATATACCAAAGGAGGATCAGCCAGATACCCACAAAAACTTACAACCGACATATTGCAGGGAGAACAAGAGGGGGCTTTTCAGGTAGATATTTTAAATCCGCCTTTTAATAGTCCCTGGAAAAATCAATTGAGACTTAGCGGACTGGACTTTTTTAAGGACACCAATAAAGGGGTTATCTGCTCTTCCGACGGAGATGTATGGCTCGTGGAGGGTTTTACCAAAAAATCCGGTAAACTTACCTGGCAACGCATCGCATCGGGTATGTTTCAACCGTTAGGGATCAAGGTCATCAATGAAGAGGTGTTTGTTACGTGTAGGGATCAGATTGTCCGTTTACACGATTTGAACGGAAATGGGGAAACCGATTTCTACGAAAGCTTTAACAATGACCAGCAGGTAACGGACCACTTCCATGAATTTGCCATGGGGTTGCAGGTGGACAAGGAAGGAAATCTGTATTATGCAAAAAGTGCCCGCCATGCCCGGGAAGCACTGGTTCCCCAACACGGTACGCTTTTGAAGGTAAGTCCAGATGGACAGAAAACCGAAATTATAGCCACGGGTTTTCGCGCTGCCAACGGAGTCTGCATTAATCCCGATGGAACCTTTATCGTAACCGACCAAGAAGGCCATTGGAACCCCATGAACCGGATCAACTGGGTGGAGAAAGGTGGCTTTTATGGGAATATGTTCGGCTATAATCCTCCGGCTGACAGCTCCAATACCGGCATGGAGCAGCCCTTGGTTTGGGTGGAAAGGGATAGGGATCGATCCCCGTCTGAATTGCTCTGGGTAGACAGTAAAAAATGGGGCGAGTTGAACGGCCAACTTCTGAGTTTTTCTTACGGCTACGGAAAGGTATTTCTGGTTCCCCATGAAAAAATTGGAGATCAGTTTCAGGGCGGGGTGTTTGAGTTGCCACTTCCAAGATTTGCGACCGGGGTAATGCGGGGTCGTTTTAATTCAGGAGATGGGCAGCTATATCTCTGTGGATTATCTGCCTGGGGATCTTCCCAACCCCAATTGGGGGGATTGTACCGGATTAGAAAGTTGGATAAGCCAATGACCATTCCAGTGGGAATAAATGCTCGAAAAGATGGCATATTGCTGACTTTTACCGATAAATTGGATTCGGGAAGTGCCGGTAAAGTCACCAACTATACGGTGAAAACTTGGGATTTATTGCGGTCCAGAAAGTATGGATCCAAACATCATAACGTCCAAACCTTGGAAGTTGCCGATGTTGAACTGGCCGCTGACAAAAAATCCGTCCTACTCTCCCTCCCTGCGATCAAACCCACTTGGGTAATGGAAATCACTTATACGCTAGAGGATGAAACGGGCCAATCCATAGAGGGAGTCATCCAAAACACCATCCACCAACTAGGCGAAAATCTTGCAATATCTATGGCTAAATAAAAAACAAAGTAACCACAAAGGACTCAAAGGACATAAAGGTTTTTCATAATGCTTTGCGACCTTAGCGTATTCCTTGCAATCCTTGCGGTTAAAAAAAGCGACAACACTGTTGCTACAGCTCCGGGTACAATAACCTGTCAAATTTCCAAAAGCATTTTAAAAGTGTTACTGGTATGACTCCATTGGAATACAGAAATAATATTTTAAAAAGAGCGAATTAATTGGATTTTCGAGTTCTTAACAGAAAGGGTCAGTGTCATGTCACGAGTTAATGCCCAAATGATTTCCCGCAGATATCGCTGATTTACGCAGAATTTATCAGCGCAAATTAGCGATATCTGCGGGAAGCCACACGCCATGGTATACTTCACACAACACGAGAAAAAATCAACCGCATACAAAGAAAAATTCAAATGGTTTTTTTGGTTGAAATCGATTCAAAAAAAATAGAAATTGTTTTTACTTTTATTCATTTTTATGGTAGTTTATTGATGGATTGTTTTTGTGGACCTTGTCTAATTTCCGTAAGTAAAACGAATCGCATACTTCCATATTTAACTTTAGAAACTAAATGAAAAGAATTATTTTAAGCCTATTTTTTCTATTTTCAAGTGTAGGTAGCTTGTTTTCACAAGCAACACTGTCCTTGGAGGATATATATAAAAATGGGGCATATAGGCAAAACCGTTTTGGCCCCATCCACTGGATGAAGGACTCTAACGGATACTCCAGTATCGAAAAAAACCAAGAAGTTGGCGGAGACGATATTGTGCAATATGACGCAAAATCCGGCAAACGATCCGTCTTAATTTCTGCGGGTGAATTGATCCCGAAAGGAGGACAAGCACCATTGTCGGTTGCTAATTATGACTGGTCCGCAGACAATACAAAGCTGCTGATATTTACCAATACTAGAAAAGTTTGGAGGTATCATACACGGGGTGACTATTGGGTGCTCGATCTCAAGACCCGGAAATTAGGGCAATTGGGTAATGGTATTCCGGAAGCAACCCTGATGTTTGCCAAATTTTCCCCGGATGGATCCCGGGTCGCCTATGTAAGCAAGAATAACATCTTTGTTGAGACTATAGACACAGGAAAAATCACCCAGCTTACCGCTGACGGGGATGATGATATCATCAACGGGACCTTTGATTGGGTATATGAAGAGGAATTAAGCTGTAGGGATGGCTTCAGATGGAGCCCTGATGGAAAAAATATTGCTTTTTGGCGGTCTGACACCAAGGGTGTCGGGGTATTCTATTTGATAGACAATCTTGATTCAATTTATTCCAAACCCATCCCCATGCCCTATCCAAAAGTGGGCGAGCAACTTTCATCTGTTAAGATAGGGGTTGTATCCAGTGAAGGTGGAGACGCAAGGTGGTTTGACTTTCCTGGAGATCCCCGGAATAATTATTTGGCCCGAATGGACTTTATTCCGAATTCCCAAGAAGTGATGGTACAGCAACTGAACCGCCCACAAAACCGCAATAACGTCTGGATTGGGAATATTGAATCCATGCAATTGAAAACCATATTGGTCGAAGAAGACTCCGCCTTTTTGGACATTCATGACAATATTCGATGGTTGGAAAAAGAAAGCTTTTTCACTTGGAGCAGTGAGCGGGATGGATGGCTACATCTCTATAAAGTATCCAGGGACGGAAGTTCGGTTGAGCTAATTACTGAAGGAGAATTCGATGTAGAACGTATCAGCCATATCGATCCAAAGGGAGGGTTTGTCTATTACATCGCCTCCCCGGATAATTTCACCCAACGCTACCTTTATCGCAGTTCCTTGACAAAGCGGGGAAAACCGGAGCGGATTTCTCCCTTAGAAAATTCCGGTCAAAATAGCTACCAAATTTCCGGCGACTCAAAATTTGCGATTCATACCTTTCAAAATACAACCACGCCCCCCGCTATTTCCCTGATTAGCTTGCCCGATCATATTCCTGTCCGGGTTTTGGAAGAAAACAAACCCTTACGTGAGGCACATCAAAGCTTGGGCTTGCGTGCTAAGGAGTTTATAAAGGTTGATATCGGGGAAGTTATACTGGATGCTTGGATGTTAAAACCGATCGATTTTGATCCTGCAAAAAAGTATCCGCTTTTATTTTATGTCTATGGCGAACCTGCCGGTTCTACCGTTCAGGATGCGTGGATGGATGGGGATTTGTGGCATCAGTATATGGCCAACCTGGGATATATTGTCATCAGCATAGATAACCGGGGCACTAAAACCCCTAGAGGTAGGAATTGGCGCAAATCCATCTACGGACAGATTGGCATTCTTGCCTCACAGGATCAAATGGAAGCTGCACTGCAGATTTTCGACACGTATGAATTTATAGACACCACCCGGGTAGGTATGTGGGGATGGAGTGGAGGCGGTCAGATGACGCTCAACGGAATGTTTAGGTATCCGGAGATTTATAAGGCGGGCATAGCCGTTGCTTTTGTTTCGGATCAGCGGCTTTACGACGCTACGTATCAGGAGCGGTATATGGGCTTGCTTGACCAAAACCCCAAGGGGTATCATTATGGTTCGCCTATAAATTTCGCTGAAAACCTGAAAGGTGACCTATTGATTATGCATGGCACTGCGGATGACAATGTACATTACCAGAGTTTTGAGATGTTGGTAGATAGGTTAATTAAATACAATAAACTCTTCTCCATGATGTCTTACCCCATGCGTGCCCATGGCATCAACGAACGGGAGAATACCTCCTATCACCTGCGGCAGACGATGGAAAAATTCTGGTTGGAGAAATTGGCCCCAGGAGGAAGGTAGTGAATATTTAAGGCCAATAGTCCTTACAATCGCCGAGCAGTCGACAAAGAAAGCACTAGAGGCCGTGACTGCTGCAAGTGAAAGCGGTATAAATGGATTTATGATGCTTCCCCCATGCGGTATTATGCCGATGACCGGGAAAATGTGACATTAAAATACTAGCATGAAGACATTTTCAAAAGCAATCTATACGGAACGGAGAAAGCAACTTAAACTTCTCGTTGGAAGTGGGAAATTACTGTTTTTGGGTAATGAAGAAAGCAGTATGAATTTTAAAGACAACTGGTATCCTTTCAGGCAGGACAGCAGTTTCCTTTATTTTTTTGGGTTGGATTTACCCGGCCTAGCTGCTGTGATAGATATTGATGAAGACCGTGAGATGCTGTTTGGTAATGACCTTACTGCTGAGGAAAGCGTGTGGCATGGTGCTACTCTTCAGCTAGCGGATTTGGCCGACATGGTAGGCGTAGATAAAGTTTCATCCATAGACGGGTTACCTAAGTACCTCAAACCAAAAACGGATATTCATATTCTGCCTCCATACCGGCCAGAAAATGCACAGAAACTTGCTCAATGGCTGGAAGTGTCTGTCCTGCAAATTGCATCCCTTGCTTCGGAAGTTTTCATTAAAGCAGTCGTAAAGCTACGATCAGTCAAATCTCCGGAGGAAATAAGGGAGATCAATAAGGCAGTTACCTGTAGCGCGGCAATGCACAAACGGGTACTGCAAGAGGCAAAATCAGGAATGAAGGAATATGAAATCGTGGGCATGATCACCGGAGAGGCCATCCGTTCCGGGGGAAATCTATCTTTTACTCCCATCGTAACTATTGACGGCCAAATACTTCACAACCATAATTATTCCCAAACCCTGACGGATGGTAAAATGCTTTTGTGTGATTTTGGGGCTGAAACAGCCATGCATTATGCTGGGGATATTACCAGAACACTACCTGTTGGGCCAGCCTTTTCCGCTAACCAAAAGGAAGTCTATCAGATTGTTCGGGATGCACATCAGACAGCGATAGAATCTTTGAGGCCGGGGGTACGATTTAAGAATATACACTTGCTGGCCTGCAAGAAACTGGCAGAGGGGCTCAGCGCCATCGGACTGATGAAAGGGAATTTGGATGATGCCGTAGAAAATGGAGCCCACGCACTTTTTTTCCCATGTGGTCTTGGCCATATGATGGGGCTGGATGTACATGATATGGAAGACTTGGGAGAGCAATATGTGGGGTACACCGAAACTTTGGTAAAAAGTACGCAGTTTGGATTGAAGTCGCTCCGGCTTGGAAAGGAATTAGAGGAGGGATATGTGCTTACCATTGAACCTGGGATTTACTTTAATCCCCTTTTGATTGACCAATGGAAGGCAGAAAAGAAACATAGTGCCTTTATCAGGTATGATCAAGTGGCTAATTACCGAGACTTTGGAGGTATTAGGATTGAAGATGATTTTGTAATAACGAATGGCGGTTCCGAGCTCTTGGGGGAACCTTTGGAGGTGGAAATCGATGCTTTGGAGGCAATACGCAGGACTGCATTAAGTGCTAATGCATAACTATTGACTTTTTGGATAGTCGTTTAACTACATTAAGGGTTGGACGGAATGGGAATAAACCCTATTCCAATCCTTCATTTCAGAAATTGTCTAACATGTCATAGGCTAGCCCATATTGAAGGATATCCCAGCTTTCGTTGGTTTCCAATATTTCCTTGATCCGCTTTTTATGCGAATTGACGGTGTTGACGCCAATAAATAGCTTGTCTCCTATTTCTTCGGCTTTTAGGCAACGTACCATCAGGGATAGGACTTCCTTGTTTCGGTCGGTTAGTTGCGAAAACTTGATGTCGTTTACCTTGCGAAAGGACATCTCCTGCGCAATCCTCTTTGTCTTTGGTACTGCCCAGGACTGGAAACTCAACGGGATGATCTGGGTAAATGTAAATCGGGACCTACTGGATTTATGCGGCAGGAGATGGTGTACAATTATCAGCTCCACCTCGTGCCGTTCCTGCAGCTGCTGATGGCGGATATAAAACTTTTTGGTGGAGGAGGAGGTTTCATCATATTCCTTACCGCCCAAGAGGCAGGTATGAATATCTTCCGGGTCAAAGATAAGGCTTTTGTATTCGGAGTCTGGTAGATGGGTAAAAAATGCCTCTGTAAGCCCAAAGTGTTTTTGACCACTGTCGCAAAGATAAAGATTTTGGTGGGGACGGGTGTTTTGGACGATTTTAATCCCAGGTATCCAATCCCCGGCAAGTTTTAGGGCGTTGATCTTAGCGTTGATAAATTCCTGTTCGTCATTGTTACTCAGTTCCATGATGCTTTCTTTTTTGTTGACCACAAATTATCGGGGTCAAGAAAGGGCATAGGAAATGGGGGGAGAAATTTTATTCACGAACATGGGTAACAAAGGAATGAATGTGCCGGATAAATGAATGGAGGAACAGAGGAGAGACTGACTGGGCACTTGATTTTTATGAGGACCGTCGAGCATTTACGTCGGGTATTTCTAGATTTTCTAAAGGAGATATTGAGTTCTATTTTAAATTTTAAAGGGAGAAGGGTACCTTTAGGCTGTAACCTTTAGATAATCCAATTGACAAATAAATAAAGATAATTTTGAGTTTTGAAACCTACCAAAATTCGGATAATCTTTCTTATTAATTTCAGAAGGTAAGATAGGTGAAAACCACTGCTCTTTTTTAAAAATTAACCCCAGATAAAATGAAAAATTGGTTAATATCAACTCTAGTTCTAGCTGTATCATTTAACACAATTGCCCAACGCCAGATGGAATTTTTAGATCGGGGGTTAATTGCCGTGCCATCAGGAGAGGATGTTTTGGTAAGTTGGAGAATGCTAGGTACCGACCCGGAGGAAATTTCCTTTGATGTTTTTAAAGTAGAGAATGGAGTAAAAGCTGTTAAACTAAATGACAATCGGCTCGATGGAGCGACTAACCTGTTAGATACAAATTTCAAAAAAGACGCCGATTCCCACTATTTTATTCAGGCATTTGTAGGCAATGAGTTACAGTATGAGTCGATACCCGTTGCCGCATGGGATAAACCCTATCTATCCATTCCGTTGCGCACACCGGTAGGCTATACGGCAAATGATGCTTCCGTAGGAGACTTAACAGGTGACGGCAGATATGAAATAGTAGTTCATATGACGGGTGTGGGAAAGGACAATTCCCAAAAAGGAATGACCGATGAACCCATCTTACACGCATATACCTTGGATGGCGACTTTCTTTGGGAAATCAATTTGGGAAAAAACATCCGTGAAGGGGCGCATTATACCCAGTTTATGGTCTACGATCTCGATGGGGATGGAAGCGCTGAGGTAGCATGTAAAACGGCCGACGGCACAATAGATGGCTTGGGAAATATAATCGGCGATAAGCAAGCTGATTGGAGAAATGAGGACGGCTATATATTGGCTGGCCCCGAGTTCCTAACTGTTTTTAACGGAAAGACAGGTGAAGCACTTGCCACCACCGATTTTGTGCCCCCCAGACATCCGGATACAGAAAACCCAACAGAAGAGCAGTTAAAGGAAGTGTGGGGTGATGGGTACGGAAATAGGGTAGATCGCTTTTTGGGCGGGATTGCCTATTTGGACGGTAAGCGACCAAGCCTGATAATGAGCAGGGGATATTATACCCGAACAGTCGTTGCCGCTTGGAATTGGCGGGATGGGGAATTGAACCCCGTTTGGACCTTTGACAGTCAGGATGGCAGCGCAGAGAACCAGAAGTACGAAGGACAGGGCTATCACAGTCTATCTATAGCGGATGTGGATAGAGATGGAAAGGATGAGATTGTTTTTGGAGCCATGGTTATTGACAACGATGGTTCTGGATTATATAGTAGCGGCCTTGGTCACGGAGATGCCATGCACGTCTCCAATATTGACCCGGATCGGCCGGGATTGGAGATATTCGGAATTCACGAACGCCCCGACCATCCCCACGCCGCAAACCTACGGGATGCGTTAACGGGAGAGATACTTTGGTCTTTTCCGTCGCAGGATGTAGGGAGAGGACTTTCGATAGATATTGATCCTAGGCATAGGGGTTATGAAAGTTGGGCCTTTGGAGAGGGATTAAAAGGCGTCTGGAATGCAAAAGGCAAGGTTATTTCCGAAAATCAACCCAGTTCAAGCAATATGGCTGTCTGGTGGGATGGGGATTTGCTTCGGGAATTGCTGGACGGCGTGAATATAGACAAATGGGATTTTGAAAACAGTGTTTCCGAGCGGATTTTCACCGGAGAGGACTATAACCTTATAAAAAACAACGGCACCAAATCCAACCCCTGCCTATCGGCCGACATCTTAGGCGACTGGCGGGAGGAACTAATCGCCCGCACGGCAGACAACAAGGAGTTACGGATTTTTTCTACCCCTATACCCACCGCCTACCGCCTCTACACCCTAATGCACAACCCCCACTACCGCCTAAGCATCGCTTGGCAAAACGTAGCCTACAACCAACCACCCCATACAGATTTTTATTTGGGGGAGGGGATGGAAATGCCGGAGAGGCCGGGGATTGAGGTGGTTGGACCGTTGAATAAATGAGCGTCAACGCAGATGATAATTGTTTAGAAATCGTTAGATCTAACCCTGGAAATGGAAGAAAATGGATAGACAAGACGTTTTCAAAGTACCTCGATTTCTTGTAGTGAGTTTGCGTACGAATTGGGCTTTGAATATCCTCAATCGGTTAGATAGCTTTTCAAGCAAAAACAAGTCAATCACCGCTAGGGTTTTGGAAATCCTTTAATTGAGTTTGCATTCCAGTCCACAGTTAACCAAATAGCAAATATTATTTTGACGCTTTAGAGCAAGCATTCTGACTCAACTTCTGTTTGGTCTATGATTGTGAATCCTGCTTCAGCCTTTGGTTTTATAGTCAGTTACACCGAGCGGTTTATAAGTGGAATAACTTTGCTTCCGATTAATTCGATAGACTTTAAATTTTATCCAGTTCCGGTACTGTTAATGCCTTGATATCCCAGTTGGCTTTCTTAGCTCCGGCAATATAAGCCGATTCCAGAAAATCAAGAAGGGTTGAACGCAGGCCAGCTGCTTTTAATAGATCGTTATAGGTGAATATCGCCATTGGGCTTCCGTTGCTTTGAACCCATTGGGCTGCAGGGGGCAGCAAAGGTTCTTGGTTTATTCCTTCGGGTGAAGGGTAGGTATATGAGTAGAAAGCCGGTTCAGGCATATTTTCGTCCCCTCCCCAAAAGCCAAAACTGATACACTCGTGCGAATAGGCATCTTTATCGGATATCCTAGCCTCAGCCGGCATAGCGGGTGCTTTTTTGCCCGAGAAACGGGTTACCGCCAAATCCATGGAATGCCAATAAAGATGAACAGGGCAGGTTTTTCCGTAAAAGCGACCGCTGAACTCTTTAAAAACCCCGTCCACCCAAAGCAGAATGAGCCAGAAGTCTTTGGTGTATGCTTCTTCGTAGTGGTGGTACTCCGTAATTTCACCAAAAGGTTTGTCAATCTTTACATCATAAGGTTTGTCTAAAATCGAGACTACAATGTCAAATCGCTTGAGAATTTCAGAAAGCTGCTTATAAAAATTCGCAACGCTTGTACCATTAAGCAGGGAGAAACTCGCAAATTCACCTTTGCTGGTGCTGACTTCAAGTTGGTGTTGGTGTACATTGATTGTCATATCAAAGGTATCCATCCCTTTATTGTAGGGAATAGGACCTGTTGTAATGCCCTTTGTCGACACATACTCGGTCACGTACCACCAATGGTTTTTTCGGGGTGTTAATGTTAAGCGGATCTTTCCCATGATTTGTAGAAACAAATGCAAGGTCATTTTCTTTTGCTCATTTCCCTTGTAACTCAGGAGTGGTAATTTTAATGAACGGTTCATCTTTAGGTAGTTTTAGACACACGAAAATAGCATTTTTCTTTTAATTAACCCTTACGTTTAGTGAAGGGTCTATTCCTTGTGGAGTAATAGAGACAATAGTTCCCGAGCCTATTGGATTTGCATATTAACATAATACTGAAAAAACAGCAGTTTTGACAATAACTAATAAGCAATGAAATCAGTGTGGTTGGCGGAAATCTCATAGGAAAATTTCCGCAGCGCATTTTAACTACCGCTTCAGACGGCAATACACAGAGGTCCCATTTTACAGGGACCCCTGAATAGTTTAAAGGGTGAATACTTTGAAACGGTAACGGGACAGGACATCAATCCTTTCCCGGAGGCAATTTTTCATCCGGGTCTTGTTGGATCATTTCCCTGGCCGGAATCTCCATGATTTCTTTTGTTTTCAAAAGATCACAAGATCCCAGTAACAGCGCACCGATTACCAAAACCATTAATCCTTTCGTTTTCATGGCGAAGAGGGTTAATTGGTTGCACGCACCTGCCAAAAGGCCAAAAGGGGAAAACCGAAGGAGCCATTAGTTGCTTACCCCAGACTTCACAGCCCGACTACTTCGTTAGTACATATGTTCCGGTTGCTCTCCTACCGCCTCCGCTTGTTTGGTTAAGTTATCCTGACGTCTCCAGATAGCTTCAAAAAGTGGCGGTGAGTATGTTAGGATAAAGGTGAGAAGGTATTGGTAAAAAAAAGTATCGGCGATGTATCGGCGATATCGGGGAATAACGAGCTTGAGGATTTCTACCTGTGGGATTGTGGGCGTTAAATTCCGATTTGCGAATGCATCATCTTACTACGGATTTAAGATTTCAAAACAAATCGAAACAACAGAAACGGTATAAAAGGCCAAGCTTGCACTAATTTCCTCCTAATAGTCGAACGAGATAGTTTGACGAAAATCGCAGCAAATCGTGAGCGTAAAATAGGATGAATATGACAAAATTATATACTTTCACTAAATTATATCATAAGAAAAAAGAGGATATGCTACCCTGCGGACTTCAAAGTACAATTGACATAATCATTATTCAATTTAAGGAAAAAGAGGGTCTTTATTTTTTTTGAATCCTCATAAAAAAATCACACTATTCGCATTATCCAAGCACTTCTTGGGTTTTTTTCAAATAACTTTTGACAGCCGTTGTCAAGGGATGACTTTCCCCATAATGACGTATCGCCAAAGGAAAAGCCTCTAATAGAAGATTTTGAGCTAAAAGGAGGTTGTTTTTACCATGCAAATCATATAGTACCGCAGCGAGGTTTAGGCGTGGTATCACTGTTTGACTAGCCTCTTCGCCAAAATTGTTTACATCAGACGTAAGCGAAATTTCAAGTTCTTTTGCAGCCCGTTTTAAGTTTTCATATCCCCCAAGGTCTCTAAGAACCAATGCAAGGTTTGATCTACAAGTGGCTACTGAAGGTGCCTCTGCTCCAAAATTTGCAAGGTCTGAGTCAAGTGCTATCTCAAGTTCGTCTTTAGCCCTGTTTAAGTTTTCGCTTCCTCCAATTCCTTTCAGGGCCATTGCTAGATTTGATCGAATAATCGCTACCTCTGATGCATCCTTACCATGGGTATTTGTCATAAACTCGCACAAGATTTCAAATTCTGCTACAGAACGCTTCAGGTTATCAAAGCCCCCTAAGTCCGCTAATACCGTCGCCAAAATTGATCGGATATTTGCCACTATAGCACTATCTGGGCCTGAGGTTAGAAGAAAAATTCCAAGTGAATTATCGAGCTCTGCCGCAGATCGCATTAAATTTGGTATGCCCCCTATGTCTTTTAATACCAAACCTAAAGTCAGTCGACGCTTTGCCACTACAATAGAGGCGGCACCGTGATGCTTCAATCCGTAATGAAGTGCCCTTTCAATCTCTTCAATGGCACGAGCAAAATTTTTAGGTCCTCCGATATCCTTAAGTATACCTGAAAGATTAGATCGTATAATAGCCACGTTGGGAGAATCATCACCGAAAATTTTTATCGCCAAATCAAGCGCTTTTTCGATTTCTAGTAAAGCGCGATTCAAATTTTTAGGTCCACCAATATGCTGTAGTAAACACGAAAGATTTGATCGAATCGTAGCTATTTTTGGGGAATTTTCCCCGAAATTTTTGATGGCTAAAACAAGCGCTTTTCCTAGTTCAACTTCTGCTCTATTTAAATTTCTAGGTCCACCAAGCTCTTTTAGACCTAATGCTAAATTGGATCGGCGCAGTGAAATCACTGGAGCGTCCATTCCAAAGTTTTTGATGTCCGAAGCCATTGCTTTTTCCAGTTCAGCTACTGATCTAAGTATGTTGTTTCGTTCGCCTAAATCTTGCATTAAACTCGCTGAGGACGATCGAATTGTGGCCACCAGCGGAGAATCCTCTCCGAAATTTGCGATTCCAATTTCAAGTGCTTTTCCGAGCTCTAGTTCAGCTCGTTTCAAATTTTCATCCCCGTTAAGATGCTCAAGAATAATGGCAAGATTTAGTCTGATGGTAGCGATCACTGGATCGCTATCTCCTAGAATTTTCCTAAAAGAAACTAGAGCAAGCTCCAATTCTAGAAAAGCACGTTCCAAGTTTTTATGTCCTCCAAGGTCTTTAAGAACCATAGCTATGTTCGAACGGATGGATGCAGAGATATGTGAGTCATTGCCCGCATTTCTGAGTGATAAAACCAATGCATTTTCAAGCTCTATTAATGCCCGGGCTAAGTTTTTATGTCCGCCAAGATCCTTTAGAACCAACCCAAAAACTGACATACAGGATGTTAAAAAAGGCGTATTATGACCGGAATTTTTAATTTCAAAAGCTAATACGTATTCAATTACGTATGCGGCGTTAACTAGGTTTTTATTTCCTCCAATGCCTCGCAGAAGTATGGCGAAAGTTTTTAAAAAAATAAAATATTGTTTCTCTGAATAGCCATCAAAAACAATGGCAAGCTTTTCAGCAATCGGCCACCACTTAAACTTAGTATAAAAATTATCTTTATCCGGCTCCTCTTCAATTAATAAACGAACCCGCTCCACCATTTCTTTTCCTTCTTCCCAAAGACGCTCCTGGTGCTTTTTTATTGCTAAATCTTGGATTACCGGACTCATTCCAAATAAATCCGAGCCATCTCCCCCAATCCAGCCTTTTGCGTATAACTTCTTTAAATTACTCCGAAATAAGCGCTTGCTATCGGGTTGAAATAGCTCATATAACACCTCCACTCTGTGCTCACCCGTCGGGAGCAAAGCAAGGTTGATCAATAATGAATTCAGGTGTTTGTCGAGTTTCGAAAAATCATGCAAAATATCCAGAATATCCGTTGTGGTAGCCAAATTAGTTTTTCTTCGGTAAAAAGCATAATTTGTATTTACAGTTTCAAGGTTATCTTCCAAATACAATCCATGCATCTCCAATCTTTCCAGAAACTCCCTCAAACCGAATCGTTCTCCCTCCTGTCCCCAAAACTCCTCCCGGAGTTGCTTGGCAAAAATTTCTATTAGAAGTGTATTAAATCCGATGGCTGAAATCAGTTTTTCAAGCAATTCTTCAAATTCTGCTCCGGACTCCAGTGCGGTTCCCGATGAGTCTTGGTAATGAATTTTAAAAAGTGCCTTTGCAGCGGGATTAGACAGGGCAGGCAGCTCATAATTTTGGACACCTTCCCAATTCAGCCTCCCCCTACCCGTAACCAAGACATGCCACCTGAACCCCTGAAAGGCCATCATAAATTCCGTAAGGTCATCTTCCACATTGTCGAGCACAAGCAGGAAATCTTCCTCCATGCCTTTCAATCGGTGTTGAATCATCAGAAGCCTATCCTTCTCAGAAACTCCATGAAAATTTAAATCTAGTAAATGCGCTAGTTCGAAAATAGCCTTCATTGTACCCTGTTCACAGAACAACCACGCCACGGTTTTATAGGACTTGTTACGAATAGACCGATGATAAAAGGCCGCTGCTACGGTAGTTTTACCCATTCCTCCCTCAGCATGAATCAGCAACGTTCCATTCTGGAGGAGCTGTTCGGTTATTTTCAACAATTCTTCCTCCCGCCCCAAAAAGTACTGGGTTTTCGGTTCGGAAACGGCATTTGGAACCAATTCCCGAGGCGGCTCTTTTCCAACAAGTTGGTCTCCTTCGTTTTTGTTAGTAGTGAGTGGGTGCCCATCTAATAAACTTAATAAAATAGTATCCTCGTCTTTCTGATAGTCAAGTCCAAATTGAGCATTTAGGTACGATTCGAAATTGGTATACCCGCAAAATGCCGAAAGAAGATCCATGAAATCCAGATCTGTATGTTTAGGCTGAGAGTTTGTGGTAACACACTTTTTCGCTCTAAGCCAAAATTCCTGAATTCTTTGACTACTTAAATTTTTATCTTTGGCATCAAACTCATGGTGGTTTACGATTGCGTCAATTTTTGAAAAATCGTATGATTTTATCTTTGATCTATCGCCGAATCCAGATTTATTGCCCATCAATATATGTAGAAATTGGCGAAAGTGATCACATAGGATTCCTTCTATTGTTTGGTCTTCTAAAAAGGGAAGAAAAACTGAAGCTTCGGGAGGGTGTTCAATTGATTTCCCATAAGCAATATCCATAGTGTCAAAATAATGCTGCTCGGTTTTTAAAAATTCTTCCAATGCCAATCTTAGGGCATGTCCAAGCGTGTAGTAAGGATAATATTCCGAATAAGGTATAGGAAGAGAAGCTAATTTTTGATTTTGAGCTATCAGTTTGCCAGTCTTGGATACACGCGCCATAATAAATAGAGCTTAATTAAAAAATTAAGATAGTAAATTTGGGCTGATAGAAAAAAATTATCCAGCAACTTTTTATTTTCAAGGCATTTCACTGTGGATATCGCCACCCATGTTCCCAATCCATTCACTTACAAAGAATAAAACTCCTGCATATAAACCCCCTTCTTGTTATCTTTTGAAAGGAATATGAATTCCGTATTTATCTGAACTTTCTGAAAAACCTGACTTGTCTGATCACATAGCAGTATTGTCAGTTTTTTGAAAATCCACCAAGGATGTTATATTTAACCTTTCGTTTTCTAACTCCCTGTTATCAAATATCTGCTGTGACAACCCATTTCCGCTATTTGCTTCTTTTTTGTCTTTTTTTAAGCAACTGTCTGCACGCTCGTTCAAATCTTGCGTCGACTGATCCTGATTCCCTTTATCAGATCGCGGGCGAACTTATGGACCGAGAGGAATATTCGAAAGCTATTGAAGTGCTTACCAGCCTAAAAAACAACCCAGAATGGGTGAAGAACCGCGGTAATGCTAGAAAGACATTCAACAATTTGGGGTATTCCTTTTTTCTGCTCCAAGAGTATTCGGAAAGTGCCCAAAATTATGAGATCGCTACCCAGTTGGCCCGGGAACTGCAGGACACGGTCAAGTGGATAACCTCGCAAACCTCCCTGGCTATGGCCTACCGACAGCTTGGCCTGTATGCAAAGTCCTTAAATGCAAATCAGGAAGCTCTTAGTCTGGCGGAGCGCCGCAATGATTGGGAAAATGTGCTCAACTTGTTAAACACTATGGGCATCATGTACCAGAATTTGGAGCAATGGGAAAATGCGCTGGAAAGGCACCGTGAGGCACTGGAGCTTTCGCGGATTCATTCCGATACACTTATGCAGTCCTACTTATATACGAATTTGGCAATTAGCCAAGCGGGACTCGGACGTCAGGACAGCAGTCTGCATTACAACCTTCTTTCCCTTGACCTTAAGGAACAGCTTAGACTAGACCCAACAGCCAGCGCAAGTAACCTGAACAATATTGGCGAAAACTACTTGGTCATGGACAGCCTCGATTTGGCAGAAAATTATTTAAAGAGAGCGAACAAATTGTACAGCGAAAAAGGGGACAAGGAAGGCTTAATTGAAAATTATAACAATCTGGCACGTTACACCTTAAGAAAATTCGACACCCAAAAAGCAGCAGAGTACTTGGACAAAGCAAAAGTTCTGCTAACAGGGGTCCCTGTGAAGGAATTGTACATAGACTATCTTTTGTTGCGCACCTCCTTACTGGAACAAAAGGAAAAATATTCGGAAGCACTTGTAACGCACAAGGAACTGGCTTCGCTTCAACAGGAGGTATTTCAGGAGGAGCAACTGGATGTGCAGCGGTTGGAAGCTAGCGCGGCACTTCGGGAAAAAAACCTTGAAACTCAAAACCTTGCCCAAGCAGCGGAGATTTCCAAGGCTGAATCAGAAAGAAAAGCTCAGTTAATATTGATATTGTTAGCAGGTCTTATAATTGCGGGGCTGGTGACCTTTTTCTTTATTCGATTAAACCGTCACTTGAGCGATAAAAATAAGCTTATCGAAATTCAAAAACTTGAACTAAAACACACTTCATTTAATATACTGATGAGGTTGCAGGCATTACTTCGGTTGACTTCCGATAGCCTTAAGGATACGGCTACCCGCGAAAAGTTACAGCAGGTAGAAGCGGCTATTATATCAGCAGCCTCCCTACAGCAGTTTACGTATGGGATCGAAAACGAAGAAGAGGTGTCTTTAGGAGATTTTTTAAACGAGCTGGTTGAAAGGTTGAAAGAGGCTTTTACAAATCCTGCCCACCCGCCTATCGTTTACACGGTCGAAGTAGAAACGGATTCGGTTCTGCCTGTAAAAACAGTAATGAACTGTGGCCTGATGGTGGCTGAAATGATTACCAATTCTATAAAGCACGCTACAATCGGTATTTCAAATCCAAATATCAGCGTTCGCTTATCCCGGAGTGATTCCCATTTGGTGCTTCAGGTGGGGGATAATGGTATGGGATATGACCGCATTCAAAAAAACCAAGGCATCGGATCGAACTTGATCTACCGGTTGGCCAGTTATATTAAGGCGGAGCTGACCGAAGAGACTGAAGGGGGAACCTCTTACACGATTCGATTGAAATGTTGAAAGGACTTCGCTTTTTTTAATCCGCTGTCCATACCTTTTCCTTTAACAACCTTAAGAATTTCAAAAGGACCTGCGTCACTCTTAATTTCAATGGTATATTTCTACCAATTGATATTCTTAAATTCTCCCTCAGTCACTACCACCGTCCTGTCCTCGTCAGGATCGACCGCTGTAAATTCAAAAGTACCCGAAATCTGTTTGGCACTATGGTCTATGGAGGTCACCTCAACCTGGATCGTTCCAAAATCGTCTGTTAATGCAATATAAGCGTTCTCCATATTGTTCAGGACCATTGTAGAAACTCCAGCTGCCACATACCCGTCGAAGGTCGGTTCCGTGTCCGTACCTCTACTTCTGAAAATGGTTCCGGCTTTTAGTGAACTTAGATCCGGCCCAATTAATATGAGACGAACGTCCACTGCAGCCGCATCCTCCCAACTTCCGTCCACTCCGGAAATGCCCATGACGAACCCACTTCCATTGGGGTAGATCACGAGGTTGGTTACGATAAATTCAGCCTCCGGATCCTGCTCATTTGGCATTACCGCCTCAAAGTCTCTCCCATCTACCTTGGCGGTAATGGATTGCCTGCCCGTATCCTCAGGTTTCATTCCATCATCATCGCTACTACAACTTACCCCCACCAAAATGATGATTAGGAATCCAATTAACTTCATGCTGGTTTTCATACTATTTGTCGTTATGTGTGCTGGTCAACTTTCTTGCTCCTATATTGATTTTCGCCATTTTCCACGAAATCTCATACCTGTTCCCTAGAATAAGCTTTTATAACTTTCAATGTCTCCAGGCAAAATTAGCTTCTTAAAATTCAAACCTGGTCACCATTATTGGTGAAACCGACTAGCCCCCTACTATTTCGAAGTCTCGGATGAATGCTGATATATATATCCAAAAATATAAGGCTTTGATTGGTTTTGAAGCCTTATGTTTCTATTTTTAGTGGTGTTTTTTTCACAAAAAGAATTTTCTGAAAATTGAATAATTTTGCCTTTCCTTTTTTGCTGTTAATGGTCGTTCTCGTTCCGATTCATAAAACATGGTGCCAATCGGAAACTACCTTTGATTCATTGTACGCTGAAACAACGGATATGAAGAAAAACAAGCAGTTTCCTCAGGCGATTGACATTTATTATCAGCTTATGACCGAACCGGGTTGGATAAATGAGCTAAGCAATGCCAGGAAAACTTTTAACAGTATGGCCTTCTCATACTATATGCTACAGCAATTTGATTCCAGTGCCAGGTATTATTTGAAATCCAACCAAGTCGCGATACAGCTAAAGGACACATCCCAAATCATCATTTCTTATAAATCCTTGGCTATGGCCTATCGACAAATCGGTCTTTATGCGAAATCATTGGAGAATAGCCAAAATGCACTGTCGCTGGCAGAATTTCGAAATGACCAAGAGCAAATGTCTGATATACTTAATACCATGAGTATCATGTACCTAAACCTCAACCAATACGACAAAGCCCTTGAAAAGCAACGGATGGCCCTTAACCTTGCACGTTCGTTGCACGACTCCCTAGGAATAGCCTATTTATATAACAATATCGCAATGAGTCATTTTTATACTGCACGCTATGATAGTAGCCTGTATTTTAATCTGAAAGCTTTGGAAATAAAAACGGCACTTGGTCTCCCTAAAACGGACCAGGTTGCTAATTTGAGTAATATTGGGGAGGATTATCTAAAAATGGGTGATCTGAAAATGGCGGAACGCTATCTGTCGGAAGCTCATCGATTGTATTTAGAGAATAGCGATATTGAAGGACAGATAATTTGCGAAGAAACCCTTGTCGATCTTGCGATAAAAAAAAATGATTTTCGTACGGCAAATAAATATCTGGACAGCATAAAGCACCTATTTGATATTGTTTTTGTCAAGGATCTATACCTTAAATATTTGGAATTGAGAGTCTTGCTTGCGGAAGAGGAAGGAAAATTTGAGGAAGCTTTCGTTTTTCATAAAGAACTTGCGGTATTAAAAGAAGAGGTGTTCCAGGAAGAGCTGCTGGATGTTCAACAAGTCGAGTCTGAATATTTGCTTAGGGAAAAAGAATTGGAGAAAAGCTATGCGGAACAGGAAGCACAGTTTGCGCGCGATGAAAATAAGCGGTATATCCTGTTTATAACAGTTTTGTTTGTAACAGTATTGGTGACTTTGCTTTTGGCGTATTTGCTTTTTAGGTTCAATAAGACATTAAAGGTAAAGAATGGGATCATTGAATCGCAAAAGGCTGATTTAACTCACCGGACCTATAATGTGCTTATGAAGGTTCAGTCCCTCCTTCGATTGGCGTCGGGAAACCTAGAAGATGAGAAGTCAAAACAAGTCATGCAAAATTTAGAGGCAGCCGTATTATCCGCTGCATCGATTCAACAGCAGCTAACTGTAGAAGGTGAAAGCACTGAGATTCAAATTGGGGCTTATATTCAAGCCTTGGTGAAACGGTTGGAAGAGATGTTTGAACTAACTGGGCATCGGATTAAATTCGAAGTAATATTTAAAGAAGAAAACAAGCTTCCCACAACAACTGTCTTGAATTTGGGTATAATTATAGCTGAACTAATTACAAACGCAACGAAACATGCATTTACGGAAGAAATTATTAATCCGCAAATTACTGTAACCATTGAAAAACAAGGCGCTAAGTTGCTCGTAAATGTCCAGGATAACGGAATCGGAGTAAATGGCAGTCAAAAACAAGGGACCGGTACTGGGCTTGTACAGCGGCTTGCAAAATATATACAGGCAGATTTATTTGTTAAATCAGATCACGGAACCTCCTATACCCTCAGACTGAATACCTATGAGTAACCCTACAAAGGTTTTGATAGTGGAAGATGATCCCTTACTTGGGGATTTGATTGTATCGGATTTAAAGTTGTTGTTCCCCTATGGAGAAATTGATATTTCAGGTCCAGCGGAAACTTACCCGGAAGCCTTGGAATTACTTCATGCAGTACAGCCACATATCGTTTTGCTGGATATTGAGTTAAATGGCGACACGCAGGCTGGAATTGGGTTGGCGAAGCACATCAATCAAACCAAAGGACTCATACAAATCATATTCCTTTCAGGGCTGCCAAGAAACAAGGGGGGCTATGATACGGCCAAGTATATGACCCCATTTAGTTTTATTCAAAAGCCCTACCAACGACAGCAGCTGGCGGACCAACTGGAATTGCTTCTTATCAGGAAAGCCCAGTCGGATTTATCTAAAGAAAGAAATTTGGAGAATTTGAATTCAGAACCTCCTAAACGACCAGTTATTTTTGTTACCACTGCCCATGGAGAATTGACACCTGTTCCCATTGAACGGTTGGTCTTGCTGGAGGCTGATGGAAAGATAATTAGAGCTTATTTGACCGACTACGCGTTTCCCATTGTGTTCACTTCTCCCGGGTTAAAAAACTTTTTTTTGGAAAATGAGCAACTTTTGGCAGCGGATTTTTTTCAACTAAGCCGGAAGCATGTGTTTTGTATAAGTAAAATCCAACAAATAAAACACAATCAAATTTTGCTATCCCAAAGTGAAAACCCATCTGGAACCAAACCTATCTCCATCCCCATTCCACAAAACGGAGACGCCAGAAAGAGGCTGTATGAAAAATTGGGAAGAATAGGTTAAATTCCTTTTTTCATATATCCAGTATATAGACCGGAAAAAAGACCATGATAGTTAAATAATAAATTTCCTTAATTTTTTCAGAATAATAGTGAAAGTCATTCTCCCGAATGAAAGCTTACGCAACAAAGCTATGAAATTAACCACCATAATTGGTGAGCCAGAATTTCTCTTTATATCGTAGTTTTGAGCGATATAAGTTTGTGTTTAAGATCTGTTCGAATAGAAAAAGAGCTAAAATACACATTAATTGGTATTTGATCAATCGCATTAAAAAAATCCATTGGGTATGAAAACGAAATATTTAATCTTTTTCGTGGCTTGCATAATATTAAATGTTAATCCTGGATATAGTCAAATTTTAAAAGCCTTAAAGCAAAAGGTTTCCGAAGGAATTGAGAAAAAGATTGATGATTTCGAGGTCGGGAGAAAAAATGAAAAAGTTGAGAATCAAAGTCGCGATACAGAGATAGTGGTAAAACCTACTACCAATGAAGGTAACCCTCCACAAGTTAATTCAGAAAAGGACATGAAATCACTTCCACCTAGGGATCACCCTATTGAGACAGAGGATAAAATGTCAACTTTTGAGATTATTAGATATGACTCACCAAATAACAAATTTAAACCCATCCTGTTAGCATCCCATAAGGATCAACCTAGATTTGGAAGTATTTCGAGAGGATTAAATAACGATGTTAATCGGAAATTTTCCTCCAAAGAATATTCATTATTAGGTATGGAGAGATTTCTTAGTTTGATTGAATATAAGTATTTATACGATTTACTGGAAGATATGGATAAAGAACAATTCATGAGTAGTCTTAAAGAGGGAACAGCAGAGGAGTTTCAGCAATATTTTATCCAGCAATACATAAAGGAAACAATGGCCAGTCATTTGGAAAACTCTTTTCGATATTTGTATTTCTGCAATTCAAAAAAATATGATTGTGACATGACCAACGGAAAGTACAGTGATTTCGATCATGCAAAAGAATGGGGAGGAGATTCAGAGGATATTTTTAGAATTAGGCAGACGTATTTAAATTTTGTTAAAGAAGATTATTTAATAGATTTTTATAAATGGGCTAGCACTTTTATGCAGGAAGGAGAGGAATATTATTTTGTATCGGAATCAAGACTTAAGGAATACGATTTTAATAAAGAGGCTTTTGAATTCCATTTGTCTTTGCCTCACGGTGGAGGCTTAAGTGACATCGCGCCAAAATATTCCGTTTTTAGATTTTCTAACACGATTTTTCCCGATGACCACACATTTACAAAATGTTCTTTGCCGTTGTCAATCGATGAGGCTGAAAAGATTTTGGAATTACATGGAGGCAGATCGAATATTAGTGGAAAGACAATCCCCATATATGTTGTGTATAAAATGAGATTGAAGATTAAGGAAGTGAACCTGAAGGTGAGTGCACAAAACCAAAAGCCTCGTTTAGTGTTCGATGTTTCCATGGTAGATGATGAAGTGGATGTTTTTTTTGATGAAAAGCTTAATAATAAGGTAGGTACGTTAAATTTGCTTGACCATGTTAATTAGATTTAGACGATTATTTTCACTCGTTCTGGTCGTGACTGCTTTGTTTGCACATACTAACACGAATGGTCAAATATTAAAGTCAATTAAAGAAAGAGCTAAGTCCATATTGGTAGAAGAAGCTAAGGGGCTAGTAGACTCAAAGGACGTTTCAGTCTCAGAAAAGGGCGAAAAGGAGTCCGGTACACCTATAAAAAAAATGTCGGATTCCGTTGAAGATCCAATCAATGAAAAGCGAAATGGTAACCGGTTTGAAAATGAAGATTATACGTTTCGTACAATTCAAGGTCCAAATTCATCCTTTGAGCCAATTAAGATAAGGACATATATGGATGAACCGCTATTTGTTCAATCAACCAAGAAGGAACAACATCTCCATGAAATGGCGTTTTTTACCCTGTTAGAAATTGACGCATTATCCGAATACTATCAGGGTATAAACAAGGATTTACTATTTACGGACGCAACCGCCAAGTCGGTCGAGGAAAGGAACCAGTTTTTTATTCAACGACATTTAATTATGTCATCAGGTTTGTTATTTAAAAAGGAAGCTATTCTTCCCTTTTTTTGTATTGATGTTAATGGTGATTGCGGGGCGTTGGAGCGCCAATATCTGAGTGTTGATCGGGCAAGGTTTGCCAAATCGTTGGATACTTGGGGAGGATTGTACGCTAATCCATTTGAAAGAAGGAAAACCTATAAATCTTTTTTAGTCGCTAATTTTAATGATTTAATTGAACTGTCTAAGTCTGTAAGCCAAGATGATCCGCTTGTAGCATACCTTATCATGAATGGAGAGATCAGTCATAGCTACGTAGATTTTGATCGTGGTGGCTTTTGGCTGCAGCAGGAAAATTTAAGTGTTTTTCCGCACGCATATTTAAATAAATACGAGTCAAGGTTTCCGGGTGAGGAAAGAATTGGTAGCAGCATGTCTGGGAAAGTTTTTGTGGCCATGGATTTGGACTCCATCAACTCGCTACTAGATGGAGCTTCGCATAAAAGCCTCTTTCTCTTACACAAAATCAAAATTAATAAGCAAAATATGAACTTGGAAGGAGGTAAGTTAGTTAGCTCCCCATCTTTTTCGTTTCAATTAGAAAATAGCGTGGTAGAAATCTATTCGGACCAATATTTAACCGAAAAAATAGCCGAATTTGATTACAATGCTTTAGAATTTATAAGGATTCCTGCCATAAACTAATTCCTTCTTCCAAATTCACTGTATTTATATTTTCCCCTTTTTACCTATTTACACCTGCATGTGTGTGATTTAGAGAAACCACCACTTCTGGTGTTCCGATTCAAAGCCCGGCCTTTTATCTTAGCTTACTCAATATAAGAGCTATCAGTGTTTATTAGGCATGTTCTTTTGGGAATTAACCACCACAGTTATGAAAATTTTGAAAACTTACTTCCTGGTTTGTCTTTGTTTCATCACCAGTTTTTCCTGCACCACCAAAAAGGCCGTGGTTGGTAGCGAATCAAATTATAAGGAAGGAGCAATAACCCTAGAACCGAAATGGGAGCGTAGAAATACGGGTGTTTGGATAGTAGCTCCTTTGGTTGGCGCAGGCATAGGAGGTGCATATGGTTACAATTCAGAAGTCTTCGAAGGTTTGGAAAATCAAGAGCAAAATGTTCTTGCGTTTGGCGGGGCAGGACTGGTAGGCGGTTTACTGATTGCCGGAGCGGTAAGAAACAACTCGCTGAGGAAGAAGCCTGTTAGTGCCAAACCCAATGAATATACCACATGGACGAAAAAATATAACCGAAAAAACGGGACAAATTATTCTTTTCTCAGAGAAGTAAAGGGTGGACATATTCTCCTCACCCCCGAGAAATTAACTGAAGAACTGGATCGTTTTCAGTCCGAATATCAGGACGTAATCTCTTCTTTGAATAATAATCCATCTGTAAATTGGGATATGCTGGACCGATACCGCAGATTTGGTCAGGATAAATCGTTTGAATTTTTTCCGGAACAGCGAGTCGAATTGACCCGTCTAATAGCCCAAAGGGAACCCAAGGCTGCTTATGCTACATTGAGCGAAAAAATGGAACAGATAGTCCGTAAGCCTCTGGATTTAGAAAACGTGCTTCTCTTATCGTATCTCAAACAGAATAACCGTGCTCTGTATGCCAAGCTGTCAACGGCACAACAGAACAGTTTGCAGCAAATGGCAGATGCCTATGCAAGCCGGATTTTTACCGCGCATTTTGAAAAAATTCGGAATGCGTCACTCCAGTCATTGGATAAAAAGGACCTGGCATCGGCGCAACGTATAGATGAAGTTTACAACCTGCTTACCAATCAGACTCGAGGATTTTCACAGTTACAGGTGGTAGATGAAATGTTTGCCTACATCAGGGAATTAAAAGGTGAGGTGGTTTCAGAAAATGAAACGAAGATAGCTGCCTACTTTCAAAGGCTAAACACCAATAGCCAACTGACAGCAGCCAGGTCTCAGTATCTGGATAATACCGATCAGCGTCCTGTCGTACAACGCCTGAATTCCTTGGCGGAGACCGTATCATCTCAGATTCTTGCAGAGGCCGAAAGAAGGGAAGCGGAGCAGGCACGGCAGGCTAGAGAAAGGGAAATAGCGAAATTTCAGACACTAATGAATCAAACAACCCCTACAGGGGAGCCAACAGAGGAGCAAATGAGATTTGCGATTCAAATGCAGGTAGATTTTAAGAATCAAGAGTTGGGAAATTTGGCTAACGCCGAGTATGACAGGGATAATCCCATGAGCGCATTTTCGGCTTTAATAGGAACATTCGTGAAGGGTACGGAACATTATCTTGAATATTTCCGAAAAATTGCCTGTGAAAAGTCGGCCGGCCGTGGAGGTTATGTGTGTGATTATTCCTTAAAACGAAATGTCAAGGGAGGCGTGAGTGGGAATATGGCAAATTCAATGATAAGCCAGTTGGGGGCCGGATTGGCAACTATCGAAACCGGGAGATTTGTAAAAAATGAGGGAATATGGATGGTAGTGGAAATAAAAAAATGATCGTGAAGCAGGCAACAAAGGAGAAGTAGCCTGACTTTTCAAACAGTGGCTTTCGCCAGACCCTGCCAACAGCAGGCGGTCTGGCTTATTATCTAAATCCAATCTAACGCCGTTACCAAACCATTCGCCGTCTATCCGCTTTACTTTCCGCCCTGAATTAACTTTTTATTATTAAAATAATTATTTATAATTGTATGAATTTACGAACGAATCGGTTTTGTTCGATTTATGACCCAAAAACCTAACTCCCAAAATAATGAATTTCCAAAATCTAGGCGAAGTAGAAATATGGAAGTTAATTGAAAAGGGAAATGAGCATGCCTTTGCTTTTATCTATCAGGAGTATTCTGATGATCTTTTTAAGTACGGTTACAAATTCACACAAAATCAGGACCTTATTGAGGATGTAATCCAAGATGTTTACGTCGTACTTTGGGAACAACGTACATGCATCCAAATCCAACGGTCAATCAAATACTATCTTTTTTCAGCTTTTAGACGGGACCTTATCAGACATATTAACTTTTCTTATCAAAACGAGCCACTGGAAGAATATCATTCCAAAATCGCTTGGGAAAAATCCTTTATGGATATATTGGAGGAGAATCAGGTAATCCTAGAATCAAAAACAAACTTAAGTAAGGCCCTGGAAATCTTGCCCACCCGCCAAAAAGAAGCAATCTATTTGCGCTATATCCACGAAATGGCTTACAATGAAATCTCAGACCTGATGGGTTTACAAATGCCATCTCTTTACAATCTCATCTTTAGAGCCTTAAAAACGCTTAAGGAAAATTTACACTCCGTTTAATCTTCCATTGTCACACCAAGTTTTTTAAAAAAATAAATTTTTTCAAAATTGAATGATGAGATTATGGGTTGCCTCTCCTCTTATGTGGCGACAATGCGTAACTAATGAAAAATTTCAATACGGTCGAGGACTTTCTTGAAGATAGGTCCTTCAGGGATAATGTACTACGAAAGGATCCAAAAGCAGGTGCCCTGTGGAAAGGCTATTTGGAGAATTTTCCTGAAAGAAAGGAAATATATAGACAGGCTGAGCGGATTCTTCTGGAGCTGAATGCTGCGGAGTGTGAGCGGACCGAAAAAAGCAGAAGAAAAACTTACGACAATATAACTCAGCGGTTAGGACTGAATACCCCCAAAACTACACTTTCTAAGAAACCATCGAAGCCAGAATCGAAATCCACAACTCGCCGCTATGCAGTTTATCTATCAATTGCTTTATTAATAGGGGCGGCACTGTTCACAGTTGTATCACAAAATCCCCTTAACGACATCAGTGATACCCAAGAGAAAATACAGTGGGTGGTAAAGTCAAACCCTAAAGGTCAAAAATCCAGATTTCATCTGCCCGATGGTAGTAGTGTGGTGGTAAATTCGGAGAGTGAGATTAGATATAAAAATTCGTTCGGAAAGACTGACAGACAATTATACCTAGTGGGAGAATCATTCTTTGAAGTAGCTTCTGATTCACTATTGCCATTTGAAGTGCATACACGGGGTTTGGTGGTTACGGCTTTAGGTACTGCATTTAATATCAACAGCTTTGCGGATCAGCCAGTGAATGTACAGTTGGCAGGAGGAAAAGTGAAAGTGCAAAAGGAAAATGACGAAACGGAAATTTTCTACCTGAAGCCTGGTGAGGAGATAGTTTGGGATGGCGTTGAGGAAATCAAAAAGAGAAGTTTTGACTTAAAAAATGCTTTCCTCTGGAAAGAGGGGAAATTGCGATTCAAAGGGCATTCCATTTCTGAATTTAAAGCCATACTCGAAAGGTGGTATGGGGTAGATATCGAGGTGGTCGGTCCGATAGAACCCGGTCTGAAGATAAAGGGCGAATTTGACAATGCTTATCTAAGTGAAGTATTGGAAAGTGTTGGGTATGCCTATGGCTTTGTATACAAAATAGACCAAAAACGAGTGACAATTAATTTTAAACCAAAATAAACCGCTATGTACCAATGAAGATTCCAAGCAAATAAAAGAGCCGATGACAGGTCACCGGCTCTACAGTGCAAATAAGTAAGTTTCCGAGGCTAAACTTATTTGCGTTGTTTCATCGCAGTTATTCACAACAACAAAACATTCAAAATTATGAAAAAAACATTACATGCCCTGTGTATGGTGGGAAAATACTATCTCTATGGATTTGTGTTTCAACTCTTTTTCTTACAAATGATCCAAGCGGACCCTACAAAAGCACAGGGTTCAATGGATATGAAAGAGGTGTTACTGACGTTGAATTTGGAAAATGCCTCTTTGAGTGAGGCTTTTGATCAAATTAATGTGCATTCCGGTTTCTCTTTTATTATAGATGACCGTCTCTTGGCAAGAACAGTTCCCGTGAACATGACTATCCAAAATCAGTCACTTGAAGATGTTCTATATACACTTGCGGCAAACCATGGGTTGGCCTTTAAACAGGTAAATTATAAAATCAGCGTTAAGGCATCAAACCGGAGGGGAAATGAGCCTCCCATTGTGGTGGATATAACCGTGACTGGTCGGGTAGTGGATGAAAACGAGGAACCCATTCCGGGAGTAACGGTTTCAGTCCCTGGGACATCTCTAGGTACGGCAACGGATATCGACGGTAATTACAGCATTACCGTACCTGAGGGATCTGCGCTTATATTTTCTTTTATCGGATACGAAAGCCAACGGGTTACTATTGGCGACCAAAGTATCATCAATATCTCTTTAAGCGAAGATGTCTCTTCCCTACAGGAAGTCGTGGTAGTAGGATATGGAACACAGAAGAAAAGTGATCTTACCGGAGCCATTGTCAGTATAGGGAGTGAAACTCTAAATGAGCGACCAATTACCAATGTTGCTCAGGCATTACAAGGCAACGCAGCAGGGGTACACGTTACGACCAATATGCGTCCGGGAGAATTACCTGCCGTACGGATCAGGGGGAACAGATCAATAAATGCTTCCAATGATCCGCTGTATGTCGTGGACGGCATTCCTATAGTAACTCAGTTGGGAGTTAATTCCTTTTCCCTCAATGATATTAATCCTAATGATATTCAATCCATAGAAATCCTCAAAGATGCTTCAGCTACTGCAATTTATGGATCAAGGGGTGCCAACGGAGTTATCCTTGTAACCACCAAAAAGGGACAAAAGGGTAGGGTAACCGTAGACTATAATGCCACTGTCTCATTTGATTCCTATAGAAATTTAACAGATTGGATGAACGGTGGGCAATACGTCGATATATGGAGGGAATCACTAATCAATGGAAGACTGTACGGTGATGCGTCCAATCAAGATTTGAATACTCAGGCCCAATCCTGGTATCCGGATCCATTTTTAGACCAGCAGGTAATGGGCCTAGGACAGGATACCCGAGCCAGGGATGGAGTATGGGCGGGGTACGAGTGGGACGAGTTTGGAGTCACTCCCCGTCTTAGACCTACCACTGCGGAAGAACAAGCCATGGGGTGGCCTGCACAGGTTCCTATCTACAATGCAGGAAATGTCAGGGACCATGATTGGCAAAGAGATGTAACCCGACAAGGAGTCACAAACATACATCAAGTTTCCCTTTCAGCAGGAACAGACCGATCAAGGCTATATCTGTCATTAGGGTACTTCAATCAAAAAGGGGTGCAACGTGATCAGGATTTTGAGCGGTTTACATTGAACTTAAATGGTGACATTAATCCAACAAACTGGTTGACTATAGGTACGTCTGTGCTTGGGTCATTTTCTACCCAAAATTTTGGCTTTATGGGACCGAATACCAGCAATACTGGCGCAAAAGATTTGTTCTCCAGAGCGAACAACCAATTTCCTTATGCATTGCCACGTGACGAGAACGGAAGTTTTATCGCCAATCCCGGTGGTAATTTGAATCTTTGGAATCCGCTTATGGATATTGAAAATGCGCTCAATGAAAGACGTTCTTCTTCATTGATGTCCAATATGTTTGCGGAAGTGGCCTTTACCCCTTGGTTGAAATACCGATTAAACTTCGGCGGACAAATAAGGAACTTTAGAAACGGCAGTTGGACCGGACCCGGATCATCCAATCACCTTAACCTACGTCCGAATACCGCGGGAATGTCACGCGATGAGAATTTTTCATGGGTAAACGAAAACCTTATATTTATTGATAAAACAATAGCGGAGAAACATGTCATAGGAGTGACCCTGCTTTATTCTACGCAGTATTCCCGTCGGGAAGGAATGAATATTGGGGTATCCAACACCATTGTTCCCGCCAGCCGATGGTATGACCTCAATTCCAACGCAAATGGTAGACCTGATAGCTACGGTACTTCATTTACTGAAAATACCCTGTCGTCCTATATGGCAAGAATCAATTATTCGTTCAACGACAAATACTTGCTAACTGCTTCGGGACGATATGATGGGGCATCAGTATTGGCACCGGGATATAAGTGGGATTTCTTTCCTTCCTTTTCCGCAGCTTGGAAGATGCAGGAAGAGCCGTTCCTGAGGGATGTTACTTGGTTAAACGAGTTGAAACCCCGACTGGGATTTGGTGTTACCGGTAATTCTTCCGTAAATCCTTATACCACTACCGGCCCGCTAAGCCGTAATCCATACGTGTTTGGTGGACAAGCAGCATTTGGCTTTCTACCCCAGTTGGTCCAAAACCCGAACTTGGGTTGGGAGAAAACAGGTCAGTGGAATGCCGGGTTGGA
This sequence comes from Lunatibacter salilacus, assembly GCF_009797935.1. Classification (GTDB taxonomy): domain Bacteria; phylum Bacteroidota; class Bacteroidia; order Cytophagales; family Cyclobacteriaceae; genus Lunatibacter; species Lunatibacter salilacus. Next base: position 31,940 of record NZ_VOLC01000031.1, read on the forward strand.
TTTCGGCGTATTGGAAGGCAGAATTCAGGGCTCACTGGAAGTTTATGACATGACCACGACAGGCTTGATCTTTGGCAGATCCCTACCAGCGGTTACCGGCTATGTTCAAAAATTCGAAAACATAGGCAGCACGAGAAACAGAGGACTAGAATTGAGTCTTTCCACAGTCAATATGGAGAGACCAGACTTTTCCTGGCAGACAGATTTTAACTTTGGTGCCAACAGGGAGGAAATTATGGAATTAGTCAATGGAAAGGAAGACATGATTGCCAATAATTTGTTTATCGGCCATCCCATACATTCTTTCTTTGATTATGAGCAAGCGGGCATTTGGCAGAATACCCCGGAGGATTTGGAAGCCATGAGTAATTTCAACGAAAATGGTCACCGATTCTACCCTGGTACGGTCAAAGTTGTGGATCAAAATGGTGATTTTAGAATTGACAGTGATGACCGTGTCGTTGTGGGTAGTCGACAACCGCGATGGACAGGAGGAATTACAAATACTTTTCGCTATAAAAATTGGACACTTAGCTCCATGGCGTATGCTAGAATTGGCCAGACTTATATGGGAGGTTACCCGCATTATGGCGGGATATGGCCTAATGGTAGAGCGGAGACTGACTTTTGGAGATGGGACAATGCTGGCGGTAGATGGCCTTTGCCGATCCAAGGTGCAAATGTTGAGAATATTACGACAGCCACGCAGTTTAATGATGGTTCCTTTGTAGCCATCAGGCATATTTCGCTTGCATACGATTTCCCACAAGCCCTTATTGAGCAATTTCGTATGTCCAATTTTCAGATTAATGTGCAGGTCGTCAACCCTTTCCTTTTCGGGGGAGACATTGTAAGACTGGGAATAAATCCCGATGACGACACGTCATGGGAAAACCGGAACGCCGCTGGCGATCCTCTGGGTGGAATGAACAGTAACACCATCCTTCCCCAAAGTTTTGTAATCAGCTTAAGAGCTGGATTTTGATCATTTTAAAAAGAAATTGTCATGACAAAAATTAAATTTATACTAGCGATAGCCGTTATTGGCCTGATTACCTCCTGCGAAGATTTTCTTGATGAGCAACAGGTAGCCAATTTGACCCAAGAATATTATAGTGATGAAAATGGCCTTGATGCGTTAATTAACGGGTTATATATTTATGCCCGAGTCAAACATGAATGGGATGCGAATGGCGCACGCTTGGTAATAGGTGAAACGGATGCTTATGCAAGCACAAGTCCACCATGGGCAAGGATGGAAATTGGCACCTATGGAAATGACTTGAGTAGCATTGCAGGAAATGTTAACAATTTTCTAGGTAGTGCCAACGCCGCTTATGCTCCTATGGGCGCTTATCCTCATATAAACAACTGCAACATAGCCTTGGATATCCTTGAAAATTCACCTCCGGGTATATTTGCTACGGATCAAAACTTTGCCAATCATCGGAAAGCAGAAATCCTTTTCTTAAGATCTTGGGCGTTCTATCTGGTTTCAAACCAACTTGGGGATATTCCATTGGTACTTAACCCGAGAAGAGAGGATAATGGTATCTACGACTTTCCGAAATCTTCTTTGGAGGAAATTTATACCCAAATAATCAGTGACGTGCAATTTGCGTTTGAACATCTGCCCACCAATACTCCTCAGGGAAGAATTGGTAAATGGGCTGCCGGTCATTTTCTTTCCAAATTATATCTAAATAGAGCCCAGGCAGCGGAATTTGAAAACAGTGGAGAAGAGCATCTCAGGATGTTGTTTAAGGGAAATGTGCCTTCAGATTTAGACAACGCCATTTCAATTGCCACTGAAGTCATCAATGGTGCCGGAGCCTTAGCTCCCGACTACTGGACACTTTTTGATCCGGAAGTTTCTGAAAACAATCCCCATTCGGAGATATTATGGGCGGCCCAGTTTGACACAAATGTTGGTCTAAATGGCCGGTTTGGCGGGAACCGATCTGTTAATTACCATGTAGGAAACTATACGGAACAGTCTGGAGTGAATCGGTCAATGGCTTATGGAAGACCGTTTGGAACCTTTAAGCCCACCGATTGGGGATATGATAATTTCAGGGACAAGTTACATGATTCCCGCTATGCCAAAACATTCAGACATGAATATATTGGCAATATGGGATCGAATTCCACTTCCTACACTTGGAATGAAACTTCCGCAGCTTGGTGGAATGAAAATAAACCTGCAGACCAACCAGAAGTACGGGCAGGTGAAAGAAGAATTCAGCAAGGCAGGAGGGCACTTATTTATTTGGAAAATGCGCGGGAAGACGCGTTGGATTCATTGATGGTGATGAGTATGCCTTTCCAATTTATGGTTAGGTGGGTCAGGTCAGCATCTACTGGAAATTATTATTACCGCCTATTTATTAACGGTGCCAATATGGGGCTCGGTACACAAACGGCACCATACCTTTCTGTAAAGAAATATGTGGATCCCTCCCGGGGTGGAAGTACAGATGAAGGCAATTTCAACAGCGAAGCTGGTACACGTGATGCCATTTTGATGAGATTGGCGGAAACCTATCTTATCAGAGCCGAAGCTTACGGCAGGAAGGGCGACTATGCCTCCGCGGTAAGCGACATCAATGTACTTCGACAGCGGGCTGCATTCAAGGGTGGTGAAGCCCGGCCAAACGCACTTGTGGAATGGTACCCGGAAGCATCCACACTTTTTCCGGATGAAATCCAACCCCCATATGCGGCTGCGGGAAACTCCTATGATGAAATCGCAGTGACAGAAGATTATTTCACGCCAGGCACTGCAATGGCTGAAAGAGAGGGATATATACCTTCAGTTTCTTCTAAAGAGGATATGTTTATACATTTTATTTATAATGAAAAGAATAGGGAATTTCTGGCGGAGGGAATTCTGTGGGAAGATCTTCATAATGCTGGAATTCTATATGAACGGGTGATGCATTACAACCAAATGGCTTCAACTGAAAACGGCCACTGGCCCATAGCAACCAATACGGCAGGTGGAAACGGACAGGATGGCCAAGGTAAAGGACAGATGCAAAAGCATCACACATTTAGAATGTGGCCCTTCAACTATCTGGTACAGTTGACCGATGAAAATGGAAACATACTCAGTTCCGACGCTAGGGAAGCCTATCAGAATCCGGGTTATTAGATGTGGGCAAACCTTCCAGGTTTTATCGATAATTCGCCATTTGTTCAAATTAAACTTTTGAAACCTGGAAGGTTTTCTTCCTATTTACACGAGAGTGTTGTAGATTTTAGGCATTAGCATCATTTCAAATCGCCACAGGATAATCTTCTGTGGCGATTATTACATCCTATAATAGATGAAAAAATTGTCCTGAACTTTCTATTTAGGTTAGCTTACTTTCCAAAAATAAAATTGCAGCTGTCAATTGAAACAGCTGCATTTTAATATAATCTAAATCGTCTATTTTTAATACCTAAATATCCCTGCCAATCCCGTGTCTGTCGGCATCTTTTCAGCAGGCACAATAACTACTTTTCCACCCATTTTCAACACCAATTCGCCCATATCATCCGTCAGATCGTCGACACGGGGGTTGTCCAATTCTTTCTTTTGGGTGTTACCTGTGGTAAGGTTGGTAATTCGGGCCTCAATGATCTTGTCAGCCTCTACCAACAAGGTATCTATACGACCTTCAATTGCCGCAATGGCCAGGTCCTTGTAATCGTCCGAACCCTTTCCTTCTGCTTTGGCTTGGGAAAACCGTTCCCCATGTGCCTTCAAAATGGCATTGTAGCCGGGCTCCATGGCCTCCCAAGCTAATTTGACCAGCTCCTCTTTGTCAAGAGCAAAAGGATTGATTTTTACTCCTTCTGCCTGAAGGTGGGGATTTTTGCTGACTTCATGAAACAAGTGATGGTGCTCCGGCAAAGCAGCCAAAATTAATGGAAGGTCAAAAGGCTTCGAGTAATGCTCCTCAACTTGGCTGGAAACTTCCCTAAAGAACCGTTCCGCATCTATGTCCACTTCATCCTTTTTGCCTCCATGTCCGTGATGCATGGCACTGCTTTCTCCACTTGCTCCTCCATAAGATGCCGCAGTGATATGTTCATCTGTCAACTCCTCACCTAACGCTTCCTCAATGGTGGAATCTATTTCCCCCTTAAGATCTATTTCTTCCAGAGAATGCCTGTTCCCCTCGTAAAGTTTAATTTCGTGCAAACTAAGCCCCAAAAGGTGGAAGCGGTCTACGGACTGCAAATATTTTCGGATAGGTTTGGTATGGAAGCTGTCCGCCACAATCACAAGTGGCTCCACTTCAATCGGTAAAACTACTGTTTCGAATTTGTCTGTGGACTTAAATACACCAATTCCATCCTTGGTGTGATTCCAGAATTTTGGACTGCTCAAAAGGGCTTCGAGAGGCTCAAGGAATTTGCGTGTTTCCTCCGAACTGTATTTTTGTAACAGGGACTGTTCCGCTTCCTTGAGCAGGTTTTTATACCTTACCGGATCCTGTTGGTTGTCAGGATGGTGACGATGGGTTGGCATATAGAGTGACAGGCAAGGGGCCTTTTCGACCTGTAGTAGCTCTTGAATCAGTTTTTCTGTTATCTTGCTCATTGCGTTATTTTTGTTAGATTTAACAATTACGTCATTTTATCCATCCCGATAGATGGATAGGGTTTTTCCGACTTTGGGCAATAATTTTCCCACAGCCAGCAAATCAAATTATCATTGTATAAAAAAGGAATAATTTTAATTATCCTAGATAATATACCAAATCCAAGTGCAAGAGTTATGCCACATCCGAAGCCATAATAAGGAATATAAATGACTTTATTCTATTCATCAATTGGCATTCTTATATGAAGACGAAGAGATTGCGAAAACCTAACCTAGATTCTTCTACGTTCATGAATTTCTCGTACCTTTTCAAAACATCAAGCAGAACCCGTCCTCCCTGCTTTGTTTACTCTCTCGGACTTTATTGAGATCTAAATGAACAATCAATCCACCAAATTTCCCCCTAAGAGGTACCTACGATCTGGTATAGCTTTAAAACTTCCGTTTTATAAATGTCTTATAATGGAGGATTGGAGAGATTATCAAATTTTTAATCTATTATTTGCACGTACTCATGATAATGGGAATATCACCTTCACCTGTTTTGAAAGTGGATCTACTTTGCACGGGTATACCTGATGCTCTGTATAAGGTAAATGTTCCATTATCTGAATTTGAGTCATTCGTAGATCACATTTCTGAAGATAGTGGAGTGAATTTTATGGAAAAATCCCATGAATTGGGACATAATATCATATTTGGTGCACTTGAATATGCGGAGGAATTAAATATGAAATACCCGAAATCCTTTGAGGGGTGAATCCGAGGAATAGACGGCAAGAGTATTTGTGGATAAAATCACACGCCAACCCCTGCATTCATCTCAGTTATCAACCGGAGTCCCTCAACCGTAAGGTGTCGGTCTATATAGTCAAAGCGGCGGTCCAGTTTGGGTAAAAAGTGCGATAGCCCTCCCGTGGCAATCACTGGAGGAGCGTAGCCCAATTCTTCAATGATGGTATCCAGCATACCGTTTACCAAACCTACATAGCCATAGATAATTCCAGCCTGAATGGCGTGGATAGTGTTCTTCCCAATTGCCGAATCAGGAACTTTTAATTCTATCTCCGGAAGCTTTGAGGTACTGCTGGAAAGAGAACGGATAGCAGTTCTAATGCCAGGGGCAATGTTTACTCCGAGTACCATTCCGGCTTGGTCTACTACTGTAAATGTAAGTGCTGTTCCAAAGTCCACGATAATACAGGCGGATTTATACTTTTGGTACGCTGCCATTACATTACACATCAGGTCAGAGCCGATTTCGTCGGGCCTGCTGGTACTTATCGGTAGTGTGGCGTAGCTTCGTCCGGATATCAAATAGGGGTCTATTCCAAAAAACTTACTACTGAACAATTCAAGCGTTTTGTTGATCTCCGGTACGACTGAACTGATTCCAACTTTTGAAATTGCCCGGGAACGGATGTCCTTTTCCATCAAAAACAAACCAACCTTTTGTTCCAGCTCTAATTCGGTGATATTCCGCCTGGTTTCCACCCGAAATTCGTTGGTCCAGGAATTAGAGGTTGAGTCATAAAAACTGAGGACAATATTTGAATTTCCCGCATCAATGGATAAAAACATGGCGATTAGATTTGGGGGCAAAGATAAAAAAGTGTTGAATATTTTAGGGGCTTTTTAGTAATTTCAACCTATGTATGTAATCAGAAAAGGAACAAAAGCCGATATCCCGGCTGTATTTGAGTTGATTAAAGAGTTGGCTTTGTATGAAAAGGCTCCTGAACAAGTCACCAATACCATTGCTATGATGGAAAAGGATGGCTTTGGATCCAACCCGGTTTATGGATTTTTTGTGGCAGTGAAAGAGGCTTCAGAAGAAATAATCGGAACCGCCATATTCTATTACCGATATAGCACCTGGAAGGGAAAGCGACTCTACTTGGAAGATTATATCGTTACGGAAGCTGAGCGAGGCAAAGGAGCGGGTAAATTGCTTTTTGAAAAAGTCATGGAGCAGTGTTTAGCAGACGGCTGCACAGGCATGATGTGGCAGGTTTTGAACTGGAACGAACCCGCCATCCACTTTTATGAAAAATATAATGCGGAATTTGAGGATGGTTGGGTCAATTGCCATTTGCAGGCTCCCGAAATTCGGCAGATGTTGGAGAGGTAGGTGTGAAAAAATGTTTTTGGAAGCGTAATCAAACCCATCGGACCTTTATCGTGTTATAGTACCTATGAGAGGCTTCAGATTTACCAAATTTATTCCGGAAAAGGACCCGGATAAAAACACCTTCGAGCAGCTGTTGGATGTTTTCCTCCAGTTGGTCACCATGACTGGTGGCGATGTGGCGGAAGCTCTTAGCTGGCTCACCAACTTGGATAAGCGATATAACATGACCAATCCAGGCTATGGCATAGGGGATTTTATTGAGGATTTAAAATCTAAAGGCTATTTGGACGAAAAAAATGCCAAGGGTGAACTTCGCATTACTGGCAAGTCTGAGCAAACCATCCGGAAAAGTGCCTTGGAAGAAATCTTCGGCAAACTAAAAAAAGGAAAGGGAGGACAACACAAATCCACCCATACAGGTCCCGGGGATGAGGTGGGTTCCGATAGGAGGCCTTTTCAGTTTGGAGACAATTTGGATCAGATAGCTCTTACAGATTCCCTGCGCAACGCTCAAATCAACCATGGCTTCAGTGGAGATTTCCTGCTAACCGAAAATGATTTGGAGGTGGTGGAAAAAGAACTGAAAACTCAGACCTCCACCGTTTTGATGATCGATATTTCCCATTCCATGATTTTGTATGGGGAAGACCGCATTACTCCTGCTAAAAAAGTCGCCATGGCTCTGGCCGAACTGGTGAAAACCCGCTATCCTAAGGATACGCTGGATGTAATCGTGTTTGGGAATGATGCTTGGCAGATAGAAATCAAAGATTTACCCTATCTCCAAGTGGGCCCTTACCATACCAACACGGTGGCCGGACTGGAGCTGGCGATGGACTTGCTCCGGCGCAGGAAAAACCCCAACAAGCAGATATTTATGATCACCGATGGTAAGCCTACTTGCCTGAAAGTGGGGATCAAATACTACAAAAACAGCTTTGGCATAGACAGCAAGATCCTGAAGGAAACGCTAAAGCTGGCGGCGCAGTGTCGGCGCCTGAAAATCCCAGTGACCACTTTTATGATTGCTTCCGACCCCTATTTGAAGGAGTTCGTAAAAGAATTTACTACCGTCAACAACGGTAATGCCTACTACAGCAACCTAAAAGGATTAGGTCATCTGATTTTCGAAGATTACAAAAAAAACCGAACAAAACGTTTTTAACTGATGGAATACAGCCAATTGTCCAGCAAGGACTTATTACACATAAAGAATTTAGGTCAACTCAAAGCTTCAGGATATCAAAGCAAATCAATCAAAGAAGAGCTACGATCAAACCTAATTCAAAAGATCAAAAACAAAGAGAATGTTTTTGAGGGAATTTGGGGATATGAGGATACGGTTATCCCGGATATTGAGCGTGCGATACTTTCGAAACACAATATCAATTTGTTGGGTCTGCGAGGTCAGGCGAAGACCCGAATTGCGCGGATGATGACCCAGTTGCTTGATGAATACGTGCCGGTGGTTGCTAATGCCGAACTGAACGATGATCCAATGCAGCCCCTGTCCAGTTTTGCAAAACACCTGATAGAGGAAAAGGGGAACGAAACTCCCATCACCTGGTGGCATAGAAGTGATCGGTACACGGAGAAGCTGGCCACACCGGATGTTTCCGTAGCCGATCTGATCGGAGATGTGGACCCCATCAAAGCCGCCACGATGAAACTTTCCTACAACGATGAACGAGTAGTTCATTTTGGATTAGTACCCCGGTCGCATCGTTCCATTTTTGTGATAAACGAACTTCCGGATCTGCAGGCGCGGATTCAGGTAGCATTGTTTAATATCTTGCAGGAAGGCGATATACAAATACGAGGGTTTAAGCTTAGGTTGCCTTTGGATATTCAGTTTGTCTTTACCGCAAATCCCGAAGACTATACCAACAGGGGCAGTATAGTTACCCCTCTAAAGGATAGAATTGAAAGCCAGATTATTACCCATTACCCAAAGAGCATAGAAATAGGCAGAAAAATCACAGCGCAGGAGGCCCGAATCAAAAACCGTCCGTTGGATAAAATCCATGTGCCGGAATTGATGAAAGACCTGATTGAGCAGATAGCCATTGAGGCAAGACATAGCGAGTATGTAGATGAAAAGAGTGGAGTTTCGGCACGTTTGACGATCTCAGCCTATGAAAATCTGATTTCCTCGGCAGAGCGCAGACTATACCGGAATGGGGAGTCGGAAACAATTATCCGTATCGTTGATTTAATTGGTGTTATTCCGGCCATTACCGGAAAAGTAGAGCTTGTATATGAAGGAGAGCAGGAAGGTGCTGGCTTGGTGGCTTATAACCTAATAGGGAAAGCAATTCGGACATTATTTGTCAACTATTTTCCTTCTCCAGAACAAAAGAAGAAAAGCAAGGAGGGCAATCCCTATGTGTTGCCATTATCCTGGTTTGGAGAAGGAAATACAATGGATCTCCTAACAACCCACAGCGACAAAGATTACAAGATTGCCTTACACCAAGTTCCCGGATTAGAGGATGTGGTGACTGAATTTGTCAAAAATCTACCGGAGATGGAAAAGGAATTCTTTATGGAGTTTGCCCTGCATGGACTTGCGGAATACAGTCAGCTCAGTAAAAAGCTGTTGGACACCGGGATGCAGTTTAAGGATTTGTTCAGCAGCATGTTTGATATGGGAGCTGGCGGAGACTTGGAGGATGATGAGGACGATGAGGGATTCAATTGATCTCCTAATACAAGATAATAACTTAGGTTAAGTCAAAAAAAATTTATTTAAGTTGTTTCGTTGTGATCTAAATTGTTGATTATCTTTAACCTATGGAAAATCAGGCTGAAGAAAACTTAAAAGCAAAGTACAAATCTGCTTCCGATGGAGACTCGCCTGAAGCGGATAATTCTAAGCTTTTAACTGATGAAAGTCGGGTTAAAGAACCATTCACAGAGTACGGAACCTACACCTATGCCGATTACCTCAGTTGGGATATTGAGGAAAAGGTTGAATTGATTAAGGGAAAGGTTTTTCGTGCAGCGGCCGCTCCGAGAAGAGTACATCAGGAGATCTATGGGAAAGTTTTTAATTCCTTTTATAATTATTTAGTAGGACATCCTTGTAAAGCTTACGGGTCGCCGTTTGATGTGCGCTTACCTGTCAAATCCAAAGAACATAAGGATATCGATACGGTAGTGCAGCCGGATATCTGGGTGATTTGTGATATGGAGAAGCTCGATGATTTAGGTTGCGTAGGAGCACCCGATCTGATAGTAGAGATACTTTCTCCAGGAAATAACCGGAAGGAGTTACGGAACAAATACGAGGTTTACGAAGAATCCGGCGTTAAGGAGTACTGGATTATTCATCCAACTGAACAAACCTTAGTGATCAATTTCTTGAAAAACGGCACCTATATTCCGTCTCGGCTTTACACCGTTGGTGACATAGTGGAGTCTAGGGTGATAACCGGATTGAAATTAGATCTGGATATAGTTTTTGGGGATTATTAGAGAATAGATTTCCCATATCAAATAAAAGAAAAGCGTTGCGAAGAACCGGGGAAATCCCAGACCTGCGCAACGCTTTTTGCTTTCTTAATAATACCTCCCGATCATCGGATGGTCTACAATGGTTCTTCTTAGAGCAAGCGGGTCTATGGTACCCGGAATGCGTTCATGTACTTTACCTCCCGGCTCAATCAACAGTGTCAACGGCAGACTTCCGTCCCAATCATTTTGTACGACTTCGATGGCCGCATACTTGTCCTCACTGTTTACCAAATAGTTAGGAACTGCAGAATATTTGTTTTTGAGGAATTTCAATACTTTTTCCTCCGCATCGGGACTGTCTAGACTGACCGAGACGAATTCAAAGTCCCTTCCTCCGTACATACGTTGAAGCTCAATAAACTCCGGATACTCGATGATGCATGGGCCGCACCAGGTTGCCCAGAAGTTCACAAGACGAAGGTTGTCGCTGTCGTTTTCCAAAAGACTACCCAGTTCATCTACCTCAATTTTGGTAACTGTGACGGGTTTTTTTTTCCAATCTTCGTTGACTTTGATGGTAAATTCGTTTTTCCAAGCCCATTTGGTGGAACAACCAAAGGCGGGGGTTACCGCACGATCCTCAGCAAGTGGCTCCCCGGAGAGTGTTTGCTCTATAGCGTAGACCAAGTCTTCAGCTTGTGCCGTTCCGGGTTTTTCGGATTTATCTATTCTTCCCTGATAGGTCAATTTCCTATCTTTGTCAAAAACAAATACGTGCGGAGTTGCTGTAGGACCGTAAAGGGTAGAGAAATGGTGTTCGTCTCCGTCATACAAATAGGGATACTGATAGTCCTTGTCTTTGGCCCGTATGATCATGGATTCGAAATCATCATTAAGGTCACTATAGCCCAACTCCTCCGGTAAAACAGCAATCGGACTGTTTGGAGAAATCGCCACGAAATCCACTCCCTGATCCCGGTATTTTTTGACCAAGTCATTATATCGGTCCTCATAGGCCTGTGCGGTGGGACAATGGTTGCAGGTAAAATTGATTACCAGCACATCTCCGTCGAAATCGGCAAGCGTATAGTTTTTCCCGTCGATTCCCGGTAATTCAAAGTCAGGAGCAGCATCCCCAGGTTTCAGAGTGGCAATGGGTTTTTCGGAAACGACTATAGGATTGGGAGTGAAGCCTCGGCTAGTAGTATCTACTGTTTCAGAGCTTTTTTCATTACCAGAGCAGGAATACATTAATATTCCAAGCATCAATAACGGAAAGTGGGTTCGTTGATTGATTGATTTAGAAAGGTTCATCGTTGGTCAGAAAATTGTTAAATGATTGAAGATAACGAAATTATTGCCAACTGTAAAACTTTGGAGATGAATTTTGATCTGAGGGGTTGTATTCGCCATGTAGAACTTGATTTCAAGCCACCTATCTGGAAGTTAGTAGAAATACAGTATCAATAACCTTTTCTGTAGGAGTAGTCCCGTTTAATGCCAATGAGAAAAAAACTGGTGGAGTAAAGGATTCGATAGCTTAGTTCGTTTCGGAGTTATTTACTGAAAATAGTCCACCCGCCTTAAGCATCTTCCACATTGAACTTGTCAATGGTGAAGAAGACAACGGATTCTTTTTCATAAATATGGCCTGCGTTTGAACGAATATTGATATATCGACCTTCCTCATCCATGATCTTAAGGAGTTGATGATCTCCGAAATAGGTGGATTTTACCAGTTTGCCGCTCATGGGCTGGGTTTCATCTTTGCCTACGGTTGCATTTTCGGGGCGAAATGACAAGCGGACCTGATCCGAAAAGAGTTTAGACCGTTCGTCTGGAAGAAATCCAAAGCTGGAATAAAAGCCGTCATCGGTAGATACTGCGAGTATTTCGTTTCTTTTACCAAAAAAATTGGCCACATATCCATTTACCGGATATTCATATAGGTTTCTGGGCGTGTCAATTTGCTGCAGGTATCCCTTGTGAAGAATGGCGATTCGATCAGCGGTAGAAAGGGCATCTCTAGTATCATGGGTCACGAAAATAGCCGTTACTCCAGTTTTCTTTATAATCTGCCGAATCTCCTCCCGCACTTGGTCCTTCAGCACTGAGTCCAAGTTGCTAAAAGGCTCATCCATCAGGAGGATTGCGGGACTTGGAGCAATGGCACGTGCCAAAGCTACCCGCTGTTGCTGCCCACCGGAAAGTTGATGGGGGTATTTTTTAAAGTTTTCTGAAAGACCGACCAAGCTAAGAGTTTCTTTGGCTACTTTGTCGGGGTCAGGGATTTTACCCTTTAATCCAAACATGACATTTTCCAAAAGAGTAAGGTGTGGAAAAAGGGCATAGTCCTGAAAAACCATTCCCACATTTCGCTTGTTTGCCGGAACCGACTTTTTTCCCTCCACCACCTTATGGCCTTTAAGGGAAATATACCCGGCATCTGGATGTTCCAAACCCGCAATTAGCCTTAACAGTGTAGTTTTACCAGATCCGCTTTCACCTACGAGGGATAAAATCTCTCCCTTTTCCACCTCAAAGGAGACGTCGTTGACGGCGTATTGATCTGCTTGCGAATATTTTTTAGTAATGCCCTTGAGCTCTAATAGTGTCATCCAGAAATACCTCTTTTCCTAAAACACCTTCCTACGGATCAGTCTGTTCAGGAAAATTATCGGAATAATTCCCGTCAAGATGATGATTAGCGATGCATTGGCCGATTCGGCTATCATTTCGTTGGTGGCCATGTCGAAGGCCTTTGTTGCCAATGTTTGATAATTAAATGGTCTAAGGATCAAAGTTAAGGGTAATTCTTTTAAAACATCTACAAAAACCAGTAAGATGCCACTAAATACGCTTGTTTTTATCATGGGGAGGTCTACTCTCCAGAGGGTTTTGCAGGTACCTCTCCCCAGCAGCCTACTCGCTTCGTTAACATGGATACCAATTTTCTGAAAGCCCGCATCGATTGGATTGTATCCCACAGCCATGAAACGGACCAGATAGGCAAAGACCAACGCCATGAGTGTGCCGGATAAAATCAAGCCTACATTTCTCCCGGTAAAGCGATCCATGTACCAATGATCAAAACCAAGCAATGGAATCATTATCCCCACCGCAATCACCGCACCCGGTATGGCATACCCTAATGTTGAGATTTTGGTTATGTTTTTTAACCATTTGAAAGGACTGAGGCGGAGGCTGTATAACAAGACCACCGAAAACAGCGCAACGATCACGCCCGTCCCGGCAGCGAGGCCGAAGCTTCGGACTACAAGTAGAATGAAATTATTATCCACTACCTTGGCATACGTAAGCATCGCCCATTGGACAATTTGCAAAAAAGGCACAAAAAAGCTGATAAGAAATAACAAGCCACAAAAAAGGCTTACTGCCCATTTGGCGGTGCCAGTTAGGGTAAGACGCACCAAAGGCTTACTTGTCCCGCTCCCCTGGGAAAAGCGGCGGTTGCCCCGCTGTAGGCTTTCAAGGTAAAGAATAATAAATACAATTATCATTAGTATAGCGGCCAAGTAAATCGCAGTGGCGGCATCACCCATAGAAAACCAAGCCCGGAAGATCCCGGTGGTAAACGTTTGGACGCCGAAGTATTTGACAGTCCCGTAATCATTCAGCACTTCCATAGAAGCTAAGGCAATACCACCCACAATTGCTGGGCGGGCCATAGGCAACGCTACCTTGAAGAAGGTATGCCAGTTCCCTTTGCCCAGTAAAGCGGAAGCTTCTTGCAGCGTCTTGGACTGCTGTAAAAAGGATGCACGTGCCAATAAAAAAACGTAGGGAAAAAGTGTGATCGAAAGAATAAATATTGCGCCTGGTAGGTTCATGATATCAAGCAGGCTTCCAGTAATTGTAATATCTAAACTATTCCTCAAAAAAGACTGGATAGGTCCGGTATAGTCAAGCAATCCCACATAGGTATAGGCCATGATATATCCCGGAAATCCCAATGGCAAAATCAACAACCATTCAAAATATTTCCTTCCGGGAAAAGAATAATTGGTAACTAGCCAAGCCGTAGAAACTCCCAGCAGAAATGTGGAAAAAGCTACTCCAAGCAAAATCAATACGGTATTCTTAAAATATCCGAAAAGCAGGGTTTCAGCCAGATGGGCCCAGCTGCTTCCCGGAGGCTCGAAGATTTTAAAGAAAATCGTGAGCAAGGGAGTAACAATCAACAGCAGGATCAAAAGGGCTCCTGCCATCCAATAATTCCACCAATAAAAATTCTGCTTAGCTAGTTGCAAGGGTAATTGGGATTATTTGGTTTTAGCTCGACAAATCAACTGAGCCTGTAATTTATGAGCGGCATAGTCTATCTTATTTCCATTTGACTTGGTCAAAAATGACCACAGCAGCCCGGTTGTTTTTACCCAATTCGGACAGGTTGATGTCATCGGATTTGAAATCTCCCCAAGAAGCCAGCAAGGGCGATTTTTCCACATTTGGATTTACAGGATATTCATAATTAGTCGTGGCCAGAAAATTTTGTGCTTCCTCCCCGCTCAAATATTCGATAAGTTTGACAGCGTTATCCCTGTTTGGCGCATGGGCAGTCACGCCCGCTCCCGAAATGTTGATATGCGTACCCCTATCATTTTGGTTAGGAAAGTAGACCGTTATCTGCTGAGCAGCCTTTACTTCCTCGGGGTTGGAATCATTTAGCATAATGCCGATATAGTAGCTGTTGACTATGGCTACATCCCCTTCGCCTGCAGCAACGGCCTTTACCTGATCACGGTCAGATCCTTTAGGTTCCCTTCCCATATTGGCCAAAAGCCCCGAAGCCCATTCCCTCGCAACTACCTCACCGCTATGCGCAATGATGGAGGCCAAAAGGGACTGATTGTAAATATTTTCTGAAGATCTGGTTAGGATGCGGCCTTTCCACTTTTCATCTGTCAGGCTTTCGTAACTGTCAAGTTCTTCCGGCGAAACCCTTTCCTTATGATAAGCCAGAATCCTGGCTCTGAAAGTAAGCCCAAACCAATATCCATCAGGTTCTCTGAACTTCGAAGGAATATTTGCCGACAACGTTTCTGAC
This sequence comes from Lunatibacter salilacus, assembly GCF_009797935.1. GTDB lineage: Bacteria > Bacteroidota > Bacteroidia > Cytophagales > Cyclobacteriaceae > Lunatibacter > Lunatibacter salilacus. The sequence goes on from NZ_VOLC01000031.1 coordinate 47,192, forward strand.
ACGATTGGCTGTAGCAATCCCTTTTCCTGCGCACGGTGAAGGCGGCCAGCATCCACAGTAATCAAGATATCCGCAGGTGATCCCTGCCCTTCCAGTTCAAGCTTTTGAATCAATTCATCCGCACTGGCGCTAACCACATTTACCTTTATGCCAGTGGCTTCTGAAAATTTATCAAACAATTGTTGGTCCGCCTCATAGTGTCGGTGGGTGTAAACATTGACAACTTCTTCTTGGCTTGTTCCACAGGCCAAAAGACCTGATATTATTACAGTTAAAAGACTTAACGTTATATACTTATGCATGTCGTAAGGGGTAATTTGACTCAAAATTAATCATTATTTAAATCAAATCTAAATAAAAGGAAAAAACATTTTATATTTGTTTTCGAATGTGAAATACGCAGACAACATATCTTTTAGATGAGGCAACCCATGACTATTCAGCAACTGGAATACATCATCGCAGTAGACAAATTTCGACATTTCGGACATGCGGCGGAGGCTTGTTTTGTCACTCAACCCACCCTTAGCGCTCAGGTGAGCAAATTGGAAAGGGAGCTGGACGTCATACTTTTTGACCGGTCCAAGATGCCTGTCATTCCCACTGAGACGGGTGAGATCCTCATCGCACAGGCAAAGCGGGTAGTGATGGAAAGTAAAGGCATCTTCGAAACCATAGCCCAGTTGAAGGGAGATGTTGGAGGTATATTGAAGCTAGGTATAATTCCTACTCTGGCACCATATCTTCTGCCTCTATTTATCAAATCGTTTATAGGCAAGTACCCCAATGTCCGATTGCACGTGCAGGAAATGGTTACGGAGGATATTGTGAAAAAGCTGAAAAATGATGAATTGGATCTTGGGATTGTAGTCACTCCGTTGAATGAGGCCGGGATCGAGGAGAAACCCATTTTTTATGAAAAATTCTATGCCTACCTATCCAAAAATCATCCGCTTCTCAAAAAGGAATCTGTAAAAATTGCAGATATCCTAGGCGAGGACCTATGGGTGCTTCAGCAGGGGCATTGCTTCCGGGACCAAGTAGTCTCCCTGTGTGATCAAAGTAAATTCAAAGGGCTAAACTTTCAGTATGAAAGTGGATCTCTTGAAGGGTTAAAAAACTTGGTGAACCGCTACCAAGGGATTACACTACTTCCGGAGCTAGCTACATTTGGGCTTTCATCGGAAGAAAAAATTCGATTGAGATCTTTTGATGGGGAACAACCCATTCGTGAAGTTAGCTTGGTGTTGACTCGAAGTTATCTGAAGAAGCGGCAGGTTGAATTGCTCTACCAAGAGATCACGGCGGCAATCCCAGCAACCATGATTTCGAAAAATCACGGCAAAGTGGTTAAATTCAAATAAGGGGTATATTTTGAGTAAAATGAATTAATTTTGACTTGAAATCGAGCATGACGAGATCGTCACACAGTGGGATGATTATAATTGCGAGATTCCATAGCTTGCCCCGACTCATCGGGGTGACCTTTAAATAACAATTATAAACACATGAAATCGAGCATGACGAAAACGTCACACAGTGGGATGA
>NZ_VOLC01000032.1 GCF_009797935.1 Lunatibacter salilacus
CACAGATGCACGGATGGGTTTTTACTGCCAACGTAAACATAAGTTCTCCAATCCTTTATCCGTGCATCCGTGGCATACCTATCCAAATAGTTTAATATTTTGCCACAGATGCACGGATGGGTTTTTACTGCCAACGTAAACATAAGTTCTCCAATCCTTTATCCGTGCATCCGTGGCATACCTATCCAAATAGTTTAATATTTTGCCACAGATGCACGGATGGGTTTTTACTGCCAACGTAAACATAAGTTCTCCAATCCTTTATCCGTGCATCCGTGGCATACCTATCCAAATAGTTTAATATTTTGCCACAGATGCACGGATGGGTTTTTACTGCCAACGTAAACACAAGTGCTCCAATCCTTTATCCGTGCATCCGTGGCATTCTTTTTTATCTGTCAAAATTAAAAACATGGTTAATTTAGCTTTATTAAAGAGAAATCAAAAACTATTTGTATTTTGGAAATTATCTTTTATCTGATCTGTAATGTAAACTTAGCCTTCAAATAAACCCTTATGATCCAATTTGATAGTCGGAATATTTTCAGGTATACATCACGATTAGTCTTTATTACCTTATCTTGGATATTTTTTGCCGTCAACCCATTGCAAGGACAAGTAGAGGCCACGAATTGGCCCGATAGCATCCCTTGGTGGAAAGCAAACAACCTTCGGGTAATACAAACTAACCTTCCCGCCTATGAAGCGGCAACACTGGATCCTGATTCCCTAGTTGCTGACCTGATTCATTTTTCTGCCAATACATTAATCATCAATGCGGGTGGAATTATGGCTTTTTATCCCACCAAGTTGGAATACCAATATACAAACCCCTACATGAAGGAAAACATGCTGGGTGATGTGATTTCTAAATGCCATGAAAACGGCATCCGGGTGATCGTGCGGTTTGATTTTAGCAGGGCCCACAAAAGCGTATTTGAAAAACACCCGGACTGGTTTTATCTATCCTCAGAGGGCGAACGGATCACCAACGAAGATCTTTATACCGTATCGATCAACGCGCCTTACGAGCAGGAACAGCTTTTCAACATTGTCGAAGAGGTCATTGATCTATATCCGATTGACGGGGTTTTTATCAACATGCCCGGCTACCAGACAAGAAATCCATATATCGGAAAATATTATGGTATAGACCAAAATCCATACGATAAAAAACGTTTCGCCGAATATAGCGGAGGAATGGTGCTTCCGACAGTAGAGGATCGAAATGATCCAGTCTTTAGAAAGTATGAGGAATTCAAAACCCACACGGCAGACGATATTATCCGGCGGCTGAATCTGCTGGTAAAATCCAAAAATGAGCATATCGCCATCTGTACCTATTCGGAAAACAATGTGGATATCATCCGGCACGAGTCACAGACAAACACGCTTCCATATTGGCCATACAATGCCACCGACAATGTAAACAACACACGCCATTCCTTTCCGGACCATATCGTCAGCAATGCCAGTATACAGCAGATTTCTTTTCAATCACGCTACAATGCCATCGAACCCGAAGAAGTTACTATTCGGCTCTATGAAAATATAGCAAACGGGTCAGGACTTGACATGAGTATGATGGGTGATTTCAGAGATTATGAGGATGAGCGAAACTACGGAGTTTTCGAGCGCATTTATGCACACCATAAGAAATTTGAGCCCTACTTTGGCAATTATACATCACCCGCCCAAGTCGCCGTAATCGCTCCGGGTGCATGGCCTTCTGGAGAATCAGCGCAAGAATATAGGGGAATTCAATTGATGCTAAAAGAGGCCCATATTCAATATGACATCATTGAATATCGGCAAATTGCGCATCTGGAAAACTCGCTCGGAAAATACAAAGTAATTATTCTTCCAGAAATAGTTCGTTTGGATAGTGCTTCTCTGGAGGCATTGCAACGAATAGCCTCCAAAGGCACCCATCTCATCGCCACCAACCGGTCCCTTTCCGATCACCCTGAGGCGCTGCATGATCTTTTTGGTGCCAAGATCTCTGAATTGAATCATGATGGAGCCGGATTTTACCTTCAGCCAGAGAATAAAAACCTGTTTACCAGGTTTGAAAAACAGCAGCTGCTTTTTTGGAAATTCAATTTGGGTTTATATGATTTTGGGGCGGCTGACGAAAACTACCTGCCAATCCTTACTCCGGGGATACCCGGACCCCCTGAAATTATAGGCGGACATGAACCCACTGATTTCTACGCAGTCGGCATAAAGCAGCATGCTAACAGCAAAGCAGTACTTATGCCAATCAATCTCGGAAAACTTTATTTCCTGCATGGGTATGAGCAGCATAAAAATATCTTATTGGATATTATTGACTATGTTTTCCCTGAAGTGGATGACCTTATACAAACCGATTCCCACGAACGGGTTGAAGTGATTCTACAAAATTTCGCACTAAACCTTCCGGAAAACTATGGGAAAGAATATACGGACGGGATGATTTTGCATTTGGTCAATATCACCGGATTCAGCGGAAATACCTATTTCAATCCGCTACCTGTTTATGGGATTGGATTTAATGTAAAAACCGACTTTCAGCCAACCCGAATTTGGAGCATGGTTCAGGAGAAGGACGTGACTTTTTCTTATCAAAATGGAAGGGTGATTTTTGAGGTTGAAAAATTGGGTGATTTTGATGGGATTGTGATTGAGAGGTGAGAAAAATAATAACGGTAAATGTTTAAAACCTTTTCCATAAGCTAAATCCACTGATTTTTGTAATTTAATAATGGGTTTTCCGCCTACCTTCCATCGGTTTAGCAGTTAGTAAGTTACGTATTAAAATGCAGTGTGATTTTGCTCATTCGTCCGAAGGCGAACAATGGTGTCCGATTTAGCAGGTCCTTGGATGGTAAAATACGTTATTTGGAGTTTTTTTGGCTCTTAAGGTTGGCATTAATGTCGCAGACTCTTGGCAATTGCCTTTCTATTTGTCAACTTCTACAGATCACGGACAATATGTTTTCTAACTATCTCAAGATCGCTTTGCGTGGCTTTGCCAAGCATAAACTTACCTTCTTTATAAACCTTTTCGGACTAGCTCTTGGGCTTTGGGCAGCGATTCTGATTGGACTTTGGGTCAAAAGTGAGTTGAACATGGGCCGCCATTTTACCCAAATTGATCAGGTGTACCGCATCATGGAGCATCAGAAATATGGTTCGGAGATTTTTACGACCACATCTACTCCGGGCATTTTAGCTGAGGAGCTAAAAAATGTATATCCGGAAATCGAAAGAGCGGCAACATTTTCATGGACGTTAGAAAATTTGTTCGTAGTTGGGGACACTAGGGTAAGGATGGATGGATTGTTTGCAGGCGGAGATTACCTGCATATCCTCCAATATGACCTGCTACATGGAGAACGTGAGACTGCACTCGCTGAGAAAACCCATATGGTTCTTACCGAAGAATCCGCAATAAAATTGTTTGGGAAAACAGATGTAATTGGGGAAACGGTCCTGTTGAAGGAATCGGACGGAGAGACTTCATTTATAGTACAGGGGGTTTTGGAATCTTTACCCAATACCCATATTGGCAGCTTTGAATATTTGCTTCCTTTTGAGCATATGTTTGACAAAGATTACAATTCCTGGATGAAGGAATGGGGTAGTAATGGTCCAAGCACCATTGTCAAATTAAATAAGAATTCTAACGGGGATACATTCTCTGCCAATATTAAAAATGTTATACAGCAGCGAAATGAAGGAAGTAATGTCAGCCTTTTTGCGTACCCACAACAGGACCTGCATCTTCATGGAAAATTCAAAGACGGAATCCAGCAGGGAGGAAGAATAGAGTATGTCAAATTATTCGCAGTGATCGGGCTCTTTATATTATTGATTGCCTGCATCAATTTTATGAATCTTTCAACCGCTAAATCCCAAAAGCGGGCAAAAGAGGTTGGCGTCAGAAAAGTGGTGGGTGCTGAAAAAGGGGCATTGGTCAGTCAGTTTTTGAGTGAATCCTTGTTAATTTCTCTTTTTTCATCCCTGTTGGCATTGGTGTTAGTGCAGCTCACATTACCCATCTTCAACACCCTGACAGGTAAAACAATGCATGTTCCCTTTGGGGATATGTATTTTTGGATGCAATATATTGGAATCCTTCTTTTTACTGGATTGGTAGCGGGTAGCTATCCGGCTTTTTATCTCTCTGCTACGAAAGTTGTATCTGTATTCCGTAGCCATACCAAATCTGGTAAAGGTGTAGTAATCGCCAGAAAAGGGTTGGTTCTGTTTCAGTTTATTTTGGCTACCATCCTTATTGTATCCACATTAGTAGTTTATCAACAGATTAATTTTGCTTTAAATCAGAATCTGGGCTATGAAAAAGAGCAGCTTTTGGTTATTCCATTAGAGGGGAATTTGGACACAAATTATGACGCGTTTAAAAACCGTTTGGCAGGAAATTCGGATATTCTTTCGGTATCAAGATGCTCCCATTCCTTATTGGGCCGGAACTCAAATACAGGTAATGTAGATTGGGAAGGAAAAGACCCTGACTTTACCGCACTGTTTGAAATAATGCGGGTTGATTATGACTTTTTGGAAACTACCGGGATAAAGCTAATTCAAGGGGAAGACTTCAATACGGCTAAAGGCGCTGACTCTGTGCAGGGGGCCATCATTAACAGGAGGGCTTATGAACTGATTACGAATGATCATCCTGAAGCTATTTCATTTAATTTAGGCGGGAAAGACCGCACCATTACCGGGGTAGTCGAAGACTTTCATTTCCAAAGTTTCCACCAAAATATGGAGCCTGTTATCATATTACTGGACAGAACCTATGCTTCCAACGGCTTTATCCGCTTGGGAACTGATAACATTCAAAAAACTATTGCTTCAGTTAGGACAGTTGCCCAAGAATTAAATCCGGATTTTCCCTTTCAGTATACATTTATGGATGAGAATTATGCGAATATGTATAATGAAGATGTAAGGATCAGGGATTTGGCAAAGTATTTTAGCCTTTTGACCATCCTCATCTCATGTTTGGGACTATTCGGATTATCCGCCCATATTGCTGAACAAAAAACCAAAGAGATCGGAATCCGAAAAGTATTGGGAGCCTCCACATTTTCTATTCTTAATGTAATCAACCGGGAATTTATCACCATTGTGGCAGTATCTATTGTCATCGGTTCCGGTGCAGGCTATTGGCTGATGCAGGATTGGCTGGCGGGGTATGCTTACAAGATTGATTTCGAATGGTGGTTTATTCCTCTGACTGCTGTAGTAATCCTATCTATCGCCTACTTGACAGTGACTATGCAGGCCCTAAAAGCCTCGCGAGTTAATCCCGCCATGACGCTGAAAAGCGAATAGCTAGTAAAGATAAACGTACACACAAGCTAAAAACCTGAGAACCAAAGTTCCAACAGAGCCAATTTTTACTTCCCCTATAAAACATAAATAATCATTTAATTATGTTCAAAAATTATATCACCATCGCCTGGAGAAACCTCCTAAAAAAGAAAGTTTATTCCTTTATCAATATAGTTGGACTGGGGCTGGGAATGGCTTGCTGCTTTCTGATTTTCATGTTTGTACAGGATGAATTGTCTTTTGATTCGTACCATGAAAAAGGTGACCGGATTTACAGATTGACCCACGGAAGCCTCCCAGCAGCGGACCAATCCGAAAATGCTTCGGCCAAACCTTTTTGGGTTTGGCACAATGCCCCTGTAGGCGCTGCTATCCAAAGTTATTTTCCGGAAATCGACAAGATTGTCCAATTCTCAGGGAGATCTGATATTTTGCTGACAGATGGTGAAAATTCCTACCAAGAAGAGGGCGTGTTTTTTATGGATTCAACGGCTTTTGATATTTTCAGCTGGCAGGTGATTAAAGGCGATCCCAAGACTGCTTTGACCGCACCATACAGTATGGTGATGACCGAGAGCACGGCCAAAAGGTACTTTGGGAACGAAGACCCAATCGGCCAAACCCTCAAGGGAAGTGATTCACCCGGCAGGTCGAATTCCGGGGATTATACCGTAACAGCGGTTATTGCGGATATTCCTGCCAATTCCCATTTCAATTTCAATATGCTGCTCTCTCTTAGTACATTCAGGCAATATTGGCCTGATGTATTTGATAATTGGGGCTATGCGGATTTCTATACGTATTTTCTGGTGAATGAGAATTTTGACTTAGCCTCTTTCAACCAAAAAATCCCTGCTTTTTTGGCGTCAAGGCAGGATAACCCATTATATACCATTCATATAGAACAAATGAAGGATTTCTACCTGAGATCTAACGCAGACAGGCAACCTGGTGAAACGGGTAGTTTGTCCAATATTTATGTCTTTTCCGTAATAGGGATTTTCATCTTGGTCATTGCCATGATCAACTTCATGAATCTGTCAACTGCCAGGTCGATGGAACGTGCAAAAGAAGTCGGCATCCGAAAATCCATAGGTGCGGACAGAAGACATTTGATTTTCCAGTTCCTGGGAGAATCCATCATCATCGTATTTTTTGCCATGCTGGCTTCGTTCCTTTTCGTTACAGTAGCCATGCCGTTGATGAATATGCTTACAGGAAAGGAATTGATGATCTTCAAGTATATCAATTGGCAAACGGTTCCTTTATTTCTGGGACTTTTACTTGTCGTCGGGGTTTTGGCAGGATCCTATCCAGCCTTTGTCCTGTCTGGTTTTAGGCCTGTTCAGATTTTAAAAGGAATATCTGTTGCTGACAGTAGTGGCGTAAACCTTAGAAAAGGACTAGTGGTTTTTCAGTTTAGCCTTTCCGTCATCCTAATTGCCGGAACTATTATCGTATATAACCAAATGAACTTCCTGCTTGATAAAGACCTCGGTTTTGACAAAGAGCAGATGTTAGTGGTGGATTTCAATTATGATGAAGCAGTCAATGCGAGGTCCAGTGCCTTAAAGGCTGAATTGGAGGCCAATCCCGCTATACTATCCGCTGCCTTCTCGAGAAGCGTCCCCGGTAGCTACTTCCCAAATGCAGGAACCAACATTCAAAACCCAGAAGGGGAAATGACACACATGGGTCAGGCAATTTTTCAGGTTGGACTTGATTTCATCACCCACTTTGATATGGAACTGGTCGCAGGCAGAAGCTATTCCAGAGATTTCCCCACAGATTCCACCTCTGCGTTGGTGATTAATGAAGCAGCGGCTAAGCAATATGGCTATGAAAATCCTGCGGATATTGTCGGTAAAAAATTTGACCAATGGGGAAGATCAGGAGAAGTCATCGGGGTGGTTAAGGATTTTAATTTTATTTCCCTGCACCGAAATATTGAACCTTTGACGCTGCCATTTGAAGCCTATGCAAGCAGATACCTGTCATTGAAAGTGAAGTCAGATAACATCCAGCAAACAGTAGCGGATGTGGAAGCAATATGGAAAAGGCTCGCACCCCACAGGCCTTTTTTGTACAGTTTTCTGGATGAGGACTTTGCAAAGCAATATCAAGCTGATTTTAAATTCAGGAAAATATTTTCAGCGTTTTCGATCTTGGCCATCCTGATTGCGAGTTTGGGCTTGTTTGGCCTGGCGACGTATACTGCAGAGATAAGGACAAAGGAAATCGGGATCAGAAAAGTACTGGGAGCAGAGGTTTCAAGTATCGTCGCACTGCTATCCATAGACTTTATCAAGTTGGTCTTTGCCGCAATAGTCATAGCGACGCCAGTGACCTGGTATGTGATGAACAGATGGCTGGAGGATTTTGCTTATAAGATAGACATTGCCTGGTGGATTTATCCCCTGGCAGGAATCGTGGCTATTGTCGTGGCCATGACCACAATCAGTTCCCAAGCCTTCCGTGCAGCTATGGTAGATCCGGTGAAATCGCTAAAAAGTGAGTAATATAATGCAAACTCTTTTCAACGAATTTGAATGGAGGTGGAATACGATTCAAATCACGAACGGTCAGTAAAAAATCCATTAAGGTCTTTACCAAATAATTCTAAATTATTATATTTCTAAAATGAAATTAGGTAAGACAAAGCATTTCGTTTTAGCGCTAACAGTTGTCGCGTTTATAGGCTTAATTCCAGCCTCAACCGCCTGTACACGAGTAGTCTATAAAGGGCCAAACAACACGGTACTTACTGGAAGAACGATGGATTTCTCCCTGGAAATCCCCGCAAACCAATGGATTTTTCCAAGAGGAATGAAGCGAAGCGGAGAAGTCGGTGAAAATTCTATAGAATGGGTTTCCAAGTATGGTAGTCTGGCGGTTAGCTCATGGGATATTTCCACTTCCGATGGAATGAAATTTATTGGTTTGTAATGAAATCACTTCACTTCCTCTACTATCAGCACTGAATCCTGATATTGCCAAGGGCTGATCAACTCCATCCAGTTGGACCAATTCCGGCTTTCCTTCTCCTCATATTCTCCAGTGAATATATTGAACCAGGTGATTTTAAACTTACCACTGACCGGCTTTGGAAGCACCGCGTTGACCCGTTCACTGTCTTTGGGGATAAACATAAGGTATGTACCTTCCCCGTTGCTCATCGCATACCCATTGGTAGCCAGGTTATCCGCTCCAATTCTGCTGTTTGTGGTGATTTTAGGAATGCTAGGCTTGAATGAATTGTAGTCGTATTTCTGGAAAAAGTCCGCCAGATGCCTGTAGTAGTCAAACCTAGGCGGATTGAAGTCATGCTCTTCGGCAAAAGGATCATACACTACAATGTTCCAAGAAGTGTTTTGCCAGTAGTACGATCCATATACTCCGGCAAACACACACTCGTATGTCCTCACCAGGCAAGTCTCCGGATTGGTGTAATTGCCCACAAAAGTCCGGTAGGGACCCTTTTCATATCCTCCATGCTCTATATTTACTACGGGTTTGTCCGCGTGAAAAGCCCTGCCTTGGAGCATAAGGGAATAGAGATTAGACCGCCAACTCTGTATGGATATAAAGTCCACCAACTCTCCAGGACGGGAAATAAACTCATAGTCATGCACCGTAATCAATCGGCTAACCCATTCATCATTTCCGTTAAAGAAGCCGGGGACTGTCTGGGATTGCCTGTCTGGTCCGGTGTAGATGGCTCCAAATACCACTTGGAACGGGTTCGCATGCCTATGGGATTTTCCCTTAAATGTGATGTCATTTACCTGCCATTTTTCATTTAAATGTAAATAGAGGGATTTGGCGAGGGTTCGGCTTCTGCCCAAGTGATATCCGATTATTTTTTTGTTATTAAATAGTTACATAATCCTACTCGGCTTCGAATACCTAATAACAACGCCTAATTGTTGGGGAAACTAGTTAACCCAACCTAGGCAGCGTTAAGCCAGACCATGGTAACTGGAGGGGTAAGGCGAAAACCCTGCATAACAGAGTAGCCATCTAACCTAAATTTTATCACAATGATTACTTTAGAAAAGTTCATGTCGGAAATGCAAGGAGAGAACATCAACGAAATTGTAGCGGCTGGTTGTAGCTCCAGCTCTATGAGTTCTGATAGTTCTGAAAGCTCTGAAAGCTCTTTGAGTTCAGAAAGCTCTTCTAGCTCTTAATTTCAAACCCTAAAGATGACCCGATAAGTTGACCTTATTCGGGTCATCTTTCATTTAAAGTAGCTGGATTGTCATTTCCGATCCGGAAACCCTCACTTCAATTGTTAACCCATGGAAAAATACCGCGTTTCAGAAAGTTTGGAGATCCAATCTCCAATGGAATACAATGGAGAGCTTTGTCCTGACCGATTTAAAGAAAACCATCATGTCATTACCACCGGTCAGCTCAAAAAGGGATTTCTAATCAACAGCAGCATGCGGCATTTTTTAGAAAAATTTGATTCATTCAAAACCTTGGATGAGGTGGTATCGGAACTTGCTCTAGACCTTGGTACTGATAAATGCAGTCTATTTGAATATTGTGAGCCTATTTTTAAAATCCTTAAGAAAAAATCATTTTTAGTAAGCCAAAATAACATTGAAAACCAAAAACCAAGAGTACCACTTTTTGAAGCGGGGGATACCTTGGGATGCTATAGAATCCTTTCTTTGATTTCGAATAAAAAGAATGTTGACCTATATAGGGTGAGAAAGGTTGGGGGCGTGCAACCATACGTTATCAAATTATTGAACAGTCACAAGACAGAAAACACCAGACATTATAATAAGGAGTTAGCCCAGTTTAAGCATGAATATGGTTTGCTGTGCAAAGGCAAAACTGTCGATAGTTTATGCAAGGCCTATCACTTTGACTTGGTAGAAGATAAATATGCCTATATCGTAATGGAGTGTATTGAAGGAGAGAGTTTACCCAGATTCCTAAGACACCAGATCAATTTTCCTGAAAACGATGCGTACACCCTAGCTCACAAAATTTTAATAGAATTTACCCACCTGCATGACTCAAAAATTATCCACGGAGATATTCATCCTTCGAATATAATGGTAAAAAACAGTCAGGAGGTCAAAATCATAGATTTGGGGTTGGCCATTCACGAGGACCATGCGTTAAAGGAGGCTGTCAAAAAGGGTGGAGTCATGTATTATATGCCTCCGGAGCGAATCAATACGTCAAGTTTAAATAAATTCAGCAAACATCCTGACTACTATTCAGATGTCTATCAACTTGGGTTAGTCTTGTATTTTATATTTTTCAGGACTGAACCCTTCCAGGGATTTATTTGGGAGGATCTGGCTGCAAGTATTATAAATAATCCAATTGTGTTCCCAAAACAAACCATGTGGCAATCTGAACTTAATCCCGATCTAATGAAGCTGATCGAACGGTGCGTTGATAAAAACCCCGAAACCAGATTTAAAAACACCGAGGATATACTTATTCACTTCGAAAACCAAGTATTATCAGGAAAAGAAAGGAAGTACTATGCGTAGTGTGAATGAACAGCAACTGAAACACAATGATTGCGGCATCAGCGCTGCCAAGATTATTTACAACCTGCATAATATACCTGTAGGAAGGGAATATATCGAAGACAATATTTTTATTTCTGAAACAGGATCAAGTCTTCATGACATCAAAGATTTCTTTGAAAGCCAACATTTCGATGTGAAATTCAACCTACTCGATGTCAATAGCCTTAAGTTTGACAGCCAAAAGATAAAGGATGCGCTTCCCTGCATCCTATCCATCAAAAATAGAAAGGGCCTGCATTTTGTTGTTATCCAAGGCCTTAAAAACAAAAAACTCAAAATTTTGGACCCTGCGGACGGCCAGTCCTATTTATGGTCCTTTTCTGAATTGATGCATCGGGCACACTATGGTACGGTTAACTATGATTTGCTAGACAATACTGATATTATTCGGCAAATAGTCCACCAAGAATTGGGAGCGTACAACATTTCTTCGGAGAAAATCGACGAGTTGGATACAGATACAACTGTCAATAAGCTCACCTATTTTTCCTATCTGAAAGAAAATTTCGGATTTGCGAATGAGAGTGCCGAAAAGAATTTTTTGCAAGATTTACTGTTTAATCAGGATTTGAGCATGCTGCCCAAACAATTCCGGGCTATGAAAATTAAAGCGTCAAAGATCAAGCTCAAGGTGCCGGTTGTGCTCACGATAAAAAAAGGTGCTTACTTGCATATTTCTGACAAAGCTAATGCGTCCAATGACGGCATCCAAAATCCTTATTACCGGCTTTATAAGGAAATGTCTCCGTTCCATAAGCTTTGGGGCATATATATTGTCACTGCGATTTTGGTTTCTTTTTTTAGCCAGTTTACACTTTTCAAAAGTCAGGTGTTAATAGACCATGTGCTGCCGGACAGAGACCTAAACCTGCTTTTGTTTTTTGCATTTGGGTTGATGCTTTTTAAGATTTTCAACTTGATGATTGGGATTTATAAAAAGTACATCTCCATCCACTTGGAAAATATATTTGACAACTATTTTCTGACCTCATTTGTCGAAAAGCTGAATATGTACCCGATCCGGTACATACAAACATTCAGTAGGGGAGACCTTACAGAACGAATCAAAGACAGTCTTAAGTTGAAGACTTTTTTTATCAAATTTTTCACAAGGATATTGATAGACGCCTTCGTTAGCATTGCCGCCCTCGTATTGATGTTTATCATTCATTGGAAGGTCACTTTAATTGTGGTGGCAGTTCTGGTCATATTTGTGGCTTGGTTTTACCTGATTACCCCTTTTATCCGATCAAATGAGAATCGTCGATTTTTTGAAAAATCAAACTTGTTTTCAGCACTTTTTGAAAATATAGATGGTCTTCAGGTCATAAAATCATTTCGGATGGAAACGGTGTTTCTACAAAGGTTGATTCCAAGAATCAAACAGATTCTGGCGATTCAAAAAAGGGTGAGGTACGTGGGTCTGGTCAACTCTGGAGTGGTCCATATTGTCATAACCATTGCTTCCACGATGATTCTCCTATTCCTTTCCCGAGGTGCCATACTATTTCAGGATATCACGGCAGGTCAGATCATCACCTATATTGCATTTTCCTCCCAGGTCTTTTCCGCTGTGAGGGGTATTTTGGATGAAAGCCTTGATATACAGGAAAACGAAATCATCCTAAGCCGATATTTTGACTTTGGCAAAGAAGCGTACCGGGAACCCCAATCCATCCACCAAAAAATCATAATCAGTGGCATTGAATGTATAGAATTCAATAACGTAGGTTTTAGCTATCTTCCTAATAAGCCGATATTAAGTAATCTGAACATTAAAATACATAGGGGGGAAAGGATCCATATGGAAGGCCGTAACGGAACCGGTAAAAGCACCTTTTGCAAGGTTCTCTCTTTACTATACCCGCCGGATACCGGAGAAATTTATCTCAACGGAGAGAAATTTTCTTTTTATCAACAAGGATCGATTCGAAAAAAAATCCTCTTGGTAAGCAATGAGGATATTCTTTTCAATGACACCTTGGGTTACAATATGGCCTTTGAATACGATACCAATACAAGTACGGTGTTGGAACTGGCCAAGGAACTTGGCTTTTATGAATTCATTTCGGAGAAGACAGAAGGACTTGATTTCATCATCAACGAACAAGGAAGAAACTTGTCGACTGGTCAGCGAAAAAAAATTCTACTTATGCGGGCATTCCTATCAAAAGCTGAATTGATCATTCTGGATGAAACCTTATCCGGAATAGACCGCGAGTCGCGGGAGAAAATCGAAAACTACATAAACCGACAGGTAGATAGATCTTTCATTATCATATCCCATGAGCCGTTGGAATATGTTTCGTTTACCCAAAAAATGATTGTCAAAGATGGAGCCATCGAACAACTACAACTACAGTATCAGGGAGCATAAGTTTACCATCTGGTTTTTCCGAAGCCTTATCTTCATTACTATGATGGTATTGATTCTGTTTTTCAGCATTCGAATCAACGATTCAGTCACCATCCGGGAGGGGGAAATCATTGCCAACAACCCCCAAATTGATCTAAAAGCCCCATTCGATGGACAATTTAAGGCGATTCTAACCAGAGAGGGAAAATCAGTCAGTGCGGGGGATACCCTGATCATCTTGGAAAACCGGGAATTGGTCGCCCAAAAAAGCAAAATAGAACATGAATTGGAATACTTAAAGGCAAGAGTACAGTCCATTGGCGGACTTCAGTCCGCATTAAACAAAAAGATCAGCACTTATGCGAGCAGCAATCAAATTTCCTCTCAGAAGCTGGAACTAGACACCAAATTGCTGGAAAGCCACCTAGAGATGACTGCCTACCAATTTGAACTCATGAAAGGTAGGCTGGAATCAGCCAAAGAAAAATACGAAGGGGACTCCATTTTATTCCATAAGGATATGTTGAGCAAGTATGAGTTCAACGATACCAGAGATGCGTACTTGGCCCTCAAAGAACGGATTGCCCAGGTAGAAGATGAAAGTATGACTTATGGGAGCGAAAAACAATTGGCAAAAAACGCTTATCAAAAGATGGAAAATGAGTTGGCCCTCGGCAGGCTGGAATTGGAAGAAAGTCTAAATACACTAAAGCAGACAAAAATTGAATTGCAAAACCAAATCAGACTCGCAGATGCAACAAAGGCTCAAGTAGACAATGATTTGGATTTGCAGTATATAATAGCGGAAGAATATGGGACTGTAAACTTTCTGTTCAACACCAAGCTGTCTAGTAACCTGATTCAAAAAGGTGATTTGCTGGCAAGCATCGCTCCCGAGACCGTAAATTACTATGCCAAAGTTACGGTCCCTGAAAGGGAATTGCCCTACCTCGTGAAGGGTTTACCCGCAAGATTGAAACTTGACGCTTTTAATCAATATCAGTATGGTACGCTTGAAGGAACTTTGGATTTTATAGCAGAAAGGAAAGAGAATGAATTTTTCTACGCACATATAAAACTTCCAGAGGAAACTTCTTTAACCCTTCGTTCCGGGTACGCTGTAAGAGGTGAGATTATTTTAAGCAGGAGGTCGATTTACGAAATGTTTGTGAAAAAAATCTTCAATAAAATTGACGGATCATGAGATGGTTAATGACATTCATGACAGGTCTGGGTGTCCTTTGTTTGCAGGCCCAAGCGCAGACTTCGCTATCGTTGGAGGACTGCTACAGGCTTGCAATGGAGCAAAACCTGACCATTCAGCAATTCCAAAATGACGTGCGAATACAGGAAATTGAAAAATCAACTGCCCAGTTTCAGTTACTTCCCTCGCTTACCTATGATATGAATCATTATTTTTCCTTTGGAAAAAATATTGACCCCGTTACCAATTCTTTTGCTTTTGAGCGCTTTAGTGGTGGCGAAATGGGATTAAGTCTGAGGATGACGATATTTTCCGGTTTCAGAAATCTACTTTCGATAAAACAACAGGAGTTTGGAATCCAGGAGGCGCTTTACATCCAAAAAGCGGCTGAATTGGATTTGAAATTTTCATTAACCCAGCTGTATGCCGATCAAATCCTTTTAGAGGAAAAGATAAAGGTGATTCAAAGCAATATCGAAACGCTGGAAAATGAGTTAAATATCATTTATGAAAAAGTTGAAATCGGGAGGCTTTCCCAATACGAAGCCTATACCTTCGAAGCCAGGGTAAGCACCGAAAAGGCAGAATACCTCCAAGTAAAGAATGAGTCTGCGGTCGTCCTGCAAAAAATCCGGGAATTGTTAAATTTACCTGTTGATACATCTTTTTCCCTAACCCCTGTAGATACTTCAGAAATTGAGAAAATCTACTATAATCCCATCTATGAAGGGGAGATTTTAAAACTTATCCGTCAAAACCACCCCGCTCTACGACAATCTGACGCTCAAATAAAAGTATCAGAAATGATCTTAAAAGTTGCAAATCGGAGCTTTTTCCCAACCTTGCGCATAGGGGGAAGTGTGTTCTCCAATTACAATGTGAATCTAGGAAACAGCCAAAACGGCGAGATGTTTCTCCCTCAACAGGTTCAAAATAACCTAGGCCAATATTTGAGTTTTAACCTGAGTATACCTGTTTTTACCCAAATGGGAAACATGAATCGAGTCAAACAGGAAAAAATCAACTTACACACTAACCGCTTGCGGAGGACTGAACAGGAAAATGCCGTTGTATCTTCCACCCTTCAGTTGATTAATGACTTTAACACATCCAGAGAACGCTATATCATCACCCGTGAGGCATGGGAAAAAAATATATTGTCCTATACCTTGCAGGAGGAAAAATACAGGCTGGGAAAAATCAGCTCTGTGGAATTACTAACCGCAAGGGATATTCTAAACGATTCAAACGCCGCCTTTTTACAATCGAAGTTGGCCTTGTATTTCAGCCATCTTTTACTGGATCTAATTGATAAAATTTAAACATGAGTTACGAAATCAACCTCTATCCACCTCAATGCTTCTCCGGAATTGGCAAAAAGGAAACCAATGAGGACTATATCATTCCTTCTGACAATAGTGCCGTGTGTGACAGGAATGCATTTTTTTGTTGTGACGGCGTTGGGGGTTCTCCTTTTGGAGAGATTGCCTCCAAAATTGTTTGTGAGTCCATGGAAGAGTTTTTTCAAACAAACCCCAACATTATCCATAATGAATCAGTTATGAACGTTGCAGTCAGGTACGCCAGAGAAAAATTAAGAGATTATGAAAATAATCATCCCGAAACCCGGGGAATGAAGACGACAATGACTGCTGTATGCTTCCATCAGGACGGCGCTACGTTAGCTTGGATGGGAGATTCTAGGATCTATCAGGTACGGGATGGCAAGATCCTTTACCAGACATGGGACCATTCATATGTCAATACCTTGGTAGAGCAAGGCCTTCTGTCCTTAGATAAAAGGAGAACTCACCCAAAAAGAAATTCAATTACAAGAACGCTAAGCACCGCAAAATCTGATCGAATTCCAGAGGTGAAAATGATTAAGGATATCAAAGTAAACGATTATTTCCTTCTTTGTACCGACGGGCTTTTAGAGCAGGAGAGGGATAAACATATTGAATGTTGGTTATCTGAATCCGAAAAACTGGAACAGATAAAAGGAATCATATTAAATCATTGTCGGGACAAAACGCAGGACAATTTCTCTATGATATTGGTAAAAATTAAAAGTATAAATCGCAGGTTTTCCAGTTGATTAATACCTCCCGACAAGATTTGCTCCATTAAACATTAGTAGAATAGCCAAAAACGGAATAGTTATTGGTATTCACGTAAGTCATTAACTGTCGGCCAACATATTCACGATATATACTATTGTATTTCAAGTATGGAAAAGAAAAAATATACATTAAATGTCCTTCTGTTCACGCTCTTTTTACCATTTGCATTACATTCATGCGGGTCAGCTGATGATGCATTGACAGAAAACTTAGGTTTACCGGGTGGAAGCGGCAGTACATTTAACTGCTCGGGTTTTTCTTACACCGACACACTCTTTTTTATCAATGAGCAACAGCAACAGCTCATATCCCCGGTAACAGCGCTTTCGGGTACGTTTTCCGTAATTCCGGAAGGATTGGCTGTTGACCCCCTAACAGGAGATATTGACGTAAACGCAAGCGAAACAGGATTGAAGTATGAGATCACTTTTACTCCTTCAAATGGAGCACCTGCCTGTAATGTGTTTTTGACAATAAGTGGTATCAATTATTTAGACCAGATTTATGTCTTAGACCAGGGCGAAACCCAAGCCTTTCCTATTTACAACGGCATCGCTGCGGCTATGATACCTTGTGATGACGATGACGACGACGATGACGACGATGACGATGATGACGACGACGACGACGACGATGATGACGACGATTGCGAATTTGATGCAACAGGTCCTGATAGCCAGAATTTGGCGGATATTGGGGTATCTATCAACTCTTCCAATGGGGCGATTAATCTAGAAAGAACTCTGAACAATGGGGCATTAGGTTCCTCGCCCGCTAATGGTACGTTCTCCGATTTTAAAATGTACTACCGGTTAGACGATGCCAGTTTGAGAGCGTTGAACAGCATTGATATTCGGATTTATTATTATGAAACGTCCGCCGATATTCCCCAAAGCCTATTGGATGAAATTGGGGAAAAAAGGAATCAGATATTGGGTCAACAACTACCTAATCTAAGGGTAGCCCGTATGTTAAGCGTAAAACCAAGGCCTCCATATTTACTCATTGTCTCCAGACTACAGTAATGTATATGAATTATCATTTCTCTAAAAATAGATGATGTTTATACCTCAATGGCTCCTTGCTTTCCTGCTCATGCAATTCCCCTTTAGCGATGCTACAGGTGAAGATGAATTAAAGGAAATGTATCGGCTAGGGATGGAACTGTATTATGCTGAAATTCCCAGCTCTGAAACAGACAGTACTGCAAAAGCATTTTTTACAGCCATTTTAAATGCTGAAAACAAGGAGGATGTTTTGGGGAAAGCGAAGTTATTGGAAGTATATGAAAAATTGGGAAACCTTAATCTCATCATGGAGGAAGACCAAGATGCCATCGCGGCCTATTGGTCTGCGTTGTCATTAGATAAATCTCCCGAGTTGGAGGATTCTCTTTTTTTTGGTTCCAATTTGTTTATGGCGGAGGCGTATTACAAATTAAACAAGCCTGACAGTGCCATTCATTTTTTTAAAAAGGCAGAACGTATTTTTGAGCTGATGGATTCAAAAAATGAAGGATCCAGGTTATACAATTCTTTGGGAGTCTATTATTATGAAACCGGAAATTTTGCCCAAGCTATTAATTACTTTACAAAGGCGAAAGACTTAGTAATTGGAGACCGGGATTCGTCTGAATTGGACTCCTATATGAAATATGCCTATTTTTCTTTTACATCAAACATCGCTACCGCTTTAGTTAAATTAAAAAAGCTAGACAGTGCAAAAAGAGCCTTTCATGAACTCGTTCATTTGAATATAAACACCGATGTAACCTATTTGGATCTTGTGGATTTGCACTTGGAACTAGGAGAACCTGACTCCGCTTTTTCCTTTTTGCAAAAAATCAACTCCCCAACTACGAGACAAACTATCGGCTATGCCAACAAAGTGGCTGAAATTTATCTCCAGAAGCGTGATTATATAAACGCAAGGATTGTCCTCCAAGAGCTAATTGAACGGCATGAAGCGTCTGACGAGGATTTTTTAGAAGGCGACCGCAATTTTAAATTGGGTTATACTAACAGACTATTTGGGAGAATTTATATGGAAGAAAAAAAATATCTACAAGCACTTACCCATTTCCACCGGGCTATCCTTCATTTTGATCCGAGTTTCTCGGATCTAAACCCCCTGTCGAATCCCGATGATCATGGAATGGGTTTCGCAGCCTATGCGTTATTTGACAATTTGATCCTAAAGGCTAATACGCTGGTAGAACTGGCATCAAATGAATCAGATGGCAAGTACTGGGAAGCCGCAACCAATACCTACCAGGAAGCTTTCAACAAAGTCGTTTACCTCAACGCCTTTTACGACAATGATGTCGCCAGGGTGTTTTTGGGAGAATCGGTTCTCCCGGCCTATCAAAAAGCCATTGAGCAAGTTCTTGAAAAATACTCGATCTCACCAACTAAATCCTTACTGGAACAGGCCTTTCTCTGGGCCGAAAGCAGCAAGTCCATCAGTTTGCTTGCTGGTCAAAATGAAAAAAAAATCAAATCACAATTCGGAATTCCGGCGGCTTTATTGGAAGAAGAAAATGAGCTGAATTTTAAGATGTCCAATTTGATCCAGCAACTTAATGCGACTGAGGATTTGGAAGCTGGCCAATCCATACAAAAGGAATTATTGGACATTCGCTTGAAATTGTCTACCCTTCACCTTCGTTTCAATGAATTTCCTGACTTCGTTAATGCCAAAATCACAGGAAAAATCAAAAATATCGAAGAACTTCAAAACACTTTTCTTTCCAGAGGAAAGCTTTTAATTTCTGTTTTTGAGTCTAAGACGAACCGGCACCTTTTCTATTTGGACAAAAATTCATTGAATGTTATCAGCCGTCCATTGGATAAATTATTTTCGGAAAAAGTAGCACATTTTAAAACCTCGATTTTTACTGCTGAAATGGGAGAGCGATTTGACCTAAGGGGTGTAGCGCATGAAATTTTCAAGGAATTCTTTACTGGAGTTGAAGAAAATTTAAGAGTTTATGAGGAATTACTAATCATTCCTCACGGAATATGGAGGGATTTTCCATTTGATCTGTTGGTAAACTCCTCAAATGAGTATTTGATAGAAAACTTCTCTATCGGATATCAGTTTTCCGTAAATTTCCTGGAAACTGAAAACGCCAAGCTAGTGTCAATGGATAATATGCTTTCCTTGGCTCCCTACGCACATCCTATACCCCATTCATCATTCAATGATTTACCATATTCTCTATCGGAAATAGAACTGCTTCCCGGCAAGAAATTGATTGGAAAAGCCGCGACCAAATTACAATTCTTAGAATCTGTTGGAAACCACAATATCCTTCATCTTGCCACCCACGCCCAGGCCGTTCTGGAGTCCCCTTACCAAAGTTTTATTGCGTTTTATCCGGATACTGAGGATCATAAATTATATCTTGAGGAATTGCAATACAAGACATTTGAACATACTGATTTAATTTACCTCAGTTCCTGTGAATCAAATTACGGAGAGATTAGTGCCAGCGAGGGCGTATTAGGTATTTCCAGAGCCTTTGCATACGCTGGTTGCCCAAATGTTATCACTTCCCTATGGAAAATGGAAGACTTGACGTCTTCCTATTTAAGTTCAAAATTTTACCACTATTTAGAACGGGGAAATAGCATCACAAAATCGTTACAACTGGCAAAAATCGATTTATTGTCCGACCCCGAAATGAATCAGTTTCGCCATCCCCGTTATTGGGCGCAATTGGTTTATATAGGAAATCCCACAGGTTTGCAAGCGGGAGCAAAATGGCCTTTCGTTTATTCAATGCTGGTAATATTCGCTCTTTTCATCTGTTTATTTTTTGTCTTTCAAAGGTCAAATGGAATCTCGCATGGCAAATAATCATCCAAGTGTATGACGCTCTCCTCATGCTCGATTTCATGATGTTTTACTTGATCAAAAAACACCTCCTTTAAGAAAAAAAAGGAGGTGTTGAAGATTGATCCTCTTTCCTATCTTAATTCAATTTCAATTTCAGACGACGCTTTGATTCGGTTTACAATTTTCGAATACATGGCATTATTGGTATTTCTTGTAATTCGGATAACGTCATTATCTTTTTGGGCATTATCCAATTCAGCGTTGCTAATATCCCTAAACCATAAATAGGCGTTAATTTCTAAGAGGGCCAAGGGATTGTTAATTCTGTCTATCCGGAAATAAGCATTATCGTCTTCAGCTTCGATTTCCACTTCAAAATCAATATCATCGCCGAAATATTCAAAAACAACCTGATAAGCATCACCATCTTGACCGCTATATTGTCCTTCCAAATAAATTGAAGGTTCATTCCTATGGTCAATTAGATCCAGTTCCAATTCAATTTCTTCATATTCACCTTCTGGAATGTTGATAAAGAAATCGCTGGATTCGTCGAATTGGTCAAAGGTCACTTTGCGGATGTCATTAAATTCGATTTCAAACTCTTTCTCGAAACGACCATTCTCGTCCCTTCCCTCCATTTCCAATTCCAACTCTTTGATCTGGATAAATCCTTCGGTTATCTCCAAATCATTGGTTAAGGTTCTTGCACTAGGTTGGGCATTGTTTCCAGATCCCAAAACAAAAGCCAGTCCCAAACTTCCCTCACCAGTACCGGGAACATTGTCGTCATTATTCTGGCACCCAACAAGCATCCCTAACCCTAGCACAAATCCGATCTGTAAATAATTTTTTGTTATTCGCTTCATATCAATTTAATTGGTTTTAGTTAACATACTTCTATTCCAATATCGTTTCAATGAAGCAAAATGTAATCCAACTATCCTCCTTTTTTTAATTTAAGCAACCTGATCTTAAATCTATCCCACCTACCAAAAGCATCATGATAAACGTGTGAGCGGTTTTCCTTCATCTTGTCTATCAATCGATAAGCCTCGTCAAATTCCCCAAGTTGGAGGTAAGTTAGAGAGGAATAAAAGTCCATTTCCTGTTCAAAAAGTTTTTTTTCTGCCCTAGCATTTATTTCTCCTACCCTATTGAAATAGTTTAATGTTTCCGAATAAGCACCTTTCTCGTATGAGGCCAACCCGGCAAAAAAATAAGGCTTCTGTTCAGGAGACTGCTCCTTTTCTACCCAACTCAGTAGATTATCCCAGTCACGCTGCTGATAAAACAATTCTACCGCAGTATGTTGGCCTTCCTCCGACCGCATTACGGGGAGTTTGTATGCGATATAATTGTCATCGACAATCTTCGAGGGCTGGAGTTGATATAAGCTAATAGAAATGAAAGCAAAAATCAGCAGAAAAGAAGCCGCAATACCAATCCATTTCTTTCCAAAAAGAGAAATTACTTGTCCTTTTGATTTTTTCTCCCTGTCAGATTTGAAAGTTTCGTGCACTGAATTGATTTCCCGCCATAGACCAACATCTTTCAGTTGCCTTTTTGTAAAAGTTAATAGTTCCAACTGCTCCCTAAGTTCAACATCAGAAGCTATTTTACTTTCAAGATCAACTTTGGCCCGATCATCCAAACGACCCTCCAGGTAGTCCTCCAGTAACTCAAATATTTCCTGCTTATTCATAATTTAAAGCATCTTTAACATTTTCATACAGGATAGGATCGGATTTAATCTGATCTATTAACGTTTTGAGACACTTATACTTCTTGTTTCTCACTACTTGCTCACTTGTGTAATTTTCTGCCTCCATAATCTCCTTCATGCTCATGTCCTGATAATAAAAAAGTAAAAGTATTCGCTTACATTTCCCCCCTAACGACTCGAACAGACCTAAAACTAACTTAAAGTCCTCATTCCTAATGAGCTCGTTGGTTGTGGGCTTTATTTGCATATCCTGTTCGTCTGTATAAATTTCAGCTCTTTTGGAAGCACTTTTCCTTCTTCTCAATTCCGAAATCCACAAATTCTTCGCAATGGCGAAAACATAGGATTTCAAACTGGAATCAGCCCGAAATCTACTTCCCTGAATCGCCTTGATGGTGACCATCAATGTCTCCTGAAAGATATCTTCAGCATCAAAGGTACTTCCGCTATTTCGCAGGATATATCGCTCAACGCCATTGTAATGGCAGGCATATAAGTACCTAATCGGTTTTTGAAGGTCAACGTTTAAACCAATATCCCGAATGGCCTTTTCGTCATCATAGTCCTTATCAACTGTCATTTAAACTCAATTAGTAGTCGGTACTGAATTGGGAAACGTAACGCATTATTATCACTTTACCCCTGATATTTTCTTCAACAGCATAAATCTTCAATTCTAATGCAGAATAATATATTTAAAATTGTACCGAATTAAATAAAAATACAATTGAAAGCAAAAATAGATTGTGATTTAAGTAAATGACTTTTTAACCAATAGAGCAAATCAAATTCCCTACTTGATGCCGTTTGAAGTGAAAGAAACTGGAATGTCACTTCAAAATCAGGTAAAGATGAAGTGAACCACCCACCAACTCTTGGAAAAAATTATTATTATTCTCTGTCAGGAAACATCTACCCCGCCGTCTAATGATCCAAATAAGAAGACTATGTGAATGCGCATTTTCACTTAATGCGCATGCAATAGTGAAATTTTATCCGGAGTATAATTAGACAAAAATTTAAACACCATGAAATCGAGCATGAGGAGAACCTCACATATAGGGATGATTTTAATACATGCGAGATTCCATATGGCCATTCAAAAACAATTATAATCATATGAAAAAAATAGCAGCTATCGTTTTGGCTATCCTAGCACTCGCGGTGATCGTGATGGGGATAGGTAATTTTATGATTCCGCCGGTTCTGACCGGAGTTGGCTTTTTGGCCATTGCGTTCGTTTTTTTTAGGGAGAGTCGTCTTAACCAATTTGAGAAATAATAAACTGTGCCTCTGCCAAGCAAATTGTCGATGCTTTGCATCAATTCTAATTTATACCAAAAAAACTTACCATGAAAAATTTATTAAAATTCTATTTGTTCATTAGTGTGTTTTTTCTCGCCGTTACTTGTGTACAGGCCCAAGAGGGTACACTGCCTAAAAAAGAGTCCAACATTGACCTAGCTTTGGGTATGGGGGAAAACAGGAGCTTTTCCTATGCGCTATCCTGGAATACCAGCTATGGGCTCTTTTCCTCCAACAAATTCCGGCTGGGATACGGTGTCCGGTTTTCGGGATTCACTGGTACTGACCTGAACTATATAACAGCACCTGCCGATCTCACCGGCGATAACGCGACCATTGATACACTCTTTGTGAATAGTGCCCATACCATGGGGTTAAGTGCCCTAATAAATTTACAATATCAGTTTAGTCCGAAATTCAAACTTGGGTTTAATATCGATGCCATTGGGCTGGGATTTGGCGGCACCACCAATGCACAGTTTATTTCCTCATCAAACACCGGGCAATTTCCCGAGACAGTGGAAGCCAGCCCCACTTCATTTAACCTGCTCCTGGGCGGTGACAATGATCGGGGACAGATCAAATCAGAATTCTATATCGCTTACGCTTTGTCAGAAAAAACCTGGCTGCGTGGAGGTATGGACATGACTTTCTCGGAATATACCAGCAGGCAGGAATTAGCTAACGCAAACGACAGATTTAGATACAAGCCTGTTTTGATATTCTTAGCCATTTCATATAATCCCTTTAATTAATCCTAAACTTTATTAACATGAATTTATCATTCTTATTTGTTCTATGGTTCTGGGTTGCCATCCCCGACCCCTTGGACCGTCCTGCAAACTGGGAAGGGACAAAGGAGGAATCCTACATTAAATTTAATATCCGAAATTTGGGGTTGAATGTAGAGGGAATTTTCAATTCATTCACTACGAGTGTAGAGTATGATAAATCCCATCCAACAAAAAGCCGTTTTTCCGCAAAAATTGAGGTCAGTTCCCTTAGTACGGGAATCAATAAAAGAGACAATCACCTTAAGCAGGAGGAGTATTTTCATCTGGAGAAGTATCCCACGATTACCTTTCAATCCACAGACGTTAGCGCTCCAAATGCGGGGCAACTTCTTGTCAAGGGTAATATAACGATAAAGGGGACAACACAGCCAATCGAATTGAAGGTAGCCGTAAAGGAATCCGGGGGGAAAACCCAATTTTCTATCGTCGGCCAACTGGACCGTAAGGACTTTGGCGTTGGAGGAAATAGCTGGGTCATGTCCGATGAGGTAATCTTGAAGCTGTATATTGAAAATTAAGTGTCGCCGCCTTTGGTTCAAAGCGTGAATCTATAGTACGATATCCGGTATTACTAATCAAAAGCTTAAGAAAACTAATTCAACGTAATCCTTGCCAATACAGATAAAGCTAGTGAAAAAGGTGAATAATGTGGTTATGACACTGCTAATTGTCGCTGTCTGTCAACTGACCTATGGCCAGGAAGCTGAAAATGACAGCACCATCTTCAAGGTATTGCCTTTGGCCTATTATACCCCTGAAACCCGAATAGCTTTTGAGGCATTCGCCTTCTACAGCTATTATTCTAGGGATAGCCGGAGAAAATCAAATATCCGGCTATTTGCCACGTACACACAAAACCGCCAGTATCTGCTGACAATCCCCTGGCAAATTTATACTTCTAAGGACAACTATTTCCTGAATGGTAGCCTAGACTATCGTAAATTCCCGGAATATTACTACGGATTGGGTAATGAAACCCAAGAAGCAAACCGAACTCTTTATGAATTCTCTGCCTTCACACTTAACAGTAAGAATTATGTCAAACTGGAAAACGACACCTATTTGGGGATTGCCTTTCAGGGACAAATGCTAGTACCTGATTTTCCCGACGGGGAAATTATCTTCAGTGACATCACTCCTGAAAATGGTGAAAAAGGATATTCGTACCTGGGCTTGGGCCCCTCATTTATGTGGGATAGAAGAGATCATATTCTTTCTCCATCCAGTGGAAGCTTTTTGGAGTTTACCCCGATTTTTGGTTTTGGACAAGCATCAGAACACCCAATTTATTTTGGCCTGGCATCCATTGATATTCGCGACTATTGGAAATTGGGAGAAAATGCCACTTGGGCCAACCAGTTTGTGGCGCAATTTTCCGCTGGGAGTGTTCCATACCGGGTATTACCGACTTTAGGTGGACCTCTTTTACACAGGGGATACTATCAGGGTAGATTCCGGGATAACCACTTCATGGTACTGCAATCAGAGTTTCGCCAACATGTGATCGGACGGGTTGGTTTTGTTTTGTTTGGATCCATTGGAAGAGTATATCCAAACATACGAACGGAATTGTTCGAAGAGCTTCATGTGGCCGCTGGAGGAGGTCTCAGGTTTAGGGTAAGCAAAAAAGACCGTACAAATGTTCGCTTTGATTACAGCATCACCCCGGATTCTTCCGGCTTCTACATCTATTTTGCTGAATCCTTTTAACTTCACGATGAACAAAATTAGTCGCTCAAATCTATGGACAAAACTTCTTCACTGGGAATACTGGCCCACATGGATCATCTATTTCCCGGTGTTTTTTTACTATCTGTTTCTATCCCTAAAAGCCAGAAATTTTTTTTTCTTTTCCATGGCAAATCCGAAAATGGAGATGGGAGGCTTGTATAATTGCAGCAAACACAAACAACTAAAAAGAATTCCCCGCGAATTTACGCCCAAGACAATCTATGTTCATAAAAACACTCCCTTTCCTTTGATTCTTGCCCGAATATTGGATTCGAATTTGGATTTCCCACTGATCGCCAAACCGGATCGGGGAGAACGTGGAGTTGGAGTATCACTGGTAAAGGATAAAAGTGAATTGACAAAGTACACCGACAAAGCTAAAGGTGACTTCTTGATACAGGAGTATATAGATACCCCATTTGAGGCAGGGCTTTTTTACTATCGGATTCCGGGCCAAGCTTCCGGATTCATTCCTTCACTAGTAGTAAAGTCGTTCCTCAAAGTTACAGGAGATGGCTACTCGTCAACTAGAGATCTTATTTTTCAAATACCCCGTGCACGAATGGTAGCGACTAATTTGCTTCAAAGAAGTGACATCAATCCGGACGAGGTTTTACCTTATGGAAAAATAAAAATTCTGGAACCCATCGGCAACCATAACCGGGGTACTGAATTTGTGGATGGCAGTTACCTGCACAATCCGGAGTTAGTATATTTTTTTGATACCTTAAGTTCCCACATTCCTCACTTCCACTATGGGAGATTTGATCTAAGGGCTCCCTCTGAGGAGGATTTTAAAAAAGGTTCGGGTATAAAAATCCTTGAGGTCAACGGTGTCAATGCCGAGCCGGCACATATTTATGATCCAAAAGCAAAATTTTGGACGGGAGTTCGCACGCTATTACGTCATTGGGAAATTATCTATACAATCAGTATGGAAAATGAAAAAAGGGGTTTTAGACCAGCTTCTTTCAGCACGGCGTGGAAACACTATAAATCGTGGAGGATCAAAAAATAATTTTTCCGAAATTTTCTGTCAGGATTCTTATTGCTGATCGACTCTTTTCATGAAATTTTAAAATCGACCATGTTTACCTTAAAATAGATGGAGGCTCGTTCTGGAAACCCAACGTTACGTAAGTATCTGTTAGGGGCTTTAATGAATTGGCCAATCTTAGCGTATATGAAACCTTTAACCCCTAGATCCATGCAGACTGAATGTCAGGAAAACCTTGAAAGTATCGCCTCTCTCCTTGAAAAATTAAGTCCGGATCAGTACCAACATCCATCCTATTACCTGTCAGGAGCTTCTATAGGTCAACATATCCGGCACATTGTTGAATTTTACACCTGTTTGTCTCAGGCTTTTAAGGATCGTGAATCCGTAAACTACGATCAGCGGAAGAGAGCAATGCCGCTCGAAAAGGATCCCACAGAAGCTGTTAACGTACTTTTACAACTTATAAACTGGCTACAAGAGGACAAAATTCTTGGAGAGGTTTCCCTCGTTGCCGCCTATGCAGCGTCAAATGACAAAGTCTGTTCCATTCCCTCCTCTTTTCAACGAGAACTTGCCTATTGCCTTGAACATAGCATCCATCATCAGGCACTTATTAAAATCGGACTGTTTGAGCAAGGGTTGTCCAATTTAATTGATCAGGAATTTGGCGTTGCACCATCCACAATAAAATTCCGAAGGCAACATAATCCAAAGTCCTCTTAAACTGTAATCCATTCCCGTGCAGCGAAACCACATACTAACATTTATATCGTTAATTGCACTTCAACTTGCTTGGCTTTCTACTTTTGCGCAAGACACCACTTCCTAAAAAAATAGGATGGAACTAAATGTCTTGGGACTGACTTCCGAAAACCTCGTCTTTACTTATGAACATAGCGTTCATAAAAATGGGCTTTGGCTTGGTATAGAGTATCGACTTAATCATTGGTCTAACAGTGGGGTTCGGTTTTTAAGTACATGCCATGCATAAAACCTTTGAAATAGCATCCTTGGAAGGGAGTTTTTATCTAGCTGATTGAATTCCGGGAGGGATTTTCGAATTACGTATTTGGTTAAAGCCTTTCAATATCCTTCACCAAAATCCTGTTTCTACTATAACAGATAATACCGTTTCTCTCCAAATCATTAAAAACCGTGGTGATTGTTGGTTTGCTGAATGCTGTCAACCTGCCCAATACCTAGTAAGAAATGCATTGCTTCAAAGAGACAATTATGTGTTGAGGCAAAGAATCTAAATGTCTGGCATTATTTTTTCCTTTGCCTTCTTGATTTAAACTAATATTTTATCAGTTGAAAAGAACGAGCGATTATGAAATTTGACGCAATTATTATCGGATCCGGACAAGCGGGCAACCCATTGGCTTTTAAATTGGCTGCAAAGGGTAAAAAAGTGGCACTTATTGAAAAAGAACATCTGGGTGGTACTTGTCTAAACGTAGGATGCACGCCTACCAAAACTTATGTGGCTAGTGCCCGCCGCATGTTTGATGCCCTCAATGGGGAAGTGTTGGGCGTATCCATTCCCAAAGGAACTACCCTGAACCTTGGAAAGGTAAAGCAAAGAAAAGATGAACTGATTAAAAAATCGGTTGACGGGATGGCTGACGGGATTGAAAAAAACAAGCACATCACATTAATCAAAGGCATAGCCAAATTTACCGACACGCATACCGTTGACGTGAATGGTGAAGAATTGTCGGCCGAACACATTTTTATCAACGTAGGTGCGAGGCCTTTTATCCCGGAAGGTTTGAAAGGAGTCAATTACCTTACCAACCAAAGCATACTGGAATTGGAGCATTTGCCGGAGCATTTAATCATCATTGGTGGAAGCTATATTGGTCTGGAATTTGGACAAATGTTCAGGCGTTTTGGAAGCAAAGTGACCATCATAGAAAAATCAGACCGAATCATTTCCAGCGAGGATGAAGACGTCTCCATGGAAATACAGCGGGTGATGGAGCGGGAAGGTGTTGAATTTCGGTCAAATGCGACCTGCATTGGCGCACGGGAAGAAAAGGACGGCCAATTGCTTGTTTCAGTAACCTGCGAAAAGGGTGCTCCCGAAATCCTTGGATCGCATGTGCTGGTAGCGGTGGGCCGGACTCCCAATACAGACCTGCTTCAACTTGAGACTGCAGGTATCAAAACAGACGAAAGAGGATACATACAGGTAACCGATAGGCTGGAAACGAATGTTGGCGGTGTCTATGCACTGGGCGATTGCAATGGGAAGGGTGCATTTACACATACCGCTTACAACGATTTCGAAATCATTAATGCCAACTTGTTTGAACAGGGAAGCCGAAAAGTAAGTGACCGTATTCTAACCTATGGCTTATTTGTAGATCCTCCATTGGGTCGCGCCGGAATCACCCTAAAAGAGGCAAAAGATCAAAACCTAGACATTTTGGTCGGGTACCGGGACATGAAACGCATCGCCAGGGCAAAAGAGAAGGGAGAAACGGACGGGTTTATCCGGGTGATTGTAGATAAGAAAACGGAGAAAATTCTTGGAGCTACCGTTCTGGGAGTCGGAGGTGATGAAATCATCAGCAGTATTCTCAATGTGATGTATGGTGGACTCTCCTACACCGTGATTCGGGATGGGGTATTCCCGCACCCAACAGTAAGCGAATTAATACCCACTTTGCTGGAAAGTTTAGAGCCGGGATGATTAGGTAAATAAAAAATATTCAGTGTACCTTTTCTCCTTTATATAGCCACATGCCCCACATTTTATTATAGGAATTAATCGTGTAAAGGATCCATTCATGGACTAATAACACACCATTCCAGGCAAAAATTTCATATAAACAGCCATATGTTGCCCAAAAAGTAATTTTTCAGCGGGCGTCTACCAACCAACATAGCCGGGAGCCGGTATTCCCTTTATCCGAAGGTATACCAAGCATTGCGCTCGGTGGTGAGCCTGATGGTCGCGCAGCAGGTAAAAAATATTTTCCTTGCTCATTGAAACACCCCTGAAATCAATCTCCTCATTTAACAGGGAATCGGAAGCATTTTGTATCAAATCCAGCACATAAGCATTGGCCCGATTCAGAATATCCAGTACATCCGCTTTTTTAAAGGCTGTAACATCCTCTTTACGGTAAAAGTCCTTACTATCACCGGTAATGCGTACGGTTAGCATGCTAATATTGTCCACCACGTGAAGCAATTGCCCCTGAAAAGACATCGCCTCTTCCGTAGGGCTAAAATCGTAATACACTTCAGGCATGGATTCGGCCACTGCTTTTGAATACTTCAGGTGCCGTTGCCAGACTGCTTCATATTGCGCCCTAAAATATTCCTGTGCGTTTAATTCTGTCCCGGCCATAATCAATAGGAAAATTATACATCGAACCACCATTTTTGATCTTTTTTGATTCTCGCAATAACCTCATCTTTGGGTAAAAAAGCAATTCGGAGTGTTAGGAAACAAGGAAATAACCGACTATTTCCCTAACTGATCACCAATTGAACAACAAATCTTTAAATGTGTACTGTATCGTATATTCCGTTGGCCCATGGCTATTTGGTGACGTCAAGTAGGGACGAATACCATTTGCGGGAAACACTTCCACCAGGTAGTTACTTACATGCCGGCAAGAAAATAATTTACCCGAAGGATGTTCGCTCCGGAGGCACTTGGATTGCCGGATGCAATGATGAAACTGTTGCCTGCCTGCTAAACGGAGCGTTTGAAAAACATGAAAAAAAATCCACCCAAGTGGTTAGTAGGGGGATTGTGATTTTGGAATCCCTACAGCACGAGGAGTTGGAAGGATTTTTGGAAAATTTCGATTTCGGGAAGGTAGAACCGTTTACCCTTCTAATGATGAAAACGAATACTTTCTATGAATTAAAGTGGAATGGGTCCGATCCGTTCCTGAGTAAACTTGACAAGAAAAAACCGAATATTTGGTCCTCTCCCACCTTGTATACACCGGAACAACGTATCGAAAGAGAAAAATGGTTTTATCAATGGATCACAGAAAAATCCATCACCAATATGTTACATAATGTAACCAAGGTGCCCATAGATTTACCGGAAGCTGCTCCATTGAATTAAAACTGTAACAAAATCAAAGGGAACTCCAGACAGACCCTAGCATTCTGTCCGGAGTTTCTTTAGAGACAAAAATTATATAAGGCGTCAAAAAATAATATAGACGGGATTTTCAGCCTGGTTTTGGAATTACTGTTTTTTTTACAAAATAAAATACCTATTTTTTCACTGTTGTTCTTTATTGATCTAGGTTGTATTAAAAATGAGTGACTTAAGCAATACCACTAACAAGGAAGTTATAAAACATTGGGTACATATCCATGGGGATTATTTGTATGGATGGGCTTACCATAAGACCGGAAGCAGGGAAACTGCGGAGGACTTGGTTCAGGAAGTTTTTCTTGCTGCTGTAAAAAACTTTGATGGGTTCAAACAGGAAAGTACGCCAAAAACTTGGTTGCTACAGATTTTGAACAATAAAATCGTTGATCATTACAGAAAATCGGCCAAGAAAACCTTGCCTTTAGAGGATCAGGTACATCAGTTTACCGATAGCCTTTTTAACGCCAATGGAAATTGGAAATCAAATGGGTTGGAGGAAGCTTGGTCTCATGAAACCAATTTGCTAGATGACCCTGCCTTCAACGATGTAATGAATGTGTGCATGGATGACCTACCCCCGAGATGGCGCTTGGCCGTCATCTCCAAATATATTTTTGACAAAGAAACATTGGAAATCTGTCAGGAACTGGAAATCAGTAAGACTAATTATTGGCAGGTATTACACCGGGCCAAACTTCTTCTGAAAAAATGTCTGGAGATTAATTGGTTTGGCGCTAACTGACCTCGCATAAATGAACGTAGAAAAAGTGATGACCAAAATGCTTCTTTCCTGTAAAGAAGCTACCTTTCTAATAGAGAAAAAATCTGTGCATCGGCTTTCTGTGGTAGAACGGTTTCGACTTTATTTTCATGTAAAATTATGCCTGGTATGCAACCTATACCAGCACCAAAGCAAAACTATAGAGAAAGCCATCAATAAGTGGGTAAACACAGAAGGGAACCCAAACGATATTCTCCCCAAAAAAGTAAAGGATCAAATTGTCGAAAAGATTACCGAAAATTAAGGTTGAAGACGACCTCAATTGGACTAAGTAATCCTTTTTTCTATTTTTACCGATCCAAAATAAACCATCCCAGTTTTCTTCTCAACAGCGAACTGGGGTGCCAAATGCTTTACATCGGCACTGCGGGATTGTTGGTGGGTGAGCCTATTGTATATCCGCTGGTATCTGCTTTAAAAGCTTCAATTGCTTACCAATTAGGTAAATGAAAACTTTTGACCAGTCATTTTAATCTAATTATTGACGTCACGAAACTTATGTCTATAACAAAAGAATCAGAGTTGATCGGAATGAAAAAGGTAAGTGACGTTGTCGCTTATACCTTAAGGGAAATGAAAACTTATGCACGGCCCGGCCTGACTACCAAGGAACTTGATGATTTCGGAGCTAATATTATCAAAAGTTTCGGGGCAAATTCGGCACCCTTTATGACCTATAAGTTCCCCGGATGGACCTGTATAAGTGTCGGGAATGAATTTTGCCACGGAATTCCCTCAATAAAGAAAATTCTAAAGGAAGGCGACTTAATTAATATTGACGTTTCAGCTGAGTTAGACGGTTTCTGGTCTGACAATGGCGAGTCTTTCGTGCTTGGTGAGGATTTAAACGGGCATCAAATGCTAGTCGATTCCTCAAAAAATATTCTACAAAAAGCCATAAATAACATTAGAGGCGGAGTGAAGATTTCTGACATAGGATACCTAATTGAAACAGAGGCGAAAAAACGGGGCTATAAAGTAATCAAAAATCTTACTGGACACGGGATTGGCAGAAGCCTCCATGAAGAACCATCAGAAATAGCAAATTTCAAAGACAAATTCAATCATACCAGATTTAGAAAAAACAGCATAGTGGCTATTGAAACATTTATTTCAACGGACTCCTCCTATGCGGTAACACTAAATGACGGATGGACGATGGTAGGCAATAAAGGAGGCTTTATGGCGCAGCACGAGCATACGATCGTGGTCACCAACGATAAGCCGATAATTCTGACTGAAAAAAATGAAATTTGGAATTAGGATACAGGTAACGAAAAGGATTAGGTGCTGATTTTGTTCCTAATTGTGGGCTTTTTAAATAATCGGCATGAATAATTTTAATGTGAAACAGGGGATTTATTAACCAGGTTAAAAATGATTTGAAACTGTTGATATACTGATAATGAAAGCACATTCTACTATTTATTTCGATACCTTTATAGAGGTGGCCGAAGACACAAAAGCTGTCCGAGGAACAAGACCACCATCAAAAGATAAAAAAACCGTTGCTGAAATGCAGTACGAACTGCTTGCTGATAGCCCCTATAAATACACCTCTGATGACATCTTTTTTCAGGTGTATGCAGAACGGAACAATTTGGCAAAACCAGCCTACAAGCAAGCCCAGGAGGCGTTCTTTTCCAAAGGTCAACCCTGCTTCCGTGCGTCGCCGTTGACGAAAACCTACGGTTTTGGGGTTCATAGTGACAGTGAAGGAAGAGTCGCACTTGTTGGTATGGAAACAGAAGCATACCAAAAATATTTAGCCGACACTGCGGTTAAAAAAGTAAAAGCGATGAAGTCCGGCAAATAATTACAAAGCAATGATATTTGAGATTAATTGGTTAGCAGTTGGCATTGGGACCGTTGTCTATTGCGCTTTTTGCGGTGTATGGCATAGGCCATTTCTTTTCGGCAAACAATGGGAAAAGGCAATGGGTTTTGAAAGACCTCCGGATTGGACGGAAAAAAACATCTATTACGTCGTTCCATTAATTTCCTGTTTTGTCACTACAGTTGTAATTTCCGTTTTGCTTAAAATGACACACACTGATTCATTCGTGGATGCGTTAACACTTGGATTGTTAACGGGAATTGGTTTTGCGACTTCAATTATATTTACCACAGCAGTAATTCCGACCATGAAAAGGCCGCTGGTATTTGGGGCCATTACTGGAATGGCCCAAGGATTAGGAATTACAATTGTGACACTAATAGTTTATGGCCATTCAAAATGAATGAAAATAGGTAAAACTGAACATATTTATTTCAGCGTTCGAATTTATGTTTAAATTTGAACTATGAGCACTTTAGAATGGAAAATTTAATAAATAGAATTACGTTAGACTCAGAGATCTGTCATGGGAAACCTACCATTAGAGGGTTACGATATCCCGTCGAGAATGTGTTGGAGTTAATGGCAGCAGGCATGTCCATTGATGAGCTGTTGGCAGATTATCCTGATCTGGAACGGGAAGATTTTTTGGCTTGTTTGGCTTATGCATCAAAATTAGTCCAAGTAAAAAGCATACATAGTATAACACAGTGAAGTTTTTAGTTGATGTTCAATTGCCAAAATCGCTTTTGGACTTTCTAAATCAGAGGGGATACGATCTATTCATACGATAGAGTTGCCGAATAAAAACAGGACAAAAGATAGTTAAATAGCAAATCTAGCAACGAAGAAGGTAGAATTGTGATTAGTAAAGATATCGACTTTCTTGAGTCATTATTGCTAAAATCTGAACCTCGAAAGTTGATAAGTGTAAAGACCGGTAATATTGTGAATAGGGAATTAATAAAAATATTTGAAGAAAACCTAATAACAATAATTCACCTGATTTCCCGAAGCAAGTTAATCGAGATCGGTAAAACTGAGATTATCGAACATGAATAAAGGACTAATCGCATGAAAAAAGAGGAATGGATCCGGAATATTCAGGGACGAGTACCGGATGCAGCGTTGGATTATTGTTTTTCCCTTTGGGAACAAAAGCCCTTTCACTTTGTTATTTCCCGTTCACGCAGTTCCAAGCTGGGTGATTTCAGGTTTCGCGGGGATCAGCCACTACAGAAAATCACCATCAACCATGATTTAAATCCTTATCAGTTTCTAATCACTTATATCCACGAAGTGGCACATCACCGTGTTTACGCGGCGCACTCCATCCGCTGTATGCCTCACGGCCTAGAATGGAAGAGGATCTTTCAGGAATTGATGTTTCCTATGATAGACGATAAGTCTGTTTTTCCAGTG
Source organism: Lunatibacter salilacus (assembly GCF_009797935.1). Classification (GTDB taxonomy): domain Bacteria; phylum Bacteroidota; class Bacteroidia; order Cytophagales; family Cyclobacteriaceae; genus Lunatibacter; species Lunatibacter salilacus. The sequence goes on from NZ_VOLC01000032.1 coordinate 35,165, forward strand.
GATATCCTTATACCCCTTCGGCGACATATGCTAAATCCCAAGGCCAGCTCAGGGGCGGATTTGTTTTTGATGAAGGAGTTGAGGAAGTATGACACCCAAGATCCAGACCGGCTGAAAACGTTGTTGAGTGATGTAAAGCTGGGTGAAAAATTCGAATTAAAACAGCGGGTATTTCAAAAGTTGGAAAGCCGCAGAACCCGGGTGTTATGCATGGAGGTAGCCACTGGCAAAAAATTCCTGATCTCCAGCCATGCTGCTGTGACAAACAAATAAAACTACCTATCATGAACAAGGTGATCCATGTAGCATATATTTCATTTTTTCTGGTTTTGTTGCCCGGGTGCACAAAAAACACCGAATCACAGGTGGACCGTATTTTATCGTTAAATCCTAAAGAAGCTGAATCCTCGCTTCCACTGTCGACTTTCGTAGATTCTATAGCGTACATCGCACTTGAGACCAGCGATGAAAGTATGATGGTCCGGGTTTCAGACATTATCATAAGAGACGCCTTTATCTATGCCGTTGATATGGAGCAAAAGATAGTTTTCATATTTGACAAGACAGGTAAATTTGTCACCAAATTGGACAGGCGCGGAGAGGGACCCGATGAATATATGTGGATGCAACATGTGATGGTCGATGAAGAGGAGACTACTATTACGGTATTTGATTATCGAGGTGCCAATTCCAGAACCATCAGTTATGATGTACATACGCTAGAACCAATCGTCAAGCAACCATTTCTTTTTCCAAGTGGTAGTGCTGTCAGAAAGGTAATGGGAAAGGACACTTATTACTTTGCGGCACAGCAGCAGGAAAACACCGTAAATGATGAAATCACGAATGCAGATATTATAGCTATTGGTGAGAATAATACGCAAAAGGCACTTTTTAAAAAGAATATTGTGACCGGAGGAAGTTTTTTCGGCCCATTTGCGGAGAGTTTTACCACAACGGATGACGGTGAGATAATCGTTTCATTGATGTACAGCAATACCTTTTTTAGACTTTCAGATATGGAAGCGTATCCGCTTTTGACAGTAGATTTCGGAGAGCACAATATGGATTCGGCCGTAGGCCTAAAAAGTACCGTTGAACAAATGGATTATCTGTATGGAGAGGAAAGCGCTGAAGGCTTGGCCTATTTCCCTGTCCTAAATACCTATAATTCGGATATGCTTGCCTTTACCTACTATTACAAGGAAAACTCAAAAACCCATGTCCATCACTATATCGATTTGAAGTCGGGCAGCCGAAAATTTCATGTCAGGGACATTGTAAATGACCTAACGGGTTTCCCTGATAAGGTTTATATTTGTTCCTATTCCCTCAATATCAGCCATAAGGTGTATCAGGATGGCTATTTGGTCGATGTATTTTTACCCGCAGACCAACTCAAAGAGAAGACCGAAGAAATCCCCGGAATAGGCAAGGTAGACCGGGAGGATAATCCGATTATTGTGATGATGAAGATAAGGGAGGAAAAGATGGGAGATTAATCAAAAAATGGGCGAAAGAAAATTATTATGTTTAAAATTATTAAAGAATCAAGTGCAAAATACCCAATCTGGGATATTTTTTCGAATAAAAGTAAGGACAATCGCTAAAAGTCAGTATGGATAGTAATAAAAAAAACCGGGAAATGAATAATTCACCTCCCGGTTCAACTTTAATTTATTGACGCAGCTTACCTTCTATCTTCGGGTCTTTTAAATACCTGACGGTCATAAAATCCTTCATCCTGTTGGTGACCTTCATCACCCGCCTGTTCCGGAGAATACTGTCCCAATACAGACACCTCATAGTCTCTGTCTATTTCCACACCTTTGCCTATCCGCTTCGTTTTGGAAAATGTGCTGTAATCGACAGTATCTGAGATTACGTGTTTATTCTGCTCATCCAATCTCACCATTCCTATCGGAATGATCAGGTGGGATTCCCCGTCTTTATTTAAAAATTCATGGGCCCCATCACTTGCGGGTTTATCATAAACCTCATGACCATCCGCAATCACAGACTCGTCTACTTCTATATCCAAGTAAACCACCCGCTTCGTCTCTTTGTTTGCCAATAAGCGGTCAACTTTACCTATCCTGCGGTTATCAGCGTCTTTTACTTCCCACCCCCTGACATCATTATAATCTGAGGCTACTTTATATCCGGAAAGATCATCTAGGTAATAAAGATTTTTTTTGTTTTCTGACATGGTTCTAAATTTCTGGTGAGTTATTGTTAATATTTTCCATCAAATCTGCGGACCGGCAAGAAGTTTTGCTATCGTTTCATAAGTCCGCATTGGTGGCGCTCGTTAACTTTAAAGCGTACTTTAAGGAATAAACCCTATCCTAGCCCGATCCGATCGGAACCGTCTTTTATAAGACTTAAAAGGGTCACTTCGCTATTCGAATTATCCGGTAGCGAATTCAAACGCTGAGGGGAATTCTCCCTATTCCTTTCATTTAAAGGCTGTTCGGTATTATCCCTATTTCCGTCTCTGTGGTGATCGTCATCCCGATCAGACGCAAACACGTAAATTAGGATACCAACAACGATCACAATCAAAAGTATCCACGGCCATATAGGGCTTTTCTTTTCTATTTTTATTTCTGCCATAATGATTTTTATTTTGGTTTGTTAATTTAAAGGGAGTCAAAAACTGCTCCGTTTCATCCTGGGAATAAAAAACATATTGGAAATCTATTGCCAGTGGCTATATAGCCTATATGGCATCCAATAGCTCTAAATTGATAGATAATAGAAGGAGCGGGAAGGACTCACTTTGTGTAAATTCTTTCTCACTGTTGAGCTTTTCACCCATAGGCTTTCTATCTTGGCTAATATTTCCCGCAATTTTCCGTGAAATATTTTTTCAAAAAAACACTCTTTCGACTTGAAAACTGATAGTATCTTTTTTCTGTGTGTTCCATCTAGAATCGCAGGCTGAAAGGACCGCAAGGCAGAGCGATTCATTGTATAACCCAGATCTGCCTGCATCTGAAAACATCAGGAACACTCATTCCCTAGCGGATTCCTCCTAACAATCTCTAATTAAAAGTCCGTGAAGGAATTTTGAGGCTTTTCGAAAAATTCGATGTTAACTGTGATGCTAAATTTTATTTTGAATGGCAGAGTTGGAAAGATTTCAGCGCTACGCCCCTCATTCTTATCTATGTGTCATTTTATTACTACTAAGATTTCAGGGCTACGCCCCTGGATTTCGTCAATAAAGTTTTGTTGGAGAATAGCTCTTAATCTTTCCTAAATAGGGTAAGATCCAAATGGCCGTTGAACCAAAATCTAGGTGAATAAATTTATGAGATAGTAATTAAAAAGAGCTTACCCTTGAAATCTTCGTAGATCGAAAATAAACCAATAGAGTTTTGAAGCAAATACCAATAATCAAAAACTATGTGCCTTATGTTACTATTAACGGGAATACCTTAGAGGATTGGAAAAAATCCTCTAAGGTCTGTCCGGAATCAAACTTGTTAGCGCAATTGGGGTCCCTTACCTAATACTTAAAGTTATTTTTCTCCACCATGTCGCATTAAATGTTTCTGATTCGTCAGGGTTTCAGGAATCAATCAATTTTATTTAACTCAACATTACATGAAAAAGACATTTAACCTTTTTGTATTAGTCATAACCTTAATTTTGGGAAGCTGTGACGACAATCTTTTAGAACACCAAAGCAGTTTTGAAAGGAGTCAAAATGCTTGGCTTGATTTTAAAAGTGATTCAGATAATTCCTATACCTATACTACAACAGGAGGAAGCTGGACAGGCACTTCCTGGAATACTGTCATTGCTGTAGACGGGGGCCAGGTAATCCGACGTACTTTCAGCTATACTGCATTTCATGATGTAGTGAAGCCTACATCCGGGTGGGATGAGGTGTCCAGGAACGATATTCTTGCAAATATGTCTATGACTGCGGGCGAGTTTGAGGAGGCATATGACAGGAAGCTCGAAGATGTATTGGAGTGGCAGGAAGAAGGAGAGACGCTGGGTTCGCACGAGAACTCTGGGGCAGCAGAAATAATGACACTAGACGAGGTTTATGCCATGTCTGCCTCTAATTGGTTGGTTAGAGGGGAAAATAGACAGACACATTTTGAGGCAAATAATAACGGGATGATTTCCCTTTCGGGTTTTGTTCCTGACAATTGTCAGGATGATTGTTTTATGGGCATCAGGATTGTGGCAATTGCGGCTTTGTAGTTTGGTTTCGTTAGAATTTCGGTATTTGCGGGCAACAAAAATCTCCCGCAGATCCCGCAGATTTTCGCGGATAAATCTTCTCTTTTCTGCGATGAACTGCGCAATCTGCGGGAAATAATATTCTAGCAAATTTAAACTGTTGCTAGTATACTTTATAACTTTTAGGGCCTATGCGGTAACAATTAACCCAGAATTCAAGATCACTCCCCCTTTACATACTTCCGCCAGTTATGCTGTTCTTCAAATCCCAAGACCTCCCGGATTTTGCGGTTTGAAAACAAGGCTTCATGATCTTCCAATTCACGGGTAATTGGCACTCCTGGGAAAAACCGTTCTGCCAACTCCTTGCTGGGGATAATCGCTCCGTTGTGATCGTTTCCGGCATTAAACACTTGGTAACCAAGGCCGTCCTTTTCCAGACATAGATCCACAATCTGCCCCAAGTCTCGAGCGTCAATATAGCAGAATGCATTTCTACGGCGAACTTCAGGATGTTGGAAATAATGGGGAAACAGCTCCGTATATTCGTGCGGTTCTATCACATTTCCGATTCGCAAGGCATAAATATCAACTCCCGACCGCTTCTGAAAGCTACGGGCAGTTTTCTCATTTACTACCTTTGACAACCCATAGCTATCCATCGGATCCACATCGTAGTCTTCCTCCAAGGGGAGTGACTTGGGATCAGTTTGCCCATCCGAAAAACAGATACCATAGGTGGTCTCCGACGAAGCAATGATAATCTTTTTAATACCAAGCTTAACGGCAGCTTCAATCACATTATAGGTACCGATGGTATTTACCCGAAACGTTTCATTGTCCGGTTTAATCAAGATTCTAGGTACAGCCGCAAAATGCACGATCGCATCGAATGTTGGTATGCCCCCACCAGCTTCTAACTCATCCAATCCGGCATAGGAGCTCATTGCATTAAACATCTGTCCCGAATCCGTAATATCAGCCGATAAATTATCCACACCGGGATAATTTAAAGGAACCAAGTCTACATTCATCACCCGATGTCCCTTGTCGAGTAAGTAAGGTATCACATGCTTTCCCGCTTTTCCCGATCCGCCGGTGAATAGTATTCGTTTTTTGGTCATGAATTTGTTTATTTAAGAAGTCTACCATTTTCTATCGGCTAAGTAGGAGCTGATAATTCAACGTAAGTACCTCAATTAATCACCAAAAATGGAAGATTTTAAATTTTTTTCATAATTGACGGACTGGAATTTGTACTTCTTTGTCAATAACATACTCCATTATATCCCCAGGTTGGCAGTCCAATACTTTACAGATTGCTTCCAACGTACTAAAACGTATTGCTTTTGCTTTACCTGTTTTTAGAATTGATAGATTCGATAAAGTCAAACCAACTTTATCTGATAGTTCATTGAGGGACATTTTCCGCTTTGCCATTACTACATCCAGATTTACAACAATTGCCATGGCTTAAACAGTCAAATCACTTTCGGATTGCAGATCAGTTCCTTTCTCAAAGACAAGGGCAATTAGGTAAATCACGCCGGCGAAAAACAATATTTCACTAGCACTCCAATCGATTGGGACAGCGATGCCTTTTTTCGAAATCCATTTGCAGTAACCGTTTGCAATGATGGCAAGTATACCCGTTCCCAAAGAAACATGGCTGATCCACAAAAAAATATCCGTCAGTTCCCTGTTAAATGGCTTCGAAAGTTTGAATTTCAGGAAAAACTCTACAATCAGATAAGCAATAAATGCCTTTAGTCCGGTAAGTGCAATAAATAACGATACGGCAAAAATATAGTGGATTTTGCTGAACGAATACAAGCCGGATAGATTGTATCCAAAATACAGTTCATTGGCAGCTTCCGCGCTAAATAACAGGCCACCGATGAAAGAGACCAAGATTACACTTGCCTTAATGCAAAGTCCGACGAATGTTAAACTAAAAAAAACTTCCAACACTTTAATTACGATCGAATTTGTTGTTTTCATTGCTTATGGGTTTTGATTGTATAAGCAAATGTCAATAAATAATTATTGATAAACAATAAAAAAATAGCAAATTATAATAAATTATTTTAAGCGAGGATATTGATGGTTTTTGATACATATCATTGAAATCTCAATCCATATCTCAAGCAATGTATCCCCTTTTAGACAAGATTTTCTCCCAAAATGCATCCTGTGGACTCTCTACTACAGCGATGGATATGGAAAATTATAAATTTATTGTTACCTATGTTCAATTTGAGTGACGGGATGCGCCGTTTACGTAGCTTTAATTCCCCCTCTTCTGTTGCAATTCAGCAATCATTTTTTCTGCATTGGTGTTTTTCGGATCCAGACTGAGAGACTTTTTATAATTTTCTATGGCGAGATCTGTATCCCCAATTTCCATACTTGCCTCGGCATAACTGTCATATACATTTGAGCTGTTGGGATAGAGCAAGGTGTTGATTTTAAAGATGTCCCGGGACATCTCCAATTTGCCATTCGCCAAGTAACTATAGCCCAAATCGTTAAGATTACTTTCTACAATAGTGGGGTCTTTAGGATCTAATTCTTTCAATTGTTGGTATTCCTTCAGACCAAGGTCAAATTCTCCATCCAACAACAGTTCAATCGGAATTTTTTCTTCCCTGCCCAATTGGGTAAAAGTAGAAACAATTGCGCCATTATCCGGATTCAGGACTAACAGTATAGGTTTGCCGGTTTCGTTTGTTTTGAACTGTATTGGCTGATCGTTGTTTTTATTGATAAAGGTGCTGTCCGTAATTTTTACCAGCTCTTCGGGATCACCCATCAGCCCTTTAACATATAGCTGGGTGTCTTTTTCGTAAACGTCAAGTAACCAGTTGCCGTCAATCCGATAACGACCACTAAATTGGGTTATCTGTTCAATATCAAGTTCCATTCTTTTATACATCGACACGTACTCATCCCAACCATAAGTAAGCGCCACTGAATTGATCAGCTCCGAGATAAATGCCGGGTGGTTGGAGTTGGTTAAGATGACCACTCCGTAGCCGTTGTCTGTATGCGCAACCAGTTCACTGGAAAACCCTTCATCCCATCCCCCGTGACCGAAATAAACTTCGTTTTTCTTCTTCGTTATAAAAACTCCGAGTCCGGTATAATCTTCTACAAAAGGGGTGACCATCAGGGTCGTCATGTCTTTATTTAAAACAGCTTCAGATTTTCCTTTCAGGGTTTGCTGGATATTGACAGCGAACTTGGCCAGATCCTCAGCTGTTGTCCATAGTCCTGCGGCAGCCATTTCCGGGTAAGTATGTCTTTTACCTTTTGTCATGGTACCATCCGGCAAATAGCCTGTTGCTGCCAGTTTCAGCTTTCCCCCATAAAGAGGCTGCTCATAGGTGCTGCTGGCCATCCCCAAAGGTTGAAGGACTACTTCTTCCATGAGTTCGGGGAATGACTTTCCTTCCACGTCCATCATCATTTGCTGCATGACTGTATAACCTCCGCCCGAATACCGAAAACCTTCCTCCGGTTTTTTGTCAACAAAAATCGCCCCTGAATTGGCTGGGGACGTACCATTCAACACTTCCACCAGAGTCGGTACGGGCAGGTCTGGACTATATCCCAAAAACCCATGGACAGTAAGACCTCCGGAATGGTTGAGAAGGTTTTTGAGGGTTACCTTTTTTTCTTTGGTAAATTCATTGTCAGGCAATTTCCAGCTTTTCAAATAAGTGTTGACATCTTCCTCCAAACCGATTCTACCTTGTTGGACAAGCGTCAATGCACCATATGCGGCTACGGGTTTACTAATGGATCCTGCCTGAAAAAGAGTCTCACCGGTAACGGGAGTTTTGTCCTCTTTGTTCATGATCCCATAAGTTTTGGCCCATTCAATTTTCCCATCATAAATCACTGCCATACTTACTCCCGGAACTCCATAATGCGCCATCCGCTCTTCAATCGTCCAGGTTGATTCTCCTTCTATATATACCGGACCGCTTAAATTGCGTTCCGTGAGGAAAATTTTATCATCTACGGACTTGGTTTCTTGACCTTTTCCGCAGGATAGTAACGTAAAGGCTAGGAACACGATCAGCAAATTTTTCATAGGAGCAAAGATTTGTTGCTTGAAATTTACTTAAAAAAAAGCAGTAAATCGACATGTGAAAAGTAAAGAGGAATCGGTTTAGCGTAGAAAAAATAGAGGATTCTTCTTTCGGATTTTTGTTCAGATTTTCTAGATTACCTCACAATTATAAAAATCAGATTCCGTTGCGCCAGCAGCGAAACTCTTTGCGCCCGGCGCATAGACCTTATTTTCTATCCAATATGAGCAAAACCTACCAAATCCCTTCCTCCTCCAGCCTTTCCTGAATTTTCCGGTTATTTCGCCAAAACTTGGATTCTATTTCGTCCATGATTTTTTTGAATTCGGGAAGGTGCTTGATGTCGTCCAGGATTGGATCCATCGTGAGGAAAAGGATAATCCAAAACTGGATATTGTCCTCCTTTGAAAACTGTCTAAGGTAATCCATGCCTTTTGCTGTCTCCCCGATGTGAAAATAATACATTCCTAGCGCCAATTCCCGGTAAACGGTCTCGTTGTTCTCAAAGAAATCTCTGCAACTCTCGATAAATTCCTTGCCTTTTTGCTCCATCCCTACTTTTTCATAGACGATACCTATGATCATGTGTTCATGTATGTAGACATCCAACCCGAGGGTTTCACGAAGCCGAATAAATCGTTCGTAATATTGGTGGGCATCTTCATATTCTCTTAGGTAATAGCTAACTTTGCCCAAGTCCTGCAAAATATCAAACCTAAAGGTGTCTTTTTCGAATTCAACCTTTAAGAGTTCACGGGTCTGATGGAGGTCTTTGTCATTGGCGTGTAGGACAAACGCACGGACGTAGTTGGAGAAAGGATTGGCAGGATAGAGCTCAAGGGATTTGTCAAGGTATTCCAAAGACTTGTCAATGAATCCGGCTTGAATCAGCGCGTTGCCCAGTCTTAAGTAGGAAAAGCTGGTGGTGACAGAATCTCCTGACCCTGTATCTAAGCGTAGCCCTTTCAAGGCATATTCAAGGTATTTTCCAGTATTTGGCATGTAATTGCCGTAATAGTCCGCCAACATACCAAGTATCTGCGTTGAGTTTGGATTATATTCCAGCCCTTTTTCCAAATAAGGCAATGCTTCGGAATATTCCGTTTTTTGCATGTAATACATGGCTTTGGCGGTATGACTTTCACCTAATTTGGGATCATATAAAAATGCTTTGTCCGCATTACTACCAAGCTCATCCAGGTATTGCTTCTCCGTTCTGAAATAATCCAGGTAATAATATGCCATTGAGCTACAGGCATACGCAAGCGCAAAATCGGGATCCAAGTCGATTGCCTGCTGGAAAAATTCCAATGACTTTCGGTGATTGTCATCATTGCGTGTATTTAGAAGTCCGACTCCCTTTAGAAACAAATCATAAGCCTCAGCATTTGTCGTGGGGATTTTTTCTATTCGCTGTATTTCTTCGGGGGAAATAAATACCTGTATCTCGGCTACGATGTCCTTTGAAATTTCTTGCTGCAAATCAAAAATATCGTCTGCCTCCCTTCGATACTGTTTGCTCCACAGGTGTCTGTCTGTAGCCCCATCAACGAGCTGTATATTCAGCACGATCTTGTCGCCCATTTTTTGTCCGCTTCCCTCAACAAAATAATTGACATTGAGTTCTTCGGCAATTTCCGGAATAGACTTGCTACTATTTCTGTACTTTTCGGCAGAAGTCCGGCTGAGTACTTTTAGGTTTTTGATTTTCTGAAGGTTATTGAGTGTGGCTTCCATCAGGCCATTGATAAGATAGACATTGCTGGAGTCCGCACTGTCGTTTTTGAAGGGTAGGACTAAAATGGATTTTTCGGATTCCATAATATTTTCCTTGGGCCATTGCCACCACACCAACCCGGCCATTATCAAAATACCTACAGTTAAAGCAAACATTGCCCATGGTATCTGCTTTTTGTTAATAAATTCAGTATTTAATTCCGGCAAATCATTTATTGTCCTTTTACCAACTTCCCCCGGAGGATAGCCATAATGTTCCCTGAAACATTTGATAAAATAAGAGGTGCTATTAAACCCCACCTGATGGGACACTTCTGAAACGTTAAGCGATGTGGTTTTCAGTAATTCCATCCCCCGCTGTAGTCTGGCCTGACTGATTAGTTGGCTAACGGAGATATTGGTGGCTTTCTTGACTTTTCTAAGCAGGTTAGACCTGCTCATATTCATGGCCTCCGCAAGTTCGGAAACGCCAAATTCCTCCCGAGCAAAATTCTGTTCAACCTTGCTGTTTAATTGGTTCAAAAATTCCTTGTCCGGATTTAAAAAATCGCCCATATGTTTGAGTGCTTTGTTTAAAGCTTCTTAACTTATTTGGTCAGTTGCGAATGAATTAATTGACGTGAAGTTAGGCTTTCCATAGGTAATTTCATGTGTTTATAATTGTTTTTTAATGGCCACATGGAATCTCGCAATTATAATCATCCCTCCGTGCGTCGCCTGCGTCATGCTCGATTTCATGTGTTTATAATTGTTTTTTAATGGCCACATGGAATCTCGCAATTATAA
>NZ_VOLC01000033.1 GCF_009797935.1 Lunatibacter salilacus
ACACATGAAATCGAGCATGACGAGATCGTCACACAGTGGGATGATTATAATTGCGAGATTCCATCTGACCATTGAAAAAAGAATTATAAACAGATGAAACAAATTATCGGTAGAAAAGAAAAAATCAGTCTTCCGGAGTGGGGCTTAAAGTTGATTACAGCCAAAATTGATACGGGAGCTTATACAAGCGCAATCCATTCAGATTTTGCTCAAGAGGAGACTGATGAAATGGGAAATAAAGTACTTACATTTACAGTCCTTCCAAAACAACATAAAAAATATAACGGCGAGATTATACGTACTACCGATTACACAACAAAAAAAGTAAAAAATTCCTTTGGCCAAGCTGAGGACCGCTTTAAAATAATGACAAAAGTCATCCTTTTTGGCGAGGAATTTGAAGCAGAGTTTACTTTATCCGACAGAACTAACATGAGAAATTCGATTCTTTTGGGAAGAAAGCTCCTAAAAGGTAGATTCGTGGTAGATGTTGACCTTACCTATCAGTCACAAAACACCGCGAAAACCAACCCCAAAAGGTTATGAAAATTGCCATTTTATCCAGAAATCCCCACCTTTATTCCACCCGCAGACTGTTTCAGGCTATAGAAGCAGCCGGGCATATTGCCATGGTGGTAGACCATAGTCTATGTGACCTTGTCATTGAGCAGGAGGGGCCTTCCATTATTTATAAGGGAGAAAAGTTGACAGGTATCGATGCCATTATACCACGAATTGGAGCATCTGTCACCTTCTATGGAACTGCCGTAGTTCGTCAGTTTGAACTTATTGGTGCCTTCTCGGCCGTGGAGTCCCAAGCTATTGTTAGGAGCCGGGATAAGTTAAGAAGCCTGCAGATACTATCCCGAGAAGGATTGGGGATGCCCAAAACCGCTTTTACCAATTTCTCAAAAGGGGGCGAAAAGCAACTTGTAGAACGGGTAGGAGGCGCTCCATTAATTATCAAGCTATTGGAAGGGACTCAGGGATTGGGCGTGGTTCTCGCGGAAACCAAAAAAGCAGGTCAGTCTGTAATAGAAGCTTTTCACGGATTGAAGGCCCGAATAATCGTTCAGGAATTTATCAAAGAAGCCAAGGGAGCGGATATACGCGCCTTTATAGTGAACAATAGAGTCATTGGAGCCATGAAACGGCAGGGAGCCGAGGGCGAATTCAGATCCAACCTCCATAGAGGCGGAAAAGCCGAAGTGATCAAACTTAGCAGAGAGGAAAGAACGGCAGCCCTTAATGCCGCCAAGGCACTTGGTCTTTCGATTGCAGGGGTAGATCTGCTGCAATCCGATAGAGGACCATTGATTTTAGAAGTTAACAGCTCTCCAGGCCTGGAGGGAATAGAAAAAGCCACAGGTATTAATATTGCGGGGAAAATAATCGAATTCGTAGAATCCTCCGTTGAAAAGAAAACAACCAAACGAAAAAATATCCCAGATACATGAAATCGAGCATGAGGAAAACCTCAAACGTAGGGATGATTATCAAAGCGAGATTCCATAGCCTGTCCCGACTAGTCGGGATGACCTTTGAAAAACAAAAAATAAACAGATGAAATCGAGCATGACGCAGGCGACGCACGGAGGGATGATTATAATTGCGAGATTCCATGTGGCAACTGAAAAACAATTATAAACACATGAAACCAATCAGAATAGGGACAAGGGGAAGCAAATTGGCACTGTATCAGGCTTACCACATTTCTGACCTCCTCGCAAAAAGTAATCTCCAATCGGAAATTGTAATCATTGAAACAAAAGGCGACAGGATTTTGGATGTTGCCATATCCAAAATAGGGAGTAAGGGAGTATTTACAGAAGAACTTGAAATCCAACTTGCGGAAGGTGCTATCGATATCGCTGTTCACAGTGCAAAGGATATGCAGTCAAGTCTTCCTGATGGTTTTGAGATTATTGCTTTTACCGAGAGAGAAAAACCCAATGACGTTATCATCAGCGATTCAGATACGATCGCGTATCGGAACAAAAATCAGCCGTTACTATTAGGGACTTCTTCTACCAGAAGGGTTGCCACCTTAAGGCACTACTACCCCCACATTAAAACCGTAGAAGTCCGGGGTAACCTGCAGACTAGAATTGCCAAAATGGAATCTGGCCAATGTGACGCACTGTTGTTGGCGTATGCTGGGGTACATCGAATGGGATATGATCACCTTATTCGGCATGTGTTGGAGCTCGACGAGTTCACTCCCGCTGTAGGACAGGGTTCGATTGCCGTGGAGGCTTCCAGTCAAATGGAAGGTGAATTAAAAGCGTCAATCACAAAAAGCGTGCATCATACTGATACCGGATATTGTTTACAGGCAGAAAGGGCCTACCTAAAGATGCTGGACGGAGGATGCAGTATTCCCATCTTTGGCTTAGCCACATTATCTGGGGATACGCTACAACTAAATGGAGGTATTGTACGTCTAGACGGCAGCGAAAAAATCTCCTTATCTGTATCGGGTGAAAAAATAGATGCGGAAGCAGTCGGCCGGGAATTGGCCCACAAGGTTATAGCTGCAGGTGGAGACGAAATACTAAAAGAAATTAAATCAACATTAAATAAATGAAACACATGCGCGTGAGATACTTCAGGTTCTTGCTCTTAATACTGGTAGTGTCTTGCTCTACTGAAAAAGACTATCTGGTCACCATCCAAACCAGGCATGGGGATATGTATGCGATCCTGTATGATGAAACTCCGAAACATAAGGAAAATTTTATTCAACTGGCTCAAGCAGGCAGGTTTGACTCCACTGAATTTCATCGGGTAATCCCGGATTTTATGATACAGGGTGGAGATGTTTTTGACAAGGAGAATTTGCCCCCAGACCAATGGCACACCATCCCCGCTGAATTTAATCCAGATCTTATCCATGAAAGGGGGAGCCTTTCAGCAGCCCGACAAGGGGATAATATCAATCCTTCAAAAAGCTCTAGCGGCTGTCAGTTCTATGTTGTCCAGGGGAAAATTTATGACGAATTAACCTTGAATACTGATCCCAGAAAATTGCAGGATGCCTTTATGAAGTATCTCCAACTTGAAAGCAACAAGGAACTGAGAGAACAATACTCCCAACTTTTTCAACGGCAGGAATTTGACAGTCTAAACAACCTTATGCTGTCCAAGAAAACTGATCTTGAGAAATTTTTCAGCATAAATTTGGACCAGGAAGACAAAAAAAGAGCCAATCAAATCAAAGCATATACTACTGTAGGAGGGACGCCACATTTGGATGATTCCTATACAGTATTTGGTAAAGTAATCAAAGGGTTGGATGTGCTGGACAAAATAGCAGAAGAGAAAACCGGCCCGGGCGATAAACCTTTAAATCCGGTTATAATGAATGTGAATGTAGTGGAAGTAAACAAAAAGAAGATAACCCAAGAATATGGCTACGAGTACTCAAAATAAAAAGACTGTAATCATTACTGGCGCCAATGGCCTTGTTGGACAAAAATTGGTAGAACAAGGCTCTAAAAACGACCAATTGCATATCATAGCAACGGGAAGGGGAACAAGCAGGCTACACCAAAGTGAGGGGAATTTCATCTATGAATCTGTTGACGTAACCCAATCGGAAGAATTAGCGCAGCTTTTTGCCACTTATTCTCCTGATTTTATCATTCATTCCGCATCTATGACAGATGTAGACCGTTGCGAAATAAACAGAGACCTCTGTTATGAACAAAACATCAACGCAACGGAGCGGATTTTGTCGGAATGTGTACGGCATGACACTCACTTGGTTTTTATATCTACGGATTTTGTCTTTGATGGCAAACAGGGCCCATATGGAGAAGATGATATTCCAAATCCATTAAATTATTATGGCTGGACAAAATTTGAAACTGAAAAAACCATTCAAGAAAGCGATATAGCCTGGACAATCATAAGAACCAACCTGGTATATGGAGTAGGTTACGACCTTACCCGCTCCAATATTGTTCTTTGGGTCAAGAATGGGTTAGAAATGGGGAAAGAGCTTACCTTGGTTGATGATCAGATACGAACACCAACCTTAGCGGAAGACCTTGCTTCTGGCTGTTTACTAGTAGTTGAAAAAAATGCAACTGGTATTTTTAACATCTCCGGAAAGGACCTACTAACTCCTTACGACATGGGTATTTTAACAGCCGAATTCTTTGGGCTGAATAAGAATCAAATTATTCGAACCGATTCATCCCATTTTAATCAAGTAGCCCAACGGCCCATTAGAACAGGTCTACTTATTGAAAAGGCTCAAAAAATATTGGGTTTTGAGCCTAAAAGTTTTGAAGAAGGGATTGCTATTGTTTCAAAACAATTTAATTTAGCCAAAGAAAAATTCTAAACTAATTAATCTTCCTAACCTACATCAATACTCATGCAAAAAGCAAGCAAAGTGCCAGCAAGGGGCCAATGGGGTTCTACTTTTGGATTTATCATGGCAGCTGGCGGGTCTGCAGTTGGCTTAGGCAACATTTGGCGATTCCCTTACATCACTGGTCAAAACGGGGGAGGAGCTTTTGTTTTCGTATATATTATATGTGTCTTACTGATAGGCTTACCTCTCTTACTCAATGAAATAGCACTAGGAAGAAAATCAAGAAAAAACCCCGTGGGTGCTATCCGTGTCACAGGAGGAAATAGGTTTTGGCAGAGTGCAGGGGTACTTTGCGTGGTAATTTGTTTTGCCGTTCTTAGTTATTATTCCGTAATAGCAGGTTGGACAATAGGCTATATATTTACAGAATTGGTCAATATCCCAGTTGATTTTGTTGATTTTGTACAGACCCCCCTGTATGTTATACCGTTGTGCTGCCTTTTTATATTAATCACCATCGGAATTGTATTGGGAGGTGTCTCAGGAGGTATTGAAAAAGCAGCAAAATTTCTTATGCCGCTATTGTTCATCATCATTATATTGATTGCAGCCCGAGCGGTAACACTACCGGGAGCAGGAGCAGGAATAGAATATTATTTATCCCCCGATTTTTCAAAGATAAATGGAAAGGTAATTCTTTCAGCATTGGGGCAGGCGTTTTTCAGCATGTCGGTAGGCTGGGGATTGATGATTACATTTGGCTCCTACTTACCTAAGGAAGGTAACATCATACAATCGTCAGGTTGGATTGCAGGTATGGACACCGGAGTTGCCTTGATGGGTGGATTGATGATTTTCCCGGCCTTATTTGCCCTTCTACCTGGTGTAAGCCCCGATGGTGGGCCCTCCCTTGTATTTAACGTACTCCCAAAAGTTTTCGATGAAATTCAACCGTTTGGGAATATAATTGGTGCCATGTTTTTCGTATTACTATTTGTTGCAGCATTGACATCGAGTATTTCTATGCTGGAGGTGCCTGTTGCTTATTTTATTGACGAAAGAAAATGGAGCCGAAGAAAAGCCGCCTGGACCATTGGAATTGCAGCCATGCTACTATCCATTCCTTCATCCTTGGCTGCAGTAAAGGGTAATTTTTTCAACACATTTAGCTTTAACTTCTTCGGTAAACCAATTTCGGGTTTCTTCGACATGATGGATTTCTTTTTCGGAACTTTGGCAGTTGTGATTATCTGTCTGATGCTCAGTCTTTATACTGGATGGGTGAAGAAGGTAAAGACTTATGCAGATGAATTGAGCAAAGGATCTAATTTTGACGGATTTCCCAAGGTCGCTTGGATGTTTTTTATTAAATGGATCTGCCCTGTGGTGATCTTATTGGTCTTGTTGAATATGGTTGGGGTGTTTGGAGACCCTGGAGAGGGAGGATAAGGAACTATTGCCTCCTATCAAGAATCCTAAACCAAAAAGTGGCGACAGATCGTAATCTGTCGCCACTTTTTGGTTAAATTCAGCTTCCTTCCTTTTACCAGGTCCTTGGAAAATTGGGTTTAAATTCTTCCTTTGAGTTGGAGTCCTCCGTGTAAAAATTTGATTCAACACGCTTTGTCTGCACGGGTTTTTCCACCTCCTTGGTTATTTTGGACTTTTTCTCATCCATAATCGAATAAAGTTCTTCTCTACTTACCGTATTCAGTTTACTTGATTTAGCCGCTGATTTCACAGCATCTCCATCTACGGTTCTAATTAAGCTGTTCAGCTCAGCACCCTTATGGATAAATATTTGTTGTGTAGTGATGTTCCCGGACACCTTAGCAGATGCATAAATGGTAGTTTCCCCTCCAATAAACAGATCACCTACCACCTCCCCACTGATGCTGATTTCCGCCGCAATGATATCCCCGGTTATGGAAGCCTTTTCCCCTACGACTACCTTTTTATCCGTCCGAATACTTCCAACCAAGATCCCATCTGCCCGTATATCACTTTTGGAAATAATGTCTCCTGTGAGCTCAAATCCCAATGACAAAACGGTCACCTTACTTACATTACCTCCATCGTCCTGTTGTTTGTTGGATCCAAATTTCATACGCTTAACCTTCTTTTTCTTGTTTAAAAGTAGTGATAATTGTAGAACTGTTTCCCAAGTCCAGCCCTACAGCCTTGTCCTTTGCGCCACCATTGATGGCAAGGCTATTATAACAATAGCCAATTGAGGCTAATTGTTCAGGAGATTCGGGAACATGTATGTTTAAGAAGCCGTCAAATTCCTCTTTAAACATATTCACTAAATCTGTATAATTTGCCCCACCACCGGCCAGATACAAATCCTGCGACTTCGCAAAATCACGGTCCGTAAAAGCTTTGCGCAACGATGGAGAGATCACGTCTTGGTAATATTGGGTAATTACTTGTTTTCTTAAATCCTTTAAGTCAATCCGTTTACGATTTAATATTATGGTACCCTCACTGAAGTTCTGATCAATTTGATGTTCTGTTTTAAGATCCAGATAGTTGTCTTTTTGCAGCTCCTTGGTAATCAAATTAATAGCATACCGCAATCCGAATGTGGAAACACTGGAACGTTGCACCAATCCACCCTCCGTGCTGAGAATGGCCTCCATCGTTCCGTAACCTAAGCTAATCATAAAGAAATTCTTTGGTGCATCAGGGACTAGTTGCCTAACTGCCATACTGGCTCCTACTACTTCAGGTACAATGGCCACCCGATCTACTTCTACCGCCATCTTTTTACGCCCACCGCCACCGTAGGTCTGTGTATCATATTCAATGATATGTTCGTTTTCAAGAAGCCTATACGCACCCTCCTTAAATACTTGAAAAGTAGAAAACGGGAACCCTGTCGTTACCGTGATCGGGCTACCCAGCTTTTGGGAAGCCAGCAATAATGCCGACTTTAAAAAAATCCTATAATCAACCTCTTCCGGTGAACTGTTAATATTCCGGTGTGGGGAAGTTCCCTCAGAAAGCGCCAATTCTCCTACAAGATATCCCACATTATCGTGATATACCTTTAACCCTGAAACTAAATCCCTAGCTACGTTTCTTAATTCCAAGTTGCTGCTTTCCAATACACTTGGATATTTAATTACTTCTATCATGGATATTTCTCTGTTACGGTTGATTCAAAATTTTAAAAACAAAACACTACTATATCTATCTACATTCCAGACCAAAATCATCCAAAACGGCTGAAATGGGTGATTTAGCCGACTCTCACAAAAATATGGTTAATCTATCAACTTTAATATTTTTTTCAATAAATCTTCGGCCAATGTCTTAACAAAAAAGAAAATTGCCTTCGTCTAATCCTTTTTTTCTGTTAAAATTAAGCTCAATTTCGGATCATACAGCTCAGGAAAGAAATAATTGACAATTAAAGTCATTTTTTTTAGGAAACAATATTTTTTTATTATGTGAAAGATTGTTTCCAAATTATCGTTTAAATATTTAAAATGCAAGACTATAGGTACATTCTTGCCAAGATTTATCTGACTGGTCAAAAATTTGCTGAAAAAAAAATCATTTTGCGGCCATGCTGGCCTACTAATTGTACAAATACACAGTCTCATATTATACCCTTCACCAAACAACCCAATCTATGAATATTATTGTTAAAAGCATTCTAATTGTCGGTTTACTCACTGTAGCAGCCACCTTTAATCAAGTCCATGCACAAGAGTTCTCCATAGGCCCCAAAATCGGTGTTTCGCAAGGGAACGTTCAAGTAAACGGAAGTAATTTTTCTTCAGGTGACTCGAAGTTGGGGTACCATGTTGGCCTTTTTGCCCGTCTGGGAGGAAATAGCATTTACTTTCAGCCGGAAGTATTGTACACCAATACCGGTGGTGATTTCGAAAGTTCCCAAGGAAATACAACGGTCAAATATTCAGCATCTTTTAGCAGGGTGGATGTACCGGTTATGTTCGGATTTAAAATTGCAGAAGTATTTCGCATTCAGGCAGGTCCTGTCATGAGCTTTTTGCTGGATTCTGATCTGAATTCCAACGGACCGGCATTGACACCTCCCGATTATAACAGTGCAACTTTGGGGTACCAAGCTGGTATCGGGGTCGATGTTGGGAACATGATTTTGGATTTCAAATACGAAGGTCCTCTAGGAAAACAAGCAGACAGCAATGCGGGGTTTGCGACTGACCAGCGGCAAAACCAACTAATCCTTTCACTCGGAATTCGCTTATTTTGACAATAGCTATCAAAATGCACTCTCTCGGATAGCTAAAAAAGTTGATCCAGAGAGTGCCTTGGTTTTTCTTGAAGGCGTCTATATTGAGATGGGGTCATTCCACTAGTCTTTTTAAACTGGGCTGAAAGATGTTGCACACTGCTATACCCTAACTTAAAGGATACTTCGCTTAAATTTAATTCGCCATAGCTAAGCCATTCCTTTACCTTCTCAATTTTCAGGTTAATAAAGTATTTTTCAATGGTGATTCCTTCCAAGCTGCTGAATAAATGACTTAATGCTGTATACTCTTCATCCATTGTTTCCGCAAGAAACCGGGTCAAGGCAAAAGATTCCGGGACTTCATCCGCTGACACTACCTCCCTAAGATAATTTTTGATTTTTTCGATCTTTTGTACCTCCTTGTCCAGAAGTAACTCAAAGCCTAGGTTCTCCAACTTCGATGAAAACAAAAGTTGGATAGATGTTTCCAAAGGTCCTTTAAGGTATGCCTTTCCTAAGTGAACACGATCAAAGGGAATGTTCAATTCGTCTAAAACATTTACCACAGCATAAATACATCGGGGACAAACCATGTTTTTAATTCTCAATTCGACCATGTTTGATTAACAACTGTCATATCCCTTTAATTCCTACACAAAAAAAGAGCCCCTACTGGGGCTCTTTGCTCATGTTAGTGGTTAAATAAAATAATTGAATGCTATTTTGCAGAGATGTATTTCCCAAATCCATCTGATTCAATGATCTCGAAAGAGACATTTTTCAAGGAATTAACGTTTTTGAAAGTGAACCGCTTACCGAAGGTCTCCTCGTCAAATTTCTCCTCGTGAATCAACTCGTATCCTTCATAAATACGGACGGTCTTTTCAGTCTGGTCCAAATTCCTAACTAAGAGGGCTATGGTTTTATTATCCAAGACTTTGGTATCTGCGACATAGGTTGACTTTCGTTGTGTCGGTGTTAAATCCACATCGAAAGCTTTAAATGTGTTCCCATTCGGCTCAGAAACTTCAAGGTGATAGTTACCTACCGCCAAGTTAGTCAAATCATAATTTCTGTAAAAAAGCTTTTCCGTATCTATCACATCTTTATAAACTACGGCATTTTGCTCATTTTTGATCGAAACGATCACCTTTCCAACCGGCTGTGTCATATATTTTAGCTGGAATTTACTATCCCCTAGCTTTTCAAGGGTTACAATTGGATCTCCATTTTCGGTGCCTGCATAGACATAGGACCCGAAAGAAACGCTTAGCGCTACTATTGTTGCAATAATTAATCTCATGGTTTTAAATTTTTAAAGGTTTTAAAATAAACTACAAACCTCTTTTTCAGGATTTCCCTGTTAAATTTTCGATTGAGGTTAATTACTTTGGGCGAGTAATTGAATACCTTACGTAAGTATGATACAAATGTAACGGAGAGATTCTTTCATTACAAATAAATCAATCAAAATATTTATTTGTTAACGATTAAATAATATTGAGATGAATTATTGAAAATACAATAATGTTGAATTATCGAGAAGTTAGGTTGTCGAAATTTCAAAATTAAAAAATATAAATTTGAATTATAATAATATACAAAATTTTATTCTTAATTTACTTTGTTTATAGTTATGATAAAAAAATTATCTATCGTTTGGAAATCAACTGCGGTAAAGAAATATTTAGGAAGTTTTTTCAGATTCAGGTTGAAAATTAAACCGATAACCTATTCAATTTCTAACTTGTAAAATAGGTTATAATCCCGTTCCTTTTGAGGGTTTACGTTGTCATTTACATAAAAATATCCCTCAGAATCCCCAAAATCCAATACACCAGGTACAGGCAATTTATCCACGACACCGATCTGTATCCCATCCTCAACCACAATATAATAAGACTTTACGTACTGATCGATTGCCTCCTTGTATTCGGGTAAGTTGTAATATTCCTCCGATAGGGCTCGCAACTGCCGCAGGACATCTCCGGGAATTCGGGTATTGAAAACTATCAGGATTTTTTCCCCCACGTAGCGTATGTCAATAAAGTAAGGGTAATCATTGAACTGATCCTCCGCATTGAATTTTACTGTTGGCAAATCATTAGGCCGATTTTTATGGGAAAGACTAACTGTATGGGTTAGTTTAGGTGTAGCTGATGAATAATCGTATATGAATAATTGTTTTCCAATAGTTGGCAATAGCGCCATTTCATGTTTGCCCTCATGATAAGCAACTATAGGCTGCCCAGCTCCAGCAAATACCCCTTTAACCCTAGGCTCCCAAGACTCTGGAAAACTTTCCAATGTTTCACTCTCCTCCGTATCTAAGTTATATCTGTAAATTACGTTTGCCTGTTTATAATATGCGGTGCCCTCTTCCTGAGGATCGACATCCTGTGAATTAAACAGATTAGGCTCTTTGCCCACCATATAAGCAATTCCATCCTTTTCGAATGGATGAAAAGTAGTCTGGTAAGAAAACACGGACATAGAAAAAAGACCCAAATGGTTATGAGGCACGGTCTTTATCTTCTGACCACTCATATCATAGATGTGATAGCCGTTGTATAGGCCTTGGGCAACCCAGCGGTCTTTCCCTAAAAATCTGTATCCAAAAGCGCCGTTTACACCCACTCCATTTGGTCCATCCTCCAAGACTTCGTACACATCCATTACAGTGCCTTTCCCATCCACCAAATAGGGCTTTCTGGACTTTAACCCGCGCAAGAGGTAGTA
Organism: Lunatibacter salilacus; assembly: GCF_009797935.1. GTDB lineage: Bacteria > Bacteroidota > Bacteroidia > Cytophagales > Cyclobacteriaceae > Lunatibacter > Lunatibacter salilacus. Next base: position 11,292 of record NZ_VOLC01000033.1, read on the forward strand.
TCCCGTTTCAGGGGAATAGTCATCCATCACCAATGTATTCAGTTCATCTACCACTAGGCTATCCACTACTTTCACCGATAGCTTTGTGAGGGGGCCCAAATCCTGTTGGGCTTTTTCATTAGAACAGGAGAATAAAAAAACAGACAATAACAAAACGATAATGGCTCGAAACATAAAGTAGGTAAAATTATAACTTATAAACAACACGCTAATTTACAGCGGGAGTTGTGTTTTTTTTCCATAAAAATACCGGCAATGCGAGAAAGACACCCACCAAGCTAAAAACAAGCCCTCCAATCGTGCCAATAGCCAGCGAAAACCAGAAAATTTCCCCCTGACCTTCCATCACAAATGGAATCAACCCGAAACAGGTAGAGAGCACAGTCAGCAATATCGGGGTGGCTTTTCCGGCTACCGCCTTTAATACATTCCTATTATGGGTCCCGAAAGTGCGGTTGTTAAAATCATTGACAATAAATATTGCCGCATTCACAGCCAACCCCCCCAACATTACAAAGGCAGCATACCCTCCCTGGTCAAAATAAAAATCAAACAAGGAAAAAATAAGAAAAAGCCCAATGAATGAAACCGGTATAATGAAAATGATGTAAAACGGCTGCCTGAAATTCTCAAACAAAATCGAACAGATGAAAAATATTCCTACTACAAGTACCAGCAACAAGCTATATTGCCGCTTTGCCCGGTTATAGTCCCACGAATAAGTTTGTTTGGTTGCAGTATACCCCAAAGGCAATACGGACTTAAGTTCCTCCAGCACCTCATCCAAATATTCCCCTCCGAATTTGGCTGATCCCATGTATTCGAATGATACCAGCCGGATATATTGCCGGTCTTCTTTATGAAGGGCGTTGGTGGTCGATTCTTTAGTGAGACTTCCAAAACTTCCAATCCGGAAGATTTCATTTTCCCCAGAGATCAGGCTTGTATTTTCTAAGTCAAACCTGGAAAAGCGCTCCGATTCTCTTTCTCGAATGACTACTCCATATTGACGGTCATCAAAGGTCAAATTTAAAGATTGCCCCTGCGGCTTGGACACATCCCCCAGCGCATTGACCACCCGGTACATGTCAGAACCGGCCAAGTTCATTTTATCCTGGTCAAAGCGGAGAACATATTCTTCTGTTTTTTGCTCTTGCCAGCTTAGTCTCTCGTTCGTATTTACTTCTTGAATTCGCCGGTGCGTGAGTAGCTTTTCAGCTAATCTATCGGATTGTCGTTCCAACTCATTGAAGTTGTATCCTCTAAGCTCTACCCGGAAGGAAGGTATGCCCTCTCCTCCAGGACCGGTAAAGAACCCCTGTCCTACTCCGACGATATTCCACCTTACTCCACTCCAGTCAGTTGACTTCATGGCCAGTTTTCCTTTCAGTTGATAAGGCAAAGCCGACCGTTCATAAGCATCCTTAAAGGTGATTTCTATCCGTGCACTTTGACCGGAATTTACCGTGGTTACAAACTTGTCTATGCCCTCCACACCCTTGAGGAAAGACTCAAACTCCTTAATAATAAAATCCATCTGCTCTAGAGTGTTCCCAAAAGGTAAACCCGCATTCACATACAACCTGGTTCGCTCCGGTTCCCGGTAGGAAGATTTTTCAAACACCCCCCGTACAAACATCCGCATGGAGCCTCCAAGTCCCTTATCTACCCATGGCCGTATTTCCTCCTGATAATAAGTGCTACCTATACTCTTGTTATACCACTCCTGACCTTCCCACTTGGCCGGCAAGTAGAATATCGGCAGGCCAAAGAGTAGCAACAGAAGTGCTAAAAATGATTTTTTATAGCGGGCGGTAAAAGAGATTGTCCGACTAAATATCCGGAATGCTTTTGCCCGCTTCCTGAGCTGTGCAAGGCTGAGTTTCCTGCCCATGCGCATTTTGTCCTTAAACAACAGCTGATACATTGCGGGAGTGAACAATAATGCGACAATCAATGATACGGCTAACATCACGGCAACAACTACTGAAAATTCCCCCAGGTTCTTCCGGTCTTCCTCAGGAAGTAAAAATACCATAAGCAGGGCAGCAATCGTAGTCAAGGAAGCGGCCAGCAAAGCAAGAAAAACTTTTCTGTTTTTATGCTTATGCAAATGGTCGATCATGATTATTGCATTATCTACGATCAACCCGAATGAGATCGTCAACCCCGCCAATGAATACATATGAATATCAACCTTTAATAAATAAAGGATGATTGCCGTCAGGCTAAGATTTACGATTATCCCTAAAAACAGCGTAGTTAAATATCGCAGGTTGCGGTTGACTAAAAAAATAAAGACAATCAAAATCAGGATGGATAAACCAGAGCGCTTGTAAATTTTGTGTAATTCCTTGGCTAAAAACTCCGTATCGTCTCGTTCAAGCCTTACATCAAATCCCGCCGGCAACAAACTCGCATTTTCAGAGATAGTATTTTTAATTTGTTGAGCCAATATCACTTTATTCACTCCATCTCTACTGTAGACGGCAAGGGTTACGGAGTTATTCCCGTTGATCCTAAAATAATTGGTTGCCTCCGCTTCTTCTATGGAGATTGCGGCCAAGTCCTTTAAATATAGATCTTTGCCACCGTGCGTACCTACATGCAAATTTTCAAGCTGTTCCATCGAGGTGAGGGAACGGTCTACCCGCAGAAAAAGAGATTCCCCCGAAGTATTCAGTACCAATCCGGGATATTGGACTCCAAAGGCACTGTTGATTTTGCTTGTTAAAGAGCTTCTGGAAAAATTAAGCGCCTGAAGCTTCTTAATGTCGTATGTAATAAACAGATTTAGATTGTTTGCACCCCGCACCTCTATTTCTTCTATTTCCACAATCTGGTTTAAAGCGGACTTAAGAATGTCCTCTGTCACTTTTTTGATTTCAAAGGATGCGAAAGGACCGTTGATGCTGAAGGTGAGGATAGGTGATTTTTCACTGACATTACGCTGGGCACTTTGTGAGACGATCGGATACGAAACCTTTCTGTCCATCGAGGGATAAACCTGCCGGATAAGGGAGGCAACTTCGAACTTTTTGTATTCCATGTCCGTCTCCTTGTCGAAACGCAGCGTGATGCTCCCCCCGTTATAATTGGAAACCGAATTGATCTTTTTGAGCTCCGACAATTGGGAAAATACACCTTCCAAGGGGGAGGTTCCTAACTTCTCCACCAACTCAGGTGAGGAACCATTCACGCCAAATGAAATCTGTAATACCGGTTCCCTGTCTCTGGGATTTAGATCTACGGACAACTTGGGCACCAAGGCAAATCCAATAATGGAAACGACAAAAAAAGCGATGACAAGGCGGAACGGAGACATAGTCGGTTAGTTGTCGGTGTTGAAAATATTGTAAATAGTAACCTTTTCCATAAATTATGAATACTACAACCCTTAAAACTAAAAAAATAATATTTAAATCAAAAAGTTCCGTTGTTAATTTTAATGATTGAAACACAGAATTAACATTGTATTAAAATATAAGGCCCACAAGGGAGCCTTATAAGTATAAATATAAGAAATAACGATCAGATTCATTTTGGCCGCATCAACCATAATACCCCACTCCCTTACCGTCAAAACCCGTGTCCGGTTAGTCTGCCATCCAGATTTGGAACTCACCGTTTTTTCAGCTCTGAAAAAACTCTTACAACAAGACAAAAAATTCGCTCAAATCAGCTTAATCCGCCAAATCCGTGTTCTATTGGACAATTCTATTACGACATCAAGAGAGCATAAATTAACAGGTCCGGTTTCGAAGGGAAAGTATGGCTTATTCAACGTTCGGCACTGCGAAAAATAAACCAACCCATTGCTTCAAATCAAAGCCTCCACTATTGAACACCACTTGCTTCTAAAATTTCCCACTTACGGAAACATTCCTTCCTATTTCAAATTATCCAGCTCCTCCAATATATAGCAATGCTCATGGCGGGTCATTCCAATCTTCGGATAATAAGCGATGGCCTTGGGTGCCGACAATAAAATCAATTTAGCCAACGGAGCGGCCTTTTTGGTCTCCCGGATTAAAACCTTACCGATACCCTTTTTTTGATAGGCTTCATCGACAGCTAGGTCAGATAGATAGGTACAGAAGCTAAAGTCTGACAAGGATCTGGAAACACCCACCAGAAGCTCTCCGTCTCGGGCTGTCACAATAAGATTGGCGTGCTTGAGCATGGCCTTTAGCCGTTCCACATCATCAACGGGTCTCCTTTCCCCCAAGGTGGATCGTTTTAATAGCGACACAAACTCATCAAGAGCCAGTTCCGTTTCGATTTGGTAGCGGATATTTTCCATAAACTAGGCGAATACTTCTAAATTTTAATGTCCGGTGAAGTTAATCATTTGAATTAAAACTAATATATTGCAGGTACGGGATTTAAAAAATACCCGCAATCTACGGATCTAAATCAGTGAGTTACATCTAACCTAAAACCAAAACACCTATGAAATCCAGACGTAATTTTTTACAGAAACTTACTCTTTCAGCCGTTTCTCTCCCCTTGGTATCGTCCCTGCAGGCCAAAGACGCTCACTTTTGGGCGGATTCGGCAGATTACCAGGGACCAGTACTACGTGTAGCCATTATGGGCCTGGGGAGCTATGGAACCCGCGTGGCAGAAGCGATGAAGGATTGCAAAAAAGCCAAATTAGTTGGCGTAATAAGCGGAACTCCATCAAAAATTACGGAATGGCAATCCAAATATAATATTCCTGAAAAAAACTGTTATAACTACGAGAACTTCGATGCCATAAAGGATAATCCGGATATTGATGCCGTGTATGTCATTACCCCAAATTCCCTACATAAAGACCAGGTAATCCGAGTAGCCCAGGCTGGAAAACATGCAATTTGCGAAAAGCCCATGGGATTAAATGCCAAGGAGGGTAGAGAAATGATAGAAGCATGCAAAAAAGCCAACGTACACCTGCTGGTTGGCTACAGAATGCATTTTGAAGCCAATACCCTCGAAATCATCCGTATGAGAAACGAGGGTGAGCTGGGCAAAGTGCTGTTTTTCCAAGGACTCAGCGGTTTTAAGATTGGAGATCCCACTCAATGGCGTCTCAATAAAGAATTGGCAGGAGGTGGTTCCATGATGGACATTGGGATTTATTCTGTCAATGGTGCCCGGTATATGGTCGGTGAAGAACCCATTTGGGTTACCGCGCAGGAGACCAAAACTGATCCAGTAAAATTCAAGGAGGGAGTGGATGAAACCATTCAGTTCCAGTTTGGATTCCCAGGCGGTGCAGTGGCTTCTTGCCTATCCACCTATAGCATGGGGAACTTGGATCGGTTTTTTCTAAATGGAGACAAGGGATATGCGGAACTGCAACCTTCCACAGGCTATGGGCCAATCAAGGGAAGAACCCACAAGGGTCCGCTCGAAAAACCTCACGTAACGCATCAGACCGTGCAGATGGATGAGATGTCAGATATTATCTTGGCAGGCAAAAAACCTCAAGTACCTGTAGACGGGGAAGAAGGGTTGAAAGATTTGATCATCATAGACGCAATTTATAAGGCAGTAAAGACTGGTAAAAAAGTCCCCCTGAAAATTGTGTGAGTAAAAAACTATTTAGGCTGTTCTATTTCTAGGACAGCCTTTTTTGATATTAAACATTACATAAGTAGTATATTTTTAATCACGACACCTCAGTTAGGAAGGTGAAACCTTATAGGTATCCGCATCCGTACCCTTACCGGTTCGCCGTTATTCATACCTGGGGTCCATTTAGGACTGCCTTCAACAAGTCTTTTGGCTTCCTCTTCACACCCGGCACCTATACTCCTCATCGCCTTAACATTGGAAGTTCTACCATCCTTTTCCAAAATAAAAACCACATATACTACACCCTCAATCTTAGTTTTTAACGCTGCGGTTGGGTAATTTAGGTTTTCCGCAAGGTACTCCTCCCACCCGTCCTGTCCTCCAACTGGACGTGGCATTTTATCCGCAACATCATACACTTGATCATCTTGAAAAATCTCAATAGGAGCGGTTACTGAATGTTTTAATGTTAACTTACAATGGGAATAAATATCGCCGGAAAGCGATATTTGCGCTGTCAATAGTAACCCGCTTAAAGCGAGAATTGATTTAGCAGAAATTTTTGGGTATAATAGGCTTGGAAACATGACTAAATCGGATCAAATTAATTATTTAAATTAGTAGACATAAACGTCAAAACAAAGTAAAAGGTCTTTTTTTCCCTGAATGGTCACGTACTTATTTTAAGGGCTCTACAGCAAAGATTAATCCGCCTAAACTGGAAAAGTTGCCGACTTAGGGGTTGTTTTGAGATAAATCCGAAGCCTATTGTGTTTCCCTTTTTTTAATTATTACCCGGGAGAAAAACAGTACCAAAATCCCAAGTAAGCATATGACCACCATCACCCATTTTGTCAGCGTAAATATTCCGGCGATACCTGCTAGCACCTCGTATCTTATGGGAAACTTACTTATCAGAAAAATAATCAAACTGTTTTCCAAATAATCGACCGGTATAATCCAAAGTGGAACCGCGGCTATTTTTCCAGATCCATTTAGTCTATATATGGCAAAAGCCAACATAAGGCAATAGATAATCGGATAGATAAAATCCAGCATTAGGGTCCCTCTTATATACTTTTGCCGATCGTATTCCCCATAGCTCTCTATGGCTTCATAGGCTTCCCCCGCAGAATAATAAGTATAAGTATCTAAAATCGGTTCCTCAAAATCCCCAAAATATAACAAAAATAAAACGTTGAAAAGAACCGTTAAAATTAACAGAACGGACAAATTTCTTCTGGTAGCATATTTTTGAAACAAAGAATTCATATGATATTTAGATGGAGCAAATATCACTACTTACGGCGATTAATCGAACTAATAATTTGAATTTAGATAAAATAACTCAATATGTTACACCAATATCCCTAAAACGCATATGACATAAAATAAATCCCAATGTAAAAAACACCATATGACATCAAATCACTCTCCGCACTCAAAAATTATAAAATCTACTTTAAATTGACCCGTTGGCCACTTTTTGCACTTTCTATGGCCGCTTCCAAAATCTCGACCACCATCAAGTTGTTTTCCAACGATGACAAATCGAAGGGATCCATGTCAATTTTCCCTTGAATTACTCCTGCAAAAAATGAAAATGGGTCGTCGTAGGGATAAGGTCTTTTTTTCATTACCAAAGGTTGTTCCTTTCCCTGACCCTCAAATCTTGAGACTACATCCGTTGAATTCTTCGCGATTAAATAACCCGTTTGCCCATATACTTCCATATCTTTACGGCTAAAGGGCCAATTCCAGGATGCCTGAATCACCCCAATAGATGATTCATACTGAAGTAAAATGGTAGCATCATCATCCACCTTCGGGTAAATGTCGGGTTTTATTTGTTTAAGTTCCGCAGTGACAGAAATCGGACGCTCTCCCTTCATCAACCAAGTCATCAGATTTGCCCCGTAGCAGCCGAAGTCAATGACCGCTCCTCCACCATTCTGAACCGGGTCGGTGAGCCAATCCAGAAATTCTTGGTTTACTCCGATCTCCTTAGGGCCCTCATGCCCGTCGTTGACGATTACCCTCCGGATGTCACCTATTTTTCCTTCCTCATGTACCTGTCGGAAGACTTCTTGGTTGCTGGCATACCAAGTGGTTTCGTAGTTAGTGATTAGGTGAATATTATGCTGCTCTGCAAGGTCCTTCATCTCTTTTGCGTGAGCGGTGCTTACCGCCAAGGGCTTTTCCACCATGACATGAATGCCTCTAGGTGCACAAGCTTGGACAACTTCCAAATGTTCATAGATAGACCCAAAGGCCGTAACTCCATCCGGAATAACGTTGGCAAACATTTCCTCCATACTGGGATATAATAAATCCATGGAGATATTATTTCTTTTCATAAGGCGTTCTGCGAGGTCTCGATTGGGCTCTACAATGGCTACGAGCTGAATGTCTCCCTTATCCTGCCGTCCGAGTATCCAATTCACATGAGAATGGGTGAGGCCAACCACAGCTAAACGCACCGGCTCTTGCTGCTGGGAAAAAGAAACGTTGAAAAAAAGTAAATTGATTAAAATTAATGGGATGGTCAGTTTCATGGGGTAAGTTGGGTTTTTACAAAATAGCACTAATCCTTAAATATAGGGATTTATTGGTTCCTAATGCCCTGGATGAACCGGGAAAAAGGTCCGGGATTTGATTTTTTTTGCGCTTTCCTTTTTTTTCTGGCCTTTTGACGCTTCCTTTTTTGTTGTTCCTTCCCTTTGACCAAGACTGGTCTTACAGAAATTCCCACCTGACCTGCATACCATTGTTCCTTTCCGGCTAGGTTGATATTCGGCTTGTAGTCTAGTGAAAAATTGACCTTCATCAGGGTCATTTCAACTCCCAAAACAAAATCTATTCCCATAGTAGGGTTTCCATACGTTGTAACCACTTGCATGGATTCCGGGACTTTTTGACGGCTTTCTTCCATTCCAACTGAGAGTCCTCCCCCATAGTAATAATTAAACCGTTTGCTGATCATTGGTCTATGCCGTGCAAGGAGAAGGTGGGCAGTAGTGTTGGCTGTAAAATCAGATTGGATGATAGCTTCCGCAGTGACTCCTTTCAGCAACCGCTGCTTCGCCGTGATTCCAATAGTACGGTAATCTTGATTATTACCGAAACGTAAGCCGGCGGATGTGCCATAACTTTGACTGAAAGTAGGGAGGTTTAACCCAATTAATAAAACGAAAGTTGTGAAACCCGCTAGGTGCTTTTTATTTTTCATTCATTTTCCATTACGCCAACCAAGGCAAAACATATTAGCCTAAAAATCATACCAACATCTGAGTATCATCCGTATTACATGCAATTTGTCCATTTTCTTAACCGGAAATCAATTAAATTATTATATCCCTGATTTTTTTTTTAGTTTTAAACAAACAAAAACCTAAACTATTATGAAGTACCTATTCACCTTATTGACGGCGTTAATTCTTTCACCCATTTGGGCCCAGAATATTGAAGGGGCTTGGAAACTCACCCATGAGAACGGCAAACCGGTAAGTGATAAAGAATATATTAAAATTTATCAAGATGGATACTTCTCTTTTGGGGCCAAGGAGCTAGGCAGTAATAAATTTCTGGGAGCAGGTGGCGGTGAATTCACCCTCTCAGGCAGCGAATATACGGAGAGTCTTGATTTCTACACGTTTGACAAGGATCAGATAGGAACAAAAAACAACTATTCAATGGATTTTGCGGAAGATAAGCTCGTTATTTCCGCCCGTATAAAAGGTAAGGATTTGATTGAAATTTGGGAAAAAATATCCGACAGGGATGATGCCATCAACGGAACATGGGTAATTACCGGAAGAAAAAGAGACGGAGAAATCAGCAGCATGACACCGGGAGCCCGCCGGACGGTAAAAATCCTTGGTGGAGGCCGCTTTCAGTGGATTGCATTTAATTCGGAGACTAAAGAATTTTCCGGCACTGGTGGGGGAACTTACACTGCCGAAGACGGGAAATACGTCGAAAACATCACCTTCTTTTCCCGGGACGACAGCCGGGTGGGTGCCAGCTTGGAGTTCGACTTTGAAGTGGTCGACAAGCAGTGGCATCACAGTGGCATGAGTTCAACCGGAAACCCAATCTACGAAATCTGGTCCTCCTATCAAGAAGCCTATTTGGCCAAAATCCGCTAAGCATTATAATTTCCAGCCAAATTCCCTTAATTTTGGCAACTTAATGCTAAAGAATCTATAGATGGTTGCTGAGAAAAATAAAATAGTTTCTATCGTGTATGAACTGCACGTGGATGATGGAGAAAATGGTAAGGAATTTTTCGAGAAAGTAGAAGCTTCCGAGCCTTATGCCTTTCTCTTTGGTGCTGATAACCTCCTACCCAAGCTGGAAGAGGCGATGGTTGGAAAGGGAATTGGCGATGCCTTTGAGGTCTCTATAGGATATTTGGACGGATATGGCGACTATGATGAATCTAAAAAAGTCATTGTCCCCAAAACTGCGTTTAAGGAAGATGGTAAATTACAACGTGACCTAATGAAAGTGGGTAAAGTTGTTTCCATGCAGGATGATAAAGGAAACCCCATGCAAGGTGAAATCCTAAAGATTGATTACCGGGGGGTCTTAATGGATTTTAATTCTCCACTGGCGGGTTTGGACCTTTATTTTAAAGGTGAAATAGTCGGCATAAGAGATGCAGAACCCATTGAACTGGAACATGGCCATGCCCATGGACCTGATGGACACCATCATCACTAGTCTATGATCCGGGTTTAAAAAATAAAAGGCCTGCCAGAATCTCCGGATCTGGCAGGCCTTTGTTTTGACCATTATTTCTACGATTTACTCTCCCTTATGGCATGGTCTACCGACCGGGCTGCCATGGCCATATAAGTCAGGGATGGATTTTGGGTACTGGTAGAAGTCATGCAGGCACCGTCCGTTACATACACATTGGGACAGGCATGCACTTGATTCCACTTGTTTAGGATAGAAGTCTTGGGATCATGTCCCATTCGTGCTCCTCCCATTTCATGGATATCCAGACCAGGTGCTCTTTTATCATCCCTGGTACGGATATTTTTAAACCCGGCAGATTCAAACATTTCTGTCATTTGCTCCAGGTAGTCTGTAATCATCGCCTCGTCGTTTTGATCATAATCGATGGATACTTTGAGCTGTGGCATACCCCAGGCGTCTTTCTGATTGGGATCCAAGCTGACCCGACTTTCCTCCTTGGGAATGGTCTCCCCCATCATATGGGATCCAACCCTCCAAGTTCCAAATTTTGGAGTTAACAAGCTGTTTTCCAGATTTTCTCCAATGTCAGAATGATCCGTGATGATACTTCGGCTGCCACTGAATCCAGCCGCATACCCCCTAAGAAATCCCGTTTCCTGCTTTTCTACGTTTCTGAAGCGGGGAATGTATCCTCCATTGGGACGCTTTCCCTCTGTGGTATATTCTGCCAACCCTTCATATTCGCCTGAAATTCCTGCCCTGTAATTGTGGAAGGCAACAAATTTGCCCAAGAGCCCATTGTCATTTCCCAGTCCATCCGGAAATCTGGATGACTTGGAATTTAAAAGAACCAAGTTGGAATTGAGCGCACTGGCATTGAGAAATATGATATCCGCATAGTACTCGGTAGTTTCCAACGTCAACGCATCGATTACCAACACTCCGGTTGCCCTGCCTTTTTGCTCGTCATAAATTATGGAGTGAACCACGGCATTGTTTTGCAGCGTTAGGTTGCCTGTATTCATTGCCCAAGGAAGTGTGGAGGAATTACTACTGAAATATCCCCCAAACGGACAGCCACGCTGACACAGTGCTCTGTGTTGACAAATGGCCCGGCCTTGCTTGGCGTAGTATTCCTCGTTTCCTGTAATATGGGCACAACGACCTATAACGATGTCCCTTCCGGGATAATTTTCTCCCACGTGGGTTTTGAAATATTTTTCCACAGCAGTCAACTCCATGGCAGGGAGAAATTCACCATCGGGCAGGTTTGGAAGTCCATCCAAATTACCCGAAACGCCTACAAACTTCTCCACATGGCTATACCATGGTGCCAAGTCCTTATATCGAATCGGCCAATCCACAGCAAAGCCATCCCTGGCTGGGCCTTCGAAGTCAAAGTCGCTCCAGCGCTGCACCTGCCTTGCCCATAAAAGGGATTTTCCACCTGTTTGGTAGCCCCTAATCCAGTCAAAGGGTTTGTCCTGAATGTAGGGATGCTCGGTGTCCTTTACGAAAAAATGCTGGGCATCCTCACGGAAAGCATAACATCGGCTAATTACAGGATTTTCTTTTCTGATGTCTTCATTTATATTACCCCTATGCTCAAATTCCCAGGGATTCAAGTTGGTAGTGGGGTAATCTTTGATATGTTCCACGGATTTCCCCCTTTCAAGCACGAGGGTTTTAAGCCCTTTTTCGGTAAGCTCCTTGGCTGCCCATCCGCCGCTCATTCCTGAGCCGATGACGATAGCGTCGAAGGTATTTTCTTTTTTATGTTGAATATTCAGGTTAGCCATTGGGATTAATTCGTTCTAATTCGGATACAAGTTTACTGCCCTTAAATCCTCCCGGGATCATTTTGTAGGGCATTATTTCAGTTAGATAATATTCAGAGGTCAGGTAACCCTGAAGTGCGAATCTTTTGGTGATCGCTAAAAAGTTTTTTGTAGAGGCCAGATCTGAATTTTCTTCAGCTTCCATAGCCATGATGCCTCGATAGGCCTCTGCAGATTCGGAAGAGTCCATTTTTTCAAATGTCTTGCCGAATTCCTTTTTGCTAAAGGCATCAAAACTCTTCAGACCTTTAAGAAACTGCTCCTGTTCTGATTCAGGAAGGCAATCATTGGCCATGATAAGCACAAAATCGGGAAGGTCTACTTCTTCTCCCTTTTTGAGTTTTACTCCCGGAAATATCGTATTGGTTACTTGGTTTAATGTTTCTCGTTGTGAAGCTGTTACCTGAAGCTTTTCATAAGCCTCCAAGACAGATTCTTGGGTGAAGTCACAGGATGGGATCAGTATAACTCCCCCTGTAATCCAGGCCAATTGTTTTAAGGCTAACCTTCTATCCATTGTCAGTTTGTGATACTTTGATTGGGTGGTCAAGTTATGTGTTTTTTGACAAAATCCATAACCTTTCTGTGATCGGTAACCACCGCTTAAAAAATTAAATTAATTTTGCGGTATTATTACAATCTACCGGCCCTACGGGCACATCCAAAAAGCGATGAAAATATTTAAATTAATTTTGTTTACAATTCTTTGTCTGCCGTTGGGACTATCGGCGCAGACTACCATTCGGACTGTTGATTCTAAAACAGGCGAGCCTATCCCATACGTGTTTATCAAACTCAACAGTCAACGGAATTTCGTGACTGATGAAGCTGGGATAGTTCAGGTGTTTCTGGAAAGACAGGAGGAAATGATATTCACCCATGTTGCCTTTGCCAGTACCACACTTTCGGTACCCGCAAGCGGTGAATATACAGCCCGACTGGAGCGTTCTGACAATGCGCTGTCTGAAGTAGTGGTTTCCTCTTTCCAAACAGAAAGACCTCTTTTGGTTCAGGCTGCGGCAATTTCCCGGGTTTCCGAGAGTGAGCTTTATCGGTTCAACGAAACCTCCACCGTACATGCGTTCAACACAAAACCAGGCATAAGAGTAGAGGAACGCGCTCCTGCATCGTACCGCATTTCAATCCGGGGTAGTTCGCTGCGTTCTCCCTTTGGTGTGAGAAATACCAAGGTCTATTGGAATGACATTCCCTTCACGGCTGCCGATGGAACTACGCCGCTTAATCTTTTAGATCTGTCGAATATAGAAAACACGGAAATCATCAAGGGTCCCGCAGGAAGTATCTATGGGGCAGGCAATGGTGGAGTCATCAGCTTTACCAGCAAGCAACGCATTGATGAAAATCGAATAAGTACTGATTTATCAGTGGGCGATTTTGGGCTGATGCGGTACCGGATCGGGATCGAACAGCAACTAGAAAACGGAGGAATTAGTGCTTCCTATGCAAAACAAAAGGCAGACGGATATAGGGACCATACTGCTATGGACCGGGAAGTATTCCAGATTGCAGGGCATTTTAACCCTTCAGACAAGCAAAAGATAACCACCCAACTACTTTACTCTGATCTATTCTACGAACTTCCCGGAGCCCTGACTGCGGCGCAACTGGAAGAAAATCCACGTCAGGCAAGACCGGGTTCTGCTTCGCAAAATGCCTCCATTGCCCTAAAATCCATGTATGGAACTATCGGACAGGAGTACCGCTTCAGCCCTAAGACATTCAACAAATCATCGGTATATATCAATACAGTAGATTTTGAAAATCCTTTTAACCTAGACTATAAAAAAGAGACTCAATTTAGCTACGGAGGTAGGACCAGCTTTACCCACGATGGCACGCTGGCAAATATCCCGGTTAGACTTATTGGTGGAGGAGAGTATCAACTGGCAAAGACTGCCGCACAGAATTTTGGAAACAGAAGCGGAGCTGCCGACACGATACGTTTTAGTGATGACTTGATCACCACCACAGCTTTTCTATTCCAACAGATAGAAGCGGAACTGAGCGAGAATTTACTGTTTACCATCGGACTGAGCGAGAACTTTTCCATGTTCGATATTTCAAGAAACATCGATGCCCTACGGGGGGTGCCTTCGTCTGCCAACCGCCGCTTTGACCCAGTTATTATACCACGGGTTGCGCTGTCTGCTAAGTTGAATGAAACTTCAGCCGTGCATGGTAGCATCAGTTCCGGATTTTCTCCTCCAACAATCGATGAGGTAAGGACGAATGAAGGATCTATTAATCTGGGTCTGGAGGCAGAAAAAGGCGTGAATTACGAGGTAGGCTATCGCGGTAGCTACAAACAGGGAATGGTAAACTTAGACGTCTCGGCTTTTTATTTTAATCTGGATCAAACCATCACCACCTTTACCAACGAACAGGGAGTGGTTTTATTCAGGAACGCAGGCGCAACTGACCAAAAAGGAATTGAAGCGATGGTAGATTACGCATTGATTCGCAACCAACTGACATTTGTACAGGAGATCAAACTAACGCATGCCTTTACCGGTCACTATTTCACCTTTAGTAATTTTAGCCAAGGAACCAATGACTTCTCTGGCAATGACCTCACTGGGGTGGCTCCAAACACCCTGGTCAACCAATTGGACATACGTACTAAGCCGGGCATCTACCTCAATTTCACTCACCAATATGTGGATGAGATCCCTCTCAATGATGCAAATACAGTATATCAGGAGACCTATAATCTGGTCAATGCCCGTATGGGATGGCGAAGCAACCTTGGCGTCAAATGGGATATGGAAATCTTTGCTGGTGTGGAAAACCTGCTAAACGAAACCTACAGTTTGGGAAATGACCTCAATGCCTTCGGAGGACGTTTTTATCAGCCAGCTCCTACCCGTAATTTCTATGGAGGCGTTAAATTAGGAATGAAGTATTGAGATTTGAGGATTGAGGATTGAGGGTTGAGGGTTGAGGGATCAAATTTAAGAATGCTTTCACTTTAAAGGAATAATAACGAAATCCTGATATGATGAACAAACCAATTTTTAATGTAGAAGAGGTGAATAAAATCATCCGCAACAGACGCTCCATGTTTGTGGCTCAGTTCAGGGAAAATGACCCGGTGGATGATAACATAATTTCGGAGCTTCTGGAGAATGCCAACTGGGCACCCACCCACAAGTTGACAGAACCTTGGAGGTTTGTAGTTTTCAGTGGAGAGGGACTTAAGAAATTTGCGGACTTCCAGTCTGAGTTGTATAAGAAGCGGAGTGAAGAAAGCGGGAACTTTATGGAAGCAACCTACAATAAACTAAAAGAAAATCCCTTAAAAGCATCACATATTATTGCCATTGGGATGAAGCGGGACCTGAAAGCCAATCTTCCGGAGATGGAAGAGGTGGCAGCCGTTGCCATGGCAGTTCAAAATATGTATTTAACAGCCAGTGCGCGAGGATTGGCGGCATACTGGGGCACAGGCGGACCTACATTTTGGCCGGAAGCCAAGGAGTTTTTTGGGCTAGAAGAGGAAGATAAACTAATGGGATTCTTTTATGTAGCAAAACCTGCGTCGGACCGCTGGCCACAGGGAAAACGCAGCCCCATTGCAGACAAAGTAACTTGGGTAAAATAAAGAGAGGAAGGACAATAGCTATCCTTCCTCTTTCTCTCTTCTTTTATTATTTGATCAATCAAATCCCAACAATTCCACTTCAAACACCAGTATGGAATTTTCCGGGATATTGGGCCGGTTTGGATCGTCCTGATAGCCGAATGGGGATGGAATGACAATCACTCCTTTACCTCCACTTCTCAATCTCCGAAAACCATGAGAAAATCCGTCAATAGGTCCCCCTTGGTTTAACAGCTGACCTACAAAAAAGGTGAAAATATCATAGTTACGTTCCTCATCGAAGATATCGTTGGCTTTAGCCACATCTTCAAGATTTGTATCAAATATAGTCCCGTCAGTCAGCATCCCCGTATAATTGGCATACACAACGTTCCCAGACCTTGGCCTTGAACCCTCTCCTTCTTCCTGAACAATGACCACAACGCCGGTGGCAGGATCATGCACCCGGTAAAGACTGTCAAATGCAGCAGTTTCTAGGTATTCCGCTATCCGTACTCTGTCGATAGCAAGATTACCCTCTACGTCGTATACGGGTCCTCCGAATCCCGCAAACTGATCATCGCATGAAACGGATAAGATTAAAACTGAAAGGAGTGCGGCAATAATTGATTTTTTCATGTGTTTATAATTTGTTTTTCAGAGGTCACATGGAATCTCGCAACTATAATCATCCCTCCGTGCGTCGCCTTCGGCATGCTCGATTTCATTAGTAAAATCTTAATTATTCTGGTCCCGTGACGCTAACCACATCTAAGTCAAATACCAATACAGTGTTTCCGGGAATACGTCCGCTTCCATCTCTTCCGTAACCATAAAAAGAGGGAATTAGAACGGTTGCCTTCTCCCCTTCCCGCAATTGAGACAAAGCAATATGCCACCCGACAATTACATTGGACACTCCGAGTTCTATTCGAAAGGGTTCATAGGGTCTATTCGGATTAAACATTCCTTCTTCTTCTGCAATAGAACGAACGGAGGTGTCAAATACCGTACCATCCAACAAATATCCTGTATAGTCCACCATGATGGTATCGCGGTTTACAGGCAATCGCCCAATATCATTGGTTTCAGTAATCAAAAGCACAACTCCCGATTCACCGACGGTTTCCTTCCTATGCTCCACATCAAAGTCAGCAACAAAGGCTTCTATTTTTTGCTTGTCCTGTTCAAAGATGACCTCGAGGTTTTCTTCCTCAGACACACAGGAAAAGACAAATACCACCCCAAGAAGTGCCAGAAGTTTTAACGTAATTTTTTTCATATAACAATTACTAATATCTACCTGCCGGGAAAACTCGGCATTTATTTTTGAACATCCGTTACTTCTACGTCAAATACCAAAATAGAGTTGGCCTTAATCACCTCAGAGCGCTGTGACGGGCCATAGGCCAAAGGAGACGGAATGAGTAGTTTTGCTACTGAGCCTTTTTTCAGGAATTGCAAACCTTCGTCCCAACCTTGAATCACACGTCCTTGACCTACAGGGAAAGATATAGGTTGATACTCCCTGCCCTCGGTAAAGGTGTTGCTTTCCTTTGCGCGGCTTTCCACACTGGTGTCAAATACAGTCCCGTCCAATACATATCCTGTATAGTCAACCGAAATTGTATTTCCTTGCTCAACTTGGTCACCAGTACCTTCTTTCTCTATGACGTAGAAAAGACCCGATTCCGTTTTGGTAGCCTGTAAATTATTTTCAGAAATGTATTTTTCGATAGTTTCAATATCATCCTGCAACTGCTTTTTGGAGTTTTCTTCCTGCTTTTTCTGCTGGGCGGCCATCAAGTCATTGTAATAATCCTGAAAAACCTCTTCTTCAATTACATTCACCACCCCAATTTCAATGGTGACGTATTCAGCACTGTCCAGAAAGGGCGGAAGGTTGGGGCCAAAGATTTTTCCAGCTTTCGAAGAGACCCGGATACTGTCTCCCTTGTTTAGATTCAAAAATATCTCATCAATTCCTGTCTGGGCATCCGCACTGTCCTGATGCTGCAGGTATGGAGGAATAGGTTGATCATAACTGGAAATAAAGACGGAGTCCTTGCTGGTCTTTGCTATAAAGTTATACAGCACATATTCTCCGGCTTTTGTTGCGTCCTTTCCCTCCTTGATATAGGTATATTCAATTCCGTCCGAAGTGGTTTGTTTTTTCTCACAGGACGAAACAGCCACACTGCCAATGATAATGCCTGCGGCTAAAATAAGGTTATTAATTTTTTTCATTGATGATTTCTAATTGATTGTATAAGGTATGTTGATTTTCTTTTATAAGGTGTTCGAATCTTTCCACTGTTTCATCCAGTGGGAGTTCAGAGATGCCTCCTGCGGCATTTTTATGGCCACCTCCATTAAAAAAGCTTGCCGCAAATTTATTGATTTCCACCTCTTCTGCAGACCGGAATGAAATTTTTACGCCGTCTTTCCGTTCGGTAAACAGTGCCGCGATTTTTATCCCGTCCAGAGAAAGGGCATAATTGACCAATCCCTCCGTATCGCCTGTCTGAGATGCATATTTTCTCAGGTCTTTTTTACTGATGGAGAAATAGGCTGTATGTGATTCCTCCAGAATCTTCAACCTTCGAGTCAATGCAAAGCCCAAAAACCGCAGTTTATTAAGCGAGTTGGTGTCGTATATCAAACGGGCAATTTTGGAATTGTCCGCGCCGAGCGCAATAAGTTCAGCGGTGACCAAGTGGACATTTTTGGTGGTATTCGGGTGTTTGAACCCTCCCGTATCCGTCATAATACCAGCATAGAGGCATTCGGCAATATCTTGATCGAGCAGTTCAATATCTCCGATCTTATATATCAGGTCATAAATTAACTCGCAAGTCGCCGCAGCCTCAGTACTACAATAATTAAAATCAGCAAAATCGTCCGGATCTTGGTGATGGTCAATATTTATTAGTTTTGCCTTGGATGCTTTCACGTATTCTCCCATGTCAATCAAGCGCTTGAGGGAAGAAAAATCCAGACAGAAGATAAGGTCTGCTTCTCGTATCAGCTCTTTTGCGATTTCAGATTTACCCGGCGCCTCAAAGTTTATCACCTCATCGTTGCCCTTCATCCAGTTCAAAAAAGAAGGGTAATCGGACGGAGTAATTACCGTTACCGAATGATTCTTTTTTTTGAGATAGCTAGCCAGTCCCAGAGATGAACCAAGGGCGTCGGCATCAGGCTTGTGGTGGGTAGTTATAACGATCTTTTTGGGAGAAGAGGAAGAAATCTGTTCTTTAAATAGATCTATATTTTGCATGGGTATAAATTAACCATCGTGCTTTTTCTAACACAGAGCGTGCAAAGTTCTACATAATTTCTCGAAATTCCCAATATGTTCCAAGCCGTTCTTTTCAAGTGGTTTGTGGACAATTAACCGGATTTCCTAGTAGTTTCTTCGAAAAGCCTTAATTTTGTCCTCATTCTAACCAATTAAAGATTTTAGAAATGAGTACAAAAAGAACGTTTACCATGATAAAGCCAGATGCATTTGGGGCTGGAAATGCAGGGGCAATTTTAAAGATGATTGAAGAGGCTGGGTTCAAACTGGTTGCTATGAAGATCACCAGGCTTGCGGGTGATGCTGCTGGGAAATTTTACGCGGTACACCATGAGCGTCCTTTTTATAAGGATCTTTGTGCCTATATGTCCTCCGGGCCAATCATTGCTGCCATACTGGAGAAGGACAACGCAGTGGCTGACTTCAGAAAATTAATTGGCGCAACCAATCCTGCTGATGCGGCCGAAGGAACTATTCGTAAATTATACGCCACTTCCATTGAGGCCAACGCAGTGCATGGCTCTGATTCCGATGAAAACGCCGCCATTGAAGGCAACTTCTTTTTCAGTGAGTTGGAAAAGGTAGGCGTTTAAATCCCTCTATATCAAATTTGAGACACCTCTTAGACAGTATGCTAAGAGGTGTTTTTTTTTTGCCCAAATACTTTTACTTATATTTGATAGCAACCCCAAAATTAAAATACACCCATGATGCCTATCGCTATTACTCTCTATCAAAAGATTATTTCTACACTTTTGCTAATATTATTATTCTACCCGCTTTACGCCCAATTGCCCAAGCTCAAGGTCTCAGACAATCAGCGATATCTTGTCACAGAATCGGGGGATCCGTTTTTTTGGCTCGCCGATACTGCGTGGGAACTCTTTCACCGCTGTGACCGTGATGAAGTCATTTACTACCTGGATAAAAGGGCCTCCCAAGGGTTCAATGTGATTCAGGCGGTGGCCTTGGCAGAAATAGACGGCATAGAAACGCCAAATCCTTATGGTGACACACCGCTAATGGACAACGACCCGACCCGTCCGAATGCTGCCTATTTCGAGCATGTGGATTTTGTGATCGATGAAGCAGCTAAACGCGGGATTTATATTGCTCTACTGCCAACTTGGGGGGATAAGGTATTTAAGAACAATTGGGGGGTAGGTCCTGAAATTTTCAATCCGCAGAATGCCAAAATGTTTGGCGAATGGATTGGCAACCGGTATAAGGACCATACAAATATCATTTGGGTAATCGGTGGTGACCGCAACCCCCGGCAGGGATCAGACGATGTGGAAATCTGGAGAAATATGGCCGAAGGTGTTGCGGCGGGAGTCGGTGGCCATGACAAAGCACTGATGACCTTCCACCCGCAACCTGCCAAGCCGGGAGGATCGAGCAACTGGTTTCACCAAGATGCGTGGCTGGATTTCAACATGCACCAAACGGGGCACTGCCCCAATCAAGCTACCTACAACATCATCGCCCATGACTATGCCTTAAGCCCTACAAAACCTACGCTTGACGGGGAACCCCTTTATGAAGACCACCCCAATTGCTTTAACGCAAAGGAACTTGGATACAGCATTCCCGACGATATACGCCGCATTATGTACTGGAATGTCTTTGCGGGTGCTTTTGGGCAAAGTTATGGTTGTCATGCCGTTTGGCAGATGTACGCCAATGACCGCGCTCCCATCAATGCTCCATTACGACCATGGAAAGTCGCTTTAGATCTACCTATGGCTCATCAAGCCCAGCATCTCAAAAAATTGATGTTGTCCAGATCCTTTCTTTCCCGCATTCCCGCCATGGATATGGTCATTACCCCTCAGGAAGACGATCATCACTTTGTAGCGGCGACCCGGGACGAAAATGGAACCTATGCAATGGTCTATTTTCCTACCGGAAAATCCGTGGATCTCAACCTAACTGACTTGAAAGGGCAACAATTGGAGCTTTTATGGTATGACCCCAGGACTGGTCACCTCCACCCACCCATACAAAAGACTTATGTGGAAAATTTATCCGTGACCGCACCCAGCTCCGGAGAAAAAGGCCACGACTGGGTCCTTATTATTGACGCAAAATAAAAAATTCCATCCTGGTTAAAAAACTGCCCAACGGGTTGGTTCCAATCAGGATGGAAACACATTAAAAAAAACCACCACTATTTATCATTCAGGGCATTCACCATCTGTCCAGGTTTTGACGCCCGCATTTGCCGCCACACAACTGTTGCTATAAGTTTGACCATTACAGCCACAGACCGGCCTATATTCCATTGTGCAAACCGCATCAGTCTTTATTTTTGTGGGATCTATACAGGTCCCGGGAGATTCCATCAATATTTGATCCTCACATGAAAAGCCCGTGAGCAGGAGCATGATATAAAGAAATACTACCTTTTTCATGGATAGGTTGGTTATTTGATGTCTAGACGAAACAGTAGTTAAAAATGCTACAGTGGCTTGAAAAAAAACAATAAAAATTTGACCTGATTGGATAAAATAAAAATTGCTAGTTTTGGACCCTAATAAAACTCTTATGGGTAAAACTGCTTGGATTGTTTTTTTTGGTTTGTTACTTGTCGCTGCTGCGCCAAAGGCTTTTGCCCAGCAGAATGAATTACCGCAATCGATCTTTGTGGAAGGTCTGGGAAGCGGAATCTTTTATTCATTTAATTATGACACTCGGTTTAGACCTAAGTCTAACGGATGGGGAGTAAGGGTTGGAATGGGCTATACTTCCGTAGAAGGGGATAGAATTTATACTGTTCCCCTGGTTATAAATTATTTACTCGGAAGAAAGAAAAATTTCTTGGAAGTTGGTGCGGGTGTTACTTTTAATGGCTTGAATGACCGGACTAATACCAACATTTCCTCCGGTTTAGTCAACGTTGAAAACGGGGCAATAGGTACTCTTGCTATTGGATACAGAAGGGTTTCATCATCTGGATTTACATTTCGTGCGGGGCTGACCCCTTTGATCGGCGGCCTGGTGGAAGAATACTTTTGGCCACAGCTATCTTTTGGCTATTCATTTTAAATCAAGCTATAAAAAGAAACTGATTCTTGGTCCAAAAAAGATCCCTCTGGAATACCCGGAACTATCTATAAATAGCCCCCCTTGAAGTCCAAGTGTTGCTTTCTCGTGAAAGACTTTCTTTATCGAATAGACGATTGGAAGATGTATGTCAACCGTAGTAGCAGTTTTTCTAAAAAACCCGGTAAAGACCTTCCTGTCCCGATCGAAATTAACTACTTCCATAAATTCGTTTTCTTCCACAAACATCCCGATACCAGTTCCAAACTCGGCGACAAGATCCCAGGGCAACCTGAGTTTACGGCCAAAGACTAAAGAAAAATGGTCTGTCAATAATTTCCCTTCCAATGGAAGGGATCCAAGTTCGGACAATAAAGGAGTGTTTGCCGCCGAAGCCCTATGATATTGGTTGACCGAATGGTTAATGCTTGTTCCTATGGTCCAATTTTCTCCCAATTGATACGTAAGGCCAAGATTCAAATTAAAGCCTTCCACAGGTTGCTCTACACGTTGCTGATTGGGTATCCGAAATGTACCCAAAGATAAGTGGCTCTCTAAGTTTTGACCGAATGTGGCACCACTGACTACAACCAGTAAAAGAAATAATAAATTGGATTTCTTCATCTGTTTTCTATTAAAATCGGTAGCTAATTTCAGGCCCCAGATGAAATCCACCAAGGGAATAGAAGGGGGTCAAATAAATTCCAGAATGGATTCCACCTCTCAGGTTTGGTGCAAATTCTTTTGAAAGGCGACCTCTAAAAGGCATCGTGAAGTCTCTAACATACTCCTTTTCAAGCGTCGGGTTTTGTGAGGTTGGGTTGCGGGGATTGGTATGTTCCAGGTAATAACCCACCCCGGTGCCCACGGAGATTACCCACTGATTGGCAAGCTGGAATTTTCTATGGATCAAAAGACCAAATGTATTCAAGTGAACCTTAGTGAATTCCTCAGGCACCAGAGAATTGGAAGTTGAATTACGATTTCCAAAATGACCCACCAAAAAATCTGAAGAAATAGCGAGTTTTTCACCAATATGGTATGTAAATGAGATCCCAGCCTGGGGGCCAATACTTCCACCTTGATAATTAAAAAAATCTATGGGAGTAAGTAATCCCCCATGCAGCCCGATGTCATAATGTTGACCATAGCCCGCTTGTAGGGAAGCAAAGAACAAAATAAAGTAAACAATTTTTTTCACCTGTTTATAATTTGATTTTTAACGGTCAGATGGAATCTCGCAACTATAATCATCCCACTGTGTGACGATCTCGTCATGCTCGATTTCATGTAAAATTTCGAATAGTAAAAAATGACATAAGGCTTTTGAGGAGGTCTCTAAGATCTCTTTTTAAATGTAAACCAAAAATAGGCAGGAAATATCAGGGCCTTAAGTCTCCAGTCATTTTTCTCATGAAAACCTAGATGTGGGTCAGCGTTTATTTTTTTATAAAGCAGGGATGCAAAAATCAAGTGAGCCAAAACGGCTATTAATAGCAATCCGTAAATAATCAATTCTATCATGGCTTTTTAGTAGGGATTATGGGGGGTACTGATTTCTGAAAGTCAATATATGCCGGCCCATGTAGGGTTATGAGCTTTTTTTCTTCGAAATAAATCCCAAAAGGCAAATAAACAAGCAGAGCGATCAGGTGAACCATTGACGCCACCGTGGGAAGGAAAAAGAAATACCCCAAGAAAATCAGTACAAGTCCGGCATACAGGGGATGCCTCACCCAGCGGTAAAGGCCATCAATCACTAGACTATCTTTTTGCTTCAAGTCATCGTGGGGTGCCAACCCGATAAATCGTTTTAATGAAATCCCCTTCATGGACTTGACAGAAATAATGGTACCAAAGGTCGCCAGCATATAGCCTATATATTGGAGGACGTCAGTTGGATTCAGAAGGTAGTGGGGAGGTATGGTTCCAGAATAAAAAAGAAGTGCAAATACCCCCAAAATTGACACCAAACTGTAGATCAACCGATACCATTTGTAGGAGTTGCCCATGATACCTTGAATTTTTCTTTTTATATTCAGGGCTGCAAGGTAACTGTGGCTGGCATAAAAGAGCATCCAACCTATAAACAAATAGAAATAAGGCATGGTACTTGAAATGAATCGCAAAGGTGCGAAAAAATATTTTTATATATGGATTTCGGTGGAAATGATACTGGTTGATATTGGGAATAAATTGAAATATGGTGGAAATATAGTGGATATATGGCCTGCGGCCGAAATATGGAAAAATGATATTTTTTGATATTGGATATTGATGGATATTTGAATAAAATATTGTTGTAATATAGTAGAAACCTGCCTGGACCTCAGGTTTGACCACTGAAAAACAAATATAAACAGATGAAATCGAGCATGACGTAGCCGTCACACACTGGGATGACTATCAACCATGCGAGATTCCATGTGACCGCTGAAAAAAAATTATAGACACATGAAATCGAGCATGACGCAGGCGACGCACGGAGGGATGATTATAATTGCGAGAT
>NZ_VOLC01000034.1 GCF_009797935.1 Lunatibacter salilacus
GGCCGCTGCGTCATCGTTGCGTCCGTTGCGTGAAAAAGAAAGGAACACGGATGACTCGGCTAAAGCGGATTTTTTTGTTGATATAAGAGGTCGACGTCAAAAAAAACAATCCGTATAAATCCGTTTAATCCGCCAAATCCCGAAAAACCGGGACAAGTTCAGCGTTCCATCTCTTTAGGATTAAAATGAACCCTTGCGGCCGCTGCGTCATCGTTGCGTCCGTTGCGTGAAAAAGAAAGGAACACGGATGACTCGGATAATACGGATAAAGCGGATTTTTTTGTTGATATAAGAGGTCGACGTCAAAAAAGACAATCCGTATAAATCCGTTCAATCCGCCAAATCCCGAAAAACCGGGACAAGTTCAGCGTTCCATCCTTTTTTCGGAAAATTTAACACGAAGTCTATAAAAAAGCCTGCTTTTCCTTAAGGAAAGAGCAGGCTTTAAATCTACTTATTCTATTCTTAACTGAAGATTTAAGGTAGTAAGGAACTTTTGATTACCATCAGTTTTTCCCTTGTCATCTCGTGCATGGAGTAGGGGATACCACCCATTCCCTCACCTGATGCGTCACGTCCGCCAAAGGGCATCCAATCCACCCGAAAGGCAGTATGATCGTTCACCATTACCGCAGTGGCATTCAGCCTGCGTACTGTGTCAAGTACTATATCCAAATCCTTTGTAAAAACCGCCGCCTGAAAATGATAGTCCAATGCATTGGCCTGCTTAATCGCCTCATCCCGATCGGAATAGGGGTAAACACAAACTACGGGACCAAAAATTTCCTCCTTCGATACGTTGACATCTTGGGGAGGGTTAAACAAAACGGTTGGCTCATAGCAGGTTTCCCCGATTTTATTGCCACCGCAAAGCAGGGTTGCGCCTTTATCGACGGCTTCTTGAACCCACTCATGTACCCTGTCCACTTCACTGGTTCGAATCAGCGGACCTACTTCTGTATCCTCCTTCAGCGGATTACCAACTTTCAGTTTTTTAGCTTCTGCCGCTATTTTATCAGCCATCTCCTGTGCAATTTCTTCATGGGCGAATACTTTTTGAACAGACACACATACCTGTCCCGCATGATAAAATCCACCTTTGGTCAAAAGTGGAACCATCTCATCCATGGATGCATCTTTCTCCACGATTACGGGAGCAGCTCCGCCGTGTTCAAGTGCACAACGTGTACCGGGAGCTAACTTTGATTTCAGGTACCAGCCGACTTTGGCTGACCCTATAAAGGAAAGATAGTTTATCCTCTTATCAGTCGCCAACTTTTCCGCCAGTTCATTGCTGCAAAGTACTGACTGAACCCAACCCTCCGGCACCCCAGCTTCTTCAAGAATATCCATCAATGCCAGGCAGGATAGGGGGGTGTTGGTAGCAGGTTTGATAATTACCGGACAACCGGCGGCAAAAGCAGTAATGGTCTGGTGTACAATCAAATTCAGCGGATGGTTAAAAGCGGAAAGAGAAGCAACCACACCAATGGGCTCTCGCATGGTAAATGCCAACCGGTTCACCGACGCGGCAGTAAGCCCCATTGGAATTTGCTCTCCTTTTAGGTGGGAAATTTCTTCGGTAGCTATTTTCACACCGTTAATAGCACGGAGAACTTCCACTTTTGAATCTTGGTAGGGCTTGCCTCCTTCACCTGCGGCAATTTTGGTCAATTCCTCCACTTTTCCTTCCATAATTTGCCTCACTTTCTCCAGGATGGAGATTCGCTTATGTGCGGGAATCCATTTAGAAGTGTCTGTAAAGAGATTATAAGCTGTAGCAATTTTTTTCTCCAAAGCTTCCCCGTCTATCAAGGGTAATTCTTTAATTAGGCTTTGATCGTATGGAGAGGTGACTTTTATCGCTTCACTCATAACTCTGCTGTTTTTTGTTTCAACAATACGTTTAAAATTGGGTGGTTTAGGGAATAATCCACAGGTAGATCTATCACATGTACTCCGGAATTGGAAAGGGATCTGCTAAGTATTTCCTGAAAATGGGAGTCACTTTCTGCCCTATATCCATGGGCTCCATAACTTTCAGCATATTTTACGAAATCGGGGTTTTTATAGTCTAGCCCAAAATCACTGAAGCCCATATCCTCCTGCTTCCACTTTATCATGCCATACGCTCCGTCATTAAGAATGATTACTGTTAAATTCAACCCTAATCGGACAGCTGTCTCCAATTCTTGGGAGTTCATCATAAATCCTCCGTCGCCGCATACGGCTACTACTTTCTTATCCGGGTATAATAAATTAACCGTCATGGCAGATGGTAACCCTGCACCCATTGATGCAAGCGCATTGTCCAATAGCAGCGTATTGGGATGATAGCAGGTATAGTTTCTCGCAAACCAAAGTTTATATACCCCATTGTCCAAGGTAATTACGTCCTTATCTCCCAAGTTTTCCCGCATTAAATTAACCAGACGCTGGGGAAGCATTGGGAAGCGTTCGTCTTGGAAGTATTTGCTTAAATGCCCTTTGACTTCCTCTTTTACTTTCTGATAAAACGAAAAATCCCAATCTGTTTGGACCTCCAATTGATCAGTTATTTTGTTAACGGAGTGGGTGATATCTCCCACGACGTTCAATTGTGGAAAATAAACCGGATCTACCTCGGCCGGGTCAAAGTTGACGTGGATGACTTTTTTTCCTCCCTTCTTCATAAAGAAAGGCGGCTTTTCAATTACGTCATGGCCCACGTTGATTATCAGGTCGGCTGCATCTATTGCCGCATGTACAAAATCGTTACTGGAAAGTGCTGCAGTGCCCAGATATTGGGGATGTCTTTCGTCTATGACCCCTTTACCCATTTGTGTAGTGAAGAAATAGATTCCTGTCTCATCCACAAATCGACCTAAAGCTTGGCAGGTAATTTTTCGGTTGGCACCTGCACCGATCAGTAGGAGCGGCATTTTTGCCTCCTGAATCATTTCAACGGCCGCATCAATAGCTTTGTCATCCGGTTTGGGCATTATGTAATTCACTACATCGAAAATTTCTTCAGAGCAGTCCTCTTGGGCGATATCCTCCGGAAATTCTAAATGGACAGCTCCTGGCCGCTCCGTGGTAGATAGCCGAAATGCCTCCCTAATTTGGGAGGCAATAACATTACTGTCCACAATTTGCTTCGTATATTTAGTAATAGGTCGCATCATATCCACCACATCTATGATCTGAAAACGGGCCTGTTTACTTTTCTTAATTGGTTTTTGGCCTGTGATCATCATCATGGGCATGGCTCCCAATTGGGCATATGCCGCTGGGGTCACCAAGTTGGTTGCTCCAGGACCGAGGGTGGCAAGGCATACCCCGGGCTTTCCGGTCAGTCTTCCATAGGTTGCCGCCATAAAACCCGCTCCCTGTTCGTGGCGGGTTAGAATCAGTTTGATGGTGGATTTGCTTAGGGATTCCAAAAAATCTAAGTTTTCCTCTCCCGGTACTCCAAAAATGTATTCTACCCCTTCATTTTCAAGGGCTTTGATAAATAAATCAGATGCTTTCATATAGTAAAATGTCAGGTTTTATTATTTTCTTCTAAAGGAAGGTAACAAATTTTATACTAAAGTGATCTGATTTTTAATTTTATTAGGATGGCTAAGGCACTGACGAGTTGAAAAATAGCCGAAATCAGCTAATTTAAAGATAATTTTAGATAATTTTATTTGGGTGTAATCCGGGCAATAAAAACGGGCTTGCCATCAATAGATCCGGTCAGGATAATCCGGCTATCTTCTTCGTTTGCCATGAATATATTTATGGTTTCGTTCAGCATTGCCTCTGCCAGGTAGTTTATTTCCAAATCGGAAAAGTGGATGTCACAGGTTGTACAAAAATCTTCCACCCAGCGGATATAGGAGACATTGTTTACATGATTATTCATATCCAGATCCGAAGGACGCACCAGAAAGCCTTGGCCTTGGTCTATAGTCGATGGTAGAGGTATCTTTTCGGGTAATAGTTCTGATTCAGCCTGCGGGGGAAAAAGTTCGGTGGGAAGTATTTGATTAGGCCGCTTAGGGCGTTTGCTTCCGCTGTCCAGTAGCAACCAGGCGGACATAGCATTGACAATGGGAATGCCTGCTGAATCCTCCACCAAAAATTCTCTTAACGCAAATAACTTATTGATACCTCTTCCAGCAGTTTTTACGGTAATGACATCTCCCCAAGCGGGTAACTTTCGGACTTGGATTGACATACGGGACAATACCCAATGAAAACCTTGGTCAAATAGGTTTTGTCCAAAATCCTTGCTGTCAGCATGTTTCCAAGCAATTTCCTGTAAAAGATCCCCTAAAGCACCCCAACGTAGTTGGCCTTGAGGGTCTATCTGGAATGAAAGGACTTCAAATTTCTTTTCATACTGGAAGGAGCGAGTCGAATCTTTCATGTTGTAAGGTTCATAAATCGCCAAAATAAGCCAAACTATTTAGTTATTCATCAGCTTGGTTTAATATTGGGGAAAAATACTGAATTTAGTTTGGAAACATTCCCAAGCTGGGTATTGTTCTTTTGAATATGGTAAATCCAATCCCAACAAATTTGCTGCCCCGCTTAGGGGAATCCTACTTTTACGAGAACTTTTTTAACCCGTCGGAAAGTGATGTGTATTTCGAAAGATTGAAAAACGAAATTTCTTGGAAGCAGGAACCAATCAAACTTTTTGGAAAAACCATTATGCAACCCCGTTTGACGGCTTTGCAGGGGAATCCTAAAATGCATTATGGCTATTCCGGCATTCGGATGAATCCAGACCCTTTTAGTGACACATTGCTTGCCATAAAGAAGCGCATTGAACCGTCGGCTGGGGTGAAATTTACCCATGTACTGTTGAATCGGTACCGGGATGGGAAAGACAGTATGGGCTGGCATCGGGACAACGAAAAGGAATTGGGTGTCAATCCGGTAATCGCTTCAGTCAGTTTTGGCGCATTCCGTGACTTCCATTTCCGCCTTTATGAGACAAAGGCGAATAAAATTACTCTAAATCTAGGTCACGGTAGCCTGCTTATAATGAAGGGAAAGACCCAACATCATTGGGAACACCAACTACCAAAAAGAGCAAATATAGTGGGGGAGCGGATTAATTTAACCTTTCGCGTACTAACCAGTTAGTTTGAGTCACTCATTTTCATTTATGAAATCATTATGATAGAAATCAATCTCCGCAGTTTTCAACCCCTGATGGACTAACAATTGGTTTCTAAACGAAAGAAAAGGGGATTTTTCAGGTAGAGTAATGGGTGTTTTTCCGGGGAATGCCATATTTTGCATGCTGTTTTTATTTCGGAGGATCCAACCTTGGTAGGAGGGTAGTTTGTCCGGTTCGCCTAATATGACCACACCCGGATCTTCGGGTCCCTGTTGGGTAATGTTCATCCAAGGTCCTCCGCCAACAGGTAATTCCTGCGGAAGCACTTGCCCATTGGAATCGAAAAATCCAACTGTCTCAGATAATTTGATCCGGGGAGAAAACCCTCCATATCCCTTAGGGTCTTCGGAGCCACCAAGTTGCACATTAGCTACCAAAGGCTTTAAGGTCACTTCTATTGTCAACTTGTACAGTTCCGGATCCATCCGTTCATAGAGAAGGGTTATATTTTCCTCGACCACCGCTTTTTCAGCCACAATCCACTGGATTGTGGCTTTAAGTTGCGCCTGTTCCTCATTAATTACTGTTGGGTTTACATGGGTTACCTTCCAGGAGATTCCCTCACTGATCCACGGGTCTGCCACCCTTTTTCCATCCACATACAACTGGTGCCAAGTCCAGAAAATGCCGCGATGGTGCAAGTGGTCGGCTGGAAAATCTTCTGTAATAATCTCCCCATTCACATCGTAAAGAGGATGAATGTAATTGGCCCGGGGGTACTTTCCATCTTGTGATTTGGTAGCCGATTGATAGAATAGCCGTGGCGCCCCGGCTTCAGTTAGTTGATAACCCTGATCCGTGGATGTCCATGAAAGGTTCTGGGCCTGACTGTGTAAGGTGAAGAAGGTAATGAGGTATACAAAACAGAAAAGACTGATTAATTTCGTTGGGTGAAAGACGTGCATAAAAGGGAGGAGTGGTTCTTATAAAGAAATATTAATGTTATCACTTTTTTCCTAGAAAGAAGCATGAATGGGTTTAACTTTAGCTTCTAAAGTAGGAACAAATCATTAAATTAACCTTATTCGTTACAATTAATTGTATGGCGGCACCATTTTTATCGGCATCAGCCCGGAAAGCACTCCTGGATCAAGCCTTAGAATTGCTCTTGGATTATTATGAAAATACTCATGAGTATCGGGTGACACCAGTTTTGGACAAGGTGGCTATTAGAGATTCGGTTCGAGAATTTGATTTTGAAGTAATGCTTGACCCTATACAATCTATAAATCAGGTTATCAACAGTTTAAAAAAGTATTCAGTACATACACCGCATCCGAAATACTTCGGCCTGTTTAATCCAAGATCCAATTTCCCCAGTATTGTATCCGATTTGATCACTGCCGTATTTAACCCCCAATTGGCAGCATGGAGCCATTCGCCGTTTGCCAATGAAGTCGAAAGTTACCTTATCCAAGCTCTTGGAGAAAAATTTGGGTTCGATCCAGCAAAGATTGATGGGGTATTTTCAGGGGGTGGGGCGGAGGCAAATCAGACAGCAGTGCTTTGTGCGCTCAACCACCTTGTGCCTGATTATGCTTCCAAAGGGCTTTTTGGACAGGAAAAAAGGCCTTTGATCTATTGCTCTTCGGAATCCCACCATTCCATTCACAAGGCAGCGATGACATCTGGTCTGGGCAATAGCGCTGTCCGTATTATCCCTGTGACAGATCGGCTAGAAATGGATCTTACACGTTTGAAACAACAACTTGAACGAGACATTGCGGACGGTCAGAAGCCGCTTATGGTGGTGGCAACTGCCGGAACAACCGGCGTAGGGGCCATCGATAATTTGGTGGCTATAGGGAAAATGGCTAAGCAATTTGAGCTTTGGTTTCATGTAGATGCGGCTTATGGTGGAGCAGCCGTATTGTATCCCGAATTGAAGCCCTATCTGGGCGGCATTTCTGAAGCTGATTCGATAACTTTTGATGCGCACAAATGGCTTTCGGTCACGATGGGAACTAGTTTATTTATTTGCAGTCATCCTGATATACTGGCCAAAACATTCCGTATTACCGCTGATTACATGCCTAAGGAAGCCAAGGATATGGATATTGTCGATCCCTTTTCACACTCAATACAATGGTCACGCCGTGCCCTTGGCATCAAGCTTTACCTTTCCTTATTGATGTTTGGCTGGAAAGGGTATGAAGAAATGATAGGGCATCAAACCGCTATGGGGCATAGCCTGCGGAGCGAACTTGACGCATCTGGTTGGAGTATCCAAAATTCTAGTCCATTTCCGGTTGTCTGCTTCACTGACCCGATCCACGCAAAGGACCTTGCGTTTGTTCCCGCCATTATCCAATCGGTTCTTGGTTCAGGCAGGTCTTGGATTTCCAGCTATCCAATTCACGGGATCCCAGTTATGCGCGCTTGCATTACCAATTTTGAAACGGAAGAACGTCACGTGAAAGAATTGGTGGAGGAATTGAATGATGCGAGAAATGAATATAAAAAAATCCGTTGAAGCGGATTTGAAAAGTAGAGTAATATAATACCTAATATCCGCAGTACTTTCCTGTAACCAGATGACACTAACGACGAAAAACCTTCCAGGTTTCATCCATTAAACTTGTACAAATAGCTAATTATCAACAAAGCTTGGAAGGTTAACGGATTTTAGGTAATAATAAAAAACAAAAAAAGCAGTAACCGTTGGATTACTGCTTTTTAGTATGATTTAAATATTCCTATTACTTTCTTGCGATTGCCTTTTTAACAGCCTTGACAATATTCTCGGCGTTAAGACCGTATTTTTCCAATAGGTCAGTAGGTGTACCCGACTCACCAAAGGAATCATCTACACCTATCATTTCCAATGGAGCAGGTTGATTCCGACTTAAGGTTTGGGCGATGCTGTCACCTAAGCCACCGTTTAGCTGATGTTCTTCTGCAGAAACAGCACAACCAGTTTTAGCAACAGATGCCAAAATAGCTTCTGTATCCAAGGGCTTAATTGTATGGATGTTTATCACCTCCGCAGAGATACCTTCTTCCCGTAGCATGGCCTCTGCCACTACTGCTTCCCACACAAGGTGGCCCGTGGCAAAAATGGACACATCGGTGCCCTCAATCATCTTCCATGCCTTACCTATTTCAAATTTCTGATCAACAGGCGTAAAGATCGGCCAACTTGGCCTTCCAAACCTCAGATAAACCGGGCCCTCATGGTCAGCGATGGCGATTGTAGCCGCTTTTGTCTGATTGTAGTCACAAGGGTTGATTACAGTCATATGAGGAAGCATTTTCATCATGCCAACATCCTCTAGTATTTGGTGTGTGGCACCATCTTCTCCTAAGGTCAATCCGGCATGTGAAGCGCAGATTTTTACATTCTTGTCGGAATATGCGATGGACTGCCGGATTTGATCATAGACCCTTCCGGTAGAAAAGTTGGCAAATGTTCCGGTAAAGGGTATTTTTCCGCCTATGGTAAGGCCTGCTGCGATGCCCATCATATTGGCTTCCGCTATTCCTATCTGAAAGAAGCGGTCGGGAAATTCTTTTTGAAAAGCACCCATTTTTAGGGATCCTATCAGGTCAGCGCAGAGGCCCACCACATTGGGATTTTTTCTTCCAACTTCAAGAAATCCGTCTCCAAATCCCGAACGGGTATCTTTCTTTTCTGTATATGTGTATTTGGTATCTAATGTTTTTTCCATGATTTTGTGTCTTTTAGAAGGCGAATAGTTAATTGCTAGCCAGGATTAATAATCACCAAGAGTCTCCTCCAATTGATTTAAGGCGGTAGCTAACTGTTCATCGCTGGGTGCGATACCATGCCATTTATGTGTGCCGACCATAAAATCTATACCATACCCCATCTCTGTATGCAGGAGATTTAAGACAGGTTTGCCTTTGCCCAATAGGCTCTTGGCTTTTTCTAGTCCGGCAATTACATCGGTGATATTATTACCCTTCTTGGTTTCAATAACCTCCCATCCAAAGGCCTCCCATTTGGCTTTAAGATCCAGTAGGTTCATAATCAAGTCGGTCGGGCCATCAATCTGCTGCCGGTTTACATCGATGGTAGCGATCAAATTGTCCACCTTATGATGTGGTGCTGCCATGGCTGCTTCCCAAACCTGTCCTTCCTGCTGTTCCCCATCACCCATCAGGGCATATACGGTGCCTTTGTCATTGTTAAGCCTTTTGGCCAAAGCAGCTCCAATAGCTACCGACAGACCCTGTCCTAGAGAGCCCGAAGCAATTCGAATACCTGGTAGATTTTCCTCGGTAGCGGGGTGGCCTTGAATCCGGCTGTTTATTTTTCGGAAGGTAGTCAACTCTTTGGGATCAAAATATCCCGAGCGGGCTAACACGCTATACCATACCGGAGATATATGCCCATTTGAAAGGAAAAAAATATCCTCTCCTGTTCCGTCCATATTGAAATCACTGTTGTGGTTCAACTGGTGAAAATAAAGACTGACGAAAAATTCCGTACAACCAAGCGAAGCTCCGGGATGTCCCGACTGTACGCCATGTACCATACGGACGATATCCCTTCTTACTTGGGAACAAATGTCTTCTAAATGTGCGATTGAATGTTTTTCCATGAAATGGGAATTATTTAATGATTTGATTAGTATGTTCTTTGGTTTTCACTTTATCGATGATTTCAGCAATAATGCCTTTTTCATCAATGATAAAGGTGGTCCTTGCTGTCCCCATATACGTTTTTCCATACATGGATTTTTCCACCCATGTTCCGAATTTTTCGTGGACCGACTTGTCCTCATCGGCAAGAAGTGTAAAAGGCAAGTCAAATTTTTGTATGAATTTCTTGTGCGATTTGCCCGAATCTGAGCTGATGCCAATTACCTCATATCCTGCTTTCTGAAGTGCCTCGTAGTTGTCTCTCAGATCGCAGGCTTGTGCGGTACATCCGGGGGTGTTGTCCTTTGGGTAAAAATAAAGGACCACTTTTTTCCCTCTATAGTCGGACAACTTTATAGTATTGCCATCTTGGTCTTTGGATTCAAAATCCGGTGCTTGCTGACCTACTTCTACTGCCATTTCTTTTAAGGATTTAGTTAATTAATTTGGTTAGGGCCATAAATATCGCAATAAATTAAATTTTTCCCCTATAAACGGCTTCGTTATTTGCCATATCCCTAACTTTTAAGAGGATATCCCCTTTAAAGGGCTTGCTAAGCAATTTTTCAGACCAGATCATGGATTGTTTGTGTTCATAGCGCATGAGGACCCACTCTCCGTCCACATACGCTTCAAAGTCCCTGATACCCGATAGCCCATCCCGGATGGAGAACCGGATTTCTGACCCGTTGATTCTCATGGGTTGAATAGTCGGGGCGACGGTGTCCGAGGCTACCACAAAAGTGCCTAGGTTTCTGGTTTGGAATGTAATTTGATCCCCTTCCCAGCTTCCTCCCTGAAAGCTTTTATACCCATTACCTCCGAGCAGGTAAACATGGCTACGGGATTTATTACCCTCAAATCCGGATGCGTCAAAGGTTACTTCTATAGATTCCCGCAGGTATTCTTCACCGGAATTGATAGTAATCCCAGTCTGAAAAGGGCCTAATACGGGGCTTACCCGAAGGTAGAGATCAGTAAGCAGGGTTTTTTCTTTGAAGAGTATCCGGGCAAAACTATCCTGATAAAGGGTCTCCTCATGAAAACGAATTCGGGTGTTTACCTCAGGGAAGACAGTTTGGGTGCATAGGCGGACGGAATCGGGAACTCCCAGACGCATATCCCAGAGGTAAGTTCGTTTATTGGTTCCCTGATAGGCATAGGGCATTTCCATTTCATAGCCATGCACATAAAATGTCGCAAAATCCCCAGTATCGGTAATTGGCTCATTGATGATCAATACGTGGTCCTGATAGCCTAGCATTTGGTTGCCCAATGTGCTGTTTTGGCTATAAAGCAAGTCGCCCGCATCCTCACCAAGGAGGTTTAGCAGCAACCGGCGCCTATTCAGGTAGGTGTCCTTTAGGTTAACTGTTATTTCTTTTTGTTCCTTTGGATCAACCCGGATGCCGCCGGCCCAGGTGGTGTCCGGCGTGTAAAAACTGAATAAGTTGTGTTCCTTTTTGTAAAGGCGCGTATAGCGGTTCCGGTGGGTATGCGACAGGATAAACCTACCCAAACTAAAGTCTATAGGATTAACCGTACTTTGGAAAATTTTTGTTTCCCCATCAAATACTTGATAGGTAGGAAACCCGTTTCTGTTGTACATGTCGTCGAGTTGGTCATAGGCGAGCACCTCTATTCCTACTTTGCCGGATACCTGTATGGAGTTGGTCACCTGATAGGCATCGCCAATGTAGGATACAGGAAATTCCTTTCGCTGGTAGATTCCGTCCACCCGGCTGTCCATATCCAACGGGGTAAGTGCTACCCGCTGCACAAAGGGTGGCGTCTGATCTATGATTTCCCCAAAGCCAAAATGTAGGGGATCCAGGGCCCGGTCAAGGGAATCCCGAATCTCAAAATGCAAATGAGGTCCCATGGAAGAACCCGTATTGCCAGAATAGGCAATAATGTCTCCCTTTTTTACCGGGAGTTCCCCTGGCTCGGGATAGTATTCCAGCTCGTTTTTTTTGGCAGCGTACATCTTTTCACGGATAAACTCCGCCATGTCCGACTCCAATTCTCTCAAATGCCCGTAGACTGTGATATTGCCACTGGGATGTTTTAGGTATAGTACATTTCCATACCCAAATGAGGAAATTTTCATCCGGGAGACATAACCATCTGCTGCCGCATATACGGGCAAGCCCTGACGCCCCTCTGTTTTGATGTCTATGCCGGAATGAAAATGGTTAGGTCGTATCTCTCCCATGGTTCCTGCGAGAAAGTTTCGTTCACCGGGCTTGATGGGAAACAGGAAATAACCTGGTTGAACTTGGGCAAAAGCACTGCTAAGTATGAAACCAAGCAGGAAACAAGTGGTAAATAAAATCTTATTTAACTTCAACATCCAGCATTTTCTTTCCCTCGATAAATCCTTCCAAGTGATCGCCAATAGTTACTTTTCCCACTCCCGCCGGGGTGCCCGTATAAATAAGGTCGCCTACCTTTAGGGTAAAAAACTGGGAAACATATTCTATAATCACCCCAAAGTCAAAGAGCAGGAGGGAGGTATTGCCTTTTTGTCGGGTTTCCCCGTTGATATCGAGGTGGAAGTTGATATTGGTTAAATCAGAAAATTCACTGACAGGTAGAAAATCGCCAATCGGCGCAGAACCGTTAAAGGCCTTAGCGATTTCCCAAGGTAGCCCTTTCTCCTTGCATTTCTGCTGAAGGTCTCTTGCCGTAAAGTCAATACCCAATCCAATTTCGTTAAAATATTTGTAGGCAAACTCCCTTTTTATATATTTTCCTTCTTTGTTTATTTTCAGGACAAGTTCCACCTCATGGTGGATATCCTGGGAAAACTCAGGGTGGTAAAAAGGTGCCCCATTTTTGAGCAGTGCCGTGTCCGGCTTCATAAACACGACAGGGGAGGTGGGCCGTTCGTTTTGGAGTTCTTCTATATGTGCGGCATAGTTCCTGCCGATGGCAATAATTTTCATATGTTTATAATTGTCTTTTAGCGGTCATAACTTGCCCCGGTTTATCGGGGTGGAATCTCGTTATGATAATCATCCCAGTTTGTGACGCTTTCGTCTTACTCGATTTAATGAATCGGATTGTTAGTTCACAAAGGAACCCAATCTGAAGATAATTAAAAAGAGAATTTACATTATTGGGCAAAGTTCCCTATCTTAGAATTCGAGAACAATTCAAATCCAACAAAAGACTCAAACTATGGAAAAGTACAGTCAAATAGGTGTATGGCTAGATTATGGACATGCTATAGTGATCGGCTATGCCAAGGGAAACGCGGAGATACTGGAAACCATCCTATCTCCCGTGGAGCGAATAAAACGGGAAGAGGGAGAAGGCAACGACAGCACCAAATTTACCTCCAATACGGAGCACGCCTCAAACAACGAGCACAAAAAACACAATATCGCCCAAAACGAAATCAATGAATACCTAAAGACATTGGAACAGAAGCTTCAACCTTACAAGGAACTGCTATTATTCGGTCCCGGTAAAGCAAAAGAACAACTGCGAAATAAGCTGCAGCAAAGCAAGTCCTTTGATGGCAAATGGTTTGCGGTGCACACCTGCGACAAGATGACCCAAAATCAGTTGCTGGCCTATGTTCGGGATTTTTATAAAAAAATAGAGGTGGGCTAAGGAAATTGTAAAATTTGCAAATATAACCTTACCTCCCTTCCATCTGATGTACAGAACCTTAAACCCGGGGAATAGATTTTGGCTGTGGAATCGGCAATTTATTCCCTTTGGGTTTTGTTAAAATGAAGATTATTGATTTATATTTGCAGCAGAAATAGAGAGTTGGGTGAGTGGCTTAAACCAGCAGTTTGCTAAACTGTCGTACGTGTTAAAGCGTACCGGGGGTTCGAATCCCCCACTCTCTACGGATACAAACCCTAATTTATTGATTTTCAATAAGTTAGGGTATTGTTTTTGAAATGAGGGGCGAATTTGAAAGAAGTTAGTTTGGATGTTCGCCCAATTAAAATCCCGAACTCGTTCTCGGATTTATTTCAACCTGCTTTCCGTCCTTGCCGTGAAACACCAGCTCCACCCCGAATTTGTTCTTTTAAAATTCGGCGATTTCGGTCAGCTTCTTCTTGTGGTATTCCCTGCCTTTGCAGGAAATCATGGCATGAAACTGCTGATGTTTTACCCTGCTATTCCGGTAGGAGTGGACTTTTAAAAAGGTTTTCATTTCATATGTTTATAATTGTCTTTTAGCGGCCATATGGAATCTCGCAATGACAATCATCTCTCCGTACGTCTCTTACGTGATACTCGATTTCGTCCGGAGTGACTTTTTGGGCAGTCTGCAGATAACCAAAATTCTTAAAAGTCATCAGCTCTCCCTTGGCGGACTGCGTTTTGTTGGTGTTGTAGGACACCCCGTTGAAGGTACTGGTCGAGGAAAGGATCTTGACGGTCATTGGCTGATGGTTTTGTAGGTTTTTCGGAAGGTCCGGTTGATTTCTTCCTAATAATCCAGGTGCCGGGTAAGGAGGCTGTTGAACTGTGCAAAGATCTTGGAGTCCAAGTCCGCGACGTTGGAATACTGGTTGGCATGCTTGGCCAATTGGTTGATATTGTTGTTGACCCGGCCCTGTTCGGCTGCCAAGATGTTAAGCGTTTTGAGGAGTTTATCCGACAATGGTGACATCCCCCTGGATTTTTCGGATAAGTTTTCTAAGGGTGTCGCTGCGGGAGATGCCTGTGCTTTGTGAGAATTCATCAAGAAACTTCACCTCCCGGTCATTAAGCCGGAAGGTGATTTTGTGTGTTCAGTATTCCTGGGTTTCCTGTATCATCTTGGTATGTGCTGGCAGCTGCCAACATTTGTATGACCCAAAGAGAAGGAAAATAAACTGCCACTGAAATACGCAAAAAGCTATATTTTAAGCGAATACGTAGGTATGCGTATATAGGGATAGGGGGTGGATTTGG
>NZ_VOLC01000035.1 GCF_009797935.1 Lunatibacter salilacus
CTGTCTAATTTATAAAAAATGCACCGAAACTTCCTTTTTTCCAAACTCATCAACTCATCAACTTATCAACTCAACAACTTTAAACAATTTAGTTTATAAGTCGATAAGTTTATGAGTTGAAATTTGGAGGGTATTTATCATCCGTCTTCACCTTTCCCTTCATTTTTACCAACTGTTCAAGGTAAAGAAAATGCACCAAAACTTCATCTTTCAACCTTTTCCCTTATCAACTCATTAACTTAACAACTTTAAACAATTTAGTTTATAAGTCGATGGTTGAAGGGTATTTAACATCCATCGTCACCTTTCCCTCCTTTGTTGCCAACTGTCTAATTTATAAAAAATGCACCGAAACTGCTATTTTTTCAAACTCAACAACTTTAAACAATTTAGTTTATAAGTCGATAAGTTTATGAGTTGAAATTTGGAGGGTATTTATCATCCGTCTTCACCTTTCCCTTCATTTTTACCAACTGTTCAAGGTAAAGAAAATGCACCAAAACTTCATCTTTCAACCTTTTCCCTTATCAACTCATTAACTTAACAACTTTAAACAATTTAGTTTATAAGTCGATGGTTGAAGGGTATTTAACATCCATCGTCACCTTTCCCTCCTTTGTTGCCAACTGTCTAATTTATAAAAATTGCACCGAAACTGCTATTTTTTCAAACTTAACAACTTACCAACTCAACAACTTTAAACAAAGCAGTTTATAAGTCGATAAGTTTATGAGTTTTTTAGTTAAAAGGTTTTTAACATTCGGGCTTTATTGGCTTCAATGAATTATTCCCAAAATTTCTATTTTTTTCCAACTTCTCAACTCAACTACCTATCAAACTCATCAACTTATAAACTCAACAACTTATCAACCATACCCCCACATCTTGAAGTCTAAAAAAATACATCTATATTTGGGCCAAATTTCTTCGGATAGATTCTATCAACACACCGGCGGTTTGGCAGAGATGCTGATTAATAAGGAATCGTGTGAAAATCACGGGCTGTCGCGCAACTGTAAGTAACTGCAAAGTTTTGGTCCCAGAGTTCCATTATCCTGTAATTCGGGATGAGAAGGACGGCCAAAATGTTACAAGCCAGGAGACTTGCCGCCGGTGTTTTGACCCATGCTCTCGCGATTTGGAGCGGAAAGTCAGGTGATAATCGTATTTGTGGTTTAGAAAATCTTTCCCCTTACCTCTAAAATGGTTGGGTTAGGATTCGTATGCCCCTATGCGCTTACATATGTCTTTCACTTTTTCGAATTGAGCAATGGGCTGATTTTTCTGAGGGATAAAACTATTTTCTAATCCTTTTAACCGTACAAGCAACATGCGTACACACAATCTCGGCTATCCGCGAATCGGTAGCCAACGTGAATTGAAAAAAGCCTGCGAAAACTTCTGGGCAGGCAGAATCACCGCCAAGGATCTTATGGACATCGGACTGAAAATCCGTAGGCAAAATTGGAAGATCCAACAACAGGCAGGTATTGACCTTATTCCTGTCAATGATTTTTCACTTTATGATCAAGTACTGGATATGACGGTCACTCTGGGTGCCATTCCAGAGCGGTATCAAAAGTTCAACGATTCCCTCACCCCTCTGGAGGGGTACTTTGCGATGGCAAGGGGCCTGCAAAATGAAAAGGTGGATGTGACGGCCATGGAAATGACCAAGTGGTTCGACACCAATTACCATTATTTGGTGCCGGAGTTTTCAATATCCCAGACCTTTCAACTTGACAGCCGAAAGGTAGTAGGTGAATTTTTGGAAGCGAAGCAACTGGGGATTCAGGCAAAACCTGTCCTTATTGGTCCAGTCTCCTATCTACTGTTGGGGAAAGAAAAAGAGTCTGGATTTCACCGCCTGTCATTACTACCTGCTCTTTTGCCGGTATATGTGAATTTACTTAAAGAACTGAAAGCCAACGGGGCAGAGTATATTCAGTTTGACGAGCCGTTTCTTGCCTTAGATCTAACTCCTTTAGAGCAGGATTTCCTTCATACCTGCTATGAGACATTCAGAAAAGAAATCCCTGAATTGAAACTTATTTTGGCCAATTATTTTGACTGCTATGGTGACAATTTGGATGCGGCTTTAAAATTGCCTGTAGACGTTTTGCATTTGGATTTGGTACGATGCTCCTCCCAGTTGGAGGATATCCTGACACATCCCAAGCTATCCAAAACAACTGTGCTATCACTAGGTCTCGTAGACGGAAGAAATATCTTGAAAAACAATCTCCAATATTCTCTGGATACCTTGCAGAAAGCCATAGACCAATTGGGAAAGGAACGGGTTTGGGTAGCGCCATCCTGCTCTTTGCTGCATGTTCCCTGTGATCTGGACCTAGAGATTAAACTCAATCCGGAAATTAAAGACTGGCTTGCATTTGCCAGGCAAAAACTCGATGAAGTAGCCAAGCTTAAGGAATTGTTGTCTCCGGTTGCGTCCCTATCCGCCAAAGACTATTTGGAAACCAACCAGAGCTCAATCAAAAACAGAAGCGTTTCATCCCTGATTCATAACCCTAAGGTGAGGGACCGCATTCAGTCTATTCAAGAATCCGATTACAAACGTAAAGCGCCTTTTCCTATCCGGCAAAAAGCCCAACGTGACAAGTTGGGACTGCCTTTATTTCCCACGACTACTATTGGATCTTTTCCGCAGACAACGGATATCCGTCAGTTGCGTTCCCAGTTGAAATCCGGGAAAATTTCACCCGAAACCTATGATGAAAAAATTAAAGCCGCTACGGTGGATGCCATTCGCTGGCAGGAGGAAATTGGGCTGGATGTCTTGGTTCATGGCGAATTTGAGCGTAACGATATGGTGGAATATTTCGGTGAGCTTTTGGAAGGATTTGCCTTTTCCCAGGCCGGATGGGTGCAGAGTTACGGAAGCCGCTGTGTAAAGCCCCCCATTCTCTATGGAGATGTTTGGCGAAGTCAGGATTTGTCTGTAGGCTGGACCACTTATGCGCAGCAACATACGGACAAACCCATGAAGGGAATGCTTACAGGACCTGTTACCATCTTACAGTGGTCCTTTGTACGGGATGACCAGCCCAGAAGCCTTACCACCCGGCAGATTGCACTGGCTATTCGGGATGAGGTAGCGGCACTTGAGGCTGCGGGAATAGCAATTATCCAGATTGACGAGCCGGCATTAAGGGAAGGACTACCCCTTCGAAAGAAGGACTGGGCTACCTATTTGGATTGGGCGGTCAGGGCGTTTCGGTTGTCATGCAGTGGGGTAAAAAATGAGACCCAAATCCATACCCATATGTGTTATTCCGAGTTTAACGATATAATCCAGTCGATTGCCGATATGGATGCCGATGTGATTACGATTGAGACTTCCCGCTCTGAGATGGAGCTGCTTGATGCCTTTGTCAATTTCAAATATCCCTATGAGATAGGGCCGGGGGTATATGATATCCACTCTCCCCGGGTTCCCCAAGTACGCGAGATGGTTCATTTGCTTCAAAAAGCAGCCACCGTAATCCCTCATGAACACCTTTGGGTAAATCCTGATTGCGGCCTAAAAACCCGGGGATGGGATGAAACCCGTGAGGCGTTAAAAAACATGGTGGAGGCTGCAAAGCAGATGCGGCAGTCTGTGCGATAGACTAATTAAGTGCTTTCCCCACCTGCTTCAGATGGGCAGGTGGGGATTTTTAAGTGAGTAACGAGAAATACATCTTGCCCCTTTTTCCCTTTAAACAGGGTATTTATAATATTACATTCAATTTTAATCCCTAAATTGGATGCAAATCCAAAGAAGAAACTAATTATAGACCCGTGAAAAATACCATCAACCTTAGTTTATTGCTCATTATTTTATTAAGTAGTTTTGGCACTGCATTTTCCAAAACCCAGTTGGCCAACCCATTTATCGGGATGTGGGGTCTGAAAATAGAAGGTGGAGGGGTCGGATGGCTTCATGTCAACGAGGAAAAGGGGTTTCTGGATGCAGAACTACTATGGATCGGCGGAAGCGTATTGCCGGTATCAAATGTATATCTCGCAGATGAAAACACACTTGTTGTTACCAGAACAACGGTCTCCCGGAAGAATGACGAACGAAGCCATACCCTTACGCATACACTCAGAATAAAGAAAACCGGGGACTCCCTAAAAGGAACCGTCACTGGGCCTGGAAGAAACGGCGAGTACCTGACCAATTTTACGGGCAGCATAATGCCTCCCATGCCGAAAAAGCCAGACCTGTCAAAAGTCACCTATGGAAAACCTATTACCTTATTTAATGGCAAGGACCTGACAGGTTGGGAATTGATTAACCCCAACCAAAAGAACGGGTTTATGGCGAAAGATGGAATTTTGGTAAACGATCCCAAACAGCCGGAAAACGGAGATCGCATTTCCTATGGGAACATACGCACCAAGCAGGAATTCAAAGACTTCAATCTTAAACTCGAGGTAAATGTGCCGGAAGGAAGTAACAGCGGCGTTTACCTCCGGGGGTTGTATGAAATTCAGGTGGTGGATTCCTATGGCAAGTCGGTGGATTCACACAATATGGGAGCGCTATATAGTAGAGTTACGCCCAGCACGGCTGCGGAAAAACAACCGGGTGAATGGCAATCAATGGATATTACCTTAGTTGATCGGCACGTTACCGTAATTTTAAACGGCAAAAAGATCATCGACAACGAACCAGCCTGGGGACCAACAGGTGGTGCCATAAGTGCCGATGTACTTGCACCCGGCCCCGTATTTCTACAAGGTGATCATGGAAGCGTAAGTTATCGGAATATTGTGTTGACACCTGTAGAATGATCGATTTATGAACTGATTTGGAGAACTTTGAAAACCTACGAAACGTTTTCAGAAAAATGATTAACTTCACAGTAGGAGAACAATAACAATAGATATTCCAGATTCACTTGATCTTAACGATAGGGAAGCAAGTATGGTTTTTACCTTTAAATGAGTGTTATTGTAACACCTTAATTTAGCTACAATGGTGGAATTTAAGATACAATTAGACGAAAGCGTTGTTCAATCTGTTGGTCATAAGCAGGTTGAAACCCACTTGCAGGATTTTGTGAAGAAAATGCTCCTTAAAACAGCAACGCAAGATGTTTTGGAAGACTTGGAATCGATAGACCTTCAAAACGATAAAGAATGGCAAACAGAAAGACATTTAGCTTGGCAACAAGAAAAGCATAAATACCTTATAGGCAGATGACAGATTTTGTAATTGATGCCAATGTTTTGATGAGCATACTCATAAGCGGCAAGGCAGGTTACAAACCTATTTTATCCTTTTATAGCTTCATTCTTCCTGATTTTGCACTAGTAGAAGTAGAGAAATACAAAGACTCTTTAAAAGGAAAGACAAAGAAATCTAAAATCGAGTTTACAGATTGGACTTATTTCGTATTTGC
The DNA here is from genome assembly GCF_009797935.1 of Lunatibacter salilacus. Taxonomy (GTDB): domain Bacteria; phylum Bacteroidota; class Bacteroidia; order Cytophagales; family Cyclobacteriaceae; genus Lunatibacter; species Lunatibacter salilacus. Next base: position 5,415 of record NZ_VOLC01000035.1, read on the forward strand.
AAACGTAACGATACTACCGCAGTATGTCATGGAAAAGTTTATTCTCGCTAAATCAGAACAACTTATTGAGCAAATTGATATCAAGGACATCAGTTATGTAGCTTTGTCAATGCAGTTAGATTTACCACTTTTGACTAGGGATATCCCGCTTTATAAAGGACTGAGAAAGAATGGGTTCAAAAATGTAATGCTGTTCGGGAATTTTTTAAAGACATTGTAACAATTTTTTAGATTAGTGTAGTAAATATTTTTATCTGAGAATATACACCTCGTCTTATCAAAAAATCAAATTCTACGTCTCCTTTAGTAGTTAGGTTTCATATGTTCGAGTCAGGTTGAAACTGACTTTTCTACTATAAAAGATAGATTCAGTCAGATGGTGGAATATTTAAGTTGTGTAGATTTAGACTTGGAGGGACACATAATAAACGGCTAATTCCAAGCTAACTACCCGTGACAAGGATTGCAAATCCTTTTTATCTGTCGTTCGACATTGCAAATGTCGAACAGCGACTCCCCGTGATTTGTAATCGCATGGAATTTGCAATTCCTATGAAGAACTACTCATAGGCTGGAAAAAACCGATAAATCTTCCCCAACATTTTCCTATTTTTACCCGGAGCAACTAAACACTCCATATCATGCCCCCACAAAAAAACCTGGAAATACGCCTGCGATGTTGGATTACCCTGGAGGGGGAGAAGTTTTTTGGTCCGGGACGCATGCAGTTGCTGCTGGGAATTCAACAGGAAGGATCCATCTCCAAAGCCGCTAAAACCATGGGCATGTCGTATAAAAAGGCTTGGGACATGATTAATGATTTAAATGCCCGTGGTCAGCAACCCTATGTTATACTGAAAAAGGGTGGGGAGATGGGTGGTGGTGCCGAATTGACCCCCCATGCCCTTCAAGTTATTGAGTTATTTAAAAATCTTAATGCCCAACTTAAAAATGTAGCAGAGGCGGAAGAAAACCTGCTTGATTTGTTGTAAATATCTGAAGTAAGCAAACCTTCCAGGTTTTGTGATAACGAGTCAAATATTCAAATTAAATGGTTTAAACCTGGAAGGTTTTTTTCATAAGAAGTACTTGACTACAGGCAAGTACTTCGGTTGTTAAGGAATAGTTTTCCGTCCTTTCAGGCTCTTAACTTTCTGTGGTTCTGTACCCTTTTTGGTCGATTTTCTTTTAAAATATGAACCTGCACCCGATAAATCCCTGCAAATAAAGAATACCGTATTCAATGAAATTGACGACTTTTTAATATCTTTCGATATATATTTGAATATATATCGATTTGGTATACGGTACAGCCTATTTTGTCAGTGTTGAAACTATGAAAAAACTATTTTCACTATTATTTTTATTTATCTCCTTTACACTTGCCGAGCCCACTTTTGGCCAAGGCAAACAAGCACCCATCCGAATCGCCGCTGCTTCCGACCTAAAATTCGCACTTGATTCCATCATAGCCGTTTTCCAACAGCAAAATACAGCCACCATTCAACCCATCTATGGATCCTCGGGGAAATTGTTCGAACAAATCCTAAACGGTGCCCCGTTTGACATCTATCTTTCCGCAGATATCCGGTACCCGGAGGAATTGAGCGAAAAGGGACATGCAGCCTCCGAAGTATTCCCGTACGGTGTCGGGCGGCTGGTGCTTTGGAGCAGAAAAATCAATACGGAAGAAAAGCGAATACAGGCCCTAAATGATCCCGGTGTTAAAAAAATCGCTATTGCCAATCCCCGTCACGCCCCCTACGGACAGCGGGCACAGGAAGCACTGGTTCATTATGATCTATTTGAGAAGCTTGAAAAGCAACTTGTATTTGGAGAAAATATTTCGCAAACGGCCCAGTTTGTAACAACGGGTGCGGCAGACATTGGCATCATTGCCCTTTCCCTGGCACTTTCACCGGCAATGAAGCGCTATACATCTCCCTATTACCTTATTCCCGAGACGAGTCACCAACCCTTAATTCAGGGAGGGGTGATTACTAAATACGGTTCCGGTAAAAATCCAGTGAATCTTTTCTTTGAATTTTTGAAAAGCGAAACTTCCGTTGCTATTTTACGGGAATACGGGTTTACAAAACCCTAAAGCATATGCTGGAAACTGCCCCCTTTTATTTGACTGTCAAGCTGGCCTTATTGACCACCATGATTCTGTTTGTGCTAAGCATTCCCTTGGGATACTGGCTGGCCTTTAGCCGCTTTAGGGTTAAGTTTATGGTGGAGGCATTGGTGAGCTTGCCATTGGTATTGCCGCCGACAGTGTTAGGATTTTATCTGTTACTAGCCTTTAGTCCGGAAAATGCCTTGGGGAAATTTTTGGATAACTATTTTGACCTTCGCTTAGTATTTACCTTTCCCGGTCTGGTTGTGGCATCTGTTATCTACAGCCTACCTTTTATGGTGCAGCCTTTAAAGTCCGGCTTTGCCTCCATTCCCAAAGCTTGGCTGGATGCTGCCTACACCATGGGTAAAAGCCGCCGGGTAACCCTTAGAAGGGTACTTCTTCCCAATATGAAAAATGCCATGCTTACGGGGGCTGTCTTAACTTTTGCACATACTGTGGGTGAATTTGGCGTAATCTTGATGGTGGGAGGAAATATACCGGAGGAAACAAGGGTTATTTCCGTGGCTATTTATAACGAGGTGGAGGCAATGAATTATGCGGTTGCCAATACCTATAGCCTGATTTTGGTGGGGTTTTCATTTTTGGTGTTGATGGTTACCTATTTCATTAACCATCAGAAAAATTCACTTCTTAGCTATGATTGACATAAAGCTCAGGAAAAAATTAACTGGGGCGGGAGGAGATATCCAACTTCAAGTTGATTGTCAGATGCAATCCGGGGAGATCGTGGGCATATATGGACCCTCGGGTGCTGGCAAATCAAGTATTCTACGAATGTTGGCAGGCTTGATGGTTCCTGACGAAGGCGTTATAGAAGTGGGAGGGCAGGTTTGGTTGGATACGGCAAACGGTATAAACCTTCGCCCCCAGCACAGAAACATAGGTATGGTATTTCAGGAATACTCCCTATTCCCAAATATGACTGTGCTGGAAAACCTGGAATTTGCCTTGGAAAAAAGAAAAGATAAATCCTTGCTAAGGGAAATGCTGGAAATCATCGGCATGCAGGAGTTAGCCAATCAAAGGCCGCAACTGCTATCTGGTGGGCAAAAACAACGGGTAGCCCTGGCAAGAGCCATGCTTCGCCAACCAAAACTCCTGCTGCTGGACGAACCGCTCTCTGCCCTTGACAGGGAAATGCGGAAAAACTTGCAGGAATATATTCTGCGATTCCACCGGGATTTTCAATTAACTACACTGGTCGTGAGTCACGATGCGGCAGAAATCACCCGCTTGAGTGAACGCCTATGGGTGTTGGAAAATGGAAGTTTCGTTTATGACGGTGAACCGAACCTTTACTTTACGAAATAGACGGTTAATTTTTCATTCGGATTTGAATAATTAATGCCGATACAAAGGTAAGTCCAGTTATAAAAACTATAGGAGCCTCCAAGCCAATCTTGTCCGCTAATATTCCGGTAATGACGGCCCCTATGGCATATCCCAAATCCCTCCACAACCGGAAAATACCAATGCTCTCAGCCCGGTCTTGAGGGTGGGTGTTTTCTGCTACCGCAGCCAAAAACGCAGGATAAACAATAGCTGTTCCCCAACCGAGAAGGATGGAAAGAAAAATAAAATGAGCCATGCTTTCAGCCCAAACCAGCAAGAGCAACGCAATACCTTGGAGTAGCATGCCACTGAACAGTAGCTTTTTTTTGGAAAAGATATCTGCCATTTTTCCAGTAATTAATTGCCCTAGTCCCCACACAGCCGGATAGATGGCAGTAATAATGCCGATTTGTTTCAGGTCAAATCCCCTTGACGCCAAAAGTATTGGGAAAAGACCCCAGACCATTCCGTCGTTTAGGTTGTTGATTATACCGGCTTGGGTAACGGAACCTAGATTTTTATTCTTCCAAGTCGTCTCCCAGAAAATCTGCCTCATTTGGGGGATATTAGATGGAGCAATGGATTCTTTGGCTAAGTGATGTCGTGTATCCCTAATCAAAAAGATACTACTGAGTAAACCCGCTACTACAAGGGCAATTCCCAAATAAAATGGATAAGGCCTGATTCCCCACTCAGCGGCTATATATCCGGTCAGAAATGCGATGGCTGCTACAGCCATATACCCCACAGATTCATTGAGCCCCATTGCCAAGCCACGTTGCTTCTCACCAACCAAATCGATTTTCATGACTACCGTACTACTCCAAGCCAAACCCTGATTGATGCCAAGAAACACATTTGCCAGAATCACCCATTCCCAAGTAGGGGAATACATCAAAAGCAAAGGAATTGGGATGGCAAAGATCCAGCCGATTACCAAAAGTCTCTTCCGGCCAAGTTTATTGGCAAATGCTCCCGCAAAATAGTTTGTTACAGCCTTGGTCACTCCAAAAACAACAATAAAAGAAAGAATGGCTGTTTTAGCTACCATACCAAACTCCTCGGTAGCCAATTGGGGGAGGATGGATCGTTCCAATCCCACCATTCCACCCACAAATCCATTGACGATGACTAGGAGTAAAAACTGCCGCCAATTTTCCTTAAGCCCTAATTTTACCGCATGCTTTTCCATTTATCTTTTCATTCTTAGATAGAAAGACAAAGTTCCCTCAAGAAAAAGGGAGTTCCTTTAACAATTGTTAAATTGTCATTTCAGTGTAGACCTGATGCGGCTTAGGCTTACTTGGGTGATGCCAAGGTATGACGCAATATGTTTTAAAGGAATACGCTGAATAATGTCGGGTTTCTTAAGCAAGTCAAGGTACCTTTCTTCGGCAGAATGAAATTGTAGGCTTTCCATACGATTAACCGTCTCTACATATCCCGCTTCAAAGATTAATCTAAAAAGGCGTTCTATTTGGGGAAATCTGTCATACAGCCGAAAAAGCCCTGGGACCTGAATGGCAACAATTTGACTTTCTTCCAGAATCTGTATGGCCTTTTTAGAGGGTTTTCCGGTAAACAGACTTTCGACTCGGGCTACGATGTTGTTTTCAAAGGCAAAATACTCCGTAATGTCTACCCCGTCTTTATAATAGAAAATACGGGCAATTCCTGATTTGATGTAGTAGATTGTCTTGCAGGTATGTCCAAAAGGCTGTAAAAGTTCATTTTTGGAGACTTGAATCTCCGAGCAAATTCCTTCTATAGCCTCTCTGGATTCCCCGTTTAGGCTGTAAAACTCGTCAAAGTATTTAAAAAGTTCGTCCATTGTTATTGCCCGTTCACATAATCAGCCAAATAAGCAAAGTAAGTTGTCAATTCTCCGTTTTCCGCAACTGTAGCCTGGCGAATCACAGTGGAACCTGACACAAAGAACTCAGGAATCACCTGTTCGCTCAGTTGCCTCCCAAAGTCTTCGGAGGCATCCCGGGGCAATTCACAGGGAAGGTTGTCTATGGCCATCACTGAGATGCTGTTTTGCTTGCCAAAAGCAGGCAGTTCCTCAAAACGTTCCCTGTCTATGTCATACACAGGATCCGCTATCGTCGTGGGTCGGATGGTGGTCGGGATAGAGCCATCTATGTCGCAGGTAATGTCCGCAATTACGGATATATTGAAATCCGGGCTGGAGATTTCGGAGGCTTTAAACAGCACTGGGGCAAGCGGGTCCCAATAGGCTGCGGCAATGAAAATGTCGCTGACTTCGGTATACGGGGTAAAACACCCCTCGTACTGTTGCGGAAATTCATAAAACTCCTGTAAGTCAAACCCACCGTCAGTTTTGCGCTGATTATAGTCTGCCGCGGCCAATTGGGTAAACACAGGCTCTTCATAGTATGCACGCAAAAAGTCATCGGTAGTAACCCGCTGTATACCTACCGCCTCCATAATTTCCAGGACACCCCTAGCTACCTTTCCGTCTCCGGTGATTACAATTTTTATTGGCGGCAATTCGACCTTTCTCAGCTCTTCCATTAATTCATGCAGGTCATGACACTCGAAGGCACGCTTGAGCGTATATAAACCGGACTTTTGCCCATAAGTCCAGAGTCCGTTATACGCCCCGACTAATCCCGCCCAACGACCAAATGCCACTACCCGCTGTCCGGTGTTGTCTTTTAATGCTTCATAATCGATTAGGCGGATATTGCGGTGGAGTATTTCCTGAAGGAGTTGTTGGTTGTAGGGTTGCTTTTTAATGGTATGGGAAAAAAAGAAATAGGTCTTATCCGGAATCAGTTCAGGGATAGGTACCTCCTTCACCCCCATTAATATATCGCAGTCCGTCAAATCATCACTAACCTCAATACCTTTTGCAAGGTATTCCTCATCGGTAAAGCAACGGTCAGGACTAGGGGCCACCTTGAACTCCATTCTGTTTTCATAATACATTTGAAGATGGGCCAACTGCTTTGGACTGAATGCTACCCTTTTGTCGGCGGGAACTTTGTACTCTCTGATCAAGCCTATTTTCATGTGTTTATAATTGTTTTTTAATGGCCACATGGAATCTCGCAATTATAATCATCCCTCCGTGCGTCGCCTGCGTCATGCTCGATTTCATGTGTCTATAATTTTTTTTCAGCGGTCACATGGAATCTCGCATGGTTGATAGTCATCCCAGTGTGTGACGGCTACGTCATGCTCGATTTCAT
>NZ_VOLC01000036.1 GCF_009797935.1 Lunatibacter salilacus
TATCGGTACGTACCCGCACAAGATTTTCAGATTTTTCCCAACTCCCCTTCCACAACTTTTAAAGAACGTTTCGCCCCCGCGGACAGCCATAAAGATAGTTTTTTTCTTTCAGTTGAAAAGATTTTCAGTTGAAAAAAAAGAAGGTGTGCGCGGACTTGCTTTTTGCCGGATGAAGTTGTCGTCACACCAAGTGTCATTTCGGGGACGAATCCCGAACCCGCTTATTTCTTGATGTGGTAACGCACTCCCCGGCCCGCCCCCGTTTTCAGTAAAATACCTTCGTTTACCAGATAAGCCAGGTCTTTCTTGATCGTGTTCCGGGAGTAATTTTCCATACTGTTCTCTATCCCGCTGATCTGTGCGGTTTCCTCCGCCTTTACATAGGCCACAATCCGCCGCTGCCTTTCGTTCAAAACAATTTTCAGCCTGCTGTAGGTATCGTATTTGGTCTCCAGGCGTTTGGTCAGTTCCACAAGGCTTTCCAGGAAAAACAGCACCCACCCGCCGATGCGCTCCTCCTCGCTGTAGCGGTTTTTCTGCCCGTCCATCAAGGCCCTGTAGTAGGCTTCCTTTTTGCTTTCCACCACGTGTTCGAAGGAAACGTACTGGACAAAACCGTATCCCAGCTTCAGCAGCAGCAGGGTGGTCACAAGCCTGGACAGGCGGCCGTTGCCGTCCTGGTACGGGTGGATGGAAAGGAACTCGTAAACAAAGGCGGACACGGTCAGTAAGGGGTGCAGGTCCTGCTCCCTAAGGCGTCCGTCTGTCCAGAAAAGCAGGGCTTCCATTTCACTGGCTGTCAGGTGCGGTTCCGTGGTCCTGAAAATGGTTCTTTGCGTTCCGTCCGGATAGTTGGCCACCACCTGGTTGGACAGGTTCTTGAACCGGCCCTTGTGGGTCTGGTCTTTCCCGCTGTGCTTCAACAGAATACCGTGCAGCTGGTGGATGTAGTTTTGGGTAAGGGGGATTTCCCCGTGGTTTTCCAAAATGATCTCAAGGGCTTCATAATAGCCCACCACCTCCTGCTCCTCCCGCTTTTCCAGCTTGCTGATCTTTACCGACCGCAACAGCTTTTCCACTTCTTCATCCGTCAGCGTCGCCCCTTCGATCCGGGTGGACGATCCGGTGCTTTCAATGGTGGCGATCTTGCGCAGTTCCTTCAGGTAACCGCTTTTGGTCTGTTCCAGCACCTTCCACGAACCTTTGAACGTATCTATCACGCCCAAAAGCCGGTTGATCTTCCGGTGCACGGGACTTTCAAAGTCCAGTTTTTGATCCATTTTTTTGGATATATCCATTTTGTATCCATTTTTACCCAATTACAAATGTAAGGGGGTTGGCTTGGTTTATTCAACTTAATTCCCATAAAACTTCATTCACCCCAGCGGATGGTGTCTCTGTATCTGCCGTTTCAGTTCCTCAACCTGTGTCTGTCTGTATTTCTCCGTGGCGGACGGGTATTTGTGCCCTGCGAACACCTGGACGATCCTCAGGTCGTTCCCCGCCTTCAAAAGGTTGGTGATTACGCTTTGCCTTATGGTCAGGCAGTTGACCTTCCTCGGGGCGTAAAGTCCCTTGAAGCTCCTCTTTACATGCTTGGTGATGTCTTCCGCGGTTACCCGGTTCTGACGGCTTCCGATCAGCAGCCCGTCACTTTCATTGTCCTTTAGGAGTTTCGGCCTGGCCCGGTTGAGGTACTCGTGAAAAAGCATGATCTGTTTGGGTTTCAGCTGTAATTCCCGGCTGTTGGTTTTGCTCGTCCCCCTGATGTATACCGTTCCCCTGTCCAGGTCCACGTCGGTGGTTTTCAGGTTCTCCAGTTCGGACGGCAAAAGCCCCTGGTAAACCAAAAGGCCCACCAGTACCCGGTTCCGGTACGCCAGTAAGGTGTACCGCTCTTTCCGGTCCAGCAGCTTTTCCAGTTCTTCCGTTGTAAATAAATCCTGTAATTGGATGTCCCTTGGTTGTTTGTCCCGTAACCTGATCGACTTTGCGGGGTTGTCCCCGCGTTCTCCGGATGCGTGCAGCCAATCGTAATACACCTTGATGCCGCAAAGAATCCGGTTGAGTGTGGCCGGGTTGCCGTAGCGTTTGCGCAAAGCCCCAATATAGTTCGTGATGTCCCCGTGAAGGGCCTTGGGTGCCTGTGGGCAGTTCAGCAGGTAGGCTTGTATTTCCCGCCCGTAGGATGCCGCCGTTTTCGGGGTGTAGTGTTCCCGCAGGTATTGCTCAAGTGTCATAATTGATTTTTAAAGGATTTCGCAAACCGCAGGCGGTTTCCGGTAAAGTCATAGTTTCCCGATCTGGTTTTGGTTCACCTTCACGTATATCTGGGTGGCCTCCAAATGCCTGTGGCCCAAAAAGTCCCGGACATGTTCCACCGTCAGGCCGTTTTCCAGCAGGTGCGTGGCGACCGAGTGCCGCAGGTAGTGAAGACTGACCTCCCGCCCGATGTCCGTCCTGGCCGCGATCTCCTTGAGCCTGCGGTTGTAGCTGTCCCCGCCCATCCGGGTTCCGGCCCTGTTCAGCATAAAGGCTTCCTGATCATTGGTCTTCGGCTGTGGGCGCTCCATGCCTGGCGGCAGGCGGGCTTCCAGGTAGTAGGCTTCCAGTTCTTCGCTTACTTTTACCGTCATGGGCACGGCCCTGCGTTTTGCCCCCTTGCCTTCCCGCACGTAAAGGATCTGTTGCCTAAAATGGATGTCCCTTGTATTCAGCCTTACGGCTTCCGTTCTCCTGAGTCCGCAACTGTAAAACAGGTGCAGCAGGGCGGTTTCTTGGGGGGTCTCGCAGGCATGGAACAGGGCTTTGAGCTCGCTTTGTGTGAACGGTTCCCTGCGGTTGGGCACGGGGCTTTTGAACTTCATCGTGCTGATGGGGTTGGCGGCAATCTGCCCGGTTTGTTCCAGCCAGCCAAAAAAGACTCTCAGGGCGTAGATATGGTGGTTGATGTACTGTTCGCTCAGTGCCCCTTCCCTCCGCTTGTGCGGTCTTTGCCGCAGCCATCCGTAAAAAGCCCTGATCTGTTCCTGGCTGACTCCTTTGATGTCGGTTATATTGTTGTGATCCAGAAAGGATTTTACGCAGTCCGGGAGCATTCGAACACTGCTTTTGCCGTAACCCAACTGCTGCAGGTAGCTTCTAAATTCCCTGATTGTATGGTCATGGGTAAGTGTCATAACGCTATATTTTCTAAAGGGGCTTGCACAACTTTACCGGAAACCGGAAGCCAGGACGCACGGTGTCCTTTTTATTCCGTTTACTGCCTGTTTTCAAGGGTTCCCTGATTTCGTACCGGTACTTCCGGCTTCCGGTCTGGCGTCCGGCCGATACCGGAAGCCAACCCGTCTTCTTTGTTTTTGACCACTTCCAGTTGTTCTGTCAGGTGGGATTTTATCCTGGCCCTCAGTGCGGTGTAGTCGTCCCAGTGGCTGATCCTGTATTTATAGCCCCGGTTTGCAAAACCATACTGCCGGATGTATTCCAGTTCTATCAGCCTGTTTAAATAAACCTGCAACTGGCTTTTCTTCAGCCCACTGGCCTGCATCGCGTCAAAACGGTTGAACTCGTAATCTTTGCCCTTCTTTTCAATAAAGGCTTTCAGGGATTCGTAAAACTGCCTGAGCGGCCCGTCCAACTCGTCCACTTTCAGCACGATGCTCTCGAACATGATCTCTATGGCCGTGGCGATGTCCCCGGCGGTGGCTGCCAGTCTTCCCTGCCCGTCCTTCTTCCGCCGGTACTGGTTCACCACGGCAATGATCTTGATAAAACCCTGGAACAGTTCGTTCAGTCTCCGGATCTTGTGGGCTTCCCTGGGCAGGGTGATCTTTCCGGCAAAGGGGTTGACCACTTCATAAGGCTTTAGGATGCGTGCCAGGTTCTGTAAAAACCGCTTTGTTTCCTGCTCTTTTTTCCGGTCGATGATACCGGCCGCTTTTTGGTTCTGGTACTCAATAATCCGCTGTGTCTGTTCCGGGCTCTCGTCCACGGCTATCAAAAACACCCGGCTCATGTTGTCTTCGTATACCTCGCCTTTGGTAGTGCAGGAGAGGCTGGCCACCGGGCCCCTGACTATCCGCTGCCCTTCGCTGATCTGGCCGTTTTCGTTCTTGACCGACACGGCGCTGCGGAGCTCCCCGCCGCTGATCAGCTCCCGGGCCGAGTATTCGGCTTCCTCGGAGAGGCCGTCCATGTCCTCCAGGCAGAGCAGGTGGTTCACAAAGTAGGTTTCCGGGAAGTTGTACAGGGCCTTGTCGCTGATCCGGGTAAAGCGGTCCACGCTTTCGGCCGGCATGCAGTCGCTGACCTGCCGCATCAGCCTTGTCTTTCCGCTCCCGGTGGATCCCTGTATCAGGGCGTGAAGGGTTTCCGGAAGTTTGTGGCTGAAGGCGATCAAAAACAAAAAAATGCGGTTGTGGTCTTCCCCTACTATGCCTGTCTTTCCGAGCAGTCCGCCTATCCGCCCGATGAGATTCGGCTGTCTGGCAAACGCCTCGACCTCCTGCCGTTCCTTGGCCGTCAGTGGTATGGGCTGCGGGCTATCCCTTTTCTCAGTGGCGGCGTTCAATAAAGTTTCCCGGTATTCATCCAGTAAATCCGTCAGGCGGTAAATGTCCTCTTCCAAAACGCCTTTTCCAAGGTTCAGCTTTTCGCCCACCTCCCCGCACAGGCGCTCTACCTGTTTGTCCTCATACAGGTCGGCCTTGTTGCGGCTCTTGCGCCCGGTCTCCGGGTGTTCCACCTGCAAAGTCACTTTCATACTGTCCGGTGTCCTGCCAATACCGCCCAGGATGGCGTAATGGGCTGTCTTTGCGGTATAGGTGAGTCTGTGGGGGTTGCGGGTGTCCAGTCCGGCCCCTCCCACTGCGGGAACTTCTCCGGCCTGCTGATCAGGGAGGGGGTAAGCTTCTTGGGCCCCTGGAGACCGGGACGGGCTCCGCTCTTTTTCTCTTTCAACTGAACTGTTTTCAGGTGAAAATGGAACATCCCGATTATTTCGGGGAAGAAAGGTCCGTTCCTCCAGCAAATGGGTGAATATGCCCGGTTCATGCGACTGCAGCAGACTGTTCACGTCTTCCCCGTCCGGGACGTTTACCGTGCTTAATGCCAGTTCCGGATTCAGGACCCTGAGGGTTCCGGCGTGTTTGGTTACCGCCTTCCTGCCCGGTTCATCCCCGTTGAGGAAAAATATGATCTCATCGAGTTTGGCCAGGGCTTTGATAGCTTCGGTGTGTTCTCCGGTTAGCCCGTTGGTTCCGTACAGTGCCAGGATCCCGTACTCTTTGGCAATGAACTCCTGTTGTAAAAGGCTGGCAGCGTCTATGACGCTTTCGGTCAGTATCAGCTTTTGGATTTCAGGATTGGGATATCCCGGGTAAAGCCCCGACCTGTCCTTTAGGTAAAAGTGCCGTTGGTCCTTATTGTCGGTGGTACTGCGGAAGTACAGGCCGCCAATCTGCCCGGAACGGTTCCGCAGGGCGAAGCAGATACAGCCTTTGGCGAAGGGTTTGTACGCCTGGCCGCCCGTGCGGGTGTTGCTGCCGGACGGTGAGAGCAGGCCGGCTTTCACGCAAGCTTCTATCAGCGCCTCCTCCTTCCGGCTGCCGTGGTGGAACTGCCCGGTGTTGTAGCCTATTTCCAGCCTGGTGAAGTCCAGTGACCTGCTTTCGATGTACTCCCGCGCAGGCGGGCTGTTGTGCACCGCGTTCCTGTAGTAGGTGAACATTTTGGTAAGTACCGCCGTCCTTGTCAGCAGCTCAGCCGGGGAAGCAGTGCCGTCTATGAGTTCTTTGGCTTTCAGTATCGCGTCTCTTTTGGCGCAGTTCTCCTTGTGCATAATGAAGTCGATCACGTCCAGGCTTTTCCCGTGCGTCGGGCAGTTGCCGGAGAAGCAATAACAGGTGTGGGTCTTGTAGTACACCTGCAGGGACGGGGTCTTGTCCGGATGGAACGGACAGTTTAGCCTCAGTTGCTTGTCGGGTTTCAGCCCGTAGTGGGCAAGCACCTCTTTGAGCGTGAGCCGCTCCTTGATTTCCTGTATCTCCATGGTGAAAAAAAGGTGTTACAATTTTTTTACACCCTAAAACTACAAAAAGAAACTTATTTGTTACATATATTTTACACTTAATTTTTACATATTGAGGTTTACATCCTTTTTTGTAACTTCACGGTGTCATTTAAAGTATCTCACAGTATGGATATCGCAGAGCGGATAAAAAAGATCAGGAAGGAAAAAGGGCTTTCCCAACAGGAGGTGGCCGACAGGCTCTCCATGAACAGGGTGCAGTACAACCGCATAGAAACAGGCAAAAGTGACCCCACGATGAACATTCTGCAGCGGATTGCCGCCGTTCTGGAGACCGACGTGGTCGGTTTTTTTGAAGCCGGCAGAGAAAGGGGTGGCACGGAGGTAAACAGCGTGAACGAACCCCTTCTGCAAAAAGTCCGGCTGCTCGAAGAACTGGACGAAACGCAGAAGAACTCCATCTGCAACATGATCGACACCGCGATTGCCAACAAACGCCTCAGGGAGGCGCTGAACAACGCAATGAACATAGCCGTCTAAAAAAAACGCAATATGAAAGTAATAGTCGAAATCCCCGATGAACAGGCTGCTTTCGGGATGAGGGTCCTAAAAAGCCTTTCCTTCGTGAAAAAGGCAAAACCCATGTCCGCCGCCGCCGCCGGGCTTTGGGACGACCTCAGGGAGGCGGCCGGGCAGGTACGCCTGCACAAGCAGGGGAAGATCAAACTGAAAACCGCCCGGGAGCTTTTGGATGAGCTATAGCATTCTCCCCACCCACCGTTTTGAGAAAGAGCTCAAGCGGCTGGCCAAAAAATTCCCCTCGCTGAAAACTGAATTTGCGGCACTGATAGCCGACATTTCGGAAAACCCCGAAGCAGGAACATTTATAGGCAACAGCTGCTACAAAATCCGCCTCGCCGTTGCTTCAAAAGGCAAGGGCAAAAGAGGCGGGGCAAGGGTAATTACCTATCTGTACATTGAAACCGAAACGGTTTATCTCCTTACCGTTTACGACAAGGGCGAAAAAGCCGGCCTAAAACCCAACGAACTCAAAGAGATGATCGAAAGCTTGGAATTGGATGTTTAAAGCAACACAAAAGCCACCTTTCGGTGGCTTTGATATTATAATAACTTCAAAATAGGTTCTTTTAAAAAAATAGTGATATACCTATTATCAACAGTATTGACAAGCATTTCTAAAACATCGTCTTCACTGTATTTCATATACAATATCAAACTAAAAATGCCAACGCTTTTAGTTAAATCGTAAAGTTTTGTATCATCTCCTATCCTACTTTTCGCTTCTTTCCAATTTTCTATAGACCAAACACAGGATTTTTCTATATACTTATCTTCTATCAAGTCAAAGTACCCTTTGAAATAAATTTCAATTTTATTATTATCTAAATCGCAACAAAACTTACTTACGGGTTCGTCATCAAACGAATAAGCTAATTTGTTTTTCATAATCATTAGTTATCGGATTGGAATATGAGCCGCGGGACTCTTATAATGAACAGGACTCAAAAAAGTATCATAACTATTTCCTCCGTACTCCAAGTGCATATGGTTGAAGGGTGTGCCTGATTGAGGCGGGTCTAATCTAATTCTCATTCCGCCTCTCTCAAAAACGCTTACAGGTGAGCTTGTAGGACTCATTCTTTTAAACCCAACAGATTCAATATTTTGGGTTAATTCGGCTCTTTCTAAGTTCCCTGCATTTTGAAGCCATTGTTTAACGCCTGTACGACCTTCCCCTAACGAAGTACTCGCCTTAGCAGCATTCTCTACAGCACCGGATCCAACCGAACTGGACCTGAGAATGGCTGACGAGTTTCTCGCGAAGGAACCCGCTATGCCTGACGCCAAACTTGATTCCAGCCCCCCCAT
>NZ_VOLC01000037.1 GCF_009797935.1 Lunatibacter salilacus
TTTAAGAAAAAATCTTCAAAAATCACTTGCTATTTAAGACAGTACCTCGATTGGCGGTTCGTTGTTTTCTTTTGGTTAATGTCACTTGTTTCATTTTTGTCGTGCCGTATTTTGCTGTTTTTTGTTTTCTATTTAGTCAACAATTGCATCGTGAGACTCTGGGGGAATTATTTGTTTTAAAACTTCTAACATAAATGAGGGATTCCCTAATTTTGTTTTTATATTTTCTTTCAAATAAAATCTACTATAAACCTCAAATGGTGTCGTTCTATATTGCTCTTTTTGGGTGTGTTGATGATATTCCTCAATGAATTTAAAAAGTTCAATGAACTCTTGATTTAAATAATCTTCATGTATTTCAAAGTAGCTAAGATTAATAAATGTCACGTCTTTTACTTTTGTCTTTGTAAAAGTTTCGGAACTTAACATTTCGCTAAATTTCTTTTTGAGAATTTTGTTTATCCCTTCGTACCCAAAGGATAAGTCTGTATAAACTACTATGGGATAAATATTTAGTGTTGCTTCTTCTGTTATTTCGTCAAAAAAAAGTGCGTTATTTTCAATATATTTTACAGCATTATAAAGTTGTTGTATCCCCTTCGGGTCTTTCTTCTGATTTTCAAAAAACTTCTTTTCAAATTCAGAGTATAATAATTCTTTGTCTGATTTTTCTTTCAAGTCTGCACTAAGTAGAATGTCTTTAAATTCTATTAGAATAATGTTGTCCCCTTTACGCAAATAATAATCACAAATCTCATTGCCATCATTTTTCTTTGCGTCATCGCCTGATTTTCTGATAAAGTTAGGAAAGCATTTTTCCATAATAAGTCGGAAATAAATGTCTTCCATAAACTCTTTACCTTTTACAGAGAGAAAGTTACCCTGATAGCCTTTGTTTTCTATAAATTTTTTGAATGAAAAAATTTGTGCTTTATATAATTGGTCAATGAGAAAATTAATGTCAAGAAGAAAGTAAATGTATTTATCAAAATGATATAACATTTTATTGCGTAATGTTCTGAAACTATTGTCAGGGCTGTAAGTTGAGATTGTGTCGTTGATTGATAAACTATTTATATAGTCAATATTTATTAGCGGGAGCAAATTGCCTAATGGAATAATTTGTTTCCGTTCTGTTATATGTTCGCCTATACCAACTTGAGTGAAAATAGTAAGTATATTGTATATTAAATCTTTATAGTCTTTTACCCTTAAGTGCTTGTAATAGTCTTGAACAAAATCTTTGAATTTATCTGATTGTTCAAGATATTCAAATATTTTTATACTCCTTGTAATTTGATTTGAAAAGTCAGTTGTTGAGGTGTAATCTTTCTGATAAATAAAGTTTGGAAGTAGAATACTCTCGGTTTCCTCTTTTGCTGCTGCTTCTTGAACTTCTTTAGTTGTAATTTTAAATCTTGCGCTAGTAATACTATTCAATATTAAATAAGCATCAAGAACTTTTTTTGCTTCGTCACTTGTGAGGTCTCTGGTTGGATTTGTATTGTAATTTCTGAAAATTAATTCATAGAATAGCAAGTTTGAATATTGCCAAAAAACAATGGGCCACTGTTGTTGGTCAAGGTGCTTTTGAAATACTTTTTTGAAAATTTCTATTGTCGGTTCTCCTGCTTTTACAATCAAATTATTTAGTAACTGTATTTGAATGTTGTATGCATCTGTGCTTACTTCGTTCAGATACAATTTTATATTGAATCCCGAAATGTAATTCAATAGGGTTACAGATGGAATGTCTTTAATCAAGGTGTCAGCAAAGGAAACGTCCTTTGTCTCACCATAAACTTCATTGTAGTCAATGATAGTTTTTAAATTCATTCTTGTGTCAAGTTCTGCCATTGTCTAATATTTCGTGTCTTGTTTGGGTATCCTGTTACAATTCTGACTAACGTTTAAAAAAGCCTTCAAATTTGGCTAATTTCGAGGCCTAGGTCTTCATTAGTGAGTCCGAATTTATCGATTTGTTTTTTAATCCTTTTCACCAAACCTAGCTTTCTTTTCTGGTCAAGGAAGAGATATCCTTCGGGGTTGATATAGGGGACTCCCTTGATTACCATATTCCAAATGATAACCGCCAGTTTACGTGCTGTAGCACTGATGGCTGATACCCTGCCTTTACGAAAGCTGATTCGTTGGAAAAAGTCTCTGAGTGGTGTTGACTCTTTGAGATTTCCAATCGCATTGGCGGCATTCCTAAGAGCGATTTTGAGTCGATTACTTCCTTTGGGCACTTTGCTGGATAGCACCTTTCCACCACTTACCTTGTTGTTGGGTGCTAGTCTAAGCCAAGAGGTAAATTGCTTGGCTGTTTTAAACTTTCTGATACCCTCTAAGCCCACTTCGCTCATCAGGGCCAGCACCGTGGAAAAACTCATCCCTTCAATTGCCAAAAGATCTGTTCCCTCGAACATCTGATACGCTTTTAGATTTAGATCAATGTCTTTTGGAGTGTTCTTATTGACTCTTTTATGGGGTTTTGATTCGAGGTAGTGTTCTCGCTTATTATCATCCGAATCAATGATTTCATTCAGCTTTTTCTCTATCTCTTTATCACAATCCTCAATTTTCATTCGAAGATGATCATAAGTATCCAGCTCCTGTTTTAGGGCAAAAAGGTAATCCTTCCTTCCATTACTCTGTAAGGCAGCTGCTATCTCTTCCTCACTCTTTCTGCAATTCCCATGTCGGAGTGAAGCCAACTTCTTGGGATCTGTTTCTCCATTGCAGATGGCTCTGATAATCAGCAGTCCTGTAAGTCCACAAATATCATTTACAACTACATCCAATCGGAAGTTTAATAGCCTTAGATATTTCTGCATTTTCTTTGATGCTGAAGCAGCTGAATGAAGTAAATTTGAATTGTGTCTACAATAAGTTCTTAACTCCTCTGTCTGTCCATCAGGCAAAAAACTTCCGGTAAGTAATCCCAATGTATGTAGCTTTTGAATCCACTGACAGTCCAAAACATCGGTCTTTTTTCCTTTGATGTTTTTGGTGAACTTACCATTACATAATATCAGATGGAATCCTTTTGAAAGTAAGACTGAATAGAGGTTTTGCCAATATGTCCCAGTACTTTCCATTGCTATGGTTTTTACATTCTTTTCCTTCAACCAGTCTGCCATGGCGTACAAATCTTGGTTGAATACCCCAAATTCCCGAACATCATGCTCGGTTTGACCTACTGCTACCCAGTGGGAGCGACTGCCGACATCAATTCCCGCAGCCTGCGGATTGACGACTTCCATGGAGATAGATTCCTGTTCCATAAGATTAAGAATAGATAGGTCTCTCAGGGGATGTGCTTTTGGCTAGAAAATATTCTGAACGGGGTATCTGACTTTTTAAAGACAAATCCGCCACTGAAATCATCGCAAGCATCCCAACCAGAATGACGCCCGTGCTGTAACGCAACATTTCTAAAATCGGCCTTGCTGAGAGGCTATTAATTTACATAAAATCTTGCCATGATGCTCTCTTACGTTAGCTTACGAAATCAACTTTTTAAAGTAGGGGAAATGACCGCCAACGTGCCGAGGCTTTGCGTTCGGGCGGGTTTCGGAGCACAAAGTTTCAATTTATCATTAAAGTTCATTAGAAGCACAAAGCTCCGAGTTTGTACGTCAGCCCGCCTGACGCAAAACCCTTGTTGGCAGTCGTTTTTCTATCTTTTCCAAGTCCATTTGTTATGATTTATGATGTTAGGTTGGGGGTTTGAATGCCCTAGCCATATACCTTCAATATTATTGGTGTCAATAATTCTCAATTCATATGCACCATAATAGCCAAGTTCATTTTTTCTATCACCCCATTTACCAATTATGTTTCTGCCAATGATTTCACCAAAAACATAATATTCTTCATCATTATTGGCTCTGAATTCGCCGTATATGTATTTGCCAAATTGTTTTAGTATTAAAGCACTTTGTCGACCAGCTTTATCTTGATATTTGTCTGAAATCTCATTTTCCCACAGTTGAGTCCATTGTCCTGAAATTGTTTCTGGTTTTGTGCGGAATAACCATCTCACAGGTAGCCAATGACAACGTTTTACAACAAAAAAAGCTAGATTAAAATCAAGTATTGTTTTTAGAATTATTCCGAGGATAAAGGGAATTAATGGTATTAGTATATGATAGTCCATAATATTTTAATATTGGTTCTTAACTTGTTTGAGATTCATAGTCATTTTCCTTAATTCTTCATTTGAAATACCTGTGGGATTATGAACTAATTTATTTCTAAAAGTTCTTAAATAATCAAACTCTTTCAATAAACCATATTTTTCTTCTTTATATTTCATTAATGTTAGCATCGCATCTCTAGTATTATGAACTTCTCTTTTAAATTTACGAGCATCTCTTAAAATCACTTGTTCGAATTCTGTCCAAAGTTTCAAAAACTCACCTAGATTTAAAGGTGCAATATCACTGACTAATTCTTGTCCGATTTCTCTGCATATAGCTTCTATTGTGTCGTTTTGGGGATATAAGGCTGTATCAGGAATTTTATCAAACTCCTTACCCCAAAATTTTTCAGTATTTGGAATTTCAAATTTTGCAATAAGTCTTGTATTAAGGTCTAATTCTGCTTTGTTTACATACTCATTTGTTATATCATCGGTTCCAACGAGGTAGCCCTCTTGAAAATAGGGTCTTAAGGCTTGTGGAGGACAAATACTTAGCAGACGTATATTAATTAAATCGTGTTCAGAATTAACGGAAATTCTATTCGTATAATAAGGAAGTCCAAAGACATAAATAAATGCTGTATCTTCAGTATTTCCAAGCATACTGAATGAACAAGCAACTCGAAGTGATTGGGTAATATCAAGAAGTGGTGTCTCTGTTACCTCATAATGTTGAAGTAAACTCCATTGTATTAGCTTCTTTCTTTGAAACTCTGTATGTCCTTCAATTTTATTTTGCTTAAATAACTCAACCAATATCTTACTCGCACTTTGTAGTTTATCAAATCTATAGTCCAGTTCAGGTTGGGTTAAATATTCCTCTCTGTAAATAGTAGGATAAAAGGTTGACGAATTGACTTTATTTTTATAATCATTTTTCTGTCCCCTAAAAAACAGTAAATAATCCTTATTTAAAAATGAAAGTTTCGCAATTTGTTCTACAAGGTCACGATAGGTAGCTATAGGGAAGCCTGCATCAATACCGACAGTCTTAGGAGTGGTATGTCTTGATAATTCTTGTGTTAGTTTACCGTAAATTTTCCTCATTAAGGTGTCGTCTTAAAATTACTGCCAACGTGATTCAGCTTGGAGACGGCGGGCATTCGGAGCCGTTATCTTCCAGCCTACTCCTAACTTCTAAAAGATACTGATTTTCATAGTTACTCGGCACCGCCCGCTGGATCCAAGGTGATGTTGGGCACTGTTATTTTTTCTTTAAGAATATCCTGTCAGTAAAATAAGCCTTTTCAATATTCTCAGGAATGTACTTTGTTTCGAAGTCAGCACTCTCTATAAAGTCAATAATCCTATTTTTATTTGATTCACTTTCTAGGTCTATTTCTAAAATTTCCGCTTTTCCATTCTTATCAATTAGCAATTTCAATTCGAACCCAAAACCATCGTTTCTATTCGGAGAACCATCGGGGATATATGATTTCATGTTAAGGTATTTTGCAAGTGCTATTTCAAACGCCTCCCCGCTACTGAGTTCTGGAATACCATATTCTAGTTCAAACTTGGTGGGATATTTTTCAAATTTCACTCTTCCGTTATTAACCTTAGTTTTAGTGAAATAGGAGTATGCATCATTTATCCTATTGGTAATTCTTCCAACTCCTAAATTGATAACAAGTATTACATTTTCACAGGTCACAATATTTAATTCTTCTCCCATCAAAAAAATATAGTCTGACTCCATGCGCTTCTCAACTTCATTTGGAAGGTATTCATCGAAAATCAAAATATTGACTGCTGAATCATAATTTGGTTTTCCTAGATAGAATGTGCTATAAACCCAATTGTACTTGCATGACCCTTCTGATGTGTCCACAAGTTCTTCTGTTCCGTATGCTTTTAAAATTCCATTTTGGGAATAAATTCTTAGAGGAGAATTGTCTCTGTCAGAAAAAGGCTCGATAAACACAAGCTTTTTACCATTATCACTTAAGAAAACCGTTTCGCCCGCAAAATATCTATTAACCTTCCAGATTAATTTGTCACTGGAATCAAAAATTTGTGTTTGTCCTAGAGTATCATATTCTTGATTTGAATACGGTACAGAGCAAATATAGAAATCTTGGTTTCTGGAAAACTTCTTGTATTCATAAGACAGTTGTCCAAAACCTTCAATACTAAAAAACAAAAGCAATATGGTAATGTGTGTTTTCATAATAGTGCCCAACGGGATCCAAGGTGATGTTATGCTCAGTTTTTATTCTATTTTTTCAGGATAATTTAAGGTCAATAAATGGATGGTCATAAGAAGTAATTCATCCTGTGAATCTATATTAAACCAATCATGACATTTTATTACTATGCCATTCATTGCGGGAGTATAGTCACCCATAATTTCGAAAGCCTTTCCATAATCTTTTAGCTTTTCATGTTCGTCTGTCAGGTCGATCAGAAACTTCGCAAATCTTCCTTTAGGATTGAGGCAAATGCTCTGAAAGGTAACTGTACTATCCTTTTTATAAGATCTTTCATATTCGCAGATTTTCCATATGTCTTTGAAAATATTAGAGTCTATATTTTTTAGTAGCTGCAATTCACCCTTTTGGGATATTGGTAGTTTTAATTCTGCACTTGCCTCTAGATTTTCAAATTGGTTGAAAAATTTATTATAGCAAGCCAGTTTTGCATCGCCACAATTATGTGTTATTTCCTTATCCACAAATTGAATTAGCTTTTGCAACTCTAAGATTTCTTTGGAGGTATAATAGTCTTTAAGGTTAACTGAATTGGTTTCACCCACGCACGAGGAAAGGGCTATCCATAAAAGAGTAAATGTTTTAAATACTTTCATTTTTTGGGAAAATTGAGCATAACGTCGTGATTCAGCTTGGAGACGGCGGGCATTCGGAGCCGTACTCTTCAAGCTTACTTCTAACTTTTTAAAGATACTGATTTTCATATTTACTCGGAACCGCCCGCTGGATCCAAGGTGATGTTATATCTCGTTGTTTATTCAATAACTTTTGTTTTCAAACCATTTATTCAATGCTTCTCGATATTTTTTTATTGTATAATCATCAAATTCGTTTGATTCTAGTTGGAGAAAATTTTCAACCTTTTTTTGAATTGCTTCATAGTTGAAATCATTAATTATTTCTATTTGGTTATCAGATTTAATCAGGAGATAAACATCTCCATGGCTTGAAATTCGACCAAATCTATAGATTCCGTTTTGATTAAGGTTATCTGGATTAAAAATATCAATTACATAAACATTTTGAAATATATTTAACATTCGTTCATCAACCTCAGATTTTGTTAATTCCCCTTTAATTATCAAATAATTCAACACTTCAGTTGAGAATTTCTTGTCTATCCTAAAAGCATCTACTAATCCGTAGTTTAAAGTGTCTTGAGCTTTAAGATGGGAAAACGAAAAAAATAATGCTATTATGAGGAATTTTTCTTTCATGGCTCAACCTATTTTCTATCTTTTTCTGTAATAAAATTTTAATCGTGAATCAAGTCATGCTATTCTTTTGGGTAATCGTGAGTTTTTTTTTGCAATGAGATATAACGTACGTCAGATTGGTGTCGGGCCCTTTTCGTGTCCTTCATTCGGGCCTGACA
>NZ_VOLC01000038.1:2011-5315 GCF_009797935.1 Lunatibacter salilacus
AAGTTCATTGACATGTTGAGCAGAGAATGCGGGTGTCGCGTGAAACCGGGCTAATGGTCCGGGGGATTGCGGCGTCCCGAACAAACCCGGCGTGCGTGCAAGAGGGCACGTTGGGAGTCCAAGTGGACAAGGGCGTACGGGGGATGCCTAGGCTCTCAGAGGCGAAGAAGGACGTGGCAAGCTGCGATAAGCCGCGGGGACCGGCACATACGGTGTGATCCGCGGATGTCCGAATGGGGCAACCCATCCTGAGTGATCAGGATATTCCGCAAGGAAGGCGAACCCGGGGAACTGAAACATCTAAGTACCCGGAGGAAGAGAAAATAAGAATGATTCCGCAAGTAGTGGCGAGCGAAAACGGAAGAGCCCAAACCGTCCATGTTACGGCATGGGCGGGGTTGTAGGACCCGAGTAATGCGCATAAACGTGACCGGAACGCAGTGGGAACTGTGACCATAGGGGGTGAGAGTCCCGTACGGGAAGCGTGCGTGCGCAGTCGGGTATCCTGAGTAGGCCGGGACAGGAGAAATCCCGGTTGAATCCGCCGGCACCATCCGGTAAGGCTAAATACTCCTGAGAGACCGATAGTGAACCAGTACCGTGAGGGAAAGGTGAAAAGTACCGTGAATAACGGGGTGAAATAGAACCTGAAACCGTGCGCCTACAAGCGGTCGGAGCGCTGGATTGATCCAGTGTGACGGCGTGCCTTTTGCATAATGAGCCTACGAGTTACTCCTCATTGGCGAGGTTAAGGACATGAATGTCCGCAGCCGCAGCGAAAGCGAGTCCGAACAGGGCGAATTAGTCAGTGGGGGTAGACGCGAAACTTGGTGATCTACCCATGGCCAGGTTGAAGCTCCGGTAAAACGGAGTGGAGGACCGAACCGATAAGCGTTGAAAAGCTTCCGGATGAGCTGTGGGTAGGGGTGAAAGGCCAATCAAACCGAGAAATAGCTCGTACTCCCCGAAATGTTTTTAGGAACAGCGTCAGGGAATGTATGGCGGAGGTAGAGCTACCGATAGGACTAGGGGGAGTCATATCCTACCAAATCCTGACGAACTCCGAATGCCGTCATACAGTACTGGCAGTGAGGGCTGGGGTGCTAAGGTCCCAGTCCGAGAGGGAAAGAACCCGGACCCGCCGCTAAGGTCCCTGAATTTACACTAAGTTGAACAAAGGTGGTCCAGCTGCAGAGACAGCCAGGAGGTTAGCTTGGAAGCAGCTATTCCTTTAAAGAGTGCGTAACAGCTCACTGGTCGAGCGGCAGGGCGTCGATAATAATCGGGCATCAAGTGTAATACCGAAGCGCGGGATTGTACGCAGGTACAGTGGTAGGGGAGCATTCCAACGGCGGTGAATGTGGGGCGTGAGCCCTGCTGGAGCTTTTGGAAAAGCAAATGTAGGCATAAGTAACGATAATGGGGGCGGGAAACCCCCACACCGGTAGACCAAGGTTTCCTGATCAACGCTAATCGGATCAGGGTCAGTCGGGTCCTAAGGATAACCCGAAGGGGGATTCCGATGGCAAATGGGTTAATATTCCCATACCCGGCATGCAGGCGATGGAGTGACGGAGTAATGAAAGGCCCGCGCGGTGACGGAATACCGCGTTAAAGGGTGTAGGTATTGGGGCTGTAGTAAAATGCGCAGCCTTAGCCGAACCTGACAGTACCGGGCGTCTTCGGACAACCGGATAGTGGCCCTAAGCGCTTCCAAGAAAAACTTCTGGCGTTAAGCGCATGCCGGCCCGTACCGCAAACCGACACAGGTGGTCAAGGAGAGAATCCTGAGGTGCTCGAGTGAATCATGGCTAAGGAACTCGGCAAAATGGCCCTGTAACTTCGGGAGAAGGGGCGCCCCGGTGTAAGAACCGGGGCCGCAGTGAAAAGGCCCAGGCGACTGTTTATCAAAAACACATGGCTTTGCGAAATCGAAAGATGAGGTATAAGGCCTGACACCTGCCCGGTGCCGGAAGGTTAAGGGGGGACGTTAGTACGCAAGTGCGAAGCGTTGAACTGAAGCCCCGGTAAACGGCGGCCGTAACTATAACGGTCCTAAGGTAGCGAAATTCCTTGTCGGGTAAGTTCCGACCTGCACGAATGGTGTAACGATCTGGGCACTGTCTCAGCCATGAGCTCGGTGAAATTGTAGTCGCGGTGAAGATGCCGCGTACCCGCAACGGGACGGAAAGACCCCATGCACCTTTACTGCAACTTAACATTGGCATCGGGTAAACGATGTGTAGGATAGGCCGGAGGCTGTGAAGGGGTGTCGCCAGGCATCTTGGAGCCAACGTTGAAATACGGCCCTTTGTTTGCCTGATGTCTAATCCCCGAAGTGGGAGACATTGTTTGGTGGGTAGTTTGACTGGGGTGGTCGCCTCCAAAAGGATAACGGAGGCTTCCAAAGGTTCCCTCAGCACGCCTGGTAACCGTGCGCGGAGTGCAATAGCATAAGGGAGCTTGACTGTGAGGCCGACAAGCCGAACAGGGACGAAAGTCGGGTATAGTGATCCGGCGGTACCGCATGGAAGGGCCGTCGCTCAAAGGATAAAAGGTACGCTGGGGATAACAGGCTGATCTCCCCCAAGAGCTCATATCGACGGGGAGGTTTGGCACCTCGATGTCGGCTCGTCACATCCTGGGGCTGGAGAAGGTCCCAAGGGTTGGGCTGTTCGCCCATTAAAGTGGCACGCGAGCTGGGTTCAGAACGTCGTGAGACAGTTCGGTCCCTATCTGTTGCGGGCGTGAGAAGTCTGCGGGGGGCTGTCCTTAGTACGAGAGGACCGGGATGGACCGACCGCTGGTGTACCGGTTGTGGTGCCAACTGCACCGCCGGGTAGCTAAGTCGGGAAGAGATAAGCGCTGAAAGCATCTAAGTGCGAAACTCGCCCCAAGATGAGACTTCTGAATAAGGGCCGTCAGAGACGATGACGTCGATAGGCTGCAGGTGTAAAGCCAGCGATGGCATAGCCGAGCAGTACTAATAGCCCGGAAACTTGGGCACAGGGGCAACCCCCGCATTCTCTGCGAGACAATGTCATAAAAAGACAGGAAGACGAAGTCGGAAGACCGAAGACGGAAGTTGGAAAACCGGAGTCTAAAGTCTTACTGTAAAGAACACAAGAAATTAGGGCGTTCCGCCGAAAGGTTGGAAACACATGCCCGAAAGACATAGGCGGCCTCGCGCAGGGGTTCCACCTCTTCCCATCCCGAACAGAGAAGTTAAGCCCTGCAGCGCCGATGGTACTGGGGTTACACCCGGGAGAGTAGGTCGCCGCCTTACCTATCACAAGCCCCGAAC
>NZ_VOLC01000039.1 GCF_009797935.1 Lunatibacter salilacus
GTTCATTTTAATCCTAAAGAGATGGAACGCTGAACTTGTCCCGGTTTTTCGGGATTTGGCGGATTGAACGGAGTTATAGGGATTTTTTTTTTCAACGTCGACCTTTTAAACCAACAAAAAAATCCGCTTAATCCGTATTATCCGTGTCATCCGTGTTCCTTTCTTTTTCACGCAACGGACGCAACGATGACGCAGCGGCCGCAAGGGTTCATTTTAATCCTAAAGAGATGGAACGCTGAACTTGTCCCGGTTTTTCGGGATTTGGCGGATTGAACGGAGTTATAGGGATTTTTTTTTTCAACGTCGACCTTTTAAACCAACAAAAAAATCCGCTTAATCCGTATTATCCGTGTCATCCGTGTTCTATTTTACTTTGAAGCGAACGGGACGCTGACTTGCTTTAATTTTCACTTGGGAAAAACCGATTTTTCTCAGTTTTTAAAGCAATTACAATTACTACTAAAAATCTACAGCTAATTATTGTTAAGTCCTTCAATCCTCAAACCTTCCAGGTTTTACCTATTTAAATTGATCAACTAGCTGAATATCAATAAAACCAGGAAGGTTTTTCTTCATAATGATTACCAAGTTTTCGAAAACAGCTCCGGATTTTAGGTAAGAGGAAAAAATTTCTTGCATGATTAAGAAATTTACTTTTACTTTGCATTTCAAAGTACTTTTATGGAAAAAGAAACCTACCTTCAGGACTTAAAGGAAATAAGAAACATCATGGACCGCTCCTCTCGATTTATTTCGTTGAGCGGGTTGTCAGGCGTATCGGCCGGTATCATCGCACTTGCGGGTGCCGCCTTCGCTTATCGGTTTTTGTTTACAAGCAACGACTATATGGGGTACCGTATGGTAGTACTTTCGGATGAAGTAATTATTAAACTAGTCGCCTTAGGTTTAATCATGTTTGTACTGGCCATCGGTGCGGGAATTTATTTTACCCAATTAAAAGCAAAGAAAAAGCAAGCTAAGCTTTGGGATAAGCCCACCAAAAAATTGATCATAAACCTACTTATCCCTGTGGGAACGGGTGGGATCTTATGCCTGATTTTCTTGTTGCGGGGTTACATTGGGTTAGTGGCACCGTTTACACTTATATTTTATGGCTTGGGATTAGTAAATGCAAGCAAGTACTCCTTTGATGAACTGAGAAGCCTGGGGATCCTGGAAGTTGTATTAGGACTGACGGCAACCGTCTTTATCGGGTATGGTATTCTATTTTGGGCCATTGGATTTGGTGTATTACACATCGTTTATGGTCTTATGATGCATTACAAATATGACAGGTGAAAGATTTTCTTAAAGATTTTAACAAGGCATTTGAAAATAAAATCCGGTTAGGTATAATGTCTGCCCTGATGGTCAATGACTCCGTGGATTTTAACACCCTAAAGGATCTGCTAAATGCAACGGATGGTAACTTGGCCAGTCATTTGAAAACCCTGGAGAAGGAAGCCTATATTGAGGTATCCAAGGCCTTTGTCGACCGAAAGCCCTTGACTACTTATACGGTTACTGTCCTTGGAAAGGAAGCATTCGAAAAACATCTAAGCGCACTGGAGAACCTACTAAAATAAAAAAATTTATCAATTTACTTTGAAATACAAAGTACTTTTAAAATTTAAATTTACACACAATGAAAGAGGAACAAAACACATCCGTATGGACCAAATATTCGGTCATTATCAAACTTATACTAATCGGCATCCTGGCCC
Organism: Lunatibacter salilacus; assembly: GCF_009797935.1. GTDB lineage: Bacteria > Bacteroidota > Bacteroidia > Cytophagales > Cyclobacteriaceae > Lunatibacter > Lunatibacter salilacus. The sequence continues at coordinate 1,725 of NZ_VOLC01000039.1, forward strand.
TAGTTCTCCTGATTCCCGCCAGCATGATACAGGCCATCATCCATGAACGGGAAAGCCTTAATGAAGAAGTCATTGATGATATCTACTCCAAATGGGCGGGCAACCAACAGCTACAAGGTCCCATACTTACCATTCCATTAGTGTATGAGGAAGAAGTCAATAAGGAAAAGGTGTTAGTAACCAGATACTACCATATTTTACCAGAGGAGCTTAACGTTTCGGGTAATATTGAGCCAGAAATTTTGGAGAGAGGCATTTACGAAGGAGTGGTATATAGGTCATCCTTAAACATTACCGGATCTACCCGACTTATAGAAAACTTTGATAAGGAAAACCTGGTCGGAATTAAGGAAAATGCGGCATTTTTGACCTTTGGGGTTTCTGACCTGAGAGGGATCGAAGATGAGGTGAAATTCAAATGGGACAAAACCACCCACCCCGTTCAGCCAGGTACTTCCATTGCCCATTTGGTTGCCCAGGGATTTCAGGTTCCGTTGAGGGATTTCAGCTTCGATACCACCAAAACTATTCCCTTTTCCATTCAACTTAAATTAAAGGGGAGCCACAACTTATCATTCCTTCCCTTGGGGAAAACCACATCGGTGAACTTGCAGTCCACCTGGCAAGATCCGAAATTTGACGGAAACTTCCTTCCCAATACCCGGGAGGTGAATGAACAAGGATTTCGGGCACAGTGGAAAATCCTTGAGCTCAACCGAAATTTCCCACAATCTTGGGTGCAGGGTAATCTCGCCTCTTCGTTAAATGAAAGTGCTTTTGGCGTGGAGCTATTATCGCCCATGGATGATTATCAAAAATCCAACCGGTCCACCAAATATGCCATCATGACGATCGGATTGACTTTTATGATGTTTTTCTTGGTGGAAGTATTGGGAAAGAAAAACATCCATCCACTTCAATACGCCATGGTGGGAGTTGCCATTTGTCTGTTCTATATCCTACTGATATCAATATCAGAGCACACGAATTTTAATTTTGCCTATGGTATTTCGTCATTGGCTATCATAACGATGATCTGCCTTTACTCCATTTCCCTTCTTCACCGATTGAAGTATGTCCTTATTTTGGGGCTTATTTTGATAGGCAGTTTTGGATTTCTTTTTGTGACCATCAATTCGCAGGACTACGCATTGCTGTTAGGAAGCTTGGGATTATTTATCATTCTCGGCACCACCATGTACCTCACCCGAAACATCGACTGGTACAGAATCTCAAGTAATGGAGAGGCTGTGGGTACGTAAAAAAAAGGACCGCCGAGTAGGCAAAGGGGAGTTTCACCCCTAAGCCTCTCACAGAACCGTACGTGACAGTCTCCCGTCATACGGCTCGTGTTATTCTTGATAAATGATTCAGTATCCCTTTTGCCAATGATAAAACAAGGCAGGGTTGTCCTGTCTTATCCGCTTGAGTTTTTCCGATGACTTTCGATGGCCTGTCTTATGTTTCTTCCCGATCCATTTGATCAGCCGTTCATCGATCTTCATCAGCATCCTGCGCAAGTTCCTTTTGCTGTATCTGCCGTAATAATTGATCCATCCTCTGAGCTTTGAGTTAAGCAGATCAGATATTGCGGTTATTTCCAACGTCGTGTTTTTCCATAACTTGTTTTCTCTGATCAGTTCTGTTATTCTCTTCCTGTTGGATGGACTGATTTCAGCCGTGAAGGCCATGAACTTTTTACCGTCCCTTTGGCTCTTTCTTGCCCTGGGCTGATAGCTAAAGCCAAGAAATTCAAATTTGACAACATCATGGTTTTCCTTGCGTCTGTAATCTTTACAATAGGCAATCCGCGTCTTGGTTTCATTGACCCGTAGCTTCACTTCTGACAGTCTTTCTTTGATGGCTTCCAATACAGTCTCCGCTTCGGATTTGCTGTTGCAGTGTATTACCGCATCGTCCGCATATCTCACAAAGCTTACTTGTGGATAGTGTCTTGCCAGCCACATGTCCAGTGAAAAGTGCAGGTATAGGTTAGCCAGCAAAGGGCTTATTACCCCGCCCTGCGGCGTGCCTTTGCCTTCTTTGGCCTGCAGTGTCCCGTCCTCTTTCAGGATGGGCATCCGCAGCCACCTTTCCACATACATTTGCACCCACTTGTCTCCGATGACGTGTGCGGTTGCCTTTAGCATCAGCCCGTGGTCTATCTCGTCAAAGAACTTGCTGATGTCCATGTCTATCACCCAGTCCTGCTTATAGCTGTTCTGCCTGACCTGTTCTATGGCATCGTGTGCGCTCTTCATCGGCCTGTAGCCGTACGAGTTCTCATGGAACAGTTTGTCTATCCGCTTTTCCATGTAGGCCTTCACCACCTGCTGCGCTATTCTGTCCCGCAGGGTGGGAATGCCCAACTTACGCATCTTGCCGTCCTTTTTCGGTATTTCTACCTCACGGACTGCCTGTGGATGGTAGCTGCCCGAGGCCAGACGGTTCCAGACAACGTATAGGTTGCGCTCAGTCTGTTTTTCAAACTCCACCCAACTTTCCTCGTCTATCCCCATTGCCTTGCCCCCCTGCCTTACCTTGCGGTACGCTTTGGCAACTTCCAAATACTCAATAGGTACTGTTTTCTTTACGTGTATATTCATCGTGAATCATCCCCGTTTTCGGGTTGTTGTTGTGAATATTCATCTGAATAACCCAAGCCCTTCGCTCCTTCCCGCTTTCACGGGCTTTCAATACTACTATGGCTTGGTCCGACTTCCCTTTCCCGCTTTTTAGGCGGTCCCTTGAAACGGAGATCCCGTGTTCCGTAATAGAGCCCGGATAGAAGTCATGTCGCCTGTATAACGGTGGGCACATAGCCAGTAAATCAGGTGTCCGCCATGCTCGTCTCTACATCCTTAGCACAATGTGATTTTGCCCTACGAATTCTGTGGTTTCGTTACTTCATCAGCGATTCATTTACATTCATCTCTTAAATCCTTACCTGACGGCTTACCGCCACCTTTTCTCTACACGTTCACCACAGCGGCCTTACGGCTTTTGCAGCGTAGAGCGGTTTGGCAACCCCGCCTGTACAGCGTTGCCGATACTCCGTCCCACTTTTGCAAATGGGATTGTATCATCTCTATTACAGCATGTTAAAGAACTTCAGTCTTTCTCTAACTTCACGGCACAAACTAAGATCACGGAGAAGGCACTGAAGGCACAAAGAAGAAGAAAAAAACGAGTGTTCTTTATGTGCCTTCTTGTTTCATTGTAGACCTAAACTAATGGAATGCTGAACTTGTCCCGGTTTTTCGGGATTTGGCGGATTAAACGGATTTATACGGAT
>NZ_VOLC01000003.1 GCF_009797935.1 Lunatibacter salilacus
AACAATTATAAACACATGAAATCGAGCATGACGAAAACGTCACACAGTGGGATGATTATCATAGCGAGATTCCATCTGACCATTAAAAAACAAAAAATAAACAGATGAAAAAGAACTTGTTGATACTCGCAATTTTGATGCTTGGAAATACCGCATTTGCACAAAATACAAACAACCTTTTAAGTAAATATTACAGTGTAAAGAATGCTTTAGTCAATAGTGATCTCAAAGCAGCATCTGAAGCAATTATCGATTTTCAGAATACGATAAAATCTGAAAGCTCTTTTAGACAGAAAGACGATTTAAATAAGGCTGCGGATAAGCTGGCGAAAGCGAATAGTGTTGAAAAACAAAGGGCCGTATTTAATGATGTTTCGACAACCATGTGGCAAATTGTGAAAAGCACTGATCAGGTAAGCCAATCCGTTTACTATCAATACTGTCCGATGAAGAAAGCATATTGGTTAAGCAACGAAACCACTATTAAGAACCCATATTTCGGATCATCAATGCTTAGCTGTGGTAATATTTCCGAAACAAAGAATTAAAAGGTTAAAAGCGGAAGCCTTAATCAGTTAAATAAAAAAACTATCAATGTTCTATTGATAGTTTTTTTATTTAACTCTGTTTCCAAACATAACAAAATCCCCTTATATCATATTTAGATTAGTTTTTTTTGCAATTAAATCTGAATTAAGGTCAATACCTTTCAAGTAAATCTTACAAAGATCTCCCGAAATAGAGTAAGGAATAAAGCACTGTTTATTGCCAATTTTGATTTCAAATAATACATAAAATAAATATGAAAAATATATCTCTATTTCTGATGACTGCAATGTTATTTGCTGCCTCCTCTACATATGCACAGAAGGTAGTCCGTTATGATTTGTATGTCAAAGACACGCTTGTCAATTTTGCGGGAAAAAGTAAAATGGCCATTGCGGTAAATGGGCAAATACCAATGCCGACTCTAACATTTACAGAAGGCGATACGGCTGAAATTGTGGTGCACAATCAACTAAAAGAAGGTACCTCTTTACACTGGCACGGAGTGTTTCTGCCCAATAAAGAAGATGGAGTGCCTTATCTGACCCAACCTCATATAGCTCCCGGAACAACGCATACTTACCGTTTCCCTGTTATTCAGAACGGTACCCACTGGTATCATTCGCATTCCGGATTACAGGAACAAATAGGTATGTATGGTAATCTTGAATTTCTTAAAAAAGAAGATGATAAAACCTTCCGGAAAGGCATAGACGATTTACCCACAGTACCCATCGTATTAAGCGAATGGACCAATCTAAATCCCGATAACGTGCACAGAATGCTGCATAATGCAAACGATTGGTCAGCGATAAAAAAGGGGGCTACACAGTCTTATGCTGAAGCAATCCGGGAAGGGCATTTTAAAACCAAGCTCAGCAACGAATGGAAACGTATGTTGGCGATGGATGTAAGCGATGTGTACTACGACAAAATATTAATGAACGGTAGTGCTTCCACAGATTTAAAAAATATAGATGGCAAAACACTTAAAGCAGGCGATAAGATAAGACTTCGCATTTCGAACGGTGGAGCTTCTTCTTATTTCTGGCTACGTTATTCCGGCGGGAAAATAACCGTGGTTGCCAATGATGGTAACGATGTGGAACCCGTCGAGGTCGATAGATTAATTATTGCAGTATCCGAGACCTATGATGTAGTGTTAACTGTTCCGGAAGACGGAACTGCATACGAATTTATGGCAACTACAGAAGACCGCACTAACTCTTCAAGTTATTTTATCGGTAACGGTGTTAAACAACACCTATCTCCTCTTCCCAAATTAAAATACTTTGAAGGAATGAAAATGATGAATGATATGATGAAGATGAATGGCGACTTGGATGATATGGGTATGAGTATGAGCCTGAATCAAATGGATATGAATGTGGTGATGTATCCCGAAATTACAGGAGAGACTGCAAAAAAGGGAAAACAAAACAATCAGCACATGAATATGGGTGCTGACCTGGATCGATATAATGCAAACGCTTTAGGCGACATCGTTACTCTGAACTATGCAATGCTTACATCCCCTCATAATACAACACTTCCAAAAGAGGCACCAATAAAAGAATTGGAGTTTACCCTTACGGGAAATATGAATCGCTATGTATGGAGTATGGACAATAAAGTCCTTTCCGAAACCGATAAAATACCTGTAAAAAAAGGAGAAGTATTACGAATCAAAATATACAACAACTCTATGATGCGTCATCCCATGCATTTACACGGGTTTGATTTTAGGGTGTTAAATGGAAAAGGAGAAAATGCACCCCTCAAAAATGTATTAGACATCATGCCGATGGAAACAGACAGCATAGAGTTTCTTGCAGACGAGGAAGGCGATTGGTTTTTCCATTGTCATATCTTATACCACATGATGGCAGGTATGGACAGGGTTTTTGCAGTCGGTGACTATCAAAACCCTTTACTTCCGGACAAGGAAAAGGCTTACAGGATGTTGCAACGCGAAAGTAATATGCCACATTTTATGGCACAGAACGATTTCGCCTCCAACGGTAATGATGGCGAGGCCATGTTTCAAAATGCAAGATGGAGTTTAGGAACAGAATGGCGCTTGGGCTATAATGATATGCACGGTTATGAAGTAGAAACGCATTTGGGAAGATACCTCGGGAAAATGCAGTGGATTATGCCGTTCATAGGTTTTGACTGGAGATACCGTAAAATGGGAATAGACGAACGGGAAGAGAATTTGTTTGGGCAGGTCAATAAAAAGGACTATAGGACTGCTGTGAGTTTAGGTGTAATGTACACCTTACCGATGCTGGTAAACTTCCAGGCTGAAGTTTATCACGATGGTATTATTCGCCTATCCTTGATGCGTGAAGACATTCCTGTTTCGCAAAGATTAAGAGCAGGTTTTATGGTTAATACGGATCTGGAATATATGGTCGACCTTAAGTATATCATCAACAAAAACATGGGAATCCGCACACATTATGACAGCGATATGGGATTTGGCGCAGGTGTTTCCCTGAATTATTAACACCTAATTTTAATGAAAAATACCCCAAATTTGCAGAGAATCATTTTGATAGATGATGATATTTTACTGAAAACAGTATATAAAAAGATAATTAATAGTTTAAAATTTAAAGGTGAAGTATTCGATTTCAATAATGGATTTCAGGCCATAAACCATATTCAGAAGGAAATGGAGTTTAATACGGATTTTAAATTAACCCCGACATTAATTATATTAGATTTAGAAATGCCTGTTTTAAATGGATTGGGGTTTTTAAAAGGTCTAGGGAACTTCAATCCTCGATTGATAAGCCAATATAAAATCATTGTTTCAAGCAACACCATAAACATTTCTGATATTAATCTTGCCTTGAATTTTGAAACGGTAGAAGAATATATTCCGAAACCATTAACGATTGATATTTTTAGAATACTTATTGTAGATAAAAAGAATTAATAATTTGTTCAGATATAACTTAGAGAAAAAAATTATAAATGAAGAAAAACTTGGACACATTCTATTTAATTAAACTTTTTTAATATTTTTTTAATAATTTAAAAATAGTTAAATTTTTTATCTATTTTTTTATAATTCCCCAAATTAATAAAGCAAAAATAAAAGCTAAGATCGAAAAATATTTTTCAAATGATGTATATGCAAATAAATTTCCAATAGTATTTAAAGAAAAGATACCAAAGAAAACCCATAGCATAAAGTCTACCAATTTATTTTTAATATTCTTAGATTTTAACAAAACAATCAAGATAAGAAATAAATTTAAGGCAATAGATATACTTTCAAAAACATACATTTCTTGTTCAGACTCAAGTCTACCCCCCCCAGGCGATTTTGAAAGGAATAATTTTTAATAATATCAAAAAGTGAAACACGATAACTAAATGTCCTCGACGTGTCGTATGCTGAACCGCCCTAATGTTTGCTCTTGGACTGTGGTGATATTGCGTGCTGGAATTTTTTTCATATTGAGTTAATTTGAAATAGCAAATTGTTTTCATAAAACTTCAAAGATCCCTTCCTAAATCCGGCACAAGAAACACACAGCACTTTCAATGTTTTTTGCTGCGCCCACAACAAAAGCTTAGGTGTTGTACCTTCGTTTAATTTCGTTGCAATAAATATTCATTTTCAAATAACATTAAAGGAGGCTCATGAGGTTGTAATTTTAAAATATCACCAGCAATTAATCCCCACACATTGAACCAATCTTGTACTCCTACTAACACCAGTTCAAAGGTATTTCATTGTCTAAACATGTTTGAAATGAAGACTTGTCTTCCTTAAGAAGGTAATTCTCGAAATACTTCGGTCCATCAGCTTTGTTATACAAGTATATTAAAGTTTTTTAATCTTGCTCATTATCATTCCAAAAGGGATGAATCAAGCTCAGAATCGTGGATTCCGGACTTTGATTGACTGGATATCTATGCTATTTTATTTCGTGGTTTTATTTGTTAATCCTTAGCAAATTTCATTTCCTTACTTCCCTGTTTCAACGTTACCTCGGAAGGGTTGTGGCCAAATTCCAATACTATTCCTGCTTGGACATGCTTAAAAACTGTTTGACTTTCCGCATGTAAAAGAAATGGATTTTGCCCGCTTGCCTGAGCAATCAAGTATCCGTTTTTATGACTTACTATTATTTTAATGGGTGCCTGAGAACTGGAATAAGTTCCTGAAAGTTTGTCCAGGTCTGAATCACTTATTTTAAGTCTGGACAACAATGGCAAGGGAGCATTGTGATCATATAGGGTGTTAAAAGTTTGCTGAACTACTTCGCTATTATTAAAATTCATACCATTGGAGGTCATCGCAATTGTAATGTTTTCTTCAGGTTGGTGGGCTACAAAAGCTACAAACCCATCAATATCTCCTGTATGTCCATAACTTTTTCTGCCACTATAATCAAATTCGAACATACCATAGCCCATCCCTTTTCGAAGGACATCATTTTGGCTAAGCTCTCATTTCGGATCATCTTTCCATCAAACAAGGCTTCCTGAAATCTGATAAGTTCAGTCGGAGTAGATTTGATAAATCCCGCCCCCATAGATACCCTTGGATTGGTTGGGGCCACCTTCTGCCAATCTCCCAAAAACCTATAGGAATGACTCTCTTGCCCATTTTGATTAAAGCTTCCATCCACATAAGTGTTCTTGAGTCTGAGAGGTTTGATTATTTCTTTCTCGAAAATTTCTTCATAGGATTTATTATAAACTTCCTCGAGGATATAGCTTAAAAGAATATAATTTGAGTTACTGTATTTGGCGTTCGTTCCGGGTTCAAAAGCTGGTTTGGATTTCGAGGTTTTGCTTATCATTTCAGCTTTTGAAATTTCAGACTCCTTCCATTCGGAATAATCCCTTTGACTTGTCACACTAAAAATACCACTCCTATGTCCCAACATTTGTTCTATATTGATGAGTGTTGAATTTGGAATGGAAGGGAAGAATTCAGCCAACTTGGTATCAAGAGAAAGTTTACCTGCCTCCACAGCTTTTAGAATAAGTGTTGCTGTAAACATTTTTGAAATGGACCCCACCTTATAAGTGGTATTTGGACTTGCATTTTTGTTTCTTTCAACATCTTCAAGTCCTACCGCTCTTGAATAAATAATCTCACCATTATTAGCCACCGATACGCTGCCCATAAAATTTTGGTTTTCTTCAAGAGAGAATAATAAGCTATCCAACTTCTCTCTTTTAAGTTGTTGACTGTTAACGACGGTCAAACTCATTAATGTCAATATTATAAGGAAAATTGATTTTTTCATTTTTTTTTTAATTTTATTATTGATAATTTTTTTATGCTTTTACATCTGTTGTTTTAATCCTTCAAGTTGGAGTGAAATGGCCCCAGGTTAAGGCAGCAAATTGGAGGGTAATCGATAAACCTATATATTTCACGATACTCCCTTAGTTATTTATTTAGAACAAAGTTATGGTAGAGTTAAAACAAGAATTTTAATATACATTAAGAAAAGATTTTTTATTCTTTTTCCTGAATTTGACAGTCGTCAGTTCCATTATGTTGTAAAGTATTGAAAGATAATATTTTTTAATTTTCAATTTTTGAATTGGGTTTCCCAGAGGTGTTTTTGAGTAATTTTGGGCGTGTCGTAAAAGAGAGGGACAGAGCCTTCAATGTGAATAGTAATTCGCTAAGTGACTGATCATTTTATCGATCCAGATTTTGATAATTTCAGCAAATCATTCAGCACTTCTTCCAACTCGGGAGTCCAAGGCATGGGTTCGCCTCCTCCCAGGAATACAAATTCATGATGGATTCCGCATAGAATTATTAGTCTTTAATTGCCTATGCTGTTTCAAATAATTCTTCCTTTGACTTACGTACTTTCCTTCTTTTTTGTGTTTCATCTTTAGGAGACCTGTAACCCACAGGAGCAATCACACTGGCATTTAGCCCCATTTCATCCAGCCCAAGGATTTGGTTGTAGTCCTGATTATCAAAACCTTCCATCGGACATGCATCTATTTTGAGTTCAGCGCAGGCGACAAGTAGATTGCTCAAAGCGAGATAGGTCTGTTTTTCGGACCAGCTTTTTTGCTTTTCAGCCGACATGTTTCTAATATTTTCCTTGATGGATTCTCCGTATTGTTTAAGCGTGGCAGTGTTTGCTCCTTGTGTACGTACAATTCGCTGGATGTAATCATCTACATGGCGATCGAAGTTATTTGTGTAATTGCAAAACACAAATAGATGCGAGGCATCCGTAATCTGCGATTGATTCCATGAAGCTTTTCTAAGCTCTTGCCTGATTTCGTCATGCTCAATAATGAGTATTTTATAGAGCTGTAAGCCATAAGAAGAAACGGATAGCCTGATGGCTTCCTTGAGGAATTCGATGTCCAGATCCTGAACCTTTTTGCCAGGATCGAATGACTTTGTGGCGTATCGCCATTGAAGTTTGTCAATTAAGTCCATTTAATATTGTTTTAATGTTTTACAAAATTTTTGAGTTGAAAATCTTCCTTGAAGCCTGTTCTTAAGTAAATTCCCTTGCCCATTGCTGAAGCCTGAAGTGTTGCATATTTGGCTCCGTCATGCCTGGCAGTGTTTAACAGATGAACCATAAAATCTTCAGCAAATCCTTTCCTGCGGTGTTCAGGCACTATTCCCATGGAGTGTAGGCCAGCAATGCCCGTATTGTCCAGGTAAAGTGCAGCCGTGCCAACCGGCTGGTCTTCAAATCTGCCGATGAAGTAGTCGACCTCCTCCATGGTCTTTTCCACGGTTTCGGAATGAATCAGGTAGCCAAAACATTTCTGGAACAGCTTCGACCACTTTATAGCTGTCCTGTAGTCATTGACTTTTTCAAACCAAATCTTATTAGCAGAACTAATAGTTGAATCCAATCGTACGGCCATTCCAGTCAATTCATTCTTCATGATAAATCCATGATTCTTTAGTACTTCTTCTGTTCCTGATAAATTCGCGGCCCAAATTGGAATTGTAATTTTTCTCATGTCCCAATTGTCTAGGATCGAATCCATGATTCGACTATCGGGCACCTTGTGAAACCAAAGTTTATTGGGCCATTCCGAATTCGAAACCACGGAGATTGAAAAGTCATCATTGGTGACAAATTTTCCGGCAGTTTTTCCACCTAAAGTCCATAAGCTCGTCAGGTTATTTGTATTTGAAATAATTGCATTCATGATTTTATTAACACTAACCCAATGATCATTACTATCACGGTTACCTTCTCTATTGAAATCGGGTCAACAGGCTTAACCAAAACACCTACTGAAAACGATAGCCCTAAGAATGATGAATTACTCATAATATTTCTAGTCTGAAGCGATTGGAATGGCTATGGGACGCATGGGAGATCCACTAGCTCCTCTCAATTTGATCGATGCAGCGATAAATGCGAACTCGTAGATCTCATCTGCGGACAATTCTTCCAAAAACATTTGTTCTATGAACATTACACCTTTCTCAGCAAGTAGATAGGTGTGTACTGGAACCCAATTATCTTTTCTTTCTGTTGGGATACTGCTGTCAGGTTTGTGCCAAGCAGGATTCATAATAAAGTGGTTGTTCTTTTCATGATTTAAATATTTTGTTTGTACAAATATCCAAACCATGCTACACGATCGCATTAAAGTATCTTAAGAAACACTCTTCCTGCTTAATTTTTTCTTATAGTGCTGACGTGTTGTGAAAGCTTCCCGAAAAATTTTAGCTAGCAAAAATCGAGTTTAATCATAAAAAATTTGAGAAGAATGGAACAAAATGATCATTGTTTATAAGTATCGAGTTAAATGTATCAAGGCAAGCAATGTAAATTCATCGCCTGCCTCAAAAAACACCAACTTTTAAACTAAAAAACAAATCACTTTTTATAATATGAAAATGTAGAATTATCAGGATTGAAAAATGTCAGCTTCCAGAACGGTTCACCTGACCATGTATCATATACTTTATTGATTTCATATCTAAGTTCGTAGGTATAGGTATCTACGCTTTCATCCACATTCTGCGTAGGATCACATTCACTAACAAACTTGCTTCTCCAATAGGTGAGTTCAAAAGTGGCTTTTTCATCCACCACAATAGCTTTACCAGTCATATATTCAGCATTATAAGAGGGACAGCCACTATTTGAAGTATTGATTGCTGCAGTCCAAAGGTAATTGCCATCTTCGGAAATTACCAAGCCGTATCCACCTTGGTCTTGCATCGTCCAAGGCCCATCTGCTCCGTTAAACCATACACCGCTAGTTTTATCATAAACACTTCTATCTACGGAAAAATGATTGTTTGTTAAGCTCCATTCATCTACCCATTCACCTGCTAAAGCGGGCAAATCAGGATAATATAATGATGAGGGAAACAAATACCCTAAGGGGAAGTTGAAGAACTCATTTTTTTCCGACACATCGGCATTTATACTTACTTTATTACTTACAACAATTCCGTATCCCAAACCATTGGAAAAATATGAGTTTTTCACAGAGATCAGTCCAAGGTTAGTCGCTAAGTTGGCCGTGTTGCTCATGCCGGGAAGTAGCTCCTTTCCAGCGTAGTTTACCTCACAGAAATGGATTTTGTTTAACTCATGATTCGTGTCAATCAAAATTCCATCCCAATGTTGGTTGGTTGAAGTAGAGGTAAGGGTGATTTTTTCTTCAGCGGTACCTACAGCATTAAAGTATCCCTGATCTACCACTTGTATTGAGACACCTTCTTTCATCATAAAATAAGAGCCAGGTGCTATTTCCACACCGGATTTAATAATTATGTCGTTACTGACTAAATACTGGGCATTGATTTTTGGAATCCTAACTGGTGTACTATTATCAATTACACCTCCTGTTTCAATGCCTCTATAGCCATTGCTCTCATAAAAGTCTGTATCAAAATCAACCATGTGAAGCTGGTGCGCCGGAATATATGCCGCACTTTTAGCATTCTCTTCGAAGATAAGTGTTCGGAATTCATTCAAATAGGATTGCCCTCCCACGAAGAGACCATAGCCCCCACTGTGAGTTAACCTCGTATGTGAAAGCTTTAATGCACTTCCGGACATGTAGTCATCTTCCAGTATCACGTTAGCAGTTATTCCCGGCATTGTAGGGAAATCGCTGCTTCCACCACCACGCACTTCCGCATGCTTGAATTCATTATGTTCAGAATTGCTGGCAATGAGAATACCTTTCCAGAAGTTGTTGGACGGTTCAGTACCAATAAACAAGACCTTATTTTCTGATTCTCCAATGGCTTTCAAAGATCCGTTTCCACCAATGATTAACCCCTTGTTTTCGGCAAAAACAACTTTTACCCCGGGTTCAATGGTCAATTGCGTAGAAACATGGATATCTCGGGTAACCATGTAATCTGGTGTTTCATCATCAAAAATGTTTGCCAGAATCGTTGGTGTTGCAATATCCTGATCAATCACCACTGTGGAGGGTTCATTTGTGCCCGTAGTGGTAATACTGACGGTATCCCGAGCAGTAAAACTGGCCTGACTGATTGTAAGGGTGAGCGTGAACACACCTTCCTGATCAGGAATAAATTCAGAGGTCATACTTTGATGATTATTCAAGGTACTTCCACTTTGAGAAGGCTTTGAAATGAAAGCCCAGTAATAGCTGAAGTTTCCTTCGTTTTCATCGTAAGACTCAGAACCATCCAGGGTCACCGTTGAGTAGACAGCAACAGACTGGTCGAAACCGGCATTTGCTATAAGGCCATTTACAGCTACTTCTATGTCGTCTTCATCTTCTATGCAACTTACGAACCCTACTGTCGATAGGATAAGCGCGAGGATGAAAAATTTAAGGTAATGTGACAGTAAACTATTAGTCTTTTTCATATTATAGAGTTTTATATCCGCCAGATACACAAAGCAATTGCCAAGTAATCTTGCCCGTGAAGATTTATCATTAGCTCGCTAAAAAGGCTGAAAAACGTGTTTTACGATTGGATATTCGGTGTAGCTATCGGCGTACAGTTTTTGAATTTGTATAGAAATCGGACAAATGAGTTTTCGACCCTTTGATCAATGTTGTCAATTCGAAACGATTGGAATAGCAATGGGGCGCATGGGAGAACCACTAGCCCCTCTCAATTTGATCGATGCAGCGATAAATGCGAACTCGTAGATCTCATCTGCGGACAATTCTTCCAAAAACATTTGTTCTATGAACATTACACCTTTTTCAGCAAGTAGATAAGTGTGCACTGGAACCCAATTATCTTTTCTTTCTGGTGGAAACGCTTCGAAACTTAAGTTGTCTGCACCCAGTAGCATGATGCTTTGGTCTTCAACGAGCCACCTCACAGCATCAAGTCCGATCCCAGGGTAATTATCGAGGTAGTGGTCGGCATTCTCATAGTGCTGGGCTTGACCCGTGCGGATCAGTACAACATCCCCCTTTTCCAATATTATCCCCTGTTTCTTAAGGGATCCTTGTAAGTCATCAGCTGTGATACGATAGTTCTCAGGAAGTGAACCTTTGTACGCTTCAACGTCAATAAGTACTCCTCTTGCAATAATGGGAGAGATAGTCTCTGCTCCGGTCTTTTTCCAACCTTTGTCACCTAGATGCTCTTCAGGTGTGAATCCATTCCAGATTTTTCCGTTCAAACCAAAATGATTCAACGCATCTATGTGTGTGCCCATATGGGTGTACATAGAAATGGCATCTCCGGTGTAGCTAACCTTTCTATTCATCTCCTCACCCAGTCCATTTGGGTTGTCCACTATGGTACCGTGGGGAGTGTGGGTTAGCCAATATTGATAACTTGGATCTCCAAGGGAATGAAAACTTGGCATCCCGACGAAATATTCTACGCTGAGATCGTAGGTTTTACCAGACTTAATTTGAGATAAAATTTGAAGACGCGTGGCGTCCGTCATCATATTCAGGGTACCGATTTCGTCCTCTGATCCCCAAGGGCTTATACCTACAGTTTCTTTCTGTTGGGATACTGCTGTCAGGTTTGTGCCAAGCAGGATCCATAATAAAATGGTTGTTCTTTTCATGATTTGAATAATTTGATTGTGCAAATATTCACACCATGCCGCCCGATTCCATTAAGGTACCTTAAGAAACGTTTTAGCTAGTTAATTTTTTTCCGGATTGTGCTGAGATGTTCCGGGGTTATTCCCAAATAAGATGCAATCATGTACTGTGGGATTTGTTGTTCCATTGTCCGGTAACGCCTCACAAATTCAAAGTAGCGCTGTTCAGCGGTGAGGCTCATTGAGTGAATGGTCCGCTCCTGTAATGCCACATATCCGTTTTGGGTTTTGATCCTAAAAAACCGATCCATCATATGGATTTGGTTATAAAGCTCATTTAACCGGTCTCTGTGGACTTGTAAAACAACACTATCTGTAATGGCCTGGATAAAAAAAGTGGCCGGTTTTAGGGTAAGGTAAGCATAGAGGTCATTCATCCACCACCCTTTAATTCCAAATTGAAGAATATGCTCCTTACCTGTCTCATCGATATTATAAAGCTTGAGGCATCCCACTGCTATAAAACGCATATGTTTGGAGTATTCTCCTTTTTGAAGCAAAAACTGTTTTTTCTTGAGCGTAACTGGAATGAAAGCATCCTTAACCAGTAATGCTTCGGCTTCATTCAGATGAACCAGCTCTTTAATATTTTGGATCAATAGTTCATGCATCCCTACCCAGACGCTAAAGTGAATCTTAAAATCATTATAGCTTTAGTTTATGCTTATGCACAACCTTTGTGTTTCTGCAGTGACGCCTTTTCGAAACTGGGTCTGATCCCACGAAACGAAATCGTTGAACAAAGATAAAACTTTTAACCAACTCAAAAATAGATTTCCCGGACATTAATTTTCTTGACTTAAGTTAAGAAATTCGGATAACTTTTTCTTTTTTCAAAAATTCCGGTTCTTAACCTTCTTAGCGATTAAAGTTTAATTCATAACTCACTTTTCACTAATTTTAAAAAACGAGAGGGATAAATTCCGCTCTGACGAATAAATTTAGAACTTCCCCACAGACCATCGTTTACGGCCATTTTTGAAAACTCCTAGTATGACAGACATATCCATAAAAAAAGACGAGTACCTTATTTCAACTGACAAAGAGAAACTAGACATTGATGCAATTCATGAATTTTTATCAACCAAAGCATATTGGTGTTTGAATATCCCCAAAGAAAAAGTACGCACTGCAATTGAAAATTCTTTTTGCTTTGGTGTTTATAAACACGAAAGACAAATTGGTTTTGCAAGAATAATAACTGACTTTTCCACTATTGCCTATTTGGGTGATGTATACATTTTAGAAGAACATAGAGGCAAAGGAATTTCAAAGTGGCTTATCGAAACGATTATGAACCTATCAGAATTGCAAGGATTAAGACGTTGGATATTACTTACAGGCGATGCCCATGAGCTTTACCGCAAATTTGGATGGGAAGAAATTGCAGCTCCAGACAAATGGATGGAGCTTCACAATCCAAACGTCTATTCAACGTAACTCCTATAGAAGTTTTCGTGTTATTGGCTTCTTTTATTCAACTTTCATTTAAATGATTCGTCTAAATCATTCTATCATAGATTTATTACAATAAGTAGCTTTTTCGAAATCCCTTATATTAATTGAAATAATTGGAACGTCTGGGAACATTATTTTCAAATCAGCAATAATGCTTTCAGAAAGATTCTTTTTTTGAGAAACAGTTCGTCCTTCCATAATATTGGCGAAAATGTGAATAAAATCATCTTTACTATTTCCGATAGTATAATATTTATAAGGGTTAATTCTAACTTTAATATCCCCCTTATCAAACAGGTTAGTTGATTCAGCTGAATCATACACTTTCTGAATAATTTCTTCAGGCGATTTTTTATTTAAAATATTTTTTGAGCAGTCAATTACAAAATGTGGCATAATAAATTTTTACTTTGGTTTTATGATTCAAATGTTGGTTAACGGTTTATAGCTAAAAGAAGTGCGTCTTTGAAACCGAAATCTTTTTTTCCCCACAATATTTGTTAGTTACCGAAATGCTGCCTCTAAATTTTTGCTTGCTTAAAAACCCACAATCTGCGTCAGCAGGCTAAATGTAAGCCATACTTCCGCACACGTTTTTTGTAGGTGCTGTTTGCGGTTGGCGTTTATTCTATTATTTGCCATTTAAACTATGGTCTTGAATTCATATTCAATTTCGTCATTTGACAAGTCAGCAACTTTTATAAAATTAAGTCTATTAAGTAGTTTTATTGCCCTGTAGTTTTCTTTAGTTGTTATAGCCCAAATACGCTTTAGTCCTATACTATTTATTCCAAAGTCTATCGCTAATTGAATAGCAAGAGTCATAAACCCTTGCCCCATATTTTGAGGTAATAAAACACAACCAAGTTCGCCTTCTCCTTTGTCAAGACCACGATAATAACCACAAGTCCCTACAATTTTATTTGTTAATTTGTCTGCAATGCCCCAATGAATTGAATTACCGTCGAAATAATCCCTGTTAATTTTAGCTTGCATTTCTACCGCCTGTTGCAAGGTCGTTGCTTGGATAGAATCATAAAATGAAATTTCAATAAGGTCCTTAATGTCGGATGTCTGTACTTGTCGTAAAGAGATTTTGTCACTAGTTAAGCTTGGGAAGATGTCGTATGGTGGTAGTTTCATTCTGTCTGTTATTTTTGTCCGGTAATGCTTACCTCTTGTTCTATCACATTTTGTTTTTCAATTGATTAAGACAACTGAAAATTGTAGCTCCAAAAATCAAAATCACAAATGCCTTCATCATGTTTATTTAATTTTTCATGTGTTTATAATTGTTTTTCAGTTGCCACATGGAATCTCGCAATTATAATCATCCCTCCGTGCGTCGCCTGCGTCATGCTCGATTTCATCTGTTTATTTTTTGTTTTTTAATGGTCATAACTTGTCCCGAGTATCGGGATGGAATCTTGCTATGATAATCATCCCACTGTGTGACGTTTTCGTCATGCTCGATTTCATGTTGCCTTACTTTCTCAGCTCTTCAAACACTCCACCATTACTTACAAATACTCCAAGCTTTGCTTCTCCTTTTCAGTTTGTGAATTTGCCTGGCGATCTCTAAATATAATTTTCATATTAAATATAATTTAAATTTTGAATTTATTGACTAACCTGATTTCAACGTAAACCTTAAAACGGCTTATGTTTTTACCCACACCGATTCCATATTTTACCCTTATTCCAAAGACAAAAGTGATCTTAAATTTTGAGTCATTTCATTGACTTAGGTTAAGAAAAAATGGGATAGCCATAAATAAACGTGACCAAAATGCCTTGTGCTTGATAACTACTATGCTAAGTCTGGGTTAAAAATCCACCAAGGGAGATTTTAAGAAACATAAATTTTCAATGAAGCCCTGATTTCGATTAAACCACCTATATTTGATTAAAGTAGAGTTGACCTTCTTCAAAAAATAATTTCAAACCATCCTTCTATGGAAAACAGGTTAAAAAGTGAGCTGGTATCCTTCCTCTCAAAGATACCCGAACTGTCAAAAAATGACGTGGATTTACTTGCAGAGAACATACCTGTTAAATTCTTTAAAAAAGGTACGATTTTAGTCAAGGAAGGAGATGTATGCAACAAGTGTTTTTTTGTTTTGAAAGGTTGCTTAAGGCAATATCTGATTATTAATGGGGTAGATAAAACAACCCAATTCTACACAGAAAATCAGGCAGCTGTGTTTTTTACAAGTTTTACAAATAAGATTAAATCAGAAAGCCACCTGTCTTGTGTTGAAGATTGCATACTTATCGTTGGTGAACCGGGTTCGGAGGAAGAAATGAATGAGCAGATTCCGATTTTGGGACAAATCACCAGAAAGATGATGGAGCAGGATTTTGGAAAAACCCAGGATGAACTTTCATACTTTATAGCCTCTTCGCCGGAGGAGCGGTACCTCAATCTGATAAAGACCAAGCCAGACCTTCTTCAAAGGGTTCCCCAGCATCAACTAGCCAGTTACATCGGGATTAGTCCGGAATCTCTCAGTAGAATTAGAAAGAGATTGATGAAAGCGGGATAGCGTTGCCGTTTTTTTACCACCTTTGAATATCAACCAAACTGCAAGACCCAATTCTCCAATTGCCATCGGCGCTCCCAATATAAGGTCTACTGTCCCTTTATAGATTTCGTAATCGGGTAAAAGCAAATGGGCTGAATTTGTAATTAGGTAACAAAACGCCGCAAACAAAGCCAATAGGCTAAGAACTTTGGGAATTGTATCAACTTTTGCCATAAGCCAGGCCACTGCAAAAAGGTGAAAGGCAAAAACTATCAATCCCAAAGACCAAACATCCAAAAACGTCCTAAAGCCGTTCATGATTAACTCTTGATTTTTGGGAAAATTATTCATTAACTGCAATACAGCCGATAAATTCATTAAAGCGATGCCAAGAAAAGCGGCACCCGTCAATCTTAGCCAGGCACTAAGCAGGGCTATAGGTTCATTGACAGTCTTGAAGAAATAATAAAGTGCCCATCCGATCACAACATCCAAGATCAAGATAGCTGTGAATGATAATATGACCAATCGAATCAAAAAACTAGATTGATTCAGATTATTTAAGGTTTCTGCCGGATTGCCAACCACATAAACTGTTGAAAATCCATATCCATAGCCAAATGCAGCTAAAAGAGCCATGGCTATTAAGGAAAATCCGGCAACAAGTGCCATATTTCTCTGAATATTATTATTTGTTTTTTCCATTATATTATTATTTTTTTATATCACAAATTTAGCCGTTAGTTTACCCCAACTCATTGACCTTAGGTAAGTTGTGTAAAAATCTAAACCTGTGATTTATTTTTTTGTAGGAAAAATAAGCGATTTAAGTAAATCACCCTCAGTTGGAACCGAAGGTGATTATCTCATATGAAAATCCAAGATTAAAAATATACCCGGTACATTAAATTTGGAAACAGGCCGAATTGTGTAACATAGCCTATGTCATCGGGTTCACCTTCATCGTAAAATTCAGATAATCTCCCCTTGGTGTTAGTAACATTATCCAAGTTCATAAATAATTCATGTGTAGCCTTCGGTTTGTTCCACTTGTAACTTGCGGATAAAATCACCTGGTACACATCGCCCAGCCCATTTTCATAGGCCTTATTGTTGTCCCAGAATCGATTGTTAGTAGGGTCAACAGCAATATTGCCGTTCTCATCTCTCAAAAGAGGTATTATTTTTTGTCCACCTCCAAAAAACAATTTTGCGTTGATGCCAAAAGTTTGGTTTTGGTTCCTTCCCAACTTTACAAATTCCTTCCCAAGCAGGAAATTGACCAAATAATTTCCATTATAGGCTGTATTTCTTTCCACTCCATCCAAGGCTGTGTATTTGGAATTATAAAGGGAAGCATTGATAAGGTAATAATAGTTTTTGTTGAAAAACCTTTCCAGCGTTAACTCGATGCCATAGTTTTTTCCGGTCCCCTCGTTGACTAATTCCACATATCGGTAATCAAGCCTTTCATTGATGGTGGAGTAATTACTGGTCAAGCTGTTTTCTACCGGTAAATTGTAAAGATCTTGGTAATAAACTTCTGCTTTAGCCATCAGGTGTTCCGTGAAACGTTTTTCAAAGCCTATAACATAATGGTGCGCCTTCAGAACATCGAGGTCATGATTTGGCTCGAATACCCCTCCATCTGCTTGCTCAACTTTGGCGAAATAATGGTGGATGCTTTCCATATTACTGTGTTTTCCATAGCCCGCATGGATTGAAGTGGTGTTGTCCAATATCCAGTTCATGGCAATTCTTGGTTCCAAAGCGCTTTTATTGTTGAGCAACACATTCATGTTTTGAAGACCGGATACTATTGTAATGTTTTCATTTACACGGTGTTTCCAGCTTATAAAATTCCTAATAGTACCTACCTGTTCCTTGAAATCAATCAGTGTTACCCTGTTGGCTTCATTATCCTGGAACTGGCTTTGGCGATAGGCATAATCAAAAAGCGTATATTTAGTACCCAATTCAATTTTATTCCTTGCATTGAGTTTATTGGTATAAGTAATCGCTCCCCTATAGGCCGCTTTTTTCAAACCACCTTCAAAGTTAAGGGTATTGTTTACCACCGAATCCCTTAAAAAGCCACCTTCCGGATCCAGAATTTTCACGGTTTTTGATTCAAATATTTTATCGTCAATACCTTCATTGGAATATGCAAGAGTGGTATGGATAAAGCTGTTTTTATTTAGATTCAACGTGTGATTGATACCTGTATTTAATAAATGGGCAGTTTTTTCAAAATCTTCCCTGATATCTGAAATCATGAATCGATCCCCAGGGGTTTCCCAAACGGAGGGTGTCACATCTTCAAAGAAAAAACCGCTCTTACCTGCCAAGGCAAACAGTGAAAATGTCCCCATTTTTTTGGTGGGTAAAACAACCTTTAAGGCAGCGTCCTGGAATTTTGGGGTTCCACCTATATCGACCATACCCAGGTTATCGATTAGTGAAATGGTGGAATACCTGTAATTTGCCAAAAAGGACCCTGAATATCCCTTCTTGAAAGGACCTTCCATGGTTAGATCCATCCCCAAAAGACCAACTCCTAAAACGGATTCAAGCTTTTCGTTATTTCCGGCCCTCAGTTTTACATCATAAACACCGGACAGGACATCCCCGTATTCAGGAGAAAATGCACCTGTATAAAAATCCGAGGTGGCCAATAAGTTATTGTTAAGCGTACTGACTGCTCCCCCGACCGAATTTTGGTCCGCCCAATGGTTGGGATTTGTAATTTCCACCCCTTCGAGACGCCACTGAACATATTTTGGGGAATTGCCTCTTACGATAACATCATTATTTCCATCTTGGGTGCTGGTCACACCTGCAAAATTAGACATGATCCTGGAAGGATCGTTGAAACCGCCTGCATATCTGCTGGTTTCTTCGGCTGATATGGAACGTGCGCTGACAAGCGCCATTTCATTGGTTGCCTGCCCCTTTTCCTGGTTGGCTGTTATTACCACTTCATTCATGGATATTGCGGATTCCTGAAGGGATAAATTTAATACGACCTCTTTGCCGGAGTTTACCACAATGTCTGGTATAGCTTTGGCTTCATACCCCAAATAGGACATTAGTAAAGATATTCTTCCTGTCGGAATCTTATCCAACCTGAAATTGCCATTTAGATCCGAAACTGTGCCGATTACAGGATTTGTTCCCACCACCATTATAGTAGCTCCAGCAATCGGAGATTTGCTGTCGCTATCCATGATCGTTCCTCTTACCGTTTGGGACAACTGTTGTGTTATAGCCATTGTAGAATACATGACCAGAATAAATGTTGTAAAAACTTTAAATTTCATGACGTTGATTTTTTTGATTAATTAGGTGTGGATATTATTAATGTTTATGATGACAAAATTAGGGGTACGGGGAGGAGGTATTCGTTGACTTAAGTTAAGAACTGAGATAGGGATTTAAAAAATGGCTAAATTTCGAATCTGGATAACTGAACAAAATTGTTTTGCCAAAATCAAGTCTATTAATCATCCAGTTGGTTCTAAATTTTTAAAGAAGGTCGGGTCGACCTAATGCGTGAGATTTACATATATCCAGATAATGTTATTTATGTAATCCATAATATCAAAAAAAGCATTGAAGGGCATCTTGTATTATTTACTTAATTTTACCCCAGATACTGGCAGGTATATACCCATATCATCACCGAAGTCTTTGATCAAATTAAAAGTCAATAGATAGATTGAACATATAAAAAATATTGCAGTAATAGCCAGTGCCGGTAAAAACTTACAACTTCGTTACTGACTACTATATCACCTTGGTATAAAATCTATTTAAAAAAATCGCTCTAGGTACTAAAAATGACCAATCTTGGTCACACAACAGGATAGAAAATTACTCCACAAATTCACTAATGTAAAAATAACATGGATAAAGGAGTTATCTTAGGGAAGATTATTGTCCTTGCAGGACCCTTCTGAATGCAATGGCATTTTGTGTGGTTTCATAAATCCAAGTACAATTTAAATTTATCGACAAATAAACTAATCATGGACAACAAGTTGGTAGGGTACTTTTCCAGAATAATGCCTCTTTCAGACGAAGAGAAAATTGCTATAGCGGAAAGCATGGTGGTGAAAAATTATAAAAAGGGGACGGTTTTACTAGAGGAAGGGAAAATTTCCACTGAATGTTATTTTGTTATGGAGGGTTGTGTGCGACAATATTATATAGTGGATGGGGAGGAGGTGACCAATAATTTTTTCACAGAAGAGCAGTTTGTAGTTTCGCACTTGAGTTTTTCGCAGAAAATTCCAGCCAACCATTATTTTGGATGCTGCGAAGATTGTTTATTGGTTATTGCAAATGAACAAAAGGAAAAGGACCTCTACCAGCGCTTTCCCAAATTTGAAACCATTTCCAGAATGGTTGTGGTAAAGGAATTTGGTGAGCAGCAAGCAGCAATGGCTTCCTATATCACCGATACTCCGGAACAAAGGTACCTTAAACTGTTGAAAACCAGGCCTGATTTATTTCAGAGAATTCCCCAATACCAACTTGCAAGTTATATAGGTGTCAAGCCTGAATCTCTCAGCAGGATCAGGAAAAGGATTTATCATAAGGTTTAACTTTCACAAAATTTAAAGGGAATTTATGGAAGATTTATTTCCAAAGCTTTTTCTATTTATACCTTTACAACAACATTCCCTTTTTTGTGTCCTAATTCTACCTATTTATTTTTTATAATCAACTGCCTTCATATTGTAGATATTTGACTGGCTATAATTTTAACTTCTTTACTGTCAGAGCATTCGTTTAATCGTGACGTTGCTGGGGTAGTATCCTCAATGGATTTATCCAATTGGGTTGTTATTGGTATTCTCCAGTTCCAGGCAAAAATTACAATAGCTGTAGTACAGGCAATTTCTACTGTTGCAAAAAATACGTAATATACTGTCGGAACTGCTACGAAAAGCGTCATGATAAGGGTGATTGTCATGATAGAACCCGCAATAATACAAGCCAACCTGTTTGCCTTATGATCCATTAATCTGGAGAGGAGTACCATCGATAGGGGGATCATCATATAGATTGACCCTCCTAGCAGAAAAGCTTCAGTCATTTCAATAGCATGGTGCTTAATAGGGTCCATTAGGGTGACCACATCTCCGTAGGTATAGGTAAGCATGGCAAATAGCCATAGTGCAGAAAGTTTGGATTTCATGTCCACTTCAGAATTTGTTTTTTTTGGTTTCATCTTGTTTTTGATTTGATTAATAATAGGTCAAAGGTATTGGTCCCGTTTTTTAACTTCATTGACTTCGGTTAAGAAAAAAATTAACTTTTAGGATACAGCCGCTGAGTCACTTGATTTCAGGTAGAATATGAGTTTGCAAAATGGAGTAATGCATATCCACAACTGCTTGATTAAATCCATGGGATGCCCCGGAGATAATGAAAAATTCTTTATTTGGGGCCTTTATTTTATCAAAATATGCCTTGGAAATTTCTGCGGGAGTAAGAATATCCTTTTCCCCTTGGACCAGGAAAATTGGAATTTCAAAAAACAAACCATCTTCCATGAAATCCACAGTTGCGCTCATCGCTTTGATGCCTAATTGTGCATGCCCTACATAATTGATAAATGAATAGTCATCACCATCTTCACGATGCTGGGCGTCTGTTGTATTGTTATAATCATCAGCCGGGTTCCACCAGGAATTTGGAGCAGGAATTGCATTTTTGCCTTCATATTTTTTGATTAGCTGCATCAGCTTCCCCATATCTCTGGCATTGTCATAGGGAGGTTTTCCAAGCGATTTCAACGTGTTTATGGATTCATTATCCTCTTGCTCCAAGGCAAGGGAATGTAGCTTCCGGTAAACGATCTTCAAATCCTCTACCGGATTTACTAGTTGTGAATGGCCGATATAGGCGTAAAAAAGATCAGGTCGTTTCAATGCCATTTTTGCGCCTAAAACAGAACCCCAGGAAGATCCCATCAGGATTATTTTTTCCTTATCCAGCTTTTTAAGGAGATACTCTGCAAGTTCAATACCGTCAGCAACCATCTGATCAACCCTCAGCGGATTTTCAATCCAATAATCTTTATCCACATTTGCAGGTATATTCCTTCCGAAAGTCCTTCCCGAACCCCGCTGATCCCAATTGACAATTACAAACTCATTTTCCCAATTGCCGAAAATAGCATTGGAATAAGGACTTACAGGGCTGCCTGGTCCGCCATGTAAAATTAGGATCACGGGATTGGACTTATCAAGACCCGAGATCGTGACCCACTGTTCGATCCGTCCGATCGAAACATATTTTTCTTCTCTTATGGATTGTCCCAGCAAAGGATAGCTGAAGAAAAGAAATAAAACAAGGGCACCAAATGCCGATTGTTTTTGAGAGATTAGGTTTAGCAGTATTTCTTTTTGGTATTTCATTCAGCAAAATTGATTTCCATTAAACTAGGGAGATCTTTATTTCCCCTCAGTTACCTGACGGATCACACGGAGCCAGTTTAAGCCGAGGATCTTTTTGATTCGCTTGTCGCTGTACCCGAGTCTTTGCATCGCCATGGTTATTTGGGGAAAGTCGCTGATGTCTCTAATTTCACGCGGCAGTTCAGGACCGCCATCTAAATCGGACCCTATAGCAATATGGTCCTCTCCAACTAAATTAACCCCATAATCGATCACCTTTGCCAACTGGTCCACATGCATCCAATATTCATCAGGGATGGTACCCCGGAAATTCAACGGTACCTCTTTCAGCACCTCCCTGTCAACCTCTTCAATGGTATTCAGTGGAGCAGCGTGTACTGTTCCCGGCTTCGTCTCTCTGGGCGTTTCCTGCCCTTGCTGCCAAGCCCAGTATGTTGGATTGTTAAATAGACTTCCAAAGTGGACACCTATTACCCCTCCTTTTGCTGCGACCGCTTTTGCTGCTTCATCAGTAATGCACCTTGGATGAGGCACTATGCTGTAAAATCCTCCATGACTGTAAATCACGGGATGTTTACTTGCCTCCGCGCTTTGAATGATAGCGTCATTGGAGGCGTGGGCAACGTTAATAACCATTCCCAGGCTATTCATTTCGGCGATGATATCTTTTCCAAGCGAATTTATTCCACCCCAACGACTGACATCATTGCAAGAATCAATAAAGGCATTGGTGGTATTGTGTGCGGTAAGCTGCACGGACCTAAGGCCTAATCGGTAAAGTGCCCGGAGCAGGTTGATATCACCATCCATGTCATACGGGCCTTCCAAATCCAGGAACGCAGCAATCTTTCCTTTCTTGCAAATTCTTTCTATGTCAGATGCGGTAAGCGCCAGTTCTATCACAGCATGGTTTTTTTTAATCTGGTCCAGTGCAAGATTTACTACACGAAAGGTGTTTTTAGTC
The DNA here is from genome assembly GCF_009797935.1 of Lunatibacter salilacus. Taxonomy (GTDB): domain Bacteria; phylum Bacteroidota; class Bacteroidia; order Cytophagales; family Cyclobacteriaceae; genus Lunatibacter; species Lunatibacter salilacus. The sequence goes on from NZ_VOLC01000003.1 coordinate 22,988, forward strand.
TCGAATCTTCCAGGATAATAGTGTTCAGGAGTGTAAACGGAGAAAAACATAGCATCTACGCCGCCTTCTTTAGCTCTTGGAAGATCGACTGTCCCATCCGAATAGCGCTGCCCGATGTCAGTGCCCATAAGAAGTTCCCGGGTCATAACATGTGTATGTCCGTCCATCACCAGTGCCTTACGGTGCACTTCAGGCATAGTCGTGTCTTGGGGATTTAAAGGAAGACTATATCCGGATATAGGTGCGGATAACAGGCTTTTTATTGGAAAAATACTTCCTGCTATAGGGAGAAGTGTTAGGCTTTTTAAAAGGTCTCGGCGTTTCATGTGTTTTCTAATTATTTTTAGTTGGATATTTAATCCCCTTTTTATGTGCTATTACAGCTATAAGTTGCTTCATTTAGAAGAAACTGATTTATTTGTCCCTGTACTCTTAAATCGGAAAGTCAGAGATAGGAAATGGAGTTGACTCCATTAACTTTTGAGGCTCACCACGGCAACAGTTGAACACTCACGCTATTCATCAAATCCCCTTATATAGGGACGGCTAGGTGGGCGCTCACCGCTATTAAATTGGGCTCCCCTTGTGGATCGGTAGGTCATGTTCATGAAAGGCGTCTCGATTTTGCGTCCGACCGCGGTGAATACGCCGTTCTCCCAGTTCGATTGCATATAGTGATTCACGATGCCGGTTGAAAGAAGTAGTCTTTCAGCATGGAAAGGTTCCTTTTTGGTTACCATCATTTCGGTAATCCAGTGCGGTTGGGCATTTGAGGCGTGGTATTGATCAAAGGGACCCGCCCAGCCCAGCATAGAAATGATCTCAGGATCCTTTTGCCCATCAATTTCCGCGGCATAGGTCCAGCCCACACCCCGGCCAGAAAGCACTGCGGCTTTTGTTCCGTCATTGTACTCCACTAGACAAAGGTTTGCTTGGGCATTCTGCTGAAAATGCCCAGGTTCTAATTCAAATTTTTCCGCTACAGCGTCCAACAGCTTGCCAGCCCAAGGATTGCTTTCTACCCAATTCCAGGTTTCAGGCCCTCTTATTGATTGAACCGATTTGACGCCTGTCTCACCACCTTTTCGGCGCTCTACAAAGGCTTGAAGAACGTCTATACAATGGAATATGCCACCTTCATCTCCTGCCCCGCCCAGTACAATTGAATAGTTTATGGGTGTATCGATATCCAGTTCTTTCTCGGGTTTACGGTAGTAAATTGGTATGGAGGAACCTCCGGTTAAAGGAAAGTTAAGCTCACGGGATTTGTCAAACATCCACTTGGCTTCATCCCAACTGTAGGAGAGGTGCTTGTCGTTAAAAACCGGGACCGATCGCTTACTCTCCTCGAAAACCCGAACAACCTGATTGTAGATCCACCAGCGCGGTAAAAGCCAGTGTCCTTTCAGGTCTTTTGGATAGTTCCCATGTTCTCCCACGATGACCACACCGTCCACCGCAAGTTCTTTCCCTCCAAGTGTTACTGCCTTCTCCACAGTTTCAAAAACAGGAATACCCTTAGCTTTCGCAACTTTCTGGCCAAGTACACTTTCGTCATGCTGATGCAGGTAAAGAGAGGCCACGTCCACCCGAGAAGGAGTATATGCACCCTGCCACCAATATCCGTCAATCAATTTAATTACAATCCAGTCCGCATGTGAGTTCGTGGCACCCCAATAGCTTGCCAAAACGGCAATTCGTGGTCGGAAAGGCTCAGTCTGCGCTACAACACCGGAGGGAATTCCCACTAATGCCGTCAAACCGGCCATGCCGGTTATTCCCAACATTTCCCGGCGGGTGATGACATGGTTTGGATTTATTAATTCAGCATATGGGAATAAATCCTTCGCCTTGGTACGCTCTTCGGTTTTTTTCTTGGCCATATTATTGAGAATTTCAGTGTTTAAGAATGAATAGGTACTCTAACCATCTAACACAAAGCTAATTAAATATAAACCAATTGCTTCCTACCAAGTAGTCTTTTTTATGGATTATTAGGTCATATCATAAGGACCAGTAAACACCAAACTTAAGCCAAAGCCTACTCCTGAATCGTTGGGGAACCAGATAGTCATCGGTTCGGTAGTCCAGCCCCACTTCATACTTGGTATTATCATCTATAAAAAATCCCAAAGAGGCAACCAAGCGGTTTTCTATGTCGTCTTCGGCATCTTGATACATGTAAATTGCCTCATTTGACAGGGAAAGATACTTCTCACCGGGATCCAGATTAATGCCCTGAAGAGGTATTTGAACAGAGTACCTATATCGCAGTCTTAATAGTGCTGATTCTTCGTCAAAAAATGTCTGGTCTGTTCTAATTCTGTGACCAATCCTAAAAAAGTTGCTTCGCTGTAAGATTGCCACCTGCTGAATAGATCTATGGGTATTTTCACCCTCTTCAAGTCTATACTGATATCCCATATCCACCTTTACGAACGGGTTTAGACGCCTACCAATAAAGGACTGAAGATCGGTAAGCGTATGGCTGTATTTCAACTCCCTGTTTAGCCGTTGCGCATCGAACATCCCATGCTGGGATTCAACTTTATGGGTAACATAGTAAACATCTGAAATATCGTAGGTCAATTGTGCCTCAGGAAACAGTCCTGAGGTAAACAGGTGACGTCCTTGGGCCATTGCGTTTTCCGAATTCCAATAATTTAGCAAAGTAAAAAGGATCAAAAAGAATTTTCTCATTTATTTAAAAGTCTAAAACATCTGTAGAACTGAGTTCGATTACCCTTTTTTCTATAAAATTGCCATGCTTGTCAAAGTGACCTTCCCACATTTTATTCTGCCCATCTTCCCTCCCGAAGTATTCTATTTCATACTTCTTCGTCAAAAGCCTAGGAGCCTCATTTTCAGTAATAAGCTCCTCAAGATCCCCACTACTTCCAGTATATTGAATTTGCAAGCGGTCAATTTTAAATCGTTGATAATTCTCAGTTAGGTAGCTAGTCAGGTTTTGAGAAACTTCCTTTTCCAAATCTCTTACTTTAATCAAAATTTCAATATTTTGAATCTGCCCATCCGGCAAAAACTCCACACTGTGCCACTTTCCCTGCCACTTTAGCTTCGCTTCATACACTTCCTTTTCCCCATCGGTCTGGAAATACCACCTCACCCTCTTGTGTCCTTCATAAGTATCTTCAAGCCAGGTTCTGGCTTTTTCGGGAACACTTGAACTATTCACTGCCCTTTCAATCTCCCTTTTTTGACCATAAGAGACAGAAGTAATGATCAAAAGCAGGAACACCACTATTATATTCAGCTTTCTTATCATACAAATTCCCCCGTTTGCGTTAATTTAAGATATACCAAACTCACTACTTTTTTTAGGTAGAAACTACCTAGCTAACGGGAAATAACGGATGGTTAGTTCGGAAAGATTTTCTTTATTTTATCCGCTTGAAAATCAAGTCTTCCCAATTCTGGAAATCCTTTTTCGCCGGATGCGCAAATGGGAATGGAAAAGAATACAGCTGGCTGATCACGAACAGCTTTAGATTTCCCCTACCATTTCGAATTTATTGAGGGAAATTGCAGACCTATGATCCCGCGATTGGTGACCCAAATATACCAACTGCCAGTTCCGCCCAGATCACAAAAAATGCGAATATAATTGCCCCACAAATAATCACTCTGTGTCTAAGTAGTTTCACTTTTCTTAATACCAGCTCAGACAATAAACCGACGCCGAATAATAGAACGCCCATTACGGCGAAATCAACTGCGTCCCAATCAACTGCGTTCGTGAACTGCATGACAAAGAATGGAACTGACAACAGAATTGCTGCTGATGTCAAAATGAGGAATAATCTTTTGTTTTTCATGTTTATGGTCAGTTTATTTATTCACCGTATTTTTTATCTGTTGAAGCGCCTAAACTTAAGAAGCCTAAAGTGAAGGCACGCTCGTTCCATCATGGTTTACATAGGCCAATAACGTACTATTCCCTGCTTTTGGAAAGTACTTTGAAATACAAAGTAAGATTAAAAAATCCAGATCACAAAGTTTTTGTACGGAATTTCAGGAGGGTTAAAGAAAGAATTGTGAAATGAACTCCACTGTTCCATTTTGATTGAGAAGTGGGGAGTTGCCAATGATAAAAATGTTCCCATTCGAACATTATTGTACGTTAAGAGACACAGCAATTTGACAAAACAGCTTTATTCTCAAGAAATCGCCGTTTCCATATGGCATGTACATTGAAACTAAGCATCCGTAAACTGCGGCTATCAAAACTGATAACAACAAAATATTATTTTGGCCTATGTTCAAACGCATCATCCTACTTGCACGGCGAATTATTATCAGACAAAAGTTTTATTTATTGATATTAAATTCCGGGCTTGATAGTGGGTAGGGAACGGCAAACATATTTTCATGTATGTTGCTGATAAACTTTCATTTGATGTGCGCCATAGCCATTATTGATAACCTATAACCTAATTCCAATGATAAAAAATTACCTTCAAATCGCCCTTAGAAATCTTTTCCGAAATAAAACCTATGTTCTGATTAATCTTTTTGGGATGGGTTTTGCCTTGGCCTGTTGTATTGTAGCTTTTCTAAATCTTGACTATAAACTAAGATTTGATGAACATCATCATGAAAATTCTTCTTCTGTATATCGAATAAATACTATTAGGGAGACAGAAAATGGGAAGGAAGCCTGGGGCGCAACACCATTGGCATTGGGCTATGCTATCTCTCAGGATGTATCTGGAGTAACGTTGATGCGACTGCACAATAGCATTGGAATAGTAAAAGTAGATAATAGGGCTTTTAATGAAGGGATCCACTTCTCAGACATGAGGTTATTGGAAGCATTGAACTTTCCTCTTCTTCACGGAGATGTTTCCGCATTAAATAATGACGGTACCGTCGTAATCAGTGAAGATACTTCCTTTAAGTATTTTGGAGGCGAAAATGCTTTAGATAAGGAAATCATAATAATAGATGAGTTTAAACGCGAAAAATCTTATATTGTAGGTGCAGTAACTAAAAGAATTCCGGAAAATACAAGCATCCATTTTGATGTAATGGTTCCCATCAATAATTTATTTGAACCGACTCATTTTCCCGAAAACGATTGGAAAGCAGACATACAAACTTCCATCTTTGTTGAACTTGACGAAGGTTATACTCCTGGTAAAATTGATGACCTACTAAGGCCTTATATAGCAATTCATAATAGTTTCAGAGATGACTTGAAGATAGCGAGGTTTTATTTGCAGCCTTTCAATGACCTGGCATTCACCTCGGATATCGATCTTTCAGGATGGGTGAGAGGCAGGCTTTTAAACAGAAACGCAGTTGGCTTTACAGTCACTGTCACAGTTTTCCTGTCATTGCTGATATTGTTGACTGCATGTTTTAACTATATCAATACCTCAATTGCTTTTTCTAGCAACCGGCTAAAAGAGATCGGGATCAGGAAGGTCATCGGGGGAACCAGAACTCAACTGATAAAGCAATTTATGGGTGAAAATCTGGTGCTCTGTTTTTCCAGCATAGTTGTGGGACTTCTTGGTGCCCAGTTTTTAATCGATGCATATAACGGCATGTTTGATAGTTCTCTTGATATGCGATATGTTTTTAGCTCGCGTGTCCTTATTTTTCTTACTATTTTACCTTTCGTTACGGCCGTCATTGCCGGGTCTTATCCTGCTTTTTTTATCAGCAAATATCAACCCGTAGAAGTACTGAAAGGAAAAACCAAATTTGCAACCATGGGAAAATTCAGTAAGATTTTGCTTGGTTCCCAATTCAGTTTCTCATGTTTTGCCCTTTTAATGGGAATTGTACTTGCACAAAATGCAGCTTATCAGCAAGAGGTGGATTTTGGCTATGATTTAAGAAAAGTAGCAGTTACTGCCGTAAATAATCCTCAGGAGTTTTCAAGCTTCTATAATGCAGTTGTTCAAAATTCAACCATTGAAAATGCCGCGGGATCATTTCAAATAATAGGAGAGTCTAGTGAAGTTGCGATCAAAACAAACCCCGATGACGTGGAGAGGAAAACTAGAAAACTTGAGGTAGGAAATAATTATTTAAACACTTTGGGGATTAAATTAAGTGCCGGTCGGGACTTTTTAGAGGGATCCGTACAGGATATGGAAAATGCTGTCATCGTAAACCAGAAGCTTTTAGATGAATTACAGTGGCAGGATAGTCCAATCAACAAACAGATTTATATTGAAGAAAAAGCCTATACGATTATCGGCGTAGCTCAGAATCATAAAGAATTTGGTTTGTTAGCTGAGGAACCTCCTTGTCTGTTTACACAGGCACAGCTTGAAGATTATAAATATCTAAGTGTTAATGCTCCTTCCGACAAAGTAGCCGAAATAAGCAATAAACTTACTGAGATCTGGACTAAGGTAAATCCGGATGTTCCCTACAATGGCTTTCTTCAGGAGATGCTAATCTTTAAGCAATTGAATATGAATAAAATGCTTAGAAATCTATGCATTTTTCTTGCTGGGGTCACCCTTTTGATGTCAGCCGCGGGCTTTTTCTCTATTGTTTCCCTGACTATATTGAAACGAACCAAAGAAATTGGAATTAGAAAGGTTTTCGGAGGATCAGAACCACAGATGATCCAGATTATTTCCAGAGGTTTTATTAAGCTGATATCTATAGCCTTTATAATTGGTTCATTATTGGGTTATCTGTTAGTTGATAAAGTACTTTTTTCACAAATGTATGTATATCATATTCCTTTGGGAATAGGGGCTTTTTTAGCAACCTTTTTCATTGTTACCCTAGTTCCCATGGTTACTGTTGGATTTAAAGTCTATGAAGCGGCTAACGCGAATCCCGTCAGGACATTAAAGTACGAATAAAAGAGTAATTGAAATTCAATTAGATCGGACAGTTCAGAGGTATTTTTTCCAATTTTTAGAAATTGGTCGGTTGCCTTCAACTGATATATTTACAAATAGTTTAAATTAAATTGTACAAAAAATTATTTTTTTCTTTTATTTAAAAATTATTTCCCAATATTGCTTCAAATTAAATTAGGACAGCGATATTTTCCACGTTCGAGTATTTCAAATTTCGGCCCTTTGTTTTTCTTTGGAAAGGAACAGTCGCAATTTTTATCCAACTAGTTGACTTTATGTTATCAAAATTGTTTCAATAGGTTTATTTTAAAAATGCTCTTTATGGTCAAAAAAAAGTAAAAAAATATAATAAAAAAACTTTTAAGAGAAATTTAAAAGTTTTTAACACGTCCTTAATAAAGGGCATATTTACATTTAATAAATTAACAATAAATCCAAAATTATGAAAAAAAGAATACCAATTCTCGCTACGGGGATAGGGAAAGCTTCCATTGGTATGGCAATGGTCTTATTTTTTGGGACCAGTGTAAGGGCCCAGGAAATGACTGTTTTGAACCAGGAAATGGCTTTCGCTACTCCGCCAATTAACGTACCAATATCCAAGATAGGGATGAATTTCACATCAAATGTCTCTGGATTATCAACAATTACTGGGCCGACTACAAAGGCAAACAAGGCGGTTGATGTGGTAGTCAGGGGAACGGTTGTGGACAAAGACGGTTTGCCTCTTCCCGGGGTGACTGTGACCGTTCCTGGTACTTCATTTGGGACTGTTACCGACCTCGACGGAATTTATACTATTACGGTTCCGGAAGGTTCATCCCTTGTTTTCTCCTTTATTGGATTTGAGAAACAGACAGTGGTTGTTGGGAATCAAAGCAACATCAATATTACCCTCAACGAAGAAATGGCCGGTTTGGATGAGGTTGTGGTCATTGGTTATGGTACCCAAGAGAGAAGGGATATTTCCTCTGCCATTTCATCCGTATCCTCCGATGATCTTAAGGACAGGCCAAACGCAAACTTTGCCCAATCTATACAGGGCAGGATGGCCGGTGTGAGGGTTTCCAACAACAATACTGCTCCCGGCGGCGGATCAAATATTGTGATCAGGGGTGTAAGCTCTATCAATGCCAGCAACAGTCCATTGATTGTAATTGATGGATTCCCCATAAAAGATGGTTACAACAAAACAGAAAACCCATTAAATTCCATTAACCCCGCGGATATTGAATCCATTGAGGTATTGAAAGATGCTTCTTCCAGTGCTATTTATGGTACACAGGCGGCCAACGGAGTAATTTTGGTTACTACTAAAAAAGGAAAAACAGGAAAACCGTCTATTACGGTAAATGCCAGTTCCGGCATTCAATCCATGCTTAACAAGGTGGATGTGTTGAACAGGGATCAATTTTTGCAAATGATGGATGAATCCAGAGCGGCGGCGTATGTCATCGAGGATCCCAATTTTGGCACCAATAATCCTGAAGCTCCCCTTTGGCAATGGACGGATTCCGATGAAACCAGGATTTACAACTGGAGAAACTTTTCCAGGAACAAAGATGGTATGCAGGATCCCTATGAAATGTTTTATAGATGGATCACCGTTACTGACACCACCAAGAACAGCCCCCATAATACCGATTGGCAGGATGTGATCAGCCGAATGGGAAGAGTGGATGATATTCAACTTTCCGCGGCTGGTGGTACTGACAATGTTAGTTATAGGGTCTCCGGAGGCTATTTCAACCAGGAAGGGATCATCAAAGCATCAGGGTATGAACGATTCTCCATGAGAGCCAATATAGACATGAAGGTAAACGAATGGTTAAAGTTGGGTGTCATGTTAGCGCCTTCCATTGAAACTACCGATGTACTGTCGAACACCGAAGGTGGTTCCAGCAACAATCCTTTTTACAATGCACTGGCCTTGCCACCCATTTGGGCTCCCACGGATGAAAACGGCGTACCCCATTATTATGGTACTGAATCCACATATGAAAACCCCTGGTTTTGGAATTTGGATTTTGCAGTTAACCCCTTATCCACGTTCATGATCAAGGATACCAGAAAGACAATAAAAAACCTGGCTACGATGTATGGGGAATTCAAGCTTTTGGAAGACCTGACATTCCGTTCGGAGTTCCATACGCAGATCAGGTTCTGGGAGAGGGATTATTTTCTTCCCAATTCAATGCCAAATACCCAACAGCCTTTTTCCAGATCAAGGGGTATCCATCAAATGAACAACCATTTCACGTGGAATTCCCAAAACTTCCTGACTTATGCCAAGAAATTTGCGGACCATTCCCTGAATGCCATGGTGGGATATTCTGTGGATGAAGCAATCTACAGAAGTTCCTATATGAACAAATATGATTATCCCACAGACTTGCTCCCTACGCTCAATCAAGGTGTTACCGTAGTAGACGGACAAAATGATGCAAGGACAAATCAGTCCAGTGAAACCATGATCGGTAGTTTTGCAAGGGTAATGTATAATTATAACAGCAAATATTATTTTACAGGCAGTATCCGACGAGACGGTTCCTCCAAGTTTGGCGAAGAAAACAAGTGGGGGGTATTTCCATCTTTTTCAGCCGCATGGCGTGCCTCGGACGAGGTATTCTTTGATCCCTTGAGAAAATATATCAGCGATTTAAAAATCCGCGGTGGTTGGGGTATAATTGGCAATGCCGGAATCAGCAATTACCTCGCTTTAAGTACCCTGAATTCGGGAGCGTATGTATTGGGTTCAGGCCCCACGATTGCCCCTTCTTATGTAGACGGAAAAGTGGCAAATCCCTCTCTGGGATGGGAAGAAACCACAGATTATGGAGTAGGTGCGGATGTGGAAATTTTCGACAGTAGGGTGGTATTCAGTATGGATTACTTCTATCGGCAGACCGATAACATGCTGTTCAACATGCCCTTGCCGATTATTACCGGATTTGGTTCCTATATGGCCAATGTGGGCTCCATGCGCAACAGGGGATTTGAATATTCCCTTACCACCCGAAACATTACAGGGGTATTTAATTGGCGGACAAGTGCCAACTTGTCCTATTACCGCAACCGTGTATTGGATCTTGGAAAAGATAAACGTCCCATAATCACCAACAACGGGTACACCAGCGAAGGCAGGCCATTGGCTGGTATTTGGGGCTACCATAACCTCGGTGCATACGATGATTGGGAAGACGTGAAAACTTCCCCTATCTTCAATCCACAGCAGTCTATTTGGGCCAACAGGTCCAACCCAGGAACGCCCAAGGCTGCGGATGTAAATGGGGATGGCATCCTCAATGCGGCTGACCAGACCATTATCGGCCAGAATAATCCCGATTTTGTTTGGGGTATGACCAATGATTTCGGATATAAAAATTTCGATTTTTCTGTTCAGGTAAATGGCGTACACGGCGGTGACCTCTCCATGGTCGAATTTGAAAGCATGTTGGGAAGAGGGGGAGGAAGAAGAAGCATGACCGTTGAATATTTTGAAAATTATTGGAGGCCTAACCAAACGGACGCAATGTATGCCACTCCAATCCGAAAAAGTTCCGATGGTGCCAGTGCTTCCGGTAGTTTGGTTTTTAAAGGTACGTATGTAAACATCCAGAACGTGATTTTGGGGTATACCTTGCCACAACAAATTGCCAGCAGGGCCAAGATCTCCAATTTGCGGATGTACCTAAGCGTACAAAATGCGTTTTTCTTTACCCAATATCCAGGATATAACCCGGAGGTAAACTTTCAGGGAAATTCCGCTCTTTCTCAAGGGATCGACCGCGGAGCCTATCCGTTGGCCAGAACTGTTTCTTTTGGAATCAATTTAGCCATATAAAATGAACTATAATATGAAAAAAATATTTTCGCTGATAATACTAACTGTCACCATGATTTCCTGTTCGGAGGATTTCTTGGACAGACAGCCGGAGGATACCTTGTCCACTGGGGCCTTTTTCAACAATCCCAGTGAGATCAAGGCAGGTTTAATTGCTTGTTATGAACCTTTGCAAGCAATCTATTCCCGGAATGAACTTCCCCAATACGTCGATATTATCGCAGATGACGGAAGGGTTGTCAATTCCCAAAGTAACGATTACCTGTTTAAGAAAAACAGTGGCAATTCCAGGTTTAGCCTGTGGAGGGATCATTACAAGATAATTGTCAATGCCAATAATATCATTGATATTATCAACAATTATGAACCCAAAACCAATGCGGAAACCGAATTGCTCAATGCCTACCGCGGTGAGGCCAGTTTCCTTCGAGGGCTTGCTTATTTCAACCTGGTAAGGCTTTATGGTAATGTGCCCAAAGTGGTGGAAAGATTAAATGATCCCTCATCTGCCATCGGCATAGGACGTACATCGGTAAGTGAAATCTATAACACGGTTATAGTAGCTGACTTTGAAACTGCGGCTGCCAATTGCTTTAAAAAGGGCGATGCAGATCTTCAAGGGGAAGAGGCCAGGGTTACCAAAGGAGCAGCCTTAACCATGCTTGGAAAAGTGCATTTGTTTCTAGGTAACCACGCAAAAGCCGCTGAAGCCCTTAAAAGGTTGATAGTCGATAAGGAAGCTGGCAATTACACTTTATTGGCCGATTTTTCCCAAATACATGCATTTGAAAATAAATTTAATGATGAGTCGATTTTCGAGGTAAATTATAACGCATCCTCTGGCCAACCTAATTTCCTTTTCAAATGGATGACCAACGAAAACGGATACCGTTATGGCATTGCTTCGGGTGGAGGACCGATAGTTATGTTCAATTTTATGCAGGCATTTGTGGCGGACAATGACTGGATAGGTGACCCAGACTGGGCTCGTTACAATGCTACGCTCGATTCAGGAATTTTGCTGGGAGGAAGCCCTGAGCTTCAGCCTTGGCCAAAGAAATTTGTTCCGGAGAAAAGCACCTTGTCCCAATACGATATCACCGGAACGGATAATAATTACATGGTCACCCGCTATGCTGATGCCTTATTGATGTATGCTGAAGCCCTCTATGGGACAAGCCAATCGGGTGATGCAGTTACTTATATCAATTTGGTAAGGGAAAGAGCGGGACTTAACGGAATCACTCCTGATCAGTTGGATTTGGAGCGAATCCTTCATGAACGAAGGTTGGAACTGGCCTTTGAAGGCCACCGCTTTTTTGATTTGGTCAGGACTGGCAAGGCCGTAGAAAAGATTTCCTATGCGCTGATGACCCCAATAGTTTATGATACCCAGATTTATACCACGGAGCCGATTGAAGAATATCAGTTGCTCCTGCCTATTCCAGTTAGCGAAATAGAAAAGGACGCTTCCCTGGTCCAAAATCCTGGATATTGATTTAATGAGGGAAAAAAAATCAAAAAACAGTGGGCAGGTCTATTAACACACCTGCCCTTAAAAAAAATAACTATGAAAAAAATAAAATATGCCGCACTAATGGGTTTAGTTACACCCCTTATCTTCTTTTCCTGTCTGAAGGAGGACATTGTTCCCACTCCTGTAGTGTACGATGTGAAGATGTATATGCCGGACATAGCGGGAAATGATTCCCTTATTACCCAGCCAACTGTCAACAGGGCCATGAAATTTGTGGTGGAAACCGATGCCGATATTGCTACGGTATGGCCGGGAGGGGAAAGAAGAATACTGAAAATGAGAAATAGCGAAATGGATTCCATTGACATGTTTGGTAACCCGGTATTAATTGTAAGCGACCAACACAGGGACCATGGCTTGGTTAAAGCCCGTGGATTTACCACTGCTCTTGGTGAAACGGGATGGTATGCATCCTACACGTATAGAACCCTGGGAGAATTTGATGTTACCGTTGTAGTTACCAATCACGGCTATCAAGGCCCTGATTATAAGCAAATCGTGCATGAAGTTGGCAAGGTTACTGTTGTAGCCCCTTAAGCATCAATTGAAACTATTTGAAAAGCATCTAACTCCTGAATTTTTTCAGGGGCTAGATGCTTTTTTTATTTATAGCTCTGTTGTTGGTTGGACTTTTGAAAATGTGAACCAGGGTTATTATAATGACAATAATATTATTAATCCTAAAACCCAGAAAGTAGAGGGTATATGTATTAAAAAAGGCGAAAATAGTGGCCTTCCCACCCAATGGCTCAATTATGCATACCAATTCAAATTTACCTGCGCCAAAATAGCATACGCTTTTAGGGGCATAGAAGGGAGTTCAATAAAACAATTGAATAGTAGAATAAATTTTATAACTTTGTAAATGAATTCAAAATAAGGATTAAGCTTATGAATAAGCGAGAATTTAAGGATAAAGTATACAGTGAGTTGGCGAAAGTAACGAAGGCTATAGGGAATCCGAGAAGGATGGAAATCATTGATCTTTTGGCACAGGGTCCTTTTTCTGTCGAGAAGATTGCCGAACAAACCAACATGAGCATTGCCAATGCTTCACAGCATTTGCAGGTCTTGAAAGGTGCCCGGCTGGTGGAAATTAGCAGAAAGGGAAATTTTATTTACTATCATCTGGCCAGCGAAAAGGTATTCCATGCCTGGCGTTCTTTGCGTGAGTTGGGGCTTACCCAGAATGCAGAGGCAGAGAAGCTTATCAGGGACTTTTATAATTCCCGCCAACAGCTAGAGCCAGTTAGCATGGAGGCCTTACTCAAAAGATTAAAAAACCAAGATGTGGTGGTTTTAGATGTGCGCCCAGGAGAAGAATATGAAAGAGGTCATATCCACAGGGCCATATCAATTCCTGTTGAAGAGCTTACCGTGAGGATGGAGGAACTCTCCAAGGAAAAAGAAATTATCGTTTATTGCCGGGGACCATTATGTGTGTATGCCGATGAGGCGGTGTCTTTGCTGAGAGAAAACGGGTTTGAGGCAAAAAGGTTAAAAGAAGGATATCCCGACTGGGTGGCAATGGGTTTTCCTGCCGAAGGATATGAAGATAAAACCAGATAAAATTATATGAACGCTTCAAAGATCAAAGTGAAAGAGCTTCTAAGACTTATAAACCTAAAGAAGCTTGTTTTCTCTTGATGTTCGCACTCAGGAGCAGTGCGATGATTGGCATATTCCTGCTGACTTAGAAGCAAGCACAAATAGATGTTCGGTAGTACTGTTGACGGGGGTCACTCTCAATGGTTATTAATTATATTGAAAGGATGTTGAAGGTAGCGATTAACAAGGGAGCACAATTAAAAATTTGCGTAAGTTGTGCGGAAGCACGAGCCTTAAGAAACTCACTGCTGGTCGAGGGTACCGAATTGAGTACCAAGGCTGATATGGCAAACTGGATGGTGGACATCGATAAGAGATTAACTTTTTAATGATTTCATACTATGACTAAATATATTAACCTTTTTGTCGAATCATTCCTTGACTATGGCAGTTACATAGCAAATGAAGTAATTACATTCCACTGGACTAACTATTTTTACTGGCTCATCGGTATCTCACTGGCCTTTTTGCTCCTGGAGATTTTGATGCCATGGCGTAAAGGGCAGAAGGCCTATCGGCAGGATTTCTGGCTGGATGCTTTTTATATGTTCTTTAACTTCTTTCTTTTTTCCTTAGTCGGCTATTATGCCATTTCCAGTGTTTTTGTGGAAGCTTTTAATGACTTTTTAAGTCATACCTTCGGTCTAAAAAATCTTATAGCCCTACATATTGAGCAATGGACCGTTTTTGCTCAGTTGTTAACCTTATTTGTGCTGCGGGATTTTCTACACTGGAATGTGCATCGCTTACTTCACCGGTTTTCTTTTTTATGGGAATTCCATAAAGTTCACCATTCAGTAAAAGAAATGGGCTTTGCCTCTCACTTACGCTTTCATTGGATGGAAACCGTTGTATATCGAACCATTGAGTATATCCCTTTAGGCATGATAGGTTTTGGCATACAGGAATTCTTTTTAGTCCATATTATCGCTATCACTATAGGTCATTTCAATCATTCCAATATCAGAATACCACTGGGCCCCTTAAAGTACGTGCTGAACAATCCTCAAATGCATGCGGTCCATCATGCAAGAATAATACCTGCGCCTCATCAGTATGGGGTGAATTATGGCATCAGCCTAAGTTTGTGGGACTACCTATTCAAAACAGCTCACACACAAAAGAATGCTGAAGAAGTACAGTTAGGATTTGAAGGAGATGAGCAGTTCCCCAAAAGCTTCTGGGGCCAGGCAATTTATGGATTACGGAGGAAAAAAAAGTGAATGGAAAAATTTTGAACCTATTTGGCCTGAAATATTACGATGAATCTTCCATGGTGGTTTTTATATCTGATTTTAGGTCTGTCAATATTTTTTCTGTTCATAATGTATTTATCAACTTGGTCACTAAGTTTAGTTATCATTGAAATAATTTCAGGCATAACTTCCAATGCAGAGGGGATTTTGGTGGGATTTATTTTTGGCATACCAAAATCTTCTGTTTTTAACCAGTCTGAGCCTCTAGTAAACTCTCAAAATTTTATTCAAAGTGAAAAATTGTCAAAAAATTCAAATCTTAGATTTCAGTCAAGTACAAACTATGAACAAAATTTAGATTGGTTTACTAAAATTATTAGGGTACACCGGAGTTAAATAGTTTAGATTTTTTGATACATTAGATTAACCAAAATAATGTATATACAAATGATCAAACCATACTTTAAAAGCCAAGTGTATTTAATTGTTCTCTTTTTACTGGCTGGCAACTTGAAAGCTGTGGGTCAAAACAACAATTTGATTTCTCCTGAAGTTGAATCAGCCCGTACAGACGCTTATGAAATGCAGCTGGAGAATTATCTCAGGCATTATCTTGTGGTGGAATATGAGGCACGTGCCGAAAAGGCCTGGAATCGTGATTACAGCAGCCCTGATGCGTTGGAACGTAGCGTTACACCTAACCGCAGAAGATGGGAAGAAGTTTTGAGCCCTCCAGTACTCACCAAGAGTGGACCTCTTGAAAGAAAACCTTATGCGTTGGGGGAAATCCAAGCGGAATGGATCGAACTTCCTCTCGGCATGCTTGCAGCAGAAGCTGTTCTTGCATTTCCCGCAGGAGCAAGTGAGCAAAAACAAGTACCTATTATAATTGTCCAGCATGGCATTGCAAGTACGCCTGAAACTCCTTTTACTCCCGGAGCTTATCACGAATACGCCAAGGGGTTGCTGAAGGCGGGATTTGCCGTGTTGGTGCCTATGAATCTGAAATCTGTGGAAAGACGCAATAATGTGGAGCGTTATGCACGCCTCGCGGGTACGAGTCTTCCAGGAATAGAATTGGTTCGTTTGCAACATCTTCTGGATATTGTACTTGCTGATCCCCGAGTTGATGGGAAAAAAGTTGGGATGTGGGGTGTTTCCTTAGGTGGTATGGCCACCATGTTCTGGATGCCCCTAGAGCCCCGTATTAAAGCTGGTGTAGTTTCAGCATGGTTTAATAAGCGGAGAAACAAAATGGCTGTTCCGGACGAGCGGTACTCCAGCTTTTCACCAAGGGAAGAACATGCTTTTTTTAATGGATGGTTGACAGAATTTTCAGATTACGATCTCGTTTCCCTGATTGCGCCACGGCCATTGATGATTCAGCATGGCAAAAAGGATAATATAGCACATTGGCCACAGGTGGTGGAAGAATTTGATAAATCAAAAATCCATTATCAGAAACTCAAAATTTCCGAAAGTATAGAACTTATAATGCATGAGGGGGGCCATGAGGCGATTGTGGATGAGGGGGTAAGGTTTATGACGAACTGGCTAATAGGAAGCGACAGGGAAAATTAGCGGATTACACTTTATATTTTGCCTGTTCATTTGGTCATGAAACTTTTCCAAAGTTTGAAAACTTCGGAAAAGTTAAATAAGTCGATAACTTCAAAAGATGACTATCTCAACCCAACAGGAACAACCGTACTAAGCGTAACCGGTCCAAACAATCCTGAAGGAATCAATGGCACATCCTTCCAAGGTACCCTGGTATGGTTGATTCCCTTTATATCTGTCCCCGTGATATGTGTTTGGGTATATTTCTCACCTGTTATCGCATCCCCAGTTATCCTGTTGGACCAGGTGTTGGCTACCTCTATCTTTAAGGTATTGATGCCAGGCACCAAATACTCGGTCACATCAAATCGGTAAGGTTTGGCCCACGTGATGCCCAGAGGCCTATCGTTCAACCAAACCTCCGCCACATGGGAAAGGTCACCCAAATCCAGGTAAGTCCTTGAATTCGGATGGTCATTGGGGTGCATGGGCTGGACAAACTGCTTTTCATATCGTACGGTTCCGGAAAAATACCTGATCCCTTCGACATTTGATTCCGTCCAAGACTTTAATTCAGGAAACACTGCCTTTTTAGGTGCTCCCCAGCCCTCCGGAAAGAAAACTTCCCACGCACCGTCAATTGCCCTTTTATGGATCTGCCCGTGAATTTCCTGGGCACCTTCTTCCTGATGTAGCATAAAAATTCCTTCCTCCCATATTTCAATGCCCTTGTCCGAATAGCTAATTTTTGGGGGATGAATGCCGGATCCCGTTATTCCGGAATATGGGGCCGTTGCTGTTCCGGGCTTAAAAACGACGAACTTACTTTCAAAGGGAGCCAATGTAAGTGGAAGGGAAATTTGATTTCCTTGTTGTTCGTAGATGGCCGCAGTTATTATATTTCCTGTCACCGGATCCCAGATTTCAGGTACCTTACCATCTTGACGGAAATTTAGGTTCCGGGAAAGCCAATCATCAGTGGTATTTACTATAAAATATAAGTCCAATCCGTCTTTGTGATAGTGTGTATAGTCCAAGGTATAGAACGCCTTGTCCGAATAATCCAAATCCGGTGTTATTTCCAAGGACTCCAGTATTTCGGTAGGAGTGGCATCAAAATAAATCTTCGCACTTCCGGTTCTAAAATTTCGGGAATTGTATGGTTGCCATAGTTCGTCCAGCCATCCCTCCATATCTGGCATGCCGGGTTTCAGTTTTCTTTTGGCTATTTCCTTGGGCTTTGGCCCCATGATCACCCCACCGTTTTCCGCCAAATCCTTTAATTTAATTAAGACTTCCGGATTTATTTCATATTCCTCAGTCAGTGCCAATACCCTGAATCTTGCTCCGTTTTTTGGGTTTACGATCTCTCCATTATGAACTTCCAATCCGAGAAGAATTTCCGAATTGACCATTTCAATATCATATCCCGCTCCCGGGGAGAACCTGCCCTGTTTATGCCCACCATAGTTAGGTATGGTATCTCCATAATAATACAGAAAATCAGCTTTAAAATCGGCTTCCTGCAAAATATAGGAAATCCGTGCCAAATATTCGTTAAATGGCCGGACTTTTGGCCACCATACCCGCTTATCGTTATAATGGGTGCCTGCATGGTATACGATCCCCGGAAATCCGGTACCTTCAGGGTTGTGGGTGGAACCGTGAACCACTACCTTATTCATTCCCTCCGCAAATGCCCTGTCACCAATTGGCTTCATTTCAAAGGGACCTTCCTGCCAGTGTTGGAAAGAAGTAAAAGCTTCCATTTCTACAATTCCCAGACCGTAGGTATGAGATGCGGAAGACACTTCCTTGACTACCCGTAGGATATCCAGACCGTCGGCATTGTACCTGCCATGATTGATCCAGAATTCCCCTCTCGGTATATCCAGGCCCTTTCCCAAAGCCTTTAATGGTTCCACGGGAACATTGTGCAAGGGAAGCCCGGGACCTCCTGCCTCACTGTTGTTTTTCAGTCCGTTGGCATTGGCGACTTCCTTTGACTTCATGTAGAAATTGGTGATCATCAGTTCCGATAATGTCCGTTGAAAATCCGCTTTGAAGTTGGCTGTGGTTTCGGGAGAAAACTGGGCTTCCTCAAATAACAACGGGAGGAGTTTCCTTACATCATATCCGTTAATTTCCCGGAACTTTTCCGGTAGTGAGGATGTCCATGAAAATCCCCTAGCCTCATAGCTGGCCATGTAGAGGCTCTTCAAGGCAGTTTCCCTCAAATCACCCAAGACAGATTTGAGCCGTTCAATTATATAATTGAAATGAAAGGCAGCGGCATCCCCATCATAATGGTCTACAATTGGGCCTGCAGAGTATTTGCTGGGCAATATCAGGTTTTCTCCCGAATTGGAACTTACATAGCGAACTATCTTCCATTCTCCTTCCGGAGCCTCCCATTCAAGAATTTCTGATTGTGGGTCGAAGAATCTTGAAATCTCCTGGATGCTGCTGGTATCACCTACGATGCCGGAAAATGCGGGAATAGCCAAGACGGCGATTTCTTCCGAATAAACAGGCTTTCCGTCATTTCCGTATGCTATCATCCGTTTTCTGCCTCGGGGATCTGTTTCAGGTATGTCGGGAAAAGGGATCTTGATGTTCTGTTTTCCCCCACCACTTAGGGTCACCTTGGATTGGTAAATGGATTTTGCGGCATGCTGCGGGGTCAACCAATTTCCTCCGGCATTCCAACTGCTCGCCGTATTCAGGCCTACTTCAAGCCCCAACTTTCCAGCCTCCTCTACTGCGAAACGAATGGTCTGTAGAGATTCATCTCCCAAAAATTCAGGGCCTGTACCAACTAAAACAGTATCCCTGGATCCGATTTCAAAAATGGTAAACCCCCCAATGCCAGCATCCTTAAACGCATGTATTTCTTCCTTTAACCGAACGGTATCCACATGCCCCCCCAACCACCAGTGGTAAACAACAGGTTGAGTATGGGCAGGGGGAGATTGAAACCCCTCGTAAAATTGGCTGTATTTGTCGTCCTCCTGGCCAAATGTAGCTATAGAAGATATATAATAAACACAGCAAAGAAGTGGAAAGGATTTGATGTTGAATTTTATGGCCATGGGTTTAATGGTTTATTCTAGCCTAAGCATATGGCTAAAACGATAACAGAAAGTTTTTTTAACTTTTTTCCCTGGATTTTGGATATGGTTGATAACATGGTGTCAGGACACGATCACTGATTCGATATTTAGGTAGTTGGCGATCTTTTGAATAGTGCTTGCCTGATGACCAATTCCCAAGGCGAAATGATGAGTTGGGCCTTCTTTTATCCATTTGGTAAGAAATGTTCTTACATCGGGTTTGAAAAAACCTCTCGTATTAGTATTTCCCGTTGGGGGTATAGGGCCTTCCACTGACTCCCCTTCCGCTATTACAAATTTGAATTTTCCACCATAAGTAGAACCGATGCTCAACATAGTAATCGGGCCCTCCTTTATCTTAAACTCCACACCCGCTCCGAATCCAGGTTTGCCGTGGTATTTTTTCAGGCTTCTCAATACGGGTTTTCCTTCGGCAATGGAAAGATTGTGCGGCCCGTCATGACCGACCAAAATAAAATTTTCTTTAAAATCTACCGGATGAAATTCAGCAAAGCTCCCGCCTAATCCCATCCTGTCCATTATAAACATCGCCATGCAGCATTTTAAATCTGACTCACCGCACATGGGAAACCCTGAACTTGTCAAAAGTGAATTTCCAACAATAAGGTTGGACATCACCAATTGGGTTTCACTGTTATCCTCTCCGTTATAGTAATAGGCGAGGCCATCCAGTTCTTCCTTTTCAATGAATTTTTTCAAAGCCACGGAGACCTTTGCCGCTACCCTTAAGTCAGTTGGTTTGAGCTTTTCCGAAATAGGATCAGAAACCGGGTCAGGTGTGTCGAAAAAACTCAGGATCCTCTCTTCCTCAGCTTCTACCTCATCGTTATCCATCCCGTTTGCATAATTGCTTACAATCTGATTGGCTTCGCATTGCACCACATGAACACCAAAATGCGCCGTAAGCATGGTAGCATCTGTATGCATGTCCAACATGGCTTCAATGGGGTGGCCGATATGGCCAATTCGGGCTGTCTTTAGGCCATTTAAAACTTTTGCAATCCGGCAATATTCGTTAATGGCTACCTCGGATTCTGGATCATCATGAAGGGTACCTATAATTACCTCGGGGATTGATTTTCCCATTCTTACAGCCACTCCCGCAAATTCAGGCAAAGAGCATATATCATCGTTATACAATTGCATATAGGTGGATGCCTTATTATAGTCCATCGCTTTGTCCGGTTGTAAGGCAACTAATACGATTGGGGTGTCTATATTTTTGATAATCACTCCGAATGTGCTGGAAGTGGCATAGGTGAGCATGTCACAAAAAATCAAATCTAAGTTGGCGGATTTTAGCTTGGGAACCAAACCATAAGCCGTTTGTACATTATCTACCATTCCGAAATCCACTACTTCCACTTGGTTCCTTTTGATTTTTTCAATCAGTACCTCCTGCTTTTCTAAGAGAGCTTCCAGTAAACCTTCAAATTGGGGCCAATACTTGAAGTAGCCGACTCCAAATACGCCAATTCTTGGTAGCGTTTCTTCCCGTCTTATAATTTGGTGCTTTGACATATTTTGGGCGTTGTTTTTTTCCGGTTCTTCCATTTTTAATCTATTTAAAAATTTTTATTCTTTTCTAACGCTTAACTAAAATGGGTTTTATCCCATCGGATAAATCTGATTTATTTGTGAACTGGTATGTTGTTATCTTTGGGATAAATACCAGGAGAATAATAAAGGCCAAGGGGTACATGATGCCCGATATCAACCACAATGGGCCATAGGAATAGTTTTGTGCTACCCATCCAATAACTGGGTTGAGGATCATCCCGGAAACCGCCCCTGCCGTACCGGACAAACCTACCACTGTGGAAGTGGCGTATTTCCCAAATATGTCGGCAATTGCAGTGATATAGTTGGTGATCCAGAAACCATGGGCCAACATCATTAAGGACATTAGGAAAATGGCTATTTCAACAGATGACACGGTGGAAATAAAAGGTGCCACAAGCGTGAGCGCGGCAGCAAATCCCATAACCCATTTCCTTGCGGCATTGATAGTGAGGTTTCTCGAAATTAATTTATCAGAGAACCAGCCGCCCAAGATGTTGGAAAGGCCCAAAGCCAAAAAAGGAATCCAGAAGAGCTCACCAATTCTTTCAAAGGATAAGTCACGCTCTTGATTCAGGTACTTTGGAACCCAAAACATCAAGAAATAAAACACAGGGTCCAATAAAAACCGGATCAGAATAAACGCTTGGACAGTTCTGTTTTTAAGTAACATTGATAACGGGACCTGAAATGCGGGACCTGCTTGTTTTGTTTCCCGTTGCGAGACGGCATGAAGGCTTTTTTTCCACGACTGCAAAAACCAGGCGACAACCCAGACTATACCAATTATACCGGGAATGATAAATGCCCATCGCCACCCATATTGGCCGGATATATATATGGTCAAAGGCGGCGCTATTACAGCACCTATCGCTGCTCCACCGATAGCAATACCATTGGCTAACGCTCTATCTTTTTCATCAAACCACTCGTAAACTGTTTTTGCTGCTCCGGGGAAACATCCTCCTTCTCCCATTCCCAACAAAAAGCGAAATCCCAATAAATGGTAAAAATTGTTCATTAAGCCGTGAAGTGCACTTGCAATAGACCATATAGCAACTGATAGCCCCAATCCCAGCTTTCCTCCAACTTTGTCGATTAAGCGGCCACTTAAAGTAAACATGATGGCGTAACTGACCAAAAAACCAGTATTGATCCATCCATATTGCACGTCTGAAATGTTCAGATCTTCCTGAATTTTTATGATGGTCATGGATAAAATCTGACGGTCTAAAAAATTCAAACCTGTGGCTATGAATACCATTGCCAAGATGTACCAACGGATTTTTGGGTTCATTTTACTTAACGCGCTAAGTTTTTTCCAAGTTAAAAAAACCCACAGTGTTTTGCTTTAAAAATGGAATTTATCTTTCTTTTAAAAGAGACAAATTGTTTCAGCCGTATATTTGAACCAAGAAATAAGATAGACCTGCCAAGTTTTTAAAACCTGGCAGGTCTTGTCTACAATTTAATCCACCTGCCCGCGGATTTCCCCTGGAGGAAAAGCGGCACTGTGGATATTGACATACCAGAGCCCATTCAGCAGATCACTTTCCTGTTCGGTAGTCAATGCTGGGGTCATGCTATTTATTGGACTTGTATAGGGGGCGGATGAGATAGGGATGACCACAGGCCCGCTTACGCCAATTTCCCCTTTGTGAAAATGCATATTGGTAGGAGTGAGGCCGGTAAAAGTTAGGGTATAAGTTAATATCTTTGTGGTTTTATCGTAGGTTCCGTTAAAAACTCCGGTTGCTGTCGAGTTATTTGAGGGGACTTCCTCCCCACCGGTTATTTGTATGTTCTGATATTCAACGATATTATCGTTGCCTGCATCATCGTCTTTTTCGCATCCAAAAAGAATGACCGACACTAATAGAAAAAAGGCTAAAATAGTGATTGATGAATTTAAGTAATTTTTCATGACGTTAGTTTTTAGTGATGGATATGTAGTTTTTTGCTTAGAGATTAACCAAATAATATAAGGAAACATAAGTCAATATCTATTTAAATTATCGCATTGGCTTTTTTATGCTAAGTAAAGTTGCAAAAAAATAATGATTTTCTTATAAAGTTTTTCAATTTTATTTTTCATCATTTTCTTAAGGAATTGGTTTAGATTTTTGTGCCAATAGACACTACAAATCCCCTACTGTCAGAAGACCAGATTCCGGGACCCGGATACATTTGTGGTCTTTTTGTAAAATATTGTGTATTCAACATATTGTTGATACCAGCCCTTAGCACAAATTTTTCCCAAAAAGAAAATGCCACATTCAAATCCCAAACATGGTATTGCGGTACAAGCCCGACCGCACCCGAGGCGGCCGGGTTTCTTGTGTTCAACGCATCGGCAAAGGATTTCCCAACAAACTGATGTTGCAGGGCGACTTTGAGATTCCTAACCGTTAGAGTCAGTCCGTTTCTACTTATCCACGTTGGTACGGCCTCTATTCTATTACCTGCAATTTCTTGGTTTGACTCTCCATTCGAAACGTTCCCGCTAATGTATCGTGCATTCAAATAAGATGAAGCTGTGTAAAATGAAAGTAAAAATTGATCTGAGAAAAGGATTTTCCAATCCAGATAAAGCTCAATACCATCGGTCTTGCTATGTCCTATATTGCTTTTTCCTATCAACGGCTGTCCGTCTTCTTCTACAAGGATATTTCCGATCCTGTTGCTGATATAGGTTCTAAAAAAGGTAAGGTTATACTTTACCCTGTCTTCCCAAACATTCTCCCAGCCTACTTCGGCATTGTACCCAACGGAATTGGTTAGATTTTCATTAATGGTGGCTAATGGACTGCTAGGGATTAGGTCCTGAAAAAGAACCTGTCTGACTGCCTGGGAAATTCCTCCATATAATTTGGAATGTGAATTGATAAAATAGGCGGTATGGGCTCCAAGTGAAAAGAAATTATAAGGGATGGTCTTGGGTACTTTGCTTTCCTCTAAGTACGCAATCCTTCCAAACATTTCGGAATTGCCATACTCATACCTGATTCCCGGAGAAATGCTGAATTTTTGAGAAATATTGAATTGATTCTCAACAGCCAAAGCGATACTTTCAGAATGTAGTTGAATATCTCTTGCAAACCCATTTGAGACTGTAAGGTTAAAATCCGACCCGGTAGTACCCAAACCTCTTTGCTTCCGTCCAAACATATTGTTGAAATACCGAACATATCCTGAAAAATAGCTTTTGACTTGACCCAAATGGTATTCATGGAGAATTCTCGCCTCTGTTGTGCGGCTGTTGTACCTGTCGATGTCTACGTTTCTTGGAGCAAATTCATTGGTAGCAGGATCAATTACATCGGGTACATTGGCAAAAGCATCAAACGTCACTGAGCTTCTTTCACCAAACGCGCCAGAACCTATCCATTCGAACCTCGTCTCCGGGCTGATTTGCCAGTCCAAGGAAAGGGAGGGAATATACATTTCGGGAGAATAAAAATTTCTTTTACGCGTTGACTGCCGCGGGTTTTCCTCAAACTGTTGATCAGTTAGAGGACCGGGAATTTTATACATATAATAACTTCTCGAGAGTTGTCCGGATATCTTCAGTTTTTCATTGACGTCGTAGGTCAATCCTACATGCTGTGCATCTGAATCAGAGCGGGCATTTTCTCTGTACCCGTTTGATTTTCTCAATTGGTAATAGGCATGGTAAGTAAATTTATCAACTTTTCCTCCAATACTATTGTAAGTAGCAAAAAGGCCAAATGATCCGGTGGAGGTAAGGTTTTCGAAGGAAAACTCTTTGGCCGTATCGGCACTTTTGAGTACATAATTTAACATTCCCCCAAACTGCTGCCCATATTGAAGTGCTGCTGTACCCCTTACCAATTCGATCCTGTCGACAGCTTCCATTGGCATGGAATAATGACTCGCAGGATATCCATACATATCGGTGTTGATAATGGTACCGTTTTGGCGCACATTGAATTCCCAACTGCGGTGGGCATCCAGTCCGCGGACAGAAAAATTAACTTGGTTGCCGGATCCATCCATGTCGTATACCATCCCGCTTGGTATTTTGGCGAATAGTTGCCTTCCTATTTTCTCTGCTAGGTTGGCAGGCATATCTTGGATTGATATTACCTCCGATTTCCTACCACCGATGATAAAGGTTTTTTGAATATTGGCAAGCGGGACAATGACCTCGGTTTCTTTAGTCCCAAGGACAATAAATTCTTCTAACTCATAATTGCTTACAGAGTCAGTTTGCGCAAAACCAAAACCAGTGGAGGTCACTATCAGGACCACGGTCAGTATTTTTTTTATTTTAACTAATTGTTTCATCTGTTTATAATTTTTTTTTAATGGTCAGATGGAATCTCGCTACGATAATCATCCCACTGTGTGACGTTTTCGTCATGCTCGATTTCATCTGTTTATAATTCTTTTTTCAATGGTCAGATGGAATCTCGCAATTATAATCATCCCACTGTGTGACGATCTCGTCATGCTCGATTTCATGTGTTTATAATTGTTTTTCAGTTGCCACATGGAATCTCGCAATTATAATCATCCCTCCGTGCGTCGCCTGCGTCATGCTCGATTTCATCTTATTATAATTGTTTTTCAGCGGCGATAACTTTTCCCGCACGGAAGGTGGAGATAGCCTGTCCCCAACTCGATTCGGGACCTGACTACCGTTAGGCAGGTGTTTAATAATCATCTCTGAGGGACGTGCTCGTCATGCCTGCCTGTCCGGAAGGCCGGTTCGATTGTACAGGAGTATTGAAAAAAGATCCAAAGTACTAATTCTTCGTTCGTTTTGCGTGTAAAGTCCGCTCATGGAGGGTAACACCAAGCCTCTCTAAGAACCATATACCGAAATTCGGGACAGGCTGTGACAGTATCCCGTCATACAGCCTGCCCCGGTCATTTCGATGGCTTAGATATCCAGAACATTCTGGTTTAGAGACCAATTCTGAACCCTACATTAGTTACCAATCCGTTTGAGTATATGGGTTTGGCTTCTAATTTATCTGCTGTCGAACCAGAACCTATAGCGCCCATTTCAACAAAATATGAAAACCTTGGGGCTGGCCTGAACTCAAAACCAAATAATCCATATCCACCCACAACTGAACTTTCAGACGAAAATTCGTTGTTAGGCAAAATTGTTACAACACCAGCTTCTCCGTAAATGAATACTCTTTCACTAATTATAACACTTCTGCTTCTTATTCCAAGTTGAATATTTTGATATGATGTCCAAGTGGTTTCTGTACCATTAAAATTTTCAAGGTGTTGTAAATTTACACCTGCTTTTATTGCCACTTTTTCTTTAATAAAGTAGGGACTTATCACATGTAGTCCAAATCCAAAGTCGTTTTGATATTGACTAAGGTTGAAACCAACTTCCAATTTGTTCGGAGATTTTTGTGCCGAGAGTTGTATACTTATCATTATAAAAAATGATAGAACTAATGCTTTTGTTATATTATTCATTTTGATTAAATTTTATTTTCGCCTTCTCTATTCAGTTTTGGGATCCCTGCTGGATTTAGTTGCTTCTTTTATATATGCTACTACCTTACAGGGATTTCGAACTTTTAAAACATCCGGTTTCAAAAACTATTTCAAAGGCTTAAGGTGGTTATTTACCATCCACTTCCCAATTTCCTCACCTAACTCCAATCCTGCATCACAGGCAAAGCGAAAGTGAATCCCGGCGGTAACCCTTGAATCTGCATTTTCGATAGCGGCAGCTTTAAAACCGGTAAAGCTTCTTTCACCCGCTCCAGGCAATGCTGTGGGAGAGCTCATGCTAAAGCTGGTATTATCTCCCAGAATTCCGGCCAAAACAGATGCGGCCGCATTTCCAAGTGCGCTGTGGGTAGAGGGGTAATCCTGAACGGGGGGAGTAGGCATTTCTGATTCCCAGAGTACGTCTGGTTCAGTTTGCTCGTTTCCGTCAATGTCAGCTTTTTGGATGGCGGTGTAGGGCCTCCATAAGTTGTAGTAGAATTTGGAATCCCAGCCTGCAATATATGCATCGGCCATTGCCATATCGACCAGAGCAAACAACCTAGCTGTTTTAAGTAAGTCTAATTTTTTATCAAAAGCCACTTCTCGGGTCACCCGATTCCAGCCTGCTTCTGAAAATTCATACCAAAAATAGGCATATTCTGTCTGCTCCTCTGTACGGGTATTGCTATTCTTTCTTCCGATCTCTTTAACCTCATTAAACGCTTCCACATAGTCTTCGCTATCTAGGGAAGGAAATGGATCTGACCGAAACTGGTCTTTCTTGTTCAGCCCAAATGGCTTAATATCCTGCCAAAATGGGGCAAATATAAAATCGAAAGGCGGTACAGCCTGGTAAACTCCTCCAATTTCTGATGGTGCTACGGGACTAATGGGGTTCTCTGCTGCTCCATCATTAGCTCTTGAATCCAATATGGCTTGTCCTGCCTCTTTACCCAACTGAATACCCATTTCCTTCCGCTCCGAATCCGGAACAGCCGCAAGGGATTGGTTCAGTGCATTGTCGAGGAATTCTTTTTTATCCGGAATTTCAGCTACCAAAACCGTATGGGCTGCACTAGCAGCAGCTGCAATTGGATTTGCGGAAGAATTGTAGCCTGTAAATGCATATTTCTCATAAACTGGAAAAATAGCATTCAATGCATCGTGCATCGCCAGATGGGTCATTGCATTTACTCGGGAAGCCATCAATGAATGTTGGTAGGCAACACCGCCAAATGCCTGATAGGCAATCTCATCCCAATCAATAATTACATCATTAGGTAAAGTCCCAATCTTTGGTGTGTTAAAATGTTCTGTGGTACATGCTGAATTCATCATACATGTCCAAACTGTAAGAACTAACATAATCTTTTTCATGTGATTTAATTTTTTTTGTTTTAAAATAAATACACTAGAAAAAGCGTAAGTTGAGAACTTACATTGTGAGGACGGCAAACTTACCAAGTTATCCAGACCAATGTTCTATCCGGCTTATAGGTACAAAATGTGCCCGTTTTAATTGCGTTGGAGAGGTGAGCACCCAGTAATGGATGGATTAGTTCTATTTTGGCTATGGCATTTCGAATTCGCCAAGTCACTGCTGACCTTGCTTTATCTATTGTTCCGCCCGTTTCTCTGACCTTTTTATTTAGATTAAGGGAGCTTGATAAATGGTCCACAAGCTTATCGTATTCTTCGTGAAGCTTTTCAATCCGTTCAAAATCGCTGTATTGTTCCGCTTCCTCCAATTCTCCCTGCAATTCGAGAATTTTTCTTTGGTATTCCTTTTTGGCCTTTTCATCAATGAGTTTTTCCCCAGAGTCTTCCAGGGTAGAACCCATTAATTCCGCACAATGAAAAAGCTGCCCCGGCTGCATTATCAATTTTTGTATATCATAAAGCCCCTTTACCTCAACTGTCTGTATGGTAGTTCCATCATAAGAGATTTTCCAAGTGGAATTTTCTTTGATAAAGGCATTTTCCTGAGAATTTATTTTTTCATCGCTTTCTTTTTGCAAGGGATATTTCTCAAAACTGCCCTTGCTTATAAAACGCAGAAATTCCTCCAAATTCGTCTTGTAACGATGGGGATTCAATTTTAAAATCCAATCAATGGCCTCCTGCTGCTCAAAATCTTGGCCTTTAGCTATTAGTCTTTTATATACGCCTAGAAAAGCATTCCAGTAAGCTTGCATCTTATCGTATTGCTTGAGGTGGTAAAAAATAGCTGCGCAATAGGCATCAGAGTCCGCAATCGAGGCTTTACCCATTTGATCTTTTTCAATAAATGAGGCGGCCTTTTCGTATTCCCCCAGTTCGAAATAAATAAATCCCCCAATTCTAAACTGATTTCCTCTAAAATAAGGGTAAAGCTGCAAGCCTCTTTCATACCCTTCTAGGGCTTCTTTTCCCAACCCCAAGTAAACAAGGTAAAGTGATATCGGGAAAAGCGTGTCCGGATCATTGGAATTCAACATTAAGGACCTTCTGAAATAATATTCAGCCGTGCTGTAGGAACCTTCATATAAAAAAATTCTAGCTAGGACCATAGTAGCTATGTGGTTGTTATCATCCAATTCGATTGCTTTTTGAGCCCATTCAAAAGCCCCGGATTTGCTTACATTCCAACGCTCCCAAAGTTGACACGTCCATTCATTGAAGAAAGACAAGGACATACCCGTGTACGCAAGTGCGTAATCAGGCTGTGTCTCCAAAGCTTTCTTAAAATGTTCCCGAGCGATTAAATCGGCTTCAACCGATGCTTTTTTAAGTTCCTCCATTCCATTTAACCAATGTTCATAGGCACTAAAAGCAATTTTTGGTCGCTGTCTGATTTTTGATAGCAGATCTTGGTCTATCTGCTGTTGCATCACTGTCACCATGCTTTTAAGCAGGTTGTCCTGAATATCATTTAGTTCATGAAGATGCCCTTCCAGTCTATCGCCCCATACCAAACGCCTGTTTTCACTGTCGTAAAGCTGCACGTTGATTTTAACTACCTCCCTATCCGCTCGAAAGGTTCCCTGTACATAATAGGCCGGTTTTAACGTGCCTGATAAATCAGGGATGTCCCCAGGCATGACACCATTGGGATATCTTATCACACTCAGTTGGCGAAATCGGGAAAGCTCAGTGATCAAATCCTCGCTGAAATACCTGCAGAAAATATTAATTTCTTTTTGGGAAGAAAGATCTTCAAACGGGAATATAGCTAATGGGATAGCATGTTGGTTTTGCATAGGAAAAAAAGGTTTTACAAAAATAACAAATTTACCAAAAATGCATTTATTCAATCACCTGTTTTATAAGTATTTAAGCGGTTAACTATCAGATTATACTATCAGATGGCAAAATTTTATAGATGGCATTTTGCTTCACCAGATTTTGCAGTGGCACGGAATGTTTACAAACAAATCACCTGCCGACACAGTCTTTAATAAGTCCGTAAATATGTTTTGGGACGGTATTTTTTACTCGCTCACATTGACAGCTGTCATTATTGGGGTAATTTCCCTAACACGTTTACTAAGAAAGAAAGGTATATACCCTTAGCCGAAACTTGTTTCGGCTGGGATTTTTGCTGGTTGGGGCCTCTTTAATTTTGTTTAAGGAATTATTCACCACCACATTCTTGAATTTAACAATGTTAAAGAATTCTCTCAAAATCCAGATTATTGTAACTATGGTTTTTTAGCAAGCGGAATCTATTCATGGTAACGGAATTTTCAATAATTTCTAGCCGGGAACATTATCCCAATCGGCTTGAAAGTTGAAATGATGCAATTGCCCCTGAATGGGACTAAGCCTTGTAAGTTTTGGGTTTTCTTTTATCTTTCTTCTTTCTTGAAGTGTTAACAACTTCATAAAAACCCGCAGCAGGCGGCCAGTTCATCCTAGGGCATGGTATCATGGAGTTTTCCCATAAGGCGGAATGAAAATTTGGCAAACCTTACTACTTGATAGAGTACAAAAGAGCTAAAATTTATTAGGTAACAAATTGATAATTTTTATATATAACAATACAAAGCAACGGACACTATTGGAGTAATCAGCATGTCTAAAAATTAAATAATCGTTGAAAAATGGATTTAACCAAAAAAATAATATTCATAATTATTCCGAAAGGCTATTGGGCTATCTTTATAGTTGCAATTTTGCTATTATTGTTGGGAGATAGTTATTTTACGTTTGGCATTATTTTAATTAACATTTTTCTGGTTTTAATAGGGCTAAAATTCGCAATATTTGTTCATGAAATTGGGCATTTAATATTTGCTAAGATGGTCAATGGAATTCCACGGAGAATCATATTCGGAAACGGAGACAAGGTATGTCAGTTCAACGTTAGGGGTGTTAAATTGGTTTTGAATTCAAAATTGGATCGTGGACTTATTATTTCTGAATTTGAGGATACAAGATTCATAAGGTGTAAACTTATATTTTACGCGTGTGGGGGATTTTTAGCTAATTTTATAGTTGCATTTGCATTTATTCTTCTATCTATCAATCCGGAAGCCATTTATTTCTCCGCAACGTTTGCACTTGCAAATCTTTTACTTGGCATCTTTTCTTTACTACCATCCTACACGAAGATTCAAGGAGTAAAAATAGACTCTGATGGTCTATCAATCTTAAAAATAACCTTTCTCAAGAAGTCAACTTTACAAGAGTCTTTAGCGTCAGTCAAACTTTTTGTTGCTGAGGACTATTTTGAATCAAAAGAATTTGAAAAGTCGATTGTAATTTACGAAGATTTACAATCCAAAATCAAAAATTCTAAATACTTAAATTTATTTTTGAGTTTAGCATATATGAAATTAGGTTATTTTCAGAAATCTATTGAATTGATGTGTGATCTCTTGCCTTCCATAGACGAAGAGGCTTTTAAGAATCTTAAATTCATTATCTATAACGCACTTGCTTGGGAGTATTTGCTTGTTAATAATCTGGAAGAAGCAGATAAATTTTCAAAGCTTACAAATCAATTTATTGAAAATAATGAATTCATTAGGGGTACGACTGCATCAATATTGATAGAGAAAGGCCAACTGGAGGAAGGCTTAAGACTTATCACTAACGATGTGGATTTTAATCTGCCAAACAATCAATCTCTTTCGGCAGCAATGTATATTGGATACGCATATGCGGGATTGGGGGATAATCAAAATGCAAAAAAATATATGGAGTTTGTTGACCTAAACAGTAACGTGTTGGATCTTGATGAGAAATTTCTTTACGAGAGAATTAAAGAAAAATGTCTAATTATAGTCTAGACCCAATCGGACAAATGCCAGTTCATCACTCATATTTAAATATAGTTATATCTTTCCGTCTTTTATAAATGGTCTTTGGGGGATGGGAGTCGAAAAAAGCTTGCCTACCCCATCAGTTAGTTCAGCTTCTCTAACTACCTCAAAGGAGCCGTTAAGGATACTCACGAATACTTGATGATCATTTATTTCAGGCAAGCCTTTGTCATTAATTCTTGGCTTTCCGATAATGGAAAGCCTTACGTAGTTTTCACTAGCTGAATCTTTCATCAACGGCAAAAACGTCACTTCCTCTCCAATCTTGATTTTTTGGATTTCAAATTCCTCCCGTGAACTTACCTCTTCGGTATATTCACCCATTTTTTCACTTGCAGTCAGCGATGGTTGGCAGTCGTAATAGCTCAGGTTTAGTTTCTAAATCGTAAACTGCAATCCTACTGAAGGTGGGATTTGTGATTATCAGTTTATTTCCCAGTCTCACAATTTCTGTGTTTTGAGGGGAAACCGTTGCCCCAGCACCCACGCGATAGGTAACAATAAACTCGTTTGCCCGTTCGAATCCTTCCAGTATTACCTTTTGTAAGGATTGCTCTTCCTCATCTATAATGGCAAAAAATACTTCCCCATTTATGGGTGTTAGCACCATTTCGTCCCATTAGTCTCCAACTGGGGAAGAAAATCTACCGGTTTCGATTGATTGAACAACAGCTTTCAATAAGTGCAGGACAAACCGATCCTTTATTTTTGTCTCTAAAAAATTTTCGTCATAAAGGGATTGAGACCGTAATAACACGGTCATAATCTTACCCAAAGTTTCAGCATCTAATCCATAAAGTTTCATTGGTTGTGCGTAATAATTTTCGGCTTCTAACCTCCAAGATTGCCAGTCGAATAGTGGTACCAGTCTTAGTTTCAATACAGAGTCCAGAAGTCTTACGTGGATACCTTTGAGATCCAAAACCTCGTAAGGGGTATCAGCGAAATTCATGATACCGAGTAATTTTTCCGCTTTGTAAAACTTAAACTCCATTTCATGAATTAATTCAGTGAGTGGTCTTAGGTTTGCTAGACTTAGACTTCTACAATGATCGGGGAAGCTCACAATGGGTATAAATAAGGGAGTATATTCTTGTGTCATTTTTTCAGGATTTTGAGGTTTTGTTTTTTTCATAAATTATCTTGTTTTAGTTATTAAATAACAAAATAAACAAGATTAATTTATACGGTTATGAATATCTTAATTATCCTTATCAAGGATTCAAGGTTAAAGACAAATTCTTAGTATATATCAGATTTATTATGTTCGCAGGTTTCAATATTTGAACCTATTTCAAGGTGTAAGTAACAATTTTTTTTTTAGCAAAAAAATACCCTAATCGGGGTATTTTTGCATAGTAAATACATCTTTTTGCGTTTTTTCAAATAATATACGCTGTAGGCTCAGAATGAGATGGTCAACTGGTAAACTTTTTTAAAAAAATTTACAGAAAAAACTGAAAGTTGACCGGATTTTTAAAATATTGCAGCGATCCAATTTTTTTGTCGGATAATTCTACTTCTTTTTCAGATTTTATTGAAGAAAAGCTGACTTTGGTCATGTTTTTTTACTTGCATTATAAAAAGAATTTGACACTAAGCCTGTTTTACAATCCCTAATTGGGATTAAATCCTCCCCGTTCCACTTTAAGAAGTTTTTTTCTTTATTTTTGTGACTTAAACAATGGTATAGAAAATGTTTGACAATCTTAGTTTTAAACTAGACCGGGCCTTCAAAACACTTAAAGGTACCGGTTCAATTACTGAAATCAACGTTGCAGCCACTGTCAAAGAAATCCGTAGGGCTTTGATAGATGCGGATGTTAATTATAAAGTAGCCAAAGAAGTTACGGATAAAATCAAAGAGGAGGCATTAGGAAGGGATGTGCTTATTGCTGTTTCTCCCGGGCAGCTTTTGGTTAAGATCACCCAGGAGGAACTGACCAAACTCATGGGTGGATCCAAAGAAGATATAAATCTTAAAGGTGATCCTTCGATTATTTTGATTTCCGGCCTACAAGGATCTGGTAAGACAACTTTCTCCGGCAAATTAGCCACTTACCTTAAAAAACAGGGACGTCAGGTGCTTTTGGTAGCTTGCGATATTTATAGACCAGCAGCGATAGAGCAACTTAAAACACTGGGATCGCAAATAGGGGTAGAAGTGTATGCTGAACCCGAGAATAAAAACGCTTTAGAAATTGCCCAAAATGCATTAGAACATGCTAAGAAAACGGGAAAGAAAACTGTCATAATAGATACAGCGGGCAGGTTGGCAGTGGATGAGGTGATGATGAATGAAATTTCAGAGTTAAAGGAAAAAATCAGACCCTCTGAAACGCTTTTTGTAGTCGATTCCATGACGGGGCAAGATGCCGTCAACACTGCGAAAACTTTTGATGAAAGACTCAACTTCGATGGCGTGGTTCTTACCAAACTTGATGGAGATAGTAGGGGAGGGGCAGCGATATCCATACGCCACGTGGTAAATAAGCCCATAAAATTCATCTCCACTGGGGAAAAAATGGAAAATCTGGACCTGTTTTATCCGGATAGGATGGCTCAGCGTATTCTAGGCATGGGGGATGTGGTTTCATTGGTGGAGAAGGCTCAACAGTCGTTTGATGAAGATGAGGCAAAACGAATTAATGCCAAGATCCGTAAAAATCAGTTTAATTTTGACGATTTCCTTTCCCAACTAGAACAGATCAAGAAGATGGGGAATATCAAGGATCTTTTGGGCATGATACCTGGAATGGGAAAGGCGATGAAGGGGATGGATATTGATGACGAATCCTTTAAACCGATTGAGGCCATTATCCGAAGCATGACACCGTCAGAACGCGAAGATCCCGCAATAATCGATGGGGGACGTAGAAAGCGATTAGCCGCAGGCAGTGGAAGGACTATTCAGGAAGTCAATAATTTGATGAAACAGTTTTCGGATATGAAAAAGATGATGAAGCAGATGAACAATATGGGTGGTGCTAAAAAGGCACTGGGGGCATTAGACCCCAAAAAATTAGGTAGAAGATAAAAAAAGCCTCGCATCGCGAGGCTTTTTTTTTATTCCGTTTCTTCCGATACGGTATAGTCAATGTCAAAATCTAAAGTCACGGAGTCGACTTCTAGAAGTTTGGCAGCATCAGTCTCTAACACTGCTTCTCTCCGAACCAGTTCAGTTATTACATCCATTTGTTGTTCGTATGGATCATCCTCACTGTGCATGTTATTGAATAGAGTCAATAATTCCTGATCATCATATTCGGCATATCTTTCTGCCCGTTCTGCCTTAATTTTGTCCTTTTGGTCTTTGTAAAGAGCATCTTTTCGTTCGGTTAACTTCTCCTTGTAAGAAGCCATCATTTTGTTCAATTCATCACTATCCGAAAATGGAGTAGCAGTGACTACGATTTCACTTGATTCCCCATCGATGTTCACTAGGGTAAGTGTATCCATTTTATTGATATAGTATTCATCACCAGTCTCCATATCTAGGATTCGTTCGTCTTCGAAGATGAACCGGTCTTCTGCAGAACGGTTGGTACAACTGAAAATAACTGGTAACATAATAATTGCAATCCATAATTTTTTCATGACTTTTCAATTTTTTATAATAATATTGATGTAGATCACATCTTGTATTTATGATAGATCCAGAGGTTTTTTGGGTTGAACCTTTATCTAAGGCCTATTTAATTCTGTTAAACCTTTAGTGTAGGCTAAAGGGAAACCACCCGAAGAAAACATAGAATGGCCTGTCGTTTACTTTGTATTATACATTTAAGCAAAAACCATGACAAAAATGGCTAGTTTATCCATTTTTCCATAAATTTTAAAAAATTATCTTTATAATGGTCGCTAACGGTAATGTTGATGTCTCCCAAATTTACGTTGTTCCTTGTTACCGACTGAATTTGATCCAAGGATATGATAAAAGACCTATGAATTCGCATGAATTGATCTTTCGGGAGAATTTCTTCCATATTTTTCAAGGAAGTAAGAGACAATAGAGGGTGCAGTTTACCAGTTAGATGGACTTTTACGTAATCTTTGTACCCCTCTACACAGATTATCTCCTTCAAAAATACTTTTTGAAGTTGATATTCCACCTTTAGAAATATATAGGGTAATTTATTTCCCACTTCATCTATGGTATTCGTTTCGAATGCCTGATACGCTTTACTACTTGCCCTTAAAAACTCCTCATAGGAAAATGGTTTCAACAAATAATCTAACGCACTCACTTTATATCCTTCTATAGCAAATTGATTATAGGCAGTGGTGAAAATTATCTTAGGCTGCTGATTTGCAGCTTTTCCCTGAAGGATCCTTGCCAATTCCATTCCTGTGAGATCAGGCATTTGGATATCCAGAAAAATAAGGTCCACCGCATTTTTATTTAAATAATTTAATGCTTCAATAGCACTGTCAAATTTTCCCTCAAGAGATAAAAATTGGGTTTGCTCTATAAATCTGCTCAATAGTGCCAAAGCCAGCGGTTCGTCATCCACAGCTATGCAGGAGATTTTTTTTTCTAACATGATAGTGCATCTGGTATTCAAACATATAATTTTGACAGGACAGACTTATCCTAAGTCGATCTTTAACCACAACCGATATTCATTTTCAGGATTAGTATCATCGATATGGAGAGAATGTTTGTTTTTGTATAACAAAGATAACCTTCTTATGGTATTAGACATACCAATGCCCTTTTGATTGGATTCTGGACTTGCCTGATTTTTCGCTATAATTTTGTTTCTGGTTGTAAGCTTGAGCTGCTTTCCACTGATACTTACCTGTACCTGAATGAAGCTTTCCTTGCTGGAACTAATTCCATGTTTGAAACAGTTTTCGATAAATGGAAGAAACAGCATCGGAGCAATCACGACATCATCAAAATTTTCTTCGATAGATATATCCATCTTTATTTTATCAGACACCCTCATTTGCATGAGGGAAATATAGTCTTTGATAAAATTAATCTCACTGCTGAGCAGCGTGTTGTCTTTCTCAGTTTCATACAATACATACCGCATCATCCGGGAAAGTTTTAATAAGGCTGTCTTCGCTTCTTCAACATCGAAATTGATCAGAGAATAGATATTATTAAGCGTGTTGAAAAAGAAGTGGGGGTTAATTTGAGCCTTAAGGTAAGAAAGTTCCGAATTTATCTTTTGTTCCTCCAACTGCCTGCGTACCCCGTCCTCCATCTGCCACTTCTGAACTGCGGCGATACTGGTGCTTACGCCTATACTCAAGGCATATTGCAGGAAAAAAACCACGTCCCAAGTATAATTCCTCGGCTTAGCTACATGACGCATGCCTGGACGAAAAGCCTCATGCATTAATTTGGGAAAGTTTACCCAATCTTCATAGAGGTGGGTAATGAGAAGAAAAATGGTTCCAACGATCACAGCTAATATTAAATACTGCCAAATTTTCCCTAAAAATAAAAACTTTGGCACCATATATAGGATGTTGCCATAAAAAGTTCCTATTAATATAGACAAGATTATAGCCTGCTTAACCCAGAATTCCATCGGTAAATCAACCCTCCATGAAAGTGGATTGATTATAAATACAACTATGGCAATCAATAGCCACGTTAAAATATGTAATACAATGGTTAGATTTTTCCTGAAAATGGTCGGTCTCATTGAATGGTGTTTAATATGGCTGAGACTGGAAGCCTTTTTAAATAGGTGAATAGCTGCAAGTACTTTAAAGTTCGGATATGTTTCCCAGCCGTCTTATTCACAAAATTAGGATAAAGTTTTGAAAACATGATCGGTAATAGTCAGTTTAACAGTTTGTACCTATAGATACCGAGGATCTGTCGATGAAACAAACAATAGGGAATCAATTTCCAACTAGGATGGAATTTTGTGCCTTTCGTCTAGGAAATTGACCATCCTATCGAGTACGTTTTTATAGCGTGGGAAATATGACTTGTTTTGTCAGGATTTGAATTAACCCATTTCAATTATCAAATTAATATGAAAACGCAAAATTTAACATTATTGGCCTTTTTTGTAATTTTTTTATCCACTGGCTGGGTAGCTGCCCAGCAAGCGGATAAAGGCCGAAAGGAATATCAAATTACAGGGAAAATCCTGGACAAGCAATCCCAGGAGCCAGTTTCCTATGCTTCCGTTATTTTGCTAGATGGCGAGAATGAGAAAAACATCGCAGGCGCCGTCGCCGATGAATCCGGCCAGTTTTTCATTACGGGATTTAAAGACGGCAAGTATAAACTCAGAGTTTCTTTTATGGGTTATTCGGCAGCAGATCCAAAAGAATTTACTGTTACCGCTAGCGATAATTACTTTAATTTTGGGTCCATTTTTTTGGAGGAAGAATCAGTGGGTCTGCAGGAGGTTGTTGTCCAAGGCCAGCGACAGCTTATCGAAGAGCGGGTAGACCGCACCATATATAATGCCGAAAACGATCTTACCACCATTGGCGGAGATGCAGCCGATGTATTAAGAAGGGTGCCGATGCTATCCGTTGACCTTGACGGAAACGTATCCATGAGGGGAAGCAGTAATATCTTGGTATTGATTGACGGCAGACAGTCGGCAATCGTAGCTAATAATATTGCTGAAGCGCTCAAGCAGATCCCTGCTGAGGAAATCAAATCTGTCGAGGTAATCACTTCTCCCTCTGCCAAATACGATGCGGAAGGCACTGGCGGTGTTATCAATATAATAACTAAAAAGAATAAGCTTCAGGGGTTTTCTCTTAATGTGAACAGCAGCGCTGGCCTAAGAGGATCAAATTTAGGGGTCAATGCCAGTGCGAAAAAGGGAAGAATGGGTTGGAATCTGGGCGGGTTCGGTAGATCTGGATACAATATTTTGGGTTCTTTTGAAAACGAGCAGACGTTAATTGATCCCGATGGAATAAACACTCAAATTTCTCAGTCCGCTGATACAAGAAACAATATGCTGTTCGGCAGGTACAACCTGGGGTGGGATTTTGATATCAATAAGTACAATTTCATGACTGCGTCACTAAGCACAGGTGTTCGCAATATGAGGAATAATCAAGACGGCCTATTAACAGAAACCTACAGGGAAGAAGTGTTGTTGAATTCACTCCTTCGGGATGTAGGAATGGACAACCTATCTAATTCCTTTGACTTCAATTTCAACTACACCAAAACCTACGAGAAGCCACAGAAAGAATTTGCCATATCAACGCTTTATAGTAGAAACAATCTAACAAATGATTTTACCAATAGCCTCTACAATTCCTCATTTGATGAAATTGTTAGCAGAATAAGAAATGACAACGACGGCATCAACGAGGAATTTACTATTCAGCTTGATTATGTTACCCCCTTGGGAGATGGCAAAAATCAAATTCTGGAGTACGGAGCCAAAAACATCCTTCGGAAAGCAATTAGTGATTTCAGTTACTATGTTGCGGATGGAGCAGATGCACCTTTTGAAGAAGTAACGGATGTGGTTCGTTCAAATGAATTCAACTACGACCAGAATATTAGTGCAGGATATCTATCCTTCACCCAGGGGTTTTTGGAAAATTATACCCTAAAAGCAGGGTTAAGGTATGAGTACACGACCATTCAGGCAGATTTTAAAAATTCTGAATTGCCAGCAGACATACCGGATTACGGTGTTTTTGTCCCAAGCGTAAATATAGGGAGAAAGCTGGGTAATGGTAATATGATCAAAGGAGCCTATAACAGAAGAATACAACGGCCTTCTCTAACCTTCCTTAATCCAAACATTCAGGATGCCAATCCCCTACAGATTACACAAGGCAATCCCTTATTGGACCCTGAATTGACAGACAATTATGAAATGTCATATAGCACTTATATTAAAGGATCCTCACTGAACTTCACCTCGTACTTTAGAAATACTACCGGATCCATACAGCCGCTAAGGACAGTTCAGGATGATGACATCATATTTACCACATATGAAAATATAGGTAGGGAGCAGGCATTTGGATTAAGTGTATTTTCCAACGTAAATGTCAGTGGTAAATTCTCCCTTAACGGAAGTGTTGATACGTATTATGCCAAATTGGATAATGGATTGGATGATCCTTTGTATGCGGCTTCAAATGAGGGTTTTGTGGTTAGCGGAAGACTCTTCGGGAACTATACTCTTCCTAAAGATTGGCAAATACAAATGTTTTCATTCTACCGAGGCAGAACAGTCCAGCTACAGGGAACAGCAGGTGGATTTGGGATCTATAGTTTCAGTCTAAACAAACAGTTTAACGAAAAACGCGGTACGGTAGGATTTGGAGCTGAAAACTTTTTTACAACAGAATTCAGAATAAGGAATGAATTGTTCACTCCGACCATTAG
The DNA here is from genome assembly GCF_009797935.1 of Lunatibacter salilacus. Classification (GTDB taxonomy): domain Bacteria; phylum Bacteroidota; class Bacteroidia; order Cytophagales; family Cyclobacteriaceae; genus Lunatibacter; species Lunatibacter salilacus. The sequence goes on from NZ_VOLC01000003.1 coordinate 63,424, forward strand.
GCAGCAAAGCGTTACCTCCCTGAGAAATATGAATTTTAAGATTAACTTTTCCTATAGAATTGGAAAACTCAGCGTAGAAGGCACTCCAAGGAGAAAGAAAAGAGGGGTCACCAATGAAGACCTCAAAGAGGGTGGTGGTGGAACCATGATAGAAAATTGATAATTGATGGGTATTAATAACAAAAAGGCACCGTAATATTTACGGTGCTTTTTTTTATTCTATTAAATAAGAAACTTTGTCTTTAATCTCTATACAATACTTTTTTGACAGCGTCAATGGTGCGCTTTGCATTTGGAAGGGTAGCTTCGATGTAGACAGGAGAATAGCTCAAGGGAATATCCATGGAATTCACTCTCAAGATGGGAGCATCTAAATAATCAAATGCCATTCGTTGAATGTTGAAAGCCAAGTCGGTGGCTATGGAGGCCAATGGGTTGGCTTCTTCCACGATCACACACCTGTTTGTCTTTTTTACAGACTGGATAACCGTATCATAATCAATCGGTTTTACGGTGCGTAAATCAATTATTTCTACTTCAATGCCATCCTTTGCCAATACTTCTGCAGCTTCATAGGCTACTTTGATGATTTTTCCGAAGGAAACAATTGTAACATCTTTTCCTTTTCTTTTGATATCCGCTACTCCCAAAGGCAAAAGGTATTCCCCTTCGGGTACTTCTCCTTTATCACCGTACATCATTTCAGATTCCATAAAAATAACAGGATTGTTATCACGAATGGAAGCCTTCAAAAGTCCCTTTGCGTCATAAGGGTTGGATGGAACCACTACTTTGAGACCGGGAGTATTTGCAAACCAATTTTCAAAATTTGAGGAATGCGTTGCTCCGAGTTGACCTGCATTGCCTGTAGGTCCTCTAAACACAATGGGTACACCGTATTGACCGCCTGACATAGCCCGCATTTTCGCCGCAGAGTTGATGATTTGATCAATGGCTACCAAAGAAAAGTTGAACGTCATGAATTCAATGATCGGTCTTAGTCCACTCATAGCGGCCCCTACTCCCAAACCCGAAAAACCCAACTCGGAAATAGGAGTGTCGTATACCCGTTCAGGTCCAAACTCATCCAACATTCCCTGACTGGCCTTGTAGGCTCCATTATATTCAGCTACCTCTTCTCCCATAAGAAAGACATTTTTGTCCCGTCTCATTTCTTCGGACATGGCATCCCGTATGGCGTCTCTAAATTGTATTTCTTTCATTTATATGCAAAATTTTCTATGGTCGTAAAAATAGAAAGGAATCCATCAATTACCAAGTTAACAATTGTAATTAACTGCTTTATTCTTTTTTCTGGAGAACCGGTGTCGGTAGAAATCCCTTGTTGGATTGGGATGTTTGATTTAATATTGCCACATTGATTAGCAACCTATGCATGCCAATTATGTACGGCACAACTACACATTTACAATGAAAAAAATTGCCCTTATCTCAGATTCGCACAGTCATTTGGACTCGAACATCATTAATCACCTTGCGGGCGTAGATGAAATATGGCATGCCGGAGATATCGGACAGGAAGAAATCCTGCATCGCTTACCAGCAGACTGCGTGAAGCGGATTATCACCGGAAATATAGATGACTATACTATGCAACAAAAATACCCCGCCGAACTATTTTTTGAATTGGAAGGGTTGCGGATTTTGATGATCCATATCGGTGGGTCTCCTCCCCGATATGCCAAAGGTATCAAGGCGAAAATTAAATCGCTAAAGCCTAATTTATTTGTCTGTGGGCATTCCCACATTTGTAAAGTACTTTATGACAAGGAGGTAGATTGTCTGTATGTGAATCCAGGCGCAGTCGGAAATCAAGGATTTCACCGCATGAAGACCATGCTGACCTTTGACCTAGATGCAGGAAGAGTAAAAAATATGTGTGTAGTGGAATTGGGTAGAAGGGGGAAATATCCGGAATCAGGTTATTGATTCCGGATACAAAAATGCAAGGCTGAATTACTTTTGTTCAGCGAAACCTTTTTTAATTTCTTCCACGTCTACGTTTCTAATGACAGGCTGGGCGCTTAATTGTTTGATTCTAAGCACCCTAGTATTTTGGCCCTGTCTTTTTCTTCTCAATTTTCTTTTTAAAGTAGTAACAGCCATCTTTATTCGTGATTACAAGTTGTTTCAAATGAGGGGCAAAGATAGGGAAATTAATGTAAACCATGGTGCCAGTAAGAATAAAAACTTTGAGAATGCACCAGCATTTGCGTAAAGGAAAGGTATTGGTGCTGTTTTTTTATAACTTTGGGCAAATTTTCAACGCATGAGCATACAGAAACCTGGATTACCTAAAGGAACGAGAGATTTTGGACCATCTGAAATGGCCAAAAGAAATTATATATTGGACACAATTCGAGACACCTTCAAGCTTTTTGGTTTTCAGCAGCTGGAGACACCAGCAATGGAAAACCTCTCCACCCTTACTGGAAAATACGGCGACGAAGGGGATCAACTGTTGTATAAAATTCTCAACAGCGGGGATTTTTTAAAAGAGGTTTTGCCTCAGGATGTGACGGAGGGTACCGGGATAGTTTTGCCTAAGGTAGCAGAAAAGGGTTTACGATACGACCTAACCGTCCCCTTTGCCCGCTATGTGGTCATGAATAGGAATGATCTTGTGTTTCCTTTTAAGCGATTTCAGGTTCAACCGGTCTGGCGTGCGGACAGACCTCAAAAGGGAAGATATCGCGAATTCTACCAGTGTGATGCCGATGTGGTGGGTACGGATAGCCTGATTTGTGAAGCAGAAATCCTGATAATGATCAAGCGGGTATTTGGCGCTTTGGGGCTGAAAGATTACACTGTTAAAATTAACAACAGAAAGATTTTAACGGGAATTGCGGAGGTGATTGGAGAATCGGGCAAAGAACAGGACCTTTGCACCGCTATAGACAAGCTGGATAAGATTGGTTGGGATAAAGTAAAAGAAGAGCTTTCCCAACGTGGATTTGATAATGAATCTATTTCCAAGCTTTCGCCAATAGTCAATCAGACGCATGGGGCTATTAGTGAAACATTGGAATTTTATCGCATTTTTCTAGCTACAAGTGAAATCGGATTGAAGGGCTTGGAAGAATTAGCGGAGGTGTTCAGTCTGCTGGACGCACTGGGGGAATCGCAGGAGTTTATCATTGTAGATCCAATGTTAGCTAGGGGATTGTCTTATTATACGGGGGCAATTTTCGAGGTCAAAGTAAATAACGTATCAATTGGATCGGTAAGTGGTGGGGGAAGGTATGACAATCTTACGGGAGTATTTGGCCTCCCCGATGTTTCCGGGGTTGGTTTTTCTTTCGGAGTTGACCGGATTTACGACGTGCTGGAAGAGCTGGGCCTCTTTGAGTCAGTTACCCACAGTTCCTCCAAAGTGATGGTAGCTTATTTTGGAGAAGAGGAGAAATTATACGGGCTTAAAATTGTTCAGGAACTTAGAAACCAGAAAATACCAGCGGAAATATATCCTGAGGCGGCAAAAATCAAAAAACAATTTACCTATGCAGACAAGAAAAATATCCCATTTGTAATCATTATCGGATCCGAAGAAATGAAAACAGGGAAACTGACACTCAAAAACATGGCATCCGGTTCCCAGAACGCCATGGAACTAGAGCATATACTGGATCTCCTGTAAAACCGACTTTCTTGCGGCATTGGGATTACCTTCAACATTTTGCCTGTCAATCAATTTTCACGATGGAGTTGATGGGAATGGCCGTCCCTCCTTTGAGGGTGATAAACTGGGAGCCCACGGCCCAAATTGTTGTGTCCACACGATACAATTTCTGGTTAGCCGTTTCGAACCAAATGGATACTTTACCTTGTGATAGATTTCCCAGAATTTGCGCCCGATGCAGGTCGTGATTTCTCATCAGCTGTGAATCAATATCAAGCAGAACTTCTTTCCTTGAAAAAGAAAGATCTTTGATAGATTCTTTTTCAATTTTAAGAGCAGTTTGTTCAATAGTGCGTATAGTCATGGTAGTAGGGTTTATTTTTGGATCAATGATAGTTTGATGAATGAATATACGGTGAATTAATTCACTGAGTTTGTAATTTCCTCATTTTTTGTTGATTAAGAAATTTGTTTTACAGCAGCGGTAGCGATGGATGGATATTTTTTCTTTCTATAGTTAATTGTCGATTGGAAAAAATTATATTTGCAAAAAAACAACGCACTTATGTTTGATATAATGTCCATAATGAATAAGGTCAAAGAAGCCCAAGCAAAGGTTAAGGCTACCCAGCAAGAATTGGTACACCTTCGTGCTGAGGGAGAGGCCGGCGCCGGGATGGTCAGAGTAGTAGTCAACGGTGACAGAAGGGTGTTGGATATACTGGTTGATGAATCCCTGATTAACCCAGCGGACAAGGACATGATGAAAGACTTGATAGTTGCGGCCACTAATGCAGCACTGGAAGCAATTGACGGGAAAATAAAGGATAAAATGCGAAGTGCCACGGAAGGCATGATGCCCAATATTCCCGGTATGGATTTTGGAAATATGTTTTAATGCGTAAAGCAGCCATCGTCATACTAAATTACAATGGCAAGGATATGCTTCACCGATTCTTGCCGTCTGTAATTGCTGGAAGTACCTATGACCTGGTTGTGGTAGATAATGCAAGCACAGATGGATCAACCGACTATTTAGCCGAACACTACCCTCAGGTTGAACTTATTTTGTTGCCCCGGAATGGGGGATATAGCGGCGGATATAATGAGGGTCTAGAACAGATAAAAGGAAGGTTTGAATATTATCTACTTCTTAATTCAGACGTGAAAGTCAGTGCTGGATGGGACGTGGCAATGGCTGACTATTTAGATAAAAATCCATCCATAGCCGCAACTCAACCCAAGATTATCTCTCTGGCGGATGAAGGAAGCTTTGACTATGCCGGAGCTGCTGGAGGGTTTTTGGATGCTTTAGGGTACCCGTATTGCCGGGGGAGGATACTACATTCTCTTGAACTGGATAATGGGCAATATGACACTCCTCTTTCGGTAGACTGGGCTTCGGGTGCCTGTTTTTGTGTGCGCGCTGCTATATTTCATATGCATCAGGGTTTTGACCCTGTTTTTTTTGCTCATATGGAGGAAATTGATTTTTGCTGGAGATTAAGAAATAGGGGATATGGAATAAGTGCCAATCCGGGAGTGACCGTTTACCACTTAGGAGGTGGGACATTGAAACGAAGTAATCCAAAGAAGACATTTCTTAATTTCCGAAATAGCCTGTTTATGCTTTATAAAAATTTAGGAAAAAGCAGGTTTTACAAATTGCTTGTATATCGGTCGGTGCTGGATTTGGGAGCAATGATTCATTTCTTATTTACGTCAGGAGGAGCACATAGCCTTGCCGTCTTTCGCGCTTATTTAGCATTTTTCTCACAACGACATTCCCTATCCGTTCAGCCTAAGTCGGTAGAAGAAATAAAAATAACATCTGGCAATCCATATGTATTTTCCATTATTTGGGAATATTATGGAAAGGGAAGAAAGCATTTCTCCCAATTGCCTTAATCAAATAGTACTGGGTTATTCATCTTTCGGAAATATTTCCTTAGCTTCATCATCATCGCAAGGCTAACATAGACAATGATGGGAGAACCCAACGTTATAAAAGAAGAATAAATGAAAAAGAGTCGGATACTGTCAATGGGGAAATTGAGTTTTTCCCCTAATTTTGAACAGACACCGAAGGCACTTTCCTGGAAGAATAATTTAACCTTTTCCATAACAACTTGTCTTCTAATACGATTATTAATGAGTAAAAATATTTAATTCTGAAGATAACCAAATTCACACATGAAAGTTAGTGATATCTCCAATTTTTGTAAAATTATATTTGCCGTACTTTTGCTGTCTTCCTGTACTATTCAGCAATTTATGAAAAAAGCTGAAAACCAAAAAATATTAGTGACTCCAAAAATATTGGAGAGATTTGGAGATTCGGTGAGGTTCGAATTGCAGGCTGAACTTCCGAGGCAAATCCTTACCAACGAAATTACCTATAAAATATTTCCGGAATTTCATTTTGATCGTAAAATTCAGACATTTGACAGAGCTATAGTTTTTGAAGGCAGGAATTATCCTCCTTCCGAAATCCCAAGAAAGACGGTCTCTTTTTCTATGCCATATCATCCGGGGATGGAAAACGGGCAACTTGAAGCCTATGGGGTCGGATTTTTGAAAAACCGTGTAAGGGGTAAACGAAGTCCCAGTAAAGTTATCTCCCAAGGTATGTTGAACACCACATCTCTTACTCAGTTTGGCCAATTTTATCAGGAAGGCGGAATTCCACTTCTTGGACTGTATGTTCCTACAGCCGGAAGGGAAACTTTGGGGATGTTCCATTCAGGATGGACCGATGTAAGGACTATACTTATGGGATACAGCTTGTTGAGTTTTTCGGAAAAGACACAGTACATGCGGGTAATCGAGGGAAGAGGAGACTTTACCTCCAAAGAAAGAAGATTTCAGGAATTACCACAATATACCCTCCTTCGCAGAGACATTATTCCCAGGTTTTCGAGATTGGAACAAGGAATTTCGACAACCAACCAGTCGCCGATGGAAATTTCCATTATGGCAAACCATATTCTAAAAAATAATGCGGTGCCCCAAGTGCTGTCGGAGGCGGACCTGGCATATGCAGCGATAAATGAGCCTCGTCTTAATGAAAAAAACCAGTTGTTTGCCGCTATGGTAAGAGTCTATCCAAGTGTTTTTTCTTGGAATAACCTAGGAGTTACTTTCCTAAATCTTGCGCACCGGACTTTTGACAGGGCTACAAAATTAAATTATTTGGCAAAGGCTCAAGAGGCTTTTGATCAAGCAAATGGCTTTTTTGAAAACCCATTTTCCTCTTATAATCTCGCCTTGGTGACGCTTATGGAAGGCGACGGGTTAGGAGCTTACCAGGAATTTTTCTTAAGCATGAGCCTTTCGCAGCACGACCCAGTTAGAAAATCCCATCAGGCAAAACTTGGAGCAGCCTCTATTTTGAATGGTGACTACCGATTGGCCGCCATCCATTTGGACCAAGCTGAACGCGACGAGATAAACCTGTTCAACAGGGGACTGGCTTATTTCCTTGTAAAGGATTATTTCAATGCAATGATTAGCTTTGAGGATTGTGCTTTGCTCAATTTGCAGAACGGCTATCCATTTTATGGATTGGCACTTATTGCGGCTAGAAGTGGGGAGGAATCCAAGCTTGTTGAGAATATCGAGAAAGCAATAACCCGAAACGAACACTTGAAAAACAGGGTAGCTTATGATTTGGAGTTTGCTGACTATCACCAACTCGAGGAGTTCTTGCAGGTAATTCGTCAAAAATAATGCGATCATTTTCTTATGGATAACTCATTAATTGGCGTAGATATAGGTGGGTCGCATTTGACGGCAGGCTTTGTAAACCCCATTGATTTCACTCTAAATCCTGAAACCATAATCCGCAAACAGGTGGATTCCTTGGGTTCCAAAGAGGAGATTTTATCATCTTGGGAAAAGACATTTCAGCAAATGGAAATTCAACCGCATACCCGTGTCGGAATTGCCATGCCTGCACCTTTTGATTATACGCACGGAATAGCCCAATTAAAAGAGCAAGGTAAATTCAGGTCAATCTATGGGATAAACTTGCGGGATTATTTTTCCGATAGACTACAACTTCCGGGTGGAGCCATTTTCTTTTATAATGATGCCGCTTCTTTTTTACAGGGTGAGGCCATGTTTCAACGACTTCCATCCAACCAGCGGCTTATTGGAATTACCCTAGGCACCGGATTGGGTTCTGCCTTTAAAATGGGTGACTGGGCAGAAGATGCCGCCTTATGGTCCTCCAATTTCAAAGGACAACAGGCAGAATATTACTTGGGGACAGGTTGGTTTGTCAATTGGATAAGGCAGGAATACGAAATTGAAATATCGGGGCTAAAAGAGTTGATGACTAATCCCGAATGGGAAGATTTAACAAGGCAGGCTCTCGAAATTTTTGGGACAAATTTAGGCGAATTCTTAGCCATTCATTGTACTCTCCAAAATATTGAAAAAATCATTATTGGAGGGAATATGGCAAAAGCTAAGGGATATTTTGTGCCTGCTATGAGGAAGGTTTTGAATGATAAAGGATTGGATATCGAAGTAGTATTCAGCCAGCTCGGAGAGCATGCCGCCTTGGTGGGTGCTGCCAGCAGTTGTTTAAGAATAGGCCAAGTTTAAACCTAATTTTTCTGATAAAATGTCAGATTAAATGGCCATTATTGATAATTTCATTATATTTCCACCGAAAAATTTTAACATTTATTTCATGAACATTCAAAAGGATTGGTCCAAACAGGAGATTTTTTCCCAAATAAGGGAGTGGCTGGTAAGTCAAGGATATATTATTGTCGATGAGGATGAATCACGGCCTTGGGGTGGCTTTTTCGTAATTGACGAGGGGCAAATTGAAACTTTTCGTAAGCAGTTTTTCAGCGAGGTAGCTTTTTCTGATTTTCAGCTTCAGAATAAATTGAGCCCGAAAATCTTATTGGTGGGGCCAGAAAAGAGACTTTCGTGGCAATATCACCATAGAAGAGCGGAGGTATGGAAATTAATTGGAGGTGAGGGAGGCATTGTACGCAGTGATACCGATCAGGAAGGCGTAATGATTCCCATGGTAATGCAAGAAGTTGTCAAACTTCGTCAGGGGGAACGACACCGATTGGTAGGAAGAGAAAATTGGGGTGTGGTAGCAGAAATTTGGATGCATACAGACCCCGAAAATCCATCTGATGAAACAGATATCGTTCGTGTCCAGGATGATTTCCAGCGCAAGTAGAGTTTTAAATTTTATTAAGCCGGATATGGAGATGACCCAGGTTCAGGTCACGGCAAACAGACGTTATGTGATCGATGTTTTTCGGGCACTGACAATGTTTCTGATGATTTTTGTCAATGACCTGTGGTCCCTACGGGAAATACCGCCCTGGCTAGGTCACGTGCCCAGCTCTGTGGATGGGCTGGGATTGGCAGATGTGGTTTTTCCCATGTTCCTTTTTATTGTGGGACTTTCCATTCCATATGCCATTTTTAACAGGGTTAAGAAAGGGGACAGCAACGCTTCCATCATTAGTCATATTTTGGTTAGATCCCTGGCTTTAATAATCATGGGCGTGTACCATGTCAACCTAGAGTCTTATAATAGGGAATTAGCCATACTGCCGAAGCCGGTCTGGCAAATAGCCATTACCGTCGGGTTCTTTTTGGTCTGGTTGGATTTTTCCAACTACAAAAATCCAAATGTTAAAAAAGTTTGCCAACGTTTGGGTATAGTGCTCCTGATTGCTCTGGCAGCGATTTACCGAGGGGGTACACTAGACGAGCCTCAATGGATGCGGTTTCATTGGTGGGGAATTTTGGGATTGATCGGATGGGGATATCTAATAGTCTCGTTATTGTTCCTTTGGTGTAAGGGAAACATCAATTGGCTATGGGTGATGTTCTCAGCGTTGTTGTCTTTTAGTATTTTTGAGAAATTAGGGTGGCTTGAGGGTATTAAGTTTATCAGACCCTATGTATGGCTGATTGATAATGGTGCTTTGCCAGCCATTTGTATGGCTGGTGTTATAGTCTCTATCTATTTCAGAGATTATTTCGCAAAAGGAAAACTTGTTTCTTTTTGGAGTTTTCTGGTCTCTTTTGCCGTCGGAAATATTATACTTGGACTACTTACGCGTCCGCTTTGGGGCATTCATAAGATAGGGTCGTCTCCTTCTTGGGTAACACTTTGCATTGGCATATCCATATTTACATTTATGTTACTCATTTGGTTGGTAGAAATTCAGAAGAAAAAGGAATGGTTTTCATGGATCAAGCCTGCAGGAACCAGCACATTGACCTGTTATTTGTTGCCCTATATCCATTATGGATTATTGTCACTCTCCGGGCTTACGCTTCCCCTGTTTCTGCGTACGGGTGGAATAGGCATTATGAAATCCCTAATTTATACATTGATCATTATTATGCTTACGGGTATCTTGGAAAAATTTAGAATTCGATTAAAAATATAAACTTTGTCAGGGGTGTTTGTCAGGTTGATGGGGGTGATCTATTTCCAAGGTCTGACTTCCAAACAGTAGCTATTTGACTCCTTTTTTCTAGGTATTTTTCCACCTAAATCAGATTCATTCTTATTTGCCTCGGCATTGATGTGGCTGATTTGGTTGATTGGATTCGCCATGGACCGCAGGAAAATCTACATCAAGGTGTAATGTTCCTCTAATATAACCTCACCTTCCCGAATTTGAAGTCAATCATGTAATTGCCCCAGTTGGAGACGAGCTGGAAGGTGTTTTTGAAGCATGTAATCAGCAATTTTATCTCCTTGGGAAACACCCTCTTCTATGGCGTCTTTAAAGTGTATACCGCCATACAATCTGGAGATGGCGGCCTCATCAGCGGCTTGGATAAATGATTGAAATGAGCGCTCAGGCAGCCCGAAAAAAACTTCAGAGTCATCTACAAAGTCAAAACTGTCACCGAAATATGCAGTCAATATTCTGGCACTTACCCGGGAAATAACACTGTGCCCACTAGTATATTCTGGAAAGGGTGGTGTCTGCAAAAGTGGTTGCCAACTAGGGTCGATGGATTCGTTGATCGCTGTGATGGGACGGATTCGGTCGCTATTGTATTTTTCTTCCCAGCAGCTCACAAATGCGTCGTGAAGTCCCAGAGCTACAAAGGTATGTACACGAATGGTTTCCGTAAGGTTAAGGCCTGCCTTTTGACTGGCAATACCTGTAATCCCAATCCAATGCCCACCGGGGGAAATTTTTTTTAAGCCTATCGCCATATGTCCGGTATATTCAACTTTGAATGGGTTACAGTCCCAAAAGTTAGCTATAAGAATTTGCTCTTCCGATAGCGCGGAGGTGACTTGGTAGACCTCCTGCACAAGCAGTTGAAAGGCACTGCCTTCGGTCAAATTATAAGGTTTTGGGGGCGAAGGTTTGAACGGTTCCAGGGATGGCAGTAAAAATGTCCTTATGGTTTTCCATTCAGGATCAATCGCAGCCATATAGGCTGGAGGGGTGGGGTACCAGGTGCCCGGTTGGTTTTTTGGTGAATACCTTTTAAGTGCGCTAAGTTTACGGTATCCGTCTTCGGCGGCGTAGCTGATGACTTGGGCAGCTATATGCTCAGCATAGGATATATGTCTGGCAATATCCTTTTTAGGAATGATCCTTTTTTTCTGATAGGTCTTGAGGAGGAGTTCTTGGGACTTTTCAAGTTTCTTACCAGAGGGCATAATCGCCTTTCCTATTTCCAAAAGCGTATAAATGCTGCAGAATCCAGCATCTAAGTCATCCCGAATGGGAAGATTTTCCTTTTCTAGCTCAAAAGGGGATGTAAACCCCTCATACAGTGTTGGACTTACGTGGTCAGGAAATAGATCTGATTGAACGATATAGGCTCCCAATAGCATGTAGGAATAAAATCTGGCAGCTCCGGTAGGAGCTGCCACATCTGTTACCATCACGTCTGTTGCCGAAAAGAGATTATCCAAAAAAAGACTGACCTCGTCTTCTTGCGGTAAAGATCTTTGACCAAACGACGTTAAGGACCAGCTAAGGGATAGGCAGACTAGAAAAGCCAGCCGAATAAAGGTAGCTCGATGCATTACTTTTGGGTAATTTGACACTCAAAGATATCCAATTTTTTACAGAAGCTCCAAAACATCCAACCTGTTTTCGTTTTTAGGCATTATGCTGGACTTCCTTATAGGACTGCATTTTTGGGAATATTGTTTGTTTGGTTTTGGATCCGATCTTCCTCTACTAAAGATATTGCTCCCAATATAGCTGAATCGTCTAATTCAGATACGTAAATCTTCAAATTCTCCGATATGGCTTTATAGGGGAATTTCCCTAATGCCTGGTGCATGGTTTTTTTAAAAAATGGGTATGCTTTTCGGATGGAACCTCCAATCACGATGGCCTCAGGGGCATAGGTGTACAGAATTCTATTGATAAGCATTCCCAGATGTTCTCCGTATGTTCTGAATGCACTTAAAGCTTCAGGATCGCCATCCAAGGCTTTTTTGGAGAGCTTTTTCGAATTTTCACTATATATTTTTTTAAAAAATTTGCTGGAACAATAATCTTCGAAGGTTTTGTCGAGATATGGGACCCCTCCCCATTCACCGGCACCGCAGATGTAGCCTGTATATAAGTGGGAATTGGCGATGATCCCCGTGCCGATACCGGTACCCAGTGTAATGCCAACCACATGGCTGTGAATTTTGGCGGGGCCAAAATAATATTCGCCCAATGTGAAACAGTTTGCGTCGTTGTTAACTACAACAGGGACATTGAACCGCTCCTCCAAAAAATCTTTAAGGGGCACTTTCTGAAAAGAAGGAATATTGGCCAAATTGTAGACGATGCCTTGATGAGGATCTACCAGTCCTGGAATTCCAATCCCAATGGCCTGAAATTCATAGGGGAGATAAGAGGAAATCTGATTAGCAATAGTTTCCAGTATATATTCTTGTGATTCATCCGAAGGAGTTTTAGTCTCAATTTGTTCGAAGATTATTCCCTGGTCATTTAATCCCGAACTTATCTTGGTACCTCCAATATCCAGGCCTAAAACGTGTTTCTTTTCTGTCATTTGACGTAGAATGGTTAATATTTGGCAAATTTCATCAGAGCCTTTTCTTTTAATAATACAAGAATTTTTAAATATTTCAAGCGCTAATTCACCATCTTAACTGGACTTCTCCAAGCCAATTGAATAAGGAGGTCGAGACATCTTGCCGGATTTTCACAAATTAAAATCCGGCAAGAAATAATCAGCACTACATAAGGAGCGTCTACAACATCCCTTCGGTGGATTTCTCCAATTCTCTTGCTTCCTTTAAAAACTCTTCCACACTCATTTCCCTAAAGAAAATGAGTCCATGACTAGATCTCACTTTCGCAGTTTCATGTTGGTAAAAATAATTTTTCCCCAATAAAAGCTGCACATCACTCAACTGATTTACCCAGGTAATCCGGGCAAGGGTGCTGAATTTTCCGTTGTGTGCATAGCTTGGGAAGGAGGCATTTACTTGACTCAGGTAACAGTTCGCAAAGGAATCTTCCATAACAGACATATCTCCCAAAGATACAGGCACTATTACGTTGGCCTCTGCAGCGTCAAATTTGAACCATACGTTTCGATAGCCTATAATCTTAAAATTGCTAAGATCTTCTTCTTCACCCCATTGGCGGACTGCTTCCGCAGTGGCTTGTAACACTTTGTAGTGGGTGTCGGGTCCACTGCCTTCAGGGTCCAGTGTAAGGCTTAGTTTGGTGGGCCTGATGTCCCGGAGCATGTTTAAGATAGGTTCTACGTCCCTTTTTTTGTCCGGCTGCTCGGTGAAAATATCCCCAGTGTAAAATCCCAACCTTAAATGATGCACATTTTTAACCTGTACTCCAAAATGTGCCCAAACCAATTCCTCCTCGAATTCCCGGATCATGCCTTTAAGAGTCTGTATATTCTTGGGGTTTTTCTCACCGTCATAAGAATTTTTCAGCACCGTCATGATTTCGTTGATCTGATCTCGAAGCTCCATGGTCGATTTCACCCCGTAGATGAATACAATCGCCCTGACTACCCGGTGGCAAAGCCCCCTCATACGTTGCTCTTTATTCTCAGAAGCCACATTGGTGAGGAAGTGGTAGACATCTTTATCCATTTTTAATTTGAAGCCGGCTGCATAGAAGTCCTCATACTTGACCATTTGAATTTTCCCTTCGTCAAGGAATTTTTTCGTGTACTTCAGTGTGTCAATCACAAACGTGTTTGTTACAGCAGTAAATCCTGAGGTTAGTACAGAAAAATGACATTTATTGGAATTTTCGTTGAGCTGTTTGGTGATCTGGGGTAAAATACCCAGGGAGATATCATCGTGGTGCGGTCCCGTGTGCAGAATCACTTCATTTTTCTCCTCACTCAAGCCATGGTCGAGCTTTTTGACGATATTTTCAATGACTCCGTTGACAGTGTGTTCATTTAAATTGGGTATCTGGGAGGTATATTTATCGTTTTTCAGATCTTCAAGGGTAATCCGGTGTCCGTATTTCCCGAGTTTCTTACAGAGTTCCATGACGGATCTTTCCGTTTTCAACGGTGTCCATTCTCCGGATGCATAAAACCGATCCACACTATCCGTCAATTTGGATCCTGCACCCTTTGTCATGTAAAAACGACCCATCCTGAGTTTTTGAAGCACAGTGGCTGGATACACGTTAGTCATGTCTGATTCTAGAGAATTTTTGACAATTGGAGCCTTTGCTTCTCCAGCGGCTATAATGATAGCTACCGCGTCGGGGTTGTGAACTATCGTGTCCAACCCAATAGTAATCACAAGTCTGTTAGAGGAAATTTCAATACCTCCCAAATCTCCCGCTGCAACTGCCTGCGTTTCAAAGTTGGTTTCAGTCAACCTCGTTGTTGAAAAAAGGTCAGACCCCCTCGTGTTGAAAGCTATATGTCCATCCGGTCCTATTCCTCCCAAAAAGAAACCTATTCCTCCTTTTTCCCGAATTTTAGCCTCATATTCTGAACACCATTTGTCGATTAGATAAATGGATTCTTGCTGAAGTTTTTCCTGTTCATTGGTATACTCTCTAAATCTAAGTGAAAGGTCCACCTTGTAATCCGGAAATATTTCATTGTATTTTTTCCCTAAAGCAAGCGGTATATTATCCGAATTTATCAAAAGGGCCTTCTGGGGGTCTAGGCCAAATCCATCTATATAAAATTTGTTGACATAATGGAAAAAACTGTTTTTCTGGGAAGAAGAAATGGGGTAAAACTCATCGATCTGCACAAACTGCAATCCGCTAAGTACAGGTTTTTTGGTATCTTTTAATCCATATTTCGTTCGGATTTCTAGGCCGTTTTTTTTATCCCAGTTTTCCAATAAAAACTGAGTCCATTTGATGAAGTACTCCGGAGTTTTCCCGGTCGGTAAACTTATTACTCCATTGGGATTGTTGGCTGCCCATTCCAAAAACCGGCAAGCTGTCATAAGACCAAGCTTTGGAAAATTGTCCACTACGAGGTATGGGATTTTTGTAGTGATTTTTTCAATGCCGGAATCTTTCAAAAATGCCTCTTCTGTAGGTGATAAAGGATAATTTGCTAACATAATGGAATTTTTATAATTTATTATTTTATTGCTCAGTTAATTGTATTGTATAATGTCTTCGAAAATATGCTCATTCACGATGGCCACTGCTCCCTTCAAACCCACTTCTGTTCCTAGTTGGGACAGCTGGATTTCGGTTTTTTCACGAAGTTTTGCCATGCTGTATATATTTAGTGCCTGTTGGATGGGGGTGGTGATGTATTGCTTAGCCTCAGCAATTGCCCCGCCGATAATTATGAGTTCTGGATTCAGGAGTTGTATGAGGATGGCAATGCCCCGGCCAAGATCCAAGCCTACATCTGACAATATGCTGATGGCTCTTTGATCCCCAGCGATGGCAGCGTCTACCACTATCGTGGGATCCAGGTTTTTTTGCGACATCCTCGCCAGTATAGAATCTCCATCCAGGGCAATGGCGTCCTTTGCCAATCTCACAATTGCCGTTCCGGAAGCTACGGTTTCCAGACATCCCCTTTTGCCACAGGTGCAACTTATTTCTTTATTGTCAAATAGTGGCGAATGGCTGAATTCGCCAGAAAACCCCGAGTAACCCCGGTATAATTTACCTTCAATAATAATACCTAGACCAATTCCCCAGTCAACAAAGACCCCCAAGACGTCTTTACAAGACTTGTTTGGTCCAAACCTGAATTCAGCCAGCGTCTTTGCCCGGGCATCATTTTCTATAAAAACCTTCCGGCCAAATTTCTTTTCTAATAATTCCTTGAGACTTTTTTTACCGGTTTTTAGATATGTGTGGTTAACACCCGATACCCCATCCACTAATCCTGGCATTGTAATGCCAACGGCAATAATTTTATCAGATGCAATCTCCGAATTCTCAATGACGGAATTCGAAAATTCAAAAATACTGTCTATGGTCTTGGGATCATTGTTTAAAGGAATATTCTTGCTGTGAATTTTCGAAACCCGTTCGTTTTTGGTATTGAAAATAGCAACCCTTGCTGAAAATCGGTTCAAATCTATGGCTAAAATATAAAAGGATTCTCCACCCAACCCATATAGGTCAGGCTTGCGCCCTCCTTGAGACTGTCCCCTGCCTTCCTTTACCACGAGTTGTTCTTCCAACAAATCCGTCAATAATAGATTTACCGTGGGCAGGCTGATTCCTACAGCTTGTCCAATGTTGCTTGCTGTATTGCTTCCAGAGGTGTATAACTCTTTTATTATCTTAATTTTATTGACATAGTTTTTTATTTCTACTACGCCTTCTTTTTTTTCAAGTACTACTATTGGATCAATTAGATTCATACCAGATATAAATTGCTGCAAGTTAATGAAAAATTTTATTTAATTATATTTACTTAAACCAAAAAATATTAAAGCTTTTCTATTAATTTTGAAAGATTCAAATTTCCGGGTTTCCATCAATTCAGCAACGCTGATTGTTTGGAGTTCAATTGAGGTTATTGTAGTGATTTATGTTATAGCCTTTAAAATTAATGAAAGAAAAGGTATTTTCTAAAAATATTTCACTTATACCACATAAAAACAGACGCAAACCAAAAAATTGAGTAATCAAAATGAAGAGTAGAAGAAAATTTTTACAAAAATCGCTAGTTTCCTCAAGTCTTCTTATTCCTATGTCATGGCAGGCTGAGTCCTTTGGGGTCGGGAGAAATCGGGAAAAACATAAGCCACTGATTCTGTCGACTTGGAATCATGGCATGCCCGCAAATGATAAGGCTTGGGAGGTTTTGGGGAATTCCGGATCCATTTTGGATGCGGTGGAGGAAGGTGTAAAGGTCACGGAACTAGATTTGACGAATCTTTCCGTTGGTTTACAGGGACTGCCGGATAGAGAAGGTATTGCTACCCTGGACGCATCCATCATGAAAGGGGACGGATCCTGCGGTTCTGTGGCTTTTGTAAGGCAGATAAAGCATCCTATTTCTTTGGCTAGAAAGGTGATGGAAAACACACCCCATGTAATGCTTGCCGGTGAAGGAGCGCGGCAGTACGCCATATCAGAAGGGTTCCCGGTAGAAAAGGAAGAATTAAGTCCGGGTGCCGAAAAAGCTTATTTGGAATGGAAAAAAACATCTGAATACAAACCGATAATTAATATCGAAAATCACGACACCATCGGCATGATAGGTTTGGATGCCAACGGTAAAATGGCAGGATCTTGCACTACCTCGGGGCTGGCCTACAAAATGCACGGAAGGGTGGGGGATAGTCCTATTATAGGTGCGGGATTGTATGTGGATGATGAGGTTGGAGCAGCTACTGCTACCGGATTGGGGGAGTCCATTATCCGGATATGTGGGAGTTTTCTGATCGTGGAGCTGATGAGGCAGGGTAGAACACCACAGGAGGCTTGTGAAGAAGCGGTGAAAAGACTGATTGCAAAAAACAAAAATATTGAAAATATCCAGGCGGGATTTCTGGCATTGAATAAAGATGGAGAATACGGTGCATATGCAGTACAGCCGGGATTTAATTTCGCCAGGCATCACCGTGGAGGCAAATCCCTCGTGGATGCAGGAAGTAAATTTAAAGGAAATGGGTAAAAAAATCCTTCTTGAGTGTCCGGTATATACCGTGGAGGCGGCACTATTGGCAGAAAAATCCGGTGTGGACCGCATTGAATTGTGTGCGGATATAGGCGAAGGGGGCACGACGCCCAGTATTGGATTGTTTACTTTTTTGAGGCAAAGGCTTTCCATTCCCATCATGGTAATGATTAGACCTAGGGGAGGTGATTTTGTCTACACGGAAGAAGAATTGGAAGTAATGGCTACAGATGTACGGCAATTCAAGTATGCAGGGGCAAGCGGTTTTGTTTTTGGTATATTAACTCCTCAAGGCAAGGTTGATGAAGTTGCATGTAAGCAACTTATAAGTCAGGCGGGGGAACTTCCCTGCACCTTTCACCGGGCAATCGACATTTCCATCTCATTGTTGGATGCCCTAGAGTCTGTTATCGCTTGTGGTTTTGCTAGAGTGCTTACTTCCGGTGGGAGAAATACAGTAGAGGAAGGATTGTCTGCGATCCAAGCCATGCTGATGCAGGCGGGGAGTCGCATTATCGTAATGCCTGGAGGAGGAACCCGGGTGGAACTTTTAGATTCATTGTACGAAACGGGCCATCTTTCAGAGGTTCACAGTAGCTGTAAGCAGTTCAGAGCAACACATAGCCTTTACCGCCACCCGGTCGTTAATTTATCTGCTGATCCTGAGAGCATGGAGCGGGTGTTAACGATAGACCCACTTGTTGTTGTAGCATATCGGGAAAAAATAGCTCTTTTGACTAAATAGAATTGTGGGTCCGATTTAAGGGTGATTTAAGCAAAAAGGTTCTAGAAACATAATTAAAATGATTTGTGTTTTGGAGCTAATGACCAATAAAAGAAGTGATATGAAGAATTAAGTTAAACTTTAATTGGTCTCGTCATTTTTTATTGCTAAATTAAACTTTCAACAAACCCAACATGCCATGGTTAAGAGCTTTCAGGGGGTAAGAGAAGTCCCGTCAAAAAATGCCGAAAAACAAAATTTCCTTGTCAAAGATTTCATGATTGTCAATTTGATCACTTTTCACCCAGACGATACCATTGACCATGTGATTGACGTGCTGACAAAGAAAAAAATTTCAGGGGGTCCGGTAGTAGACAGTCACGGCAAATTGGTAGGAATGATTTCCGAAGGGGATTGCCTCAAAGAAATAATTAAGGGTCAATATACCAACACACCGAAATTTCCTGCTCCGGTGTTTGAATTAATGACCGCTGATGTGATTACCATGGACCCGGATTTGACTATCTTTGATGCCGCCCAAAAGTTTTTGTCCCTTCGGATCAGAAGATTTCCAGTGGTAAAGGATGGGAAACTAATGGGCCAAATCAGTGTCAGCGACGTCGTTCGGGCAATTCCAAAACTTAAAGCTTCTACTTGGAGGTAAATCAAATATACCCCGCAATTCTGTAGGCAAGAAGCCCGATCCACTCTTTTGATAACTTATTCCATAGCACCAAGGCGTTGGGAGAAGGTTGGATCAGGCTTCGAATGTTTATCGGGTTGTCGTTGCCATAGTAATCTACTGGAAAGGTATCTACCTGTAAACCGATCTTTCTAAAGCATCCCTCAGCTCGTTTCATGTGAAAAGCAGAAGTAATAAGCAAAAACCGCTGATCCAGGCTCTGTCCGCGCTCCTCCAAGGTGCGTTTTGTGAACAAAGCGTTTTCCCTGGTGTTTTTCGCTTTATCCTCTATGATAAGATCACTTTCAAGAACCCCTGCCGTTATCATAAAATTCGCCAGTAAAATGGCTTCCTTTTGGTCGTTCCTAGGTTGAAATCCTTGGCCCCCCGTGATTAAAATTCGTTTAAGTTTTCCTTCTTTATACAACTGTACGGCATGGGTCGCCCGGTCTGCACCCCTGTCAAAGAATGTTCTGTCATCAGCCGTCTTGTTGATGTTTGTTACTCCGGTCAAAACAATTCCGATTTCATATTCAGGAAGCGTTTTGATAACTTTAAAAGTCGGTTCCCAGTTGTTAATGACAATTGTACTAAGTGCATTATTAGTAAAAAGCAACAGCATCAATATCCCAATTCCGGATAATCTTTTTTTCCATTTAATGCCCCGAGCCAAAAATCCCGAAATCAAAAGTATAAGAATCAGGGTCAACGGCGTTGCCAAAAAACTGAATAATTGAGATACGTAGAAAAACATGAATATGATTTAGTTTAAATTGGATCTAAAACTATTCAAAATTCACGTGATTTCTGAAATTAAGATTTTATTTCTTACTTTCAATTAATTTTAGAAAGGCATACAAATTTGCCCCATCCAAATGAACAGCAACAATCCATTTATTATTTATAAATCTTCAGCGGGATCCGGGAAAACTTATACCCTTACCATGGAATACCTGAAGCTCGCTTTGGAATTTCCTACGGCCTTTCGTCACATCTTGGCAGTAACATTTACCAACAAGGCCACACAAGAAATGAAGGAACGGATACTCAGGGAACTGGGACGGCTCAAAGTAGGGGTGAATCCGGAGGAAAAAATGGACAGCGTTCTCCTGAAACATTTAAATGTTACTCCAGATGAGTTAAGAAGTAGGGCAAAGACAACTTTATCTGCGATTTTACATGACTACAGTGCATTCTCGGTAAGTACCATTGACAGTTTTTTTCAGCGTATTATTCGAGCATTTGCCAGGGAAATTGATCTCCAGGCCAAGTTTGATGTCGAACTTGATCAAGAGGGAGTCCTTGACCGCTTGGTGGACAGGCTGATCGTTCAGGTCGCCTCCGATGAATTTTTGCATAGGTGGCTGGTGGCCTATGCGGTGGAACAGATCCAGCAGGGAAACTCGTGGGACATCCGCAAAAATATCAAAAATTTGGGTAAGCAGCTTTTTCAGGAAGCGTTCAAAAGGTATAGCCCGGAAATTAAGACTTTTCTAAAAAACAAGGATAATGTTCACAACCTGCAAACCTATTTAATTCGGCAGCGGAAAATGATCATTGCACAAGCTCTGGAAATGAAAATCGTGGCCAATGAAATCAGGGAGCGCCATGGTCTTGCATGGGAAGATTTTAAGGGAGGTAGCGTCTCCTTTGCCAGAAAGTTTGATCAACTGGGTGAACCTTTTACCCCAGTACCGGATCTATCGCCAACGCAAAGGAACCTATCCGATGATCCGGAAGCTTGGTATACCAAAACAAGTAGGTTGAAAGTCCCAATTGAGATGGCTGTTCGGGAAGGGCTGGCTGAAATATGGGGGCAGTTTTTACCTCTTAAGAATCAATGGAACACGATGGAGGCTATCCGTAAAAATTTTTATGTTTTTGGGGTATTTAGGAACCTCCTGGAAGAACTCGACAATCTGAAGGAAGAAGAAAATATTTTATTAATTTCCGACTCCAATGATTTTTTGAAGGAAATTACTGCCGACACCGATGCCCCGTTTATCTATGAAAAAGTGGGGAATAAATTTCAGAATTACCTGATCGATGAATTTCAGGATACTTCCGGCTTTCAATGGGCAAGCTTCCGGCCTCTTCTGGTCAATACATTATCGCAAGGGCATACCAATTTATTAGTCGGCGACGTAAAGCAATCTATTTATCGCTGGCGTGGAGGGGAAATGCGGCTACTGTTGGATCAGGTAGAATCCGAGTTGGGCCATTATGGACTGGATATTCAAAATTTGGACACCAATTACCGTAGTCTGCCTGCAATTGTTGATTTCAACAACGTTTTATTTCAGACCTTACCCGATCAGTTGGCAGGTGTTTTGGAAAATTCACACGGCATAGTGGATGGGGGATTGCTCCATAAGGCTTATGCAGATGTTACCCAACATGTAGCTCCAGCTAAACAAACCGCTGCATTTAGAGGGAAAGTAAGGATGGAATTTTTAGCCGTGGATACCGAAGAGGATGATGACTTGACCACGCAGGAGATGCAGGTGGCTCGGATACCGGAAATGGTTATGGAGTTACAGGAAAAGGGATTTCGCCCAAAAGATATCGCTTTTTTGGTACGGACAAAAAAGGAGGGGTTGCTGGTTGCTGATGCATTGGTAGGGTATGGGCTGGAACATCCAAGCAGTACTTATTCCTTTGAGGTCCTTTCGGATGAGGCTTTATTAGTAAGTAAATCCACCTCCGTCAAGTGTCTTGTTGCTGGTTTTCGGTTTTTATCTGATACTTCTGATGAGGTCAATTTATGGACCATGTGGTACCACTGGTCCGTTTTGTTTGGTTTTCCCATAGATCATGAGTTGTTTCATCATTCTACCATACCTGATTTTTTGAAAGACAAATTCAATAAATTTAAAGCACATGAAGCAAAACTCCTCCAACTGCCTCTCCTGGAATTGGTCGATGTGATGACCGAATTTTTGGGATTCACTGAATTGGGAATCGAACGAGCCTACGTATCCGCTTTCAAAGAAGGTATTTATGACTTTGTAGCTAAAAACCGGGCGGATTTGGTGGGGTTTTTGGACTGGTGGGAAAACCATCAGGATAAACTGACCGTCAAAATTCCCGAAGGCCATGATGCCATGCGTATCCTTACAATTCACAAATCAAAAGGACTTCAATTTAAAGTTGTATTGATGCCTTTTCTCAATTGGAAAATTGTGGACAATGCCAAGGGAAACATCGTCTGGACCCCTTTCGAACTTCAAAATGAATCCTTAAACGCTGTTATTCCTCTGACCATTACCAAGGCGCTGGAAGACTCTTTTTTCCGGTCCACCTATCAGGAGGAGGTTTTGATGAACTTTTTGGACACGCTTAACATGGTATATGTAGCAGCCACCAGGGCTGAAGAGGTTTTTTGGAGCATTTCTCCCTACCAAAAGCCTACTCCAAGAGCTACTTTTTCAACCCTTGCTGCTAACCTCCAACAAGTGGTGAGATCATCTTCCACAATGTTGGATGGAATTCCGCTGAGCAGTTATTTTGACGAAGATCTGCTTGTTTTTGATTTTGGAGCTTGGCCTTCCGATAAGGTGGCTCTTACCTCCATCCCATCACCCTTTCCCCTTAGGTGGGAGTACAGGTCTTGGTCGGATTTGTTGCAAGTAAAAACTTATCCCGGGGATATGAATGATGTGGGAATATATCAGCGGAGCCAAGGTGATTTTGGCACCATGATCCATCACCTGTTAGAAAAAGCCAAGACGGAGGGGGAGATGCTTTTGGGATTGGACGAATTATTCTTTGCGGGGGTTCTTGACAGGACCGAAAAAGTCCATATCCAATCTAGAATTAAAGAGCTCTTTTCTATAGCAAAATTTAAAAGCTGGTTTGAGGGGGAGGGTGATATTCTTACAGAACAGGGTATTTTATTGCCTGGAGGCAATCACAAACGGCCGGACAGAATCATCATTTACCCCAACGAAGTAGAGGTGGTTGATTTCAAAACGGGTTTGCCCAGAGAGGGCTACCTAGTTCAAATTAGAGAATATATGTTTTTAGTGAAAAAACTGACAAACTTACCCGTAAAGGGCTATCTGTGTTATTTAGATAGTGTTCGCATTGAGGAGATCGACCCCTGAAAAGTGAGAAACGCCTTCCTAATCCGTTAACCCTGAAGGAATGAGCATGTGAATTTCAGATTTGAAGCAATACCAAACACAATTAGAGCGCAAATGGATAGTTTTTTGAGAGAAACAGCCCAAGATTTACTTGACAAAAGGGGCCAATTACGGGACATGACTATAATCCTTCCCAATAGAAGAGCCGGATTATTTTTCACCCGGCATTTGGGTCAGCTGATTCAGGAACCAGCGTGGATGCCAGCCATTAAGACGATTGAGGATCTTTTTAATGAAATCGCCCAGCTACGGCCTGCGGATTCGCTTACCCTCATATTTGAACTTTATCAAGTATATATCAAACTGCACCCATCGCCTGAGCCATTTGACCGATTTTATTTTTGGGGAGAATTAATTCTTAAGGATTTCAATGATTTAGACCAATTCATGGTGGATGCCAGCAAATTGTATCATCAATTGTCAGAAATCAAAGAAATTGAAACAGACTGGTCCTTTCTGACAGAACACCAGATTGCCCTCATACAGGCATTTTGGAGAACTTTTGAGGGAAAGGAAAGCCAGCACAAAGACAAATTTCTCAAGTTTTGGGAATTATTGGCACCCCTTTATGAGGCTTTTCAAAGTAGTTTGAAAGTAGCTGGATTAGCCTATTCGGGAATGATCTATCGGCAGGTGGCCGAATCCCTGTCGGAAATGCAACCTCCGGAAGCTAAACATATCTTTGTGGGATTTAATGCTTTTACCCTTACCGAAAAAAAGCTGATAAAGCACTTTATTGCTTCGTATAACGCAGAAATCTATTGGGACCTAGATGCATATTATGTAGCGGACCCCCAACAGGAATCAGGATTGTTTTTTAGAGAATACCTGAAAGATCCCGTATTGGGGCCTACTTTTCCGGAGGAGCTGCCACAGCGGATTAGTGCGGAAAAAATAAAAATAAAGACCTACGCTACCCCACTTAAAGTCACCCAAGCTAACCTGACCGGGTCAATTCTTTCCCAAGTTGGGAATTTTGAAAATTTGGAAGAGACCGTGGTCATTCTGCCTGACGAGCAACTGCTCTTTCCACTTCTAAACATACTCCCAGAAGGCATTAAGAAAGTTAATGTAACCATGGGGTATCCTATAAAAAATACGCCAATTTACACCTTTTTGGAGTCAGTATTGGAGTTGCAGCGCTATATCAAAATTGAAGAAGGCGTGGTGTTGTTTTACCACAAGCCAGTGGTAGATTTATTGTCCTCGGTTTATTTGCGAAGAGAAAATCCAGCGTTGTCACTGGAAATTAGCGGTAAGATACAGGCTACAAATCAGGTTTATGTTACGAAGGAAACCTTTCAGGGTGGAGGGAAACTCTTTTCCTTGGTTTTCAACAACTATTTCTCCGGCAGTTTGCTTCCCGGGTTGATGGAGTTGATTCAAGATCTTGCGGAGCATTCTGACATGGATGGATTGGACCGCAGTTATTTGTTTCAGTGCTATAAGCAGTTGAATCGACTTAATGATTTACTATTAAACCGGTCGGAAATCACTATAAGTCTTGAATTTGTAATTCGGATTTTCCGCCAAATCTTTCGAGAGGTTAAATTGCCTTTCGAAGGTGAGCCTTTGGAAGGGCTTCAAATTATGGGGGTTTTGGAGTCCAGAAATCTGGATTTTAGGAGAGTTATCATCTGTCACATGAATGAAGGCAGTTTTCCACCAAGTGCTTCTCTGAATTCCATGGTTCCCTTTAATTTGAGAAGAGCCTTTGGACTTCCTGTACAGGAGCAAAATGACGCGATATATGGGTACACTTTCTATAGGTTGCTTCATAGGGCGGAGGAGGTACACCTTATTTATACCACAGCTGCAGATCAGGGTCGAGCTGGTGAAAGGAGCAGGTACTTGTATCAGCTTTTAGAAGAACTGGGACTGCAAAGGGAGGTAATGAAGGATGAAGTGGTGTTTGTTCCGGTAGACATTAAGTCAGGAGAAATGATTACCATCCAAAAAAATCCGGCAATTTTGGAACTGATGAAACGCTACTTGGTGAATGAGACAGGCTCAGGTACTGTGGCTATATCACCATCGGCTCTTTCAATTTGGTTGGATTGCCGTCTCAAATTTTATTTTAAATACATCGCAGAATTGGCTGAGGAGGAGGCCGTCAGCGAGGAAGTGGACCCAGCCGTTTTTGGAAACCTTGTTCACGGCGCATTGGAGAATTTATATCTGGGATTTATAGCCAGAAAAAAAAGGATAGAGTTAATACCTGGCGATTTCCCTTCTCTGAAGGATTTTATATTCCCGGCAATTGAAAAAGCCATCCGAAAACAATATTTCCTGAGCGAAGATGATCAATTAAAGCTTACAGGGCATTTAACTATCGCTAGGGATGTGTTGCAAAAATACCTGCTCCAGATTTTAGAGGTAGATGAGATGAGTGCTCCTTTTGAGATTATTTCTCTAGAAGCTGAGAAGAAATATAAAGCCCAATTCCCTATTCAAACCCCGTTTGGATCACAGATTGTTTTATTGGGTGGGATTATAGACCGAGTAGACAAACGGGAGGGAGTCATAAGGTTGATGGATTACAAATCAGGCAAGGACAGTAAACAGTTCCCTAGTATTGCAAGTTTATTTGACCGGGAAAATAAGAACCGAAATAAAGCGGCAATGCAAACACTCTTTTATGGGTTGTTGTATCACTACAATTTTCCTGAGAATAAACTCCCACTTAAGCCAGCTCTCCTGAATTTGAGGGATATATTTGCATCCGATTTCTCACCTTACCTTGAAATTAAAGAGCCCAGGGGAAAACCAATCGTTGTGGAGAACTACTTGGACTACAAAGAAGCATTTGAAACTCATCTGCGGGAGCTTTTGGGAGAATTGTTTGGACAGGATATTCCGTTTGATCAAACAGAGGACCTAACAAAATGCGCATATTGCCCCTATTCGGAGATTTGCGGCAGATAAGAGTATTGAAAGTGTCAAAATTTGAGGTAGTTGCTATTGGGTTTAAATGTTATCAGGTTTCAGGAATTAGTATTTTTTTTCCGCAGCCGGAGAAGTGTTTTTGGTTAAAAAGAGATTTTAGAATCAAAAACTGAATATTATGTTTAATTTTATTTCTTGATGTGATAAATATGAAGCCCGAAATATCATGTTCGTTGAAATATGGCTTGTTTGCGGGGGCATCTTTCCTGCTTCCTGCCATTTATCATGTGCCCTTAATGAATTTTCTGGGGCTTACTTCCGTTCATGTGTTTTTTATTGGCCTAACCGCTATTATTACTCTTTTTGTTATTGTTCATGCCTATTATACTTCGTTGCGATATGAACGTTTAGAAGACAAACTGGAAAAACGATACAGGTTGATATTTGAAAAATTGCCGAATTGCGTTTGGGTAATTGCGGATGACAATTTCCGAATACTCACAGCTAATGAGCTTGCCCTAGAAAAATACAGTTCTTTTTCCAAGCGGTTCGGGGATAAGTTGTTCACTTCGCTGTTTCAGGAACCTGAAAAAGTTAAATTTGAGTTGATTAGGCAGCCCTATACGATCCGGAATCTCGTGATGATAGATAAAAACTATGATCCAAGGCACGTGGATTTGTTTTCCATGCCTTTTTTATATGATGGAAAAGACTGTGTAATGGTATTGGCGGTTGATCATTCTGAGATTCACCACTCTTTACATGAAAATATGTTGCTCAATGATTCATTAAAAGAACAGAATAAGCGGCTTAGGGAATTTTCCTTTGTTCATTCCCATCATATCCGAAGTCATTTAGCAAATATATTAGGTATTATCAATTTGACTGGTGACCAGGATACAATCTCACGGGAAGTGTTGAATATGTTGCGAACCTCGGCAAAAAAGTTGGATAAAGAAATTAAAAAGGTAAATCAAATATTGATGGAACAAAGTGACATAAACGCAAATGAAACAAGGAGAAGTCAACCCTCCAAGGTTATTATCTTCGTTGATGATGACAAAGTCCAACATATGATCAACAAACGCATTCTATTAAAAATCAATCCCAACTTGGAATTGGTTTTTTTTGAAAACCCATATGATGCCTTGAGTTGGTTGGAGAAAAATATGGCAGACATTTTGCTTCTTGATATTAATATGCCCGAAATGGAAGGTTGGGATTTTTTAAAGCTCATGGAAGAAAGAGGAATTAAAATGGAAGTAAAGATGTTAACTTCCTCGTTGGATCCGATGGATATAGAGAAAAGTTACGGATTTGATATGGTGAGTGGTTTTTTGGTAAAACCTCTTAGGAAAGAAGTGATCGATGAGTTTTTGTAATCCTCGGCCATCCCTTATTTTATTTTTGTCATGAGTTAGGTTCAAATTAATCAGTAGTAATGTCTAAAGAATCACCAAAATTATCTTATTTTCTGGGGAAAAGACTTAATAAATTCTTTTCGGGATTGGCAAGTGCTTATCGCTTCGTCCTAAAATTCTTTAGGGAAGTATGGTTTCCTCCCTATGAGTTTAAGGAGTTTATTCGTCAGTGCTATCAGATAGGGTACAATTCCCTTCCATTAATTTCCCTGACAGGTTTTATCGTAGGTATCGTTTTTACCAATCAATCAAGGCCTTCGCTTACGGAATTTGGTGCTGCATCGTGGCTTCCGGCTTTAATTTCCATTGCGGTGGTTCGGGCTATGGGTCCCTTGGTGACAGCATTGATTGCGGCTGGCAAAGTTGGATCAAGCATTGGTGCTGAAATTGGCTCCATGAAGGTAACCGAACAGATAGACGCCATGGAGGTTTCCGCTACAAACCCCTTTAAGTTTTTGGTGGTGAGTCGGGTTTTGGCGAGCACGCTTATGATACCTGTATTGGTCATGTATACTGATTTTGTGGCGCTTATGGGGTCATTCTTGAGTGTCAATAAAAATGAACTGGTTAGTCTTTCGACGTTTTTTGTACAGGTTTTTGATGCCTTGACGTTCTTGGATATTACCGCATCCCTTTTGAAATCACTGGTTTTTGGATTTACAATCGGCATAGTGGGATGCTATAAGGGATACAATTCTACGAAAGGTACAGAGGGTGTAGGTAAGGCAGCCAATGCAGCGGTTGTAATGGCAATGTTCCTGATATTTATAGAGGAATTACTGTCGTTACAGATTACAAATTACTTCAGACAAATGTAAGCATGCAAGACAAGGTTGTAGAAATAAACGGACTTACCAAGTCATTCGGAGAGCTAGATGTTCTCATGGGAGTGGACTTGAATTTATATAATGGCGAAAACCTAGCTGTGCTGGGGAAGTCAGGTAGTGGAAAATCGGTACTTATTAAGATAATGGTTGGCTTATTAAGCCAAGATGAGGGGTCATGTAAGGTTTTAGGAGAAGAAGTAATTGACCTTCCCGCAAAACGGCTTAATGCATTGAGGCTTAAAATTGGCTTTTCATTTCAAGCGTCTGCCCTATACGATAGTATGACAGTCAAAGAAAATTTGGAATTTCCTCTGGTTCGAAACGTAAAGGGTTTGGGTACTGCGGAAAAAAACCGCCTCGTTGAGGAAGTTTTGGATGGCGTTGGCCTTTTAAATACCCTAAACCAGATGCCCTCAGAACTTTCTGGTGGTCAGCGGAAACGGATCGGTATTGCACGTACATTGATATTAAAACCTAAGATCATGCTTTATGATGAACCTACTGCAGGGCTAGACCCCATTACCTGTGTAGAAATCAATAACTTGATCAATCAAGTAAATGAGGAATACCATACTTCTTCTATTATTATTACCCACGATCTGACTTGTGCTAAATCTACTGGAGACCGGGTGGCAATCTTGCTTGACGGGAAATTTAGTGCACAGGGAAAATTCGAAGAGGTTTTCCGCCTTCCGGATGAAAGAATAAAATCATTTTATGACTATAATTTTATCAACACATGAGAGACGATAATAAAACAACCGTAATCGTTGGCATTTTTGTCCTTGTCGGCATCATCATATTGATTGCAGGTATAATGACATTGGGGTCTCAGCAGAAGACCTTTGGAAAAAACTTTCGGGTGACAACGGTATTTGATGACATAGCTGGCCTACAGACTGGAAATAATGTTTGGTTCTCCGGAGTGAAGATTGGGACGGTCCGGAAAATCAATTTCTATGGGGAATCGCAAGTGGAAATCGAAATGAATCTGGATGCAAACACCAAAGACTATATCCGCAAAAATTCCAAGGCAACCATCAGTTCTGACGGGCTGATAGGAAATAAAATCATCGTGATTTATGGAGGTACCTCAGATGCCGGATCAATTGCAGAAGGTGATCGGCTAGAGGCAGTAATGCCACTAGATACTGACAAGATGATGGAGACCCTACAGGAAAACAACAATAACCTTGTAAGCATCACCGAAGACCTTAAGGTGCTGACGCATAAAATAGCTGGTGGGGAAGGAATTGTTGGAGCCTTGTTAACTGATAGTTTACTAGCTCAAAATTTCCGGGGATTGATGGGAGATTTAAATCAAACAGCATCAAGAAGCAACCGATTGACATCGGAGTTGGTCCAGTTTTCACAAAAACTTAATCAGAAAGGAACAACTATCGACAGTTTCCTAAGCGATACTACACTTTATGCTTCCCTTCAAGGAACTGCCAAAGGATTGGAAGCTACTCTTGAGGAGGCAAATACTGTCACCAATAACCTAAAAGTTGCTACTGAGAAGCTAGCCTCCCCAGATAATCCGGCGGGCATGATCCTGAACGACGAAGAATTTGCAGCTTATATGAAGAGTGCTATGGGCAATTTGGACCAAAGTGCGGAATCATTTAATGAAACGCTGGATGCATTAAAGTACCACTGGTTTTTTAGAAGGTCTTTCCGAAAAAGCGAAAGGGCAAAAGAAGAAAGTGAAAACGAATAAGAATTAGTTAAAAGCGGATATTATCCGCTTTTTTCTTTTTAATACAATTTCTATTTAAGACCAATGGGAGTTAAGTTATAGAAATTGGACAAAAAAGCTTATATTGAGGAATTAAAGGAAGTTGCATCAAGTTATTTACTTGTACCAATTTTTAACCAGCAAAATACGTTACCTATGTCATTAGACCCATACAAAATCAAAAAAACACTTCGTACCACTCAGGGAGAATTGTCTTACTGGAGTTTGGAGGAACTCCAAAATCAAGGCCACGGAATAAAAAAACTTCCGTTTTCTATACGGATCCTGCTTGAAAACGCCCTTCGTAATTTCGATGATTTTGCAATTACAAAAGAAAACTTGGAAACTCTTTTGGATTGGAAACCGGCGTCTTCGGATAAGGACATTCCATTCAAGCCTGCCCGGGTGCTAATGCAGGATTTTACGGGTGTTCCCGCAGTAGTCGACATAGCTTCCCTCAGGGCAGAAGCTGTGAGAAAAGGAAAAGATCCTAATGACATAAACCCCCTGATTCCGGTGGACTTAGTTATTGACCATTCTGTTCAAGTTGATTTTTTTGGCACCGACTATTCGTATAAAAAAAATGTTGACGTGGAATATGAGCGTAACGGGGAACGCTATGAATTTTTGAAATGGGCGCAGAAATCATTTGATAACTTTTCTGTTGTACCTCCAGGAATGGGAATTTGTCATCAGGTAAATCTTGAGTATCTAGCCCAGGGTGTTATAGCCCGGGACGGGAATGTATTTCCTGACACCTTGGTGGGAACAGATTCACATACCCCGATGGTCAACGGTATCGGAGTAGTCGGTTGGGGTGTCGGTGGTATCGAAGCCGAGGCTGCGATATTGGGCCAACCCATTTATTTTATCATGCCCCAAGTGGTTGGACTCAAGCTTACGGGTAAACTTCCTCTTGGAACCACGGCCACCGACATGGTTTTAACGATTACCGAATTGCTTCGCAGACATAGTGTCGTCGGTAAATTTGTAGAAGTTTTCGGATCCGGACTCGATCATCTTTCGGTTCCCGATAGAGCCACCATATCCAACATGTCTCCGGAATTTGGATGCACCGTCACCTACTTCCCAATTGATGACAGGACGCTGGACTATATGGCGAAGACAAACCGAAACGAAGATCAGATAAAACTGGTAGAAACCTATGCTAAGGCAAACATGCTTTGGAGAAAGGATGAGGATGAAATTGTATATTCTAAGGTTGTGGAATTGGATCTTGGCACTGTGGAGCCCACCGTTTCAGGTCCTAAAAGGCCCCAAGACAAAATATTGCTTCGGGACTTCAAGAACAAATTTGGAAGTTTGCTTAGGGATGCCCACGGAAGGGAATATATCCCCATTGACAAGCGCGAAGATGGACGTTGGTTTGGAGAAGGTGGGAGCAATCAGCCGATTGAGACGGAATCCCTGAAAGAAGAAGATGACATTGAAATAGAGACAAAAATTAAAAATGGGTTAAAGTCTGTCGTGGTTAAAATCCACAATGAAAAGTTCGCACTACACGATGGATCAGTAGTCATAGCCGCCATCACCTCATGTACCAATACCTCCAATCCCAGTGTTATGGTAGGCGCTGGATTGATCGCCAAGAAAGCAAGGCAACGGGGTCTGGATGTCAAGCCTTGGGTGAAAACCTCTTTGGCTCCCGGATCCAAAGTAGTTACGGATTACCTTCAAAATTCCGGTTTGTTGGAAGATTTGGAAGCACTTCGCTTTCATGTGGTGGGATACGGATGTACCTCATGCATAGGGAACTCGGGGCCACTTCCCAGGCACATTGCCCAGGCTGTGGAGGAAAATGATCTTATCGTTGCTTCAGTGTTGTCCGGTAATAGAAATTTTGAAGCACGGGTTCATCCCCAAGTAAAAATGAATTACCTGATGTCGCCCATGTTGGTCGTCGCGTACGCCCTTGCAGGCCGTGTGGATGTCGACCTCAACGAGGAACCACTGGGATATGACCCGAATTTGGAGCCCGTTTATCTTAAAGATATCTGGCCTACTCAGGAAGAAATATTTGAAGTCATAAACAGGGTGCTTTCCCCTCAGGATTATAAAAACAGCTACGGAGAAATATTCGAAGGAAATGAGCAGTGGAAAGCCTTGACCGCTCCTTCGGATAAGGTATACCAGTGGTCTGACAGCTCCACTTATATTAAACAAGCCCCCTTCTTTGAAGGGATTTCATCGGAAGTACCTGAACCGCAGGATATTTCTGGAGCACAGGTGTTGCTCAAATTGGGAGATTCAATTACTACCGACCACATTTCCCCAGCAGGATCTTTTGCTTCCCATTCTCCGGCTGGTAAATTCCTTATTGAAAAGGGGATAGATCCATCTGATTTCAACTCATATGGTTCTCGAAGAGGAAATGATGAGGTAATGGTAAGGGGTACATTTGCCAATGTCCGCATAAAAAATCAATTGGCTGAAAGAGAGGGCGGCTATACTGTCCACATTCCATCTGGGGAGGAAATGTCCGTGTATGACGCTTCCAAGAAATATCAGGCTGATGCCACTCCGTTGGTAGTTCTCGCCGGTAAGGAATATGGTAGCGGAAGCTCCCGTGACTGGGCGGCGAAGGGTACCAGTCTATTGGGAATCAAAGCGGTTCTTGCAGAAAGCTACGAACGTATTCACCGGAGCAATCTGGTAGGTATGGGGGTGCTCCCACTTCAATATATGGAGGGCCAGACTGCTGAAACACTCGGGCTATCCGGTTTAGAAACTATTCATATTTCGGGAATCTCAGAGGGTTTGAGCCCATTGAAAACCCTTCAGGTGAAAGCTAGCAGACAGGATGGTTCTACCATTTCTTTCGAAGTGATTGGACGGTTGGATAGTGCCATTGAGATAGCCTACTACAAAAACGGAGGCATTCTCCACTATGTATTGCGGCAGTTCTTGTCGAAATAATCCCGATGAGAATCAATACAAAAGCCCTATTGTTAGCCTAACAGTAGGGCTTTTCCGTTTGGCATTGTAAAAAATTGACCACGAAGGACACAAAGGGATCACGAAGGTCACAAAGAAATTTATAAAAAGTAGGGTTTCCTTTAGTTAAATAAAAAGCCCAAAAGGGACATGAGATCATCAAGACCACAAAGAATTAAAAAGAAACTTTGTGCCCTCTGAGCAAACTCCGTGTCCTCCTTGGTTCCCTTTTTTTACCTGCGAATGACCTTTTCACTTTTGTCAAGGGTTTTTTTTGAGTATTTTGGCAAAAGCGACCACATTTGGATACATGTTCTTTTCACCAAGTACTTCGTCTGGGGAGAAGTAGCGGATTTCCACACATTCTGGGGTAGGTTTGAATTTTTCGTGTTCAAGCCTGGTCTCGTACACTACATTCGAAATATGCACGCCCTTGTGATTGATACAAGTAAAGAAATGACTAGGCTGATTGGCGATGAAGGTAGTTTTCAGTGACATTTCTTCCCAAATTTCCCTTTTCAATCCCTCATGGGGTGACTCTCCAAAGTCCAAGCCACCCCCTGGAAGTTCCCAAAGCCCATTATCCTCTTTTACCAGCATAAATTTGTTTTCATCATTTAGTATAATCGCTTTTACACTTATCCGGTAAAAACACTCAGGGATAGTTATGGCCATATAAGGTGATGGAGTTTAATGTTACGGTTTGGGTATCCACACTACTTTTTGCTCAGAAATATGATCCGCTCTCAAAATATCGCCGTAAAGCTCAGGCCTTCGGGCTTTCCTGTACCGGTAGCCTCCTGCTTGGGTAAGTTTTTCGGGAGTGACCGTTGCGATAGTCATGTCATCGTCCAATTTTCGGCATTCTGCAATGATGTCTCCAAACGGATCCAGAATCATGGAGCAGCCATTTTTCAACTGGTCGTCGTCCATACCAATTGGATTGGAAAACACCACGTAAATCCCATTGTCATAGGCCCGTGCGGGCAGCCATTTCATTAACCAAGCCCGTCCTTTTAACCCGTCAAATTCAATTCTTAGAGAAGTGGGGTCTTGGTTTCTGTTTTTCCATAAGGCCGGATCGACAAATCCCGCCCCCGGCCTAGTAGATGGTGTACACATCGTAACATGGGGCATAAAGATAATATCCGCTCCCAATAAATTTGTAGCCCGCACATTTTCGATGATATTGTTATCATAGCAGATCAGAATACCACATTTCCATCCATACAAATCAAACACACAAAAAGAATTACCCGGCTTGATGTGGGGATTGATAAACGGATGGAGCTTTCGGTATTTTGCTACCAATCCATTTTCGTCAACGCAAACATAGGCTTTGAATATGTCGTCGTTCCTGTCTTTCTCAAATAATCCTGCCAAGATCGCTATTTGATAGGTTTTCGCGATTTCCTGCAGGCGTATTATGCTGGGACCGTTGGGTATTATTTCCGCAAGATCCAGCATTTGGTCTTTGGTTAGGTTTCGGGCAAAAGTGTAGCCTGTGATTGAGCATTCATGAAAGGCAATGACCTTTACCCCTTCCTCAGAGGCCTTGTGGCAAAAAGACTCAATAATAGCCAAATTGTGGTCTTTGTCCCCACTTTTGTTCTCAAATTGTACCGATGCTATCTTGATAGGATCCATAAGGTTAGGTTATTTACACACAATTTCCAAAGGGCCGGATGACCCCATGAAATTAAAGTAGTCGACAAGATAACCATTATTTGTTTTTTTGGGAAAAGTTTTACCCAAGGGCAAATGAAAAAACCCGAATTACATCCATATAGGGATTGCAATTCGGGCTAAAATTGTTGAATTGAAAATAAGGTGGTGGCAGTGCTTTTATTTTTCGATTTTCTTTTCCGGAAGAATGATGTAGAAGGTTCTTTCAGGATATAGCAACTCTTCTGCTTCGGTGAGTTTCCCCTTACATTCGTAGGCAGGTAGGCCAGGGTCTGCCGGTACCCGTAATTTTTTTAACTGAAAGCTGACATAATTACCCAATGGGGGAACAGCAATGGGCATTGGGTTTTCGCTGTTGATTTTCAGTTCAGTCATTCCGACTTTGTCGGTGAAAGTTTCATCCAATTGATACGAGTCAAACTCCTGGTATAAGGTCACAGACTTTGCTGGGAAAGTTTCCATTCCTGTTACATCTTGGCCAAATGTTTGGAAAGAAATCAAACAAGCAAATATTATAGGGATCATTAGCTTTTTCATAACACAAAAGTTTTAGATGAAACGTTACGTTGTCAATATATTGGTTATAATTCAAAAATCATACTATTTTGTAAACCAATTTAAAAAAAGATAAAAATCTTTTTTTCATGAAGAGTGGTCACCTCATTATTTGGATGGGAAAAATATAGAAATTTTATCGATTTATCCACGAAGAAATCAACCTGTCTCCGACAGGAACAAGCGACGGTTTGCTTTCATCTTTTTATCCGGGTCACCTTGAATGGCGCAAGTGTCAATTTGTTGTTTTCACTAATTTTCAAAGATAATAAGGAAGTACTTCCTCAAGCTTTACTTCTGTTTATCGATCCGATCGGAAATTGTCCTGAGTAGGGATTGGTCATTCGGAGCATCACCTAAAAGTTGCCAAATCATGATTCCACCAGCTTTGCTCGACAGGGCAAAATCTACCTTTTGTGTGATGGTTCCTATGCCATTATAATATAAGGTGCCACCTTCATCGAATGAAATTTCATCCAGGTCTGCGTCATTGGGGTAGGACTCCAAAATCCGCCTGTAGGTCATACTGCCGGGAGCACCCGGTCCGAAACCATACCCATAAAAAGGTAACCCAATCAAGAGCTTTTCCGCGGGGACACCCCTCTCGGTATGGAAATAGTTGAAATCATCCACGACCATCTCATAAGGTGCATGCTGCCCGGGTCTGGAAAGGTTCCACGGCCCAGTTTTGTCGTAGGACATCACGTTTATTAGATCAAAATAGGAGAGCGTCTGATCTGAAATTTTGTGGGCGTTCCAACTGGCTAAGGCCGCAGTCATCTTTTTGCCTGTAGGACGGATTGCTTCATAAAGATCACTGATAAATGGGGCATAATGGTCATTGATCAGGTCGTTTTCCAAATCCACATCGACTCCATCAAAGCTATTATTTTCCATAAACAACTTGATTTCGGAGATAAAATGTCCCCTGTTCTCAGGACGAATCAAATTTTCCATATGGGGAGGAGGACTGCCTCCACCAATGGAGAAAAAGACTTCTACATTAGCTGCTTTTATTTGGGCAATAGCATTAGTCAAGTCCTCGGATCCGGAGAAGCTGCCCGATTCATCGGGATGGATAAAGGCCAAGTTGATGGAAGTAAGGTGATCTAAGTCTACCTGCGCGAGACCTGACGACCAATTTTCGGGACTGAACAAATAACCAAGCACCCGAAAATTTTCCTGTTTTTCCGGTTTCTCATCCTGGCAGGAGTAGGACTGTAAGAGGAGGATTAGGGAAAGAAATAATAATTTAATTCTAGACATAGGGATAGTTTTATTGAAAACCGACAGAATGAAATTGGAAATCAGTCTAAACTTAGCGACTTTTTGGAGGAAAATTATTTATTTCAGTTGAAAAATATGAGACTAGCCTCCTGAAATAAAAATCCTTTACTTAATATCTTCGGTTTTAGTTTGGTTGTCGGCCATTGCAAATGGCTATTTGATGATTTCTCCCCTCAATCCGATTTTGATAAAAAGATGTAGTGGCTACTACACCTATTGTTTTTTCCGCTATCTTATTCTATACTGAAATCCTATCCGTATATATCTGGAATTGGCCGATTCGCTTGGGGTATGGGATGCTTCAGGGTAATTCGTCAAGCCATGTGAATACCCCACGGACAAACCCACCTTACCTAGGTAATTGACAACCTCTATCCTTGGCCGAAAATCTATTTTAGGGCCATTGGTTCTATATGTATGGTTCAATTCTAAGCTTTGAATGGTATAGTCGTAGATGTTTTGACTTCTTAATCCTATTCCAAGGTCTGGACCTATCAAAACAGTGCTTTTTATTCTGGGGATAAGATTAAAACTCCTTCCAATCGAAGGAAAGAAATTCAGAAAACTAGTTCTAAAGACATGTTTGCCCTCATCCGTATTGTCACTTCCCGCATACCCACTAACAGATCGAATGTGTTGTCTACTTGCAAGGGTCTCGCCACTTACCTCTATCCCAAATACCATTCGGCCTGCCGTCGTCTTTTGAACGCTTATTCCCAAGCAAGCCATAGGAAACAGCCCCAAGATTGCCATACGGTGTACTTGTGTAGTGTGGGATAGTTGCTACATCAGATAATATTAGCCTAGTACTTGATCCCATACCTTCTCCCTTGTGAAAAAAATAGCCACTATTTGCATGAACTGAAACCCGTGTTTCCTGGGAAAATCCGGGGGAATTCAAACAAAAAATCAGTACTACTACTAGGTATAAATTATTGATCTTGGGTCTAGGTTTTTTTAAGAATTAAAGATCGTACTATTATCCAGACGCTCTCGGTGTACAAAACGCTACACCGGGATTTGCTTTCACAAAAAAATATTCAAATCCATACAGTGTAAACCGGAATTGCAATGGGTCGGAGGGAAGTTTTTTCTTGGCCATTGCAAATGCCTTTTTGATGATTCTCCATCATATAAATTACAGATAAAAAGGCGTCGTGGATACTACACCTCGCGGAAGTGCTGGAAAAACCCTTTACTGGGCTAAAGCAGCAAATACCCGCTTACTATCTTGCCCACCCTGGGAATCAATAACCTTTAGGGTATTCCATCCTTCCTTAAAATGAACAGGTAGGCTATGGCTCTTGTTCGTAGTACCCAAAAAATGATCGTCCAAGTACCAATAGATGGATTCATCGGCCTGGTTGTGGCCTACACGGCAGAGTACCGCCTGCGTTTTTCCGTCAAAATCCCTTGGAAGAAAGACGTTCGCATCCAAGTTCGGATAAATGATGCTCACTGCCTGTTCTGCCCGGTAGGCAGGACAATCCGGAAAATGGGCAACTAAGGGAGCTATGTATTGCCCTTTTAATCTTAGGTAATAAGCGATGTCTGGCGGATATACTGTGGCAGATTCCCGAACATTTCCCGGACCATCCCAACAGCGGGAGCAAGTTTGATGCTTATGGTTATGAGAGAAATACCGGAACTGATGGTATTCGCAACTTTTTAGAGGTTTCATACCACGGGGTACTTCCTTGATAGTTGATTCAGGACAGGCCTCAGATGCTCTAAAGCCTGATAAGGAACAAATGCGCTGAGTTTTAAAATGCATTTCCTTTTTCTCAAACCAGCCTTCTTTTTTCGGCATGGCTTGAAGAATATCAAACAGAATAGGTCCGGCCGTACCCGCCCCGCTTAGGTTTTTGTTGCTTTCCCCGTTAAAGTTGCCTACCCAAACAGCAATGGTGACATCAGGATTAACCCCGATTGCCCAGGCATCCTTGTGGCCGTAACTGGTGCCTGTCTTCCAAGCAAAATTCCTTGAACCCGAAAAACTCTCCCAGAAATACTCACTACCGGGACGTTTGAGTTCTTTCAGCATTTCCAGCGTCAGAAAGCTGCTTCCCGGGCTGATAAGTTGAGAGGTGCTTGTTGGCTTCTCACTAGGAAGAAGGTAGTTGTCGGTAAATAATCCTTCATTGGCCAATCCACGATATAGCCTAACCATATCCCAAAGCGATACTTCAGCCCCACCCAAGATAAGGGGCAGCCCGTAATCGTCTGCTGTTCTGAAAAGTGAGCCCACTCCTGCGGCTTTCAAAAATCCGTAAAACTGAAACAGACCATAGCTGTTCAACAGTCTTACCGCGGGAATATTTAGTGATTGGATTAAGGCATCTTTTGCAGTGGCTACACCTTGGTATTCCCTGCTGGCATTTTTTGGCGAAAATCCCTCAAAGTAAGTGGGCAAATCCCGGATATAACTATCAGGTGTTATCAACCCCTCATCCATACTTAGCGCATAGAGAAAGGGTTTAAGAATGGATCCGCTCGACCGTGCAGCCATCACACCATTTACCTGACCGCCATGTTGGGTATCAAAAAAATCAGGGGAACCCACATAGGCTTTTATGGCACCGCTTTTTGTGTCGGCAATAAGTATGGAAAGGTTATGTATCCCATAAGGAGCCAATCGGCGGGCGTACCGATTAGCAATTTGGTTGACCTGTTTTTGGAGCGATCCGGCTAAAGTTGTCTGAAGTATCCGTTGCTCGGGAAATGCTTTTTTGAGAAATTGGGCCAGATGTGGAGTTTTGGAAGTTATTCTAAGAAATCCCTCCGGAACAGGTTCCAGCTTGGCCAATTCCGCTGCTTGATCATCCAATTGGCCCTTCTCTAAAAGTTTTGTTAGTAGCCTATCCCGTTTTTCCTTTAGCGCGGAAGAAGTTTTGGAAGGATAAATTAAACCAGGGGCATTTGGAAGCACGGCTAAGGTAGCCGCCTCACTCCAAGTAAGTTCACGAGCTTCTTTCCCAAAAAACATGCGGGCAGCCGTTTGGTATCCGACTACATTGCCTCCATAGGGAGCATGGTCTAAATAAAGGCGCAGTAGTTCTTCTTTTGAATAATGTAAGCTCAATTTGACAGCAAACAATGCCTCTAAGAGTTTATTCAAATAGGTGCGGGGCTTTGGTCGGGACATGCGGGCTACCTGCATGGGGATGGTACTCGCACCGCTGACCGTTTTTCCGGAAATAAAGTTTTGGTAGACCGCCCGGCCAAGAGCAGGAACATCCACCCCTAGGTGCCTGTAATATCCTTCGTCCTCAAAGGTGAGGACGGCCTGCTTTAGTTTTTCATTTAAAGCGACCTCTTCCGGAGGAAAATGCCACTGTTCCCGGTCGCTTAAGAATGCATGCAGGATATCACCGTCATTTGCCTTTACCAACGTACTATAATCATCAGGAAACAATATGTCTGCCGGCGGGATAGCTAGGTATAGCCCCAGCATCCCCACCAGAAATATGCCTACGCTAAGCCCCGTCGGTAGCTTACTTAAACGCTTCCACATGGACTTTTCTTCCATCGGTTTTGGCTTTATAGTCGTTGTTGTACATGGCTTCGAGAAAAGTTCCCGGTAGCCAGAAATCTCCTGCGGAAACCGCATTAATCTTTAGGATAAATTCCTTGGTTTCGGTTCCGGTCAAATCAAAAAACCACATCGCCCTGTCATCCCGAATATCCAAATAGTCTTCTTTATTTAGGTTTAGACTGTTGGTCCAGTCAGGAAGCAATGTGTTGTTGATCCGGGTATTTTCGATTTGCCAACCAGATGGGAGAAGTTGTGTTAGTGCGATTTCAGTTACTGAACTTG
Organism: Lunatibacter salilacus; assembly: GCF_009797935.1. Lineage (GTDB taxonomy): Bacteria > Bacteroidota > Bacteroidia > Cytophagales > Cyclobacteriaceae > Lunatibacter > Lunatibacter salilacus. The sequence continues at coordinate 103,902 of NZ_VOLC01000003.1, forward strand.
CCGGACCAGTATTTTTTGCCCGGAATTTTCCATAGATAGTCTGTCCCTGAGTGAGGGAAGCAGGATTGATCCCTTTACCACTTTCATCGTGCCAACTGACTTCCAAGCTTAGGTTTTGTTGAATTGCGGGTCTTATATCTTTTAAGGGAACTCCACTAAATGACAAGCTGGCGTAGACTTCGTCCACGGCGGAGTTATTGCTTAGGCTTACCTGTATGGGTTGGTTGAAATTTTCTCGGATAGGAAAGCTTACTTTCCCCTTTTCATTGAAATCCAATTTACTCCCATTGGCCAAAGTAACGCTTCCGCTTATGATTTGCGAGCCGGAAGTAATGATCCCTGCCGCATCGAAATACCTGCCCAATGCAAGCAACATATATCCGGCACTTTGTGTGCTGAGGTATTCCTTGCCTGACAGGGTGGAGGCCAGCGATTTGGCCAACAGCTCCGCTTGATCCATTTGATCCATCAGCGTAGCTCCGTAAAGACGGATGGCATCATCCCGGTGGACCGACGCAAAATCGTAGGAAAAGGGATCATAGGTTTTGGTAACCGACATGGAGGAAGAAAGAATTCGATCCCGCACATTTCCAGCACCTGCCAGGTGGTAGGCAGTTGCCAACATGGTTTTTTCCGTGCGGTCCATTTTGTCCAACTCATTTTCCAACAGCAAGTTCATCTCAGCAACTGGCTGCTCTCCCGCTAGCGCAAGGATAAATGCCCTGTTCACTCGGGTGGTTAACTTCCCGCTGTGTTGGCGGACACCGGATTTTAGTCTATCTATGGCTCCATTGTATAGAAAATCCGGAATGGAATAACCCATTTTTTTGGCTTCGACCAGAAAGTGTACCGCATAGTTTGTTCCCCACTCCGATTCTTCGGATTCTCCCGGCCAATAGGAGAAACCCCCATCGGAAAGATTGAATTGTTGCAATTTCAAAATGCCTGCATTTATATTTTTATCGATTTCGGCGGCATCTGATCCGGCAAAATAACCCATTTTCTTTAAAAATAGTTGGGGGAAAACTGCGGAGGTTACTTGTTCCAAACACCCATAGGGATAGTCAATAAGCCATTTGATCCTGTGGTCAAAGTCCATGTCCGGGAAAATACTAAGCGTCAGTTGGGCTGTATTCGTTCCCGTTAATCCTATCGCTGGAATTTGGAGGGAAAGGGGACTGGTTTTATTTAGTTTCTCTGTTTGCTGATCATAGATTCGGGGTGATGCGGGAACCACCTGGATATTGGTCGTGGATTTCGCCGAAAAGGTCCCAGCCTGTGCACTTAGAGTTATTTGAGCAGGACCAGCCGCTTCTTTTACCCGAACCTTAAATGAAATAGTAGATTCATCACTCTGCGAAAAACTAACTTGAGATGTAGTATTTCCTATTATTTCAAGAGGTCCGGTGGTTTGCAATGTGAAATTGGCGGTGGATATCGTTGGGTTGGTTTTGAATAAAGCCACAGGTAGCAAAAACTCATCGCCGGGTTTTAACGTCCGTGGAATCCCCGGCTGCATGATTAGATCAGATTTTACAGTGACGGTTTTTTCCGCATGCCCAAAGCTTGCCTGCTGGGTGCCAACGACCATAATGCGAACCGCACCGTTATAGTTGGGCATATTGAATTTCACCGTAGCCCTTCCTTGATCGTCTGTAGTTATCGGTCCGCTAAACATACTCACGGGAATAAAACGCTGCTGACCGTTTATCGGATCCAGTTGGGATTCCCTATAGTCCAACCCGTCAGCACCACCGATGGAGAAGGTCTGGAACACATCTGCTTTATTGGCACTGATGACATGGGAAAAGACATCGAAACTTTCCACAAAAAGCCCAACTTTTTTATAAAACTCATTCCATGGTCTTGGCGTGGCAAACTGAGTCAGGCTTAAAAGCCCTTCATCCACCACGGCAATGGTAAATTGCGCCCTTTTTTGGTTGGCGGTACTTACACGTACCTCAAAAGGTTCATTGGGAGCAAGGGTCTCTTTCACAGACAGGTTAAACTGAATTTTGGTGTCGGGATCCTCCAGCATAATGGGTATGATGCCAAACATGCGGATGGGTCTGTCGTTGACGGTCTGATCATGTGGCTGAATAACGGATACAGTGACATAAACGTTAGGCAGCATAGACTTGTCAAGAGGAATATCCAAGATTAGCTCATCCCCGTCCTCAGAGGTGGGATCTACCCAAAACCAGTTTAACATCTGACGACCTTTTTCTACTGTTACCAAAATATTCCCATGTCTGGGATTTGGAAGTTTGATTTTGGCTGTTTCTTTGGAAGTGTAGGTGGATTTGTCGGATTTTAATGCAAGCGTACCCTCATTAAGATCCCCTCCCGGCACACTGCCATACGGATAGGCACTAAAGAAAAAGGAGCTGCTGTGTCCAGTGCTGCCGTCACTAACTTCAATAAGATACTCCCCGTTTTCCGCTGGGGTAAACGGAACAAAGGCGGTTCCGTTCTGAACATCAACCGTTCCCTCTGTTTCAAAATAGGTTTGGCTGTCCTCTTTGTATTTAAGCTGATAGGTTCTCCGGTTGTCGTATTGGTACCACCACATTTTGTCGTTGCGGTAAATCCGGTAGGTAAGTTGTCTGCCGCTCACCTTTTTGCCCTGCAAGTCTAAAAGAATTACCGGGAATTTGGCTTCCTCATTGGTTTTAAAATACCCATAGCCGCTCGGATCGCTGATCCCCACATAGCGGTCATAAGGGTTGATGTCAACGACGTTCCATCCCTCATTGGGTTGTCCAGTTTTATCCAAAACTTTGGCAATAAGCTTTCCCTTCAATGCTGAAGGTATCGTTCCTAAAGCAGGTATGGTCCAACTGCCGCTAAGATTCCCCTCTTGGTCCAAGTCGCCTTTCATCACCTGTTGGGTAATGGAGGTAAACTCCAAGTCAGCTCGGGAAAAGAAATAGGTGGAGTAGGCAGGAAATTTCACGGTGTAAGGATGGATCTCAATGTCTACCTCAGCTTTAAGTGCAGAGGCTGGCGCCCCAAAGAGGTAATTGACATTGAGGTCAAAATCCACAGTCAAATCCGATCGGCTTAATTGGCGTTTCGTAGGTTTTACCTGTACCTTGAGCTGTTCGGCAACCACAGTCTCTATTTTTAAGTCTTGATAAAAATGTGAGCCTCCGGCATTGATATAGATATTATAATTCCCTGTAGGCGCATTTTCCGCTGTTTTAAAGGCAAAGACATAAAGTCCGTCAGACCCTTTTACAGTCGTATGCTCATAAATGGGGTTGTATTGGGGATCGTTAACGGTGATACTTACTGGGTGGTCCTTGGGAAAGGTATTGTTGGCGTTTTTGACCATCAAGCTTACGTGAACGGAGTCGCCAGGCCGATAAACACCCCGCTCTGTGTAGATAAAACCTTTGGTTCCATTGCCATATTCTCCCACACCTCCTACGTCAAAGCCTGAACTGCTCCAGCGCATTTCACCTCTGTTAAGAAGGGTGGTTTGTTTGCCACTTTCAGCCATCACATAATAAAAATATTGGTTGGAAGTAAATACCGCCGTACCCTGCCTATCTGTTGTGCCAGACTGTTTGACTTCTCCGCTGTAATCTAACATGGTGACTTTGACCCCAGCTTTCGGTTTGCCGGTTATGATGTCCGTGACAAATACCCTATTCTGTTTATCCGCAGCTTTTACCGTAATGGCAAGGTCGCTGAGAAAAACCGGTTTGTAGATTTGGCCTTTTTCCTGAATATGGGGGAGCAAGTCGCCTACGATTGGTACAGCGGCATCCTCGGGGGTAAAGTTAACCCGCACCAAAAACAGGCCGTCATCGTAGGTTTCAAAGAGATCCGAAAGATCAAACTCCTGCAGGACCCATTGGTTTTTGGGTGCTTTCAGTTCAAGGGATTGGTTCTTGACAATGACCCCCACGCTTCCGGCATACTGATCTGAAAAATCACGATTGCGGTTTTTTGTGCTATGAAGCTGGGACGTTTGGGCAAATTTTCCGATATGGGAGGTGTAGACCTTTTTGACCTCCAAGTGTACTCTGTTGAGGTTTGTGGTATAGAACTGAATTTTCTTTTTATTGGAGGTAGGCAAAATAATCCCATCCGCACCGAATTCAAGCTGGGGTGGGATATTGGCAAAGGTTAACTTGTGGCTGGTTTCTTTCTCCGTTTTATTTCCCCAGCGGTTGCCAATCCCCTTCATTACGGTTAGCGTATAGGTCTCCCCAAATTTAAACCCACCATCCAAAATGACCGTACTTCCCAGTTTTTTCGCCTCATATTCCACCGCTGGTGTTACCCGGATAAGGCCGTCAAGGGTTTGGTCGATGTCAAGTTCATCCGAGAAATTAATTCGAATTCGGGGAGATTTCCCAGATTCATCGGCAATAAACGCCGTGGGTGACATGTTTTTGATTGGATATATTGTAAATCCTTCGGAGAAGTCATCTTCCAAGTCCAAAGGCTTTTTGCTGATCTGAAGGGATAGTTGCTGCTCTTTTTCTGACCGGACTATATCGCCTGTAGCAAACTGAAAGTTCCGTTCATCGACTTGGCTCCAAGTTAGTGTAATGTCTTTGTTACCTTGAATTTGAGTTGCTTTTTTGAGATTTTCAAGGGAAGTTTTTTCGGAAAAGGATAGAGAACCACTATAATAAACGATGGCTGGATCGTTTCGATCTTTTAGCGTTACGGTGCCTGTGAAGGACGAAATTTCCCTGCCGAGCACTTTAAACTGAAACACCAAGTCTTCCAGTTGTTCTTCCTTGTAGCGGGGATCCAACTTCTGCATCTGCAAGGTGCCGGTAATTACGGTGCGGGTAGGTAAGTAGCCCTCCGGTTGGAAGGTCAGAATTTGCGGACTTGTCCAGACGGCTTTACCTGCTATTTTTGGGGAAAAGGTAAAGACATCGGGTGGGGAACTGTTCACCCGATCATCTTCGACCATGGATTGGTTGAATATAACTTGGATCAGATCACTCTGCTGAATTTCCCCGCTGGTCACAAAACTGATTTCCCGTGCCATCGCCTCGGAATAAACCGGGTCAAGCAGAGGTTGATCCGGTTTTTTTTGACAGGCATATAAGGAAAGTAGAAAAACAAAAAAAATAGACTGATGAGATTTGAGCCAGGATTTCATGGTGTTCAGATGTTTGTGGAATGTGATAAAAAACGATTTCTTTTTAAAGAATTAATAAAATAGTAGGCTTGGAAAGCGGTGCTTTTTAATCTTTAATCCTGATCATGTCAAGTGCTCTAATTACTCGGAAAATGTACTGATTTTTCCGCTAAAAAATGCTGATTTTCCGGCTTTTTTAATGTGCGATGTCTTGGGGTGGTTTTGCATACGATTTAGGATCACCAATTTCCCGATTCCTCTTCCATATTTTCTTGGGGTATCTATTCTCCAACCAGAATCTGTCGCTCTACTTCTTCTAGACGCTTATTATATGACTCTTCCGTAAAAGGCTCACCTTCGGCGGTATAACCAACTATTATTTTATCTTTCACTAGCTTAATAACTTTCATCCTTCCTTATTTTATGACCCCTTTGGAATTCTGATAAAATCACCGACAACTTAACACTATTTTCGCGTCCTCTCCGTGGATAGGCCGGATATAGTCGCGGACACGTGAAGAACCTGCTTGGCTTACTTCTTTTTCCTCCGCCTTCTGGCAGCTAAAAAATAAGCAAGCTAAAAGTAACCATACGATTCATGAGGTCTTTTTTTCTGTCGGCAATGTGTCTTTATTCATAATTCCTGCCTCCAAAGATAATAAATAAAAGATATTAACATCCTTTTTTTATCATCGAAAAAACGCGTTTTTACAAACCCCTGAACGCCGGAGGCTCTATGCCATTCGCCCGGATATAAGCCACTGCAGCGCCTATATGATGTGTCGCGTTGTCATCTATAAGTCCAACCATTTGCCTTACATAAATTCGTACATGGTGGTTTGCGCGTGGCTTGTGCTTACAGCGAAAAGAGCGAGTATAGTAAGCCCGATGCGTGGTATAAATGATGTTGTTGTTTTCATATAGAAAGGGTTTGCTTAGTTTCGTTAGAGTTCGGAAAAAGGGATTCGGAAAGCAATAGGGGAGAGGGGGGCGTGTTAAATTTGAATATCTAATTTACCTCTCCAACCTTGAATCAGTATGGGTACTTCTGATCGTCCACGAACTGGAATAGAAAGTATACGAAAAAACAAAACAGTTTGACGAAGATGGAGAATGCTAGATCGCAACTTGTTGTTAAATTAGGATTAATAAAAAACCAAAAATTTTTATTAAGTGGCTTTTTAAGTAAGGAAAGGCGATACTATTTTTAGGCAGCCGGTGAAAGTGTAACGATTCCGACTTTCCGGCTGCCGGTTTTTTTTTATGTTTTACGAAATGGAGTTTTTGGATCAGGTGACAGGACCCGGGAGCGGTAACTAAGCCTACATCCCCACCTGTACTGTAGCGTTCCATCGGTTGACCGACCGTATCCGGCAAAGGGAAGCCTTCCGGCTCGAAAGGAGGCTTCCTGTACCCGATAAAAAAATGTCCTCAACATTCCGAGCGCACATGGTGCAGGCATACGGAGGACCCGATCGCTGGAAAAGCAAACCGCTGAACAATTGATCCCTTAAAATTGGATTTTCTAATCCAAAAAATACTGCTTCAGACCAAAACCGCTCATCAGATACCCAGGCAGAAACCTGCTTTTCAGTTGGCAGGTTTCCACAAGAAGGCAATCAGCAACCAACGGGGTACTGGCCTTACAGAGCGATTCAAAATAGCATTCAGACTAGGATATTCAAGCCGTCAGTATACTATAGTTGGGGCTACCTCAATTCATTTTCACCAAATCTTCTCCATATCTTTCTTATCAAATGCTTTTTCAACATTTACAAAATAAGAACTGAATTTATTCGAGAGCATTAAGGGATCTTTTGTGAACACTTTGGAAAGAAGTGATAGCGGGAATAGAATTAGGTAGAAAATAATGCCTAGCAATACCGACGGGATGATATAACTGAGAATATGGGCAAGTTTCATCCAAGCCCATTCTATTTTATTACTGAATGAATTTGATACTATACCAATTAATCCTACGACCAGTGATACTATCACAGTCCATTGCCATGAAAATATCAGATAAAGGATTAAAAATCCCATAGAGATAACCAACATTGTTGTTTTTGATGTGTTTTTTTTCATAAAACCCCCGAATTTAAAAAAGTGTGTAAATGAATGGAGCAATGGCGCTGCCGCCACCGAACACGATTAATATACCTAGCAATAATAGCACAATTATCACAGGGGCTAACCAGAATTTTTTTCGGTCTTTCATAAAGAACCATAAGTCTTTTAAAATTTCCATAAATACTTCTTTTGTTTTTATTTTGATAAATAATCAATTAATATGTTTGCAACAAACTCATGACCGTACTCGTCCCAATGTGCGTCCAGTTCAGAATTGAATTTTCTGCCATTTTTAACAAAGTCTTCTTTCATAGGGTCAGTCAAATCAATATACTCGGCATTATATTTCTGACATATTTTTCTCATCATATCATGCATCCACCATAGTTTACTATTTTCTAATGTATTATTGTAGATTGAAAAGCGAGGTGCATCAAAGACAAAAATAACTCTTTTTTCAAAATTCTCTTCAATAATTGTTTTAACCAAATAATCGGTTGATTTCTGTATCAAATCCTGTTTATCCTTCACTTGTACCGGATTTATGTTACCTTCAAATTCATTATCTCTTCCGCCAGCAATAATTTGCTGTCTGAGATTGGAAACATTAAGATTCCCATATAAGTATCTAAAAAATGCGCTTTTATATAAAACTCTTTTCCATAAAGTGAATTGTGCGGTAGAATAATTTGGTTTTGGAGTGGTTTCTGAAAAAATATCTTCAGATTCGTTGTAAGATAATTGAAGAAAATAGTGCCGGTCGGGATGCAGCTCGTAAATACTTTCTTCAAAATCATTGTGAACCATATTGAAAATCAAGATGTCCGGATTCAAATGTTTATTAACATATCTGCTAAGGTGTAAATATTGTGACAGTGATGCACCACTTTTCCCAAAGGCAAAAACTTCATATTCAGGGTAAAGCTCATTTCGGAGCAGATAAGGATATTTTTTATCAACATCAACCATAAAAGCCTCGATATATGAATCACCAATTACTGATATCAACTTTTTATCTTGTACGGGATAATAGTCTATAGAATAATTCCAATTCATGTTATTAATTCGCCATTTGGCCTTTATTTCAGCAAACTTCCCAATAGTAACATATCCTGATTCCCTGGAACTTTCAAACGAATACATTTTTTCATCATCGTAAAAATAACCACCTGGTTGATCTGAAGCAGGAATAACGAATCTAAAAAACAATTCCAGGATGAGAAATAAAACTAATAGCGTGGGCAATGAAACTAAAAGTATATTTCTTAATACTAGTAATACCTTTTTCATAACAAGTACTTATTTAATCCAGCTTAAATTTAACCATCCATTTTTCTCTGTTTTCCCAATCAGGTTGTTCTGTCTTTCTCAAGAAAAAATTGTTAACCACAAGGTAGTCCATTTCTGTACGCATAAAGCATTTATAAGCGTCTTCAGGCGTGCAAACGATTGGTTCGCCACGGACATTGAAGCTAGTGTTAACAACAATGCCGTAACCGGTTTTCTCTTTGAACGTATTGATCAGTTGCCAATACCTGGGGTTTGTTTCCTTGTGTACTGTTTGGACACGTGCCGTAAAGTCCAGATGTGTGATTGATTGAACATCACTTCTCTCATAGTAAAGCCTTTCCCAGAGGTCTAGTTCGTTAAAATCGTCAGGCAATATATTTCGTCGCTCTTGATTTACATCAGCAATCAACAACATATAGGGAGATGCTACCGTTAAGTCAAAAAACTCGTTTGAGTTTTCAATCAGAACTGATGGTGCAAAAGGGCGGAAACCTTCCCTGTATTTTATTTTCAGATTTAACTTCTTCTGCATTTCCCTGTTCCTTGCATCACCCAATATACTTCTGTTTCCTAGAGCCCTTGGCCCAAACTCCATTCTGCCCTGAAACCATCCGACAACATTACCTTTATCCATCAAATCAGATACTTCAGAACATAATGCCTCAAACGACTCAAGGTAATGATAAACGGCTTTATTTTTTTTGAAGGAGATAACAGTTTCTTTATCCGAATAATCAGGACCAAGATAGGAGCCTTTCATAGAATCACCAATCAACGGGGATTCACGTTTTTGGTTGAAATACATATAATGGGCAATCTGAGCCGCTCCCAAAGCGCCACCGGCATCGCCCGAAGCAGGCTGAATATAAATGTCTTTAAAGATTTTCTCTTTAAGAAGTTTGCCGTTTGCCACACAGTTTAAAGCAACCCCCCCCGACATGCACAAGTATTCTGATCCGGTTATTTTTTTGGCCTCCTTTGCCATTTTTATTACAATTTCTTCAGTAACGTTTTGGATGGCATAAGCAAGGTTGCAATGTTTCTGCTCTATCTTTCCGTCAGGCTGTACAGCAGGAAAACCGAAAAGTTTTTTCCACTTGGATTCGTCAACCATTTTCAGCCCTGTGGCATAATTAAAGTATTTTTGATTCAGCCAAATTGATCCATCATCTTTGACAGTAACAATTTCCTCTTTAATCAGTCTTATGAAATTTTTGGTTTGCTCTGCCTGTGGATTGCCGTAGGGCGCCAATCCCATGAGTTTGTATTCTCCCGAATTCACCCTGAAACCAAGATAATAAGTAAATGCAGAATAAAGCAGTCCGACAGAGTGTGGAAACCGCATCTCCTTAAGCAAAGATATTTTATTTTCTTTACCGTGAGAAATGGTAGCTGTAGCCCACTCACCCACACCATCTATGGTGAGTATTGCCGCTTCTTTGAAAGGTGATGGGTAAAATGCACTTGCCGCATGCGACAAATGATGCTCGGGAAACAAAAGCTTCAGCTTCTTTTTATCATACTTCTCTATCTCATCTAGACCATCATACAACATTTTTTTGAGAAACAATTTTTCTTTGAGCCACACCGGGATTGATACAATAAACTGTCGCAGTCCTCTCGGAGCAAAGGCATAATAAGTTTCGAGCAACCTCTCAAATTTCAAAAGAGGCTTGTCGTAAAACACTACTGCATCCAGTTCATCAATACTGCATCCTGAATGTTCAAGGCAGTATTTGACTGCATTGACAGGGAAGTCAGGGGTATGCTTGTTCCTGGTAAATCTTTCCTCCTGAGCAGCTGCAACAATTTCACCATCAATTATTATTGCAGCCGCTGAATCATGGTAAAACGCTGAAAGGCCTAATATTTTTATCATTTCTTCTCTTAAATATGTTACTATTTCTTTTTCATTATGACACTCAACTTGGGGTTACTTAAAATTTTAATTTTCCAATTAGCAATATGTAGTTGTCCTGTGACCAGTTAGTTGATATTATTGAAGTTAAGTAATTGATTCTTTGTGGAAAGTATTTCTATTCTTTTTTTCTTGCGACTTAATCATCTGGTTTCGGCAGAAGGCAAGTTTTTTTTGGCACTCCTGTAATCCATTTCGCACCAAAAACTTTTGTGCATTTGCCTGCCATCCGATCCCCCGGAAATAACCGATTTGTTGCATGGTCCGGCTTGATGATTGCCAGAAATGATTTAAAGAATTTTATGTTCACGTCTATAATCTAAAAAACCCAATCTAAATATACAGTAAAAATACCATTTCACCAACGATTGGTTTGGGATAACGTTAAGAAAGAGGAGAAAACCTTTAATACGAGGGTTCCACAGAACAAGCTGATTATGTTGAATAATAAGAAAACAGCCTCAATGAGACGGTTTTTATACCAAAAAAACACATATTTTGTCTTACCGTTTTGTCTACAAGAAATAAAAACAATAATGTCATTCTTTACATCCAACAGTGGACAACATCCTATTTCCCCTCTAGAAATCGCTCCAATCTTGACATCATTTCCTCATTCAACGTTAGCATCCGATTGCCTGCTTACTTGAGTGTCAATCTAGATGCCACAGTAAGCAGGTTTTTTAAGCAATCGAAATTTTTTGGCAAAAATTAATTTGAAAGATACTTGCTTTGGAGATTTGGAACCATCAAATTCTCGAATGGAGTACTTTTGGATAAATGGAAAAAAACACCCTTTGCGTGAGAGGAAGCTATCGTTAGAAAATGATCTATTGCTTTACCTTGAATACTTGGAAATATGGCGTATCGGCAAAACCGCAGCCACCAGAAAACAAACTCCCATAGAAACCAACAGCCAATAAACAACTTTGCCTAAGTCCATAATTTCTATGGGATAATGAATTGTGTTTAGAATAATAAATTATCGTCTTTAATACCAATGTATATCCAACACATAAAATAAGCGATACGGTTTGGATTTGCAATAAGGCCTATTTTTCAGTATCGTTGTCTTTGCCGTTTCCGTTTTGCAATCCCCGTAGCTTATACCCTAGTCGGGCAAAAAGCAGACGCTTGGCATCGCCATTTTTAGGGATGGGGAGCTTGAAAAAGGGATCATCTTTGGCTGTAGCCACTTTGCGCGGCAATACCACGTGATTGTCCTTGATCTGGATCACATGTTCTAAGCTGAAGACATGCTTGCGTCCCAATTGGTGGTAATCCTTCAATAGATAAAGGTGGTCGTGGTAGAAGTTTTTCAGCCCCGGGGAAGTGAAGTGAATAGGTGCCACGGAATCTTCGGTATATGCGCGCATAAGCTTGTCATCTGCCTCTAGTAGCACTAGGCTTTTTATCGGTATAGCCGTTATTTCGCCATGGGAGGTCGTGATGAAAATGCTCTTGTTCTGAATGGAGTTTTTGAGTGGAGGCATGTTCTCCACCTTATTGCGTTGGTAATTGAAGATAGAAGCCAACTCTATTTTTTCAAACAACCTATTAATATCCACTGGCTTTGGAATGAAATCAAAAGGCATCATCCACTTGGCAATGTTAAAGCCGAGATGTTTAGGGAGCCCGGATAGAAAAATTGTAGGTATTGGATGAGCCTGATTGAGGTATTGGCCCAGGCGGATTCCCGCATCTAGGTCGTCTCCAAGAGCGATGTCCAACAGCGCTATATCAGGATGGGTTTCGTTGACCAAATCAATCGCTTCCATGTAGCTGTCTACAGGGCCGATTATTTCGAGCAGAGTGGATTTAAAGTGTTCCCGGATTTCTTCCGCAATGTCTTCTCCGATAAAGGGGTCATCTTCTACGATTAATATTTTCATGTTAGGGTTGATTAGGATTAATTATGTGTCGTTTTATAGCCTTCATGGGAAACTGAAGTTGATGCCTGGTGCCGCCCTCGCTTGAGGTAGTAATGGAGCCCTTGAGCTCACGAAGAAACAATTCATTCAGCCTGGTACCGGTTCCAGCATGGGACTTTTCAGAAATACCTTTACCATTGTCCATGTAATCTAAAATAAGGGAGGCTGTTTCTTGGTAGATCCGGATGCTGATAAGCCCTTGATCTTGGCTTTCAAAGCCGTATTTCAGGCTATTGGTAATCCATTCGTTTAGGATGATGGCCGTGGAAATAACCTGATCCACAGGTAGAAAAAGCAAGGGATCACAGCTAAATTCAATCTGAATGTGTCTCATTTCCAGCTGGAGGGCCTGTCGCTGATGGTCGATCAGGCTCTCGATAAATTCCTCTAGTTGCACTTCCTTTTCATTTTCCACCCCGATCAAATGACGTTCCAATGAAGCTGCGGTTACCAAAATTCGGGAAGCATGCAGAAGTTTTGCTCTGACCTCCTCATCGGTAATTTTTCTTGCAATTGAATTTAAAATACCATTGGTGCGGGCCAGGCTGTTACTTGTGCGGTGCCGAAGCTCATCCTGCTGCCCTTTAATGATGGTATTCTGATGCCTTATATACTCCGACTGCCTTTTTTGCACCCGAAGGTTTCGGCTTGTGGCGATGGCAAATGCAAGAGCTAAAAGTCCGATAATTCCAAGGAGTATACTGGTGTTTTTGAATTGAGTACTTTGTACTTCCAAAAGGTTTGCACGGGTGACTACCTGTTCGTTTTCAAACTCTTTTTCCCGGAGTAGGTACATATTCCCTAATTCCTGTACTTTAAATTTTTCCTTCAGGTAAAGTTCTGTTTTGAGGTTGTCAAATTCCTTGTAAGTGCTTAAACCCTTTTCAAATTGTGCAGTTTGTTCGTAAAGCTTTATCCGCAACTCTAATGCTTCAACTAGATAATCTTTGCTATTTATTCCTCTGAGTATGTGAAAAGCCGAGTCCAGATAGGCTTCACTTTGGATATACCGTTTTTTTCTGAGCGCGTAATCTGCCAGGTTTTTGAAACTGATGGCCAAGCCTTCTTTGTCGTTTAGTAGCTGATGCAGCTGGTAGGATTCTTCCAAATAAGGAAGGGCCTCCTCTTCCCTTCCCAAATTGATTAGATTGACAGCTATATTATTCAGCGTGCTTACTAATTGAACTGGTTCATTTTTGTTTTTTTTTATGTTTAAGGCTATATTATTGTAATATAGAGCAGAATCATAAAGTTTTAAATTATCATAGCAGACGGCGATATTTGTCAGTATTTTGCCGAGGCTGGTAGAGTCTCCTAATGCTACCCAGATAGTTTGTGCTTCTTTTAACACCCTAAGCCCCTGATCCAAATTGTTCAATTGCTGATAGTGCAATCCCATTGAATTGTAAATTTCAGCTTCTATACTCGCATATTTTAATTTGCCCTTAACCAATTGTAGTGCATCATAGTATTTGTCCAGCGCTAATGCATGCAACCCCAAATGCTGGTAATTATACCCCACACTACGGATGAAACGGGCAGAACGAAGGGTATCCCGCATTTGAAGCGCAATGTCTGCCGCATACGAGTAGTAAGTCAGGCTTTGTTCAAACTGACTTGCCTGGTTATGGGCATAACCAAGGTCTGCAAGGATTCTGCGACGATCTGAAGAGTCCTTGGCCATCTGAAGCGATTGCAAAAGCAGGGGTACCGCCGCCTCAAAGGCGTTATTGTCAAAAAGTTCCTCTATTTCGGATGCTAGGCGGTCAACGCTGCTTTGACCAAACCCTTTGGATTTGGCAGTCAAGCCTACAACTATGAAAAAAAGGCCGTAAATGCAATATGTAAGCCGATCGGTCATCGTCTTATAGTTTATTTTTTGCTTTTCATATACGAATTTAATTATATTTTATAAAAGATAAAAAAAACCTATATTGTCCAAATTTAATACGGAAGCCTACGAACGTTTATTGACGAAAATCATCAGGCATGTAGGAACCTTTCGAATCCCCATGTAAACGTCAATAACCCGGTATACGGTTTGGATAATTGGATCTATCTGTCCCACATATGTCATATCGGTGCAAGAAAGTAGACAATTATTTACCCCGGTTGGTATGACTACAAGTTTCAGTGGTATTACCGCCTACACGGGAGGTCTTTTTCCAGAGCCCTTTGGCAAGAAAGCCGTGTTTACAGCTGAGTCGGTTAGTAATTTGGTACATGTGGATTTGACTAATGTGAAGGGGATGATCCTTTCCGAAACTTCCTCGGCAATAAATCTACAAATTTCTCCAGGGGTAGAAAAAGAATTGAACAGAAAGGAAATCAAGTCCTTGTCCCTAATGCCCCCTTTGGCTGGTGAACTAACGCTACAGGAAATGTCTGATCTGATCGCCTTTATTAAACAGGTTGGCTAGATGTGTTTCAGGTAACAGGCCAAAATTTGGTCATAGTTGATGGGTTGATAGGTGGAAGGTTTTTTAGGGCAGAAAAATTTTTTCGTCAACATCAACCAATATCTAATATCAGTAAATATCAATTCCCCAATATTTCTGCCGTAGGCCTTATTTCTACCTAATTTCCACCATATTTCATTTTCATCCCTCACCGCTGCCAAAACATAACCGAGATGTGCGTTCCAATCCTGGGGGCTCCTCTTCACTATACCCCAGGCTTCTGGTTTCCACCCGTTGGGGCTTGGAATTTGCATAATTCATAATCAACCCATCGACCCATCGTCCAATCAACCAATCAACCCATCAACTATCAACTCATAATTCATAAATCAACCCTCGGTTTTTCAATAATCTCATAAAATACCTACCTTGTGTCAACACATCAAATCAAGCAGTGCTATGGAACCCATTAACCGCAGAAAATTTTTGAAAACTAACGCTGTATTAGGCGCAGGTGCCGTTGCCGGACTTACTTCATTTGGTACCCTTTCGCATGTTGTCAGTGACATTGAAACGCCAGCACTTCTAGGTGGTACACCTATTCGCACTGCTGCCTGGCCAAAATGGCCCCGTTGGGATTCTGAAAAAGACGAGGAGTTGATTCTTAAGGTGTTGCGAAGCGGCGTATGGTCTAGGGATAAGGTGGTGGAGGAGTTTGAAACCAAATGGGCGGAAACTCTGGGCGTGAAAAGATGTCTTACGGTGGTCAACGGGACAAATGCCATTATAGCGGCGTTGGTACAGTCCAAAATCGGGGGAGGGGATGAGGTGATTGTTTCTTCCTATACCTTTATTGCCACCATTGTTGCCATTTTACAGACAGGTGCCATGCCCGTATTTGTGGATTCCGATCCGGATACCTTCCAGTTGGATGCCACGAAAATAGAAGCCAAAATCACGTCACGTACCAGGGCCATACTGCCCGTCCATATCTTGGGATTGCCTGCGGATATGGGTAAAATCATGAAAATTGCCAACACGCACAACCTCATTGTAGTGGAAGATGCCTGTCAGGCTTGGTTGGCGGAATTCAATCATCAAAAAGCGGGAACCATAGGCCATGCGGGTTGTTTCAGTTTTCAGAATTCCAAAAATCTCCCGATGGGAGAGGGGGGAGCTATTGTCAGCAATGATGACGAGTTTATGGACCGCTGTTTTTCTTATCATTCCTACGGCTTCCCTTATGGCAATATTGGCGCAACCAATGTAAGTGCTGTTCTGGCGGGTACCAAGTTACGCCTGTCGGAATACCAAGCAGCCATTGGACTTACCCAGCTAACTCGACTCCATGCCGAGACGGATTTGAGGAGTGAAAATGCCGCTTATCTGAGAAGTAAAATTGAACCCATTCCAGGAATAAGTCCCTACGTACTCTACCCGGGGGTGACTAAAGCCTCATTTCACCTTTTTCCGTTTCGGTACCATAGTGAGGCGTTTAAGGGGCTGCCTAGGGCTGTCTTTTTGAAGGCACTGCAGGCGGAGGGTATTTCCTGTTCAAGTGGATATGTTCCGCTAAATGATAAACTCTATTTGAAGGATGCCTTTGATTCCAAAAACTACCGCAAGATGTACAAGAAGAAGGATTTGGACTTTGAGGCATTTATCGCAAAGAACCAATGTCCCCAAACAGATCTTTTGTGTAATGAGACCGGTGTGTGGCTTTCTCAGAATATGCTGCTTGGTAGTAAAAAAGACATGGATGACATCGCCAACGCCATCCAGAAAATTCACGATAATGCGGAAAAACTTCTGGAGGTAACCGCTTAATTTAATTTATCAACAATTGAAAAATCAACCAAACGCCCAATTGAAAGCCAAGGCTTTTTATTCAGGATTTCCCCATGCCCATGACACGTATTTGGCCCTAAGTAGGGGTAGTGATGGGAAAATTTATTATATCCTTTCCTCAGAGATACCTGATGAGGGTGGTAAGTTTTATGTTTTTGACCCAACTAATGATGAGATTACCCTCTTGGCTGACCTTACAGATGCCTGCGGTGAAAAGGACCTAAATGCGATCGCCCAGGGAAAGAGTCATGTGGAGTTTTATGAAGCCGATGGGAAACTTTATTTCGCTACCCATGTCGGATATTATGAAATGATCGATGGCATGGAACGCTTGCCGGAAAATGCTCCGGATGGGTTAGCACTTTATCCCGGTGGACATTTTTTATCATACGATATCCAAAATGGCAAAATAAAAGATTTGGGAATCATGCCACATGGAGAAGGGGTTTTGAGTATGGCAATGGATGTGCTTCGAAAGCAGATTTTGGCGATTTCATGGCCTTCCGGCTATTTGGTACACTTGGATGTGAATACTGGAAAAGTTCAAAATATGGGACTTATTTCCCATAAAGGAGAGGCAGGAAAAGTCGGCAATGATTATCGGGTTCTTTGCCGCTCTCTGTTAAATGATCCTTCTACTGGAAAATTCTACTTTTCAACTTCTGAGGGAGATATTTACTGCTTTGATCCGCAACCGGAAGGGTCTTTTTATAAATTAAAAGACGTTAACCTGCGGTTGGATTATTTTGGACAATACGACCCTACCCAACCTGGAAGCATGGGTTACAACTGGAGGAAAGTTATATGGAACGAGAAGGAGGGGGTTGCCTATGGCGTTCATGGCAATTCGGGGTATCTATTTAAGTTTGACCCGCAAAACCAGAGTTTGGAGCTGGTAGAGCGGCTGACATCCCTGCCTTCCAGAAAGTCCGGCATGTTTGACCAGTTTTCGTATGGTTACCTCGGATTCCAACTTGGACCGGATGGAGAGACAATCTATTACCTGACGGGTGGCCCAATTTATCAAGAAGGAAAGCGACTCGTAGGCGAAAAGCAAATAGCAAAGGGAGGAGCCAAAGGGCTGGAAAGCCTTCACCTAATCACGTATCATATCCCAAGTGGGAGTTCTACCGACCATGGCCCCATTTTCTATCCCGACGGGAGTATTCCCACCTATGTGAATTCCATTGCCATTGATTTTCAGGGAAAAGTGTATGCATTGGCCCGGATGCAATCTGAATTCGGAGAAATCCAGGATTTGATTCAGATATCGGCGGATTAAACCATATGAGACCGTAAGCGTAACTTAACCACCAATTCAAAAAATAATTCTGAACCACATAAGATATATAAGGGCATATGAGGTTAAACGTCAATGGTTAATGGTTAATTATCAATTTATAATTCATGACCCATAATCAACCCATCAACTTAATAACTCATATCTAGAAAAAGGAAATGCAGAACCGGACAGAATCGGGTTTTGGCGGGAAAGGAACGGGCCCCAGAACCATCCCCGCGGCCAAAACACAATCGAGATATTTGTACTTAATCTAGGGCTCCGCTACGCTACACCCTAGGCTACGTTATTTCGCCCCTTCAGGGCTGTTTCCAATAATCCAGTAACCGATAACCCAATACGACTTGGCTCGCAATCTTTATTTCTTAATTCGAAATTCTTAATATCAATCAATATCCAAGATCCACCCAAATCCTCCCCAAATATTTCGGCCGACAGGCCATATATCTACTATACCCTGAACCGCTTCGCTCCTCAGGGTCTACGCTACGCTTCGATTTCCACCATATTTCAACCTACTTAATATCAACCAATATCTAATCCCGGAAAAACCGGGACAAGTTATCCACTAATATCAATTCCCCAATATTTCGCAGCAGGCATATTTCCACTTTATTTCAGCCGTAGGCTATATTTCCCCTTTATTTCAAATATGATCAAACCAAAATAACTGTTTTAACTTTTTTAAGCATTCTAAAATTAAAAAAATCAGTTAATATTTGTTTTCCCTTTTTTAATTTTTGAAATTAATCGCCGAAACAACGATCTAGTTAGACAAGGGATTGTTTGCCTTAAACCCAAAATAGATATGACTCCCACCGACACACAGAATCCGGAGTATTACCACAAGGTGGTGGATTGCCAGTATGCCTGTCCGGCCCATACCCCGGTACCCCAATACATTCGACTTATCGCAGCGGAAAAGTATACCGAAGCCTACATGATCAACTGGGAAAGCAATGTTTTTCCGGGTATCCTTGGCAGAACCTGTGACCGCCCCTGTGAACCTGCCTGTCGGCGGGTTCGGGTAGAAGAAGAGCCTGTTGCCATCTGCCGTCTCAAACGGGTTGCTGCCGACAACAAAGGGGACGTAAAGCAACATATGCCTAAAGGGCCTTTTATCCCCAATGGAAAAAAAATCGCACTAATCGGCGGAGGCCCGGCCTCACTTGCAGTTGCGAGGGATTTGGCTCCTTTGGGTTATGAAGTACATCTTTTTGATGAACAGATAGCAGGTGGAGGGATGATGCGCAGCCAGATTCCCGCTTTTCGGCTTCCTGAGGAAGTCTTGAACGAAGAAGTAAACTACATTCTGGATCTTGGTATTCACACGCAGTTTTTCACATATATAGACAGCTTAAAAGGCGTATTGGAAAAGGATTACGATGCAGTGTTTGTGGGGACCGGCGCGCCTAGAGGAAGGGACTTGCCCAAGCTTCCAGGAAGAAAGGCTGCGGATGCGTTCATCCATATAGGTATCGAATGGTTGGCTTCAGTAGCGTTTGAACATATCGACAAAATCGGAAAAAAAGTAATCGTACTTGGCGGCGGAAATACAGCCATGGATTGCTGCCGAACTTCCCGGCGACTGGGTGGGGAAGAGGTAAAGGTTGTCGTTAGAAGTCCGTTTAGTACCATGAAGGCTTCACCTTGGGAAAAGGAGGATGCCATGCATGAGGATATTCAAATTTTTGACAACCATGTACCGCTGAGTTTTGAAATGTCAGATGGAAAACTGACCGGCATGATGTTTCAGAAGGTTAAAGCCGTCTTTGATGACAAAGGTAAGCGGCAACTGGTGCCTACGGGAGAGCCGGATGTATTTATAGCTGCAGACGAGGTGCTGATTGCCATTGGTCAGGAAAACAGTTTCCCCTGGATTGAAAGGGATTTGGGATTGGAATTTGACGAGTGGGAGATGCCCGTTGTGGATAAGGTTACCTTCCAGTCAACTGTCCCGAATGTGTTCTTTGGAGGGGATGCGGCTTTTGGACCCGAAAATGTGATTACAGCAGTGGCACACGGGCATCAGGCAGCTGTTTCGATGCATTTGTTCTGCCAAGGGAAAGACATTAAAAAGCGTCCTGACCCATATACCAATCTGTTCAGTACTAAAATGGGTATCCATGAATGGAGCTACGACAGCGAGGTAGCCAGAGACCAGCGCTACCTAGTGCCGCAGGCCGCCAAGGAAATCACATTGTTAGACCGGAAAAAAGAGGTAGAACTCGGATTTGACACACCAACTGGTTTTAAAGAGGCTCAGCGCTGCCTTAATTGCGATGTGCAAACCGTCTTCAGTGAAGACCGATGTATTGAATGTGATGCCTGTATGGATATCTGTCCGACTTCCTGCATCACCTTTACGGACAATGCCGGGGAAATGGATCTGAGGAAAAACCTGTTAGTGCCGGCAGAAAACCTGACACAGGAAATTTTGGTCTCTGATCAACTCAAAACAGGTAGGGTAATGGTAAAGGATGAAGACGTATGTCTTCACTGCGGCCTTTGCGCGGAGCGCTGCCCAACTTCTGCATGGGATATGCAGCAGTTTTTCTATAGTGTTACCAAAGCAAGTAGTATATGAGTGGTGCGATTAATCAGGTTTCCAGACCTAGTCAAGTAAATGATTTTGTTGTTCGGTTTGCTAATGTGAACGGTACCGGATCAGCTAGTGCAAACTTCCTTTTTGCAAAGGCTATATTCAGAATGGGAATTCCCGTTACTCCTAAGAATATTTTTCCCTCAAATATCCAGGGACTACCTACTTGGTACGAGGTTCGGGTTAGTGAAAAAGGGTATTTGGGAAGGCGAGAGGGGATAGACTTGGTGGTGGCAGTCAATGCCCAAAGTTTTGAAAAGGATATTCAGAGTGTTCGTGCAGGAGGTTACTTGATCTATGACAGCACCAAGAAAATGCACAACAACCTAATAAGGGAGGATATTCATTATCTGGGGATTCCCATGATGGAGATGTGTAATACACACTTTACCGATCCGCGGCAGCGGCAGTTATTCAAAAACATCATCTATGTGGGGGCTCTGTCGGTATTATTATCCATAGAATTTGAGGTGCTGGAGACCCTTCTTGCGGAGCAGTTTGCCGGAAAGGAAAAGCTGATAGCACCAAACATAAAGGCACTCAAACTGGGTGCAAATTATGTTCTGGAACAATTTCAATACCCCTTGGATTTTCATTTACAGAGAAGGGATTTGGTGAAAAGCAAGATTCTTGTTGACGGAAACACAGCGTGTGGCCTAGGTGCAGTGTATGGTGGGGCAACCGTAGTGGCTTGGTACCCAATAACCCCATCCACTTCGGTGGCGGAGGCCTTTGACAAATTTGCGGGAAAATTGCGTGTGGATAAGGTTACTGGGAAGAAAAATTATGCCATTGTACAAGCCGAAGATGAACTCGCTGCCATAGGCATGGTAATCGGAGCCAACTGGAATGGGGCCAGGTCCTTTACAGCCACAAGCGGACCGGGTGTTTCTTTGATGAATGAGTTTATTGGGCTGTCTTATTTTGCCGAAGTGCCGGCGGTATTGGTTGACGTGCAGCGGGCGGGCCCCAGTACCGGCATGCCGACCCGGACCCAGCAATCTGATGTGTTGTTGGCAGCCTATGCTTCCCACGGAGACACGAAACACATCCTGCTGTTTCCTTCCACACCCAAGGAATGCTTTGAGTTGACGGCTAAGAGTTTTGAGTTGGCCGAATACCTACAGACGCTGGTGGTGCTGATGACGGATCTGGATCTGGGGATGAATGACCATATGAGCGAACCCTTTGAATGGGACGATAATCATGAATACAACCGCGGGAAAGTGCTAACTGAGGAGGAGCTTGAAAACATGGGCAGATATGGAAGGTATCTGGATGTGGATGGCGACGGGATTCCCTACAGGACTATTCCCGGTACCCACCCGACTAAAGGAGGGTTTACTACCAGGGGAACATCCCGAGATGAATATGCCGCCTATACGGAAGACAATAAGGCCTACCAGAGAAATATGGAACGCCTGCTCGCCAAATGGGAAACAGCCAGAGAGCTTGTTCCCGCTCCAGAGGTGTACCACGAAGCAAATCAACATAATTTTGGGATTCTTTTTTACGGAACCTCCACCTATTCCTCTGAAGAAGCCAAAGATATTCTTGAAGCTAAAGGGATTGGTCTGGATGCGGTTCGGATCAAGGCTTTTCCGTTTAATGCTACCGTAAAGGATTTTATAGCTTCCCATCAACAGGTTTTCGTCATCGAACAAAACCGGGATGCCCAATTAAGATCCCTATTAATGATGGACCTTTCCATAGCACCGGAAAAACTGGTTCCGGTATTAAATTTTGACGGTATGCCAATTACGGCTGATTTTATAGCCAAATCCATTGCCTCACACCTTTTCCAAGAAAAACACCTGCAACATGACTTATATCAAACCCATATTTAGGCATCCGAAGCTGCCAAAAAACAAAATTGGCTATACCCTTAAGGAATACGAAGGGGCAATTTCCAACCTCTGTGCAGGCTGTGGGCACGACAGTATCAGTACGGCCATCGTTCAGGCCTGTTTTGATTTGTCCATAGAACCGCATAAGGTGGCTAAAATCTCGGGAATTGGTTGCTCTTCCAAGACCCCTGCCTTTTTCTTGGGCAATTCACATGGATTCAATTCTGTCCACGGGAGAATGCCTTCCGTAGCCACAGGTGCCAACCTAGCAAACAAGGACTTGGTGTACTTCGGTGTTTCTGGCGATGGGGACACGGCTTCAATCGGAATGGGGCAGTTTGTGCATGCGATAAGAAGAAATGTCAATATGGTCTATTTGGTAATGAACAACGGCTGCTATGGCCTGACCAAAGGGCAGGATTCCGCTACTGCCGACCAAGGGTCCAAAAGCAAGGCGGGATCGATTAATCCATTTCAACCCGTAGATTTGGCAAGTCTGGCGGTAGAGCTTGGAGCTACCTTTGTAGCCCAAAGTTTTAGTGGGGATAAGGGACAGCTTGTTCCGCTGATCAAAGCGGCAATCCACCATAAGGGCTTTGCCTTTATAAATGTCATTTCCCCTTGTGTCACCTTCAATAACAATGTAGGTTCGACTAAGTCATACGACTATGTGCGTGAACACATGGAAATGACTTCCAAACTTGACTTTGTTCCCCAAGAGTCTGAGATTAAGGTGGACTATGAGGAGGGAGAAATAGCACAGGTGACCATGCATGACGGTACCCGGTTGCAATTGCATAAACTGGAAAATGAATGGGATCCAAAAGACCGCCTCTCCGCGATGAATGCCATTCAACGGGCCCGGGCAAAAGAGGAAATCATTACAGGGTTGCTTTACGTAGAGACTAGATTTGGGGATTTACACGATATATTGGGAACTTCAGATATACCCTTGAACAAGCTTACCGCCAAAGAACTGAATCCAGGAGGAGCAGCGTTGGTGGAAATAAATAATGGGTTTAATTAAAACAGTTTTGATCAACAGAGTTTTTTACAAAGTGTAAACCTGTCAGGGGATAAATGTTATCCGGAATATCACGAAAAAAATATCTTTAATGCCAATAAAAATGAGTAAATATTATTTCACCCTATTCATTGTTTTGGGGAGTATAACAGCCTATGCGCAGGGTGAAGCAACTTTTAAGGAGTTTTATAAAAGTTACACTACCTACCCTTTTTCTGACCCGGACCCGGTGCCTTCTGCCAAAAAGATATATCCTTACTATCGCTTTGATGGATTTACCACCGAGGCTGTTGAAAAGGAATGGAAAGTGGTGTTGTTGGAAAATGATTATATAAGTGTACAGATCATGCCGGAAATAGGCGGAAAGGTCTGGACTGCGATGGACAAGACTAGTGGCAAAGATTTTTTTTATAATAACGAGGTGGTGAAATTCAGGGATATAGCCATGCGGGGTCCTTGGGTAAGTGGAGGTATAGAGGCCAATTATGGTATAATAGGCCATACTCCAAACAGTGCAACACCGGTAGATTACTTGGTGAGGCAGAATGAAGACGGAAGTGTAAGCTGCTTTACAAGTACTCTGGACTTATTGACAAGGACACGCTGGACGATGGAAATTAACTTAGAAAAGGATAAGGCATATTTTACCACTAGGTCTTTTTGGTTTAACTCCACAGGAATGGAACAGCCGTATTATTCATGGATGAATGCAGGCATTCCCGTAGGAAAGAGCTTAAAGTTCCTTTATCCCGGGACACATTCCATCGGGCATGGGGGAGAGGCAAGTGAATGGTCCGTAGATGAACTGGGGCGTGATTTGTCCTATTATGAGCAAAACGCCTTCGGAGGGTCAAAATCATATCATGTGTTAGGAGAACATAGTAAATATTTTGGGGCTTTATGGGAGGATGATGATTTTGGGATGATTCATTATTCAAAAAGGGAAGATAAGCTTGGCAAGAAAATTTTTTTGTGGGCACAATCAGAGGAGGGTCAGATATGGGAGGATTTGCTTACAGACGAAAGCGGTCAATATGTTGAGATTCAAAGTGGCAGATTGTTTAATCAAAATGACTTTCAAAGTAGCTTAACCCCTTTTAAGCAGATTGGATTTACCCCCTACAGCAGTGAGAACTGGACGGAATATTGGTTCCCATTTAAGGGCTTGAATGGGTTTACCAACGCCAATTTATTGGGCGCATATAATGTGAAAAATGACGGTAATGCCTTGACCATTCGGATGAATCCCGTGCAAGTTATTCAGGACAGCCTGAAAGTATTTAACAGGGAAGGGCTTGAGTTGAAAGCAGTGTATTTGGAAGCCAAACCAATGCAATTGGTTGAAATGACACTAGATTTGCCGTCTGGCGAAAAGGCATTCAAAATTGAATTGGGTAGACATAGCCTCACATTTGAAGAAAACGATGACCATCAACTTAGCAGGCCTGTGGAAATTGCAGAAGGGTTTCAGGAAAATGAAGCCTATGGCCTTTATCTACAGGGCAGGGATTTGGCAAGGTTTAGAAATTATGAAGAAGCGGAAAAAAAGATAAACGAATCCCTTGAAATAGACCCTTTCCTTTTGCCTTCTTTGGTTGAAATGGCTAAACTGAAAATCTTCAGGATGGAATATGATTCAGCGTTTTATTATTCAAAAAAAGCACTGAGTATCGATACGTATGACGGAGCGGCCAATTATTATTATGGGCAAGCTGCTGACAGGTTGGGTTTGACTTTTGATGCGTTGGATGGATTTGAAGTGGCAAGTCTTACCTCGGAGTTAAGGAATGCATCCTATACGGCTTTGAGCCAAAAGTATATGAAGCAAAGGGAATTTGGTCTAGCTGGTGAGTATGCCTTTCTCGCCTTAAAAAACAACATAGAAAATATAGACGCTTTGAGTATTTTGCTTGTGCTTTCCAGAATAGACGGAGATGATGTTCAAATGCGGGAATTGAAGGGTAGAATTCAGGAGATTAATCCCTTGAATCATTTAGTTCGTTTTGAAGATTATTACCTGAACCCTTCGGATGAAAATAGGCAGCTTTTTACCCAATTGATCCAAAATGAGATGCCTTTGGAAACCTTTTTGGAGTTAGGGATTTGGTATGCTAATCTTGGTTTATTGAAGGAAGCAATAGCGGTTATTGAATTGTCTCCCGAAAATTCGGAGACATTGTATTGGCTGGCTTGGTTGAATAAAGACCAAAATCCGGAGCAGTCTAAAACCTATTTAAGTCAGGCAGGTCAGACAAACCCTGATTTTGTTTTTCCATTTCGGGAAGAATCCGCAATCGCACTGGCGTGGGCCGCAGAGGAAGATGATGCTTGGCAGGCAAGTTACCTTTTGGCCTTGATCCATGACTACCGAGGCAACGGTGATAAGGCTATGGAAACAATTAGCCAGTTTGGTGAAGACATTGCTTTTGCTCCATTTTATGTTTTTAGATCTAGACTTTTGGATAACCAGGATTTGAAATCAAAGCTCCATAACGTTGCTTTAGCGGCAAGATTGAATCCTGATTCTTGGCGGTATGGAGTGTTGAAATCGAGATTGATGTATCAAATGGGTAATCAAAGTGAAGCGGTAAACGAGCTTCACCGTTATTTTCAAAAAAACAGGAAAAACTATATCGTTGGGCTTGAATTGGTCAGGATGCTGGTTGGTACCGAACAATATAAGACAGCCGAAAAAATACTGGCCAATATACATGTATTACCTTTTGAAGGGGCTACAGGTGCCAGGCGTTACTACAGGGAAACCAAACTGATGCTGGCACATTCTGCCATGGAAAAGCGGAATTTTAAAGAGGCTTTAAAGAAAATTGATGAAGCCGAGATATGGCCAAAACAGTTGGGAGTGGGTAAGCCCTTTCCGGGATCTATAGATGCCAATTTGGAAAACTGGATGCGGTCCCGGATTTATTCAGAAACGGGTAAAGTGCAACAGTCCCGCGATATGTTGGAAAAAGTGACCAACAAGGAAATTAGCGACTCAACCTATGTGGGTTTGATCAAAGCAATAACCTCAAAAACCGATAGGCGGCTATTTTAGGAATTTTGTAAAATCGAAAAAGTTATCATAATTTAATTCTTTGTTGATTTCTCATTTTCAGCAGGTGATTTAAACGCCCTAACTCCGACTGGAGTGACGACAACCATATAAGCCTAAAAAACAGTCTCATGAAAGTTCACTATCCCCCATTTATGATCTCAATTGCTGTTATTTTTTTTGGACTTTTCCTAACATCCAATGCGGAATCCACTTGGTGGGAAAATAATACAGCCGATCCACCCAACATCATCGTGATCTTTGCAGACGACCTGGGCTATGGAGACCTCGGTGTTTTTGGACACCCCAGCAACAAAACACCCCACCTGGACAGGATGGCTTATGAAGGACAAAAATGGACCAATTTCTACGTGGCTGCTCCCGTTTGTACTCCCAGTCGGGCCGGTCTACTTACCGGGAGATTACCCATCCGCTCAGGCATGTGCAGCGACAAAAGGAGGGTATTGTTCCCGGACTCCAAAGGCGGCCTCCCACAGACGGAGATCACCATCGCAAGGGCGTTAAAGGGTAATGGATATCAAACTGCCGCAGTGGGCAAATGGCACCTGGGGCACCAATCCCCCTTCCTTCCCACCGACCACGGTTTCGACAGCTATTTCGGGATACCTTACTCGAATGATATGGACAAGGTGGAAACAACCGACCACTTTACGTTGGCCGAAACTGAACGATATCAGGCTTACAATGTGCCAATTTTGCGTGATAAAACAGAAGTGGAACGGCCCGCGGACCAACGGACCATTACCAAACGCTATACCGACGAAGTGGTAGGCAAAATCAAAGATCTAAAGGACAAGGGACCTTTCTTTATTTACCTGGCACATTCGCTTCCCCATATTCCCCTGTTTCGTTCTGAGGAGTTTAAGGATACCTCGGTAGGAGGGATTTACGGAGATGTAATTGAGGAAGTAGACTGGTCGGTTGGACAAATTCTGGAAACCTTAAAGGAAGAAGGGATAGCTGAAAATACACTGGTTGTATTTACTTCCGACAACGGACCTTGGCATACCTTCAGGACCCATGGCGGCACAGCCGGCCTGCTACGGGGTGCCAAGGGTGGCACCTTTGAAGGTGGAATGAGGGAGCCCACCATTTTTTGGTGGCCTGGAAAAATCCAGCCTGCAGTAGTAACGGATATGGGAACTACTATGGACCTGATGCCTACTTTTTGTGCGCTCTCAAATACCAAACTTCCCGATGATCGGGTTTATGACGGCTTTGATATAACGCCTTTGCTAATGGGAACAGGTAAGGGAAAACGGGAAACTGTATTCTATTACCGGGGAGCGCAGGTGTATGCCATACGTAAGGGAGATTATAAAGCCCACTTTATAACCCAATTGGAATATGGTAACCCTACAGCCCACCCGGTAACGAATCCACCTATCCCCCTGGAAAATGGAGCCACTATATTGGAAGAACCCTTATTGTATAACGTGAATATAGATCCCGGAGAAAGGTTCAACATAGCTGCTGATCACCCGCAGATTATAGCAGAAATCAGAGAGGTATTGGCTCAACATAAAGCCGGATTGGTACCTGTGGAAAATCAGTTGGAGAAGTGATTTGGTAGGTTTTCAGTTCAAAATCAGATTAGCAGAATAGGACGGGAGTGGATAATTGAACTAGTATTTGGTGCTACCTGGATATGGGATATTTTGGGATGGGGCATTGGAGGAGAAGTCCTTACTGGCGATTTTTGGGGAGCACCTTTTCCGGAATCTGTAAGATTGCCTATGGTGTCAAGAAAACATGACCCTTTATCACGCTGGCATATCACAACCAAAAATTTCAGGCTGGGCATCGATCACTAAAGGCCAATACCTGAGGCTGAAACTAACATTAACCCAAAATTAGCGCAATAAACCCGAACTATGAAAAGAAGACACGCAGTAAAAGCTATCGCATTAGGGACAGTTACCCCTCATTTTCTATTTGGTGAGCCAAATCCAACGAAACCTGATATACAATCACTGGCAAATGTAAAAAAAGCGTTTTTTGAAAGTAGCTGGAGTAATTGGCCGGATATGCCTTGGATAGGTCCGGAGTACTGGGGTAACAGACTACAGGATTGGGAAATCAGAAATGGAAAGGCAGTATGTGTGGTCAGCGATAAAAACAGAACCCTTCATAGCCTCACTCACCAAATTCACGAAGAACAGGGAAATTTTCAATCAAAGGTCACCGTGGAATGGCTGAATCCGAATGTCCTTGGGAAGCCGGAGGCTTATATAGGATTCCGGATCGGGGCTAAAGGGACATTTGAAGACTACAGGTCTGCGGCTGTGTTTGGCGAAGGGATTGATTGTGGAATTAACGGAGTGGGGCACCTTTTTATAGGTAAAGAAACTACTGAAAGTAAATTGTCCCTGTCCGGTACTTATACCCTTCAACTTGGTGCGGAATTCCGTGACAATCAATATGAATTAAGCCTGAGCGTTTTTGAGCAAGGAAATGGCAAAGTCATTTCTTCTATAAGTTTGGAAAATATATCCAATCAGGACCTTAGCGGGAATTTGGCCTTGGTGTCCCATTTTCCTGACATGGAAGAAGGTAGTGAAAAGCCTTCTGTGGCTTTTTCCGATTGGGTAATCAGTGGTGATAAAATCAGTCAAAACAGGTATCAGGCTTTTGGTCCGATCTGCTTTGCCTATTATACCTTACATGACGGGGTTTTAAAAATGGGTACCCAATTGGCTCCAGTTGATAAAGTAAACGGGCTTAAGGTGAGTTTGCAAACGGCCAAAAGCTCCGGTTGGACCACAATTCAAGAAGGCCTACCGGACCCGTTGGGAAGGGTGGTACAGTTTAAAGTAAGGAATTGGAGCTCTATGGAAAAGGTGCCTTACCGGGTCAAACTTGAACTGCCACTAAAGGATGGGGTCTATGAATATTATTATGAAGGTTCCATCGCAGCAGAGCCAAAGGCAGCAGATAAAGTAAAAATGGCTGTTTTCAGTTGCAATGCGGATCATGGATTTCCCGATACCGAAGTCAGTGTTAATTCGCTAATGCACCGACCCGATCTAGCTGTATTTCTGGGGGATCAATTCTATGAAGGCACCGGAGGCTTTGGTATTCAAACCTCCCCCTTGGAAAAGTCCAGCCTAGATTATTTAAGGAAATGGTATATGTTTGGCTGGTCCTACCGGGAAATATTCAGAAATATCCCCTCTGTCTTTATACCCGATGACCATGATGTGTATCATGGCAATGTATGGGGAGAAGGAGGCGAAAAAGCTCCTACAGACGAAGGTTGGGGATATGTAGCCCAAGATCAAGGCGGATATAAAATGCCTGCGGAGTGGGTCAATATGGTACAATTGACGCAGACGGGGCATCTGCCAGGGCCCTATGACCCCACTCCTGTAAAACAAGGCATTACTACTTATTATACCGACTGGGTGTATGGCGGGATTAGTTTTGCCATATTGGAGGACCGCAAATTCAAAACAGCGCCAAAAAACATACTCCCCGAGGAAGCGAAGGTTTTAAATGGCTTTATACAAAATCGGGAGTTTGACATAAAAGCCCATTATGACATCGATGCGGAACTCCTGGGACAAAGACAAATGAAGTTTTTGGAACATTGGGCTACAGATTGGAGTAAGGGGGCGGAAATGAAAGCTGTATTGTCGCAGACCAACTTTTGTACCGTAGCCACGCTTCCAAAAGGGAGTATTATTGACAGTATCGTCCCCAGTCTACCCATCCCCAGCCTGGGTGAATACGTGGAGGGAGATGCCCCTACTACGGATATGGATTCCAACGGCTGGCCGCAAAAAGGCAGGGATGAAGCATTGAAGGTAATTCGGAAAAGTTTTGCTTTGCATGTGGCAGGCGACCAACATCTCGGCTCGGTGGTGCATTATGGTATAGAGGAGCATGGGGATGCGGGATTTGGTTTTGCAGGCCCTGCGTTGAACAACCTTTTTCCGCGCCGTTGGTGGCCAACCTTAGCCAAGGATCACCAACCATTACCCGGAAAACCACCCTATACCGGGAAATTTCAGGATGGCTTTGGAAATAAGATGACCGTCCATGCCGTGGCCAATCCCCGCAAGACCAATAGGCAGCCCGAGCGTATCTATGACAGAGCCACCGGCTATGCCCTGGTGACCTTTGATAAAGCGGAAAGAACCATGAAACTGGAATGTTGGCCGCGATTTGTAGACCCTGAAAAAAATCCTTCCGGCCAGTATGAGGGCTGGCCCATCACCATTGCCCAAGAGGAAAACTATGGTAGGAAAGCCGTCGGATTCCTACCTTTGCTGGACCTGAAAGGGGTGCAAAATCCAGTGGTAAAAGTAATCAATGACAAAAATGGGGAAATAGAGTATTCGTTGCCTGTAAAGGGAGAAAGCTTCCGGCCAAAAGTATTCCAACGTGGAAAATACTCACTTCATGTTCAGGATGCCGTTACGGGAAAAGAAAAGCTAATCGCTGGGATATCCCTAGCCAAAAATGAAAATGAAACCTTGACAATTACGCTGTAATACAATTATGTTGAAACTATTAAAAATGAAGAAAACCACGTTTTGCGTCTTTCATCTTGCGGCGGTCCTGATGTTTACCCAATGTCAGCGCCAGCACAATGAAGCATCTACTGACGGGCAAAACCTACCTAATATTGTCATCATCTATATGGATGACCTGGGATATGGAGATATGAGTGCCTATGGTGCTACGGAGCTACAAACACCCCATATGGACAAACTGGCAAATGGAGGTGTCCGCTTTACCAATGGCTATGCCTCATCGGCCACCTGTAGTCCCAGCAGATATGCCTTGTTGACAGGCAGGTATCCTTGGCGCAATGAAAATGCGAAGATTCTGGCGGGAACTGCTCCGCTTTTAATCGGTACCGATGAATTGACCCTTCCGAAAATGCTGAAAGGGAAAGGTTACAAAACCGCCGTCATTGGCAAATGGCATTTGGGTTTGGGTGATGGACAGGTGGATTGGAACCAACGGGTCAGTCCTGGACCCAACGACGTGGGTTTCGACTATGCTTATATCATGGCGGCCACCCAGGACAGGGTGCCCACGGTGTACCTTGAAAATGGTACGGTGCGGGGTCTGGACCCCGATGATCCCATATTGGTGGATTATGAAAAAAATTTCGAAGGAGAACCTACAGGGAAAGACAATCCGGAATTATTGCGCTTAAAGTGGCATCACGGCCACAACAACAGCATTGTGAATGGCATTCCCCGAATTGGATTTATGAAAGGCGGGGAAAATGCCAAATGGGTGGATGAGGATATGGCGGATCATTTTTTGGAGAGGACGCAAGAATACCTGCGGGAATCTAAAGATGAACCGTTTTTCCTCTATTATGCCTTGCAGCAACCCCATGTTCCCCGTACTCCCCACCCCAGATTTGAAGGCAAATCAGGCATGGGACCAAGGGGTGATGTGATTCTGGAAGCGGATTGGTGCATAGGGGAATTTATGAAAACGCTTGAAGAACAGGGGCTATTGGAAAATACCCTTGTCATTTTCACCAGCGACAACGGTCCCGTTCTGAATGACGGATATTATGATGACGCAGTGGAAAAATTAGGCGACCATACCCCTTGGGGTCCGCTCAGAGGCGGTAAATATAGTCTTTTCGAAGCAGGCACACGGGTCCCTTTTATCACCTACTGGAAAGGAAAGATCAATGGTGGGGTATCCGATGCCATGGTAAGTCAGATCGATTTCTTTTCTTCCTTTGCAAGCCTCGTAGGCAGTTCCGAGAGAAGTGAAGACGGACAGGACCTGTTGTCGGTATTTATGGGTGAAAGCCAGGTTGGCCGGGAGACCTTGGTATTGGAAGCCACTACCCGAACGGCCCTCAGACACAAGAATTGGATCATGATACCTCCCTATAAGGGTCCTGCTGTAAATACCCAAGTCAATATAGAATTGGGAAATGATGAGGCCTTTCAGTTGTATGATTTAAGCCAAGATATTGGTCAGCAAAGAAACCTTGCAAAAGAAAAACCGGATAAATTAAAAGAATTGGTGGATGTTTTTATAGGAATTCGTGGGGCGGATTTTGTTGATATTGAAGATTTAGAGTTGAAATAATGAATTCTTCTTAAATCCCCATAAACCCTCCAGGTTTTATTGGTAATAAATTAGTTGTTTAGACTAGATGGGTAAAACCTGGAGGGTTTTTCTTCAACGGTTACGAGAAGGTGCGTGCTATGGATTTTAGTTATTTGTTCAAACTAAACGGGTGAAACCTGGAAGGTTTTACTTTATCTGTTACAGGTAAGCACCTAGGATTTTAGGAGTTTTATAAAAGTCAGGTAAACCTTCACACTGAATTTTGGTTGGCAGCATAAGTAGAAAATAAACCATAATTTATTTACACGGCAAAATTTCACATCAAAGGAAGTAAAAAAGAGTCCAACGATAATTTTTTGTTAATTAAATATATTTTAGAATTTTTTATTCAATTTTTTACAACAATTGTAGAAAAAGGTTGTTTCAGGATATGTAACTAACCAAAAAAATACCATGATCAAATTGTTGAGTACGTTCGTAATGGCCCTTCTTGTAAGTGTAACAGTTCTGGCCAATGATGAGGTAGATAACCCTCTTAAGAAAAATGCAGATATGGACATCGTTGACTTGGCAGCAAGTACTGATTTCCTTTCCACCCTGGTAGCGGCAGTAAAAGCTGGAGATTTAGTGGATGTTTTGAAAGGTGACGGACCTTTCACTGTGTTTGCGCCAACTAACGAAGCATTTGCAAAACTTCCTGCCGGAACGGTGGAAGAGTTGTTGAAGCCTGAGAATAAGGCCAAACTAATAGAAGTGCTTACCTACCATGTAGTACCCGGTGTGATAAAATCTACGGATTTGAAAGACGGGCAAAAGGCGAAAACGGTGCAAGGTCAAGAGATTACAGTATCGCTAAAAGACGGAAAGGCAATGATTAACAATGCCACAGTTACCGCGGCCGATATAGAGGCAACTAACGGAATTGTTCACGTCATCGATACAGTAATCTTACCACAATAAGAATTTAGGTTGATTCAGTAATAAATCCCTACCAACCTATACGTTGGCGGGGATTTTTTTTGAGATTATTTCATCCTTAACCAAAATCGCCACCATGTCATATTTGTTTTGGGTTAGGCAAAAATCTATATCCTCCTCAATATTGTAATTCTGCAAGCGCTTGGCGTGGGATGCTTTTTTTAAGAACCCCACTAAGTCAGACTTTACTTGATTGTAAAGGGTTTCCATGGCCAACGTTCCATCACAATCATAAGGAAATTGAAGCAAAGATGTCAATGCTCCTGCGTAAAGCGAATCTTCTAAATTAAACTTGCCTTTCCATCCCGCACAAAAAATCAGGACAGGCTTATTTTTTTTCCGGATATATGTTGCAGTTGCCTCTAAATTAAGAAACGCTCCTATCAGCACCTCATGCGACCCCTCTTTGGAACGTTCTATAGCAACTGTACCATTAGTAGTTGTCATAGCAATGCGTTTTCCTTCGTACGACCGATCCAGGTAGCTTAAAGGGGAGTTTCCCAATATAAAACCATCCTCTGTTTGGCCATTTCGTTCACCTGCGATGATATATCCTGTATTGGACAGCGCGCGACAAGTTTCCAAATCCTCTACGGGCTTGATGCTTTTAACGCCGTTTGCCAATGCTGTTACCATCGTGGAAGTAGCTCTGAAAATATCAACCACAACAACAATTTTTCCACGAAGGTCGTGTAAATGTATCAGTTCGGGACTGAAACAAATTTCCAATGAATTCATATCTGCGAGTAGTTGAATTAAATTTGCAATAAGGGAAGTTTATATACCGTTGCCTCCAGCCTTTTGTTTCGCACCTCAATAATTATGATCGTGCCGGGTTTGGAATATTCTGTTGGGACATATCCCAGTCCTATACCAATTCCCATACTTGGAGACTGGGTCCCTGAAGTAACCTCGCCGATGGGTTCTCCCTCAGTATTGAGAATGTTGTAGTGGGTCCGGGGAATTCCCTTTTCATTTAAGATAAACCCTACCAACTTTTTCGCTACGCCTTGTTCTTTTTGGGCTTTCAAATTTTCGCTGTTGATAAAGGGTTTTGAAAATTTGGTGATCCACCCAAGTCCAGCTTCTAGCGGGGAGGTTTCATCCGTAATATCATTTCCATACAGGCAGAACCCCATTTCGAGTCTTAAGGTGTCCCGTGCACCCAATCCAATAGGTTGAATGCCATGATCTTTTCCAGCCTCAAAAATCGCATTCCAAATACGGGAAGCGTGTTCATTTTTAACATAAATTTCAAATCCACCAGCCCCAGTATATCCCGTAGCGGAAAGGATAACATCCGGTATCCCGGCAAGTTCACCGACTGCAAAGTGGTAGAAGGGAATCGATCTTAAGTCCACTGGGGTAAGCGACTGCAGCGTATCGAGAGCCAAGGGCCCCTGTACGGCAAAAAGGGAAAGCTCATCCGAAATATTCTGAAGCGTGGCACCTACGGTGTTATGCGTGTTGATCCAATCCCAGTCCTTTTGAATATTGGAGGCGTTTACGACAAGCATATATTCCTCTTCGGACATTTTATAAACCAGCAAATCATCTACAATGCCTCCGGTCTCATTGGGAAAGCAAGAATATTGCGCCTGTCCAATTGCAAGCTTGGAAGCATCATTGGAAGTAACCCATTGAATCAACTCCAGAGCCTTCGGTCCGGTGACTAAAAACTCTCCCATGTGGGACACATCAAAAACGCCTACCTTTTCACGGACGGTCTTGTGCTCCTCTATATCTGAAGTGTATCTGACTGGCATGTGAAATCCCGCAAAAGGGATTATTTTCGCACCCAAAGACGTGTGGATATCGTGAAGGGCTACTGTTTTGATTTCTTCCTGCATGTGTTTGATTTTTCTGGATACGTAGTAAGTGGTTTACGGCGAAATCAGGTTCTATCTGCAATTAGGCCAGTTGAGGATTTAAAATTAAACGGGAATGAGGGAATCACCTAACAAATCCCCTTTTTAATCGGTTTTATTGTCTCTTTGAATTCACGGGTACGCCGATAAAAAATGGGTCCCGAAGTAGAGACCCATTATCTGATTTCATTGCGAGTTTTTTAGCCCGCATATCCAGGATTTTGGATAAGGTTTTCGTTTACATCCATTTCGCGCTGGGGAATGGGGAAAACCATCCGGGGGTCATCATGGGAATAAATGATTTCCGCATTGATATTGTCGCGAATAGTACCCCTTGTTCGCTTTACATCGTGGATGATGTGGCCTTCATGTGCCAGTTCAAGCTTTCTTTCCAATAATATTTCCTGTAGACTCAATGTGGTTTTTGCAGGCAAATCCACCCTGGCTCTTATCCTGTTGATGTCTTCCAAGGGAGTGGCACCGGTCGAAGTTCCTTCCCTAAAGTTTGCTTCCGCCCTTGTCAGGTACATTTCCGCAAGTCGGACTACTTTCACATTTTTAAATTGCTGGCGCCATTTGTCAGTTCGTAGGTCTTCCGCTCGGATGCTAAATTGGGTCAAGCGTTGGTCTTCCGCTTCATACAGGGCGATGTGGTTTTGCAATATCGTGATATCTCCCCCCCGCGCTCCTTCGTCGGGAGTAGAATAGAATAGGTGCATATCATTAGTTCCGTCTTGGGTATTTACCTGGATAGAAAATAAATCTTCGCTGGTGTCTGCATCATTATTAAAGGCATTCATAAACCCGCTTGTAACCAAAGATTTTCCCGCTTCTGTCGCAGAAATTATCGCTCGGTTTGCCGCGTCTCTTGCATCTCCAAAACGCTCCATTTGCAGATATACCCTCGAAAGCATAGCTGAAGCAACATGATTTTTCGCAAAAACTCCGTTAGTTGGAGGAAGAAGGCTCTCCGCTAGCGTTAAATCCGCCAGAATTTGCTGATAGACTTCGGCTACTGTATTTCGCACGACGAAATCTTCCTCTGAAATGGTAGTAGTGGGAGTCAATACTAACGGAACCCCTAAATTCTCAGTAGTACTTCCAGCCGAATAAGGTAATCCGTAAAATTTCACCAATTCGAAGTATAAGGCGCCGCGGATAAATAATGCCTCTCCTCTTACGCGGTCCCTGTCCTCTTCATCGACTACATCAATAACACTAAGAATATTATTTGCGATGTTGATGGCATTATAGGCAGAGATCCATGTATCCGTTATAAATGAATTGTTGGTGAAAATAGCTTTGTTATATACCTCCCTTGGCTGGTTATAGGTCCCTTCCCATCTAATTTCATTGTTGGATCCTAACATTTCTCCGTAAAGCTGTATCCATCCGCCGTAAAGTTCGACAGTTCGTAATTTAGCATAAGCGCCAATTAATACCCTTTTTATATTTGCGTCGCTGCTTAAGGCAATCGTTTGGTCGACACTTTGCGGAGGTAGAAGTTCAAGTTGATCTTCGCAGGAATAAAAAAAGAATATGCCCACTATTAATCCCAGTAATGTTATGTGTTTTTTCATCTGATTTAACTGTTTAAAATCCCGCATTAATTCCCAAAGAAAAAGTTTTGGCTTGAGGTGCTGAGTAGAAGTCATTTCCCTGAAACACGTTGTCGGCTAGGTAATCCGCATTCACCTCCGGATCCCATCCTGTATAATTGGTGAATGTCAGTAAATTTTGTCCCATAAAATAAATCCGGGCACTGCTCAACTTCATTTTTTCCAGCCAGCTGTTTGGAAGGTTATATCCTATACTCAGGGTTTTCAATCGTACGTAGCTTCCGTCTGAAATATACCGGCTGCTGGCATTACACCCATTACAAGAGTTAAGCCGGGCCTGAGGAATGTTGGTAATATCGCCAGGATTTCTCCATCGGTTAAATTGGTCAGCCGTGGAGTTGTCAAACCAGTCGCCGTTTGCAGAGTAAAATCCTCCTCCTCCCTGATAAATATCATTTCCGAAAACACCCTGGAAAAGAAATGAGGCATCAATATTTTTATAGGTTATAATGTTATTGATCCCAGCAATAAATGCGGGGTTTGGATCTCCTACTATCATTCTTTGCGCTTCATCAAAATCATTGGTTGTTTCAGTTAGCGTCTCATCCAGATAATATAGGGCATCCCCATTTGCCGGGTCTACTCCAGCATACTTTTGCCCATAAAAGGCACCGATTGATTCTCCGATAAATACACCATTTAGAAACCGGGAATTTGAAGGTGGGATGGACGTCTGATTTGGCCCAAGAGCCCGTACTCGGTTAACATTTCTAGCAAAATTCAGTGAAGTTCTCCAGGAGAAATCCTGTGAGACATAATTGGTCGAGTTTAACACAAGTTCAAAACCTGTATTCTGCATGCGTCCAATGTTTTGAAACTGAGTGATAAACCCACTGGTAGATGGAATGGGAACTTCCAATAGCAGATCGTTGGTGATTTTGTCATATACGTCAATTTCACCCGTGATTTTATCATCAAAAAGCCCAAATTCGATCCCTAAATTGAGCTGATTGGTTCGCTCCCAGGTCAAGTTTGGATTGGCTATTTGTGTGGGTTGAAGCCCAGGCTGCAAATTGTATGAGGCGGAGCCGTATAAACCATAATGTGCATAATTTCCTATTTCAGCGTTTCCAGTAGAACCATATGATCCCCTAACTTTAAGTAAACTAAGGGTATTGTTTCCCTTAAGGAACTCTTCCTCCGAAACCAACCAACCCACGGAAGCCGCTGGGAAAAAGCCATATCGTTTATTTGGACCGAACCGAGAAGAAGCGTCATACCTTCCACTAAGTGTCATAAGGTATTTATCATCCAATTTATAATTAATTCGGGAGAAATAAGAAAGAAAGCTGAAGTTGTTTAACGTCGACTCACCCAAAACGATATTGGCAGCCGCCTGTAATTTTCTCAAATCATCCAAGGGGAACTCTTGTCCGTCCACGCGTGTGTAGTCTGTGTCAGACCGCTGAAAAGCCATACCCGCAACAGCTTCAAAGTTATGTCTTAGGGCAAAGTTTTTTGTGTAGGTGAAATAGTTGTTAGTATTGTAGTTAAATGTCCGCAACCATCTTGAACTACCAAAACCGCTCACCGCCAATCCCGAATTGGTTCTTGATCCGAAATACCGGTCATCATTCTGATTCAACACATCCACTGCAAAATCCGATCTGAACCTCAGGTCATTATTGAATTTGTACTCTCCAAAAATACTGGTGATATTTCTGAAATTTGTGGTCAACCATTCGGCATTTTCCGAGTCGATCAAATTGTTATAATAGGTAGTTGTTGGACGGTCGTAAAGATTTCCATCTAAATCTCTGATTGGAGTAATCGGGGCAAGAGCGACTAACTGAATTGGATTGTTAAATTGGTTGTCATCAGCTAATTTGGTAGTAGTCGTTCTGGATAGGCTGAAGTTTGCACCTATGGTAAAATTGTCTGATACCTTATGGTCTAGATTTAATCTGCCCGATATACGCTGAAATTTATTCCTTATCATAATGCCGTCCTGCTGATCCAAGGCAGACGAGAAATAAAACCTCGTTTTTTCATCTCCACCGCTGGCTGAAAAATTCACGTTTAATACTCCAGCTCCCGGATTAAATGCTTGATCTTGCCAGTCGGTATCGGTTTCTCCTTCTCTCCAATTGCTATGCCCCGCATGTCGGGTAAGCCTATTTTCCACAAATTCCAGCTGAGATTCTTCATAGTCAGCCGGATTGTTAATGGGATCAATACCTGCGGATAAATCGACATTATATCCTGATTCCCTCATCAGCTCTACGTATTGCCCTGCGTTTAGGAATTCATTTTTACGGGTCGGGCTGCTTACACCCCGCTGAATGCCCACGTTAAATTTGGTTTTGCCAGCAGTACCGGATTTAGTAGTAATTAGCACCACTCCGTTTGAGGCCCGGGCACCATAGATCGCTGCTGCGGAGGCATCCTTCAACACTTCAAAGGATTCTATATCAGCAAAGTTAATATCTGAAAGGGGGTTACTGTAGCCGATTGTTCCATCTGACGTCATTGGAATGCCGTCAATAACATACAATGGTTCATTCCCTCCTGATATGGAAGTAGCCCCCCGTACACGGATTTTCACTCCTTCACCCACTTTTCCGCTGGATGATTCTACAAAAACACCAGCCATTCTTCCCTGAAGTGCTTCTTGAAAAGTTGGAACCGGCACGTTTTGGATGTCTCCTCCTTTGAGTGAAGCAACATTCCCGGTTAGATCACCTTTTGTGATACTGCCATACCCTACCACGATCACCTCCCCAAGTGATCTGGCATCTACCTGTAGCGTAATGTCGAAAGTGGTCCGATCTCCCACCAAGGCTTCTTGGCTCATAAATCCGATATATGAAAACAACAGGGTCTCGGTAGGAGCCGCCTGAATGGTGAAGCTTCCGTCTATATCTGTGATCGTGCCTCGTACTGTCCCATCAATCCGTATATTTACTCCCGGAAGGGGGAAATCATCCTCACCGGAAACAACTGTTCCCGTAATTTGTCGGTTTTGTGCATTGGCAGCCCATGCACAAAAAAACAACAGACCAAATAGAATTAGTAAATATTTACTCATAAGATTTTAATTGGTTAGAATGACAAATTTGATTAAATTTTAATCTTTTTTCCGAAATACAGGTCTAATATTATCTCTTGGAATACTTAATTTCACATAGAATATTATGTGTTAATTTCTAGGCAGGGGGTAGATTTTTTGATTTTTGTTTAGGGAATTGTAGGGGTGATTGCTGTTTCGACTTTAAATTTACACCTAATTTTGGAAAAAGTAAATTTTTAAACAACTAAGGTTTTTTGACCCTGGCAAGAGTTAGAGTAAATAAAAAAACACCCCAAAACAATTGTATGGGGTGCTTTACATTTCTATGTAAGAAATTTATGTTGTCAAACTTTAATTTTAGAAAAAAAAAAAGGGGCGGAACGTTAACTTTCCTTTAGGTTGATTTTATAATAGTATTCTATACGGAAAAACTTTCTCCACAGCCACAAGTTCGGGATGCGTTAGGATTGACAAACTGAAATCCCTTACCATTCAGCCCATCAGAAAACTCCAATACCGTTCCGGCAAGATAAAGCAGGCTTTTTCTGTCAACGATTATTTTCACCCCCTTATCCTCAAATACCTGGTCGGTATCTGTGAGTTGTCCATCGAAGTCCAGATCATACATCAGACCGGAACATCCCCCCCCTTTGACGGATACACGGATGTTTTCTGCCTCACTCCGGTTTTCCATTTTCTTTAATTCTAATATTCTGTCCTTGGCTTTTTCTGAAACGATAATCATAATAGTAAACTATTTTAGCTGCTGATTGTACATGTAGCAAGTTGAAAACGGTTTCAATATAAAAATAATTCAATCTACGGGAAAGTTATTTTCAGTTTTTCTCCGATACGTTGTAGACCTATTTCCTTCTTTATCTTATATTCGGATAAATTGAAACAAACAAAAATATATGAAAGTAGAACATATCGGTATTGCTGTCGAGGAATTGGAGTCATCCAACCGACTATTTGAAAAATTATTGGGCTTCCCACCCTATAAGGAGGAATCGGTTGATTCCGAAGGGGTTATTACTTCTTTTTTCAAATTGGGAGATAGTAAGCTGGAATTACTGCAAGCTACCCACGCTGACAGCCCCATTGCCAAATTTTTGAATAAAAGGAAGGAAGGCATTCACCATGTCGCATTTGAAGTAGAAGATATCAGCAGTGAAATCATCCGTTTGGAGAAGGAGGGTTTCAAGTTGATCACCCCAACACCCAAAAGAGGGGCGGATAATAAATTAGTTGTATTTTTGCATCCAGGCACCACAAATGGAGTATTGGTAGAATTGTGTCAGGAGATAAAGGAAACCACGGAAAATGACAAAGAGAACAGAAATCAGTGAAATTGGCGAATTTGGCCTTATTGAAAGATTAAGTCAACAAATAGATATCAAACATCCATCCACGGTCAAGGGAATAGGGGATGATGCTGCCGTTATATCCCATGGGGACCTGATGCAGGTCGTTACCACGGACCTGTTGCTGGAGGGGGTTCATTTTGACTTGAGTTATTGTCCATTAAAACATCTTGGCTTTAAGGCTGTCGCTGTGAACGTAAGTGACATTGCGGCTATGAATGCCATCCCTAAACAAATAACCGTCAGCATAGCCCTCTCCAACCGCTTTCCGGTTGAGGCCGTGGAGGAATTGTACGAGGGGATCAATATGGCAGCAACACATTACAATGTGGATGTGGTAGGCGGGGATACCACTTCTTCCAGGTCAGGGCTTGTCCTTTCTGTGACTGCTCTTGGGGAAACTTCCAAAGAACTGCTTGCCTATCGATCAGGAGCAGGGGTAAATGATATATTGTGCGCAACGGGCGATCTTGGGGCGGCACTGATAGGACTTCAGGTACTGGAAAGAGAGAAACAGGTTTTCCTGGCTAACCCGGATATGAAGCCTGATTTGGATAAGTATTCCTACATTACCGGCAGACAGCTAAGACCGGAGGCACGCATGGATATCATCCACGAGCTAAGAGACCTTCAGGTGGTTCCTACCAGCATGATGGATATTTCTGATGGCTTGGCCTCGGAGCTTTTCCATATCTGCAAAGCCTCCGACGTCGGTGTGCTGATCTACGAAGACAAACTGCCCATTGATAAGCAAACTTATGACACGGCCGTTGAATTTGGCATCGATCCGATCACCTGCGTGCTCAATGGCGGTGAAGATTATGAATTGCTCTTTACTATCCGACAGGAAGATTTCCAAAAGTTGGAAAAGCATCCCGATGTCCATTTTATCGGACACGTAACACCTGCGTCGGAGGGGAAATTTCTGGTCACCAAGAGCGGAACGGCTGTGGAATTAAAAGCCCAGGGATGGAAACACTTTTAAAACATAAAATCAATTACCCAACGATTAGGCGTATATCCTAATCGTTGGGGTAGGGGATAAACAGAAAGTTTGTGAATGTCTCATCAACCACGAACAGGCAACAGAACTCATCCGGGTCCTTATAGGTTTGTTGAAACCGTTCCACAGCCTCCTCTTCGATTAATTTGCGTTGGACAAATTCATCCAAATAAGTAATGTAGTAGTTCCAGTCGGTCTGCACATTCTTGCGGTCCAAAAGAAGCTGCCCGATGGGTTGGGGCACCTTGCTGATTGGAAATATGGGGTAATCGGAGAACTTTCTCGATTTGACCTGATAGGCCGCCTCCTTTAAGGTGTCGCATACTTTTATAAAATCTGCTGTTATCGTTCCCAGATATTTACCGTTTAGCTCGGGATCATTTTCATCTCTCATGCGCTAGGGGATTTTTTAGTTAGCAATACGACATTTTCTACATGGTAGGTTTGGGGAAACATATCTACAGGCTGAATGGCCGTCACGTCATATTTTTCAGCAAGTAGGGCAACATCCCTAGCTTGTGTTCCCGGATTGCAACTGACATAGACAATTTTAGGAGCTTCCAAATCAAGTAGCGTCTGGACTACATCCGCATGCATTCCTGCCCGGGGCGGATCGGTAATCACTACATCCGGGCGGGCATGTTGCTGGATAAATTCTGCTGTAAACATGTCCTTCATGTCTCCCGCATAGAACCTTGTGTTAGTCAAGCCATTAATTTCAGCATTGAGTTTGGCATCCTCAATGGCTGCTTCCACATATTCTATTCCTATCACTTCTTTGGCCTGCCTGGCTACAAAGCTGGCGATAGTACCTGTTCCCGTATACAAATCATAGACCACTTCTTCGCCAGTAAGGCCCGCAAATTCCCTAGCCACTTCATAAAGCCGTTGGGCTTGGGCAGGATTGGTTTGGTAAAATGATTTTGGTCCAATTCGGAAGCGAAGTCCTTCCATTTCTTCCTCTATATGATCCCTACCTGAGTATGTGATTACATCCAGATCATGAAATGTCTCATTTTTCTTCAGGTTAACAACATAGAGTAAGGAAGTGATCTGAGGGAAATTTGTTTTAAGGAAGCTCATAACCTTTTCGATAGCCTCAGCATTGTCCTCGCCGAACTGAACGATGACCATGGTCTCAGTGGTAAGCGTATTTCGGATGATGAGGTTTCTCAGAATACCCGTCTGCTTGACGATGTCATAAAAGCTGATAGCCTCTGCCAATGCAAAACTTCGCAGGCTGTTTCTAACCTCGTTGGAAATTCCTTCCTGCAAATAACAGTGTTGTATATCAACGATCTTATCGAACCTTTTCGGGACGTGAAAACCGAGTGCGCTTCGCTCAAAGGTTTCTCCACTGTCAATTTCTTCTTTTGTCAGCCATCGGTTGTTGGAAAACGTATAGTCCAGCTTGTTTCTGTAGTAGGTACTGCTGGCTGCGCCGATGATGGGTTGTACTTCAGGGATGGGCACCTTGGCGATCCGCTGAAATTGGTCGATTACCTGCTGCCGCTTATAGCTCAGCTGTAGGGGATAGGAGATGTGCTGCCATTTGCATCCCCCACATACGCCAAAATGACTGCAGAAAGGCTCCTCCCGGTCAGGGGAGTAGTGTTGAATATGAATCACATCCCCTTCCAAAAAACTGCTTCTTCCCTTAGTCACCCGGACGTCTACCACATCGCCTGGAGCAACCTGGGACACAAATACCACCTTTCCCTCATAGTGGGCAACGCATTTCCCCTCTGACGCAATCCGTTCTATAGTCAGTCCTTCAAGGACCTGATGCTTCATTTTTCTCGACATAGGGTGCAAAATTAAAGAATTTAATCTAGGGGTATGCAGTAGACCTGATAATTTGTTATTTCAGTGCCAATAGAGATTTGCTACCCGGTGATCCCATTTTGATAAGATATGAGGTAGATCATCCCGAAAACAATGCCTATGAGGCGAGGATTGTGAAAAAATACAATAGGTCCATTGGAAATGTCGGTAGTAGGGAGATCAAAAAAAAATGACCACTAAAAAGTTTTTTTCTTTTTTCAGGATGAAGTGGACGTGCAAAAGACTTAAAACCACATAGAAACATAGTACACATAGTAGTTCAAAGGAGAGCTACGTGTTTTTTTGGAGTTCTTTTCGTACTAATGTGGTTCTCTTTTTTAGCGCAAAGGCCGCAGAGATATCAAAATGCTCTATGAGAATTACTGTGACTAATGTGGTTAAAAAAAGGCAACTTAGAAGTTCTTTTTCTTTTTTCAGTATGAAGCGGACGTGCAAAAGACTTAAAACCACATAGTAACATAGTACACATAGTTCTTTTTTAGCACAAAGGCGGGGACGGATATCAAAAACCTCTATGTGAACTACTGTGAACTATGTGGTAAATAATGACCACTAAGTACTC
The DNA here is from genome assembly GCF_009797935.1 of Lunatibacter salilacus. Taxonomy (GTDB): domain Bacteria; phylum Bacteroidota; class Bacteroidia; order Cytophagales; family Cyclobacteriaceae; genus Lunatibacter; species Lunatibacter salilacus. Next base: position 148,623 of record NZ_VOLC01000003.1, read on the forward strand.
GAAGAAGGGACAAAGAATACAGCGTTTTCTAGAAAATTCTCCCTGTTTTCTGTGTTAGCTCCTTGTAATGGTGCAGGTGATAGGTTAGCATTCCCTGAATTTTTCTTACTTTAGCTTTATACTCCATTATATTTATGAAATTGAGCATGACGCAAGCGCCACACGGAGGAATAATTATAAATCACGCGAGATTCTCCCGATTCTGATCGGGACGGGCTATGTGGCCATTAAAAAACAATTACAAACACATGAAATCGAGCATGACGAGATCGTCACACAGTGGGATGATTATAGTTGCGAGATTCCATCCCGATACTCGGGACAAGTTATGACCGTTAAAAATCAAATTATAAACACATGAAATCGAGCATGACGCAGGCGACGCACGGAGGGATGATTATAATTGCGAGATTCCATGTGGCCATTAAAAAACAATTATAAACACATGAAATGCCCATGAGAAAAATTCACACACAGGGGGATGATTATTTTGGGCATTCCATCTGACCGATGAAAAACAAATTATAAACAGATGAAATCGAGCATGACGCAGGCGACGCACGGAGGGATGATTATAATTGCGAGATTCCATGTGGCCATTAAAAAACAATTATAAACACATGAAATTAAAGGATAAAGTAGTTATCATAACGGGAGCCACATCAGGCATTGGTAAGGCATGTGCCTTTGCGTTTGGCAGTGTTGGGGCGAAAGTAGTCATTACTGGAAGAAGCCAACCAAAAATAGACAATACGCTGGTACAACTTCAAAAGGCAGGAATCGAATGTTTGGGGTTGTTGGCTGATGCGGCCTCTCAGGAAGATAACGAAAGGGTGGCAAAGGACGCAGTAGCCCACTATGGAAAAATAGACATTTTGGTCAACAATGCAGGCATTAGCATGCGGGCACTTTTTAGAGATTTGGACATGAAGGTTTTCCATCAGGTTATGAATACGAATTTTTGGGGGGCAGTCTATCTGACAAAGGCATGCCTTCCGGAGGTTGTAGCCAACAAAGGTTCCATTGTCGCAGTCTCATCCATCAACGGTTTCAGGGGAACACCTGCCCGGACGGCCTATACGGCAAGTAAATTTGCCATGAACGGTTTTTTTGAATCCCTAAGGACAGAGGTGATGAAGCTAGGGGTACACGTGCTGGTGGCCTGCCCGGGCTTTACGGAGTCCAATATTCGGAATATCGCATTGACCGCAGATGGTAGCTCCCAAAAAGAATCCCCTAGGGATGAAGGTAAGATGATGAGTTCGGAAGAGGTGGCACAGGCGATCTTGATGGCTACTTTGAAAAGGAAACGGGATATTGTTTTGACAAGTCAGGGCAAGTTGGCACATTTTCTGAACAAATGGGTCCCTGGGATCATGGATGGTATAGTCTATAACCACATGGCAAAGGAAAAAGACTCACCGTTTAAATAGGGTTCGATGCTTCAGGATATCTTGCAGGTATATAAAAACAGACTAGTGGATCTTTCTTCCAACAACCGGTCGATCTTTTTGCCAAAGCTGATTCATCAGCAGATGATCGACCTGAAGGATTTTCACTTTCTGAACAACCATCCCTCCTTTTTCTATATTACCGAGCTACTTGGGAGAAAGCGGAATATTCCCCTGATCCAATTGAATGACGCCAGGGATAAAAATGTCAACCAGCTTTCCCAGCGGCTGAAACGGCTGCAGCAAAACGTGAAATTTGCGGAAGAGGAAACGGGTGAGAAAAACCTGTTTGTAGGATGGCCCTTTGTAGAAGGCAAGCTGCTTAATGACCAGTTGATTCGCTGCCCCCTGCTTTTTTTTCCAATTAGTCTGGTTCTGGAGGAAAATGCGTGGTATCTCAGAAAAAACCCCGGTGAACTTCCATTTTTAAACCCTTCATTTTTACTGGCCTACGGGCAAGCCCAGGGAAAGCCGCTGGACAAGGTTTGGATGGAGCAGTCTTTGGAAGATTTTTCCAAGGATCCGAGAGGATTTCGGACTGACCTATACCATCATCTCCAAAAGGGACTGGTGCTCAATTTCAACCGGGAAATATATCAGGATAAGCTGGAGATTTTCCCCGAGCAAAACCGTGCGTTTTTTGACGATGCATTCAGTACCGGGATACTGAAATTGAATCCCTATGCCGTATTGGGTCAGTTTCCCCAAAAAAGTTCATTTTTGATGGACGATTATACACAGCTCATCGCCGAAAATAGCCACCAGGATCTGGATGGGTTGCTTGAATCGTGGTTTAGTACTTTTGATGCTTCTCCCAGGACTACAAAAGAAGACAACCTTTATACCACTCTCCCATTAGATGCCAGTCAGGAAGAAGTCATAAAAAATGTAAAAACTGGCGGATCCTGTGTCGTTCAGGGACCTCCGGGTACAGGCAAATCCCAGTTGATCTGCAATCTGGTCACAGATTTTATTTCCCGGGGAAAAAAAGTTCTTGTGATCTCGCAAAAACGGGTAGCATTGGATGTAGTCTTTGAGCGGCTAGCCCAGCAGGGGTTTGCCAATTTTGCGGGTTTGGTTCATGATTTTCGCGGCGACCGCAAAGAACTTTATAAAAAAATAGCCCATCAGATCAGTTCCCTAGAAAGTTATCAGGAACTTAACCGATCCGTGGATGCCATACAGTTGGAAAGGAATTTTAGCCAAAACTGCCGAATCATCGAACGGAATATTGATTTTTTTTCCGAATATAAAGAGGCCTTGTTTGATGTGTATGATTGTGGAGCACCTATCAAACAACTCTATGTATCCTCATCAGCAGACGAAAAAAATATCGACCTTAACCAGTATTATAAGTCTTATCGGTTTGGTGAACTAGATTCGTTTTTCAGGGATTTTGAAGTTTTTCATGATTACTATAAAACCTATGATTATCAGTCATCCTTTTGGTTTCACCGGGTAAACTTTTCTTCTTTTGAGTCTTCAGCTCTCAGCGGATTTAGAGATATCTTGCATGAGATAGCTCAAGTAAAGGAATCGGCCGAAAGCAAGCTGAAGAAATGGCTGGCCCAGGATTTTGAATTTAATGTTATTTTTCAATCTTTTGAAAACCGGGAGAAACTAGCACAGCTGAAGGAGATCATCACAGATGAAAGTGTTTTCAATACGCTCAAGGAGCTTATGCCATTGGGAAAAAACTCCTTGGATGTCCTTTGGCTGGAAAACAAAGTGGATACTATAGCGAAACTTTTTCAATCTATCGGCATAGAATGGTATACAGCCGATGAGGATGTGGAGCCTACGTTCAAGCGTGCGATCCAACTTCTTGAGTTGCTTGACTCGTGGGTTGGCAAAATCAAGCTTAAATCAAACCCCAAAAAGTATTGGGATATTCTGAACCTGCTGGATTTGAATCAGCTTAAGAAAAATAAGGAAGGGGTAGCCTTTTTGATCGAGAAACTGGAAAACCGACTTAATCTGAACCATCAATACACGCTACTCAAGCAAAAGGAATGGATTACGTTGCCTGAAAAACCCTTTGAATGGAATCGGTTTAAATCTATGGCGGACAAGTTGACTTTAGCCATTAGGGCCCGATTCTTAATGGCTGACTTGGGGGTTTTGGTTTCCTATATTTACCGTCAACCTATGTCATTCGCTCATTTTCACGGGACCTTGGATGAATTGATACGGCTCAACGAATGGGGGCTTGAACATCTTCCAAAGTGGCGAATTTATCTCACAGATATTCAGTTGAAGCATCTTTTGGGTGCTCCTGATGAGGAGAAATTATTTCCTGTCCTCGCTACTCTCCCCAAGGATTTTGAAGCTTTGGTTCGTTTTGACACGCTTAAAATGAATCTGCGTGAGGCGGATCGCAAAGTGATGGAGAAGTTGATGGATAATTTTCCAGAGTTGGACTTTGAAAGTCAAAAACAGATTTTTCTTGCGAATCTTAAAATAAGTTGGATCGAGCATTTGGAGGCGAAGTATCCCGTACTTAAGGAGCTTTCAGGGCCTCAGATGAGGGGAGTTATCACCGAATTTCAAGAGGCAGTGGAGGAAAAAAGTAAAATTTCCAGATTCATTGTTGAAATGAGGCTACGTGAAGAAGTTTGCAGCAAGTTGGAAAATAATCGGTTGGGGAACCTAATCACCTACAGGGACTTAAACCACCAAGTAACAAAAAAAAGTCAGCTTTGGCCGGTGAAAAAGCTTGTTTCAAATCATGCCAAAGAAATATTTAAACTCATCCCATGTTGGTTGGCATCTCCAGAGACTGCCGCGGCTTTGTTTCCCTTGGAACCCTATTTCGATTTGGTCATTTTTGATGAGGCTTCCCAATGTTATTTTGAACGCGCCCTCCCCGTGATGAGGCGGGGAGTACAGGTTGTAGTTGCAGGCGACAGCCATCAATTGCAGCCCTCTGACTTGTATAAGGTGCGGATTGAAACTGAAGAGGAGGCACCGGAATTGGAATTGGAATCCCTACTTGAGATGGCCTCCAGATACTTCCCAACATTCCAGCTCAAGACTCATTATCGAAGCAGCTATTTACCCTTGATTCATTTTTCCAACATACATTTCTACAATAACTCCCTTTCCATGCTACCCGATATGCAGTCTCTAAATGAGGAGATTATTTCTTTGCGAAGGATAAAGATGAATGGGGTCTGGGAAAAGCAGACTAACCGGGAAGAAGCTGAAGAAGTAATTCATCAAGTGAAGCTTCTCCGGGAGAAATTCCCGCAGGAAAGCGTGGGAGTGATTACCTTTAATTATTTCCAGATGGTTTTGGTAATGGAATTATTGGATGCTGAGGGCTTGTTAAGCCATCAAGAAAAAATCAAGGTGCGAAACATTGAAAATGTTCAGGGCGACGAGTTTGATCGGGTTATTTTTACTGTGGGATATGCGCCCAATTTATCCGGGAAATTTACGGCCAATTTTGGGCTACTCAGTAAAAAGGGAGGGGAAAACCGACTAAATGTAGCAGTTACCCGTGCAAGGAAAGAAATAATCCTAATTACCAGTTTGTCGTCAGCAGATTTTAAAGACTCATTAATGGGGAATCGTGGAATAAAGATGCTGCGCGATTATATTGCCTTTGTAGAAGATGTGGAGGCCGGGAAAAATATTGACGTTAAACCGGTAATCCCCTCTGATTTTGAGGATACCTGGTCTTTAAAGAATCAGCTTTCGGGTGAGTATGGGAATCATATGGTTGGAGAAAATGCTTATTATAGGGTAATGGATCTCGAAGTAAGGGAATCCGGAAAACTATCCTCAGCTCTATTAACAGACGACCAGCGGTTTTATTCAGCCAATAATGCCAAAGAGTCACTGGTTTACCACCCGAAATTATTGAGTGCGAAAAACTGGAAACCAATCTACGTTTTCAGCAGGCAATACTGGCTTGACCGCGCTGACCTACTCCAGACGAAATTGGGCAAAAAAGATAGTCATCTCCCCAAATAGGGGAGTTAGTTGTCACCCAACAGCTTGATGCCCACCGATTCAATTCCCTCTAGTCGTTCTTTTCTCATGTATTGCCAAATAGTTATCTGTGTGGTTTCGGGAAAAATTTTCCCTTTCCCTAACAATGTATCATATACCGTGTGACGATTGCCAAAGCCTTTCCCAATAGGCCTTCCAGTTTTAGAATCGAAAAGGGCAATATTCACCAAAGTGTCCTGGAGGATTGAGGCTGTACTGTCTTCCTGCACAAACCGTATATACAGGTTGTGGAATTCATATGTGTCCGTATATCGTATGGAGACTACAGGTATGGTTGATTGGGGTTGAATTTCTCGAATTTTAAATGATACCTTCTCTTCCAATTTCCATGAACCATCCTCAAAATCCCTGTAATCTTCGAACACCCTGTCTGTATTACAGGAGGATATTACCCACCCAATAACCACAATCGTCAAAAACCCCACTATGAGATCTTTATTCATTGGAGCCATTGGTTTTTGGAGGTCCGGAGTTGCCACGTCGTCGGTTGTTGCTCCTTCTTTTCTTTTTCGGTGTCTCGGTGTTTCCACCTGAAACTTCCCCTACTGGTTTTGTGTTGGCCTGTGGCTGTTCCGAAGGAAATGGTTTAGGTCTATTTTGGCTTCGTCCCTGGCTCGGTTTTCGATTCCTGTTGGGATTTCCTGAAGGTGTACCTCCGTTTGGTTGTTTTTGTACGGAAGCTGGCACAGTTTCTTCGCCGTTTGCTCCTTGCTTATTTTTGGGTTTCCGCTTCTTTTTCTTTTTTGTTTGGCTAAACTTTTTGTCCAGTAATTCCAAATCCCTGTTTGAGTTTGAATACACTTCCTCCGAGTCTATCTCTTTATCCTGCTTCAGGCTGGAAGGTGTTTCCCCTCTTTCGTTCATTTCCATAATTTCCGTTACCCGGATACAGTCCACAGCATGCCAGTTATTGTCATCATTGTAGCTGAACCACATAAGTTTCCTGAAAATGTCCGTTTTCTGCAGTTTAGCGGTACCTGCTTCCGTCAACAGCGGCTTTTCCACGTTGGGTATGTCTTTCAATGCGCTCATGTAACTGTCCAACTCGTAGTTAAGGCAGCATTTAAGCCTACCGCATTGACCTGAAAGTTTGCTGGGGTTAAGCGAAAGGTTCTGATACCTTGCCGCTGATGTGGTGACGCTCTTAAAATCGTGGATCCAAGTGGAACAGCAAAGTTCACGGCCGCAAACGCCGATTCCTCCCAGCCTTCCGGCTTCCTGCCTGAGACTGATTTGCCGCATTTCTATCCGGATTTTGAATTCAGAAGCCAGAAATTTAATTAGCTCCCTGAAGTCCACTCTGTCCTCGGCGGAATAATAAAAGGTTGCTTTGGAGCCGTCCGCCTGAAATTCCACATCGGAGAGTTTCATCTTCAGCGATATCTCATCAATGATTTGCTTTCCCCGATAGAGGGTAGGAAGTTCTCTGTTTTTAGCATCCTGCCATTTGTCAAGGTCCTTTTGGTTTGCTATTCGGTAAATCCGCAGAATGTTGTCGTCATCTTTAATTTTTCTCTTCTGCATTTGAAGCCGAACCAATTCGCCTTGCAAAGAAACGTAGCCTATGTGGTGCCCATTGGGTACGTCCACTACAACGGGGTCGCCGGTGGTAAGGGGAAGGTAATCTACGTTTCGGAAATAATCCTTTCGACCTCCCTTGAATTTTATTTCTACAATATCGAATTTGTCCATTTCAGGCAATCCCATATGGGAAAGCCAGTCAAAGGAATTCATTTTATTACAATCGCTCGTACCGCAAGTGCCGTTGTTTTGGCAGCCACCGACATTGTCGGTTCCGGTAGAGCAGTTACTACATCCTGCCATAATTATATATATTTAGGGAGTACCACTCCTCGTTAACTGGTTGGTAAGCGGCCTATTTGATCACCTGTAAGATGTCCTGTCCGATGTCTTTCCGGTAATAGACGCCATCCCATTGAATTTGATTTACTCTCGCGTAAGCATTAGAAATGGCATCTTGCATTTCTTCGCCCTTTCCTGTAATGCCCAATACCCTGCCTCCATTTGTAAGCACCACACCGGATTCATCCGTGGATGTGCCCGCATGGAATACCCAGCTTTCAGTTTGAGATGATTCCTCCAAGCCTTGTATGTGCTTTCCTTTTTCATAAGCATCCGGATATCCTCCGGCGACCATAACTACAGTAGCGGCAGTAAAGGGATTTATCCCCAAGGTGTATTGGCATAATGTGCTAGTTGCGATACTTGAAAGCAATTCTACAAAATCGCTTTTGATCCGGGGTAAAACAGCTTGGGTTTCGGGGTCTCCCATACGCACATTATATTCAATTACATAGGGATCTCCAGCCTTGTTCATTAGGCCTATAAAAATGAACCCCTGATAAGGGATATTATCTTTTCTTAATCCTAAGAGGGTAGGCAACACCACATTGTCCCTTACCTTTTGCATAAATGCCTCATCCGCAAAAGGAACGGGACTCACAGCTCCCATGCCTCCCGTGTTTGGACCGGAATCATTGTCGCCTATTCGCTTGTAATCTTTGGCCTCCGGCAAGATGACATAATCGGAACCGTCTAAAGCAACAAAAACTGACAGCTCAATTCCCGTCAAAAATTCCTCGATTACTACCTTCTGAGAGGCGGTGCCGAACTTGCCTTTGAGCAACATTTCCTCAAATTCCGCGCAGGCTTCATCAAAGTCGTTGCAGATTAAGACCCCCTTTCCCGCTGCCAAACCGTCAGCTTTAAGCACAATAGGCAAGGTTTGCTGCCGAATATAGGACAACCCTTCCTCAAGGGTTTCTTTGGTGAAGCTTTGATAGGCTGCGGTTGGGATACCGTGCCGTGCCATGAATTGTTTGGAAAAGTCTTTGCTTCCTTCTAATTGAGCCCCTAATCTTCCTGGGCCAACCAAAAGAATGTCTTTGAGTTCATCGGACGCTTCAAAGTAATCGCGAATACCTCTGACTAGCGGTTCCTCAGGACCCACTACGACCAGGTTTATTGCTTTTTTCAGACAAAATGAACCTAATTTCTCAAAATCATTTACTTCTATGGACACGTTCTCACCTAACGTTGAGGTGCCTGCATTTCCGGGTGCTATGTATAACTCCTCACAATGGGTACTTTGGGTAATTTTCCACGCAAAGGCATGTTCTCTCCCCCCACTGCCTATAAGCAATATTTTCATTGGTTATTTTTAGTTTAGTTGGCGTGTTCGGAGATGAATTTAATCCTGTAAACGCGAATCTCTTCCTCTGAGAAATCCTCTTCTTCCAGTTCTCCTAACGCATCTTTGATGTGGTCAGAATCCGCTGTCATGAAGTAATCATGCAGGATATCTTCCCGTTCTTCATCCATTATATTATCAATGTAATAATTAATGTTAAGTTTGGTTCCACTGTAGATAATCTGCTCCACTTCGTGAAGAAGTTCTTTCATGGAAATATTTAAATTGTTGGCAATCTCATCCAGGTCTATTTTTCGGTCAATCTGCTGAATGATCGAGATTTTGACCTTTGATCGGGTCCCGGAAGTTTTGACGACAACATCTGATGCGGTTATAATATCGTTTTCCTCTACATAATTTTCAATAAGCTTCAGAAAGGTAGCTCCAAATTTGGATACTTTCCCCATGCCCACCCCGTTGATTTGGGCCAGTTCATCCCGGCTTGTAGGATAGACGGTGGCCATCTCTTCTAACGAAGGATCTTGAAAAACCACATACGGAGGAAGACCTTTTTGCTTGGCTACTTTTTTCCTTTCCGCCTTTAGCAGTTCAAATAATTTTTCATCATAAGCTTTGCCCACGCTGTTCATCTCCTCGGAAGAAATAGTTTCTGCTATTTCGTCAAAGTTGTGGTTTTTGCTTATGCTGATAGGATAAGGGTTCTTCAGATACTCTTCGCTTTCATCTGAAAGAAGGATTACGCCATAATTTTCTATGTCTTTATCTAAAAGCCCAAAAATCATAACCTGACGAATCACTGTTTTCCAGTGGATCTCATCTTTATCCTTGCCTTTTCCAAATACCGATAATTTGTCGTGTCCGTAGCTGATGATATAATCGTTCTCTACTCCTCGAAGTAGATTTACGATGTGGTCGAGGCCAAACCGCTGTTGGGTCTCTTTGACAGCTTCGATGATTAATAGTGCATCTTCCTGGCCGTCAAACTTATCCTTTGGTTTTTTGCAATTGTCACAAAACCCACAGTCCTTCTTCATTTGCTCCCCAAAATAATGAAGCAAAAATCGCCTGCGGCATACAGAACTTTCGGCATAGGCAGCCATCTCCTGAAGCAGCACTTTGGCATTCTCCCGTTCATTTACGGGTTTGTCTTTGTTGAATTTCTCCAGCTTGACAATGTCTTCATAGCGGTAGAACATCAGACAATGACCTTCGAGTCCGTCTCTTCCTGCCCGCCCGGTTTCTTGGTAGTATCCCTCCAAAGATTTTGGCACGTCGTAGTGAATCACGTATCTTACATCGGGCTTGTCTATGCCCATACCGAAAGCGATAGTAGCAACGATGACATCTACTTCTTCATTGAGAAAGTCATCCTGGTTTTTCACCCGCACATGTCCGTCCAATCCGGCATGATAAGGTGCTGCTTTAACGCCATTTACCTGAAGTAATTCGGCTATTTCTTCGACTTTCTTGCGGCTAAGGCAATAGATGATTCCGGATTTGCCCTTGTTGGTCTTGATGTACTTGATGATCTGCTTTTTGGTCTCATTCTTTATTTTTGGCCTCACCTCGTAATAGAGGTTTGTCCGGTTAAAGGATGACTTGAAGAGGTCAGCTTCTTCCATCTGCAGGTTTTTTTGAATGTCCTGCTGGACTTTGGGTGTTGCTGTTGCTGTCAGCGCTATTACAGGAAGATTGTTCCCCACCAAACTGATTATGGTTTTTATCTTCCGGTACTCAGGTCTGAAATCATGCCCCCACTCCGAGATGCAATGCGCCTCATCTATGGCTACAAAACTGATGTTAGAACCACTAAGGAAATTGATGTTCTCCTCTTTGGTCAACGATTCTGGCGCAACATACAAGAGCTTGGTAAGCCCGGCTTTCACCTCACTTTTCACCCTGTTGGTTTCTGATTTGCTCAAGGTGGAATTGAGGAAATGGGCATTGATCCCAAATGAATTCAATTGGTCCACCTGATTTTTCATTAATGCAATCAGCGGCGAAATAACAATGGCCGTGCCATCCTTAATCACCGCCGGCAGCTGATAGCAAAGCGACTTGCCTGCCCCGGTAGGCATTATGACAAAGGTGTTATTTCCTTTTAATATATTGTCAACTATTGCTTCCTGATTTCCCCTAAACTGGTTGAAACCAAAAATTCGTTTTAAATTTTCTTTTACAGTAGAATCCACTCCCTAAATCGTTTAAAGATTTGCCCCGCTCATTTCATTAAAGTATGTAGGAAATCTTTCCTACTTTTGTACAAATTTAATGATTAACAGCAGCAAAATTGAATTTAGTGAAAAATATTAAATATACCGCTATAAAAGTTTTTCAAAACGAGGCTGAGGCGGTAAAAGGACTTATATCTTTTATAGACGACGACTTTGAAGGATGTGTGAACGCAATTCTTTCCTCTAAAGGAAGAGTAGTCATTACAGGTATCGGAAAAAGTGCTATCGTCGCCAATAAAATTGTGGCAACGCTGAATTCTACAGGTACTCCTTCTTTGTTTATGCATGCGGCTGATGCAATTCATGGGGATTTAGGTATGATTAAAGAAGAAGATTTTGTAATTTGTGTTTCGAAAAGCGGAAATACTCCGGAGATAAAGGTGCTGGTTCCTCTTTTAAAAAGATTGGGGTCCAAGTTGATTGCTTTGGTTTCCCAGAAAGACAGTTATCTGGCTGAACATGCTGACTTTACCCTGTATGCTGGTTTCGAAGTTGAAGCCTGCCCCAATAATTTGGCACCGACTACCAGTACCACTGTACAAATGGCCATGGGGGATGCGCTAGCCATTTGCCTGCTTGAATCCAGGGGTTTTACAGCGGCTGATTTTGCCAAGTTCCATCCAGGCGGATCTCTCGGCAAGAGACTATATCTCACTGTAGAAGACCTGGTGGCAAGAAATCAGGTTCCCATTGTTCATGCAGACGCATACCTGCATGAAGTAATTGTGGAAATTAGCAGTAAACGCTTGGGTGCGACGGCAGTCGTGGGTGATGATAAACAGTTGTTGGGCATCATTACAGACGGAGACCTTCGGAGGATGCTGGAAAAGGATCCGAACTTGACCGTGGTACGGGCATCTGATATCATGACCGCTGAGCCCAAAACCATCTCCACGGCTGAGTATGCCATACATGCACTTGAAATCATGAAAGAATTTAATATCACACAACTCGTAGCCATGCAAGAATCCAGGATCATGGGCTTTGTCCATATTCATGACTTGATGAAGGAGGGGATCGTCTAGCATTTATGAAAAATCAACCATATATCGTTATACTTGCAGGCGGTTTGGGGATAAAACTTTGGCCTCAAAGTAGATTCAGCAAGCCCAAACAATTTTTAGATTTGATAGGCACCGGCAGAACCTTGCTGCAGATGACCTTTGACCGATTTGTACAGAACTATTCGGTAGACCGTTTTTTGATTGTTACCAGTAAGCGGTATTTTCAGCTGGTAAAGGAGCAGCTTCCGGAACTTAAAGACAGCCAGATAATCGTAGAGCCCATTCGCAGAAATACAGGTGCATCTTTGGCTCTTGTTAGCTATGTTATTAAAAAGCTGAATCCGGATGCAACCGTAATTGTCAGCCCGTCAGATCAATTAATAGTAAATGAAATCGCATTTTTCAATGCCATTAATGAGGCCATACAGGTTTCAGAATCATCTGATAAACTCGTTGCCGTCGGTGTCGAACCTCATAGTCCCGATACTTCCTGTGGGTACATCCAATATTTGGAACAACCCGGCCAATTGGCCATGAAAGTAAAAACCTTTACGGAAAAACCGGATCTTGAGCTGGCTGAAACTTTTGTCAATAGCGGGGATTTTCTATGGAACTCAGGCATATTTATTTGGAATAATGAAAGTATCATTAAAACTATCGAAAAGAACCTTCCGGAATTGGCCGAAGTTTTTGAAGAGGGCACTCCTTACTATGGGACCTCCGATGAATCTGCCTATTTGAAAAAAGCCTACAGTCTTATAAAAAGTGTTTCCATAAACTATGGAATTCTTCAAAAATCGGATAATGTGTACGTGGTATTGGGGCAATTTGGATGGTCTGATTTGGGATCATGGCAGAATTTGTATGACCTGAAATCGAAGGACGGCAGTAAAAATGTCCCTGAGGGAAACACCTTGCTGTATGATACGGAAAATTGTTTCGTAAAAGTCAATCCCGAGAAACTGGTCGTTATTCAAGGATTAAAAAATTACCTTGTAAGTGACAACGACAACGTACTGTTGATCTGCAAATTGGGCGAGGAAGATAAATTCCGGGAATTTTTAAAAGACGCTAAAGAAAAAGGAGGGGATTATATTTAAGACCTCATTCATTTTCTTCTGAGTCGGAATTTGTACTGGATATAAATTTTTCAGGGATTTGGCTTTTCGCAGCCACTCCCAGTTTTCTGAGTTTTTCTACCTGACCGATCAGGTTTCCGTTACCGGTGTGTAATTGTTTCATTGCTAGGGAATATGCGTCTGAGGAGCGCTCAAGGTACTTGCCCATGTCTTCCAAGGTGCCCAAAAAGGAAACAAATTTATCATAAAGCATACCCCCCCGATTAGCAATTTCCAAGGCGTGTTTCGTCTGGTCATCGCGAACCCACAGATCCTTGATCATCTTCAACGCCGCAATGAGATTACTGCTGCTTATCATCAAAATCCGCTTTTTATAGGCATATTCCCACAGGTTGGGATCGGCTTGAACTGCTGTGATATATGCCGCTTCTACAGGAACAAACATGATGACAAAGTCCAATACTTTGGCATAGGACTCGTATTGCTTGGAAGACAATTGGTCAATATGGGTTCGGATAGCGCGAACGTGGTCTTTCAAGGCCTTTGTTTGTTCGGACTCATCGCCGGAAGAGCAAAATAGTTCGTAAGACAATAAAGATACCTTGGAATCAATAATTACCTTTCTGTCGTCCGGATAATTGATGGTTAGGTCGGGTTGCATTTTTTTGCCGTCAGGACCAAGGAGATATCCTCCTGAATTATCCTTTAAAAATTCCTGGACCACGTAATGCTGGTTTCTTTCCAGCCCCGAATTCTGAAGAATGGTTTCCAGAATGGCCTCTCCCCAATTTCCCCTGATCTTCGAGTTTCCTTTTAGCGCATTGGTGAGATTTCGGGCCTCCTCACTGATTAGCTGGTTTAAAGCTGCCAGTTCTTTTACCCTGGATTCCAACGAAAACCTTTCCTTGGATTCCTTATCGTAGGTCTCCTGAACTTTATTCCGAAAAGACTCCAATTCTTTTCCCAAGGGGTGGAGTAGTTGTTGGATGTTTTCTCTGTTCTGAAGAGAAAATTTCCGGGACTTTTCCTCAAAAATGGAATTCGCCAACAATTCAAACTCATTGGCGAATTTCTTTCCCATTTGCTCCCATTCTCCTTTCTGTTGTGTGATTTTCTCCTCTAAATGAAGTTTTTCTTGCTGAAGCACCGCATGTTTTACCTGGAGATCCCTTACTTGTCCTTGGAGTGATTCACTTCGATGTTGACTCTTTTGCAAAAAGAAGAAGAGGGTGCCCAAGGCGATAAAAAGTAACAACGCAACCAGAAATATAATTAACTCCATGGGAACGTCACATTATATGCTTCGCTGACGTAGTGCTTCGTAAATGACCACTCCAGCAGCTACTGATACATTTAGGCTTTCTATATGTCCTTTCATTGGGATTTTCACATATTCATCACTGATGCCCAAGAGCTCTTGAGAAATACCGTCCTCTTCCGATCCCATAATTAAGGCAGTAGGAGCGGAAAAATCTGCCGAATAAATGTTTCTGTCTGTCTTTTCCGTCACGCTGACAATGGTCAGCCCCATTTTCTTAAGGTCCTTTACGGTATAGTATAGATTTTTGGACCTGCATACAGGAAGGTAATTAAGGGCGCCCGCTGAGGTCTTCACCGCATCAGAGTTAATCTGTGCGCTTCCCCGTTCCGGGATTACCACGGCATGCACTCCCGCAACATCCGCAGTGCGGCAAATCGCCCCAAAATTTCTTACATCCGTAATTCGATCCAAAATCAATATCAACGGCGACACTCCCTTGCTGAAGCAAGTGTCCACGACATTGTCCAAGGAAGCATAGGCAATGGAAGAAATATAGGCGACCACCCCCTGATGATTCTTCCGGGTTATCCGGTTGAGTTTTCCTTCCGGAACTTTAGTTACCGGCACCCGCTTGAGTCTGGCCAATTCCGTTAGTTCCTTGGTCAATTCGCTGCTTTGCTCTTTGTTTAACAGGATCTTGTCAATTTCCTGGTCAGCATGAAGTGCCTCCATGATTGCCCGGATACCAAAAATATAATCTTTATCGCTTTCCTGTTTGTTGATCAGAAAACCATCATTCCGTTTCTCCATGCTGTTATGGTTTTAAACCACTCGGGTTGGTAGGCCCTTGACCGGTTTAGGGTGTAGTAGTTCGGTGTTAAAATATTTTTTATCCGGGCAAAGGTAAAGGTAATTCTTGAATTTGAGTTATTGGACAGATAAATCCACGATTCCCGATCAAGTTCGAAGTATACTTCTGATGGGGGACCCATGATAATGTACACCATGCCCCGGTCTGTCGCCCAACCTTCCTTAAAGTCAGTAAACAGTAAGTTGGCAAATTCAACCTGGCGGAAATACTCCCTGATAAGATCTTTGGCTTTTTCCTCACTACGTGTCATACGGATCCAATACTCATCCAAAGCCAGCTTTTTGTTTTCTGCCTTAAGGAGATTTTCGTGCTCCTGCCTAGTGGAAATGTAAGTCACCATCTGTACCATTTCTTCCCAAGTGGAAACAGTGGGGAAGGATTTAGGAGTCGTTTTTATCAGAAGGCCATTGTTTGAGGTAGTATCATCTTGAATAAAATAATAGCCCTTGTCCTCAAAGAGTTGCGGAACATTCACTAAAAAGGAGCCCCGGTAATCTACCTCGATGTCTTTGGCCACAGGGGCGGGCTTGGTTTCCATAGGAGGAAGTGGCAGCGGAAATTCCTGCGGATAAAAAAACTGATGGAGATTGATGGCTCCACTAGTTTTAAACAACAGCGATTCCTCTACATTCAGGTATTGTTGGTCAAAAGGAATATCGTTTCCAAAATAAGCCCCAAACTTCGGATGACTCGGTACATAGGGACTGATGAGATCCATGTGGTACACGTATTCATCCCCCTGACGGGTATCCTTGGCCATAAATACGGCATAGGCCTCGGATTGATTGGCTCCCAAAGTCACCTCTTCTTCGAAAAGAAAATGCCGATCAGTATTTTTTTTGAGACTTTCCTGATCGAAGGCAATGATCATGTCATCTGTGATTTCCTCCTGAAAACTTTCCACGAGTGCATAGCTGAAGAGGTAATTGTCAAATGATGGGTCTTCTTCAATTTTGTCTACGACAAATTGCAGGGTGAATGATTTCTCAGCATGTTGCAAGGGTATGATCTTCAGGGATATACGTGAATACCTTGAATACCTTAAGTTTTGATTCATTTCCGACAATCTGGTTTGGCTGTAACCGGATAAAACGGTTGTGAAGAGGATCAATAGACTTGCGATCGAAATTCTCATAAGGTGTGTCTTTACTTTTTTCATCGTTGGTTTAAAAATTAACCGTAATTTTGTTGAAAATAATAAAATTTTAAATGGCTACCTATACAACGGAAATAACTTCGGATAAGTTGATTAGTGACAACCCAATTCATCAACGTTTGTTAAAGGCATATCTTGCCGCAAAACCGTTGGTACAAGGGAATTTGCTGGAAGTTGGTTGTGGAGAGGGTAGGGGTATAGAAATATTGGCTTCTCAAATAGACTCCTACCTTGGCTTGGACAAAATCCCGGAAGTCATTGGCATGCTTTCCGGTAAGTTTCCCGATTATTCGTTTCAAACAGCTCATATCCCACCGCTAAGCGAAATTCCCACCGATACCTACGACACGGTGGTTAGCTTTCAGGTGATAGAGCATATTGAGAATGATAGGTTGTTTCTCCAGGAATTGCATAGGGTGTTGAAACCCGGGGGGCAGGCAATTATTTCTACTCCAAACATCAATTTTTCTCTCAGCAGAAATCCGTGGCATGTGCGGGAGTATACCCCTGAGCAGTTAAGGTCGCTTTGCGAGCCTATTTTTTCAACCATTATCACAAAAGGAATAGGCGGGAATGCCAAGGTGATGGAATACCATGAGGCCAACCGTAAATCTGTCCGCAAGTTTACAAGGTGGGATATTTTGAATTTGCAATACCGATTGCCTGCTACCGTGTTGAAAGTTCCGTATGAGGTGCTTAACCGGATAAACCGAAATGCTCTTCACCGGCAGGAAGGAAAAAAAGTCACCGATATCACCCATGAAGACTACCCACTGATTGACGATCCAACGCAGGCTTTGGATTTATTTTATATTTTGACAAAATAGAAAAAGTTTTCTTTTTACCGCAAAGGGCGCAAAGGAGGAGCAAAGTTCACAGAGAAATTTTACTTCGTTTTTCACGCAACGGGCGCAACGGATTTCAAAAATCTCTATGTGAACTATTGCGAACTATGTGGTTTAAAAAAAGACCACAAAGGACACAAAGAAGACACAAAGAGCACAGCGTTTTCATTAAAAATCCTCCGTAGTCTCTACTGGTTTTCTTTTTACAGCAAAGAGCGCAACGTATTCGCAGCGGTCACTAAGGTTGTCAAAAAAACCTATCTGAACAACCGTGAATTCCTATATAGTTTAAAAAATGGCAAAATTCCTAGCATGAAATGAGTTGAGTTTCCAAAACAAAAGAATCGATGCGGTCGCCGCGTAAAAACCGTTGCGCTCGCTGCGTGAAAATCTTTGTACCCGCAGTCGTTCTCTTTCTCACTATCGGCGATTCATTTGAGGTAGGGAACCGCCTGAACCGAAGAGGCGGTCGAATTCATTTTGAAGTTGGGTGGATTGTTCGGTATATCCCCTTTCTTTGAGTAGCGGTATAAAATAACGCAACATCTGTTCCGAAATAGCTGCTTCTCTATCCATAGGCCTACCCGTCTCCTCATAGAAGTCCAACAGTTGAATAGACTTTTTGGACATGTTATCAATTATGTCGATGGCGAGTTCGTCTTCTCCAAGCTCAAACAACAAGGGGACAGACTGGCCGCTGGCTAAATCGTAAGCAATGGCCTCATTGGGGAATTTTTCAACGCTGAGGAGCTGGATTTGCCGAGCCCGGTCCATGTCGTCCTCTTCCATCAGCGCAATGGTTATGCTGTTCAGCACACTGCGGTGATTGGAGGTGAATCTGCGGTACTCGTCGTCAAAGTAATTATTAGGGTTGTCCATTCCCCGGTAGGCAAATTCCTCCGTGACGTTTCTGAATGCCAAGTCAGTGTTGACCAGTTCTTCTTGGTTATCAGGTTTTTGAATGGGCAATAGTCTATAGGTTAATCCCTCCATGACCACATGATCGCTAAGATCAAATCCGATGGTGGCGAGGGACGTATTGTTGAAGTAAATTGGCCGCTCCCAATCATTAGTGGCAATAAGGTCAAGAAGCATTAAGCTGCCCTTTGTGATGTAATTTCCCTTAATGCGGATATTGAGACGGGATATGGTCAGGTCTTCAAACTGGCTGGGAACAACACCTAATTCACTTACTCTTTCTGGATTTACGTCAAGTGTCAAATTCCGGGCAGGAACGGTATATAGGTTGCTGGAATAGTTTGAGGTTAGCTTTAGTAGCTCGCTATTATTCTTCAGTAGCTTAAGATATTCCTTCAAGGGCAGGGCCTCTATACCCCTATCCGTAACATAAAGGACATCATTTGTGCCTTTTTTAAAATTTTCGTACTCCAAAGTGAAATCCAGAGCGGCGGATTCGTTAATTGGCCGGGTCATTTGCTGTACATACCAATCTGTGTCGAAATAACTCAGTACGATAACGCGAACATCTGTCCGGAACCCTTCGACTTCCTGCACATACCAAAGTGGGAACGTATCGTTGTCACCACCTGTAAACAAGATGGCGTTGGGGGCACAAGATGCCAGGAAATTCCGTGCGGAATCCACTGAGAAGAAGCGGGAAGTACGGTCATGGTCATTCCAGTTTTGAACCGCCATAATTGTCGGAACAGGCAACGTGATCAGGGTGGCGATTAACCCCGCAGTTACCGCGTTTTTGTTGATTTTTTTAAGTTGGTGCACCAGCCCGAGAACCCCAAATCCAATCCAAATGGCAAAGGCATAAAAGGAACCTACATAGATGTAATCCCTTTCACGTGGCTCCACGGGCGGGGAATTCAGGTAAAGAACAAGGACTACGCCCATCATAAGGAATAGCATAAGCGTAAGCCAAAATGATTTTGTGTCGTACTTAGCCTGGAAAAACATGCCAATCAATCCAAGGATGAGGGGCAGCATAAAATAGTTGTTGTGCGCTTTGTTTTCTTTGATATAATCCGGGAAGTTGGTGGATATTGTATTCCAGATATTTATGTAGGGTGCGTCACTGTAATCACTTTCCCTACCTGAAAAATTCCACATAAAGTATCTCCAGTACATATGGCCCAACTGATGGCTGAACATAAAATATAAGTTGTCAGCAAAAGTCGGTTCTTCTCCTTCCCTCAATCCAAGCTTGTCTCGGTATAATTGTTTATGACGTTCTTGCGTCGAGTAAATTCTGGGCAGGATAGTAGTCTTTGCTGGATCATAGATACTTTGCAATTGGTAATCGACGATTTCATACCTGTCTTTCCCTTTGGCATATACCGGAGCGCCTTCCGTTTGATCGATCACCTCCGCGGTAAAGTATTGACCATGAAGTAATGGTCTGTAGCCGTACTGTTCCCGCTTTAGGTAGCTGACAAAGCTGATTATGTCCTTGGGATCGTTTTCGTTGATGACAGGCTCAGCATTGGCCCGGATCACGATAAGGGCATAGGAGCCGTACCCTATCATTATAAATGTCAGGCAGAGAAGTACAGTGTTTAAAATGACCTTCCCGTGATTGAGCGAATACATAATGGCAGCAACAAGTCCTCCTACGAACAGGATTGAAAAAAAGATAATTCCTGACCCAAATGGAAGGCCTAGACTGTTGATAAAAAATATTTCAATGGAGCCAGCCGTCGAGGGTAGCCCAGGAATGATTATGTTGTTAATAATAACCAACGCGACACCTCCGAGCAAAAAAGCGATAATCCCCCCTTTCAGGTTTGGTTCTTTATATTTTTTAAAGTAGACTACCAATGCCAATGCAGGCAAAGTAACCAAATTCAACAAGTGAACGCCAATGGATAGACCAACTAGGTAGGCGATAAAAACCATGTATTGGTTTTCCTTTTTTGGATCTTCGATAACGTCCCACTTCAAAAAGGCCCAAATGACAATTGCTGTAAAGAAGGAAGACATGGCATAAACTTCAGCTTCGACCGCTGAAAACCAGAAGCTATCCGAAAAGGTGTAGGCCAATGAACCGATTATACCGGCTCCCATTAGTGAAACGGTCTGTCCCAGCGTTTCCATTCCGGGCTGAATCTGCAATAATTTTCTGCCTAACAAGGTGATGGTCCAGAATAAAAACAAGATGGTGAAACCCGAAAAGAGTGCGCTCCCTATATTCATCCAGAAGGCAACTTGAAGGCCGTCACCTAAGGCCAAGAAACTAAACATCCTATATATAATGAGGAAGAAGGGAGCTCCGGGGGGGTGGGGGACCTGAAGTTTGTAGGCAACTGCGATAAATTCACCTGGATCCCAGAAGCTGGCAGTTTCTTCCGCTGTCAATATATAGGTTAGGGAAGCAATGAAAAAAACGACCCAGCCGGTAATATTATTTACCTGATTGTACTTGTGCATGTGGAATACTTAGTTGTAAGGAAAAGCGAAAATAAAAAAAATTATCAGGAATAATGGCTAAATTAACTTTATTTAAAAATGGAGAGCTGTTGTCAAATACAGTTAGTGGTCGGTACCGACTTTGAAATCAATGACTCGTGGAATTTAATTTGACGTCATTAACTGAGACTTTTATAGAGGTAGATAAAGAATTTTTTATGCGTTTTAATTTATTAAATACAGTATAAACGATTATTTTATAAGATTAAATCCTTATAAAATAAGTTAAAAATTGATAAGAGTAAAATATTGTAAAGTTGTTTGTAATTGTTTGAATAAAATTTTATGTATTTAAAATACACAAAAGTGGTTTTTAAATAAAATTATTTCATACCTTTAGATCGGTAATTAAACAAAGACATTTTTAAAAACTAACAGTCATGAAAAACAACTTCGGAAAGCTTATCAGGGTTGGAATAGTAGGAACAGGAGGGATTAGTAGGGGATTGGCCAAGCTAATTGCCAGAAGGAAGGACATGGTGATATCTAAAATCCTAACGAGAAGAAAAGGGGTTATAGAAGATATTGGTGTCAATCAGGAATATATCACCAATGACGCACAACGGATACTTGAACTGTCAGACGTTCTGGTAGTAAGTACAGGAGATCCGATTTATTCCACGCAGATTATTGAATTGGCGTTTACGTATGGGGTTCCCGTCGTGACAATGGATGCAGATACGCAGGTGCTCACGGGCAGCTATTTGTCCAAAAGGGGTGTGATTACAGAAGCAAACGGAGATCAGCCGGGCGTGTTGGCATCCTTGAATCAGGAAGTGATCCAAATGGGATTCAAGCCGCTGGTCTATGGAAATATCAAGGGATTTTTAAACCAAAATCCTTCCTTGGAGGATATGTTGTACTGGGCACAAAAGCAGGGATATAGCTTGAGTTCAGTTACCTCCTTCACAGATGGAACGAAGTTACAAATTGAGCAGGCATTGGTGGCGAATGGTTTGGGTGTAGACTTGGCAAAACGCGGAATGATTGGCTATGAGACAAATGATTTCCAGGAAGGAGCATTTGCATTGGCCCATGAAGCACAGAATTTGAAGAAAGTATTAAGTGACTATATCATCTCCAAAGAATCTCCTCCGGGTGTGTTTATCACAGCTACCCACCAAGAGGATTTGGCACCGGAGTTGAAAACATACAAACTAGGGGATGGGCCGTTCTATTTGCTATACAAGCCGACCCATTTATGTTTCTTTGAGATACCGAATACTATATTAAATCTCCTTCACCGTGATGAGATTTTACTGGACAACGGTAGTGTCCCAAGTGCTTCTGTCGCTACCATTGCCAAAAGAAGACTTGAAGCGGGTACATTTATTGAGAAAGGTATTGGAAGTATGGATGTAAGGGGAGAGGCAATGATGATCGCTGACGATCCAAATCACGTACCAGTGGGGCTCATGAGTAATGTGCGTGTGAAAAGAAATGTGGAGCCTGGCCAGTTGATTACTTTTGACGATGTGGAAATCCCCGATTCTTTGGCTTATGTGGCATGGAAAGAGACTTTAACGAATGTTGTTGACCCATCTATTGTTGTTGATTTGATTAAGAAATAAAGATAGCTGTTAATTTTTTTATATAATTGCCAATCAGGTCTATTCGCCAGGGATTCCGTGAGGAATCCCGGCGGATGGGCTTGTTTTTTTTGCGATTTATCTGAACCAATTCAATCTGTTTCCCTTCAACCTATCCTCGATTCTGTGACAAAAGAAACCTTTTTCTTTATTTTTGTTACGGGACGAAATCTTTTATAATTAAGAAGTGTTTCAAAGGAAAATCATGGTTTTGTCTCTTCTTTTCAAGATGCTATATAATCAACGAGGACGTTCAATTAATGTAAAGGGATGCACCCGAAGGTATTTCCTGCTTTTGTCGATTGTGTGTTGTTGTTTATTGGTCCCTAAGCAGCATGCTTACAGCCAAATGAACTACCCTGAGCTTACTACCGATATCGGCTCTCAGGAATCTTATTTGTTGCTTGATAAGGGATTGCAGTTTAGGATCACAGATGCTGTGAACAGCATGTATAATTTTGATTTTGCTACCGCAGAGCGTGGCTTTCAAGTATTGCGTTATACCTATCCCGAACATCCCTTACCCGATTTCCTGATGGGTTTGAGTCAGTGGTGGAAAATTGCTGTCGACATTGAAAACAAAACCTTTGATGATCCTTTCATCCGGTATATGGATACGGCGATTGATAAGGCCAAAAAGATGTATGATACAGATCCTACCAACAAAGAGGCGGCTTTTTTCCTTGCTGGAGCCTATGGATTTCAAGGTAGACTTTACAGTGAAAGGCAAAGTTGGACCAAGGCGACTTTTGCAGGCAAAAATGCACTTAAATACTTGGAATTGAGTAAAGGAGAGGATGAATTAAATCCTGAATTGCTGTTGGGTGATGCCTTGTTCAATTATTTTTCGGTTTGGATACCTCAAAATTACCCGCTTTTAAAACCAATCCTCGCTTTTTTTCCGAAAGGAAACAAGGAGTTGGGGTTGAAGCAATTGGAGGAGGTTGCGGAAAATGCTTTTTATGCACGCGTGGAAGCGCAGTATTTCCTTTTTAGACTTTATGCATCAGAGGAAAAAAGCCCTTTCAAAGCACTGAACATCACCTCCTACCTTCATGACAAGTATCCTAATAACCCCTATTTTCATCGTTTTTTAGCCCGTCAATTGTATGTCGTGGGAAGAGGGGCTGATGCCATGCAGGTTAGTTTGGAGATATTGAGGCGCATCGATGAAAATTGGACGGGATATGAATCAAACAGCGGCCGCTACGCTGCTTTTTTTGCAGGCCAGTATTTAGAAAAGTCAGGGGACAGCAGTCAGGCTAAGTTCTACTATAAGAAGGCCATATCATATGGAGAAGAGACAGAAAGTCAGGAAAGTGGCTACCATTTATATGCTTTGATCCAGTTAGGTAAACTTGAAACTTCAAACGGTGATAAAAAGATAGCGAAAGCATATTTTGACCAAGTGAAAAAATATGCCAAGAGAAAACACCCGGCCCACAAAGAAGCAAGAGATTTTATAAAGAAGAATAAACTATAGGTTGGGGTTTTTTATTTGAAAATAAAATTATTCAGCAGTATATTTGAGTTTTCAACTTAATGAAGCGTAGATTACACTGTTTTATTAAAGAAATTAATCAATTTTATAACAATATTTTGTCCTTTGGTCCGTTTTTTGCGTATATACCTTTAAAATAAATACTAATTATATTAATTTTTGCCGCATTAAATTCGGTAAATTCTTTAAAACATGGATAATTACATAAAAGTGAAATTTGACAAGATAGATCGTAAGATTCTCGAAATTCTCCAGGCAAATGCGAAAATCACAAATGCCCAGCTTTCTAAAGATATCGGTTTATCTCCGGCTCCTACCTTGGAGCGGGTCAAGAAATTGGAGCAGAGTGGTATCATCAAGAGTTACCACGCAAAGTTGGACCCTGAGAAAATAGGGCTTGGTGTAAGCACGTTTGTACTTGTGGGATTGATAGGGCACAATAAAACGAATATTGAGGCCTTTATGAAAGAAATCGATCATATATCTGAAGTAATAGAATGTCATCATATTACTGGGACAGGAGACTTCATTTTAAAGATTATTTCAAAAGACATTACCTCCTATCAAAAGTTGATGTTGGAGAAAGTAAGTGAAATTAAAGAAGTTGATTCAATGCAGTCGATGGTGATTTTATCAACATTCAAAGACAGCAAGGTATTGCCTATTCCTGCTTAAGGGAAATTGCTTTGTTTTATTTACTTTCGTAGGTGGCCTTCGGGTCACCTTTTTTTATTTAAGCGATGAAGAATCCCTGGAAAACCATATCTAAAAAACTAGTTTACTCAAATCCCTGGATAAGAGTAGAAGAACACCAAGTGATCAATCCCAAAGGCGGACCGGGAATTTATGGTCAGGTGCATTTTAAAAACAAGGCTATAGGCATAGTTCCATTGGACTCAAACCTAAATACATGGTTAATCGGACAATACCGCTATACCTTGGAAGAATATTCCTGGGAAATACCCATGGGAGGCGGACCAGAGGAGGATAATCTGCTAGTCAGTGCACAGCGGGAGTTGAGAGAAGAGACGGGATTTTCGGCCTCTAAGTGGACCAATATCCTCCGCATTCATACGTCAAATTCTGTGACAGATGAAGAGGGGTTTGTATTTTTGGCAGAGGATCTTACTGCGGGCGAGACGGAGTTCGATGAAACAGAAGACTTGCAGATTCAAAGATTACCGTTTATGGAGGCGGTGGATAAAGTAATGAACGGAGAAATCACGGATGCGATAAGCATCGCGGGAATTTTGAAAGTCGAAAAAATATTGAGAGAACAGGGTAGGATCTAACTCTTTCCATAAAATTCATGGGTATTTCAAAGTACACAAGTCAGTTTAGTCTAACTTTTAAATTGGCCTATCCGGTAATGTTGAGTCAGCTTGGACAGGTGATGGTTGGGGTTGTAGATAACGTCATGGTAGGCAGGCTAGGTGCGGAAACCTTAGCTGCGGCCTCATTGGCAAACAGTATTTTTTTTCTAATCATGATGTTTGGAATCGGGATCTCCATGGCCATAACCCCACTTGTGGCCGTGGCAGAAGGGGAAGGGAAGAAAAGGCGGATTACCAAACTTTTTAATCATGGCTTTGTGATCAATTTGGTTACCGGTGTCCTCTTATTTGGTATTGTACTGGGTTTTTCTCCGGGGATCCACTATCTCGGACAACCGGAAGAAGTGGTGGTTCTGGCCATTCCGTACCTCCTGATAATTACGTTTTCCTTAGTGCCATTAATGTTTTTCCAGACATTTAAGCAGTTTGTCGAGGGGCTCTCGCAGACCCGGCAGGCCATGACCATTACACTTATTTGCAACGTAATCAATATTTTCCTGAATTGGGTCCTTATTTATGGGGAATTGGGGTTTCCGGCACTGGGACTTAACGGAGCAGGATGGGCTACTTTGATCTCGAGGGTGTTGATGGGGGGAATTATTTACTATTATGTCAAAGGCTCCAAGCGGTATAGAAGGTATCGGACTCCCTTGGTTTTCAAAAATCTGAGTCGGCCAATAATTGGACGAATGCTCAAAATTGGGGTTCCCACAGGGTTCCAGTTTGTGTTCGAGGTGGGGGCCTTTAGTACGGCGGCCATCATGATGGGGTGGATGGGTGTCAATGCGTTGGCGGCACACCAGATAGCCATCAACCTTGCCTCCGTCAGCTATATGATGGCCTCCGGGTTGTCTGCCGCCGCCATGGTCCGGGTAGGTAACCAATTGGGAAGAAAAGATATTGTCACGTTGCGGGAAGTAGCATTTTCTATTTTCGGAATGGTGGCTATCTTTATGTCCTTTTTTGCGATTATGTTCATTGTATTCAGAAACCATCTTCCACTGATCTATATCGATGATATAGGTGTGGTAAACACAGCCGCTACCTTGTTGATTATAGCAGGCATATTTCAGCTGTCCGATGGCCTGCAAGTTGTCGGGCTGGGAGCCCTTCGGGGTCTGTCCGACCTTAAAGTCCCCACTCTCGTAACATTGATAGCCTATTGGGTCGTGGGACTACCATTGGGATATGTCCTGGCCTTTGTGTTTGATATGCGGGAGACCGGCGTTTGGATAGGACTGTTAACGGGACTTACCGCAACTGCCATTCTCCTGATTTATCGGTTTGACCGCCTCACCAAACGGATGCTGAATACACATCATCAGCCACCGCACGAGATGGCTCCGTAGAAAATTCATTTTAATTTTGAGGGTAAATCTTCTTAATTTTATGGGTAAAAAACCTGGCAGGTTTGTAAATTATTTTCATCAAAGCTTAATTCAACAATTCAGATGGCAAAAAAACTATACATAGTGACCGGTAGCAGCAAAGGATTGGGAAAAGCTCTCGTGACCCAGTTGTTGGAGGATTTGGAAACCTATATCATCGGTATTTCCCGACAGGATGAACCCTCCAAAGACAGATACACCCACCTATCTCTGGACTTATCGGATACGGATAAATTAGTGAATGCATTAGATGAGATTTTCCCATCCGGTAACTATGATGAACTCACATTGATAAACAATGCAGGTTGGATCGGGGAAATTGCACCAATTGGAAAACTTAATCCTCAGGGAATTTTGGATATTCACCGAATCAATCTAGTAGCACCCGCTATTCTAATGAATGCTTTCACCGCGGCCTACAGAAAGAGCTCCGCCAAAAAAACGGTTATCAATATAAGTTCGGGAGCGGCCGGAAAGGCTGTTGACGGCTGGAGTGGCTACTGTGCTTCCAAAGCAGCATTGAATCAGATGACCCTCGTGGCCCAGCAGGAGGCCGAATTGCACCAATTGGGGATTAGGTATATAGCCCTTTCTCCGGGAATTATTGATACGCCCATGCAGGAAAATATCCGATCAGCATCTTCCGAAAATTTCAGCCAAGTGAGAAAATTTCAGGGATTTAAAGCCGAAAACCAACTAAGTAGCCCGGCAGAAACCGCAGGGAAGGTTATTTTTCTTTTAAGGAATTTGGATGCCATGCCCGGGGTTTTATTGGATGTCAGGGAATTCTGATTTTGGGTAATCAAAAAACCAGAATAGCGCATTTTCGGCACCGATATCTTCCCACTTTTCTACTTCAAAAATAATCCCATATTGTCCGCAGGTCGGTAGGTTTTCAATGGGTTGGCCCAATGCTTCGATTAATTCGTTGAATCCTGGGTTGTGTCCAAAAATAAATAAGGTGTCCACATCGGGGAGACTGTGCCTAATTTGATTAAGAATTGATCTTGATCCGGCGTGGTAAAGCTGATCGGTGATTACAATATTTTCATTTCCAACCCCCAGCTCATCCTTCGTGATTTGCGCAGTTTGTAACGCCCTACGTGCGTTTGAGGTAAGGATGGCGTCTGGATAAATTCCCCTTTTTTTTAAACGTTTTGCCATCTCTGGGGCATCTCTGAGCCCTCGCGGAGCCAAGGGTCTATGGTGGTCGCTCAGGAAGGGATCGTCCCAAGCTGATTTTGCGTGGCGGCAAATGACGAGTCGTTTCATGGTATGTTCTGAATTTTGTTCCCCTATTTCACTCGGAAATCCCTTGATTGGTTGCCACCAAGTAAGAAGGTTAGCAATCCTTTCCCGGATTTTTTTATATTTGTTTCAAATAAATATACCGTTTATGTTTCAAAATCCCACCGCCTTGCTGATTTGGTTTGTTTTTTTTCTAGCTACTAGCTGTGCCCAAAGAGAGTCATCTCCCATAGGCGCCTCCGAAGACTGGAAGGTAAGCTTAGGAGACAAATTCAGTTCCCAATATTCCCACCTAGAGCAGATCACTCCCGAAAACGTAGCCGATTTGGAAGTAGCGTGGACGTTCCGGTCCGGGGATCTAACGGAAGGAAAAAACACACAAATCCAATGTAACCCCATTGTAATTGACGGCATCCTGTATGGCAGCACACCCACCATGATGGTGGTCGCTTTGCATGCAACTACCGGCGAACTCATTTGGAAATTTGACCCGAAGACAGATTTCAACGTACCCATTACCGTAAATAGAGGTGTCACGTTCTGGCAGGAGGGGGATGATGCCCGGCTGTTTTTTTCGGCAGGTTACAATCTGTTTGCATTAGACCCCAAAACGGGGGAATTGGTTCCCGATTTTGGAGATCAGGGAAAAGTATCCCTCAAGGAAGGCTTGGGAGACTGGGCGCAAAACC
This sequence comes from Lunatibacter salilacus, assembly GCF_009797935.1. Taxonomy (GTDB): domain Bacteria; phylum Bacteroidota; class Bacteroidia; order Cytophagales; family Cyclobacteriaceae; genus Lunatibacter; species Lunatibacter salilacus. Next base: position 176,897 of record NZ_VOLC01000003.1, read on the forward strand.
TATATGTCATTTCAACTTCTCCGGGTATAATATATCAGGATAAAATAATCGTTGGTACCCGGGTATCGGAAAACAACGATGCGGCACCGGGTTTTATCCGGGCATTTAACGTAAAATCCGGGGCTGTAGACTGGGTGTTTCACACCATTCCCCAACCCGGGGAATATGGGTATGATACATGGCCGTCAGATGCCTATGCCCGGGCGGGTGGAGCAAACAGTTGGGCCGGCATGAGCTTGGATGAAGAGCGGGGTCTGGTCTTCCTTCCCACAGGATCTGCCTCCTTTGACTTTTGGGGTGGCAACCGTCACGGTGACAACTTTTTTGCAAATTCAGTCATCGCACTGAACGCGGATACGGGGGAGCGGGTTTGGCACTTTCAGACGGTAAGACACGACATGTGGGATCGGGATATCCCCGCCCCACCCAATTTGGTTACGGTCAATCACGGGGGAAAGCAAATCGATGCGGTGGCGCAGGTTACCAAATCAGGCCTGGTATTCCTGTTTGACAGGGATACAGGGGAACCACTTTTTCCCATCGATGAATTGGAAATTCCCGCTTCTGATTTGATGGGTGAATTGGCAGCCAAATCGCAGCCTATTCCCCGATTTCCACCTCCTTTTGCCAGACAGGTTTTCACTGATGCGGAAGTTACCAATATTTCGGAGGAGGCTGAGGCCTATGTTAAAGACAAATTGCAAGGGCTGAAATACGGGCATATGTTTACCCCCCCAAGTACCGAGGGGACAGTGATCTTTCCGGGATTTGACGGAGGAGCGGAATGGGGAGGATCAGCATTCGATCCAACCACAGGCTGGCTGTATGTCAATGCCAATGAAATGCCTTGGATATTGACCATGGTACCCACCTACAACTTGGAAAATATGTCAGTCGGAAAGTCATCCTATATTTCCAACTGCAGCATGTGTCATGGGCCGGATTTGGCCGGTGACCCAACGGGAACTTACCCTGCTTTGACCGGAGTCGCCGATAAACTTTCCGAAACTGAAATATCCGACATATTGGAAAAAGGCAAAGGTAGAATGCCCGGGTTTCAGCATTTGAAGGCTGAAGAACGAAAGGCAATTATATCGTTTATTTCCCAAAAGGAAGAAGTAGAAGGAGACCTACACGAGATAGGAATGGCATCCAATAAAGCCACGGTACCCTATACCCATACCGGCTATCACCGTTTTTTCGATCAGGAGGGCTATCCTGCAGTAAAACCACCTTGGGGAACACTTAACGCCATTGATTTGAATTCCGGGGAAATTGTTTGGAAGGTTCCCTTGGGGGAATTCGAGGAACTTACTGCCCGGGGAATCCCCCAGACTGGAACCGAAAACTATGGAGGGCCCGTCGTAACAGCCGGCGGATTGGTTTTTATCGGTGGATCCAAGGACGAGTATTTTAGAGTTTTCGATAAAGAAACGGGAGAGGAATTGTGGAAATACAAACTTCCAGCGGGTGGTTACGCAACCCCAGCGGTGTATGCCGTGGATGGGAAGCAGTATGTGGTGATAGCCGCAGGCGGCGGAAAAATGGGCACAGCTCCAGGGGATTATTATATTGCGTTTGCTTTAAAAGATAAGTAGGATTGGCATGCGAAAACCGGCCAGGTTTTGTAGATAATCAGCTAGCTACGCAAATTGAACGGGTGAGACCTGGTAGGCTTTTCCTGTACTTATTCAGGCAAAATAAATTTGATTGTAACAAAAAGTGAAAATTGAGGATAGATTAGTTGAACCTATATCAATTGCCCCGCTGGCCATTTTTAGAGTAGGTTTTGGTTTGCTTTTGTTTTTGGAGGGGGTAGGAGCCGTTGCTACCGGCTGGGTAAGAAATGCGTTTGTGGAACCTAAATTCACATTTTCCTTTATTCCATTTTCGCCTTGGTTGCAGCCCCTGCCGGGTGAAGGGATGGTATATTACTATGTGTTTATGGGCTCGCTAGGCTTTTTGGTTATGCTGGGTTTGTTTTACCGCCCAGCCATTCTGGGGTATTTTATCCTTTGGACGCTAGCCTATTGGATGCAGAAAACTAATTATAACAACCATTATTATTTGCTGGTTCTCCTTACCGGCATTGCCGTTTTTTTGCCCGCCAACAGGAGTTTTTCTTTGGATGTGGTACGGGGGGCGGTGAAAAAGCAAGATCTAGTACCGCAGTGGACTTCATGGGTTTTCGTAGGATTGCTTTGGATTGTATATACTTATGCCGCCATTGCCAAGATTCAGCCCGACTGGCTGCAGGCTATACCCATCAAGATTTGGTTTGCTAGTAAGGGGGATACATTTCTTGTAGGCCCTTTGCTGGTGACCGATTGGTTTCCCTATATAGTAGCGTATGGTGGAGTTTTGTTTGACGGTCTGATCATTCCGGCGATTTGGTGGTCCAAAACCAGAAAATTCGCCTTGGTAGTGGCTTTGTTTTTTCATTTATTCAACAGCTTGGTGTTTCAGATCGGGATTTTCCCCTATCTGATGCTTTTTATGTCCGTCTTTTTCTTTGACCCTAAGCAGGTCAGGCAGTTTTTTTTTCCCAAGGACAAACAGTTACCCTCCCAAACACCTGCGGAATATTATTCTCAACAGAAGCCGTATAAATTTTGGATTGTACCTGTGTTGGCCGTTTTTTTCACTTGCATGGTTTTGTTGCCCATCAGGCACCATCTGTACCTGGGGAATGTAAATTGGACAGAAGAAGGGCACCGTATGTCATGGCGGATGATGCTCCGGTCCAAATCCGGGAAGGCTAGCTTCAAGGCATTGTTGCCCAACGGAGAGGAAGTCACCCACTTGCCGCAAATGGACCTGACTCCCAAACAGGTAGCCGCGATGAGTACCCGTCCGGATATGGTATGGCAATATGCCCAATACCTTAAAAAGCAGTATCTGGACGAGGGACATCCTGAGGTAGCTATTTATGCGGATGTCTGGGCCAGTCTTAACGGGCGACCCTTTCAGCGCTTGATTGATTCGGAGGTTGACCTTGCGGGGGAAAGGTGGAAATACTTCGAACGTCATGATTGGATATTACCATTTCAGGAAGTACCGACGCCTTAAACCCGGAATGTGCATTAGAATTTCTGCTGCGGACCTAAAACGATTAAAAATCAGCCGCTTCGCTACACTTTTCGAGTTCACCGTAGGGCTGGCTACGCCTAACTCTCCAAATTGACTGATTTTCTTGCGTTTTAAGCCCTTCCCGACTTGGTCGGGACAGGCTGCAACGAACCCGAATACATAATCCGGGTTGAAAGCACGGTTTTTTTGTGAAGTATTATCTTACAATTTCACAACCCTGATTTTTTCTTTAGCTTTACGCATCTTAATCTACAAAACCTAGCCGATGAAAAATATTAACCCCACCACCACCCAAGCCTGGAAAAACCTTTCCGAATTAGCCAACCAACCCCTTCAGATCAGAGAACTTTTTAAGGAAGACAACCGATTTGAAAAGTTCCATGTCCGGTTCAAGGATATATTGTTGGACTTTTCAAAAAATCGGGTGAATGATGAGATTTGGGAAAACCTGCTGCTTCTTGCAAGCGAAACGGATCTTCAGGCAGCGGTAGAATCCATGTTTGGGGGGGAACCTATCAATGGCACGGAAAATCGGGCAGTATTGCATACTGCCTTGAGAAACCAAAGTGAGGAAGCTTTCTTCGTTGATGGCAAAAATGTCATGGGGGATGTCAACGAGGTGTTGGATAAAATGAAGATTTTTGCTGATAAGGTTTCCAAGGGAATTTGGAAAGGGTATACCGGAAAAACCATCAAGTCGCTGGTAAATATTGGTATTGGGGGCAGTGATCTTGGCCCAGTGATGGTTACAGAGGCGTTAAAACCCTACCAAAACCCCAATTTGGACGTTTATTTCGTATCCAATGTGGATGGCACACATATTACGGAGGTGTTGAAAAAGGTAAATCCGGAGACAACGATGTTTTTTATTGCTTCCAAGACATTTACCACGCAGGAGACCATGACTAACGCCCATACGGCCAGAGACTGGTTTTTGGAAAATGCCCACAATGAAGAGGAAGTGGCCAAGCATTTTGTTGCCTTGTCGACAAATGCTAATGCCGTAATGGAATTTGGTATCGATGTGGACAATATGTTTGGATTTTGGGACTGGGTGGGAGGCCGATATTCCCTATGGTCTGCCATAGGCCTCACTATCGCCTGTGCGATAGGTTTTGACAATTTCCGCAAACTTCTCGAGGGAGCCCATGACATGGACAAGCATTTCAGGGAAACTCCGGCTGAACAGAACTTGCCTGTTATTTTGGCGTTGATTGGCATATGGAACACCAATTTTCTAGGTGCTGCCTCCGAAACGATTCTTCCCTATGATCAATATATGCACCGCTTTCCCGCTTATTTCCAACAGGGGAATATGGAGAGCAATGGCAAGTGCATAGACCGGGAGGGAAACCGGGTTGATTATGCTACGGGTCCGGTAATATGGGGAGAGCCCGGCACCAATGGGCAACATGCTTTTTACCAATTGATCCATCAGGGTACGCAGCTTGTTCCCTGCGATTTCATTGCCCCGGCCATCTCGCACAATCCCATTGGGGACCACCATCTCAAGTTGATGTCTAACTTTTTTGCCCAGACTGAGGCACTGATGAATGGGAAATCATTGGAAGAAGTAAAGGTGGAAATGGAAAAGGAAGGCAAATCCCCAGAGGTGATTGAAAAGATTGCACCGCACCGGGTATTTGAGGGAAATCGGCCTACTAATTCTATCTTGGTAAAACAAATAACTCCGTACACCCTCGGAGCACTTATTGCCATGTATGAGCATAAGATTTTCGTGCAGGGGGTGATATGGAATATTTATAGTTTTGACCAGTGGGGAGTGGAACTGGGGAAGGTGTTGGCTAAGTCAATTCTACCAGAGTTGTCGGGCGAGGAGGAGGTCGACAGTCACGACGGATCTACTAATTCGTTGATTAATGCGTTTAAAATGCTTCGAAGGGGATGATTTATGATTTCAGATTCAAAATATCACACTGTAATAGGTTGGTTGTTATTAGGTTAATTGTTAATTATGGCTTGTGGGTGATGAATTATAGGTCCGAGCCGAAGATGCGGGACCAAACGATGGTAATAGGTGGGGCAATTTGAAATCTGCGTAACCGATATCAAAAAAACCGTTGGTTTTTTCCGGTAAATGCGCTTTTTTTACATCACTAAGAATAAATCTATGAAATTAAAATTACTATATACAAGCTTGGCATTGCTGGCTTTTTCCTGTGGGCCAAAAGAAGAGGTGATAATTTGTGAACCGGCAACTGTAGCCTTGGAACCATTGGATTCCATGGCACAAGCATTGGAATGGCCTGATGATTTATTGATTACTCCATTTACAGGCCCTGATATTACCCCCAGCCCAGCCAGCCTGGCAGTATCTCCGCATGGGGATGTATATGTAGGCGTGGATATGATGGGTTCTTTGGGAAAGAAGCCTGGGCTCGGAAAGATTGTAAAATTGGTAGACTGTAATCAAGATGGAATTGTTGACAGTTACACCACCTTTGCGGAGGTAGATAATCCCCGTGGCATCATTGCGTTAGGCGATCGTGTATTTGTATTGCATACGGTTTTTGGTGAGGACAGCATCGCTTCGGGGATGAATTTGGTCTATTTTGAAGATTTAGATGCCGATGGTGTCGCTGATGGTCCCTCAAAGCCCTTGATCGAACATATAAGCTCGCCGAAGTTTTTACAAGGTAGGGGAACGGACCACGCCACCAATGGTATCCGGTTGGGTATTGACGGCTGGATTTATATTGCGGTCGGAGATTTTGGTTTTCATGGAGCCATAGATCGGGATGGGACAACCCTCACCATGCTTGGAGGGGGAATACTGAGGGTTCGACCTGATGGTACGGAGATGGAAGTCTTCACCCATGGGCTACGAAATATTTACGATGTAGCCATTGATCCTTACATGAACATTTTCACCCGTGACAATACCAATGATGGAGGCGGCTGGAATATCCGTTTTAGCCATCAAATCCAATCTGGGGAATATGGCTACCCGGTATTGTTTAAGCATTTTACTGAAGAAATTATTCCCGGGTTAGTAGATGTGGGTGGAGGTTCCGGAACGGGTGCTCTTTTTATGGATGACCACCGTTGGCCGGAAAAGTATAACCAAGTTCCGATGATGGCAGATTGGGGCAGAAACCAGCTGTATATACACCGGGTCAAGACTGACGGACCCAGTTATACCCAAGAAGAAAACCCGTTTATAAAACTCCCCCAGATCACTGATCTGGATGTGGATGCATCCGGAAGAATGTATATGGCAGCCTGGGATGGTGCTGGCTACTCCGGAAATCCATCAAAGGGGTATGTGGTAAGGGCGGTACCTAAGGATTGGGAATATGAGGCTTTTCCAAATCTCAAAAGGGCATCGTTAAAGGATCTAACCCAACTTATGGCGTCGGGAAGCGCAACCGCAAGGCTGTATGCCCAGCAAGAACTAATTACTCGGCCAGCTAAAAAGGCTTCTGATGCTGCTTGGAAAATGATCACAGACGCTAAGCAGCCGTTATATGCCAGAGTGGCTGCATTATATGCTTTCACGCAGATTAACGAAGTTAAGGCAGTTGAAAAATTTCAGGAACTTTACAAAGATGCTGATTTAAGGGAGCACGTAATACGGGCCATGACGGATCGGAGAGAACTCGCCACCGCCGTTCCTGCCGATTTACTGATTGAATGCCTAAACAGTTCCTCTCCACGAATAAAATCTGCAGCGATCATCGCAATGGGTAGATCGGATAACGCAGAACTTGCCACAGAGTTAATAAAAGTTAACGTTCCTGAATCATTTAGGGCGCCTGTATGGCAGGAAGAGGGACCTCACGCTACACCAAATGCCGAAATTGTTCTTCCTCACTTAGCCGTTCGGGCATTGGTTAATCTCAATGCTAATGAAGTTTGTCTGTCTGAAGTAGGGGGAAACAACAGTACATTAGCGCTTTGGGCACTCCGGTATATGCACTCACCGGAAGTGGTTACCGGGTTAATTTCACATTATAGAAGTAGTGAAAGTGAAAAGTTGAAATCAGAAATACTGTTCACTTTATCAAGGCTTTACACCCAGGAAGCACCTTATGACGGATCATGGTGGTGGGGAACACGTCCTGATACACATGGGCCGTATTATAAATCAATTTTGTGGAGGGGATCCCAACCCATCAGAGAACTCTTCCAGGAAAAATGGTCTATGGGTAACAGTGACGAAAGGGCCACTATAGCCATGCTCAATGAAAAGAACAGAATGGGGATTACAGAATTTGGGGGTGAATTTACTGTTGCGGAAATGTTGGAAGAGCCTGACGTGGATTTGGAAAAAATCAAAAACCAAAAAGGTCAGATTGGGGATTCATCGATCGAGGATATTTTGCTTGCCATGCAGGAAATTGAAGGCAATCCCGCATTGGGAAAAAGTATTTTTGAACAACAAGGCTGTAGAGCCTGCCACAGTATTGAGCCAGGCGAAGCCATGAAAGGCCCCTATATGGGACAAATTGGAAGTATCATGACACGGGAGCAAATAGCCGAGTCGATCATCAAGCCTGATGCCTCAATTTCCCAAGGTTTTTCCACTGTGATGGTGGAAACGAATAGCAAGAAAACCTACGTTGGGTTCATCACGGAAGAAAGTGCTGAAAAAATTGTGATCCGAAATATAGTAGGCCAGGCGTTTACCCTACCTGCATCCGACATTGCAAGCAGAAGGGAAATGGAAAATTCCATGATGCCGGAAGGCTTGGCCAATTCGCTGTCTTATGAGGAATTTGCCTCTTTGATTACCTTTTTATTCCAACAAAAATAGTTAAAAAGCTAAGTATGAATTTTTCAAAACCGGACACCTATTGTCCGGTTTTGTTTTTTTATCTCTGATGGGTGCCTGATTGTTAAGGGTTTATGAATTGGTATGTTTTTGGTATACTCATTCTAATCTTAACAATAACTATATGAGGCTTTTTATGAATATAGTCCTGTGGGCTATTTTATTTGTCCTTTGCTGGCCAGTAGCACTACTTCTATTACTTCTCTATCCGCTAATTTGGCTGATTTTACTGCCTTTCAGATTATTGGGATGGGGTGTTGCCCTTACTTTAAGCATGATTGCCGCAGTATTTCTCTTCCCATTTACCCTTCTAAAGTAGCAGGCTTTTTCCGGTTACTGACTAAGACTAGGCCCAAGTATGTGATAGCGGCGTTTACTAGAAGAATCTCAAATCCAAACGCATACCCGTTAAACCAAACTTCGGAATATTGGTCGAGAATAAAAGAAAGCATGGGGCTTCCCAAACAGATATACGGAACCCATTTATCTGTGATGGCCACTTTCTGACTTAATCCAAAGGCGAAGAGTCCCAATAATGGTCCATAGGTAAAGCCTGCTGCTTTGAAAACCGCACCTACGACACTTCGGTCGTTTACTTCGTTGAACGCAACGATAGTTATAAAGACTAATAAAGTAAATCCAATATGGATCAGGAGGCGGGTTTTATTCTGGTTGAGATGTTTTTTCCCAGGCAAGTTGATGATGTCGATGCAAAACGACGTAGTCAATGCGGTGAGAGCCGAATCGGCACTGGAAAAGGCCGCCGCAGTGATCCCGAGTAGGAAAACAATGCCAGCCAAAGTTCCGAAATGATTCAGGGCAAGTGTAGGGAAGAGTTCATCCGTAGCGGCAGGTATCAGGATATCGAATTCTAATGCATAGAAATAAAGTAGGACACCAAGAGCTAAGAACAATAAATTGGAAATGAAAAAGGAGATGGAAAACCAAAGAATGTTCTTTTGGGCTTCCTTTTGGTTTCTGCAGGTCAGATTTTTTTGCATCACGTTTTGATCCAGACCGTTCATGGCTATGGTTATGAAAATTCCGGCGAGAAACATTTTAAAGAAGTTTTGACTGGAATTGCCCTCCCAGACCCAAATCTGGGACCGGTCACTTTCCCCAATCAGCGCAAGCATTTCCCAACCCCCTTTTCCCAACTGGTTGGCAATGACACCTATTGTGACGATCACGGCAGCAAGTAGGAATGCGGTCTGCAGCGTATCGGTCCACACGATCGTTTTGATCCCGCTTTTAAAGGTATATAGCCATATGAGTGTCATGGTGACAAAAACCGAGGCATAAAATGGAACTCCAAACGATTCAAAAAAAGCGATTTGAAGTACGGTAGCAGCCAGAAACAGTCTAAAGGAGGCACCAATGGTCTGAGATATCAAAAAGATCGTTGCCCCGGAAAGGTATGTTTTTTTTCCAAAACGGCTGCGAAGATATTCATAAATGGAAATCAGGTTAAGCTTATAAAAGAGGGGGATCAGGATCAAGGCTATGACTGCATAGCCAACCATATTTCCCATAACAAACTGCAAATAGGACCAATTCGTGTTGCCAACTTCTCCTGGGACGGATATAAAGGTGACTCCCGAAAGCGAGGCCCCAACCATGCCAAAAGCCACCAAAAACCAGGGTGATTGCCTGTTTCCTGTGTAGAAGGTAAGACTATCTGATTTGCGGGAGGTTAGATAACTAATTAGTATCAATAACAGAAAATATCCACTGATTACTCCAAAAACTAAAGTGGGGCTCATAAGGGTGTGTTTTTTCGCAAATAAAGAGTTGACACGAAATAAAGCGTCAAGATAAAGAATTTCTATCAGCTTGGATTATTCCAACGGATTAAATACCGTAACTTGCCGGATCATTATTTAGGAATGCAGTAGTTATGAATCGATTAATTTATTTGCGGCGTTACTACCCTTTGGGGTTGTTTGATATATGTTTTACACGTCGTTGGGTTTTAAGTCTATTATTTCTCTCAGCATTTGTGTTTAGATCTGCTGGACAGCATTCCTCTCCTCCCTTTTTGCACCTATCCCAGGATAAGGTAGAGTGGGTATCACAGATGTTTTCCTCGCTTAATACGGAAGAAAAGATTGCGCAGTTAATCATGGTTCCGGTGTATTCCAACAAGGATCAGGTTCATATAGACTCCATCAGCAGATTGGTTACGACCCATAAAATTGGGGGTATGATTTTTTTTCAGGGGGGACCTGTTAGGCAAGCGAACATGATCAACAGGTACCAGCAGGAATCAAAAATCCCCCTTATGGTCAGTATCGATGGAGAATGGGGGCTTGCTATGCGTCTGGACAGTACGGTGCGGTTTCCTTACCAAATGGCTCTGGGGGCCATTCAGGACAATAGTCTGATCTATGATATGGGGAAAGAAATTGCCAGTCAAACCAAGCGGGCGGGATTGCAGGTAAATTTTGCACCTGTGGTAGACATAAACAACAATGCTGCTAACCCGGTAATCGGATTTAGATCATTTGGGGAAGTCCAGGAAAACGTAAGTCTTAAATCCATTGCCTACATGAAGGGCATGCAAGATAACCAAGTATTGGCCTCGGCCAAGCATTTTCCCGGCCATGGGGATACGAATGTGGACTCCCATTATGGATTGCCAGTTATCCATTTTTCAAAGAAGCGTTTAGAAGACGTGGAGTTATACCCATTTAGGGAATTGATTAAGCAAGGCCTTGGCAGTATCATGGTTGCCCATATGCAGATTCCCGTGTTGGATGATACTCCGAACCTGGCATCAACCCTATCAAGGCCTATTGTGAATGGTTTGCTTAAGGAAGAAATGGGTTATGAGGGGTTGGTTTTTACCGATGCCCTAAATATGCAGGGAGTAGCGAAATTTTATGAACCGGGAGTAGTGGACGTGAAAGCCCTACTGGCAGGGAATGACATGCTGCTGAATACCATGAACGTTTCGGCGACCATCCGTGAAGTTAAAAAGGCATTGGATGCGGGGGAAATCACCATAGAGGAAATCGATATACGGGTCAAAAAGGTTCTCAAAGCTAAAGCTTGGCTTGGACTTGATAATTGGCAACCAATAGAAACACAATCGCTAATTCAAGATCTAAACAATTCCGAAGCGAAAAACCTAACCCGAAAACTGGTGGCTAATTCCTTGACACTATTGCGAAACACCAACGATTTGCTTCCAATTAAAAATTTGGGAGAAATTAAAATCGCATCCCTGGCCATGGGGGTAGGGGAGAAGACTTCTTTTCAAAGAGGGCTGGAGCGCTATGCACCTATTGAGCATTTTTTTCTATCCAAGGATGCCACTCTGGATGACTTAAATGTACTTAAAAAAGACTTGGACAAATTTGACATCATATTGGTTGGCGTTCATGGGCTACAGTTAAAGGCTGGCGGGTCAAATTTCGGGATTACTCCGGAGATGAACCTAATGCTTAAGGAATTAAATGCTACGAAAAAAATGGTAGTATCTGTTTTTGGAAATATATACAGTTTGGAAAGTCTGGTTGACCTCCCCCACTCCCATGGGGTGATCGGAGCGTATCAGGAAACTGAGGATACCCAAGACCTGGTCTCGCAGCTGATATTTGGAGGGATTGGAGCCAAAGGTAGGCTGCCAGTGACGGTTTCCTCCTATTTTAAAGTAGGGGCTGGATTGGATTCCCAAGGCGGAATTCGGGTGGCTTACTCATTGCCCGAAGATATCGGCATCGCATCTCATCAGTTGCAAGGTATTGATTCCCTGATTGAATTGGCAATTAGGGAAAAAGCCATTCCCGGTGCGCAAGTGTTGGTAGCCAAGGGCGGTCAGGTTTTTTATCACAAAGCGTTTGGAACCCATACGTATGATTCATTGCAGGAGGTGAAGTTGGACGATATCTATGATTTAGCTTCTTTAACTAAGGTTAGTACATCCTTGGCGGCTTTTATGTACTTGAAAGGGGAGGGTAGGTTTGATGAAAACCAAACCTTGGGACACTATTTCCCTATGGCACGGGGGACCAACAAGGAGGAACTGAAATATTCGGACATCTTGACGCACCAAGCGGGGTTACGGTCGTGGATTCCTTTTTGGCAAAGCACGGTCAGGAAAAGCGGAAAATTCAAGTGGTTTACAATGAAAAGTGACTCTTCGGCAAGATTTCCGATTAGGGTGGCTGACAACCTCTATATTCACCGTAATTATTCAAAAAGAATATATCGTGAGATTATGGATTCTCCGGTAGATCCGAGTCAGGGTTATGTGTACAGTGATTTATCTTTTATCCTGGCACCTGCCTTGGTAGAGGAAATTTCGGGGGTTCCATTTGAAGCTTTCCTCAGGAAAAACATCTTTGATCCGTTAGGTGCACAGCATTTGGTGTTTAATCCGTATGCAAATTATGAATTAGCTGATGTGGTTGAGACGGAGTATGATTCCCTATTCAGGAGGCAATTGTTGCATCGGACTGTCCATGATGAAGGTGCGGCGATGATGGGTGGAATTAGCGGACATGCAGGACTCTTTGGCAACGCCAATGATTTGGCAAAACTGATGCACCTCTACCTATATGACGGGAAATATGGAGATCAGCAGATCATTGGTCAAGGCATCGTACACCAATACGGCAAATGTGTGCATTGCGAGTCAGGTAATTACCGCGCCATGGGATTTGACAGGCCAAACCGTCCCGGCGACCCTTCCGGAAATGCAGCGCCGAGTGCGCCGGCTTCAAGTTTTGGACATACAGGGTTCACAGGTACCTATGCCTGGATAGATCCGGTTAACGACCTAGTCTATATCTTCCTATCCAATAGAGTAAATCCAACCAGAGAAAACCGAAAGCTGTACCAGTTAAATACCCGCACCAATGTAATGGAAGTGGTGTATCAGGCATTGAAAGCCAACGGGTTGTATGTAAAATGAGATTGAATGTCAATGGTTAATGGTTAATTATCAATTTATAATTCATGTCCCATATCTAACCCAATAACCATTTACTGTCACTTATCTCCATCAAGAAAGCAAAGATTAACATAAAAGCAAAGATTAACATAATCGGGTTTTGGCATAAAATGAATGGCACCACAACCATCCTGGCGGCCAAAACGAAAACTGAAATATGTCTTCTATACCTGGGGCTCCGCTGCCGCTACACCCCAGGCTACTGATTTCACCCCTTTGGGGCTATCTTGAATTGAGAATTCAACTAATCGTTCATACACCCCTAGTATCCACCCGTATCAATTCATAACCCATCATTTATCACTAATCCAATATCAATTTAAAATATTTCGGCCGTAGGCTATATTTCTACAATATTTCAATTTAGTATCCTATCAATATCCAATATCTACCAATATCATTTTTCCATATATCGGCCGTAGGCCTTATATCCACTATATATCGGCCGTAGGCCATATATCCGTCCCCACTCCCCAACTTCCACCTCTAGAAAAAAAATTGAATAACCGTCAATCTACATATTAGCCAGTTTTTCCTTAAGGTCTTTAATTTTATCCATCGTTAGCGGTTTGAAGATGTACCCGCTGACATAGTCATAGGCATTTGCCCTATCTATTTCATCCTGATTTATGGAGGAAGAAACAACAAAAATCCGTATACCATGGATGTCCATTCCCCTATTTTTAAATTCCTCTAAAAACTGCCAACCGTTCATAATAGGCATATTGATATCCAGAAGAATGACATTGGGAAGAGTTTCACCATTTTCAATTATCTTAGACAAACCATCTATTGCTTCTTGGCCATTTTTATAAAAGAGATTATCCTCAGAAAAGGAAGAATACTCAAATAATTTTTTAATCCCAAAATTATAAAGTGGGTCATCGTCTACTACACAGGCAATTTTTATTTCAGGCATAAAAGTTTTGGTTAAATTTATCAGCTTGCCAACACCAAATACAGGTTGTATTTTTAAAAGGAGTTTATCTACCTTAAATTACAATTTAATAATGAGAAGAAATGTAGGAAATTTTATTTAGGTATCCCAATACTAGGTTAAGAAAGGGGATATTAATTTTCAAAATTTCAAATTTCATTTATAGAAGATGTGAATAATAGGCCATATGTTGATTATAGTAAATAAAATTTTGGGAAGGGTACGCATCTTATTTTTTTTCGTTAATTTCGAAGGTAAAATAAAGCTAGATTAAATTCCCAACCTATGAAAAGACAGTATTTTCAAATCAGCTTGCTGCTGATAAGTTGCTTAGTTTGGTCATGTAGCCAACCGGCCTCAGACCAGCAGTCCAATGAAATGACTTCACCAGATAAAACAGCTACAATGGATAAACCATTATTAAGACACGTAGTACTCTTTAAGTTCAAAGATGAAACTTCCGCTGAGGATGTCAAAAAAGTGGAGGATGCCTTCATAGCCCTAGGAGATCAGATTCCAGAAATCCGGGATTTCGAATGGGGTACAAACAACAGTCCTGAAGGTCTGAACAAAGGCCTTACCCATTGTTTTTTTGTAACGTTCGAAAGTGAGGAAGACAGGGAGATTTATCTTCCCCATCCAGCGCATAAAGCCTTCGTGGACGTGCTTAGTCCCCACCTAGACGACGTTACAGTCGTAGATTATTGGGCAAAATAGAAAAAAGCGGTAAGATTATCTTACCGCTTTTTTTTTAATACTATTTTTATAAGATCCACAGGACGTTGTATTTTTTTCCAATCCACTTCTATTTCGATACCCAACATATATTCAGCCTCGAAAATTAAGCCATAGACAAAAATTTCATCCATGTTTAAGTGGTGGTAGAAGTTTTTTTCTTTGAGATTTCCTGTAAGATGTATGCCATAACTACGGAAAAGCATTATAAGCTTTCTGAATTTTATGATTTTCTTCACTTAGAAACACTTTGTAGGATAATGACCATAAAAAGAGGAATTTTACATCCAACCTCCACCCAGGGCTTTATATAAGTCGACGTAGCTTTGAAATTGCTCAACCCTCAGCTTAACAAAATCTAATTCAGCTTCCAGAGACCTGCTCTGTGAATTAATGACGTCCAGGTAATCGGCATATCCTATTTTAAACATGGTAGATGAATTTTCAATTGACCGTTTTTGCACAATTACTTCATCTGTTTTTAATAAAATTTGATCGGATAAGTATTGATAATCATTTATAAAGCCCATTACCTCCAAATACCCTCGTAACACAGTTTGCTCAAAATTGTACAGTGCAATTTTTTGTTCAGCTTTGGCTGTTTGGTACATTGCGTCAATTCGCTTTCTGTTAAAGATTGGAGCGCTCAGTCCACCTCCTACATGATAAATCGCAGAAGCTGGATTTAAAAACAAACGGCTAAAATCAAAGGCATTATATCCCACCAATCCTGACAGGTTTAAACTGGGAAAAAAGGCAGTTCTGGCGATTCCCACCTCCAAATGTTGAGCCTGAAGATTCATCTCAGCAGCCCGGATATCCGGCCGCATTCGTATAAGATCAGCAGGAACACCCGCTTCTATTACTTCTGGAAGCAACTCAGTCTGTTCCAATGAATTGTAAGAAAAATCAGTCGAATAGCTTCCGGTTAATTGGGACAAATTAAGTTTTGCCTGTTGCAGTTCCCGGTTTTTTTGGAGTAATAACCCCTTTGAGTTCAACAAAAGTGCCTCAAATTGGTCAAGGGAAAGCTGGCTGTCCTGTCCCGCCTCTTTCAAACTTTTCCCCAATTCGAAAGCGTCCTCTTGAACAGAGATATTTTTATTCAATATCATTATTTGTTCCTCCAATCCGGAAATTAAAAAATAGGTAGTTGCGATGTTCGCAATAAGATTTGTTTGCGTAAAACGAAGCATCTCCTCAGATTCCAAGTATCGCATCAGGGCTTGTCTTTTCCTCATTTTGAGCTTCCCCCAGATATCCACTTCCCAGCTAAAATCCAAACCTATCAAGAAATCCCTGTAGGGATCTGGTATCATTTTGTCCTCGGGCACGGTTGGGGATAAATTTGAATCCGTATTTCCCACTCCATCCATGGTGTATTCACCAAATCTTCGAACTCCCGTACTTGCTTGAAGATTCAATTCCGGCAATCTCCCCAGCCTTGCTTGACGGAGACTTGCTTGGGAAATTTGAATTCTATAAAGTGTTTTTAATACATCCTGATTTTGGGAAAGCCCATCCTGAATTAGCTCTTTCAGCGCTTCATCCCTGAAAAAGGATTCCCAGGAAATCATGGCCCAATTAGCTGAATCTTTTTTTAATGCATCATTAACATAGGTAACAGGGATGGCAGGCTGTGTCAAAATCTGCTCAGCAGTATTGCAGCTAAAACTAAATGCAATTGCGACGAGTATATATATCGTGTAATTATTCATATAGAAAATAATGGATTATTAGTCCCTTCATCAAGGGTACAAATTATTACGCTTCGTTAAGTTCTGGAATCAGTTTTTCGTTGGATGCCTTTTCTTTCTTTTTACTTAATGAACTGGCCCAGGATTCAAACACATAATAAAGTCCGGGAATAAGGATAATTCCGACGAAGGTGCCAATGAACATTCCCCCTGCGGCGGCCGTTCCGATAGTTCGATTACCTAAAGCACCCGCGCCACTTGCAATAGTGAGTGGAATCAACCCGCTGATAAATGCAAAGGAGGTCATGAGTATGGGCCGAAGCCGTTCCACCGCACCATTTACGGCAGATTCCAATATTCCCATACCTTTTTGTCTAGACTGCACGGCGATTTCAATGATTAGAATGGCGTTTTTTCCTAAAAGACCAATTAGCATAATCAGGGAAACCTGCGCATAGATGTTGTTCTCCAGTCCCGTCAATTTTAACAATAAAAATGAACCAAAGATACCGGCTGGTAATGATAAAATTACTGGAAAAGGAAGGAGATAACTTTCATATTGGGCAGCCAGCAAGAGATATACAAACAAAAGGCATATCATAAAGATATAAATGGCTTGGTTTCCAGAATCGATTTGTTCTCTGGTGATCCCCGACCAGTCTATATCAAATCCGCGGGGGAGCATGGAAAGTGCGGTTTCCTCTACTGCCTGAATGGCATCACCACTTGAATATCCATCCGCTGCTTCTCCGTTTATCATAGCAGAGGTGAACATGTTGTACCTTGTTACTTGCTCAGGCCCATAGGTTCTCTCCAGCGTAACAAAGTTTGAATACGGAACCATTTCTCCCTGATTATTTTTCGTGTACAGCTTCAGAAGTGATTCAGGATTCGTCCGGTATTCCGGAAGAGCTTGAATCATCACTTTGTACATTTGGCCGAATCGTATAAAATTTGATGAATAAAAACTCCCAATATAACTTTGTAAGGTTTCCATAGAAGCTTCTACAGATACACCCAATTTAGCGGCCTTGTCGTGGTCTACCCGAAGGAGGTATTGGGGAAAACTTGGGTCAAACCCGGTAAACACATCCTTTAACTCCTCACGTTCATTCAAGGCTGTGGTGAATTCAGAAATCGTTTGGGCGGTTAAATCAAGGGATCCCCCCGTTTTATCCTGAAGCCTTAATTCAAAGCCAGATGCGTTTCCAAAGCCAGGTACTGGAGGCGGGGCAAAGAACTGAATTTCTGCTCCGGTAATATGGGCTGTTCTTTCCTGGTACTCTGAGATCAAATCATTAACTCGCTGATCCCTATCGGCCCAGTCTACCAAGTTAATCATACCCATGCCATAAGAGGCGCCAGCTGTTTCGGTTAATAGGCTATATCCTGCTAAAGTAGAAATTGTTTCCACCTCATCGAAGGGCAGAAGTGTGGCTTGTACGTCATCCATGATTTGCTGGGTCCGCTCTACTGTCGAACCCGGTGGTGTCGTGACATTGACATAGATCATTCCTTGATCCTCATTGGGGATAAAACCCGTGGGAAGAATGGCTGAAACCCCGTATACCAATATAAAAAACAGCATCAATAGGCCAAAGGTCAGTGATTTTCTGCCTGCTGTTCTGCCGATTAGCCAAGCATATCTGTTTGAGAATCGCTCATAGTTTGTATTGAACCAGTTGAAAAACTTGGATAGTACCCCTTTTTTATTTTCGTGATGCACAGGTTTCAACAAAAGACTGCACAATGCTGGAGAAAGGGTCAGCGCATTTATTCCGGAAATCACAATGGCAATAGCCAGTGTCAGTGAAAACTGCCTGTAAAAAATCCCAACGGGGCCAGTTAGAAAGCCAGCCGGCACGAAAACTGCCGACATTACCAAGGTAATGGCAATAATGGCGCCGCCAATTTCCTTCATCGCCGCAAAGGTGGCATCTTTCGCATTTAAACCATCTTTGTGCATCTTTACATGGACGGCTTCCACTACTACAATGGCGTTATCCACCACAATGCCTATGGCCAACACCATGGCAAATAGTGTTAATAGATTCAGAGAAAAGCCAAATAAATCCATAAAGAAAAATGTTCCGATCAGTGATACAGGAACCGCAATAGCAGGTATCAGGGTGGAGCGGAAATCCTGGAGGAAGATGAATACCACTATTGATACCAATAAGAATGCTTCTATTAAAGTCTTAATTACCTCAGTGATAGATGCGTCCAAAAAACGGGAAACGTCATAAGAAACATTGTACTCCATTCCAGGAGGAAAGGAGGAAAGTTTTAATTCCTCCATTTTGTCTTTAACGTTTTGAATGACTTCCCGAGCATTGGAGCCCGGACGCTGTTTCATCATGATGGAAGCGGATGGCCGACCGTCCGTTGTGGATACCATGTTATAATCTTGGGATCCAAACTCCACCTCAGCCACGTCCCTGATTTTTAAAAGAGATCCATCCGGAAGGGCTTTTAGGGTGATGTTTTCAAAATCAACCTCCTGATTGAATTTGCCGGTATATTTCAATACATACTGCAGTGCTTGAGGATCCTTGTCTGAACTGATCCCTGACTTTCCCGGGGCTGCTTCTACATTTTGCCGTCGGATGGCCTCATCTACATCTTGGGGGGTTAGCTCGTATGCTACCAGTCTATCTGGGTTTAACCAAATACGCATGGCATAATCTCTAGATCCCATGATTTCCACAAAACCCACTCCATCAATCCGTTTCAGTTCTGATAAAATGTTAATGTCTACAAAATTATAAACAAACTTCTCATCCTGGGAGGTGTCCGTGGTCATCAAGTTTAGATAAAGAAGCATGGAATTAACCTCCTTCTCTGTCATTACCCCGGCTCGGATAACTTCTTCGGGTAATTCATCCAATACGGTTAAGACTCTGTTCTGGACGTTCACTGCAGCCAAATCAGGGTCTGTTCCCACTTGGAAGTTGACGGTTATCAGACAAATCCCATC
Source organism: Lunatibacter salilacus (assembly GCF_009797935.1). Taxonomy (GTDB): domain Bacteria; phylum Bacteroidota; class Bacteroidia; order Cytophagales; family Cyclobacteriaceae; genus Lunatibacter; species Lunatibacter salilacus. Next base: position 196,085 of record NZ_VOLC01000003.1, read on the forward strand.
ATTTGTATTGACAGAAGTCATATACGTCATATTTGGAACGCCATTTATCGCGCGCTCAAGGGGAGTGGCTACGGCTTTAGTGAGAACATCGGCGTTTGCCCCAGTGTACTTGGCTGTTACCGTCACCGAAGGAGGCACGATTTCCGGAAATTGAGTCACTGGCAGGTTCAACAGTGAAAGCAACCCCAAAAGTGTAATTAGTATGGATATAACGGTCGATAGAATCGGCCGCTTTATAAATATGTCAAACATGTTAAAAAGGGTCTTAGAATTTAGTTTATATTGGTAGAATTGTCTGCCAATGAACCATAAACATCTTGGTCTTCAGCTTCAATAGGGGATATGTTAATACCGTCTTGAACCAGTTGTATGCCTTCAAATACAATTCTGTCTCCAGCATTAAAATCTTCTACTATATAAAAGAGACCATACCTTCCAAGTGGTCGGAAGCTCCGAACAGTTACTGTATTTTCTTCATCAACCATATACACATAGGTATAATCTTGGATTTCGAAAGTTGCTTTTTGGGGGATTAAGAAAACATTATCCTGCGGTTTGGTCATCTGAACTTTGCCGCTTGCCCCATGTTTGAGCAGTGCGTCAGGATTTGGGAATCTTACACGTAAGGCAATAGAACCAGTTCCGGTCTCGAAGTCAGCCTCCATGGTTTCTAATTGCCCTGGGTGGGAATAAAAATGCCCATCAGATAAAATAAGGGATATTACTTCAGCCTCTTCCACCAAAGCTTCTTTTAGATTGTCGGCCACCTTATCCACTTCTTCTTCCAATCTCGCTTTATTCATTTTCCCTCGCATATACTCCAAATACTCATTCTCAGTGATCTTATAATAAGCAAATACCTCATCGATATCTGAGATATTCGTCAAAAGATCCCCACTATTGAGTAAGCTTCCTGTTTTATAGGGAATACGGTCAACAAAGCCGTCAAATGGAGCCCTGATTGTCGTGTAGGACAAGCCAATTTGGGCATTTTTAAGAAGTGCCTCTGCCTCCATTACGGAAGAACTAGCCATATCTTTTTTTGATTGGGCCAATTCTAATTCCGAAGAAGAATATATATTTTTTTCAACTAATATTTTTAGCCGATCTACCTCCAATGAGGCCGCATTCTCTTCCGCTATAGCTTGCATAAGGCGGGCATTCGCTGAATTGACCAACTCTGAAAACTCCACAGAACTCATTTGAAAAAGAGGCTGATCTTTTATCACAAAATCGCCCTCATCGACATATATTTTCTCCACAAATCCTTCTACTTTTGACCGTATTTCCACAAATTGCCTTGCTTGAATATCCGCAACATAGGTTTTCGGGATTTCTATTTTCTTTGGCATTAGGGTAAGTACTGGCAACTCAAGGAGTTTTTTATTTTGGCTGTCTTTGCCACTCCCGGTACTACAGGAGGATGCGAAGATCACCGCAACTAGTAACACAATGATGCTACCAGCATTAAAGGAATATTTTCCAGACAGCTGAAATCCAATATCTTTTTTCATTATTTTGAATAATTAATTTTGAAAGAAATAATTAGTTGGTTTTTGGGGCAAATTAACGATCGACTGATGGATGTTTCCAACAGCGGGGTTTTCGGGTTACTTTTAAAATCGAGAAACGCTAATTAATGACAGCAGGAAATCCAGCTGTTAGAGAAAAAAGTTTTGGATGTATGTCAAGGGGCATTTTTACATATAACCATCTTGACTAAATGAGTTATATGAGGGTGGGAATGAATTTGGGTGATTTTTTTTAACTTGGAGTCGCTAAAAAGTTTACGCGCGATAATTCCAAACTCAAATTTGGAGCTATTGTCATCAGCGATCCGCTGCAGGTTCGAATAATTTACGGTATTGTTCCTAACAAGTGAAGTCGGGAAGTCAACGTAGTCATAAAGGATTTCTGCAACTTGGAAATCTTCGTGAATGATATCGTGTTCTGCTTCCTCTCCATCTGCTACGGATAGGCACACCAAGAACGCCGCCAAAAAATTGGTCAGAAATCTTTTAACGAAAAATTGGAAGCTTTTTTTCATATTAATAATTCCTAGTCAAAATTAAAGAATTATATCCTATAAATCTAGCTAGTTATTAAAAATTGAACAAATTATCAGGGGGAAAATTACCAGTATGATTTTCCTTCATCTCATTGCGCCAGCCATATATAGATTAGTACCACTACTATAAAAAGTGTGGCCGACATAGGTTTGGCATACCTCCACTCTTTTAGGTCCAACTTTACCGGTTTCTGTAAATTTGTCCGTTGAGCTGGAGGAAATCGGAGACTTATCAGATACATGACACTTAGGTTCAAAATGAATTCAATACCCCAGATATGGATGAAGTGAATACCCACATCGAATATGAATGTGGTTAATATATAAAAAGAGAACCCCATAAGTAGTCCGACTTTCGCACCGATTGCTGAAATTTTTGGGATAAAAAATCCTGCTATCAGTATTGAAGCGATAGGGATAAAGAAGATGCCATTGAGCTGTTGCATAAGCTGGTACAGGCCTTCTGGTGCATTTCCCACCAACGGTGCTATAAGGATCGCGGTAATTGCTAGTACTAATGAACTCAACCTGCCCACGCGAACAAGTTTTTTGTCGCTAGCTTTTGGTGAAATCATTTTTTTGTAAATATCCAAACTGAAAATAGTGGCGGCAGAATTAAGCACACTGTTGAACGTACTTAGAATAGCACCCAGAACTACTGCCGCAAAGAAACCAATCAAACTCAGTGGCAATACCCGCATTAATAGAATGGGATAAATAAAATCCTGATTGTCATAGTACTGTTCTCCGTAGTAATAGAAGGCTACAATGCCAGGTAGGACGATAATAAGGGGAATGAGAATTTTAAACACCCCGGTAAACAACAGTCCCTTCTGTGCTTCGGCCATGTTTTTGGCACCTAAAGCGCGTTGAATAATCGTCTGGTTCATTCCCCAAAAGTAGATCTGATTGATCATCAATCCGGTAAACAGCGTACTGAAAGGAAGTACTGAATCTTCCGCACCGATTACATTGAACTTTGATGGGGCAGCGTCATATACTTTTTTCATTCCGACAATTATACTGCCATCACCAATATCCCAAAGTGCAAATACCGGTACCATAAGACCTCCAATGACTAATCCGATTGCATTTATTGTGTCCGACAGGGCAACTGCTTTTAGGCCTCCAAAAATAGCATAAATAGACCCTACCACACCTATTACGATCACGGTTATCCATATTCCTTCGCCTTTACTTACCTGAAGGACTTCCGAAACCGTAAATATGCTCTCTAGGTTAATAGCTCCCGTGTACAATACGATGGGCAATAAAGTGACTACAAAAGAAAGCATAAGAAGCAATGCTACGATGGTTTTGGTGGTAGCATCGTATCTGTTTTCTAAATATTGGGGAATGGTCGTAAGTCCCATCCGTAAATAAATGGGTAAAAAATAGAGGGCGGCAATCACCAAAGCAATGGCTGAAGTGACTTCCCATGCAATGATTATCATCCCGTTCTTATAAGCCGACCCATTCATTCCAATCAGGTGCTCTGTGGAAATGTTGGTCAGGATCATAGACCCGGCGATAACCCCTCCCGTTAGCGTTCTGCCACCCAGAAAATAGCCATCCTTTGAGCTGATATCATCCTTTCTAAGTTTATACCAAGAAAAAAATGCCACAAATAAGGTGAATCCTACAAAGGATATGACGGTCAGCATGGGTGGAGGTGGGTTAGGTTGTAAAATTCCCCAAACCTTGACCATTTATCGGAAGATTTGGGGAATTGCAATCGGGTTCTATAAGTGGGGATTATTCCTGTAGACCTGCTAAGGACAATAAAATCCAAATGCCCATCTTTCTGGAAGGGCATTTGGGGCCATTTAGAATTTAAGTGTGGAAGGCAGGTATTTGGCTACCAAATCTTCGTAGTAAGGCCGTAGTGCTTTTGCGTCAGGTGGAACAGGAACCTTCGAATACAAGTCATAGGGGTTGAATTTATCTACCCACTTGAACATTTCTTTGTCGTGCTCATTGAGCAGGTGATCATAGGAATTCTCCCGATGCTGGGGGTAAAACGAATGATACCTGATCATGTAAAGAGCCGGTTCCGGAAGGTAGTCTTTCATCATTTGATACAAATATTCATCGTGGCCCCAAGACATTTTTACATTGTCCATACCGCAGTTTGGCTCATAGATGCCGTATTTGCTATTGAACCGTTCATCCCGTGAATCAGGATTATCATTAAAAAATTCGGGGTAGACGATACTGTTTGCATGCTGGCAACCTACGGGAAATGTGTCACCGACGACTGCCCATTGAGGTTCGCCAAAAAGACAAAGAACCTTGCCCATGTCGTGTATAAACCCGGTAAGGACAAACCAATCCGGATGGCCATCCGCCCGGATGGCTTCTGAGGTTTGAAGGAGATGCTGCAACTGATCCAGGCTTGTATCAGGATCAGAGTCGTCCACGAGTGTGTTTAAATAGGTGATCGCATCCCAAAAGGGCATTTCTTTCTTTTCGAATTTAAGAAATTCTTTTTCTTTGTCTACGACAAAGTCATAGGTCTGATACTTATGGTTTAGTCTATAGAATTCTTTGACTGTATCTACCCTCTCCGAGTCGTGATAATTTCTGTAATCCTCTTTGCTTTTAGCTTGGGTATCTTTTGGTTCGGGATATCTGATCAATAAATCTTCTTCCCATTCCTCAATACTTTCCAATGGATTTTTTTCTTTTTCGCTGTATTCGGCTTTCATGATGTTTTGTTCTTATGGATTATCTTTTTCTAAGTATAGTTGGATCTTTTAAACTAAAACCATACCGGTATAACAAACAATCAACTAAATAAATTTGAAAGTTTAACTTTTTAAGGAATCCCTTCTTATGACGGGAAATTTAGCAAAAAAAACCATCATTTGAGAAGGTGTCCGCATATTTTTTATTTGCCTTCCTTATTGTAAAATGCAGATACGTTGGGTTTAAATTGCGCTCAGAGCATGTATAAGGGCCGGGATTAAGGTATTGAGATTTTTAGTTTCCTTTTGACGGATTTTAGAATCTCCGCATTGAGTTTGCTTTCAGAAAAGATCTCCAAGACTTTGGGGCGGATGGACTTTCCGTAAAAATACACCAAAGCGGTATCTAACTCTTCCGCAGTATAAATCGGCGTATATCCAAAACCGAATTCCACGGCTAAATGACTGGCGGATAATTTTTGCTCGGTTTCGAAAAATTCCTCCAGCTCCGGTAACTGTGCAGGACCTTCAATCAACCGAAATATCCCTCCCGCATGATTGTTCAGCACAATAATTCGAAGGTTTGGCAGATTGTATTTGTGCCAAAATGCATTGCGGTCATAAAAAAAAGCCATGTCGCCGGTAACAAGTGTTACAACATCTTTTGTTGTGAAGGTGCATCCTACAGCAGTTGAATTAGATCCATCTATGCCGCTGGTGCCTCTGTTTGCAATTATTTCAATGGAGGGATGCAAGTTTCCGAGGAAGCTTGCATAGCGGACAGTCATGCTGTTTGACAGATGCAGTTTAGAGGCATGGGGGATTTCTCTGAAACAACAGGCCAACGCCTTAAATTCGCCAAATGCAGCATCCTCAAAAATTCCTTGTAAGTTTTCGCCAATTACCCCTTCTGAGTCCTTCCATGCCTGAATAAAGTTCGGATCGCCCTCAGCTTGTAAATCTAACATAAGTTCAAGAATCTCGATTGGCTGGCAATGGATGATCTTTGATAACTTCTGATAGGGGTCAGGGACATATCCGCTCTCTTGTAGGTGCCAATGGGTCGCCGAACTACTTCTGAGAAATTGCTTTAGTGATTTCGAAAGGATGCTTTTACCGAAGCTAATAACCAAATCCGGGATCATGGCCGATTTTTCCGGGATAGTTTGTAAGATAAAATCCGGGTGATTGACGGATTCGGATGTATGCGTATTGGTGATTAAATCTGAAATTACGGTCGCCTTTTTTTGTTGAGCAACTTGGGAAAGAAGTTTTCTAACTTCTGCTCTCGGCTTTTGCTGGCCGGGTATAACCAAAATTTTTCTGTATTTCCCCAATTGGGTTTTAAGACTGCTCTTTTGATCTTCAGATAACGTCAAAACACCCGATGTCACGTCAATTAATTGCACGGGTTGTTCAAAATCAAATCCCTCCTCTCCAGTGGGATAAAAGGGCTCCCGCAAGGGGATATTCACATGCACCGGGCCTTTGGGCGTTGACATACTTTCATTAATAGCCTCGTTGATAATCCGATGGGCATGCCAGCGCTTGTCAGAATGTTCAAACGAATCCGGAAAAGCGTAGCTCTTTTTGACATGGCTGCCATAAACGTCAGTTTGTCTTATTGTCTGGCCGTCTAGTTGGTCAATCCATTCTGCCGGTCTATCCGCTGTCAAAATTAGGAGGGGAATTTGTTGAAAGTATGCTTCGGCCACTGCCGGGAAATAATTGAGTGCTGCTGAACCGCTGGTGCATACCAATACCACGGGCTTGTTAAGTTGCTGAGCCATACCCAAGCCGATAAAAGCAGCAGATCGCTCGTCGGGGATAGTCCGGCAGTGAATATCCGGGTGACGGATAAAAGCAAGAGAAAGCGGAGCACAGCGGGAACCTGGCGATAAGATGGCTTCTTTGATGCCTTTCGCCGCGCAGATAGTCGCCAGGTCAATGATGGGCTGAATGATCAAGAGATAGGGGTTTTTTGAAGAAATTTTCCAATGATATCACATTTCAACTCCGTTTCTTCCCATTCTTTTTCCGGTATCGAATCTTCTGTAATTCCTGCCCCGGCAAAGAGAATGGCCTTATCGCCAAGTAACCTAGCACAACGGAGGTTTACGAAAATAGCCGTTTCTTTATGGATATTTACCGGCCCAAGGTATCCCGCAAAAAATGAGCGGTCAAACGATTCCTCGCGAGAAAGGAATTCCAATGCTTTTTCCCGGGGCATACCACATACAGCGGAAGTGGGATGTAACAGGTCTAGCATAACTGAGCCCAGTTGGGGGAAATTAGTGGCTTCCATGTCCACCTTAAATTCAGACTTTAGATGAAGCAAGGGTCCTGCAATGCTTGTTTTCGGACCAATTTCATCGTATTCTCTCAGTCGTATTTTTTTGAAGCAATTGACAATATACCGACTGACCAGCGCTTGCTCTTCAATTTCCTTTTGGGTCCAAGCGGCACTTTTCAGGGGATTTTCACCCTGCGCCCGCTGGGTGCCTGCCAAGGCCATGGTATAAAAATATTGATCCCTCGTTTTAATTAATACTTCTGGAGAAGCTCCTATCCATGTCCCTATTTGTGGGATATGGAAAAAATTCACAAAGCCATTGGGATAGGCTTGGCAAAGACTCAGAAAAGCGGCAGTTAAATCAAAATCCCGATCCATTTCCTGGATCTTCACTTTGGCGGGAACAATTTTGAACAGGTCCCCACAATTGATAGCATCCACACCTTTCTGCACGGTTTCCAAAAATGTTTCCCGGTTTGTCGGTACCGGGATTATTATCCTTTCTTTCAGCTCTTTGTTTTGCCAAAGTTGATTAATTTTAAAAGGAAGGTTTTCCTTTTCATTAGTCCAAGTTTGATAGACTGCCTCGTCGTCAACCACAATATGCGATGATGCTAGATCAATGGCATAATAATTCTCAGCATTTATGAAGTACGCCTTTTTGTCTGCTGAATCTTGAAATGGATGGAGGATATAACCTGGTGGAAGTGATTCTATTTCTGTCGAGACCAGAGAGGGCTTTTGATTGGAATCAATTATAAGCTCAATTTTGTTTTCTTTAGGCTTTCGCCAAACGGCTATCTGTGCGTTGCTTCGTAACGCATTTAAGATAATCACATCCAAAAAGCATTTTACAGGTATTTTTTTTTGATCTAGTAAGGTGTCCATATAGGTTATTTAGTCAATATGGCCATGGTTATCCGGCTGATACAGGACAACTGCTCTTCTGGAGTGTAAATTTTGATTTCCCATACCTGCGTTTTCTTCCCCAAGTGGATGGGCTTAACTATGCCCTTTACCTCTCCGTCCTTTACAGCTTTGAGGTGGTTTGCATTAATTTCTAGTCCCACGCAATATTGGGTGTCTTGGTCTACGGTAAGTGTAGCCGCTACACTGCCCAGGGTTTCAGCCAGCACCACGTTGGCCCCACCATGTAACAAACCTAGGGGTTGTTTAGTTTTTTCATTCACGGGCATTGTGGCGGCTAGATAGTCGTCTCCCATGGCTGTAAAACGGATACCGAGATGATCCACCATCGTGTTTTTGCTCCATTCATTTAAAAAATCCAGACTTAGATTTTCCTTAAATATCATGATTTGTGGGATAAAAGTTTTTTATTTGAACTTTGATTCAAAAATAGGTAAATCTTGAGCAGTAAAAAAATTTATGTCGTCCGGCACGGACAAACAGACTATAACCTTAAAGGTGTTGTTCAGGGAAGTGGTATTGACGCTCCCATCAATGATACAGGAAGAAAGCAGGCAAACTTATTCTATGAAAAAAACAAACATTTGCCCATCGATCAGATTTATTTTTCCGGCCTAATCCGAACTAGGCAATCCATCGAAAAATTTTTGGAAAGTGATGTCCCATTTACCAGACTTCCCGAGCTCAATGAAATTTCATGGGGAATCTATGAAGGGACACCAATGGATGAAAAGGAAAACCAATATTATATCCACATGCTTTCCAAATGGAATGAAGGATTCTTGGATTATAAAATAGATAGGGGTGAGTCTCCTCAGGATGTAGCAAAAAGACTGACCAGAGCAATTGACATTATCCGCTCAGCAGAAGGAAAGCACATTTTGGTTTGCATGCATGGCAGAGCAATACGAATATTGATGTGCTTGATGTTGGGATATGAGTTGAGATTTATGGATGCGTTTAAGCACCAAAATTTATGTTGCTATGAACTGAATCAACTGGATGACGGACAAATAAGACTAGAAAGTTACACACCTTCCCCTGTTGGCTAGAAAACCAGTTTCTGTGGGACGGATTTTTTCTTTTCGTTTTTTGATTCGCTCGATGTCTCGGAGAGTAAATATTGGAATTCTTCTTTTGTCTGATCAAAGTCTATAATTCGAAAGGCCACCTCATCCAACCGCAATACACGGTCATCTCCAACGATTACGAGCGCTTTTCCCATATCACAAACATCCCAATCCGTAAAGGGTACAGTAATGATCAAAGAGGCATCGGAGTTTCCGGTGTAGGCCCGTGTATCGAATTTGTCTAGAAAACTAAGTTCGATCTTCGCTGGACTACTATTGAATTTTCTCAACTCCTCTTTCTGGAAAAGAATCAAAAATGTTTTTTCTGTTTTTTCCTTTCCAAAAGAAAAAACAGAAAAGCAACTGAGAAAAACTATAAGCATTATTTGTTTCATGGCTGCCAATTTAAATACATAAACTGGTTTTCCCAACAAAAGGTTGGCTTTCAATCAGTAAATCTTCAAAAATGAAAAAGCCCAATGAATATTGGGCTTTTCTGAAACAATAGTTATGCTTTACTTCTTTTTCTTTTGGCAGAAGATTCGTCTTCTATTTCATCTTCTACGCCGGCAAAGATCCGTCCGCAATGTTCGCAAACGATTAGCTTTTTCTTTTCTCGAATTTCTGCTTGACGCTGTGGAGGAACCACATTAAAGCAGCCACCGCATGCACCTCTTTTCACCAAGACTACAGCAAGGCCGTTTTTGGCGTTCTGCCTGATTTTTTCGTAACTCTTTAGTAAGCGCTCATCTACTTTCTTGACCGACTTGTCGCGTTCGGATTTCAGTTTGCTTTCATCGGATTCACTTTCAGACACAATTACATTGAGTTCTCCTTTTTTCTGATCCAGGTCATTTTGCCTGTCTTTGAGAATTTCCTTGAGATCATTGATGTCTTTGTCCTTTTCGTCGATTCGGATTTGTGCTTCTCCGATTTTTTTCTTGGAAACCTGTATCTCCAGATCCTGCAATTCCAATTCCTTGGTGATGGCGTCGTATTCCCGGTTGTTCCGGACGTTCATCTGCTGCTCTTGATACTTTTTTATCAGCTTCTCGGATTCCTTTATGGCTTCCTTGTGCTTTTTGATTTCATCTCCCAGACCATCAATATCAGCGTTGAATTTGCTGAGGCGGGTTTCATATCCTATGATTTCATCGTCTAAGTCTTGAACCTCTTCGGGCAATGCGCCGCGGACTTTAAAAATTGAATCTAAACGAGAATCTATATTTTGAAGATTGAGAATTGCTTCTAATTTCTGTGCAACGGTACTTTCCATTTATTATAGGTAACTTATTGGATTCGTGACTACATTTGACAAATAGAGTGCAATATTACTAAATTTTTGCGACAAAATATTCTTTAACAATTCTTTTGTGAAAAATTCACTTTCATAGTGTCCGATGTCTGCAAGTATAAGATGTTTATCAGCATCGAAGAATTCATGATATTTCACATCCGAGGTAATGAATACATCCGCCCCGGCACGTTTAGCATTCCCGAGCAGAAAGATTCCTGCACCACCGCATAGAGCAACTTTCTTTATTGGTTTATCCAAAAAGTGTGTATGTTTGACTACCTGTAAATTCATTTGCTGTTTAAGGTAAACGAAGAAGTCTTTCTCTTCCATTTCGACTTCCAATTCGCCGACCATTCCCGCACCGACTTCTTGGTTTTCATTTGCGATTTGATGCAGGTAGTAGGCTACTTCCTCATACGGATGGGATTGCTTTAAAGCAGTCACAATTTTTTTCTGCAAGTGGGTTGGAAACATGACTTCGATTCTGTTTTCTAGTTCCTCTTCCAGTTTCCCTACCTCCCCTACAGCCGGATTGGCATTTTCCATGGGTAAAAAGGTCCCTCTTCCAGCCACCCGAAAGCTGCAGTTCTTATAATCTCCTATAATACCTGCCCCTGCTTCGAAAAGGCTGTTTAATATTTTTTCAGTGTCGCTCTGTGGAACGAAGGTGACAAGTTTTGTCAAGACATCCTTTTTGGGAGAAAGGATTTGCAGGTTTTTTAGTCCGATTTTTTCGGCAATTTTTGCGTTTACCCCATGAATTACGTGATCCAAGTTAGTGTGGATGGCATAGATGGCCACCTCTGCCCGGATGGCTTTGATGACTGTACGTTCTACGTAATTCTTGCCCGTCAGGCTCTTGAGCCCTTTAAAAATTATTGGATGATGGGCAACAATTAGATTGCATCCCCGGTCGACAGCCTCGGCCACCACTTCCTCAGTCACGTCAAGGGTGCACAAAATCCCGGTAATTTCGTCCTCGGGATTTCCTACAAGAAGTTGGGCGTTGTCGTAGGATTCTTGATACGAGGGAGGAGCCACAGATTCCAAGTAGGATATCACGTCTCTAAGTAAATAAACCATATCTTTGTCATTGGTTAACATCCAAAATTAAGAAAATTCTTTCAATGCACTTCTATGATCCCCTGTTGTATCCCTTTGCATTCCTTTACGAGGCTGCTACTGGGTTCAGAAATAAGTTGTTTGATATAGGATCTAAAAAAAGCACGGCATTTACGGTGCCAGTGGTGGTCGTGGGTAATCTCTCCATGGGAGGTACCGGTAAGACACCCATGGTGGAATTTTTGATCCGGACTTTTCAAGAACAGGCAAATTTGGGTGTCATCAGTAGGGGGTATCGCAGAAAAAGTAAGGGGTTTGTTCTCGCGGATAAATCTACCGGGGTGGAAGAACTGGGGGACGAATCCTTTCAGATATACCAAAAATACGGCGACCTTGTTTCCGTTGCGGTAGGGGAGGCTAGGGCTTTGGCCATTCCTATGCTATTGGCTGAAAAGCCTTCCACGGATCTCATACTTTTAGACGATGCATTTCAACACCGGTATGTGGCGGGAGACTGCTCCATCTTGTTGACCACGTATCAGAAGCCTTTTTTTCGGGATCGAATTTTGCCTTTAGGCACACTTCGCGAAAGTGCCACCGGCGCCAAAAGAGCCGATGCCGTCATCGTAACAAAATGTCCATCTAACCTGCCTGAGCTCGTGAAAGACGAATACAGGAATCAAATCAGGAAGTACTGTAGGAAGGATATTCCTATCCTATTCTCCGGGATAAAATATGGAGCACCAGTTTCCGTTGTACCTAACGGAAAGCAAATTAACGAATCTGTGGTTGTAGTTACAGGCATTGCGTCTAATGAAGCGATGCTAGGTTGGGTAAATCAGCAGTACAAGGTAGTGGATGTCCTGTCATTTTCGGACCATCACCGGTATTCGGTTTTGGATGCGGAAAAAATCGTTGCAGCATGCCGCAAATTTGAAGGCGATCAGCCTGGCATAATTACCACAGAAAAAGACGCAGTGAAATTAAAGGCGGATATTTTTCTTCCATATTGGTCAGAAATTCCCATTTTTGCCTTACCTATTGCAGTAGATCTATCCAGAGAGGATGAAGAGGTTATCAAAAAGATGGTACAACAGGTGATCAAAGAAAAAAAGTATTCCCGTGAAGAATAGGCAGTCCTTACTTTTTGTTGTCCTGCTGATCCTCCTTTGCGGAAAAGTTTTCGGACAGCAATTCCCCCAACGGCAGCCTCAGGGGCAAGGACAGGGACAACAGCAGGGTGCACCCCAGGAGGATGGTGAGGACACCCCGCGACGCGGATTATTGGATGATTCCACGCAGATGGTTTACGGTCCGAGGACTTCCTTGTACTATTATGAAAAATTGCTCCGGTACAACAAGTTTGAAGAAATTGAGGTAGACACTTCGCTCACCGGACTCCATAATTATGAACCTGTTGCCGACACTTGGTACCGATACCAGGACCTTGGAAATCTAGGATCTGCTGCGAAGCCAGTGTTCTATGAGGTACCCCGTCAGATTGGTAGGACCTCGGGTTTCCATGCCTACGACATTTATTACAAATCCCCTGATAGCACCAAATACTTCAACACCAAATCTCCCTATACCCAGCTGGACGCATTCTTTGGTGGAGGCAACCGGAATAAACTGGATATTTCATTTACCCGCAACATTACTCCCAATTGGAACGTCGGGTTCCATTATGGTACTATCCGGGCCAGAAAGACATTAAATCCTACTAGGCGGGATGATAATTTGGTAGTCAATGATTCCTACTCATTTCATACCAACTATAAATCCGAAAATGACAAGTATTTTCTGTTGGGGACATTTTCCCGGATGAGGCACGTCGCCAATGAACAGGGGGGAATTATTTCCCCTAGCGTTGACACTACTTCCCTCTATTTTACCTATGAAGATTCTAAGGTGTGGTTGAGAAATTCGCGAGCGGTTGACTTGCGGCAGGATTACCATATTTTTCACCAATACGAAATACTGAAAGGATGGCAGGCCTACCACGTATTTGACAAGAAGAAACAGGCAGTTTCCTTCTTCTCCCGAATGGATACCCAGGATTCGCTTTTTTTTAATTCAAATAGATTTAATTCATCAGATTCCCTCCAAGCCCAAAGCAAGCGGGATACCACCAACAACTATAATCATTTTTCAGAGTGGAAAAATGAGGTCGGATTTAAGGGTGACTTTGGGCCGGTATATTACAATGCCTATATGAAGCTGCGTATCGGTAGGATGGCGAGTTATTTCTTTGACCAAAACAATTCCTTTACGGAGCTGTCGGTAGGAGGAGCGCTGCGGGGAGAAATTAGTGAAAAGTGGTCCTTTGAAGCGGAAGGGGAATATTTGGTCCCTGATGGATATCGCATGCATGGACTATTTGTTTCCCCATTTTTGGATCTCAGTTATACCAAAGCTCTTTACAAACCAACACTGGCTCAGGAACGATATAATGGAAACCATTACCGATGGTCTAATGACTTTTCAAATGTAGGCGTAGACCAGGCAAAGGGAGTGATTAAGCTGGAATTTGGCAATTTCAAATTGCGGCCTAATCTTACGCTTAACAGGATCAACAATTATATCTACTACGGTCGGGACACAGTTCCAGAACAGGCATCCGGACAGGCTTTTATGGTCATGCCGGGTTTTACCGGACATTTAGTCTTTGCGCGGAAATGGCACTGGCAAAGTGAGGCAGTCTATACAGTAACCACCGGGGAAGCGGCTGATGCATTCCGTATTCCCGAATGGTTTATAAATACCCGTTTTTTCTTTGACGGCCCCTTATTTAATGACAACGTTTACGTACAATTAGGTGTGGAAGGCAGGTATAGAAGTGATAATTTTGCAGATGCTTATATGCCGGCCACGCAGCAATTCCACCTTCAAGATAGTTTTAATGTATACGCCTATCCTGTGGTCGATGTCTTTCTCAATTTTCGCATTAACCGCACACGTGTTCTTTTCCGATACAACCACCTGAACGGAGGAATGATGGAACAAGCCGGGTATTTCATAACTCCGGGCTATACGGGGCTGAAGAGTACGTTGGACTTGGGAATTACTTGGGCCTTTTTTGATTGATGATAATATATGAGCTGGCAAGAAAATACAAAAAATAAAATGCTTCGACTGCAACTTCCCACCGATCCGCGTTGGGTGGATGTGGCCAAAATGAGTTTGGCGGATATTTTGGTTGACCATGCCTATTGTGAACAAAAAGCGGCATCCTCTTGTATCTCCCTTATTTTGAAATTCCCTGAATTGGATAAATTGGTTGAAACCCTCACACCGGTTGTGGCCGAAGAATGGGACCACTTTAGCCGGGTAATGGATCAATTGAGAAAAAGAGGATTGCCCTTTGGCCATCCCAGAAAAGATGAGTATGTCGTTCAGCTTCAGAAATTCGTCCGAAAAGGAGGGAGCCGCATGCAGCAGCTTACGGAATATCTGCTTATGAATGCATTGATTGAAGCAAGAAGTTGCGAGCGTTTTAAGTTGCTTTGGCAGAATCTCGAGGATGAAGAACTAAAGAACTTTTACTATGAGTTGATGGTGTCGGAGGCAGCACATTATGTCAATTTTATCGATTTGGCGAAAACCTACTTCCCCAAAGACAAGGTAGAAGCCCGATGGCAGGAATGGCTTGCCTATGAAAAAGAAGTTTTAAGCAGCCAGGAAATTAGAGGCGACCGTATGCATTGATTTCTATCGAAAATGGTTAATATTAGGGTTGTATAAGTACATATGTTCTGATTTTAGTCCCAAAATGAACAATCCATGAATCTGTTCGAAAATATAAAAGAAGCGTTTCGCTCCGTAAAATCCAACCTGTTAAGGACGATTCTTACGGGTCTGATCATCGCTGTGGGAATAACTTCCTTGGTGGGGATGCTTACTGCCATAGATGCCATGAAGTCTCAGATTGAAGAAAGTCTTTCGGGATTTGGCGCCAATAACTTTGATATTAGAGGTAGGGGAATGACGGGAGGAAGAGCTTCTACTGCTGGAGTGGTAGAGAAAAACTATCCCATTATCAGTTACCGCGAGGCTACTTCTTTCAAAGACAATTACAATAATAGAGGGGTGTCTACCATCACAACTTTTATCAGCGGATCTGCCGAAGTAAAAAGGAAATCAAATAAAACAAACCCCAACAGCCGCATCATCGGAGGTGATGAGAATTATTTTTTGATAAAAGGCGTGGGGATAGAAACAGGCAGGAATTTCAGCAACGTTGAAATTCAATATGGAAACAACGTATGTATCATTGGAACAGAAATCAAAGAGACGCTTTTTACTGAAGGGGAAGATCCATTAAATGATTACATATCTTTTTTTGGAAGACGCTACACGATAATTGGAGTGATGGAAAAACAAGGTGGAGTAGGTGGGGATTCGGGCGCGGATAGGGCCATTGTGATTCCTTTGTTCAACGGCAAAAACCTGGACACCCGGGGCACCTTCCGGTACACTATCACCGTGAGCTCTTCTGATCCATTGAAGATGGAATATGAAATGGGGCAAGCCACAGGCATCATGCGCAGTGTTCGTGGAGATCGGGTAGGATTAGATGATTCCTTTGAAGTAGTTAAGTCCCAGACATTAGGCGATCGGCTGGAAGAGATTGCCGGATTCTTACGGATAGGCGGGTTCGGAATTGGTTTCATCACCCTGTTGGGTGCTGCTATTGGTTTGATGAATATAATGCTGGTGTCTGTAACCGAACGTACACGTGAAATCGGCATCAGAAAGGCGTTGGGAGCTACCCCGTTGAGAATCCGGCAGCAGTTTCTGATAGAGGCCATTGTAATCTGTATTTTAGGGGGGATTTTGGGAGTAATAATGGGTATTGGAATTGGGAATCTGGTGGGAAATTTAGTAGGACCGGGAGGATTTTTGGTTCCATGGATTTGGATTATTGTTGCATTTGTGATCTGCGTGTTGGTAGGTCTCTTGTCCGGATATATTCCAGCCTATAAAGCTTCCAAACTAGACCCGATAGAGTCTTTGAGATATGAATAATAAAAAACAAACAGCTGATCATACCTTCGATGCAATAGTCATCGGTTCGGGAATAAGTGGCGGATGGGCGGCCAAGGAATTATGTGAAAAGGGATTGAAGACATTGGTGCTTGAGCGGGGGAGAGATGTTAAGCATCTCGAAGATTACCCTACCATGCATACCCCTCCCTGGGAATTCCCACTGAGGGGTCAGCTTCCATTGTCCGTGAAAGAAGAGAACCCCATTGTATCCAGGTGTTATGCGTTTAAGGATGATGCAGACCATTTTTTTGTCAAGGACAAGGAGCACCCTTACATTCAGGAGAAGCCCTTTGACTGGATTAGGGGATATCAGGTAGGGGGGAAATCCCTACTCTGGGCTAGGCAAGTGCAACGCTGGAGTAAATATGATTTTGAGGGTCCGGGTAGGGATGGGTTTGCCGTGGATTGGCCAATACGCTATGAGGATGTGGCCCCTTGGTACAGCTACGTGGAGCGCTTTATTGGGGTCAGTGGAAATAAAGACGGACTGGATACCCTTCCCGATGGGGAATTTCTTAAGCCATGGGAAATGAACAAGGTAGAAAGGGATATTCAGGAGCGAATCCTTGCCGCCTATCCGGAACGGAAATTTGTAATCGGCAGATGCGCCCACCTTACTGAGCCTGCTGCCCATCATTTAGAGCAAGGTAGGGGAAAATGCATGGCCCGAAGCCTTTGCCAACGTGGCTGTCCTTTTGGAGCTTATTTCAGTTCCAATGCTTCCACGCTTCCGGCCGCAGCAGTTACAGGGAATTTGACTCTCAGGTCCAATTCAGTAGTTCATTCCTTGATCCATGACGATGCTCTGGGGAAGGTAACAGGGGTGCGGGTCATCGACTCCGAGACCATGGAAACCACAGAATTTTATGCCAAGGTAATCTTTGTCAATGCCTCTGCCTTAAATTCGAACTTGATTTTGTTGAATTCCATTTCAGACAGATTTCCCAATGGATTAGGGAATGACAACGGGTTACTTGGAAAATTCATTGCGTTCCACAATTACCGAGGCTCTATCTCCGCAAGTGTAGACCGTCACTTGGATTCCTATTACCTCGGACGTAGGCCTACTGCAGTGATGTTACCCAATTTCCGGAATGTCAAGCGGCAGGAAATGGATTTTCTGCGTGGTTATATGTCTTTTTACTCCGCAGGAAGAAAGGGCTGGGGCAGTGCGAGAAATGAAGAATTTGGGCCAGGATTTAAAGAGGCCAATTCTAACTTGGGCGACTGGAGTGTTTACATGATGATGCAAGGGGAGACAATCCCTAAAGAAGAATCGCAGGTCTATCTGGACCCTGAACAAACGGACAAATGGGGAATGCCGTTGCTTCGAGTAGATGTAGGATATGACGAGAATGACGACAAATCCCTCAATGATTTTCTAGAGCAGGGTGTAGCCATGCTGGAAAAAGCAGGATGTCACGGGATAACCACCAGAGACAGCAAACAGGCTCCCGGATTAGATATTCACGAGATGGGTGGGGTTCGAATGGGGAGAGATCCAGCCACCTCTATGCTAAATTCCTTTAATCAAATGCACCTTTGTAAGAATGTATTTGTCACTGATGGTGCATGTATGACATCTACCGGGACCCAAAACCCGTCCATTACTTATATGGCGCTCACCGCAAGAGCGGTGAATTACGCCGTGGAAGAGCTTAAGAAGGGGACTATTAAGTAGTCAACTGATATTGACGTTAACTTGATGTAGGTCTAAAAATTGAGAGAATAGAACAGTCAATATCTGCTTGAAAAATAACTAATGTAAACAGAAAAGGCAGCCCTTGGGGCTGCCTTTTCTGTTTTTAGGCCTCTTATTGACCCCTTTTTAATATTAAAACCGCTGATTTCGCAAGGGTACATCATAGTACTTAAACGCAGCACTGATTATTTCGGATTGTGGGGTCATTGGCCAATCGTCCTTGTCGAACCCTGGAGAATTTTCAAGTTTTTCCTTGTCCACATCCAAAGTAATTACTTCCTCACCTGACCGACTAGCCCGGATAAATGACATTGCCTCCCAAGGAATGGCAAAATACTTACTTTCTAAATTTAAAAAACCGGTGTTTACTGACAAGACCGCATACGCAATCTCCCCGGTATCCGTATATAGCATTACATCCTTGATGGTGCCGATTTCTTCATCCCTAAGGTTCTTTACACTTGTGCCCTTAATACTTGAGGCTGATAATAAGGTGGTTGCATTTGGATTTTCCATGACTAATATTTGGTTTAGTTTGAATAATTATTTTTTAATTTAGTACAATTAAAATACCAATTACTTCTAATCACATCAACCCCATTTGATTGTAAAGAATTATATTTCCCTTTTACGAATACAGTAAAATCTATTCGTACCTTATTAACGGTAATTAATTATTTTTTTTGAGTCGTTTATTTAAAAATATTCTTAATCTCTTGAGGGGAACTACGTAATTTCAAGATGGTTTCGGTCTTTTGATGAGAAGATAATTTTGAAAAAATATCTAGGTAAAAATTGTTATTATATTAATAAATGGTTAAAAATATAATTAAAATAATATTTTAATTTAAATTATAAGCTGTTTGTTCTAAAAATTAAAACTGTTTGAAGCTTTTCTTGCTGTGAAAATAGATCCACTAAATGGGAAATTGTTTTCGCTTTAAAAAAATGCCAAACATAGAATCCCTTTTCCTTATCAATGAGTTAGTTCGTCATCCGGGAAAATTTGACCGTTCTAGTTTAGTTTATCGGATGCAGCTTGATCCTTTCTTCCTGCTTTCGAAAAAAACATAAAACAAGGGCACCCTTTTAAGGAAGTGCCCTTGTTTATTTTCACGAGTGAAGGTGGATCATTCATGATCCGAAAATTTATAATTTCTCCCCAACGGATCAAATGGAGATAGTTCCTTCATTCCCTTTGATCAGGTTTTTTCCTGTAGCCGCCGAGGCTACCATCCTGAAGAAGTTGACCATCTTAGATCCTTTGGTATCCCAATAGTATCCTGATGTCGGCTTTACCTTGATAATAGATATGCTAGGGTCATCTTTTCCCTCCGGAAACCATGCTTTAACAGCCGGACTCCAAAGCTCCTCAATTTTTGTCCTGTCGAATACTAATTCGGCCTCTCCATTTACGACCAGATAGCTGTCTAATCCGGGATGGGAATAGAATAATCGAACTTGATTGTCCTGTTCTATTTCCTGGTTTTTGATACTGCCTACTTCGCTGAAAAACCAGATGTTACCCTCTTCACAGACTTTCTGAGTACTCATCGGACGACAGGTTTCCCCATCATCATTTTTCAGATCGGTACAAAACAAGCAGATATCAATCTCTTCAACAAGCTGCTTTAGTTTATTAATTGCCTCCCTATTGCTGAGGTTTTCTATGCCGCTCATGATTTTTATTTAGAGGTGTCTTTCTTCTTATCTTTCAACTCATCTTTGTTTTCATCTTTCACTTTAGATGAGTCTTTGCTTTCTTCACATTTTTCTACACACTTCTCAGCTTCTTCCAGATGACTTTTTAAAACTGTAAGTCGCTCAGAAGCGAAAGCTTTAATTTCAGCATCCTCAGAACTTTCTGAAATTTTCTCGAACTTATCGATAGCTTCCTTTTGCTTCTTAACCATTAGTTGGCTATAAGCCATCCCAAACTCATCACCTTCCAAGTTCTCAAGGTTTTGATAATCTTCATCCGGTTGGCTAGGCGTAGAACTAGGCGAATTTAAAGAAATATTCCTAGCGGTTGCCAATTCGGAAAGCTCAGCCATGGATCGCATATGATCTTCCTGCATCGTTCTTCCCAAGTTCTTTACATGCGTGGAATTGCCTTTTTCCTGAGCCAACTGTCCAAGAGCAATTTCCCGGATATTCATCTCAGCCACTTCAGTCACAAACTTTTCATCATCTTCATTATTCATGGAAACGATCACAAGCTCATTAAAAAGTGAATTGAACGATGTTCCATAAACATTAGAAGCTACACTTTCTGAGATAGAAGTTGTAAAAAGTAGGGATCCGGCGATGCAAGCACTATAAATCAATTTGGAATTGAAAGTTGAATTTTTCATAGTTTGGTTTAGTTTATAATGGTAGTTATTTATCATTATATATCAATTTCGATACCAAAAATAACGTTGACTTGGTAATTCAAGGTGTGTTTCGTAATGAAAAAAACCTGTTTATCATTTACCACCGTTAACGAGTATTATAAGTAGATTTATACTCAAGTGGTAAAAAGTGGTGATGAAGTGAAGTCTTAAATTAAAAAAACTATAAAAAATGAAGAATGTGGATCAAATACACAAATCGGGAATTATCTTTCGCACTCTGTTGAACGGGTTCCATTCAATCAGTTTTCCAAATACGGTAAAAAGTTAGGATTAATGAGAGAGTCTTTGCAACCTTTACCCAGTTTATTCTCATTATGATAGGTGATTTCTACGCCATTTAAAATCAATCTTCTTAAAGCGAATTTATTTGCCAAATTGTTGGACAATTGACATTGCCAACTGGTTGCCATTATCGGCTGCTTTTTTGATATCCTGCATCCCCCGGGAGGGCTGCTCTTCCAAAAAGCAAATACCCCTTCTGGCCATGGCTTCATAATGATTTGGTTCTTTTTCAAGTACAGCGTCAAAATCCTCTATGGCCCAATCGTTGTATCCTAACTTCATCAATGCAAATCCCCGGTTGTAGTGGGCGGCGATATTATCTGTCTCCCGACTCAAATACGCATTCATTGCCGTTACGACCCCTAAACCATCTCCCTGATATCCCCGGGCAATACCCAAATAAAAATAGGGAGTAGGTTCGTCGGGCTGTTTATCTATCGCAAGCTGTATAAACTCCTCAGCACTTTGAAAGCGCTGGTTTTTGATCATGGTTCTGCCGAGTAACAATAAGATGTCGTAATCATTTGGGTCGTGCATCGCTGCTTTTAACAAATGTTTTTCAGCATCCGCCAGCTTATTCATCTTCCAGGCGATTTTCCCCAAACCAGCCCAAGCCTGGGCATAAGTAGGTTCCAAGCTAACAATTCGATTGTAATCTGCAATTGCTTTTTCATATTCTTCCAATTCCTCAAAAGCCCTAGCCCGTAGATGCAATGATTTAAGGTCTGTAATGCTTACAAAAAGCACACGGTTAAATTCAGAAATCGCCTTTTCATACTCCTGGTTGTGGAAATAGGATTCGCCTTTTTGAAATTGGCCAATACAACCACCTAAACAAAATAGCAACAGAACAAAAGAAATTTTGAGCATACTTAATACTAATTGATTAGTTCAAATATATATGAAAGTAATGGTAATGAAAAGGTTAGCAGGAATTATTTTTTAACTTTTATTCCAGCTTTCAAAATAGTCTGGAAATATCCTTCTTCAAAGAACGGAGATAAAGGTCCTCTGGTTCTGAAAATTCCGTGATTTGACCTGATACTTTTTATAAAAAATGAAAAGATAAAACTTGTTTTCCTAAAAATAGACAAAAACCGCCGAAACTAGGCTTGTCTCGGCGGTGAACTATAGCTATAAAACTCCCTTTGTACTGGGCAACTGATTGAGTGCGTTAATGTCCCGCTTCACGCCCATTTTGATTGCCTTTGCCAGTGCCTTAAAGATAGCCTCTATCTTATGATGTTCGTTTTTCCCTTCTGCTTTGATGTTAAGGTTACACTTGGCTGTATCGCTGAAGGACTTGAAGAAATGGTAAAACATTTCCGTGGGCAAATCCCCAATCTTTTCGCGCTTAAATTCAGCATCCCAAACAAGCCAGGGACGGCCTCCAAAGTCAATCCCTACCTGTGCCAAGGAGTCGTCCATAGGTAAAAGAAACCCATAGCGTCCAATTCCTTTTTTATCACCCAAGGCTTTTAAATAGGCTTCACCAAGTGCAAGTGCAGTGTCTTCAATTGTGTGGTGCTCGTCTATATGTAAATCTCCCTGAACCTGTATTGTCAGGTCTGTGGATCCATGTCTTGCAAGCTGATCCAGCATGTGGTCAAAGAAGGAAAGGCCGGTGGAAATATCACTTTTCCCGCTCCCGTCTAGGTTAACCTCAATGTTGATCTTGGTTTCAGAAGTGTTTCTGGAGATGCTAGCTTTTCTGGGTGGCATCTTCAGAAATTCGTAAATGCTGTCCCAATCCATGGTTACCAATGCGGCATCATGGAGAAAATCTGTCCCAATATAAATGGCTTTGGCACCGAGATTTGCGGCAAGTTGAACATCTGTTTTCCGGTCTCCGATCACGTAGGAGTTGGCCAAATCATAGGTGCCATCCATGTATTTTGAAAGCAACCCTGTCCGTGGCTTACGGGTTGGGGCATTATCATGCTCAAAAGTCTTGTCAATATGGATTTCAGTAAAGAATATATTTTCCTGTTCGAGGGTTTTCAGCATTTTATATTGGGCTGGCCAGAAGGTTGATTCTGGAAATGAATCGGTTCCCAACCCGTCCTGGTTTGTAACCATTACTAATTCGTAATCAGTTTCTTCTGAAATTTTTCGCAGGTTGGAAATAGCTTTCGGCAAAAACTCCAGTTTTTCCAGGCTATCTACCTGAAAGTCTGTCGGGGGCTCTTTGATTATGGTGCCATCCCTGTCGATAAACAATACCTTCTTCATTGTCTTTGATGTTTAAAAGGCCTCCGTATTTGTTATTCAGCCGATTTTTTGAGTGCTTTCAATAAGTTTTCATTCTCCTCCCGCGTACCTACCGTGATTCGTAGGCATTCATCGCAAAGAAGTACCTTAGACCGATCCCTCACGATTATTTTTTCATCAACCAAGTTGTCGTAGGTCTTTTTCGCCTCCTTTACTTTGATTAATAGAAAATTGGCATCTGAAGGATAAATTTTTTCTACCAATGAAACCTCCGCCAACTCTTTTTCCAAATAACTGCGCTCCCGTAAAATATCCTTGGTCATCACCCGCATCTGGGACAAATCTCCAAGAGCCTCCAATACCTTTTGTTGGGTAAGGCCGCTGATGTTGTAGGGAGGTTTGATTTTGTTGAGAATCCGGATAATTTCCGGAGAGGCGAATGCCATACCTAATCTTAGGGAGGCAAGTCCCCAAGCTTTGGAAAAGGTTTGGATGACCAAAAGATTAGGATGATTTGGAAGTTCAATAGTAAAGCTGAGTTCCCCGCTGAAATCGATATACGCTTCATCTACCACCACAATTCCCGGAAAATTGTTGATCAGGAAGAGCATATCTTCTCTTCTCATATTATTACCGCTCGGGTTATTCGGTGAGCAAATAAACAATAACTTACACGTGGTGGTTATGGCCTTCAATATCGCCCTGGTATCTAACTGGAAATCAGGAGTGAGAGGCACTTTAACCGTTTCTACATCATTTATTCCCGCACTAACCTCATACATCCCGTAGGTAGGGGGGAGGAGAATGGCTTGATCTACTCCTGGTCTACAAAAAGCCCTGAATAATAAATCAATGGCTTCATCACTTCCGTTGCCCAAAAATAACTGATCTGTAGAAACACCCTTTATTTCAGAAATCCGCTCTTTAAGCGCTTGCTGATAGGGATCTGGATAGCGGTTAAAATTTTCCGCAGTAATGGATCCGAATGGATTTTCATTCGCGTCAAGGAATATACCTTCCTTGCCCGTGTATTCATCTCTAGCAGATGAGTAAGGTTTTAATGCCAATATGTGTGGACGAAGTAAGGTATTAAGGTCAATTTTCATTTTGAGCATCGAGGTAAGCAAGACGTATGGTCACGGCATTTCTGTGGGCCTCAAGCAATTCATGAGATGCCATGGTCTCCACTACTGGGCCAAGCTTTCGGAGTCCTTTTGGAGTAATTTGCTGATAGGTAATTTTCTTTACGAAACTGTCCAGGGAAACACCGCTGTGATTTTTCGCATACCCGTTGGTAGGAAGGGTATGGTTGGTTCCAGAGGCATAGTCCCCGGCGGACTCAGGCGTGAAATTTCCTATAAATACCGAACCTGCGTTAACAATTTGAGAAACGATCTCCTCATAGTTTTCGACGGAAACAATCAAATGCTCCGGTGCATATTCATTTATCAAGTCAATTGCTTTGTCCGGGTTATTGATTACAAAAGCCACACTGTTTTCCAGTGCTTTTTGGGCAATTTTGTACCGGGGGAGCTTTTCCAACTGCGAATCTACCTCTTTTAATATCTTTTTGGTAACCTTTTCGGAACTGGCGACTAACACCACTTGACTATCGATGCCGTGTTCTGCCTGGGACAAGAGGTCTGCAGCTACGAAGGCTGGTACGGCAGATTCATCGGCATAGACAAGCACTTCAGACGGTCCGGCAGGCATGTCAATGGCTACCATTCCTTTTTTTGTGGCAAGTTGTTTGGCGGCAGTCACATACTGATTGCCGGGGCCAAATATCTTATCTACCTGTGGGACTGACTGCGTTCCATAGGTCAGGGCCGCAATGGCTTGAGCACCACCTGCTTTGACTATGGTGGTAATTCCCACCAAGTCTGCGGCATAGAGAATGGCAGGATGGATTTTTCCTTCCTGATTTGGAGGAGAGCAAAGTACAATTTCTTTACATCCTGCAAGCTGTGCCGGAATACCCAACATAAGTACGGTTGAAAAAAGGGGTGCGGTGCCGCCTGGAATGTACAGTCCTACCTTTTGGACCGGTATACTTCTGCGCATGCAGATGACCCCTTCCATTACCTCCATCTCCAAATCGGGTGTTTGCTGCGCCCGGTGAAATTTCTCAATGTTGGACTTTGCCTGTAGGATTGCTTCTTTGAGCGTTTCCGGCACCTCCGCCACTGCTGCCAGGATTTCCTCCCGAGTTACCAGTAACTGATGAATTTCTACATGATCATACTCCAACGCAAATTTTCGCAGGGCTTTATCCCCCTGTCTTTTTACTTTTTGCATGATTGGTTTTACGATCTTTTCTATATCCTTCATTTTGCGTATGGGTCGCGCAAATTCTTTCTTCCAGGTACTTTTCGGGGGATTGACGAGTACTTTCATAATTAGGAGAGGGGAGTGTATATAAAAGCGAATTTTATAGTATCATTTTTTCAATGGGGACCACCAAGATGCCTTCCGCACCGGCAGCGCGTAATTCCTCAATATTTTCCCAAAACTGGTCTTCGCTAAGGACAGAATGTACAGAGGACCATCCATTTTGCGCCAGAGGTAAAATTGTTGGACTGCGCATTCCGGGGATAAGGGAAACGATTTTTTCCAGCGAGTCATTTGGAGCATTGAGCAATACATATTTACTGCTTTTGCCCTTTTGGACAGCATTCATACGGAAAAGCAGCTTATCAACAATGGCCTTTTTTGCCACACTCATGTTAGGATGGCTGATCAATGCCGCTTCCGAACGGAAAATTTCCTCTACTTCCTTCAGACCGTTCATCATCAGGGTTGATCCTGAACTAACGATATCACAGATGCCTTCTGCCAGGCCAATACTTGGGGCGATTTCTACAGATCCACTTATTTCATGGATTTCCGCCTGAATTTTATTTGCTTTCAGGTAGTCTCCCAAAATTTTGGGGTACGAGGTAGCAATGTTTTTGCCTTCGAAATATTCCAAACCCGGATACTCCTCACCTTTGGGTATGGCAAGCGACAGCCTACATTTTGAGAAGCCCAATTTTTTCAAAACCAGAACCTCCTTATTTTTTTCAACTAGCTCATTTTCTCCAACGATGCCCAAATCAGCAACGCCGTCAGCCACATACCCTGGTATGTCGTCATCTCTTAAAAACAGAAATTCTATAGGAAAGTTTGTGGATGTTGATTTGAGTTTGCCGGTGCCGTTATAAAATTTTATTCCACACTCTTTAATAAGACTAAGTGAGTCTTCACTTAACCTACCACTTTTCTGTACAGCAATACGTATGATATTTTCCATGAAATAAGATTATACGGGTAAGGAACTGGGATTGAATGAACGAGATTGAAGCTTGGAACCGTAGGGTTCATAAGGAGCGGTATATAGTTATTCCCCGATATAGGAATGATGGTGCACAGCATAAAGATGTGCGTATACCCGAACAAAAAATGAATTGACTGCAATATGTTGCTTTACTTGCTTCATAACTCAAACGCAAATTTAACGAGGTATTTCTAACATCCAAAGAAACGTAATGATTTTAACTCCATAACTACTTTCAAACAAAAAAGACCCCCGGCGAGTCCGGGGGTCTTTTAGGGGTAAAATATACTAGAAAGTAATTGCCAGTATTTTTATTTTATTTGATATAAAGCACTGATGAATTCCGATGGTCTTTGATATCCAGATACCAGTCTACATATTCCCTGCCCCCTGACCTTGCCCAGTCCGCAAATCTGGTATAAGCTTTGGTGAAATCTATCCGCTCTTGTGTATGTGGGATACTTACAGGGGTATGCAGAGCCCAGTTGAATCCCTTTTTACTGCTATAAAACCTTCTTTCTGTTGGATTTGAGTAATCGTCGTTTGCACCGAACAGGGAAACGTCGACAAGGTCGCTTGGTTGTCCATGTTTCAGGTGGACTTCTCTTCTCCGATCTTGATTGATGACAAGAAATGGGTTGTATGGTGCAGCACCCAAGTCAGCTTTTCGGATTGCATCCTTGAAGGTGATGGAAACGTGAAGGGTATCCTCCTGATTATGTGCGTTGTTCTTAGATACATTAGCCATGATTGGCAGCTTATAGTTTACATCATCTGTAATAATCACCGTAGTTAGCCGCTGGCCATCTTCAACTCCAGTTTCTTTCGTTTTTATGCTTCCGGTAGTAAGCCTGTTCCCTTTCACGCTCTCTACTAGTCCAGATGCCACCGGAAGTTGAATTCCAAATCCGTTTTTGAACCCGGCACCAGTAGCGCGAATCACTACGGTAAAGCTAACTTCTTTAATCCTGTTGTGGGCATCAGAAATTTCTTTTACTTGATAGTCCACCACAAGGTCATTCATATCATAGTCACCGAAGCTAGGCCACAAATCTTCAAACATCAATGAACCAAATGCGTACTGCCCTGGAGAGTAATTGGTAAATGCTCTGTCTGAATCATCAGGATATTCATCAAGCTCATCAGCAACGCCGTCTCCGTCCCTGTCTTTTTGGTTGGTGTCGATCTTGGCATATTCGGATAGATCTACGCTTGTGATTGGGTTCCAACTTGCAAAGAAGACTGCGTCATTGAAATCATGATCAGAGCCGCTTTCATCCCGTTTGATGTCTTCCCAGCCCATCAACAGAATCTTTTCGGTAGCATCGTACAAGAATACCATATGGTCACGAAGTTCTTGTCGCTTAATAAAGCTGTTTAACTTGCTGTCTGCATACAAGGTCCATTTTCCGCTAGTCAACGTTTTGCCCTTCCAACCGTCAGCTATTAAAAACCATCCAATGTAAGTGTTTTTTTCAAAAGCACCGTTTAGTGGTCCTTCAAGTTTTACTTTGTCACCAGAAGTCAAAACTCCGGCTTGGATGTTGGGGAAGATTATCGTTTTGTTCTTAATGTCAGCGGGTGTCAGTGGTTGCTCACCCTCTTTGTACCAATAGTATCCAATCGCATTTCTGTATCCGGCTCCAGTGTGTACATAGGTGATCCATACCTCCCCATCTTCGTTTAAAAAAAGTTCCCGGGCATATTTTTCGTTAAGAATATCAGGATTATGGGTTCTAATATCCGATCTTTCGGGCAAGCTTATATTGATGTTTTTTAGCAACTGGGCCGAGATGTTGTCAGGCTGTACAAGATAATTAGGCCTTCCTTGGCTATCCCAAGTACCGAGCTGAGCGATGTCAACACTTGAACCAGCCACCCGTGCATTTGGATCTGTTTCTTCAACTTTGAAATAACTTTCAGGCAAAATGCTCGGCTTGGAAGCATCGTATTTATAGGATGCATAGGTCCCGGAAATGGGCAGCACAGCAACAGGCTCTACCCCAATGTAAGGCGACGTAACCCAAATCTCTGTCAGAAAACTTGGGATGTCCAAATTGGTATTTGCTGATCCAGACTCGTCAAGCCTAAGAGTTTGCATCAGTTGGCCTCCTTCAAGCGGGTTTTTGTCATAAATTCGGTATGTAACAAATGGGATCGGACTTTTATCCCGGCCAACCGCAGAAAGATTTAAAGTCACCTTTTTTGTAGTGGCGAAGTTAAATCCATTAGGTAGATTAATACCCAAATACCCTTCTTTCAATTCTCCGATGGGGGTTTCTTCAATGGAATCTCGGATATCACAGGAGGAGATCAGCAAGAGAATTCCAAGTACAAATAATAGGCTGTTATTTTTCATGTTTTTTTGATCTAAAAATTTATTTTCCCGATTATGGAAGTAAAAGTAGTGGCAATATTTTTCTCTAAAATAATTAGTCGTTAGACCGTGCCAAAAACAGGTTAAAATGGGCGATTTGATCGGTGAGTAAATTTTGAAAAATGACTCTGAGAAATGTAATGTAAAAAGTGAAATGGGGGCAGGTTGCCCTAGCCCCCTATTTTTTTAGCTTTATACCCGGCATGGACCAGGTATTCCAGTATTTTCGTTCTAAAATCACCCTGAATCAAAATCTCCCCCTCTTTACTGTTTCCGCCCACACCACATTTGATCTTAAGTGTTTTGCCCAACTCCTTCAAATCCTCGTCTTTACCAACGAAGCCAGTAATCAAAGTTACCTGTTTCCCTCCGCGGGATTTTTTATCCAACTGAACCCGTAGATTTTGCTGGGAGGCAGGCAAAGTCTCTCCCTCCGTGTTTTTATCAGTATCAAAATTAAAATCGTCGGATGTTGAATAAACTAAACCGTTTCTTTTTTTCCAGTCGTTGTCTTTATTTCGCGCCATTGAATCAATTTAAGCTATTTTCATGGTCCAAACGGGCCTTTCCGCAGAATTAACCACGTCTTCCGCAATACTGCCGCTGAGCAAGTGCAAGAATCCAGTACGGCCATGGGTAGCCATGGCAATCATATCAGCATTGAACTCATTGGCATATTCGATGATTCCCTCTTCCTCTGAGCTACTGTTAAAAATATCAATCTTTATGTTTTCCAATTCATTTGCGGAAATGAAATCATTAATTTTTTTATTCGTTACCAAGGTGTTCTCAAACGAATTCGGTGTGTTTATCTTTACCAGACTAATCTTGGCATGTAATAAAGCCTGGAGGTCCTTCAGTTTGGAGATGATTTTCTTACTGTTTTCACTGAAATCACTGGCGAAAACAATATTTTTTATGCTATCGGCTGAAGTAGGCCTCTTGATGGTCAGGACCGGTGCTTTGGAGTGGCGTACTACTTTTTCAGTGTTTGATCCGATTAGCAGTTCTTCGAGTCCACTGGATCCTTTGGAGCCCATTACCACCAAGTCTGCTTTTATTTCTGTGATTTCGCTGGAAATCCCAGCATAAGGGTTTCCAAAAGAGATTTTGCTGCTAAATCTGTATGGCTTCACGGAATGGGCTTCCTCAAGCTCTGCCATCTGTTTTTTTCGCTTTTCAACCATATCCACGACGAATATTTTATCGATGTAGTTGTCGTTCATATTTATTTCACCCATCGTATTAAAATGTTGGGTGGTCGGAATTTCTACAACGTGGACAAGCTTGAGCTTGCAGGCAGCCTTGGATGCGAGTTCTTGGGCAAATTTGAAGGCGTATTCAGCTTCTTCGGAAAAATCGTAGGGGACGAGTATGCTTTTCATAAGTTTGGATATCAATTTTTTTTGCGCAGTTAAGCTACAAAAAACCTTCCAAAATCTATAATGATTGGAGGTATATTGTTTACAAAATTATGATACCTAACCCAAAGGCAAGTACCCAAAGTAAGGTTGCGATGGCCATTTTTTTCAGAAAAGGGTCAATTTGGGAAGGGGAAGCCTCCTGATTTATTCCCACACCAATATGAACCATTAATGGGACTGTAACCAAAAACAAAAAGCCTCCATAAGCTTCAGTGATTAGGCAAAAAATTGCCATGGATACGTTTCCCGCAAGAATTAGGGTCGAGTTGTAATTAATAGCTGCGCGAATTCCAATCCGCACCGGAATAGATTTTTTACCAGCCATTTTATCCGACTCAATATCCCTAATATTATTGATGTTTAATACGCAGGTGCTAAACAATCCAAGAGAAGTAGCTGGAAGCAGAATGAGCGGATCAAAGGTAAGACTATGTAGAAAATAGGTGCCCACCACCCCCGTTAAGCCAAAAAAAATGAATACGGAAAGATCCCCTAAACCAATGTATCCATAGGGGTTTTTCCCTGAGGTATAGGTAACTGCCGCTCCAATCGCAATTAGACCTATGACAAGGAATACAGAAAAAAGTACGAAATCGCTCAATGCAACATATAATAGTAACAGACCACTAACTAACGCCAGTATGCTAAATATTACAATAGCCCGCTTCATTTCCCCGGTAGAAATCACGCCAGATTGGACCGCACGTATAGGCCCCTTTCTTTCCGAACTGTCTGCACCGTGAATACTGTCTCCGTAATCATTAGCCAAGTTGGAGAGGACCTGAAGTAGGATAGTTGTAACAGAGGCCAAAATGAGTACTTCCCAACGGAAGTTTCCTGAACTAGCCGCTAGAAAGCTGGCCAAAAAAATACTGGAAAGAGCAAGGGGTAGCGTACGAAGCCGAAAAGCGTAGAACCAAGCCTGTCTTTTATCTTTAAGAGTGATTTCCAAAGTCATAGTTAATAATATGTTCCTAACACACAAACTCCCACGATGTCTGTATTAGGCATCGTGGGAGTTTGTATCTGTACTATATTTTATAAGTTGTTAAAATGTATCAGGCGTTAATGAGAGAAACAAGTTCATTATCCAAGGGCTTTACAGAAGAAGGGAAAAATTTCACCAATTCGCCTTCTTCATTAATTAGGTATTTGCAGAAGTTCCAAGAGGGCTCCGCATCATTCCATCCGTTCAGATCCTTGTCAGATAGCCATCTGTATAAAGGATGCTTGTCCACCCCCTTTACGGAAATTTTCTCAAACAACTGGAAGGTTACGCCATAATTGGCGGTGCAAAATTCTTTGATGTCCTCACTCGTTCCAGGCTCCTGTCCACCAAAATTGTTTGCCGGAAAAGCAAGAATGGTGAGTTTGTCCCCATATTTTTCGTTCAGTTCCTGAAGGTCGGCATATTGGGGCGTGTAGCCGCATTTGGAAGCTACATTTACCAGCAAGAGTTTTTTGCCTTTGTAGGTTGAGAAATCGACATCTTTGCCGTCGATATCTTTCATTTTGAATTCGTAAATTGATTTTTCCATGTAAGTTGATTCAGTAGCGTCAAAAGCGACAAGATTGCTTTCTTGAATAGAATAGTCACTTGATTCCGCAGGTTTTCCGCAGGCAACTGCGAAGGCGATTAGGAGAATTAATAATGTTTTCATCTGTTTATAATTTGATTTTTAACGGTCAGGTGGAATCTCGCAACGATAATCATCCCACTGTGTGACGTTTTCGTCATGCTCGATTTCATGTGTTTTATTATTTGTTTTTCAGGTGGCACATAGCCTGTCCCGACTTTCGGGAGAATCTCGCATGGCTTATATTCATCCTAGTGTATGACGTTATCGTCATGCTCGATTTCATAGTTACATTTTTTCGGGTACATGTATGCCTAATAACTTCATTCCGATCCTGATTGTTTTGGCTACTTGCTTGGACAACGCCACGCGGAAGGACTGAAGCTGACCTTTTGTTTCACTAAAAATAGGAAGTTCTGCGTAAAAACGGTTATACTCTTTGGATAAATCAAATAAATACTGCGCAATTACCGAAGGAGCGTATTCCTGAGCTGCTGTTGTCAGCTTTTTTTCGTAATCATGGAGAAGAATAATCAAATTTTTCTCTGTTTCTCCAATATACTCCAACCCCTCTAGGCTGTCAACCGTATAGTCCAAACCAATTTGATCAGCTTTACGCAAGATCGCAGAAATCCGGGCGTGAGTATATTGGATAAATGGGCCTGTATTTCCTTGAAATTCAATAGATTCCTCGGGATTAAACAGCATACGCTTTTTTGGGTCTACCTTTAACAAGAAATATTTTAAAGCGCCTAATCCCAAATCCTCATAAAGTGCCTCGGCCTCCTCTTGACTAAATCCGTCAATTTTCCCCAATTCCTGCGTATGTAAACGAGCGGTATCCACCATTTCCTGCATCAGGTCATCGGCGTCAACTACGGTGCCTTCACGGGACTTCATCCTGCCGGATGGTAGGTCTACCATGCCATAGGAAAGGTGATACAAACCGGCTCCATAAGGTCGACCCAGCTTGCGCATGATGTTGAACAAAACATCAAAGTGGTAATCCTGTTCGTTGCCTACAACATATACCGAGCGGGAGATCTGATAATCTCTGTATTTAAGGTCTGCTGTTCCCATATCTTGGGTGATATAGACGGAGGTTCCGTCGCCTCGTAGTACAAGTTTTTCATCCTGTCCCTCCTCACTGAGATCCACCCATACCGAGCCGTTCTCCTTTTTGAAAAACACTCCTTTTTCCAACCCTTCGGCCACAATGTCTTTTCCCAGCAAATAGGTGTCGGATTCATAATACATCTTGTCAAAATCCACGCCCATCTTGCGATAGGTTTGTTCGAAGCCTGCATACACCCAAGAATTCATGGTTTTCCAAAGTGATACGACTTCTGGATCTCCTTTTTCCCATAAGATCAGCATCTTCTGGGCTTCCAACATCCATGGTGCATTTTTCTTGGCTTCCTCATTGTCCATTCCAGCCAAAACCAATTCCTCCTGTTGCCTCTTGTATTCCCTGTCAAACAAGACGTAGTACTTTCCTGCTAGGTGATCTCCTTTTAATCCGGAACTTTCTGGAGTCTCCCCGTTAGCGAGATGTTGGTATGCTACCATGGACTTACAAATATGTATGCCTCGGTCATTGACCAGGTTTGCCTTTATCACATCATAGCCGTTTGCTTTTAAGATTTCCGACACGGCATATCCTAGGAAGTTATTTCTTAAATGTCCCAGATGCAGGGGCTTGTTGGTGTTTGGAGAGCTATACTCTACCATTACCTTTTCTCCATTGGCTGGCAGGCGGCCAAAATCCTGCTGACGAAGTATATCGTTGAAAACCTGTATCCAATGGGATTCGGAGAGGGAAATATTCAGAAAACCTTTGATCACATTGAAGCCTGAAACAAAGGGTAACTCTTGTTGTAAAAAGGCGCCTAACTTTTTTCCGCTTTCCTCTGGGGATAGCCGGGTTACCTTAAGATATGGAAAAAGCACAAACGTGTAGTTCCCTTCAAATTCTTTTCGGGTAGGCTGAAGAGCCAGGTCATCAGGGCTTACTTCGTGGTTGAAAAGGGATTTGAATGCGTAAGAAATATGCTGAATTAATTCGTTTTCTATGTCCATCAGGTAAACTTCGGTAAGGTATCGCAGGCAGATAGCTGCTTACTATGTCAATTGAACTGCAAATATACGGGTTTCCTTGAATTTGTGGGGTTTAGCTTTTAATACATTGGAGTAGCGTACATAAGGGGTTTTTAGAAATTCTCCACCAACATATGCGTGGTGGATTCCAAAATTTCAAACCCAATTTCTGCCATCCTGTTTTCTGAATCTAACGTTGGATTCACTTCCACGATTTCCCAACAGCACACACGTTTGTCTTTGATTAGCACTGCGTTTAACTCCATGGCTTCAATCTCTGTCAGCCCATCAGGAACCGGAGTGCCAGTACCCAATGAAATGGAACTGTCCAAACTATCCACGTCGAAGGATATATAAATTTGATCACAGTCATTCAGATGTTCAAGAGCTTGCTGGCAAATTTTAGGCACTCCCTTTTGCCGGATTTCTGCCACGTTAAAATTCCGGATGCCATAGGTTTTCATCAGATACTCTTCAGGCATTTCAGTGTCTCGCACTGCAATGAAAACTATGTCTTGGGGAAGTATCTTCGGTTCGACACCGCCGATATGCTTGATTTTCTCCCAAAAACCAACCGTACCGGGGAGGGGTTGGTTGACCTTGCATTCCAAATTGTCTATACCAAGGCATATTGCCAATGGCATACCGTGCATATTTCCAGACGGTGTAGTAAAAGGCGTATGGAGGTCAGCATGTGCATCTATCCAAATTACTCCCAACCGTTTATCCGGATTAGCGGACTTGATACCCATTATCGTGCCTGCGGCGGTAGAGTGGTCACCGGCTAAGATAATGGGGAATTTTTTATTTAGACGTAAGTCTTTTATCGTCTGATGGACGTTTTGAAGAACCTCATAGACACCATCTACATATTTGGCATAGGGGTGGTCGTTTCCTCTCCAAAGATAGTTGTTGGCATCGGGCACATTTATTGGGTCAAACCGGGAAAAGAAATTTGACTTTTTGTCCAAGCTTGCCACTTTTAAGGCATCAATGCCCATGCTTGCACCCCGTGTTCCTGCCGCAAGTTCTGAACGTACTTCTACCAATTTTATATCCCGCATAGCAGTGAAACATGAATTTGAAAACAAAATTGACATTTTTCCCGCAGACCTACAATGGAATTCGCAAAAGGTTAAATCATCCGTTCGTAATGAATTATTTCCTTACATCGAAAAATTCAGATTGATTCCTGAAAATTACACGTTAAAACGGTGGTATTGTTGTGAAACCATGGATTTTGGTTTATTTTTAAGTCCTTATTTAAATTATTGAATACTTTTGTCATAGAAACCGAATTCCTTCTTTAGTACCCTCAAACTTGACCACTAACCAAATAAAAACATTATGAAATCAAACGAAAACCGTCGTTCGTTCGTCAAGAAAGCATTGGCGCTAACTGGTGCCTTTTCCGCTACGAGCATTTTCTCCGAACTTCATGCCGAGGAGTGGAAAAGTCTACATCGGAAACTATCTGGAGATTCTGCACTTAAGGTTGCGGCAAACGAGGACTATTGGTCTGTAGTCCAGCGTGGATACACCGCCAGTTCATCCCCCGTGATGAATCTCAACAACGGTGGTGTGTCCCCCTCACCCTTGGTCGTACAGCAGGCAGTAGAAAGATACAATTTGCTTTCCAACCAGGCACCTTCCTATTATATGTGGCGGATTTTGGATCAGGGAAGGGAACCTTTGCGGGAAAAACTAGCCTTACTTGCGGGATGTGATCCGGAAGAAATTGCCGTCAACCGAAATGCGACAGAAGCGTTGAACACGGTTATTTTTGGATTGGACCTCAGCAAGGGTGACGAGGTTATTGGTTGCGAACAGGATTATCCCAATATGATGCAGGCCTGGCGTCAGCGTCAGCAGCGGGAAGGTATTGTATATAAGCAGTTGAGCTTTGATTTTCCACTCGAAGACGAGGAGGTAATTGTGGAGGCTTATCGCTCTGCCATTACCTCCAAGACCAAAATCATTCACGTAACTCACGTGATCAATTGGGTGGGACAAATCATGCCAGTTCAGAAAATATGTCGCATGGCCCATGAACGGGGCATTGAGGTGGTTGTAGATGGTGCACATTCATTTGGACTACTGGATTTTAAAATTCCGGAATTGGAAGGGGATTACTTTGGCACCAGCCTGCACAAATACCTCTCTGCACCAATTGGCAGCGGAATGCTTTGGATCAAAAGGGATAAAATCTCAAAGGTATGGCCGCTACTCTGCAACGGGGACCCCAAAAGCAGTGATATTCGGAAATTTGAAACTCTCGGTACCCGTAGTTTTCCAATAGAGCAGGGAATAGGAGAGGCCTTAAACTTTCACAACGCCATTGGAGCCAAACGGAAAGAGGAACGCGTACGCTATCTGAAAAACTACTGGGCGGAGAAGGCAAGGGAAATTCCCGGCGTAATGCTTCATACCTCACTGCAACCTGCCTATAGTTGTGCCATCGCCGGTGTATCCATAGACGGCATAAACCCACAGATGTTGGGGAATACATTGTTAGAGAAATATAAAATTCATACCACCTCTATTGTATATGGCAATATTAATTGTGTCAGGGTGTCGCCTCACGTTTATACCAGTTTAGATGACTTGGACAGGTTTGTGTATGCTTTGGAGAAAATAGCTGTGGAAAGTGTTTTGCCAGGGTTAAGTACGGTCGGGGGATAGATTAGAATAGTGCTGACAAAATTCATAATCAAAAAAAACACACAATATAAAAGCCGCTCCATGTATTTTGAATGCATGGAGCGGCTTTTTCAATTTATTAGGCAAGCACTTGCTTAAGCAAACTACCTAAATTCATAATCTCCTTCCTTCATTTGGGAAAAAGCTCCCGGACCTAAGTCGGTTGCAATCGATCGGCCATCCAGTTTTGGACTAACCGTATCGACTTCCTTTAAATAAGCTTCAACCGCATCATGGAGCGTATAAGACTCTATAGTAACCTCTGAAGCGTTTTTCAGCCGACACATGGTTGTCAATGGTTCACCTGTCCGGTTGCAGGAAGCCATGGTGTATGTTTTATTTAAATCAAGGGGTATTCCTTGTATTCGGATTTCTTGAATACGTTTACCCGCTTCTCCAGAGCTGTCGAATTTTAATTCCAACCCGGAAAAACGGACTAACCACCCTCCAAATCTCTCTGTATAGTCACTTGCAAAAACGTTGTTGATTTCTTTTTCCAGCCACTCCTGTATTTGAAGACCTGTTACCTTTCCGATTTTCATGTGTTCGTCTACAGGAAGCATTCTCCATAAGTCCGCTTTCGTTATGGCTTTCTTGCCACTTTCATCAGGGAGGATCGGAACACCAAATCTAAACCCGTTAGAGGTCGCGAAATCGACTCCCGTCTTCCAAAGCAGGGCATCCGTAATAAAATTGTCCATGGGATTTTCAACTACCAAATACCTATATATAGGTGTAGAAGTATAGCCCAATACCCTTTCCATTTCCTCTTCGTACGGAAGCATTTCAGCGTCTATAATGTCCTGTACGATGGGGTCTGCGCTATATTTATCGGGAGAAACATCCAATAAATCGTATGTGTAGTCCACCATACGCTTGTCCCTGACTTTAATATCCAATTTACCCAGAAACGAACCAAAAGCCCCCGGTTCGACCACCAAGGTGTATTTGCCTTGAATGGGCTTTCTGATCCGCTCGTGGGTGTCACTCCCTAAGATGAAATCAACACCTTCAACCAAGGGGTTGTTGGCCAGCATAACCTGCTTGGAAATGCCTATGTGGGTGACCAAAAAAAGGATATCAACCTGTTCTTCATTTTTAAGTTGTGTTATCAACTGTTTCAGATTTTCCTCTACGGGTTGAAATTTAATCCCCTTACTATACTCCGGGTTTTGACGCTCAGGTATCTCCGGGTCATTGTAGGAAATAAAACCTATTTTCACCCCTTTCTTGACGGTAGTCCAGTAGGGAGGGAATAGGGTTTCCTGTGTGTCGTCATCAAACATATTTGCGGCAATAACATTTGTGCCGTACTTGTTCATCACCTCCGTCATGATCTGCCTTCCATAAATTACCTCCCAGTTACCGGGAATAAGTAAGTCATACTGCATGGCGGTGACGATAGGGGGGAAAATACTGCCTTTGGACAAAACGCTTGCTCCACTTCCCTGAATTAGATCCCCACCGTCAATAAACAGGGTGCCGTCGGGGTTGTTGTTCCGGATACTGTCGACAAGGGTTTTAATATGTGCCAGCCCACCGGCTTTTCGAAAATGGATACTGTCTCCTTCCACGTATAATTCGTCATGTGGATTCAGATAGGCATGAATATCCGCTGTCTGTAGTATGGTGATAGTTTCCTCACTCATGGTGATTGGATTACTTTGGCATGAGTTAAGCCAAATTAAGGTTAAGATAACTAAAGCTGTTATTCTCATTGTATGTTTTTTTATTAAAGTATTACTGTTTTATACCCCTGCTCCTGTAAACCGAACATATACAGAAGACCATTTTCAGTGATGGAAGCTTCCTTGGGTAAGTTGGTTGTATCTACTTGGAATTGGTGAATGGACAATCCGCAAACCAGTATTTTTAGACCCTTTTCAGCTACTGATTCTCTGATGACCTTTTGGAGGTCTACTTCATTGGAGATTTCTTTAACCAATTCACCACAAACCAATATTTGAAAATCAATTAGCTGACTTTTATCTTTTAACTGCTTTCCTGTTAAGATTGCCGCTTTCAGGTGCTGAGCTTTCATAACTAAAATACCATATTTACCGTCCATTTTGACTGCCTGTTCGGTTTGTTGGACCTCGCTTTTTGATTGCCCGTAGATATTCCCCGCACCAAGAATGGCAATTGTCATTGTAATCAAGATTATATATTTGTACATGATTGTTTTGGTTTATTTGTTGTAAATGCTGAAAACTTTTGGATTGTTGACTATAAAGAAGACCAGTCCTCCGAATATGGCTATGTTTTTCCATAGTGGCCCGTGTAATATCCCATTGCCCAATTGAATGGTGACTGTAATAGGGATTAGCAGCATAAAAAGGATTAATGCTGACCAACGGGTAAAGACGCCACTAAAAAGGAGCAGTCCAAAAATTAGAAGGAAATACCCTGTAATTAGACCTAAGAAATAGGGGTCGCCAATACTCCCTGCAAATTGGCCAAATGCCGCAGAATTAATTCGATTTGCAACCTCCTCAGGGTGCATAAGATGGGAAATACCGGCTGTAATAAATATGCCGCTAAGACTCATGCGGAAAATCAGAACTGAAATTCCGTTCACTAAAATTTTGTTGTTCATTGTATTCTAATTTTTTGGATACGTTTCTTGGTTATCAAAAGTTGATATTTATCAAATCAGAAAGCGTTGATTCAAAATGTATGTGGGAACACGTTCTTTTTGTGCGTTGAATAAGTCAAGAACTGAAAGTTTTATTACACTTTCGAATGAAAAAATGTTTTTTGAGTCAGTTTTAAAAGAATCTATATGTTTTTTTGCTACAAATTTTTTATAGGACCGTTCAAAATCCCTTACGCTTTGGCAGGAAGTTTTATCTATGGTTGTTCTTTGTTGGTTTTTACTGGCAGAGTTTTGTTTTATGTCCTGCTTTACCGAACAAGGTATTACCAGCATCAGAGCTAAGCCCAGAATGATCAAATAGTAATTCTTTTGTTGGAATAAGAACATAAGCTGCAATTTAGGATGTTTTGGTAAGGTTGTAGGTGACTTTTGTTACATATAGTAAATATTCCACCTTCCATTGCGTGGCAATTTTGTGGTTATTTAACCCGGAATAGGCACTAGGATTTCTATTGCGGACTTAAAACGCTAAAAAATCAGCCGCTACACCTCACTTTTCGAGTTCACTGTAGGAGTTAAAAAAACACAAATAAGGGGGAAGTTGACTACTGGACCGAACGCCGACCATCAACAATCGTAAAATAACCAGTGGCTCTTCCCCCTCAATTTTATCAAGCAACTAATTTTTGTATAAGAAGGGCGGGTATTTGAGCCCCGTAAGCCGTGTCATCATCGAGCTGGGTTTGTAAGGCGAGTTCCAAATCAAAGATTAGTCCAAGGACAAATGCCTGATCCATGTTGAGATCCTTGTAAAGGTTATCGTATTTTCTTTTGCCGGATAGGCTTATTCCGTACAAATGAAAGATGGCGGCAATTTTTCGAAGTTTTGAATAATGGTTCATTTTAGAGTATGTTAAATTAATGATGGTTCCCTGGTGCCGGACGCCAGTACTCGACTTCCGGCAAATTCCAGGGACTTACACATAGGCAGCAGCTTCTGATTCAAATTCCTCAACAGGTGTGTCTTCGAGTGCAATTTCTTTTTTCTTGTCGAGACCGAGTTTTTCCAATATCCGATCAAAGACATAGTATATGACAGGCACTATAATTAAGGTTAGAAACAT
Source organism: Lunatibacter salilacus (assembly GCF_009797935.1). GTDB lineage: Bacteria > Bacteroidota > Bacteroidia > Cytophagales > Cyclobacteriaceae > Lunatibacter > Lunatibacter salilacus. The sequence continues at coordinate 236,337 of NZ_VOLC01000003.1, forward strand.
AGATGAAATAAGTCCTCCGATAATAACCCAGGCCAAGCTGTTTTTCCACTCAGCCCCTGCACCACCCGCCAACGCAATCGGCATCATACCGAAAACCATCGCCAAAGTGGTCATCAAAATGGGTCTAAACCGAATTTTAACGGCCTTTTCGAGGGCAGTTTTTACAGGGACGCCGACAGCTTTGAGTTGATTGGTAAAGTCCACCAATAAGATTGCGTTTTTGGCTACCAAGCCCATAAGCATGATCATTCCCATGATACTGAAAATGCTTAAGGTGCCTTTAGTTAATGCAAGTGCCAGAAGTGAACCGATAATGGCAAGGGGCAGAGAAAACATGACCACCAACGGATAGATATATGAATCGTAAAGGGCGACCATGATTAAATATATCATAAGCACAGAAGCTAGCAGGGCAAGCCCCAAACTCCCAAAACCGTCACTTTGGTTTTTCATATCCCCTTCATAGGCTATCTGGACTTGTTCGGGAAATTCCATCCCGTTTATTCTTGACTGCAATTCCGCACCTACAGTTCCGGATGGAATACCTGCCACTTGGGATTGAATCTTGACCGAAGCCATCCGGTTTCTGCGTTCCAGCTTGCTGGGGCCCTCAGATTGGGTCACAGTGGCAAATTGGCTGAGTTTTATCAATTCGCCTTTGTTGTTTGGTAATGAAATGCTTTCCACATCTGCCAGTGACTTCCTGTCAAACTCATTCAATTGTACCAAGATGTCGTACTCAAACTCACCATCTCTGAATTGGGAATTGTCATCACCGTTGAAGGCGATCTGCATGGTGCCGCCTACAACATCCAGAGACAGGCCAAGTGCGTTCATTCTGTCCCGGTCTACTTCCACCCGGATTTCCGGATTTCCTTCCTCAATGGAACTTTTGACCTTTCTACTTCCCGGGATTTGCTCCAATGCTTCGTAGACCATAATTGCGGCCTTTTGTAGGTTTTCCTGATCTGGAGCGGAAACGATCACTTGAATTGGTGCATCATTGGCCGTTCCTAAAATGGATATGGGCACAGCCGTATATTCTGCCCCTATCAGGTTTTCCTGTAGATACCTTTCCACATCACGGGCTAGGGATGGTCCATCCTGAGCCCGATCTTTTTTAGGAACTAGCTTTACAGCCACTTCCGCAGTATAGGGGACGGACTGAGTTCCCGATATAGCACCACTGGTAACTCCCACAGTGGTAAAGATTTCGGTAACCTCAGGCAGGCTACTCAGATAGTTTTCCACTTCCTGGGTTTTGAAATTCGTTTGTTCCAAGGTGGCATCCTTGGGCAGCTCTATCCTTACTATAAACTCTCCCCGGTCTCCTTCAGAAATAAATTCACTTCCCACATATCCTTGGCTAACTAAAAGAAATGATGAAATAAACAAAACTAGTGTAGCAACAAGAACGATAGATTTATGCCCAAAACTCCATTTTAGCATGTCAATGATTCCATCTACAAAGGAGTCCAGACTATGTTCAAACCCATTTACAACTTTTCCAAAGAAGCTGGAAGGATTAATATGCTCAAGTTTTGAAAAGCGGGATGTAAGTAGGGGAATAAGCGTAAATGCTACCAATAGACTAATCAATGTCGCTGAGGCCACGGTGATACTAAACTGAGTTAGGATGCCGGAAATCAATCCTCCTGTTAGGGTTAGAGGTACAAAAACGACCACAATTACCAAGGTGATAGATACAACAGTGCCGCCAATTTCCCGAATGCCGTCATAGGAAGCTTGTGCAATAGTTTTGTCCATTTCCAAGTGACGGTAAATATTTTCAATCACAACAATCGCATCATCCACTAGGATACCCACTACCAAAGAAAGTGCAAGCAAACTCATTAGGTTGAGGGTAAACCCCGCAAGGTACATAATGGTAAACGTGGCTACGATAGAGGCCGGTACGGCTATCATTACAATAACGGCATTTCGGATACTGTGCAAAAACAGCAGCATAATCAAGGCCACCAAGACTACTGCAATCAACAAATCCTTGATCACATCATTGGCAGCTTCCAGCGTAAACTCCGAGCTGTCTTGAGAAATTTGGAAACTGATCCCCTCTGCCTGGTAGGAATGTTCGATCTCTCCGATGGTTTCCAAAACTTTTTCAGCTACTTCTACCGCATTGGCATCGGATTGTTTCTGGACCGTTAGACCTATGGCATCTTTACCGTTCAGCCGGTTTATTATACTACTTTCTTTGAAGTCATCCTGTACTTCAGCGATTTCCTTTAACCGGATTGGTGATTGATCTTGTCGATAGGCCACTACCAGTTCTTCGATTTCCCTCAGAGATGTGAATTTTCCAGCTAATCGGATAAGTGCTTGGCCCTCCTGATTTTTGATTCTTCCTGTGGGGAAATCCAAGTTGCCTTTAACAAGTGCTTGAGAAACAGCAATGGGGGATATACCGTAAGCTTCCATTTTGTTTCTATCCAGATTAATTTTTATTTCCCTTTCGTTGCCCCCCAAAATATTGATTTGAGCTACCCCGTCTATTTGTGCAAGTGAGGGCTGAATTCGGTTTTTTATCAAATCGTAGAATTCCGCCGTCTCCAATCCGGAGTACACAGCCATCTGCATGATGGGTAAATCACCCAAGTCAAACTTACCTAAGCTTGGAGGATCTGTCTGGTCCGGTAAATCTCCGAGTATGGAATTGATTTTTCGCTGGGCGTCCTGCAAGGAAAGATCCACATCGGCGTCGTTTCCAAGTTCGATCGTAATGATGGATATACTTTCCATCGAAGTAGACTGGATACTTTTGATTCCCTCCAATGAAGCAACAGCATCTTCGATTTTCTTGGTTACTGAGTTTTCCACCTCCGAAGGGGAAGCCCCAGGATACACGGTAGAAATGGTGATGATGTTGGGGCTGAACTTTGGAATCAGCTCATAAGAAAGCTGGAAGTATGAAAACAATCCAAGTAAGGTCAGTACCGTGAACGTGACCACCACCATGGATGGCCGTTTGATAGATATTTTTGTCAGTTGCATATTATTGGACCTTTACTTGGATGCCTTCTTTCACGTTGATCAAACCCGTTCCAATAATCTCATCACCCGCACTCAATCCTTCAGTTACCTCAACTAATGAAGCGTTTAGTGGCTTTACTTTTATGGGATGAAATACAGCTCTGTCATTTTCCACTTTGAAAACACCCGGATCTTTCAATCCCCCTGTTAGGGATTTTCTATTGATCACGATGGATTCTCCAGTGGATTTGGAGGAAAAGGTGGCTGTCCCAAACATACCCGGTTTAAGTAGACTGGTGTCCTGATTTTTAATGACCAATACTACCTCATACTTAAAGGAAGCATCACCAGTATCAGAAATAAAAGTTACCTCCCCTTCAAATTGCTGATTTGGAAGGGAATTGATTTTGACGGGGAATTTGTCGCCTTTGTTTATCTGAGTGATTTCATACTCTGATACATGAATCGCCAATTGAAGAGGGCTTTTGTTGATTATATGTGCCAATGGCATTCCGGGGCTTACCAGTGTTCCAGGAACATAAAAGTCATCATTTATATATCCGGATATCGGAGCTTTTATCTTAGTATCATCCGTGCGCTTCTGGATCGCCTTCAATTGTGCCTCGGCAATTTGGTAAGCGACATCCACATCTTCCAATTGTTTTTTGGTGATGGCGTCGGTTTCGGAGAGGTTGCTGAACCGTTGTAAATCCTTAGCGGATTTCTCTTTATTTAAGGTTGCAATAAGTAATTCAGCTTGTATGAGTTGGTCATCTATACGAAGGATTAGATCCCCTTTGTTTACAAAATCCCCTTTCTTTTTCAGAATTTTTACAACGCTACCGCTTGTTTCGGACATTAGGATAACTTCCTGAAATGGCTCCAATACGCCGTTGGCTTCGTAAGTTCTGTCAAAGGACTGTAGACTTACTTTTTCAAGTGTAACCGGAATATGGTTTGTTGGCTGCATGGCTTTGGCGGTTGTTTCTTCCATCTCTGCCTTGTTGTTATACAGGGTAAAAGCTACCGCTCCGCCTCCGGCAATGAGCAATAAAACGAGGATTAGTTTTTTCATTTCAGATGTGATTTTATTTTTTAAGTGTCGATTTTGAGCGCAAATGTGCACCTAGGAACTTTTTAAAATTCTCTATAAGCAATTGCAAATCGGTAAATTGGGCTGGTATTGTATTTTGAAAGGTTCTTTCCTATAAAAGGAGGTTTCTGATTTTTCCCGTTGCTTTGAGGATTTCCACTTGGCCAAGTTGTACTTGAATCAGTTGATTGTTATAGTTTGCCTGGGCACTGCGTTGCACAGATTCTGCTTCCAGAAGGTCAGTGAGCGGACTAAGATTTTCCTTATAAAGCATTTTGGTTTCCGACAGGATTTCATTGGATAATGAAAGATTATCTTCCGTCGCCCGCAGCGTTTTTAGCGAGTTGAAGTATTTTTTGGATGCATTTGAATACTCCATGGATGCAGCATCCTCAGCAAGCCGTCGGTCCTCTTCCAACTGTCTGGATCTAACCTTGGACTGAGCCGCCTTGGATTTAGATACAAAACCATCAAAAATGGGAACTTCCAACTTCAGACCTATCAAAGAACCCTGGTACCAAACTTTTCCTTGGTTCAAAAAATCAAAACTTGTAGAGAAGGCATTTCTATTAATATCACCGAATGCAATAAGAGAAGGATGTTTTGCGGCACGGGCATTTCTAAACTCCTGGTTCAAAAGTGTTTTTTGTATGTCAAGGAGTTGGATATCCGTTCGGTCCTGAATATCCAGGGCGGAAATCTGAAATGAGCCGAAGTACATGTCAGTTTCCCCTTGAGCAACATCAAGCGAGATGTCATCCCCCATAGGCATTCCCATGAGTAATTTCAGGTAACTTAAGCTTTGGAATATACCGATTTCCAAATTCTCCAGTTCGCTTTCCAAGGTTGAAAGGTTTACTCTCACCCGATTCAGGTCGATCTTTCTAACCATATCATTAGCCACTTGAGCCTCCAGTATCGTTTTCAGTCCTTGGAGTTGGTCGATATTGGCCAATAAGTTTTCTTTTTGCAATTCAAGCTGGATACTTCCCAAATAATTCACTGCAATTTCGTAAATAACTTCCTCCTCCGTTTTCGATGATAGAACCTTATAAAACTCTTCCGATGTTTTGGCTGCTTTCAGTGCGATTAGATAAGAACTGCTAAACAGCAATTGATTTACTTGTACCCCGGCCTGTAAAGAATGGGGGACACCCAAGGCTATTACATCCACCCCTCCAGGTTCACTGGGTCCAAAGAGTCCACTTGGCACAGCCTGGGGAAATACCTGCAGGAAATTATTGTAGTTCCCATATGCTTTTAATTGAGGCAATCCGGAACCTCTGATTTCCTCCCGCTGATACTTGGCGGCTGTTTCGTCGAGTAGGGCTTTCTTAATGTCCCTGTTGTTTTTCAGTCCAATTTTTAGGGTCTCTTTGAGGGTAATGGTTTGGAGGTTAGAAGCTGAGCTTGGGTCCAATTCTTGACCGAGCGCCGGTAGGCTAATAAGTATTATATAGCCTATTATCAAAACTTTGTACATAAGAGTATGTTGTGATTTAAATAGTAAATTCATTTAGTTCGGTAAAAAAAGAACTATAAAGATAAATTTTTTAGTTTTTCTTATTTTTAAATTTTTCCAGCAGTACTGGGACCTGTTCTTTAAAGAATTCCAAAAACTCCGATATGCATGTAAGATTTTTGTTGAATTCAGGATGTTTATTACTCCTTAATTCCAAAACTTCTTTAAAGAAATCATTTATTTTGGTAAGTTCCATGATTTCATGTGTTAAATCTGTCTCCCAGTTTTCTCCCATTCTAAGGTAAAAATACCGTTTTCGGTCACCTATTTTTGTACGGTAGGCAATGAAATTTTTTACCTGCATAAAGTTGAGCGCATTGCTGACAGCACTTTTGCTGACCTGGAGTTTTTCCACTATTTCGTCGAAGGTTGCTTCCGCATCTTCTAAAACCATTAAAAGCCCCAATATTCGCCCCATCAAAGGTTGCATGCCCCGTTGTTCGTGGAACACTCCTATTTTTTCTATGAGTTCTTCTTGCTTTGTAGTGAGCGAATTCGACACAGTATTCAGATTATTGTAAGCACTAACGCCACAAAGGTAAAAAGGTTTTTCTAGTTCACCAAAAAAAGAACCAAAATAACTATTTTAATTTCACTTGTAACTATTTCAGAGTGAATATTGCCTTTTAATCTATTGTGAGACAGGTATCTAGGAGTATTTATACAAACAATATATTTGTGTACTTTTAAATACAGCAAAATTGATCCAAGAATGAAAGATTGGTATCAATATAACACTAAAATTTACTCCCTATTGTTAATTGAAAATTACCAGAACTTTTAGCAGTAGGCTAAGGTTTTGATTGGGAGATTTTGAAAGCATGTCAAAGGAAAAACTTTTGCTCTGGACGCTGGCGGCCATCAATTTTACGCATATTGTAGACTTTATGATTCTTATGCCGCTTGGGCCACAGCTTATGCGGATCTTTGAAATTACACCAAAGGAATTTGGATTGCTGGTGTCTTCCTATACCTTCAGTGCCGGGGCAAGTAGCTTTCTGGGGGCATTCTTTTTGGACAAATACGACCGCAGAACCATATTGATGTGGGTGTTTCTAGGCTTCTTGATGGGAACCCTTGCCTGTGCCCTTTCACCCAATTATTTCGTGTTGCTGATTGCCAGAATAATCTCCGGGGTGTTTGGAGGCCTTACTTCCGCACTGGTACTTGCAATAATTGGAGATGCCATACCCGACAATAGAAGGGGAAGGGCTATGGGCTTGGTGATGGCTGCCTTTTCGGTTGCTTCGGTGGTGGGAGTTCCTTTTGGATTGTTTATCGCAAGCCTCTCCTCTTGGCATGCTCCTTTTTTCTTCTTGGCTATATTGTCCGTGGTGATTTTGGGATTGATCTACAAATACGTACCTTCCATTACATCCCATTTGGTATCCAAGGAAAACAAGCCCAGTCCCATGCTGGTCATTCGCCGGGTTACGGGTAATGCCAATCAGATGCGGGCTATCTTACTCACAGTTCTGATGATGTTGGGGCAGTTTACGGTAATTCCATTTCTTAGTCCATTTATGGTTTCCAATGTGGGATTTTCCGAAATCCAGTTGACGTATATTTATATGGCGGGAGGCTTTTTCACAGTATTTACCTCTCCTTGGGTCGGAAGGCTTACGGATAAATATGGGAAGATTCGGGTATTTACGATTTTCATGAGTTTAAATGTGATTCCTATCGGAATCATCACCAACTTGGGTGTAACTCCAATAGGGTTTGCCCTGCTTGTTTCCACCATTTTTTTTGTTACTTCCAATGGGAGGATGGTTCCGGCCGCAGCGTTAATTACCGGTACCGCCAAGCCGGAGAACAGGGGCAGTTTTCTAAGCTTTAACTCGGCCGTTCAGCAGTTTAGCGCAGGTGTGGCGTCTTTTATGGGAGGAATGATATTGGTGGAGAGTGCTGACGGAAGATTACTAAATTTCGAGTGGATTGGTTATTGGGCCATTTTGATCAGTTTACTATGTATTCCGCTTATTCGAAAGATAAAGGTAGTGGATACCGACGCAAGCTTGTCCGGGGATTTGGTAAAAGACAAAAGTTCTTAAACTGCACAGCCAAATTTTAGAAAATAGATTTAAAGAAAAGAACGCTAAAAATGATGAATTACCATAACCGAAAATTCAAGCCTACAATCAATTCCGAAAATGGGGAAACCTCCAGTGATACTATTTTTCATTATCTACAGGATGGCAATATTTTGACAGCCTCCTATTCCGGAGGTGCGATAAAGAAAGGTCAGCTTATTGGGTTGGTAGATGAGAAAGGCAATATTGACATGCGGTATCACCAAGTTAATATAAAAGGAAAACTAATGACCGGAATTTGTCGGTCAAAACCGGAAATAATGACAAACGGGAAAATTCGCCTTCATGAAACCTGGAAGTGGACATCAGGGGATGAAAGTAGGGGTAGCTCAATTATCGAGGAAATATAGTTGTTAGGGTTTCAAAGTTGAAGTAGGATAGGAATATGTAATGTTATTGAAAAGTTAAAAATGAAAAGGTTGGAAATAGGTGTCAGAGAACTGGAAATTCAACTAAATTTTATCCAGATCAACATGGGTCTTCAATTATTTTTGGGTAGTTCTTCTATGACCGATAACGTAAAATCTTCGATACTAAATTCTTTCTTGGGAGTATAACCTAACCGCACGATAACTAAGTCCTCCGAGGGGATCACCAGCACCCATTGACCCTCAAATCCGCCTGCATAGAAAGCATCATTGGGTAGTTTGGGTATGAGTTTGTTTTCCGGACTATCCACCTCACCCGCATTCAACCACCATTGGGCTCCATATTCGCCTAATGGTGCAACCGAAGTAGGGGTAGTGACAAAGTTCACCCATTCCTCTGACAAGATTTGCTTTCCCTCCCAATTCCCCTTGTTCAGCATCAATAGTCCAAATCTGGCCCAGTCCCTTCCCGGTGCAAAGATAAAGGAGGAGCCTACAAAAGTTCCAGAGGCATCTTTTTCCATTATCGTGTTATGCATGCCGATCTGATAGAAAAAATCTTCATAGGGCATTTTCTGATACCTTTCGTCTCCAAGCTGGTTGCGAAGGAATTTTGAAAGTATATTGGTGGTTCCACTGGAATAATAGAACACGGATCCGGGCTTGTATTTTAAGGGTTTGGAGGCCGCCACTTTTGCCGCATCCGGTTTGAGAAAAAGCATATTCGTAGCGTCTGAGACACCACCATAATTTTCAACCCAATCCAAGCCATTCGTCGCCTGAAGCATATGGGTAAGGGATATTTGGCTTCTATCATCCGTCCAGTCCGGATATATTCCCGTTTGGTCCAAACTTAGCATGCCTTTGTCCACTTGCAATCCGATCAGAGAAGCCATTACGCTTTTGCCCATAGACCAAGAGGTATGTTTGGTATGAATTTCATGGTCATTGCCATATCCTTCCGCCACCAGTTCCCCTCCATGAACGACCAGTATCATATGGGTGAGCTGGGATTTTTTAACCGGATCTTCAAATTCAATATCAATAAGTTCTTGTATCCGTTGATATCGCAATTCGCTTCGAATGATCACATTTATTTTGTTTCCCGATGGCCAGGAAACAGTATCCTGATCCCATTCAGGCGTATTTGGAACAAAATATGGCTGGTTTCTGACTGTACTTTCATCCAGACCTGCCAATAGGGTACAACCTTGACCTGGCCGGAATATGGCGATTCTTTGGGCTGTTCCAAATATGGATCCGGTTACTTTGTTGCCCGTCCGATCAACATCAAATGTTCCCAAGTTGATGGGGAATGCATCCAACTCCTGCCGATTTACCGAGCTTTCCGTCCGTTCGGCTACAAACACACAGCTGCACATGATTTTGGCCCCATAGGCGCTAATTAGGGGAAAGGATTTCCATGCATACCTGAGTCCGAAACTGAGGCCAATAAGGCACCCAATTAGAATAATAAAGACTATTTTCCGCATTAAATATTGGTAGTTTACATCCTATCCTTGGGTTTTTGGTAGGTTAAAATGAAACTGACTGCCTTCGTTGGGCTGGGATGTCACCCACATAGTACCTCCTTGATAATCCACTATTTTCTTACATGTTGCAAGACCTAAACCTGTCCCCTCAAATTTTTGGCGGGTATTAAGGCGGCTGTATGGCTTAAACAAAAGTTTGATGTGATCCGGGTCGATACCTATACCATTATCCGACACTGTAAATTGATATTGATATTCGTCTTGATCTAATACAATGCGTATTTCCGGCTTCTTGCCGTCCGGGGTGAATTTTAACGCATTGTTGATCAGGTTAAGGAATAATCTATAAATGGCGTTTTTATCGCCAAATAGGAGTAAATCTGATTCAGGAAGATGAATAGAAGCTCCGCTGGATTGAATGAGAAGTTGCAGGTCATTGATCACAGTTGCCAAAACGTCCAATAGATTAAACGTTTCCGAGTCTTCGGCCTTTGTCGTGGCCCTGGAATATTCCAAAATGTCTTTGATCATTTGCTGCATCCTTACAGATCCGTCACTGGCAAACCGAAGATACTTTAGTCCTTTCTCATCCAACTTATCGGCATATTTTTTTTCAAGCAGTGAAGTAAACCCCGATATCATCCGCAAAGGTTCCAACAAGTCGTGGGCGGTAATTGAGGCAAATTGCTCCAGCTCGTCGTTGCTTTTTTCCAGCAGTTGGTTTAATTCCTGTAATTTGTTTTCAGAAGCCTTTGCTTCAGTTATGTCGATGATTATTGCCACAAATGCAGGCTGGCCTTCGTACCACATTTTCTGTAAATGAACCTCTACTGGATAGGTGGACCCGTCTTTACGTTCGTGTTTTGTGACAAATACCAGTTGTTCTTTCTGATCATTCAGTAGAGGAACTAGGTAATCTCTAAATTTGAGCTCGTCAAACTCAGGTTTAATTTGATATGGGGTAAGTTGTTTGAGTTCTTTTAGTGAATACCCAATGTTCAGAATTGCCCCTCTGTTGACGTATAAAAACCGTAGTTCTTTAGTGTCAAAAACATAGATTTCATTAAGGCTATTTTCTAAAATATTAGCCATTTGAGATCTAATGGAGGCGGTTTTGAGATGTTCTGTTTGGTCATTGAGGACAGTTAGAAAACAGTTTTGCCCTTCGAAATAAAGTTCATGGACCAGCATTTCCCCCTGAATCAATTCCCCATTTTTTTTACGGTGGACAATGTTTTCCAATTTAGTTTCAGAATTCCTTCCCCTTAGCACTTGAATGGATTCGAAAAAAGGTATTACATCTTCCTCCCTGAATAGCTTCCCGATACTTTTCCCCAGAAGTTCCTCCCTTTTGTACCCATACTTGCTTACGGTTGCTGTATTGACTTCCAAAATATGAAGGGTATCAACGTCCAGCAGCATTTTAGGTACTGGGCTACTTTCAAACAACATCCTGTAGTTGGCCTCTGATTGTTGAGTTTTGAGTTCTGCCTGCTTACGTTGGGTAATGGTCCTTGCAAAAAACGCAGCCCCGGTGATTTTTCCGTTTTGATATATAGGATTGCCGTTCAACTCTATCCAAATATCAAGTCCAGTGTCAAACTTTTCCCGCCGGCAATATTCATCACGGAAGGATTCACCGGACAATGCCCTGTCAAAGTAGGATTTGAACTGCAAGTGCATGTCCGCTGGAATTTTGTCGGCAAAGAGAGCATACTGTCCATTATAAACTTTCTTTCCTGTCAAAATCTCCATTTTATTTGAAAAGGCTCGATTGAAAGAAATTAATTTATATTCGGTATCAATGCTCCAAATGTCATCTGAAGTAGTGTTGATTAGTGCCTCAAAATTGACATTTTCCAATTCCGTCTTTTTTTCTATTTGCTTGAATAATCCGTACTGATGATGCATAACTTGGTGCCTTTTATGTAATTCCAGCATGCATACAGCTTGATTGCCAATAATTTGCAACGTATTTAATTGCCCGCTGTCTAAAGTAGAAGGCTTATAATCCAACACACACAGGGTTCCAAAGGAGTCTCCGGAGGCAGAAATTAGCGGAACTCCCGCATAAAAATGAAAGGCATGTTCTTGAATAAAGGGATGGTTTATAAGAAAGGACTTATTTTGGATGTCATTAATTATTGAAGGTTCACTCTCTTTCTGATGTAGGATGTGAAAAGGTAGAGAATGCATCTTCGTTTTTTGCTCTTCTATTCCGAAAACAGATTTGAAGCATGACCGTTCTTTGTCTGCTAAAGAGAGAATCGCGACAGGAGTTTTACAGATTTGTGCTGCCAAAGTGGTAATGGTGTCATATTCTTTTTCAGGCAAATAATCCAAATCGTTATAGTCCTCTAATTGGTCAGGTGTTTCCTTTTCCACTGTCATTTTGTTGCTGTTTTGTTCATGCTCAAAAAATCGGTCGCAAAATTTACTCTATATGTTTTCAGAAATTTGAATCAATGCGGACCATAGGATGGGGTCAAATATAAAGGAAATTATCGTAGACACGATATTATCCGTTGAATAGATTTTTGTTTCGGATTTATGATTTATGATTTGTAAAATGAAATATAGTAGAAATATTGGGGAATAGATACTTATTGATACTGGAAATTGGTTGATATTAGGGAGAATTGAAATATAGTGGAAATACGATGGAAATATGGCCTAAGGCCGAAATATTAGGTGCTCTGAAAATTGGAGCGGTGCGGTTATGAGGTATTTTGGATTTATGAAAGAATTGTGAATTAAAAATTGCGGATTTTTAGTTAATTATGAGTTTTGAATTATGAGTTTTTTTAACGGTAAGAGTTGAAGACGCCAATCTTTCCCGCCAAAACCCGATTCTGTCAAGTTCTGCCTATTCTCGGATGACGGATTCGATTAATTGGATGTTCCCGACACAGGACGGCAGCCCAACCATTCATGGGAATTTGAAAATAGCATCCCCTCCCATCCTACCTAATCGGCTGCGGAAACACAGCCAAGCTTTCTACCCCGGATTCTCCTACGGCCTGAACGGCAAAGAAATAGTTGTCCTTGGAATAGGGGAGGCGCAAGTCGGTATTCTCTGTATAAAACTTCTTTTCCCATACCGGCGAAGCCGTTTCCCGCATCAGTACATAATATCCTTTGGCCTTACCTTGAGCCGGAGCCTTCCATTTTATAAGCGTATGGTTGATATTGGTGATATTTACGGCTGTTGGGCTCAGATCCAATGCCACTTCCTCAGGAACGGATGGAGCGGAGGCAAGACTTGCAAGCACAGCCACGTTAACCGCTGTGTTTTTGCGCAGATACTCATAATCGATATGTTCTGGAAGATCACCATAAAGTGCGCCGTCTTCTTCCCGGATGTCTTGGTGCTGTTGATAGTAATTCTCGTTGTATTCGCAGAGCCGGATGGCAGTAAATCCTTCCCTGCAAAATGGGGTATGGTCACCTCCCCGCATAAAGCGGTCATTGCGGTAAACCAACCTTATTTCCAGTTGATCCACATAACGCTCTCCGGTTTCTTTGATATAACGGGCAAGTTGCCTGGACTTACTGTCATTTTCCCCATTTGTTGCCCTGCGGATGGCTTCCATCTGCTCTGTTTCGGCGAGGGGAATGCCTTCTGAAAATACCCGTAGCCGGGTATTGTCCCGGAGGTTGGTTCCGTTGGAGGTACTGTTGCCTATCATATCATTGTTAATCATGGCAGCGAGATTCCAGCCTTCCGCCTTGGCCTTTTTGGCCAGGTGGGCGGCACCAAGCAAGCCCTGTTCCTCGCCGGATACAAGTGTGAAAATAATAGTTGCCGGAAAAGAGCTTTTACTCATGATACGGGCCATTTCCATTACGGCCACTACGCCGGAACCGTCGTCGTTGGCACCGGGAGAGTCCTGTTTGGTATCCATCACATCCGATACCCGGGTATCGATATGCGCACTTACCAGGAAAATCCGGTCATCGGTCGGATCAGTCCCTTTCAGCGTGGCCATAACATTACCCATACGGGTATCCTTGTCCACCCTTCTTCCGTCCGCAGGCTGGGTGTAATAATCTATCTCTGCAACTAGCCTTCCCCCGGAAGCTTCCGCATACGCTTTAAACCTGGAAAGCACATATTGTCTAGATGCTTCTATACCTCTATCTTCCTGATTTGGGCTAAGTGAATTCCGGGTACCGAATCCTACCAAGCGACTCATATACTGCTCCAAGCTATCGGTGCTGATTTCAGCAATCATGGTTGAAATTTGAGGATTCCGGTGGACGGCGGGAATCTGACTAAGGGCAGTGAAGGGTATGGCAATGATCAAAATAAGCAAAAGACGTAGCATGTGGTTGTTTGTTAGGTTGGCGGTGAAAGTAAGATGAAATGGGGAGACATAAAAGCAGAACGGTAGGAAAACCAAGTTTGAGCGTATAAAGGGCCACATTTCAACTAAAAAGATTAGTCTAGTCTAACAGCGAAAAAATAATTTTGACAAAAATTCGAATATGAAATAATGTTTAATTTATATTTTCCCTACAAAATCTATAGGGTAATTAGCACATTAAATATTCTTTCGTATATTTGTCGAGTAAATGAAACATTTATAGCAAACATCAAGTACACTAATACGGATTATATATGTTAACAGCCTTGAATACTACAATAGAAAGTGAAGATAATTTCCCCGTATCAAATTTGCGACTGAGTAGGCATGAGCCAACACAGTATGTGCTGGGGCCGGGAGAGGCGTTGCAGCAGCAGGGGGTAAAATTAATTGGTCGGCAGGCCGGGGATACAGAACGGTTTGCTGAGGTTTCCTTTGAGCTGTCAGAGAAATTGACCAGCCTATATGGAACCTTGCGCGGATTGAGTGATTTATACAGGTCACCATCTGCCTATATTAAAAGTAACCATGCCGCAAGAAGTTTTACTCTATACTTTAAAGCGGATGCAAAGCAGGAAGTAAAATCGTTTTTGGAGTTGATATTCAATACATTGGATAAAGAACTACATTTCAAAAAGGTATTGCACCAAATCCTGTCCATACAGCAAAGGCAGGAAAAAGAAAATGAGCTTATCTACAAGCAGTTATTTTAAGAAATTAGAAAAAGACCCTCAAAACATTGTTTTGAGGGTCTTTTTCTAATTTCTAATTTTAATTATTAAAGGTGTTTTTTTTTGGTTTTGTTGGCTTTTAAACTGTTATCCTTATAGATTTTTTTAACCACATAGGAGTTCACATAGAGTTTTTTTTAATATTCTTAATGGCCAAAAAAGAAGACTTCATCCTCTCTTTTACTATGTGTACTTTTTTACTATGTGGTAAAAGTATTTGGTCGGATTTTAATAGAAAACTTCGTGCCCTTTGTGCCTTCTTTGAGGCCTCTGTGGTTAAATTTTGACCTAAACTCATGGAATGGATTAGGACAAATTTGAAAGATTAAACTACAATTTGTCCTGAGATACGTTTGAATATTCAATATTTAATGCAAATTTTGACGTTAATTTCTAACTTCCAAGATACGGGACCAAATGGGCTACATGAACCAATACATAGATCTTATCAAACAGACCTTCGATTTTCCGACAAAGGAATTTTCCGTAGAGAACAACGAGCTGCATTTCAACGGGGTGAATTTGATGGAAATCATTAATACCTATGGAACACCGCTGAAACTTACCTACCTTCCCAAGATTTCTGAGAATATACAAAACGCCAAGACTTATTTCAACAATGCCATTCAGGCGCATGATTATAAGGGAAAGTACACCTACTGTTATTGTACCAAGTCCTCCCATTTTAGTTTTGTCCTTAATGAGGCGCTTGCCAACGACATTCATATAGAGACGAGTTCCACCTTTGATATCCCGCTGGTGAGAAACTTGTATGCATCTGGCAAGATCGCTAAGGAAACTTTTATAGTCTGCAACGGTTTTAAAAGAGACCTATATAAACAATACATCTCGGAGTTGCTCAATGACGGCTTTGTGAATTGCATTCCGGTGCTGGACAATTTGACGGAAATTGATTACTATCTGGAGCATGTCAAAGTGCCTTTTCAAGTGGGTATCCGGATAGCTTCCGATGAAGAGCCGAAATTCGGCTTTTACACATCCCGTCTGGGTGTGAGGTACAATGACATATTGAAATTGTACGAGGAAAAAATCAAGGATAACCCACAGGTTAGCCTGAAAATGCTTCATTTTTTTATCAATTCAGGCATTCGGGACACGGCTTATTATTGGTCGGAACTTACCCGCTTTATCCAAAAATATGTGGAGCTGAAAAAAATTGCTCCCGAACTGGATACCATGGATGTGGGTGGCGGTTGGCCAATCAAGACTAATGTGTTTTTTGACTATGATTATCAGTATATGGCGGATCAGATCGTGAAAAATATCAAATGGATGTGTGCCAAAAACAATACGGTAGAGCCGAATATATTTACGGAGTTTGGCAGCTACACAGTAGGGGAGAGTGGGGCAGTGCTATACTCGGTGCTCTCCGAAAAACTTCAAAACGACAAGGAATTGTGGTATATGATTGACGGCTCATTTATCACCCAACTTCCAGATAGTTGGGGGCTAAACCAAAAATACATCATGCTTGCGGTCAATAACTGGGAAGAGGAATACCACAATATTTCCCTTGGTGGCCTGACTTGTGACAGCATGGATTACTACAACTCAGAGGCTAACCAGTACAATATCTATTTGCCCAAGGTTCAGGAAGGGAAGAAGCAGTATATCGGTTTTTTCCATACCGGAGCCTATCAGGAGTCCTTGGGAGGGTATGGGGGCATACAGCACTGCCTGATCCCCGCACCAAAGCATGTGATAATCGACAGGGATACGGATGGATCGATCAAGCACTGGCTTTTTGCCCCTGAGCAGACCCATGATAGTATGATGAAGACGTTGGGGTATAAAGAGTAACGGGGGAATTCAACTGAAATAAAATCCAATACTATTGCCAAAACGCTAGTATTATAGGCCTATGTATACAATTAATCCAGTTTATTAGATTTTTACTTAGCACAAATTCGGTTTTGGCAAACTAGTTGAGGGAAAGGAATCCAATGTTTATCCCAATATAATGGTTCCTTACCCCGTTGTGATATAATGAAACATGAATTACTGATGAGATAATTCGTCTTGTATTCATCCTTAGAAGGAAGTTATGAAAATATATTTATCTCTTTTTATTACTGTTATTTTTAGGTTTTTTGTATTCGGACAATCCGAGTCCGTTTATGATGGGCCGTACGAATTTAAGGGAAAGTCAGGTCAAGCCACTTTCGAATTCAATGAAGGCACAGACGGGGAAATCATTCTAAACGGTTTTTTTAGTTTTGACCGAAAAGAGATAGATTCGTTGGATCAAACCTTACTTACCAAATTTCAGGTGAAGGGTTCCTACAAAAATAATATTAAAGAAGGTAGCTGGTTCTATGATCAGGAGAGGCACAAAATAACTTTGGAGGATGTGATTGAATTCAAGGTGCTTTCCCAGTTGGAAAGTGAGGATTTAGAAATCAAAGCTAACTACAAAGATGGGCTGCCCCATGGAAGTTGGGAACTCAGTGAGCACAAATTTTCAAATAATGAAAAAAGCATCAGGGCAATAGCAGAGAAAATTAATTTTGAGGAAGGGGTGATGACTGGTGAGATATCCTACCGCAATTTTCTAGGTGGATATACTCAATTTTTAAGGGGGAAGGTCAATGAGCGTGGTTTTATGGATGGGGAATGGTCTTTAACCTATTTGAAGGATTCCATGCTCATTTCTGAAGTTAGAAAATATGAAAATGGTTTTTTGTTGGGAGTAGTCCGACGGAATCTGGACTCGGGAGACCGTATTGACGAGGCTATTTTTTACTCAACTATAGAAAAGCTCAACCAAGTTAACGACGGTCTTAACAAAACTTTTAGCATTTCAGAGAAGGTTTTTGACTACAATTATAATGATGGGTTTCGAACAGGAAGTTTGGAGAGGCAGATACAGGTTTCCGGGAACGAGTTTTTATCAAATTTCTTGAAAGACCTTCTCCAATTTGATGATTCGATAGATGAAGATGGCCAATTGGAACGATATCCTTTCTATACAAAACGATTTGAATTTGATATTTCCAGCGATGATATGGATTTGCTGGTAGAGATCCCCGTTTTATTTGATCAGATCATGGACTCGGTTGAAAGGTATAGTGAAATGAATTCCTTGTCACTAAATCGAACAAAAACGGATTCATTGGCATTTTCGCATGCTTATTTTGCAAATAGGGTGGAAAAATTGCACCTGATGGAAAATTTTGTCAATCTTTTAAGAACTGGAGAAATTGTCCATTACGATTTGTCCAACTATGCCAAAGATGGCGTAGACTTTATGTTTCAGGAAGATTTGGTGACCTATAGTTATCAGGATATTACACTGAATAAATTACTGCCCAGACAAGTGTTTTATGATGAATCTGAAACATTCCTCCCCAAATTTAAAACCTATCTCGATGAGGAATTAAGGTTTATAACTGATATTTCAAACTACGTAACTAGTGAGTTGTTTGAAATTGAGATCAATTCCCGTCTAGTTGCGTTGGAAGCTAGTATAGTACAACGGAAAATCGAGCTGGATTCCATATATGCGAACCACCTGGCTAAATCCGATGCGGAAAAAGCGTTCATTGAAGATTTTGCCGTTAATTTCCTGGTTAATAGATTTGATGAATTGAGTGAGGTCTATGCGTCAAGCATTGATTTTGACAATAAATTTGATCAAGGTAATGTGATGTTGGATCTTTTGGGAGAATTGGAGAAGCGATTACCCTCAATAGCCATGTTATTCGAGCGACAAATTGCGATTGACGAAGTGTATATGGAAGAAACTTTTAATCCATTTACCTACAGCAGATATGACCAACGGGCCAAAGAACGTTTGTTCCAAGCAGGAGAAACCCTATTCTACCATTACATGGATCAGTTAAAAGCAGAAAACGATTATACCCAAATAAAAGACCATATCAATAATATTGAAAAACTTCAGGACAGAATGTATGAATTGAGAGATCAAGATACAAGAACTATCGAAAGGAGGTTAGGTAAAAGGACCTCTGCTACCCGTATAGCTTCTGCACTTGGGCTTTAATAAATGTTGATATGAAAAAAGAGACTTTCGTAAGAAAAGTAAAGTTAATAGGCTTTTTCACTTTTATTTGGATGGCGAATGGGTATGGCCAAGATCTAGATGAGCCAGTCAGGACTAATTTGGCTCCAACGACAGAAATGTGGAATGGGTTATATTTGAAACTTAGGCTTTCGGATAAGATTTTCTGGTATCAGGAAAATCATTATCGAAGAAGAGCTAGTGCAGATAACCGTAGTGATTTTGTCGGACGGATGGGACAGATATATAATCGGGCCGGTTTGGTTTATTTATTTAACGATCAATTTGAAGTTACTGTCGGTCCTACACTGGTTTTTAATTTCACACCAGACCCGGAAAATCTTGAATATCTAAATTCTACTTTAGAACCTCGATTATGGCATCAGTGGTTGTTTACACAATCAATTGCAGGAATAAAAATACTACACCAATTCAGGTTTGAACATCGGTTCAAACGGGATAATTTGATTGGTGCGGACTACAAATATACAGATAGGTATAGGTATAAATTTGTAGCGTATATTCCGCTCAATAAACCAAAAATGGAGAATAAAACCTTGTTTTTATCTCCCTCGAATGAAATATTTTTTCAGACAGGTAAATACCAACGGGAAATATTTGAGGATAACCGAGTCTATACCGCTATCGGTTACACATATAATAATTTTATGTTCTTTGGTGGGCATATGTGGACCTATGGATCTACCAATAATCCCGGCACATACGCCAATAAACATATAATTCGATTGAATGTCATGTATACCTTAGATTTCAGAAATCGAAGAAGGCCAGTGACAAGAAGTTTACCAGCCTTGTAATTTCAAATGATAGAAGAATAAATGAAAAAACTTATTTTATTTTTTGCGTTGATCCTAATTGGAAATCTAGCCTTGGCTCAATACCAAGGGCAGTTTAGGCTACAATATGGTAATGATATGGGTTTCTCTTCAGGGTTATTTGGAATGAACATTGGAGGTGAGTATTTTCCAGTTGATCAAATTTCGTTTGCGCCAAACCTAAGTGTGCTTTTTCCGGAGACTGGAAAAGCAAGTAATCTTCACTTAGATGCAAGATATTATTTCACGGATGACAAATTAGAATTATATGCTTTGTTGGGGTATGCCAATTTCAGAAGAAGGTATGAATTTAACCCAGAGAAAACATACGAAAATACAGGTACTATGAATATCGGGGCGGGTGTTTTATACAAGTTTATTGAAGAATTGGGATTAAACGCAGAAATTAAACTACAGCCACAAAATTACAACGAATTTATTATCAAGCTGGGAATTTCGTATTTTATAAATTAACCACTTTCTAGGTAGCTTAAAAAAACCTTTTTTTATCTATATTTGACGTTTAAATCTGTTGCTAACCTACGAGGACAATATGTCTAAACTCTTTTCTATTCCTACCCAGGCTTTGATATTTCTGTATTTTGCTGCTTTTTTATCCGCAAAAGCTCAAGATACCCTATCGGTAGAAGAAAATCAGTTGATGATTGCCGCCCCGTCACAGTTTACCCAAGTGCCATATGTAACATTTGGAAAAGGAGTGGGATTAGTTTCGCCGGATAGCATTTTTTCGTTAAACATCCGTTTCAGAATTCAAAACAGGGCGGTTTTCAATTTTAAAGAAAAAAGTCACAATACTATAGAAGGGAAAGTTCGGCGACTTAGGCTTCGATTTGATGGTTTTGTCTATAGCCCGAAGATTTCATACGTTATCCAGTTATCCTTCACGCCTGAAGACATGGATTGGGAAAGGACGCAATTCCCCAATATATTGAGGGATGCCATGGTATTTTATCAGGTAAATGACAACTTAACCCTTGGAGCGGGACAAACTAAACTACCTGGAAATAGACAGCGGGTAAATAGCTCCGGGGATTTACAGTTTGTGGACAGAAGCATTGTAAATGCCACCCTCAATGTGGACCGTGACTTTGGCGTGCAGGCGAAATACACCCGCAGGCTGGTAAATGATTTTCACTATGTGTTGTTGGGGGCCATCAGTACGGGACAGGGGCGGAATTTTTATAGGGCGGTGTCCGAACTTTCCTACACGGGAAGGCTGGAACTGCTACCCTTTGGAATGTTTGAGGCCTTTGGAGATTATTTTGAAGGAGATCTGATGCGGGAGAAAACCCCAAAATTGTCGATAGGGATGACCGTAAACCAAAATTACAATACGCTTAGAACTGGAGGTCAAATTGGGGAACTCTTATATCAGCCCCGAGATATGGCTACCTATATGAGTGATTGGTTGTTTAAATATAGGGGCTTTGCATTTGCCAGTGAATTTTTATATCGAACTACTGACAATCCCTTAACCTTTAACGAAGAAAATGACATAAGGTACGTTTTTAAAGGACTGGGCCAAAACTATCAGGCAAGTTATATTTTACCCAATGACTTAGAATTTGCAGGAAGGTATACCAGGCTGGATCCCGGAGAAAGAATTAGGCAATATGAGCCTTCCGTACAGCATTTTACAGCAGGACTTACCAAGTACATCCGTGGTCATCGGCTAAAGCTGCAAAGTGATCTGACTTATGAACTTCTTCAGCCACATATGGAAATTGCAGGTTCGGATCGGAATACCTTCATACTAAGGTTTCAGGTAGAGTTGGGGATATAATAGGAAAGATTTCTTTTTCATAGTGTTATTATTGAGTATGTCCTCAAGAGAAAAGTAAATATTTCAATTCTACTCATCTACCATTGAAAAACGTATAAAAAAACTAGGATAGTGAATTTAAACTTGGAATATCTCCAAAACAAAGACGGATTTAATTAACGCTTAATTGTACGAGATACTATTCGATTGATTGGAAATATTAATCCTCACTCATTTTTTTGTTACATTTTTACATCCGGCGTATACTAATAATTATAGAATAGCCGCTCTCCAAATATGGAGAAATCCCTAAGTTGCGTGGATTGTTTTTATTTAGTGGAGTTTGAAATGCCGCCAATTGGGTAAGCTAATCCACCTTTAGTTAGTAAAAATAATCATATAAAAATATAATTTTCAGATTCCCATGATAAATTTATTTTAAATAATAGGTGGATATTTATTCATATTATGATACTGATAAAAAATATTAATTTTATTTTATGTTTAGCCCGGTTTTTGTAAAAGTTGTTTATTGAAATTTGACTAAAATATTGTCGCCTACATATGAACGTATTTGAAACATCAAACCAGATATTGCGTCTAAATAAGATAATAGATAAAATAGAAATTGAAATTAATTCCATCCGACAATCCATAGCGGCCTTGATGGCACGAATGGAACAAAATGAACGAACTATTTTCAATTGTCCCAGAGCTAGACTGAATACCCGACGTCGAATGGAAATCAATGAAATGAAAAGGGAGGTCTTGAAATATAGGCTGAAGATTATGGAATATGAGCGGAAATTAACAAAAAACAATTTCCTTAGACAGAGTAAAATTTCCACTCTTCCCATTCCTTCAACTACTCATGCCCCAAATCAGGAAAATTATTATTCTTTCGATTGGGTCGCTATTTTAAAGTTTGTTAATTAACAGGAGAACAATCTTGCCTGTCAAGATCTAAAGAGAAAACCTAACAGGTTTTCCATAAAACTAAATAAAAAAAGCCACCGAGCGTCTTTTAGAGAGCGGTGGCTTTATCTTTTAACAAAGCAACGTGTATATTAAAAAGGTTGGTGGTTAATAGATTATTACCTAAGATCGCAGTGTTTGCCTGCAATAGATGAAGAAAAATCCTTCAGGTTTTACCCGATCAATTCGGCAATTGACTGATTTTCAATAAATCTTGAGGGGTTGCCCATTGAAGGTATTGATTAAATATCACCTTATTCCCAACTGCATCGGCTACAAGTGCCTGAAATTTGCAGCACGGGTAAAGGTCTCACTGGGAACCTCTCCTGATGCTGGGTTTAGTTGGTTTTGACTTTTATAGACCGCAGTTTTTTGTACCTTATTTAAACAAGTTGTTGAAAGGAATCCACAGGAATAAATGATATTTGATTTGTAGAAATTGTCGATTCCTATGTGGCTATTGAGAACTGCGTGTTTAAACCAGGCGAAGGGTCATTTCGTAATGATATTTAGACCGAATTTTGTTTTTGTTACAGATTAGATACTTAAGCATGACGAAGAAAAAAAAATGGGTTATTGCGTCCACCTTGCTGCTCATTCCACTTTTTATTATGGGGGGTGCTGTTATAGCTGTCTATAAAAATCAGCGCTCGCTAACCCAAAAGGCAATAGAAAAGGTGAATGAGCAATTCACTGGGAAGTTGGTAGTAAACGATTCTTACATTTCACCTTTCGCCCAATTTCCCTATATCTCAATAGATCTTCGGGGAGTTCAATTTTTCGAAGATAAAGATATGCAGGCCCCTCCCATTTATGAGGCAGGAGATGTTTATCTAGGATTTGATTTGTGGGATATATTGCAGGGTGACTATCAAGTTAAACGCGTAAAAATCGCAAATGGACATCTTGACCTTATCAAATATGAAAATGGGGATATCAACTTGTTGCTGGCGAAAAATATCGTTGCGGATTCCACCGCTCAGGAATCAGAAGAATCGCTGGAATTTAATTTAAACGAACTTTCTTTAGTCAATTTTAACCTTTTTTTTGAAGATCATACGATGGACCAAACTCTTTCGGCAAACTTGGATGGGCTATCTGCTGCAATTCGCCTGACGGCTGAAGATATTTTTTTGGATTTAACGGCTAAATTAATTTTGGACTTGTATAGGGGAGATCAACCCACTTTTTTCTCCAATAAATCAATTGAACTGGACTGGGTAATGGATTTTCATCGGCTTGAGCAGGTATTGGAAGTGTTTCCGTCCAAATTACTTTTGGAGGAGTCATTATTTACGTTGGAAGGGAGTGTCGATTTGCGTAATGATCTTTATATGGATTTCAAATTATATGGAGAAAAGCCTGACTTTAATATTTTTGCAGCTTTTGCTCCAGCGGAAGTCGCCGGGACACTCAAAAGATATCAAAACGAGGGGGAGATATACTTTCTAGGGACGATAGAAGGAAAAGCAGGGAATGGCAATATGCCGGCTATTGCCGTGGAATTTGGGTGTGAAAATGCCTATTTTGTAAATATAGATATGGAAAAGCGTGTAGACGATCTGCGTTTCGCCGGATTTTTCACGAATGGGAAAGAGCGAAGCCTTCAGACCTCTGAGTTCCGGTTGACAAATTTTTATGCCAAACCGGAGGAGGGACTTTTCCAAGGACAGCTAGTGGTCCGAAATTTTGAAGACCCGTATATAAAAGTTAGTTTAAATGCGGATTTGGACTTACAGTTTTTGGGGCAATTTTTTGAAGTGGAAGGCTTACAAAGGATAACCGGGCAGATCCGGTTGGACATGGACTTTGATGAATTGATAGACATGGATATGCCTACCGAGGGACTGTCCCGGTTAAAAGAAGGCATCGACAGCGAATTGACGATATCAAATTTAAGCTTTACCATCCCGGATTTCCCGCTACCAATTACGAAAGCCAACGGGCATGCCGTCATGGAGGCAGGTAGAATCACCCTGGACTTCTTGAGGTTTACTGTTGGGGAATCTGATTTTGATTTTTCAGCAAGTCTCAGCGATTTTCCCTCCATTTTTCATAAAAAAAATAATGACGTAACGCTTACACTTAGTGCCAAATCTGACAAGATTGATGTCACACAACTCCTATCTTACGATTCTTTGCTTTCTAAATCCTTCGACGAGGAGATCACCCAATTTCAACTTAATTTGGGGCTTGATGCAAATGCCAGAGAGTTCACTTCTTTTAAGTATTTACCGGAAGGTGAATTTAGAATCGAAGATTTCTATGCCAAATTAAAGCATTATCCCCACCTTTTTCATGATTTTGATGCGCTAATCACTATTGAAGAAAACAACCTTAGTATCCAGGATTTTTCGGGTGAAATAGACGGAAGTGACTTTCACTTTTCAGGGCTAGTCCGTAATTATCCCAAATTGTTTCAGGATGTAAAAGTGGGGGATTCTACCATTGAATTTGACTTTGATTCTAAGCTTCTTAAGATGAAGGACCTACTATCCTACAAAGGTGAAAACTACTTGCCGGACGATTATAAGGAGGAAGAATTGACGGAAGTGGAATTAAATGGACGTTTAGAACTGCATTTTGACTCCGTATTCCAATCAGCCGATTTGACCGTGGAGAATTTGCAGGCGAAACTAAAAATTCATCCGCTTAAATTGGAGGACTTCAAAGGAAGGGTGCATATGGAGCAGGGAAACATCCTTGTCGAGGATTTTGGGGGCAAGATGGGTCAAAGTGACTTTGCAATTGATTTGGCTTATTTTTCGGGTACTGATGAAGCGTTGAAAAGTAGAGGCAATTATTTTGGATTGCGGGCAAAGTCCTTAGACCTTGATGCCCTTTTGAATTATAATCCCCAAGAAACCTCCCCAGTTTCGCATGCAGACACCTTTAACATCTTCGAACTGCCTTTTTCTGATATGCGCTTTGAGGCTTCGATTGGGCGACTTTATTACCATACCTATTGGCTGGAAAATGTACATGGAGGGATGAAAACGACAGCGGATCATTATCTTTATGTCGATACTTTACATTTTAACCTGGCAGAAGGGAGTTTGGGCCTGAATGGGTATTTCAACGGATCTGACCCATCCCACATCTACTTTAACAGTACCATGAAAGCGGAAAATCTTGATATCGATAAACTCATGATTAAGTTTGACAATTTTGGACAAGACGTCATGGTCAATGAGAACCTTCACGGAAAAGTAAGTGGAACCATCACCAGCAATTTTTTGGTCCACCCGGACTTAACTCCAATTATCGAAAAAAGTGATGCTGTCATGGATTTAACTGTTACTCAGGGAAGTTTGGTGAATTTCACGCCGCTGGAGGCAGTCGCTTCTTACTTCAAAGACAGAAATCTTCGCATGGTTAGATTTGACACCTTACAGAATACTTTTGATCTCAAAGATGGGGTTTTGAATATTCCCAAGATGAATATCAACTCCAGTCTGGGTTATATAGAACTCTCCGGAAAGCAAACCTTGGATTTGAAAATGGATTACTTTCTCCGAATACCGTTGGGTTTAGTTACACAGGTTGGATTTCGTTCACTTTTCCCGGGAAAGGAGAGAGAAGAGGTGGATCCTGAACGGGAGGACGCCATTGTTTTCCGGGACCAAAATCGAAGGGTTCGTTTTGTAAACCTAAACATTTCTGGAGATCCGGATAATTTTAATGTTTCATTGGGAAGAGACAAAGGCCAATAAATTCCGCCAAGATTGTGGATCACATCTACAATGTGTAGAATACATTCAACACCTCTAAAAGATTAGTAAACATTAACTATCTAAAAAACAACATGTTGTGATTCGGAATGTGGTTTGAATAAGGTTTATCAAATTAAAATCTACTGCCATGATCACACCTAATATACATATTGATAAAATAGACATAAAAAAATTCATTGTTGTTTTGATGCTAATGATCAGTTTTCTCGTTACCATATTGATTACTTGGACTAGGGTTCAATTTATTTATATCAATAATGGTCCAGAGACCGACAGTGTTTACATGGAAATGGTGGAGGATTGGAAAATGGCTGAAATGATGGAATAACGGAATTTGACTAATTTTAAAGCTTTCAGCTTTCTATAGGTGAAAACATAAATCATTTTGATTGCGAGGAAAATAAGGTAAATAGAAAGGATCATTTTGGTTATAGGGTTCTTCACTAAAAGTTAATTTAAGAAAAATTTGGGGGGTATTCATCGCATTCAACAAAATATTGGTATATTGATTTGGAAAAATCATTATTTAACCAGTTAACTTTGTATTAAAAATGCACTCATGAATAAAATTCTTTTAATAGAAGACGATTTAACTTATTCAAAAATTATAAAAAATTTTTTAGAGAAAAATAATTACGCAGTACATCAGGCATACAGTGTTTCTGATGGCTTATCGGCTCTCTCTCAAGGCGCTTATGATTTGATTATAACCGATTACAGACTTCCCGATGGTACCGGCATGGATATTTTGGAACGAACCATCAAACAACAAACCAATGTACCAATTATTTTGATAACAAATCACTCCGATATTAGAACTGCTGTCAAGTTCATGAAATTGGGTGCTTATGAATATATCACTAAACCCATTCAACCCGATGAACTGCTTCTGACCGTTAACAGTGCACTGTCCCAGCCGACGAAGGGAACAAATAAAGTTGAAAATCCCGAAGAATCTGATTCAGCAGGATTTAGTCCTTCGAATTTGGCCAATGTGGAGTATTTTGTGGGAAAAAGTCAGCTGTCAAAAACATTGGAATCCCATGTTGAACTTGTAGCACCTACTGACATGAGCGTTTTCGTATTTGGAGAAAGCGGTACCGGCAAAGAATTTATTTCCAAACGTATACATGAATTATCGGGAAGGAAGCATGGGCCATTTGTAGCCGTAGACTGCGGCTCGCTATCCAAAGAGCTTGCGGGAAGTGAATTATTTGGTCATGTCAAAGGCGCTTTTACAGGTGCTATTGATAATAAAAAGGGGCATTTTGAATCAGCTGAAGGGGGGACGTTGTTTTTAGATGAGATTGGCAACTTAAGTTATGAGATTCAGATCAAACTATTGAGAGCAATTCAGGAGAGGAAAATCCGAAAAATCGGAGGGAATAAAGATATTAGCGTAGATGTACGTATTATTGCTGCTACCAATGATGACCTTCTTGATAGTTCTAGAATAGGCCATTTCAGAGAAGACCTATATCATCGTCTGAATGAGTTTAGCATAAAGGCATTGCCACTTAGAGAGCGGCAAGAAGATTTACTATATTTTGCGGCATTGTTTTTAGCCAAAAGCAATGAGTTGCTCAGCAAGAATGTCGCTGGGTTTAGTAAGGAAGTCGTGCATATTTTTAAAACTTACTCTTGGCCTGGTAACCTTCGTGAATTGAAAAATATCATTAAGCGTGCAGTGCTATTGACGGGCGAAGGGTTTGTCCAACCGTCCGCAATTCCAGAGGAACTAGCCCAGCAGGAAATGGTGGAAACGGAGGGGGATTCTACAATAGGTCTAAAGCAATCCTTTGAGGAGAAAGAAAAAGCACTTATTGAGAAAGTGCTTATAGAGACTAAATTTAACAAGTCCAAAGCAGCCAAAATTTTAAATATGGACAGAAAAACCTTATACAATAAATTAGATAAATATCAGATAGCCTATTGATAATTATATTGATAAAATCCTTGACATAATGTTTATTAGGCTATTATAATTTTTGGCATAGATTTTCGTCCAAACTATCATTCACCAGTAACAATTAATATTCATGACTTTGTTTTTCGTTTTACTTGGTGCTTTCGTCGTTTTTGTGTTGAGTACACTGAGTGGAGGAGGAGCCAGTTTATTGTTGATGCCATTGGTGGCGGTAGTGGTTGGCGTAAGGTCTGTTGCGCCTGTAATGACCATCAGTATTGGGCTGGGTAGTATTTCAAAAGTGGCTCTGTTTTGGAAACATATAGATTGGAAACTATTCCGATGGCTTTTCCCATCTACTATAATTGGATCCATACTGGGTGCAAATATGTTTGCCATACTTTCTACGGAGTATCTACAATTGTTGATTGGTTTGTTGCTGATTTCGACTGTCTTTCAATTCAACCAAAAAGACACCCCGTCCAAGTTTGAAATTAAAGCTTGGCATTTCGCTCCTATGGGCCTTGTAGTTTCCTTCTTATCCGGCCTAATAGGCGGGGTAGGGCCGCTGATGAATTCCGCCTATCTTAGCTATGGGATCTCGAAAGAGTCGCTATTGGGAACACGCTCTGCCAATGCCATTTTGCTGCATTTGACCAAAATCGTCAGCTATGCGTATTTGGGGTTTGTCAATGCTGAAGTTATAAAATACGGGGTTATGATAGGGCTAAGTTCTATTGTGGCTGTTTATGTAGGCAGAATTATTCTGGGAAAAATGTCACCCCTTATTTTCCGGAAAATTGTCGTAGTCAGTATGGTCATAAGTGGCTGCCTCATGTTATGGAAGAATATTCCCTTTATTCAAGAATTATTACACAACGTTTGAACATAAAAAAATGAAATTATCCATATCACCAAAAGTTCACCTGGTAGAGCCAGGGGATTTTGAACCTACTGATCATTGGTACCCACGGGTGCTTAATTCTGCCATTCATCCGCTAGTTGCCTATTTTTTGAACCTTTCTAACCGTCAAATTCAGGAGCGATATTGCCGGCTAAATCCCGGATCCAATGCCGAATCGGTAACCAAATTGCTTGCTTATCAGCCCAAATATTTCCGTTGGTCCGGTACGGATCTGATGCATGTTACAAACCACGAGGGCAACCGGAAATTGACTGTGATAGAAACAAACAGTTGTCCTTCCGGCCAAAAATCCATGCCCATCTTGGAAATGAATGCTACAGAGGGCGGTTACAAAAGGTTGATTGAAATGACTTTCAAACCCATGGTAGATGCTCATCGGGAAACTGGTGCATTGGCTGTCATCTATGACAAAAACCCCATGGAAAACATTGGCTATGCAGCCACTATTGCCGATGTTTTTGGTGAAGATGTGTATTTGGCCAAATTTGACGAAAAAGACCCGGAGCCGCCAGTTAAATTTAAAGATGACAAATTGTACATAAGTGGTGCAGGTGGAGAATGGATGGAAATCAGGGCTGCATTCCGGTACGTAACCCAAAACCCCTGGAATAGAATTATAAAAAATAGCCGTACCTTGTTACTGAACCCCATAGAGGCCTGTTTGGCAGGAGGTAGGAACAAAGATGTAGCAAGTGTGGCTTATGATCGGTTCAATGCTGAGTTTGCCGATAAAGGACTTTCCATCTTCACGCCTACTACCTACCGTGGCGTTCCATACGAGAAGTTGGAAGACTCCTTTCATACCCTTGGAGGATCTATGGTAATCAAGGTTCCAGACAGTAATGCCGGACAGGGCGTGTATACCATCATTAATGAGGAAGAGTTGAAGAAAGCACTGGAAGAACTTGGGGAAAATGCAGGCGACCCGTATATTGTCCAGCAGTTGATCGCCAGCAATTTTATCGAAGGTACTGATCCGACAAAAAACTGGTACCATGTGGGTACTTTGCCGGATACGAAAGGTAGGAGCTATGCCTTTGATATCCGAATGATGATGCATTCAACGAGTGAAGGAATGCGTCCATTGGCAGCATACTCAAGGAGGGCCAAAATCCCCTTGAATCAGCCCATTCCAGAAGGTATGGATTCGTGGGATATGTATGGCACGAATCTTTCCGTCAAGGGAGAAGACGGCTGGACCTATGCGGATGAACGGTTAATGCTGTTTGATCTTCGCAATTTTGGGCTTTTGGGATTGGGAATTGATGAGCTGATCCAGGGATTTCTGCAAAGTGTCATGGCCGTCTATGCCATCGATCAACAAGCTATTCGAAAATTTGAACCAACCTTAACGAAAATATCCCATGGACAATAAGATAAGTAAAATCCTCATCGTAGAAGATGACGTCGTATTTTGCAAGATGCTAACTAGATTTTTGAGCAAGAATGGGTTTGGAGTTTCTGATGCCCAAACTGCCAAATCTGCTTATGGAATCCTTGAAGAAGACTCTTTTGATTTGGCCATTTTGGATTATCGGCTTCCGGATGAAAATGGAATCGATATATTAAAGAAAATCAAAGCTTCCTATCCCGAAACCAAAGTAATGCTAATCACCAGGTTTTCGAATCAGGAAGTTGCTAACGAGGCAC
The DNA here is from genome assembly GCF_009797935.1 of Lunatibacter salilacus. Taxonomy (GTDB): domain Bacteria; phylum Bacteroidota; class Bacteroidia; order Cytophagales; family Cyclobacteriaceae; genus Lunatibacter; species Lunatibacter salilacus. The sequence continues at coordinate 266,846 of NZ_VOLC01000003.1, forward strand.
TTCAGGAAGGTGCGGATGCCTATGTAAGCAAGCCCATAGATCCAAAGGAGCTACTTGAACAAATTAGAATGATGTAAAAATAAAAATAGGAAAACAAAAATAATAAAGGGAATGAACTCATCAACTGATGAACTCATTCCCTTTTTTTTGGCTATTATAATAGCCAAAACTATGAAATCATTCTGAGATGAAGGGAACTGAATTATTGCTATCCATCACCATCTGATCCAAAACAACATTAGTTTCTAAAACGATTTCAGTCACTAAACTTCCAACATTTTCTCTATTATTCGCCTTCAATTGATCTTCTAAATGGCGTGCTTTAGAGCCAGACTCAATTTTAAACTGCGATAATCTGCTTGCTAACTGATGGGCAATTTCCCGAACTTGATCATAATCGCCGGATCGAGAGGAGCTGTCTAGTCGTTTTAAATCAGTACGTGTATGCGTATAGAAATCTTCCACCAATTCTTGTAACATCTCATCATCACCCATGCAAAATTTTGCGATTTCAGCCAAATCATATGGTCGATTCTCCATTCGCTTTTTTGTCATTGAATGTTGATTTAAGTTTGACAGCTTTTTATTCACAAGATTTACATGGGACATCATTTGCTTTATGAGTTGTTTTTCTTTAAACGGCTTCAGGATCAGTCCGGTAAATCCTACTTCCTGAAGAGATTCTCTTTCTTTTGCATAGACATTTGCTGTCAGAGCCAGTACTGGAAGATCCTTATACGCTGGTTTTTTCTTGATCCAGCGAAGCGCATCGTATCCACTTACTTCCGGCATTTGGATGTCAAACATGGCTAAATCGTAGTGATCTTCCTTGAAATTTGCTACAAGTTCCGAACCTCCTAGATGGCTACTAACTTTTGCACCAAGTGAACTGAGGAGGTGCCTGGTGAATTTGAGCACAATAGGATCGTCATCTACCAGAAGGATGTGCAGACTATCCAACGAGTAGTCATCAATCTCCCGCACATCTTTTTTGTATTCAGGTTCGACGGTTTCCATGGGCAGGCAGACCTCAAAGGTTGACCCTACACCAACCTCACTTTTTAGATTCAACTTACCATGCATAATTTCAGTTAATTTTTTAACAATCGTTAATCCCAACCCGGTGCCGCCATATTTGCGGGTGATGGCCCCGTCCCCTTGGTTGAATTCAGCAAATATTTTTTCCTGAACTTCCGGGCTCATCCCCATACCCGTATCGGTAACTTTTATCAACAGCTCGTTTTCCGGATTGTAGGAGATTGTCAGAGAGACTTCTCCCTCCTCTGTAAACTTCAACGCATTGGAGAGTAGGTTATTCATAATCTGACGGATACGCAATTCATCTCCCAATAGCCACTTCGCTTGAGGCAAATCCATATAAAGTGACAATGCCAAGCCTTTGTCCATCGCTTGATTATTGTAAAATTCCTTAGTTTTTTCGAAAAGTTCTTTTGGATCAAAGGGGGCTTCATGGACATTGATTTTCCCTGCTTCCAATTTTGAAAAATCCAAAATATCATTGACTACTCCCAAAAGAGTATCAGAAGCAAAATTGGACATCTTTAGGTATTCGCGTTGTTCTTCATTAAGCGGGGTTTTCTCCAAAACCTCATGATATCCCTGAATGACGTGAAGCGGATTCCTGATTTCGTGACTCATATTTGCCAAAAATTCCTGCTTTGCTTTAGCTAGATTATCAGATTTTATTTTGGCTTCTTCCAGTTTGGAATGATAGGTTTCCGCCTTGTTTATTTCCTTGATAATGCTGAAAATAAAGGCGGCAGAACCTATTACACCCAGAAGAGTGAGTACGGCCAATAAAATAGACAATTGATAGGTTAGGTCATAAGCGGCACTATTTTCTGCTCTTGATGTCCTTAGTGCCTCGTTTTGCAGAGATGTAATGATATCCTGAATAAAGAATATCAACTCTCTATTCTTTGCGGTAAGTTGTTGCTCTAGATTCGCAAGGCGTGACCGAAGTTGACGCTCTTCATTGGTAAGCTCCAAAATATAGTTTTTTACCACTAATAGAACAGAATCAGCAACCGAGGTTTTTTCCGCTTTGGCAGTATCCTGAGCTTCTAAGTTAGTCTCTAAATAGTCAAAGAAAGCTTCGAAGTTTCTTCTCTCAGAGCGGGAAAGCTCTAATTTACCAGCGGAAGGTTGTCTACGGATATCAGTAAAAAGAGGTATGGTGTCGGGAGATCGATTTGTGGGGTTAAGTCTGGAATACAGATTATCAATATCCTGTAATGAGCGGCGTTCTTTTTGTCGTTGGATTCTACGCTCTATATTGTCAAGTGCTTCTTTGCTAAAATCTCTTCCGCTTAAGCTCCCCTTGACTTCTGATAGATTGTTATGAACTTCCAGTAACTCCTCAATATTGTAGCGAATGCCAGTCAACTTATAAATCTCTATCGGATCCTGAGAGTTTTCCTCCAACTGGTCAATTCGTTGTTCAATTTTTTCCAAATAATTCAGGGAGTCAGGTATAACTTCATTCTCTCCGATCAAATAGCCGGTTCTGTCTAATCTATAGACATCAGAAAGTAGGCGGTTGTACTCGATCAAACGTTCATTAGGCTCGGAAAGGGTGTCTACGGATTCGAGCAGATTTTTCACACTGAAGTAAGTGAGTGTACTTACTCCAGCGATAAGTGAAATGGCCAAAATAAAGCCGGTTACCACTTTCTTACGGGTATCGAATTTCATTGCGTATAAATTTATATTACTCAGTCAAAAATTATACCACCCATTTACTTCCAAATTGAAAATTAGTAATCGTAGCTTCGATAGGCTTCTTTTGAATCAAATGATGGCCCTAGTTATAAGAAAAACGGCTTCTATTTAATACCTTCGTGTTCAACACCAAAAAGCGATCAGCGCATTACCTATGAAGACAGATCATAATTTGGCCGTTTTAATAGACGCAGACAATGTGCCGGCCCAGCAAATAAAGGAAATGATGGAGGAGATTGCCAAATATGGCAATCCGACAATCAAGCGGATTTATGGTGACTGGACAAAGCCGAACTTAGGGAAATGGAAAGGGGTGCTTTTGGAAAATGCCATCAACCCGATTCAACAATATGGGTATACAGTGGGGAAAAATGCCACAGACTCTGCTATGATAATTGATGCGATGGATATTCTGTATGCGGAAAAAGTTGACGGGTTTTGTCTGGTGTCAAGCGATAGCGATTTTACCCGTTTGGCGACCCGCCTTCGGGAGGCGGGAATGCTTGTAATCGGTTTGGGTGAAAAGAAAACCCCAGATCCATTTATTGTGGCCTGTGATAAATTCATCTATCTCGAAATCCTCCGCCAAGAGGACCCGGAGGGATCGAAACCAACGAATAGCCCTGGAAAACAGGTGGATAAAATAAACATGAAAGTCATTCGACTAATCACCGCCACTATATCCGACTTGGCGGATGATGACGGTTGGGCGTTTTTAGGTGAAGTAGGAAATTTGCTTCAAAAAAAGCAACCGAATTTTGATGCAAGAAATTATGGGTTTCCTAAACTAACCCCGCTTATCGCTTCAATTGGCAAATTTGAAGTGGAAGAAAGAGAACAACAAAAAGGCAGGCATAAATTAATTTATGTGCGAAACAAAGTTGCCCAGTAAAAGAAAAAAGCCCGACCAATTTGGTCGGGCTAGATATTAATTTTGTTGCGTTAGTATCTTAAATTGGTCCATTACTTTATATGTAGCCCTGGTTAGGTCTATATTGATATTTGGTGATTCGTAGTCAAAATAGGCATTCGTATAACCCTGCCAAACAGTATTGCCCTTTTTATGGTCGATAACCAATACAACAAGCATTCCATCATTTTGGGTATATTTGACAGCATTGTAATTTTCCCGCATTTTTTCTCTTGCAATGCTATCCGGTTCATCTTCAAGCAACTCAATTCCTTGTTTTTTCAACCAAAAATCAAAATCAGGTTGATTGTATCCCCTATACCTGACTTCTGATTGGTATAATTTGTAAATAATCAACAAATCTGGATTGTTGTCCTTCAATCTAAACCCCTGCGAACCTAGTCGTGAGGATATAGTTTTTTCGATAACGCCGCTAAGGTCGGAATTGTTTCTGCCGTCTTCCTCAACAAAACCGAAGGTTTTATATTTCTTGAAAGCTCCGCGATAGTTGTAATCATATTCGGCTACAAAGTCCCGTTGGGATAGACAGGCTGAACATAGGATCAGCAAAACAATGATGAAGGTGTTTAAATTTTTCATACATGTTTATTTTGAAGGGTAAATTTTATTTATAGAAAATACGTTTAAAGTTTCTTTTTTAGATTTAGCGTAAATAGGTTTTTGATGGAATTAATATTCCGGCTGTCATTTTAACCACCTAAGTTATTTTTTGTTTTAGAAATTCCCAATAGATAATATTAAGTTAATTTTAAGGAATTCCGATTCATTATGCAAATGAAATTTACTTTAATATTTATCGGAGGTTTTTTGTTTTGGATTAATCTTGTCAAAAAATGCTAAAGCGCCTATTTTGGACTTTTTTTGAATGCTTAAAATGAAATAAGCCACTAATTTTTAAATAGTGGCTTATTCTTGAACTGGCTGATTATTTTTAAATTAGAGAAAGATTCTCTTATTCGTGTTTCGTGGCATTTTCCACATAATTCCCAAATTTGAGATACTTGTTGTATATACCTGCGTAGTTATCAGCTAGTTGCCTTTCGGGTTGGTATACATGATCAAACCCGTTTCCCATGCGTAAAATGGCAGTGGCTACATCTGGATGGATGGAAGCGGCAACAGCTGCGTACATAGCCGCACCCAAGGCGGGTGCTTGCTCGGAAGTCGCAACTTTGATAGGCATGCCCAAGACATTGGACATTGTTTGCATCACAAGTGGTGACTTTTTAGCAACTCCTCCAAGGCCTACAATTGTATTAATTTCAATTCCTTCCTCTTTAAATCGCTCAACGATACTTTTAGAGCCAAAACAAATAGATTCCACCAGAGCTTTCAGTATTCTCGGCGCATCGGTGCCCATGGTTAGCCCCATGATGGCTCCTTTAAGTGACTGATTGGCATCCGGAGTTCTTCGTCCGTTGATCCAATCCAAAGCCAACGGCATCGTTTCGTCTGGGGGAAGCTGTAGTGCTTGATTGGACAGATGAATAAGGAGCTTATTTTCCAATTCCTCAACCAGGCTGGTTTTTTGAGCGGGCGAAAGAGACTGATTTTCTTCTATCAGCTGCCCAATCGGTTGGATTAGGAGGTTCTTAAACCAAGCCAATACATCGCCAAATCCAGACTGACCGGCTTCCAAGCCGACTGTTCCCGGCACAACTGAGCCGTCTACTTGTCCGCATATGCCTTTAACTAATTTATCTCCCAGATTGTCATACGAGGTGACCATAATGTCACAGGTAGAGGTCCCCATTACTTTTACGAGTGTATTGTCGGTCACCTCTCCGCCGACTGCACCTGCATGGGCATCAAAGGTGCCTACGGCAACGACAGTAGAAGTAGTTAGACCGAGTTTTTCTGCCCATGGTTCAGACAGATTGCCGGCTGGTTTATCCGAGGTGTAGGTTTCCGTATAAAGCCTGTCTTTTAAATCAGCGAGGTGGGGGTTTAGTTGTCCCAAAAATTCTTTGGAAGGAAGTCCTCCCCAGCTTTGGTGCCAAAGGGCCTTATGGCCAGCCGCACAGCGGCTTCTTTTGAAAGTCAGCGGATCTTCGGAACCTACAAGAGAGGCTGTGATATAGTCGCAGTGCTCCATCCAAGAATAGGCTGCATTGGCAATTTCGGGATCCTTTCTGGTAATGTGGAGGATTTTTGACCAAAACCATTCGGACGAATAGATGCCTCCTTCAAACTGGGTATAATCCATTCCACCCCACGATCTTGCCAGTTGATTGATTTCTTCCGCTTCCGCAATGCCTGTGTGGTCTTTCCACAACACCATCATGGCATTTGGATTTTCAGAATATGGGGGATTCATGGCAAGAGATTGGCCGTTTTTATCCACCGCCATTGGCGAGGATCCTGTGGTGTCAACGCAGATGCCTTTAATTGCTTTCGCATCTACGCCACTTTTTTCAACGACCCCTATAATAGTCACTTCTAACCCTTCCAAATGATCCAATGGATGCTGTCTAAACTGATTACTCGTAGGATCGCAATATTTCCCCTGTTTCCACCTGGGGTAAATAAATACTTCACTGGCAATTGTTTTTCCATTTTGGGCGTCCACCAGGACAGACCGTACCGAGTCTGTCCCAAAATCCACTCCGATTACATAGTTGCTCATGCTTTTTTGTTGGGCTTGATGATTGATTTTTCAGAAAGATTGCTTGTTGGCAGGTATACCTCCTAACCTGCAATTTAGGCCTATTTTACACTTTCACCCAAGGAAAAATAGATAATGTGAATTTTACAAATCTTCGATCTCTTCTATGTTATGAATATCATCTTTATCTTCCACAAAAAACACGGCTGCAGCCGCAAAAAGCAAGATCAAGCCCGCAGAAACTAGCGCAAATATGGCCTGTCCGCCGTATAGATGCTTGACCAAAAGACCACCCACAAAACCATTGATAATTTGAGGTGCGGTGATGAAAAAGTTAAAGATACCCATGTAAACGCCCATTTTCAGCATGGGTATGGATCCTGCTAATATTGCGTAAGGCATGGAAAGTATACTGGCCCATGCCATCCCGACGCCAATCATGGAAAGATTAAGCAGCCATTTCATCGAAGGATCAGTAATCAAATAAACAGACATCAGACCTAGGCCACCTGCGATAAGGCAGGTAGCATGGGTGCCTTTTCGACCTATTTTTGCTGCTATAAAGGGTAACATAAAAGCAAATACAGCGGAAACTAAATTGTATACCCCGAAAATAACGCCCACATAATTGCCTGCTTCGTTAAATTCCAAAGAGCTGTTGTCTGTACTGGGTAATCTCCAGACATGCTGCGCCAATGCGGGGGTGGTAAAAACCCACATGGAGAACAAAGCGAACCAAGAGAAGAATTGCACCAGCCCGAGCTGTTTCATGGTTCGTGGCATGTTGGCAAAATCGCTAAAAATATCGGTTAGGCCTGCTGATTTTACCGTTTTTTCAGAACTGCTATTTTTTTCGAACGTTTCAGGAGGTTCCTCAGTAGTCCTTAGAACAGTCCAACAAATAGATCCTACCAGAACAGCCGCACCTATGACAAATGACCAGATTACATTCGAAGGAACTTCACCCGTCTCCGCCAAGGTGGAAAACCCCAGCCATTCGGTCAGCACATAGGGTAGCCAAGAACCCAAAACAGCACCGATTCCTATCAAGGCGGTCTGGACAGAAAACCCCAAGGTACGCTGATCTGTGGGAAGCTTGTCCGCGACAAGTGCGCGAAACGGCTCCATGGCTACATTAAAAGAAGCATCCATGATCATCAAAAAACCTGCCCCCACCCATAAAGAAGGGATAAAGGCGACTAGTATCGACGCATTAGGCAAAAATACCAGCCCCAGAGCAGCCAAGATAGCTCCGGTCAGAAAATAAGGCCTACGACGGCCAAGTCTTGTCCAAGTCCGGTCGCTGTAATAGCCAATGACAGGTTGCACAAGCATCCCTGTGATAGGAGCGATCAGCCAGAAGAGTGACAGATGTTCTACATCAGCACCAAACGTCTGGAGAATTCTACTGGCATTGGCGTTTTGCAGCGCAAAGCCCATCTGAATACCCAAAAATCCAAAACTCATGTTCCAGATTTGCCAAAAATCCAGTCGAAGCTTCGTTGAAGATTGATGCATAGATGGTTTAAAGATATAAAAATTTATACTAACTGGATGATAACAGGTTCTTTCGAGTGTTTAATGTGGATGAAAGAAACTTGTTTACAAGTATGAAACGGATGTTTGTCACTTGGTAGCGGGTCAAAATCGCTGATTTTTTTCAAGTAAGTCACATCCTGTTTTTCCAACGATATATTTTTTCCGTCTACATTGGCCATATTTTGTTCAAATCCATGAAAATAAAGGGTGAGGTTTGCATATCGGCTATCCAAAGTTCCCTCTGAAGTGGCCACCGTCACTTCATTGGAATCGGAATTGAGTACAATTTCCCTTTTAAAATACGCACCATCTTGAAAATCCATCCCGTCACCGGCATCTTCATAGTGTGAAAAACGGGTAATCCCAGAACCTTTGTACACATGAATGTATAAAGACCCCGACTCTAAATGACCAGTGTGTTGGATGCTATCCTGAAGGGTAAGTATCGCACCCCCTTTTACAAAAACCGGTAAATAGCTTAGCGGACAGTCCACATATACTTCCTGATTTCCCGTATATAATTTGTCGGTATAAAAATAATACCAAGAGCCTTCGGGAAGATATCCTTTGGTAACTTCTTTAAAACTTGCAACTGGGATGATCAAAAGACTATCGCAGCAGAGGAATTGATTTTCATACGATTTCTCATAGATATTGTCATCAAAAGGAAAATCTATTGCTAAGCTTTTCGAAACTGGAAGTCCTGTCAGGTGGCTTTTATAGAAGGCCGAATAGAATAGGGGAAGTAATTTATACCTTAATTTAATGTAGTTTCTAGATATTTCCTCCACTTCTTCGCCAAAAGACCAGGGCTCCGAGCCTGTACTGTTAATCATGGAATGTGCCCGAAACAAAGGGGCAAATGCCGCAATACTTATCCAGCGTGCATACAAAGGGGGAGGGGTGTTGCCCTCAAATCCTCCTATGTCGTATCCTGCAAACGAGACACCGCTCAGACCCAAACTATTTACCAATCTAATACCCAATAACATGTGGTCGTTATTGGCCACGTTATCTCCAGTCCATACCGCGGCTGTTCGTTGTATGCCTGCAAATCCTGAACGGGTAAGGACAAATGGCCTCAGGCTATCCCTTAAGTCTTTTGCACCCTGTTGCGTACTTCTGGCCATTTGCATACCATATACATTTCTTCCTTTGCGATGAGTTGCTTTTTGACCCTCGTAGTCAAATTCGACTAAGTTTGGCGTATGTTGCCCCCAACAAGCGGGTTCGTTCATGTCTGTCCAGAAACCGTCTACTCCCAAATCAGTGTAGAATGCCATTTTTTCTGCCCACCATTTCCTGGTTTCAGGTTTTGTAAAATCCGGAAATGTACACCAACCCGGCCAAACATGGCCCTCATAGTCTGACCCGTCCGGATATTTTAAATATAAATCCTTTGCCTTTCCCTCCAAATAGGGAGCATAACCTGCCTCGACTTTTATACCGGGATCCAATATCACCACTATCCTAAACCCCTTGTCTTTTAATGTTTTGATCAAGGCCGCCGGATTAGGGAAGTTTTTACCATCAAATGTAAAAACTTTATAGTTTTCCATGTAATGGATATCCAGGTAAATTACATCTGCAGGAATGTCCTTATCCCGGAAGGTTTCCGCCAACCTAAGCACATCCCGGTCTGGATAGTAAGAATACCTGCATTGCTGAAAACCCAATGCCCACATAGGTGGCATTTCCATTTTTCCTGTCAGGGACGTGTAAGAAGTTATGATATCTGAGACATTTTTCTCGTGAAAAAAATAGTAATCCATATCCCCATCTTCCGCACTAAAGTAGCTGTATTTGTTATTGCTTGCTCCAAAATTGAAAACCGTTTTATGTGTATTGTCAAAAAACATCCCATAGCATCTTTCATGATGCAGGCCGATGTAAAAGGGAATGGAGATGTAAAGAGGGTCAGAGTTTTTCCCATAAGCAAAATGATCGGTGTTCCAGTTAGTGTAAGCCTTGCCCCAGCGGTTTAATCCCCCGGTCTTTTCTCCTAAACCGATAAATTTCTCCCATTGTTGCAGCTTTTTATACGAACTCACTTCTGTTCCCTGCCAGGATATGCCGAAGTTGGGGTCGTCTTCACTCAAAACTGTACCCGTTTTATCCAAAAAAGTCAGGGAAAAGTTTGACCGTCGGATTTTCACGCTGACAGTTTTTGTTATGAGATAAAGAAATTCATCCGTTTCCTCAAATTCAAAATTGGTTACCTGAGGATTTAAAATGACACTATAGGGGTTAGGAGCAAAGGACTGTTCACGGGATACTTGGACCCGAATTAGACCCTCTTGATAGACAGTTAATTTGAAACTGGCACTGGCAGTCTCTCCTTTGATACCATTTTCTGTCAATAAAAAATACTGAATGGGCCCCGCCGTTTGGGTAGTGTTTTTGGTTTGCGTGATCATGATATTTTGTTCAGATTTTCGGGAATTCTAAATGTTAATTGTCAGTGTGTTCGTACTGAAAACGAAGCCAATTTAGAAAGGAAAATGAAAGGAAAAAATTCATTGGCAAGAACGGATAGGTAGATCTTGGTTTTATTTTAGTGATATTTGGTAAAAATGTTAGCTTTCTCTACTATTCAATCGTTTGCGTAAAAAAACACGTATTTTTTATTTTTTTCTTTGGGAAGAAGCTCTAGGAATCAATGCTGTAGGCAAAACTTCGGTTGTCGGGTTATATTTTCCACTTTCAATACATTGCAGAAGAAGGGAAACTGCCCGGCTCCCCATTTCAAAACCTGGCTGCGCAACCGTAGTCATAGGTGGCGCAATCATGGAACTAAACTGCCAGTTGCTAAAACCAACAACCCCGACCGTTTCCGGAACAGAAATTCCAAGCGCTTTCAACGCCTCTATGGCCCCCGCCGCAGCCATGTCGTTGGATGCGAAAACCGCATCGGGCCTATCTGTTCCTGAGAAGAGTAGCGAACAGTGGGTTTGACTTTCTTCCAAGGTACCGTTTGGACAGGGGATAATTCGGTCTTCTCTAACGGGTAGACCGGCGTCTTGAAGGGCTTTACGATACCCGGATAATCGCTGCTCTGATATTTTCAGATTTTTTGGTCCTGCCAAATGGAGCACATCCCGATACCCCTGTAATATGAGATGGGCAACAGCGTCGTAAGCCCCCATAAAGTCATCCACAATTACACTGACTGTATTTTCAATTTCTGGTAAGCGGTCAAAAAAAACAATGGGGAAATTCCTGTCCAGTAGCCGCTTAAAATGTGAAAAATCCTTGGTCTCCCTGGAATGGCTTACCAAAAGCCCATCAATTTGACTGGAAATCATGGTGTCAACCATTTTCACTTCCCGCTCATATTGCTCATTAGTTTGGCAAAGGATGACATTGTACCCATTGACAAGCGCCCCTTCCTCTATGCCACTTATGACGGTTGAAAAAAAGAAATGCACCACTTCAGGTACTATAACTCCTAAGGTAAAGGATTTACTTTGCCGCAAACTTAAAGCAACAGCGTTGGGTCGGTAGTTTAATTCTTCCGCAAGGTCCTTTACTTTTTTCCTGGTTTCCTCGCTGATACCCGGGTAATCCTTCAGTGCCCTGGAAACCGTGGATGGAGACACGTTGAGTGCTTTGGCTATGTCTTTTATAGTTGCCTGACCTAAATTCATTTGTAGGGTTTTTCTAAGTTTTTTTTGATTTTCGGCCCTTTTCAGATCGATGTACAAGTTAGATATCTTTTCCCATCATGATGCCTTATTTTTAAAAAAGTGTTCGCCACCGGTCAAAAAAATTCCATTTACGCAAACGTTTGCGGTGACGATTGCATAAAAAAAATCGATAAAATTTTAGAATATTGAAGCTTTGAATCTTGAAAACTGAAAAAATTATTATAAACTGAATATGGAAACAGTTTTATATTATCGATAGTAAAGCTAGTTGATATAAAATAAACTATAAACAATTGTACTATATCACTTGTTCTAATTAAGAAAAATTAACAATAATCCAACGTAAACGATGATGCAAAAATTGACTATTGTAATCATGTTGACGGTTTTCAGTCTATCGGGAATAATCTCGACGGACCTGCTCGCACAAGGCAGAACCGTAACTGGTAAAGTAACAGAAGCTGGCACTGATGAGGAGTTGCCTTTTGTAAATGTAACCGTAAAAGGATCCAACCGAGGTTCCACTACAGACATAGATGGAACTTACTCCATGGATCTGAATGATGGGGATGACGTGCTGGTATTTTCATTTATAGGTTTTGAAACCCTTGAAGTACCCGTGGGGAATCGTTCGGTTTTGGATGTTTCCATTGTCGGTGCATATAAGCAACTCGAAGAAGTCATCGTGGTTGGCTACGGAACACAGCGAAAAGCCGATATCACTGGTTCTGTGGGATCGGTGACCCGGGAGGATTTCAATGTGGGTCAAGTAACCAATGCTGAACAGCTGATTACCGGCAAAGTTGCCGGCGTTCAAATTACACCAAACGGTGGACGGCCCGGATCGGGAGGCCGCATCCGAATCCGGGGAGGTTCTTCCCTTAATGCATCGAATGATCCACTGATTGTCATTGATGGGGTACCCTTGGACAACAGTGATGTATCAGGTACCTCAAACCCGCTGAATTTTTTAAACCCAAATGATATCGAAGCAATGGATATCCTGAAAGACGCTTCAGCAACAGCCATATATGGTTCCAGAGCTTCCAACGGTGTCATTCTTATTACGACCCGGAAGGGAAAGTTGGATCAGCCGACACGTATAAATGTAAGCTCTTTGGTATCCGTATCCCAGCCAACCCGAACTGTAGGCGTACTTGATGCGGAGCAGTTTCGTGAAGCAGCCATGCAGCACACTACAGTGCAGCAGCAGGAACTTATGGGTGATGAGATAACGAACTGGCAAGATGCTATTTATCAAAGTGCTGTTGCCTATGATAACAACGTCAGCATTTCGGGGTCTCTTAAAGGCCTGCCTTATCGGATAAGTGCAGGCTACCTGCACCAGGATGGTATACTCAAAACCGATAACCTTGAGCGAACCACAGCTGGGCTTTCTCTAACCCCATCGCTGTTTAAAGACAAGCTAAAAATTAACTTTAATGTAAAAGGTGTTTTTACAAAAAGCCGCTTTGCCGATCAGGATGCGATAGGGGCGGCGGTTGCCTTTGATCCCACTCAACCAATTTACGATGCTGAGGGATTGGGTGGTTTTTGGGAATGGAGAAATGAAAATGGAACTCCCCAAACCCTTGCTCCCCGCAATCCGCTCGGGTTATTGATGCAGCGGGATGATCTCGGTGAAGTAAAGAGAAGCATTGGAAACTTGCAGTTGGACTATGCGCTGCCATTTATTGAAGGGCTCAAAGCAAATCTAAATTTGGGCTATGACGTAAGCCAAAGTAACGGACGCACCTATATTCCCTCCACCTCAGCATCGGGATTCAATGAGGGAGGATCAATAGCGGTTTATGAACAATACAAACAAAATCTACTGGCTGATTTTTACCTGAATTATACAAGAAATTTCAATCAATTCGGAAGGATTGATGCGGTCTTGGGGTATTCATTTCAGGATTTCTTAGTGAAGAATCCGACTTTTGACCGGATAAATGAAGCAGAGCAAGTGCTAACCCCCGCCGGTGTAGAAACCAGGCCTCAAAACCGACTGATCTCTTATTTTGGCAGGGTTAACTACAATCTCTCTGAAAAATACTTATTGACGGCAACTGTCCGAATGGATGGTTCCTCCAGGTTTAGCCCCGAGACAAGATGGGGTGTTTTCCCATCTCTTGCCGCAGCGTGGAGAATAAGCGAAGAGGAATTCTTGGTTTCCAACCAAGTCCTGACCGACTTAAAATTTAGACTTGGCTACGGAATTACGGGGCAACAGGATATTGGCTCCTTTTTTCCCTATTTAGCCAGATACACGCTTAGTGACGATGCCGCCAGATACCGATTTGGTGATGTCTACAATACAATGCTTCGTCCCGAAGGATATGACAGAAACATTAAATGGGAGGAGACAGTCACCTATAATGGGGGTTTGGATTTTGAGTTTTTGAATGGAAAAATGTACGGTAGTGTGGATTATTATTTTAAGCGCACCAATGATTTGCTGGCTGTTATCCCTGTGCCTGCCGGCACTAACCTGACTAACTTACTTTTTACCAATGTTGGAAACATAGAAAACCATGGGGTAGAGACAGCCTTGACCTACAGTGTTTTTAGAAACCCAACTTTTAGCTGGGATTTGGGGGTTAACTTCACTTACAATCAAAACAAAATAGTCAGTCTGAGCAATGTGGAGGAAGATGCTGTGGGAATCTTGGTGGGTGGAATATCCGGTGGAACGGGAAATACCATTCAGGTGCACACAGTGGGCTTCCAACCCTCATCCTTCTATGTTTGGGATCAGGTGTATGACCAGTCTGGAGCACCGATCGAAAATTTATATGTCGATCAAACCGGGGATGGCCTTATCAATGAGCAGGACTTAGTCAGAAATGGATTTCCAGATGCACTTCACTTTTTTGGCATTAATTCTAAGATGAGTTATAAAAGTTGGGATTTGGGATTTGTAATGCGGGGTAATCTGGGCAATAAGTCTTATAACAACGTTTCTTCCGCAAATGGTGCCTATGTCAATCTGCGTTTCCCGGATTATTTGGCCAATATGACGAGGGACGTACTTCACTCCAATTTCCAAACACAGCGGTTCCGGTCTAGTTATTACTTGGAAGATGCGGCCTTTCTTCGAATGGAAAACATCAGTTTGGGTTACAACTTCGGGGATGTAGGCCAAAAGGGATATGAACTACGGGTTAACGCCACGGTCCAGAATGCCTTTATCATTACCAATTATTCGGGGGTAGATCCTGAAATACCCGGAGGCATCGACAACAATTTCTATCCGATCCCCAGAATTGTATCCGTGGGTCTAAATCTGGGCTTTTAACCTTAAATCTAAATAACTATGAATAAATCATTAATCGTCAAATTTGTTTATCTCCTCACATTCGGACTGATGGCAAGTGCCTGTAATGATCTGGATCTGGAGCCGTATAATGAGCAAACCTCACTGGAGGTTTATGAAGATTTCGCCAACTATAAATCAGTCTTAGCTAAAATTTATGGAGGTCTGGCACTGAGTGGCCAACAAGGTCCTTCCGGAAGGGGTGATATCGGAGGGCAGGATGAGGGAGCATCTACCTATATTCGTGCGCTGTGGAAACTACAACAGTTACCTACGGATGAGGCAATTATCGCCTGGAACGATGAAGGGCTTCCCGCTTTGAATACCATGACCTGGTCATCTGACAACGGGTTTATTGGTGCCATGTACTACCGTATATTCTACCAAATTACCCTAGCCAATGAATATATTAGAGAGCTGAGTGACGAAAAACTAGCTTCACGGAACATCGCAGGAAATGACCTTACAGAAGCAGTTAGGTTTCGCAATGAAGCCCGATTTTTACGTTCGCTGAGTTATTTTCACGCATTGGACCTGTACGGCAATGTGCCGTTTGTAACTGAAGAGGATTTGGTAGGATCATTTTTTCCCGACCAGATTCAGCGGGAAGACTTGTTTGAATATATCGAAAGTGAATTAACGGATATAATACCCAACTTGGCTGCACCAAGACAAAACGAATATGCTCGGGCTGACCAGGCAGCAGGATGGTTACTGTTGGCAAAATTATACCTCAACGCGGAGGTCTATGCTGGCCAAAACCGAAACAGCGATGCCATTACCTACTTAAATCAGGTCTTAGATGCGGGATACACATTAGAGCCGGTATATGACCACCTGTTTTTTGCCGATAACCATCAGTCGAATGAGATAATTTTCCCCATATCTTTTGATCAGGTAAATAGCATGTCTTGGGGTGGAGCGACCTTTTTGGTGAACGCTGCCGTAGGTGGAAGTATGAATCGGGCGGATTTTGGCATTCCAGGTGGGTGGCAAGGGCTTCGTGCACGTCCCGAATTGGTGGATCTGTATCCGTCTACTAATGGCATACCAGATGCCAGAGGAAGGTTTCATACAGACGGTCAGGAAAAAAACATCGAAACCATCAGCCAATTTACCGATGGATATGCGGTTTTTAAATACAGGAATATCACCCAACAAGGGACTAGGCCAGCAGGACCGGTTAATGACCACGTTTCCGTAGATTTCCCACTTATGCGCCTAGCCGATGCCCATTTGATGTATGCAGAGGCTGTCCTAAGAGGCGGATCAGGCGGCTCTGAACAGCGGGCTTTGGAGCTGGTCAATGCCCTACGGGAACGAGCTTATGGAAACAGATCCGGCAATATTACTGTCGGCGAATTCAATTTGGATTTTATTCTGGATGAAAGAGCCCGGGAACTGAAATGGGAGGCCCATCGAAGGACAGACCTTATCCGGTATGGCAGGTTTACGCGAACCACCTATCTGTGGCAATGGAAAGGCGGATCAATCAATGGTTCAGCCGTAGCTGACACCCGCAATCTTTATCCGTTACCCGCCGCAGATCTCACTGCCAATCCTACCTTGGTTCAAAATTCGGGTTATTAATTTCTAAACCAAAAATAATGAAAAAGTCAATCAATTATATAGGAGCTATTCTGCTTCTGTTTGGCGCAATTTCTTGTGCTGAAGAGGAATTGGTCACCATTTCTACTAATCCTCAAGGACCCACACTTGTAAGTCCAACGTCTGGCACATCTTGGACGCTTTCCGAAGAACAGACAGCAGAGATGGTGGATTTTGAATTTACTCCGGCAGATTATGGATTTAGGGCGGCTGTTACTTACACGGTGCAGATGGATCTTATGGGAAACAATTTTGAGGCACCTGTAGATGTCATTGCAGCAACCAGTTCACCTGCACGATTAACTGTAGGAGACTTAAACCAAAGGCTGCTGCAAATGGGATTGCAACCCGAGCAGTCTGAATCGGTGGAGTTTCGCTTGAAATCGTCGGTTAATCCAGCCGTCTCCGATACCTTTTCGGGGATGGTGAATGTGGAAGTAGTTCCTTTTGCCGTTCAACTTCAATTTCCAAGATTATATCTTCCCGGAGACTACCAAGGCTGGAATCCGGCTAATGAAAACACCATTATCTATTCCGAAAATTCAGACAACAGATATGAAGGTTATATTCATGTACTCGGAGGAAATGGTGAATTTAAAATCAATGAAGGACCAAATTGGGATGTGAATTATGGAGATAATGGTGCGAATGGAACTTTAGATCAGGATGGCGACAACATCAACGTGGGCACTGAGTTTGGGACGTTTTTACTACGGGTAAATATGGATGAGAAAACCTACCAGTTGGGGCCAGCAAGAAGGTGGGGGATTGTCGGAGATGCTACACCAGGAGGCTGGGATGCGGATACGCCGATGGAATTTAATGCTGACGACAACGTATTGGTACTTACTGCCGATTTGACAGCGGGTTTGTTCAAATTCCGGGCAAATAACAGTTGGGACTTTAACTATGGAGAGAACGACGGAGATGGCATGCTTCAAGCTGGAGGAAGTGATATTCCGGTCGCAGAAGCCGGAAACTATACCATTATTATGGACTGGAAGGTCCCCGGTGTGATCTCCTACACTATTACCAAAAATTAATTTAATACCGATAAAAAGGGGCTCCGACGGAAATCCTTTTTATCGGTTTTTTTATTTATCCCATGCGAAATTATCTACTATTTTTAGGAATTCTATTTGGTGGTTTTAGTCCTCTTTGGGCCCAGGTCACCACGATTCCTGCTGTTCCCAGTGCCATTCAGTCCTTTACTATCCGATATGATGCCAAACTGGGTTCCGGAGGTCTAGTGGGAGAAGAACGAGTGTTTGTTCATTTGGGAGCGGTTACAGGGGGGGCAACTTCAACTACATGGGAAGTTGTTCCATTTTCCTGGGGAACGGACAATCCCTTGGCATTAATGAAGGCCGTACCCGGTGAAAGTGACCTTTGGGAATATGAATTGAATCCGGAAGAATTATTTGACCTTGATGCGGCTGAAATTGATCGAATCGGAATTGTATTCCGAAATGCGGATGGAACGAAAGAGGGCAAGACCAGTGCGGGAGGTGATTTTTTTATTGATCTCGTTCAGGGATTTGAGGTGTTATTTTTGGAGCCAAGTTCCAATTCCGTTATCCTCAATGTCGGTGAAGAGCTAATTATAACAATAGCCGCTTCCGGTATTTCCCATCTTTCCCTGATACTAGATAGTGAAGAAATAGCCAAAGATCTAGCAGCACCCACACTTGAATATAGCTTTGTTGGGACTGTACCGGGTACATACCAAATAGTAGCAACCGCCGTTACGGAAACCGATTCCGCTGAGCGGTCTTTGTCCATTTTAGTTGTGGATTCAAATACAGAGCAGTTGCCTTTAGGCGTCAAAATGGGGATCAACTACCTTTCGGATACATCGGTTGCACTGGTGCTTCAGGCACCGGGAAAACGAAATGCTTTCGTCCTCGGCGATTTCAACGATTGGGAATTGCATGAGGGGTTTCATATGAAGCAAACGCCCGATGGAGAGTACTTTTGGCTACAAATAAATGACCTGAATCCAGGAGAAGAATATATTTTTCAATATCTGGTGGATGGACATATTCGAATAGGGGATCCCTATGCCGACAAGATCTCTGATCCACATCACGAAGCAGAAATAATTGATCAGGGTAGGTACTCCGGATTGAAACCATACCCCACTGGTAAAACAGACTTTCAGGCCACTTTTCTGCAAACTGCTCAAGAACCCTATGATTGGAAATACAACGATTATATCAAGCCCAAAACCGAGGAGTTGGTAATTTATGAATTGTTGGTTAGGGATTTTGACGAAAGAAGAACGTACGAAGCTGTAACGGAACGATTAGATTATTTGAAGGAATTAGGCATCAATGCCCTACAGTTGATGCCGATTCAGGAGTTTGAGGGAAATCTATCTTGGGGGTATAATCCAAGTTTTTTCTTTGCCCCGGACAAGTATTATGGGACCAAGAACGAACTAAAAAACCTGATTGATGAAGCCCATAAACGGGATATGGTGGTATTGTTGGATATGGTTTTGAATCATACATTTGGACAGTCTCCATTTGTACGTCTGTACAATGAGGGAGATTATGGTGCCCCCACGGAAGACAACCCTTATCTAAACCCAATAGCTAAGCATCCCTTTAATGTAGGCTATGATTTTAACCATGAAAGCCCTTATACCCAAGCCTTGGTCGATTCAGTAAATGCTTATTGGCTTTCGGAATATCATGTGGACGGGTTTAGGTTTGATTTAAGCAAGGGTTTTACCCAAGTGAATTCCGGATCTAACGTGGAGGCGTGGAGTAGTCGGGATGAATCCAGAATCGCTATTTGGAAACGGATTTATGATCAGATTAAAACACAGTACCCGGATTTCTATGTGATTTTGGAACATTTTGCGGCAAATGATGAGGAAAAGGAATTGGCTGATTACGGCATGGTGCTTTGGGGAAATATGAATGGAGTGTTTCGTGAAATGGGAAAAGGAGGCTCCCGTAATTTTGAAGGAGCATTTTATCAGAACAGAGACTGGACAAACAACCACCTGCTGGCTTATATGGAGAGCCATGATGAGGAACGTATCATGTTTGATATGTTGAATTATGGGGCTAGATCCCCAGTAAATCTGACCAACTTACCAGAAGCCATAAATCGAAACCAGCTTTTGACGGCCTTTTATTTTTCCATTCCCGGACCAAAAATGATTTGGCAGTTTGGAGAATTTGGATATGACCTTGAACTCAATGATGATCGCTTGGGTATAAAGCCTACCCGATGGGATTACTTGGATGACCCTCATCGTATCCGCCTTTGGAACTTGTATCAGGCATTGATTTCATTGAAAGCTGAACTCCCAGTTTTGAACCAACCCCAAGAAGTTGACTTGGATTTGGCAGGGGATATCAAACAGATAACACTCCGGGAAGATGGGATGGATTTGGTTTTGGTCGGGAATTTTGCCCTATCTGCGCAAAATAACCGTTTCATTTCATTTCCTTCCTCCGGAACCTGGTACAATTTCTTCACGGGTGAGGAAATCCGGCTTTCCTCCCAATCTAGGGCTTTTGATTTCGATGTAAACGAATTTTACGTTTTCACTTCCAAACCCTTACCTAAACCTGAGGCGATTATCTTCGAAACTGATCCAATAACGTCTATTTTGCGGAAACCGAGAGCAGAGGAAAGCTTGAAACTCTATCCAGTGCCTGCCGGAAAAGAACTTCATATAGGAATTCCTTTTTTCCAAAATGCAACAAACTTCCATGTTTACGATGTTCAGGGAAGATCACATATTTCAGGAACCTTTCCACAGGGAGAATCCGTGCAGACTCTGTCAACGGGAAACTTATCTCCTGGAATATATGTCCTTGAAATCGAAGGTCAGTTGGCTCCGTGTCGAAAAATGTTTATCAAACAGTAAAACGTCTACCATTATGAATAAGCAATACATAAAAACCCTGGTATTCAATTTTAGATTTTTCACTTGGTTTTTTATCGGGGGAGTTGGATTTCTTTTTTGCTGTAGTCCCAAACTCGCAAATGAACGACCAAATGACTTGGAGGATCATTGGCCTAAGGCTGGAGTGACGTATGAGATTTTTGTCCGGTCCTTTTATGACTCTGATGGAGACGGAATAGGTGATATCAACGGTGTCCGGGAAAATCTTGACCATGTTTCCGATTTGGGGGCAAATGCCATTTGGTTTATGCCGATCATGCCCTCTCCCAGCTACCATAAGTATGATGTCACAGACTATAAAGCCATCCACCCTGATTATGGCACTTTGGAGGACTTTAAAGCCCTGATTTCCGAAGCTCATGCGCAGGATATCCGGATAGTCATTGATTTAATCATCAACCATACGAGTAGTGAGCATCCCTGGTTTTTGGAGTCAAAGAAAGGCAGAGATAATCCCTACAGAGATTACTTTGTTTGGGCTCAAAAAGATACATTGGAAGATTATCTTGAGAAAAAAACCATCACACTGGATTCGGACAATATCCGGCAATGGCATGATCCGGGGTTTGGGGAAGATTTCTATTACGGTTTTTTTTATGGAGGCATGCCTGATCTAAATTTTGACAATCCGAAAGTTAGGGAAGAAGTGTATGAAATTGGCAAGTTTTGGTTGGAAGAAGTAGGAGTGGATGGGTTCAGGTTGGATGCTGCCAAGCATATTTTCCCGGATGACAGACCAGACGACAACCATGCGTTTTGGAAAGAATTTAGAGAAAAAATGGTGGAGATTAAATCCGATATATATTTGGTGGGTGAAGTCTATGACAGCAAGGAGATCGTAGCTCCTTATCTTCCGGGATTGCCGGCCTTATTCAATTTTGATTTTCACTATACGCTATTGGAAGCATTGCGAACAGCGGACGGAAGTCTTTTACCTACCAAGCAAAAGCAGGTATTGGACTATTATCAGGGCATTACGGATGAGTTTATAGATGCAACCATCTCTTCCAACCATGATCAGCCCCGGATATTATCGGATTTGGATGGTGATGAAAGAAAGGCCAAGCAGGCTATCGCCATTCTGATGACTATGCCAGGTGCGCCTTATTTGTATTATGGAGAAGAAATCGGAATGTTGGGTAAAAAGCCGGATCCAAATATCAGGGAACCATTTTTATGGGATGTTTTAGATAAAGATGGAGGTCGGGCAACTTGGATTGACCCCAAGTTTTCAACAGATGAAACAGTAATTCCGCTCGAAGTTCAAAAGGAAGATGCTAGCAGTATGTTTAGGCATTATCAGGAAACTATAAAGTTGCGTAATACAGATTCTGTGCTTGCTTTGGGAGGCTTGGAATTGTTGGATGAAAACTACCCCAAGGCACTAATGGCCTATGAACGGGTACTGGATGGAGAGAGAAGAATCGTTTTCCATAATCTTGGTATGGAGAGACTGGAACTTACCTATACCACTGAAGGCGGCGAGGTAGTTTACAGCTATAATGGAGCAACTATGGATGGCAAACGCCTGGTTTTTCCTCCCCAATCTTCACTAGTAGTGAAGTAAACTAAAACCCGCTATAGATAAGGATTAGATGATTTCTGAAAACGATGGGATATCCCGAATCAGGAGTGAGTTGGACAGAAATTGATTTTGTTTGAGCAAGATTAGAGATGTGTTGCTAAATAGTTAGAAGAGCTTGAAGCATACGTGCGTTTAATCAGGAAGCTTTGACAATTGCAACCAAAATTCTTCGATTTTTAGAATAGCATCTAAAAACTCATCGATATCAATAGGCTTGGTAATAAAACTGTTGCTGTGGTTTTCGTAGGCTAGGTGGATATCTTTTCGGTTGGATGAGGTGGTAAGCATAATTACGGGGATTTTTTTTAGGATGGGATCCTCTTTGATTTGCCTCAATACTTCGTGACCATTGAATATGGGTATATTTATATCCAAGATGATTAAATCCGGCTTTTGGGCAGAAGAAAATTCAGCTCTTTGGAATAAAAAATTCAAAGCTTCCTGGCCGTTTTTAACCACACTTATGTCGGTTTTGATTTTGCTTTCCTCAAAGGCCTCAAGAGTCAAAATTATATCTCCTTCGTTATCTTCTACTAATAATATATGTGCTCGTTCCATAGCGGTATTTAATTGTTTGAAGGCTTTGTGTTATTTGGAATGGTAAAATAAAAGACGGATCCCACTCCGGGTTGTGATTTCATCGATATTTTCCCTCCCCAGGATTCTACGTGTTTTTTTGCTATTGCCAGTCCTATTCCGGTGCCACTGTATTGGCTTCTGTTATGCAGTCGCTGAAAGATAATGAAAATTTTCTCAAAGAAGCGGTTGTCAATCCCAATTCCATTATCTTCTATCGAAATGCACCAATGATTCCCCGTGTCCTCCACCTTTAATTCAATCTGGGGAGCTACATTGTCTTTCGAGTACTTGATTGCGTTGTCCAATATGCAGTGAAGGGTTTGTATAAGCGGGGCCTTAGGGGCGGTAATGATCGGAAGCCGACCAGTCCTGATAGTTGCTGCTTTTTCTTTAATTATTCTTCTCCGTAAGAGTGAATAATCCTCAAGCAATTGATTTAGGTTTACTTTTTCAATGTCAATTTCGGCTTTGCCTGCTCTGGAATATTCCAGTAGATCAAGAATAATCTGTTTCATCCGTTTGGCACCGTCTGTTGCATAATAAATATATTGTAGGCCTTTTTCGTCTAGCAGATTTCCATATTTCCTTTTGAGCTGCTCAAGGAAGCTCGATATCATCCGCAAAGGTTCCTGCAAATCATGTGAAGCGATAAAAGCAAATTGTTCTAATTGCTCATTCGTTATTTCCAATTCATGTGCGTAATTTTGCAGCGTTTGATTAAGCTCCTTTAGCTTATCCTCATGGTGCTTTCTTTCGGATATATCTGTCATAGCACCGACCATCCGGACCGCTTTTCCGGCCAAATCCCTGATAATAACCCCTCTGTCAACTACGTGGACAATTTCGCTGTTTTTTTTGATTATCCTGTATTCCATCTCCCAGCGAGTCTGCTTAGGATTTGATATAGCAACATTTATACTCTTTTTCAAATCGGCAAGAATTTCCGGATCAAAGTTGTCTGTCCAAAAATCTTTTTCCTTTATTTGTCGATTTACCTGATCTCCAAAAAACTTCTCTATTCCTTTTCCCCTAAAAAACGTTTTGTTTTTTATATCCCAATCCCAAATAGCATCATTGGTAGCTTCTGATACTTTTTCGAAGCGCTCGTTGGCAGCCAATATCTCTTGTTCGGAGCGTTTCCGTTCAGAAATATTCCTAAGGAAAATAGTTAGTCCTGTTTCAGACGGAAAGGCAGTTACTTCTAGGAATTTATCTCTATAAATATCTTCAAACGCCACCGTTTCCCCCGTTTCCAGTGCCTTGTAAAACAGCGTGAATGAGGGTAATTTTTTTGCGTATGGAATGACTTTCCAAAAATTCTGTCCTAGAATTTCTTCCCGGTTGATATATACAAGCTCCTCCGCTTTCTTATTCCAGTAGGTAACGGTAAAATCTCGATTCAAAGTGAAAAAAGCATCTCCGATACTTTCCAGAATCAGTGTTTTTTCTTCAGCTGCTTTTCTGAGCGTTTCCGCGGTCTTTCTCCGTTCTTCGATATTTCGAAAATAGGATGATACTCCTCCACCGAAAGGATAAGCATTGATTTCATACCATTTACCATCCCCTGGAAAAAAATATTCAAACGATTCAGGCTTTCCGGATGCAGCCACTCTTTTGTATATTTCCTCTAGTGGGGTACCAGTTGCCGCTGGAAACTCCTCCCAAATAGAATTGCCAAGAAGCTCAGATTCTTTTCGTTTAAGGAGATTCTCAGCTTCTTTGTTAAAAAAGGTAAAATTCCAATCCCTATCCATCGCATAAAATGCGTCTGAAATACTGCCCAGTATTTCACTAATTTGAATTTCCAACGTTTTAGAAGCATGTATATCCTGAAAACTTCCAAAAATCTTCACACATTTACCATTTATACTTTCCCCAGTCCCAATGCAACGAATCCAACGCTCTTTACCAGTGGAGGTAATTAATAGAAGGTCTTCGTCAAAGTCAATTCCCTCCGAAACCAATTTTTCTACAGCCTGTTGAATGTGCTTTTTACTTTTCACCGAATAAAATTCAAAACCTCCAGTTAAGGTCGGATTATAGTCCTCATCCACTTCTAGGATTTTTCTGGTCATTGGTGACCAATACATTTCATTGTTATCCTTACTAACTAAGTCTAATTCCCAACTGCCTATTTTGGCAAGTGAGGATGCCTGATCATTAAGCTTCCCTAATTTTTTTTCTTTTGTGATATTTTTTGCGGTTGCGTAGATGATTCCTTCCTCAATGCCGGTATTACAGGTCCAACCTAACCATAGAATTTTTCCTTTTTTGGTGATACAGCGGTTTTCAAATTGAGTAACCGAATCGTTGGAACTGAGCGTTGAAAGCATTTTGAGAGTCAAACTTAAGTCTTCAGGATGCACATGTTCATGAAAAGACTTTAAAAGGATTTCTTCCTCCATATACCCCAAAAGCTTGCATCCAGCGGGGTTAATTCTTAAAATCCGGCCAGAGGTGTCGGTCAAACACATGATATCAGGAAGCGCATCAAAGAGGTGGCTTAAATCGGACTCAATTTTTTTTCGGCTGAACTCTGACCCGATAAATCCTCCAAGTTTACTGAAAATGTTTTTAAATCGTGACAGCTTATCCATTGGTTTGGCGGATCCAATGACAAGAATTCCTACAACCTCTTCATTATATAAAAAAGGAAAACCCATGATGGATGTGACCCCCGCACTAGTAGCAGCCAATTTCCTTGGAAAGGTTTCCATGCTTTGAAGTTTATCCCAAAAAACGGTCTTTCCTTTTCTCCAAACTAATCCTGGGAGATCTTCATCCATTTCAAAGCTGTTGATACCGTGGCCGAAATGATAAAATAGGTCACCAATTTCGGTCTTTTTACAGCAGTCAATTAATCGGATTTGATTATTTGCCTTATTTGGGAGCCAAATCTCAACAAAATCAAAACTACCAAACTCAGCGAAAATGGAACACAACTTTCTAGTGGTAACTTTAAGGTTTTTTTCATCGTTAAAAATTAAACTAATTTGGCTGATTAGAATGTTTTCAAGTTCCTTGTTTTTTTGGCCGGTGACATCCCTTTCAACCGCGATATAATGGGTGGTTTTACCATCCTCTTGGGTTATAGGACTAATTGCTAGATTTACCCAATACTCTTCTCCATATTTGTTATAGTTCAGGAGAATTGATTCCCAAGCTTCCCGTCGCTGAAGTGCATTGCCCAATCTGTCAATTTCATCCCAATCTGAATCAGGACCCTGTAGCATCTTAGGGCTTTTTCCTATTGCCTCCTGAGCCGAATATCCGGTCATTTTCGTAAAAGCTTCATTTACATAGATGATCCTTTTGGTCGGGTCGTTACAAGTTCCCACATCCGTGATAATTACAGCATCAGTAGTATTCGTAACGACACTTTCTAATAGCTTTAGTTGTTGCTGTTCTTCCTTATGAACAGTTATGTCCTGGACAGTCCCCTCATAGGCAATGATATCGCCATTCGCATCATTTAGCTTTCGACCTAAATGATGCACCCATCGTGTCACATTTCCTGAAAGCATGATTCTGTGGGAGAAATCAAACACTTTTTCGTGGGAAAATGAATCTTCCTTAGCAAGTAAAAAGGCTTGCCTATCATCTGGGTGGATGGTTTGCAGGAAAGATTTAAAGTCGAGCTTTGAATTAGTTTTATTTAACCCCCATATATCATACACCTCGTCCGACAAAGAAAGGGTGAGTTCATCCCGTTCCAACCGCCAATAGCCAAGTTTCGCAATTGCGGAAGCTGTTTTGAGCCTTTTCTCCGAAATGCGGAGCTCTTGTACTTGTCTTTCTTTCTCCGTGACATCCTGGCAAACGACCATAACACAGGCCCTTCCCTGAAAATCCACCTTATGACCATTGATATCCATTCGAATCAATTCCCCATTCTTTTTTTGATGGGTAAACACTCCAAAGTAGATATTTCCTTCCCGTTGATCAATGTCTGCATGAGCTGCCAAAACCATGGGAATATCAGTTTTGGGCCGCAAATCGATAATAGTTAGGTTTAAAAACTCCGCTTTTGTATACCCGTAATGCTCCATAGCGGACTGATTGGCATCGAGGATTTCATAAGTATTCCTATCATACACCCAATTGGGTAATGGATTGAACTGGAATAGGGTATTGTAATCTGGCTTTTGTTTTTGCATGTTGAAAGAAACCCTTACTCATCTATGAGCTTGTTATCAAAAAGAATCTAAAAACTCAATTATCTTGTGTTATGTTGCCCTGATCTATTTAAATATTCGATAGGAATATATATGGTAAGAACGGGAGCAACCGGAAAGTTACTAATTTATGGGGTTAAAATCACAACTAGTAATTGCTTAAGTTGAATTAAAAGTATTGGTCCCAAAGAAAATACCAATATGTTTTTTATAGACTTTCGATGTAAAGACTACTTTCACATCACTTTCGTACGAAATAGCCGTTATATTTTTACCTTTGATCCAAACAGAGCAATGGAAATGGTCCGGAATAAGTATTTTGCTTTATTCGTATTGACATCCTTGGCATGTATGTCTTTTCATGGATTTCTGATGGGGCAGCGGATTTCTGGGTCGGCTACGCTACGTCTGCACGACGATTGGGAAGAACGCATCTATTCCATTTCCCAACTGGAGATTTTTGAGGACACGACAAATTGCCTTGTTTTAGAAGATATTATTCAACCGAGATTTCAGCAGCAGTTTAAGATTAGGCCAGGCTCCAGCAAAAAAAATTTCAATACGGATTACACGTATTGGGTTAAATTGTCAATACAAAAATTCCCCGATAGTCAACGAGATTGGTACATGGAATTCTATGATCAAAGTATCGATCATATTGAAGCCTATACACCTTTAAAATCAGGTAGTTACTTTCTGACAATAATGGGGGATGGGCTGCCATTTAAAAACCGTCTTTTTGCGCACAAAAATTTTCATGTAAAAATCGACAATAAGCAGGAAGGGATTTCCAATTATTATTTTAAGGTCAATTCTTCCCAAAAAGCTGATATCCGAATTGCTGTACGGTCTGTAAACCGATTTGTGCATTATGCTCTTAGCGAATATTTCCTTTATGGTGTTTTTTATGGAATGATACTTATCATTTCCTTATACAATCTGCTGGTTTTTCTGGCTGTGCGGGAAATGAAATTTCTCTACTACATTTTTTATCTATTAAGCGTGGGACTTTATGCCACGAGCGTTGACGGAATAGGCTTTCAATATCTTTGGCCCGACTATCCAACTATTAACGGTTGGGTCAATGGTGTCTTTAGTTTTTCAATTGTGTTCTGGGCAGTATTATTCACCTTTAGATTTTTAAACACTAAGCGAAAAGCACCCATTTTTCATAAATTATTAGGACTTTCCTTGGTAGTGAAGTTGTGTATGTTTCTTGCAGGCATCCTAATAGATGAGCATTATTATGACCTTTCTTATGTAGACACAGTGCCGTTCTTATTAATCTTCGGAACTGGGATCTATTTGCTTGCAAAGGGTAATAAAGCTGCCAGATTTTTTGTTTTGGCGTACGGAGCCCTTTTCTTAGGAGCCGTAATTAAGGTGTTGGTCAATACCGCTTGGGTAGAACACAGTACATTGGGATACTACAGTTTGCATCTCGCGTTTTTGGTGGAAATGGTTCTTTTGTCATTTGCACTGGGGGACCGCATTAAAATAATGAAGGATGTAAGAGATAAGGCATTGAAAAGATCCTTAGAGCAATACAAGGTAAATATCTCGCTCAAAGAGAAGGTAAATCAAGAATTGGAATCCAAAGTGATGGAAAGAACCTCTGAACTGGAGAAAAAAAACCGGATATTGGTTCAATACAACGAACAGTTGATTGAAAAAGACAGGGAAATTAAGCGCATCAATTCCTTGTTGGATAAGGACAACTGGAAGTTAAAAAGTGCTGTTAAGGATTCTTTGCGCGCCAGATTAGTCAATACAAACCTAACTTTTAACGAATTTAAAATTATTTTTCCTGATAAGTCTGCCTGTTCCAGGTATATCGAATCAATGAAGTGGGAGGATCAGTTCACATGTAGGCAATGCGGAAAGCATAAATGCAGTGATGGCCCTAAAATTTTCTCGAAAAGATGTACAAAATGTGGATATATTGAATCAGTAACTGCGGGTACTATTTTTCATGGCGTCAGATTTCCTTTGGAAAAGGCTTTTTATATAGCTTATTCAAGTGTTTCAGAGGGTAAACCCTACACCTTGGAAGAAATAGGAGATCTTCTTGACCTCAATAAAAACACAGTATGGGCTTTTCGCAAAAAAGTGACTGATCTGATTCAAAAAAAGGGGCTTATACATCCAAAATGGGAAGATATAATATTGGAAGAACAACTTGAGATAAAAAATTAATTGAACCTGCGCAAATGGGGTCCAGCTATTAATCCGCTATTTTGGGGTCAAATCATGTTGCATTCAAACAAATTTTCCACGACTTCAGTTTTTTGATATTAAAGCATAATTCGCAAAGGTAAAAAGGCTGTTCAATCATTTTTAAACAAATAAGTCTTGTTATCCAACTGGGAAATCAAGGTAATGGAAGTGCTCAGATTCCCGCTTCAATTTTTATTAAATACGGCTCAATTGATAGAAATCACTAAGCGAATTTCTACATTTATATCAGGATTGGAACTTGGAATTATTTCTTTATTCCAATGCTTTTTTACAATCAATAAACTAAACCAATATTTACTATGAATAATAGATACCAAAATGGTAAGGGAAAGGGATATTTTAAGGGCCTTTTCCAGTTCCAAAAGTTTACGCCGATTTTACTGACATTATGTTGCATCGTGTATAGCGGGTTTAGTCAGGAGGCCAGCGTTACCGGTAACGTTACTGATCCAACTGGAGAATCTGTTCCCGGAGTCAATATACTGGAGAAAGGAACAAGCAACGGTACGGTTACCGATATGGATGGAAATTTTCAAATTAACCTGACAAGTGCGGAAGCGACACTGGTTTTTTCATTTATAGGTTTTGAAACTCAAGAAATTCAGGTAAACGGAAGATCTACCATAGACGTGGTATTCGCTGAGGGCGCAACGAGCTTGGATGAAGTCGTTGTAGTGGGGTATGGAACGCTACGCGAAAGGGATCTTACCTCTGCTATTACTACTATAAGATCAGATGATATTATCAAAACTCCCAATGCACAAGCCATGCAAGCACTACAGGGTAGGGTTGCCGGCGTCCAAATTGTGAGTAACGGCGCTCCTGGTGCCGCACCCACTGTTCGGGTAAGGGGAGTGGGTTCCTTTGAGGGAGGAGCAGCGCCACTATATGTAGTGGATGGAATGTTTTTTGATAATATTGACTTTCTTAACCCCAATGATATAGAAACTATCTCGGTGCTGAAGGATGCATCTGCTTCAGCTATCTATGGAGTAAGGGCGGCAAATGGCGTAGTTGTTATTGAAACAAGATCAGGAAGTTACGACCAAGAGCCGGAAATAATCTACGATGGCTACTATGGGATTCAAAATCCACAGAATGTAATCAAAATGGCCAACTCTCAGCAGTTTGTTCAGTATATTAACGAAACGGGAAGTCCAGCCGACATGGCCTTTGTGCAAAATGCCATGCAGCGATTTGGACGTAGTCGCCTTGACCCAAGTATTCCTGATGTAAATACAGACTGGTATTCGGAGGTCATGAGTCCCTCTACCATTCAGAATCACTCCCTCACCTTCAATGGAGGAAATGAAAGAACCAGGTATTCTTTAGGTGGAAGTTATTTCGATCAGAAGGGGCTTATGAATGATACCCGCAACGATTATCAGCGGCTAAATTTCAGGGTAAAATTGGATTCCGATCTCAGGGACTGGATTACAGTAGGCACCAATCTCAATGTGAGTACGGCTGACCAGTTTGTAGGCGAGGATGGAGCCTGGTTCAGGTCTTACTTCGCAGTACCGATATTGCCTGTATTTGATGAACTTAATACCCAGGCGGATCCATTTCCACTATCCAATGCCCAACAAATCGGATACAGGGGAAATCAAAACCCGTTCTACGATCTACTTTATTCAGACAACAGAAACAAAATCACAAAAATCAATGGGAATTTGTATGCGGATATTGAAATCCTTCCAAGTAGGCTTTCATTCAGAACTGCTTATAATTATGGAATAGAAAGTTTCAATCAAAGAAATGTAAGGATGGCTTTTAGCGATGGAATAACCAACAGGTTGTCTTCGTTAAATCGAAGTTCATTAAACCGTTTCAATCAGATTTGGGACAATTTCATAACCTACCAAGATAATTACGGAGATCATAACCTAACGGTTGTCGTTGGCCAATCCTACAGAAGTGAAATGTTTGAGAGCTTTAATGCCAGCGGCGAAAACCTAAATCCGAATCCTCTTAGGGACAGGGAACAATTTTGGTATCTATCCAATGCCACAGACTTTGATTTAAATAGTATTGGTGATAACGGCAGCAGGCTTTTTTTCCAATCCTATTTCTCACGAGTTGCATATAATTATGATGACAGATACCTTTTATATGGTACGGTCAGAAGAGATGGCAATAATAAGTTCCAAAAAAAATGGGGTAATTTTTACACCGCAGGTGCTGGATGGGTGCTTTCCTCCGAGCCATTCTTCAATGTGGAAGGTATAGATTTTCTGAAATTCCGGGGTTCGTGGGGTCAATTGGGCAATGATGGTATTAATGCATCGGTAGGAGCTCCAGTACTGGAGGAAACGAGTGCAGCTATAAACAATGCGCTTGTTTTTGGAAGAAGGTTAAATCCCACCTTTGATCTTATTGAACAATGGGAGACTACAGTGGAAATGAATTTCGGTATTAATTCCCGATTCTTTCAGAGCAGACTATCTCTGGATGCGGATTACTTCATTCGTGATACTAGAAACCTCTCGGTAAATATTATTCCCCCAGTTTTCAGAGCGCTGGAGCGGAGAAGTGTAGGAGAGATCCGAAATGAAGGGTTGGAGTTAACATTAAATTGGGAAGATAGTTTCTCTAATGGATTCTCGTATTATGTAGGGGGAAATATTGCCACCTTAAACAACCAAGTATTAGGGTTGGGAGGCCCTGAATTACTGGAAGGCGGTACCGCGGAATTTAGGCAGCGATCTATTATTGGACAACCCTTTCAGGCATTTTATGGATATGAAACAGAAGGTGTTTTCCAAACCCAGGCACAGATTGAAAGCAGTGGATATACGCAGGAATTTATAGATGCCAATAGCCTTCAGCCGGGAGATTTGATTTTCAGGGATCAAAATGGAGACGGAGTGATCAATGATGCGGACCGGGTAGTGCTGGGATCATTCCTACCTAAACTTAACTTTGGAATGAACGCCGGGTTTTCATACCGCAACTTTAGTTTTTCCGCATTACTTCAAGGACAGTCTGGATATAGTATTCTAAATCGTAAAAGAGGCGAGATTATATTTACCAATGACACCAATATAGATGCGGATCTGGCTACCAACCTTTGGAGAGGTGAGGGCACTTCTAATAAATATCCCTCTGCAGCAGGACTTCGAAAAGGATGGAATCAAAACATGAGCAGTTATTTTGTGGAGGATGGATCTTATTGGAGGATTCAAAACGTCCGGATGAGTTATATGCTAGAGGAACGGTCTCTCTTCGGAATCACTATGCCGAATGCTACCGTCACTTTAACGGCGGACCGACCACTAACGATGTTTAACTATAACGGATTTACCCCGGAAGTAGCTAATGGAATAGACAGACAAGTCTATCCTATACCAGCTATTTATACGTTGGGACTTAATATCAAACTTTAAACCTAGACAGACCATGAAAAATAAATTATATAGAAGCTTTCTGTCTGTCCTTTTGGCAGCAGTACTGTCCATTTCCTGCGAAGACAAATTAGATGAGCCGCTGGAAAATGAATTTCTAGTAGAAGGAACCGATTACAGTATTTCAGGTAATATGATTTTGATGCTGTATGGAGCATATGCCGAATTGAGTGTCTTACAATGGGAAAGCTATCCTATTATTTCGGTCAGGGGAGATGATGTCAATCCGGCAGGGGATCAATTTCCGCTTACTGAAACGGATGTGTTTCGATATGACCGGAATTTTTGGATGTATAATTCCACTTGGTTAAACTTGTACACAGACTTATTGCACTGGCATGGAGCTATTGAGGAAATTCAAAAATATGAGGAGGCCGGCGCTAACGCCGCAAATGCTCAGCAGTACATAGCGGAGATTAAGGTAATGCAGGGATTTGAATTAATTCTTCTGTCCCGCCTTTGGGGGAGTATACTAATTCCGCTAGAGTCCCAGCCAAGCCACCTATTTAATGTGGAATTATCAAGTTTTGAGGAGGTGATGCAGCACGTTTCCGAATTGATGGATGAGGCTATTCCAGCGCTGCCAAGTGTTCATCCCAATCAACGGACGGATGTACGGGGAGGTATCACCCGATTCACGGCATTGGCCGTCAAAGCCATGGCCAATCTGGAGATCCAAAACTTCCCCGCAGTAGCAGAAGCCACCGGCCAAATAATCAGTAGTGGAGCGTTTTCTCTCGAATCAGATTATTACCAGTTGTTTAAAATTCCGGGGAAGTTAAATGACGAAAATTTGCTTGAGTTTCAATATTCTGATTTTGGTCAGGCGAGTGGTACGGTTACACGATATCTCTGGGATTTCTTCGGCCCGGCAAGTTGGACCCCAACCGTATCTGGCGCTGGAACAGGGTGGGGATTTTGGGAACCCACCTTAAAATATATCAAGTTTATGTTGGATCGTGACGAGGAAGTCCGACTACAAACTACTGTATTGTTTACTCCTGAGGGAATCGCTGAAATCCGCAGTGACCCTAACTATCAGAACCTCCCGGCATGGGTAACCAATGTATCGCCGGATGGAGATGTGTTCAACAGTCACCCCCGTTATAACTTCCTCAGTGGCAAATATTACCTTCCTTCTACTCAGCTTACACCCGGAAGATTTACCTATGGTGAAAACAATAATTTTTCTGTAATCAGGTATTCGGAAATTTTGCTCATGCACGCTGAGGCTATGGTCGGTGGTGCTTCAAGTGCGGTGATGACAGCCGAGCAAGCAGTGAATACGGTCAGATCTCGAGCTGGACTATCCCCACTGACAACGGTTACGCTGGATGATGTGTTGGACGAAAAATATGCAGAGTTTGGTACAGAATGGGGGATTCGATTCTATGATTTGATGCGCTATGAAAGATATGACGAGTTGGATTATGACGGTAGAAATTTCCAACCTAGTATGCATCGATTCCTTCCCTATCCACTGGAGCAGCAGGATATTCTACCCCAAATCAGTGACGCGCCAAACGCAGGGTAAATTATAACTTGAGTAAAAGAGATACAGCATGAAATCGAGCATGAGGAAAACCTCACACGGAGGGACGATTATAATTGCGGGATTCCATAGCCTGTCCCGACTAGTCGGGGTGGCCATTAAAAAAAAATTATAAACACATGAAAAATATACTAAACTTAGTAATTGGTTTCGGTTTTTTGGCAGTTGCCTGCACCGATGGCTATATAGATGATATACAACTGGTCGAACCAGGTCAGGATGCTGAGGCACCCGTGGTAACAATCAATTCGCCAATAGAAGGGACATTGATTCGAGTGGTAGAAGACGTAACTGCAGTTAACATTAACTTTGAAGTGACGGACGATATCGAGATTGAATCTATTGTTGTGGCATTGAATGGAGAAGAGATAGAGCGGTTCGATGACTTTATGGACTACCGTCGCGGATTAAAACAGTTTCAGTTTGACCAAGTTACAAATGGGGAACATATACTTACTGTCACAGCCACAGATGCTTCTGGAAAATCTACGAGTGAATCGGTCACGTTTGAAAAAATTGAACCCTACCGGCCTGAATATGAAAATGAGCTGTTTTACGTTTCCTTCGATGGAGACTATGTGGAATTGGTAGCTATTCAATCCCCTGAAGTCGTCGGAAGTCCCGGCTTTGCAGACGGAGTGTTAGGACGGGCCTACGCGGGTGCGAACAATGCATATCTTAAATATGAAGCTGAGGACTTGCAAAATGAGGAATTCAGTGCCCTATTTTGGTACAAAGTAAATGCGTCTCCAGACCGTGCAGGTCTGCTTGTAATGGGACCACCAGACCCTGACAATCCGAATGCGATGAATAATAGAACAAAAGGATTTAGGTTGTTTCGGGAGGCTGCGGGCTCCATGCAGCGAGTAAAGCTTAACGTTGGGAATGGAGATGGTGAAAATTGGTTTGACGGTGGAGCGGCAGCTGACTTGGATCCTTCGGAAAACGAATGGGCACATATTGCCTTTACTATATCAGGAACTAGGTGTGCTGTATACATAGACGGAGAAGTAGTAAGTGAAGGGGATTTTCCAGGTATCGACTGGGAGGGATGCGATGTGTTGAGTGTTGGTTCAGGTGCTCCTAGATTTGCTGAATGGGGCCATTTGTCTACATCAAGTCTGATCGACGAGCTTCGGATATTTGACAAATCGCTGACTCAAGAAGAGATTCGTAGTATCATGGACGCGGAGCTAAATTAAATTTTGTTCTCAGAGACAGCTTCTCTCCAACAAGGGAGTAGCTGTCTCTTTAATTTTTGGAAAAATGAAAAATGTTTTTTTGTTTTTTCTTGGAATAGTATTTTTTAACAGTTGTACACAAGATGAAGATGAATTAGGGACCTTCCGCTTAGAGAGGATTGTTATTGGAGAAATAGAGTTGGATCTTTCCGCAAGTGAAAACCTTGAAATTCCTGTTGATAGACCCATAACCCTTTATTTTTCTGATGCGCTGGATCCACAAAGTGTGGAACAGGGATTAGGGTTGCTGGTCGATAATCAACCAGTACCTTACACATTCTCTCTTTTTTCCGGCAACCAAAACTTAACGCTTTACCCAACAGGAGCCCTATTAAAACAGACCATGTACCTAATCCGGCTTACTGACCAACTCAAGGCAACTTATGGTGCTAGTAGTGGCAGTCAGGATATTTGGTTCCAAACAATTGCTGATGAACTTCGGCTAACATCTCTCGAGTTTGAGGATGCTAATGTGACTCGAACGAGTAGGATTGTGGACGTGCCATTGAATTTTACCCTCAAGCTAAATTTTTCCACACCTATAGATAGGGAGTCAATTCTTCATGCAGTCAATTTGGTCGGATTTGAAAGCCTTCCCTTGACTTATAAATTTGAAGGAGATGATAAAATTGTATTAGTAGAAAATTCACAACCGCTGGATGACTTTAAGAAATACACAATTATTATATCAAATGAACTAGTAGGGGCGCAAGATGAATCTTTTGCAGGTTATGAGGAGACTATCTTCACCCAGCTAAGTACAGACCCAAAATATCCGGTAATTTCCGATGAAGATTTGCTTACCAAAGTGCAGGAGCATACATTCCGCTATTTTTATGACTTTGCCCAACAGCCAAGCGGAATGATCCGAGAACGTAATACATCTGGCAGTCTCGTAACTACCGGAGGAAGTGGTTTTGGTGTCATGTCCCTTTTGGTTGGCATATCACGAGGGTTTATTAGCAGAGAACAAGGAGTGGAAAGGATTGATAAGATGGTTGATTTCTTGATACAGGCGGATAGGTTTCACGGTGTTTGGCCGCATTGGTTAAATGGTCAATCGGGAAGTGTAATTCCATTCAGTGCCAATGATGATGGCGCAGATCTAGTGGAGACTGCTTTGTTGATGCAGGGGTTGTTAACGGCAAGGGCTTTTTTGGATGAAAGAAATTCCCAGGAGGGAAAATTGCAGTTAAAGATTACCCAATTGTGGGAAGAAGTTGAATGGGACTGGTTTACCCGAAATGGAGAAGACAGGTTGTATTGGCATTGGTCTCCGAATTCGGAATGGGCGATGAATTTGCCAATCAGTGGTTATAATGAAGCCTTGATAACTTACCTCCTCGCAGCATCCTCACCAACTCATGCCATTGACAAGAGGGTTTATCACACAGGCTGGGCCGGGTATGGTGCCATGCTAAACGGCAAAGCCTTTTATGGGATTTCCCTTCCCCTCGGGGAGGATTTGGGAGGACCTTTATTTTTCTCCCATTATACCTTCCTTGGAGTCGACCCCAGAAAGCTGCAAGACCAATACGCCAATTATTGGGAACAAGGTATAAGCCAAACATTAATAAATAGGGCTTATTGCATAGACAACCCAAGGGGATTTGCAGGTTATAGTGAGGGAATCTGGGGCTTGACCGCCAGTGACAATCAGCACGGCTACAATGCCCATTCGCCGCGCAATGATCTAGGAGTTATCACGCCCACCGCTTCAATAGGATCCATGCCTTATGCACCAGATGAATCCTTGGCCGCACTCAAAACATTTTATTACCAATTAGGAGATAGGCTCTGGGGTGAATTCGGATTCTATGATGCATTCAATCCGACGGAGGATTGGTATGCTGACAGTTATTTGGCAATTGATCAGGGGCCTATTATCCTGATGATAGAAAATTACCGGACTGGATTGTTATGGGATTTAATGATGCAGGATTCTGATCTGAAAGTCGGTTTGGAAATGTTAGGCTTTTCCTATGAATAGTTCGGTAATGAAATAATGCGAACTTAGTTGCTATTAATTCGTTTTCTTTTTTAACCTTGCCTGATAAGAAACCCAAAATGGAAAAAAGTGCTGATGGATTAGTGAATGATAGAACTTTCATTCGTACAGTAAATTGTTTTTTAATTGTTGTGACAGGCGTGTTTATTTCCTGTTCGGATAAAGGGGAAAACAGTTTAACAGGGACGGGATATGACCGCCATGTTGAGTTACAATGGGAAAGGGGTACCGAGGAGGTAGATAGTTACCGTGTTTTAGTGGGAACAAATGGAAAGGATTTCTCCCTGCGGGCTACAGTATCAGACACTATTTATTTGGATTTTGTCAATGACTTGGGAACGGACTTGCAACTATACTACAAAGTAGAGGCTGTATCTGCTGGGAAAGTAAAAACGCATGGGGAAGTACAGGTAAGCACTAGGGAAATGTCCGAAGAGCAGTTGTTGGACATGGTGCAATTTTATACATTTAGGTACTTTTGGGATGGTGCGGAACCAAATTCAGGAATGGCGCGTGAGCGGATTCATTTAGATGGAAACTATCCCCAAGATGACGCAGATGTAGTGACCACCGGTGGAACGGGATTTGGGATGTTCGGAATTTTGGCAGGTATCGAACGACAATGGATCACCCCGGAACAGGGGTTGGAGAGGTTTGAAAGGATGGTAGATTTTTTGACCGATGCCGATCGGTACAACGGTATTTGGCCACATTGGCTGTATGGTAAAACCGGAAAGGTGAGAGCTTTCAGCGAGAATGACAATGGAGCGGATTTGGTGGAATCTGCATTTTTGATGCAGGGACTGTTGGCGGTCAGAGAATATTACAAGCAGGGCAGTGACCGGGAAAGAATCCTTGCTACTAAAATCAATCAACTTTGGGAGGAAATGGATTGGCATTGGCATACCAAAGATGGGGAAAATGTACTGTATTGGCATTGGTCACCTGATAAAGGATGGATTATCGAGCATCCTATCCAAGGATATGACGAAAGCTTTATCACTTACATTCTTGCGGCTTCATCGCCGACACATCCCATTTCGGCCGAAGTATATCATGAAGGCTGGGCGAGAGGAGGAGATATTAAAGACTCTGTAACCTCCTATGAATATGACTTGGACCTGAACCATAACGGGGCAGAAGAATATGGCGGGCCTCTTTTTTGGGCACATTATTCCTTTTTGGGGTTAAATCCAAATGGCCTCTCTGATCAGTATGGCGATTACTGGGAAAACAACCGTAATCATACCTTGATAAACCGAGAATGGTGCATCGAAAATGAGGGAGGATTCAAAGGTTACGGGGAGGGTCTTTGGGGACTAACAGCCAGTTATTCCATTGATGGCTACTCGGCCCATCACCCTGAAAATGACCTTGGCATTATTTCACCAACAGCGGCTCTTTCCTCTATTCCCTATACACCAAAGGAATCCATGGATGTGATAAAAAACCTTTACTACAACTATGGCGAGAAAGTATTTGGAAAATATGGCTTTTACGATGCACTTAGTCCTGAAGCCGATTGGTACCCCCAACGTTACCTTGCGATAGATCAGGGACCCATAGCTGGGATGATTGAAAACCACCGAACTGGACTGGGATGGAACCTATTCATGGCTGCACCGGAAATTCAAAAAGGTTTGGAGAGGCTGGGGATAACTTCTTTAGTTCTTGAAATAGAAGATGTCGAATTGACAAACCCAAGGTAAAAAAAGCCGGGATCATTGTTATATGATCCCGGCTTTTATAAATGAACGTTACTATTCTCTAGTCTATGTGAGGTCGCTTAGGACCTTTATAGGGTGCAGCACCTTTCTTGGATACTTGATACTCATTTATTTGAAGAAGTTCTTTCTCCTTAACTTCCGGAGCTTCTATAAATCCGTAATACCTACCCATCCAATAATCCCGGATAAAGCCCAAGGGTTCCATTACCCGCTTGCTATTGACACCTCCATCCAATACAATAGCCCTGCGACTGCCGCGGGTTACACTTTTCTCCCGAGGGGAAATGGCCTTAACCCCTCCTTCATAAGAAGTGTACCCCTCTTCCACAAACAAATCATCCCGATGTGAATTGACATAATTGTGTTCTATACAGTCAAGTGTCCATTCCCGGAGGTGTTGTACGGCCTGCTCCAATTCCGCATCGTTGCCGGTGTGAGCGGCATAGGTGAAGTTAAACCAAGGAATTTGCTCCATGCGCTTGATTTCATGTGTTCTTTCCAAACTACGTAAGTAAATAGATCTCATTTCCGGATCCTTTTCATACCTCAATAAGGCATTATAAGCCTCGTAAGCCAAATTATCATCCCATGGGGCAATTTCGGAAGGTGGGAAGGTTTTCTTCTGCCGAATGGTGTTATTGGCATAGCCCCAGTCTATTAGCTGCTGATATCCCTTTTTGAAACGTTCCTCTCCGGTAAGGGCATAGGTGGCATAGGAGAAGGCCAAGGCTTCTAGCCCGTTGACTCCTCTATCCTCCCATCCGTAGGGTCTTAGCAGATATTCCGGATTCCATCGACCCCATCGGGTTGGTTGACCGTCCATGTCTATCAGTACCCAGCCGTTATCGATGATGTATCCGGCTATTCTTCGCATGTGCTCCTTAGCCAACTCCTTTTCTGCTCCTTTAGCGGCTAAGTCATGGAAAATGGCTACCGAATAAAAATGGGCAATTATCTCATCACTTGAAGCATCTCCTTTCCAATACCAAAGACTGTCTGCTGTTGCGTTCCATTTGGCTGGTAGACCGCCAGAACCCCTTTGCCCCATGCTACCCACATCGCCTTCCCTAGACCAAATGGACCGGGCTATCAGACCGTCTATTGGGGTGACCCGTTCCAGCCATAGCATGGCATAAAAAGCTTCCACTGCTTCCGATCGGACTTTTTCATCTCCGGTAGCAGCGTACTTGTAACTCATCCCGGAAAGGTAGTTGCCTGTGTGGGATCCGTCATTGTCACTAATTTCTCTTATCCATTCGCCGTTGTAATGGTACAGCGTATGAATGAACCCCATGCGTTTATGCCCCCAGTTATCCAACCACTTTTCATAATGATCGGCTTTTTTTAGCAAGGTAAAAGGTTCGTAAGCGATAATACCGATACCTTTATCTGTGGCTATAAACACTTTGTCTGTACCCACTGCGATCCCATTGACTTGATTATCGGGTAGCCAGTGGCTGGCACCGAAATAATGCCAGTCATTTTCCAACATTCGGACAGCGCCCCTCGGTGTTCCAATCCATAAATCTCCATCAAATCCCCTAACCAATTGGTGGGTATTTTCAACTGGTAACCCGTCTGCCCCCTTTATTGTACTCAAAGATGCACCCCTCAATACGCCCAATCCCCTGTCTGTACTGATAAATAGCCGACTTCCATGGCTTAGCATTTCTTT
The DNA here is from genome assembly GCF_009797935.1 of Lunatibacter salilacus. Lineage (GTDB taxonomy): Bacteria > Bacteroidota > Bacteroidia > Cytophagales > Cyclobacteriaceae > Lunatibacter > Lunatibacter salilacus. The sequence goes on from NZ_VOLC01000003.1 coordinate 307,346, forward strand.
TGTGTTTTTGGATGGAAGGTTGCCCCAATCTATCAGGTGTTCATTAACTACCCTTCCTGCCAACTGAATAAGCTTTCCAGGCTGCAGGATATGAAGTGTTCCGCTATAGCTTTCTATTGCAGTGATTGGTCCCAATCTGACCGGATCTGCCAATAATTGGGTTCCGTCCTCCATTACCATTGTAATGTCGCTAGAAAGATAGCCCCCTTTGGGCATGATATTTTTCAATTCTCCAACTTCGTAAACGAAAATGTCATCAATAGTGGCCGCATGTACTTTCCCCTGATGTATGCAGAGATCGACAAAATGGCGGTTGTCTATTTTTTCCCACTTATTATCCCCATATCGGAAGAGACCTTCCTTCCCCATTGCCCAAATGGCCTGGTCAAGCATTTTTAATTTATCGATGCTGGCGGAAACCTGCGCTACGGCTTTGAATGTTTCTCCTGTCAATTCTCGAATTTGACCGTTTATTAGCACAAACACCCGGTCTTCTAATAAAGCAATAGATTGAATAGGTTGTTCGGAATGAATGACAGTAGAACGCTCCTGCCAATAAACCTGATCCTTCACTGGCTTCCAGAGCTGATCAGCGGGTTTGGCGATTTCCTGCCCGAAGGCGTGATTGAGGCAAAAAATAAGAATGGTAAATACAATTGAATTAATTTTTTTCATTTCACTTTAGTTATTAATTCGCAATGAAGTTGACTTTTTTCATTACAATACCGAAATATGCCGGAAGAGGCTACCTGAAAGTTGAAAGGAATCTTATTATATATGAGTTTTAAAAATGCGGATAATATACTTGCAAAAATTCTTGTGTGTAGCGAAAAAATGATTATATTGCGTTAAATATATCTAGATATGGAAAATATAGTGAGTGATTTTCATATGGTTTATCAAGTGGATAGAGGTGTTCATGTAGCGAAGTTTGACCAGTTGTTGGAGCATTCTGGCATACAAAAGCAGGTATTAGCCAATTTGCTTGGATTGGATCCGCGTACTATTGACAATTACCGAAAGCAAGGCAGGAATTTTCCTTCTCTGGAGGGAGAGTTATTGCTTAAAATTACCCAGTTGTTTAAGATAGGAGAGGAGGTCTTTGGGGGAGTGGAAGCATTTCGGGATTGGCTAAATGCCTCTTCTGAAGCTTTTGACCAGAGGAAGCCAATTACCTTTCTTAATACCTCTACGGGTGTAGTTTTGGTTCAGCAAGCCTTATTGCGCATTGCTTATGGGTATGCTGTCTAGTCCATGGAGTTGTTTCGGATTACGTTGACGATTTATGCGGATAAACTTTTTGCTCCCGGATTTTCAGGCCGTTGGAATTTGGAAAGTGAGGAGGTAATTTATGCCTCGTCAAGTCGATCGTTGGCCTGTTTGGAAAATATGGTACACCGCAAAGGACATGGGGATAATTCAAAATATAGTACCATGGTGATTTATGCGCCAGACACCTCCTCAATTACGCAGGTCAATATATCCGATTTACCCGCTGACTGGAATCAAGGATCCGATTTCGGTGATTGTCAATCGGTTGGGTCTGAATGGTTCCACAAGAAGAAGTCACTGTTGCTTCGGGTTCCATCTGCTGTAGTTCCGGATGAGAATAATTATGTCATCCATACTAGGCATCCTGAATTTTCAGAAGTTAGTTTGATAAGAATGTTACCTTTTAGCTTCGATAAGCGTCTCGGATATGGAATCCCCTAAATACACAAACCTTTCAGGTTTTTTGATAGTCAGCTAGTTATTCAAATTAAATGAGTTAAACCTGGATGGTTTTTTTCATTCGTTACAGGAAAGTGCTGTAGAATTTAGGTACGAATTACTTAAAATTTATTCACTTCAATTATTGAAAGGTTGTTTTTCGATTTTTAAATTATCTTTGCGAGCGTCTTTTTTTAACAGAGTCGTATAACCCAATCCAAATAGCCACTAACCCCGTTACCCCACCTCTTTATGAAATCACTATTCTACCTGTTCCTGATTTGTATTTTCGTCTTTTCCTGTAAAACCAAATCGGAGGCTGACCTTCTTGTTGTAAATGCCATAGTTTACACTGTAAACGATAGTTTTGCAGTAACCGAGGCGTTTGCGGTGGTGGACGGAAAGTTTGCCAAAGCGGGAACTACTCAAGAGTTAAAGGACGAATATTCAGCTGCGGAAGTTTTTGACGCAGAAGGAAAAGCTATTTATCCCGGATTTATTGATGCCCATGCACATTTCTACCGCTATGGGTTGGGACTTCAGGTTGCGGAGCTTCTGGGAGCTGAATCCGAGGCCGAGATGATAGAGCGTGTCGTTGCCCACCGGGAGAGGACACCCGAGGCCGCTTGGATAATGGGAAGAGGATGGGATCAAAATCTTTGGGAACCGAGCGAATTTCCAACCAAAGAAAGGTTGGATTCGCTGTTTCCGGATACTCCGGTGTTGCTTACACGTATAGACGGTCATGCGGCATTGGCAAATCAAAAGGCATTGGAATTAGGCGGGATTACTGCTGTGACCCAACTAATCGGTGGGGAGGTAATTTTGAAAGATGGGCATCCAACAGGGGTATTGATAGACAATGCCATTGGCTTGGTGTCGAAGCATGTTCCCGAGCCAAGTTTGGAAGAATCCAGAGCCGCACTCCTTTCCGCACAGGAAAATTGTTTTGCTGTTGGATTAACAACTGTGGCTGATGCCGGAGTAGATAAAGTAGAAATTGACTTGATGCATGCCATGCATGAAGAAGGTTCTTTGCAGATGCGGGTTTACGCCATGGTCAATCCAACAGATGCCAATAGGGCCCACTATTTTAAAGAAGGAATTTATCAGGATGATTATTTGACTGTCAGAAGTTTTAAAATCTACGGCGATGGTGCTTTAGGCTCTAGGGGTGCCGCTCTTTTACAGCCATATTTTGACCACCCTACTTCCTCAGGATTTTTATTGGATACGCCGGAAGCCTTTGACGGATTTGCTGAGGAGATGCTGGAACATGGTTTTCAAATGAATACGCATTGCATCGGGGATTCCGCCAACCGGACGCTACTTGATATCTATGCCAAATACCTCAAGGGAAAAAACGACTTGCGTTGGCGGATTGAGCATGCCCAAGTAGTCAGTCCTTCGGATATGGCAAAATTTGCATCCTACAGCGTACTTCCTTCCATACAACCCACCCATGCAACTTCCGACATGTATTGGGCCGGGAAGCGACTTGGACCATTTCGTGTAAAAACAGCTTATGCCTATAAAGATCTTTTAGATCAAAATGGTATGCTTGCGCTAGGGAGTGATTTCCCGGTAGAAAGCATCAATCCTATCTATGGGTTTCATGCGGGAGTAGTCAGAAAGGATGGTAAAAACTGGCCGGAAGAAGGATTCCAGGTTGAAAACAGCATTTCAAGAGAACAAGCACTTCGGGGTATGACAATTTGGGCGGCTTATGCCAATTTCGAAGAACCTCTGAAAGGAAGTATAGAACCCGGCAAACTGGCAGATTTTGTTATATTGGACAAGGATTTGATGCTAATCCCCGAAAATGAGCTAAGGGAAGTGAAGGTGGTCGGTACCTATATAGGTGGTAAAAAGGTTTTTGGAAAATAAACCCATAGCAGATGAATTTAACCTACTTCGAGGATCAGATTTATACGAATGAATCGCTTAGCCGGTTCACGCTGGGTGAATACGAAAATTGTAAATTTATATCCTGCGATTTTTCCGATGCGGATATTTCATCCTGTGTATTTTTGTCCTGTGAGTTTGTAGGGTGTAATCTCAGTATGGTGAAAATTGCCAAGGCGTCCTTTCAGGAAGTGACTTTTTCCGACTGCAAAATGCTCGGGATGCGTTGGGATAGCTGTAATCCTTTCGGGCTTTCTTTGGGTTTCTCCAATTGTATGCTTTCTCATTCTTCTTTCTACAAACTAAAGATCAAAAATTCCCGCTTTGGCTCCTGCCAACTCCAAGAGGTGGATTTTACGGAGGCAGAATTAAATAATGCATCCTTTGACGGCTGCGATCTTAAAGGAGCTGTATTTTCTGGGACCAATCTTGAGCGGGCGGATTTTAGAACAGCTATTAATTTTTCTATTGATCCGGAAGGGAACCGTATCCGAAAGGCCAAGTTTTCGCTGTCTGGAATTGCGGGATTATTGGGCAAATATGGGTTGGAGATTGATTACAAGCACTGAAAGCTGTTCCTAATACTGCTTTTTAAAAAATTTGGGTCACTGATAATCATAATTGAATACGACCTTTTTAATTACACAAAAATTATTTCACAAATATATTTTGGTTCAAGAATTAGTTCAGTAATAATATAGGCACTCCAACAAATGATTGATACCTTTATGTCATAACTTTAACTAGATATGAATACTCCCAAACTAACAGCAGCCCAAGTAGCTGATTTCGACCGAGACGGATATGTACTTATAAAAGGATTTTGTTCCAAAGGTGAAATAGACAAAATGTACCGTTCCGCAGTTGAGGACGATGCCATGAGAAAAAATGCCATGGACCTCAACGACCTTTCAGGAAAGAAAACCAAACTCTCCTTATGGTTCAAGCCGGGCAATGATGTATTCGGGTACCTAACCCGAAGCGAAAAAATGATCCATTCTGTAGCCCAATTACTGGATAGCGATGCTCCCGTTTGTCATTTCCATTCCAAGTTGATGCAAAAGGAGCCCAAAGTCGGCGGAGCATGGGAATGGCATCAGGATTACGGGTATTGGTACAAAAACCAGTTTATGTTTCCCGATCAATTAATCAGTGTTATGGTAGCACTGACAGAAGCGAACAAGGAAAACGGCTGTTTACAAGTCATCAAGGGTTCGCACAAATTGGGAAGGCTTAACCATGGGTTTTCCGGTGAGCAAGTTGGTGCCGATATGGTAATGGTTGAAAACTCCCTTAAAACGATGGAGTTGGTTTATTGCGAAATCGAACCCGGCGATGCGTTGTTTTTTCACAGTAACCTGCTCCATCGGTCTGAGGCCAATCTTTCGGAATATCCAAGATGGTCCATAATCTCCTGCTTCTGCTCTCAGTCCAACTTAGCCTATAATGAAACGTCTACTTCCTGGAAAACTCCGGTCGATATCGTACCGGATGAGGCCATCTTGAACTGGGAGGCTGATTCCCTTTCTTCTGCTGACTTTTTGAAAAAGGAAAATGACCCTGCCCTCAAAGAGACCGGTTGGGAAAAGGACGTGAAATCTTCCTAGTAAACTAATTTATATTTCTTAGCGATCAAAACAAGAAATCGAGCCTGTCCTGACGGCAGTCAGGGCATGAGGAAAACCTCACACAGTGGGATGATTATAATCCATGCGAGATTCCATCTGACCGCTTAAAACAAATTATAAACACATGAAATCGAGCATGACGCAGGCGACGCACGGAGGGATGATTATAATTGCGAGATTCCATGTGGCCATTAAAAAACAATTATAAACACATGAAATTGTTGTACTTCTGCCCACTTTGGGGTTCGGAATCCATGCCTTTTGAGGATTTTCTACATCGGGTAAAAGATGCCGGATATAACGGCGTGGAAATGAGTTTTCCATTGGAAGAAAAGGAAAGGGACTCCAAAGCTCAATTGGTCGATTCCTTCGGTCTAAAACTTATTGCCCAACATTGGGAAACCGTGGATGCGGATCATGAAATTCACCGCCGAAACTATGAGATAAGGCTACGCAACTTGGCGGCCACAAAGCCACTATTTATCAATTCCCAAACAGGTAAGGACTATTATTCATTTGACCAAAATCGTAGTTTATTTGATTTGGCGAATGATATAGCTACGGAGACTGGGGTACCCGTTTTGCACGAAACCCACCGGGGCAAATGGAGTTTTGCGGCACATGTTACAAAGGAATACCTTGAGCGGCTTCCTGAATTGAAAATCACCTTGGATATTTCCCATTGGTGTGTGACGGCTGAAACCTTTCTTGAAGACCAAAAAGAAGCAGTTGATATAGCTATACGTTCGGCTGCGCATTTACATGCCAGGGTGGGCTATACGGAGGGTCCTCAGGTGCCGGATCCAAGCGTTCCTTTTTGGGAACAGGCATTGAACAAGCATTTGGTGTGGTGGGATCAGGTGATGGATTTAAATAGTAACAAAGAGTACTTTACCGTTACCCCGGAATTTGGGGCCCCACCCTACATGGTTCTCCATCCCAGAACGGGAGACCCTTTGGTAGATCAGTGGGAGGTAAATGTTTGGATGATGGGTTTATTTAAGAAAAGGTATTCCCGGCCAAAAAGAATATGACTTTCTATAAAGACGTAGTAAGGAATGTATCTGCTACACCAACTCAATGGACAATTTTGACAACCGTGCCTTTTAGCATTTTTCCAAAGTACCAAATGGAAAAACATTCCAATATTATTTTTCCGATTCGGATGTAATTTTTGATGGGGTTATTTTATAGTAGATTTATCCACAATCCCGATCTCCTCCTCACTCAACCCATACAATTCGTAAACTAACTGGTCGATTTGATCTTCCCATTCGAATATGTCTGCACTAGGGTTTTCCTTTTTTACAGAGATTATTTTATCAACTAGCAATTCTATGCTACCAGTTTCGTCTTTAAGAATCGGAAAATCCTTAAAAAAAATATAACTGGGTTCAAAGAAATCACCCCTCAGTTTGGGTAGGATCTGATGGAATAGGAAGTTGCACAATTTGCTATTCAATATTCCCAAAAGGCTTTTGTCAAACTTTGAAATAATAAAACATTTTTGATTCGTATATGTCACTGAATCATCAATTGTGAATTCCGGTCGTTTACATATATTCGGATATATTATCTTCTCCTTCTCAAACTCGGCATAATAATCACAAGCCCGTAGTTCCCACCAAAAATCACCCTGATCGGTTCGTCTTTTAGCTGCTAGTTCAAACGGTTTTAAATGCTTTGCAATGGCGGGATAAGTTTTACGAAGCCAATCCCAGGCAGGATCAGAATGGGATTCCCTGTTTTCCGGCTTGTATTCAAAGAGCTCACCGTCTTCATCCGTAACAATCAGTTCATCATTGACCACCTCTACATGATATTCCTTAAGCCGCTTTCCGGATCTGTCCTGAAGGATTTTGAGGTCGTTTTTGACGGCGATAATTTCATTCAGCGCAGAAACCAGAAAGTGTCCAGACCCAACTGCCAAGTCACATATTTTCACAGAGTTGATAAGTTCGTTTGCTTCTGTGCGGTCTTCAATTTTATCATACAACTGGTCCAGATTTTCAATTTCCCACCCCTTTTCTGCTTTAAACTTCTGGATCACAGCCCTGCGAATGGTATTCCGACACATATACATGGTAATAAACCCAGGGGTGAAATACGATCCATCCTTATATCCGTTAATCTTTTCGAAGATAAGTCCAAGCACCGAGGCATTGATCAGGGTTTTGTTGTCTTCTTGGATTTCCTCCGAACCCTCACTGGCAAAATCGTATGCGTCCAGAAATTTAAACAGGTAATCCAAGGTGGTGAGTGAACCTATCAATTTTTTTCCCTGCTCATTTTTCAAAACCGTGGAAGAAAGCACCGGAATGGTTTTTTCGTTCTTCAGGAAATTGACCATGATTGTTTTCTGCTCTATTTCGCTTGGATCAAACAGAGAGGAGTTAAGGTAGGGGACACTGGCAAAAGCTAGCTTTACATCGTCATTTCTTTCTTCTGGTCGTTTCGCCAATACCTGAAAGAACAGTGCATTTAACTCATCCCAATCATGAATGGTCTTTTTATTCAAAAATGCATAAGCCGTATCTCCCTTATGGTAGGTGATCAGCTGGGCTTCTAGGAGTTTCAGAAAGAGGATGCGGTTTACCCAAGTAATGCTTAGTTCTAGACCGACATTAAAAAGGCGGTCCTCGATTGTATTTCCATATTGGCTGGGTTTTTCCAGTTGCCCGATTTTATCCAAGGAATCCAACTGAATAATCGCATCTTCGAGTATACTTCCTAAGTTCCGGTCTTCCTTTTTGTTTCTGCCAATAATTTTCTTTCCACCTGCTTTGGTTTCAGTAAGTCCAATAATATGGAGCAGCTCACTGTAAAAACGTCTATCCAAGGTGTTGCTATCATTGGCAAAGGGCAGTTTGAGCAAATGCTCGGGGGAAAGGAGCTTGAAAAGGGCGATAAGCTGGTTGTCATCCCGCTTGTCTGAATTCCGCAAAGGCTTTTCATAGGATCGGATATCGAAATAGGTATATATGAGTTGGTCCTTCACCATCTCAATGGAAGGCTCCGCAATATTTTTATAAAAGAACGCTGTCTTTACTTCGGAAAGCCTTCCCGCTTCGAACTCATCAAATTGTCTGACCAAGCTCTTATTCTGCGCAAAAAAACGGTCGAAAACCTGGGCATCGAAGATAAACCATTCATGGATATTGGTTACTACCAGATGTTTTAATTCCAGATTCCCATGTGTAATCCGCTCTCTAAGGAAATAGAGCAACAATTCCTGACATGCCTTGGAATTAATATTTGAAACACGTAGCAACTCTGACCTGTTGGTAGGTTTTTTGGCTTCGAGGATAACACCTACTGGGGAATTTGCTTTGTCACCGTTATGGATAACCAAGTCGTTACGGCCTTTGGTATTGATATAATGGCTGGGTTCATAATAGGTGTTCTTCAAAAATTCGGAAACCAGATTCTTGTGAAACTCCTCTGATTCGGATGCATTGGTTTGGTCTATTAGCCTGATAAGGTTGGCCTTATATGATTCAATGGCAGCTCTTGTCGGCTTTACTTTTAAAAATGCTTTGTTGAGGGCTTGCTTGGGTTTCAGAAAGGTATCCGTCATCAGTAATATCAGGTATTAAAAAACGATATCAAGATGCACATTTTTTTGGAATATTTAATCATGATACAAGAAGAGATGCAAAACTGGGATTGGAGACAGAAATGAAGGGGTTGAAGGATGTGCTACAATCGATACGGGAGGTCGAAATGTTATGAATTACGAATTTGTGAATTCTTCATAGCCGCAACGGGGCGGATATCAGTAGCCAATTAGATAGTGAAATGCCTTGCGGTTAATGGGTTTTTAGGTTGATTATGAGTTATTATGATCCCCAGCCCGGTAAGGGTGTAATCTTTACGCATGGGGTGAAACGAAGCGGAGCCGAAGGTTAAGTACAAACATCTCGATCAAGTTTTGGCCGAGTGAGGGGTGACCATAGTCGAACCCCGGACATGTTTGGTTCTGCTTTTTCTCGGACGTCGGAAAACAAATAACTGTCCCCTTAAGTTGCAAATCCCGTAATAGCGTAGCGGTCAAGGGAGGAGGGCTGGGGCAGTTCCGGAGCGGGGACTTCAAATTCCGAGACAATCCCTCCCAACCGGAATTGCAAATTCCTTTTGATGAAAAGGTGAAGTTGAAAACTCTGCGGTAAAAAGAAAGAATGACCTTTTTTTCATAGAGGTTTAATTTGTATACTGACGGAAAAATTTAACGAGATGTTGTGGTTATGAAAATATTATAAGGAGGAAGCTTAATATTTCCCAAATCGCTTGGTCCAGTCTGTGAAAGGTTTTTTCAGGAAGGCCCCCATAAACTTACGTCGCTATTACATCCTACTTGCTGGTTAATTAATTAGACTCAGTTATATGCGAAAATTTTATAATGTTGTGAAAAACATTTATTAATTCCACCACCGCACCTCCATATGGAAGGACTTACCGAGTGGTTGACCCAGATAGCGTATGCGGATAGAAGCACAATACACCTAAACGAAGCTTCAGAAGGCTTCGAAAAAATAAAATCAGGAAAGCGGTAGGCTTTGAAAGGAGAAAGATGTGAAAACTTGTATGGGGGAAAAACGAAGATGAACTTGAAAAGAATGGAAGAAATTACCCAGGATGTCTTAACGGTTTCCCAAAATAGGGAATTAGAATAAAGTAGGTAATGGCAAATTTTAAAGTGGGTTTAGATTACATCCTCAAAAACACTTTAAAGATATTACATACCAAATGTATTTTCCAGTTTAGCTCGTTAAGAAATGACGCCCATTGTTAATTCGGAGTTCATCGACGATTCAATCAATTTAACCCATTAGTTTCCGAATGATCCAAACTATTAATGCGACAACTAGTACAGCACCTATTATCCCAAACCACATGCCGGCTTCAAATATGTCTCCGATTACACTGCAACCGCTAAATAGAAATAGAAATGACACAAATAATACGATTGTACTTATATTTAGATTTTTCATGGCAAAGTAGTTTTAATTTGTTGGATTTATAAATAAACAAACAACATGCCCTAACTGATTGTAAACAATGGTGTGTTCCTTCGATGATGCCATTGCCTTAATGGCCCTGATTACGCCACCTCCACACCGGAAGTGGGGTGGATTTAAAATTGGGTTATCGAAAAACGTCATAAATTGGAGCTGGGAACACCACCGGGTATTTTTTCCTGGTTTTGTAAAATATGTTGTAAATTGCTTAGCTTGTACACGGTATTTACCAAATCCTTTTGGAGGAAACTGGCTAAATACCTCAGCAGAATGCTAATATTAAACAATTAATTTCTTTAAAGCGTCAACAATAACCACATGAAAAATCTTGTCCCTTTTTTACTTTGCCTGTTTCTTATTTCTACCCTTGCCTATTCCCAACAAAGCCGGGTGTACGACAAGTTGAGCATGGAGAGCAACATTCTGAATATGACCCGTAACTATGCCGTATACCTACCTCCGGGATATGACGAGTCTGAGCGGTCCTATCCGGTGCTGTATTTGTTGCATGGAGCTGGAGATGATCAGACTGGGTGGATACAGTTTGGCGAAGTACAGCATATTGCGGACAGGGCCATTGAGGACGGTTCAGCCACCGCAATGATAATCATCATGCCCGATGCCAACACCGGACAGCGGGGTTATTTCAATGATGTCAACAACGAGTGGCGCTATGAAGATTTCTTTTTTGAGGAGTTTCTTCCATTTGTGGAGAAAAAATACCGGATTAAAACCGATAAACGCTACCGTGCCATTGCGGGTCTTTCCATGGGAGGGGGAGGGTCCTTTTTCTATGCCATGCACCGGCCGGATCTATTTTCCTCCGCATGCCCCCTGAGTGCTTCACTTCGAAATAATTCCTTTGATGCGTTCAAGGAGGGGCTGGAGAGTAATAAGGTCGACGTGAAATCCCCAAACACCCTTCAAGCCTATTATGACAGGCATCAGGCATTGCGCCAGATTGAACTTAATTCGCTCGAGGACATGAAATCTGTCCGCTGGTATTTTGATTGCGGGGATGATGATTTTCTATATGAAGGCAACAGTCTGGTACATATCGCCATGCGGCAAAAGGAGGTTCCCCACGAATTCCGAGTTAGAGACGGTGGCCACACTTGGGGATACTGGAGATCTTCCTTGCCTGAGGTATTGAGTTTTGTTTCAGAAAGCTTTCATCAGAGATGATAATTGCCTTTTAGGCTGTAGTAACTATTCCTACGGAAAAAAAAATCCGTATTCGATACTAAAATAACCATTATAAATTAAATGGGATGTAATTATGAAAAGAGTTGTATTCCTAGTTGCTCTATTGATGAGTGCAAGTAGACCGGAAGCCTATTGCCAGACAACAAACCCAAATTATGACGCTGAATTAGCAGAGGAGCTTGGGGCGGACGATTATGGGATGAAGCCTTATTTGTTGGTCTTGTTGAAGACCGGAGAAAACAAAAGTACCGATCAGGAATTTATCTCCCGTAGCTTTTCGGGTCATATGGCAAATATTAATCGGCTGGTAGAAGAAGGAAAGTTGGTTATAGCTGGTCCTCTAGGAAAGAATGAACAGGCTTACCGGGGCATATTTATCCTGACAGAAACAGATCATACCCGGGCTCGCATACTTTTGGATAGGGATCCTGCAATTAAGGAGGGGCTTTTGGTTGCTGAACTGTATGACTGGTATGGGTCGGCAGCCTTGGGAGCCTATTTGAAAGAATCGGACAAAATTTGGAAAATAAAACCCTAGTCAAATAAAAAATCACATTATTCAGGGGTGATAGGTATAAGCTAATTGGGGATCCTTCTGCTATTGCGGCCCTTTTTACCCGTAGAAATGCTGCTTAATGCCAATCGGACTCAGGTAATACCTTCACAGAGGTTAGCTAAGTGGGCTTGCGATATAGCGTATATAGGGCAACCCGACACGGCAATTAGACTTTTAAAATATCATGGCAAAAAGAAAATATAAGAGAAAACTGAAAGCCGGACTGGCGCCGGGCACCCTGGTATTTACCGGCGAGAAAAAAATGGAGCAGGTAGATTTTTCCGTTATGCAGTCGGGGGAGGATTTTTATTATGAGAAGAAGCCTAATTCAGTAATGGAGGTTATCCAGTTTATTTCGGAAACCCCCAACCCAACTGAGCAAGGGACAAGGTGGGTTAACATTGATGGGCTGCATGACGAAGGAAAGGTCGCTGAACTCTGTCATCATCTGGAGCTTCATAAACTTACGATGGAGGATATCCTGAGTGTAGGGCAGCGGCCTAAACTGGAGGAGCACGAAAACTACGTACACATTGTGCTAAGGATGTGCATGATTCATCCGAGTGACGGTTCCATAGTTGAGGAACAGTTGAGTTTTGTGTTGCTGGGGAGCCTGTTGGTGACTTTTCAGGAGAAAACAGGGGACGTTTTTGAGAATGTCCGTACTCGAATAAGGGAAGGTAAGGGGTTGATCCGAAAGCGGGGAGCTGGGTATTTGCTATATGCGTTGATGGATGCAGTTGTCGATCATTATTTTGTGGTATTGGAGGTGCTTGGGGAAAGATTAGAAGAGATGGAACTTGAGCTGTTGGATAATCCCGGCAAGGATTCCCTTGGCCGTCTGCATATGTTAAGGCGCGAAATCATCAGTCTTCGTCGATCGGTGTACCCATTGAGAGAAGTTATCAGCCAGTTTTCCAAAATTGAAGAGCCTATCATTGAAAAAAACACACAGGTATTTATCCGGGATCTTTACGATCATACGATCCAAGTCATTGAAACGATTGAGGTTTTCCGTGATATGGCTACCGGTTTGTTGGACTTGTATATGAACAGTGTCTCCAATAAAATGAATGAGATCATGAAAGTCCTGACCATTATCGCCACCATTTTCATTCCGCTTACATTTGTGGCAGGGGTTTATGGGATGAACTTCAACTATATGCCGGAGCTCACTTGGCGGTATGGATATGTTGGCGTGATGGGATTTATGTTGGTGGCGGGGTTGTTGATGCTGGGTTATTTTAAGAGGAAGAGGTGGTTGTGAGCTTTAAATAAAAAATGGTGGAAATATAGCCTACGGCTGGAATATTATAGAAATATGTTTGAAATACGGACTACGAACGAAATATGCACTAATATTAGATATTGATAAGTTTTGGATTATGAGTTATCATAGCCCATAACCTATATCAAATTATCCAATAACCCAGTAACTCAATAACCCAGTAACCAATAACCCAGTAACTCAATAACCCACTAACCAATAACCCACTAACCCAGTAACTCAATAACCCAACAACCAATAAACCACTATGCTATTGATTTTTAGCGATTTCTGCCACTAGGGGTTCGTAGAACGTGCTGCTGACGGGGATGGATTTGCCGTTTAGGGTTACCTGGTGTCGCTCTATTTTTTGGATATGGGAAAGGTTTGCCACAAATGAGCGGTGTGTTTTGACAAAGGTGTTTGGAAGAAGCTTCTCCGTTTCGGAAAGTGTCATTCTACTTATTATCTCCTCGTTCGCCATGTGAAAGCTTACATAATTTCCCTTTGCCTCGCAGTACAACAAATCTTCAAAATTGACCTTTACCTGATCATACCCGGTTTTTATAAACAGGGAACTGTTAGAATCCCGATTTCTCAAGTTATGCCATTCTTGTGCTTTTTGGCAGGCCTGAAGAAACCTCCCCAACGCAAAAGGCTTAAGCAAATAGTCCATGGCTTCCAATTCAAACCCCTTTACGGCATGCTCGGAATAGGCGGTTGTGAAAATAACCATGGTTTTCTCCGGAATCAGCGTAGCCAGTTCTATCCCCGAAATATCCGGCATCTTAATATCGAGGAAAATCAGATCAACTGAGTTGGATTTTAAATACTCCAACGCTTTGATGGCATTGGTAAACACGCCATTTAAATCCAAAAACGGAACTTTGGAGGCATGGGATTTTACGACCTCCAAGGCCATGGGTTCATCATCAATTGCAATTGCGGTCAGCATGATGTTAAGCGGTAAAAAGGTATTATGTTAGAGTTGAATGCTTAAATGTACAAAATACTCGGTATCATTTTCTCTTATTGTGAGCTCATGTTTCCCTGAATAAAGTAACTTCAACCGCTGCCTTACGTTTTCCAGTCCAATTCCAGATGACTTGTATTCAGGGTCGTTCGAAGTAGTCCGGTGGATGCTGTTTGTGACATCCAGATGCACAGACCCGGCCAGGCATCTTAAATGAATATTGACCCAGGATTTTTTTTGCATGCTTATGCCATGTTTGAATGCGTTTTCTATAAATGGAATCAATAACATAGGAGCAATCTCTCCCGTGCAGGTGGAGTCCGGCTTAATAAAAGTCAATGCAATATTTTCCTGGCCTTTGATGCGCAATTCCTGAAGGTCCACGTAATTGATCAGGTAATCTTTTTCGCGTTCTACTGGGATTTTTTCCATAGTATTCTCATGCAGCATAAAGCGCATCATATCTCCCAGCTTTTGAATGCCTGAAGCGGTTTTATCCGCATTTTCCTGAAGGGCAGCACCGTATAGGGTATTTAGTATGTTAAATAAAAAATGGGGATTAATTTGTGAACGTAGAAAGGAAAGATTCGCTGAACTTTGGTCAACACGGACAGTAAGTGAGTTAAGTTCACTCAAATAGGCATCATATTTAATGAAAAATAAATTGGAAAAAGGAATGATGATGATGATGGTGACCAATGCGAAGCCGATACCAACTGTTAGGATTACAATATGAACACCGTATGCAACCACAGCAATTCCTGTGGCGAACAATATTCCTACAGGTAGCGACCAAAAATAGAGGCGAGCGGCCTGGTGATTTCCCAAACGCTTGTTTTGGAAAATCAAGTAAAAACTGTATATAATAATAAAGACAACTCCGGGAAGTGCGATCGCATAGGAGAATAATATGGCAGGAGATATCAAAAATCGAATTTGAAAGAGGAAAACCAAAACGAAAAGATAAATCATGCCCAGCCTTACTCCATTATAGAAAGCATAATCCTTCAGATTAGGAGGGAGTAAAAGCTGATCCATCATATAGACCACGATAAGGTAACCCAAATAGGTTGCGATAGATCCAAAATATATGGGTAAAAATACGTAGCCCTGAATGTTTGCCCCATCAGCAAAGGCTGCAATTAAGCCAAAAGACACACCAAAAATTAAAATGGATAGTAATATGGGCTTGACCATTTTTTTCTTTTCCGTGTATTGGGGAATCAATCCATAGTGCAAGAAATAGAAGGAAAGAAACAGGATCAGGGGAATAAAAAGCTTGGCAAAATAAAGAGATAAATCGCGATTGGGAAAGGAGTTTCCTGTGCTGAGTACATTTGAAAGAAGGATGGTAAGGAATACAAATAGCAGGACCCATCGTTCTATTTGTTCAAAGGATAGCTTTTTACTTTTCATTGGTTTTGATTATGGAGTATACGGTGATGTTGGAAGATGGGAAATGTACATGTTGCACTATCGGGAGTATTGTTAGGGGGTTCACTTGTGCGGCACATCCCAGCAATTGCGTCAATCTTTAAATACTGAGTTACTTCCTCTATTTTTTGGTAATCTTTTATCCAAGAGATCAATCCAAGGACGATGATCAATTTGATATAAGGTAATCTCAGATCCACAAGTTGTCTGGATGTGTTTTTCATACAGCAACTTTACGCTGAAAGCTATACTTTCCCAACAAAGTGGGACGAATGCCCTTGTTTATGGGGTAGAAAGTATCCGTTGTTGATTTTAGGTCAATAGGGTGTGAATGGGAAAATTTCATGAATTCCCTTTAGCCAAGAGAGCGTGTTTCCTAGAATGGTTCGGTGGGCACTTCATATTGGATGGGAGAGATTGTGTTTTCTTCGACAAATTCACCAATTTTCCGCATAATAGTTGTGAAAAAAATGGATTTACATCCAAATATTAAATAGTATTACAGAGTAAAGGTATATTGATACCTAAAATAAACCCAAACCTTTCAGATATGTTCGTTTTTCTTACGGTCCTCATTGCGCTTGCGCTGATTCTGACAGCTATCATTAAATTTAACATACATCCATTTATTGCCCTTTTTGTTGGCGCAATTATATATGGGTTGATTGCCGGGATGTCCACTGACCTTATCGTCAAATCAATTTCCGATGGTTTTGGAGGCGTTTTGGGTCGAATTGGCTTGTTGATATTGTTTGGCGTGATCATCGGGACATTTTTGGAAAAAACCGGCGGAGCATTTGTCATTGCGCAAAAAGTTTTGGCGTGGATTGGGAAGAAATTTGTCATGCTGGGCATGATGATCACGGGGTATATCCTATCGATCCCTGTGTTTGGCGACAGTGCCTTTATTATGCTTAATCCAATCAATAAGTCCCTGTCACATAAGGGGAAGTTGCCGTTTTTAGCAACGACCGTGGCATTGACCTTAGGGATTACGGCAACCCATTCACTAGTTCCCCCTACTCCAGGACCCATTGCCGCAGCCGGCATTCTGGGAGCAGACCTTGGGATGATTATTTTTTGGGGCTTGATTATCAGTGCGGTTGGGTTAATCCCCTGTTATTTCTATTGTAAGTATTTTCTTTCAAAGATACCTTTAGAACCGGAATTTGCTGAAATTGAGGCGGTGGGAAAAGTCAAGAAGTATCCTTCGCTCGGAAAATCATTTATGCCTGTCATCATCCCCTTGGTCCTGATTGTCTTGGCTTCCATTGCTGCTTATCCCACACAACCCTTTGGTTCGGGTAATTTTTTTACGGTATTTATTCTATTCGTAGGAAACCCCATCATTGCCTTGTTGATAGGTGTGTTCTTGTCTTTTTCCCTGCCGGAAAAATTTGATGTTAAATTACTGTCTTCCACCGGCTGGTTTGGGGAGGCACTGCTTATTGCCGCACCGGTTATATTAATTACCGGTGCCGGGGGAGTTTTTGGAAAAATGCTTGAAAATTCCGGAATAGCGGATCATGTAAGTGCAACGCTTTTGGCAGGGAATTATAGTTTGCTATTACCGTTTTTAATGGGTTTTGCGTTGAAAACTGCACAAGGATCATCCACAGTGGCCTTGGTGACTACGGCATCCATCATGGTGCCGCTGATGGCTACCTTAGGACTTGACACGGAAACGCTTAAGGTGTTGACAGTGCTATCCATAGGAGCGGGAGCCATTGCGGTTTCCCATGCCAATGACAGTTTCTTTTGGGCCATGACACAGTTGACAAACATGGAAATCAAAAAGGGGTACCTTTCCCACAGTATAGGAACTGTAATTCTATCTTTTACGGCCATGGGATTGATTTTATTGATTGCGGCATTTTCCTGAACTCGGATATCGGTAGGAATGATTACCTTTGCGACATGGAAAACATACCCCCTTGTCCTGCCTGCCAATCTCTTTATGCGTATGCGATGGATAAAAAACTGATCTGTCCAGAATGTGCGCATGAATGGGAGGCAACTGCGGAAGAAGAATCTCAGGAAAGCGGTTTGGTTATTCTGGACGCCTATGGTACGCCGTTGGCCAATGGGGATTCTGTTGTGGTAATCAAAAACCTACCTGTAAAGGGCTCGCCGAAGCCTATCAAGGGAGGAACAAAAGTAAAGAACATCCGCCTTGTTGAGGGAGATCACAATATCGACTGTAAAATAGACGGATTTGGTTCCATGGCCCTTAAGTCGGAATTTGTCAAAAAAGCGTAGACGGATGTGCCTAGTTGATGGAAATAGACCAAGGGCTAACATTGACTTAAACTTCCATTTTTTAATGACATCTTTCTCGAATAGATAAACTTAGTTTATTTTATCAACGAATAAATGTTGATTTAATAAATAAAAAAATACGCCTTAACTGCCATAGCTTCTACAGCTTTAAATACGGCACCCTCTTAGTTGAAGACTTGGTTGCGGAGGCAAAGAAGTACAAGCTGGATGCCCTTACGCTGACTCACATTAATTGTACTTCGGCTGTCTTTCCCTTTATCCAAGAAGCACAGAAAAACGCGATACACCCCGTAATTGGCATTGATTTCCGCAATGGTACACGACGTCAATATATCGGTCTGGCCAGAAATCAGGATGGAATTCACGAAGGTTTGGCATCAGATTGAGAGTTTTGGCTATTCCTATGCCAAAGGACATTCGGCTTCTACAGCATTGAGGCAAGCACCTGCGAGCGTATGGGATATTGGAATGCGGATGAGTAAAGCAAATCAGCCATTTTCCTATGCAATATAGCTCAGGACCTCCGCTACGCTCCGATTTCAGGCATCCTAATATCAGAAAATATCCAATCAGCCCTATTTCGGCCGTAGGCCATATTTCTACTGTATTTCCACTATATTTCCACCAATTCTAGTCTGTCCGATGGGCAAGTTTCTAGCCTCGACGCGTTATCTCTAAATCGATTTCGCACCCACAAACCTGACCACCGATCCCGTTCCATTGTGATACCTTCCCTCATTAAGCTCAATTACCCTTTCTTCCAACACTTGAACATCATAGTTTTTGAAATCAGCATGCACCTCCTCCGGTGAAAAAAGGGTTTCCAAATCTGCGGGTCCACCTACTTTTTCGTTTAGCTTTCTATATTCCAGGTGATTTTTCCCAAACCCTTCAAGTATTACCAGTCCGCCCGGCCTCAAAAGTGTATGTAAATACCTATGGTACTCCGACCGGACAGCAGGCGGAAAGTGGGCATAAATAAGTCCTAAAACATCAAATTGTTCTTCCCCAAATAGCAATTCAGGCAAGTTTCCCACGCGGTAGTCAATCACAACATCCTTTTCAAAAGCAAGTTCAAGTGCTTTGGCTTTTCCAATCTCGCTGATGTCGAAGGCAGAGACAGTCCAGCCTTGTGTTGCGGCGTAGACCGCATTACGGCCTTCCCCCTCCGCTCCCATAAGCAATCGGCCCACAGGAAGTTTTGCAAGTTGCTCTTTAAAAAAAAGGTTGGGTTCTTTGCCATAGGCATAGGTTTCTTCACTATATCGGGCATTCCACATGCCTGCCGTTTTATCCGTCATATTTAGGCTAATTAGTTTTTCTAATCAACTTCGGCGGTATGCGGATTAGTTCCCCCGACTTGAATAGCCTGTAACCCCACCGATGCCAAAACCAAATAACCCATTAACCAAATAACCCATTAACCTTAATAACCCAACAACTATAAACTATCCACCAGACCTCCGCACCAATTTCCACCCTAATTCGGCCGTAGGCCATATTTCAACCCTATTTCAACTAATCGTATCCGCAAATATCAATCATTCAGGAATATCTAATATATCGGCCGTAGGCCATACCTCCATGCCGGCAGGTATCAAGCATATTTCTATTATATTTCATTTATTATCAATGTAACATTTATCACTTCTTATTCCATCAGTTAGCCCCATTTTTGTATGGAATTTGGTTACTTGTAAGATAATTTGAAATGAATTACATGAATATAAAAAACTACCTACCGATTCTCCAATGGTTGCCGAAATATGAACGCGGTCAGCTAAAAGGGGACCTATCAGCTGGACTGACTGTTGGGATCATGTTGATTCCCCAGGGCATGGCTTATGCCATGTTAGCGGGGCTTGAGCCTATCCATGGACTTTATGCGGTTACCATTCCTTTGGTACTGTACGCTATTTTTGGGACATCTAGGCAGCTTGCGGTCGGGCCAGTGGCCATGGTGTCCCTACTGACTGCTGCCGGTATCGCCAGTCTTTCCCCGCAGTCCACCGAGCAGTATCTTCTGTATGCGTTGACACTGGCATTTCTTGTGGGGCTTATCCAGTTTGGGATGGGAGTCCTTCGGCTTGGCTTTGTGGTGAATTTCCTCTCCCATCCCGTGATCAACGGCTTTACATCGGCCGCTGCTATCATTATCGGCCTAAGCCAAATCAAGCACCTCTTCAGGATTGATCTGCCAAATAGCGAGCATATCCAGGAGATGGCGGTAGCATTGTATCATAATTTGGGCAATATGCATGGAGTTACGGTTGGCATCGGTGTATTGGGTATTATAATCATCAAATACAGCAAGAAAATTCACACAGCTATCCCTGCATCTTTGGTTGCGGTAGTCGTCGGCATTTTATTGGTTTGGGGATTTGACTTGGCCAATCACGGGGTGAAAATTGTTGGTGACGTGCCAAGCGGGCTTCCCGGCTTTTCGTTGCCATCTTTTGACCTGCAGGGATGGAAAATTCTGCTACCGATAGCACTGACCATTTCCATGGTCGGATTTGCGGAGAGCTATGCGGTAGCTAAAACGATACAGGCTAAACACAAAAATTACAAGCTGGAAGCCAACCAAGAATTAATTGCTCTGGGTATGGCCAATTTCGGAGCTGCTTTTTTCAAAGGATTTCCCGTGACAGGCGGCTTTTCCCGCACGGCGGTAAACAACCAAGCTGGAGCCAATACCGGACTCGCGTCCTTGGTTAGTGCTTTTTTGATTGTAATGACGTTGCTGTTTTTCACCGGTTTATTTTATTATTTACCCAGTGCCATCCTGGCTGCCGTTGTACTGGTGGCCGTTTCGGGATTGATAGATCTGAAGGAACCGGTTGTTTTATGGAAGAAGGACAAAGCCGATTTCGCCATGTTGATGGCCACTTTTGTCATTACCCTAACTCTAGGTATAGAGACTGGGATTATTTCAGGTATGGTGTTGTCGTTGGTCATGGTGGTATATAGAGCCTCCATGCCGCATATGGCACAGCTTGGTAGGGTGCCGGGAACTAATGTGTTCAGGAATATACGGAGATTTAAAAACCTGGAAGAAAAACCGGATGTCCTAATGGTGCGTATAGACGGTCCAATTTATTTTGCAAATGTCAAATACATTAAGGACACTATGGATAAGTGGGTAAAGAAGAGGGGTGAACAACTTCGAACTATTGTATTTAATTTCGAAAGTATTCCAAGTATAGACAGTACAGGGGCCCACGAGCTTCAGGAATGGATTTTAGCTTGGAGGGCAGAGAAGATTGATGTTTGTATTACCGCGACCAAAGGGCCTGTGAGGGATGTGCTTTCCCGTTGGAATCTTATCGAATGCGTGGGTGCTGACCATATGTTTATGGATGACCAGACTGCGTTGGAGTATATTGAGAAACGGCTAGAATTGGGAGTTCAGGAAAAATTCAGCCCTTATGCCACGCAGGCTAATCTGAAAAAGATTGGTAAAATTCCCGGCAATTAACTACTTTTGCCAGAACAAAATCCAGTCCATTGGAACAGATCACGCTTTCATTAAACGGTTCTGAAGCAAGGATAAACCTCTTTGGGGCGGAACTAACTAGCTTCAAATACAAAAATAACGAATATATCTGGCAGGCGAACCCTGCTGTTTGGGGGCGTCATGCCCCCATTCTTTTTCCCATTGTTGGCAAACTCCGTGATAACAATTATTTCTTTCAAGGTAAAAAATACTCCATGGGGCAGCATGGCTTTGCAAGGGATAGGGAATTTGCCATTTTAGACCAAAGCGACACCTCAGTAAGTTTGCTACTGAGATCCGATAGGTTAAGCAAGGCGGTATACCCCTTTGATTTTGAATTAGAAGTTACCTACACCATGCAGCCCAACGGGATACAGGTTGGTTACAAGGTGCGCAATACACAGCCCGAAAATCCCATTTGGTTCAGCATAGGCGCACATCCGGGTTTTAATTTCCCCTTAAACGCAAGCGAACGCTTTGAGGATTATGAGATTGATTTTTATGATGCAGCGCTTCAATCCATTGATTTATATCCCTTGATGGAGGGATACGTGAGTAAGGAAAAACAATCTCTTCCTATCAGCAACGGAAAACTGGGTCTTAGGGGGGAGTTATTTGACAATGATGCCCTTATTATGGATGTCGATACTCCAGCCAAAGTCAGTATCCGCAGCAAAAAATCAGGCAAAGGAGTAGCTATGAGCTATTCGGATTTTAGGTGGCTTGGCATTTGGACGAAGGCAGTGGGAGCGGGATTTATTTGTATAGAACCCTGGAACGGAATAGCTGATACCGTCGACCATGATCAGCAGTTGGTGACAAAGTGGGGTATTAATTTACTGGAA
Source organism: Lunatibacter salilacus (assembly GCF_009797935.1). Lineage (GTDB taxonomy): Bacteria > Bacteroidota > Bacteroidia > Cytophagales > Cyclobacteriaceae > Lunatibacter > Lunatibacter salilacus. Next base: position 329,664 of record NZ_VOLC01000003.1, read on the forward strand.
GCAGGAGAAAGTTATGCAGTGAGCTACGAGATTATGATCTACTAGGTTGATAGAATTCCTGTAGTTATTGAACCAAGCTGCTCATGAATCCTGTTGACCAACTAAATAGCCCGGTAAAAAGAAGATAGGAGATGCATAATACCAATAACGAACTTTTAAGAAAAAAAATAGCCACCAGGTTGGAGGTTTCTATACTGGTGAGAACCTTTTATTCCAAAGTGAGGGTACATGCTGACTTGGGGCCGATCTTCAACGGAATCATCACAGACTGGGAGGTTCACTTGGAGCGGTTGACCGATTTTTGGGAAATGGTCCTTCTGAATTCAGGTCCTGGTGCGGGAAAGTTCAGTCCCGTACCCGTGCATAAGGCTGTTGACAAACAGGTCAACGAAAGTATTGAACAGCGCCATTTTGGAAATTGGCTGGAGCTTTGGTTCAGCACTATCGATGAACTTTTTGAGGGAGAAAATGCAGATTACGCTAAAGAACACGCCCGCAATATGGCACATATTCTTTTTTTCCGCATTGTGGAGGGTAGGGGCAAGTCAACCTAGGTTAGTAATTACGAATTACGAATTAAAAATTACGAAACCAATATAAACAACCAATAACTCAGAGACGGGAGGCGGAAGATTTGGAGACGAAGAGAGGGGGAGCCTTAGGGACTTAGAGACGAAGAAAACCCCAAAAGGTCAAACCTATAAGGCCACCAACTCATCAACCTATCAACCAATATCTCAATAACCTAATAACTATTAACTCAATAACCAAACTACCCATCAACTAACAATCCGATTCTTACCAATCCACTTTTATCTTAAGGATTTTGTCGTCATGAATTCGAAGTTCGGCTCTGCCGTCGGTATTACTAGTGGTGACATAAAGGTGGCCATCTGGACCGATCGTTACATCGCGCATCCGTCCGTAAATGCCACGGGAAGGGGCATAAGAAAACCAGCGTTGTACCTTTTTGACTTCATAGTCCTTTTCCCGGTCCAATACCAACCGGATTAAAGCCTGGCCACCCAGAGAGGCTACGTATAGGTCACCCTTATAAAACGTCATCCCAGCAGGAGGGACAGCGGCTAGATTCCAACTTACCAAAGGGTCCTGATAATCGGCGATTTGTGGGGCTCCGACTACGATGGGCCAACCATGGTTTCCTCCCTTTTTGACTAGATTTACTTCATCCCGGTAGCGTACATTACCTTCCACTGCTGCGCCGGAAGGGCCATGTTCGGAATTGAAAAGGGCACCGGTCTCAGGATCCCAAGCAAAACCCTGAACCACTCTATGCCCATAGGAATAAACGGGGGAATTTGGAAAAGGATTGTCGGAGGGAATATCTCCTTCGGGAGTAATCCGAAGGATCTTAGATGCCATGGAGTTTAGGTCCTGGGCGATATACGGCTGGGACATGTCTCCTGTACCTATATAAAGCATCTTGTCCGGACCAAAGGCAATTCTTCCACCCAGATGGATGGCATAGGCGGGGATATTGTCCAGAATTACACGATCTATTTCTGCTGTCTGTCCTTTATGTTTGAGGCGCAACACTCTGCTTAGTAGTTCATTATCTTGGTTTCTATACGCATGCATGATATAGATCAATTGGTTTGATTCGAAATCCGGATGTAAATCCATTCCCATTAAGCCGGCATCTACCTCATGTACCGCATCCGGTACTTCAAAGTAGGGGACCTGATTTTTGGTGTCGTTGGGGATGCGGACAATAGTTCCGGTTCGTTGGGCGACCAAGGCGTCTCCGTTTGGCAGAAAGCGTAAACTCCATGGAATGGTCAGACTGTCCACCCATACTTCTACGGTAACCCCTTCCACCACAGGTAAATATTCCTCGGCCACCTTTTGAGGAACTTCGCCGACTATGGGTTGTGCTTGGCGGATTTCCTCTTGGGCATTTGACAAGGAACTTTGGAATAGAAATGCAATAGAAATGAATAGAACCTTTTTCATAAGTTAACAACTAAAATTTTTAAATAAGGGTTTGAGTCAAGCTACAATTTTTTCCCCGATATCAAATTGAATTGATTCATCAGTAGGCAGTAAGTACCTGTTGTACCGAATCTTCATTTATTCCGGTAGGTTATTGATGGATCTTATCCTATTTCTGATAGACTAATACCAATACAGAATCATTTTACTTTTCTTTTTTATAGGTATTTGAAGAAAATAAAGTATCGCCTCCTATTTTTTTTCTGTAGGCTCAGCAAAATCGATTTCCAGTTGATCGGGAAGCAGCTTGAATCCTTTCCGATGGATGGGAGTGGGGCCAAGTCTTCGAATGCCTTCACGGTGGAGTCGGGTCGGATACCCTACATTTCTTTCCCACCCATAGCCGGGGTAAGTTTGCGCTAATTTAACCATAAGTTCATCGCGGTAGACTTTGGCTAGAATCGAGGCCGCGGCTATGCTGGCAATTTTTGCGTCCCCTTTGACGACGCAGGTAAATGGTGTATTTAGGTTAGTTTTAAAACGGTTTCCATCTACCAGCAGGTGCTCAGGGGGTACCCGGAGGGATGAGATAGCCCGATTCATTGCGAGAAAGGATGCGTTCAGGATGTTTATGCGGTCAATTTCAGCTACGCTTGCTTCTCCTATTGCCCAACTCACCGAAGCGTCTTTGATTTCTTTAACTAGATTTTGTCTCGTTATTTTAGTTACTTTCTTCGAATCATTAATCCATTCGTTGGCATAGGAAGGAGGTAAAATAACCGCCGCAGCTACAACCGGTCCGCACAGGCATCCCCTTCCTACTTCATCACATCCTGCTTCTATCCTGTCAGCTTCTAAATAAGGTATTAACATTGGAGGCATGGGTTGTTTCTTTGGAGACTTTATGGATCATTTCGGCCACCAATCCTGTCCAACCGGTTTGGTGTGAAGCTCCCAACCCACGTCCATTATCTCCGTGAAAATATTCGTAAAATAGAATTAGATCCTGAAAATGCGGATCATGTTGCAATTTATCGCAGTTTTCGTAAATGGGCCGTTTCCCAGATTTATCTTTCAAAAACAGCCGGATACAGCGGAGTGACAGCTCCTTGGCGATTAGGTCCAAAGTTAGAAAATTACCGGATCCTGTCGGGTATTCGATAGAGAAATTGCCCCCATAATAGAAGTCGAATTTTTTAAGCGATTCTATAATCAGATAGTTAATCGGAAACCATATGGGACCTCTCCAGTTGGAATTTCCTCCAAACATGGTGGTTTCAGATTCTCCCGGAGCATATTTTACAGAAAATACGTTCCCATTTAATTTGATTGAATAGGGATTGTTTTCGTGGTCTTTTGACATGGACCGTATGCCGTAAGGGGATAAAAATTCCGATTCATCCAGCATTATTTTAAGCACACTTTTCATTCGGTGTCCGCGGAGAAGGGAAAACAAGCGTCTTTTATCATAGCCAGGATGTATCCAATTAGACACCAAGGCAGCTAATTTTGGTTTCTCTTTGAAGAAAAACTCCAGCCTTTTCTTGAACTCCGGTAGGTTTTCGAACAGTTCTTCCCGGATGGGTTCTACCGCAAATAACGGAATAATTCCCACGATGGATTTAACTTTCATAACCTTGGGATTTTTTCCGGAGAGGTGAAGGACATCATAGAAAAACTGGTCCTCTTCATTCCAAAGACTAATATTTCCCCCCGAAATATTGTTCATGGCTCCAGCAATATAGAGAAAGTGCTCCATAAATTTGGTTGCCGTATATTGATAGACTTTGTTAAATTCACACAGGTCGAGAGATATTCGTAGCATGTTTAGGCAAAACATGGCCATCCAGGAGGTGGCATCGGCCTGCTCAAGCTTACCGAATAGCTTATCTGCATGGCTCCTGTCGAATACGCTGATGTTGTCAAGACCCAAAAACCCTCCTTCGAAGATATTTTTCCCCTCGTCGTCTTTTTGGTTTACCCACCAGGTAAAATTAAGTATAAGTTTGTGAAAAGCCCTTTCAAGATATTCTTGGTCACCCTGTCCGCCGTGACGTTTTTTGTCAATTTGATATACCCGCTGAACCGCATAAGCATGTACGGGTGGGTTTACGTCATTGAAGTTCCACTCATAAGCCGGTATTTGTCCATTAGGATGCATGTACCAGTCATTCAGCAAGAGCAGGAGTTGATCTTTCGCAAATCCGGAATCCAATCGTGCAAGAGGGATGCAGTGAAATGCCAAGTCCCATGCAGCATACCAAGGATACTCCCATTTATCAGGCATGGATATGATGTCGTAATTTTGTAGGTGCCGCCAATTACTGTTCCTGCCACTTTTTCTCTCTTGAGGTGGTTGATACCTTCCTGGATCCCCTTCCAGCCAGCGCTCCACGTTATAATAATAAAACTGCTTGGTCCACATCATCCCGGCATATGCCTGACGTTGGATCAATTTCAGTTCCTCATTTTTGACACCGCTCTGTATTTCAGCATAAAACTCATCCGTATCGTGTTTTCGGTTGTTGAGGATTTCTTCTGCTCCTGCAAGTGGGTTTTCTGTTTCAAAATGCTGCATGCGAAACACGACTTCCACGCTGCCTCCGGCAGGAACTTGAAGTTTATAGACTGCGGCGGCTTTGGTACCAGTTAGGTTGGGATTTAGGTGTTTTTCATCTCCATGAACCACATAATCGTTAATGGCATCTTTTAGGTATTTCTTTTGATTTCCTATATGGTAAAGACGTTCACGGTTGGTTTCATTGTCACAGAAAACGATTTTTGGTTGCTCGTTAAACGAAAAAATATAGTTTCCAGATTTGGGAGAATAAGCTTTTAGCCGGTTATCGCTAATCATGGAAAGGTTAGGCATAAATGGCTCATCTCCGGTGAACCAAGTTTTTCTAAACCAAATTGTAGGCATCACACACAGTTCGGCATCTTCGTGACCCCGATTGTGAATAGTTGCCTTACCAACAATGTCCTCATCATTCTCTTTGGCATATTCAATGAAAATATCGAAGTAGGCATCCTCATCGAAAACCCCGGTGTCGATGAGTTCATATTCCCGGTCCTTCTTTCCCCGGACAAGATTTTCATCGTATAGATTTTGGTAGGGAAACTCATTCTGGGGATACTTGTACAGCATTTTCATATAGCTGTGGGTAGGCGAAGAATCCAAGTAATAGTACAGTTCCTTTACATCTTCCCCATGGTTGCCCTGATTTCCTGTCATACCGAAGTACCTTTCTTTAATCAGGGGATCTTTTCCATTCCAAAAGGCCCAAGCAATACACAGTTTCTGCTTGTGGTCTGAAATACCACCTATTCCTTCCTCTCCCCATCGGTAGGCCTTGCTTCGCGCATCTTCGTGCGTCACATTTTCCCATGCTGCGCCGTCTGGACTATAATCTTCTCTGACCGTTCCCCATTGCCTGTCTCCAAGATAAGGTCCCCATTTTTTCCAATGGCGTACCCTTTCTCTATCTTCCTTAAGCCTTATATTTTCTATGGTCATTAGCGTGATTTCCGTCTGTAATAAACACCGAATTTACGGGTTTTATCGAAGACTCCGATACTTAACACGCCAACTTTCAGAAATAATGTGGGGAAAGAATGTTATTGTGCTTAATTAAATAACTGTAATTGTGTATAAACAGCAAATTTTTGGATCAGAGACACTTAAACTCAATGACATGTTGAAGTAATGGGGGTGATCGAAAGCGCAGTTAATTGACTTTGATTTTCTTTATCAATTTGATTTTCCAATGAATCCAACCAGGAATCAAAAAGCGTTTCCTGCTTTTGCATCCAGTCGTGAAAAGTAGATTCAAAAGCCGATTTTTTATGGTTCTCTATCAAAAATGTTTTGAATTCAGTAAAATCGAAGAAGTCCGATGCCATTCCTGCGCCGGAAATTACCGCATCCACCGCATTGCATGCTTGTTCGTACTGCCCAGCCACGGGGACCAACATGACAGGTTTGCCAAAGTACATTGCTTCGCATACGGATTCAAATCCGGCAGTACACGCTAACGCTTTGCATGCTGCCATTTTTTCCAGAAATAACGATTCGTTTAGCGGGTAAAAGCATAAATTTGGCAAAGGACGGTAGGGTTCTGTTTGGCCTTTCTGATCCCAAAACGCTTCAATTTTTGTTTCAGGATTGGATTTAGCCCATGCTTTCACATCATCCGCATACCCGGGATTTACTAGGTAGGTAAGAAAAAAATCCCCGTTTGTTGGAAGCATGCTTTTTATTTTTGTGCGGAGTAAAGGAGGCCAAATCCGAAACGAAGCTTGGGTCTTGTCCTCCGCATATGGCCTGAAGGAAAGAGCAATTTGATCCTTTGCACCCCATGCAGTTAATTTGGTTGCAAGTTTGAATAGCAGCTTTGAAAGGGGTGCGCCTGTTGCAAAAGGAAAATCGGGATGGGCTATCAGGTATTGGTGGCCGATGGTCATGAAATGAGCTTCTGGACGAAAGAGACCGTTATATAGCCCCGCTAGAAGATCATAAAAATTGACAATTACATCGGGTTGGCGTTCGTCTACAAGTGCTTTAAGCTTAAATAAACTGTTATAAAAAGTGGAAGTTTGTTGAAGATTTTGACTGAAAGTGGCCCAAAGTTTAATAGACTTTTGCTTGCTGTCAGTCACAAAATTGGGACTGTGTATACGATGTATAGGGCAGTGAATCTGCTGGTGAATAAACCCGGGGATTTCTCGGCGATTACTCGTTCCAATTACTACGTCACAGACGTCATGGCCCCGGACAATTAGCAACTGGTACATGGCCATGGCCTGTGTCATATGTCCACGGCCTTCGCCCTGAATAACGAATAGAAAGCGCATAGGCGTAAATTTAAGAGGCTAAAATGATTTATATGACTGTTCGGTGTGCTTTGGTGCAAGGTGAACTAATGAAAAATCTTTTTTGGCAGCGTTGATTTCGTTGTAATAGATCAACTGCCAGTTACCAGCGTGATCTTCAGCCAGTGCACTGAGTGTTTCTACCCAATCTCCAGAATTGTAATAGGCAATTCCGTCTATCGTTTTGATTTCTGCCTTGTGGATATGTCCGCAGATGATACCATCACAGCCTTTGGCTTTTGCCATTCTGGATAGTTCTTTTTCATATTCATCCACATAGGCGACTGCGGATTTTACTTTTGACTTCAGGTATTGGGAAAGGGAGTAATAAGGGAGGCCCCGCTTGCGGCGATAGAAGTTGACCTGACTGTTTAGCCACAATAGAAAAGTATATCCAATATCACCCAAATAGGCTATCCATCGGAGATTGGTGGTTATGCTATCAAAAACATCCCCATGCGCAATGAAATACTTTTTTCCCATACTTTCATATACCATATCCTTCTGAATAGAAAGGTTGCCGATTTCCAAGGGCAGGATTTGATCCAAAAAATCATCATGGTTGCCCCGTAGGTAAAAAATCTTGGTACGGTCCCCATCCATCATCTTAAGCATACGGTTGAATACACGCGTATGCTTCCTTTTCCACGACCCTGATTTTTTTAGCTGCCAACCATCGATAATGTCCCCATTTAGAATGAGGTTATCGCAGCTGTACTGCTTTAGAAACCGGACTACTTCCTTGGACTTGGATCCTTTACTTCCCAAGTGGACGTCAGAGATGACTATGGTTTTATAATGTGTTTCCAAAGCAGAATTGTTTTGGTTGCAATTTATAACGCCACTATAAACTGATAATGAACGGATTGTTATTGAAAAGAAACCATTGATTTCTGAATATCTGCTAAAATGAAGATAATGTTATGCCATGGTTACAAATCCGTATCAAGCATTGAAAATGAGTTTAAATGTTGTGCCTTCTTCAATTTTTGACTTCACTTGAATGTTTCCTTTATGTCTTCTGAGTATTTGTTTGGAAAGGCTTAGCCCGATCCCGGACCCTTTCTTTTTGGTTGTAAAAAATGGAATAAATATTTTGCTTAGGGCCTCTTCCTCTATTCCCTTTCCCGAATCAGTGACCTCGATTATAATTTTTCCGTTTTCATCTATGTAAGCTTTCAATAGGATTTTTTTAACTTCACTGTCTTCTACCGCATGGATGGCATTTTGGGTTAGATTGATCATAACCTGCTCAATCAGTGCGCAGTCAGCGAACAACAGTAAATCTGCCGGAGCGATGCTACAGAGCATTTTAATGTTTTGACTTTCCAATTGGGTTTTCAATAAAAGTTCCACCCGTTCAAAGAGATCCGCAATTTGTATAGCGGTGAATTTCGGAGTCGGAATATGGGCCAAACTTCTGAAATCACTGACAAAGTTGATTAGTCCCTCGCTTCGTTTCTCGATGGTACTGATACCCATTAGGTAATCATCCAAGTCTTCCCTTAGGACGGGTTCATCGCCCATATGTTTGGAGGCAATGTCTTCTCGAATGGTAGCAGCCAGGGAAGATATGGGAGCAATTGAATTCATGATTTCATGTGTCAATACCCTTACCAAGTTTTGCCAAGCCTCCATTTCCTTTTCCTCCAGTTCACTCTGTATATTTTGAAGAGAAACAAGCTTGAATTTGACATCCCGCAAGACCAGCTCGATTACATAAACGGAAAGCTGCATGATGCCATCTGGATGGACAATCTTGATCAATTCACTGCCTCCGGTACGGAGATGATGAATGGCATAGTGGAGCTCCTTGTTAACCTTGGAAATTTCCTCTATGTGGTTCAGCTGCTGAATATTCAGCATGCGTTTGGCAGCTGTATTAAGAATCTGTATGCTGCCGTCCTCCTCAAAAGTAATCAGCCCTATACTCAGGTGCTGGAAGACGGTCCGGAAATAGTGGTAGTTGGCTTCCTTTTCCAATTGGTCCTCACGGAGTTTTGCCAAGATAGCGTTGAACTCAATGTGCAGGTCATCGATCTCGGTGCCGTCAAACTTCACCGGATACACTGTTGAGTAATTGCTTAGTTTAATGTTGTTTAAAAACTGACGTACTTTCTTGAACGAGCTTTCCGCATATCGGAGTAGGAATACTATCTGGGCAACTACGAGAATGATTAGGAGTGAGATGACAAAAACCCCCGACTCATTCACGATACTGTAAGCCAATATGAAGATGGTAGCTGCAAAGACTAAAATCCTCCCAAGTAGTCCAATTTTATAGTCCATACTTCTCCAATCTCCTGTACAGAGAGGCACGGGTCAAGCCCAAGTCCTTTGCCGCTTTGGATATATTGCCTCCATTTTTATCAATCGCTTTTTGAACCATATTCTTTTCTACCTCATCCAGGTTATAGGTGTGGGAGGCTGCGATTTTCTCGTGGGAGGGTTTGGCAGAAAGAAAGAAAAAATCCCTGCTGTCCAATTCATCCCCCTCGGACATGATGATTGCCCGTTCTATTGCATGTTGAAGTTCACGGATATTTCCCGGCCAAAAATAATGCTGCAGGAGCTGCATGGCGCTGGATTTAAATCCGTTAAAGTTTTTTCTGTATTTGTTGGCGTATGACTTTAGAAAATGATTGGCTAAAAGCGGTATATCATCCAACCGTTCCCTTAGCGGTGGTAGAAATATTTCTACTGTGTTGATTCGGTAAAGCAAATCCTGTCGAAAGCCATTCTCCATGATCATTTCGTGAAGCGGCATGTTGGTAGCACATATCAACCGTATGTCTACAGGAATGGACTTGTTGGTTCCTATGCGGGTTACCTCCCGACGTTGCAGAACAGTAAGCAGTTTGGATTGTAAGGGCATATTGAGGTTGCCAATCTCATCCAAAAAGAGTGTTCCGTTGTCTGCCACTTCAAAGCGGCCTGCCCGATCTTCTTTGGCATCGGTAAAGGATCCTTTTTTGTGCCCAAAGAGTTCGCTCTCAAACAGGCTTTCCGTAATCGCACCCATATCCACGGTTACGAAAATTTCATCATTACGATGTGAACGGTCATGGATTGCGCGCGCGATGAGTTCTTTCCCAGTTCCATTTTCCCCCAAGATTAACACATTCGCATCGGTCTTCGCCACCTTATCGATGATTGAAAAGACGTTTTTCATGGAAGCACTGTTGCCAATGATATCGTTGAAAGGTTTTTTCAGTTCTGATTGCAACTGTTTTTGCTTTTTAGAAAGCTTTTCTACTTCGTTATAACTTTCTTTGAGTTTTACGGCAGCAGACAAGGTGGCTAACAATTTTTCATTTTGCCAAGGCTTCAATATGAAATCTGTCGCCCCTTCCTTCAAAGCTTGTACGGCCATTTCTACATCTCCAAAAGCAGTAATCAAAATCACTACTGCCTTGGGCTCGATTTCTTTAATTTGCTTTAACCAATGAAACCCTTCCTTTCCTGAAGTGGTATCTTCGGTAAAGTTCATGTCAAGCAGAATGACATCATAGCTGTAATTATTAATCAAAAATGGAATTTTTCGCGGATCCTTTTCTATAGTTACTTCCTTAGCGTGTTTTTTAAGTAACATCTTTGCCGCAAACAATAAATCCTCATTGTCATCCACTATCAGAATACTGCCCAGTTTATTCTCTTCCATTTTGTTTCTTTTACTTATCTAATGCTTAAATAGTGCCATACACCAGTAACACCGCAATTTATCAAATTTTGAGTAGTCATCAAATAGATGTTGTACGTTTTTGAACGAAAATCGTTCGTATCTGAACGCAGTCTGCTTCTCTTTCTCCCTATTTTTTATACCTACAAAAAAGACTTAACTTAGTGGTTTAATCAAATAATTCAATTATGTCAATTGCAAGTAAAGGAAAAACAGTAAAAGTACACTATACAGGAAAATTGAAGGACGGAACTGTCTTTGATTCTTCAGCTGACAGGGAGCCTCTACAGTTTACTCTAGGAGACGGCAACATGATCAAAGGATTTGATTTGGCTGTTGACGGTATGTCAGTAGGCGATGACAAGGTGGTCACCATACCCTCTGTCGAAGCCTACGGCGAAAAGCGGGAAGACATGATGCTCGATGTACCGTTAGAACAAGTCCCGGCGGAGATAAAACCTGAAGTAGGCATGGACCTCTCTATACAGAATCAAATGGGTCAACCTACCCCCGTGAAAGTAGTGCATGTAGACGATAAGAAAATCACGTTAGATGCAAATCATCCTTTGGCCGGTCAGGATCTCATTTTTAACATCAAGCTTGTGGAGTTGGTGTAAGCCATTGTGAATATTTATAATTATTTAAAAAGTCGGTTTACCGACTTTTTTTTTGCCTCCCAACGCATATACATTCTTTTATTTAGTTATTGCTTGTTGGTTGCCCTTGCGGATTGGCATAAACACTTTTAGTCTTGTTGTATTTGGCGTTACCTACTTCCACCACAAAGAGCTGACTATTGATGGAGGAAAAATCATAACTCTTATGCGTGCCATCCTCAGGACTGATTTTATCCTCCAAGATCAGGTTTCCCAAAATGTCAAATATTTTGACATTTGTCATTTGAATGGATTTTTCATCTAGGATTAATATAAATTTCTTAGTACCAGTAGACCTCAGGTTGAACTTTACTTCCGGAGCATGAAGATCTATAGGGAAAGAAATTTCAGTTTCTATCCTTCGCGGGATATTTTGGGCATGCAATTCACTGCTAAAACCCAGGATCTGGATGAAGCCAAGCACAATAAAAATAAAAGTTACTATCTGTTTTGGTAAAGGTTTTCCCATCGCCGCGCAAATTGCAAAAATTCCGTTGTTTTTATAAATAATTAATTATAAAATAACATTTTTTAACCAACGCTGTTAAAAAAAAGATCAATGAGATCAAAACTTGAAAATACTATCAAAGATATTTTCAAAGTAAAAATTCTCATTTTCAGATATTTCTATAACTCAGCCGGCCTAACAAATATATCTATGCCCGTATCAGCATATAAAAGAAGGTGCTGTTTAGTAATGGCAACTTTTTGATAAATGGTATCGTGTAAGGGATACGATGTTGTTTTTTCAGAGGAATAATTTGTTTTTTTTAATCGATTTTCCGAAATATAATAGAAATGATCTTCATAAATAAAAACGGGAACATCCGGGATTGAAGCCAATTGCTGGATGAAATTTGCTTGGTTGTCAAAAATGTAAACCCCAGCTTTTTCAAGTTGAAGGAATAAGAGGTTTTTTCTCTCTGTCAAGTTGATAACCTTCAGGTCACGATTAGGTAAAACAAGCGACAGGGGTTGTTCCTGTAGCACCTGGTTTCGTCTGAAATCCCATTTCACCAAAGAAAGACGTGTTTCATTGAGCATCCAAATGACATTGCCGTTACCTAAGGTGGCATAGCGCACCACTCCTACATCACTATCTCTAAACAGGTAACTGGCTATTGGATTAAGGAAGCGATCCAATAGCTCGTATTGCTGCAAATCAGCGGAAAACAAAAATATAGTAGTGGTCCAGAAAGCCTCTAGTTTATCGAGTCGTGCACGGAACACCGGGGAGTAAATATTCGAAGAATCCCCTTGTGTTGTATATTGGCGGATATTGCCTTGTTGATCGGCGGTAAACACTTGGCTGCGGCCATCAACGGAAAGAAGATCAAGTCCTCGGGCAGGTATATGGCTGATTTTTTGCCAATGCGCTTCTTGGCAGATAGCTATATGGGCATAGAGGGAAAAAAGGAGAGATAGCTTTAATACCTGTTTTATCATCCCTGAAAAGTTTTCAGGTAGAAGGCTTCGCCGTCAAACTCGCCATATTGGTTTTGGGTAACCCATTCGCCCAAATTAAAGTATGTCGAATTTTTGCTTATTTCAAGGGTAAGTGGGAGGTGCCGGTGGCCAAATACATAATAATCAAAATGCATCTTATTTTCCACCTCTTGGCAATAAAGATATAACCATTCATTTTCTTTGCCCTTGAACTCATGTTCCATCTTAGCCAAGTTGGTCAGTCGGCTGTTTCTGGACCACATTTGGGCTAGTTTTATTCCAATGTCTGGATGCACCCATTTAAATAGCCATTGGCAGGCAGGGTTGGTGAATATTTTTTTCAAAACTTTGTACTTTCGATCCCCGGGGCCTAGGCCATCTCCGTGGCCGATGAGAAACTTTTTGTGATTGATCTCCATATCAATGGGGTTATGGAAAACAGGTATGCCGAGTTCCTCTGTGAAGTAGTCTCGCATCCATAGATCGTGGTTGCCTGTAAAAAAGAAAATGGGAATTCCCTGTTCTCGCAGGGAGGTTATTTTTGCCGTAAACCTCAAAAATCCTTTCGGTATTACTTTATCGTACTCAAACCAAAAATCAAAAATGTCCCCAACCAAAAATATTGCTGCCGCTGTGTCCGACACGCTGTGTAACCAACGAACTATTTTTTGCTCCCGTTTCCTGCTGGATTGGGCATCCGGTGTACCAAGGTGGAAATCAGATGCGAAAAATATTTTTTGGTGAGGTTTGAGCGTGATGTTCATGCGATAGGGGCAACGTATTTCCAAATTTAGTAATCTTTTTAAACTTCCATAAGGAATGAGTGCTATAGTACGCGGAATAAAAAAAAGAGGAAAGTGATTTCACCTTCCTCTTACAATTTGTTTTTGACTAACAGGTTCTCTTTAAGATCCTTTGTTTTCCACTATATCTTCCTTTACTGAATCGGATGAACTTTCATCATCTCCACTGTTCATGGCAAGCTTCTCGGCCAACGCTTTGTCTTTTTCCAATTTTTCCTTATCGTCTACCGTTCTGGTAAATTTCTCATAGGTGGTTTCCCTTTCAAAAGGTCTCTTTCCTATAATTGATTCCAAATCTGATTGGAAAAGGATTTCTTTTTCCAGAAGTGCCTTTGCGATTTTTTCCAGTTCGACTTTATGTTTGCTCAGCAATTCCTTTGTTCTGTCATAGGCAAAGGCAATCAGTTTCCGGACTTCCTCATCGATGGTCTGAGCAGTAGCTTCTGAATAGGGTTTGTCAAATTTATATTCCCCACCTTTACTGTCATAAAAGGATACGTTGCCAATTTTGTCATTCATACCATATACTGATACGATGGAGTATGCCATTTTTGTGATTCGCTCTAAGTCGCTCAAAGCACCTGTTGAGATCTTCTTAAATATGATCTCTTCCGATGCCCGACCACCAAGTGCCATACACATCTCATCGATCAGTTGTTCTGTTTGGTACAAAAACTGTTCTTTTGGAAGATATTGGGCGTACCCAAGAGCTGCTATCCCCCGAGGAACTATACTTACCTTAACCAAGGGATCTGCATGCTCCAGAAACCATCCGGCGACCGCATGTCCAGCCTCGTGATACGCGACAATTTGTTTTTCTTCGGGAGAAATAATTTTGTTTTTCTTTTCAAGGCCACCAATTACCCTGTCAATGGCATCTTGGAAGTCTTGCATATCCACCGACGTTTTGTTTCTTCGGGCAGCGATAAGGGCTGCTTCGTTACAAACATTAGCAATTTCAGCACCCGCAAATCCAGGTGTTTGGGCAGCTAGTTTTTTTGGTTCCACATCCTCTGATGATTTGATCGGCCCCAGATGGACTCTGAAAATAGCCTCTCTGCCCACAATGTCTGGTTTGTCTATACTAATCTGCCTGTCAAATCTGCCTGCTCTAAGAAGTGCACTGTCCAATACATCAGGTCGGTTGGTAGCGGCAAGTACGATGACACCTGAATCCGTCCCAAACCCATCCATTTCTACTAAGAGTGAATTAAGTGTATTTTCACGTTCATCGTTTGAGCCAGGCATCTGGCCTTTTCCCCTAGATCTACCAATGGCGTCTATTTCATCAATGAAGATGATACAGGGTGCCTTTTCTTTTGCCTGCTTAAACAAATCCCTTACCCGGGCAGCTCCAACGCCAACAAACATTTCCACAAAGTCAGACCCTGAGAGTGTAAAGAACGGTACACCTGCTTCTCCAGCGACAGCCTTGGCCAATAAGGTCTTCCCGGTACCGGGAGGGCCAATTAACAAGGCTCCCTTTGGTATTTTCCCGCCAAGTTTGGTGAATTTGGATGGAGTTTTAAGAAACTCCACGATTTCTTCGACTTCCTCTTTGGCTTCATCAAGGCCTGCCACATTGTCAAAGGTAATTTTCACCTTATTTTCTGCGTCGAACAACTGTGCTTTGGATTTTCCAACATTAAATATCTGACCTCCCGGTCCGCTCGGACCAGACATCCGTCTCATCATCATCCAGAAAAGGAAAAAAATCAGAATCAGAAATCCGAAAGAGGAAATCCAATTACCCCAGCTTTCTTCCTTTTTAGCGGAGTACCCAATGCGTTGATCTTCCGGTAATTTACTTTCCAGTTCGTTATAGAAATCTAGAAAATTGGCTACATCAGCTACGTTGATCTTGTAATGAGGACCTTGGGCGTTGTAAAAACGTTGTTGTGATTCCAATTCATCCTTATAACGCTGGTTATTCAGCGCTTCTTCGTTTAAAGTTACCTCTACATAATTTTGGTTATAGACGACAACAACTTTTTTTACATCATTCCCGAGAACCATGTCCTCAAACCGCTTCATGTTGATGTCCACCACCGCGGTGTTCTGGTTAAACCACGTAACACCAATCAGAACAATTACCGCAGTGACGATAAGCCAGAGCTGGAAATTAGGTTTTTGAGGGGGTTTCGGGATAAACTTTTTTGCTTTATTTTTATCACTCATCTTGCTTTTGTTATTGCTATAAACTTTTTGTAGAACGAAATTAAAAAATGAAAGTTCAAATCCTTTTAGTTTATTGGTGTAACTTTTGCGTCACCCCAAAGTTCCTCCAACCGGTAGAATGTTCTTTTTTCCTTTAGAAATATGTGGACTACCACATTGACATAGTCCATCAATATCCATTGCCTGTTATTTTTGCCTTCACTTCGCCAAGGTCTTTCCTTGTTTGATTTAATTACCTCGTCTTCAATGGATTGTGATATGGCTTCCAGTTGTGTATCAGAAGAACCTGAACAAATGACAAAAAAGTCCGTCATTGTTTGATTTATATCCCGTAGATCCATCAGGACAATGTCAGAAGCTTTTTTTTCTTCCATTCCTTTGATAATTACTTTACTCAGCTCTTCTGCTGTCATAGATAATTTGTATTTTTGAATTGTCGATTGCCAACCAGTATTTATTATAAACTTAAATATCTCTATTCTGGTCTTAAAATACTAATAATACATGCATAAAATCCTTGCCAATACGCTCTTTTTGGGTAAAGATATTATTTACCTGACAGAGTGTCACTCTACCAATGATGAGGCAATACGGCTCTTCAAATTGGGCCAAGTCATTGAGGGAAGCATTGTTTATACGGAAAAACAGACAAAAGGTAAAGGACAACGTGGTAACCGTTGGTATAGTGAGCCCGGGAAAAATTTGACCTTTTCACTGGTTTTGACACCTTTATTTTTGGATGCCACAGAGCAATTTTACCTTAATATGGCGATTTCCGTTGGGGTTCAAGAAGTCTTAGCCGCCTATGTGGCTGGTACCCTAATCAAGTGGCCCAACGATTTTGTTCACATTTCGCAGGGCAAATTGGGCGGCATGTTAATTGAGAATTCTGTAAGCGGAAACGGAATAGAAATGTCAGTGGTAGGCTTGGGGTTGAATATTAACCAAGTGGAATTTCCTTTCCCTACTGCCACATCATTGGCTAAAATAGGAGGATCCGCCATTTATTTAGAAGAGTTTTTTAGAGTGCTGATAGCTTCTCTAGAAAAATATTATTTGCTTCTAAAGCAAGGAAAAAGGCAACAGATTCGGGAGGCTTATCTCCGTCACTTATACCGGCTGGGGCAATGGGCTTCCTATGCCGACAAAGATCCTTTTACTGGCAAAATAATTGGTGTGAGTCCATCAGGGAAACTTTTAATAAAAAAACAAAATGCCGAAACGGTGGGTTTTTCTTTTAAAGAGGTTACGTTCCTATAATCCAAATTTCCTTTTGTCTTTATAAATGTTTATTTTTGAACTTTAAAAATAAGCTAAAAAATTTATTTCAATTTGTATGTCAGATATCAAATCAAAAAAATATACCCAATTTAAGGTCAAAGATATATCCTTGGCTGAATATGGCAGGAAAGAAATCCGCTTGGCAGAAAGTGAAATGCCTGGATTAATGGCACTGCGAGAGGAGTTTGGCCCTACACAACCACTAAAGGGAGCTAGAATTGCAGGTTGCCTGCACATGACTATTCAGACGGCTGTTTTGATTGAGACGCTTGTTGCGTTGGGTGCTGAGGTAACTTGGTCATCTTGCAATATTTTTTCTACGCAGGATCATGCGGCAGCCGCAATCGCCGCTGCTGGCATCAGCGTTTATGCATGGAAAGGCTTAACTGCTGAGGAATTTGATTGGTGTATTGAACAAACGCTTTTCTTTGGAGAAGACCGTAAGCCTTTAAATATGATTCTTGATGATGGCGGGGACCTTACCAATATGGTCTTGGATCTATATCCTGAACTGGTAAAGGAGATCAAGGGGCTTTCTGAAGAAACAACTACCGGAGTGCACCGACTTTATGAACGCATGAAAAATGGCACCCTCCCAATGCCTGCCATCAACGTTAACGATTCCGTGACCAAGTCAAAATTTGACAACAAATATGGGTGTAAGGAATCACTAGTTGATGCAATTCGCCGCGCTACGGACATCATGATGGCTGGCAAAGTGGCTGTCGTGGCAGGATACGGTGACGTGGGGAAAGGCTCTGCGGCATCTCTGCGGGGAGCTGGTGCACGTGTGATTGTAACTGAAATAGACCCGATTTGTGCATTGCAGGCGGCTATGGACGGTTTTGCAGTGAAAAAAATGACTAGCGCCGTAAAAGAAGCGGATATCATAGTTACTGCTACCGGGAATAAAAATATTATCGGAGAGGTTCATTTTAGATCTATGAAAGATAAAGCCATATTGTGTAACATTGGCCACTTTGACAATGAAATAGACATGGCTTGGCTAAATAAGAACTATGGCAATACCAAAGATGTCATCAAACCACAGGTGGATTTGTACAATATTGACGGTAAAGATATATTAGTGCTAGCCGAAGGAAGATTGGTGAATCTCGGATGTGCGACAGGACACCCATCCTTTGTAATGTCCAACTCATTTACCAACCAAACACTGGCCCAATTGGAACTTTGGACAAACACCTCTGCTTATGAACCGGGAGTATATGTACTTCCCAAGCACTTGGACGAAAAAGTTGCAGCGCTCCACTTGGCGAAACTGGGTGTGGAATTGGATGAGTTATCAGAAGAACAAGCGGAATATATTGGAGTTAAACCTGAAGGGCCTTACAAACCGGAATATTATCGCTACTAAGTATTGTTGATGAGTGATTTAGTAGAAAAAGCTCCGTAGATCTACGGAGCTTTTTTCATTTCTACACCTTCGTCAAGTTGGATGATGGTATGGGTAGTACAGTCAGGTTCCCTGTGGAATGTAAGGCGGTGAATTACATTTGAGGTGCTACTACGGCTGACTGTCCATGTCTCTTGACCCGAACTGGGACGCACCAGGGGTTGATCAAGGCAGTCTAGCTGGATAAATTTTGGCTCGGTTATCTCCCAGTTTACGTCTCTTCCTACCCAGTTTCTTGCGTTGCCTGTCCCTGTGCTGTGCCCTTGGATAATTGAGTCCCCAGAAATCATTAATTCGTGAGCGATGTTAATGTTCACCCTACTGCTGGACTGATTTTGAGCTGTAATCAACACATTAGATGCGCTATCGGAAAAAACCCGCTTATCCCTATTTTGGGCGGTTATTTTCAAAATTCTTGAGCCTGAATAAGAATTTCCCTGAAAGCTATATTTGTCATAAATCACAGTCAGACTATATCCTTGAAAAATTGGTAAAGGGGTGTAAGAAAGTAAAAGTTTACCTGATCGGACGCTACTCATATCTGGACAGGTAACGCCTTCGTAGTCTAAAGTAACTTGGTTTGTTGCGGTATCCAAAGTCACCAAAGGACAGTCGGGAATACCGGCAAGTTTGGTACTATCTTTATAGAATGACATTGGTTGCCAAAGTAGAAAAAGGTGTTCATCCAGTAGTTTGGAAATCAAGTAAGCTTCTTCCCCCTCAAAAGATTGGTCTGTCTGCAGGCGGCGGATGCTATCTTCGACACAACCTGCCATAACTGCTAAAAACAAAGCTCCCAGCCATAATTTTTTTATCATAATTTTCTCTACTCAAATTGAATACCAATTTCAAACGGTTGACGGCTCAACAAAAGTACGTATATTCGTAGAAAGCTGTACTAAGAGCTTGACAAGTGGGACTATTTTTGTCTCAAAAAAAATCAGATGCATATGTCCTATAAAGATGGAATGTTGCGCGACGGAGCGCTGGAAGATAAGGTGATACTAGTTACTGGCGGAGGGACCGGCCTAGGCAAATCCATGGCAGCTTATTTTCTGAGCTTGGGTGCCAAAGTAGTCATCTCAAGCCGGAAAAACGCCGTGTTGGAGGAAGCGGCAAAAGAACTTAGCGAAGCGACCAAGGGTGAAGTCCTACCTTTGGCCTGTGATATCAGGGACATGGATCAAGTCCAGAATATGTTGGAAGAGGCCGTTCGTCATTTTGGCCGGGTCGATATTGTAGTGAATAATGCGGCTGCAAATTTCATTAGTCCCACAGAACGTCTTTCTGCCAATGCATTTCACACCATTCTAGATATCGTCCTGAAAGGAACTGCGAATATGACACTCGCAGCGGGGAAATATTGGATTGATGGGGGAATGCCCGGCGTTTTCCTAAACATCGTTACTACCTATGCCTTTACAGGATCGGGGTATGTGGTGCCCAGTGCCGCAGCCAAGGCAGGCGTGCTAGCCATGACAAGGTCTCTTGCAGTAGAATGGGCCAAATACAAAATCAGGTCCAATGCCATCGCTCCGGGACCTTTCCCGACCGAAGGAGCCTGGACCCGTCTGCTGCCGGGAGATTTGGCCGCCAAGTTTGATCCAGCTAATAAGGTGCCGCTTGGAAGGGTAGGGGAGCACCAGGAACTTGCAAATTTGGCGGCTTATCTGGTTTCTGACTTTTCAGCCTACATGACTGGCGAGATTATTACCATAGACGGAGGCGAGTGGCTAAAAGGTGCTGGACAGTTTAACGGATTCGACGCTGTACCAAAGCCCCTTTGGGACCAAATGGAAGCAAGTAGGGGGAAGAAATAAGCAATTAAGCAAAATTATTGGATTGCATCCGGGTCTTCTTTGAATATAGAAGGGGATTTAAAAGGAAGTGCCAGGCTGTTGTCCCAGTTGGGAAGTACCTTCTTTACGTTGCGCTCATCAATGGAAGTAGTCTCTATGAAATACCAGTTCTCCCTTTGACGGGTACCCACCGCAATGATTGTCGAAGGGGTAATCATCAAACCCCCGGGGACTTTTAATGTGGTAACAATTGGAACCAATGCGTGGATTTCGTCCAATACATGGGAATATACAATTGGTTCTTTTATTTCCAGCTCCTTTACTGTTTGTCCCTCATTGATTCTGGTCTGATGAATCTGGCCAAGTATTCGCTTCATGGCCTCCGGCCCTCCTGCTTTATCGATAAGTTCCGGATATGTAAAATCAAGTAAAATATCCTGGTCACCATGCATCTGAGCGAAGGCATAAATCTGCCCCGCAGTCTTAATTTCATCAATAATCTGTGCTTGGACATTCGTTGTCCACAAGTAGAAAAAAATCCCTAAAAAGCATGCGGTTCTAGCCATAAAATATTTTTTAACGCTGCTAAAATAATAATTTTGTAATTGAGTCTATGAATTTATTCTTTTTTTTACAATAAGCATCATCAAAACTTTTTATGTGAACTACTGTGAACTATGTGGTTAAAAAATGACCACGGAGGGCACAAAAAAGGCACAGAGTTTTTTTTAGAAATTCTCGGCGTCCTCTCCGCTTCCTCTATGGACTGGGGTCGTGTTCTTTAATTTAAGGCAGATACCTCAAAGAATGCGCAGAAGTCGCTACGAATATCAAAACTCTCTATGTGCACTACTGTGAACTATGTGGTTAAAAAAAAACACCACAAAGAAGGTATAAAGAGAACGGTTTTTTTATAAAATCCTCAGTGTCTTCTGTGTAATCTCCGTGTTCGTGGTTCCCTTTTTTTAAACACGTAGTATCTTTTTCTGTGGTTCCACTACGTAATTGCTTCAATTTTAATACATAAAGCCAAAGAGCCATAGCGGGATTCGTTTTAGAGTTCCGTATTCAATATCATCCGCTGCGATAAAGCTGCCTTTTACTCCCTTTATTTGATCCGTTGTTTTGTTTTTGCCCCCCACCTCGAAGATAAACTTTCCGTCAATTCTAAAATCCCCGTCCTTGACATACTCTACCGTATGGGAATTGGAGAGTTGATTGATAAAAAATGTCTCCCTTAAGTTGCCCAAGTCCGCATTTTTCGGGGTAAAGGCAAACTGGAAATTGGTGTTTTCCAGGTAAATCTTTTCCGGTTTCTGCATCTGCGTGATGCCTTTGATATCCTTGTAGAGGTTTTTGGTCAAATGGGCCTCCTGTAGGAAAAAAAGGTAGCTAACCAAGGTATTGCGGTTGATACCGATACGTTCGGCAAGCTTGGTCACATTGGGAATAAAGGGTACAGACTCGGATATGATATGCAATAAATGCTTCAATCGGGGTACGTATGAAATGTCCACACTTCGGAGCAGCGGCAATTCTATCTCCAAGGTCATATTCACCACTTCCTCCAGCCGCTGATGGTACAACGTCGGTACCTCCTGAAAGAACGGGAAGTACCCATGGTTCAGGTAGGAACCAAAATGCGCCAAAGGCTTTACTTTTTGAAGGATCTCTCTTGAAATGGAAACATGATTCGCAATTATTTCTTCCAAGCTATGTACAGCAAATTCCTGTCCGGTCTTAATTGCCAAATACTCCCGAAAAGACAATCCTTGCATGTGGTAGATCACCGCCCTCCGGCTTAGATCAGCTCTGGCATTTAGGATCTCCAACATGGAGGATCCAGTGAAGACAATTTTCAACTCAGGGAAATCATCGTAGATGTTTTTGATTTCAATAGACCAGTTTGGGTATTTGTGTACCTCGTCTAGAAAAATGTATTTGCCACCTCTTTTTGCAAAATCATCCACCAAATCCACCAGGTTGTTTTGTGCAAACCAGATATTGTCCAAACTCACATATAAGGTGCTGTGGTCTATGGGTAAGTTTTTCTTGATGTATTGTAAGAGAAGGGTAGTCTTGCCAACTCCCCTTGGCCCCTTGATGCCGATTAACCTAGCCTCCCAGCTAATCTTGTCAATCATGCTTCGGATGAAGGTTAATGAAGTGGCGTCGATTTTTTTCAGAAATCGTTCATCGATGGATTCCATATTTTTGCTTATCTTAATAAGCAAAAATAACTTATATTATTTACTTCACAAAGTATTTTCATGTAAAATTGCTTATTATAATAAGCAATTTTTTGACTTTATTGGTTATTATGCCAAGCAAATTCACTTAGGCAATTACTTAGAACTGGCTACTTGTTTTGGGTACGATTTATATGAAGTGGCTGGAAAACAACTAATAGAAATGAGGGATAATACTATGCAAGATCGAAATAGAGTACATCGGTCGGTAGTGTGGAGGTAAGCAAATGTGGGACATTTGTCGGCTGTACACCGAGCACAAGACATCTTCCATTAATACCAAATTTATTAGGATGATAAATTTATAAACTCTTGTAAAAGAGTAATTTATTGATGCATTTAAAGAATTAATTCAATTTTAGTAGGATGAAAAATCATATAAAAATAATTATATAGAAATCTATTTGTATGTGTAAATATAAGATTAATTTTACAAAAATTATTTAAATGAAAAAGTTTTTACCTGTCCTGATTTTTATGGGGCTCAGTGTCGTTTCGAGTTTTGGGCAGGAGCAAAGTCGTTCTGAGAGGCTTCCTGATGTTACGGGAAGCAGCGGGTACAGTGTAGGTATCAACACCCAATTTATGTTAGATGGGCTTTTTGACCAAAATACGATGACACCCTTTGAGCTAATGGTTCGGAAACGGACAAAATCCAACCAAGTCTTGCGGGCTAGATTAGGGGGAATGGCTACGCATAGTAACCGCGCAAATGCAGATGAGGAATTAGAAAGCCGTAAGACAAACTGGAATGCGGCAATAGGCTATGAGTGGCACGAAAGTCTGGGGAAGAAATTTGGATTTTATTATGGGTTTGATATGGAGGCGGCGTTTTACAACGAAAATAGGTCACGTAAAGTAGATAACTTTGGTACCCCGATTGGTGATCTTATTTCAGTGATAAAAGTTAAAGTACGAGAACAAACATACAGTATAAAACCGATGGTCGGTGTAACCTATCAGTTAACTAAAAGTCTGTACGCTTCAGGGGAGCTAAGACTTCAATTTTCATATAGGCAAGATAAACAAAACTACAATTGGTTTAACGCCACAACGGATGCCCCATCTGATTTTTCCCCTGGTTCGTATTCAATGATTAATAATTACCAGTTTGATCTCAGTCTTATGCCACTTGCAAATATTTTTATCCACCTTAAACTTTAAAAAAATTGAAACAGTTAAAATAATTTTTATAAAAAGACAGGTTTTAATTAACAAGTACATAAGCTAGTCGAGTTGTGAAATCAAGTAAGCGAATCTAGTATAATCCTTTCATTTTCAATAAGATATGAGAATAATTTTGATTTCGTTTTTATCCTATTTACTAACCTGCTTCGTTGGTTTTTCCCAAACCAATGCTATGCTAATACCATCGGAAGCGGATTCTATACCTGCGAGTAGGTTCGAGCTGGGCGTTAATACCTATTTTGCCATTAGCCGTCTTTTTGACCAGTCCGTAAGAGCCCCTATGGAGTTACTTATTCGCAAACGAATGAAGCGACAAAACCAAATGCTACGGTTGAGGGCATTTGGAGATTTACAACGGTTGAAATATGTAGAATTTACATATAGCGATGAAAGCCAAGATTTTTTGTATGGGCTTGCCTTAGGCTACGAGTGGATAAAGCCCATTAATGAACGATGGGAGGGTTACTATGGGTTGGATCTGGAGGGCAGTCAGAAACGTAGCTTCGACACTAATACTCGTGACGGTTATGACCCCGAGGCGGATCCGATTACGTTTAGGGAAAAAACAAACGTCTACCAACATACCGATAGAATCGCCCTATCTCCATTGCTTGGCATTCGGTTCTCGCTATCCAAGAAACTGCTCTTGAGTACGGAATTCCGGTTGGCGAATTATATGGAATGGACCAAAACCGGGGAGGAATATTCAACCAAACCGATGGAAGGGAATGGGGACTATCAAATTCAGACCCGGTCAGAAGAAACAGTCAAAGAGAAGGGGATTCGTTTTCGACCATACACGGGTATCTTTTTAAACTACCGATTTTAATCAAAAGGCAAAATAGGATAATGGATCATATTGGCTGATAATCATGCTTCAAAATGTTCATCTTCAAAAATATCATCAATCAGTAGTTGATCATCTCCACAAACATACATTTTTTCAGAAGCCAAAAACTTATTCATCGCTGCGAACGCTGCGACTCCCGTTGCGCCCGCTGCGTGAAATCAAACCCTTCCCAATCTCTTTGAAAAATTTGCTGAAAAAACCGACCAATATAAACTCTCACAAAAATTCTGTAAATTTGTTTATCAAAACCTTCATATCTTTGAAGCGTAAATACTACCGTGAAACAATCCATCAAAATAGCACTCCTATTACTTTATGTGTTTTTCAACGCAGGGCTGAGCTATTCCATGCATTTTTGCGAGGAGGATTTTAAGCGGATTAACCTTTTTGCGGAAGCAAAAACCTGCTGTGAGTCCAATGAGCCCATGCCTGGTTGTTGCGATGATGTTTCTAATTTGGAATTACCCAATACCGATCAGCAGATTTCAGATTTACTGGGTTTTCAGCCATTAATGGCCGGTTTTCCAGCAACGGTTTTGCAGTTCGAGTTGCCGTTATTTTTTTTCAGTACAGAGAAAACAGCTTTCACTGATTCCTCACCCCCGATACTTCAACACACTCCGAAATATATCTTTTTTCAGGTCTTTTTGATATAGCCTTTTGCCTAAGCGGGAGGAAGCTGAATGCTACAAGACATCTTTGGTTAGAGAGACCTGGAAGGTTTTAAAAACCTGCCAGGTCTGAACCCCTAATTTATCATCCCCTTCAAGTTTCCCCAATCAAAGTTCAATTCTCGGTAATCAATATCTACCAATATCTAATATCAACAAATATCTGATAATTCTACCAATCAGGTAAACCAGATATTTAGAGCTTAATTTCAGCATTTATGCTCAATAGAATCATCAAATTCTTCCTCGAAAACAAACTGGTTACAGTTATCCTTTTGGTACTTGTAGTACTTTGGGGGGTAGTTGTTGCACCTTTCAACTGGAATACCGGATTTTTGCCCAGCGATCCTGTCCCGGTAGACGCTATACCGGATATAGGCGAAAACCAGCAGATTGTCTTTACCGACTGGATGGGGCGCTCCCCGCAAGATGTAGAAGACCAGATAACCTATCCGTTGACCACTTCCCTACTGGGAATGCCCGGAGTAAAGTCCATTAGGAGCACTTCCATGTTTGGGTTTTCGTCCATTTATTTGATTTTTGAGGAGGATATCGAATTCTATTGGAGCCGGTCCAGAATTTTGGAGAAGCTTAATGGGTTGCCCTCGGGATTATTGCCAGAGGGAGTACAGCCGAAGCTTGGCCCGGATGCTACGGGATTGGGACAGGTTTATTTTTATACATTGGAAGGAAGAGATGAAAAAGGGAATCCAGCCGGAGGATGGGACTTGCATGAACTTCGAAGCATTCAGGATTATTACGTACGCTACGGTTTGGCAGGAACATCGGGGGTAGCGGAAGTCGCAAGCATTGGTGGGCATGTGAAGGAATACCAAGTGGACTTGGATCCTGTGGCTATGAAAGCACACAATGTCTCCATGATGCAGGTGATGAACGCTATCAAACAGTCCAATTTGGATGTGGGTGCCAATACGATGGAGATCAATCAGGTGGAATTTATCGTTCGTGGTTTGGGCTATGTGAAATCACTGGAAGATATCGAATTGGCAGTTGTCAAGATGACCAATAATGTTCCGTTGAGAATTAGGGACATTGCCAGGGTGAACATTGGGCCAGCCAGCAGGGCAGAGCGGGCAATTTTGGATAAAGGTGGGGCGGAAGCGGCTGGAGGTGTGGTCGTAGCCCGCTATGGGGACAACCCACTGCAGGTGATCGATGCCATCAAATCAAAAATCAACGAAATATCCCCCGGGTTACCAAGCAAAACGCTGGAAGACGGCACGGTGTCCAAGGTGACTATCGTACCTTTTTATGATCGGTCCGGGTTGATCAAAGAGACGTTGAATACGCTAAATGAGGCCATTAGTCTTCAGATTTTGATTACCATCATTGTAATCATGGTCATGGTTTTCAACCTGAGGGCATCTCTTCTAATTTCAGCACTCCTTCCTATGGCGGTGTTAATGTGTTTTATCATGATGAAATACGTCGGGGTGGATGCCAATATTGTTGCCCTTTCAGGGATTGCTATTGCGATTGGAACTATGGTGGATTTGGGGATTATTCTAAACGAAAATATTCTACGGCACCTAGAAGAGTCAGGGACTCAAAAATCCAAACTTCAGGTGATATACGAAGCGACCGCTGAAGTTAGTTCTGCGATTTTAACAGCCGTTTTGACTACGATTGTCAGTTTTTTACCTGTGTTTACCTTACAGGCTGCGGAAGGGAAACTCTTTGGTCCATTAGCCTATACGAAAACTTTTGCCTTGATAGCAGCATTGATTTTTACGTTGGTATTTATGCCCGCTTTTGCCCATTGGATTTTTGGTGTGAAATTGAAATCGAAAAACTACAAATCCATCCTTAATTTCAGCGTGTTGGTTTTGGGATTAATCCTGCTGTTTTATTTTCCATGGGGAGGACTTGTACTGATAGCATTTTCCCTCAACAATTTGTTTCATGCTTTCTTTCCTGAGAAAACAGCCAATGGGAAATTCAAAGAATGGATTTCTGTTGGGATTGCCGTTATAGCTGTGGCTGTTCTCTTGGCCTATGAGTGGAGGCCGTTGGGCTTGACGCAGTCGGTGTTTACTAATTTTGTTTTCATAAGTCTTATTGTGGGGTTCGTTTTGGGAGGGTTTTCTTTATTTATCCGATTTTATTCCAACATGCTAAAATGGTGCTTAGAAAATGCAAAGACTTTCTTTCTCCTGCCTGTACTGATTATCCTATTTGCTGTAAATATTTGGCTTGGCTTCAATAGTATTTTTGGTTTCGTAGCCAGAGGATTTGATCAAGTAGGTTGGAATATCCGGACGACTAGTGTTTGGGCAGGACTAACGCATGCCCTTCCCGGAATGGGCAAGGAATTTATGCCGGCTTTAAATGAAGGTTCTTTTCTTTTGATGCCGACTTCCATGCCGCATTCGGGTGTGGAGGCGAATATGCAAATACTCAAGCAACTGGATATGTTGGTGCAGGCGATCCCTGAGGTGGAAATGGTGGTGGGAAAAGCAGGCCGTGCCGAAAGTCCCCTTGATCCGGCTCCCATGTCCATGTACGAAAATATCATTAATTATAAGACGGAATACCTACAGGACGATAATGCCCAAAAACTTCGATTTAAGATCGATAGAGAAGGCAATTATCAGATTGAGTTGGATGGTAAATTGTGGTGGTATGACCGCAGGGATGGAGCCATTTGGGATGAGGATGATAATTATTTGGAAGAAGGCCAAAGAAGGGCAGCCCTTAGAAACATAGCCAACTATTTAGTCCCCGACGAGAGGAGAGGACAATATTTCCGGCAGTGGAGGGATGAGATCCGAACTCCGGATGATATCTGGGATGAAATTCAGGTCCGCACTTCCAATATTCCGGGAGTGACTTCCGCACCGAAGTTACAGCCGATAGAAACCCGGTTGGTGATGCTTCAAACAGGTATGCGGGCACCCATGGGGATGAAAGTATATGGCCCCGATTTGGAGACCATAGAGAACTTTAGTTTAAAGTTGGAGGCTTTACTCAAAGAAGTGCCGTCAGTTAAGGCTGAAGCCGTATTTGCGGACCGTTCCTTAGGGAAACCCTATTTAGAAATTGATTTGGATCGGTCCAGGCTCGGGCGATATGGACTGAACATCGCAGATGTGCAGGAATTTATTGAAGTTGCTATCGGGGGGATGACGCTGAGCACAACGGTAGAAGGTCGTGAGCGTTATGCAATCCGAGCACGATACGCCAGAGAATACAGGGACGACCCGGAGGCGTTGAAGCGAATCCTAGTCAGCACTCCGGCTGGTGCGCAGATTCCATTAGGTCAACTGGCAGAAATCAATTACCGTCCCGGACCCATGATGATCCGTGGGGAAAACACGTTCTTGGTCGGCTATGTACTCTTTGACAAACGGGATGGTTTTGCGGAAGGATCGGTAGTGGATAACGCCCAAGAATTCATCCAACAAAAAATCACTTCAGGAGAGCTCGACGTGCCGGCAGGTGTATCGTACACCTTCTCGGGCAGCTACGAAAACCAAATCCGAGCTGAGAAGCGTTTGGCGGTTGTAATCCCACTTTCCCTCGCAGTGATTTTCCTGATACTCTACTTTCAGTTTAGGTCAACGGCGATGGTATTGATGATTTTCTCGGCAATAGCCATGGCTTTTTCCGGAGGGTTTATGATGCTGTGGTTTTATGGGCAGGATTGGTTCCTGGATTTTAATTTTTTGGGAACAAATATCCGGGAACTCTTCCAAATGCGGACCTTCAATCTTTCTGTCGCCGTGTGGGTTGGCTTCATCGCGCTCTTTGGAATTGCCACAGATGATGGCGTTGTGATGGGGACCTACTTGAAGCAGAGTTTTGACCGCATTCGACCCGATAATGTGACGGAAATTCGCAAGGCCGTATTGGAAGCGGGTTTGAAACGAGTTAGGCCCTGCCTGATGACTACTGCCACTACACTGCTGGCCTTACTCCCTGTCCTGACCAGTTCCGGCAGGGGATCCGACATCATGATTCCCATGGCTATTCCGGCTTTTGGGGGGATGACAGTGGCGTTGATTTCGTTGTTTATTGTACCGGTGCTTTATGGGAAATATAAAGAACTGAAAATGAAAAATGATATTCGTTGATATTGGATATTTATTGATATTGGTTTGTAGGATGCAGTTTTAATTAAAGTTTGAATCTTTATGGAAGGAAAAAAGGAATATATAAAACTTGAGGATTTAGAGGTTTATAAATTATCCAGGGAGCTTTCGAGGTTGGGCTGGGAGATTTATTCAAAGTTGAATTGGCAAAATCGAAAAATCATTGGGGATCAATTTATAGAATCCATTGATTCTGGTGGGGCAAATATTGCAGAGTCCTACGGTCGGTTTCACTATTTAGATAGAATTCGATTTTTGTACAACAGTCGGGGATCTTTATTTGAGTCAATCAATCATTGGCTCGATTTATTGTTAGAAAGGGGAATTGTCTCAAATGACGAGTTACAAGAATTGAAATTGATATCCGATAAACTTTCCCTAAAACTTAACAATTATATTCAATCAATTTATAATGCGAAAAAGGAACTGAAATGAATAAAGCACTAAATTTTAGTTATCGATTCGGGCGATTTGAATTTGTTGCCGGCCCAAAACGCCAATATCAATTAATATCAAATATCCATAAATATCTTTTCCTAATCGCATTATTGGTATGCTTCAAAGGAAATTCCCAAAGTTTAGATAAATACCTTGAAGAAGCCGCAGATAACAATTTCGCACTTCAATCTTCCTTTAAACTGTATCAAGCTAGCCTTGAAAGAACAAATCAGATTAGTTTGGAAAGTCCCCAATTAAATATTGGAGTTTTTACGAGACCTATGGAGTTGTTGATGGGAAATCAGCGGGCGGAGGCTTCGGTGATGCAGATGTTTCCATGGGTTGGGATGCTGAAGACCCAAAGGGATGAAGCTACTCTGATGGCCGAAGCGAGATACGAGGAGTTTAGGCTGGAGCGGAATATGGTGCTTTATCAGGTAAAAGAAGCGTATTTTCAACTACAACAAACCCAAAATACAATAGATATTACTGAGGCTAATTTGGAGATCTTGAGGTCATTAGAAGAATTGGCAATTATCCGGTATCAGGGAGGGAATACTTCTGAGGCTGCGTCCACGGTTTCCAGTACGGTACGAAATTCTTCAAGGTCCAATCAAGGCACTGCTCTGGATGGAATGGGGATGGGAGGAGGTGGATCTACTTCATCTTCCGGTGGTGCTGTGTCATCGGGGGGGGCTTCGCCAATGTCATCCATGGGATCAAGTGGAGGGGGATCGGGAAAGCTGACTGATGTCCTCCGCCTTCAGGTGCAAATAAAAGCAATGGAAAGTGACATTGATCAACTTGAACAGGATAAAAAACCACTTTTGGTTCGATTTAACCAACTGCTAGGAAAAGATAGAAAGGAGCCTGTAAATTTTGAAACGGTCATTGATACTGAAAAAAAAATGGATTGGGAAATTTTGATGTTGGAAAATATCCTTGCAACCAATCCCATGCTTTTGATGCTGGATAAAGAAGGTATGGCATACCAAAAACAAGGGGAGATGGCCAAATTGGAAGGAAGGCCCATGTTTGGTTTGGGTTTGAATTTCATGGTTTTTTCCCCGAGGCCTGAATCGGGTATGGTAGGAGGGATGAACGGAATGGATTATATGCCCGCCGGGATGGGAGGTAATATGGTGATGCCTATGGCGACGGTGACTTTGCCAATCTACAGGAAAAAATATAAATCCCAGCAGGCTGAATCCAGACTTTGGTGGGAGGCCAATGAGAGGCAGACGGAGGATTTGCGGCGAAGTTTGGAAACTGAATTTGAGACCATTCTTGCTTCCATTAGGAATGCTGATCGAAAGATTAAATTATTGGAGGAACAAATTGAATTGACCGAGCAGACCATGGAACTTTCCGTCACAGCGTATGCCACAGACGGAAGCTCCTTCGAAGAACTCCTCAATATTCAGCAGGATTTACTCGAATTCAGACTCAATTCTTTGAATACAAGGGTTGAAAGGGAGCTGGGTTTTGCAAAGTTGGAGACTTTGGTGGGCCTATAACCTTTGAGGTCTTTTTTTGACCTCGAAGGTTTGAAGGTTGAGTGAATGGATACTGGTTGATATAAATAATTGAAATAATATGGAAATATGGCCTACGTCCGAAATATGCTTGATTGGATATTTGTTGATATTAGATATTGGTGGATATTATTGACGGGTTATTTGGAATACAATGGATTGTCCTTGAGCAAAATATCTATCAAATTCAATATCAATGAGTATCCAATATCCATTAATATCCAACAGAAAATATAGAAAAAGTATTGAATACAAAAGAGACATGAAACAGCAAAAAAGTATAATAATAATCATCTGCCTTTTCCTTGGTATTGTAATAGGTTGGATGATTCGGGGTGGGGGTGAGGATCATCCTGATGGCGAACATACACATATGGGAGAAAATGGAATAGAATATACCTGCTCCATGCATCCACAAATCCGTCAAAATGAACCCGGCCAATGCCCGATTTGTGGCATGGCATTGATACCGCTCGGTAGTAAAAAAGGAAAGGAGAGTGGCCCATATGTTCTTGAGATGACTCCTGAAGCGGTTGCGTTGTCCAATGTGCAGACCTCTTTGGCGAAACAGGATACGGGCACTGGGAAGCTGGTGTTGTCTGGAAAAATCCAATCCGACGAGCAAAGAACAAAAAGCCTGACTGCCAATTTCGCGGGACGTGTGGATCACCTTTATGTGAATTTCACTGGGCAGGAGGTAAAAAAAGGAGAGAAGCTGGCGACACTTTATTCTCCTGAATTGGTCAACGTCCAAAAGGAACTTTTGGAAACAGCGAAGATCAAAGACCGACAGCCGGCATTGTATCAGGCTGCCAAAGAGAAATTGAGACTATGGAAAATTTCTGAAGAGCAGATTGCTTCGATCGAAAGCTCTGGCAATGTGCAAACACAGTTTGATATTTTTTCAGATATTTCTGGCGTCGTGATGGCACGCAATGTGTCAGTAGGTGATTTTGTGAATAGGGGTACGCCGCTTTTTGAATTGGTGGATTTGAGCAACGTTTGGGTGATGCTGGATGCTTATGAGTCCGACCTGGGAGCTGTTAAAAAAGGGGATGAATTGAGTTTTCAGGTTTCCGCATACCCTGGAAAGGAATTTAAGGCCAAAGTGACCTATATAGACCCGGTATTGAATCCGGATACCCGAACGGTAGGGATACGTGCTGAAGCTGTAAATAGGAATGGAGAATTGAAGCCGGAGATGTTTGTGTCAGCTGCTATTTCTGTTTCCCAAGCGGGACAATCTGGCCTGATGATTCCTAAGACTGCTTTATTGTGGACTGGTCCAAGGTCGGTGGTTTATGTCCAGAAAGGCAGCAAAGAGGCACCTGCATTTGAAATGCGGGAAATTGAGACTGGAGCAAGGGTAGGGGAAGATTATTTGGTGATTTCCGGATTGGAGGAAGGGGAGCAGGTTGTCAGCAATGGAGTTTTTGCGATAGATGCGGCGGCCCAATTGAGTGGTAATTATAGTATGATGACACGGCCGGACGTTAAGACACTAGAAGTGCCAGAGGAATTCAAAACACAATTGACTGCTTTAATTAAAAGCTATCTGCTAATAAAGGATGCGTTGGTGGAAACAGATGTCAAAGCCACTCAAGAGGCAGCCAATCCAGCTAAGTCCAGTCTTACCCAAGTTGATATGAAATTGCTGGACAGCAAAGCCCACGAAAGTTGGATGGGATTGATGAAACCGATCCAGAGCAGTTTGGATAAAATCGCCCAGATCAACGATGTAGAAGAGCAAAGAAAGCATTTTGAGACTCTGTCAGATAATTTGATTGAGGCTGTGGAGATTTTTGGAATTTCCGGCGATTCCTTTTACAAGCATTATTGTCCGATGGCATTCAGAGACGAAGGCGCAGTATGGCTTAGTTTGGAAGAGGAAGTTAGAAATCCCTACTTTGGAGAAAAGATGTTAACGTGTGGTGAAATTCAGAAAACATATCGGTCAGAGTGACAGTATAGACAGCGTGAAAAGGTCTTGGAAGGTGTATAACCAAGAGATAAAGTCGGTTATTTCTATATCTGAAATATTGTCGTTTGTTTTTTTTAAAATAATTTACATTTTCCCTTATATTTGGTGATAGTTAATTTTGAAGTAATAGATTTTGAAAATCAGCTACCAAGCTGCATAGAAGGGTATGGGAAGATATTTTTTGTTTTTGCTTTTGCTAATAGGTACGATTGAGTCAGTTTTTGCACAGAATGAAAGCGAAACAATTTTGCGCCATTTGGCAAAAGCAGAAGCATTGCAGTATGAACTGAAAGACTCAGCAATTTACCATGCAACGATAGCCGAAGATTTGTCCCAAAGACTGGGGGACAATAGTCTGTTGGCGAAGACTTACAACCGTCAGGGTGCGGTACATTATGTTTCAGGAAATTACAGTAAGGCCATGGAAAGATTTTCCATGGCCTGGGAGATCTTCGATGAAATCGGGGATATGAAGGGGAAGGTGTTTGCAATGAATGGGCTGGGATTGATTTATTTGACCGAGGATGAATTTGAACAGGCCATAGACCTTTGGGAGCAATGTCTGGAAATTAACCGTAGTCTTGGGGATTCAGTCTCAGTGGCGAAAAACCTTTTCAATATAGGAATAGGACATTGTGAGCTCCTACAGCATGAACAAAGCTACGCTGCATATTCTGATGCGTTAATTTTTTTAAAAGGAAACGAAGGTCATGGTTTGAATTTGATGATCAGAAACCGAATGGCTAAGCACTTTTTTGATATCGGAGATCCTCAGCAATCCCTTTCCAATTATTTGGATGTTTTGGAGAATGTAGAAAACGTCAGTACTTGGGAGAAAGCCTATGCATATACCGGGTTAGGGGAAGTTTATTTAAGTATTAATGATCTCCAAAAGGCTGAAGAATACGGGGCTAAAGGATATGAAGAAGCACAACAGATAGGCGCACACTGGGACTTGGAACGGGTAACTTCACTGTTGTCAAAACTCTATCAACAAAATGGAGATATATCCAACGCATTATTTTTCACCCAACAGAATAAAGCGCACAGTGACAGTCTTTATACTTCTACGAAAAACCGGCAGATTTCCCGCTTGCAACTAAAGGTGTCCCAAGCAGTAAACGAGAGCCTAATAGCTGAAAATGAGGCCGCCCTTCAAAAAGTCAAGTTCAGAAATATCGCTCTGATCCTTTCTTTAATTGGATTAATAATATTGGCTGGGCTTATTTTTGTCATGGGCAAAAATATCAAATTAAAAGAGCGATTCAACAAGGAGCTAAAAGAGTTGAACAGTTCCATAAGGTTCCAGAATGATCAAATTGCCCAGCAGAATGCGAGTCTCTCAGCTATCAACCGAACCAAGGATAAGCTCTTTTCTATTTTATCACACGACCTTCGTTCCCCCATTCATTCGATTCTACAAACTTTGGAATTGCATCAGATGGGGTATTTCGACGAAAGCCAAAAAAATGAAGCGATGGATCTGCTCTACAAGCAAGTTTCCAAAACTGACAGCATGCTCAACGACCTACTTAAATGGGCAAGTGAGCAGACCGAAAACATCCATGCTAAATTCTCCTCGGTGGATGCAGGGAGCGTGATAGAAGAACTTGTCGAAGTGTATGATTTCCAAGCCCGCGCAAAAGACATACAGGTGCGGCATCAGCTACGTCCAATATCACCTATATGGGTTGATAGAAATCAATTTCGCATTATTTTCCAAAATTTATTCCACAATGCAGTTAAATTCACACCCTCATACGGTGAAATTTCCATTTTTTATGAAGAAGACGAATTCAGCGTTACCGTGTATTTGAGAGATTCCGGCGAAGGAATGGACGAACAATCCCTGCTTAGTTTTTCAGGGAAAAAGGAAGTTCGCATGCATTCTATGGTGGGGACTGCTGATGAGAAGGGATCTGGATTGGGCTTACTTCTGGTAAGACAGTTTGTTGCGCAAAATAAGGGTTTCATCGGATTGTCGAATTTGCCTGTTAAGGGAACAGAATTTAAAGTTACTTTTCAGAAAGCTAGTCCGGTACAAATCAACAGTTAAATCGAAATCTTTTATAAAGATCAGAGAAATGCGCCTAACTTCATTTGCTAAGCGCTAGTTTGACCATAATAAATTCAGAGATATTTTCTTGGTCAATCATACCTAAAAAGAGGTTTTCCTCATATACCAGCGCTACTTTTTTATTTTCAGTAGACATTAGTTTATACGCTTCTTCCAATGGTTGATAAACCTCTAAATTCAAGGGGTTTAGGTTGGCAACCTTTTCCACAGATGTACCTTCGTTTCCTTCTTTCAGGCCTCTCATTATTTCCTCCCTACTAATTGTGCCTATGGGATCGTCATCTTTGACCACCACAAAATGGGTAGACTGTCCATCCAGAAGCTTTTCGATGGCTTTTGACAAGGGTGCATCAAATGCGATGATTGGAAACTTCCGCATCAATACATCCTGAACCGAGAATCCTTTCAAGATGGAGGTTTGTGTGGTATGTGTAATTTCCGCCTGTGCACCCAGGAAAATAAAAATCCCTATCAATACCAAAATTGGGTTGTAAAACAATCCAATAAAAACGAAGGATATCCCCATAAACTGACCTATGCTTCCAGCAATTTGTGTTGCTTTGACCCGAGGCATTCGCAGTGAAAGTAGGGCTCTGAGTACCCTCCCTCCGTCCATGGGAAAGGCAGGGAGTAGGTTGAAAAGGGCCAAAAAGAGATTTGCAGACGCCAGAAAGAGAAGAATAGTGCTTCCATCAACGTGAGTATCCTCGACCAGTTCTACATTAAAACCCTTTAGGTAAACAACAATAGAAAGTAAGAAAAAAATAACTATGTTGACCAATGGTCCAGCCAAAGCAACATGCAGCTCCTGTCTTGGATCCTCTGGGATTTTCTCCAGTCGGGCAAGTCCGCCGATAGGTAGCAGAATTATGTCCTTAGTCTTAATCCCGTATTTTTGGGCTGTCAGCGCATGGCCGAATTCATGCAAAATGACACAAAAGAAAATAGCCAAAATGAATAAAAGAGACCATCCCGTATCACCAATGGCTACTCCAGATCTAGAATTGGATATAATAATCCATAGTAATAATATGGAGAATGTCCAGTGTATGAAAACTTTAATCCCCTTATATTTACCAAGATACAACGATACTTTCATGTTATTTTAAAATTTTTGGTGGAATCATGGTTTAATTTAGGGTATTTTTAGGATATTTCAGCTACGTTTTTAAAAACTAATGATTAACTGAAGTAAAGGTAATCTCTTTTGTTTAATAGATTACTCTGGGATATTGGAAATATGATGTTCGTTCAAAGCCCACCTTTAGTCGTTCTTCCCCAAGAAAGGGAAGATAACTGAAAATTTATAGCATGCAGCACCCTTATTCACTTAAAAACCCAATAAGAATCGTCACCGCAACTTCGCTATTTGATGGACACGATGTCTCCATCAACATCATGCGCAGGCTCATACAGGCTGCTGGTGTAGAAGTTATTCATCTGGGTCATAATCGATCCGTACATGAGATTGTGAATTGTGCCATTCAAGAGGACGTGCAAGCGATTGCCTGCACATCCTACCAAGGGGGGCATATGGAGTTTTTTACCTACATGTACGACCTCCTGCGTGAAAACAATGCAGGACATATAAGGATCTTTGGTGGGGGAGGGGGGACAATCCTGCAGGAAGAAATGGATCAATTACACGCCTATGGTATTACCAGAATCTACTCTCCTGATGATGGAAGAGCCATGGGATTGGAGGGGATGATCGCTGACCTGGTACAGAAATCGGATTTCAGTTTGAAGGGAAATACCCGAACAGGGGATGAAAATTTTGAGTTAACCAAGGAATTTTTACCCAGACTAATCACTCTTGCTGAAAACGCTCCGGAAGTTCTTGCTCCGATTATCTCCCAGCTAAGAGAAAAAGACATTCACCACAAAATTCCCGTGGTTGGAATAACCGGAACAGGAGGTGCTGGGAAGTCCTCATTGGTAGACGAACTGGTTCGGCGGTTTTTAATGGCCAATGTGGACAAGCAAGTCGCCATTCTCTCTATAGATCCCACCAAACGGAAATCTGGTGGAGCACTTTTAGGGGATCGAATCAGAATGAATGCTATCGACGATGCCAGGGTATATATGAGGTCTATGGCGACAAGGCAATCAAACCTTGCCCTATCCAAGCATATTTCGGAAGTCTTGACAGTAATGAAAGCGGTAAAGTTTGATCTTATTCTTTTAGAGACATCCGGCATCGGTCAGTCCGACTCGGAGGTTGTCGAATTTGCAGATGTGTCTGTCTACGTAATGACGCCGGAGTATGGTGCGCCGACGCAGCTTGAGAAAATTGACATGCTGGATTTCGCCGATCTCATTGTATTAAACAAGGCCGACAAGAAAGGAGCGGAAGATGCCCTTAGGGATGTGAAAAAGCAATACAGACGAAACCACTTGGCATGGGATTTACCAGAGGGGGAGTTACCGGTTTTTTCCAGCATGGCTTCTCAGTTCAATGACCCTGGAATGAACAGGATCTATAATTCCCTAATGAAAATGCTAAGTCACCGCAGTGGCATTCAATTTTCGGGTTTGAACACTGGAGGCGAAGAATTCAAGCAACCTACCTATATAATTCCTTCGTCCCGGGTAAGGTACTTATCCGAAATCACCGAAGCAAACAGAGAATATGACAACTGGGTGATTCGTCAGAAGGAGATTGCCCAGCAGCTATTTGGAATCAGTAAAGCTCTTGAAGTGATGGACATGGAGAATGCCGATGAAGTACATCCTTCCAGAATGATGTTAGAGGGGCTACGTGAAAAATTGGAGAACCGAATGGATCCAAGGTCCTTGGAATGGCTGCAGAACTGGCCCCAAAAGTCCCAAAAATATAAGGAAGAATATTTTTCATTTACAGTCCGTGACCGCGAAATAAAGGTTAAGACCTCATCGGAATCGCTTTCATCCACCCGCATTCCAAGAGTTGCATTGCCCAGTTACGAAGCATGGGGAGATTTATTGAAATGGGGCCTCAGGGAAAATTTCCCAGGGGAATTTCCATATACGGCAGGCGTATTCCCCTTTAAGCGAGAAGGAGAGGAACCTACCCGAATGTTTGCAGGAGAAGGTGGACCCGAACGTACCAACCGGCGCTTTCATTACCTTTCAAGGGGATTGCCTGCCAAGCGGCTCTCCACCGCTTTTGATTCCGTCACCCTCTATGGGGAAGACCCGGATTTCCGGCCGGATATATTTGGGAAAATCGGAAATTCGGGAGTAAGTATATGTACCTTGGACGACGCCAAGAAGCTCTATTCGGGATTTGATTTAGCAGATGCGATGACCTCTGTCTCCATGACGATAAATGGCCCTTCCTCCATTATTACGGCCTATTTCTTGCACGCAGCCATTGATCAGCAATGTGAAAAATATATTTCGGCCAACGGCATGGAAGGGGAAATTAAAGAAAAAATAAAGGAATATTATCAGAAGCTATCCACTGAAGTACCAACCTATGCTGCGGCCCTTCCTGAGGGTCATGATGGGTTGGGATTAATGCTTCTTGGTGTAAGTGGGGCTTGGATACTTCCTCAGGATGTCTACCAAAAGATAAAATCGGACACCTTATCCA
Source organism: Lunatibacter salilacus (assembly GCF_009797935.1). Classification (GTDB taxonomy): domain Bacteria; phylum Bacteroidota; class Bacteroidia; order Cytophagales; family Cyclobacteriaceae; genus Lunatibacter; species Lunatibacter salilacus. The sequence continues at coordinate 368,423 of NZ_VOLC01000003.1, forward strand.
GGGTACGCGGAACGGTACAATCTGATATCTTCAAAGAAGATCAAGCTCAGAATACCTGTATTTTTTCCACTGAGTTTTCTCTCAGGCTGATGGGGGATATGCAGCAGTATTTTATTGAACACCGGGTTCGAAATTTCTATTCAGTTTCCATTTCCGGATACCACATTGCGGAAGCAGGAGCCAATCCGATCACCCAGTTGGCTTTGACGCTTTCTAACGGCTTTACCTATGTGGAATACTACCTTTCCAGAGGAATGAATATAGATGATTTTGCACCCAATCTTTCATTTTTCTTCTCCAATGGCCTTGATCCCGAATATGCCGTAATTGGCAGGGTGGCCCGGAGAATATGGGCAAAGGCCATGAGGTTGAAATATGGCGCAAATGAACGTTCGCAGATGCTTAAATACCATATTCAGACCTCGGGAAGATCGCTCCATGCCCAAGAGATCGATTTCAATGATATTCGCACAACACTTCAAGCACTTTATGCTGTGTTCGACAATTGCAATTCCCTTCATACCAACGCCTATGATGAGGCCATTACTACACCAACTGAAGCCTCCGTGCGAAGAGCAATTGCCATTCAGTTGATAATCAACAAAGAACTGGGCCTTGCAAAAAATGAAAACCCATTGCAGGGGTCATTTATCATCGAAGAATTGACGGATTTGGTAGAAGAAGCGGTATATTTGGAGTTTGATAGGATCAATGACCGGGGAGGAGTGCTGGGAGCGATGGAAACCATGTATCAGCGGGGTAAAATACAAGAGGAGAGCATGCGCTATGAGACGCTCAAGCATTCCGGTGAGTATCCAATTATCGGTGTAAATACGTTTCTGTCCAGGGCAGGTTCACCTACTGTCACACCCGGAGAAATTATCCGCGCTACTAACGTAGAAAAGGAAAATCAAATACAAAATGTATTGTCACAAAAGCGTGCATTTGCCGGGGAGTCGAAAAATCATGTTGGTCAGGTGCAACAGGCATCTACAAGCGGTCAAAATATTTTCCATCAGCTTATGGAAGCCGCAGCCTATTGTTCGTTAGGAGAACTGACTCACGGGTTATATGCTGTGGGTGGTCAATATAGAAGAAACATGTAGCTCAATTCGGAACATAATAATTTAAATTGGTATTTTAAAAAGATATGTCTAAACGATCAATTACGCTCACAATGAAATCTGACCATGAATATGAGTCAGTAAATGCTACGGGAAATGTGGTGGGAATAGATATGTATGCTGGTGATGAAAAAAACCATCAGGCACCCATGGAACTTCTTTTGTCAGCCCTTGCGGGTTGCTCCGCCATAGATACTGTTCTAATGATGAAGAAAAAACGAAGGGAAATAGCTGATTTTAGGATAGAAGCAACGGGGGAAAGGCACGATGGAATCCCGGCTTTCTATACATCTATACATATGAAATTTACGTTGGTTTCTCCCGATGCTACACCCGAGGAGTTCGAAAAGGTCGTTAGGTTGGCAGTTGAAAAATATTGCTCTGTTGCCTCCTCCTTAAAACCGGAAATAACTTTTTCTACCGTTTTACTTCGGGAGATATGAGGATAGTGAGGGAACTCGTGAAAGAAGGGATTAGAATCAGCGTTTTTTCATGGAACAATAAATATTTGCTCAAGTTTGAAGACGGGATGATCGAACAGACCTTTAAAGTCAGCGAGTTGGATCTGACTTCGGAAAAAGATATAGATTTTTTTTTCGAGGGGGAGTTTTGGGAAAGGGTTAAAAAAAGATCCGATGAAATGCATCAAATGCTTAGAAATCAATTGGGAAATATGTAAATTTGAATAATATTTAATTATTCGAAGATGAAATATAGTGTTTTTGCATTAAAATTCGCTTTAATAACTTTTTTCGGTTGTAATACTGAAAAGAGATTTGATGATAGTACCGAGTTTGAACTATTGGATTCAATAATTACAACCCTCGAAGTTGAGCTATTGCCTTTAGAATTAGAAATTGTGGAGTTAGCCGCGTTTTCATCTCAATTGTATGCAAAAGAAGATAGCCTTATTTTTGTTGCGGAAAAGGAGAAGTATATAATAGATAAAAATGACTGGTTTTTTAATCCCAATCTGGCAAACAATGAAAGTACGGTGTTTATCTCTCTTCTCGCTCCAAACAGGACTCAGTCCGTTGATGAAGTCTATCTGACAGAACCTCTGGATCAGAAGTTCAAAGATATTGTTGAAAGATATCCCATGGTGGCTCAGGTTTATTACAATACCGAAAGTCAGCTGTCCAGGCTATACCCACCGTATGATTTGGTCAATACCATTGATCCTGATATTGACGTGACAGCATTTAATTTTTACTATTTGGGTGATGAGATCCGTAATCCGGAGAGAAAGCATTTATGGGTAGAGGAAATTTACATTGATCCCGCAGGGAGGGGGTGGATACTTTCCATTATACATCCAGTTTATTTCAACAATGAATTCAAGGGTGTTTTGGGTATTGACATTACATTGGCAGACCTGATGCGGTATTTTCTGGCCAAGTTTGACGAAAGTCTCGTTATAATAGATAATGATGGAACAATTGTAGCTGGATCCGGCAAAGCAATTGAGGCATTGAGTATGCCACCTTTGAGAAATCACACGTACGTTCAGACTATACTCGCCGACAATTTCAGAAAGGAGGACTTTAATTTGTTCAAGAGTAAAAGTAAGGAAGTACGGCAGATGGCCTCTAAATTCTTATTGGAAAAAGAAAGTGCCTTTGAATTTAATTTGGAAGGATATGATTACAAAGCATTTTGTAGAAAGATGAATATGATGAACTGGTATTTAATTAATCTTCAACAATAACATCGGAAAGAAATGCGAATAAATGAAGGCAAGGTATCAGAAAAATTTTCATGGCTCTTAAGCTTTGGGATTTTTTCTGTCGTTTTGACAATCTTGCTTGCCTTGTTTTTTTATCGGGCACTTTCAGACAACTTGATCGAGACAAGACAGATATTCCTGAATAAGCAAGTAGAGCTTGCTGCCAATGAAGCACAGCGGAGATTTACCAATCTCAATTCAGAGATAATATCCTTTGCCAACTCCCCTGAAAATCTAGACATTTTAGATCTGGAGGTCCAGGAGGTCTTTTATGATGCAAGGGCCCGTAGAATCCTAAATAGTTATTATAGCTTGATTGATACACTTTATATTCAACAACGGGGAAAGACCATCTATTACAGGCTTAATACCAACAATTATTTCGAAAAAGGTACAGTCCAAAAAGAACTTACCAAGGCGTCCTGTCACACCTGTCTTTTTGCGGCTTCAACGAGAAGTAATGTTAAGATTTTGCTGAAATTGAATTTGTATAATTTTTTCGCCGAGTCCACCTTGAATTATTATCTGGGAATGGGTGCTTACAAATTTGCCTTTCAAGATGATGAATTGCTAGAACTTCATACATCTAGTAATTTTCCAAATGGGGCCATAAACAAAACAGTCTATGACCGTATGTACCGTGAGATAACGGGTGGGCTGAGGGGGAGTTATGAAGGTGAACTTATAGACGGAGAAGGGCGGCGGGAACCTGTTCTCATAGTGCAATATCCCTTTAACCTACATGAATTGGGTCGGGGGTATGGTTTTGTTTTTGTCCAGGAGAAATCCCATGTTACCTCAGGCATTTATGGGACATATTTTTTTATTTTTGCGGCTTTATTTGGATTACTTTTGGTCATTTTGGTGTTTATTTTCAAATATTTAAAAACCTCAAACGAAAAAAATCTACTCCTCGAAAAGAATTCTAAAGAATTAGCGGAATTGTTTAGGCAACAAACCATGTTGCTGCAGCAAACCAAAGGGTTTATTTATTATCACGACAAGAATTGGAAACTGTATCAAGTCAGCGAAAATGTCAAAAATGTCTTAGGATATGAGACGAAGGAAATGCTTGAAACAGAAAAGAGCGAAATTTTTGAAGGGAATTTTCAGGCTTATCTAGACGAAATTGAAAAGAGTGTTAGGGAAAAAAGTGAATATTTCTATTACGAGTCCCATATTCGGGGAAGAAGTCGAGAGCAAATCCGAGTCAAGTTGTTTGAAAAGCTGTTTTACGATACCACAGGTGCGTTTAGCGGCGGAGTAGGCATTTGTACTGACATTGATGAGAAATATTTGGCGGACCAGGAGCTCATTAAAAGTGAAAACAGGCTTAGATCCGTACTAAAAAGTCTCCCTGACATCATATTCATATATGACAATGAAGGGGTTTATTTAGATTATTATGTCCAGGATGAATCATTGCTTCTGGTGCCGCCGGAGTTTTCAATGGGAAAAAGCATAAAGGAGGTCGTTCAGGGGGCTAAGGGGGAGGAACTTATGGAGGCATTCTTTAAAGCGGCTCGGACGGGGAAAATGCAAACCAGAGAAATGGAGTTACTGCTTGACATAGGCCGCAGGTTTTTCGAAATACGTTTTTTCAAATTGGACGAAAACCGAATTATGTCTGTGGGTAGGGATATAACAGGCCAAAAGCTCTGGGAAAGAGGCCTTAAGGAAGCCAAAGAAGCTGCAGAGCAAGCAAACATTGAGAAATCCCGCTTTTTGGCTAACATGAGTCACGAGATCAGAACTCCCATGAATGGGCTATTGGGCATTATAGGCCTTTTGCAAAATACCCGGATGACAATTGAGCAGGAAAAACTTGTGCGGGTCATCTCGGATTCAGGGGAATCGCTTCTCTCAATTGTCAATGATATTTTGGATTATTCTAAAATAGAAGCAGGCAAGTTGGAACTCAACCCCTTAAGTTTTGATATCCGAAAGGAATTGAATCGAATCATCAATGTGTTTACAGGGATGGCTCATTCCAAAAAAATCAAAATCCGTCTCAATATTGATAAAGAAATCCCGGAATTCGTCGAACTTGACAAGGATAAACTCAGCCAGATTTTTGTAAATATTATCGGAAATGCTGTTAAATTTTCCCACTATGAAGGAAAAATCTCGGTTGTAATTAAAGGAGAGATCTTATTTACTGACAACCTCATACTTCATTGTGTGATTAAAGACAATGGCATTGGTATTCCTGAAGACAAAGTTTCAATGTTGACCATGCCATTTACCCAAGTAGGAGAGTCCCAAAATTCAGAATATAAAGGCACCGGTCTTGGATTGGCAATTGCAAATCGGCTGATTGAATTAATGGGCGGTTCATTGCATGTGGATAGTGAAGTGGGGACTGGCTCTACTTTTTCATTTACACTGATGGCGCGGACCAAAAACAAGGAGACACCACTTTTGCAAAAAGAAGATTCCCAAGATACTCCCACAGATTTGGAGAATATTGCCGAATCTTATCCGTTGAAAGTGTTACTTGTAGAGGACAGTGAAATTAACCTTCAATTTATGACCATGCTAATGAGCCAAATGGGATATAAGGTTTCTGTTGCTACAAACGGGCTGGACGCAATTAAGATGGTGGAAAAAAAGCAATTTGACCTGATATTCATGGATAACCAAATGCCGGGAATGGACGGTATCGAAGCCACTAAATTAATTCGGGCTATTCCATATGGATACAACGCGTCCATCATAGGATTGTCTGCGAATGTTTTCAAAACAGATATCGACATGGCCCTAAAAGCCGGCATGGATGACTACCTTACAAAGCCTGTACGAATTAAAGATATTATCGACAAGATCAAAGATTGCCACAACGGGCTATACGGGAAAAAATAGTCATGTTTATTTAAATACAAATACCGTATTTTATTTTTTTCAGACGACGGTATTGGGGTCAAAATCCTCCAGATAATTGGCAACTTGTTTTACAAACATTCCACCTAAGGCTCCATCAACCACCCGGTGATCATAAGAATGTGACAGGAACATTTTGTGCCTGATGGCGATAACATCTCCGGAAGGTGTTTCCAACACAGCGGGTTTCTTCACTATCGTACCCACTGCCATGATACCGACTTGTGGCTGCATTATTATCGGCGTTCCCATAATATTGCCAAATGATCCAACATTGGAAAGCGTGTAGGTGCCACCGGAAAGTTCGTCAGGCGACAATTTGTTATCCCTGGCCCGTTTGGCCATGTCATTGATTTTTTTAGAAAGGCCGTTTAGGCTAAAGGTGTCAGCATTTTTAATCACTGGAACAATTAAGTTCCCATTTGGTAAGGCTACTGCTATCCCGATATTAATACTCTTTTTCTTAATTATTTGATCTCCCTCAACCGAAATATTTATCATCGGATAGTCTTTTAGTGCCTTTGCTATGGCTTGCACAAAGAACGGAGTGAAGGTTATACTCTCACCCTCCCGCTGTTTGTAGTCATCTTTAATTCTGTTTCTCCAGAGAACCAGAGCGGTAAGATCCGCCTCTACAAAAGAAGTGACATGTGCTGAGATGTTTCTGGACTCTATCATGCGTTGCGAAATCATGCGCCGCATCCGGTCCATCGTGATGATTTCATCCTCTCCACTACTTATTGGCTGAGCTTTCGCAGAGTTGCCATAAGCTTTGGGGACGCTACCACGGACTTTGAGATAAGCAAACATATCCTCCTTAGTTACCCGTCCCTCTTTACCAGTACCAGGAATTTGGGACAGTTCTTCTGGATATATGCTTTCCTTTTTGGCTATACTTAGCACCAGTGGCGAGTAAAATCTGGAGTCGTTTTCAGTAATGTAATTCTTCGGACTTGTCTCAGAATGCGTGATCAAAGCAGCAGTATTTGCGGGAGCAAGAGTCAATAATTCATCCTTTTGAAGGATATCCTCTCTTGTATTTACTTGATCATTTATTTCTTCTTCATCGCTAATCTCTATCAGGGCAATTGGTTTGCCTACCGCTACTACGTCTCCTTCTTTTGCTAATATTTTCTTCAATATGCCGGCATTGATAGCGGGAACCTCCGTATCTACTTTGTCTGTAGCAACTTCTAAAACAGACTCATCCTGTTCGATCTTGTCACCCTCCTGTTTGAGCCAGGTAAGGATAGTCCCCTCGATGATGCTTTCACCCATTTTGGGCATTATCATTTCAACCTCTGCCATGATAAACTATTTTATTGGGTTATATTATCAAGATTAAAATTATATTCCAAATTTTAAACTAATAATCGAATAATCAAAATTTTCAATCAGTCAACTCTAAAATACACATTCGTAACAAGTTCAGTGCCGATATAGCAGTCAGGTGAATATTTATAGACCGGTCAGCGGTGAGGTGCAACAACTTCGTGGCAACTCCCTTCGGATGGCTGCACGCAATCCAAACAGTCCCGACAGGTTTGTCAGGTGTTCCCCCGGCCGGTCCCGCAATACCACTACTGGCTACACCATAATCAGCGGCAAACTTTCTTTTAACTGAATTTGCCATTTCAATCACCGTTTGCTCACTTACGGCGCCCAAGGTCTTTAAGGTTTCTGTAGATACTCCTAGTAGATTTGATTTGAAATCATTGTGGTATGGAATCAGGGCTCCCTGGAAATAGCCACTCGAACCACCAATACTCGTAATCAAGTGGGAAATATAACCACCCGAACAGCTTTCCGCAAATGCCACTTTCTTCCCTTGTGCTAAAAGCAGTTGCCCCACAGCTTCTTGTAGGCTGATTTTGTCGTAGCCATAGATGTATTTTGAAATAAGAGGGTAGACTTTTTCCAATTGGGTCCCCACAGCCTCTTCCACAAAGGATTGGCTATCTCCAAAAGCAGTCAGCCTTAATTTTACCTCCCCCAAGGACGGCAAATAGGCCAGCCGGACATGACGTGGAAGTGAAAGTTCCCACACCTTTATTAAGTCCGAAAGCCAACTCTCACCTATACCTACCGTCTTTATTACCCTGTGATAAATTACGGGTAGGTCATAAATCGTTTTAAGCTTAGGAAGGACGAAATCCTTCATCAATTTTTTCATTTCATGGGGCACTCCAGGCATTGATATCCAGACAGCTCCATTCTCTTCAAACCACATGCCAGGCGCAGTCCCTACCTCATTTTCCACATAAGTACATTTGGTTGGCAAATGAGCCTGCAACTTATTGGTGTCGGTCAATTCCCTTCCTCTTCGTTCGAAAAACCTCCTGACAGATTCCAACGCCTCTGGAACGAGTTCGATGCCGCAACCGAAATACTCAGCAAGTACGGGTTTGGTCAAATCATCCGAAGTAGGGCCGAGTCCGCCAGTGATAATAACTACATCAGCAACTTTCTCCGCAGCCTCAAAGGCATGAAGCATATCGTGTCGATTGTCCCCCACTGTCGTTCGACGTACTACCCGCACACCGATTTTATCAAGTTCCTGACTGATCCAAAGACTGTTTGTATCTTGAATTTGTCCATAGAGCAGCTCATCACCGATAGCAAGGATTTCCGCAGTAACGGTTTTTTTCATGGGTTAGAAATTTTCAAGGGCTAATTTAACGAATTTCGTCAAGCCACTGACTAATTGCGGACAATTTTCGGACCTGTTGCAATCATCAAGAATAGAAATAACTGTAAATCAATGAAATTGATTGATGACGGGTGTTGAAGTCGGTGAGTTGCTAGCCAGGTCTTGGGAATGAATCGTTAAATGTTTTATCTGGTACATCCTATGTGCTAAATGGAACATATTTTTCTCTATTCCAAATTAACTAGGGCTAAGGTTTCCCAGCCGTTGAGTTCCTTGTTGTGACCCACAGTTTCCATTGCCTGTGAAATTTTATTTTTGAACGCCCAGCATGTCTCCCGCCGCAGTTCCAAAATCTCGGAGAGTTCGTTTAGAGTCAAATCAATGTCTTTTCTATTGGATAGGTAAAGAATATAAAATGCCTTTTCTATCGGAAACTTAAGTTTGTGAAATAGCGTATCCACTGTTGGAGACTCTAGGTAGTTACAGTTTTTACACCGCTTGCTGTGGCTCTTTCCATCAGAGTACTTATTATACCCGCATTTTTTACACCTAAAGCTTCCTTTCCATTTTAATTCAGAAAGAAATTCGAGACAGGCGTCTTTGCCGGGAAATACTTTTTTGAAGTCGTCAAAATCCAAGCCTTTCATCAGTGCCAAATTTTTGGTGACCTCTTCCACGCTAATCCGTAACTGCTCGTTGTTTTCTTTGAGATAATTGTTGATCAAGGTGACCTGGGAATTCAATTCCTGCAGAGTCAGGTTGGTCGTCTGAAGGGAAACATTTTTACTGGCCAAATCGGCAGCCATTAATTCAATCTCTCGAGTTCTTTCTTTGACTTTTTGTTGAAGCTGAGCATTCATTTCCTGAATCAGACGATTTTTTTCTTCAAGCGTTTGGGTTTTTTCCCGGGTAGCCTCTTTGTATTTATCTTGCAAAAATTTGAGTTGTTTGAAAATGGATAGGGAGAAAAATACGACTTCCAAAAAAATCACAGGATGTACAAAATACCAATTGAGTACAGGGTCATCAAAAAAAGCAAATTCTTTGGTATAGGAATGAACGATAACCAAAAACAAACAAGCATAAGCAAAGGTGTAGGACATAGAAAAAACCTTAACTTTCAGCAACATGACCAGCCCGGTGACGAAGGGTACCAAAAGGATCAATATAGTCCCAAAAATATAGGCCGTGGGAGCTATTGTATAACTGGCTGTCTGATTCATGAACAGAATCAACTTTAAAACTACAGCTACCATGGTGATATATATAAGCTCCTTCCTTTTGGTGTATTTTTGGACAAAGTGGTTGGAAAAAAGCAATGTGGATAAAATGACGCCTAATTCCGTAATACTATGAATGGTAAACTTATTAATCCAAGGGGAAGTTGGCCAGAGGTATTGAAAACCCAGTCCATCTCTACCAAGAGAGAACCAGATGCAGGCCAAAAGCAAGATTGAAAAGTAGATATACAGAAAATCCTTCAGTTTTATAAACAGGTAAACAGTAAAGGACAGGATAAGAACTAAAACTCCGTAATAGATGCCCAAAAGAAAGTATTCATTCAAAGAATGGGAAATGAATCTTTCATTGGTCCGAACGTGAAAACTAAATCCAAGTGGATAACTTCTTCTTACTTTTAGATAATAGACTTTTTCATCTCCCGGTCTCAGGTCTAGAAAAAAGTTGAAATTTTTATGATTGACCTTCCTGTTGGTAAAATCAAGATCGTACCCCGCCGCTGTCGGAACAAAGCCTTCGGTTTCACTTGGGAAGTAGAAAGTAATTTCATCTATGTCAAAACCCCAACTTTCGAAATACCAGGAATGGTCGGAATTACTTTGCCGATTTCGAACAATCATCCGTAGCCAGATTTCATCTTCCAATGACTCCGGTACGATATTGTCAGAAGTAACTGGCTGAAACCTGTCTTGATACATCGGCGAAGATATCTCCTGAACAGATTTACTGGCGGTGGTATCCACATAAAAATCAATTTTTCGGATTACGGGCAAATGAAAATCCCCATCTTCCAGCTTTATAACAGAAGGTGACCCTTGCTCAGCCAGTGTTACAAAACAGCAAGATAATATTCCTAGAATTGTTAGGTAAGCTTTATATCCCACAGGTCAAATAAAATCTAATTTTGACATTTCAGTCTCCGCCATTATCCAAGGCTTCGAATAGTCGAAATATAAATTACCTCCGACAATTTTACAATTTCAGATGATAAATAACATTTAAATAGTTGATAATCAATGATTTTATTTAAGCGCAATAATTTTTGATTACAATTCGCCTACCCGAAGTTAATCAGCATCTATAAACTGTTTTAACCAGCCATTTTTAATTAAATTCTAACTACACCCTGAAATGTAAATCTTTTACATTTAGATCAATTTAATTTCAATTTTGAATTAATTTTCCGCAATTTTTTGAATAATATGCATTGAAGTGGAGTTTGAAGAGAGGTTTAAGAATGTTAAAAAGCAATATCTTAGAAATAAATTGTCATCCAACACATTCCTTCAATTTCCCTGTCATTTAAGCACATTGAATCATTTAAACATTTGAATATCAAGTTATTGAAAAATTTAATACATTTTTTGTTTGTTGAGTTTCTTGTTAAGTTTGTTTCGTTCTGAACATGCTAACTAGTAGAAATAAGAACAGTCTGTTTCTAACCCTGTAACCACATGCGAAAATCGAATTTTACATTTTTAAATTCCTCAATAATCCTCGTTCTGGTGACATGCTTGTCATTCGTGCCACAGGATCCTGGAGTAAAGGATATTTTTGATGAGGACTTTTATATAGGTGCCGCTCTGGGGTCTTTTACTGTTAGAAATAATGACGCAGCAGTTCGCATGGTTCTGGAACAACATTTTAATAGTATCAGTCCTGAAAATTTGCTTAAATGGCAGTCAGTTCATCCTAGATTAGGGGAATATAATTTCAAAGATGCTGACGCATTTGTAGAAATGGGTGAGAAATTAAATAGTTTCATTGTTGGTCATACACTCGTTTGGCATAATCAGACACCTAAGTGGGTATATCAAGGTGAAGACGGATCACCTCTTGAAATGACTGAACTTTTAAGCCGTATGGAAGACCATATTGAGCAAGTGATGGGCAGGTATAAGGGACGGATCCAGGGTTGGGACGTGGTTAATGAAGCCTTTACTGACGATGGAAAGTATCGGAATTCAGAATGGTTTTCAGCAGCCGGAGTTGATTTTATAAAAAGAGCATTTCAGAAAGCTTCCGAAGTAGATCCTTCCGCAGAGTTATATTATAATGATTACAACATGTGGAAACCTGCCAAAGTGGATGCTTCAATAGCAATGGCCAAGGAAATGAGGGATGAGGGTATCAAAATAGATGGTATCGGTATGCAGGGCCATTATGGACTGACGAGTCCAAGTTTAGATCAGATCGAGCTCTCTATAAACAAAATATATGAAGCAGGCTTCACAGTAATGATAACGGAATTTGATATCGATGTTCTTCCCAACCCATCAAATAGGCAGGGAGCTGACATTGATGATAATTTTGGGTATGATGCAGCATTCGATCCTTATAAGGAGGGATTGCCGGATGAGATAAAGGAGAAGTTGGCAGCACGGTACAGGGAAATTTTCCAGTTGTTCCACCTCCATCGTGAGAAAATTAGCAGGGTGACATTTTGGGGAATAAGGGATCAGGATAGTTGGTTGAATAATTGGCCGATAAGGGGTAGAACAGCTTACCCGCTCTTATTTGACAAAAACTACCAAGTCAAGGAATATATTTTTGAACAGTTAAAGGGAATTAATTCCTGATTAAAAATATGAATCCTTTTAAAAATGAATTATTTATCAAACCTATAAATCAATGCTAGTGCCCTGGATTGACAAAATCCAGCTAAGAAAAATCTGAAGGCGGGTGGACTATATCCATTTGCATTCAGATTTTTTTGTTTATGTATCTTTAAAACCTATTAGCCGATATGTACAAAAAACCACTTCTTGCTCTTGCCATTCTATGTGGAATAGGTTGTTCTGGTAACGAAAGCACCACTCAGGAACAACAGGAAAATTTGGACACTACTAGCGTGTCATTCAGGAATCAGCCTTTGATTGAAAACATGTATACGGCTGATCCTTCTGCCCATGTTTTTGAAGGCAAATTGTATATTTATCCTTCCCATGATGTGGAATCAGCGGTGGAGGAAGATGATCTAGGATCACATTTCAATATGATGGATTATCATGTGTTCTCCATGGATTCTCCTGACGGGGAAATTACTGACCATGGAAAGGTGCTTGATATTGCGGATGTTCCCTGGGTTGGCCGGCAGATGTGGGCACCGGATGCTGCGGAAAAAGACGGGAAGTATTACTTTTATTTTCCTGCCAAGGATAAGGAAGATGTCTTTCGCCTTGGTGTCGCTGTAGGAGATAGTCCCGCAGGCCCTTTCACTGCTCAACCTGAACCCATGGAAGGCAGTTTCAGTATTGACCCCGCGGTCTTTAAAGACGACGACGGTCAACATTATATTTACTGGGGTGGTATTTGGGGTGGTCAACTTCAAAAATGGCGCACTGGGGAATATGTGTCAACCGGAGACAGTCCCTCTGCGGATGAACCCGCAGATGATGAACCTGCGATTGCACCGCAAGTAGCTAAGTTAAGCGAAGACATGCTTCAATTTGGTGAATCTCCAAAAGACGTATTAATTTTAGATCAGGAGGGAAATCCTATTACCGCTGGGGACCATGAAAGACGTTTCTTTGAAGCAGCTTGGATTCACAAGCATAATGATGTCTACTACTTTTCCTATTCTACGGGAGATACGCACAATATAGCCTATGCCAGCGGCGATAGTCCTTACGGTCCTTTTACTTATCAAGGTGTACTTCTTAAACCGGTGCAAGGTTGGACGAACCACCATTCTGTAGTAAAAATGGATGATCAATGGTATGTGTTTTATCACGACACGCAGCTTTCAGGAGAGACGCATCTGAGAAATATAAAGATGGCTCCGTTAAACCATCTACCTGATGGTTCTATAGAAGCCGTTGACCCCATGTCGGTAAATTAATCGGATATTACTTTATAAAAGCGTAAGGATGAATAACGAAGTAGCCACATTGGGATTGAGTAAAATGAGATTTGGATCAGTAGTAAACGCCTTGGTTGCTATTGCCTTTTTGTTGGTGTCTTGCAAATCTGGCGAGGAGAATGCCACAAATGAAAACGCTTCCGAAACAGAGACGTTTGAAAATCCAATTCTGCCTGGATTTTATCCGGATCCCAGCGTTTATCGTGTGGGCGAAAATTATTATCTGGTCAATTCTTCATTTGCCTATTTTCCTGGGGTGCCCATTTTCCAAAGTACTGACTTGGTTAACTGGGTTCAGTTAGGCCATGTACTGGACCGGCCGGAACAGTTGGATCTGGAAGGACTGGGGATCTCAAGGGGCATTTTTGCGCCTACCATTCAATATCATGAAGGCACCTATTATATGTTGACAACATTGATAGATAATGGAGGTAATTTTGTCGTTACGGCTACCGATCCAGCCGGCCCATGGAGTAATCCGCATTGGCTACCCACTGTTAGAGGGATAGATCCGTCACTCTATTTTGATGAAAGTGGCAAATCGTTTGTCATCTATAACGGTGATCCTCCAGGAAGGCCGCTCTATGACGGCCACCGGGCAATTCGGATGATAGAGTTTGACCTAGCTACATTAAAAACTATTGGAGAAGACAGGGTATTAGTCAATGGAGGAGTAAATATTGATGAAAAGCCTGTTTGGATAGAAGGGCCGCATATTTTTAAGCGTGGAGAATTTTATTATTTATGTGCTGCTGAAGGGGGTACCAGCGTCAACCATTCCCAGGTTATTTTCCGAACGAGGGATTTGAATGATCCCTTTATCCCGTATGAAAATAACCCCATCCTAACCCAAAGGCATATGGATCCAAATCGGGAAAACCCGGTTTCTGCTACGGGACATGCAGAACTGGTCCAAACTCAAAATGGAGAATGGTGGGCTACTTTTCTGGCTACACGTCCCTATGACCTTGACGATTCATATAATATTGGTAGAGAAGTTTTCCTAGCCCCTGTTACTTGGACAGAAGATGACTGGCCGATTATCAATGCCGATTTTGAGGCTGTTCAATTCAGTTATCCTCTCCCTGACCTTCCAAAGAGCAATCAACCTATGGACTTCCCCAAATCCGGCTCTTTTACGTTGGAAGATAGATTTGATTCAGAAGAGCTGAAACCCTACTGGATGTTTATCCGGGTTCCAAAAGAAGAATGGTTTTCATTGAGTTCTGATGGGATTGAAATGAAACTCCGGGAGGAAACAGTAGGAGGTACAAGTAATCCATCCTTTATTGGAAGAAGGCAACAACATCAGGTTGGATATGCCACCACTGATTTGGACTTCTCTCCTAAGGCTCCTGCTGAAAAATCCGGTCTGTTGCTTTTTCAAAATGAGACCCACCACCTGCTATTTGGTAAGTCACTTAATGGCGAAGGCGAGGTGGTTTTGGGATTGTGGCAGTCTGATGACAATGGAGAGTTAAATCTTCTGCAGGAGGAGGTATTGGAGTCAGATGGGAAAATCCAGTTAAAAGTAGTTTTCGACAAAGCCCTTTATAAATTTGAATATCGAACAGCGGTCAGTGAAAATTGGGAAGGATTTTATGATTTTGAAGAAGGGACTTTCCTAAGCACCCGTGTTGCGGGGGGATTTGTTGGTGTTGTTATGGGCCCATATGCTTCTTCTTCCGGAGAACCATCGTCAAATACGGCGCAATTCAGCCAATTTACCTATTCAGGAGAGTGATAGTAACGCCAAGCTTGAATTTTATTTACAGTTCAAGCTGGCTTCCATATTTTAGGAAGCTGTGGCAGGTAAAAGACGGTGTTTATCAATGGGTGATAGCGGTGATTCTGGGAGAGATGATTGTTTTGGATGTCAGCAAGGTTACTGCGCCTTTGACGGTCAGGTATGGATGGGCGCATAATCCGGGGAAAGCCAATTTGGTTATTAGGGAGGGGTTGCCTGCTTCGCCTTTTGAAAAGGTGGTTCAGGGTAATGATAAAAATAACTAAGTGTTACTTTTTTTAATACTCTAATGAGATGATAGGGTCAAATTCACAATACAAGTAAAAATAGCACAAAGAATTGTTTGATTTCAAATTCACTGGTTGATTTTCAGGTAGCCCAAATTTAAGGTCGAATTGTATATTCTATATGAACTCGTTTGACATATTTAATGTCCATTTGGTGTGACTTCTGCATTCTTCTTTTCTCAAAACATAAAGGTTTATTGTTTAAAAACAATGAGTTAGGTAAAAGCAATTTTTTTATAAATTTAGAAAAAAATAATAATGGAATTAGATGAGGATTTTTTTTCTTCCAGAAAGAGTTTAAGCCGAAAAATCAACATGTTTTTTGTTTTGCTAGAGGCTCATTGAATGTAAGAGGATCTTTTTCTATTTCCTTTTTTCAAGTTGACTCTGAAAAAAGCACCTAATCGAATCACGAGGGTGATTCCGTCGGATATGGTTCTAACCTGGCAATATATTCTGTTTTGATTCTTGAATATATTTTATTAATATCTCATTCCCCAATATCCCAGATTCTTTACCAATTCAGGATTATTGGTAAGCCAAATATTTGAGATCTATTTCGGCCGTAGGCCATATTTCCACTCTATTTCAGCCGTAGGCTATATTTCTTTTTCTTCCAACCCCAAAACCAAAAAAGGGCGTATCTAGACGCCCTTCGTTGATGTACTTCTTAAATTGTTGACCGACCAGGGCTCGAACCTGGACTCTTCTGAACCAAAATCAGACGTGTTGCCAGTTACACCATCGGTCAATTTTGATCCCCTTTTTTTAAGGTGTCACAAATGTAGGCGTACTTTTTTTTTAATGCAAATCTAAACCCAATCATTTCCCGTGTTTTTTTTCCAGACCGACTACGGATATGGAATTTTTTCGCCACCTGATCAAATAATATCATAATAATCAGTCATTTATTTTGAGGGATTCCAAAAATAATCTTTTTTCACCCCTACGGTAAATAATTCCAGTTTTGGACGTTAACCAATAATTTGACCATATAACACCTCTTTTTTGCTCTGACATAATTTAAATAGTTCTGTATCTTTCAAGGTCCCAACTTGCAAACAAATAAGGATTTATTATCTAATATCAATTTCATGCTTAAGCTTATTTGTCCCATTATTTTGGCTCTTGTTTTTTCATCGTCTTTGTATGCTCAGGAAACCTTCAAAGGAAAAGTTATCGACAAACAAAGCAAGGAGGAGCTCTTTGGCTCCTATGTTTTTCTGAAAACAGACGATGGAGAAACCCTAAGTTCCACATTTACGGATTTTGACGGCACCTTTACCATCAAAAAGCCTAGCCAGTCTGAATTTGTGGTGGAAATCTCTTTTATTGGTTACAAACCATTTGCGCTGAAAACCACGGCACCTGCTAACAATGATCTGGGGACCTTTGAAATAGAAAGTGATGGACAGGAATTGGAAACCTTTGAGATATCAGCCGATGCACTCGGCGGGGAAGTAAGGGGGGATACGGTTGCTTTTAATGCGGCGGCTTTTAAAACTAGACCTGAGGCAGATGCGGATGAATTGGTTCGAAAAATGCCGGGTGTAGTCATCCAAAACGGCGTTATTCAGGTTCAGGGAGAAGAGGTGATGGAAATATTGGTAGACGGCAGACCGTTTTTCGGTGATAATCCGGCCGCAGCCCTTAAAAACCTTCCTGCCGAAGTCATTGAAAGAGTGGAGTTTTTAGACAGAAAGAGTGACGAGGCTCAACTGACGGGCTTTGATGACGGGGAAACTGTTAAGACAATCAATATCATAACAAAACCCGACAGACGGGCGGGTAGATTTGGGAAGTTCTATGGGGGGTATGGAACGGACAACAATTACCTGGCAGGTGGAAACATGAACTTCTTTAACGGTGCCCGAAGGCTTTCCATATTGGGTCTGAGTAACAATATCAATCAGCAAAACTTTGGATCTGACGAATTGGGGGATTTGGAAGGCGATGATAGCCGTAGAGGCGGAGGATCAGACCTTACCGTGGGTAATTTGCCCGGCGTCACAACTACCAATGCCATTGGTGCGAACTTCTCTGACGAATACTTGGACGAGAAATTAAAATTGACGGGAAGTTACCTATTCAATAACCGGGACAACGTGCTAAATACAACCTCATCGAGGGAATATATTTTGCCTAATGACAGCCTGCAACTGTACAACGAGTCGAGGCTAAATCAAACAAATACAGAAAGTCACCGGATGAATTTTAGAATTGACTACAACATCACTGAAAGGCATGCGATCATATTGCGACCTCGATTTGGATATGATAAAAGCAGCTCTGTAAATATCCGGGATGCCATTAACCTTTTTGATGCGCAAAACCCTATTAGCAGAAATAATAATACAACAGAAAATAACAGGGAATCCATGAATTTTGGAAATTCCCTGATTTACCGATATAAGTTTGCCAAAGAAGGAAGGGTACTCTCCACTAGTTTGAATACCAGCGTCTACGACAGCAGAAGCTATTCGGATTTGGTTGCAGTGAACGAAAATTATCAAAATTCAAATATTGACAGCCTTATACAGTTTAGAGACAACGGCTACAACAGCACATCTTACAGAGCCCGAGTAAGCTATTTTGAGCCATTAAGTGAAAAATCCAACCTTCGGGTAAACTACAGCATTTCAAATAACCTTTCGGATACGGAACGAATCGTAACCTCCCGGGAGCAGGAGACAGCATTGGTTTCTCTGGATACTGCGCTTTCCAATCAGTTTGAAAACATGTACCTATCACAGTATGCCGGTGTAGGGTATAGCTATCGGTCCGATAAGATGTCGGTATATTCGAATTTAAACCTACAGTCGGCAAAAATCGACAGTGACAGGATTTTTCCTGGATTTGAAAATACACAACGCAACTTTACCAACTTGCTTCCACGGGTTGTAGTAAACTACCAATTTAACGAGTTGAGCAATATGCGGATTGACTACAACACCAGTACTACAGCTCCTACCATCCGGCAGCTTCAGGACGTCATCAGCAATGCCAACCCACTCCAACTTTCTAATGGAAATCCGGACTTGAATCAAGAGTACAGCCATCGTTTGTTTACGCGTTACCGTAGGATCAACCCGGAAACGAATAAGTCACTTATGCTATTCCTTTATGGGAATCTCCGAAGGGATTTTATAGGAAATGAAACGTTTGTTGCCAATCGGGACACCCTAATTCAGGGTGAGGTGTTGCTTCCTCAGGGGGGGCAGTTCAGCCGGCCAGTTAACTTGGATGATTATTGGTATGTCAGGGCCTACGCTAGTTATGGATTTCCGCTACGCTTTATGAAGAGCAACTTGAGTGTAAATACAGGCTTACGGATGAATAACCGCCCGGGAATCATTAACGGTGAATATAATTTCAACCGAAACACAGGCATTTCTCAGGGCATCAACCTAAGTAGCAATATCAACGAACGAATTGACTTCAACCTGTCCTCAACCGGAAATTATAATATCGTCCGAAGCAGTTTGCAGCAGGAGCTTTCAAACAACTTCTACACGCATAATACCCGAATGGATTTGTTCTGGAATTTCGCGGGTGGCTTCTTTGTAGGCAACAGTGTAAACCACCTCGTATATTCCGGTTTGGGGGAAGATTTTGATCAATCCATATTATTGGTCAACTTGGAAATGGGCTATAGAATACCTCCTTCCAAAAAGGCGGAGGTTAAGCTGACAGTTTTTGACTTAATGAATCAGAATACCAGTATCGACCGAAACGTTACGGATGTTTTTGTGGAAAATGTCCGTACTCAGGTTCTTCGTCAGTTTTTTATGCTTACAGTTACCTACAACCTTCGAAGGTTTGGTGGGTATAGTATGAATATGTAATAAAATGTAAAGACCTGGCAGGTTTTTAAAACCTGCCAGGTCTCTTTTCAATTAGCTATTCCGAGAAGCAACCCAATTCCTAGCATTGATAAATGCTTCGATCCAAGGGGAAATTTCCTCGTCTTTTCTTTCACGTGGATAATGGGGCCAATTCCAAGAAAAGATAGATCGCTCAATATGGGGCATAATGGCTAAATGCCGCCCATCAGCGGAAACGATTCCAGCCGTAGCAAAGTCTGATCCGTTTGGATTACCTGGATAGGCCTCATAGCTGTACTTCATAGCGATGTCATAGCTTTCTATTGATTGGGGAAGACTGAATTTCCCTTCTCCATGCGCCACCCAAACTCCAAGCCGTTGCCCTCCAAGTGATCCGAACATCACGGATTTGTTTTCTGGAATAGTGACGTTGACAAAGGCAGATTCAAACTTGTGACTTTCATTGTGCAGCATTCTTGGCTGCTTGTCGTGCTCGGGATATACCAATCCCAACTCCACCATAAGTTGACACCCATTGCAAACGCCCAGACTGAGGGTGTTGGGTCGATTGTAGAAATTGTCCAAGGCCCGCTTGGCTTTGTCGTTATAGAGAAAGGCTCCAGCCCATCCTTTGGCAGAGCCCAAGACATCGGAATTGGAAAATCCGCCGACAAATACAATAAGCTGTACATCCTCCAAATTCTCAGCACCGGATATCAGGTCAGTCATATGGACATCCTTCACATCAAACCCAGCCAACCATAAGGCATAAGCCATTTCCCGGTCTCCATTCACTCCTTTTTCCCGTATAATCGCTGCCTGGGTACCGGAAGGTGTCGCTCGATAAGGATCGAGACCTATTGCACTCAACCTTCCTAGCCAGTTTTTGCCAAATGAATATGAAAGGGGCTGCTGCGCAAAATTTTCCTTTCGCATTTTTGCCAATTTTTCCCCACTTTGCTTTCTATCCAGCAGATACGAAGAAAGAAACCAATTTTCCCGGTATGAATTTACATCTAGGGAGATTTCTTCACCGTCGAACCTGACAAGGGCATCCTGAGTAACTTTGGCAATGATTTCAGCTTTTATTCCTTCTTGGTTTAGTAAATTTATAGCTTCGCCTCCGGCTTCCACTTGTAAAACTACACCTGGATTTTCTGAAAATAAAGTTTGGACAGGGTCGGAGCCTAGGAATTTTTCCTTGAGTAGAAGACCAGCATTTTCCGTAGGAAAACACATTTCAAGTAACGTAGTGATCAATCCGCCAGATGAGATATCGTGACCTGCTAAAATCAACCCTTTTTCTACCAGCGTTTGGACGGTTGAAAAGGCCTTTGCAAAATATGCTGCATCCTTGATATCCGGAACCTCGTTCCCTACTTGGTTAAGTACCTGCGCGAGGCTACTACCGCCAAGTTTTAAATCATCACTTGAAAAATCAATCAAAACTAATACACTTCCGGAAACGGGAGTTAAATCCGGAGAAACGGTTTTTCTAATGTCAGCACATTCCCCTACAGTAGAGATAATCACTGTTCCCGGTGAGTAAACAGTTTGCCCCCCGGGATACTTTTGGGTCATAGACAAAGAATCCTTTCCGGTAGGAATATTAACGCCCAGTGCTATGGCGAATTCGCTGGTTGCTTTTACCGCTTGATAAAGTCGGTAGTTTTCTCCCGGGTTTTTGGCGGGCCACATCCAATTGGCACTTAGGGAAACCCCTTGTAACCCGTCTGTGAGGGGTGCCCAAATCAAATTCGTCAATGACTCCGCAATGGCCAGCCTGGAACCAATTTCCGGATCCGACAAGGCGGCTACCGGAGCATGTCCAATTGAGGTGGCAATGCCTTTATTACTTGTGAAGTCCAGGGCCATTACAGCCACATTATTTAGAGGGACTTGGATGGCTCCGGTACTTTGTTGGGTAGCTACCCGGCCGGTTACAGAGCGGTCCACTTTGTTGGTTAGCCAGTCTTTGCAGGCTACTGCTTCCAGTTGAAGTACATCGACCAGGTAGCTAATCCAGTTTTCTTTTTCATAGGATAGGGGAGGGAATGCCTGCGTTGGTTTTTGATCCTCCAGAATCGTTTTGGGTGAGGATCCAAACATATGTGCTAGGTTCCAGTCCACCGGCTTCTCTCCGGTACTTTCATTTTCAAATTTGAAATGCATATCCCCGGTAGTCTCCCCGACATCATAAATAGGTGCTCGTTCCCTATCCGCAATCCGCTTTAATGTTGGTAGATCCTCAGGCTTCACGACCAGCCCCATGCGTTCTTGGGATTCGTTGCCGATGATTTCTTTGGCAGACAGGGTTGGATCTCCCACTGGGAGTTTATTTAAATAAATGGTACCACCTGTTTCTTCCACCAGTTCGGAGAGACAATTTAAGTGTCCTCCTGCACCATGGTCATGAATGGAGACAATAGGGTTATCATTGCTTTCAGCCATGGCTCGTATCACATTGGCGACCCTTTTTTGCATTTCGGGATTGGACCGTTGGATGGCATTAAGTTCGATGGCATTGCTGAATTGGCCGGTATCTACGGAAGACACCGCACTTCCACCCATCCCAATCCGGTAATTGTCACCTCCCATTACAACGATTCTATCACCTTTTCCAGGTTTTCTTTTCAGGCTATAGGGAGCTTTGGTAAATCCAACTCCACCTGCGAGCATGATTACCTTATCAAAACCAAATTCCTTGTCCCCTTCTTGGTGTTCAAAGGTTAGCACACTTCCGCAGATCAGTGGTTGGCCAAACTTATTTCCAAAGTCACTGGCACCGTTGGAAGCTTTGATCAGGATATCCTCCGGAGTCTGGTAGAGCCATTTTCTGGAAGGGAGGTTTTTTTCCCAATTTCTGTCCGGTTCGGTTCGGGGATAGGCCGTCATGTACACAGCCGTTCCTGCCAGCGGAATAGAGGCGGTACCGCCAGCCAATCTGTCCCTGATTTCACCCCCGGCTCCGGTAGCGGCTCCATTGAACGGCTCCACGGTAGTGGGGAAATTGTGCGTTTCGGCTTTTAAGGAAAGGACCGTTTCCATGGGGGTAAGTTCAAAAAAATCGGCCTTATCCTGACTTTTTGGAGCAAACTGATAAGCAGAGGGGCCTTGTATAAACGCCACATTGTCTTTATAAGCGGAGACGATTTTTCCCGGATTTGCTTTAGCCGTTTGTTTGATCAGCTGAAACAAGGTGGCTGGCTGCTCCTCCCCATTTAAAATAAATGTTCCGTTGAAGATTTTGTGCCTGCAATGTTCGGAATTTACTTGACTGAATCCAAAAACCTCGCTGTCGGTCAAGGGTCTCCCCAGTTGCTGGCTTACCTGCTCCAGGTAATTAACTTCTTCGGGGTTTAAAGCCAGACCTTCTTGAGCATTATACCCAGCGATATCAGAAATGTGCCTAACGGGCTCTGGAGTGACATTTATTCTGAAAATCCCTTGATCCATTTGATCATAAATAGCCTGAAGCATGGGATCAAAGGAATCACCTTCCACAAACCTTTCGAATGATTCTATGCGAAGGATATCCGTCAACCCCATATTGTTGGCTATTTCCACCGCATTGGTGGACCATGGGGTAATCATCTCCTTTCTAGGGCCTACAAACTTTCCTTCAAGCTGGCCTACTTCTAGGAATGATGCATTGCCAAAGAGCCAAGAAATCCTTTCTATTTCAGTGACAGCCAAGGCCCGTGAAGCTTCAAGTGCATAGACTTGGTCGGGGGAGTATTGGAAAAATAAAATCATTGATTGAATCGCTATTTTATGGAAGGACAAAGGTAAGAAAAGGCATCATAAGTTCGCATCCGTTTTATAACCAATTTAACTTCCTTCAAAAGTGTCCGTTTTTGAAGATATTCTTCGGGATAATGGCCGTTATTGAACAGGTAATCATCCTGTAGATTTTTGACCTTTTCGGATTTGTTTAAATAATTTTATAGGTTAAACTAGTTTTTTAAATAATTTTTTCTGATATAAAAATCTGTCAGTTTCATAAAAATAGAATAATATATGGTGAGTGAATTGATTTAAGAATGAATATACTTCTGATTAACCCAAATTAGAAAATCGTTCAATATTCGCCCATTCAAAAAAACTTTGGAAACTTTGAACTAAGCAATAGTTTCCAAAGTTCTTGGACTGATATTTAGACTAGGTGCCGTTTGGAGACAAGAGAAAAGATAATTAAAGTTGCCATTAAGGAGTTTTCCCAGTTTGGGGTTAAATCCGTGACAATGGATCAAATCGCACGGGAGGCGGGGATGTCCAAAAAGACCATTTACCAAGAGTTTTCTGATAAGAAACAATTGGTGTATGAAACATTTTCGGGCGAGTTAGAAGTAAATGCCTGCAGAATGATGCAGCTTGAGGATGATGCGGATGGAGTTATTGAGCATTTGATAGCTTTTTCCAAATTTCTTAGGGAGCGGTTTACGGATATGCACCCTATGGTTCTCAACGAAATCAAACGGTATTATCCAGAAAGCTGGGCACTGTTTGAAAAGTTCAAAGAAGATTGTGCCATCTCTAATTTGGAAAATTTGTTGGAAAGAGGAAAAGAACTAGGCTATTTCAGGCCCGAGATCAATTCAAGACTTTTGGCGATGATGCGGCTGGAACAAATCTCATTTCTGTTCGACCCTGTCAAGTTCAACCCGGTAAGAATAAATCTTGTGGAATTACAGCTTCAAATGTTTGAGCACTTTCTTTACGGTATTTTTACCGACAAAGGAAGAGCTGCCTATGAGGAAAAAATGAACCATCAGCATTAATACTATGACAATTAAAATACACTTACTTTTAATTGGGTTTTTCACTTTTGTAGTGACTGTCAATCCCATATTTGCGCAGGAAACATTACAGTTGACCTTGGAAGAAAGTATCCGCTATGCATTGGAGAACAGTGTAGAGGCTAAGAATGCCCAATTGGAAGTTATGATTGCCAAAGCGACGATTGGCGAGCAGCGGGCACAAGGCCTTCCCCAGATTAACAGTACACTGGAATTTACCAAGAACCTACAACCGCCCTTGCTTATATTGCCCGCCGAGGCAGGTGACGTTATTGGAGGAGGCGGTGATAATGGTGGGGGGGGAGCTCCCGGGAACACCCCTTCGGACATTACCGTTATACCCTTTGCGGTAAATTACCAATCCAGTCTTACAACCACTGTGGAGCAGATGATTTTTAACGGTTCCTATTTCGTAGGTCTGAGAGCAGCGAAGACACTCAGGGAATTGACCGATTTCGATAGAGAGAAGGCCCAAATCGATGTGGTGGAAAATGTAAAAAAAGCATATTTCACGGTTCTGGTCAATGAAGAGCGAAAAGTATTGATCAGTTCCAACTTGGAAAGGCTGGATCAGTTGCTTACAGAAACCACAGCTATGTATGAGGCTGGCTTCGCGGAGAAATTGGACATCTCTAGAATCAAAGTTCAATACAACAACGTGAAAACTGAATTTGACCGAATAAATACTTCAATAGAAGTAAGCAAACAATTGCTTAAAGTTCAGTTAGGAGTTCCCCTTCATTTGGAGGTAGTTCTGGAGGAAAGTTTAAATTCCATGGGAGACGATGAACGGGATTTTTATTCGCTATTGGATGCCCAAATGCTAGACCGCGTAGAGATCGGGCAGCTCGAGAAAAATATGGAATTGGCTTCTTTGGATTTGAAAAATAACCAAGTGCAATACATGCCGAATTTTACTGCTTTTGGTACATTCCAGCGTGTAACAGGTGCGCAGGACTTCCGTAATGTCTATCAGGCCGACCGTTGGTTTTCAACATCTTTTGTTGGATTTAGAGTTGCAATTCCGATTTTTGACGGGTTACGGAAAAGCTATGTCATTCAACAGAACAGGCTTCAGATCAGACAGCTTGAAAACGTGAAATACAACACCCTTCAAAATATCCAAGTAGAGGAGTTCCAGGCGAAAGCAAACCTTAGAAACAGCCTCTCCGCTTTAAATGTACAACGCGAAAACAGGGAACTTGCTATGGAGGTTTTCAATATGACGAGAATAAAATATCAAGAGGGTGTCGGGTCAAATTTTGAGGTGGTCGAAGCTGATGCAGCCCTTAAAGAAGCAGAAACCAATTATTATTCAGCACTATATGATGCCTTGATTGCCAAGGTTGATGTGGAAAAAGCTTTAGGAATTTTAAAATAACAGGACGTTACGAACAGATGAAAAGGTATTATACATTTTTGATGATTGCATTGGCAGGTTTTGTAATCTCTTGCTCGAAAGAAAACTCAGACCTAGACCAGAAAAAGAAACAGCTTCAGGAATATCAAAATGAAGCTGCTGAACTTAAGGTAAAAATGGACGAACTAAGTACGGAGATCGCTCAATTGGATCCTGAGTTTGCCCGAAGTGAACGGAAGGCGGTCCTTGTTACCACCACTCAACCCAAGACCGGCACATTTACACATTATGTGGAAGTAACTGGGTCGGTATTGTCCAAGAAGAATGTAAATATTAGCGCGGAGGTAGCGGGTCGGATACAGGAGGTAAAGGCCATGGAAGGAATGCGGGTTCGAAAAGGTGAGGAGCTTGCGGTAATTGATGCGGAATCGGTGGATAGAAATATCGATGAGCTTAAAGGCCAACTTGAACTGGCTACCACCATTTTTGAGAAACAACAGCGACTTTGGGATCAGCAGATAGGAACGGAAGTTCAGTTTTTAGAAGCAAAAAACCGAATGGAAAATCTGGAGAAATCCTTGGCTACCTTAAATATCCAAAAAGACAGGACGGTGGTTCGGGCTCCCTTTGATGGGACAGTAGAATCGGTGATGGTACGGCTAGGTGAGTTGGTGCAGGCAGGATCTTCCATGTTCAACTTTGTAGGAGAGAGTGACTTGTATATAGAAGGAGATGTCTCCGAGAAATACGTGGGGGTATTGCAGCAAGGAGATTCGGTTCAGGTCGTGTTTCCATCTATAGACAAACAACTGGATACCAAAGTAACTGCAGTGGGTGCTGTAATAAACCCCAATAACAGGACCTTTAAAGTTGAAGTTTTCTTACCACGGATGGATCTGGTGAAACCGAATATGCTTTCGGTGTTACGGATTAACGACTATCAAAATAAAGAAGCCATTGTCGTTCCGAGCTATCTGATCCTTCAAGATAATCAGGGCGATTACGTGTTTGTGGTTGAAAACGATACAGCTAAGAAAAAATATGTCAAACGAGGCATGACACAACGGGATGATACAGAAATCATGGAAGGATTGGATGGTAGTGAGACCCTGATTGATAAAGGTTTCCGGGAAGTGGGCAATAACGCACGAGTTAACATATCAAGATAATCTATCCATAGCTATGCAGGATGAAAATAAAAAAGAGGTTATAAGGGAGTTTGGACTCACCACCCTCGCAGTGAATAACCGCACTTCGGTAATAATCCTTTCTTTTATAATTGCGTTTATGGGGATTTTCGCATATACCACCATGCCCAAGGAAAGTTTTCCGGAGGTGGTGATCCCTACCGTATATGTCGGTTCCGCATATCCTGGTAATTCACCGGTGGATATGGAAAACTTGATTACCAGACCTATTGAAAAGGAGTTGAAGTCGATCAATAACGTCAAGGATATAAAATCCACTTCTGTTCAGGATTTTTCATCCATTGTGGTTGAATTTAATCCCAATGTGGATATATCTAAAGCCTTGCAGGATGTAAAAGACGCAGTGGACAAGTCCAAAAGTGAACTGCCCACCGACTTGGACAGGGATCCGGATGTGCTGGAAGTGAATACTTCTGATTTTCCTATTATGAATATCAACATTTCCGGAAATTATTCAGAGGTAGAGCTTAAAAAATTCGGCGAATACCTCGAGGACGAGGTGGAAAAGCTTCCGCAAGTATCCAAGGCGGAACTTCGCGGAACCGTAGAAAGGGAAATCCGAATTGATGCGGATATCTTCAAAATGGAAGCCATGAAAGTCAGTTTCTCGGATATCTCAGAGGCAGTACAGGCAGAAAATGTAACTATCTCTGGAGGAAATCTACTATCTGGCGATTTCCGAAGGTCGCTTCGGATTACCGGAGAATTTGAATCCCCCAATGAATTGGAGGATATCATTGTAAAAACGGAAGAGAATAAAATCGTTTACCTGCGGGATGTGGCGGTAGTACGGGATACTTTCAAAGAGCGGGAAAGTTATGCCCGTAGTAAGACGTTACCAGTAGTTACCGTCAATGTGGTAAAGCGAAGCGGGGAGAATTTGTTAGATGCTGCCGATGAAATCAAGAAAATAATAAGCGATGCTGAGGCAAATCGATTTCCGAACGATTTGGAGATATCTATTACCAATGACCAGTCTAAAACAACCCGAGCTCAAGTTAAAGATTTGGAGAACAGTATTATTCTAGGGGTTATTCTAGTTGTATTGGTTTTGATGTTTTTCCTTGGGTTCCGTAATGCCCTCTTTGTGGGTATTGCAATTCCTTTATCGATGTTCATTTCTTTTCTGGTTTTGAACTCGCTTGGCATTACGCTTAACCTGATGGTGCTATTTTCTCTGATACTAGCTTTGGGGATGTTGGTGGATAATGGAATTGTGGTAGTTGAAAACATTTACCGCCTAATGCAGGAGGGCAAAAGTTCCGTGCGGGCAGCAAAAGAGGGTGTCGGCGAAGTGGCATGGCCGATTATTACATCTACGGCTACAACATTAGCGGCTTTTTTGCCGCTGGCATTTTGGGATAGTATTGTTGGTGAGTTCATGAAATATCTGCCTATAACCCTTATCATTGTGCTCTCTTCCTCCCTTTTTGTGGCCTTGGTGATCAATCCGGTGTTGACGGCGATGTATATGAAAATTCAGGATCTTTCAAAAGAAAAGCCAAAGCGAAACACCTTAATTTTCGCTGCGATTGTGGGAATTGTTGGTGTCATCTTATATTTCCCAGGATATACTACGCTGGCCAACGCCTTTGTATTGATTGCCCTACTTACCCTTTTTAATTTGTTTTTTATGCGTAGGGCTATTACATGGTTTCAAAATGTATTTCTGGCAAATTTGGAAAATTATTATGAAAACGTTCTTCTTCGGGCACTTAGAGGTCCCTACCCTTATGTTTTCTTCGGAGGGACAATTTTATTGTTAGTATTATCGATAGGATTACTTTATGTAAAGGCTCCCCAGGTTTTGTTTTTTCCAGACAACCAACCCGCACTGGTGAATATATTTCTGGAAAAACCTATGGGGACCGATATTGAAGCGACCAATACAATGGTGATGGGTTTTGAAGACGATTTGTCTGATATACTTTCTCCTTATCAGGATATTATTGAGTCTGTCATCACCCAAATCGGTGAGGGAACGGGTGACGTAATGGATGGACCAACCAATGCCGCTACGCCCCATAAGGCGAAAATCACATTGGCTTTTGTGGAATATCAATACAGAAATGGAATCAATACTAACGGTGTGATGGAGGAAATCCGGGAGTTGGCAGAAGGCTATCCCGGCGTTCAGGTGATTGTCGGAAAGCAAACTTCTGGCCCTCCTGTAGGCAAGCCAATCAATATTGAAGTTAGTGGAGAGGATTTCCCCAAACTGATGGATTTTGTGGCGGAAATGAGAGAATATGTAAATGAAGCGAATATTCAGGGGATCGAGGAACTAAAAACGGACCTTGAGTCCGGAAATCCAGAATTAATTGTGAATATAAACCGGGAAAGTGCCCGAAGGTTTGGACTGTCTACAAGCACCATTGCCAATGAACTCCGCACAGCGTTGTTTGGTTTGGAGGTATCCAAATTCAAAGAAGGCGAAGAAGATTATCCTATACAACTCAGATTGGCGGATGAGTATCGGTATGATGTGGCAGCATTGATCAACAAAAAAATAAATTTCAGGGATAAATTTGGCAATCAGAGTGAAATCCCGATTTCTGCAGTGGCTGATTTGGAATACAGCTCTACCTTTGGTTCGGTCAAAAGAAAGGATCTTAACAGGGTGATTACCATTTCTTCCAACGTGACAGATGGCTTCAATGCAACTGAAATCAATCAGCGGATAAAAGATCACCTTCAAACATTCGAGACACCTGATGGCATAACGGTTAAATTTACAGGAGAGCAGGAGGAGCAGGCCAAATCTGCAGAGTTTTTGACCAGGGCTTTGCTTATTGCAGTATCCGTTATTTTC
Organism: Lunatibacter salilacus; assembly: GCF_009797935.1. Taxonomy (GTDB): domain Bacteria; phylum Bacteroidota; class Bacteroidia; order Cytophagales; family Cyclobacteriaceae; genus Lunatibacter; species Lunatibacter salilacus. The sequence continues at coordinate 397,941 of NZ_VOLC01000003.1, forward strand.
TTGATTATCGTGGCCCAATTCAACTCCTTTGCGAGTCCTTTTATCATTATGGGGTCGGTGCTATTTAGTACTATAGGAGTATTTTTGGGGTTAGTGGCTTTCGACATGGACTTTGTGATCATCATGACGGGCATAGGGATCATTTCACTTGCAGGTGTTGTCGTAAATAACGCCATCGTACTGATTGATTATACCAACTTAGTTCGGGAGCGACGAAGGACAGAATTGGGAGTGAAAGAAGGAGATTATTTACCTTATGCTGACTTGCTGGATAGTATAGTTAAAGGTGGGAAAACTAGGTTAAGACCGGTATTGCTTACGGCCATTACCACGGTGCTTGGGTTGATTCCCCTGGCTATAGGGATGAATATAAATTTCGCTACTCTCTTCTCTTCTTTTGATCCCCAGTTCTATGTGGGGGGTGATAATGCGGATTTTTGGGGGCCAATGGCTTGGACAGTAATTTTTGGCCTAACCTTTGCAACGTTCTTAACGTTAGTACTAGTACCTGTAATGTACTTACTTACAGACAAAGTAAATATGGCTTTGCAGGGGAAAAAAAATAGAATTTAATAAAGGTTGGTGGTTTTTTAAGTGTTCAAACCTCCGGGATTCTGTCCCGGAGGTTTTTTATTACCATCTTTTTTTTTAAAAACTGCCCAACTGGAATTTATTTTTCATTACTAAAAACATTATTTGATCTGTCAATATCTGCCATAAGTAGGGAGGGATCAATCTCAATGGACTGAATATTTGCTAGCGGCCTATCCAATAAAATTTCTTTTTGTTCATTTGTCCAAGGCCACCTTTCAGTTAAGATTCGCTTGGGACCGTCTGCTTTTTCTGGCTTTTGACCCCTCTGGATGACCAATGGAAGGTATATCTGTTCTTGACTTCCATCGGTATAGGTGACCACCAAGTCTATAGGCATAGGCATGAGACCAATTCTTTCAAGAGTGATTTTTGTCTGTTGACCTGATGCCGACACATCCGAAATAGCATAATCAATGGTTTTGGTGGAAAACACCCAATATTCTTTGAACCAATCCAATTCCAAACCGCTTTGTTTTTCCATTACCCGTATTACATCATTGACATTGGGATGCTTAAATTTCCAAGTATTCCAATATCGTAACATCCCTTTGGCGAGATGTCCTTCGCCCATGATGTACTCCAGCTGAGAAAGGAAAAGTGAACCTTTGGAATATGCAGCAGACCCGTATGCGAAATTGGTGTTAAAATGATCGGCATGTGTAGAAAGCGGTTCTTCCAAACCTGAAGTTGCCAGACGTTCATATCCCGCATAAGAACCCCTGTGAGGAAATCCGGAGGGTACGTCGGAGAAAATATTTGCCATCGTAAGGTTTCCGGCATAGGTGGTGAACCCCTCATCCATCCAGGAATATAGGCTTTCATTGCTACCAAGTACACCGTGGAACCAACTGTGTATCAATTCGTGAACCATCACACCTACCAAGCTTCCAAGAGTTCGTTGACCTGTTATTAGGGTAGACATGGGATATTCCATCCCTCCGTCTCCTCCCTGTATCACAGAGAACTGCTTATAAGGATACTCTCCAAAATGCTCACTCATATAGGTAATAGCCGCGGGAGTATAGCTCTTTAATTTTTCCCAATTTGGGGCAGTTTGAGAATTTTTAATGTAGAGATGGTGGACAGTGATCCCATTGTCCATTTCGATGCGGTCATGTGTGTACTTAGGGTCAGCGGCCCACATAAAATCATGCACCCGGGGGGCATAGAAATGCCAAGTCAATTTTTCACCATCAATTTCCGGAACAGTCACACCAGGATCCTCATATCCGTGACCGATTTCATTGGAATTTTGAAGGTAGCCAGTTCCACCCAAAATATAGGTTTTGTCGATGGAAATGCTTACATCAAAATCCCCCCAAATGCCATAAAACTCTCTACCGACATACGGATTTGCATGCCAACCTTGGTAATCATAATTGGATATCTTTGGGTACCACTGTGACATGGAATAACGTACCCCTTCTTCACTGTCCCTACCTGAGCGCCTAACCTGTAAGGGAACCTGCCCATCAAAACTGGTTTCAAACAATACGGTAGTATGTGGCAATATCGGGTGGGGAAGATCGCCTTCCAAAACGGTTTCTACTTGCTCAAAGGAGACATCCAGTCCGTTCATTTTTAGCTGACTTACATTGAGGTAGCCAACTTCGTTCGGTTTTAGCTTTGAAATTCGGTCCGTAACCCTTCTGTCGGGGTCTACGATTGTTCGGGAGCGAACATCCATCATGCTGTTTGGCTGGAAGGCATTATAATATAAATGAAAAAAAACTCGGTATAACGTGTCCGGAGAATTGTTGGTGTAGGCGATGGTTTGTTTGCCAGTGTACTGGTTTGAAACCACGTCCATGTCTACCTCCATTTGATAACTTACCGACTGCTGCCATCGATCTTCCTGTCCGAAGGAGGCCTGGCAGATACCAAAAGCAGTAATAAGCATTCCATAAAATAATCCATTCAATCTTCTCATCATAAAATTAAATTAAGCCTTAAATATAGGTGGAAATTACAGAAGGTAGCAAACCGCTTATCCTAAGGTGGAAGCAATTAATACTTCTCATCAAACGACTTGACCTTAAGCGGACTTTGCCAAGTAATCACTGTTGAAATAGGGTAATGGTCGGAATAATCCACTTCGCTATGTGTTTTGAAATTTTTAACTTCAAAAACCTCGTCATGGAAAATATGATCTATTCTAAGGAAAAATAGTACTTTGTTATAGGTAAATCCAAACCCCCTGCCAGCTTCTTCAAAAGAATTTTTAAGGATTGTCTTTAAAGAGAAATACGTATAACTATATGGGACGTCATTAAAATCACCAGCCAAAATTACGGGATAGGGGCTGTTTTCAATGTGCTCTTTCAATATTTTTACCTGCTTAGCACGCAAGACAATACCACTTTTTAGTTTTTTAATTGTTTCCCTGTAGTGCATTTTAATGCCTTTTGGATCTGACAACTTACTTGCAGGGATACTCATTGATTCCAAATGGATATTATACACTCGAATCGTGTCTTTGTTAATTTTTAAATCCACGAATATGGACCCGTTGTGGTTCTGGTTATCGAAAGCGATACCTTCATTTATAATGGGAAACTTACTGAAAATCGCCAAGCCAATTGATTTTTTTCTGTTGTTTCCAAAGGAATGATAATAGTTGTTATAGCTTCCTTCTTGACTTATGATTTTCACCGCGTTTCGGGAAGCTGTCGTATAATCCTGCTGAAACTCTTGGAAACACTTGATGTCAGAGGGGTTACTTTTGGCCCATTCAATGGAGTTGGATACTTTTTCTCCTTCGTCATTTCCCCAGTTTTGGTTGAAATTCATCGTGTTAAAGGATAGCAACGTGACACCGGAGACATCTGCTGAGCGTTCATTCCATTGGAAAGTCACCGAGAAGAATCCCCAACCAACTGCCAATGCAATGATCGGATAAATTATCAACCTAGTTCGACCGAATAGAAATAGGATGCATAAAAGCACATTGAACACTAAAAAGGGGGGGATTAATAATGGCAATAGTCCTGTGTAAGATAACACCAAAGGTGAAATATGCACACTCAAAAAGAGGATTAAAGAGATAAAAAAAAATATTAAAACAATAGCCCTCATGTGTTTTCAGTGTAAATGGAATGCATACATACAAACATAGAACATGTAAACGGATAAATCAACGGAGGAGTAAAAGTTATCCCTGCGAATCTGGTAAATAATAAATTCACTAGTGTAGGTCAACTATTATTGCTAAATTGTACAGGAAATCAACAGATAAAAAAATGAGGAAAATTTTCACATTTCAACAAATTATTTTTCTAGCCAGCATCGCTATATTGGTGGGTTGCGGCGAGCAAAAATCTACTTCAGAGGAGGTTGTGGATTCAGCCGAGATCGAAGAAACGGTAGAGGAAACGAGGGCTAGCCCACTTCGTAAAATTGAAGGTAAAATCGGCGATAAAACCTTGAAAGTTCAGTACGGTTCTCCTGCAGTGAAGGGGCGTACCATTTGGGGAGACCTTGTTCCCTTCAGCGAAGTGTGGAGGACCGGTGCCAATGAAGCGACATTTATTGAGAGTGCCCAGGATCTGGTTGTTGAAGGCCAAACCCTGAAGGCAGGTAAATATTCTCTATTCACTGTACCTATGGAGAATGGGGATTGGACGGTAATCTTCAACTCCGAGTGGGATTTGGAGCATGGTCATTTTCAATATAAAGAGGAAAATGACGTGTTGCGAGTAACCTCCACCCCACAATGGGTCAATGAAAGTAAGGAATGGCTTTCAATCCAAGTAACATCACCTGGCTTGGTTGTAGAGTGGGAAAAATTAAAGCTGCCTATTGAAATCAAGTGATCAATTCGTGGGCACGAGTAGCTATTGCCAAACCTTCCCAATACGATTTGGGGAGGTTTTTTGTTTTTTAGGATTTTTTCTTCCCTACTTTTTTCATAATTTAGTAAAAATGTCAAAATGGCCTTTCTTTTGCAATTTAGTTAAGAACCAAACGGGTATTCTTTAATCTTACTATAAAAGACCAACGCAACTATGAGTAAAACAATCATTGTCTCCAACCGACTTCCTGTAAGTTTACAGCATAAAAATGGCAAATTTGAATTTAAACCTAGCGCAGGCGGGTTGGCCACTGGGCTTGGATCCATCTACAAGGAGGGTGAAAATATTTGGATCGGGTGGCCTGGTAATGACGTAGATAGCCCCGCCCAACGCCAAGAGGTAATAGAGGAGCTAAAGAACCTTAAAATGGCCCCTGTATTTCTTACGAAGGAAGATATTGAGTTGTATTATGAAGGTTTTAGCAATGAAACCATTTGGCCTGCTTTTCATTACTTCACCCAATACATTAATTATGAAGATTCGTATTGGAAATCCTATGTGGAGGTGAACCGGAAATTTTGTGATACGATTCTGGAGAAAGCCGAGCCTGAGGACACTATTTGGGTGCACGATTATCAGTTGCTCCTATTGCCTATGATGTTACGGGAGGCCTTGCCCCAGGCAACCATTGCCTTTTTCCAGCATATTCCATTCCCTTCTTATGAAATTATTAGAATGCTTCCATGGAGAAAAGAACTTTTGGAAGGAATGGTGGGTGCCGATTTAATAGGATTTCATACCTACGATGACATGCGGCACTTCTTGAGTGCTGTTGGTCGGATATTGGGACTTTCTAATGAAAGTGGGTACATACAGGCGGATAATCGCCTTGTAAATGTGGATTCGTTTCCCATGGGTATAGACTACGAAAAATTCGCAAAGGCGGCTGTAAGCAAGAAAAGCTTAGCGAATGTTAAAAAATTCAAATCACTTTTGGGTGAGCAGCAGTTGCTATTGACAATAGATAGATTGGATTATTCAAAGGGAATCCCTCAGCGTATTAGGGTTTTCGACGAGTTGCTTGAGGCAAACCCAGAATTTCACGGCAAGGTTTCCATGATCATGGTAGTCGTCCCTTCTCGGGCCAAAGTGAAATCCTACATGGAGTTGAAGGAGGAAATAGATACGTTGGTTGGGAGGATAAACAGTAAATATAGTACGCTTAACTGGGTTCCAGTTCATTATTTTTACAGGAGTTTTCCGTTTAATGAGCTAAGCGCATTCTACGCCATGTCTGACATTGCGCTGGTTACGCCATTACGAGATGGGATGAACCTGGTTTGCAAGGAATTTGTCGCTTCTAAAACAGACAAGAAAGGCGTGTTGATCCTTTCTGAGATGGCCGGTGCGAGTAAGGAACTTGTTGACGCCGTTCTGGTAAACCCCAATGATATGAAGGCTGTAAAAGAATCCATTATTACGGCACTCAATATGCCCGAAGAAGAGCAAATCCTTCGGATCAGTGCCATGCAGGCAAGTTTAAAAAAATATGATATTTTTCAGTGGGTTAAAGTCTTCATGAGCCGGCTAGCTCATGTGAAGGATAAGCAAAAAGACTTTCAGTCCAAAGCTATTGATCAGACATTTATAAATGAGTTGGAAAGTAAATTCAAAGCTGCCAAAAGGCCGGTTTTGTTTCTAGATTATGACGGGACCTTGGTTGGCTTTAAAGCAAGACCTAAGGATGCTTATCCGGATAAAGAATTGATAGACCTGGTGGGCCGATTAGCGGAAAGGTGTCAGGTAGTAATCATTAGTGGAAGGGATAAGGAAACTTTAGGAGAATGGTTTGCCGGACAGCAAGTGGATATGATTGCCGAACATGGGGTATGGATGAAGAAGCAAGGAGTTGATGATTTTGAACTTTATGCTGAGGTGGATGATTCTTGGAAGTCAGATATCCGTCAGGTCATGGATTATTATGTGTTAAGGACGCCTGGAGCATTTATTGAGGAAAAGCACCATTCTCTGGTTTGGCATTATCGGAAAGTGGAAAGTGGACTAGGAGATTTAAGGATGAGAGAATTATTTAGTCATCTCAAATACATGGCCAGTGGGCATAACCTACAGGTCTTGGAAGGTAATATGGTGTTGGAAATTAAACGTCCGGATATCAATAAAGGAAGGGCTGCTACTGCCTTTCTGAAAGGCGAAGAGTATGATTTCATCATGGCTTTGGGTGACGATTGGACAGATGAGGATACATTTAAGGCTATGCCAAAGGATTCGTATACTATCAGAGTGGGATATGCATATACCCAAGCCCATTACAATATCAAGAATCCTACTGAAGTACGGAATTTACTTTCCCAGTTAGTGAGATAGTGACTACGGAAGTATATGGAACCGTATTATACCCTTAGGTAATCTCCTTGCCAATCAGTGATGGCCTTTTTGATGGATAAAGCTTTTAGATTTTGATCGATTGCTTTTTCCATCAAAGGGACCAGTTCTCCGTCACCCGCAAACCTCAACGCAATAAGCTGAGATAGAGATAGTTTTTTTTCCATTTCCGAAAAAGACTTTCCAGTCAACTGAAAATACCTAAGCCTCATTTCCAGCCGTATAATTCTATTCTGGTTTTTGAGGGCATAGATTCTCGCTATTACCGGGATTAAAAATAGTATAATTGCCCCAACTAAAAGGTATATATAAAAACTCAGATCAGACCTGTCAACATAAGCCTCAGCCAAATTATAAATGGACCAAGATAAAAAAACCAATGACAAGGGGGTAATGACAAAATGATGGAGTGGATAGTATCGGATATGATTGCTGTAGGTCTGCATGGGTAACTTAATGAAAGTGGTCTGGTTCGGTGATATGTTGAGAATTGATTATATTTAGGTGTTTCCTCTTAGATTTTCACTTTTCTCTTGCTCAGATTTCTCATTCATACCCAACTCCTCAGTTTTTCTCACGATTTTGCGTATTATGACATCAATTTCCAGAGCTGAATTTTCTAAATGACCGAGGAATTCGTCGAACTCTTCAGACGGAATGATATTGTTTTTTATCAAATCAATTAGTCCAAGCATGCGGGATAGGGGAGCCCTTACTATGTGGGACTGCGTCCATGCGATTTCTTTCAGTCTTTTATTTTGATCTTCAATGATCTGGGTATGGCGGAGTTTCTCCGTTACATCGTTGGCTAAAACGACGGTTGCTTTTCTTCCATTAAAAAAAATTGTGTTGCTCCTAATGTCCACATCGATGATTTCGCCTGATTTTTTTCTATGCTTAAAAAGACCTTGGAAGAAAGGAGTTTCTAAGTTGGTGGTATCTTGAACAGTTTGTTCCATATCAACGCCGTCCTTTTGTCGAATATCCCAGATGGTCATGGACAAAAATTCTGTATGGGTATACCCGTAATTGCTAATGGCTGCTTTATTTACATCCAGACAGTAATGTGTTTCTACATCGTACACCCACATGGGTTGCGGACTTAGTTGGAACAAATCACTGTACCTCAACTCCGACTCTTTAAGTTTAAGCAGGTTTTTGTTCCGTTCTATATTGTAAGTCAGGCTTTTATAAAGTGTGATGGCGGTCAGGTCGTCTTTCAATAAATAATCTGAAGCGCCTAGTGCCAACGATTTAATGGCAAAAGACGCATCCGTATATCCAGTCAGGACGATTACCGGCCTTTCGTTCGCCAGCAAAATTATTGATTTTATCAGATCCTCTCCACTTTTGTCAGGCAGAGAGAGGTCTAAAAAGACAGCATTAAATCGGTGGGAATCATCCTTCAACTTGGAAAGAGCCCCTTTAAAATCCCCTGCTTGAATAATATTTGGGGTCAAAATCATCTCCTCCAAAAAATCTCTGACCAAGATATAGTCACCCAGATTATCCTCGATTACAAGTATATTATATAATTCCTTGTCTTTTCGCATTAATATTAGACTTTCGGAGGTAAGGCTACAACGTTAAACCAAAAATCTTCAATGACCGAAATAGCTTTGATGAAATCACCTACCTCTATAGGTTTGGTTATAAAACAATTAGCGTGATTTTTATAAGATCTTCTAATATCAGAATCCGATGAAGATGTCGTCAGCATAATAACTGGAATCTGTTTCAGGTCATCATGGGTTTTAATAAACTCAAGGACTTCATGCCCACTTTTTTTCGGAAGATTGATGTCCAATAAGATAATGTCTGGAGTTTTTGCCCGGCCGTAAATACCTTCCCTTAGCAAAAATAAGATGGCTTCCTTTCCATCCTTTACTACACTCATCTCGTTGATGATATTCCTTTCCTCTAACGCTTCCTTGGTCAATAAAATATCACCTTCATTATCCTCCACTAGTAAAAGATGTGTTCTTTTCATTCGCTTTAAATGTGTTTCTTTCAATATTTCTTGGTATAGCAAAAATTAATGATGCTACCCAATTTAATCGATTATGACAACCAATTTCTACGTCCAAAATTATTCCTGACGGTATTTGGAAATTAAACTACTATGCAAACTTACAACATCTTAAAGTAAGATTTCTAATTAGCTGGGTTTATTCCAAATTTCACACCGAATTTAGCAAAGTAATTGAATAGAGTATCCTTTGACTTATACTTTTGTATAAGTCCAATTGTGCTTCGTTAACCTAAAATTTAATCTAATGCGATATGTCTTGTCGTGCAGGATTCGAATCTGCTTGACCGTACAGAGGAACTCCTAGTATCGGTGAGGGTAATAAGTACGAAGATTTTTCATGTTAATTACATGCAATTTTTTGAACGGATAGTTCTGACCTATTCATTTTTTTCCTTTTTTACACTAAAATAAAATGTACTTCCTTTCCCAATTTCGGATGTCACCCAAGCATCACCTCCTAAAGTTTGTGCGATTTTCTTTACAATGGCCAATCCGACACCGGTACCCGTATAAGAGTTCTTGTCATGCAATCGTTGGAATATCACAAAAATCTTATCAAAAAACTCTTCATCTATCCCAATCCCGTTGTCTGCAACGGAAAATTCCCAGTTTGTATGCGTTTCCTGATGCCTAATATATATTTCCGGGGAACGATCTTCCGGGCAGTATTTGATGGCATTGCTGATTAGGTTTTGGAAAACCTGTAAGAGTAACACCCGGTGCGTTTTTATCACAGGCAGCCCAGAATAATGAAGGGTTACATGTTCTGTCTCCATGTTGTTCTCTATGTAGGAAAAAGCTTCTTCTACGATTGTTTGGACGTTGACAACCTCTTCGGATATATGCTCTTTCCCCACTCTGGAATATTCCAACAAGTCCAAGATGACTTGTTTCATCCGCCGGGATCCATCCACCGCAAAATATATATATTGTTTTGCCTTATCATCCAATTCCGGACCGTATTTGGTCTCCAGTCGGTTTAGGAAACTGGTAATCATCCGAAGCGGTTCCTGAAGATCGTGGGAAGCCGTGTAGGCAAAGGTTTCTAACTCCTGATTTTTTGACTGGATTTTCTGCAGCGATTCTTCTAAGCGTTCCTGATTTGATTTAAGTTCGTTTTTCAGCAGGAGTTGTTCGTTTAAAGTATCCTGCATTCCTTTAAATACCCGCGGAATGAGGATAGAAAACATACCGTTTAAGAAGATCAGATTAGAGGAAATTGCTACCCACGAAACAAGGTAGAATTCATCAGATGGATGTACAGCGAAAAATTCGAAATAGATGTTTATTCCATAGAGCGTACAAAACACAATATTGATGGCCACGGAGAGAAAAGCGAGTCTTTCAGGGAAAATGATGATCATAAATATGGAAACGGCGAGCAAGTAGACCAAGCCGGGTCCAAAACTCCCAAGCGCATCAAAAATAATGATTGCGAAAACATAAACGATACAGATGAAAAGTACTTTTTTCAACGCAGTTGGTATGGACCTGCTAAAGGCAATTAAAGCTAATAAAATAACTGCGGCTACATCGAAGACTAAGATTGCGTAGAATCCTGCCAACAAAGACGCTATTATACCGGGGATTAAGGCAATTAGGCTAAAGGGAATGATGTAAGTGATGGTAATGACAAACAAATAATCCCTCCAATAAGGCAGACCGGAATCTTTAGTGTTAATATCCAGGAAATTTCCTGAAATATAATCTTCGTATGTTTTCCAGATCTTCAATGGATTAGAATTAGTTTGACATTACAAAATTGAATTGTTTTTAGGCAAAGTAAAGTAAAAGGTGCTACCCTTTTCGGGTGACGACATTACCCAAACTTGGCCATTCAAGGTATCAATTATTTTCTTGACAATCGCTAATCCCATTCCGGAACCTTCCGGATTAAGTATGGGGTTGAGCTGCTGAAAAATGATAAATGCCTTGTCCATATATACATCTTCAATGCCTATTCCATTATCCGCAACTGCTATTTGCCAATAATTTGGATGTTCATCACAGGATACAGATACTTTTGGGGTGACTCCTTCTTTGCAAAAGATGAGCGCATTTTCCAATAGGTGGAATAAAACCTGCTGTAATGGGTGACGGAAGGAATATATTTTAGGCAAACCAGAGTGTTCAATTATGGCTCCGGTTTCAGTAATTTTGCTACTCAATTCATCGCAAATTTCGCCGCAAATTTCTTCCAAAGAAACAATTTCCAATGCTCCTTTTTCTTTGCCAACCCGGGAGAATTCAAGCAAATCCAGGATTATTTTCCGCATTCTCTTTGCACCATCTATAGCAAAATGAATATATTGGTGGGCTTTTTCATCTAGTTTATCGTCGTATTTGCGTTCCAGTTGCGCCATAAATGAGGTTACCATACGAAGTGGTTCCTGCAGGTCATGAGAAGCTGTATAGGCAAATTGCTCTAACTCCGCATTGGATGCAGTCAGATTTCGGGTTTGAATTTGCAACTTTGCATTTAATTTTTCCAGTTCCAAGATCTTTTCCTGAATGGAATTATTGTACCTTTTAGCCAGTAAATAGAGGAGTGCTCCCGTGGCTACTACATAAGTAATACCCTTGTATGTCTGATAATTAACGATGTTTTTATCGTCAAAAAACCACTTTAGCAAAAAGTCACTCAATAGAATCCATAAAACGCCTATTCCGGTATAAAAAATTGTCAATTTTAATTCAGGCTTCATATTTGGGATTTATAATTAAAAATATGTTAACTATTTCTTTGGTAACGTGAAATAAAACGTACTTCCAACTCCTGTTTTAGAATTTACCCATATTTGTCCACCAAGATTTTCCAGAATTTTTTTAACTATGGCTAATCCCATTCCAGTTCCGCTATATTCATTTTTACTGTGAAGCCGTTGGAAAATGATAAACACACGTTCGAAATATTCTTTTTCAATCCCTATACCATTGTCCTCGACAGAGAAAAGCCATTTGTTTTCCGATTCCACCGCATTGATTCGAATGATAGGAGGGATATCTTTTTTTCTGTATTTCAATGCGTTGCCGATCAGGTTTTGAAAAATCTGTACTATTGGAGATCTGAAGGAATCTATAGACGGTAAGTATCCAATCTGAAATTGAGCACCTGTTTCTTCTACCAATTTGCCTTGTAGTTTTAAAACTTCGGATACTATTTTGGTTAAAGATATTTGCTCCAAGGCATCTTCATGTTTTCCGATTCTGGAAAAATCCAAAAGATCTAAAATAATTTGCCGCATTCTTCTCGCTCCATCCACTGCAAATTCAATATATTGGTGCGCTTTTTCATCCAGTTGATGATTGTATTTGTTGTCCAGCTGTGTCAAAAAACTCGTAACCATCCGTAATGGCTCCTGTAAATCGTGGGAGGCCACATAGGCAAACTGTTCTAATTCAGCATTGGAAAGTGCCAACTCTTTGGCGTGTTTCTCGAGTTTCTTGTTCAGTTCCTTAAGGGATTCTTCGTAGTGATTTCTATCAGTGACATCTTGGGTGGCTCCAATCATTCGGGTGACTTTTCCGGACTTATCCCTGAGAATGATGCCCCGGTCGATGACGTAGGAATAACTGCCATCTGCACGCTTGTACCTATATTCGCAGTATAGGTCACAGATTTTTTGGTTTTCAAACAAGTTTTGGAAGTATGCCTTAATTCGTGGCCTGTCATCTGGATGGATCTTTTTTTCCCAAACAGACTGACTCTCATTACTCATGCCAGATTTATATCCAAATAGTGTTCGATAACCTTCACCGTGGTACATTTCACCAGTGATGGCATTATAGTCCCAAATCGCATCGTTAGTGGCTTTGGTTACGATTTCAAACCGCTCGTTGGATTCGCGTATCTGCTCAACGTATAATTTTCGCTGGGTAATATCTTTAAAATAAACCGAGATTCCGCTAGTATTGGGGTAGGCACTTATCGAATACCAGACTTCCAAACTTTCAAAATAGAGCTCATAATTTAAGTTTCCGTTAAAGGTTTTGATTTCTAGAAATTTATCAAAAAGGGTTATTTTGTGATTTTCTTTTACTACGTCCCAAAGATTATTATTGAGGATACTTTCTTTTTTGATTCCCAAAAATTCCTCCGCTTTTTTGTTCCAATAGGTTACGGTCCATTCATTATCCACACTATAAAATGCGTCTCCTATACTTTCTAGTATTGTGTTTTTTTCTTCGTAAGCAAGTAGGAGTTTATTTTCGGCATGCTTTCGGTCGTGAATATCTTGAAAGCTGCCGTAAATCCGGATAGTTTTCCCCTCTCTAATTTCCGCATTTCCTATGGTACGTATCCACTTTTCATTCTTCCTAGACGTGAGGATAGGAAATTCAAAGTCAAATGGAATCCCTTGCTCAAGGCAATTAAGTAGGTAAAGATGAACCTGTTCCCTGAAGTCTTCGCGATAAAAGCCCACAAATATTTCCAATGTGGGTTGAAATGGCCCGTCTACCTCATGGATTTCCAAACTGATTTTGGACCAGGTCTGGAATTCACTTCCAACTACCATTTCCCATCCTCCAATCTTAGCAAGTGAGGTAGCGCTATCCAGTAAATTTTGAAGCGTTTTCTGAATGGTCATGTCCTTAGCTACCGAGAATATAAGCTCCTCCTCCGATGAAGGCGTGGTAGACCAGGCTAGCCAGATGGTTTTACCTGACTTTGTAAGATACCTGTTCTCAAAATAAGAGGCCTGTTTTAAGGAAGGTAATAGTAAAAAGCGTTCAGCTGTTTTTTCTCGATCACCCGGATGGATCATCTCCATAAAGGGTATAGAAAGAAGTTCCTCTTCCGAGTATTCCAAAAGTGTACAAGCGGCCGGGTTGATTTTTTTAAAATATCCATCTAATCCGGATATACAGATTATATCTGGGGCTGTATTAAACAGGTTCTTTAATTCTTCTTCCAATTGCTTTCTCCTGATTTCCCCGCCCAGGAATGTTTCTAGGTTCTGAAATAGCGTTTTGTAGGAAAGTAATTCATTCGCATTTCCCCGACTTCCAAAAACCAGAACTCCCAGTAAGGTATCGTTGTGTACAAGAGGCAATCCGAGGACCGCATTCAAACCGGAACGAAGCGCACCTGCTTTTCTGGCAAATTCAATTTTTGAATCGACTTTGTCCCATATTTCGATTTTGCGGGTTTGCCAGACATACCCGGGAATTCCTTCATTAAATGAAAAGGAATTTTGGTGTCCACACTCCACATAAAACAATTCGGAAGTTTCATTTGCAAGTGCCTTTCCTAGGAGGTTGATTTTTTTCCGGTCTGCGCTGACAAGCCAAGCTTCAGCCAAATCAAAGTGTCCAAATTCTATCAAATGAGAAAGAACCAATTCCAAGGTTGGAATTAACTTGTTTTCTTGCGAAAACATCTCACTTATCCCATCTAAAAGCTGCTTCTGATAGGCTTCATTCTTCTGTGCTGTGACATCACGCTGAATAGAAATCCAATTAGAAATGGCACCATCGGAATTTGTTACGGGAGCTATGGAGAGGTTATTCCAAAATTCCTGCCCGTCTTTTTTATAATTAAGAAGTGTAACTTCACAGTGTTCCCGATTTTCGAAGGCTTGATTTAGTTTTTGAATATCTTCTTTATTGGTATTGGGACCTTCGAGAACGCTTGGCGATTTGCCAATTATTTCTTCGGGGGTATAGCCAGTAACCCGGCTAAATGCTTCATTGATATATAGAATTTGATGTCCATTTTCTGAATCTGAAACAGCGTTTGTAATTACTATAGAATCGTTAGTGTTTGTGATTACCTTTTCCATAAGCTTTAGGCGCTGCTCTTCCTGCTTCTTTTGGGTAATATCCTGCATGGCACCTATCACCCGGGTAGCCTTACCATCTTCACGCCTTATTATCAATGCTTTGTTAGATACATGGGCATAGGATCCGTCGGCTTTGAGATAGCGGTGTTCAAACCACCAGGTGGTTTCACGACTCTTAATTGTTCTTACAGCATGTGTCAGTAGCTCCTCAATTTCTTCTGGATGAATTCGTGCCATTACATTTTCCTCATCGCTTATGCTTGCATCGTAAACGAAACCAAAGACTTTTTGGTAATTTTCCCCCCAAATTACTTGGCCTGTATAGACGTTCCAGTCCCATATAACATCCGAAGTGGCTTGTGTGGCATAAATGAATCGCTGATGGCTGTCTTTGATTTCCCGTTGTGCCTGTTTTCTCTCCGTAATATCCTGTGCCGTTCCGTAAAGCCGTACAATCGTACCGACAGCGTCTTTTTCAATGTAACCAAATTCTTCAATGATCCTTTTTTCTCCTATTGGAGTGGTGATTTTATACTCGATGTTGAATGGTTTACCCGATTTCTGGGCATATTCGCTTGTTGATCTTACCAATTCTTTATCCTCAGAATCAACCAAATCAAGGAATGAATCAGGCGTTTCTTTAAATGTCTCTTTATCCGTGCCAAATACCTTGAATAATGAGTCCGTCCAAGTCAGCTTGCTAGAATTAAAATCATAATTCCAGCTACCCATCTTGGCCAAGATCTGGGCTTCGTTTAGTAGTTTTTCGTTTAGGATACCCTGTTTTTGTGCTTCTTTTAGTTCTGTGGCATCTCTCGCTATACAGAACATCAACTGATCTACTTCATCCCATCTTGCGGACCATATGAGGGGAACCCGTGTTCCGTCTTTCCTGTTATACTCGTTTTCAAAATGGGTAACAGATAGACCAGCCATTATTTCAACTGAAATCTTTTCTGTTTTTTCCTTAGTTTCCGCAGTAACGAACGAGATGAATGGTTTCCCAATCATCTCGTAAGGATCATAGCCAAAGACATTCCTACAAGCGGCGCTGACGGAGATGAACCTCCCTGATGCGTCTATGGAGCATATTACATCCATGGAGGACTCTAGAATTTTCCTCAGCTCTGAATTGGTTTTTTCAAGCGATTGTTCCGCTAATTTGAGGTTTGTAATATCTAAGACAATTACATCCCATATTGTGCCGCCATCGATGGTTTTTTTTGGATTTCCCGTGCCCTGATGCCAATTTATCTCCCCAGTAGGTCGAATTATTCTCCATTCTGACAACCATCTAGTCAGGTTTTCAGATGAATATCGCATACTATTCGCTATCGAGGAAAGGTCATCCGGATGTATCATGTCCCAAACCAACTTACTGTCTTCCATAACGGCTTCAGGCTCAAGACCCCATAATGATCTTGATCCATCGTTCAGCAAGAAAATGGAATCCGAACCATCCTTTTCGAGCTTATATCTAAAAACTGACCCGGGGATATTATTGGAAACGGAGGCCATTTGATGTTCCATCTCCTTAACTGAAGTAATGTCCTGCATAGATCCGTAAATCCGTGTTATCTTCTCTTCATATTGATCCAAATTACCAAGTGACCTAACCCACTTTTCCTGACCATCGGCCGACACCAATTCCAATTCTAAATCAAAAGAGCTTCCTTCCGAGAGACACTTTTCAATTGATTTTGAAATTTGCTCTCTATTTTTTCCAGCTTTAAAAAATTCCAATCCATTGTTTATATCCAATATGACATCATCTCCTATGCCAAATATTTCCCGGATAGTCCGTGTCACGCTAAGGGTTTTGGTGGTCAGATCGTATTCCCACGCACCTATCTTGGCTATCTTTTGGGTTTCTTCCAAGAGCTTTTGCATCTTGTTTTGTTCGGTGATATAGGTTTGCAGATCCTCTTTTGTAGATGCCAACTCCTCTTCCAACTCATGAACTCGGTTAGCTTTGAAACCACCTTCGTTTTTGGCCTGATCGCTTGCGATAAATCCCTCAATTTCCAATTTTTCAAAAATGACTACAAAGAGCTCTTCGAACGTGGGGGTATAGTTCAGCGGTTTAGCAGTAATCCTCACATAATGCAAGCTCCCAAACAAATCAAACTTTTTTATTTTACTTTTAAAACTGCTCCGATCTTTAATTGCGTTGGCAAGTACAGTGCGTACTTCCAGTTGTACCTCCGGGTTGACCTTCTTAATAAGGTTGTCTTGGATAGTGCCACTGCTGAGACTTAAAAATAGCCGCACATCACCACTTACCTCCAAAATATCATGATCCTTATTTACCACCACATAGGGATGTTCGAAGGTGTTAAAAAGTGTTTCCTTGACCAATTCGGCGATTTTCAATTCTTTTGCATCTTCATTTTTGGACTTAGTGGTGTCTGATTCAAATCTATCCATAGTATTAAGCTGGATTATGGTAATTAATGGGGATTGTAAAATAAAAAGTGCTGCCTACATGCAATGTTGAATCCACCCAAATTTGCCCGCCCCAATTCTCTACAATTTTTTTAACCAGCGCCAAACCCATGCCGGTGCCTTCATAGGCATCTTTTGGATGAAGCTTTTTAAAAATGACGAAAATATTATCAAAATATTCCTCCTCAATTCCGATTCCGTTGTCTGCAACGGCAACTATCCAATGGCCTTTTTCTTGCTGTACGGTGATAGTCATTGTCAAAGGGATTTGTATTTTTCTGTACTTTAGCGCGTTGTCTATTAAGGCGATCATTACCTGAATAAGCTGGTTTTTGTACCCCCAGATGACAGGAAGCCGATTAATTTTAAAAAACGTTTCTGACGACTTAAATTTTTCCCGAAGCAGATATTGAACTTCCTGCATGATTTCACTGAGATTTACTTCTTCAAGAGTTTCCTCCTGTTTTCCCACTGTTGAAAACTCCAGTAGATCCAAAATTATTTCTCTCATCCGTTTGGCTCCGTCTACTGCAAAATGAATGTAGGTTTGGGCTTTGTCATCCAGTTCATTCCCATATTTTCTATTAAGTTGGGTAAGAAAACTGGTGACCATTCGTAAGGGTTCCTGCAGGTCATGTGAGACCACAAAAGCAAATTGTTCTAATTCGGTGTTGGAAATGGACAATTGTTTTGCCCTGTCCTGAAGCGAAAGGTTTAACATTTTAAGTGATTCCTCATACGTTTTACGATATGAGATGTCTTGGGTGGCTCCTATTAACCTAATTGGGGTGCCATTTTCATTTCGAATGATCATTCCCCGATCTGCCACATAGGCATATTCCCCGTTTTTCATCCGGTACCGGTATTCGGTCTGGAATGATCCACTTCCCGAACTATCGGTTATGGCCCGTTCCATTAAATTATTGATTTTCAACTGGTCGTCAGGATGAATTCGGTCTTGCCAAATATCAAAGCTATACGGTTCGTGAAGGTAATCATATCCGAAAAGAGTCTTAAACCCCTTACCCATAAAAACGGAATTCGTTGTCATATCCCAATCATAAATGGCATCGTTGGTTGCCTCGGTCAATTTTTCATACCTTTCGTTGGACTGATTTATTAATTCTTCGGATTTCTTTTTTTCAGATATGTCTTTTAGGTAGGCGGTAACTCCATTATTGGAGGGGTACAGGTTCACTTCAAACCAGGCTCCTGCTTTGGCGTAATGGGTTTCAAATGACGTGGCGTCTTTTGTTCGGTTTGTTTGGTAAAATTTGGCAAGGAATCCGGGATCAGTTATTACGTCAAAGAAATACCAGTTATTTTCCAATTTTTCGCCTTCTCTTTTAAGTTGTAGCAATTCATTGGCCTTTTTGTTCCAATAGGTGACTTTCCCTTCATAATTAATAGTGAAGAATGCATCGCCTATACTTTCTAGAATATCGATTTTTTCCTTGTTTGACTTGTGAATTAGTGAAACATGGTCCTTTCTTTCCATCGCAATCCCTAGATTTGACGTGATGGATTTAAGAAATGAGATCTCATCAACTGACCAAACTCTCTCCGCAAAGCAATCGTCAAAACCTATATAACCGGAAAACTCTCCAAAATTAAAAAGAGGTATTTGTAGGATTGATTTAATTTGGGATTGCTCTAAAATAGCTCTCGTTGGACCATCCAAATCTTTGGCTAAATAGGCAAAAGGCTCTCGGGTTTTTACCTTCTCCAGAAACTCCGGGTGATCTGCAAGACGGAGATGTTGGTAGTCAGGATTGGTAATGTCGGCACTAACAATCCCATTTGTCCATTCATAAAGGAGCTTAGCGTACAGTTCGTTTGTTTCGGGATTGGTATGGCATTGGAAATAGTATACTCTGTCAGCTTTTACTGTTTCTCCCATCAGCCTCAATACCGCATCCACTACGTGTTCCCAGTTTTCATATTGGAACAGAAGTTCTACAGCTCTTGAATTGGACTGAATAAGGGTTGATTTGTAAGCGATTTTTTGACTAGATTCGTAATTTTCTATTCCCGCAGAGATTCTTGCTACGCTTCTTTCTAAAAAAGTATATTCTTCTTGGGACCATTTTCGAATTTCAGAGCATTGGTCACATCCAATAAATCCGAAAAATCCCTGGTTGATAACAATAGGTGCTAAGATGGCTTGTTTAATATTTTGGTCATTAAATACATCCAATAAATACGAATTGGTTATCGAACTGACTTCCAGGAGCTGAGTTTTCCTATTTTTTAATAGAGGAATCAAGTTACCCAAAAGGGAAACCGGCACATTCGTCATGTCAGGATCGTCAATGTGGGGGGGAGTTCCATCGGCCGCCCATTCTATCCGCTGACTTATTACTTCTTCGCTATTGATGGGGTTTGTTCCATATTCAAAATAATAAACCCGGTCCACAGATAACAACTCCCCGATTTTCTGGAAACACCTTTCCATCGCAGCCCAAATAGAATCTGCCTCCAAAAGAATCCCCTCTATCTCTGTGAGGGCTTCCATCAATAACGTTTTTTTCGCAAGTTTTACTTGGACACGTTTTAACCTGTCAATATCCTGAATACTACCAAATAATCTTGTATAAGTAGTTCCGTCTCCCTCTGTATCGCCTATAATTCTGACCCATTTGTCTTTTCCTTTATATGTTTGGATGCGGAGTTCTGCATCAAAAGATTTCCCCGATTTTATTGCTTTTTCAGCCGCCTCTCTAATGATTTGTCTATCCACGCCAGGTTTGAAAAACTTAACAACCTGGGGAATTCCGATTGAAACCTGTTCTTTTTTTTCTAGGATTTCAAAGCCGACTGCCGATAAATAAGTTGTGTTTTTCTCAAAATCGATTTCCCAACTACCGATTTTTGCAAGTCGGGTTGCATAACCAAGTAGATTTTCAAGTTTTTTTCGTTGATCACCTATATGAAGCCCCTGTCCAATACCAATAATTTCTTCCAAACTAAACGTTTGTCTTTTAGAGTCCTTTGAATTAACAGAAAATAGGGTGGATTGAATAAATGCTGAGTCACTTTCTAGGACATCTTCAATATATTTAGTCTTCTTCGGTTTTTCCGCACCAGAAATAGGAGCGGAGGATACTTTGTTTGAGCTTTTTCTCTTTATAGTTAAACGTCTGTCTTTTTCGGGAAAATATATCCTCTTAGGCAGTAACGATTCCTCACCGACGACCTGTCGGAAGGTGATTTCGCCAGATAGCGATTTTTTTAACGTTTGGATTTCTGCTTCTGAAAGCGGATAATTAGTGATGTAGGAAAGGTATCCAATGTATGGAAGTTGGGATAATATATCAGTTAAGCTTTCTAAATTGAGTACATGGGAATTTATTGTAATTGCAGTCACAGATAAATCTCCTGGTGTAAAAGCTGATAATGAGGTATCATTAAGTCCTGAAGCTTTGATTAAAGAGTTTAATTGTTTTTTTTCTTCCATGATGTTAAAAATCCAATAGCCCCGATCACTTCCTTTTATGGATACTAACTCCTTAGCGGCAATTCGCAATTTTGAGGCATCTTTTAAACTCAAATTTCCAAAGAAATTTCATTTTCATTCGAACGCACCTTTCAGGAAAAGTATCCTCTGAAATAATCAAAAATCATTTCGCATACCCTAATTATGTTAGATGTTATACTTTTTAGCACTTTGAAAAAGTACTTAAAAATCGGTGATTTGCCAACAAAAGTACCTTTTAATTTGACATTAGCTCCATTTTAGTTTTTTTTTTGCTTGCAATGGAATGGGAGTTTATTTTTTGATGCCTTTTCAAAATTTCAAAGGGAACACTTGCAGCGGAAGTGTAAATAGCAAAAAACTATATTTTAGTGACCATTCCCGGATTTGTGTATGTAAACTTTTATTAGGTGCAATTAAAGGGAAAAGGAGAATCATAGAAGTGGAAACCTCTTCTATTATGACGATACATTTTCAGATTCTTTTCGGATTTAGGATTCCTTTTAATATTTTCAGTATTTTAGCAATCTCGTAGAAAAATTCTACGAATTTGATTTACTAAGTAATTCATGAACAAAAGAAGAAAGATTCTTGCAGCATTGTCAGGATTATCAGTTGCTGCAATTTTTTATAACCCACTACAAGCTAAAAAAAAGAAAAACACCATGATTGTACACCAAGTATTTTTCTGGCTGCATAAGCCGGAAACCGATCTCAAGGATGTAATGGAAGGATGCCGTATTATTGGAGGTCTAGCCAGTGCCAAAGATTATTTAGTAGGTGTTCCTGCTAAAACCCCGAAAAGGGATGTCGTTGAGGACAGCTACCACATTGCTTTGACGGTTTATTTTGATTCTATGGAAGCCCATGATATCTATCAGGAAGACGCCGACCATTTGAAATTCATAGATGACCATAAACACAAATGGGCCAAAGTGCAAGTGTATGATTTTGAGGTATAATTGTAGATACCGGAGTTGAGATAAGGATTACTGGAGTAGGCTTTTGTTTACTACCACGTTCCACCAAATGATCCCAACAAAAACTCAACGATTAATCCATTTCACTTAAATTAACTTCCAAATAATGTTTCCTCCAAAGTCAATTTTTGAATAGAACCACAGAGGAGTACACGGAGGTAAAACAGAGTACACAGAGAAATTTCTAAAAAAACGCTGTGCACTTTGTGCCTTCTTTGTGTCCCTCGTGTTCTTCTTCTAAAATAGAACCACAAAGGACACGGAGGTTTCACAGAGGGCACAGAGGTATTTTAAAAAAAAACTTTGTGCTTTTAGGGGTTTTTTAGGGGAACCACAGAGGAACACAGGGGTAAGGTAGGAGGACACGGAGAAATTTCTAAAAAAACTCTGGGCTCTTTGTGCCCTTCGGGGTCTTTTTAGCTAGAATCAGAATTGATTTCATGATTGATGGCGCCGGGTTTTTCTTTCCCGCTTTATTTTTTTGCTCTATATTGATATTTCCAATTCACCTAAACACTACTGATTGCCTGCTACAATAATTAAAATCAATCCGGCCAGAAATAAGCCAAACATGGCTGCAATTAAACCGTTGGTCCCTTTTGGAGCAAACTTAAATTCTTTCCAGATAAATACTCCCCAGAAGGCAGCTACCATAGTTGCTCCCTGTCCGAGACCATAGGAGATAGCCGGTCCGGCCTGTTCTGCAGCGATGATGCTGAAAGACATCCCGACACACCAGATGACTCCACCTAATATGCCCACCAAATGGATGCTTGGTTTACCAGCAAAATACATTCGGTAACTCACAGGGTCGCCTTCCACAGGCTTACGCATCAGGATGGTGTTGAACAGAAAATTACTGACTAGGATGCCCAATGCAAATACGAAAACAGCCGAATAGGGCGTAAATTTGCCAGAGGTGGGGTTTTGAAAGTTCAAGGACATGGACTGTTGCACAAAAAAGTAAAACAGGGACATTAATAATCCACCAAGCAATGCCAGTCGGAGACCTTTTGAGGGAGGTTTTTGATTCTGATTGCTAAGTTTTCGGTAAGCCAAGGCATCAAGTACGATGGCAACGGTTACCAAACCAACACCTGCAAAAAGAAAAACAGGGTCACCCTGCTGCTCGGAAAAGTAATTGATTAAAACTCCCAATACCAAAGCTAACCCTATGCCTACCGGAAATGCAACGGCCATGCCGGCAATGGCGATAGCAGCTACAATTAAAATATTGGCCAAGTTAAAAATAACCCCTCCCAAAAAAGCCTTGAGATAGCTGGTCAGTTCGGCTTGTTGTAAATCCGCTACAAAGGACCTTCCTCCAGAACCGTTACTACCCAATGTAAATCCAAAAACCAGAGAAAGTAAGACAATACCGATTACATAATCCCAGTAAAAAAGTTCAAACCTCCATGTCGAGGCAGCTAATTTTTGGGTATTGGCCCAAGATCCCCAGCAAAGCATTGTAATGAAGCAGAAGATAACAGCCAATGAGTAAGATTCTATGATATACATGGTGAAAAGTTCAGTTAGCGTTGGGGATTAAATCTTTTAAGAAAATATAAGTTAACTTATAGGAATTCAGATGTCAAATATTAAAGGAGGCTGAATTGGTTAATTTAGCCATAACGTTCAACTACCGCTTGCCGGAGTGGGATGGAAGCTTGCGCTCCCATTTGAGTCACAGAAAGTGCTGCGGCCCGATTGGCAAATGTTACCGCTGTCACCCAATCCATTCCTTCCGCTAAAGCCACCGCCAGTCCGCCATTGAATGTGTCTCCCGCAGCAGTACTGTCGACTGCGTCGACCTTTGGTGCAGGTATTATTTGGTGGAGATCCTTCGAATGCAGATAGGCACCGGCCGCACCTAAAGTAATCACCACATTCTGTACGCCTAACGAAATCAATTTCTCCGCGGCTTTTTTGGCACTCGTTTCATCGGTGACCTTAATACCAGTGATTTGTGTTGTTTCCGTTTCATTGGGTGTGATTGCATAGACATACGGATATAGTTCCATAGGCAACACCGCCGCGGGGGCAGGATTTAGAATTACTTTTTTGCCCTGTTGGAATGCGGACTTTGCCGCAAATAAGACTGATTCCATGGGTATTTCCAGCTGCATAAGTAGGATTTCGCAGCTTTGAATCAAAGGCAAATGCCTTGCTAACTCGTCAGGAGTTAAGGACATATTTGCGCCGGATGCTACAACAATTGTATTTTCGCCGTTTTTATCCACAGTAATAAGTGCGACTCCGGAAGGTAGGGAGGGATGCTTGTGCAGACCCTGGGTGTCAATGCCTTCCTTTTGGAGATGTTGACACGTTTCCTGTCCAAAAATATCATCACCCACTCGGGAGATAAAAGTGACATTTCCCCCCAATCGTGCGGCGGCTACGGCCTGATTAGCACCTTTTCCACCCGGGTTCATAAGGAATTTTCCGCCAAGGATAGTTTCACCCGGGGATGGGAAATGGTCAGCAAGAATTACCATATCCGTATTGGCACTTCCAACCACCGTAATATTACCAGGTTTTGTCATAGTTAGGTTTATTTGAAGTCAATGTACGTAATATTTCTAAAAATCTCCTAAACCAGTTTTACCGATAGGAGTTTGATCAACATTTTTTATGAAAAGTCTGATTTGTCCGGCTAACCCCATTTAGTTACTCAATTCCCGGGATAGGTAAATACTTGAGTGCTAGCAAGATTAAAGAATTTATAGTAATACCATAAATCCGCAGCATTTTCCTATAGCTAAGTGATCCTTATGATGCAAAACCTTCCAGGTTTCACCCGTTTAATAGTAACAACTTGCTGATCAACAAAAGCTGGAAGGTTTACGCATATAAGGTATTACTAAGCAGGTTAAACGGTCTTTTTAGAGGAGATCAAAAGGGATTGGATTTCCGCCAATTCTTCGGGCCTTAAGTCACGCCATTTTCCCACCGGCATGTCCATTGCAATATTCATGATGCGGATGCGTTTCAGCTTGACCACTTCATAGCCCAAATAGGCACACATTCTGCGAATTTGACGGTTCAACCCCTGAGTGAGCACGATATTAAAGCTTTTTTTCCCTAATTGCCGGACTACGCAGGGAGTGGTAATGGTATTCAAAATGGGTATCCCTTCACTCATTTTCTTTACAAAATCAGGATCTAGGGGACGGTTTACCGTTACCACATATTCTTTCTCATGATTATTTCCTGCTCTGAGAATTTTATTGACAATATCTCCATCGCTAGTCAGCAGGATAAGCCCCTCACTGGGCTTGTCCAGCCGGCCAATGTGGAAAATGCGTCTTGGATGGTTAATAAAATCGATGATATTGTCTTTTTCGTTTTCGGTGTCAGTGGTACAAACAATTCCTACTGGCTTATTTAAGGCCAAATAAACATGGTCTTCCTTTGGTTCACGGATTGGCTTGCCGTCTACAGTCACCCGATCCTCATCGGAAATCTTCGTTCCCATTTCGGGTATTTGCCCGTTAATCATGACCCTGCCTTCCGCTATCAGACGGTCGGCCTCCCTTCTGGAGCAGTAACCTACTTCACTCAGATACTTATTGATTCGGGTAGCCATGATTTGTAAATTTAATCTAGTTCGTTTATCCAAGCCCCAATGTCCTCCATGACTTTCGGGCTAAAGGTTTCTTCAATTTCCCCATACTCGGATACAGCTCCAGTTGTGGAAGTCTGAAAGAGGTGGTTGAGATTGGGATAAGTCTTTATTATCCGGCCTGTGCTGTTGCCGGATAGGTCCTCCAAGGCACGATGGTTCAAAGATGCATTTACCTGAGTGTCTTTCCCTCCAAAGCCAGCCCATACCGGTACGCTGATTTTTTCAATCATTTGCGAAGGTTCTGTTTTTATAAAGACAAAAAACCATGGGTCCAGCAATTGTTGGTAGGCACTGACCTGTTGTTCTATATGTTTTGTCAATTCATCTCCGGATAGACCCATTTCTTTGCCTTTCATTTCTACAAATGATGCCATGGCTGCTTTGGCCTTTTCTTCGTCTGGTGAATTTTTAACTACCTTAAAGAGTTCCCGGTTGTATTCAGACTGCTCTCTCGCCAGATCTTCATCTCCGCTGCTGGCGATGATGACATCGAATGCCTGCTGTGCCATCAGCTCATTAATGGGCACTACCGGTGGAGCAAGAGCTACAAGAAAATTTGGCAGCTCCGAACCCGCCGCTCCCAGAATCCAGGCAATCAATCCTCCTTCACTATGTCCCATAATGCCGATTTTGTCTTTTTGGACAAATTCATATCCCTGCAAGCGCTGCATTGCAGCGTGAGAATCACTAGCGAAATCATAACTGGTAATTCCTTTAAAGGTGCCTTCAGATTCTCCCACACCCCGCTCATCGTAACGAAGGACTACGATGCCTTTTCTGGTAAGGTAGTCGGCCAACACCCAAAAAGGCTTATGGCCAAAGATCTCACTATCCCTATTTTGAGGTCCGGAGCCCGAAACCAACACTACTGCAGGAAAGGGCCCCTGACCAGAGGGCTTGGTAATAGTTCCCTTCAACGCAAATCCTTCAGGTCCGTTAATAAAGGTGGTTTGGATGATTTCATAAGGGAACGGGCCGATAGGCTCTTGTGGTCTGTTCAGCTCTATGGTCTCTTCTTTGGTCATTTCGATTTTAACCAAGGATAGGGGAAGACTTAAGCCCGCCTGCATAAATTGACCTTGAAATGCGTCTCCTTGATAAATCCCCTCAAAAGCAGCCTGCAGTTGCTTCATTTCCATCGTGAGGAGTTGGCCATCATATAGCACCTTGGATACCGGAATATCTTTGGCTTGTTGGCTGGGGCTGTCCATAGTGGTTTTCCACCCATCTCCATCAGGTTGGAAGTGAAAGATCAAAGGTAACTTCTGTAATCCCACGTCCAACTCACCCTTCCAACTCCCGGTAAGGTCTTGTTGGGCAAAAGCAATAGGGGTTAGAAAAATGCAAACGAGAATAAAACCTACAAGGAGAGAAAGGGTGCGTTGAATAGTTGTCATGTTCTAATTTAAGTAGGATACATTTTTAATTCTTGAAATAGGCATCAAGGAAGACTCCTATTACGGAAAGCTATTATACTCAAAATCCCTGCCTTTTGTTGATTTTACAATTTCCGGGTTAGTGGATCTTTGATTACCCGTCGCCTTCATCGACCAATTCTCTCAAATCTACGGGTACCACGCGTGAAACTCCGGCTTCTATCATAGTGATTCCGTAAATAATATCCGTACTGGCCATAGTCCGTTTGTTATGAGTCACAATGATAAATTGTGACTCACCAGAGAATGTCTGAATAATCTGGTTGAATTTGTCAATGTTCGCATCATCAAGAGGGGCGTCCACTTCATCAAAAATACAAAAAGGTGCCGGTTTTAACAGATAAATGGAAAACAATAGCGAAGTAGCCGTCAACGTCTTCTCCCCACCGGATAGTTGATTGATGGTAAGTGGGCGTTTACCTTTTGGTTTTGCGATAATTTCAATGGCACTTTCAAGCGGATTGTCGGGATCCAAAAGCCGAAGGTCACAATCATCTTCAGCGGTAAACAGTGAACGGAAAACGTTGACAAAATTGGCTTTGATCTTACCAAAAGCATCCAGGAATGTTTCCTTGGCGACTGTGTCAATCTCCTTAATGGTTTCCATCAGGGAGTTTTTGGCATTGATTAGGTCGTCTCTTTGGGCAATGATGAATGTATGGCGCTCCTTGATTTCGTCATAGGCTTCCATAGCCATCGGATTGATGGGGCCTATACGTTCCAATCTTTCCTTAGCCTTGTTTACTTCCTCCCTTATAGTTGCCTCTGATTTCTCCAGATAGGCTGGATCCACTTCAGGTGCCTCTTCCATCAGTTTTTCCAAATCAATCTCAAATTCAACACTCAGTCGTTCTTTGATACCGTTCATGCGAAGCTTGAGCTCATTAAGTGAGTTTTGAAGCTCCATTATGATTGTGTCGATGGTATTGAGGGTGCGTTGGTTATCCCTAATGCCTTTGTCGATTTGGTCGATGGAACCCCTATGGGCATAATATTCCTTTTCTGCTTCTCCTACACCTGCTTCAATGCGATCCTTTTCGGCATACAGCTCAATAAGCTCATCATCTTTGAGTTCGTTATTATCTATCAGATTACGGATTTCCTGGTCAATCTGACCCAGTTCGGTCTGTGCTTTAAAAATCCGTTCTTTACTTCCTTCAAAATTGTCTTTCTTAAAAGTTATTTCCTGGGAGATAGCAGCAGTTTTGTTCATCTGTTGATGATACTGTATATTCTCCTCATTGTAATTCTGAGAATGTTTTGAAACTTCCTCAGAGTCTTCTTGAAGTGTTTCATTCAGTTCAGCAAGTGAACTTTCCACATCACTGAATTCATTTTTTTCAGCCGCAAGTTCAGGATCAATATGGGATACCTCTTCGTTTAGGCGATCTATGCGGTCGAGTATATCTTCCTTTTTATTGGCGTTTGAAGAGAGCATTTCGCTCAATTGTTCTTTCTTGGTCTTTACGGAAACCCACTCCTGATTGATTTCATTAATTTCCTGCTGCAACGCTTCCACCTCCTTTTTGAAACTTATCTCCTTCAATTTAGACAGTTCGCTCAGGTTTCGGTCCAGATTGGAGCGTATTCCACTGATTTTTCGGTTGAGTTCCTTGATTTCTTTTTCAAGTTTTTCCAGATTTTTGGCCCTGCCTATCCGTTTCCCTTCAAAAAGGCCCACAGATCCCCCGGAGATACTGAATTTCCGTTTGATATATTTTGCGTTTTCTGTGATGAAAATGGCGTCCTCATCCGCAGGGATATCCGTTACACCGCCTTTGACAATATATACGTCATCCAGGATATAGGTGATTAGCCTCGCGTATTTTTCATCAAACTCAATGATCTCAGTAGCTGGAACAGCATTTGCAAAAATCTTGTTATGGGCTGGCTTAAATTTCCCAAACTGTTCCAATACAAAGAAATTGGCTTTGCCCTTTGCCGCATCGCTTAACAAATTAATAGCTGCCACAGCCTCCTGCAATGTGTCCACGACGTAATAGTTCATGTACCCCTCCAGGAAATTCTCTATGGTGACCCGGTATTTCTCCTCTGTGGTAAGAATATCCGAAAGGAGTGGAATATCCTTTCCCCAATTTGATTGTTTGCGCAAAAACTTGATGGCCTCAGGGAATCCTTCCAAGTTTTCAACCAGCGACTTGGTAAGATTGTATTCATTCTGTCTGGCATCAACCTTCCTGCTAAGCTGAGTAAGTTCCTCGCGGATGATCTCGCCTGTATGCGAAGTCTCCTCCAATTTTGCCAAGTGTGATTCCTCCTTGCCTTTAATCTGCGAAAGCGAAACCATTTTGGAATCCAGTGTTTCCCTTATCTCCAGTAATTTGTCTTCAAAATCCGCCAGACTTTCCTCCTGACTGTGGTCGTCGGAAGCCGTTTTTTCCAACTCCTGCTTCAATGATGACAGTTGAATTTGCTTGATCTCCAAGGATTTGGATAGTTGATAGATCTTGTCCCGTTTTAGCGCAAATTGACTGTTGAGTACCTTTTGCCTTTCTTGGGTGGCTGTATAGGCTTGTTTTTTGTCTTCATACACAAGCTTTAGGTCCTTCAATTGCATCTCTTTCTCAGCTAGAAGTTTTTCGGCTACTGATTTTTCCTGTTCAAGAGACTGTATGCTAAAGCTTGCCCTTTCATTGCTTTTCCGATCCTGGAGGAGTTGCTCTCTTAGATCTTGAGCACGGTTTTCCAGAAAACGAAGCCGCTCATTTTTGATTTTTTTGTCACTTTCAAACTGGCGGATTTTATTTACGTGATCGTTTAGTGATTTTTGGCGGGAGGACAATACTTTCTCCCGATGGATCAAATCAGCTTTTTGCTTTTCTAACACAGCTTCTTTTTCAGAGACCTGGGTTTGAAGGCTCAGTTTCTTGTCATTTTCCGCTTGGATCCTCCGGCTCAGTTCCATCAGGGTTTCACGCTGATCCGCCACACTTTTCTTCGCCAAGGCAATGCTGGCTGTTTTATATTCCTTTTTGATCTCGAAGTACCTTGCTGTTTGCTTGGCTTGTTTTTCGAGGGATTTGAGATTCTTGTCTATTTCATACAACAAATCCTCGACCCGGGCAAGGTCAGCGTCCGTACCTTCCAATTTCCTCAACGTTTCCTTTTTGCGGTTTTTGAATTTGGAAATTCCAGCTGCCTCCTCAAAAAGCTCCCGGCGGGAGTTGTTTTTGTCATTAAGCAACTCATCGATCATTTTCAACTCGATGATAGCATAGCTATTCGAATTGATCCCAGTGTCCATAAAGAGGTTGGTGATATCTTTCAGACGGCAGGCAATTCCGTTGAGGAGGTATTCGCTCTCTCCAGACCGATAGTATCTCCGACTGATCGTGACATGGGTGTATTCGGTGGGCAATAGATTTTTTGTGTTTTCAAATGTCAGAGAAACTTCCGCCATATTCAGCGGTTTTCTGGATTTGGTCCCATTGAAAATCACGTTTTCCATTTTGTCGGAGCGGAGCATGCGTGTTTTTTGTTCTCCCAATACCCACCTGATTGCATCCACTACATTTGACTTTCCACAGCCATTTGGACCTACAATCCCAGTAATGCCTTTGTCAAAGTGAATGGCCACTTTGTCACCAAAACTTTTAAATCCTCTTATTTCCAGTTTCGAAAGCTGCATGACTGTTAAATTAATCCTAGCAAAATTAATCAGTTCATCCCAATAAGCAAGGATTGAAAGCCGGTACCCATAACGAAGTTTGACCCCAAACGGGGGAAAGTGTTGTTGATAGAAAGAAAGAACACTTTGAGTTTTCCTATTGTTTTAATTTTTATTTGAATAATTATAAAATTGGGTATAAATTTAGGATGTTTTTTTGTGAAATAACAGATGCATTTTAGCAAAATTAAGTGTAATTGGTGATAAAAAGGTTTAGTGGTTCAAATTGAACAGGTGATATAGTTTACCTTGGAAATGTGTTCTTTTTTGAATTTTGGCAATTGAAGTATTTCATTTTTGTCAATGACAGATTAAATAAATTTGAGTTAACAAAATTATTTTGATTATTGGATTTTTAGCAGTTAATTGAGGGTATGATAAGCGCCGATACCTTTTTGGGGATTTTTGAAAAGGGATTTTTACGGTAAATAAATTAATTTATCGAGTTACCATGAAACGGAAAGATAAGATGATCTCAGCGAAATTAGACAAAGCTGAGGGTACTTCGTTTTTTGCCGAAACATTTAAAATGATTGGCAATATATCGGCGGAAAACGACATCCGTATAGAGGGAGTTATCCAGGGAAATGTGTCAACATCGAAAAAAATCGTTGTCGGTAAGACAGGCCAAATTTTCGGGGATGTAAAGGCCAGTCACTTACATGTTTTGGGGAAAATTATCGGAGAAATCTATATATCAGATTTAGTTAAAATCGGTTCCTCCGCTGTCGTGGAGGGTGGCATTATATCTCGAAACATTCAAATAGAACTTGGGGCCATCGTAGAGGCTACGTTAAAAAAACTGGTAGCAACCACTACAGAAGATCAATTGAGTGAATTGAAAAATTATGCTGAAATAGAAAAAAGAAGAGGTTTGACCCTGGAGTTAGGATCAAACCTCCTTTGATATTTGTTAACGGTTTCTGCATCAAAAAAATCAGCTTTTGAAGGAGGCCTTGTGAAGTGCTTGTTCGTTTAGGATGATTTTCCCCAAGTTTGCCAATACCGCTTTCATGTTTCTTTCGCCTGGATTGATTCCATTTATAATTATTCGGGCTACTCCCAAACCATCCACCAAATAAATGGGATCCTTAATTTCTTTTTTTGTACGTTTTATTTCATCATAAAGCATGGTATCAAATGTGTTGTCAGCTTGGTAAAAGACAGGAAACACATTTTCATCGCACAAATAGGAATTGATCCAGTTCGTACAAGCTAAGTGCTCTTCGAAGGAGCGGCTACTGAAACCTACGAGCTGGCAATTGAGTTCTCTCAAGTTCACCAAAGCATCGATTAATTCGACCTTTTCTGTTCGGTTGCCGGGGATCATGTCATATGGGTTGCTGTAGATCAACATCCATTTATTTTTGTACAACCTATTCAAATAGGTGTTTCCAAAATGGGTTTTCACGACTACATTCGGGAATGTTTTATTTACCCATACCAAGTTGTTTTGACCATCAGAATTTCTCATTTTTCATCAGAATTTTGCTGTTAATTTATATATACCTGCTATCTTAGTGAAAGATAATAAATAAATAGTAAAAAAGGTTATGTGAAAAACTATTTTTTAGTCAAAACTGACAAAAATCAGTTATTTTTAATTTTGACAATCGTATGTGGATTAAATTTAACTCATTAAATATGAAAAGTGATTTAGTTAAGATGCAAATCGAATTTCCCGTGTGGGTTGTTCAGTTGATCACTTGGGATTCTAATGGGGTTTTTTAGCGGTTATGGATAATTTTTTTTAACTTACGACCCAATTATCACCAATTATCTATGGATTCAGGTACCGTATTTTATATAATCGCAGTCATCATCTATTTCCTCTACACGGCCTTTCAACAAAGAAAGGCTAAAAATAAAGAGGCGGATGGGGATTCCCTTCCAGATTCTCCTCCTCAGGAGGCCCCACCCAAAGGATCATTTGACGACATACTGAGGGAAATCCGACGGCAACAGGAAGAGCGAGAACGGGATATTGTAATTGCAGGAGAAAAGTCCAGGCCTGCATCGAAAGAGGATGCTGAGTTGGAACCTGTGTATATAGAGGAGGAGATAGACGAACCTTCTTACCCTTCCAAGAAACCAGAATCAACCTATAAGGACCCATACCGAAGTTTATCTGAGTCAAGACCTCTTGTGAAGCTGGATGATCAGGTGGATATACACGAAGATGTAAAAATACTTGGGAAAGTGGAATCCTCCTTCGAAAGCCAGACGACCAACCCCTATGCAACGCTACTCAAGAATCCCCAAACCTTGGTAGATGCCATTGTCGTGTCAGCTATTCTCGAACGAAAGCATTTTTAGTTGCCAGTTTATCCTGGCTTAACCTTCAATATATTAGTAAATGGAAATAACATCCGGCGTAAAACGATCCTGGTGGCGTTCTCTTGGTCCTGGTTTGATTACAGCCGCCCTGGTATTTGGGCCGGGAAGCCTTACAGTCATGTCAAAACTAGGTGCTATCCATGGCTATGATCTCCTTTGGGTTCTTGTTATCACAACAATTCTCATGATGGCTTTTACGGCCATGAGTGCCCGTATTGGATTAGTCTCTTCCATTTCTCTTTTGCAACTTTTCAGGAACAAATGGGGAAAGGGAGTGGCAATCTTTACCGGCCTAGCCATTTTCTTTGTTACGGCATCCTTTCAAGCAGGAAATACGATAGGAGCAGGGATCGCATTTGCCGAATCCTTTCAAACCAGTGCGGCTCCATGGATTGTCTTCATCTCTCTTCTTGCTATAGGGTTGCTTTTCTTCAAGTCCTTCTATCGGATTCTGGAAAAAGTCATGATGCTCATGGTGGCCTTAATGTTAATTTCTTTCATTTTTACCGTAATTTTGGCCAAACCTAACTTGATTAACCTTGCGCAGGGCCTTATCCCTACTATACCAAAGGGTTCCTTACTTCTGGTAATAGCAATGGTAGCTTCCAGTTTCTCCATGGCAGGAGCGTTTTATCAAGCTTATCTGGTACAGGAGAAGGGGTGGAAACTTTCTGAAATGAAGTTGGCTACCAACGAAGGTCTTTCAGGGATCTTAGTGTTAGGCATGATTTCTGGAATGATTCTGATAAGTGCGGCGTCCATTTTACACCCGCAGGGAATCCAAGTAACAGCAGCTGGAGATATGGGAAAATCCCTTGAACCGCTCTATGGGAATTTTGCCACAGCGATCTTCATGCTTGGCTTATTTGGCGCATCTTTCTCGTCCTTAGTTGGCAATGCTACAATTGGGGGAACACTGTTTGCCGATGCCATTTCTCTTGGACGTAACTTAAATAGCTTTCCCGTAAAAGCTCTTATTACTACTGTTATTCTAATCGGGACCAGTGTAGCTTTGATCTTTGGTAAATTGCCGCTTGAATTGATAATTTTCGCACAGGGAATAACAATTTTTGCTGTTCCATTTATAGGTTTTGGTATACTGCTTATCGCCAATGATTCCCGGATCATGGGTGAGTATACCAACAAAAAGCGCCACAATATACCGGGAGTAATTGGCCTACTTGTACTCTTAGCGCTTGCCGGTACCAATTTTTATTCGCTATTTCTTTCCTGATTACTTGAGGTATAAAAAAGATCATATTCTAAGGTACTAAGAAAAGTCAATCAAAAAAAAGAGTCGGTAGTCCAGTTTTTTGAATACTGGACTACCGACAGATTGTTTATGTGACTTTTATTTAGTTGGGAAGTTTGTCCGAATATTTCCCATATACCCAAGTGCCTGCAATGGCACTCAATAACGTGACCAGAACTACCGTAAACCCACTTCCTATCTGGGCAAACAGTGGTCCGGGACAGGCGCCTGTGATGGCCCAACCGAGACCAAAGATAAACCCTCCTATGATCTGGCCTTTACGGAATTCTTTATTTCCGATTTTTACCTTTTCGCCGGAAATGGTTTTGATGTCAAACCTTTTGATTAATTGGATAGAAATGAGGCCTACTAATATGGCAGACCCTATCACTCCGTACATAAAGAATGACTGTAGCCGGAACATTTCCTGAATTCTGAACCAGGAGATAATTTCGGCCTTGACAAATACTATCCCAAATAAAACCCCAACGATGAGGTACTTTAGCAAGCTGTCTTTCTTTTCGCCCACTTGCATATTGGGTGCCTCGCACTCCGCAGGTGTAAGGGGGATATTTTTATCTGATAATTTATTAGTGTTCATAGTTTTTTGTTTCTTAATTTTATGTGATTACAACCCTACAAATTTCATAATATGCGGAAGCAAGAGATGTGTCATTGCAAATCCCCCCAACATGAAAGCTATCGTAGCAATTAAGGATGGGAGCTGTAGATTACTCAGACCCATGATGGCGTGGCCTGATGTACATCCGCCGGCATAGCGGGTGCCAAAACCTACCAGAAACCCTCCTATCACAAAGAAAAAGAGCCCCTTTAAGGTAAATAGGTTTGACCAATTGAAAATCTCCGAAGGCATTAGGGCACTAAAGTCAGTAAGCCCCAACGCCGACAAATCGGCCTGAGTGCTTTCAGAGATGACAATTGCATCGGGATTAGACAGGAGAAATCCCGCAATTACGCCTCCCAGCAATACCCCCAATACAAATACTATATTCCACATCTCCTTTTTCCAATCGTAGGTAAAAAAGGGGATACTGGCAGGAATACAAGCAGCACAGGCATGCCTGAGCGAGGAGGATATTCCAAATGATTTGTTTCCCAAAATTAATAAGGCCGGGACAGTAAGCCCGATTAAAGGTCCCGCCACATACCACGGCCAAGGTTGACTAATCCATTCTATTATTTGTTCCATTTGTTGTTTATTTGTTTTTTAATTAAAATTTATAATCCACTACTATATTTAAATTCCATAAGTCCACCCGATTGATTCGGTATTTGTCGGGGACTTCATTATTCTTTCCTGTCTTATTTATAAGCAGGAACTTTAATTTCATGCCATCCAAATATCCATGAAAACTGTAGTCCAATGCTCCGGCGAAATGATAATAGGAGGGTACCCCGTATTTATTTAAAGAAAACAGGTCGATATCGGGGTTATTTACAGAGCTTGCCCCGAGCAGTCCATTAAGATTGGGGTATTTCGCGAGGCTAAACTCGTATTTTGCCGTTAACGCAGTCACCCCCCCATTTCCTTCAAAGCGTTCTCTGGAAAGACTGGCAAAGAAATTCTCCCTTCCCCATTCCCTGGGGAATAAAAACCGTCCTTGGTCTGATATTCCGAGATAGTTTATCGAAAACGTGTTGCCTCTATGCTTAAGCCCGACTTTAGCACCAAAACCGGCAGACTTTTCTCCACGCATCATAAAGGTCAACTCGGGATCACTATTGCCCCCATGGTTGATCGCTGCTTGGTGAAATCCCTGGGCACCAAGGAGTAGGTCCATTCCCCCCAAATCCATCTGCGTATCAGCTTGAATGAAGTTTATGAGAAAAACGTTTTCAGCCAGATAGTTCCACACCTGTATTTTTGGTGAATCGTTTTTTTGGAAGATCGCTCCCAGTACTCCTATACCCTTGCTGGAGATATTCCCCTTGTAACCGGAACTGGTCCCATATACGTTCCTTCCGAAGGGATATACACCAAATGAATTCTCTACCGAATACCAATTCACCGTACCTCTCATGGTTACATGATTATACCAGGCAGCCATCCACTTCCAGGAATCTGTCTCATAGCCCAACGTTAACCCGTTGAAAATATTCGGCCTCATCCGGTTGTCCTGTTCGTTTAGCAACGGGGTATTGATTTTTTGTCTTCCGAAAACAGCTTTAAATTTATTTAGCTGATAGGAAAGGTATAAGTCCTCCAGCCGATCCAAGTCTTTTGTGTTTTCTACGTTGTTCATGTCATAGAGAAGTACTTCATATCGGTTAATATTCCCTGTACTCGGATCGACTTTATTCAGGTTATGCGCATAGAGTTGAAATACAAAGAAACCGCTAAAGCCAAACTGGAACCCTTTGAAAGAGGGAGAATAATAGCCAATACCCGCCCCTAGGGCATTAGTATGATAATCAGTCAACATTCCTTTATTGTGGGTTCCCATGAAAAAACTTCTAAGATGAAATTCCACCTTTCCAGTTTTTATTTTATCGCCCAAACTACCCTTGGAATCAACTACCAAACTATCACTATTAGTGGTATGTCCCTGCGTGACTCCTTTTAGCGGCAATCCAATAAAAAGGATCACCCCAAAGAGAATACGAATTAGAAAACTATTTGACATAATGTCTTTTCTTGGTGACTTTTATCACATGTGGTTCGCACATATGAAAAATGGCAGGGAACCTCCCCGCCATTTTAAACAAAACTACATCAACCTAACCTAAACCTAATTTCTAGAGTAAAGTACTCGGGCAAACATAATCGCTGACTTGTACTTTCCCTGTCGCCTTAATGGCGTCAAATCCACCTGATATATCCACAAGGTTATCATATCCCCTAGCTTTCAGCACGGAGTTAAATATCATCGACCGGTATCCTCCGGCACAGTGTACATAATAAGTTTCATCTTTGTTGATTTCTGCCATATGACTATTGATATAATCTAATGGAAGGTTTTTCACACCTAAAACATGTTCACTTTGAAATTCACTATTTTTCCGCACATCCAAGACCGGCAGGGATGGGTTTTTGGTTAACATCTCAGCCAATTGTTCCGCAGAGATCTGGGGTATTTCATCACACTCGTTGCCTTCAGCTTTCCAAGCTTCAAAGCCACCCTTAAGAAACCCCATAGTGTGGTCGTAACCTACCCGGGCTAGCCGGGTGATTACCTCCTCTTCTTTGCCTTCCTCTGCCACAATAATGATCTCCTGCTTCACGTCCGGAATAAGCGTTCCTACCCATACCGCAAAGCTTCCGTCAATTCCAATATTTATTGAGTTGGGAATAAACCCTTTGGCAAATACTTCTGGGGCTCTGGTATCCAAAACCAATGCACCAGTTTCATTTGCAATCACCTCAAATTCCGTAGGGCTCAAGGCCTGCATTCCCCTGTTCAATACATTGTCTATGCTATCGTATCCTTGGATATTCATCATCACATTCTGAGGGAAGTAGGCAGGTGGTGGGGTTAAACCAGTTGTCACTTCTTTAATAAACTGCTCCTTAGTCATTTCCTGGAGCGCATAGTTAGTTTTTTTCTGGTTTCCGAGTGTATCGGAAGTTTCTTTGCTCATGTTTTTGCCACAGGCACTACCTGCGCCATGTGCGGGATACACGATCAAGTCATCCGACATGGGTATTATTTTATTATGCAGTGAGTCATAGAGGTGGCCTGCTAGCATATCCTGAGTTAATTCAGCAATTACTTTTTGGGCCAGATCAGGTCTTCCCACATCCCCAATGAACAAGGTGTCTCCTGTGAAAATAGCTTCTTCCTTCCCATCCTCATTGATTAGTAAATACACTGAACTTTCCATGGTATGTCCAGGTGTGTGGATAAGCTTAATCTTGGCATCCCCTAACTCAAAAACCTCTCCGTCCTGTGCGACTTTAGCTTCAAATCCCATTTTCATGGAGGTAGGTCCAAATACGATAGTCGCACCTGTTTTTTCTGCCAGATCTTGGTGGCCCGACACAAAATCCGCATGAAAATGTGTTTCAAATATATATTTGATTGTGGCGCCGTTTGCTTTGGCTTTCTCTATATATGGCTGAACCTCACGCAATGGATCAATAATCGCAGCCACACCCGCGGATTCAATATAATAGGCTCCTTGCGCCAAACATCCGGTATAAATTTGTTCTATTATCATGTGTAGAGGGGGTTATATTGTGTTATTGAATAAATAGTAGTTGTCGTATTTCTATTATTCTGGTAAAACTAATAGGGCCAACTTGCGATCCCTCCATCCAGATTATAAAGACGGCTGAAGCCCATACTGGCCATAATGTCGCATGCCTGGCCACTGCGGTTTCCACTGCGGCAATATAAATAATAGGCCTTATCTTTGGGTAAGTTTTTGACTTGCTTCTCAAAAGAAGGAGAGGTAAGATCTAGATTCCGAGCTCCTTTTATCTTTTTTCCGGAAAACTCTCCGGCTGTGCGAACATCAATAAGCACTGCATCGGGAGCTCTCATACCTGTTTCAAATTCTGCGGAAGATAAATCCTGGTATTTTTTCTCTTTGGTTCTAAAGAAGTTAAACATAGCTGTTCTGATTTTATTACAACACAAAACTACTGCCTTTACCTCTAACAAAAAGTAATTTAAGTCACATAGGAGACGTAAATGAATTAGTTTTGGCTTAATATATCAGTTTTGAATAAATACAGACCTAGAATAAAGGAAAGCCCGATATTAATATTTGGCGAAAGATTGTTGCCAAACATAAAATGTTTGAAGAGTTCTATATAAACCATTCACTTCAAGGCACCGATTTCGCTATGGTTGTAAAAAATATTCAAAAAACGTATACATAATATCGTTGGACACATCATTGGGGTCATGATTGGGGCGATTACTCATTCCTACCCGGTGATCCAAACCATACAGCCTATTTACGGCAATGCTATGGTTAAGCGGAATCCATCTTTCCCGTGGATCTTCCGATCCGCCGGAGACAAAAAATGGCCTAGGAGCCATCAATACATGCAATTCATGCAAGTCCAAATTTTTTTCTAATAGTTGCGGGTATAATCCCGTCATAGGATTATCAGATGTTGGCATGCCACGGTTTCTCCAAGGTCTGGGATGGTAACCCAAGTACCACGGCTCCCAGTAATTAACGGCGGGTTTGGTTGACTCAAATACAATCCCCGGGTCTGACCATGCTGCCGCGGCAAATTTGTCTGTCAGGCAGGAGGCAAACATGGCCCATTTTCCTCCGTAAGAGTGCCCCGTAATGCCTATACGTGCGGAATCCACCTGGGGATGGTTGGATAGAAGCTCCCATGCCGTATTTGCCGCATAAGCGAGCATAGAGAGGGGCTGCACCGTAGCCGAATCGATCTCTGGAAAGTATATGGAGTAAGTTTGGTTTTCGGTGGATTCAGTAGTTCCCAAAGAAAGAGTGACAAATCCTCTTTTTACCAGTTGTAAGGCGAAGTCCCGGTTTGGTTTACCTTGCCCAATACCCGTTTCGGGCTCATAAAACACAGTGACCACAGCGGCGAGATCTTCGCCATGATGGGGTACTAACAGATATCCCTCAGTAAATTGACCGGGAACCCATTCAAAACGTATCTTTTGTTGCAGATGCGTGTCAAGCGACAATTCCTCCAAAATTTCAAAAGAAGGATTTGTTATTGGTTCCGGCCATTCTCCCAATAAACCGTGCCACTTTTCACGTATTTTCACCCGCTGTATTTCCCATTCCTCCAACGTGGTGATTGAGGAACCGTCTTCCTTTGCTAGTGGTGAGGGATATTCGCCAAATTCGTCAAGAAAATCATAGGGGACGGAAAAGTAGGGGATCAATTTTTCCCATTTGACTAGCTGAGCAAGAAAACCAGGGTATGTATGCCCCGTACTAGTGCCTGCCCCCCTCATATGAGATCCATATGTTAAGTTGTCTCCAAAACAGATTATTTTTTTGTTGCCGGAGATCCTTTTCTCCACAGTCAGGTAATTAAATAATTCTTTGGCTATTAGTTGGTATCCTGCCTGGGTAAGGTGGACGCCATCGTCTGATCCTGAATTTCGCTTGTTCATGATCAACTTTCCCGTATGCGCTTCCTTACCGTTTTCGGTAACAAATGCATCATAAAGATCAATAAGCGGAATCCCGTTGCGTTTTGCCAAAACATTAATTACCTCGTTTGCTTTTTTGATTTTGTCCTGAGGTTTTTCATGAAATAGTGATTCCTTGTACCACACCTTCAACGCTATCGTATCGACGGGAGTTAAATTCAGCAAAACGATTTCAAAATTTTGACTATGAAGTTTATTAATGATTTTTTGATAATTTTTCTCAAAGGTGTGGTAATCGATAAATTTTTCTAGATTGATCATGTCATTCATTCCAATCGAAAGAAAAACCAAATCAGGATTTTCTTGAATAATATCTTCTTGAATTCTGTTAAGCATCTCAAAACTGCTTTCTCCCCCCTTACCTTTATTCAAAATTGTCCATTGATCTACCGCAAATACGTTCAGTACATTGGAGTTACTTTCTTTTGGAAAGGTTGGATAAAAGAGTGCTGAAGTTATGAATGCAGTGACAAATAAAATACAGACAGGCAATTGTAACATGGGTTTGCTGAATTAGCAGATTTTGTAGACTTTGGTAGATTCGATCAAGGAATATGGTAGATGGATCAAATATACAGATTAATAGTAATAAATAAATTTTAAAACAAGGAAATATTACGGTTAAATAACAAAAAATGCACCTTAAATTTTTTGTGGAAATAACTATATTTTGAAATGCGGTTCTTAACCAGTTTATTTGAACTAAGGGGTTGTGGATTAAAAAAAGTCTATTAAACTTGCAGAGGCTTAAACGTCCGTTTAGGCCAATTTCTCACCTTTCTAAATAAATCGCATGACATGCATATCGTAAAGCGGACATTTTATTTTCTCCCAACTCTTCTCATCGGGGTACTTTTCCTTATAATTATCGGATGTGAGACACCACAGGGCCAAGTATTGTATATTTCAGGGGACCATGAGGGGGAGCTTTCGGCCTGGTTGATTTCTGAGGGGTTTGCCCTTCAAAATATATCAGATCCTGTAACCTCGATACATGAACTGCCGGATGAAGCTTCTTTATTGGTATTGGCTCCTGGGTATCCACAGCAGCAGGTGGAGTTGCCAGAGGTCTTTTTCGAAGTAGCAACTGAAAAAAAAATAAAACTATATTTAGAATTCCCCCTGTGGGTGCCAGAAATTTCAATGGAAAAGGAGATAATACAAACTAGGTTGGAAAGAGGTGTGGTGACCTCCGAGGTATTTGGGGCTGATCTGCCGCCCATGAAAATTTTGGGTATCAATGATTGTCACATCATTCCTTCAGATGCAAAGGATCCACTTTTAGTCTTGGCCAAAGTTGCCGGATTGGATCATGCTCCATATGGACTGGAAGGGGTCAGCCAATATCCATTGTTGGTGAACCAAGGGGATCACCTGTTTGCGTTTACCAAACTTTCGAATGTGGCTTCTGGTAGATACGGGCCTGAAGATCAATGGAAAAGCCTCTGGAGCTATATCATCCGAGAAATTGCCGGTGAGAAGGAATTTACTTTTGAGCATTGGCCCCGGTATTTGGAGCCAAGCTTTGATGAACAGACGGAACTGACATATGAAGATAAGAAAACCAGTGTCCGAAAAGGAGTAGACTGGTTTTATAAAGGAAGGTTTTTTATCCACCCCTCCTGGGAAGATACTTGGCTTAGGTATCAAAGTGACGGAACTAACCCAGTTGGACCTCCTATTGGCAATGACGCTCCCAACGGAGACGGAACACTCGGATTACTTGAAGGCCATTCATCAAACATTTACTACGACGGTTCTCAGCAGTACCGCTATTGGATCCGGGCAGATGTACAAGGGGAAGCTGCCTATGCATTGGCCGCGGCTGCCAATCTGTTGGACGAGCAATCATATACTACTCCGGCAAAAAATCTTGTTGACTACCTTTTTCAGTCTAATATGCGTACAGGGCCGAGAAGTGATCCCGACTCTGCCGCTTACGGGTTGATCGGTTGGTCGCATACCCATCCCGGGGTTTATTATGGCGACGATAATGCCAGAGCTATCTTGGGAATTCTTGGGGCTTCCGCCCACATGGATTCGGATCAGTGGGATCAGGAAATGGTGGAAGCCATTTTGGCGAATTTCCGGACTACAGGTACTTTGGGATTTAGGAGAAACCGACTCGAACAGCGGGACGTTCAGCGCAACGGTTGGAGGTATTATTGGGATAGGGAAGAAGTAAATCCAGCCCCACATTTCGAATCTTGGATGTGGGCCTTGTACTTATGGCTTTACGATAAAACAGGCCATGAACCTTTACTGACAAAGGCCAAATCTGCCATCAAGATCACCATGGAAGGATATCCCGAGGAGTGGTTATGGACTAATGGCATCCAGCAAGAAAGAGCAAGGATGATTCTTCCACTAGCGTGGCTGGTAAGGGTCGAAGATACTCCGGAGCACAGGGAATGGCTTGATCGAATTGTCAGTAAACTGCTGGAAAACCAAATGGATAACGGAGCCATCCGGGAGGAACTTGGGGGTGAAGGAAAAGGCCGCTATGGCCGTACTAAGTCAAATGCCGAATATGGCCTGCACGAAGCTCCGTTAATATTTGAAAACGGAGACCCCATAGCAGATATGTTGTACACGAGCAACTTTGCCTTCTTTAGCCTTAACGAAGCAGCCCATGCTACAGGTAATCCCAAATATGAGGAAGCTCTGATTAAATTATCAGATTTTCTAACCCGTATTCAGGTGAAAAGTGAGCATTTCGAAGATTTGGATGGTGCTTGGTTTCGTGCCTTTGATTATGGGCGATGGGAGTTTTGGGCGAGTAATGCGGATGTAGGCTGGGGAGCATGGGGTACCCTTTCCGGCTGGACCCAAAGCTGGATTGTTGCTACCCAAGTACTGGTGTTGCAGGACAATAGCTACTGGGAACTGACTTCAAACTCCGCAGTTAGCCAACATTTCCCAAAAACATATAAACTGATGTTTGAAAAATAAGATAAATGAAATCGAGCATGACGAAAACGTCAAACACAGGGATCATTATAGTGGCGAGATTCTCCCGAATTGATTTCGGGACAGCCAATGAGACCGTTGAAAAAACAATATAAACTCATGAAATCGAGCAAGACGAAAACGTCACACAGTGGGATGATTATCATAGCGAGATTCCATCTGACCATTAAAAAACAAAAAATAAACACATGAAATCGAGCATGACGAGATCGTCACACAGTGGGATGATTATAATTGCGAGATTCCATCTGACCATTGAAAAAAGAATTATAAACAGATGAAAAGAAGAAACTTTATTAACCAACTAGCCTTAAGCGGAGGTGCCTTATCAGCAAGTTCTTGGCTTGGAATGTCGTCTGCCGAAGGAAGTACCCAATTCAAAAAAGGAAAAGTAAATCAGCATGCTTCTGCCCTACATGCCGACGTCATCGTCGCAGGAGGCGGTCTTGGGGGTTGTGCGGCAGCCCTTGCAGCCCTAAAAAACGGACTTTCAGTCATCCTCACGGAGGAAACCGACTGGATAGGCGGACAAATCACTCAGCAGGGAGTGCCACCGGATGAACATCACTGGATAGAAACCCACGGTGCACCGCCATCATACCGTGAATTCCGTACCGGAGTCCGGGATTATTACAAAAGAAATTATCCCCTAACTGCCGATGCCAAAGCTAGGGAAAACCTAAATCCAGGTGACGGATCGGTTTCCAGACTTTGCCATGAACCTCGGGTAGCCGTGGCTGTACTAGAGGAGATGCTAGCTCCCTATCAAAGTAACAGACAACTCGTAGTTTTGCTGGAACATAAAATTCATAGAGCTCAGTTATCAGGAAAAAAGGTAGGAAATTTAATTTCCCGAAGCTTGGTCTCTGGAGATGAATGGAAGCTTGAGGCCCCCTATTTTGTAGATGCCACT
The DNA here is from genome assembly GCF_009797935.1 of Lunatibacter salilacus. Classification (GTDB taxonomy): domain Bacteria; phylum Bacteroidota; class Bacteroidia; order Cytophagales; family Cyclobacteriaceae; genus Lunatibacter; species Lunatibacter salilacus. The sequence continues at coordinate 441,781 of NZ_VOLC01000003.1, forward strand.
GAACTTGGCGATTTGTTGCCTCTAACAGGTACGGCGTATGTTACCGGCACAGAATCAAAGGAAGAGACGAACGAACTCCATGCACCGGATAAGGCGAATCCTACCAATAACCAGGCATTTACGATGTGCTTTGCCATAGATTACGTGCCAGGTGAAAATCATGTGATTGAGAAGCCACTGGATTATGAATTTTGGAAAAATCACGTACCTCCTTTGACACCGGCATGGTCAGGAAAAATCTTAGACCTAATGTATTCCAATCCTAGAAATCTTGAGCCTAAAGCATTGGGTTTTCATCCAGAAGGGGTGCCAACAGGTGACTCGCTGAATCTTTGGAATTACCGACGGATCATAAACAAAAATAATTTTACGCCTGGTTTCCATAAAGGTGATATAACGATCGTAAACTGGCCACAAAATGACTACATGCTCGGGAATATTGTCGATGTGGACGAAAAAACTTTTATACACCACGTCAACCGGGCCAAACAACTGAGTCTCTCTCTGCTGTATTGGCTTCAAACTGAAGCCCCTCGCCCAGACGGGGGAAAAGGATGGCCGGGAGTTAGGCTACGCAAGGATATTATGGGTACAGAGGATGGTCTGGCCAAATATCCTTATGTTAGGGAGGCCCGGCGTATAAAAGCACTGTTCACGGTTTTGGAAGAACATGTGGGAGCCGAAAACCGAAAAATGGTCATGCAGGGAAGCGGTCCGGTCAAGGCGGCGGAGTTTTATGACAGTGTTGGCATCGGTTATTATCACATCGACCTCCATCCAAGTAGCGAGGGAGATAACTATATTGATTTTGGTTCTCTACCTTTTCAGATACCCTTGGGTGCTTTGATCCCTCAAGAAACTGAAAACCTTATTCCAGCCAACAAAAACATCGGTACCACCCATATCACCAATGGATGTTACCGCCTTCATCCGGTAGAATGGAGCATCGGTGAGGCTGTAGGATTGCTCGTTTCCTATTGCCTTGAAAATAAATTTTCCCCGAAAGAAGTTCGCGAAAATAAGGAGAACCTTACCAGATTTCAGGAGTTCATCCGGAATCAAGGCATAGAGACAGAATGGCCCGGATAGGCAGGCAAAACTATTTTGTGAATTATACGAATACATGTTAACGCTTAAGTTAAGTCCTAATGTCTATGGAAGCATCTTCGATACACTTACAATCTAAAATCCCAGAGGGTCCGCTGGAGGAAAAGTGGTCGACTTTTAAAAAAAACGCAAGACTTGTGAGCCCAACAAACCGATCCAAATATAAGGTAATTGTAGTTGGAACGGGATTGGCAGGTTCGTCGGCAGCGGCTTCCTTAGCTGAGATGGGCTTTGAAGTCAGCACCTTTTGTTTTCAGGACTCTCCCCGCCGGGCTCATTCGGTAGCAGCCCAGGGAGGGGTAAATGCCGCGAAAAATTACCAGAATGACGGTGACAGCGTTTACCGTATGTTTTATGATACCATTAAGGGAGGGGATTTCCGCTCAAGAGAAGCGAACGTCTACCGCTTGGCGGAATGCTCCGGGCATCTTATAGATCAGGCAGTTGCTCAAGGAGTACCCTTTGCCCGTGAATATAGCGGATATCTGAATAACCGATCCTTTGGTGGCGTGCAGGTAAGCCGCACCTTTTACGCAAGGGGACAAACTGGGCAGCAACTGCTTTTGGGAGCTTACCAAGCCCTTATGCGCCAGGTTCATTTGGGTAAAGTATCCAGTCATACTCGGCACGAGATGTTGGACTTGGTAGTAGCGAACGGAAAGGCCCAAGGCATCATTGTGAGGAATCTGGACACGGGCGAAATAACCCGTCATGCCGCCCATGCTGTTGTTCTGGCTACAGGAGGATTTGGGAAAATCTTTTACCTGTCCACCTTGGCTATGGGATGCAACGGATCGGCCATTTGGCGGGCTCACAAGAAAGGAGCACTTACAGCCTGTCCCAGTTGGACGCAGATTCATCCTACCTGTCTGCCTCAGTCTGGCACACATCAATCCAAATTGACTCTTATGTCGGAGTCGCTGCGAAATGATGGGCGAATATGGGTGCCTGCCAAACTGGGTGAAAATAGATCCGCCAAAGATATTCCCGAAGAAGATAGAGATTATTACCTAGAACGCAGATACCCTTCTTATGGAAATTTGGCTCCCCGGGACATTTCCTCCCGGGCGGCAAAAGAGCGAATAGATGCTGGATATGGGGTAGGAGCAATGAAAAATGCGGTTTATTTGGATTTCAAAGATGCCATTTTAAACCAAGGCAAAGCAGGGGTGAAAAAGAAATACGGGAATCTATTTGACATGTATCAAAAGATTACCGGTGTTAATGCCTACGAGCAGCCTATGCTCATTTCCCCTGCCGCCCATTTTTCCATGGGTGGACTGTGGGTTGACTATGAATTGAGCACCACAATCCCCGGCCTTTTCGCAATTGGAGAAGCCAATTTTGCAGATCATGGTGCAAACAGATTGGGAGCTAATTCACTCTTACAGGCCTGTGTGGACGGGTATTATATTTTGCCCTATACCCTTCCCCATTATTTGGCGGGATTAGGAAAGGATGAAAAGAAGCTTTCGACCGACCAAGAGGCATTTGACTTGGCTGAACAAGATATTAGGAGTGAAGTCAAACGATTGACTTCTGTAAATGGATCCAGAACAGTGGATGATTTCCACCGTTCCCTTGGAAAAATATTATATGATTTTTGCGGACTGAGCCGGACGGAATCGGGATTGGCTGAAGCAATCCAAAAGATAAATGATCTTAAAGATGCATTTCATCAGGATGTTCGCATCCCAGGATCATCAGATCAGATGAACGATGAGCTGGAAAAGGCATGCCGGGTGGCGGACTACTTGGAAATTGCCCGGCAAATGTGTGAAGATGCCCTAACCCGACATGAATCCTGCGGGGCACATTTCAGGGAAGAATACCAGACACCGGAGGGAGAAGCGGAAAGAAATGATTCCGAATTTGCATTTATTTCGTGCTGGAAGTACGGGAAAGAGGGGTCTCAACTAATCCGTGAACCCTTGCAATTTGACTATGTGAAACCAACAGAAAGGAGTTATAAATAATGAATTTTCTTCTGAAAATCTGGAGGCAACCCTCTCCCAAGGCAAAAGGTAAACTGGTGGACTATCCAATATCAGAAATTTCACCCGACATGTCATTTCTGGAGATGTTGGATACCCTTAATGAATCACTTATCGTAAATGATCAGGAGCCTGTGGCCTATGACCACGATTGCAGGGAAGGAATCTGTGGACAATGCGGGGTGGTGATCAACGGCCGTGCTCACGGGCCCTTGGCCAACACGTCTACCTGTACGCTTCATATGCGATCATTCAATGATGGAGATACCATTTATATTGAGCCCTTTCGCGCTGAGGCTTTTCCGGTAAAGAAAGACTTGAAGGTGGATCGTTCCGCATTGGATAAAATTATTATTTCTGGAGGATATATCAGTGTGCGTACAGGGCAGGCACCTGAAGCCAATAGCATTCCCATTTCAAATGAAGCCGTAGAGGGTGCCTTCGATGCAGCCGCCTGCATCGGCTGTGGGGCCTGCGTCGCCAGTTGTAAAAATGCAAGTGCGGCATTGTTTACCGCCGCTAAAATCAGCCATTTGGCCCAATTGCCGCAGGGACAGGTGGAACATAAAAAACGTACTAGGCAGTTAGTTCAGACTATGGATGAGTTGGGTTTTGGAGCTTGTTCCAACACAGGTGCCTGTGAGGTAGAATGCCCGCAGCATATTTCCATAGCTCATATTGCCCTGATGAACAGGGAATATTGGAAATCCTAACAGGCTAGATTTCTTTAGTGAAGTGAAAAGGTTTTTATAGACTTGCCATGGCTTTTATTACCTGGTTGGCTGGGTCGGTCCATGAGTTAAAGTCATCTATCAATTGTTCGAAAGACACCTGATGGGTTACATACATTTCGGTGGGAAATAACTTTTTGGCAAGGGTCTCCATCACAAATAAAAAGTCCTCCTTGGTTGCGTTTCTACTACAGAGAATGCTGGTTTCTTTGGCGTGGAGACTGGGATGGTGGAAACTCAGAAAATCCTTGTATAGCCCCACTAGCAGGTATTTCCCTCCATGGCCCATGAATTCGACGCCCGATTCCAGGGCAGCCTTGTTGCCCGTAGCATCGAATACCACATCACAGAGGTCTGATTCAGTCAGTTTACTGACTTCATTCTTAGCTGAACTGCCTGCTAGGAGGGTATGGTCCGCTCCGAAATGGGAAGCAGCTACTTGTAGGCGTTGTTCATTGAGGTCCATGGCTATTACAGTGCCCCCTGCCAGGTTGGCAAACCTGATAATTGCCAAACCGATAGGGCCGCATCCAATCACCAATATACGTTGGCCAGGGGTGATTTGTGCTCTTTTTACGGCATGAGCAGCGATGCAGAGCGGTTCAATGATTGCTATTTCTTCCCAACTTAAATTAGGGGCAGGAATTAACAGTCGGCCTGAGACAGCTATGATCTCCTGCATTCCTCCGTCTATATGCACACCTAAGACCTTTAGAGATGCACAGCAGTTAGTTTTTCCCGCACGGCATGCCAAGCAGGAACCGCAGTTTATGTAGGGAATGATAGCCACCTTATCTCCGGAGGTAAATTCCCGATTACCATTTGGATCGTATATTTCACCTGCCAATTCATGTCCAAGAATCCGTGGATAGGTAAAAAAAGCCTGATTACCGGCAAAGGCATGTAAATCCGTACCGCAAATACCGATTCTTCTGATCTTGACGAGCACTTCATCAGTTGCAGGTGTTGGAATTTCATGTGTTTTCAGCGTTAGTTTGCCTGGTATTTCACATACTATATATTTCATGGATGGGGAAGATTTAATAATAGCTTCCCAAAAGTAAAAAAAGAAGGCGAATACCGCCTTCTTTGATCTATTATATTCCAAATAATGATGTGATTCCCTAGGGCTTAACTTCTTCTGCTACTGCATTTATTGTTATCTTTTGGAGAATTAGCGGTTCTTGCAGCTTACTTGTAAGGATTTCCATAAAGTATTTCAGGTTAGGGTAATTTTCGGCAATTACAAAGTTGTCTTTGACGGAAAGCAATGCATTAACCTGTACGTTATTATTCATAGCAACTGTTTGATAGGAAAAGGATAGGGTGCCATCAGGAATAGTTAACGAGATATTTTCAGGATAATCATCCAGTTCGTACCCCTCAGGTACGATAATGTTGGCAGAATAACGGTCATTGACCGTGTAATTGAAATCAACTGGGAAGGTTCTTGCGTCTGCGGTAAATGGGTTTTCCGTCCATCGACTTATAGCGAAGGGTTTGATAAATACGTTTTCGCCTTCCCCATACTTTTCCCGGGTTTCGATGGAGGTTTCCAAAACGTGGCGGTTCGAAATAGTTTTAATGGAAGGTTCAAACTTTATTACTTCGACATCCGGAGTTATCAAAATACTATTCTTAAAGGATTCAAGAGCGTCTTTTTGAGTGATATCTCCATATACCAATGCGTCGTAATCCATTAGCCGTAGGTTAACAGTGGATATAAATCCATTATTAGGGGTGGATTTGATTTCTACAAACTGATTAATTCCAGATCGGTGCCCAATTTTTACAGGCATCAATCCACTCTCCTTTTCCATTAGCAAGAAACCCTCATTAACATGAAAATCCAACGGGAGGTACCCCAAGGGTCTATCTGGATTACATGCATCAACAAAGTGCAGCTTGTCCTCCGTATTTACGACTAGCATCAGGTGATTAAATTGATCGGCAAAAGGAAAGGCCACCAAATCAGATCTTCCATTGCCCTTACTGCTAATCATAACAGGATGCGCTACTATTCCCGATGCATTTAGTAAGGCCATTAAAGAAAGATTGATTTCCGCCCGGTTTCCTTTTTTGTTTACCAGCATATCCTTTAGCGATTGATCTGGGACTATACTTCCTTTACCGTCGTAGGTGAAGTTCTGGGTTACATAAGAATAGTATTCCTGCAATATTTCTGATTTGTTTTTCCCAGTAGTATCGATGACCGGAAATGATTTGCTCACGTTTTTATCGGGTTTTGTATAGGAAGCAAAGGCTCTCCTTTCCATGAAAAAATCTGCCAATTCCTGCCAATTGCTGAACATATTCTTGTAGTCGGATTCTGTTTGGCCCAATATGTTTGTTGATTGGGATTTATACCCGGCAAGTTGGAACTGCACCTTTTCAAGGTAATCCGAGAAATGGTTCATATACGGTTCAGCTTTGACAGACCTGAGATCAGTCAAGTTCCACCGATATAGTCCGCTGGATCCGATTCTGTATTTAGCAGTAACAACTTTAAAGCCTTGCCCTAACATTCTGTAATCAAGAAATTCAGGAACGGCAAGCGAATAGGATGATTTAATTGTGGGAATGTTGTTTTGAAATACCCATCCATCCACAAACAAAATGGCTTTGTCTAACTTAGTGTAGGCGTACTCTAAAATAGATCCCTCTTTAACTTCCGGAAAGGTGAAGCGTATTTCTTTGTGTCCGTTACCAGCATCCACTTCAAAAAAATCACTTTTTGAAAGCTTGGTTACTTTATCTATTCCATTCTCTCTATTTACAATCTGGGCTCGGAGACGCTGAATGGTTTCAATCCCTTCTTTGCCATCATAATATGCTAGATGCACATCGCCATGAGATTTCCCACTTTCCTTTAATACTTTAATCCGTCGGTGAATCTCACTGTGTAGCTGAACACCACTGAAAAAGCTGGTGTTGATTTCCTCCAAAACTACAGCGTCAGAACCAGGTTCAAAGGGGACATCAGTCAACTCAAACTCCCATGGGGAGTACTTCCCAAATTTCATTTCTTGGGCGTAAACGGGCCTTACCTCCAGTAGGATACCCACGAGAAAGGTAAAAATTAGTGTTCGTTTCATAGGGTTTTACTTTTTAAAAATTAGTTGTTTTTGAAATTCCTTTTGCATTCCTAATAAAATCTCCCCGTTGGACACACCGCTGTCGTAAGACGGAAGATAGGTGTTAATTTTTTTGTAAATCACCAGCTTTTTGGCCTCCTGAACGGTTTCCAGAGAATGTCTGTAATGGGGGGTTTCAACGGACCATGAGGGCTGATCTCCGTCAAAAACTAAGGGTTGGTCGGTGTTGATTTCAAGGGTTTCTTCGTATTCCCAGCTTTCATTGTTCATCTCTTCGATGGGGGATTTGTTCCAAGAAAGTGGTATCATTATCCGTTTTGCGGTATTTTGGGAAAAGCGGGCCACAAGGCCTTCGTAGGACACCTCCGCCGTGGGGATATTACGTTCTTGGCCGACAGAAATATGGAACGACTGCAAATTTAGACCCCTTCCTCCAAGGTGCGTGTTTAAAAAATCCTTTTGTTCCTTCTCCGAAAGTTGATACGTTAGGGGACCGAAAATTTCTGCAGGTTGTCCCTGATAGCTGGAGACACCTTTGATTTTAGCATCACCGTTTTCCATTAGGTCTACCTGTAACGAAACCTTTCTTTTGTTAAATTTACTGTCCGAATAGGAGGGAGTTCGGGCGATTAGTCCTCCATTTTCGTTAATGACCAAAACGGGACGGTCTTTGGTAAAGCTGCCTAAGTATCCGGCGGGAAGGGTATTGGAGGTACATTCCAGCCAAAGGGTGTCTCCGGGTAATGGAACACGCAAGATTACGTGGTTAAACTGGTTGGAAGGAAAACCCACATCAATGGGATCTTCGTCATCACCCGCATACACCAACGTATAGTCGGAGGGAATGCCTGCTTCCTTAAGTAGTGATTTCATCAGCATGCTTAGACCCTTACAGTCCCCGTATTTCAGGGCAGCCACGTCAGCGGCTTTCATGGACCTCCAGCCTCCGATTCCCATCTGTATACTGACATAGCGGTAGTTTTTCTGCAGGTATTTATATAGGATGCTAATTTTTTCAAAATCATCTGTTACACCGTCTGTCAATATTCGGACTTGATTTTTCATCTCATCAGGCAATTCGTCCCTTCCAGCATTTAGAAGGTTAAACCAACTGCCAAACGATTCCCAGGAATCCATAGTCGCTTCGTATCCTTCCATGGCAAATTTGACCGGGGCCAACGCTACGTAAGGAAGGTCCATGTCTTCATCGCTTTTTTCTATCACAGGAAGGTCACCTGCTTCCCATCTGAGCTTCTGCCAGCCTGTAGATTCACCAGGAGTTGAAATTCCACTAAGCAAGTTTTCTTTATACCTTAACCCCATGCTTTCAGGATAGAATACTTCCAGAGTTGATGCTGAGACCTTTTGATGATAGTAGCTGTTTGGATACCATTTGGGAAGGTTAAAATTTCCGGATTTTTTTAAAGTTACCGCCACCTCTACCCTTAATGGAACGGGAATATTTTCCAACATTAAATATTTAACCCTAGAATCCTCGAAAAATGAACCTTCTCCGATTACTGCCCGGTCGCTAAGATCCTTTGTCCGAATTCTTCGGATGGTTTTGCCGCTTTTGGGATCTATTATCCGGGCTTCGAAATTTTCTATTTTGGTGAATTGGTCGATGTTAATGGAATAGCTACCATGGTCAAGCCCTTTGGTGTCGGTAATCAGAGTGTTTTGTCGAATGTCAACGAGGTAGCTATAATCCTCCTGAATGGTTATCCGTTGGTGCTTTTCCAAAGTGGAATAGGCTCGCACATCATTTTGCGAAAAACCATTGGTTTTCACAAAAAAAAGGACGATAATAATCAAAAATCTGCTTAAAAATGTATTCATACTAAAAAAGGTTAAAGTCTACGAAATTTAAAATTTTTATTTGAAAAATTAATGCGCCGTATGACATTTTTTTTTCTTTTTTAAAACAAATTTTCTTCCGCCTATATTCCACCGAAAAATGGATTATGTCCCCTTTCTATTGAAGGGATAAACCTACCTGGTAAGGTATTGAGTTAACCATCGGTTTTGTTACTTCCTTCAATGAATTCGTTGATTTTCTATGACTTGTAACTTATTCCGGTTTGATAAAATTAGTCCGTGTCGATAATTGATACTTTAAATGGATATGGTCATTTGGATTGGTGAATGGATTTGGTGAACTTGTATTTTGTAAGGATATTAAAAAAAAACCGAACTCATCTTCAAAGAAGAACTGAATTAAAGAACAATTATATAAAGTAACGAAATGGTAGCAAATGAACTTCGGATCACATTTAAGGAAATGACAGACACCTTTGTGACTATTCTGTTGCAAAACGGTTTTTCACCATCAAAAGCCTCCCTTTGTGCGGATCTTTTTGCCAAATCCAGTTTGGATGGGGTGCCCTCCCACGGGTTAAATCGTTTTCCTGAATTCATTCGCCTCGTCAAAGAGGGATACGTGATCCCAACTGCCGAACCAACACAAGAATTTGCCCTGCCGGTATTTGAACGATGGAATGGCAATCTGGGTCCGGGCATGCTGAATGCCAGTTTCGCAATGCAAAAGGCTATAAACATGGCTAAACTAAATGGCATAGGTTGTGTTTCCTTGAACAATACCAATCACTGGATGAGGGCTGGAAATTATGGCTGGCAAGCCGTGGAGGCTGGCTGCGTGGGAATATGCTTCACCAACACCCTTCCAAACATGCCCGCTTGGGGAGGGAAGGAACCCAAACTTGGAAATAACCCGCTGGTGTTGGCTGTACCCTCCGGAGATCAGGGTGTGGTGCTCGATATGGCCATGTCCCAATTTTCGTATGGAAAAATGGGTACTTATCTGCGAAAGGGAGAAGATTTACCTTTTGACGCCGGGTTTGATGGGGAAGGACAGCTTACCAAAAAGCCCGCAGATATCTTAGCCGGAAATCTTGCCCTGCCATTTGGTATGTGGAAGGGATCCGGACTCTCTCTTATGCTCAATATGATCAGTTCGTTAATTTCGGGGGGTAAGGCAACGCATGAAATTGGACGGGAGAAAGAAGAACACGCCATTTCCCAATTTTTTCTCTGCCTGGATCCGGAGAAATTGGGTTTGGAGACCAAACTATTTAAGGAAAGAGCAGACGAAATTTTGCAGGATTTGACCGATTCTAAGGTGTTTCAAGGGAAGGAGGTCCATTTTCCAGGACAGCAATCCCTCAAGAATCGCCGGGTAAACCTGGCAAATGGAATACCTGTTGAAAAAGCGATCTGGGAAAGTGTCCTGCGGATGGTCAAGGAAAATAGTTAATCTATGAAAAAACTAATTTTGGTAATGGGTTTGCCGGGTTCAGGTAAAAGCTTCTTCGCAGAGCGGCTGGCTTTAGAATTAGGGGCAAAATACCTCAGTAGTGACAGGGAAAGAAACCGCCTGGGAAACAGAGACCAATACTCCCCCGAAGATAAGTTAAAAGTCTACCAGCATTTAAAGCGTTTAGCCAAAGAGGCATTGAGTAAAGAAAATACAGTTATCATCGACGCCACATTTTATCTCCAACAAATGCGGGATTTATTTTCAAACTTGGCGGTTGATGAGGGTGCTGACGTCTTTTATTTTAATATTACGGCGGACGAAGAACTGATTCGGGAGAGGCTTCGCCAACCCCGCTCCGATAGTCAGGCAGATTTTTCCGTATATGAACAAATTAAGGAAATGTTCGAGCCGTTTATCATGAAGGTGATTGTATTGGAATCCAAGAAAGACAATATCGCATTTCTGTTGGAAAAAGCGTTAGACTATATCGGCCATGGAGAAAACTGATGTCCAAGAGTTGGTGCAACATGCCGCACTCTACAGCCAAAAGTTTGAAGGGGATTTTCAGGAAACCCACATTTCCTGGGTGTTGTTTACGGCAGACTTTGCATTGAAAATTAAAAAGCCTGTAAAGCTGACCTTTCTCGATTTTTCTACCTTGGAACTACGCAAACATTTTTGTGAGCAGGAAGTAAAGCTCAATTGCCGTTTTTCAGAGATATACCTTGGCGTGGAAGCTCTTACCCGGGAAGGTAAAAAATGGCTAATCGGAAATGAAGGTAGTCAAGTGTGGGATTACGGGGTCGTCATGAAAAAGCAGGATAACTCGCTTCGTATGGACTGTCTTCTTTCCAAAAATCAGGTAAGCAAGGCGGTAATTGACCAATTGGCCCATCAGGTGGCGAATTTCCACAAAGATGCTGCTGTTATTTCAGCTCCATTTGAACTGAATAAGGCAAAAGAGACTTTTCGTGACCTTAGATCTGTATTGGTTCACTTTAAAAAGTTGCCAGATAATGAGTGGACTGATGTGATTGAAGACTCGATCAAATTTAGCGATGAATTTCTGACGGAAAATCAGGATCAATTTATTGACAGGACAAATGCCGGCAATGTTAGGGATGTTCACGGTGATCTGCATAGCCGAAATATTTTTTTGAGTCCAGAACCTGTCATTTTTGACTGCATCGAATTTAACGATACGTTTCGTCAGATCGATGTCTGGTATGAAGTTGCATTTCTTTGTATGGATATAGAGTCTTACGGACGTCGGGAGCTTTCAGAAGATTTTTTCAAATTATATTGTAGTCAAAAAGGGGAGTTTGTCAACAAGGAGGAAATGCGAATTTTCACCTATTTCAAAATGCTTAGGGCCAATATCCGGGCTAAGGTTTTGGCCCTTCAGGCTGGCGACGAAATTTCTTTTGAGACCACTATTAAAAGTTTGGCGGGGTCAATTCGTTACCTGCAACTAATGAAATCATATATGGAAGAGCTCAGACAACTCTAATACACTGAAAACTTGATTTAAATCATGTTTTGAAGTGATTAAGGTACTGGTTGCGCTTGATCTTTACTGGTAATTTTGTGTTTCTATTACAATAGCTCACACATATTTATTTACCCATGCAAGTATTATCCTCACCGCTTCATACCTTTCACATTCCCGTCATGGGATTGGGATTCACCGTAGACTCTCCGCTCAAAGTTGCCAAGTATGGAATTTCCAGTTGTGTTTCCATTATAGACGATTTTTTGTTAGAGGACATGCGTAAACTCTATAGCGAAAACCTGGAGATTTCTTATAAAGAAATCCCTGATACCGAACCGGATGTCAAAGCTAAGCGTACGACTGCATATTTAAATTTTTTGAACGCTCAGGTTGAGACTCAGGTGGCTGGTTTGCGGCAACAGGATTTTGAGCTAGACCGGGAAATCAACGTATATTTTGAGCTGTTGCCCGAAAATCATCCACTTTTCCTTCTGTACATGAAAATGCTTGAAAGTGATGGAAGCGAGAAGAAGCAATTGCAGGAAAAGCTACGAATGGCCATTGAGCCGGGCAGTATTGACGTAAATATTATGACCAAGGTAGATAAGCTGAATTATGATACCGATGGCAAAGAATTACCACGGGAGTATTCAGATGCTTTGGCAGCTTTGAGGGGGTATGCCCAGAGTGACTTGGATTCCGCAGTCATCTTTTCCGCGGGATTAAATCCTGCCCTTTACGCCTATATGGAGCAGTTCGCTGATTTTTTCCCGGACAGCACAGGGCATATTAAAAAGCGGGTTGTCCTAAAAGTCAGTGATTATCGATCCGCATTGATTCAGGGGAAATTCTTGGCCAAAAAGGGGATTTGGGTATCCGAATTCCGAGTTGAGTCTGGCCTCAATTGTGGAGGACATGCCTTTGCCACGGAAGGCTATCTGATGGGACCAATTTTGGAGGAGTTTAAGCGAAACCGCCAGGTGCTGGCACAAACCTTGGCCGAATCCTGTCAGCAAGTGCTTTCTGATAAGGGATTGGCTGCGCTACCGACTGATATTCAACCAAAAATCACTTATCAAGGTGGTTTGGGCGATGCCCAGGAGGATAAATTTGTCAGGGAATATTATGCCCTTGACGGCACTGGATGGGGGAGTCCCTTTTTATTGGTTCCGGAGGCAACCTCTGTGGATGAAGATACTATTCAGCGTTTGATTAATGCCAGAAAATCCGACTTTTACTTGAGCCATTCTTCCCCGCTGGGTGTGCCTTTTAACAACCTTCGTACTAGCAGTGGCGAGGAACAACGTAAAGCCCGGATACAGAAAAACAGGCCTGGAAGTCCCTGCTACAAGAAATTTTTGTCTTTCAGTAAGGAGTTTTCGGACATCCCCATATGTACGGCATCCCGGCAGTACCAACACCTCAAACTTAAGCAGCAGGAATCCGGAGAAGTCACTGCGGAAGAGGTGGCAAAGGTGTTGGAAAAGGATTGTCTTTGTGAAGGACTGAGTGCTTCTGCCATCCTCCGTCAGGGGACAAATCCCCGCAGGAATCTAAATGCGGTTACCATTTGTCCAGGACCGAACCTGGCTTATTTTAAAGGTGTATTCAGTCTCAAAGAGATGGTGGATCATATCTATGGAAAAATAAACCTGAATTTGGACCCTGAAAGACCCCATGTCTTTGTAAAGGAAGTTCAGCTTTATGTAGATTATTTGAAAAATGAAATGGCGAATGCCTTACCTGAGAAAACCCAAAAGGTAGAGGCTTACTACGATAGATTCAGGAAAAACTTAACTGAGGGGATTCACTACTATCAAAACCTGGTTGAAACCATGAAACCTGACGCGGAAGAAGTACTCGATAAAATGAAAAAACAGCTTAACCTGTTAAAAGGTGAGATTCAGCAATTGACGTTGACAGTCTAGTATAGAATACTGATTGGGCGGATTTGTACGGATTATTTTTATTGACGTCGAGGTTTAATCCAACACAATAAAATCCGCTTTATCCATTTTATCCGCAACATCCGTGTTCTATTTTATTTTGAAGCGATTGGAACACGGATTTGTCGGATTGTACGGGTGTGTACGGATTATTTTTATTGACGTCGAGGTTTAATCCAACACAAAAAATCCGCTTTATCCGTTTTATCCGCATCATCCGTGTTCTATTTTATTTTGAAGCGATTGGAACACGGATTTGTCGGATTGTACGGATTTGTACGGATTCTTTTTATTGACCTCGAGGTTTAATCCAACACAAAAAAACCCGTTTTATCCGTTTTATCCGCAACATCCGTGATCTATTGTATTTTGAAGCGATTGGAATATGGATTTGTCGGATTTTACGGATTTGTACGGATTATTTTTATTGATGTCGAGATTTAATCCAACACAAAAAATCCGCTTTACCCGTTTTATCCGCATCATCCGTGTTCTATTTTATTTTGAAGCGAATGGAACACGGATTTGTCGGATTGTACGGATTTGTACGGATTATTTTTATTGATGT
>NZ_VOLC01000040.1 GCF_009797935.1 Lunatibacter salilacus
TATCTTCCAACCAATCGACAGGGTAGGTGATTAACCCAAGAGCCGGGTTTCCACTACCTTGGCCCATTTTCATATGGGTTCTGAAATCATACTTTTCCAGACCGTCTAGATCGATATTGGAAATGGGACCCCCCTCCGCAAAAGCATACGGACTGTTCCACGGAAAATCCGGAGTCAACGGATCCACACTCAAGAACTTAGCTATTCCCGGATTATATATCCTAAACCCATAGTCGTAATGGCTCTTGGAACCCCACTCCCCGTTACTGTCCTCCTCCTTGCCGTTGAACCCGTATCGGTAAGCCCCCGCACAACATTTTTATCTGTTTTTCCAGCTTCCCCTCACAACTTTTAAAGAACGTTTTTGTGCCTTGTGCACGGCCTCCAAGATAGGAACTATTTTCTTTCATCAGAAAAAAATTCAATTGAAAAAAAAACCTTTAGGGATTCTTCTAACAGGTTGGTTTAGAACTTTTGTTGCAACTCCATAAAGTTCAGCTAGGTCATCCTTAACAACCTTACGTACTTTTCCGTACTTTGTCCATTCTATGTTCGTGATACCTGCCTTCTGGTCGCTTATGCTACCGCGCGGCACTGCCCCTCTAAATGGATCAAACCTAACAGTTATTTATCTTATTTGATCAATAGAGCATTTATTTCTCTTTCCATATCCTTTAGTTTTAGACGGGGCCAAATTGAATTACCCTGTTGTTTTATTATAACTTTTTCTTTGCATTTAAGCAAAAGTTGGAAATTGGGTGCCAAAATTTGTCCCAGTAACAATGACCTTATTTGGATACTGAAATCAACGAGATCACAATTACAGTGTATTAGCTCCCTGTTATATATATTGCCCTTTATTACAACTATTGATTTTTCTAAATTTATTTCCAAATGTGTCAATAAGACTTTTTCCCTTTTCCAAGAAAAAATGAATTCAAAAATCAGTAAGAAAGAGAAAAATAATATTGGAATCCATAGATAATTGCTTCCATCGAAATAATAAATCAGGAACAATGCAAATATGGATAATACCAACATCCAACCTACTTTGAGTGCCACCCTGGTTTCAAACCTGATCATCTGGCGTTTATCAGCAAAATAGATTAATTTGCTCGATTGTAAACTATTCATTTTCTAAATTACTATTTAAATTTTTATCTATCTCAGTCTTTAAACCATCCAATACTTGATATCCATCACTTCCTATGTCATACAAACTTTGCATTCCGACAACGATTTTCAATGCATCCTTGCTTTTCAAAGCATCTCCCAAATTTCTCACATCTCCAATCCCAGTCATCATTGATTCTGTAAACGAACCTATTTTTTGGCCAAGAATTTCATTCCCATATTGAGCTCCAATAAAACCACCTGCAACCTCACCCAATCCTAAAGGCAAGTTCTTATATTCTTCAACACGGCCTTCGGAGGCTTGATATAACTTGAAGCTACCCAAGGCAATTTCTGTTCCTCCCAATCCTGCTGCCAGAAAAAGGGAACTGCCTCCTGAAGGAATCGCCAACAAAACTGTAGATACCCCAACGGCTAAAGCTGAAGCTCCTTTATTGAATTCCTTTTGTTGGGATTTTCTCCATACGCTCCAACCGGAAACGTTATCTTGATTATTTCCAATGAAATTACCATTGTGAAAAAACTTATTGTCTGTTCTAATCCCAGACCAATCACCATTTTTAATAGTTAAAACTGGATCATGCAACTGTTCTGTAACGTAGTTGCCATTTTTATCAACAAAAACATTGTATGATACGGTATATCCAGCTTCAAGACCATCGATATCTATGGCCCATATCGGAGTGTTAGAGGCAAATTGAAACGGGGTCAATTCAGCGTATTGAGAAGCCAACGGATCCACACTCAAAAACTTCGCTATCCTAGGATTGTAGATCCTAAAACCGTAATCATAAGTAGAGCCACCACCGCCCATACCTTCGGGGTCCTCCTCCTTCCCGTTAAACCCGTATCGGTAAGCTCCCACGCAACTTTTTCAGCTGTTTTTCAAGCTTCCCCTCACAACATTTAAAGAACGTTTTTGTGCCTTATGCACGGCCTCCAATATAGGGACTTTTTTCTTTCAACTGAAAAAAATTCAATTGAAAAAAAAAAGCCTTTTGGGCTTCTCCTAACATATTGGTTTTGAAATTTTGTTGCATTCAATAAAGTTCAGCCAATTCTTCACGCAGAGACGTATTCTCGCCTCTTCGTTTTAAAGTTAGGCGCCCCTACATCCCGGCCCCCCCGCTGGCATCATAACTATAATCTGCATTGCATTTCTTTATTCCAGCAGTTCTTGCGCATAGTAGGTTGGTCAGTATTCGATTAGGATCTTCGCCTGAACTACTCATTGAATTGGGTTGTAGCCGTAGATCTTCCACGAAATAGGTAGTGAAATATTACTTATATAGGAACTACCCATCTTGGCCGTTGTCCATACCATTCAACGGATTTAGTTTTCAGATTATAGACGATCCTAAATTCATTTGAGGCAGACTCGACACAAATTTCAAATTCATTTAATTCTTTAAATTTCCCATAGAATCTATTTAAATAGTCTTTATTAGGCCAGACCTTACATATATTCTGTCGTTGTATTTCTAGATCGTTTTCAAAAATAGAAATAAAAATGTTCGCGGATTCTTCCTCATAAGCATAACCAAGGAAAATATTGAAATTCCCATTCTGGATAGGGTTTTTCCAGAATTCAGTGACATTAAAGTTATTCTCTGAGGCTTTCTTAAAGGCCAGCTTTATTTTGTGTTTATCCCAATCATACCTCCCAGCAAGATCCAATAATCCAGATTTTAATATGGTAGAAAGAATATCAAATCTTTTAATTTTGGATAATTGCCAGTAATTTGAAAACTCGAATAAGCTCTGCTTACTAATCTTCCAATCTAAATCCACGTACTCATTACCATGGATATTCGGAGTTAGATGAATTTCAATGCTTTCAAAATTACCAGCATTAAATGATAAGTCACTTAATGAAATATAGACTGAAGTAGCAATTATATTGGCTTCCAAATTAAATCTCTTCCGATCGCTATACCCAAAAAATGCCGAAATTATTATTTCTCTTAGCATGGCTTAATTATTCATATTTTGATTTAGGTAATTTTTGAGCACGGGGTTTTAATCCCTCTCTCTCAAAAAAATCATCTACCAATTTTTGTTCTTTCTGTCTTGCTTCATCATTATTTGGTGCTCTGTCGACAATTTTAAAATCCACCTCTACTCCAAACCGCTCTTTTAATTCCTTTAATTGCTCTTTAGGCCTAGATTCGCCATCACCAGATATCCCATATTTTAAGGTTTCATCGGTATCCACAACATAGATTCTATATATAATCTGAGGTTTAGTCGATTTTTTCGAGTTTCCATGGATTCGTTTCCAAGTATAAACACCTGTAACTTTCTCTAATAAATCAACATACCTATCAACTTCTTCATCATCCAAAGACTCACCATCTAATATCCGCCTCTCCAAAAAATCAAATTCCTGTTGACTAGGGCTTATTTTCTGTTCAGTCCAACCTGGTGTATAAGCCTTGATGAGCATACGAAAAGGCTCGCCCATTCCCCAAAATTCATCATCTAATACATGTTTCGGCTGAATGGCATCCGTATTATAGTTCTTTCCTGACGTGGGCGGTGGTACAGGAACCAATATTGGGATTGGGGGTGGAGCAGGAGGAGCAAGTACTCCTTCTAGCCCATCTAAGTCAATAGCTGCAATTGGGGTATTTGAGGCATACTGATACGGTGTCAACATTGGATAAGAACCCGTCAACGGATCCACACTCAAAAACTTCGCTATGGAGGGGTTATAAATCCTGAACCCGTAGTCGTAATGGCTCTTTGTACCCCACTCGCCGTTACTGTCCTCCTCCTTACCATTAAACCCGTATCGGTACGTACCCGCACAAGATTTTCAGATTTTTCCCAACTCCCCTTCCACAA
>NZ_VOLC01000041.1 GCF_009797935.1 Lunatibacter salilacus
TGGATATAACGGTTCGATTAGTGCCACCCGTTTCGGTGTAATTGAGCCACCCATTTCGGTTTAAACCGTGCCATTTTAGTGGCGATTTCGGTTCGATTCGTGCCACTTTGAAAGATCAAGTTTTAACATGCCGTATCTTTTGCTAAAAAAAGATGGCCAACGTACTTGATCCCATGGATATTAAACAAATTTTCAGCTTGTACCGGGATGGTCTCAGCAACAGAAAAATAGCTTCCCTGTTGGGCATATCCCGCAATACGGTCAACCAATACATTTCCTGGCTTATAGCCTCAGATTACGGGGCAGATGAGATTGTTAAACTCACAGACAGTAAACTAAGGGAGATCTTTCCTTCACGGACGACTATCAGGAATGACAGGTTCGATGCGCTGATGCGTTATTTTGAACAGGGCAAAGCAGCACGGAACCACCCCGGTTTTACTTTTCTTTATCATTATGAGGAGTACAGACAGTTGGTGGACAACGCATACAGCTACACCCAGTTCATGGAACATTTCCACCGGAAATATGCCAGGACAGCGGGTTCCATGAAACTTGAGCATCTCCCGGGCCATGAAGTGTTCATTGACTATGCGGGAACCAAGATGGATATTGTTGACAGGGATACCGGTGAAATCAGAAAAGCGGAGGTCTTTGTGGCCATACTTCCCTTCAGTCTTTTTACTTATGTGGAAGCTTCCTGGAGCCAGAAACGTGAAGATCTTTTACACTGCATGAACAATATGATGTGGTTTTTCGGACGTGTTCCCAAAGCCGTGGTGTCGGACAACGTCAAGTCAGCGGTAACAAGGTCCAGTAAATACGAACCTGACATCAACCGTTCTCTCAAGGATTTCGCAAGGCACTATGACTGTGTGATCAATCCCACCAGGGCATACAGCCCCCAGGATAAGGCATTGGTCGAAAATGCCGTCCAGCTGACCTACCAGCGCATATACTATCCTCTCAGGGAGATGACATTCTTCTCACTTGAAGATCTCAACACGGAGATAAAGAAGTTGCTGGAGCATTTCAACAACATGTTTTTCCAGAGAAAGGAAGCCAGCAGGAGGGAGCTTTTCCAGTCAATCGAGAGGGAATGTCTTAAACCTCTTCCCGCAGGCACATACCAGCTCAGGGATTATACCCGGACCAAGGTGCAGAAGATAGGCTATGTTTACTTCTCCCCTGACAAAAGTTATTACAGCGTTCCCTACAGGTTTATAGGCAAATCCACCCAGATCCATTACACCAGGGATACAGTGGAAGTATACCATTACCATGACCGGATAGCTTTCCATAAAAGGAACAGCTCAAAGGGATGTTATAATACCGATAAGGACCATCTCAGCAGTACGCACCGGCAATATCTGGACTGGTGCCCTGATTACTTTAAAAAACAGGCCGCTGTTCTGGGCCACAATGTACTGGCCTGTGTCAGTGAACTCTTCACCGAATCCGACTACCCTGAGACCGCTTATAAAAGAGCCATGGGCATCATACAGCTTTCAAAGTCCTACGGTAAAGAAAGGCTTGACTCTGCCTGCCACAGGGCCATATATGCAAAAGCCGTCTCCTATAACAGGATCAAAAACATACTTGAAAACAATCTTGACAAGGTCACACCGGAAGATCAAAATGTAAAGGAATCCCATATTCCGGTTCACGAAAACATCAGGGGAGCATCCAATTACCAATAAACACACTAATTATGAACAGTAACCACACAGTAGAAAAACTCAGGCAGATGAGGCTAAGTGCCATGGCCGATCTCCACTATCAGAATGTAAAGGACAACAAGTTTTCCGGCTTTACACCCGATGAATACATCTCCCTGCTGGCAGACCATGAATGGGAAGACAGGCAAGGCAAAAAAATGGCGAGGCTTATAAAGGGGGCTTCCTTTAAACAGAAAGCCTCCATTGCCGACATCGACTACAGCCACTCAAGGAACCTGGACAAGAACATGTTCGGCAGGCTTGCGACACTCTCTTTTGTAAAGAAAAAGGAAAACATCATCCTGACAGGCCCATCAGGGGTGGGGAAAAGTTATCTGGCACAGGCTCTTGGCAACCAGGCCTGCCTGATGGGGTATAAAACCCTGTACGGCAACACTGCCAGACTCCTGTCAAAACTCAAGCTCAGCAAAGTGGACGGCACTTATCTGAAGGAACTTCGTAAGCTGCAAAGTACTGATCTGTTGATACTTGACGATTTTGGGCTTCAGGCCTTTGATGTGTCTGCCCGTGAAATAATGATGGATATAATTGATGACAGGTTCAATGAAACATCTACAATGGTCTCCTCCCAGATACCGGTATCAGCATGGTATGACATAATCGGTGAAGGGACTATTGCGGATGCCATACTTGACAGACTGGTAAACTCCTCACACAGAATAGACCTTAAAGGAGAATCTTTAAGGAAGGGAGTTTTGAAAAATGAATGAAAATTAACCTACTTTAGATGATCTTTCAAAGTGGCACGGTTTGACCGATATCACTGGCATGGTCAGACCGAAATAACCAC
>NZ_VOLC01000042.1 GCF_009797935.1 Lunatibacter salilacus
TCACCGGATTTACCTTAACTTAATACCATTGAGTGGATACTACACCCAGTCGGGGAAGGAATGGTTTTTTTGGAACCGTCTTTAAATCTCAGTCAGAAAGTTTTCAAAATGTCCGGTATCTGTTTACTAATAAGCTCTTTCTTAAGCCATTGCAAATGGCATGAAACGGATTACGTCCTCCAAGAAGATTAGAAATAGTAGGGTGTAGTGAATACTACACCCAGTCGGGGCCTCCAATATAGGGACTTTTTTCTTTCAATTGAAAAAAAGAAAAGCCTTTTGGGCCTCTCCTTTTGACAACTGTGTTGATCATTAACCTCGGAATGTCACGGACTTGCAGCGAACTTCCCCCGTGCACATAAGGCATGGCGCAGTATGTTTCGGATTAGGTATTGATTGGTCGTTACCGGTTCCCTTTGAGCATTCTATCGGGATGTTGGTGGGTGTCTATTATATCTGTCACTACGACCCGTTTTTTGTCTATCAAATAAATGATTTTAAAGTGGGATTCGACCAATAAATAGCGGTGTCCCTGATCGAGGGATTTTAGCATTTCTTCTTTCTGCCCTCTTTCCGGGTTGTCCGATAAACTCTTAGCTTTTCCAAGTATAGTCTTTCGTACCTTTATAGCATAAAAATCGAACTCCAAACTTCTGTAGTGTTTACAAATTTCTTTCAATGATTCTTTGGCGGGCTCGGTGATTAAAACATTCATCCCCCTTACCAGTTTTCCGATTCTTTTTCCAGATCCTCAATACTTATCACCCTTCCTTCTTTGATGGCTTTATTTGAGTTCCTTGCCCTGGCTACCAATTCTGACCTGGTAATGGGGCCGCCGTCCGGTTTATAACCGGCTATTGGTTCTTTCTGGGAACTCAATAAATCTTTGATCTGCTGAATTATCTTTATATCTTCCAGTTTTGCCAGCTGTTCTATCAGGTATAGTTTTTCTGCTTTGATATCCATTTCTCTATAATGTATTGTCTTCATAAAGTTAACGTTTTTTTGGGATTTGTGGGTTTCATTTAAACGGATGATATTTCAACACCGCCCTCTTCAGCTCTTTCAGCTGTGCCTGTTTGTATTTCTCGGTTGCCGAGGGGTTTATGTGCCCCGCAAACAACCGGATGATCATCAGATCGTTGCCCACCTTCAGGAGGTTGGTAATCACACTCTGCCGTACCGTCAGGACCTTATTTGGTGCGTAAAATCCCTTGAAGCTCCTTTTTACGTACTTGATGATATCTTCCGCAGTTATCGCGTTCTGAAGGCTTCCGATCAGCAGCCCGTCACTTTCATTGTCCTTTAGGAGATTCGGCCTGGCATCCCGAAGGTAACGGTACGCTCCCGGACAGCCTTTTCAGATTTTTTACAGCTTTCCATCACAACTTTAAAGAACGTTTCGCCCCCGTGGACAGCCATAAAGATAGTTTTTTCTTTCAGTTGAAAAACAAAAGTCCCCACAGGTAGAACTACTTAATATTTCCTAGGCGATATTTGACAGTCTGTCCAAGCTATGAGAATACCTGTTTACAAAATTGCTTTTTCTAACCTCAGCCAGCTATGGTTCATATCAAGTGAAATTCTTTTTCCAAGTAGTTCTTGAGTAAGCCATTGCAAATGGCCCGAACGGGTTACGGTTCTAAAGGAGGTTAGGGATATTGGGGTGTAGAGAATTCTACACCCAGGTCGGGGAGAATATCGGACCGCCAACGCCACGGCTAGAAGTTGAATCGGTTTTTGATTTCCTCACGGACAGATTCATGGGACACGTACTGGCCTTTGTCCAACTGTTCCAGACCCTCGTCGATGGCAGCACGGTCATCCACACTTAACTCTTCCCAAAAATCAACTTGGTCCTCGATGTTCAAAAGTGACTTGACAGCGTTCAAAACACGCTCGTCTTTCGTGTTGATGATTTCAGATATGATCCTGTATTTTAACGCAATATCCATTTTATGGCGAATTAACTTATCCATAAAGTTAACGGTTTTTTTGGTCAGTTAAGTTTCCCCTATCCAAAAAGATGGCACTTCCCTGCGACTGCCCTAATCCAAGTTTCCCGCAAATGCATTTCCCTCGCCCAGCGGATAGCCGCATCCAGGGGTAAAGTTTCACCATCTCCTCCCTGCTTACCGTTTCCATGTCCGTCAGGCTGCTG
>NZ_VOLC01000043.1 GCF_009797935.1 Lunatibacter salilacus
CATTGTCCTGTACCGTTTCGATATTGACTTGCAATACTCCTTCCGCGGAAGTCGCACGGGCTGTCTCGGCTAAAATGTCTGTGGTTAACGTAGTTTCGGCGGCAATTGCTCTGTCCGTTTCAGCGGAAAGTTCTTCGGATAGTGTAGATTCGGCATCAATTGCACGGGCTGTTTCGGCTTCAAGGTCTGCCGCCAGTTTTTCTTCGGCCGCAATGGCACGGGCAACCTCGTCGGCAAGGGCTCCGCTGCCTTCCGCCGCTGATGCGTTGACAAAGGTTCGCACCGCAAGTTCGGTCGGGAACTTGGTGTTGGTGGCGTCAGAAAGGGTGATGTCGGTGGACTTGTTGGCGGAATCCTCCTTGAGGGCGATGGCAGTTTCAGCGGCCGTTTTGTTGGCGTCCACATTGTCCTGTACCGTTTCGATATTGACTTGCAATACTCCTTCCGCGGAAGTCGCACGGGCTGTCTCGGCTAAAAGATCCGTGGTTAACGTAGTTTCGGCAGCAATTGCTCTGTCCGTTTCAGCGGAAAGATCTTCGGATAGTGTAGATTCGGCATCAATTGCCCGGGTTGTTTCGGCTTCCAGGTCCAGGGCCAGCTTTTCCTCGGCCGCAGTTGCACGGGCAACTTCGTCGGCAAGGGCTCCGCTGCCTTCCGCCGCTGATGCGTTGACGAAGGTTCTCACTGCCAGTTCTGTCGGGAACCTGGTGTTCGTCGCGTCCGAAAGGGTTATATCGGTGGACTTGTTGGCACCATCCTCTTTTAGGGCGATGGCAGTTTCAGCGGCCGTTTTGTTGGCGTCCACATTGTCCTGTACCGTTTCGATATTGACTTGCAATACTCCTTCCGCGGAAGTCGCTCGGGCTGTCTCGGCTAAAAGATCTGTGGTTAAGATGCTTTCGGCATCAATTGCACGGGCTGTTTCGGCAATAAGATCGGCGTTTAGCTTATCCTCGGCGGAAGTTGCCCGGATTGTTTCGGATAAAAGATCTGTGGTTAAGATGTTTTCCGCATCCATTGCCCGGGTAGTTTCAGCAGTAAGATCAGCGTTTAGTTTATCCTCAGCGGAAGTTGCTCGGATTGTTTCAGCGGCAAGATTAGTGGTTAACGTGGTTTCGGCACCAATTGCTCGGGCTGTTTCAGCTTCCAGGTCCATGGCCAGCTTTTCTTCGGCCGCCGAGGCACGGGCAACCTCACCGGCAAGGGCTCCGCTGCCTTCCGCCGCTGATGCGTTGACGAAGGTTCTCACTGCCAGTTCTGTCGGGAACCTGGTGTTCGTGGCGTCCGAAAGGGTTATATCGGTGGACTTGTTGGCACCATCCTCCTTTAGGGCGATGGCAGTTTCCGCGGCCGTTTTGTTGGCGTCAATATTGTCCTGCACCGTACCGATATTGTCCTGCAAAACTCCTTCCGCGGAAGTCGCACGGGCTGTCTCGGCTAAAAGATCTGTGGTTAACGTAGTTTCGGAAGCAATTGCCCGGGCTGTTTCGGCAGAAAGATCTGCGTTTAGCTTGTCCTCTGCGGAAGTCGCACGGGCTGTCTCGGCTAAAATGTCTGTGGTTAACGTAGTTTCGGCGGCAATTGCTCTGTCCGTTTCAGCGGAAAGTTCTTCGGATAGTGTAGATTCGGCATCAATTGCACGGGCTGTTTCGACTTCAAGGTCTGCCGCCAGTTTTTCTTCGGCCGCAATGGCACGGGCAACTTCGTCGGCAAGGGCTCCGCTGCCTTCCGCCGCTGATGCGTTGACGTAGGTTTTTACCGCAAGTTCGGTCGGGAACTTGGTGTTGGTGGCGTCAGAAAGGGTGATGTCGGTGGACTTGTTGGCGGAATCCTCCTTTAGGGCGATGGCTGTTTCCGCGGCCGTTTTGTTGGCGTCCACATTGCCCTGCACCGTACCGATATTGTCCTGCAAAACTCCTTCCGCGGCAGTCGCACGGGCTGTCTCGGCTAAAAGATCCGTGGTTAACGTAGTTTCGGCGGCAATTGCTCTGTCCGTTTCAGCGGAAAGTTCTTCGGATAGTGTAGATTCGGCATCAATTGCACGGGCTGTTTCGGCTTCAAGGTCTGCCGCCAGTTTTTCTTCGGCCGCAATGGCACGGGCAACCTCGTCGGCAAGGGCTCCGCTGCCTTCCGCCGCTGATGCGTTGAC
>NZ_VOLC01000044.1 GCF_009797935.1 Lunatibacter salilacus
CACGGGCAACCTCGTCGGCAAGGGCTCCGCTGCCTTCCGCCGCTGATGCGTTGACGAAGGTTCTCACTGCCAGTTCTGTCGGGAACCTGGTGTTCGTGGCGTCCGAAAGGGTTATATCGGTGGACTTGTTGGCGGAATCCTCCTTGAGGGCGATGGCTGTTTCCGCGGCCATTTTGTTGGCGTCCACATTGCCCTGCACCGTACCGATATTGTCCTGCAAAACTCCTTCCGCGGCAGTCGCACGGGCTGTCTCGGCTAAAAGATCCGTGGTTAACGTAGTTTCGGCGGCAATCGCCCGGGTTGTTTCGGCAGAAAGATCTGCGTTTAGCTTGTCCTCTGCGGAAGTTGCACGGATTGTTTCGGCTAAAAGATCCGTGGTTAACGTAGTTTCGGCAGCAATTGCTCTGTCCGTTTCAGCGGAAAGATCTGTGGTTAACGTATTTTCCGCTTCCATTGCCCTGTCCGTTTCAGCTTCCAAGTCCAGGGCCAGCTTTTCTTCGGCCGTTGTGGCACGGGTAACCTCGTCGGCAAGGGCCCCGCTGCCTTCCGCCGCTGATGCGTTGACAAAGGTTCGCACCGCAAGTTCGGTCGGGAACTTGGTGTTGGTGGCGTCCGAAAGGGTTATATCGGTGGACTTGTTGGCGGAATCCTCCTTGAGGGCGATGGCAGTTTCAGCGGCCGTTTTGTTGGCGTCAATATTGTCCTGCAAAACTCCTTCCGCGGCAGTCGCCCGCGCTGTTTCAGCTATAAGGTCTGTGGATAAGATATTTTCGGCATCCGTTGCACGGGTAGTTTCGGCAATGAGATCAACGTTTAACCTTTCCTCCGCAGCGGTCGCCCGGGCTGTTTCGGCTAAAATGTCTGTAGATAGGATGCTTTCCGCATCCATTGCCCGGGTAGTTTCAGCAATAAGATCGGCGTTTAGCTTATCCTCCGCGGTAGTTGCCCGGGTTGTTTCAGCGGCAAGGTCTCCAAATAGTGTAGTTTCCGCATCAATTGCCCTGTTCGTTTCAGCTTCCAGATCTGTGGCCAATTTTTCTTCGGCAGCCGTGGCTCGGGAAACCTCGTCGGCAAGGGCTCCGCTGCCTTCCGCCGCTGATGCGTTGACAAAGGTTCGCACCGCAAGTTCGGTCGGGAACTTGGTGTTGGTGGCGTCAGAAAGGGTGATGTCGGTGGACTTGTTGGCGGCATCCTCTTTTAGGGCGATGGCAGTTTCAGCGGCCGTTTTGTTGGCGTCCACATTGTCCTGTACCGTTTCGATATTGACTTGCAAAACTCCTTCCGCGGAAGTCGCGCGGGCTGTCTCGGCTAAAAGATCCGTGGTTAACGTAGTTTCGGAAGCAATTGCCCGGGCTGTTTCGGCAGTAAGATCTGCGTTTAGCTTGTCCTCTGCGGCAGTCGCACGGGCTGTCTCGGCTAAAAGATCTGTGGTTAACGTAGTTTCGGCGGCAATTGCTCTGTCCGTTTCAGCGGAAAGTTCTTCGGATAGTGTAGATTCGGCATCAATTGCACGGGCTGTTTCGGCTTCAAGGTCTGTGGCCAGCTTTTCTTCGGCAGCCGAGGCACGGGCAACCTCACCGGCAAGGGCTCCGCTGCCTTCCGCCGCTGATGCGTTGACGAAGGTTCTCACTGCCAGTTCTGTCGGGAACCTGGTGTTCGTGGCGTCCGAAAGGGTTATATCGGTGGACTTGTTGGCGGAATCCTCCTTGAGGGCGATGGCAGTTTCAGCGGCCGTTTTGTTGGCGTCCACATTGTCCTGTACCGTTTCGATATTGACTTGCAATACTCCTTCCGCGGAAGTCGCACGGGCTGTCTCGGCTAAAATGTCTGTGGTTAACGTAGTTTCGGCGGCAATTGCTCTGTCCGTTTCAGCGGAAAGTTCTTCGGATAGTGTAGATTCGGCATCAATTGCACGGGCTGTTTCGGCTTCAAGGTCTGCCGCCAGTTTTTCTTCGGCCGCAATGGCACGGGCAACCTCGTCGGCAAGGGCTCCGCTGCCTTCCGCCGCTGATGCGTTGAC
>NZ_VOLC01000045.1 GCF_009797935.1 Lunatibacter salilacus
CGGAGGTTACCCGTGCAGTTGATGCCGAAAATTCGTTAGCCACTGACCTAGCCGCTGAGACAGTCCGTGCTACCGCTGCGGAAGGAGTATTGCAGGCCAATATCTGGACGGTGCAGGGCAATGTGGATGCCAACAAAACGGCTGCAGAAACTGCCATCGCCCTAAAGGAGGATGGTGCCAACAAGTCCACCGATATAACCCTTTCGGACGCCACCAACACCAGGTTCCCGACAGAACTTGCCGTGAGGACCTTCGTCAACGCATCCGCAGCGGAAGGCAGCGGAGCCCTTTCCGAGGAGGTTGCCCGTGCCACGGCTGCCGAAGAAAAGCTGGCCACAGACCTTGCCGCTGAAACGAACAGGGCAATTGATGCGGAAACTACACTATTTGGAGACCTTGCCGCTGAAACAACCCGGGCAACTACCGCGGAGGATAAGCTAAACGCCGATCTTATTGCTGAAACTACCCGGGCAATGGATGCGGAAAGCATCCTATCTACAGACATTTTAGCCGAAACAGCCCGGGCGACCGCTGCGGAGGAAAGGTTAAACGTTGATCTCATTGCCGAAACTACCCGTGCAACGGATGCCGAAAATATCTTATCCACAGACCTTATAGATGAAACAGCGCGGGCGACTGCCGCGGAAGGAGTTTTGCAGGGCAATGTGGACGCCAACAAAACGGCCGCGGAAACAGCCATCGCCCTAAAAGAGGATGCCGCCAACAAGTCCACCGACATCACCCTTTCTGACGCCACCAACACCAAGTTCCCGACCGAACTTGCCGTGAGAACCTTCGTCAACGCATCAGCGGCGGAAGGCAGCGGGGCCCTTTCCGAGGAGGTTGCCCGTGCCACGGCGGCCGAAGAAAAGCTGGCGGCAGACCTTGAAGCCGAGACAGCCCGAGCGACTTCCGCGGAAGGAGTTTTGCAAGTCAATATCGAAACGGTACAGGACAATGTGGACGCCAACAAAACGGCCGCTGAAACTGCCATTTCCCTAAAGGAGGATGCCGCCAACAAGTCCACCGACATCACCCTTTCTGACGCCACCAACACCAAGTTCCCGACCGAACTTGCGGTGCGAACCTTTGTCAACGCATCAGCGGCGGAAGGCAGCGGGGCCCTTGCCGACGAGGTTACCCGTGCCATTGCGGCCGAGGAAAAGCTGGCCCTGGACCTGGAAGCTGAAACAGCCCGAGCAATTGCTGCCGAAACTACGTTAACCACTAATCTTGCCGCTGAAACAATCCGAGCAACTTCCGCTGAGGATAAACTAAACGCTGATCTTACTGCTGAAACTACCCGGGCAATGGATGCGGAAAACATCTTAACCACAGATCTTTTATCCGAAACAATCCGGGCAACTTCCGCCGAGGAAAAGCTGGCCCTGGACCTGGAAGCCGAAACAACCCGTGCAATTGATGCCGAATCTACACTATCCGAAGAACTTTCCGCTGAAACGGACAGAGCAATTGCCGCCGAAACTACGTTAACCACGGATCTTTTAGCCGAGACAGCCCGCGCGACTTCCGCGGAAGGAGTATTGCAAGTCAATATCGAAACGGTACAGGACAATGTGGACGCCAACAAAACGGCCGCTGAAACTGCCATTTCCCTAAAGGAGGATGCCGCCAACAAGTCCACCGATATTACCCTATCTGACGCCAC
>NZ_VOLC01000046.1 GCF_009797935.1 Lunatibacter salilacus
GCCAATCGAGGTACTGTCTTAAATAGCAAGTGATTTTTGAAGATTTTTTCTTAAATTTACATTAGCGAAAAGAGGGCTTCAGGCGATTCGTTGCACGGAAGTTCATCTACTGTAGGGCCGGTTGATACTGGCCCTACTTTTTTGGTGTCTCCTACGGAGCCAAGCGAAAAGAAGGGCTTAGGCTCATCATTACCGGAATATTTTTGGGTTGAAAGATGGTAGTTCTGATCATACTCCTGGTCCTTTTTCCAAAGTGCCCATATCAATACCAACAATTTTCTTTGAACCGCCACATATGCCTGCATTTTTGTTTTCCCTTTTGCTATTAACCTGTTGTATAAGTTGTTAAAAGTGCCTTGGTTGTATCTCACCACGCCAAAAGCAGGCAGGTGCATAGCCCTGCGTATATGGGCGTTGCCCTTTTTTGACATTTTTGTTTTCCCGTTATGTTTCCCTGATTGGTTTTCGATTATGTCATACCCCGAATAGCTTACCAGCTGTCCCTGGTTTTCAAAAGTTTCAAATCCGTTGGTTTCAGCCAGCAGAACCGCAATTGTTTTTATGCCTACACCCTTTATCTTCAGGATCTTGTCCACTCTATTTGCGAGTTTTTCATCATCCTTAATCAGCTTTTCAATTGCCGTGTTTATATTGGCTATGCCTTTTTCAAGTTCTCTGATTAGCTTATTGAGGTTTTTTTCAACCTCCTTAACCGGATAGGCACTGTGGCTCAGGGCGTGCAGCTGGTTTAAAAATACCGTCCTTTGGTTGTTAAAATCCTCCAATTGGCGCGTAAGCAAACGTAACCGATAGATATTCTTCGACAGCGGCCGCCAAGGAGACAAATTCTGTTCAAGGCCCATTCTGGACAGTCCCTTCGCATCAATTTTATCGTTTTTGCTTTTGTTGCCAATCGCCTGAAGATACCGTTTTGCTTTGGTGGGCAGCACCACTGAAACCGCATATTCCCGCTCATGCAGATACCAGGCGAACTGCTCATAATAAATGCCCGTGGCCTCCATCAAAACACGTAATTCACAGGGTTTTGTCCGTTTGGCCTCAAGCCATTTAACAAACTCCCGGAATCCCTGTACCGTGTTGGGGAACTTCCTGGAGCCTTTTATTTTAATTTCCCGTCCGTAATTCATGGTTGCCAGAACAACATCCAGCGTGTCTTTGGAAACATCGACTCCAACGTTTTGAACCAACAACTCTTTGCCTTCTTTCATCTTATTGAATTTATGGTTTATCAATATCTCAACCCCTTTTCCTTTACTCACAGCTGATACAAGGTCACGATAAATCTAACATGCCTTTAGGTACTGTTCTGGCTTTGGATTGAAAGAAGGAAGGGGGTTTCTCGATTGCAACATCAAAGTGTTTAGTAGCCCGTTTGTTCCCTTCCTTCCAATTCTTAATCATCTAAACTAACAATGATTTTATGAATTTTCTATTAATTTCAAAGATATGAGTAG
>NZ_VOLC01000047.1 GCF_009797935.1 Lunatibacter salilacus
AAGAACTTTCCGCTGAAACGGACAGAGCAATTGCCGCCGAAACTACGTTAACCACGGATCTTTTAGCCGAGACAGCCCGTGCGACTGCCGCGGAAGGAGTTTTGCAGGACAATATCGGTACGGTGCAGGGCAATGTGGACGCCAACAAAACGGCCGCGGAAACAGCCATCGCCCTAAAGGAGGATTCCGCCAACAAGTCCACCGACATCACCCTTTCTGACGCCACCAACACCAAGTTCCCGACCGAACTTGCGGTAAAAACCTACGTCAACGCATCAGCGGCGGAAGGCAGCGGAGCCCTTGCCGACGAAGTTGCCCGTGCCATTGCGGCCGAAGAAAAACTGGCGGCAGACCTTGAAGTCGAAACAGCCCGTGCAATTGATGCCGAATCTACACTATCCGAAGAACTTTCCGCTGAAACGGACAGAGCAATTGCCGCCGAAACTACGTTAACCACAGACATTTTAGCCGAGACAGCCCGTGCGACTTCCGCAGAGGACAAGCTAAACGCAGATCTTTCTGCCGAAACAGCCCGGGCAATTGCTTCCGAAACTACGTTAACCACAGATCTTTTAGCCGAGACAGCCCGTGCGACTTCCGCGGAAGGAGTTTTGCAGGACAATATCGGTACGGTGCAGGACAATATTGACGCCAACAAAACGGCCGCGGAAACTGCCATCGCCCTAAAGGAGGATGGTGCCAACAAGTCCACCGATATAACCCTTTCGGACGCCACGAACACCAGGTTCCCGACAGAACTGGCAGTGAGAACCTTCGTCAACGCATCAGCGGCGGAAGGCAGCGGAGCCCTTGCCGGTGAGGTTGCCCGTGCCTCGGCGGCCGAAGAAAAGCTGGCCATGGACCTGGAAGCTGAAACAGCCCGAGCAATTGGTGCCGAAACCACGTTAACCACTAATCTTGCCGCTGAAACAATCCGAGCAACTTCCGCTGAGGATAAACTAAACGCTGATCTTACTGCTGAAACTACCCGGGCAATGGATGCGGAAAACATCTTAACCACAGATCTTTTATCCGAAACAATCCGGGCAACTTCCGCCGAGGATAAGCTAAACGCCGATCTTATTGCCGAAACAGCCCGTGCAATTGATGCCGAAAGCATCTTAACCACAGATCTTTTAGCCGAGACAGCCCGAGCGACTTCCGCGGAAGGAGTATTGCAAGTCAATATCGAAACGGTACAGGACAATG
>NZ_VOLC01000048.1 GCF_009797935.1 Lunatibacter salilacus
ATGTGGGGTTGGGGGTGTCTTATTGGAACAGAACCTATTCGGGGGCGGATGAG
The DNA here is from genome assembly GCF_009797935.1 of Lunatibacter salilacus. Classification (GTDB taxonomy): domain Bacteria; phylum Bacteroidota; class Bacteroidia; order Cytophagales; family Cyclobacteriaceae; genus Lunatibacter; species Lunatibacter salilacus. The sequence goes on from NZ_VOLC01000048.1 coordinate 54, forward strand.
CGTAGCTTTCTACCCAACTATCCCGGTGATGGGGACTTTAGCAAAGGCGGGGTGATGCCCTTCCTTTCCGCCGGCGTTAATCTCTTTGAGGGATTGGGAGTGGACGGTAGGATCGGGATATGGTCTGGGTCATTTACCGGGGAGCAAGCACTTTCCGGCGGTCTCCGTATCAACGAGTCCATCAAACAAATGGTAATTCCCCTGACTGTCGGTGTGTACTATGCGTACAAAGATGTCGTCCCCGATCAGTTCAATCTATTTGCCGGAGCAGGTGTAAACAGGTATTTTGTCCAGAACAGAGCGGAACGTAACGTCAGCGGTGGGGAAGGGAATGTGTCTTCAAGAACCTTTCACGGCAATGACTATGGCTTTTACTTTAAACTGGGCGGTGAGTACGTGCTAAGTAAAGCCTTTTCCCTGGCTCTGGATGGCCGATACAATACAGGCAGCTACGATAAAAAATACATCCCTGAGTTTGGAGCCCCTTCGGTAATCCGAAATGTGTCCCTTCAGGGCTTGGAAATCGGATTAAGTCTACGCTATAGGTTTGCTGATTTATATCAAGGATTAAAAAAGGAAGAATCCGGCCAAGATGAACAATCCCGCCGCTGATTGCCTACTAGATAATCCGATAACCATAAAAATACCGTCCTGGAGAGCTCCATGGCGGTATTTTTTTTTAGTGGTCGTCTCTTTGGTTCTGCCACCGTTTTGTCCCCCTAAATCCCTCCTCAAGGGGGGACTTTAGATGCCGTCATAAGAGATAATTAGTATCAGACGACGAATCTTACTGCTGGGGTGTTACGGAGCGGGGATTTCTGGGAAACTTGGTTCTGTTTGATTCTGCCTTTTCTTTTTCGGGATAGGTCATAGTAAATGGGGAATTAGGTTGATTGGTTATTAAGTTATTGGTTATTGAGTTACTGGTTACTGGGTTATTGAGTCATTACTAGTAAGTAATCCCAGCCCTGTAAGGGTGTATTCTTAGTAGCCTGGGGTATAGCGCAGCGGAGCCCCAGGACATGGATGAGATGAGTTCGGTTTCGTTTTGGCAGCGGGGATGGTTGTGGTGCCATTCCTTTCCCGCCAAAACC
>NZ_VOLC01000049.1 GCF_009797935.1 Lunatibacter salilacus
TCAAAGTGGCACGGTTTGACCGATATCACTGGCATGGTCAGACCGAAATAACCACCAACTGTCTAATTTATAAAAAATGCACCGAAACTGCTATTTTTTCAAACTCAACAACTTTAAACAAAGCAGTTTATAAGTCGATAAGTTTATGAGTTTTTTAGTTAAAAGGTTTTTAACATTCGGGCTTTATTGGCTTCAATGAATTATTCCCAAAATTTCTATTTTTTTCCAACTTCTCAACTCAACTACCTATCAAACTCATCAATTTATAAACTCAACAACTTATCAACCAGTAAATCAATAAGATAGATTGGGAAAAATCTTCATGAATCTGCTGCTTTGTAGGTTGATTGGCGAAGTGCGTTTAGCATCCGGCCAATATCATCGATTTTCGGTCTTATGGTTTCTACGCTGTTTGTATCAAGGTATTCTAAATCCTGAGCGAGTATAAGTTGGTTTAGTACTTCGATTAAACTTCCAAACGCAATTTCATAGAACCTAGCCTGATCTTTTTGGCCCCTACGTGAACTACCTTCTGCAATATTGCTGCTTACTGAGATGATAGCTCGTCTTAGTTGACTTGTCAGCCCAAATTTCTCATCTGAAGGAAACTGGTTTGTAGCTAAATAAATATCTTTAACCAACTCTCTTGATTTTTGCCATACTCCCAATTTTTCAAAACCGTATCTATATTTCATCTTTCTAGCATTTAAACAAAGCAGTTTATAAGTCGATAAGTTTATGAGTCGATGGTGTAAGGGTATTTAACATCCATCGTCACCTTTCCCTCCTTTGTTGCCAACTGACTGTCTAATTTATAAAAAATGCACCGAAACTTCCTTTTTTCCAAACTCATCAACTTATCAACTCAACAACTTTAAACAATTTAGTTTATAAGTCGATAAGTTTATGAGTTGAAATTTGGAGGGTATTTATCATCCGTCTTCACCTTTCCCTTCATTTTTACCAACTGTTCAAGGTAAAGAAAATGCACCAAAACTTCATCTTTCAACCTTTTCCCTTATCAACTCATTAACTTAACAACTTTAAACAATTTAGTTTATAAGTCGATGGTTGAAGGGTATTTAACAACCATCGTCACCTTTCCCTCCTTTGTTGCCAACTGACTGTCTAATTTATAAAAAAT
>NZ_VOLC01000004.1 GCF_009797935.1 Lunatibacter salilacus
GCGGTGATGTCGGTTCCAATGGGGGGGCTGGAATCAAGTTTGGCGTCAGGCATAGTCAGGACCTTTGCCCGAAACTCGTCCGCCATTCTGAGGTCCAGTTCGGTTGGATCGGGTGCTGTAGAGAATGCCGCTAAGGGGGGAGGTAATGTTTTATCCAAAGGTGAACTGCTTAGAATCGAGAATGCTGCGACCCGAATCAACAAACCCATTACAGTTGTAGGTAGTCGGGCAAAAGGAACAGCAGGAGCATATTCTGATTGGGATTATGTAATACCAGGGCTTAATAGTAAAAATTGGAGTACTATTAAAAACTCTTTACCAGGTTCTCGTTCGGTTTTGGATAATACACGTCGGAATATAGATGTTTTTAAAGGACCTCTTGATGTAACAGAACCTCATATAATTATAAACCCTCGTCCTTAAATAATGAAAATAGAACACGAAATATTGGTTAATAAATACGGACAGGAGCTTATCAATATAGAGCAACTCTTATATTTATTTGGAGGTTTAGACATGAGTTCTCAGAAGTTATTTTTAAACGAAATTCTGTTTCTTATTCTTCAATCAAAACCGAAAGAAGAAGACATTGAACCGGCTATAATTAATAGTGGTCTGAAAGCTACTTATACCCCTTGTGTTTTACTCAAAAAAGGTGTTGCAAATCATAATTTGGAAAAACTTATAACTCTGCCTGAAAATGAATTGACAAAAGCGTTTGTGTTACTTTTGAATTTGTTTAAAATAGCTTATAAGAGAAGGTTTGCAGTTGAAAAAGACAGTCCTGATAAGTGGTGGTACTGGGATTTGTCTGACGAAACAAATATTAATAGAATACCGCAAAATGTATAAAATAACAAAGCCCGCTAACTGGGGGCGTTGTTATTTAGCGAAAGCCTGTTTGGTCTTAAAATTCTGGATGTAGGTGTCGATGACGTTGAAGAGGACGTTTTTGGTGCCCTCGTCCATTTTTTGGATGTTGTTGATCCTGTCCACTGTTTCCTTGTCGTAAGAGGCGTTTTCGCCTTCCCCGATTAGGTAATCCACTGTAACCCCAAAAGCCCTGGCCATCTTGGCCACCATCTCGATGGAGGGCAGGTTCTCGTTGCGCTCTTACTTTCCGATAATTTCCCTGGATGCGGCTATCCGCTGGGCGAGGTCACCCTGTGACCAGTTTTTTTCTTTTCTGAGCGTTAATGTATTACTCATATCCTGCCTTTATTACGGTGAAAACACAAAGAATCGCCAACCTCTTGAAGCGGGGCAACGATCTGCGCATCGTACAGGTTTTTGCAGGGCACAAATATCCGTCCGCCACGGAAAAATACAAGCAAGCCAATGTGGAAGCCCTTCAGGCGGCTATAAATCAATACCATCCTATTAAATAGACCTGATATCACAAACTGCGGTGTCATGGAAAAAGTAAATTTAAACCGTAATTTTACACCTATGGAGAATTTGGATAAAGACCTTTACAAAGCGTTTTTCAGCGATATAAAAGAGAAAATAAACCAGTCCCAATATGAGGCACTGAGACAGGTAAATAAAACCCTGCTGGCCCTGTACTGGGAAATAGGAAAAAGCATTGTTGGGAAACAGCAGGAGCATGGATGGGGGAAAGCCATAGTAGAAACCCTGTCAAGAGATTTACAAAATGAGTTCCCGGGCGTGCAGGGTTATTCCACTCAAAACCTTTGGTACATGAGGCAAATGTATCTTGAATACAAGGACGACACAAAACTCCAACCATTGGTTGGAGAAATCAGTTGGAGCCACAACCTTGTAATAATGGGCAAATGCAAAGAGGGTTCAGAAAGGGAGTTTTATATCCGTATGACTAAAAAATACGGTTGGTCAAAAAACGTGTTAATCCACCAGATAGAAGGAAAATCTTACGAAAAGTTTTTGCTCAACCAGACCAACTTTGATGAAGCGGTTCCGGAAAAATACAGGCATCAGGCCAAGCTTGCGGTAAAGGACGAATACAATTTTGATTTTTTGGAAATAGGGGAACAGCATAATGAATAAGAACTGGAGCTTGCTTTAATGAAAAACATCCGCAAATTTTTACTTGAAATGGGCGGGGGCTTTGCCTTTATCGGCAACCAGTACAGGTTACAGGCCGGGGATGAAGATTTTTATGTTGACCTGCTTTTATATCACAGGAAGTTAAGATCATTGGTGGCAATCGAGCTGAAAGCAGGGAAATTCAAGCCTGAATTTGCGGGGAAAATGAACTTCTATTTAGCCGTTCTGGATGAAAAGGTAAAACAGGAAGATGAAAACCCGTCTATCGGAATAATCATCTGTAAGAGTAAAAGCAAAACAATCGTTGAATACGCACTGAGGCAATCAAACAGCCCGATAGGCATAGCCAGTTATACCCTCACGGAAACACTTCCGAAAGAATATAAAGACCTGCTGCCGTCGCCACAGGAAATAGAGGAAAAGCTGTCCGGCCTGATTGATGGTGTACAACCAGAGGAAGAATAGGAAAGAAAAGCCACGCCAGCCCCTCGGGAAAGCTTCATGCCTTACCCCAATATTACCATTGCTCGATATCGATCGTCCCGATGGGACTTTTTAAATACACTTCGTGTTTGGTCCCCCGGTTGAAACCGGGGGCTACTATATCGGCCGTGCCTAACGGCACTTGGATGTTCAAGGAAACCAATGTACTGAAGAATTCCTATATTTTTTCACCCCCTGCTAAGCACATCAATTGCCTGCTCAACCGTAGCCACAAAGTTGACATGCTTGCCCTTATTACTTTCGTAAATAAAATCCTTAAGCGCCTGCCCGGGATATTTATAAAAATCACCAACAATGGCTAACCGAACCCGATAGGTGGAAAATTTTTGAAGGATCTCACCCGCCATCCCGTTTTTTAGGTCAAAAAAGGTTGGTATAATATTTTTTTCATGGATAATTATCCGATCGTACCCGTTGTAATACATGTTTCCCATCATATCCAACCCGTCTTCCACATTCTTGATGATCAATTCGGAGGAAGAAATTTCAGCAATGTGGATGTCGTCATTGACGTGGGTAATTATTTCCATTAGTATTGCGTTTTGAATTTTAAGATTCAAATTTAACCCGCTTTTTTATTTTTCCCGCATTCCCCCTTATCTTGAGCCTTCTTAACGCCATTTTATGAAAAAGCAGCTACTGTTCGGTACGTTTTTATTGATTTTTATCCTTCCAGCGCAGGCTCAGAAAAGGGCAAAGGTTTCCCCGACACCCAAAAAACCACTTACCGAAGAGGTATATGATGAATGGAAGAGCATTACATACAAACAAATTAGTCCTGATGGTACCAAAGTAGCCTATACACTCAACCCTGAGAATGAGGATGGAGAACTGATTCTATTAGACGTAAAAACCCAAGCCGAGAAGCATGTGCCCCGTGCAGAATCGATCAAATTTACTTGGGATGGTGCGTATCAGGTCTTTTTGATAAAGCCTGAGAAAGAATTGATAAGAAATCTTCAGCGGGAGAAAAAGAAAAAGGAGGATTTCCCAAAAGATTCTCTTGGAATATATCATTGGCAAAGGGGTGAACTGGAAAAAATCCCCCATGTTCTCTCCTATAAGCTCCCAGAAAAAGTAGGTGGATGGGTAGCATTTCAGACAAATACAGAAAGTAGTGAAGCAGAAAAGGATACAAGTGCTGTCACCGAAAATAAGAAGGAGAAAAAAGCTTCGGAAGAAAACGGTTTCCACTTACATATTAGAAATCTGGAATCGGGTGAGGAAAGAGATTTTCCTTTTGTAATCAAATACCAGTTTGCCGAAGGGGGGGTGGGTTTGTTGTTCCACAGCACAGGCGACGAACAGGCATTTGATGCTGGGGTTTATTGGTATGATCTAGTAAAGAAGGAGCTTGTTTCTCTTTTGAAACTTCATCCAAAGAACAAGGTTCAGCAATGGGCCATTGCTGAATCGGGAGACAAGTTATCATTTATCGCCGATTTGGATACGTTAGAGGCATTGATTCCTGCCCCAAAACTGTTTTTGTGGAAGGATGGAGAGCCCTCAGCCGATCGTTTTTTTGTTGAGGAATCCAAAGGTATTCCAGAAGGCTGGCTGCTTTCCCCGGACTTTGCTCCTTATTTTTCAAAGGACAGCGAAAAGCTTTTTCTGGGCACTAGGCCGGAACCCATAGTTCAAGATACCACTTTATTGCCCGAAGAAGTAGTTCAAGTTGAAGTCTGGCATTGGCAGGATGATTATATTTATCCTGAGCAGAACCGAAGACTGGAAAGCGATCAAAAAAGAAGTTATCTGGCAGTGATCCACCTCAATAATCAGAGTTTTGTTCAATTGGCCTCATCTGAAATTTCAGATGCTGAACCTGCGGCTGAGGGAAATGGAACGTTTGCCCTTGGCAAAGATGACCGTTCATACCGTATTTTGAGAACCTGGGATATTAGCTCTTTTGAAGACCTGCATATTATAGATTTGGAGACCGGGGAGCGGAACCCGATTGCAAAAGAAATAAAAGGTCGCTCAGGAATCTCACCGGGAGGAGATTTCGTCTACTGGTTTAACAGTCCGGATACCGCATGGTACACGCACGAGGTGGCCACCGGAAGGACACTTCGCCTCAACACCCCAAAGTCCATTTCATGGGTAGATGAGGAAAACGATCTCCCGGATTATGCCTCCTCTTATGGACTGGCGGGATGGACTGAAAATGATAAGCAATTGTTGCTCTATGACAGATACGATATATGGGCCTTTGACCCTAAGGGCAAAATAGATCCAGAAAACCTAACCAAAACGGGCAGAGCAGATAATAAGGTATACCGATATCAGTCGTTGGATCCCGAAGAAAAGGCCATCGATATAAACAATGCATGGATTCTACCTACCTTTGACGAAACGACCAAAGAAGCAGGTTATACGCAGTTTGATCCAAATTCAAAGAGCATGAAGTCGCTTATTCAAAGTCCTCACCATTTTGCGGGATTGGAAAAGGCAAGAGAAAATGATCGTGTAATCTTCACTAGAGAAAGCTTCCAGGATTTTTCGGATATATATCTTACTGGCCTATCTTTTAAATCCCCAAGAAAAATCAGCAATGCCAACCCACAACAGGATCAATACCTTTGGGGTACGGCGGAACTGGTGAGTTGGAGATCGCTGGATAATATTCTGCTGGAGGGGATCCTATACAAGCCGGAAAATTTTGATCCCAACAGAAAGTATCCCATGATTGTGGTATATTATGAAAAATTCTCAAATACCCTTCACTACCACCACAAACCCGAACCTATCCGTTCTCTGGTCCACCGGACGATGTATGTGAGTAATGATTACCTAATTTTTATTCCTGATATCGTTTATCGTGAGGGGTATCCCGGTGAAAGTGCCTACAACGCCATTATGCCTGGGGTCACTTCGCTTATAGAGCAAGGATTTGTAGATGAAGAAAATGTAGGTATTCAGGGCCATAGTTGGAGCGGATATCAGACCGCATATATTCTCACACGGACCAATATGTTTAAGGCTGCTGAAGCCGGCGCGATTGTCGCCAATATGACCAGTGCCTACGGGGAAATCCGCTGGGAGACTGGACTTGCCCGGACATTTCAATACGAGAAAACACAGACACGGCTCGGAGCCTCCCTTTGGGATAACCGATCGTTGTATATTGAAAACTCCCCTTTGTTTTATGCCGATAAGATAGAGACCCCGTTGTTGCTGATGCACAATGATTCGGATGGTCATGTTCCCTGGTATCAGGGGATAGAGATGTACTTGGCCATGCGGAGATTGGACAAAGCCTGCTGGATGCTAAATTACAATGGGGAACCCCACTGGCCCGTCAAGCGGCAAAACCGGATTGATTTTCAGACGAGGATGCGGCAGTTTTTTGATCATTATCTTAAGGATGCTCCTATGCCATTTTGGATGGATAGGGGTGTACCTGCGATTGAAAAAGGTATTCGGCAGGGTTTGGATTTTGTAAACTAATTTCGACGGCAGGTTGGTGCGATCATGAAGATCGAAAATCACATAATTTATTCGATTAGAGTTGTTACCTTTTCTTTTTGTGAGCAATATCTTGAGGTTGACCTGAATAGGATACTCCTGATAACCTTAGGGAGATATGAAATTCTTCATTTTGTTGGTGTTTAGGATTTTTTGCTTATTAACTTTTGATATATAAATAAATTTAAAAATAATATGTCAAAAACAGGTTATTGGTCGGAAATTTGTTGCATTAATTAGAAATTGAATATTAATTATTAAAAATAAATATAATTATGGCAAATTGTTTTGCACTAATGGGTTGGAGTTTGCCCGTTATCGAGAGTATGCAAAAACTCAACAAACCTTATGTAGTAGTTTCTTTTCCCGACTTTGAGGGATATGCAAAAGAACATAACATACCTTTCGTAAGCTACCAATTTAACGAGTGGAGTGATACCTCGAATTCCCTGGATTTGTATGAAAAGCTAAAGCCATTTAATGCTGACGTAGCTGTTCCACTTTTTGAAGAAACGGTAGAATGGGCCGGTGCGCTCAACTCGATCTACCGGGATGATCCAAGAGTACTTAATCGGGCATTTTTGTTTCGTAATAAAGCGATGATGAAAAGAAAAGCTTTGATAGGCGGCTTACGGGTTGGTCTTTTTGAGGAAGTTCACAACAAAGAAGGTGTAAGGAATTTTATGAAAAGGCTTAATCAGGCTAACCTTCAATTAGATGGAGAGCAGGATAGTTGGGTACATATTAAACCATTTGCATCGGCAGGAACCGTTGGGCACCGTCTGTTGAGGTCAATGCAGGATATTGAAGACAAATGTCAGGATAGTGACTTCCCTTGTCTTGCGGAAAGCCATTTACCCGGTACAGAATTTTCATGTGAGGCATTCATTCACGGTGGAAAAATCCGCTTTCTAAATATCACAGAATATGTAAAATTGGGATATTCTAACTTTATTCCCGAAGGCCATCTGTTGCATTCCAAGCGGGATAAAATCATGAAGGAAATGCAAAAGCTGGTTGATTTATTCGGAATTCAATACGGGATGATTCATCCGGAGTGGTTCCTTACCGAAAATGACGAACTGAGCTTTGGAGAAGTTGCCTGTAGAATTCCCGGTGGTCATATACTGGAACTGGCAGCCAAGGCCTATGATTTTGACGCTTTAGGTGCTTTTGTTTTATGTCACGACCCAAGCTTGTCTGAGGAAGAGCTGAAGGAAATCCTGCCACCATTGGATGCCCGACCGAAGCAGTTTTACGGCAACGTGATGATCTATCCGCATAAGGATGTGATCAATAAACTTGAGATTCCGGAAGAATTGAAAGAAGAACCTTATTTTCTCGATCATAATTTGATTCCTCCCTATACCAATCAAAAGATCAACAGCCGCGAAGGTTTTGGTAACCACTTTGGTACAGTGAATTTCAAAGGCGAAGATCCGGACAGAATGACTGAGCTACTCTTACATTACGAAAACGTAGATTTCTATCATTAGAAAAATGATTTTATCAAATGTATAAATACAACCTCTTACATTAGGGGTTGTGTTTCATCATTTTTATTACTCCGATTAATACAATAAATATTAAGACTAGCTTTCCTGCTAGATTCAGAACAAATATCAATCAATATCCAACCCGCTTACAACAGGCAGGTATCGATCATTATCCATTAAACCCAATATCAACCAATATCCAATATCAATCAATGTCATTAAAAAATGCTTTTTATGCATAATCAAGTGCTTACAGACAATACATATCAGAAATTCGAAGAACATTTCAAGGAGTTCAACCTGGCAACAGTACTAACTAGACCCGAGAAGGCACGTACAATGATGGGTCAGATTGATTTACTCATAGACACCACAGAAGGGCTTGATTTTATTTACCAAAATATAGAAAATCTATCTAACGCAGGCATATTTGAAGGGTCCCCTTGGGCTGATCCCTCCAAACTGGTGGCAGGCTTGGTAAATGGGACACTTAAAAGTGGCCACCCAAATTCTACCATCGAGATCCTGAGCGAATTGCGTTTATTGGCTATTGCAAAAGGGGACTTGGAGATGAAAGGCATAACCCCTTCCGATGCTGAAAATTTCATACAAGAAGTCATCGTGGCCAATTTGGAGTTTGTTTTTAATGAGCCATTGGAGGAGACTAGGCTGGTGATGAGTGAGCATGAACTGAAGAAAGTTCACACCCTATTTAAGTTCATTGCGGAAAAAACCAAACTGGACAATGTCAAAGAAAAGCTCGTGGAAGAGCTGACATTGATCTGTGAGCAGAGACCAGTAGTCACTGAAAAACAGCGAAAGATAATAGCCCTGGTAAAGGAAAAAATAGATCTAAACCCTAAAAATGATCTGGACGCTCGGCTTCTGAGGTTTCAAAGATGTATTTACAGACCAACCATACATACCGTCAATAAGGATTATCAAGAATATGGTGCCACATTGACTGAGTTGTCAGAAGACAAGTTGCGGGAGGAAGCCATGGACATGAGCAAAGCCATGCTAAGTTTTGGATTGGTAAGTCAATATCATTCCGTACTGCTGATTTTTCTTATTGAGAATGGGCATAATGAATTGATACCAGAGTGTTTGGGCTTGACTGATGCAGGCAAAGCAAGATGGAACGAATTCAGTGAATTCATCTCCAATTTAATTCTGAAAACCATTCATCCATTTAATGCTCAATGTATATATGGGCTGGCCAAAATGCTTGAATCGGGTATTTTTTCCAGAGAGGCTGTCCGTTCGGGATTGGCCAATATGCTCACTCTCGAGATTCACCCTGAGGTGGAGGCTCGGATATTGAAATCTACCAAAACTCCACATGAAAATTTAACTGCATTACAGTATCTGATGGGAGCGTTGTTTAGGGTATTGGGACAGCCACTTGGTGTAGGACAAGGTAATAATCCAACCTGTCAAAGTGCCCGCGGTATTAGTATGTGGAGTCAACATGCCCCTGCCAAACTTATCGATATGGTGCAAACGGCAGCCACTTATAATGATCTTTCCTTTCGATTTGAAGCCCAGGAAATAAAATCATCCCAAGTAGGTTTGGGCTTGGTTCAGAAACTAGACCATAATTTGGATGCGGTGTCGGTGACTTTGGTGCCTATGCTGGATAAGGTTTACAATGAGATGATGGTAAAAGCAGCCGGGCGAGGAGAGGATCCCCACAAGTGGGTAAATCCGGCACTCTACGGACAATGGATTCAAATTGGTTTTGCATCGGCGTATGATTACCTGTACAATGCCATCATTGACTATGACGGATTTGTAAGGGTGTTTTATGCCATGTGTCATCCAGCTTATAATGGTGGACATAGGTTGATCTACCCAAATCCTGTGGGGATCTTTATCACAAGTGCGAAAGGAGATATGTTAGGTTTCCATGCTGTTTCTTTGCTGCGGGTTGATTTAGATTATAAAGGAGTCTACAGGGCTTATTTTCTTAACCCCAACAATGAAGGCCGCCAAGATTGGGGTCAAAAAATCAAACCCTCCGTCCACGGAAATGGAGAGATATACGGGGAATCATCCCTACCCTTGCATGAATTTGCTGCAAGGATTTATGCTTTTCATTACAACAATTTGGAAGCGGCAGATAAAATGGAAAATGTTCCTGAAATAGAGATTCAAAAAATCAGAACGTTGGCTAAGGAAAGTTGGGGGCGTGCTTACACTTGGCTAGAAACAAAAAAAATATGGTAAAACATTCCTCGAGGATTGAATTGAAACAATCCGCATACAAAAACAATATAAACTTTATCAGAAAAAAAATTGGTGAACATGCGATCGTTTCTTCAGTAGTGAAGGCCAATGCCTATGGTCACGGTATTCGAACCTTTGTGCCAATGGCCGAAAAATGCGGTGTTAACCATTTTTCGGTTGCCTCCAGCTTTGAGGCTGAAGAGGTGATGAGCGTATGCTCTCCTTCAAGCCGTATTATGATTATGGGCATTATCTACGAAGAAGACATTCCCTGGGCGATCGAGAACGATATTGAGTTTTTTGTTTACAATATTGAGCGGCTGCCGAAGACCTTGGCGGCCGCTAAAAAAGTGGGGAAAGCGGCCAAAGTCCATATTGAAGTAGAAACGGGAGCCAATAGGACTGGATTGCCCCAGAAGGATTTTCTCAAAGTGCTCACTTTTCTGAAAAAGCATGAGGAGCATATTGTCTTTGAGGGTCTTTGTACCCACTTTGGCGGTGCGGAATCCATTGCCAATCAGTTTAAAATTGACATGCAACATAAGCGGTACAAGGCATTTCTCAAGCAATGTAGGGAGAAGAAAATACTGCCTAATATCCGACATATTGCTTGCTCCGCCGCTGCGTTGGCCATGGAGGATACGGTGTACGACATGGTTCGGATTGGAGTAGCGCAATATGGATTTTGGCCCAGCCCGGATATATATTTTGCGCACCTGCACGAAACCAACAAAAAATCGGATAATTCCCTTAAGCGGATTTTTACCTGGAAAACGGACATTATGGACATCCGGGATGTGGAACAGGGAGAGTTCATCGGCTATGGTACATCGTTTCAGGCAACACACAAGATGACCATTGCTGTGATGCCCTTGGGCTATTCCAACGGCTATCCAAGGGCTCTGTCCAATAGAGGATTTGTATTAATCCATGGTAAAAAGGCTCCGATCGTTGGCCTTATCAATATGAATTTGTTTATGGTGGATATTACCCATATAAAAGAAGCTGAGCTTGGCGATGAGGTGGTACTCATAGGAAGGCAAAATAACAACGTGATTAACGTGTCCAGTTTTACCAACAGCACGCAGCTATTGAACAATGAGATGCTAAGCAGATTGCCTGCCGCTATTCCACGGACTGTAGTGAGGTAATGGATGGGTTAAGAAAGAAGATAGTCAACGGACCGCTAAAAAAATGGATGTAAGGCAAATTACCCTTCAATTCGTAATTAGTACTTTGGCCCCTAGCGTCTTCTTTCTTTAGAATCACTTAATTTATTAAATCGTTAATATCTCTAATTGCGGCATCTTTTGAGCATTTCGCGATTTTTGCCCCTTTGGAAGATGTTAACTTTCCTTCAAATCCGTCAAGAATTTTATTTAACAACTTCTTCTGCCTTTCATTCTAGCCCGTTTTTGAATGTTTATTCCAAAATTCAGCCATAAGCAAAACAGGGTTTAAAATTGTTTCGGTAGAATTAAGTGCGTTCAACAGGCAACTTAGAAACCATTTCAACCAGTCAGTTATGTCTAGATTTCCTTTTTGGGTTTTTTTAAGTACTTCGTAATAAGCTTTTCTTTCCGCTCTGATCCGGACCAGTCGGGAAGAGTGCTGCATGCCAGTCAAAAAGCTGTTCAGTGGTTAGCGGACTAAAACAATTCTGAGTTGCATCAAGCATCATTTCAACTATTCCATTCTTTTTCTTATTTCTTCAAATCGTAAAACAGTTGCACAACTTGGCAGGAGTGGATATGGTGCTTGAAAAAAAGCGCATGGAGGAAACCGTTTATTTTATTTTTGAAGTTTCCCCCGAGGGAAAAATGGAGAATCTGGAAGTAACCAATCCCGAACCGCATCCCCACTTGCCCTAGAGGCATTAAGGGTCCTGTACGAATATCCCTATCTCTGGAGACCCGCAAGCGAAGATGTTGAAAAATGCCGCGTATTGATGCGTGTACCCATACGTTTTAAGCTATAACATGCCCCCAGCATCAAACCAATAGAATTCCACCACATTTCAACTATATTTCCCTTCAAAAATATACACCAGTATCTAATATCAACAAATATCATTTTTCATATTTAGGCCATAGGCCATATTTCAACAATATTTCCACCATATTTCCCTCCAATAATATCCACAAATATCCAGTATCAATAAATATCAATTCAAGAACTACCGTCAAAGAACAACTAATAACCCATCAAAATATAATACCAAAAAACCCTGAATATTAATACATTGAAACCATTATAGTATTTATTTTTTTTAATCCGTAATTTAACAGCAATATTTTGGCCTAGAATTTGCAAATTACCAACAAGAACCAGACATTTTAAGGAATTTCTGAATAAAACGATTTCCTTTGCAAGTCGAAGAGTGGATAGCCCAGTAGGGTTTCATCTTTATTTTAAATATTAATTTTAATTTTAATATGGATAAGAAGTTGAATTGTGTGATGTTGGTTGATGATGATGAGGCAGTCAACTATTTGCATCGGGAAATCTTGGAGGAAGCCGGGTTTGCAAGCAATATTATTGTGTCCGATACAGCAAGTAAGGCACTTAGTCTGCTGGAAAAACCTGATAGGGAAGCCTGTGAGCAACCCGATGTGATTTTTCTGGACCTTAATATGCCTTTAATGTGTGGGTGGGATTTTGTGGAACGATTGGCCGACAAGAAGATTGGTGATGACTCCTTTCCACTTATTTTCATTCTCACCACTTCAATGAATGTAAATAATTTGAAAAGAGCAGTTGGGTCCAACAGAATTACAGGGTTTTTACCCAAACCACTTACTGAAGAAATGTTGCATGGAATTTTATCCCGACATTTCGCCAGCTCCTAATATTCGCAGTTATCAGTGATTTTTTCCGCTTATCCCCATTTGGGTTTACTTATGTATAAGCTTATATGGGGAGCGGTTTTAATTTAAAATTTCTCTTTTTGAAATGCGTTTATTATTTGTTTACTTTGGTTTGCTGATAACAGCCTGCCTTAAAACAAAATAGCCCTATTCCCCCATTTGCCCATGAATTCCATATACGCTAAATGGAAATACCTCCTCGCCGCATTCCTTTCAATTTGGTTTGTGGTATGGGGTATCAATGCAATATCCTTAGAGAACAAACACAGGTATGTTCCCGCTGCTATTTTGGGACAGGAAGTGGATTTCAACCGGGATATTCGCCCCATCATCAATAAAAAATGCATAGCCTGTCATGGCGGGGTAAAAAAGTCAGGCGGTTTCAGCCTGCTTTTTGAAGAGGAGGCGTTGGCGGTCAATGAGTCCGGCGAACGGGCAATCGTACCGGGAAGTATCCGAAAAAGTGAACTGATCAAACGAATAAACCACCGTGATCCAGAATATAGAATGCCCTTGGAGGGTGAACCGTTGGAGAACGAGGAGATTGCCCTTTTAACCAAATGGATCAATCAGGGTGCAAGATGGAAGGATCATTGGGCATACATCCCGCCAGAACCCCAACAAATCCCGAATATTTCCGATCCATGGATTCAGAATGACATAGACAAATTCATTCTCTCCAAGCTCAATAAGGAAAAGCTGCTTCCAAATCCAAAGTCAGATAGATATACCCTGCTCCGACGCGTGAGTCTTGACCTGACCGGACTTCCACCCACGCTGGAGGAAATGGAAGCATTTATAGGGGACGAATCCGACTCGGCTTTCGAAAAGGTAGTTGACCGCCTGCTGGCTTCTCCCGCTTTTGGGGAACGATGGGCAGCTATGTGGATGGATATGGCCCGGTATGCTGATTCAAAAGGTTATGAAGCCGATCGACCCAGAAGTATCTGGAAATACCGGGACTGGCTAATCAAGGCTTTCAATGATAACGTTCCTTTCGACCAATTTATCACCTTGCAGCTGGCTGGGGACCTGCTTCCCAATCCTACTGATGAACAGCTCATCGCCACTGCCTTTCACCGCAATACCATGAACAATGATGAGGGGGGAACAGACAATGAGGAATACAGAACTGTTGCGCTGATCGATCGGGTAAACACTACTTGGTCTGTATTGCAGGGTACTACGATGGAGTGTGTCCAGTGTCATAGTCACCCTTATGACCCTATTAGGCATGAAAATTTTTACCAATCCATGGCCTTCTTTAACCAAAGTGCCGATGCGGATATACCCAGCGAATCCCCGACCTTGGTTCAGTTTAAGGAAGAGGAAGACTTACAGAAATTGAGCCGGGTCAAAAATTGGGCAGCAACACATCCGGGTAAGAAGGATTCGGTTTATTTTGAAAAACTGATCCGTATCACAGAACCGAAGCTACATCCCCATTACTTTGAACAAATGGAAAAAGATATTCCCATTCGCGGTACGGCCACCTTCAAAGTCACGGACAGTGTTTACTCATTTACCAAAGAGGTGCCACTGATGAGTGAGGACAGAATAATGCTTCGCTACAGGGCCGATACCTCAGTGGGGACCCTTCAAATACGGCTAGATAACAAAGAGGGCGAATTAATAGGCTCCATTCCAGTCAACAGAAAAACAAAAACTGAATACAATAAGGAAGTGAAAAAGGATAAAATATATACCATCAATGAAACGGTATCCTTTCCGGTAAAACCAATTTCAGGAAAGCGGGATATTTACTTGGTTTTGGAAGGAAATACGGGATTAAAGACGGAATGTACCATAGAATGGGTTTTGTTTCACCATGCTCTACCGGGAGAAGAAGAAAGTGGCTTTGAAGAAATAGCTAGAGATTTCCATGAAATTTTCAACAGTACGAACGAAAAAGTCACCACTCCCATTATGCTGGAGCTGAAAGATGGGTACCGAAGAAAAACCAACGTATTCGAAAAAGGCAGCTGGATGTCTCATGGGGAGCAGGTAGAACCCGGCGTTCCGGCGAAATGGAATGCCCTCACGCCAACTATGGAAAAAAACAGATTGGGCCTGGCTCAATGGCTGACAGATCCGGACAACCCTTTGACGGCCCGGGTGACTGTAAACCGGTTTTGGGAACAGCTTTTCGGGTTGGGTATCGTTGAGACCATTGAGGATTTTGGATCTCAAGGTTTTGCCCCCACCCATCCGGAATTGTTGGATTGGCTGGCTTTGCAGTTTGTCCACGAACATCAGTGGGACATCAAAAAATTACTTAAGCAGTTGGTCATGTCGGCTACCTATCAGCAATCTTCCCATATGAGGGAGGACTTGGAGCAGGTAGATCCCCGGAATCAATTATTGGCGCGGGGCCCTAGGCTCCGATTGACCGCTGAGCAGGTTCGGGATCAGGCATTGGCTGTCAGCGGATTACTTAGTCCAAAGATGTTTGGACCAAGTGTGATGCCCGAGCAGCCTGAGGGGATTTGGCAGGTAGTGTACAGTGGGGGAAATAAATGGGAGACAAGTAGCGGAGAAGACAAATACCGCAGGGCTTTGTACACCTTTTGGCGTAGAACAAGTCCCTATCCTTCATTTATTTCCTTTGATGCACCTAGCCGAGAAGTGTGTCTTCCCCGTAGAATAGATACGAACACGCCACTTCAAGCCTTGGTATCCCTAAATGATCCGGTTTATTTGGAGACTGCCCAAGGCTTGGCACGGAGGACGCTGGAGAGCTCACCGGAAGCCAATCCTGAAAAGTTAATTGCGATCATGTATGGATTTGCGATGGCAAGAGGGTTGGATCACGAAAAGCTGCAGGATCTTATTGAACTATACAGGCAAACGCAGGTCTATTTTGACAATGACCCGGGTGCGATCTGTCAGTTTACCGGAGAAGAGGACAAAGAATTGGCCGTCATGACCGTGATGGCTAACGTGATCATGAATTTGGATGAATTTGTGATGAAATCATAACATGCCATGAATTTACAACAGGAATTACAATATAGAACACTTCAACGCGAGACGCGGAGACATTTTCTGAAGCAATGTGCCCAGGGTTTGGGTTCCATTGCCTTGGGGTCGTTGATTGGTTGCGGTGCCTCAAGCACTCAAGAAGAACAGGCTTCGGCAGTGATGGAAAGTCTCGCTGCCAAAATGCCGCATTTTGCACCTACGGCCAAGCGAATAATTTACCTTCATATGGCCGGCGCACCTTCTCAGTTGGAGCTGTTTGACTACAAGCCCGAGTTGGGCAAGTTGGATGGAAAAGATTGTCCGCCTTCTTTGTTGGAAGGGAAAAAATTTGCCTTTATTCAAGGAGTACCCAAAATGCTGGGTCCTCAAGCGGAATTTAAGCCTCGTGGTGAATCCGGGATGATGATTTCAGACTGGTTACCCCACTTTTCCACCATTGCGGACGACGTGTCCCTGATCCGCACCATGCATACCGACGAATTCAACCACGCCCCTGCCCAATTGCTATTGCAAACGGGAGGCCCCCGATTGGGAAGGCCCAGCATGGGATCCTGGGTGACCTATGGTTTGGGTTCTGATAATGAAAACTTACCGGGATTTATGGTACTGGTATCAGGAGGGAATACCCCCGACGCCGGTAAATCAGTATGGGGAAGTGGGTTTTTGCCCTCGGTGTACCAGGGCGTGCAGTGCAGGTCAGAGGGTGACCCGGTTCTGTTTGTTTCCAATCCGGAAGGAATGAGCCGGGACTTACGCAGAAATACCATAGACGCCATCAATAAAATCAACGATAAGGAATACCAGGAAATGGGAGATCCGGAGATTTTGACCCGTATTTCCCAATATGAAATGTCCTTCCGTATGCAGACCTCCGTTCCAGAGGTAATGGATATAAAAGATGAACCGGCCTATATACATGATATGTACGGGACGGAGCCCGGCAAAACGTCCTTTGCCAATAACTGCCTTTTGGCTAGGAGGCTGGTCGAACAGGGTGTTCGCTTTGTTCAGTTATTTGATTGGGGATGGGACACCCACGGGGTGAGTGAGGGAGATTCAATAGAAGGCGGACTGAAAAACAAATGCAGCCAAGTTGACCGACCTATGACCGCACTGATTAAAGATCTAAAACAACGAGGCCTGCTGGATGAAACCCTTGTCGTTTGGGGGGGAGAATTTGGCCGTACTCCCATGCAGGAAAACCGGGGAGGTAAAGTTTGGCCCTTTAAAGGAAGGGATCACCACACCGAAGCTTTCCCCATCTGGATGGCTGGGGGTGGTGTGAAAGGCGGCTACACCCACGGGGAGACAGATGAAATCGGGTATTATGGAATCAAAGATAAAGTTCACGTCCATGACCTGCAGGCGACCATCATGCATCTGCTGGGTATGGATCATGAAAAATTCACTTACTTTGCCCAAGGTAGGGATTTTAGGCTGACAGATGTGGCGGGAAAAGTAGTTCATAAAATTATAGCATAAATACACTTGAGTATAACATGGAGCAATCGGGAGATTTTATAGTATTCTTAGGCAGGTTTCACCCGCTGTTTTTACACTTGCCAATTGGATTTTTGGTACTGGCGGTTTTGCTGGAGCTGGCTTCCAGAACGGAAAAGTACGCCGCTCTCAAGCCTGCGGTGGGTTTCACGCTTTTACTCGGTGCGCTGTCTGCATTGGTAGCTGCCATATTGGGATTGATGTTGGCACAGGACGGAGGCTATTCGGAGGATTTGCTGTCCATTCACAAATGGCTGGGGATAGCGTTGGTCGTTTTTTCGTTCGGAGCGTGGATTTTATATGTGCAGAAGGAAAAAAAGCAAACAGCTACACTTAAAAAAGCATATGTAGGTTCATTGGCACTTATGATGGTCCTTCTTGGAGGAGCGGGCCATTATGGGGGTTCCTTAACCCACGGTACCACTTACCTAACCCAAAATATGCCGAACGGACTTCGGAAGTTGGTAGGCTTACCCGTGCAGGAAGGGCCTAAACTGATTACCAATTTGAATGAAGCGGAGGTTTTTTCGGATATCATTCATCCCATCTTAGAAATGAGGTGTAACTCTTGCCATAATGCGAGTAAAAAGAAAGGGGAGCTGCAAATGCATACGGTGGAGGCTTTGAAAAAAGGGGGTGAAAATGGTGATGTTTTTGTTCCCGGAGACCCGACAAAAAGTATGATGATTCAGCGGGTTCACCTTCCTGACGTGGATGAGGAACACATGCCTCCCAAAGGCAAGACCCAGTTGACACCCGAGCAGATCGCCTTGCTGGAATGGTGGATAGGGGAGGGTGCTCCCTTTGACAAGAAAGTGCAGGAAGTAGCCATAGCTGCTGATATTGACGCCATCTTACAAACCTTGGTGGATCCCAATGCCAACAAAACAGAGGTAGAGATTCTGCTTGCAGATGATACCTCTCCCCCTGATGGGGAAAAATTAAACGATTTTAAATCCAAAGGAGTCATGATCAAGGCACTTTCCAACAATTCCAACTGGCTTCAGGTGACTATTGACAAAAACCTTCCTGTGGCGGATCTCTTGTCAGAACTCTCAATTGCCTTTCCGGATCAAGTGACTTGGCTGGACTTGAAAGAGACTCCGATTACCGATGCGACATTGGCTCCGATATCCAATTTTAAAAACCTAACCCGGCTTAGACTAGAAAAGACAGCTATAACCGATGAGGCTATGTCACATCTACAAGGGTTGAATTACCTTGAATTTTTGAACATCTACGGATCCAAAGTCGGTAATGAGGGGATCGAAAAGCTTGCAGATTTGCGAAATCTTCGACGATTATACGCTTGGGAAAGTGGGGTAACGGCGGAAGGTGCGAAAAAATTGGAAGAAAAAATGAGACAACTTGAGGTTAATTTGGGGTTTGAGGTACAAGTACTGGACTCATTGACTGTAAATGTCCTTCCTGTAGGACTGAAGGATTAACGTTAAGTTTGTTTAAGACATCTAGAGTTTTTAAACACAATTTGAATACCCTAGTTCTTCAAAAGGAATGGAGATAGGGTATTTTTTATGCCCGATGCCGACATACCTGAAAACAAACCAAAACTTGGGGATATTCACCTGTCCTCAATCATCACTTATACTTTTCGAGCTATTCGATACGCTATTTTTGAAAATAAATGAATACCTAATCCGTTACCGTTGAAAAAATAAATCCATGGTTTTTTTGGTAGGTGCAATATTTTTAGTATGTTTAACAGATAATGGAATTCGAAATGAAGAACAATTTCGTTATTTTCAAAATATTAATAGCTGTTAGTCAGTTCGAATAAACCCAACCTAAAGGAATCTTAACAAAGATTCCTTTTTTTTTGGCTTAAATTTTACCCGGTTATGTTCTAGCTTCTGATTATTTTTAAAATCCGGGTTTAAATTAACACCAAATATTATTCGTTATATCGAAATTTTCCGGAACGGGTTTAGGTATAAACGGATTAAATGGATAATCGCTTCACCCCTTGTGGAAGCAGTTTTTTTCCCCAGACATAATCCCTATTTTTGAAAAATTCTAATCAACTAATCAACCCATGAAAAAAACCATGATATCCCTTGCACTCCTTATAGGTTTGGCAGGAATGCAATGTGAATCAAGCTTTGCTCAGCAGAAAATCCGGGCGGAAAAAATCGGATCCAGAATTGACATCCATATCGGCAATCTTTTTTTTACCAGTTACCGTTTCGACTCGAACGAAAAGTATCCGTTTTTTTATCCCGTAAACGGGCCCTCCGGAGCGTCGGTATCGTCAATGAGAAATGGCACCTACCCGCATCACAGCTCCCTGTTTTTTGGATGTGATATGGTTAATGGCGGTAATTATTGGCAGGAAGGCTTGGACCGGGGACAGATTGTGTCCTTGCGGGCGGAAATCGAACAGGTAGATGAATTTACTGTGGTGATTCACAATGAAAATATCTGGACACGCCCGGGTGCTAAAGCCCCAATCAAGGATATCCGTAAAATTACTGTGACAAGTTCATCCAAGGATATTTTCCAGATTGATTTTGACGTCACCATGGAAATGCTGGAAAATGTGACGATTAAAAAAACGAACCATTCCCTCTTTAGTGGAAGGATGGACCCGGACTTGTCTGTGGTTAATGGTGGTACGATGATAAATGCCGAGGGGGATAGGGGTGAAAAGGATACTTTCGGCAAACCTTCTCCTTGGATAGATTTTTATGGTCCACGAGGGAGCGGGATAGAGGGAATGGCCATTATACAGCATCCATCCAATGACTGGTATCCATCGCCTTGGTTTACCAGGGACTATGGATTCTTTTCCCCCACACCCATGTATTGGCCGGAGGACGATAAGGAAACTGTCTTGGAAAAAGGAGAAAAAGTGACGCTGAGGTATAGGGTGCTTGTACATGCTGGAGACCATCAGGGTGCCGGCATTGCCAAGCATTTTGAAGACTATAAGGGACAATAAAAAAGCTAGTCAAAATACCCTGTCCAAAAAAGCAGTTGAATGCCGGTAAATAAGCCAGTAGCCATGCCGGCTAATACTTCCTCCCAGCTGTGGCGCTTTTGTGTAATCCGTGCCCAGCCGATGAACGGGACAATGATGCCTAAGATGGCAGCAAGGGTAGCGTTTAATGGCAATAATCCACAACATATAAAAGTGGATATGGTCATATGCAGGGATGCCTTGATCCAAAAGTTCAATATGAATATAAGTAACATTGCTTCGATAAGCAAAAGACAGCCAATAATCAGGACGGAAGGCTGACCGCTGAAATATAAAAACCCGATAAGGATTAATGAAAGGGAAAAAATGATACCAAACATCGAAAAACGCTGCTCCCGGATGGAAACATCAAAATTGGAGTACTCACCTTTGTGTGTTTTCCAGATATTCCAGCCAATCAGTGGAATGACGGCAATTCCCAGGATAGCGAAGGATGTCCAAGCGGCAGTTCGTGGATCTTGGATGGTATAGGTGCTGTAGATTATAAAAAGGGAAATCAATAAAAGAGGGTGTGCTAGGCGGGAAATTGCTAAGGCTATATGTTGCTTCATTGTTTTTTTGGACACAAAAATTTTAAACCCGAATTATGCGTTAGGGTACGTAGCAGCCTGTCCCGACTACGTCGGGAAGGGGTTAAAACGCAATAAAATCAGTCACTTTGGAGAGTGAAGCGTAGTAGTTCCTACGGTGAACTCGAAAAGCGAAGTGAAGCGGCTGATTTTGAAGCGTTTTAAGTACGCAGTAGAAATTTTAATGCATATTTCGGGTTAAATATAGCGGCTAATCCATATCTTTCAAAAACTTCTGTAAATCTAGACTATGCTGATTAGCTACATTTGGGCAGTACTTGGAGGGCTTTTGTTGATGGAAATCACACCGCAAGGCCTAGCACAACCAATTCCCCAAGACTTGGATATTTATTTGGTTATTGGCCAGTCCAATACGGCAGGGCGGGCGGAAATTACGACAGAATTGCAAGAATCAATTAGTGGTGTGTACCTGTTTACCGGACTGGAAGATAGCCTGTGGATGCCTGCCAAAAATCCCTTAAACCTTTATTCGACCATACGGAAAGAAGTGGAAATGCAGCGACTTGGTCCGGCCTATAATTTCGCCAAAACGCTCAGAAATCATAAGAGAGATCAAGAAATCGGCCTGGTCGTAAACGCAAAAGGAGGGACCGCTCTGGCGGAATGGATGCCCGGAACGCATTTTTATCAAGAGGCAATTAGCAGAGTAAAATCAGCCTCAGCGCATGGAACCATCCGGGGTGTCATTTGGCATCAGGGAGAATCCGATCTTAGTAAGTTAGAAACCTATCTTCCAAATCTGGAAATCCTTATAACGCAATTGCGCACAGACTTGGGGATTTCGAATCTTCCTTTTGTGGCGGGCCATATCGCCACTGACCAGCCCGAGAGAGAAGTGTTTAATAAACTCATTGACAAATTGCCTGAACAGGTTCCTTTTACCGGGGTGGTTCATTCGAGACGTACGCAGACGTTTGACCAGGTACATTTTGATACAGATAGTCAATTGCTAATGGGAAAACGGTACGGGAAAAAGATGCGTAAACTTTTAAGAAAAGGAAAACAATGAAATTAAGGATCAGCCTTATCGTCTTAATAACCGAATTGATGATTGTAATAACAGGTTTAGCCCAGGAAAAGCCCCTTTTTTCTTTTGGCGTAATTTCAGATGTACAGTATGCAGATGTGGATCAGGCAGGAGAGAGGGACTATCGGGGAAGCCTTGCGATTTTGGAAAAAACAGTAAAGGAACTGAATCGGCACGAGCTGGCCTTTACAGTCAATTTGGGGGACCTAATCGACCGGGATCTGGAGAGCTTCGGCAAACCGCTGTATGTACTGACACAGAGCAAGGCAAAAATCCACCATGTTTTTGGCAACCATGATTATACCGTTGCGGATGAACATAAGAAGGAAGTACCCAAACTGTTGGGCAATCCTAATGGTTATCATGCATTTACCCATGGGCAATTCGTTTTTGTTGTGCTCAACGGCATGTACAATAGCCTTGACGGGCATCCGGTTGGATCGAGGGGATATAAAAAAGCGGAGGCTACCTTGGCAGAATTGGAAGTGTTGGGTGCTTCGAATGCCAAGCCATGGAATGGTGGATTAGGGAGAAAGCAAATCAATTGGCTGGAAAAAACACTTGCCAACGCCCAAAAAGAAGAGAAACGGGTGGTTGTTTTCTGCCATTACCCGCTTTTGCCGGAAAACGGGCTTCACTTATGGAATAACCGGGAAGTTTTGGCAATGTTGGATAAATACACCAATGTAGTGGCGTACTTTTCGGGCCATCACCATGCGGGCAACTATGTGGTGGAAAACGGGCTGCACCACCTAACCTTTTACGGCATGGTCGAAGCCAAGTCACCCAACTTGGGTGCGGTGGTACGTGTTTTTGAGGACCGATTGGTATTGGAAGGAATAGGTGATCAGGAATCCAGGGAGATGCGGTTTAGGTAGGTATGCTGAATTGGTTGTTAAATGGTGCCAGAACTATTCTCCCTGCCTAGGCTGCCCCACTCCATCCCTGCCCTCCTGTAACCGCTACGCTACTCCAGGATTTGCAACTTGAGGGGAGGGCGATCGATGACGTCACATAAGTTAATTTTCCCTTCGAAAATGTTCTAACCAAGGTCTTCGTTTTACCCACGGCTATGATGATTTCACACCTAAGGCTCTGAATTCCTTAATCATGACTCATATCTAACAATCCCGTAGGGATGACCGATATAGTAGCCATGGATTTCAACCCATGGTTAAAAAAAACAAGAATCCACCCCCGTTTTGGCCGCAAATCCGTCAATTTCTCCAAACCCATTTCCGCCAAAACCCCTGCCCGGTTGGTACAGCATATTGCGTCAAAGCCAACCAATTCCTCCGAACAGAAATCCAGACAAATCGTTCATTGATATTGAATTCATTCGAGCGACGGGAAGGCAAAGATTGATGGAATCGGGTTTTGGCGGGAAATGAAAGGCCCCTCAACAATTCCCGCGGCCAAAACGAAACCAAAAATTTCCACCCGCTAACAAATTGACTATGCGGCATCTTGCGGTAAATTGGAATTTCGTTGAAACACTAAGGCCCGAAATGAACTTATAAATTTTTATATTAGCGGCCTAATTGAAAAAAGTTATGTATCGACGATTATCCAAAGCGTTTTATGTATTAACCATCCTGTTGTTCCTTATCGTCTTCCTGTACATCTACTCAGCTTCACCGGAATTCGTTACTTATGAGCTGTCCGACAGGGGATTGCCGCTGAAACAGTTCGCCAAAGAAACCTTTTTCTACCTGTTTATCGGTGTCTTTTTGGTGGTTAACGTGTTGCTTATTCTCCCTGCCAAGATGATTGAAATGGAATATACTCCGATGTTGAGGCGTGTTTTTCCCAGGGGAGAAGGTTTCCGGGATCACGTACTATCCTGGTTTTACTCCTTTGCCGCAGTATTAAATATCTCCACGGTGATACTCATCTTTTACCTGCACAGCATCACCAACCAAAATGAGATCAGCAGTTCGGAATTCAATTTCTTTTTTTACCTGATACCCGTCTTTATTGTGGTGTGGATTATTGGTTTTTTTTATATCCTTGCCAAGCGAATAAGACAGGTGAAAACAACAGCTTCTATTTAACCCAATAAAATTTCTCTTTGCAGCTATGCCTGAAAATGTAAAATACAATGAAGACAGCATCAAGTCCCTTGATTGGAGGGAGCATATCCGACTCAGACCGGGTATGTATATCGGTAAGCTGGGTGATGGCAGTGCCCAAGATGACGGTATCTACGTGTTGGTAAAGGAGATCCTTGACAACAGCATTGACGAACATATGATGGGAAATGGCAGGACCATCGACATCAAGATAACAGAACACCGTGTTGAGGTCAGGGATTATGGCCGGGGCATCCCCTTGGGCAAAGTCATCGACTGCGTTTCCAAAATCAATACCGGAGGTAAATATGACTCTGGAGCCTTTCAAAAATCCGTTGGGCTAAACGGTGTCGGTACCAAAGCTGTAAACGCCCTATCAGACTATTTCAAAGTGCAGTCTTTTCGGGACGGGGAGACCAAGGTGGCAGAATTCGAAAAGGGCATCCTTACGGAAGACAGAAAAATTGATAAGACTTCCGACCGAAACGGCACCAAAATTATTTTCACCCCAGATGCTACCGTGTTCAAGAATTACCATTTTATCCCCGAATACCTTGAAAACCAAATATGGAACTACGCCTTTCTGAATGCGGGACTGACGATAAATTATAACGGCAAGAAATTTTTCTCAGAAAGGGGACTTTACGATCTCCTTAACAGAAAAGTGGATGAGGACAGCATCCGATATCCGATCATCCACCTGAAGGGTGCTGACATTGAAATGGCGCTTACCCACAGCAACCAATACGGAGAAGAATATTACTCATTTGTAAATGGGCAGTTTACCACACAAGGTGGAACCCATTTGGCGGCATTTCGTGAGGCGATCGTCAAGACAGTCCGGGAATTTTTCAAAAAAGACTACGATGCCTCCGATATCAGGCAAAGTGTCGTGGCGGCAATTGCGGTACGGGTCCAGGAACCGGTATTTGAATCCCAAACAAAAACCAAGCTGGGATCCCAAAGTATGGGTACCGACGGACCGACGGTGCGGACCTTTATCTCTGACTTTATCAAAAACGCACTGGACAACTACCTGCACAAGAACCCCAGCACAGCGGATGCATTATTGAAGCGCATCCTCCAGTCCGAGCGGGAGAGAAAGGAGATCTCCGGAATTAAAAAATTAGCCAACGAACGGGCCAAAAAGGCCAATTTGCACAATAAAAAACTGAGGGATTGCCGGGCTCACTATGATGATACAAAGGCGAATGAAGAACTGAGAAATCAAACCATGCTCTTTATCACTGAAGGTGATTCCGCATCGGGATCCATCACCAAATCCAGGGATGTGCAGACTCAGGCGGTATTTTCCTTGAGGGGGAAACCCCTAAACTGCTATGGTATGACCAAAAAGGTGGTTTATGAAAATGAGGAATTTAACCTCTTGCAACACGCCTTGAATATTGAAGACGGTATAGAAAATCTACGGTACAGGAAGATCGTGATCGCAACAGATGCCGATGTGGACGGCATGCATATCCGGCTGTTGATTATGACCTATTTTCTTCAGTTTTTTCCCGATTTGGTGAAAAATGGCCACCTGTATATTTTGGATACACCACTTTTTCGGGTTCGGAATAAAAAGGAGACCATTTACTGCTACACCGACGAGGAAAGGCAACGTGCCATTCACAAGCTAGGCAAAACGGCGGAAATCACCCGGTTCAAGGGGTTGGGAGAGATTTCCCCCGGGGAATTTGGAGCTTTTATAGGTGAGGATATAAGGCTGGAGCCGATTATACTTAGGAAGGAAACCAAAATCGCTGATTTGTTGGGTTTCTATATGGGGAAAAACACACCCGACAGGCAGACCTTTATCATCGATAACCTGAAGGTAGAGAAAGACATTGTTCACGATGACCCTGCCGCCAAAGAAGTAGAGGAAGAGAGCGAGGCAGCATAATTTGATTTATTTTTGGATAAGCAAGGTTGATAGGGAAAGCCTTGTTAACAGGTTGGCCATAATGGGCCAGCACCTAAAATTTGGGAAATACTTGACTTACTAATGAGCGATACGACTGATAACATACCGGAAGAAAACGAAGATAGCTTGCACCAGTCCATACCTGTCACCGGCATGTATAAGGAGTGGTTTTTGGATTATGCCTCTTATGTGATTTTAGAGCGTGCAGTTCCGGCCATTCAGGACGGGTTAAAACCCGTACAGCGGCGGATTCTCCATGCGATGAAGGAAATGGACGATGGCAGGTTCAATAAGGTAGCCAACATTATCGGGCAATCCATGCAGTACCATCCGCATGGGGACGCATCCATCGGAGACGCCATTGTCAACCTGGGACAAAAGGAGCTTTTGATAGAAACCCAGGGCAACTGGGGGGATATACGTACAGGGGACAGTGCTGCGGCATCCAGATATATTGAAGCCCGGTTATCCAAGTTTGCCCTTGATGTCGTTTTTAACCCGCAGACGACCGAATGGCAGCTATCTTATGATGGCAGGAAGAAGGAACCGGTCACCCTTCCTGTAAAATTCCCCTTACTGTTGGCACAAGGCGTGGAGGGGATAGCCGTAGGCTTGTCCACGAAAATCCTACCCCACAATTTTTGCGAACTGATTGAAGGATCCATACAAATCCTTGAAGGTGGAACTGCCCAGATGCTGCCCGACTTTCCCACTGGGGGTCAGGCGGATTTTTCCGACTACAACGAAGGAAAACGCGGTGGCAGGGTAAAGGTCCGCGCACGAATCGAGGAAGAGGACAACAAGACCCTCCTTATCAAGGATATCCCATTCGGGACCACGACCAATTCCCTGATTGAATCCATCATCAAGGCAAACGATAAGGGGAAAATTAAGATTAAGAAGGTGGTGGACAATACTGCCAAAGATGTTGAAATTCAAATTCAACTGGCCCCGGGGCAGTCCCCGGATATGACCATCGATGCCTTGTATGCCTTTACGGATTGTGAGGTAAGCATTTCGCCGAATGCCTGCGTAATCATAGACGAAAAGCCCGTTTTCCTCACGGTCAATGATATTCTCAGGTACAATACCGAGCAGACCAAGGTTCTGCTAAAGCGGGAATTGGAAATCCGCAGGGCGGAGCTGATGGAAAAACTGCTCTTTTCTTCTCTGGAAAAGATCTTTATCGAAAACAGGATCTATCGGGACATTGAGGAATGCGAGACTTGGGAAGCAGTTATTCAGACCATAGACAAGGGGCTTGATCCTTTTAAGCCTGATTTCTATAGGGACATAACTACGGAAGACATTGTTCGTCTTACGGAAATTAAAATCAAGCGAATTTCCAAGTTTGACACCTTCAAGGCCGATGAACTGATGCGCAAGCTTCAGGATGAGCTGAAGGAAGTAAACCATCATTTGAAAAACCTGACTGCTTACGCAATTGACTACTACCGCAACCTGTTGCAGAAGTATGGCAAAGGAAGGGAACGTAAAACAGAAATAAGGGCCTTTGACACCATTGAAGCTACTGTGGTTGCCGCTAACAATGCCAAACTCTATGTCAACCGTGCGGACGGTTTTATCGGCTATGGGCTGAAGAAGGACGAATTTGTCTGCGACTGTTCCGACTTGGATGATGTCATTGTGATTCGAAAGGATGGAGTTTGCGTTGTCAGCAGAATTCAGGATAAGGGGTTTGTGGGCAAAGACATTCTCCATGTGGCCGTTTACCGCAAGGGGGATGAGCGCATGGTCTATAACCTGATCTACCTGGATGGCACCTCGGGAAAAACCATGGTAAAGCGGTTCCAGGTATTGGCGGTAACCAGAGATAGGGAATATGACCTGACCAAAGGAACCAAGGGTTCCAAAGTACTTTATCTGACTGCAAATCCAAATGGAGAAGCGGAAATTATCACCATTTACCTTACCCAAGGCGCGAAAGCCAAAATCAAGGTTTTTGATTATGACTTTAGCTCCATAGAGATTAAAGGGCGCGGAGCGGGAGGAAATATTCTGACCAAATACCCTATCAGAAAAATCCAGCATAAAATGGATGGGGTGTCTACCCTGGGTGGGCTGAATATTTATTATGACGCTTCCATTGGCCGCCTGAATACCGATCAGCGAGGTAAATTGATCGGTAACTTCCTCGGAGAGGACAAGATCATCGTTTTTTATAAAAACGGAGACTATGAACTTACCGGATTTGAATTGACAAACCGTTTTGAGGCTTCCAACGTCTTGCTTATCGAGAAGTTTATTCATGAGCGGGTATTCTCTACCATTTATTTCGACGGCGGAAGCAAAACGTATTTTGTAAAGCGGTTTTTGATAGAAACCACTTCTCTCAATAAAAAATTTAACGTTATTTCAGACCATAAACAGTCCTACCTGAAAATGGTGACTTCGGACAAACAGCCACAAATCAAACTGACCGTCTCAAAAGGCAAAGAAAGGGAAGAACAGGAATTTGACCTGGACATGCTGATCGATGTAAAGGGATGGAAAGCAATTGGGAACAAATTGTCTCCGCATCCTATAGAAGACATAAGCCTCATTTCCTCCTCAAAAGAAGCGGAGAATGAAACTTCCGAGGATGAAGACTTGGAAATTGGATCTACGATAGATTTAAACGTGAAAAAGGACGATGAAGAGGATCAGTTGGGCTTGTTTTAAAGATAGTGGAGGCTCTTGAAAGATAGTTGGTTAGTTTTGAAAATCATGCCGATCTTACACCGGTACTTGTTTCAAGGCTAGCGTATTTTGAGATAAGTAGCGCTTAACTTTTTAAAAACCATGATCTATTCTCATATTTGCAAGAATTAAGATCGCCTGTTTGTATAGGCGCTATGTACTATAAATTGTATTCATGTCTACCCAAGAAATTAAAATTACCTTTCCTGACCAGTCGGTCAGGGAATTTGTGAAGGGAATTACCGGGCTTCAAGTCGCCAGTAGTATCAGCGAAGGTCTAGCCCGTAATGTCCTAGCCGCCAAAATCAACGGAGAAGTGTGGGATGCCACCCGACCCATTGAAAATAATGCCACGATAGAATTGCTCACCTGGAATGACACCTTGGGCAAGTCAACTTTTTGGCATTCATCAGCCCACCTTATGGCCGAAGCCTTGGAGGAATTGTATCCCGGAATTAAGTTCGGGATAGGTCCGCCAATAGAGAACGGTTTCTATTACGACGTTGACTTCGGTGAAATGGCTCTTGATGGAGCTGAGTTGGAAAAAATCGAAGCCAAGATGGTGGAGTTGGCCAAGAGAAAGAGCGAATTTGTTCGCAAAGATGTCTCCAAACCGGCAGCGGTAGAATACTTTAAGAAGAAAGGCGACGAATACAAGTTGGATTTGTTGGAAGGCTTGGAGGACGGAACTATTACCTTTTACGAGCAGGGAAATTTCGTGGATCTCTGCAGAGGTCCACATATCCCGCATACCGGATTTATCAAGGCCATCAAGTTGCTTAATATTGCTGGGGCATATTGGCGGGGAGATGAAAAAAACAAAATGCTTACCCGGATCTATGGAATCACTTTCCCCAAAGCCAAGGAGCTTCAGGAGTATCTGACCATGCTGGAGGAAGCGAAAAAGCGTGACCATAGGAAGCTTGGACGGGAATTGGAACTATTTACCTTTTCTGAAAAGGTAGGCATGGGCCTTCCGCTTTGGTTGCCTAAAGGAACCCTACTTCGGGAAAGGCTGGTGAATTTTCTTAAGAAAGAGCAGGATAAGACCGGCTACCAACAGGTTATCACCCCTCATATTGGGCATAAGGCACTTTATGAAACCTCCGGGCATTACGAAAAATACGGGAAGGATTCCTTTCAGCCCATTACTACTCCCCATGAAGGAGAGACATTTCTGTTGAAACCAATGAACTGTCCCCACCATTGCGAAATATACAAAAGCAAACCAAGGTCGTACAAAGACCTGCCCGTCCGCTATGCGGAGTTCGGCACTGTATATCGCTATGAGCAAAGCGGGGAGTTGCACGGGCTAACCCGGGTGAGGGGCTTTACCCAGGATGACGCGCATATTTTCTGTAGACAGGATCAGTTGAAGGCAGAATTTATTAAAGTGATTGACCTTGTGCTTTACGTATTCAAAGCTTTGGGCTTCGACAATTATACGGCACAGATATCCCTGCGTGATCCTAACGATAGGGAAAAATATATTGGCGGAGATGAGGCATGGAACAAGGCTGAAAACGCAATCATTGAGGCAGCCGCGGAAAAAGGGTTGATAACGGTTACGGAACTGGGTGAGGCTGCATTCTACGGTCCCAAATTAGACTTTATGGTCAAAGACGCGCTAGGAAGAAGCTGGCAGCTGGGAACCATTCAGGTGGATTATCAGTTACCGGACAGGTTTGAGTTGGAATATGTGGGAGCGGACAATCAGCGTCACAGGCCGGTGATGATACACCGGGCACCGTTTGGGTCGCTGGAGCGCTTCGTAGCTGTTTTGATCGAACATTGTGCGGGTAATTTCCCGCTTTGGCTGGCACCGGAGCAAGTGATTATCCTTCCAATTTCTGAAAAATACATTGCGTATGCGGAGGAGATCAAACAGGCACTTGAGGATCAAGAAATCACAGGAAGCATAGATAACCGGGACGAAAAGATTGGCCGGAAGATTCGGGATGCTGAAGTGAAGAAGATCCCGTTCATGATCATTGTCGGCGAAAAGGAAGAGGAAAATGGGGAACTTTCGCTGCGGAAACACGGAGAAGGCGATCAGGGAAGCTTCACTCCGGGAGCTTTTATTGCGTATTTCAAGGACATAATCGCTTCATCATTACAGAAATGAAACGGAAATAAAAAATTTTGGATTTTTAATAATCCAAAATTTATTTGATATTTGCACTTTAAATCTAAAAAACAACCATAAACATTTTGAGAGGAAAAAGAACGTATACACCGAGACAAGAAGAACCATATAAGGTAAATTCCAAAATTAGGGCAAGGGAGGTCCGTGTCGTAGGTGATTTTGTAGAGGGTGGAAACGCCGTCATGCCTACTGACAAAGCCATCAAACTTGCCGAGGAAAACGGACTTGATCTCGTCGAAATTTCTCCTTCCGCTGCACCTCCGGTTTGTAAAGTGATTGATTATGCGAAGTTTAAATACGAGCAAAAGAAAAAGCAAAAGGAGATCAAATCAAACGCCGCTAAAACCGTAGTAAAGGAAATCAGATTTGGACCAAACACCGATGACCACGACTTCGATTTCAAATTGAAGCACGCCATCAATTTCCTCAAGGAAGGATCGAAGGTGAAGGCCTACGTCCATTTTGTGGGAAGGACAATCGTTTTCAAGGAAAGGGGTGAGATGCTTCTGTTAAAATTTGCCCAAGCTTTGGAAGAGTTTGGACAGGTGGAGCAGCTACCTAAAATGGAAGGAAAACGGATGAACATCTTCGTTTCCCCGAAAGCCGGTAAAAAATAATTTCAACTAATATATATCGCAATGCCAAAAGTAAAAACAAAATCAAGTGCAAAAAAGAGGTTCACCGTGACGGGAACCGGGAAAATCAGGAGAAAGCATGCCTACAAAAGTCATATTCTGACTAAGAAGTCCACCAAAAGGAAGAAGAATCTTACCAAGATGGGGGTTGTACATGAGTCAGATGAAGGACGTGTAAAAGCAATGCTTAGAATCTAATTTTCAAAAATCAGTAAGGTTATTTATTTCACCAGAAGCTTGGTAAAAAAGTCCGAAAGGCACCAAGGGTCAAAAATTAAAAATGTATGCCACGATCGGTCAATTCAGTAGCTTCAAGAGCTAGAAGAAAAAAAGTATTAAAAGCAACCAAAGGTTACTTCGGAAGAGGTAAGAACGTTTGGACAGTAGCAAAAAATAAGTACGAAAAAGGATTACAGTACGCATATAGGGATCGTAAAGTTAAGAAGAGAGAATTTCGGAAACTTTGGATTCAGCGTATCAATGCCGGCGCCAGGTTACACGGCGTGTCATATTCACAATTTATGGGAATGTTGAAAAAAGCAGAGATCGAACTTAACCGAAAAGTGTTAGCCGATCTAGCCATGAACCATCCCGAGGCATTCCAAGCGATAGTTGAAAAAGTAAAGTAAGTTCCGCACTAACTTATTTGAAACGAAAAAACCCTCCTAGGAGGGTTTTTTTTATTGGTTTTTCCTGACTAAAAAAATCTTTGTAAAATATTTTCCCTATATTACATTCAAACATATGGCTGCCGGAAATTGGCCTATTTGGATGTTCTGTCGGTCTGCAAGGGCATAAAAAAAGCTTCATGCATACATGAAGCTGAATGTAGCGAGGAGGGGAATTGAACCCCTGACCTCAGGGTTATGAATCCTGCGCTCTAACCGACTGAGCTACCTCGCCATTTGGGAATGCAAATATGTGAGGTTATTCCTTTAATTCCAAGGAGGTGTAACAAAAATTGAGACTTTTTCTTATTACAACAATTACTGCTATGGTTAAAAATAAATTTGTTTCTGATTATCAGATAAATACTTCCAAGAAAGTCATTTATCCATATTTAAGTACAGCTAGCGGACTTTCGCAGTGGTTTGCTGACGATGTCACGATCAACGAGGACAAGGTTTTTAATTTCGTGTACGACGGAGAGGACCATTTTGCCAGACCCACCATCATGCGGCTTAATCACCACGTCAAATTTGAGTTTTTTGACCCGGAAGATGTAGATGGGGTAGAGGAAAACCATTCCTTTATTGAATTTAAACTAGAGGAAAACGAACTCACCCAGACATTTTACCTTCGTGTCATAGACTATGGAGATACCTATGACGATCAGGAGCAACAGGAAATTTGGGAGGGACTCATCACCATTTTGAAGGAAATAATCGGGGGATAAAAACAAGAAAATTATCTATTTTCACATAATATCCAGACCTTTGCAGCGTAATCAGCATGCGCCCCTTTTCCTGAAACGTTATTCATGAAGAGAGTAGACCAGTTAATCTTGGGGCCGTTTTCTTACATTAATCGTCGTGGATTTTATTCTGCTTAAGGTGAATATGCTCAAATACTTTTTCATCAAGAAATTAGACAAGTTAATCTTGGGGTCCTTCATAGGGCCGTTTATTCTTACATTCATCGTTGTGGATTTTATTCTGCTTACGGTGAATATGCTCAAGTATTTTGATGAAATATTTGGCAAGGATTTGCCATTTATGGTTTATATGGAGCTGATTGGCTATTTTGTTATCAGTATTTCTCCAATGGCACTTCCCCTTGCGGTTTTGCTCTCCTCTCTGATGACCTTTGGCAATTTGGGTGAGCATTTTGAGCTTACCGCTATCAAAAGCGCCGGCATATCCCTAATCCGTGCGCTACGCCCCATCGGTATTTTTGTAGTCTTTCTTACCATTGGAGCTTATTTGTCCAACAATTACCTAGTGCCTCGGGTAAATCTTAAAACATTCAGCCTGCTGTATGATATCCGCATGAAATCACCCGCTCTCGATATTAAGGAGGGGGTCTTTTATAACGGCATACCCAACTACAGTATCAAAGTGAATAAAAAACTGGACGAGGTTCGGTTGCAGGATGTGTTGATCTATGACCACACATCCGGACAGGGGAATATCCATGTAATTACGGCAGATTCCGGCAGAATGGAGCCGTTTTTCAATGAGCGCTACATGCAGCTTGTCTTATACAATGGCTTCAGCTATCAGGAAGGTCAGGGGCAGCGGGGCATTGCGGAGAAAGCGCCAACCTTCAACCGTACCGAGTTTTCAACCAACCAAATGGTTTTCAGTCTGGATGCCTTTGACATGAACCGGACTCCGGAAAACCTTTGGTCCAATAACCGCTCCATCAAAAACATTAAGGAAATCAGGACCGACTTGGACTCGATGGATTTGGCACTCAACCAAAAATACTTTTATAACTATGTCAATACCGAGGCTTCGTATCCTTTCTTTGCCAGAAACCGCAAGCTGACTCCCCCGGCGGATATTGAAAGAAAGCGACTTATCTCCGATTCTCTCCGTAATGTGAAATTCCAGGCAGAATTCGAAAAGGAATCCCGTGCGAACAGCGACGGATCCGGCAGCCCGATAGGGTCCACAGCAGCCCCGACTTTACCGGATGATCAACGGCAGCTGAGGGCGGATGAGTTAATGGGAGATTCAGCCGCGCAAACTACTGGTGGGACAATCAGCAGGGCGGATTCCGCACGGGCCATAGTGGATACCATGGCAGTTGTTCCTGCCCCCAATCTGGCGGGAAATCCGAATTTTGTTCCAGCCACCACAGAAAAACAAATTGTCCTGTCACCCGAGGAAAAGGCCTCATTGGACTCCTTAAGACAAACCCGGAGGTATTTGGTTTCCGCGGCTTCCGGGGGATTGACCACGGCTAGGAATATCAAGAATAATTTCACCACAAACAAAAATGAAGTCGACGTCATTGCCAGAGAATTTAGGAGATTTCAAATTTCATGGTATCAAAAATATACACAGGCCATTGCCTGTTTTGTCATGTTTATGATCGGGGCACCATTGGGAGCTATTATCAAAAAGGGAGGGCTGGGGATGCCTGTTCTGGTTTCTATCATATTCTTCGTATTATACTATATGTTGACGATTACCGGGGAAAAGTGGGCGAAGGAAGGAATTGCCGACCCGCTGTTCGGGACAGCTTTTTCCAATTTGGCACTTATTCCCTTTGGAGTGTTTTTTCTCCGGCAGGCTCGAAAAGATGCCCGTATTTTTGAGGCCGACTTTTACGCCGCCATGTTTCAAAAAATAAAGACGAAGTGGGTAAGTTCCAGGAAGACGGAAAAGTTGAAAGAAGAACTTTCATAATTAGAAATATTAATTGTATCTTTGTGGCTGTTTTATTATATTATCCGTAAACTAGTTTGACTAAGCATGTATTTAACTAAAGAAAAGAAATCTGAGTTGTTTAAAAATCATGGTCGGTTAAAAGCAGATAACGATACGGGTTCACCAGAGTCACAAATAGCTCTGTTCTCCTTTCGTATTCAGCATTTGACAGAGCACTTGAAGACCAACAAGAAAGACCACTCTTCCAGATTGGGTCTTTTGAAACTTGTCGGTAAAAGAAGAAGTTTATTGAATTACCTCGTTAAGATCGACATCGAAAGATATCGTTCAATCATAGCGGAGCTTGGTATTCGTAAATAAAATTTTTGTAAGGTTCTTCACGGGAAGAACCTTACTTTTTTTCAATTCATATAGTAAACCTTACTTTTCTAACTATTCACCTTACAGAATCATAGGATTTTATGTTACCAAATGTTATTAGCAAGTCCATCCTCTTAGAGGATGGAAGAGAAATTACGATTGAAACAGGTGCGTTGGCCAAGCAGGCCGACGGTGCTGTAGTCGTTAAAATGGGCAAAGCAATGCTTTTGGCCACAGTTGTTACCAAAAAAGAAGCCGGCGAAGGTGTTGATTTCCTTCCCATGTCAGTGGATTATCAGGAGAAATTCGCAGCCTCGGGTAAAATCCCAGGTGGATTTTTAAAGCGGGAAGGCAGACTTTCCGATTATGAAATATTGATCAGCCGACTGGTTGACCGGGCTATTCGTCCGATTTTTCCGGATGATTACCATGCGGACACCAACATTTCCATTACACTGATGTCTTCCGATGAGGATGTCCTGCCGGATTGTTTGGCAGGCCTTGCTGCGTCAGCAGCCATCGCGGTTTCCGATATACCTTTCAATGGACCCATTTCAGAAGTTCGTGTAGCAAAAATTGACGGCAAGCTTATCCTTAACCCCAAACCTTCCGATCTCAAGAAAGCTACGTTGGAGCTTATAGTTGCGGGATCTGAGGAGTTTATCCTTATGGTAGAAGGAGAAGGCGACGAAGTCTCCGAGGATGAGATGGTAGATGCACTTCAATATGCCCATGAAGAAATAAAGCGTCATTGTCAGGTGCAAAAAGAACTTACGACCCTTGTAGGAAAGGACGTTAAGCGGACATACAACCACGAAACGCACGATGAGGCGTTGATGGAGAAAATGAAATCCGAATTGTACGATAAGTGCTACGAAGCAGTAAGCCGTCAAATCCCCAATAAAAACGAGCGCTCTGAAATCATCAAGGCAATCAAAGAGGGATTTGTTGAAAGCTTGGGCGAGGAACATGGATACAATGCATCGTTGATAGGCCCATACTTCGGTAAAATACACAAGGAAGCAGCTCGAAATTTCACGCTTATCGAGAAAAAGCGACTTGATGGTCGTAACCCGGACGAAATCCGCCCGATATGGTCAGTTGTGGATTATTTGCCTTCCGCACACGGATCCGCCATTTTTACCCGTGGTGAAACTCAGGCTGTCACCACCTGTACACTTGGCACGAAATTGGATGAGCAGATGGTGGACGGAGCGGTCCATTCTGGATATAATAAATTTTATTTACACTATAACTTTCCTGGATTTAGTACTGGAGAGGTAAAGATAAACCGTGGACCTGGACGTAGGGAAGTGGGACATGGCAACTTGGCTATGCGTGCTCTAAAGAGAGTACTTCCTTCCGAAGCCGAAAATCCTTATACCATCCGTATCGTTTCTGATATTCTAGAATCAAATGGCTCTTCATCCATGGCTACAGTTTGTGCTGGATCGTTGGCCATGATGGATGCTGGTATACCGATCAAATCGGCTGTTACCGGGATTGCGATGGGAATGATTTCCGATCCGAAGACAGGAAATTACACCATCTTGTCCGATATCTTGGGAGATGAAGATCATTTGGGTGATATGGACTTCAAGGTAACAGGCACTGCCAAGGGAATCACTGCTTGTCAGATGGATCTAAAAGTGGAAGGTTTGGACTATAATGTGCTGAAAGAAGCGCTTTACCAAGCCAAAAAAGGAAGGCTCCACATTTTGGATGAGATCACTAAAACTTTGGCTCAACCGAACGCTGAATATAAACCTCATGCTCCAAGGTCTAAAAACATGGAGATTCCGAAAGAACTTATCGGGGCTGTCATCGGACCAGGTGGTAAAGTGATTCAGGAAATC
The DNA here is from genome assembly GCF_009797935.1 of Lunatibacter salilacus. Lineage (GTDB taxonomy): Bacteria > Bacteroidota > Bacteroidia > Cytophagales > Cyclobacteriaceae > Lunatibacter > Lunatibacter salilacus. The sequence goes on from NZ_VOLC01000004.1 coordinate 36,724, forward strand.
CAAAAGGATACCGGAGCCACGATCATCATCGAGGAATCAGACAACAAGGGTAAAATAAATATTTTCTCCAACAATCAGGAGTCCATGGATGAAGCCATCAGCAGAATCCGGGCCATTGTAGCACAACCGGAGATAGGCGAAGTTTATACAGGTAAGGTAAAAAATATCATGCCTTTTGGTGCTTTTGTCGAATTTATGCCTGGTAAAGATGGTTTACTTCATATTTCCGAAATCAAATGGGAAAGGTTGGAAACGATGGATGGCGTGTTGGAGTCCGGTGAGGAAATTACCGTGAAACTCATAGACGTGGATAAAAAGACAGGAAAATATAAACTTTCCAGAAAAGTTTTGCTTCCTAAAGGTGAAAAATCCGATAAATCGTCCCAATAATCTTAATTAAGTTCGAAATAATACCAGCGGTTGAACTTATTTAAAGTTTACTTCTGTTATTTAGTGAGTCAAAAAAATCAGATACTTGAATGAGGCAGCTTAAAATTAGCAAACAGATTACCAACAGAGAAAGTCAATCTCTGGACAAATACTTACAGGAAATAGGAAAGGTGGATCTTCTCACCGCTGATGAGGAAGTCGTATTGGCTAAAAGAATCAGAGAAGGAGATCAACTTGCCTTGGAAAAGCTCACAAAAGCCAACCTCCGGTTTGTGGTATCTGTTGCCAAACAGTATCAAAATCAGGGCTTGTCCTTGGGTGATTTGATCAATGAAGGTAATTTGGGCTTGATTAAAGCTGCACAGCGATTTGACGAAACCCGTGGGTTTAAGTTCATCTCTTATGCCGTGTGGTGGATCAGACAGTCCATCCTTCAGGCACTTGCAGAACAGTCCAGAATAGTTCGACTGCCCCTTAACCGGGTAGGTTCACTTAACAAAATCAGCAAAACCTTTTCGGAGTTGGAGCAGAAATTTGAAAGAGAGCCATCTCCGGAGGAATTGGCCGAAGTGCTGGAAGTGACTGCCGGCGAAGTGGTGGATACCATGAAAATTTCCGGTAGGCATGTATCCATGGATGCTCCGTTTGTCCAAGGTGAAGAAAACAGCCTTTTGGATGTGTTGGAGAATGACGGGGAAACCAAGCCGGATGACGGACTGATGAACGATTCCCTTCGCAAAGAAGTGCAACGTGCGCTGTCTACGCTTACCCAGCGTGAGGCAGACGTCATTACGCTGTACTTTGGACTGAACGGTGAACATGCCATGACGCTTGAGGAGATAGGGGAGAAATTCAACCTTACCAGAGAGCGGGTTCGGCAAATCAAAGAGAAAGCAATCAGAAGGCTAAGACACACGTCGAGGAGTAAAACCCTCAAGCCTTATCTGGGATAAGTACTTATTTTCATAGCATACGGAGAGAGGGGTAGTTGCTACCCCTCTTTTTTGTACCCGCTAACGTTAAAATTCGTTAACAACGGACATTTTCATTGAGGGTGGAGCGTTGTTTATTTTATAAAAATCGCAAAATTTGCCATTCTTTTAAAAAGCAGTATACATGAGTGAGGAAATAGAAAAGATAAAGGTATTGATTATTGGATCGGGTCCGGCCGGATATACTGCCGCCATTTACGCGGCAAGAGCTGGTCTTAATCCGGTTTTATATACGGGAATCCAACCCGGAGGTCAATTGACCATTACCAATGATGTGGAAAACTATCCGGGATATCCGGATGGGGTCATGGGACCTGAAATGATGGAGGACTTCCGAAAGCAGGCGGAACGGTTTGGAACCGATGTACGCTTTGGATTGGTGACCAAGGTTGATTTTGATTCGCAGCCGCATAAAGTAACCGTAGACGATTCGCAGGAAATATTGGCAGAAACTGTCATAATATCCACCGGAGCATCTGCCAAGTGGCTCGGACTTGAAAGTGAGACCCGTCTCAATGGGAAAGGAGTATCAGCTTGTGCCGTATGTGACGGATTTTTCTTCAAGGGATTGGAAGTGGCAATAGTAGGGGGTGGCGACACTGCGTGTGAAGAAGCATCTTACCTGTCAAATATTTGCAGTAAAGTGTATATGATCGTCCGAAGAGACGAACTGCGGGCCTCTCAGATCATGCAAAACAGGGTGATGAAAAATCCAAAGATAGAAATTCTCTGGAATCATGAGACTGTCGAAATCCTGGGAGAGGAAGAAGTGACGGGAGTCAAACTGAAAAACAACAAGACCAACGATATTTATAACCTGGCAGTTGGGGCGTTTTTTGTGGCCATAGGACATCAGCCAAACACGGAGGTATTTCAGCCTTTTATCAAGATGGATGAAAACGGCTATATTCAAACTATTCCCGGGACCACGAAAACAAATATTCCCGGTGTGTTTGCCTGTGGCGATGCCCAAGACCATGTCTACCGGCAGGCAGTTACAGCCGCGGGTACGGGTTGCATGGCCGCTTTGGATGCGGAAAGGTATTTATCTGAGCACGAACTATCCTAATTCGTGTTCATGGACCCAAACTGGCGAAACTGTTTCATCTTAGTTTTCCTTTGGATTTTGCCGGGAATAGCGATAGGGCAGGTTAATCAGCGGATAATCAAGAAATCCAATACCCAAGACAGAACCACTCCAGATCAAAAAAATATTCATCCCTTTGACGTACAGGAGTATTTATACAATTTACAAAAAGGAACGGATTCTTTAATTTTCACAGGAAACGTGGATCTTAAAAAGCGTCTTTCAATCGTCAACGAGGATACGCTTTCTATCGTATGGGCACCCACCAACCAATTGGTACAGGTGTCTGAACAAATTCTGATTGACAGTATTTGGGTGACGGCTTTTGAGTATTATGCTTCCTGGGATAGCAAGAAGATTGACATTTATGATTTTGATCCAAAAGGCTTCTTGGACACCATACCTATCCGTTTGTACGAACCACAATCTGGTTCGCTTTGGAGCATGCCCCTGAAGGACAGTAGGCTAAGTTCGGATTTTGGATTTCGCAGGTACCGTTGGCATCATGGGGTGGACTTACGGTTGACTACCGGAGATGATGTTTACAGTGCTTTTGACGGCATTGTGCGTATGGCTTCCTATGACCGGTATGGATACGGTCATTTTGTATTGGTCAGACATCGGAATGGATTGGAAACACTGTATGGACACCTGTCTAAAACCCTTGTGAGTGTGGGGCAGGAAGTACGCTCCGGGGATGTTATAGGGCTTGGTGGAAGTACTGGAAGAAGCACTGGCCCACACCTTCATTTTGAAGTCCGGTATAAAGGACTTTCCATGAACCCGGGAGATATGTTTGATTTTAACGACCACAAACTGAAACAGTCCATTTTTACACTTACTTCCCAAAATTTTGAACATGTCCTCAAAATGAGGGAGGCCATTGTCCATCGGGTAAGAAACGGGGAAAACCTGTCGGTAATTGCAAGAAGGTATGGGGTGTCCGTTTCTCATATCACCCGGATGAATAATATTTCCACCAGCGCTGTACTTAGAGTTGGGATGGGACTGAAAATTAGATAGATAAGGTATGAACAAACTTGATATACTGGTAATAGCAGCGCATCCTGACGATGCGGAGCTCTCTTGCTCCGGAACAATCGCATCCCATGTGGCAAAGGGACTAAAAGTGGGTATCCTAGATCTTACGCAAGGGGAAATGGGAACTCGGGGAACGCCCGCCATTCGGCTGGAAGAATCCGATGTTGCTGCGAAGATATTGGGCTTAAGTGCCAGGGAAAACCTCGGTTTTGCTGATGTGTTTTTCACGGAGGATAGGGAACATCAAGTTGCCATTGCGCGGATTATCCGAAAATACCGGCCTGAAATCGTATTGGCCAATGCCGTAGCCGACCGCCATCCCGACCATGGAAAGGGTGGCAGTCTGGCAACCAAAGCCTGCTTTGTCAGCGGCCTCCGAATGCTGGAAACGGAGTGGGATGGCAAAGCTCAAGAAGCTTGGAGGCCTAAAGCGGTCTACCACTACATACAAAACAATTACATTGAACCGGATTTTGTCGTTGACATCACGCCTTTCTGGGACACCAAAAAGGCCAGTATTATGGCATTCAAGTCCCAGTTTTTTGATCCCAATAGTAAGGAGCCCGAAAGCTTTATTTCAAGCCCTGACTTTATGGATTTTATTGAGGCAAGAGCCAAGGAGTTTGGCCACAAGATTTCCGTCAAATATGGGGAAGGTTTTACCGTCGAACGTGTGGCGGGGGTTGATAATCTGTTTAACCTCATCTAAGGGAAGCAATTAATTAGGAATTAAAAATTACGAATTACGGGGGGGGCATAATTTGTTTAACCTCATCTTAGGGAAGCTTTTAATTACGAATTACGAATTACGGTTGGGTTAATGATCAATTACGAATTAACCATTAACAATTATCCATTAAGGAGCAAGGCGTTTGAGCGTCCAAGAACTGTCAGGCATAAGGGTGTATAGTATCCTGTCATGAAGTCTTGCGGGGCCTCCTTGCCAGAATTCGATTTTTTCAGGCATCAGGCGAAATCCACCCCAATGCGGAGGTCTTTTTAGCTCTTCTGAGGCAAACCGGGCTTCCATGGCTTCTTTTCTCTTTTCCAGAAAGTCCCTGTCAGGGATTTCCTCGCTTTGTGGGGAGGTCCAGGCACCGATTTGGCTTTCTAGGGGTCGGGAAAGGAAGTATTCATCGGACTCTGCCTCGGAGATCTTTTCTACGGAACCTTCTATTCTTACCTGCCTTTCCATTTCAGCCCAAAAAAATGTGATCGCAGCAAAGGGATTCGCAAGCAATTCCTGACTTTTTTTGCTTTGGTAATTGGTGAAAAAAACAAACCCCAGATCCACCCCTTTCAACAAGACAATCCGGGAGGAGGGACGGTTTTCCGGGGTAACAGTCGACAAATGCATGGCATTCGGCTCATTGATACGGGCATCAATCGACTCCTTCATCCAGGATTTAAATTGTTCTATAGGGTTTGAATCAACCTTATTTATTTCTAATATTTTGGAAGAATACTCCTTTCTTAAGCCTGCTATTTTCATTATTTTATTTATTTTTCCTTTATACTAATTTAAAAATGTAAAGATATTGGAATTAAATTTTTTTGCTTTATCTTATGCCCTCTAATGAAAAGAAATTTAATGAATGTTAATTCAAACATACCGCCATCGTCAGGATGTTTATTAATATCCGAACCCTTTCTACAGGATGAAAATTTCGTTAGATCCGTCATCTTGCTGTGTGATGCCAATGAAAAGGGATCCTTCGGTTTGATATTGAACAAGCTTTCCATGTTTAAGTTGGGCGACCTGCTTGAGGGGATGTCCAACCTGGAATCCGAGGTGTATGTAGGCGGACCGGTGGAGCAAAACACACTACATTTTATTTATTTTGGAGAGAAAATGTTGGAAGGAAGTGTGCAGTTGGGTAACCAATTATGGTGGGGGGGAGATTTTACGGAGTTGGTCGAAAAGCAGAAACTAGGTGTGGTTGACTTGGAAAACTTCCGTTTTTTTATCGGGTATTCGGGCTGGTCCGAGGGACAGTTGGATGCTGAGCTGGAGCAAAACTCCTGGATTATTTGCAATAATCACTCTACAAGGAATATTTTCTTTTCCGATCCGGACGAACTATGGCGTGATATTTTGAAGAATATGGGGGGGGATTATCAGGTTCTGGCAAATTATCCCATAGACCCAAGACTTAATTAAATCAAAATCACTACTTTTGTTTTAGAGCAAAATCGGAAGCAAGTACGCTTGACACTTATGGAGAATGACAAAGAAATGTCTGAAGAAGACAAAAAGGTGACCCAATCGGTAAATGAAACCACCGAAACGGGTAATAGTAAAAAATCAACAGACGAAACGCCTGAGACTGTTGCGGAAGATAATCAAGAAGGGATAGTGAATGAAAGCCCTGAAGAAAAGAAACCGGAAGTCGCTTCGGAAGATAATCCGGCGGCGGAAAGCGGTGAAACGGTGGCTGAGGAAGACGCAGTGACAGCATCTCCCTCAGATGCGGCGACTGAAGAATCCGTAGCCGCAGTGAAACAGGAAGCGGAATCGAAAGAAACACCAAAATTCGCGGCAGAAGACAGTGAGCATCCGGAAGTAGATGAAAGGCAGGAATCTAGTTCTAAACCTAACACAGACATAGTAGCCGAGGATAACGCTGAGGTGGTTGCTGAAGGAAAGCAGGAAGTCGCTGTAGATGATAAATCCGAAGTGAAAGCGGAAGGCAAGACTAAAGCAGAAGAAGGCGGGTCAGTGGCAGCTAATGCCAAAGACGATGCTTCTGCAGAAGAAGGCCACGACGAAGACTCCTCAGATGGGGAAGATGAAGCACCGGATTTCAGTGAATATTCGAAAAAACAGTTGGTTCAAGAGATAAAGGAGGTTTTAAAGGAAGAAAACCTTATAAAGCATGAGCGAAAAGCGTCCGATCTGAAAGGGATCTATGAAGAACTCTATCAGAAGGAAAAGGAGGCAGCGCTGGAACTTTTTACGGCTGATGGTGGAGCGGCGGATGATTTTGCCTATAGGGGCGACGACCTCGATAAGGAATTTTTTACTTTAATCCATGACTTTAAGGAAAGACGCAGTAAGCAATTCCGGGAAATAGAACGATCAAAGGAGCGGAATGCCGTTGCCAAAAACCTAGTTCTCGACAAACTGAGAGAACTGGTGGATAGTGAGGAAACTACTTCAAGTATTGACGGGGTCAAGGCCATTCAGGAGGAATGGAAGAGCATAGGACCTGTTCCCGGCAATCAGAATAAAAACCTGTGGGCCTCATTTAATGCCCTCATGGACCGGTATTATGACAACAGAAGTATTTACTTCGAGTTGAAGGAACTGGATCGGAAGAAGAATCTGGAACATAAACTGGAGATCTGCGAAAAGGCGGAGGCCTTGGTAGAGTTGGAGGACTTGAAAGATGCGATCAAGTCGCTAAATGATCTTCATGAGGAATTCAAACACCTGGGCCCTGTGCCCCGGGAGGAGCAGGAGAAGGTCTGGCAACGCTTTAAGGCGGCCTCCGACCAGGTTTATTCCCGTAGAAAGGATTACTATGACGAGCAGAAGGTAGCGCTGAAAGGCAACCTGGATCTTAAGCTGGCCCTGATCGAGAAACTGGAACCCTTCAAGGATTTCCGTGCCGAACGCATCAAAGACTGGAATATCAAGACTAAGGAAATGCTTGCCATCCAAAAGGAATGGGAAACTATTGGACCAGTTCCCAGAGAAAATGGGAAGGAGATAAACAGGGCCTTTTGGGGACTATTCAAGCAGTTCTTTAACCACAAGAATCACTTCTTCAAAGAGCTGGATGAGGTAAGAAAGGTTAACAAGGACAAGGCGGAAGCGTTAATTGCGGAAGCCGAAAAACTGAAAGACAGTACCGAGTGGAAAAATACCGCCAACGACCTGATCGGCCTACAGAAGGAATGGAAGGATCTTGGCCCCATGCCGGAAAAAATACGGGATGACCTGTACCACCGCTTTAAAGCCGCTTGTGATTCCTTTTTCCAAAGCAGAAGGAGTAGCAACAAGGAAGCCAATCTGGAGTTTGATGATAATTTAAAGCAGAAGGAAGCGATCTGCAAAAAGATCGTAACGGAAGCCAAGGCAGGCAAAGACCTTAGCACAGATACGCTGGAGGACTATATCAAAGCCTACAACGAGATCGGGTTTGTTCCGCGGAAGAGCATCAAGGACATTGCGGCCAAGTTTACTGCTGCCGTCGACGAATACGTGGCTAATCTCGGTGTGGATGGACAGGACAAGGACGAATTTCTGTTTCGCCTTAACCTCAACAAAATCCAAACAGATCCCAACGGTGCCCGGGTGCTTAACAAAAAGGAGCACGGAATCAGAAAGCAGATTTCGGATTTGGAGAACAACATCACCCTTTGGAGAAACAACCTGGAATTCTTTGCCGCATCCAAGACGGCGGATAAGCTGAAAAATCAGTTTGACGAGAAAATCGACAAGGCAGAGCAGGAGGTAGACCGTCTGAAGAAAAAACTTTCGATCATCCGGGAATTTTAAGCCGCTCATTGTTAGGGGGATATTATATCCCCCTTAATTTTCCTTACCATTTGCTTGATTGCTTCGGTATAGACGGCTATATTTGCATCGCATTTAAGGAAAAGAATCGCTTTTCTTTTGCAAAATCCCGCCATTAAATGGGATACCAGGATAAAAAGCCTCCTTAGCTCAGCTGGTAGAGCAACTGACTTGTAATCAGTAGGTCGCTGGTTCGATCCCGGCAGGGGGCTCTTGATTATCAGGCACTTACAAGTTCATTCTTGTAGGTGCCTTTTTCATTTGCACAAGATTTGCACAAAAGAAGTTATCAAAACTTTAAAATTCGTGAAATTCATGGGAATGAATAAGTACAAATCTGCACGAAAAGGTGTTATATCGGTATTTGGCTAATCGTTAGTTTTTTAGTTTAACTTCGTTTGATGGTCTCTTTAAAATCATTTTTTTGGAAATGAATCAGAAATTTTTAACTTTATTCAAATTAAATATTTAATAGAGATGTTCAAAACAATTATCTTAATACCTGTTTTTTGTTTATTGCTTATTTCTCCCTCATATTCTCAACTGGCAGAAATTGGAAATTTTAAATTTGACAAATCAGAAAGAACCGTTTCCTGGGTTAACGTTTTTGAAGTTGAGCAGAAAATTAATTTCAATTCATTAAAAACATACTTTTCGGAAAATGGAATAATTCAGATTATTTCGGAGGATTCTACTTCTTTCAAAGGGGAATTTGTAAAAAGGCCTATTGATAACCAAAAATATGGATATTCTAGGGGCAAAACTCCCATGGTTTTACTTGATGTTGAGCAAATTTTTAACGTATCAATTGAATTTAAAGAAGGTAGGTATAGGGCTTCTTTGACTAATTTGGGTTATATCAACGACTGCAAAGGGTAATATTGAATCTTATAATGGAGATTTTAGTTTTACTAAAAAAAATGAAGTTAGAAGAAATATTTCTCCCATTATTGACATTTTGAACCAATTTTATATTGATATGCTGACATTTAAACAGATTAAAATTAAAAATGAGGACTGGTAAATAAATATAGCTATGATTAATTTTAAAAAATCATCTTTTCAATATCCCGTATATTGAGTAATTCAGCTTTCCGTATTTGTCCCATTATTCGCAAATACCTCTTTGTAGGTTTTCCGGCATACGTTTTTTTGAAGTGCTTTTTATAAAGTTCGCTGTACAGGTTGTCAGTTCTGTAATATATCCCTAATGTTTTATCCAGTTGCCTGTACTTCTTGCTTTGGGTTTGGGTTTCATACATACAGCCGTTGAACGCTTCACGGTGCAAAAAGTAACCGCCTATTGAATACAGTTTACGGCAATGCTTCTTTGTTTGTGGGCAAATGAAATACCATATTTCCCCCCGGTTCAGGTTGGAAGGGGTTGAGGTCAAATAAACTTTGTATTTTCGGGGTTCGTCCCTGTAATTGTAATCCAGTTCAAAGCATGGTTGGTTGTCAAGTGTGCAAACCTTTATTGAAATGCTGCCTGCTGGGTTTCCGTTTCTGCTCCAGTCGAGTGTACCGCTCATTATTTGACCGGGTGAAAGGTAGCCCCATCCCTTCAGCTTTGAAATATGTATCTGCAATGCTTCATCAAACAAGTGTATATTCCGATCCATCTTGACCACCTGTTCCGATGATCTTGACCACCAATCCGGTCATCCTGACCACTCTTACAAGGGTGGTCAGGATGGCCGGATTGACAGTGGTGAAGATCATCGGAATTTACGCATAGTCTTGAACTGTGATTTTTATGATGAATTTGATAGCATGATTGATGAAAAAATATGATCAATGAAAAATACAAATATTCGGAACTAACAGGTAAGATTATCGGTACAGCAATGGAAGTCCATTCATTTCTTGGCAATGGCTTTCAGGAAGTAATTTATCAGCGTGCATTATCCTATGAATTGGAATTACAAAGCATTCCCCATAAAAGGGAATTAGAAATGAATGTTCTTTACTAAGATATTCAAGTAGGTACAAGGCGAGTTGATTTTTTAGTAGATGAAATAATAAGCGTTGAAATTAAAGCTTTAACTCAATTAGAGCCGGTACATCTTGCACAAGCAATAAACTATCTGGAAGCCTACAATTTGGAAATTGGGCTGTTGATTAATTTTGGCGACGCAAAGCTGAAATTTCATCGGTTGGAAAACAAAAAGTTTAAACCATAATTATGTTATCACACGAATCAAATAAATCACAGTTCAGACAATTTGACGAAAAAGGCGGACGAGGCAGAATGTACCAACTCTATGATACTCAGATGACGCAAATTATTGAGGAATTAAATGAGGCAACAGCAGCATAATGGAAAATAACATCATACTATACAGCAATGAAAATGAGAAAGTAAGCATCAAAGTTACTTTTTTGAAAGATACTTTTTGGCTGCCTCGAAAAGGAATTGCGGAAATGTTTGGCGTTGAAGTCCCTGCTATCAATAAGAAGTTAGCCAATATCTATGAATCAGGGGAATTGACAAAAGAAGCAACTATTTCCATTTTGGAAATAGTTCAAACAGAAGGCAAACCGTAGTGTAAAAAGAAAAGTGGAGTTTTACAATCTCGATGCCATCATAGCCGTGGGCTACCGAGTAAACAGCAAACAAGCAACGCACTTCAGGATTTGGGCCACTCAGACGCTCAAAGAATTTATCATTAAAGGTTTTGTGCTAAACGATAAAATGCTGAAAAACGGCAAGCCCTTTGGCAAAAATCATTTTAATGAACTTTTGGAGCGTATCCGTGAGATACGAGCCAGCGAACGCAGATTGTACCAAAAAATATTTCGGATCTGGACAGACATTGGAAAAAGCCAAAAACAAAAAATCCAACAAATGAGCAGCATAATGAGAGAAGATTGGATAGAAGTTGAGTATGCTCGATTATGGTTATGTTAACCATGTCCCGAAAATAGTAATGAAAATTAACTATCTTTGAATTGAAATGATACAGATAATAAAAGAAAGACTTAATGAAATAATTGCCCTATGTAAGGTGCATAAAGTAAAGTCTATCGCATTATTCGGCTCGGCTGCAAAAGACCTAATGAATGAAACCAGCGACATTGACTTATTAGTGCAATTTTCAGAAGAAATTGAAGTCCTTGATTACGCTGACAATTATTTTTCTTTTTTAGAGAAATTAGAGAATCTAACGGGCAAGAAAATTGATCTTGTTTCAAGAAAATCACTTAAAAATCCAGTCTTGATAGAAGAAATTGACCGCTCTAAGATAGTCTTATATGCAGCCTAAAGTTTTAAAATATATCCTTGACATCCAAAGTGTCATCCAAGAAATCGAAACAGTAAAAAGTAAAACCAAAAATAATTTCATTTCTTTTGAATCAGACATCATCTTGCAAAGAGCAATTGAGAGAGATTTAGAAATTATCGGAGAGGCAGTTAGAAAGATAATTGAGATTGATCCTGCTATCAAAATAACTTCTGCGAAGAATATTATCGGATTACGAAATATTATTTCTCATGCTTATGACACTGTTGAACCGGAAATGATTTGGGGCATTATTCAGAATAATATTCCTGTTTTAGCAGACGAAATTAAAAATATTAAAGGGACGTAATGAAGAGCCTTGCAATCCGGGGTTCGGCTCCGCTCACCCCTGGTTTTTTAGTCGTCTAGTGGAATAGCAAATTCCATTTATCTGTCCTCACGATTGCAATCACCTGCTGTTCGACATTTGCAATGTCGAATTACAAATAATAAGGATTTGCAATCCTGGTCCCAATTTAGTCGTCTACTGGAATTACAAATTCCATTTATCTGTCCTCGGGATTTCAAATCCCGAGGAGCACGTTTTTTTAGATGCAAGAAAATCCTATCTTTAAGACATAGTCGGCAACTGAGTATACCTTCCTGGCGGAAGGTATTTCAAAGCAAACGGAATGTATAGGATTGTAACTATTGAACTATTTTCTTGGGGATTACATCGGTCGGATAAATGGATATAGGGAAACAAAAATTTGATGACAATGAGGTATCAGGTATATGTTGTTGAGCTATCGAAACGAGTTTTTACAGAAAACACAAAGTTCAGAAATGCTAATCCGCAGTTTAATGGAGTGCTTGAATGTCTTTATGTGGGCATGACCAGCAAGACTCCATTGGAACGATTCAAGCAACATAAAACGGGTTATATAAACAAAAAAGGACATAAATTATCTGCAAATATTGTCGAGAAATATGGAACCTACTTACGACCGAGCTTATACAACCCAATTAATTTGCATCCAATGACAAGAGCAGAAGCATTGGTAATGGAAAAAAAACTTGCGTTGAATTTGCGACGAAAAGGATATGCAGTTTGGTTCAACTGATATTTAATATGCGCCCAATTCATTTGCAAAAGTCTTAACTCTACTATCTCATATTCTTTTTATTAATTTCAACATCATAAATTACCGCTGCTTTCCTTGGCGTTCATCACCTTCTGCTTGAAAAACCAGCAGGTCTTCTTCCTTAACTCGAGCTTGCTGCTTTTTCTCAGTTACGGCATTGGCGTCAGGCTCAAAGTAGTTTCGCAAAAATTCTTCTTTGGCATCATTGTACTGCGAAACAGCCCCTAACTTATACAATCCGTAAATATAGATCCATGCCATATCCAATTGGTAGGTCAAAAAGCCGGCCCTCGCACTATTCGGGTATAGGTGGTGGTTGTTGTGCCATTCTCCTGAGAACCAGCCTGGCCTATTTTGGTTAATGGCTAGGTTACTCCGGTCGAAATCAACCCCTTCTACATGTTTTTGTTTACCGCCACCATGTCCGGTATAGTTGAAGGCGCGAACCAGTAAAAACCATAAAATGGCAGCGCTAAACAGCGCACAGGCAAGTGAGTGGCCGCCAATCAAAAAGAAAGCCGTGTACCAAAAAGACCAGTTTAGGATCCTGACAATCATCTCATCAAGTGGATTGCTCACAGTGCCCCACTTTTTGTACTGTTCATAGGTATTGATTTTTACGCCTGTATGCTTGAGGTAGTTAGAAACCTTTTTGTATTCCTTTTCATCTAGATCCGTTGAGATACCTTGATGGTTTGCATCTGAAAGCATGCAATATAAGAGTCCGGCCTTGGCATTGTATGGATCTCCCGGTTCATCAGAAAGGGCATGATGAACATGGTGCGAAATGGTATAAGTTTCTTCTGGAATAGTTCTCACTACTAAATTGCGCGTAATGAAACGCCAAATCGGATGGCTGAATTTATAGGCCCTGTGCGTACAGAAGCGATGAAACCAGATGGTGCCGTGAGTACTCATGATTATCATGCTGTAAACTACAATCAAAGGAATGAACCATGGATTGAAGAACTTAAACAGGAATAGGGAAAGGAAAGGGACGAGACAAAAAACGGTAGCCCAACTTACGAAGGTTATCCAGTTTTTTTTGGACTTAAATATATTTACCCGAGAAAAGGCTTCCGTAAATAATTCTTTTTTTGATGGTATTACAAGTCTACCATGCTTTTCCCATCCGTAAGATGGCGGACGGAGTACTCTATTTATAAATGTCATATTCTATTATAATTGATAATCATTTGATTCTATAATCTTAATTTTTTGATATCCGGCTATATGGGTTTAAGATGAGTAATTATTGCACAGATTATCGGAGGTTGGCGCTAGTTATAAATGAAAAGCCTATACTCCATTAAAATTTCACTGATTTTATTACTACTTGGTTGCAAAGAAATGAACAAGCAGGACAAGATTAAAATTCAGTTAAAGATCTAAATAATTACCTATTTATAGAAAAAAATATATTTTGTACTAAGTAAAGTTTAATAATATAATTTTAACCTGAAGAAAATTTTCGTCCAATTTTTTTTATAATCAATACCTTGGCTCCACTGATTGTCGGGGAAATAGCGCAAAAGTGCCGTCAACTTTCTTGCGGATCAAATTATGGCGAATGAACCAAAACACATACTGCTCCCATGCTTTTGTGTAAAATAGGATGTTTATCTGGAAAGGCTTGATGTTGTTTTGGGGTTCGGCTCCGCTCACCTCTCGATTTTTAGTCGTCTAGTGGAATTGCAAATTCCATTTATCTGTTCTGGAGAATGCAAATCACGGGCAGCAGGGGAGCAGGTGAATTAAAATCACGAGCGCCTTTAGAAGCAATAAACAAAAGTGAATAAATTCCCTTGCCAGATTCCGTTGGATGTAATTTGACAATTCCAACTGGCTTGGACAATTTACCAAATTTTGGTATTTTTGGGAAAAGTTGAAAAAATGAGCAAGAACACATCCATATCGCTTGGGGATTATTTTGAGCAGTTTGTAAGCAATCAAGTAGAATCTGGCAGATACAAAAACGTCAGTGAAGTAATCAGAGCTGGGCTTCGACTTTTGGAGAACGAAGAAAGTAAAGCCATTGCCCTTAAACGAGCCATTCAAGAGGGAGTTGAGAGTGGAGTCGCTCGCGATTTCGACCCCAAAAAAAACCTTCAAGAACTAAAAGCAAGAAGAAGCAAGTATAATGGCTCAATATAAACTGACCAACAAAGCTGTTGAGGACTTGAATGAAATCTGGGACTATACAGCTAATAAATGGTCGGAAGAACAAGCCGATAGATATTACAATATGTTGTTTGACAATTGCCAAGACATTGCTAATAATCCCGATTTAGGACGAAACTATAACGGAATTGCAAATGACTTGTTCGGACTGAAATCAAATCGACATATAATTTTTTACCGGATTCTAGAAGATAAACCGATTGAAATAACTAGAATCTTATACGAAAAAATGGACTTAAAAAACAGAACAACTGAGTAATCAAGAAGCTAGATTCAACATGGTTTATCTTGTCCGTAATATCACGGTCCGTCTCTGACCAATACACATACTGCTCCCATGCTTTTGCGGAAAATAGGATGTTCATTGCAAAGCCTCATGGGCCAACCAGCTAGCCAAGCTTTACAAATGACCCATATCCCCCAATTACTCTAGATTTCCAATATTTACCTGTTTTTCAACTTACTCGCGTCTTTTTGATTTCCAATATTCGCCAAAATTTCGTAATACATTGTGCGAAAACACTTGTTGGACAAATTTTATCAGGATGGAGAACAGCGAATCAGTCTCCGTGATCGTATTTTCCGTGAGGTAGTAGGAAATCTACTCGTCCACAGGGAATTTGCCAACGCTTTTCCGGCGAAATTCATTATTGAAAAAGAGCGGATAGTAGCTGAAAACTGGAACCGTCCGCATGACGCTGGCGTGATTGAGCCGACCTGCTTTTCACCCTTTCCTAAAAACCCAGTAATTGCCAAGTTCTTCAAAGAAATCGGAAGGGTAGACGAATTGGGTTCAGACGTTCGGTATACCTTTAAATATTGTGAAATTTACACTACTGGGACAATTCCGGAGTTCCTGGAGGATGACGTTTTCAAGACAATTATTTCTCTAAAATCCAAAGAAAGTAGAGAAGTCGTTTCAGCCTCCGATTGGGATGAGGTTTGGGGAAAAGTTAGGAGAATGTTCGCGGGAGATATGGAGAGTGAAAAGAAATACGGAAGAAATCGTTGCATGGATGCTTTTGAAACCGGAAATTACAATGGAAGAAATCGCACATAAAAAACATAAAAGTCAAAGCACGGTGGAGAAAACCATAAAAAAATTAAGTGAAGACAAAATATTGGAAAGGGTTGGGTCAATAAAAGCAGGATACTGGAAAATAAACTTGTAGATGAATAGCAAATCCACTACGGCATTTAGAGCGGCCATAGGTCCAGCAGGCTACTTAACTGGGTAAAGTGGGGAAAAGTAAATGTACAGGAGGGCAGCAGTGAGATAGCTCAAGCAGCAGTACCAGCCAGATCTGGTCGAACATTGGAAATTGGTTCAATCTTAGGTACTTTTGGTGCCAAGCGATTTACAACCTGTCTGCCGACTGGCAGGCATGAGGTGCCTCCGCAATACCGCGGAGCAGGCAGTGGAAGGGAGACTTTCACGCACACCCTGCTGTTACGCTTAGCTGAAGTTCAGTGAAAGGGTGTGGCTGAATTGAAAATCACGAACGCCATTAGAAGCAATGGGCAAAAGTGAGTAAATTCCCCTGCCTGACCCAATTAGTAAACATTATAGAAAAGCATGAAAGGACAAACTTTTCGTTTTAGTGAAAAAGACAGACTTAAAAATTTAGAGTCTTACCAAATATTAGGTATAGCTGAAAAAGATGATTATGACTTTATCACTTCCATGGCTGCACAAATCTGCGGCACTGAAATTTCACTTATCAGCTTGGTCACGGATGATAAACAGTGGTTTCTATCCCATCATGGATTAGATACACGAGAGACTCCTAAAGAATACTCATTCTGTGCCCAGGCTATCAAAACACCAGACCGACCTTTTATTGTAGAAGATTCCAGAACGGATTCCCGCTTTTCGGATAATCCTTTAACTACAGGCGATCCTCATGTCATCTTTTATGCAGGCATTCCATTGGTAAGCCAAAATGGATTTCCGCTGGGCACCCTTTGCGTCATAGATAATTTTCCTAAGCAATTGAGTGATGAGCAAATTAAATTGTTGAATAAACTTGCAAGACAAACCATAAGTCTTTTGGAATTGAGAAAGTCCCAAAGGGAAATTGAAGAAATAAACAATCAACTAAATGAAAAGAATTTATTGTCTACGCTAACGGAAGAGGCAAATCAAATCGGTACTTGGGAATTGGATATCGACTCTGGTGAAACAGTTTGGAGTAAGGTCGTTTACCAAATTCATGAGGTTGCTTTAGATTTTGATCACAATAAGGCCAACGCAATCGAGTTCTACCATCCGGATTACAGAAGTGTTGTTACCGATGCACTTCAAAACACCATAAAAAATGACCAGCCAATAGATATAGAAAGTATCCTTATCACCGCCAAAGGCTACCACAAATGGGCTAGAATTATAGGAAAAAAAATAGGGAACAAAGTCATTGGGAGTTTACAAGACATCACAAAAATCAAAGAAAAGGAACTAAAGTTCAAAGGCATTTTTAATTCCACTTTTTCTTTTATCGGTTTCATCAGTAGAGCTGGAATCTTGCTAGAAGCAAACGATACCGCTGTGAATATGGCAGGCATCAGGCATGACGAAGTAATCGGCAAATACTTCTGGGATTGCTATTGGTGGCAAATATCATCGCAAACGCAAGAAGAGCTTAAAAAGAATTTTCTGAAAGCCCTTTCGGGAGAAGCAGTTGTATATGAAGTCAGTGTTTGGGTAGCGAATAAAACACCAATCACTATCCTATTTAGCTTAAAGCCTATTTTTGATGATAACGGAAATGTGATTTACATCATTCCTGAGGGCCGGCCGGTTCAGGAAATAGTGGATGCTAGGAGGAAATTTAAATCCGTAATAGAAGGGACTAATGTAGGTACTTGGGAATGGAATGTGCAAACAGGGGAAACGGTATTCAATGAGCGTTGGGCAGAGATAGTAGGCTATACGCTGGAGGAGTTAGCTCCTATAAGTATCGATACATGGATGAAGTTGGCAGACCCGGATGATCTGGAAGAGTCTGGGAGAATACTAAACGAATGCTTTGAAAGAAAGTCTGAATACTATGAGTTTGAAGCTCGAATGAAGCATAAGGACGGACATTGGGTGTGGGTGTACGACAGGGGAAAAGTATTTGAATGGACCGAGGACGGCAGACCCTTGATGATGTACGGGACTCATCAGGATATCAACGAAAGAAAGCAGAAGGAAGAAGCCCTCAGAATAAGTGAAGAAGCTTTTAGGGGTAATTTTGAAAATGCAGCCGTAGGGATGGCTTTACTGGACGAAAATGGAAAATGGCTAGAAGTCAATGCGAAGCTTTGTGAAACAGTAGGATATTCAGAAGAGGAATTAAAACAGCTCACGTTTCAGCAAATCACCCACCCGGAAGATCTTGATGCTGATTTGGCATTGTTACAGGAATTGACAGAAGGTAAAAGAAACCACTACCATATGGAAAAACGCTATTTCCATAGGGAAGGACACATCGTATACATTATACTTGCTGTATCAATGGTAAAGGACCATAACGATAACATTTTGTACTTTATATCTCAAATTATTGATATTTCAAAACAAAAGCATACCGAAATAGAATTGAAGAAGCTTTTGGTAGAGAATCAAGCGCTCATGGCTGCTACTACCGAAGTAGCATTTGTGTCGATTACTACTGATGGAAAAATCATAAACTCGAATACAGGAGTCAGGAAAATCCTAGGGTACAAAAATGAAGAAATCATAGGTAAAAGTATTCAGGAGCTACTTTTTTTAGAAAATGAATGGAAGGATGTAGCAGAAAAATTGCTCAATTGCCTACCTGAAAAAGGTAAAGAGCATGAATTGCTTTATGCCTTGGCAAATGATACAAAACACAGGATTAGAGAGTGGACTTTTAAGAAGAAAAACGGCAAATTACTACTGGTATTGCTATCAGTAACTGAAATTATATTAGACAATAAAACCCATGGGTATCTATTTGCCGCAACAGACATCAGTCACATTAAATCCATTCAGAAACAGCTGGAACAGAAAAATGAAGAGTTGGAACAATTCGCCTATATCGCTGCGCATGACTTAAAAGAGCCGTTAAGAGGTATTACCACCTACCTTTCTATTTTGAAAAAAAAATACAGTAAACAGCTAGACGAGAAGGCAAATAGCTATATCGACAATGCGTATAATAACGCTGGAAGAATGAAGAATTTAATTACTGATATTCTCGATTTTTCTAAGACTGGGGATGTGGGACAAGAGCAAGTGAATCTGGATGAATTGCTAAATTCGATTTTCACCAATTACCAAAATGACGATAAACTAAAGCAGATTAATTTCTCAAAGTCTAAATTACCGACAATAAAAGGGGATACCAGTTCATTTGTACAACTATTCACCAACTTAATTGACAATGGAATCAAGTATCAGCCGGCTGATAATGTGCCTGAAATCACTATTGGTGTTACTGAAGATGAAAAAACCTATATATTCCGTATTACAGACAACGGGATCGGCATAAATCCGGAACATCAGGATAGGGTATTTGAAATATTTAAACGCTTACATACTGACTCCGAGTACAGCGGCACAGGTATAGGACTGGCGAGTTGTAAAAAAATAGTTTCCGCCTTCGGTGGAAAAATATGGTTTGAACCAAGTGAACCAAAAGGAACTATCTTTATATTTACGATCCCGAAATTTTAAGTTATGAAATCCTGCATGACTGAATTGTCATGCAGATTAATGATAATTATTCATGCGAAATTCCTCCCGAGCTATCGGGATGGCCTATGAAAATCAAATTATAAACAGATGAAAAAACTGATCATTCTTTTAGTAGAGGACAACAAAGAAGATGCTTTTTTAATTAGGGAAGCATTAGAAGATCAAGAGTTTTTGAAAGAGCTATATCATGTAGTGAATGGTGTAGAGGCCATCAAATTTTTAAAGAAAGAAAAACCCTTTGGACAAGTAGAGATACCAGATTTGATTTTAATGGATATCAACATGCCAGTAATGGATGGTCATGAAGCCCTAAAAAGAATCAAATCACTAGAGGTTGTAAAGCATATCCCTGTTCTGATGCTTACCACCTCATCCAGAAAGGAAGATATCCTTAAAGCCTATAAAGAGCAATCCAGCTCCTACATCGTGAAACCTGATGACATCTACGAATTGGAAATCTTGGCTGAAACTATAAAAAACTACTGGAATAATACCGTAAGACTACCGTAAGACTACCGGAATAGTGAACTAAATACCAACATTGTTTTCTTATTTTCAAAAAACGGGAATGAATGTTTGCTGTGCAATAGGCGGGGCTTCATGTACCTCAGACAGTTTTGTAGTAGGAGGTAGGTCTGTGCTCCGCAAAACGCTGCCTTAGCTGATTTCAAAGTGAAAACATGTTTGCATTCCATTGCCTTAGAAAATCGAGCCATTATCTGAAAAAAAATGCAATTTCAGCAGTAAGTTCCGCTTTGATTATATTAGTATTGCCTTAAACCCCCTTGCGGAATATATCTAAATCATTAGATGACCCAGTATGCAAAAAATTTCTCTTTTATTAATTGTGGTATTGCTTTTATCACGTTCTCCAATCCAAAATGGAAAAACTAGTTCATCTGTCTCTGAGCCTGTAAAGATTATTTTGGATACAGACATGGGATCGGATTGTGATGATGCGGGTGCTTTTGCATTGCTACACCGTTATCAGGATCTTGGTATGGCAGAAATAATAGGATGCATATATAGTTCAGGTAAAGTCCCCTTCGGTGCGGGAATTGTTGAGGCAATCAATATTTATTATGGACGCCCGGATATACCCATCGGAGCGTATCATGGAGCCGAAGTCGGTGATCCGGTAGATAAAATGACGGCTGAAAAATTAGCGCGAGATACGGCTGCCTTCAAAAATAGTATAATTTATAACACAGATGCTGAGGAACAAACCCGTTTGAACAGGAAATTACTTGCCAGCAGTGAGGATCATAGTGTAACCTACGTTACAATTGGACATACTAAAGGTCTCTATGATTTACTTGTTTCTGGGCCGGATGATATGTCACCACTGTCCGGTTATGAGCTTGTAGATGAAAAAATAGAAAAATGGGTTTCAATGGGGGGAGTAGGTGCTTACAATCAGGATCAGAAATTTGTATCCGATTGGAACCTCTTCCAGAATGGATCGGCAAGCTATAGCAGGTATTTGGTAGAGAATTTCCCAAGACCAGCCTATTTTTCTGATGGGGGCTCCAATGTCATGACCGGGAAATCATTAAAACATACCCCTCCGGGAAATATTGTAAGGGCAGTCTACCGGGATTGGCTCTGGAATATGTCAAAAAAAACACTTGATGACCAGCGGCCCAGTTGGGACTTGATAGCTGTGTATTTTGCTGTTGAAGGTCTTGGTGACTATCTGAAAGACTCAGGTAAAGGATGGATGGAAATTGATATTGAGAAGGGTGCCAGATGGCATAAGGATGAAAATATCGTTAATAGGACACTGATCCAACAGAAGGAAAATACCAATGAGAGTTTTGGTGCTTACCTGAACGATATGATAGGGGCAAGGCCAAAGTATCATAAAGAATAAAAATTCGCTTACCTGCAACTCAGATGATAATGCCCAGACCATTAGCCCTGTCAATATTAATTTTTCCGACTATGTACAGGGTACAGGAGGTTCAGGAACCTTCGCGCAGTAGGGTTGCATCATGTGGAGCTTAGATCAATTGTAGGTTGATTAACCGCCTCGGAATTGTCGGCGGATGGATTTGTACAGTTCGGTGTATCCCGGTTGTCCCGCGGAATTTACCTGATAGCGATTACAGATAAACATAGTCGGAGACAATTGGAAAAACTAATAGTCAGATAGTATTACGTATCGTTCAGAAAAAAGCTGCTCCAAATGGGGCAGCTTTTTTTGTTTAAACAAAATTTGACTATTTTTCCATACCATTTTGAGCCATAAAATTTTAGCCATATAAAGAAATACTAACTTTCATTAAGATTTCTTACGCAAATCAACCTTTAATAACCCCATCATGAAATTCTTTACCCCATACAATTACTATGTTATAATTCTGTTTTGTTGGATACTTACCACAGCTTGCAACAACGTAGAAAAAGAAAAAAAATCTCCACCAAACATCGTATTCATCATGAGTGATGACCATGCGTATCAGGCCATCAGCGCCTACAGCGATAAGTTGATGCAGACGCCGAATATTGACCGAATTGCTAAGGAAGGCGCAATATTTACCCGGGCTACGGTTACCAACTCCATCTGCGCCCCTAGCCGGGCGGTGCTGCTTACGGGGAAACATAGTTTTATCAACGGAAAGATAGACAATATGGCTGCTTTTGACTGGGAGCAGGATAACTTCCCCAAGTTGCTCCAAGCTAATGGTTACCAGACCGCCATGATTGGTAAAATTCATATGGATGGGATTCCGCAGGGATTTGACTTTTCCATGGTGTTACCCGGGCAAGGTCATTACTATAATCCTGATTTTCTGATAGAGGGGGAGACGGTGAGAAAGGAAGGCTATGTGACAGATATCATCACCGATACTACGCTGGATTGGCTGCAGAATACCAGAGATCCTGACAAGCCCTTCTGCGTGCTTTACCACCATAAAGCACCCCACAGGGAATGGGAACCCGCACCAAGGCACTACCGGGAATTTACCCAAAGAAAATTTGAGGAACCGACTACCTTATTTGATGACTATGAAGGCAGGGGAACAGCGGCCAAAGAAGCTGAAATGAATATCCTCAAGCACATGAACTGGGCGGGGGATTCAAAGCTTTATCCAGAGACCATTGCAAAGCTAGGGATAAGCCCGACGGTGGTTGGGCCCGGCAATAATAGCTGGGATATAGGTGCTTTTGAAAGGACCATCGGCAGAATGAATGAGGCTCAAAGGGCCGAATGGGATGAAGTTTATGGACCCATCAACGAAGATTTCATTAAAAGGTATCCCACTATGACGGAGGAAGAGCTTATGAAATGGAGGTATCAACGCTATATGCAGGATTACCTCGGCACCATCGCAGCCGTGGATGAAGGAGTAGGCCGAGTGTTGGATTACCTCGATGAAGCAGGTCTTGCGGAGAACACCATCGTGGTATATACTTCCGATCAGGGGTTTTACCTGGGAGAGCATGGCTGGTTTGACAAGCGTTTTATGTATGAAGAATCCTTCCGCATGCCGCTGATGGTTCGTTACCCGCCGGAGATTGAGCCGGGGACAGTCATTGACGCATTGGTACAGAACCTAGATTTTGCGCCTACCTTTTTGGATTACACTGGGGTAACTATTCCAGATGACATGCAGGGCGAGTCTTTCAGGAAACTGGTAAGCGGTGAGCGGGGAGAATGGCGTGATGCCGTTTATTATACTTATTACGAATATCCTTCCGTGCATATGGTGAAGCGCCATTACGGAGTGGCAACGGAACGTTACAAATTGATGCATTTCTACTATGACATCGATGAATGGGAAATGTATGACCTGCAGCAAGATCCCAAGGAGATGAAGAATGTTTATGGTGATCCAAGCTATGAACAAGTGCAAAAAGATCTGCACAGCAGGTTGGAAGCCTTACGGACACAATATGGCGATTCCGATGAACTGAATCAGCAGTTTATAGACCGATATATAAATCGAAATAATTGATGACGAACGATAGAGTTATGGGGGCAGGTATCTTGGGTCTCGTTTTTCGACAGCTGATTGTTGTCGTTTTATGTTGTTTACCGACCATGCTACAGGCGCAACAACCGAATATTTTGGTAATCATCTCCGATGACCTGAATACCAAAATCGGCCCCTATATGGAAATAGATAACCATACCCCGCATCTTGACCGGCTTGCCATGGAAGGGATGCGGTTTTCTAGGGCCTACAGCCAATTTCCGCTCTGTGGCCCATCTAGGGCTTCATTTATGAGCGGTTTGTATCCGGAGTCCAATGGGGTATTGGGAAACAATGACCAGCCGGGTAGTTATAGAAAGGAAACACCCGCTTTGGCCAACCATCCTTCCATGGCGGGATTTTTCAGGGAGCGGGGTTATTTTACCGCCCGGGTTTCAAAGATTTTCCATATGGGTGTTCCGGGCGGTATAGAACGTGGTGAACCGGGAGGGGATGACCCGGATTCCTGGGATTATGCGTATAATGTGATGGGTCCTGAAACGATGAGTCCAGGTGATTTGGAGTTATTGTCCCCCAAGAACCTACACTATGGCTCCAATTTCGCCCAAATGGTGATAGCGGATAGCCTCCAAGGCACCCAAACAGATTACATGGCCGCCAGCCAGGCAATAGCCATTCTGGAAAACCGTGCGGGTAAAATACCGGAAGGAGGCACCAACAATCAGCGGATTAAACAAGAGGCTCCGTTTTTTCTTGCGGTTGGATTTGTCAGGCCTCATGTGCCTCTTATTGCCCCTGAGAGCAGCTTTGTACCATATCCGGTCTATGAGGTGGAACTGCCACAATTCATTATCGGTGACAATGTTCCCGAACAGGCATTAAGAAGGCAAAACGATAAAGTATGGGGCATGGATGAGCTCCAACAAAAAAAGACTATTGCTGCCTATATGGCCAGTGTCCGTTTTATGGACGAGCAGGTCGGGAGGCTACTGGATGCCCTTGAGCGGTTAGAGCTAAGAGAGGAGACGATTGTTGTTTTTCTTTCGGACCATGGCTATAACTTGGGTGAACATGATAGTTGGTCTAAAGTAAGTCTATGGGAGGGAAGCGTGGCAGCACCGATGATTATTTCAGTACCGGGAACTGCGTATATGGAAAAACATGGAACAACTAATAATGCGATCACCGAACTGATGGACCTCTATCCCACATTGGCGGATTTGGGAGGGTTTGGGGATGAAATACCTTCCATTCTTCAAGGAGAAAGCTTGACTGGTATTTTAAATGGGACTAGGAATGATAAAATAAAGGACTACGCCTACACAATCAACAATGGGGGTGCTACCATCAGAACAGATCGGTGGAGATACACCCGATGGGGAGATGATACGGAGGGTGATAATGAAGAGCTTTACGATCACCACAATGATCCGGAAGAGCATGTGAATTTGGTAGGAGAAACTTCTAAAAATGGAGATTTACTTCAATTAAGAGTTAAATTTGAAGAAGTCAGAATAAAAGCACGAAATGGTGTTGGTGTGATAAAATAATAGCCCGCAGATCTCGCAGATTTACGCAGATTTTTTTGAATTATGATGGCCTTATTTTTTTTTAGCCCTGTAAGGATGTAATCTTAGTAGCCAGGGGTATAGCGAAGCGGAGCCCCTGGAAGGGATATAATCGATCGGTTTTGTTTTGGCAGCGGGGACGGTTGAAGAGCCTGCCTTTTCCGCCAAAACCCGGCTTTGTTGATCTTTGCCTTCTTGAGGAAATAGCCCGCTGATTGCGCAGAACTTGTCCCGGTTTTTCGTGATTTTCGCTGATTTTTTTAGGATAGCCCCAACGGGGTGACATCAACAGCCAGGGGTGTAGCGAAGCGGAGCCCCTGGATTGGATTTAATCGATCGATTTCGTTTTGGCAGCGGGGATGGTTGTGGTGCCATTCCTTTCCCGCCAAAACCCGGTTCTGTTGATCTTTGCCTTCTTGAGGTGGAATGGAACGCTGATTAGCCGGATTTTACGGATTTGAGCGGATTTTATGGGTTATGAATGATGAACGTAGGAATGGATAGTGTCTGGTTTTTAGTCGAAGGTTGGAGTTGGGTTTTGATCCGAACGGGGTTTAACAACAATAACCATGGGTGTAGCGGCAGCGGAACCCATGGATGGGAAGACATCTCGGTTGTGTTTTGGTCCTCTTGGATTAGGACAGTACCTAGCGAAGAGAAACATCCAATCAGAGAGAGCTTGAGAAATCAATTTAAAGAAGCAAAAAAGGGCGAAGTGATACAGATTTTGAAATTTGAAGGGATCCGGCTAATTTCAAGTTTATTTAAACGATATGAAAAAAGCAGTAATTGTCATAATCATCCTAATCCAAAGTTTTCAAGCGGAAGTAATTGGCGAAATAAGAGAGAAATTTACTAGTGAAACCAGCAGCCCGGGCGATGAAATAATGCCGTACGAAAAGAACCCGTTTTATTGGCAATATAAACAAAAACCAATTTACCTGAGAGGAGGGAGTGATAATGATAATCTATGGCAATGGACAGGAACTAGGCTTACCGAACATTTGGATTTGCTTACCTCTGTTGGAGGTAACTATGTGCGTAATACAATGTCGGACAGGGATGAGGGAGATGTATTTGCATACTATAAATTGGATAATGGAAAATACAACCTTGGGGAATGGAATCAGGAATATTGGGACAGGTTAGTTTATTTTCTTGAAGAGACAACCAAAAGAGGTATTATTGCCCAGTTAACTCTCTGGGATTGTTATGACCTCTCCGGCACATCATTCGATAAGCATCCATTCAATCCGAAAAATAATGTAAACTGGGAAGAAGGATTGGTTGGCGGAATGGAGGATTTTTATGGTGGTTCATTGTCAACTGACAATCAAGAAGTCCTCAAGATTCAAAAGGAATTTGTTCAAAAGCTTCTTTCAGTAACCCTTCAATTTGATAATGTACTCTATAATATTACTAACGAAAGCTTTCTTAGTCTTGAGTGGGAGGATTATTGGGCTGCATTTGTACAGGATTTAGCTCAAAAAAATGGGAAAACAATCTATATAACCAGTATGAATATAGTTGCTTCTACCGGAGTAAGACACGTTATGAATAGAAGAAACCTCTATTCATTTGTGGAAATTTCCCAAAACAATCAAGAATCAAGAGGAGCTAGGGGAAAGGCACACTGGGAAAATGTTGTTAAATGGAGACGGATTCTAGAACTTCAGGAGGAGGGAGCAATGCCTATGAACAACGAGAAGATTTATGGCTCTAGGGAAAATACAAACTATTCTTTTGGAACTGGTACAGAGGCAGAAGACAGATTTTGGAAGAATGTTTTTGGTGGGGCTGCCTCTGTACGCTTTCATAGACCTGATGGTGGAATGGGTTTATCCGAAAGAGCCCGGATAAATATAAATGCGTTGTCGATGTTTTTGGAGGAATTTGATATCTTTTCTTCCGGTCCGTACACGGAAATAGATTTTTATGCCGAATCCGAAGGTTATGCTTTAGCCAATATTGGAAAGGAGTTTGCTGTTTATCTTCCTGCTGGAAGATATTCACTGGAACTCGATCCTTGGCTTTTAGCCAAAAAAGTAAGTATTAAGTATCTGGATTTTGATTCGGCTACGTGGTCGGAGGAAGAAACCTTGGAATTAACCTGGGAAAAGGGTCTAAGTGAATTCTTTGGGTACCAACAGGGAATCCAAATTACTTCTCCTTCCAATCGCCCTTGTATAGCAGTAGTCAGATTTTTAGAATAGGATAACGAAAAAATCAAATGGATAGAGAGAAATTCATAGTTAATACTAATATCATTTTTCAATATGGTTTTGATAAATCTGAATTTAATCAACTGTATATGAAAAGGTTAGATTAATATGATTAAGATTTTTTAATATTATAGGTTACATTTCCAGTTATATCCGCTTTGTCAAGTGAAGACCGATTCTTATTTGCTTTTTGTAATCAAATACAGAATAAGAAATTAACATTAAGCCATTGCTGAATAAATTAAGTAAGGGCTGAAAAGCCAGAACCCAAAATGCCTGTGAAAAAATTTTTACCGTCGTATCTTGAATCCGAGAAGGCTTTATCTATTGAAGAACCCGGTGCATTCTCCTCGGATGCATCGGCTTGGAAAGCGTTTAGGGAAGGAAATGAGTCTGCGTTCATTTATATCTATGAGTGCTATTTTCATGTATTGTATGCGTATGGCTTTAGGATTATGGCTGATTCTTCCGTTGTCAAAGATGCCCTTCAGGATATGTTTATTAACCTGCGGGAACGTAGACAGTATCTTGGGGATACAGATGATATTAAGTTTTATCTCTTTAAGTGCCTCAAAAGACGTTTGATTAAGGATTTTTCAACTTGGCAAGGGAGAAAGGAAGGATTGGAA
The DNA here is from genome assembly GCF_009797935.1 of Lunatibacter salilacus. GTDB lineage: Bacteria > Bacteroidota > Bacteroidia > Cytophagales > Cyclobacteriaceae > Lunatibacter > Lunatibacter salilacus. The sequence continues at coordinate 64,368 of NZ_VOLC01000004.1, forward strand.
GCGATTCCAGAAGGGATCCATTTTGCCCTTTCCCATGAGACCCAATTGATAGATCAACAGCTTACCGGGGAAAAGATAGTCAAGCTGAACGCAGCCATTGCACAATTGAGCCCACGTAAAAGAGAAATAATCTACTACAGCTTCTACGAGGGTCTTTCTTACGCACAAATTCAGGAGATTATGGGGTTGGAAAATCAGCAAACTACCAGAAACCTGATGTATAAAGCCATCAGGTATTTACGGAAAATGATTTAGTCTGATCAGGTTTTACACTTTCAAAAAACTGGAAATTAATACTACACCAACATTATCAGCTTGCCTGTGAGAGAAATGAAAAACATAGAAGACTTTTTGACCCATCCTGAATTTATCCGATGGGTTAAACGGCCGGACAAGGAACTCGATGCCTATTGGAACCAATGGCGTAAAGCCAATCCGGAGCAACTTTCCTCCATGCGCTTGGCTAAGGAAATATTACTTAGAACTGAGTTTGACCACTCGGAACCGCCTACGGGAATGAAGGACGAAGTGCTGCAGCATGTCCTTAGGCTAAGGGAAAGAGCTGCACCTTCATCATCAAACATTGGTGAGAAACACCGACCGAAATGGACTTGGATTTTTTGGGATGGATTAGGACAAATGAGTCGGGTAGCTGCCATTTTAGTAGCCAGTTTTGTACTTGGGTGGGTTTTAGCGCCAATTTCTCAGGTAAACCTAGAGCCGCATCTAGCCCAGATTGAAGAAACATATATACAAAAAATCACCGGAAAGGGGGAAAAAATGCAGCTTACCCTATCCGATGGCACAAAGGTATGGCTAAACTCCTCCAGCGAAGTAACCTTTCCTGAGAAATTCGGAAACGAAAATCGGGAGATCAGTCTTAGGGGAGAGGCTTATTTTGAGGTGGTGCGGGACAGTTTGAGACCTTTTATGGTTCAGACCCATGATTTGCAGACCACTGTTCTCGGTACCAGCTTCAACGTCAATACCAAGGAGTCAGGGAAAACCAAGATCGCCCTTTTGAGCGGAAAGGTGGAGGTATCGTCATCACAAAGCCAAGTTTCTTTGGTGCCAGGTGAAATGCTAAATTTTGACAATGTCAACGCCACCTTTGATATTACTGGCTTTAGTACGTCGCAAGTACTTGGTTGGAAAGATGGAGTGCTTCGGTTTCAAAAGGCTTCACTCCGGGAGGTGAAGGAAGGCCTTGAAGAGTGGTATGGCGTAGAAATCAAACTTAAAAATGAGAAGGGTATAAACTGGCAGTTTTCCGGGGAATACCCGCAGCAGATACTGGAGGAAGTACTTGAGAGTATGTCATATATCAAGGATTTTGACTATCAGATAAATGATAAGGTAGTAACACTAACTTTCTGAGACTATGAACAATACAGACACATCATAGAGAAAGCCGAAGAGTAGCTATCTACCTTCTAAATAAAAAAGAAACCTGCGCATGGCAATCATTGGGGAATGGCACCATGGCAGGTTTGGTTTACCGAAATCGATTATTCAATAAACTTATGTAAATATGAAAAATAAATTACTAAAGACAATCATTATGTTGTCCAAATGCTTTCTATACGGTTTAGTCTTGCAGACCCTGCTGCTAAACTTGGTTTTGGCCCTGAATGCGAACGGGCAATATAAAAATATAGAGGAGGTTAGGGTTACCCTTTCATCAGATCAGTTGAGTCTAAACCAGTTTTTCAAGGAGGTGCAGCGGCAGACACCCTTTAAGTTTTCCTATGAACACAGGGATGTAGACCGGCAGCTATCGGTAACATTCGCAAAGAAAGAAGGCCCGGTCATTGATTTCTTAAGGGAGGCCGCACAGCAGAGTGAGCTTTCCTTTCGGCAGGTAAATCACGGGATTGATGTGTTGAAAAGGAATAATGGTGGAGTTGAGGTGATTGATGATGTGGATATAATTTCAATAACTGGTACCATATTGGATGAAAATGGAGAACCCTTGCCGGGGGCAACTGTCACAGTAGAAGGTTCCACTGTAGGTACAGTTACAGATATTGATGGCAATTATTCAATTGATGTAGATGAAGGTGCTGTTTTGGTGGTTTCATTTATTGGATATAAGACCAAAAGAATTACCGTTACCAATCAAACTCAGGTTAATTTTGCTATGGAACTGGATGAATCTTCTTTGGAGGAGGTGGTTGTTATAGGATATGGAGAAGTTCAGAAATCAGATCTAACTGGTTCCGTATCCTCCGTTAAAGGTTCAGACTTGGCAGCATTTCCTGCTTCCAATCCTGTGCAGGCATTATCTGGCAGAGCGGCAGGTGTTCAGGTAACTCAAAATACTGGAGCACCAGGTGCGCCTATTAGTGTGAGAATTAGAGGGACAAATTCAATTCAGGGAAATAATGAGCCACTATATGTTATTGACGGATTTCCCTATTCCGGCAATCCAAATCTATTGAATAATCCTGACATTGAGTCTGTCGAAATTCTTAAAGATGCTTCTGCTACTGCAATTTATGGTTCAAGGGGTGCAAATGGTGTAGTCTTGATAACTACAAAAAGAGGTAAAGGTGGTGTAACCAAAGTTGATTACGAGGGCAGTGTCAGTATTCAAAAAATAAGAAATAAAATTGATTTAATGGATGCTAGAGAGTTTGCTACCTTTTATAATATTCAGGCTACCAATGATAATTTAACACCCTATTTTTCCAATGAGGAAGTGAATAATTTTGAAAGAGGCTATGATTGGCAGGACGGAATATTCCAAGATGCCCCGATCAACAGCCAATCATTGTCTATTTCAGGTGGTACTGAAAAAACGCAGTTTCTTATAAGCGGGAGTTTCTTCAACCAAGACGGGATAGTACGTAATAGTAATTTCAACAGAACGTCTTTAAGAGCAAATGTCTCTCATAAGCTTAATGATGTTTTTTCAGTAGATTTTAACACGACTCTTAGCCGGATAGACTCTGACAGGCAAAGTTCGGGGGGAGGCAATAGAGGTGGCTCTCTAATCTCTGGAATCCTTTCAGCTCCACCTACTTTGACACCCTATGAAGATGATGGTGGATTTACAATGTTGAATACAGCCTATTCTTTCAGCTCCAATGTGATAGTAAATCCTTTTAACTATACAGACTTTCAAACCGATCATTTAAAGTCAAACAATGTGTTAACCAATGCAGCAGTTACCATTAGACCAATAAAAGGACTGTCCATAAGAATTTCCGGAGGAATTGAAAATGCTGACAACAGAACGGATTTTTATCGTCAGACCCAATTTGTGAACTCTTTCGGGAATGCAAATATTGCCTCCACTCAGTATACAAGTATATTGAATGAGAACATTATTAATTATACGAAGTCATTCGGTAATTCTCATCATCTAACAATTACTGGAGGATTTACCTATCAAGACTTTCTTAATACATCATTGAGCGCCTCCGGTTCCGGTTTTATAAGCGATGTCAGCGAAACCTATGAACTATCAGCAGCAGAAATCTTCAATGTTCCAAACACGTCTTATTCGAAAGCAGTTCTTTTATCCTATCTCGGCCGTGTTAATTATGGATTTAAAGATAAATTGCTAGCTACAATAAGTTTTAGATCGGATGGGTCTTCTCGCTTCTCTCCTGGGGAAAAGTGGAGTTTTTTTCCCTCGGCGGCCCTTGCTTACAGATTATCAGAAGAAGATTTCATCAAGAGAATAGATTTTATTTCTGACCTTAAAATACGGAGTAGTTTCGGAGTAACAGGAAATCAGGCCATTTCACCCTACCAGACTTTAAACCAATTATTTGCAAGAAAGACAGTTTTTAACTCTGCCCTGTTTACATCATATGCTCCGGGAACACGGTTACCCAACAACCTAAAATGGGAAACAACTTTTCAGACGAACATTGGATTAGATTTGGGTTTGTTTGATAATCGTATCTTTTTCACAATGGACTATTACAAGAAAAATACCCGCGATTTGTTAAATACAGTTTCCCTTCCCGCTTCATTGGGATATTTAACAACACTTCAGAATATAGGTGAAGTTGAGAACAGGGGTCTTGAGTTAAATGTTGACGCTCAAATTTTAGAAAACAATTTCAAATGGAAACTTAACGGAAACATATCATTCAACAGAAACAAGGTAATAGAATTGTATGACGGACAGGATATTCTTAGTCAACCAATAAATATTGCTGTAGTAAATGATGTTGTTAATATATTACGGGAGGGGCTTCCAATGGGTGTTTTTTATGGTTTTAAGGAAAGTGGATATGATGAAAATGGAAAAATTAAATTTGTCGATTTTAATGAAAACGGGATGCGTGATGCTGGTGATAAGACTGTTATTGGCGATCCAAACCCAGATTTTATTTATGGATTGAACTCCACCATGTCTTATAAAAACTTTGATCTTAACATTTTTATACAAGGTTCATATGGGAATGATATTTTCAATGTTAGTGCGATTAACCAAACCCTGGATTATGGGTTTGGCTTGAACCTGCCACGTGAAGTATTGTATGATAACTGGACGCCAGAAAATGTAAATGCAAAATATCCTGTTATTAGCAGAACTACCCAGCCCCAAATATCTGACAGGTTTGTAGAGGACGGCTCATTTCTTCGGTTAAGAAATATTCAATTGACCTATAATTTCCAGATTGAGCGGTTAAGATATGTCCAAGTATATCTGAGTGCGCAAAATTGGATAACATTTACAAAATATTCATGGTTCGATCCCGAAATAAATACCTATGGGAGTGGCAACTCCATAAGACAAGGGATAGATCACTATAGTTATCCTACCGCAAAGACGTTCACAGTTGGGTTACGCTTGGGATTCTAATTTAAACATTTAATGTAAAAAACATGAAAAATTATATAAAAGTAACATATTCATTTGCTATGCTATTGTTTTTTGGTTGCAATAGTTTATTGGATGAATCTCCAAAATCATTGGCAGAGGAAACCTTTTATAACACAGCAGCAGAAATTGAAGCCGGGCTATTTGCAATTTATGCTCCGTTAAGAAGTGGTAGTTGTATGGGTGGTTTGTATCCTGCTCAACAAGAAGCAATGCCAGATTATGGCTATGGAAGGGGAAGTTATGTGCCGGTAAGCAATTACCAAGGTCTAGATAATACAAATATATCCCGAGTCGGGCAAATGTGGAATTTGTTTTATGAATCCGTTCGAAATGCAAATCTCGTTATTATAAACACACCCAACGCGGAAATGGTCAGTGAATCTGAAAAAGCACGATTCATCGCTGAAGCAAGATTTATGAGAGGAATGATATACTTCATTATGGTAAGGAATTGGGCTGGAATTCCTTTAAGAACTGAGGCTAATATGACTGTGTCAGATATACCTAGAAGTTCAGTGGATGATGTATACGAATTGATAGTAGAAGATTTGCAATATGCAGATCAAAATTTGCCTGAAAATCCCGCCCAAGCAGGAAGACCTACGTCTTTTGCCGCAAAAACTGTCCTTGCCGATGTATTTCTTCACCAAGGGCTATTTTCACAGGCAGAAGATAAAGCATTGGAAGTTATAGAATCCAATAAATACGCTTTATTAGATACAGAGGATTCTGATAATTTTCAACGAATTTATGGAGCGGATGTAGTTACTACATCAGAAGAGATATTTTATCTTAAATATTCCCGTGAAGACAACCAAGGTTTTAATTTGGTCATGTTCCCCCATCATCCTGGATCAGGACTACATGGTGCTGGTGGATATTTTGCCCATTATACCGACAATGTAACAAATCCTTTCATTGTAAACTGGGACAATAATGATTTACGAAAAAATTACAATATTTATTCTTGGAATATTGGTCTTGGACCTAATACTATGCTATTCAAGAAATTTGTTGACCCAGCAGCCCCGGGTGCGAATTCTGCAGGAAATGATTATCCATTATACAGATATGCAGACCTTCTACTGATTCATTCTGAGGCATCAGCTCGTTCAAACGGGGGACCTAGTACTACAGCCTTGGAGAGTTTAAATCAAGTTCACAGAAGAGCATATGGATTTCCACATAGAAGCCCTTCTCCCATCGATTTTAAACTTTCTGATTACAATTTAAATTCATTTCTCGAACTAGTTATTAAAGAAAGGGGGTATGAAACGATGTTTGAAGGTAAGCGATGGATGGATTTAAAACGTTTAGGAATAGCTGAACGGGTCATACAGGAAGTCCATGGAATGAAAGTTGATCCTAAGCACTATCTATGGCCAATTCCAATTTTTGAAACAGATTTTAATAATGCAATTGATGCCATTACTGATCAGAATCCAGGATATTGAAAAAATGGACAATGAATAGTCTTGCATGCTAATTATCATAAAAGGTAAATCTAAATTTTGAAAAAGAAATTCCCAGATTAGTCCAAGTACCTGGTGGTTCTACAACTTTGGCTTTTAATATTTGTAGGATTTTGCCAGGTTCTGGTGAATGGGGACGCTTACATCGAATGCAGGTAATCTATCTACTTATAAATAGATATTGAAAATATAAATATTTAAATCATGAAAAGAACCATATTTCTATCTCTGCTCCCAGGAGAGAATTGTCATCGGCTTTCCCTTTTATTTGTGATGATTTTTTTTATTGTGGGTCCTGGAATCTGTCAATCCCTGAACAATACAAAACATGCTGGCTACCGGGGCATATGGTTTACCTTGGGGCAGGAAAGTGATGAATATGAGGGAGATAAGTACTCTGGTGGGCTGGCATTTTGTTTCAGTCATACACTTACTCCAATGGCCATTTATTCACCTGAAGTAGATAAGACCTTTTTCGTTTACGGAGGCACCACCGAGTCGGACGAAAAGCATTTGTTGGCCATGGCTTCCTATTACGATCATGCCAACCATCGCGTTCCGAGGCCAACCATAGTCAGAGACCAGCTTGGGGTAGATGATCCCCATGATAATCCGAGCATCACCATAGATGATGATGGTTACATATGGGTTTTTATAGCCGGCAGGGGCCGTAGACGGCCGGGACAGATATTTAAGGCTACCGAACCCTATTCTGTAGATGAATTCGAGGAGATTATCTCACGTGAACAGACCTATTCTCAAATATGGAATGTGCCGGGAAAGGGATTTATGCACCTGTTGACCATGTACACCGGAGGCAGGGAATTATACTGGGAGACGAGCGAAAAGGGAGACGACTGGACGGAAAATCCTTCGGAGGATTTACGTAAGCTGGCAGCCTTTGGTGGACATTATCGAGTAAGCCGGCTTGATCAGAGTAAACAACGTGTTGGATCAGCATTCAACTATCACCCCGGAGGAAGCCCTGACCGGCGGACAAATGTGTATTATGTAGAAACCAATGATTTTGGGAACACTTGGACTACTATAGACGGGCAGGTCCTGTCGCTGCCGCTGGATAATCGTGACAATCCTGCCCTTATCATGGACTACGAGGCAGAAGGTAGGTTAGCATACATTACAAAACTGCTGTTTGATGATGTTGGAAATCCTGTCATACTTGTCGTTACAAGTGATGGGTTCGAACCGGGTCCGAAGAATGATCCGCGAAAGTGGGAAATCATTCACTGGACAGGGGAGGAATGGGTGACCCATGAGATCACGAGGTCAGATCATAACTATGATATGGGTAGTCTTTATATTGACGGGGACCGCTGGACCCTACTTGGACCGGCACTTCCGGGGCCCCAGCCTTATTACACTGGAGGTGAGATTGGACTGTGGCTGTCCACTGATAGTGGTAAATCATGGAATTTACAAAGGGCGGTCACTAAAGAGAGTCCAAGAAATCATAGCTATCTTAGGCGCCCTCATAATCCGGAAGAACCATTTTTTGGCATATGGGCGGATGGAAATTCTAGTGAGTTTTCTATTTCCAACATTTACTTCACAAATTCAGACGGATCGAAGGTGTACATGTTACCTTATACCATGGATGAGGATTTTGCAGAGCCCATTTTGCTGGACCCACCGATACCCCAAGGTCCTAATTGAGGGGGACTTCTGAGTAACACTAAAAAGGATTAATTGGTGCACTAGAGTTATGGAGTGTAACACTGAAAACAATGGTCAAAAGCCAGTAATTAATTACCACGAATTTTATGACAATAAATTATTATAAATATATATTTTTTGTATATCATTTATCACTTCCCTATACAAAGTAGTTTAAATTAAAGGAAAAAAATGAAAAATTTAAATGTTCTATTGTATGTACTCATGTGGATTTTCTTCCAATGTACTTCATCCGATCCTTATAGAGATCAAGTTAAACCAGAATCCAATAGGTTCGAAATAGAATTGTTGGCTGAGGATCTAAATCAACCTATGTCAATGGATATTTTAAATGATGGAAGGGTACTTATTGTTGAGAAAGATGGGGCTGTCAAGGTTTTCGATCCTAATTCAAATCAAGTAAATACAATAGCAGAAATACCTGTGAATAAAAGATTCAGCCAACCATATACCACTTCTGGAAATAAGTATGATGCAGATGATGGTATGCATGGAGTTTTATTGGATCCTAATTTCGACGTCAACAAATTTATATATTTATACTATTCTCCAGAGAGTGAAGATCCTAAGAGTTTATTGGTTCGATATAAATGGGAAGGTGATTCCCTCGATTTAGATTCGAAAAATATATTATTGGAGTGGAGTACACAACGAGAAAGATGCTGTCACTGGGGAGGGGGAATGGTCTTTGATCAGGATGGAAATTTGCTTTTAGCTATTGGTGATAATTCTGGATTTAATCTAAAAACCGAATTCGGAGATTCTCGTAGAACTTCCGGTAATTCAAATGATCTCAGGGGATCTATACTTCGAATAAAACCTGAATTAGATGGGACTTATACCATTCCAGATGGAAATTTATTTTCCGAGAAAAACCTTAATTCAAGACCTGAAATTTATATAATGGGAGTCAGAAACCCATGGAGGTTAAGCACAGACAGCAAAACTGGTTGGTTATATTGGGGTGAAGTGGGTGAAAGCACTGATGAATTTAATAGTGCACAAGAGGCAGGAAATTTTGGTTGGCCATTCTTCATAGGTAATAATGAAAAAAACGCTAAAATAGAAACTGAATATGATACTACACATATCACCAACAACTCCCCTTACAATACTGGTTTGACGGAATTGCCCTCTCCTCCAGTCCCAGCGTTAGTCTGGTATGACCGTAATCCGTCCGAGATTTTTCCAATACCAGGTAGTGGTAGCCTAAGTGCTGTTGGAGGGCCTTTTTATCGAAAAGCAGATTTTGCAAGTGCCATTAGACCATTTCCTGCTTATTATGATGGTAAATGGTTTGTTACTGATTATGTTAGAGGTTGGGTTATGGTAATTGAAGTGGATGAAAAAGGAAACTTTAAAGCGATTGAAGAATTCATGCCAGAAGGCACGTTTACGGGGATTAATGATATGGATTTTGCACCGAATGGAGATCTCTATATATTGCAATACGGGCATGACTCGTATGAGTCATATGCCAAGGATGCAAAATTATTTAGAATAAAATATAATGATGGAAATCGCAAACCTATTGCAAAAGCAACATCAGATAAGAGATCAGGATCTGTTCCGATGGAAGTAACACTATTGACAAAGGGAACTATAGATTATGATAATAATATCAACCAATATAAATGGATTATTACGTCAGAAAATGGTGAATACACCACATTTAATGAGCAACAACCGGTTGTAAGCATAAATATTCCTGGTGTATATCAGGCTATCCTTACTGTCACAGATTCAGAAGGAGCCACCGATTCCGATACTTTAGAAATTATTACTGGAAATGATCCTCCTAAAGTAACTTTTGAATTTTTTGAAGCAAATAGTAGTTTTTATTTTCCCGGAGATCAATTACAATACTCAGTTCATATAAGCGATCAGGAAGATGAGGAGATAGACTATTCACGGATGAACGTTTGGGCCGATTATCTACCAGAAGGATTCAATTTGAAATATTTTATAGAGACAATTGAAAAGTCATCTACATATTTACCAGCGAAGTCTATATTAGGAGAACAGCTTATAGAGCAAAATAAATGCAATCAATGTCATTATTTAGATCAAAAGGCTGTTGGTCCTTCATTTAAAGAAATTGAAAATCGCTATCAAGAGGTAGAAAATGTTTACGAACTGTTGTCTGAAAAGATAATTGGAGGAACCAGAGGCACTTGGGGACAAGCTGAAATGCCAGCACATCCATCTATTACGCTGAATGAGGCTAACGCAATTATTGAGTTTATTTTGAATTCAACAGAAAAAAATGAATCAAGAGGGAGCTTGCCAATAAGTGGTAGTATATCAGTACCTGATGAGGCTAACGCTGGATATATGATTTTCAAAGCGTCATATAAAGATAGTGGATTTGAAGAGATTCCATCAATAGAAACTGTAGAAATAGTTGGATTAAGAGATTCTAGAGTCTTTGTATCGGATGTTGATACAACGAGGAATATGCGCTTATATGTCCCACATTTTAAACAACCTAACCATTTGATTCCAAATGATACAATGTCCTTTATTGGCTTAAGGAATATCGATTTATCAGGTATTAATAAGGTTAGTTTAGATTTAATCAATTTGTCCCAGGTAAATGATTCAGGTTGGGGAATAACGATACGAACTAATTCCGTTAATGGTGAGATTATAGGGTCTACAATGATTGGTGATATGGTAGAGGTTGATGAAGGGTTTTATCAAATACAAATACAGCCAATTTCTGGAAAGAGGGACTTATATATAGAGTTTAATAATAATAGTTTTAAGAAAGATTTAGTTCAGTTTGAAATAAGAAGTTTGAAATTTATTAAATAAATTGAATCGCTCATGTGCGAAACCAACTCTTTAAATAATTTGATCTAAGAATATAACAAAATAAAAGATGGGAACCTGTTTGAAGCTTTCCCATCTTTTTTCTATTGTTGTTTCGATTAAGAATCAACAATATGAAACAAATCAATATTGAATTTTGTCCAGGCATTTTTTATCGGCTAACTTTTATCCCTAGTCCCTAAGGAAATTGTCTCTTATTATCTTGAAAACGTATCACTTCGGCAGCTACAAATGAAACCATAGATCTGAACGTCATGGAACTTCCCGGAAACTGCATAGCGGTATTCGACAATGGGAACAGAGCTACTCAAGGTTTGAAAAGTAGGCCAGTTCCAATAAGTATTTTGTAACCCTCAAAAGGACAACGCCAAATTTGATTGGATGCTGATTATTGACTATTCCCAAACTTCTCTATCCTTATCAAGAAATATTTCTCTCTTATCTCTATTGTCTTTACTAAAAAAACTAAATACATTAGTTTTAACAAACCAATAAACCCTTGCGCCAACAAAACCCAAATAACGAATCCCATTTAGATGCCTATTTGTGGCAACAGCTCAAAAACGGAGACGGGAAGGCTTTTGAGCGGATTTATATAATTTATGTGGATGACTTGTATCGGTTTGGGAAAAGTATAACAGATAGGCATGCATTTATCAAAGATTGTATTCAGGATGTTTTTATTGATTTGTGGCATTATAGGGCCAAACTGACTGACAACGTTCATATTAAGTTTTATCTTTTTCGGGTCCTCTCAAACAGAATTCAGCGTCAGATTGGAAATGAGCGGAAAAGTAAAAATCAGGAGTACGGGGAGTTTTTTGATAAAAACATCTTTCAGCCGTCTTCTGAAGATGATTGGATTTGCAATCACGAATTATCGGTCAGCAATAATAAGCTTGAGAAGGCCCTTTCTATGCTTCCGGTAAGGCAAAGGGAAGTGATCCATTATGTTTTTTTTGAGAAGTTGACCTACGAACAGGTGGCAGTGATTATGGAGATTACTATTAGATCTGCCTATACGTTGACTTGGAAAGCGCTTCAAACCATGAAAAAATCATTTTTATATATTATTTTATTACTATATAATTCAATATTTTTTTAAGTAAAAGATAAAATCATTGCACATTTATTGAAAGATGTTAAAATTTTAAAAAAAAACGCATTTTTAAAGGATACATTTTCATCTTTTTTACCTCTTTATCATGAAAAGTTTTTCCTATGGAATTGTCGAGTCAAACCACAGAAGATTTTGTTTTGGATCCTGAATTCAGAAAGTGGGTGCTTTCTCCGAATAATAGTCGAAATATTCGTTGGGAGCGTTATTTACAGGAGAATCCAGGTAGAAGAGATGCAATACTTTTGGCAAAAAGTATCGTATTGAACCTCGACCATTCATGTTTTGATAAGGATGGCCTGAGTGAAGCGGACAAAGTCCATATTTGGAATAAAATAAAAGAAGGTGCAACACAAAGTGGTGCTTCGAAATCGATAGGTTCAGTCGTTGTTCCAATTTCTTCTGAGGCAATATTGAAAAAAAGGAGAACTAATAAGGGTAGTTTTTTGGGTATTTGGAGGTATGCCGCAATAATACTTTTTTCCCTGGGACTCGGGTGGCTGTGGATTATTAATATTGAGAATCAAGATGAGGAAGTACTTGCAGTTGCGAATTGGCAAAATTATGAAACCCCACTTGGTGTCAAATCTACCATTACGCTGAGCGATGGTTCCGTAGCAACATTGAACTCAGGAACCAAGATCAGGTATGTCGAAAACTTTATTGGGTCCGAACGGGAAGTTTTACTTGAAGGAGAGGCATTTTTTGAGGTAGCAAGCGACAGCACCAAACCCTTTGTGGTCCATGCTGGGGGGCTTTCGACCCGTGCGTTGGGTACATCATTTAATATCAAGGCATTTGAAGACGAAATGACTGAGGTTGCACTCGTGACCGGGTCAGTTGAGGTGAGAGATACAGAAGGATCAAATGTCGAACGAATACTCCCCGGCGAGGGTGTCTTTTCCATTCCGGGTAAGGGGAACATGAATCGACAAAGGGTGAATTTGGACCATATTACTGCTTGGATGCAAAAAACTATTGTTTTCGATAAAACGCCGTTTAGTAAAGCAATGCTTACCCTTGAAAAATGGTATGGGGTCCAAATCAACGTGGTCAATCTTAAGGAAAAGGATTTGAAGATTACGGGCAGGTATCAGGATGAGACCCTGAAAAACATCCTGGAAGGTCTGGGTTATGGAACCAGTTTAGAATACCGTATCAATGGAAAAGAAGTGACGATCAAATTTAAAGAATAAACCCAATTGTTGCCTATGTAGAAAACTAAAAAATAAAAAGGCTGAAAGTGCGCCAACACTTCCAGCCAAAAACCACCGAAAGCGGAGCCTTCGGTGATGAAAATTTAAACCCTTTGGTAAAGTTTAAACAGTTGTAAAGTTATGAAAAAAAACTTACGGTCGTACCTATTGTACATGTCCAAAAAACTACTACACATATCATTGGTCCAGTGTTTGACGATTACCATTCTCTTTGCTTGGGACGGCAATGCCCAAGTCAAACGGATAGACGAAATTCGGTTGAACATTGAATTTAAAGAAACCAGTATAATTCAGGCCTTTCGACAGATTGAAAGGGAGACAGGATTGAATTTTGTTTATTCCAACAAGGAGATAGGGAATTCCGACATGCTCACCGTGGGCAAAAAGGAAAATCTTTATGAAATATTGGTGGAGATTTCAAGGCAAACAAACCTTCACTTCAAACAGATCAACCACAATATTATCGTACGTAAACATACTCCCTCTGATAACGGGCAAAAGGAAGTGAGCATTATTGAGCAGGCGGCCGTCACCGTAAATGGAACGGTGGTGGATGAGAATGGGGTGCCTATGCCTGGCGTGACCATTTTGATAGAGGGCACATCCACTGGCACTGTTACGGATATCGAAGGCAAGTATGTTATCGAAGTAGAGGAAGGTGCGGTACTTGTTTTTTCATTTATAGGGTATGAGAATCAGATACGACTTATAGGTTCTTCCAATGTAATAGATGTAAGGATGGTCGAGGACGCTAGTTCTTTGGAGGAGGTAGTGGTCATTGGGTATGGTACCAAGAAAAAACGGGATGTCTTGGGTTCTGTAGCCTCCGTAAGTGGAGCTGAAATCACACAGTTGCCATTTGGGTCTTTGGATGCAAGTCTTCAGGGATTGGCACCGGGAGTCCAGGCTGTAGGGTCGGGAGGAACTCCAGGGGCACCGGTGAGGGTGTTAGTTAGAGGAACAAACTCCATTTCTTCAGGCACGGATCCCCTATACATCGTTGATGGCATGCCAATATTTTCAGGTATCACCGGGTTGGAAAGATCACAGAATACCACTCCTCAAAGTCCCCTGTCTACCATCAACCCTAATGACATAGAATCGATAGAGGTTTTAAAAGATGCCGCCGCAACGGCGATTTATGGTTCCAGGGGATCTAACGGCGTGATTATTATAACTACAAAATCTGGAAAGTCTGGTGTGGGTTCCACAGATGTAAACTATTCTACAGGTGTTTCCGACCTTTACCGCACAGCGGATGACATAGGCTTTGCAACTACCGCCCAATGGTTTTCCATCATGGACCAGGCCAGAAGTAATTCAGGGCTTTCTCCATATGATCCCAATTTTAATATTAATCTTTTTATCGACAATCCTAAAGCCAATATGACCCGTCAGGAGGCGGAAAGTACTCAGACAAATTGGTTTGATCATATTTTACGAACAGGATCCTTTCAGGATTTGAATTTATCCACGTCCAGTGGTTCCGAAAAGAGCTCATATTTTTTATCTGTCAATTATAGAGATGATAAAGGTGTTTTAGAAAACAACCGCTTGCAGCGGTTTTCTACGCGGGCAAATTTGGACTTCACTCCGGCCAATAATCTAAAAGCTGGAGCACGGTTGAATTTCACCTATACAAAAAATAACCGGGTGAAATCCGGGGGTGGTGGTCTTGGTGGTGATACCGGGGGTACTGCCGGAGGATGGGTACAAGCGAATTACAATACGTTGCCATGGTATAAAGTCGAAAATCCAGACCACCCCAGTGGCTATTGGAATCCACGATCCGGAACGAATTTGGTGGCTAATATCAACCCTGATTTGTTTTTAGACCAGGTAGATCAGTACAGGGTCTTGGGAAATGTGTTTTTGGATTACAGTTTGCCATGGGTGCCGGGACTTTCACTCCGGTCTGAACTTTCAGTGGATTTTATCCAAAATAACAGTGTCTTTTGGGTCAGTAATACCCTAAGAGAGCTCGGAACTTCCGCCACAGATCAGGCAGTTACCTCCAATAATTTTAATTACAACCTTTACGGAAGTTACGCAAAGAGTTGGGGTCAGCATGATGTGTCGGCCGTGTTTGGTACTGAGTCCCAAAGTACCAGCTTCTATCGAAGGTTTATGTTTGGAGATCAGTTGGTGGGTACCTATCAGCAGTTAGGCTCCCCTGATAACAGGATTGATATGTTTTCGGGAGTTGAGGGGGAAAGATACCTGAGGGCTTATTTTGGACGGGCTGATTATAAGTTTAAGGATAAATACCTTCTTGGAGTTAGTTTAAGAAATGATGCTTCCTCTGTTTTTACTCCTGAGAATAGATGGGGAACATTCACGGCATTATCAGCAGGGTGGATAATTTCCGATGAAGCATTTTTCGATGGGGGTGAATTCAGTCTTCTTAAGCTTAGAGGAAGCTTTGGACAAACTGGCAACCAAAATATTCCCGGTAATCTGGATATAACCAGATACAATGCGAATCGAAGATACGGGGTGCCTGAATTGATTGGTGGGGGATCTTCCATACAAGCAATTGGAAATAGAAACCTCGTTTGGGAGACTACCAATAGTTATGATGTTGGAATAGATTACGGATTACTGTCCGACAGGATCTCTGGTTCCATAGCCTATTATGTACAGGATGTGAAGGATATGTTACTCCAGGTTCCCATACCCTTATCCACCGGCCTTGATGGTGGCAGCAGTATTTGGGCCAATGCCGGTCAATTGATTAATAAGGGATGGGAATTCTCCATTACTTCTGTCAACATAGATAAAAACAATTTTAAATGGACCACCAACTTCAATTTCACGACCAACACCAATAAAGTGGTTGGATTGAATCCTGATGTGGATGCCACAGGCCAAGGGATAATTGCCGGTCAGACCATCACAAGAAAAAATGGGCGGCTAGGAGCATATTTTCTGGCAGAGTTTGCAGGGATTGATGCGGAAAGAGGAGTAGAAATGATCCATGAAATTGACAGGGCCAAGTTTTTGGAAACTGGGGAAACTGTCAAAACCGGAAGGTTAATCCCGGCCACCCAACCGAACGTGCGTGACCATCGGATAGTCAATGAAGACAAAACGGGTTTGCCCACCTATTTTGGTGGTTTGACCAATTCATTTAACTACAAAAGTTTTGACCTAAGTATCTTCCTAACCTTCATGGGTGGCAATCACATCTACGACTATGCGGAACACCGGGGGTCTTATGCGCAGCGTGGACAGTTTATGCTTCGGTCAGCAATTATTGGGAATACTTGGACTCCTGAAAATAGAGATGCGGAATATCCACAATTGAGGTGGGACAGTTCCTATCCTTGGGATTGGAACGCTGCCTCAGGAGAATGGGTGCAAGGTGTTGGAAATTATAACAACGAATCCATCTATCATGACAGATTTTTGAAAAGAGCGGATTTCATGCGGGTTAGAAATATACAGATAGGATATAACCTTCCATTGGAACTTATGTCAAGACTGAAAATTCAGGGCATCAGAATATTTGCTTCGGGCACGAATCTATTTACTTTCACTGATTTTAATGGGTGGGATCCGGAGGTAATAAATATTACCGGAGGTGCCCAAAGCAATAACCTGGCACCTGGTATAATTTCAAACCCCATCTTACCAAATTTAAGAACCTACAGTTGTGGTATCAATGTGAAATTTTAATCCATCGCTTAAATTGAAAGTCATGCAAAAATTAGCTATATATTTTCTCTCAATCCTTATGCTCTTGGGCACAAATGGATGTAATGATGAAGAATTCTTTACCCTGGCCAATCCACCTGAGGATCCGTGGTTGAATTTAAGAGATTTTGAAAGAGCTCCCGTGGGTACATATTGGCTGGCATTTAGAAAGGGAGCTTGGAATAATCTGATTGGAGGTATGCGTCTGCTAAAGACAACCCAAGGAGACAATGTTCAGCTATTGCCAGGAACCTCTGCCAACATCCCTTTCAATGAGATGTATGGCCGAATGGCAAATGTTGAAATTGATAAATCAAGGAATGCTTTTGTGACGGCCTATCAAATTATTGCCTCCTGCAATGCTGCCCTGGATTTTATTGGTAGAAATGGGGGCAATCCTTTTCCAAACGCATCTCAGGCCGATGTCGATAATAATCTCAGAAGGATTGAAGGCGAATTACATTTTATGCGCGGCTATGCCTACTGGGTTTTATCTACGATATTCCTTCCACCATTTGAATCTGGAGGAACAGCCGGATCTAGGCAATTGCCCCTCAGGCTATCATTTGTAGATAATTTTGATGGGGCTAAAGCTCCCGATATGGGTACAGGTCCGGAAATTTATAACCAAATTGTAGATGATCTAAATAAAGCTAAGTCCCTTTTACCGGAACGGTTTAACTCCTCATTGCATCATCCATCTTATGAATTTGGAAGAGCGAACAGATTCACTGCCTCCGCATTGCTGGCAAAGGTGTATTTTATGATGGAC
This sequence comes from Lunatibacter salilacus, assembly GCF_009797935.1. Lineage (GTDB taxonomy): Bacteria > Bacteroidota > Bacteroidia > Cytophagales > Cyclobacteriaceae > Lunatibacter > Lunatibacter salilacus. The sequence continues at coordinate 82,018 of NZ_VOLC01000004.1, forward strand.
CGGGATGCGGAAGCAATACAGGAATTGAATTATGTCATTGATCAAAACGGCGGGGATTATGACCTGTCAGAGGATCCTCTTGAAGCCTTTAATAAGGACAACAGTACTCGGGGAAAGGAAGTCCTTTGGTATGCATTGTATTATGACCCTGTGAATCGGGTAGGGCCTGACGAATTATCGAGTATGACCTTGCGAAGGCAGGTCACCACAGGGGCCAATACGTTTCAAAGATGTACTTGGAACCAATTCACTATAAGTTACAATACCTTAGCTAAAATTGGTTGGATGGAAGATCCTTTGAATGGGAATTATGCTCTTACGGAAGAAGCCATGCAGGATAAAAGATTTAATCAACTCTACAGAAAATTAGATGGTTACAATCCTGACCCGAATGCTGACCCCTTTGTGTATGAAACTATACACTCAGAAGTTGTGACACCAATGGTCTGGTGCGATAAATATTACAGGGGACAGGCAATAGGTCTTCTAGCGAATATACCAGTGATTCGTCTGGCAGAAATGTATTTGACAAGATCTTTGCTTCGGTTAAGGTCTGGGGATATTGGAGGTGCTACAAGTGATTTGAATGTGGTGAGGCAAAGGGCAGGTATCGGTCCTTTGCCGGGTACTATTTCGGAGGAAGCGATCGATAACGAAAGGATCAAAGAATTGGCATTTGAGGGTGACCGGGTAGATTATTTAAGGTCGGCCAAAAAATCCATTCCGGGAGGGGACAGGGGAATCCCGGTCGAGCCTTTTTCGTCAACCTCCTTTGTATGGGCTTTGCCACAGAGTGAACTTGATTTAAACCTGAATTATAGGGATTAATTGACTAGTAATTTTAAGGCATAGTAAAACCCGATCAATGATTTTTATTCATTGGTCGGTTTTTTAATGTTATTGATTTCATATTTTAGTTCACCGTATCTTCACATGCCTAGAATTTCATTTATTAGCTAGATTTTAAATATTTATTGGATTTTAAGTGTGTAATTTTTAATTTGAACATGCACTTAAACTTAATTTCGAGCATTGATAGTGTACTTTTGAATTGTTAAGAATAAAACCCAATAAAATGATAACCAAACCCATCCTGATATCCTCTCTTATATCTTTATTTTTCTTTCACCACGCATTTCTGCTGGCCCAAGATCAACCCCAAGAGCTAGAAAAACTAAACAAATCCGTCACACCATTCTATTTCCCATTACTCTCCTTTACGGACCCCAAGCAGCGGCAAGACCATGGGGATGGGGAAGTTCAGGTTTCTGGAGAACTGAAGGATTGGCATAAGATTACCCTGACAATGGATGGCCCTTTTGCACATGAACTGGACAAAGAACCCAATCCATTTACGGATTATCGCATGACGGTGCGGTTTGTACATGAATCCGGGGAGCCCGAGTATTCCGTTCCCGGTTATTTTGCGGCTGATGGAAATGCTGCCGAGACAGGTGCTGATAATGGCACCAAGTGGCGGGCGCATCTGTCTCCCGATAAAGCAGGTAAGTGGCAATATGAGGTTTCGTTTTTGAAAGGAGAATTAGTAGCGGTATCGGATCAACCATGGTCCAAACCACTTGCACCTTATGATGGGGTAAAAGGAGATTTCAGCATCAATCCGACTGATAAGGACGGAAAAGATTTTCGGGCCAAAGGAAGACTGGAATACGTGGGAGAACATTTCTTAAAATTTAAGGGGACCAATGAATATTTTCTAAAAGTTGGTCCTGATGCTCCGGAGACGTTATTGGCCTATGCGGATTTTGACGGCACCTATAATGTACACACCGAAATCTGGAATACCATTGTCCCCATCAAACATTTCAGGGATCATCTAGGGGACTGGAAGGATGGTGATCCCACTTGGCAGGGAGAAAAAGGAAAAGGGTTGATCGGGGCGGTCAATTATTTGGCATCTAAAGGAATGAACACTTTTTCATTCCTGACTTACAATGCAGGAGGAGATGGCGAAAATGTTTGGCCCTTTATTGAAAGAAATGAAAAGTATAAATACGATTGTTCAAAGCTGGACCAATGGCAAATTGTTTTTGATCATGCGCAGACCAAGGGCTTACATTTGCACTTTAAAACTCAGGAAACAGAAAATGATGATGATAATTATCCGGCTACCAACAAAGCCAGGGGATCTTCCGTAATAGTTGAGTCCCTTGATGGAGGGGATTTGGGGCCACAAAGACGATTATATTACCGGGAATTGATTGCCAGATATGGTTATAATCTTGCGTTGAATTGGAATTTGGGAGAGGAGAATTCTCAAACAACCGAGCAACTCAGCGAGATTACAAAATTCTTTTATGAAAACGATCCCTATAGGCATAATGTAGTGGTGCATACCTACCCACAACAGCAGGATGACGTTTATACGCCCTTATTAGGCAATAATTCTCATTTGACTGGAGTTTCTTTGCAAAATTCATGGGATGCTGTCCACAAGAGGACCCTACAATGGGTTAATGCATCAAAAATGGCCGGAAAACCCTGGGTGGTGGCGAGCGATGAACAAAATCCAGCCGGAACAGGTGTACCTCCGGACCCGGATTTTGGAAATTATGAACCCTTGGATTATGATATCCACGATATAAGAAAAAGTACCTTGTGGGGAAATATAATGGCCGGTGGAGCCGGAGTTGAATATTACTTTGGCAACAGGCACCCGGATAGTGATATGCAAAGTGAAAATTACCGCAGCCGGGATAAATCCTGGGATTACTGTAGCATTGCCCATACTTTTTTTATGGATCATGAAATCCCCTTTTGGAAAATGACCAACCGGAACGCACTAATTTTTAATGAGGACGACGGAAACGAAAAATATTGTCTTGCGCTTGATGGGGAACAATACTTGGTATATCTCGCAGACACACAGACCTCAAAATTGGACCTTAGAGAAATAGAAGGCTCATTTACAGTGAAATGGTTTAACCCGCGAAAAGGAGGAGGACTATTGGATGGCAACATCACCGAAGTTGAAGGTGGGGATATAATCGAATTGGGCTTGCCTCCAGAAGATCTGGAGGAAGATTGGCTGGTTTTTATTTATTTATAATCAATAGCTTCCTAAATATAAATTAGTAAATTTTTCATAATCAAAAAGACCAACCACATAGGACACATAGTTTTTTGATAATTGGGAGGATGATTTATTTGATTAGCGAAAACCAACTATGTGAACTATGTAACTATGTGGTTAAAAAAACCAACAATTGAATTCTTAGATGTAACATATTTGCTTATTCGCAAATGCGTGAAACTTAATACCTCAATGCGCTGTCTTCCCCATCAGAGGTTCGATGGTTAGGTGTTAAAAATATAAAATATTATTATTGAAAGGTATGATAGTAAGGGAATTCAGTATTACTCTCGTAAATTACGCTTTCAGTTAAGGTGCAACACCAAAATCATTAACCATGAAAATGAAATCTCATAAGCCGATATATTGGATTTGCAGGAGCGTTGTTTTCTTGATCATCTCTCTGATGGAAGTCAACTCTGCATGGGCTGTTGAAGGAAGGGTGCAAATAGATTACACGACAAAAGTAGGGGAAAAGAAGAAGGGAAATCATTCGGAAAGCGGAAAAATCAGGGTGGCTACCTGTCAGTTTCCTGTTTCTACCGATATAAAGGAGAATTATGGGTGGATCAAAATGAAGCTGGCATCCTGATCTCTGACCTGGATATTTCAAGTCAGTATTATGATGCAAGCAAGCCATTTAGGTTGGATGCGATTAACGGAAAATTAAATAGCGGGGAAGTGGTTGAGGATCCGAAGTCCGTCAACAAAAAAAGTGTATATTGAGATGTTTCAACCGGGACCCCAGCCTTATTATACAGGAGGGGAAGTGGGGATTTGGACTTCTGAAGACAATGGCAATACATGGTCATTAAAAGGTCCGGTTACCCAAAACAGCCCAAGAAACCACAGTTACCTTCGTCGCCCCCATAATCCGGAAGATCCGTTTTTTGGCATGTGGGCAGATGGCAATTCCAAGGAATTTTCCATTTCTCATATTTATTTCACCAATTCCAACGGTGACAAGGTTTACATGCTTCCATATACCATGGAAGAGGAATTTGAAAAGCCTATCTTAATGGATCCGCCCAGTCCCTTGAAATGATTTGATATACATCAATTTGCCAAAAGCTGTTTTTCCGATACCTTTAATTGAAAAGCAAGTAAAAAGCCAGAAATTACGCCATAAAAAATCCCTTAAACTTTAAGTTTAAAAGTGCAATACTTGCGGTCACAGTTATGGCTTCCTGCTCGGGCCCTTCCCAAACCCAAAGCGACCAACCAAATATTATTTTGATCATGGCAGATGATATGGGATATTCGGACCTTGGATTTTTTGGTGCTGAAAATCGCTACCCCTAATAAAGAGCACCTGGCACGGAATGGTTTGGTGATGACGCAGTTTTACAATACTTCAAGCTGCTTTCCCAGTAGGGCAGCACTGCTTACCGGCCTTTACCAACATGAATACCTGTTTTGGGAACACCGGGGTAACAAAGCCGGCAGAAATGGGAAATGGAAAATTGTTCATAAACAAAGCGAGCGGATTTGGGAACTTTATGACCTGGAGTCCGACCGGACCGAATTGAATGATGTCAGTATTTGGTGTTAGAGTTGGAGCGAAAATACAATGAATGGGCAACAGGTGCCGGGGTATTGACTTGGGAGTAACTGGAAAGGCTTGGAAGGAAGCAAATAATAACTTATTTTCTTTTCTTTGCTTATTAAATTTATTGTATAGGGGAATAGATTATTTAGTTGCTACATCTAGGCTTTATAAGATTCCTTTCAGGGGCAATAATTACTTTTCCAAATAAGGCATTATATCCAGTTGAAATATTTCTTTCATACCCACCGCCCAGTATTGTTCGTCCATACTTGCGGAATCTATCCAGTCCTCATCACTGATAGAACTTCTAAAGCTTATTAATGGTTCGGCTTCGGGGCCGGCTGTAAACCTTAATTGAGAAGGGTTGTTTTCTATGACGTGTCTGATTACCTCTGCCACCACTACAGGGGGAACATGGTTGTCTAATAATGCAAGTACTAAAGCCCTAAATCTTTTGATAGCCGGATAGCTTGTAATTTCAGGAACTGGTTTATTTTTATAAAAAATTCCAGTATCAATTACACCGGGTTGAACAATAGCTACCCTGATGTTAAATTCCTTTATTTCCTGAGCCAAAGATTCACTAAAAGCCTCTACCGCCGCTTTGGAGGCACAATAGGGACCATGAAAATTGGTATATACTTTGCCTGCTATAGAAGTCACATTAATGATGCATCCACTTTTTCTTTCCCTCATGGAAGGCAATACTGCCTGGATACACCGTACAGTACCAAAATAATTTGTTTCCATTATTTTTTTAATTTCCTCTAGGGGTAATTCTTCTATAGGTCCTACAGTATCAATGCCTGCATTATTGATCAGTACATCAATACCAGCCTCTTCAGTAAGAATAAATGTTACGGCCTCCTTTACGGATTCGTCATGGTCTACATCTAACGGGAGAATGGTAATTGGAAGGTTGTTTTTTTCCGCAAGTTCTGCCAATTGGGGGGAATTTTTTGGGTTGCGCATGCTGGCATACACTTTATGTCCATTCTTTGCCAACAATTCGGCTGTTGCAAACCCTATTCCAGTGCTACTTCCTGTTATAAGTATTATGGCCATAATATTTGGGTTTAGGTTGACTATCTATGTTAGTATTGCTTTTTCTAAAGAATGGATTAAAGCTAATAAAAAAACATAGGAGTAGTTAGTAATCAGGTATTAAATGTTGAAATAGAGGTATCAAAAAAGCTGAGCCTAGCAAATGGTTAGGTGGTATTTTGGGCTCAGGTTTAAAACCAAGGCAGGATTGTCCTAAAATAGTGGCTGTAAATGGTATGACTAGGCCTCAGATAGAAAGACTTGGTGTCAGGAATGGAAAATAGAGTTATCAATCCAAAGGATATCAGAACGGATTTTCCCAATATTTATGATTTGTGGTGAGTCCCCTGCCATAGCCGAAACACAAGTTTTTTTATAATTCGAACAATTCTTTCAGTCTTCGATTAACTTCTTGTTGTTGATCTGCAGATAGATTACCTAGTTGCCTTTTGATTAATTCTTTAGGAATAGTTACCAAACGATGTAGTCTGATAACAGATTTTACGGCCAAACCCGTTTTAGCAAAATCACTATCTTTTTGTTTAAGTATTATATCTGAAACAGTTGGCTTAATAGGGATTTGACTACTAATGAAACCAATAATTACATGTTGGTGGTCTCCAATTTCGTTTGTCAGACATACAGCAGGCCGTACTTTTGTAGCACTGAAATCATCAAAGGGAAAAGGGACCAATATGATTTTTATGTTTAATCATTTAAAGGCTTCCCATCAGTAATAGAATAAATATCTTCTAATTTATCTTTGAGAAAGTCAAATGCAGGATTTGTTGAAATTCCAGAAATCCATTCTTTTACTTCGTTTTCATCCTCTTCGATTAAGATAATGATTTTTACTAATTTTCCTCTTACAACCAAAGGCTGGTCGAGAAGTAGTCCACCGTCTTGATTAATTCGTCCTGTAGTCTCTATTGCTTTCATGTCCTTAAATTTATACTAGTTCAATAATATAAAATAAAAATCAAATTCTCCATTCATATGAAACCAATTTGGTGGAAGATACATCTGTTTAATTCCGAACGGGATAAACTTTAAAATGATCAGGCCGATATTCTTGCATCCTTCCCTGAGACTGCCGTTTGCCTCCGAGTGGTTTTCATTCACATGTTCTTTGCCCCAAAGACCGCAAGTTATTGCGGATATTTTTAGTTCAGCAAGACCCAGTTTAAGATTTTAAAGGAGCTTCATTACCCCCTACAATACTCGTTGAACCTTTTGAATTTCCCACTCGTGTATGGGTTGCAACACTTTGCCTTATAAAAATATGGAAACGTCCTTAGCGTTGACCCCTAGCATATTTTTAAATCATTAACATGATTGCGGATTACCATTAGTATATTTATAGCTCAATAAATAACCTAATTATGAATAGCAAAATACTCCTTCTTGTTATCATCCTTTTCATATCAGGAGGTTCCCATGCCCAAAATACTCCTGAAGAAAAACCCAACTTTCTCTTTATCTTCTCCGATGACCAGCGCTATGACCTGATCGGTGCGCTCGGGCAACATGAGGTGCATACTCCTAATTTGGATAGATTGGTTAAGGAGGGTTCCACTTTTACCCATGCCTATAATATGGGTGCTTGGAACGGAGCCGTCTGTGTGGCAAGCCGGGCAATGATGATTAGCGGATTGTCTGTCTGGGATGCCCACCGAAAAGAAAGCGATTTCCAAAACAGAGCTGACCAAAAACAATTCTGGCCCCAGTTATTGGAAAAGGTGGGTTATGAAACTTATATGACCGGCAAATGGCACGTGAAAGCCAAAGCTGAAAGCATTTTCCAAAATGTAGTGCATGTAAGACCAGGTATGCCCAATCAGACGCCTGAAGGCTATGATAGGCCCAAAAGTGAAGCAGATACCACCTGGCAACCATGGGATAAAAGTTTTGAGGGTTTTTGGCAAGGGGGCAAACATTGGTCTGAGGTGTTGGCGGATGATGCGCTGGGTTTTTTGGATAAGGCCGGAAAAAGTGAATCCCCTTTTATGATGTACTTGGCGTTTAATGCTCCCCATGATCCCCGACAGGCCCCCAAAGAATATGTGGACATGTATCCCGTGGAAAGCATTGCCTTGCCACCCAGCCACATGGATATGTACCCTTATAAAGACAGCATTGGCTTGAGTGAAAAACTAAGGGACGAGGCCCTCGCACCCTTTCCCAGGACGGCCTACGCCGTTAGGAAAAACATCCAGGAATATTATGCCATTATCACCCATATGGATGCTCAAATCGGGAAAATTCTGGACGCCTTGGAGGAAACAGGGAAAATGAACAACACCTATATTCTTTTCACTTCTGATCACGGTCTTGCGGTTGGCCATCACGGATTGATGGGCAAGCAAAATATGTTTGATCACAGTATAAGGCCCCCCTTGCTGATAAGCGGTCCGGATATACCAAAAGGCAAAAAATTTGGTCAGCAGGTGTTTTTGCAGGACGTAAGTGCCACCATGTTGGATTTGGCGGGCGTGGAAAAACCAAAGGAGATGGTTTTTAACAGCCTGATGCCCTATATCCGGGAGGGATCAAAAAGTGCCTATCCTGCTATTTATAGTTGTTACCTAGACCTGCAGCGTATGGTCAGGACTGATAACCATAAGCTGATCGTCTATCCAAAACTCAATAAACTGTTGCTATTTGATATGGAAAAAGACCCGGAAGAGCTGAGAGACCGTTCAGATGACCCCGCTTATCAACGTGTGAAAAGTGAGCTGATAGCGCTCTTACTCCAGCAGCAAAGTGATTTGAATGACCCTTTGGGGAAAATTGATTTTTCAAGTTATCAGAATAATAATGATAATAGGATTTCCAAGGGAAATTAAATCATTCGGATTGGCATATACATCTACATTTGCCCTAAGGCTTAATAATTTCCCGTATTGAGCTGTTCTAAAAGCTGATTTCCAGCTTCTGTCAATCCAATTATCTCAGTTGCAACTCCAATGTCGGTATAGGTGTCAAAAAAAGCAACTTTCGCTACGGGTAAAATAAGGCGTTGAATTTCCGTGACACCTTTTTTTTCCAACTGAGCAACTGCATCATCAAATTCTGGGGCTTGTACCATATAAGCGATATGCTGTATACCGCCATTCTTTTGTTGGGCCAGAAAATCGGTAAAGATGCTTTTTCCTGAAACCGGTTGGATCAACTCCAGCATGGTACCTCCGGACATGGCCAAATAAAGGTGAAATTCAAAATCGGCAGGTTGTCCATTATAAGTGCCTTCCAAATCCTGGGATCGTAAATTTTCCATTTTCATGAAATGAGGAACACCCATTGTTTCCTGAAAATATTTTGCGGATTCCTCAATATCTGGAACTACCCAGGCAACTTGCCCAAAATACTTTCCAAATAAGGTTTTTTCCTGTTCTTTAGTAGTTGCTTTTTCTTTTTTCATGGCTTATTAAATATTAATGTATAAGGGAATAAATTATTTCTTTGCGACATTTAGGCTCCATAAGATTCCTTTCGGAAATACTTACTTTTCCATATAAGGCATAACATCCAGTTGAAACCCTTCTTTCATACCCATTGCCCAGGATTGTTGGTCCATACTTACGGAATTTATCCAGTCCTCATCACTGAGAGAACTTCTAAAACTAATTAAAAGCCATGCGTCGGGTCCAGCTGTAAACCTTAATTGAGAAGGGCTATTTTCAATCACGTTTCTGATCACTTCTGCCACCACTATGGGGGGAACATGGTTGTTTAACAATGCAAGAATTAAAGCTAAAAAAATTACCCTATGTGTAGTTAGTACTCAGGTATCAAATGTTGAAACAGAGGTTACAACGTAGTAGTACATTTAATCCTAAAGCTAAATTAACCTCCTAAAAGGAACTAATTCGGCTGTCTGTATGTGATTTTTTCTTAATTTTAAATTTAATTATTAACCCAAAACACCTAGCACCATGAAATTATATTGCCATTTCTTAATTTTAATCGTATTTTTTGCCTGTGCCGGACCAACTAATGATGAAGATTCATTAGCTTCTGAGGTGCTTGAGCTGGAAAAAAAACGTTTCCGGGCTGTGGTGGAGGGCGATATTGATTTTCTTCAAGAGGTGATCAGTGAGGACTTATATTATATCCATTCAAATGGAGCTGTGGATACCAAAGACAGCTTTATAGGCCCCATTGCGACTGGTGACCGACGTTACGACGATATCACGCTCGAAAGTTCCCAGGTCAGACTTTATGGCAATACAGCCATCATTAATGGAGAATGCACCTACCACCGCAAACACCCAGATGGCACACCCAATAACCTTCGACTTAGGTACACGAATGTTTATATCAATATGGAAGGGGATTGGAAAATGGTAACGTGGCAGTCCTTTAAAATGTAGCTAGGCATAACATTTTGATTTTTCAATAATATGTACCCGAATTGAGTGACCATTAAAAAGGTCAGCCGTTTAAGGCCTGATTTAAAAGGAGCATGTCTTGGAACTGGCTAAAATCCGGGATATTCTCTATCTTTAGATTATCGATATCGACTGTATAGGGCGCTTCCCGAAATTGATGACACCCTGAAAACTGTTCTCGGCCGATGGGGTGATATAAACAAGGAATACGACTGGGAGCGGATTAAAAAGAAAGTAAATAGCGTGAGATTTTAAAATAATAGAAATACCGTTACTCTAAAAACATAAAATTAATCATATGAAATTTCTTCCTTATGTCGTAATGTTCTTGCTTTCATTAAATTTGAGCGCAACATCCGGTACTAAAACCCACTGTCTGTATAAGCCTGACACAGGCAAAGAAACCAAGGATTATAATGAACCAAAACGAAACGCTCCCTTAAAAGCTTTAATTGTTGACGGACAAAATAACCATGCTGTCTGGCCAAAATCTACCATAATGATGAAGCAGTACCTGGAAGAAACAGGACTTTTTCAGGTAGATGTTTATAGGACCAAGTTTACTTGGGGAGCAGAAAGGGAAAAGGAGTACCTGCCATTAGCCGGAGTTGGAGAAACAACAGATCTGGAAAACCCGCAACAGGATCCGAATTTCTTCCCAGAATTCAAGAATTATGATGTTGTAATATCAAATTTCGGATGGAAAGCTGCAGATTGGCCTGAGAACGCCCAAAAAGCGTTGGAAAATTATATGTCCTCCGGTGGAGGGTTTGTGTCTGTGCATGCCGCAAACAATTCATTTCCTGACTGGCTGGAATACAATAAAATGATTGGTCTTGGTGGTTGGGGTGATCGTACCGAAAAAGACGGGCCCTATGTGTATTATACTAATGAAGGCGAACTAATACGTGATATTTCTCCGGGAAAAAGTGGCGCACATGGACCAAGTCATATTTTTCCCATCACACTTCGCATAAAAGACCATCCTATCACTAATGGAATGCCGGAAGTATGGCTAACCACTGAGGATGAATGCTATGCCCAATTGCGAGGACCAGCCGAAAATATGACCATACTGGCTACAGGCAAGGATGTTTCGGGCAAAGCTCCTACTGACCGGCACGAACCAATGCTAATGGTGGTCGACTACGGCGAAGGGCGAATATTTCATACCGCACTCGGGCACGATGATTTCTCCATTGAAAGCGTTGGTTTTATCATCTCATTTTTAAGAGGTGCGGAATGGGCCGCTACCGGAAAGGTCACCATACCCATACCTCATGATTTTCCTACAGCAGAAGAATCCAGCAGCAGGGTTTTTAAGCTAAAAAATGATAGCAAATAAAATTGAAAATTTGATACATGGAAGGCAAAAAACCCGATTTAGTTAAGGAACCCGATTTAGAATACGGTATCTATTCCTATGCCGACTACCTAACCTGGCAGATGGACGAGGTGGTTGAACTGATTAAAGGGAAAATGTTTAAAAAAGCTGCGGCCGCCCCCAGAAGGATTCACCAAAAAGTATCTGTCGAATTGACCCTGAGATTAGCCGGTTTTCTTAAAGGAAAAAAATGTGAGGTTTATACTGCCCCGTTTGACGTACGTTTTCCCACCTCATCAAAAGCAGATCAAAAAATATTTAATGTCGTACAGCCGGATATCTCTGTGATTTGCGATCCGGAGAAACTCGATGACCGGGGCTGTATAGGAGCTCCGGACCTGATCGTGGAAATTCTCTCGCCCGGCAACAGCAAAACTGAATTGAAGCATAAGTTCGAGCTTTATGAGTCAAACGGGGTTCGGGAGTATTGGATTATTCATGCTGAAACCCAGGATTTGCTAATCTATAGTCTTTCAAATGGAAAATATGAACCCTCACATTTGTTTACGTCCGGTGATGTGGTGGAGTCGAAGGTAATCGATGGGTTTAAGTTGGATTTGGAAGATTTTTTTGGGGATATCGAGTAATTTGATAAGGATATCGTCAGGGTGAGAACTGCCACGTATAAGTCATCGAATAACATTTTCCAATCGCCCATCGTTTATTTAACCATAAATGTTTAAATTTAACCATGAAATCGAGCATGACGAAGGCGACGAACGGAGGGATGATTATAATTGCGAGATTCCATGTGGCCATTAAAAAACAATTATAAACACATGAAATCGAGCATGACGAAAACGTCACACAGTGGGATGATTATCGTAGCGAGATTCCATCTGACCGTTAAAAATCAAATTATAAACAGATGAAAAATGAACATAAGATCGTGGAACTTCTTTCTGAAATGCTTATCCGGCAGGACAGGTTTGAAAGCGGTTTGGCAAAAATAACTTATGTAGTGGAAAAGCTTGTTCCTGCCATGGATCAGCTTGGAACAGCCGTGGATCAGCTTAGAACAGGCCTGGAAAAATTAAGCAATTCCCAAGAAAGACTGATAGCCATTCAGGAAAGGCAGGAAAAGATTTTGATAAACATATTAGAGGTTTTGGCAGACGAGAGTTCGATGAATTGATTGAAATGGAACAAATGGGAGGAAAAAAGGTGGTGCTCAGAAAAACAAAGTGAAGTTAAACCAATAATAAAGTACCAAACTCTATTCAGGACTGATTTCGCATAGAATTAACCCGGTTGCAACTCTACCTTTTTACCGGCAATTGAAAGGTTGTCATCCACGTGTTGTTCATCCCAAAGATTGGAGATTACCGCTGATATATTTTGGTTTTGCAATGCCCAAATATAAGCCTTTACTGGAGCTTTCATTTCCCCAGGCACAATCCGTTGCACTTTTTGAATTCGCCATTCGGGTATGGGTTGCAGTGCTTTGTGTTGGGTAGCCACCGCCATGGCAGCTTTCATGGCAATTATTCCCATGCCGCTTTCTTTGGCCAATTCGATTTCTCTTTCCATATATCCGCCATTGATAATGTTATAAGCTACCATGGCGACCTCATAACGCCCAGTTTCTCTGGCGGCCCGTAATACTCCCGCTGGATCATTATGGCTTGACAATCCTAAGAAACGGACTTTTCCGTCTTTTTTAAGCTGTTCGAAAGTGGTAAAGGTTTCGTCAATTTGTACTTCTTCGGAGGATCCGGCACCGTGTGGACACATCAGAATATCGAAATAGTCAGTTCCGACCCGTTTCAGGCTGCCCTCAACGGACTGAACGATAAACTCCTTGAACTTTGGACTTCCTTCCACCTTATGGGCATAGTCAGCAGCCATGGCATTGCTTAGGTAGGTTCCTTCAAAAGAGTTCTGCTGTCCGGGCCAATAGGTTATAAAATAGCCGGGCTTATCCACATTCCGGGAAGCCCGCATTTCCCCTGCTCTTTTTTGATAATACTCCTTTCTATTACTAGGCAGTCCATCATAAATCTCCCGGTAAAGGTTATTTCTTACATTGGTATAGTTACTCACTTTGGTAGTCATAAACACCTTTTCCCGTTTGGCACTGTTGTCGATGATTTTACCGTAGCTTTCTTCACATTCGCCATTACCGTAGGCTGGAGCCATATCCAGGTAGTTTAATCCACGTTCCACGGCAAGTTCCGTCATACGCAGGTTACCCAGCCTAACCGGATCACCACCATTGACAACTTCGGAGATCATCAAGCCGGTATTTCCCAACTGCCTATAGGCCATGCCTGCCTGCTTGTTTCGCCATTCAGGTTTGATATCCGGTTGCAGGTGTGAAGCAAGTGTTTTTGTTGTTTTAGCATTTCCCAAAAAAGGAATGCCTAAACCTATAGCGGCACCTACTGAAATAAATTTTCTGCGATTGATATTGAAGTTATTTGGCATAATATCTAAATTTTATATCTACCTTAATTTTTGTTTAATCCAAACTTCCTACTAAAAATATCGCTTCTTTTAGCGTAAAAAGTATTTTTTTTCATTAATTTCAGACAATTAAAGTTTGAAAGGTTTAAGATACAAAATAGGACGGAGAATTTAAAATTTTTCAACTCAATAACCTAATAAAGAATGATTTGCGTTTTAAAACCTAACTTCTCCAAATAAATTATTGGAACATGTTTTTGATAAACCCAGATAATAACTACGATAAATGAAAAGTAAAAACAATCAAAGCCTTTCCCGGAGGGCTTTCCTTACTACCGGGGGAACCGCGATAGCGGCAGGTCTGACATACGGCCTCTCCGGTTCAAGTTTAGCTTCTGGAATTCCCAAAAGCAACTCTTCTGTTGGTAAGCTTAGTACCAGTAATACCATACCATTCGTACCGGGTGATTTTACCGAAAAGCGTTCCCATCCCGCTGAAGGTTTGGAGCGGGAAGACATCACCATCACGGACATCAAAGTCACCCCTCTATCCTATGTGCATAAAGGGGATTATCTGTGGCGGGTAGGTGGGCTGGTCGTTTGGAAATCTGATGCGGCCCTAGTCCAAGTGTTTACAAATAAAGGAATTGTTGGCATTGGGGAGGGCAGTCCCTATCGCGGTCCGGACAACTTGAAGAAATATACCGACACCTACATTACTCCTCTTCTGAAGGGGGCGAATGTCTTTGATGTTGATTTTATCACCAATAACCAAGGACACAATAGCATAGCAGAAGGGGCATGGGCAGGCGTCAACAATGCTATTTGGGATATAATTGGAAAAGCGAAAGGGCTGCCGGTATATAAAATTTTATCAGGCGACCGGACGCCCAGCAATAAAGTTCATATGTACGCCAGTGGTGGCGTGGAGCATGCATGGTATGACAAGGGTGATGAAGCGCTTATTGCAGAAGCACTGCGTTATAAAGAGGCTGGTTTCGATACGTTTAAATTCCGCCAGGGAACCAGTTGGAAATTCAGTGGCATGACAATGGAGAAATATATCCCCATTTTACAGCGTCTCCGCACGGCTGTCGGTCCGGATTTTAAACTCTGCATTGAGAAATTCCCATGGGACATGGATACTATTCTCAATCAGCTTTGTCCGGTGCTGGAAGATTTGAAATTTTATTGGTATGAGGAACCGGTTTCACCTTATGACCCCAAAGCCATTGAACAGCACATAGCCATAAATGAGGCCATGCCGTCTGTGATGATTTCAGGGGGTGAACCCTTGTGGAACCGACATCAGGTTTATCCTTTTACCAGTTCCGGAGCAATGGATCTCATCCAGACTGACCCTAATTTGACCGGGATTACCGAAGGGTGGCATATTGGACAAATGCTGTACAAACAGGGTAAGAAATACAGCCCACACAATTGGGTGGGTGGGCTTACCACCATAGCCAGCATACACTTGGTGGCAGGGGTTCCAAGTGGTCATATGTGCGAAACTAATATGACCCACAACCCCTTGAAATGGGAAATATTCAAGGACCCTTATGAGATAAAAAACGGCTATTTGACCATTCCTGATAAACCTGGATATGGAGTGGAATTGGTGGATAATATAGAGAAAAAATTCCCTTTCGAACCCGGATTTTATGGTAAGCCCAACCCCGTCATGGATGGAGCGGATATCCCACTCTGGTGGAGTTAAATGCGAAATTTGAATAAAATTTCTACTTCAAAGATTAAAGGCTGATTCAAGTGAAAGCCCTTTTCAACAAGATATATCATTTCTAAATAGGTCACCTGATAACTACATTCAACTATGGAAAGCAGCCGAATTAAGTTACTATTTATTCCATTTTTCTTTGTCCTATGTTCCTTTCTGCATGCGCAATCACTTACAATGGAAAGGGAGGAAATGATTGGATTGACTCCCGACTGGGAAGGAGAAAGATATCCGGATGGAAGGCCTAAAGTACCTGACGATATTTTAAAGAGGATGAAACAAATTTCTCTGGAACAAGCCTGGTCGGTACTGAGAGGAGCAGGTTATTCCCAACAATATGAAACTGACTGGGAAAATATTTATCCCGGAGAAGTATTGGTAGGTAGGGTCCTAACTGCCCAATACATGCCCCTTCGTCCCGAGATAAGAAAACACTTGGAAGAAAAGGGGGCGGAAGAAGGACGAATAGGAGATATGGTATCGTGGCCGATCGACATGCTCGAAAATGGAGATGTATATGTGGCTGATTCCTATGGTAAGGTAGAAGACGGACCTATCATTGGCGATAACTTAGCTACCTCCATTGCGGCCAAATCAGGGAATGGGGTAGTGTTTAACGGAACGGTGCGGGACCTTGATGGGTTGATGGAAATTCCCGGCTTTACCTCCTTTATCAGGGGATCCCACCCCTCTTACCAGCAACAAATGATGTTAACCGGGATAAATATTCCAATCCGAATTGGCCCCGTCACGGTGATGCCCGGGGATGTGGTACTTGGAAAATTGGATGGGGTAATCTTTATCCCTCCCCACTTGGCTGAAAAAGTGGTGAAAACGGGGGAATTGATTTTGTTGAGGGATAGGTTTGGCCACCAACGGCTGCGTGAAGGGAAATATACACCAGGACAGATAGACGCCCGCTGGAACGATGAAATAGAACGGGATTTTTCCCAATGGATGGAGGCCAATATGGATGATTTGCCTGTGCCAAAAGAAGAAATTCAGGAGTTGTTAAAGACCAGGACATGGTAATAGTTTCGTCGGAGAGCTTTATGGTGTAAGAGTTTACAAACAAAAATAGTGGCATGATTGAATTAGGATTGCATAGTTAGCGACAGTTGCTTGTTATAAAAATAGAATCTCTCATATGCCGATTGCTAATCAATCAGGTGATCTCGGCAAAAAATGGTTCTAAGTCCAGTTCGAAACCTAAAACTACTGAAGATTTTGCCCTATCACCGGACGTTAGTAAGCGGGAACTTTGATATTTGCCCCTAACCAAGGTGTAAATCAATAGTGTCTGCCCTAGCGCATCCATCAGCCAATATTCCTTTACTCCAGATTCTTCATACACCTCATATTTATGTTGGAGTTCAAGTTGCTTGTTACCGGGAGAGAGTACTTCCACCACCAGGTCAGGGGCTCCGATACAGCCTCTGTCATCCAATTTATCTAGATCGCAAACTATGCAGATGTCGGGTTGTACAACGGTATATATTTTATTATCTTTTTTGGATTTTACAGGAAGGCGAACGTCAAAAGGGGCAACATAGGCTTGGCACTGTTTGCCTTTTAGGAACATGTTCAGTTCTGTGAGTAAGTTTCCCGTCACTCTTTGATGAATTCTGCTTGGAGCTGCGGCCGCCCTTTTGAAAACTTTCCCCTTAATCAGCTCTACCATTTCTTCAATATTCCAAGACAGGTAATCCGCATAGGTATACCGCCCATAATTCAAATCGGGTTCTTTTACGATAGATTTGGCTTTCTCCTTTTCCATATTTGAATTTAACAAATTATGGACGAATCGTATCTAATTTTTATGCAAATGTTTATTCACCAACGTTTCATTGTAAACTACTACCATGGGATTGGGGTCGTTTTAGACGTTGAATTCGAGGAGGGCTAATACAAAATGTATTTTTTTGCTAAAAAGCATGAAAATTATAAACCCCGTGAAGCAACACTTAAATTGTATGCAGATCTTTAAAGCCAACTATGGTAACTTGACTCCGTTTCTGTGATTCGTTTCCACCATAAACCAGGAAATTGGAGACATCGGGTTTGAATCCTTTAAATTGGTCTAGTGATTTGAAAAAATCGTTATGTAGTGTTTTTCCTGATTTTACCTCTATTGCAATAAGCTGTTGACCTCTTTCTATGAGGATGTCGATTTCATTTCCAGAAACATCTCTCCAAAAAGAATAATTTTCATGAGTGTTGTTGTTCCACGTTTGTTTAATTTTTTCCAATAGTATTAAATTTTCAAATACCTGTCCTTTTGCAAAATGTATTTCCAAATCATATTCGGTCCTTATACCTAATAAATAAGCCAACAAACCAGTGTCGTAGAAATAAACTTTTGGAGTCTTCACAATTCGTTTGTTAAAATTATTGTGATAAGGCTTTAGTCGGAAGGCAATAAATGATGCCTCCAGAAGACTCATCCATGAATTGATGGTCTTATTGTCTAAACCCAATTCATTCCCCAAACTGCTCTGATTTAACAGTTGCCCAGTTCTACCTGCTAGTAGATGGATGAACTTTTGAAATACATCCAAATTGGTTATGTTTTTAATTAATCTCACGTCCCGCTCCACGTAAGTTCTTACGTAATTTGCGTAAAAATCTGTGGGGTCAATGTCATTCACCCATTTTCTGGGGAATGAACCATTTAATGCATATTCCTTCCAGTTTTCGAATAAATAGTTCCCTTTTTCAAGTTCCTTCAAGGAAAGCGGCAACAAATTAAATAAGGCTACCCTTCCTGCCAAGGACTGGGAGATACTTTCCAACAATAAAAAGTTTTGAGAACCGGTGATGATATATTCGCCGTTTTTTTGACGTTGATCAGTGTAAACCTGTAAATAAGAAAACAAGTCTGGAGCATATTGAATTTCATCGATGATGACACCATCTTGATAAGTTTCTAAAAATCCCTTCGGATCGGATTTGGCAAATTCCCTTTTTGAAATGTCTTCCAAATTCACATACGTAAAATCGGGTTTAAGTAATTTACATAAAGTTGTTTTACCCGACTGCCTAGGTCCGGTGATAGCCACTATCGGATATTTACCGAGTGCACTGGAAATTTTACTCGCTATTTCTCTTTGTATTTGCATTATTTATGTAAATTTAGGAATTCAATTCCCAATTAGCAAATAATCTTGGTTAATACTTCGGTTTTTGTCCGTTGATATTATCGCAGCCTTGCAGGCTAAAAAATGGGTAAGTTGGGAGAAGGACAAGGAGAAACTACTTTATAAAAGCCTGCGCTTCAAATTGGGCGATATTGTAATGCAGGCTCAAGATCAGCTTAAAAGACGCCAAAATGAAGGAATGGTCTCTTATTGTGATTTTTTGTAATAAATGATCTATATTAACGAATCAATAGGACGTAACTCAAAATTTCATGAAAATTACTCACCTCTCATTCTTATATCTTGTCCACCTATTCCCCTTCCATCACCAATTCACCAAATTCCGCCACCTTTCTCAGCACGCTTCCAGTAGTCTGTTGCCAGATGGGACGAATCGGAAAACCCGCCCTTTTCAAGGCTTTTGCAACCCAGACATTTGAGTTGTTGGGAAAATAGTAGGATGAGCTTCCCTTGTAAAAATAGCTGTCTTTATAAAATCCATCCGCGACAGGTATGATTTTTTTGTTTTCATCCAGCTTGAATTCGCCTACCAAAAAAAGGCATAGCTGATAAAGCTGATCATCATTGAGTTCAATTTTTACTACATCCGTCTTAAAATAGAAGTCTTCTAACTTCCAATGAATTGGGTTTATGTGTAATGCGGAAGAAGTAGGCCAGAATACAGCCTTAAATGCATACCAAAGGTTAAATCCCGGATGCGTAAAAAAATCTTCATCTCCCCACCCTATTTCCAGATAAGGTGCTTTTGAATAATTATGTCCTTCATGCCAGAGGCTATCAGGCAAAGCGTAGCCTGGGATAACGATTCCGGTATGCCAGCTGATACTGCTGACATAGATGACATGAAGTTCTTTTGTTTCCTCCTGAAAGCGGTCAGGAGGACCCAAAAGAAGCAAAATCCAATAAAAACTCAACAAGGTTGTCATAATACGTTTGGCTTAATCAAGAATTGAGTCTTGAGATGGTGTTGGCTTGAAAGCTTTTATCAACACTATAATTATCCCTATTACTTTTAAATTAGGTTTCATAAGTAATTTTTAACCTGTTAATTTACTCGTAAATTAATCTAAAACATAACATCCGCTCACCAAGCCTCTTAGTCATTAGTTGTGAGGATTGAATTGCAAAAAATTATGAAAAAAAGAAATTTCGTCCTCGGGCTATTATGTCTTTACACTATTTCGGTTTCCTACAGTTTTTCACAACAAACATTCAAAGACTGTAGCGCCTATCTTCGAAATGATACTTTGGTTATACAAAACTCCAAAATTAAGTACTCCATGCTTTGGAATAAGGGGAATTTTATACCTCACGCTATAGCAGATGGTAACGGCAATCATCCGGTGACTTTCGTTGGTAATGAGCCTGCATTCGACTTGGTGAATGCTCCTTTCAGGGAAAATAGGGATATTCAAATCAATTTTATGAAACAAAGTATCCACGCTCCAGCCCATCTACGTGTGAAGGTGCTGAATGAGCATGATGCTTCTGTGAAGGTACTGCGTGTTTTTAAGATATTCCCGGAGACTTCGGCCATTACCATGGAAATTTTCCTGCAATATGGGGTTTTGGCTCAGCAAGCAGATACCGAAAAAGTAAAGCTGGATGGCACCGAAAGCTTTTTTAAACAAAGCCCAGAAGATAAGGACCCTTACCTACAGCATTTTGGACTTGCTTTTCCCCATTGGAAACATAAAGTGATTAGGTTTAGGGATGTGACCGATAGAAATGATAACCTCGTTGACGAACAAACTATCATGCCCTATGGTGCTGGCCGGCAACTTCAGGGTAATTTATTGCTGTCTAGGGATGTGATTAATGAGGTGGGATTTTTCTTGCTCAAGGAGGGTCCTAATGGAGATAGTCAGATTAATTATCCGGGCTACGATTATTCCCTGTCCAAAACCAATATCACTGTACCTTTTTCAGGTTTTCCCTTTAACGCTCGGGATGGGGAATGGGTGAAGGGATATCCCTTGACAATAGGTCGTTCGGAAAGGGGAACTCCAGTAGAATGGGCCTTACGGGAATACTTGAAAAATTCCGTCAATTATGATCCCGAAATGTATGAGATGGTCATGATGAACACCTGGGGAGATAGGGGACAGGATGGAAAAATCAGTGAGGAATTTGTTTTAAAAGAGTTGGATGTAGCGAGAGAACTTGGAGTTAGTCATTACCAACTGGATGATGGCTGGCAGCAGGGGCTTTCCAAGAATTCTGCGAGCAGCGAAGGAAAACTGTGGGAGAGGTGGCTTCCGGAAGACTGGGAACCCCATACGATCCGGTTTCCCAACGGTTTGGACAAGGTGGTCGAAAAGGCCAACAGCTTCGACATTCGTCTTGGATTATGGTTTAACCCATCCATGGCCAATGATTTCGCCGCATGGGAAGACGACGCTAAAATAATCGTTGACCTGCATAACAGTACCGGCATCCAATATTTTAAAATCGATGGGGTTCAGATTCCCACAAAAGCAGCAGAAGTAAATTTGCACCGTTTCTTTGACAAGGTGAAAATGGAAACTGACAATAAGGTATTCTTTAATCTTGACCTGACGGCGGGAATCCGGGGCGGCTATTTTCTAACCAGATATGCCGGGAACTTATTTTTGGAAAACCGCTATACAGACTGGGGGAATTATTATCCATATAGAACCCTTCGCAATGTATGGATGCTTTCAAAGTATTTCCCTCCTGAGTTTTTACAGGTAGAGTTTTTAAACAAATGGCGCAATACGGACAAGTATCCCGCTAAAGACCCCTTTGCACCTTCCCAATACGATTTTGAATATGTTTTTGCCACTGCAATGGCGGGGCAACCGCTGGCATGGTTTGAGGCTACCGGACTTCCGGAGGAGGCTTTGGAAATCGGGGAAACAGTTAGAAAATATAAAGAGCATCAGGAAGATTTTCATTCGGGTTTTATATTTCCCATTGGGGAAGAACCTACTGGAAGCTCTTGGACGGGGTTTCATTCGGTAAATCCTGACAGGCAGGAAGGGTATGTATTGGTCTTCCGTGAAAAGAATGAAAGGCAGTCAGCGAAGTTTTCCCTTCCCTCGCTACAAGAGGGCACCTTTACATTTACGCACGTATTGGGAGGTGGCAAAGATTTCACCGCCGTGGTAGGTTATAATGAAGAGGTGGAGTTTTCGCTTCCGAGTCCAAACTCCTATCAACTGATGAAATATAAATTGGTTCGGCCTTAACTCACGTAGTTCACATTTTCAGAGGAAACTTATTTTCATCCAAAATAATAAAATTTTCAGGAAATATGTGTATGTTTACCTATCAAAAAATGTATACGGTATTCAAAAAATTTAATAATTGGTTTTCTTATAAATCAATAAATTTAAGTTTAGTAAAGAGTATTTTATGAGAGGAATAGCTTTATCATGTTTGGGATTATTTCTAGTCTCCTTTTTTCTTATCCTGCCGAAGTCAGATCATTTGGGAATAAGTAGACTGTATAATTCATCAATTCAAAACACATCTTTAGAAACTATTTCGGAGTATGCAGATACCACTGTGGTAGAAATGAAGACTGGAGGTATTGATCTGAATTATTCTGTAACAGAAATCAAGGCCAAATCCGGAGATATCTTGCTTATCCGATACATCAATGAAAGCGATATGAGTCATAATATTGTAGTGGTAAGGGAAGAAGAAGATATCCGTCCGGTGGGGATTGCCGCACTTCAGGCCATATCGAGTGATTGGATTCCGGAAAAAGAAAAGCATCGCATTATCGCCCACAGCGAATTGGCATATGCGGGGGATACCGTGGAGTTCTCCTTCAAAGTGCCGCCACCGGGAACATATCCATACATCTGTACCTATTCAGCTCACTGGACCCAAATGCAGGGCAGGTTAATCTCAACGGAATAGATCTATTATAATCCAGTTTCTTAATATCAATTATAGACAATCATAATTAAGAAAACGCTTCAAGTACATTGACTTTACCAATTTTGGTTAAAGCAATATTCCCACAGATCTATGACAAACTCATTTAAACAACTTTTACTCAGTTTATTATTTACTTTGACAGTAATCATATGCTCAAATATACCACTGCAAGCCCAGTTTCAACCTTCGGATAACATGAATCCTATGATTCATGGGCCATTTGTTACATCTACAATTGCTTATGATCCGCTTACTTCTAGTAGCATATTTGTTAATAAAGGAATTGCTGTCAAGTTGGGAAAGGATTCCCAGGCAGTAATGACGTTTGATACAGATCTATTGCGTGTTGCAAGTGCTTGGACAGGTGGATTTCTTCATTGGTATTTGGAAAGAGATGGACTGGAAAATTGGCCCAGTCCAAACGGGTATACCCATTTCGAAACAAGCAAGACCCCTGGATGGTCACTTGACGGGAAATTTAAGGATCCAAGAACTTGGCCTTACGGGCCAATTCCAAAAAATCTGGGCCACTACAAGGGATTATATATAAACGGCGATAATGTCCTTTTTTCCTATACAATAGGTGATACTGATGTCCTTGAATTGCCGGGTTTTGAACAAATTGATGACCATCCTGTATTTTCCCGGACGTTTAATGTGAGCCCCACGAATGAAACATTGTCCTTGCGGGTATTGCAAGTACCTGAAAATGCTGAAATTGAGGTAGTGGAAATGTCAAATTCAAAGGCGCATATCACAATAAAGGTTGGAGAAAATACCCGAATAGTAGGATTGCAGGGAGTTATAGATGCTAACTGGAGGATACAAAACCGTCATCTCATCCTTGACCTTCCAGAGCTAAACCAAGCGGGTAATTTTAAGCTTTCGATCGGGCCGATTACGGCTGATAACGCATCGAATTATATGGCTTCACACCTAGATCAGGCTAAGGATTTATCCGATTTGTCCGAATATAAAAAACCGGGGCCAGACCAATGGGAGACACTACAAACTGAAGCGGTAATGGGCAGTAATGATGAAGGGGCATTTACTGTTGATCAGCTTACACTACCGGCTGATAATCCATGGAAATCCTTTATTCGTTTAATGGATGTGGACTTCTTCTCCGATGGACGTGCGGTAGTGGTTTCTCTAAGTGGAGATGTATGGTTGGTTGATGGCATAAAGGAAGAATTAGAAACACTTCAATGGCATCGATTTGCAACCGGTTTGTTTCAGCCCAGTGGGGTTAAGGTAGTAGATGACCAAGTGTATGTGATAGGCCGTGACCAAATTACGAGATTACATGATTTGAACAAGGATGGTTTTGCGGATTATTATGAGAATTTCAATAACGAGCTTATGGCTTCAACGAATTTTCATGCCTTCACATTGAATTTGGAAACGGACGCAGAGGGAAATTTTTACTTTGCCAAATCCACCCCGTGGCCCCCTTATATCAGTGGACAAGGGCCTGCCAGAAACGCAGAGATCACTCCCCATCACGGAGTACTTTTTAAATTGTCGCCGAATGGTGAGAACCTTGAAATTATTGCCACGGGCCTGCGGAACCCCAACGGAATGGATATCAACGCTGACGGCGAAATAATATATGCCGACAATGAAGGGAACTGGGTCCCAACAAGTAAAGTACATAGAATTAAAAAAGGAGCATTCCACGGCTTTATTCCATCGGCACATCAATCGGATAAACCTGATTCCTTTGAACTGCCAATTGTCTGGACCCCTCATTATATTGACAACTCTCCCGCCAAACCTATGTTTATAACAAGCGCTCAATGGCCTGAGGAGCTTAAGGACAATTTATTATTAGCTTCATACGGTCGTGCAAACCTTTCTGTGATTTTAAAAGAGGAAGTTGATGGCGTATGGCAGGGTGCCCATTTGTACCTACCCCTCATGTTCAAATCAGGACTTGAGCGTGGCCGATTCCAAAAAGATGGACACCTATACATCGCAGGGATGACTAGCTGGCAATCCATCGGAGAAGATTGGGGTTCCTTTCATCGGGTGAGGTATACCGGGCAACCATTGGATATACCCATAGCTGTAAATACCAAAGCGGGTGGAATTGAGCTGCGTTTTAGCCAAAATCTAGATCCCGAGGTGGCAACAAATAGTGAGAACTTTCAATTACAAAAGTGGACCTATCCTTGGACAAGCCAATATGGCACCCGTGGAAGATTATATTCTGTGGACAATCCAGGAGAAACAAAACCTGATCCGGTAAAAGTTGAATCCATTCGTCTATCCGCTGATGGTAAATCGGTATTTCTAGAAATTCCGGATTTGAAACCGGGTGCTGTAGCTACCTCCATTGGTAAACTTGATGGGGTACCCGATATGATTGAAGCCTCATTGGGTTTGGTGATGTCAATAAGTTATCAGATTTCTACCGCTGATGGTGTGGAGTTAAATCACATGATTCATAAAACCATACATAGAGTTCCTACTGAGCAATTTACTAAATAGAATATGGAAGTATTCATTTATATGCTATCCTGTGTCATCATTGTTGCTAGTCCTAACAGGTTGAACCTCTGTATGCTACCTGGGGATAACAAGGAAGACTGGTTTATGCTCGTAAGGAAAAGGTAGGTTGCTTAGCGTACTATTCTATAAATAATAATAATTCAATATTAGGTTAATCTAGCCTGTATTGAAATCTTAAATAGCTAAATTAAAAATCATGAAGAATAAACAACTATGGATGCTGACTTTATGTCTAGTCCTATCTTCCACAATGCTCTTTGCGCAATCCCATAAAACCGGAAATACGGTAGTTGAAATAAAGAATGAGCAGTTTTATGTCAATGGAAAACCTACTTATGAAGGTAGGGTATGGAAAGGAAATAAAATTGAAGGCTTACTTATAAACTCCAGGATGGTTCAGGGTATTTTTGATGACTTAAATCCGGATACACGACAATTATTCAAATATCCCGACACCAATACTTGGGATCCGGACCGGAATACCGATGAATTCGTCGCCGCCATGGATGAGTGGAAAAAATATGGTTTAAATTCTTTCACTATAAACCTTCAGGGAGGAAGTCCCACGGGGTATGGTAATAAAGCGTGGGTAAACTCTGCCTTTCATCCTGACGGGGAACTCAGAACAGACTTTATGAAGCGATTGCAAAAAATTCTCAATAAAGCAGACGATCTAAATATGGTAGTGATGCTGGGTATTTTTTATTTCGGCCAGGACCAATATTTAGATGATGAAAAAGCTGTGATCAATGCCGTAAAAAATTCAGTAAACTGGGTTTTACAGGAAGGCTACAGAAACATCTTAATCGAGGTGAATAATGAATGTGATGTCAATGCCTATGATCATGAGATATTAAAACCGGCTAGAGTCCACGAGCTAATTGACTTGGTAAAAAGCATGGAGCACAAAGGAAATAGGTTATTGGCCAGCACCAGTTACAAAGGAAACACCGCCCCTAAACCGAATGTTGTAAAGTCTTCCGATTATATTTTGATTCACGGGAATGGGGTGAAAACAACAGAAATGATGGAAAAACTTATTAAAGCGACGCGGGAAGTGGAAGGATATCGGCCAATGCCTGTAGTCATCAATGAAGATGATCATTATGATTTTGAAAAAGAGCGGAACAATTTCACAGTGGCGATAGAAAACTATGTCTCATGGGGATTATTTGATTACAGAAGGGATGGAGAATCTTTTGAGGAAGGCTACCAAAGTGTTCCAGTGGACTGGGGAATCAATTCCGAACGGAAAAGGGGCTTTTTTAATTTGGTCAAAGAAGTTACCGGCGGGAAGTATTAAATATCAAGTTGAGATTCAATAGATAACATTATCCAAAAACGAGAACCTAAACAATAAAAAAATATATGAAGACGTATCGATTAGCAATAGTCCCCGGCGATGGCATTGGCCATGAAATCATACCCGCAGCCCTTAAAGTTCTAGAGGCAGCAGCAAATAAGTTCGGCTTTGAATTAAATTATACGTTCTTTGATTGGGGAGCGGGCAGGTATGTTAAGGAAGGGGCGTTTATGCCGGAAGATGGCTTGGAGACATTGAAATCTTTCGATGCTGTATTCTTTGGCGCTGTCGGATTGACGGAGGTAGATGATACGCTGCCGGCCAAATTATATACCTTTAAAGTACGGACCGCCTTTCAGCAATATGTCAATTATAGACCAGTGAAATTGTTTAAGGGGCTTGAAAGCCCTCTTCGAAATAAAACTTCAAAAGAGATTGATTTCGTGGTGATCCGGGAAAACAATGAAGGGGAATTTGTACAGTCTGGTGCATTTTTCAGACCGGCAAGTCCTGAGGGCTTAGCGACAGATACCAGCATTTTTACCCGTAAAGGCATCGAACGAGTCGCCCATTTTGCCTTTCAATTGGCACAAAAAAGGAGAAAAAAAGTCACCAATGTTACCAAATCCAATACCTTGATTCATAGTTTAAAATACTGGGATTCGGTTATATCAGAAGTTTCTGAACAGTATCCCGATGTCAAACTGGAGAAAATGTATATTGACAACGCCAGTGCCAATTTTATCCTGCATCCGGAGTATTTTGATGTTATACTGACAACCAATCTCTTTGGTGATATTTTAAGTGATCTTGGTGGTGGTATCATGGGTAGTTTGGGCCTAGGAGGAAGCGGCAACATCAATCCCGAAAAGGAATTCCCGTCCATGTTTGAACCCATTCATGGGTCTGCACCTGATATTGCCGGGAAAGGAATAGCCAATCCAGTAGGTACGATTTGGTCTGGAGCCTTGTTGTTGGAACATCTTGGAGAAGCCGAAGCTGCTAGTCAAATCATAAGTGCCATTGAGGGTGTCTTCGAAAAAGGTATAAAAACCAAAGACCTTGGAGGTACTGCAACTACCGGTGAATTTGCGGAAAATGTCATCTCTGTGTTAAACCAATAAAAAATGGAATGGATTGATCTCACCCAAACCATTTGTCCGGAAATGCCCGGAGTGCAACTTCGGGAGGCTAAGAATCTGGAGAAGGACGGATGGAATGCTACTACCATTGAAATGTATAGCCACTCGGGTACGCATATGGACGCACCTATACATTTTGGCGTAGAAGGACCAACTATAGATCAGATCCCGTTAGACAGTTTGATGGGCTATGCAAGAATTCTTGACTTGACAGGAATCCTTCCTTCCGCTTTGATCGAAGTAGATGATTTGGGTCCGCTGAGGGAAGAGCTTAACGCCGGAGATAGCCTGATTATTCATACCGGATGGAGCCAATTTGCTGTCACCTCAAAGGCGAAGTACAGGAACGAATTGCCAAGAATCAGTGAGGGACTTGCCAAATGGTTAGTAGAGAGAGGTGTCAAAATGTTGGTCGTTGAACCTCCTTCCGTTGCGGATGTAAATGATTTGGAGGAGGTTACGCTGATTCACCGTATATTATTTTCCGGTAAAATCATCATTGTAGAAGGTATCTGTAACTTGGAGGAAATAAAAACAGATGAAGTTGAACTAATGGTTTTGCCCTTAAAAGTAGGTGGGGGAGATGGCGCTCCTGCTAGGGTAATTGTAAAACCGCTGAATTTAAAATCAATTAATGATGGATAATTACGACCCACTTGAAAGGCCGTTCGAGGAAAGAATTAGCACCTTGTTTTATGGGCAGCAGATGTCCTTGGTCATTGTGGATGATGATCCTACCGGCACACAGACTGCCCATGATGTACCCGTATTGGGCGATTGGTCTGCGGATGCATTTATTCATGAATTCAATCTAAAAACCCCTTTATTTTTTGTGCTGGCAAACACACGAAGTCTTCCCAAGGAGGAGGCCACTTCCCGGGCTACTGAAATAGGCCGGAACTTGCTAAACGCGTCATTGAAAACAGGCCGGAAATTCATGATTGTCAGCAGGAGTGACTCCACCCTGAGAGGATATTTCCCCACCGAAGTAACTGCTTTAAGTCAGTCGGCAGCTATGGCGAACTTGCCGGTTCTTTTAACTCCGGCATTTTTTGAAGGAGGAAGGATAACCGAAAACAACGTTCATTATATTTTGGAAGGTGAAAAAAAAATCCCGGTTTCGGAGACAGTTTTCGCCCAAGATAAAAGTTTTGGATATATCAACTCCGATTTGACCAAGTGGATAGAAGAGAAGTCCGAGGGCAAAATCAAGCAGGAAGATGTGAAAAGCCTTTCCATTGAGGATATTCATGCTGGCATTGAAGTGATATCCGAAAGGCTAAATGCATTGCAGCCCAATGATATCATGGTCATCAACAGCAAAACCTATCGAGATTTGGAAATGACCTGTTTGGTAATCCATCAATTGATAAAAGCGGGAAAAGGGTTTAATTTTCGAACTGCGGCTTCCTTCGTTTCCGCGTTTGCCGGCATAGCAGCAAAACCGTGGAAGCCAAACAATGTTTCCGGAGCATCGAAAGGGGGCTTGACGATCGTCGGATCCTATGTCAAAAAATCTACTTCTCAATTGGAATTCCTGTTGGAAAAAGAGGGGATTTCGCCATTTCCTATTTCTGTTGATACAATTGTATATGACTCGAGTGCTACAAAAACTTATATGAATGTTTTGGTGGACAACATTGAGAACGAATTACAAAAAGGAATTGATGTGGTGGTATATACTTCCCGGGAACTGATTTCGGGAGCCAGCGCGGAAGAGAGCCTTGCTATAGGGGAAAAGGTTACCAGTTTTTTGGTTCAATTGGTTGCCAACATCAACTTCCAGCCGGCATTTATAATTGCCAAAGGAGGGATTACATCCAACGACATTGCCGTTAAAGGATTGGGGATGAAAAGAGCTATCGTATTGGGACAGGTTATTCCCGGCGTTCCTGTGTGGCAACTGGGTGAGGAGACCAGATTTCCTGAGACTCCGTATGTTGTTTTTCCTGGAAATGTCGGAGATGAAAAGAGTTTAGCCCGGGTATATGACTTGTTTACAGAAAATAAGACGGGTGCATGAAATCGAGCATGAAGTATCCGTCACACACTGGGATGATTATTATTGCGAGATTCCATCTGACCATTGAAAAATCAATAATAAACAGATGAAATCGAGCTTGACGCAGGCGACGCACGGAGGGATGATTATAATTGCGAGATTCCATGTGGCCATTAAAAAACAATTATAAACACATGAAAAGACTGAAAGGGGTAATTGTTGGTGCCGGATATTTTAGCCATTTTCATGGAGACGCATGGTCGCGGATGCCTGATGTGGAAATAGTGGCTATATGTGACAAGGATGTTCAAAAAGCGAAATTATACGCCAAACATTATGATATTCCCAATGTATATGGGGATCTAAATGTAATGTTTGCGGCACATCAACCTGACTTCGTGGATATTGTTACACCGCCGGCTACGCATAGGTCGATCATCAAGGCAGCAATAGCCAAAGGCATTCATATCATCTGTCAAAAACCACTGGCTGACACCTTTAAAGAGGCAAAAGAAATCAGGGAACTGGTTAAGGGGACGGGTATCCGTTTTATGGTACATGAAAACTGGAGGTTTCAACCTTGGTATAGGGAGATCAAATCGGTTATTCAGGCAGGCATTATCGGGAAAAAAATATTTCAGTATACCTTTAAAATGCGCTTGGGAGATGGTTGGGGAGACGATGCCTATTTGGATAGGCAACCGTATTTCCGAAATATGCCCCGCCTTTTGATCCATGAGACGGGAGTTCATTTTGTAGACACCTTCAGGTATTTGGAAGGGGAGATTTCCGAGGTCTACGCCCATTTGAAAACCCTAAATCCAATTATTAAAGGGGAAGATACCGGCATGGTTTTTTTTAAATTCAAATCAGGTTGTACCGCTTTATTCGATGCCAACCGTTATCACGAGCCTACTTATAACAATGCAAGGTATACTTTTGGGGAAATGTGGATAGAAGGGGATAAGGGTAGCCTTACGTTACACCCCAACGGTCAAATTTCCATCAAACCATTGGGAGAACCACAATATAAATTGCCTTTTAAACCTACGGAAAATGGCTTTTCCGGTGACAGTGTGTTTGCCTGTCAGTATCATTTTATTAGAGGAATTTTAGAAGAATCGCCGTTTGAGACCGGAATTGATGATTATATCAAGACCTTGAAGGTCGTTGAAGCAATTTATCACTCCCATGATGAGAAAACTGTTTACCCAATTAACAGGGTGAAATAAATTAAAATACCTAGGTTTATTAGTTAGTATACAGTATACTAAAAACAAAAATGAAAATCAAGACTTATGCTTAAAAACGATGAGTTGGGAATTCAGGCATACAGGGAGCTAAGGAAGTTGATCATCAATGGCACCTTGGCACCCGGGCAAAAGATTATCCAGGAAAAATTGGCCACAAAATTGGGTATCAGTAGAACCCCTCTTCGGGTTGCACTACACATGCTGGAGGCGGAAAACCTCATAGAGCCAAAAAACAAAACTGGATTTAAAGTTAAGGAAATTGACAACAAGGAAATCCTCGAAATTTTCGATTGTAGGATAGCACTGGAATCAACCGCCGCCGGACTGCTTGCAAAAAGGATAAGTGGAAAAGATGTCGAAAAACTGAAAAGTTTTTTTCTACCCTTTGAAAATGAAGGTTTACAGAAAGGAAATGACAACTATAAAAGGACTGATACCCAGTTCCACAATTTTATTGTGGAAAAATGTGGGAACAGATACATCGACAAGTTGTTCAAGCAAGGAAATCTGATCACGTATATCGAAAGAATCGGTCTTATCAGACCTCCCGAAGCCACTCTTCAGGACCATATGGATATAATCAACGCCATCATTAATCGTGATTCCGAGGGGGCTGAAAGGGCCATGAAAGCTCATCTAACAAAATCAAAGGAGGTCATTGAGGAAAAGCTCATCAACGAACCTGTCCAATAGGCCTTTATCATCAAGATGCCGACGATTCCTACATCTTCGATTGTGAAAATTACCCACAAAATAAACCCAAAATAACGTGCCTCTATCAAAAAAACCATTTGTTCCAAGTAGGTATTTTATGGTAGCCGGAACCTTCCTTTTGTCCATGTTGGTCTACGTGGACAGGATAGGCATATCGGTTGCCAAGGATCCAATGACTGATGCCCTTCAATTGAGTGACAAGCAATTTGGTTGGGTACTGTCCATGTTTGCTTTAGGGTATGCCCTGTTCCAAACGCCATTGGGAATTCTTTCTGACAAAATTGGCCCACGACGAGCTTTGGCGGCAGTGGTGAGTTTATGGTCTTTTTTTACAGCACTGACGGGAGCTGTGACAAATTTCATAACCTTATTTTTTGTACGGTTTCTTTTTGGGGTCGGTGAGGCCGGTGCTTATCCCGGTATATCCAAAGCGGTTTATCATTGGATTCCGGTAAGAGAGAGAGGCATAGTAAACGGAATAAATTTCTCCGGAGGCAGGTTTGGCGCAGCGTTTGCGCTTCCCTTAATAGCTTTGGTTATAGATACCTTAGGATGGCGCAGCACCTTTTTTGTCCTTGGTCTGCTCGGAATCATTTGGGCCTTGGGCTGGTATTTCTTATTCAGAGACAATCCAGAAGACCATCCCAGGGTTTCAGCATATGAAAAACAGGAAATTTTAACTTCAAGAACTATCTCCGGGGTTGAAACTCCCTCGAAATTTGCCTTGAGTTCTTTGTTGGAATCCAGAAATATGTGGTTGGCCATGGGGCAGTATTTTGCCAGTAACTTTACCTTTTTCTTTTGCCTTACCTGGCTGTTTCCACATGTCAAGGAACAATTTATGCTGAATAATCTAGAAGCTGGTTTTTATGCGTCGTTTCCATTGATTGCAGGCGCATTTGGCAATATGTTTTCAGGTTGGTTGGTAGATCGGATTTATAAAGGCGGTAGCTTAAAATGGTCAAGGATAATCCCAGCAACGGTTGGATTTGCATTGGCTGCCTTGGGGTTGATCGCCAGTTTGTATTCCACGGACATATTTTTTTCCATTATGTTTTTATCCATTGCCATTTTTGGGGCGGATATGACCATAAGTCCTTCTTGGACCCTATGCAATGACATTGGGAAATTGCATTCTGGTGCTGTATCCGGCACTATGAATATGGCGGGAAATATAGGGTCTTTTGTCACCGCACTAGCTTTCCCTTATCTTCGGGATTGGACCGGTTCAGTGACCCCTTTCTTTATTATTGGAGCGGTGTTGAATGTATTGGCAATCATCATGTGGTTTAAAATAAAGCCACAAAACGCCATACATTTTGAGACCATTAACCGTGATTAACAGAAGTTTCAGTGTTTTTTCTAGGATCATAGCGTAATATATACCCATCTAATTCATTTCTTAAAAAGTTAATTTATCTTTCGTCCAGCCAATAACCTTGTCGAAAAAACCAGGCTGATCATCTCCAATATCCTCTCCCCCGAATAGATACCCAAGGGGTTGAAGGCTAGGTATCCGGTCAAACACCACCTTTAACATACCTAATGCCGGTATTGCGATCAGCATACCAATTACTCCCCAAACGGCCCCTCCCAGAACAACCACGATTATGGTGAACACTGGATTGATATTAACCTTATCTCCCACAACATAAGGTTCCAAAATATAGCTTTCCACAAATTGAGCAACACCGAAGGTGACACTTACCCCAATTACGCCGTTAAGACCACTTCCGGAAACAAATGCCATAGCCACAGCCAATCCGAATCCTAACATATTTCCCACATACGGCATCAAGGATAGGACTGCTGCCAATACTGATATTAATAATGCCTGCTCTATTCCTGAAATGGACAATCCTGTTGTATACAAGATTGCGAGAAAAAGAATGAGTAGAAGTCTTCCAGAAAGATAGTTTTGTGAAATAAGAATGATTTCGCTTATGGTTGCTTTTGTTTTTTTTTGTTGATTGTCGGGAGCCATTTTCATCAATGAGGTAGTAAATTTTTTTCTATACAATAGAAAGAAAAAAACGTAAATAAAAGTCAGTATGAAATTCCCGAACACACTAAAAAAGGATATTGCATATTCACCTATGGATTTCACCGTGGACCCATCCAAACCCGTTGCAGAGGACTGCTCCTGTTCCTTTGAGGAATGATTTTGCGCTGACTCTCCGGTAGTTGATTCTGAGTTATTGCTTTCTTCTACGGACTGAGATTGTTGGGGGCCAAAGATTGTTTCTTTCTGCTCCTGGGGGGAAATCCCGGTTTTGTCTTCAACAAATGCCTGAAGCTGTTCTATCTTTGGATCGATCCGTTCTTTGATCTGTGGCCATTCGTTGGTAAAGTTCTTAACTTGCCAAGCTACAATGCCTATAATCACGACAAAAAATGATAAGATTAACGCAGTAGAAAAAAATGCTGCAAGTCCCCGTGAAATACTCTTTTTCTCAAGCCATTTAGAAACAGGTAATACCACCATTGTTAACAAAGCGGCTACCGTTAACGGAGCAAGAAAGGATTTGGCAGTGAAAATTCCCCAAAAAAATAGTGTAAGGCTAACCACAATCAGGGTAAAATAGAGTAGAATTCGTAACAGTTTGTTTTCCATAATGTCAAATAGATAGCATCTTTCTTCCTACAGGAAGCATTTTCGTTTAATCACTCAAAAATAAAGCCCTTCACAAGGTAAACCGAATATTTTTGTTTTTTTTGCATGGAATATGGTAATGAAATCAATTTGATTTATGATAAAAACTACACCCAAAAGCCAACCATTACTGTTTTGTCTTTTCTTGCTATTTCTGCTATCCTGTTCTAAAGCGAATTTCGAAAAACCGAAGGACCCACCCAGCAACAATAGGCTTAACAACCACCAAGATTGGGGGATCTACAGAGGACATTCTTCCGGTATCCAATACTCCAGCTTAGATCAAATCCACACCGGAAATGTTCAGCAGCTGCAAAAAGCCTGGGAATATAACCATGGAAATCCGGTAGGACCGGGCATGTACTCCAATCCCATTATCATTGATGGCCTACTATATTTCACCACTCCGGAGGTAAATGCCGTCGCATTAAATGCTGCCACGGGCAAGGAAGTATGGGTATTCCGCCCGGATGAGTACCGAAATGACGAAAGACCCTTCCGTGGCAGAAACAGGGGCCTTACTTACTGGGAAGATGAAAATGGGGAAAATAAACGGATTCTGAATTTTGTAAAAGACCGGGTATATGCCATTGATGCACTTACTGGTACCCTGATCACATCATTTGGAGAAAACGGGTGGATTGACTTACGAAAAAATTTACCCCAAGACCCTTCGGAGGTTGATTTTGAAGCTACCACGCAGGGGATGGTTTATAAAAATTATCTCATCATAGGAGGCAGGACCCCAGAAGGGGAACCTTCGTCACCTGGAGATGTGCGTGGCTATGATGCCCTAACCGGGGAATTCAAATGGATATTCCATACTATTCCCCAGCCGGGGGAGCTTGGATATGACACATGGGAATTTGAAGAAGGGGTGAGCTACGGTGGAACCAATCCCTGGGGTGGCTTAACCGTCGATGAGGAAAGGGGATGGGTTTTCTTCGCCACAGGTTCTCCCGCACCTGATTTTATTTATGGCGGCATGCGCAAAGGAGAGAATCTTTTTGCCAACTGCGTCATAGCCTTGGATGCCACAACGGGCAAACGAATTTGGCATTACCAAACCCTACGCCATGATATCTGGGATTACGACCTACCTCCGGCACCCATTTTGGCTACGGTGACTGCGGATGGGAAGACTAGGGATATCGTTGTGCAGTTGACCAAACAAGGCTTAACCTTCGTTTTGGATAGAGAAACTGGGGAACCGATTTTTCCGGTGGTCGATCTGCCTGTTCCCCCTTCCAAGGTACCGGGTGAGGAAGCTTGGCCCACCCAACCATTTCCCCTCAGGCCGCCCCCACTCAACCGAACGACGCTTCGGGAATCGGACCTAAGTAATATTACCCCCGAAACCCGGGAATATGTTTTAAACATCTTCCGGCAACATGAAACCGGGACCCTGTATACCCCCGCTTCTATGGCAGGTGTGATCACCATGCCCGGACATCAGGGCGGTGCCGAATGGGGTGGTGCGGCATTCGATCCGGCCACAAATGTGATGTTTGTAAATATCAATGAGGCCCCCACCATTCATAGCCTGGTACCCTTGGCCGGAAGTCTGGATACAGCATCTGCATCTCCATTGGACCGGGGAAAAATGATTTATAATACTGCCTGTACAGCCTGTCACGGGGTCAACAAGGTGGGCAACCCTCCATTATTTCCCCCACTTCAAAACCTAACTATAAGCAAAGATTCAATCAAGTCCGTATTGACCTATGGACGGGGAATGATGCCTGCTTTTAATCATTTTTCAGAAAAGCAACTGGATGATTTAGTGCTATATTTGGAAAACAAGGCCGTACATGTAGAGGAAATTCAACCTGATAATTCGGATACTGGATCTTCAAAAGCACCCCGTTATGCCAATGTGGCTCCCTTCTTTGTTGACCAGGATGGGTATCCCGCAATTGCGCCTCCATGGGGAACCCTAAATGCCGTGGATTTGGATAAGGGCGAGATTCTCTGGAAGGTCCCGCTGGGAGAATATCCTGAACTTGTCGCCAGGGGTATTCGCCATACAGGTTCCAAAAGCTTTGGTGGTCCTGTAGTGACTGCTGGCAATTTGGTATTTATTGCGGGAACCCCGGATGAAAAAATCCGGGCATTTGATACATTTACCGGACATGTATTATGGGAATATCAACTGCCTGCCGGTGGTTATGCCACACCCAGCGTGTACATGATTGATGGAAAGCAATATGTGGTCATTGCAGCCGGTGGTGGTGGAAAAAACGGAACCAAGCATGGAGATTCGGTTATCGCCTTCGCCTTGCCTGATTAATAATCGTAATGCTAATTAATAAAACGACATACCCAAAACCTATAGCCATGAAAAAATATAAGCTTCCTTTTATACTTCTGTTGTTTATCGTTTTTCAACCGTCATCTGTTAGGGCCCAGGAAGCCGCTTGGCGGAACCTTTTCAATGGGAAAGACCTCAGCGGCTGGAAGGAACTTAATGGAAAACATATCTGGGAAGTGAAAGACGGCATGATTATAGGCAGGACAGTTCCCGGTCAGCCAAATGGGTTTCTTTGTACTGAGGAGGATTTTGGTGATTTTGTGCTAGAATTGGAAGTGTCCATCGATACCTTGATGAATAATTCCGGGATTCAATTCCGTTCACAGAGTTATCCGGAATTCAAAAACGGCCGGGTACACGGCTATCAGATGGAAGTCGATCCAAAGCCCCAACAATGGAGTGGGGCCATCTATGAGGAGGGAGCAGAACGGGGTTGGATTTATCCACCGGAAAAGATGAGCCAAGCGGCTAAAGATACCTTTATCAGAGACAATAAAAAGGGCTACCAGTGGAATCACTACCGGATCGAAGCAGTAGGACCCATCATGCGGACTTGGATTAACGGCGTTCCGGTATCCCATCTTGTGGACGACCGATATCTCAAAGGATTTATCGGCCTACAATTGCATGCTAACAACGAAAACGATCCCCAAGGTAGTTTTTCCATCCGATTCCGGAACATCCGGATTCAACAGGGAGACTTGAGTCTATCTCCTTTAAATGATGGAGTGAATGTGGTAAACCTGCTTTCCAATTCAAGTATTCAGTTAAATAAAAGTCCCAACAAATCACTCCGCATCGTCCAAGATATTGATGCTAGCAGCATGGCTGTTTACTCTGAAAGTAGCCCCAAACCCATCCTTACCCAAATGGCAAAGCCGGATGAACGTCCATATATTCACCCCATTGTTGCACCAGATGGAAATGGCATCCTGACGGAATACCGCCCTGACCACCACCCACATCAAACAGGAATTTACTGGGGATTAAAACGGGTAAACGAACGGGACTATTTTATGCAATGGAACAAGGATTATTGGCGTGGGGTATCGGCAACCGTAATTGAAGGAAAGGGAGGGAAAGTAAAATGGCAGACTGTGTATGATATGCTTGACGAAAATGGCAAGACACTTATGGTGGAGACCCAAAACTGGACCATGCAGCAAGTGAATGACACCTATATAATGGACCTGGAATGGAAGGGTGAAGCAAAAGCTGATGTGGTAATGGGGAAGTTTTACGTGGGAGGACTTTTTATACGCATGCCCTGGATACCGGAAACAGTCGGTGAAATCATCAGCGCTTCAGGACATCAGGGAATGGAGCTGGAGGGGAACCGTGCGATTTGGAGTGATATTGGGATTAAATTGGATGGACGTGAGGATTTTGCCCATATAGCCATTTTTGACCATCCTAGCAACAAAGCTTTTCCAACACC
Source organism: Lunatibacter salilacus (assembly GCF_009797935.1). Taxonomy (GTDB): domain Bacteria; phylum Bacteroidota; class Bacteroidia; order Cytophagales; family Cyclobacteriaceae; genus Lunatibacter; species Lunatibacter salilacus. The sequence goes on from NZ_VOLC01000004.1 coordinate 120,024, forward strand.
CTGGCGGGTAGACAGCCAAATGGGTATGGGTCCATCCCGACAGATTTTGGGTGACTGGAAAATTGCCGCCGGCGAATCGGAAACGATCAGATATAGAATGCTGGTTTACAACGGGGAAATGGGCAAGGCAAAGTTGGTAGAAACTTGGAAAGATTTTTATAGAGGAAATTGATCTAAAATTCTTAAAAAAAATTAAAAGAATTTACTTAAATTCTGACGGATGTTTTCCCCCGAACAAGGGAAGTTTTACCACATAGTAACATAGTTCACATAGGGTTTTCCGAATAGATTATTTTGCTTTTGGATAGATACTTGGAGATATAAAGCTTAAAATGATTATCAGGTTTATAATTTCCGTGAGTTTGGTGATTCGCCGAATAGCGGTTTTTTTTATCTGCTCCATTTTAAAAACTATGTGGTCTATGTGCCCTATGTGGCAAATCAAACCTAACTGGTTTTTACCACATAGGAACATAGTACACATAGGGGTTAATATTCGCCTAGTCTATTTTACTTGATTTAACTTTTTAAATGAATTTATTTGAAATTTAATGAAGATCAACAACCATCGGGTTCTATGGAATAAGCAAGGTTGACAATTTTCCATCCCTCATTGGTCCTCAAAAACGTAAATACATCCACCCCACAGTGGGAAAACTCCTGGTTTACATGCAGCTTATAAGGTACCCAGGCTACGGCGATGTCATGATGTATTTTAATATCAAATCGCAGGGCACGTTCATAAATTATTTGCTTGGGGTCAAAGTGTTTTGTGTCGTCACTGTATTTTCGATGTCCAATCCGGACACTGTCCTGTTGCCTCCTCACCGTCCAAATCCCGGCATCCGCATAAGCCAAGCTATTAAATAAAGTGGTATCCTGCATTTCCAGGGCTTCAAAAAACCGATTGACCTTTTCAATTATCGCTTTTTCGCCAATATCTTTTGTTTCTTGGGCACGGCAGTAAAAACTTGCTAATAGCAAAACAACTAATATCGCATTTTTCATTTTCTTCCATTTTGCTTTAAAACTGCAAATTAATAATTGATCTTCAAGACGTTCAGGTCTACAATAAGTTGATAGGTCGATGGGTTGATAGGTTTATAAGTTGATAAGTCGATGAGTTTATAAGTTTATAAGTCTATGGGTGGAGTTATGGGTGATGGGTTATGAGTTATGGTAATTCGTAATTTGAATCCCTCCGACTCAAAACTCCCGTCTCAGGTCTTCAATCTCCCTTCTCTAAGTCCCATATCACCACCAATCCCCCATCCCTTCCCAACAAAGGATCATTTTCAGGTAAAGGTACCTTTGCAATGTTTTGATCCGCTTTTGGCCGTTCTCCTTCTTCACCTTTCATAAGGTCGGGCTGCATGCCATTGGGATAGGCGCCAACTACCGTAAATTGGCTATCGTGACTCAGGCATTTGTGTCCAACTCCGGCAGGTATGATAAGGACATCCCCGGGTTGTACTTTGACCTTCTCTCCTTTTTCACCTCCCAACAAAATCACCGCACTTCCCTGAAAAACCCCAAGAACTTCATGGGCGTTGCTGTGGTAATGGTGGAAGTCATACACCCCCCACCGCCAGCTATTTGTCCAACCATTAGAGGCGAATTTCTTCTCCAGCCAGGTAGCTGCTTCATTTCCAGTGGTGTCCAATACATTTTGGTAATAAAGCAATGGCAAAGGAGAATTGGGAATACTGCCATCATCGGTGAAAAAGAGTTTCTTAGGTGGATACATTGGATTATGGGTTTAATGATATGGAAGAACTATTTTCTTTTAAACTACCTATTATTCGGTAATAATCTTGATTTTCAATACCAATTTCAATTGTTTTTATTCATTTTTATTCAAAATAACCTGACTTATGGATTTATCCAAATCTGAGGATTGGTCCTATAAAGATAAACTTATCGCTTATTTTTAATCTCCTTCTGCATTTCCTTGACAGCCCTAATCAGCTGCTGAATGTCCGTTTCCGGTTCGGGGATTTCCCGGCTGGTGTAGGCGTGAAATTTCCAGATTTCAAGCACATCCCCCGCAGCTACGGTATAAGGTTCAAAGATAGGATTTAAAGACCTAAGCAAAAGCGTACCTTCCGCTTTGAACGTTACCAGCTTAAACACAAAGTCCTGCTGTCCGCTTAGAATAACAATGCAGGGGGTATTTGTTTTGAGCCCCGTCCAGTCTTCCACGTATTGGGTCACGATGTCACTTCCGCCAGGTATGGGCAGCATGGAGTCTCCAATTGTAGGAAAGATCCTGTAAGTACCCTGCTTGGGCATGTTGGGTAGGGAAAACTTGGGCAAGGAGGCAATAAACTCCGGGTCGTTATATCCAGCCATATATCCTGCCTTGGCTTTAATCGGTACATATTCCACATGCTCGTTGTTACCCTTGTCCACACTGATTGCCAACACCCGCAGGTTTCCACCCCGGATATAAACATCATTGCCTGCCTCCAGGTCCCGCAGCTTTAGCTCCCCAAGTCTGGAGAGATCCACCCGGATCAGACTGTCTATGCTGATGCCAAAAAATCCGGAAATACCCAGGAAATCCTCCGGGGAGGGAGCCTTGGTCTGTCCGGATTCCAGGGCATTGACCTTGGATCGAGTCAGGCCTAAAGATGTTGCCAGTTCCTGCTGCGTGAATCCCTTCCGCTCCCTGAGAAATTTTAGATTACTTGGGAAAAAGTTATTTGCCTTTTTCATGAATGTTTGTTATAATTAAAGTCAACAGTTTGACATTATTCGTGTCAAATATAATGCTTTTGCCGGAAATATGGAACTGACATGTGAGAAAATTGATCGGCTGCGCCAGTTAAGGAAAGATGTAATGGCGCTGGAGGGGTCTATTCCCAACAAGGGAACACGTGGCGACTTCTCTGTAAAGCTCGGCCCCATGGAAGCAGCTTTTCCGGGTCGTACATTTCCCTTGAGTGTTAACCATGAGTTTATAAGCACTACTGCTTCTGAGGCAGCATCCACCCAAGGCTTTGTGGCTGCCATGCTGGGGATGTTGTTGCGTAAAGGTGGCTATAGCCTTTGGATAGGCAATAGCAGAAAGGCTTTTCCTCCAGCCCTTGGACTCTTTGGCGTAACGCCTCAGCAGGTGATATTTGTGGATGTAAAATCGGAAAGGGATGTGCTTTGGACTATGGAGCAGGCACTCAAGTGCAATGCGCTTGTGGCGGTAGTGGGAGAATTGCGGGAACTTGATTTTGCCCAGTCGCAGCGACTGCAGCTGGCCGTGGAACACAGCAGGGTGACGGGTTTTATACATCGCCATCAGCCAAGGAGCCTGCATGCCTTAGCTTGTAATACCCGTTGGAAAATTTCCCCGATTGCCAGTCAACCGGAAGAGGGTATGCCTGGGTTGGGTTTTCCTACTTGGAATGTGGAATTGCTGAAGGTCCGCAACGGTAGGCCTGGTGCATGGCAAATGGAATGGAAAGAGCAAGGCTTCTGGCCACTTTCCGGGCGGAAACCTATTCCAATTAAAAAGGAGGAACGTCAATATGCATAAGCGATTTATGTCTATATGGTTTTGCCACCTGACCACGGACAGGCTGGTGATTAGAAGACCGGAGCTTAGGGGAAAACCCTTTATATTGGCTTCACCCCAGCGGGGTAGGACAGTGGTTCAGGCTTCTAGCAGGGAAGCCCTTGCCTTGGGCATCTATCCCGGCACGGCCCTTGCCGATGCCCGTGCCATCTATCCAACCTTAGACGTTTTTTCGGATAAACCCAATTTGAGGGATAAACTACTTTACCACCTTGCCGAATGGTGCATTCGATATACACCTCTTGCCGCCCCTGATTCTCCATCCGGACTGCTACTTGACATTAGTGGCTGTTCACATTTATGGGGTGGGGAAAAGGCATACTTGTCGGATATTTTGGCAGTACTGAGTACCAAAGGATACCGTGTACGTGCAGCAATTGCGGACACCATAGGCGCTGCATGGGCATTGGCCCGATATGGATCAAATAGCGATTTTATTGCGAAAGAAGGAAAACAGCGAGAAGCTTTGCTCTCCTTACCCCCCATTGCCCTACGGTTAGAAGCAAATGTATTGGAGGGGCTGGAAAAGCTGGGATTTCGCCAGATCAGCCAATTTATTGACATGCCGTCTGCTACATTGCGTAGGCGGTTCGGTGATGGCTTGCTGCTTCGCCTAGCGCAAGCGGTTGGTAGGGAGGAGGAAACCTTCAAGCCAATTCAGCCAAAGATCCCGTATGAGGAGCAATTGCCCTGCTTGGAACCCATCAGTACCGCAAAAGGAATTGAAATTGCGCTTCGCCATGTGTTGGAAAGGTTGTGCCTGAGATTGGCCAGAGAGGGTAGGGGACTGCGAAAGGCAATTTTCCGGGGGCTGCGCATAGATGGAATTACGGTAAAGATTGAAATTGGAACAGGTAGGGCATCCAATAACCCTGAGCACCTCTTCCGTTTGTTTGAGCTGAAAATCCCATTATTCGAGCCGGCTTTGGGAGTGGAACTGTTTACCCTGGAGGGCTTGCTGATTGAAAAAGTAAAAACCGCGCAGGAACAGCTTTGGCACCGATCAGGTGATCCTGCTGTAGTTGCCGAATTGCTGGATAGGGTAGAGACAAAGATAGGTCCCAACCGCATACATAGGTATTTACCCCAAGAGCACCATTGGCCGGAGCGTTCCATACGTGCTGCCCAATCGCTGGATGAGGAGCCCACTACTATCTGGCCCGAAAAGCCTCGTCCTCTACATTTGCTTCCTGATCCAGAACCCATTGAGGTGATGGTACCACTGCCCGATTACCCTCCCCTTCATTTTAGGCATCAGGGTAAAGTGATTCAGGTGTCCAAGGCCGATGGACCGGAGCGGATAGAACAGGAATGGTGGCTGGAAACGGGTCCGCCGAGGGATTATTACTGCGTGGAGGACACTTCTGGCGCAAGGTATTGGCTCTTTCGGTTGGGGCTTTATGGGAATGGTCAGCCCCGGTGGTTTTTGCATGGGTTTTTTCCATAAGCCGGTGTTTTCAAAAAATACATTTAGATTTTATCATGAACACAACTGATTACACGGAACTTCAGGTAACGACCAACTTCTCCTTTCTTCGGGGAGGTTCCCATCCGGAGGAGATGGTATGGAGAGCAAGCCAGTTGGGTTATGGGGCTATTGCGGTGACTGACCGCAATACACTGGCGGGGATCGTAAGGGCACATGCTGCAGTCAAAGATTCCGGACTGCGTTTTATTCCTGCATGTCGCCTGGATCTTCTGGACGGCCCAAGCTTATTGGCCTATCCTAAAGACCAGGAGGCATATGGACGTCTATCATCCCTACTTACGGTGGGCAACCTGAGAGCCGAAAAGGGAGTTTGTCACCTCTATAAATCTGATGTGTATGAACATGCCCGGGGAATTATATTCATGGTGGTGCCCCCAATTGGATTAAATGCCGCTTTGGATTTTGAATTGGACTTTTATACCGCATTAGGAGAATATAAAGAGGCTTTTGGAAATAGCCTTTATATGGCTGCGGCTTTTTACTATGCCGGCAGCGACCATAAAAGGATGTTCAGACTGTTGAAGGCTGAGAAAAAATTTGACATTCCAATAGTAGCCGTGAATGACGTCCATTATCACGGCAAGGGAAGAAGGGCACTTCAGGATGTGCTTACCTGCATTCGGGAAAAGTGTACAGTGGAAAGTGCGGGGTTTCGGCTCCATCCCAATGCCGAGCGGTACCTCAAGGACCGGGAGGAGATGTACCGTTTGTTTCGGGAATATCCCGATGCCCTAAAAAGGTCAATTGAAATTGGAGAATCCTGTCAGTTTTCGCTTGATCAGCTAAAATATCAATATCCAGAAGAAATCACCAGTGGGGGGCGCAGTCCGCAGGAAGAACTGGAGATGCTGACTTGGGAGGGGGCAAATGCCAGCTTTGGTGGAAAAATTCCCAAAACCATTTATGATACAATTGTTCACGAACTTGAATTCATCGCCCGAAAATCCTATGCCTCCTATTTTTTGACCGTGTACGACCTGGTGCGGTTTGCAAGAGAGCGGGGCATACTCTGCCAAGGTCGGGGCTCGGCAGCTAATTCAGTAGTCTGTTATTGCTTGGGTATTACCTCCGTTAATCCTTCTAAGTTTAAGTTGCTCTTTGCCCGCTTTATGTCCGATGCCCGTAATGAGCCACCTGATATAGATGTCGACTTTGAGCACGAGCGCAGGGAGGAGGTGATGCAGTATATTTATGAAAAATATGGCCGGGACAGGGCCGGGATTGTCGCTACAGTTACGCAGGTACACTGGAAGGGAGCGGTAAGGGATGTGGGCAAAGCCATGGGATTGTCACTCGATTCCGTGGATCGGCTGTCAAAATCAGGCCATGAACTTACAGAAGAATGGCTGGAAGGGCAAACAGTATCCTCCCATGGCTTTGATCCTAGTGATCCGCATCTGCGTAAAACGCTACGGCTTACCCGACAATATATGGGATTCCCGCGGCAGTTGGGTCAGCACACGGGTGGATTTGTGATTACCCGGGATAAGCTCTCCAACTTGTGTCCGGTGCTTAACGCCCGCATGGAAAACCGAACCTGTATCGAATGGGACAAAGACGACATCGATGCACTAAAATTTCTGAAAGTCGATGTGTTGGCTTTGGGCATGCTAACCTGTATACGCAAGGCCTTTGACATGGTCAGGGATCACTATGGAGTTCACCTCACGTTAGCAAACATTCCCCAAGATGATCCCGAAGTATATGAGATGATTTGCCAGGCGGATACCTTGGGTGTTTTTCAGATTGAGAGCCGGGCGCAGATGTCCATGCTTCCACGCCTACAGCCAAGAACTTTCTACGACCTGGTGATCGAGGTGGCCATAGTACGACCTGGGCCAATACAGGGGGATATGGTTCATCCCTATCTTAAACGGCGCAGGGGGGAGGAGCCCGTAGTTTTTCCTTCCCGGGAGTTGGAAGAAATTTTGGGTCGTACACTTGGGGTGCCGTTGTTTCAGGAGCAGGCCATGGAGATTGCTATTGTAGCTGCCGGATTTACTCCTGCTGAGGCAGACGGGCTCAGGCGCAGCATGGCCACCTTCAAGGCCCATGGGCTGGTGAGTCAATACGAAAAGAAACTGGTGGGGGGCATGGTTGCCAGAGGATACGAGGAAGATTTTGCCAAACGTGTGTTCCGGCAATTGGAGGGATTTGGCAGCTATGGTTTCCCCGAAAGCCATGCCGCAAGCTTTGCCCTGCTGGTTTATGTATCCTGCTGGCTGAAGTACCACTATCCGGACGTCTTTGCCGCTGCCTTGTTGAACAGTCAGCCCATGGGGTTTTACAGACCAGCCCAGATTGTGACCGATGCACGCAAACATGGGGTAGAGGTAAGGCCTGTGGATGTAAACCACTCGCAGTGGGACAATATCTTTGAGGAGAAACCGGGTAAATATTGGGCGATTCGGTTGGGGTTTCGGCATGTTAAGGGGTTAAACCAGGAGGATATGGAGAGCTTAGTAACTTGCCGGGATAAGCCTTATGCCCAGATCACTGAATTAATGATTGTTGGGGTTCCAAAAGGTGCGCTAGAGCGACTTGCGGATGCCGATGCATTTCGGTCTTTGGGGCTTCACCGCAGGCAGGCACTTTGGGATGTGTTGGCCTTACAGGGTAGGCCGGTCGGTATTTTTGAGGGTCAGGTTCAGGAAACGCCTTCCGAGAAGGAAGTGGTTCTACCTGAAGTATCTCAAATGGAGCACGTGATGCGGGATTATGCAGCCACCACACTTTCATTGAAATCCCACCCAATAAGCTTTGTTCGGGATCGGCTGGATAAGATGGGCGTAATACCCACAGCTCTATTGGGAAAAGCGAAAGACGGGGCATTTATCAAAGTAAGTGGACTAATTACGGTACGGCAGCGTCCGGGGACGGCAAAGGGTGTACTCTTTATCACCATTGAGGACGAGACAGGATTTGCAAACCTAGTAGTTTGGGCCAAAACCTTTGAGCAATACCGATCAGTAATATTACAGTCCAAGTTGCTGATGGTGGCAGGAAAGGTTCAAAAAGAGGGGCAAGTAATCCACGTAGTAGTACGCTCCTGCCATAATCTGAACAGCCTACTTACCGTTGATGCACAGGCACGTAATATAGGCTCGGTTGAAAAAAAGCCGAAGGTGACAGTAAAAAAAACCGTAGAAAGTACACCAATTTCCCCTACCGTAAAGGCCATGCAGGGCGAGTTATTCCCTTCAAGGGATTTTAAGTAGGTAATTAAACTTGTAGATATCAGTAAACAATTTGTGTATTTTTTCACCTCTAATTGTTGATAATAATAACACTTATTTATTATAAAATATAGTAAATTGATTAAAAATAGGTTATAGAATGATCTAATTATACTTTTAAAAGTTTGGCATAAATTATGAACATTGTTGATTAAATTGAGGTAGAAACCTACTTTAATTAAACTTAACCAATTTAATCATTTTATTAATCCAATTATTTTATGAAAACCAAATTAATAATTCCAGCAGTAATTGTAATGGGGCTTGCCTTTTCTCCCATGGCAGCTATGTCGAACACGATTGATCCTGTTACAGAAGTTAATTTCATTCAGGATACTGAAAAAACAAAAATTGAAAAAGAGAATTTGCCTGAAGTGGTAAAAGAATCTATCAAAAATGATGAGAAAACCCGTGATGCGGAAGTAAAAGAGGCTTGGCAAATGACGGGTGAAGATGGCAAAGTGTATTATGCTATCAAATTCGATCATAACGGTACAGAAATATCCAAAAAATATGACGCTACCGGCAAGGAAGTAAAAGAGAAGAAAGACTAAGGTTTTAACTTCACCAACAAAATAAAAAGCATCGATATTATCGGTGCTTTTTTTTTTTGTTTCGATCCAGAGTTTACAAAACTAGCATGACCAGAATACCGAATCAATCCGTTTCCAATTACAAATTGGAAGAAATATTCGGGTGTAGTTACAAGCTACACCCAGTTGGGAAATCAAAGGAAAACCAATACGATATATTGTCGTATATTTGTAAAAAACTTAATATATGAAAGTTACAGCTATAATTCCTGACGAAATGATATCCGAAGCGATGGCAATGTCCAAGACGAAAACGATCACGGAAACGCTAAAGGTTGCCTTAACTGCCTACATTAGATCGCAAAAGATCAAGCAGCTTGGATCCGCTGTTTTGAAAGAACCATTGGAATTCAATTATTCTGCTAAGCAACTGCGTAAGATAAATCGTGAATGAAAGGTTTAGTTTTCGATACTTCCATTTGGATTGAATATTTAAGAGGGAATCCTGAATTCTTTGATACTTGCCAAACGCTTCTTGAGAATGGAGAGGTATTCGGCCTAGAACTTATTTTTGCGGAATTATTGCAGGGTGCAAGAGGGAAAAGGGAGGTTGACCTCATCTTGGCGTATTTCTCTATAGTTACTTCTTTGGATGAACCTTTTCTGATTATTGAATCCGGTTTACTTTCCCACAAATCTGACTTTATCCATCATGGAGTTGGATTGATTGATGTGATCATCGTAAAGGCAGTTCAGAAAAATGATCTCTTACTATGGACCTTGGATAAGAAATTGAGGAAAATTGCGGGCTATGATTTTTTGTTTAATCCTTAAAAAAACAAGACTCCCTTCCCACCACCCTCCCCTAGGTTTAATATTTCACTACACTTTTCTATCTGAGATCTGCTTATGAAATTCAATCTTTCAAAAGCCATTTGCAATGGCCATCTACGAACCCAATTTCTGGACAACTGGAATAACTTGTTTTTTAATTATCCGCATTCCAAATGAAAGGGATATTTGTGTGTATTTGCATACTACACACAGTCCAGGCCAGTTAGCAAGTAAATTTTTAAAGCTTGGGTTCAATTATTTTTCCATTGCTTTTAGAATGTGTCAAATAAGAAACTACTACAATGGTTATCAAACCGGATAGCATGGCAAAGGTTCTAAAGGGAAACAGAATTCCTTCTACAGGATCATTCATAGGATAGGGTAGGAAAGGAGGGATGCCAAAGAGGGGTTCTCCACCTCCAAATCTTAACACCAAAGCCATCAGGATGCCTGCGACTGCCCCATATTGGTTACTTTTTTTGAAATAGAGAGCTAGTAGCAATTGCGGAAATAATATTACATAAACCAAGTCCGCACACAGGTACCAAAGGTCATAGACACTTTGCAAGGTCAAGGCCAACCAGGTGGCCACCGCCCCAGTGAATAAAATGGCCAATCTTATGGTCAACCGAATTTGTTTGTCCGTGCAGCCCGGGTTTATAAGGGGCCGGTATATATTCCAGGTAAACATGGAAGATGCAGAGAGTACGGAAGAATCAACAGAGGACATCACTGCGGCCGCTACGGCACCTAAGCCTAGAGCCGCCACAAGTGGCGGGGTCATTTCCAGTAACACATAGGGCAAGACCATGGTTGCTTCAGGTGCTGTACCCAACCCAGAACTACTCCAGTCAAACCCGGCCCCGGCAATGCCAATCCATATGGCTGGAATGGCCATCAAAGCACAACAAATCCCCCCGTAAATGGAAAGACGGACAGCAGATCGGTCAGATTTCGAAGAAAGTACTCTTTGGAAATACACCTGCCAGGGAATACCTCCCATAATCAGGAGAAGCGCAAAATCCATCCACACCCAAATTTGGTTGCCCCAATTGGGATCATTTCCTAAAAATGCCTGTAAAGGTGGGAAAAGGGTCAAGCCGTTTTTCATGCTCTGGTCATACAGGTCAAGTGCCATCTCAAAGCCGCCGATTTTTTGGATGGCAAAGGGAATGCTGATGCCCAAACCTACAAGGATAAAGACCAATTGAACCACATCCGTATAGGCCACGGACCATAGCCCCCCCACCATTGTATAAAGTATGGCAATGCCGGCAGAAACAAGGATGGAAGTTTCCAAGTCCAATTCAAAAATGGTGGCGAAGGTTATTCCCAAGGCAGCTAGTATGGCTGCACTCCAAAATATCTCCCCAACCAAGGCAGGTATGAATAGGACCGCAGCAGTTTTTTTTCCGTATTTCTGTTCAAAAACATCAATGAAGGTGGTAAAACCATAGCTCCGGATTTTTTTGGCAAAAAACAGACCGCCTAAAATAAGGCTCAAAGCATACCCCCAAGGTGCTTGGGCCCATACCAGGCCACGGGCACTGTCATAAACGGCCTCACTGGTACCGATGATGTAGCCGCCACCCACCCAGGTGGCCGTCATGGTAAATATCCCTATCCATGCCGGCATCCTCCGGCCTGCCAAGAGCAGTCCCTGGGCACTTTTGTCTCCCGATTCTTTCCTGCTGGCATAGATACCCGTCAGAAGGATCAGCAAATAAAAAAAGATGGTGACGATTATTCCGAGCGTCCTGGTATCGATAGCAATGGGGGTTTAGGATTTGCTTCCAAACCATTGCAATGGCTGGGGCTTAAAATTTTGATAGACGTGTTTAATTTCTGTATATTCCTCCAGGCCAATGCGGCCTAGCTCCCTCCCCACCCCGGACTGTTTATAACCTCCCCAGGGGGCTTGGGTAAAATAGATATTGAAGTCATTGACCCAAACGGTTCCAAAGCGGAGGGCCTTGCTGACCCTTTCGATTCTTTCCGGATCATTGCTCCAAAATCCCGCTGACAGGCCGTAAATGGTGTCGTTGGCATGCTGAATGACATCATCTTCTGTTTCAAATTGCTCAATGTGAATTACTGGACCAAAAACTTCTTCTCTAACAATGGACATTCCCGGATGGCAATCAGTAAGTAAGGTGGGTTCATAGAAAAAACCCTTTTTCAAGGATTTATCGGTGGGTCTTTTGCCGCCACATACCAGTTTGGCTCCTTCCCTCACCGCCAGATTTACATGTTCCTCTACTTTAAGAAGTTGGGCTTCGGAAATAAGGGGACCCATTTGAGTCCCCTCCTCCATGCCGCTTCCCAACTTGATTTTTTTTATCCGGTCGGCCAGTAAGGCGACCACCCTGTCATGTATGGAGGCTTCCAGCATGACCCGGGTTCCGGCAGAACAAATTTGTCCGGCGTGGAAAAACACGCCGTTCATGATAAAATCCACAGCCGTTTCCCAATCCGATTCGGCAAAAAGGATATGGGGGTTTTTACCCCCCAGTTCTAGAGCGATTTTCTTCACATTCCCTGCGGCGGCCTGCATGATTTTTTTCCCTGTTACTACCCCTCCGGTAAAGGAAATCATATCCACGTCAAGGCTTTCAGCCAGTTCCGCGCCAACAGATTCCCCGGGTCCTGTCACCGTATTTATCACGCCATGGGGGAAGCCGATTTCTTCCGTAAGTTTAGTAAATGCCAAAGTGGACAAAGGTGTCAGTTCACTGGGTTTTATCACCATGGTGCAGCCTGCAGCCAAAGACGGGGCTATTTTCCAAGCGGCTTGTAGTAGGGGATAGTTCCATGGACAGATCAGGCCTACTACGCCCACAGGTTCCCTTTCCAGACGGCTATGGCTATTGGGATTGGGACTTTGTATTACCTCTCCGCCGATCTTATCCGCCAATCCGCCATAATACCTGAATATCCCGGCAATGTCGTCCATATCCCATAGGCTCTCTGTATAGGTTTTACCGGTGTTTAGCGTTTCCATTTCAGCCAACTGGGATCTGTTTTTCTCAATTAGATCGCCCAGTTCATACACCATTTTCCCACGTTTAGTGGCTGAAACGCCGGACCATTCTCCTTGGTCAAAGGCCTTTCTTGCGGCATTTATTGCCTTTTTGGTATCCCCTCGGTCTGCCTCGGATACTTCTGCAATTATTTCTTGATTATAAGGATTGATGATACTTCGGTAGGCTCCTTTTAGAGCGGGAACCCAATTACCGTCGATGTAGATCTCATGATGCTCCATTTAATTGGAAAATTGGTTTTTTACTGTTATTTTATTGTGATGGTAAAAGGGGACTTCTTCAGGTGGTGCGGGTGTATTGCCCAGTAGAATGTCTGCAGCCTTTTCGGCGATCATGATTACGGGGGCATAAATGTTGCCATTGGTGACATAAGGCATTACTGAGGCATCCACTACGCTTAGGTTGGATATGCCATGGACGCTGAGGTTTTTGTCTACCACTGCCATATCATCGTAGCCCATTTTACATGTACAACTGGGATGGTAAGCACTTTCTCCTTCTCGCGCTACGAATTCCAGAATTTGTTCGTCCGTTTCTACAGCACTTCCGGGAGATATTTCGTCGCCTCTTAAGTCATCAAATGCCGGTTGGTTGATCAGGTTTCTTGTGCAACGGATGGCCTCTATCCATTCTTTTCTTTCCTGTTCTGTAGAAAGGTAATTAAAAAGTATGCTGGGATATTCGTTCGGATCTGCCGATTTGATTTTGACATGCCCTCTCACATCGGTATTCATGGGGCCCACATGCAATTGAAATCCATGCCCTTCATTAGGGGCTGACCCATCATAGCGGATGGCGATGGGTAAAAAGTGGTATTGAAGATTAGGGTAGGTCACATCGTCATTGCTTCTGATAAAGCCACCCGCTTCAAAATGGTTGCTAGCCCCTATGCCTGTTTTGTTAAAGAGCCATTCTAGTCCGATTTTGGGCTGGTTATAAAATTTTAGGGAAGGGTAGAGACTTACCGGTTTCTTGGCTGCCCACTGCACATATACTTCCAGATGATCCTGGAGGTTTTCACCCACACCGGGAAGGTCCGCCACAACTTTAATTCCATGTTGGCTGATCTCTTTGCCATTGCCTATGCCTGAAAGTTGCAGAACCTGCGGGGAATTGATAGCACCGCCACAGCAAACGACCTCGCCTCCATAGACTTTGTGGAGAGTTTTTCCTTTTTGGAATTCAACACCTATGGCTTTTTTACCTTCAAAAAGAATGCGTGTAACATTTGATTTCAGGCTGATGGTAAGGTTCTTCCGCTGCTTTACCGGATGTAAATACGCCCGAGCTGCATTCCACCTTTTGCCTTTATATATTGTGGCGTCAAATTTCCCAAAGCCCTCTTGCTGGTAACCGTTGACATCGTCCGTTAGGGGATAGCCAGCTTGCTGTACCGATGCGAAGAAGGCGTCAAACAAGGGATTGTCACATTTTGGTGTGGTAAGGTGAAGCGGCCCTCCCTGACCCCGGTATTTATCAGCACCGGCAAGTCGGTTTTCCAAACGCTTGAAGTATGGGAGGCAATGGCTAAAATTCCAATCTTCTAAGCCATCCTCTTCGGCCCACTTTTCATAGTCCAGCGGATTCCCACGGATGAAAATCATACCGTTAATGCAGCTTGATCCCCCCAATACTTTCCCTCTTGGTTGGTAAATTCTTCTACCTCCCATATAAGGCTCAGGATCTGACTCGTAGGCCCAATTGTAAAACGTGCCACTAAGGGGATAAGTCAGGGCTGCGGGCATGTGAATCCGGAAATCCCAAATATGGTCCATGCGTCCAGCTTCGATAACCAGGACATTGTTGTTTGGATCCTCGCTGAGCCTGTTGGCTAAAACACTACCGGCTGAACCGCCGCCAATAATAATAAAATCGTACTTTTCTTCAGGCATTATAATTCTATGTTCGGGCTGGCAATTGGTCGTTCAAAGTCTATTTGAACACCAACAGGTTTATGTGAATCCTTGCCAGTGATAAGGATACCGTTATATTTCTATAAACATATTTTCAGTGGAAAATTTGGAATAGTTGCTATAACAGTGAATAAAAGAGACCTCTAATTTAAACGTTAATTTCATCGGATACAAGTTTAGGGAGTGTAGCTCTGCATGACAATAGCCAGTTTTTGGTTTTCGTAGGAGATGGAAAGAACCGGGTAAATTTATTGGAATGCCTTCCTTATTTTTCTATCCGAATAGATTCCTAACCTAATAAAAGAAGACTTAAATTAATGGTTTTCAGTTGAATAAAAATATTTTGTTTCAAGTAGCAGGAAGCTCTGATAATTTATTTGGAGTAATAATGCAAGGAATTCCAGAAGCAAAAGTTCGGTTGACCTTTCAAAATCTTATTTGAGATCATTGGTGGGATAAACTCGTTTTGAGAAGGATTTAATTTCAGATGAAACAGTACGTTATTTTTTAATTGGTAGGTTAAATATGATATAAACAATAAATTTTATGCATTTTCATTCTTGTTTAAATTTTGATAGCTTTGCTATACTTACGTCAAACAAGGAATATATGCCCTATTTGTTATTTTTGATTTTGCTTTTCGGAAGTAACCTAAAAGCGGAAACAAAAAAGGATTCTTTAACCCACAGTAAGAGTAGGCAGTTTGTGGTAACTGGTCAGGATTATGGTACTAATAAAGGCACCCTTGAATTACCTGCCACAAGTCGTACTGAATTCCTAGATAGGGACACTACCTGGCTTAAAGTTGGAGGGGCTTTCCGGCTTAATAATATATATGCCCACTATGAAGGCCAGACTTTTCCATTAGGAACGTTTTTAAGAAACGAATGGACATGGGATACTTGGAGGTTAAATGTAGATGCGTATAGTGACGGCATTCAACTATCCTTCGAATACCGGTTTTACCCGACCTTTAATACACACTTCCTGAAATACGGTTGGCTGGGATACCGCTTCAATGAAAAGACCAGTTTTAAAATGGGTGTGACCCAAGTTCCTTTCGGGTTGTTAACGTATGCCTCGCATAGCTGGTGGTTTCAGTTGCCGTATTATCTGGGGTTAGAGGACGATCATCAGATGGGGTTTCACGTTTCCCATGAATGGGAGGGCTGGCTACTGGATGGAGCCTATTTTCTGTTATCAGAACCCAGAGGAACGAATGATGTTACCTTTGGGGCTTTTTCTACAGCTAGGTATTCCTATGACGTGGTCCCAATTCCGGGAAATTCAAATATTGAGCGGCATCAAATAAATCTCCGGGCAGTCCGAAAATTGCCCGGTCATGAACTGGGACTGTCCCTCCAAAGTCACGAATTGTACAATTTACAAACTAGTCATTCAGGGTACCAATGGGCAGCAGCACTTCACCACGAGGCGAATTGGGGTAAGTTGAACTTGAAATCAGAGGCAATATATTATACATATAATGATGTGAGAAATGATGACGGGATAGTGTTGGACGTGGTTCAAATGGGGGCTTATGGTTTTGGCACCTATGATGTCGCCAACAGAGCCGCACTTTATGTTATTGGTTTAGCCTACGACATTCCGCTTAGCTGGGGTCCGATACGCAATGTTCAGCTATACAATGATTATACGTTGATGCAAAAGTTAACCTCAGGCCAGGGAGGCCCTGTGTTTTCGTACAGGAAGTCTCAGCAAAATGTCTTTGGAGCGCTTGTTTCAGCAGGTCAGGTATATTCCTATTTCGATGTGGCAATGGGTTACAATCATCCTTGGATAACCGATGCTTTCGGAGGGAATGCCCTGGGTACCGGAAGAGGGATAGATTATAGGCAGCCTATATCGGTTCTCAATCCCACCGATTCGGATCCGGGTTGGAATACACGATTAAACATAAATATTGGCTATTATTTCTAAAAAAATAACTTTATGAAAAACAAATACTTTGACATTCATGCACCGGTATTTTGGCCTTCGGTAGTTTTGATAATTCTGTTTATTACCGTCACACTTTGGGTAGGGGAACCAATGGCACTGGTCTTTGCATCCAGTAAAGCATTTATTACTGAAAAGACGGGCTGGTTATTTATCATTGCGGTCAACGCCTTTATCGTTTTCTGCTTCTACCTTGGATTTAGCAAGTTTGGGGACATTCGACTTGGGGGCAAAGAGGCCCAGCCGGAGTTCTCAACTGGAGCCTGGTTTGCCATGCTATTTAGTGCGGGTATGGGTATTGGGCTTTTATTCTGGGGAGTAGCTGAACCCGTTTACCATTATGCCATTCCACCCTATGGAGAAGCCTATTCTCTTGAAGCCGCTAAACGGGCCATAAACCTTACCTTTTTACATTGGGGCTTTCATGCCTGGGCTATTTACGCAGTGGTAGGACTGGCTTTGGCTTTTTTTGCATACAACAGAAAGTTACCCCTCACCATTCGTTCCGTTTTTTATCCCTTGTTAGGTGATCGGATAAACGGATGGATGGGTGATGTCATTGACGTATTGGCCGTATTGGCAACGCTTTTTGGCCTGGCCACCTCTTTGGGATTGGGTGTTCAACAAGTCAGTGGAGGCTTGTTTTATCTATTCGGAATTTCCAATTCCGTAACTGTACAAGTGATTCTGATAGCAGGCATTACATTAATTGCCACTGTTTCTGTCATTTCGGGTATCGATAAAGGAGTAAAGTTTCTAAGCCAATGGAATGTAAGAATTGCGGCCATTTTACTGTTATTTGTATTGATCGTAGGTCCAACACTATTTATATTTCGATCCTTTGTACAGAACATGGGGAACTATTTGGGCAGTATTTTGGAAGTGTCTACCTGGACGGAAGCATACCGGGATAATGGCTGGCAAGGTGATTGGACCGTATTTTATTGGGCTTGGTGGATCTCTTGGTCTCCCTTTGTAGGGATGTTTATCGCGCGGATTTCCCGTGGACGCACCATTAAGGAATTTATCTTTGGGGTTTTGCTTATCCCTACCTTATTGACTTTTTTGTGGCTTACCGCACTTGGGGGTTCAGCCATTTATCTTGACATGCAGGAAGCAGCGCTTAGCGGCAGTCATGATTTGGCAGAAGCGATTACAGGAGATGTATCCATCGCTCTGTTCGTATTTCTTGAAAATTTCCCTTTCAGCGGAATTGGCTCAGTAATCGGAATTCTGCTAGTAACCAGTTTTTTCGTAACTTCTTCTGATTCGGGTTCATTGGTTATAGACAGCATTACCGCAGGCGGTAAGTTGGATGCGCCAGTGGGACAAAGGGTTTTCTGGGCAACGACCGAAGGAGCCGTAGCGGCAGTGTTATTGATAGGAGGAGGGTTGACAGCTCTTCAGACTGCAGCTATCATCACGGGGTTGCCCTTTTTGGTGATTTTGGTCATTATGTGTTACTCCCTGCATAAGGGACTGCGTAAGGAATATGCCAGGCTCAGCCAATTTGACAAGGATCTGGATCGTAAATCCTACGAAAAAAGATTGTCAGATGTCATTATGAAAAAACTGGATAAACAAAAGAAATCATGAGCACTTTAAAAAAAATCGGATTGTTTATAGACTTGTCCGATATGGACAAGCTATTGTTACAATACATTCAAAAACTGGATGATGTTTTTGATTTTGAACAGCTTACACTTATTCATTTTGTTGCGCTGGAAGAGATTTCCAAAGAAATAGGGGACATGCTACCCTATTTAGATAAATCACTGAATGAAATTTTGGAGGAGGAAGCGTTTGAAAAAGTGGAAATAGTCTTCGGGGAAAGAAAAAGTAGCATTCACGTGAAAATTTACTCAGGAGGTCAACTAGATCAGTTAATTGATTGGGTGGATGCGCAGAAATTTGATTTGGTTTTACTGGGGAAAAAATCAGTCCATGGAGGGTCAGGTGTTTTTAGCAGTAAGGTAGTGCGGTTGACCTCATCAAATACTCTTTTCATTCCCGAAACGTCAAAAGCATCAATTCAAAAGATCATCTTGCCGCTTGATTTTTCTAAATATTCTGAAAACCTAGCCTCCTTGGTCATATCATTATCAAAGCATACAGGGGCAGTTGTCCTGCCTGTTCATGTATTAAAAGTAGGCATGCAGTATTTTCCTTATATTAGGAAGCCCTCTGAATTTCAGGAGGCATTGGAAAAAAAGACGATATCCAACTACATAAAGCTTAAGAAAAAAACCGGATTGGAGGTAGATATGGAAATCATCAAAGGAGAGGATAAGCCGGTAGGCAGGAGTATTTACGATTATGCCATTCGTAAAGGCGCAGATCTGATTGTCCTGGGAAATAAGGGAAAATCGGATGATGATACCCTGTTGATTGGCTCGGTGGCGGAGCAGCTTATCGCTTCGGACAAACACCTGCCTGTACTGATTGTGAAATAGAAACTGGAATGGATAATACGATGCAGTTACAAATAATTTGGAAAAACAAAAAAACATTATTTACAAGGAGAATACCAAACTCCAGCTTCTCGATATTTTCCTGACGGCTCGATCCTTAAGTTTCTAAAAAAAACAACGTGAAGGGCATAAAATTTTCTCTAGGAAAAAACTGTCTTTAAAGAAATATCCGTTGAAGTACTATCTAACAAGGAACCATTTTCACACTTTAAAATCCGGTAGGGATATTTTTTTAGCAGGTCATAATTGTGGGTGGCCATTAGGATGGCAGTACCACGCTTGTTGATTTCTTGGAAAAGGCGAAAGATACCGTCTGAAACTTCGGGGTCTAAATTCCCCGTAGGTTCGTCAGCCAACAAGATAGATGGCTCATTTAGCAATGCTCGGGCTATAACGACGCGTTGCTGTTCACCACCCGACAATTGATGGGGAAATTTTGTGGCGGCGCCCCCTAAACCCACTCCCATGAGTACCTCAATCATACGGCTTTTCATTTTGGTTTTGTCCTTCCAGCCTGTGGCACGCATGACAAAGTATAGGTTTTCCGCAACCGTGCGGTCGGGAAAAAGCTGAAAATCTTGGAATACGATTCCGAGTTTTCTTCGTAAAAACGGTACTTGCTTTGATTTAATGCCATTTAGACTGTAGCCGGCAATTTCACCTTCCCCCATAATCAGAGGGAGATCAGCATATAGCGTTTTGAGGAGGGAACTTTTGCCACTTCCGGTACGGCCAATTAAAAAAACAAATTCACCTTTAGCTATCGAAAAATTGAGCTCTTTCAAAATCGTATTGATGCCCTGGAACACGCAGGCATTACTCATTTTCACGACAGGTTCATCCGTAAATACCATAATCAAAGGGATAATTTTTGAAGTTTGCCAAAAGGTAACTCTTTAATGAGCGATTCCAATTCCTGTTCTTTGCCCTCCAGACCGAATTTTTCAATATTTTTCAGGGGCCTGTCCGCTCTGAAGTAGGCGACCAAAACGAAATTTTCATCCCTGATCTGAATATAGTCGGGTATTTTTGCTTTTCCTTTGACTTTAATGATATACATGCAAGTTGCATTTGTTGGGTAGAAGACAAATAACGATACTCAGAAAATAAAAATGCACATTTTTGGTCAAAAAGTCTAAAAAAAACAAAAAAAGGGTAAAAACACATGGTCTTTACCCTTGCCAATGTAGTTATAAATGTTATTTGTTGCCTTTGGCATGATCAGCCAAAAACTGTGCCAGACCCTTGTCAGTCAATGGATGAGCAAGGAGTCCTGTAATTACATTTAGTGGACAGGTTACTACATCCGCACCGATTTCAGCACATTTGATAAGGTGCATGTAGTGACGGACTGATGCGGCTAATATCTCTGTTTCAAAACCATAATTGCCATAAATAAGAACAATTTGTTCGATAAGATCCAAGCCGTCAAAGCAAATATCATCCAATCTTCCTACAAAAGGAGAAAGATAGCTAGCGCCAGCCTTAGCGGCTAAAATTGCCTGACCTGCCGAAAACACCAACGTACAATTTGTGCGAATGCCTTCACTTGAAAAATACTTAATCGCTTTGACACCATCTTTGATCATTGGAATCTTAACCACGATTTTGTCATCAATCTTCGCCAAGGCTTTGCCTTCTTTAACCATACCATCAAAATCGGTAGAAATGACCTCAGCGCTTACGTTTCCGTCCACGATATCGCAAATGCTTTTATAATGTGCTAAAATATTTTCGGATCCAGTAATACCTTCTTTAGCCATCAGAGAAGGGTTGGTAGTCACTCCATCCAATACACCTAGATCGTAAGCTTCTTTTATTTCATTAAGGTTGGCTGTATCAACAAAGAATTTCATAATTTTTTGGGGGTTATATAGACGATCAAAATCTCACTAGTGTTCATGGCACGATATGCGATAGAAGAAGAAAAAAATAAGCGGCATCGCACCGCTACGACTGTCTACCCTTGCTTCCTTCCGGACCTGGGGGAGTTGACAGGAGCTGGTCGTGCCGCTCGATACAAAGGTACATATTTTGTCAACGGTAACAAGTTATAAGCGGGAGATTTCAAATTAAAATATTTAAAAATCTCATTTTCAACACAAAAAAAAATGGCAGCATTCTTGTGAGGCTCAATGTAAATTCATTTAAGAATTAAAACCACGTTTGAAAATTGGTTGAGTCTAATAAAATGGTTAAGGCAATTCTAATTTTAAGAAACCATTAAAAATTAATTGTATGAAAATCAAAAGTCTATTTCTAGTTTTGGGGTTGTTGTTTACCCTTGAGGCGTGTACTATTTTCCGACCGCGGATCCCCTATCAGATGGGCATGTCAGAAAGTAAATTTCTCCGCCAAAACCGGAAAGCTGTAATCAGTCAACTTGATAATGGAAGGAAAGTTTATCGGTTAATTACAGACGAAAGGTTTTATATGTTGGCCACCTTTGAAGATGGTGTTTTGACCAATTTGGAGGAAAGGGAAATTACCCCCCTTTGGCAGCAGCAGCGAATGATGGATTCGAATAACCCTAATTGACCCGGGAGTTATATGAATCCAAAAGAAATGTGATAAATCTTCCAAATAAAAAGTAGAATAATTTTTGTTAATTGGAAGCCATGCATATCTTTGTTTCATATTATGAAAAACAGCTCTAACGTACAAAACTGGTGGTGGTCTTTTAGCTTCTTTTAAGGGGAGTTCAGCTATCCATACCCTTTTGTTAAATTTATATTTAAGGCTTGCTGGACTCCAGTAAGCCTTTTTACTTTTAATCAGCTATTGTCCATGGAAAATTTCAAGATAAATACCCGATACAAAAAACTCCTTGCCGACACGTTGACGCCTGTCAGTGTTTATCTGCAGATCCGCGACAGGTATGCGAATCCAATTTTGTTGGAAAGTTCAGATTATCACGGTCACGACAACAGCTATTCCTATATATGCTGCGACCCAATTGCTACTTTTTCACTGGCCAACGGAACAATAAACCAAACCCTTCCTGATGGGAGTGCGTTATCGCATAAGCTGGAAAAAGGGGAAAAACTGGTTGATTATCTGCAAAAATTTTCCGCGAGGTTTGAGTCGGAGGACACGAGTTTTAAATTTATAACATCAGGCCTCTTCGGTTATATACAGTATGATGGAGTCGCCTATTTTGAGGATATTACGCTGACTAATACCAAGGCGTCTCAGGTTCCTCAGATGTATTATGCCGTCTACCGCAACATGATTGTGGTTGACCATTTCAAAAATGAACTGTATATTCTTGAGCATTATCTCGAAGGTGAGAATTTTGAGTCGGGAATTGACCGTATTGAAATGGTCCTCAATAATAAAAATCTGCCCAGCTATAGCTTCAAATTGGACGGAAAAGAAACATCCAACTACACCGATGTGGAGTTTTTGGATATCCTGAGCAAAGGCAGGGATCATTGCTTTAAAGGTGACGTCTTTCAGATCGTCCTTTCCAGGGCTTTTTCCACTGGGTTCAAAGGGGATGAATTTAATGTCTACAGAGCCCTGCGTTCAATTAATCCCTCCCCATACCTTTTTTACTTTGACTATGGGTCATACAAGGTCTTTGGAAGCTCCCCGGAAGCTCAAATTGTAATCAAAGAAAACCAGGCAACTATTTACCCCATTGCGGGAACATTCAAGCGGACCGGAAATGACAAGGCAGATGCTGAATTGGCCGTGAAGTTATATGATGATCCGAAGGAAAACTCGGAACATGTAATGCTGGTAGACTTGGCTCGAAATGATTTGAGTAGATCCTCGGAAAAGGTAAATGTAGAGGTGTTCAAAGAGATACAATATTACTCGCATGTAATTCATTTAGTGTCGAAGGTAACTGGTAAACTCCCCGAGGGCACAAACCCGTTGCAGTTGGTCGCTGATACTTTTCCCGCAGGTACCCTTTCTGGGGCACCAAAATACAGGGCTATGCAGCTAATCGATTCTTTGGAGAATACTTCCCGAAGGTTTTATGGAGGTGCCATTGGATTTCTCGGGTTCAACGGAGATTTCAATCATGCCATTCTAATTCGCTCCTTTTTGTCGGAAAATAATCAACTCCGCTTTCAAGCAGGGGCAGGGGTTGTTGCCAAGTCGTCTATTGAATCGGAATTACAGGAAGTGAGCAATAAGCTGGAAGCGCTACGTGTAGCATTGAAAAGCGCGGAGCAGATTTGATTTGAAAGTTCACCTCAGTTTCCAACACGATAAAACATCACTCAAATGAAAATACTAGTACTGGATAATTATGATTCTTTTACCTATAACTTGGTTTATATTATCCGGGATTTAGGGTATGGTGGGCAAATGGATATTTTTAGAAACGATAAGATATCTATTGATTCGGTCGAACAATATGATAAAATTTTACTCTCTCCCGGACCTGGAGTGCCGGAGGACGCAGGTATTATGCCGGAGCTTTTAAAGCGTTATTCCCCAACCAAGAATATTTTGGGGGTATGTCTGGGGCATCAGGCGATCGGAGAAGCTTTTGGTTCAGGTCTCATAAATTTAACTGAGGTTGTTCACGGTGTCGCCTCTAAGGTAAAGATTCAGCCGGATCCCCTTTTCGAAGGAATCCCTGAAACCTTTACTGTTGGTAGGTACCACAGTTGGGTGATTGATGAATCTACCCTGCCGGCCTCTTTGGAAGTCATTGCCAAGACACCGGACGGGCAAATTATGGCCGTTCGCCATACTTCCTTTAACGTGAAAGGGGTACAATTTCACCCGGAAAGTATCCTCACCGAACATGGAATACGCATGATGCAAAATTGGCTGGAGGGATGAACGATAACCTTCAAATTCCTTTGAAAAAAGATATTTCAATCACTTGTCAATATCCAAACTTAGAATAGAAGTTAATCAACAAATAATATGAAATCGAGCCTGCCTACCGGACAGGCAGGCATGACGAGAACGTCACACAATGGAATGAATATCATGGTGAGATTCCCAGTCTGCCGTCAGGCAGGCACCTGCCTGACGGCAATAAGGTCTGACCGCTGAAAAACAATTATAAACAGATAAAATGAAAGATATTTTAAACCTACTTATTGAGTACAAAACGCTAACACAGCAACAGGCTAAGGAAGCCTTAAAAAAAATAGCTGCCGGGGAATTTAATCAAAGCCAGATGGCTGCCTTTTTGACCGTTTTTTTGATGCGTAGTGTGCG
This sequence comes from Lunatibacter salilacus, assembly GCF_009797935.1. Classification (GTDB taxonomy): domain Bacteria; phylum Bacteroidota; class Bacteroidia; order Cytophagales; family Cyclobacteriaceae; genus Lunatibacter; species Lunatibacter salilacus. The sequence continues at coordinate 144,264 of NZ_VOLC01000004.1, forward strand.
GGTTGAGGAATTGATGGGGTTCAGGGATGGGCTGTTGGAACTATGCATTCCAGTAGACATTCCAGAATATGACGCCATTGACCTCTGTGGTACCGGAGGAGATGGAAAGGATACGTTTAACATATCCACATTGGCTTCTTTTATCGTCGCTGGAGCGGGACAGCATGTCGCCAAACATGGGAATGTTGGCGTTTCATCGATCTGTGGATCATCAAACCTATTGGCCCATTTTGGATATGAGTTTACGAATGATATCGGAAAGTTGAAAAGGAGCTTGGACCAGGCGAGAATCTGTTTTCTACATGCTCCGCTGTTTCATCCGGCAATGAAAAACATAGGGCCAATCAGAAAGGATCTTGGGGTAAAAACCTTTTTCAATATGTTGGGGCCAATGGTCAACCCCAGCTTCCCCAAAAAGCAACTAGTGGGCGTATTCAGTTTGGAGTTGGCTAGGATGTACGGATATTTGTATCAAAATAATAACATGCGGTTTAGCATCATTCATGCCTTGGATGGCTATGATGAAATTTCGCTGACAGGTAAATTCAAAATAATATCAAACCTCGGAGAGCGAATTCTTTCCCCAGGGGATATATCCTTACCAGTCCTTCATCCCAGTGAAATAAAGGGTGGAAAAACCATTGAAGAAAATGCAAAAATATTTGAAAAAGTACTCAAGGGAGAAGGATCAAATGCGCAGGAAGCGGTAGTCATTGCCAATGCCGCAGCGGCTTTGGAGACTTCTTATCCCAATTGGAGTTGTGACCAGGCAAGAGATGCGGCTGTTGAGTCTTTAAAAAGTAGACAGGCACTGCATGTCTTTAAAAAATTAATTGATCCCAAAACATTGGTGCCAGTAAGTTAACTCACATGAATATTTTAGATAAAATTATTGAGCGGAAAAAGCAGGAGGTAGCAGAGAGGAAATCACTTGCTCCTGAAAAACTTCTTCAAAAAAGCATGTTTTTTGATGGACAACCCGTATCCATGAAAAAATACCTGCTTAATCCGGAGAAAACGGGAATAATCGCTGAATTCAAAAGAAAATCACCTTCCAAGGGTTGGATAAACCAAACTGCTTCCGTAGAAAAAACAACGATCGGTTATATGCAGGCAGGAGCTTCTGCGCTATCTGTATTGACGGACACGGATTTCTTTGGCGGAAGTACGGAAGATCTGATGACCGCCCGGAAGTATAATTTCTGTCCCATTCTTAGGAAGGATTTTGTCATCGATGAATATCAGATTTTGGAAGCCAAATCGATGGGTGCAGATTGCATCTTATTGATTGCGGCGGTGTTAAAGCCCACCCGGTTGGAATCATTGGCTAAATTTGCGAGAGGTTTGGGGATGGAAGTGCTTATGGAGGTTCACGATAGGGAAGAGCTGGATCGTTCACTAAATCCCTATTTGGACGTGGTGGGAGTAAACAACCGAAACCTCAAGACCTTTGAGGTAAGTTTGGAGACTTCGCTAAGCTTGGTAGATTCCATTCCTGACGAGTTTGTTAAAATTTCAGAAAGCGGTATTTCCAAGCCAGAAACGTTGATCCAATTGAGAGTTGCGGGTTATCAGGGATTCTTGATTGGGGAGAACTTCATGAGAAGTATCCGTCCTTATCAGGCAGCCTATAATTTTATGAATGAATATAGGAAGTTGCTTACCGGACACATTTCAAAGTTGGCTATATGATAGTTAAGGTTTGTGGCATGAGGGAGGAAGAAAACGTGAAAAAGTTGATATCGGACGCAGCACCCGACCTTATGGGATTGATCTTCTATCCACCATCTGCGAGGTATGTGGAGCGGGACGATGTTCATCCTGAGTTTTATAAAGAGTTCTCTCAAAAAAAGGTGGGCGTGTTCGTCAACGAATCAAATGAAGAGATAGGGAAAAAAATCCAGACTTACGGACTGTCTTACGTTCAACTTCACGGAGATGAATCCCCAGAATTTATCGCGTTATTGAAGCAACATACCTCCGCTATAATCATTAAAGTGTTCCGCATTGGGCCTACTTGGAATTGGAAGCAGGTCCAGCCCTATGTCGGAGTGGCGGATTGGTTTTTATTTGATACCCAAACCCCCGATTATGGCGGTTCCGGCAAAACGTTTGACTGGGGGGTTTTGGAGAAATACCCCTATGACATGCCATTTCTCCTAAGCGGAGGCCTAGATGAAACGCATATTGATGCCATTAACTCCCTTGTTAAAAGGGTTCCCTACTGTGTGGGCGTCGATATTAACTCCAGGTTTGAAATTAGTCCGGGTCTAAAGGACATAGCCAGAGTTAAAACATTTATTAACAAAGTAAGATTAGATTAAAAGACTGCGTATTTCAGTCGTAAAAAACAATAGGATATGATCAGAATAGATGAAAATGGGTTTTACGGCAAGTTCGGGGGAGCATTTATCCCTGAGATGCTATATCCAAATATAGAGGAACTCCGGGAGAATTACCTTCCCATTATTAATTCAGAGGAGTTTCAGGTGGAATTCCGGCACCTATTAAAAGATTACGTAGGAAGACCAACCCCTTTATTTTTAGCTGAAAGGCTGTCTGAAAAATACAAGGCAAAAATATATCTAAAGCGGGAGGATTTGTGTCATACGGGTGCCCACAAGGTAAACAACACCGTAGGTCAGATTATTTTGGCTAAAAAGTTAGGTAAAAAGCGGATTATCGCCGAAACTGGTGCTGGGCAACACGGTGTAGCGACAGCTACTGTATGTGCGTTGATGGGCATGGACTGTACGGTGTACATGGGTGCCGTCGATATGGAGCGGCAAAAGCCGAACGTAGAGCGAATGCGGATTTTGGGAGCGAAAGTCGTTCCCGCCACTTCCGGCAGCCAAACACTGAAGGACGCTACAAACGAGGCCATGCGTCAATGGATCAATAATCCCGTTGACACGCATTATATAATTGGTTCGGTAGTAGGTCCCCATCCTTATCCCGAGATGGTGGCTAAATTTCAATCTGTAATAAGTGAAGAAATAAAGGCCCAGTTGCTGGAGAAAGAGGGCAGGGAAAACCCGGATATGGTGATTGCATGTGTAGGTGGAGGAAGTAATGCCGCAGGAGCCTTTTATCATTATTATAATGAACCATCAGTACGACTTATCGCCGTGGAGGCTGCCGGATTAGGTATATTTTCGGGCAAATCCGCAGCTACTACCAGTCTGGGTAAGCTCGGAATTCTTCATGGAAGCCGAACCTTGCTAATGCAGACGGAGGATGGACAGGTTGTAGAGCCCCATTCAATTTCAGCAGGATTGGATTATCCGGGAATCGGTCCGGTTCACGCCCACCTATTTGATACGGGTAGGGGAGAGTTTGTTGCAGTGGAAGACGAGGATGCTATGGTTGCTGGTATTGAATTAAGCCGATTGGAAGGGATTATCCCAGCCATAGAGTCCGCACATGCCTTCTCCGCTTTAAATCAGTTGTCGTATAATCCATCTGATATCATCGTAATAAACCTTTCAGGCAGAGGGGACAAGGACTTGGAAACATATATCAAATGGGGAAATTACTAAACGTAGCTGAAATGAACAGAATTGACGAACTTTTCAAAAAGAAATCCGAGAATATACTTTCCATATACTTTACAGCCGGATTTCCGTCCTTGGAAGACACGCTGCCTATTATGAAAGCCATAGAAGCAGCCGGAGCCGACATCATAGAAGTAGGCGTACCTTATTCAGATCCGATTGCGGATGGACCAACCATACAGGAAAGCAACTTGGTTGCTTTGAATAATGGAATGAGCCTGCGCAAACTCTTTGATCAGCTGGCGGATATGCGGAAAGAGGTGAATTTGCCTGTTATTCTCATGGGGTACTTAAACCCGGTAGTTCAGTTTGGTGTGGAGAAGTTCTGTCAGAAATGTCAAGAAGTAGGGGTAGACGGATTGATCTTACCCGATTTGCCGATGAGCCAATATCTTACAGAATATAAGGAGATCTTTGACAGGTATGAACTTCGTAATACCTTTTTGATTTCACCCCAGACCAGTGAGAAAAGAATTCGGGAAATCGACAGTCATACTGATGGATTTATTTATATGGTTTCCTCGGCTAGTATCACGGGTGCAAAGGCAGCTTTAAGTGCGGAACAGCTTGCCTATTTTGAGCGGGTACGATTGATGGGACTCAAAAACCCCAGACTGATTGGATTTGGGATTTCGGATAACGCAACCTTTAAAACAGCAGCGAGCTATTCCCATGGTGCCATTATAGGCAGTGCGTTTATCAACGTGCTAAAATCAGCAGAAGACCAGGAAAAGGCAGTTATCGAATATATCCAAGGTGTAATTAACAATTGATATCATGATTATTCAATTAAAAAAAGACCTCCATTCTTCTGATTTGGAGAATCTAATAGGGAAGATATCCAGCTTTGGTTATAAAATTACCCCAGTGTCTACTCAGGTCGGAGATTACCTTATCGGTATAGGTTCTAAAAATATAGATATCCGGAAAATTGGCCATCTGCGTGGAATCCAGGATATACACATGGTTTCTGATGATTACAAGCTGGTATCCAAAAAATGGAAAGTAAAACCTACTGTAATTGAGTTGGGTGATGGTATCGCAATTCAGGACGGTGAAATGGCTATTATTGCAGGACCTTGCTCCATTGAATCTGAAGAACAGATTATAAATGTAATTGGGCACCTTAAAGAAAGTGGGATTAAACTAATGCGAGGTGGTGTATTCAAGCCAAGAAGCAGCCCCTATGCTTTTAGAGGGTTGGGCATGGAAGGCCTGAAATTATGGTATAAACTGGCTAAGGAAGCAGGTATCAAAATCGTAACCGAGGTAATGCAGGTCTCCCAAATTGAGGAGATGCATGATTATGTGGATGTTTTTCAAGTCGGGGCAAGAAATACCCAAAACTTCAACCTGCTTGACGAACTGGGAAAGGTGGACAAGGCAGTAATGATCAAACGGGGGATTTCGGGTACCATCGAAGAATTGTTGCAATCGGCTGAATATGTTTTTTCAGGCGGAAATGAAAAAATAATCCTTTGCGAACGTGGTATTCGGACTTACGAACGGGCCAGCAGAAATACATTGGATCTAAATGCTATCCCCATCCTGAAAGCCAAGTCCCACTTGCCCGTGGTAGTTGATCCTTCCCATGGAATTGGAATCAGGGAATATGTACCCCAAATGGCTCTTTCGGGAGTTATGTCAGGAGCGGACGGCATCATCTACGAAACACACGAGAATCCGGATAAGGCGTATTCCGATGGGCAGCAAACCCTGAATTTTGAGCAAAGTGCCCTATTGGCAGAACAGATCCGGAAGACTTTCGCTCTACGTAAGACTTTCCCACTGTTGTAATTCTTTTTTTTAATTTATTATTTCCTCGTCGAATACGGTAGAATTTTATCTGTGTTACCTAAATTCATTTATTAGCGTAATATCATTACCATTTCATTAAGAAATCACCGCCCACTGATTTCCGATTGTAAATTTGAAAGAATAACGCTACCTTGTTTAGGTAAATTTTTTTCGGGTTAAAACCCATTTACATCCCCAAAACAATAGTTTATTCTGATGAAAGATTCAAGAAGAGAATTTCTTAAAAAAGCAGCCCTCGCCACTGGAGGAATCAGCTTGTGGAATACCCTACCTGCCTCCATCCAAAAGGCCATGGCGATTGACCCGGCGGTTGGAAGCACCTTTTTCGACGCCGAGCATGTGGTGATTCTCATGCAGGAGAACAGGTCATTCGACCATTGTTTTGGCAAGTTGAAAGGGGTGAGGGGTTTTAATGACCCCCGGGCCATACGCTTACCGAACGAAAACCTGGTGTGGCTACAAAGTGACAAAAAGGGAAACACTTACGCACCCTTTCGCTTTAACATCAAAGACACCAAGGCAACCTGGATGAAAGATATCCCACACTCATGGGAAAATCAGGTAGATGCCCGAAACGATGGCAAGTATGACGGGTGGATTGAGGCCAAGCGCTCCGGTAGGAAAGAATTTGCCCACGTCCCCATGACAATGGGCTTTTATGAGCGGGAAGATATTCCGTTTTATTATGCCTTGGCTGATGCTTTTACCGTCTGCGACCAGCATTTTTGTTCGGCACTCACAGGTACCACCACCAATAGAAATTATCATTGGGCGGGTAAGACTCACGGGGAACCAGGAGATAAACCCAAAGTGAGGAATTCGGATATTGGTTATTCCAAGGAGATAAATTGGAATTCATTTCCAGAGAGGCTGGAGGATAATGGAGTGTCTTGGAAAGTTTATCAAAATGAAGTCAGTCTCAAGACGGAACTCGAGGGAGAGGATGAATCACTTCTCTCAAATTTCACGGATAATAACCTGGAATGGTTCAGCCAATTTCGGGTTCGCCACACACCGGGACACTACAGTTATTTACAAAAAAGAAAAGGAGAAATTCCCGCTGAGATCGAAGTGCTGGAAAAAGAGATAACGACTGCCTCTCAAGATACAAAAGCCGTTTTACAGAAAACGCTGGAATCAAAAAAAGAAGAGCTAGAATGGGTACTCGAATCCTTGCAAACTTGGACACCGGATTCATTCGCAAAACTTTCGGACCGTGAAAAATCCCTGCATAATCGGGCGTTTACGGTGAATAATGCCGATCCGAATTATCATCGGACAGAAGAACTACATTATAAAGAAGCCGGGGAGGATAGAAGTACCAAAATTCCCAAAGGGGATATTTTCCATCAGTTTCGGGAAGATGTGACTTCTGGGAACTTACCCACTGTTTCTTGGCTGGTAGCGCCACAGAAGTTTTCAGACCACCCAAGTGCGCCTTGGTACGGAGCTTGGTATGTATCGGAAACACTGGATATTTTGACAAAAGATCCGGAGGTGTGGAAAAAGACGATTTTTATCCTCAACTATGACGAGAACGATGGATACTTTGACCATATTCCTCCATTTGTACCTCCTAAGCCGGGGGATAGTTCGACTGGAAAGATGTCCGATGGACTGGATGCAACCGGCGAATATGTGACTTTACAACAGGAGCTCGATACGCCGGGTATGAAGCCTGAGAATGCCCGCGATAGCCCGGTGGGACTTGGGTATCGGGTACCGCTAGTAGTTGCCTCACCTTGGTCTAGGGGCGGATGGGTCAATTCCGAAGTTTGCGACATCACCTCAGTGATCAAATTGATGGAGAATTTTATTGGCAAAAAAACGGGAAGGGCAATTAAGGAAACCAATATCAGTCCATGGAGGAGAGCTATTTGCGGTGATTTAACATCTGTATTCCGACAATATGACGGAGAAAAAATCAGTTTACCTGACTTTGTTGATAAGGAATCGCATATTAAAACCATTTACAACGCAAGCTTCAAAGATATTCCCGACAATTTTAAGGCACTAAACCGCGCCGAAGTAGAGCAAGTTAATACCAATCCAAATCTTTCGAACTGGATGCCTAAACAAGAACCGGGAACCAAACCTTCGAATGCGCTTGCATACCAACTGGAAGTGGATGGAAGTTTAGAAAAAGAAACCGGACAGGTAGGTATAACCTTTCATGCAAGTAGGGAGCTTTTTGGGAAAAAAGCTTTAGGGGCTCCATTCCAAGTATATGCCCGGAATTACAGGAAACTTGATTCATTCGAGTCGGTTCAGGTCTGGAATTTTGCAGTTAAGTCAGGGGATGCATTCCAACATAACTGGGATATGGATCGGTTTTTCCAAAAAGCATATGACCTGGAAGTATATGGGCCAAACGGATTTTACCGACGCATTAGCGGACAACATAGCGACCCGCGTCTTAGTATCGTGGCTACTTATCAGCCTGACAATCGATTTGCAGGTACTGGAGCTGTAAAATTGCACATGCGCAATCAAGAGTCCCAATCAGTTACGATGGGGGTTAAGGATAATGCATACCAGGACGGTGAGTCCCTATTTACGATTGCACCCAAAGCCGATAAAACATTGTTAATCCGTACCGAAAAGAATTTCGGGTGGTATGATTTTTCAGTTTTCCTGAAAGGGAACAAATCATTCGAAAGAAGATTTGCGGGTAGAACGGAATTTGGAACCCATAGCAGAACTGATCCATTTATGGGGAGAGAACTTCCGTCTTTTATCGGATAGAAATTGCTCAATTTTCCAAAATTCAATAGTGTCATGCGTTATTGAAAAGTAAGACCAAAGGATCCATTCCTTTGGTTTTCTTTATTTTTATCCTAGGTTTATTTAAAACCAAACCAATTATCTCTATCTTTAATTTTTTAATATCTCCCCTGATCGTCATGGTTTGAGCGTGAATTTGATCATTGACTAGGGTGTAGGTTAATAAAAGAAAAACAAGCGGAATAAGAGATAGCGAAAAAATACTAAAAATGGACACATTGGTATGGTAAGGTTTATAAGCTGTGATTGGGGTACTTCTTCTTTTCGGCTTAGGCTGATTGACACGGCGGATCTTAAGGTTGTGGGTGAAGAAAGAAATCAACGTGGCATTTCGGTCGTATACAGGCAATTTTTAGAGTTAAAGGAAAAGTCGCCTTCCATTCGGGAATCTTTTTATAAGCAAGTCATTTCCGAAGGTGTGGAGGCATTGGAAAAATCCTGCAAGGGGGATTTATCCGGACTTATGATTATTTGTTCGGGTATGGTAACCTCCAGCATAGGATTAAGAGAAGTTCCTTTCACCCCTTTGCCCTTCGATGTTTCGGGGAAAAATCTGGGAATGGATTTCATCGGTGCTTCGGTGGACTTTGGTCATCCGTTATTACTTCTTTCAGGGCTTCGTAGTGATACCGACGTGATGCGGGGTGAAGAGTCGGAATTGGTAGGTGTTATTCAAATGTTGGATGACTTTTCCGGGGAAGGTTTATTCATTCTACCCGGTACCCATTCTAAGCATGTGCGTGTGACTGGCTACCAAGTATCAGAATTTACCACATTTATGACGGGTGAGTTTTTTGATTTGCTTTGCCAGCAAAGTATATTGAAAGACAGCATTAGCAGTGATGACACCTTTGATTTCACTCGTTCCGGGGAGTCGTTTAGAAGCGGGGTGAAGGCAGGTCTCTCAGGCTCATTGCTGTCACAGGCATTTTTAGTTCGGACAAGAGTGCTCTTCGGTAAGGCTAATAAAACCGACAACTACCATTACCTAAGCGGGCTGCTGATAGGAAATGAATTAAAGGAGCTTACAAACTCTGGGAATTTGCCGATTTATTTGTGCTGTACTTCTCATCTGGAAGCTCAATACAGACTGGCTCTTAAAACACTGGGGATAGATGTGATGATTATTCCCGCCGCTACCATGGATCAGGCTGTGGTTCGGGGTCAATTTAAAATTTACAATCAAAACCTAAATCATGAACGGAGCATTTTCTTGGGAAGCTTTTGATAAAGCACCAATAGTTGCTATTTTAAGAAACCTACCTGCAAGCAGTTTACTATCCATTGCGAAATGTATGGTAACTTCGGGGATTTCCACTATGGAAATCACCATCAATACTCCCGGAGCGTTAGAATCAATCCAGTCCCTTCGTGAAAACTATGGGGATAAATTGAATATAGGAGCAGGTACTGTCTGCAATCTCAGCGACATGCACGGGGCCTTGGATGCTGGGGCGCAATTTATTGTAATGCCCGTCTGTGAAGAAGACGTCATCAACTATTGTGTCATTCATAAGATACCAGTGTTCCCAGGAGCTTATACACCCACTGAGATATATAAAGCATGGCAATTGGGAGCTACCATGGTCAAGGTCTTTCCCGCCAGCGACTTGGGTCCATCCTACATAAAGGATGTCTTGGCTCCTTTAGATGGCATCAAACTGATGCCTACCGGAGGGGTGACTTTGGAAAACCTAGGTTCATTTTTCGAGGCTGGTGCCAAAGCTGTTGGAATAGGAGGGGGGATTGTTCCCAAGAAGCTCATAGAAACAGAAGATTGGAAAGCCCTTGAAAAACTTATGTCCAACTTTATCCGGGCTTATAACAAAAGTACACTTTAAAACAATAATAGCAGACATTGTCAAATTGACTTTTAAATCACCTTTAGACCCAAAAAATAAGCCCTCGGATGGATCAAACCATATATCTACTGATAATAACCACTCTTTCAATTTTACTTTTACTGGTGCTTGTAATGAAACTAAAGGTTCACGCCTTTATCTCATTGTTGCTCGCCAGCACCTTTGTGGGTTTGGCTTCCGGCATGCCTTTTTTGGAGCTTATTGCAAATTTGCAAAAAGGGATGGGAGATATCCTGGGATTTATTACAATAGTCGTTGGATTGGGAGCCATTTTGGGCAAGTTGTTGGAAGTTTCAGGCGGGGCGGAAACTCTTGCCCACTTTATTATTAAGGGATTTGGGGAAAAGCGCACTACTTGGGCGCTGATGTTGACAGGATTTATTGTTTCCATCCCAGTTTTTCTTGATGTGGGGTTTATTATCTTGATCCCGCTTATTTATGCCCTTACAAAAAAATCAGGCCTTTCTCTTTTGCATTATGCCATTCCCTTACTCGCTGGTATGGCAGTCACCCATGCCTTTATTCCTCCTACTCCAGGTCCTGTAGCCGTCGCTGAGATTCTAAATGCCAATCTTGGATGGATGATTGTCTTTGGGGTAGTGGTCGGATTACCCTGTTCCATTATCGCCGGACCGTTGTTCGGTAATTATATATCAAAGCGGATATTCGTTCCTGTACCGCAGCATATTGAATTTGCAGCTAGCAAGGAAACTCCCAAGAAAAGTGATTTTATGATGATTGCCTTTGTCATAACCTTACCTTTGGTGTTGATTTTATTGTCAACTACCAGTGGCATGTTGGTGAGTATGGACTATTTTGACGCGGATAATTTCACCATTAACCTGCTGCAGTTTATAGGTCACCCATTTATGGCACTTACCATTGCTACCCTGATTGCCTCTTATTTTTTAGGATTTAAAAAAGGCTTCAACGCCAAGCAACTCCTGGAATTCTCCGACAAAGCGCTTGCTCCTGCCGGCTTGATAATCGTTATTACAGGAGCCGGGGGTATGTTTAAGCAGATTTTGGTAGAAAGTGGAGCGGGAGAGGCCCTGGCGCAGGTATTTATAGATTATAATGTGGCCCCAATTGTCATGGCCTATGTCATTGCGGTTGTGATTCGGGTCATTCAAGGCTCGGCGACGGTAGCCATGGTAACCGCTGCTGGGATGATATCCCCAGTCTTGATGGGTATGGAGTACTCAGAACCCATGAAAGCCTTGATAGGTATTTCGATCGCCTCCGGATCCTGCATACTTTCCCACGTCAACGACAGCGGGTTTTGGCTGGTAAAAAAATACCTTGATATCTCCGAGAAACAGACCCTTCAAACCTGGACCGTTATGGAGACGATCATCTCCGTTAGTGGTTTTGCAATTGTCATGTTATTGTCTTTATTTATTGCTTAATCGAAAACAATCATAACCTAAAAATAAAGCCTATGAAACTTTACAGAACGCATCAAGGAATTGTTGTTGAGCAAGCAGCTCAATTTTATCTAATTAAAGATCACTCTTGGGACTCATTCATCAATGACGATCACCTGATCGAAAAAATCAATGGGCTTATACCACTTCTGGATCCATCCGAAGGAGCAAGAGAAGCCATTATTGAAGGCCTGCTGCCTCCTGTGGAGAGTCAGGAGATCTGGGCGAGCGGTGTTACCTATTTTAGAAGTAAACTGGGAAGACAGGAAGAAAGCAAGGATAGTGGAGGTGCTACTTTTTACGAATTGGTTTATCATGCCGACCGGCCGGAATTATTTATGAAAGCTACCGGGCAACGTGCGGTTGGCCATGGAGGCTTGGTGCGAATCAGGAAGGATTCCACCTGGGATGTTCCTGAGCCGGAACTTACACTGGTCATCTCATCCACGGGCAAAATCATCGGCTATACGATTGGTAACGATATGAGTTCCCGGAGCATAGAAGGGGAAAATCCACTTTATCTCCCCCAAGCTAAAATCTATGACGGAAGTGCTGCTGTAGGACCTTGCATTTTGGTAACAGATAAGCCTCTGTCTCCGGATACCCAAATCAGTTTGATAATAAAAAGAGCTTCACAGGTGGTTTTTGAAGACACCATTCCCATTTCACAAATTAAACGTAAATTTCAGGAGCTAGTGGACTACCTGTATGCGGAATACACCTTTCCTCATGGATCCCTTTTGATGACAGGAACAGGGATAGTGCCTGACAGTAGTTTTACCTTAGCATCAGGTGATGAGGTCAGTATTTCCATAACTGGAATCGGCACATTGACAAATACTGTAGCTTAGGGTGATTAAAAACGGATTGGGGAACATTGGGCGTAGATTACTCATGTTTTAGCGATCCGTTTTTCTAGTTCCATTATTTTTTTAAACTGGCGTATAGCTTAATAAGCTCTATAGTATGTTATTTACCCGGCAGCAGGTATCTCCTTGACCTGTTATTAGGTCAGGCGTGATTTTTTGGAGGGTTTGCTGCTTTCTCAAATAGCACTTTTTTTCCTATAGCCATTATACTGCTGACATCTTCCTTGCATTTGTAAACCATTCTTATTCAGTGTACAGCAAGCATCGTAATACTGTTTAATTCCCATTGGAATTGTTTAAGGATAATTTTTCTGTTAAAATCTTTAATGCAACTTAGTTGCATTAAAGATTTTCGACGCTATATTTGCCCCAGCATTAACCTTATAAAACATGAGAAAATTACCGTATTTGTTGAGCTGTCTCGTAGTGGCAGCAATTTTCAGCTGTAAAAATGATGACGAACCCTTGGCGGAGGACCCAACTCCAACGTTCGAAGAGACAGAAAGTGAATGGATTCGAGTGGCGGCTTGGGATAGTCAGTCCAAAATATCCAAGATTAACCCTACCGCAGGTTCCACTGACACCCCGGATGTATCCCCATTCGTTGAGGGGAGTGCAAACTATTTAAGTACATCCGGCAGGTTTATAGTTTCAATAGACCGACCAAACGGAAAAGTCAGATTTTTTGACACTGGCCTTGAAAACCACGGAGACCACGGTCATGAATATTCAGCAAAATGGTTGAACGGTGAACTGGAAGCACCGTTGCCGACGCATTTTTCAGCGAGCATGGGAAATATTGTGATATTTAATGACGGCGACGGATCAATAGCTTTGTTGAAGGAGTCTATAATGGAAACACCTTCGTTCCAACCCAGTTTAATATATCCAGAGGGAATCACAACTCACCACGGTGCCGGCGTTTGGCTAATTGGTGATAAATTGGCGATTTCCTATCAAGCACCTGACGAGACAGGTTCCCTGCCCCAATTGGTGAAATTGTTGGATCTGCAAGGAAAAGTTATTGCGGAAGATCCATCTGTTCGGGTCACCAATATACATGGCGATGCTTCTAACGGAAAGGTGGGTGTGTTTGGGGCTACGGAAGGGATTTTGGCTGTTACCGCATCCAATGAATTTAAACTTATTGATAATATTGCCCCTTTGGAACCTACTTCCGGCAATTGGATGGGAACCGTAAAAGGTCATGATAACTTAAATGTATTCTACGGATGGGCTAGAAATCTCGGTATTTTTAAGATCAATCCGGCCACAAACGGGATGGAACGTGTTTATGAGGGAAATGATGTAATTTCGTATTTCTTCAGTGCTGACGGGACTCATCTGATCATTCAAAAAACAAACCATGATGTTTTGGTTTTAAAAGCTGATACTGGAGTTCAATCAATTTCTAAGAACATTCAAGCGGCTACCAATGGAAATCCGGCGGCAAGAGAGCGGATGACGGAGTTTGAGGCTTATCGAAAAATGGCTGAGGAAAATCCGGTTCTCTCCGCATCTGAAAAATTCCTTTATATCTTAGAGCCGAGTAGAAACAAAATTACGGTAAGAGATATTCAGACCTTGGAAAAAGTTCACGATCTTGATATCCCTGAAAACACCCAAAATATCATGAGAATAGGTTTTCAGACTAAATAGTCCGAAGTGAACCAAACTTTAAAAAGGCCTTAAGCAAAAATGTTTAAGGCCTTTTACAAATTGCAGCCGAAATTGACAATTTTCCCAGGTCTGATAATTTCCGTTCTTAGGAATTTAAGATATTCAGCGTTCATATAGAGTCTATTTATGCTGGTTTTTAATGTCGATCTTTCAATTTTATTCAATTAACTATCAATCCGTTTCGATTTTTTTATTTGAAGATACTCCACAGACAGGAACCGAATGAACGTTCGATTGGTTGATTTAACATGGAAGAAATTTCCGATAAGAAAAAAGCGATTCTTGAAGCTACCTTAGAATTAGTAGGGGAATACGGCTTTCATGGAACGCCCATGAGCTTAATTGCAAAAGAGTCCGGGGTGGCTGCAGGTACAATTTATCATTATTTTTCCGGCAAGGAAGAGTTGTTAAACGAACTCTATTTATACATTAAACAAAAACTGGTTCACTACGTGGATTCGAAAATTCAGGATGAACTGAGCTACAAAGAAAAATTTATACGACTTTGGATTGACCTGCATGAATTTTATTCAACCCACCCCAGCATCCTTTTCTTTTTTGAGCAATATGTGAATTCTCCATACAACAAAGAAAGAAGCCCCCATCATTTTCAGGGTAAATTCTTTCAATTTCTCCAATCAGGTATTGAGGAAGGTCAATTAAAACCAGTTAAGCCGGAGATTCTTCTGGCCTTATTTATAGGAGCTGTAATGGCAAGTTCAAAAATAAGAGTTTTTGGAAGTATTTCTTTTTCCGATGAAGATTTGAACCAAGCCGTAGAAATGTTGTGGAGTACCATGGCACTTGCCAAAAAGTAGATTTCCTTAAATATAAATAGAAACCAATCCTTTATCTAATTAGAAATAGTATTGCTCATTAACATAGTCCATGAAATTAACATACACATTTCTCATTTCTCTGTTTTTTTTGGCCTCCTGTTCAACTGACAAGCCTGTAGGCAATCAGCAAAGGCCGCTAACTTATCCTGTATTAGAAGTACCACGGAAGACCATTTCTGGGTATAATTCTTACCCGGCAAGTATAGAAGGGACAATCAATAGTGCCGTACGGGCAAAGGTTCCAGGATATATTTTGGAAGTTTTGGTCGATGAAGGGCAGCCCGTGCGGAAAAATCAGGTACTCTTTCGACTGGAAACCCAGTCGCTCAATGAAGATGCTGGTGCCGCAAGTGCAAATGTTAATGCTGCAGAGGTTGAGGTGAATAAGCTTACTCCGCTGGTAGAAAAGGGAATTATCAGCAACGTGCAGCTAGAAACGGCCAAGGCAAGATTGTCCCAAGCGAAGGCAGCCTACAACGGTATCGTAGCCAATATCAACTACGCTACTATCCGAAGTCCTGTAGACGGAAATGTGGGGGCCATACCGTTCAGGGAAGGCGCCTTGGTAAGTCCAAGTGACCCAGTTCCATTGACCACAGTCTCAAAAGTGGAGAAAGTATTTGCTTTCTTTTCTCTCAATGAACGGGAATATCTAAACATCCTTCAATCTACCGAGGGGTCTACGCTGGAAGAAAAGATTAGCCACATGCCTAAAGTTTCACTGGAATTGGTGAATGGGAAAGAATATGAACACCCTGGTGAAATAGTTACGGTAACTGGTCAGGTAAATCCAAGTACAGGGACAGTTAGTTTTCGGGCAACATTTCCAAATCCGGATCGAATTCTATCGACGGGGAACAGTGGCCGGGTTCGTGTCCCCAAAGTGTTTGAGGATGTAGCTGTGATACCCGAGGTTTCCACATTTGAGCAGCAGGGTAAAACATACGTTTTTAAGGTTACTTCAGATAGCACTGTCGTTTCCACGCCCATTGAAATTCAGGATAGAATAGACCAACTGGTTGTGATTTCATCCGGATTGGAACCGGGGGATCGGGTAGTTTATGAAGGGGTTGGAAAGCTTCAAAATCAGAATTCCATTATTCCTGAGCCAATAGCTTTTGACAGCGTTGCCCAATCATTAAAGGTCGTTTTTAAATAAGAAATATCATGTTAAAAGACTTTATAGATCGGCCTGTCTTATCGACGGTAGTCTCTGTGTTGATTTTGATATTAGGTGCGTTGGGACTAAGTAATCTTCCTGTCACCCAATATCCAGATATCGCTCCACCTACGGTCCAAATCATGGCCAATTATCCCGGAGCAAATGCCGAGACAGTGCTCGAAAGTGTCATTATACCGATAGAGGAACAGGTTAATGGTGTGGAGGATATGGATTATATTACCTCTACAGCCAGTAACAACGGGTCAGCTCAGATTCAAGTTTTCTTCAAGCAGGGTGTTGACCCGGATATTGCTGCTGTGAATGTTCAGAATAGGGTTTCTAGGGCAACCCCTTTATTACCCCGTGAAGTAGCCCAAGCTGGGGTGATAACCCAAAAGCAACAAACCAGTTCACTGATGTTCTTTACGCTGCTCTCTGACAATTCGGAATATGATGCAACGTTTATTCAAAATTACCTTAACATCAACGTCATACCTGAGCTGAAGCGGATTGAGGGAGTGGGAGATGTAAACGTTTTTGGGTCGAAAAACTATGCCATGCGAATATGGCTAACTCCAGAAAAACTGGCTGCATATAACCTTATGCCGTCTGACGTTACGGCAGCCATCAATGAGCAGAGTTTGGAGGCAGCAGCTGGTTCATTGGGTCAAAATAATGCCGAGGCGTTTGAATACGTCATCAAGTATGGTGGACGCTTCAAGACAGAAGATCAATATAAGAGTATTGTCATTAAAGCCTTGGGTAACGGACAGTTTCTGACCTTGGGAGATGTTGCGGAAATTGAAATGGATGCGGAGGGTTATACAGTTATGTCCTTTACAAACGGAAAGCCAGGAGTAAGTATGGCAGTGTACCAAACTCCCGGATCCAATGCACAGGAGATTATCAATAATGTAAAAGCGTCCCTGATTGACATGGAGACCCGGTTTCCACCGGGATTGTCTATTTTTATCAATTTTGATACAAACGATTTCCTAAATGCTTCTATAAATAAAGTAGCCGTCACGTTAGCAGAGGCTTTTCTTCTTGTCTTTCTTGTTGTATTTATCTTTTTGCAGGATTTCAAGTCAACTCTTATACCGGCGATAGCTGTACCTGTTTCTATCGTAGGTACGTTTTTCTTCTTGAATTTATTTGGCTACTCGGTAAATTTGTTGACATTATTTGCACTAGTATTGGCTATAGGTATTGTCGTTGACGATGCTATTGTTGTAGTAGAAGCTGTTCATGCCAAATTGGAGGAGGGAGCTAAAAGTGCTCGGAAGGCGACACATAAAGCGATGGAAGAAATTACCGGCGCTATTATCTCAGTGACATTGGTTATGGGTGCGGTATTTATACCTGTGACGTTTATTACCGGCCCTACAGGCGTATTTTACGAGCAGTTTGGTGTTACACTAATGGTGGCAATTGGTATTTCTGCTGTTAACGCACTGACACTGAGTCCCGCATTATGTGCTATTTTATTGAAGCCTCACAAGGATGAGCATGGAAAGAAACGCAGTTTTCTTCAACGATTTTTTGACGCCTTCAATGTTGGTTTTGACGTCACAACTAGGAAATATATAAAATCGCTCGGTTTTCTGTACAAGCATAAATGGATAACGGTCGTAATTCTGCTTGGGTCTGTAGGCGCAATTGTATGGGCATCTGCCAATACCCCAACGGGATTTGTGCCGGACGAAGACCGGGGTATGATTTTTATCAATGTGGAATTGCCCCCAGGAGCGTCTTTGGATAGAACTGTTTCCGTTACGGACGAGCTGTATGCCAAAATAAGTGAAATACCCGGCGTAATGGGAGGATCCATGGTAAATGGGTTCAGTTTGATATCAGGGGCGGGGAGTAATTTTGCACTGGGCTTTATCCGGTTGGATAACTGGGATGATCGGAAAGAAGACTCCAAATCATCTACAGCCATTACTGCCAAAATGTTCCAGATTTCACAGGATATTCCCGGTGCCAACATGCTGTTCTTTGCGCCACCCAGTATTCCGGGGTTTGGAGTGTCTTCGGGTTTCGAGCTGAAATTCCTTGACAGATCTAGCGGCAACTTCACTGATTTGGATCAAAATTCAAAGGAGTTTATGCGGACTTTGATGAGCAGACCGGAAATTCTATATGCCCAAAGTGCCTTTAGCACTGGCTATCCCCAGTACAAATTGGACTTGAATGTACCGAAGGCAAAGGAAGCAGGGGTGTCAATCAGCGATGTATTGGGAACTTTACAAGGTTACATAGGAAGTATTTATGCTGCGGATTTCTCAAGGTTTGGCAAGCAATATCGTGTGTATGTCCAAGCTTTGCCGGAGGATAGGTCGACTACCGATGATTTAAGTTCTTTGTTCGTGCGAAATGCAGCCGGAGAAATGGCCCCAATTACAGAATTTATCCACTTGGAGCGTGTATTTGGACCGCAGGCTGTTACCAGATTTAATCTTTTCAATTCTGTATCCGTAAACGGTGCCGCAGCACCCGGATATTCCTCTGGAGACGCCATTAAGGCTGTACAGGAGGTGAGCGCAACTTCATTACCGAATAATTATTCTGTTGACTACTCGGGACTTACCCGGGAGGAAATAAGCGCAAGCAGCCAAACATTATTCATTATAATGCTAAGTGTTTTGTTTGTCTATTTTATTCTGGCCGCACAATATGAAAGTTACCTCATTCCATTTGCGGTTTTGTTGTCCCTACCGGTAGGAGTGATGGGAGCGTATTTGACAACGAAATTTGCCGGCCTTCAGGCAAATATTTATTTTCAAATAGCCCTGGTAATGCTCTTGGGATTACTCGCGAAAAACGCAATTCTTATCGTGGAATTTGCTATGCAGCGTAGAAAGGCCGGACTTTCCATCGTTGATGCGGCGTTTGAAGGCGCCAAAGTAAGGTTGCGTCCTATATTGATGACGTCATTTGCCTTTATTGTAGGCCTGCTTCCATTGGCTTTTTCAGGCGGAATTGGCGCAGCTGGAAACCGATCTATCGGGATGGGAGCGGTTGGGGGCCTATTGGTAGGAACCGTTATCGGTGTTTTTGTCATTCCCATTTTATATATTTTCTTTCAGTGGCTACAGGAAAAGATCGCCACTAGACAGGAAGAGGAAGAAGAGGAGGAAATATATGTATAATTTTAGTAATCCATTAATGAACACACGTGCATTAACAAAATTGGTATATATTCCAGTACTCGTAGTCGCCATGTCTTCCTGTTTTACAGCCAAAACATATGATAGGCCCCAAGTAGTGGAAGAGGCCAATTTCCGAACCGACAAGCTTTCCCAAGATAGTTTGAATATTGCGCAACTTTCGTGGAAAGAGCTTTTTCTCGACGAAAAATTGGTGAATTTGATAGAGTTGGGGCTCCAAAACAATCTTGATGTGAGGATTGCATTGCAGCAAATATTGGCTGCTGAATCGTATTTTAAGCAGGGTAAAGCTGGAAATATTCCCATGCTTTCTCTTAATCCACAGGTGACTCATCAGGAACTTTCCCGAAATAGCCAGTTCGGTGCCTTCTTTGACGGAGGAATCACTCAGTACGAGATTTCCGCAAACCTTTCATGGGAAGCAGACATTTGGGGTAAAATAAGAAGTACTCGCAGGGCTTTTGAAGCCGGCTATTTGCAATCCGTTGCAGCCCATCAAGCTATCAAAACTGAATTGATCTCTAGAATTGCCACCCACTACTTTCAGTTAATGGCATTGGATGAACAGCTGAAACTTACTAAGGAAACCATAGCGAACAGAGAAATCGCATTGGAGACAACCCAAGCCCTAAAGGAATCTGGGATTGTAACAGAGGTCGCCGTGAAGCAAACGGAAGCGCAGCTACATACAGCGAGAGTCCTGATGATTGACCTTGAATTGGAGATAAAATTACTGGAAAATACGTTGTCTATTCTAATAGGAGATGAACCCAAAGCGATTCAGCGAGCAAGTTTCGACGAACAGGAAATTAATCCGGAGTTGGGAATAGGGTTTCCTCTGCAGTTGTTGAGAAACCGGCCTGATGTGATTGCCGCGGAGTTTGGACTGGTGAATGCATTTGAGCTTACAAATGTAGCGAGAAGCAGTTTTTACCCCAGTCTCACCATTTCGGCAACTTCCGGTTTACAAAGTTTGCAGTTTGATCGATTGTTCAGTCTTAATTCTGTTTTTGCGAGCTTTATTGGGGGACTGACGCAACCCATCCTCAATGGAAGAAGAATACAAACGGCGTATGAGGTTTCCCTCACACAACAGGAACAGGCTTATCTGGAATTTAGACGGACCATATTATCCGCCAGCAAAGAAGTTTCAGATGCCCTGTATACCTTTGAAGCTTCTGAGCGAAGGATAAGTGCGAAAAATTTAGAATTCCAAGCCTATGATATCTCTATAGAATATTCGGAGGAATTATTGGACAATGGGATAGGGAATTTTCTGGAAGTCCTGACGGCGAGAGAAAATGCGCTGAATTCGGAATTGGGACTTATCAATGCGCGATTAAGCCAATATGGAGCGATAGTTGAGCTGTATCGGGCACTAGGTGGAGGTTGGCAATAATTTTAATCTTTGAAAACAATGTCGATAAATTATTTTTTTTGTTGATGATGAACGTGATCTCCCGACTAGAAATGGCCGGGAGATCAGTTTTTAGCATGGAATCTTAACTAAGAACTTGCCTACCTGAAAACGCATGCATCATTTCTGACAATAACTCATATGATCTTAGCCTGTCTTCTTGATTGTAGATATTGGTAGTGACCATCAACTCATCAATTCCCGATTTATCCATGAATTTTTCCAATTGACTTTTTACAGTGGCTGGACTACCAATGAATGTATATGCCATCATTTGTTGAATTGCTGCCGCCTCTTCTCGGGACCAAATACGATCCATGGATGTCACGGGTTTTTTCAGCGGGTAAGATCTACCTCTGATAATTCCCAGCGCCATCTGATAAAAGGAGGTCGCCATGAAATGCGCTTCCTCGTCTGAATCTGCTAAAATTATGTTTACACATGAAATGAAATAGGGAGAAGACAACTGCTCCGATGCTACGAAGTTCTTCTTGTAGTAGTCAGCTGCCTGTATGAAATAAGTTGGTGCGAAATGGCTTGCAAATACATAGGGCAATCCCCTTTCGGCTGCCAAAACCGCACTGCTCATACTGGATCCCAATAGGTACATGGGCACATTCAAACCTTCCGCCGGAAAGGCACGTACGGGAGCATCAAAATTATCATCCGAAAAAAAACGTTTAAGATCTTCCAAGTCCTGCGGAAACTCTTGTACGCTTTCCATCCTTCCCCTTCGAAGAACGGCTGCGGTACGCTGGTCAGTTCCCGGCGCACGTCCCAATCCAAGATCTATTCGACCGGGATAGAGGGTTTCCAAAAACCCAATTTGTTCGGCAACCATCAATGGGCTGTGGTTGGGAAGCATAATTCCACCGGATCCTATCCGTATGCTCTTTGTTCCCTGGGCAAGGTAGCCCATAAGCAGGGTAGGAGCGGAGCTGCCTACATAAGCCATGTTGTGATGTTCGGCTACCCAAAAACGGTTATAGCCCCATTTTTCAGCATGTTGGGCAAGTTCCAAGCTTCTTTTATAGGCATCTTGGGCATTGTGATCTTCTTTGATAATGGCTAAATCAAGGATGGAATAGGGTATAGGCATGTTATAATTTTCAGGATTGTCTTGGAGATAAAACCGGAGGAAAGGTAAATTCGTTCCTGAAAATTATTTCATCTTATTAGGACAATTTTTCGATGTAGCGCAAACCGATCACCCTGTTCAATAGAACGTGTTTATATGAGTTCTACTATTCCATATATATATAAAATTGTATTATAGAAAGTAGAGAGATTTCTTGTGCTAAGTTCCGGCAAAACCCAGTTATAAAAGTAAGTTACTACAAAATTAAATTTTAATAATTTAAAATTTCCTGTTGAAAATTCTTCTAGATTTTTTTATCCAAAAGATCTAATTTGAATTAAAGTTCTTCTTAACCTTCTATATATCAATATAATATATAGCAAATGAATGGTGCTGAAAACTCTCATGTATTTTACTGACTTTGGTCATGTTTCAGGGGGATTATCCTGCCTAATTTTGATTCATAATTTGATAGTTGAGAAAAAATAGCTCATTGATCAGATTAAATTTCATATGTTTCACCTAATCCGACATAAATATTATGCAATTTTTAAGACACATATTTCTTATAGCCCTGACTATGGGAATCGTCCTCTCAGGGTTTTCACAGCAAGAATACCGAATAGAAGGTAAGCCGAATTTGAAAGTTTCTGGAACTTCAACACTCCACGACTGGGATATGATTTCGGAGCAGGCAAGCGGAAATGCAAAACTAACAGTAAGTGGGGGAAACCTAAGTGCTATACAGGCAGCGAACTTTTCCATGCCGGCGGAGTCTATCAAAAGCGGGAAGCGACAAATGGACACGAACGCATATAAGGCACTTCTGACCGACAAACACAAGCAAGTCAGTTTCGTAATGACTGAGGCAAAGAAGGACGGAAACAAGTGGCTGATTTCAGGAATGTTGGAACTTGCGGGAATGAAGAAACCCGTAACCTTTACTGCTGACACAAAGGCGAGTGGCAACCTGATCACATTTACTTCGGTCACCTCCTTCAAATTAACAGCCTTTGGAGTTGAACCGCCTACAGCGATGCTGGGAACCATCAAAACAGGTGATGATGTCACCTTAACCGTAGAAATGACTTTAAAACCAATATTATAGAACTATTTTATGAAAAAGAGCGCGTTATTATTCGGACTAGCCGGACTTTTGTCCACAGGCTTAATGGCCCAAAACGACAGGGATATGCAGTTTTGGAGATCCTATGACCAACGGGGGATCAATGTTTTTGAAACTGGTAAAGCGGATACTGTGGCTTTTGACGGGGTGAAAGTACGGCTTGGAGGCGCTTTTGCACAGCAGTTTCAGTCACTCAGTCATTCCAATAGTGCAACAGTAATACGAAATGACAATGGTGTCAACGTCAATCAATTGATGGATATTGGCTCGGGGTTTAATTTGGCAACGGCCAACCTCAATATCGACGTCGCACTGGCAGACGGGATACGGTTAAATTTGGTGACCTACCTTTCCTCTAGACACCATCCAGAATCATGGGTAAAAGGAGGTTATCTGCAGATAGACAAGTTGCCCTTCCTCAACAGTGAAGTGTTTGACCAAATCATGGAGAAAGTCACTGTTAAGGTCGGCCACATGGAAATCAACTATGGTGATGCCCATTTTCGCAGATCTGATAACGGTAATGCCTTTTACAATCCGTTTATCGGCAACTATATTATGGATGCCTTTACTACAGAAATTGGCGGCGAAGTTATATTCCAAGACAACGGGTTTATAGCCGTAGCGTCCTTGACCGGCGGAGAAATACAGGGCGGTGTAACCAATCCTGGTGTCAGAAGGGCAAGTTTTATAGGCAAATTAGGCTACGACAAAGCACTTAGTGATGACCTAAGGGTGAGATTGACTGGGTCCATTTATACAACAGGAGGCTCAGTTAACAATACCCTCTGGTCTGGAGACCGAGCAGGCTCAAGGTATTATATGGTAATGGAGAACACAATGGCCACCACTGCGGCACAATTTACTTCGGGAAGATTTAATCCCGGAATGAGAAGCAATGTAACAGCGCTGGTTTTAAATCCCTTCGTGAAATTCCAAAAGTTGGAATTATTTGGTAATATTGAACAGTCCAAAGGCAAAGCAGCCAACGAATCCACCGACAGAACCTGGAATCAATTGGGGGTGGATGCTGTTTATCGGTTTGGCTTGGAAGATATGTTCTATGTGGCGGGAAGGTACAATGAAGTCAGCGGTTCATTACCAGGCGGCATAGAATCCAGCATAAACAGGATCCAAGTCGGTGGAGGTTGGTTTATCACCAAAAACATACTTGCCAAACTTGAGTATGTCAACCAAATTTACAGCGACTTCGCGACAACGGATATCCGCAACGGAGGTAAATTCAGCGGTCTAATGATTGAAGGCGTGATAGCGTTCTAATAATTAACTAAATACAAATGCGTATCGCTTGGTTTTTCATTCTCGGAATCTTAATTATGGCAAATGCTCCGGTAGATGAGCAGTTTGTCATCAAACAAAGGGAAATCAAAGTGAAGGGAATTACTTCCTTCGGTAAATTTGAGTGCTCCTACGGAAATGAAAAGCTTGGCGATACGCTTTATACAGGTGAAGTTCCAAAATCAAAACGAATACATTTTGTCATCGAAGTAGAAGATTTTGGTTGCGGAAATTTTTTATTAAATAGGGATTTCAAAAGCACCATAAAAGCGTCAGAGCACCCAACCTGCCTAGTGACAGTAAACGCTATGTACCGTCAACGCCAACATTTTTTAAGTAATATAGAAGTCAACTTGGCTGGTAAGTTCCTCTCTTTGGAGGATGTTGTGTTTACTCAAAAAAATAAGGAGCTTACAGGTGAAATTAGTCTTTCTTTTGATCAATTGGACCTAGTGGCACCAGCAAAGTTTGGAGGTTTAATCCAGGTAGATGACAACCTTGTCCTTGAAATTATATTGGGGATATAGCCCATTCCAAATAGTCTGCGTTGAACGGCTAATAGATTTGGATTATTTTTTCTTTTCGTACTGAATCAATTGAAGTTTTCCCCCATTTAGTAATTGTTACTTTATAGGCTCCTTTCAGTACTGGTATGGGAATAGTTATATTCTCATTTCCCCCTTTCAAGGTGAGCGTTTTCCATAGTAAAAGACTCCCCAACGAGGAAAGTTGTTGATCTACTGGGGCATATTCAATAGGAGTCAATGGAAATTGGATGCCTTTATAAGCAAGAAAAAGCGCATTTTTTGGAAGGTCATATTTTCCAAAATCATTATCAAAGGATGTCAGTGCAATGGCGCCTTCAAAAAGTTTGTGATTCAAATATAATTCCCTGTTTAGAATTTCCATCTGCTTTATCCCCAACGGATTAAATTTGGAGAAGGCATCATTATCTAAGATGGGTAGCCCATCAATTAGTATTAGCGGATTCATTTTGAAAACCTGATTCGCCGGTTTGTTGATACTTCTAAAGACTGTTTTCCGATCCTCCCTTCGTACCAAAACCTCTGGAACATATTCCCGGATCACCGTGGCCATATCGTCAAAACGGTTGTAATCGTCCAAAAGATAGGACCTATCTGGTAGAAAAAGCCTTGGATTGGAAGGAATGGGCTCAGGAGACCAGTATTGAAAGTAGGATGCGGCTTGACTAGCTACCATTCTTTCCTGAAGAAAACTCAATGAAGATTCTGAAAAACTCAAATAGGGGATTATAAATTCTTCTGTGGGTTTTTGTTGCCAGAATGGAGATTCCACCACAAAATTTAATTGTTCTTTATCGGCGTCAGACTGGACGATGACATAATTAAAATGAGAAAAATCCCCAGTTTCAAAAAATACATCTCCAGTAGAACGGGCCTTTCCGATTATAAACTTAGATTCCAGACCATGCGCAGAAAGAAAAAACGTTTCTGTGGTATCGATCACGCGCTCCAAGCTTTTGCCATGAATGATATGTCCAAATATTTCGGAAATATAGTTTTTCGGTTCAGGCTGTGCGTCGTAAAGTTTTTCTTCCCTTAGCGTTGGAATAAGTGGAAACTCTCCTTGATATGAGATGGATGTGGTCAACACATCCGAAGGTTGTCCCAGCAATTGAAGGCTTATCTTTTCATCATCCAATGTGTGTTCAAATAGTTGCGAACTATTGTCGGAAATAGCGGTGCTTGCCTTTGAAAGAAAAGTATCATTTACAGGCTTTGCTCCAGATACTGGGGGAATAAGTGGATTTACAATACCGATAAGTTGGTGGAAAACTCCATTTTGAGGAGAATAATACGGGCTGTTTCGGGTATAAATACGTAGTAAATAATAGTCGGAAGGTAGGTTGTCCGGTATGGTAAGATACCCACCGGCCTGGCCAAATCTTAATGCCGTCAATTCTTGGACTACAGGTACATAATCCCTATTCAATAGTTCCATGTAGGCTACTTTGGAAGGAGTGGGTCTACCTTCATGGGTAGCCATAATCTGGACCCATAGCTTCTCATTGGGCATGAGGTATTCTTCTGAAATGGTAGCCGTCACGGTTTCCTCAAGCGTGATTTCTTGGGAGTAACTGGAAAGAAAAGGCATAATCCATATGCCCAAAAGACAAAGTATGCAGTTTAGCCTATGACACAACGTTTTTTTCATGGTTCGTTAAAATTCATATTCTTCCCAAAAAGATGGGGGATTAGCATTACCCCTTAGCCTGCAGTCAGTGCAATTGACCGTGGTTGACAGGTAGGTCGTACATATCGGCCCGTCACAAACGGGTAAGACGGGGACATAATTATTGAGAACAAAATAATCATTATAGTCATCCCTGATTACTGTATCCAAGGCACAATTTTGGTATTCCGGTATGAAAACCCTCCAAGGACCGAGGTCCCTACTATCAATGTACATCCGTTTTTCTATGGTTTGTCCGGCACTGATATATCCAATTACAGGTTGTTCTGGGTTTGTTAAATTATTTACATTACTGTTAATTAAAGAAGGAAGCGGACTGAAAATGCCTCCAATATCGTCTGAGTTTTTACGCATACCATCCCAAAAAATAAACGCATCCTGGTCTATTGCCCGTTGTTTGACAAGTATGCTGTACCGTTGACCCAATTTTTCGGAGAGAGAATCTATCCGCTGGATTTCTTTTTTGGAAATTCGGTTTCCCTGAAACCTATCTGCGGATTCTAATATAATGCGAGTGGAAACATCACTTTGAAAGCAACTTAAAACAATTTGGCTAAAGGGAGTGGATAGAACGGTTCTTCTTTCTGAGTCATAATAATAGAAGTTTTGATAGGGACTTCTATATTCCCAATCCTCCTCATATTCCCATACAAAATACCGCACATTTTCTGTGCCTGTAGTGCTGGCATATATACTGACTCCTCCGTCTCTACGTTCGTAATTCAACTCCATATCTGCCGGCGTATCCATTGGATTGATTTCATCAGAAAGGTACTCAGCCGTCGGTGTAGTTATCCGAACCCGATAGTTTTGGTTGGCGGGAAGCTCGTCGTTTAGAAGATATTCACCCAAGAACCGCTGGAAAAAAACCCACTTACCAGACTCTGTCCCTTCCACTTCGACTATCGCATTCGAAACAGGCAAAGCGCGGATATCGCTATAAATCGGAGTAGTCCGACTAAGGGAAATTTTACTGCCTGAGGAACCCACTTCCAGATACCCTTCCACCACCAAGAGTTGGTAGTCTATTTCTGTTACAGCAGGCTCAAACGGCTCTCTACAACCTACGATGCAAAGCCATAGAATCGCAAAAAGAAATATGCCGGATGAAATACCTTTCATGCTTTTAAAATTTAAAATTGTATGTAATAAACGGAATAGGCTGCGCAAATATGGAGAGTTGATATCCTTGTAAGACACCCTGAACAGGTGCAAAATAAACCGAGTATGGGTTGCTTCTGCCCAGGAGATTGTATATGCCCAGTGACCAGGAAGCGTGGGCAAGCTTACGAATGCGGTGGTTTCCTTCAATGTTTACGGAAAAATCTACCCTGAAGTAATCCGGTATCCGGTGTTCATTTCTATCTGAGTAAAAAACCCTGTCAGAGCCACCGTATTGGAATTTGGCAATGGGTAGCGTTATGGGTCTTCCAGTACTGTAATTGGTGTTTAGCGAGGTATTGATCCGCTTAGTAAATTCAAAGTTGGCAGCGACCATGATATCATGGGGTTGGTCAAAATTGCTCGGATAGAAGGCTCCGTCATTGATTTGCTCACCGATTTCGTCTACCGATGTTCTCAACTGAGAGCGGGAATAGGTGTAGCTAACCCATCCGTTGAGTTTTCCTACCGTTTTCTTTGCCATAAATTCCACGCCATATGCTTTTCCTGTTGTATTCAAAATGTCCTGCTCTATAGCTTGGTTCAGCAGTAAAGTTGCTCCGCTTCCAAAATCCACCAGATTGCGTAGGCGACGATAGTACACTTCCACGGATGTTTCGACGGTATTGTTTTTTAGATTTTTGAAAAACCCTACAGAAACCTGTTCCCCCAACTGAGGAGCTACGTGGGGATCACTTAGCTTCCAAGTGTCTGTTGGGGAAATGGCTGCGGTATTGGTGAGCATGTGTAGGTGTTGCCTACCCGTATTGAATCCTGCTTTGATGGATGTGAAATTATCGATTGCATAACGGGCGGAAATTCTTGCCTCCGGTCCATGATAGGTATGTATGATATCCCCTGCCTGGTAGGTGTCTTGACCGTTTATAGTGGATTCTGATCTGATTTCTCCGGGAATATATCTGGTGACTTCCTGAGGTCCGAGGTAATTATAGATGACATACCGAACCCCATAGTTGACCATCCAGTTGGAGTTAATTTCGAATTCGTCACCTATATAAATAGCTGATTCCAAGCTTTGTTCGGGCTGAACTTCTTCCGGCAACACTAAGGATTCCTCTCCTTTAGGTACTAGGGTACCGGCTGCCAATTTATACCTGACATGATTCATCCCAAAACTCAGTCGGTGCTTGTCATTTAATTCATAGGTAAAATGGTTTCTCCAATGGCTTTGATTCATGGAAAATCCATAATCAAACGCATTCAAGGGATCTAAATCTCCGTTTATATTGAATCCATAATAATCATGGCCTAGGGTAAACTCTCCTTCCAGACGGTCATTAAAATAATGTATCCATCGAATATTGGCATTTTGATTTTGGTAGGAAAATGAGGTATCCCGATCAAACCTGAAGAAATCCCTGCTTCCATAGAGCGAGAGTTGAAGCTCATTTTTTTCGTCTATGACGTGGCTTACATTCAGATTCAGGTCATAGAAAGATGCCCTGCTATCCCTAAATTCAGACTCTTCGTCCAAAAGCCCGAATAGCCAGTTGGAGTAAGTCGTCCTGCCTCCCATGGCAAACGAGGTCTTTTCTCCCAACGGACCTTCCAAATAAAGGCGACTGGTCATCGGCCCTATACCTCCGCCCCCTTCGATTTTTTCCTTATTGCCGTATTTTGCTTTCACATCCAGCACAGAGGACAACCTGCCCCCATATTCAACCGGAATACCGGCCTTATATAGATCCACACTCTCAATCATATCGGAGTTAAAAGCAGAAAATAGCCCGAATAAGTGGGAGGGATTGTAAATGGTTGCGTTGTTAAACAGGATAAGGTTTTGGTCGGCAGCGCCTCCGCGCACATTGAATCCCACACTTGCTTCGCCTACTGTTTTGACACCGGGAAGGGTGAGTATGGCTTTTAATACATCAACTTCACCCAACACAGCCGGAAGTTTCTTCATTGAGGTGACTGTGATGCTTTCCAGCCCCATTTCGGGTCTTTCTATGTTTGCGGATTTTTCGGAAGTGACGGTTACCTCCATCAGAGAGATGATATTGTCATCCATGGATACATCCAAGTTACCGTCACCAAGCAAATTTATTTGTCGCTGTTCCTGATACGCACCGAAGTTCTGAATAATAAGAGTATGTCGACCTTTTGATAAGCGTATGCTATAGTTGCCATTTTCATCCGTGATGCCTCTGACGTCATTTCCAGCGCTATAAACCAAGGCACCTATTATGGGATTTCCCGATTCTTCGCTAATTACTTTTCCTTGCAACAGCCCTTCCGAGGGGGACACACTCCGCTGTGGAGTGCCGATGTCCCAAAGTTTGTTTTTGGCAAAAACCCTGTCCTGAGAAAGCTGGGAGCTATCCCCGCTTGCTTGGGTAGTTTCGAAAATTTGCTGTTGGAAAAAGGATTTGGGAAACTGAACACGAAGTGGCTGGCCTTTTGTAATAAATACCCGCTTTTGGGAATCAATGCTAAATCTCAATTCCGTACCTGAGAAAATTCTCCTTAATATATCGTCAAGCGGATTACCAGTTGCGCTGATGTTGACTGTGAGACTATCCACCTCTGTGGATTTAAAATAGAACGTGAAATTGTATCTGTCTTCTATTTGCCGAGCGAACCGATCAAATGTCAGTCCAGAAAAAATTCCGCTGATTTTTTCTTCTTGAATCTCTTGTCCTAATGAAGGAAAAGCAAAACCAAAAACTAAGATCACTAAATAAAACCAGACCCTAATCAACATTGTCATAGGTTTTTAATGCGTTATTCACCACAACCTTTAAGTAAGCCTCTTTATTTTTCTTGAATTTCAAGTTGTTTCGTTTCAATTCTGGTCGAATTTCCCTCTTCGTAACCTGAAGTAGCCTAAAGGCATCTTTCTTTTTTCTGACAGGGTGGAATTCATTTTCCAATTCGATATAATATTTTTGGTTTTCAAAAAACTTGTTATAGGGAGTCATCGGTGAACTATCCTTGACAATTTCTTTATAATGCTTACAAAAGAGTCCAATATTTCCTTGGACGATTTCCCTGTAAAAACCGTTTCCGTGATAAAAAGAACTAATGTCTTTGTTAACTTTTATGAAAGTACTACTATCGCCCAATATAAACTTCTCTATTTTATCCGGATCCAAGATGGTCTTTTGGTTTTTTATTGGCGAAATGGTGATCACCAAATCATTTACTATATCATATTGTAATGGAGTCTCAGAATACCTGAATCCACTGATTGTGATTTTTCCGTTACCAAGGAGTTGATTGTTATAAAACGGGTGCCCATCCACATGCCGATCTTCTTGAATATATTGCGCGCCAACGTGGATTTCAGGAAAATAAGAGGAAATCTCCTGATAGGGAGCAACGAATTTAATTTCGCCGTCGAAAACTTGTCCGCATAGATTTGAGCCTGAACTAAAAAAAAGTAGAAAACTCGCAAACAACCACTTATTGCGTAAGAGCCAAACTATTCCATTCATTTAAATTTATTTCAAAAGTTGAATTTCCACTACTAAAAGAAATAGCAATAAACATATTTTTTTTAAAAAATCAGATTCATTTGATCAGGAATTTTTATTTTTCCCTAAACTTTTAATATTCCTTTCAGCCGCTAACCTTCCAGGTTTTGTCGATATTCTGTTATTTGTTCGAATTAAACTGTCGAAACCTAGAAGGTTTTACTTCTTTAGGAATACTTGATTACAGGAAACTAAGCATCCAGCTTCTAACGGAAAATTAAATTATCCAATTCAAATTATCCCTAATCCAAGTTTAGTCTCCAAAATTAAATTTGACAGCATTACGGGTCTGGAGTTTGGAATTGAACCATTCATTGGCCCGGGTTATTGGACTCCGATGGGTTCTTGAATATTGCTGGGAAAGCAGATGAGACAAATAACTTGTCATCTCTTCCCGTTGATCTTGGCTGAGCCAGTCTGGAAAACCCGTAATAGCTAAATCTTCCTGTAAGTTTTGACTTTCTCTGATGAGTATAAGGCTGTCCCTTTCCAGTAAAATAACGTTTTGTCCTTTGCTCAAATCCAACAAATTTTTGTTAAAAATATCCTCGAGTGTTATATCCACTTTTTTCCATGGATCATCTTCGCTGTTAATTTTTTCAAAAACCCAAAGAGCCGTAGATTCATTATTTAAAATCCGGGTTGAATCCATTCGTTGTGAAGACAGGATAATGGGACGTTTGGCCGTCAAAAAATTCCAGCGTTCGGCATTGTAGTTGAACGGAAAAAGTAATTCGTGGAGCAACTTAGCCGTGGTGTCTGTTTCCATTATGTGTTGGGCAGGCTGGATTATTTCCTCGTTTTGGCCAATTGAATCACTGGCTTCTGGGAGCGGCCTGATATTACCAACATGAATGGAAGGCTGCAAGAGTAAAGCGACACTCTGGCTAAACTGATCCATAAGACTAAGGGAATCACTGTCAGCCCAGAGAGTTAACAACGAATCTTTTGGAAGGGCCTCCAATTTCAACCAATTCCTCGTACGAGTAAGCGTGTCCAGTTCAGCCCTGCTGATCAAGGAGTCCAAACCCATTTGAAAGACCCAAGTGGAGTAATAGTTAAACTTAAGGTCATCAGATTCAAACGGGAGCTGCCGAACCTGTTTAGTCATCTGAATTAATGTTTCCCATTTTTTCCTGGCAAGTTGCTGGTTATTAAATCGGTTTTCTCTACTTCTGTTGAGCGAGTCAATAATCCTCCTTTCCTCAACTACCTGTTCTTCAAACAGCTTAGCCTCTTCGTAATTGATGAATTGGTCTTTTACGATCTGCTGGGTAAGTTGGATGATTTGATCATGGTGGAAAATCACCTTTTTTATTTCTTTTCCAGTAACAAGGGAAAATAGATGCATTAAAGTCTCTCCCCCAAATATTTCGGCATGTTTTAGTATATCTGCACGCTGTGCACTTACCTCCAATTTCTGTATGGCAATTTCTTTAACTTTCTTGGCATCCTTAAAATTTACTTTTCCGGAATAGGTCAGGATGTCAAAGCCGGGGATTCCCTTTTCCGGAATAAACCACGGATTGATATCCGTGTTGAGGATCTTTGGGGCAAGACCAAAAAAATGCAGTTCGGCAGCTTGCTCATTGATATAGAACATGCTGGGCCTGAGCTCACTTAGGTCAAAGCCAGCCTTTACGGTACCTCTTCCGATCATGGCTAATTTTTTTCTTGCCTCCTGCCTCGGAGCATCTTCTAATTTTCGCTGCCTGTAGGCGTTCTTGAAGTCTAAAGAATCCCAATGTCTATCTATCTGGTCTGGATATAATTCGAATAATAACTGTTTTGTCTGATTGTTAGATAGGTTGTTTCGGATAATTGCCGTTCCGTTATTTATTTTTTCATACAAAAAAGATAAAACCTGATCATGTAAGGGAAGCAGTTCAAAAGCCTCCCAATCCTCCCTGTAGTTGAGTTTATCCAGTATGTTATTTCTGGATACTGGGTCTAAAATAAGTCGATTTCTCTCTCTACGCTTGAGTGGAGAATCTTTTTCAAGCGTCTTTAACTTTTCCTCCCTCGTAAAGGAATCAAAATTAGCTAGACGTAACAGCATTTCTTTCAATTCCTCATAGGCGTCGATTGCCTGAAAGGTAATTTCAGGATTTTCCAATTCCTCAGTTCTTGCTTCCTGGATGGAAGAGATCACTTCTCCATAATACTCTGCGGTAATCAATTCCCCCATTTCAACGATTTCAGTTACCATATTTGCAGTGGGCTGAAGCCTCGCTTTTCCTCCGAAAATGCCTAGGGGGTTCCACCAATAAAGCAAAAAAATGGCAGCAGCTACCAAGGCAATATCAAAAATTAACCGGGCACTATGTATTATCTGACGAATCATGGTTTCTGAATAGAGTCTGGTTCATCCTGTATGATAACTTGAGGTATAAGCAGGTCGTCACTTTTGAACGTGATGTAGATCTCCTTGAAGCCAAGGGATTTAAGTAAAGTATGCATAAGCTTTCGTGTATGCTCCTGTCCACTCTTGACTAATCCCATAAAGGGCAGACTTTCTCTAATATCCATTTCAGCTTGGCGGAAAAACTCTTCCTGGTCTTCCAGCCGAATATTATTTAAAAATCGATTAGGTTGGGAAACGAGTGTATCCTCCATAAAACTTTCAGGAGGATATGAAAAATTAATAACTTCTATAGGTGGTAATTGTAGGGTAATTGTGGTCCCTTCGATTTTTATATCTTCTGCGGAAACGCTGTTCAGATCAATGCCAGTTTTGACTCTCGCTTGGGAATAAGCCAAAAAAGAAGCTTCATTGATGGGTACGAAGAAAACTTTTCGGGTTTTTTTTCCGAAGACTACCTTGTCGATTACTACCTCGGAAGTTACCAAATCATTTGCTTGTTGGATTTTTCCGACAACCAGGGCCCTTTCATCGTTAACGCATCCAGCTACAAGTATTACTAACACCGAGAGGATATAAACCCATATTTTACCAAGAAATTTCATAGGCCGTCCGCTTTGAATTTTTCGTAGGCGGCTTTCATTTTGGTGTCGTATTTATTTTGTTTGTACCCGCTTCCGTTATAGCCATAAGCAAAACTCTCCCAGTCATAATTCCCATTATTTTGCTCTGAAACAAAATCGATCAATGCTTTGCCGCGGATTTTTTTTGTTTTGATGAATTCCAAAAAATCAAGGAAATGAAAATACTCTGACTCATGCTGCTTTGCCTCAAATTCTTCGTGATCTTTATAATTTCTTCCCTTGATAAAGCCTGTTAAATTTTCACCTAAAATCTGAAACAGTCCCCAGGATGCGGAGTACACAGCTGCTTTTGGGTTTAGTTTCCGGGCTTTCTCTAGCCGTTCATATTCCCTAGCACCTCCTTTATAGTGGGCTTTTGTCCATTTTTGATATAGAATATCCTCATTTCCCTTTACAGATAGCTTGGGGTCCATTTTTTCTTTTTCCAGCCATTGCCAAAGCTTATGCCCCTCAAACAAAATTTTGGCACGACCGTCAGGTAAATGTCCCTTTCCTGCCGATTCAACGGTGACAATCGCCTTTACCACCGGAAGAGACAGATCAATGTTATCTCTGTCTTTCAATTCCTCTAAGGCAATACGGATATCCATGTCGCTTAGTACCTTTTGGAATGTGTTGTCTTTAAGCTGTACAAATTCTTCCCCAGGTGATTCAATGATTGGCTTTTCCAATGAGGTGGACAGTGTCTGCCTGACGTTGGTGATGAGGGGGGTAGCTGTAATAGATTTATTTTCTGTTAAGAAATCTCGGTCTTCTTCCATAAATTCCCGATCATCCTCATCTATGCTGTCTCCGACAATTTGCGGACTTGATGTCACTTCGCCCGACGTTGTTGTTGCGGGTCGGCCCGATGCCGTTGCTTGCTGGGCATTTGGATCGGTCCATCTTTTGCTGAGGTACTTCAACGACCGGTCCCCGAAGTAGAAAGCAATCATCATAAGGAATGCGGTTTCAAAAAATTCAAATTGCTGCCGTAATAACGCAATATCCACACCCGAATAACCTGACCCATAACTGGTGATTAAAAGAGACATTCCCCCCATTAGCAGAGTAAATGCAATCATGCCCCTGACTGTACCGGGTGGCAATCCAAATGTCTGGCTTCTGAAGGGATTGTGTTTTGGAACATCCAATTCCCCTTCTTGGGTGGATAGCCCTTCTATTTGACGGTCTTTGGCCTCGTAGATGCGGTTCCAGTCTTCATCTGTAAGACCGTAATTGATATTGTAGAAATATACAGACCACATGAAATAAACCAAAAACACGGAAATCCAGATAATTGCGGTGGCCAAACCTACGGCTTGGAACAAATTACCATGCTCCACATACACGAAAAATGAACCGAATATCCCAAATAGGGTAAGCAAACTGGTGAGGATTACAGTACCTCTAAAAAAGAAGGTGTGGTAGGGATTGTTGTATTTATTTTCATTTTTTGCCTTCGGATTCATTTGCCTGGCAGTAATCCCATAAAGAAAGGCAATTGACGTTAAAAGGATGATGGCTATTTCAAAACTTGTATTTGTAGCCTCTATACCGTTTTTTATTCCAATTAAAACAACCAGTGTAATCAAAATTACTGCCCCGAGCTGCAAAAAGAGATATCTTTTATTCTGAAAAAGGGGCGTTTTTTTCTCGGGTTCCAGGGTTGCGTAATTAGCTGCAACTTGTGTAGTTTCGGTGTTCGGTTTGTTACTTGTGGTCATAATATAAAAATTTGATAGTGCTATGGTTAAATTTTGGTCAGGTATTTATCTCGGCTACTTCTTCTAAAGGCATGAGATGGGATCTTTCAACCCAATCCTCATCCAGCAGCTGAATAGCCAACTTCCGGTTACTGTTAAGTAGGGGATGTATTGTCTTATAAAAGCGCTCAAATGCCATTCTGGAATGAGTTATCATTTTTTGTGGATCTGCTGCATTTACCCCATCAGCGATCAGGATACATCCCATGGTGTCTACATGCGTGTTTCCGATATGTATATATACAAGGTCGAAATTTGGGATTTCCTTGATCTCCACGTGAAAATCAAACCAGGAGAAGCGATTTCGATAGGTTTGGGTTAGCCCTGTCACATTCCTGTTCAGTTCGAGCGGATATACTCCCTGTGGTATTCGGGTATTA
Organism: Lunatibacter salilacus; assembly: GCF_009797935.1. Lineage (GTDB taxonomy): Bacteria > Bacteroidota > Bacteroidia > Cytophagales > Cyclobacteriaceae > Lunatibacter > Lunatibacter salilacus. The sequence continues at coordinate 180,373 of NZ_VOLC01000004.1, forward strand.
CCTCTAATTTTTTCATCCTGATGGGTGTCCTCCAGAGTATATGCGAAAAATTTTCCTTGCAAAAACATCAATCCGAGAGTAGTTTGTCCATCATCTATATATCTTAATACCGTGATGTAATGGTGAGCCAGACGTGTTCCGGTAGGCCTCTGGTTTCTTATCTTCTCTTCAATTTCTTTAATTTTCTCTTCCAAATTATAAGCAGGGGTTGTTGGGACGGGAGAAGTCGGATTAGTACGTTCAATGGGAGGGGGAGAGCCAACTGTGGGGCTTTTGGAAAACAATTCTTTTAAGCCTTCGGCACCTTTACGGATTAGAAGAAGAATATATCCGATGAATCCTATCAACCAAAGCCATATTTTATCCAACAGTTGAGGTTGGCTGAAAAACAAGATTGCGAGAACCACTAGTAGTATAATTCCAAAAATTACTAAATACCGCTTCATGAGACTTATGTTCAGGTTAGGTTTAGAATGAACTGCTCTATTCAAGATTCATCCTTATAAAGTATGGGGATATTTAAAATTAGCAAAAGATAATTATTATTTGCATAAATTCAAAAATTGATAATTATTTTTTTAAAGCAGCAACAAAAAGAATTTCAATCAGTTGCTTTTATAGAGGTAAATTTTTTAGTATTTATAAAGATCAAAATTAAATAGCGTAAAAAAGACTTTATTTATTTGAAATCAATTTGAGAAATCTCTAACTTAACAGTTTAACAATAGAATTTGGAAAAATGGCTAAATACAACTTGAAAATTAACGGAAAAAGTCACCAAGTCGATGTGGATGATGATACCCCATTATTATGGGTGTTGAGGGATCACTTGGGATTGGTAGGAACCAAATACTCGTGTGGTATTGCCCAATGCGGGACGTGTATGGTACATGTCAATGACGAGGCGGTAAAATCTTGCGTATTTCCAGTATCTGCGATCGGTGAAGACAAAATAACAACCATCGAAGGGCTTTCTGCTGATGGAGATCATCCCGTACAGAAAGCTTGGGAAGAGATCGACGTCGCCCAATGTGGCTACTGTCAGGCTGGTCAGATCATGACTGCCGCAGCATTGCTTAAGAAATCCCCCAATCCCAGTGAAGAAGATGTTGTCGAAGCAATGAACGGCAATATTTGCCGATGCGGAACTTATCATAGAATTAAAGAAGCGGTAATGCTTGCTTCCAAAACAAAATAACCATGACTACACAACTTAAAACGAATAGAAGAGACTTCTTAAAAATAGCGGCAACTGCCAGTGGAGGGTTATTGTTGGGTTTTCACTTTACCGGGTGCGAATCATCTCAAATGAAAGTGATTACCGATGAGGAGTTACTCTCCCAAGCCATACCCTACAACAATTTTTTATCCATTGCTCCAGATGGCCATGTCGTGATTTTCTCACCAAACCCGGAATTGGGACAAAATATTAAAACCTCGTTCCCCATGATTGTCGCTGAGGAACTTGATGCGGACTGGTCTAAGGTCCGAGTAATGCAGGCCTTTTTGGACGGTGAAAAATATGACCGCCAGGTAACTGGAGGATCCGGTGCCATGCCCCATTCTTGGGAAAGGCTACGCAAAGCCGGAGCCACGGCACGCAGAATGCTGATGGAAGCAGCCGCAAAGAGGCTGGATGTGGGGATTAACTCCCTAAGCACGTCTAATGGAGAAGTCATTCACAAGGAAAGTGGAAAAAAACTTGCCTATGGAGAGCTTGCGAATGAAGCAGCAAGTATCCCTGTTCCTGAAGATGTAGCCTTAAAAAACACCAAGGATTTTAAAATCATCGGAACACCTGTAAAAAACGTGGACAACAAAGCCATGTTTACAGGAAAGCCCCTATTTGGATTGGATATCTATCGGGAAGGTATGCGCCACGCCATGGTTCAGCGTCCCCCGTTTGGAATGAAGCTAAAGTCAGTAGATGATCAAGAGGCAAAAGCCGTTGCGGGAATAACAGATGTGGTTACTTTCAACGACAATGTTGCCGTAGTAGGAAACTCTACCTGGCAGGTGATGAAGGCCAAGCGTAAGTTGAAGATTGAATACGAACCGATAAATGGGGAACTAGAAAGTACGGAATTTCATAATAAGAAATTTGATGAGTTGCTGAATGGTAGTGATGCCAAGGTAATGCGGGAAGATGGCAATGTTCAAACTGCTTTTCGAAATGCAGCCAAGGTGATCAAAAGTGAATACCAGTGCCCTTTTCTTTCCCATTCACCAATGGAGCCCATGAATTTCTTTGCCCATGTACGGGCAGATGGCGTGGAACTCGTGGGTCCAACGCAGACACCCGACAGGGCAAAAGCCGCCGCAGCTGAGATTGCAGGAGTGGCACCTGAACTGGTAACCGTTGAAATGACCCGATTGGGAGGAGGATTTGGAAGAAGATTGCGGGCAGACTTTGTTGAAGAGGCAGTACATGTGTCCAAATTGGTCAACGCTCCCGTTAAGCTAATCTGGTCGAGGGAAGATGATAACACTGGAGGGGCTTACCGTCCCGCTGTAAAGTATCGGTTCGAGGCAGCTTTAGATGCCAACAATACCCTTATAGGATACAAATTGAAGGGTGTAGGTATGAATGCCGGAAATACTACCCGGGAAAATAACTTCCCTTCGGGGTCGGTAGAAAACCTTTTAATCGAATCAATAGACTACAAATCGGACATTACCACCAATGCGTGGAGAGCGCCGATTACTAATTTTCTCGCTTTTGCTGAACAGTCATTTATCGATGAGGTGGCAGAGGCAGCGGGAAAGGATCCGGTTCAATTTAGACTGGAACTTTTAGACCGGGCCAAATCGAATCCGGTGGGTAGCATCCATTATGATGTGGACCGTATGCGTATTGTTGTGGAAATGGCCGCCGAAAAATCCGGTTGGGGCAAAAAAGATGGGGTCGCCCAAGGGTTCTCCGTTTATTTTTCCCATAGATCTTATGTCGCCCAAGTGGCACAGGTCCGCATGCATCAGGGAAATCCGGTATTGGAGAAAATCTACGCAGTCACTGATTGCGGTATCGTAGTCAATCCGACTGGAGCAGACCAGCAAGTGAGAGGTGGTATGGTAGATGGTATGGGTCATGCCATGTTCACTAATATGACTTTCAAACAGGGTATGGCTGAGCAGAAAAATTTCGATAGCTACAGACTTATCCGTATGAGGGAGGTACCCGAAATTGAAACGCATTTTGTGGACAATGGAATTGATCCAACAGGGCTTGGAGAGCCTGCTTTGCCACCTACTGGCGGGGCAATTTCCAACGCCATCTATTGGGCTACCGGAAAGCGGCTTAGAAATCAACCTTTTATCGAGCAGGAAGAACTCAAGGAGTTCAAGCTGGGTCAAAGGGCCTAAAGAATCATTTCAAAAAAAAAGCTGTCTTGGAAAAGGCAGCTTTTTTGTATTTCAGGTTTCCTCATTATTTGTATTTAGCGGCAATTTCACCCAGCTTTTGTTGGATCAACTCCCTATCCATCCACTGACCACGTGCCATTACCCCAGCAGGGTTTTTTAGATGGGTTAGGTCTTCTAGGGGGTTTTTATCCGTCATTATCAGATCCGCTTCCATTCCTTCCTTTATCTGGCCAAAATTTCCTTCATAGAAAGTGGCGGGATTTATCGTGCCGATTTGCAGTGCTTCCAATGGGGTTAAGCCGGCATCAAGCATTCCTTTAAGTTCATGGTGTATGGAGAAGCCAGGCACATTAAATACCTGTGGGGCATCAGATCCCAATAAAAGGCCTTGGCCGTGTTCGTGTAAAGATTTGATCAGTTGATGTCTGATCTGATTATACCTTTCCCATTGGGTAGAATCATAATTTGATGTATTTGTCAGATTGTTTTTGCTGTCCACCCAGTTTTTTCGGGTTTCGCCAGACATGTATTTCATTTCATCTTCACCTACAAGACTTTCAGCAGGAGTTGGTGAAAACCATCGATCAAACAAGGCTTGGGTAGGAACAATCCAAACTCCGTTGTCTTTACTCAGTTGAACCAATTCCCCAATTCTGGAAGTGTCCGCCAAATCAGTGAAATTATATCCAAAAAAACCATTTTCAATCGGGTTGACACCAGCTTCTTCAGGGACCAGTCCTTCCATAAATCCATCCACGTGGTCAATGGTCTGGTATTTATTTTCAAGTGCGTGACGCACCCTTACCAGGTTGGACACATGTCCGGCAAAGGGAATTCCGGATTCATTGGCAGTTTTTACAATTTCATCAAAGACGTGGAGGCGAATTCCGGGGTGAAGCTTGAGAAAATCATATCCAGCCGCCGCGAAGGCCTGCACCTGGCTTCTGGCTTCCTCTGGAGTTCTCACCGTATTCCCGTTTAGAGAAGGGCTGGAAGTGAAAATCCTAGGACTGATGATTTCCCTGTTGTTGGCTTTTTCACGAAGTTCCAAATGCACCGGATTTCCAAGCATTCCCCTTATGGTCGTGACACCGTTTGAGAGATACAGAAAAAGTGTCTCTTCTATAATGGGGTCATCCCATTCCATGGAAGGAATATGGGCATGCATTTCAGCCAATCCGGGAAGTATAAACTTACCGGATGCCGGAATAACAGTGGCATTTCCCCATGTATAGGGCTCATCTGATTTAATAATTTTACTAATTTTGTAATCCTCTACTACCACGTGGGCCTTGATAAGGTTGCCGTCTGTCACATCAATGACATTGGCGTTTTCAAAAACAAAGTCCTCCTCAGAAAGATCAATGTTGTTGACTCCGGGTTGGCAGGACCATAGAATTAATCCCATCAAAAGCAGATACAAAAAAGAGGGTATTTTTCTCATGGTTTAAAATTTTTTGATTGACAAAGGTAATTTACCATATTTCAGGGAATTTGAGGCTAGTTTGCCTGTTAAATTTTGGCGTGAGAGGTAGAAAATTGAAAGGTGGTTGAAAGCGGTTACAGCTTGTTAGGGGCATTTTTAAGGTTGAATAAAGCCTTTAGTTGTCAGATATTTTTGCTATTTCTAATAAGGTTATTTATGTCAATTTGAATAAAAGAAATTAAATCGCCTTGAAATTCCCCTATGTGAACTATGTTAAGTGGTAAATAAGTTAGGTTTGAAATACCACATATTACACATAGAAAAAAGGCCTTTCTATGACTGAAGCAGCCCTTTAATTTTTAGACATTTTTGGAGTCTTTAAATTAGATTAATTTATCCGACTTGAATAAACAGAACTAATTCGTCTTGAAAAAAACCTATGTGAACTATGCAACTATGTGGTAAAACACATTTTAGTTATAGATACATCATGGGAAATAAAAAAACTTAAATGCCCTTATATGTTTCAAATGGTTAATTTTTTATACTCTAAAATTCCATTCAAACTTGTCTTCGCTGATCCCTCTTCGGATATCACTCAGCTCCTGTTTTAAACCGTACATGCAGGCATCCTTTCCGGTATAGGTAGGATATGATTTCCCCAGGTAGGAGATTTCTTCGAAGGGGGAAATTACAGCTGCGGTACCGACTCCAAAAGCTTCAACCCGGACTCCAGCGTCGATCCAGTCAATAAGCTCACTGACCGATACCCGGATCTCTTCAACTTCCAATCCCTGTAAGGGTGCAAGTCGAAGAAGGGAATCCCGGGTGATTCCATCTAGAATAGTGTCACCAGTAGGCGGGGTGATAAGCGTTTTACCGTCAAGTATGAACATAATGTTCATGGTTCCGGATTCTTCGACATACTTCCGTTCCGCAGCATCCAGCCATAAGATCTGATCAAATCCGGCCTTTTTTGCCAGTCGTTGTGGCAGCATGGAAGCACCGTAGTTTCCACCGTTTTTGGCAGAACCTGCTCCACCATGCGCTGCTCGAATATATTCGGTTTCTACTTTTACTCTTAAATTTTTGGAGTAATAGGATTTCAGAGGGGAGAGGACGATCATAAATAAATATTCCTCCGCGGCATCTACCCCCAATCTGGGCTCTGTAGCTATTACAAACGGTCTTATATACAGGGAATAGTCGGGATTATCGATGATCCACTTTTCCTCCTGACGGATCAGTTCGGTCAAACCCTCAATAAATAATGAAGCCGGAACTTCAGGCATGGCCATTCGGCGAAGAGACCGGTTAAGCCGTTCATGGTGCTTGCCCATTCGGAACAAGTTGATTCCCCCGTCTACCATCCTATAGGCTTTCATACCTTCAAATACAGTCTGCCCATAATGAAAACACATGGCTAGCGGTGACAGTGTGATCTCACCAAAGGGAACGATCTTATAATCCTGCCAGGCTGATTGGCCATAATGGGCAACTAGCATTCGGTCGGTTGCTTGTACGCCAAATGTAAAATTATCAAAGTCAAAAGAAGGCTTGGGAGATAGAATAGTTTGCATGTTGAAAATGTTTTCAAATTTTAACAGAAGATGTAGGGGAGGTACTAATCAGGTGCAAATGCCCGAGGTGATGGTTGCCGTGCCATTGATAGAGGAGTGTGTTACGCCTAAGTGTTGTACTTAATTTGTTTTCGGGATGGTAAAAGGTTCTTGCCCATTGATCATCCGATAGGGAAGTCATTAAGAGATGCCATCTATAGTGAACGGATGTAATAAGCTGCAAGCTTTGCTCTATTGGTGCTGCGTAATCTGCCAATGCTGCCCAAAGATCTTCTCTATACGGTTTTATAGTCGGATTTTCCTCTGTCAAAGCCAGCTTAAATCGAATCATTGCATTAAGATGACTGTCAGCTACATGATGTATCACCTGACGGCCGTTCCAACCTCCCGGGCGGTAAGGACGGGCTAATCTTTCAGATCCAAGAAGTTTGGCTGCAGCTTGTATTTTTTCTGGAAAAGCACCAATATCGGCTATGGCTTCTTGGAGTCGTTCATCAGAAATACTTTCTGGAGCCTCAAACTTGCCAATGGGATATTTTAATTTGTCCATATTATAAATGGTATAATAATGTAGGTGCAAATTAAATTGCACCACATTTATGGTTACAGATACATTTTTTATATTTTTGTAGGGTACAGTTAAAATTGGTTATGAAAGATCACACGCTTTACCTTGGGCTGGCGGACACACTGGATCGGTTGATTGTAAACGGAACCCTTAAGGTTGGGGAGAAGTTACCTTCTATACGTAGGGTAAGTAAGGAATATGGAGTTAGCAAAAACACCGTCATTCAGGCATATTTGGTTTTGGAGAGCCGCTCTTTAATTCATTCCAAGCCACAATCGGGCTTTTTTGTCAGTAGGGAAGCGACGAGAATATTGCCTGTGCCCACGGTAAGTAATCCGGGCCAAAAGTCCCAACCCAAAGAGGCTGATGGCTTGATAGGTAAGGTTTTTGAAAATCTGAACAACAAAGCGATTACCCAACTCTCCCTTAGCGTGCCCGAGGAGTCTTTTCTGCCTGTAGCTAAATTAAACAAAAGCATGGTGGAAGCTATGCGCTCACTTCAGGGTTCAGGAACTGCCTATGGAGATATTCAAGGAAATTTAAAGCTGCGAAAGTACATTGCAAAATGGTCGTTTACTTGGGGGGGGGATTTAGGTGTTGATGATATTGTCACCACTGCGGGCACCATGAACGCCATCTCGTTTGGCCTAATGGCTCTGACCAAACCGGGGGATGCCATTGCGGTAGAGAGTCCAGTATACTACGGAATATTGCAACTTGCCAAACATCTGGGGCTCAAGGTTCTCGAAATGCCTACCCATCCAGTAACAGGCATGGATCTTACTGCGCTTCGGGAAGTGGTGGCTTCTATAAAGCTGTGTTTGGTAGTCAGTAATTTCAACAACCCTCTCGGAAGCTGTATGCCCGATGAAAATAAGATGCAGATGGTGGAACTCCTGACATCATACCAGGTACCGCTTATAGAGGATGATTTGTACGGGGACGTGTATTTTGGTGAAAGGCGGCCCAAACCCTGCAAAGCATTCGATAAGGAAGGAATTGTCCTGTGGTGTGGTTCGTTTTCCAAAACCCTAGCCCCTGGCTACAGGGTAGGGTGGGTAGCCCCCGGAAAGTATATCAAGACTATTTTACGCCAAAAGGCTTTTCATTCCATATCAAGTACGGCATTGACCCAGGAGGCCATTGCCCATTTTTTGGAAAAGGGCTGGTATGAAAAGCACTTGAGCCTTTTACGCAAGAAACTATATGGAAACAGCCTGCAATTTATCCGAAGCGTGGGAGAATACTTTCCCGAGGGGACCAAGGTAAGCCGGCCACAGGGAGGATTTGTGCTTTGGGTGGAATTGGGTAATAAAACCAATACTGCGGAACTGTATGAAAAAGCCATGGCCCAGGGCATTAGCATTGCTCCCGGAAGAATGTTTACCTTACAGGACCAGTTTCATCATTGCATGCGGTTGAGTTATGGGCTGGAATGGAACGAGGCACTGGATGATAAGTTGAGGGTATTGGGAAAACTGGTTGCCAACTAAAACTTGGTTATGAGTTATGAATGGTCTGGTTATGAGTTATGAGTTAAACATCTTGAACCCATAATTCATACCTCATTGGGAAATAAAATTAATACGGCGGAACTGTATGAAAGAGCCATGGTCCAAGGAATTAGCATCGCACTCGGACGAATGTTTACCCTACAGGTTCAGTTCCACCGTTGCATGAGACTAAGCTATGGACTGGAATGGAATGAGACGCGGGAAAATAAGCTTAAGGTATTGGGAAGATTGGTTGCCAACTAAAACTTGGTTATGAGTTATGCATTGACCATAACCCATAACCCCATAATTCAAAAACCAACCCATCAACAAACTTACCTCCTAAGCTCCTTAATCCGAATCTCCCGAAACTCCACACCCTGACCCTCTGCCTGCAGTCCGATATATCCTTCGGTCAGGGCCTTACCATCTACTTTAATGGCGGGATCATATCCGTTGGCAACACCTCCCCCGATTTGGGGTTTGGTGTATTCCAATACATTTACTCCATTCACCTTGTGGATCACCAGCGAATCCCCGTAGACGATTAAGTCTGCCTCGACCCATTCGTTCCATGGAAAGGTAGGGGAAGAGGAATTGATGCAATGCCTTGGATCCATTTCCCCTTTGTAAAAAACCTCCGTACCTGGGGAACACATGTTTCCCGTAGGCCGAGCCTTTCCGGGTTCCTCCTCGGCAAGCATTTGATATTCCACTGATATGGGCCAGTCCTGTTCTTTCAAAATAGTTTCAGGTGCTTGGGAATGAAACATTACTCCACTGTTCCGGTAAGTATAGCTTGGGGCATCTTTCATCCATTGATCCGTAAACCGGTATTCAAACCTCAGGTGGTAATAAGAGAAGGGCTGTTCGTAAAATAAATGCCCATATCGCTCATCAAAGGTATTGTATTCGTCATAATTGACTTGTATGACACCGTTCTTTACCCGAAAGGTATCGCCGTAGTTTTCACCCACCTCATGGTGGTGGATCTTAGGTATCCACCCATCCAGATTTTGGCCGTTAAAAAGTACTTGCCATTCGTCGTCCTGTTTTGAACCGTTAGAAGTACAGGAACTAAAAGCAGCAAGAAAACAAATTAAAACAGGTAATACCAGAAGATTTTTTACTGTCATTTTGGTTAGTTTATTACTAAATGAACTAAGAGATTAAATTACATATATTGAAACTAAAGCAACCCTCATATTTAGTTGTTCCAAAGAGGCAAAAGCAATTTTTAAAACTGAATTTGGCTTAATAAATTTTTTAACTTACTATATATAAAGTACTTAAAATGAATCATTTATGCATTATTTATAAACGAACTCATTAAACCTTCAACGACCCATGATAAGACGGGTTTGGGCAGGGGATTCGGGTAAGTCAATAAGTTCAATTTTTAAGCCACTTTCCGGATGGATTTCTCTGTCCACAGCGACAGTTATCTGATGCTTGCCTTGGGTCAAACTGGCATTTGCGGCCTGTTCAACAAGTGAAAGGGTTTTATCCCCAGCCCAAGCCTGTATGCCCTGACTGCTGTTAAATGTAAACTGAACCTCTCCAGGAGTCAACACCTCAATTTCGAACTGTACCACGCTGACTGATTTTCCGTTATCGAGTTCGATGGCAGCGATTTCGCTTAAGGGTAAATCTCCCGCCACTTGGCTGTAGACTGGTTGGAGGCGAAGTCGGGTATCGGTTTTAACCACTGCGGCCAACCCTTCCTCGTTGATTCTCTGGATAAGTTCGGCATTGCCGGATACTGCTCTCCACCTTCTGACTAACCGCTGATTAGATACCCGGAAATTGCCTGATTCACCCAATTTGGAGAGGTAGCTGATCAGATCTACAAATTCCTTCCGGTCCAGACTTGCCGTCAATCCTGGAGGCATCAGGGAGCCCGGTACATTCTCATGGGAAGTAATCTGGCTTTTTGGTATGGACTCCTCCATACCTGCTACATTGCGCAGAACCAAATCATTCGCACCGTCTCCTACCATATATCCCATAATCACACTGCCGTCGGATTTGGTGATTTTCTGAAGTTCGTAGCCCTCCTTGATCGATTCGGTAGGATCAACCACTGATTTGATGATGTTGTCTATAGGTGAACTGGTTCCCAAACTACTCATGTCAGGTCCGATCAAGCCTCCGGCTCCTCCCAGTGCATGACAGGTTTGGCACATTAGGGAAGATCTTCGATAAATTGATTCACCCAGCACCGGATCTCCACTGTTTTTTACCTCTTGAACCAGTGCATAAATTTGATTCTCGGACAACTGCTGTGGCATCCGCTCAGGAGGTAAAATGCCTCCAGAAGCTTCCAAAGCCTTTTTCAAAGCCTGAGAAGCATGGTTATTTTGCCTGAACCATGAAATTTGCCTCATGGATTGCCTTCCGATTTTTGCCTTTTCTTCCGGTATCTGATTTTCTGTGAGGGTGGCGGCCAAAATGGTGACCGATTCGTCGCTGGCTAAAAAAGCAGCAAACAACTCTTCGGCATCCTCTGCTTCAAGGGGTTGTCTAAGAAGGGAAACTGCCAACTCCGAAGCTTTCCCAGCATCTAGGCGGACAAGTTCAGAAGTGGCCAGCAACTGAATTTCCGGAGATTGGGTTTTAGCCGTCATTTCCAGTAGCAAACGATGGCTTTTGGTATCGTCCATGCGGGCCAGAGTTCCGAGTGCTGCCCGCTTGATGGGACGGTCCCCTTCTTGAATCAAAGCAATCAGACGGGGTGTTAATTCGGTACGATTCCATATCCCAGCAAGTTGCAAAGCAGCAATGGCTAGCCTTTCGTCCTCATGGTCTATGAAAGAGCCAATTCTACCGGGATTTTTATCGGGTTTAAGGCCCCGCTGGGATGCACTCATCCGTAGTGCCAATAGCTGGGCAGTTTTTTCTGTGGCGTTACCCCGACCCTCAACAGCCAAATCCAAAAGGGTATTTAGGGATGAAACAGACCCGTACTTGGCAATAGCACTCAACACGTCCGTATGATAGGCTTCGGGGACTTCGCCTTTTTGGTATAAATCAACCAGCAGTTCTATTGCCGAAGGGTTATTTACAGACTTGAGCGCAAAAGATGTTTTTCTGGCATCACCGAGATAGGAGGGGTTGGCTGCTACTTCTTTCATCCATAAGGATTCCTGCCCCTTAACCGTCTGCCAAAGGGCATAGTCCAAAAATTCATCCATGGTCTGATCCAAGACGTTCAGCGCAGCACGTGATGCGACTGCTTCCGGTATAGACCCCAAAGCAATGACTGCTTCCAAACGGACCCTTGGATTTGGGTCCTGAGCGGCTGTGGTCAATAAATCCATCGGTTCTTGAATTTCTTTGAGCCAATAACCCAATACCCGTACCGCCGCAGCCCTTGCGTTGGGGTTCTTGGCAGATAGCAACTGGCGAAGCAATTCCTCATTCGTTTCACCCAATGCCTGAGTGACCCAAAGGCCTTCAAGTAGCTGGTGCTCGTAGTTGGGATCGTTTTTTTCCAAGGATTGGATCCAAGTGTTCAGAACTGGAATAACTTGGGAAGCACCCTTGTTTTTCAACACTTGCTTGGCCTGAATTCTTGTCCAATCTTCGGGTAACTTAAGGGTATTCAAGAGTTCCAGCACAGATAACTGGGTTAACTTGGGAATGGCGACGGTGGGGCTGTTTTTTGCCGCTATGCGCCAGATTCTTCCATGCTGCTGATCCCTTCTGGGATCATGAAAATCAACTTCACCGTGTTGGATGATGGGGTTGTACCAATCAGCCACATAGATCGCACCATCTGGACCGACACTAATATCCACCGGACGAAAAGCAATGTGGTCAGTCCAAAGAAGGTCTTCCGCCTGCTTGGAGACAAATCCACTTCCCTGATCCTCAAGTACAAACCGATTTACTCTATTTGCCCGGAAATCGTTGGTGATCAGGCTTCCTTCCCATGACGCAGGCAAATGCCTACCAGAAACCCGATCCAATCCGCTATGTTTTGGCTGACCTGGATTCAAGCCCCGAACGATCCGCTCGGCCCCCGGGGCTGTGACGAAAGTCGCTCCGGGAAAAGCAAAGTTGATCCCTTCGCCTCCTGCGCCGTCCGTCAGGAAGGACTGACCCCATCGGTCAAACTGCAAGCCCCATGGATTGATCAATCCCTTGGCATATACTTCAAGCTGTAATGTGCTGGGCCGCAATTGCCAAACGCCGCCTCCTTCAAGCCTACGTATGCCCCATGGGGTTTCCACATGACTGTATATATAAATAGACTGTGCAAAATACATCAAGCCATCCGGGCCCCATCGGAAGGTATGGATGAGGTGGTGCGTATCACCGGTACCAAACCCGGTAAGGATTCTCCTGCGCTGGTCACCTTTTCCATCTCCGTTTGTATCTTTAAAATGTAGAATCTCGGTTGAGTTCGCCACATATACCCCTCCGTCACCAGGTAGGATGCCAGTCGGGGTTATCAATCCCTCTGCAAAAACGGTAGATTTGTCCACTTTTCCATCGCCATTGGTGTCCTCCAAAACAAAAATTTTATCGTTGGCGGTTTCGCCTGGCTTTAGGTGGGGATAGACGGTACTGCTCACCACCCATAGTCTTCCCTCGGCATCCCAGTTCATTTGAATAGGCTTAATAACAAATGGATCAGCCGCATATAGGGTTACCTCCAACCCCTCAGCCACCTGAAAGGATTCCAATTGCCGCTGTACATCTGGTGAGGGGATATCCCTAAGGCTGTTTTGTGACCAAGAGGGTAAATACACCAGCCATAAACCGATTAAAATCAGCGTTCGTAACGAACGGAATTTGTTATGTGTTGAATTCATTACCATTAATTTTTTTTGGGCTTGTCTTTTAATTGGGGGAAGCTGTGATTAATTTCCATAGCTGAACTAGGGCGTGGGATATAATTTATAGTGAGTCCTTATCGGTGATTTAGTCGCAGTGATTTGACCCTGAAGCCATGTTAATACAACGTCGTAATCCCGCAAATCACTGGCATGTCTGCCCTGCTCATATTCTCTAAACCCAATAATATAGGTTCTGTTTAAAGGTCTGTACTGGTAAAAAAACACTTCATCTTTCTTGTTTAGCAGGCGTTTTAGGTGGTCAGCTTGGTCCAATGTACCTCCCTGTTTAAGGGAAACTCCCTCAGCCCAGGCCTTGGCTGATGCACTGGCTACCAGTTTTCCGTTAATTTCCAAGGAATAAAAGCCCTTTTTCAACCCCTTTATGGCAATGGGACGCTCACTTTCCCTGTTTAAAGAATTTGGTATTGCAACGGGAAGAATTTTCTCATCTACAGTAAATTCGAGTCTTTTATTTTTGGGATCACTAATCACCATGTTGGTGATTAGGCTACTCTCGATTTCACCGGATTTTGCGTCAACCGATATCATCCACGGTTCAGTATCCAGTCCCAAAGAATTTTCTACGAACTCCGCTAGCTTATAATACCCATATTCTGTTAGGTGCAAGCCATTCTCCGAAATCAATTCGCTTTCAGCCAATTTTTCGAACGGACTAATGAGATCTATATAGCGTTTCTGTTTCTCTTGGGCAATCTTAGCAATCGTCTTTGCATAAAGTTTTAGATTACTGTTCCTTTCCTCTAAAAGGGACGGGGTTCCTCCAGCAAATTGAGGAATAGGAGACAGGAGAATTGCCTCGGCTCCAAGTTCCTGGATCTTCGCAAGTAATTTTTCAAGTCCCTGGGCGAACTTTTCAAGTCCACCTTCACCTTCCTGCGCTTCTACACTTCCATAGGCAACCAATACATGTGTGGCTTTTGAATCCGTCAATTGGGAAATTAATAGATCATAGGCACTGGGAGGGCTTGTGTAATAACTTCTGGCCTCACCGAATACATTGTCGCCAGACCAGCCCAGATTTCTGAATGTAATGTTTCGTTCTGGCCAATGTCTAGTTAATCGAAATTCCAGGTAATTATACACCTGCTCATTTTCCATCAGTGCATTCCCCAGAAATACTACCCGGTCCCCATTTTTCAGCTCAAAGGGTAAATCATCCCGGACTTGAGCGTGTGTGGTGTAGGGAAGAAAAATGGAAAAAATACAAATTAGCTGTAAAAAACGTATCAAACTGGACCATTGAGTTATTATCAGTCCGAAGGGGCACTTTGGGTTAAGGGTTTGCTTCACGGGTATATTTTTAAAACATTTTTTTTTCAATTTGGAAATCACTCTCTCAGTTACAGTTAATCATTTCGGTTTCAATCGAACTATTTAACCCAGCATATACAAAGCGATCGGATATATCGAACACGCAATATACTCCAGCAATTAATTTCAAAATAAATATTTGGAGGATTTTTTATAAGAGGGAGCTAGGCAGGGATTACGGCAAAGGTTTTAATCCCGCTGGTATATTCTTACGTAATCTACTTCGTAGATTCTCGGAAATGGAGTTTGTGATGGATCTCCTCCATTGCCGCCAATGGCCAGATTTAGTAACAGATAATGGGGTTGGTGGAAAGGGTTGAACCCATCGGGATTTAAGGTCTTTGATAGGTCCACTTCGTTTACCAATTCCCCATCTATATACAGTTTGATGTAATTCTCCGTCCAATCCATGGACCAGATATGATACTTGTTGGGCCACTCAGGATCATTTTCCAAAAAGTCTGCAAAAGGAATTTTGACCTCATCCCAAGCTGCACGTAGATTCTCATGTGCCCATGCTGCATTGGCCAAAATAGTAGGTACACCGGCTACAAGGTAGTATTCCATGATATCTATTTCGCCGTTTGCCGGCCATCCCCTGCTAGTTCCAAGCGTCCAAATGGCCGGCCACATTCCTTTAGCGGTGTCAATTTTTGCCCTTACGTCCACCCAACCGTATTGGAATGTCACTTTTCCCCGGGTATGTATACTGGATGCGGTATAATCTGCAAATTCCCTGCCCCTTCTCCAATCGGAACTGTTGGCTTCGTAATTGGTGTTTTTTACCTTTTCCCGTTTCCCACTAATTACTAACCTTCCGTCCTTGATTTGAGCATTCTGCGGTTGATACCATTGCAGTTCCTGATTTCGCTGAAATCCCCGTTCATGTGACCAATACTTTTCGCTTGGTTTTCCATCCATATTAAATTCATCTGCCCACAGCAGGTTATACCCCGCTTTTTCAGGAGTAGATTCCATCGTAGGCTTTTCGGCCGATTGGGCAAAAACATAACTGGTAACCAGAAGCATTCCGATGGATAAAAGAAGATTTCGTAAACTTTTCATATTTGTAAGGTATTGTAATTTAAAGTAATAGAAATTTTAAATAAAGGTCAATAGTGTTAAATTTGATTTAACTCTTTTATTTTTGAATACCGTTTAATCATATTGACTATTGATTAAAATTAACCTTTGTTTAACGTACTTAAACAGGAGTCATGCCCATCCTTCATGCCAAGATTAGTATGAAAGAAAATTGTAGTACAAAGTTAAATTTACAACTATTCTCCCTAATGCGCTTAAATTTCGGTTTTCAATGTTAAAGATATTTCGGAAACAGTTATAAAATCCTTTTATTTGCTTTTCATAACAAGCTACCATCTTAAATATTCTTCTTTTTTTATGAGAAATATCTATTTGTCCCTCTACTTGATTCTGATTGGATCCCTGCTTGGTAATTTTGAAGTAAAGGGTCAAGAGTCAACTTTTGTATATGGCGATGCATTGCCGGATGCACCAGAATTGGCATTAAGGGGTGATTTAACAGTGGGAGTGAGGACGTTGGAGTTTGTAAATAAAGACCAGCTGGATATTAACAATATCCAGGGGGGAACCCCACTGATTTATGACCGCACAATGGTAGTGGAAGTTTGGTACCCGGCCAAGTCAACAGAAGTTGATAGTTTGACAATTTATGACGATGTGCTAGGCGTGCCGGGGAATCCGAATAGACCTGTGGTTCCATTTTCATTTTCTGGAAGGGCATCACGGGATGCGGAACCTGATTTGGCCGATGGACCATACCCCTTGTTGATCGTTTCCCATGGTTATTTGGGATCAAGGTTTTTAATGACGTACCTCACTGAAAATTTAGCTTCCAAAGGGTATGTTGTCGTAGCCATTGACCATCCGGAATCCACCCACCGTAATCCGGGTAAATTTTCAAGCACCCTATATTATCGCGCACTTGATGATCTCTTTGTTTTAAATCAAATGGCTGCATTGGGAATGCAGGGTACGGACAGCTTTTTGTCGGGTTTAGTAAACGCCGATATCACCGCATTGATTGGGTATTCGATGGGGGGATACGGGGTACTTAATGCTGCCGGGGCTGGTTACAGTTCACAAACAATGCAAATGTTTGGTCAACTCACCGGAGGCAGTAAAGTTATTGAGTCTAGAGTCAGCGGTAACGCAGCGTATCAAACCTCTATGGACGAACGGATAAAGGCTATTGTTGCTTTGGCCCCTTGGGGGATGCAACGTGGCGCATGGGATGCTGAAGGTCTAAAAGGAATCAGAATACCCACTTTTATAGTTGCCGGCGATCAGGATGACGTATCCGGCTATGAGGATGGGGTAAAGGCAATATATGAGGGGATAAGCAATGCCGAAAAATATATGCTGGTCTATCAAAATGCCCGCCATAATGTGGCTCCAAACCCACCTCCATCTGCTTCCTATGCCCCGGATTTGGATTTGAATGAATACTATCACTATGCGGAGCCCGTTTGGGATCAGCGAAGAATCAACAATATCAACCAACATTTCCTGACGGCATTCTTGGGGATAAAGTTGAAAGGGCTCGACTATGGTTCTTTTCTTGACCTCACGAAAGAATCAACGGAAGAAAGCTGGAAAGGCTTCAAACCAAGAACGTCCATCGGATTGCAGCTTTGGAGAGGCGAACCGGAAAATGATTAGAAACTAAATGCCTGTAAGTCACTTTGCCTTTTCGAAAACCAAGAAATGCTGGATTCGCATAAATTGACCGTTTTGGGTTAATTCAAAGCCGTTGGCGCTCAACTCTTTTTCTATCTGCTCCACTGTCATCTTGTGAAGGGGTTTTATGGCAACTTGTGGATCTTCGCCACGGTATTCAATTAGCAGGAGTTTGCCGTTCGGTTTTAATGCGGCTTTAATTTCCTCAAGCATTTCTTGGGGATGAAATAGCTCATGGTATACGTCGACCATAATTACAAGGTCGGTAGAATTCTCGGGAAGGTTGGGGGAGGCATCATCCCCTTTGATAGTCTTCACATTATCAAAACCCAACGCTTGAGCCTGTTCATTGATATAATCTATGGCCTCATCCTGTATTTCTACGGCCAGCACTTTTCCCTGAGGTACGAGAGGGGCTATCCGAAACGTATAATATCCTGAACCAGCACCAATGTCAGCAACAACGCTTTCCGGTGTAATGGGTAGGTTCTCCAAAGCCAAGGAAATGCTTTCTTCCTGTTCGCGGGTTTCCCGTTCCAGCCAATCCTTCCCGTGAAAACCCATGATATGCGAAATTTCCCTTCCTAAATATACCTTGCCAGTACCGTCCCGGTCCGGAGTTTTATAGGTGTATGGAGAATCTTCCGCGGTGCTCCCCTGTTGAGCTTGACAGCCTATCCCTATAAGTGAAAACAAAATCAAAAGATGGGTTAACCCAATACGTATCATAATTTCCATATTATGGTAACAAGTTACCCTCAATCTTGTTGGATTCCAAAAAGGATTAATGAAGACTGTCGATCAAATACACCTGAATTTGATTTGTGGTTTGTTTTCAGATCCAATAAAGTTAAGCATCTCGCCCACATCTCATAAAATCGGTCTTAGGTCGAATTCCATGAGAGAATTATCCTATATTTGGCCTATCAAATCTTAAATTTTTCTTGAAAATCCCAGTAGAATCCGAGCAAAATGAGCTGTTATACACCTACGTCTTTCTTTCGATTATGCTTAATTTTCATATTGGTAGCACTAAGCCTTATGTCCTGTTCAACTGAAAAAAACTTCCAAATCATACCCGTGAATTATCCTGAGAGCAAACACAGTGACCAAGTGGACACCTATTGGGGCCAAGAAGTGGGCGATCCATATCGATGGATGGAAGATGATTATGCCGAGGAGACGAAAGCTTGGGTAGGGTCCCAAAATGAAGTTACGTTCGGTTATCTGGAAAAGATCCCATTCAGGGAACAAGTACGAAAACGGCTGGAGGATGTGTGGAACTTTGAGCGGATTTCTGCACCCACCAGATATGGAGATTACCTTTATTTCTCCAAAAATGACGGATTACAAAATCAAGCGGTGATATACCGCAAAATTGACGATGAGGGGGAAGCCGAACTTTTTCTGGACCCGAATAAACTCTCTGAGGATGGATCGACCAGTTTGGGAGGATTCGCTTTTACGAAGAATGGAAAGTTTTTTGCCTATGCTTTATCAGTGGCTGGGTCTGATTGGAGGGATATATACGTGATGGATACCGAAACGAAAGAGCTCTTGACTGATAAGATACTTGATGCAAAATTTACAGGGATAGCCTGGAACGGTGAGGAGGGGTTTTACTACAGCACCTACGATAAACCGGGAGGATCCAAGCTTTCTGCATTGACCAATAACCATAAACTTTATTATCATGCTCTCGGCACACCTCAAGAGGAAGATGTTCTTGTTTTCGGTTCTGACGAAGATCCTAGAAGGTACGTTGGTGCAGATGTGACCGAAGACGGGGAGTATTTGATTATTTCTGCAGCGAACAGCACCTCCGGCAACGCACTTTACATTCAGTCGCTAAAGCGGCCCAGTGAACCCATCAGGCCCATTGTCACATCGATGGAAAGCAACAATTGGTTAGTGGAACATAAACAAGGAGAACTGTTCATCACCACCAATCAAAATGCTCCCAACAATCGTTTGGTTAAAACAGCAGTTACCAATCTTGATTCCACCCATTGGGAGGAGGTGATTCCGGAGAGTGAATTTGTATTAGAGGTATCCAAAGGGGGAGGAAAATTTTTCGCTTCCTATCTGAAAGACGCAATAACTGAGATCCAACAGATGGCATACTCCGGCGAGATCGAACGAATTATAGAATTACCCGGAGTGGGCACGGCCAGTGGTTTCAGCGCCAAAATGGAAGAAACTGAATTATATTACACCTTCACTTCTTACATATCACCTGCAAGCTCCTACAAGTATAATATGAGTACCGGAGAGAGTGAGTTATATTTCCGTCCCGAACTGGATTTTAACCCTGAAGCCTATGAAAGTACACAGGTTTTCTATCCGTCAAAGGATGGGACAAAAATTCCAATGATTATCACGTACAGGAAGGGATTGCAACTGAACGGTAATAACCCGACCATTCTTTACGGTTATGGCGGGTTTAATGTAAGTCTTACCCCATCATTTAGTGTTGCCAATACAGTTTGGCTGGAAAATGGTGGAGTCTATGCCGTGCCGAATATCCGGGGTGGGGGAGAGTATGGTGAGGCATGGCACTTGGCGGGAACCAAGGAAAACAAACAAAATGTCTTTGACGATTTTATTGCTGCAGCTGAATACCTAATAGCGGAAGGGTATACTTCTTCTAATTATCTTGCACTTAGGGGTGGAAGTAACGGAGGCCTTCTTGTCGGTGCGGTGATGACACAACGGCCCAATTTGGCAAAAGTGGCATTGCCTGCGGTTGGCGTGCTGGATATGCTCAGGTATCATCAATTCACTGCGGGCGCTGGTTGGGGATACGATTATGGCACTGCTGATGACAGTGAAGAAATGTTCAATTACCTTAAAGGCTATTCCCCACTTCACAATCTTCAACCCGGAACATCCTATCCGTCTACGCTAATCACAACTGCCGACCACGATGATCGGGTTGTGCCTGCACATTCATTCAAATTTGCGGCAGCTCTCCAGCAAGCTCATGCCGGAGAAAACCCGGTTCTCATCCGAATCGAAACCAACGCTGGCCACGGTGCGGGAAAGCCAACGACAAAAATAATAGAAGAAATTGCGGATATCTTCGCATTTACCTGGTACCAAATGGGAATATACTTTCCCAATAGGTAGTTGAAAGTTTTGAGGTAACTTGCAGTTCTAAATAACCCCATAACCCTTCAAAATAAGATGAAAAAGACGTTTTTATTCTTGTCAATTTGCTTATTGCTGAAATTTCTTCCGGCAACTGCCCAACAAAAGATTGTTCCTGCAGCAGTGGTCCATGAATTAACAGCACTGATCGACAGCTATTCTATGGCGAGGGAAAATCAGGATACGGTATTGCTCAAAGCTATATTAACCCCAGATATTGACCAGTTGGTCTCCTCAGGGGAATGGCGCCTGGGCCTAGCCACGGCGGTAGAAGGAATGAAACGCAGCTCGCAGGTCAATGAGGGCAAGCGGACTTTAAAGGTAGAGAGGGTTAGGCTCCTTGATCCTAATACAGCTTTGATAGATGCCCGATATACGATTGAACCTGCGGATGGCAGCTCTGCCAGAAATATGTGGAGTACTTTTATTGCTGTCTATCAGGATGACCGCTGGAAGATTACCGCCATCCGAAATATGCTTCCAACGGGGAAGTGATTGAAATTATATATTTAAATTGAAGAAATTGAATTAAAATCGAATGAAAGACGATATTGGCAATCCTATTTTTACGGATTTTAAAGTGGATGAATCGTTGGAATGGCAAATGTCAAGGGCGGAGAAATATTGCTTGATGGGTCTAATGAAGGAATTAACTCCTGATGTGGCGATTGAAATCGGTACCTATAAAGGAGGAAGCTTGCAGGTGATTAGCTCCTATTCTCAGCAGGTGTACTCCATAGATATTAGTGATTCACCCAGTAAATTTTTGTCGCCCAAATTTGCCAATGTAGAATTTGTGGTCGGTGATTCTGTACATTGTCTTACTAATATTTTTCAGAAAATCGAAGATGATGGGAAAAGACTGGATTTCATTTTAGTGGATGGTGACCATACCCGGAGGGGCGTTTACCGGGATTTGGAGGCTATTTTCAACTTTCCCCACAAACATTCCATCACCATATTAATGCATGACAGTTTCAATCCCGAATGCAGGAAAGGTATCCGGACATTTTTGGAAAGCCATCCCCAGTTTGTCGCTTATGCGGAGTTGGACTATGTCACTGGCTCCTATTGGCACAACGGTACATATCGGGAAATGTGGGGAGGGCTGGCATTAGTCAAGTATGATCCGAAAAACCAAGGACAGGAGTTATATATCAACCAGAGTCAGCGGCAACTTTTCGAAAGTACCTACCTCCATTCCGCCCATTTGGTGAAGGACCGGATGGCATTTCTTTTCCCACTTAAAAGAAAGATATTCAGATCGTTGGGGTTAAAGAACAAGGGGGATATTTATCATGATTTTTGATTGAAATCAATTATATTAAATAGAATTTAAAAATATTGACCGCTGTTTAATTCCCTTTTTTTCTATTGATTGGTTTCGGCGGGAAGTGAAGGTATACATATTGAAAGAATAAAACATTCAATGTTTGGATTTTTGGGCTGTTTATCGGAAAAGTCTTAAATAGCAGATATTTTGTGTTAATACCTTTTTCATAATGCCTAAAATTGGGAATGGAATGTGGAATTCAATCGATTGGGTCAAAACCTTTGGCATCGACTTTGTTGTAATTCAGCGGAATAAAACTATCTAATATGGAAATTTTTATAGGTATTGCTATTGTAGGTTTTCTAATTGCGCTGGTGTTTTTACCTTTGCTATTTTTCACCAGGAGAAGTTCAGATATCCGGCTGTTGGGAGACAACATGGAGTTTCATTATCCAATGCGGAAGAAAGAAATAAACCTAAATCAAGACCTGAAAAGCTGGAATATGCAGGAAGCGAACTTTCTTTGGATAGGTAAGGTATATTCCATTAATATTGAGCTTGAAAGTGGCAAGTGGCACCATGTGAATACCAGATTCAATAGAGAAACATTTGAGAAAATTTATGCCTATTTAGATTCTACTTATTCTGATAGAAGAAAAAAGGACTTGAAATAGCGTTATTTTCGATTTTTTATTTTTATATTTATATACTATGCTGAGGGCCGCGGAGAACGGTAGAATATTGTTCTTCATTCAAGGTGCATAAGGTGGCCGGTTCTGAGATTGCAAATAAGCAGCATTCAGAAATTTTAGGCTAAAAATAAAGTTTTGTTCCTTATTGACATGTAGGCAAACGGTTTTTTCTCGACCTTTTATGTAATGTAAATTGTGGTAAAGACTTTTTTTTATAAATTTAGAAGATTGTTTTAATTAACCGCAACTTTCCGAATATGAATCGCAAAACGGCTGAAAACGCTGTGAATCTTGAGAAAACACCTGAGGAGTTATGGGTTGAACTTACGTTGGGGGATAAAAAAGCCTTTGAACAGCTTTACAGAAGGTACATCAACGGTTTGTTCCAACTTGGGATATCTCTTTGTGGAAATCCGGATTTTGTCCAGGACTGTATTCAAGAGCTTTTTATAGATCTGTGGAAATATAGGCGCAGCATAAAAGAAACTGACAATGTCAAAAGTTATTTATTCCGGTCACTTTCGAATAAAATGAATGCTGAAAGGAAAAAGGAGGGAAGGTGGCTCAAAAGGCAGTCCTCTACAGCATTTGCATTATCCAGCCATTTGGAGAGTATAGAAACTGAGCTGGTTCATCTGCAACGGGACGAGCAGCTTCAAAAAAAATTAGCATTAGCCCTTAAAAAGCTTCCGGTTAGGCAAAACGAAATCATCCAATATCTTTTTTTTGAAAACCAGAGTTATGAGGATACGGCCAAGTTGATGGATATAAACCTTCGGTCGGTTTATACGCTTGCTTGGAAAGCACTATCAAGTCTTAGGAAAACCATTTATGCGTTGTGTGCCTTTGGTTTTTCAAATTTTTGATCCCTGGCAAATTCATTTTTACTTTAGCATGTTATTAATTGAGAATAAGATTTGACCACATTTACGTTTTGCCAATAATTTTTTGAAGAAAACTTTTTGAATAAGGATAACTTTTGGAATCGGTGTTCTTATATATATGAAAACCGTCACGAATGAGCAAGACAGAATACAAGGCAGAAGATTTTATGCTGGATCCCGAGTTTCGACACTGGGTATTTACCCCTGATGAGGAATCTAAAATCTATTGGGAAGATTTTTTATTAAAAAATCCAGAAAAGTACGAAGCTATACAGCAAGCTAGGAAATTATTACTCAACCTTTCCCGGGATGTGGTGCAGGTGGAGGAGAGCCGGATAGATGAAACTTGGGAAAATATTGCGAAATCGATGATGGACATTTCGGATGATCGCATTGGAGGTAAAATTGTGCCATTAAGTTCAGGTAGTACAATTGAGCGTTTATCGTATCTTTCCAGAGAAGCAAAATACCACAGCCGCCAACTTCACCGGATTGCTGGCATTTTGGTTGTTGCCTTTTTGTTTGGATTACTTTTCAGTCTGACCCATCAAAATGAGGTAATCATAAAGGAGGTTCTTTTGGTCTATGAAGAACATGAAGCTCCTCCGGGAGTAAAATCTAATCTTACCTTGCAGGATGGCACAAAAATCATTCTAAATTCCGGTAGTCGACTGAAGTACCTGAAAAATTTTGAGCTTGAAAGGCGGGAAGTTTTTTTGATTGGGGAAGCCTATTTTGATGTAGCAAAAGATAGCCTTAGACCATTTTCAGTGAGGACAGGACCCGTGGTCACAACAGCGATAGGTACTTCTTTCAATATTTCTGCCTATGGAAACGAGCGTAATGACATATCACTTATTTCGGGAAAAGTAAAAGTGAAAATTGCAATAGATACCACGCACCACGTTGACCTTTTACCCGGTGAAACTTTAGAAGTTGAAGTGTTAAAAAACACCCACAAGGTAGTTGGTTTTGAAAGTGACCGGGTGCTGGGATGGACAAAGAAGACTATACTGTTTGACCGTACACCGCTAGAGAGAGCGATCAGAGTGTTGGAGAATTGGTACGGGGTAGAAATACAGGTAAAAAATCAACCCGATAACGGTGTGCTGCTATCCGGGAAATTTGTAGACCAAACCCTCAAAGGGGTTTTGGAAGGCCTGAGTTTCTCCACCAGGTTTGATTTTAGAATTGAAAATGATCAAGTTATGATAAACTTTAATTAACCCCTCAACCCAAAATGCCTATGTAACATCGCCAGTGACTAATAAAAAGGCCATGGATGGTTGAAGCACCCATGGCCAATAATAACCGGTTTCCGAGAGTCCAATCTCATGACCGGCAAAAATGTCTGTTTAAACAATTGGCTTAGCCTAAACAAACTATTCAAAGATATGAAAAAAGAAATACTTAAACATGTTCTACACATGACCAAGTTATTCACTATTGCTTTTCTGATTCAGTGCATGACCATGACTATTCTCCTGGCATGGAACGGAAACGCCCAAATCAAGGATATTGAAGACGTAAAATTGTCTCTTGCCGTTGATAATATGAAGATTGAATCAGTTTTTAAAAAACTGGAAAAAAGCTCCGGGTACAATTTTGTTTACACCAATAAAGAGCTGAAAGATGTTCCGCTAGTGAGTTTTATGTCGGAAAGCGAAAGCCTTTATGACATTCTTTCATCCCTATCCCAGCAACTGGATCTCAACTTCAAGCAGGTAGACTACAACATTCATGTGAAAAAAAACATAATAGACCCTAACGCAACTACAACGGTTACGACGGCAGCTGAGATTTCGGGTACAGTCACAGACGCTAATGGAGAGCCGATTCCAGGTGCTACTGTTTTTGTGGAAGGAACTAATACCGGGACGGTAACTGATGTCGATGGAAGGTTTGTCCTTGAGGTAGGCGAGGAGAGTGTGATTGTCATTTCTTTTATCGGATATAAGACTAACCGACTGTCTGTCTCAGGTCGGTCGGTATTTGATATTGTATTGGAAGAGGACCAGTCATCATTGGATGAAGTGGTAGTGGTCGGTTACGGCACGCAAAAACGAGTAAACTTAACAGGTGCAGTGGACGTCGTAAGCGGGGAGCGTTTGGCAAACCGGGCTGCCAACAATGTAGCTGATTTAATACAAGGCACAACGCCCAACTTAAACATAACGATGAACATGCGGGGAGGAGAACCTGGTTCTACTAGCTCCTGGAACCTTCGTGGAATGGGATCCTTGGCGGGGAATGCATCTCCCTTGATTCTGGTAGATGGCGTGGAGATGAATATCAACAATGTGGATCCGGAATCCATCGAGACTATTTCTGTACTCAAAGACGCATCGGCTTCTGCCATTTACGGTGCCCGTGCACCCTTTGGCGTTATTTTGATCACTACCAAGAAAGGGGGCAAGGGTGAAAAAGTAACTGTACAATACTCCAATAACTTATCATTTAATACGCCTATCCGAGTTCCCAGTTTTGTCGATTCGTATACTTGGGCAACTGCTTACAATCAAGCCAACGCTAATGCAGGCCTTACACCTGTGTATAGCGATGAGCAAATGAACCGCATTAAAGGCCATATTGACGGCACCTTTCCTTATGAATACGATCCTGAAAATCCCATAGACAATATTTGGGCGGGCAGGCGTAACGGAAATGCAAATAATGATTGGCCCCATATGTTACTTCGGGACTATTCAGTAAACCAAAAACATAATCTAAGCGTGTCCGGAGGAAATGAGAAAAATCAATATTTCCTTTCTGGCGGATATATCCACCAAAACGGAATGTATCAATGGGGGAACGACCATTACAAGCGATACAATTTCATGTCTAATTTCAGCTCCCAAGTTACTTCATGGCTTTCAATAAACACAAGTGTTAAATATGCTGACGGAGAAACAAATTATCCCATTGGACAAACCACTGTAGATCGGGAACATTTTTTTAGAGAAATACTGATGTTTGCTCCTATGATGCCATATCGCAATATCAATGGCACAGTACAAAGTCCTTTAGTACGCTTGCTACAGGGAACGGGTCGCAATGTTACCAACGTCAATGATTTTTTTATAACGCTTGCCGGTGAACTTGAGCCTGTCAAAGGATGGAAAACTAGATTTTCCTACAATTATAACAATCAAAGCAGTAGAAATACTCGAAATCCCAGACCGGTAATGGTGGAATTAGGTACGGGTGGTTTTGGTAATGTGGGTAAGCCGAATACCGGATATAGTTCGGTATTTTCCCAAAACATATATAAGTTGGTCAACGCAGTCACCTCCTATGAGAAATCAATTGGAGGACATTATGTCCAAGGAACTGTAGGATATGAGCAGGAGTACCGCTTTTTTACCGGCTTAAGTGCGTCAGGAACGAATTTAATTTCTACTGAGGTCCCGTCTATAAGTACGTCTATTGGTGACAGGATCGTGGGAGATCAAATCTATCATTGGGCCACACAGGGTGTGTTTGGGCGTTTTAACTATAATTTTGATGAAAAGTACCTTTTAGAATTTAGTGCCCGCTACAATGGATCTTCTAGATTTGACAGGGATAGCCGTTGGGGATTTTTTCCTTCCGCTTCAGCAGGCTATAATATTTCCCAAGAGTCATTTTGGGATAACCTTCGCTCCCATGTAGGATTATTTAAGATACGGGTTTCCTATGGTTCATTAGGAAATCAAAATGTCAGTAACTACCTCTATCTTCCTACCATTCCGGTGGCTGTTGAGGCCCCGTGGATCATTGATGGAACCCGGCCTCCTGTTGCGTCAACACCTAATCTAGTTAGTGATGATTTGACATGGGAAACCATCACCACCCTAAATACAGGTGTTGATTTGGCTATGATGAATAATAAATTAAACCTAACCTTCGATTGGTTTAACCGCGTTACCTCAAATATGCTTGGGCCCTCGGTTGTATTGCCGTATCCGCTTGGAGCTACTACACCGCGTGCAAATAATGCCAAACTATCTACAAAGGGATTTGAATTAGGTATCGCATGGGAAGACCAGTTATCTCCCAGCTTCTCCTATAATGCAGGAATAAATATCGGTGACAGTCGGACCACCATCTTGGAGTATATCAATGAAAACGGCCTGATTGATACCTGGTATGCTGGACAGACCGTAGGGGAGATCTGGGGACATGTTAGCGATGGTTTGATACAGACCGAAGGGGAAAACATGGCCGATCAATCCAGATATTTCCCCAGATGGGGACCTGGTGACATGAAATACAAGGACTTGAACGGAGACGGCGTAATTAATGATGGCGAGCGGACACTTGATAACCATGGTGATCTTACTGTCATCGGAAATAGTCTGCCACGCTATAACCTTGGGATAACAGGCGGATTCAGATGGGGCCAATTTGATTTTACCATGTTCTGGCAGGGAATCGGGAAACGGGACCATTTCCCCCATTTAGGTTCCTCTCCCTTCTGGGGAATGACCAGCTCTTGGGCGGCTTCCGGACTTTACAAAAATTCCCCAACATTGGATTATTGGCGTCCTGAAAATGAAACTAACTTATTGGGACCAAATACAGACAGCTATTTTCCAAAGCCCTATTTCACCGCCGAAACCAATAAAAACAGACAGGTACAGTCAGCATATTTGTTAAATGCTGCCTACCTCCGACTGAAGAACCTACAAATAGGGTATACTCTGCCAGCAGCTATATTAAATAAGTTTGCTCTTACAAATGCACGGCTGTATTTCTCAGGGGAGAATTTGATTCTGCTTACCAAGCTCCCCGGAACCTATGATCCAGAGACCATGATGGCTTCCGATCCAGGGCAAGGTGGGTATCTCACCAGCGGTGTGATTTATCCAATTCACAGGTCCTTTTCAGCTGGATTGAATATCAGTTTTTAATTTAAATAATGGAACTTATGAAACGTTTGACTCCTATATTCTTAATTCTGGTCATCTTGAATTTTAGCTCCTGCGATGACGATTTCCTACAACGTACGCCATTGGATGCTGTCTCTGCGTTGGATTATTTCAATTCTCCCGATGAATTGAAAACTTATCTCAACCAATTTTACAATGCGGCCAATTTCCCCAAATATGCCAACCATGGAAGTGATTTTGAAAGTGACAACCAAGTTGCGCTAATTCCTAATCGGCGTCTAGAAGGCTCCCGTATTGTCAGGCCTAGCGGCGGCATGGGTTTTAACAGTGTTAGAAGTATTAATTATTTCTTTGACAACTATAAAAGGGTTGAAGCAAACCACAGTTTTGAGAGTTTCCAGCAATATCTTGGAGAGGCTTATTTCTTCCGTGGGCTCATATATTTTGACCTTATGCGTACCTATGGAGATATGCAGATCATCACCTCAGAATTGGGAACCAGCTCTCCGGAGCTTTATAATCCCAGAAACCCCAGAAATGAGGTTGCCGATTTCATTATCGGCCAGCTTGATTCCGCGGCGATGTATCTTACCAGTGATAAAACAGGTGGTGCTGGAAGAGTGAACCGATGGATGGCTCTACTCATCCAAAGCCGTGCAGCTCTATATGAGGGTACTTGGGAAAAATACCATGCCAACAGTGCTTTTGGTGTATCAAATCCCAATTCTGAAAAATATTTTAATAAGGCTGCGGATGCCGCGTTAGAAATCATGGAGTCCGGGGTATATGAGGTATATCAGACTGGCAATCCCCAGCGGGACTATAAGGATCTTTTTGCCTTGCAGGATTTTACCTCCAACAGTGAAGTTATGTTCTGGCGTAGGTATGATAATGAGTTGACCAGAGGGGGAGTAGGTTTTACAAACGACCGGAATTTTCGGATGGAAACTCCTCTTGGAAACACCATCACCAAGCAATTGGCTGATTCCTATCTATGTATAGACGGAAAGCCCATCACGGGCAGCCCTTTGTTCGGTGGCCACAGTACACTTCTGGAGGAAGCAGAAAACAGGGATCCAAGGTTTTACCAAACCATCGCCACACCGAAGGAGACTTGGAAAATTTTCGCAGACGGAACGATCCAGTTGTGGGAGGAAGCCTATGATCGACTTAATGCAACGAACGATTTCAACGCACCAAGCGGATATATTATCCAAAAAGGGTACAATCCAAATATGATATATCATGTTCAGCAATACGAGGAATCTCCAGGTCTAATATATAGGTATGCTGAG
The DNA here is from genome assembly GCF_009797935.1 of Lunatibacter salilacus. Taxonomy (GTDB): domain Bacteria; phylum Bacteroidota; class Bacteroidia; order Cytophagales; family Cyclobacteriaceae; genus Lunatibacter; species Lunatibacter salilacus. The sequence continues at coordinate 209,865 of NZ_VOLC01000004.1, forward strand.
GCGTTGCTCAACTATGCTGAAGCCAAAGCTGAATTGGGAACTATCACCCAACAAGACATAGATATCTCCATCAAACCGCTGAGAGACAGGGTGGGGATGCCGAATCTAAATTTGGCTGATATCATCACCGATCCAGATTGGAATTTTCCTGCATTATCCCCAATAATAAATGAGGTACGCAGGGAAAGAAGAGTGGAGTTGGCAGCAGAGGGTTTCCGATGGGATGATATCGCAAGGTGGGCCGCTGCGGATGAGCTCGTCGTCGGTACTCGCCCGAAGGGAATGCATGCCGGACAGATTAATGTGAATCCTTTCCCAGTAGACGAAAATGGATTTCTAGATCCATTGAGGACTGCATTGCCTAATGGTTATGCGTTTAAACTGGATAGGGATTATCTGAATTCTCTCCCAATCTCTGAACTGGTTTTGAATCCAAACCTCACTCAAAATCCAGGTTGGTGATATTGAAAATTCCGTCTGATGTTATTCATCGAAATGTAAATCGAATTCTAGTTTTAGTGAGTTTGCTTCCTTTTTATTTGGCTTGCGAAAAACCTAAAATAAATGAATTTGAAACTGTGTATAGTTTCGGCGAAAGTATATTGGGAATCACTACCGTGGCGGACGGTCTGGATTGGGATATAGTATGGGGCCCTGACGGAAATCTATGGTTTACAGAGCAAGCCGGGCGCATAAGCAGCTTAAATGTATCTACAAATGAGATTACCCAGCATTTGGTATTGGAGGATACTTATCGGATGCGGACCTCTGGCTTGTTGGGAATAGCTCTTCATGTCAGTAATGAAGGGCAGTTCTTTGTATTTGTAGCGTATACAGCAAAGAAGGATGAAGAAACTCGGGTGTCAAGGGTAATGAGATATACCAAAAAGGGAGATAGTTTGGATGATCCGCACCTTATCTTGGAATATCCGGCTTGGTCTGGCCATTTCGGCGCTCGGGTAGTTGTCTCACCGGATGGGAAATTGTTGGTAGCTACCGGTGACGGTGCCCAACATGAAAATGCCCAGAATTGGCAGTCACCCAATGGTAAAATCCTTCGGTTCAATTTGGACGGCACTATTCCGGATGACAACCCTGAATTGGGAAGTCCGGTCTGGGCTAGCGGCCTTAGAAATCCCCAGGGACTGGACTATTCGGATAAAGGCATATTGTACGTGTCTGATCACGGAGACGCCACTGACGATGAGGTGAACCTTATAGGAAGACAGGGTAACTATGGTTGGCCGAATGTAGAAGGCTTTATTGATAGGGAGGATGAAATTGACTTTGCATCTGAAAAAAGAATCACAGAGCCCCTAGTCGCTTGGACACCAACTATCGCCCCGGCTGGAATTGCCTTTTACGGATCTGGTCCCATTTCGGTATTTAACAATAGCCTGTTATTGGCCACACTTAAGGGAAGTAGCTTGAGAGTACTTAAGCTAAACGCTCTTGGAAATGAGGTTGTTGCTGATTCCGTATTGTTTACGCAGGCTTTTGGTAGATTGCGTTCAGTATGCGTGGCTCCCAATGGTGACGTTTACGTAGGTACCAGCAATAGGGATTGGAACCCTTTCGGATTTGCCAAAGAAAATGACGACAGAATCATTCGTATATCCCATGTAGACAGATTAGATGATCGCACCATTAAACCAGCGGTGACAATCAATTCATCTGATGATGTTGTGAGTAGGGGAGAATCCTTGTATCTTGATTACTGTTCGTCCTGCCACAAGCCGAATGGTACAGGCGTGGAAAACATTTTTCCATCGTTACTAAAGGCACCTTTAGTGAATTCGCCGGACAAGATCTCGTTGATAGATTTGGTACTAAAGGGAAAGGGTGAAATGCCCTCTTTCGGATTTCTATCCAATGAGGACTTAGCTATCGTCATGACATATATTAGAAAAAGGTTTGGGCCGCAAGCTAGTCCACTAACCGAGAATGAGGTCCAGCATCAAAGGCAAAATGCTTCCACTTCTCACATTGAAAATTGACTGGGTTTAGAGAACCTAAAAAAACTATACACAAAGGCTTGGTGAATATCTCTTCATCAAGCCTTTATTTTAAAAGAGGACAGTCTTTTTTAGTTATTGTTAGGATGTTGGTCTTATCGACAAAAGACCGGATATTATATTTTCGTTCCGTAATATCCACATCCCTAACCTTTCATTTGATACGCCATCTTTCAGCAGATAATCAAATTGAAGGCTGTCTTTTTCAATATTCGCATTCATACATTTGAATAAAAAATCCTGATCCGGCAAAGCTGTATTACCAAGATCTGAAATATGGGTCGAGATAAAAAAGAAGCATTTCAAATTAAAAGTTTAGGATTAAAATTCTTTCTCATTGACGTGCAATAGCCCGATCCAAAATATCCAAAGCTTTGTCCAATTCCGCATAGGAAATCGTGAGGGCGGGAGTGAGGGTAAGTACATTTCCCATGGAAATTTTAAAGCTTAGACCCAATTCCAGACAGGAATACATTACTTTTTCTGCCAAGTCCAAGGCCCGACTCCCGTCCGGAAGTACTAATTCCACTCCTATCAGCAACCCCAATCCCCTGATATCCCCGATGCAGGCATGTTTTTCACGCAGTTTTTCCAATCCTGTTCTTAGATAAGATCCTTTTTCAATCACCTTATTTAGGAGGTCATTTTCATCAATAAACCGGATCACAGCCAAACCTACCGCCATGGCTATGGGGTTTTTCTCATGGGTGTAGTGGCCGATTGAGCGGCTTTTCACTGATTCATTTAGCCCTTCTCGGGCGATCATGGCAGCCAGCGGAAGCATTCCTCCTCCTATACTTTTGCCAATAACCACAATGTCGGGTACGATATCATACTGCTCAAACGTAAAGAAGGTCCCTGTTCTCCCCACACCATGGGGTATTTCATCCAGGATTAATAATGCGCCATATTTATCACAGGAATTGCGGATTCTTTTCCAATAATCCTTCGGAGGTATATAGGGCGTACTGCGAACGGTCTCTGCTATTACCGCACACACATCCTGTTCCTTTTCCAGCACATATTCGATATAATCCGCACATTTCAGCGAACAGCTTTCACCGCAATCGAAGGGACAATGTGTGGGATCCGAAGGGGGAACATGATTTGTCCCAGAAAGCAGTGGCCCTGCATCCTTGCGGAACACGGCTTCCCCACCTATAGAAATCATATCTAAGGATGCGCCATGAAATGAATCCCAAAGACTGATGGTTTTGTGCCTGCCAGTAGCCGCCCTTGCAAGTTTCAACGCCATCCCCATGGCAACCGTGCCTCCGGGGGCGAACAGTACCCGGTTTAGGTCTCCCGGTGCAAGTTCGGTCAGTTTTTTGGCAAAGGCAATGGCCGTATCATTAGTATAGCGGCGGGGACTGAAAGGCAATTTTTCCATTTGCTCGATGATAGCTTGCTTGACAGCCGGGTTGCCGTACCCAACATGGTGGGCACTGTTGCCGTGAAAGTCCAAATAGGCCTTATCCTGATGATCATAAATATAAGAACCCTCAGCTCTCGTTATGACGTTCAGACAGGGCGTTGACAAAGTCTGATGCATAAAGTACTTTTCATCCTCCCTCAGAATTTCCTTGGTGGATTCATCCAGTTTATCGTACCACTTGGCCCGTTCTTCCCCAAGATTAATATCGCCTTCTGACTTTAACTCCTTCATTTTACAGACTTTTCATTAATATTAAAGATCAAATCGATAAACCTTTCTTTGACTGGATTTATCAAATTTAACCCATTTTTTGAGATGTTTGATTCGAGATGTCAGAAAGTAAATGACCTTACCAAAATTTGATTTTTTCTACGGCCCTGCAAAGCCGCTCAATATCCGCGGGAAAAACATTTCCGATATGGCCGATCCGAAAAGTCGGTGCTTGGGAAACCTTTCCCGGGTATATAACAAAGCCCTCCTTTTTCAACCCATCGTACAGGTTCTTGAAATCAAACGCATCTGACTGTGGTTCCAGAAATGCAGTGATAATGGGGGACTGCAACTCAGGAGAAAGAAAGGGTTTAAAACCGATTTTTTCCATTCCGCTGACTAAAATTTGGTAGTTTTCCCGGTATCGTTTATTTCGTGCAATAACCCCGCCTTCAGCCTCTAATTCAGTCATGGCTTGAAGAAATGCCCGTACAGTATGGGTAGGGGAGGTGAACCTCCATTTTCCAGCCTGGGTTTCCATACTGTACCATTGGTCATAGAGATCTAATGAATGGCTTTTGGAATTCCCTTTGCAGGATTCCAATGCATCCCGTTTGGCAATTACAAATCCAAATCCAGGAACGCCCTGTATGCATTTGTTGGCACTGCTTATAAGAAAATCAACGCTACCGTCAGACAAATCGATGGGGATACCTCCGAAGCTGCTCATGGCATCTAAAATAACTTTTTTTCCCAACGATTTTGCCATTTGGGCAATGGGGAGGTAGTCATTTAAAATTCCCGTAGTTGTCTCACAATGAACCATACCCACATGGGTGATACTTTTATTTGCGGAAATAGCTTCTTCCACGGCATCCACGGTCGGTCGGGTGGTTTCTGCAAAGGATAGAACGGTAGATTTAGCTCCCATCATGCTGGCCATTTTGGCCATTCGCTGACCATATGCACCGTTGGAAACAATCAGCAAGTGGCTATCGGGTGCTAAACCAGTCCACAACACCGACTCTACCGAAAAGCTACCACTTCCTTGCATAAGCACTGCGGTATATTCCTCCGAAGCGTTTCCTATTGTCAATAAACCAGACCGGATCTTTTGGACAATATTGTTGTAATCAGTATCCCAGGTGCACCAATCCCGCAACATGGACTGTCTTACCGTAGGGGTAGTACTTAGTGGCCCGGGAGTTAGGAGTAGGTAGGGATTATCTAAGTTCATTGAGGTCATGATTTAGGTTTTTTTAAAGATAAAATATCTTGGATATTATTTCAATTAAATGGAAGATCCTTCTATCATAAGTTGGCTTCATGCAGACTGCGCAGAGAAACGAAATTTGGAATGAAGATCGTATAACAGGAATCTCTGTTTGTTTGGTAAATGTAAACATTGTTTACAATCTCTTAATAGTCGGAATGAAAAAAAGTAGTTGCATATCCTAATTCCTTTTGTGGAATATTAGTCCTCTGATAATGGAAAATTAATTAATTACCTATAAATTGGGACGCTGATTATGTTTCACCAAAGAATCAATTAGCAGTTTATCTCGATTTGAAAATTAAAATTTGTCATTCGTTGATTTTGTGAATAGTGTTTTTTCAAATAACCCATCAAGTAAACAAAAAACTATGATTTTAACTGACCGAAGATCCTTCATTAAAGGTGCCGCCGCACTTTCGGCTTTTACCGTATTAAATCCAACTACCGTATTCGGTACCCGAGCCAATTCTGCCATACGCGTCGGAATTATCGGCTGTGGCAATAGAGGCACATCAGTGATAACAGCCATGTCAAAGCATGCTGGCATTCAGATTGTTGCAATGGCTGACTTGTTTTTGGACAAGTTAGAGCAAGCTAAGCCTAAGTTGGATGCTTTAAACGAAGCCAATGGATTTGCAGCTATCCCTGCTGCAAATTCATATCAAGGCTCCAAGGCATATATGAAGCTTTTGGAAAATAAGGACGTTGATGCGGTTCTCATATCTTCTCCGGCTTATACCCATCCTGAATTTGTTGAAGCAGCCATAGCGGCAAACAAGCATTTTTATTGCGAAAAACCCGCCGCAATGGATGTTGCCGGATGCAAACGGATATCAGCAGCTGCAAAGTCGATCAAAGACTGCAGTGCTGTTTTTGGGTTTCAAATTCGCTATGCAACTCCCTATGTTGAGTTGATAAAGCGCATTCATGAGGGAGCCATAGGAGATGTTGTCAATGCCCAGCTATATTATTTTTCCTCCGGCCTTCCTGTAAATCAGACACCGGAGATGTCACATGATGAAGTACGAATACGGAACCAATTTTTCTTCAGGGACCTTTCCGGAGGTATCTTACTTGATCAGGGGGTACATATGCTGGATGTGTGCAATTGGGCACTTCGGATCCAGCCTATCAGTGCCATCGGAATGGGGGGGTATAACGGAGGAGATGGATTCGGGGATGCCTTCAAAAATTACCAGGTTATCTATAAATACCCTCAGGATATTAGTGTCAGCTTTCATTCTACCCAGTTTGGCGGGACTTTCGGCGATGTCTGTGCGCGGTTTATCGGCAAAAAGGGCATTGCTGTTGCGACCTACAGTGGTGGGGTTTATATCAATGGGGAAAATACCTGGGATTCAGGAGTACTAAGAGAAACTACCAGTGAAGCCAGCCGGGAACAGCAGGCCGCAGGCGTATTTACCTCTTCCCTACATGATTCCAATGAGAATAAGGTAAAAAGCTTCATCCAGAGTATTGAAACCGGTAAATTTATAAATGAAATAGAACCTGCCGTTAACTCAACACTTACAGCGATTCTGGGAAGACAAGCCGCCACAACACAAAAGGCGGTAAGTTGGAATGAAATGCTTTTCTCCAATGAAAGTATTGACCCCAAGTTGGATCTGGGGCAATTTGATTCCTAGATTTAAAACACGAACACCCTTAACTTGTAACAAATGCCCCGTAAAATTTTGCTTGGGTTCATCGTTGGTTTTTTAATTTCAGCAACTTTATCTGCCCAGCAAGCCTGGGAAGAAGTGGCACCTGGAATCTGGAAGACGATCGTTGGAAATCCGGATGATTTTAATCTGTTAACTGCCGCTGGAGTTTCCCCGAAGCTGGATGGTCTCAAGAAAATGCCCGCAGGGGTTTTTCCTTTAGACCCATCCCAAATCGTTCTCGAAGTGACGGAAAATCAAACGCAACTTCGTTTTCCCCTACAGCGGGATGAACAGCTTTTTGGGTTTGGTTTAAATTTTAAAACTGTCCATCAACGGGGAAGGATCCTCCGACTACATGTCGATCATTATGGGGACGGCGATAATGGGCGAACCCATGCGCCGGTGCCTTTTTACGTGTCATCTGCAGGCTATGGGGTATTTGTCAATGCTGCACGCTATATTGATGTCTATGCAGGGACAGGATCCAGAAAGGACAGTCCAAATCCTCCCGAAGCAAGAGACCGAAATACGGATAATGCCTGGACCTCCCGGCCCTATTCGGATGCCGTGGAAATGCGCATTCCTGCCCAAGGGGCAGAAGTGTACCTATTTGCAGGCCCCACGTCTTTGGATGCTGTCCGTAGATACAATCTATTTACCGGAGGTGGCCCTTTGCCTCCCCGGTGGGGGCTTGGATTTACCCAGCGGGTTCACAGGCTATTTACTGACGATCAAGTGCGGGAAGAAGTCAGGGAATTTGAACAACGAGGATTTCCCCTTGATTTTGTTGGATTGGAGCCGGGATGGCAAAGTAAATCCTACCCAAATACCTTTGTTTGGGATTCGGGGAGATTTCCGGATCCGGAGGGATTTATGGCTGACATGATGGACAAGGGAATCCGGATTAATCTATGGGTCAATCCCTTTGTTTCCCCCGATTCCCCGATTTATAAAGATATTCTTCCCCTTACCGGCTCCCATACAGTTTGGGCTGGGGTGGTTCCGGATTTTACTCTTCCCGCAGCCCAAGAGATATTTTGGAAACTATTTGAATCAGAACACATCGCCAAAGGAGTAAGTGGGTACAAAGTGGATGAGGTAGACGGATACGATCAATGGCTGTGGCCGGATGTTGCCAGATTTCCATCCGGGATTTCTGCAGAACAAATCCGGCAGACCTATGGACTACTAGTTCAAAAGCAAAGTGCAGCGCTTTTTAGAAACAAAAATCAACGTACCTATGGCTTGGTACGGGCATCTAATGGTGGTGGAACCTCTTTTCCTTATGTGATTTATAACGATTATTACAACCATCGGGATTTTATCACCGCACTGATAAACAGCGGATATGCGGGTGTTCTATGGACTCCCGAGGCAAGGGCTTCCAAAACTGCCGAAGAATGGCTTCGGCGGATGCAAACAGTGGTTTTTTCTCCTATGGCCATGATCAATGCCTGGGCAAGTGGCACCAAGCCATGGTCTTACCCGGAGGTAGAAGAGGAAGTTAAAAGTATGGCCTTGCTCCGTATGCAGATGATGCCTTACTGGTATTCTGAATTTGCCAAATACCATGCTGATGGAACACCGCCATTTCGGGGAATGAACTTGGAAGAAGGTTTTTCAAGTAGTAATCAGCAACTAACAATTGCGGACGAAGAAGCCGATTTGGAGGCAAACCCCTATGCTGAAGCCATCCGAAAGGAAGTGAAAGATCAGTATATGGCTGGCGAATATTTACTTGTTGCGCCGATGTTTGAAGGTGAAACCACCCGCAGCGTTGTATTGCCAAGTGGAAAGTGGTTTGATTTTTATACCGGAGAATTGGTAGGCGAAGGAGAGGTAATTTCGGTAACTCCGGGGTTGGAAAGGATTCCAGTGTTTGTCAAAGACGGTGGAATTATCCCGATGACTGAAGCTAGACTCCATGCCCCTGCCAAAGGAGAAAAATACAACTTGGAAATAAGACATTATGGCGAAAAGCCTGGTAATTACCTGCTCTATGACGATGATGGAGAGTCTTTTGACTATGAGAAGGGTGATTATTCCTGGAGGAAGTTGTCAGTTTCTGATCAGAGAAATGGTAAATTAACCGGGAGCGTATCAAAGGCTGAAAAGGATAAACCCGACAACCTGGATCAGATCACATGGAGATTTATGACTAATCAATGAGTTGATAGGTCTATGGGTTGATAAGTTGATGAACTCTCTTAGTCTCTCAGTCCCTAAGTCCCTCCGTCCCTCAGTCTCCAAGTAGGTTGATAGGTTGATAGGTCACAGTCCCTCCGTCCCCATCTCTCAGTCACTGCCGCCTCCCGTCTTCAAACTTCCGTCTCCAAGTAAGATGATGGGTTGATTAACTCAATAACCTAATAACCTAATAACTTAACTCCCTTAGTCTCTAAGTCCCTCCGTCTCTCATACCATTACTCAACACCTTCTTAATCCCTTCCAGCCCTTCTACAAAAAGGGACATCTGTCCGATCACCTGAGCCATTCGATCGGAATCGCCAAGTCCGCGGATCCGGTTGTTTTTCACGAAAGTTTCCTTGATGGTTGTCCATCGATTGGATCGGGTTTCGTCCAGCAGGTTCATCATCTCGAAAAGCTTCAATAAGTTGGACTCTGCATCCGAGGTCAGGGTTTGGGATTCGTTTTGGTAATGATCTAAAACTAACTGCATAACTTCCTTATCATTCAAAATAGGGACCACTTGGCTGATTAGTTTGTTCATGTCCCGGTACGAACCCTGAAGCTTAAAGGGTGGCTCAACCCGGTAATCGTCGGCCATTGCCGCGGAGGCAATATATTGGGCATTCACTTGAAGCACCACATCCCTGACCATTATACATTTCCTAAGGACAGAAAGGCAATCCTGTATTTCCTGCGAAGATAGGTTTCCTTCCAGATTGGGATAGTTGGGATCTTCATTTTCAATAAACTGTACCAATTTGTACAAATTTTCAATTCCATATTGCGTGAGCGATTTGAGGATAGGGTTGGAGGTAAGGCCATTTTCGATCAAGCTGAGTTTAAATAGGTCTGCCCGGTTGTTAACCATATCCCCCAAATTGTAAATATCCGCCCTGTTGGAGAGCATATCCGGAATTTGGAACTTGTCACCGCTTTCGGTGTACGGATTTCCAGCCATTACCACACAAAAGCGCTTTCCCCGAAAGTCATAGGTTTTGGATTGTCCATTAAATACACCTTCTATTTTTCGCTGTCCATCTGCTAGTGAAATGAATTTTTGTAAAAATTCGGGATTACAGTGCTGAATGTCATCCAGGTAGAGCATGACATTGTCACCCATTTCCAAGGCGAGGTTGAGCTTCTGAAGTTCCTGCCGGGTAGCGGCATTACGGGCTTCAGCGGGATCCACAGAAGTGATTTCGTGACCAATGGAAGGTCCATTAATTTTCATAAAGATCAAACCGAGTCTGTCAGCCACATATTCCATCAGGGTGGTTTTTCCATAGCCGGGAGGGGAAATCAGCAATAGCATGCCTGATCGGTCAGTGCGTTTGTCGGCGCCAAATGCCCCCATTTGTTTGGCAAAATTGGTTCCGATAAGCGGCAAATACACTTGGTTAATAAGTTTGTTACGGACAAAAGAAGTCAATACCTGAGTTTGAAATTCATGAAGCCTTAATTCGCTTTTCTTTTGTTCGATCAGTTGGTGCTTTAATGCCTGAAGCCGTAGATATTTCGGGTGTACTTCTCCTACGAATCGCCTAAGACGAGAGGTGAATTCGTGGTAGTCGAAATGGTATTTTCCTTCCCCGTCTTCTGAATGTATACCAATGGATTTGACAGATTTTATTTCTTGTTGCGAGGAAATATGCTGCACGTAGTGCGTATCCGGGCTTTCCATAATCAGGCAAGAAGCGGCTTCTTCAATTATTTCTTCCCTGACTCCTGGCCGCTTTTTAGCTGCTGATGCCTGCATCCATTGTTTGCACAGGTGCCACTCTGCCGCGGGAAAGTCAGCGAGCCCTTTTTGGGCCTCTAAAAAAGTGGATTCTGAATTTTTCTCCCTTAAGTTTTTTCGAAAATCCTCCAGAAGTTCCTTTGCTGACCTTTCCAAGATAAATCCATCCGTGGCTTGTTCTACCGCTAAATACTTTGCGGCTTCCAAGGAATCTATTCCTTCCATTAATTTATTTTGGACGGAAAATTCCTTTATAGCCTCACTTAAACTTTGGATAAGATGTGTGTATTCTTGGGTATGCTCGAATACCTGCCGCATCAAATTGACAAAGACAAATTGCTTTTTGAAATATGCTTTTTTGTCAACATCAACATAATGCCAGAATAATTTAGCCAAGATACGGGTCTTTGCGGGAAATTGTAACAGGCCTAAATCTTTGGTTTTTTCAATCAGGGTTTGTAAAAGCAGTAGGGCATCCTGATCGTGAACACCTTTAACATACCCCTCGCCATAGTGGTTGGTCATGTATTCACTTATTTTCTCTACGAGATCATCTTCGGTGGGAAGATCATTGGGATTCAGCTCTTGAAATACCTTCCATGCAAGATATTCGGCCCGTTGAACATCTTTGTTTTCGGATGGGAGTTCCTGCTCCCAAACTTCCCGAAGATCATCGATGGCTGCCGCATCCATGGCTTCATAGTATGAAGTGCCAGTAAGATGGTAATAATATTGCCTGTCCCTGATTAGAAGGGTAAGGTCCAGTTTTTGGTTATTTACGGCGAAACGAACATCCCCCATCCGAATAATGTTATTTCCATCTTCGTAGAGTTCTTTTTTATCTTTAAGTGCACGGATTGCCTCCTGCTGCAGCACTTGAAGCTGATTGAGCAAGTCTTCTGATTTTCCGGCGTCATCCAACTGCTGTAGGTTCTTGGCGGAGTCACGAACTTTGTCAATCATCAGATCTGAGGCAAAGTATCCGTTGATTTCAATTTCAGACTCGAAGGTCGCCGCCTTGGATTGAATACCCTTTAGAATTCGCTGACCAGCCGCAAAAAGTGAATTCGTCCTCCTGTTTCGTGCTTCTGTTAGGGAAACTTTTTTGGATTCAAAAGCCGCATATACTGCTTCTCTTTTTTCCGTGATCTTATCGATGAACTCATCGAAATCGACAAAACGGCTTTCGAGTTCTTCCAACTGTATGGAGAGTTTTGTCAGGTACTCGTCACATTTGACGGGATCATTGGCCAGGTCCAGGTAGTTGACTATAGCCTGCTCAAAGAGTGTCAACTGGGCGGAAAAATCGGCCCGAGCCTCCCGTTCCCCCAGTTGCCGCCGTTTATTGTTAAGTGCTACCCGCTTTTGGTTGAGTTGCGCAAAAATGACCGATATGTTTTCTATGATCTGAGTGCTGTGGGAGGTATCTTCTACTTTTAGGTTGTTAACAATTTCTATCAACAGCTCCAACTGACGGGAAAGTTCGTCAAAGTCCTTTTCAAGATTTTTTACATCAATTACTTTAGTAAGTTTTTGGACTTCGGTTCCCAGATAGTCCATACGCTCCTGATAGTAGGAAAGTGCATTTTCCTGCAATAAAAACTGCACACAAGCATCCGCCAAATCGTCTGCTCGGCTAGCTATACTTTCTTCCAGTTTGGCCACGGCCTCCATGTCAATGTACCGGAGGCTTTTCAGCCCAATAATCTCCCCACGGAGCTTGCGTAACTTGGAAAGCAAAGAAACATATTCCTCTAATGTGTCATAACTAGCTCTACGGGTATCAAACAAAATTTTATTCACATCAGTGGTAGCCTTTTCAAGGTTTTCCGTTGTGTTTTTTCGAATTTGAACTACCTTTTCAAACTCATCTATTGCCGACAGGGCAATTTCTTTTACCTGCTGCAAGGGCTCATGGAGACTGCCAGCCCGCTGGTTATTGAGCCAGAAGTAGCCGTCCGTAATGCTTTGGCTCTTTCGTTGGATATCCTCATACAACCCATCGTAACTGTCCTCTTTGGTAAGCAAAACAATCAATTCCTGTATTTCAGCCATGGCCCTTACAATGGGCCTATTACCTATTTTATACAGTTCATGGTTTTTGAATGCCTCATTGGGGATTAATTCCTTGGAATAAGGCGTTTGCCAGATTTGGATAAGATGGTGTTTACTCGGTGCGATTTCCGTATTGAAATAGCACAGCTCCCCATTTCCAAATAACGTGTATCCATTGCAGAAAATCGGAGTCTTTACAGTCTGCTCAATAACGTTATAAGAAAGTATGACGAAATCATGATTCTTTTCTTCATAAAAAACAAACAAAAAATCCTCCCCATTGGGAGATTGGATTTTCCGAAGGAATTTTACGCCTTCAATTTTCCTGTCAAATAGTTTGTATTCACCTGTCTGCAGGTAATAGCCATTCGAAAGGATAATTCCCTGATCATCGGGTAGCAGAATTCCCGCATCCTTAAGGGTATCTACGCGGATCACATTTTTGATGCGGTGGTTGAATATAAAAAAACGGTCGCTTTCCAAATAGGGACGGATCTTCAGAAGAACTAAATTTCCCAAATCACAAAAGTGGATTTCCGCATCATCCAGCGATTGATCCCTTTGGTCCACTTCTTCTTGGTAGATCCCCTGACCGTTATCTGTGTTATCTTCCACTTTGATGGTGAGGTCACCTCCCAATGTCTCTACGAAGACTTTGTCCGCAATGGAAACGTGTGGATTCTTGCCGACTCGCTGCATATCCCGTGTGGCTTTAGTCCAAGTAAATTCATGTTGAGGGGGAAATCGTACGTCGGCAGCACTTCTGGAATCAACATAGATTAGTTTTTCACCGTCAATAAGCCACTTAAATGCTTTGATATCAGACGGGCTGTCTGAAAGCTGAAAAACAAAGTACAGGTAATTCAGATGGATGGTAAATCTGGAAAATTGCGTGTTCCTGTAGAATTTATACAGGTTTTGAAGTTCGTTGGCAAACTCAGAATCTGATAGGATATCGATAGGAGCATGGTGAAACTCGTGGTCTTGGAAATGATACACACTGAAGACATCGGGAATTTCCAAGGTGGACTTGAGCCCCAGCCTTACATTGTATCCTAAAAGGCAAATGTTTCCAACCGACACAATGTCCCTGGCTACGCAGTTATGGTCGGTACTGATCCGTACATTGGAAAGCAGCTTAAAATCCACAGCCCCGAAAATCTGCTGACGTTCCTTGTTCAGGGTTTGAATCCTCGTGAGAAGTTCTTGGCGTTGGTGCTGAAGCCGTTGTTGAATGATTTCATAAGTACCCCTTTCGATCGTATTATCCATAGCAGATTAAACGTGAAAATGAAAAAAACTCTTTAAAGTGGGAGAGGATTAAATTCCCTCCCCCGGAAAATTCCTATTTAAAATTTTAGGACAATTTCCTGTTTTCTATTCCCATGGATTTGGCCATATCCATCAACCCTGCCAAAAAACCTCGGTCCTCCTCCGAAGCGGTTATTTGGAGCTGACCAATCAATGCGGCAATGGATAGATTTTTGACATCAGAGGTGGTGATGCCATACTTATCTGCAACTCGTTTGACCTTTGCAATAAGGTCGCTATTTTCTCCAGATTCTCCATTGCCATTACTGAGCAGTGCTCCTTTAAACTGGCTAATAGTATTGGAATTCTCTACCAATTTATCGATTCCCTTTCCATTTGAAACCTGACGAATCACATTTTCAAAGAAGGTATTATCACCACCCACAATATCGATTTTCGCTGATTTGAAGGCTTCTGCCAATACCTTGGCCTGAGCGTCGGCGATGTCTTTTTGTATTCCAATTTGGGCTAATTCCACTTCTTTTTCCTTTTGCAAATGAAGACGGAATTCCTCGTGTTCTTTGCCCGCATCATTTAGCTGCTTCATGGCAGTTGCCTTTTCCTGAATTCCCTTGGCCTCCGCAACGGCTTTTTCTTGAATGACCTCTGCCTCTGCCAAGCCTTCCTTTCGTTTGGCCTCTGCTATTCGTTCAATCACAACAGCATCAACTGTGCCTTGTCTTTCGAGGGCATCTGCTTTCGCATGCATCACTTGCGCCTCCGAAAGCCCTATGGCAGCCTCTTCCTTGGCTATAGCTTCAGCTATGATTTTCCGAGCTTCGGCATCTTTATCAGCCGCATCTTTTCGTGCTCCAGCTTCAATGATGATTTTTTGAGCTTCAAATTTGGCAGATTTCTCCTTGGCTTCTGCGGATTTGACCTCTTCGATCAGGTTCACCTCCGCAGCTTTGGAAGCGATTATCAAAGCCACTTCTTTTTGTCTTCCCGCCTCTTTTAAGGCTTCTACATCTTTTATCTTTTCTTTTTCCTCGACCACGGTTTTTTCCATGGCTACCCGTTCCCTAATGGCATCCTGGATGTTTTTCTTCTCCAATTCTACCGCTTTCTCTTTTTCAATTTGTGCAAGTTCTACTACCCGCTCTCTTTCAGTGGCCTCGATGTCCCTATCCTTCTGTACCCGCTCGGTTTCCACCGCTTCTGCGCGCTCTTTATTCTTGAGTGCGATAATAACCTGCCGCTGCTTATTCTCCTCCTGTATCTGTAGCTGCTCTTCCGTGCGTATCCTAACTTCCTCTGATTTCAGTCGCTCCAAAGAAGAAACCTTGTCTATTTCAGCCTGCTCTCGTGCTTTTATGGTTTCTATCTCACGACGTTGAGACTCTTCTTTCTCTTTGAGTTGCTTCTCCAGTTCCAGAATGGCTTCCCGGGCTTCGACATCCTGTTTCTTTATAATCTTTTCTTCATCCCTGCGGATTAGATTGGCCTTGATGTTTTGGGCTGCGGTAAGTTCAGTGATTTTTTTGATGCCTTCTGCATCCAGAATATTATTTGAATCCAAGTTTTCTACCTTGGTTTGCTCCAGGTAATCAATGGCACAATCATCCAGCACGTACCCATTTAAGTCAGTTCCGATAATGTCAATGATTTCATTCCTGAATTCCCTTCGGGCTTCATAGAGTTCGATAAATTCAAATTTTTTCCCAACGGTTTTGAGTGCTTCAGAGAATTTGGCCTCAAACAAGCTTTCCAAGGTTTCATGGTCTGATGCACGGGCACAACCTATGGTTTGGGCTACATTGATGATATCCTGTACGGATTTGTTTACCCGTACAAAGAAGGCTACCTTGATGTCCGCCCGCATATTGTCCTTGCAGATCAGACCGTCTTTGGCCATTCTGGAAATATCCAGCTTCTTAACTGAAATATCCATGATTTCCTGTTTGTGAAGAATAGGGACTACAAGTCCCGCATTAAAAAAGATCTTTACTCCGCCTTGCCCGGTCCGCACCAGAACCCGGCCTTGGCTCACTTTTTTGTACATGGAGATGAGCCACATGAGCAGCCCTAGCAGCACAATCATTCCGAATATGGCCACTGTGTAAAAAGATTCCGTCATTTTTTCCTTGGTTTATGGTTGATACTTTTGTGCAAAATAAAATTTCTTATCCGGCGATTCCTCAAGTATGATCACCGTGTCTCCGTATGCAATCGCATCGTCGTCGATCGATTTGGCATATACTTTTAGTACATCGTCCCCGAAGAGTATATCGATCTGACCCATTTTATCCTTACTCATGGGAATGACTACCCGGCCCACTTTTCCAATAAAGTCAATAGGTAGTTCTCCCTTGTGATTAAAAACCGCATACAGCTTCACAAAGGGCTTGGCGACTACTTTGGTGATGAGCATGCTGACGACAAATCCCGGAAGATATACCAAGAACCCCAGAATATTGTCTGAAATGCCAAGTAGGGCAGTAACGTTCACATTGATAAGCCACATACTAAATACGACTAGGGTGATGATGAACATCACAGGCAACTCCCCAATGTAGAAAAACTCCCAAACCGCTGACCAAAAGCCCTGACCTTCCACATTTCCCACATCGGCACTATTGACGTCTGCGTCTGCATCCAGATCCAGGTCAAGCCCGGTAAAGATGATGACAATCCAATATAATACCACCACTAACATTAATAGCGTAAGGATAAAGTTTGCAGGCGCAAAAGAGATGTCTATTAATTTTTCCATGGAAATACCAATTTGAAAGGGTAAGAGATGGGAGAGTTACACCGATACCAGGTTTGTTCAGGTGTGGGATTACGATAAATTAGCCTATTCCATACCCATCTGCTTTTTTAGTTGGGCCAGTTCATCTTCTACGGTCAAGTCCTCTAGCGTTTTCTTGAGTTTCTCATCGTGGGATTGGTTGGCATTGGCCATTTCACCGTATGCTTCCGCCAATGCTTCATCTTGAACCACTTTTTCTTTCATACGTTCCAGCATTGCCACCACCCCAGTGCTGTCCATATTGGTCATCTGTTTGTTGATTTTTTCTGTGGCACTGCTTACTTTGATTCGCGCCTTCAGAGTCCGAAGTTCGTTCTCCCACTGCTGTATGCCCGCTTTAATTCTACTGAGATTTTGTTCCAGAGTGCCTACCTGCTTCTCCAAATTTGACACTTCGTCCCTGATTAGAAGAATTTCCTGGGCCACTTGGGCTTTGCGTTTGAGATTTCCTTTGACAAGGTTTTCAGCTTCTTGGGTCTCAAGTTCTCCTTGTTGGGATTTTTTAAGAAGCAAAACCGATTTGTTTTGAAGGTCCTCTTCAAGTATTTCATTTTCTTTAAGATCCTTTGACCTACGGATATGCATTGCTTTTACTTCAGCCAGAGCCCTGAGGGCTTTGTCCTGATTGTCCCTCATATCCCGGAGTCCCTGTTCGATCATATTGATGGGGTCTTCCAGTTTGTCGATGGCCGAATGGGTTTCAGCCTGACCTATTTTGAATAATCTTTTCAGCACGTTCATATCTTTTGTGTTTTAATTATTTTGAAAAGGATAATATTTCATTGGAATATTCGGATAGCAAGAGACCCAGGGAATTGATCGTTCCTTCCAACTCCTTCAAGTCCAGTGTCTCTACCTGTAATGTGTTTCGGAAAATGACCTTTTCTCCTTTCTCGTCCAGAACGAAGGCACCATGTACAATGTCTCTGTTTTTTATCAACAGGTGTCTGAAAATATCGGGATCATCGGTGACATCGAAGAGGTACTGTTCTATAATGACAATGGGTGTTGCCACTCCAATGACCATGTTTTTTACGCCCATTTCCTCATTGTCGATGACCAATAAATTGTCTGAGGTGTTTTCATATAATAACCCATAGCCCAGTTCCATGACAAAATCTCTGACTTTCTTAAAATAATGATCCATATGCGGGATAATTTAAAGTTGTTAAAAGTTAGGATACTGCGATTAATCACTTCACAAGTATAAAAAAAGAAGAAATAAAATGCAAATAAAATTAGCATTTATTTTGCTAATTTTATTTGCAAAGCCTAATTTTGTTTCAAATAGTAACGGTTATGTCAAAATTCGGGAAAAATATAAAGAAGATCAGAAATGTGCGCGGCTTGACTCAAGCGCAGTTGGCCGAAATGATTGAAGTAAATAGGGGTGTTGTTTCTTCTTACGAGGAGGGCAGGGCTGAACCTAAAATTGAGACCATTATAAAAACCGCGGAGGTATTTCAACTATCGATTGATCTTTTGCTCAAGAGTAGCGTCACTGTAAATCAGTTAAGTGGGTTTGCCCTGC
The DNA here is from genome assembly GCF_009797935.1 of Lunatibacter salilacus. Lineage (GTDB taxonomy): Bacteria > Bacteroidota > Bacteroidia > Cytophagales > Cyclobacteriaceae > Lunatibacter > Lunatibacter salilacus. Next base: position 228,042 of record NZ_VOLC01000004.1, read on the forward strand.
CGGAGATTGCCAAGGGTAAAGGAGAAGTTCAAAAGCTACCGGAAAATAGGCAGACGGTATTTGATTTTTTACCAAAAGGCACTGTGGGAATTTCATGCAGGGACATAGAACCTAGCACTTATATAAAGAAAGCCGAGACCATTTTAGCGGCCCCGGCAAAAGCTGTAGTGGGAAAGCTTATGCTGATTCAATCCGAAGGGAAGAAGTATTTGGGCAAAGTCACGGCGGTAAATGCCAATGAAATTAGCTTGGATAATTTAGATAGGATATTACATCAGCCAAGCTTGATGTTGGAGGTTATGGGGATTTATTCTCCAATCCAACAGATAAGCCCTTTGGAAGAAAGGGTACTTCAGCTAGAGAATCGATTGGATCAGCTAGAAGTAAAGCTGCGGGAAATCTAATCTCATTTCAATTTTTGATCAAAAGTTCACGGTATCCCTGTTATTTTCTCATTCAGGTAGTTGAGACGTCAACATTAAGTAAGGGGCATGAAAATGATGTGGAAATAGTACTTTAGGATTATCAGGGAATTCCTCCATGTATGCATCATCCGGGGATAATACGATGATATCTCCAGTTCTCACATAGTGATTGCTGTCGTAAAACGGCGGGGCAACGTATCCCGGTATATTTTTTACCACCGATTTGGACGTCATTTTGCCCAAGTATTTTTGATAATTGCGACGGGCCTTTTTAGTCGGTTTGTCAAGTTGGTTGTAGACGCTTTTCATAATTAGCCGTTTTGGAAATTTCTCCTTTCGGATCATGGCCTCCGCATTCAAAAACGGATTAATGGTATTAAAGTCTGCGGTAGTCTGAATGGACATGGGAACCTCCGGAACCCAGTCTTTGGCGTTAACCACATTATACGCCCAGCCATCGTAAGCCAGGTCCTCGTAGGTATAGGCAAAATAAAGATTCCCAGGCTTGGGGGCCGCACTGCAATAGGTCTTGATCTTCAAATCTGCAGGAAGATTCCCAGACTTCTGAAGTGCTCTTAGGTGGGCGGTCAGCAGATAGGCGATTCCCCCGCCTTGACTGTGCCCAATGATTAAAAATTCCTTTGTTCCCTGCTGATAGGCTGAGTCTATTTTTGGAAGTAAATCCCGTACTATAAACCCAGAGCCTATCAACCAACCAATATGTACTGCAGCTTGGGGATTTTCTGAGAGTGCGTACTTAAATTCAAAGTCATCTGCTAACGTCAAAGATCCTTTGGCGGGCACCATGGCTGCATAGAAATTTTCCAGCCAACTGACCGCATTCGGCGTGGTACCCCGGATACTTATGGCCGCCACCGGCTTTTCCGAGTGCTTCCAAAGATCCCATTGATTGTCCAATCCCAGCACTCCGGACTGATACACCATTTCAAAGTTCTGCGGTTTCTCAATGGTATTAAAATAGGAAGAATCCCCAGTGGATCGCGCTGAAATTTTCAGTGCTTCCATATATTCGTACTTGTCAAAACTAGGTTTTAAGTATTGGCATTCAGCTTTCCAGACAAATCCAAAAAAAGCCGAGAAGAGGAGAATCAATGCTTTTTTTTCCATAATTTCCCGATATTTCCGCATGTTTATTGTGAACAAACTCATAGAACTGGAACCATCATCTACGGCGTAAGTTTTAAATATAACCCAACTTTCGGATAATTCTATATTAAGGTAAAAAGACAAAACCCCGGGACCATGCTGTACCGGGGTTTTGGTCATTATATAGGAAAGGTGGTTTAATTCAACCGCATGTCCGAGGTTCCTTTGTCAATCACCTCGCTAAATACCCGCATAAAGTTTCCGCTCCAAATCTTAACGATATCTTCTTCGGTATAGCCTCTTTTAACCAGTTCTACGGTAATATTTTTTATCTCACTGATGTCGTAGCAATCCGCCAATCCTCCGCCACCATCGAGATCCATTCCTATGCCTACATATTCGACGCCGACAAGGTCCACGATATGGTCAATATGATCAACGTAGTCCGCTACTGTTGCCAAGTCATTTTTATACTTTTCGCGAATTACCATCATCTCTGACCGATATTCATCCCTTTTTTCGGAAGTCATTTCTTGCATAGGCCCATATTTCGCCCGCAACGAATCCATTTCGGCTTCCCGTTCCGGGTTTGGGGTAGGGGTTTTCACATAGCTACTTAGAGCATTTACCTGTACCACGCCACCATTTTTTGCCAATTTGACAATCATGTCATCGGTTAGATTTCTTGGATGCTCACAGAGTGCCCTGGCGGAAGAATGTGTGGCTACTATTGGGGCATTGGTCACTTCCAAAACATCATAGAAGGCATCGTCCGAAATGTGCGATACGTCTATCATCATTCCAAGGCGGTTCATTTCCTGAACGACCTCTTTTCCAAATTCGCTGAGACCGCCATGTTCCGGGCCGTTAGGATCGGTGGAGGAATCGCAGATTTCGTTGTTTCCACCATGACTAAGGGTGATGTAACGGGCACCGAGGTCGTAGAACTTTTTCACCTTCGTGATGTCGGTTCCCAGGGGATACCCATTTTCAAGTCCGATATAGATAGCAATTTTGTTTTCTTCGGCAATCGTTTCCAAATCCTTAGGTTCCAGCGCGAGGGCAAGTTTGTCCGAATTGTCGGCTACCGATTGATGGATCAGTGTGAAATATTCGGTAACCTTTTCATCAGCAGCTACGTGTGAAGCCGAATCTCGGGGTCCCTGCCCCAGATAAGCAACCATAAAAATTCCATTGAGTTCTCCCCGCTCCATGCGGGGAATGTCTACCTGACTGCCAGTCTTCCACGGGTCGTGTTCTTCCCGAAGGTCAAATCCTAGGCGGGACATTTGAAGAGGCGTATCAGCATGTGTATCTATTTTTAGGACCGAGCTGTGAATTCGGTTGGCGATTTCCATGGGGTCTGGTTCGGAGGCACAGGAACTCAGTCCGACTGAGATCCCAACCAATCCCAACGCCGTATAAGCAAGGACCTGTTTGAGGAGATGCAAAGGGGTTTTGTCTTTCATGATTACTTTAGTGGAAGTTAGGGTTTTGAAGACTTAAATGCAAAATTTGCAATTTATACAGTGGTAAATTGAATGTAAGATCTAAAAATAAGGAATTGATAGGGAAAAATACAAAGACGGTTGAAGATTAATGAAAAATATTATCTCCGTCCCCTTAGTATCTTTGAAGATATATCCGTATTAATATTAACATGCCAAGTAAATGTTAAGAAGTTGTCTCTTGAATTAGGCAGCAAAACCTTTCGCACGCCCATGAAAACGTTTATCTTATTTTATGTTTTTGTACTTGTTTCTTTTATTCCGATCAGGATGAATCAAATTCCTTTCATTTTAGCCGATCCAGTTTTAAAACAGGAGGGTTCAAAAGAAGTGGGTGATTTATCTGAATTTATTGACTCTTTGGATAACTTTAATCAGTTGGAATACAACAACCCGGCTCTGCTCACCGACTTGGGGGTGGGGCTATGGGCTTGGCCCCTTCCCATGGATTGGAATGAAGACGGACTGATGGATTTGGTAGTAGCCTGTACGGATCGGCCTTCCAACGGCGTCTATGTGTTCTTAAATACCGGAACATATGATCCGGCCACCGGGATGCCGGTTTTTTCTACGAGTGAGCGAATTGGTCCGGCTGGTCCCAATCCGCAGGTGTCCTATGTGGACGGAGCTCCGTTGGTTACTACCAGTGGGAAGTTTTACCCGGACTTCAGGAAAAGTGGCCTGACAAATTCGGTGGTTTTGGGAAACCCGGACAGTATACATGTAGGTGAGGGTAGGGTTCGGGCCAATCAATGGAAGCTGGTGGATTATACCGGAAACGGAGTGTTGGATATTGTTGTTGGTATTGGCTTTTGGGGCGATTACGGTTGGGATGATGCTTGGGACAAGCAGGGAAGCTGGACCAACGGTCCCTTACACGGATATGTGTATGTGATGGTAAATTCCGGTACGAACGAAGAACCCGCCTACGGGAGCCCGTTTCAGCTGCAGACTACATTGGGTGAACCTATCGATGTATTTGGCATGCCATCGCCCAGCTTTGCCGACTTTGACGGTGATGGAGATCTGGATCTACTTTGCGGGGAGTTTTTAGACGGGTTTACCTATTTCGAAAATGTGGGTAGCCGCGAAAAACCCGAATATGCTTCGGGAAAAAAGTTGGAAATAGGGGGGAAGCCTCTTGTGATGGACCTGTGCATGATTACGCCGGTAGCGGTGGATTTCAACGGAAATGGACATATAGACTTGGTCGTTGGTGATGAGGATGGGCGAGTGGCACTTCTTGAAGCTACCGGAAAGTTGGTGGACGGGGTCCCGCAGTTTATGCCACCCCGGTATTTCCGGCAGCTGGCCGATCGGGTTAAGTTTGGTGCCTTGGCAGCTCCCGTCAGTGTGGACTGGGATGGAGATGGCTTGGAGGACATGATTGTGGGCAACACATCCGGACATATAGGATTTATAAAAAACCTCGGAGGTAACCCTCCCCGCTGGGCAAACCCTGTTAACCTAGCTGCAGGGACAGAACTCCTAAGAGAGCAGGCTGGAAAAAACGGCTCCATCCAAGGTCCTGCGGAGGCAAAGTGGGGGTATACCAATCCCAGCGTTGGCGACTGGGACGGAGATGGGCTGCTGGATGTGGTCACCAACGGAATCTGGGGCAAGGTACTTTTTTACAAAAATATAGGGACAAAGACGGCTCCAAGGCTGGCACCTGCGCAGCCAATTGCGGTGGACTATTCAGGCAAGACACCTAAACCTACTTGGACTTGGTGGGAGCCTAAAGGTAAAGAACTCGTGACACAGTGGCGAACTACGCCACAACTAATTGACTGGAACGGAGATGGCCTGTTGGACTTGGTTATGCTGGATCAAGAAGGATACCTAGCTCTCTTCGAACGCAAAAAGGACCAGGTAGGTAATCTTACACTCAGTCCGCCAAAGCGGGTGTTCTGGGGTGAGGGTGTCTCCGCATATGATGGAAGTGGAAGGCCCCAAAATGAAATTTCCGGTTTACTTCGGATGAATGTCCGGGAAGCAGGTGGGAGTGGACGGCGTACCTTTACCTTCTATGACTGGGACCAAGATGGCATCCTTGACTTGTTGGTCAACAGTGCCACCAACGTTAATGTTCTTAAAGGGCTGGGTAAGGATAGCAGCGGCCATTGGAGATACCAAGACATCGGCTCGGTCAGCGAACAGCTTCTTGCCGCACACTCCACCACGCCCACCATTGCGAAATGGGAGGATAAGTCCTTTTTGGTAGTCGGTGCGGAAGATGGCTTTTTCTATTATATGGCTGTACCGGAGTAGAAGATGGAACTGTTCTATAAATCCAAAAAACAGATTGCATGATTTCAATATGCTGGAAGCTTCATATTTGATATAATCATATTACTTTTGAAAGGATCAGGTACAGATGTAATTCCCTTAAAAAATGGATCCCATAGGCCACAAAGAAATTTATAGATCAAGTAAAAACTATGTGCGCTATGAGTCCTATGTGGTAAAATTTTATACACGAATTCTTAATGGAGCTGTTTTTTAACCACATAGTTGCATAGTTCACATAGAAATCTTAAAAAATTATTGACTTCGTCCTTTGTAGTTTTTTATCTTTAACTGCAACGGATGCTTAGTAGATTAACGGTAGGTAAAGAAATAAAAAAAAACGCTGTTTCTTTCAAGTATTTCCGTGTCCTTCGTGGCTAACCGTTTCTAATATAAATTAAACGTCGTCGATCATATCCCTTCATTTTTCACTGAGACCTTGGTTTTTTAAATCTATCTGCTCTTTCACATGCTGTATAAACCGCATTCTTTTGTAATCAAACCACTTCTGCCGATACTCCCCAGAGTTGTCGATCTCCCATTTGAAGTTTTGAAATGGTTTTCGACGGTCTAATGCATCGAATAGCTTTTGACGCAATTTTTTGTCATCAACCTCCTCCGCAAAACCAGCCATTATCCGGAAAGACTCCCGCGATTCGAAACCTTCAAACTCAAAATAATCCCTCCAATTATCCTCTATCTCTTTGATATCCTCCTCCCAAGGTTCCTCGTCACCCCCGCCAAAGCTGTCAAAATTAATAATCGTTCGGATCGCACCTGTTTTTAAGTTGTAATAGCACTTCATTCCACACTCCAGATTATCAGCGATTTCTTCAATTTCCTTTTCGCTTAATTTCATTGTATTAGAGTTTCATAGTTTCGACGTGCTTAGTGATTTATTCCCCGTATAGTAAATCCATATATTTCACTAAATTACTTGAATAACTGTTAAATCCCGAGTGTTATCAGATGTTTCACATGGTGGTAGGTCAAGGTTGCTTTTATACATTCCTTTAACTCTGACACGGGGATTTTTTGATTTAGCTGAAAAATGATGGCCCGGTTTCCCTCATACTGAAACATAGGGCCAAATACGATCCTAAAGGTTTCCACCAGGCGACTGGTACATTGGAAATACATGGCATATTGGTCGGAGGCCCGTTCTTTCCAATCCATGCGCAGGGTGCTTCCATGTTTTGTCACAAAACTGGGTTCGCCCCATTTCAAGGTAATTTCTAATTCTTCAATGCCAGCCGTTTCTTCAGCTGTCTGAATTACCAACTCTTTTAGGTATAGCATCTTATCCCGAACTGAGTCAGGATAGTTTGAAAATATTTCGTTGACTTTTGGGTCTGTTTTTAAAATAAGTTTTGACATTTGTTTCTTCAATAGTTGTCAACTTTACGTGGCGGTAAACAAGGTAAAAATTTTAATAATTAGTAATTCGTTTGTATTCAAAAATGTTTCGGAAATACAGCGGAATTCCCATTCTAAACATTATTCATTTCATATACAAATTATTCTATGTATTTGATAAATGAAAGAATTATGTTTTAAATTTGGCTTACAGGACACAATTAAGGTGATCGGTCATTCAACTTTTCCAGATTATACTTTACTTTCTAAAACCGGACAACATTACTTTTTACAATAACATTACAGGGGTGGTGGAACGTTACAGTTTGAAGCTACCCCTTGGTCTTATCGTTGGACATCCCAAGGTGATGCAGCTGTTCTGTCACAACCGTATATTCAGTGGAAGCACAAGGTGAATGATGACATTTCCTTTGTCGCCGGCTTGCACAGCCAGTATTATTCGCTTACTAATAGTTGGTCTGTTAAGGGCTGGGTGAGGATACCGGAGAACAGTTTACCACTACGGAATTAGACGAGGTGAATATGAATCAGGTGTTCAATCAATACAGGGATAAATTCAATATCCCATTTCCGGATGAAATTCGTAGAATTCGCAAAAAATATGGATTATCGGCAAAAAGGATGTCGGAGATACTGGGATTTGGAGTAAACAGTTATAGGAATTACGAAGCGGGTGAAATGCCAAGTATTGCCAATGCCAAATTAATTCAAATGGTTGACGACCCATCTTATTTTTTGGATATGGTTGAATTATGCGGCACGTTGGATAATGAGGTGAAACCAAAATTTATATAAAAAGCACAATTTCTAGTCGAAGAAAGAAAGAGGAATATTTTTCTTTTGAACCTTAAAGATTATTTATTGGGTGACCCCTTAGCAGATATTTATTCAGGATACAGAAATCCCAATTTGGAAAAATTAGCCGAAATGGTAGTGTATTTCTCTGAACAAATGGCGCCATTCAAAGCCAAAATGAACAAATTGTTATTCTATGCCGATTTTTTAATGTTCAAACGAAGCTGTTTTTCCATTAGTGGCGTTAGATACAAGGCTATTGATATGGGGCCTGTTCCCTTTAATTTTCAAGTATTTTTGAATATTTAGCCAACAATGATATAATAGATATCTACACTACCGAGTTTCCGCAAGGGTATACAGGGGAAAACTTCATGGCAATCAAAAGTAGGCCATTTAGTTCCGACTTATTTTCAGTTAATGAATTGGAAGTTTTGGAAAAAATAGCAACCTTTTTTAAGACTATTGGCACAAATGAAATTAATGAGATGAGTCACCTCAAAGAAGCCTGGAAGAAAAATGAAAAAGAAAAAAGAGTAATAAGGTATGAATATGTGTTTGAATTAAAGTTAGAAGATTAATGGAATTTTATAATGTATGTTTACTCTCAGTGCGCATTTATAAACTTTAAAGACCTGTCCTACAAAACATTAGTCCGTATCAAGTAGCCAGTGAAAAAGGTTTAAATGCCTCAATCCGTTTCTGTCTTGTATGAAAAAATCCGTCGTAAGCAAATATTTGGGATAGTTGTCGTTGATTTTTTCCAATGCCCCAAACTCACGTTCGATGGTATTTTCGCTTGTCATTTGCAATGGCTTGGAATAGAGCTTGAAAAAATATTTCGGACATTAACCCTTACAAAGCTAATCTACAATATTCCACCACAACCCCAAAAAACCAGCTTGAATCTCCCATTAAATTGCTCAATATGCATCAGGTTTATCCTCCTTACACCGCATAAGACCACTTCTGAACTTCGAGTATGAGGCTCTGTAGATGACATAGATACTCCCAACTTTAGTCCACGTTATTTTCCCCATCCAAATAACACTTCCCCGTCTCCTACGTTCAAATACCTAAGCCTCTGCAATTCCAGCGGCGCAAAAACCAAACCATACCCCAAGCCTACCATGATCAAACCAACCCCCGATACCCTGCTTACCGATCCCCGCCTGCCGCAGCTTACCCAACACCCAGACCAGTATACAGAAGAAGACCTTCAGGTGTGGAAGCTGCTTTTTGAACGCCAATATAAGTACCTACCTAAGGCTGCATCGAAGGTGTATTTGGAAGGATTGGAGGCCATTGGGTTTACCGCTGACCAAATACCGGATTTTGCCGATGTCGACCGTAGACTAGGCATGATGACCGGATGGTCGGTTCAGGTAGTCTATGGTCTTATTGATGACGATCTTTTCTTTGGTTTGCTAAACCATCGGCGTTTCCCCGCCTCTACATGGCTCCGTAAGATGGAGGCGCTTGACTATTTGCAGGAACCGGACATGTTCCATGATGCCTTTGCCCACCTTCCCCTGTTGACAAATGCTGCCTATACGGGTTATATGGAGGACTTAGCAGGTATTGCGCTCCGATATATGGACAATCCGCTAGCAATTGATTTGCTGTCACGGATCTATTGGTTTACTGTGGAATTTGGGCTGATCCGAGAGGATGGCGAACTGCGGGTGTACGGTGCTGGAATTATCAGTTCGGCAGGCGAAACCAAATTCAGCCTCTCCGACGAACCCAAGCACTTGGACTATGATGTCAGCCTGATCCTAAACACGCCCTATTGGAAAAACAAGTTTCAGGACAGGTACTTTATCATAGACAGCTTTGAGCAACTGTATGACTCTATCCCGGAGATCAGTCGGCAGTTGGAGGTTGAGTTGGAGAGAGACGAATTGTAAATTACGAATTACGAATTACGTATTATGAATCGTAATTCGTAATTCGTAATTCGTAATCATAACCAAACAATCATCCCCCGTGAAAGTAAATTAAATTCCAATTTCCTCGGTCAACGGGCGAAAAACAGTAAATTAGCGGCCTGAATGGGAGAAGGCGTGGCAAAATCCGGCTTTTCCGACATACTAAACCATGAATGTAGCCGTAATCAAATACAACGCCGGCAATGTGCAGTCGGTACTTTATGCACTGGAAAGGCTGGGGGCAAATGCCTCGCTGACAGACGACTGGGAGACTATAAAGAATGCCGATAGGGTCATCTTTCCCGGACAGGGAGAAGCAAGCACTGCTATGAGTTACCTTAAGGCCCGGAAACTGGATCAGTTGATTCAAGAATTGAAGCAACCCTTTTTGGGCATTTGCCTTGGTCTGCAGCTTCTCTGCGATCATTCCGAAGAAAATGATACTCCCTGCTTGGGTATCTTTCCCGTGCAGGTAAAGAAGTTTCCTCCCTACGACAAGGTACCCCATATAGGGTGGAACAACCTGGAAAACCTAAAATCACCGCTTTTGGAAGGCTTGGACGAAACGGCTTATGCCTATTATGTGCATAGCTTTTATGCGGAGATTCATCCCGATTACACCATTGCTACAGCGCATTATATGCTGGATTTCAGTGCCCTGCTGCATAGAGACAACTACTACGCTATGCAGGCCCATCCTGAAAAGAGTAGCACGGCCGGGGAAAAAATATTGACCAACTTTCTGAATATATAACGCCATGGAAATTATTCCCGCCATAGACATTATCGGTGGAGCTTGTGTGCGTCTTACACAGGGCGACTACACACAGAAAAAATCCTATTCGGAGGACCCGGTCTCCGTTGCTAAGTCCTTTGAGGATGCAGGGATACGACGACTACACTTGGTGGATCTGGACGGCGCCAAGCAAAAGCAAATTGTGAACGGGGAGGTGCTTAAGCGTATCGCTACGGAAACCAACCTCTGGGTGGATTTTGGTGGCGGTATACAATCGGACGAATCCTTGGAGTTGGCTTTTTCTCTAGGTGCCAAGCAGGTAACCGGAGGAAGCATCGCCATAAAAAATCCCGTTTTATTTGACCGCTGGCTGCAAACCCACGGCGGCGAGAGGATTATTTTGGGTGCGGATGCCAAAGACCGGATGATTGCGATTTCGGGTTGGGCGGAAACTACTGAAAAGGAAGTAATTGCTTTTATTGAAGCTTATCGGACGCAAGGTGCCCGCTATGTGATCTGTACCGATGTGGCCAAAGACGGACTTCTGCAGGGGCCCTCTCTGGACCTATATCGGGAAATTATGCAGGAGGTTCCCGAAATTCAGCTGATCGCCAGTGGGGGTGTTTCCTCCATGGCTGATTTAGATGCATTGGAAAATCTGGGCGTATTCGGGACCATTGTGGGGAAGGCCTTTTATGAAGGTCGCGTGAGCTTGGCCGATTTGGCGAGTTTTGTTAAATAGACTGTTAATAGCCAAGAATATATGCTGACAAAAAGAATTATTCCCTGCCTGGACATTAAAGATGGACGCACCGTAAAAGGAGTGAACTTTCTGGAACTCCGGGATGCCGGGGATCCGGTGGAGTTGGGCAGAATTTATGCACAGGAGGGAGCGGATGAGCTGGTGTTTCTGGATATCACCGCAACAGTTGAAAAGCGCAAAACATTAGTGGAATTGGTAACCAAAATTGCCAAAACGATTAATATTCCTTTTACAGTTGGTGGTGGAATCTCAACCGTAGACGACGTAAAAGCCCTGCTAAATGCCGGTGCCGATAAGATCAGTATCAACTCTTCCGCAGTGAAAAATCCTTCGATCGTCAATGAGATGGCAAGGGAGTTTGGCAGTCAATGCATTGTGGTGGCTATAGATACCAAAGATGTGGACGGAGTTGATCTCGTGCATACACACGGAGGCCGCAGACCGACCACCCTCGTTACTCAGCGTTGGGCACAGGAAGTATGTGACCGGGGTGCGGGGGAAATCCTGCTAACCTCCATGGACCATGACGGCGTTAAGTCGGGCTTTGCAAACGGCATCACTTCCGAGTTGTCTTCCATGCTTTCCATACCAATTATCGCTTCCGGCGGTGCGGGAACTATGGCGCATTTCAAAGATGTATTTACGGTGGGAAAAGCGGATGCTGCCTTGGCAGCTAGTATTTTCCACTTTAAGGAAATTCCCATTCCCGATCTTAAAAAGTATTTGCATGGGGAAGGGGTAGCGGTTCGGCTATAAGCCCTGGCAACTACCTTATCGGCTTGTAATAAGCCATTACTAATCAAAATAAACAAAAAATGCCACGAAGAGAACTGAATATAGATTTTGACAAGGTAGACGGGCTGGTTCCCGCCATTATTCAGGATGCCGCTACCAAGCAGGTTCTGATGCTCGGCTATATGAATCAGGAAGCACTGGCACACTCCCAAGCCACCGGAAAGGTGACCTTTTTTAGCCGGACAAAACAACGACTCTGGACTAAAGGAGAAACCTCGGGCAATTTTATGCTGATTTCCGATATGCAGTTGGATTGTGACGGGGACACCCTGCTTATCTATGTAAATCCGGTGGGTCCAGTTTGCCATACAGGCGATGACACCTGCTTTGCGGATACCAACCATTCCAAAACCCACTTTATCGACCGCCTGCGGCAGGTGATCAAAGACAGGAAAAACAACCCTTCGGACACCTCTTACACAGCATCCCTTTTTGCCAAAGGCATCAACAAGGTGGCGCAAAAAGTAGGGGAGGAGGCAGTGGAGATCGTAATCGAAGCAAAGGACGACAATAAGGAACTCTTTATGGGAGAAGCTGCCGATTTGCTTTACCATTACTTGGTCTTACTCGAAGCCAAGGGCTATGAATTGGACGAAGTTATGCAGGTGCTGATTGACCGGCACAAGTAATTAGTTTTCGTTTTTCCATGGAATTCCTATTTGTTTATGGCACCCTTCTCACTGATGTAAAGCATCCTAAGGGAGAAATGCTAAGAGCCTTAGCAAGCTTTATAGGAAAAGGCCAGATACCCGGAACTCTATATGATTTAGGAGAATACCCCGCTTTGGTAGCGTGTAATGAGACTAGTTCTTCGGTTCTGGGAGAAGTATATGACTTAAGCAGTTGTCCAAATCTTTGGGCCGAACTGGATGAATACGAAGGAATCAATGACTCCGATACTCCCGAATATACCCGGGAAAAAGTATTAGTCACAACAGCAGATGCTACCCTAACTTGCTGGACCTATATCTACCAAGGTATTGTCCAAAATCTTGTACCGATTGAGGGCGGGGATTATTTAAGCTATTTTAAAGAAAGGGAGGACCACAGAGGAGACGGAGAGACTAAGGGACTCAGAGAACATAGAGATCACGGAGAAGGCAAAGATGATATAGAGAAAAGTTTATAGAAACTTTTTGTTCATCAAGAACCTCTGTATTCTTTCGGGATACGGATTTTTGCAATTGATTTCCGTTAAAAGAATCAGCTTTACCTAAGTTCTATTTTTTTTTACATTGAATTGGATAAAATGCTGATTTTGAGGGTAATGGTTCCTATTTTATTACCGTAAATGTTTCTATGTAGCCACAATAGAAACTGAAAATAATTTCCTGTACTTCAGGATCCTCCGTTCCCTTAATGGGGTTAATTTTTAAACTTTGCGGTCTCCCCGAAACTAATTTCCCGCCAACTCAGGTACAACAGGAGTGAGGTTTACAACTTGTTCCAGAAATTCTATACTTCCAGCCAGGACCTCCTCCCAACTTTTGGAAGTAATACTGGATGCGATAACATGATCCCCGCTCTCAGGAAATGCCGTTTTTCGTTTTAAATGATCTGGAGTATTCACCTGATCGTACATTTCCAACATCGCAGGTACGGACACCACCTTATCTTGGTTTTCTTCATCTTTGTAATAATAGCCCATATAAAGCGGCTGTTCCACTGCTCGGAACGTAGTCGGATTCATTTTGCTTCTTAGCAGTATGGCCAGGCTGGAATAGGCATTAATATGGTACGCATCCGCCCAATACTTTGCTTTATCGCCTTCTCGGGCCACTTCCTGCACTCCCTTATCGTTAGTCATCACAGCCTTCATCAGCTGCTTTGTCCATGGTTGGAAAAAGGGGTCCAATTGATTTCCATATTCCTTTATGCAGGGGGAAAATAAAACTAAGGCTTTTATCTCAGGTCGTTCGGAAGCCAAGATCAGGGATAAGGCACCGCCCATGGATGTCCCGATAACAATAACTGAGTCGCCCAAACTCTGGGCGATTTTATAAGCTTCCCTAGCTCCTTCAACCAGCCTTTCCGGAGTTAGATTTTCAAAGGCATTCTCCCTTTTTATTCCGTGTTCAGGCAAACGGGTCAGGAATAGATTGGCACCAAAATGCGCGGCAATCTCACGGTGAACGGGATCTCCTTCCATCTGACTGGCTCCAAACCCGTGAACGTAGAGAAAACTATAGGGGGTTTTCTGCGGGTTGGAAGGATTTGCCCAAATGATTTTAGCCTCATTGTTGGCCTTGAGACCCTGGACCGTATCCTCGTTGCTCTTGATATATCTCTCCAACTCGGAGATATCTCGAGGTACTTCGGGATAGGATCCATTCAGGTCTCTAATTGAATCCTTGGGTCCAAACATGTAAACGATCGCCAATACAATCGCTATGCCGAGAAGCCAGATGAGTAATTTTTTCATGGAAGAAATTATTTTGCGATATTGTTGTAGGAAGCCAGCATTCCACGGACCATTGCGGCGCTAAATCCGTGATGCTCCATTTCGTTCAATCCGACAATGGTGCTCCCCTTGGGTGTGGTCACTTTGTCGATAGCTGCCTCAGGATGCAATCCCTTTTTGATAATCAATTCCGATGCTCCTTTTACTGTCTGGGTTACGATTTTGTTCGCCGTTTTGGCATCGAAACCTATCTGGATTCCACCCTGAGTCATTGCCCGCATAAAGCGGAAGACAAAGGCAATTCCGCAGGCACCCAACACGGTGGCAGCTTCCATAAGATGTTCTTCGATCAATATATTGACTCCGATACTTTCGAAAACATCCCGGACTAAAATTTCAGTTTCTTCCGAAAAGTCTTTCCCACAAATACAGGTAATGGATTCCTTTATGTCTGCCGCAATGTTAGGCATCACCCGGAAGATTGCCGTCCCCGGTTCTAAAATCTGCTGCATTTGTGCAATGGTAACGCCCGCCGCGAGCGAAACGATCACTTGCTTGTCTGTGCGGAGGACAGGCTTGATATCGTTTAACACCACCTCCACATTATAAGGCTTGACGCCCAATATAACAAGGTCAGCGTCTTTGGCAGCTTCGGCATTGTCCCCCAAAACGGTTATACCCTGTGATTGCAGGTAAAAGAGGCTTTCCGGATGTCTTTTTGTAACGGTCAATTGCTCTCCCTTATAGGCAGATCCGCCCAATAGGCCGTTGACAATGGATAAGCCCAGGTTGCCACAGCCTATGATGGCGATTTTATAATTTTCCTTCATTATTTTTTAAATTCTACTTTCGGGTCCAAAAGTATCACTTATTGGATGTAAAAACTATATAGAGTATTTGTTTACTTAGTAAAATATCCCTTTGATTTAATTACTCGTATCGATCCTTTATGTCCAATGCGGCAATTTCCTGCATCAATTTGGCAAGCTTTTGACTGACGTCCTTCAGGAATTTCTCACCCTTTTCGGCACATGAAAGCTTAGGATCTCCGATACCTGTATCCTCAGAGACCATTGACCAGCGTCGCTCCGCCCAGGCCCAACCTTCACGGATTCCCGTTACCTTGGATCTTTTTTCAGCCCCATCTCCCGCTTCTTCCAATGGAAGCACTAGGTCGGGGTGGAGAAATTGGATGATGCTTGTTTCCATCTCGTCGGCATGGTCTCCAGCCTTTTCAAAATATTGGGATTTATCCATGGATTGAAACCAATTGCAAGTACTAAAAAACATGTCCGGATATTGTAGACCAATTTCCCTTAGCATCGTTTTGAAATCATTCCCCCCGTGGCTGTTCAAAATCAGTAATTTGGAAATCCCCTGCCGGTCAAGTACTGCTACGATGTCCTTAAGGATAGCAAGCTGGGTACTGGGATTAAGGTTGATATCCAGATAAATGTCTGACTGCCCTGTATTGACACCAAAGGGGATGGTAGGAAGGATCATCACTTTTGCCCCTGCCTCCCAGGCAATCTTACCGGATGCGTGGGCTATGGCGTCGGCTTCGAAAACGTCCGTTCCATAGGGTAAATGATAATTGTGGGCCTCTGTGGCGCCCCAAGGCAAAACTACCAAATCAACGGGGCTGTCTTTGAGTGCTTTCCAGTTCGTTTCTGCTAATATATATGGTCTCATAGAAATAAATAACGTTAATTTAAAAAGCCAATCTTCTCTGTTGGTGTAAATAAAACATAATTTTTTATCAAAAACCACCTTACTTTTCAGAGAAGCATTTATCTTGCAACGAAGTGAATGCGATGTCCGTCTTATCGCAGGTGTCAATATAATAAACTTATAACTAAAACAATGGCAGTATTTAATACCCGAAGAAGTTTCGTGAAAAAAGGAGTGATGGGCGTGTTGGCGGGATCCGTAATGGGTTCCTCGCAATCAATTGCCGCTCCGGTAGCTAAAAGGAAAGACCCTTTTGATCTGGGGTTTGCGGGATATACCTTCGTTCATTTCAATCTGGAGGAAAGTCTGGATATGATCAGTAAACTTGAGGTGAATTACCTTTGCATCAAGGATTTCCACCTGCCCTTAGATAGTACACCAGACCAAATCAAAGCGTTTCACAGTAGGTTGGCAGAATCCAATGTAAAAGGATATGCCGTAGGACCTATCTATTGTAGGACACGGCCGGATATGGACAAGGCTTTCGAATATGCAAAAAAAGTCGGTGTAGACCTTATTGTGGGTATCCCCCTCCATGAGGATCTTAACTATTTAGACCAAAAAGTAAAAGAGTACGATATTCGTTTTGCCATTCACAACCATGGGCCAGAAGACAAATTGTACCCCAATGCCACTGTCACCGTAGGTTTAATCAAAGACCTGGACGCCCGCATTGGACTTTGTTTTGACATGGGGCACAATATGCGCGACGGTCACGACCCGATTGCCGACCTGAGGAAATATAAGGACAGGATTTTTGACATTCACTTGAAAAATGTTACAGCCGCTGCCGCGGAAGGTAAAACCTGCGAACTGGGTAGGGGAGTGATTGACATTCCCGCCTTTGTGGACATGTTGCGAAAAGTGAAATACCCCGGTAAAGTAAGTTTGGAATATGAAAAAGACATGAAAACTCCGTTACAGGGGATTTCAGAATCGGTAGGATATTACAGAGGGGTTACCGACGCCAGGTAATAACAAACTGAAAAGAATAAAAACTAGAAAACATGCCCTCCTTCAATCCAATCTGGTTGGATAAATAGGAGGGCATTTTTTTTTAGGCCTGAACTGTTTTTTCTTGATCCAACAGCTCAATAACTTCCTGAATTACCCGATCGGAAAATCCAGGGTATTGATTCAAGTCCTGACCCCACAAGCTGGTGTTGGCTAATATAGAAGGGACTACCTCATACGGATCACCAACTTTCCACGTCTCATTAAAAAACGCCATAACACCAGGAGTGTCATTTACGGGAATGTCCAATCCTTTATAGTGGCCTCTATAGAATACTAAGAGTGCCGCTAGGGATTTTAAAAGCAGCATCGGTAATTTATCCTCCTTTTTAATATATTCCAAGATTGAGGGAAGGACCCGTACCTGAAACTTTGAGATGGAATTGAGCGCAATAGCACTTAGTTGATGTTTTACGAAGGGGTTCCTGAAGCGGTCCATGACAGCTTCCGCAAACTTTTCAAGCTCTTCTTTGGGAAGGTCAATGGAAGGAATGATTTCGTTCCAAAGAGCTGATTGGAGATATTCGCTTACCTCGGGATCGTTCATGGCATCCCCCACAAAGCGCAGCCCTTTAAGGTAGGCCACTGGAACAAGGGTGGTATGAGCGCCGTTCAAAATCCTTACTTTTCGGGTTCTGTATGGTTGTAAATCATCCACTACAATTACATCCAATCCCAAACGTGATGCGGGGAATAGTTTTTTCAATGACTCCGGACCTTCAATCGCCCAAAAAAGAAAGGGTTCTGCCACGACCATCAGATCATCTTTGTAACCCAGTTTTTCCTGAATGGCTTCCGCTTCATCACTTGGGAAACCCGGGACAATGCGGTCCACCAAGGTATTATAAAATTTAACCTCAGCTTCCAACCAAGAGTTAAAAGCCGCGGGCAGCTGCCAAAGTTTTGCATACGCCAACACAGCTTCTTTCAACTTCTTACCATTTTGCTCGATCAATTCGCAAGGGAGGACGTGAATGGTTTTGAATGATTTGTCCTTGATAAATTCATATCGCTTAAATAATAGTGCGGTAAGTTTTCCCGGGAATGAATTTGGAGTTTGGGTATAGTCTGTATCAGTGGAATCAACAAAAATCCCCGCTTCCGTGGTATTGGAAATGATCCATTCAAGTTCTGGCAATTCAGCCAATTTCAGAAAAGCATCATATTCCATATAGGGATTTAGGGTGTCGGCTATGCAGGAGATCAGGCGGGATTCATCGACCGTTTGACCGTTTTGAAACCCCCTGGTTAGTAGGGTGTAAAGTCCTTCCTGCTCTATCAGGGATGTGGCAGGTTTTTTCCCGTGCACCTGTACAAGCTGAACAGATCCTAAAAACCCGGTTTTTTCGTTCATCAGATCAAAGATCCAATCCGCAAAGCCTCTCAAAAAATTGCCTGTGCCGAACTGAATGACTTTTACCGGGTGTTTTTCACCAATTTCTGCTGATTTTCTATTTAAGGATTTCATCTGAATTATTAATATAAGAGTTGATGGATAATTCAATTGGCTGTTTCCGAAGAAATGGCCGCGGTGTTAATGCCCAACCGTTGGGAGGAGCCTCTAAATACAGGTTTGGCCCTTAGGACAATTTTTTGGGTTTCGGTGATACGTCCCTCCTTGTCAAGAAGATCAAAAAACAACTTGGCAACAGCCTGACCCATGGCAATACTTACCTGATCTACCGTGGTGAGACCAGGGTCGGTAAATGCTGTAAATGGCTCATTGCCAAACCCGGCCAAGCCGACGTCTCCGGGAATGTTATATCCGTGTTTCTTGAGCTCTTGCAGGGCACCCACGATAGAATAATCACTGGCAGAAAATATGGCATCAAAGGGTATTCCTTTTTCTATTAGGTGACGGGCACTTTGGCGGCCATCTTCGAGCTGCAAGTTACTTTCTACGACGAGTGCAGGATCCACCGACATTCCGTAACTTTCCAATGCATCTTTATATCCTCTAAAGCGCTCCTTAAATATATTGATGTTCATTGGACTATTGAAGTGGGCAATTCGGTTATACCCCTGTTCGATTAGGTGTTCCGTGACTTGATAGGCTGCTAGATAATCATCGATGACCACTTGGCATACTGGAATATTATTGGCCACCCGGTCGAAGAAAACCAGGGGAATCCCTTTTTGGATTACTGATTTGAAATGATCCAATTTTTGAGTCCCTTTTCCTAAAGAAACGACGATTCCGTCTACCCGTGCATCCAACAAGGCATGGATGGTCTGAACCTCACGCTCATAATTGTCATGGGATTGCGTAATAATTACTTTATAACCCAGTTTGTTCGCTGTTTCTTCAATACCCCTTACCACAGAGGAGAAAAAATCCCTGTTTACCGTTGGTACAATAATTCCGATCAATCTACTCTTGCCATTTCTAAGCGCCACAGCGATAGAATTGGGTTTGTAGTTGATTTCTTTAGCTACTTTGAGCACCAGTTCTTTTGTTTTTGCACTGATTCTAGGGTGATTATTCAACGCCCTGGATACCGTAGACGCTGTTATACCCAATTGTTGGGCGATATCGTGTATGGTAGTTTTCTCTTTTTTGCTCATTTTTTTGAATATTAGGAATTAATTCCATAAAATGCAATCGATTGCGCACAAATCTGTTTTATTCTATGCATACTTTCTTTATATTTAATCCCAAGAATTAGAAGGCTGTGTTTATTTCCTATAGCAATGTAGGCGGAAGAAGGCTGACAATCAGACAATATCATATTATAATCAACCAATTAAAAGAAAATCCCCTTATGAAGGTTAAAAACCCGGTTTTATCAAGCTTATGTTTATCCACCTTACTTTTGGCTATGTCCTGTTCCAGTGAAACATCCGTAGAGTCAGCCGACTCTTCCAAACTTAGCGGAGCTCCAAATGAAATCAAATTGGTTACGCTTGACCCAGGGCATTTTCATGCCCATTTGGTTAAGAAATCAATCTATCCCCAAGTAGATCCGACTGTACACGTCTACGCTCCAAGTGGTCCTGACCTACAGGCCTATCTGACCGCTATCGAATCCTATAATACCCGGACGGATGACCCCACCAATTGGGAAATGGAAGTATATACCGGAAATGATTTTTTGCAGAAAATGGTGTCTGAGAAAAAGGGCAATGTCATGGTCACTGCAGGAAATAACCGAAATAAAACCAAAAATATCTTGTCAGCAGTAGAGGCCGGTTTTCATGTGCTGGCAGACAAACCTATGGCTATCGATACAGATGGATTTGAGGTTTTAAAGGAAGCATTTGATGTTGCGGAAAAAAACGACGTGCTGCTTTTTGATATTATGACCGAAAGGTTTGAGATAAGCACCATTCTTCAGAAGGAATTTTCCCTGATCCCGGAAATATTCGGCACACTTGAAAACGGAACATTGGAAAATCCTGCCGTGACCAAAGAAAGCGTTCACCACTTTTTCAAAACAGTTTCGGGCAAACCTCTTCAGCGGCCAGGATGGTTCTACGACGTGGCTCAGCAGGGCGAAGGAATTGTGGACGTAACCACCCACCTGGTGGATTTGGTGCAGTGGGAATGCTTTCCCGAAAAAATCATCGATTACAATACGGATATCGAGATGGTAACCGCTACACGTTGGCCAACAGAACTCAGCTTGGAAGAATTTACCCGATCTACCGGTTTGACGGAGTTTCCGGACTACCTTACTCCTTATATTAAAGGTGATGTATTGGAAGTTTATGGAAACGGAGAAATCAACTACAAAATCAATGGAGTGCATGCAAAGGTATCCGTTATCTGGAATTATGTGGCTCCGGAAGGTTCTGCGGATACCCATTATTCCATTATGCGGGGTACGACCTCCAACTTGGTGATCCGACAGGACAAAAAGGAAAATTACAAACCGGAATTGTATATTGAGCCTGTAAAAGGAACTGATTTGGCTTCATTCGAGGAAACGCTAATGCAAAAAGTGTCTGCGTTAGGAAGCAAGTTTCAGGGGCTGGGTGTAGTAAAAGTAGATGGAGAAAATTCCTGGAGAATTGAGATTCCGCAGGCTTTTAGAACCAGTCACGAAGACCATTTCCGTGAAGTAACTGAAAAATACATTGAACACCTGACAGCAGGAAAGTTGCCTGATTGGGAAGTTCCGAATATGATTACAAAATACTACGTCACCACCAAAGGCCTTGAAATGGCGACTAAATAGAAAGCGAAAACTATGGATGGTTGTCCGATAATTTTGCAAACGCAGCTAGTCGTCCTTCATAGATCTAATTGTCACTCGTAACGAAATAGCTTTGAATAAGACCCAAACAATATAACCCGGAAGTTTTCAGCCATGAAAAACACACGTAGAGATTTCATTAAAGTATCCGCCTTAGCCGGATTGGGCCTTGCTGGAGGAGGAGAATGGGTACTTGGATCCGGAAATAAGCCTTTTGCCACCCCACCGCGGAATTCCGTGGAACCAAATTTAATTGGCAGTTATGGCCCCTGGGCTAATAGCCTACAGGGTGATGAGCTCCCCAAGATGTCCTTCCGTAAGGAGGAATTTACAGATCTTGAAAGCTGGAGGAAGGAGGCTTTGGAAACAATCAATGACCGCTTGGGCATTCCAGATCTGGGTAGAACACCCGAGGTGACTGTTCACAAGTCCTATGTCTACGATGGCTTGCAGATCGAAGAGATCAGTTGGCAACTCCCCTACGGAAATCCTACAAAAGGATTGGTAATGAAACCGGTAGGGGCAACTGGAAAACTTCCGGGTATTTTGGCCTTCCACTGCCACGGTGGAAACAAATACTTCGGACTACGCAAAATCACAAAAACTAGCGACAATCCCCACGAAATGATGGTTGCTCACCAAGACCATTATTATGAAGGAAAAGCATGGGCCAACGAGGCCGCTAAACGTGGGTATGTGGTGCTGATTGCGGACGCTTTTACCTTTGCCAGTCGAAGGGTTTTGATGGCTGATATCCCTGAACGGCAGCGTCGAGGGCTGACGGACGAAAATCCCGAGGATCAGGAGAACATCAACGCTTATAATCAATGGGCTTCCGATCACGAGCATATAATGGCCAAGTCCCTTTTTTGTGGAGGCACTACGTGGCCGGGGGTGTTCTTTGCCGAGGATAGGGTGGCGTTAGACATCCTGTGTGGCCGTAATGACGTGAACGATCAAAAAATCGGATGTGGGGGATTATCCGGAGGCGGGATGCGGACCGTAATGACAGGCGGCTTGGATCCAAGGATTTCCTGCGCAGTATGCGTCGGATTTATGAGTACATGGACCGACTTTCTCCTACACAAATCCTTCACCCATACATGGATGGCATATATTCCCATTCTACCCCAAGAACTGGATTTCCCTGAAATTCTTGGGCTTCGGGTTCCCTTGCCCACTCTCATACTAAATGATAGCGATGATGGCTTGTACACCCTGTCTGAGATGGAGAGGGCTGACAAAATCCTTCAAGAGGTTTTCGCAAAGGCAGGTGCTTCGGATAAGTACAGATGTTCTTATTATCCTGGTCCACATAAATTTGACCATGCCATGCAGCAGGAAGCATTTGACTGGTTTGACAAATGGTTAAAATAACGATAAGAAAATATCCAAATGAGAACTTTAAATACCCAAACAATGACTTATAAATTTCCCGCATTATCGATTTTCCCGCTGCTTGTTTGTCTTTGGTTATTTCTCCCAACTATTGGAAATAGCCAGGGAAATAACGATATGCTTTGTGTAGGAGCCCACTGGACAGAGGCTGAGGGTGCCGATTTTTTGGCTTCCATGAAAAAAGCCTATACGACCAAAAAGGAATGGGAGGCCCGTGCATCCGCAATCCGCAAGCAAGTGCTGAAAGGGACCGGTTTGGAAAAATTCCCTAAGAAGAATGCATTGAATCCCATTTTTGGTGAAGTCAGGGAGTTTGACGGGTATCAGGTTCAGAATGTGGCCTTTGAAAGTTTACCCGGCGTTTTTGTAACCGGAAGTTTATATTCGCCAAAAGGGGAACTAAAAAACCTTCCGGGTATCATTTCGCCCCATGGCCATTGGACGCAGGAAGGAGATGTTGGCCGTTACCGCGCTGATGCCCAGAAAAGGTTTGCCAGCATGGCAAGGATGGGTGCCATGGTATGGGCGTATGATGCGGTAGGATACGCAGAAATGGAAGAAATCGGTTGGGAGCACAAGCATTCGGAAGCATTGAAGCAGCAGTTATGGAACAGCATCCGCGGCGTTGATTTTTTGTTGGAAATGGGTGTTAACCCGGACAAAATTGCCGTTACCGGGGCTTCTGGTGGAGCGACCCAATCTTTTCTCCTAACGGCTGTAGATGATAGAATTGCAGTTTCCGTTCCGGTTGTGATGGTGTCTGCCCATTTCTTTGGAGGATGTGTCTGTGAAAGTGGCATGCCCATACACAAAGCAAAAAACTACCAAACCAACAATGTGGAAATTGCAGCGCTTTCTGCGCCCAAACCCATGCTTTTGGTTTCGGTAGGAGGTGATTGGACAAAAAACACCCCAAAAGTAGAATATCCACATCTCCAACATATTTATGGGCTGATGGGTGAAAAAAACATGGTCGAGAACGTCCATATACCCGAAGACCAACACGGATATGATGAGAAAAAGCGCCAGGCTGTCTATCCCTTTCTGGCCAAACACCTTGGCTTGGACCTAAGTAAGGCATTGCATGCCGACGGATCCCTCAATGAATCAGCCGTTACTCTGGAAGATCAACGGGATCTATACGTCTTTTCCGATAAAAATCCATTTCCATCCCATGGCGTCAAAAATAACAGTGGGGTTAAATGGAAATAAGCGTTAATAATAATCGAATACCTCAAATTTCAGTAATCAATTAACAATATTTTAAAACTCAAGAAATGAACAACCAATTAACCCGAAGGGATTTTGTAAAGAAAACCCTGGCAACCAGCCTTGCTGTTGGCACACTGGGAGGCTTATCCCTGCCGCAATTGTTTGCCCAGAATTCAGGAATGAAACTGGGCTTGGTGACTTATCAGTGGGGAAAGGACTGGAACCTTGCTGAGCTTATTGCCAACTGTGAAAAAACCGGCTATATGGGCGTTGAACTGCGTACGGAACATGCTCACGGCGTAGAAAGCAACCTTTCAAAAAAGGAACGAAGGGAAGTGAAGAAGCGGTTTGCGGACAGTCCTGTCACTTGTGTGGGATATGGAAGTAATTACGAGTATCATAGTCCTGACCCAGCTGTCTTAAAAAAACACATCGACGGTACTAAAGAATATGTCAAACTATGCAAAGACATCGGAGCTACTGGGTTAAAGGTAAAGCCCAATACTATTCCTGAGGGGGTTTCCCAAGAAAAGACAGTGGCACAGATTGCCGCGTCTTTCAATGAAGTGGGAAAATTCGCCCAGGACCATGGTCAACTTATCCGGGTAGAGGTGCACGGTAGAATCACGCAGGAATTGCCGGTGATGAAAGCGATCTTTGACCAAGTGACGGAGAAAAATGTAGTTATATGTTGGAACAGTAATGATACGGATCTCAAGGCACCTGGTCTGGAGGCCAATTTCAATATGGTTAAACAATGGCTGGGGGACACTTCCCATTGCCGCGCTTTTAGCGAGACCGACTATCCATTTCAGGAGCTTTTCGGATTACTAAAGGGAGCCAATTATAATGGTTGGATTTTGTTGGAAGCACACAGTAATCCGGATGACAAAATTGCCGCCATGGCAAGAGAGAAAAAGTTGTTTGAAGAAATGATAAGCCGGGTTTAATCCTTAGAACGGCGACAAATCAAAAGTAAAAATTATCAACAGTAACCAAATAGCAGTAATGACAGAAAGAAGGGATTTTATTAAGAAAAGTTTGTTGGGAGGAGCAGGGATAGCCGTGGCCGGTATGTCTATGAGTGCCAAATCTTATGGAAAAATTATCGGTGCCAATGATCGGATGCACCTATCCGTAATCGGTATCCGAGGCCAGGGAACTAACCACATCAACCAATTTTGCAAACTAAAAGACAGTAGAAATGTCGTCATCAAAACCTTGTGTGACGCAGACGAAAATACTTGGTCGGAAAAAGTAAAACTTGTCCAGGATCAAACGGGCGATAAGCCGGGAACGGCCTATGATATGCGCAAAGTGTTTGAAGATCCCGAAATTGACGCGGTTTCCTTCGCCACACCAAACCACTGGCATGCACTGGGTGCCATCTGGGCTGCGCAGGCGGGCAAAAATGTATTTGTAGAAAAACCTGCCAGCCATAACATCTATGAAGGCAGGAAAATGATCGAAGCGGCCAGAAAATACAACGTGATTATGCAGGTTGGTTTTCAAAACCGCTCCATTGCCAACGTTATGGAGGCAATGAAATTCCTCCATGAAGGCGGAATAGGTGAAGTCTATATGGCGAGAGGTCTTTGTTACAAGCCTAGAAATTCCTTCGGAATTGTCAAGGACAGTATGCCTCCGGCGGGTCTTCACTATGACCTGTGGCTCGGACCAGCTCCGTATAGAGCCTATAATGAGAAGCGCGGCCATTACAACTGGCACTGGCACTGGGATACTGGCAACGGAGACACCGGCAACCAGGGACCGCATCAGTTTGATGTAGCCCGTTGGGGATTGAATAAGAATGAGCATCCGGTGAGTGTATATTCCACCGGAGGCATCTATGGCATGACACCTTCAGAATGTTCCCAGGAGACACCCAATACCCAGACCTCCGTCTTCAAATACAATGATGGAAAGGTATTAGAATTCGAAACAAGAGGACGGTATACAAACGGTGAATCCAGCTTGGGGATACAGATAGGAAATATGTTTTACGGTACAGACGGGTATATGGAAGTGGATGGCAGTACCTGGAAAGCATTCCGCAAGAGTGAAAAGGAACCGTTCGCCCAATCTACCAAGGAAAAGGCACCTGCTTCAAGCGGATCAAATGTTCTTGCCGCTCCAGGTGGTGCTGAGCATTATGCCAACTTCCTCGATGCCATCCGCAAGAGTGACCGCTATGCGCTAAACTGTGATATCCGAGAGGGATTTTATTCTTCTGCATTGCCAGCTATGGCCAACATTTCTTACCGATTGGGAAGAAGCCTCAATTTCATGGGCGAATACGAAAAATTTGCCAATGACTCGGAAGCAGATACCATGCTTAGCCGTCCAAGCCGACCGCCATACGTGGTGCCGGATCAAGTTTAACTTACGTGTAATTTATAAAGCCTTATCCTTCCATCTTGAAGGATAAGGCTTTTTTTAAGAAAACACATTACCCATCCAATAACCCATGAAAAATTCCGTATTAGTCTGGATATTTTTAGTTGCTTTTCCGTTAGTACTTCAAGCCCAAGAGGACCTCAATGTGATTCAACCCCAGTGGGTGAATTTCACAGACGGCCAGAACGCACTGTATAAACACCTTACCAAACAGGCTTTTACACTCTTGGACAAGAGGGAGCAAGAGATAAAGGAAATCACCACCTTGGAAGGTTGGAAAGAACGGCAGGCTTGGACAGAAAAAACGTTGATGGAAGTAGTTGGGCCTTTTCCGGAAAAGACACCTCTTAATCCTACAATTACCCGTACAATTCAAAAAGAGGGATACAGCTTGGAGCATGTGGTCTTCGAATCGCAGCCCAGTTTTTTTGTTACGGCTACCTTATTTATTCCAGAGGGAAGCAGCGGGAAAAAGCCTGCAATTATCTATTGCAGTGGCCATACCCTCGAGGGGTACCGCTCGGCTACTTACCAGCATGTTATTCTGAATTTGGTAAAGAAGGGATTTATTGTACTTGCATTTGACCCGGTAGGTCAGGGGGAAAGGCTGGAATATTTCAATCCCCAAACCAATGAACCAACTATCGGAGGGCCTACAAAACAGCATTCCTATCCGGGAGCCCAGGCGTTTATCGCCGGAAGTTCCCAAGCGCGATACATGATTTGGGACGGTATACGGGCAGTTGATTATTTACTTACCCGTCCCGAAGTCGATCCCAAACGCATCGGTATTACCGGTAGATCCGGTGGCGGAACCCAATCTTCTTATATTGCGGCTTTTGATGATCGCATCTATGCAGCTGCTCCGGAGAATTATATTACTACATTCAAGCGATTGTGGTTGACGCATGGTCCCCAGGATGCAGAGCAGAATTTTTACAGGGGAATATCTGCCGGACTGGACCAACCTGATCTTATGATGGTTCGTGCACCTAAGCCGGGTATGATGATTATAACGACCCGGGACATTTTTAATATTGAAGGGGCTAGGGAGGCAGCTGCCCAGATTCAGCGCCCCTATGAAAGCTATGGATCTACAGAAAATTTTGAAGTTTCGGAAGACGATGCCGCCCATGCATCCACTCCGAAAAACCGGGAGGCGATGTATGCCTTTTTCCAAAAACACCTGAATCTTTCGGGCTCGTCGAAGGACGAAATCGTCGACTCCCTTTCCAAAGAAGAACTACAGGTAACCCCGACTGGGCAAGTTTTGACTTCCTATAAGGGAAAGCGGGTATTTGATATGAACCAAAGATATTTGAATCCTATCAACAATACCCCTTCTAAACAAATAGAGGCTTCAAACGCTCTTTCAGGGTATATAGTGCCTGAAGGGGATGTAGAATCCATGATGACTGGTCGGTTTCAGCGTGATGGCTATGTGGTGGAGAAATACCTGATAAAAGGGGAGGGGGACTACTGGATTCCCTACTTGCTGATGAAGCCCAATACCCCTACGCAGAGCGCTATAATCTATTTAAATCCAGAAGGGAAAGGAACCGATGCCCTAGTAGGAGGTGATATGGAATCCTTGGTTAGATCCGGCACCATGGTGTTGGCTCCGGACTTGTTGAATACCGGGGAGATGGGTAGAGGTGGGTTTACGGGAGACTCCAGTTTTGAGGGGAATTCGTATAATATTTGGTTTGGAAGTATCCTTATCGGACGCAGCGTCGTAGGCATACAAGCAGGTGATACTAACCGATTGGTAAATTACCTTCAATCAAAGCAGGGAGCCAAATCCATTAAAGGCGTGGCCAAGGGGAACATGGGATCAGTTTTGTTGCATGCTGCGGCCTTTAACCCGGCCATTTCCAGTGTGGCCTTGATAGATCCTCTGATGTCGTTTGAAGAAATTGTTAGAAATCCCCAGTATGATCCCGCCGCCATTGAATACACGGTGGCAGGGGCATTATCCGAATACGACTTGCCGGGTTTGGTAGAGGCATTGTCAGACCGCAATCCGTTGCTACTTCAGACTCAGGAAACATCCACTTCGGAAACATCCCTATTGCAGGAGCAATTGAGAAACACATCAACTAAGTCTGGAGTTCCTACTCAGTCTGTTAGAACAAAAGAAGAGTTGAGGGAGGTATTGGGGAGGTGGGTTAGGGAATAATGATATTGATGGATACTGGATATTTGTGGATATTGGGTGTTGAAATATAGCCCACAGCTGAAATATTGTGGAAATATTGTAGAAATATGGCCTACGGCCGAAATAGAGGGAATTGATATTAGTTGATATTTGATATTGATGGATATTAGGGGGATTGAAATATGGTTGATATATAGTAGAAATATGGCCTAGCGGCCGAAATATAGGGAGAATGATATTAGTGGATAATAGATACCTGTTGATATTATCATTAAGAAATAGATAAAAACGAATGGCAGCTGTTACGGGAGGAAGGGCTGGGGTCTTGCGAAGTGAAGACTTCTGTCAAAACCCCAATCTATTGATCTTTGCCTTCTTGATCTTGAAATGAAACGCTGATTTGGCGGATAGAGCGGATATTTTCTGCCATAAATTATAGGTTTTGGTTGAAAGGGCGAAATATTATAGCGAGGGGTAAAGTGCAGCCCCTGGTTAAGTAGAAATATTTCAGTTTTGTTTTGGCTGCGGTGATGGATGAAGAAGCGATTCCTTTCCCGTCAAAACCCGAATCTGTCAAGCTTCTGCGTCAAAATTGTCAATGCCTTAGAATATGAAGATTTCTTATAGAGCTTAACTCCTTAATTCTTTTCCTTATTTCTAATTGAAGTTTCACATAGAGAAAAAGTCGCTTTAGCCATTTTTTTTCATTGACGATAGCGGGAGTGAATTTTTCCTTCAGCTCATATTTTATTGTCGACTTTAAAACTGAACTCGTTGGTGCTCTCCCAACTTGCCCTTCCCCCTTCCATCAGGCTATTTTGCGCTGTTATTTTCATTTTATGTGGCCAGTTTGGTTTACATAACATCTTGATAATGTTGCGAATATTCGATGTGGTTGAGAGTTAAATTTAGATAGAAAAATTAACTTTAGCAATGGATGAGATTTCAGGGAGGCACGAAAATATCTCCCAAATTCTACGCTTCGCTCCGATTTCAATTGTATTTCTTCAATATTTCATTTTTAAATTCATAACTCATAATTAATCACTCATCACCAGCTTTAATCATTCCTAAACACATCCTGCTGCAAAAGCACTTCACCAAAAGAGATATCTTTAGCGGCGAGCACAAGTATGGTGGTAGGTAATTTGTGAATCCACGACTGCAATTTTTTATAATATTCCACAAAATTTTCATCCGGCTTAGCCATCCCCATAAAGATCAAATCAGCATTGGACGAGGAATCATAAATAACCTCATCAATCCTCCTGCCATTTGATACTATTACTTCCAATGTTGCGCCAGTCCTCAATTTTTGGATCAGTACGGATAAATTCCTTTTGGCATCACTTGCCGCTTTTTCACTCGGAACCATCATTTTCACAGTTACCTCCGCCCCATACCATGAACGGCTTGTGGATAGCAAATAGGATAAAATCAGCAAAAGGCCACTATTTGCTTTCAGCCCGCCCCACCACAGATCAATTTTTTTTCGGTCACCAAAACCCCTGTTTTTGTCATCTTTTATGATGACGACATTTCTGTCAAGCATATGGAATTGTGAAATCATCTCACAATAATTCTCCATATGATCTTGGTTTTCGGTATCCCCCAGGATAATTGTATTGGGAATCAAAGAACCAAAACCATAGGATTTGACGAAATCCACAGACCCAGTAAAGGGATCCGATGCGGAAATTACTCTTGCAAAACCCTGAGTCTGCCTTTTTGATAAAAACTCCTCGATATTGTCTTCCATTTTTCTAAGCCTATCAGTAGCAAGATGGTCACTAATAAGGACTGTTGCCACAGTTAATATTCCTCGCTGATGTATGATCGAGTTGGCAAAATCAATAAGATGCCAGCGGCTGGTAGGTGCTCCAGAAAGGACCAGTGGATTGGGTCTCCAAGTCTTGGTAGCCTTCTTCCGGTTTAGGTTTAATAATCCGGTACGGATCATGGCCATATAAATTCCTCTTCTGACATCCCCCCATGCAGTCTGTAGTTCCCGGCTTTGTAACCATAGGAAGATCATTATTACGAATACAAATGCCATCCCGGTCGCCAAGGCATTGATCAGAAACATGACTGCTATACAACCTATGGCTCCCAAAAGGGAAAATATCCAGTGAACTTTAAACAAGGGTCGAAAGGAAGGACTGTCCAAGAACTTCTCTATCCCTGCGGCAGCATTTAGAACCCCGTATGTCGTAAGAAAAAACATGGTTAATATGGGTGCTATGACATTTAAATTGCCTAGATAAACAGCAATTAGTGCTATGCCTAATGTAAAAAGAGTACCCAGCCGTGGTGAATCATCATCTCCGGACCCTTTACCCAGCCAGTCTAGCCAAGGTGGTAATATTCTATCGCGTACCAAAGCCTGAAGTACCCGAGGTGCACCAAGAATACTCCCAACAGCACTGGAAAGCGTAGCCCCCCAAACCCCTATCAAAATGGCATCGCCCCAATAAGACATCTTGCGCATGACCATCGGGTCTTCAATCAGTGTCATTGCATCCGCTCGGTTAGCCAAAAGAATTGGCAACACCATATAAATAATATAACCAACTCCCACTGCTGCGAAGGTTCCCTTTGGAATGGATTTGGAAGGATTTTTAAGATCCCCGGACATATTTATACCTGCCATAATTCCGGTAACCGCCGGGAAAAACACGGCAAAAACGACCCAGAAGCCTTCAGAATGACGGTCTGCCGCTCCCCACATTTCAACGCTGGTTTCCTCTATCGGACTACCAAAAATAAATGACAACAGAGAAAGACCTATGCCAAACATGATGAAAAATTGGGCTTTAATGGCAACTTTCGCCGATACAATAGCCAAAGCGGCGATTGCTATAGTTGTCACTATACCTACCAATTTGAATTCCAAGGCGGGAAAAACGCTGACTACACTTTCGGCAAATCCAACGGTATAAAGCGCAACTGAAAGTGCCTGGGCGATAAAAAGAGGAATTCCAATCGCACCGCCTGCCTCCACGCCAAGCGACCTGCTTACCATATAATAGGCCCCCCCGGTTCTGACCCGCTGATCTGTGGCGATGGCGGCTACCGATAAAGCCGTCAAAAAGGTAATGGAAGAGGCAATGGTTACAATAAGTAGCGTGCCAATAAGACCCACATTGCCCACCACCCATCCAAACCGGAGGTACATGATTACCCCTAAAATTGTCAGAATAGAAGGAGTAAATACTCCCCCAAAGGTGCCCAAGCCAGTTTTTACTGACGGAATTACCTGCTCGCTATTATGATCATTTCTTCGAAATGGATTTTTCATAAAAAAAGTTGAATCATAATAAAATTTAAAGCTGAATACGGATTAAAAGAACCTTGGGGATGCGAATTCGAGGCCGCAAGTTAAAAAATTCTTTTCGAATGGCTCTACCTACTATCAATTGTTTAAGTTAAATCGCAAAGAGAGCAACTATTAGCTCATTCAAGTAAAAACAGGATGGGAAAGATAATTAACCGTTGAATAAATTGAAGTTGCTTTGATGAAAGGAATTTCCAATCACTTAATATGCCAACCATCTTCCGTAGGCAATTACGGCAGTCCAGACAATTAAAGAAATTGTTGCGGAAACTTTTACCCGTAAGGGAAAAGGGTTACCAGTTTCGAATTCACTAATTTCAGAAAAAAAAAACCTGTGGAAAATCAGGACATTCATCCCGCCCAATAATAACAATCCCATTTTAAGCCAAAAGGTAGTGTCTGTCCCAAGAGACTGGGCATTTGTAATAAACAGTAAAAATCCCGACGGTATAATTAGTAAAAAAAGCCCTCTTTGAGACCATGGCAATATGTGGCGGGCTAGGACGCCTACATGAAGTTTTCTGGAAAAGCCAAGCAAGCGCAGATCAAACATAAATGCCGCACCCACCATCAGGACTATTCCCAAAATATGAATCACCTCCAAAGCGGGATAGGCCCATAGCGACTGACGGACAGCTATCGCCATGGAACTGTTTTCCAGCCATTCTAGACTCTCCAGCACGCTTAACGCAATTCGTATTTTTCCCCGTCTATATAGATTCTCTCCGCACGCATTTCCCCTTTTTCTGTTTTATGGGGATAAGCTACCAATCTGGCAGAGGTTCCCTTTTTTATCGCGTCCGCTGAAAGTCCCCTGGCCGTCATCCGGCTGGCGGGGGCCAAATATACCGACCAAATTTCATCCTCGTATTTTACCTTGGCCATGGTATGCGGATTTTCAAAGGTGGATTCCTCAATAACGGTGGTGAAATCCAACACCTTTGTCTGATCGTAACTTGACCATCCATGGTGTCTGACTATAAAGGAACCCAAAACCAGAATAGAAACAACAAATAATAAATTAGGTAGATTTTTCATGACGGATTGAAGTGAGTACTAGTTAAAATTAATTAATAAATGGCTGAATGTCAATAAAATATTTTCAAAATATCTCTGGGATTTTTATCAATTTATGCTTTACCATAGGGGATTTACGTTTCATTGTGCTTAGATCCCAACTATATAAATTATACCAAATAAAATTTAAGAGGCATTTGGGGTATGGAGCGACTTATCGGTTTCACTTTCCTCTCATATGGCCTTATATATCTCATATGGTTTAAAAAATTATTAACCATATAAGATATATAAGAACATATAAGTTTTTTTATTTTTTGGTTACCCTAATGGGTTGCAGGTTTCATTTTTCCTAGACCCCATTTAGTGTCTAAATAATTTTATTTTCGAAAGATAATTTTTTTACGCTAATTAGGAATTAGAAAAGTTTTTATATTTTTATTTCTAGGGAATGATAGGTAAACAATTCATTTTTCAGAGTGAGGATTCAATTAAAAACATCCATCACTCATGCGTCAATATCATGGCCTCCAGCCTGTTAAAACACCTTTCCTTAAAATTCAAAACTGCCTCTTCACCCATATTGGCAGGTGGTAGGATCGGCGCGGAAAAATAGATATCTACCGTTCCCGGCCACAAGCTAAGCTTTTTCTTGGGCATAATCTGGGCGGCGTTGATGATGGCCATGCACATAACAGGCGTTTGCGTTTCTATGGCTAGCCTAAATGCTCCGTTGTAAAACGGCAATAAGGCTTCTTTGGTGTCATTGCGGGTACCCTCAGGAGCCACCACAATGGAATAGCCGGCCTGAAGAAACTGGACGAGTCTTCCCAAACTCGCCTCCCTGGAACGGATATTTTTCCGGTCTACCCAAACCGCATACTGGCTGATAACCCATCCGAACAGGGGGATATTTCTGATTTCCTTCTTTCCCAAGGCCTTAATTTCC
Organism: Lunatibacter salilacus; assembly: GCF_009797935.1. GTDB lineage: Bacteria > Bacteroidota > Bacteroidia > Cytophagales > Cyclobacteriaceae > Lunatibacter > Lunatibacter salilacus. The sequence goes on from NZ_VOLC01000004.1 coordinate 261,575, forward strand.
TGGGGGATAGACATGGGTATTGCCGGGGCGTCCAGAAAGGAACGGTGGTTGAAAATATAAATATAGGGTTGCTCAAGGGAAACATGCTCCAATCCGTGGCACCGAAACTTTATTCCCACCAGCATAGACCACATACGGGCCCATAGCCGGATGACCCTATAGGATAATTTTATGCCCTTTGGAGGAAAGAAGGAGGGAACCAGAATAAAAAGTCCGAAACCCAGCATGAGAATAAAGAATACCAAGATGGCGTAGACGCTGTAAATAATGCGGAATACCTTCATGCAGTTTTTTGTGCAAAAGTAATCCTCAGTGTCATTTTATAAAAATATTGACTCCAAATCAGTTAGATATTTTTAATTTTCTCTATTCACCTACCCCAAAATCAAATAAAATGGCAACATCTAGAATGTCGTATATCCAACATTTTTTCACTTCTGGTATTTTTCAATTAGCCGTACAATCTTGTGAAATACCTCGGTATTTTCATAAACACCCCGGAATTCCCCGGCATGCGGCCCGTATGCAAAAATTGGGACGGGTACACCTGTATGGTCATGGGTGGAAAATTCCATCTCGACTATACCTTTTCCAATATTTCCTTGTGGTAGAGTAGCACCTCCTGTTTCGTGGTCAGCAGTAATGATAACAAGTGTCTGACCGTCTTCATCGGCAAATTTCAATGCTGCTCCAACCGCCTCATCAAAATCCATACCTTCTTCCACCACTGTTTCTACATGGTTACTATGTCCTCCGGAGTCGATATAGGCAGCTTCTATCATCAAAAAGAACGGGGCGTTTTTAGCATTCATAAATTGAAGGGCTGCGTTTGTGGCATTTTTCAAATAATCCTGACGGCCCTGTGCAACTCGGGGAAGTCCATGATTGGCTGCGAAGTATCCCACCCTGTCTGCTTTCGATTGGGCTAATGCATCCAGCCCGGAAAGCAATTCAAAGCCGACGTCTTCCAAATTTCCGATTTCATCCACATCATAGCGGAGAAAATCGTTTTTCCCTCCCCCAATAAAAAGATTGATAGGGCTCTTGGCGAGATCGCCCGCAATTTCTCGGATCAGATCACGCTCAGTTTGGTGGGCGTAAAATGCCCCCGGCGTTGCTCCGGTTACATTGTCGGTGGTTATAATGCCCGTTGTAAATCCATATTGTTGGAGATATTCGGGTAGATTTTGTGCCGGGCTTCCATCAGGCAATGCACCCACACTTCTGTTTTTAACTTTTTGTCCGGTGGAAAGTGCCGTTCCGGCGGCGGCGGAGTCGGTCGTAAAATCATCTGCGGCTTGCGTTTTTATTAACCCCAAATTTTTCAAGGTGGCCAGTGATAGTTGATTGCCGTTGCCATAAAGGGCTGAGGAGAATTGTGCAAGCCCAAACCCGTCTCCAATTAGCAAAATAACGCTCTTTATGGGCAACTCTTTTCCGTCGACCTCAAAGGTAGGCGTATAAATTTCTTTTTGGTTAGGACTGGAATAGAGCCTTTTTGGTAATGTAGACAGGTACGATTTCGCCGCATAGGGCATGTCGGTATTGATATAATCAACCCCAAGTTCGGACAATGCCTTCCAGGAAGTTTTGCTGTCCGGAGTTGCCCAAAACCTGAAGGGTTTACCAAGGGAATGGGCAATGCCTATGGCTTCTTCTAACCTTTCCTGATGGGAATCAATAAGCCTTCCTTTCCCATTCCAGTCCGAAAAGCGACCAAAGCTTAGGCTTATCAACGCAATTTTCTCCATTGGTAAGTCATCGATCTCGGTGATGCTTTGATAGTCAAATAAGATGTGGTCGGGGTAATTGGTATAGTCGGATGCTTTGGGACGGTTACCGGAAATAACGAAGGTAACTAATGGCGGTTCTCCAGCTGATGAGGTATAAAGTTGGCTATAAGGAGCTACCGCCTCCTGAATTTTCTCCAATGTACTGTAGGCCTCCGTCTTTATATCGATCAGTAGTTGGAAGGGTTTTCTATTGTTTATTTTCAGTTCATAGGCCACCTGAATGGGATCCAGATATAGTGATTTTAGAGTCCGTTCCGGAGCTATAGTCTCTGTTTCATGGGCTACATAAAGCTCACCATTGAGAAGGATAACGTCTGTCTCGATAGATTCCAGCCCATTGGCATAGGCTTCCCAAAACGGTGCGGTACGTATGTAATCGTTATGACTGTGGATATTGGGATTATCCTGCGACCAAGTCAATATTGGAAGAAACAACAGAACTAACAGAGTTGGTAGCGAGGTTTTTTTCAAAAATGTCATGATAATTAAGTGAAATGGTAAAATAGTTGGGCCTAAACTACCGTCTAGGCCCAACAACAAACAAAGCTAGTGGTTTTTAATCAATTTTAGTGGCTTGATAGACTTCCTGAATTTGTGATGGAGTCAGGGCATAGTCATAAATGACAATGTTTCTATATGCAGCGCCTAGGCGGTCACCATAAGAACCGGTTCCGTCTTGATTGATGTAGATGGGGCTGTCGTTGTCGATATTGGTAGAAGTCATGGGCCTTTCGGCCGATAAGTTACCATCCACATAGATAGAAGCATTGCCAGCCCGGTTAAAAACACCCGTGATAAAATGCCACTCACCTGTCATCCATGGCGTACCACCTTCTCCCACACTCGGTTCTGCAAAATCGACTTTGCCAACTCCAGCTTCTCCGGCTACCAACCTTAAATTGCCCCGTCTATAGGCTAAAACCCATCCGGTATTATTAGAACTGCTCCACGCCATAGTTCCGATCATGGCTGGATCACTGATGTCGTGGTCTGTTTTAAACCAAAAACTAAAGGAAAAACTCCGGTTATTTCCAAATTTGAGAAAAGAGGCATTTTCCACCTCCAAGCAGGAGATTTCATTCGGCTTAAAGGTGGCAATAATGCCCTGATTATTAGGTGCCGGAGCTAGGCTTCCCACATTGATAGGCGTTGTCTTCAACTCAGTGACGGACCCATCAGCCCGTTTGAAACTGACAGGGGATGGTACATCGTCGCTTACCAAATAGGTATAAGATTTCATCGACGGGTAGCTAAAACCCTTTACGCCCTCATCTTTAAAGTATACGTGAAATAACAAGGGAGAACTCTGCGCAAACGGCACGTTTAAGTCTGCTACAGGGTAGGTAAAGTTTGCATTAGTTCCATCCACCTGAATGCTGGTCAAGAGTTCCCTGTTTAATAGGCTCACTACATCGATTTTGTCAATGTCATAGGTGGATTCGATATCCAGCTCTACCATCATATTGGAGCGGTAGAAATCCTGAAATTCATTATAAGGACGGTCATCATTCGGTTGATAGGCCTCACCTGTCCTTGGGTTGATGTGGGAAAAGGTAACCGACTGACCAAGCAGCCTGTCGTCTACCGGAATGGAGTCATCGGAATTGCATCCTGCCAAAATCGACGATAATGTTAGCAAGACTAGGAATAGCTTATTTTTCATGTGTCTATAATTGTTTTTCAGTTGTCACATGGAATCTCGCATGGCGGATAGTCATCCCAGTGTGTGTCGCTTGCGTCATGCTCGATTTCATGTGTTTATAATTGTTTTTCAGTTGCCACATGGAATCTCGCAATTATAATCATCCCTCCGTGCGTCGCCTGCGTCATGCTCGATTTCATCAGTTTATAATTTTCTTTTAATGGTCAGATGGAATCTTCGCATGGTTGATAATCATCCCAGTGTGGGACGTACTCGTCATGCTCGATTTCATGTGCTAAGATTTAATGTAATAGAATAAGTAGTCAACCTTTCCTCCGGCAGCAAAACAGCGTGTTTTACTGTCGGGGAAAGATAACCTGAACAGATTAAGGGATTACCATCCCTGATTTTGTGGGATGCCGGAGATTGCAATTGTGTTGGGCGGAATCGGCCATACATGATGAATCTGGGGATTGAAGGTCCTGCCTGGCCATACTTCATAGACTTCAAAATCGGAGTCCGGATCTGTCTTGTTGAAATGGTTTCTTCCGGTGGCGGGTTTCGAATAAGCTTCCTGGGCATCGCCCCATCGGATCAGATCCAAGTGCCTATCGGCATATTCAGCTGCCAACTCAACCCTTCTTTCCTGCTTTAGATCTTCAAGCGTTGCACTGCTTTTTGGAGAAAGACCTGCCCGTTCCCTCACTTGATTTAGCGGTCCGTCTCCGTTTTGTCCTTGCATTATCAGTGCTTCTGATTTCAGCAGTAGGATCTCAGCAAAACGGATAAGGGGAATGTTCAAATTGGTAGTTACGTAGTTTCCATTGGGGTTCAGGTGCACTTCTTCGGGAAAACGGTAGGGATGCATGTATTTGTTGATTTGAATACCTGTCCAAGAGTTACCGGAATAGTATCTTCTTGGATTTCCCAAAAAGGTAAACGAATCTCCAAATTCCAACAAGGTGGCATTCTTTCGGTAGTCTCCTTCCTCGAAGGCATTATAGAGTTCAAGGGTAGGAGAGAAGGTCCCCCAACCGTTATACAATCCCCAACCTGTATTTTCCAGCATAACACCTGGAAGAATTTGACCCCGCTCGTTGCTGGATACGGTAGAAAATACATATTCGGAGGAGAAGTTATTGTCTACGTAAAATACGCTCGCAAAATCCTCAGCCGGATTACCGGTATTGATAAGTGCACGGCCAGTAGGTGAATTGATGACCATATCGGCGTAAGTCACGACGCTTGCCCATTTGCTGGCATCGTGATGTGCCCAATACAGAGCGTTTTTTGCTAGGAACGCATGAGCGGCATCTTTATGGGCCCTACCTAAATCAGTAGATGAATAAGTGGTGAAATAAGGAAGCAACTCGGCAGCTTTCAACAGATCTGATTCTATTTGCCTGTAGTTATCTACAACACTGGCAGGACGTGTGAAGGATAGGTCCTCCATATTCTCTTCAGTTACTATGGGAATGCCCGCTCTGTGGTCGGCAAACCGTGGCGAAAGCCAAAAATAGGTATGGGCACGCATAAAATATGCTTCTCCCAAGGCTCTGTTTTTCAGGGATTCGCTGATGTTCATTTCCGGAACATACTTTATAATATTATTTGCACGCTGTATTACGGTATACATTCTGGGATAGATAGGAGCCATTCGACCTTCCTGTCCGGTTGCTTGAAAATTCCGTATAGCAGCAGCCGCGGCATCGGTCCTGCCCTGCATAATATCGTCCGATGCGGCTATAAGGTACATAAATGCCCTTCCGAACAAATTGTCATCATCCCAATGTTGGTATAGACCGTTTACTGCGGTCACGGCATCCTCTTCGGACTGCCAAAAGTTACCGGAGGTAGGGCTGCCAAGTGGAGTCAGCTCTGTGAAAGTGTCGCTGCAAGAACTGCTGACTATCAGTAGTATCAGGAAAATTTTAACTATGTGTTTCATGGTTAGCTACGTTTTAGAAATTAAGATTCAGGCCTGCGGAGAAAGTTCTTGGTACCGGAAAGGTACCGTTATCGATTACTGCTCCAGAACCTACTTCGGGATCAATGCCCGAATAGGGAGTAAAGGTTACCAGGTTCTCAGCAGATACATATAACCGAACATTGGATCCGCTCCTTACCCGGCTCAATAAATTTTCCGGCACGGTATATCCTAAAGTGAAGTTTCGAATTCTTAGATAATCACCTTTTTCCAGGTACCAGTCGGATGGCTGCCCAAAGTTACCGTTAGGATCTTGGGTGGATAGTACTGGTATCGTTGCATTCGGGTTTGATGGCGTCCAGGCATCCAGTACCCTTCTGTCCAAGTTATACCCTTGAAGTCCGGCATTGTATGCGGTATGTTTGTACCCGTTAAAAAGCATAACGCCACCTACTCCCTGACCAAAGATGGACATGTCAAAATTCTTGTACTCTAAATTAACTGTAAGTCCATAGGTAAAAGCAGGCATTGCATTTCCCATAAATACCCGGTCATCATCGCTGATTCTGCCGTCGCCGTTGACATCCCGAAAGATAAGGTCACCTGGTCTGGCATTTGGTTGGATCTTCGTACCGTCAGCATTTACGTAAGCTTCAATTTGGGCTGCATTTTGGAATATTCCGTCATTGGGAATCAGGTGGTATGAAAAAAGAGGCTGGCCAGGCTCACTTCGAAATGGTCTCACCGTCCCTCGCAAATCGTTTCCATGCGCAATAAAATCATTAGTAAACTCGTCCAAATCCAACAGTTCATTGTTAATGGTAGATATATTACCATTTAGCCTGTACCGAAGTTGTCCGATTTCTCCCGAATAGACGGCGGTCAATTCTATTCCTTTATTTAATACCGTACCCACATTTGAAAGCGCCCCAGTTGGTACACCGGAATGCGGATCCGGATCGTTTCTAAGAATCAGTCCACGTGTATACTTCTCGTAATATTCTGCGGACACCGTTAACCGATTGGACAAGAAGGCCATGTCCAAGCCAATATTAGCCGTCTCAGACCGCTCCCAACGCAAGTTGGAGTTTGACATTTCATTCAAGGATACGTGTCTGTTTCGTGTTCCGGGTTCACCCAAGATCACGTTGTTTCCAGATGCCAGAGGAATATTGAACGCATACAATCCTACAGACGAAATATTACCTATTTGACCCCATGAGCCTCGTAGTTTAAGCAAATTTACGGCAGCAGAATTGAAGAAGCTTTCCGAAGAAATTTTCCAAGCACCGGAAATGGCAGGGAAGAAGTCTGTTTTGGTGTTGCTGTGAAGGCGGGAAGTTTGATCTCTTCGGGCACTGCCCATAAAGAAATAGCGGTCGTCATAATCATATGTAATCCTGCCGATAGCGGATGTTAGGGCATCTTCATTGCCATAGGCGTCAGGGACACGAAGGATGGTTGTGGCATTGCTGGCATATTGAAACCAGTCGTCCTCCCGGTCAAAGTCCTGAACCTGATAGCTGAAAGCTTCCTCCTGACGGAACTGGGCAGTATATACTGCGGTCAGTCCTAAGTTATGCTTGTCAAAGGATTTGTTGTAATTCAACTGTTGATCCCAAATCCAGCGACTGCTGTTCCCTGCACCCTGATTTAGAAAGTTCATATTACTGGGTCTGCCGATTTCCGGCGCACGGGGGCTAAAATTCTTATCTGTCCAGCTCCAAAGGTCCATGGAAAAGGATGACTTAAACGTCAGGTTCTCCAAGATATCATATTCCGCATAGGCGATTGCGTTGATGTTCAACCTCGGATTTTTTATATTGGGACGTAAAAGTAAGGACACTGGATTGTAGGTGTCCCCATAAGCTCCTGCAAACTGGGAGAGCTCGAATGGAACTGTTCCGTGAAACTGACCAAATTCATCATAAACCGGAGCAGCCGGGTTCATGTAAATGGCATTGATAATTGCTCCACTATAACTGCTACTGGTATTTACCCCTTGGGATGTGGAATGGTTTACATATACATTCTGTCCGATCCGAAGTTTGTCAGTCAGATCATATTCTGATTTTAACCGGAAGGAAAATAATTCAAAATCGGTATTTCTCAAAATCCCCTCTTTTTTGTGGTATCCAAAAGAAGTGCTGAACCGGCCTCTTTCACTTCCGCCGCTTAGCTGCAAATTTGCGTTTGTAATAGGCCCTGCTTGGAAAATTTCGTCCATCCAATTTGTCCTAGTCACTTGGCTCCAAGGGTTCAAAAGGGGATCATGCGCTGCTTGGGGAACTGCGCCGGCATGGGCTGCGGCCCCTCTGTAAGCACTGGCGTATTCCTCGGCATTTAGTGCCTCTGGTGTTTTGTATGCAGATTGTACTCCCTGATAAATGTCCAGACTGACCTTGGTAGCTCCACTCTTTCCACTTTTGGTGGTGATAACGATGACACCTGACGCAGCCTGGGCTCCGTAGATTGCTGCTGCCGCGGCATCTTTCAGTACCACCATACTTTCAATGTCGTTGGGGTTGATTCTACCTCCATAATAAGGCATCCCATCTACTACATATAGTGGGGATTCATTCCCGAATGTTCCAACCCCCCTGATAACTACTCGGGGAGTGGCACCGGGATCACCAGATCCGGAAACAACCGTCACCCCGGCAACCTGACCCTGCAGCATATCCTGTACACTGGAGATGGGTCGGTCTACGGTACCTTTTACATTATCGAGTGACCCGATGGAAGTGGTCAAGTCCGCTCTTCGGGTGGTACCGTAACCCACTACCACTACTTCTCCCAACTGTCCAATATCTGCCTTTAGGCTTACATTAATTACAGATTGGTTGCCCACTTCTGCTTCTTTGCTTTCTAACCCTACAAAGGAGAAAACCAAAATGGCATTTTCTGAGCTGACAGATACGGTGTAGTTACCGTCGATATCGGTGGCGGTTCCGGAACCGGTGCCTTTGACCAAAACAGAGACGCCCGGTATAGGACTGTTATCCTCTTCAGATAGGACTTGTCCCCTTACAGTTCTTGTCTGTCCGTAAGCCACCGAAGCAGCTATCCAGCACAGGAACATGAGTAGGTAATAATTTTTCTTCATAATTAGCGAAATTTTGATGGTTGATAGGGTTAAAGTTAATCAAACCAAAAAAAATAAAAGTGGACAAATCTTTCACATTGGTAGACAAATCTTTCAAAAACTTCTCCTTAAATTACCTAATTGGGGTATTATTCTTTCAGTAATAATTTGGTCACACTAGGGTAGTTTTTTAGTAATATAAAAATGACCTTTTCTGCTACCGCTTTTTTCCATAATTTTGAAAATAGTGATGACCTACGCAAAGCTTTCTTGCCTAGTTGACGCTACCTTTAGAAAGGAATAGACCGATGTTGGTTTTTTCTCTTTTACTCAGCCTGAAAAAACAACCTAATTCCCTTAAATATGAAGCGAATCATTCCGGCCATTTTTCTGTGGGCATACATGTGTTTTTGGTCTTGTGACAGAACCTGGACCTATCCGCCTACGAATTTGGCTTGATAGCAGCCGAGCCAATTTGACCTTTCAGAAAACAGCCCTAAAGGAATTAACCAAAACTCCGTGATAATGAAGGAATACCTGGAATTGTATAAAACTGCGCTTTTAGAGGATGTACTTCCTTTTTGGGACACCCATTCTCCCGATAATGAATATGGTGGGTACTTTTCCTGTCTTGACCGGCAGGGGAATGTATATGATACGGACAAATTTATTTGGCTGCAGGGCAGGCAGGCATGGACTTACGCCATGTTGTATCAACGTCTCGAAAACCGACCTGAATGGCTGAAAATGTCGAAGCTGGGCATTGATTTTTTGAAAGAATTCGGGAAAGACCAGCATGGAAGCTTTTATTTTTCCATGACCCGGGAAGGCCTTCCTTTGGTCCAACCGTACAATATTTTTTCTGACTGTTTTGCCGCAATGGCATTTAGCGTGTATGGGCAGGCGGCAGGGGATGATGAAAGCCTTGATTTGGCGAAGCGGACATTCGCCAATATTCTTGCCCGGCAGGAAAATCCTAAAGGGGAGTACAACAAGATTTTCCCGGGTACCCGGCCATTAAAGGGCTTTTCTTTGCCGATGATTTTGAGTAATCTTTGTTTGGAACTTGAGCCGCTGCTTTCGAAGTCGCTCGTAGAGGAGACTTTGCAACACTGCAAAAAGGAAGTAATGGAGGTGTTTTTAGATAGGGAAAGCCTGCTGATTTATGAAAACCTAAGCCCGGAAGGCAAAAAGAGCGACAGCTTTGAAGGCCGGCTAATCAATCCGGGGCATGGAATTGAAGCGATGTGGTTTATGATGGATTTGGCATCACGGACATCAGATAGGGCTTTAATAGAACGTGCCAAGGAGGTGACATTGCGTCTTTTGGAATATGGTTGGGATAAAGAGTTTGGAGGGATTTTTTATTTTCTCGATGTGATGGGTAAACCCCCACAACAGCTGGAGTGGGATCAGAAACTTTGGTGGGTTCACTTGGAAACGCTAATTGCCTTAGCGAAGGGATATCAATTGACTGGTGACGAGCGATGTAGGGAATGGTTTGTCCGGGTACATGAATATAGCTGGCACCACTTTGCCGATCCAGAGCATGGGGAGTGGTTTGGTTATTTAAACAGAAGGGGAGAGATGTTGCTACAATCAAAAGGTGGAAAATGGAAGGGATGCTTCCATGTGCCCCGCGCTCTTTATCAAATATGGAAGACAATGGAAAAGCTTCCAGACTGACCGCAGATTTTTTTAAGCTTAAAGCGAACCTTTAAGATTCAAGATTTTTGCTACCATCACCAAGAGTTTCCTTTGAAATAGTCTTATGTGAACTATGCATCTATGTGTTAAAAAAATCGGTTTGAGTAACCAGATAGTTCATAAAAACTAGAACTACTTTTTTGATTCCTTGCTGTTCCAATACGAAGCCAATACCGAAGATGTAAAACCCATCAGGGGTCCGCATACTGCGGATGCCAGCCCTACGGTGGCGATTTTACCCATTGTTTTGGCAATGCCCGAAACCAGTCCCGCATTTTGCATACCGGTTGCAATGGAAATTGTGCGGCAGTCCTGCTCATTTAGGTTGAAAAACCGACCAACCCAATAACCGGAAAGATATCCCAATAAATTGTGGATCAAGACAGCCAGAATTAGGAGCAAGCCCATATTCAACAAACTTTCCTGCCCGGCAGCCATGATAATGGCAACTATAAGGACAATTCCGCCCATAGAAATATAAGGCATGGCTTTGTCCAGCCAAATGGCTTTTCCGGAGAGAAACTTATTAAAGAGCAATCCGGCCCCTATTGGTACCAATACGATTTGTATGATATTCCACATCATAGCCAGAACGTCAATTTCGATAAACCCATCGGCCAACAATTTCATCAGTAAAGGGATGACAAAAGGGGCGATCAAAGTTGTGACCGAAACGATGGTAATTGTCAGTGCCACGTTGGCCTTGGCCAGGTAGCACATTACCGGGGAAGCCACTGAGGTCGGAGCACAGCCCAGCAAAATAATGCCGGCGGCGATTTCCGTGGGAAAACCACTGAAAAAGGCTATGCCAAACGCCAAGCCCGGCATTAGCGTAAATTGACATCCCACTCCGACAAGCACAGCCTTCGGTGATTTTGCGAGGGCGAAAAAGTCATTTAACCCCATAGAAGTACCCATTCCAAACATGATAACTTGAATAAGGGGAGTGATCAACCCTGCGGTTTCATAGTTGCCAATAGTCAGAAAGAAGTCGGGATAATAAAGGGAGGCAGCGACTACCGACAAAATCAACAGGGTAAAGGATAATCCACTTACCCATGAAAATCCTTTTACTCCTATAGATAGTGTGGCAAGCGAAACAATTAGAAAAGGACCTGCTTCTGTAGGTTTACCGACGGAAAATAACCAGCCAACGATTGCCATCGATATCCCTGAAATGCCTAATACATAGCGGTAAATTAGTTTATTCTTCAAGCGTGATGAGTAAAAGGTTGTGGACAATTGCGTTGGTTAAAGTAACAGTTTTTTCCCAGAATCAAAATGCTGCACAGTACGGGTGATGATATTTTAAAATAAACGGGAATTGGTAAGTTTTTAAAGCGAATCTAAAAATGAAATATGTGGGTTTTCCCTAAGTTTACCAACTTTTCTTTCGTAATTTTGCACTGGTTTTAATCCGAATAGCATTTATGGCCATGAATATTGTGATTGCGGGTGCCGGGGATATGGGGTATCATTTGGCGGAGCAGCTGTGTTACGAAAACAAAGATATTATTCTAATTGACCTGGATGCGGATGTGTTGGACAACATATCATCCAGATTGGACGTGATGACGATCATGGGGGATTCTGCATCCATAGATGTGTTGAAAAAAGCTAATGTTCACAATGCAGAACTAGTTTTGGCAGTAACAACCTCGGAAAAGACTAATATAGTCACCGCAGTATTGGCCAAGCAATTAGGTGCCAAAAAAGTAATTGCCCGAGTACGAAACCACGATTACCTTTATCCGGAAAACCAAAAATACTTTTTGGATTTGGGAATAGACTCACTCATTTCCCCTTCTATGCTGTGCAGCACGGAGATTACCAAAATGATGAAAAATTCCATCTTTTCGGAGGTCATAGAATTTGAAGGGGGAAAACTTAATGTGGTGGGTATTACGTTGGACAGGTATTCTCCACTTATCAACAAGCGATTATCAGATACAAGTACTGACCCCATTTTTGAGGATATAAGGATAATCGCTTTGGTAAGGGATCAGATAACCATTATTCCGAGAGGGAACACCTATATTAGGAATGGAGACCACGTTTTCTTTATTTCCGACAAGAAGTCCGTAGATTCTATTCGGGATCTTATCCGGCACAAGCAGGTAGATATCAATCAAGTAATGATTATTGGAGGAGATGATTTGGCATATTCCACAGCCTACAAGCTGGAGGAAATATACCGTGTCACACTTATCCATAACGAAAAGGAGCGTTGTAAATGGCTTGCACAACGGTTGAACAATACCTTAGTAATACACGGGGACTACAAGAATATTTCTCTTCTCATTGATGAGGGCTTGGAGACCATGGATGGGTTTTTGGCGTTGACGGGTAGTTCAGAAACTAATATCATCACCAGCTTAAGTGCAAAAAATCACGGTGTATATAAGACTATTGCCCATGTAGATACCCGGGAATACATTCATATTTCGCACAGCATCGGGGTGGATTCACTGATCAACAAAAAGCTTGTAGCTGCCAACTATGTGAACCGATACCTCAGAAAAGGCACTGTGGAAGCGATTTCAGGAATTCACGGGGTGGATGCCGAATTTGTACAATATGTGGTTAGCAAAAACAATAGACTGACAAAAAAATCGCTGGCGGAACTCCACTTTCCGGATACGGCGATAGTTGCGGGTGTAATTCGTGGAGACGAAGTGTTTATTCCGGATGGTGATTTTCACCTCTTACTTCACGATAAGGCAATCGTGTTGGCATTACCGTCAGCCAAGCCGGTTCTTGAAAAATTATTTAATTAGGCATGATTCATTACAAAGCAATTTTTAAGGTAATGGGCGGCCTCCTGATGCTGTTGGGGGTTTTAATGATTCCAAGTATTGCATTTTCATATTATTATCAAGGCGGTGATCAATTATCCCTGTTGGCAGCTTCTGGGATCTCATTGGCGACTGGGGCCGGGATGTTTTTTTCTTTCGCCTCCCAAGATCAGAATATCCGCAAGCGGGAGGGGTATATGATTGTGGCGCTGAGTTGGCTTTTCATGACAGTCTTTGGCGCGATTCCATATTTGATCAGTGAGACTATCTCTTTCCTGCCAGATGCTATTTTTGAGACTGTATCCGGATTTACTACCACTGGCGCGACTATTTTAACAGATATAGAAGCAATGCCTGCGGGGATACTTCTTTGGCGGAGCATGACTCAATGGATAGGAGGGTTGGGCATTATCGTTTTGACAGTGGCCATTTTTCCACTACTGGGAATAGGCGGAATCGAACTTTTTGTAGCGGAGTCCCCGGGACCCACTTCAGACAAATTGCATCCTAGAATCCGGGAAACTGCCAAACGGCTGTGGTTTGTGTATGTTGGCCTGACAATTTTATTGATATTCCTTTACAGATTCGAAGGAATGTCCTTTTTTGATGCGGTCAACCATGCGTTAACCACCATGGCTACCGGGGGATTTTCTACCAAGAATGCCTCCTTGGCCTATTTCACTAATCCGGCCATACACTATACTGCAATTATCTTTATGTTTTTGGCTGGAACTAACTTCACGCTGATTTATTATGGAGTAAAAGGCAGGTTTGGCCGCATATGGGCAAGTGATGAATTTCGAGCGTATGTAATTAGTTTGGTAATACTTACGGTGGGATTAGTCGTACCAATTTATTTTCTGACAGGGGATCACTTTGAAAAAGCTTTCCGAGATACCCTCTTTCAAATTATTTCTCTGGTAACGACAACAGGTTATGTTACCGCAGATTATACTTCTTATAGCAACGGGCTAACCATTATTTTTTTCATGCTACTGTTTTTGGGCGCTTGTGCGGGGTCCACAAGTGGGGGAATAAAATTTATCCGGCACCTTACTTTTGTAAAAAACACAACCTTGGAGTTTAAACGGATTGTTCACCCCCGTGCTGTCGTTCCCTTGAAAATCAACGGAGAACGGGTCCCGGGTAGGATTATCACCCATATTATGAACTTTCTCCTGATTTACCTGATGATTTTTGTCTTGGGAAGTATTGTCATGTCCATAGCAGGGTATGATCTGCTTACTTCTTTTGGAGCAGTGGCTACCTCTCTGGGCAATGTGGGGCCGGCTATCGGTCTAGTGGGTCCAATGGATAACTTCGCATTCTTTTCCCCATTTGGCAAACTCTTTTTGAGTTTTCTGATGTTGTTGGGTAGGTTGGAGCTTTTCACCATTTTGGTGTTGTTTACCCCCTATTTCTGGCGGGCCAATTAATAGTTATCCTATGAAAAAATCACGTTATGATTATCGAATAGCTGCGGTATTTACCAATAGCACGTTGGGTTTTAAAGGCAATCCAGCCGCCGTTATAGAGACATCAGAGGAGTTGTCAACGCTTGAAATGCAACAGCTTGCTGCTGAAATAGGCCAACCGGCTACTTCCTTTTTGTCTCCCACTTCCATACCCGATACCTTTTTGATAAGGTGGTTTGCCCCAGATGAGGAAATTGGACTCTGTGGGCATGGCGCCGCTGCGGCCGCTGCATTTCTTGGCCAAAAACACCCCCAAATAGTCACCTTTACGCTCCAATATGCCGCAGGAAAGATGCAGGTCAAATACGAGGCACCTAATTCGGTCTCATTGATTATGGATCCTATACCCGTTATTAAAGAGGTGCCGATCCCCAAAGCAATTTCGGCTGGTTTGGGAATATCTCTCCTTGCCATGTATGAGACGGGCAACAAACACATCATCTTGGCAGAATCAGAATCAGCAATCAGGCAGATGGTCCCCAACTTTGAGATGCTTAGGCAATCGGAAATATTCGGCTATGCCGTAACTGCTCCCGGAGATCAAATAGACTTTGTCAGCCGCACGCTCGTACCCCACGTGCAGCAACTGGAGGACCATGCCACAGGTTCATCTCATGCCATGCTGGCACACTTTTGGTCGGGCAGGTTGAATAAGCAAAAGATGAACGCCCACCAGCTTAGCCCAAGAGGTGGTGCTTTTAAAATTATATTAGAGGGGGAAAAACTGGCTCTTAGCGGAGAATTTGAATGGTTGAATTAGATTATAGCGATACCACCTGGACAAAAGTTAGGCTGAGTCAGTCAAACGTCTTTATCGGAATTCATAAGCTAATCGAACAAAGGCATTCCACTTATCCTCCTCTAGCCCGACAGGAATACCAATCACCATTCCAACCACAATATCTTCCCATACATTCAGCGTAAGTTGCGGCCTGAAAATCATACCAATTGCACCTTCTGCTATTTGTTTATTGATCTCCAGTCCCACCATGTGGTCCTTCTCCGAGAAAGCATAATGAAAATTGGAGTTCAGATTAATAGCCCATTCCGTCTCCAATGGCCGAAGTTGCCTAGTGATTTCCGGCCCTCCCGAAAACAGGAAAAAATAGGTGTCCTGCCAGTTTTTACCTATCATATAAAAAGGTAACAGGGACATTTCCTCCAATTTAAAACCTGAATGTTGCCCTTCCGGACTTCGCATTTCCAGCACGTTCTTAAAACCAAGCCCCATACTAATCCCTTTTTTTTCATTAACATAAAAAGTGTATTGGGAGGCCCATTGTAAAAACTCCAACTGATTGTCAGGCCGCGGTACAGGTGACATTTCATTACTGAAATAGAGGGAATAAGGCAGTACGATTTCGAACCCTAGGTAGTCCACGGGAGCTATTTCATATTCTATCTGGCCGAGTAAGCTATGATGGTTGTTTCTTACCCGATTGTACCCAAAGTTGAGGTTAAGTTCATTTTCTCCTTTTCTGGCACCCAAAACTGTGGTCATATCCTCAAAGACAGGATCTGCATGCATCACTTGGGGTCTGAGGCCGGTTTCTGGTTTTTTGGGGAAAAACTGTGCTAATACGGCTGTCGGAGCTGCCAATAGAAATATCAATAGACTGATACCTTTCATACAATAGCTAATTTAATCGGTTTCCGTGGGGGGGTAAAATTACCTATTTGTAAAATAAAAAATTATATTTTAATAATGCAATTTAAATTTTTTGTGGTTCAAAATTTTACATTTGCTTCTCTATGGCAGGATTGAAAATTACCTAAATCCGTAACCTTCTAGGTTTTGTTGATAATCAGCTAGTTGTTGAAGTTTATTGGATTAAACTAGGGAGGTTTTTCTTTATTAAAATTACCTATTTAAAGAAAAGTATTACGGATTATAGGTAATTTATCGATCTATTCAGCACCCTATTTTTCATAATTATTGTTTGGACAGAATTATAATTCTCACCCGTAAGATTGTTAAAGGCATTGACTAACCATTGTTGAATTAAATGACTACAGAAGTGATCAAAAGTAATTTTATTACTTTTTTGATATAGAATTAAATTTAAATATTAATAAATATTTTTTGCAAATTTCCCATATTTTTAATACTCATTGGTACAATTTTTGTTAAAATATTTCGTGGCAGTACGTTTTGAAATGTATTTTCAGAATTTTTATTTTTAAAATTAATCAAATTGGGGATAATTGATAACCGAAAAATTTCTATCCATAATAAAAAATATACTATAATGAATAGTCAAAAAGTTCTCATCAAATACGGTGGAAATGCCATGGTGAATGAAGAACTCAAGAAGCAAATAGCGGAAAAGATAGCCTTATTGCAATCCCATGGCTACCAAGTAATTCTAGTACATGGAGGTGGACCATTTATAAACAAAGCGCTTGATGAAGCTTCCATCGTATCTACATTTTTTGATGGCCACCGATATACCAGTCCCGAGGCATTGACTTGTATTGAGAAAACACTTAAAGGTGAGGTCAACAGTTCATTAGTATCCTTATTAAATCGTACAGGTTTGAAAGCCGTGGGACTTTCAGGAAAAGATGGACAGTTTGTCACAGCTGAAAAGCGTTGGCATGTTCAATTTGATGAGACTGGCAAATCCCAGCAAGTCGATCTCGGCCAAGTAGGTGAAGTTTCCCATGTAGATACCACGCTCGTGGAGATTTTATTGAGGGAGGGGTTCACCCCTGTGATTACTTGCATAGCCGGCGACAGCGACGGAAACGAGTATAATATTAACGGAGATGTTTTTGCCGGAAAAATAGCGAGTGCGTTGGCCGTTGATGCCTATATAGTCCTTACGGATGTGGACGGTTTATTTTTAGACTTCCCGGACCCGAAATCCATTATTCCAAACCTTAAACTAAAAGATCTGAAAACCTATTACGGTTCGGTTATTCAAGGAGGAATGATACCTAAAATAAGCTCGTGTGAAGCTGCTGTTGTGGCAGGAGTAAAGCATGCTGTAATACTTAACGGAACAAAACCGAACCAAATCACGGATTATCTGCTAGAAAATAAATTATTAGGAACTACAATTACTGCATGATATGGATATTTCAAATCACTCATTACTTCAAGAAGACAAAAAGAATTATTTACCCACCTTCAACAGGCTACCTTTGGCTTTTATCAAGGGGAAGGGGAGTCGCCTTTGGGATGCGGACGGCAAGCAATATATTGATATGCTAGCCGGTATAGCTGTCAACAATGTAGGTCATTGCCATCCAAAAGTCGTCAAGGCGATCAGCGATCAAGCCAGTCAGCTTATGCACATTTCCAATTTTTTCGTCAGTCCGCCTCAGGTAGCGTTGTCAAAATTGCTAGTGGACATTGCCCATTTGGATCATGTCTTTCTCACAAATAGTGGTGCGGAATCGGTGGAAGGGGCGATTAAAATTGCCAGAAAATATGCCCATTCGAAAGGTAAAGGGGGTACGGTGCTGTCGATGGAGAATTCATTTCACGGCAGAACACTTGCAACCATAGCGACGGGTCAAGCTAAATATCAAAAAGGATTTGCCCCCATTCCCCATGGGTTTGCCCAAGTTCCCTTTAATGATTTTGACGCCGTTACGGCATATCCACACCACGATGTCGCCGCAATTTTAGTTGAACCCATTCAAGGTGAAGGTGGGATAAGGATGGCGGATCGCATGTATCTACAAAAATTGCGTAACTATTGCGATGAATTCGATATTCTTTTGATTTTTGATGAGATTCAATGTGGGGTAGGCCGTACAGGATATTTCTTTGCCAAGGACTATTATGGTATACAGCCGGACATTATGACTCTCGCCAAAGCTCTTGGAGGAGGTATGCCAATAGGGGCCTTTCTATGCAATGTAAAAGTTGGAAAAGCCATCGAATTTGGGGATCACGGGACCACCTTTGGCGGAAATCCACTAGCCTGTGCCGCGGCCTTGGCAACTTTGCGTGTGATTCAGGAGGAAGATTTATTGACCGTTGCTCAAGAAAAGGGAAAATGGTTGATGGATGAGCTCAACAAACTGAAAACTGAATTTCCGATAATCAAAGAAGTTAGGGGCTTAGGCTTGATGATAGGCGTAGAACTGGACCAGGCAGCCGCGCCGGTGATGCGGCAGCTGATGGATAAGGGAATCATCGCCAACGCGACTGCGGAACGGGTGCTTCGGCTTGTTCCTCCATTGAATATTCCAAAACAAGACTTGGAAACCTTCCTTGAAATCCTGAAATCAGTATTCACAGAAATTACAGAACATGCCAAATAAAGCGTATCGAGTATCCATCATAGGTGCATCCGGTTATACGGGTTCAGAACTTGCCCGTATTCTTATAAATCATCCGGAAGTGGAGATAGTGCATATCACTTCCGAAACTCATCTGGGTAAGAACTTTTCTGATCTGCATCCCCAGTTTATCGGGAGATTGGATATGCCTTTGGTTTCTGCGCAAAATATCTTAGCCGAAGACCAGGATGTCCTGTTTTTGGCGCTACCTCATGGGGTTTCTATGAGTTTTGTCAAACAATGGGCCGGTGAAAAAGTCAAGATAATAGATCTTTCTGGAGATTTCAGACTTAGAAATCCAAAGGTATATTCCGAATGGTATCAAAAGGAGCATATTTATCCAGAGGGGTTCAAAAATGCCGTCTATGGACTTCCGGAATTGCATGGGGAAAGAATCGCCAAGGCAAGCTTAGTTGCCAATCCCGGCTGTTACCCCACCGCTTCCATACTTAGCTTAGCTCCTTTGGTGGCAGGGGGATACACAGATCCGAAGCAAGTAATCATTGATGCCAAGTCAGGAACGACCGGCGCAGGGGTCAAGCCGTCAGAAACTACCCATTTTTCAAATGTTAACGAGAATTTCAGGGCCTACGGAATAGGGACCCATAGGCATACTATTGAAATCGAGGAACAGTTGGGAGGAATAAGTGCGGAAGAAGAAGCCCGGGTACAATTTACCCCACATCTGCTACCTGTAGACCGGGGGATATTGGCGACTGCCTATGCGAATATTCTACGGGAAATTGATCAGAATCAACTGACTACGCTATTTACTTCATTTTATAAAGGACAGCCTTTTATCCGGATCAGGAATCAGGCTCCCTCAATAAAAGATGTAAGGGGAAGCAATTTTTGCGATATATTTCCTTACTTAGACTTCCGAACCGGAAGGGTGATCGTTATTGCTGTAATAGACAATCTGGTAAAAGGAGCAGCAGGCCAAGCAGTTCATAATATGAATTTGATGCTTGGTCTTGATCAAACGGCTGGTTTAATGGATATTCCCATAAAACCATAAATTTAACTTCAAAAAAATGATTAAAAATATTACTAGTGTAAAAGGAATCAAGTGTTGGGGAGCCCATTCGGGAGTGAAATCCATGAGGAGGGACCTGGCCATTATCTATTCCTCGGTACAGGCAGCGGCAGCTGCTACCTTAACCCAAAATAAGGTTCAGGCAGAACCAATTAAAGTGACTAGAAAACACCTAAAAGATAATCGTGCGCAAGTTATCGTCTGCAATGCAGGCAATGCCAATGCATGTACAGGTGAACAGGGCAGACTTGGAGCGGAGGCTATGGCCGAGACGGTGGCCGAAATGCTTTCTATTCCCAAGGAAGATGTGATTGTAGCTTCCACGGGCCTTATCGGTGAGAAATTCCCAACCGAGGAAGTTCTGGAGGGCATTCGGACCAATATTCCCAAACTCAGTGATAATCCAAAGGCCGGGTCATTTTTGGCTAATGCCATATTGACCACGGATACTTTTGCAAAAGAGGGTTTCGTAGAATTTGAGTGGGAAGGCAACACCATCTCCCTCGGTGGGGTGGCCAAGGGATCCGGAATGATCCATCCAAATATGGCGACCATGCTTGCCTTCGTGGCAACAGACATCGACATCGATGAGAAATTGCTTCAAAAAACCCTCCAATATTGTGTAGACCGGTCCTTTAACATGATCACAGTAGACGGGGATACCTCGACCAATGACATGGTCGCTATTCTGGCAAACGGTTTGGCAGGAAACACAAAAATCACCAGTGAAGAGGATCCTTTATACTTGGTTTTTAGAGAAAAGCTTCTAGAATTATTGGTGCATTTGGCGAAATTAATTGTTTCTGATGGTGAAGGGGCCTCTAAATTCATCGAATATAGGGTTACCAAAGCAAGATCAGAAGCCAATGCACGTCTATTTGTTCGTGCCATCTCTGATTCTCTTTTAGTAAAAACCGCCATGTTCGGAAGGGATCCCAATTGGGGTCGTATCATTGCGGCATGTGGAAATGCGGGTATTACCTTTAATTATAAAAAAGCCAACTTATATCTGGGAGACAATGAAAATTTGGTCTTGGTACTCAAAAAAGGAACGCCAACCGATTTTGATAAAAATTTCATGAAAAAGCTACTCCGGGAATCCAATATACGTGTCCATCTGGAAGTTAACACTGGCAAGGCCGAAGCAGTTGGCTGGGGCAGTGATTTGACAACCGATTATGTTATGTTTAATTCTGTGTACACTACCTAATCCATTGTAATAGCCGGACTTTTTTCCCAAATTCGGCAATGAGAAAATTTTGGTGGATAGGTCTGATTTTTGGGTGTAGTGTCAGTCAGGTAGCCGGGCAAGGAGATTTTTCAACTCTTTTTGAAACCAGTAAAGGCACACAAACTCCGGAGTATGCGGATGTGATCGACTATTTTAAGCAATTAGCGGATCATTTCGAAGACATCATTATGGTGGAAAAGGGGACTACGGACAGTGGATTTCCACTTCATGTAGTCCTCTTTGATCCGCAAAGGGATTTTGATCCGGATAGGTGGCAGGCTGATGATCGGTTGGTGATGTTTATCAATAACGGGATTCATCCCGGCGAACCGGATGGTATAGATGCCTCCATGATGTTTTTAAGGGATTTGGCTTTAGGGAAAATTTCTCTCCCGCCGGGAATGGCTTTGGCTATTGTTCCTGTCTACAATATTGGTGGGCACCTGAACAGGGGTTCGTACAGCAGGGTAAACCAAAACGGACCTGAGTTATTTGGTTTTCGGGCGAATGCCCGAAATTATGACCTTAATCGGGACTTTGTCAAGGCAGATACAAAAAACGCCCAATCCTTTCAGGAGATTTTTCATTGGTTGAAGCCACAAGTATTTATTGACACCCACGTAAGTAATGGCGCAGATTATCAACATGTTATGACTCTAATTTCTACCCAGTACAATCGGCTGGGAGGACAGTTGGGAGAGTATCTTGAGTCAAGTATGGAACCCCAACTTTATCGGCATATGGAGGAAGAGGGATTTCCGCTAGTACCTTATGTCAACGCTTGGGGAGGAAAGCCTGAGGACGGTTGGCCCCAATTTAAAGACAGTGGCCGCTACAGTAGTGGATATGCGGCTTTGTTTGGAACGCTGAGCTTTATGCCGGAAACCCATATGCTCAAGCCTTATCCGGAACGCGTTTCGTCAACTTATGCCTTGTTTGAGGCCTTCCTTGCGGTAATAGAAAAAGAAGGTAAACATATTCTAGAAATGGTCAGAGAGGACAGGGCGGATCTGAAGCAAAGAGAGGTCTTTGCCTTAAACCACCAATTGGATAGGGATATGTTTCGTTGGATAGACTTTCGGGGATACAGGTCTGGGGAGAAGAAATCTGTGGTTTCCGGCCATCCCAGGCTATATTACGACAGGAATCTTCCATTTACTGAAAAAGTAAAGTTTTTTCATACTTATTCACCTGGTCTTTTTATAAAGAAGCCCCAAGCGTACTTGATTCCCCAAGGCTGGTTTTCGGTTATTGAAAATTTGAAACGCAATGGCGTTTTCATGGAAATTCTTGCCAAGGATACAAGCATTCTGGTGACCCAATATCATATAGCTGATTATCAAACAAGTAAAAACCCTTATGAAGGACATTACCTGCACAATAACATTAATATAAAAAGCTCCAAAGCGTATGTGCAATTTCGGAAAGGAGATTTTTTCCTCCCAATGAATCAGGAATCTAACAGGTATATCGTCGAAGTCCTGGAGCCTCAGGGCGAGGACAGTTTTTTTGCGTGGAATTTTTTCGATACCATACTACAGGCAAAAGAGGGTTACTCGGCCTATGTGTTTGAGGATTTGGCTGCAGAATATCTTAGCGAGCATCCCGAATTGGCGTTTGAACTTGAAAAAGCCAAAAATGAAGACGAAGCCTTCGCCCAAAACGGATCCGCACAGTTACAGTGGGTGTATGAACGCAGTCCTTGGAAGGAAAAGGAACACAACCGATACCCCATTTTTAGATTGGAGTAGTTTTGAGTCCGAATGATTCTTTGTTTTGGTCGAAAGATTAGTAGGTCAACGGAATTCTATAGGCTGCCCGAAACACTAACATCCCCAAATGGTATGGGGATTGTCCGGTATGTTGATACCTTAGACCCACTTCAATCAAATTGAAGACGTAGCCTGCCTCGGCGGCAAACCCGAATTCCGTGGAGGTGAGGTTATCGCTCGTTTGGCCAAACCGGTTTCGGGTGATATGCAGTGCGGCGCCAAGTTGGGGTTCAAAGAAAACCTGTTCGAAATTAAAACGGTATCCCAAAAATGCAGGGATGGCCTGAAAGGAAATATTGTCACCTGCCGGCAAAATGTAATTTGAGTTCAGTGGAAAATAAAGGAAGGTTCCTGAAAGTGTTACCTGTCCGCTTAATCCAACACCCAACAAGCCCTTTACCGAACCACCAAAGCCGGCAGGGAACTGATTTACCAGGTAGTCGTTCATCGTAATTCCCGCATCCAAACCAATATTCAAGTAGTTTTCACCT
Source organism: Lunatibacter salilacus (assembly GCF_009797935.1). Classification (GTDB taxonomy): domain Bacteria; phylum Bacteroidota; class Bacteroidia; order Cytophagales; family Cyclobacteriaceae; genus Lunatibacter; species Lunatibacter salilacus. The sequence goes on from NZ_VOLC01000004.1 coordinate 284,825, forward strand.
ACCTGTGCTTGCGAAGGAAAGTAAAAAGTAACAGCAAGTAAGACAACCAAAATAAATCTTTTCATTTTTTTTGTTTTTTTGATGACTATACAAATAAAACAAAAATAATTAAGCATATTAGAATGTTTTTGGTTTGATTCCTAAAAACAGTATATATACAATAATAAAAAACCAAGTGAATCTAGCTATAGAGAGCTAATGGTTTAATTCCCAATTCAAAACCCAAAATGACTCATCGCATATCCACCTACCAAAAAAATTGCCAAATTGGCCGATTTTTGATCTATGGGCTTTTATTGTTTCTCACTTCGTCATGTAACCGTCAAGGCAGCAGTAAGGACAAAGATGGTGAAAGCAGAGTTGATACATGGGTTGCCCCCGAGGATGCCAATCACCGGTTAAATCCCTTTCAGGATGAGCAGGCAATTGCTGCTGGTCAGGCCATTTACCAGGTATATTGTTGGAATTGCCATGGTGAATCGGGAATGGGAGACGGCGCAGCTGGGGGAGCGATGGGGTCTCAGCCAGCCAATTTTTACTCACCAAGCGTTCTGGATCAAACAGATGGGGCGATTTTCCACAAAATATCCGTCGGAAGAAATGTTATGCCGGGTTTCGGTGAGATCTTAGGCGAAGAAGAACGCTGGCAATTGGTCTCCTATGTCCGCCATCTTGGAAAGGGCATGGCTGAAACATTGGCCAGTTCACCGATTGCCTTAGTTGAGGATTTGGAGATCACCCATTGGATGAAGGTAGCCCCAAGAGCTATCCGGATCTTATACAATCAGCAAACTGATGCAATTTGGTATGCCACTTTTGAAGGGAGTGTCTACCGTATTGCGTTGGATCAATCTCCTATTTCTCCGGAGTTAGTTATCAGTGTGGAGGATCATGGTATTAACAGAATGCAGGGGCTTGAAATGAGGGATAGCACACTTATACTTACCGGGAACATTCGTGTAAATGATGATAAGGGTACTACCGGATGGATGATGCGGGTGAATCTGAGACCGGATGGTTCCAAAGAGGTTTCAAAAGTTTTCTCAACTGTGGAATATGGAACTACCAATACGCCGTTTGACCACGGGTGGAGTGCAACCCGTATAAGTCCCGATGGGAAACATATTTTTGTGGTCAGCGGATCCCGGACTGACCACGGCGAAGTACAGGATAACCTCGGTGCATACCCCAATTCACGTAATGAACCGCTTACCGCAGCTATCTTCCGGTTTCCTATAGGTACCAAAGATTTGCTGCTGCCCAATGATACTAAGGCTTTGAAGGAACGAGGCTACCTTTATGCGGAAGGTATCCGAAATGCCTTTGACATCAATTTCGACCGGGATGGTAATCTTTTTGCCGTGGTCAACTCTGGGGATTACGATCAGTCAGAGGATATGTTTTGGGTGCGGGAGGGACATCATTATGGATTTCCATGGGTGATGGGAGGATTGGAATCTCCTCAGCAGTTTCCTGACTGGCACCCGGATCCCGCAAAAGATCCATTCCTTAACACCGCCGCCGCAGCTTGGCCGGATGATTTCTATAACGATCCCGATTTCCCCAAGCGGCCCGAAGGAGTGGTCTTTACTCCCGGCATAGACAATTACGGGCCGGCTGCCGCCACCTATAGAGACCCTGAAACAGGTAAAATTCTAGAAGCAGCCGACACAGGCGCTCCAGTCAGTACCTTTACGGCGCACTCCTCGCCCTTGGGGTTAAATTTTGACAATGATGACCAGCTGAGTGGGACTTACAAAGGCGGTGCGTTTACGCTTCGGTATACCAAAGGAGCTAAGGCTGCTTTGATGAAACCATTTACAGACTACGGGGAGGATTTGCTTCACCTTCAATTAACCTATAATGCGGACAAAGATAATTTTGATGTACATACCTACCGAATAGCTGAGGGATTCACACAGCCTGTAGATGCAGTGTTGGTTGGTAAAGACTTATATGTGATCGAATATGGCGGTCGCCAAAAAGGAGGAAACATCTGGAAAGTAACCTTTCCCTAACCCAAATATCCTATGAAGAATAATCTTATCGGATTTCTTATCCTTATTACTGTTTGTGGACTTTGGAATTGCCAGCCGAAACAATCCGAGGAAATCAAACAGCCTAATATTCTGTTCATTGCTATTGATGATCTAAACGACTGGGTCGGGGCTTTGGAAGGGCATCCCCAAGTAAAAACTCCAAATATTGACCGCCTGGCAGCAAAAGGAATTCTTTTTACCAATGCCCACACCCAATCACCCCTTTGCAACCCATCCCGAGCGAGTATCATGACGGGTATCCGACCTTCAACCTCCGGCATTTATAACCTTTCTCCCCACTTCAGAGATGTATCGTTGACCCGGGACGCAGTTACCTTGCCACAGTATTTTCAGCAACATGGCTATAAAACCCTTTCAAACGGTAAAATATTCCATTCGCTCGGGAATACTCCCGACAAGCGTACCGATTTTGAGGAATGGGGACCGATTGGCGGAGGCACTGCAGGGCATCCACCTGCCAAATTGGTAGGGGATACCCATATGGGTAATCATCCGCTGCTTGACTGGGGAGTGTATCCCGCGGAAGGAGACTCGGTAAGAAACGACTACAAAGTGGCTACTTGGGCGGAGGAAAAATTGGGGCAATTGGCCCAATCAGATGACGAAAAGCCCTTTTTTATGGCGGTTGGATTTTGGTTGCCACATGTGCCGCTATTTGCTACGCAGAAATGGTTTGACTTGTATCCGGAGGAAGCGGATATTGTCTTGCCCCCAGCTCCGGAGGACGAGCGGGTAGATGTGCCGGACTTTGCCTGGTACCTGCATTGGTACCTGCCTGAAGTCAGACTATCCTGGCTGAAAGCCAACAACCAATGGCCCAATATTGTCCGTTCTTACTTGGCGACCATTAGCTTTACCGATGCGCAAGTAGGCCGTGTCCTTGATGCCTTGGAGGCAAATGGCTTGGCAGACAACACATTGATTGTTCTTTGGTCGGACCATGGATTTCACTTGGGGGAAAAGGGAATAACCGGTAAAAACACACTTTGGGAGCGATCAACTCACGTACCGCTGATCTTTTCCGGTCCGGGAATTCCTGAGGGAGTAAAGACGAACAAGCCAGCGGAACTGTTGGATATTTATCCCACATTGGTCGACTGGGTGGGATTACCGGAAAAAGACGGTCTAGAGGGAATATCTCTTGTACCCCAAATAAAGGATGTGAATGCTCCAAGAGAACGCCCAGCCATTACCACCCACAATCCCGGCAACAACAGTGTACGTTCGGAGCATTGGCGTTACATACGCTATGCAAATGGTGCGGAGGAACTCTATGATCACCGATCAGATCCCCATGAACATCGCAACTTAGCGGGCGATCCTTCCATGAAAACAGTGATAGCAGACCATGCTAAATGGATTCGGCCATCCGATGCTCCACACGCTCCCGGTAGCCAACACAGGGTTTTGGAGCAGGTAGATGGAGCATGGTTCTGGGAAGGAAATCCAATAAAGTGGGAAGAGTTGATCAGGTGATTTTATTGTTTTAATTGATTTTAAATCCAATGGTAGATAAATAGAAATAAATCCTCCTTATTCAAAGTTTAGTTAAACCTCATTTATGACGATTCACATATCCTCGCCAAAGGATATTCTTATGTCTCCGGTAATTTGGTTGTCTATCGGAATATAATAATGTTAATTCGGGTATCAAAAACGCAGGCAGTTTTGATAAAATTTTATAAAAGTTAATTTTGGTTAAAAATAATGTATTATTTACCGTCACTTAAATAAAAATTTTTTTAAGTTGAATTTTCCTATTAGATTTGTACTATCAAATAAAGCGAAAGGCTTTTGACATTGTAATAAAAAATCGGCCTTGTCGGTAAATGGGTGAAAGCAATCAACTATGCTTTCGTGAAGGTTCGAGTCCTTCTGTTACAACTGGTTATTTTGGGTTTATTGTTAATTGACTAAGCTATGAAATTTTATTTCATAGCTTTTTCTGTTTCTGGAGGTTGTATTTTATTCCTCGTTGCCGTTCCAGATATCGTGGGTAGTGATCCAAGTTCCGTCTTCCTGCCGTTCGAGGATATTCAAGTATTTGGAGGTGGCGTAGGTTTTTTCACCACCATTTTTTGGGGTTAGTGTTACTTTTGCAAAGCCCCTTCCATAGGCAAGATCACCGTCTACAACCACATCTTCATAGCCAGATTCAAGCACAGTTTCGAACTCTTCAAAGATGGACTGATAATAAGCTTCAACTGCCTCTTTGCCACGCTGACTGACTTTTCCAGGAGCCATTAAAAAGGCGTCATCTGCAAAGTAGCGGGCGATTTCCGCGGCGTTCCCTTCATTAAATGCATCAGCCCTGGCTTTACTCATGGCGGTGATGCTAGCGATATCTTCATTCATATCTGTCTGTTTTTCTCCGCCGCAGCCCAATATAAGAAAGGCAGTCAGGCTGGCCGATAGGAGGTTGGATAAGGTATTCATTGGTTAATTCTTTTATGGACGAATTTAGGGTTTCTTGGTGGGGAATGCAATTAGTTATGGGTTATGAATGATGAGTTGGGGGGTATAAATTAAGAATTACGGAGTGCGGGCCAAGACATTTTGAGTTATGAGGTAAGAATTATGAATATTAGGTAAAAACTCATATGGCCTTATATGTCTCATATGGTTAAAAAATTTATGAGTTATGGGTTATGAATTATGGCTTGACTTTTGACGATTGGGGAGGAAGTGTGTGGCGTTTTAATAGTACGGGTACTGATTATGTGTAGCATTCAGAACCCTCTGGTTAGGTACGGATTTTTGAGAATTATTAAAACGTAATTGATAAAAATTAAAGGTTGCTGGGTGGAAGAATTTCCATTCAGGTTTCTATCCTACTGTTCCTGCTATTCGACATTCGCAATGTAGAACTTACAGATAGAGGGATTTATAATCCTAGTTCCTAAACAAGTGACGCCGCTGCGCTAACAACAGGAGTACGAGTCCAAGGGGAAAAAGTGCGGACGCTAGGAAGATCAATAGATAATAATGTGGAATAAACCCCATTTTGGCCCATAGGAGCGTTCCCTGCCCTAGAAGAAGGATTTCGGAGCAAATGAAGGCAAAAGCAAGAAGTAACCAGCCAAATCTGCTTAGGCTATTGTTTACCAGCCATTTGTTTTTCAAGGCAAAAGCTCCCAAGCCGAACGTTATTGCTGAGTTTGATCAACGTTATTCCGATGGTAGATTTCACTTTTTTCAAGTCCTTAAAAAACTGGAATGCAAATGTGTAACTCGCCACTAGGTGAAGGGTTGAAAATGCGATGCTATAAAGTCCATAACCCTGGAATGGAAAACTAAGCATCATTCCTAGGTTCGCCAAGATTGTAAGGAGGAATATCTTTTGGTAGCTTTTAAGTCTGATGGGATTTCGAATAAAAGTCAATACGAGTGTTCCAGTGACTAACAGATAGCCCCAACCCAACAGGGCAACATGAGAATGTGCATGCAATAGATGCTTATATTCAAAAAATGGTACCTCTCCGATAAAAAAATAACGCATTGCCAATCCAAAAATAGAAGCACAAAAGAAAAAGAATACTGCCCACGTCATCCAAGTCTGGGGAGGGGTGTTAGAGCCAATCGACGGCGATTCCACAGATTCCATATGATGGTAGGCAGTATTCATTTGTGATTATGTATTTTTCTTTTTATACAGTTCTTGCGCTTTTGGGAAAAGGATGTTGTTTTCCAGGTGGATATGGGTATGTAGGTCCTCTTCAAATTCCTGGAGCATGGCGAAAGCTACTTTGTAAGTCTGGCAGCCATCAGGTGGGCAGGTATATATATCGGTGAGGGAAGAAATTCTTCTAAATCTTTCGCCCTCTGCATCATGCTCCTCCTCCATCATGGCTATAGGATTGTCTATATGTCCAAAATGTGCTTCAGATAAAGATAACCCACTGCGGTCAGCTTCTTCCATGGCTTTGATATAAGGGAAAAGAATGAGTTCCTCTTTTTTCATATGGGTGGTCAGTGCATCTGCTGCCAAGAGAAACTCCCGAGAAACTTCAATGAGCTCAGGATGTCGGTCTCCATGTACCGCCGCTATTTTGGGCAGGTATAGTTTAAGTGCTGGGATGGTATTTTCCACATACTGATGATGCTTTTTGACTATATGATCGATAAGCTGACTTAGGCCATAGTCTTTGAAGTGTACCTCTTCCGGTTGGATTACTGCCAGTTCGAGGTCCGTCAAAATTTGATCCAGGGCTATTCCATTTTTTTCGCAGGCATCGCTAAGGCTAATCCCACCTTTACAGCAGAAGTCAATTCCGTATTCGGTGAATACCTTGGCAGTTTTGAAGTTATCTGCAACTATCCCGCCTACTTTTCTATTTGCTAGTTCTTGTATCATGACATTTTATCTTTTATTAATTTAAGTTATTTAATCTTTCAGAAAACTGATTCCATCATTAACCCCGCTGGAAACGTCCTTTAGGTTTGTAGTAAGCAACATGCCTGTGAGGTGATCCCTTACAGCTTTGAATTTGTGGTGAACCGGGCATGGATGAACTTCGGAGCATTTTGCCAGCCCCAATGCGCAACCTGTAAAGATCATATCACCATCTATTGAAGCAACAATTTGAGCAATTGTAATCGTATGTGAGTCGCCATGGATAGCAAAGCCCCCGTTTGGGCCTTTCGCTGAGTTTAACAATTCCCTGCGGACTAGGTGTTGGAGTATTTTCGCCGTAAAAGCCTCTGGGGAGTTGATTGCCCTTGATATTTCCCTGAGCCCTGCTCTATCCTTTCCCTCCGGGAGGGAAGCCACAAAGATCATGGCGTTAAGGGCATATTTACAGGCTTTGGAAAACATCTCTCTTTTAATACAGGACAAATATATCCTTTATTTAAATAAAGACAAAAACATCCTTTATTTATTTTCGGGAAATTTGTTCTTTATATATTGCGCCAATCGGCTGTTTGACATTTGTAAGTCCGTATCACGGATAAAAAGGATTTGCAATCCGGGTTCAGAATAGGTCATCTAAGTGAATTACAAATTCCCAGTATCTGTCCCCGCGATTGCAAATTACGAACAGCGGAAACAATGTGATTTCATTTATTTTGATAGACCAAAGGATTTGATTAGTTAGCTGTTTGAATTTTCACCGGAGCAGGTTGGACAGGATTTGACTTCTCCCGCTTGAAGGCGTATGCCATCTATATGCTCTTTTACAAAGGCCTTAATAATCATGTCTTTTTCTTGACGGTTGTTAATTTCAATTTGTTTATCCTTTATCAGGATCCTAATTTTTCCATCATATTCCTGAGTACCCCAACAAACTGAACATAAACCTTCAGGTGCTGTGTTTTTTGTTTCTTCTTGAGGCTTAACTAAATGCGCTAAGAGTTTTTCGCTGATATTCATGGCCTTGAGTTTTAAATTATTGAAATCATTTTTTTATTGAATAAACTTTGGACTTAATGGACAAAATTGAATAAGGCATTGTCAATCAGTTTTTATAAGGTGATAACTGTTTACAGAATAGAACTTACCGAACTATGTTGATGATATTTAATTTTTGTATGGAATATTTCTGCCATTTTATTTCCCTGCCATTTAGCTTTTTCTGCTTTCTTACCATAAAATCGTTCATCTATCGTCTCGGAGAAAAGCTGCATCCAGCGGTCAAAATGTTCTTTTCCCACCGCCAATCTCGCATGTGGCACAAAGGGGCTGCCGAAGTACGTGTGCTCTTCCAATAAAACTGTTTGCCAAAACTTGTACATTTTTTCAAGATGGTCAGGCCACCTTTCCTCGATTTTCTCATTGAAAATATTCTTCAGCAAACCGTCTTTTCGGACCTTTTCATAGAAGGCATCCACCATTGATTTGATGTCCTCAAGCGTAGAAATTTCTTTTTTTGGTATCATTAGAAATAGGATTTATACAGGTCCGGATTCCAGAACATGGTGAAATAAAACGCCGCAAAGCCTACAAAAGAAATGATGAGCGCCCAAACCCAAGCGGGAATTGCCTGGGGCGTTTCTGAACCCCTAATCATAAAAAAATCGTTGCGCTCACTTCCATAGGAATTCACCGTAATTGGGATTTGCTGGTTGACAACTTCCCCTTCTTTTATACCCATAACCGATATATCAGGTCCGTTTCTCACCTCAAAGGATATTGTTTTGATGCCCTCTTTCCCGGAAGTGGATTTGGCGAGAATTTTGAGAATATGCTTTCCGTCAGGGATTTTAGTTGTGTCCAAAACAAACTTTATAGGAGGAGCGAATTCCGCAAATGGTTTTGGGTCCGAATCAAGAAAAATTTTGACTGTTCTGTTATCTTCCATGGATTCTACTTTTTATTATTCCAAAACGATGTTTTTAATATGCCCAGGCTTGTTTTCTTTGGGCTTGACGAGGTATATTACACTGAAAACCAAGGTGAAAGCTACAAGTATTGCGGCTGACCAGGTAATCAGATAATCCACATTCCCCTGAGGTCCTTGTCCATGTGTAATGTTTTCCAGCATTTTAGGTTGATTGGATTTACATACTTCACAAGCATAACTTATAGGCGCATACAAGAAAATGATGAGAGTGATAAGGAGTGTTTTTAAATTCCGCATTATTTCCAGTAATTATTGGCCATGGCAATCGTATGAAACTCCGTGGCTATTACCAACGAGGAAGCAATCAGCTGCGCGGTGTCCTGGGCATAGTCACTTCTAAGATTTTTGCGGATATCGCTATCCGGCTGGATTGCTGCAATTGATTTTCGGGCTAATTTAATTGCCAGTTCACGTCCTTCCTGAGGTGTGGCTGTTATCAGTGATTCCAAATAAATTTCTTTGGTTTCCATACTAATTATTGTTTAAGTGAATTAACAAAGGATCTGATTTCTTTTACCTCATCTAGAGTAACTGCACCGGCCGTATTTCCCCAATTTGAACGTTCATGGTTAGCAATTGCGGCGACTTCCTCATCAGAAAGCGTTTCCTGAAAGCCTGGCATTACACCAAATTCCGGCCTCGCATCATAGCCTTCCAGGATGATCCTGATCAATGTTTCCGGATTTTCATCGTTGATAATGGGACTCCCGATTAGGGAAGGAAAGGCACCTGCAAGTCCACCCCCTTCAGCTTGATGACAGGCAGCACAATTGTTCATATACAATTTCTCGCCATCGGGAAGAACTGCATCACCTCCATTATTTCGGGGCTCAATTTTCTTTGACGAAGGAATAAAACCGACGGCAGGGTTTTGGGGCATTTCAGCCTGCTTCAGGGATTGAAGATAGGCTACGAGATCAAGGGCTTTTTTGGAAGCAACCACCTTTTTGTTGGATGCATGTATGAATTTTTGGGGAACAGCTACCAGATAGTCAGTATCCTTAATTTTTGACTCCTCTTTAAGCTCAAAAAGCCACGGATAGGAAGGCATGATGGATTCTTTGACAACAATCCTGGGATTGTACAGATGCAATAAATGCCATTCCATTCCCGGTTGTCTTTGCCCCGCATTTGTAAGATCAGGTCCGGTTCTTTCACTTCCCAAAAGTGATGGAGACTGCCTCCACAGGTCCTGCCGTTGCTTACTGAAGTAATAATCCGAAGGAATGGAAGGACGTTTTCCCCAGCTATTGTCCATTTCGATATTTCTCACTTGCTGTGTATGGCATGACATACAATTTTCCTGTACATAAATGTGTAGGCCATTTAATTCCTCCTCCGAAAACCCCTCCATAGTGGGGAGTGGTTGGGTCTGTTGAATCTGAAAAGCAGGCATCAGGGCAACCAAAATACTCAGCACGAAAAAGCCGAACATCGCAGTACCTACAAGAAGTTTATGATTTTTATGAAAATCTAACATTTCAAATGCAATTAAAAGGTGACCGTTTCATTTTTTAGACCTTGTTTATTTGATGCTGGAATCCCCATCCCCGGCGTAATTCCGGTTGGATTTTCAACCGTTTGCTTTTGGCTCCCGGTCATCACGTAGAAATTATAGGCAAATAGGAGATGGGAGATGAACATAAGGGTTCCGCCAATAGCCCTCCAAAGCCAGAAAGGCTGCATCAGGATTACGGATTGAATGAAGGGTTCGCCTTCTATCCAGCTCAGTCCTTTTAGAGTGCCACCTACCATCAGCGATACCATATAGGCAAATAGGCCGATAAATGCCATCCAGAAATGCATTCCCACCAAGAGTTGCCTCGGTTCCCTGCCTGTTAATTTGGGAAGTATGGCATACACGCAGGCCCATAGAATAAAGGTTATTATCCCGTACATGGTCATGTGGGAATGTGCCACATTGAAATCCGTAAAATGCCAGACGAAATTCGTAAACCGGAAGGCTTGCAGGCTTCCCTGGGCGGATCCGACAAAATAAAATACAACGCCAACCAGAAAGAAGGGCAGGACATAACTCTTTGTAATTTCATTCCAACTACCCCTCATGGTCATCAGAAAGTTGGTTGTACCAGCTACTACCGGGATCAGCATGCCGGCACTGAAGACGATTGCCACCGTCTGCAGCCACCATGGCAAAGGGCTGAAAACAAAATGGTGGGTGCCAATGAGGGTGTAAAACAGCATCTGTGTCCAAAATGCCAAAACACCCAACGAATAAGAATATATGGGTTTGTTAAGAGAGGAGGGGAGATAATAATAGATCAACCCCAATGTAAACGTCATAAACCACATGCCTACCCCTTGGTGCATATAATAACCTTGGATGACAGTCTCACCAAGACCATCCTGATACATGGGGAGATAGCCAATAATCACCAGAATAATGGTCCAACCCAATCCACCCAGCAAATACCAGTTGGATACGTAGATTTCTTCGATTTTACGGCGTGCGACGGTTTGGTAGAAATTGTAAAAAGTGATGATTATACCAAGGGCAAAAAGCAATGCCACCGGCCAAATATATTCTCGGTATTCACCTCCGCCATTGTTGATCCCTGACATGAGAAACAGTGTGCCAATCGTAACACTCAGGTTCATCAACCACCAGGCATACCAGGCGAGTCTATAACTGTATAAGATATTATTGGAGGTCCTCGTAATGACAAAATGCCCCAAACCAATCATGGTTAGAGAGGCCCAACCCCAAAAGACAGCATTTGTATGAACAGGCCGCAATCTCCCAAAGGAAAGCCAAGAAACGGAATCCATTTCGGGCCATAAAAATTTCAGCCCCAGATATTGACCGATCAATGTGCCGAACACCAGCCAAAAAACGGAGGCACCGATATACCAAGTGATTATTTTCTTAAGTTGGAAGGGGGTATCGTAGGTAATGGGGGACTTTTTCTTTTCGTCAACGAGGGGATTGTTTGGTTCATGGGTTACACCGGCAATGATGCCACGGCTGTCTTCCACTTCCAGGTCGCTTCCCAATTCACTGCCGAACAGCCGATAATGAGCCGCTTTCTTACGTTTTTCGAGGATTGTGTCAATCTCTGCTTCATTCATATCAAGAAGTCGCTCGCCAAATTCATTTTTCCTGTTTTTTTCAGTCTTGGATTCAAGCTGCGAGAAATAGGCTGAAGCCTTCACAGTCAGAATGAATATGGCAATGAGAAGTACCGTTACAATTAGCAGGACAGTTCCAATTATTGCCGGGCTTGACATCCAGTTGGCCGTTTCAGGGTTTGGAGTAGGTTGAGCTGATATTTCCTTTGGGAAAACGGACAGAAAACCTAGTAGTATGATGGAAAAATTCCTGATTTTCATTTTGGATAAATTTATCGGAAATAGGTTTAAATTTTTTTTTATCGCACCAATAAGGTTTTACCTGATTTTAGTCCGGTGGCCAAATCAAGGATTGTGGTTGTTTCAAGCATCTTTTTGAGATCTTCTCTAATTTTCAAGAATTTATCATGCATTGGACAAGGTTGGTTACTGTTGCATTCTTCAAGCCCAAGACCGCAACCTGTGTAAATATCATCCCCATCTATTGCTGAGACGATATCGCTGACTTTAATTTCTGCTATCTTTTTGATTTCGATTAGGAAACCTCCATAGGGTCCTTTTCTGGATCCCAGAATATTCTTATTTATCAAGGCAGTTAATATTTTAGCCGTAAAGGCTTCAGGCGCATTAATACCTCGGCTTACCTCGCCGATTTTAACTCTTTCTCCCTCCAAAGACTTGGTGGCGATATAGATGATGGCCTTTATACCGTATTCGCAGGATTTGGAAAACATGATGCTGGTCAGTTATTTTAACAAATGTAGTGTATTTTTTTATTTCCGACAAGATTATCGTAAATAAGGTTTGTTATACTCAACCACTTCTCATTTCGACGATTTATATTTTTAGCTTATATATCAAAACGTGGCACACATTCAGTGGTTCACCGATTGTTTGGAATACAAGATGGTTGTTAGTTTCTTTTTTGTGTGGCTTATCCATCCCGGTATTGTTGTTACCCGATTGGGAGATTGTTGGCCACTACCTGCTTTTGACAGCCAGCATAGGTCTTTTGATCATGACGTATTTGCAAAGTTTGAGGCATCCGGTAGCATACCCAATATGTCATGTCAATAGGAGCCGCTTCTTGGCTACTTGGAAATTTCACGATGATTTATACGGGGTTTATTCCTGCTCCGGTATCGTGATGGATGGGCTTTTTATTATTTACGATAATTGGTGAGCGGCTCGAATTAAGTAAGTTCCTTCCTAAACCAACTTATGCCAAAATTCTCCTTTATATGTTTATAGGATTTTTCTTTCTTGGGATGTGGTTGCCATTTCATGATATGAGAACTTGGATAATGGGCGGATCAGTTATTTTTATCGGCAGTTGGCTCTTGCTTTTTGATATGGCTTACGTTGCGGCAAAAAAGGATAAGCAATTCAAATACGTCGGAGTAGGATTGAAAGTAGGTTATGTTTGGTTAATTCTCAATGGAGTCGTTCTTTGCTTCTTAGCATTCCATCCATTGTTTTATGATATTTATATCCATATATTCTTTTTGGGTTTTACCTTTTCCATGATTTGGGCCCATGCGCCAATTATACTTCCCTTGGTCTAGGGCATTCAGGAAAAACTATATCATCCTGTGTTATGGGTAGGCTGGACGCATTTCCAACTTAGTTTATTGGGTAGAATAGTAAGCAGCTTCTTAAAAATGTCCGAGTGGAGAGTCTGGTTAGGAATATTCAATGGCTGGAATATCTTGGGAGATCACATTTATTTATTAAATTTATCCTTAATTCAATCCTACCTCAATAATTCAATTTTGGAAGAATCTACAGATATTCTCTGGCAACAATGGTTTGAGAATTATCAAAAAGTCTTTCGCCAACTTAAATCAGCCATTGATGAAAATGGTGTTAATCCAATTGACATCATTAGATATCAGCTTAAAAGGAATTGCTTTACAGCCTGAAATGCTAGCCTCGGTTGAGCAGGATATTGATGATCTGAATACACCTTATCTTTTTGATATTTCCATTTTTCACCAGCTTAAAGCTCCCTCCTTGGTTGATCATATTGAGCGGGTTGGAAAGGTTTTTTATAAGGGAAAAGAATTGTTTTTCCAACTGCCCCCAGAAACAAAGACCTATGAAGATTGAATGCTAACGAATATGCTTTTTTTAATCCCGAACTTAAAGAAGGATCAAGGAAAGGTATAGATCCACTGCCACACCCATTGAAAGTACAAGCAGGTAGAATCCACCAAGTATCCAAAACTTGATCAACGTTTTGAACCAATGCTGCCGATATATTTTTATCAGGGCGATATAGGCATAGGTTGTCACTAGCACAAACGCTCCAATCATAAGCCAACTACTTTGAAACCCACCAAAAAAACTCAGTAGAATAACGATGCCATACAGGGCATAAGCAAACGCGTGAAGGTGAAAACCCAGAATAAGGTTTTCAATGAAATAAACTTCCCGCTTCCAAAACAAAACGTGCACGAACAAAGCAAATACAGGCAGCAGGATTAGCATCATAAGTGGAAGGTTTTTGGCAACCTGGCTTACGAACAAATTGGAATGGGCAATAAATGCCCGTTTCTTTTCCATGGTCAAATCCAAACCAAAAGAATAGGGACTGTTTGCCAGTGCCTGCGAAAACTGCTCCTCATTCACTGTAGGGTCAATTGACAAAAACCTCAGCTCTTTCCAGGAATGGGTCTTATTGACGCTGTCGGAGGTATTGCTTGTACTTATTGAGTATTCAGCCGGCATTTCCTCCCTTATTTCATCTTCTAGTTGTAGTCGGACCTCTTTTTGCTGATCCGGTTCCAAGAGTTTTTCCTCTCCATTTTCTCGGAACTCAGTGAAAATAAGGCCTAAGTCCGAGTTTAAAATTCGGTCAAACATGTCTTTCGGAATCAAAAAGCCAATCATAAAAAAATAGAAAAGGGAAAAAATCAGGTATAGACGAATGGGGTGGGTGTATTTTTTCCGTTGACCACTGTTAAAGGCAATGGTAAGCTTTCCTGGTTTGAAGAAAAACGCCGTTAACGTCTGCAAAAACTTACCGTCAAAGCTAAATAGACTAGCAAGTAATTCCTCCAAAAAGACACCGATAGGCACCTTTTGATCTTTATTCTCCTGTCCGCATTCAGGACAATAATTTTCCTTTGCTGGCAAGGTGTTGCCACAATTCAGGCAACAATCATTTCTCTGGTGAATTTCCACAAAAGTTTATCTTTTTTGATGTATTTTCAAGTTATCCCGATCGGCATTAACAGTGTCGGGACTTCAAATAAATAGGATTCGTTATCCTCCTCACAATTTGAACAATTCCAGTGGAATTTCAATTTAAGTTGCTAAATTGGAAGTATATTGAAATCAGTCGGTATTTTCTGGTCTAAATAAAATAGCGGTTATGAAAATCATATATGGAATTTTGTTTTTAGCCGCTTTGGCAGCGTGTTCAAATGATAATGAGGATATTACCATTCAGCAGGCAGAAGGAAATGTGTGGCGTAGCGGAGGTTTGATGTTTTGTGCGGATCAACTCCATCTTGATAATGGGGATACCTTAGTCGTTTCTTTGGAGGATATTCATTCATTTATTTCAGGAGATAAAATTAGTGTTACGTATCAGGAAACAGGCGTGAATGAATCATGTCCTAAATTCACCAACTGCAAAATTATTGAAATCAGAAAAGTTGAATAGTAAACCTAAAGGAAGATGGATAGATAATTTTTTCCGCCTCGACGGAGAAGTTTACTTAACCGCTGTTCGACATTTGCAATGTCGAACGACAGACAGGACATATTTTGAATTTCTTCCGACCTGAAAGGGTTGAACAAAAGAGCTCTAGAAGAGCTTTAATCCTTGACATACGAATTCTAACCAATCATTTTCCACTGAACCATTTAATTTAAAAAATTTTTCAAATATCCCTTGGAATTTAGAGTTTTAATCTTTAGCTTTATTTCAACAAGTGAGAGATAAAAGGCCAAGAGTAATGTTTTGGACTAAGGTTGAAAATCTTGCGATGAAAGTATGAATGGGCTAAGGCTTTCGGGTCTTATGTTTGAAACGGTTAACCGCAGAAATACCCAAGTCAGCCGATCCAATTGAAAGATTGAGAAGTGTAAGTTTATCAGCCTAAGGTTAGATTTCCGGGTAACTGGAAAGAAGTCACAATAACTGTAGCTTGTCATTATTTGAATACCAAGGTCTTCAGATGGTGAAGCGGGAATAGCTCCAAGAGTTTGTTCCCGCTTTTGCTTTTTAAAGGGGTATGGAAAATGACTTTAACTTATTTTTTTTCTGAATTAGGTTTCTGTTCAATATTGCATACTACCAAATGATCCCAACAAAAAAAGGAGCGCCAACCACTTGTTGCCGCTCCTTTTTCAAACGATTTCCTATAGCATTATAAAAATTACCTGGCGTAAAGCTTCAAATTACGCATAGCCCATGAGTTCTCATTTTTCTCCGATGCGTGTACTCGAATGTACTTGGCTGAAACCTGTTCTTTCCAGTGCAGGGAATTCAACCCTTTTTCTCCCGAACCTTCAGCCACCTGAGACCAGGAATTTCCGTCCTCAGACACCGATACGGCATAGCTACGGGGAAACTGATCATCATTCACATCAAACTGGATTTCGGAAAAGTTGGCCGGTTGGGGTAGTTCTACTTGGAACCACATGCCTGGTTCCTGTGGCGTTTCCGTTTTCCATCCTTTATAGGTAAACGCATAGGAGGGATCCCGGGTAGATCCTACGCCCTGAAGTGCCGTGCTGCTGGCGGTGACTTTCCAGTTGTCCTGCGGAAATAGGGCCTTGGGAATTTCTCCGATCAACTCATCATAGGAATATGTCGAGGATCGGTTTTCTGTCTCTTTTCTCACCTGTGCGACATAATCCGGACTGATGAAGCTTCCCTTGTTGCCAAAATCATTTCGAATATAGGAAACTACGGAAGCTATCCATTCGTCGTCGTTGGTGTCCATAGCTATCATAATCCCCTCATATTCTTTGCCTTCTATCGCTCCGGTTAGTCCGTGCAGAAGGGTCTTGACGGCATACTCCGGATGTCCCTGAATGCGTGGAGATCCTGAAAAACCGGGAGCAAGGAGCTCTCCACCAGCGGGACCAGTTGGAGTACCCAAGCCTTTTACGCCATGACAGGCTGCACAATAGCCGTCAAAAATGGTTTTTCCCTTGTCAAAGAGTTCGCGCTCGATCGGGGAATACTGGGTGGAAGCCAATAGTTTGGCGGCATCCATTTTTTCTAACAACTGCGTGCCTACCACTTGTACGCCGTTGCTTTTGTTTTGAGCAAGGGTGGTTTTCAACAGGTTTTCCACCCCTTCAATTTTCAATAAGTAGGCACTTTGGATCGCCTGTATGGCTACGCTGGGGTCCGTATCTTTTGTTAAACTGATATAATCTGCTTCCAATCCTTTTTGTCCGTACTTATATAGCGTCTCACTCGCCCGAAGTGCCTGAATACGAATCTGGGGGTTTGGGTCCTTAATCAGTTTCCTAACGATCCCGGTCTCCAGCACCCCCAGTCCTTCCATTGTCCAAAGAGCATGTATTCTCGCAAGTTCATTGTCTGATTCCAGCGCAAGTATCTCCAGCTCCTTGGCTATGGATTTGTCTTGGTTTAATATCATAGTTTGCTGGGCCATATCTCTCCACCAACCGTTAGGGTGTGAGAGATGCCTTACAAGCTGTGCTGAAGTTTCCTCGTACATGCGGGGCTTTTCTTTGCTCCTCTCCATACCTTCGTAAGTAACCCGCCAGATGCGGCCGTTTTCGATGATGTCATCCATTTGATATTGGAGGAGCTTTGTGCGCAGATAGCTCCCTTCCTGCGTCCAGTTTCCTTCTTGAATGATTCCCCGGTACATATCCACGATATACATGGTACCGTCAGGTGCGGTGGCAATATCCACCGGCCGGAACAGGGGATCCGTGGATTGAATAAATTCTGATTCGGAATCTATATACTCGTTTTGGATGTAGGTCAATCCATCTTTTTTATCGGAGCGCACTTGGCGGATAATTCTTCCTACAGGCTCACCGTAAAAGTACTGATTGACCAGTTCCTTTGGCAGTCGGTCTCCCCGGAAAACATCGTTTCCGGCAGCACCGGTTACATTATTCAGCGATCCATCTGGTTTGGTTTCCCGCATGCCAGGTTCAAAGTCTGCAAGCTTGACCAAGCTGTAAGGTACCCTGAAGCCTTCTTGAAACTGACCCTTTACCTGAAAATTGCCATAGGAGAGGGGGAATTGGAAATTTTGGGGGACGCCACCTGCACCATCCTGAAACCATACCTGGCCATAATTGTCCTGTGTCACACCCCACTGTCCATATGGATTGCCTGTTGACTCCTTTATCACTCCGTCTGGAGTCCAGCGAATCCGATGCGCATTGTAGGTACTGTACATCCAGTTGTCCATGGCCCAAGTCAGGAAACTTGTTTGGTGCTCCACGTTGCCTGAACGGCCCAGTCCGGTAGCAAAAAGCTCTTTCTTGTCGGCTTTGCCGTCGTTGTTGGTGTCGGTATATTTGTAGACATGGTCTTCGTTGGACTCCATGGAAAGAATGGAATTGGGACCGAAGGGCACTACAAAACGGGGAAAAACAAGGCTGTCCAAAAACACAATGCCTGTTTCATAAATCCCATCGTTATCTTTGTCCTCCCAGCGGGAAATGCGGCTTGTAGGAAACAATTCCCCGGTCGCATCTATGTCCTGCATATAGCTCCTTAGTTCGAGCACATACATCCTCCCGTTCCCGTCAAAGCGAATGGCCGCAGGTTCCTTAATCTGAGGTTCGGTTAGGATAGGGTCGATTTTAAAGCCGGGCCTAAGGATAAAGGTTTCCTTCTGCTGATTTGCGGAAAGGGGCATAATTGGAGCAACGGGAGATAGATCAATCCCCTTCCATCTCGGGGATTCCAAATCTGCTTCCTCCGGAATGGCTACAGAAGGGTAGGGACCTTCCAATCTGTTGGGAGACAATCGGTCTGCGGGAGATATTTCAAAGGGTGATTTTTCTTGTTTGCAGCTTGCAAACAGTGAAATTGTAAAGCACACTATGATGAATTTTACTTGTGGGAACATTAAATCAATATATTAGTTTTTAAAATTTAAGGGGTGTATGGGAGGTATATGACTCGCTTACTCAATTTTTCGGTGACCCTCTTTACAGGCTGCAAAATATATCATTTTTACGATAATGAGATAACCGTGGAAATAATTTCTACCCATAGATACTGACAAATTTATATTTAATGCTTTAATTTAAGGCTTACTAGTCAATTTTGCCAAATTTTACTTCACAGCCGATACATGATGAAAAAATATATCATTCATACTCTTGTTATATTAAATATGTGTGCTTGCAGCCAGCGGGATCAATGGTATCAAGTTGACGATTATCCAGCAGTAAAGAAAATGGATGTTCACGTCCATATAGAAACGGATAGGGATTTTTTTGTAGAAAAAGCCACAGCGGATAATTTTCGGCTGATAAATGTTTCCCTTGAATATACTGAGGGATGGGATGATGTTTATGGAAAGTTTGCTTATGGGCTAAGGCAACACAAGCAGTCTCCCGAAGTGGTGGATATGGTGACGGCATTTGCTGTTTCCGACTGGGATTCCCCAAACTGGGAAAAAAAGGTGCTTTCTTGGTTGGATTCCTGTTTCGAGGCTGGTGCGGTTGGGGTAAAAGTTTGGAAAAATATCGGAATGGTCTCCCGGGATACGTCAGGCAATTTGATATTTATAGACGACGTACGGTTTGATCCCATTTTTAACCATATCCAGGCAAATGACAAAGTGCTGATGGGACATCTGGGCGAGCCCAAAAACTGCTGGCTGCCTTTGGAGGAAATGACGACCAACAATGACCGGAGATATTACGGCAACCATCCCGAATATCACATGTACCTCCAACCAGATATGCCCAGTCATGAGGAACTTACGGCGAGAAGGGACAGGATGTTGGAAAAACACCCATACTTGAAATTTGTCGGGGCACATTTGGGAAGTCTGGAATACGATGTGGACGAATTGGCCAGTCGGCTGGATCGGTTTCCTAATATGGCGGTGGATCTCGCTGCTAGGATGGGGCAGGTCTTTTACCAAACTGCCCAGGACCGGGAAAAGGTTCGGGACTTTTTTATCCAGTATCAGGATCGGGTAATGTATGCAACGGACTTGTCTGACAATGGGGAAAGAACTAAAGAGCAACTTCATCAGGGCATGCAGGAAAACTGGAGGAGAGACTGGGATTTTTTCGTTATGGATAATGAAATGAGCAGTACGCTGATCGATGATCCTTTTCAGGGATTAAAACTGCCTAAGGAGGTCGTTGATAAGATTTTTTATCAAAATGCGGTTAGGTGGTTTGAGCTGGAGGAATAATTCCACATTTCACTGCCTTTGACGGATATGGTGTATTTCGGTTACCTACCTTGATTTATTTCGAAACAGAAATTAGAAATCCAATTATCAAAAAAATGCCCCAATCCAATTTTCCATCTGTACCCTTTTTTCAGGAAAGAATAAACGGATTGAAAGAAACAATCTTAATGCTTGATTCAAAATTGAAAAGGCTGGCAATATGGAGGTTTCTGATATTTCTTCTCTTTTTGGTCCTGGCATTATTTATAATTGATTCCGGACTTTATGGAGTTCTTTTGATTTACATGCCGTCAGCTATTTTGGCATTTAGTTTTGCTGTCAAGCAATTCAACCGGTTCGAATACCTTAAAAAACAACATGAAAATCAAATATGCGTTAATCAACAGGACATTGATATTCTAAAACAAGATTTAGCCAAGTACTATGGCGGAGAGAGCTTTATAGATAAGAATCACCGTTATACCCAAGATCTGAATATTTTTGGCATGCACTCGATTTTTAAACTTATCAACAGAGCAACTACTGAGTTTGGGGAATCAAAACTGGCCCAATGGCTGAAGGAACCATCCCAACACAAGGAAATATTGGAAAGGCAGGCTGCTGTTAGGGAGCTTTCTTCTGGATTAGAATGGCGGCAAAGATTTCAGGCGTCCGGCATGCATTACTCCAATACCAATAAATCCTTTAGAGGTTTGTTAAATGGGATGCTAAAGCCAAATCAATTGTTGGATTCTAAAGTGAACTATTTGCTTTTAGCTGGATCTATGGGAGTAATATCATTTGCTGCCCTTGTGTATTTTCTGATAAATTTGATGGAATTTTTGAGGGGAATGGCGGATTTGAATCCATATACTCTACTATTTGTATTTCTCGTAGTAATTATAAACGGAAGGATAATCAAAAGGCATGAAAATGTAACGGAAGAACTAATTGAGAATAGTCAAAATAATGTGCAAATTTTAGGTGGATATAAATTGCTTTTAAAATTAATAGAATCATCAGATTTTGAATCTAATTTGCTTAAAAATATTAAATTAGTTCTTAATACCAGGAATGCAGCGTCTGCTGAAATCAGCAAATTAAAAGGTTATATGGAGTTGTTTCAGCAAAGAGGTACGCGGAACTCGATCGGAAAAAACTATATGTACCACCTTTTAAATTCCTTTTTTTTATTTGACTACAAAATCACCAAGGGAATTTGTCATGATTTTAACGCAAGTGAATTGATGAGAAGAAGTGGAATTAATCTTTTACCTGAAACTGATTTTTAAAACTTTCTTTGGTATAGTTATTGGAAACTATCTCCCATGACTATAAACAAACTTTTCCGCAATCCTACGAATGTAGTTGCATATGCGTCCGTAATTGTTGCTTTGTATTTTTTGATTTTGGGATTGATACAGGCACAATCGGTTTTGGCTCCGGTATTATTGGCTTTGGTAATTGCCATGCTTACCGTTCCATTAGCCCGCAAGATGGAGGAAAAATTAAATTTTAAGCGGGTATTTGCTTCATTGGTTTCTCTGCTGGTAGTGATTTTGGTTACCGTTGGAATAACAGCCCTAGTATTCTTTCAATTCAGTAATTTTATCGCTGATTCAGGGGACATTACTGGAAAAATGGAAAAAACACTTTCTTCTGTAGAGAAATTTATGATTGAAAACACCCCATTAGAAAGGGAGTCCCTTGATGAATTTAAGGCGGATTATGGGCTTAAAGAAACTGAGGATGGCGAAGAGGGGGATAATGTAAAGGAAAATCAACAGGAAGCTATGACCATTCTGGGCGCAATGGGAGGGTTCTTGGCGGCTTGGATTTTGACCTATGTGTATGTCTTCCTTTTCATTCAATACCGAAAGAAGTTCTTTAACTTTCTACTCCGACTGTTTCCAGCAGATGAGCAAAAGCGGATTTCGGTTATAGTCATTCAATCCTTGGAAGTGGTACAACATTATATCGTAGGGAGATTGATACTAATGGTTTTTTTAGCAATTCTATATGGGATAGGTTTGATGATTTCTGGTGTGGAAAACTACGTATTGGTTAGTTTGATAGGTGCTGTTTTATCGATTATTCCATTTATTGGAAATATGATTGCCTATGTCATCGCCGTTGTTATCGGTTTGGGTGGGGGAGGAGATACCCAGATGATTTTGGGAGTTACCTTGACTTTTGTAGTGGTTCAGTTTGTGGATTCCTATATCTTTCAGCCGTTGGTTTTGGGCAGTAAATTGAACGTAAATCCTTTTTTCATCATTTTCTCCGTGTTGGTGGGAAATGCGATTTGGGGAATTGTGGGTATGGTCCTTTCCATTCCACTATTTGCGGTAATTACCATTATCACCAACAAAGTACCCGACTGGGAGGCATTTGGATACCTTTTTAGAAACAACAAGGAAGACGTAGAATGAACATTGAGAAAAGAAGTAACCTTAATACGCAAAGGGTAGGCTGCCGGTATTGCTGTTTAACCATTCCTCTTTGATCAATATGTAGTGGGTAACAATGAATTCGTAATTGGAAGAAAGGAAATGCAATTGGCTCGTTATGCTATTTCTAAAGAAGCTACGCGGGATTCTGTCTAGATTCAAAGACGATTGATTAGTAGGCCGGATTGATTTTCAACCAATTAAAGAGTTACCCTCGTAGAATGGTATTATTACTTAACAATTCGCTGATCTAATTTGAGTGGGTAAACATCAAACGAAACCGAAATAAAACTATTTGATAGGGGATTTATCACAAAATTCAAAGAAGTTTGATCCACAACGGATGGAACACCAAAACAAAGTATTCCCGATTTCAACAAATTTGTCCCGTATTTTTGGGAGGCCTGTATAGGTGGTATTTCATCCCAACCGATGGGTAGTTCCCCCAGCTTTGGTATAACTACCAAATCATCTGAAATTTCGAATTCCATCACCGAATAGATCACATACCTTTCTGATGAAAGCAACTCGCTGTCTACCGTCAGCCGCTCAAGTAAAGCAGATGAAACCGAAGCACTTCCATACAAAGCCGGGTTTCCGGGTAGATTCCATCTTCCACCATACAGCTTTGCCCCTTCGCCACTTGCATCGCAATATTTGGTCACCGCTATTCTGTAAATTCTCATTATCAGACTAAATCGCTATACCATGTTGCAAGCGCATGATTTCAGCCTTTAAAATCTCCAAACCCTCTGAAACATCGATTAATGCTAAGGGTTTGATATTTCCAATAGAGAAAAGGGGACGCTCCATCCATCGTCTAAATCCTTCATTTCCAAAATAATTGATGCCTAAAGCATACAAATTCGCCAATTCATACATTTTTTCTGATTGTATGGTATCAAATATGTCCTTGCGCTGAAGGGTTTTGGCCGAAACTCCCAAGGCCGCAGCCAACGTATGGTTATCGAGACCGGATATTTCTTTAAGGCGATCAAAGGACTTTCTTTCTAAACCATTACGAAAAGTATCCACTCGATTTAAGGGTTCATCCAAACGACTTAAATCCACATTAAGAATGTCCTGAACAGACAAGGTGGATTTTCTGTAGAGAGCAACCGTAGGTTCACTTATTTTTGAGGGTTTTTTTGACATGTATTGATGAAGTAAATTGTCCATTAATATAACGTAATTTGTCCAGTTGTCATAATTTCACTACCAATTTTTTTAATTAATTTTTAAAGTTAAATTGGCGTTCTTTTAAAGCAATTGCCTATGTATGATTTACGAATGTCCACGTTCAGCTCAGTATTCACTTTCTTTTTTTTAATTTTGAGTAGCTTAACACACATCTTTTCTCAACAAGTTAGCACTACCATGTCCAATACCCCTAATGAGATCAAAGACAAAGACGATTTGCGAAAAGAGCTTTATGCGCTACTCGGTAGACTTCCTGAACGTGACCGGCCAATTCGTGTCGAAATGATATCCAGTGAGGAAGTTGATGGTGTGATAATAGAAAAGTTGCTCTTCGATATAAATGGACAGGAATTGGTGCCTGCCTATTTTTCCAAACCCAAAGGCGCAACTGGCAAATTGCCGGTTGTGCTGTTTAACCACTCCCATTTTGGGCAATATGAGGTTGGAAAGAATGAATTTACCCAAGGAAGAAAGGAAATGCAAACCCCTCCCTATGCTATCGCTTTGGCAAAAGAGGGGTATGCCGGTCTTTGTTTGGATTCTTGGGGATTTGGGGAAAGGTCAGGAAGGGCCGAAATCGATTTATTTAAAGAAATGCTGTGGCAGGGTCAGGTGCTCTTTGGCATGATGGTCTATGACAACCTCAGGGCATTGGACTACCTTGTTTCCCGGGAAGATATTGATCCTGATCGGATAGCGACAATGGGGATGTCCATGGGAAGCACCATGGCTTGGTGGTTGGCCGCTTTAGATGAACGCATTGCCGTGACCGTGGACTTGAATTGTCTGACGGATTTTTATACACTGATGGAGAAAGGGGATCTTCGCCTGCACGGAATCTACTATTATGTTCCTGATTTGTTATCCCATTTTTCCACCTCATCCATCAATGCGCTGATTTCACCCCGTCCCCATTTTGGACTGGCAGGCGAATTCGACCCACTAACACCTCTTGAAGGCCTGGCAATTATCGACAGGAACCTGAAGGAAGTCTACGCCCAAGATGGGGCACCGGAGGCCTGGAAGTTGAAAATATATCCGGTAGCCCACGAAGAAACAGCCGAAATGAGGGACGATATATTACAGTTTTTGAGGGATTGGTTGTAAAAGGGAGGTGAGATTTCCTGCCATGAAGTTAATGAGTTTTAAAAGCCAATTTGGGATTGCAAATCCCTTTTTATTTGGAGTCGGACATTGCTAACGTCGGACAGCGTTAGTTACGAGGGGTGAGCGTAGCCGAATCCCGTGAGTTGCAATCGCAAGGACAGATAACTGGAAATTGCAATGCCAAGCGAGCTGCCAAACTTGGGACCGGGATTGCAAATCCCCTTTTATCTGAGTTCGACATTGTAAATGTCGAACAGCGGTTAAAGATTTAACCAGTAATTCAATTTCATTACGAAAGCCCGTTGTTTGGAAGCAAATGACTCGGGAAAGTAGTTGTCGGTATAGACCATGAAAAGATCAGAAACCGGCGCATAGCGCCATTGCAGCCGGGTGTTGAGGTTTATATTGTCTATTTGATTGTTGTATTGGACAAAGGTGGTCCAGAACAAGCTCTTGGTAAAGGTTAGGTCAATTCTAGGTCCGATTAGAACCAAATCTGCATCAATTTGAGGGTCTGGCAGTCTGATTCTGCTGTAACTGATATTCATGGAAATATTGGCCAGGTACCCCAATCTCCATTGGGTGGTTCCGCTGAAATTGCTCATAGTTCCCGTATAATATTCCCCGATTTGTCCCTTACCCAAAAGGGCAAAAGTTTTTCTGGGATCTGTTCTGAAATCAAAACCCATGAAATTGTTCCTGTAAGAGGTCCCGCTAAGCAAAGGCTCTCCTCCGGTTCTGGTTGGATCGAACGGGAAAAACAGATACGTGTATTGATTATTATAGCTAAATGTCATTTCCGCAAATGAATCAAACTGAACCAGGTAATTCAACGTATGCAATTCATCGGTTACCCCCAAGGTCTCATTCCATAAGGTTTCTGATTTGAAGCCGGGACCATGACGGTTTATATTGCTGGATTTGGGAAAAAAAACATAGCCTAATTCAGGGGAAATTCTTTGAAAGTCCGTTCGGGGGGTATAACCTACCAAAGGGTTATAATCTGCGCCAACATAGGAATAAGCTAAGCCAGCGGAAAAATTGACATCACTAAAGGCAAGCTGTGCATGCCCTGTTCCCGCATCCGGTCCGGCAACCTCTTCGAATGTCCTATGATAGAAAAACTTCCCACTCCATCGGTTATCCTTGGAGAACAAGTTATAATCAACTCCTGCCAATCTGTTGGAGGCATCATGTTGTATGGAAGTTCCTCCTTTATGGATATCCATGGACTCCCGATTGACTAGCATCACACCCACATTGGATCGGTTAAACACTTTCTTTTGAAGTGCTGCCACAGTGAAATTTTTACCGGAAATACCTCTCAGTGGATCATTGGCAGTTTGCATGTTCATGGCACCGATCCGCAAATCATCCGTCAATTTCCCACTTAATCTGGCTCCATAAAAGATTGGATTTTGAACATTCTGACCAGTATTTTCATCTCTATCCACGCCGATCCTTCTGGAAAAAAAGGGACGGATCCTATCGGTTCCAAAATCGGCAAACAAATCTGCGTTTTCCAAAAAGAATTGCCTTCTTTCAGGAAAGAAAATTTCAAACCGGTCCAGATTGGTAACCTGTTCATCCACTTCTACTTGGGAAAAATCAGGATTTACTGTCAGGTCAAGGTTCAAGGCCGGACCGACCCCTATTTTCGCATCCCCTCCAAAAGCGGGCCGTAAAGGTTCACTGAAACCTTCAAGGTAATTTCTGGAAGTGCCCATTGCGGCGTATGGTATGATCGAAATATTTGTTCCAGATTTGGGTAAAGGCTCTGGAAAGGTTAGCTTCCTTGAAAAGGCCATGTGGGTGACGTTGAAATTTTTCGGAATGGGCGTCCAGGTAGATTTTTCAGAGTATTTACTGTCAATTCGGTAAAAATTAACATTCCAGCTCGTACCACCGTCTTTATACCTTAATGTAGAAAATGGAATTGCCACTTCGACAGTCCAATGATCCTCATGGATTTTAGCTTCGGCGTACCACTTATTATCCCAGGCAAGGTTAAAATCCGTTTGGTTCAATCCCCCGTTCCCCATCTGAGCTTCCCGCTGTACACCGTATGGATTAACCCCGAAAATGTAACCGTTTGTTTTGTCCTTAAAAGTATCCAGAACAAAGCTAATGCCGTCATTTTGATTTCCTCTATAATCCCTTCTTAAAGAAGTGCTTACATATTCGTCCCGAGGCTCAGGATTGAGCATAACCGCAGCTATATATAAAAATTTTTCATTGTATACAATTTTCACCTTGGTTTGTACAATGGCAAGGGATGTATCCGAGGGAAATGTCTGGACAAAATCAGATACCCAGCCATCTTCCTGCCAAACCTGCTCATCCAATAATCCATCTATTTTGATAAAACCATTGAGCTTATCGGCAAAAATACCCGGATGTGGGTCTTCCTGCGCAAAAGATGACTTGCATATAGTACTTATTAGGATAAAAACAAAAATAATCCTTTTCATAGATTTCAATATTCAAACCTAAACGTAACCATTCAATTGCGAAATGCTATTCTGTTTTTATATAAATGGTAATATTTTCGCTTAAAGTCACTTTCAAAGTAACAATTGGTTTTTTGGCATAAACATGCGCAGTTTTGCCTCGATTTTCGTGCTAACACATATTCGGTTAAAAGAAGTGGAGTAAAAGAAACGATCTCTATCCCCTAGCTCATTTACGGATTTCATTTCTATTGACACAATGATAAGTCCTTTTATATAATAGGTTTGACAATGCTCTACATATTCACTTATTTCGCAATTCCTATTTAAACATGCCTATCAAAAAGTCTTTTACCTTGTTTTTTTTGTATTCCTCTCTTATTTTGTCTGGGCTTTATGCCCAACAGGATGGAGAGATAAATGCCTATCGTCTAGGGCCAGAAGAAATGGTAACCTTGGATGGCAGGTTGGATGAGGGCTTTTGGTCTAAAGTTGAGGCGGCCACTGCCTTCCGCCAACAGGAACCATTGGAAGGGCAACTTGCTACCGAACAAACATCCGTACAAATAGCCATTGACGATAAAAACCTATACTTGGGAGTGAGGCTTTACGACAGCGAACCAGATAAAATCAAAGCCTTTCAGAAAAGGCGGGACGCTCCACTGGATACGGATGATATGTTCGCCTTTATCCTAGACACCTACAATGACCAGAGATCTGCGTTTTATTTTGAAATCAATCCCCATGGTCTGATGGGGGACGGCATATTAAGAACAGGTCAGGGATCGCAGGTCAATAAGGATTGGAATGGCATTTGGCGGGCATGGGTGACCCGGGATGACGAAGGCTGGTCGGCAGAAATCCGAATACCTTTTATGACGCTGAATTTTGATCCAAATAATGAAACCTGGGGCATAAATTTTCTAAGAACAATTAGAAGGAAAAATGAGATCACCCTCTGGGAGGGATTCAGGCGGAACCAAGGGATTGAAAGACCTCAGGATGCTGGGAAATTGCGGGGTTTGAGTAATATCAATCAAGGCATTGGGTTGGAAGCCATTCCCTACGTAATAGCTTCCCAATCTAGGGGTAGGTCAAACCCTGAGGAGTCCATGGCGGAAAGTGCCACCTTTAATGCAGGAGGGGAGCTGAATTATAACATCACTCCTAATCTAAAAGCTGGAATTACCGTTAACACCGATTTTGCCGAAGCTGAAGTCGATGACAGACAGGTCAACCTTACCCGGTTTCCTATATTATTGCCGGAGAGAAGGGATTTTTTCCTGCAAGGTGCCAATGTTTTTGTTTTTGCCCCTTCCAGTAACCCGAACCCATATTTCAGCAGAAGGGTTGGCCTTCAGGATGGACGGCCTATTCCAATAAAACATGGCGGGAGGCTTATCGGACGCATAAAAAACACGGATGTAGGGTTTGTTCAGGTACGTACCGGTGAATCGGGAGAGCTGCCTGGAGAAAATTTTACTGTGGGACGGGTTCTTCAAAACATCTCTGCTGAAAGCACGGTCGGTGCCATTTATACCCGAAGAGATACAGATGGGGATAGCCTCCCGGTAAGGGAAACCTTCGGTGCCGACATTAGTCTAAGTACTTCAAAATTTCTTGGAAACAGGAACTTCCAATTTGAAGCTTTTTTCGTGGGACATACTCCTTCATTTTTCGCTGATAGCAGCAGCTTGAAGGATAGGTCAACCAGGGGATTCAGGTTTAATTTCCCCAACCAACCTTGGGATGCCCACGTTTCTTACCGGGAATTTGGGATTAATTATGACCCCGCAGTGGGGTTTGTTCCCCGAGTAGGATTCCGAAGGCTTCAACCTACCGTTACCTATAATCCGCTGATTGAAAGAAGTGCTATATTTCGTGAGCTGAGCTGGCAATATGATTTTGAATACTTAATGATGTTGGATTGGCAACCAGCTACGGTAAATCACAAAGTAAGAGTGCTGGGATTAAGATTTGAAACGGGCGATTTCATCAACTTTTCTTTTCTCCACAATTATGAATTTTTGGATTTCACCTTTGATATTTTAAGGGATGGTTTCTTTTTGATTCCGGAAGGCACCTACCAAAATAGAGGGTATTCCATCGAGGCGTCGTCCGCTCCATTCCGAAAAATCGGGGGGGTGGCCACGTTAACCAATATCGGGTTTTGGACTGGAAAGCAGACTCTATTGGAGGCGGATTTGTTTATGAGACCTTTGGTGGGGCTAAATATGACAGCCAGTTACATCCACAGCAGCGTAGATCTGGAGCAGGGACATTTCCAAACCCATTTGATTCGGCTAAATAGCAGCTACGACTTTTCCCCGTGGGTTTCCGTCAATTTTAATATTCAGTATGACAACGTCTCGGAAAGGCTCGGAACCAACAGTCGTTTTATTTGGGTGATTGATCCGGGAAATACGTTGTTCATCGTCCACAACCATAATTGGCAGCGGTTTACAGACCGGTTTAATGTGATGGAAACGCAATCGACGGTAAAACTGGCCTATACGTTGAGGTTTTAAGTAATAGAAGCTACTAGATCATTTGGGATATTGGAATTTATTAGGATTAATTGTATTTTTTATTATAACTATACCTCGCTTCGATTTCCGCATGGGCTGTGGGATCATTGGTGGCCAACACGGAATTGCACCCTTTGCCGACTACCTCTCCGTCTTTTAAAATTACACAGCCGAAGGGTCCGCCTTTTCCTTCCTGCATTCCTTCGGAGGCAAGATCAATGGCCATTTGCATAAAGTGTAAGTCTTTCGTTTGAATGCATGAGATCCTGAATTTGGCTTTATAAACATGACATTAATGTAATCGTCAGTCTAAAAATAGGACCAGAACCGAAGTTTTTAGATGGGGGAACACAAGGAATTTTAAACTTATGTTTACACTTCCCTAACGTAGTTCCCGTTGTGCGAAAAAAACAGTAACCACCAAGGATCAAAGAGACACGTAGTTTTTTTATTTGTAATTTTTGATAGTCATCGAAATGCGGGATTTTGATTTGGATCAACTTTTAAACTATTTCCTTAAACC
Source organism: Lunatibacter salilacus (assembly GCF_009797935.1). Classification (GTDB taxonomy): domain Bacteria; phylum Bacteroidota; class Bacteroidia; order Cytophagales; family Cyclobacteriaceae; genus Lunatibacter; species Lunatibacter salilacus. The sequence goes on from NZ_VOLC01000004.1 coordinate 314,946, forward strand.
CCTCACCTTTTTAGTTCGTTAACCTAAATGATTCAACATTCATATCCAATAAACGCCTATGAAGTTTATCAATAAATTTATTTTCCGTCTACTTTTTTTGGTTCCAATATTCTTTAGCTGCACCACGCATTATATCGCCACCATGCAGGATAGCGATCTCCCGGCAACCAGTACCAACCGTGAATTCGATTATTTGAAAAAGGATACCATTGGAGTGTCTTATTCCTTTAACAATCAAAATGGTTCCGTCCGAATCCGCATGGAGAATCATAGTGATCAACACATGCTGATTAACCTTAACAAGTCGGCTTTAACCATCAACGGCAGGGCGAGTGGATTTGTCAATGGCAAGTCATTGGTTTATGGAAGGATTGGTCTATTTGGTACCCAAAATATTCCAACCACGGGAATAATTGATGCTGTAGTCGAGAATCAACTTGATAAATTGCACATCCCTCCCAAGTCCTATGCGGAAAGTTCATTTACCAACCTACACCCTGATATAAGGAAATTGTTTACGAATAACTTTGAAGGTTCTTTATCCAACTACCCATTGTTTGATCAACCGCAGGAAACAACGATTGCCTTTTATCAACAGCAAAACTCACCGCTAACAATTTCAAGCTATGTCAATTATTCACTGCTGGATGCGAACAACAATCCCAAATGGTCAGGTTTTGAGACACAGAACTTCTACCTGACAAGCATTTCCAAACTTAAAAACGTTAAAAAAAAGACGCTGCGTCAAGAATTGAATACACGCAATGATATGACCGGATTTAGTGAAACTAAAGGTGGGTTATGGGTTTTAATCGGGTCTCTTGCGGGCGTATCGGCATTGCTTACGGCGATAGGGGAACCGCAATGAGAAGATCAATCCTTGGATTATACCCAAATTAGGTAAAATAAAAATATTTTTATAAGTTATTAAACCTTTTTTACATATTTTTGTGTTGTTTAAACTCATATCTTACATTTATATAACATAACAAATTCAACCTACCATGAATATCACACTAGCTCAAGCTGAAACAGCAATCGAATCAGCAAAGCAAAAAGCTGAAGAATTGAATACCAAAATGAATATTGCAATTGTAGATGCAGGTGCAAACCTAGTGGCATTCGCCCGAATGGACGGAGCTTGGCTGGGATCGTTGGACATTTCGATAAAAAAGGCAAAGACTGCTAGATACTTCGATATGAACACCGGATCAATCGGTGAGCTTTCGCAGCCTGGGGGATCACTTTTTAACATTGAACATTCCAATCAGGGTTTAATCACTTTTCCCGGAGGTATTCCTATAAAAAATAAAGTCGGCGAAATCATCGGTGCTATTGGCGTCAGTGGTAGTTCAGTGGAAAATGACCATGCGGTGGCCGCTAGTGGAGCCAAGGCATTTTAGTCAAGTGAATTTTTGTTGTGTAGACCGACAACGATATATTTTCAGAAAGCCCACTTCCCATTGCTAGAGTCTGACGCTAAATCAGATGACTAAGTAATTTTTGAGATGCTTTGCAATGCGAGATAAAATTTCAAAAATTGTATTTTTTCTGGAATTTTATATTATAATTATTTTTTAATTATTTTCTTTTTGGTCAAATAATTCCTAATATTGGTTATAATCAACTACCTACAACTCATAATCTAAATTTCGGAAAATCGAATTAACTATGGACCAGAAGGATCTATACACTATTGCCATAGGTGCATCCGCAGGCGGAATGGAAGCGATACATTTACTTTTTGACAATACCCCCGAAGACGGCGCTGCTTACGTGATCATCCAACATCTTTCCCCGGACCACAAAAGTTTTATGGCGGAACTTCTTGCCAAGCACAGCAAATTGAAAATCTTTGAAGCAGAGAATAATATGCTCATAGAATCAAATTGCGTCTATTTGATGCCCAAGGGCAAGAATATGACCATAAAGGACAGAAGGTTACATTTAACTGATAGCCATTCTAATCAACCAAACAAGGCAATAGATATATTCTTAAACTCCTTGGCAGAAGACCAGGGTGATAAAAGCATTGCGGTTATCCTGTCAGGTACAGGAACTGACGGAACAAAGGGAATAGCTGCCATAAAAAAGTTTGGAGGGCAGGTAATCGTTCAGGACCCAGAAAGTGCGAAATACAATGGAATGCCAAACAGTGCCATACAATCGGGAAATGTAGATGCTATCCTTATACCAGAGTTGATACCCGATGAAATTATCGCTTATTTGAAGCAGGACACCCTACAAAATAGTTTTTCAACCAAAATTTCGGAAAACGATGAAAAGGCTTTGTTGGAAATCCTTAATCTTATAGAACAACATACTCCGTTAGATTTTACCAATTATAAGCGGCCGACCATTATCCGAAGGATCGTCATTCGGATGACTCATAATAATTTAGGTACACTCGAAGAGTATACGGATTTTTTAAAGAAAAACCCTTCGGAAATTTCTGTGCTAACACAGCAATTTCTAATAAGTGTAACCAAGTTCTTTAGGGACCAAGATGCTTTCTCAATAATTAGCGAAAAAGTAATACCTGAAATAATCGAAAGCAAATTGCTTGTAGATAAGCTAAAGATCTGGGTAGTAGGATGCGCCACTGGAGAGGAAGCCTATTCCCTGGCCATTCTTATACAGGAGTATCTGACTTCAATGAAGAAAAATCTCGAAGTGAAGATTTTTGCAAGCGACATCGACAAAACTGCGTTGCTCTTCGCCTCAAAAGGGGTATATGGTGAATCTATTGCTACCGATGTATCAGCGGAAAGGCTGGATAAGTTTTTTATTAAGCAGGACAAATCCTATAAGGTAAGGGATAACATAAGGAAAATGATCATTTTTGCTGATCATGATATTGTAAAACAGCCGCCTTATGGAAAAATTGACTTGATTAGCTGTCGCAACCTATTAATCTATATAAACCCATTATTACAGAAGCGGATACTCGCTTCTCTTCATTTCTGCCTTAATCTAGGTGGTTACCTATTTTTAGGTCCCAGTGAAAGTATTGGCGAACTAAAACAATCCTTTGAAGAAATAGACAAAAAATGGAAAATTTACAAAAATACGCAGGTTGCTCTCAATTTTAGGAATACAACGTATAGTACCCCTGGTTTGAATTCCCAGTGGGATAGACCCAGTCAAATATCTACTCCGATTAGTACTTCTCTGGATAACAGCCTTTCAGGAATTTTAACTCAAACTCTTTTGGAGGAATCAGGCTATGAAGCCGGTGTATGTGTTGATGGAGATTTTAAAATTATCCAATTTTTCGGTAATTACGAAAAATACCTGCTACCTAAAATTTTTAATTTTAGTTTGCTTGAAATGTTACCCGAAGATCTTTACATAGCTACCTCTACTACCCTGCGAAAAGCTGTAAAAGAGAACAAAAAGGAAGTAATTAAAGGTGTCAAATTCAGTTTAAACGAATTAATATGCTCGGTCAATATTTATGTAAAACCGATACCATTCGAGAAACCATTAATCCAGCAAGTCATTCTTGTATTATTCAGTGAGGAAAAGGAACGGACGATGCCTGATAATGACGCTGAAGTCTTTCAAATGGAAAAGCACTCATTGCGCTATTTGGAAGATTTGAACACGGAACTTGCGGAAACCAAACACAAACTCAAAGAGGCCCTAAATGCGCTTAAAGTTTCCAATGAAAATATTGACTCATACAACGAGGAGCTTATTTCCAGCAATGAAGAGATGCAGAGTACCAATGAGGAACTTCAGTCGGTGAATGAAGAATTGCAAACTGTCAATAATGAATATCAATTAAAGATTAAAGAACTTGCTGATCTGAATGATGATTTAAATAATTATTTCAAAGGCACGTTGAATGGGCAAATCTATGTAGACAAAAACCTTATTGTCAGGAAATTCACTCCCTCTGCCGTCCTACAGGTTAACCTTAAGGAAAGTGATATTGGGCGACCCCTAGGTGATATCTCCACCAATATAAAGTTTTCAATACTGACAGAAGACATTAAACGCGTAATATCTGTCTCTAACCATAGCGAGAAGGAGATTCAAACCAAGGACAACAAATGGTACCAAATGATGATTATTCCTTTCATCAGACAGCAAAACAACGAAAAGGATGGTGCAATAATTACTTTTAATGATATAACGGAATTAAAACAAATACAGGAAAAACTCGCCAAGATCAACGCAGATCATGGTACTTTTATTTATTCTGCGTCACATGATCTTAAAGGACCATTAGCCAATGTGAGTGCCCTTATCAGTTTTTTGAAAGATATTAGCGATCCGGATAATAGAAGCATTAAAGACTTGACAGATTTGATTGAAATATCTATTGCAAAGCTAAAAGAAACGATCAATGAACTGTCGGATATAGCCAAAACAGAAAATGAAATAAATGAGGTCGAGTCTGTTTCCTTACCCGATCTACTGGAAGAGGTGCAATACAGTATTAGAAATAAGATTCTGGAATCCAAGGTACTATTTAAGGTAGATTTCAAAGTTCCCGAAATCCCATTTTCTAAAAAGAATTTGAGAAGTATCCTGTTGAATATTTTGGATAATGCTATTAAATATAGATCACCGGAACGTGACCTTGAGGTGGTCCTACGAACTGAGGAAACGAAGGAGTATGTAGTTCTCTCTGTGAGGGATAATGGATTAGGTCTGGAATCAAGTAAAAGAAATGAAATTTTCTTGAAGTTTAAACGTCAGCATTCCCATGTAGAGGGAAGTGGGGTAGGACTTTATTTGGTAAAGAAGTTAATGACGAATGCGGGGGGAAAAATTGAAGTAGAAAGTGAATTGGGAAAGGGATCCGTATTTCGTCTTTATTTTAAAAAGTAATTCCTTAAATCCGCATACCTTCCAGGTTTTGATGACAATCAGCTATTTGTTTAAATTAAATGGGTGAAACTTGGAAGGTTTTCTTTAGTGGATAAAGAAATAATGTAGAAGATGGTAAAGCAAATCTATATCATTGTTGATCGTTTTTAATTGCGTTTAATTTAGCTTTGTTCTCCAATATGGTAGGATGAAGGTCATATGTCGGAAAAAATTCGGTTGAAAAAGCTCCCCATACGCTTCTTTCGACCGAAATGTTCAATGCTCTCAATTCACTGGCAGGTATCTTGACCGTGACTACCTGGCCTATTCCCATCATAACGTACCAAGAGACCACTTTGGCAGCTGCAGGTGGAAAGTTTTCGGTAAATCCATTTTTTTCACGTATCTCAATTAGTTCATCTATATTTTTATCCTGATGGTGCTTCAGCATGATGGTAATCATTATGCTGTCATTTTTCGTGTCTTCCTGCGCTGCGGCAATCTGGATCATCATCAAGAATATTACAAATAAGCTTGCTCTCTTCATTTTTTCTTCGTTTATATAAGAGATAAACACAGATTGGTAGGATCAAACTGGTTGATTTGTTATGGTTTGAATCAGGTCAAACTTACAATATTTTCCTCAGGTATGAGCTGTCTAAGCAGATAATCTTAAATGGATGTTGACGAGAAATGAATCTTAATTAAAGAAATCTATAAGGTTGGCAGGGTTTTTTCATTGCTAAAAGGTTAAAGTATCAATTTATTTTCATTTTCCCATGAAATGACTAAACCAAAACGAATTTTAGTTGCCTGCAATCACCTTAAAACAGTGGGTGGCTCTGAATTATATTCCTATTACCTAATAAAATCCCTTCTTGAAAATGGACACCATGTCGAATACTTTACCTTCAACCTCGGCATGGTTTCATCCAAAATCGAACTGGATTTAAATGTTGGTTTTAAGTCTGATAACCACTATGATTTAATTCTGGCAAGCCATCAGACCACAGTTAATTATCTTTTTGGGCAGGGCCCTATCCTTCAGATCTGTCATGGGCCAATTCCGGATTTGGAACAGCCTTCCCCTTTGGCGGATTTTCATATTTCGGTGTCTGAGGAAGTTGCCTCTCACCTGAAAGACAAGGGGTATTCTTCTACCGTAATTCTAAACGGAATTGATTTGGAAGTTCTCAAACCGAGGAGATCACTGAATAAGCGACCAAAGAAGATTCTTTCGCTTTGTCAAAGTAGAGAAGCCAATACGCTGATAGCTGCCATTTGTGAAGAGGAAGACTTAGAATTTAATTCCATAAATAAACATACCAATCCTAAATTTGAAATTTCCAATGAAATCAATGATGTAGATTTGGTTATTGGAATTGGTCGTTCTGCTTATGATGCGATGGCGTGCGGAAGACCATGTATTCTTTTTGACAAACGTTCGTACAACGGTAGCTTGGGAGATGGATACCTGTTTCCAAATAAATTCCGGAACTTTTCCAAATACAATTGTTCCGGGCGATTTTCCAAGCGTTCTTTTACCCGCAGGGATTTAGTCAATGAGATAAAAAAATACAATTCAGATCATGGAAAACAATTACGGGAGATTGCCACCGAGGAGCTGAACCAAAGCCATGTTAGTAAGGAGCTTGTGGAAATCGGCAAGAATTTATCTGGATGGAGTCATCGGAAACACTATCTGAAAATCATCATGAATTATTATCGATTCCAAGAATATTTCTCAACTGTAAAACGCTCATTTCGGGCAAAAATGAAGGAGGATTTTCTGTCCGGGATTTCTACGAAAGCAATCAAAGCAGCCATTGATAAAGAGAACTTTATATTGCCGCTTAGGTTTAGCCTTTATCTTTATTGGCTTCAATTAAAAAAATAAAACTAAGGATTTGTTCTGCAATTATTAATTGTGGTTACTTCGATGGAAGTAACCCACTGGCAATATGTATTTGGGGTTTGTTTTTCGTAAATTAGCCCTGATGAATGAAAAAACATACACCTTGATTACAGGTGCCAGTATGGGAATCGGTAGGGCCTTCGCATTGGAATGTGCTTCCAGAGATATGAACCTAATTCTGGTTGCACTTCCTGACCAAGTTTTGGAACAAGTAAAAAATGAGATTCTTTCGGAAAACAGCGTGGATGTATGGATTTTTGGCGTTGATCTCACCAAGGAGGGTGGGGTATTTTCCCTTTTTAATTTTTGCAGTGAAAAAGCGTTTCGAATTAACATGTTGATCAATAACGCCGGAATGGGAGCTGGGGGCAAATTTGAGAATTTACCCTTGGATAAATATTTAAACATCATTGACTTAAATAACAAAGTGCTTGTGCAAATGACACATTATTTTTTACCTGTCATAAAGCGTGAAAAGAAAGGGTTTATATTAAATATGAGTAGCATGGAAGCCACCTTACCGCTACCCTATAAGGCAGTGTATACCGCCTCCAAGAGTTTTGTGTATGCGTTTTCTCTGGCTATACGTGAAGAATTGGCAAGTGAGGGTAAAGTAGAAGTGTCCGTAGTATGCCCCGGCCCTGTAGTGACTAACCCGGAGGCACTCAAAAGAATGAAGGCTCATGGTGCCCGTGGCAAGATGGTGGCCCAAATGCCAGAACAGGTGGCAGCCATGGCAATTAGAAATCTATTAAAAGGGAAACGCGTTACTATTCCCGGAAAGTTAAACTGGGCACTTGTCAAAGTTGGAAAAATGTTGCCTACGAACCTTAAGATGAATCTATTGGAACGTCTCTTTAGAGTATATCGAGATCATTAATTTTCCTTAGGTCTAGATGATACTTCGGTACATTAATGCATCGCTTTAAATCCAGGTTCATATATCAGTCGGGCGAAAGAACTTAACCCCCTGTTTTCCCGGTTTAATGGAATACCGCTGACGATACCGATCATCAAATTTTCCGAAAGTCCAATACGCATTTGGGGTCTCAATACGCTGTAGATTTTTCCATGGACAACCTCCTGGTTTAATTCCATACCTATAAAATTTCTAGTACCGGAGATCATATAATGAAAGTTGGTGTTGATTTCATAGACATGTTCCCAATTGGGTGAATCAAACTCCTTTATTAGCCGGGGGCCGGTATAAATCAGTGTGTGATAATTGAGCCCCCATCGCTTGGCAAGGACAAAAAACGGATTGTAGCTATTGCCTTTAAATAAGTCATCACTTCGCATCATATTTAAATCCACCAATTTAAATTCATGGATATAACCTAGAGCCATGCTGGTATTCAATTTTTCAGAAACAAAGAAAGACCACTGGGCAGCGACTTTTATGCTTTCCAAACGGCTGGATGGTCTTTGCATAGTGGGATCCGCCGAGGAAGGTCCGTAAAAAGTCAGCGGAAGTTCTATTTCTAATCCCAACCTGTCAATGGGCGCCCATTCATACTCGACTAAAGCTTCGTACTCATCAAAATTCCGGTCAGTTTTCATACCGAATCCGTAGTTCCATTCTTTTTCCCCTTTTCTTGCTCCCAAGTCCCGAATCAAGTCAATATAAAGAGGTTCCGCATGAAGGACCTTGGCTTTTAAGCCGGGTCGGTTTTCAATTTCACCTATAAATACACTGTCAAGGTAAATATTGTCCAGCCTTATTGTGGTGTCATTTTCTGTTTGGGCTATTCCTAAGATAGGGAAAAATCCTATCAAAAGGATAAAAAGTTCTTTTTTGAAAATCTGAAAGTGCATTTCCGGATAATTTTTTCTTTTTAAAAGTTCAAAGCTACAATAAAAATGGGATGTGTCTAATAATGGCTTTTGATTTTTAATGGAAGACACATTTTAATATGGTATCCCGGTTGTTTTTTCTGCGCGGATCCCCGGTAAACCAAGAATATCGAACTGAAATCTCATGTGCACCCTGCGTGCTGCTTCCAAACTGGGAAAGAATGGTATCGTAACTATACCCGATGGTCACGCCTGAATCAAGTGCCACCCCAAGTAAACCTACTAGGGTAGCTTGGTAAGGTAAATCCGAAAAACTGCTTATTCCACGATATCCTAGTCCTAGTATAAATTGGGTGTATTGCCATTGGGAATTAAGGTCTATCTGCTTAAATGGACCTTGTTGCTTGTAGTTGGCGGAAACGGTTAAATAATTTTCTGGAAGGTTACTCCTTGTATTCCAACCATAAAGGTCAAACATATAACCGCCATGAACACTCCATCTAACCGGTAATCGGCTATCAGCATTGTCCTCAAAAAAGGTAATTTGTGGCCTTGTAACATGATGGGCACTTCCTCCCAACCAAAAATCATCCGTAACCAGCAATGTTCCAAACGATACGTCAAAGTAATTCACCGGTTCTTGAAGCGGCAAAGCGTCAAGAGTCACCGGAGAGATTGATCGGTCAAACAGGTTAATCTGATCTCCAAAGACTAGGTGGTCTAGCGCGGCGTTTCTCATGACGTAGGATGCCTGACCGCCAAACTTTAAATCAATATTTCTCCCATATCTATTATTTGATTCCGATAATTTCAGGTTGTAGGCATATTGCAGGCTGATGTCGGTAAATTTCAGTTTCATATGCGTTTCTTCAAACGAATTGATGGAAAGGCCCGCACCGCTGTTGTAGCCTCGGAAATAATGGTCTATGTAGGCAGAATAGGAATTGAAATCATAACCCAGACCAGGCCATTGTTTGCGGTAATTTGCCCCGATCCGGGATAATTCCGTGGAACCGGCAAAAGCGGGATTTAATTGTAGAGGGGCGGCGTAAAACTGGGAGAAATGAAAATCTTGGGCATCCGTTGAAGAAAGCCAGCCAAATAAAAAAAGCAAGATCGTCCAATGTTTTTTCATCATTTCATTAATAAAAACACCCCGTTTTTGGTGAAAAATCTTCCATCCAATGTATGATAGGAAACTTGATATACATAATTTCCAACTTGGGCATCATCTCCGTTTAACCTCCCATCCCAGCCAATAGACTGCAATTCGTCTGAATGGAAAACCACTTCACCCCATTTGTTGACAACACGAAAGTTAATGTCCGCAATTTGTAGAAACTTAGGGAAGAAATAATCATTCATTCCATCGCCGTTGGGGCTAAATACATTTGGAACCTCAAGAAAATGATCCCATATCTCAATCTCAAAATTCCGAGCCTGCTCACATCCATACAAATCAACAACTCGAAGGGTCACCGTATAGGTACCTTCTTCTTGATATCTATGAATAGGACTTTCTTCCATGCTAGCATTTCCGTCCCCAAAATCCCAATAATAGGATAGGATATTACCACTGCTGCGGTTGATAAATTCAATGTCCAAGTTTACTAAATGTGCCCCATAATCCAATAATGATTGCGACCTGAACTCACCGTCAAATAATACCTTGTTATTGTCAACTTCGAATGTTTCTGAGTATTCGCAGCCTGCAGCATCCTTCACGGTAAGGAAATATAGTCCGGGTTCTTCGGTGCTCATCTGGTAACCGTTACTACTAATATCACCATGGCTCCAATTGATTGTATAAGGGGCAACTCCGCCATCTATTTTTATATCAAAAACATCACGTATGTTTCTAGGTTCACATTGGATCTCCTGATAGGTGATATGGGAAACCTGAATGGGTTGGGGTCTTCTTACCTGAAACCGCTGGGTGGAAAAACAACCCGACTGGTCAGTGACATTCACCGAATACCAGCCTGAGGTTAAGTTAGTCAAATCCTCCGTACTTTCCCCGTTGGACCACTCATAAATATATGGGGGTGAACCTCCGGATACAGTCAAATTGATGCTTCCACTCTGCCCATCTGTACATTCCAATGCATCATCTACGATACCGACCGCAATTAGAATTTCCGGCTCATTGATGAAAAATGTCCTCCGAAATTCGCAGCCCGCCCCTTCGACTATGGTAACACTATACTCCCCAGGGCCTAGGTTGAATATGGCGGCTTGCTCCGGGCCATGATCCCAAAGGGCCCTTACAGGTGCCTGACCTCCAACAAGGTTAAGGTTTATACTACCGTTATTTTCTCCAAAACAGCTAATCTGAATTACTTCAGGGTTAATGTCAAAAACCGGAACTTCTTCTATGCTAACTGATTCTATGACCACACATGCATTAGCGTCAGTGACAGTTATTTCATAAAGTCCGGGTCCAATGCCTATAAGGTTTGATTGAATGCTGCCAAAATTCCAACTGATTTGATACGGTGGGACGCCACCGGTAATCTCTGAAGTAATGGATCCGTCATTGGCGTTATAACAGCTGACTTCCGTAGAAGTTAGGACAACTTCCAATGGAGTAGGAGGTTCATTGATGCTAATATCAGTAAGCACAATTGCGCACCCGTTGATGTCGGTTACGGTAACCTCATAATTTCCAGCTAAGAGGGTGGTTGGGTTTTGGCCCAACTCATTAATTTCATTTCCATTGCGGCGCCAAGAAAATAGATAATCAGGTGATGCCCCACCGGAGACCTCCAAGGTAACACCTCCCGTAGGCTCACCAGAGCAAAGCACATCAACCGTTCCCATTACCCCTGCCTCCAGTAACGGCGGTTCGGTAAGCGCATAGGTTTCGGTGACAAAACATCCATTTTCATCTTCTAAGAGTAAATTATAAATGCCTGGTTCCAAGTTGTCTATTCGGCTTTCTGTGGCAGTAAATCCGTTTGGCCCGGACCATGCGATGGAGTATTCAGACGTGCCGCCACTCGGAGATATAGAAATATACCCGTCACTGCCTCCGTAACAACTGATGCCAAATCCATTATAATCCGAAACGTTTTCATTGAGGGCGAGCTGGTCGGGTTCAGTGATTTCCAATTCACCTGTGGAAATAGCACAGCCATTGGTGTCGGTGATCGTAAGCTCATACATCCCAAGGCCTATGTTTTCGATCTTCGATGTAGCAGCTGTGAAACCATTGGGGCCTGTCCATTCATAAACATAATCGCCACTTCCTCCCGTAAGTATCACTTCAATATGTCCATCCTGGGCTCCATAGCAGGAAATTTCAAACCCGTTATAATCGGATATGTTAATAGCAGAAATGGTGACACCCGATTCTGGCTGGGTTATTTCTATTCCACTTAACTGTTCGGTACAACCGTTGGCGTCAACGACAGTCAATTCATAGAAGCCGGCAGGAAGGTTTCCAAACACCCACTCAGTGGCTGGTATTTCCTCCGCAGTCCCCGCACTACCAAGTTCAGCACCTGTTTCTTGAATATAGTAATTGTATGGTGAAGTGGAAGGTCTGCTGACACTTACATGGACTTCTCCAGTAGACTGCCCAAAACAAAGCACATTTACCCGCTGTTCCTCCAATTCAGATATTTCAAGGCCTTCCGGCTCTGTGATGACATATTCACGGGTGATTGTACACCCATTTGCATCTTGAATAATTACCTCATAGGTCCCTGCTGCGATGCCTTCAAGGTCTTTGCTCGTACTGGTAAAACCATTCGTACCTGTCCACAAAAATGTATAATCCAGATTTCCCCCGGTAGGAAATAGGCGGATGTACCCGTCAGCACCTCCGTTACAGGTGATTTGAAATCCGTTGTAATCAGAAACCGCATCATCCAAGGCCAGCACTTCCGGTTCTTCCAATATAAAGGTTCTATTGAGTTCACATCCACTTTCATCGGCAATTTGAAGCATATAGGTCCCAGGACCCAAATTTTCCAGGTTTTGATCGATGGAAGTATATCCCTCGGGTCCGGTCCAGCTGTAGGTTACCTCCCCCTGATTTCCTGTAAGTTCATAATGTATGCTTCCATCCGCCGCACCGAAGCATGAAATCTGGAAACCGTTATACTCTGAGATATTTAAATCAGTCAAATCCAGGCCTTCGGCCGGTTGAGTTATCAAGATATTCTCAAGCAATTCGTTACACCCATTGGCATCGATGACGTCTATCCAATAGTTGCCTGAAGGAAGGTTTTCGAAGGCATAAGACGTTCCGTTGAAATCCAAAATTTCGAACGCTGTTTCAAGTGATCCCATTTCACCGATATTGAGCGTATAGGGACCTACTGATTCGTTTATCCATTCGACGCTGATGCTTCCCGTACTCTGTCCGAAGCAGGTGACGTTGATCCGCTCGTCCTCATTCTCCTCAACTATCAATTCCTCCGGCTCTATCAAGTCGAATTCATCGAAAATCGAGCAGTCATTTGCATCGGTCAATGTTAAAGAATAGGTCCCGGGACCAAGGTTTTCCAATATCGGAGCATTTGATTCAAATCCATCTGTACCCGTCCACCTATAGGTAAGGGGTTGGACCCCACCGGAAACGTTAGGCAAAATCGATCCATCAGCGGCTCCATGACAGCTGATTTGAAAGCCGTTAAATTCGGAAACGATGGGGTCAATTGATAGGACGTCAGGTTCTGTAATTATCACTTCGCCTGTGGTAGCCGAGCATTCATTTTCATCAGTTACTGTAAACTCGTAAATCCCAGGTCCCAGTCCGGTTAGCGAAGTTTCTGTACTTGTAAAGCCATTAGGGCCAGTCCACCCAAATATTAGATCACCGGAACCACCGCTCACTTCCAGCGAAATGCTTCCGTCATTTGCGCCTGCGCAGGATATCCCATATCCGTTAAAATCAGAGATCGAAAGGTTCTCTATGGCTAGCCCTTCTACCGGTTGGGACAGAAGGATATTATCTATTGTTTTTACACACCCGTTCGCATCAGTGATAATTATTTGATAATTGCCTGCGGCCATATTTACATAGGTGAACGGTCCGGATTCATTTCTGGTCACTACTTGAACAGAGCCCGGCGTACCGCCCATAAAATGGGTTTGGACGGTATAAGGTCCCACCGATTCCTGATCGATTGATACGGTATATTGTCCTGTACTTTCTCCGAAACATCGGATATCTAGCCGTTCGGCTTCAACTTCACTGATTATAAGTTCCTGAGGTTCGGAAATGGTGAAGTTTTCCGCAATAAAACAGCCGTTGGTGTCCCTTAAGAGAACGGCATACTCTCCTTCCTCTAGATTTTCCACCGTCAAATCTCCCAAATTCGTCCCAGCCAAAGGTTGTAAATCCGCAGGAATAGGGTCTCGGAGATCATCAAAATGGCCAACAAACCATTCAATCTGATAATTTGGGATCCCTCCAGTGGGATTGATTTCGATTGTTCCGTCTCCTTCTCCAAAGCAAGAGATGTCATTAAACTGACTATTTAAGTTAAGGATTTCCGGTCCTTCAATTACAAATACGGGCGTGGTGACCACGCAGGCTAAAGGATCTGTATTTGGAAACTCGTATATTCTTCCTCGGTCTGAGATTTCTGCATAAAAACTTCCGGTGGGCAATCCACCAAGAACATTTTCCACACCTATAATTTGATTGGTGCCGTCACGAATAAATTGGCTCACCCCATTTCCCACAGTCTCCCCGGCAGCGGTAAACCATTCGACGTTGTATTGAGTCCATTCTTCTCTTGGATTGCCAGGAAACGGTTGACTCCACCCGCCTTCTATTTCAAGCCGTATGGCTCCATCTAGGTTTTCAGGGCAACTGACCGGTGTGATTTCTTCTTCTATAACTATGGGGGAGGGAATGACAATTTCAAATGGCTCTGAACCACTGCAAGTTAATTGATCAACGATTGTCAATTCATATTTCCCAGGGACTAGGTTTTCCACCTGGACGACTACAAAACCATCCAATTGGCTTATAATGTTGTTATTTGTGAAGTTCGAAAAAACATCATCTCCGTTCTCATCCACAATGAGAAAGGTTTCCAACGGTAAAGATGCGTTAGATACGACGAATTCAGCGACTCCACGCATATCATTCCCGCAAAGAACCCCGGCAAAATTTAGCGCAATATCTACTGCATAGGCTTCTCCAATTGGATCAGAAGTGCGTGTAAATTGCCTGCCTAAATTGTCTGTCACGACAAGCGTATAAGATTCTTCTCTATCCAGTGTCTTTTCAGGGTCTAATCCAAATGTGGCATTGGCGGTTACTACAAAGGGAAATTGGTAATCCACGATTTTGGTATCGAAAAGCAGACCGTTAGAATCAAAAAGTTCGAAGACAAACGGAAAAGAAACCACTGAAACGGCAGTAGGTTTATATGCACTTGCTAAAATAGATATGGTGCCTTGACAGTTGTTTTCAGTATAAGATAAGGAAGAAATGGGAGGAATAACTAATATTTCAAAGGGGAAGACAGCACTTTGATCTACCCCGTCGCTAAGTTGGATATTGACAGGTAGAATTTCGCCAGCAGCAGGCCAGTTATTGGCATAATTGATGCTGGGAACAATGGTAGTGCCATTGACAATTTCGTAATCTACTCCTGGCAATACTGAAAGGACCAAATCATCCACGTCTCCCGAATAGTCAATTTGTAGATCACTTAGCTTAATTTCAAACTCCCCTCGGTAAAATGTTTGCACATTGTTTTGTCCGGTGATCGAAATGGGAGCGAATAGGATTAACGTTTTACTTAATAGATCTGAAACAATTGGCAATGAGAATATTATTGCAATTAAAAAAAACAATCTTAAAGGTGAATACTTGTGCAAAAACGACTTGAAACTCATGATTAAAAACTTTTACTTAAAAAAGGCATAATGAAAATCGTTTAATTGCACTATAACAATTCATTAATTGAACCCGAAAAGTACTGAATATGGACCAACAAAATTAGATTTTTATTAAAATATTATCAAGATATTTTAATGTGAATTTTTTTTTAGCTTATTTGATAAATAAGCGGAACTTTAGGTTTTGTACCATTAAGGCAATTTATTGAAAGATTATGCGCTTATGCGTGAAATCTAATCTAACTCCATAAAATATTTTAGTATATTGAAGATTGATTTTACCCCTAATAAATTGAAAAGTAAAATAGGACATTATTCACTGCTAACCGCTGTGTGTGGTTTTTTCCTTCTAGAAGTTAGCCTTTTTCAGGGCTGGTTGCAGGGAGATTTTTGGCGAATATTATTGACAGGTTTTGAAGCGGCAACCATAGGTGCATTAGCTGACTGGTTTGCTGTAAGTGCTCTTTTTTATGAAATCCCCATACCGATCATTCGCCGTCATACCAACATTATTGTTAAAAACAGAGAAAAGCTTACCGAAGGCATCGTGGACATGGTGACGACCAAATGGCTATCTCCAGAAATTATTCAGGAAAAATTGGCTGATGTCAATTTAGCTGACAATATGATTAGGCTTATGGAAGAACCGGCCAATCTCAACCGAACCCTTGATATTCTAAGACTTGTTGCAGGAAGGTTTGCGGATAATCTCGACCATCCCAAACTGGCCATATGGATGCAGAAATTGCTCAAAGACCAGATGAATGACGTAGAGCTCGGCAAGCCTCTTGGAAATTGGTTGGTTGAAGCAGTTACTGCCGGCAAGCATCAGCCTGTGGTGGATATAATGATTCATGAGATTAGTAAAACAATCCAGCAACCGACTACCCGAAGTGTGGTTTTTGATAAATTGAAGGCTACGCTTGAGGCGTATGAAAAGCAGGATTGGATAAAAAAATCTACCATCTGGATCGGTAAACGAACCGGAGGAATTGACCTTGAACTTCTCACGGATAGAATATTGGATATTGTACAACTGCTGGGGGAGGAGATAGAAGGGGATAGGCAACATCCAATTCGTCTTAAGCTGGATGGATATTTTATGGAGTTTGCCGAAAGTCTGGCTTCTGGAGAGGATGATTCCACTAATTATATCGAAGATCTAAAAACAAATTTGCTCTTAAATGCGGGGACAAGGAGAATTATTCAGCAAGTTTTAAAAAGCCTCAAAGTCAGTGTACATGAATCTCTCGAAAATAATGAAACGGTTTTTATGCGGTTGGTAAAGGGAAATGTGATCGACTTGATTACCTACTTGAAAAATGATAAAGAGACTCAAGAAAGCATAGATAGTTGGATAAAAAATACCCTAACCCAGCTAGTGGACAAGTACCATCCCGAAATCGGAAATATGGTACGGACAAGCCTTGGCAAACTGGATGATAAAGGAATGATGGAGCAGATAAAAGACAAAGTAGGTGATGACCTGCAATATATCCGCCTCAACGGAGCTGTGGTAGGTGGGTTAGTGGGGCTTGTTATCGCATTGATCCGCTGGATGTGGCTGGAGTAAAAGAAATGTTGTTAGTCTTTTTTTTCCTCAAAATAATTCCAGTCTTCTTTCATATAGGCATCGAAATCTGTCTCGGTATCAATGTCTACATTTCCTTTGGGAAAATTGATACTTCCCACATCTTCACCAAACTTTTTCAATAGTTTTTTAGCTCCTTCCTTACCTTTCAATGCCAATAATTCAGGAAAATATTTCCTCTCAAAAAGTACTGGAACACCAACTGTTCCCGCGTAGGCAGATCCGACAATTCCCTTTTTAACATTGCTTTTTTGGGAAATTAACTTTTCCAGAAGCTTTTGATCAACGAAGGGTTGGTCGCAAAGTAGAATCAATACCTGGTCCGGGTCATAATGGTCAATCAGCCAGTTCAAACCCACTTGTATGGATGATGCCATTCCGTTTTCCCAGTTTTTGTTAAATAAAATTTCTGTATCTGTAGGCGTAATTTTTGCCTGTATTTCCTTTTGATAAGCACCGAGTACCAGCACTCGGACTTGACAGGAAACCTTCAAGGCCTCTTGCAGCGTATGATTTAGCAAGGTAGTGTTTTTCATTCCCAAGAGCTGTTTAGGCCTCCCCAAGCGGGAGGAATTTCCGGCACCAAGAATTAGCAAGGCCGTGTGAATAGGTTGGTCTGAGTTTTGTTGATTTTTCATTCGTTATATGATAAGCTTGGTGTAGACTTTACGGATTGCAACGGAATTTACTAAAATTCTAAAGTTTAAAATCCGCAAACCTTCCAGATTTTATTGATAATCTGCTAGTTGTTCAAATTAAAAGGGTGAAACCTGGAAGGTTTTTTTCCATTAGGATCACCTGTTTACTGGAAAGTTCTGCGGAATTTAGTTTTATTATAAATAGGAATGTTAACCGACAATGTCCAAAATTAACGGACTTGAACCATTTTATTTGATTTCAGCTGATAATTCGATTACTTTCAGGAAATTTAACTTCTAGCCCAATTGACCTGATGCGAACCAAAAGTTTTTTGAAGCCATTATATCAGGCGTTTCTTGCCGTCTTCGTTGGACTTTTGATATTTTCATGCTCCAACGAACCGAAAGTAGTAGACTTTAATCCACCAACCGAAACTCGCATAGTAATTCTGGGAAATACCTTTGCCGAGCAGCTGCAGACTACTAATTATTTTGAAACCTTATTATATAAAAGTTTCCCGAATAAAAATTTGATTGTGCGCAATTTGGGATGGAGTGGTGATGAAGTTGATCTTCAGCCAAGGCCATTGGATTTTGGATCGTTGGAAGATAACTTGAAATCCCACCAACCGGATGTAATCTTCGCATTCTTTGGGATGAATGAAGCCTTTCAAGGAGAGTCGGGATTGGAAGATTTCGAGAAAAACCTTACCTCATTATTAACCCAACTAACACAAAAATCATATAACGGTAAGGCTTCGCCTCAGGTAATTTTGTTTTCTCCTATATATCATGAGGAAGTTGGTGGATTACTGCCAGATCCGAAAATTCATAATCATCAATTGCAATCCTATACCCGCAGGATGGAGGAGGTTGCGGAAGATCTTCAAATTCCATTTGTCAATCTATATGATCTCACAAAGGGGCTGATGGAACGATCTGAAGTAAATTTAACAAGTAACGGCATTCATTTGTCTGAAGAAGGTTACAAATTAGTCGGAGAATTGATGGCGTCGGCGTTGGGTTTTCAGCAGGATACATGGGAAAACAAATTTGAATCCTTGAGAGAACTGATAGCTATCAAAAACAGACAGTTTTTTTTCAGATTCCGATCTCAGAATGGAGAATATATTTCGGGTAGTCGGAAAAATTGGGATGGTGGCCAAACTCTTCCCTTGGAACTTGCGCAACTGGATTCAATAATCCTCCGGTTGGATTCCCTGGTCTGGCAGGGCGCTCTTGAAGGGGAATCATCGGCATTGCAAAAAGCCAAGCAAAACTTCCGCACCACAGAGTTTGATAAGCCTTCCATTACCAATTCCCCACCATCCACAGACCAGTTTATCCTACAGGACGGCTTTCAGATTGAGCTTTTTGCTTCCGAGCAGGATTTCCCTCTAGCTAATCCGGTTTCTATTACTTTTGATCCGAAGGGGCGTGTATGGGTTGCTACCATGCCATCCTATCCACATATTTTACCGGGACAACTGCCTAATGATAAATTGATCATCCTAGAGGATAAAGATGGAGATGGAGTAGCAGATCACCATACCGTATTTGCCGATAGCCTGTATTTGCCATTGGGATTTGAACTGGGAGATGGTGGAGTTTACCTTACCCAAGCACCAGATTTGATATTTTTGAAAGATACTGATGGAGACGGAAAAGCTGACTTTCGCCAAAGCCTGCTTCACGGTTTTGGAACGGAAGATGCTCATCACGCTATCTCCGCATTTACATGGGGTCCTGATGGGGCACTATATATGCACGAGGGGACTTTTCTTCATTCCCAGGTAGAAACTCCATACGGGCCTATCCGGGGCGCATATGGAAATACATGGCGATATGAACCCCGCTCGATGAAGTTGGAGCCTTACGTTTCTTATCCTTATGCGAATCCTTGGGGAAATATTTTTATGCGAAATGGCACCCACCTAATCGGGGATGTCTCTACCGGGATGAATTATTTGGCTACGCCATTAACTGTAGCCACTGAATACCCCAAAAAACATGTGGGGATGAAAGATTTCCTGTCGAGTACCTATAAGCCAAAAACCTGCGGGATGGAAATCATCTCCAGCTTGAATTTTCCGGAGGAAGCGCAGGGAAATATTCTGTTCAATACGTTTGTGGGATTTCAAGGCATACGCCAACACCAACTTACCAGCGAAGGCAGCGGTATAGTGGCAGAGGAGATAGAACCACTTCTTCAGTCAACCGATCTGAATTTTCGCCCTGTAGATTTAAAGTTTGGTCCCGAGGGTGCCCTTTATGTGGTCGACTGGTACAATCCCATTATCCAACATGGCGAGCAGGGATTCCGCGATTCCCTCAGGGACCAATCCCATGGAAGGATTTGGAAAATTACCCACAAAGACAAAAACTTGAGCCCAGTGTTGGACTTGACCCGTTTATCGGTGGAAGAATTGCTCGACCAGTTGATGGTGTATGAGGACCGGGTTCGATATAGGGTTCGAATGCAACTAAGGGAATATTCCTCAAAGGAAATTCTACCTGCCCTGGATAAATGGATTCAGAGATTAGACCAAGAGGCTACAGGGTATGAACAGAATTTATTGGAAGGGCTATGGGTTTACCAGCAGTTTCACACACCCAATAAGGTATTGTTGGATAAATTACTGGGTGCTGACCATGAGGATATTCGGGCGGCAGCTACCCGGGTGTTATTTTATTGGAAGGAAAAAATCCCATACACAGAACAGCTGCTTGCCCAGAAAGCCGTGGATCCTTCCCCAAAAGTCAGGCTGGAGGCCATTGCGGGGCTTAGTCATTTCAAATCAAATAGTTCGGTGGATGCGTTACTTAAAGCTTCCGAACTGCCCATGGATGATTACTTAGAATACGCTGTTAAAGAAGCGTTCAAAACCGTTAGAAAGGTTTGGATGGAAATGTTCATTGGAGACGTGAAATTTTTGGAGGATGAACCTTTCAAAACTGAGCTTCTCTTGGGTCCGCTAATGGCTCCAGAGAAGTTAAAGTTGCCGGGGTTTCTAAAAACAGACCCTGATTGGGTGAAGTATACCTGGCCCATGCTGTCACCGGAAGAGCATGAAAAGCTCGGAAATTCTCCAGCGGCAATGCAATTCTTGATAAACAGTGGAAGTAGTCTTGGTGGTGAAGGTGAAAATCGCGCAAAATCCTTGGCTGAAAGAGATGAGGAATCTAACGGTTCTTTGTTGGAAGATGCCGAAATCCGGAAAGTATCACTGAAGACACTCCCCGGAGAAATGGTTTTTGACAAGAAACAGTTCACGGTCGAATTGGGCAAGTCAGTGGAGATACATTTCGAAAACCCGGACGATATGCCCCACAATTTATTGGTTTTGAAACCCAATAGCCTAGATATTGTCGGTGCGTTGGCGGATGAGATGGCAAAGTTGCCGGACGGATATGAGAAGCAATTTATACCGGATTCGGATATGGTGCTATTTTCAACGCCCTTAATACTTTCAGGCCAGCAATATATTCTTCGATTTACCGCCCCCAGTGTGCCGGGTGATTATCCGTTTGCCTGCACTTTTCCGGGGCATTGGAGAATGATGAACGGAGTGATGAAGGTGGTGGGGCGTTAAAAAGCAGCTTCTAGATAGAGATACTTACTTTTTCACTTAGGCTAAAGTTTATAACCCCATAAAGGTGAATAGCGATTTATAGTTAGTAAGAACAAAGAAAAGTAATATGGAATTAGACGAAAAAATGGAATCAACGATTTTATATAGCATTGTTTTTAGGTATTCCATTTTAATGATATCAGTATTGGCGGGTGCCTGCTCTTCCAAAACTGACATTTCCGTAAATCAAAAAAACACTTCTCTTACCGAACTAAAGTTTACTGTAGAAGAAGCTACTGAATGGACTAACCTCTTTAAAAGAACATCAGGCTGGTTTGGTGGAGATGGTATTTTTACCATACCATTGTCTGGGGTGGATTCGGCTGGTTCTGAAGCAGCAGGTACCACCGTGGTTTTGTTCAGCGACAGCATGATAGGGGAAATAACAGACGGCAAACTGGATACTCCTTTGGTAATGATCAATAATTCAATCGCATTGATTTCCGGAGTGGAGCCAGATGACTCCAACATTTCCTTTCACTGGGCATTAGATAAACAAGATACTCCAAAAGCACTTTTTGTCCCCGAGACCCCAAGCAGTAATCCAGGGGAATATTATTGGTTGGGGGATGGTTTTGTAAATCAGGAAAAAAGGAACGATATCTATCTCTTTGGCTATAGAATTACCACGACGGACGCAGAGGTATTTAATTTTAAGGAAGTGGGAAATACATTGATCGTACTTCCGGCAGGCAGTAAACCTCCATTTAAAGAGCAACGCCAACTGGACACCCCGTTTTATATGGATGGAACTCCGGAAAATACAGGGTCTTTTGGGGCTGGTATTTTGGTAAATACAGAATCCGCTGGTGCCTTGAATCCAGATGGATATGTTTATATCTATGGGGTAAAAGGGACAAAAAAGGAAGTCATGGTGGCAAGGATAACCCCAAAAGATATCGAGCAGTTTCATCTTTGGGAATTTTGGGACGGAAAAACCTGGCAACATGATATGATGAAAGCAGCCTCTATTGCCGATAGAGCCTCCAATGAATTAAGTGTAACTCCTCTCAAAGACGGTAGGTATGCCATGGTTTTTCAGACAGATGCCATTGGAGCCAATGTGGGTCTCCGGTTATCTTTATCCCCGGAGGGTCCATATGGACCTATTATCCATCTATGGGATGCATCCCCCGATTTCAAGGACGGGAAGCAGCTTTTCAGTTACAATGCCAAAGCCCACGCCAATTTTTCCAAACCTGGGGAATTGTTGATTAGTTATAATATTAATTCCTTTGATTTTTTTGCGGATGTGGAAATTCAGCCAGACTTTTATAGGCCTAGGTTTATAAGGGTGACACTTGAAGAGTGAGTAAATGGTGCGCATTTTTCTGATACTTTAGACAGAGTTTGCTTTTAAACCTGATCTAATGAAGGTATTGATTTAATTTTTCCTCCATTCATCAACAAAAATATATTGCAGATAGAAAAAATGGTGAATTTTTCTTTTTCAAATCCATAGGTAGAAATTTTTTCATATCTTAGAATATCCAAATAACCCAATATAAATCATGTTTTCACTTAACGAATACCCAGCTTCATGTTCTGGCGATGAATTGGAATGGTGGGATAAACTAAGACAGGGAGACAAGAAGGGATTAGCAATGATCTATTCCTCCTACGTGGATGACATGTACCGGGTAGGGATGGCTATCAAACCAAATAGCAGCTATGTTCAGGATTGTATCCATGAGGTATTTGAAAGTTTGTGGAAATACAGGTCAGGCTTGAAAAAAACCGACAATGTCAAGCTTTATTTGCTGAAATCTATAAGCAATAGAATTCACCGGGATTTAGCTGATAATTCAGGAAAATTGCATCTACGACCCGTGGATGAGTTTGAGGGATTATTTATGGTAAATTCTCATGAGTTCGATCTAGTAAGAGATCAGGGTAGCGAAGAGGTAAGAAGGCGGCTTATGTATGCGTTTGGGAAGTTGCCCCTTAGACAAAAAGAAGTAATTCACCTGCTATTTTTCGAAAATCTTTCCTATGAGGATACATCCTCCGTTATGAATCTACATCTGAAATCCGTCTATAACTTGGTATGTAAAGCTATTTCCAATCTTAGAAAAAGTCTAGTGTTAATTTTGTTTTTAATACTGATTACACAAGGCTAATTTTTAATGAATGGCCGTGATATTTTAAATCCAATCATTGGAAAATTTCCTGCCAAAAAATTCGCTTTTTTTTTCCGAAATAATTTTTTTCACCTAAGACGGTGAACTTTTGCCAAATTTCTCCTTACGTATTATAAGTGACTTATATCATGGATATATCAAACTGGACAGTAGACGATTTTGTACTAAACGCGGAGTTTAGAAAATGGATTTTATCCCCCAATGCCGAAATAAACCTGGTTTGGGAAAAAAGGATCAATGCTTATCCCGAAAAGTTGAGGGAAATCAAACTTGCTAGGGAATTGCTGGTCAATTTTCCAAATCAGGGTTTTGTTCTTTCCCAAAGGGATAAAAAATCCCTTTGGGAAAGAATTGACCGTTCAACTCATGCAATTGTTCCCGCAATTCCTGAGGAAAAAGTAATTCCGTTAAATTCCCAAAGTACGATCAAACGAATGGAGCGGAAATCTGAGAATCCGTTTCGGTTCAGCCAAGGATATAAAGTTGCCGGTATTTTACTTGTCAGCTTTGTGCTGAGCCTTTTGGCAACAGTTTTTTTAAGAGTTGAAGGGATTGAAACAGAAACCCCCATTGTATTTACCGAGCATACAACCCGACAAGGGGTAAAATCGACTTTCACCCTTCCTGATAGCTCCACGGTTATGTTAAATGCCGGTAGTAGACTGTATTATCAGGAAAACTTTTCCGGTGAATTGAGAGAGGTTTTTTTAGAAGGGGAGGGTTATTTTGAAGTTCAAAAGAAATTAGATCGGCCATTTATTGTACATACTGGGCCCACTTCCACTACTGCATTAGGCACCTCATTCACAATTCGGGCTTATGATGAATCGGAAACAGACGTGTACCTGCTGTCCGGAAAGGTCATTGTTTCCACAAAAGACCGTCTTGATTCAGCTGTTTTTCTCTCGGAGGGAGAAACTGTTTCTTTTAAGTCAGGAGCACTTTCAGGTAAGAAAAAATTTGATCAGGAACCCGTAACTGCCTGGACCAAAGGCGTCCTATTATTCGATGAAACGCCAATTCGTGATGCAATTCTTGTTATGGAAAATTGGTATGGCGTCAAATTCCGCTTAGAAAATGATCCGCCGGCAAATCTTCAGGTGTCCGGAAAATTCGAAAAAGAAAGTTTAAAAAATATCTTAACAGGGTTAGGCTATTCAGCCCGATTTGAATTCGAAATCCTGGGAGATACTATATCTGTTTCATTTAAAAAAAAATAGCCTGCCAATGATATAAAAAAAAGGAAAAAGCAGGTGGCGAAAGAACGCCACCCGCCAATTTGGAAAAAAGCCTATCGGAATGTAAACGACCAAATCCACAGCTCCAATAGGTGAAGTTTATCGAGTACCATTTAAGAAACAGTAATTATAAACCCTTAAAGATATGAAAAACATAGTACTTATACATGTACTCAACATGACCAAACGATTAATACCCATATTAATATTCCAATGCCTTTCGATGAGCCTGTTGCTTGCCGCA
Organism: Lunatibacter salilacus; assembly: GCF_009797935.1. Taxonomy (GTDB): domain Bacteria; phylum Bacteroidota; class Bacteroidia; order Cytophagales; family Cyclobacteriaceae; genus Lunatibacter; species Lunatibacter salilacus. Next base: position 339,827 of record NZ_VOLC01000004.1, read on the forward strand.
AACGGCAATGCACAGGTAAAAGGCATAGACGAGGTGCCTATACGGATAGGTTTTCAAGAAGCCCCACTGAAATCGGCATTAGCACAGATAGAAAAACGGACGGGGTATAGTTTTGTATATACCAACCTGGAGCTCGAGCAATACCAAAAAATCTCCCTTGTACAGAAGAAGCAATCGCTCTATGAACTACTCGTAGAAATTTCCCAACAAGCCAATCTGGAGTTCATGCAGGTGAATCACAACATCCATGTCAAGAAACCTTCATCTAAATCGGATGCCGTAACCATAGCATCTGAAGAAGTGGATGTGGTAGTTAGGGGAACAGTGGTGGATTCTAACGGTCAGGGACTGCCAGGCGTTACCGTTTCGGTTCCGGGAACCTCCATAGGGACCGCCACAGACCTGGAGGGAAATTACAGCCTTTCTGTAAGTGAAGGCGCAACGTTGGTTTTTTCATTTATAGGCTTTGAAAGTCAGCGGGTTGCGATTGGAGATCGGAGCGTCATAGACATCACACTCCTGGAGGACATGTCCTCTTTGCAGGAGGTGGTTGTAATCGGATATGGTACGGTTAAGAAATCTGATTTAACAGGCTCTGTGGGGTCAGTAGATTCTGAATTGATCCATAGCAGGCCATTGACTAATGCAGCAGATGCACTTCAAGGGAGGATTCCCGGTGTACAAGTCATGAATAATTCAGCAGCTCCAGGAGGTAACTTTTCGATTAGAATTAGAGGCAGTAATTCTATCAGTGCTACAAATGAACCCCTTTACGTGATTGACGGAATTATTGGTGTGGGAGGGCTACAGTTTATCAATCCTAATGATATTGAATCCATTGAGGTTCTTAAAGATGCCTCAGCAACTTCCATTTATGGTGCAAGGGGTGCCAATGGGGTAGTATTGATTAGTACAAAAAGGGGTAAGGAAGGTAAACCCCAAATCACCTACGACAGCCAATTTGGATTTTCTGACATGTCTAGGAAAATCCCCATGTTGAATGCTTCCCAGTACATGCAGATGGAAAACGAAGCCTATTTGTATTCCGGGTTAACCCCTCAGTTTACCCAGGAACAGATACAAAATCCGGAATTTGACACGGACTGGCAAGATGAAGCCACCAGAACCGCCTTTCGTCAAAACCACCAAATTGGCGTGTATGGTGGAACTGAACAAAGTAGATATGGTATTTCCGCCGGGTATTTGGATGAAGAGGGTATCATGCTTAATTCTAAACTGGAAAGAGCCAATATAAGGATTAACTTGGATAATAAACTCTCCGATAAATTGACCCTAGGGACAAGTTTGTCTCTGAATCATTCAAAAGATAGGCGGATCGATACAGACAATGGAGGTTTAAATGCCAGCCGGGCTATGTTGGAAATGTTTCCGTTTCTCCCAGTAAAGTATGAAGATGGTACGTATTCCAATAGTGCCGATCATCCTGGTGGGGAGGGAACAGACAATCCTGTTGCTATTTTGAACGAAATAGAAGATTATTATACAATTACGAGGACCCTGGGAAACATTTTTCTTGAATATGAAGTGATTAAAGATCTTAAAATTAGGATCAGCGGGGGTGGGGATATCAATTATGAATCCCGAAATTATTATAGCCCGAGGACATTAAGAAGAACGAGAAATACCCGGGGTATGGCGTTAAGATCAAATACAAGAGAGCTTTCTTGGCAGAACGAAAATACTATCAGCTATCAGAAAATTTTAAATGATAGGCATGATTTCAATGCTATAGTCGGAATTACCTGGCAGCAATTCAGGCATGAAACTTTCCAAGGGTCTACCAGAGGATTAAATGATGATTTCTTTAAGTTTAATAATCTAGGTGTTGGAGATACACCGCTGCCACCTACTTCCAACACTTTTGATTGGGCCCTGAATTCATATTTGGGCAGGCTCAATTATATATTGGACAAAAAATATTTGTTTACGGTATCTGCAAGGATGGACGGTTCTTCAAAATTTGGAGCGAGCAATAAATATGGCTTTTTTCCTTCCGGAGCATTTGCATGGCGAATTTCGGATGAAGGTTTTTTGGATGGACAGGATATTATATCGGACCTTAAATTGCGGACAAGTTACGGAATTACAGGAAACCAAGAAATAGGGGTATTCAATTCGATTTCTAGTTTATCTACTTATACGTATATCATCGATGGTCAACGCACCATTGGATTGGGACCGGGAAGGATACCAAATCCTGATTTAAAGTGGGAAAAAACCTCCCAAGGTAATGTGGGTTTGGACGTTGGTTTGGTCGATAACAGATTGTCGTTGACCATTGATGCCTATTACAAACAAACTAACGATTTGCTGTTAAATGCTCCACTACCGTATAGTACAGGTTACGAGTCAATCTTCAGAAACATCGGCCGAGTAGAAAACAGGGGAATAGAGTTTATGCTAAGTTCGGTAAATGTAGACCGGGATTTTCAATGGACTACCGATGCAAACATATCTTTTAATGACAACAAAGTATTGGAATTGGGACCTGAGGGAGATGATATTTTTCCGGGTCCCGGTTTTGTTACACAAACCAATATTCTTCGTGTAGGACAGCCAATTGGTTCTTTATGGGGATGGACTAGGTTGGGCATTTTCCAGAATGAGCAGGAAGTTTCAGACCATGGTGCCCAACCTAATGCACGGCCTGGAGATATCAAATACCTTGATCTTAATGGGGACGGAGTAATTGACTCTCAGGACCAAAGAATTATTGGCAATACCGCCCCAAAATTCAATTTTGGATTTATCAATTCATTCATTTACAAGAATTTTGATTTAATCATTGAAATCCAAGGAGTTCAGGGCAATGATGTAATGAATTTAAATCCGATTGTATTAGAAGACCGGCAAACACAGGCCAATAGTTATGCCACCCTATTGGATAGGTGGACACCTGAAAACCCCAGTAACACCATCGCTAGAGTAAGGAAAAACAGTGATTTAAGACTTTCAACACGACATGTGGAAGATGGGTCTTTCATTAGGGGTAGAAATATTTCTTTGGGTTACAACTTTAACCTTCAGAATAAGGAATGGATAAATACCTTGAAAGTTTTTGCCAGTGCCCAGAATTTCTTTTTGATAAGTGATTATGGCGGATATGATCCAGAAGTTAGTACATATGGCGGCAATTTTGGGCAGGGGATTGAGTTCAGTAGTTATCCTACTCCCCGTACATTTACTTTGGGTTTAAGTGTTGGTTTCTAATTTAAAAAGATAAAATCATGAAAAATTATAACTTCAAATGTATAACCACATTTCTGATTTTGGCACATACATTCATGGGATGTCATGAGTTTTTGGAAGAAAACCCAGAAACGTTTATCAGTCCGAATGCCTATTATAGAAACGCAGAGGATGCAACAAGTGCAATTAACGCAGTTTATGCGATTTTACCGCGGTTTTACCAAGGTATTGCTTATGGGGAGAGTGTGTTTTTTACGTTGGAAATGCCGTCTGATCAAGCTCTTTCCGGTACGGGAGTATCGGTAGTGGACCAAGATAGGCTCGATGCATATATATATGACCCTGCGATCAGGCATCTTAGATTATGGTGGCAATATTCCTACCAAGGTATAAATGCTGCCAATTCGGTCCTCTATTATGTCCCGGATATTGAGATGAATGAAAACCTCAAAAACAGGATATTAAGTGAGGCCTATTATCTAAGGGCATATTTCTATTTTGATTTGGTGCGACTGTTTGGTGCGGTTCCACTTTCTATTGAGCCTACCTTGAATATAAGCAATGTTAACGTATCTAGGGATGAAGTTACTGTCATATATGACCAGATCATTCAAGATCTTATTAGGGCAGAAAACCACCTTCCTTTGGCCGGCTCCGGCGAAGTTGAGCACGGAAGGGCAACAAAAGGGGCTGCATCCACTTTATTATCCAAAGTTTACCTAACCTTAGAGCGATGGGAGGATGCTTCAAATAAGGCGGAGGAAGTTGTTAACTCAGGAGCTTATCAATTATTTAATGATTATTCCCAAGCGTTTAAAGTGGAAAATAAAAATGGCATCGAACATATTTTTTCCATTCAATTTGAAAGGGTAATTATTTCCAGCAACTTTCATGCATGGTTTTTGCCTAGGTACAGGGGCATTCAGGCCAATACAGAGGAGTTTGGAGCTATTTTACCAAATATGGATTTCTATAATTCCTATGGCGAAGACGATTACCGAAAAACCGCAAATTTCTATACGAGTTATCCCGCAGCTGATGGGTCAGGCATAGTAGAATTTGAACCCCACATTTTTAAATATTTTGATCCTTCAGTAGATGTGGTGGGGGGGTCTAGTATGAATTATCCCAAGATAAGGTATGCTGAAACACTTTTGATCCTTGCAGAAGCTGAAAATGAAATAAATGGCCCTAACGCTAAAGCTTTAAATGCCATCAATCAGGTAAGAAGCAGGGCAAAGCTACCCAATCTGGAAAATACCGAAGGTTTTCAACCTACAAAGGAATATTTTAGAAATGCAGTTTTACAGGAACGTTCATGGGAATTAGCCTACGAAGGCAATCGGTATTTCGATATGTTACGAACCAATACTTCCATCAGTGGAGCTCTAGTTGGGTATGACAGTGGATCAGGGGTTTTTAAAGCCCATAATATTTTGTTCCCGATTCCTCAAAGGGAGATTGATAACAATAACAGTCTGGTACAGAATCCTGGTTACTAGGGATTCGAAAAAGAAAGTTAAAAAATATCTTAACATGGGTAGGTGATTCAGCCCGATTTGAATTCGAAATCCTGGGAAATTCTATATCTGTTTCATTTAAAAAAAAGAGCCTGCCAATGAATTAAAACAAAGAGAAAAAGCGGGTGGCATTCTTTTGCCACCCGCCAAATTGAAAAAAGCCTATCGGAAAGTAAACGACCAAATCCACAGCTCCAATAGGTGAAGTTTATCGAATACCATTTAAGAAACAGTAATAATAAACCCTTAAAGATATGAAAAACATAGTACTTATACATGTACTCAACATGACCAAACGATTGATACCCATATTAATATTCCAATGTCTTTCGATGAGCATTTTACTTGCCGCAAACAGCGATGCAAAGCCTTCATCTAAAACGGATGCCGTATCTATAGCATCCGAAGAAGTGGATGTGGTAATTAGGGGAACAGTGGTGGATTCTAACGGTCAGGGGCTACCAGGAGTGACGGTATCCGTTCCGGGTACATCCATAGGCACCGCCACGGATATGGAAGGAAATTATAGCATTTCTGTTAGTGAAGGCGCTACCTTGGTTTTTTCATTCATCGGCTTTGAAAGTCAGCGGGTCGCCATAGGAGACCGCAGCGTAATAGACATCACACTACTCGAGGATATGTCCTCTTTGCAGGAAGTGGTTGTGATGGGGTATGGAACCCAAATTCAAAGGGAGGTAACGGGTTCTGTGGCAACGCTTGAAGCAACCCAACTTCAAGATCAGCCCGTGGGTCAATTTACCCAAAAGCTTCAAGGAAGGCTGGCCGGAGTACAGATCAGTCAGGCGTCGGGTACCCCGGGTGGCGGAATGGCTATTCGGATTAGAGGAGCTGCTTCCATCAATGCGGGAAACAACCCTTTGTATGTTGTTGATGGTTTTCCCATAGTGGGAGATATCAATAATATAAATCCAAATGAAATAGAAAGTTTCTCAGTCCTGAAAGGTGCATCTGCCGCCGCCTTATATGGATCCCGTGCCGCTAATGGTGTTGTTCTTATCACAACCAAACAAGCTAAATCCGGGCAGACATCCATTCAGGTAAATGTAATTCAGGGAGTCACCCAGGTCCCGCAAAGAGGAAGAGCCAACCTAATGAATGCCAGAGAGTTTCTTGAGGATAGGAAGGCGATTTATGAAGATAAAATAAGATATGAAGGATTTACCGGGGGTATTCCCGAACTCTACCAAAATCCCGAATCCTATAACGGACCTGATACCAATTGGTATGAGGAGTTGCTTCAAGGTGGTACTCAGAACAGCTATAACCTTTCGTTTTTAGCAAACAAAGACAATTTTAGTTCGGCTACCACACTCGGTTATTTTGAAGAAAAGGGAGTTGTCATCAATACAGGTTTTAATCGGTTCTCCCTTCGTACAAACAACGAATACCAAATTAACGAGAACATCCGTGTAGGCGTGAATTTAGCTCCAACCTACCAAACCAGTAAAAATGCAGCGACGGACGGTTATTATCAGATATTGTATTCAGCCCTAATTACCCCACCCATCTTTTCACCGGATGATGTGGATGCAAATGGCAATCAGAAAATAAATTTTACAGGACCGGGTTTGTTTACCTTCCCCAACTGGAAGAAAACAATGTTGGAAACCCAAGACCGATCAGCAACCGTTAGGCTTTTGTCAAACGCATATTTCGAGGCAGATTTTCTTACCAACTTCACCTTCAAAAGTTCTGCTTCCGTTGATTTGGGGGCAAGTAAGCGAAGGGTTTTCAATCCGTCAACCGCAGGTGGGATTTTCTCCCCGCCGCCAAAGCTGGCTACCGGTTCTTACAGCACGCAAACTTACGATTCTTGGCTTACCGAAAATACCCTGAACTATAATAAAAGCTTTAATGATCATTCTTTGGATGTTATTGCTGGGTATTCAGCTCAGAAATATAGTATGGAGAACAACGTATTGACAGGCACTAGTTTTCCCGACGATGAAGTGAGTTGGATTGATGCGGCGGCTATACGGTATGGAAATAACAACATGTCTGAGTGGTCTCTGCTCTCTGGATTTAGCCGAATAAACTATAATTATAAAGGTAAATACTTGTTGTCAGTATCTGCAAGACGAGACGGATCCTCCCGTTTCGGTTCGGAAAATAGATGGGGAACTTTCCCCGCGGTTTCAGCGGGATGGATCCTATCCGACGAAAGCTTCGCAATGGATTGGTCAAGTGTTAGTTATCTGAAATTAAGGGCTGAATATGGTCACGCCGGTAATTTTAACATAGGCAATTACAGTCAGTTTGGAAATATATCCTCTACGAATTATGTGTTTGCCAACTCCCTTGCTCAGGGAAGAAGCCCCGTATCCATTGGCAATCCGTTTCTAACTTGGGAAACAACCGTGGGAACAGATGTAGGAATGGACATTGGTTTACTTGATGATCGTATTTCTTTGGTGTTGGACTTTTATGACAAAAGAACCACCAATATGCTATACCAAGTAGATATACCTTATGGAGCAGGCTTTCCAAATATTCAGGACAATATCGGAGAGTTTCATTTTTGGGGATATGAATTCGGGATTAATGCGAGTGTAATTCGAAGTGAATTGTTTACTTGGAACTCTGATTTCAACATATCCTTCAACAGAAACAAAGTAATACAATTAGGAACCAACAATACCCCCATCGGCGGCATTGGGAATTATTCATCTACCATTTGGAAGACCGAGGTTGGCCAGCCTATTGGACAGTTCTACGGATATATTTTTGATGGTATTTACAAGACGCAAGAGGAGTTTGATTCACAACCCAAGCACGTGACTTCTAGAGTCGGTACTATTCGATACAAAGACGTCAATGAAGACGGTATCATCGATGTTGATGATAAAACATATATTGGCAATCCCAATCCAAAGTTTTTTTTTGGATTTAATAACAGTTTTAGTTACAGAAACTTTGACATGAATATCGTGATGGCGGGGTCTTACGGTGGCAAGATGTACTATGCGCTAGCGGAATGGTCAGAAACGTTGGAAGGGATTTTCAATGTAGAGAAGTATATGGCAAACCGATGGAGATCACTTGATGATCCGGGAGATGGTATAATCGGTAGGTCATTATCAGGTACGACCGAGTTTCCAAGAAACGTCCAAGATAGGCTCGCTTTGGATGCGTCTCATTTGACTGTTAAAAACATTACTATTGGGTATACGCTGCCTCAATTTAACAAGCATTTGAAATCTGCCAGAATTTTCGCCAGTATTCAGCAGGCCTTGGTTTTGACAAGGTATAAGGGAGCAAATCCGGAATCAAGTTGGCAAGGATTAAACGGTTTGCAAGAAGGAGTTGATGTGAGCCCTTACCCCATTCCGAGGACCTATGCTTTAGGTGTAAATTTTAATTTTTAATCAGTTAACGATAAGAAAATGAAAAAGATAATAATCATTCTCATCACAGTCATCATTTCTTCATGCTCCGATGATTTTTTGAATTTGGTTCCTGAAAGTTCCATTACCTCCGGGAATTTCTACAAAACAGAAGCGCATTTTGATCAAGCACTAGTAGGGGCCTATGCATCCGTAAGAGCGGCTAAAGGCTCTGTAGCGGCATGGGTCATGGGTGAAATGAGATCGGATAACACACATATGGAATTTAACATAACCAATCGGGGACCTCAATATATAGAAAGAGAGTACACGGATTTCTTTATGGATGATGTCAATAGCGGTTTAGTAGCAAATATGTATAATTCATGCTATGTAGGTATTGGAAGAACCAATGAGATTTTGGCATCGGTTCAAGAAGGCTCTTTTTCCCAAGAGTCCAAGGACAGGATTCACGGCCAGGCAAGTTTTTTGAGGGCGTTGTTCTATTTCGATTTAGTCCGATTTTTTGGCGGTGTTCCTTTATATCTTTCGCCAGTTAGGGGTGCCGGAGACGCTTATCTTCCTAGATCCACAACCAATGAAGTGTATCAGGCAATCATCAGCGATCTCGAAATTGCTATTCAAAAGCTAGGCCGTCCTTCATTTCCCCAAAGTGGCCGGGCAAACGAAGGTTCCGCTAGGATGCTACTTGCGGATGTTTATTTGACGCTAAAAGATTACCCCAAGGCGGAAACTGAGCTCCAGCAGGTTTTGGGGATGGGTTACTCCCTGTTGGATGATTATGAGGATGTCTATCGGTTAAATAACAAGAATAGTGTTGAATCTATTTTTGAGATTCAATATCAGCAGGGTAATCAAGGTCAACAGAGCGATTTTCTTTATCCGTTTATACCCCTTTCTGCTGATGTTAGTTTGATTACAGGAATTCCTTCACAAAACCTTCAAGGAGGAGGATGGAATACACCTACCTTCGAAATGATTGACGCCTATGAAGATGGGGATCTACGGTTAGATGCCTCAATTGGAATTGTTGAGGGTACGGGACAGATCGGAAATATGTTTATTGATGAGTTTAAAAGTCCGATTAATTATACACCCACACCCGGTAAGCGGACATATCCCTTCATTAAAAAATACATGAATCCGCATTCCTTGGAGCGGAACACAGATGATAATTTCCCTATTTATCGCTTTGCGGAAGCACTTCTCTCAATGGCGGAAGTCTTGAATGAACAAAATAGGTCTTCCGATGCTATTCCTTATTTGAACCAAGTTAGGTCTAGGGCTGGTTTAGATCCTGTCAATGAGACAAATAAGGACCTGTTACGAGAAATAATTGCCCATGAAACCCGAATTGAATTGGCTTTTGAAAATAAAAGGTGGTTGGATTTGGTTCGAACAGATAAAGCTATTGAAGTCATGAATCAAAATGGGGAATACCTAAAGGAGTTTTATTCCGGAGAGTCATATATTCCTGAAATGAGCTATAATGTCACTCCGGAGCGGTTGTTGTTTCCTATTCCGCTTAGAGAAATCCGTATTGGCGACTTGGAGCAAAACCCGGGTTATTAAGCTAATAGTACCTAAAATCCGTAAACCTTCCAGGTTTTGTTGATAATCAGCTAGTTGTTCAAATTTAATGGGTGAAACCTGGAAAGTTTTTCTTCTTTTGTATCATCTGGTTAAAGGAAGTACTGCGGATTTTAGGTAGTATCTTTGTATAGTTAGGCTAATTAATACCTTTCTAATGAGGATTATAGGTAAATTTATTGCTACTTTCGAAAGATTCGATCATTAAAGAATCATCATGTACTTACAGTTTTATCGTAATTATATCGCTCTTTTCCTTACCCTTAGTTTCTTTGCATCCTGCACAGAAAACAGGAGTGGAATGTTCAATAGCAACTCCAATCTTCCCGACCAAATCAGTTACAATTTCCATATCCGTCCGATTCTTTCAGACAATTGTTTTGCCTGTCATGGGCCGGATGCAAATAAACGGGAGGCAGGGTTACGGTTGGATATTGAAGATGAAGCGTTTAAAGTACTTGCGGAAAGCCCCGGAAAATATGGGCTGGTTCCGGGGAATCCGCATGAATCCCAGGTTTGGCAGCGCATCAATTCCTCTGATGAAAAGGAATTGATGCCACCACCTGAATCGAATTTAACGCTGACAGAGCACCAGAAAAATTTGATCCAAGCTTGGATCAAACAGGGAGCAATCTACGAGAAACACTGGGCATTTGTTCCCCCGGTTAAGAAGGAAATCCCTCAGGTTAAAAACAGCGAGTGGCCCAAAAATCCAATTGACTTCTTTGTGTTAAAAAAGCAGGAAGAATTGGGAGTAAAGCCAAATTCCGTGGCTAATACCGAAAGGCTCCTTCGAAGGGTTAGCTTTGAACTCACCGGTTTGCCTCCTGATTTGGAAATGATGGAGGCCTACCTATCCGATGATAGGGAAGATGCTTACGAACAGTTAGTGGATAAACTGCTGGGACGCCCTGCTTTTGGGGAGCGGATGGCTGTTTTCTGGCTGGATGTAGCGCGATATGCCGATTCCTATGGGTACCAGTTGGACAACCTGCGTACGCAGTGGCCTTGGAGGGATTGGGTAATTCATGCCTTTAACGAAAACATTCCTTACGACACCTTTATCCGGTGGCAATTGGCAGGAGACCTGCTTCCGAATCCTACTAAGGAACAGCTCCTGGCCACCGGATTTAACCGGAATCACAAAATCACTGAGGAAGGGGCAATTGATGAGGAGGAATATAGGGTTACCTATGTGGCTGACCGGACAAATACGCTGGGTAAGGCACTTCTTGGGATGACCATGGAATGTGCGGCCTGTCACGACCACAAATACGATCCAATCTCCCAAAAGGAGTATTATCAGCTATTCTCGTTTTTCAACAATATTGACGAACGGAGGACAAGCACCACACCGATTGATCCATTGGTGGGTACGCCGGCATCCTATGCCAAAAAACCCCTTATGGAGATCACGGATGAAGATGTACTGTCGGTACTTTCTTTTGTGAACAAGCAGGATACGTCAAAATTGATTGTTTCCGTGATGGGAGAACTGGATACCTTGCGAAAAAACCACATTAGGGAACTAGGGATTTTTGATGCGTATGGGGAGGAGGTTTTTCCCGCGACACCAGAGGCTATTTTAAGTTTTCCACCATCAGCCCCTGCCAACCGGTTGGGGTTGGTGGATTGGCTATTTGATCCCAAAAACCCGCTTACGGCACGGGTTTTTGTCAACTTGGTTTGGAAGGATGTTTTCGGTCGGGGCATAGTCAATACACCCGGGGACTTCGGCATGCAGGGAGAACTTCCTAGCCATCCCGAATTACTGGATTGGCTGGCAGTCGATTTTATGGAAAACGGTTGGGATATCAAGCGCTTGATGCGTCAATTGGTCACATCGGCCACCTACAGGCAATCCGTAATTTCCGAAGATGCGAACAGGGATACTGATCCGGATAATATTTATTACACCCGGTTTTCCAGAGGGCATTTGAAGGCGGAGTTTATCCGGGATATGCTATTGGCTTCCAGTGGGCTGTTGGTTAAAGAACTTGGTGGTCCCAGTGTCAAGCCTTACCAGCCTCCGGGATTGTGGGAGGGAGCCACGGCAGGAGGATCCACTTTGTCAGAATACCATCAAGACCACGGGGATGCTCTCTATCGAAGGGGGCTCTATACCTTTGTGAAGCGTACCGTTCCTTCGCCATCCATGCTGATTTTTGACGCCAGTAACCGGGATCAATGCGAGGTAGAGCGGGGAAATACCAATACACCGCTTCAGGCATTGGTTATGATGAACGATCCAACGGTATTGGAGGCCGCAAGGGTACTGGCCAGCAGGTTGTGGCTGGAGGAATCGGAGGTGTCGGAAAAGATCACCAAAGCCTTCAAACTGATTCTCTGTCGTACCCCAAAGGAAAAAGAGATCGCATTGCTTTTGGGTTATTTCCAAAATCGAAAAGAAGCATCTGATGAAAAGAATGCCCGCGAGCTGCTTGCGGTGGGAGAGTATGACCTGGATGAGGAAGTTGATCCCATTGATACCGCCGCCCTGATGCAGGTGATAGCCACCTTGTATAATTTAGAAGAAACGATAAACCGATCATAAGTGATGGAAAGTGAAATTACCGAATATAGACTGAATCAGAACAGACGGAGATTTCTTTCCAAAATGAGTCTTGGCTTGGGGTCTGCTGCCTTGGGATCACTGCTGATGCCGGATCTGTTTAATCGCTCCACAGATACTGACAGTCTTATTCAACCGGGCATACCCGATTTTGCCCCAAAGGCAAAGCGGGTAATTTACCTCTTCCAAAACGGCGCACCCTCCCAACTTGAATCCTTTGACTACAAACCGGGTTTGGAGAAAATGCTGGGACAGAACCTTCCGGATTCCGTCCGTGGAGGTCAGCGCTTAACCGGATTTACGGCAAACCAACCCGGAGGCTTGCCCTTGGTCGGGTCATTTACGGGATTTAAACAATACGGTGCTTCCGGCACCTGGGTAAGCGACCTATTTCCACATACCGCCAATATCGTAGACGATATTTGTATCGTCAAATCCATGCATACGGAAGCAATCAACCACGACCCCGCCCTTACTTTTTTCCAGACAGGTGCCCAGCAGGGTAACCGTCCGAGTTTTGGGTCTTGGCTGAGTTATGGATTGGGGAGTGAAAACAAAAACCTGCCGGCATTTACGGTATTGATTTCCAGAGGGAAGGGAAACAGTCAGGGTGTATATGCCAAGCTGTGGTCAAATGGCTTCCTGGATCCCATTCATCAGGGAGTGCAGTTTGGTTCCGGGGAGGATCCCGTCCTTTATTTGAAAGACCCGATCGGAATGAGTAGGGCAGACCGCAGGGAAATGCTGGACAATCTCGCCCAGATGAACCAATGGGCCTACGAGGAACTGCATGATCCGGAAATCAACGCCAAAATAAAGCAGTATGAAATGGCCTACCGGATGCAGGCAGCCGTTCCGGAAATTATGGACCTCAGCAAGGAACCCCAATCCGTTATCGATCTATACGGGGAAGACTGTCTGACTCCGGGCACCTTTGCGGCCAATTGCTTAATGGCCCGAAAGCTGTCTGAAGAAGGGGTACGATTTGTACAGCTTTACCATCAGGGATGGGACCAACATGTGAATTTGCCCAAGGAGATTACCGGACAGGCCAAAGACGTGGATCAGGCCTCTGCCGCCTTGGTGACGGACTTAAAGCAAAGGGGATTATTGGATGAGACGCTAGTTATTTGGGGTGGGGAATTTGGACGTACCTGTTTCAGTCAGGGGCCCATTGAAAAAGGAAATTACGGCAGGGATCACCATCCGCGTTGCTTTAGTATGTGGATCGCCGGAGGCGGCGTAAAACCCGGATTGGTATACGGTGACACGGACGATTTTAGCTACAATATCATAAAAGACCCGGTACATGTCCATGATTTTCACGCCACCGTACTGCATCAGCTGGGCTTGGACCATGAAAAGCTTGTCTATAAGCATCTGGGCAGAAGGTTTAGACTCACCGATGTGGCCGGTAGGGTGGTGCATGATTTGTTGGGGTAGTTGGGACATAGGGACTGAGAGAATTGGAGACTGAGAGACGGAAGACTGAGGGACTGAGTGGTAGACAAACCCTCCAGGTTTTTAAGACGTTCAGCCAGTAGAATAGACAAAATGATTGAAACCTAGAAAGCTTATTCTTTTCAAAAAACAAAAGAATAGTCCGATGATTGTAATGAGAGAGGGAAAAATTACAGCCGTAGATCCAAACGATATGGAACCCATAACTATGTATAAGCGTAATGGTGGTTCGACTGAGTAATTGGGAGATTTAGGTGTTGGGAGAAAGAGAGACTTAGGGACTGAGTTCATCAACCTATCGACCTACTTGGAGACTGAGGGATTGGGAGATTTAGGGTCTAAGAGACAGAGTTCATCAACCATCAACTTATCAACCTATAAACCAATCAACCCATCAACAATATTGTTATCTTAGAAATATGAAAAGCGAGGAAACCCCCGATGAAGAGAAATTACCTTTTACCGAATCCGGCAGGTACACTTACGCAGATTATCTCAAATGGGAAATTGACGAAAGGGTGGAGCTTATCAAAGGCAAGGTCTTTCGCTTTGGAATTGCCGCACCCCGGAGAATCCACCAGGAAATCTCGGGTAGGGTGGCTGTCAAACTCTTTACGTTTCTTAAAGGAAAAACCCCCGAAGTCTACACCGCACCCTTCGACGTACGCCTGTCAAAGAAATCCCTAAAAAACGAAGACGTGGATACGGTGGTCCAACCTGATATCAGCGTGTTTTGTGATAGGAATAAATTGGATGACTTTGGAGGCATTGGTGCGCCCGACCTGATTATCGAGATCCTCGCTCCCGGTGACAACAAAAAGGAGCTGCAGGACAAATATGACCTTTACAAAGAATTCGGGGTGAAGGAATACTGGATTATCCACCCAGTAGAACAGACCCTGTTTACATACACGCTTGTGGAAGGAAAGTATATCCCCTCAAAACTTTTTACGTCTGGAGATTTTATTGAATCCAAAGCCGTCGAGGGGTTTCGACTGGATTTAGATTATGTGTTTGCGGAATTGGATTAAGAATTGAATTCGAGCAATTTTTTCCTAATTAACTTTTCTTGCAATTCGACCGTTAAAGTAATAACTTTGTAATAACAAGTTAACAGTATGGAAGCATCAATCATTAAAATAGGAAACTCAAAGGGACTTAGATTAAGTAAGGCCATTATCGACAAATATAACATCAAGGACAAAGTTGAAATTATACTTGAGGACGATAAAATTATCCTTAAGCCGATGGGCGAACCTAGAAAAGGATGGAGAGCGGCATTCAAGAAAATGAATGAACGTGGGGAGGATAAACTCGTAATTGATGACGTATTTGAGGATGAAAACTTTGACGAATGGACCTAAACCAATATCACGTTGTCCTTGTAAACCTTGAACCCACGGTTGGAAGCGAAATCGAGAAAATCAGGCCTTGCGTAATAATTTCACCTGACGAATTGAACGATTATTTAAGAACGGTTGTAATCGCCCCTATGACAACTAAAAGTCATAATTATCCTACTAGAATTAAGGTAAAACATAATGATCAGCAAGGTTGGGTAATGATTGACCAAATTAGGACGATTGACAAATCCAGAATTATAAAGGCCTTGGGCAATTTGTCAACCAAGGAAATAGAAAAATGTAAAAAGGCAATAAAAGAAACCTTTGTTGATTAGAAAGAAAACTAAACGCAAAAAATACTTACGACTAAAACGTTGCAACTTTCACTCACCTACCAACCTTTGTGCAAAAACCCATTCCCACAGCCCCTCCGTGTTTTCAAAGGATTCGGAAATTATATGCCCTTCACCAGCAAATTCAGTATAACGTGGATCGCCACCTGCTTCTTTGATGGCGGCAATCATTTTTCTGGAACCATCCACAGGAACAATCCGGTCCTTGGCTCCATGAAATGCCCAAACTGGCACATCCACGATTCTATCCGCAAGCGAGGGGTTGCCTCCTCCACAGATAGGTACAGCTGCGGCAAACATCCCGGGTCGGGTGCTGATAAAATGCCAGGATCCATATCCGCCTAGGGATTCACCCATCACATAGCGTCTGCTTTTGTCAATGGCAAACTCCCCTTCCAGCGCTGCAATAGCTTCAAAAACTAACTCATCTACGGAAGGTACATTCTCGACAGCTCCCCAGGTGGAACCGGGTGGGCATTGGGGCACGAAAATAAAGGCAGGAAAGTTTTCCCGGTTATTCTCTTCACTCAATATCTGCGCAGTCCAAGAACCATCCACCTGGCTCGCATTATCCGTTCCGGACCCCGCACCTCCATGTAGTGCAACCACGATTGGATATTTTTCCTGCGGATTATAGTCCAACGGTTTCATCAAACGGTATCTCAATGTGTCACCTTCACGATTAACATAAATACGTGCATCAAAGGGTTGTGCCACCAGCTGGGCCCTTTTAGGCTGCTGCGCAAACCATTGTACCGTGCTGAACATTTGCGCGCCGAGCGTCAGAACAATCACCAAGCAAATTGCTCCAACTACTCCAAAAACTCCATTAATGGTATTTTGTAATCTGTTCCTTTTTATTTCATGATCCACAAATCTCAATTCTGTCCAAAAATTCAACAGATAAAACACCGGAATTACTATACCAATAAAAGTGGCCCATTCTAGGTATTTTTCAAAACCTCCAATGCTGCTTGGAGATTGCAAAGTCCAGGCGTAGGTGGAGAAAAGAACGATATCGACGGAAAAACTAATAATTGCCGCTATTTTTAGCCAGCGTTGGTTAGATGTGAAAAATAGGCTAAGCGCATAGCATATTCCAAATCCTACCACCGCCAAAAAAGAAATTGAGTAATAAGTCGGTTCTTCCCTTGACCATAGGATTTGTAAAAATACAAGGGTATATGCGATTGAAGCTATAGTGACTGTTAATAGAAGTAAAAAAGGATAGTGGTAATTTTTATAATGGAAATATTTCAGCAATAGGATATGGTACATGAAAGAAATGGTACTCAAAAGTAAAACCCAGTAAACATAAGATTCCAGACCGTAAATTCTCGCACCTATTTGAAAGTAAAAATACCCCTGAATCAGCCCTGCAAGAAATATCAATACACTGAAGAATATGGCAGTTTTGTAAAATGTCTGGTTCATGGTTGTCCTTTTCGAGAATTCAATGACTTGAACAAAATGTAAAATGGAAAACAAAATAAAGAAGTTGGATGGATAATCCTACCTTAAATCCGCAAACCTTCTAGGTTTTCTTGATAAAAAGCTGGTTGTTCAAATCAAATTGGTAAAACCTGGAAGGTTTTCCTTTATCCGTTTCGCCAATTTTAAAATGAAAATGAAACCTTCTAATTATCAAGTTTTTAAACAATTTGTTGAAAAATTTAAAGGCTTTACCGTAGAGGAAAAAGACATCGACTAGGCTTACACTGCAATGGTGCAAGTTTAAAATTCAAATCTTGTTAAAATTCACTATATTTAATCTCACCAAAAACCATAAAATGAAAAAGCTTTTTTTTATTCCGGTTCTTTTCTTCCTCTTTTCCGGGCAACTGCCTGCGCAAAATCAGGCTTTAAAAGTCTTAAGTTACAATATCTGGAACGGATTTGACTGGGGTAAGGATTCCGAAAGGGAAAAGGAAATGGTCAAGTGGCTTAAGGAACAGAACGCCGATGTCATAGGATTTCAGGAGCTAAATGGCTTTACGCCTGAGAAACTTGAACAGTTGGCCAGTCAATGGGGTCACCCGTATACGCTTCTTTTAAAAGAAGAGGGATATCCCATTGGCATTACATCCAAAACACCACTGGAAATAAAAAGCCGGATGTTGGGTGGATTCTGGCACGGGATGCTTCATGCCAAAACACGAGACATTGATTTTGTAGTGGTTCACTTAAGTCCCCAAGATTGGCAATTCAGAAGATCCGAAGCCGAAATCATCTCCACGTATATCGAAAATGTGTTTATGAAAAACCAGCAAGATAAGTTTATTGTGATGGGGGATTTCAATGCGCATTCACCTTTTGATGCAGGATTTGATATAACCAATTCGGAAACACGCAAAGAAAACCAAAAAGCTGACAGCTTGAGGTTTGCCGAGAAAGGCAACGCTGCCTTCCAAACGCTCCGAAATGGTGCTTTTGATTACAGTGTCATGTCCCGGTTCTTATCGCTGCCTTTGATCGATGTGGTACAATTACATATAGAAGAAGATCAAAAGACCTCCTTTCCCACACCCTTGGTCACAGGGGGAATGTCCTCTGAGCAACTGGAGAAATACCAACAGCGGATTGACTATATCCTGGTAAGCCCTTATTTTGAGACCCTTTGTTCCCATGCTGAAATTATCAACACCGGTAGCCCGGATGGCCTATCCGATCATTACCCCGTGGTGGCCACCTTTCAATATGAAGAATAAAAATCACTCATATTGAAAAAAAGTTATAAACCATATAAGTCATAGGAGAACTTATGAATTTTTGAATTTATTCCCATACTATCGCCTCGGGTTTTTGAAACCTTACAGAATATGTGATTCAATTCCGGATCACATTTCGATAAACCATTATAGTCAGAATCAATTGAGTGATGAATTCCAGTTTAAGGGTTGAAAGTAAGTCCTTTAATATTCCTCCTCATATGAACTTATATACCTTATATGGTTCAAAAATTGTAACCATATGGATTATGAGAACATAAAAGTTTTTAGGCACTATCACTGCAGTATGATGGGCTAAAAGTTCCAGTATCCGGTCAACGTTTTTTTGGCATCATCAACCTACAATGGTCAATATCAGTGTGACATAGGCATGTTGGCCGAAAATGTAAATTCCTGGCAACACAAAGGTGAGCAAGAGGCACTGCCAAGATACTACTGGGCTGATCAACTGGCTCAAAACAACTCATTTTGGGGATGGACATTTTATTATGAAAGATGGGATTATTTATCCTTGAGAGAAGTGGCACTCAATAATTCCTTGCCGACCCGATGGCTTGAACCGATAGGCATTTCAGCCGTGAGTTTAAACCTTTCAGGTTTTTACCTTACTTGGGCCGATTTCACTATCCACCCTCAGCCTGAATTCTAAAATTGTTCTGAATCCGAGATACGGAAACTGATTGAATGGACTATTTTCCTAGTAAGTTTCCGGAATTTTCCGGTAACTTACTTTCCTAATCTAAATCACAAAAATGTATGAAGTTCGAAAAAATTACGGGACTGATAGCCGCCACCTTTTCACCTTTTGATCAAAACGACGAACTGAAATTAGATGTCGTTCCAGCATATTTTGATTTTCTGATTAAGCAGCAGGTTAAAGGAGCATTTATCTGTGGTACCACCGGTGAGGGTTCCGCACTGACTTTTGAGGAAAAAAAAGCTTTGATCGAGATATGGGGCCCTTACAATAAGAGGGATTTTAAAATCATTTCCATGGTTTCCGGTACAAGTCAAAAAGAGGCGATTTCTTTGGCTAAAATATCGGCAGAAAGTGGTCTTTATGGAATATCTATGAACGCACCCTATTATTTTAAACCTTCCAGTGTGGATGGGCTGTTGGATTTTATGGCTCCCATTGCCGAAGCTGCACCAGGTCTTGCAGTTTATTTCTACCACATTCCGCTTTTGACCAATGCCTACCTTCCTATGCTTGAACTACTCGAAAAGGCCGGTAAACGAATCCCGAATTTTGCAGGGATCAAATACACCCACAACGATCTGATGGATTTTAATAACTGTCTGCGATTTGAAGGTGCCAAATATGATATTCTATGGGGTTGGGATGAGACCTTTTTGGCGGGTTTGTCAATGGGTGCTAAGGGTGCCGTGGGCAGCACCTATAATTTTGCCGCTCCCCTCTATCATAAGGTTTTAGCGGCGTTTGAAAAAGGAGACATGGAAACCGCTCTGCTATACCAGCAAAAATCCATCGATTTTATCTCACTTTATGGAAAATTCGGCGGGGCAGCTGCAGGTAAAGCAATCCTCCAAATGTGTGGGGTGGATTGTGGGGATTTCAGGTCACCTGTCAAAAAGCTGTCCGATGGAGAAAAAAAGGCATTCTCCAACTTGCTTCAAGATCAGAATTTTTTTGAAAATACTATTGAAAATCAAATGAATACCTGATTCAGACTAAATTAGCACTTGTGAAGAATATTTTGATAACCTTATTTTTTCTGTTGGGAATTGTCTTTACTACATTGGGCCAATCTCCTGACGGAAAAAACATACTCCAATGGGAGTCCGTTGCTAAATTTCCCACTGAAGATGGTTTTGATGCGCCAATGGGGTACGCAGGCATGTTTGTAGGCAAGCACAGGGAGGTCGCGATTTTCGCAGGGGGAGCAAATTTCCCCGAGGCACTACCATGGGAGGGTGGCCAAAAAAAATGGTGGGATAAAATCTATATTCTCAAGAAAGAAAACGGCGAATACCGCTGGATTTCCAATACGTACCAGCTACCTAAAAATCTTGGATATGGTGCTTCTGTCTCTACGGAGGATGGACTAATTCTAATGGGTGGAGAAAATGAATCCGGGCCTCAAAAGAAAGTGTACCGCTTGCAGTGGGATAAGGAAAATCAGCAGATGAACATAGAAAACCTGCCGGATCTTCCTTTGCCACTCACCCATGCTTCCGCCGCTTATCTCAACGGAAGAGTTTATTTGGCAGGAGGAGTTTCTGAAATTAGCTCAGGCAGGTTTCTTTCCATGGATCTGAAAGCAGAAAAGCTCCAGTGGGAAGATCTACCCACATGGCCAGGCTCTGCACGGTCGCATACCGCACTTGTCGCACAGACGTCCGGCGAATACGAGAAACTATATTTGTTAGGAGGCAGGAAAAAAGGGGAATCCGGAATTAGCGACGTTTTTGCCGATGTGTTCCAATTTGATCCCAGAACTAAAAAGTGGAAAGATTTGGGACAGATTAAAGATGGAGATGGCACGGTTCAGCCGCTTTCTGCCTTTGCCGCCAAAGCAGCTGGATCTGGCCATATCCTAATTTTCGGCGGTGTGACTCCAGATCCTTTCAATCAGTTGGAAGCAATTGCACATGAGTTAGGCATAGATGAAATATCAGAATCCAAGAAAGATTCACTGATCCATTTTCGGGATTATATTTTGAATTTACATCCCGGATTCAATAAGAAAGTGTTGGCTTTTCATACCGTTACCAAAGCATGGACAACTTTGGACGAACTGCCCTTTACAGCTCCGGTTGATACCTATGCTGTTCAATTTGACGGCGACATGTTGTTGCCGTCCGGAGAAATCTATCCGGGGATAAGAACTCCAAATATTCATAAACTTCAGGTTGTCAACCAACAGCAGTTTGGCACGCTCAACTACATTGTTTTGGGAGGGTATTTGGGGATATTGGTGCTGATGGGTATTGTCATCTCCAAAAATCAACATAATGTCAGTGATTATTTTACGGCAGGCGGGCGTGTGCCTTGGTGGGCTGCCGGCATCAGTGTTTTCGGCACCCAACTCAGTGCCATTACCTTTATGGCAATTCCTGCCAAGGCCTTTGCGACGGACTGGACGCTCTTTATCCTGTTGATGACAATCATAATGGTCTCCCCAATTATTATTGCCGTGTTTTTGCCTTTTTTCCGAAGGCTTAACCTTACTACGGCCTATGAATATTTGGAAATGCGATTTAACCACACTGTCAGAACTTTGGGAAGCTTGATTTATGTCACCCTGCAGTTGGGACGATTGGGAATCGTATTGTTACTTCCTTCCCTGGCACTTTCTGTGGTTACGGGAATTAATGTGGAAAGCTGCATCCTTATCATGGGTGTGCTGAGTATTCTCTATACCGTTTTGGGTGGAATTGAGGCCGTGATTTGGACCGATGTTATACAGGTTTTGGTCCTGCTGGGAGGAGCGTTGGTCTGTTTGGTGATGATGGTGACGAAAATGGATTTGGATTGGACCACTTTCCAGAATCTTGCGGTGGACCAAGGAAAGACAACGCTATTTAATACGAGTTTTGACTTTACGGGAACTGCGATTTGGGTGGTGTTGATAGGAGGATTGGCCTCCAATATCGTGCAGTACGGCAGCGATCAGACGGTAATCCAGCGTTATCTCACCACCAAAGACGAAACGACAGCCGCAAAGGGAATCGTTATGGGCGCATGGATGGCTTTGCCTTCGGCGTTGATTTTCTTTTCCATCGGCACAGCCCTCTATCTTTTCTACCTGCAACAGCCGGAACAACTTTCTCCCGTAATCCAAAACACGGACAGTATCTTTCCATGGTATATTGTTACGCAATTGCCACAGGGGATTTCAGGGCTATTGATCGCGGCGGTATTTGCGGCGGCCATGTCTAGTCTGGATAGCAGCATGAATTCAGTGGCCACTGTAATCACCGTTGACTTTTACCAAAAATGGTTTCCCAAAAGCAAGGGAGAAGGAAAGCAACTTGCTTTTGCACGGTGGGTGACCGTGGTTATTGGGGTAGGAGGTACAGCCTTGGCGTTGATGATGGCCAAGATGGGAATTCCCTCACTTTGGGATCAGTTCAATATGCTGATCGGCTTATTTGCCGGAGGCTTGGGAGGTATTTTTTTGGTTGGTATTCTATCGAAAAGAGTCAATGGCCAAGGAGCTGTATTTGGCCTGTTGGCCAGTGCATTGACTCAGGTTTTGGTGAAATATTATACCCCGTTAAGTATTCACCTATACGCCTTTACAGGATTGGTCAGCGCGATGCTTTTTACCTACCTGTTTAGCCTTTTCTTTCAAAAGCCCAAATCAGAGAAACTGAATGGACTTACAATCTATTCACTGAGAAAAAGACAGGGAGTGGGAGAGGTGAAGGAAGTAATCATAGAAAATGAATTGAATTGAGAAGATTAAAATTTGAATAGGAAAAACGAAATTGGTTTCAACCAACGACTAATCGATAGTGAAATTATAAATAAAAGAAAATGAAAAAATATAGAATGATTATGAACGTGATGGCATTGGCGATAGGGTTGACGATCAGCCTTTCCTGCCAATCCCAAAAACTAAATACAGAAAGGTCGCTAAGCTACGAACCCAGTTATGTGCCGCTATTGCAGGGAGCATATAGCCATGTCGGTTCCGTGCGAGTAGATGATATGGAAGTGTTAGGTCAGGGGAAATTACTCATGGATATCAATGCAGCTCAGGCATTGGACAGTGTAAAACTAATGGCCAGGTTGGGTGAGAAAGAATTGATGGAAATCCACGCCATTGCAAATGTAAAGGGAAAAGCACAGTTGGCCTTTGAAGCTTTGCCGTTGGGTACAATGGCCCTGGAAATCCATCTTAAAGTAAATGCGGCTCATGGGATCAAAGAACGGGTGGATGTTAATATTACCGGTTTAGAGCTGGGAGGAAATAGATTTAACATCAAATCAACCAAAGATGTCCCGGCATATCGCTTGGCTAAAGCACTGAGAAGTTATGGATTTGAGGGGATACATTCCTTCAGAATTCCCGGCATGGTGACCAGCACAAAGGGAACGGTTTTGGCAGTGTATGATATAAGGAGAAACAGTTCTGTGGATCTTCAGGGGGATATTGACGTCGGGCTGAGTAGAAGTGTAGACGGTGGCAACTCTTGGGAGCCCATGAAGGTCATCATGAATATGGGTCAATGGGGCGGCTTGCCGGAGGATCAAAACGGAATAGGTGACCCATCTATTTTGGTGGATCATGAGACTGGCCATATTTGGGTTGCGGCACTTTGG
This sequence comes from Lunatibacter salilacus, assembly GCF_009797935.1. Lineage (GTDB taxonomy): Bacteria > Bacteroidota > Bacteroidia > Cytophagales > Cyclobacteriaceae > Lunatibacter > Lunatibacter salilacus. The sequence continues at coordinate 363,263 of NZ_VOLC01000004.1, forward strand.
GCCCATGGAAAGCCCGGCAAAATGATATGGAACTCCTCAGAAGTGGGAATGGAACCAAAAGAGACCGGCCAATTGATGTTAGTCAAGTCGGAGGATGACGGATTGACCTGGTCTGAGCCTATCAATATCACTGGGCAGACCAAAATTGCCAAGTGGCATTTGTTCTTCAACGGTCCCGGAAAGGGCGTTACGATGAAGGACGGTACCTTGGTATTCCCGGCACAGTATAAAGACGAAAATCAAATGCCTCACAGTACGATTATCTACAGTAAAGACAAGGGGAAATCCTGGCATACCGGGACCGGAGCCAAGTCCAATACCACGGAAGCTCAGGTCGTCGAACTTGCCGACGGCAGACTAATGCTTAATATGCGGGACAATAGGGGCGGTTCGAGATCAATTTCGGTGACCCAAGACTTGGGGAAAACCTGGGCAGAACATTCCACCTCACGTGGGTCTCTGATTGAGCCAGTTTGCATGGCCAGTATCATAGCCAATCCATTTCAGGACAATATGTTTCTTTTTTCCAATCCGGCAGACGAGATGGCCAGGATGAATATGACCATAAAGGTCAGCAATGACAACGGACAAACTTGGCCGGAAAATTTACAACTCCTTTTGGATGAAGGCCGGGGTTGGGGATATTCCTGCCTCACCATGATCAACGAAAAGGAAGTGGGTATACTCTACGAAAGCAGTGTAGCCAATATCACCTTTCAGATCATTCCTTTGGCAGATATCATAGGGAGATAGTGAACCAGTTGAGAAAGATTATAACGATGTGAGAACGTAATCTGAACTTATATATCTTATATGGTTTAAAAAATAATAACCATATAAGATATATATAAGATCATATACGTTTTTTTAAATCTTCCCCTAAAACTGCTCAGTTTTTGAGACTTGATGTAGTATAGTACAGCGAAACTTTGGCAAGCAGTTTTTCATGGCGCAGTCGGAAGACACAACATCCCCGAAAGTTGCTTGACGGTTTGTTGGTGTTGTTGGTGGCGTCTCCCTGACCTCTGTGTAGTTTATACCTTTTGTTGTAATAGGAAATGGACAAAATTTTTCCCTCCATTTTTTGCCCCGTTAGCATATCTTAACAAGGATATTTTTCACATCTAAAAGTCAAACAGTATCTTCGTTGACATAGACTGCTGGTAAAGGAATTATGCCGGTGTACGTTTGACTTGATACTAAGAGGATCCCCTTGAATATAAAAAACCGGTTGTTTATCCATGAAATCCATCCTAGTTATATTTTTTCTATCCATCACTGCCTTGTCTGTTCAGGGCCAGGTATTGACTGGGAATATTATAGATGTGTTGGATCATTCCTACCTGACTGGGGTAAAGGTGGAAAATATCCGGACAAAATCGACCTTTACCAGTGCTCACCTTGGATATTTCCGTATGGAAGTGGAATTGGGGGACTCGGTGCTTTTCAGCAAAGAGGGCTATGTCACCCATGTTATGGTGGTAAAAGAAACCGTCCACCAAGTGGTTTCCATGATCTTTGACGCGGTAGGCCTGCCTCCGGTCGATGTTATCGGCGAAAGGCCTTCCATCTATATCCCGGGTATTTCCCTGGACAGGGATCCGAACAGAAAACCAATGGGGCCCGGCAGGATTATGCCCGGCCACAGTGGATCTGCTACAGAAATGACCCCCGGCTTTACCATAGATGGCCCCATTTCCTATTTTACCAAAAGGGAAAGAAACAAACGACAATACAAGCGGGCCTTGGAAAAGCTCTCCAGGCAGGCCGCCTATTTGGAAGTTATACAATCAGATTCCATTAAGCAGGTTCTCATGGACCGGTTTGAACTACGTGAACCTGAACTGGACGAGCTGATTATCGCCTTTAATACGTACCACCGTGAACATGAATTTCTGGATATGGACCAAGACACGGTGCTGGGACTGCTATATGAGTTCGTAAACGAAAATATATGGAGAATAAGGTAATATCCGCCGGATTAATAGTCAGCAGCTTTTAGGGGGAAGCATCCCAACATGCATCAACTCGGCGAAGTGCGGATTGTCTGCCTTGGTACAGGGGGATGGTATGGGAAGGTTAATTTTCCCTAAGCCGCCTCCGAAATGCCGTTGATAAAGGTCTCCCAAAACCGAGGATTTTAGCCTTAACTCTTTCTGCTATGGTCTTCCTTTCTTTAAGAGCAGGTTTGTTCTTCATTAATTCGATGATGTCATCTCTGAGCGGTTCCTTCTCGGTGTAGATAAAATCTCCGATCACTTTTTCCAAGCCTTTATCATCCAAATTCTCTTCCTTGCTAAGCTGCTGTAGGGCGTTGAGGCGTTCCATGGTCCAAAAGCTGGTGAATTCCTCTGGGATATCATCGGCGTCCTTTATCTGGGGAAGGTTTTCACGGATAAATTTTTCGATCAGCTCCCGTTTGCTTCTGAGTTGGGCTTCCCCGACGATAAGTTCTACAATGGCTTTCTTCTGCTTCTCCTGTTCCTCAGGAGTGGCGTCTTTCAGTTTGCCAAGGAGTTTAAGTATATAGCCCACATTGATCTCGTCCCGGTGGATCAGTTCAAGTTCAAAATCAATATCGTTTAGGATGGAGATCTTTTCCTTTTGGCTGTTGTTTTTGGTCCTGTCATAGAGGTCCAGATACTTGCTTTTGTAGTCTACAATGGTCTGCTCCGGCATAGATAGGTCTTCGAAGTCAAATTTTTTTAGTATGGAATTAAGCGTTTGCTTACATTCAATTGGATTTTAACAAGGAGAATCTCCCGACCCAATGAGGTAATCTAACCAGAAAATAGTTTTCTAAACCCAAAAAAATAAATTACAGATAGAAAGGCAATAAAGATTAATGAAATAACTACGCCCGCCTTTTGCTTTCTTATTTCAAGTGGGAGCGTAGTAATATAACTTAAATGGGGAAAATTAGGGTTATAACTAACTTCTATTGTGCTGTCAGAAGAAAACAAAAAATTATCATCATAATACCTTTTAGCTACCTCTATTTTTTTATTAAATTCCTTATCTGTAACATTATAGGAATAATGAATACTTAAATTATTTTCGTCAACGCTATCTACTATAATCTCAAAATTCGTTATCTGAGCCTTCCTTAAGCTAAATACTTCAAAAACCTCATTGTACCCTATTAGCTTAAAAACCGCACTCAAAAGCATGCCGCACCAGAAAATCATTCCTATTACATAGAATGTTTTTATGATCCTTTTAATCGTCATAATCTTTTTTTTGCTGTTGTTGAATTACCTTAATCGTCGATTCGGTAGTCATTGCACTTCCGGCAGAAATAGTCGTAATAGTGGAATTGGTAGCTTTGGTAGCATTAGCCATTCCCTTTTTCATAGTTTCAGTTACCACATCAACATTCGCATTTATTACAGCTTGAGATTGCCCGGTTGAAGCTCCTATTTGTCTAATAGTTTTTGCTGTTTGCTCCATACTTTCAGCCATTGTAGTCTTCAAAAAAGAAGAGGTAGATGTTTCGTCCACTTTCATAGTTTTTCCAACAGCACAGCCTAGTCCTCCTCCAATTGCTCCGGTAAATGCCCCCTCCATGGCTTTCCCTGCAAAGTCTTTAGAATTAATACTTTTTAGCCGCGTCCGAAATACTTTCGCCTTTATTATATCCCGCAACTACTTGCCCAGCAGTATCTCCTGCAATGCCCCCAGCAGCCCCTCCAACTGCCCCAGCTTGCACCTGCCAAGATTACCACACCTAAAGTACCCCCAGATGCAACAGTCGCACCCACAACTAAGTCAACTGTAGCCCCAGCGTTAGCTCCAGAAACGGCTCCCTCGGTAGCTCCAGCGAACACATCGCCCCCCTTTTTATAAGCATTATATGCACCAGCAGCTCCACCAACGACTGTTCCAATTATGGTTCCTATAAACCTTCCATCTGGGTCAATATATTTGATTGGATTATTTGCTACATAATTATAGGGTGAGAAGTCGACATAAACCTCCCCCAGCGGATCCACCACCCCCCATCTTCCAATCACCGGGTTCCTGATACACCTCGTAATCGGGACAAGCTATACATCCTGGCCCCATAATCGTAATACTGCAGCCCGTTGTCCCCAATCAGCTCCTTGCCGTTGTACAGGTACTTGTTTGCTCCAGCCCTGCAACCCGGCCCCTCGCTAGAATAAGCCTATGGCTTATTTTTTAACGCTTGGTCCTCAGTATATTGAAATCCAATCCCCGTGAGCTCCAATCCCCAGGGATTCCCGATACGCTACGCTATCGGGACAGGCTATACTGCGTATCCTGCATGATGGGGGAGGGGGTGCTCATTACCGTAAAGTCGTCGAACCAAACGTCCTCCGGGGTTTCAAAGTCAATCTTATTTGACAGCTACATCATTTGTTTTATATAATTATCAATACATTTTTCTGATTTACCCCAAAAATAGTATTTACTTTCATCTAAAAATTCTATCTCCATAAGATTACTAAATCCGATTCTGGATACTTTTTTATACATTCTTAAATCCTTCGTTAGGTCCTTTTTAAAAACGTTTTTAATAATAAACTGTTTATCAATAACTTCTATGTATTTTATTTTACTTGCTTGAAAGGAATAAATGGAAATTAATAAAAATGATATTAATAACATATATCCATCAACAGATACAATAACGAATAATAGTGCCATAAACATTACGGTAATAAAAGATATAATTCCGATCACTTTATTACCTAAACTAATTATATTATTCATTATCCTTTTTGTATTCAAATTTCAGACCGGCACTTGTACTAAACTGATAGCCTAAAATTTTTTGACAAGTTCCTAAAATTCTCTTAATAATAATTTTGAGCTACTTTTATCATCACAGGAATATTTCTGACTTTAAAAGAAGCCCGGAGCGTATCCCACTTTTATCATTCTATTCTAGTAAATTCCAGTTTTTCATTTGATTGACTAAGCGTTAAGGATTTAGCATCAATTTTTTCTACTATAAAATCGAATTTCACGTTTCCTTCTTTCTTGAACTGTACACTTTTTTCAGAAAAATTTAAATCATAGTCAATTTCCTCATAATTAGGTGACATACTCATTATGGCTTCATCACCATCTATCTCTAACCTTATTTTAAATCCTTTATCGTCATCTGTTTCCCATTTTCCTATCAGTAAATTTGTTGTTGTTTCTGACCCGTAGGCTTTTTTATCGTCAATTTGTCTCTTACTTGTAATAAGTACGACTCCAATAAACACAACAGTCCAAAATAAAACCAAAAATACTTTCATGCCTATTGGCTTATCGGTTATCCAATTACCAAGTTTATATCCAACAAACGCACCCAGTCCTGATATTGGCACAACTACAAAGAGATTGTTCGAGGAAAGCTCTTTAGACAAAAAATAACAACCTATAAACACACCGGCAAAAAGGGTTATTGACCAAAAATCCTTTTTTTGAATAAAATCACTCATATTATTGATTCTCAGTTGGTTCATGTAATACATCCATTATCATTGTCTCAACTTTCACCGTAGAAGTGTTGGATTTTATCTGATTTAGTTTATTTTTTTTCTCAAATTAGGCGTGGTTCGGTTTAGAACCCGTCCTGAAGAATATCTAATTGGGGAAAGTAAACAGATCAAATTGCCAGCCGTAGAAATTGTAAATGCTGACGTTATATTTATTCCAAAGGCCATATCTCCAAAGAGAACTATCTATGATTTAATGGCTGCCTCGTTACTTATGGTATCATTTTTTCACAGATAACAAGCATGGTACACGGTAATAGGACTACCTCATCCACGCAAAAAGCGTCTTCTTAATTTCGGTGTTATCAAATTTCACCACCTTGTCCAACTCAAATACCAATAAACTTGACAACTTGATAATTTGTCCATCTTTTAATTCTATCACAGAATGATTGTAATAATCCCATGCAAATACGGGCTTGCCATTCCTCGACAAAGGCCAAGATTTGTAGACTTTAATCTTCACTACGTCTTTTACATTGAATTTGATTTCCTTTTTACCATTTTGATAAATCGCCTGACCTGTAGATTTATCATATTTAAACACATCGTTACGATTCCTGAAATAATAATTCAAATGGAGTGATAATATTGGGATTGAATATGCAAGAAAAAAAACACTTCCCACTAATAACGCAGTATTTGGTTCAAATAGGCCTTTTTTGTAAAGTAATATAAAAAAAATAATAAAAGGAAGGCAAATCATGACGAGAATATAGAGCCACAAATGCCTTAAGTGATCAGAGGTAGTGATTTTAAACAATTCCATATTGATATTTATCTATAAGGCCTCCATCCTTTTCTTAACGCATTGTAAAAGTCAGAATAGGCTTTGTCTATTTGTGGCTGTATCTCATTCATCCGTCCATCATATACATTCTCTCCTATGATAACTGTTAATCCCACAATGGCGCCAAGACCAGCAGTAACATAAACACCTGCTGCCGTGGCTGTGGCCGTCCCGAAAGCACGATAACTGAATCTTGCTCCCGATAAATCACCATTTACCATTTCAGCTGCATCTACAACAACAGATAATCCTCCGGTTGCATACCCTAAACTCGATGTTCCTGCTTTTACATATTTGAGTACTTGTCCCGTTTGTTTAGAAATCACATTCCAGCCGGCTATAGTCTTCCCAGCCTCATTGTATACAGGGACTACTATCGTCTGAGAATATCTGACGAGATTTGTTCCTTCCTCAACAACCCCAAGTCCAACAATATCCCATATTTCAGACAGTCGTTTATCAGGCTTTCATCTTTCCTTGTCCCGTGGTGGATCTGCCCGGCATTGTAACCGATTTCGAGTTGTTTATGGTCAAGGTTGCGGCTCTCGATGTATTCCCTTGCAGGTTTGGAGTAGTGCACCGCATTTTTGAGATAGTAAACATCCGCTCCAAAAACATTGCTTTCTCGTTTGTTGAACCCTGAGCCTGCCGAAGGGTGGTTGCTGTAGTTTGGGTTGTGGCCGCTCCCGGATTGACGATACTTTCCGCTTTCTTGATTGCTTCGTGCTTGGTACATTTCTCGTAGTATAGTATGAAGTCGATGACATCAATCGCCTTGCCGTGGGTCTGGCAGTTGGTGGAGAAGCAAAAAGCCGTCCGGGTTTTGTAGTAAAGCTGCAGGCTCGGGGTTCTGTCGTTGTGGAACGGACATTTTAACCTTGCCTGTTTGTCGGCTATTAGCCCGTAATGTTTAATCACTTCCGCCCATGTCAGCTGTTCTTTGATTTGCTGTATCTCCATCCCTAACAGCCGGTCTTGGGAAGCTTATTCCAAAACAGATCACGCAATCTGCGCAGCGTGTAGCAATAGTTACTCAATTCCCTCCCGGAAGTCCCCGGCATCCTTGGACACATACACCAGGTCACACATCAGCGCATCCAGCTGGTCACCCAGCAGCTGCGGATCATGGTCTTCAACCAGAAGCCTATTCAGCTCCCGGTAGTCGTATCGGTAGTCCTTTTTAGTCTCCATAAAACTTTCTTTAAAAATTCTCATCTGATAAATACCTCACAAATCTAACCCATACTACGTTTACAAACAGGAGTTATGGTAATTGTATTTGACTTATAGGTGATGTATTTTTGTAAATCACTCTTAATATAACTCTTAAAAACGAGGTATTTATGGCTTTTTCAGACAGATTGGCGTTCGCACGCAAGCAGAAAAAAATCAGGCAGGCAGACCTGAGGAAGCTCGTCGGGACTTCGGGGGATATCATCGGCAAGTATGAACGGGGTGAAAACATCCCATCCATTGACGTGGCCGCAAAGATCGCCGACTCACTTGGGGTCAGGCTGGATTACCTGGTCAAGGACGGGGAGTACGAGCGCATTGACAACGAAACGCTCAAAAAACTGAAGGAGATCCAAAACCTGGATCCTGAAAACAAGTCACACGTCTGCGTCACCATCGATGCCTTCATCAAGGCCGCCAACCTCAAAATTATCGCTGCTTTGTAATGAGATCTTTTATGATTTTACAAATTGTCGTTTCACCCATTATGATTCACAAATCGATGATCTTGGTAAAAAATACAATACACCATATCTGTAAATACCTGATAATTGGCACCTTATTCATTAAATGCTCTCCAAAAAGCCATAAAGAACAAGAAATCACTGGAGCTTGGATGTTTAAGGACTTAAGTGGTATGTATAATGAAGCTTTAATTAGCAATGATTTTTTTATTATCCATAATGAAGTGATGGGGACTTCAATCTCAAAAACCCTCGATTTAAGTGATGCTTTTTTTACAATTTCCACCGAAGACAATGGACATATTAAATATCAAATTTCAAACTCTGAAACAAACAATCTTGTCATTTTGAATGAATTTGAAAAACTAGAACTAAAACCCATAGATATAAGTACTGATATCGATTTAATTGGCCACGGTAATCAAGAGGAGATTGCAAAATACTGGCAAGAATTTCGAGAAAGAAAAAATTCAATCGAAAGGGAAGAAATCCTTCTATAGTCGATACTTGTTAAAAGCTCTAATTTTTTCCTTCAAAGAAATAGACAATACCGCCATTACCGATATTGGAATGCAGAAACCTATAAACACAACTTGAATAGATTTATTCTGGATAAAAACATTATCTCTCCAATACCCCTTGAAAAGAAAATAACTGACGAAGCAGGCTAGGATTAACAATAATCCAAAAACAATGAAAGCATATACAGGGATTACCCTGGCATGGACGCTATTCAAATGGATATTGTCCGATTTACAACAATACTTACATTCCACACCGAATTCCTTTCCTACTTTCTCTGAAAGTTTATAGCGATCTTCATAGAAAGAAAATATAGAGTTGGCTTTACCGCATTTTCTGCATATATAAACCAACTCTAGCATATATCTCATTTTTTAAGTACTTTATATGCCTGTCTGGCTTGATTTAACCAGTCCTTACCACTCCAACTTCCCTTGTTTTGCTGTAGAAATTTGATCCAAGGGTTATTCGATAACTTTACACCTCTTGCGGCAATATTTAATTGCGATGTAACTTTCAATGCACTCCTATTCTTGGAAAAATTGTTTATTGCTGAAAGACCGCTTCCTGCAAAAGCAAAATCATCAAAACCTGCAGGACTCGGCAAAGGCATCATTCCCAAATCAGCAGCCATATAAAATGCATCTTTGCTACCGTATTTTGTAACGAGGTGTCTTCCATAATCAGACCTATTCCAAACCATTTCTCGCCTTGAAAGCCCTTGACCTTCCATATCACGAATGCTTCTAATCTTTATCCCCCCATCTTGTGCTGCATTATATCTTTCAACAAGGTCTCTAGAACTATAATGTCCTTGGTACTCGTCAGGAATATCCGACCATAAGTCGACTTTACTGGCTGTGTAAACAAAATCTCCATCCGAACCACCTGGTTTAGAAACGGCCCCAACATGAATTTCTTCTTTGGATCCTTCAATTATAGTTTTTCTGTTTCCTATATGTACTGTTTGTTGGGAATCACCCCCCAAATCACTCACCCAAGTAAGGTCTCCCGTCTCGGTATTTAATCTCCATTCGTCCAGCATCCCGTCAGGATCAATACGGTTCAATGGATTGTTCTGGACATAGTTATACGGTGTCATCCAAGAACGTTGCTCCGCCAATGGATCCACCACCCCCCATCTCCCAATAACCGGATCATACATCCTAGCCCCATAATCATAATACCGCAGCCCGTTGTCCCCAA
>NZ_VOLC01000050.1 GCF_009797935.1 Lunatibacter salilacus
CCCCGACTGGGTGTAGTATCCACTCAATGGTATTAAGTTAAGGTAAATCCGGTGAAAGTGGGTTGATTAATTGATGGAATCTTCAGCTATTTTTACTATATTTATAGTTCATAAAACACATAGAAATGAAGGCAAAACCTACATCCCAATTCACGGATAGTCCTAACGGATGTCCGGAAAAAAATCTATGATTTTTTACATTCTACTGATAATCAGTCGTTTTACACAAGTTCCCCTTCCGATTTCAGCCGGGCATCAGTCCTCGATTTTCCGACGGTCGCCGTTTCCATACTAAAGCTGTTCAAGGAGTCGGTTGAATTTGTAACCCATGGGGTTCTATCCCAGCTTTCCAAAGTGCAGGTTTCCGGCAGTGCGTTTTGTCAGGCCAGAAGCAAGATCAAACCTGATTTCTTCCGGGATCTCTCCATGCTGACCGCCGCCCATGCCCAAACTCTTGCATTACCCCGCTGGAAGGGGTACCGGGTACTTGCGGGTGACGGCAGTACAATCAGTCTCCCCGGCTCAAAGCAGATAAGAGCCCACTTCGGCATCCAGGCAAACAGTGCCGGCAAGACCGACCGCTCCCTTGCCCGGATTTTCCTTGTCTATGACGTGCTTTCCGGCCTTACACCCAGTGCGGGGCTGGGCAGGACTAGCACGGGGGAAAGTGGCATGCTTGACGCCTGTCTTGAATCAGTTCCCGCCGATCCCGGGGACCTTCTGGTTCTGGACAGAAATTTTGGACACTTCAACAGGGTGTTTAAGCTTTTTGAGAACAAAAGGGCTTTCTGCATACGCATGTCGGTTACCAATTCGGGGTTTGCAAAGAGGGGCATTGCCGACAGCAGACAGGATTTTTTAACCTGCTGGGAGCCCAGCAAAAACGAACGGGAAAGTACCCCGGGAGCCTCTCCCATTACCGTCAGGGTAACCAAAACCGTACTTGAAGGCGGTGTGGAGGAGATTCTTGTCAGCAGCCTGACGGACATGGAAACGGTAAGCAGGGAGGAGATGGTGAAACTTTAC
>NZ_VOLC01000051.1 GCF_009797935.1 Lunatibacter salilacus
CTTACAGGGCTGGGAATTATCATAACCAAAAAAATCCGCACAAATCCCGAAAAACCGGGACAAGTTCCGCTATATCTGTCTAATCCGTGTTCTATACCGTTGCAACCAACCATTCTATCGAAATAACTACCTCAATATCAGGATACAAAAAGCCCCAGCGGGGTGACATCTTAGTAGCCCCGGGTGAAGCCCGGGGTTTGGGAATAACCGTAGTCTCCAAGTTTTGGCCGCCACCATGTCAATTTCACCTTGCCTCTCCCGCCAAAACCCATTGTTGGTTGGGCTGCCGTCTTTTTCTCGGAGCGATGAGGTATTTCGAAAAAGAAAAGGCAGAACCGGACAGAATCAGGTTTTGGCGGGAGAGGCTGGCTTCTTCAACCTTTACCTCGGCCAAAAGAGGGTACCAAAAATGCAATCCATTCTACCCATATATGACCCTTAACACCAAAGAGGAGGCCAGGAAAAAACTCAACAAATGGTTAAAGTAGTCTGGACGGATTCGGCAATCTCCTATTTAAACGATATTGGTGAACATATTGCAAAAGATTGAGAGAGATATGCTGAAATAGTTGTAGAACGGTTATTTGATGCTGTTGACATACTCGAAGATCATCCCAGGTCAGGAATAATGGTGCCTGAATTTGAAAATGAAAAGATTAGATCTCTAATAAGAATAAACTATAGAATTGTATATCATATCGTTGATGAGTTTAGAATTGACATAATTACAGTTCATCGATGTGAACGATTAATACATAACGCATTCGATTTTGACAACGAATAATGTCCGACCGACAGTGAAGCTGTCGAACGCTTCAATAACCCAGTAACCAGTAACTCAATAACATAATAACCAATCAACCTAATTACCCATTACCTATGACCTATCCCGAAAATGAAAAGGCAGAACCAAACAGAATCCGGTTTTGGCGGGAAAGGAATGGCACCACAACCATCCCCGCTGCCAAAACGAAACC
>NZ_VOLC01000052.1 GCF_009797935.1 Lunatibacter salilacus
ATGACGCGGATTTTTTTGGATCGGAATAATCTCGTCATCAATAAAAACAATCCGTTCAATCCGCCAAATTAGTGTTCCATTCGATTCAATGTGAAATAGAACACCGATGACACCGATGACCCGGATAAAGCGGATTTTTTTGTGTCGGAGTAAATCTTGGGATCAAAGAAACAATCCGTACAAATCCGTTCAATCCGCCAAAACCGTGTTCCATTCGCTTAAAGGTAAAATAGAAAACGGATGACACGGATGACCCGGATAAAACGGATTTTTTTGGGTCGGAATAATCTCGACATCAATAAAAATAATCCGTACAATCCGCACAAATCCGCCGAATCCGTGTTCCATTCGCTTCGAAGTAAAATAGAACACGGATGACGCGGATGAAACGGATGACGCGGATTTTTTTGGATCGGAATAATCTCGTCATCAATAAAAACAATCCGTACAAATCCGTTCAATCCGTCAAATCCGTGTTCCATTCGCTTAAAGGTAAAATAGAAAACGGATGACCCGGATAAAACGGATTTTTTTGTGTCGGAGTAAATCTTGGGATCAAAGAAACAATCCGTACAAATCCGTTCAATCCGCCAAAACCGTGTTCCATTCGCTTAAAGGTAAAATAGAAAACGGATGACACGGATGACCCGGATAAAACGGATTTTTTTGGGTCGGAGTAAATCTTGGGATCAAAGAAACAATCCGTACAAATCCGTTCAATCCGTCAAATCCGTGTTCCATTCGCTTAAAGGTAAAATAGAAAACGGATGACCCGGATAAAGCGGATTTTTTTGGGTCGGAATAATCTCGACATCAATAAAAATAATCCGTACAATC
>NZ_VOLC01000053.1 GCF_009797935.1 Lunatibacter salilacus
CCAAATCCACCCCCTATCCCTATATACGCATACCTACGTATTCGCTTAAAATATACCTTTTTGCGTATTTCAGTGGCAGTTTATTTTCCTTCTTTTTGGGTCATACAAATGTTGGCGGCTGCCAGCGGATACCAAGATGATACAGGAAATCCAGGAAAACAGAACCCACAAAATCACCTTCCGGCTTAATAACAGGGAGGTGAAATTCCTGGATGTGTTTTCCCAAAGCACGGGCATCTCCCGCAGCGATACGCTTAGAAAACTTATCCAAAAAATCCAGGGAGATGTCACCATTATCAAGACGGATAAACTCCTCAAAACGCTAAACAGTCTGGCCGCCGAACAGGGCCGCGTTAATAACAATATCAACCAATTGGCCAAACATGCCAACCAGTATTCCAAGGTAGAAGATCTGGACCCAGAAATCTTCGCGCGGTTCAACAGCCTTCTTGCCCGACACCTCGACTATCAGCAGGAAATCAACCGGACCTTCCGGAAAATCTACAAAACCATCAGCCAATGACTGTCAAGATCCTTTCCTCGACCAGTACCTTCAACGGGGTGTCCTACAACACCAACAAAACGCAGTCCGCCAAGGGAGAGCTGATGACTTTTAAGAATTTTGGTTATCTGCAGACTGCCCGAAAAGTCACCCCAACTGGGTGTAGAATCCTCTACACCCTTCTATTCTTAAACTCCTTTGCAGTCGTAATCTCTTTTATTCCATTTGCAATGGCTTACTAAAGAACGTCTTAGTAAACAAAAGTTCGCAATTTCGAACTCGGTCTGGCTTAGTTTTGAAAAGGCATGCCAACCAAAC
>NZ_VOLC01000054.1 GCF_009797935.1 Lunatibacter salilacus
ACGGGATTTATGATTGTTGGTTATAGTAATATATCCCAGCCCCAAAGGGGTGAAAGCAATAACCTAGGGTGTAGCGAAGCGCAACCCTAGGTTTAGTGAAATTATCTCGGTTGAGTTTTGGCAGCGGGAAGGGTTGAAGAAGCCAGCCTCTCCCGCCAAAACCCGGCCCTGTCCGGTTCTGCCATTTCTCGGATGATGACATTCGATTAATTTGTTGGTTCCGACACAGGACTGCAGCCCAACCGTTTAGGGGATTTGGCGGGAGGTTATGGAGGAAATTGACATTTTCTGCGGCCAAAACGGGGCGATGGGATGTTTATTTTTATCCACCGGGTTGAAACCCGGAGCTACTATATCGGCCATCCCTACTGGATTAGGGATTGACGGTTCATCATTCGACAAATTCCCTCCCAACCGGAATTGCAAATTCCTTTTGATAGGCAGGTGTAGTTGCAAACCTACACCTAGTCGGGGATTGATACTTGTCCTCCTGGATAGTAGATATTAAAAGATTGGGATATGGTGGATATATAGTTGATATATGTCCTATCGGCCGAAATATGGGGGAATTGATATTAGTGGATATTAGATACTAGTAGATATTGGCTAAAGGGGTGGGGCAGTTACGGAGCGGGGGTGTGAATTACGAATTACGAATTAAAAATTACTGTTGAGTTAGTTATGGGTTATGGGTGATGAGTTATACCTAAAGAATTACGAATTAAAAGTTACGAATTACGTATGGTGTGAATGGTCAAATGGTGAATGGTCAAATGTTGAATTCATTATCGAAAATTCCCAGCCCTGTCCGGTTCT
>NZ_VOLC01000055.1 GCF_009797935.1 Lunatibacter salilacus
TGCTGTCATTGTCATACAATGCATAGATCAGATACGCCTCGGGTGATTTTTTGTGCTGGAAGTCAACTGCGAGGATGTCGGCCAAGTTCAGCAGGGCTATGGGGTTGCCCGCACCGGCGCGTTGCAGGCTGCCCGCCAGTTCGCTTAACCCCTCCTCCATCCGGGCCTTCGCTGACTGGGTAAGAACGCTGCCCGCGTTGATCTTGGAGATATTGTTATTCGCATATTTTCCGTAAACCCGAAGCGTGACGCTGTCCCCCGCAAATATAGACTGGGTTCTCCCTGGTCCGGCTACCCGGCCCCTGTCAGCATTCAGCCAGGCAACTTGGCTTCCGCTTTCGGTCACATTATGCTCCGGACCGCTCTGTCTTGATGCTGCCAGTTGGCTGAATGTAGCCTCTTCCGCGGGTGCGTTTTCGATTTCCATCGTAGCCGTGAAGACCTTAGTTTTCGGGTTGCGGAGTACCTGCCGGACATTGCCCAGGTGGTCCTTTACATGGAATTCGTATTGGTAGGTATTGTCTTCATAGGCCACAAGACCCTCTTCATGGATAAGGTAATCAATTGATCCGTTTACATAAACAGCCTCCCCGACATAATCCCGGGTTTCCGTCAGGGTACCGGAGCTGTTGTATGTTTTTTGGGTAAGTTTGTTTCCCCCCGCATCATAGGCAAAGGCCAGCTTTGCCCCCGACGTGAACTCCACCTCCCTTGG
>NZ_VOLC01000056.1 GCF_009797935.1 Lunatibacter salilacus
TGCTGTCATTGTCATACAATGCATAGATCAGATACGCCTCGGGTGATTTTTTGTGTTGAAAATCGCCTGCGAGGATGTCGGCCAGGTTCAGCAGGGCTATGGGGTTGCCCGCACCGGCGCGTTGCAGACCGCCCGCCAGTTCACCCAGCCCCTCCACCATCCGGTCCTTCGCTGACTGGGTTAGAACGCTGCCCGCATTGATGTGGGGGATGTTTTCTTCGGCGTACTTTCCGTGTACCCGGAGCGTGACACTGTCCCCGGCGTAGATCGGCTGGGTTCTTCCGGGCCCGGCTATCCGGCCCCTTTCGGCATTTAGCCAGGCCACCTGGCTGCCTCCTGCCGTCACGTTATGTTCTGGGCCGAACTGCCGTGACGCGGAAAGCTGGCTGAAGGCAGCCTCTTCCGCCGCGGCATTTTGGGTTTCCATCGTAGCCGTGAAGACCCGGGTGGTAGGGTTGCGGAGTACCTGCCGGACATTGCCCAGGTGGTCCTTTACATGGTATTCGTATTGGTAGCCATTCTCCTCGTAAGCCACCCGGCCCTCTTCATGAAGGAGGTAATCGGTTGATCCGTTTAAATATACGGCCTCACCGATATAATCCCGGGTTTCGGTCAGGGTGCCGGAGCTGTTGTACACTTTCCGGCTAAGTTTTGTCCCCTCCGCATCATAGGCAAAGGCCAGCTTTGCCCCCGACGTGAACTCCACCTCCCTTGG
>NZ_VOLC01000057.1 GCF_009797935.1 Lunatibacter salilacus
GCGTCTACATTAGCAATTTTTCAAAACCAATTCTCTGCGTCCGTCGCGTAATCCGCTGCGCCCGCTGCGTGAAACATTTTTTACGCTAATCCCACAGCATGCCCCCCATTTTTAATTGTGAATGAGTCTATGCAAGCCTTTTTTGGAGGGAACATAGAATATTTATATATTCATATGTTTTTTAATAAATTTTTAAGCCATGAGTGAAAACGAAATAGCCACTATTATTTTGGACAAAGCTTTTGAAATTCATAATTATTTAGGCCCGGGATTACTGGAGTCAGTTTATGAGAAAGCTCTGGAGTATGAACTTGTTCAATCGAAAATATTTGTTCAGACGCAACTACCGGTTCCGATGAATTATAAAGAGATTAAATTTGATGTAGCATATCGATTAGACCTATTGGTGGAAAATAAAGTTATTGTTGAAATCAAAGCAGTGGAAACACTGGCACCACTACATTTTGCACAAACCCTAACGTATCTTAAGCTAAGTGAAAAGAAGTTGGGGCTTTTGATTAATTTCAATACCAAACATTTAAAAGACGGCATTAAAAGAATTGCAAATAATCTTTAATTTGTTTCCAGGGGCCGCTCTCAGATCGATTTCACGCAGCGACGACTTTCACGCGGCGGGCGCAACGGTTTTCACGCGGCGGGCGCAGCGATTTGTTTCAC
>NZ_VOLC01000058.1 GCF_009797935.1 Lunatibacter salilacus
CGGAGGTTACCCGTGCAGTTGATGCCGAAAATTCGTTAGCCACTGACCTAGCCGCCGAGACAGTCCGTGCTACCGCTGCGGAAGGAGTATTGCAGGCCAATATCGAAACGGTACAGGACAATGTGGACGCCAACAAAACGGCCGCTGAAACTGCCATTTCCCTAAAGGAGGATGCCGCCAACAAGTCCACCGACATCACCCTTTCTGACGCCACCAACACTAAGTTCCCGACAGAGCTTGCCGTGAGAACCTTCGTCAACGCATCAGCGGCGGAAGGCAGCGGAGCCCTTTCCGAGGAGGTTGCCCGTGCCATTGCGGCCGAGGAAAAGCTGGCCCTGGACCTGGAAGCCGAAACAACCCGTGCAATTGATGCCGAATCTACACTATCCGAAGAACTTTCCGCTGAAACGGACAGAGCAATTGCTGCCGAAACTACGTTAACCACGGATCTTTTAGCCGAAACAATCCGTGCAACTTCCGCAGAGGACAAGCTAAACGCAGATCTTTCTGCCGAAACAACCCGGGCAATTGCCGCCGAAACTACGTTAACCACAGATCTTTTAGCCGAGACAGCACGAGCGACTTCCGCGGAAGGAGTATTGCAAGTCAATATCGAAACGGTACAGGACAATG
>NZ_VOLC01000059.1 GCF_009797935.1 Lunatibacter salilacus
ACAAACTAGCGCAAAAAAAAATCCGCGAAGATCAGCGAGATCCGCGGGAGATTGTTTCCCGCAGATTGCGCAGCTAGATTGCCCAAATTTACGTAGAAAAACGATGACAGAAAACGACATTTCATTTATAATCAGAGGTGCGATTTTTAAAGTATTTAATGCTTTGGGTCCCGGATTGCTTGAATCCGCCTACGAAGCAGCATTAATGCACGAACTTATTAAGGCTGGACTAAATGTAAAAGCGCAGGTTCCATTGCCTTTGATATATGACGAGATAAAAATGGATGTGGGTTATCGGATTGATTTGTTGGTTGAAAACAAGGTTATCGTTGAAATTAAATCTATAGAAAACCTTTCTGAAGTGCATCATAAGCAGGTTTTAACCTATTTGAAGTTATCAGCAATGAAACTTGGAATTCTTGTAAACTTTAATTGTGTTGAGATTGAAAAAAGTATTTTTAGAAAAGCAAATGGATTATGAAAAATTAGCTGCGTTTATTGTTTCCCACAGGTAGACGCAGAAAAATGATAGCAAAAAAGGGCGGAGATTGTTATATGCACAAACTAGCGCAAAAAAAATCTGCGAAGATCAGCGAGATCCGCGGGAGATTGTTTCCCGCAGATTGCGCAGA
>NZ_VOLC01000005.1 GCF_009797935.1 Lunatibacter salilacus
TGTCAGGCCCGAATGAAGGACACGAAAAGGGCCCGACACCAATCTGACGTACGTTGAACAAAACCTCCTACGTCGATAGTTTTTCACTTTTTAGGTATTAATGATCTTATTTTCAGATATATAGATTATTTTTATTCCGTGTATAATCTTTAAACTTTATCAATCATGGAAAAAAAAACCTACGTCAGCAGATGTATGAGGAGATGCAGATCAGAAACTACTCTCCCAGAAGTATCGAGAATTACATTTCCAATGTGTCGTCAGTTTCCAGCCATTTTGGAAAAAGTCCCGACCATATCAGTATAGCCGAGCTAAAAGAGTACCTTTTCCACAAAGTCGAGACGAAAAACCTGTCGGCCTCGAGTGTAAACCAGACTATCAGTGCCTTCAAGATACTTTTTAGGGAC
Organism: Lunatibacter salilacus; assembly: GCF_009797935.1. Lineage (GTDB taxonomy): Bacteria > Bacteroidota > Bacteroidia > Cytophagales > Cyclobacteriaceae > Lunatibacter > Lunatibacter salilacus. The sequence goes on from NZ_VOLC01000005.1 coordinate 408, forward strand.
GTTCTCGGCAGGGATTGGGACCCGGTAAAGATCAAACGGCCCAGACGCCCAAAAACCCTTCCCGTTGTCTTTTCAAAAGAGGAGATATCCCATATCCTCGACGGTATTATAAACAGGAAACATTATTGCCTTGTCGCGCTCACCTATTGCTCAGGACTGAGGCTGGGCGAGGTGACCGGCCTTAAGTTTGGCGATATCGACGGCGACAGGATGCAGTTAAGAGTCCGCGGGGGCAAGGGTAACAAGGACCGGTATACCCTCCTGTCCAAGGATCTGTTGGAAAAGCTCCGGGAATATTACAGGCACTACCGTCCCAAAACATATCTTTTCGAGGGGCGTACGGCAGGTAAGGCATACAGCAAAAGGAGTGTCCAGGAGCTGTTCAAAAAGATCCTTCTGGAAAGTGGGATAAAGAAGGATGCCTCTTTCCACACACTCCGGCATACCTTTGCCACCCATCTTCTGGAACAGGGCACCAACATCAGGGTGATACAGGAACTTTTGGGGCACGGGTCCCTGAGAACGACCTCGGTTTACCTGCATGTGACCAACTTCGATCCCTCGAAGATCAAAAGTCCCTTGGATGAGCTGTGATGGAAACGGCCAACATCAGGAACGGCGGCGCGGAGCTTTCCGATATTCTGGGATCCCAAAAGGAATCCTTCCTGGTCGGGGGAAGGCTTTGCGCCGACCAGGCGAAGGCCTACAATGACATACTGGACTGCAGGACCGCAAAAATGGGCAGCCATACCCTTACCTGCGACACCTGTGGCAAAAGCAGGGTAAGTTACAACAGCTGCCGTAACCGCCACTGCCCCAAGTGCCAGTATGTCAAGCAGCTTTTATGGGTCGAGAAACTGAAGTGCAGGCTGCTCCCCGTAAGGTATTTTCATGTGGTGTTCACCATACCGGAATTCCTCAGGCCCCTGTTCTATCTCAACCAGCGGGAATGCTACGGCATGCTCTTTGCCTCTTCGGCCCTTGCGGTGAAGAAGGCGGCATCGAACCCCGCTTTCCTGGGGGTGGACAGCGGCTGCCTGTCGGTGCTCCATACATGGGGGCAGGCACTCAATTACCATCCCCATATCCATATGCTGGTACCCGCCGGGGGGCCCGATGCCGACAGCATGGAATGGGTGGCTGCCAACAAAAAGTTCTTTGTGCCCGTGAAAGCCCTCTCAGGCATATTCAGGGGGGTATTCATGGAAAATCTCTTCCATGCCTTGCGGACAGGCCAGCTCAGGACACCCGAAAAACAGAAAGGAATGTACGCCGCCCCGGAACTTTTAAAAAAGGAAGCTTATTCAAAATCCTGGCATGTCTATATCAAAAAAACGTTCAAAGGCGCCAATCAGGTGGTCAGCTATCTGGGCAGGTACACCCACCGGGTGGCCATCAGCAACAGCCGGATACTGGCCGTTGAAGACGGAACGGTGAAGTTCAGGTGGAAGGATTACCGGGACCGCAAAAGCAAGATTATGGAACTTCCCGGCGCCGAATTCACCCGCAGGTTCATGCAACACATCCTTCCAAGCGGATTTTATAAAATAAGGTATTACGGGATCATGTCGTCGGCGAACAGCAAAACCAAAATGGATGACTGCTTCAGGCTGCTGAAAGCGGCAAGGTTCATTTCCTTTTATGAGGGATTGTCGACCTATGAGATTCTGGAGGAAATACTAGGTCAGGATCCGTTCAGGTGTACCTGTTGCGAAACCGGAAAGATGGTCTATGGTCTTGCGGAGGGGAAGGGCAAGGAGCCCTGACGTGGCCCAGCATAGCAACGTTCTTTGAAATCATGGCCCAAACCAAAACGCATCCGGACGTTAATGGGAAAGGACTGCCCTTACAGTATCGAAAGCATCCGGAAGTCAGCAGATAGGGAGACCAAAACTGGGGTTACCGGCACCACAAACCTCAAAATCCCCCACCTAACGGAACATAAATGCCCATAGACAGGCCTCCGGTTTCGTCCAACTAAGTTTTAACCGCAATCTAGGTGACCCCAATTCAAATAGTAATTTTTTTTGGCTAGATTGCGTTTAAAACTCTTTACGTTATGGGCAATTAGAACAATGAAATCGAAACTTTTAACTCTTTTCTTAATATCCATATTTTCAATGGCTCATGCTCAGGATGAGCCAGAAGATTTTAAGGTTATCAGTCAACTTCTCTTTGAACTAGAGCAACGAAGTTGGTTTCCTAGAGACATATATCCAAAAATGCCACCCCCTCCGGAATCTAGAGCCTATTTTATTGAATTAAGAGATGACCTAACTCCTGAACAAGCTGACTCACTTTTTACAATAATTGAGAGTAAGTATGAACAACACAAGATGGCAATATCGGAACGCCAAGTTGACAGCACATTCATATATATGGCAACTGGCAACTATTTGTCAAGTGAAAAGTGTAAATGGTGTGGAATCAAACCTGACACATTGCTTAAAGACCCTAATTATTCAAGATACAAACAGCTTGCAAAGAGACTCATAAAGGGAAAAATGAACAAGCTAAAAATACCATTTGATGGATTGAGCTACAAAGGAAAGTATCGGTTAAAATCAGCGGATGAATTCCCTTCAAGAGAAGAAATGTATAACGGAAGACTCAACTTTCTAAGCGGAGGTGAACTTGATTTTTCCAGATTTTACCAGAAAGAAGACTTAGGATTGATTTACTTCTCGTTCAGTACTTGCAAGATGGATTGTGCAGCTGGATATATGGTACTCTACGAACGAAAGAATGGGGATTGGAAGATATTTGACATTTTAATGCAATGGATAACATAAAAAATGCCCATAACAGCACCTACCCAAAAGTGGCGGTTCAGTGGTTGAGTCAAGCTTTTAACTTCTATCAAAGTTTCTGCTTGGTTGACAGTGAATCCTCCGAAATCGCCACCTTCGGGTAGCTGCAAAACGTTATGCAGCATTTTAATAAAAAAGTATACAGACAATGGGATCTTGGGGAACAGCAATAAATAGTAACGACACGTCGAGCGACATTTACGCTGACTTTTTTGACCTTTACAATGAAGGGGAAAAGCCAGATGTAATTGCAAAAAAGCTTATTAGTGACAACAAAGAACTGATTGAAAATCCTGATGACTCAAACAACTTTTGGTTTACCCTTGCATTGGCACTTTGGGAAACAAAAGCATTAGACCAAGAGATATTCAACCGAGTTAAAGAAGTTATTCAGACTGAAAAGGACTTACAAGTTTGGCGGGAACTTGATGCAGATGAAACTGAGATAAAAAAACGAAAGGACGTATTAAAAAAGTTTCTTGTAAAAATCAGTTCAGAAAAGGACAAGCCAAAAGCACGGAAAAAGAAAAGAACGAAAGAGCCGAATTTTGAAAAAGGAACTTGCTTGACTTTTAAACTACCAAACGGAAATTATGGGGGTGCTGTAGTATTAGAAGCCGACAAGCAAACAGGATTTGGTTATAATTTAGTAGTGACAACAAGAATAAATAAATCGGAAAGACCAACAATGAAGGATTTTGAAAATGCTAAAGTTCTTGTTGCGAATTTCGGAAATTGGGAAAACCAACCAAATGTATCTTGGTATTTACCCGACAGATTTAAAAAGGAATACTCTGAGCTTTTTGAGACAATTGGAAAAATTCAAGTCAACAACAACTACACACCTAACGGGAGTGAAATTAGAGCAAGTTTTTCAGGTGGATGGCAACATATTATTGAGCCAATGACAGCTCAACTTGAATATGAAAAAATCAATGGAGAGACAAAATCGTTCCCATTAACTGAACTTACAAAAAAGAAGAAATGGTGGAAATTCCGAAAATAAAACGCTGCATAACATCACCTTGGATCCAGCGGGCGGAACCGAGTAAATAGAAAGTTTAGTATCTTTAAGAAGTTAGGAGTAGGCAGGAAGGGAACGGTTCCGAATGCCCGCCGTCTCCAAGCTGAATCCCGTTATAGCGCATATTGAGAACGACTATTCGCAAAAATACAATTTTCTGGAATTTTGAAAACAGTAACCTTTAAGTTACATTTACATCTATGGATAAAGTAAGGGAAGTCATAGCCTACCAAGACCATTTTGAGAACTTTCTGAGAAAACAAACCGAAAAAGTTCAAAACAAAATTTACAAGGTTATTGAGGCTATTGAAACCCTGGAAAGAGTACCTAAAACCTACCTGCAACCTATCAAGACCAAAAAAGGTCTGTTTGAAGCCCGTATTCAGTTGGGATCAAACATCTGGAGAGTGTTTTGTTTTTTTGACGAAGGCCAGCTTGTTATTTTATTAAATGGCTTTCAAAAAAAATCACAAAAAACACCACCAAAGGAAATTGAAAAGGCGAGTAAGTTGATGGACCAATACTTTGCCGAAAAAGAATCAGAAAAAAAGAAAAGAACGAAGCCATGAATACAAAAAGCTGGAAAAACATCAAAGATGATGTGTATGGAATAAAAGGCACATCGCGAAGAGACGAACTTGAAAGGGATTTTGAATCATTTAAGATCGGTGTATTATTAAAGAAAGCCAGGGAGGACAAGAATTTGACCCAAGAGCAACTGGCGGAATTAGTAGACAAGAAAAGAACCTACATTTCAAGAGTCGAAAATAACGGAAGCAACCTGACATTAAAAACGCTCTTCGACATAGTAGAAAAAGGATTGGGAGGAAAAGTCAAAATTTCCATCGAATTGTAAAAATAAAAAATACGCGCTATAACATCACCTTGGATACATCGGGCGGTTTCGAGTAAATATGAAAATCAGTACCTTTAAGGAGTTAGGAGTAGGCATGAAGAGTACGGTTCCGAATGCCCGCCTTCTCCAAGCTGAATCACGTTAATTGTGGAAAAGTCCATCCATCAAAAATATCGTTATTTTTAGAAAAAAGATTTGTTATGGCAAAGACCTCTAAAATTGAAGTAGATAAAAAATCAATTTCCATTATTGAGCAAAATAGTGAAGATTATATCTGCCTAACTGATATGTAAGGGGTGAAGAAGGTGAAGACCATATTAGAAACTGGATGCGGAACAGAAATACGGTTGAGTTTATCGGACTTTGGGAAACCCTTCATAACCCGGATTTTAAACCTGTCGAATTCGACACCTTTAGAAAACAAGCAGGACTTAACAGTTTTTACCTGACACCGAGAAAGTGGATTGAAGCAACAAGCGCAATAGGGATTTTTTCAAAATCTGGCAGATATGGAGTTACTTATGCCCACAAAGACATAGCTTTTGAGTTTGGCTCATGGATAAGTCCAATGTTCAAACTTTTGCTAATCAAGGAATTTCAACGGTTAAAAGAGATTGAGACAAATCAATACAATCTTGAATGGAATGTCAAAAGAATATTAACAAAGACCAACTATACTATTCATACCGAAGCCATTAAAAACCACATTATACCAGAAAAAAACTACTTGAAAGATAAGGAATGGTTGATTTATGCTGAAGAAACTGACTTGTTAAATGTAGCTCTTTTTGGCTGTACCGCTAAAGACTGGAGAGAAGCCAATAAAGAACATGCTGAAAAAAGTTTAAATATTAGGGATTTTGCCAGTATCAATGAATTGGTAGTGCTATCTAACTTAGAAAATGTCAATGCTATTTTGATTGAGAGAAAAGAGAAAAAGGAAGATAGATTTATTCAGCAAAGTAAAATAGCAAAGTCACAATTGACAACTCTTGATGATAAGGATTTTATAAAGTCATTAAAAAAGCTTTCAAAGACAACATATTTGGATGCAGGAAGAAAGAAATAAACAACAAAAACGCTAATTGAGTAGCCCGACCTAGGCCATTTGGCTCAGGTGGAGGCTCTCACTATTTATCCCCAGTATCGGGACCACCAAGGTGCGACAAGAAGTCGCTTTGATAACTGTTTAACGTTCCATGAACGATTAAACCTTGTGTTCCATCAATAGGATACGTGCATTTCTGGTAACGGAATTGTGCGAAGCTATCCTGACAATATAGCCCGTAAAGGGATTCTGTGAAGAATACCTGTTGCGCACCAACGTCAGGTGCGGGGGAGTCATGGGTATGGTCAACATATGTGAACTGCCATTAAAATGTCGTGACGTGTAGACAGCGAAAGACCTTGACTCGCTGTGACCAAAACGGTAAGGGGTATAGTTGGCAGGCTCTGCGGTTTCTGGCACAATGGCTCAAGACGGGCTACATGGACAACAAACAATGGTTTCCAACAGAAAGCGGGACACCGCAGGGTGGTATAATCTCGCCAACAATCGCCGACATGGTACTAGACGGAATGGAAAAGGAAATAAACATCCATGCCGTACAAAAGGGGGAAGAAGCCCCGACAAAGTTAACTTCATCCGCTATGCGGACGACTATGTGGTGACCTGCGGCGACAGTGGGTATCTCGAAAATGAGATAAAACCGCTAATCAGCGGGCTTCTCTCCGAGAGGGGGCTTGAGCTCTCCCGGGAGAAAACCAAGATTACCCATATACGAAAGGGCTTCGACTTTCTGGGCTTCAACATCCGCAAATACGGTGACAAATGCCTCACCAAACTCATGAAGGACTCAGTGAAGTCAATCATGGAAAGTATCGGCGGTGCGGCAGCCAGCCACAAATCCGTGACGCAGGCAGACCTCATCCGCATGATCTCCCCAAAGATCAGGGGGTGGGCAAACTACTTCCGCCATTCAGCCGCCTCAGGAACCTTTGCGCTGCTGGACCACAAGGTGTTCAGGTTGCTGTGGAAATGGGCCAAGCGCAGACACCCCAAGAAAGGAAGCCGATGGGTCAGGGCAAAATACTTTAGGACCAAAGGCAACAGAAATTGGGTGTTCGCCGCCGGGGAAAAGGGAAAGACCTTCGAACTTCCACTCTTCGAAGCCTCCAAGATAAGGCGGCACGTCAAAATAAGGAACAACTCAAACCCTTATGACAGAGAATGGGATGGTTACTTTAAGGAAAGGACTGCAAGGAGGAGAGTCTACCAAAATACCTCAATGAAGGCCAGCTAGATTTGATGACCGGACTGCCAATGCAGTTTTAAGAGTGCTTGAGCCGTATGAGGGGAAACTCTCAGGTACGGTTCTTGGAGGGGAAAGGGGGAGTAATCCCCCTGACCTACTCGACCATACGCGTCCCTGCACTCCCGCATCCCGGCTCCTCACTAAAACTTTCCACCGGAAGGCTTCTTAAAGCTCGGCCCCAGTTCCCTGGATTATCAAAGTTTTTGCGGGCAAAATGGTACCGATAAGAATTATCCGGGAAAAGAGACAATAAATGATTCCATTTCACAAGTTGCTTTACATGCTAAACTGCTCCTAAAGTAAAAAAGCGGTCACATTAATTTAATGCAATGAAAATACAATTTCGTCTGATAAATTCCCTTATTTTAGCGGCAGAACTTGGAGGAGGTAGGCGCCCTTCATGGTACGCCTAAGTTAAAAAGTATTGGCAATCTATCGCTTTGGAGCAATCCGTCAATCCGCAGTCAAACAGGTTCATTTGAAAATAACCCTGAATCCATTGGTGATTTGTGGGTATCTCGTTCCAACCTTATGGATTGAGTTTCTTTCAGAAGATCTGAAAGTTTCAAATTCCCTTTACCTAGGTTCGCCACCTCAGGACTTTCTTGAAGGCAATTGTAAGATGTAAATTTAACCTGTAGCTATACCAGAACTCTTGTAAGTAAGCATGACTAAGTAACGTAAGCTAATATTAAAATAGAACTTCTAAATGTCATTATCAAAAATTGAAACAGGAGAGAAAAAAAGGATTGAATATATAGATGCGTTAAAGGGATTTGCAATATTTTTAGTACTATGGGGTCACTCATTGCAATATCTAAAAAGCGGATATGATGTTTTTAAAAATCCAGTATTTGAATTTATCTACTCGTTTCATATGCCTTTGTTTTTTATGATCAGCGGATTTTTCTTTCGTTCATCATTGAAACTGAACATAAAGGACTATTTGGTTAAAAAAGGTCTACAATTATTATTGCCTTGTTTTGTATGGGCTATAATATTTTTCATACAAGGAACTATAATTGATACTATAGAAGGACGTGAATATTTTTTCAATAATTGGCTGGACGTGCTAAAACATATACTAGCAAGCACGTGGGGGGTTTGGTTTTTAAGAGAATTGTTTATCAGTTATTTAATCGCCTATGTTTCATTGAAACTATTTAAGAATGCATGGTTAGCATGTGTTTTAAGTATTTCTTTGGTTTTAATATCTCCCTTTTTAGCCGAATTACAAAGAGTATTTTTACCAGTATTTTGGGCAGGATTTTTTTTAAAAGATTACTACCCTTTATTTTTAAAACACATAAAAAAAATATTTATAATTTCAGCAGTAGCTTTCTCCATTTGCCTATTATTTTGGAACGGAAATTATACAATGTATGTTACAAATTTTCCGAATTTAATAAATTTCGAAGAATTAACTTTTAATTTTACCAACATAAACATTTCTATTTTCCGTTTATTTATAGGACTTTTCGGTAGTACATTTTTCTTCGCATCATTTGAAATATTGTATTCGGACAGTAGATTCTTTAGTTGGTTGTCAAAAATTGGAATAAATACATTAGCCATATATCTGCTACAAAGGCTAATTATAGAGTATTGGGGGGATAAATTAATTGATTTTCCGAATATGAATATTTGGATATACAGCCTATTAGTGACTCCTTTAATATCCTTAGTGATACTCATTATTTGTTTTATGGTAATTAAAATTCTAAATAATAAATATGCGGAATTACTTCTATTTGGAAAAACATGAATATATGTAGATTAATGTTTGCCACTTAAAGTTCTAGCCTGGATTTTTCAGTATAATGAATGGCTAGAAACGTGGAAAACATTGAAGTTGTAGCGTGTTCAAACAACATGGTTTGTAGAATCAATGATTTCGGGAACGTAACTTATCGGTATTTATTCCGTTGGAATTATCTATAAAAGGAAAATTTAATGAATAAACGAATCCTATTATTTCTTGCACAGGGATTTGAAGAATATGAGGCAAGTGTTTTTACTGACATCATCGGGTGGAGCAGAGCGTATGGAAAGGAACCGGTGGATTTGATAACGACAGAACTTAGAACGGAGATAAAATGCACGTGGAATTTTACTGTTCGACCAGAGTTGCAATTTGAAAATGTTATCTGTCACCAAAAAAACAAAACCATATTAGAAAAATAATTTCATTCATGCACATATCACTTGACGGAATTATCGCAGGACCAAATGGAGAGATGGACTGGATTAAAGTTGATGAGGAAATTTTTAATCATGTCGTGAAGCGGATAAGCAAAGGCGACACTGCATTATATGGGCGGGTAACTTATCAGATCTGAAAAAATGAAAGGTAAAGAAACTAATACAGAAGAAAACACAAACAAGAGTGCTACCCCTTTTGCACAGACTTACTTCCACGGGACAAAGGTTGACTTAAAGGTCGGTGACCTAATTGAAGTTGGTTTCAATTCAAACTTTGGACAAAGGAATAATGCAAAATTCATTTTCTTGACTGCCACACTGGACGCCGCTATTTGGGGAGCGGAACTTGCCGTTGGTGGGGGACGGGAAAGAATTTACCTAGTAGAGCCTACCGGCCGAATCGAAGACGATCCTGATTTGATCGATAATAGATTTCCCGGTAATCCGTCAAAATCTTACCGTTCGAGCGAACCGTTTAGAGTTGTGGGTGAAGTAACTTTTTGGCAAGGACACCCAACCGAGCAGGTTGATGCAATGAAAGCCGCGTTGGAAAAGCTGAAAAATCAAGGTATAAACTCCTTAAATGAATAAGTTAAATGATGGCTATACTGAAAAAGCAATGCTGAAAACTATACTATAATAAAGGTGAAACTTTTGAAAAATAATGTAATTGTAATTAGAATCTTCGCCGGAAACATCAAATCCAGCAGCGGCGAACCATGTTAATTTCGTCAGCAACAATCAAACCTGAGCAAAGTCAATGGATAATAAGCTGACATTGATCAAAACAGAAATATACGATAAATGTGCCCTTGAAATTTCGGACTTCCGAATCGAAATGGAAAGCAAGGAATATGATGCTTGCCGATTTAAATTAAACGGACGAAGAATTATTAGCAGAAATTCGAAAATTACATCCAAAAAAGCTGGACAATTCGTGACGTTTTGGAAACGACAGGGAACCGGGCCAATTGAACCATTCTGTGAAACAGACCAATTTGATTTTTATGTGGTAAACGTACGGGCTGAAAACAAAGTAGGCCAATTCGTTTTTCCAAAATCTGTGATGATAAAAAAGGGAATAATTTCTACTGCAATTATAGAAGGAAAACGAGCATTCCGAGTTTACCCGAGTTGGGATGCGACGACAAGTAAACAAGCTGAAAAAACCCAAAAATGGCAGCTGGATTATTTCTTTGAAATAAATGACGAAATGGATTTTAATAAAATTGTGGAATTATATACGAAGCAATGATGCGGGAGGTCTCCTCAATTTGGAGGTTGGCAAATAATGCTATCCTGACGGCACGTAAACGCTACGGGTAGGATATGTTCCTGATATTGAATTTAACCGTACGATATATTGTCACTTGTATCAATGCCACAAACTACCTATAACAAAAAAAGAGTGAGCATGCGCTGTTAGATAGTAGAAATAGTGAATTGGTTGTCATAATTATTGAGCTTATTGACTTCGGCATGAAAGTATTTAATGACGAAGAGAATAAGTTCCAAAGATGGCTAGTAAAACCAAATCTATCATTGGGTGGAAACTCCCCTGATAGCCTGTTGGATACAACAACCGGAATAGATGAAGTTAGATTCGCTGTGAATAGAATAGAATTTGGCAATTTTTCGTAATGGGAGTTTTTAGGGTGGAACGGGAGAAATATTTAAACACGACGCTCACAGGAATTGGTGCTTCTATGACCAAAGGATATAGGTGGAATAGTCTAAACACATGCATCCTCCACTTCAAACTCATGAACGAACTAACAACCCCATTTGTAGAGAAAAGGCAAGGTAATTGACCTACTAAATCCTTTCGGAATATATGGAAAAATAATATAAATCCACACTTAGACCAAGTATTAAGAACGCTACCCGCTAAAACGCGCAGCTTTTTTGACCTCATCGTGGAGAGTAAAATAAAACTCATTTTAATAAATCGAATTTCGAAAAAAAAACGGTAACTTAAGTCTTACTAATAAATGGCTAGAAATTGACTAAATATGACATTCTTATTTTTCGCGGGTCAGAAAGTCGCTCCAAAAAAATATCATAATTAGCCGCGGTAAATCCAGTCTATTAATTTAAAGAAAAATAGTGGAGATGAAAACAAAACCCAACCCCATGTGTCAAAATGGATTTGCACTAAAGTTATGTCTAATAATCCTGATGATACTTTCCGGCATAGAGGCTATAGCGCAGGAGGCATCACCGAAAGACAGACATCTTTTGCTCTCTGTGTTCAATTCTGGGACGCAACTTCCCGGCAATTTCATTACCCTGCCGATACATCCTGGAGTATCTGCGGGGATCGAATTTGCCCATAACCGTAGTACCGTCAACAGGTGGTTTCAAACTGCGAAACTGGGCATGCTGTATCATCAGTATTCGCAAACGGCCGTCCAACTTTATTCCGAAGGGGGGTACAGACGTTCCGTTTGGCGGGGTCTGTCTGCCGAACTTCGTATTGGGCTCGGCTATCTACACTCCTTTACGGATGTACCCATATTCAAGCTAAATCCCGAAGGAACGTACAGGCAGGTATCCAAGTTTGGGCGACCGCAGTTTATGGCCGGCGGCGCACTCGGGGTGGGATACACTTTTCGCAAGGCAGCCCACCCATGGAGACTGCAGCTGGATTATCAGTTTTATGTGCAAACTCCTTTTATCAATGAGTATGTGCCCTTACTGCCAGTAAATGTAGTGCATGTCGGAGGGGCCATTCCACTTTCTGTTTTTAAGAAACATAAAGCGGCAAACAATTAAGTCTTTTTTATTCACCTAGAAATTTAAACTCCATGAAAAAGGCATCGGTCACACTCGCTGTTCTGTTCTTGCTTTCCTGTCAAAGTATTGATATAGGCCCAACTGAATCCTGTTCATCAACAGCGCCTCCAGCTCATCCCAAAGCCACGATTTATCAGAGCATTTTGAACGAGTACGCGGCAAAGGGGCTCCCTGGTATCTCCATACTCATCCGCGACGACGCAGGTCCTTGGTGGGGATCTTCGGGAAAGGCAGATATTTTGGAAAACTTAGACATGAATACCTGTACAGTCTCCAAGGCAGCCAGCATCACAAAAACATTTGTTGCCGTACTCACCATGATGCTCGCGGAAGAAGGGGCCTTCAACCTTGATGATCCCCTTGAGAAGTGGCTCCCACAGCAGGTGATAAACGAAGTTACAAATGCACGTGGGTGTACGGTACGTCAACTTATGAACCACACAACTGGCATCCCCGATCTGATTGACAATGACAACTTTTACCTCGGTGTATTGAACAACCCGGCACGGAAATGGGAGCCTGAAGAACTCATCCCGTATGTGTATGGAGAGTCTCCAATTTTTGCTCCCGGTCAAGGTGTGTCTTATTCTAACACAAACTTCTTGCTGCTAGCGATGGTCATAAACAAAGCTACCGGCAAAAATCACGCATCCTTGCTGAGAGATCGCGTCATTCGACCCTTAAATCTGGAAAACACCTCTTACTATTGGCACGATAACCTGCCCAGCGTAGCACAAGGTTACTTCGATTTGTACAACAACGGCACCATATTGAACGTCACGAACTACAATACCGGCAGCGGAAACGGATACGGTGGATTGTACTCCAACATATTTGACCTGCAAACTTTCATAGAAGCCCTCGTAAAAGAGCGTACGCTACTATCAGAGGCAAGTCTGGCTCAGATGCTCACCTTCACGGAAGAGGAAGCGGGGGCGAATAGGGCCAATGGTCTGGGGATTTTTAAAGATTTCCTAGAACGTCCAGCCGACCAGTTTGCATACGGCCACCGCGGGAGAGACCTGGGCTACACCGCCGATATGTTCTGGTTCCCCAATCAAGACTATACCATGACGTACCTGATCAATTACGGAACGGATGCCAACAGCAGTCTCCGGCCCGTATTTTATGAGTTCAGGACAGCCATTGTGGATGCCATCATGGGGAATTGAAAACCTTATAAATTCTAGTGTATCGGTTAGTTAGAATAGCCAGACAGCTAAATAGATTTGACATAACCAAAATGCCGAATATGAACTTAGATAGCGGGTTCATTTACTGGAACGTTAAGTGGATAAAAACAGGGGCCGAACACTCTTTAAACTCAACCAATTTAGTTTAAATCGGCCTAGTGGTGATTATGAATTGAACTAGGAAAGAACTCGGTATTTGCCAAAAGGTCGGACAGAAGTAGATCTCTCAAACCGATTTGAATACGATTACCTAAAAATTAGCAACTGGTACTACCATCAAGGACTTACAAAACTAACGACGCATAGTACCTGGCAAAAGTAATTTCAAAAGCAGACCAGTATCCTTACACCTCTATTATAGGTGTCCAGGAGTTGTTCCACCCAATAGTAAATACACTGGAACTCAACCTGGATTCTTTAGCAGCTGTGGCAATTGATTCTGATGGGGAGATCATAACGGAATATATTCGCTGACATTTATTGTAAAACCTACAGTTTGAAATTATCTCTAAAAGAAAAACCTAATGAATAAAAGAGTACTGTTATTTCTCGCACAGGGATTTGAAGAATATGAGGCTAGTGTTTTTACTGACATCATCGGCTGGAGTAGAATATATGGAAAAGAACCAATAGATTTGATTACGACAGGGCTTAGGCCTGAGATAAAATGTACTTGGAATTTTACGGTTCGACCTGAGTTGGAGTTTGAAAGAGTTAAAGTTAAGGATTATGACGCATTGGCTATGGCTGGCGGATTTGAAAAAGCCGGCTTCTATGAAGATGCCTATGATGAAAGACTATTAAACCTAATTCGAGAATTTGATAAAGAAGGAAAAATAATTGCCGCGGTATGTGTATCTGCCCTACCGCTTGGTAAATCCGGTGTATTAAAGGGGAGAAAAGCGACTACATATGATTTGTTAGATGGCGTGAGGAGAAAACAACTTGCTGATTTTGGGGCAATAGTTAAGGACGAAAATATTGTAATTGACGACAACATTATTACATCAATAGGCCCTTCAACTGCGGTGGATGTTGCATTTATTCTACTTGAGATGTTGACTGATAAAGAAAATGTCGACGTGGTTAAAAAATACATGAGATTTCCCTAGAACTAACCTTTTTTTCAACTATTTGCCCTATCATTTTTAGGCTTTTTTGTTCATTTTTACTTGCTAAAGTGCACCCTATTTCAACAAAGACAGAATGAGAAAAATAATTTCATTTATGCACATATCACTTGACGGTTTTGTAGCAGGACCAAAAGGAGAAATTAATTGGATTAAAGTTGATGATGAGATTTTCAACTATGTTGGCGTGCGGATAAGCAAAGGTGACACCGCACTATATGGACGGATAACCTATCAGATGATGGAAAATTAATTCACAAATGTTTTACGACAAAGCCGCTAGATGCGTAGTCGGCAAGAGTTATGACTTGCTGGCAATTTCAAGCGGATGTTGTAGATGTGAAGAAGTTAGCAACCAAAATATCCCCGAGAAGGGGATGATTTGGTTGCTAACTTTTTTTATGTTTCTGAGACTTCAACCACCCCAAAAGTCCTTTCAGGTGCTCTTGTATCCACTTCGTAAAAACCAGATGGAGTCATTGTGGTAAAAAATTTATAATCCTTGGAAAGATGCTGGTAATCATAATAACCACAGGCAATGGCAATGCTCAGCCAATCCAAATCCGGGTTGGCATTTTTCATAAAAAATGCCTTTTGAAACCGAACCACCTTATCAAAAACCTTAGGCCCTATCCCAACCCTTTCACTGAATTTTCGGTAAAACTGCCGGGAGCTTAAACACGCATGATCGGCTAATTTGTCCATGGTTAACGGCTGGTTTTGATAAAGGATCAGCGAACTTACCTGATCTATCCTGTGTAGTTGTTGGTTGGATTGATTTATCGCTTTAAGGATAAATGACTCAGCAATTTTTATGATCTCTTCAGTTTCTTCCAAATTGCACATCTGTTCGAAAGCCTCTCGAATCTGTTTACCCCAGATAGACTCTGCATCCATAAATGTATTGGCCAATTCGTAACAGGGAATTCCGGTAAGCCGAAACAAACTACTGGGTTGCAATACGATCTGCAATGTGAAAAATTCCCTTCCAATATACTTGTTTGTTACCACTGTGTGCTGACCGATTATGGTGCATTTGGGATGTGTTAATATGCCGGCGTTTTGTGGATACCTGACGGTCTGTGGATCCCTGAGGTTAAACACGAGACAGGTTTCAGGCCTGGGAGAGTACACCTTATAGGGCAAAATCACTCCTGGCCCGAAATCAAACTTAATAATCTGGTGCTTCCTGACGTATTCACGCAAGGCTGGACTTGGTAGAAAGTCGCGGAGAATCATTTGTCATAAACTTAAAGGCGGTCCAACCATTTTTATGCCATGGGCCAGCGAAATGCTATTTTCTTCTTCTTGCGTTGGGGGTCTTCCCAAGTCATGCATGGTTTGAAAATATTCCTCCATTTTTAATGCAGGCTGAAGTATGTAAATCAATTTCCCTCTATCAGATGTTTGAATCCAAGTGTGTGGAAGATTTCTGGGAAGAAATATCGTGTCCCCTGTTTTCAATTCATGCCTTTCTTCCCCTACTTGGAATCTGTATTCTCCCTCAACGACATAGAATACCTCATCTTGATCTAAATGAACATGTAAAGGAGGTCCGATTTTATCAACCCCAATATACTCAAAAACTGACAGTTGTCCAGCGGTATCCATGGAAGAAATTTTCAAATCATTGGGATTACTCCCTCTATAGGGAGTATGTTTGTCATTCCTTGCTTTACCTGAGCGGACCAAAAAGGCCTCTTTTTCATTTAGGCTTTCATTGTTGACTGCTAGCAGGTCTGAACCTATCGCAGCTAGGGCTATTGTAGATACTATAAAATTCCTGCGTTCCATATTGATAAGGTTTAATTTACAGGATAAAAATACGAAACGAAGAGTACTCTAAAGTGGTAAAAATCGGACATTCATGTCGCTGTACCAGACTGATGATTTTGGATGTCAAAAGGAAAGAATAAATAAGCTCACCATAGAGTCGTAGCCCGTTTATTGAGGTCCAATTCATTTTAAACAGTTTAATTACTGTGAAAGACTTGGTCAATTTCGAATTTTGAGGAAAAAAATGGAAAACGGGCATTCAGAGTGTATCCGAGTTGGGATGCGACGGCTAGTACACAAGCTGAACGAACCCAACAATGGCAGCTGGAATATTTCTTTGAAATAATTGAAGCAATGGATTTTAATAAAATTGCAGCTTTATAATCAAAGCAATAATGTCCTAACTGCGCTAATCCTGGCTGTTGATAAATAATTGGCATTTATGAACACTTGATCTATCGGAACATTTTAGGATGCCTTCAGTAAGGATACTATAGAATGAAAACATGTGGCGGACAAATCATTAATAGAAAAAGAAACTATTTACTTTTTAACGATTGTCTTCCCGATGGATGAAAATGAAGAAGTATATAAAAAAATCGGTTACTAGATTTTCAGTTCGTTTAGAATAATTGAAGATTAAAAGAACACTATTTCATTGCAAAAAATATCGTCAAAATTTTTATATTTGTTCAAACACGCCTTCTTTATCGAAGGTTTTATTTTGCTACACGGGTCTTTCAAAAGATACTATACGGAAATATTTAAATTATTTTAAGCTATCCCAGAAAGCTTTTAGCAGCCTTATACAATTATTTCTGAAAATACGAAAGTCAAGTCTTTTGAGTTCGAGAAATAACGCATTTTAAAAGTAGAAAATATTTTAATACAGGCATATGAGTGGCAAAAAGATTATAGAAAGTATAAAAATTCCGGCAAAAAAGCGGACATACTTTGTGGAAGTTAAAGAAACCCGTGAAGGTGCTAAATTTCTCAAAATAATTGAGAGCAAACAACTGGACGATGGAGAATTTGAGCAATACCGAATAATGGTTTTTGAGGATGACATTAATGATATCGTTAAAGCTTTAAGGATTGCATTAAAACACTTCCCCACTTACAAAAAGCCTGAACAAAAAAGTAAGATGGCCCAGACAAAAGAACGGTTTACAAATGCTTACAAACCTTGGACTAATCAGGAAGATCTGAAACTTACCGAATTATTTTGTCAGGGAAGAAATTCAAAGGAGATTTCAGAAATTCTGCAACGCAATGAAGGAGCAATTAACTCAAGAATAGAAAAACTCGATTTAAAACAAAAGTACGGTTAAAAAATAGAATATTAACTATCCCCTTTGCGATTGTGGTAATTTATATCCTTACGATTTTAATTCTTAGAAAACGAACAACTGAATACCATGGCACCAAGGATCGAAATTGAGACACTTCACTTGTTCCCGGTTTTGGATGAGCTGCTGATTTCCTTGTTGTCTGAATTGACCGATGATGAATGGGGATTGCAGACTGTTGCCAAACTTTGGAAAGTAAAAGATGTTGCCGCTCATTTACTTGACGGAAATCTACGGGGTTTGTCCACTTCCAGAGACAACTATTTTGGGGAAAGTGCCGGAAATATCAATTCCCAGGAGGATCTTGTCAAATACCTTAACGGCCTAAATTTGTCTTGGACAGATGCTCTAAAACGGCTTAGTCCTAAAGTATTGATCTCTTTATTGCAGAATAGCGGTAAAGAGTACACTACTCATTTACAATCATTAAACCCATTCGAAAACGCAATTTTTCCAGTAGCATGGGCTGGTCAGACCGAATCGCCAAATTGGTTTCACATCGCCAGGGAGTACACCGAGAGGTTTCTGCACCAACAACAGATCCGAGACGCTACAGGTCGGCCGGGTTTAATGAAAAGGGAGCTTTTCTATCCGTTTATTGACACGTTAATGTGCGCTTTGCCGTATACCTTCCGCAATAATTCGGCAGATGAGGGCACAATAGTTTCAGTAGTTATTACTTCTGAAATCGGCGGACGATGGAATTTGGTTCAAAGCAATAGTCAATGGAATCTAACTAGAGATTTGGATCTGAAGCCAAGTGCTGCAGTGAAAATCGATCCAGACACTGCGTGGAAATTGTTTTCCAAGAGCTGGAGTCCTGATCATGTGATTGATCTTGTTGACATCCAGGGAGATCAGGTTTTGGGTAAGCAGTTGCTTAAGATGGTTTCGGTAATGGCTTGAAATATTTGTTATTTGAAGAGACGGCGCGATGTACATAAATTAACTCCGATACGCTGACAATTTTTTAATAGAAATTAATTACATTGTTTTTTCCTGTTCCCCTAATTTTCGCTGCGTATTTTAAATTAGGAAAAGCAAAGTGGGAATATCCCAAATAAGAAAACCAAGGAAACACCCATGAAAAAAGAATACCCAAATGGCCGCTCTATTCTTGCAGCAATGGTACTACTGCTCCTCCATGCGTGCAGCACACCGCAAGAAAATATAATGGAGCAGCAAAACATCCTGTTTATAGCAGTAGACGACATGAGTGACTGGGCCGGATTTTTATCCGGACACACGGGCATGAAGATCCATACGCCCAATATCGACCGGCTTGCTGCATCCTCCATGATTTTTACCAACGCCCATACGCCGGCACCGGCCTGTGCGCCCACACGGGCCGCCATTCTTACCGGCGTACATCATGCACGGTCCGG
Organism: Lunatibacter salilacus; assembly: GCF_009797935.1. GTDB lineage: Bacteria > Bacteroidota > Bacteroidia > Cytophagales > Cyclobacteriaceae > Lunatibacter > Lunatibacter salilacus. Next base: position 19,244 of record NZ_VOLC01000005.1, read on the forward strand.
AGCGGAAAACGTACACTGGGGAGATGGCCCAAAGTGGCGGGATTTTGATGCGTTAAAAGACGTGCTAACCTTGGAGCAATTCTTTCAAAAAAATGGCTACAAAACGCTTGGCGCCGGCAAGATTTACCACAGTCAGGCCCCACCATGGACGCCAACTAGCCAAGTGGAACCAGCCAACTGGGATTTTTACTACCCAAGTCCCCATATTTCCCATCCTTTTCAGATACGTGCACCGGACGAAGTCATTTATCCGGAGGGCGTAGACAATGAAAATCGGCCCGGAGGCGGGGCAAACGGATGGTGGACATGGGGGGCGATTCCTGTTCCGGATGAAAAAATGGCCGACTACCACGTCGTGGATTGGGCAAATTACCAACTCAATCAGCCACACGACAAACCCCTTTTTCTGGCCGTTGGTATGTGGAAACCGCATGATCCATGGGAAGTACCCCAAAAATATTTCGACATGTATCCCCTGGAAGACATTGTGCTACCTGAACGTAAAGAGGATGACCTTGAAGACGCCTTCGATCACGGTCGCCGATGGATTATGAAATGGGTGTTGGATAACCAGCAATGGGAAAAAATAATTCAATCCTATGCCGCCTCAATTACCTTCTCCGACGCGATGGTTGGGCGGTTGCTTGATACCTTGGAGAAATCAGCTTATGCCGACAACACGATTGTTGTTTTATGGTCTGACCATGGCATGCACATGGGTGAGAAAGACAATATTGAAAAATTCACCCTTTGGGAACGATCTACGCGGGTACCTTTGCTGATTTCTGTTCCGGGCATGTCCTTGGGGGGGCAGCGGTGCGAACAACCAGTAAGCCTGATGGATTTGTATCCCACCCTGGTTGATCTGACTGGATTTGAGCAGCCCTCCCACCTGGACGGAAAAAGCCTGCTGCCGCAACTTAAAGACCCTACTACCAAGACATCCCCGGTTATATCCAGCTATAAATTTACTGGCCAAAACCAGCCGGGCGTAACCGGACATGCCGTAAGAAGCATGCGATACCGGTATATATATTATCCCGAGATCAACCTGGAAGAACTTTACGATCACGCGAATGACCCCAATGAATGGGATAATATGGCCTATAAAAAGGAGAATATACAGGTCATCGAAGATCACCGGAACGTGCTACTGGACATGTTGCCTGAATTGACCTGGAAAGAAGGTCCCCCGGAGGGCTATTCCATCGACAGCAACGGATGGGTAAGACGGGATAACTTTGAATCGTTTTGAAATCCGAATTAGATCAGATTCCCTTTTGATAAATAATTGACAGTGAATGCGTCATACGCTTTTTGCCAACTACCGAAATGATCGAAAAGAGGGTTTCTTTTAATCATGGCTGTACTGGCCAGCTTGTTATCTTTGATCAAGGATGAAGCATCCAGTTGGTTTCTGTACAAAAGGCAGGCTTGAGGTGCAATTTACAATTGTCAAAACTTGCAAAAAATGCAAGTTTTGACAATTCAAGTGGAAAAACCTGAATATATTTTACTGACTTCTTAATATATAGGAGGAATAGGAATTCAATCACCCCCCAGCTTTTCGTATAAAACGGCATCCTTATTCTTCGCTTCCCTGCCCCAATGAGAGAAAACCATTTGTTCACTTAGGAAAACAAAGCATCGGTACATAAAGCGTCCGGCCGAGTTCAAGGAAAAAAACAAGGAATTGCTATACCTTTCTGATACTGTTTATCAAATCCTCCTTGTACATCCTGCTGACCGGTATTGTTATTTTATTAATTTCAAGATGCCCATCTGCTACCGCATCCAGCTTTTTGATATTTACCACATAAGACCGGTGCACCCGCAAAAAGTCTTTACTTACCATCTTTTCGAAAAAAGCATTCAATGGACTTGTTATCGTGAAATTACGATCTGCCGTGATGATGTTACAATAGTTTCTCTCTGCTTCTATATAGAGTATTTCATCCAACATGACCTTAATAAGTTTACTTTGGCTCCGTATAAATATCCGGTCCTCCAAGGCCTCTACCACACCCGCACTGTTTTTCTCTTTCATATTTTCCTCTGCGATTTTCCCAACCACAAGGGCAATAGTCCTTTCAAGGTTTAGTTTATTGAAGGGTTTAGAAATAAAAGCATAAGGATGGGTTCCCTTGGCTTTTTGAAAGGAAGCTTCGTCTGAATTTGCCGTGAGGTAGATGAATGGTATGTCAAAAAAATTTTGGATTGATTTAACAGTTTCTATGCCGTCAAGTTTCCCTTTTAAACTAATATCCATCAATATGATGTCGGGGTGATTTTCCTTGGCATGGTTGATGGCGTCTTCGCCTCGTGATTCAATACCAGACACGTCGTAACCCAATTTGGAAAGTTGCAAAGAAATATTTGCAGCGATGATCATATCGTCCTCCACGATCAAAATTCTGATTTTATCGCTCATGCTGCTTTACCGATATGAAATTCAAAAAACACCTCTGTTCCCCTGTCTGTAATTAAGGTCATTTTCCCGTCTAATTGTTTGGTCAATAAACTGACGAGTTGGCTACCAAATCCAGTACCCTTTATTCCTGAATCAATATCAAACCCAATCCCATCATCGGTTACTTTCAAAAAAAGGTGTGAATCAGTTTCTGCAAGGGTGATTGTGATTTTTCCATTTTTGTTGTCAGGAAAGGCATATTTAAGTGAATTTGACATCAGTTCATTAACAATCAATCCTATCGGGATTGCACGGTCAACATCAAGTTCGAGTGCATCCATGGTACAATCCAAGGTAATCCTATGCGAAGCATTAAAGGAATTGATAATATATCCTCCCAGATCCAGAAAGTATTTTTTCATTTCAATGGCTGCAATATTTTCTCCCTGATAGAGGTTTTGATGAATCATTCCCATACTTTGCAACCTGTGTTGGCTTTCTGTCATGATGTCTTGAAGCTCTTGGTTATCAATCTCCGCCGTCTGTAGGGAAAGAAGGCTGGAAATGGTCTGTAGGTTGTTATTCACCCGGTGGTGAATTTCTTTTAGTAGAAACTCTTTTTCCCTGTTCTTTTTTTCGAGCAGTAAACTATACTTCTTTCTACGGATAAAAATCCTGTAAAGAAAAAACATAAAAATGATCATCAGCCCAGTCAAAATAAGGATAAAAACTTGTATGGTTGCCTGCTGCTTTAATTTTGCAGATTGCATTGAAATTGTGCTTTCTTTTTGGTTTACTTCCAATTCAGTTTGCAACTGGGCAATTCTTTGGTCCGCCTCCAAATTGAAAACAAGTTGGGTCAATTCGTGATATTTCTTATACGCATTAAATGCGTTGTTTATATTATTCTTTCCCTCATAGGCTTTACTCAATTCCTTATAAATAAGACCCAAGTGGTACCTATCACCGAAATCCTCCTTGGCCGTTCTGATGCTACTCCTCAAGTATCTTATGGCGGAATCAAAATCTCTTTCTTGGTTTTTTAATTTTCCCAGTGAGAGTAAAGAGCGCACAATCATAAAATCATTTTCCAGCAATTCAGCATATTTCAGCGCTTCTTGGCCTGATTTATCAGCCATTTCAAAATCCACAATTTGGCTATACAATTCCGTAAGGGCAATATAGGTGTCACTCAGGTTGTTGTAGAAACCGTATTTTTCACCGATCATGACCGATCGCTGAAAGTAGGTCAGTGCTTCTTCGAACCTGCCGAGCTCCACCAGATTATTGCCCAATACATGGAGGGTAAAATCATAATCCAGATCATTGAGACCTCTTTCTTCAAACATCGCTATTGATTTTAGGCCAAATTCAACTCCCTTTTCAAATTTTCCTTGTTTCCAAAACAAATTGCTCATATCCGAAAAGGCCATGGCCTTTGCCTTCAAATCCCCATATTTTTCTCCTAATTGAAGCGTTCGGGTCGTGTATTCGAAAGCCTTTCCAAGGTTCCCCCGTCGTTCATAAACGTACCCTAAATTGGTCAGTAGAAGCCAAGTCTCCGATTCAGGAATTTTTTCAAGAGCACTTCGAAGTACACGTTCCGCATCATCTAATTGCTCCATCCTTAACAAAATAGCACCTTGGGAAACCTGCATTCTTCCCTCCCAGAGTTCATTGCTGGCAACTCTGACCTCTTCCAGGCCTTTATTGATGATTTTCAATGATTTTTGAAGGTTTCGGGTATGGTAATGATAACCCAAGTCATTGATGGCCATAAACCGTAGCGTGTCAACATGGGTATGATTCAAGTATTCTTCCAAATGATCCAAGTAACTGGTGTCCAGATCATCCGTATCCAAAAAAATCCGCGCATACTGAATTTGGTCCTCGCGTTTGATATGGTGTGCGGGAAAATGAAATTGAACCAAAATCACCAAAACCAGTACAAAATTGCTCATACACTAAATATATAAAAAAATGTATTTAAAAATCAACTATTTGCATATTAAAATAGGTGATCGGAAAATAAACACACTCATTGGGACAATTTTGGGGTAGGTTCGTCCGAAACCCTTAGATAAAACAATAAATAAAATTGACATTGACCTATTAAAGTAACTCTCTTTACTTCTAAACAATCAAACCCATCTATCATGAAAATTTTCAAAACAATCTTAGCATCTGCATTCCTGCTGATATTAACAACCCTTCTTTCAATGGCACAGGAAGTAACGCTGGAATTTCAGAATGCAGCAAAAGCGATGGAAGTAGCCCAAACCTATGTGAAAGCACTTCAAGCTGGTGATGTGGCTACGATGAACGCTCAATTCGCAACAGGAGCCATGATTTATGGTTTGGGCGGAGGCTTGGACTCACTTACAGTGGCACAGCACAAAGAATATTACACCAATAGTACCAACCAATTCAAGCACAGCCTTTCGCAAGAGCTTTATCTGCCTGTCAAAGTTACCAATAACTGGAATGAAGGCGAATGGATCCTGTCATGGGGAACAAACACACTTACAAATAAGACAAGTGGGAAAATGATAGCGGTTCCATACCACACTGCCTCCCGTATGGAAAATGGTAAAATTACGTTTATGAGATACTGGTATGACATGCTCAATGTTCTACAAACGCAGGGGTTTAAGGTGACTTCTCCGGCTAACTAAGTAAATCACCGACCTAGTAATGTCATATTTCCTTTGGTGATCTTGAGATCGCCAAAGGGATTTATTTCCCCGCTCGACAGGAATTTTTCTGGCTTCTCTTGAAGGAGTTAACGCTGAAAAAAATTATTCCAATGAAATTTTATAGTAATCTTTTGAAGGTCCCATTTATTGTCATACTGTTATGTCTATTGGCTTCCAGTGTTTTTTCTCAAGGAATGATTCACGGAAAAGTTTATGATTCCCAAAAAAAAGGGATATCCTATGCAAATGTGCTGCTCAGAAATGAGCCTGATTCCTCCATGATTAAGGGGCCCATTTCCGATGAATCCGGAAACTATGTTTTTACGGATATCCCAAACGGGCAATACTTTGTGGAAGTAACGATCCTGGGATATGCCAGAAGCTATTCCCCGGTGTTCCCGTTTTTGGGGACTGAGAAAAATGAGTTGGCGGCTATCCTATTGAAGGAAGAAGATCAGAACCTCGATGAAGTGACGGTAACGGCCACCCGACCTCTTTTTGAGTTGGAACAGGGTAAAATGGTGGTAAATGTGGCGAACAGCATATCAGCAGCCGGCTTGTCGGTCATCGATGTGCTGGACAGGTCTCCCGGGGTAATGGTGAACAGACAGAGTAATTCGCTTTCCGTTTTAGGGAAAAACGGAGTGGTTATCCTGATGAACGGCCAACGGTTCAGAATGCCCCTAGAGGCGGCTTTTAAGATGCTGGCCGGTCTCAATTCAAGTGATGTCGAAAAGATCGAAATAATAACCGTCCCTCCAGCCAACTATGATGCGGACGGTGATGCCGGATTTATCAATATTGTGATGAAAAAAGATAATGATATGATAGGCACCAACGGTTCAGTAACCATCGGACAAGGCTATGGATCAGGCTATAACGGCAATATGAGCTTCAATCTCAACCATCAAGGTCCAAAATTCAGTTGGTTTGGTCTTTTGTCCACGACTTATGTAGATCAGGATCAGGAATGGGAACAATTTAGAGGCAACAACAACGGATTTGAAGACATTCGTATTGATACCTACACCGATCGGTTTTCCACGAGAAAGTCCATCAATTATCAGGCAGGGTTTGACTACAAATTGGGAAGCAAAACCATCTTCAGTGGCCTGGTCAGCGGCTATACTAACCGTTGGGATATGACCGCACCCAATGTCACAAAATCCAATTATTCCATCTCCCCGGATACCCTTTTTAGAATGACAACGGTAGAAGTTAATAAATGGAATCATATCATGGGCAATATCAATCTTCAGCATACATTCCAAAATGGTCAGGTCATCAGTACCAATGTAGATTACCTGACCTACAAAAATTCCAACCCATCGGGGTATACCATTATGAATTATGATGAATCCAATGATTTGATCAGTTCAGAAGAATTCAGAATAACCAAAGATACCCCCATTGAGCTTTGGGTGACAGATCTTAACCACTCCATGAAAATCGGGGAATCAGTAGCCGTAGAATCAGGTGTCCGGGGCACTTTTTCAAAATTCACCAATACAGTTAATTTCGAAGAAAAACTTGATTCAGATTGGATAATTAATCCCAATTTCAGCAGCGATGGCCTTCTCAATGAAGATATTCTGGCTGCTTTTTCCACAGCAAAAATTGAATTTGATGAAAAAACTACTTTAAATGCAGGGTTAAGGTACGAGAACACTAAAACCAACCTGACGACCGTTTCAGGAGAAAAAATCGTTGACAGGCATTACGGGGATTTCTTTCCAACGGCATTTTTATCCAGAAAAATAAATGCTGAAAACCTGGTACAGGTATCTTATGGACGCCGGATTACCCGCCCTACTTTCAATGAGATGGCACCTTTCGTGTTTTTTTCTGACCCTTTTACCTTTTTTGCCGGAAATGAAAATATACTACCTACCTATACCAACACCCTCAAAACAGATTATTCCTACAAAAGTTGGATTTTCTCGATACAGCATAGTATGGATAAAGATGTAATCGCACAATTTCAACCTACCCTAAATGAAGAGACCAACACCGTATTCCTTAAAACAGAAAATATCGACCAAAGGCAGACGGTATCTATGATTGTCGCTTTCCCCTTGAAAGTGACTTCTTGGTGGGAAACCCAAAACAACTTCACGGCAAATTATCAGAAAGTCAATTCAGAACTGAATGGAGAGGTTTATGATGTTGATCAGAAAGGTATTCAGGTAGTGCTCACAAATACCTTTGCACTTCCCAAAAAATACACCATTGAGTTGATGGGATATTATATGTCTCCCAGTATCATGGGATATTACAAGGTACTTTCGCGGGGCTTTCTCAATCTGGGAATCCAAAAAAACTTCGAAAAGGCCGGCATGTTGAGGTTATCCTGCAACGACATACTCGAAACCAGTCAACTCAGGTGGAGATCATTCGATGGTGCTGATTTGGAATTTATAGGTAGGTTAAAGTTTGAAAAAAGGGTGTTTATGGCTACCTACACCTACAAGTTTGGTAACAGCAAAATCAAAGGAACCAGAGACAGAAAAGTAGGCTCCCAAGAGGAACAGAGAAGGGTTACCAATTGATCATTTTTTCTAGGGAAAATAAATCTATGCATTCGGACAAAAAAGGGGTGGCTTCGTCCTTGATGGGTTTTATTTCCAAAAATCAAAAGGTAGTTTTAGTTAATACAGCCTTGAGCGTCTAGATTATATCATTAACAATTAAACAAAAAAATTATGAAAAATTTATTATTACTTATAATGATTCTTTTTGGCTTTCAGGCAGTCCAAGCACAAGGATACTATTTACCTGTATCCACAGATTCTGACGCCGCCAAGCAATATTATATGAATGTCAAGGACTATAAAAAATCAATCCAATATTATGAGAAAGCCCTTGAATTGGGTATGGAAGTTTCTCGGGAAAGAGCCGAGGAGGTTAGGCTCCTAATCGAAGAGAGCAAGTAAATATGTTAAGGAAAAAACCGGAAAAGACTCGACATAAAAGAAACAGCTAGTGGGTAGTAGAAAATGAAAAACAATATAAACATAAATTAACATGACCATAAAAAGTGGCACAATTACAAAAGGATTTGTTGTTGCCGGATTAATGAATATGGCAGTATTAGTTTTTTCAAGATTCTTTACTAATTCTGTTATTCCTGAAACTGATCCAGTTGTGATGTCAAATTTTGGATTATTAATGATTGTTGTTTGGGGCTTAGCCTATATATCAGTGGCAAAACATTACCCTAGCGTGAAATGGCTAATAGGAGTATTTGCTGTGGAAAAATTCATTTATGGTTTTATTTGGATAAAATGGATGCTTAATCATAATGTTTTGGATGTTTTTGCAAAAGATAAAATGGCGGGTATATACTTCGCTATTTATGGCGTAAATGATTGGATTTTCTTCATCTTCTTTATATTAGTATTCATCCGCTTGATTAAAGTGTGAAAAATTAATAAACACGGTGAACATCATACGATATGACGATCAGCAATTCCACAACAGCAAGGCCACCACATATTTCAACGTCTCAATCGGTTCACGGCTTAACAATAAAGGCTTGGCGTTGCCTGAGTTTTTGATCGAAATTGAATTGGAAGTAAATAAATAATGACTCTATAAACCTAAAATAATTAATCATGAAAACCCTAGAAGATAATATTAAAAAAGCAAGCCAAAACAAGTCCATTATAGAAGGACTTTACAAAGCTTTTGCTACAGGCGATATCCCGACAGTTCTGGGAATGATGGATTCAAATATAGTCTGGAATGAGGCCGAAGGCAATGCTTATGCAGATGGCAATCCATATAAAGGACCGGACGCTGTCTTGAACGGCGTTTTTGCCCGAATCGGTGCAGAACACGATTATTTTAATTTGAAGGACATCAAGCTGCACGAGATGTTCAACAATAAAGTGTTGGCCACCTTACGCTATGATGCCAAATACAAAAATGGGGGAATTTATGATGCACAAGTTGCACACTTCTGGACACTGAAGGATGGGAAAGTGATTGCTTTTCAACAATATGTGGACACCAAAAAACTAAATGATGCTTTGAATGAGTAAAACATATCCGGTCTCGGACTATACCCCGATGCGATTATCAGGATCCTAGAAAAAAATCCCCAATGGTCTATTTCAACAAGTTCGCAATCAACGACCTTGGAATCAAGTTCTAAACCGTCTAAGCACTCTACATCAGTTCATCAACCTGATCCTTGCTTTAAAGAAAATCATCATCGGTTAAAATCCAATACTTCAAAATTATAAACCCAAGTTTCCACACTTTAAACTAAATCAAAGCTATGAACGTGTCCGCTTATGCCGCCAACGGCCCACATGAAAAATTAACCCCCTTTTCTTACGAAATGGGAGAACTAGGTGCTGAACAAGTCGATATCCGGGTGATCAACTGCGGAATCTGCCATTCAGATCTCAGCATGATGAACAACGATTGGGGAATGACTGCCTACCCCATTGTACCTGGCCATGAGATCATAGGTGAAGTAGTCGCAGCAGGCAATGCTGTCAAAAATGTAAAGGTAGGGGACAAGGTCGGTTTGGGTTGGTTTTCAGGATCCTGCATGTCCTGCCATGAGTGTATGGATGGCGCACATCATCTCTGTACTTCTGCCGAATTCACTATTGGTGGGAGACATGGTGGCTTTGCTGACTATGTTCGTAGCCATTGGTCCTGGGCAATTCCCCTGCCTGAGGGTATCGACCTCGATAAAGCAGGACCCTTGCTTTGTGGCGGGATTACCGTGTTCAATCCGATCATTATAGCCGGAGTCAAAGCAACTGATAAAGTTGGCGTCGTCGGCATCGGGGGCCTAGGCCATATGGCGCTCAAATTCCTGAACAAATGGGGCTGTGAAGTCATCGCTTTTAGCTCCAACCCTGATAAAAAGAAGTCCATCCTCGAAATGGGAGCCACCCAGGTTGTGGATTCCACTAATACAGAGGAACTCGCAAAAATTGCCGGAAGTTTGAGTTTCATTCTCAATACGACCAATGTTACGTTGGATTGGAATTCGTATTTGACGGCGTTAGCCCCAAAAGGAAAGTTTCACAACGTAGGAGCGGTGTTGGAACCTTTGGCTATTCCTGCATTTTCTCTGATTATGGGAGAAAAGTCTGTCGCAGGAAGTCCTCTCGGGAGTCCGGCTCTGACACGAACCATGTTAGAATTTTGTGTTAGACATGACATTTATCCGATTATAGAAGAATTCCCCATGTCTCAAGTCAATGAAGCGATGCAACATTTGGAATCTGGAAAGGCGCGTTTCCGAATTGTATTGAAAAACTAACGGGTAGCAACATCCCAAGATCAAGCAGTTGTCGTCAAAGAGGGGTACGCCGAAAACCGATTTAGAGTAGGCAGATAGCAAACAATAGGATTTACTATGGAATCGTGGAAAGGTGACTTTCTCCACCCCTACGTCTCTGAAATACACAAAGGGAAACAGTTCACTGTTGTAACATCAACTTCATAGGATAGGTGTATTAAAAAGTATGAAAATATAGTAGAAATATGTAGTTTGTTGTATTCTAAATTTTTAGAATAAAACAAATTAATTAACCAAAAAATTAGTATAAAATACTAAAAATTTTGACTAAACATATTTTTATTTGTTTTTGTTTAAAGTTTAGTTAACTTACTCGTAGTTAGGTCATTAAACCCAACCTACCATGTCAATAAACAAACCCACCCAGCATTATGTTAAAGAAAATCGTTTTCGGAATCCTTATCCTCCTGATGGTAGTCATCGGAGGATTTGTCGTTTATGTCCAACTGAATTGGGATAAAACCTATGATATCCCCTACCCGGAACTTCAGGTAAGTACCGACTCCACAGTAATCGAAAGGGGAAAATACCTCGTACACGGTCCAGCGCACTGTTCCAACTGTCATGTAGGCAGCGTTGAGGAAATGATAGCGGCAGATGCCGGAGAAAATATCCCGTTAAAAGGTGGGGCAGAATTCCCATTGGGACCTATAGGCGTCCTCTATCCCAGAAATTTGACTCCCGACCCAACCACAGGTATTGGAAGATATTCAGATGCTGAAATTTTTAGAATGATGCGCCATGCCGTAAAGCCCGATGGAACGGCAACCTTATCCGTGCTGATGCCATTTTGGGATATGGCTGATGAAGACCTGATTGCAGTGGTATCCTATTTGAGAAGTTTGGCACCAGTCAAAAACGAAGTACCGGATAACGATTGGACGTTTATGGGTAAAGCAGTACGGGTATTGGCTTCCTCCTTTCAGCCGATCGAAAACCCCAAACCCTACCCCAAAGCACCTCCTATGGCACCTACCATTGAGCGGGGTGAATACATTTCCCGGTATGTGGCCAACTGTGTAGGCTGTCATACCAATAGGGATCAGATGACCTTTGAAGCAATAGGCCCTGAATATGCCGGCGGAATGGAATTTGAACCTTGGCCAGAATTTGCCCTGGCAGTGGGCGGAGATCCTGAAATTTGGTCGAGAACTCCCAACATTACCCCACATCCGAATAGTGCCTTGGCTAAATTCAAAACTGTGGAAGAATGGAAGGCAAGATTCCGTCAAGGTAGACTAATCAATATCTCACAAATGCACTGGGGACCTTTCTCTAGAATGTCCGATGAGGACTTGGAGGCACTTTATCTGTATTTGACAAGCTTGGGACCTTCTGATTACGATGTAGGAGAGTTGCTATTTAAGAAGTAGTTTAAACCAAGGTCTGGTTCAAAGCTCCAGGTCTGTGACGCACAGACCTGGACCCTAAATCCCCATTTTATAATAACGAAATTTATTCGACACCAGGGCCTACCTCACCACCTACCATTCCCTCCTCTTCACTCACTGACTTTCTTTTTACTGTCTAGCCTCAGCCTTTCTTACCAGAACCTGTCATTTTCACTTCTACAGTTCAAAATACTCGCATGTAAAGAAATGGCATAATCCACAAAATCCCTGTTTGGAATTCAACGGCGTATATTTTTGGATGGATAGGAGATAAGTTTGATGATAGCCTTGAAAATTATTTCACGTCCTCCATACTGTTTTATAGGACCGTGGTCGCAAACTTTGGGTTTTGACATACTATGATGAGGAACTCGGTAGGAAAATTGGAGTGTTTAGGCAACCCCATTTTGGGGAATGTTCTGGCGGGAAGATAAAGATTAACGGTCTGTAGGCATATAGACTGGGGAAAATATGGGAACCAGCTTTCACTTTAAAGGTGGTGTGGAATTTGTATTTGGAGATTTGGGGTATATAGAGAATTAAATTTGACCCCTTATTCTACCACAGTAAATAAAGTCTATCAAAATAGATAGAACCTATCGAAACCTATGGGCAGATTACTCAATCAGTTTTTTCAAACTAAATTTGAAGATGGTATTGCTTGCTTAATTCACCACAATTTGTCATTTGACTTATTTACAGGTAATGGACATAATCGAAATATTTTAAAAATTCTTTGTAGCAACCAGAGTAAGTTAAAAAATCTATAGTTCTTAAACTAAATCCAATAAAACATGTATTTCGAATTAGTATACGACAAAAGTTTGGCCCAGGCAAGTTATGTTATAGGTTGCCAAAAAGCTGGAATAGCAGCAGTGATTGATCCAAAAAGAGATGTGGACACCTATCTGAAAATCGCCAAAGAAAATGATTTTAAGATTACCCATATATTGGAAACGCATATTCATGCAGATTTTCTTTGTGGGTCACGGGAATTGGCAGCCCTTACCGGAGGAGAGCTATACCTTTCGGATGAAGGAGGCAAAGACTGGAAATATGAGTTCCCGCACAACAAAGTGAAACATGGTGATATTATCAAGGTGGGCAAAGTTTCCCTTGAAGCGATTTTTACGCCTGGCCATACACCCGAACATTTGAGCTTTTTGTTGACCGATCATCCGGCTACTGATAAACCTACCATGTTGTTTTCAGGGGATTTTGTATTTGTAGGCGATGTGGGAAGGCCAGACTTGTTAGAGCAAGCCGCGGGTATGAAGGACACCCAAGAAAAGGGAGCGCACGACCTATTTGATTCCTTGCAGGTTTTTGAAAAAATGGAAGACTACATTTTATTGTGGCCAGGGCATGGTGCGGGTTCTGCATGTGGTAAATCTCTTGGAGCTGTAAATATGTCCACTATTGGCTATGAAAAAATCAGAAATTGGGCATTGCAACTATTAGATGATAAAGCGGCTTTCACTAAAGAACTGTTGGAAGACCAACCTGAGCCACCAAGGTATTTTTCCATGATGAAAAAGCTCAATAAGGTAGATCGAAAACTGCTCACTGAAGTACCGGAAATCAAAAACTTAAATCAAGAGGAATACAAAAAGGCAAATAAGAATAAATTGAAATTGATTGATGCCCGGCCTAAGAAACAATATGCCGATAGTTTTTTGAAAGGGACTTTAAATATCCCCAACGACAAATCCTTTTCAACTTGGATGGGTTGGTTCTTGAATTACGAAGAGTACTTTGTGCTAATTGCACCATCCAATGAAATAGAAGACTTGACCAGAAAATTGATGCGGATAGGTATGGACAATATTCATGGATATATTACTCCCGAACAACTTGCGGATTTTGAGAAAGGAAACTTAAAGTCTTACCAGATTTTGGATAAAGCTACGGTTGAAGAAAAAATGTCGGCTGAGGACGTGCAGATAATTGACATAAGAAGGAAATCAGAATATAAAGAAGGGCATATTGACGGAGCCATTAACCTATATATTGGAACGTTGGATGAAAATTTTGAAAAAATAGACAAAAACAGAGAGGTTATTATCTATTGTAATAGTGGAAAACGTTCAGCAATTGCTTATTCCTTGCTTGTTGCGAATGGTTTTGAAAACATATCAAACTATAGTGGAGGATGGTCTGAATGGAGTGATGAAGATTAACCGCGCCCAAAAATGACACTGTGAGCGCTGAATAAATTCTCAATCAAAGAAATGGAATCCGAAATAATCATCGTCTTGGTAATCCTTGGACTGACAGTAATAATGCTGGTACTTGATCTGGTACGCATTGATATTGTTGCGATTGCCTGTATGTTGGCACTTGGCTGGACGGGTATTTTGGATTCTCAAGAGATGTTTTCAGGTTTTTCCAGTAATGCCGTGATAGCCATGCTTAGTGTGATGATTTTGGGAAGTGGCATCTCCCGAACGGGAATCATGGATGAGTTTTCAAAATTTATTATCAGCAAAGCCGGTAATCACAAACGGAATTTGATCGGCTTACTCTCCATTTCCGTGGGGGTGCTTTCAGGTTTAATTCAGAACATTGGTGCGGCGGCGCTCTTTTTACCGGGAATCCTGCAGGTCTCACGTAAGACAAAAATTCCCGCTTCTTCGCTTATTATGCCCATTGGTTTTGCTGCCATTTTAGGAGGAACGCTTACCATGGTTGGTTCAGGCCCGCTTATTCTTGTAAATGACCTGTTAAAAAATGAAGGGCTTGAAGCCTACAACCTATTTAGCGTCACTCCTATTGGCATTGTCCTTTTGTTGTCGGGTATTGGTTACTTCCTACTGTTCGGAAATAAAGTTTTACCGCAAAAAGAAATTGGAGAAGATAAAAAATCGGAGCAAGAAGAGCTCGTGGAAAAGCTTAATTTACCGCATAATATAAAATTACTTTCCATCAATGAAAAGTGCTCATTAGTCGGGAAAACACCAGAAGAGGCGCACCTGTGGAATACATACCACGTGAACTTAATCGGAATCGGAAAGGAGAAGGATGTAGTTTACGCACCTTGGCGGGAATCCAAATTTGAAGAAGGCCAAACCCTTGCACTTTTAGGGTCAACCGAAAACATAGAGCAGTTTTCCAAAGATTTCCACCTCACGGAGGTTTCTGGCTCAAAACTCTTTTCTGATGATTTTGATGCCAATGGTAGCGGTTTTGCAGAGATTATTATTCCGCCTGGTTCTGAACTTGCCGGCAAAAGTATCAGGGAATTTTCTTTAAGAAAAAGATACGCTGTGGAGCCAATTGTACTATTCCATAAAGGCGAAAGGGTAGCAGGGAATTTTTCAGATGTGGAAATCATTACTGGCGACACCCTAATCGTCTATGGAAGATGGATCGAATTACAGAATTTGAAAAAAAGTGCCGATTTTGTTGTTCTCACCTCATTTGAAGCGGATAAAAAAGACAAATCAAAAACCTGGCCGGCGATAGGCTGCTTTGTATTGGCCATTACCCTGGCAATGGTTGGCTTTCCCATTTCAATGGCGTTTTTAACCGGTGCCCTATGCATGGTTCTTACCCGCGTATTGAATATGGCAGAGGCCTATGATTCCATAGAATGGAAAGTGGTCTTTCTGCTGGCTGGATTAATTCCATTGGGTGTGGCCATGCAAAAGACGGGAACAGCCATGTTCCTTGCCGAATCTATTATGGATGTTGTCATTGATTTGCATCCTATTTACTTCGTGCTGATGGTTGGGGTGTTGTCTACCGCTTTTTCACTCTTTATGTCCAATGTGGGGGCAATTGTGGTATTGGCTCCACTGGTTATGGGCATGGCGGGTATTGCAGATATTGATCCTAGACCACTTGTTCTAATGGCGGCTGTCTGTGCGGCAAATTCATTTATCCTACCTACCCACCAAGTTAATGCCTTTCTGATGTCTTCGGGAGGTTATCGCAATGCCGATTATATGAAAGCAGGGAGTGGAATGACAATCCTTTTTCTGGCTATCACAGTTTCAATATTTTATTTCTTTATCATCTAATAAACTCAAAAGGAGAAATAATTTAACCCTTAAAACAATCGATTATGGAAACAATTGCTTCAGTTTTTACAGACACTTACTGGTCACCCTATGCAGTTGGAATAGGGATCGGGATATTAAGTTGGTTGAGTTTTTTGATATCAGGCAAACCCATTGCCACTTCTACCACCTTTGCCCGTGCTGGGGGTATGATAGAGGAAATGGTGAGGGGAGAAAAAGCCAACCAAAGGTCCTATTACGAGAAGATCAAACTCCAGATAGATTGGCAGTGGATGCTGGTAATTGGAGTTGTAATCGGGTCATTTATTTCTGCCATACTATCCGGAGATTTCCAAGTAGGGGTATGGGTACCATCACTGTGGTCATCAGCTTTTGGTGACAGTGCGATTTTACGAGTGCTTGTCGCAGTCATCGGAGGCATCATTCTGGGATTTGGCGCACGCTTTGCCGGCGGTTGCACGAGCGGACATGGTATCAGCGGCACTTTGCAACTAGCCGTATCCAGTTGGATTTCAGCCGTCTGCTTTTTTATTGGAGGAATCATAGCTGCCCATATTATTTATTTTGTCATTGCTTAAAACAGAACAGGTTATGAAAGAATCAGAAAAAAAAGTTTCAGCAAAAACAAGCGATACCGAGGAAAAAGAAGATAAAAGACCCCTATATGTTGGTTTGGCTTTCGGTATAGTTTTCGGATTTCTGCTCCACAAAGGCGGTGCAACCAAATACGATGTAATCGTAGGTCAGTTGTTGCTGATCGATTTTACCGTACTGAAAATCATGCTTTCGGCTGTAGCTACCGGGATGATTGGGATTTATTTTATGAAATCAATGGGCTGGGTTAAGCTTTCACTGAAGAGCGGATCGGTGGGAATGAATGTAATTGGCGGATTGATTTTTGGAGTTGGCTTTGCGGTGCTTGGATATTGCCCTGGTACCATTGCAGGTGCCGTTGGCAACGGATATTTGGATGCCATTACAGGTGGATTGGCAGGTATTGTTATAGGCACGTGGATATTTGCCATCATGTACCCTAAGCTAAAGGACGGCATCTTGAAAAAAGGCTATTTCGGCGATATCACACTACCAGGCCTGCTAAAAGTGAATGACTGGGTAGTGGTGGTGCCTGCGATAACGCTAATTGTACTTGTGCTGTTTTGGATTGAGAGAGCGGGATTTTGATTAAAAACCGTTGATTTGAAAACCAGGATTCATTTCAGAAAACAGATCTATTCATCATTTGATGCTGGTAATTTTTATGTCTTTGACCTTTACCTAAAGGCGGTCCAAATCAGTGCTTGTTTTAAAAGCTGTTGAAATGGGGTCAGCGAAAAAACCTCCGGCCCATGTCCCGGCTGAATGTATACACTTCTGGTATGGGGGTTTAATTCCTGTGACCAGGCGAGATAGGGCATGCTGTCGGGATGGTCAGTTTTTATCAGTGGATTCACGTTTTCACCAATTTCCACGTTTCCATAGATTTCGTCAAACACCTTAAAATCCTCCAATCCCTGAAGGACGGGGTGTGACGGGGAAATCAGTTTTGCGTTAAAATCAACCTCATGCTTATAATTCGACGCCATGGGACCCCCTTCATGATACCTACCCCCAACGGTATTTTTGTAGTAGTCCCAACCCTGGTAGGAAACAATGGAATGATGTAAAAAAACAAGACCAATGCCCTTTTCCACCAATTTTTCAAAGCCCTCCATTTGAGCTGAACTGATATCCTGAACCATGTCATAAAATAGGATTACATCAAAAGCATCCGTTTTATTCCCGACGAAGTAATCATTGGCCTGCGGGTGTTTTACTTCGGTAAAGGTCATACCCTGCAGCTCATGCAGCAATTGGAAAAAAGCGGTTCTGTCAAAGTCATGCCCCCCTGTAATCAACAACACCTGGAGGTCATTTTTCTCCTGTGAAAAGGCAACGCAGGTAAGCATTCCTAACACGCAAATCAGTAGCAACGTTTTCATAGGTTAAATTTAGGAAATTATTGAAATAAGCCATCAAGAACCGGCTTGGATTGAAAATGAGAAGAATAAGAATTTTATATCTTACGAATATGCATTAGACCTCAAAGTGGTCTTGGAGGTGTAAAAAAATGGGTGGGATTGATTTCAATTGCTATTAACAAAACACCTGAGCGGCACCGGTAAAAAAATCTAGAGAAAGATCAAATTTTGAAACATGATGGCAGGTGACCCTTATACGCCAAATAGGCAGATGGGTTGAAGGGGAAGGTGAAAATATTGACCTAAACTAAGTATATAACAGGGGCATGCGACAAGTTATCTGTCCTTGTTTGGAATTTCCCACCAATTACTGGTTGGGCTAAGACCGGGTATAACTTTTTCGCCCATAATGGGTGTCACCAGTTCGATGTTATTTTCTGCTGCCAGATCAGCCACCATTTTGATAGATTCATCCCAAGGGTGTAATGCCAAATCAAAGACTCCCCAATGTATGGGAAACATGAGCTGTGTATCTATATCCTGACATAACTGAACTGCCTGATCGGGAAAGAGGTGGGTCAAAGGCCACCCTTTGTTCCAGCCATCTATCTCCACAAAAGCCAGGTCGAAGGGACCATATTTTTCTCCTATCTCTTTCAGATGGGTGCCATATCCGGTATCGCCACTTATAAATAGATTTTTGTCAGCACCTTTAATTACAAAAGAGGCCCAAAGGGTTTTATTTCTATCATTATAACTTCTGCTTGTGTAGTGTATTCCTGGAAGAGCGGTTATTTGCAAAGATCCAACAGTCTTGGCATCATGCCAACCCAACTCGCTGATGTTGTTTTTCTTAATACCCCAGCCTTCCAACCGGGCGCCCACACCCAATGGTACAATAAATTCTGTGTTTTTAGATGCCAGAAATTTAATGGTAGCAGTCTCCAAATGATCATAATGATCATGGGTAATGACCACTAAATCAATCTCAGGCAGTTCCTCTCTTTTTATGGGAGACGCACCAAACCTTCTTAAAATAAACGGGAGGGGACCTCCATTCTCAAAAACCGGATCGAATAAGATACGCTTTCCATCAAGCTCCAAAATAAAGGAAGAATGACCAATCCACCAGGCAGCAAAATCTGAAGGAGTTTCTGGAAAATCGCTTTTGGTAATTAGCTGTTTGGGTAGTGGAAACTTCGGTGCATTTGGTGAAGTTTTAAAAAACCGAGCAGGACCTGCATCGCCTCCTGTGGTTTGCTCCGGATAATGGACCAATTCCTCCAGACTTAGAAACTGATCGGTTTCGGCATTATAATATGCCAGCTCGGAGAATCTTGCCTTACGTTCTTCCAAGGAATCCATACTGCCAATCTGCTTACTTAAATAATATACCAAGCTCCCTATTACCATAAGAAGTATGGCTAAGGTCCATAGTACTATTTTCAATATTTTCTTCATTCCTATAAATGGTTACTTTGGTGATTCAGTTTGGAGAAAGGGTATTTAGAGCCATACCCTTCAAATTTACTCCTAAATTATTAAAAATACTGATTTTAATATTTACTCGGTTCCGCCAGCATGCCTGCGGTAATCAGGCTATATCCAAAGTGATGTTATAACTTCATTATCATATTTCAAGGGAGATTTTTACCTTCCCCCATTGGGTTGCTTTAGTTACACAATGTGGGGTTTGGCCCATAAGTATGCGGAAATTTTTTGTGGTACAAAACTTTATTTTCCGGGTAATTGACATTAAAAATTGCCTTTTGAAAGCCAATCCCGTGAAAATACTAAGATGCGGGAACTAAGGCGAGAACCACGGATTATTGGCATTGAATTTGAATTTTTTCAATAAGACAAAACACATAGTTTGGATCTTTAACGTTCGCCAAAGTCTTTTGGCAACTGTACAAAATTTATCTTTCAATTTTTAAATAAACCATAATGCTCGCAACAAATTATAGAGGTAAACGAAGAATCCGTGTGGACAAAGATGCCCCAATACCAGAAATTCAGCATCCACAAGACGCCATCATCAAAGTAACCAGAACATGCATTTGCGGCTCTGATCTTCATTTATACAATGGAAATGTGCCCGACACAAGGATAGGTAGTGTATTTGGCCATGAATTCGTCGGTATTGTAGCAGAAATCGGCAGTGATGTTACAAATGTTAGCGTGGGAGATCATGTGATCGTACCTTTCAACATTGCTTGTGGCGAGTGCCTTTTTTGCGAGCAGGAATTATATTCTTCCTGTCATGAATCGAACGCCCAGTCTACTGCATTGAGCGGAATTTTTGGTTATTCACATCTTGCAGGGGGTCATCAAGGCGGTCAAGCAGAATATGTAAGGGTGCCTTATGCCAATGTTGGTCCCATGGTCATACCTGAAAACATGGATCTTGATGATGCCGTTTTGCTCACAGACATTCTACCCACGGGCTACCAAGCTGCCGAAATGGGGGGGATACAAAAAGGCGATACGGTTGTGGTGTTTGGTGCAGGTCCAGTTGGGATTATGGCGGCCAAATGTGCTTGGTTATTTGGGGCAGGGCGAGTGATTGTGATCGATAAGGAAGAATATCGCCTTGATTTTGTAAAGAAATATGCGAACTGCGAAGTCTATAATTTTCTTTCTATTGAGGATCCGGTAAGGTTTATCAAACAAATTACTGATTGGGTAGGCGCCGATGTATGTATAGATGCTGTGGGTGCAGAAGCAGCTGGCGATGCTTTGCAAACCATCACAGGCAGGAAATTATTGCTACAGGCAGGATCGGCCACTGCATTACAGTGGGCCATCAATTCGGTAAGAAAAGGAGGAATCGTTTCTGTAGTGGGCGTATATGGCCCTACCGGGAATCTGGTACCTTTTGGAAATGTGGTGAACAAAGGAATCACAATTCGAGCGGGACAGGCTTCCGTAAAAAGACTGCTACCCAGACTGATCAAACATGTGCAGGATGGTATCATCAATCCGAAGGAGTTAATTACGCACAGAATACCATTGGAGGAAGCAGCTGATGCCTATAGGATGTTTTCCGATAAACTGGATTATATGATCAAGCCTGTATTGATTCCACCAACTGTTAGCATTTAAAGAAAAAAACTATGAATTCTGAAACAAAAGATAATTCGCACATTAAAGGTTGGGGAATTGATGCAGATCCCAAAAACGATCCAACTTATCCGATACAAAAACGAAAAGAAGGGCCATTGAAATATGAAAGAAAAGCCCAAAAGCAACAACCAATTATTCAGGAAGTTTTGCATTCCAACGAACGGCCTAATGTAAGTGCTGTGTATGGTTTGGGACCAGAGCCGTCCGGCCTAAGCGGAAAATTAAGACGCTTTGCTTTTGAGTATGGAGAAGGTGAGTTTAGTCATTGGATCCCGCTTATCGTGGCTGACAGGGTAAATGCCATTGAAGGCGTAATTGATGATATCAAACATGGAAAATTCCCCAATATTATTGTGGAAAAAGGCTGGCCTGCTCAGTGGAAATACGATAAAAAGGGTTTGATCAAAAAGTTGGCAATTTATACAGCCATCACAGCAGGAATGGTTTTGTTGCTTCGCGGAAAGAAAAATAGATAGTGAGTGCCTCCTTATTCCAATTTCAACATGTTACAGGTTGATCAGGGAGGATGTAAGGAGGCAGGCACAGCACTTTTTTGGTGCTGATTTACTCACTGATCCGGATCTTTAAATTAATTCTATATAAATAATGACAGTCCTGATTATTCAGGGTTGTCATTTTTTTTAGTGTGCTTTGCATTGTAATACAGCTAGCCGAAGATGGCGATTTCAGATAAATCTGACTTTATTTATTGATCAACAATACTTGCTAATTTATACAAAAGTTAAAAAAAGGATATAAGGGGGAGAGTTGGTTCAGGCTGGTGTACGGATATTATACCTTTAAAAGGGCTGGTGTCTCATTATTGCTGTTCATGAAAAGGTGATAATTCTTCGAGTTCATCTTCTTGGAATCTAAACCTTTCTGTCAAGAAAATATACAATGCCTTAAAATTTGGGAAGCGAGACTTATCTTCTAAACCAAATGATTTTAGAACACTAACACATACTTGTTCTAATTGAAATTCTAGATTCTTGCCTATTAATTCAGCTAGTGGTATTTCAACATAGGTTTCTGATTCGTCTTTTAAACTGATTACATAAAAAACGTTCTTCAAATCCTCTATCCATTCTTCATCATTCGCATATGTCTTTCCGTTTTGCAGATATCAACCGAAGAGCAAAGGAGGCAAGGGAGAAGCATAATACATTCTTGAGGGAGTTAGGGTTGAGGGAGATATGAAATATGTGATGGGCAGACTTAAAATGTAAAAATATTTTCAGATTTGGATTCCCAATCACTTAGAATTTTTTTTTAGTTGTATTTTTAGGGAAGTTTAAACCGATTTATCTAGTTACAAGGATGGAAATAGACTTTTCAAAAATATCAGTAGACGAATTGTTGGAAAAAATTGGAGCTGGAAAGCACATTCCAGGTTCTGGAAGTTCGGCCGCTTTGCAAGTGATGGTTAATGCGCAACTGCTCTTAACAGTCATAAAAATCACATTGAAACCGAATAAAAAAGAAAAGTATGGTCATGAATGGCCTCAAATGCAGGTTTTAAAGGAGAAAATTGAAAATGTGTATATACCCCAACTAAACCAGCTTTTTCATGATGATTATATTGTCTATGACGAGGTAATAACGACTCGGAAACTTCGTGACCATCTGAAATCTGAAATTGAGGAAGGAATTCCTAACAAGTTTCTTAAGGTAAAATCCAAGTTAGACCAAGATCATCTTTCAGCTACAAAAATTGTAATTGAG
This sequence comes from Lunatibacter salilacus, assembly GCF_009797935.1. Lineage (GTDB taxonomy): Bacteria > Bacteroidota > Bacteroidia > Cytophagales > Cyclobacteriaceae > Lunatibacter > Lunatibacter salilacus. The sequence goes on from NZ_VOLC01000005.1 coordinate 41,898, forward strand.
ATCGCAAAGCTATCTCATGAAATTGCTAGAGAGGGGCTTTATGTTTTTTTGAATGGTTTTAAGGGTGCGAGAGGAGACTCAGCATTGGCAATCCAAAACTCCCTTTCAGTAATAATTGGTAGCCTGCATATTGCCGAATTAAACCTTAGGCAGCTTATCGGACACGAAGAATTTGATGACCTTGAGTTGGAGATTGACAAGATTCGATCAGACTATTTTAAAACCTACTCTGAAGCCCAAATCAAAATAAAGGTCCTTCAAAGACAAATAGAAAAGGCGAAACATTCTCAGTTTAAAATTGGTAATGTCTTATCCAAGGTAAATGTTAGTGAAATTGAAAAAACGGTTCGGGCATTCCAGTTGCAGCTTTTTAATGACTCGACATCCAAAGACCTTGATTCCGTTACTAATGCTGAGTTGGCTTTTAACTTTTTGGGCTATGATATCAAAAAGGTCCCAAGCCTTGGGGTGTTTAATGATTTTGATGGTACAAAAGAGACTGCAGGAGCAATTGACAATGTCAAAAAAATAGTACGGGTAGCAATTAAGTTTTCTCCACCGGTTCAACGATATACAATGGCTCATGAGCTCGGCCATGCCATTCTTCATCACAATAGTTTAAGGTTGCTCCATCGGGATAGAGAATTAGATTCGCGGATTGATAACCCACGAAGAGATTCCATAGAAGTTCAGGCAGATAAATTCGCTGCTTTTTTCCTTATGCCCCGAAAAGAAATGAAGGCGCAGTTTTTAGCTAGGTTTCATACCGAAAAACTCAAGATAAATGAGGATGTGGCATTTCACTTAGGAATCAGTCTCAGTGATTTAAAAAGAAGTACAAAGAAAAAAGGCATCTTTCCCGTTTTATCGCCTCTACCCCCATTTATTCAGGTAAATCATTTGAGTCTCTTGCCAACCAATTCAAAGTATCTATAGAAGCAATGGCGATTCAAATTGAGGAATTAGATTTAATTGATTTTAAAAGTATTGGATTTTAATTGCCCAAAAGGTAAAAAACCAGCAAAGTCTCAGCCCCGCAGGATTCCTTTTCCAGCATTATAGGTGACCACCATTGTCCCTACATTTTTCACATGATCAAAGACTGATCGAATGACTTCTTCATAATTTCTAGTCAAATCTAATCGGCTAAGCATTTTTACGGCTTTTGGGAGGTAAATTTCAGGTTTCATCTCAAATTCAATTCTAAGCTTTGTTTTCGATTAAATAAAAATGAATTCAAAATTAACCTTTAAAGGTTAATTTTTTTCAATAAATTTGTTTTTTAACACTTTATCGTGGTAACTTTGCAAAATACATCTGAAGGAAAAGTCGGCCAATTCTTAAAAGAATTTAAGGAAAAAATGAAGGTTTGGGGCGTGTTATTCCTTGATGATAGAGGAAAAAACTTTGAAACACTCACCCAACTTGATATCCGTCCGATGGATCGAGAGCAAATCTTGGAAGCATTAATAGTTGAAGATTACTCAGAAGGTCCTAAACCGGAGGAAATTCACGGTACCAAAGAAATGTGGGCCTTTGGGAAAATTGTAAAAGGGCAAGAAATCTATATTAAGATTACAAAAGGAATACTAGGTTCAAAAGTCCTTTGTATATCCTTTCATGTTGCCGAGCGAAAATTAAAATACCCTTTCAAATAACCATTTTATGAAAAGTCCATTCACTGGAAAAGAAATGCCTTTAAAGCATGAGGTACGAACTGTCACTTTTCGGAAGGAAGAAATTAAAACAAGATTCCAATTTTACTTGTGCGAGGATACAGGAGAGAAATTTACGACAACAGAATTGGATGAATACAATCTGTTGATGGTAGAGCATGCCTACCGGGCAAAAAATCATATTCCTCAACGAGAAGAGATCATTGAAATAAGAGAAAAATATGGTCTCTCCGCAATTAGGATGGGAGAAATTCTGGGTTTTGGTCAAAATACATACGGGCTATATGAGAAGGGCGAACTTCCTTCCTTGGCAAATGCCAATTTGATTAAACTTGCTAGGGACCCTTTTAAACTTAAGAGCCTGGTTGAGGATTGGAACCCGAAATCTAACAACACAAAAATTGATCTTCTAAAAAGAATTGATCGGTTAATATCTTTAGACAAACAAAAACTAATCAATCTCGAGGATTATTTAATGGGTGATGATGAGGCCAATATTTTGACAGGCTATAGTAAGCCAAACCTCGAAAAATTTGTCGAAATGATTGTTTTCTTTGCCCAAAAAATACCATGCTTTAAAACAAAGATGAACAAGCTGCTATTTTATGCAGATTTTTCTTACTTCAAATATTTTGGAAATTCTATAAGCGGAGTTAAATACAAAGCAATAAATTTTGGCCCTGTTCCCAATATGTTTGAAACTATCTTTGAAAATTTATCTGAAAATGATGTAATAGATATATTTTATGAGGATAAGGCAGATGGAATTAGAGTAGAAAAATTAATTGGTAGAGAAGATAGACCATTCAATTCAGAAGTTTTTACAAAAGAAGAACTTGTCACACTTGAAAATATCACATCTCAATTTAAAGACATTTCAACAAATGGGATAGTTGAAATTAGCCATCTCGAAAAAGGGTGGTTGGAAAATATTCATGGAAAGCAGTTTATTTCTTATGAATATGCATTGGTACTTAAGGCCATTTAACCCATAATCAAACTATTTCCAGGTAAAAAATAAACCAAATGGGTAAAGTTGAAAAAGCTAAAAACTCAACTCTCCCCAATTTTCAACTTCCCTTTCCTTATAATTTTTTTAGCTTCCGCACCTTTGATAACGCCTCCTTTTTCATCTATCCACACGATCGCACCTGTGGGGCATCTTTGGATAGGGACCTGGGTTTGGTGGTTTTTGGAATAATTGATAACGGGCAGATTATGGATCATGGTGATCAGATTGGGGGCATCCATGGCACATTTGCCACAGGCGGTGCAACCTACCTCACAATCTTCCAAAACCCCATCCCCTGCTTCCAAACTTTTACAGGCCACCCATAATCTGTGGCTTACAGGATGAATAGAAAAAAGATCTTTGGGGCAAACCTCCACACAATCCCCGCAGGCGGTGCATTTTGCCTCATCCACTACGGGAATACCAAAGGCATTCATGCTGATAGCATCAAAATCACATACCTCCTCACAGTCTCCATGCCCCAAACAACCCCAAGAACAACCCTTGCCCCCACCTGAAATCAAAGCTGCCCCGCGACAACTGCTCATTCCTTCGTAGTTGGCGCGGTTAATGGCTACGTTGATACCGCCGGCACAGGCAAGCCGCGCCACCCGTTTTTCTTCCGAACCTGCATCCACGCCCAAGTAAGTCGCAATTTCATTTCTACCCTCTTCGCTGCTTACGGTACATTTTCCTGGCAACATTTCTCCTTTGACCAAAGCTTCCGCAAAAGGCCTGCAACCGGGATAGCCACAAGCACCGCAGTTGGCATGGGGAAGCATCCCCTCCACCACATCAATCCTCGGATCTTCATAGACATAGAGTTTCTTATTGGCAATGATCAGCATCAATGCCAAGAGAAGCGTCAGTCCGCCGAGTGCTAGTATTGCGGTTAGAATGGTCATGGGATACTTTATTTCATTTCATTTTTAATTTTTAATTCAAAGTGTAATCCGATATTCATAGATATTGGATACTGATGGATATTGGATATTAATTGATACTGGCGCTCCCTGACTGGATGTGGTTGGGCGTATTGGTTAAGGAACCCATTCAAACTTGGTACTGACTTTTTTTAGTGGGATTGAAATTATTCTTTAAAAGGAAATACATTCCCCTAATAAATCACCTCCGCCCATTTTTTCCCGGCTATCAGTTCGGCTTTTCGGTTGTCCCATTTTTCCTTGGAGCCCATGATGTTGATAAATGCCTTGTTGAGGTTCTCCTTTACTTTTTCATATCCTGCGATGTAGATGTAGGTGTTGGAATAGTTCAGCAGCTCCAGGATTTCCTCCGCCCTATCCTCAATGGCAGCATCCAATGAAATCGGATCCTCCCAATGTGGCCGGGGACTCAGAGCATGGAAAGCCTCGAAAGTAGCTTCATCGTAATAATTGGTCAGGTCTCCGTCTTTGTCATTGAGGTACAGCAGTTCCAACCCGCTTTTTGCCCCATAAAACAACCTGATCTTTCCCTTCCAGTCTCCTACTTCGCTATAGATGTGCTTGACAAAAGCACGGAAAGGTGCGATGCCTGTTCCCATTCCTATCAAGATCAGGTTGGAATTTTTATCGACAGGAACTTTAAATGGCAGTTCAAAAGGTCCCGTGATGGTAATTTCATCTCCGATTTGGCGGTCGCAGAGGTAATTTGAACTCACGCCATGGTACAGTTCCCCACTGAAATCATCCACATAGGAACAGCGTTTGACCAACATGGTTATATTGGCATTGCCGTTTTTTGTCTCGGGAAGGTCCGCCACGCTGTACAAACGATGGTGAAATGCGTTGCCAAAGTCACTTTCATGCCGCACCAGGACACCAAAACTTTGGTCCACCTTAACCTTGAATTCCGGACTACCGACTTCAAGTACAATCTCACGTATTTCTTCAGTGTTGGCAGGGGTAAGGCGCTCTGATTTTTTCACCTTGGCCTTGTATTGTTGCTTTGTATTGAGGTCTGACAGATGGGACATTGTTATGCTATTTAGATGTTTAGATTTTTATTTTAAGTTATTCTGGTGGGAAGACAGAAGACGGAAGAGACTGTGTAAAAACAAAATCTCCCGCTGATCTCGCAGAATTACGCAGAGGATTTTAATGATTTATTGATATTTTATTTCATCATAACTGAAATAATTTATTGAAACAAATTATTGTACGTTGAAAGTTTTTATAATTAGTCTTTTCACACAGCCTCGGAAGACCGAAGACCGGAGGTGCCTGAATGCATTTCTTTTTTCTATTTCCTTTCTGGCAGTGATAAATTGACTTCCTGTTCGTTTCATTTGCCCACTATTGTTTACTTTTTTTGAAAACTGCCAACTGTCGACCATCAACTATCGACTTTGAACTCCTTCTTACACACTTTCACACAACCACAGTTTCCGCAGCTTCTTCTTTCGGCCAGAACATCCTCATCGGAGATGTTTTCCGAAAATGTATCCCTCCACCGGGACTGTACCCAAACCCAAGCGAGCATCATGACGACTATCGCCCCGATTCCAATTGCATATGTCAGTAGTGTTTCCATGTCAATGTATTATTAATCTTACTTTGTCAACTTAATTCTTGAAGGTAGAAACCTGACAGGTTTTTACATTTCATTGATTTTCTTAATGCTTTCTGTTCTTTAAACCTGTCAGTTTTTTTTTATTAACCTAATCCAGAAAATCCCATAAATGTCAACGACAGTATCCCAGCTACCAGCAATGTAATGGCGGTTCCTTTCACCACATTGGGTACCTCCGCAAATTCCAACTGCTCCCTGATGCCAGCCATCAAGAGAAGGGCAAGCGTAAAACCTGCACCAGCTCCAAGGGCATACACCAGACTTTGGGAAAGATCATATCCCTTGTTGGTTTGGAACAACGCCAAACCCAATATGGCACAGTTGGTGGTAATCAGTGGAAGGAAAATCCCCAAGGCCCTGAACAAGGCCGGACTCATTTTCTTGATAAACATCTCAACCAATTGTACCGTGGAAGCAATCACTACGATATAGCTGATCAATTGGAGAAAAGGGGCATTGATGGCGACCAACAAGGCATGAATGCCATAAGCGCATACTGAACTTATAAGCATTACAAAGGTGACGGCCCCTCCCATTTTGCTGGCAGTTTCCATTTTTCCGGAAACACCCATAAAAGGACAAATACCCAGGAAATAGGCCAAAACGAAGTTGTTGACCAAACTGGCATTGATAAATATGCTCCAATAGGATTCCGTGTTCATGCTTGTTTAATTTTATAGATGTTGAACAGTACAAGCCAAAGTGCCAAAGTGAAAAACCCTCCGGCGGGCAATATCATGATGATCCATTCCTGGAATGAATCTGGAAATAGGGATATGTCAAAGAAGGTCCCGTTACCGAGAATTTCACGGACTGCACCCAAGCAAAACAGCGCAAAGACAAACCCTACCCCCATACCCAAGGCATCCATGATGGACTTCCCGATGGTGTTTTTTGAGGCAAAAGCTTCCGCCCTGCTCAAGATTAGACAGTTGACAACAATCAGGGAAATAAAGGCACCCAGGTTTTTGTGCAAATCTACACTGATGGCCTGAATAGCATAATCTACAATGGTCACGAAAGTGGCGATGATCAAAATGTAGGAAGCAATCCGTACCTGTTTAGGAATGAAATTTCGCAAAGAAGCTACCAGTATATTCGACATCAGCAGAACAAAGGCGGTGGCCAATCCCATGGCAAGTGCATTTTGCGCTGTGTTGGAAACTGCCAAAACTGGACACATGCCCAAGACCTGCACAAACACAGGATTATCACGCCAAAGCCCTTTGATAAATTCATCGGTGGAGCTCGGCACAGCTTTGATTTGCGGATTTTTTGTTATCCCTGCGCTCATCTCTAGTCTGAATTGACATTAAAACTATCCCTTTGATGGTAAATCAAGGGAACCATGATGGCGGTACTTTCACCCAATATATTACCGACAGTACGGGAAGAAATGGTGGCACCGGTGATGCCTTCCACTTCCCAAGGTTGGCTCTTACCACCCTCCTTGACCGGAATTACCTTATTTTCAATTTGGGTTAAATCTGGAGTGAGTTTGACAGATAGTGCTTTGAAATTGGACTGGAAGTTTGCATCCTTTCCAATCCTATCACCCAACCCCGGAGTCTCTTTACTTTCCAGCACATAAAAGCCCACTACTGTCTGTGAAAATGGGTCATAGCCATACAATATGCGGATGACATCGGCATAACCCTGCCCACTTGCTTCAATGGCGACTCCTTTGAAAGTATCGCTATGATCAAAACCTGCATAGACCACCGTCTTGCTTCGGTCCAATCCATCCGATGGAATAAAAGTCCCCTCTGACGTCATTTCATAAATTCTCGTCTTTGTGATTCCGGGCAAAACGTTGAAAACTGCCTTTTCCAACGCTTCATCTTTGAGGGTTCCAATTCTTTCTTTGGTACCCTCATAAGTCAAAACAATCAATAAGGCACAGAAAACACCTATACCTACCATGGCAATCAGCATTTTTTTGCTGCTTCCTGTTGTCCCTTTTTTTATATTTTCATATTGGTTCATAACATTGCTTTTTTAGTCCCATATACTTTTGGCCTGATGATACTATCAATCTGAGGAGTAAGGGCATTTCCCAACAAAATGGCATACATCACGCCTTCCGGAAGACCTCCCCATATTCGGATGACTACCACAAGAACTCCAATAAATATCCCATAAATGACTATTCCCAAAGGTGTGATGGGCGAACCCACCATATCGGTTGCCATAAATACAGCCCCAAGCATCAGTCCTCCTGAGAAGAGCATAAACATTGGTGAAGGGTAAATTTGGTTATCAAATAGATACAGGATTCCGCTTAAAACGAAAACCGATGTTAGAATAGTGACCGGAATACGCCAGTTCATCATTTTCTTATAAATCAAATACACACCCCCCAATGCTATCAGCCAAGAACAGGTTTCACCAGTAGAGCCACTGATCAATCCCAAGGCAAGGTCTGTGCTGTCCGTGGCGACATGGTCAAATTTGAATGCTGAAAGGGGCGTTGCACCGGAGATTCCGTCTACTATAGGTTTTGCAAAAGGAAATGCCAAGACAGCGTTGGAAATACTGACAAAGCGATCTTCCAAAAAGGAAGGATGCCAGGTAGTGATGGCCACAGGAAATGCGGCCTGTAAGATGGCCCTACCCACCAAGGCGGGATTAAAGGCATTATAGCCCAAGCCTCCAAAGACAAATTTGCCCAAAGCTATGGCCATGACACCTCCAAGGAAAGTCATCCAAAGCGGGAAAATCGGCGGCAAAGTTAATCCCAAAAGAAGGCCGGTAATGATAGCCGACCAATCCGAAATAGTACTTTCCTGATTTGACCACCTGCACAACAAGTGTTCGGTAAAAACACACGCAATGACTGAAGTATTAACGACCAAAAATGCATTAATCCCAAATGCATATACTGAAAACAAAGCAACTGGTATCAAGGCATAGACCACATTTTTCATAATCATGTCTGTGGACACACCTTTGTTGATGTGAGGTGAGGTGCTGATATGAAGGGTCTTGCTAAGCATTTGATTTCTGCTGTTTAGCTGATTTTTTTTTTCTAACTAATGCTTTGGAAAGGCGAAAATACTGCACCAAAGGAATGTTTGAGGGACAGACGTAGGAACAGGAGCCACATTCGAAGCAATCCATCAAATTATACTCATCTGCCATGGTATCATAGGCCTCGAATTTCGCCAGAATTCCAAGCTTGGAAGGATTCAGGAAAATAGGACAAGCATCTACGCAGGCACTGCATTTGATGCAAGGGTAGATTTTACCCACTTTCCTCACCTCATTATCTCCAAAGACAACGATACCTGAAGTTCCTTTTACAATCGAAATATCCAGACTTGATGCGGATACGCCCATCATTGGACCTCCCATATATACTTCGCTGATGTTATCAACAGCGCCAACTTGTTCCAACACATAGCGCAATGGCGTTCCGATGGGGATCAGGTAATTTCCTTTTTTCTTGACACCGGGTCCGGTGATGGTAATCACTCGTTCCTGTATGCCTTGGCCATGGGGCAATAGTCTACCAATTTCCGCCGTGGTGGCAACATTCACCACCACGGCATTGACTTCTATGGGCAATCCTCCCGAAGGGACTTCTTTGCCCAACAAAGCCGTGATCAGCATTTTCTCTGCCCCTTGTGGATATTTCACCGGAACTACCTGTACTTTAACCGGTAAATCCGTAGGGACCTTGGATGTAAGATGATCTGCTGCATCTTGTTTATTGGCTTCTATGCCTATGATAACCTCCTTGGCGTCGGTGACTCTCAATAAATACCTGATTCCTGTGAAAATATCATCCGCTTGCTCCAACATGACCCGATGATCTGTGGTCAGGTAGGGTTCACATTCAATTCCATTGATGATAAGGTGGTCGCAGGTTTTTCCCTCCGGAATTTTGAGTTTGACATGGGTAGGAAAAGCAGCGCCTCCCAAGCCGACAATCCCGGCATCCTGAATACCTTTCAGGATTTCCTCGGGACTTGCGTCAAGGGATATTGGTTTGCCTACCACTACTTCCTGACCTGAATAAGGAAATGGTTCCAGGTAAATGCCCGGTGAAGTTTGACCGGAAATAAGTAGAACATCCGCAATTTTCCTGATGTTGCCCGACACCGGGGAATGCATGGGAACAGACATATACCCATTGGCTTTTGCCAGCAATTGTCCCCTTGATACCTCCTGCCCTTCCTTGACAATTATTTGGGAAGGATTGCCGATATGCTGCTGCATTGGCAGAATAATCAAAGGGGCAAATGGAAACTGCCTGATGGGCAGTCCATTTGTCTCCTCCTTGTTTTCGGGCGGATGGACACCGTGTTTAAAACTATTTTTCAGTGAGGTCAGCACGGTATTAATTGAATTTTTCGCCTCTTTTGATCCATTTATCGATATCAGCTGCACTTTTATCAGCCGGCAATCCGGGATGAATAACACCGGCTGTACATTTTTCGGCTGCTTTTACCAAATCCTGATACGGTCCCGCATTGGGGTCTTTGATAAAAGCTTTTTTATCGTTGTTATATTGGAAAATATTGGGATTCAACTTGATGCATTCATCGCATGAGGTACAGAACTCTGTTTCTAACCATGGTGACATATATTGGCCATTGGATCCGGCATCGGATGGTTTGGCCGCTTCAGGTTTTTCCCCTTCAACGGCCAAATCCATAATTCCCGCACCATCATCACCTGCCATTTTCATCAGACCCTTTGCTATTCTTCCTATTACTTCTGCCCTCACTTTACTTTCCAGATCCTCAACAGGCATTGTTTTTTCAGGTTTTACTCCGGCAATGGCTTTGAGCATGATCCAGAAATCTCGTCGCTCTTCACAGGATTCCACCATCGTCTTGGATACTAAAACCCTTGTAAGATGCTGCTTTCTGTCAACCGCCCAGATGAATGGGAATTTGCCATCTCTTTCGCTTTTTTCCATTTCCAAAAACTCTTCCAACACCACCATGTTTTCGTTCCATGTATCACGGGGAGCATTTCGGAAATGCTTTCTAAAGCGTGCTTCTGTCAGGGCAAAATCCGCAAATGTCATGGCAACCTCCATGGTTTTTTCACGGTTGTTTTCAATGTATTTGAGTTGGTAGGTCGGCCAGTTTTGATGCATGGCCGGATTACCTTCCAAGTCAAAGGCTTCCTCAGGAGTGACTCCTTTGTCAGGGTTGTACCGGAATAGCGGATAAGCCCTGGATTCAACCGCCAATTTTGCCTGATGCGCACCCATATCATCTGCTACACCATGTTCGGGTTGGCACGTGGTATACAGGTTGAACAAAGCAGGACGTTTGGTCATCAGACCATCTATGAAGCCTTCAATCATCTGACTTGTATTGGCCAAGGTGCCTTGAAGTACATAGGTATTTCTATGCGCCATTGCTATCAATCCAATTTCTTTTCTGGGTTCAGGTTTTCCTTTCCATACTTTGCCAAACTGGGCCATATCAGAAACCTGTCCGATAAACCCAGAGGTACATGCCTGTCCTCCGGTATTGGAATATACTTGGGTATCTACCACCACTACTTTGATAGGCTTGCCTGAAGCCATCATTCTTGACAGGTTTTGAAAACCAATATCGTACATGGCACCGTCCCCGCCCAAGGCAACTACAGGTGGGCACAATTTCCATTCTTCATCGGTAAACTGTCCCCAGTTGAAATAGGTAAAGAACTCTTTCTGCTCACGGGCATTATAATTGCCATTTATCTCCAATTCAGCTTTTCGGATAAGTTTGAAGCCATCGGCCATTTTGGACATGTGGCCTTCAAATATCCCCATTGCCATGGAGGTGCTGTCCTGAAAGAGGTGGTTTGCCCAAGGGAATGGATAGGGGTTATAGGGATAAGTACTGCCCCAAACAGAAGTACAGCCTGTTGCATTCGACATCCCCATCGTTGAGCGCCCTTTTCCGGTGGTTCCTTTGGTATATTTCCAATGCAGGTGTTTTAGTCCGGTAAGCAGTTGCGTGGTCTCACTCAGCCATTCCTGATCAATGGGAGATGAACCTTTTTCAGTTTCCATTCTACTGGCTATTTCTGCCATGGTCAGATCCCCACCGTGCATTTCTGCCATAATTCTGGACATCATGTTGGTGTCCAGAATATTCACAGTATTCATGAGCTTCAACTGAATATGTTTTTCCAGTTTTTCGATCAATTCTTCAAGGTAAACCACATGTTTTTCTACCCTTGGCATCATTAAAGATTCTACGGTAGCCATAAACAGGTGAACCACGGATTTTTCGGAACAACCCAAGCAGGCCCCATCTCCACTGGCAAAACTTTGATAGGCATTTTTATCTAACAAGATGGTTTCCAACGGACCGATCTTTTCTTCCAAATCATCAACACGGTTGAATTTTTTAGGGGTATTGGGAAGGTCACTCCACACACTCCATTCCTTGCGAAGTCGGCCAACAGACTCATCCGTCTGCTTCACGATTCTCAACGCATCATCATTACAGACTTGAACACATTCCATACAGCCTTTACAGGTATTTGGATTTACCGTGATGCTGAACAAACCTCCGCTGTTGGGTTCCTTTTTCTCATGCAGATCATAATAGGGCCTGGTTAAGGCAAAATGGAAATCACCAAGCTCATCCCTGAACCATTCCAACTCGGTTGAAAGCGGGGAGTCTTTTGTTTCTTGGGCGATCACCTCGTCAATGGCTTCATTAATGAGGTTATTGACCGTGGCTCCATTATGGGGTTCATTGAAAAGTGTGCGCACTTTAGGCTCTAATTGTTTGACGGTTTTGGGCAAAAACTCCAGTTTATCGTGATTCTTTTTCACCCGCTTTAAGATTGTATCCAAGACATCGGACAACTCAGAGACCAACCCAGGGATGGCGGTATCTGGGCAAACGGTGTAACAGTCGCCGCAGGCAGTACAATTGTTTGGCACCCATTCCGGATGCTCAAACCGAATTCCTGTCATGTCTCTGAATAAGGAAGATGCGGCAGGCATCACGCTCAATCCAATAAATGGATCGGTGAGATTGTCATTGCCCTGACCTGTCAGGTAGAAATTACCGGTCTGCTCCCAGAACCGGTGGATATCACTCAGCTTGGATTCACTCTGAGGGGTCGTTTTGAGAATGCTTGGGATAGTGGCTATCAATTGCCCATTCGTTTTTTCTGTTTGGGCACCAACAACCTTGTTTTTGATTTCATACACTTCATCAAAACCACGCTTTACGACACGCAGGTTGTCATCGACCACCCGTTGGCCTTTGCCACCAAACTTATGTTGTAATTGGTCTTCGATGGCTTTCAATAATGCCACATCGGTGAGTCCTGCTTTCTCCATCAATGGGGAAGCAGCGAAGAAAGCACCCTGAAAGGCAATCCCCTGCATCCTCAACTGCAGTTCAGGATCTGTAGCTTCCTCTCTGGCAATTTTAAACCCATCCACATAAAAAATTCTGATTTCATTGTCGATGATCAGTTTTTGGTAATGTTTCGGTATATCCATCCAAACTTCATCGGCAGTATTCCGCTCACTTTGAATGATAAAGGTTCCCCCCTTTTTTAAACCTGCCAGGGCATTGGTATGCTTAAATACATTAGGGTCGGGAGAAAGAACCACATCCACGAAGTAGTATTCACAGTTGATCTTGATCGGTTCGGGAGCGGCGGCAAGGTAGTACGTAGTAGGTTGGCCTTTCTTTTCAGAGCCATATTTGGGGTTTGCTTTGATGTCATATCCCAATAATTCAAAAAGCGTGATGGCCAAGTTTTTACCTGTTGTAATGGCACCCCAGCCACCTACAGAGTGGAATCTTACCGTTATGGCACCTTTGGGCATCAGGTTGGGGTTTTCGGAGCCGTGCACAGCCAGATCTTTTACCAAGGGGTAGGATTCGAGAATGGTTTCCTGATGGGCTCTTTGTTTTGGCGTGAAGGCATTCTCCCTGATAAAATCTATGGACAAATAGAATCTTGTTTTGTGCTTACCATTTGGAAGCATATTCTCTATTGCCCCAATAATCCCCTCTGGCTGAAGGTCACGGCTTCCCATTCCAAATGACCCTGTATATAAGGGGGGCATATCACCGGAAGTGTATGTAGCCAATTCAGGATAGGGTCTGTCTTTTTTGAAGTTACCGTTTTCAATACACTTGGAAATTACTGCCCGTGTTTCCCGCATGATAGGAGAATCTTCCGCCAATGGCTGGTCTAACCTTTCAAGAATTGTTACTCCCTTTCGACCTTTTAGGATATGGCCTAAAAGATCTGCGGGAAATGGTCGGAACATCACCAAATCCACCACCCCTACCCTAAGACTTCGGGTTTTTCTCAAATAATCCACTACAGCCTGCGCACTGGGAACAACGCTGCCCTGTCCAAGAATCAGGTAATCTGCATCTTCGACTTTGTAGGTCATTACCCTTTCATATTTCCTTCCGGTCAATTTGTAGTAATCTTCAAAAGATTGATCTGTCAATTCTTTGATATGGTCGAAGAAAAAGGGACGCTGGGCAGCCACACTCTGCATATAGGAGTCTTGGTTTTGGACAATTCCTGCCATCATGGGATTATCCACATCCCAAATCTCAGGTATTCTTCTCCTCATTTCACCATAAATCATTCTTTGTGAAGGCGTTGGGGTATTGATGATGTCATCAGGACGGCCAAGAAATTCTTTGATCAAATCCCGCTCGGGCAGCATTAAGGATTCAATCAGGTGAGTCGTCAAAAATCCATCTTGGGCAACAATACCGGGATTTAAGGCCAATTCAGCTATGTGGTGGGAAATGATATTGAGGTCAGCGACGGTCTGAGCGTTTTTGGCAAAAAACTGAAAAAATCCAGTGTCATCAATGGCATGGTAATCATCGTGGCCCGCATGTACGTTGAGTGTGGATTTGGTCATGGCCCGGGCACCGATGTTGAGAATATATGTCAGTCTTTTGCCCACAGCCGCATATAATGATTCATGCATATAGGCAATTCCCTGCCCTGAGGAAAAGTTTGCTGCACGTAACCCTGTCATGGAAAGTCCGGCAGTTACTGCCGCCGCTGCATGTTCACCTTCAGGTTCAATAAAAATCAAGGGCCTATCCGAGATGTTTAGATGGCCGATGGCGGCTGCTTCCGCCCAGTATTCCCCCATTTGGGTGGATGGGGTAATGGGAAAGGCACCTGCTGCATCTGAGGATTCGCGCTCGCACATGGCGACAGCAGTGTTGCCATCTAAGGCAACTCTTGTACCTGGATATTTAAATTGATTGTTTTTATTTTCCATAACGTTGTCTCGCAGTTGGACTTATAAAACGGATTAAAACTTTAGGAATTTCATCCCACGTTGCGCAGACGGTACCTAGTGCAGAATGAAAGGATTGTTTTGAAGTAGAAAACAACAGACCTGAACTACATTATTTTTCGGCAACAAAACCCCTAGTTTTTTCCGCTAGAAATATGAATGTCTGCGCAGTATGCAGGTTCATCATCAGTTTTTCAGGGTCCTCGGCACTGATTACCTGATCAAAGTTTAAGTCATTGAATTTTTTATCAATTTTTCGACATTGACCCAATAAATCCTTGATATGGTTTGAATGAAGGATATGTACACCATGATGAATCAGGTATCCTGTCATGTATTTTTCTATAGCCTTGTAGGCATGTTTACAGACATTGTAATGAACCACGTCCTCTTCGGGACGACAAAGTTCCTCTTTGGCCTGGTGGAGCATCTCATCGGCTTCAGAAAGAGTGGATTGAAATTTGGTGGAATGCATGATGGAGAATTTTAGATTTTCGTTATGATTCAAAATATGTAGTTTCAATATTCAAGATATTTCTATTTTTCCCAAAAAATCATGATCTAGGTCACTGTATCGCATGATATGAATCAATCCAATTTTTCAGTGAAATTAGTTTTTATACAATCTTAAGATGCCGATAGGATATTAAATAGAACTGACGACACGCACTTCACGAATTTACGGAATAACTACGCTGTATAAATGCTTTTGGTGAATTTTTTTGGGCAGATTAAAGGGGTTTTATGTACGATAATTACCAACTTTTTTTCAAGAATGGGACATGAACGCTCAACATCGGGAAAACGGAAGAATCCAGATAAAAACAAATTCTGCCCCTATGGCATAGTTGTTGAAATTAGTGTAAGAAATAATATAGGTTTGGCTGAAATAAAAAAGTGAACTGATGTAGGAAATTACCATGTCCTAGGGCTAGGTTTTTTTTAGTTCTTTTTCGCGGATATTTATGTCGACAATTTTAGTTTATATGGAGCAAATATGAGCATTGGGGAGGTCGAAGAGATAGCGCTTACAGGGTATATTAAGATTAATTCCAAAGCTATGGGGGAAGGGAGAATGGCGATATATGTCAATATATTAAAATAAATATCAGACTTCGAACTCATTCTGCATTTTAAAGATATCGATTTAGTCAAATTCAAAATTTTCATGGAGGTCTATGGATACCTTGAGCTAAATTGAAAATGCTATTATTTTAGGGTCGTTTTGGAATGAAAATAATTAAGTAAACCAAATTATAGAAAAAAACAAAAACCAATTATGAATACAGGAGAATTATTAAATGCACTATTTGACAAACTTGAAGGCTGGGCAATAGCATTTGTAAGGATGCTTCCAAACCTTGGCTTGGCCATAATAATTATCATTTTAGGCTATTTTGCGGCAAAGTTTCTCAGCACTTTCGCAAAGAAACAGATGATCCGTTTTCATGTCGACAAGACCATTTCAGGGTTTCTGGGGAGGATTTTATTTTTCGTCGTTTTAGTTGTCGGAATAATGATAGCACTGTCAATTTTGAATCTTTCCGGGACGGTGGCCTCTATACTGGCTGGTCTTGGTATAATCGGTCTGGCATTGGGGTTTGCATTTCAAGATACTGCAGCCAACTTTATGTCGGGGATATATATCACATTTAATCATCCTTTCGCTATAGGAGACGTGATAGAAACCAATAATGGTATCATGGGAAATGTGATAGACATTAGCCTTCGAGTAACGAAGGTTAAAACCTTTGACGGGCCAGTGGTATACGTCCCCAACCGCTTTCTATTTGAAGATGACTTTACCAATTTCACAGAAGGAGGCCAACGAAGACTGCGGGTAGAATGTGGTGTAAGCTATGGTGATGATTTGGAAAAAGTGGAAAAAATTGTGATGGAGACATTGGAAAACACTCCAGGCAGAATAAACGGTGAAGACATAACCATTCACTGGGTTGAATTTGGGGACAGCTCTATTAATTTCACGGCAAATATTTGGCTGGATTACACCAAAGAGAACAAGGCTTTTGTAGGAGCTAAGAATTTTGCAATCAAAGCGCTCAAAAAAGCATTTGACGAGAACGGAATTATGATTCCATTTCCAATCCGTACGTTGGATTTCGGTATAAAAGGAGGTGTCACCTTCAAGGAAGAAATTAAAGAATCCGGATTGTCAGCTGCTAAATCTATCTCTTCCACCGCCAATGAAAATAATTAAGGATTAGTGTCGGTTCTATCAATTAAACCACAACCTAAATTAGACTAGGACTTAGTCCCGGTAATATATTCTGTGGTTTTTTTACTTATATTTATTACTTAATGGGCAAATAAATCCCAAAAGTGTGGAATTATCACCAAATATATTACATGTGGCTAATGACTGGGCGTTTTTTTCATCTGGCTAAAAACTTGGAATTGACGTTATGTAAGCGGTTTTGAGATTGCAAATAGAATAAATTCTAAATTGGTAAGTGAATTGTGTTGTCAGGAGAGTAATCAATTTAAAAAAACCAACAGATTAACAGATTATGAAGACAACTAATTTAATGATTTTAAGCGGAGCATTGTTGATGATGATATCATGCGACAATAGCCAACGTGATAACGAAAGAAAAGAAGCTAAAGATGACCTTAAAAGCTTCGTAGATTCCGTTGATAGAGTAGCTGACGACAGAACGGGCCATAATTGGACTGCGCTTGACAACAGGTACAATACCCTTGAGCAACGGGCGGAGACTGCCTATATGAATGCGGAGGATAAAGATCTCGAAGATCTGAGAGAAATCAAAGCCAAATATGAAGAGGCCAAAATTGAGGGCAAGAAGAAAGAGGTTGAAATGACCCAAACTTCAGAGATGCATATCCAACGGGTAGAAACATGGAGAGAAGGAAGAACGGCTGCAGGTACTGCAGATGTAAACACCGCTAACAGAAATACTTCCGACGACATGGATGACACTGTCAAAGAAAGTATAGACTGGTTAGAAGATAATTTCGAGAAATTGGGGAATGACATGAGAACGAGGTACGAAAGAATCCGTGCTGATGTCCGAGGAGACGATAACAATTGAACAACTCCAGGTGGAAGCACTCCTGGTAGAACAAATAATCCAAACTAATTAATTGGTATTTTAAAAGTGCCAAGCCTGCTCAAATCTATCTGAGCAGGCTTTTTTGTTTTTTGTAATTATTTACGGGAAAAACTTATCGTACTGTTAAAAATATTTCCAATTTTTGAAAGTTGAACCCAATCCGGATTCGACTATAAAAAACTGAATAAAGTTCGAGCATTGTTTCCGGTTGATATATGACGAATTTTAATTCTTCAGGGCTATTACAATAATTAAATTTTTGAATCCAATACTGATGAAAATTTTTGTTAAGATCACATTTGGAATTTTAGGAATTCTTCTTTTGTCTTGTTCTGACCAGGATGAAAACCAGCAATTTCGTAAAGATATTAGCGTATTAATAGTAGGAAATTCCATCTTACAACATGCACCTGCACCGAATATTGGCTGGTATGGGGATTGGGGAATGGCAGCATCTGCCCCTGAAAAGGATTTTTACCGTATATATTCAAAATTGTTAACTGACTCCGGCAAATATACCTCAGTAGAGGTCGATGCAAAAAATATCGGTCACTGGGAAGTAGATTTCACGTATGATTTAAATCAATACGTTGACATTTCCAGTAAATCATATGATGTGTTTATTGTCCGTCTCGGAGAAAACGTTGGAAATACTGATGAATACTATAGCGCTTTGACTGACATGATAAACCATTTTAAGCATTCTGAAACCAAAGTTATCATCACGGGCATGGTTTGGGAACATCTAGTAAAGGAATCTATTCAACAACAAGTTGCTGACGACAACGATTACCTATTTGTTCCAACGACGGATTTCCACCATAATCTAAGTTATTTCTCATTTGATCTATTTGAAAACAGGGAGGTTGCCGGGCACCCATCAGATTTAGGGATGCAAAACATAGCTGAATTGCTATACAACGCTACCATTGAGGCTTTGTAAGGACAAAAGTACGCTCCCTTACTTTTTTGATTTTTGCTGTTCGGTGAAACACATTAAAACAATTTTACTCTTCTCATTATTTCTAACGGCAACAAATGTTTAGTCGCAAAATCCTTTCACCTCCCTTTAAAATAACTATTTAAATAAAAAAATCAACTGGAAGAATAGATCCATATTACCTTTTCAACTTTTGATGAAAAAATGAGAGAAGGCTTGAAAGCACATTGGACCTTTTCCTACTGACTTTAATTAATCTTCTGGGAAAATTATTAAATTTGGTCCTCTTAGATCCGTAATCGGCATATTAGACCGGAAATCTTTTGAGAATTCTTTAATTGGAAAATTGGAAGAATAGCCTTTTGAAAGGTCAATGATGGGCATATTCGAACCATCGGAAAAACTGACGTCGGGAATATGGGGTATTTCGACAATCTCAGGTTTGAAAGATAAAATTAGTTCATATTGTACAATGGCTCCTGAACTATTCTCAACTTCTGGAACATTGCCTATTTTTTCGAAACCAAACAAAGGGTTATCCAGAAAGGCTGGTATTGTCCCAACGACACTTGGCATCCCGTGCAACTTAAATGAATTTTGGCCAAAACAAGCCAATGAATTACATATTAATCCAAAACTAATTAGTATTAATTTATTCATAGCCAAATACTTTTATTTAAAACAGAATCTTTTTTTTAACGTAGATTCTCAAAAATAGGTTTAAACTGAAATACACTCATCATCTGCGAAAGCCTTTTTGGGCTATAAGCTGAGACTGTTTAACATCATAGAAATATCATCCAAAAAGTTATATGCAGAAAACGCTAAATTATTTACCGCTATCTATTAAATTAAGGCATTCTAAACCATCAAGCCCAGAATAGCCAAGTTCATAGTAAAGTCAACACCTATCATATGAAAAATGAACACCAGTGGCACC
This sequence comes from Lunatibacter salilacus, assembly GCF_009797935.1. Classification (GTDB taxonomy): domain Bacteria; phylum Bacteroidota; class Bacteroidia; order Cytophagales; family Cyclobacteriaceae; genus Lunatibacter; species Lunatibacter salilacus. The sequence continues at coordinate 61,397 of NZ_VOLC01000005.1, forward strand.
ATTTAGAAATTGAAAAGGTAGCGGATTTACTAAAGGTCCATATCCATAGGGGACTTGATTCGGAGGAAGCACATAAACGAATCGAAACCTACGGAAAAAACAGCATCACCCCCAAAGAAAAACAATCCGCCTTTATACGCTTTTTGCTGCAGTTCCATCAACCTTTGATTTATATTCTGCTTGCCGCAACGGTGGTGACCATTTTCTTGGAGGAGTATATCGATTCAGCTGTTATTTTTGCTGTCGTTTTGGTCAATGCCATTATTGGGTTTATACAAGAATCCAAGGCATTAAGGGCAATCAATGCCCTGTCCAAACAAATGACTGCAAAAGCTACCGTCCTCCGCCAAGGAAAAAAGCATGAAATAGATGCCGCAGAACTTGTGCCGGGAGACATTGTAATTTTAAAGTCAGGCGATAAGATCCCTGCTGACATTCGGTTGTTTGAAGTCAGGGACTTGAAAGTTGATGAGTCCGCGTTGACGGGTGAATCAGTAGCCGTGGAGAAACAAACCGATCCAGTACCTGAGGAAAATTTAATAGGCGACAGGTTTTCCGTGGGATTTTCATCAACAAACATCACCTATGGCCAAGGCAAAGGAATAGTCGTGGCAACAGGGGATGATACGCAGGTAGGAGAAATCCAGCAGTCGATTGCCAGTGCCGAGGATTTAGAGACACCACTGACCAAAAAAATAGCGTCTTTCAGCCGCCTCCTACTTTGGGTGATTTTAGGCCTCGCAGGAATAGTTATAGTTATAGGATTTTTACGTGGGGAATCTTTTGGTGATATTTTCATGGTCTCCGTAGCCCTTGCAGTCGGGTCGATTCCTGAAGGATTACCTGTTGCCGTTACGATTATGCTAGCCTTGGGAGTTTCCAAAATGGCAAAAAGAAAGGCTATCATCCGAAAGTTGGTTGCTGTGGAGACCTTAGGCAGCACCAATGTCATCTGTTCCGATAAAACCGGTACGTTGACGGAAAATCAAATGACAGTGCAACAGCTTTTCGATGGGGAAAGGTTTTTTACTGTAACAGGTCTAGGATATAACCCAGAAGGCAAAATTAAACTCGAAGATTCTACAATTCATCCGGAGTCCTTCTTGGCACTCTCGCTTTGTCTCAAAGCGGGTGCACTATGTAACGATAGCCTCCTCAAAAAGAAGGAAGGATTTTGGGTAATTGAAGGTGATCCCACAGAAGGGGCTTTATTAGTATCAGCGCAAAAAGGAAATTATAGTCTAGAAAAACTTGAGGAAAAATACCCTCGAATTAGTACCATCCCCTTTGAATCCGAATACCAGTACATGGCCACCTTACACGGTGGGGAGGAGCACATCCTGTTTATAAAAGGTGCAGCGGAGGCTCTGCTGGAAAGGTGCTCGCAGCGTTACAACTCCACCGACGATCTGATAGCATTGGATAAAGACGCCATCTTATCCTGCGTTGAGAAAATGGCGGAAAAAGGTCTACGTGTTTTGGCATTTGCCATAAAAAAGCCATGCAAAGAATTGAAGGAACTTAGCCACACGGATACAGCTTCTGATCTGATATTTTTGGGGTTACAGGGAATGATTGATCCGCCGAGAAAGGAAGTTATTGAAGCTGTGGCTCTATGCCAAAAGGCGGGCATAGACGTGAAAATGATAACCGGAGATCATGCGTTGACTGCCGCAACGATTGCCGCAGAAATCGGGCTAGAAGGAAAGAAAACAGGCACCAAACTGGTTGCGATCACCGGGAAAGAACTTCAGCAACTTGACGACGATTCTTTTTCCAAAACGGCCAATTCGGTAGCTGTGTTTGCAAGAGTTTCTCCTGATCAAAAACTAAGGCTGGTAAAAGCACTACAGGGTAAAGGGAAAATTGTGGCTATGACAGGAGACGGAGTAAACGACGGTCCAGCACTCAAACAGGCTAATATTGGGGTTGCCATGGGCATTACCGGAACAGACGTAGCCAAAGATGCTTCTGACATGGTGCTGACAGACGACAATTTTTCTTCCATTGAAGGCGCTGTCGAAGAGGGGCGTGGCGTTTTCGATAACCTTACAAAATTTATCGCATGGACACTTCCAACCAATCTAGGTGAGGGATTGGTGATTTTGGCGGCAGTCCTTATTGGCGTCCAATTACCTATTTTACCCGTGCAATTACTTTGGATCAATATGACTACAGCCATATTCTTAGGCTTGATGTTGGCATTTGAGCCTAAAGAACCGGGAATTATGGACAGACCTCCACGGCCTGCGGATCTCCCCATTCTGACAAGGGATTTAATCATGCGCACCATATTGGTCGGCATTCTGATGATGGGCGCTGCTTTTGGGCTTTATTTGTACGAAGTCAAATCCCTGGGGCATTCATTTTCCTACGGCCAAACAGTAGCTACCACCGTCTTTGTCATGTTGGAATCTGCCTATTTGCTGAATTGCCGCTCCCTGGTCCGGCCCCTCAAGGATATTGGTTTCTTTTCGAATGTGTGGATTTATGTGGGGATTGCTGGGATGCTGTTTTTCCAACTGCTGTTTGTATATTCACCTTGGATGAATACCTTGTTTAGTTCCACTCCCCTGGAACTTAATTCCTGGCTACGGATTTTAGGAGCTGCCGTTACTCTATTCGTGATCATCTCAATTGAAAAAGGAATCAGATACAGTATGGAGAAAAAATCCAATAAAAATCCTGAGAATGTTTTATAAAAAATTAACCAATTCTGATAACCTGGTAATTGATGTAATTACCAGCTGAGCAGTATCCCGAGGTGGAAGCTTTTGTTGACCAATTTCTATTAGGAAAAAGTACTGTAAATACGAGTATAACAATACATCCGTACGACCACAACGATTACGCCAACTGGATCGAGGGTGGGCAAAATAAGCTGGCCGTGAACTTTACCTCACAATATATCATTATTTACCACTTGACTAACTCTTATCTTGAGTTCCTTTAATTAGGCCCAGACCACTGCTGAAGAAAATCAAGCCCAACACAAGTGAAACAGTTATCATTCGCCATGCAGGCTCCTCATTAAGAAAAAGATAGGCACCATAAATCAATCCAACTATTCCTAAAATAGTCAATAGGGGGCCAAAAATACGCTTTAAGTTCATACCTTATCTTATGTGTTTTCTTCAACTGTTCAAAAATACTGCCAATATCGGCGGAAACCTATTGTCCATATTTTCAAGACTATGATTTTGATTGAAACATACAGGCGACCAAAATCAGGTAAATCCCAGAATCAGTAGAAAATGAAAAAGAAAAGCTTTTCGAATCTACGAAGGCCTGCAAAAATATCGGAAAATTAAAATCCGTTCAAAATCAATTTAAAAACTAATGCCGCTAAAGATTGGTTTGAATTTAGACGTAAATCCAATACATTTAAAGTTAACGTAAATCACTAGAAAAAATGAAGACATATTATAATCCAGAAGACCTTAAGAAATTCGGTAAAATCGGAGAGTTCCAAAAGCCACTAGCAGATAAATTCTTTGATTATTACGGAGAGGTTTTTAAGGAAGGAGCATTGACAGCCCGGGAAAAATCACTGATAGCCTTGGCGGTAGCCCATGCTATCCAATGTCCCTATTGCATAGATGCCTATACGGTGGATACCATGGAAAAAGGATGTGACGAGGAACAGATGATGGAAGCGGTACATGTGGCTGCCGCTATCCGCGGGGGTGCGTCTTTAGTCCACAGCACCCAAATGATGAATAAAGTAAAGGAACTGTCCATGTGAAAAAGGCACGAAAGTAAGAATTGCTTAAATTCGTTTGACCGGGTCTCATACCGGAGCCCAGTTTTAAAAAGGCGGTATTCCCGCCAACCAACTATTTGTCTAATGAAATCATTAAAAGCGCAGAATCACCCTTTATCTAATTCCCAATACGAAATAGACTTACTGGAATCCCCCGATTTTGGAGTCAGTTTTGTCCAAAAGCTGGAGGAAACCAATTTGTTTCCCCTAAAGCCTGTGCAAATCGAGACCATGCAAATCAATATGGGAAAGATGTGCAATCAGGTTTGCAAACATTGCCATGTGGATGCGGGGCCTGACAGGAAGGAAATAATGACACGGGATATTATGGAGCAATGCCTAGCCGTGATCGAAAACAACCACATCAAATCCCTAGACCTCACCGGAGGGGCTCCGGAAATGAACCCGGAGTTCCGCTGGTTTGTAAGCAACATCCGCAGCATCAGCCCGGATATCAATATTATCGTCCGATGTAATCTGACTATTATTCTGGCCAATCCAAAATACCGTGATCTTCCTGAATTTTTCAAAGCGAATCAGGTAGAAGTAGTTTCTTCCCTACCCTACTTCTCCGCGGCCAAAACTGATTCCCAACGTGGAGATGGAGTATTTGAAAAATCCATTCAAGCACTCCGCATGTTGAATGATATAGGCTATGGCATGGAAAATAGCGATTTGATATTAAATTTGGTATATAATCCTTCCGGTGCCTTCCTTCCAGCCGCTCAGGCAGGCCTTGAAGCAGAATTCAAAAAGAAACTGAAATCCAATTTTAATATCAATTTCAATTCACTGTTCACCATTACCAATGTTCCCATCAGCAGGTTTTTGGAATACCTTATCCGTAGCGAAAATTATGAAGGATATATGGAAAAACTGATCGAATCCTACAATCCCACTGCGGCTGCCAATGTGATGTGCCGAACTACAATTTCTGTCGGTTGGGATGGGTACTTGTACGATTGTGATTTCAACCAGATGTTGGATCTGAAAGTGGAAACACCGCAGAGCCAGCACATATCGGATTGGAACCATAGTGCTTTAAAAAATAGGAATATCGTCGTCAACCAGCATTGCTTCGGCTGTACGGCTGGGGCGGGGTCAAGTTGTGGGGGAGCCACGGCTTAAACTCGATGTAGGAAGGGGGAAATTCAGCGATCCATCTTTTTAGTATCAAGGCAACTCTACCAAAAAACATTGATGCCAATTCTACCTTTTTATGAAACTGAGTGTTATTATACCTGTTTTGAATGAGGCAAAAAACTTAGTTGAAATGATACCCTTCTTTCTCGCTCATAAGCAGAGAAACAAATTTGAGGTGATTGTGGTGGATGGTGGAAGCAAAGATGATTCATTGCAGGTAGCACAAAATCTAGGAGTGCAAGTGCTGCAATCCAAGGAACGGTCGAGGGCCTGTCAGATGAACCTGGGAGCCAATCGAGCCTCGGGTGAAATCCTGTATTTCGTCCATGCGGATACCCGTGTATTACCCTCATTTTTTACCGATATCACAAAGACTGTTGACAGTGGAGTTCCGTCGGGTTGCTTTGCTTATTCCTTTGATTCTGAAAGTCGGCTTCTGAAAGTAAACTCCTGGTTTACCCAATTCAACGGACTACTCTCAGGGGGTGGGGATCAGACTTTGTTTGTCAAAAGGGATGTTTTTGAGGCGTTGGGCGGGTTTGATGAAAGCTACTGCATTATGGAAGATTTTGAATTTGTCCGAAGGCTGAAAAAGAAATACCGTTTCCATGTCATCCCAAAAAAAATCACCGTTTCCGCTAGAAAATACAAGTCAAATTCCTGGATAAGGGTACAGTTGGTTAATCTGCTTATGATTGTTCTATTTCATTATAAAATTTCGCCTATAAGGTTGAAATTTTTATACTCGAGGTTGTTGGTGTATAGATAAATTCAATCTTTCCGCGATTGATACTATTGGATATTGGGATATTCGTTGTAATTCCATAAAGTTGACACTCCTATTGATATTCATGGATATTAGATATTGGGATATCATTGGCGATTTTTCTACCCACATTTGACCCCGGCTGGGGTCAGTTTTTGCATTGCAATTCTAGTTGATTAAAAATCTTCCGGCTAAAACTAATATGCCAAATACAACAACAGGAAGTAGACGTTATCGCTCTCCGGGATCTCCGCCATGCAATATTTCTAATATCTACCAATATCCTGCCGATAGGCAAGTATCAATTAATATCCAGTATCCACAAATATCAAAAATTATATTTCGGCCACTAGGCCATACCCTGATCCGCTACGCTCCTCAGGGTCTACGCTTCGCTCCGATTTCCTCCATATTTTAAAATAATATCAACAACTATCAAAAATAATATTTCGGCCGTAGGCCATATTTCAACTATATTTCTATAATCAATAAATATCCAATATCTATCAATATCATTTTCTCCCATCAATATCATTTTTTTTAAGAATATCCATCGCAAACATCCCCATCGCCTTCACCCCCGTTTTAATAGTAGGTTCGTGCAAGGGTGCGAAATAGGGGCTGTGCAGTCCCGGGATTTCCAGTCCTTCCCGTTCGGCTTTTTCCAAAAACGCGGGGTCCGAAGCCCCCAAGTAAAACATCGTAATGGGTATCTTCCTTTCCTGCAATCCAAAGCGGCTGAAATCCTCACCGATCATCTGGGCCTCCACTTCTGTGACTTTATCATCCCCAAAGCTATTTTTGAACACTTCCGCCATGCGACCCGTCAAGTCGGCATCGTTGATTAGTGCTGGCGTATGGGGATCTCTGACCCAATAGGTCGGCATTTTGTCTTCGGGCAAGCCTGCCGCCCTAGCAAGATTTTCACTGATACGTTTCACGCTGGAAAGCAGCACTTCCCTTACTTCCGGAGAGTAAGACCTCAGCGTCAACTGCATCACGACCTCATCGGGGATGATATTGTGCACTGTCCCTCCGTGAATAGACCCAACCGTCACTACCGCCGGATCCGTCGGCGCAATTGTCCTGCTGACAATAGTTTGATAGGCTTGTATCATCTGTGAACTGAGGACAATCGGGTCAATACCTTTGTGTGGCGCAGCCCCATGTGCGCCCTGTCCATAGACTGTCACATTCATCATGTCCACTCCCGCCATCAGGGCACCTGCTTTGTAACCAAGCATACCTGCGGGAAGAAAGGGGTCATCGTGTAGCGCAATGGCATAGTCTGGATGGGGAAATCGCTCATACAAACCGTCCTTCATCATATTCGATGCACCCAGACCGTTTTCTTCGGAGGGCTGACCAACCATCAGTAGGGTACCGCTCCACGCATTTTTGTACTCCACCATCATTTTGGCTGTTCCCACAAAGACTGACATGTGTATATCATGTCCGCAAGAATGCGCGATATAGGTTTCCTTTCCGTCATTTGAAATTCCTTTCTTGGTGGAAGCGTAAGGGAGGCCTGTTTTTTCTTCCATGGGTAAGGCATCCATATCCGCACGGATCAGTAGGACTGGCCCCGCCCCATTTTCAAGTACGCCAACCACACCGTAGCTCCCCACATTTTCCGTCACCTGATAGCCCAAACTTTTTAGCTCAGATGCAATTCTTGCCGAAGTCTCCTTCTCCTGCAGTGATAGTTCGGGGTTTTGGTGGAGATGTTTGTAAAGCTGGTCCAGTTCCGGATAGATTTCGTCAATAAACATGTCGGCATTTTGGGTGAATCCAAATGTCGGAAATAATATAAGGGAAGAAAAAAGGATAAGGGAAAACAGTAAAACTTTCATAAATTTCTTGTAAGATTCTTTTTCAAATAACGTAAATTATTCCCTCTTTTGGATACTCGTTCTAATTTTTGGGCTGATATAATGCCAATGCTTTTATGCCAATCATAAAAAAATCCACCTATACGATACCTCCAAGGTACCTTTTCAACGGTCATTTTGAAACCATTATTCCGAGTATATTTCGAAAGATAGTGGGAGTTAACTATCATCGGGAACGGATTGATACACCTGATGATGATTTTTTGGATCTGGATTGGTCAAGGGTAGGATCGGACAACCTGTTGATCATCTCGCATGGGCTGGAGGGAAGTTCTGAAAGGCACTATGCCAGGGGACTGGCTAAACTTTTCAACCAGAATGGGTATGATGTATTGGCATGGAACAACCGAAGCTGCGGTGGTGAAATGAATATTCAGCCGATCCTCTATCATCACGGATCGTCGTATGATTTAAAAACCGTCATTGATCACGTTGAAAAAACCAACGCCTATTCGTCTTATTACCTCGCAGGAATAAGCATGGGCGGTGCCCAGACCCTAAAGTATTTGGGTGAAAATGGATTGGATATCAACCCGAAAATCAAAAAGGCAGCGGTCTACTCCGCTCCGTGCAATCTTGCGGATTCGGCTGCAACCTTAAAAGAAAGGCGAAATAGCTTTTATAAAAGACGATTTTTAGGGAAGTTAAAGGCCAAAATGTTTTTAAAAGGGCAACAATTTCCCGATCTGGTGGATTTGGATTTACTAAAGTCTGTAAGGGAGTTTGACACTTTCGACACCCAATTTACTGCCAGAATACATGGATACAAAGATGCGGTGGATTTTTACAGCAACGTAAGTGCCGACAAATGGATGGAAAATATCCAACTTCCCACACTGATCATCAATGCGCTTAACGACCCCTTGTTGATAGATAGGTGCTATCCGGTGAAAATGGCAAGCAATCACCCCCACCTATTTTTGGAAATGCCCGCTAGAGGTGGCCATACCGGGTTTATGGTCAAAGGCCAGGAATTCACCTGGGCGGAGTATAGGTTTTTGGAGTTTTTGGGAGATGGGGTGTTTTAGAAAAAGGTGAATACTATAAAAATAGTAAATTGGAGAATGGTGAACGGTGAATGGTGAATTAAAAATTACGGATTACGAATTAAAAATCCAGAACGCACATTTCATCACCCAACATTTTTTAGGCATCGTCAAAACATCAATCTGAAATTGAAATCAAAAATCCTAAACCTCTGTTTTCAAAAATATTAATCATTTAAGAACAAATAAACTTTAGGCATGGTCAATTTGCTTCGATTTCAACAAACGCCATCTGGTAATAAATTCAACTTAAATCTAATATCAAAAAATTTCATTTCCCTTAATTATCCCCAGGTGGGGAAATTTAGAGATAATTTGGGAAATTATATAAATAGCCATCTTGCTTGATTCATCATCGGTAATTTAAATTTTTCGCAGGTAAAACCTTTGTCCAATTCAATTTCAAATCTTTAAAAACGAATCTCATAGGTGGAGTTAAATTCCTTTTGATTTTTACGGCACAATGGTTGTAACAGACTCTATTTATAAAAACCAACGCATTATTTTGCCATGAATAAGATCATATTTTCAGTACTCATATTATCCAGCTTGCTCGTTTCCTGTTTTAGTGAAAGGGAACCTCAAGTTGAAGGGAATGCCCGATTAGAAGTGTTTTTGATCGATGCTCCCGCTGATTTTCAGGAGGTATGGGTGGAAGTTTTGGCTGTAGAAATCCTTCCCAGCGGGGGAAATGAGGGAAACGGTAACGATTGGTTTAATATGCCTTATCTAGCAGATGATAGAGAGATCAACTTGCTTGAGCTTACGGGAGGCAATTCATTACGGCTGGGTGAAATTGAACTTCCCGCCGGAGACATAACCCAATTAAGACTGATTTTAGGAGATAACAATTACTTGGTTAAGGATGATCAACAAATTCCGCTATCCACTCCCAGCGCACAGCAAAGTGGACTTAAAGTTTCTGTTGACAAATCGTTGACCGCAGGAGCCTCTCACGATCTGATCATTGATTTTGATGTTTCAAAATCAATTGTGCGGGCCGGCGCATCCGGTCAATATATTCTTAAACCAGTTCTCCGGGTTCTTGATCAGGAATATGCCACGATAGATGGCGTTGTTTCTCCTCAGGATGCTTGGCCGGCTTCGGTAGTGGCCGTTACGGGACAGGATTCTATAGGCACCTTTGTTGACACCAACGGATACTTCAAGGTTAAAGGATTGAAGGAAGCTACCTATACGATTGTGGTCACTCCCAATCAGAATTTTAAAACCTATGTCTCTGAGCCGTTCGAAACAAAGATGAGAGAAACCAAAAGTGCGGGAAGTATAGAACTGGAGCGGATATTTACAGGAGAAGATTGAATTCCCTTAACCAAAATAATAGGGGCGTAGCCCTGATATCTTAGTAGAATAGAATTGGAGTTGGGAAACATAGGGGCGTAGCCCTGACATCTTTGTGCCGCGGAAACCGAATCAAAAACCAAAAGAGCTTTGATCCTGAATCGTTGTAGATCGACATTGGTATCACAATCCATAGGGGCGGCCTAAAATCTTCGTAGAATTGAAAATCAGCCATTTTGAAGAGTGCGGCGTAGCCACCCTACGTTGTACTCGAAAAGTGACGGGTACCACCTGATTTTAAGGTTTTTTTGTCCACGGTAGAAATTCCAGCATTGTGTCCGGATTAAAATTCAAATCTTTCGGGATCAATCTCCCAAAAGGTTTCTTCACAATCCCATATATAAATTTTGCCATCGGCCATAAATGCCATGTTTCTATCGTATTGACAGGTAAGATAGCTTGGATGGGACAAGTTGGTGACTTGATTTAATATCAGGGTTTCCAAATCCAGCACAAAAATATCGTTAGCCACAAGGATGGCCTTGTTTCCTATTAAAAACACCTCATCTGTTTTTACGCCAACACGCCCAACTTCACTATATCTTTGGATAAGGTTCCAACTATCAGTGGACACGTCAAATTCATAGAGACCGCTAGCTTCATCCCCATACTCATTGGGGATACCGTAAGCAAGGTATCTTCCATTATATCTAAATGGAACTGTACGGCCTACTATGCCCCGCTTTTGCACTTTATCAGGCAATTGTATCCATTTTTCAGTAGGTATATCAAACTTATATCTTAACCCATGATCTTCACCGGTTTCAGGTTCAAATCCACCCTCCAAATACATTTGATTATTGACTACATGGGTAAACATAGGCCTCCACTGATTGATAGGTACATCCGGAAGCCTTCTTATTTCCTTACTTCGAAGGTTAAACACATAAAAAGCACGGTTGAACGGATTGTGATTGGAAGTCTGACCACCGCCAATATACCAATTATCGCCATGGGCTACTGAAAATGTAAATCTGAGGGTGTTGGTAGCTATTTGCAGCGCACGTATAGGGTTAACGAATTTTTGTGCGATGTCAATTTCAAATATCTCCTTATTACCCAAAGCAAAACCTTTTCCTTCGAATCCGGTCATGTTACCTAATCTCAGAAAACTCGAAAAAGGCATTGAGGGTATTGTATTTCTCACAAAAGGAATATCGGGATCGGTAAGCTCAATAGTTACCGCATTTAATGATATCTTTTTGTTAGTTTCAAATCTAAATTCATTGATCCGCGAAAAATTAAACCCTTGCCTCCATAGCCTTAATGTCAACGTTTCGCTGTCTGAAGCCTCTGCGCCGACTTCAAAGATCTGTCCATTAATAACCCCCAAATGTTTGAACGGTGCGGCATAATTGAAATTACGCCCTTTTATGGTGAAGTAGTCATCGAACGCAATTTTGACATATTGTCCAGGATCAATCTCTGTTGGGTTGTAATCAAAAACCGCAGGTCCCAAGTTGTACTGTTTACCTCTTATTTCTACCGTGACGTAATTCTCCATTCCTGCATTTTTAGGATCTGGCCTGAAGACTATCTTTTCCCGATCAGCGGATTCAATCGTGACGTTGCTATAATGATACCATTCAGGTGTCTGAGGGAGAACGATCACTTTTAAATTCAAATCATTCAGATATTTACCGGAAATTACCACCGAACCTCCATAATCAATATGTTGTATTTCCAATTCGTCAAATTCCGCATCTTTAAATGGAATATGAAGATTCATTTCAACCTTTTTATCCAATATCTGAATTGAAATCGGGAATACATCTTGGTCTGGAGCATAGGTGCTAAAATCGTAGAATTCTGGTATGATGAACTTAAACGAATCATTTTGGACATCAATTACATTAGCCTCCGTATGTTGAAAGGTAACCGAATAATTCCCAGTATTATTGCTGAATTTGCTTCCGTAAACAGTAATGGTATCGCCAAAAAAAATCGGTTCTTTATATTCCATTTTTTCGAATACAAAACCAGCAGCGCCTTGGCTTACAAAACTTTGTGGCGCTGAAAAAACCACTCCCGATGCAGTTTGCAAAAATGCCACCACCTGATATTTCCTTCCATTAACCATTGAGTGCTCTCCCTTAAGCACGAAATGCTTTTCCGGTTTTCCTGCCTGTCTAATTACCTCGGAATTGTCAAAACGGGGAAGCTCGTGGATGCTATAAAGAAATCCATATTCCGAAATTTCCTCGCTGCCAAAATCATAAATATTGGAGGCAAACTGCGCCCCAGTAGCGTCAACCTCTTGTATATAAGCCATGCTAAATCTGGGATTGGTTCTCGGCGCTAATTCAGCCGTCTCACACGCTCCTACAAGAGCGACTAATACTAGTAGAATGATATGCTTTCTCATAACCTAAAACCCAACATAAATGAGGCAATTAAATGATTATAGGTGACTTGTCCTGATCCGAGTGTTAGCGCATATCCATTATCTGTATATTCGACATGAACTTCAGAAATGATGCCCCACTTCCTCTTATACCTCAAGTGGGTTCCCAATTTTAAAGCAGGGGAAAACTGAATTTTTGAATTGCTGTAAACAGGCCTTTCGAATAATTCGACAATGACTGGCTCGTTTTTGGTCCTGACATCTATGATGTTCATTGTCGTATTGGTAGCATTAAACCGAAAATTCATACCAGCTCCAACATAAAATTCACTATCTAAGGATCGGAACAGGATATAATCGAAAAAAACAGGGGTCATAATGGTGGAAGTAGAAAATTCCTGCGTCGCAGTATACATGTGATTATGCGTATCCAATTCTACATGTACGGCATTGTCAACCTGCGAAAACCCAACGCCAAGATCGACGGCAATGCGTGGCATCCGTCTCCACTGATCCAACTTGAGCCCCAAAGAAATAAAAGGGGCCAAATTACTATCTGTAATATGTCTAACTTTGTCCGGAGAAGTTGTGGGATATGTTTGGAATATTGAAACTCCAGCACCGCCTATTAGTGAGGCTCGTAGAATAGGTATTTCTTCCACAAGCAATTCGTAGGGATATTGCCCACAATGGTGATAGGCCAAAATGATATCTATAAAGCCCCCTTCCGTAAAACTCGTCTTAGCGATCTTACTCTGCATTTCCATGCCACAGGGACCAAACAACATGTAGTTTAGAATGCCAATATATTTTCTACGTCTTGTCATGACCACATTCCCCCCAACTTCCCTTGGTGTAGGATTATTGGTCAGTTCCAAGATTTCCTTTTCATTTTCAACGAAGAACCGACTGTTGAAACTGAGTAGGTTTACCCTTCCACGTAAAATAACTTGAATAAACACCAATTTTCCGTCATCACTATCAGGGAGTGCGCGGCTTTCAAAGGTTCTGCCGTTGGACAAGCCGAATGCTATTAGATCCTTTGGGAAAAGATTTTGGGATTTTCCATAGAAATCAACAAAGGTTATAGAATTGGCTTGGTTAAAATCGAAAGACCGGGATATTGTACCAAACGTTTTCGTGCCATCCAGCGTGATGATGTAATCCGTGGATAAATTTTGCCCAACGGAAAAAAAATTGATAAACAACAAGCAATAGATTCCAATTGCAAAAAGCCCTATGGTTTTCATATCTCTTTGAAATAATTTTTGAAAAATCTTCTAAAAGTGCTCTAAGAAAGTCAAGTTAAAGAGTCAATTTTTTAGAATTCTAATCCAGAACATCCTTAAAAATATTGACATCGAATTCATGCCCGAAAATGCCTATGCGTGATTTTGAAAATTTTATCACAATCATAAATAAAATTTTGGTAATTTAAAATGACGGAAAAAATAGTTTGTAATAACAATTGTTATTAACCTAATATTCAGGTCATTAATTTTACAAAAATGGCGATAAATTACTTAAATTTATCGCCATTTTCTCGTTTCAATTAAGCTCAGGAATTAAATCTCAATCCCCAATTTCCATTTCTTTGCTAAAAGGCTGCTTATAAAACTTTATGCCTTTTGAAATGTACAGCCACAGTTCCAACAAAGCAGAAAATATGCTTTTGTTTTTGACTGTCCCATTTATCAATAATTAAAAATGTTTTTTACTGAAAACAAAATTGCGCTGTATTCTTCTGAGTCTTAAGCAACCCTTCCCGATACCCCAGGTTGCACCTCTGAAGAGTTCGACAGCTTCACTGTCGGTCATTCGATATAAACCTGTTCTAATATTCAAGTTTCTTTCATGAACAATATTTTTCCTTCAGACTAGGATTTCTTGAAATAAAACAAATCCCGACCCCGAATGGGGTCCAACTCCTCAGTAGCCATGGCTGAAACTCATGGACAAGAAATATCCCCTCGTCCACCACGACCCCGAAGCGGGTCGAAACTTTGATGCCAGAAGGTAAAGTTCAACCAATTCAGGGTTGGAATTGAATTTGATATTATTCCTTCAGCGATGCCATATCAATGACAAAACGGTACTTCACATCGCTCTTTAGCATTCTTTCGTAGGCCGTATTGATGTCCTGCATTTTAATGATTTCGATATCAGATACGATATTGTTCTCTCCGCAGAAGTCCAGCATTTCCTGCGTTTCCGCAATGCCGCCTATTACCGAGCCAGCCACTGATTTTCTTCCCATAATCAATGGGACGGAGTTTAGCATGGGGTCCAGTTCTCCCAAGTAACCGACCAGAACCAAGGTGCCGTTGATAGTTAATGTAGCGACATAGGGATTGATATCATGGATATAAGGAACGGTGTCGATGATCAGATCAAATTTGCCCGCTACTGAATCCATTTGGTCGGCGTCTGTAGAAATTATCACTTCGTCAGCCCCCAGCCTTTCCGCATCGGCTTTCTTACCTTCCGACCTTGAAAATAGGGTGACCTCCGCTCCCAATCCTTTGGCCAATTTGATGGCCATATGACCTAATCCACCCAAACCCACTACGGCAACTTTGCTGCCTTTTCCTACCTTCCAATGTCTCAAGGGAGACCAGGTGGTAATTCCGGCACATAGCAAGGGCGAAACAGCGGCAGGGTCCAGATTAGTTGGAACTTTTAACACAAAATGTTCATCGACAACCACTTTTTCCGAGTATCCTCCGAATGTCTGTTCGTCCAGATATTTCTCATGCCCGTTGTAAGTGCCGGTAAATCCATTCAAACAATACTGTTCTAAATCCTTTTTGCAGCTCTCGCAGGTTCTGCAACTATCCACCAAACAGCCTACGCCTACCAAATCTCCAACTTTGAACCCCGTCACTCCATTGCCTACCTGTGTCACCTTTCCCACAATTTCATGGCCGGGAACGGTCGGATATATCGTCCCTCCCCAGTCATTGCGAGCCGTATGCAAATCGGAGTGACAAACTCCGCAATAGAGGATTTCGATTTCCACGTCTTTGGGTGTGACGGATCTTCTTTTGATATCCAGTTGGTCTAGGTCCGAATCTGGGGATGCAGCACCGTATGCTTTTATATTTGTAGTTTTCATGTTCAAGGTTTTTAAGATTGTTGTTGGGCAGATTTATTCTATAGGCAAATTAATTCCGATTAAAATACATCAAAAATGGCACCGAAAATCCCAACACTAATAATATCCATTTATGCCCTATTTGGATGATTATATGTAGATTAAAAGCAGGCCGAAACCTTGACGGTAGAAGGTAGATTGACAAATTTTTATGGGCAAAGGCTTCTAGCCGGAGCAAACTGAAATACCGGATTTTTCTTTCTCACCAATCAAATTGTACTCGTTGGCAATTATCCAATTGCCCAAGTGGGTTTGTTCCTCCGGCGTAAGGATTTGATTGGCCTTCTCTAATTCTTTTTTAAATAGGCCGTAATCAAAACTAACCTTGGTAAGAACTACTTTGTAATAATTCAAATAAGTCATATTCAGTGGCATTTTATAAAGTGTCATTACGATTAAAACAAAGCCCAAAACAATTTCGAACGAACTGTTTTGGGCCGATTGCTTTTTTAAGAAATTTTAATTCCCGTTTGTGCTTACTTATGTTTCACTTCATTCGTAATTAGGATTTTGGGTTATCAATCCTCTTCCCAAGTCAATTTGATTTTGCGGAATGGGAAAATACTCGTTTTTACCGGGTATAAAGTTTGCTCCTGACAAATGGGGCCTTCTTTCCTTTTCAACCTCGAAATAATCCCTGAGGACATTTGCAGCTACTCCCCAACGTACTAAATCGAAAAACCTGTGTCCTTCATGAGCCATTTCCAATCTTCTCTCCGTCCTCAGCGCCTCTAATGCCTGCACTTCATTTGCAAAAGGCTGATTATATTCATTAATCAAATACCTGTCCGCTTCCGAAGTACCAGCAAGATTCATGACTTTTCTACTGTTTTGAGCTCTTTCTCTTACCAAATTAATATAGGTTCTACCTTCTTCCAGTTTTCCGTTTTTAATCGCTGCCTCGGCTTTCCAAAGGAGTAAATCTGCGTATCGAATAACATAGTAGTTCAGACTGTTTATATAGGGCCAAATTTGAAGATAGTGGGTAGATTTAGCTGAAACCATCCGCTTTTTTGGGCTAAACGGCCCATAGGTAGACAAGTCCCTTGCCCATGAAGCCTCGTAATTGATTCCAAGATCAAGATATGGAACACCAGGTCGTGCAACTGTATGGTCAATTCTAGGATCAAATTGCTGGTCCTGGCCAGGGTTTATATTATCGGCAACCGGCAAACCCAGTTCATTTGTCTTATAAGCATTTATTAAATTTTGGGTTGGTCTTAAAAATCCATACTGAGGATAGAAAGGTCCTCCAGGCGGCATTAGCCGATCTCCGATGGATCCATTATAATTACTGGGAGAACCATCATTTATAGAATGCTGCACCGCAAAAATTATTTCAGAACCGTTGTCATTTTCGGGCAAAAACACATCGTTAAAATTTGCCATTAATTGATACGTATTACTCGCAATAACCTCATCAGCTGCGGCCTCAGCGGCCGCCCAATTTTCCCGATAGAGATAAACTTTAGCCAAATAGGCTTTGGCTGCCCATTTAGTTGGTCTTCCCGGATCTGTTTGCGTCTCCGGTAAAGCACCAAAAGCTTGGTTAAAATCTGCTTCTATTTTGTCCCAAAGCTCATCGTTGGACAGACTGGTGTTGGAAACGTAATAGTCTTCTGCTGTTTGTGCGGATTCATCAACATAGGGAATTCTATTGTAGATTTTCTTTAACTCAAAATAAAAATGCCCCCTCAAAAAGCGCATCTCCGCCAGTCGATTTGAAGCTAATCTAGGCTCCATATTATTACTTTCTCCAATCAGACGCATGGCCAGATTGGCTCTTTTTACTCCTTCATAGAGTGCCATCCACTTTCTTTCAACATCCCTGATTGTTGGATTGGTTAAAAAAAGCTCCATTTGATGAATTTGATTTTGATCGCCGGTACCTCCACCCCCTTTGTAGGCATCGTCAGAAACTACATCTCCAAAATTCCAATTAGAAGCGGGAGAATTAAAAGCACTAGATGCGTCATCCATCTGTCCATTCAAAATACTATAGGCTGAAATTACAGCTCCTTCTAAATTTTCCAACCGAAGAATTTGATCTGGAGATATTTCCCCAACTGGCTGTTCGTCTAGAAAGTTATCCGAACAGGAAGCTCCTAGAAAACAAGAGAGTAAACCAAAGATAAATATGATATTTTTCATGTGTTGATTTCTTAAATTATTGGTATTTTTCACGTTGTCCGGGTGCAACCTAGACATTTCAATGATCAATTTATACCTCTTATAAAGTTAGGTTAACGCCAAGGGTGAAATTCCTGTTAGGAGGGTAGATTCCCCTATCCACTCCTATATCTAGGTTTCGCAGTTCAGAATTATAATTTTGCAGGCCAATTTCAGGATCCATTCCCTCATATTTGGTAATAGTAAATAAGTTTTGGGCTTGGAGGTAGACTCTCAGTTTTGTCAAACGTAACTTAGCCAAAACATCTTCCGGTAATGAATAACCGATTTGCATGTTACGTAGTCTCAAAAATGATCCATCTGAAATGTAGTAAGAGCTTGGCCGAATGTTGTTATTTCTGTCATTTAAGGATAACCTGGGGATGGTTGACCCCGTATTGTCAGGACGCCAGGCATCCAACACCCGCTCATGCTTATTGTAGGCACTCAGGTTGAAAAAATCCAGATAGTATCTGGTCAAGTCATAGGTTTCATTCCCGAAACTTCCGTAGAAAAAGAAGGAGGCATCAAATTGCTTATAGTTTCCGGAGAAATTCAGCCCCAGAGTCATGTCAGGATGCGGGTTTCCAATAAAGGTTCTATCCTGATTATCAATGACTCCATCTCCATTAATATCTCTGAATTTCAGATCTCCCGGACGAGCTTCTGCCTGGGTGGCATGGGAAGCAATTTCCTCCTGACTGGTAAAAATTCCTAAAGCTTCAAATCCATAAAAAGAGGCAATTGGCTGCCCTACGGCAGAACGGGTCACCTCTTGTCCAAAGTTCACCGTGTGTAGGAGGGAGCTGGGAAGCGCAATATAGTCAACCTCGTCAGGTAAACCCGTCATCTCATTTCGAATAGCTGTAAGATTTAAGCCAACGGAATAAGTAAAATCACCCTCTGGCTTGCTATAATACTGCAACTGTAATTCTAGTCCCCGATTTCTCATTTCCCCGGCATTATCCCAACTGGAAATATTTGACCCCCCAAGCATTGGCGAAAGGGGCCTTTCGATCAACATATCGCTTGTTCTTTTTACAAAATAATCCAAGTTGATTCCAAGCCGATGATTAAAAAGTGTAGCGTCTAATCCAAGATTTGTTTGCGTGGTGGTTTCCCATTTCAGGTTTGGATTACCGTTTCTGGTCTCTGTCAATCCCAATGCAACATTGTTTTGGGAGCCCGAAATGGGATAATTGGAGTAGTTGGGATAACTTCTGTAGCTAGAAAAGGTAGAGTATGGCGGGATATCCTGGTTACCTGTTTCTCCCCAACCAACCCTTAACTTCAAATCGTCAACCATGGCCAGATCGAAGAAATCCTCCCCTGATATTCTCCATCCTGCCGAAAAAGCCGGAAATGTTCCCCATCGATTATTGGCCAATTTGGAACTACCATCTCTCCTCACAGTGATGGAGGCCAAATATTTATCGGCATAGGAATATTCCACTTTTGCCAAATAAGAAAACAACGACCAATCTGAGGCAGTTCCGGTGTTACGTTGATCTGATCCGTCTCCAGCATCCAAGTATCTAAAATTTGGGTCGTCATAAGGAAAACCAAAACGGCTGGCAGAAAATCCTTCCCTGTAAAAGGAAATCGATTCAATACCTGCAAGCATTCCAAACTGGTGTTTTCCGAAGATACGGCTATAATTGAGGGTATTAGACCATACCCATTCGTATTGGTATCGATTTTCGGTGCTTAGGTCACTTAACACCCGCTGGGTATATATTTCTTCAAAGACAGGATTGAACCTTCTAAAATTATAATTTTCAAAATTTACACCGAGGTTCGTTTTGAGCTCCAACCCTTCTGACAATTCCAAGTTGGCATAAACATTCCCAAAAAGCTTGAGGTTTTTCCTTACGTTATCTTTGTTTCTATTTAGCCTTCCAAGGGGATTTTGGGTATCGCTTGTTGCTGAACCGGCGAAATCTCCATTTACATCATATACAGGGGAAATGGAAGGGAAACGGTAGGCATCGTAAACTATACTTCCCAAAGCCGCATTCGTTGTAACATCCGTATTCCATGTATAGGCCGCCGTAATATTTTCTCCTATGGTCAACCGATCAAAAAGCTTGAACTCAGAATTAAACCTAGTAGCAAAACGTTTAAATCCCGTGTGCTTAATCAGACCTTCTTGATCAAAATAATTGAATGAGAGAAAATGGTTGGCATCCTTTGTACTTTTGGAGAAATCAAGGTTATAGGATTGAATGACAGCAGCCCTGAAGATTTCGTTTACCCAGTCCACGTCCGCAGATGGGACAGTTTCTGCTTGATCTATCCAACTTGGAATAGTAGGTTGGGGGCCGGAACCGTACACGTCACTTGATGGTTGACCACCATCGTTTAATGTCGCTTCCCACAAAAGGTTACCATAATCGGCAGCATTTAGCATGCGGGGAAGATTAAAGGGAGTTTGGACTCCCACATAACTGTTGAAATTCATTCTGGTTTCCTCCGTCCTGCCTTTTTTGGTGGTGATGATGACCACACCATTGGCCGCCCTAGACCCGTAAATAGATGCTGCAGCAGCATCTCTAAGAACCTGAAAAGAAGCAATGTCATTGGGATTGATCATATTAATCCCCGAAGTAGTAGGAACACCGTCAATTACATACAGGGGATCATTATTTCTTATGGTGCTAAAACCCCTTACCCTAATCGCAACCCCACCCCCGGGAGCGTTGTCTGACACGACGTTTACGCCAGGCGCCCTACCTTGAATCATTCCATCTATGCCCGCTGAGGGAATATTCGCTATTTCCTCCATGTCGATAGTGGAAACAGCACCGGTAACATCCTTCCTTTTTTGCGACCCATAACCCGTAACAATAAATTCATCTAAGGATAGATCGTCAGCAACCAATCGAACTTCAACAAAGCTCTGATTGCCCACAGTAATTTCCTGAGGGATAAAGCCTAGATAAGATACTAGAATTCGGTTTTCTTCACCCGTAAGCTGTAGGCCAAATATACCGTCAAGGTCTGTAATAGTTCCTGAATTGGTTCCCTTGATTGTAATAGCTGCCCCGACCAACGGTTGGTCGCCGTCGTCGAATACAATTCCTTCAATTCTCTGCTGCGCATTTATCGTACCGCTATACAGCAGAAATAAAATAACAAGTAGTGGTATATTTTTTTTCATTTTCGATCGGTTAAAATTATTTCGCAAAACTCAATAATTAATCGGCGAAAACAGTTAAACTGAGGTTATCTATTTGTCACTATTTGTAGGAGAAGATAATTGTTATTTAATATAAAAATAACCAGAATTAATGTTTTGGTGCTAAAATATAATGGGTACTTTACCTCTAAAAACAACCCACAAAATGGTTTTAAAAATGCCTAAAGAATTGGCGATCTAATAATCACCTCACAACAAAAAAAGCAAGACCATAAATAGACCCTGCTTTTACTGATTGGTATTAACAAATTATTTACCCTTTATTCAATGTTTGTCCCGCAACCTTGGTAAAGGCATCGGCGAACATTTCCAAATCTTCCAATTTACCCATACTTACACGGCAGTAATCCTGACCGTGTATCTTCATTCCACGAACAGACACCTTGTTGACCATCATTTTCTTACGATACTCCTCTCCGTCCATAGAGATGGGGAAAAGGACAAAGTTGGTCTGGGAGGGGAAGTAGTCGTAACCCATTTTATCCAAAAACCCGTATATGAATTTCTTGCTTTCATTGTTCATTTTTACTGAATAACTCAAAAACTCAGCATCCGTCAAACTGGCGTTAGCAGCCGCCATAGAAGGCCCGGTCAAGGTGTTTCGTGGTCCTTCTTCTGCCAACTTTTTGATAACCTCCGGTTGGGCAATACAATACCCTACACGAAGTCCCGCAAATGCATGTACTTTTGAAAAGGTTTTCGCAACGATCACGTTTTTACCGTTTCGGATACAATCAACCGCAGTCGATCCTGCCGGATCATCCATATAATCGATATATGCTTCATCTACAAATACAGGTACTTTGTCAGCTACAAGATTACAGAATCCACGGATTTCAGATCCAGTTAAAATCTTGCCTGTAGGATTATTTGGATTGACCAGATAGACCAAGGATATAGCTTTGGTTACTTTTGATTCCATAATCCCCAAATCATGATCCATTTCTTTATTTAGGGGAACTTTAATCCACTCGGATCCCATTAATTCTGCTGATCTTACCAAGGAAACGTAGGTAGGATCAGCGGAAAGGACCTTTCCTGTGCTGCCGCCATAAACCCTTGCACCTGCATGCAACAGCTCACTGGAACCGGCACCCAACAAAATATGATCTTTGGACACACCTTCCAGCTTGGCGATGGTCTCCATTAATTCCATCCTAACTTCCCGGGGATAAAGAAAGGAATCATCAATCGCTGCTTTTATTGCCTTCTTTGCGGAAGCTGCCGGTCCAAAAGGATTTTCGTTGGAGGACAAACGGGCATAATAATCATCCGGGCGCTTTTTCCTACTTGAGGAAAGCGAATAAGGACTGGTTTCAAGAGGGTTTGCATGCAATCCTGCGGCAAAAAGGCCAGCGGATGCTGTCATACTGGCCTTCAGCCAATTTCTTCTGCTAAAATTTTTCATAGGTAAGCTGATTAGTGGATAAATGAACGGTAATAACTAAAATTGCCTTTAGAAAATCACCAAAGTTTATCTAATATACTGTAAATCAGTGTACAGTTAAAACAATTCAGTAATTATTTTCTAAAGGCAACAAATAAATTTGCATCAATATCTAAGGCAATACAAACTGCCTTTACCTAACACGCACGTTGTGGTATTGTCTAAAAGCAATGTTTTTATGTGTACCTGCAAACTCAAGGCGAATCTGCCTTCCTGAAGTGGGACTTGCCACTCCCAAACTCGTCCAGGGTTGTTCGAAAACAATCATACCCGCATTATCAGTAGTTGCTGATCCAACCTCCTCCGTTTGATTGATAAATACCCGGATTTGCAATCCAGACACGGGAATAGAGTCAATGCCAACATTATGATCCAAAATACCAGTTTTATCAAGCTCGTAAAACCGTCCCTGAACTGAGACAGAAGCGGTAGCATCAAACGTGGTTCCCTCTAACAGTACAAGAACAGGTGACGCCACATTTGGAGTTGCCAACTCAACACCTTCTACACATGAGGTAAGATAAGCAAGTGCCGTAAAGGCGATAATAAAAGAGGCTTTGTTTATATATTTTTTCATGACTTTGAATTAATTAGGGAAGAAAATTAAACCTGAGAATCGGATGACTTACATTTTTTACTGAGTTCTCTAGTTTTTTATTTTTGAAGTAAGATTAAAATCGGGGGACGAATCCCCCGATATGTAGACTTATTCAGCCCACCATAATTTTGTTCTCATATTGTCTTCACCTCCAAGCAACTGAACCCCTTGAGATAAGTTATCCATATTTAGCGAATATTCACTCAACGGATATTCCAGGCGGGTAGGTAACACTCCCTCGTTGGAGAAAATAGCGGCCGGATTGGGTGCAGGCATGACTGGGAACCCGGTTCTCCTGTATTCCGTCCAAGCTTCAATTCCCTGTCCAAAAAGGGCAATCCACTTTTGTGTCATAAGGGACTCCTTATTTAAAGTCCCTAGTTTGGACACATAATCGCCAGGCATTTCAACACCATTTTGATCAAATGAAGCTTGAATGGCTTTTTCGAAATATTCGCCTGCATTGCCAGCTATGTCTCCATCTAGTGCAGCTTCGGCCAATACAAACATCAATTCGGAATAGGTCATCAAAATACTTGGTGCCTCGGGATCCAAAAACCTTGGACCAATGGTAGATGCGACGTAGGTAGCCGCAGCTTCATCTGTCAATCCGTTGGGAAGGCCAGCATATGTTCCGTCAGCCAATGGAAGTGCATAGGCAGAAATTCTAGGATCTTCAAGTTCCATCATCTTGGCAACAAAAGTTGTGGAAATATTCCAGTCAGATCGGGTGGAAAACACGTCGAACATCTTGTTTCTACTGCCGATTACGTTAGCATGGATCAGTTCAGCGAAATCACTATTGCTGGTGAATATTGGAAACTGTGTGGGGTTGGAGATAATTTCCTGCATTATAGCCCTCGACTCAGAAGGCTTTTTAGCAGCCTGCCGATTTGCCAACTTTAAACGAAGGGAATTGGCAAACTTTTTCCAACGTAGAATATCACCGTTGAACAGAATATCTCCGGCAACAGCGGGGCCAGTAACGGAGAGTTTTTCATTAGCTATCTTTAGGTCATCCAAAATCCCCGCATAAATATCCTCCATGGAATCATACTTCGGTGAATTGATGGACTCCTCCGAAGCCCCTTTTAAAGCTTCAGAATATGGTATCGGACCATATACATCCACCAAAAATGAAAAGGTAAACGCCTTCATAGTAAGAGCTATACCTTCATAGTTCCGGTTAACGAATGGACCGTCGGGACCAGCGAGTTCAAGAACACTTTCAAAATTAACCAGTGAGTTTCTATACACATTGTCCCAAGTTCCGGACGATATTGTTACAGGTACTTCGTAAGTATCCCCCTCTGAATTAATATAAATATTTCGGGCAATATGCTGCACCCAACACATGGCTGCGTCAATATTCAAGCGCTGAAAACGTGTCGAATGCCCCCAGTACCTATCAACGGCAACCTGAATTGCATTTGGCAGTAACAATGCCGGAGAAATTGTTTCCGGATCATTGGGATTCGTGTTGATCTCTGCAAAATCTTCTGTACATGAGCCAACAAAGAGGCCCACAGTAATAAGAAATATATAGGGAATTATTTTTCGAATTTTCATAGGAATGTGCTTTACTTGATGTTGATACTTAAAAGGTCAGGTTAACGTTGAAACCTACGTTTCTCGTGGAGGGCTGCTCACCATAAGAAAAGCCCTGTGCGTTTCCACCTTTCATATCTACTTCTGGATCCATATGTGGATGATTTCTATGCAGTATGGCTAAGTTTCTTCCAACTAGTGATAATCTAACGCTCTGTATAAAGGTTTTGCTTAACAAGGATTGAGGAAATGAATACCCAAAAGTCACTTCTCTTAGTTTCACGAAAGACCCATCAAAAATTCCTGCCTCATGGTAATTCCGCGGATTTGTTGCATTCCAGAAAGTAGCAGCGGGAATTATAACGTCATTAGACACATAAGACGGATTCTCTACCGTCCCTACATTTTTTACTCCTGCTCCGATTACCCCTTCTTCCCTACCAATAGCAGTTTCCTCATACATGCCTGTCTTTCTGGCCAGACCAGTACCTACGTCGAAAATATCACCTCCCATACGAATGTCAATGAGGGTTCCGAAGGAGAAATTCCTGTACATAAATGTATTGGAAACCCCTCCGATCCAATCCGGCTGTATATTCCCCAAATTAAATGTTCCTGCCTCCAGTTGTGGTAATCCGTTACTGTACACAATTTCTCCCTCCGGAGAACGTAGGTATCTCCTGCCATAGAATGTACCATATGGTTCACCTATTCTCGCTTCTGAAGTCACACTATTCTGGGACCCCAAGGTATAGTTTTCAAGCCCCTCCGCAAGTTCAACAACCAAGTTCCTGTTTCTGGAAAAATTAACAGCAACATCCCAGTTCAATCCGCCTCTATTTTGAAGTATAGAACCCGTCAACATCGCTTCGACTCCCTGGTTTGTTATTTTACCCGCATTGAGCACTTGGCTCTGATAGCCTGATGCAGTAGAAATAGTTACGGCAAGAATCTGATTGGTAGTAGCCTGATGATAATAGGTCAAGTCCAAACCGATTCTACCGTTTAGGAAGCGGACATCCAAACCTACTTCCTGACCCGTAGTGATTTCAGGCTTAAGATTTCTATTTGCGATTTGAGGAGCCGCAGCATAGGTTGGGGTAGTTCCAGCCCACAATCCCTGAGCAGCGAATACTTGCCTAAGCTGATATGGATCAGCATCATTACCAACTTGTGCTACCGATCCTCTCAGTTTGGCGAATGAAAGAAATTTACTTTGAATATCGAACATATCCGTAAGTACAGCACTCAAGGCGACAGAAGGATAGAAGAAAGAATTGGCGTCAATGGGCAGTGTGCTAGACCAGTCGTTTCTTCCAGTAATATCTAGGAAGATGGAATTGTTGTAACCAAACTGGGCTGCTCCAAAAACACTGTTTACAACTTGCTTTCTAATTTCACTACTTGGAACTACCGGGCTGGCGTAGTTGCCTAAGTTATACAAACCATCTATGGTTAATTCACGAACATTTACCATGTTCATGGAATAATCGTTGGTTCTGTTGATGGCTCCCGCTTGGGCATTGATCGAAAACTTGCTGGCAATAGTTTTGTTGTAACTTAAGATGAAATCGGAATTTGTTTCTTGGCTGACCATATTGTTCTGCGTGTAAGCACCAAGAATACGCACGGAATTTTTGGTTCTTTCTACGCTGGTAACATTGGTGCGGCTGTCAGACCAGAAATCTGTTCCCGAACGAACCATCAAACTCAACGCATCATTAAACTTATAAGTGGCTGCAATATTCCCTACCAATCGGTCTTTCTCATTGGCATTGGTGTAGCGATCCTGGAAAAAGAATGGATTTGAGAAATATTCGTGCTGCCAGTTGGCATAGGGATAGTCATCACCCGGACGGAACGTAGCGCGCTGGATCTCGTAATATTGATCCCAGTTTCTTAGTTTCTCATAATCAGTATGCCTGTGGGCCCAGATAAAATCTTGACTGGCCGTGTAGTTTCTGTTATTAGAGCCGGATTTGACATATTCCGCACTTAATGTTACACTAAGTTTGTCCGTGAAATTATAGCCGGAATTAAATTTAAAGTTATTGCGGTAGAAATCATTGTTGTGCATGATACTGGTTTGGTCTAGCCTACCGATGGAAAGTCTAAAATTCCCTTTGTCGTTGGCACCCGAAACAGCAATATTATTTTGCGTTGACTGACCAGTTTCCCAGAACTCATCCCAATTGTTCGGCTGTGGCAACAACGCAACTCTGTCCGGAGCGGAATACCATAACGGAACCAAACGTCCGTCCATCGGAGCTCCCCAACTTTCATCTACACCTGCTGTACCTCTAATACCATCTGCATCAAATCCATTTCGACCGTCCACATACCAGGTTCTATACCCGGCACCTCCTCCATAGGTGTTTTGGAAATTAGGAGAAACTAGAGGCCTGTCAAAAGTAGTATTGGAATTGATCTCCACCCCTATACCTTTTGTTCCGGAACCGTCTTTAGTAGTTACCATGATGACACCATTGGCAGCCCTTGACCCATAAAGGGCTGCAGCGGTAGCACCCTTAAGTACGTTAATCTCCTTAATATTGTCCGGATTGATTTCTGACAACCCACCACCATACCTTCTTCCGTCTGTTTGTTCTATAGGAACGCCATCGACTACGATGAGGGGTTGATTGTTTCCCGCTACTGAAGAAGAACCTCTGATGACGATGTGGGATCCGGAGCCTGGCATGGAGTTGGAATTAATCTGCACTCCGGCAACTCTTCCGGAGAGGTTATTGGCAATATTACCCTGCCGGGCATCTGCTAACGCACTTCCGTCTATGGACTGGGTAGAGTAACCTAACGCTTTCTTCTCTCTTTCCATACCAAACGCCGTCACTACGACCTCAGAAAGGGCCTGAGCATCCGAAACTAGCGAGACAGTAACAGCGGTTTGGTTGCCCACTACTACTTCCTTTTTATCATATCCTATGAAAGAGATTTCGAGGACGTTTTCTTCGCCCAATAGGGTGACGGAGAATTCACCATCCAGATCTGTAGCCGCACCCCGAGTGGTCCCTTTGATTAGAACGCTCGCGCCCGGGATGGGATCATTGTTTTCGTCCAGTACCTTTCCGGTCACTGACCGACCTTGCGCTAATAACGGATTCGTCAGAACTGAACCCGCCAAGATCATTACACTGAGAAAGATTCCTTTGATCAACAAAGTCCTTTCACTCCAATGAGTAAATGTTTTCATCATGTTGTTTGTGGTTAAATAAACTAAATAGGTATTACCCTGTGGGTAACGGTTTTACTAGCGGTTATCCAGGTTGGATCTTAGAAGGTTATTTGGGAGGGGGTGATGAAGATTCTTCCCATTTTCTGAAATACAGGTTTTCTTCAACGCAATAAATATAGACGAGGAACCTGAAAAAATAAAATTTACCAAAATATATTTTTTAATTCCGATAAAATTAAAATATTTAACCATATCTGTTTTGACATATTATTTATATTTATTTCATATATTAATCTGTTTTCTTAACTTTTATTTCATATTTCTTATATTTAAAACTCTATTTCTTAAATTATAATTTTAATAAATAAATTTACTACTATCGAATCAAAAGGCTTTTTAGTTGATTTAATTTTTTGTTTTTTTACCCATTTTAGATATTACTAATTGATTTTTCAACTGAATATTTATTTTAATTTACCTTTTCAGTATTTTTAGGATATTTTTCAAACCTACTTGATTTAAAAATATTATATTCAGAATTTTATTTTGTAAATTAAATAAATGAACGTTAAAATATGAAGCGGATGAAAATAATAGCCTTGTATTCAAAACATAACAGCTCAATCGGGATTTTCTCCAAACTAATACGGCTCAAATTGCGAGGTGAAGACTGATCACGCCTGAGGGACGATGCTTTTACGGGGAGTAATAAGTCTGTCAAGGCCGTTAACATGGAAATAAAATATCACTTCCCGGCCTTGCAAATTCGCTACTGGCGTGGGATTTGATGCATTTTTAACCAAAAAATTAAAATGAACATTTTGCGTTGGTTTACTTTCCCACTTCGCTATGCCTTTTCAAAATTTAAGAGAAAGGTGGGTAAACTGGGCCTGATCCGTATGGAACTGTTCTTGGCCTTTGGAAATGATAAGGAAGTCTTTATAAAAGGCAGAGTTGTAGAAGCCTATAAGCAAAGCCGCCCCACAGCGGATAAAAATGCCTTACAAAACATCTTGGCTTCTGTCAGAAGGTATGCCGGAAGCAGCATCCCTGATGCGCGTGTTAGATTGGTATATCATGGGATAGAAGAGATTTTGATCAGTAACGAAGAAGGACTTTTCGAAAGCCATTTATCGCATCCGGTGCCCACTGATGGCAAACCCGATTATGCCACCCTTACTATTATGGAAGAAGAAGGCATTACAGCGGAAGAAAAAACCCTCAGCATTCAGATTTCCCGAATTTCGGAGCATCATCCCTTTGGCATAATCTCAGACATTGATGATACCGTCATTATATCCCACGCCACTTCTCTGGGCAAAAAATTATGGCTGTCTGTTTCAAAGAATGCATATACCCGCAGGCCATTTCCAGGTGTAAGTGATTTTTACGCGCTTTTAACCAACCAAGATCAACATCCGGTATTTTATGTTTCCAGCAGCGACTGGAATCTCTTTGACCTCATTCAGGATTTTCTACAATATAGAGATATTCCGAAGGGCCCTTTATTGTTAAAAGACCCCCATGTCAACTTAAGGAATATCTGGAAATCCGGCGGTGGAAACCATGATCACAAATTGGAAAAGATTTCTATGCTACTGGCTCTTTTTCCAACTATGAAATTCATCCTAATTGGAGATAGCGGGCAGCATGATCCGGAACTTTACATAGAAATAATTGAAAAGTATCCGGGCAGGATTAAAGCGGTCTATATCAGAAGGATAAAAAAGGTAGATGAAGAAAGGGAAAACCAACTGAATCAATACAATCCTAAAATTCCAATCGCCTGGGTCAAGCATTCATCTGAAGCAATCGCCCATGCGAAAAATTTCCTTGATCCATTCTTACACCTCAACTCAAAAGATTGGGAATAGATTTTGATATTCTGCCTACTAACCAACAGTTAAAATTCATATGGGTAAGCATGCCTTGTTAATCGTAAATCCAGTAGCTGGAAATTTCGGAAATCGATCTGAACTAATCGAAAATATTATTCTAAACACATCAGACTATACCGTTTCGGTATGGAATACCTCCGGACATGACGACGAACAACAAATAAAAAAATTACTCAATGAAAACACCTATGACCTGGTGATGGTAGCTGGTGGGGACGGAACAATCAAATTGGTGGCTTCCCAAATGGAATGGGAAAACATCCCCTTATTACCCATACCATTCGGATCTGCCAACGGCCTGTGCTCCTGCCTAGGCATTCAAACTTGGGACGACAGCATGAATGCATTGCATAAAGGAAAAACCATCCAGATGGATGTCTTGGATGTGAACGGCGAGGTATGTCTCCATATTTGCGATTTTGGGTTTAATGCGGGCTTAATCAAGAAATTTGAGGAGCGGGATGAGAGAGGCATGGGCAGTTATTTCAAAAGCTCCGTTGCGCAGGTGTTTGAAAACAACAAATATCGGTTCACCCTAGAACTGAATGGTGAAAAAAAAACCGTAAACGCCAAAATGCTGGTCATCGCCAACGGTGACCGGTATGGCACAGGTGCCAAAATAAATCCTAGCGGAAAAATGGATGACGGAAAATTTGAGGTAATCGTACTCAATCCCGACAGTTTTAAGGAATGGATGGCGTTGACGGTAGGCTTTATCAGGGAAAACTTTTCGGAGTTGGATTTTGTGCAGACGTATAGTGGGGAAAGTGTCACTATCGAAAACCTGGACAATGCCGCCTTTCACATAGACGGAGAAATGAAGGAAATTCAGGAAAAGGTGGAAATACAGCTGAATAAGATGAAAATCGAGTTTTTTACTAACTTTGCAGTTGAAGAAGTGTAAATTGGATCTTGGGTTAGTGGTTATTAGGTTAATAGGTTATTGAGTTAATGGGTTATTAGGTTACTGGGTTACTTGGCAAAGAAATGGGATGAGTGGTGGGTGACGAAATGTTGACCTAGCAACCTTTCTTCGTTTCCAAATCTCTCAGTCTCTATGTCCCCAAGTCTCTGCGTCTCCAAGTCTATAAGTCTCTTCGTCCCTAAGTCCCTAAGTCTCCATAATGGGTTATGAAATATAAAATGATGATGCGTACAAACTCAAAATATCTGCTGCTTACAATTTTATCCTTTCTGTATGTTAGTCTTTTGCAGGCACAAAATAAACCAAGGGTTATTGTCAGCTCTGATATTGGGGGGACGGACGACGATGATTTTCAGTCCATGATCCATTACCTGATGTATTCGGACCGGTTTCAGACTGAGGGCCTGATTGCGTCACCATTTGGGCTAGGGAGAAAATCGGACATACTGCATATCATTGATTTGTACGAAAAGGACTATTCAAAACTGGCCGCCAATAGCCAAGGATTCCCCCTTGCCGACGAACTGCGTGCTGTCACCAAACAGGGTGGGATTGAAAGGGCGCCACTGAAAGGATGGGCCAATTCCTCGGAAGGATCCTCTTGGATTATATACTGCGCCAAAAAGGAGAGTGACCAACCCCTGTGGGTGCTGGTCTGGGGTGGGCTGGAAGATGTGGCCCAAGCACTGCATGATGCACCGGATATCGCGGACAAACTGCGCGTCTATTGGATAGGGGGCCCCAACAAAAAATGGTCAGCGGATGCCTACCAGTATATAGCTACCAATTTCCCCAAGTTGTGGATGATTGAGGCAAATGCTACCTACAGGGGTTGGTTTGCGGATGATAAAACGGACAAAGCCACCAATGTCAATAATTTTTATGATGCCTATATCAAAGGTAAGGGCGCCATGGGCAGTGATTTTGTCAATTATTACGGAGGACGCATCAAAATGGGTGATACGCCGGCGGTGGCCTACCTTCTCCATGGAGATCCAAATAATCCAGCAGGCGAAAGCTGGGGTGGCAGTTTTGAATCCATTAGCCACTCTCCGAAGCGGCTTTTCAAAGCAAGTACCAGTCTTAACGACACTGTGCCTACTTTTTCGGTTATGGAATGGGAGTTTGAGGGAAAGGAAAATGCCATACATCCGGATTCATCCTGCTTCGTGATGGAGATAGCCAATCAGCAATTCGAGGGATACTATAAAGGCGATGGACGCTATGCCATCCGCTTTGTCACCAAATCCGCGGGAAAATGGAAATACCGGATAAAAAGTGATTTGCCAGAGCTTAATGGGCAGGAAGGCGCCTTTGTTTCCGCCGACCCCTGGCCGGGGGAATGTCAGGAAGGAGACATTACGGGGCTAATTCAATGGTGGAGTGACAGGACTGATCAAGGAGACTTTGCCGACGGGCATCAGGGCGCCAATACTATTTTCCGGTTTCAGGAAGATTTTTTGATGGACTGGGCGGAGCGGTGGAAGTGGTTGGAATGATTAGGTTTTTCACACCTAATAAGCTTTAAATTCTTTTTTTAACAACGTCATCCAACAACCGGCTGAACCCCTCCTTCGTCAGTGGCTTTAGCTGAAAAGAGAATACATTCTGAAACAATTTCGCCTTGTCCCGGTCGATAGAGCTGCTGGAGGAGGTAAGGATAATGACGGGTATATTTATTTCATGCTCGTTCATAAAAGTCAAAACATCCCATCCCGTCAAGATCGGCATGTTGATGTCTAAAAAAATAAGCTCGGGATTTTCTGCTTTTAATGCCTGAACAGCCAACAGCGGATTCTCGAAATCATATATATCCAAATCGCTCCTTAACATGGAAAGGTATTTCCGGTTTAGGACATTGGTGATTTTTTGGTCATCGATTAAAAATACTTTCATGACTAACTTTCTTTTTAAAATTACTATTCCAATTCTTCTGACCGTCTAATAACTTCCATCACGGCCTTATCCAAATCCGAAACCGCCAAGTGCATCAATGGTAAAATGTCCCTTACATATTCCTCGGTTGATAGTTCATCCTTAATCTCGACCATGCTAATGACCCTTGTAAGCGGTTCTCTTAGCTGATGCGAATTAAATTGAATGAGGGATTTCAATTTAGTATTTGAATGGAGAAGGCTGGCAGTTCGGTCGGCAATCGTCCCCTCCTGGATTTGATTCAACGATTCTATTTCAGAGTTCTTGGTTTGTAACTCCCTAGCCAACTCTTCCAATTGTTTATTTTGCCGATGAATCAACTGAATCATCTTTAGGTTTTCGACTTTTGTGGCCAAGGTTTTATTCACCACCTTTACCAGGGTTATACTGCTTTCTTTAAAAGGATTGGCAACTGTTGACTGTATTTTTATGAGACTACTTAGGTTATTGCCATTTTCAAATTTCCAGCAGTGGCTTGTTAGTTGATCCGATTCTGAAACTATTGCCTTTGGCACCCCACTTTGTAGAACTCCCCGTTCCAAACTTGGGAGATCTTCAACCCCACTGCTGAAATAGCAAAAACCATCCAGGGAAATGGAAATACAGTCTACAGAATTTCCAGCTACATAATAAAAATCGAA
Source organism: Lunatibacter salilacus (assembly GCF_009797935.1). Lineage (GTDB taxonomy): Bacteria > Bacteroidota > Bacteroidia > Cytophagales > Cyclobacteriaceae > Lunatibacter > Lunatibacter salilacus. Next base: position 94,420 of record NZ_VOLC01000005.1, read on the forward strand.
ACGGTGGTAATTGAATAAATATTTTAAATGGAAGTTTAACTCGGCAGGAAGTTTATCCAGACGGCCAATCTTTGAAATCCCGGTAGAAAATCTTACCATAGCCTCAAACAGGATTTTATAACCTATATAAGGTTGTTCGGCTGGCACCACTATAAAGAGTAGCTCAATTCCACGATTTCGTTGTCAATTTGAATCCCCGAAATATTCGCAATGGTATTCAACATATTCACCAAATCCGCCTGGGCAAACAGTTCTTGAATGTCTCCCTCAGAATATCCCGCAGCCTTTAAGCTTTCAAAATCGCTCGCTTCTACATGTCCGTCAGACAACGCGGCATTCGCCACTGTACGCACTGCAACTTTATAGCTGTTGGGCACCCATTCGCTATCCATATTTTCTGTGATAAGAAAAGCCGGATCTTCCGCCAGTGATTTACCCATCATATCTGCAAAAAGCTTATGGGCTTCAGCACAATAATTACATTTTCTTTCCGAGGAGACCGTAAATATGATCAGTTGTTTGATAATATTGGGGACATCACCCTCGCAAAGTGTGGCTTTTAATTTTGCCCAATTGCCTCTAAGCAGGGAAGGATTCCCCGCCTGACATTTAAACCAATTCAATACAAAGGGAATCCCCAGTGTTTTCATGGTATCGTCATAGATTTCTTTTACTTCGGGGCTTGCATCTTGATGCTCAATTAGAGCAAAGCTGTTTTTCATAATAGCTGCTATTTTTCTAAAAATAACTTATGTAATTAGCACAAACTTAAATTTTTTTAGGCGTTTTCAGAAAAAATAGATCAATAAATTATTTGAAAAGTGAAAGAATACAAATTTTATTATTTGAAAGAGTGAATTCTGTATGAAAAAGTATAAAACAGGACAAATTTTAAATAAAGAATTCGGCAAACCTATACAAAAATATCGCAGCGGTCACCTCGTCAAAACCGTTGCGGCCGCTACGTGAAAACCTTCGCCTTACTGCGCTGCAGGAAAAATCGATCTGATTCAGCTCCTCTCCTAGATTATCCTCGTCTCCGAATACAGATCATACGCTGCCACCAGGAGTTGGTGGTCGGGTGCCTGACCGTAGCGGGGGTACTTTTGCAGTTCGCTCCGTTGCTCGACATAAACGGGGGCGTATGACGCTTCAAGTTCATCCCAAATAATTACTAGGTAAGCGTAGGGTATTTTACTTAACCGTCCCTTTTCCAGCCATTCGTCTAAAAGTGATTCATCTAAGGGTTGGGGATAATTAGGGCCTTCAAACATGTTGTTTTTTTAAAATAAAATTCATCATCAAAGATAGGCCAGTCTAGCCCATGTTCAAAAAGAAGTTGCTATTTTGGAGGTGGCTTTTGTTAGATTTAAATTTAACTATGTCGGATTTGTAGCATTCCAATGCTTGGGTTTTTTTAGTAGTAGTTTAATTTTCATCCTTTGGCTGTGCCGATCTAGCTTAGCAATGGTTATAGTTTGAAAATATATTTTTTATATGCGGCTCAGGTGTATATATTATTGCCAATAATCATGATATTTGTAAGTAATAGTTACAAATATCATGAATATTGTAAGTAAGTAATGAATTATGTTTCTCAGAAAACAAATATTGGAAGGTTCCGGAAATGAAAGTCTGTTTCTTTGGGGGGCTCGTCAGACAGGTAAAAGTACTTTGTTAAAAAGTCTTTTTCCGGATGCGATATGGTTTGATCTTTTGTTGTCAGATACCTATTTAAGGTATAAATCCGAACCCCAGCAATTTCGCCAGGTAATTTTGGCTAGGGATCGTAAGGAGATTGTCGTAGTTGACGAGATTCAAAAGATTCCTGAACTGCTTGACGAAATTCATTGGTTGATTGTAAATCATTCGATAAAATTCATCTTGAGTGGATCAAGCCCTAGAAAAATCATTCGGTCTGGGCATAACCTATTGGGAGGGAGAGCTCTAAGGTACGAGTTGTATCCATTGATTCAATCTGAAATTCCAGATTTTGACTTGTTGAGAGCGTTAAATAACGGATTGCTTCCAAGGCACTATCTGGCAGAAAATCCGAAAAAACTAATAGATGCATATATCGGAAATTACCTAAAAGATGAAATTATGGCTGAAGCAAAGATCAGAAATATCAATGCGTTTACCCAATTTTTAGAGGCGGCTGCGTTTTCCAACGGAGAAATGGTCAATTATTCAAATATCGCTTCCGAGTGTGGGGTAAGCCATAACACCGTTAAGGAATATTTTCAAATTTTAGAAGACACATTACTCGGGCGTTTTGTTCCTTCATTTCAAAAAAAGCCAAAGCGAAGGGTGATTCTGACATCCAAGTTCTATTATTTTGATATAGGCATTACAAATAAACTTCTAAAAAGAGGGAAAATTGAAGCAAGAAGCGAGTCTTTTGGGCATGCCTTTGAGCATTTTATCTATCAGGAATTATATGCCCATAGTAAATATTCTGAGAAAGATTATGTTATCTCGTACTGGCGGACGACTTCGCAGATAGAGGTGGACTTTATCCTCGGTGATCATGAGGTGGCGCTAGAGATTAAAGGAACGAATAATATTCAACCCCGTCATCTTAAGGGATTAAAAAACTTTGCGGAAGAATATTCGGTGAGAAGACTAATCGTTGTGAGTGATGATCCTTTAGAGCGAAGAATTGGTGAAATTTCAGTTATACCATGGAAGCAATTCTTGGAACAGCTCTGGAACAATGAAATTATCTGAAAAAGAAGTGCAATTCTACAATCATTTGCCGACTTTGGTAATTGTTGCCACTGTAACTCTGCACCATGTGGTAATTAGGGAGATAAAAAACCAACATAGCAAACCAACAAGTGCTATGTGCTAGTTTAACTTTTTGATGCCTGCACCCATACATTTATCTATTGTGGAATATGACGTGTAATATGGTTTAGACATCGGGAACCATTCCTTTCGTTTTACGACATTTTTTGATCTTTAGATAAAAAAAAATTTATCCTCTCTATACCTCATAGATATTATCAATTTAATTTTAAATACAATAGATGTATCTTTACATTATAGAAATTAGCCAAACACACTATATATAAAAAGATACATGAAAAAAATCACACTAATTTTTGCCCTCCTCGCCAGCACAGTATTGACGGGCAGGGCACAGGAAACCCCACCTGTAGATGGCTGGTCTGGAGCAACCAAGAAAAGCCCCAGCAATGCGATAGCCACCCAGAATGCCGAATGGTGGCCAAACCAGTTGAATCTGGGCATTTTGCGTCAGAATTCGGAGCTTTCCAATCCAATGGGAACAGAATTCAATTACATAGAGGAATTCGAAAGCTTGGATTACGAAGCACTTAAAAATGACATCCGAGATCTTATGACTGACTCCCAGGACTGGTGGCCTGCGGATTTTGGTCATTATGGCGGGTTGTTTATCAGAATGGCCTGGCACAGCGCAGGTACATACCGATCAGGTGATGGCCGTGGTGGTTCGCGTTCAGGTCAGCAGCGGTTTGCACCGCTTAACAGTTGGCCCGACAATGGCAATTTGGACAAAGCTCGAAGATTGCTGTGGCCAGTCAAACAGAAATATGGAAACAAGATCTCTTGGGCAGATTTGATGGTTTTGACGGGCAATGTTGCCTTGGAGTCCATGGGATTTGAAACTTTCGGATTTGCAGGAGGAAGGGAAGATGTATTTGAACCGGAGTTGGATGTTTATTGGGGCAAAGAAAAAAAATGGTTGGATGACCAGCGCTACTCAGGTGATCGTGAACTGGAGAATCCCCTAGCGGCGGTTCAGATGGGTTTGATCTATGTAAACCCGGAAGGTCCGAACGGAAATCCCGACCCCGTATTGGCTGCGCATGATATCCGGGAGACATTTGCCAGAATGGGGATGAATGATGAAGAGACTGTAGCCTTAATTGCAGGCGGCCATACCTTGGGCAAAACCCATGGAGCGGGTCCTGCTTCACACGTAGGTGCTGAGCCTGAGGCCGCCGATATGGAAGACCAAGGATTTGGTTGGAAGAGTTCGTATAAATCCGGAAAAGGTGCTGACGCAATCACTTCCGGAGTGGAAGTCACGTGGACGTCTACCCCCGCCCAATGGAGTCATGACTTTTTGACGTTTCTTTTCAAATATGAATGGGAATTGACGAAAAGTCCTGCCGGTGCACATCAGTGGGAAGCAAAGGATGCCGGGAATATTATCCCCGACGCATTTGATGCGGATAAAAAGCAGCCAGCATATATGCTGACGACGGATTTGTCTTTACGGTTTGATCCGGTTTATGAGAAAATATCCAGAAGGTTTTTGGAAGATCAGCACGCATTCAATGAAGCTTTTGCACGTGCCTGGTTTAAGTTGACGCACAGGGATATGGGGCCAAAAACAACGTATTTAGGCCCTGAGGCTCCTACCGAAGATTTGATTTGGCAGGATCCCATCCCCGCAGTCAACCATACGTTGATCAATGCGCAGGATATCGCCAGCTTGAAGTCAAGTATTCTGAGTTCAGGATTAACTATAAGTGAAATGGTATCCACTGCTTGGGCTTCTGCTTCTACTTACAGAGGTTCTGACAGGCGTGGCGGTGCCAATGGAGCCAGAATTAGATTGGCCCCCCAGAAAGATTGGGAGGTAAACAAGCCTGAGCAACTTCAAAAAGTATTGGCAACTTTGGAGAAAATCCAACAGGACTTCAATTCCAAATCCAACAGCAAAAAAGTTTCTATGGCAGACTTAATTGTCCTTGCAGGCAATGCAGGTGTGGAAAAAGCGGCGGCCAATGCAGGACACTCCATTCAGGTGCCTTTTAGCCCGGGCAGAATGGATGCGTCGCAGGAGCAAACAGACATAGAATCGTTTGAACTTTTGGAGCCAATGGCTGATGGTTTCAGAAACTATCTGAAAACCAGATATACCGTTTCCACGGAGGAATTATTGGTGGACAAAGCCCAGCTTTTGACCTTGACTGCTCCCGAGATGACTGTACTTGTAGGTGGCCTCCGGGCTCTTGGTGCAAATTATGACGGTTCAAACCATGGAATCTTTTCAGAAAAAAAGGAGGCCTTGAGCAATGAATTCTTTGTAAACCTGATGGATATGAGTACGGAGTGGAAAGCAATCGATGATACCAAGGAGCATTTCGAAGGATTAGACAGAAAATCCGGTGAACGCAAATATACCGCAACCCGTGCCGATTTGATCTTTGGATCCCACTCTGAATTGAGGGCCTTGGCTGAGGTATATGCACAAGAAGACTCAAAAGAAAAGTTTGTGAGCGATTTTGCCGCTGCTTGGAATAAAGTGATGAACTTGGATCGGTTTGACTTGATCTATGGATCGACCCTTGCAAATAGAAAATAATTTCCCCTGCAAGGAATCTAGTCATTCGTCAATTTGAATTTTTGAGCCAGTCCTTTGAGACTGGCTCTTTGTTTTTTGATGATTCAGTGTTTAGCATTTACGTTTTCCCATCCATAAGCTAATCCCCTTCAACTCCCATTTCCTTATATCTCTCCCATTCCTCCCGGAATTTTTCTTCTGGATAAAAATATTTTCCTTTTATACTGGTGATGTAGCGCTCTTACATCGTGTTGAAATCATCTGGAAGGATCATGATTTTGTCGTCCATTATGGGAGTAGTTTTTTTGAACCGTAAATCGATAATTGACTTTTCATAAACCAAAATACAATAAATGAATATTACGAGTGGCCTCCATTTCCTTCAGAAAATGGAAGGGATCGCAATAGCTTTGGAAAAGTATCAAAGAGACTGCTTTTTATTTTTGAATTAACCCGAACTACCTTTGGGGATTCATAGCTTATAACTTAAATAAAAAAATCAACCTCCCTTTTTAATCTTTTCAATCATATCTTCGTCAAACCCCACATACACTTCTTCAATCTATCCCTTTTCATCTATCAGGTAAAAAGTCGGATATCCGCTGACTCCATACGCTTCACCCACTGTATTGGCGTCGATTAGTACGGAAAAAGGAATATCCACCCTGGAGCTATACTTCTCCATCTTTCCAAAGGTTAGGACTCCCATTCCAATTTGAAATTCAGTGGTTGACTGTCTTGGAAGGAAAGTAGGTGTGTTTTGGTTGTTATACGCAGTTTATTTCCCATTGAAATTGGCATCTATTTTGACATATTGGAATATTGAAAAATCCAGCTATATTCGTTCGGGTTTTTGACATATGACCAAGGCACTGAAACCAATATTTGGATTTGCTATGGCCGCCATGCTGGCGGTTCAGGCCATGCTTTTGCCCATTCTGGTAGCGGATGTCAATACTGCCAAAACGGCATTTTCTGACAATTTATCCGCACAAATTACCCTTGTAGATGAACATGCCGACAAGTCCCCAATTATCTTTGAAAGTGAGCGGCTAATTATATCCATTCCGAAATCTTTTTCAGAAGGGTTAAATTTTATTTACAGCACATTAGCGGATTATTTTTTCTATATAAATCAACGGCTAACTACCGCATACCAACTCAGCCAGCAGGTCATGCTGGTTTTTGGTATTCGGGAAATTAAGTTTCCAACCCATTTTTTCTGGTAAGTAAAAGTTCTTCAGAACTATGTTCTGTAACCCCTTGTCTAGGGGATTAAGTTAGGTAAACTTTCTACTTCAATCTTTTCGGTGAGCCAGCTAGCTTCCGAATACTAATATCTTATAACCATGTTCGACATAGATTTAATTTCATTTTCCATAGCGGTAATATTAATCGCCGCCTTTGCCCTGCCCTTTTATTTGAATGCACGTAAAGTCAAAGCAAGAGAACTTAAGGCGCTGAAAATCCTAGCTGATTTTACCTTATCCCACGGATTGAATCTTCAGGATAAAGATCAATGGAGGGATAAATATTTCATTGGCCTTGATAAAGAAAAGGCTCAATTGGTATATAGTGCGGATACCTCTCAGGATTACTACAAGTGTATTCATCTCGATCAAATAAAAAGGGTTTCTATTGCAGAAGTATCCCATCAGGTGACCAATGGGAAAGATAGCCATAAGGAACTTGATCGTTTGGACCTAATACTCATCAACCAGAATGACAAACCCCTTCATATATTGGAATTCTATGACGGGGAACAATATTCTGATCTTGTTGGGGAGGCTGTTTTGATCAAAAAGTGGGAAACTTTGCTCAAGGATGCTATTAAAAACGTACCCAAACATCAGTTAGTATCATGAACAAGGAGCAAGTAATTCCAAAAGAAGAGATTTCAGTGATGCATTTCCTAAAAGAGGACGTCCTACAGGATCCATCCGATATCCGCCGTAGAAACCAAGATTTGAACCGGGCTATGACCTTGGGAAACTTGGAACACGGCAAAGTCAAAATCCATTTTCTGGATGCACAGCATAATTTCTATCAAGTAGAGACTACCGTCTGGGCTGTTACAGATGAATATTTGTGCCTAAAAGGGGATCTACAAATACCCACCTGTGCGGTATTGCGTATAGACTAGATTAAAGGGAAGGGAATCATGACTGATTCCCTTCCTAATCTTAAAATAATTTCTAATTCACCAGCAAAGGAAAAAAACTGCTAAATAATCGCATCTTGGTTTAATTTGATTTACTTTAGAAAATATCAATAAAAAATCAAATAGGATGCACCATTTCGTAACTATCAAAGACATCGCTCGGGAACTTAATGTTTCAGTTTCTACAGTTTCCAGAGCGATGAGAGATACGCATGATATCAGTATTGAAACCAAAAAAAAAGTGCTGGCCAAAGCTGAGGAATTGAATTACAAGCCCAATTTCAATGCGCGAGGGTTGTCACAGGGAAGAACAAATAATATTGGAATCATCATCCCCTTTATCACGAATTATTACTTTTCGACCGTAATCACAGGTATACAAAACGTAGCTTACTCCAATGGGTATAATATCATTCTTTATGTGACCGACGATTCCGAGGAACGAGAATCCCAGATTGTCAGGAATTTGACGATTTCTGGCTTAGATGGCATACTTATTTCTACTTGCGCTGGAAACTATGATCATATTAAAGAGATAAAAGAAAATGGTATCCCAATTGTATTTTTTGACAGGACAAGCGATTTGCATGGGACTAAAGTGATGCAGGACGATTACAATGGCGCCTTGATTGCCACAAAACATCTCATTGAACAGGGTTATTCCAAGATTGCACATATTACAGGTCCCAAGGATCAAATGTTTACAAGAAACAGGCTAAATGGCTACCTGGATGCGCTTAAAGAGCATCAGATTTCCGTCAAAAAAGAATGGATAATTCACAGTGGTTTCTCACAGGAATGGGGAGAAAAAGACATGATTGAGCTTTTAGCCAGCAATCATGCTCCTGACGCATTGTTTGCCGTAAATGACAGAAAAGCGATTGGCGCCATGTTGGCACTTAAAAAAGAAAAAATAAATATTGGTACTGAGATAGGCGTCGTTGGTTTCACGAATGATCCCATGTGTACAATCATCTCTCCGAGCTTAACGACTGTCTCCGAATCCGCATTTGATATTGGGAGGATAAGCTGCGAATTATTACTCAAGCATATCAAGAAAGTGAATTTTCCTCCCCAGGAAGTTATTCTTCCCGGGGAGTTAATAGTAAGAGAATCAACTGTAAGAAATTAAATCCAATCGTGAAGTAATGATGACTGAGAGAGGTTTAATGATTTGATAAATTACCTTACTTTTCTATTTCTATAGACAAGAGTGACGCGGACGCCTCATCCAAAAAAATGGAGCAAGAAGGATGTGATTGAAGGATGCTGGATGGATGGAGGTTCGTGACTTCACCTTCCAAACAATCTTTTATCGCCTGGGCTTTTCTTTTATCCGGTACAGAACAAATAATGTGTTTTGCCTTTAGTATCTGCTTAATGGACATGCTAATAGCCTGGGTTGGAACATCTACTAAGCTATCAAACCACCCTTCATTCAACTGCTGCATGCGACAGGGTTCGTCCAAGTCAACTATAAGGTAAGGCAATTCTGTATCAAAATCTGCCGGAGGGTCATTAAATGCCAAATGCCCGTTTTCTCCTATCCCCACAAGAGCAACGTCAATGGGATGACTGGAAATCAATTCCCCCAATTGCTTACAGACTTCTTCCGGGTTACTTTCCCCGTCGATAAAATAGATAGCACCAAGATTTTTTACCTTTTCAACAAATCTTTCTTTCAAGTATTTCCGAAAACTAGCCGGGTGGGTGTCGGAAACGCCGATGTATTCATCCAAATGAAACACTGTTACTTTTTCCCATGCCACATCCTCTTTCACAAGCTGGTTGATAGTTTCAAATTGACTGGTACCAGTCGCCAAAATAATGTTAGCATATCCCTTGAGGCGAATAGCTTCTCTGATTTTATTTCCGGCTTCTTTTCCGGCTTGGTCCCCTAGTTCTTTTGGGTTCTTCGTTTGAATAATTTTCATGAAATATATGTTTTAGTTAAGTGTATTTGGAAAGCCATTCTAGCCAGACTCATGTCAAAAACTCACATTTTAAAATCTTAGGCAAGGGCACTATTTGCCACACGAATCACATTCCCCCCTAAAATCTTTTGAATATCCTGGTCTGAGTATCCCAATTGGACCATTCCAACTGTAAACAATGGCCAGTTGGTCCATGCCATACTTTGAACCATCGTTGGGGTTTGCTGAAAATCATCCTCCGGCCATAGGGCTTCCCAACGGTTTCGAGGTCTCCTGTACGCAGGTATTTTTTTATTCTCCTCCGTGGCATATTGAGACGTGTAAGCTACATCCGTTCCAATGGCTACGTGATCACTCCCAAACTTTTTAACCATGTAATCAATGTGTCTCATCATGGAGGAAATATCGCCGCTGCCTCCCAGAAAGCGGGGTATGCAGCAAATTCCCATATATCCATCCGTATCAGCGATAGCGCGGATGACAGGGTCTGGCTTACCTCTAAAATGTTTGTGGAGAGAACTCACCGTACTGTGGCTTGCTACCATGGGTTTTTCAGACAACTGAGCTGCTTCAAGGCTTGTCTGCCAGCCAGAATGCGATATGTCCACTATGACCCCAACGCGGTTCATTTCCTTCACAACCGCTCTTCCGAAGTCACTTAGACCGATATCGCCCTTTTCGCCGCATCCCCCGCCAATCATATTGTTGCGGTTGTAGGTTAGGTGCATCATGCGAATCCCCAATTGGAAAAACACCCTAATGTAACGTAATTCTTCCTCCACAGAAATCCATTCCTGAGGGAGAGGTACCCCGTTTCCCGTAAAATACAGCGCATGGCGGTTTTCTTTCTTAGCCCGAATGATGTCATCCGGTGTTACCGCTTTGCCAAGAAACTCCTTCATCCAGTCGGTGGCGTAAGTAAATCTAGACAACCGTTTTAGTAGACGAGGGATTTCGTTGCCTTCCTCCCCGGCATTCTGAACAACGCAGGTTACCCCAGAGGCTTTCCACGCATTCATAAACTCTTGTTTTTCAAGCTCATTATGGACAAACCTAGTCATTGACATATCCTCCTGAAGATCTTGAATTTCCAATGGAGACGCATCGGCATCGATTGCCGATTTCAAGCTGTCTCCATCCACAGCCGCTCGGGGCATAAAGCCATAAGATTCAACAACTACGGAATTACGGTGAAGCTCCAAGCCATGTTCCAATTGTTTCGTGGTCGGTTTGAGGATGGCTAATGCGGTTTGATAAGCCTCTTGCATGGGAGGTGTCATGAAATACTGGTGCCCATTTTCTTCAAAAGATTTTGAAGCTTCAGAAGCATTCCCGGCTGCAAAACCCTCTAAACTACTAATACCGGACATGCCAATACCTGCCAAACCGGAAACCCTTAGGAAATTTCTTCGGTTACTTTTCATATAACTAAGGTGTATTTGGATAAAGAAAACACGTTGAAATCAATACCCTTCCTCGAACAGTTCGATAGAAGCAATATCACGCCTTTTTTGCCATCGGCTTAAGTGATGTCAAATCACCAATTTTCACAATCTTGCCTGTTTCGATACTTTGTCTTGCCGCTATGCCTATTAAAGCCGACATGGCACCGTCCCGGGATCCTGCGGATTGTTTAAACCGATCCGGACTGTCGGGAAATCGGAATATTTTATCCTTAAGCCGGGGATCAGACCCTCCATGTCCTCCCGATTGGGGGATAACTTGAATGGTTTTTACATTGCCGAAAAGATTCGTGATAGTGATTTCCTGGTAAGCAGGGACCCCGGTGGGCATGGAGGATTTAATCCAAGCATCCAGTCTTCCCTTGGTCCCATTGATGGCTACCCGGAAACCCTCATAGGGTGAAAAAGCTGTAAGCGAGTAACTCACAGGAACTCCATTGGCATACCGGTATTGCACCGCCATCGTATCATAGATATCGACTTCCTTCCGGAATACGCATCCATCCCTCAGATAGCCGTCATGTTTTTCATGATCCACATACAGATTCATTGCTCCCCTGTCTTTGGTAATATCCCAATAGAAATTGCAGGACGACTTATGTGGGCAGGGTCTACAATGGGAATGATTGATGGGACTGTTCTTCTGCCCATAGAAATCCAAGGACCCGTAAGCAAAGACTTCCTCCGGTTCAGAATCCATCCAATAGCTGAGTGTATCAAAATGATGTGTTGCCTTATGGACCAGCAGGGTACCTCCAAACTCCTTCTCTCCGTGCCATCTTCTGAAATAGCTTGCTCCATGGCTGGTGTCCAGGTACCAGTTCAGATCCACAGAGGTGATATCACCAATTTCATCATTGCGAAGCAGCTCCCAAATTTCCTCAACATAGGGAGTGTACCGCATGTTAAAGGTGACGATCACTTTGTTGCCGGTCCGCTTCTCGGCGTCAAATATCGCTTCGCATTTCTCCGCATCTGTGGTTATGGGCTTTTCGGAGATCACCCTAAGGCCAGCTTCCAGCCCTTTAATAATATACTCGTGGTGGGTAGAGTCTGTAGTGGTAACAATCAGGGTATCCGGCTTGGTTTCTTTGATCATCTTATCAAAATCCGTGAAAACGGGACAAGATACTTTCATCTGATTTTTGGCATAGGCTACCCTTCCCGGATTGATGTCACAAAGTCCAACAAATTCCAAAATATCATTGTACGCCTCCTGAACCGAGGTTCCCCACATACCTATGCCTCTCCCCCCGGTACCCACCATGGCCACCCTTTGCTTTGCTTTTTTGAAACCATATCCTACTAGCGGGGAAAGGAGACTCCCTGCTGCCAACAGTCCTGTGTTTTGAATAAACTTCCTTCGATGTAACGTATCCATATGCTTCGGTTTTATTTTAGTTGGAATTACTCCCAGTTTGTTGGAAATAGCTATTTCCGGGTTTATTTACTATCTTTTTTACTTTTTCGAATTCAGCTTTTACTGCATTTAGTCCGTTGGTGGAAACGGGCACACCCGACATGGAAACCGGATCAATAAAGGTCACATCCCGTGTAGACAGTCCGGCTGCAAGGGAAACATCTCCCCAATTTAAAATACCAGGCAGGTGAATTCCCATGCTGAAATAATCAATTTGCTCCCTGTTGTCAAACAGATAACTGACAGGCACGTTTCTTAAGGTGAGTTTTTGAAGGACATCTTCCTCAAGTGCGCTTAAAAACAGGGCGGCTAAGCCAGCCTCCTTGTTCCCTTCAAATTTCAACGAAGTTGGGTTGTAAGCCTGCTGGATATACCGGGACACCAGTTCCAGCTCCCTTACCCATTCACCGAGCAGGGTTTTACCCAGCCACAGTTGGGCTCGGGAGAGGGTATGAAACTGAGACAAACTTGTGCCTGCGGCGTCCACTTTTGATGCGGCTTCTCCCGTTCCTGATAATTCCACAACAACAATGCCTTCTCCCCTGTCCTTTAATTCCTCCAAATGATTTAGCGGAATTTCATTTTTCCCATTCGCATAAGCGAACAGGGTATAGCCCAAATTAGGATTTTTCGGAGCAACATGCAATATCGGAATAAGCATTCCATCCGATGTTTGAATTGCGCTACGTTCCCATCCATCTTTTCGGGAAAAGTTAAAGGTATTAGTGATCTCAAGTGACGTATCTATACCCAAAACCGTCCTCAGATCCGATTTCAACTGTTCAGGGTTAAGCGATTGTTTTTTCAAAAACTCCTCCTTTAATTTTTGTCCTTGATTTCTAGTGTAGGTATCCGTGCTGATCACCAAAGGACTTCTTTCTCCAATTGGGAAAACCAATAAATCTTCTAACGGCAACAATTCAAATGGCTTTTCAGGCCGAGATTCTCCAGTACCTACGCCTTTGAGATGCAAGTCAAACCAGCCCAGCATGGCTTCTCGGTCTTCTTTCCAATAACCGTGGGTAAGGTCAAACACTTCATAGGCCACCTTTTCCTCCACGCCGTGAAGTTTGAAAACAGGCTTGACATTGTAGAAGGTCCGTCGCATTTCCGCTGGGAAAAATGTGGGATTGCTGTCCTGGGCATGGTTGCACATTTTCAGCGCCCTAGGCGCATATAGGGCCAGTACGCCTGCTGATTCCGTAAAGCTCAGCCCACCTGGAAGTAGTTCGCAAACACAGTTTGATCCCATTACAGCTGATTCGAATGTACCTACACTGACTATGGGCATGGTGGCCTTGACCCGCTCATCCAATGCGGCAAACCACATGGTCTGATTTCCTCCCCCGCTTGCTCCTGTTGCACCGATATTTTCTGAATCCACATAGGGTAATGACACGAGTAAATCCACGGCACGCATATTATCCGCCACCTGAACGCCTAACAGGGATTCCCCGATATTCATCAGAGATGCCCCCAAATTGGCTCCGTGATATTCAAAATCCCCGTGGATTGTCGTTCTTTCTCCAGCTCCAAATGCGTCTATCACCAAGCTGACATAGCCATTTTTCGCCATCGAATGCCCCAACGATTGTACACTCTCTGCAATTTTACCTTCACTCCAATGGCCGTGCATGCTTACTACCGCCGGAAACGGTCCCTGTCCTTCCGGAATATACAGGTTTGCCGTGGCATAAACACCCGGTAGGGTCTGGAAATAAATGTTCTTTACCGTATATCCATCCATAGTCTTGGAACCCGTTTCCTTCATATCCAACGGTAAATTGGAATACGTTTTCAACCCGCTGTGGAGAATGATTTTATTCCTGATTTCTTCTCTTTTTTCACTCCACTCCTCCAAGTTGTCGGGAAGGAGATGCGTGGCAAACTTTATCATTGCCTGATTTTTCAAGGAGGTACCTAGCAGATCTGATTGTTGGCCTGCCAAGACATTTGGGAGGGAGTCCAGTGAATGATGGGTGACAAAAGGTATATTTACACTATGAATATTAGCCTGTGCCATGGGCAAGACCAATAAAAAGCAGAATTTCAATAATAAAATATTTTTCATAGTTCTATGAATTGGTTTTGTTTGTTCCTATTATAACCTTACTTCTGTATTGCCTCCATGGGCTAAAGTGACATCCACCGGCTCGTTTTTCTCCCATGCTCCCCCTGTGAAATCGGGTACGTCGATTGAATTCGAACGGTTGGCAACCGACCACTCGCTAAGAGGGAAAATAGAACTCCAAAGGGCTGCATCATAAACATCCTGGTCCAAAGGAAGACCGTTTCGCAGACAATCTATCAGTCGCCAGTCCATCAGAAAATCCATTCCTCCATGTCCTCCCACTTTTTTTGCCAGTTCCCCTATCCTGCGAACTATTTCGGGCTGGTATTTTTCTTCCAAATCCTTCATTTCCTCTTCTGAAAACCAAGCTTCATGCCCGGTAGAGACCCTTCCGGGTAGGGGATACTTCATGGCCGCTCCTTTCGTGCCGCTAAGCAGGTGAATCCGGGAATATACCCTGGGAGACGACACATCGTGTTGCAGCATGATGGTTCGCCCTTTACTAGTTTTTATGGTGGTTACATTCATGTTGCCCCTGTAGGGCAGGTTAACAAACTGTTCATAAAAACTATCCTCCCGTGCAAGCGATTTGACTCCGTCTCCAAGCATAAAATCATTGCTGGAAACAGACACTAGGAATTCCATTTTATCCCCTCTGTTGATATTCATGGCTTGGCAGATTGGGCCAAGTCCATGTGTGGGATAAAGATTGCCGTTTCTGCTGGCATTGTGTTTGAAACGCCACATGTTCCATTTTTCCTTATTGAAAATACCCGGAATAAAATCATGTATATAGGCACCTTCCCCGTGGATGATCTCCCCAAAGAACCCTTGTCTGGCCATATTTAGTGTCATCAACTCAAAAAAATCATAACAAGTATTCTCCAGCATCATACAATGCTGTCTTGTCCTTTCGGAAGTTTCTACCAAGTCCCAACATTCTTCTATGGTGATTGCCGCAGGAACTTCCACCGCGGCATGTTTACCATTTTCCATGGCATAAAGGGCCATTGGCGTATGAAGCTCCCATGGCGTAGCTATATATACCAAATCTATATCCTCTCTTTCGCATAGTTTCTTCCATTCCTCGGGATGTCCAGAATAAATCACCGGATCATGGGGGGTATCTTTAATTTTTTCCTTTGCTTTCAGTGCCATTTCCGGCCGTAAATCACATAAGGCCTTAATTTCCACACCTGCAATTTTACTCATTCGTACCACTGCGGCCGGTCCTCTGTTCCCCAATCCAATGAATCCTATCCTTACTTTTTCCAACTTAGGAGCCGCAAAACCAGACATATTAAATTGCTGACGGTGTTTTTTCCCGGCAAATTTTTGGGTGGCATCCAATTGCTCTTTTGAAACTCTTTCTGAAGCTAGTGATGCCACGGGCAACAATCCAGATCCTGCCAAGCCAAATCCGGTCAAGCCTGATATTCGGAGAAATTTTCTACGGTTATTTTTCATCTTTTGGGTTAATTAGTTAGCACATTTTCGTTGGATAATACATCAAAATATGGCTACCACTAGCAAGTGGTAGCCACATTTGATAGATTCTTAATGCTTGACACTATCGATCTGCACCGTAACCCGGATTCTGTTCCAACATGCCGTTTTTGTTAATTTCTGTTTGCGGGATTGGCAGCAGGTAATTGGCCGGGTTATAGTTTCCTGTTTTGAAAAACGCAACCTCATATTGCTTCGTACCATCTGGTAATTTTCTTATGATCATTCTCGTCCTATCCTTATCGGCCTCTTCTTGAAGAATTTCCCATCTACGCACATCGAACCACCTATGTTCTTCAAAAACCAACTCAATTCTCCGCTCATTTATGATTCTTTTGAAAAGGTCTTCCCCACTTTCTGTGACATTGGGCATGTTAACACTGGGCCTATTTCTTACTAAATTTAGGTATTCCCGTGTAATATCCTCATTTCCGAGAAAATAGTTTGCTTCTGCGTAATTCAAAAGAATTTCAGCATATCGAACAAAGGTCCAGGGTGTCTGGGACATATTTTGTCCGCTTGGATTCACGATACGCTCATTGGCAAATTTCAACTGATAATACCCCGTCTGGGTAGCATTCCAAGCGGATACAGGGCCTTCGTTAGAATCCAAACCGCCCGGGTAAAAGGTTTCCACTTCTCTTCCCTGAAATAGTGCCCCATCATGCAATATAGAGGCATAAAATCTAGGATCTCGGTTTACATAGGGATTTTGCGGATTATATGTTGGATCATCGGCAGGCTTTACACCATTCATTGTCTCATAATCATCAACCAAATTTTGCAGGGGATGTACTTGGCCGAAACCATTATAGCCATTCGGATATAAACTTAATTCAACATAGACTGCTTCCGGACTGACGAATTGATTATAGGGCCTTTGCCAGATCATTTCAGAATTATAGATATTTTCTTCCAAAAACATCGTCTTGTAATCATCAAAGAGTGAATACCGTCCCATATCAATGATAGCCTTCGCCGCATCGGCAGCAGCCTGCCATTTTTGGGCATCTCCGCCTTGATTGTTGCGAGGACTAGCCAAATACAGTAGTGCCCTAGATTTTATGGCCATAGCTGCACCTTTTGTTATTCTGCCCTGATTAGCATTGTTATAGGTTTCAGGAAGCAAAGCTATGGCTTCGTCCAATTCAGCGATTACAAAGTCCATCACTTCTTGGAACGTGTTTCGTGTCATCCTGAAATCATCTTCCAATGAAAATGTATTCGTGAATAAAGGGACACCACCAAATAAACTGGCCAGTTTGAAATAGGAGAAGGCCCGGATAGTTTTCATTTCGCCTATCATTCTATTCTTGGTTGCCTCCGGGATTTCTACCGCACGTTGCCTGTCAATATTTTCAAAGAAAATGTTGGCTCGGTTGATCGGCTGCCAAAAATTAATGTTTCTATTGTTTGCCCCAGTCCAGTAATCCACCTCTCGGAGGTCATCTGGATTGAGATCCCCTTCCCATACGCTCCAAGCCCACGCGTTACTCCGCGCATTGTTTTCATCCGTAACCACAGAAAGCCCATAGAGGCTATACCTAATGCCACTTGGAATGGTCCGATAAGCGTTACCAATAAATGCTTCAATCAGGGCCTGATCAGCCCATACAGCCTCGTCGGTGAATCGGTCAGCAGGAACGATGTCCAATACATCTTCATTACAGGACACCTGTAATGATGCGAATATAAAAAGAGCGGATATAATACCCAGTCTTTTTGTTTTCTTAAAGTATTTATATGTGCTTTTCATATGTTCGATTGTTAAATACTGAAATTTTGATTAGAAAGAAAGGTCAATTCCCAAATTAAAAATCCTACTTTGGGGGTAAAAACTCCCTCTCTCATTGTCTCCCTCTGGGTCAAACCACTTGATCTCTGAGATGGTAAAGATATTATTACCATTCAGATAGACCCTCGCCGAGGATAATTTCAATTTGTTAATCAACGGTTGAGGAATCGCATAACCGAGCTGTAGGGTTTTCAGTCTTACAAAAGATGCATTCTGGAGCCAGAAGGTACTTTGAAGACCACTTGGTTGTGTTCGGGTATCCAAATCAGGCAAGATGGGGTACTTAGAGTTCATACTACCCGGGGTGTACCTGTTTTCGATCAGCTCGGCCAATCCGTTTACTGCAATTCTGGCATTTTGGTGATAGTACTGCCATGCGCGACCCTGTCCGGCAAAATTCACAAATAAGGATAAAGGACCGTAATTTAGGGTACTGTTTAGGCCAAAGGTAATTTGGGGAATGTTGGATCTATCCAACCTTACCATATCCTGGGAGCTGATGATGCCATCCCCATTGGTATCTTTATACTGAAGGTGGCCTACCCGCGTTCCTGGAAAGATTGGGTTTGAGGTAACTTCTTCCTGTGTCCTGAAAATCCCCACAGCTTCATAATACAACCCCGCACCCAGAATTCTTCCCTCTGCTTTTTGATAATCAGGTACATCCTGAGCTTCACTGAGGTCGATAACCTTATTCCTATTAAAAGCTATGTTCCCGCCAACGGAGTATGAGAAGCCCCCTGGAGAAGAACCACGGCTACGGTGGTTCAATGCGATCTCTATCCCTTTGTTTTCTACTATGCCAATATTTTCATCCGGCAAAAGCAACCCCGTATAAAAAGGCACTTCCAAATCCCTTTTCGTTAGAATATTTTCCCTTGTTTGTTTGAATAAATCGACGCTAAACCCGAGTCCTCCATTCCAAAACATACCGTCCAATCCAATATTTGTAATCGTTGCTACTTCCCAGGTAACATTTGGATTGGGAGTTACGCCAGGTACAATCCCTAATTGAGACGTAGTGGGCGACCCGAAGTGATACCCAAGAAGTCCCAGGCTATAGGCAGGCATAAATTGAAAGGGATCGATTCTGTCATTTCCCATTCTCCCTATGGAACCCCTCAATTTCAAATCATTAACCCCTGGCGTATTCTTCATCATCTCCTCAGACAATACCCAAGCAGCAGAAACTCCGGGGAAAAATCCAAACCGTTGTCCTTTTGGAAACACATAAGAACCGTCATACCTGGCATTGAAATCAATCATATATTTCTCCTGGTAATTGTAACTTACCCTACCTAAAAGGCTTTGACGTGAAGACTCTGAGGAAACACCGGTATTTTGCTGGGAGGCTGGGTCCCCGGCGAAAAGTTCTCCCAAGACAGGAGAGAGGTAGTTTCTCCTATAGGCCTGATAGTACCCATTGTCACCCTTGGTCTGCTCAGCACCGATAAACGTACTGATATAATGATCATCCATCTGATTCTCATATTTCAGTCTGAGATTTATAAAGGTACTGGTGATGCTTCTGGTGGACTGCGTTAATTCAGGAGCAATAATTCTTCCCCCCCGAAGCGGTATGTATTCGTCGGTGACTCTGTTATGATTATAGACAGTCCATGGAGTTCTCCATCTTTTATCCAATATATCCTCGTTACTGTATACAACAAAGCCGTCTAATCCCAGCCCCTTTACCCATGGAGCTTTAATGTCAAAACCCATTTGGGTAATTGCTCTTTTGGTTTTGGTATTATGGTTGCCGGAGGCAGCTGTTGTCATTACCGCGGGATTAAGCCCCTGCTCAATCCCTGCTGAGGGTAATCCATTCTGATAATAAACTGGCATCATGGGAATGGCATTCAACCAACCCCAGGGATTCTCAGTTCCTGGCTGGGTCCGGTCATCCAATCCCAAATTCAAATCCAGATTTACTTTAATGTATTCATTGATGTCAGCGTCAATATTTGACCTGATTGTGTACCCCTTAAATTCATGGATGCCTTTTTCAAAAATACTATTTTGATTAGAGTATGATCCAGATAGTGAATACCTCACCGATTCTGTTCCTCCTCTGAGGCTCAGGTTATGCATGCTTTGCAGAGAATAATCCCTTAAAACTTCTTTGTACCAATTCGTATTCGGATAGTTGGGATCCGTTCCATCTCTAAACAGCTGGATTTCCTGTTGCGAATACCTCGGATCTTGCCCATCCCTAACCATCATCTCATTCACATATTCTGCAAAAAGCGGAGATCCCGCCAACTCAGGTAACCTAGTAGGCTGACTAATTCCCTGATTAAAGGTATAATTAATCATAGGCTTACCTACACTACCCCTTTTCGTGGTTATCAGGATTACTCCATTTGCGGCTCTTGCTCCATAAATTGCCGCAGAAGCATCCTTTAGAATTGTGAGGGATTCAATGTCATTCGGATTGATTCTTTGCCATCCGGGTGGGTTTTGAACTCCATCAACCACTACAAATGGGCTGTTGTCGCCTGTAGTATTGCTTCCTCTTATCAGGAGGGCTGAATTATCCGCGCCCGGTTCCCCGGAACGATTCAACGCAACTAGGCCTGGTAGGAGACCCGACAAGGAATTCGTCAGATTAACGGACGGATTGCTAATAATCTGTTCGTTTTCTACACTAGTTATCGAACCGGTCAATGTAGCTTTCTTTTGTGTTCCGTAGCCAATCACAACGAATTCCTCCAATTCCTCCGTATCTTCCTCGAGCGTAATGGAGATAAGGTTCTGGTTACCTATCGTTATTTCCTTGGTTAACATACCGACAAAAGAGACGACCAATGTCTCCGCGCCAGGTCCCACAGTAAGACTATAATTGCCATCAATATCGGTGACCGTCCCATTGGAAGTGCCTTTTACCAAAACGGTAGCCCCAGGAACAGATTGTCCAGCGGTAGTCGAGACTATTCCTGAAATCACCCTGCCGCCTTGGGCGAGCAGCTGTTCAGAATTCATCACTCCTGAAAACATCAGGAAGATCATTAAAACGGTAGTAAATTTTTTCATAGGACGATTGTTAGGTTGATTAATAATTTACTGCATTTGCATGACTAAATTACCCTAAAAACTCTATGAAAATATAAAATAATAAAATTTAATTACGATAACGTTATCGAAAAACATATAATTTATATTATAAAAAAGGAAAAGTAATTTTTGTTACTGTCTTGATGGGAAATAATGAAAAATAATTAATTTTTCTATTTATACTATTAAAAATCTATAACGATATCAAACAAATACAGTTAAAAATCTGAATCATCAAAAACTCGAATCGCTAGGGGATTATCTTGTTTTCCAAAATCGCCATGGGGCTGTTCATCTCTTCCGCAGCTTCACTACCTATATAGCGTCCATGCGACCCAAGAATAATATCCAAATCTCCGTCTCCATCTAAATCCCCGATATCAAACGTGATCCAACGGGAATCCAGGTTTTTGCTCAAATATTGCGGCTTATATTTATTAGTTGATTCTTTTTTCAATAAGACAAAATCCCGGCGCGTTGAATTATTCTCATCTGGGAAAAAGGAAATCCCAATTATTTCAAGTATACCGTCC
Organism: Lunatibacter salilacus; assembly: GCF_009797935.1. GTDB lineage: Bacteria > Bacteroidota > Bacteroidia > Cytophagales > Cyclobacteriaceae > Lunatibacter > Lunatibacter salilacus. Next base: position 115,698 of record NZ_VOLC01000005.1, read on the forward strand.
TGATCAAAATCGCCAGCCGAACACTTATTCACCCCGTGCATCGGATAAAAATAAACCTGCTCAAATCGGTTGCTACCGTCATTTTCAAATATTCTTATACCATGGTACGGCTTAGAGATAGGAGGATAATCACCATTGTCCCCATTTCCATACAGAATATCCAAATGCCCATCCATATTAAAATCTACTAACTCAAACCAGACAGAACCAAAAGTCGGAGGAAACCTCAGGACTCTTTCCTCTATAAACTTTCCCTCCCCCTGATTAAGGAAAAAGGAAATTCCCTCATCTCCCTGCGCAAAAAGGCAAACTATATCTTTGCGACCATCACCGTTCATATCCTCAACAACCAGTCTAATTGCCCCTGGGGTATTTTTTAGGATTGTTTTTGTATAGGGATTAGAAGGGTTTCCAGTATTTTCAAACAATGTTAGAGAACCAGTATAGTAACCGAATTCAGCAATTAAGATATCTACAAGTCCATTGCCATTTATATCCTCAAAAACAACTTGGACAGGTCGGTTCAATTTGGTTCCAAACTTGCTGAATGAAGAATAGGTGCTGTCTCCTGATTGCTTGAAAAGTGTAATCAATTCTCCAAAAGCATTGTTGGAGGAGGCAAGTCTGAGCGAGCCAGCCAGTGTTACCGATATATTATCGGTACCAAAAGACACATCAGTTGGAGGGGACGGCAAGGGAATAACTTGGGAAAGATGTTTCCCGTCTTTTAAAACGGCTAAGTATCCTCTACTATCATCCGTACCGCCTACGAATAGTGAAGACGTTTCATCATCTAGTTTTACGAGGGTCACTTGTTGTAACTTTTTTATGGGATCGGGACTATGAATGTCAAATCCCTTCAAAACGTCCTCATTAGGTGAATGCTGAATACTTTCCAACGAATCCGGAGCAGCGGAAATATAATAATCGGTTATCTGCTGCCATTCTTCATCGGAGATCCGTTGATCAGTCGGAAACATATCCAGTTCTTCTACTTTTCCTCTGTCAATCGCTCCCCGAAGAATTTCCTCCCTGGGAACAGATTCTTCATAGATACCAAAAAGCCTCCCCATCAGGGGCAAAACCGATCTTTCCCATGTCTTTTTGTCCAACAGTTCTGGTTCCGGATATAAATGGCAGCTTTGACAATACCTTTGGGAAAGTTCCTTCCCCACAATTGATGATTCCAAGAGCGCTTCCGATACTTGCTTCTTATCGCCAGAATTGTTGCAGGCAGAAAGGACCAACAAAAAACAAATTGCCAGCGAAACTATTTCCCAAAATCTACTCGTTCGATTTTCGCAGGCCATTAATTGATAGTTATATTAGATTGGTATTACCACCTTCTTGCAGGTTGATATCCATTCCCCTCTTGTTAGATTTCCAAGAACCCGAAGTAAAATCCGGAACTTTTACCGTATTCCCCATCTGCGCAACCGACTGTTCACTTAAAGGTGTTACCACACTCCATAGTGCCGCATCATACACGTCCATTTCTAGGGGAAGTCCATTTCTAAGACAATCAATCAAGCGCCAATCACTAGCTGTGACTCTTTCATAGGACCGATTTCCCTTAGTACCTCCAGCCCGTGATACTTTTTCACGAAATGTCTTGGTAATTTGGGGAGTGAACTTTTCGACAAGGGCTTTAAACTCTTCCTCTTGGGTCCATTCTTCACTTGTGGCAATTCTTGGAGGATCAGCATGATAAATCCCTCTAGATCCACTAATTAACTGGAATCTTGAACCAGGCCTGGGTGAACTGATATCGTGTTGCAGCATGATGGTTCTTCCTTTGTTTGTCCTAATCACAGTAGTGTTCATGTTCCCCCTGAACTTTAGCCCATCAAAGCTTTCAAAGTAAGGATCACTTTCGGCAAGCTCCTTCATTTTTGGACCCATTGTAAAATCATTGCTGGAAATAGAAACCAAATAATCCATTTTATCTCCATAATTAAGGTCCATCATTTGGGCCACTGGTCCCAAACCATGCTGCGGGTACATGTTTCCATTTCGTCCTACATTTTCCTTCAAACGCCATGGCCGGTATCCAAACCAATTATCCTCATCCCTCTCCCACCTTCCCGGTCCATTTACCCTATCATGAATGTAATTGCCTTCTCCGTGGATCAACTCCCCAAAAAAACCCTGCCTTACCATATTCAATACAATGGCGGACATTCCATCATGACACGAGCCACATCCCATGTAACAATGTTTCTTGGTCCTTTCGGAAGTTTCCACCACCTGCCAACATTCCTCCAAGGTGACTCCGACAGGAAGTTCAGTATATACATGTTTGTCACGCTCCATGGCATATACAGCAATGGGAGCATGGTATTTCCAAGGGGTGGCCACGTAGATCAAATCAATATCAGAACGGTCACAAAGCTCTTTCCATGCGTCCTCACCATCAGTGTAAATGGCTGGTGAATGGCCAAATCCATCAATGGATTGCATGGCCTTATGAACATTACCGGGTACGATATCGCAAAGTGCCACGATGTCCACATTCTCTATACTGGCCAGCCGAAGAAGTGTGCCTGATCCGCGTTCGCCAATGCCAACTAACCCCACTTTCACCCGATCCAGCTTGGGTGCACGATAACCATGCATGTTAAATGATTGCAGGTGATTTCGCTCCGTGGATTTCTCGGCCATTGCCCGATCTGGACCCACAATTACCCCCGCTCCCGCAAGGCCTGCAAGTTTGATAAAATCTCTTCGGTTCTTTTTCATTTTGTAGCTTGTTTACGTCAACATTTCCAACCGTTATCCATTATTCACAACGTTGGACTAAGTCCAATTCAAAACCTTTAATGCATTTTCCCTATACAACTTTAGCAAAACGTCGTCGGGAAGCTCTAGCCCATAGTACCTCCACCAGGATCTACCGGGCATATGTTCGTCGGCACTTTCCAGTAGCCGCCACCATCCCTGGTACATGCCTTTGTCCATTCCCATATCGGTCCCAAACAGTACGCGGCCGCTGTATTGCGAAAGGAATTTGGCCGCGGCTCGGGGTTGTCTTCCCACTTCATAATCCCGCGCTGAAATGTCGAGATATAAATTGGGGTGGGTGTCCAGCGTCTCTCCCAGTCTTTGCAAATCATTCCCAAGGTTTGCCAGGTGACAGGCGATAAAGGTAGTTTCAGGTTGTTTTGTCAACAGTTTAGGTAGGTAATTTAGCAACTCATCATAAGGAACCCCATCACTTCCATACTGGTTAAACTGCTGAAAAATCGGGGTTCTTTCCTGAAATACATCCGGCGGCTGCCAGGAGGAAGGATGATCAGCCAAATGGAGATTAACGGGAATATTTAACTCCGCACATTTGCTCCAAAAAGGATCTAAACGGACATCGTCAAAATGCATACGTTCATTCGGGGCCAGTCGGGGATCGCCCGTAATGCCATATCCTTTATCGGTTACTTCGCCCACCCCTCGGGCTCCTAAACTATAGCAACGTTCCAATTCCTTTACAGCCCTTTCCGGAAAATCCGGCTTGTCTATATCGTTCCTTTCAACGCCACAGAAAAGTTGGAACCTGTCAGGATACGAGTTGAGATAGAAATCAACCATCATATCGAACTGAGATCCGGTGGCCACTGTGAGGATTACCGACTTTTCGATTCCTACCTCATCCATGGTTTTTACCCATTCCTCCAGGGCTTCCTTTGGTCGTTTCCCCTTTTCTTGGGCGGGGTAATGATGCAGGTGAACATCAATAACGGGAAATTTGGCTTTTGGAATAAACGTTTGAGGGGCAATGACAGAGGACCGGGGAGCGTAATCCTTCACGAGCACATGATCCATGGGTCCAGGTCCCACCGGAACGCCGGGCCCACTCCATTCCCCGTACTTCACTTTCAGCCATTCCGGATCGGAAGTCCATGCTTTTTCGACTGCGGCCGATTCTGTCCCTGTTTCCTCAGTAGTACATCCTGGAAGAGACCCCATTCCAGCGGCCCCCAGCCCCAACAATCCAGCCTCTTTCAAAAAACCTCTGCGATTTTTTTTCATCTCCATATATAAATAGGGTTAATAAAATTTCTTTTCAATCCACTTTTACATTACTATATAAGCAATTATCATTGAAATAAGGTACTAATTACGCTTTTTTTACCTTATGTCTGATGAGCGGTTTTTTTAGAAAAACTCCGCAACGGCAAAATAAGCCGTCAATAAGCTGAACAGAATCACAGCCCCAAGGCCAATATTTTCCTTCAATCCCGCCACGTGGGATTTCATCAGTATCTTGTTGTTGATCAATAGAAATACAGGGATGGCTACGGCAGGAAGAATAAATGCCTGAAAGGCCTGCGAAAAAACCATTAACAACGGGGGACGGGTTTCCATAAACTGCATGCCAAAACCAAACATAATACCTATAAAACCCAATATCCGGTACATGGGGGATCGGATATCTCTTGGTTGCCCAGTGTAATCACTAATCAGCCAGGGAGCTATTAGGATTATTGGGAAGACCGTAGATATACCCGCACCGACAATTCCCAAAATCAGAATAAAGGCAGCAACTCTCCCACCTAATGGTTCAAACAAACTGATCATCTCAACAGTATTGTCCAACTTCATCCCCATCACATGAAGCGTCCCGGCGGATACAGCCATAATAATGACGCTTAATACAAACATCAGCGAAGCAGAAACCATGGCATCCTTTTTTTCATTTTTAAGATCTTGAATCTTCCATCCTTTTTCTACCACCACCGTACTTCTGATGATAAATACAGCTGCAGAACACGTAGTACCAGCAATGGCAGCGATAAGCTGTAGTACGCCCGGCTCATTGGGTATGGAAGGAGCTAGTCCTCCCACGATAGTAGAAATACTTGGGTTGACCAGAAAAAAAACAACCACAAAGGAACCTACCATTAAGGCCACAAAAAACACTAACACTTTTTCGAACACCTTATAACTACCAAACCAAAACAAGGTATAAAGCACCGTGACCAATACGGCTGTAATCCATAGGGTACTGAACCCTTCCCCTCCCAGCAGGAGTCTAGACCCTTCCTGTATTAGATCGGCAATAATTCCAAATATGCCCATCAAAGCCATGATTTCGCCTATGATCAGAGCCACAATGATGTAAATTGCCAGTACAGCTCCGTTTTTTATTTTATGCTTGATATTGAATAAGGCCGTATTCCCGGTTACCAAGGTAGTTTTGCCATAGGCCACCATCAGCACATAGGTAAAAATACAGGACAAGGCCAAGGCCCAAGTCAACGTCATACCATATTCGGCTCCTACTTTGGCCATGGTAGTGATGCTGCCTGTGCCGATATTATAGCCAATTAAAAAAAGGCCAGGACCAATTAAGCTTACGGCGAGTACAAACTTTTTTAAAATTGTATTTTCTTTCATAGTTGGGGTTTATTGCGAGATAACTTACAGAGTAATATGTCAATTTTTTGAATTCCTTTCCCTAATACATCAGGTCTTTAACCACTGATCAAACCAGTCAAAAGCTGCTATTTGCATCTTTTTGTCAAATTGATGCCCTCCCGGGAAAAAACTACATTTATACTTGTCCTTGGCTCCGGCTTTTTCATATACCTCCCCCAAAATCCGGTCTGCTTCCTTCATTTCATCCAGAGTATATAGACCATCCTCATTGGAATTGATGACCATCGTAGGTAAGGGAACTCTTAACCCCAGGATTTCGGGGAAATCGAGTTCTTTGGGCAGCACCGGCACGAAAGCCATCCAGGTATGGGTGAAGGATTTATGCAAAACCATGTCTTTCCAACTAGTCATAAACCCCACACAAATCGCACATTTGATCCTAGGGTCAAGTCCTCCCATAAAAACTGTACGCATGCCTCCTCCTGATAACCCGCCACAGCCGATCCTGTCCGCATCCACATCTTCCCTACTACAAAGGATATCGAGGGCTTTTTGATCCTCAGCAAAAAACACTCCCGGCCAGGTAGTTCCCGCGCTGAAGAGTGATTTTGCCATGGTATCTGCCTGTCCTTTTGCCCAATTGTTATATGCTCGCGCATTTTCAGGCAGATCAGGCTGTTCATCTGTCAATCCCTGCCTAAGACGCTCGGGAACGTCCATCAATCGAACCCTGCGACTGGCAAAGGGGAAGGCATCAGGAACAAATACCACGTACCCTCTTTTGGCCACTTCATTGGCCCATGCCAGACCGCCATAATAAAACTTCTGATGGTCCACCATCATGGGATGCTGTTCCGATCCAGTTTTGGTAATCTTTCGTTTGCCAAAATATTTCCAGCCTCCATGATCATGAAATGCCAAAATGCCCGGTAACTTTCCCGTAGCACCTTGGGGCTTTAACAATATACCTTCGGACCGACCTCCGGTAGGCAACTGCCAGCTGATTTCCTCTATATGTAATCCGTCATAATTATATTGTTTATCTATGGTAAACGTTGGCACCTCCCCAAGATCGGGAGCAGCTATTCGGTCCTTCAATCGTTCGGTAGCCTGACTTTTCCATTTGGCAAGGTTTTTCCATTCCTTTCTTCTAAAAGAATGGCTGGGCAGCGACTTCTCCAGCAATCCCGAGGCCCAATTGCCATAGGTACCGATTATCGGTTTATCCTCATTTACCAATCCATCAGCTACAAAATTCGCCGCTTTGTCGGAAAATATTTCTTTGGCATATGATTTAATTCCCGGCTTGAAAAAGAAGCCCATTCCCAACAAACTTGAAATTTTCAAAAAAAACCTTCTATTATTCCTCATGAAACGCCTGTTTGCGGTTGATCAAATAATTTTTATTGAAGATAGTTTTATTTGAAAAAAGTTTACTGTCGATCGTGTAATTTATTTACGAGAGCGTTATCAAAAATGAATCCGATCAGTGAAGAATAAACTGATCGGACATTCCGGCATATACCCGGAAAATCAGCGATAGTTGAAATAAGCCATCCACCCCCTAAGAGGTCAATGTAGTGACGCATTCACTACTATATCCGCTGCATAGACGGTTTTATTGCTTTTTATGACCTGCCGAATGGTTATACCGGTAGCGGATTTTTCGAAGATGACCCGGTCCTTTATGCGGAAATTATCTCCATAAATATACCTAGCTGGAATAACAGATCCTTTTACCCATGCATCTGAAAGGGATAAAAGATTACTATCAAGGAGGTATTCAACGTTTTGAAGTAAATCCTTAGCCGCCCCTGCAAGCATTCCGTTGGAACCTTTCATGGACAGTTTTCCGTTCGCCTCCAGCACCACTTTCCCGCCAATATGCGCATCATATTCACCGGGAGGCATGCCAGCAAATGCTGTCGCATCACTCACCAAGAAACTCTTGTCGCCCTTTATTTTGAAAGCGACCTTTAGAAACTCATCGGGTACGTGACATCCGTCGGCGATTAGGCTTGCGGACAGGTTCTCTTCCGCCAGCAGGTCCCAAAGAATGTTCGGATGTCTTTTAAGCATAAGTGGAACAGCATTACCCAAGTGGGTTACCATAGATAAACCAGCTTCTACTGATGCCTTGATATCCTCCAGCTTGGCCATACTGTGTCCAATGGCTACTTTTATACCTTTATCAACACAGGCTGCAATAAATTCCAGTGAATTTTCCCGCTCGGGTGCCAATGTTATCAGTGCAATTCGATTATCGGAAATGGCAATAGCTTCTTCCAAAAATCCGAGTGAGGGATTTTGGATACAGTCCTTGGGATGCGCCCCTCTTGCCCCGTCCTCGGGAGATATAAATGGGCCTTCTAAATGGACCCCCAATACACAGTCATTTACCAGCGGATACACTTCGCAGGCATCCCGAATTACCCCCAATAAATGAAACATTGTGTCCTTAGTGCCTGTAATCAAAGTAGGGCAAAAAAGAGTGACTCCCTTACTTAACAAATATTGGGTTGCCGCCAAGACATCTTCTTTGGTAAGCTCCATTGAATTAAAGTCTATCCCGTTGATCCCGTTGATTTGAAGATCTACTAAGCCAGGTGCTAGATAGGTTTTAGTGGGGAAATCAGCTGGAAGGATAAAATCAACCCCGTATATTTCATCCACACAAATAACCTCATTTATAACAATATCCTTTGATGCACGATCTTTTAAAACCTGGATTTCGGGTGAGGACTCATGGTCCACAAATAAATCACAATTATTTAATGTCCTTAAAAAAGAAGCAGGGCAGGCGGTGGAAATCGGGCCAAACAGCGTGTCGTGAACGGCAGCTTTTTTTGTCTGACCGGGGACCACACAAATTAAATGGGATGCATTTATAATCGTGGGAATGGTCAGGGTTATGGCCTGTTTGGGCACTTCTTCAAAATTTTCAAAACACCCGTCATTTACCTGCTGCTGTCTGCATATCAGGTCCAGTTCCACTTTTTTGACAGCAGAGATATCAAGGAAATCGGCAACAGGTGGGTCATTAAAAGCAATGTGTCCATTTTCACCTATTCCCAGACAAACTAAATCGATAGGGTTTTCTTGTAACAACGCCGAATACCTTGCTATCTCGGCATCTATTTCCGCCAGTCCATTAATATAGTGAACCGCTTTAAAGGAAACGTGATCAAACAGGTGATGTCTAAGGAAATTGGAAAAAAGAGCTGGGGACGAATCGGAAAGGCCAATATATTCATCCATATGGAAAGCGGTAATTCGCCTCCAAGGGATTTGGTTACTTTTTCGCAGGTAGGCTAGTGTATCCGATTGGGAAGGGGCGGCTGCAAAAATAACCCGAAGCCCCTCCTTGGTACGTAATAGCTCTAGCAGTTTTGCTTCTACAGCCCTTCCGGCTGCTGTTCCCATCTCGGATCGGTTTTCGTAACGGTGTAATTTCATGTGGATGCAATTTATTATTCTTTTTCAATAGCTTAAAGCAGTCTGTCAACATTTTCATCATTGGCTTTACCCCAAAGAAACCAATGACGATAAATAAAAACGCTAAAAACCAACAAAGGCAGGGAAACTACCGGTATCAGATTAAATATGCCATTATTCTTTTCAAAATGAAAACCAAAATGCCAGATGCAATGGAACTAATACTAACAAGAAAATAGGAGACCTTCTGAAATAGCAGAGAATCATAGATTTGGATCAAAGAATTCTCCTTCCTCTTAATTTCCAAAATACTGACTAAATATTTATAATGCACCGGCCGTAATGGAATCAAAAATTTCGGCAGGAACTTTTTATGGTATCCTGCCGAATTAAGAAAGAAAATATTAGACTTTTGGTTCCCAGCCTTTCTGATAAGCTCTTTTCCAAAGTCGTTGAGCTGGTTTGTTATTTAGAATATGACCGTTTTGGGGGTCGACATGCAGGGTCTCTCCTGTTCGCTGGGCGATATTTCCCAGCTGACAAAGCAAGGTACTCATATGTCCGCTGACAATATCGGAATTTAAGGGAGTACCCTGCCGGATACTTGAAAAAAGGTTTTGAATATGCAAACTGTCTAGATTTTGGGCAGGATTAGCCAAATCTCTGGCATCTATTACAGTATCATTCTTCACCTCTTTTACTAGGTTGTTTTTAAGGTCATAAATGGAATAGGCATTCCCTCCGTCAATTTTGAGTGCTCCAGTCTCTCCATAGAACATCACGCCGACGCTGGCCCCTTCAATAAGGTGTCCATTACAGCTTCTGCCTTCCCAGGTGATCTTGGAGTTATTATCAAATTCCAAACTGATTGTTTGGGTATCCGGAGTCTCCCAATCATCATCATAACGGTACCTTCCCCCTGCAGAAGTCACTCTAGTGGGGTATTCTACTCCAAGCCCCCACCTAGCTATGTCCACCATATGGGTTCCGTTGTTCAATGCCTCACCAGTACCCCAGTTCCAGAACCAGTGCCAGTTATAATGTACTAAATTATCCCGGAACTCTTCCCGTGGAGCAGGTCCCTGCCACAATTCAAAATCCAACCAATCCGGAACGGCCGTTTTTTTCCCGACACCTATTGGTCCTCGGTTATTGGTATACCATGTCTTTGCGTAATAAGGCCGGCCAATTGCCCCACTTTTCAACTCGGCAATTCCAGCTATCACATTTGGCCATGACCTTCTTTGATTTCCCATCTGAAGAACCCGTCTATATTTAGAAGCCGCTTCTATCAGGAGTTCTCCTTCATTCGGATTATGACTCGCAGGTTTTTCGAGATAAACATCCTTTCCCGCCTGACAAGCCATGATGGCTGCCGGCGCATGCCAATGATCTGGAGCTGCTACCACCAAAACATCTACGTCCTTATCCTCTAGACTCTTTCTAAAATCAGGAACAGCTTTGGGTGAAAAATCCTGAATTTTACCTACGGATCCGATGCATTTCTCTGCCGCCCGCTTATCCACGTCACAGATATGGATTACCTCACAATTGTCCTGTTTGGCAAAATTGCCAGCAAGGGCATTACCCCTGCTGTTAACTCCCATTACCGAAACCTTGATACGGTCATTGGCACCAACTATTTTACCGTAGCTTTTTGCCGAAAAAGACGGCAACATACCTGCTAGGGAAAAAACGGTCGTACTGGCTACCGCCTTTTTTATAAATGTTCTTCGTGAATCGTTCGTCTCGTTCATATGCTTATGTTCTGGTTAGTACCCCGGGTTTTGTTGAAAATCTGCTCCCAAATTTAAGTCAATTTGACTCTGAGGAATCGGCCAGAGGCGATTATGCTCCTGGATATTTGCTCCCGGCAACATTGGGTTGTCATTGTATCGTCGGGTTCTTTCTATCAATTTGTTGGTACGGAGCAGCGTAATCATTCTCATTTCCTCAGCATAGAGTTCCCGTATACGCTCATCCAAAATATAATCCAAATCAACATCGCCCGGACTTACCGGTGTAGCGTTGGCTCTTCTACGCACCTCATTGATATCCTCCGCCGCTGCCGGGGTATTGCCAACCCCTAGATAGGCTTCCGCACGGAGAAGATAGGTCTCAGCAAGTCTCATAGCATAAAAATCCGTATGAACGGCACCTCCACCACCTTGGGCTGGATTGTCAAGCGTGGCCTGAATTACCGGCTCCCAGGTCTTCATGAAAAACGGATAAATGTAATTGGTGGTGTCTTTCAATAAATTTCTGCTACCTGCGGGATAGAGGGAGAGGTCTATTCGTTGATTGTGAAATGATGATTGGGGATTATCAAAAAAGAAGTTTCGCTTTATGTTATGTTCTGCGTTTCTGATATCGTTTTCCCAATCGCCCTGCCATACCTCGAAAAAGACCAAATCTGTCCCTCTGGATCTGGCGACTTGCCTGCCTAGTGTATCTTGAAACCCAGTGTGAAAGGAAGGTAATCCATCTGGCGTGGTTCCAAAACTAAAGGTGCGTGGTCCATAAATACCTGACCAATAATTATTACTTCCTCCTATAGGCATTTGAGGTTCAAATTGTATCGCCCATATCGTCTCCGTATTTGTAGCTGAATTTTGGTTCCCATACCTAAACAAATCGTAGTATACGTCTCCCGATCCAAATACGTCTGTTTGAGCCCCGAAACGCTCTGTCATAAGCGCATAATCATAGTCATCTATTACCTGAGAGGAGGATTCAACTGCCAATTCAAATTTGGACTGGGCAAGATACGCCTCTGTCAACAGATGAAGAGCAGCACCCTGAGTGAGACGGCCCGGTGCCTGCTCCGCGCCAGGGGCGGGGAGGTTTTCCCCGGCAAATATTAAATCCTCCTCAATAAGTTGATACACCTCTGTCGCGGGAGTTCTGACAAAATCCACTTTGGCTTCTCTTATCGGCTCTCTATTCAGCGGAATGTCTCCCCATAATGTCACTGCAATTCGATATGACCAGGCCCTGAAAAATTTTGCCTCAGCCAAGTATTGATTTTTTTGCTGGTCACTATTCCATGTAATTTCTTGCGAATTCTCTATGACCTCAATTAATATATTAGCCATTTGAATGTGTTTGTACAGATATAGCCACCAATTGCGGATCACGGGGTACTCAGGATGTACACTTGTTTCATAGTTAGTCAAAAACCTTTGACCACCTGGTGTCTCGCCATCATACCCGATATCTGTACCCAATCCAAACAATCCGAAGCTCTGATCGCCGCCATTTCTATACCATCTTAATCTCACATCCGAATACAGGCCTATCAACCCTTGATTTACCCCTTCTGGTGTAGAATAGGCATTAGTAAGTGTTAGAAAATCAAGCGGTCTTTCCCGCATCAATTCGTCATCCATACAACTTGACAAAAGGAACACTGCAAAAACTAGGCTCAATCGTCTGTAGATAACCTGGTTTATATTTATAATTATAGTTCTCATGATTGATTCTTTTTATTAAAAACTAAGTTTTACACCTAAAATCAGGTTTCTCATCATCAAATCTGTCACCCCTCCAATTTCGGGATCGAAGCCCTGAAAATTGGTCCACGTGTATAGATTTTGTCCGGAGAGGTACGCTTGCAGATTTTTCACTTTCAAGTTATCCAACACACGTTGATTGAAACGATAGGATAAGGAAACGTCCTGTAACCGGACGAAACTACGGTCCTGATAATTTCCAGATGTAACGGTAGGATAATTATAGACAGCAGGAGCATCACTTACACCGTTAAACGGAGTCCAATTCTCCCGGATCGCCGGCATATTGATCCGGTTGGCATAGTCGAAATCAGAAGTAGCTTCTAAGAGCTCCCTGTTATTCTGAATATAATATCCATTTCCTCCCTGTATTGAATTAAGCGTAAAAGACAAGGTAAAATTTTGATAGTATAAATTATTCCCAATACTAAAACGATAATTGGGAGTTGCATACCCCACGATTTGCCTGTCCTCTGCCGGATTTATTTGGTTGTCACCATTGATATCCTCAAGTCTGAATTGGCCGGGATAAAAGTTACGGTGTGTTTCTCCATTAAAAAACTGCTCTTCTGTCCAAACTCCCCCAGCCCGTTTATAGTCGAAAATGGCGCTGATGGGATGTCCTATAAACCATTGGTTTCCAATATCGTCTTTCCCATCTCCATATAAATCAACGATTTGATCCCGGTTTAACGCAAACACAAACCTGCTTTCCCATCGAACAGGACTGATGACATTTACCGTCCGTAATTCCAGTTCAACGCCCCGATTTTCAATGCCTCCAATATTCGTCCATACGTTATTGAACCCTGTGGCCCCCGGTAGGGACCTAGTTACCAAGACATTGTCGGTATTTGCAACATAAAAATCGATTTCACCTGAAATCCTGTCCTTAAATAAAATATAATCTATTCCAAAGTTAGTGGATCTGGTAGTTTCCCATCCCAAAAGCGAATTACCGAGAGTTGTAGGTCCAATTCCAATGGCGGAGGACGCTCCAAAAACATAATCCAATACGCCCATGCGGGTTAAACTAGAGTATCTCCCAATACCTTGATTTCCATTTTCGCCATACGATACCCTGAATTTCATAAAATCCAGCCATCCATTGGTCCCGTCCATAAAATCTTCCTCAGATAATGTCCAGGCAGCAGAAACGGAGGGGAAATTGGCAAATTTGTTATTCTCGCCAAATCCGGAGAATCCATCTCTCCTGAATGTCCCCGTAAGTAAGTACTTGTTGTCATACACATAACTGAACCGTCCCATATATCCAACAGCTCCTTCCTCCCATGCGCCGGAACTTATGGTAGGTTGCTCTGCAAATCCCACATTGTTGTATCCAAGTATTTCATTGGAAAACCGCACAGCATTTATTCCATTGCTATTCCCAAATGACCTCTCTGTCGTGTACACAAACGTCCCGCTCAATCTATGGCGTTCTGCAAATTCAGTTGAATAGTTGACGATATTGTTAATGACCCAATCAGTGGTATTGGAATTATTAATAATTGCCTGACCGTTTCGAATCAGCCCATCATAAACGGTACTAGGGTGGAATGTGTTGTTTGAGACAGTGTTTTGATTGTTAGAATAATTAAATTCATACGTTAGGCCCTCGATCATGGGAACATCAATGCGGGTATAGGCCGTGGCAAATAGATTTTTACGTAATTCTTCATTTTGAGACAATTCCCCACTTAGCGGATGTCTCATCAAAAACTCATCGTTAAACAATGCCGGATAAACGCCATTCTCATCGTATTTACTAGCCAAAGGACTGGCATTTCTAGCGTATAGCATGCTTGCCGGAATTCCTGAATGATCCCGAAAAGAATATAAGGTGTTTAACCCCACAGTGATCCAATCGACCAATTTCCCTTCGATTTTGGAGTTGAGGGTGGTTCTTTTAAATTGGTCATTCACCTGTACCCCTTTCTGATCAGTGAAGGAACCCGATACATAGTAGCTAAACCGGTCTCCAGAACCTCCAATACTCAGATCGGTATTAGATACGGGTGCAGTTCTTGTAATCTCATTTACCCAGTTTAGTTCATTTCCAGCCAGATAATTAGCACGCTCATCTTCAGATTGAAGTACGCCCAAAACCAGATTGTCAGTTCTCTCAGGGTACATGGGTCTGCCTCCATTATCTGTCGCACTAGTTGGATTCTGACCGTACCAACCGTAAAGGGATTGCATGTAAGTGTAATCTATTAGTTTAGTTACATACTGATCCGCATTCATCATCCTCACCGGTTGATTAGTGTAATCTTGCACACCGTAATAGGAATTGATATTAATCGTAGGTTCTTTGCTTGTTCCCTTTTTAGTAGTTACAATAATTACCCCATTAGCAGCCCTAGATCCGTAAATTGCGGCTGCCGATGCATCCTTCAACACATCTATTTGCTCTACATCCGCCACATTTATATCAGAAATTGCACCGTTGAATATTATCCCGTCCAAAACGATAAGCGGACGTTGACTGGCGGATAACGTATTTTGGCCCCTAATTGAAAAACTGGGTTCTCCACCTGCTCTAGCCCCTCCCTGTACATTGAGGCCCGGAGAGAAGCCCCTTAACGCCTGCATTAGGTTCATATTGGCAGCCGGTGGAACGTCGTCCATAGATACACTGACCACCGAACCTGTGAGGTCACTTCTCTTCACAGTTCCATAACCGACTACCACTACTTCGTCCAAGGACGAAACCCCTTCGGAAAGTGTTATGTTGATAACGGTTTGGTTCCCAACTTCTACGGACGTAGATTCAAAACCGATAAAGGAAAATACCAAGGTTGATCCTTCCGGAACAGTAATTGAGTAATCCCCATCCATATCCGTAACTGCTCCTATGGAGGTCCCTGGAATTGAAATTGTTGCACCAGGAATTGGTTCGCCACTGGAATCTACTACCTTACCACTTATAGTAATATCAGCCATCCCCTTTTTCGGCATAATGGATCCCGAATTCTCCTCAGCCTGTAAAACTGAGGGAGCTAATCCGAACATCAGCGCCAAAATGCTGACCCACAACTTAAGGATTCCGGATCCATATTGATTTCGATTTTCAGACCGATTGGAGGTGGGCCTTTGCCCTCTTTCCAGTTTTTTAAATTTGTAATTGTTTTTCATCATTGATACATTTTTGCATGAAGTTAAAATATAAGACACCCTGATTGTTTACCTTACCGTAAATGAATACATTTTCATTTTATCGCTTACTGAACTTTTTTTAACTAATTTAATATTTTAAAATTTAATCTTTATTAATCGGAAAGATTTAATTTAATCTTGATAAATCCTTATTGTACTATCAATTGTCTGTTTTTAAATCAAAATAACCAATATGTCAACAACTAAAATGGGTACGTTACCGAAATTTAAACCACCTCAGATATTTCCAGTTTATTTCTTGCTTCTTAGCTTGTTTACCATCTACGGTAACGTACCCGAAATTTTAAAATATTATTTAAGATAAAAAAGTTATTCATCAAATATTTATCAATTTCATCAATATTAATTAAAAGTGTAAAGTGGATGTCATTCTATCTACTGGATACCAATGCCGGTAGGATTCACTTTGAGCGGTTCCTGGAAGTATTTCATAGTGGTAAATGAATGTCTATCGACAAATCTATGGAATCTGGTAGAAACAAGGTAAAATAATGTGGTGGATTAGAGCGAGACGAGCTACATGCCCCGTTTAGAAGTTAGGCCCACAGTAGCTCGCCAAATACGGTTGCAAAAGAAGCAACATCCGTCAATCCTACCGCCTTGCGGCCTAACGGTTATCTTTTTAGTCAGTAATAGACCTACTGAAAAACCCACCCGACAAATAATCCGTAATTGGGCTTAAACGTCTTTTCTGGACCATATTGATCCAAATTGGCACCTAAGCCAAAGCTCAAATCATTTAACTTCAAACCAGATCGAAGCTGGAGGAAGCTCCTGGCATGATGATTCTGCTGAATGCCATGTACATACATAAATTGGAACCTAGTATATAGGTTCGTTTTAGGACTGACCTTAGGTTTATACTCATAGATGCCGAATAGCTCCGCATTTTTACTAGAACTCAAGAAAAAAGTGGCGATGGTCACTGCTACCCATTCCCTGTTGGCAACCGAATGCTGCGCCCCAACTACAGGGGAAAAACCCACCACGTTATTGACGGTAGTCCCTGCTACCAAACCGAAACCCTTATAGAAGTTGTAATTAACCAACACGGGCATTACCTGGTCCAAATCTTCCTTTTGGTTGTTATAACTGGAGGAAAAGGTGGCTACACTTAAAAATCCAAACTTGCTTTGCGGAGTAAATTTTTTCTTTACCACCATTTGGAAAAAGAGCCTGTTATTTCCGGCCATAAACTCTACTGGCGTAGGTACTTTAGGAACAAACTCTTGTGCATGTCCGAAATAAAAGATTCCAAGAAACAAGGTCCCGAAAAGAATTATTGTTTTTAATCTGAAGATTAGCTTTGTCAGAAATATCATGGGCTTTGCATTAATTAGTTTATGCAAAGCTCAGGTAAAAACGGAAATTAAACGTTGCCCTATGTCAATGATCCGAGTTAAAGTTTAGCTTTGATTCGGCTAAGGGTGTAGGGAGTGATTCCCAAATAGCTCGCAATTATCTTGTTTGAAAGTCTGCTTAATATTGTTGGTTGATGGGCCATCAGCCATTTTACCCTTTGCAGGCTGTCTGATCCCTGGAAATCGTAAATCCTCTTTTGAGTAGTGATATAAGCAGATTCCAAGATTTTTCTATAAATAGCGTTCACCGCAGGTTCAGTTTCCACCAATTGATAAAAATCATCCCTGTGAATAGATAATATCGTAGATTCCTCTACACACTGAATGGATTCAAATGCAGGCTGTCTACTGATTAAGCTTGTAAAACAAGTCCCGAATTTGCCCTCAAAGGCAAAATACCGTGTATTCTCCACGCCTTCCTTATTGACAGAAAATAGCCTCATACACCCGGAAACCACAAAGTAATTGTGTTTGCAGACTTCTCCTTCACGCAATAGGTATTCATTCTTCCTATAGGTTCTTTCCTTAAAATATGGAGCTAAGGTATTTAGCCTTTCTTCACTGATCTGGGATCTCTCCTCAAAATAAAGTTTGAGTTTAGGGTGCATAGAACTAATTTAGGCAATCATTTGGAAAAAGCGCAATTCTTTTGGACCAATAGGTGATTTAGCCCTAACTTCCCCAAGTTTTGACCCCGATACCATGCCATTGTTTTAGATAAACATGTATTAATTTTGTATTTCAGTAAGTATGAGCCTTGAAATGGCTGCAAATAATCTCAGAATGAAAACACTTGAAGAGTTAGAAAAAAAAATGTGTACCCCATCTTCCGATCTGATTAGGGATATTTCCCTTTTGGATGGAGACATCATTATATTGGGGGTTGGGGGGAAAATGGGTCCTAGCTTGGCCAAGCTTGCCGTAAATGCCATAAAAATGGCAGGTATAAAAAAGAGGGTTATCGGTGTGTCCCGGTTTTCGGAAGAAGGCATGAAAGAGGATTTAGAAAACGCAGGCGTGGAAACTGTCAGTGCCGATTTATTGGACGAGAGCGACCTTCATTCCCTACCCCATGCGAAAAACGTACTCTATATGGCTGGGAAAAAATTTGGCACCAAGGGCAATGAACATTTCACTTGGGCAATGAATAGCTACCTTCCAGGAAGAGTAGGCGAAAAATTCCGCAGTTCCCGAATAGTAGTCTTTTCTTCCGGCAACATCTACCCATATATGGAAGTAGGTTCAGGAGGAGCTACCGAGTCCACTCCCGCTGGACCTGTCGGTGAATATGCCATGTCCTGCTTGGGAAGGGAACGGATTTTTCAATACATCAGCGACAAACACCAGATACCTCTCTTGATATACAGGTTAAATTATGCCATCGACTTGCAATATGGGAATCTTATGGAAATAGCTAAGATGGTCTATGAAGAGAAGCCAATAGATCTCACGAATGGATATATGAACGTGATCTGGCAGGGTGATGCCAATGAAATCGCCATTAGGTCCCTGCTCCATTGTGAAATGCCTGCCAAAATTTTGAATGTCACCGGCCCTGAGACCATTTCTGTCCGAAAAGTAGCCGAGGCATTTGGACAGCTATTTGAAGTCACCCCTCAATTTGAAAATACAGAGGCTCAAAATGCACTGCTGAACAATGCCTCTTTAAGCCATCGCCTTTTTGGCTATCCCAAGGTGACGCTCAACGAAATGATTGAAACGACCCACTCCTGGGTGATCAATCAAGGCAAAACACACAATAAACCTACCCATTTCCAGGAACGATCCGGGAATTATTAATCTTTCTGAACGAATTTATTCATGAAAATACTTGATCAAAACATTATAAACCTACTCCATGACGGAGTCGCCATACCAGCCCACCCCCTTGCATTGACAGCCGAACGAAAACTGGACGAAAAAAGGCAGCGGGGCCTTACCCGATATTACCTAGCCTGCCAAACAGGAGGCATTGCCGTAGGGGTACACTCCACCCAGTTTGAAATACGTGACAAAGAGGTGGGATTATTTGAACCGGTTCTCCGAATGGCCATGGAAGAAATCAACCAAGCCAACATTTCTAGGCCCTTTGCAAAAATAGCAGGTGTGGTGGGACCAACCGATCAGGCACTAAAAGAAGCGGAACTGGCTGTCGAAATAGGATATGACTTGGCACTTTTGAGTGCGGGAGGTCTGGGCGACTGGTCGGAGAAGAAACTGATTCAGCGAGCTGAACAGGTGGCGGAGATTATTCCGTTGTTCGGCTTCTACCTTCAGCCCTCGGCAGGTGGTAGATTGCTAAGCTTTGATTTTTGGAAAGATTTTGCCGAAATACCCAATGTGCATGCCATTAAAATGGCGCCATTTAACCGATACCAATCCCTGGATGTAGTCCGTGCGGTCCTCTCTTCATCCAGATATAAAGAAATTGCTTTGTATACAGGCAACGATGACAATATTGTGGCAGATTTGCTGACAACGTACCGCATGCCCATCGAAGGCGAAATCAGGGAAAAGGAAATCGTGGGGGGATTGTTGGGCCATTGGGCGGTTTGGACAAAAAAAGCAGTTGCCATGTTGGAAACTGTCAAGGGGGTAAAGAAAACGAACCAAGCAAATTGGTCTGAACTATTAACTTTGGGAATACAGGTCACAGATGTCAATGCGGCAATTTTTGACCCCCACCACCAGTTTCACGGCTGTATTCCAGGCATTCATGAAATCCTGCGAAGACAGGGGCTTCTTGAAGGCCGATGGTGCCTAAATCCTAATGAGGAACTTTCTCCCGGACAGATGGAAGAAATAGACCGTGTTTATGCCTATTATCCAGACTTAAATGACGACGAGTTTGTTAAAGAAAATTTAGCTGCATTTTTGAAATAATCATTTGTTGAATAATGACTGAAAAGCGTAATCTATCCGGCGTAAAAGAGATAGCCCGGAGGGCAAACGTGTCCATAGCGACCGTAGACCGGGTTATCCACAACAGGCCCGGTGTGTCTGTAAAGACCAAATTAAAGATAGAAGCCATCATCAAAGAGCTGAACTACCAGCCCAATGTTTTGGCTAGTAGGCTGGCCTCCGGAAAAGTGTTCAAGTTGGGAGTCTTAATACCAAAAAGCTCAGTATATTCAGACTTTTGGGATGCTCCCCTGAGAGGCATTCAACGGGCAGAAGCTGAAATAAAACAATATGGCATCTCGGTAGAGATTTTCTTTTTTGATTTGCCTGAAAAAAGTACGTTTACAAAAGCCGTTCAGCTTCTAAAGTCTTCGGATTTTGACGGCATTCTTATGTCACCTTCCTTCCTGGATGAATCTGTCGATTTTTTAAGGCATTGCCAACACCAAAATATTCCCGTAGTATTTATTGACAGTAATATTGAGGATCAAAAAACCCTGTCTTACATAGGTCCACCTCTCTTTCAAAGCGGATTTCTAGGAGCCAAACTTTGTCAATTATGCATTTCATACAGTTCGAAAGTACTTCTGGTAAATATCTCCAAACAAAGCAAAAGTTATAATTATCTTCAAATAGAAAAGGGGTTTAAACAGTATTTTGAAAACATGTCCAGTTTACAAAAATGCATCAAGTTGGACATTAACGAAATTGACCAACCATCAATCGAAGTTCAGTTGAAAAAAACTTTTCTGCAACATCCCGAAATCGGGGCAATTTTTGTCATGAATTCTAGGGTTTTTGCAGTCGCTGCTTACTTAGAACGGCAAAACTTACCTCATATCCAATTGATTGGTTATGACTTTATATCAGAAAATCAACGGTACCTGAAAACGGGTACCATCAATTTTCTGATCTGCCACAAACCCGAGGAACAGGGATACAAAGGAATAATGAGCCTTTATCACCACCTAGCCCTCAACTTGCCTGTGGATATGGAATATTACATGCCGATAGATATTGTAACACAAGAAAACATGGATTTCTATCGATAAATTTCGGTCAGGTAGCTCTTAATTTCTTAGCGGAACCAAGGTGAAAGACTTAATATCCATCAGCGCACCTTTATCAAAATCCTCTACTGCCTTAAATAGTACATGATTATAATCTTCCTTCAAGGTTAGTTCACCAATTTTAACTTTTTTGAAAGTTTCCCAAGATCCGGATTTTGCTACCTTTCCGGTAATTTCCTGATCGCCGGAAATCAAGACAAAATCCCTTCCCGACTCCTCGTCAGATACAGACCATTCCATCCAGACTTCATAATCCCCTCCTTTTTCCAAGGCAAGATCCCATTCCACTCTGTCCTTGCCGGTAAACCAACCAAACGCATTCCATTCGGGCATATATTTGATATCCGGTCCGATTCCTTTGCCCGTTTCCGATGTTAGATTCAAAGTGCCGTCCTTATCAGGTCTGACGATTCCCGGGATATTGACATTCCCTGCCATCAATTCCCGTTTCTCCTTCACGTAAGTTGCCACGGTACCGATGGGAGCTATCCAAATGCCGTTTTTTGGATCATTGGCATATGCACACAGTTCCCTCAACATCCTCAGGTAGGTGGTTTGATTCCCGGATTCGTTGGTTTCGTGACCAGCCAATACCAGCCATTGTCCGTTTTCGGAAGCTGACTTAATAATCGGTAATATTTCCTCAAATTCCATGTTGTCCATTTTCATTCCCGTAAGCTGTGCCATATCTGCATAGTAGGGATCAACAGGTGCTTCATCCAGCCATCCGCGGCCTGCTAGAAACATGTCAGAAATCAACGGAACGAAACTTTGTGTATACTCCCCTTTTCCGATAAAAGTAAGTCCACACGGATAGGCGTAGACCTGCGGGCTCACGCCAAGGAGGGATTGGATCTCCTCATTCGCTTGGGAAAGTTCATTACGCATTCTGCCGATAGTGTAGTCTTCCAACGCCCTATTTCTGGACCAAACAAAGTTTCCACTACAGGGGTGCTGTATGGAATGATTGGCCATTTCATGGCCGCTTGCCACTGCTTTCTTCCAACCTTCCAGGTTTCGCTGCATATTTGAGGGTACCACAAAGAAAGTGGCTTTTACCCCATATTCATTTAACAGCGGTATCCCCAACTCCGGATTGCTCAACCTGGCATCATCAAAACTTAAACTAATGGCCATCTTTTTGCCCTCGGGCCATGGAAATGCGGGGTTTTGTGCAAACACTATACTTCCTGTAATAGCAAAAACTACCAGAAAACTGATCAATCGTTTATTTTTCATTTTGGAATATTTATACGTTTATGCTTATTTACTTTTTAATTCACCATGAAGATACGCATTCACCGCATCCCGAAAATCCTTCCCCGCATTTTGCCTGAAGGGTGAGACACTCGGTTCATATCCGCCATAATTCAGTTCTTCATCCGTCACCATATACCCGAGCCATCCATTGGTATATCCATAGAAAAATGTGTAGGGAAAAGGTGAGGCATCTCTTACTTCGTTTGCTATTTCACAGAACAGCTCCAAGGGGCTTCCCCAAATACCTATTTCCTCATTGATATTCAGGAATCTAACTGGAACCTGAACCAATGATGGACCATTTCCCAGATGGCGGATGTATTTTGCTAAATCCGTTGGCCAAACCAACCCTTCCTTCAGTGGTGTTTCAAAGATCAACTCCCCAACTTTCAAGGTCACTTCCTCTTCATAGTAGCGGATTTTTTCTTGGGCAGTCAGTATTTTGTCCCCAAGCATCCTTCTGAATTGATTTAATCTGCCAGACCTGGCATCCGGATACACACTGTAAATGGGTGCCAGATTGCCTGCGGCACCATTGATGAACAGCAACGGAGCCCCCAACTTTTCTTCGACGTAATTGGCAACTATGCCCGGAGCATCACCACTTATCTGCAAATTCCCTCCTCCCATGACAGTGCCGTGAATGGGATAGTTTGCGATGAGCGTCATAAGACCTTCATCCGATTTTCTCATAATTTTCAAAATGCCAATCCGGCGGTCCACCGGGCCGTCAGGATTCATCCCGAGAAAAGCTACATCGTCAATATCTCTGGCTCTTCTGTTGATATTTGCCATTGAATGTCCCCATCCAACCCCAAGTTTGGCAGGTACCAGGGATGCAATTCCCTCTTCGATTGCGGAAATCAGTTCATTGACTGCGAAATTGGCATAAGCTGTATCTGTATCATGTTTATATCGCTCACCCATAAAGGCTTCGGGAAGACCCGGAGGCCCAATCTCAGGAGCTGAATGAGTATGCGTAGCCGTCCACCAGAAGTTTCCCGGATCTATACCTAACTTTGATTCCACCATCTGTGCTACTCGGTCATATTCCGAAGGCGAGATCACGCATACATCCGTGGAAACCAAAAAGAATCTGGTCTCTCCGGCCTCTAAAATTACGACTTTATGATAGAGGCTGTCCAACACTCCGGAGGATTTTCGCTCCCCGTAACCCAAGAGATATTTAGATTCGTTCGGGGTGATGTTTCTTTTCACTACCGAAGCTTGAAATTGCTGGGCAAAGAGTTGTCCCTGAAAAAGGACTATTAATACGATAAGACGAATAAAATAGTTCATGCTTGTAATTTTACCGGCTGCTAAGATTTCAAGAATCCAATTTAGGCATTATTCCGGTTAGGTTAGGGTTTAAATTTAGGCGGAAGGAGACTGTAGATTCCCTCCATTATTATCTCCTCAACATCATCTGTAAATTTCGAAGGCTTTTCATATCCAATCATCGCCGTCTCGGCTTCATACCCTCCTTCTTTCAACACCCTCAAAGAAGGTATATAGCAAGGCATATCGTTAGCGTAGGAATTTACCCACAGCCGATCCGCCCCGATCTCCCGCTTAAGTCGAAGGGAATAATCGACAACAACTTCTCCCGCCAAAAATACCATTACCAGTTCCTTTCCGAAGTCCCAAACCTGGATAGGATAGGAAATTTTTTCCGGAATATCCTCGCTTCTCGCCATCCTGCTGAGCAGCAATTGGGAATAATTACTCGTCCTACCTGAGCCCTTTGCATCTTCTGCAAGTTTCTTTGGATCGGGTACTTCAGCAAAGGTCAACTCCACATATTTTAATTTGGCCTTGGGTAGGTGGTTTAATGGGGTGAAAGTTTCACCGGAAAGAATGCGGTTCACTTCATCCGCAATACTTTTTCCTTGGTTTCGCGCATATTCAAGATCCATTTCAGGATTTTCAGTATTCATTCTCGGGTTCGAGTTTTGATCCGCACCACACCCAATTGCCACCATGGCAATAGCTCCAGGTTCCAAATTAGCCTCGATTTGCAACTGAGCTTCTCCCACCCAGTCCCCGTGAACGGTGTTGTTTTTTGGCCCAAGTGTTACTGCATGGCAAGCATAACTCACCAATACCGCCTTATCCTTGCCATCTTCATTTCTAACCCTCATGAGCGGCAGGGAATGGTCTGTCACCCCATTTGGATTGATAGAAGTTCGCCTGTTTATGGCAAAACCTACCTCTCCCTGCCCCCAGGAAACCATAGAAGGACTAGCGACCTTAATTGCCTCCAAGGCGACCTCCTTCAACTTTGGTACTAACCCCATAGCAAACAGGGTAATGTCTGCCAGTTCATCGGGACTAAGGGGCTTGTGAAAGTGTGAAACAATATTTCCTATCTGAGGGCCACTATGTGTATGCGAGGCACAAATGGATAAGTTTGCGGGGCTAAGTCCAATTTCCTTTGCAAGCTCATCCCTTACTTTTTCCGTTATTTTGTGGGGGATTCCCAGCAAATCCACCGTAATCAGAATCGAGTAATTCTTGCTTTCGTTCCCGAAGGCTAGGGCCTTTGCCCAAAGACGGTGATGAATGGAAGTAAACGGGTCATCCCGGTTTGAATAGCCTGTCAACCGCACGGGGGTTTCAGGAGTGATATCAATCCGGGCGACTCCTACGTTTAATAATTTTTGTTTTTGGCTAAAGGCTTCCCTGCCTACAGATAGGTTGAAAAGAATGAGGGAAACATAAAGTAAATGCTTATATTTTTTCATGGTGTGTTTAAATCAAGTTAAACAAAATTGAAGATGGCATAACTGAGAAATGACTTCGGTGGAGGTCTTTCATCAATTACGATGGATTAAGAACACAGATAGTTCTCTGATGACACAATCTCAACCAAAGAAGAAATCGAATTGGTTGGTAAAGAACACGAAACGATATTTTCACTCTACTTTACGAATATAAGCAAGCAAGTCTGCCATTTCCTGGTGGGAAATGTTTTGTTCAAGTCCAGAAGGCATGGCAGACATATCCAATACTTTCAGTGATTTGATATCTGTTCTTGAAATGCTCTGCTCGATTCCCCCGGAATTTATAAGGGTAATCGCAGCAGGAGTTTCAGAACCAATAAGGCCCTGTTGCACATCTCCGTTATGCAATTCTACTACCCAAAGATCGTATCCGTCGGCAATAGAGCGGTTTGGATCTATGATGTCAGTCAGAATATTGGCGGGTCTCCTATTTTTCAGTGAAGATAGATCGGGGCCAAAAGCAAGGCCCAAATCTTCGCCCATTTTGTGGCAGATGGCACAATTGGCTTGAAAGACAATTTTACCGTCCTCCATAGAGCCCTTTAGCTCAAGAGCGGCCTGATAGTCACTGATCATCGCTTCACTTTCACCTTCCTTTCGTGTCAACAACTGACGCGCATATACCCGTAGACTTTCTTCTTTATTGGCCATCAGGCTTACACTTCTTCTCCATCCGATATTCGAAGGTTGGATTAGTCCGTCATTAATGGCATCTAATAGAACCTTTGTGCGTTCCGGGTTTTGCATCAGTGCGCTAATTGCTTCATCCCGAACCCCGGGAGTGAAATTAGACCATTTTTTCAACACAATTTGAGAAACTGTCTCATCATCCATTTTACCTATGGCCTTAAACGCTGATAATTGTACAGGCATGGGTTCCTTGGAGTCAATTAAGGCAACAAGCAGGTCTTTATGTGGCTCTGTTTCTTTCAAGGCCATAAAATCCACTCCCAGACTTCTTTGTTCTGGGGATAGGGAAGTAGTTTCCGCCAGGCCTTTGGCTTTTTTCAATGCCTCCTTATTTCTAGCGTTATCACTTAAGCCAGTCACTTGCAATATTTGCAAGGATCCCTGTCTTACCGCTATTGATGAATGATTGAAGCAGCTTTCTACCAATAAATTCTCAGTGACGGCGTCTTTCACGGTGACTTTCTTGGACCTAAGCCCCAAAGCAAGACCCCTAAGCAGGGGAACCTGCCAATGAAAATCCTTTTCAGAACCTGCTTTTGTAGCGCTTTTGACTAAGGACGTAATAGCATCTGACTGTTGGCTAGCCCCAATCATTGCGCCCAGCTTCTGGACTAATTGGCCATAGGCAGGTATTTCCTGATTAAAATTTGCCAATACACCATCCAGTAAATTCCGGCTCTGCTCAAACGGAGCAGACAATGCAGCAACCTGTACCCAGTGGTCCTCTATATCCTGAAATAAGAGATCCTTCCTTACTCGGGCGGCTCGTTCGTCGTCCAAAAACCCCAGGGTACACAGCAATTGAAAGCGGACTTTGGCATTTGTATCTTTGGACGATTCTAATAAAGCCTCAGCTAAACCGGGGGAGGTATGAAGATGTAACTCAGCCAACTTAACCGCATTCTCTCGAATTCCCGCTTCAGGGTCTTTCAATGCCTTAAGGATAAGATCATCTTCCAACATATCCATGCCCTGTAGAGTCCATAGCGCGTGTAATCTCCCCATCGGGGACTCCATGTTTTGAGCCATCCGAACTAACGGTTCTTTAAGTGTTTGGGATTTTCTGTCCACAATAAGGCGCTGGGCATTCCTTCGCCACCAACTGTTTTCATGCGCCAGAAACCCTACAAGTGCCTCATCGGAGGAATCTCCTAGATCAAGCTTGTCGGACCATTCGAGGGTTTTAGAACCGGTAGGTGTGACTCTATAAATCCTCCCCTGATCCGTTCCATTGTATAGGGCTCCCGAATTAACCACATCCTCAGCCATCCATTCCGGATGCTCGATGATTTGTCGGTAGTAATCTAGAATGTATAAAGCTCCATCGGGACCCACATACATGTTAACTGGCCTAAACCATGAATCGGTAGATGCCAGGAATTCCTTTTCGGCATGTTGCCGGGATGCCACAAACCCAGTACCCTTATCACTTAGAAAGTCCACATGGACAATATTGCTTACCGGTTCTGCTACAAATAGTGCGTTGTCGAACGTGGAAGGAAAGCCCGCACCCAAATAGGCTGTTAGACCACAGGCTGATGTCATTACCCCCAGATCCGTCAACAGTTGATGTTGTGGATCAACTGTTATAGGAAACACCTCAGCCGCACTTCCATGATCTGAAACGGATTGAGTTACCTCTGTTACCACCAAATAGGGGTTTCTATCCAAATAGGTCGCAGAGATTACGTCCTGAATCACATGGTTGCTGTTGTTGACCAAGAAACGGTGCCCCCATCGGTCCTCGGTATGCCCAAACTGGGTTCTGCTTCCCAACAGTTCCAATTCAAAGGTAGCGGGTTTGAACCGGATGCTTCTTCCACCAGCGTTTTGGGGCAAGCGTACGCCATTTGGGTTCTGGGGGAAGTGGACTTCACTTCCCCTGTCCCCAAACATATCCTCATAAATCGTTGTAGTCACCGCAGGTTCATGACCGATGTATATCCAATTGTCCAATCCCAACTTTGGGCTGTTCACATTGTGCTGTGGGTTGGAAAGTGCGAAGCCTGTCAGAAGAATTTCCTTCTTGTCTGCCCGACCGTCACCATCAATGTCTTCGAGGTAATACACATGGGGGGGATCGGTTACGATCACACCGTTTTTCCAACGCATAATCCCAGTCGGCATGATCAGGCTGTCCGCAAAGAGAACACTCTTATCCATAATTCCATCATTGTTGGTATCAGAAAGCAGCTTAATTTTACCCGATCCGCTAACATCGAGTGGATAACCGTGCATTTCTACAACATATAGCCTTCCGTGTTCATCAATTACCATATCGACCGGATCTGCAATAAGGGGTTCTCCCGCTATCAGTTCTATTTGAAAACCTTCTTCTAGTTCAAAGGTGGAAAGTGCGTTTTCAAGTGTTCTTTCCTGCGTGGGTGACTGGTTTTGACAACCCATCGCAACGAGTAATAAGGCTGCGATAACTAGATTGGTACTTTTTGCTATTATCCTGTACAATTGAAGTCGTTGGTAAATCTGTGAAACAATCATTTTTATTTTCAGCCATCAAATTACACATTTTTTAGAATTAATCTACATCCCACCACAATGGGGTATATATACTGTCTTCACCACCTAAGTATTCGCTAATAGCTTGATTTACTGCGCTTTGACTACTATTAGTAATAGATGTGGGATAAGTAATTCGCTTGATAAAGGTTCCTCCGGAAAATTCGCTGTAGTTGACGGCAATTGGATATAGTTTGGGATATCCGGTCCTTCTAAACTCGGACCAGGCCTCTTGACCATCCGGATAGATAGCTATCCATTTCTGGGTAATGATTCGCTCAAGTTTTCGTTCAAATGTGTCGCTTTCCTCCCATTTTACGGTAATATCGGTTGTAGGATCAATATTGTTGACGGGATTATAAACATCAACATAGGGCAACTGTGTCCCAGTATTATTGTCCAAATAGGCATCCACTCCTCCTACACCATAAGCGTTAAAAGACACTCGTATTCCCTCTTCATAAAAATCCTTGGCAGAGCCTCCCATATTCCAACCACGAAGGGCTCCTTCCGCCCGAAGGAAATAACTTTCTGCCACATCCATCAGTTTTACATACGGGTTATTGAAAAAATTCACTTGGGAATAGCCGATGTAAGGTTGGCTTCCAAATATCGCTCCCGATCTTACACCTTTAATTTGTCCACCTAATGCAGCATCCGATGCTGGCACGGCAAATTCATTTATACGAGGATCATTAAAACCGCCAAGCAGCGTTTCGACCATAGCATTGATTCTAGTTTCTTGCCAAGCCGCAGTTATTGTTTCCAGTGGATGAATGGTTCCGGTCGACATTTCAAAAGATCCATCGCCCGACATAAGTACCCCGTCTGAAACGGCAGCCTCCGCCTCCATTTTTGCCCTTACCGGATCAACTTTTGAAATTCTTATAGCTAGTCTTAGTCTTAAGGTGTTAGCCACCCGAACCCAAATCGCGTAATCTCCCCCATATCTGGATCTATCAAATTTCGCATATCTTATCTGATCAGCTGTTGGATTCTCCTCCTCGGCTGCTTTTAATATATCCACCGCTTCTTTTAATTCTTTGAAAAAGATATCATAGGAATCCTCCACTGAATCAAAAGCAACATCACTGGATTCTCCATACCTGGAGTAGGGAATTGGTCCAAACACATCAGCCAGACGATGCCCCGCAAAGGTTTTAAAAATAATCCCCAGAGAGTACAGGTCGGGATATAAGGTGTCAAAATTCTTCTTTTTCATCATTACCCATTGGTCGAGTACTTTCTGGGAAGGGACTGCCCATATCTGGCTGTTCCAGCTATCCACCATGACATAGGTTCCTGTATTTCGATTGTCGAAAAAGGGAGAAGGTAAACTCATGTACCCGCCATAATTATCCGCATTGAGATTTTGCTGCATTTCAAACCGCCAAGTGGTAAGCACATCAACAACACCGAGTTGCATACCGGGGAGGGAAACCCCACCTTCATTGGCATCATGTCGCAGCAATTCGTCGGTAATTAGCTTTTGGTCGACATTTATCTCCTGCAAGTAGTCCATGCAGGATGTCAAAAATAAACCAAAGAATAGGAGGAAGGAAACTGATTTATATTTTAGATTAATTTTTTTCATGATTTCAAGAGTTAAATGATTAGTAAGACGACACAGGAATGCGTGTTATATGATTGCGTCAAAATATTGCTCTCAAACTTACTCCATATGACCGTGTCTGCGGCTGGCTAAATGATGCTATCCCTTCTGAAGTGGGGGATGTATTCACACTGATTTCAGGATCAAATGGGGCATTCTTATACAGAAAAAACAAATTCCTACCTACTAATGACAGATTTAGTTCTTTAAAGAAATTGGATGTAATTGGGATCTTATAGCCAAATTGAAACTCCCTTAACCGGATGTTGGTAGCGTCATAGTAATATTCAGAAGCAACCGCTGTGGCACCAGCGCCCGTTTGATTTAGGTAAAATTCCTTGGCATCAACCATTTCACCATTCACCATTACACCTCCGTTGTCCCTTGCCTCACCAGTGCGCTTTGAAAGCCCCTTGTAATCCAACCATACTTCTGTTCGGTTTACAACTCCACCCCCAAATCGGCTATCAATCAAAAATGAGAATGTAAAATTGTTGTAAGAAAATGAATTGTTGAAGCCAGCGAGAAAGTCAGGGTTGGCATTTCCTATAAACTGGTCTGGATTTTGGGAAACTAATGGAATACCGTTATCATTGGTCAATAGGACACCGTTTTCATCGCGCTGATAAACCCTGCCATACATGTCTCCAAAAGCCGCATAATTTCCATCAATCGGCCTCGTAAGAAAAATGGAAACCAATCTACTCTGATTAAAACTCGTCAATACGAAACGCTCAGCCTGCAATAAGTCACTTAGCTGTCTGATTTGGTTTCTATTGTGAGAAAAATTAACTGTCGAATTCCATCTGACTTTTCCCAAAGTAGAATTGTAGCTTAAAATGCCTTCAAATCCCTTATTTCTTATTATTCCGCCATTGATCCAAAAATTGGAGGCTCCTGCCCCTGCCGGTGCCTGAATTTGAAAGACCTGATCATAGGTCGTGGCATTATAATAGTTTATATTAAAGCTTAACTTGTCGTTCAGAAACCTCATTTCCGCACCAAATTCATAGGACTTTGTTCGCTCCGGGTTAAGATTTATAGTATCATTCCCGTCAAAAAATGGCAGGGTACCTCTTGCATTTATATTACCATTATTGTCCAAGGACATTGGCGGGTTCCAGCTTGCGATTCCAAACGGAAGGCTGTTTCCCACTTCAGCAAAGGAAGCGGTTAATTTGGCAAAGGTCAAAAACCCAGTTGCTGATGACCCCATTCGTCCAGATACATCTTTCAGTACATAGGAGAGTCCGACAGATGGATAAAAGAAAGGTTGTGAAACTGTCGAACTCCATTCGTTTCTACCTGTAACGTCAAGGTATAATTTATCCCTGTATCCCAGTGTCAGGTTTCCGAATGCGGCTTGTGTGACGTTTTTTCTTAGGCCTTCACTTTTATTGAAAGGCCCGTTTAAGGCAAATACAGAGAAATAATTGGGAAATGTAAGAGAGGTAGGAACCGTGCTGGACAGGTTCAAACTTGAGCTCGTGGTTTCCCGATTACTGAATCCCAAGGTACCTGCTAAGTTAAAATCGGAGCCTAAATTCTTATTACCAATTAAAAGCAAGTCCGAATAAATATTTTCGGTATTGTTTCTTCCAATTCCATACCCGCCATTTGGTCCCGCTACCGTAGCCTGAGTAGAAGCGAAGTGTCGAAACTCAGATTTATCATCAATCTTGTCATAGGTGATTCTTCCCTGTAAATCCAACCAACTGAAAAGTTCATATTTGGCAGTTAATGCGGAAATTAAATGATCCCTTATAAAATCCCGCTGATTTCTGTGCTGTACCCAGTAAGGATTCTGGTTTGGAAATGTTTCGTTCCGTATATATGGCCAATTTTGCACATTCATTGCACGGACAGGGTCCCATACTTCAAAATTATCCCTATCATATTTGGAGAAGTCATCTCCAACGGGAAATGAATATATTCCAGGTAGTGCGCTATAACCACCTGCTGAATTTTGATTGTAAATTTCCTGATTTGTATAATTAATTGACCCATCTATGGACAATCTGTCATCAAAAAACTGAGAAGTTAGCCTAACCGTAAAATTATTTTGCTTTAGGTCGTTTTCTGGAAGAATTCCATTGGCCTTCGTGTTTGAGTAGGACATGTACAATTGACCTATCTCGCTGCCACTTGAGAAAGCAAGGGAATTGATAAGGGTCGTCCCTGGCTGGAAAAATTCTTTCAAATGTCGGTCACTTCCGTTATTAATCCGTTCCCCCCAACTATCGTTGAAATTGGGATCGGTCTGTCCATATGAGGTTTGAAGCTGGGGAAGGTCTACGGCGTTTTCCACAGTCAAATTGGACGAAAATTCAACGGTGGAAACACCGCGTTTCCCTTTTTTGGTGTTGACTAATATCACCCCGTTAGCTGCTTCACTTCCATATAATGCCGCAGCCGAAGCTCCCTTTAATATTTGGATACTTTCTATATCTTCTGGATTGTAATTGGACAGGATATCTGTACCACCAACCATTGGAACACCATTTAATACAAATAAGGGCTCACTGTTTCCTGTGAGTGATTTGTTACCTCTTAGCAAGATTCTGGGAGCACTCCCAGGCCCAAAATTACCTTTAGTGATAACAGCACCAGCCACTTTTCCCGCCAAGGTATTCATAAAGTTCGGATCTTTTACCCGCAAAGCTTCCTCAGGAGATACTTTTTGGGTGGCATAGGTAATGCTTTTCGGGTCCTTCTCAACACCCAATGCCGTCACGACTACTTCGCTCAGACTTTGTACATCCTCCTCTAAAACGAGATCAATAATTGATCTTCCACTCACCGCCACTTCCTGCGAAATAAACCCGATAGAGGAAAATACCAATACTGTATTGGTGCCATCAGTAATATCCAATTTGTATTTTCCATCTACATCTGTCACGGTACCCAAAGATGTACCCTTGACCAATACTGTAACACCAGGGAGAGAAACCCCGTCGGAGGTAGTTACAGTCCCAGTTATTGAAATCCTTGGAACTACAGTAATTATAGGTTTGAAATTTTTAATCTCGTAGAAATACTGGTTTAAAACAATCTGTTTGCCTATTACCTGGTATTTAATATTATTTCTTTCAAAAAGTAGATCGAGAATATAACTGAGTTCCCGATCCTCAATCTTCAGTGAAAAATTTTCACTGGATCTTATAATACTCGCATTATAAGCAAATTTAACATCTGCTGCTTGCTCTATAACCTTCAACACCTCCTTGAAGGGCTTGTTTTGAATATTTAACGAAATTTGGGTTTTAAGTATATTCTGTGCACTTGTCGGTCCACCAAATGAAACTCCAGTAACTATCAATAGAACTGCCAGTTGAATTAAGGAAATTCTCATTATTTTTTTAAATAATGCTCTGTGTTGTAATTGAATTTTCATACATTTGTAAAGTTTTTGTTGAAATAAATTTTTAGCAAATACTTCCCCTTTAGGTTCTAAAACCTATCACTCAGGGATTACATTTAGGTCAAAAGTGGCTCCAACACTTTTGGCCTTTTGTTTTAATTACATCGTTTTTTTCTTATACGTTTTTGTTTTAGGGGTTACATCCAGATCCGTTTATTTCTATATTTTGGTTGTTAATTGTATAGGTGGCGTTAATTGATTTCGCCAGTATCTCCAGACAAATCTCCAAAGGTTCTTCTGTAAGATCAGCGGTAATCAGGCAGTTATTCATCCCACTGTTTTTAAGAATTATTTGCTTGTCATACAAATCGCTTAGCGTTGTTACTATTTGCTGCAATGGTACTTCGATAAACACCAAATTTGGAGGTGTAACCTGTGTGATTGGTGTGGAATCAATTGTATTGATAGCAATTAACGAGTCCAATTTTTGATTATAGATAATTTTTTGACTTGGGATTAATATGATATCCTTACTTATTCCCGATAATTGTCTCACAGATACCAACACCTTTCCAGTAACCACCTCCACTTCCTGTGAGTTGTGACCTTTATAAGCTTTGATAGAAAAACTCGTACCCAATACCTTTGTAGTAATATTGGGAGAATGTATGATAAATGGTTTTATTGAATCCTTGGCAATATCAAAGAAAGCTTCCCCTACAAGATTTACCTCCCTTGTATTTCCCATAAATTTATTCGGATATTCCAACTGGCTGTCGCCTTTCAGCTTGACAATACTCCCATCGGAAAGGAAGACAGTCGAGAACTCTGGGTTTATAACTTTTTCCTCAGGAGTTGCTTGTCTGTAGATTTGGTTTAACTGTAACCCCAAGAAAGCTAGCCCTATCAATATAATGGCTGCAAGCTTTCGGATAACACTCCGATGAATAATCCATTTCCGTGCATCATCGCCAGTTTTGTTTTCGAATTCTTTTTGGTCGATTTTATCTGAAATATTGGCCCATAGCTTACGTTCCAGGGAGTTTATATCCTGAACTTTTACAACATCCTCTTTATCAAGATTGCTGTACCATTCCTCAACAAATTGACTTTCTGTCTCCGTGCATTCACCTAGGCGATACTTTTTCAATAATTGTTGAAACGCTGTATTTTCCAATAGGTCCAATCGAATTTATAATGTAATCACCTCGAATATTGCTTATATCTATTAAGTCAGATAAGAAGAACTTTGGTACTATACTAAACTGAAAAAAATTAAGATAATAAAAAAAAAATCCATAGGATCATACTCTGGACCCTTATTTTCATTCAGTTATACACAAGAGTAAAAATAAAAGCTGAGATTATATATCCGTGAATCAAATGAGCTTTAAGCATTCTTAACGCTTTACTTATTTGGTTTTTTACGGTTTGCTGGGATATGTCAAGCCTTTCAGCAATTTCTGAGATGGAAAGGTTGTCATTCCTGCTAAGTAGGAAAACATGTTTCACCTTTGGAGAAAGCTTCTCCAACCCAATTTCAAATTCCCGCTGGACTTCATTGTACACAACCATTTCTTCAGTTGTGTTATCATGCCGTTTACAATTGGCACTTACATAGCTTGAGTAATTTTTTCGGACGCATTTTGATTCGTATAGGTTAATGATCTTATACTTCAATGCAGAAAAAAGATATGCTTTTAACGTAGTATGAATGTGCAGGCTATGCCTTTTAATCCATATTGAAACAAATAAGTCTTGGATTATATCCTCAGCTTCTTCCTGAACGGAAACCTTCCTCACTGCTATTTGTAAAAGATTCAGCCAGTATCTCTGATAAATTTCATTAAATGCCTCTCTGTCCCCTTTATTAATAAGGATCAACAACTCGTCATCGCTATGGGACTTGTAAGATTTAATCGTAGGTTCTATTTAGTGAAAGGTGATCAAAACCACTTTATCGCTAAATTTAGAAAAGTATTTTCTATAATCAAATGTAATTTATGGGATAGATTTCTCCAAAAACGTTTTGATCTCCATTAAACAAAACACTTTTATTTTCATGATTTCGAATTATCTCCATTCATCAATTTCCAAATATATGGTTTGGACAAAAATATTCTTCAAATTTTCTGCAAAGGCAAAAAATATTGCAAATATCACCCTCCCCTACTGGCTATTAGCCATGCAAGAGCCAAAAAGAGCAATCCAAGGATATTGGCTATCCGTTTTACAGTTATATAAAATATTTTAAAATGTTTTTCCATTTGTCTTTTCTTTACGCTAGATCAAATCTTTCGGCATAAATTTGGTTCCAAGGCACTCCGGCTTTACGCAATGCCAATTCTGCCACATCCATCATGGGCGCCGGTCCACAAATAAAATAATCAAATTGTTCTTTATTTTTTGGAAGGAATCTCTGGATCACGTCCTCATTTATTAATCCCTCCTCGCCGTCCCAGTCGTCATGGGGCTTTTCCAGAATGTGAACTGTTGTCAGGTTTATCTCTTTCTGTAACTGATCCAATTGTTCACGAAAGGGGATTTTTTTCCAGTCCTCGTTCCCGTACAACAACACACATTCTCTTTTATCTGAAAGATCCTTGAGCGTAGTCAGTATTGATATGGCAGGGGTCACGCCTATTCCACCCATTACAAAAAAACAAGGCCTATTTTTAAGGGTAAAGGAGCCAAATGGGCCTTCCACAAATGCTTGTTGTCCGGATTTGAGGGTCTCCCATTTTTCCGTAAAATCCCCCAACTGCTTTGCAGTAATGGATATGGACGACTTAGCTGCGCTTCCAGAATAGGAAAATGGATGCTGCTGCAGTGAAAACGGGGAAGATTTGATTGTAATCCAAATAAACTGCCCCGGTTCAAATGCCATACCATCGTGACCTTTGGGGTCTAAGATAAGTGTGTAGCAGTCGTCCCGCTGCGGAACCACTTCCCTTACTATATAGGGTTTCCTTTTATTTCTATACGGACGGACAAGACGGGTATGTGCCAGTAAATACGTCAATGAGGCAAAAAGTACCACAAACGGAACCACCTTTTCCAAGCCGTCCAAGTAATGTCCCACTTGGACACTATGCACTACTCCTACAAAAATTATCAAAAACCCAAGTACACCATGTATCAATCTCCAAACCTCATAACTCAGGCCAAAGGACAAACGCCAAAGGCTGGTCACCAACAATAACACCATCCCAATCGTAACCGCAACCAAGGAAATTGCTCTTGGAAGGTTTACTTCTGGATCGAAAAAACTGACATAACCCCAATCAGCAAGCAGCATGGATATTGGGTGAGCCAAGGAAAACAGTATGGCAATGACTCCGATTTCTTTGTGAAACTGTACAATATTATCAACGCCGAATGAAGGCGCTATTCCTTTGACTCTACCGGAAAACAAAAACTGCAGGGCAAACAAGGACAACCCGATAAAACCCAATGAAACACCAAATTCCTCCAGAAAAGTCCGAACTGGAGGTAACGGACCTGAATATGCGATTGCCAGTGGAAGCAGCGCAATTACAACAAAAATCCCCAGCCAAAGTAAGCCGTTGGTGGTACTGTAGGGTTTAATCCTAGATTTTTGATACATTATTAATATTTGTAAGTTAAAGTGGCTGCGGTATCAATGCCGTTTACCACACAATCTGCCTGCCAAAATCAAACCTAAAATGCCTGACAGCTGAAAAAGGACATAATTGGTCTGTTTCTGAAAACGAACTTGATCGAAAAATGTAAAAAAAGAAACTCAGATCCTCAAACAAAAGGTTAATTTTATAAGTCGAATAATTTTGACAAACAGTTATAGCATCGCTTTTCATTTAGCAAACAAAACGATCCGTTGTCTAGGTTGAGAATCTCCGTAATAAAACCCAAAATAACTATGAACCGATTTCTACTCATTTCATTTCTTTATCTATTTCCATCAGGGATTTTGACCGGATATAGTCAGTTGATGAATTCACATCCTATAGATTCAGAAAACCGGGTGACCTTTACCGTGAACGCACCAAACGCAAGAGAAGTAAAGATCATCAACCTAAGTGATCCGGACGCCATGGGGGCAGCTGAGTATACCCTGACTAAAGATGAGGATGGGATCTGGTCAGTCCAGACCAATCCATGTAGGCCTGGCTTTCACTATTACAACCTGAGTATTGACGGATTTGAATGCGCCGACCCTAGGAGCCAGCTCTACTTCGGCTGGGGAAAATGGACTAGTGGACTGGAAATCCCTGAACCTACTCCAAGCTTCTATTCTCCCCGTGAGGGACCCAAGGGAGAAGTAACTACCCACTGGTATTCATCATCCATTACAAATACAATGAGGAAATGTCTCATATATACGCCGCCTGGCTATCGGTCCCAAACTGGGGTGAAATATCCCGTGCTATACTTGCAACATGGGGCAGGGGAAAGTGAATTGGGATGGACCATGCAGGGAAAGGTAAATGTGATTATGGATAATCTTATCGCAGAGGGGAAAGCAAAACCAATGATTATAGTGATGGATAACGGTTATGCCGCTGACCCAGCCTCCCCAAATCCCAGCAGGCCGGAAGCCAAGGATAACCGGTTTGAAGAAAACCTGATCAAAGAGGTGATACCATCCGTTGAAGCTAATTTCCGCACACGTAATGACAGAGAAAACAGGGCGATAGCGGGTCTTTCGATGGGTGCGGGCCAAGCACAGCGGGTTGGATTTGCGCATTTAGATCTGTTTAGCGCCATAGGGGC
This sequence comes from Lunatibacter salilacus, assembly GCF_009797935.1. Classification (GTDB taxonomy): domain Bacteria; phylum Bacteroidota; class Bacteroidia; order Cytophagales; family Cyclobacteriaceae; genus Lunatibacter; species Lunatibacter salilacus. The sequence goes on from NZ_VOLC01000005.1 coordinate 153,505, forward strand.
TTTTAGCGGTGGTGCCAGGGATTTTGATATAGAAACTTCGTTTGGCGGAATCTTTCAGAATGTGGATTCATTTCATAATCGGGTAAATCTGTACTGGGTAGGTTGTGGTGAGCAGGATTTTCTATATGAAGGTGCGAAAATGCAGCACGAGGCCCTGGCAGAAAAGGGAATCCAGCATGAATGGCATGCTGTGCAAGGGTCACATGAATGGCAGGTTTGGCGTAGGCATTTGTATGAGTTTGCCCAAAAGGTATTTCAGAATTGAAGAAAACTATACAGCAAAGCAAAGTTAACAGATTGATAACATCAATCAGATCAAGGTTACATGTTTAGCTTCTACCTTTATTTTACCAAAAACAAACCCCTCAAACTCACCATTACATGGACCTGTTTAAAAATTTTCTACCCATACTCTTTACCTTCCTCGTTATTTCCGCCAGCGTAGCGCAGGAAATGCGGGTCTATAAAGCACCAAAATTCCGTTATGAATGGAGTAAGCCTTCCTATTACCCTGACAGAATTGTGATAAACTTTGGTCAACGTCCGCACAACGAAGTAAATGTCACCTGGCGAACTGATACTACCGTACAGGTAGCCAAAGCGGAAATAGCGGTGGCAACGGCGGCCCCAAAATTTTGGAGAAATGGTAAAACGTTAACCGCTACAACCAGCGTATTTGATGCGTTGCAAATCAATGAGGCGGAAGTAAAAGCCCATTTTCATTCTGTGGAATTCACTGATTTGATTCCGGACACAGTATATGCCTATCGGGTTGGCGATGGCGAAACTTGGAGTGAATGGATTCAGTTTCGTACGGCATCCGACAAGAAAGACGAAAAGTTTTCATTTTTATATCTGGGTGATGCCCAAAATTATATTCTAGAGCTTTGGGCGAGGCTGATCCGGGAAGGATATAGAAAAGCACCAGAGGCCAAGTTCATCATTCATGCGGGGGATTTGGTTAATCATGCCCACAGGGAGCAAGAATGGCACGAGTGGTTTACAGCGGGAGGATTTATACACAGTATGCTACCATCTGTTCCTACCCCTGGAAATCACGAATACCGGGCAATTCCCGAAATCAACGGAGAAAACTCTCCCCGCCAACTTTCAGCGCAGTGGAATCACCAATTTACGCTTCCGAAAAATGGACCAGAGGGTCTTGAAGAGACCGTCTATTATATGGACTATCAGGATGTGCGCCTCATTTCCCTAAACAGTAACGTGGAACATCAAAAGCAGGCTGTTTGGTTGGAAGAAGTATTAGCGGACAATCCGCAAAAATGGACAATCTTAACCTATCACCATCCCCTTTTCTCCGCTTCGGCAGGCCGGGATAATACGCCGTTAAGAGAATTGTGGAAACCTATTTTTGACAAATACAACGTAGATTTGGCACTTCAGGGCCACGACCACAGCTATGCCCGAGGGCGTGTTTCCCCAGAAGACAACGTATTGGATGGAGTCAATATGCGGGATAAGACAGGGACAGTGTATGTAGTCTCTGTTAGTGGAGGAAAGATGTACGGATTAAATCCCAACCGATGGACAGATACTGTAGCAGAGCAGGATCGGGCAGCCGAAAACACCCAGTTGTTTCAGGTCATAACGATAGAAGGTGATAAACTCCACTTTGAAGCCTATACAGCCATTGGGGAACTCTATGATGCGTTTGATCTAACCAAAGAAGAATCCGGCATTAACACCTTTGTCGAGCGTAAGGGCGAGGCCGTGGAAGAAAAACTTTTTTCAAACACTATACCTTATGAAGACCAACTACCCGCTTCAACGCAGGAAAAAATTCTGGCGGCTTACCCCGGATACAGTGTGAGCCGCGTAATAGCATCGGAAGCGGATGGTAAAATCTCATTTCAAGTTCGATTAGTCAAAGAATCTGAACAGATCGATATCGTTACGGATGTTGATGGGCAGGTTATTCCGGATTAAGATTTCCGCTTACCCTTGCCTATTAAACCGAAACATTCGATTTCGAATATTTACTGTATAAAAATATTGACTATCTATTAAATTCATTATTTTTACCAGTATGTGAAAAGAAATTCAGGTGTAAATGTACCATAAATGCGAAGATATCTCCAAGTGTGAAATCTTCGCATTGAGCAGTATAAATTCTAACCATTATTAATGATTTTAACTAACTGTAAACCCTATCTATACTGTTATTGTCTGATTATTTTAGTTGGAGCATGTAGGGATCCTGCTCCCAGTGTTCCTGTTTTACCTGAAATTTCTGAACATGAATTGCCGGCAATATGGGCAAATATGACTTTGCATATTACCCAACACACTCCAGCCAATTCTCCTACTTTTGCCAGCCGGGCTTTTGGATACATAGGTCTTACTATGTATGAGTCTGTGGTGCATGGATTTGCGGGAAAAAATTCCTTATCAGGGCAGCTCAATGATATGCCCCCACTTCCGATTCCGGAAGAAGATAAACAATATAACTGGGCCCTAAGTCTCAACGCCTCACAAGCGTACATCCTGAAACAGATCTATCAGCAGACTTCTGATGAAAATAAACGGAAAATAGACTCATTGGAATCTGTATTAAAGATTGTTCTGGGTAAGGAAGCAGCAGACGAAATTATAATTAATCGATCCATTGCCTTTGGGCAAGAAGTCGCCTCAGTCATCTTTGAATGGTCTAAAGAAGACGGAGGACACAGGGGATACCTGAAAAACTTTGATGTTAATTTTGTTCAAAAATCCGATCGGGGAAATTGGAGACCACCATTTTTTGCCCAAACTATCAGCAGGCTCCCATTGCATCCGAATTGGGGGGAGAATAGAACACTCCTAGTTGAAAATGCCGACTGGTACATACCTCCATTTCTCCCCTATGATTCGCTAAACAGTTCACAGTACTTTCAGGAATTTCACCGTGTATATGATCATAACACCAACCTAAGCCAAGAACAAAAAGAAATTGCCATGTGGTGGAATGATGATCCAGGTGAAACTGCAACCCCGCCAGGTCACTCATACAATTTGGTGACGCTAGTAGTTGGAAATAAAAATTCTGACATGATCACTGCAGCAGAAGCATATGCCCGGGTAGGATTAGCAGTGGCAGATGCTTTTGTAGTCTGTTGGAAAATGAAATATCATTACTTTTCAGAGAGGCCATCTACGTATATCAGTGAATACATTGATGATGAATGGGAACCCTTTTGGCCAGACCCACCTTTCCCTGCCTTTCCCTCAGGGCATGCCACCCAAGCAGCGGCAGTAGCCACGGTATTGTCTGACGTTTTTGGAGAAAAGCTTGACTTTGTGGATGTCACTCACTCGAAGAGAAAAAAAGACAAACTAAGAAATGTGGAATACAAAGAAAGACACTTCAACTCTTTTTGGGAGGTTGCTGAAGAAACAGCATACTCCCGGTTTCTGGGCGGCATCCATTCAGAATATGACAATGTCATAGGGCTTCAGGAAGGTAAGAAAGTGGGTGAGCATGTAAATAGCCTAAAATGGGACAACTAAAGCCTGCTTCATTCCAAAAAATACTTCGCCATATGCCAAAAACATTTCTTAGTGCCGGGGTTTATGCTGCGTTTTTCCTTTTTATCGGAAATCTTAGCCTAGCTCAAACCGCATTCGTAGATGTAACAAAAGAGGCTGGTATAGACCATATATTCAAAGTGTACGAGGGGACATTCGGTGGTGGTGTAGTGGTGTTTGACTACAACAATGACGGATGGGAGGATATATTTATCACCGGAGGAATGGAGGATGACCACCTCTATTTAAACAATGGTGATGGAACCTTTAAAAATGTTTACGACACTTCCGGCCTCCGCACCAAGGAAAAGTATATCACCCAGGGAGCCATATCCGCTGATGTAAACAGAGACGGGTGCCGGGATCTTTTTGTAACTACGATCAGATTAAAGGACAGCAAAGAGCCCGTTCCCAGAGCTGCCAATATTCTTTATATCAATAATTGTGACGGCACATTTAGAGATGCTACGGAAGAGTATGGCCTTGATAGATACTTGACTTTTAGTACCGGTGCAGTTTTTGGAGATATAAATCAGGACGGATATCCGGACATATTCGTTGGCAATTATTTTAAAATGTTTGACGGTAAGCTTCATATTATGAATGACGCCATTATCGTAGGATCCAACCAAATGGCGGAAGGTCTTTTATTTATCAATAAAAATGGGAAATCCTTTGAAGACCGATATCATGACTATGGATTGGATTTTAAGGGGTTTGGCTTTGGAGGCGTTCTTTCAGATTTTGACAATGACGGGGATTTGGATATAATTGTTAACCACGACTTTGGATACAAATCAACTCCGAATAAATTGCTTCAGAATCTGTATCCGAAAAAGGAATTCCTTGAAATTGGAGATTCCCTGGACATGGACCTGCCCATAAACGGGATGGGAGTTGCCGTCGGAGATTATAACAAGGATGGAAATTTAGATTACTATTTCACCAACATTAGGGCAAACCCTTTGATGGTCAGTCAAGGTTCTGGACTACCTTTTGTAAACAAAAATGAAGAATTAGGAATAAAAATTAACATGATCCGTGAAAAGGGCAGGCCAAGTCTACCCATAAGCTGGGGAGCGAACTTTGCTGATTTCGATCATGATACAGACCTTGAATTGTTTGTGGCAAATGGAGCCCTTAATCCTGAGGTATTTCCCATACCCAACTACTATTTTGATTTGGAAAACGGAAAATACATCAACAAAGCCAATGAAAAAGGGTTGGCAGATGTTGGCATCGGGAGGGGTTCAGTAGTTTTTGATTTTGACAATGATGGAGATTTGGATTTGTTAGTTGTCAATCAGTTTCCGGTAAATGATGGACTCCATGAGATTCCTTCCACCACATTGTATAGAAACGATTCCAGCTATGGCAACTGGTTAAAAGTAGCTCTACAAGGAACGCATACAGATCTGAATGGAATCGGTTCCCGGGTGGAAGTTACAGTAGATGGTCAACGATTAATCCGGGAAATAGATGGGGGTAGCAGCCACCTTTCACAAAATTCAGTTATAGCGCATTTCGGCTTGGGAAGTGCAACCTCCGTCGACACCGTCAAAGTTAAGTGGCTGGGGGGAGATGAGCAGGTTTTGCTGGATGTTGCAGCAAATCAACAAATAACAGTTGCTGAAAATCCCAAAAGCACTTCTCCTTTTTGGATAGGAATTTTTATTTTGATAGGTATTGTAGCAGGAGCCTTTGTCGTTTATTTTAGGAGACGGGTATAGAATACCCTTATTCCACACGAATCAATTTGGCCACCATGTCCAATTTGTGCGTCACTTTTACTACATATATTCCCGATCTAAAGGAAGCAGTATCAAAGATTAATTTTTGATTTTGGCTTGTTAAGGCATTACCCTCATAGACCAGAGCTCCACCTATCGTCCAGATGCTGACATCTATATCTTGCCTGTCTGTAGGGAAACGCAAATATAGCTCATCTCCTTTCACTACTGGGTTTGGAAAAAAAGACACAGACTGACCCCATTCATCATCGTTAGTACCCAGTATTACGTCCTCAAAATAACGAACGCCAAAATTGAAAGCCTCCGCACCCACTGTTTCTCCAATCAGCCGGGCCGGCAGATCATCTTGAGGAGGATGAATTCCTCCCCATATCCGTGATAAACTGCATTGGTCTGCAGCGTCATAATACCTGGCCCATTGCAACACCACATCGACACTGGGACCTTCTTCAAAAACCAGATATTCATTTTTCCCTGCGACAAATTCCGCTATTCCTCCCGGAAAATATTCGTCCCCAGTTAGCAGTGTCATAACTTTCGCAGCTGCCCTTGAAAAGGTAGAATGTCCCGAAACATATCCGGCAAAAGGCGGAGTAACGAATGTCGGCCGTTGGTAGGGCCACCATTCTTCTCCTAGAACCCATCCTACTCCAGCTTGATCTTCGGCAGTTTCGATGTATTCATGCCCCTTCCATGCCAATAACTTTATCTTCCCAACATTTTCCCCCTCAGGACCAGATAGCGGATCGGATGGTTCCACCAATTCGACCATCCCATCCATCAGCTCCATACCTTCGGGGTGGTAATTGGGTAAAGTCTCATCGCTTGACTGTCCCATATAGGACATGTATCTGATCGCAGAAATAGGGCGAACGTAATCATAATATCCCTTAATGCCCCAGGCTGTGATTGCGGCATCATGCATAGCCCCTCCCAATAAAAAATAGCTTTTAATATCCCATTCCAAAGGATCTAAAACCTCACCTTTGCCTAGAAATTTTTTCTCAAATAGTGGATGGTCGTTTACGTAATTCAAAAGTGAAAACCAATGTCCAGGCGGGGTTTCAGAGCTAGGGCCATCTGCCCAAAACTCAGCCAACACCCGTGTATAATCCCCTCTGGGAACAAGTTGAGGTTCATAAGGCTGGTTGGTTTTAGGGTTTAAAGAATATCCAGTACCTACGTCTCCTCCTTGATCGAGGTATAATTCAAAGAGTCCGTCATTTCCCAACGTTCGGTGAATATCAAAATTTCCCATTGCCCCCGGTGAAATATCCCAAATGACACCGTCTGAAGGATCCAAATGAGAACTCCAGTTAGCAACTAATGTAAAATTCCTTTTGAAAGCCGAGGATATCGATTCATTTTCTGAGTTTAAGAAGAACGGTTCTCCTGGGTCGTGATAAACCAAACATTCCATTCCGTTGACTTGGTAGATGTTCAAGTCTTCTTCATTTAGGGAAAATGGTATAACTCTACCCCACTCCGGACTTAGAAAGGGCGGCGTCCCGGCAGTCATCACATTTCCATTTTGGTCAATGAAGGTGTCGAATGCCAAGGGCTGCCAACGGTTGGGATTAACAATTTCGGGGATAACGGGATTTCTAAGAACCATCGGCTCGTTTATCGGCGCATACTCCAGGTTTTGATAACTCCCTCCCTCATTCGAACCATCTTGTAGTCCGAATTCAATGACCTTTGCCGCCAAATAATTTCCCAGTGCGGCAGGCCTGCCTTCAACATATATCTCACTGGTAAACTGCGGATCATATCCCAACTCATCCATTAAGTTGTCAATTAATTGAAAGGTTTTCTCCCATCCCGGACTGTTTCTGAACCTAAACCTTATCATTCTATAGCAATAATAGCTGAGTGCTTCCTCCCTGGCAACTTTTACATCTTTCGGCAAAGTTATTTTTTCATAGGGAAAACTATATTCACCGTGCTGTTCGCCTAGGAAATAAGGGGATCCGTGAGATCCATAAACTACCCAAGTATCATACATTCCCGCGGAGAGATGGAACAAATTCCTGGCATGGACGGTGGGGCGTGCGAAATCATTTCGGATGGCCTGCAACAAAGCTTCATTCCATCTACGCGCAATGGAATGATCTCCTAAACACTCTCTCGATGCTAGAAGAAACGTTATGAAAATGAACACCCTGATGCCCATAAATCTAATTTTTTACAAACTTCTTAGTTATAACTTCTGTCCGGGTTTTAATTCTAATAAAGTAGATTCCCGAAGGCATTGATGATGGGATTTGCCATTGAATGGGTCCCTTCCTACCTAAATGGTCAGTCGATTGAAGGCGATAAATTACCTGACCTGTTTGGGTGTATATTTCGAGAGTAGCCCCATTATTTTTATTTATTTCTCCAATATCAACAGACAAGGTTTGGGTAACCGGATTGGGGTATACTAGTACCTTGGATGTAATGGGGAAATTCCGTGTCAACCCTGTAATAACACCCTGTTTAATTTCAATCAACTGATTTACCTCTAGATCATAAAGTATCTGGTCCGTTCCTCCAATCCAGCGGACGATAAGGGAATCTACTTTAGCAAATTTCTCTAAGCCAAAATGCGCAATGGTACTGTTTTGAGACAAATGACTAGATCCACCGTCAATTTCGCGAATTAATTTGTTTCCACCCACATAAACTTCTATCCGTGATCCAATCCCATTTTTATCCGCAGCTTCACCTGATAATTTTACTTTTAACCAGTTTTTATCACCTCCTAGGTTACGGTAAAGTCTTACTCCCTTCATATCTCCCTCCGAATTTAATTCTTGATATGGGCTTTGGTTGACCACAAGTAGATCTAAGTAACCATCATTATCAAAATCAAAGGTAACCGACCCTCTGCCTATCGATTCGTCATAAATCCCTGATGATGGTCCATTTAAAACAAACTGTCGATTCATGTTTTCCAACAAAAGGTTAGGGTTCGGTACGATGCTGGGGTTAAGACTGCCGTTGGCAATAAAAAGATCCAAATCCATATCATTGTCGTAGTCAAAAAAATTGGTCCCCCAGCTGATTGTAGAAACCATCTCTCCCTCCGCAGTATAAATCAGCGGGTAGGAGGTTCCCAACTGCCTTGTTCTGTTATCGAAAGGAGCATTATTCTTCCCTGGATTAATGAGAAAAGGACTGGAGGAAATGTTGGATATAAAGTAGTCCATATACCCATCCATATCGTAATCACCGATACCTACCCCCATGGCATTGATCCCCAAGTCAAATCCTGATAATTTGCTTACATCTGTAAATGTAGATTGGGGGAACTCATTCCGATACAATAGATTGGGAGTAGCCATATAGCCAAAATCGTTAATAATAATCAGGTCCATGTCGCCGTCATTATCATAATCCGTGAATACTCCCCCGAAACCAAACCCTGTATGTGTCAGTCCATAACTCTCACTTACTTCAATAAAGTTACCTCCTGAATTGATGTACAACAAATCATGTGCTGGTGCCCGGTCACCTTCGGGAATCGCCCCTATGTATTCATCAAACCGACCATCAAACCTGTTGAAAAAATTACTGACATATAAATCCGGATACCCATCCCCGTTTAAATCCCCGAACGCTGCACCCGTAGAAAAGGAAAGTTGATCCAAACCATAGCTTCTTGTTCTATCTGTGAATTTCCCATTCCCGTCATTAATAAATAAAAAATTGGCGGATGCGGTAAATTTGTCCCCTTCAACTTTGGCTATAGTTGTAATAAAAATATCTATTCTTCCATCTCTATTTACATCTGCACATACTACCCCTTGAGTTACGATATTTTCCAACCCCGAAAAACCAGCTTCATCAATAACATTGGAGAATGTGCCGTCTCCGTTATTTTTATATAATGCATCCTTTCCTGCTCCACCCGTGATAAAAACGTCTTCCCACCCATCATTGTCGAAATCCAATACCGCAGCTCCTCCTCCGAAAATACCCTGAAAGACTTGAAAATAATGATCTATTCCTGCCGTCTCGGTAACATCAGCAAACCGACTTTGGGAAAATGAGGTTATACACGCAAATATGAATATAACGATGAAGGCAATCCTTCTCATAGAGGTGACGGGCTATCTTGCGGGATGTTACGTCTTTAGCATTAAGGGGGTGCTATGGAAAATTTGTTTCATAGCACCCCTCTAGTTTAATATCCTGGATTTTGCTCCAAATCGGAAAACCCGTCCATGGCAAATTGGGGAATCGGCCATAGGTAATTTCTGGACGGATCAAATTGTCTGTTTTCTAGTGTTGGGAGAGAGGGGATCACTTGTTCTGCTGTCCTCCATCTAAGCAGGTCAAAGTATCGTGACCCCTCCAAAACAAATTCAATCCGACGTTCATGCCTAATCTGATCCCTCATTGCCCCTTGATCCAAACCTTGGGGAAAATCAGGCATATTTGCCCTAGATCTAATTTTATTGACTGCTTCATATACAGAAGCATCTGGCCCTACCGCTTCGTTCTGTGCTTCCGCATACATCAGTAATACATCAGCATATCGAATCAGCACCAAGTCTACCGGACTATTGCTTTCTCCTGTATTTCCTGTCTCTGAAACCCATTTTCGACTTGCCATAGGCAGGGCTGCGGGGTTAGTCACTGCAGAGCCGTTAACCAGAAAATTTATGGGGTATTCAAGTTCAATATCCCGAAAGATATCACCTGGGAAAAAGAAGGACCATCTTAATCTAGGATCTCTATTTTCCAAGAAATTATCGGCATCATACAAAGGTGACTGACTGATAGGGAGACCGTCCGTCATGTAATAATCGTCAACCAAATTTCTGGTATAGGTAAAAGATCCCCATCCTCCTCCAATATTCAAATTTGAAGGCGCATAGTGAACCTGGAGAAAGCTGCCCTCTCCACCTGCATCAGTTAGATATTGAATGCTGAAAAAGATTTCTTTACTCTGTTCATTAGTACCTCTAAATAAACTTTCGTAATCTTCATCCAACTGAATATCAGCTCCTTCTGCATCTATTATTTCACGAAAGGTGGCGGCAGCTTCTGCCCAACGGTTATTGTATAATAAAACTTTACCCTTTAAGGCTAGGGTGGCTTGCTTTGTAGGTCTGCCAAACTGCCCATTATTAGGAGTATAGTCCAGGTGTGTTGCCGCAAAATTCAGATCTTCTAAAATCAGTGCCAATACCTCCTCTTTGGAGTTCCTGGTAAGTTGTTGTGCTTCTTCATTCGATATTACGGTGGTAACGATTGGAACACCTCCATAGAGTGTCACCATATCGGTATAAATAAATGCCCTCAGAAAGCGTAACTCGGCTCTCCATTTGTTGGCATTCTCCTCGGATAAATTTTGAATTGTATTGGAATTGATGATATCCAACATGTTATTAATTCTCGCCAATCCCTGATACCCGAAATTGTATTTCCAATTTACCATCCCTCCGGATGTAGGGCTCATTGTTCCGCGAGCAATAGCCGTAAACCCATGTTCCCAGTCACAGCAGAGCACTGCATTATCGGTGGCCGCATCAAAATGAGGGTGTATATGAACAAAGGCGCCCCCCCAGATGGAACCCTGAAATATAGAATAAACCCCATTTATCCCGATAATTAAATCACTTTCTGTTTGGAAAAACCCTTCAGCAGAGGCAAAACCAACCGGATCTTTATATAATACATCATCGTTACAACCATCTATGACTAAGACAAGCAGTAGAAGAACGCTGAATTTGTATAGTCTCTTTTTCATGTTTCTAATCTTTATACGTTCAAAAGTTAATGTTTAACCCACCCGTAAACACCCGTAAATTCGGATAGGAGTTTGTTCCACGGTCGGCTCCTGGAGGCCTTTCCGGATCTAGGTAAGGGAATTCCGTCCACGTAAATAGATTACTTCCATTAACAAAAACCCTGACATTTTGAACAACGGAAGACTGAAGTAAATTTGGGGGGACTGTATAACCAATTTGCAGATTTTTTAAGCGCAAAAATGTCCTGTCATATAGCCAAAAGGAGTTTGTAGTACTGTTGCTAGGTCCATTGGATACAAATATTCTTGGCATAGAAGCATCAGGATTTTCGGGTGTCCATCGGTCCTCCCATAACCCCACCAAGCCTGCCGTATTAAAAAATGGAGCCGCAAGTTCCTCACTAGAATATCCATGGTAACCGCCTGCACCCTGAAATAATGCAAAAACATCCACGCCTTTGTAAGATACCCTTCCATTAAATCCAAATAGCCATTCGGGGTTTTGCCAGCCCATGACTACCCGATCATTTTGGTCAATAAGGCCATCAGGGATTCCATCTGGACCACTAATATCCGCTAACCGTACATCTCCGACTCCGTAATTTGGATCCAAGAGAGAGTGGTTTGGAGCCGAATTAAATTCCTCCTGTGTCCGAAATAAACCTAGAGACTGATATCCGAAATAGCTGTTGATCGGAGATCCGGGCTGAATGATCATACGCCCTTGGATTGCCCTGTCAATATCATTGGGAATGTTTGGATTCAGTTCCATTACCGTACTTTTAACGTTCGTAACGTTTCCGCCGAAGGAAATCCGCACCTCCCCAAAAGTTTCGTTGTAATTAAGATTCAATTCCCATCCTTCATTTTTAACTTCTGCGGCATTGGAGATTTGAGAATTAAATCCTGTTGTAATTTCCGAGGGCAAGTCATACAATATTCCCGTCGTATTACGGATAAAATACTCGGCCTCCATGGTAATTTTGGACTCGAAAAGTGCCAAGTCAATTCCTAAGTTAACCATGCTAGTGGCCTCCCAGGAAAGGTTGGGATTTCCCAAATCAGTAACGGCTGCTCCAGGAACTAGTGTGCCGCCGAAAGAGTATGCTTGGTTGAGTGATAAATTTCTTGCAAACCGGAAATCACCAATGTTCTGATTACCCAACATTCCCCACGAAGCCCTTATTTTAAGAAAGTCAACACCTCCAAATCCCTGCATAAAATCTTCTTCAGAGATAGCCCAGCCAGCTGAAAAAGAGGGAAAAGCTCCCCACTTATTGGTAGCAAATCTAGAAGTGCCGTCGTACCTCAAATTAGCCTCGAACAGGTACTTCTCATTGTAATTGTAATTCAATCGTCCGAAATAAGATTGAAGTGCCCAAGTGGTTCCGCCCTCAGCATTGGTAGATGTAGACGCATCTCCCGAGGAAAGCGTTTGAACCGCATTGGATATTTGGCCAGCCCTGAAGGTTTGAAAATCATCACTGTTGTGCTCTTCCTGATTAAATCCTATTAAACTACCAAAGTTGTGTAACCCGAAGCTTTTGTCGTAAGAAGCCTGTAGCCAGGTTGTAACATTCAAGGCTTGACTGTTATAACGGTTTCTTCCCCTCAAAGGAGCCATCTGAATGGGCACTCCTGTTACAATATCAAAATGCTCAATCATATTGTTGAAAGAAGACTGATTGATGGTTCGGTAGTTTATTGCCGCAGTACCTCTTACGTTCAATCCTTGGATAATCTCATAATTAATATATGTGTTCCCTAAAATATGATGGTCTAATTCCCTAAATTCTCTGGATGCTGCTACCGCCATGGGATTAGCTCTTCCTGCCAGACCCAATGGAGAGGCAAAACGTCCCTGATCGTCGTACGGGGTATTAAAAGGCAGTCCTTGAATCGCCAAACCGGCTACGTTTCCGTCGCCCAGCACCGTTCCTCCCGGAGAAACCATATCGCCTCGTGTAAGTGAAATACTGGTGCCAACCCTGAGTTTGTCATTGACATAGGTATCCAGGTTCAAGCGTGTATTGAACCGTTTAAAGTTTGAGTTTGGGATAGTCCCATCCTGATCAAGATACCCTACTGAGTATCGGAAATTTGTTTTCTGCGTTCCACCGGAGGCGCTGAAATTATGCTGTTGCATCATTCCTCTTCTGAATACAACGTCTATCCAATCCGTATTGATGTTCCTATCTCTGAATCCGTTGATTTCTTGTTCTGAAAACCTGACAGGATTGCCAAAATTGGTGGCACCCTCATTCCATAGCTCGGCAAACTGGACAGAACTTGTCACCATTTCCGGAAGACGAATAGCTTCAGACGTCCCCGCAAACCCATTGTAGTTAAAAGTCGTTTTTTCTCCTTTAGCGGCTCCCCGTTTGGTTGTCACCAACACAACACCATTGGCAGCCCTGGACCCATATATGGCTGCCGAAGCAGCATCCTTTAGTACGGTAACCGTTTCGATATCGTCTGGATTGATATTATTTAAAGGAGCTTCGATACCGTCTACCAGAATAAGTGGAGAAGAATTGTTAAGTGTTCCGATACCCCGAATATTTACTGTAACCCCGTCTCTTCCTGCTTGCCCGGAATTTTGATTAATGTGAACACCCGAAACGGTTCCCTGTAGCGCAGTAGCCGCACTTGTAATTGGTCGGTTTTCAATATCTCTGGTACCTACCGTTGCTACAGATCCGGTAAGGTTCGACTTCTTTTGGGTTCCATACCCGACTACAACAACTTCGTCCAGTGCCTGAGCACTGTCCTCCAGCGTCACATTGATTACTTGTTGATTACCGACTTCTACAGTCCTACTTTCATACCCGATAAATGAAAATACTAACCTAGATCCTTCTGGAACAGTAATGGAATAATTCCCATCAATATCCGTGGCTGTACCTAGCGTAGAACCAGGAACAGATACAGTAGCTCCTGGAATTGGGACTCCATTACTGTCCACAACCTTCCCGGTAATGGTTACATCAAAAAGAACAGGCTTTACCTCATTTAAAATAGCCTTTGTGGACGCAAAATGAGGGCTTTGAATAGATACTTCAGGAAAACTATGCCTGAGTCTGGAGTTCTCCTGGGCAGAAGTCGGGTAAATGCTCCCAATAAAAACGATCATTGAAAGCAGAAATACAGCCAAAGCCCCGTTGGGGAGTGGTACATTTTTCATCATATTGGGCATCGTTAATTAAGGTGGATAATTGTATCACTGTGAAGAAATATAAGCTCCTTTAGGGATCACTTTTGTTTATCTAATTAATATGTTAGTCAATTGTGTCAAAACAAATTAGACATGCTTCGAAATGATCTAGGGATGGACTTAATAGGTTCGGTTACACAATCTATTTAATTAAATTTAAAATGAAAAATTTTATTGTTTTTTTTTTATTGGTTACCTTTTTACCTCTTAATAGCTTTAACGCCGATGATTCTTCCTCAAAAGTATATGAACGGTAAAAATATAGTCCACCAAATACGGCTTCATTATTCTATCCTATCCATGCGATTCAAGGTCGAACAATATCGTCTAGTACTGAGTTTTTAACTTGTATGTAGGCATGAAGATTGTTTATATATTTTAAAGGCAATTTGATATAGGATAATTAAGGGCCTTTTTTTAAAAAAAATCTATAATCACACCCATTAAAAATCCTCTCCATGAAAGCTACCTGGAACAATACCATAATTGCTGAAAGCCAAAAAACAGTTAAATTGGAAGGGAATCATTACTTTCCTTCTGACAGCATAAAAACAGAATATTTTAAAGCATCCCCTTCTAACAGCACCTGTCCTTGGAAAGGCGTAGCCTCCTATTATAACATCGAAGTGGATGGCAAAACAAATAAAGATGCTGCTTGGTACTACGCAGACCCAAAAGCAGAAGCCTCTGAAATAAAAGGCCATATTGCGTTTTGGAAAGGGGTTAAAATTGAAGAATAATCCATTTTTCCCCACATTTCAACAAATTAAGCGACATACTTACTATTAACGAAAATTTCTGGACGTATTATCTCGTAAAACCTATGCCCGATCAGCAATTGATAAACAAAATCAACAATACTAGAATCAACTCTGAAAATATTTGTTTGCCTTTGGAAATTGAGGATTATATTCCCCAACCTATACCGGATGTTTCCCCCCCAAAATGGCACCTGGGACATACCACTTGGTTTTTTGAAGCCTTTGTCTTGGTTCCGTATCTAAATGGATATAGTCTTTTTCACGAAGATTTTGCCTACCTGTTTAACAGCTACTACAACAACGCAGGAAAAAGGGTTTTGCGTCCAAACCGCGGATTGATGAGTCGCCCTCCAGTCAGAGAAGTAATGGCCTATAGAGCCTATGTAACCGATAACCTACTTAAATTGGTGGATCAAGATCCTGGGGAAAAAGTTCGCAAAATAATCGAACTTGGGATCAACCACGAGGAGCAGCATCAGGAACTTCTGGTGTATGACATCAAATTTATTTTGGGAAACCAACCTACTTTTCCTATATATGGTGATCGGTTTGAATTGTCAGCAACGTCCGATAAATTAGTTAATGAAGACCTTTCCAAAGGAATATACACAATCGGTGCCTCCGGGGATACCTTTTGCTATGACAATGAATGTAGGCAGCACCAAGTCTATCTTGACGCCTTTCAAATAGCTAACCGATTGGTTACCAACGGAGAATATATGACATTCATTTCTGATGGAGGATATGCTGATTTTAACCTTTGGCTTTCTGATGGTTGGGAATTTATCCAGTCCACCAATATCCAAGCTCCGCTATATTGGCATAAGGTGGACGGTGAATGGTGGTCCTACAACCTCAGCGGATTTCAACCGGTCAACCCCGATCTTCCGGTGCAGCACATTAGCCTGTATGAGGCCATGGCCTACGCAGAATGGGCAGGAGCTAGACTTCCCACTGAATTTGAACGGGAAGTCGCTTCAGACCGGGTGATGGCGGGTCAGTTGTGGGAATGGACAAACAGTGCGTATCTTCCCTATCCAGGGTTCTCGAAAGCTCCAGGCGCGCTGGGGGAATACAATGGCAAATTCATGGTGAATCAACACGTACTGCGGGGAAGCTCAATAGCAACGCCCGAGGGTCATAGTAGAAGCACCTACAGAAATTTCTTCAACCCTTCATCCCGATGGGTTTTTTCAGGGATTAGACTGGCAAAATAATGAGTGAGATACTAGAGCAAACTACCTTTTTGAAAGATGTGATTAGCGGATTGCAGGCTAAATCCAAACGGATATCTTCGAAATACTTTTATGACCAAAAAGGGTCAGAGATCTTCCAGCAGATTATGGATATGGAAGAATATTACCTTCCTGCCTGCGAGAAGTCAATTTTGGAAAATGAATCGGAAAATATTGCCGCACTGTTAAAATCCGATTCTATCCAAGTGTTGGAATTGGGGGCTGGGGATGGCACAAAAACAAGTATCATTCTTGAGAAATTTATGGTGGCCGGCAAAAACATCCATTATTTCCCCATGGATATTTCAGCAGACATTTTAAAATTCAACCAGAAAACCCTGGCCAATCAACTGCCTAAGCTTGCAGTGACTCCTATTGTCGGAGACTATCACCAAACTCTAAAGGAGTTCCCAAAAGCAGAAGAACCGAAGTTAATCTTATTTCTTGGAAGTAATATCGGGAATTTTAGACCGCAGGAAGCAATAGATTTTTTGAAATTCGTAAAGGAATGTATGGATCCGGGCGACCACTTTCTGCTTGCCTCCGATCTGAAAAAGAATCCAAGTCAAATTCTTAGGGCCTACAGCGATCCGGGAGGACTGACGAAGAAATTCAACATGAATCTCTTGGAAAGAATAAATACGGAATTGGATGGGGATTTTAATTTAAAAGGCTTTGATCATTATGCCACGTACAACCCCTTGGATGGCCTTGCTCAGAGTTTTTTGGTAAGCCTTAAAGAGCAGGAAGTAAACATAAACGGCAAAACCTTCCCCTTTGACAGATACGAGGTCATTCATACAGAAATTTCCAAAAAATACGGCTCGGATGAATTAAAGCAGCTTATGGAGACCGCAGGATTTAAATTTAAAAAAATTTTTTATGACACAAACAACTGGTACGCACTAGCTCTTGGGGAAGCGATATAACTCCGGAGGTGGAAATAGGGTAATTTTGAAACTATTCATTAGTCTCTACCCAAATCAGCTCTACCCACTCCGGATTATCGATAAAAGGATTGCGATTGCCTTGGTAATTGTTGAAAATTACCTCATTTCGCCTCTTTTCCCAACTGTTTACCGGATCCCGCCTGTGCCATTCCAGTAAGGTGGAAAGTTTGCCTAGGAGAGGCAGTTTGTTCTGTCTTGGAACAATGGAATCAACCAACTCCAAATCGTACCCGGGACCCTCATACCGCACAGCCATATAGAACAACATGCGGGCGATATCTCCTTTAACCTCATCAGAGGGTTCCCATACCCAAAATTCCTTGGATGATCGGTTTTCGGTTTCTACTGTTCCTCCGTTATCAAAATAGACAAAATCGGCTTCATCAAAGGAGCGGGTATTTCGAGCAGAATTCACCGATCGGTCACCTGGACGAAGGTGGTGCAAATCCGTATAGGCTGTATCCTTCAGGTTGGGAAATCCGTGGGATTTGGGCCAAACATGCTCCCGGTTCCACGAATCTATAAGGGTATATCCGTTTGACTCGTAGTCATACCGGGTGCCTCGGTCGCGATGCGCCACCGATTGGGATCGAAGAGAATACAGCAATATGAGCTGGTCTGGATTAGAAGGATCCTGATCCGTATCAGGAAGGATATCCCAAAGCTGATCGTAGGTATAAACGGTATGGTTTCGGATAATCCGGTGGAGGGCAAGCTTTAGAGCTTCCCCGACTAGGGTATCCGGCAGGTTGTAATACACTTCTAGATCCAAATCAACAGACTCCGCTTCCTGCGTTGATTCGGAATCATGTGGGAATATCCTTCTTACAGTGCAGGTTTGAAACAATCCGATCGGAAGTGAAAAAAATGCAATAAAAAGTACGATCCTTTTCATTTGCTGGCCGTGCAGCGAATTCTCTCTCCTCATAATATTTTGCAAAGGTAAAAAATTTAATTCTTAAACGATATCTAGGTTATGGGTTATGGGTTTTGAGTTATGGGTTGACAACTCATAACTCATCACTCATAACCCATAACTCTCTCTACCCCCTCCCCATATATGGCATCCCATTCGCCATCACGGTTAGAAAAGGCACATTGGTATCCAACGGCAAGCTGGCCATAAATACTACTGTCCGACCTACATCCTCCACGGTCATGGTAGCCTCCACTTTTAGGGAACCGTCTGCCTGAGGCGTCCCTGTCTCTATTCTTTGGGTCATGGCACTGCTGGCATTGCCAATATCGATTTGGCCACAAGCTATATTAAAGGGTCGTCCTTCTAGGGATGTAGCCTTGGTAAGTCCTGTGACAGCGTGCTTACTCGCCGTATAGGGAGCGGCGAAGGGCCGGGGGACATGGGCGGATATGGATCCATTGTTTATTATTCGTCCACCACTTGGATCCTGGTATTTCATCAGCTTAAATGCCTCCTGCGTACACAGGAAAGCCCCCGTCACATTAGTGTCAAATACCTGCTTCCAAGCTTCCAATGGCAAATCTTCCAAAGGCATAATTTTGGCGTTGGTCCCGGCATTATTAAACAGGAGATCTAAGCGACCAAAGGTTTCTTTGATTTGAGTAAATAATTCACAAACGCTCGATGGATCTGAAATATCGGTAGGAATAGGCAGCGCACGATTGTAAATACAATGTTTGGCGGTTTCCTGGAGTGTTTCTTCCCTTCTACCTGCAAGTACGACAGACCAGCCATCCTGATCCAGCGCAATCGCTACCGCCCGGCCAATACCTGATCCGGCACCTGTGACGAGCGCAATTTTTTGTTGGTTTGGCATAATCTCAATTATTAAGTTAACGAAATACCCTGCTCGTCCACATATTGTTGGATGATTTCATCCATTCCACTGTCCCGCACAAATCCCAATTGAAGACTTCGTTTGGGATCTATTTTGGCCGGCCAAGTGAGAACGATACTCTCCAAAAAGGCATCGGGCACGTAGGATACCCTTTTGGTTACGGTGGGTCCTGCGATTTTTGCCAAGCTGTCTAGCATTTCCTGTACTGACACAGTCAGGCCGGGCAGCGTAATTGTTCTGTCATTCCCCAGTTCGGATGCCCCGATATTGGCGGCATGGATAAAATTCTCCACCACCCGCTTAGGAGACAATACCCAAAATGCGGTAGCCGGAGGTACGGGATAGGTAGACAACTGTCCGTTAAGCGGTTCCCTGATTATCCCGCTGATAAAGGATGAAGTGGCGGCATTGGGTTTTCCGGGACGCACGGTGATGGTAGGAAGCCGGATGCTACGGCCATCCACAAATCCACGTCGGCTAAAATCATTAATTAACAATTCCACCAAAACTTTTTGTGTTCCATAGGAGCTGCGCGGCTTGGGATCCGTCTCATCCGTGATCACTTGGGTGACGTCGCCGCCAAAGACTCCGCAAGAACTGGCGAAAACAATGCGTGGTTTAATCGACAATTCCCGACACATCTCCAACAACTGTAGCGAGGCCTGAAAGTTCACCTTCATCCCCAAGTCAAAATTCTTTTCCGCTTCACCACTGACGATGGCGGCTAAATGAAAAATAACCTGCGGACCTTGTTCCAGCACTTTCCTCATCACTTGGGCATCGCTAAAATCCACCGGCAGGCACTCCACCCTGGGGTCAGTCGGCATATCGGGCGGAAACGTCTTGTCCATAATGGTCATACGGGTTATTTGACCTTGCTTGAGGCCACCTTTAGCCAGCAACTCTTCCGACAAGCGTTTGCCTATAAAACCTCCACCCCCTATTACTACTACATGCATATCTATTTATTTTTAAGTTATTACTTCAATCCCAAATTATCCTACCAATGGAAAGAGCGATGCCAAGACCAATACCTGAACCAGTCCTATTATGGATAAGGCAGCTAATAAAACTGTCCATGTCTTCAGTCCCTCCTTCTCTGTAAATCCACTCATGCGGACTACCACCCAAAAGGCACTATCGTTCATCCATGAAATGAAAACCGACCCAAATCCCATGGCTAACAATAAATAAACCGGATGGTAAGGAAGCGCATATTCAGGCCCAACCAACGCAGCCATAATAGCTGCTGCAGATATCATCGCCACGGTTCCAGAACCCTGTGCCGTTTTCATCACTGCGGAAATTACCCATGCCATGAGGATATAATTCAACTGAAAATTCCCCGATATGGAATCAATGGCGTTAGCTATGCCGCTGTGCTGTATCATGGCACCATATGCCCCGCCAGCGCTTGTTATCAATATAATTATCCCCCCTATTTCCAAAGGTTTTCCGATCTCCAACCACAGATTTGTCCTATCCAGATTTTTGGCCTTTGCCCAAAGGTATAAAGCCACGGCTGTCCCAAGTGCCATAGCTATATTTTTGTTACCCAGAAAGGCTACCCAACCGGGAACCGCACCTGTCATTCCTTGATACACAGAGGCGGATCCAATCAGCAAAAGGGGGAGAGCAATAGGCAGAAGAGAAAAGAATAGTGAAGGCAGGACTTGATTCGAATCAGGCATTTCCGCTGGCATTCGAACTGGTATGTCTATTTTTTTATTCATCCAATTTGCTATCCAGTACACGCAGGCTGCAGGAAGCAGGCCTACCGCCAATCCTGCCAGTATCACAACTCCCAAATCAATCTGCAATGTCTCCGCCATGATTAACGGTCCGGGAGTAGGCGGCACTATACTATGTGTGATTACGGCACCTCCTCCAATCGCCAGGACATAAAGCAAATAATCCCTACCTGTCTTTCTGGCTAGGGTAATGCCCAAAGGAATCAGCAAAAAGAAAACAGTATCCAAAAACACCGGAATAGATAAGATAAACCCACTGATAATAAGGGCCACCGCTGCCTGCTTTTCACCTAGATTTTTCAACAACCAATGTACGATCTGGCTTGCCGCTCCACTTTCCATCATAGCGGTACCAATCACTGCCGCCAATGCGATTACCCAGGCAATCTTTCCAGCCATAATGCCAAATTCCACCATGGGAAGTTCTACTGCCGCTACCATCCAGTGTTGGGAGGATGGGGAAGGCAAGTCGATTGAAAGAAAACCCACAAAAATCGCGGCTAGAATCAGGGCAATAAATGGATGAAAGCGCCAACGGCTAATCATCAAAACTACAACCAAAACACTCAATATAAGTACCAAAAAAGGCCAAAAATCCGAACGGTAGAGTGCTTCCATATTGTGGGATGGGTCGTTTATCTTAGGTTTAAAAACCAAGATAGTATTTCTTAATCCATTTTACAATGGAAAATGAAAAGCCCGGTATAAAAGTTGGAGGAGAATGTGGGAATTAAACCATAGAATCAGGCACTTCCCCAATATTCGAAATCTATGTGCCATAATGATTATCGCTTCGTAAAAAAAACTATTACCATCGATCATTTACCCAGTTCCAGTTAAAAAGACCAAGAAGGACACTAAGATTTTTAAAATACCGCATACTCTTTTTTCACGCAACGGACGCAATGATGGCGCAGCGGACGTAACGAATTTCAAAAAACTCTATGTGAACTATGTGGTTAAAAAGATGACTACGCAAGTCACAAAGATCACTGAGATTTTAAAAAATTCTCTGTATCCTCTGTGTAACCTTTGCGTTCTCTGTGGTTCCTTTTTAGCCCTGCCCGCTTTTGGCTTGTTTGGCTTGATCCAGTTCAATCGTTCGGATATAGAGCGCTTCGACTTTTGTTCTTGCCCAGTCGGTTTTCCTGAGAAATTTAAGGCTTGAATTGAGCGAAGGATCATGGGTAAAACAGCGGATAGGGATTTTTTCACCCAGCTTTTTCCAACCATATTTTGATTGTAAAAATTCTAATATGTCTATCAACCTGAGACCGTGTAAAGGATTGTTTGGTTGGGGTGTTGGGGTGTTTGTGCCATATTCTGCCATCTATCAAAGGTAAGGTATTTATGATTTCTTTTCAACCAACCTCGAAATAAGAAAAAGTAATACGAAAATAATCGTAGATTATTTTGGATGTACGATTTCCATCGTATACATTTGTACGAAACAAATCGTATAATTATTTCATGGAAGCGAAACCAACAGAATCAGAATTGGAAATCTTATCGCTGCTTTGGCAGATGGATAAGGCTTCGGTACGGGAGATCCACGAGAAATTGGCGGAAACCAAAGACACGGGATATACTACCACCCTTAAGACCTTGCAGAATATGTTTTCAAAAGGTTTAGTAACCAGAGATGATGCGCAACGTACGCACATTTATTATCCAGCCCTGGACCAAGCCAAAACCCAAAAAAGTCTGGTCAGTACATTTATGGCCTCTACCTTTGGCGGCTCTGCCAAAAACCTAGTGATGCAGGCTCTGGGTCAGAGTAATCCTTCGAAAGAAGAGTTAGATGAAATCCGGCAGTTTATGGACCAACTAACAGCAAAAGATCATGGAGACAATTGAATGGTTATTACCAATTGAGTTCCGAACCGCCTTTGGTTGGATGATTATCCATTCACTTTGGCAGATTGCCTTAGTCGGTTTTCTTCTCTGGATTTGCCGTCGGCTATTCGCTTCCAAAGCCATGATTTTCCATCATCGGATAGGACTAATCGGACTGGTGTTTATTGTTGTCTCGGCGGCCACTACATTTTGGGTTTCTATTCCCACACCCTTTCCTATAGCCTATTTGTCAACTAATCTTCCAGCCCAATCATTGGCGGAATTGGATCCTTCAGTAGCTCCTTTGCTGGCCACTTCATCATGGTCAGACACCCTAATGGGCAAGTTGGAAACTACCATTCCAATTTTAGTGAAAGTTTGGTTTTTCGGGGCCCTCTTGTTTTTGATTCGTTTTGGTTCCTCCCTTGCGGATTTAAGGGGGTTAAAAAACAAACCCAAGCTGGATGCGGACCCAAAATGGGTATTACTCATGCAGGGTCATATACAAAAAATGGGAATAAAATCACCCGTCCGGCTTTTCAGAAGTGTGCACATTGACCTTCCGCTCACATATGGTATTTGGAAACCAGTGATTCTAATTCCAGTAAGTCTATTTCTCCAACTTACTCCGGAGCAATTAGAAGCAATTATAGTTCATGAATTGGCCCACATCAAAAGGCACGATTATGCAGTAAACTTGCTCCAAAGCGTGCTAGAAGTGATCTTTTTCTATCACCCTGTTTTCTGGTGGATCAATTATACCATTCGGGAGTCCCGCGAAAGTGTGGCCGACGATACGGCAATTATGAACGGCATTTCTCCGAAGGACCTAGCCTTTGATCTAGCCAACACCTTAAACCATTCTACAACTACTCCCCCAGAGTTGGCCATGGCCTCAACCGGGCAAAAAACTCCAACCCTAACCCGAATCAAACGCATCATGGGATACAAAACACCTTATTCACAACCTTCACCGCTGAGCAGTCTTAGTATGTTGGTAACCCTTATTCTAGGAGCTACCCTCCTAGTCGGCGCGTCAAGCAGCCCTGAAACACCATCGCTGCAACCATTGGAATCGATTACACCACCATTGAAACAAATCCAGCTAATCCCTTCTTTTCAAGGACTATCTCAACAGTTGGACAGCGTTCCAAAGGGCCCCACGACTGGTCTTCCCCTAGACAGCCTAGTTGTTCCCGAAATAGCACAAGAAGATCTGGAAGCGATTGAATTGGAGATGTTAGAAGCCATGAAACCCTTTGAAAATTTTAATTTATACGGCTTGGACTCCGTTCCCGAATTTAATTGGGTATCCCCTCCTGTTCCGGATTTCGAATCCTTTATGGACGTTCCTACTCCGGATTTTGATCTTGCACCTCCTTTTGATTTAATTCTTGAACCAATGCCCTTTATGTCAGATTCTATGCCCTGGGTTAACTTTCCTGACTCTTTTCCATTTATGGGATTTTCTGGTATAGGGATTTCCAAAGATTCGTTAAAGGTTTTACAAGAGCAATTCAAAGTCAAACAACAGGAATGGCAGCAAAAATTCGACGAAAAACACCAAGTCTGGCAGCAAAAATTTCAGGAAAAAATGGCTGTTTGGGAAGAGGAAAACAAACCTAGAATTGAGGCCTTTCAGCTGAAAATGGAAGAATGGCAAAAAGCCAACCAACCGAAGATGGAGGAATACCAGCGTAAAATGGAAAAATGGCAGGAAGAGAACGAGGGTAAGATGAAGGAAAAGATGGCTGAATTCGAAATCAAAATGGAGGAATGGCAGAAGGAGCATCAAAAACAACTCGAAAAGGCCCGCGAGAAACAGGATAAAAGCGAAAATAAGTAGTCAAAAATTGCCATTTCAAACGAGGCGGGTGTTGACAAAAAAAAGAGTATATAGGTTGATTAGTTTATAGGTTGATAGGTTTATAGGTTTGATTTGAGGTGCAATTTTAACATGCCCAACCCAAACTGGGTGTAGTTTGCCATCCCTACTGCCCGGCCCAAGCCTAAAATAGTCCTCAGGATTGTTTTAGGCTTGTCCTACCCTCTTATCTTCTCCAATTTGCAATTGGAAATGGACGGAATTACCAATAATCCAACCCATAGCTAAAGATAGTTTATCCGCACAGCAATTACAAATGAATACAGGGCGACTTATTGGACAAATGAATAGTTGGTTTGGAGCCGTCTACAAACCTCCGCCAGAAAGTGTTCAAAATTGTGGACTTTTTTACTAAGAGGTTCTTTAGTAAGCTATTGCAAATGGCTTTGAATGGATTTCGACTACATGGGTCGTTTGGTGTAGAGGATTCTACACCCAGTTGGGGGGATTTATTTGCGGTATTTAATACTGTTGGGGTTCTTGTTTGACATGCCTTACCCTCAATATCTTGATATACGATTCGGAAACAAGGTAAGCTATGCGTAAACCGTGTTTTTCGAAAGCCCTAGAATTGCCGTCGTTATCGGTTTTAAATTTGTCGGACGGGAACTTCAAAGGGTTGGCCGGTAAATCGTCGAGGATATCAAAAATGTCGTCCCTAATCTTCTCAGCCGCCTGCAGGGAGTCCTTTTTTATGTGATCGATTTGTTTTTTAAGCGAGTTTCTGGCTTTTACATCCCAGATTATTTCCGGCTTACCCATGATTTAGATTCCTTTTTCACCTCTTCATGGGTTACATATTCTCCAGCATCTATCCGTGCATTGGCTTCTTCCAATTCCCGGTTGTACTGCTCGATGCTGACACGACGGTGTGATTCTTTCCACTTCATCAGTTCATCGATCAGCTTTTGATCCTGGAGATTGGCCAGCCATTCAAGCAGTTCTAGTTTTTGTAATTGGGTGTTGCTCATTTCTAAACCTTTTAATACAAAGAAACGGATTAATAGGTCGATTGGTTTATAAGTTGATAGGTTTATGGATTTCAAAATGCTAGATATTGTTTACTAAGAAGTTCTTTGGTGAACCATTGCAAATGGCATTAAAGAGATCTAGACTGTAAAAGAGGTTAGCAAAAAAAGGGTGTAGAGGATTCTACACCCAGTTCCGGGTACACTGCCTTTTAAATCCAATATCAATCTGGAAACCTACTAGCATCTATATTCGGAATGATTCGGATAGCGTTTTTATAATAGACCTTTTTTAGAACCTCATCAGGCAAACCCATACCGTACATACTCCAAAAAGCGTGGTATTTTTTATAATAGGGAAAATATTCATCCTCAGTCTCCAACACCCGAAAATAGGTATAGAACTCTTCCTTATTATAGGCATCTTTTGCAAAGAGGATCCTGTCCTGATAGGTAACAAAAAATTCCTTTGCTCTTCGGGGTTGGCGGCCAAACTCTGCGATAACTGCTCCAATTCCAAAGTTTACATTCGGATAAGTATCCAAATGCCTGCTGGCCAAGTCCAGATTGTTTGCCATCCAGCCCATGTGGGCATTGATAAAAGTAGTGCCGGGGTGTTTGCGAAATACGTTGTGCTGCTCCGCAATAATTTGCTCGAACGGAACAGGGTTGTCGGCACCACGCTTTCGGCCAGGATTAAGTTTCAACTCCAGCCATCTTTCATTGTTGGCATCCATGGGCTCCCAGAAAGCCGCCGGATCGGCAGCATGAATAAGTACAGGAATGCCTAATTCCCCGGCCTTTTTCCAGACAGGGTCCAGATCTGGGTGATCGACAGGTACCCGATTTCCTTTGACATCCTTGACAGATAAACCCAAACTCTTGAAAATCTTCAAGCCGTTGGCCCCATTGGCCACGTCTTTCTCCAGATCTAATACTGCCTTTTCCGTCCATCCAGGAGCACCAAACTCACGGAATGAAAGGTTGGTAAACACGATAAACCTACCGGGAGCCACCCCGTTAAACCTACGGATCATCGAATACATATATTCCTGCCCGTCAATATCATTGGTAGTTCGTGAAGATCCCCTCCCGCTCAGGTTCACCATTACTCCCATATTTAACTCATCCATTTCCCTCACAAGCCGATTTACAATTTCCTCAGCCACATTCCACTGGTGACTGTGCACGTCGATAAATGGGAATTTAGCCCGCTTTACCGGGTTTTCCGGCACTACAAGCGTGGAAGGGGGGTTATAGTCTTCAAAGCTCATTTCTTGAGCTTGTAAATTTGTATGGCCAAATACAATAAGCACAAAAACAAAGAGATAGCGACTAAATGGGTTAATAGAAACAATTCGTTGAATCATGAGATCTAGGTTAGGGTTGTGTGAATCTACAGACACCCTAAAACTAATACAAAATCTGAAAAATTAACATTGAAATTATATGAGACTGATTCTACCCACTATATGTTTCCGAAGAATGGAGAAGCAGGACTAAAAGTAAAAACCTACACATTACTGCAAGGACGTCCAATTTCATTTCTATTTCTTATCAATTCATTTTACTAAATGCAGCTTTCAACGAAGTTTCAAAGTTTTCTTTCTTAGCTAAGATTCTCATGAATATATTTCTTCCTACTTTCAATCATTTCGGATTTGTATAGTTCCATCGCACGATTCCCATTGGTCCAAAATTGCAAATCCCCTGATCTGTTGTTTGATTTTGCGTGATAGGTAAAAAGAATCTTGCTACGGAAATCATCCTTAATTGTGAGGATCTCGTCTTGCCTACCTGTCCGGTAGGCAAGCTCGATTTTTACAATAAGTCAAATTTTCCAACATAAAATACCTATACACTGAAATTATTTGAAGGATTAAGTAATGGTTTTTTCCCGATCAAAAACCCTGATTGAAAGCATTTTAAATTTTTTTACTAATTATTTAGTTAAATTTTGTTAAGGTTTTGAGTTAAGAAATTTTTATTATAAATTTAACTAATTGATATGTTGTTAAATATTTTTCAACCATTAAATCAAAGTCAATGAAAAGAATACTTTCAATTGTATTTGGCTTATGGATGTTTCTGATTCCACCTCAGGCATGGAGTATACAGTCCTTGACCTCGTCCGATATTCCGGATCCTGTCAGGATTACTTCTGTGGAAGGGATTACGGAATACCAATTGGCCAATGGTCTTAGGGTTTTGCTTTTCCCTGATATGACCAAAGAAACCATTACGGTAAACATTACCTACCTAGTGGGTTCCAAGCATGAAAATTACGGGGAAACCGGCATGGCCCATCTACTTGAACACCTGGTCTTCAAGGGAACGCCACGGCATCCAAATATTCCGCAGGAACTTACAGAGAGGGGAGCGAGGCCGAATGGAACTACCTGGACCGATCGGACCAACTATTTTGAGACTTTCAGAGCCACAGAAGAAAATCTCCGTTGGGCATTGGATCTTGAAGCGGATCGCATGGTCAATTCTTTCATTGCCCAGAAAGATCTGGATTCGGAAATGACCGTTGTCAGAAATGAATTTGAAGCAGGGGAAAACTCCCCTTGGAATGTAATTCGCCAAAGGATACTATCTGCTGCCTTTGAATGGCACAATTACGGCAAGACTACGATTGGAGCCCGGTCAGACATAGAAAATGTTCCCATTGACAGACTACAGAATTTCTACCGCACATATTATCAGCCTGACAACGCTGTTTTGGTGGTTGCCGGTAAAATTGATGAAGAAAAGACCATAGCCTTAGTCAACGATTACTTTGGACCTATCCCTAAGCCGGAAAGAGTGCTGCCTAAATTTTATACCACAGATCCAGATCAGGATGGGGAAAAAAGGGTGATCGTCAGACGTGTAGGAGATGCCCAAATTGTAGGAGCAGCCTTCAAAACATCAGCGCTTTCTCACGAGGATGCAGCTCCCTTGGAGGTGCTGAGCACTATATTGACCGATAATCCTTCCGGAAGGCTTTATAAAGCATTAGTGGATACACAGATTGCCTCTTATGTTTATGGCTATGTACATCTTTGGAAAGACCCGGGAATCATGATGGCTTTTGCCGAGGTGCCCAATGAAAAATCAATTGAGGTAGCCCGGGATGCAATGATTAAAGCTTACGGGGAAGTAATTGAAAATCCAGTAACTGAACAGGAAGTCAACCGGGCAAAGAGCAATATCCTAAAACGCATAGAACTTGCTTTCAATTCCTCAGAGAGGATTGGATTGCAACTGAGTGAATATATTGGATCAGGAGACTGGAGGTTAATGTTTATCCAAAGGGACCGGGTAAAGGATGTGACCGTGGAAGATATCCATAGGGTTGCTGCCAATTACCTCAAGGAAGACAACCGAACCGTCGGCATGTTTATTCCTGTAGACAAGCCTGACCGGACCAAAATTCCTGAAGAAGTCAACATTTCTGAACTAGTGACCGATTACCTCGGAGGGGAGGGACTGGAAGCTGGGGAAGCCTTTGATCCAACTCCTGAAAATATTGAGAGCAGAACAGTACGTCATGAACTCGCCAATGGAATGGAGATTGCTTTTCTCAGCAAAAAGACCCGGGGCAGTTCTGTCAACTTCAACTTTACAATTCGGTTTGGTAATGAAGAAAACCTGAAAAATAAAGGATTTACTGGAGATTATACTTCCAGATTATTGGATAAAGGAACAGCTTCAAAATCCAGAGAGGAAATCAAAGATGAATTTGACAGGCTGAAAGCTAATGTGTCGTTTTTTGGCAGTGCCAGCGCTGTTTCTATTAATGGAGAAACTGTGAAGGATAATCTTCCAGAAGTCCTTAACCTGATCAAAGAAATCCTTCATGAAGCATCCTTTCCAAAGGAAGAACTCGATAAAATGATTTTAGAGAATATCACAAATATAGAATCCCAAATGAGTGATCCTATTGCGCTCGCTTCTAATAGGATGTCCAGGCATTCCAATCCATATGATAAGGACGATCCAAGGTATCAGCTTACTTTCGAGGAAAGTATTGCAGCCCACAAGGCTGTGAAATTAGAGGATGTCCGTAATTTTCATAAAGAGTATTACGGAGCAAATCACGGCACAATGGCCATTGTTGGAGATTTTGATGAGGAAAAGGTTTTTGAAGCCTTAAAAGACATGCTGGGAAATTGGAATTCCAAGGCAGAATACACCCGCTTGCATGGACGTATAGGGAAAAACCCCGTAATCAATGAGGCTTTAGAAACACCGGATAAGCCAAATGCTTTTTTCTTGGCGACCCAGCAGTTTGAAATGAATGATTCCCATGAAGACTATCCAGCCCTTGTACTTGGTAACTTCATGTTGGGTGGTGGATTCCTAAATTCAAGATTGGCCGTTAGAATCCGTCAAAAAGAAGGTATATCCTATGGAGTGGGATCTGGTTTCGGTGCTAGTCCCATTGATAAAGTAGGGAATTTCCAGACTTACGCCATTTACGCCCCTGAAAACCTAAAGCGTTTGGAGGAGGCATTTAGGGAAGAAATTACCAAGGTACTGGAAGAAGGATTTACAGAGGAGGAGGTTGCTGCGGCCAAGTCCGGTTGGCTGCAGAACAGGTCGGTCAGCCGCTCTCAGGACAATTACCTTGCAGGAGCCTTGAACGGTAACCTATTCCTAAAGCGTACCATTGAGTGGGAACAGGAGTTG
Source organism: Lunatibacter salilacus (assembly GCF_009797935.1). GTDB lineage: Bacteria > Bacteroidota > Bacteroidia > Cytophagales > Cyclobacteriaceae > Lunatibacter > Lunatibacter salilacus. The sequence goes on from NZ_VOLC01000005.1 coordinate 183,615, forward strand.
GAAGATAAAGTAAATGCCCTCACTCCAAAGCAGATACAGGAAGCCATGAAGCGTCATCTGGACCTGAATAAAATGTCCATAGTCAAAGCCGGAGAATTTAATAAATAATCTGATATGAATTAATAATGAAAAAAACCACGGAACCAATGCCGTGGTTTTTTTCTTCATTTCAATACCATATACTTCTTAAGGTCGGAATGCAGAATTTCTTCCAGTTCCTGTTTATTTCCTTTACTTGTTTCTGTAAAGAGAAAACCGAATACGCCGAATTTTTCCATGTTTACTTTTCTGACATGCAAGGGGTTCTCAAAATCCTTGGCAATGGCCTCAAAATCAAAATAATCAATATCCTCCTGCGGCACATCAGATTGGTTATCCAGAAGAATGAGACTGTATTTTTTGTCTTTTTTGTTTGCAAAAACTTCCTCCCAATCAGGTCTTTTTGAATGGAAAAAATATTCATAGGAATTGATGCCATAAGAAAACCAGGTCAGGTCTGCAGTGGTACACCATCCACCAAACCTCATGGGATTTACTTCAATGGGATTGATTTTTCCGGGTTCACTTTCCCGAAATTCAATATGCAACGGAAAATTTCTCAGATCAATCTTTGAACCTATCACAATTAGAAAGTCTATGATGGGTTGATAAAGTCGATAAATAACTTCCATTGAACTTGAGTAAACCCTGTCGCTGACATCATTTTCCGAAGTAAAGACATGGTGAAGTACATTTAAAATCACAGGTTCGCCTTTTTCACCGAAGTAACAGTCAAATGCATATTCTTCTCCATGGATATATTCTTCAATGATAAAATCCGTATTGCTTACCACCTCCTTGGGATAAAGGGATTTAGTTTTTTCAATCTGTTTCTCAATTGTGATTACAATGGACGGCCAATCTTCGGGCTTATCTACCTTATGCACTGCAATACTGAAAAACCCCACAACGGGCTTGATAATAAACGGGAATTTGAACCCGGTGATATCCAAATTTCCCAACTCTGATAAAGATGCAGATTTGAAAAAATAATCAGGGTAGGCCTCTTGAATCAATTCCCGGAATCTGAATTTGTTTTTAAAGGTCTCGATTTTTTCGCAAAGAGAGGTGCCTTTCAGGTTTTGCTGTATCCATGCAATGCTGTTTTCCGAATTGGTATAAACCGGACTTCCCTGATTTGATATGAACCAGGCTATCGCATTTTCTTCGCTGATCAAATTGGCATTTTTACCTCTAAGGATTTCTTTAGCTTCTTTGGTAGCAACAACGGGGAATTGATTTTTGACGACGGTCTCAATCAGAAAGTCTGACGTGTAGGGGTAATCCAAAAGAATCATAAACAGTGTTTTTCAACTGCGAAGATAGAATCATCTAAGTTTGATGCTCACATTATTTTTACCTGCGGTAACTTTAAATGCTGCTTTCTCAAAACTTGGTGGTCCAAAAGTCCCCATCGTATCGTTTGAAAAACCAAAACCATCCCTAGGAATCCCTAAAGCATTTGTTCTCAATTTTCCTTGATTCTTGCCAAACTTCCAATTTCTCAAAACCGTATCGATGCCTCATAACTTTTTTTTTAACCTATAAACCTATCGACCCATCAACTATCATATACGAAGCGAAGTCACATCATAAGAAAAAAACTTGTCTATCAGCTTCATGCTAACTGAAGAAGGCATCAAAGCGATAAGCCTATTCCTTAAAAATCCCTGCACCCGATTCTCCAGTTGCCCAACGACGCCCATCCGAAGGCTAGTTTCGTTGATTGACTTGGTTCGAGGGAAATGGAGACTTTCATACCTGTCATAAGCTATTTTTGACAAGCCATACTTTTTTATACATTCACTTAAAATGTATGCTCCCTCAACCGCCATACAACCTCCCTGCCCTAGGTTGGGCGTGGTGGGGTGTGCGGCATCACCAATGAGCACCATATTTCCAAGAGACCAGCCCCGTTTAGGTTTCCTGTCAATCAGGCTATTCTTAATGATTTGCTTTGAATTCCTCATCAACTCTGGAATGGGATGATGCCAATCCCCGAACAAGCGACTAAGCTTCTTATCCGTACCTTCTGGAGAGTCATCCTTCATAAACTCCTCATTGAAGGTAGCCCACCAGCCATACTTCGCCTCTTTTATCGGAACGATACCGACCCGCTTTCCAAGCCCATAAGTCTCACTGGCATAACCCACATCAAAACTGCTGTCACAGACTCCCCGCCATATATTGTATCCTCTAAATATCGGTTTTCCATCCCCAATTATAAGCTCCCTTAAAGGGGAATGAATACCTTCCGCCCCAATCACAGCATCAAAAACCTCCGTTTTTCCATTAGCAAAGGTAACCCCAATTTGCCCATTGGGTAAGGGCTCAGCCTTTTCGAGCGAGTGTCCGGCGTTCATGATAGCCCTACAATGCTTTCTTAAAATGCCGTGGAAATCCGCACGGTGAATGCAAATTGCAGGAAGCACATACTTCGGCTGGGCTTTGCTTAATACCTTTCCTGATGAGGATTTCAAATAGGCCTGTGTCAATAATCCTCCGGCAGCCACCAATTCATCCATCAAACCCAACTCCCTAAAAACGAACATGGCGTTCGGGAAAACGCTGATGGCGGCACCCAATTCTCCAAACTCCGGATTTTTCTCAAAAACATGGCATTCAAACCCACTCTCCTCCATGCACAGGGCGAAAGTAAGTCCGGCAATTCCTCCGCCGATGACGGCAATTTTTTTATTCTTCTCCATGAAGTTCTCGGTTTATGTTTGCAAACAATACGGCATGCTGTTGCTCAAATAGCTTATTCATATACCTGAGAATAGGCAAAACGGACCAAATATGGATCTGCTCCTCTATTTTCGGTTTATAGGTCTATTGGTTTATAGGTTTATAGCCCAACCCCATTTAACCCAACAACCTATAGACCCATCAACCTAACAACCCAATCTCTTTTCAAAGCACAAACTATTTCCCACCCCTTCATACTGTCCATAGTTTGGTATTCGGACATAGCCTGCTTTGGTATAGAGGGCAACAGCTTCAATCTGACGGGCGCCAGTTTCAAGGACACACTTGGCATATTCTAATTCATAGGCCCAGGTTTCCAATTCTTTCAAAACGTCCAAAGCAATTCCCTGTCCCCTTTTTCTGGGTAAAACAAACATGCGTTTGACTTCCATGGCGGCTGGCGAAAACTCCTTTATGGCTCCACAACCTACAGCCTCATCATCCATGTAGGCAACAACCACATGGCGAATCTGATCTGTTTTGTTATATTGATCATAAAATGCATGATCATCTCCATCGGTAACCGCTAGGTAATCATCCAACTGCTGTACAAGTCGCTTGAATTCGGAATGATCGGAATCAGTTCGTAAAAGGTTGATCGTGGTCCCCATAACTAAATTTAATCACTGTAAGGCTCCTTTTCTATTTTCACCTGAAAACTAGGTACTTTATAATCTTTAGAAAGGTAAGATTCCGGTATTGTAGTTCTATTTCCATCTCTCGCTGCCCTATAATGTGGGGAAAGGATTTCAATCCCCTTCTCAAAACAAACATCCTGTATATGTTGGTGCAAGTCAGAATAAACTCTCGGCAAAAGGTTTGACTCTTTGGTATATGCGTTAATCTGATAAGAAACATAGAAATCTTCCAATCCAGTTTGTAACACAAAAGGTTGGGGTTCTTTTACTATTCGGTCTGTTCGCTGTGCGGCTTCTATAAGTACTGCATGCATCTCTTTCCAGGGCACATCATATCCGATAGTGACCGTGGTATGGATGATAAGCCCCTCATCCCTGTTGGCAAAAGTGCTGTAATTTGTAGTATTCCCACTCAAAACGGACGAATTAGGGATGGTGATTTCCTCGTTTTTCGTGGTGCGAATTCGGGTCACAAGTAGTGTTTTTTCCAACACGTCGCCGGTAATATCACCAATTTTGATCCTATCACCAATTCTGAAAGGACGCATATAGGTAATAACCAATCCCGCTACCATATTGGCAATGGCTGAGGATGAGCCCAAGGAGAACAGTACACCAATAAAAACAGAAACCCCTTTGAAAATATTGGAATCCGAACCTGGTAGATAAGGGAATATTAAAACAAACATAAACGCATACAATAAAAACCGGACAATGCTATATGTCGGCATGGCCCAGTCCGCATGAAAGCCAGAAATGTGCAGTTTCCCTTCATCTATTTCTGAAAAGATATATTTCACAAAGCGGATAAAATACCCCATCACAAACACTATGACTATAATGGTAATCAGATTGGGCAGGTATTCCCAAAGTGATAGAAAAATAGATGTGAAGGGAGACCAAACCAAATAAAACAAACGGTCCGCCCAGCCTCTTGTAAAAGGAAAAATGGAAAAGACGATAGAAAGTGCAAAATATACTAGTAGTACAAAAAGAAAGATGCGCAACACCCTTAAAAACACTAGAATGATCTGCATCTCTTGCTGTGCAGTCAAGAATGTGTATTCTTTATATGCCAGGTTCTTAAGCCATTTGTCCCTGTCGGTTTCCAAATAAAGATGGATTCTTTTAAAACCTTTTTTCAACAGCCAAAAGAGCAGGTATGCAATTCCCAACACAACCAGTACCAATACAGACTGAATCAGAATGCGGGTTAATTGTTGGTCCTCTTTCGCCAACATGAGTGAGGATGCTATATGGCTCTTGATATCATTTGCAAGGGTCCAAATTTCTTTTTGATTCAGTAAAGCATCAGTGGGAGATACATTTGTGACAATTAATCCCCGATAGATGATATCGTAGGTGTTTTCATAAGGAACTACCTGAAGAGAGTCTTCCACAAAATCCTCACCCTCCTCAACAATACGCTGTATCCTGTCGCTAATAGTCGTTGCCCGCTCCAGAGGGCTTGCTGATCCCAGCCTGGAATAAACGTAGAAAATGGTATCTCCCAAAACACCTATTACCGGAAATCCAATAGGGGATTTTGGCTGTTGATGGGTGGAATCATTTTGTCCAAACAGTGAGGTATCAGGCAGGAGGAATACAAACCAAATAATAACCCAGAAACCCTTTTTAATTGCAAAAGTATCCATGGCGAAAAGTACAAATAAAAACACATGTTTTCTGGCATGACCAAAGAATATTTCAACTTCTTAAGGAAGTGAAACAAACAGCCGAGAGGTCGTTGCTATTCTTGGCTGATTCAGCTCGCAGTTCATTTTCATTTCTCCAGTTTTATGAAGCTTTATCAATTGTTTTTCATAGATTAAATTCTTTAACGATCTTGGGCCTTAGATAGTCCAAATCCTGTTATTTAAGGTACTATATAGAATTTAAATTCCATACCTACGAGCACAATGAGGATAGTTTATCGAGTACTTTCCATAATTCTTATAACTATCAAATGGCTTTCAATTATAATTGTTGTTTTGATTTTGCTTTTATTCGTTGGTCCTTTTTGGAAGAAATGGGTTGTTTACCCCCGAATGGAAAGGGAAGTTCAGGCACTGAAAGAACTTTATCAACAGCCCGAGAAAAAAATCCCACTGCCAAGCTTTCAGGGAGCTCTACATGCACATACTTATTGGTCCCACGACAGCAGGGCGGTACTGGAGGAGATAGTGCCTGCAGCCAAGGCAGCGAAGATTGAATTCATTTTTTTGTCTGACCACAAAAGGGACAATATGGATACATTTCCCCGGTCCTATCACGGCATGTACGAGGGGATATTGTTCGAGGCAGGTACAGAATCCAACAACTTGATGGTAACTCCGCTCAAAGACACCGTCTTGGACTGGAACCTTGGTCAAGACCAGGTAATTCAGCAGGTAGTTGAAGAAGATGGAATGGTCTTATACGTGCATACAGAAGTGTCTCATGACTGGGGTAACCCACACTATCAGGGAATGGAAATATACAATATCCACACCGACTTCAAAGATGAAGGAGGAAGGCTTTTCGGGTTTGTTCTAAATAGTATGGTCAATGCCGGAAAATACAGGCATTGGGCATATAGAGAGATATTTGATGAGCAGATCGAAATCCATGCACTCTGGGATTCTCTCAACCAACACCGTAAAATTATCGGCTATGGTGCTCCCGATGTACACAATAATCAGAGTATACGGGCCCGTTTCCAAGAAGACGGCAGAGTAGAATGGGTAGGTTCCAACGCCAAAACCATAAGCATACGCCAACCTGGGTGGATTGAAAAATTGTTACTTGAAGAAGCTGATGAGGCCGGTTGGGTATATAAAGCTGAATTGGACACTTACTTTCATTCACTCCACTACGTGCAGACGCATATTTTTGCCGACAGCCTTGACAGCCGCTCTCTGAAAGACCACTTAGTTCAGGGACACGCTTTTGTTTCCTTTGAAAACCTGTTGGAAGCAAAAGGTTTTGAATACGCCGCTTATGGGAAAGACGGGGAACTTATCGGGATAATGGGAGATGAAATTCCTCTCCGGGAGATTCAGCAATTAAAAGTATCCTCCCCCTATCCTGTACAGTTCGATCTAATTAAAGACGGAGACTTAATCCTTAGCACGGAAAGTAAATACCATTTCGAATATACACCTATTGGACATGGTAACTATAGAATCACAGCCAGAATTCCTCTTAATGGAGAATGGGTTCCATGGATCTATACCAACCCAATCTATATCCGTTGATAGACATTACTTATTTGTCCACTAGGTTTCTCATGGAGACTGACAAATCGACCTAAGTAAATAGCCTGAATTGGATTTCAAACTTTATCCTTGACAAAAACTAGTATCAATTCCTCAGAAACTGCTCAAAATTGGCGGAAACATCCTTATCTTTTTAAAAATCCCAATTTATTTTCGTTAAAAGTATAAGTAAAGATAAGTATTGCCGTAATTCGAATAATATTTTTATAAAAATAATATAACTTGAGACCAATGGAATCAACTAATAATTCGGAAATAACTAATCCCGGTTTTCTGTCGGAGGGAATAGCCAGCACAAATTTTTCTGATGTATTCACGTTTCGGCGGGGTACTTACCTAAATGAATTCTATCTCTACTTGACAAAGCTTCAAAAAATCCCCAACTGCATTGAGGAAGAGAATATTAGGGTGAAAAAGGCCCATGAATGGTTTAAAGAAACCTACAAAGACCAAATTCAAGATTTCAATTTCAATAAAAGACGGGATAACCATAAAAAGAATTCGGTTTTCGAAGATGTATTTTACTTCCTATGGGACGATTTGATCGTAAACTTTGACTTCGAAAGCGGATCGGTTCGTCTTCTATTTAAAGACACTACAGACGCCAAGGTGAATGAGTTGGTGAATGAGCTCAGCCAGTTCCGGAAAAAGACCAAAAGTGCTTCATATATCTACTTGCTCCTGCAGACAGTGGACGGGATAGATACAAGAAGTATGAAGCTTATAAAACCCAAACTGAATATTGAGGACAATTACAATGATGATTTTTTGGAGATCCATGAAATCATATTGAAGCGATTATTGAAAAAGAATGACAAGGGCATAGTCCTTCTGCACGGCAAGCCGGGGACAGGAAAAACCTCCTATATTCGCTATCTTATCGGGAAAGTCAAAAAACGCGTGATTTTCCTCCCTCCCAATATGGCACCCATGATAACAAATCCGGAGTTGTTATCCTTACTGGTAAGTTATCAAAATTCCATTTTTGTCATCGAAGATGCGGAAAACATTGTCGTAAACAGGGATCAGGATGGAAGTTCGCCTGTATCTTCGATATTAAACATCTCAGATGGACTCCTTTCAGATTGCCTAAATATTCAGGTCATATGCTCCTTTAACACAGATCTGTCCAAAATAGACCCCGCCCTTACCCGAAAAGGACGGCTGATCGCCACCTACGAATTTAAGGAATTGGCAACAGAAAAAGCCCGCCACTTATCGGAAAAACTAGGATTTCAAACTCCAATAGACTCCCCCATGATACTTGGGGCTATCTATAATCAAGATGAAAAAGATTTCGAGCCTCAAGACAATAAAAAAAGTATCGGTTTTAGCGGAATATTCGATTCTAAAAAAAATAATTGAAGCAAAGCCTAATCTATTCCCCTATAAAAATGGGGGCTGTAGCCACCTCGAATTGATCAAATGATACAAATTCATTCAGCGACCGTCGGTGATATACCTGTCATTCAGCGAATTGCCTATCACACATGGCCTGTGACTTTTGAGCACATTCTGAGCATGGAACAATTGACATATATGCTGGACATGATGTACAGCTCCGTGTCCTTGGCCCAGCAGATACAGCAAAAGGGACATGCTTTTTTGTTGGCTGGAATTGGAGAAAAGGATCCGATGGGGTTTGCTGCCTTTGAAATAAATTATCAAGGATTGTCAATCACTAAAGTCCATAAAATATATATATTACCGGAAGCCCAGGGTAAGGGATTGGGGAAAAGTTTGTTTGAACGAATTTCCAAAGAAAGCATAGAAAAAGGAAATCTCCGACTATCCCTGAATGTCAACCGGAACAATACAAAGGCAATGGAGTTTTACCAAAACAATGGCTTTGAGGTAGTGGGAGAAGAGGACATACAAATTGGCCAAGGGTATTTGATGGAGGATTATATCCTTGAAAAAGATTTGACTGCAGATACCAAAGCAAACCCTGACTCAACGTGAGTTCCCTATACTTTTTTGGAGGATATCATGGGAAATTTAAAAAAAATGAAGGGTATATTACCGCCCATATGCACTTTTTAAACCAAATTATAGATCTTTTTACCCTCCAACAAACGATATTCAAGATCATGACTATTATCATTCTTTTATACACATCCATCATGGTACCTTTGACGTATATATATATGAAAGCAGATAAGAAAGAAGACATTGGAACAGGCCAGTTAGGCCGGGTGCATAAAACCTAAAAGGTGATTGCATCAACAGTTTCCAAAATATTTAAAGTTGGTTAGGTTTGAAAAGGAAAGGCCCCGGTCAGTTGACCGGGGCTTTTTTTAGTTGTGTTTTTGGATATTATTTCATCCTGATTGGATCGTGATGCCACCATTTTTAGACTTATGCCTGAAACCGCATTAGGTAGGCATACCATAAGTCTTAACTATATGGCAATAGGGGTAGAAAATATCGGAGGCCCCAAGGCGCACCTAACCAAAACACCGCTAAAGGCAAATACAGATCTCATTAAATGGCTGTCAAAAAAGCTTCCCATAGAATATGTTATTGGTCATCATGTTTATTAGACTTTCCAAAACTCACCTTTATGGAAGGAAACAGACCCAAATTATCTTTCCGAAAAAAATGAGTCAGGTCCGAAATTTATGAGAAAATTGCGAACCCTATTAGGTTCAGAAACCTATAAGTCCCTCCCATATTAATTATCCAGCAATGAATTTTTTATTTAAAGTGCTCCTTCTCCCTTTTTAAGGTAAAAATAAGAAATGACGGCTGCGCCGGTATCAGCTAGCGGAAAAGCAAACCAAATTCCTTCTAACCCAAAGAACATCGGCATCAAAAACACCAGCGGAATTAAGAAGATCCCTTGTTTGCTCAATGCCAGTAGCAAGGCAGGCTTGGGCTTGCCAACAGCTTGGAAATAAGCACTGCCTATCAGGCTAAACGCCAATAGGGGGGTGGCCAAAAATGATTTTCGCATTGCCGGAATACTAAGTGCTATCAATTCCTCATCGGTAGTGAACACCTGGACCAAAGGGGCCGTAAATGTGAAAATCAGTATAAATATTAATAATGCAATCAGTGTGGAATACTGTAGTGCCAGACGGATAGACCGATGCACACGATCCGTCAACCTTGCTCCATAATTAAACCCCACTACAGGAACAAATCCCTGAGTAATTCCCAAAACCGGAAAATTGGCAAACATCATTACCCGGCTTATTATTCCGTAGACAGATAGTCCCATTTCTCCACCATAGCTGAAGAGGACATTATTAAGCACAATCGACAGCACACTGACCGTTCCCTGTCTAGCCAGTGTCACTCCACCTAAAACGGAAATTTCCTTGGCGATCTTGAGATTGGGCCGGATCCAGTCAGCTTTAATTTTCATGGTAGATTTTCCAAAAATGAAAAACCAAACTGTATAAACGGCACTGGCTATATAGGAAATAGTAGTCGCCCATGCGGCACCTTCCAAGCCCATATCTAAGCCAACAATAAAAATGGGATCCAAAATAATGTTGGACAAAGCAGGGACGATTAAGGTGTACATGGCCATCTTGGGATACCCTTCTGCCCGAATTACACTATTACTCATCATGGCCCAAGCCAAAAAGGGAACCCCATATAAGATAATTTGAAAATACTCCTGAGCAGGTGCCAACACATCTCCCTTGCCTCCAAATACGGTGAGTATTTCTTCTTGAAACATAAGCCCGATGCCCACAATGACCAAGGCAAGCGTAAGGGTCATGCCTATTTGGTTGCCAAAGGTCTGATGGGCTTTTTCAACATTTTTATCCCCAAAAGCCCTTGAAATGATCGACGAACCTCCAACTCCAATAGACATGCCAATGCTGGAAATCAAAAATGTAATGGGAAGAACCACAGTAATGGCCGCTATACCCAGAGAACCTACAAACCTGCCTACAAAAATTGTATCTACTATCCCGTAAATGGACAGAACCAATATACCAATTGCCGCCGGAACAGCCTGCTGCATAAGCAATCTCCCCAAGGGATCTGTACCGAACTGTGAATTGTTGGCTTTCATATGGTATCCCTCTATGGGAATAGCTGGTATTTTGGTTTACCTGCAAGCTACCAAATAAATTAGGTTCCCAAAATACAAATGGTAATAGCGGCTGAAAAGACTTAGTAAATACTATTTTGATTTTCAGTTGCAGGTCTTTGAATAGTTTAAAAATCTGTCTCATGGTTATCCTTCTATACCCCAAAGAAATTCCAAAGGAGTATAAACAGGAAGTATTTGTAAGGAATACTTATTGTCTTTTGTATTTCTGCTGAGAAAATAATCAGCTTCTGAAGAAGCCTTTCCGCAGCCCTTTGGTGTTCCGTTTTTATCTCATTTGATCCCCCTTCTTCAAAAATCTCCTCAAACATCCGGGAAAGTGACATTCCTTTGCTTTTTGCCTTCCTTTTGGCGGCTTCGATGACGTTCTTTTTTATGGTCAGTGTCAATTTGGTTTTCATAGCTCTGGCATTTATATACGTATTGAAATAGATTAGACAAAACGATAAGGCATTCAAAATAAAAAGAGCTTTCAAATTGCCAGAAACTACTCATAATAAGCTTTAATTGAAGTAGTTTTTGGGTGAGGATACGTTGCATTCCAATTACAAGCTGGTTGTTATATTAGGGTGTAGTTACATACTAAACCCAGTCGTAGCCGAAAGCTTCATTACATACAGAGGGGATCAGCGACTAAAAAGATTTAGTAAATTCAATTTTGATTTTCAGTTGCAGGTCTTTAATTACCTTAAAAATCTGCCTTAACGTTGCCGCTTGGACTTTAGTGATAGACCGGATAGGAATGTAATTTTGGGCAGGTTTCCTTTCTTCTATGATCCTTTCAGCTTGTTTTTCCAATCGTAGAGCCATGAGGTAGTAATATGCCTGGTAAAGCTCAGAAGCCGATTCTTTGTCAAAAATATTCCTTTCCGTCAATTCCTTCAGACGACGGCCGGTATTGGTTTCGAATATTTTTTCCCTCAGCGCATATATACGGATGGCTTCGACCATCGGACTCATGGCTTTTTTGATATCAAACACTTCTTCGTTTTCAATTTTAAAGGTCCTGATATTTTTCAACCACGTTAATTGTGGGTCAAACTTTAAAGCATTCTGTGCCATATTGAAAAAAAACCTTTCCAAGGGATTATCCAATTGCTCGACCATAAAATCTTTCAATTGGTCTAGAAGGGAAAAATCACCATAAATGGCCCTACAATCAAAAAAAGTGGCGTAGTTCATGACCGTCTCGGGTGAAGACTCGACAAACCACCGCTCATAGTTGTTTTTCCAATGGGAAAGTGAATGGGTCCATGATGGATTTTGGGCCATAAAATCACCTGTACAAAACGCGAAACCTATATAGTCAAGCCGCTCGGACACTTCCTTTGCAAAGCTCAAGAAAAATTCCCGGACCGACTCCCGCTGTTCATTGGCTTTGTCTTCATAGATGATGGCATTATCCTGGTCTGTCTTTAGGGTTTGCTCCATACGGCCTTCACTTCCCAGAATAAAAAACACAAATTTGGCAGGAGCGTCTCCTTTCTCTTTAAGCACATTCTCAATGACGCGGAGGATAATGGTGTCTGCCACTGTTGAGATAATCTGGTTGATCAACTCTGCCCTAACTCCCCGTTGTATTAGCTGGAAGACCATCTGAGGCACTTTCGCCCATTTTTTTTGTAGTTCCTCTTTGTTACCTGCCTGCTTAACGGATTGAATAAAAATAAAAGGTGAGTGTGAGGGTTCAGTAAGGATTTTATTTCTGCTGACCATTCCGATATACTTCCCCATTTGCTCCACGAGGAGGTATCTGGTTTTTGTCTGAAACATCAAAAGCAAAGCCTCATAAACATAAGCGTCGCTGGAAACAGAAATGATGTTAGGATCCATAACATCCCTAATGGGGCCATTCAAGGGTCTTTGTTCGGCGATTACCTCATCCCTGAGGGTGATGTCGCTGACAAAGCCAATTAATTTTGACTGTCCGTCCATGATAAATACACAACTGATTTTGTCATGTGCCATAACTCTGGCCACCTCAAAAATCGGCATATCCGCGGGACACCTCCTAATATCTCGCAATGGGATCTTTTTAATCTTCTTGGTATAGAAATCGTCTATTCCGACGATGGCCTCGTTTTTCATAGCTGCTATTACATATCAAATTAACCGAATCCCCTGCACATTTCCATTATATCCTCGCTTTTTCATTTGAATTATTGGTATTTAAAAAATCTTATTTTACCTTTGCATCACCATTGGAGGGGGGTGGAGTTGGAATCCTTAGATTTAGGCTTTTTCACCACTTTCTTTTCCCAAGAAAACGTGCTGCCTTTGAGGATATTGAGTTTGTCAGTACTTCTTTCTGTCAGACATTAATAATGGTTTTTTGGGGAATTGACTAGTAAAATATTGGTCCTGTAGCTCAATTGGATAGAGCAACTGCCTTCTAAGCAGTAGGTTTCAGGTTCGATTCCTGACAGGATCACATTGAAGGCAAAAGAGAAGCAACCACTCCTATGCTTAAAATTGAAATTTTGGTTGATCAATTGATTCTGTAGCTCAGCTGGTAGAGCATAACACTTTTAATGTTAGGGTCCTGGGTTCGAGCCCCAGCGGGATCACTTAGAGTAAAGAAACCTGTTCTTCGGAGCAGGTTTTTCTATTTAAGAAAGTTTTATAGGGTCCCAAAATCGACGTAATGAGATATTCGGGAAGTCCTGGCGAGGACGTGCCGTTAGGATAATATTCCGGCGACATTATTAGTCTCGGGCCAGAAAGCGGGCGGGGTGTCTAGGAAACTTTCGCTCTTTCTAACAGTTCTCTTTTTGTGTATTTTTACGTACTTTGGGGTAGATAGTGTATCTTTTCTCAAAACAAAAGTCCGTTGCAACCACGGCACAAGTTTATTCAAATATCCTAGATCCGAAATATCCCCAAAAGGGGAATTAAGGATGATTTCGGAGGATTCATAAACTAGTATACTATTTTATTTTTAATTAAATTTAAACATTGTTACCTAAAAAATAAGAAATCTAATCAGCAAAGCCCTTAAAACTGCTACAACTATAAAAATTTTCTGAACTGCAGGATTAACCTAGAAAAGATAATTCTAGCTATTACGTACTTGATTTTTCTTTCATTTCCTAGTTGAAATGTTCTTCGTTGGAAAAAAGGAAAAACGGGTTAAAGAGGGAGCATGAATTCGGCTCAAAAAAACTCTGTAATCAAAATTTTAAAAATAGTATTCCTGCAATTTTAGATTAACTTGCGAATAATAGATATTTCAACGTCATTTTAAACATAGATGAGTATCAATTATTTTATTACTTTAAAGGCGATCCATGGAATTGAGTCAAGTTGTTTGACTCTTTATTTTCGGACTTTACTTTTTTTTCCGCTTTTTTTGGGTATTAACTTGTTCTCTTTTGCACAATCCACCTTAATTGATAGCCTAAAATCGAAGCTGACCCAAATTGAGACATCAGAGAGATTCTCTCCCAATGAAGAATACATTGAGGTTTTAAACCGCCTCTCGGAGTCATATTACAATTACTTCCCGGATTCCACTTTGTATTATGCTGAAAAAAGCAAACAACTCAGTGAAAAACTAGGATACACAGAAGGGTTAGCGGACGCCTATAGAAATATAGGTGCTTTTAACAACAAGCAAGGGAACTATGATACAGCAATAGTTATCTTTAAGAGTGGTTTACAATTAGCGGAGCGAGCTTTGTATAAACCCGGATTGGCCAATCTATATGCTAGCATTGGGTTAAGTTATTATGAAACCGGCTTTTTAGCGGTAGCAACAGAGTACTACTTGATGTCACTTAAAATTAAAAGAGACCTTGGCCTGAACTCGGAGATTGCAAACACCTTAAATAATTTGGGGTTAATAGCAATTGATAGAAGACAGTTTCAAAAGGCGATGGAATTCTTCAGTGAGGCCAAAGATATCCGTGAAAAACTTGGGGACAAATTAGGGATTTCTACGATTGACGTTAATATTGCTTTAGTTCTTCAAAAAGAAGGAAAACACGATATTTCCCTTCAAATCTTCGAGGAAATTTTAGCAAAGGAATCAACCTCGGAAAACAAGTCCTTGGGATCGGTTTCCCACTATAATATTGGGGAGATTTACCTTGCTCAAAATGAATTTGAGAAAGCTATCACCCATTACAATAAAGCCTTGGAGTTAGACCAAGAATTAAATGACCGATACGGTATTTCCTACGACCTAATTGGTCTCGCAGAAGCCTACCTCAATTTGAATCAAATACCTAAATCCCGAGAACTTATAGAAGAGTCCCTCCGAGTAGCTGAAGAAAGCGGGATTAAGAAGAATATTTCTGAAAGCCATAGATTGTTGAGCCGATTGTTTGAGAATCAAAGAAATTACCAACAAGCCTTATTTCATCACCAACAATACAAGATTTTTGAGGATTCAATATTTAATACGGATACTGAAAGACTTACAGAAGATTTACTTATAGCTTATGGTTTGGAAAAAAGTGCCCTAGAGACACAAAGAATCCGGCGGGAAAATGAACTTCAACGGGAAAAACAGAATGCCAATGTTATTCGAAACGCCGCAATAGCCCTCTTGTTATTAATGGTTTTAGCCTTGTATATTACAATCAGGTCCTACAGAATCCAGCGAAAGGCAAGGCTTTTAGTCACACAGCAAAAAGATGAATTGGAACGCCTCTACCTCGAAACCAGTCAGCAAAAAGAGGAAATAGAATCTATCGCTAAGGATTTGGAGGAAGTAAACAAGACAAAAGACAAGCTTTTCGGCATTGTGGGTCATGACCTTCGTAGCCCTATAAACTCCTTAAACAGCCTCATGCAATACACTATGGATGAAAGTCTTAGTCAAGAGGAGTTCTTACAAATATCACATAAACTAAAAAATGAGGTTGAGCATGTTCATTTTACGCTAAATAATCTGCTAAATTGGGCTAAAAGTCAGATGCAAGGCATAACTTCTTATCCGGATTTTTTAAATATCAATGAATTGGTGGAAGAAAACATTGAGCTGTATAAACCCATATCCACCAGTAAAAGCATTGCAGTCATAAGTAAAATCGCTGGCGAGACTATAAGCTGGGCTGATAGGGAGCAAATAAATTTGGTAATAAGAAATTTGTTAAACAACGCACTGAAATTCACCCCAAAAAATGGGACAATTGAGATTTCCAGTAGGCTAAACAAGGATAACGATTGGGAAATTTCTCTTCGGGATAATGGGATTGGCATGAGTACGGAAATTATTGACTCCTTGTTCAAACCTAATTTTCACACCAAAAGATATGGAACCTCGGGAGAAAAAGGTACAGGACTCGGATTAATTTTGGTTAAGGATTTTCTGGAAAGTAACAAAGGTTCTATCTGGGTTAGCAGCGAGGTAAACAAAGGAAGCACCTTCACTTTTACCCTACCCGTAGCAAATGGCGCCAAGTAAGAACATTTCCTCGGTAGGTAATCCATTTTTTTTGAATCGTTTTATAACCGTAAAATTTGTTATATTAGCACTAAATAGTCAGTAGAAACCCAAAAAAATTCTCTCATGCAAAAAAGTGCCTATATTAGATTTAAAATAAAGATAGCGATTGCCCTAACTGCAATTCTTTTATTGATTTTCATCAAAAGTATCGTGGATAAACAAAATGTCGATGAACTGGAAGAAGCTTTCATCTCCGTATATGAGGACAGGCTGGTAGTCCAAGAGCACATTTTCTCCATAACAGAGATGGTATTCAGAATGCGCCTGCTTGTCACCGAAAGTAGAACTATGGAAGAATACCAAGATGTCAGGCAAAAGGTAATTGACTACCATACACAGATTCTTAAGGTTATTGAGGATTTTGAAAAAACCAAACTTACCCCCAAAGAAGCTGAATATTTGGCCGAATTTAAAGATTTAATTACAAACAAACTTGAAATTCAAGCCTACTTTTCAGCGAACATCGGGGACACAGATATTAATTATCAAGAAACCCTAAGAAGATTTGACGCTGATTTTGAAAGGGTGTTGACTGATCTACGTGAGTTGTCAAACATCCAACTTGAAGAAGGCGGGAAACTGACGGTGAGATCCTATCAAATTGCAGCCAGATCGGATATTTGGTTGAATTTTGAATACGCAGTTCTCTTTATTTTGCTCATCATTATCGGTGTTTTGGCATTCACCTCCCAACCAAAATCGTATTCCAACAATCAGGATTGATTTTGGACCGTAGTATTTCGATTGGCTAAAGCTGATAACAAAAAGCCCACCAGGAATATAGCTGTTGTCCCAAATACAATCGTTAAGTTGGCATGAAAAGGACTTCTGAATGTCCCTAGGCTGCTGCCATCCGGTATCAACGGGGAAAGACTCATCCATCCAATTATGATGACGCCAAGAATGACTCCATATGCAGCAAATTTTTGCCTTATATTTTTTCCAACATATCCCAACAAAAATAATCCCAAAATACCGCCACTGAAAATCGATGACAATGCCCACCAAGCATCCAAAGCACTGGTCACCCCACTAAATGCCAGTGCAACCATTATACTCAGGATCCCCATTACAAAAGAAGCTATCATTAGCGTCTGCATCTCTCCTTTTTCACTTATCCCCGGAAGCATGTACTTCTTGACATGATCAGTCAAAATAATAGTTGCCGAACTATTTACACTGGTAGAAACTGTGCTCATCCCTGCCGCAAAAATGGAAGCAATCAATAGTCCAGTCATTCCAGTAGGCAATACGTTTACAATAAAATAGGGAAATACTTTATCCGAATTTTCAGGCGCAAACAGTTCTTCAGGTAAGGATTCCGGCATTGCCTGATAATATGCAAACAGGGCTGTTCCTATAAAGAAAAACAAGAGGGAAACTGGTACGTAAAGTAAACTGCCCAACAAAGTGGATTTAACAGCCTCTTTTTCATTTTTTGCACTTAAATACCGCTGCACATAATTTTGGTCTACTCCGAAATTTTGCAGATTGATAAATAGACCATATACCAAAATCAACCAAAATGTCGCCTCTGAAAGGCTTAGCCCAAAACTGCCTAAACTGAACTTCTTGTGCTCGGATGCAATGGTAAATACTTGCCCGGGACCTTCGGGCATAGAAAACAAAATGATGCCAGCACAGGCTAGTGCCCCTGTAATTAATACAATTCCCTGGATTGCATCGGTCCAAACCACAGCCTCAAATCCTCCCAACATGGCGTAAACTAGGACACTCAGTCCGGTCACAATGATTATCATCGGAATACTCCATCCAAACAAGGCGTTCATAGGCAAAGCCAACAAATACATAATTGCACCCATACGTGCCAATTGGGTAAGTAAGTAGCAAACGGATGCATAGGTACGTGCCCAAGATCCAAATTTCGTTTCCAGAAAATAGTAAGCTGAGGCACTTTTGATTCCTCTATACAGCGGAACAAAAAATTTCACGGCTAGGATCGCCGCAATAGGTATAGACAGACTGAACACAAAGCCGTTCCAATTGGTCAGATACGCATTGCCTGGCAACGCCAGAAAACTAATACTGCTGACAAAGGTTGCGAAGATTGACATGCCTATAGCCCAAGAAGGCAAATTACCTCCTCCTGTAATATATTGATCGGCAGTCCGCTTCTTAAAATAAAATGAAGCTCCAAACAACACAATGGCCAACATGTAAACTAAAAAAACAACTAAATCAATCAGTGGTAAATCCATGGATGATGGGTAACAGTATAATTAATTTTATTTGGTTAAAGTCCCTGAATACTTTCCAGATTTTTCCGGATCGCCTCTACTTCGCCTCCTTCAAAGGCCGTATATGGACCTGCCAAGTAATTATCGCATAGACCTAAAATAGAAAGGGCTGCTTTTAACCCTTTGAGGTAACTGGATCCATAAGTTCCCAAGGAATATATTTTTGCTGAAACTTCCATCACTTTCTCCTGTAACCTTAGAACCTCTTCCATATTATTTGCCTTTGCTGCCTCATAAAGAGTGACGTATAATTTAGGAAACATATTCGCTCCACCACTCACTCCTCCATGAGCTCCCATCAGTACAGCGGATGCCATCATTTCCTCCGGTCCTACAAAAAGTGAAAATTCTGACTGATTTCTAAAAGAATAAAGCAATGCGTTGAAATAGGTGGCATTAGCTGAACTGTCTTTGAAACCCACAATATTTGGATGCTTGGCCAATTTCTCAACCGTATCCACCGCAATCATTGTCTTGGTATGGGAAGGCATGTTGTATAAAAACAAGGGAAGAGAAAGCCTGCCAGCCAATTTTTCAAAATAAGTGATTAACTCGGGCTGGGAAAGTCCAAAATAATAAGGTGGTGCAGCGACTACAGCGGCAGCTCCAACTTCCTTAGAATAATCCGTCAGTGCGATACTCTCCTCCGGTGCCGTATCAGTGATGCCCACCAACACCGGGACGCGTCCGTCGACTAGCCTGCATACGTTAGCAATCATTTCCTTCCTAATGGTATAGCTCAGGCTAGTACACTCTCCAGTTGTACCCAAAATAAACAAGCCATGAACCCCGCCTTTTAGCAGGTGGCTGACTAATTTTTCCAAACTCAAAAGATCAAGGTGTTGATCATCCAAAAGTGGGGTTACTAGCGGGGGAATTATCCCTCGCAAAGGCATTGACAATGCTGTATTTGACATGCTTATAAATTCTTTAATCTAAATTTTAATATATTTTAGGAACAATCTTGACCGGGAATTGTCCAGGAATCAAAGTTCCGAAGGGTCTATTACCACATATTTGACTGATTCGCGGTTATAGGTGTACGTCAGGTGGACGAGGCCATCCCTTGATTGAATGATCGCTGGATAGGAATAGCCAGATCGATTGGGCTCGTTTTCCAAAGTCATCACGGGCTGCCAATCGATCCCGTCGGTTGAAATAGCCAAATTGAGAATATTCCGGGCTTTGGGTTCCTCCCCTTCGCGGGTACTGTGATTGTAAATTAGCAAATGCCTTCCATCAGCCAGGGTCACAGCATCTGTTCCCGAACTAGGATTAGGCAGGGAAGTCGCCTCCATCTCAGACCAACTTTCACCCTGATCGGAGGACCAACTGGTGGATATTACGTTTTGCCTGGTTCTGCAAAGTATTTGCAAACGGCCGTCTTCGTGTTGCAAAATACTGGCCTGTATTGCATCAAAAGCAATTCCGTCGTTAATCGGACCTATCACCTTCCACGTGTTTCCATTATCCTTACTTATTTCAAAATGAGTCATCCACTTTACTTCTTCTCCCTCTTCTAGTTCTATACTTGATGGATTGATAATCGTACCATCAGCTAACTGAATAGGTTTGTTTTTAATAGGGCCTAATAAATGGCCAACTTTTGGATCTTCTCCAATTTTCTGAGGAGTAGTCCATGTTTTTCCGTCGTCAGAGGAAGTCATCACCATTCCCCACCAATCCATTGGGCTTGGACCTATTTTATAGAAAAGCAGTAAAGGTCCTTCTTGAGGTTGAAAGAGTACAGGATTCCAGCAGGGATATCGCAAAGTGTCATTCTGCACACCATCGGCTACTTCCTCCGGACGGGTCCATGTGCCGTTCTCCAATCGGGATACGCGGATACCAACATCAGGGTGTTTTTCACGTGTACCTGCAAAAAATGCAGCTACCATTCCAGAAGGTGTTTCCACTATCGTGGAAGCGTGTACCTGAGGAGTAGGCCGGTTTTCCAGCGAGTAAATTAATTCTCCATGTAAATAACCCTGCTCTCCGGAAATCGCCTTGGGAGGTAGGTGAAATTTACCCGTGATATCGTTGGCCTCCTTATCTCCGACTTGCTCATTGACGGATCTATTTCCGGTCTGACAGGCAGAGGCAAACAATGCGCCTACGAAAAATAATAGTCCTAATCTTAACATAATCTAGTCTTTAAATACCGCAGAAAGAAACTTTGATGCCCAATTCATGGAACACAGCGGCTTTAACCTGACAGGCTTCCAACGCTTTCTCACGACTGTCTGCATATACTACATGAATATGGTTTGCTTTATGTCTGGCTGTCAACTGGTTTTGCGAAACTCCTTCGAGCTTGGCATGCATGATAGGCCATTGTGGTGTAGTCATTTCCCAACGTCGCTGTGTTTCTGCTTCCGGGAGGGAAACCGCCTCACCGATACCCAAATCTGCATGCAGCGCATTATCCATAATAAATACCCTGCTCCATACGATGTGGCCTGGTCTACTTACTCCTTTCAGACTACCTCCACCCAACCTAAAGTACATGGCTGGCTGCCGCTCACTGCTTGCTCCTCTGTATTCACCTTCAAAATGTGAGGGTGGTGCCGCACCGGAGATCAGAAGCACCCAAATAAAATCATCGAGCCCCTCTCCGGTAAAATGCTCGCCCCAGCGCAAATCATGCAGCGTATTATCACCGACCATTCCCAACTCATCCCAAAGCTTATAGGTAATCAAACTATCCAAACCGGCGCATTCATCCACCTCATTGAAATGGGGAAGTGCCCTGCCTGGGAAAAGTTCTTTTCCTTTTTTGTCATATGCCGGGGGCCTTTTGGTATTGTTTAGCAATCCTTCAGTCAAATCACTGGCAGGAACCAAGTCTTTCAAACCCTGTTGGTATTGAATTCCAATGGTATCGCATCCAAACTCATCAGCTAACCGAAGTGCGGCAATGTACATTTTGCACTGCTCTAGCGTTTGGGTACGGGTAAGATCATCTTCTGAGGTGCCCCAGTTAAACTTCATCCCCTGGTCAAGAAGCCATTGCAATATTGTTTCTGCCTCCTCATCCGAAACCTCACGCATAGCGGCATAAAGTGTGGACTGACTTAACCGCTCTTTGAAAATGCCGGTGGGATGCAACAGATGATCGGGTATAATGGCATTGAACATACCCATGCACCCTTCATCAAAGACTCCCATAATGGCCTTGTTTTCCCTGAACTTCTGAGCGAAAATTTTTCCTTTTTCCTGCAAACCCGAATTAATCATGGAAGGCTCGAATGCCTTTACATGACTGAGATCGTGGGTAATATGGCCTGTATCCAGCCATTCCCGAAGTTTGTCCATAAAAAAACCATCTGTGAAATCCTTGCTCCAAATCGTGGAATAGTTAACCCCGGCCTTTGTTAACGAACCGTTCAGGTTGAGCATACCTACCAATCCCGGCCACTGACCGCTCCAATTGGCAAGCGTGAGGATAGGACCCATATGGGTACTCAATCCTGGAAGCACATGGTGGGTATACTGCCAGACACTCTCTGCCACAATTAGCGGGAGGCTGGGATCCAGCTTTTTAAATACTTCAATGCCCATGCGCTGGGAATCAATAAAACCATGTCCCTTCTCATCATCGTAAGCGTGCCCACGGATTACATTCCAACCCAAGGCCTTCAATACCTCATTCAAAGCAGTCTCCATGTCATGCTGTGCCTGCCAACAGGTGCGGTTTGCCGACAATCTCAAATCTCCGCTCACTACCAGGTAAATGTCCTTTGTCATACTCATGTGATGAATTGTAAATGCTATATGTTTCTATTATTTGATATTTGATTGCCTGAACACTACCTGATATTACTTGCTACTAGAGCAAACGTACCCTCTTCCATCCTGCTTTTTTGAAAAATTTACCGAAGTATTATTTGAGCGGATTTTCGTACCAGATGACTCCCAGCCCCTCTTTACTGCCATCCTCCCCAGTCTCTTCGCAGGTAAGTACGTCTAGATCACCATCCCCGTCTATATCGATAAGGACGATAAAATCATACTTGACACCTGCATTTCCACTGATATCGGTATAGCTCGGGGTCTTTTCCAAGAATCCATCAACCGACAACACCCCGGATTTATCCAGCGCTCCTTCATAGGAGGCTACCAGGTCCCAGGAGCCGTTTTGATTCATATCGGCTACCGCCACTGATTTACCCCTAGTTCCGCTAAACGCAGGGTAGGCCATAGATTCATTGACCCAGCGGCCTTCCTCTCTGTAAAAAATCTCCCATCCCTTTACTAAGTCAGGTACTACTATGCCCGGAACCCCATCCGATGTCCATTCTGGGATATCTGCCAATGTCAAGAACATGGGTTCCCCATCCTGCACCCCAATGAAATGATTTCCCCAAAGGCCCCTCAAATCCTTCCCATGGCCGGGATTCTTGATCCATCTGACTCCGCGCAGTTCACCATATCGGTCAGATATCAGGATATCCTCCAGCCCGTCCCTATCCATATCCAGTAACTCGATAGACATTATCCAACCTGCGGGGGTAATTTCATGGTATTTCCATGTCTCCATGTTTCGGGGATTTTCCGGGGCTTCAAGCCATCCCAATGTGCCATTCGGATTTTTTGAACCTACCACCAAGTCTATTCCATTTTTTCCATCCATATCATACGGCCTTCCAAACATCCACCGTGTCCTACCCACCGTAACCGGAATGTCTTGACTTACCCATTGCTCAGAATGATAGTAGGACACCCAATCGGCCGGAGCCCAGTGAATAGTAATGCGTTGATGCTTTCCCTCCGATAGAGTGACCAAGTCCATAAAGCCGTCTCCATCCAAATCGACTGCAAAAGCATCCTCCACATCGGGCGAAGGTACCTCAATATACTCCCAAAACTCCCGTGGTTCTTTTGGATTAATGTATAGGCGGCTAACTCCACCCTCCTCCCATCCCACTATTAAATCCATACGACCGTCACCATTCACGTCTGCCAGTTTTGACCCGTCAGAACCCAGTGACGTATTGTCAATCGTATGCCGTTTCCAGGGAGCATTTTCCTGGGCATAAACACTTTCGGAAAGCAAAAAAATAACTAGTGTGAAAGCGAAATTAAGATTCATGAACGCAGGGTTTATTGTGAATTGGTTATTAAATTCCCACGTTGTTACTTTTCGATAAGTTTACTTGAGAGAATATCGCTTGTTCCAAAACATCTGGATTATGGGAACAAATGAAAAGTCCGAGCAAGGCATCTTCTGGGATAGATTCCAAAATTTGCGAGCCTATTCGCTGCAAATCACCCCCCGCTTTTGCTGCCCACATCGTATATTCATTTCCTTTTCTTTCCAACTTAATGGTCTGGAAATCCCCATCTTCAGCAAAAATTTCATCTTCAGGATCCCTCATTTCCATGCCAACCTCCCTTCGCCACTGCATCACGGTCAACCCGTCGCCATGGACGGTGGCGGTCATATGTGCTGCATCCGCCGCTTTGGAAGACCTTACCATGATTCCTACTTTTCGGTGAGGATCTACTCCTAACCCTATCAACTCCATATCCGCAGTCAATGAAAAATCACCGTTAACTTCCTTGTACAAAAAATAGAATTCGTCCCGATCAAACCAAATATTGTAACCAGAACCAGTGAGCGTGTAAGAATCCGTTTTCGAATCATAGACCGTATTTCCGGGCAATGCGGGATTGCCAATGTCCTGAAATTCTTCAAATACTCCAAGGGTATTTTGCCTGCAGGATACAAGTAACAGAAAAATTAGCACCATGAAATTGGCGGGAATTCCAACGTAAGTGTCATTCATAGATTGAATGTAAGAATTTTGTGGCATTTCAACAAAACCTACAATTGAATTGGTCTCAATCCCCGGGTAATTTAGTTTAATCAAATTAATTTTTAGATAGAAAAATTAAACTCCCTTCCACAAATCAACCAAAGCTATTCCCTTTCTTGCTTCATTGTTAGCCTCAGGAAAAATTTTCTCCTTATGTTAACTTTGTCATCCAATTATATAAAGACACGGGTGGAAAGTATGGGGAAACGAAAATAAGAAACCTAAGCAATAAAAAAGGCGCATTTTATTGCGCCCGCTTTGTTTAATTTGCTCTGGGATTGATTAGATAATTGAATAAATTTTGCCTAAAATTATTCTATTCTTCGTCACCTTCTTCGTCCTCCTCCTCCAACACTACATCCATAGCATCTTCTGCCCATGCGATGATCTTTTCCCTCTGCACATCATTTAGACTAGCAGTCGGGTGCATTAGGGTATAAATACCCATAGGCATCGTTCCTTCACCTACTTCAATAGTGATATCGTCCAATTTTTCCAACTTTTCCATCATGTCATAATCTTGCCAATTGGAGAAATTGAGCTCCTCCCTGCCTTCCCGAACGTCTTTGGCTACAAGCCAGGAAGATGGTGCCACATACGAATACCAAGGATAAATTGACTCATTGCTGTGGCAACTATAACATGATGTCTTCAAAATCGCAGCTACATCGTCACTCACAATTCCGCTCGCTATGATGTCTCCGGGATTGGCGGTTTCTACAGTTGGCAAATTATTCGGAACGAATTGAATGCCTATCAATATGACAGACAACCCGCCTAGCAGGTATAATCCCCATTTCATTACCAAAATTATTTTTTCTTGCTTTTACTCCATTCCATCAAGGTAGCCAATTCAGATTCTGTTAGCTTACCTTCCGGCTTATTCTCCAGAAATTTCGCAGGCGGCATGTCTCCATTTTCTAATACTTCAAGAATTTTACCCTTGGCAGCTAGTTGCTTGGACCGTTTGGAGGCCTCAAAGGCATCCCAATCTAATTTTTTCTTTCCTTTCTCATTTTTGGATTCAGCATTGTGGCAGCCATAGCATTTTTGATCTACGACGGCTTTGACATTCGCTGGCATATCCGCCTCCATCACATGTAACGAATTTTCAGAATCGGTTGTCTTCTTACTAGTACCCTGAAAGAAAAGAAGGCCTAGAACGGCTAAGGTTGGTAAAAGGAATTGTTTTTTCATAGTATATCTTAAGGTTTTACAATCGGAATTTCAGCAATTATTTCCATATGCGCAATAGCTTTTGGAGTAAAAAAGTAATTTTAATAGAAAAGTAAAAATATTGTATGGAATAAATCTATTTACCCGAAAGTTAGCGTATGCACAAAGGGTGTAATACCAGTTAGGTAGACATGCTTGCCCTTGGTTCTCAAGGTGCCAAAATGGACACTGTACTGCTCCCCCTCAAGCCTGACTATTCGCTCATGTAGCTTTGCACCAGGACCAAAATGAATCGTATCCCCTCCACATTCAAAAGAACCACTTCCTGTAGGTAGGAAATAATTGTCATCCCCGATAGAGGCAGGTATTGTCCCTAAGAGTGTTCCTGCTTCGTCAAAACAAAATTCGATAGTTACTTCCACACCTTCCAGCCCATTTACTTCAAATCCGAGCGTTACTTTCCCCTTATCTTCCGTAATAGATATTTCGGTATCTAGGGTTTTTACATTACTCACAGGACGCTGATCAAAGGACATTTTACTCCAAAACCTACCATCAATGCTTGGTGTCAAATTATAGTCCCCTTCCTTATTTCTGAGTTCTTCCGGTAAAGGTTGGTAATACGGCGCTTCTAATTTTTGGTGCAAAATGTAGGAGTTTCCTTCCTTCCGCAGACCTTGACTTCGAAAATAGCCCATACTGAAAAAACCCGCAGACATCCGCATGTGTTTCAATACTGCGTTTCCTTTCCGATAACTGAAAAAATTTGGACTTACTGACCTCCCCGAGGCTATAATTAGCGGCCAATCCACTCCTCCAAAAATAGTCACGGTAGTATCCTCCCTTCGAATTCTGGCCAAACTACTGGTCTTGAAAACTTTTTCAAAAGTGGTTGGCAATGCCGTTGGTTCAGGAAGATCTTTTATGAGCATTTCGTTTTCCATAAAATAGAATAGAGCCTCATTTACAATAACCTTATCAAAACCCGGAAACCCTTCAATCATAGAGACAATATGCGCAAAGGTGCCATCCTGATCATGGATGGCCAAAAACCGGTAATGGAGATACTGCCCTACTATGCTCCTATGGGAATACTGATCCTGCCTTCTGGAATCCGTCGTAATCAGGTCGCCGTTTGGTTCCATATAATAATAGGTCATAGTCAAACTTTTCCGTGGAGCTTCTAAAAGCTCGGGTCTGTTTAACAACCTTCCCATGGTGATAAAGGCATTGTTTTCCACATCGGAATAATTCATGCTACGCTCAGGGTAATGCCCGTCCTCGTCAATAAAGATTCCTTCACTCAACCATTCGTCTATCCGCCTTACATAGGATGGATCCGGATAAAGCTGATTAATTCGGGCAAGCGCATGGCACAGTACCCATCTGTGGTTGGGGGTATGGATCCCTCCAACTACCAGAGCCCTTCCTACTTTTTCTACGAAGACCTTGATTTTCTCCATTAGTGGAGAAAGTGCAACATCCTCTATCTGGCTCAGTATAACTACCCCAGCGCAAACTGGCTCCATGATAAATGCTGTATCCGGAGGAGACTCCAAGTTACCTGCATTGATGGTACCGTCAGGGCGTTGTGTTTTTATTAGGTTGTCAGTTGTTTTATCTAGTAGATCAATAAGAAGGGGGTTTTTATAGAAATACGAATCCTTGCAGGCATACCCGGCCGCAAGCTTGGCAAAGTTATACCCATTGCTTCTGCCTCCATGTCTATTAGCAACCTCCCCCCGATCCATCAAGTCTTGGATAAATTCGTCATTGGCAGCGACCATATTTTCCCATAATCCGGAAAAAGATCGGGAGTAATTGTCCCTCCTAGACGGAAAGCCAACTAGGGGAAGCATGACCATCGATGCTCCAATGCCAATGGATTGCTTCAAAAATTTATTTCGGTTGATTTTTTTCAAGGCTAGGATATATGGATGAATAATAGATAAGATAAACATTTGCTTATCAATAGCCCAAAATATGAAAAGATCGGCAATTCTCCTATATCCGTGCCATATCGCATTATGCTATTTTAAAATTAAATGATGACTGAATCATTTCCGGTTCCTGACTAGCGTCCAAATACAGACTGGCCAACTTGAAAGCAATTTTTCCCCTCTATAACATACGCCATTTTAAATCCCGTTTGAAAGAAAAAAGGGCCTTCATTCATAGGTTCGGCTCGAAAATTGGAGTTCTGCTTGAAAATTTCTTTATATTGAAAGCCAAAAACATACTCAACAGCAAATATCCCAGAAAACTCACTCGTTCAATGAATAAGACTCCCATTAACCGCAGGCATTTTATCAAAGGCAGCACAGCGTTGTTCGCACTATCCGCATTTGGTGCACATGGCATGGACTGGATGGACCGAAAAGAACCCTACCGAGTAGCGTTGATCGGCACTGGTTGGTATGGCAAAAGTGACCTCTTTCGTCTGATACAAGTAGCTCCGGTAGAAGTCATCGCCGTAGCTGACCCGGACAAAAATCAACGAGACCAAGCCGCTGAACTGATCAGCACCCGCCAAAAATCCGGTAAGAAACCTAAGACCTACAACGATCATCAAGAGTTACTTAGAGAAAACAAATTAGATATTGTACTGGTAGGCAGCCCGGACCACTGGCATGCCCTTCACGCCATCGATGCTATCAAGGCAGGAAATCACGTGTACCTGCAAAAACCCATTTCCGTAGATGTGATTGAGGGCGAAGCTATACTTGCTGCTGCCCGGAAATACAAACGTGTAGTCCAAATCGGGACCCAACGACGCAGCACTCCCCATCTTGTAGATGCTAAAAAGGAAATTATAGACACCGGTATGTTGGGGAAAATTTCCCACGTGGAAATGTGTTGCTATTACCACATGAGATACAACGGCAATCCTGAGGTTGAACCTGTCCCGGATTTCTTTGACTATGACCGATGGGTAGGTCCTGGTCCCAAGCTACCTTACAGGGGACTTCCACACCGTAGGATTTGGCGTACGCTGATGGAATACAGCAATGGTATCCCTGGAGATATGTGCGTGCACATGTTCGATGCCGTCCGCTGGATGCTCGACCTGGGCTGGCCAAAGCAGGTTTATGCCACCGGAGGTATATATGTTCAAAAAGGAGGCATTTCCACCACTCCCGATACCCAAACGGCGACATTTTCTTATGATGAATTGGATTGCGTCTGGACCCACAGGAGCTGGGGAACTCCTCAAGATCCCGAGTACCCTTGGGCCTATAAGATTTATGGAGATAAAGGTACCCTGAAAGCGTCCGTAATGAAATATGAATTTGTCCCACAGGGAGAAGGCGAGCCAATAACCCAGACTGCTCTTTTCGAACGGGAAGAATATCCTGAGGATCTCACAGAGGACGGTATGGAGCTGCATGCCGCCCCTGCGACTAGACGGCAAATGATTAACTTCCTCGAAGCCATTGAAAAGGGAGGATTGCCTGTTGCCGATGTAGAACAGGGACATATATCTACAGCAAGTTGCATTCTAGCCAATATGTCGATGGATCTCGGTAGAGCCTTAGTCTATGATCCCAAACAGATGATAGTAGTCGGTGACGAGGAAGCCACTAAGCTACTTCGAAGGCCTTACCGGGCACCATACCAGCACCCTGACCCCAAAACTGTTTAATAACTCGTCCACGGCCTAAAAACCGTGGACGCTTCCGACCCCCAAAATCATTAAACCCAATTCTACTATGAAAACAACTACCCTTTGTTGTCTCTTTCTTATTTTATGCATTTGCGTTGAAGGCTTTTCACAGCAAACTCGAAAGACGACCGTCGAAATCCGTGGTGAAAAATTCTACATCAACGGCAAACCCACCTACGAAAAGCGAAAGTGGAAAAAACATCCTATCGAGGGGTTGCTGATGAATTCCAGGATGGTGCAGGGCATCTTTGACGACATGAACCCTAAAACTGTCAGTCGATGGAAATATAATGATACTGGAAAGTGGGATGCCGATCGCAATACAGACGAGTTTGTCCGCCATATGGAAGAATGGAAGAGTCACGGCATGCTGTCATTTACCATTAATCTGCAGGGAGGAAGTCCGGAGGGGTATTCCAAAGAACAACCTTGGCACAATTCTGCTTTTACCGAAAACGGAGAACTCATACCTGCCTACATGTATAGGCTGGAACGTATCTTGGACAAAGCGGACGAACTGGGCATGGTGCCCATGGTGGGATTTTTTTATTTCGGCCAGGATGAACGGCTACTTGATGAAACAGCGGTGATTCGCGCAGTGACCAATGCGACAAATTGGCTCCATTCCAAAAACTACCGGAACGTGTTAATTGAAATCAACAATGAAAGCAACGTTCGCTATGACCACGACATCCTTAAACCTGAGCGGGTACATGAACTGATTGAACTGGCCAAAGGAATAGAAAAAGATGGGCACCGCTTCTACGTAAGTACCAGCTATGGGGGTGGATTTATCCCCTTGCCAAACGTGGTTCAGTCCGCAGATTACCTACTTCTCCACGGCAATGGTGTTAAAGATCCTGACCGCATACCTATTATGGTAAAAGACACGAGGGCCGTGCAAGGATATACCCCCATGCCGATTATTTTTAATGAAGACGACCACTTTGATTTCGATAAGGATTGGAATAATTTTATCGCTGCCGTATCGGCTTATGCTTCTTGGGGATATTTTGATTTCCGGATGAAAGACGAAGGCTTTGAAGAGGGGTATCAAAGTGTGCCGGTAGATTGGGGCATTAACTCTGACCGCAAAAGAGGGTTTTTCAATCTGATGAAAACCATCACGGGGTATTAACTTAATTTTGATCTGTGGAAGGTTGTCGACCCTTCACAGATCAAAATCATTACTATTTTAAACAAGCGAGAGACTTTCTACCCATTAAGAACCTTGATAAGTACTTTCTTTTATTACACTTCTACACAGTGATTTTTTCAAAAGTAAAATCACTGAACTTCGCCACAAATCCGGCACCATCGGGAGCGGCAGCCATTATCCCAATCTGAACTTCATCCGAGGGTGGAAAATAAGCCAGACGAAGCAGTTGAAAACTACTGTCTACCTTTCCATACTCCACCTCTACAAAATCCCCCTTGCGCTTCACCTTAAGCCAAATGGAGGGAGGGTTTTCCGGCCAAGGCCTGACCGACCAGTCTGAAAATTCCCGGGTAACTACCGCACTTACCTGCTGCACGCCATCGACCCATTCAATTCCAGTTTTGATCCAATGATTCTCATCCTGTCGAATCATAAGTCCAGCTTGATCATAAAGATCGGTATAGTTGCCTGTCACTTTGACCTTGACAACAAAGTCTCCTTTAACTTTCCGGTAAAAAAAATGGCCGCTGTCCCGGGTAAACCCATAGTGGGTTTTTCTCCAAAAGTCTGTTTTTTCGTCTGATTTTATTATCAGTTCACCTGCTTCTTCTTTCCAGAAACCTGGCTCATTAAGCCACGTGAATTTTTTAAAAGGATTCTTCACACTCAAACGGGTTATATTGTCCGTTCGAAAATAAGCAATTAATAACCGTAGACCAAGGGCTCACCCCAACCTTCAAGTTCTAAATTAAGCCTACTGGTATCTTCGACCTGAAGAATGGTCAAATCAACTCTATAGGTTTGGCTTTGGGTGATGCTGCAATTTCCTTCTTCGGACAATACTATACGCATGGCTCTGTTGGGAGGATAGGTGTCGGAAACAATTTCCGACACCGCTAAGTCGTAAGTGGCTACGTCAGTACATCCGGTATATGAAAATCGAATTTCGAGGCAATTGGTCAATATGGATGCTCCAGTGATCGTGACCGAAGAAGAAGTGGTTCCATAAAGTGATTCGCTGATATTAGGCTGGGCATCACAACGGATGATTTCATCCTCCTCCGTACACGAAAATTGGAGGATGGCCATACTTATTAAAATCAATCCGATATATTTTCTCATGGATTCACAGTTATTTTTTTCTTTAAAAATACTTCTCCAGAACCCTGAAGTGCAATTCCCTCTTTCGTTGACTGGAACACATTTGCGCCCTGAACGATCTCAGCCATCTGAAGCGCATACTCACTGTCACAACAGTTGTCGGTCCGTTTGATTTCCCTAACCGAGAAATCACCGCCTTGAGTGGCTGAATATTTTCCTACCAGGCGATTGATGTCCAATTGAAGAATAAACGTAGAATCGTTGATAAAAGTCAACTGATAAGGTACAGGACTTACCTTTGGTTCGGGGGTTGCTGGCGGTAAATACCCCGTCACTTCCCATTGGCTGTGTGCCAAAGATTCTAGAAGTTGGGGTTTATCTTCCAACTGGTCACAGGATAGCACTAGCAATCCCGCTGTCAACAGGACAGGGGTAAAGGTTTTCCACATGGCAATAATAATTGGTTTAGCTTTCAAAAAAGAAGACGCAAAAACCTTACCTAATGCTACAGGAAAGAATAAATAATATTATGTCAGTCTCTCTCTGTAATGTACCGCTAGTAAAGAAATCAATTATCGCTTAATCCAACTCGAAGGAAAAAGTAGCAAACTCGTCAGTTCCCCATGCCAAATGCCTCGTGTTGGGTGAGATTGCGAACAGAGGTGAATAAGTCTTAACCAAAACGGAATTCCCCTGAAACTCCAACCATCTTAGCCAACCATCACCGCCATTGCCGTGCCAGCCTCCCCCTAGCGCTTGTGCATTGAAGGTCATTTGATGGACTTTTTTACCGGCTGCATTGGAATCTGTACGGAACCCAACGTGACCTGACTTATCATTGGGTGCTCCGATATGACCGGAAAAAACCATCTGAATGTTCTTCGAAGGTTGTACCAGTTTTTCCCAAATAGCCTTCCCATAATTACTGTCGGAAAGGGGATATCCTTCTGTTTCAATATGCTCACTGTTCCGGTTAAGGTATGAATGTGCCAAGAGAATTACCGTGTGATCTTGATATTCCTCCTTATTGACCGTCTGAATGGCCCAGTTTAAGCTTGCCTCCCTTGGTGCAAATTCTAGCACCATTACTAAAAACTTCCTGCCTTCAGGAGAAATAAACTCATAGGTGGCATTGATAAGCGTAGGCATACCCGTCTCATCCAACGCCACATCCCGAATCATTTTTTGATTATGGTGATTTTTTCCAATCGGGAAATAATCGTTATAGGAAGTTTGTCGGTTTTCTACATTGACTATTCCGAAATCATGATTTCCGGTAGTGGCGATTACGGGAACATTCTTATCCAAAATGGAAAATGAGCCAGAAACCGCCTCCCATTGTTGTGTTCCAGTCTGATTTGCAGCAACTCCGTCGGGGTTTACAAGTCCGTTTTGTTCTACCAAGTCTCCTACCTGTACAACCAACTTCACATTCAAGGGATCGATATGCTCATCCACCCAATTGAGCATTAAGTCCAATATAGGCTGATTGCGTTTGAATTTCATGTAGGATTGAGTGTCCGGAATCAATACCAGTGACCAGGCATCGGGATTTTCCAAAGCTGGAGCTTTATAGTCGCCATGTTGTGCAAATCCCCCATAGGTAAATAGGAGAAAAAATATAGCCAAAGGAAACACTGAGTATTTATTCATAGGAATTGGGTTTAGACAATATATTTGAGTTAACGGAATAAATATACAAACTCCTTCCTATTTTTCCCCAACAAGAAATTATCATTTTAAAAAATGATATGCCACAATTAAAATCAAATGCCCTACAACCATTTCATAAAAAATCCCCAACAGATTGAACTGTTGGGGAGAATGACGTTTACAGCTAGCAAGCCTATAGACTAAATCAATTGTTTAAATTGATAACCATCTTACCCAAGGACACTACTACTTTTAATAGCCTGTCATGAATGTTTTTACGCGCATCAGGGAATGAAGCACGGTTGTAGCAGTCACTAAAATCACTCAAATGTAGAAACAGCTTACTTCCTCCATCCGCCAACTCAACGCTAATCTTGAGTCCGCTGGTAAACTCCAGCTGTACCAGATCCATGGGCCCAAGTTCAGGAGGTCCTTTACGACCCGTTAGTTTATTCTGAAAAAGCTCCTTCTTGTAATCTGAAATAGTCACGAGCTCTTCATTGATGCTGTCCGAGGGAGCTTTGAGACGAAACCGGTCAAAAACCTTTTTGTTTTGCCCCTCAGAAGAAATATTAAAGGTCTTTTCCCCATAGAGCTTATACATTATCTGTAGGTCTACATGGTGAAAATAGATACTTGACTCCCTTTTGACGAGTCGGGTTACCATATCCAAAACAAACAAGATACAGGCCTTTGTATTTTCCTCTGGATCCGTGTTAAATAGAATATGATTTCTATCGTCACAGGCCAATGCTGTCAATCCGCTTTCTTGTTCCTTTTCCAAAGCAACTTTGAGGGGAATATATCCCACATGGGATTCCCTATATCTGCCTTCATTTCTGATGACAATCTTATCTATTTGTTGGGAAAGAATATTTCCTTTTATAACAGTCTTTTCCTTGGCTTCATCGGGACCATTGGCAGTCAGAAAATGGTCTACCATTAATGCCGCCTGTTGGTGCGCATTAAGTACCAGAAATTTACCTTCTCCGTTGAGATAGCCTATAATCATCCTTTCCAAGGCGTTGTCGAAACCTAGAACAAAATCCAACTCACGCTCTTTGGCGGCTTCTCCCATAGGTAGAAGAAACTTAAAATTCAGATTCTCGTCATCTACCTTTTCCGGATCGTAATAGCGGATTTCTCCTTCAATGTCTTTAAGCAGATCATCTAATGCAAGGGATTTGGCATGTTGGGGAAGATACAATATTCCTTTAATTTTTCTTCCTTCATTAGAATCTTCAATATTTTCCATTCGTATATAGTTGTATTATTTCTAGAGAGAACCTGAATCGGCGGGGATTTTTGGACTTTCCTCGACTTGGAGGATAAACTTTTGCTAAAATTATGTTCTTAAGCGTTAGAAAGCAAATGAAACATTATTACCCTGCTCCAAAAACGACCTAAATTCCGGCGGAGATTTACCTACTTTTGCTAATTAGCACCGACTGATATTTTCCGCAATGAGCCATAGTCCATTTGTCTTTTTTAACGTAATTATAAGACAATATAGAGAGAATCAATCAAAATTAAATTAAAAATTGACATGAAAAAAACATCTTTTGGATTTTATTATTTAGTGGCATTTTTGCTGATTAGCCAAAACAGTTTCTCCCAAACTTACGCTGAAAAACTGGGTTACCCCAAAGATGCCAAGGTCATTATTTTTCACGTTGACGATGCGGGCATGTCCTACGAAGCAAACGAAGGGACCATCTTATCCATGGATCAAGGGGCTGCCAATTCCTGCTCGGTCATGATGCCCTGTTCGTGGGTTCCCGATTACTTTTCCTACCTAAAAGAAAATCCTGACACCGACGCTGGAGTGCACCTCACGTTAACATCAGAATGGAAAGGTTATCGCTGGGCGCCTGTTTCTGGCGGCCTGGCAACACCAACTTTGGTAGACCCCCACGGCTACTTATGGCCAGCCGTTCGGGATGTGGTTACACACGGAGATCCTGAGGAACTTTATGCTGAGATCAAGGCACAGGTGGACAAATTCATCGCCATGGGATTTCAACCAACTCATTTAGATTCACACATGGGCACCCTTTTCGCCAGTGAGGCATTTTTGAAAAAATACCTCCAACTGGGAATGGAATATCAAATACCTGTGATGTTTCCCGGAGGTCATGCTACCTGGATACAGCAGGAAAGTAATTCGTCCACATTGAATGTTGAGCAGTTGCAAGCGATCGGGAAAACACTTTGGGATGCGGGTCTACCTGTACTCGACGATCTACATACTGACAGCTATAGCTGGAAAATAGATCCATCCATCGAAGGTAACGACGATAAAATCCAGGCATACAAAACAGAAAAATTTATTGAAACAGTCCGCATGCTGCAACCGGGTGTGACGCAAATCATTCTCCATGCAACAAATTCAACTCCGCATTTTGAGCTAATTTCTCCAAGTGCTTCCCTACGGAAAGGGGACATGCTGGCTATGATGGATCCCAAGTTTCAGCAATTTCTTGTTGACGAAGGCATCATTTTGACTACATGGAGAGAGCTTATGGAGCGAAGAAAGCAGGTGAAGTGATCTGTGATGTGGTGATCGAAAATGTGTTTGATTTGGGATTTTAGATTTAGGATTTCAGATTTGAGATTTAGGATTTTTAATTAGAAACTAGAATTATAGGAAAGATGATTTAGATTCAAGTATGAAAGGTGGGACATTGAATATTGAAAAAGTAGTTATTTACCTATTTTAAACTAAATCATTAGATCACTCCATCACCAAATCACTGGTTCTAGGGATTTAAGATTTAAAACGAGGACTGTAAACCAAAAATCTCTATTTGAAAAAATATGAACAAACCGTCCTTGATGGGTGGAAGACCGGCGATGAATGGATTTAAATTTTTTGTTGGGCATGGGTTGGAATTGCTGGCCTATCTAGAAAAAAATCTAAGAGAACATTGGCATCAAACAGGATTCTGTTCGTCATATTCTACTGATTTTACTTTATAATATTCCTTTTTAAAATCAAAATCGGTTGGGAAATCAACCTTGGATTTTGGAAGTGTTTTCACAAATTCCACTAGAGACATTTCTTTGGGAAACTTGGAAGGGTGCCTTAACAATTCCTCAAAATGTTCCTCTATCAGACTAGAGATACTGGTCTCTTGAAGATCTGCGTATTTTTTCATTTTCCGGATCAGGTCTTCCTTGACCGTGATATTTAGTCGCTTTTTCATAGGTATTTTCCGAACAATTATACGTATAAAGACGCTGACATGTATGGAGTTTGGATAGATGGTAAAAGAATTGCAAATATGGATTTGAATAACTACAGCCATACTGATTTCGCCCAATTGTTTGTAAGTAAATTGGAGAAGAATGCCGTTAATTACGGTAAGCATTATTTTCAGGTAAACTTAATGACAATTGACCACTATGATGCCTATTTAAAGAGGGCTCCAGAAAATAAGGAGAAATACCTTATCGGTTACCGTATGGATAAAAATTAAAGACGGGTCAATTTCCGCAAATGAGTTGACTTAAAAAGCCTCGGATGGATCCGGGGCTTTGGTTTGTTTACCTCTAAACTCAACCTTCACTATCACCAAGGGTGCGAAATATCTACCACTAATGGTGTAGAATCAAAGTACAAGGGATTGAAGTCGTCCTTTATCTTAAAAGGCAGGATATACGCTACAGACTAAATTTCATCAACTCCTCATAAAAAGGCTGACAATCATCAAGAAGACTCCGTAACTTCTCAGGAAAGGGTCTTTCTTTCGGTTTGTAGGGAGCAAATCCGGTGGAACGATGAACATTGGAATACCAGTAAGGTGCCCAAATACCGTCTTCCTCCCGCGCCCCTGCTGACCATGAAAGCATTTCCGGAGAGAAGGAAATCCCCAATTTATGACAGAGCGACTCCAACTGCCGACTAGGGTCCATCAGAATGGTTTTGGAATCTACCACCGTTACCGGAATCCCCCTACTTATTAGATCATGCATTAGATCAACTTGGGATTTATAGCCCACATCGTGCATTTGAGGATTGTCTATCACTTCCCCAAAAGACGAAAGCATCTCAACAGGTTCTCTCGTCAGAATGACGTTTTCTCCCTGCGCCATAAAACTTCTGTCTAGATCCAGCAGATGGTGGCACATGTTTTTGAAAAATACTATAGGTTTTTCCGTAGTTGTTAGCATCATCTTTACTACCTTATCCCCATCATGCTCCATGGTTTCTAGAATCTCTTTCGATCCCGGGTGGTATTCTTTTGCTTCTGTATGACTCAAATAATACCCATAAAGGGGTTCGTCATAAACCTTCGTATCGGATCGTTGTGCAAACGCATACATCAGGGCAGTGGAGATATTTCTTGGACCCGACCATAAAAAGATCCGCTTTGTTTTACCTGTTCCCATTATTTTCCTCACTCTCTATTTCCTCCTGAATCAGGGAATCGTACCAATCACTAAGCTGTCGGGTAACAGGCCCAAAGGACCCCTCCCCGATAATCTTGCCATCAATTTTTATCACGGGTGTGAGCCCTCCAAAAGTTCCAGTCACAAATGCTTCATCTGCGCCATAAACATCAAAAAGTGAGAAGTCTTTTTGACGGCAGATCACGTCATACCTCTCACACAATTCAATCACATGACCTCTGGTGATCCCATTCATGCAATATTGCCCGGTAGAGGTCCACAATTCCTTACCCTTTACGATAAAAAAATTTGTGGAATTGCAGGTGGATACGAAGCCGTTCACATCCAACATCAGCGCCTCGTCGGCTCCTGCTTCTATAGCCTGTATCAGCGCCTGAACCTCGTGGAGTTTACTGTGGCAGTTGAGCCTGGGATCCAAATAATCCGGTGAACCCCTGCGGATAGTACTCGTCCACAAGCTAATGCCACGGTTTTTGTTCTCAACAGAAGCTTGCTTGTGT
This sequence comes from Lunatibacter salilacus, assembly GCF_009797935.1. Taxonomy (GTDB): domain Bacteria; phylum Bacteroidota; class Bacteroidia; order Cytophagales; family Cyclobacteriaceae; genus Lunatibacter; species Lunatibacter salilacus. The sequence continues at coordinate 221,564 of NZ_VOLC01000005.1, forward strand.
TCTGCGACGATGACGACATTCGGTCCGGAGATGGTGAAACGGGGATCTTGGGAGGGGGTTTTTTTGATGCCGCGGGTGACCATTACCCTGACATGAACATGATCCTGCATCTGATTGGTATCCAAGGTTTCCTGAATATTTCCCTTTAGGTCTTCTTGGCTAAAGGGAAGATGCATGCCTATGACTTTAGCCGACTGCCATAACCGATTCAAGTGTTTGTCTAAAAAAAGCATCTTTCCCGCATGATAGCGGAACGCCTCCCATACACCGTCGCCGACCAAGTAACCACTGTCAAACACAGAAATCTTCGCTTCCTCCCTTGGAAACAACTCTCCATTTATCCAAATTTTAATATCCGCATTTCGGGAATCAGTCACTGCATTATGTGTTCCTTTGACCATATACTATATTAATCTTAAATCTCCCGTCGACGTTGTTAAGGGTTGCTAATTATTTTAAAACTTCTATACTGGTAAGTTCAGGGTTGCCGCCTCGATTTCCGCAGCCGGCAGCTACATAAAATTTCCCGGCAATGGGCACTACCTGCATGCCGTGACGCCCACGCTGCAAGGGTGCGATCTTCTTCCAAGCTTTGCCCGGTTCGTAATATTCAACGTTTGCATGGGCTGCTACTTGATTGATGCTTTCTCCACCAACTACGATAAATCCGTTTTCATATGCCACGGTAGAGCTTCCCGCCCGTTGGGTTGGGAGGTCATCCGGACTACCAAGTGTTTCCCATTTTTTCTGACTAAAATCATATACGTCCACTTCTCCATAGGTGAGTTCAAAGGTGTGTCCTTCTTTCGCAAAGGATTTCCTGCCGCCTACTGCATACAGCTTGTCATCTACCACAACAGCTTGAAAGTGGTCACGAACTCGGGGCAAGCTAGGCAAGGTTTGCCACTCGCCTGTCTTAGGATCATATTCATCCAAATAATCCCTATTATCTGCCCAATGTCCGTCCTCGATGCCACCCACTACATAAAATTTATCGTTATGCACAACTACACCAGCGGCTCCTCTCCTTCTGTTCTCAGGAATTTCATGGCTTTTGGTCCACTCGTCATTCTCGGGATCGTAAATATAAACATGAGGTATCGGAGTCTCATGCGGATATCCTCCTGTAAAGGCGCCAATAACGTATATTTTATCCTGATAGGGTACGGCCTGATAATGGTGCATTTCCAAGGGTGCCATCGATTTTGTTTCCCATGTGTTGGTGGCTGGGTCATAAGCTTCAACAGGTTTCATTCCCCTCCCCCCCATTAAATAAAGTTTGTCGCCCACGGCGGCAGCTGCACATTCATGCCTCGCAGTGCATTCGGTAGGTGGTTTAAGGGTAGACCAAGTTTGGGCATGTACACTAACGAGTAGCAACAGCGCAGGGAAAAGTGATAACAGCTTTTTCATGTAAATAGGTTTAGGTAAATTACAGTACAAGTTAGACAATTCGGCTGTAAAACGTGGTCTATACAATCAAAATCTCGCTAATAAACCCAACAGAGCTTTTCATAATTTCAACAACCTTTTAAATTTGATGCTTTTCTATACCCATTTTTATTTTGTTAAAATTTGGTTAACAAACTTATAAATTGTTAAATACCCCGTTAACGAAAGTTAAAATCTATTTTTTTTAAGTACTCAGGCCTAAATTTAGTTCCTCCATTCCAACAATCTTAATCATGACGTTTAACTTCTGCTTAATTTGGCAATTCATATTGGTTTTATTGTTTATTTATAGGTCATCCAATGCGCAAGAAGACACTTTTACTTATAGTGGCAGGTTGCTCGATGCCACGACTCTTCAGCCAATAAACGGCGCTCACCTTTTGGGCCCCCAGCAGCAAACCACCAGTGGTACAGAAGGCTATTTTGAAATTCCCGTAAAACCCCACACGAAAATAAAAATTTCGCATGTCGGGTATGAAAGTAAGGTTTTGGATGTAGGAGCATCCAAAACGCCATTGCAGACTATCACACTGTTTCCGGTCACTGTTGATCTTGACGTTGTCACAGTAAGGACGTTACCCGAAGAAGCTGAATTCAAACAGCTGATTCTGCAAGCAGAAATGCCATTTAGTCTGGTAGAAGCAAATCTTAAGCAAAACATGTCCTTAATCGGTAGGATAAAACATTTGGGATATTTTTATGATATGAACAGCTATGACATGTTTTTAGGAAATGTAAAAGACGGAGGCACGGTGAGCTTTTTATCCAACAATCCCTCATTGGGCATTTTGGGTTTGATTCGTAGACTTCGGCAAGACAAAACCGTACCTAGCAGAACACCTCAGTCTAATCATACCCCATCGCTCTGGAAGGCATACAAGCGAAAAGAAGGCGAATACAAGTGGCTTTTTGAATGAAAAAAATCGAAGTCAAACGCTTTTACCAAAGCTGAGATAAGCAATTTTTAAGGAAATATTAAGAAAGATGTTTTGAAATTAAACCTTTCGCCAATTTATGTCGTGTACGATATATGATAAAACCAAACCAATAACTCTGCAGACAAGGATGGATAATTATGTAAAAACCACTTTTTTACAGCATGCGCTACGAATCATTTTGGGTTCGTTTATGGTATTGGCCGCTATTGGCCACCTAACCTTTCAACGGGAGGAATTCCAGGCACAGGTTCCGACCTGGATCCCTTTAAGTAAAGACCTGGTGGTGCTATTATCGGGTATTGTGGAATTTGCTCTGGGGATAGGAATGCTTTTTTGGAGGAAAAGACGGGTTTTGGTTGGTATAGCCTTAGGTGTTTTTTTCATACTGATATTTCCAGGCAATGTGGCCCAATATACAAATAGCATTGATGCCTTTGGACTTGACACAGATCGTGCGCGATTGATTCGGCTGTTCTTTCAGCCTGTCTTGGTGCTTTGGGCACTTTGGTCAACAGGTGCTGTTAAGGCATTTAAACAGCGGAGTACTCTCTAATGATTGTAGGTGGCATTTCACGAAATTTTTGATTGATAAGGATGGAAATCCCGTCAAACGTTTCAGTCCAACTTCCAAATCCGATCATATTGAAGAGAATTTCAAAAAACTGTTATAGATTTGAAATGTAAAAGTAAACCCCATGTATACCGAACTTCTAAAACTGGAAAATCAAGTATGTTTTCCGCTATACGCTACCTCTAGAATAATTACAAAGCTTTATCAGCCCTACCTGAACGAACTGGAAATCACTTATCCGCAATACTTGGTGCTGATGGTTCTATGGGAAAATGACCATCGAAACGTTTCAGATATCTGCTCTTGTTTGCTCTTAGAAACAAGCACCCTCACTCCCCTGCTGAAAAGGCTCGAAAGTAAGGGATTTATCAGAAGAACCCGTTCAGCTACAGATGAGCGAAGTGTCATTATAGAATTGACCGACAAAGGTCTACAAGCTAGGGAAACTGCAGCACCCATTCCCATGAAAATATTTGAGTCAATCAAGTCCGATAAAATTTCCACAGAAGACATCCTTCACGTAAAATCCGTGCTTACCGAAATCATCAAAATGAAAGCGTAACCATAATCCATACTCAAGTTTTTTATACAAAAAAAGCTAGTTATAGTATTAATCAAATGGAGCTTAACAAAAACTTCTTAAATGCCGCATAATCATTGGCCATTGGGGAGACTTTCTTCTCTCCTTTCATAAAGGACTCCAAGCGATCCGGAAGGACTAAGGTTTCACCAAGGGTTTCCTCTACTACCTGTCTGAATTTGCCCGGATGTGCTGTTTCCAAAAAAACACCTACATAACTATCAGGATATGCGCTCATAAAATCTTTTAATCCCAAGTAGGCTACAGCGCCATGCGGATCCATGGTGTAATCTGTTGATTTCTTTACAGCAAGCATGGATTCACGGGTAGCCTGGTCAGTATAAAAACAACCGGTAACATTTTTCTTCAACAGAGCCTCATCTCCTCCATATAAGGCTAATAGCCGATAAAAATTACTTGGATTACCTACATCCATGCTATTGCTTATAGTCTGTATGGAAGGTTTGGCCATAAATGGCATCCCCTCTAAAAAATCAGGTACTATCTTATTAGTGTTGGTAGCTGCCACAAACATGTCAATTGAAAGCCCCATTCGCTGGGCTAAAATCCCGGCGGCTAAATTACCGAAATTTCCACTCGGTACCGCAAAAACCACTTTTTTATCATTCCTTGGTAAACGGGATACGGCATAAAAGTAATAGAGGCATTGTGGAATCCATCTGGCAATGTTGATGGAATTGGCGGATGTTAATAGCATCTTTTCCTGTAAGTCAGCATCCAAAAAGGCTTCCTTAACCATTCGCTGACAATCGTCAAATACGCCCTCTACTTCCAATGCTGTTATGTTGCCTCCCAAGGTCGTAAACTGTTTTTCCTGCAGTTCGCTAACTTTTCCAGAAGGGTACAGAATCACGACATCAACACCATCTATACCATAAAACCCGTTGGCCACAGCACTGCCTGTGTCACCGGAAGTAGCGACAAGTACCTTTACCTTTTTCCCATCAAGCAACAGGCTCATCAACTTCGAGCAAAATCTCGCTCCAAAATCCTTAAAGGCTAATGTAGGTCCGTGGAATAATTCCAAACTAAAGACATCCTCTTCTACCTGGACCAAAGGAGCGTCAAACTGCAAGGTATGAGCTACCAGGTCCTGAATCTGAGCTTCCGACAAGTCTTCAGAGAAAATAGCACTAATAACCTCAAAACCTATTTCCAGAAAAGACATTTCCGGCATCCGCTTAAAAAAAGAAGCCGGAAGTTGCGGAATGGTCACTGGCATATAAAGCCCCTGATCTGGAGCAAGTCCTTTGATGACAGCTTCCTGAAGTGAAACAATATGTGCCGGATTATTGGTACTGTAAAATTTCATGATTGGTTCAATGGTGTGAAGTTGTCCCGATTACCAGTTTGGCTGAAAAAGGGATTATTTTTTTTCTTCGATAACGTATGCTCCACGCGTATTGATGGCTGACACGTACAGGTCTATATCAAGTCCTATCTTCTCAAATACTTCCTGACTGATTCGGCTTACTTCCCAGGCGATTTCTTCCGACGGTGAAAGTATAAAGATAGTAGGACCAGAGCCTGAAATTCCACATCCCAAAGCACCGGCCATTTTGATGGCCTCCTTCACTTCATCGTATCCAGGAATAAGGACCGACCTCGAGGGTTCTGCAATGACATCATTCAGGGAGCGGCTGATAAGGGCCATATTTTCTTGGTATAGCCCAGCCACAAGTCCTGCAATGTTGCCTGATTGGGTGGTGGCATCCTTCAGCGACACATGCTGTTTCAAAACACTTCTGGAATCTGCTGTATTCAACACCAAATGTGGGTGAACCAGGGTACAATAAAGTCCACGAGGTACATTGAGCGGGATTACATCGAGCGGATGGTACTCCCGGATCAACACAAATCCACCAAAAAGGGCTGGGGATACATTGTCCGCGTGACCTGCCCCACAGGCTACCCGCTCCGACTCTATCGCAAATGGCAATAAGGCTGCCTTTTCAAATGGGTTTCCCAACAGCCGATTTGTAGCAACTAGGGCAGCGACGGCACTCGCCGCACTGGATCCCATTCCGCTGCCCAAAGGAAGGCCTTTATACAATTCGATATCCACGCCCCCCTTATAATTCATGGCCTTAAGCATGGCATTTACTGCGACCCCGCAGGTGTTTTTATCAACCTCATATGGCAGCTTGCCCTGATCCCCTTCAATCAAGGTAACTTTGATCTCTTGAGAGTCATTTAGACTTACAGATACTTTGTCTCCCAACCCATCTACTGCAAAGCCCAAGATATCAAATCCACAGGAGACATTGGCCACGGTAGCTGGTGCAAAAGCGGTAACTTTTTTCATTTCCATGATTAGCGGGAATAATTTCCTAAGCGGATAATGTCTGCAAATACGCCGGCAGCAGTAACATCTGCGCCAGCACCTGGGCCTCGAATGATCATTGGGAATTCATGGTAACGTTCCGTAGTGAACAGAATCATATTGTCACTGCCCTCCAACGCATAAAATGGATGCTTACTGTTCACTGATTTCAATCCTACAGACGCTTTTCCGTTTTCAAGTACCGCCATAAAGCGTAGCTTTTCACCCTTCTTATCCGCCTCGTCCAAAAGCTTTTTGAAATGGTCATCGTGGGCTTTAAGTTTTTCCATAAACTCAGAAATCGATTTGGCATGGACACAGTCTTCTGGTACCATGCTTTGTACGGTGACGTCCTCAAAGTGAAGATCCTGTTCGGCCTCCCTTCCAAGAATTAAAATTTTGCGCGCTACATCCATTCCACTCAGGTCATCCCTCGGATCCGGTTCGGTATAGCCTTTTGCCTTGGCATTAGCCACTACCTCACTGAACGGAATGCCTTTACCTAGTTCACTAAAGATAAAGTTCATGGAACCGCTTAACACCCCTTCGATTCGGATCACTGAGTCTCCGCTGAGGATAAGATCCTGAAGGGTGTTAATGACTGGAAGGCCGGCGGCTACGTTGGTTTCGTAAAGGAACTTAATATTTCGCTGACCGGATAGCCTTTTCAACTCCTTATATTTTTCCAAGGGGCCCGAATTAGCCTTTTTATTTGGTGTCACGATAGCCACTTTGGATTCCAACACCCGCTGATAGCAATCTCCTACCTCTTGGCTTGCCGTACAGTCCACCAAGACCGAATTGGAAAAATTCATGCTGTTCATGGTGTTTAAGAACACATTCAAGTCCATAGGAAGGTCCTTTTCCGATGGAACAGGACTTGTAGAAAGGTCAAACCCATCTTCATCAAAGGACATGTACCTGGAATTCGCCAGTCCATGAATCTTGATGTCCAACATATAATCCGTCTGCAACTTTACCAATTGAGTATTGATCATTTTCGTCAACGCTTTACCGATTAGCCCCACACCAATTAGAAAGAGGTGTAATACCTTATTATCTGCCAAGAAAAAGGCTTCATGCAATGCGTTAAGCCCCTTCTGCAAATCCGTTTGTTTGATTACCGCCGAAATATTCAGTTCGGAGCTTCCTTGAGCTATCGCCGAAACGTTTATATTGTTTCTTCCAAGGGCCTGAAATAGTCTTCCACTGGCCCCTGGATGGTGTTTCATGTTTTCACCTACAACTGCTATCACGGCCATATTCGGCATGATGGCAACCTTGTCCATTTCGCCGGCAATGATTTCGAAATGAAACTCCTGTTCGATGACTTCGCTCGCTTTTTCCGCATCAGAGGATTTTATAGCCACACAAATACTGTGTTCGGAAGAAGCCTGACTAATCAGGATTACGTTGACTTGGCTACGGGCCAAAGCACCAAAGACCCTGCTACTGACTCCGACAACTTCTACCAATCCTGACCCTTGGATATTCAACAATGAAATGTGACTCAAAGAGGATATCCCTTTGATCAGTTTGGTAGTCTCAGTTTCCTCACAAATGAGGGTACCCGTATTTTCAGGTTCAAAGGTGTTTTTAATATAGATGGGGATTTTCCTCCGCATTGCAGGCTGCATCGTGGCTGGAAAAACCACCTTGGCTCCGAAATGCGAAAGTTCCATCGCCTCATTGTAACTCAGTTGAGGTATGGTAATGGCGGAATACACTAATTTGGGGTCCGCCGTCATAACTCCCGACACATCCGTCCAGATTTCCAACGAATCCGCTTTGAGAGCTGCGGCGAAAATCGCTGCGGTATAATCCGAACCGCTTCTGCCCAGGGTGGTCGTTTCTCCTTTATCTGTGGCCGACACAAACCCTGTGACCACCAGCATGTCGTTTGTTTTGGTATAAAGATCCCAAATTAGTTGGTTTGTTGTGGGGAAATTCACCTTGGCATTTCCAAAGTTGTCGTTGGTACGAATTACGTCCCTAGCATCCACATAAAGGGTATCCAATCCCTTTTCCCGAAGAGCTTCAGCTAAAATGAACGCCGAAATCCGCTCCCCGAAACTTACAACATAGTCGGAGGTTCTGGCAGAAAATTCTTTTATTAAAAAAATACCGTGAAAAAGGTCTTCCAACTCATTGAAACGTACCTTTACATAGGTCAGCACGGAAGATTGTTTCTGGACGTTTATCAATTGCTTTACCAAAAGCATGTGCCTTTTTTCCATCGCCAAAAGCAACGGCTGGTAGGCAGAGTCATTTCTTTTGGCCAATTCCGCACATTTCAACAAATCCTCCGTCACACCTCCAAAGGCAGAAAAAACAACAGCTATATCATCCTTAGCTTTTGCTTGGCTGACGATTTTCAACACATTTTTTATCCTATCGATATCGCCTATGGATGATCCTCCGAATTTGATAATTTTCATTGCTATGTATGGGATTAAAAGGTATATGTAAAGGCTATGGAAGACCTCTGGAAAAGGGGTAATATGGTAAAGCAAAACGGGATTACCCCGTAATTGAAATTAATGTGGCCGTGGTACGGGTAGAAAAGTTGACGCAGGTAAACAACTGAAAGGTTTCAGAGCCCGATATTTCTGTAGACATATTTACTGCGAAATCCATGCTTGTTTATTTGACGCACAATTCTAAGGACAAATTTTATATATCACAAACTTTTTCCCTTAGAATTGGTGAAAGATATATTTATTGGAGAAGTTTGTGCAATGATCTCTTGTTTCGACAAATATCAGTGAATTAATCTTTTTATCACCATTTAATCGTTCAAATCTATAATTTACATGCGGATCAAAACTGCTTTTATTTTTGGAATAGTTATTTTCCTGCTGTTCGTCCTGTTCCGTGGCAGCATTAAGGATAACGTAGGGCAACTGGTGTTTGTGGCCGCATTTATCATTTTGGAAGGATATGTGGTCTATTCCATTGTCAGCGTATATCAGAAGCAAAATAAAAACAGGCACTAGTCACAGCCTTCTTTGTTCCGGGTATCTATAATATGGACGATTTTCCACCCCATTTCTGTTCTTATCAACTGAAATGAATTGACACCACAATGGCTGAAGTTGCCATCTACATAAAATCTATATGGGGTCCAGGCATGGGCCATGTTGCCGTCTATCAGGATTGCCATGGACAAAATCTCCTCATCCAACACCGATGGACTCGTCTCCACTCGGGAAATGAAATCAGCTACATTTGTATTGCCAAGGGTAGCAAAATCTCCTGCATCCAAAGTTGTGTTCATTATCGCATCTGCGTGAAAGGACCCTTGCAAAACTCGGAGATTTTTAGATTTCATTGCCGAAAAAAAATCCGTAAGCAAATTTTTAATGTCAGATTCTCCTGAAACTACTTGGGATTTGGACTGACAACCAACCAATAGGAGAAGGCTAAATGCAAATACCCACCCAAGAACTAATCTGTTATTTCTCATTAATAGACCCACCTGTATTGGTCTTAATATCAACTATATTCGGATCACCGGTATACACGACCCTTCCCCTCGTTGCCGCAGTACCCTTTATGGATTCATTAACATGAAAACTCCCTTTGGCGTTGGTGTTAATTCTAACTGTGGCATTATCCGTCACAAGCTTTTCCCCATCAATTTCAGCATTGGTATATGCAGAGAAATCCAGATTAGTTGCTTTTCCAGTCACAAATATTTTGGCATTGGTCTGTGCGTCTACCAGTAGATCCTGGGCATTAACCTCCGCTTCTATATAGCTGCTTGTGGCCGCGAAAAGTTTGACAGCTTTCTCGGTAATAGGGTCTTTTATAAAAACTTTCGCACTTGTGGACGCACCTATTTCCTCTAAGCTAACATAAGTTATTGTTGCTTTTACCGTACTTGCTTTTGGACTTATTCCTGAAACTTTCAGTTCCAACACCCTGTTGGTTACCTTGGATTCCACTTTTGAAAGTTCAACCCCGGAAGCAGTTATTTCTATCGCATGAGTATCTCCTTTTACCAAGGTTGCGTCTATACCACTTGATACCTGAATACTGTTAAATGCAGCTAAGGCCCTTGATTCCTCTACTGTCTGTGCATAGGAGACCGTTGTGGTAGCTACCACTAGTATGTAGCAACACGATATAAAATTTCTAAAAACTTTCATTTCGGTTTAATTTATAAGTTACTTATAGAACTATGAGGTGTGAAAGTAGATTACACTCCTCCGTAAAGCTTGAATGTCATGTTACGTAGGGCACCATTATTTGCCGCATAGTGCATCGCCTCCGCGATATCGGCAGGACTTACCCACTTAGTAAAATCACTCTCCGGCATGCTCTCTCTGTTTTGGGGTGTATCAATTATACTTGGTACAAAGACGTGAGATCTAATGGATGTATCAGCCACCTCTTTGGCTGTATATTCAGCCAAATCCATAACCAACCCTTTACTCAAAGCGTATGCCAATGCACCTGTACCCGTCTCTTTTTCCAGAGCCGGCCTGGCTCCCACAAAAAGAAAACTGCCATGGTTTGCCTTTTTCATTACCGGCAAGAAATACTTGACCATGTTAAAAGCACTGAAAAAATTAAGCGTAATCATATTATTCAGGTCCTGGGTACTGGTCTTTTCAATGGACCCTCCTGCATACCCACCAACCAATAGGGCAATACACTCTACTTCACCATATTGAAGCGCATATTCCTTAGCAAAGGCCTTGGCGGCGCCATCTTTGGTAACATCTACCTCATATACATCATCCGCCTCATCCAGTTCATCGCCGCTACCTGGTTCAATAATGGCGATAACTTTGTATCCTTCCCGTTTAAATTTGCTTACTACTTTTCTGCCTAAATTTCCCGTGCTACCGGTAACTATGATATTTCTATTCATTTTATCTATTTTTATTATGCAAACAGGTAATTTTGTCTCCGTTCTATCGAATTTGTTAAAATTAAGACTAATTTTTGAATTACCCCATGAAATCCAAAAAAGACCAGTTAGAGCTTAGAGAAAGAAAAACCCGGGCAATCTTTTTATTAAAGATCTTTGTGTATGTCGCCTTTCTGCTCTTTTCCGGTTTATTGGGTGAAATTGCCGCTCCTTATTTTCCGAAAATTCAACGACTGTTGAATGCGGTAGAGATCATCGTCGCCGGAAACCTGATTATTTCCCTTGGCAGAATAATCTTGGTCCGTTTCTATCTACGGAAAAAACGGAGAGCCGGACTTCATGCCAACTTTGTGCTTGGTATAAATCATATAGCGGGAATTTTCAATGTGTTGATTGTTTTACTAAGCATCATGGTGCTTTTTGATATTCAGCCACTGGAATTCTTGAGTAGCATTACGATCGTGGCAGCAGCAATTGCACTGCTTTCCAAAGATTACATTACCAATATGATCAATGGACTGATTCTTATGTTTTCAGATCAACTTACTCTAGGAGACTATATAAAATTTGGTGAAATAAAAGGGAAAATTCAAGACATTACCCTTCTCAATGTCGTCATTGTGAATGAAGACGAAGACCTAGTTATGATCCCAAATAGCCTGATCCTTTCCTCCCAAGTTATCAACCACTCTAGACAGAATGTCAAAAAAATTACTTTGGAATTCGAAGTGAAATTAAGTCCACATCTGGATTTGGGAAAGTTGGAGAGCGCACTGAAAATTTCGCTAACACCTTATTTAGCGGCAATCGACATTGATACGTTTTACATAAAAACCCTGTCAATTCAAAAAGATTCAGTAAGAATAAAGTTACAAGTTCAACTTACCCATTCAGAAAGGTCAATGGAAAAAGAGATAAAGAGAAAACTTAACCAAAGGATAATTTTATTGACAGGTGAAAACTAAGCGGGAAAATTTTTTCGATCAAGTGTACCAAGTAGTGAGGTTAATACCTGCTGGAAGGGTCACCACCTATGGAGCTATAGCAAATTATTTAGGAGCCAAAGGGAGTGCTCGGTTGGTGGGTTATGCGATGAATGCGGCCCATTCCTATCCTGATATACCTGCCCACCGTGTAGTAAATAGGGTAGGATTACTTACCGGGAAGCATCATTTCAACTCACCCACCGAAATGATTGAAAGGCTAAGCAAAGAAGGGATTGATATTAAAAATGATATTGTTCAGAATTTCGGTTTTCATTTTTGGGATCCTCAATGCAATCTGGATTTGTGACCTGTTATAGCATTTAAAGTTAAAAAATTGTTATTCTTACAAGGCTTAATTTTAAATTGATAGAGAATTTAGGCACGACTTTTGAACTTTCGAGTTTAATGTGTTAATTTTATTGTTTATCAAAATACTTATTTATAAATTTGAAATGCATTTTTCAAGTTTCAAAAACAATAATCCCGCTACTAAAGTTTATCATATCTAATTTTATTTGATTAAAATCTACAATTTGAATGGAAAGTTTTATGGCAGGAGTTCTAATTCAGGAAGCGCAGCCTAGTAGGGTTAAGAAAAAACGAAAAGATTCATCGAAAAAAGCCTTACCATCGAAATTTTCAAACGCGCCTAAGCGAAAGCTTAAGCGTGCAAAGCTTAAGCGTGGTTTTGATTTTTTTACAAGTCTTATTTTATTTATTGCCGTCTTTTCTTGGCTATTTCCTCTAATTGGATTGATTATCAAACTCGATTCCAAAGGACCTGTTTTTTTCAGGCAACTTCGGCACGGAAAAGACAACGTTCCTTTTTATTGTTATAAATTTAGGTCAATGTATGAAAATGGAGAGGCAGACACCAAACAAGCCACGAAAAATGACGCAAGAATCACCCGGATAGGAGGGCTTTTGAGAGGAAGCAGTTTGGATGAACTTCCCCAGTTTATAAATGTTTTAATCGGTGAAATGTCAATTGTCGGTCCCCGGCCGCATACCATTCCAATGAACGATAAATTCTCAGAAGAAATAGATAATTTCATGTATAGGCACACTGTCAAACCTGGCATAACCGGCCTGGCTCAGGCTAAGGGATTCAGGGGAGAAACAAAAGATTTCTATGACATCAATTCAAGATGTAAATTAGATATTTTCTATATCGATAACTGGTCCTTAATCCTGGATATTAAAATTATAATCTGGACGTTTTTTTCCTTGATTTTGAAAAAAACGGATGTCTATTGATTTTTTTCAGGCGGTTTAGAAAGGATCCACATCCCCAAAAACATCAAAAGTCCGTTAAGGATCAAAATTTCGAAACCAAATTTATAACCCCAAAACCAATTTTGGGAGTTTAGAGAAATGACAAAAGCAAAGAGGGGAGCCAATAATGCAGGTAGTGGCACCCATTTGTCAACAACCTGTCGATCAGTGAATAAGCCGAAACTATAAAGTCCCAATAATGGGCCATAAGTATAGCCTGCGATAATGAATACGGCATTGATTACACTTTGGTCGTTCAACCACTCTACCACCAAAATTACCAGAAACATTAGAAATGCAAATCCCAAATGAACGGTTTTCCGGACGGATACTTGCTTTTTCAATCCGTATTTTTTCTGAATTTCAAGAAAATCAAAGCAGAAGGAAGTCGTTAGTGCCGTAAGGGTCGAATCCGCACTGGAATAAGCCGCCGCTGTTATTCCTAAGACAAATACAATTCCAGCAAAGGCCGAGAAATAAGAGGTGGCCAGTAAGGGATATAATTCATCGGTCTTGGCAGGGATCGGTATTTCCTTGGCATCCGCATAAATAAAAAGCAATACGCCCAAAGCCAAAAATATTAAATTCACAACTACCAATATATTGGTAAACCAAAACATGTTTTTCTGAGCATCTCCCAAATTGCGACAGGTCAGGTTTTTCTGCATCATATCCTGATCAAGACCCGTCATTACGATAACGATAAATGCGCCCGACAAAAACTGCTTAAAGAAGTTAGTCCCTTCCTGCCAGTTCCAGTTAAAGATTTTGGAATTGGGGTGTGAAGAGACGACGTCTATCAAGTCCCCTACCCCGCTAATTTGCAATTCGTCCATGACCAAATGAATACTGACACCTACTGCGGCTAGCATAAAAAATGTCTGAAGCGTATCTGTCCAAACAACTGTTTTTATCCCCCCCCTAAAGGTATACAGCCATATGAGCATGACGGTAATAAAAACAGAAACCCAAAAAGGAATCTCCCAATGGTCAAAAAGAATCAGCTGCAAAACGCTGGCAACTAAAAAAACCCGAATAGAGGAGCCCAAAGTCCTGGATAGGATAAAGAAAAATGCACCTGTTTTATAGGACCAAAAGCCAAAGCGTTGCTCAAGGTAGGCATAGATCGAAACCAGATTTAACCGATAGTAAAGGGGTAGCAAGACCTTGGCAATAACCGCATAGCCCACCGTATACCCTAAAATCACCTGAAAATAGTAAAAGTTGCTATTGCCAACTTCTCCGGGGACTGAAATGAAGGTGACTCCCGACAAGGAAGCTCCTATCATGCCAAATGCAACCAAGAACCACGGTGACTGCCTGTCACCGGTAAAAAACGTATCTTGGGAAAGCTTTCGGGTAGTAAACCAAGAGATGATGAACAACATCAAAAAATAGCCTGTTATGACTATTAAAATTAAATTGGAATCCATATACGATTACGATAGAAAGCGTTAAAGTTGTGATTTATTATTAACTTTGCAAAATGAAACCATTAGAACAATTGATAGAGAACGAGGTAGAGGTATTGCTGGAAGATCTAGTCGATCAGGAAGAATACGACTTAGTGGTCTTCAATGATGATTTTAATACCTTCGAACATGTCACAAAAATCCTGATTAAGGTCTGTAACCACACCTCCGAACAAGCCGAGCAGTGTACACTTATCATACATTTCAAAGGGAAATGCTCCGTTAAAAAAGGAAGTGTGTCAAAGCTTAAACCCTTGTGCCAATCCATTTTGGATGCGGGTATTCAAGCGGCCATAGTTTAAAGGTAATTGCTGTGAATTTCCCCTCAAGGCTTATCGAAGAGGCTGTGACCGAAATCAGCCGGCTTCCCGGTATAGGTAAAAAAACGGCTTTAAGACTGTCCCTCCACTTGCTTAAACAGCATGAGTCGGTAGCTTCGTCACTGGCACAGTCCATTATCGACCTTCGCTCCAAAACCTCCTATTGCAAGATATGCCACAATATATCCGATACGGAGGTATGTTCCACCTGCTCCAACCCCAAAAGAGACCGCTCGATAATTTGTGTGGTGGAAGATATTCCTGATGTATTGGCTATAGAAAACACCTCGCAATATCAGGGGCTATACCATGTACTCGGCGGGGTAATTTCCCCCATTCAAGGAAGGGGGCCTGAAGATATCCATATTTCGTCTTTGATGGAGAGGGTCAATACGCCGCTCGACGGGGAGACAGTTAAAGAAATCATATTGGCATTGCCTGCCACCATGGAAGGAGATACCACGTCCTTTTTTATCGGTAGGAAGCTGGAAGCCATCGGAATTAAAGTTAGCACCATCGCAAGGGGGATTCCCGTGGGAGGTGAATTGGAATTTACGGATGAAGTTACCTTGGGCAGAAGCATTCTCACCCGGACAAATTATTCCACCTAATTGTTTGCTGATTTCGATTAGCTACTTATCTTTGCAATCCAATTCGGGGGATTAGCTCAGCTGGCTAGAGTACTACACTGGCAGTGTAGGGGTCATCGGTTCGAATCCGTTATCCTCCACCAAGGCAGATCCAAGGGTCTGCCTTTTTTGTTTAATCTAATTTTTTATAGACTATGTATTACGTCTACATCCTGTATTCCCCGATATCCGGCAGATATTTATCTGATCTACAATGATCTGTAGTAAAAAAATATACACAAAGCTAATGGAATTGAAAGGATTTGCTTAACTTTATCATATATATAAACTAATTGTACTTCATTTTAAGTGCAATTCATCTAACTCGATTTTGTTCCACTAAAATCCTAGTAGTTTGAAACTACACTTCGTTGATTGACGTAGTTTCTCCTCGGAATATCATTTGGTAGTTCATTGGCCTTTATTCAACTACCATAGCAATATTCCTTACAAATAAGTAAGTCTCATTTTCTTTTTGTATTTGTTTCTGTAATTAAACGATGTATTGGATATAGGCTCATTATTTTTTATAAATAAACTTCAAATAAATAACGTAATAAAAATGGCAAACTCTTCCTTTTCCCGCCGCAATTTCCTTACTGCGCTTGCTTCCACCGCTGCTGCCGTTACACTGCCCAATAAAGCCTCGGCTTTCGTTCCCGGCGGTTCTACTAGGGAGAATGATTTAAAAAAGCGAAACCCCCATGCCGGACCTATAAAAATTCTATGTACTCAGAAATTTTCTTCCCAAGAGGTACAACGTATACGTGCGGCAGGGAAGAATATCCATTTGATTATGATAGAGGACGCAAGCGAATTGAAGTTGCACGTTACAAATGCGGAGGTGATTTTGGGTTCAATTGACGGCAGCCTGGTGCCGGCCGCAAAGGGGCTGAAATGGGTGCAAACTATGGGCGCCGGCGTGGAAAACATGTCCAAGGAACTAAAAGAACATCCCTGTACGCTTACCAACATGCAGCGGGTGTACGCCCCAGTCATTGCCGAGACGGCAATTGCCCTCTTACTCAGCCTTACCCGAGGCTTGGCACAAGTGTCCATTCCTGCCCTTGCACAGCGAAAGTGGGTGCAGGCGCCAAGCGATACGCCGTTGGTGGACCTGTACGGCAAGACGATCGGCATAGTGGGCATGGGTGGGATCGGTTCGGAAACGGCCCGCCGCCTGCATTACGGCTTTAATATGCAGGTATTTGGCACAGATGCCAAGCCTTTGCCCAAATCGGAGTTTGTAGCAGAATTGCATGATCCCGGTTGGTTTATGGAAATGGTACCGCAAGTGGATGTGTTGATGAGTGCAGCGCCTTTAACGTCAGAAACAAAAGGCATGTTTAATGCGGCTGTCTTCAGCAAAATGAAACATAGTGCCTACTTTATTAACGTTTCCCGCGGCGGGTTGGTGGATCAGGGTGCATTAGTAACAGCTTTGAAAGAAAAAAGAATACAAGGCGCCGGACTGGACGTAACCACGCCGGAGCCTTTGCCAGCGGATGACCCGCTGTGGAATTGTCCGAATTTAGTCATCACCCCTCACAATTCCGGCCAGGCCCCAGTGCGGCAGGAAAGAGCCGTAGCATTGATTGCTGAAAATGTACGCCGATATTCCAATAACCTGCCGCTGATGAATGTAGTGGATAAGATAAAAGGGTATTAAAAATACCGAAAAGCGAACAGCATATATCAGATACTATTAGAGTTTTTTTCTTGGAGGAATTTACATTTAATAAATCTGGAACGAAGCAGTAGAACTAGAGCGAACGCACAACATGGTAATCCAACTAAACGGGCTAAGGAATATATTTGGGCTTTGGGATTTCTATTGAGCTATTGCTCATTGGTCCTGAAGAATAAAGACCGGTAGGAAGGGTTGGGCCAAGCCCAGTTGTGGTAATTCTATTTCCCGAACATCTGAAATACCTGGGCGTTGAATTGAACTCCTGATAAAACCCGTTTCCTCTTCTTCCTCGTTAAATTTTCTTATATCAGATTTTTTCCCGTACCTCTATATTGCCACTACATCCGATTTTGCACTGACCAGCTAATTGAATTGAGGGATTTAATAGGTTTAAAAATTAATAAACCTCTTCAACCTTCATTTTTTTATCTCTAAAAGTACCCGATTCCCCGGCTTTCAATTCCCATAACGCCTGAATCAAAGGAGAATCTTTCGAAACAAGTTGATAACTTACCCCTTCCAACTCAATTTTTCCCAAAGGTACAGATACCCAGATATATCCCAAGGGGAGTTTCACAAGTGAGCCTTCCTGTACTTTGTCCGCATCACTCATCGATACTGTTTTAAGGAGATGCTGCATTTTTCTATATGACTCAAGTTGCTTGTCTAGCAGTTCCCTACTTTGATTGATGATTTCACGTCCGACCTCATATTTATCCCCTGCCGAATTTTTATCTTCGCCATCAGAAGCTTCTTGCAACTCAAGTAACTGATATTGCACCTCCTTAATATGAGTTACCAAAGTTTCTTGGGCCTTTGTCCAAAGGGAAATTTTTAACGTAGAAGAAGTTTCATTCATGGATACAAAGATTGAATATTTTACTGTGATTTTGCAAAAAAAGGCGATAATTCCGTCAAATTAACCCTTGGCCGATGAATACATTTTAGAAAAATCAGCTGGGTGTTTGACATTCATCAATTAACTTGCCAAAGAAATTACCTCATTCCCAGATAATGTCCCCATTTCATCACAATTTGCTCTGAAAAACCACTGACAACATGAAAATTCTAACATTAATCGGCTGTATTTGCTTTCTGTTGGTAAATTGCAAACCGAATTCATCCTCAAACGGTACTCAACTTGAAGACCTAAAAAATACCATTTTGGGGAATATTTCAGAAATTAAGGGGAATTTTGCTATTGCTTTCCACAATTTGGCTGATACTAGTGAGCAACTTTTGATAAATGAAAAAGAGGTCTTCCATGCCGCAAGTACTATGAAGACCCCAGTAATGATTGAGATTTATAAGCAGGCAGCCGAGGGAAGTTTTGATCTTAGTGACTCCATCCCCATCATCAATGAGTTCAAGAGTATCTATGACGGAAGTCTATATGCTATGGATTTAGGTGTGGACTCCCAAGAGGGACTCTATAACCAAATCGGTCAAAAAACCACAATCTACGAGCTTATGTACCAAATGATCACCAAGAGCAGCAACTTGGCTACAAACATCTTGATTGAAAAGGTAGATGCCAAAAAAGTTACCCAAACCATGCGGGACTTAGGCGCTGCTGATATTGAAGTGCTACGTGGGGTTGAAGACCAGAAAGCCTACGATGCCGATATGAGTAACACAGTCACCGCTTTCGACCTTATGGTCATCCTGGAGGCAATCGCCTCTGGTAAAGCTGTAAACCAAGAAGCATCCTCCCATATGTTGGTAATACTCTCGGATCAATACTTTAATGATCTGATACCTAAATACCTACCGGAAGGTGTAAAAGTTGCCCATAAAACCGGATCCATCACCGGGGTCCAACATGACTCTGCCATTGTGGAGTTAGCAGATGGAAACCGGTATGTCTTGGTGATCCTATCCAAAAATCTGACAGACGTTCCAAAAGGCAAAGAAGCAATCGCCCAGATCAGTAAGTTAATCTATGACTTCGTCACTACTCCTAACCCTTGATTGTCCATTTTTTCTCAAACCTTTACAAAACCACTAACATGAAAAATTTCCTTCAAATTTTACTGGCCGTACTCTCCTCCTGTAAGGTGCAGCGAAACCGACAAGTGATAATTTCTGGCAGAACAGTTGATGATTTTAGTCTCGGATGCGCTCTTTGATTCCATCAGAGGACCTGAAGCGGGAAATGGATAAAATTTTGTCCCAGGTTCATGATACTTATTAATGGGAAACTTTCAGATGACAAGTATGCTTCTTGGAAATTCATTTTAAAATCAACGATGTTAGTTACAATCTGTGCATTACCTTGCGGTTGGATGGCTCTTGAGTGCCTTTAACTATAACACTCTCCAGCAGTACTCTCATCACGCTCATCTTTTATTGTCCCTTTGGTGAAGTTTTTTTGAGTCCAAACAATTAAGGGGTCAGGCATTAGAAGACATAGCAATACCATTATCCTCCAATAGCCTGCAGGTAGATTGGTAATCATAATAAATTATTTAGAGGTTAAAGTATTAGTTAACAAACCAATCAATAATTAACATTACTGAGTTTTTCTTCTATTTCCCCCCGTCCAACCTGTCTTTTTAATTGGCAAATTACAGATTGTTGTAATCTGATTACACTTCATAGTGGTCTATTTTTCAATCACTTATAATACATAAAGTACAACTTAACCTCTGTTATATTTAACTAATTCATACTCGAAATTTTCCTTATAGATCCAAACAAAATATAAAAATAAACTCTGTATAATAGCTTATAGATTTGAACAACCAACTCTATTCGCTTTAATTTTAAATAAAAATTAAGCTAAATCTAAAACTGAATATACAAAAACTATTATTTGGGAATTGTTAGTATCTAATGAGGAATAGAGACAACCTAAAAAGACTCCGCATTATTAATGAAAATACAAACTATCGTATGGATTGTAATGATGTTAAAAATATAAAAAAATATTTAATTCAAACTTACAAGTATAATTTTTATTTTATTTCTAAATAATATTTATGTTATTATAATATGAAGTAATACCACTGATTATAAATGTAGTTGATTATACAACAATATTAGTTATATAAAAACTTACTTATTTCGTATGTATATAGATTATTTTACACTTTGATTGGCCGAATAATATTGGAGTAATAAATTCAACCCCAAGGCTAATTCCGTAAATTTGAAGGATGGCACCTACTTTGCTTTGAAAAAGCATAGGTTTTCTTGTTTATCAGCTCTAATCAATTCACCATGAAGTCCTTCTGTAATCTTTGCGCATTAATCCCCATATTTCTAGCTTCGCTTTCCTCGGGCTGCACCCAAGGAACCGAAAACCCTGAACCGATCATTCCAACTGAAATCAGTATTACCGATGCTTTTCCCGGCCTGACATTTACAAGGCCAGTCGATGTACAGCATGCAGGAGATGAACGTTTTTTTGTAGTAGAACAGCGTGGTGTCATCTCAGTTGTCAGTGGAGATCTCCAAAATCCTGAAAAGGGGGTTTTCCTAGATATTGAGTCCCAAGTTCGGGACCAAGGCAATGAAGAAGGACTTCTAGGTTTAGCCTTTCACCCAGACTTTGAGAACAACGGATATTTTTTCGTCAACTATACCGCCTCCAGTCCGAATCGAACAGTCATATCGCGTTTTCAAGTTTCTGCGTCAAACGCAAACCAGGCCGATTCGGGTAGTGGGCTGGTCCTATTGGAAATTGAACAGCCCTATGGTAATCACAACGGAGGCCAGGTTGTATTTGGACCGGATGGTTACCTATATACTGGAATGGGAGACGGAGGGTCCGGCGGGGACCCCCAAAACAATTCCCAAAACCTCACTAACCTGCTCGGAGCAATCCTTCGGATAGACGTGGACAACCCCAGTAATGGGATGAATTATTCTATCCCTCCCGACAATCCGTTTGTAAATAATAAGGAAGGTTACCGTGAGGAAATCTTTGCTTACGGGTTGCGAAATCCATGGCGGTTTAGTTTTGATGTGGAAAATGGAAATTTGTGGACCGGGGATGTAGGACAGAATCGGTTGGAGGAAATCAACATCATCGAAAATGGCGGGAACTATGGCTGGCGGGTCATGGAAGGGACACAGTGTTTTAATCCAGCTGTAGACTGCGATCGAAGCGGTTTGACTTTGCCCATTTGGGAATATGGACGATCCGCCGGGGACGTTTCAATCACCGGTGGATTTGTCTACCGTGGAGAGAGCATTCCCCAGATACAGGGTCAATATATCTATGGTGATTTTGTCTCGGGGCGTATATGGTCACTGGAAGTCACCGATATGGACGATCCCATTAACACCGAACTTATTCAAGTGCCATTTGGGCTTTCCTCTTTTGGGGTGGATTCAAATAATGAATTGCTTTTATGCGGTTTTGATGGTAAAATTCACCGCCTTATTATAAACTAGAGGATTAAAATTGAGCTTTTAAATACCAAATATAAAACGTATACTCTTCGACAAAAATCAATGGGCGGTTGATGTTTATTTCTTTCCCGCATCGAATACTTATTGCCGCTTCAAGCTCATTTATCAGATATCCTAAATTCTAATAAATTCAAAATCATTAGGTTACACTCAATAACTGTGTTCGTTGTAAACTAATTCCTAACTTTTTATATAATTTATAATTGAATGAACCAAAATTAATACAAATAAAACTAAAGGTATTGTTGTAAATGGCATAGAAAAAAATTAAATTTCATCGATATATCACATTATTTATACTTGGTAGAATATGGAGAATATATATCACTATAAAATAATTGCTGATGTGAAAACATCGAAATTTACGGTAGTAAAATAGAAATAGACTAACACATAGATTTTTACATAAAAAACTCGTCATGTCACTAAGAAAACTTTCTGCCCTTTTCAACGCCCTTTACAATGAATACATCATACGTACTAAAGGCAACGAGTTCTATGCAAAAAAAAGAGGAGTCAAAATTGGACAAAACTGCTCCATTTACACGAAGCATTTTGGGAACGAGCCATTTTTAATAGAAATTGGGAATAATGTAACCTTGGCTGACGACGTGAAATTGATAACCCATGACGGCAGCGGCTCGCTCTTTGGCAGGGAATACCGGTTTAGAAGGATAGAGATCGGAAATAACGTATTTGTAGGAATGAATTCTCTTATTTTGCTTGGGGTGAAAATTGGAGACAATGTCATAGTTGGTGCGGGTTCGGTATTAACCAAGTCCGTGCCTCCTAACTCAGTCGTGGCTGGAAATCCTGCCAGAATAATTTCCACGTATGAACGATTTGTCGAAAAATCCAGGGATAAGTTTCCACATTGCGATGATTTCGCTGAAGGAAGTTTTGAGGAAAGAATTGGAAGTGTCCTAGATTCGGAGATGAGACCGGAATTGGAGTTCGAACACAACTATTCTACTAAATGAAAAAAATAATCAAATTAGGATGCGCATTGTATACAATGGTTACTTTCAAGTACAAATAATAACCGATTTATATTGATTTCGTTGCCGCATCGGATACATTTTCCAAAATCAGCCGTACCCACTTTTGAAAGCCAATTATTCTAGGCTTTTATTTTGGTTTCCTTTTTTTTCAATTGAGCTTCACCAATGGATTTTTTGTTAATATAGTCCATCCGGCTTACCCGACCAATAGCGCTATCCAGCCCCATTGGTCGGGTCTGCTCTTTACGATTGACCAGTTCCTGCTCTAGTTGCAGGGTCTTTCCTACAATTACGGATTTGATCTGCTCTTCAGTATTTGAATCCATGACTTTAGTTGTAGAAAAATAAAGATAAGCTATCAGGTTCAATAACAAACTGCCCGTTCTCTTGATTCCCTCATTGTGGTGCCAAGCTGCTGAAGTAGATTCAATTCTTAGAAATGTCCTCTCTCATTAACAGAACCAAATCAGCCCTTCCAGAAAGTCTTTGTTTTATTTCTATTTTCAAGCCCAATCAACTCAACCTCTATATTCTTATAATCAGCGGTATACTTAAAATCCTCAATGATATCGAAGATATCCGGATGAATAAACACTGATTTGGAAGCGTCAATAACCACATGATGATTTTCTGGAATGTGGTCCAGAAACAACATGATGTCTGCTTTGTTAAGGAAAGTGACCTCTTCAGCAAGTTTGATGATTGTCTTTTCCGTCCCCTCTTTGGTGATTTTATTATAGAGATACGCATTTTTATAGTTATCCCTCAAAATAAAAAACACAGCTACTGTGCCACCTACAATGATGCCTGTAATCAGGTCAGTGAACATCACGACAAGGATTGTAATAATGAATGGCAAGAACTGCTTTTTACCTTGCTTGAATACTCCAGCGTAAACAGGATAGCTGGTCAATTTATATCCAACCACAAATAATACGGCGGATAATGCTGCCAATGGAATCATGTTTAGGAGAAAAGGGATGAAAGCCACACATACTAACATTAAAATGCCATGTGTTATCGTAGACGTTTTTGTTCTACCTCCGGAATTAACGTTTGCTGAGGTCCGAACAATTACTGCAGTTATTGGTAAGCCGCCTACTAATCCGGCTACGATGTTACCAATTCCTTGAGCCTTCAGTTCTGTGTTGGTGGATGTCTTCCTTTTATATGGATCTAGTTTATCCCCGGCCTCGGTGCTTAGCAGGGACTCCAAACTGGCGATAAAGGTTATGCTCAATGCTATAGAAAAAATTTGTGGGTTGGTGATTTGGGAGAAATCCGGAAAAGTGAAAAACCCAAAAAAGCTGGAAATATCGTTTGCCACCGGAAGAGTCACCAAATGCCCCGGTCCTAATGCCAAATCCGGAAAATTCATCTTATAAACCTGATTGATCAAGATACTTACAATCACAGCTGCCAATGCTGAGGGGAAAAATTTGAAAAAGCCGTATTTCTTTAATGCCGGGCGATCCCAGACGATGATAATAATTAATGAAACCAATGTAATAATTGTTGCTCCCCATCCAATATTTTGAAATACATAAATTATTTCAGAAAACGTATTACGTCCATCATTTTGCCCAAAAGACTCGATACCTTCAAATACTTGATCAATTCCAAATGCATGGGGGATTTGCTTCAGGATCAACACCAATCCTATTGATGCCAAAATACCTTTTATCATGGCATTGGGAAAGAAGTAAGCCACTGTACCGGCCTTTAAATACCCAAGGCCAATTTGAAACACACCCGCCAAAATTACCGCCAACAGAACAGCCTGATAACTACCCATGGTTTGAATAGCTGTGTACACTACCAATGCCACACTTGCGGCAGGGCCACTCACATTTATATTGGAATTGCTTAAAAAACCCACTACAATGCCTCCAATAATTCCAGAAATAATTCCAGTAAACAATGGAGCCCCTGAGGCCAAGGAAATCCCCAGGCATAGTGGAAGTGCTATAAGGAAAACAACTAGACCTGCGGAAAGATCTGTCTTAAAATGCTTACGTTTAGATGCGGTATCGACTTTCATAGGGTAAATAAGAGTAATGCCATAGGATGGCAGCAAAGAAATAGGAAACTGAATTTTTCAATTCGTAAAAAAATACAAATATCAATCAAGCTAGCGCTAGACATACATTTGGCAATAAAAATCAAACTGACTTCACATAGATCGTATTTTTCAATTTTTTGCCAAAATTACAAAAGTTCTATTTGTTTAAAAGAAAAAATTCAATTTAATGAAACTATTTGTTTACTTCCTGCAATTTTTGATTTTCAAAACATCATTAAAAGGATCATCATTATATCGAACTGACTGCTTTTCCACTTTTCCTTTAAATACACCAAATCGAATATGTCTGGGATATCGTCCCAATACGGGCTTCCTGATTAAAGAACCGCATTTGGGAGATTTCGATATCGTCTGTCTGAATTCTGAAAACGCTGATATTGAGTATATCGCTACCGTTAAGACTAACCGTAGCTCTTATGTTTGTAAAATCCTTTCTAATGCCAAGGTTTACCACATAAATCGGATCTATTTCTCCCTGAGTAAATGCAATTGGCTCGCGATAATATGCCATAAGTTGCACATTATATAAATCGGGGATCACCCAATAGGTCAACCGTCCAGGTAAAATTTGATATCTTATCAGTCAGGATATGCACTTAAAAAAATTACATTTTATTTTTTTATACTAGGTTTTTTGCTTTTCATTGTATTAAATTTGTTTTTCAAAATATTTACACTGTTCAAATTTTACTATAATGAAAATAATTTTATCTTTTTTAGGAATAGTACTATTTAATCACTTCCTATATGCGCAATCTGTCTCACAGGAATTACTTCCCATCTGGGGAGAAGAAAGGAGAAATTTCGGGAAAAACTCCCCCCATTTATACTTGATAAAAGAAAAAGATGCGTATTATTCTATCTCAGAATCAGGCAATTATCGATCAAAAAAACACAAGTCCAGCTCCTTGTTGGTTAAATTTGATCAGGAATTAAATATAATAAAAGAGCTGAATCTCCAGGAAATTTGTTCCTTTGAATTCATTTATTTTAAACATATTTTATCTTTTAGAGAAAAACTCTATATGATTTTTGAGTCTATTAATTCAGATTCAAATGAAGCTGGGATTTTTGCCCAAGAATTAAATCCCGAGGAGTTAACCCTAATTGGATATCCTGTAAAAATAACAGACATTTCGGTAGATGGGATAATAAGCAAAGCTGTGCCCTCCTCTCCCAATCAAGATGCATTTACCTTTCAATTTTCGCCGGATAAAACAAAACTTCTAATTATTCATCAACTCATCGATTCACAAGGCGTCAACCAAGGGTACAACTTTCTTTTGGTAAATGAAAACTTTGAAAATTTAGGAGGCTTTGATTTTCCAATTACAATGCTTCAGCATGAGCAGGGCATCTATTTGCCTCAGGTAGAGAACTCCGGAAACTTCCACTTTTTGGCCGGGCCTCAGCAGATCGGCGAAAAGGGAAAATCAACGGGCATCAAGGCCCCATATCTACTCACTAGTTACACCTTGAAGACAAATACTACGGCGATCACATCCCTAGATCTTGAAGGAGAAATGCTGTCCAAAATAGGATTGGCCGTAGACCCATCTGGAACTATCCTGATCGGTGGCTTTTATACTGCCGATCAGGTCGTTGAAAACACATCGGGTCTATTCTTTTTAAACATAAATTCCACGGACCATAGGGTCATCTCCCGCAAAACAATCCCTTTTAACCAAATAAACACCGCAGCTTCCAACCTACAAGTAAATGGGGAATCCAACAAAATTTCAGACCTTTTAGGGGGGAATCCCCCACTTCATGTTAAGGACCTTTTGATTACTGAAGACGGAAACCTTATGTTGGTAGGAGAAACCTTTGAACAAAAGACTTCTATGCTCAACGCTAACAGACCAATGTCCAACAGGACACAAGCAGTTTTTGGTAATATCCTGGCCGTTGGTCTATCTCCCCATGGCCATATCCGCTGGAACCACGTGGTAAGCAAAAACCAACTCGTGGGGGAAAAAGACTTTGATTTGGCATCCTTTTCCATGTGGCAAGCTGAAAACAATCTCTATTTGCTTTTTAATGATAATAAGAAAAACACGGATCCATTGAGTTTATCTAAAATTCACCCCTTCCATACCCTCATGAAAAAAAAGGACCATTCGTTATCCCTAGTATCTATCGCTAGTTCAGGCAACCCTCAGAAATCACAAATCGATCTTTATACTAAAATTGGTAAATCCGCCAAAAAGCTACTATCTGTTTCATTGAAAGAAAATAAAATGATCGTACTGGATAAAAAGAAGAATTCTATCCGGATAGTCCGCTTAGAACCACGTCCTACTCCCCCTATACAACTGGAGAATGCTACGCTGGCAAGCGATACTTTAAAAAGGCAAAGATAAAATCCCCCTATGGTTGGCCGCAATACACACCTTATGTTTAATTTAATGATTGCGAATTGATTTGACCGATAAATTAACCCAGAAAAAAATAAGGATGTTGTGACGGGGAAAATGATTTGGATTTGTGTTGAGACACCGTATTAACATTTCAAAGGCTACCTTTCCTGAGTATTTGTGAAAAAATTAACCTTGACTGATATGGCCAATGCTAAAACAGCAAAGCCCACAGTAAATCCATCAACCAAATCGGCCTTCAGAGAAAGACCCAATAATCTCTCCAGCAAATAACTGATATAAGAGGCGGGGAGATCCGTTTCCCCCCGCTGTAATAATATATCCCAATGCCAGTCAGTAAGCGGGCAATATCCCAATCCGTACCAAATCCCCAAAATGCCCCAGGAAGCAAATGTCAGCAGGATACAGGCGAGGTGCCATTTACGAAGCGGCCTCCATATCCATCCCGTCAAATTAAACAAAATAAGTCCAGTGTGGAAGAAAAGGAAAAAATAATCAGCAATTATAAGATACATTTCTTCGCCCATTCTAAGACTTGTTTGGTATTAAGATGTCAATTAGCCCGCATTTAAATAATTTCTACAGGCCTCCGCACAAGCACGGCAATTTCTGGCGCAAAGCTGGCAATGTTCGTGGTTGTGTTTTTCGCACTCGTCAGCGCAATTTTCGCAAACAGTGATACAATATTCAAGTAAAGGGGCGTAATTGGCATTGGTAACGGACAAAACCGACGCGGTGGCCCCACAAATGGTAGCACAAACGGTATCTGTACGGATACAATCTATCATATGTGACACTTTGGGCTCTCCAAGGCAAGCATTGGCACAGTATTCACAGGTGTCTTGACATTCATTTAAGACACGAATCAATTGTTGAGTATTCATCTTCATAGTGTTTGGTTGCCCGAAAAATGAGCAAACAATATGCCATGTTATTGATCTTCAACTTAATCAGTAAAACGGAAACGATTTCTAGTAGGTCTCCCATGCTATTTTTGCGATTTCCCCGATTACATCCTCAGCCTCATCCGAGTTTTCAAACCCCTCAACAAACACTGTTAAAATCAACGGCTTTTCTCCCAACATTAAATGGTAAGCATGCAGAGGTGGTTCAATCCTTTCGGGAATCACTGGTATTATGGGGTAACGTATTCGTAGGTCGATTGCAAGCCCAGAGGAATACCCAGCGTCCAATAAACCAACAGGAAAATGGTCCAGCTTACCAATAGGACTACCGTAAAAGGAAGCATAATTGAAACCAATGTTCCAATGCCAGTCGCCTTCACATAGCGTTGACAAAATATGACAACTAACGGGAAATAAGGGAGTAATGGGGTTATTATATTGGAAACCGAATCCCCTACCCGGTAGGCAGCTTGCGTTAGGTCGGGAGAAATTCCCAGCTGCATCAGCATCGGTACGAAAATAGGACTAATCAGAGCCCACTTGGCCGAAGCGGACCCCACCAGAAGATTCACAAACGCACTTAAAACGATGATTCCAACAATAGTCACCTGCCCAGGCAACTGCAGGCTTTGCAGAAAATTCGCTCCCTTGAGAGCTGTCAAAGCCCCTATATTTGATTTAGAAAATGCATCGATAAACAAGGCACAGAAAAATGCCATGACAATGTACTGGGACATACTTCCCATTGCGTTGGACATGCCGGTTACCACATCTTTCAATGCATTATATTTTCCGGACACAAATCCAAAAATTACTCCCGGTAGCCAGAATATCAGAAATATCAGCGGTACGATTGATTTCATCAGCGGAGCGGCAAAAGAGGTCAGGTTCCCGTCCGCATCCCTTAGGGAGGACGCTTGAGGATATGCCCAGAAAAAAAGCAACACCAGCGATATGACCATCATAAAGCTGGCTATCCAAAAGCTTTTTTTCTCCCCTTCACTTAGGACATCCATTTTGGGAGCATCTTCTATGGTATCGTCCAAGGGGAGGGTCCTTTTTAGGCGAGGCTCTACGACTTTGTCTGTGAGGTACCATACAACCCCGATTACAAGTATGCTTGACAGTCCCGTAAAAAAGATGTTGTTCAGCGGGTTTAATTCAATAGTAGGATCTATAATCTGAGCGGCAGATTGGGTAAAGCTTTGCAGTAATGGATCAATGGCGGAAGGGATAAAGTTGGCACTAAAACCACCGGATACTCCCGCAAAGGTAGCGGCAATTCCAGCCAACGGATGTCTGCCGGCAGCATAAAATATTACTCCTCCCAAAGGAATCACCAACACGTAACCCGCATCAGCGGCGGTATGGCTGACGATTGCTACCAATGTTAAAATGGGAGTAAGTAGTGATTGCGGTGTAAATCCCAACAGGTATTTGAGTCCTGCATTGATATATCCAGAGTGTTCGGCTACTCCAACCCCCAACATGGCCAATAGAACCACCCCCAGAGGAGGGAAATTAATAAAAACCTGAATCATATTGGCCAAGAAAGCTGCCAATTGTGTTCCCGTGAGCAAATTTTGAACATAGAGTTTGTCCCCGGTTCGGGGATCCAGCTCGCCGAAATCTATCGGTGCTAAAATGGCCGAAAGCACCCAAGTAATCAACATTAAAATAAGAAACAGCATGGCAGGATCGGGAAGTTTGTTCCCCACCCTTTCAATGGTATTTAAAAATCTATCCACCAAAGATGGTTTGGGTGACTGGCTTTCCATGTGGTCGCTTTTTGGAGAATTCCAAAAATAGGTAGCTATCTGATAAATACACGTTTTATTTGCTATTTTTTTACAGAAGGGTTTCCGTTAGTTTCACTGTGAAACCAACTCGTTGGATTTTCCGCTGTTTCGGCATTTGAAATGCCGAACTTCAGATAAAAAGGGACTGCAACCCTACTGACATAAACCGAATTGATCCATTAACCTATCCACCCATTAACCATTTCATAGTAGAATGATCAGATTCTAAATCGACAACAAAAATATCCATCTTCTATTAGAGCCTTGACAGAATAATTGGTATTTTAGTCGACAGAAAAGATAATGGACTGTAGAGCCAAAAAAACTACCCATAAAAAATAACCAATTCATGCTTAAAATAATTAATACTCTTTTGGTGCTGCTGGCTTTAACCCAGTTTTATAGCCACGCCCAATCAACCAACAAACCGAACGAAAAACCCAATATAATCTTTATCCTAACCGATGACCAACGCTGGGATGCATTGGGACATGCGGGGAACGACCTGATCCATACGCCTGAAATGGATCGCTTGGCGAGGGAAGGTGCCTATTTCAAAAATGCGCTTGTTACCACCCCCATCTGCGCAGCCAGTCGGGCCACCATTTTCACGGGTCTCTATGAGCGAACCCATGCCTATACCTTTCAGACAGGGCCTATTAGAAATGAGTACATGGATGCCGCCTACCCCAAACTTTTGAAAGAAGCCGGCTACCGCGTAGGGTTTTATGGGAAATTTGGCGTAAACCACAAGGATTTGGCCGGACAATTTGATGAATACGACTCCTATGACCGAAATGGCCAGTTTAAAGACCATCGCGGATATTTTTATAAAACCATAGACGGCGACACAGTACATTTGACCCGTTATACCGGGCATCAGGCGTTGGAGTTTATCGACAAAGCAAAATCAGATGAGCCCTTTTGTCTTTCTCTGTCCTTCAGCGCCCCCCACGCACACGACCCGGCCGAATTGCAATATTATTGGCAAAAGGAAGTAGACCCATTACTGCAGGGTGTGACGGTCCCCGGTCCGGACCTTGCGGAGGACAAATACTTTGAGGCCCAGCCGGAGTTTGTGAAGTCGGGATTTAACCGACTCCGCTGGACATGGCGCTATGATACGCCGGAGAAGTACCAACACAGCATAAAAGGGTATTACCGGATGATCTCAGGTATAGACTTGGAGATTGCTAAAATCAGGCAGCAACTCAAAGCGAAAGGCATGGACAAGAATACCGTTATTATTTTAATGGGAGACAATGGGTATTTTACGGGTGAGCGGCAACTGGCGGGCAAATGGTTGCTTTACGACAATTCCATCCGTGTGCCTTTAATCGTCTATGATCCCCGTGTGAATCAACCCATAACTTCTGAGGAAATAGCGGCAAACGTGGATGTCCCTGCCACCATTTTGGACTTGGCTGCTATCAAGATCCCGGAATCTTACCAAGGAAAGAGCCTAGTACCCGTGATAAAGGGAGAGAAACTTAATCGGGATACCGTCCTGATTGAACATTTGTGGGATTTCGAAAACATCCCTCCCAGTGAGGGGCTGCGAACCGCTGAATGGAAATATTTCCGCTATGTAAATGACAAGTCAGTGGAAGAAATGTACCACCTTACCGATGATCCCAAGGAAATCAACAATTTGGTAAATGATCCTACCCACGCTGCCCGATTGAAAAAGTTCCGCAAAAAGCTGAATACACTCACGGCTGAATTGGCCGATGAAAGTACGGCAGCTCCTACTAACATGCATGTGGAAATGATCCGAAACCCTTCTGGGTTGACCATCAAAAACTCCAAACCCGAATTTGGCTGGCAGGTGCCCGGTGGTTTGGAGTTTCAGTCAGCCTATCAGGTTTTGGTTAGCAGTTCTCAGGAGAAGAGTGACCAAAACCTGGGAGATGTATGGGATAGCGGCAAGGTTCAGGGATCCAATTCGGTCAACATAACCTATAAAGGCTCGGATTTGGAAAAATACAAGACCTATTTCTGGAAGGTAAGGATCTGGGATGGTGACAACCGGACAGGCCGCTACGCCGAAAATCAAGCTTTTAAGATAGGCGACACGGATGGATACTTAACCACAGCCAACCATTTCCAGCAGGAAAACATCTTCTCTCAAACCCTTGAAAAAGTAGCTGAAAATACTTGGATCGCAGATTTTGGCAAAGCCGCATTTGCGAATTTAGCACTTACCTACCAGGCTGATCAAGCTGAAAAAATGACCATAAGGCTGGGAGAACAACTAGAAGAAGGCAGGATAAACCGCTTCCCCGAAGGACATATCCGCTTTCAGGAAATAGAAGTAGCAGTCAGCCCGGAAAAGGATCACTATGTGTTGCAGTTGCCCGCAGATAAACGGAACACCGGACCCGCGGCAGTAGCTTTGCCTGATTCATTTCCGGTATTGCTGCCTTTCCGCTATGCGGAAATAGAGGCTAAAAAGCAACCGGAAATAGTCTCACAGCAGGCATTTTTCGGTTATTTTGAAGCAGATCAAAGCCATTTCAGCAGCTCCGATACCATCCTAAATCAGGTGTGGGATATTTGCAAGTATACCATGAAAGCCACCTCCTTTACAGGCATCTATGTGGATGGGGACCGGGAACGTATTCCCTATGAAGGCGATGCGTATATCAATCAACTTAGTCACTATGCCGTAGACTGGGAATACCCAATCGCACGAAGGAGCATTGAGTATTTTATGGAATACCCTACCTGGCCGACCGAGTGGCAGCTTCATGTGGCACTGATGTTTTATGAGGATTACCTGTATACAGGCAATACGGAATTGATCGAAAAATATTACGATGATCTCAAACATAAAACCCTGGTGGAATTGGCCCGGGAGGACGGGCTAATCAGTTCGGCCAAAGCCACACCTGAGTTTATGAAAAAATTAGGTTTCAAAGACCCGTCGGTCAAACTAACCGATATAGTAGATTGGCCTCCTGCGCAAAAAGACACCGGATGGAAACTGGCTACCGCCGAGGGGGAGCGGGATGGTTTTGTATTTACACCCATCAATACCGTGATCAACGCACTTTACTACCGTAACTTGGAAATCATGGGGGAATTTGCTGCTCTTCTGGGGAAATCAGATGAGGCCTTGGAATATGAACTAATGGCGATAAAAGTGAAAAAGGCAATCGCTGAAAAACTAATGGATCCTGAAAAAGGGATTTATCTAGACGGAGAGGGTGCCGGACATTCCTCCCTGCACGCCAACATGATGCCGCTTGCTTTCAATTTGGTGCCGGAAGAAAATATTCCCGCAGTCGTGGAATTCATTAAATCAAGGGGCATGGCCTGCAGTGTGTATGGATCGCAGTTTCTGATGGACGGCCTATACAATGCAGGAGAAGCGGATTATGGCTTGGAGCTAATGACGGCTACACATGACCGAAGCTGGTGGAATATGATCGCCATCGGATCCACTATGACCTTGGAAGCTTGGGATATGAAATACAAACCCAATTCCGACTGGAATCATGCATGGGGTGCCGTGCCGGGGAATATCGTAGCCCGGAAAATGTGGGGAATTGTCCCAAAAATACCCGGAGCGGGGTTGCTGCAAATCAAACCGCAATTGAGCACGCTGACAGAAACGGCAATTACAGTTCCTTTTATCACAGGAAAAGTTCATGCAACGTACAAGAAGGTAAATAACCGCCTACAGCGCTATGAATTTGAATTACCCGCCAATGTTTCTGCAGAACTGTTTCTGACATTCGGTCCAAACGATGCTGTCTCCTTAAACGGAGAAAAAGTCAACACCCAGTTTGGTTCTATCCGCCTTTCACCTGGGAAGAATGAGATTGAATTACAGGTCAATTCTTTTTAAAGCCTGAAAAACTCCGGTTAATTTCATTCGAAAGATTTTTTGGATACTTATTTTCTAAAAAAACTCTGTGCTCTATGTGGTCTTTTTTTAACCACATAGTTCACATAGAGATTTTTGATACCCTTAGCGACCTCTGCGGTAAAAATTAAAACCACATACGAGATACGGAGAATTTTCTAAAATAAACTTTGTGCTCTTTGTGCCTTCTTTGTGTCCTTCGTGGTCTTTTTGGGTAGAAATGGAATTGAGCAAATGACCGACGGCGGCGCGTTTTCTCTTTGCAAAATCGATGCATATTTATAGAGTATAGTACATCGATTTCGATTATTGAGGAAGTGCCTAATTCAATCGATTATAATCTGGTGACACTTTAAAAGGAAGTCAATTTTTTTTCCCAAAACCTCTTGGATAACAACTACTTTAATGAAAAAAATGGACTGACCATTAAAAATCAATACTAAAATTTTAATTAAATCACCTGATAAATCAGTTGGTAAACTGATTTATACGTTGTATATTTGATTGTCTAAGAAATCGTGAAAATGGAAAAACTTACAAAAAAGGAAGAAGAGGTAATGCAAATTCTCTGGAAGCTTGAAAAAGGCTTTGTAAAGGACATTATAGCCGTATTTCCTGACCCAAAACCTCCCTACAATACCGTATCATCGTTGGTGAGGATCCTGCAGGAAAAAGGGATTGTTGGATTCAAACAATATGGAAACACGTATGAATATTTCCCGCTGCTTTCCAAAGAGGATTACAGAAAAGACTTTATAAAGGAAATCATCAATGATTACTTTGACAACTCCTTTTCCAAAGCGGTCGCTTCCTTTATCGAGGACGAGAAACTAGATAAAAAAGAAGTCGAAGAGATTCTGAAACTTATAAATTCCAAATGATCATGGAACAGTTGCCATATTACCTCATCAAGGTGTCCATTGCCACGGCAGTTTTCTATGGCACCTATTATTGGTTGTTTCGGACGAGAAAGCAATTTGTTTTTAACCGCATCTACCTGGCGGGATCATTTTTGGCTGCCTTTATCATTCCGCTGATCACTTTCTCTACAACCTCCCAACTAAGCAAGGCAACTAATTTTCTTACTGGAGACCTCGATGCTGATGTAATTGTATCGGCAACCACAGGAATAGAACTAGATTCATCCATTGGAATTACGACCATTCTATTATGCCTCTATGGTTGTGGTGTATTCTTTTTACTAGTCGAGTTGATCTATGGATATATAGCCGCAGTGGGAATACGGAAAAGTTGTACCGAACAGTTTATCGGTGACATGCAAGTTTTGGTATCTGAGGAAAATAACCGGGCGTTCACATTCCTTGACAAAATCATCATTGGCAAAAACCTACTCGACAATCCGTCAATGGAAATGGTTTTAAATCATGAGGCGGTGCATTCCCGTGAGCGGCATTTTTTCGACATTCTCCTTGCCGAACTATTTTTGGCATTTCAATGGTTCAATCCATTTGCTTGGTTACATGTCGAGGCCATAAGAAATAACCTTGAATTCCGTGCTGATGATGTGGTCATTCAGGCCTCGGACAAAAAAAAATACCAGTTGACCATGTTGGGGATGTCCCTTAACAGTATTGACTCCACGTTATACACAGCTCTTAATTCAAGTAACCTAAAAAAAAGAATTGTCATGATGAACTCAAATAATAAAAACCAGTTTTCTTTGCTGACCAGATTGGCCATTATACCCGTATTTGCACTTCTTATCGCATGTCTTTCCACACAAAAACCAGCACAAATAAGTGATAACGTCTCTAATGGTGAGCAACTAACCCAGCTATCTACTGGCTTGCAGGAAAACCCTTCCCAGCCTGTAAATTCCATTGAAGAGATAAGTAAGCATTTTCAAAAAAACTTAAAATATCCACTAGAAGCAAGATCCGCTCATCTAATAGGAACTGTGAGGATTTATGCTAGGGTCAACCCTGATGGCAGCATCCAGGAAGTCCTTGATGTAAAGCCTAAAGAGGAATTTTTGGAATTTGATGAAGTCGTAATTATTGCATACTTAAATGAGGAAGGAAAAAAACTCAGAAAAACAAAGTCCTATCGCCATGAAAGCCTTCTAGCGGAGGGAAGAAGGGTGGTAGAAATGCTTCCAAAATTGGAAATTCCCGAGTTCCAGGGTAATCTAATTCAGTTCAATTTTAAATATGATTTGCGACAAGCAATTAGGTAAGTTCACTTTCAATTCCATATGTTGATTTTTTTTCGTTGACTAGCCGAAAAATCCACTATTTATATTCGGAAAATTGCATATTTGTCAAGCCGGAATAGATATCTTATCGGCGATATTATGACGGATGATGAAATTACAACTGATATTCATACTGCTATTTTCTTTTACTACTATGGCTCTTGCCCAAACCAGAGATACCCTATACCTCTGGACCGGAAAAGTCCCCGGTGAGTCGCTTCCAAAGTCAAATCCGGTTCAGACGGATAATACTAGCGGCAATGTCACCCGGCTTACCGATGTGACGAATCCAGCCCTAGTCGTTTTTAAGCCACAGACAGCTTTGAGCAACAATACAGCAGTTATTGTCTGCCCGGGAGGAGGCTATAATATCCTTGCGATTGACAAAGAAGGGTATGAGATTGCCGAATGGCTCAACAACTTGGGGTATACCGCCTTTGTCCTGCAATACCGGGTTCCCCAAAAACAGGCGGAGGCACTTTACGACATACAGCGGTCCATACGTCTGGTAAGGACCAACGCATCAATATGGGGTGTAGAAAAACTCGGTGTGTTGGGCTTCTCAGCCGGAGGAAGCTTGAGTGCCAGGGCAGCGACCAGATTTAACGAAGATACCTATCCCAAATCAGACCAAATAGACCAAGCTTCTAGTCGCCCGGATTTTGGGTTGTTGATCTATCCGGCCTACCTAGACAACGGGGAAAACAGAACCTTGACTCCAGAACTTTCCATTAGTGAAGACACTCCTCCCCTATTTATATTTGGCACTGCGGACGATACTTATGGCAATAGCGGCCTGGTGATGGCGGGGGCACTCAGAGATCACAAAATTCCGGTGGAGTTGCATCTACTTCCCGAAGGGGGACATGGTTATGGCCTTAGACCTGGAAATATCGCAGCGGAAACCTGGCCGGACTTGGCGGAAAAGTGGCTGGAGACGGTAACAAAAAATCTTACCGCCGAGAGTAGAAAATAATCAAAATTAAGCCCTATTTTGTGTATTCAAATAGGCGCTAATGAACATCAATTATCCACTATCCGATCCACATGCCTTATCCGTAGAAAAAATCCTAGATGCATTTGGTACTGATGCTGATGCGGGGCTTAGCCAACGGGAAACGGAACAACGCAGCAAGGATTTTGGTCTAAATAGTTACCAAGCTCAAAAGCAGAAAAGTCTCTTACTAATGTTGCTTTTGCAGTTCAAAAGTCCAATTGTTTATATATTATTTTTTGCCGTTGCGGTAACCTTCTTTTTTCAAGATTATATTGAAGCAGCAGCCATAGCGGCAGTGATTCTAATAAATGCGGTTATCGGTTTTTTGATGGAGTTTCAAGCGCGCAACTCCATGAAGGCGCTTAAGGAAATGGACGTAACGCACTCTAAGGTATTCCGTGATGGGAATATTCAGGAGGTGCCTTCCGAAAAGCTGGTTCCCGGAGACCTGATAGCGTTGGAGGCCGGCGATATGGTTCCCGCTGACGCTTACCTGCTATCCACCAATCAATTGCAGTGCGATGAGTCCTCCCTTACCGGGGAATCACTCCCGACGGAAAAGAAACTCGGCAAACTTGCGAAAGCAACCTCCCTTGGGGACCAATTCAACATGGTGTTTAAAGGCACTTCGGTTACTAATGGAAACGGAAAAGCCATTGTCGTAGCGATCTCTAAACATACTCAGTTAGGGACGATCACATCGTTGGTAGAAAGTGCTGAAGACAAAGAGACGCCGCTCGATAAGAAGATAACCATATTAAGTAAAAAACTGATTTGGTTTACATTAGGTATGACAGCCGTTTTTGCCATCACGGGTTTGATTCAGGGCAAAAATCCGCTGTTGATTTTGGAGACATCTATCGCCTTGGCCGTAGCAGCCTTCCCTGAGGGGTTACCTATCGTATCTACTGTAGCGTTGGCTCATGGGATGCTGTTAATGGCCAAAAGAAATGCTATTGTAAAAAGACTATCCGCTGTAGAAACATTGGGAAGTACCAACGTGATACTTACCGATAAAACAGGCACCTTAACGGAAAACAAAATTCATGTAGATACTTTTTCTTTTCCCGGGGAAACGGTCAGCGTAACCATTCAAAACAATAAGCTTCATTTTGATGAAGCACCCATTGAAAAAAGCGAGAACGCCTTTCAAAAATTGATCCTTATCGGGGCCTTATGCAACAATGCTGCTCACCTACATGGGGATCAAAAAGCAGCTCTCATGGGAGACCCAATAGAAATTGCCTTAGCCAATCTTGCGAATGCAGCAGGGGAACCTTTTGATAAATTAAATGAATCATTTGAGCGAGTTGGGGAAGTACCTTTTAGTTCAGAGACTAAAGTTATGGCTACTATACATCAAGGCCCCGATGGGAATTTTGTGGCGGCAAAAGGCTCCGTAGAGCATTTGTTGGCAAAATGCACCAAACTGCAGGTCGGAACTGCCATACAGGAGCTGGATGATAAAGAAAGAAAAAACATCCTGGCAGGATCTGAAAAAATGGCAGCAGATGGGTTGCGGGTATTGGCATTTGCCTACAGAGAGGATGATACTATAAATAGGGATGATTACCTGAACGAACTTATTTATGTGGCCATGATCGCCTTCATTGACCCCCCCCGGCTGGACATAAAAGAAGCTATTCAGCTGTGCAGAAAGGCAGGGATCAAAATTGTGATGATAACAGGCGACCACCCTTTGACGGCGCTTTCAATTGCCAAAAAAGTAGGATTGGTTGATGCCGGGGAAAAAGACACCATAACCGGACTTGATATACCGGAAATGGAATCTATCTCCCCGGAATGGACAGAAAAAATCCTGAATACTGCCATTTTTGCGAGGACTACACCCAAACAAAAGTTGGATGTGGTGTCTATTTATCAACAGGCGGGCAACATCGTAGCCATGACCGGGGATGGGGTAAACGATGCGCCTGCGCTAAAAAAATCTGATATCGGCATTGCCATGGGTATACGCGGCACGCAGGTGGCAAAGGAAACTGCCAGCATTGTTTTGAAAGATGATTCCTTTGTATCCATTGCACGGGCCGTATCCCATGGAAGAGCAATATTTCAAAATATTCAAAAATTTGTCGTTTACTTGGTTTCCTGCAACTTAAGTGAAATCTTTATTGTAACCGGATTGGGGTTTATTGCCCCGGCATCAACCTTACTACCCCTGCAGATCCTGTTTTTAAACATGGTAACGGATGTATTTCCCGCATTGGCATTGGGCTTGGGCAAAGGAGACAAAGCCGTTATGGAAAGGCCCCCCAGAGATCCCAACCGGCTTATCATAACCAACAAAGGCTGGATCACGATTTCCCTTTATGCCGCCTCCATGACCATGGCGGTAATTATCGCCATAATATACACTAAATATGCCTTGAGTACTGATTCTCAGATTTTAAACAATGTGGCCTTTATCACCCTTGCCTTTGCACAACTCTTCCATGTTTTCAATATGGCCTCTCCGAGGGCACATTTGCTTGTAAATGAGATTACCAAAAACAAATACATATGGCTTGCACTGCTTATTTGCACCGTATTAGTCGTCGTGGTGTATTTGGTACCCCAATTACGGCTGGTGCTTGGACTGGAGATACTTCCACCTGAAGTGTGGGGAGTATCGATTAGTTGTGGGCTGATTCCACTGGTCGTCGTTCAGGGGTATAGGAAATTATTCTGGAAAAAATAATACTGCTAAGGAGGCAGACTATCTCCTAGGCAAAATTTAAAAAACCGGATTTCCGTTCCGAAGAAAAAAGGCAATATCTTTGCCTTCAAATAACAAAAAAACATGAACTGGATCATTTTGGTTGTCGCCGGCCTATTTGAGGTGGCCTTCGCTTTCTGTCTCGGAAAAGCAAAATTTAGCACGGGAAGCGAGATGTATTTCTGGTACGTTGCCTTTCTGGTAACCCTCAGCCTCAGTATGGGCTTGCTAATTAAAGCCACCCAAACGCTGCCCATTGGTACTGCCTATGCGGTATGGACAGGTATCGGTGCTGTCGGGACGGTGTTGGTAGGAATTTTTATTTTCAAGGAGCCTGCAACCTTTTTAAGGCTGTTTTTTATTTCGACTTTGATAGGATCGATAATTGGGTTGAAGGTGGTTGCGTATTGATATATTGATTAATGGTAAATGATATTGGATATTAGTTGAAATATGGTGGAAACCTGCCAGCCGGAAGACTGGAATACTGTGTGAAATATGGTGGAAATATTGATTTTTCACGGCAGACAGTTTAGTGTAAATGAGTTTAGATCGAAGTGGAGAGTATGGGTTAATCATGATATTATAGGGGGCGGGCAAACTGTGGGTTTGAATATTGCTCCCAACAGAATTTCCGTAGTATTTTATTAAAAAACACCGGAAAGGTTCCATGCTTGGAAATGTCTGATGCCTTGGTTGGAAGGTAAAGGGAGGTCATCAAGTGAGATTACCATTTTTTCGTAATTGTCCGGTATGGCTTCTAAGGGTGCATATTCACGCCGAATGGTCGGCTCGTCTATCAAAAGTTATGCGCATTGCACATAAATGAGGCGGTCTCATTTGCTGGCAACAAAATCCACTTCCTTGTCTCCCAAAGTTCCCACATAGACCTGATATCCTGCTCTGTTCAGCCACGAACAATCTGAGGAATCCAACAGTAGGGCGGAAAAGGCAGGTGTTGAGAAAAACAAAATTGGTCAAAATGCGGTGTTTACTGATATAGAGGAATTCGGTTTGGTGTTTTTTAATCCAAAAAGTGGATTGGAAATGGGTTGGGGAATTACGGACGCATTTCCCCTTCCATCGAACCCATCCTTTGATGAGGAAGAAAGCGAAGACAGAGTATTATGACTTTACTCACCTCTCCGAGTGTATCCAAAGAACTTGCGTTGTATTCAATGGAGCACTGTAAACATGATCTTAAATTTTTTCAGGAGGAAGACGGAAAGAGCATAGTCGAGGATCTTGATTTTCTGATGAGGTTTTTTAAGAAAGATCAGTACCATACCCAACCTGCTGTTTCCCTTTTAAGGGGTTATTCGGCTATCTGATTTTGCTAATTCACAACATGTACGAGAAGCAGGAAACATCACCGCTGCGAAAACCTGGAAGTTCTGAATGAATCTCTTCTCCCCACACCTGACCCCGAATGAGGTCATTAATTCTGAGATGTGGTTATAAAATTTCAAAATTATTATTCCAGCCGAAGGCGATATATCGCCATTTCTCGAACCTTCGTATTACTATCATACCCCGTATCCGCTACGCTTTCCAGAATCTACGCTACACTTTTATTTCTACCATATTTCAGCCGAAAGGCTATATTTCAATTTCTAACCTTTACAATTAAAAAAGGCAGGTTGAAATCAACCTGCCTTTTTATTATTTATTTATTCAACGAAACGATCCATTTCGCAATTTTCAATGCTTCCTCCCGCGGCACATGCGGCATGGGAGGCATGGGGGTTGCATACTCGGGCCAGTTCTCAGGCCTCGGGGTATGAATCAACTCCACAATTTGCTCGGGGGTGTAATTTCGCTTTGCCACATCCACATAGGCGGGACCTACCTGCTTGGTGTCCTTTTGGTGGCAAGCTATACAAGTGTTTTTAGCCAATAATGGCTGTACGATTTCCAAAGTTATCTCCTCTTCCTGAGCAGGCTTGGGTGTCGCTGCGGGAGGTGTCTTTACCGTAGTGGCCGGTTTTGCCGCAGTGGCTTTGGGCTCTTCCTTTTTCACCCTTGAGTCAAAGGTACTTACCTCAGTCATCGCTATCGAGGCACCAGAAGGAATGTTGTTTAGCGTATAATAGGCTGAGGGATGTACCAAGGAGTAGAAAGTATCCCTTTCCCGAACTCCCTCCAAGAACAGGTGGTGGATGTAATACTGCTTTAATCCGTCCACAATGATCCGTGCTTTGGTGCCGTCTTCCGAAACCTTTACGCCTTTTATGACTGCTTCTTCGTTATCAACTGGAGGGCTCCCATATACCGGGTGGTATTTGTAGATAAAGGAAGAAACGGAATAGGATGCAATATCCTCTACCGACTTTTTGTCCGCAGGCTTGGTAAACTCAATTTCGAAACCGTCAGGCATTGCCTTTATAGTGCGTATCTCAAACGGCACTTCACCAGTCCAGGCGACTCTTTCTAATCCTTCATTAGCTTCTCCCGCAGAACCCCAGCCCCGGTTGGTTTCTCCCACAAAGAGGGATCCGTCCGGTGCCCATGCCATGCGTAACACACCAGACCTGAATCCACTTCTGAAATCAATGGCCATGCCCTGCATTTCTCCGTTGACCTCTTCCAAAAATACCCGCATAATCTTGCTCTGCCCCTGATCACCCACAAGGATCTGACCGCCAAATGGACCCAAATTTCCCTCAGGGATCTTGATGGGTTCCGAGGTTGAAATCCCGTGTATACCATACGGAAACCATACTGCAGGTAACTTCAAATCCGGAAGTTGCTTCTGCGCTTCATACATGGTAAGAAATTCTTCATCAACTACGTTTTCAGGTTTGATCATTCTTCCCTGATCATTGCGTACTTGGCGTGGATCTACCACGCTATTAAATTGCTCCGTAGTCAGACTAAGCGGGGAATTGGGAAGTCCTGTCCAACGAAGTCCTGCGGGGTGGCCGGTAAAAGTACCCTTTTTGATATGCCACATTCCTCCCGAGCCTATATAGTCTCCTTGGTTTTCGGTGTACCAAAGTTCGCCATCGATGATTCCCAATCCGGCGGGAGAGCGCATCCCGGTGGCCCAAGGCTGCAAGGTTCCGTCCTCCTTGATCTTCATAATCCATCCGCGGTAGGGAACGCGGCTTTCGCCTCTCCACCATTCTTCATTGCCAAAGGCCACATTGCCGGAAACGAAAAAGTCACCGTCTGGTGCGATCACCGGTCCAAAGCTATACTCGTGGTAATGCCCGGAAACCGGCCATGCATGGATCGTTTCGTAAATATCCGCTACCCCATCCTGATTTGAATCGATAAGTTTGGTCAGTTCACCCCGCTGGGCGCAGTAAAATGCACCGTCTTTATAGACCAATCCGAGGATCTCATGCAAGCCGCTCGCAAACTTTCGGAAATAGGGCCGTGGGCTTGTTGGGTTTTCTACTATAAACACATCCCCCCTTCGGGTAGAGATGCCCAGATTTCCATTGGGAAGCATAACTAGGCCCCCTACTTCCAAAAGGGTACCTTCCGGGCTGCTTACCCGAAGGATTTTATAGAAATCTTCCTCCATGGGAGATTCCTGTGCTATTACAGCCGTACTGCCAATACAGAGGGACAGCAGTAGGCATAAAATATATTTGATTTTATTTATCATTGGTTCAATACGTTACTTTTCAGACTAAAACAACAGGGAATAGGTGATTTGTGAGGATGCCGGAATGATCAATTCGGCCTTTCCACCGACGTTTCTCAAAACGGGTTTTGCCCCACCCTCAACCTGTAAGTAGAATGACTTATCGTCGATCAAATACCATCCGCCATCCATTTCGGAAATGGTATCTCCATGAGCTAGGCGGATAAATAAATCATTGCCACCTCCGCTTACTTGAATTTTTCGCTTTATTCCCCGTCCGTTCGAGAGGATTTCTACTTCATCTTCCACGGCTGCATCATGAATTTGGTATTTGTAGGCCAAGTGATTGGGTTTACTTAACACCTTATATCCCTTTGGTTTAAATCCAGTTCCGGTAGAATCGCTTGCCCATTCCGCCCCATCAGTTGCTAACTTAGCGAGGCCAATTGCCGCTCCTCCAAGATGTTGAACAGATCCTGTAGGACGTGAAGTACCATTACCACGGCTATTCCACATGGGGGTTGCATCCAAAAATCCGCCTCTCCACACTTGGACAATATTTCCATGATCCAGGTCGTAGGTATAATGAACCCCTTCCTGAGAACCTACAGAAATCGCATGAGTTACCCTGGTTCCTCCTGGAATGTCCATAAAGCTTCGCAGAACGGGACGCTCTCTTGGGTCAACTAGAATGGGATCAGCACCCCGACCGCCTGCTGATGCACTTTGGCTGTATTGAACTTCCCGAAGTCCGGGACCGGAGATTGCCAGACCCAAAGCCGGATTTACCCAATCCTGAACCTTGACATAAACCAATTCGAACTCGTGTTCGCCAACGGGAAGCTCCACTTCGCCACGGCCTCCATTCTGGGTTCTGCCGACGACATCATTCCCATTGATCTTCATCATACCTCCACCGCCGGGAACTTGAAGCCCCAGAGAATATAAACCTGGTTCGGTAATTCGGATTTTTCCGGTATACCGGAGTAGGTATTGCTTGGAATTGCTACGGA
Source organism: Lunatibacter salilacus (assembly GCF_009797935.1). Taxonomy (GTDB): domain Bacteria; phylum Bacteroidota; class Bacteroidia; order Cytophagales; family Cyclobacteriaceae; genus Lunatibacter; species Lunatibacter salilacus. The sequence continues at coordinate 265,692 of NZ_VOLC01000005.1, forward strand.
TATTTCCGGTAAGTACTGGAGAGTTGCCAGTTAAGGCAGGCTCCATGTTTGTCAAATCGGGCAATTCGGTGTAGGAACCTTCATAGAGCTTATAAGCTAGATCAAATAACTCCGGCTGCGGACTGTCAAAGGTCGTAATCTTCAAATTTCTAAAAGCTACCGCACCGTGATCGCCCTGTATTCTGATAGGCCCTTTGGCAACTTCTTTTTCGAACATAGCTCCCCGGGTGGGGCCTAACAGTTCTACATTCTCATGGATTAATACGCCATTCAGTTCCACCCTAAGCATTCGGGCATTGGAGATTTTGTTTCCGGATTCATCGAACTTAGGCGCCTGAAAGGACACTTTTAGATGTTGCCATAGTCCGGGAGCTTTGCTTGTATTTTGTCGGGGAGCGTAGCCTTGGTAACCCTTTTGGCCGTCGGGCTTGCTATCGTCCCAACGTTCGTAGATTCCGCCATTATCGCCGTAATTCGATAGGGGTTTGCCCCAGCTGTCAAGCAATTGTATCTCGTACATTCCCTGCAAGTAAATGCCGGAGTTGGACCCTTTGGCCATAAGGTATTCCACCTCAAAGTCCATGTCGCCAAAGGAGTCATTGGTATAAAGATCCTCCCCTTTTTGACGTTTGGTAGGTATGTTTGCCAGAATGCCGGAGCCTTTGGATGAGGTAAGCGCATCCTTTTCCTGAAGGTTTGTTGACACATCGCCTACGATGCTCCAGCTTTTGCCGGGATTCTTAAAGAAATCCAGCCGCTCAAAAGGCACCTCCGTCTGTGCGGTGGCACCGAATCCCATCAGGGATCCCAACACAAGCAGCTTTAGTTTTTTTAGCCGCCTACGGTCAAGAATATTACATTTATGCATGTAAAATAGATAGTTTAATTTATTGAACCCTAAATATACGGATCGTTTTGGGGTTTACCTTACAATCCCGGCTTGGAATTGAGGTTATGTTTTATTCAAAAATAACCCGCACAAACCCCATTTCATCGTCCCTGTTTTCAAAAATCCACAGCATCCCGTCTTTGACAAAATATTTAGCGGAGGATTGGTTATTAAGTTGGGGGAGGGGCATTTCACCAATCAGGTTGAACTCTTGATCAAACACACTGAGATATACGTCTACACTAGTCGTTTCGTGTAGAATTCTGTCCCCTCTTTTTTCTTCCCCAAAGGTACTTGAAGAAGAAAGCCTGTAGTATCTTTTATTTTGCGGATCCCAAACCAAGGGGCCAAAACTCACTTGTTCGCGGTAATACTGAGCGGCTCCAATCCTATCCTCGGTGGAATTAATAAAGTCGCCTTCTGTAGTTATTGTTACTTTGCTTGGTGTATAGGTGGAGGAATAAGCTACTGTTTCAACATGATCACGATCCGGAGAATACACATAAAAATCGTTAGCAAATTCATGAGAAACAATAATTTTATCTTGTTCGCTGCTTAAAAATACCGTAGGAGTCCAGTTATTGAAATTTGTAAGGTCGCCGAGAGTGTACGTCTTGTAATTGCGGTTTGGATCAATTTCATAGGTAGAAATCACCTCATCTTTTGAGTTTAGCATTTTAAGTGAAGCTCTATTGGCGATATGGTCTGTGACCAATGCAAATGCCAAGTGATCAAAGCCAGGGATTGCCATATATTGATATATAAACTCCTCAGCAGCAATCCCCCCTTGGTTACTGGATATGTTATTCCACTCAAACTTCTTAACTAACTTACCTGCTAGCGTAAAAACGCCGGCTAACTGTCCCGCCAAGAAGAGTTTTTCGTTGCCCATACTTTTGACGGTGTAAACTCGAGAACCTGTGCCATCGGGGCCTTCCACTTGTAGGGGAAACCTTCCGGCGAATTCAAGCCGATCCAAGTCAATCATTTCAATGCTGTGCTCATATCCATTGTAATTATATAGAACTCCATCTTCCTGGCTGTAATCTGATTTGAGCATTGAATACTGTAAGTCAAAAATATGTCCTTTCGAGTCTACGGCGACGGAATCGACAATGTAAGAGATTGATTCAACGTTTGCGGCATCTTGCGGTTTTCCGCAGGAAAACATCAAAATAAGTAAAAAGGGGATAATCGCGTATTTGAACATAAGGTCATGTTGGATTTGAATAGCGATACTTATTTATTGATACATGTAGTTGATGGAAGGTTTAGTCTTCGGCTTTTCATTTCACTGATAAATGTCCGCCTAACTTCCTTTCAGCAAATCAACGTTTAGTAAACATATTCATTTTATAAATGAAATCGAAGACAGGCCCAACAGGTTTAACCATTTTTAACTGGTACTCCATTGAGATAGAATGCCTAAATACTAGTAATGCCAAATGCGGAAATACCTCTACAATGTCCGATTCAAATAATCGTAAAGATTTCATATATTTAGCACGTGTGCTAGTGACACCGATTTGACAATTGCTGGTGAAGTTTCGTTAAAGGGGTACGTTAACGCTGCGCTAATTGTATAGGTAATATATAAAAAGGATCTGTGTAAGATCAGGTGTTATGCCTTTTGTATACTGAAAATTGGACAGTTAAAAATGACTATATTTGTGATATGGAAATTAAGGAAAGATACATCAATCCTTTTACCGATTTTGGTTTCAAAAAACTGTTCGCAACAGAGTTTAATAAAGAGCTTTTAATTGATTTTTTGAATCACGTACTTGGTGATAGAGAACGAGTTCAAGACTTAACCTATTTAAATACCGAAAATTTAGGAAATACTGAAACCGATAGAAAAGCAATTTTTGATCTATATTGTGAAAATGAGAAAGGTGAAAAATTTATTATAGAGCTGCAGAATGTCAGACAGCAAAATTTTAAGGATAGAAGCATTTTCTACGCTACCTTTCCTATACAAAGTCAAGCACCTAAAGGAAAAGAGTGGGATTATTATCTGAAAGCGGTTTACACCATTGGCGTATTGAACTTTAGCTTTCCTGACCCAAGTAACCGAGAACGATATATAAGAGAGGTACAACTAATAGACAAAGAAATTGGTGAAATCTTTTACGAAAAGTTAATGTTTATTTATCTGGAGATGCCTAGATTCAAAAAGGAAGAGTCTGAATTAGTAAGCCAATTTGATAAGTGGATGTATGTATTGAAGAATCTCCATCGTTTACAGGATAGGCCTGTTAAGTTACAGGAGAAGGTATTCCAAAAATTATTCTCAGAAGCAGAGATAGCAAAACTAAATGTTGAAGATATGAAAGCATACGAAGAAAGTTTGAAAATCTACCGAGATAACTACAGTATCATTGAAACTGCCAAAAAAGAGGGTAAAGATGAGGGTATGGTTGATGTAGCGAAAGAAATGAAGAAAGATGGCCATGCCGTTGAAATGATTGTAAAATACACAGGTTTGACCAAAGAGCGTATAGAAAAACTGTAGAGATTGGGGATAAGAGATAAAAGTTATACCCTATCGATCATTTTTTGTTACAAAAAATATAGCTACATTTTTTTGAAACTTCAAAATTGTTGAAAACCCAACCTAACAAACCCCATCTCATCATCCTTGTTTTCAAAAATCCACAGCATGCCGTCTTTGACAAAATATTTGGCGGAGGACTGATTATTAAGTTGGGGGAGGGGAATTTCACTAATCAGATTGAACTCTCGATCAAACAAACTGAGATATACGTCAACATTGACCGTTTCATTAAGTAATCTACTCTCTTGTTTTTCTTCACCAAAGGTACTTGAGGAAGAAAGCCTATAATATCTTTTATTTTTCGGATCCCAAACCAAGGGGCCAAAACTTACTTGTTCGCGGTAGGATTGAAGGGCTTTTCTCCTTTCATCAATAGAATTATCAAAGTCTCCTTCTGTAGTTATTGTCACGGTACTTGGCGTGTGGATAGAGGAATAGATTACCTGTTGAAGGTCTTCACTTTCCGGAGAGTACACATAAAAATCGTTTGAATACTCATGGGAAACGATGATTTTGTCCTGTTGACTGGCTATAAATACTTTGGGATCCCATCTGTAGGAGGTTGCCAGATCTCCGAGTGTATATTTTTTATAATTCCCCTCCGGATCAATCTCGTAGGAGGAAATTATGCCGTCACTTGTGTTTAGTTTCTTTAGTATTATTGGTCAATTGATCAACAACTAAGGCAAAAGCCAAATTTTCAAAAAATGGATTTGCCACTATCTGCTGTATATATTCCACATCAGTAATTCCTCCAGCAGCCCGGGGAATTTTTTTCCAATCAAATTTCTTGAGGAATTTACCTTCTAAATTGAAGATTGCTGCTCCAATCTCAGATGCCAGGAAAAGGTTACCATTACCTTTACTAGTAAGATTGAACACCCATGACCCTGTGCCATCCGGACCTTCCTTGTGTAAGGGGAACTTTTCAACTAACTCCAACCGATCCAGGTCAATCATTTCAATGCTGTGGTCAAATGCGCTGTAATTATACAAAAACCCATCTTCCTGACAGTAATCCGAGACATGCAATGAATACCGCAAGTCAAAAATATGCTCTTTGGAATCAATTACCAAGGAATCAACACGGTAAGAGATTGCTTCACCGTTTGCGGTATCTTGTGGCTTTCCGCAGGAAAAAATCACACAAAGTAAAAAGAAAAAAACTGCGTATTTGAACATAAGGTCTGGTTGGAATTAAATATTGATTCTTGCTTTCTGACTTTTAGTTGTGGATAATTCGGTCACCGCTTTACATTTCAAGAACAAAGGTCAGCCAATTGGCTAACAGCAAATCAACCTTTAGTAAACATATGTATTTTATAGGTTTGATCGCAGACAGGCGTAACATGTTTAACCATTTTTAACCGGCACTCTGGCGAGCTAATGGGCAAAACGATGTAGAATCTAAAGATGGCACTTCTGCTTCCAATTCAAATAATGGTAAAGATTTCATATATCTAGTTAAATTTTGGAACATGGTAGACTACAGGCAAAAGTTATGAATTCCCTCTTTTAAGAAAACTCGAACATTTTGCATAAACCTATATTGCACTCCGAATTATAATCCAAATACCTTACATTTTTGAACTAGTAAAAGGAGCATCTGAAATTGTGTATGACCAGAAAAGATTGTCCAAATTAAAAAAATATCTAGAATGAAAAATATTGACATATCAAAATTGAGAAATGACATTGTTGAGGGTATGAGGCTTTCAGCGGAAAAGTAAAAAGCCCTAAAAAAGCAGTTAGGTAAAACCATTGTTATTAGCGAAAATGGTGTGATCAAAGAAATAGAAGCTAAAGATCTAAAATAAATAAGTCTGAGTCCAATAGATTGCCAGCGGCTTGGCCGTCGGGATCGTCAATGCTCCATTTCTTCTAAACGCTTTTCCAGAATCCATAATTATCCTCCTCGAAAAATTATATATCTGCAAACCAGTCTGTTATGTAAAAAACAACCAACCCTATTCCCGGAGGAATCAGAAACCTCGAATCTATACATAATTTCGGATGTCGATAAAGCCAATTAAAAATCAAACACTAAAAACCCAAGTTCATCCAAGATATTCTGACATACCCACAGTTTTCCATCTTTGGCAAAATACTTATAGTACTCGCTAAATAACTCTTCAAGTTCTACCTCTGATACTAGATTAAATTCCGCATCCAGAACCGACAAAAACACCCTAGTCCTGATGAGCTCCGCGTTATCATCAGATCCAGATCCGTCACCGAAAATCCGCTGTGCGGACAATCGGAAATAGCGCCTCTTTACCTTGTCCCATATCGGTGATCCATAACGCACTTGCTCCAAAAGCTTCCGACTTTGGTGTCGGATTTGATCCCGGGAGCCGGTTAAAACCTCCGGTGCTTTTGCCCGGGCAGGTGTTAATTTCGGTTCATAATGGACTACTTTCACAAGCTCACCATTAGGATGGAATAGAAAAATTTCGTTGGAATACTCGTGGGTTAAGTAGACATAGTTCTCGTCAGCCCTCAGATATACCCACGGATCACGAAAATTATTGCCAGCTTTCAGGAAATAATTGGAAAAAGAATTTTCGGTATCTACATCGATATTTTTTACCAATTTTTCCTCGACTGAAAGAACACCGAGAAAAGCTGTCGATTTTAAGAAGTCAAGATTGGTTCCCATCACTCGCCAATCCTTGATGTCTACCACTACTTCCATTCTTGGAGGTACTTCACCAAATGCGTCTCCTTCTGAATCCTTTGCTGGTAGCCAATTGATCTTTTGAACTACACTTCCGCTTTTATCAATCACTGAGGAAAATGGCACTGATTTTAGAAACATAAGATTGTCCTTCAAACACTGCAATCCTAAGACATACTGTCCCACTCCATTGGGACCTTCAGCTTCCAAAGGAAAGGCTCGGACGAACTCCTTGGTATCGAGGTTGATTTCGTCAACGGAATGATCATGATGATTGTATAGAAAAAAAGACCTTCCATCATCATCCAGGTCGGATCTATCCATATACCCCCCCACATCCAAGATCCGCTCCTTTGCGTCGATAAGGATTGTATCAACCGAATAACCCATTATTTGTGTGTGCTGCTCATTATTCCCCCTTTGGCAAGAGACCAACGTCCATCCCAACAAAATAAACAGCAAACAATACCACCTCGAATGGTCGATGTAACCCGATATCGGTAGTTTACAAATTGGGCTGTCCGAAACAGGCTTCAAGCTGCTTAATGTAGCGTCCATAATTATCCAGTTAGGTATTACTTTGTTCGTTTCGATGGAAATGTTTGTTCACGTATTTCGATGTTCTAGTTGGAGGATTAGGTTGTAATCCCAAACGCCAAATCGCATAAATGCTCTTTCATTAATCACTAATTTAATAGTTTTAAATCGAAAAAGCAATTGCTTATGAAAATCTTAGACATTGATGAATGGGTGGGTCAAAATCCGCAAGCAGATTTTGGGCTATGACAATTTATTTAATTTTCCTTTTTTAATCCCAGGCGAAACAGCCGGAAAAAATCCTCCTCCACTTCATCATCCGGGGTTTCCCGCATCCAGAGTTGGCCATTTCTGACCAACATACTTCTTGGCTCTAGCTTACCGGGGACAAAATCATTGATTAGGTTTCCAGCCGAATCCAGAATGGCAATGCGGTTAGGGTATTTCTTCAGCATTCGTTCCCTAAATGCTTTTGATTCATCAGGAGACTTATTCTCAAAATTGATTTCTATATCCAACCTATTATATCCCGGAAAATAGGCAATTAAGAAAAACTCATCAATTTTTTTAATGTTTACTATCATTCCCGTGATCATGGACATACCAAATAACCGTGCATCTGAAGAACTATCAGCTCCTTTAAAATAATTGTATGATGGCAACTGTATTGGAATAGATGAAATCAGATGTTGATTTTCATAAACATAAATCACTGGCTCCGCACCAAAAACCAAATAAATTCGATCTCCTTCTAGGCAATAAATTGGAAACCAAGAACGCATAAAAAAAAACTTCCCACTACTAAATATACTCCCTTCTGGAAACTGAATAAAAGGTTCCTTTTTGCCATTTTGGGGATCCAGCCAAGACAATAACGAAAACTCTTTATACTCTTGCGAATTTTCTGGTGGCTTTCCTTGATTTAGGTACACATATCGGTTTCCCATCTTTTCCATTCCAAAACCCATATTCTTCCAACTACTGCTAGGAATCTGAAAATCATCTAGCTTTACTTGTGACTGTAGATTCCCTTCAAAATCATAGACCATAAAACCATTGTAACCATATACTAAAAATGTATTGTTATCTTGAATCCTCAACGTTGACATTAAAGCTCCATAGCTATCTGGCACATCACCTCTTTTCGAAAATGAAGCCTTGACATTTCCCTCAAAATCTGCTATATGAATTTCTTCTGAAGTCTCCCTGTGTTCCATAAATAGAACTGTCCCGGATTTGGGATCCAAATCGTGAACAGTGGGATTACCAAGATAATTGATTTTTATGCTGTCAAGTTTTTCAAAATCAATTGTATTATCCAAGGTTTCTATCTCACTATCTTCTGATTTAATCTGGTTTGAATTTGAATCACAGGATATAAAGAATATTGGAAAACAACTCAAGAGAAGCAGGTAGATTGTTAGAATAGTTTTGAGTTTAGTCATGAGGTATTTTTTATAAACTTTGTTAATCCTTAGTAGCGAATACCACATCCACTCATTGTCATCGTGCCTTTAGCTCATAGATGGAATAGGTATGGAAAACAGGCTCCACGTCTCCCGTGTACTTGTCGCGCAGCAATAGGCGGCTATTGGGGAGGGATAAAATCTCAGCCCTAGGGTCGCTTCCAGCCGGAAACGCAATTTCTTCACTTTGTTGTACGCCATCGTTTATGAGAATAAATTGGTATAGAGAGGCATCCATAAAAGGGAAGTTCCCCGGATCGGATTCCTTTCGTGATGCTGTGGCTGCCTCCGAAAGACCTTTATAATAAAGTAACCCGAAAATGTCTTGGCCGAAATCAATTAGACTGATATTTTTAGCATTATACGATGGATAAAAACTCTTATGCTTAAATCCTGATTTTTCTATAAGAGCAAAATCATTAGTCATATCATAAACCCCCATTTCCGTGGAGCGTTCAAAGGTGAGGTACAACCGGCCTAATTCCCTATTCAAGGAATAAATTGCTGTGGGCTTTCTATCTTTATTTTTTTCATCTATTTCAAATACTGGAAGTTGCTCCAAGTCAAAAGGCAGCACCCATTCCAATTCCTTACGATGGTGGTTATACTGCTCTATCAAACTCGCAATTTCCGCACCAACGCCGTTTGGTACCCCTGAGAAAAAATTTATGAAAAAATAAAAACTTGAATCATTAATAGGTCGATAATAGGGAACGCTCTTCTGGGGACCGGAGTAAAAGTAAATCGTTGAATAAGAGGCAAATTTTATCCGTTCCTCTACTTCCCATGCGTCGTCAAACCACAGTTGCTCCAAAGAGCTTTGGACAAAGTACCCTCCCTCCTCTTGGTTAAAAGAAACAGCGAGAAGATTTGTGTTAATCTCATTGGGCCCCTCGCCTCTTCAAAGTACTTCCTCAAGAATACCGCCCTTGCTATCCAATAACAAAAACTCTTCGGAAATCTTATCAACAGCCAAAAACTGCTTTTTCTCAGGATGGTAATCCAGTATGCGTACATCCGTTTCCCGGTCTACACGGATCGAATCGACTTTTTCCAGGTAATATTCCTGTCGGCTCGTATCCTTTGATTCTGAGTTATCCCCTCCTCCACATGCCGAACAAAGGTAGCAGAGGGTTAATATCACTGCCTTTACTCCAAAAAACGAAATCTTGCTTATAGTCCAAGCGTTCATAGTAAATAAGAATGTTATTTTTTTACCAATTGAAGCGATGCCCTTATTCAAAAAGGAAGATAAATAATTTAATACTAATTTAATAGTTTAAAAATAACAAACCAAGTTTAAATATAAAAAGTATGCAGATATTGCTTTTTTCGCAATAGTCAATAATAAGTTCAAAATGACTATAACGCTCCAAATACACCATCCAAATCCAACTCAAATCCGGGCACGGCCTGGGAACTTACCCGGTCTCCAAAGGTAAATAGCGGGGAGGATCGGTATTTCCTCCCATCCACAGTATAAATAAGTAACGTACGCTCATCAGGATGGATGACCCAGTATTCCTTCACTCCGGAAGCCTCATACACCTCGTATTTTAACTTTATATCTTTTTTGTTATTCCCGGGAGAAAGTATTTCTATGATTAAGTCTGGGGCGCCCAGACAGCCACGTTCGTCCACCTTCTCCGCATCGCAGACAACACATAAATCCGGCTGTACGACTGTATCGATGTCCTCATTTCTTTTTGAAGCGACCGGAAGGCGCACATCAAAAGGTGCTGAGAAAACTTCGCAGGATTTACCCTCCAGAAAATTATACAACTTATTGAAAATTTTTCCGGATATCCGCTGATGGATCACCCGGGGGGCGGCTGCCTGCCGAAATATCTTTCCACGGATCAGTTCTACCATCTCATCTATCTCCCAAGTAAGATAATCCGCATAGGTATATGAGCCGTAAGCAAAGTCGGGTTCTTTGACGATGTTTTTGTCAAAATGCTTTTCCATGGGGGTTATTCATTGGTTTTCAGGAGTTAAAGATAGTATAATGCGATGAGTTTTGGAATTGGAGTGGTGGTTAATTGAATTGAAATAGGGTGGAAATATAGTGGATATATGGCCTACCGCCGAAATATGAATAATGATATTTGTGGATACTAGATATTAGTGGATATTTGGGAGGATTGAAATATGGTGGAAATATAACGGAAATCAGAGCGTATCGTAGACCCTCGCGGTTCTGGGTATGGTCTACGGACGAAATATTGGGAATGGATATTTGTGGAAACTTGATATTGATTGATATTAAGAGATGTGAATAACAGTAACTGAGCCCCTGTTTAGGACCATTTTCGAAACATAAATTAGCATTTCTGACGTCATCGATCGCCCTCCCCTTAAGTTGCAAATCCCGTGATAGCGTAGCGGTTACGGGAGGGCAGGGAAGGGGTGGGGCAGTTTTGGTGGGGGTATGGCTACTCAATACAAAAAGCCAAATAACCAAAGTGGAATTCGGTTGCCAATGCCGATTTCAATATCATCGATTACCAAATAGCTGTTCTTTACATTTTTGATCTGTTTGTCATCCTTTGATGTCCCTCCAATTTCAAAAGTCCAGGTATCCGCTACCCCGAAATCTCCTTTCTCACTTAAATAGACTTGTTGACCTGCATTTCCCAACTGATTAATAAAAAACGTCTCCCTAATCGTTCCCTTATTGGGATTTACCTGCATCGAAAAGGCAAAATTGGTATTTTCAAAGTATATCTTTGCAGGCTTTTGTAGGTAGCTGATTCCTCTGTTGGGCCTATTCATCAACTTAAGGATTTTCGCATCCTGCAAATGCGTTAAAAAGGCATATACCGTGTTTCTCCCTATGCCAAGTTTTTCAGCTATTTTCGAAATATTCGGTTCAAAAGGTACTGTAACTGCGATAACTCCCAATAACTTCTTGATTTTGGCAATATTGGAAGGGGTGTATTCTTTTGAGAAAGCCAAATCGGTCTCCAAGACGGTATTGATGGTTTGAAAAATTCGGTTCTTCATACTTTCAGGACTCAGGTGCTTAATAGCAGGAAAGTATCCAAACTTCAAATAAGCTTGAAAATAGGGCAAAGGATGAAAATCACGTCTAAGAAAAGTTGAAATTTCTTGATGATTCTCCAGAATCTCCTGAAAAGTATACGTGTTGAAATTCCGATCGGTCATAAGAGACAAATATTCCCTAAAAGATAAGCCCTCCAAGGGAAAGCTTATTAACCTTCTGCTGAGATCTGACTCCCCCCTGTAAAGATCCAGTGCCGAAGAGCTCGTAAAAAGCACCCTCAAGTCTGGAAACCCATCATAAATTAACTTCAACTCCCTTGACCAATTGCTGTATTTGTGCACCTCGTCGATCACTAATAGCTTCCCTCCATAGGAATAAAATTGCTGCGCCAAATCAAAAAGTCCATTAGAATAAAAATATGGATGATCCGCAGTGACATATAGTTTTTTATTTGCGGGAAGTTCTGATTGACCCAGATATTGTAAAAGTATGGTTGTTTTACCTACTCCTCGAAGTCCTTTAATTCCCAGAAGTTTTTCACCTAAATCCAGCTTAGGGTACAGGTATCTGAGCCAACTCATGGAATGTTGGCTAAGTAAATTGTTTTGATATTGGATCAGTTCTTCAATCATATTGTTTTGGATCCAGAACAAAAATAGCTATTTTTTGTTCTAGTCTCAAAACAATATTTATATATTATTAATAGCTGTAGGAATTATTTTTTTTGCGGTTCAGCTTTATTAAGGTAAACTGGGTTTGAGAAACCATCAAAGCTCTGATTTCAACCGGTATTGTTACTAAGACCTTCGGGGTTTTAGAAATCCCAAAGGTCTGGACTAATATCCGTACTTTTTCCCCCACAATTTCTGCAGGTTTTTGCGAAGTTCGTTTTCTCTTGGATTTAAACCGGGATCATACAATTTGGCATTTTTCAGCTTATCCGGCATATATTCCTGATTTACAAAGTTATTCTCAAAATCATGGGAATACTTATACTCCTTGCCGTAATTAAGGTCTTTCATTAGTTTGGTAGGAGCATTCCGTAGATGTAGCGGTACAGGAAGGTCTCCTTCCTGCCTCACCAAGGCTTGGGCCTGATTGATGGCCATATAGCTGGCGTTTGATTTGGGAGATGAAGCCAGATAGGTAACACATTGGGAAAGGATGATCCGGGCCTCCGGATAGCCGATTACTTTTACGGCTTCGAATGCATTGGTGGCAAGCAGCAGTGCATTCGGATTGGCATTACCAATATCCTCAGATGCCAGAATAAGTAGTCTGCGGGCTATAAACTTTACATCTTCCCCTCCTTCTATCATTCTGGCCAGCCAGTAGACTGCAGCATTTGGGTCAGAGCCACGGATGGACTTTATAAAAGCTGAAATAATATCATAATGCTGCTCTCCTGACTTATCATATAGCGCCACTTTCTGCTGGGCAATTTCCATCACTTTTTCATTAGTGATACGGATAGGGTCCTCTTTGATTCCATCCACCACGATCTCAAGCAAGTTCAACAGCTTCCTGCCATCACCTCCCGATATCCGCAATAGGGCATCAGTCTCAGCAAGTTCAATAGATTTCTTCTTCAAGTAATCGTCCTTTTCCATCGCTTGATGGATCATGACCTCAAGTTCTTGTCTTCCCAGTGCATTGAGGGTAAATACTTGGCAGCGGGAAAGTAGAGCTGCATTGACCTCAAAAGAAGGGTTTTCCGTAGTTGCCCCAATAAGTCGGATCGTGCCTTTTTCCACCGCACCTAAGAGCGCATCTTGCTGTGATTTGTTAAAGCGGTGGATTTCGTCGATAAATAATACGACGCCTAGTTGGAATTTTGCTTTTTCGATTACCTCACGGATGTCTTTCACTCCAGAGCTGACGGCACTGAGTGTATAAAAAGGTGCCTTTACCTCATTGGCGATGATATTCGCAATGGTAGTCTTTCCCACCCCCGGAGGGCCCCAAAGGATCAGCGAAGGCACATTCCCTGCACGAATCGCCCGGTGTAGGAATGACTTCGGGGACGAGAGGTGTTCCTGCCCGATCAAGTCTTCAAGGCGGGATGGCCGCATGCGTTCTGCCAGAGGTATCTGATTCATATTCTAGGTAATTCCAATTAGCTCAATTAATCCGATGGATTCGCTGTACAAAAGCCTCCAGCATACTATCTGTAAAATCCAAATGCGTTACTAAACGAATTTGGTCCTTGCCAAATTTTACTGCTTTAATACCGGATTCCGACATCTTGGCGATCATCTCCTCGGGCTTTATGCCCTTTAGTTTCGCAATCACGATATTAGTTTGGACAGGAACTACTTTTTCTATCAAAGGATGTCTCCCTAATTCCGTTCCAATGACAGAGGCTCGACTGTGATCCTCGGCTAAACGTCGGATGTTAAAATCCAAGGCATAAATCCCAGCTGCTGCCAATAGACCTGCCTGACGCATTCCGCCGCCCATAGCCTTGCGTATTTTACGTGCCCGTTTTATGGCCTCCTTACTTCCAACCAGCACCGAACCAATAGGACATCCGAGTCCTTTGCTCAAACAAATGGAAAGCGTGTCAAATTGCTCCCCCCAATGTTCGGCTTCTTCCCCGCTTGCAACCAGTGCGTTGAAAATCCGGGCACCGTCTAGGTGTAGCTTTAATCCCTTATCCCGGCATAATTTTCTGATAGGACGGATTTCATCCAAGGTATAAATGCTTCCTCCTCCCTTATTCATGGTATTTTCCAGAGAAACCAACGCCGTTTCCGGAGCATGGTCGTCATCGGGATTGATGGCGTCATTAATGGATTCAGCTGAAATTTTACCATAATCACCATCCAATAATTTCACCGAGGCCATAGAATTGGACATGATCCCACCACCCTCGTAGAGGTAGATGTGGGATTCCTTGTGACATATGACCTCTGTCTGCGGACGGGTATGCAGCCGAATCGCAATTTGGTTGACCATGGTGCCGGAAGGACAGAAAAGCCCGGCTTCCTTTCCAAAAATTACAGCCATCTTATCTTCCAACCTCCTTACTGTCGGATCTTCTTGGAACACATCGTCTCCCAAGGGAGCCTCAAACATCGCTGCCTTCATAGCAGGACTGGGTTGGGTTAGCGTATCGCTGCGTAAATCTATTATCATGTAGCTGTTGGTTTCATTTAAAATTCTCTATGGCTAAACGCTATCCAAAACGCTTGCCAGTTTCTGCTTTCCGGTTGAGCACGTCTTCCATGTCTGCCAATTCGATGTTGATGGCTTTCGTTGAAATCTGTATCTCCACCAAAGAAATGGTTAAGGATATCAAAAGGCTGAGCATGCTAGCCATAAACACGAGGTTAGCAGCGGTAGTAAAGCCCTGATAAAGTAAAAACATGCATACCACACAAAGTAAAAAACTTAATACCCCGTAAATCTGCATATTTTTTATCATGTTGACCCGTTTGCGCAAATTTTTTAATTGGGCAATAATTACCTCTTCATCCGGGGCTTCCAAATATTTCTTGTGCAGGCCCCGAATTAAATTCGCCATGGCCAGAAAACGGTTTGTATATGCCAGCATCAGCAGCGTTATGGCTGAAAAAAGCAGAGCAGGTGTAGATAGCTGTAGTTCCATAACGTATTGAATAAAAAGCTAAGTTGGCTATTTTTGGGCAAAATAAAAACCCCTTCGAATAGTGAAGGGGTTCGCTATTGCATTTTGTTTTATTGCTATTAGACCTCTCCTAAGACAACCAATTTCTCCAAGTTGGGCTTAACACTCCCCCCTTTGGGTTCTATAGTGATAGCAAACGCTGCCGCATCACCTGCGTCCTGCATAGCTTGTAAGGTTAATTTATCTTCAGGGTTGACTATTCCAATACCCACCGGACCATCAGCACCTATAGCCCAAAGTTGGTAGTCACTCTCGGAATCCAAGGCGGCCAATATATTGACTGAAAGCAACACTTCTTGGCTATTTCTATCCCAGAAAACATCCACGCGGGCATCTTCCTGTGTTGGAAGTCCCTCCCCTTTCATAAATACCCGCTCGAAATTCCCTGACAACAGTTGGTCCATTTGGATGTCAAGTGATTCCATTTTCACCTGATTGGTCTGTAGATCTTCGGCTAGTTGAGTGTTTTGCTGGACTAATGCGGTAAGTTGACTTTCTACAGTAGTATATTTGTTAGCATAGAAAATGGCTGCACCAATAGCCAAAAAAGCTACTAATGAGGCCGCCACAGTGTAAGTTTTCCAAGGGTTCAACTTGGCTATAATTGTTTGACTTTCAGCTACAGGAACTGGGCTGATTTTTCTTTCTTGATTTTGAGGAGCGAAATCTTCTTCCAGCGAAGCGAAAATCTTGTTTTTGACTTCATCAGAAGGAGCCGGGCCTGACAGGTTGTCAAAATTGAACATGGCCTCCTCTATCTGATCCAGTTCATCCTGTATCTCCGGATGGAGCTTGGCCATCGTCAATACCTCTTCACGCTCCCTCTCCGAGAGCTCACCGAGCACAAACAACTCTAATTTACCTGACGATATGTAGGTTTTTATATCCACTAAATTCTGTCCACTTTCTTTTTCAAAACGTTTATTGCAGCGCGAATCCTCGATTTAACTGTCCCCAAGGGGATGTCGTATTCTTCTGAAACCTCGGTATGGGTGTAGCCTTTGAAGTAGATGCAGTTGACAATGAATTTCTGTTCGTCACTCAGCGTACCCATCAGCTCCCTCACACCAATACCATCCACCAAATCGGCGGTACCTGACTGACTCTCCAATCCATATACGTAGTCATCAATGGTATTAGTTTTACGCTTCTCTGAAAATTCTTTAGACCGTGTTTTATCTATGGCTGAATTCCTACAAATATTTGACATCCAGGTATATAATCTACCTTTACTCTCGTCGTAGGAATCTATTTTCATGGTAATCTTTATAAACGCATCATGAAAAACCTCTTCGGCGATGTCCTTATCGGTAATGATCCTGGAAATCACTACGAACAAAGCCCTAGAGTATTTCGCATACACATATTCCACCGTCTTGCGGTCTCTGGCTTTTAATCCTGCTATGATTTCCTGTTCTTCCAAAGAGTTGGCTTGTAAAAAAGGCACAAGTGATTAAACTTGTGCCTGTAAATCTATTCAACTTTTTTGATATTACAAATGAATTACCTCGCCGTATGCCGCAGCGGCTGCTTCCATAATTGCTTCAGACATGGTAGGATGCGGATGTACGGTTTTTATGATCTCGTGGCCCGTGGTCTCAAGTTTACGTATTGCCACGATTTCCGCAATGAGTTCAGTTACGTTATATCCAATCATATGCGCACCAAGAAGCTCTCCATACTTGGCGTCAAAAATCAACTTAACAAATCCGTCTTTGGCACCTGCTGCAGAAGCTTTTCCAGAAGCGGAGAAAGGAAACTTGCCGACTTTTATTTCATATCCGGCCTCCTTAGCTTTTTCTTCGGTATAACCAACGGATGAAATTTCCGGCACACAATAGGTACAGCCTGGTATATTGTTATAATCTAACGGTTCCGGATCTTGCCCAGCGATTTTCTCAACACAAATAATGCCCTCAGCTGAAGCTACATGCGCCAACGCCGGCCCAGCGACTACGTCACCTATGGCATAATAGCCAGGCATATTGGTCTTGTAAAATTCATCTACCTTAATTTTGCCCTTGTCGACCAAAATACCTACATCCTCCAGCCCGCAATTCTCCACATTGGAAACAACTCCAACTGCAGAAAGCACAATATCACCCTCTATTTGCTCTTCCTTCCCGTCTTTGGATTTAACAGTGACCTTACACCCTTTACCAGATGTATCCACATTGGTAACCTCCGTGCTGGTCATGATCTTTAGACCTTTCTTTTTATAAATTTTTTCGAGCGTTTTGGATATCTCTACATCTTCATTAGGTACGATCGTATCCATGAATTCAACCACGGTAACATCGACTCCTATGGAGCTATACACATAGGCAAACTCTATCCCTATGGCACCAGAACCAACCACGATCATTTTTTCAGGCTTTTTATCCAAAGTCATGGCCTTACGGTATCCGATGATTTTTTCATTGTCAATTTTCAGGTTCGGAAGTTCCCTAGCCCTGCCCCCAGTCGCGATGATCACGTGATCCGCACTGTAGGTGTTTTTATTTCCATCTTTGTCTTCAACTTCTACTTTTTTACCTGGAAGTACTTTTCCCCAGCCCAGAAGTTTTTCGATTTTGTTTTTCTTAAACAAAAACTGTATACCCTTGCTCATGCCGTCCGCAACCCCACGGCTGCGACCGATCATGTCGGCAAAATTCACCTCCGCATTTTCTACTTTGATGCCGTAATCTCCGGCATGGTTTATATATTCAAATACCTGAGCACTCTTAATCAGGGCTTTAGTGGGAATACATCCCCAGTTCAGACAGATTCCGCCAAGCTCTTCCGCCTCTACCACGGCCACTTTTAAACCCAATTGAGAAGCACGTATGGCAGCTACATATCCACCCGGACCACTACCCACTACGATAACATCAAATTTAGTTGAAGACATATTGTTATATTTTTATTTCTTTTTTGCTATGCAAATTTATGATAATAATTTTCAGAAAAAAATTTGGTTTTGATAAAGAAACCAAGAGTAAACAATATTTATCCCATCCCTACGAGGTATATGCCCTAAAAATGCTTACCCTATAAGGATAGGGAAAATGGGGGGGGTTTAACAATAAATTCCTATTTTTGTCAGAAAATCAACCAAAAATTTTGATATGGGATTACTTACAGGAAAGACGGCTCTAGTCACTGGAGCATCCAAAGGAATAGGCAGGTCCATTGCCATGCGATTTGCCGAAGAAGGTGCCGATGTGGCATTTACTTTTTTGTCCAGTGTGGAAAAAGGCCAAGAGCTTGAGGGAGAACTCAAGAAATTTGGCATCAAAGCAAAAGGATTTCGCTCAGATGCCTCTGATTTCAAAGCTGCGGAAGAACTTATAAATCAAGTTATTGGGGACTTTGGGAAAATTGATATATTGGTTAACAATGCAGGAATCACCCGTGACAACCTTCTTATGCGCATGAGTGAAGAACAGTGGGACGAAGTCATTAACATCAACTTGAAATCTTGCTTTAACACCGTCAAAGCGGTCACCCGATCCATGATGAAGGCAAAATCGGGTTCCATCATTAATATTACATCTGTAGTAGGCGTAAAAGGAAATGCAGGTCAAGCCAATTATGCCGCTTCCAAAGCCGGAATTATCGGGTTTACCAAATCCGTTGCCCTAGAGCTGGGTTCCAGAAATATCCGATGCAATGCCATTGCTCCGGGATTTATCGAAACTGAAATGACGGCTGTGCTGGACGAGAAGACGGTTCAGGGCTGGAGGGATGGGATACCGATGAAGCGAGGCGGAAAACCTGAAGAGGTTGCAGATGCCTGTGTATTTCTTGGTTCGGACATGAGTACCTATATTTCCGGACAGGTATTGCAGGTCAACGGTGCAATGGCCACCTGATAGTAGCATATGCAAGATATTAAATTTAAAAAGGCCCATTCCTAGCTGTGGAAATTCAGCAGCTAGGAATGGGCCTTTTTGGTCAGCAACGATTCTATTTATTCATTCTTCTATATTGAATTCCCTGCTCAGTTCGACATATTCATCAGCTATCCTCTGCGTCTGCGTTTTGATGCGTTTGTTTTTCGTACAACTCCGCATAAACTCCCTTCCTTTCCATCAAAACCTCGTGGGTTCCTTTCTCGATAAGCCTGCCGTCATCCAGCACAACGATCATATCTGCTAACTTGGCAGAAGAAACCCGGTGTGAGATGATTATGGAAGTTCGTCCTTTCATTATCTTGTGCAGGGAGTTCAGGATAGAATTTTCGGTTTTCGTATCCACTGCCGAGAGGCAATCGTCCAACACCAAAATCTTAGGTTCTTTGGCGATCGCCCTTGCGATACTTACCCGCTGCTTTTGTCCCCCGGACAGCGTAATACCCCGCTCGCCGAGGCGGGTTTCGAACCCGTTGGGAAAATCTATGATGTTATCATAAACGTCTGCGTCTTTGGCAGCGTTTTCGATCTGCTCTTTATCCAACTTCCCTTCCAAGCCAAAACCTATGTTATTTGAAATCGAATCACTGAATAAAAAAACATCCTGTGGAACATATCCTACCTGACTTCTAAGTCCTGAAATGCTATAAGATCTGATATCTTTCCCGTCGATCAAGATAGATCCGGAAGTTGCATCATACATCCGAAGGAGCAGATTGGCAACTGTAGATTTTCCTGATCCAGTTGTTCCAATAATTGCCAGCGACTGCCCCTCCTTTACCTCGAATGAAACGTTATCCAAGGCCCTGATGCCTGAATCCGGATAGACAAAAGACAGATTTTTAACCTCAATTTCCCCGATGATATCTTTTTGATAATTTTCAGTACTTAGAATATCGTTTTTCTCATCCAAAAACTCATTTATCCGAGTTTGCGAAGCGGCCGCTCGCTGCACTATACTAGTCACCCAACCAAGCGATGTCACAGGCCAGGTTAGCATGCTGACATAAAGGATAAACTCGGCGATAACTCCATAACCTATAGCTCCGTCAATGACTTGATTGCCTCCCACATACACGGTAATGATGGTACTTAATCCGATAAGTGCCAGTATTAACGGGTAAAACAAGGATTCCACCAGGGTAAGGTGGATGGATTTAACTTTATAATCTTCACTTGCTTTCTGAAAGTCATTAGCACTGTCCTGTTCCCGCACAAACGCCTTAATTACCCGGATACCGGAAAATGCTTCTTGGACGAACGTGCTCAAGTTTGAAAGGCTCTTTTGGATTTTTTCAGACCGTTCATTAATCATGTTGTTGACTACATAGATGCTAAGGGACAACACTGGCAAAGGAAGCAGCGAATAAATGGTCAGGGGAACATTTACCGAAAGCATGTAGGCGATTACCATAGGAAACAAAACGACAAGATTGATGCCGTACATGAGTGCGGGACCTAGGTACATTCTGACTCTACCGACATCTTCGGTAATCCGGGCCATGAGGTCTCCAGTACTGTTTTGACGGTAAAATGAAAGTGGTAGATTTTGGTATTTCTCGTATATTTCATTCTTAAGGTCATATTCTATCAGCCGGGACATAGCAATAATAGTCTGCCTTATCAAAAATAAAAACACACCCCTCAACAGAGCCATGGCCAAAATCAAACTCCCGAAGACAAAAATAAAATTCAAAAACACAGACCGGGCTTCACCGCTTAGCGGGCTTTGGTCAAAAAGTTGGTAAAAGCTAAAGCTTTCGACCACATAATCGATTGCTATCCGGACCAGTTGTGCGGGTATGATTACGAAAATATTGGAAATGACAGTAAATATGGTACCGAAGATAAGGTACCACTTATATTTGAGCAGGTATTTGTTTAATCTCCAGAGTGGCTTCACGAAATAAAAAACTAGAAATACAGTAAATTCTTTTATAATATCTTACTACCTAGATTAGTAAAGCAACTCAAAAATATTTAATTTTGCGTTGATCCATTTAACCCAGTTCTCATAGAACTCAAATATAACACAATCTAAAACTCAAAGTTCACATGTCGGGGATTAAAACAGCGGAAACGGAAAAAGAGGAATCAATCTTTGGGCAGCTAAGCGCCATGGGACATGAGCAGGTTGTATTCTGTCACGACGAGCCTACCGGGCTCAAAGCCATTATTGCGATTCACAATACAGTGCTGGGACCCAGCCTTGGGGGAACCCGTATGTGGCATTACGCTACGGACGAATCTGCCATTACGGATGCTTTAAGACTTTCTAGGGGAATGACCTTCAAGGCGGCAATCTCAGGTCTGAACATAGGAGGCGGCAAAGCCGTACTAATTGGAGATACGTCGCTTAAGACTGAGGCATATCTTCGTCGTTTTGGCCGGTTTGTAGAAAGCCTCAATGGCCGCTACGTCACTGCCGAAGATGTAAATATGAAAACCCGGGACATGGAATATATTGCCATGGAGACCTCCCACGTCACAGGGCTTCCTGAAATAAAAGGTGGTGGCGGCGACCCTTCACCCGTGACAGCCTACGGCACCTATCTTGGTATCAAGTCTGCGGCTAAAAAAGCCTATGGAAATGACAGCTTGGTTGGTAAGCGTATTGTAGTCCAAGGGGTAGGTCAAGTGGGAAAATATCTGGTAGAGCACCTGATAAAAGAAAAAGCCCAGGTTTTCATCACAGATATTTTTGAAGAAAAACTCAGTGAAGTAGCCAAGCTTACCGGAGCCCAGGCCATTTCGTCTGCTTCTGTCTATGATTTTCCGATGGACATATACGCACCATGTGCATTGGGAGCCACACTTAATGACTTCAGCATCCCTTCCTTAACCTGTGACATTGTGGCAGGGGCTGCCAACAACCAGTTGGCCGATGAGGAAACTCATGGGCAAATGCTCGTGGAGAAAGGAATTATATATTCCCCGGATTTTTTGATAAACGCAGGTGGGCTGATAAATGTGTACTCCGAGTACTTGGGGGGATACAAAAAGGAGCTTGCGCTGAAGCAGACAGAGGCGATTTACGATACCAATCTTCGGGTTCTTCAACTAGCTGAGGACTCCGGAATGCCTCCCCAACAGGTGGCTATCGACATGGCTTTAAAGCGAATCTCAAGCATGTCCAAGGTCAAACTGGCCTATTAAAACCCGACAAATCCGCAAGGAAATCTAACTTGGTTTAAACAACCGTACAATTAACCAACTTGAAGTTGATTGCTGGTACGGTAGTTGACTAATTGTGGAAAAAAGGTACAATCTTAAAGGATTGGCTCCTACCAATCGAAAAATAGTTTAAATTTGCGTTCTTTAAATTCAGGTAATGCTTAACAGAAGAATCCTTAGAGTAAAAGCTTTTCAGTCCTTGTATGCTTATCACCAATGCAAGACATCAAATTTCAACTTGGCGAGAGACTTCATAAAGGATTCTTTCCTGCCGGATCTGAACAGCATGGAGGTGCAGGACAAAGTGCAGCTGAAAAAAGATGCGGACACCTGTTTTGAACTTTTTGTTCAAAATCTTGCCTCCCACAACCTGGTAAGTAGTTCAGATATATCTGCCAAAATTAAAAACGTAGCCAATTTGGCCGTTAAGCAATATCATAAAACCTGCGACGCCGATCTCACGTTCCTTAGAAACAACATGATCACCGCAGCGGAACGTATTCCAGAGCTTTACCTTTATGCCATTGGTATTCTAATGGCATTTGGCGATCACGTGGGTAAAGAATCAGAAAAGAGGAAAAAATTCTCACATGGGAGTATGGCAGTGGAGAGTCCCGGTGAGGATAATTTATCTAAAAATAAGGTACTGGTCTATCTTCAAAACGAATCACCCATAAATAGCGAGTTTATTCGGCACCACGTGCATCTGGATGATTGGAAAGAGGAAATAAAGCAGTGGTTTAGAGATTATGTCAAGCCATTGGAAGAATATCAGCAATACATCCAGGTTATTAATCCCAGTTTTGAAGAAGATCAAGAAGTCGCCCAGGCGATTTTGAAAAAGGTAATATTTAAAAATGACACCATTTTGAGCTTTTTTCATGAGTTGGATCTAAATTGGACTGAAAATAAGCCAGTGGTCAGGAGTTTGGCATTAAAAGTGTTAAAAAATATTGACCTGCAGCTACCATTGCCTGCGGAATTTCTGCCTGAATTAGCCATAAACTGGGAAGATGATAGGGAATTCTTCAAGAATATATTTAATTTGACTGTGGATTCAGAAGCAGAATATAGTGATCTGATCGCTGTAAAAGCGAAGAATTGGGATATCGATAGAATTGCATTGACCGATAAAGTCATCCTTTCAATGGCCCTCACAGAAATGGTTAATTTTACCAGTATACCGGTAAAAGTCACCATAAATGAGTACATTGACATATCAAAAACCTACAGCACACCCAAGAGCAAACAGTTTGTGAATGGGTTATTGGATGTTCTGGCTAAAGAGCTAACTGATTCGGGCAAAATCCGTAAAAGTGGTAGGGGATTAATTGACAATAAATAAACTTATAAAAACATGAGCAAAAAGGGTATTTCCGTAATGGCATTTGTACTTGGAGCAGGCTTAGGAGCTACGTTAGGTGTTTTATTTGCGCCTGATGCCGGCAACAACACCAGAGATAAGCTCACTTACCAGTTGGCCAAATATAAAGACGAACTTGAGGGACTTGTTAAGGACCTCATTGACGGCAAATCACTTCCTTCCAATGAAGCGAAATCTGAAGGAAATAAGGTGATTTCGGAGGCCAAAACAAAGGCCGAAAATCTGTTGAACGATGTTAATAAATTAATCGATCAAATTAATCAAGAAAATAACAATTAATTATATTATGAAAAATTACCTCCGCTATTCAGCCTTGGCACTTGCCTCAGCACTTATAACTATAAGCTGTAACAACAAGACTCCGGAAGAGGCTGAAAGAATAAAAGCATTAGAGCAGAAAATCTCCCAACTTGAACAAAATCAAGTTGTCACTCCTTCTAACGTTCAAAATGTGCAGCCGGCTGATCCAAGTACGGTAGGCGTGTTTGAATTTGGGGCTATGGAGCATGACTTTGGTACAATAGCTGAAGGTGAAGTCATTGAGCACGTATTCAACTTTAAAAATACGGGACAGGCACCCTTAGTCATTTCCAATATTCAGGCATCTTGTGGCTGTACCAGTCCCGATTGGACCAAGACACCAATTAAGCCTGGTGACGAAGGATTTGTGAAGGTCGTCTTTAATTCCGCAGGGAAAAGCGGCGTTCAAAGCCCTACCGTTACAATTCAGGCTAATACCTCTCCAAATGTAACCCGTCTTAGGCTAAAAGGCACCGTCAATCAAACGACAGCATCAGCTGCCAAACCATCTTTAGGTCCTGTTAAGAAATAATTATGATTTCATATATTCTGTTACAATTTGGCGGTATCTCATCAGAGATAATGGGACAGGTGTTCCTATTCGGTAGTATAATTCTGATTATGTATTTCTTCATGATCCGGCCCCAGCAAAAAAAACAAAAAGAGACAGCTCTGTTTATTTCAGAAGTCAAAAAGGGGGACCAAGTAGTTACTGTTGGAGGTGTGCATGGCAAAGTGTTTTCGGTGGAAGGCGACACTGTTCTCCTTGAACTGGACAAAGGACTGAAAATAAAAGTGGAAAAGACCGCCCTTTCATTCGAATACAGCAAAAAAACAAAAGAAGTAAAATAACCCCCTCTCTTGAGTAAAATTCGCAAATTTTTCGATAAACTCAAACCGGAAAGGTCTTCAAACCTCAAAGTGGTGGCTCTTTGTGTACTCACAGCCACCACTTTTTGGGTTTTGAACGCCTTAAATAAAGACGATTACACTACTGTAGTTACCCAGTCCATCGTTTTTTTATACGACCAAGATGAGTTTATGGCCGTTGATGAACTGCCCAAATCCATCAACATTCAAATTAACGGAAACGGGTGGGATTTACTTCGTAAATATTTCAGATTCCAATCCACTCCCTTTCCCATTCAACTGGAAGACCCGTCGGAGCGAGGTTATGTGCTTACCCGGGAATTACAGCGGGAACTGTCAGAAAATCTTACTCCTACTCAGTTGGTGGGGATCGTTCAGGACACGGTTAAATTTAAAATAGATAAAATAGTGTCGCGGAAAATCAAGATAGAACTTGACACTGCCGACAATATATTGTCAAAAAATTTCAGGTTTGCCGGTCCCATCACAATAGACCCGGAAATTGTCACCGTGACCGGCGCAATATCTGTATTGCAGGAATTAGACGGAATACTGGTAATTGGGATAGGTGAAGAAAATGTCAACAAAAATTTCTCGAAATTACTCCCGCTAAACCTTCGGAAAGATTTCAGGAATTACCTTAAATTGGAGGATCAAGCTGTTCTTGTTGAGTTTGAGGTAGTCGAATTTATCGAAGGAATTATGGAGCTTCCTATTACCAAGCGCTACTTTCCCGCCAATATATCTATTGATGAGAAGGAAACTACGGTTTCATTGGAATACCTCGTGGACGAAAGAGAATTGGAAGCCTTTCAAAAACTCGACTTGGAAGCTATTATCAATTATAATGACCGAAATGGAGAGGACAGTACTGTAAACGTTTCTTTGAATAAAAACCCACCATATTTAGAAATTGTAGCATTCGATCCGCCAAATTTTAAACTTCGTTATGAATAGGCAAAGTCCCATCTTCGTTGGGATTACCGGGGGGATCGGGGCGGGTAAAACTACAATAGCCAAACTTTTCACCGTTCTTGGCATACCTGTATATAATGCGGACAATAGGGCCAAATGGCTAATGGCAAATGATTCTGCCCTAAGAAATTCGATTTCTAACGCCTTTGGAGATGAATCGTTCACTAATGAAGGTCAACTAAACAAAGCCTATTTGGCGAAAACTGTCTTTTCAGATTCCAAGAAAACTGCTTTAATAAACTCCCTCGTTCATCCTGCCGTTAAGATGGATTTTACGCAATGGGCTGTAGACCAACATACTGCATATGTCATTAAGGAGGCTGCATTGCTATTTGAGACTGGATCTTACCGGGATCTTGACAAAACCATTTTGGTGTCTGCCCCCATGGATATACGGATCTCGCGGGTAATGGAAAGAGATCCGCAACGGGATCAAGATCAAATTCATGAAATTATAGCACGACAGCTCCCGGAGGAAGAAAAAAAAGCACTTGCAGACTTTGTGGTAGATAATAAAGGCAATAAATTAGTCATTCCGCAGGTGCTAAAAATACACAAGGCCCTACTGTCAGCGTAATCTTCTTACTTATAACTCTGCCAAATTTATCTGGTCCAAGTAAAATTTCATCCTCGAATGCCTGTGATTTAGGAATTCAATTTTGTCTATCCGGTCATACTTATGGTTGTAAAAAACCTCCACGTATTCCTTTCCCAACAGGTATAGGTTTATTTTGTAGGCATAATAGCGTATGCCGACGACAAAGGTTCCCTCCGTGTAGAGTTTTTGAATTTTTTTGCCCAGTGAAAGTTTTCTAAAATCTTCTTTACTCATGTTTCTGATATATTCCAGTTCCCAAAAAACCTCTCCGTAACTAAATCATTATTAACTGACTTTCAATTAATTAAATAACCTTATTCAATTTCTATTGGGACATCTAATTTAAACATTTTTTCTTTTATCTGAAAAAAACCATTCTTCAAATTCAATTTTCATCCGACCCTGAACCTCCTTCCCTAATTTTACAAGTATACACTATTCTCTCAACTAAGACTTCAAATTATGCGTTAACATTTTGTTTGCTAAAGCTTCCTGTTTAATATTGGACAAAATTGAATGACCAGTACATGTACAAACGAATTCCTTACCAAATAGCTTATCGCTATGTCGTGTTTTTTTTTGGATTGAGCCTCTTTTTTTCCTGCTCATCCACCAAAAAAATCAGAAACCAAAATATTGATCACGTTATAGGCACCGCTAAGTCATTTCGCGGCACACCCTACCGGTATGGGGGGACTAGCAGGGCCGGGATGGACTGTTCCGCACTTGTCTTCCAATCTTTTCGCAGTGTAGGTGTGACCTTACCCCGGTCAACGGCAGAGCAGATTAAAATCGGAAAAAAAATATCAAGAAATAAACTCGAAAAAGGGGACGTGGTTTTCTTTGCTACTGGAAATCGCAGGAGAAAAGTGACCCATGCCGGCATCGTTACTCAAGCTGGAAGGGGAAACATCCAATTTATCCATGCCTCTACTTCCTTAGGTGTAACAGAAGACGATATCTTCTCAAACTATTGGTCGGGGAAATTTTTGCAGGGAAGAAGGATTTTCTGACTGGAAAAAAAATAAAAAAACGGACATTTATTGATTAAAATGCATCGGACAAAATTTACGGATAAAAAATTGACGGAAAGTAGATTAATTTTTAAAACATCCTTTGGTATTAATCTTTATTAACTAATTTTGCATCCGAATAAAAACGTACAGTTCCTTTTCATCTTAAAATATAAAAATGGCGAATACTGGTAAGATAACTCAAGTCATTGGTCCTGTGGTAGACATCTCCTTCGAAGGCGTTACCCTCCCCAACATTTTGGACGCACTTGAGATTACTAAAGAAAACGGTCTAAAAGTAGTATTGGAGGTTCAGCAGCACTTGGGAGAAGACCGAGTAAGAACCATTTCCATGGATTCTACTGAAGGTATGGTAAGGGGTATGGAGGTAACTAACCTGGGATCTCCAATTTCTGTACCTACCGGAGAAGGCATCAGAGGTAGGTTGTTCAACGTAATCGGGGAAGCAATCGACGGATTGCCCCAGCCACCAAGTGGAACCCGTTTGCCAATTCACCGCTCTGCTCCAAAATTCGAGGATTTATCTACCTCCACGGAGGTGTTATATACCGGTATCAAAGTAATTGACTTGATCGAGCCCTACGCCAAAGGTGGTAAAATCGGACTCTTCGGAGGTGCTGGTGTGGGTAAGACTGTATTGATCCAGGAGTTGATCAACAATATCGCAAAAGCTTATTCAGGACTTTCTGTATTTGCCGGCGTGGGAGAAAGGACCCGTGAAGGAAATGATTTGCTTCGGGAAATGATTGAATCAGGAATCGTTACATACGGAGATGATTTCGTAAAATCATTGGAA
Organism: Lunatibacter salilacus; assembly: GCF_009797935.1. Classification (GTDB taxonomy): domain Bacteria; phylum Bacteroidota; class Bacteroidia; order Cytophagales; family Cyclobacteriaceae; genus Lunatibacter; species Lunatibacter salilacus. Next base: position 293,501 of record NZ_VOLC01000005.1, read on the forward strand.
GAAGAAGGAGGCTGGGATCTTTCCAAAGTTGATCTTAAAGGTCTGGAAGATTCTAAGGCTACTTTCGTATTCGGTCAGATGAACGAGCCTCCGGGAGCCCGTGCTCGGGTGGCGTTAACTGGTTTAACACTTGCTGAGTATTATCGCGACGGTGAGGGAGACGGAGCAGGTAAAGACATACTTTTCTTTATTGACAACATTTTCCGATTTACCCAAGCCGGCTCTGAGGTATCTGCCCTTTTGGGAAGGATGCCTTCGGCAGTAGGTTATCAGCCAACGCTGGCCACAGAAATGGGTGCCATGCAGGAGCGGATCACTTCTACCAAGAATGGCTCAATTACCTCGGTACAGGCCGTCTACGTACCTGCCGATGATTTGACTGACCCGGCACCTGCTACGACATTTGCCCACTTGGATGCGACTACTGTGCTTTCGCGTAAAATTGCCGAACTGGGTATTTATCCGGCAGTGGATCCACTTGAATCAAGCTCCAGAATCCTTGACCCGATCATTATCGGTGATGAGCACTACGACTGTGCTACCAGGGTAAAAGAAACCCTACAGCGCTACAAAGAGCTTCAGGATATTATTGCTATCCTAGGTATGGAAGAATTATCAGAGGAAGATAAGTTGATTGTCTCACGTGCTAGAAGGGTACAGCGGTTTCTTTCCCAACCTTTCCACGTTGCTGAGCAGTTTACGGGCTTAAAGGGTGTACTGGTAGACCTCAAAGACACCATCAGAGGATTTACTATGATCATGGACGGTGAGCTAGACCATCTTCCTGAGGCAGCCTTCAACTTGGTGGGAAGCATTGAAGATGCCATTGCGAAAGGTGAAAAAATGCTTGCCGAAGTAAAATAAGTTAAACAACAATTTAAACGGTGCAGGAATATCGTGCACCGTTTCTCAAGATATATTATGCATCTAGAAATAATAACTCCTGATAAAAAAGTATTCGTAGGAGAAGTTTCTGAAGCTTCATTTCCCGGGGCTGATGGGTCGTTTCAGGTCTTGAAAAACCACGCTCCTCTCGTGTCAGCCCTCGCAAAAGGTCCTATTTCATTTACTACGACTTTGGGAAAGCAATCTTTCGTGGTAGACGGCGGAGTAGTGGAAGTCAATGACAACAAAATAATGGTATTGGCGGAAAAGGTATTGGCCTAAATCAAGTCAATTCCACTTATTAATTACAAGAGGCAGATCTCAGAGGAGACTGCCTCTTTTGCTTTTTGGACGGAAAGAACGTTCTGGGGAAGGGGCTTGATGGAATTATTTGCCCTCAATAGTTCTTTAACCCAGATTATGTGTTGGGGTTCGTAGCTGCTTGTCCCGACCAGGTCGGGAAGGGCTTAAAACATAACAAAATCAGTCACTTCGGAGAATGAGTCGTACTAACCAACCCCTACGGTGAACTCAAAAAGTGAAGCAAAGTGGCTGATTTTAAAGTGTTTTAGGTCCACATCCGAAATTCTAATGCATATTCCGGGTTTAATAAGTTACATTCCAACCAGAACCCTACTCTCGCTCTATGGGCATTCCCGTCTCAAACCCGTCAATACTTTTCCTGTTTTTTTCCTGCCAGTAATTCCGGATTTCCTCTGGTCCCTTCTTTTCTGCCCAATTACTTAGAACTGTCCGCTCTTCTCTGAAATCCATCAATGGGACCGCAAATCCACAGGATGTTTGTACAAGGTCTATATCCATTTCAATGATTTGCCTCATCCCCGGAATTGCCGGAAAAAATATGGAAAGGTTTTGAAATACGGCGTCATCATGATGGTATATTTCCGCCGTCCCATAAAGCCTCAAAATCTGCGGTTTCCCCTCAAATGCGCAAAACATAATCGTCATGCGGTTATTTCGAAGTAGATGGGAGGCGGTTTCATTTCCACTTCCGGTAAGATTCACCCATATTATCTTATTTCCGTCTATAACCCGCAAGGTATCCATTCCCTTTGGAGAAACATTAACCCTGCCCTCCTCTGCGGCAGTTCCCACAAAAAACACCTTCTGATTCTGGATAAAATCGGTTAATTCCATTGTCAAGCTTGCAAATTTCTTTCCCATGTGATATGATTGATAAGTGCATATCAAAGATGCAATTAGATATTTGCAACTGCCAGAAATTCCATAAATTTTCACTAAAAACATCTGTTAAAACGGAAGAAGGGTATTTAAACTGTTCCAGTTTGTGAGGCAGGCTCTGTGTCAACCGCTCGCCTTCTGGAAGAAAACTTAAATAGTCAAACACAACAAGATACTGGCCGGGCGAAACAGAATACAAACTGAGCATTTCATGATGCTGGTGATCCAAATAAAAAGATAAAGAAAACACATATCATCGACTGGACATTATTTCGCAACTCTAACCAAAACCACATAAAAAAAGAGACCAAGTCTGAAAGCAGGATTGGTCTCTTTAATTTCTAAAGGACAAGATAAATCTTTGATCCAATAGATTCTGAATAGTTACCCAAGAAATTACGTGAGGTTCAATTTCACGGCTAAATGATTTTTCTTTTTTTCCAGATCATCTAGGCCCATCACTGTTATCACCACGCTCTATCCGGAAAGACAATTTACAGTTGACGCCATAAGTACTTATTTTGCCATCCTTTACATGTACTTTGATGTTTTCCACATTGACCGAATCAATATTTTTCATAGTCCGAGAGGCTTCCTCCACCACATTTTGCAATGCGTCATCAATACTTGACTCCGATACACCAATTAGTTCTACTATTTTTACGATCGTCATAATATTTTAGTTAAGTTCAACAAATACGTTCTATCAATTTACGCCAAAAGCAAGCCAATCGCTGCCGTTGTGTTTTTATAGGCTGATAGGTACATAAAATCAACAAAATTAGATCTGAAATAGATTAGAATTAAATTTAAAGTACTGAACTTTCCCCAAGGTGTAACGTAAAACTCACATAAAAATTGAATTCCACAATATAATCGCTACAAAGACGGATCCAGAAAACGTAAATGAAAAGATATTGCTAAATTTTATTTTTTTAAATATCAGGGATATTTATTGAGTATTTAACTATATAATTTGGGTTTTTATATTATTTGACGGTGTTTATTTTGCATCAATATTTCCGGATTGTCTATCGTCGTTCAGTTCTTGGGTCATAAGCCTATCTAAAATGACCTACGACAATTCTATTCTGGTGATGTGTAAGATCGCTTATTGGTGCGATTCTAGAGCCCTACTAAAATAACATCGAATAGTATTCTCAAAAATTAGATTAATACCTATCATTTAAAAGCCAGGCAAGGAATATTCCTGCCTGGCCTTTTTCTTAAATCAGCAATGAAATCAGCTGCAGTTCTGAATGACTTCCTTTAAGCCGTAAAGGTACATTTTACGTAAATAAGAAAGATAATGCATGATTTTCTTGTTCATTCGCCAAGTATTTCAAATTAAAGGTACGCTCCTCGACACAAATAAATCACGCTTTTTTTATGGGTTTATTCGTTTTGGATTTGTTGGAGCTAGGATCGATAAATTCCTCATGAGGCTTATCATCAGCCTTTTTGGTTTTCTTCTTATCATTTCCTAGCGGAGTCACTTGGAGCTTGCCTGTGTCTATTTTGTTTTTTCGGTCACTTTCTGTCTTTGCCATAGATAATTTGATTTATAGTTTTTCTCGTTTATAAAAAATCCAAATTTTTAGGGGCATGTATCGGATATAACACCTTATATGGTAAGGTATCAATAAGCAAAGATATTGCCCAATCATAAAACCGATTGTTCAAAGGTTTGAAAGAAAATTTTATACAGAAATATAACTTGGCAAGTATTCAAAATTTTAAATCAACGGAAAGTCCACATTGCCAGATGTACGTGCAACGGGTATTTTCTTGATGTAACCCAAAGAGGATTAAATTTCGATATAAAAAATCTCGAAAATGTTATTATATCCAATCGGGAGTGCCTAATTAATATGTAACGTTTTGTGGATTTTTTGTAACAGTAACGGTATGTATTTGGCTACATTTAATGCATTATGATCAAAGAAGACCCAATTTACCAGCCCCGCCTATGAAAAATGTGCTTATTGTTGACAATCAGATCTCAAATTGTAATTTGGTGTCCAAACTACTAAAAAAAAACAACTATCATGTTGAGACCACTACCCGAGGCGATAGTGCTCTTGAAATGACTAAAAAAACAAAGTTTGACATAATTTTAGCTGAATTCCATCTTCCGGATATTACAGGAGCCAAATTCTTTGATGAAGTGAGAAAAACCAATCCCGATACACAAATGGTCATGATGGGTACAGAGGTGCACTTGAAAATTGCCGTTGATATGATCAGACGTGGAGCAAACAACTTCCTATCAAAACCTTTGAATCCCGATGAACTAATTAATGTCATCAAGGATGCTGAAAATATACCGCATACCTATGGACAAAAGATCGTTGTTCCAGACATGTGCTACGCCGGAGGGTTAAGCTCGTCACCCCTTAGTTTGGTTATTGGTGAAAGTCCTAAAGCAAAAGCGATGATGGAGCAGGTGAAGCGGGTTGGACCCACCAGTTTTTCAGTCGTTATCCAGGGGGAAACTGGAACTGGCAAAGAATCAGTCGCCAGATTGATACACATGAATAGCCGCAGGAAAAATGGACCATTTGTAGCTGTGGATTGTGGATGTCTTTTGCGGGAAATAGCAGGAAGCCAACTATTTGGTCATGAAAAAGGCGCTTTTACCGGTGCTGTAGCCAAGAAATCAGGCTTTTTCGAACAGGCAAAAGGGGGAACACTCTTTCTGGATGAAATTTCCAATTTACCTTTGGAAATTCAGGTTGGACTTTTGCGGGTATTACAGGAGAAAGTAATCCGGAAAGTCGGAGGGTATAATGAAATACCTGTAGATATTCGGATCATCGCAGCCACTAATGAAAATTTACTGAACAGGATGGAAACTTCCAGTTTCCGTGAGGATTTGTATTTTAGGCTGTGCGAATACACACTGGAACTGCCACCACTCCGTGAGTGTATGGAAGACCTTCCACGGTTTATAGACTTCTTTCTCGAACAAACCTGTCGGGAATTGGGTAAGCCTAAGCCCACAATATGCGAAGAAGTAAGAGAATTTCTACAGCAGTATAATTGGCCGGGCAATATTCGTGAACTAAGAAACACCATACGTAGAGCCAGCCTATATGTAGATCGGGAAAATATGATACGTAAAGACGCATTGCCTCCCCATATAAAAGATTATGGGAATGATCCGATTGGTATTTTAAGCAATCCTGAAAAGCAGGGAAAGGTACTACGAAAATATGATTTGAAATCAACTGCCCTGAATGCGGAGTATCAACGAATCGTAGAGGTATTAGAAAAAGTCCGATTTAATAAAACTAAGGCTGCTGAAATTTTAAAAATCCATCGGAAAACCTTGTACGTTAAGTTAAAAACTCTAAAAATCCCATATTAACCGGCATTTAAAAGAAAACCGAATTGCTTCAATAGTATAGGTTTCAGGAAATAACGTTAAATATGAGGCAATTCCTGTAATATTTGGGGAAACTTTCCATTTAGATCTAAAAAAAAGTGCTGGCATCAGATGCCAACACTTTGTGAGAAATCAGTTGCTGAATTTATCAGAGCCCTCCGTCTTTACAATTTTGTTGTAAATTCCCAACAGTAAAAAGGGGGAAGCCCACTGACCGACAAATAGAGCCGTCTTATCCTGTTTCAAAATTTTCAGTGTGAGTGATGCTGCCATCGCTGAAAGTGCTGACCAGAGATATACGTCTGAGGGGATTTTTGCCGTCTGACTTTCAATTGTTTTGGCAAGTTTACCTTCTTTTTTTTCCGTATCCATAATAGTTAATTTAGTTATTGAATTTCGCTTATCTTTTTCGACCTGTTCCGGCTTCGTAATGTGTAGGTACTACGCTATCAAAATGAACCAATGGAAGTAAATACCTCCCCCAAGACCAACAAAAGCGGGCAGTTGGATCTTCAAGGGATATGAACAGTTTTTTTTGAATTGTCCATTCCACTCACGGTTCTATTCCGCCGAAGCCTCCTCATTAATTTCCGATTCCGCCATTTCTGTCAATAGCTTATCTGCTTTTTTTTCCTCGTTTAAGGTTTGTTCCAGAATCTTGGCCACTTCATCATGGCCCATTTTTTTCGCCATTGCCACAAGAGAACCGTATGAAGCTATTTCATAATGCTCCACTTTCTGACAAGCGACAATGATCCCCGCATCTCTAACCATCGTGTCGGATTTAGTGTCTTCCAAAATATCATTTGCCTCGGAAATAAGTCCCTCCATGGCCTCGCATTTTTCGGCCTTCGCTTTCTCATCAAGTAACTCAAAAACTTCCTCTAGCCTATTTACTTGATTTTTGGTCTCTTCGACATGATTCGTCAATGCCTCCGCCAATTTTGAAGAAGTGGCACCCTTTGCCATCTTTGGTAGTGCTTTGAGAAGATTCTTTTCGGCCCAATATATGTCCTTCAACTCATGAAGAAATAACTGGTGGAATTTAGAGTCCTTCATTTTCTTGGACGGGCCATTTTTCTGTGTGGTTGCCATAGTAATAATCTTAGAATTAGACGTTTTAATATATAATCATTTATATATTCCGTCTCCAATATCCTGCCAATTTATACCTACTTAAATTATGGGTAGAAAGCTGCATTTTGAAAAAATAATAGGTGGGGATGACTCAAAGTGTAACATTAATTCCCTGACATGTCAGGTTTTTCAATAATAATTTTCTCAAAACATGGAGAAACTTTACCCATTCTTATTGATTGATGGGTCCACACTTACGTTGTTGCCTGGAACCTCCGATTTCTTTCGAACCCTTTGTCCTCGAAAATATTTTGTTCCAGTAGTGATCCCCAATGAAGAATTCTTTTCAAAATGATAGGCAAATGGGTGGGGAAATCTCACTGAAGAAGGATTTTTGGTACTTTGTGCGGTGCTGGAAGGAAGGAAATTCTTCATAATAATAGGTTTTACATTATAATAATAAATGTTATATACGTAAATATAATCTTATAAAATTTATTATTCCTATTTTTTCTATATATTATTTTATCTTTTGTTTTCTTTTATACTTATCTAATAGCCGGATATTGAAAATCAACACATGTATCGATTGCCAGAATAGTCTGCCTTGAAGAAAGCGAGGAGTAAAATTAATTTCCGTATTTTATTATAATTCAGATTATTATAACCATAAATAAATTAATTGATCGCAAAAGCATTATGTCATCAAAATGACAATTCCTGGATCGCACCCCATCCAGATGATACGCTGTCAGTCCAAATGAAATCGTAATAATAAAATTTTGTAATGTAGGTTTGTATATAGGTCAATTATTTCATATCTTTATACTATTCCTACTAGGCGCCTTGGGTGGCACACCAACTAATCTTCTGGTATATCAAATCATTCAACCAGTTTATGAAAAATACCGGATTGACGCCCGCAAATTTTTTTAGATTATATAGAAGAACTAGTTTATAATTTCAACCTATTTCTATTAAAATGACAGAGGACCAAAAAATCACGCTGATGCTTGCCGATGACGACAAAGACGATCAGTTTTTCTTTAAACACGCTATAGAACGTTTAAATGTCCCCGTTCAAGTTCTAACTGCAAACAACGGACAGGACTTGATCGAATACCTAGAATGCCCCAACAATCCTGTCCCCCATTTGATCTTTTTGGATATAAATATGCCAATTTTGAATGGCTTAGAATGTCTTCCGATGATAAGAAAAATTCAAAAATGCTACAAATTGCCCGTAGTTATATATTCTACAACCTCAGAAAAAGAAGAAATTGAAGAGGCACTTAAGCGGGGCGCGAATACCTGCATAACTAAACCGTATGAGATAGCTACGCTTCAGGGGATTTTAAATAAAATTCTAATTACAAATCATGACTATTTCTTTAATAATAATGACTCCAAGTCTTTTTCTATCAACTGAATACTTGGCCTCAGGTCGTTAATCAGGCACCTATCAAACTTAAAATTCCGCAACCACTTCGCCAATCGGCTATTCCTACAGTATCCGCAGGAATAGCTCTCATGACAAAACGCGTTTATTTTTTCCTATTCCGACCCCGTATCTTGCGGCCTTCCGACAAATTCTTTGGCTCGATTTTTCTTTTTTCAGGATCTTCCACCTCAAAATCCTCCTCCGGAATTTCGATTTCTGACTCTCCCTGCACGGGAGCGTTAATCAAATCATCGTCTTTATCATATTGAATTTCGTGCGGTATTTCCACTTCGGACGGACGTAAAGGAATGTCTTCCTCGGTGGACGGATCCAGCTCATTCTCCCAGGAATCAATAGGTTCCCCCGTTTGGTCAGCAGGTAACGCCTCCCCTGATTCTCCTGTAAAGGATGGTTGTGAATCAGCGTTCTCCGTTACCGAAACATCTGGATGAACTAGGCCCGATGGAAGCTGACCATCTGGTTCGAAAGCTGTAGCAGGTGTATTCTCAATTCCGGGAGGTATTCCCTGATATCCCTGATTATCTTCAACCGGCTCCCCGTTTTTCTCTTGTGCTCTTCCATCTCGACCTTGCGCGATACTACTAATCCGTTCTTTTATGTCAATTAGCAACCCCAGGCTCATCATCAAAATTCGACGAATTCTGCTTTTTGATTGTACTCCCATTATTTTTTAAAATTTTAAATTATAGTATAATTGAATGGCCTGATTCTTCGCTGCCGTATAAAAGATTTCTGTATTGCATTTGCAGGTTTGGATCAGACCAACTATTAATGATTATCAAAATAGGTACCGATTATAAAACAAGAGTGTGATAAACCCATCTCAGTCTACTCATCTCCTCCAAAAGCCCCTAGATTATCCCCTCTTCGATTTTAATGTTAGGCATGATTTCGAATAGGTTTTTCGATGATTAAGGTCGATGGATGTATCCGATTTCTATGCAGGTAGCTTGGGATTCCAAGGTGCCTCACCCTTTCCACATCATGTGACAGATTCCTGTCATTGACAAAAACGCTTTATTTCGCTGATGGAAATCCAAAGATTCCAGAAATCATATCACCAAATTTTAATTTTGCCTTTTTATTATCCTCCGATTACCTAACCCGGGAACATCCCGTTGTTTAGAAGAATACTAGGTCAAAAATTTTACATAGTGGGGAATTTTTGCAACAGTATCTATCCAATTTTATCTATTTTGATCAATATTATCTATTTTTTATATAATTCATTTGTTTATTTACACTTATACCTACGGAGCAGGCATCCCTGTGGGATTGGAACGGTGTTGGTAAGAGCATTTAGCAACTGATGGATGAAAGTCATTCAATTAAGTTAAATTGATTAGCTATCACATATCAATGCCGTTTAGTTAAGACAAAAAAACTCAATAACTTTTCCAAAGTTGAATCTTAACCATCGGGAAAATTTCACCAATAAGAATACGACTTTTATGACTTATAATTTATTGCATCAGGCGAGTATGCTTAAATCTAATGGGGGGTATCCCCGATACGGCAACTCCAGCGAGGATTGGAAATCGGGTTCCCGCTGGGAATTTAGAAAGCCTAGTTATTGAAATAATACTGCTCGTATATCCTATCAATAATCCGGATTTTAATGCTTACATGGAGGTTCAGCAGCAATTTAATTTTCAGATTTTTGAACGGGTTGGTGAAATGGGTAGTTTCCATAGCCTTCCCCACCCGGACATTGTACCTTAGAAATGAAAACGGAATGAAACTTAACGTTGATTTCAATAAAAAGAAAGAACTAGCAAATGTCGAAGAAAGATAGGTTTCTTCTTAACAAAATAGTCCCTTAATTACTTCAACACCTTGAAGAATTGATTTCCTTTCCGATCACTTATTCAACGGATATTCATTTACCCAGTTAAATCCCCTGCTAGTCAAAAAGTAATCCATCTTCTTTTTCCGCTTTGCGGCAATATCAAATTGGTGCTCCCCAATCCTAGCTATAAGGATATAATCCTCATTATTTTCAACTACTTGCAGCGTCGAATCACCTTCCATGTCAGTTGAATTCGTAAGGCTTAAAATGCCCTCTTCCTTAATTTCGCCAATCGTAAAATAGGTTTTCCTTCCCGATACCCGTTCTACTACCATTGATTTTCCATCCAATATCACTTTAACCCACTCCGCATCCGACGGAAAATCAGGTTTATTCTTTTCAAAACTAATCACCTCATATTTTCCTTCCCATGGATTGTCAAATTTGCGGTAAGATTGCCCAAAATAGTGTCCAATCATCAAACTAACAGGAATAAAAACAACCATAAAGAATTTTACCACGCGATAAGTCCACTTGATTTTATTGGACGAAAAGGTCAATCGGTTTAATTCCAAAATTCCGGGTCTACGGAGAATTAGAATGTCAAATAAACTTTTTGCATAAGGAAGGAAAATCAATATGGAAAAGAATAACAAATGGGAAGAAAACAGTTTCACCGGAACATCAAACGAAAAGTTGACCAGTACAATATTCGTCACGACCGCAATGGAGAGCATCGCCCCCACGACTACAGTGCGCCGAAAAAGTAAAAGCACGCCGGCGGAAATCTCAGATACTCCCATAAAAATCTTATACAGATCGGAATATCCAAAAAACCGCCAAGCTAGTCCCATGGGAGAAAATTCGCCAAAGGTCTGTTCCATACTACTTATACTGGGACTCGGAAACTGTCCGATCATAAACTTGACCACCCCGTATTGAATGAGTGTAATCCCCACAAAATAACGCGCATATACGATCATTGTAGGATAGGAAAACTTTACCCATTTGAATCTTTTTCTTGACAAAATCAGGACGAACGCCATAACCAGCGCGAGCAGTAGCCTGGTTATAAGAAATACATAATCAAAGGTCGTATCCCCGCTTCCACGACCTCCCTGTTCATAGACGAGACTCTCATGCCCCAACAGGTTTTTGCCAATAAAAAAATTCAACGACTCAATTGCGCCTATATATGGCGCGGCAAATATATTAAATCCAAGATAACGGAACGGGAACGGAAAAATATAGAAGAAAACGTATCCCGCAATCCAAAGCAGAAAAAACGATTTTAAAACGGAAGTATTGTCGGAGTTCATAGGCCTTGTAAAAGTTTTACTTTTGAATTCCAATAATCGAAAACTTAAATCTAAAAAAAAATAACGACCGCAGAATTTTAACACTATTTAATACATCTTTAACAATACATCAACACTACTTTGGAATGAGATCTGAAACACCAAAGAAATTTGATAAACAACACAAAGCGGATCTTGAAATCGCCCGTATTCGGACAATATCGTCCGCATTATTTCTTCTCAATGTAAAGAATGAACATTTCAGCCTTTTGAGACTGGTTTTTACTTGGCACAATAGTGGAAAAACCCCAATTATTCACCAATATCCCAAACATATGTGGAAAAATTACTTTAAAATCGCCGGGAGAACATTGAAAAGTAGTCCCATCTATACCCTGATAAGCATTGGGGGATTGGTGTTGGGGATGAGCTGTAGTCTGCTTATTGGACTTTGGGTGGTAAATGAGAGCAGCTACGACGATTTTTTTCCAGATCAAGAGCGAATCTATAAGGTATACATCAACGGCGTCTTTAACGAAAATGTAGTCACGGATTCCTATGCCCCCGCCCCACTCGCCGAAGCGTTGAAATCGGATGTTCCCCAAGTGGAATATGCTACCAAAATTGCAAACTGGGGACCAAGGCTTTTGCTTAGAGATGACCAAACCTCTATAAGGGAAACTGGCTTTTTCGCTTCCGATGATTTTTTCAATGTGTTTTCAGTAATACCAGTTATGGGTATTCCATCCAAGGCACTACAATCTGGAGATCAGGTGATACTCACACGCTCCTCAGCCGAAAAGTTGTTTGACGACAAACAGGCATTGGGTGAAACAATTTCTATGGAAACCCAAGATGGCACACTCAAAAGCTTTATGGTAGGTGCCGTGATTGAAGATCTGCCCCCAAACAGCTCCCTGCAGTTTGATTGGGTAGTAAATTTCAAAGAAATAGAACAACCTTGGATGCTGAATTGGGGAAACACTTCCTATCAAACCTTTTTAAAAGTGGCACCTAATACGAGTATGGAGGCTATGGAAGCTGCTTCCAAGGAGATTTATCCTACCTATAGCGCGTTCAAAAACAACTACCCTGTTTTCCAACCGTTGGCAGACGTACATTTGTTCGGCCTGTTTGAAAATGGAGTTTCAACGGGGGGCAGAATTACGCTGGTTCGCAATCTGGGTCTGATCGGATTGCTGATACTATTCGTTTCCTGTATTAATTTCGTCAGTTTGGTGACTGCCAGAGCCAGTGCAAGGAGCAAAGAAATCGGTATCCGAAAAGTAATTGGTGCCGACAAACGAACCTTGTTTGCGCAATTTGGTAGTGAATCCGTATTGATCGCAACCGTTTCACTCCTAATTACGCTGGCAACAGTAAGCCATGTATTGCCGTTCTTTAACTCCTTTCTAGGGGTTCAATTAAGATTGAATTGGAATAGTTTTTCTTTTTGGGGTTTACTACTGGGCATTTGGACCCTGTCCCTACTGATGTCTGCCATTTATCCATCCGCCGTTTTGGCAAGACTTCCGGTTTTTCACGCCATTAAGGGACATATAAGGCCGGGAGTTAGTGGTGTATATTTTCGTAAAAGCCTTATAATCTTCCAATTTTGCATCAGTGCCCTATTTATTACCGGCATACTGGTTGTCTATAGTCAGCAGGAATATGTACGGACAAAGAGCTTGGGGTTGGACAGGGAAAACATCCTGTATGTTCCACTCGAAGGAGACCTATACCACAATCTTGAAACCTATCGGCAAGAAGTACTCAAGTCACCTGCTGTCGAGTCGGCTTCCGTATCTACGTTTTTGCCTGTGAACATGCAGGCCTACTCGGGGGATCTTACCTGGCCGGGCAAAAACTCTGATTTGCAGACAAGGGTATCCCTCACCTGGGTGGGGTATGATTTTGTGAAAACAATGGGAATCCAACTAAAGGCCGGGAGGGAGTTCTCCCCTTCATCTGTAGGTGATTCTACGTCCTATATCGTCAATCAGGCTGCTTTGGACATGATGGAATTTGAAGGTGATCCAATCGGTTCAGAGATCACTTTTCTAAATGGCCCAGGCCAAATCATAGGGGTTATGGAAAATTTTCATTTAAAGTCCATGCATTCAGCCATTTCTCCCCTAATTTTGATCCTAGACCCATACAATACCTCCTACCTCCTTGTTAGATCCGTAGAAGGTAAGCTTGCCCAAGCAATTGAAGATTTGGGTAGGGTGTCAAAGGGAATCAATCCGAAACATCCTTTTAACTATCATTTTTTGGACACCGAATATGAAAACCTATACCGGTCAGAACAGATGATGGGTCGTCTAATACTTGTTTTCGGGATTATCTCCATATTTATTTCCTGTCTCGGACTGCTTGGTTTGGTGGCGTTTACCGCTTCACGACGGGTGAAAGAAATAGGTATTCGTAAGGTACTTGGAGCTTCTGCGGCAGAAATCGTTACGCTTCTCTCAAAAAGTTATTTGATGCTTATCCTATTGGGTTGGCTGATTGCGCTGCCGCTGTCTTGGTTGATACTTAGTTCTTGGTTGGACAATTTTGCATACAAGGTGGATCTAAGCTGGAAATATTTTGCCCTGGCCGGAGTGCTTACCTTTGCCATTTCGATACTTACAGTAAGCGTTCAGGCGGCTAAGGCGGCGATGGTAAATCCGGTGAGGAGTTTGAGGAGTGAGTAAACCATAAGCCATTAAAAAAAATATAGAATTAGGCACTTCCCAATAAATAAAATCTGTTTGCTACAACGATGCATTTGATATGAAAGTAACCCCACCGTCGCGCATCATTTGCTTATGCGGATAATCATCGTTAGATGTATTATCCGTCGAGATATTTTGAGGAACGTTATAGAATCTTGTATGATTTTTTTATAACTAAATCGGATTTTTTCCGATTATCCTACTAATTTCACACATTTACAGTATGGATTTTCGGAAGCTATTAGACAAATATAATGGTCAACCCATCAACTTTTGATGTCATCGCTAAGTGAGTATAAGCGACCTAATGACAAAATCCATGAATTGATGGCTAAAGGTATTTTATCACCCATCAAAAAGGGGCTTTACATTCCGCGGCCCGAATTGAACGTGCCTGGCCAGGAACCATTTTTAAATGCCAACTATACTTTAGGGCTTAGTTGTATATCCCTAGAAAGTTTCGATTGCGAGTTAAAATTACCACATAGGACGCATAGCGCACATAGTTTTTAAACTTAGAAATGTGTCGAAAACTCCCTATGTAAACTATGCAACTATGTGGTTAAAAAAAAACTGACGCCACTTCTAATCCGATGATAAACGTTATCACATCCCTGTCCTTCCATGAATTAATTCCCGAGCAGGTGTTTGGTGTCACATCGGTGACTATCAAAGCTGCACGCAACTACAAAACCTCCTTGGGAGTCTTTAGTTATACCCGACTTTCCATGCCTTTTTTTCCCTGACTTGGTAGAGTGTCTTAAAATTTACAATTCTCCATAAATTTGACAATTTATAATTTAATTTCCCACCAAGAAATCCGCATTATCCGGCTAATCCGTTTCATCCGTGTTCTATCTTTAAGTAGATGGAATGTTCTTATAGCAGATCAACGCCATCAACCCCATCTACACCATTCCCCCCAACCCCAACAGCATATAAATCCCGGCAGCAATCGAGGCACCCAACAATGGTCCTACAATAGGCACCCAACTATATTCCCAGTCGCTTCCACCCTTACCTTTGATGGGCAACAACTGATGCATGATCCGCGGACCCAAGTCACGGGCGGGGTTAATGGCATATCCCGTAGTTCCCCCAAGAGACAGGCCTATAACCCATACCAAAAATGCCACCGGCAGCGCGCCGAGCGAACCCAAACCAATAGGTGTATTACTACCATCATTGATCATTGGCTCGGTGGAATAAAGAATGACAATGATCAAAACTGAGGTACCCACCATCTCCGAAATAAGGTTTGATGAATAATTTCGAATGGCCGGCACGGTGCCGAAAGGTGCAAATTTAAGCCCTGGGTCAGGTGTGGCGTCAAAGTGGTCCTTGTAAACCAGCCAGGATATTCCCGCTCCGAACATTGCGCCTAATACTTGGGCAAGCACATAATGCGGAACCATCCCCCATTCAAAATCTCCTGCGATAGCCAAGGCGAGTGTCACAGCAGGATTCAGATGCGCACCACTATAGGGAGCGGCAACGACCACACCGATAAATACGCCCAATGCCCAACCCGTGGTGATCACGATCCAGCCGGAATTAAAGCCTTTGGTCTTGTTCAAGACCACATTGGCAACTACCCCGGAGCCCATGGCTATCAACAGGGAGGTACCTACAAATTCTGCAACAAAAGTAGTCATGAGTTTATTCTTCTATCCAGTTAAGAGATCGGTTTACAGCTTTATGCCAAAAATGCAGGTAATTCTTTACCTTTTCAGGGTCCATTTTAGGTTCGAAGGACTGGTCTGCATCCCACAATTCCTTGAGATCCTCCACATCCTCCCAATAGCCAACCGCCAGACCAGCCAAGTATGCGGCACCTAAAGCAGTGGTTTCCGACATTTTCGGCCGTTTAATGGTGCAGCGGACAAGGTCAGCTTGAAACTGCATCAGGAAATTATTCGCAGTGGCCCCACCGTCAACCCGCATCTCCCGAACTTCCTCTCCGGCATCTTTTTCCATGGCCTTTAGCACGTCATATACCTGATAGGCAATGGCCTCCAACGCAGCACGTGTCATATGGGCGACAGAAGTCCCCCGGGTGATGCCAAAAAAAGCTCCCCTTGCATCCTGATCCCAATAGGGCGCCCCTAGACCTGTGAGAGCCGGGACAAAGTATACCCCGTCATTATCGGGGAGGCTCTCCGCCAAAGCTTCGCTCTCCTTGGCATGGTCGAGCAGGGAGATTCCATCCCGTAGCCATTGTATGGCGGCCCCACCGATAAACACACTTCCCTCCAAGGCATAATTGACCGTATCACCTATTTTCCAGGCAATGGTGGTAAGCAGTTGATTGTTGGATGTTACGGGTTTTTCCCCGGTATTCATCACAAGAAAACACCCAGTACCATAGGTCGTCTTGGCCATTCCTGGTTTCAGGCACAGTTGCCCAAACAGTGCTGCCTGCTGGTCTCCTGCAATTCCTGCAATTGGGATTTTAGCCGAAAACACATCGCCGGCTGTGGTACAGAAAACCTCACTGCTCGATTTCACTTCCGGCAAAATTGAAGCAGGAATATCAAAAATTTCAAGTAACTCCTCATCCCACTTCAAGGAATGAATATTATATATCATCGTCCTGCTGGCGTTGGTGACATCTGTCAGGTGCTCTTTTCCGCTGCTGAGTTTCCATATCAGCCAACTGTCAACTGTACCAAAACATACTTCTCCATTTTCGGCTTTTTCTCTTGCCCCCTCCACATTGTCCAAAATCCATTTGACTTTTGTGGCCGAAAAATAGGCGTCCACAATCAATCCGGTTTTTTCACGGATGGTATCCGCATATCCTTCCTCCTTAAGCTGGTTGCAGTATGCTGAAGTTCTCCGATCCTGCCATACAATGGCATTGTAGAGGGGTTCTCCGGTTTTCCTATCCCAAAGAATGGTTGTTTCCCGTTGGTTGGTAATTCCGATGCCGGCTATCTGCGCTGCTGTGATGTTGGATTTGGTGATGGCTTCCGTTGCTACCGAGGCTTGGGAGGTCCAAATTTCGACAGGATCATGCTCCACCCAGCCGGCTTTTGGAAAATGCTGTTTAAAATCTTTTTGGGCAACGGCCACTTGCTGGCCTTTTTTGTTAAAAATAATTGCCCTGGAACTGGTGGTGCCTTGGTCCAAAGCAAGGATAAATTGGGTTGGGTTACTCATGGGTTTAAGCTATCGATTATATATTTATTTGCTAATTTACCAAAATCTTCCAATTCTGCATCTTTCCATTGCTGATCAAGCGATAATTCTTCGGCCATTATTTCCGCCACCCTTGGTGCCATTTCCTTTGCGGCCTTTGCATCCAAGATAAGTACACGCATTCTTCTTGATAAAATATCTTCGACTTTCAGGGCCATTTCTTCCCGGATAGCCCAGACCACTTCAGCCGCTGTATATGGATATCTAGGGTGCAGCAATTCGGACCAAGCCGGATTTTCGGCAGCTAATGCGGCTATATTTCTGGCATCCAGACCGTATACCTGCGTGTGGCCCTCTAATAAGTCTGTAGTATACCCATGAAGGTGGATATCCTTGGATGTACTTTCTGCCGGGTTTATGCCAGTTACCTTATAAAATGCATCAACGGTATCTTCCCCCATTTTCCTGAAGGTGGTCCATTTCCCACCCGTAAGTGTGATCAGCTTACTATCTGAAATAATAATTTTGTGGCTGCGTGAAATTTCCTTCGTTTTGGTGCTTCCTTCCTTGGGTGCGGCCAATGGCCTTAACCCTGCAAAAACGGACAATACATCCTCGCGTGTAGGTGCTTTGACCAAAAAATCAGCAGCGGTCTCCAGAATAAAATCAATTTCACTCTCCAAAGGCCTTGGTTCCAACTTGGCTTTTTCCCGGATGGTATCTGTGGTTCCCACGACAAGTTTGCCCTGCCAGGGAACGGCAAAAAGCACCCTCCCGTCAGAAGTTGCCGGGATCATCAGCGCATCTTTTCCTCCCAAAAAAGACAAATCCATTACCAAGTGAATGCCTTGACTGGGTTGAATCATTTTACCTATATCCGGCTGATCCATTTTCAGGATTTTATCAGCAAAAACCCCGGTGGCATTTATGATGGCTTTTGCCTGCACCCTGTATTTTTTCTTGCCAATGCTGTCTTTTACCTCTACGCCTGATACCTTTCCATCCGCATCTTTTTGAATTTTTGTCACCCCACAGTGATTTACGACGCAGCCTCCCCGGTCATCACAGGTTTGGGCAATAGACAAAGCAAGACGGGCATCGTCAAATTGCCCATCATGGTAAACTATCCCCCCGCGAAGACCTTTTTCTTTTATCCGGGGAAGACGGTTTAAGGCTTCCTCCCGGGAGATGAATCTGGACTTGCCAAGACGAAGGCTTCCAGCCATCCAATCATATATCTTTAACCCGATGGAATATTTCCACCTATCAACAAAGGTATATAAAGGAATAATAAAAGGTTGATTCTTGGTCAAGTGAGGGGCATTCTGAAGAAGTCGACCCCGCTCTCTGAGGGCCTCGAAAACCAGCCCTATTTCCCCCTGCGCCAAGTACCTCACACCCCCATGCACCAACTTCGTACTTCTGCTGGATGTTCCCTGGGCAAAATCCGCTTTTTCGAATAGAGCCACACTTAACCCTCGGGACAAGGCATCGAGCGCAACGCCTAAACCGGACGCACCTCCTCCTATAACGACCATATCCCATATCCTATCGGTTTGCTCCAGCTGATTGAGGTTTTTTATTCTATCCATTTTACTTGAATTTATATTCAAAAGTAAACTAAAAAGATATGAAAAGAAAGAAAAAGAAACAAAACCAATGCAAAAACTTTCCTTTTATATTTATTTCATCTATATTCAACTCTTCAAAACCAACTATTTATAGTATTAGGGTAACTCCTTTTGAAAATAAAACTACCAATGACCATAGCAGAAAGACATAAATATATACTTGATACCCTCCATCAGGCTGGCTATGTCAGTGTGGCGGAACTTAGCAGGGAACTTAATGTCACAATGGTAACCGTGCGGAAAGACCTTAAAATCCTGGAGGACAAGGGGCTTCTTTTCAGAACCCACGGCAGTGCCACCCCGGCGACGCCCTACGTGAATGATAGACCTGTCCAGGAAAAAAAGCTGGTTCATGTAGAACAAAAGATAAGCATCGCCAAAAAAGCAGCGGAATTACTACACGATAATGACGCCATTATCATTGGCTCCGGAACCACGGTACTGGCCTTTAGCCAAGCCATCCCGAAAAACATCTCCCTTACTGTTTTGACCGGCGCCATGAACGTCACCATGGCCTTGATGGAAAACCCTGCGATCGAACTGGTACAACTGGGCGGTGTAGTTAGGAAAAGCAGCAGTTCCGTTGTAGGCCACTATGCGGAGGAAATGATCCGGGGATTTGCCTGCAGCAAGTTGTTCTTAAGCGTGGACGGAATAGATCTGGAATTTGGGTTAACCACCACCAACATGATGGAAGCCCACCTGAATATGCAGATGATACGCTCCGTGCAGAAAACCATAATTTTGGCTGATTCCAGCAAATTTGGAAAAAAGGGGTTTGGGAAAATCGCCGCGTTGGAAGATATAGATGTGATCATTACGGACAGGGGACTGTCGGAACACTATATTCAAAAGCTGGAAGAAAAAGGCATAGAGGTCGTTCTTACTTAAATGGTGAATAAACTCTAGCCTCTGCAAGGGCTTGATTAAATTACCTTTCGGATTTTTTTCTTTTTACAGCCGGTTATTTTTGCGAAAAAAGGGCCAAATCCCTTTCCTCCATGGGCAGAAAATCCAGTTCCATAAAGGCCCCCGTGGCATTCGGTGCTGTCACAAATTGCGGAATTCCGCTTATCTGATCCACCGTTTGCCTATGTACATGGCCCGCAAAAACCCCCAATAAATTGGGGCTGTTAAATACCTCCTGGTGAAATGCTTTCGTTACTTCGGTATGCCCCTCTTTTGGCCAACGGACTCTACCTTCAAGTTCATAATTCTTATCTACCTCCCAACCCCAGTCCGGATGGCCGCAGCCAAACCCCACCGGCCGCCCAGGGGCATAGAAGGGAATATGTACCAGTAGAACAATCGGCTTTCCCGCCTGCCTGTGTTTGGTGAAAAAATCAAGCTGCTCGGAAGTGATCTCATAGTTCGAATTATCCATCGACAGGAAAGTTATGCCCTTTATCTCCTGGGCTGCCATCAGGGGATTGTTTCCCTGAAAGAGCGGCTTAAGCCGCTTCTCGGACCAGGTTGCCCGAAGTGCATGTGAGGTTCCTTCCATGCCCTCATAGTGCCAATCGTGATTGCCGGTAGTATACAGATAATTCAATCCGCTTTTCTCCAAGCGTTCCATCACCCACTCCACTGCCGCCTCGGAAGGGAAGCTGAATATATCCCCGGACAAACCCAATAAATCGACATCCAGTTCCTTGGCAATAGCCAGCGTTTCCTCAAAGGCCCTCTCCGGATCTGTAGGATTTCCTGTCTTCCAATGCGCCGTTTGGTTATAGGCTTTGGCCATGCGGCCGCTGTATTGGGAATAAGCTTCCCCCCGGGCATCATCCAAAAACAAATGGGTGTCCGTTACATGCAAGACCTTTATGGGTTGCTTTATGCCCTGTACGTGATAGAGGACCTGATTGCCTGTCAGGCTTAGTGTCCTGGCTATGCTAGAAGTGTCAACACTTTTAGTTCTTCCGACGGCTGGTTGAACTGAAGACATGCCTATCCCCAGTCCAAGTGTCCCGGTAAGCATATTGGAGAAAAATCTTCTTCTTTTCATAAACTCTCGAATGGTTTCTCAGTTTCAGGCAATACATTTTAAGCCTGTTATCAAGGTAGCAATATAAGGGGAAAGTTAAACATTTCTATTGATAGGTTGATGGGTTATTGGGTTATTGGGTTAATTTATGAGATACCGGTTATCATTTATGAATTTTTTTAGCCCCATCGGGGTGTAATCTTGGTAGCCAGGGGTGTACCCCTGGGTAGGAAAGAACAGCTCGATTTTGTTTTGGCAGCGGATACGGTTGCAGAAGCCAGCCTTTCTAGCCAAAACCTGAATATGTAAATCTTTGATTTAATGATGAATGGAACACGGATCTAACGGATTAAGCGGATTTGTACGGATTTTCAGGACGAGTCAATTTTTTTAGCTCCATCGGGCTGTAATCTTAGTAGCCAGCGGTGTAGCGGCAGCGGAGCACCTGATTAGGAAAGAGCGGCTCGATTTTGTTTTTGCAGCGGGGATGGTTGAAGAACTATACGTTCCCGCCAAAACCCGAATCTGCAAATTTTTGATTTAATGGTGTCGAATGGAACACGGATCTAACGGATTAAGCGGATTTGTACGGATTTTCAGGACGAGTCAATTTTTTTAGCTCCATCGGGCTGTAATCTTAGTAGCCAGCGGTGTAGCGGCAGCGGAGCACCTGATTAGGAAAGAGCGGCTCGATTTTGTTTTTGCAGCGGGGATGGTTGAAGAACTATACGGTCCCGCCAAAACCCGAATCTGTAAATCTTTGATTTAATGATGTCGAATGGAACACGGATCTAACGGATTAAGCGGATTTTTTTGGGTTATTTTGGATTAATGGTCAATGATTAATGGTCAAAGGTTAATTATGAGTTATGAGTTATGAAACTGCCCGGCGCGAATGTGCTCCATCGATGGGAAAAGATCAATTGAAAATTTTATAACTTTAAGCTATGGAAAACATTATTGACAAAATCCGAATTGAGCTGAAAAATAGTGTTGATGAAAAAACTCAGTCTACAAGTCAGAAATTCTTTAAAGAAACCATTAAGTTTTATGGAGTAAAGGTCCCAACTGTTACTAAGATTAGTAAAGAATACTTTAGCCTGATTGATTCTAAGTCGAAAAGTGAAATTTTTGATCTTTGTGAAACTCTATGGAAATCTGGATTTATCGAAGAATCCTTCATTGCCTGTAAATGGTCATACTATATCCATAAGAAATACGAACCCGGGGACTTTCAGATATTTGAGAAATGGATTAGCGAGTATGTAAATAACTGGGCTTCATGCGACACACTTTGCAACCATACGGTTGGTGAATTCATAGAGATGTATCCTGAAAATGTAGTAAAGTTAAAACACTTGGCGAAATCACCAAACAGATGGATGCGCCGGGCTTCATCTGTCACATTGATTATACCGGCTAGAAAGGGGAAATTTCTCAATGAGATCCTAGAAATTGCGGATATTTTACTTTTGGATAAGGACGATTTGGTTCAAAAGGGCTACGGATGGATGCTAAAAGCGGCTAGTGAAGCACATCAACTGGAAATATTTGACTATGTGATGAAGCACAAATCCGTAATGCCCCGTACCGCATTACGATATGCGATCGAAAAAATGCCAAAAGAGTTGAAAGACAAGGCTATGGGGAGATAAGATCAGCTCGGGGTATCAGACTAGCCGATAAATATTAAACCACAGGAGGATTGATGGATATTTAGCCTTTGGCTGATATTGGATATTTGTAGATATTGGATGTTGTTGATGGGTTTATATTGAGTTATGGGTAATGGTTAATGGTTAATTAATTGTTAAAAGAAAATTTTGAATATATGTATAAAACTCACCAAATCTATTTAAATTTAGTCGTCTGGTAGATGAAAACATCTTTTAATTTGCATAGATTTACAAAAGAAGATACGGTATGTTTTTTTGACTGACCGTAAGCCCAATTTTTCACACAACATCTTTCGAACAAGTGCGCATTTTAATGGGATTAGGTATGAATAGCGGATATCAAAAAGATGAATTTTTTAGGCTGAAAAGTGAGTTGAAATTTCAAAAAGTGGAAATTGAATCACTCAGAGCGGAGCTGATACTTCCAGAAAAGAAAACGCATTTCAAAGCGAACAGAAGCAAAGGCGGGCAAAAGAATTATTGATTGCAAACAAAGAGCTTGCCTTGCAAAAAAATGAAAAGCGAAAGCGGGCCGAAGAACTGATTATTGCAAACCAACAACTGGATTTTCAGAAGGATGAAAAACAAAAGCGGGCTGATGAGTTATTAATCGCAAACAAAGAACTCGCTCTTCAATACAACCAGAAACAAAAGCGGACCGAAGAATTACTGAATACCAAGCGGGAACTTGCTTCCCAAAAAACCAAAATCCAAAAATGGGTCAAAGAGGTGTTAAAAGCAAACAAGGAGCTTGCTACGCAATATCATCAAAAACAGCAGAAAGATGAGGAGTTGGTCATTGTGCAGAATGAACTTACTTTACAATATGAGGCAAAAAAAGAGTTGGCCTCAGAGCTCACCTTGGCCTATCTGGACCTCGTGAAAACTGAGGATGCTTTGCGGGTCCATATTGATGGGTTGGAAGATATGATAACGATGATCTCGCATAACGTACGGCAACCCATAACCCAAATTTTAGGCATTTCGAATCTACTGGACGTTTCGATGGAATATACTCCGGATGAGTTAAAGACTATTGTAAACTATCTGAAGACTTCCGTGCTTGACTTGGATCATTTCACGAAAGAGTTCACGGTTTATATGCAAAATATTTATAAAAAAGATCTTGATGGGGAGGTGGTGGAGAGTCGGGAGTCGGAAGACCGGAGTAGGGAGACGGAGAGACCTAGGGACGGAGAGACGGAGGGACGGGATGGGGAAGACCGGAGACCGGAGAAGGGAGAAATGTGAGACGGGGGCACTAGGGACTTAGAGACTTGGTCCATCAACCCATCGACTTATAAACTTATAAACCCATAAACCTATAGACCTATCAACCCATAGACCTATCGTCCGAAATAGAGACCGGAGAGGTGTGGGACTTAGAGACGGAGAGACTTAGGGACGGAGAGACGGAGGGACGGGAATCGGAAGATCGGAGTAGGGCTAATTCCCGGAGCCTACCTAATTTCCGATTTCAACGTGAACCATATCGAAGCAATCCAAAAGCGGTGGAGCTGGTTCAACCCCCGACTTGTAGTAGCTTGAATTTCAACTTCCATCAAAAAGAATTTGAAATAAAATCAAAAAAATTAAAGATGCTTTAGCTGCTGACAAAAAGCGCTGGGGCGGTTTTCATCATGATGGACAAGGACTCAGATACGCTCCTCCCCGACTTTACATTCAACTTAGCGACTTTACGGGCGGACTTAGATACCTGAATTGGTTTAATAAAAATTTTCCAGACGACTTTGGCTATCCAGACTTTTTGTTCGAGTGGACAGTTATACTGTTCAAAACAGGCAGGCGGAAAGAAGCCGGAAAAAAAGCATTTCAGACCTTTACGAGAAACACTTACTTGTTCGATAAATTTTTTGGCAGACCAATAGACAAAATTGAAAAGTGGGAAAGTTCTAATTTAGAAACAGCAGAGTTTGCAATTGACTATTTCGATTATACGCACACGCAAGAGAACTTAACAGACTTTGCTGAATGGTTAAACAGGCTGACACAAACAGAACAATTTATAGCTTTAGCGGACAAATATCTGGAAATTTACACACGACTGCAAAACGAAGAGGACTTTGAAACAAGAAGCTATTTAGTAAATCAAGCATCTCAACTGGGAAATGAGGTCTAAGGGATAAAAATAGGGTAGTTGAAAATACTTTATTGGTTGAAGGGTTGATAGGTTGATGAGTTGATGGGTCGATGGGTCGATGGGTTTTTATTCATTCGTAATTCGTAATCCGTAATTTTTAATTGGTTATTAGGTTGATGATTTGATGAGTTTTGACAACTCTCCACTAGGCGTAGTTTTCAGCCACAACTTCCCGTTGAAGGGAAATTGCAATTTCAGGTTAAAGAAGATTTGTGGGATTTCGAAACTTCCGCTCCGTAACTGCCTCACCCCTCCCTCTCCTTGAGGAGAGGGCGATTGATTACATCAAGTTAGATGGTATTTCATCTTAAACGGATTTCAAAGTCCCCCTAAAGGGGGATTCGTTGTTTGCGTCAGCTTAGATGATATTTCTACAGCCGCCTGCAAAATGATGCTGTAGCCGAATTTTTAGTTCTTCGATCCTTTCTTTCATGTGTTTATAATTGTTTTTTAATGGCCACATGGAATCTCGCAATTATAAT
>NZ_VOLC01000060.1 GCF_009797935.1 Lunatibacter salilacus
GTTGGAAGACATTGCTTTTAAGGTTTGTAAAAAGGTTATATTAAATTTCTTTACAGTTGTTGGCAATCTTCTGAATTTATCAATAGCTTCTTCTTGAATTATTTTGCACCAACCAAAATAATTACCAAATGCATAATAAAAACTTAGTCTGGAATTCACTTCCTCATATGCGAATATTTTTTTATCGTTAATTATAAAATCGAGGCGCCTATCTAGATTCTTAGCGGCCTTTAAAAGTTTAAACGAGTAATCATAAAAATGCTCCCTTGCATGACGATTAAGCGTAATGTTTTCCGAAACAATATTTTCAGAAAAAATTTTAATCGCTGCACCAATCATACCACCAATGATGCTAGTTAAAAATAGCCATAATATGGTATGTTCAGCTATTGATTGCGTTAGAAAATTGTCCATATACGTTGAATTATCAAACACTTAATATACGTAATTGACTTCTAAAAAATTGTATAGGGCAAAATTATTTCGTCACCCAAGTAAAATACCACAAATTTCCTATCTCTATTTCTTACCTAAACAATTTCTCTTAATAGATCCTTGGCTAGGTTTTGAAACCCAAATCCACCCCCTATCCCTATATACGCATACCTACGTATTCGCTTAAAATATA
>NZ_VOLC01000061.1 GCF_009797935.1 Lunatibacter salilacus
TTGTGGAAGGGGAGTTGGGAAAAATCTGAAAATCTTGTGCGGGTACGTACCGATATGGGTTCAACGGGAAGGAGCTTGACGGTAGCGGGGAATGGGGCGGACAGAACAACTACGACTACGGGTTCAGGATCTACAACCCGGCGATAGCGAAGTTCTTGAGTGTGGATCCGCTGGCTCCCGATTTTCCGTGGAACAGTCCGTATGCTTTTGCGGAAGGGGGTCCCATTTCCAATATCGATCTAGACGGTCTGGAAAAGTATGATTTCAGAACCCATATGAAAATGGGCCAAGGTAGTGGAAACCCGGCTCTTGGGTTAATCACCTACCCTGTCGATTGGTTGGAAGATAAGATCATCGGAGGTACGGAAAGGTATATAAGAGGTGGACTCCGTTACGCTCAGAACGAGAGAAACCATAAGGAATACCTGGAGCGTCCCACCCAGCATTATCCATCCAATATCGAGCAGGTTAACTATATTGTAAACAAGCTCGAATCCACGGGTGAAATGGTCAAAGGGGCAACCGATGTACTGGAGGGTTATAGCGCTGTAATGTCGGTTCCGATGGGGGGGCTGGAATCAAGTTTGGCGTCAGGCATAGCGGGTTCCTTCGCGAGAA
>NZ_VOLC01000062.1 GCF_009797935.1 Lunatibacter salilacus
CGGACGTATTTCAGGTTTCGCCTGTCCAGTTCCTTGTCCAGCACATCCAGCAGGATATTGCTCAATAGGGGGCTGATCGGGGATCCCTGTGGGACGCCTTTTCTACGTTTGTGCAGTTTTCCGTCAATCTGGATCGGTGCACGCAGCCATTTCCGGATAAGCCGCAGGGTGGTCGGGCATTTTACCCGCTGATAAATGAATTGTAGAAGGATCGAGTGGTCAACCTCGTCAAAGAACCCTTTAAGGTCAATATCAACAATATCCTGGTACCCATCGTTGATGTATTTCAGGGCTTGCGTCACCGCCTTGTGGATGTTCTTCTGCGGCCGGAAGCCATAGCTGTATTCCTCGAACGTGAGTTCGTATTTGGTCATCAGCACTTGGCTTACCGCCTGTTGGAGCCACCTTTCCACTGCGGTGGGAACCCCAAGCAATCTGGTTTTTCCGTTGCTCTTGGGGATTTCAACCCCCTTGATAGGTTTGGCTACGTACGTATGGTTAAGGATGGAGGTGGCAATACGGTCCCTGTTGCTTTCCAGATAGGAAAACAGGTCGGTGACCTCCATGCCGTCCACCCCTGC
>NZ_VOLC01000063.1 GCF_009797935.1 Lunatibacter salilacus
GTTCGCAATTTCGAACTCGGTCTGGCTTAGTTTTGAAAAGGCATGCCAACCAAACATCCGTTAACAAATAACAGTCCTTTATATCATTTGTGATTTCTATGCGGATAAACTATTTTTAGCTATGGGAGAGGCTTATCAGATTAGAGATCAGGAAATGCCCTATTTCTTCACGTTCCAAGTGGTGGGATGGGCAGATGTGTTTTCAAGAAAAACGTATAGGGATTTTATCTTGGAAAATCTGACTTATTGTAGAAAGGAGAAGGGCCTTTTTTTGTTTGGCTATGTCATCATGACCAATCACCTTCACTTAGTTGTTCAACAAAAAGATGGAAAATTATCAGACTGGGTACGGGATTTTAAGAAGTTTACAAGCAAGAAATTGCTCAAAATGATATTGGAAAATCCACAGGAGAGCAGAAAGGAATGGTTGAAGATGATTTTTGCTTACCATGCTAAGTTTAATAACAGATCTGGAGAATTGCAGTTTTGGACACATGAAAACCATGCGATTGAACTTTATCGAACCGAAATGATTGAAAGTAGAATGAAATA
>NZ_VOLC01000064.1 GCF_009797935.1 Lunatibacter salilacus
AACGTACGTCAGATTGGTGTCGGGCCCTTTTCGTGTCCTTCATTCGGGCCTGACACCAATCTGACTGTTCTATGGCGTTCAGTTGTCGGAGATACAGATTTTATTCGGCCCCCCTTTTTTACGGCCGGCCCTGGCAACTGAACACCGTTCCGGCGGCAACTCCTTTTTTTCATTTTTCCTACCTCTTTTTTCGGGTTGTTTTCCGATTGCGCCTACGCTTGTGTTTGCGCACGTCGGAAGAATAACGTCCCGGGACCTTTCCAGACCGCCCAGACGGATGGCAAACCCCAAAAACACTTCCGTAAAATATGGAAAAAACCGGGGAAGTTGGACGGAAATTTTCTTGACTTTGTCAAAATTTCCGGCTAACTTCGACTCAAGTCTGTTGAACGGACCGTTCTGAAAACGGGTTTTCTCACGGCAACGCCGAACAGACTTGGGAGACTTCGTCCCCTTTTTCCTTTTTTCACGCCATTTGTTTTTTGCCTTCTCTCCATCCGGCTGAACATCCCATAAGGTATCCGGCCGAAAAAAGACTTGGAACAC
>NZ_VOLC01000065.1 GCF_009797935.1 Lunatibacter salilacus
AGTCGTAACAAGGTAGCCGTACCGGAAGGTGCGGCTGGAACACCTCCTTTCTGGATACAGCTTTAATTGTTTGTTTGTCTTACATCTTCAAGATTTTAAAAGTGACTACTTTCTCATCGAGTTTGTAGTTGATTGATTCTTTTAATATAGATTGTTCCGATGCAAATTCGAAAAGTCTATTGATCGAGTTTAGTCTGGCCGTTGAAGGTACAAGATCTTCAAAATAGAAATATAAATGAGGGGCCTGTAGCTCAGGTGGTTAGAGCGCTACACTGATAATGTAGAGGTCCGTGGTTCGAGTCCACGCAGGCCCACATTAATTACCTTGATAAAACGGGGGATTAGCTCAGCTGGCTAGAGCACCTGCCTTGCACGCAGGGGGTCAACGGTTCGAATCCGTTATCCTCCACTACTTTCAGAAAACGATCTGGAAAAAATAAGTTTAAAAACTTCATTTACTGTTTGAAGAACAGTAATAAGTTCATTGACATGTTGAGCAGAGAATGCGGGTGTCGCGTGAAACCGGGCTAAT
>NZ_VOLC01000066.1 GCF_009797935.1 Lunatibacter salilacus
TCGAAACGGTACAGGACAATGTGGACGCCAACAAAACGGCCGCTGAAACTGCCATCGCCCTCAAGGAGGATTCCGCCAACAAGTCCACCGACATCACCCTTTCGGACGCCACCAACACCAAGTTCCCGACCGAACTTGCGGTGCGAACCTTTGTCAACGCATCAGCGGCGGAAGGTAGCGGAGCCCTTGCCGACGAGGTTGCCCGTGCCATTGCGGCCGAGGAAAAGCTGGCCCTGGACCTGGAAGCCGAAACAACCCGTGCAATTGATGCCGAATCTACACTATCCGAAGATCTTTCCGCTGAAACGGACAGAGCAATTGCTGCCGAAACTACGTTAACCACGGATCTTTTAGCCGAAACAATCCGTGCAACTTCCGCAGAGGACAAGCTAAACGCAGATCTTTCTGCCGAAACAACCCGGGCAATTGCCGCCGAAACTACGTTAACCACAGATCTTTTAGCCGAGACAGCACGAGCGACTTCCGCGGAAGGAGTATTGCAAGTCAATATCGAAACGGTACAGGACAATG
>NZ_VOLC01000067.1 GCF_009797935.1 Lunatibacter salilacus
GTATTCAGGCAGACCCTATACTACCAAATCGGTGCCGCGGCCAACCGCTGGAACGGAAACATTTCCCGAATCGACTGGAGCGGGATGACAGGATCGGGGAAGACGCGTACCTACAACTACGCCTACGACAACGCAAACAGGCTGGCTGCCGCCAACTACACGGCTTCCGGGGAAAACAACTGGTTTACCGTCAACGGAATGAAATATGACGCAAACGGGAATATTACCCATATGAGACGCCGCAACCAGAGGACACCGGCCACCTATGGGGAGGTGGACAGCCTGACTTACTCCTATCAGGCGAACAGTAACAGGCTTTCCCAGGTACGGGATTCCCACCGTTCCGTAACTTACAGTTCCAAGGACTTTGAGGAACGGAGTGCCGCGGCGTATTCCTATGACCAAAACGGCAACCTTTCGGGCAACCTTGACAAGCGGATCAGAACCATAAGCTACAACCACCTCAACCTGCCAAGGGAGGTGGAGTTCACGTCGGGGGCAAAGCTGGCCTTTGCCTATGATGCGG
>NZ_VOLC01000068.1 GCF_009797935.1 Lunatibacter salilacus
CCCTAAAGGAGGATGCCGCCAACAAGTCCACCGATATTACCCTATCTGACGCCACAAACACCAGGTTCCCGACAGAGCTTGCCGTGAGAACCTACGTCAACGCATCAGCGGCGGAAGGCAGCGGAGCCCTTTCCGAGGAGGTTGCCCGTGCCACGGCTGCCGAAGAAAAGCTGGCGACAGACCTTGAAGCCGAAACAATCCGTGCAACTTCCGCGGAGGACAAGCTAAACGCAGATCTTACTGCCGAAACCACCCGGGCAATTGCCGCCGAAACTACGTTAACCACAAATCTTTTAGCCGAGACAGCCCGTGCGACTTCCGCGGAAGGAGTATTGCAGGATAATATCGAGACGGTGCAGGACAATGTGGACGCCAACAAAACGGCCGCAGAAACCGCCATCGCCCTAAAGGAGGATTCCGCCAACAAATCCACCGATATCACCCTTTCGGACGCCACGAACACCAAGTTCCCGACAGAGCTTGCCGTGAGAACCTTCGTCAACGCATCAGCGGCGGAAG
>NZ_VOLC01000006.1 GCF_009797935.1 Lunatibacter salilacus
GGATGACGCGGATTTTTTTGGATCGGAATAATCTCGACATCAATAAAAACAATCCCTACAATCCGCCAAATCCGTGTTCCATTCGCTTCGAAGTAAAATAGAACACGGATGACTCGGATAAAACGGATGACGCGGATTTTTTTGGATCGGAATAATCTCGACATCAATAAAAACAATCCGTACAATCCGCCAAATCCGCCAAATCCGTGTTCCATTCGCTTCGAAGTAAAATAGAACACGGATGACTCGGATAAAACGGATAAAGCGGATTTTTTTGGATCGGAATAATCTCGACATCAATAAAAACAATCCGTACAATCCGCCAAATCCGTGTTCCATTTGCTCCGAAGTAAAATAGAACACCGATGACGCGGATGAATCGGATGACGCGGATTTTTTTGGATCGGAATAATCTCGACATCAATAAAAACAATCCGTAGAAATCCCTACAATCCGCCAAATCCGTGTTCCAATCGCTTCGAAGGGCATTATATATTACGAATGATATGGATGAACCGACCTATTTTTTGAACGCATCCGGAATGATAAACTCATACCCAGCAGGCGGCCAAGGCCCAATACTTTGCCCTGTAGGCCTTGATGCTTTGGGGCGGATAGGTTCGTGGCCAACTGCCGAATAAGTAATGGCCAAATGCGGCGTTTGTCTTTCTTTACCCCCATCCTGTACCAAGGATCTTATGCCTGCATCCATAATGCCGCTTGTCATCAAGGTACGCTCCACGGGGGCGGTAGGTTTGCCCGTCACAAAAAACTTCTGAATGTTTAATGTCAAGTAACTAAAATGGGAATAGCTCATGCTGTGGTCCAGTACAAATTCGGTGGCTACCGTTTTACCATCCGCGTTGGCCGCATAGGCCCAGCTAGAATTTACATAGCCCGTAAGCATCACAATTGCCCCCTTAGTGCCGTCGCTATACCGGATAATTACCGCATGGGGATCCGATTCCAATTCCCTCATATTTCCTTCCTTTTTACCTCGAATGGCGTTACAGCCTGCCTCTACCAAGTCTAGTGAAATTTCACCCGAATCCATCGCTTTCCATACTGCCTCGCCACGAATACCTTTAACACTTTGCACACCCGTTTCCCCTCCTTTCCTCCGTTCTACCATGCATTGAAGAATCTCGGCAACGTGAAATCCATAGGAATCAAGCGATGAATAGCCGATCGCCACAGCTTCCGTAATCTCAACTCCAAGTGGGTGCTCCATCGGCTTATCCCTCCAGGCAAATGGCAAAGAGGACCCAGCCATCATTGGGACATTGAGTTCCTGGGCACGGTCGTAGATCCACTTGCTATCCAGCCAGCTATAGGCCAAATGCTTATCCGTAAAAAGCGGCACCGATCTATTAGAGGCATCGAAGACCCTGAAAATTTGCTCCAAATAATTCATCCGGGGATACATTTTGACACCTAACCGGCTTTTTGGATACTCTCCATGTTCACCAATGTACAGGACCGCATCTACAGCCAACATATCTCCCCCCAATGTAAGTGCTTCGGCGATAGTTGGGTAAAGCGTGGCACCGTTCATCTTTGCTATCCGAACGCCGGTGTCATTCTCCCCAATCTGATCAATCCATACCGAAACGATCTCAATCTCAGGTGTAACCATACCCTCATCGGTGGGAATGCCCGCAAATATCTTTGTAGCAATCACATCCGCATGGGCACTATTCCGGTAAATGTTCGCAATCAGGGCAATTTTCTTTTTTTCCCTCTTAGCTGCAAATACAGTTTCAAAAGTAGCTCCCATCGCTGATGTGGAAACTGCAACTAAAGAGGATGCTAACACAGATTGCTTTAAAAATTTTCTTCGGGGATAGTCGTTCTTCTTATTCATAGAAATTATTCATTTTGAAGGATTGATCAATTAACCAGCATGTAACATTTTTCTAAAAACCAGAGCAATTTGCTGTGATTGGGTGATTCTTTTGAAGAAAAACCTTCCAAGTTTTACCAGTTGAATTTTAACAAAGAGCTGATTTTCAAAAAACTTGGAAGGTTTACGGAATAAGATAATCGACTTATACGACCGCTACCAACCTACGGCATAGCCATTTCTCCTAGGATCTGCCCCTCCCATCAACCAGCCTGTGGAATAGTCAATCGTAATGCCCTGCGCACCGCCCACCGTCATGGACCATGGACCCAAACTGGAATCCAACTGAAATCCCATTTTGCGTAAATCGCTTAAGACGCCTTCCCCTACCCTTGTCTCCATTATAACCTCCTTAGCAGGCACCGACCCCAATTCATCTTTCCAGCGAAAACGTGGCGCACTGATGGCATCTTGAATATTCATGCCAAAATCTATATGATTCATCGCTACCTGCGGTACGGACTGTAAGATTCCAAAACTTCCAGGGGAACCAACGATAAGTTCCGGCCTACCGTTTTTATGAAACTGCATCATTCCTCCCACACACCAGCCTACACCCTTGCCCGGTTCCACACTATTGGCCAAGCCGGGTTCTTTGGACATCCAATCCAAGGCACTATTAAAGATTAATCCTGTCTTTCCCGCAATATAGCCCGAGCCGAAACCTCCACCATGGGTCTGTATAATTACCGCCGCATTTCCCCATTCATCCACAACTGACAAGCTTGTGGTGGCATACTGATAGGACGAGTAAATTTCTTCACTAATAGCTGTTGTGGGCAAAGTCTCACCATTCCCCACCGTAGCCTGAGTTTTTCTTTCAGAGACACGCTGCCTAACCTTTTCCCGCTGTTGATCCAAGTAAGCATCGGACAGCAACATGTCGACAGGAACCTCCACATATTCGGGATCTCCTACATATTTATCTGTATCCAATCTACATAGATAGATAGCTTCCATTAGATGGGCGAGGTACTCGGTGCTATTATGTCCCATTTTTTGGACATCAAAGCCCTCCATGATTTTTAGGGTCTGAAGCTGCTGTATACCCATTCCCGGAGGGGGATGGTTGTAGACTGTATAGCCTTTATAAGTAATAGATATTGGATCCACCCACTGAACCTTATCCAGAACAGTGGCTAAATCTTTGGCCGTTACAAATCCTCCATCGGCTTTAAACGCAGCCTCAATTTCTTTTGCCAATTCTCCTTTGTAAAAATAATCAGCACCATTTTCCACTATCCTCTTCATGGTTTGTGCCAAAGGTTTATTAGTAAAAAAATCGCCGATTTTATAGGGTGACTTATCTGCCTTTAACAGAATATTAACCGACTCAGTATGCGGAAGCACACGCTGCAAAGTTCCTTCCCACATCGCTTGGTCAAATTCGGTGATAGGTACCCCCTCTTCCAAATATTTAATCGCCGGGGCAAAAACCTGACCCAAATTCATGGTACCGTAGTCAGTCAAAGCCCGGTTCCAACCCGCCAAATTCCCTGGAACCGCGACAATTTTAGGACCTACCGTCTCTATCGCACCATGCCCTGCCCCATCCTCTGCCATAGTCGCTCCGCGAAGTTTGTCGGCATCGAATGTTTCAGGTACCCATCCCCCGAAAATAAGGGATCGGGTTCTGTTTTCTTTGACATCGTAATACAGCAAGTACCCTACCCCTGCTACCCCTGACATATAGGGTTCTACCGCATTAAGCGCGGCTGCGGCAGCAACGATGGCATCTATTGCATTACCACCCTTAATCAACATCTCTTGACCTGCCAGAGTTGCCAGCGGATTTGCCGTAGCAACCATACCCCTTTTACCCATTGCCGCCGGACGAAGGTTCTCTTTAGCCACTTGTGCATGAAGGGGCATATAAATGAAACTAGTGAAAACGAAAAACAGAAAAATTCTAATGGCCTTTCTAAAATTTGATGGATATAGGTATGTCATAATTTTCAGTTTTCGATTGAAATAAATATTTGATTTCCAAGCATGCTCAATGGCGTTATGAGACTTTGTTTCTCTGATTTATGTGATCCGTATTTTATGGTGAAAGGGAGTAAAGCCGGTGAGAAACACGGTAGGCGCACTCATTCTTGGCAGCGATCCCCGAATTTCCACCCACTTATGACTATGAATTCCAGGCCCAAAATGAATTGATTCTCCTTCCGCTGTATAGGTGCCCCACCCTTCTTTCAAGTAGTAAACATCTTCCATGTCGGGATGATCCTCAACTCCGGAAAATGATCCGCCTGGCCGGAAAATCAATTCCAAAGCCAGCGGTACATGATCTGTTCCCTTGATATCAATTTCCAATTCAAAACCACCCGCTATCTCACCAATACTCACGGTGGCAGTATACTTCTGCACCTCTGACTGGGGGCGAAGTGTCCTGGGCATTTTTTCCCAATCACCGTCCTCCGGCAAATGTTCCACCGGCAAAGGTTGGTAATACGGACCTTCAAGGCTACTAGTTAATATGTACTTTCCATTCTTTTGTTCCATGTTCGCAGATGAAAACTGCCCTTTACCGAAAAACGCACTTGCAAACCTAATGCCTTGGATAACTGCTTTCTTTTTGTGAAAAGTAAAAAAGGAAGCGGAATTAAGCAGTATAGATCCATCATAGTCCCTCCTGCGGATTCTGGTAAGGCCTGAGTGCGAAAACACCTTGACGTAATCTATCGGTAAAGGACTGCTGCCTGGCAAAGTTTGCCATAGACTTGGGTCTTCCAAAAAGTAGTGAAGAAAGCCTGTGATTTTCGCAAAGGCTGTCTCCTCAATTAAACGGCATGCGGCAGCAAATTGGGAATTATTATCTTTTATCGCCAAATACCGATAGGGGTAGTAGTAATTTTCCAGCGTTCCGATGATGGAATTATCTTGCCTGCCGGAAGCTTCGGTGACAATCTCTCCATTGGGATGAAGGTAGTAAAAGGTCATTTCGAGATTTTTCCGCACATAATCCAGCAGTTCCGGTTTATCGAAACCCCTAGCCGTGCTAATCAAAACACGATTGCTGAGCGATGAATAAATGTAGCTACTTCTTTCATTGTATTGTCCATCGGGATCTATGTCAATTTTTTCCGCCAACCATTCCTCAGCACGGTTTAGATACCCTGAATCTGGGTCAATTTTATACATCTCCGCCAATGCGGAACAGACCACCCATCTGTGGTTTGGGGTGTGAATCCCTCCAATTTTCAGACATTCCCCTGCTTTATCCAGAAACTGGCGTAAAGGGGTCAAAAGTGTCGCTTTGTTTGATATGCTACTTTCTCCCAACAATCGATAACCTGGCGCCAACCATTTGACAATAAAGGCTGTATCGGGTGTAGAGTGAAAGTTGGTCGAAACCAAGTCTATGGTCCCATCTTCATGCTGAACGGATTTCAGGAATTCACTACATGCTATTAGGGATGATACAAGCTCTTGATCACCATAAAATGAAGATTCCTCCGAAACTAAAGCGTTTAAGCCAGTTTTTATCAGCGAAGTAGCAGAATGAGCGGTCGCCATTCCGTAAGCGTCAAGAACGCCCCCATAATTAGAGGATTCCTTATCACTAATAAAACGTTGAAGAATGTTACTGAGATTGGTATCATTCTGTTTGATTAGTCTGATTAGCCAATCTGGCTTTTCAGATTGATCTTTATCCTCTAGCGAAATTGAATTATCTAAAAATAAGTTGGGGACAAACGGTGCAAATAAGGCCACTTGGGTGTTTTGTTTGATAAATTTTCTTCGGTTCATTTAGGGGTTTTGTCTAATTTAATGAATCAAGATAGAAAAATTCGACAACTTTCCCTTTGTACCCCGGAATAAAATCCGGGGCACTTTCAATTCATACATTCAATTCATTGGTAATCCATACAGGTACTCTCAAATTTGACCGATACTACGCAATTGATTCAAGAAGTGCTTCACGTAGCTTTTTGGCCACAATTTTGTCTTGTCCCTTTTGAAGCATAAATACCGCTACACGGATATAATCATCACTTTCCCAGGAAATTGTTTCTATCGAAGGAGTTCCATTTCGCATTTTTTCACCCAGAAGTTTTCCTGTCAGGTTGATTTTATTTTTGTCCCAAGTGACTTTCAGCGTTGGGTTTTCATTGGCAATTTCGGGGATAACCGTCTCAGTTTGTATTCCAGGTATATCCTCAATGGCACTAGCTATATGCGAAACCTGTTTTTCCCATGATTTCCAGATCTTATCGTGATCCCTGTTTATGAATGTCTCTAAAGCCACATACATTCCTAGAATCTCTTCCTTGTTCACTTTATTTCCCCTACCAATATTCCCACCTCTGGGAGGTGCACTTAATCGGGCGGCTTCAATCAGTTCTTTTTTCCCCATCAAGATACCGGCACTTTGCGGACCGCATAAGGCCTTTCCACCGGAGATGGCTACTAGATCATAGCCCATATCGTTGTACTTCCATAGATTTTCCACTGGGGGAACATCTGCTGCTATATCGTTCATGGTGGGAATATTGTGTTTTTTTGCAACTTCCAACCATTCCGCATGTTTGATTTTACCCAGAGGTTCTTCTCTATTTAAGAACCACATCATAGCCGTTTTTTCACTTATAGCTGCCTCCAGTTCCGCACGGGTTTCGATGAGCACCAGTTTTGCCCCTGTATTGGTAAGGGCATGGTGATAGCCATTGGCATGTGTTTTTTGGAGGATAATTTCGCTTTTCATACCGCTGCCTTCCAAGAAAGGGAGCATGGCCACTTTTTTAGTATCCTTACCCGTAAGTACACCAGCAGTTCCCAAAACAAGTGCAGACCAACAGCCAGCAGTGACCATGGCTCCTTCCGCATGGCAGAGCGCAGCAATTTTTTTACCCACGGCATCCTGCACATCATCCAACATCACATAGTGCTTGGCGGATTCGTTGATTGTTTCCATCACCTCATCCGGCATTAAGGAGGCGGTCATAGAAGTATAGTTTCCGGCAGCGTTTATAAAGGTGCGCAAGCCCAGTTCCTGTATTAGATTTCGTTTTGCAGGTGCAGCGGCGGCAGACGCCATATTTGGTATCAATAAGCTACTCCCAAATACCCCTCCCAATAAGGGAAGGGTAGAGAGTCGTTTTAACAGTTTTCTTCTTGAAATCATAATCCTAAAATCCTTTAACTAATGGCAAAACAATATGACTTGGTCTAGCCCCTCCGTGGTGAATGGACTGCTGGGCAATCCTTACCTCTGCATCGCTACCTAATGGTTTCCCAGTATTTGGATTTCGGTCAAATTGCGGAAAATTACTGGATGTAATGTCAATTCGGATACGGTGGCCTGGCTTAAACACATTTGCAGTTCCCATCATTTCAATTTCGAACTCATAAACCTGATTTGGTGTGAGAAGATTTATTTTATCCAAACCGTCTTTAAATCGGGCACGAAGGATTCCCTCCGAAACGGGGTAGGCGCTACCGTCGGGATATACATCCACCAACTTGATCATCCAGTCCGTGTCCGGTCCGTCCGTAGCTGCGTGAAGTTTCATTTTGATAGGTCCGGCTACTGTCAAGGCTTCCGTCAAAAACTCTGACGTGTAAACCAACACATCGTTTCTGCGCTCGATATTTCGCTGATCCTTGGGGCCTGCTATGGTAGGTGTACCGCAGCAGTTGTTTCCTCCATAGGTCATTACCGGGTGGTTGGGGTCATACAGGTATTTGTCCAACCCACTTTTTGAAGGCTTGTCAAAAGAAAGTTTTCCTCCACCACGCAATGTGTTTGCCGGCTCATTACCAGAAAGATATAGCTCTTTATACTGAGTTCCAGGAATGGGCCAGTTGTCTTCCTGACGCCACTGGTTTTCTCCCATATAGAATATCTTTACGGGCTTTTCAGTGTCAATTCCGTTTTGAATCCCTTTTAGGTGAAAATCATAATACCTGAGTTCTTCCTCATAAAGATCAACAAAAGCATGAGCACCAAAATCAAGGTCTCCAAATTTAGTTCCTGGACCGTGACCCCACGGGCCGATGAGGAGTTTTGTACCCTGACGTGCTTCGGGGGTGCCTCCATGATTTTTCATGCCCACATAACCATTTATAGTACCCTGTAAGAAAATATCAAACCATCCCCCGGTATTATAAGCGGGAACCAATACTTTTTCAAACCGCTCCTCGTCGCTGATGGATTTCCAATATTCGTCATAGCTTTCATGTTCCACCCAATCTCTATAATGCTGCACTGCATAACCTGCGCTTTCCAGGTCCCCATCTTTCAGTGGAAGATGCATCAGGATATTGTCATAGGTTAGTTCTTCCGGTGTGTAGGCAGCCGTGTGCCAATATTGGGGTAACATGATCCTATTTGGCATACGGACTACACCCCAACCGTAGTTGAAACTTAGACGATAAGCACCCCCCATGGTTATCCAGTTGGCATATAAATTCGTGGAAGCTACTGACGGAAAGATGGCGTCTAGGCTTGGTGGACTCTGACTCGCTGCTGCCCACTGATTATGGCCCAAATAGGAACCACCTTGCATAGCAATTTTCCCGTTGGAAAAATCCTGCTCGGCAATCCACTCAATAGTATCATGGCCGTCATTGGCTTCATCCCGGAAGGGTTCCCATTTCCCATCACTTTCATACCGTCCCCTTACATCCTGCACAATGCCAATGTAACCGTTTTGGGCAAATTTCGTCATCCGCTCGTGATGCACATTGTCCCGCTGCAACCCATAAGGTGTCCTCGTTACTATTACCGGATACTTTCCAGGCTTTATGGGACGGTAGATGTCGGCATATAGGATGGTGCCGTCCCGCATAGGAATAGCAACCTGTCGGACAATACGTATCTCATTGAGAACATCGTCAGGTACAGGTGGGGGCATACTCCCATTTAGGCCGATGGAAACGATGAAAAAGAAGATTATTAAAAGGAATCGGCTGATATCAGTCAACTTTTCGGATAAGGTGATTTTTTTTGATTTTTGCATTTTCAATGGATTTTATTTCAGGGGTTATCGTTGATATTGAGGGTCCCACCAAACCGTACTGGTTAGTAAGTTACCTACATTTTGGCGGTTATATGCTTCATAGAAAGCATCCTCATTGAGTGTAATTTCGGAATCTGGGATGATCAACCGTCTAGGAATAGTACCTCCGGTGAGATTTCCCGGATAATTGGTAGGAATAAGGGTTGGATAATTTGTTCTACGCCAATTGGCGAAAATTTCATAGTTATCCAGAAGCAATGAAACCCATTTTTGCGTACTAATTTGTTCTAGTCTTTCGTCAAAAGAACCACCAGAAAGGTAGGGGTTACGGGCCACATAGGATTCAATTTTTTCTTCGGCAATAATTCCCTCATCTCCAAATAACGCCCACTGCCGCATACCAGCCCGAACGGCATCCTCATAGGCGGATTTTGCATCCCCCGAATACCAGCCTCTCAGAGAAGCCTCTGCAAGAAGCAAAAGGGTCTCTGCATTGGTCATCGTCAATATTGGACTGCCAAAATTCAAAATCGTATTTGGATGGGGTTCAGAATAGGTTTGGAAATCGTCCGGCTCGCCGAAAAACGCCCCATTTTTCATTCCTCGCTGAAGGACAGTGGTTGTATCATAAACATATCCACTCCCACCTGGCGCATCCACCCAAACTACGGCGATGACATTAAGCCTTGGGTCGCCGGTGGATTTAAGATGGTCTATCAATGTTTCTGCGTATTTTCCACCCTGTGTATTGCTAATTCCGACTTGGGGATCCTGATAATCTTGTTGAAGCAAGACTGCTGCCTTTGGATTTCGACTGTGAGGAATGGGACCATCCTCAAACGAAACTTTAGCGATATCACTGTCTTCAATTATAACCCCGCCAGCAATTGCTTTTTTGACCCATGTTTCCGCAACATCCGGCTTTGCCTCAGTGAGTCTCATAGCCAGTCGGAGCATAAGGGAATAGGAAAACTTTTTCCATTTTGCGATATCTCCCGAATAAAATAAATCAGAATTTCCAAAGGTTGGCAGGGCTGGATTAAACGCATTCGCCGCATTTTCCAGTTCTTGCAGCATGTTCATGTATATATCTTCTTGCCTATCATAAGCGGGTCGAATATCCCCGTCAAGCACTTTTAGCGCCTGTGAATAGGGTACATCCCCATGTACATCCGTCACAATATGGAACATATATATTTTCCATATTCTTGCCGCGGAGAGCAGGTTGATTTTTTCCGGATCATCCACCACGGCTTGAATAACCCGCTCATTGTCCATCAGGGAAGAATTGTATATTGCCCAGTGGCTTCTTGCCATACTTTCGTTGAAGTATTTATCCCCTGTGCCTCTTACTTCACTGTGGGTTGCAAAATGCTGCATAGCTTGGGCCAAAATAAAATGTTGGCCATCAGCACCATTGGTAAAATTAAAGGCCGCTCCAATAAGTTGGGAATTGGTGAACAGATACTCCGGAACCACATCTTCAAAGGCATCAGGATTTTTGTTTAATTCTGCAAGGTCTGTCAAATCATTACAGCCCAGCCAGCCGAAACTGGCGAATGCTAAAATAATCAGGGAATAATTATA
Source organism: Lunatibacter salilacus (assembly GCF_009797935.1). Classification (GTDB taxonomy): domain Bacteria; phylum Bacteroidota; class Bacteroidia; order Cytophagales; family Cyclobacteriaceae; genus Lunatibacter; species Lunatibacter salilacus. The sequence goes on from NZ_VOLC01000006.1 coordinate 10,456, forward strand.
TATAAATTTCATGATTGAATACAATTTTAGTTGAATACTCGGTTGTTTAAAATTGCGGATCAAAAACTGATTTTCAGGTTTAATCCTATCTCTCTGGTTCTAGGCAACATGACTCCAGCAAAATTCTGGTTGTTACTGTTGGGGTCAAAACCCTGTTCTGGATCAAAGTGGTCAGAATTCCTGTATATGATTGCGAGGTTTCTGGCAACAAGTGATATTTGGGCAGTATTCAATCCCAAGGCCTGAACTTTACTGGATGGCACATTATAGTTTAAAATGAGGTTTCTAAGTTTGACAAAACTTCCGTCAATCATGAAATTCTCCGAATATTGCCCGTCATTGTTGTAATAGGTGGACATAAAGTTGGCAGGCCAGGTTTGGGTAAATTCATCTCCATTTTCGTCCACACCGGAATAGGTAAGTCCATCTTCTCTTCCTGGCAATGTCTCCTTAAGCAGTCCAAAGCGCCACATATATTGCTTGTTCTGGGAAAAGAAATGGTTGCCGAACTTACCGTCTAAGAGAATATTTAGAGAAAAGCTCTTATAGGAAAAGGTGTTTTCAAAGCCCATAGTATAAGGAGGCACACCTATGCCGAGCGGCTGTACAGGACCTAACATCGCATAGCGGCTTCTACTGTTATACACCCTCACCCCCTCTTCGTTATACATGTAACTTCTGCCAAACCGGGTACTCAAATCTTTTCCAAGCAAGCTACTAGCCCCCGTAGCCTGGCCTTCGGCAAGCGTGATAACCCGGTTTTCATTATAACCCAAATTATAACTGGTAGACCAAGTGAAGTTGCCAGACTTAACTGGAACTCCCGTTAATAAAAGTTCGACACCCCGATTCCTTATTTTTCCGACATTTAACAGTATAGAAGTGGCACCGGATGATGGAGCAATCCCAGTAGGAACAATATCATCTGTATTCATCCTCCGGTAATAGGTGAGGTCAATGCCCAATCTTCCCTGCAGGAAACTTGCATCCAAACCTACCTCAAAGGTAGTAGATGTCAGGGGCCTTAGATCAGGATTTGAAATGGCAGTCGATGAAGTTTGTACCGGCACTCCCATATGTCCTCCCTGCCTAAACCCGAAAAGTTGGTTAATGGCGTAGGGTGAAACAGTGGCACTTCCTACTTCAGCCCATGAGCTGCGGAACTTGGCAAATTCAATGCTTTGGGGAAGTTTGAACAAGCTGGATAGAATAACGTTTCCTCCGATCGAAGGATAAAAAATCCTGTTATTCCCAGTACTTAAAGTGGAAAACCAGTCCTGACGGGCTGTCAAGCTCAGATAAATGGTCTCCTTATAGTTGAAATCCGTTGATGCGAATAACGAATTGGTACCCGACCGGACCAATGCCTTATCAGGAACTAAAATAGCTAGATTGGCATGGCTGATCCAATCAGGTATAATGAATTCTGAACCAACCAATGACGTGGAAAAATTATTGTCTCTTTCCAAGTTTGCCCCTGCCATGGCAGCGAAATTAAAATGCTCAAAAAACCCTGTGCTGTAATTGGCAATCAATCTGGCGTTAGTTCTAGACTGCTCATCGCTTACAGATCTATACGTGCCAAGGGGCCGGAATGCTGTGCCTTTAGGGTAATAATCCTCACCATTCCAACTGCTAAAGTCACGCATAAAATCAGCTTTGATAAACATGTTTGGCAAAACGTCATAGGTCAAGCTGGCTTGGGAAATCACGCGGTTTCGATAATCTTCGTTCCTCATCTTATCCCTAGCAAAATAGGGGTTTGTTGCTTGGTTGACGTGCTGCCATTCGACTTCCTGACCCGTCTCGGGATCGTAGCCCGGGGCGAGGCTACGGATATCCACCGTATTTGCCAGCAAGTAAACACCCCACGCTGAGTTTGTCCCCACATATCCTACACCGGGTCTGTTTACGCCCGCTTCATAATTGTATTGGATTTGGGTATCAAAGCTTAGTTTGTCGCTTAGAAATGTTTTTAGATTTAAATTGGCTGTTTGTCTACTAAAGTTTGAGCCGTGAACAATGGCCTGCGATCTCAAATCAGACATGGAAAAGCGGTAAACAACATTTTCATTTCCACCTGAAATAGCAACCGTATTTACCACATTGGTACTTGACCTATAGAAATTTTGAATATTATCCTTCACATTTACCGGCGAATAGGGTCGCATCACACCGTCAAACTGAACATACGGTTGGCCATCCATCTTCTCCCCAAAAGACAAGCGCCCGGTACTTTTGGCTTCTCCCTGATTTCTGGGACGAATCCCCAAACTTCCCTGCCCGTACTCATATTGATAGTCCGGAAAGATATTGATGGTTCCAACAGTGACATTGGAATTTATTTCGACACCCATGCCCTTCTTACCCCTGGCACCCTGTTTGGTTGTGATCAGAATAACGCCATTGGCCGCTTGACTTCCATAAAGCGCTGCGGCAGCACCACCCTTCAACACGGATATGGATTCAATATCATCCGGATTAATACTTTGAATTCCATCGCCCAAGTCAGTTGTAGCTCCGTTTGCCTGATCAAGTATAGTAGTAGGATTATTGGCGATGGGCATTCCGTTGATAACGTATAGGGGTTGGTTATTCCCATTGAGGGATCCGTTTCCCCGTATCACCACCCTGCTGGAGCTTCCCGGGCCGCTAGCCATACTTGTGGCGTTTACGCCGGCGATTTTTCCGGTAAGGGAATTGGCAATATTTGTTTCTCTTGCCTGAGTGAATTCCTCTCCTCTAACTTCCGTGACGGAATATACCAGCGACTCTTTTTTTCTTTCCAGGCCAAAAGCTGTGACCACTACCTCCCCCAATGCCTGTGATTCATCGTCTAGAGTAATCGTAAGCGAGGTCTGCCCCCCTACGATTACCTCTTTGGTAGCATAGCCTATAAATGAAACAACCAATACGGCTCCCTCTGCCACATCCAATACAAAGCTGCCAGACAAATCCGTAACTGTCCCGATAGTCGTACCTTTGACAAGTACAGAGGCCCCTGGTATAGGTTCTCCCGAAGCGTCTTGGATTACCCCACTGATTTGGGGACGATTTGGTTCAGTTGATTCCATCCTTTCGGCCACCGTCTGTGTATTATCCCGTGATTCGAGGGGACTTGGGACCACATAAATGGTGTTGTTTAACCGTCTAAAATCAAAATCCGAGGTTTCTGCGAGGTATTCCAAAACCTCCCTCAGATTACTGTCCGTAAATGTAAAACTGAAAGACTTTTTGCTTTTGGCTATACTTTGGTTGTAGGTAAACCGGAAAGATGTTTTGTCCTGAATTTGTTCTAACACCTCCTTAAATGACTTGGATTCTACGTTGATGTTAATTTTAACATCTTCCAGATTCTGGCTGTTTGAAGGCGTTGCCAGGATGAACTGCATCGCCATTATTTGTACAAAGAAGGCATAGAAAAGCCCTTTTGATGCCATGATCAATAGTTTTAGTAAATTAATTTTCATAATTTTGAGTGCTTTAATCTTCTTAGTGAAGTGATTGAATTAATAAGGTTTAAGGCTTGATCCAGAGCTGTGGCCGCAGTCTCTGGATCTTTAATTATGATATTATTTTTTATATCATAGGCATTTAGTTTTTACATTGTTTAATGGTTAATGTGATGGTCTTGGTGGACACATCCGTTTCGTAGGTAAAATCTAGAATATGTGTTAATCCTTTCATAATCGTTTCTATCCGTTCCCCCTCGTACCTGCCGGTTATCAAGCAGTTAACCTTCTTTGAGGACTTGTCCAACGCAATGGTAACTCCATATGCCCTCTCTAGCACATGAAATACTTCTTCCGCTGGTAGCGAATCAAATTGAAGCTTTCGGGTATGCCAGCCTATATAGAAGTCGGGATTTACCTGACTTACTACTATTTCGCTCTCCTGAAGAACCGCCTGCTGACCCGGGGTAAGAAGCACATTGTCCTTTGAAAGCGTATCCGCAACCTTTACGCTCCCTGACGCCACCGTAACTTCGGTAGCCTGAAAGGTGTTGACATTAAAAATAGTACCCAAAACTGTCACTTCCGTTTGATTCGAAATTACTTTAAACGGCTTTACCCGATCGGAGGTCACATCAAAGTATGCTTCCCCATACAACTTCACCACCCGTTCGCTTGAATCAAAAAACTCAGGAAATTCCAATTTGCTATTTTCGTTCAACCGGACCATTGTACCGTCATTAAGGGTGATCGTAGACCGCATGCCTATTTCAGTAGTTTTAACAATCCATTCCGGCTCATGAAGCTGAGGACGGGTAAAAAAATGGATTGCTAAAAACACTAATCCAATGACTAAAACAGAAGCTGCATATTGGCGTGATGAAATTAGAATTTGCCTCAATTTTTTCTTTCTTTTTCTTATCGAAGTAACCTTGGCAAAAACACCGGCTTTGGCTTGCTCTAAATAGGCTACCTCAGGTTCTTCACCCCTTCTTTCAATCTCCTCTAGCAAGGATTCAAACGCCTGCTTCTCATCTTCACCAGATCCTGGGGAAAGAAAACGTTTTGCTAGTTCAAAAATAGTTTGATTTTTCATCAATACCTTAATGGTTATATTAAAGAAGTACCAAAAAGAGAAATGATCAGCTACTCAAACTGAAATAAATATCAAATACTTTTATCCGATTGATAAAACCAGTATCATAACGCTAAGAGTTTGTCTTAAATAATACAGTGCTTTTTTAATGTGGTTTTCGACTGTAAATACAGAAATACCCAATTTCTGGGCGATTTCCTTATTGGAAAGAAAACTAAAACGGCTCAATTCAAACACACTTCTACATTTAGAAGGCAATCGGCGTATAGCTGCCTCGATTGTGGCACGTGTATCCTGTTCAAACAAATATTCTTCCGTCGCATTGGTTGATTCCCAATCCCGGATAAATTCCATCTGTACGCTGTTAAATTTGCTTTTTCGAAAGTGTTTCGCAATCTGATTCTTTGCAGCTCCAAATAAATACGCCTGTAGGTTCTCAATGGTCGGTTTGTCTGGATTCTTCCACAGCCCAATAAATATATTTTGAACCAGATCCTCAGACGTCTCCCTATCCTGCATAATCCTATAAACATACCTATAAACAGTCTGGAAATATCGACTGTATATTACTTCAAAAGCCCGAGAATCAACTGTATCATGTAACAGCAGAAGCAAATCGGTATCGGAAAGGGTGTCTATATGTCTCAAACTCAACTAAATTTAAAGGTATGAAACTCTTTTTCAATAGGCTGGGTTTATTCGAACCGGCATTAAAAACAAAGTGATTATTTAATCAAAAATTGACGGATTCGCAAGTTCTTTCAATTTACCTGTTTCTAAAACTTATCAAAATTTAAATTATTAATTTAATAAAAAAAAATCTTTCCTTTATAAAATCCTAAACGGCAAAACAAAAAATCGCCTGTCAGTTTAGTTGCTTCAACCAGTTCGCTAGTAAAAAAATCAATCTCGAAAAAGGGAATTCACCAATCCTTAGATCACATTTAATTAAACAATGAATTTATCGCATCATTCATACGCCCAAATCACCTGACTCCAGATTTCCGGTCCGTCATTCTTTTGAGGTGGCCCAGGGGTACTTCGGCCATTTTTTATCAGTTGGGCTAGTTCAATTTGCAAAGCGGATCCCTGATCGGGGTGGGCGTCGATAAGGTTTTCCGTTTCTCCAGGATCTGTCGACATGTTATACAACTGCATCTCTGGAAGTCCAACCAAAGCATCACCACTCATCGGTTCGCTCCAGCCACCGGAGCCGGGCCAGAGAATAAGTTTCCAATCCCCTTTTCGAATCGCAAACCTACCCTCAATGGAATGATGGACAACTTGAGGCCTTACTTGGTTGATATTGTTTCCTTTCAATGCATTAAAAAACGAAAAACTGTCTTCGGCAGCATTGGGAGGAAGGTTATATTCTACTAGGTCCGCCACTGTCGCCATCAAATCCGTGGTGCAGATAATTTCATCAGACGTTCTCCCTTCCGATACTTCTTCTGGCCAATGTACAATAAAGGGGACCCGATGACCACCTTCATAGATATCCGCCTTGTGTCCCCGGTAAATATAACTGGGATTATGTCCGACTTTCTTCAGCTCTGGAAAACTGGCCCTCGGTGAGCATCCGTTGTCACTGGTGAAAATAAGAATGGTATTATCCAAGATACCTTTTTCCTCCAAAGCCCGGGTAACCTGACCAACTACATCGTCGACTTGCAGCATAAAATCACCATACATATTCGTATTGCTTTTTCCCATAAATTCAGTGATGGGCAAAATTGGGGTATGGGGAGCCGGCAGGGCAAAATAAAGAAAAAACGGAGTTTTAAGATCCGATTGCTCATGAATATAAGAAACTGCTTTGTCAGCCAGGTGAGGTAAGGCCTGTGTATGGTCAAAATCCGATCCCGTGGGGCCGTTTCTCCAAAAGGCCTTTTCATCCACATTGACCGTCATGCGGTCGGGGACGGCTGTTACCCGGTTATTTTCAACATAGACATAGGGTGGAATGTCCAATGAACTGCTAAATCCAAACGAATAGCTAAACCCCGCTTCCATGGGTCCGTTTTTTATTGGCTGGGTATAATCCACTTCCAAGTTGTTGTCCAGGCTATTTAATTTTTCATAGGGCTGCTTAAATGTCCAATCCCATCCCAGGTGCCATTTGCCAACAAAGGCCGTGTGGTATCCTTTTTCCTGTAATAATTTCCCAACAGTCAGCCGGGTCGAATCTATCAACGCCTTTGAATACCCACCCAAAACTCCGCTTTTTAAGGTAGAACGCCAATTGTACCTGCCTGTGAGAATTCCATACCGGGTAGGCGTGCAGACTGCCGAACTGGTATGGGCATCTGTAAACTGAACCCCACGCGCTGCGAGCCTGTCAATATTTGGAGTAATGATTTTTGACTCCGGGTTATAACAGGACGCATCTCCTATGCCCATATCGTCAGCAAGGATATAGACAATGTTGGGGTGGTTTTGGGCAAGCGCGACAGTAAGTCCAATAAGGATAAAGGCAATGAAAGACAATAGTTTCGGGTAGATCATTTGGTTTTAATGGTTAATGGTTAATGGTTAGTGGTTAATGGGTAATGGTTAATGAATCGCATCCCATTAACCATTGATACTGTTGGCTTTTGCGGATTTTAGTATTGTAGTGATTAGTTTTATTATTTCTATGGCATCTGTGTTGATGCTTTCAAATTGTTCTAAGGTCAGATAATCAGTTTCTTTTAGCAGTTCGAGCCAATAAATGGTTTCGTTGATTTCTTTTTGGGCGATTCCCATTTTGTGTTTGAAGTCGTTTTTTGTTTCTGCCTGTTCAGTAAATGCTGACATCTGCCTCTGTGAGGCAGATCAGAATAATTTCATCTGGTTTTCAACTTTTGGATGAAATGTCCCAATAATCATAAAAGGGTTGTGAGATACGTAATGATTCTTCTGTGTCGTGCCTAAGTAGAAATGTAGGTCTTTGGTCTTTGCAAAGTCATTAAAGTACTTTTTACGAACATCTTCAATTGCTTTGTGCTCATTCCCTTCATGTCGGGTGAGACAGTTCCAATATAGTTGTCCCGTTTCCCAATCTTCAATCATCATATTACTTTCCTTATATTAAAGATGTTTTACGGAGTAATTAAAATCTGGTGACTTTGCAATAGCTTCTGACAAATGCGAACGATGGCACTGACAAGGTTCTGCTTCAAAACATGTTAAAGCAATGCGCTTATAATCTTTTAGCAGTTCTAAAATCTGTATTTGTGATGAAATAGATTCCATTAAGGTTGTATTGCGGTAATCTGCAAATAAACGGTCATAATCTGCCTGCGTCTCTAGTTCTTGACGCTTGTCAGAGTTGATGCCGACTTCAGGAATATGCAAGTATTCAATTTCCAAGCTGTTGCAATACCGTTTCAACAAAGTTTTGCTAAAACCAAACTTCATGCTCAACGGATTTTTCCGAACATCGACTAGCAACTTTACATTATTTTTTACAAGTTTTTGCAAATACATTTCCAAGGAAATGCCTTCATATCCAATGGTAAACAAAGTGGTTTCTTCATCTTTAGGCATTGCATTCTCCACTCGGTCATAAAGTTTACCCGGCAATACATCTTTGGCTATGGTGCTTCGAATGGCATAAAACGGAAAGTTCAAATAGGTATGCTTAATGAGGGCGTTACTGCCCATTTGTCCATAATCCGAAACTATTTCTTGCAAAAGCTTGGCGTCTGCTGGCTTCAGCTTTTGAAAATAGCTTACCAAATCGCTCTTACCATATTTATTTTCGGTTTCTGATAGAAAACCTTTTTTAGCCCTGGTATTCATATCCGCTTTAGCGGAATAGGAGTAACAACCGAATTTATAGGGTATAAAATCATACTCTGGATTTTGCTTTTTCATGGCATACAAAAACAGCAGCTTTTGGAAACGCAGCTTTTCCACTTCGCCACCAAGCAATTCAATTAATCCTAATATAATTTTTCGTCTATAAAACATCTTACAAATTTAGAATTTTTACGCCATTGACTTTATCATACTTTCTCAAAAAGCCACTTCTTCCGCACTAAACTTGTAGTTCAGGGATTTAATCACCGCTTCTTTTTGCTTAACCTCAGTAGTAAAGTCGTCATAGGTGAATACATATCCCTTGGGTAGTCTATCTATAGTAAATGCTATGTATTCAGCTATTTTCATCCTTTTTATTGTAGTGCAAAGGTTCTTAATTTGTCCAGTTTATTAGCAAAAAAACTGGATATTTTTAAATTTTCAAGTTTTTAGTTCGTAAAACTTGACATTTTAGGGTAAGCCCCATTAATCATTAATAATTGACCATTAACCATTATTGAGCATTGGCTCCATTATTTTAGGTTTATTGGCCTATTCTTGGATTATCAATCATTCTTTTCATGGTGTCAAATAATGCCTGGTAGAATGATTCATCTTTTGCGTATAGTTTGTAAAGTTCAAGTTCTTTCCTGCGTTGTTGTCCCATGACATCATCCAAAATCTTCTTAAATGCCAAATCTCTGTTTTGTGCGTCTTTGTTGTCGGCTACTTTGGATTGATAGTCTGGATGCGCTTTTATATGTTTACTTATGGAAATAAACTTTACCCGCTGGTCTTCCGGTGTAGCATCCCAACCATGGAACCATCTTTCATTGAAGGTTCTGATGATTTCATCCAACTGATCTTTTTCATCCTCGCCTCCGTGAGCACCCCTTGGGTTAGGGTTTTGTGGATCTAATTCTGTTGCCGAATCGTCCAATCCAATAGCGTGATTCAGTTTGGTACGCTCTAAACCATAAGTGGACAAATCAACTGATTCCAACAACTCGTCAATCAATGCATCTTCTCTGGTTTTCACAATCAGTTTAGGAATAAGGAATTTCAAAAACCAGAACAGCTTTTCCCATTCCAAGACCTCATAAGGCATAATAGAGGCCATTTGCCCGTATATTTTTACAAACTGCTTGGCTTTAATTTTAAAATCAACCTTCTCTTCTTCCTCTAATTCCAACTCCTGATTAAAACGGTCAGCGGCTACATCAATTATAGGACTGAGTTGCTGGGCATCGACCCCGTCAAAATACTTTTCTACAAAGGATTCTATTTCTGACCATTCATAAACGCCCACATCATCTAATGTACCTTTCAATTCGTGGAGCACATTGATATCTGTAGCCCGGCTCAATGATGTGGAAGTATAAAATGGATCAAAAGAGTTTTTGATGTCATCCACTTGATTGAAGAAATCCAGGATGAACAAGTCTTCTGTTTTCTTGCCCAATTTGTCTGCTGCCCTGTTTAATCTGCTCAATGCTTGTACAGCCAATACACCTTGTAATTTCTTATCCACATACATGGTACAAAGCTTTGGCTGATCAAAACCCGTGAGGTATTTATTAGCGACTACCAACAAGCGATAATCATCAGAATCGAAATTATCCCGGGTGTCCTTTTCTGCAAAACCATTTAATTCTGCCTCAGAGTATTCAACGCCATCAACTGTTTTCTTACCGGAGAATGCAATTGCGATCTTAAATGGATTGCCTTTATCATTCAGGATGTTTCGCATGGCTAAGAAGTAACGAACTGCTGAAATGATATCCTGGGTAACCACCATGCCTTTAGCTTTCCCTTTTAGCTTCTTGGTGTTGTACACTTTACTGATAAAGTGATCCATCATGATTTCTGCTTTGGTGGCGATGGTACGTTTATCCCGCTCTACATAAGCACGTAACTTCTTCTGGGCTTTTTTGGTATCGAAAAGTGGATTATCCTCAATGGATTTTTCTATTTCGTAATAGCTTTTATAGGTAGTATAGTTTGCTAATACATCCAGTATAAAGCCTTCCTCAATGGCTTGTTTCATGGAATACAAGTGAAAAGGCTTGAAAGATCCATCTTCCTGTTTGCTGCCGAAACGCTCAAGAGTTGCATTTTTTGGGGTTGCCGTAAATGCTAAGTAAGATGCATTGCCTTTCATTTTCCGGGCTTGCATGGCTTTCAGGATTTTGTCCTGGGGGTCTTCTTCCTCCCTGTCCTGAGCGGAGTCGAAGGATTCCTCATTTGCTCCCATACCCATGGCCTGATTCATAGTGCCTGCTGCTGTGCCACTTTGAGAACTGTGTGCCTCATCTATGATTACTGCAAATCGCTTGTCGCTCAAATCAGCAATGCCTTCTACAATGAAAGGAAATTTTTGGATAGTGGTAATGATGATCTTTTTGCCTTGTTCCAGGCTGTTTTTCAAATCATTGGAGGAATAAGCTGGAGCAATAATATTTTTGACCTCTGAAAATTCCTTGATATTCTCACGTAGCTGCTTGTCCAGCAGTCTTCTATCTGTCACTACTATTACCGAGTCGAATAAAGGATTCTGAATGCCCTTGGAACCTGGTAGACCTTCTCTTTCGGGATAGGTTTCTATCAACTGATAAGCTGCCCAGGTAATGGAGTTGGATTTTCCCGACCCTGCCGAATGCTGGATCAAATAGGTATGTCCAACACCCTTTTTCGAAGCATGGTTGAGTATTTTCCGTACCACATCCATTTGATGATACCGTGGAAAATATAGTGTTCGCTTATTCAAAGCATCTGTGGCTTTGCCATCAAAGCGAACAAAGTGTTGAATGATATTGGCTAAACTTTCTCTCTTGAAAACTTCTTCCCAAAGGTAAGCAGATTTATGTCCAAATGGATTTGGGGGATTGCCTTTTCCGTCGTTGTGGCCTTTGTTGAATGGTAAAAAAAAGGATTTGTCCCCTTCCAACTTAGTACACATATATACTTCATCCGTATCTACGGCAAAGTGCACAATAGCCCGGCCAAATTGGAGAAGGGGTTGGCGAATGTCTCTATCGTACTTGTATTGCTTAATCCCATGTACTTTGGCGTTTTGTCCTGTCCATTGGTTTTTGAGTTCGAGTGTAGCGATGGCTATACCATTGACAAACACTACCATGTCTATTTCTTCCCGTTGGTTTTCCAGGTTATAGCGAACTTGACGGGTAACGCTGAACTCGTTTTTTTCAAAGTTATCTTTTACCGTTTGACTACTGCTGGCCATGGGCAATTGAAACAGTAAGGTGAAATGAGCATCTTCTACCTCCAACCCTTTTCGAAGCAAACGCAGGATGCCGTATTTTTTCACCATTCGATCGAAGCGTTCCAAAATTTTGAGTCTCCTATCGGTAGATCGCTTTAATTTATCAAGCTCTTCTTTTTGTGTGTTCTCCAAAAAATGCCAAAAACGATTTTCATCCAACGCATATTTAGCGTTGAAATCATTCGCATGACCCATATAAAAGCCATTTCCACTACGATAGATTTCAGCGGGTTCTGAAACCACCATCAAGTCATTCCCTATGTCCTCGGAAGAGGCACCAGTTAAAACTTTTTCTATGGCCGCTTCAAGGGCTGCTTCGTTGGTTTTACTTGTAGTCATGGGCAATTTTTTGTTTTATTTCCAGTCCAGCTTTTGTCAATCGGTAGCACTGTTTCTTACTTTTCGGATTATCTGGAATGGTCATTTCAATCCATTTGTACTCTGTTGCAGGATCAAGATAGTTTTCATTAATATTTGTCCGATGCGTAAATCCCAACCTTTCCATCATTTCATCCCTACATAGCTCTCCATCCAATATCCACAAAAGTCGGTGTCGCAAGTATTCAAGGTATATAAATAATTGATCATGTGCGGTAACCTGGTCGGTGCCCGAAGAAGTGCGCCAAATCATAACCGAAAATGATTTACTATCTTCAAACCCATACTCAACACCCAATATACCCAAGTGGATATCAGCTTTTTTAACTTCATGGAGGTAAACTTTTCCAGGATTATCACCCGTAGCAGCCACTTCTTTAAACAAAAAAACATCAAAAAACAGCATCAACAACTCATCCTCTCGAATATAGGAAGATACAGCTTGCCTAATAGCCGCAAACTCCGTTTGAACACTTGATAAGAGAATTGTTTCTTTGGGCATTCAGATAAATTTACATAGGTCAGTTTAAAAACAAGATTTCAAATTTTTCTATGGTGTCCACAATGATGTTATTTTGGTTTTTAAGATCCGACTCAGATTCTTTGCAAAATTTGATTTACAGCACTCTCTATATCGTCATAAATATAAATTTCCTCGACAGGTTTTGATGACTCTGCGTCTGTTAGTCCAAATTTTCCAATGCCTCTGTTGAAATCTAGATCGATTATTTTTTCACCTTTTTTAAACTCTATCTTGGGATTTGAGTTTTCACCCTTCCCATAACGGTACTTTAGCTCAAATTCATGCTTCTTTTTCTCATTCGCTAGAAACCAGTCGAGGGTAAAGAGCTCAGAAAATCGCCCTGATATTCTAGTTGAATTTAGTAGAAAGATTGAGTGGTTATATTTTCTTATATGATGTTGATTAGAATAATCTAAAACCGTCGGATTAAATAAGATTGTGTTAGTATATTTATCTTCTGATCTATATGATTTACAGATGATTTCTAGACTGGAAATAATATTTTCTGAATCAAATTCAGGAAGATATATCAATTCATCTATCAATGAAAGGTTTGCTTGGATGAATCTCCTCCAATTTTCATTTCTATCCCTGAGAGTCCCTCTAATATTTTTTGGAAAGTAATACTTATTTAATTCAGGTTTGAAATAGGAGTCCATCTGAGAAAGGAAGGATCTAAATAAGAGGTAGTTGCTTTGGTTAAGTACATCTTCAGAAAATAAAGCTCTGATCTTTTCCCCTTTCACAATCAAATGATCGAAATCATTTTTAGCGATTTCAAGAATAAAGCCGATTTGTCCATAAAAGTAATTATGGGTTTCCAGTTTAATAAATTGAGATTCCCATTCAATTTCTAGATTTTCTATGATCAATTTTGACTTGAGAACCTCTTCTTTGACTTGTTCTCCGTCAAAGAAGTCTATGCAACCCTCTAATTGAGAAAGTTTTTCGTATACATTTTTAGATCCGAGGATATTTATTAAAGAGTCAATACTTCTACAAGCAGTTCTATGCAAATAGGCTGTTTCAATCGGTGTATTGAATATTAGGTTTCCGATAACCCTGGCCCATTGTTCAAAAAAAGTGAAGTCTCCACCATTGTTAATGATATACCGGGACAACGCATACTGATAGGTATTGTTAGGAAAGTTTAAACCTTGATTATTCTTGAAAAAATATTCTTTCAATGAATTAACCTGGTAACTCTCGTAAAAGCTGTAGTCTTTCTCCATTCCGCTGAAAATATCCAATAGAGTGATGTAGCGATCAATGTTTTTGGAGAAGGTTTCGTTACTTTCAAAAAGAGGTATAAGATCTTTTTGACTGGAAGTCCTAAGCAGCTCTGTACTCTTGTCTGCATTGATCTCTGATGCGGCACTCTCATCAGTGTATTTTTCTATTAGGTAGTCACTTAGATATAAACTCTTAAAAAACTGAAGATACTTTTCGTCAATTTCTTCGACTTCTTTCACATGAACCCAAAAAAGGTCAAACCACTCAATGTCTAATTTCCGACCTAAATCCTTGTCGCCAATTCTATCTTTATGGTTTTGTAGTAGCCATGCCTTAAAATTTTCAAAACCAGACAATGACTTCCCCCTAGCATTCATTTTCACATACAATTCGTCAGTAAGATCAAACTCATCCAAATCAAAAAAATCAAAAGACACCACATTCAAGTCAGTCAAAGCTTCCCAAGCTTCATCACTTTTGATGTTTTTTTCTTTAACAATTCTTTCTATTTGTTTGAGAACAGACAGCATGCTATTTACCGTCGGATCTTTGATCCATGAAGTAAAAAACAATTCATCGTTCAAAATCGCTTGGAATAGACCTTTCTCCAATTGTAAATTAAGAATTCTTGAGTCACAAAGCAATTCCAAAAATTCTTTTGAACTATTTCTGGTTGTATAAGTAAATCTTTTTAGAATTTCTAAACCCATTTCATCCCTATTCAAAAAGGCAAAATACCAATGGATTAAAAACAGTGTGGTTAGTCTTTGCTGACCATCTAACGGGATAAATGTGACAATTTCGGATTGTTGCTCTGATTTTTTAGAAGTTGAAAACTCAACTTTCAAATAGAGATTTGCAGCGTAATTTTGGACAGAATGTAATAATGAATCTATACTGTGCTTATTTTTCTCCAGTAAATGGAAATTCTCTTTTCCCTCTAACTTGCCATAAATAAAATCTAAGTGAAGTTTTTTACTTGGATCCTTACAGGAAGATAAAATTGATTCTATCAATTTTCTACTGATCTCATGGGCACTCTTTCTGCCATAAGTATAATCTCTCTGAATGGTCGGAATTTCAATGCTATATTCACAAATCAACTTCCAAAAGCTGATTTTTATTTCTTTGTTCATGATTCTATCGGAAAGTATTTGTTTAACTGGTCTTTGATATGGTTTTTGTACTCTTCCATATCCTTTATACCAAAAATTTTATCGGTTATATTTTCCTCTTCTTTAGAAAAAGCTTTGGTAAATACGTCTTTAGTACCATTCGGAATATATGTGATTTCATCATCTGACGATTTCTGATAATAGATTTCTAGGATTTCCTTCCTCTTATCAGTAAAAATCTTGTTCCCCAATTTACTATTGGTATTCCGGTCAAGTAAACAGAGGTTTCCTATTTCATGAAGTGATAATTCATCACTTATTTTCTCTATCACCTCTTCGTAGACTAGTCGGTCATTTTTTTCAAATCTAAAATCAGCAAATTTCGAATCCAAATCTCTTTTACTTGAAAAATTGTCAATCAGACTAGAGATTCTCCCGACTACTTCCTTGCTGTCCGGATCAGTAATTTTATCAAAATAAGTTTGATAGGATTTTAGCCATCCTATTACATCTCTGATGGTTTTGAATCCTCTTGGGTTTTGAGGATTGATGTGTTCCACACTCCATTTTTCATTGAGGTAGAGGTTAAAAGGAAATTTTTCATCAGAAGACCTATTTAAGTAATCTTCGATATTCAAGAGGAGTAAGATATTTTGGCAGGCAATTCTATATTTCTCGTAATGGAGATTTTCTAGTCTATGATAAGCTATTTTTTCACCTTCAATATCTTTGGTTTTTGAGAGTTGATCTCGAATCTCTCTCAAAAGGAGCTCTTTGAATTCTTCTTTTGTTGGACCTTTACTCATTTCTACAATGCTGGATAACCTTTTGTATTTCGTGACGATTAAGAATCCAATGTAATGAAAGAGCTTCTTGTCTGTATACCACTCCTCTATTTTATTAAAGGTTTGTTTAATAGCTTGCCAGTCTAGTTGTTCTCCTGTCTGAAACTTTTTATCATATTTTTTGTAAGATGTCTTCCTCTGATCCTCTGTATCGATCTTTGGTACTTGATTGGCTAAATCTATGATCAAGTCTATCCGTGTATCAAGGTTGTTGTAATAATCATTGTCACAGATAAACGACCAAAAAGTATCATTTTGCAACTGATTCTCTATCCTGTCCCAATCACTGGCAAGATCAAAGGCCTTCAACTTCCCGATTTCGTTAGAATTTTGTTTTTGAATATCTAAAATGAACAAAGCTTTAATGAGTTCTGAATTGGTCAGTGGGATTTTTCCAGCATTTAAGTTCAGAAATACAGCCTCTGGTGAGATGTCAGGGTTATTCAGCGAGATATCATACCAAATTATGTGAACCGAATTTTTAAGCTTGGCGAAAAATTCTACTCTATCCGCCTTGCTTTCATCAAACCACTTCTTGATTTCCTTGTAGACTTTGAAGAAAAAATAGATGTCAACGTTATTAAAGCTGCCGTTTTGGTTTATGAAGGTTTCCCAGGTTGAGTTTGAATAGTCATCCAGTAACTGTAAACCAGTATCCAAAAACTCCCTTGTTTTCTCTCTTGTTTGATAGGAAATACTGTAAAATGAGTTATCCTGTAAAAAATGTAAAATAAGGTAAATTGACGTGACTCGCTGTTGTCCATCTATCAACTCTACTTGGTCATTGCGCTGATGTACCAATAGTGGTTGCAAACAATACTTTCCATGTGTATGATTATGAATATCATTTAACAAATCTCTGATTTGCTGATCTTCCCATTTATAACCTCTTTGATAATCCTTCACCACAAAGTGGAGATTTTTTAAATCACTAATGGGTCTAAAGTCTATGTATTCTGTTTTCATATCAACTCACTTTAATCTTCCCCGTCACTACACTGTCGATCATCGTAGCCTTATATTCTTTCAGCTTCTCAATTTGGGTTTGTTGTAAAGAAATTGTTTGGTCTATTTTGGCGGATTGGGTTTCGATGTGGGCAACGATGGAGGTTTGTTCCTTTTGAGGCGGAACGACGATAAAACGACCTGCTAAATTATTAAATCTTATTCGGACTGCCCTCTGTCTTACCGCATTGCAAATGACTTGAATATATTTTGCTAGGGCCATTTCTCTTAATAGAAGGGCGAAGTAAGTATTATTCGCTCCCTGATTTATGCTATCACATACAACGTATTCAGGAGTACATTTCCCCTCAGATTCGGAAACCCCAATTGCCCCTTCAAAAGCATCCATTGAGTTAAGAACTAATTGTCCTTTCCGAACCCCTTGAAATCCAGCTTCAAGAATAGCCTCTGTGTATCCAGTTAATCTTCTATTACTTCTGAGAGTCACTTGCCCATCTCTGTAAGCAGTAACAATTTGATTATCGGAGCTCACAGGAAGCCTACTTTGCGCAAATAGATATTTAAACCTCTTCACCTCCCAACCCTCCGGTATCTCTCCAATCCATTCCACGCCGCTGTCTTTCATTTTCTCTTTGGGCGTCATTGACCATTCACCATTAATCATTGACCATTTCCCCGTTACCGCATTTTGAATGATGATTTGCTTGCGTTCTTTGAGCAGGGCTATGAGCTGCTCTTTTTGGCCAATGGCACGGTCTATTTTAGCGGTTTTGTCGTCCAGAAAATTGGCAATGGCGGTTTGTTCTTCTATTGGAGGATAAGCCAATAAACTGTTTGCAATATGATTAAAACTAATAGTTTGTCTTACACCTGAGCCAAGGAGTTTCATATACGCCACATCATATCGGTGTAACAGGTAATTGAAATATGATTTATCAAGCTCCATTGCATTTTTGAGAACTATATAACCTGAACTCACAACCACATTGATACTCGAAAGCCCAATTCTTAAACTGATTAAGTCATAGTTTAAGTTAAGAGGGTTTACTAAATATTCACCTGCTAAAACCTCTTGGTAAGATGCCTTTGTTGATTCTGGTATTTTTTCATCATCCTTATAAACGACCTTACCAAAACTGATTGAACCACAATTTAGACTTGGGTTGGTAACTTTCTTCTTCTCTTTAAAAACATGTTTCAATTTCATAATCTCCCAGTGTTCTGGGATTTCGCCCATCCAGTATTCACCCGAATCTTTGTAAGCGGAGTATTTGTCTGAACATGATTTATGTGATGGCATGATGGTCATGATTTTTTGATTAGTATGATTCAAGACTTTTTAATTTTCTTGTTGTACACCCTGTGGAATTGCAAACTTTGAGCACCGAAGTTGATGAGTAAACTGTCAGAAACGTGGTATGCTTCACAATAGTTGATGGCTTGTGCCTTATGTACACCCTCCAGTTGCTCTATGGCTTTTATTTCCACCATCAAACAGTCTTCAACAAAAAAGTCTACTCTACGTGTTCCTACATTATAGCTCTTATACAAAAGGGGCATTTCAAGTTCACGTTCATGAGCTATATTATTAAGGTTTAATTCGATACTCAATGCTCTTTGATAAACAACTTCTTGGAAACCGTTGCCCAATTGGTTGTGCACTTCCATTGCACAACCAATTACTCTGTGGGTTAAGTCGTTAATTTCTTCCTTCGTTTTTAAAATCTTGTCCATCTTTCAATCCTTTAAAATCCTGTTCAAGACTATTTCTACCAAATGATCCATTTTGGAAAAAGCGAACCACTTCTTTCCTAAATCTTTTAAAGAAGCTCCCAAATGATAGAGTTCCTTTTGGTCGATAATCAAAAAGCGGTCGTGGCTATTGGTAAAAGTTTTCAAGGCAATGGGTGGGTATTGACTGTTGTGTTTGTCAAGGTCTAATTGCAGTTGTTTAGAAACTTGCTTGGTAAAAATGGTGGCGTTTGTGTTTTTCTTCCGCTTGGCCAATATGGTCAGCACGCTTTCGTCCACATAGTTATCTATCAGTATGATATCGTTTTTGGCCTTTTTGATGATATCGGCTACAAACACATAGGCATCAAAAATTTGTCCTTCGAAGAAAATGCCTTTGTCAGGTTCTGGTTTTCCGGCTTCTAGGGCTTTGAAGATTTGCTCTAGCTTTTCATCTGTTTTGAGTTGTTTCAACTCCACTTGGTCGAGGCGTTGGAAAACTGAAGCGTTGTTGAGCAGAAAATTGCGCATGGCAACAAATGCTTGCATGATTTGTATGGACACATTAACGGCCACATCACTTCTCAGTACAGCTGACAGCATGGCCACTCCTTGCTCTGTGAAAACATAGGGATTAGACGGGCTATGTTTCAGGGTTTCTAAGCGGTCACAATTTGTGACCAGTTCCATTTTCTCTTCCTTTGTTAGCTGAAAACGAAAAGCATCAGGAAAGCGATTGATATTTCTTTTTACAGCTTGATTTAAAACTTTGGTATCTACTTGATACAAGTCAGCTAAATCCCTGTCAACCATCACCTGAATTTTTCTGATGGTGAAAATCCTATCTTCAATATCTCTTTTGCTTAGCTCCATCAACTTACATCTTCAAAATATCCATGATTAAGCCTTCACTCTCTTGCTCCAATGCCAGTATTTCCGCACTCACTTCTTCAATAGGTCGTAGGGGCTTGTGCTGGTAGAAATATTTGTTGAAGCTGATTTCATAGCCAATTTTGGTTTTGTCCAGATCAATCCAGGCTTCCTCCACATGCGGTTTTACTTCCCGCAAAAAATAGTCGTGAATGTTTTCTGCCAAAGGCACACTTTCACTGTCACGCAGGTCGGTTTGATTTTCGTAAATGATGTATTCGTTCGACTTTCCGCTTGGGTAGTAGCCGTAATCGGGTAGTTGCTCTTCAGTACAATCCAAATGATCCAAGACTTGGTCGAGCTTTTCGCCACTTAGCTTTTGGGTTTTCTTGATGACCTTTTCGGCTGTTTCTTCATACCAACTTACGGCAGCCAATAGTTGATTCTTTTCGCTGGCAGAGAGTTTTGATTTTTGGGCTTTGAGTTCTTGGTTCACTTCCTCCAAAAAGACATTGTAATCGCTGTATTCATCCGTACCAATGGCTTCCATTAACTGCTGGGCAGTTTCCAATATTTCCTTTTGCTTTTTCCAAGTAGCGGCCGTCGTAAGTGCTTTGCGCTTTTTGGCGTTTAAGTCCTGATCGTTTTTCTCACACCATTCCAGTAGCTCTTTTTCAATGTATTTTAAATCGGTGTAAACGCTTTCGCCAAAGGTTTCAAAAGCCCATTGCATGGGTTCTTTGAGTGTTTTGTCATAGCGCAAGTCGGCAATGCGATCGACAGAAAACTGCGCTTTCAATCTGGCCGGTCGGTCAATCGTTACTTTGTAATAACCAAAATCGGAATTATCAAAAACCTTGGCTGCCAAACCATCTTCGCCTTGGCGCTCCACCGTCTCAAAATTGGTATAGGCATCCTGAATTTCTTGGATGTGCGTAGCCGTCAATTCGCAGTTCTTATTGCCCAGGTTTTTACGCAGTTTGGCAAAACGCTGAGAAGCATCAATCAGCAACACTTTTCCTTTTCGCTGGGCTGCTTTGTTGTTGTGCAAAATCCAGATGTAGGTAGTAATGCCGGTATTGTAAAACAGGTTGTTGGGCAATTGGATAATACAATCCAACCAATCGTTTTCAATGATATGTCTGCGGATATTGCTTTCGCCACCTCCGGCATCACCTGTAAACAAGCTAGAACCGTTATGCACCGAGGCAATACGGGAACCCAATGGGCTTTGGCTGGTCGGTTTCATTTTGTTGACCATCTCCATCAGAAAGAGCAATTGTCCGTCAGAGGAGCGGGGGGTAGCATCTGCTACTTCTACATTGCCCCAATAATCTTTGAGATTTACTATAAAACGGGAGTCGATGACAGCATTTCCATCCTTGATATATTTTACTTCACTTGCCCATGATTTTCCATAAGGTGGATTGGAAAGCATAAAATCAAAGTTGTGTCCGGAAAATTCATCCGTGGAAAGGGTAGAACCCACACGGATGTTTTCAGGGTTATTTCCCTTGATCATCATGTCGGACTTACAAATGGCATAGGTCTCATCATTGATTTCCTTGCCATATAGGTACACATCACCCATAGCCCGAATGGCACCTTCTTCATCTTTGATGAAATTCTGCGACTCCGTAAGCATACCACCCGAACCACAAGCAGGGTCATAAATGGTCATGACGGGAGGCAATTGGTCTTTGATCGGATCAAAAACAATATGCGTCATCAGGTCGATTACTTCTCTTGGGGTAAAGTGCTCTCCTGCTTCTTCGTTGTTATCCTCGTTGAATTTCCGAATCAGTTCCTCAAACACATAGCCCATGCCTAAGTTGGAAAGCGGCGGGAGTTTTCTGCCGTCAGGGTCTTCTACCTCAAAAGGAGTTAGATTGATTTTAGGCGAAGTGAATTTCTCCAATACATCGAGCAATACATCTTTAGCTGCCATGTGCCGGACTTGGCTTTTCAGCTTAAACTTGTCAATGATCTCCTTGACATTCGGACTAAAGCCGTTGAGGTAATCCTCAAAATTGGCTTGCAAGATCTGCTGACTGTTGGTGGCAGTGTCATACAGTCGTTGCAAAGTCCATTCACTGGTATTGTAGAAGACGTAACCACTTGCGTCTCTTAGACCGGTCTCATCCCATTCCGTAAATCCAGCCTCATCCCGTTGGAAAGCAAGTTCCTCCATCACCGCTTCTTTGGTTGGTTCGAGCAAGGCATCTAGCCTACGCAACACTACCATAGGAAGGATAACGTCTCGGTATTTTCCTCTTACATAAACGTCTCTTAGACAATCGTCAGCTATTGACCAGATGAAGGAAATTAATCTATTGTGTACGGATTGGTTCATTCTTGACTTTTTATTTCTATTCGTCTCTTTCGCCTATTTTAAGCGTTGGCAAATCTAGCCAAAGGATATTTTTCTTTTTGTTTAATGTTAGGGAATCTTTTAGCGTAATTCAGCGCTGCGTGTTCCCAGAAACTAAATTCGGAATGATCCGGGGAACTCCTGAAATACAGACAGCCTGTAACACAATGGATCCTAACAGTCTGTGAGAGCCTCCCCTCACATTGCCTACAAGGATCCGTAAGGAATATCCCCAATATACCAAATAAATCAGGCAAGGGAGAATGTTCAAATAACCACGTCCCTGTTATGTGCCGTTAGCGTTATTTTATTTTTAATTTTCCGCCGGCACATCTAATAGAGAAATATTTTGCTTATCGGCTAACTGCCTAATATCTTCTAAAAATTGCAAACGAATACTTTCCATATCTTGATAGGCTTTGGTTAGTTCAGGCGGCCCAGTTCCATCTAACCTTCTAGGTAAGTAACCTTTACTAAAAACAGTGTCTTTAATATATGGCTGCATCTTTTTAAATGTTGTTTCCATGATATCCAGTTTTCTTAACATGTTGTATGCAATATTTGAAATTTGCGGTTTATCTAATGACTGGAGTAAAACATATTTTGCTTGAATTTCTCCATGTGCTTCATTAATGCTTTTTAATACCGCTATATATTCATCTCCATTTACAAATCTAGTTTGAAAATTTAAAGAAAAAGCTCTACGATATGTTTGACCGATAATATAAATTGAAATTTCGTTAGCTTTTTGATTGCTTAAAGAATCAGAAATTGATAAAGTCACTTTTTCGCTACCTTTTTCTTTTGAAAAAATTTTATCCCAGTTAGTGAATAATCCAGTAACGATAACTCCAATTAAAGCAACTATAGCAACTAAAATCTCTACTCTTGCTGTTTTTTTCTTTTGATTAGGCATAATGTCTTATTTTAATTTGTCAGTTTCAGCACTTTCAGTATCTAATGGCACATAATCGTGTCAGCCAGGGGAATCTCACCCCCACCTTCCCACAGAACTCCCGAAAAACGGAACAAGCTGTGCGTGAAAGTCTCCCTTCACACTGCATGCCCCGATGCATCGGGGGCTCCTCATACCAACAACCACTTAAAGGTAATGCGCTAATTTAATCAACTAACGGTGGTCCTGCTTCTTTTCCATAAACCATCCCTTGAATAAACAAGGTTGTGAATAAAGGCGAAACATGGTATGCTTCATACCCGCACACCTCTCTCAAATGTCCTCCCGGACATTTGCCGTGCTCCACTCCCATTTACTCATGTTTGAATTCATTTTTATGGAATTCGTGAATGCGTAGCATTTCAGAAGCTTCAACACTACTACGACTTAGTCTGCCTCCTATATCTATCACACAACTTGTCCTGATTTCCTTTAGAGTTTCAAAGAGAGTGTGTTTGCCTCTTCGATTTTACAGAACAATGAAGAGTTCAACCTGAGACTTTGTTCAGGACAGACCCGCAAGCCGGCATCGGAAGGCCTGTCTACTAGTTGCCCAGTAGTACTCCATCCATTTCAAAGCATTCATACCTTTAGGGCTGATTCAAGTCACACACGGTTCCCAGCTACACCCAGGCATGGTTTTAAACCACTGAACCTCCTACGAAGAATTGATCTTCAAATTTACCACTATCCTGTCCTACGAAGCACGAAACCCCTGCTTGCATATAGGTGATGACGGGCACAGTTTTTAATTTGCTTTCTTATAGTATTTTTCTGAGTACAAAGTTTTTAATGATTCAATATCTAGTTTGTGTGCGTTTATAAATTCTTGTATTTTTTCATCAGTTAAAGACTGAATTTCGTATTTACTAAACTCCTTAAAAAATGATTTGACATTGGTACGCAAACTTTTGAGTGTCCCTCTTCGCATGATTTCAACATCACGTCCAAAATCTCCGTGATAAGAAAGATTTTTAGTTGGTATGATTAGAATTCTTTTGACTTGAGATTCTCCATATTGACTTTCAAACCAAGCACAATGTGTATTCATTTGTCCTGTTTCATTTTTGTTAATCTCCTGTCTTTCTATGTTTACTTCACTTTTACATTCAAAAATAAAATATTGGTTACTAACACCGCACCATAAATTGTCAGGACCTTTTTTAAACTCCTTATCAGGGCGTTCACTTAAAAATCCAAGCATTAAACCAAGTTCTTTCAAGGCATATTCAAATTTCTCTGATGAAGTCCCAAATTCTAGGTCACTTAAAATACCTTCAATGCTTATCATAAGCTCCTGGTAGCTTTGGAAGTTTTTTATGTAGCTTAAGATTCTCTGAACTCTATTTTCATTTATATATTCTAATTTTTTATAGTTTATTCCTTCACTTGGTTTAAGTAACTCGTGATTTTTTAAAAAAGCAGATTTTTGTAATGAATTGGCCTCTACTTTTGAGTCTAAATATTTGTATCTGGCCAATAATTGTAAATACCAACCACGTTCACTTTCATTATTGCAGTAATTGTCAACTATTTTTTGGATTGAATCACAAGCTTTTTCATAGTCTCCGGAATAGTTTGAAACTGCTGCTTTACGCTCTAATACCAACGTTTCATATATAGTACTGTTATTTTGTTCTAATACTATTTTATTCATTTCCTCTTTGTAGAATTCTTTCCAATCTTCATCTCTTTGTAAAAATTGTTTCATTAAAGACTTCATTGCATCCATTGGTTGATTCTTGTCGGAGAGTTCTTCAACTGCCATTTCAGCAATTTCAAGTCCTATTTCAAGTTGCTTTTTTGTTTGAGACGAGAAATATTTATTTGTTCTGCTACTTTTTATGAATTTTACCAGGTCTGCGCCAATTAAGAAGATAATGCAGTAGTCTTTCTCACCTCTTACACTTCGACCTAAACCTTGTTCTATTTTCTGGGCGATTTTAATATTAATTGAATCACTATTTACTCGATTGGCTTCTTCATATCTATCAGATAATGAATAAAAGAATGGTTTACCATCAAGTATTAGAATACGACAAGATTCATCAGGCAAATCAATACCATCATATCTATTTGCAAAGACAACAGTCTCTTTGTAAATTCCTTTTTTTAAATGGTCAACTACTTGACCAATCTGGTCTGATTTAGGAACAATTGCACCAAGGGAATGGTAAATTTCAGATTTTGAAAATGAGGAAACTAATGATACTACTCCGTAGTTTTTTGTATAAGGTGGGGCTAATGCATTAACAATTGTTATTCGGTCAAGGTTTTCATCTATTAAAGAGGGAATCAATAACATTTTTTCTCCTGACCAAATCTGTTCGGGATTTGTTAAAGGAGATTTTACAGCATCAATATTAAAACCCAAACCCTTTATAAAAAAAGAATCGTCCTGCGTTGTAGCAGACATCAAAATTCTTTGTTTAGCATTATAAAAGAATGTAAATTTTTCAATAGGTATGTGAATCGGTGTGATTTCAATATTCTGTCCTGATATGAATGCTTGACAGTTTTTAATGTTATCTTTAATAAATGGCCAAGCAAAAGCTAACTCAGTTTCCTCCCGATACTCTGAAAGAATACTTAGTAATTCTTCCGACTTATCTATCCAACTCCAATATGGTATTGGCAAAAACGAGTTATAGTCTCCATTCTCAATTTCCAAAAATGTTCCCTGACCCTGGTCTGACAAACTATCTTTGAATAATTCTCTCAATTTATTATAAATCTGGTGATCTTTGTTCAGATTAATCGTGAAAGAATCTCTAATAGAATCAATACAAGCGTGTGAATCGTCTAAAACTATATTTTCTACTGGTATGTAATCATTACCAATGCCAAATACAGTTTTACCGTTAAATACTTTTTGAACGTGTGTTATCAATATTTTTTTACCGTCAATAAATTCATTTGGAACTGAGCCATCAGGTTCAATAGAGCAGTAACTTATACCAAACTTTTTGGCATCATTTTTAACTTGCTGAACAAGATATTTATTAGGACAAACGTATAAACAAGGGCCTTGATCAGCATTAATTTTGGATTGAAGAATTAATAACCCAATTAATGTTTTTCCCTCTCCCGTATGAAGTTTAATAATTAAGTCTTTTTTGGTTGATTGAGAATCATACCATTCCTTAAGGATTTTATTCTGTGCTGGTCTTAAAGGTCCTGCAATACTTCTCCTGTCTAAAGAATCATATATTTCAATCGGGTCTGTTTTCTTGTCTATTGCAGATTTGTTCAATCTTTTCTTAAAGTCAACCATATTTTATATTGTTACTATCGTTCGTTTATATTGTGCCCAAAACTTGTATTCACGGAACTCCTCAAGCCATTGCTTCTATATCCCCTAGTCCATAGGAATACTGTGGCATAGAGCCATAAAAGTCCCGCTATTTAGTAGGAAATCAGCCCCTTGGCCAGTGTGGATATAACCGAGTGTTTCCAGTTATCGATTAATTCCCTAAACCGAACAAGTTTAATCAGTCCTTGAGTTAAGCTACATCAGATTCCGCAATGCGTCTTTCCATGTTTCTTTTAGGCTAATTTGTTTCACCAATCCCTTTTCTCCATAACCTATCAAAAACACCCAACTTTTAAAGATAGACTTTTCAGTTAAAGAAAAAAATACCCTAATCGGGGTATTTTTTATTCCAATTCCATTTATAGTTTTACTAGTTATTCGGATAACCTAAAATTGTTTGGTTATCCCCGGAAAAGGATTGTCTAAAATGGGTTTGGTTTTATGGCTTTAGGGGGCTATGGGAAGGGATTTTTTCAAAAAAACAATTTCAACAGTCCTCCTAAAACGTTATTTAGTAAGCCATTGCAAATGGCATGAAACGGATTTCGGTTTTGAAGGAAGTTAGAAATAGGAGGGTGTAGAGGATTCTACACCCAGGGGGGGGTATTGCAGAGGATAGTTAAATTTAGTTGATCTCATATGAACTTATATGTCTTATATGGTTCACAAATATTTTCATCTTAAATGTGGAATGACTTTGATAAATTGAAACGCTATCATTCAAATACCTTGGTAAAACGCTGATGCCGGATACAGATGGAAGAAAGTATGGGATTGCAGGGACCAAAATCCATCACTACCTCCCGATTATTCTTTTCAAATTCGAGTACAGCCTCCGCGTTATACGGGATTCCCTCCAATTCCCGAAAGTCCTCAAAATTCCCATATTCGCTTTCCCCATCCTCCAAACGGTAATGTACACCATCTATAAATTTAACCCGCCTTCCGACTATCTGCAATTCACCTTTTAGGTATTGGGTATATCCGACAATTTCTGCCGATTGCGGCTTTCTTAGAAAATGGATTCTCTCAAAGATACCATCCGGGTGAAAATGATACCTTGCTACCAAATCCAGATCCCGGCCTTCCAGATAACTGCTTTGCTCCCAAGTGCCGTACAAAACGGTGGGTGAAATGTCTCTTTCATTGGAACAAGAACTCAATGCCAATACAATAGCCGTTAAAACTAAGTAAACACTATCTTTCATAGAAGTAAAATTTGTTTCTTCTTAGACGGTTTTTCTTTAGCGTTTGTCTCAATCCATACCTCATTTAAACTTACTTCAACTCCCAATACATCCTGTTCGCCAGTACGTATTCAAACATTTCCTGATAAAGCGTCAACTGAATATCAAGGATATTTTCATAGGTGGCCTTATCCTCGATGGTTCCATGAGGGCTCTCAAAGGTAAAGGACATCGTTCCGGTGGCATGATGTAAGGCACTTACCAAATTAAAGGATGCCTTGGGAAAATCGGGGTCATCATCCGCTAAGCTCAGGGAAAAATTTTCTCCCCGGTTGGGTAGGCCTTTACTGATAAAGCTATTGTTTAAGCCTTTGGCAAAATCCGCAATCCGCTTCTTCATAAACAGGGGTACATGGCTGTTTTGAATCACAAAGGGTGTACAGGAACAGGAATGCAGCGAAACGGTCATATCGGGAACTTCGTCCCTGGCAACCTTTAAGATTGCTTTAGTTTCTTCAGCCATGGGGGAGAAAAAATCATCATGCATCATATTGATGCCGTTATCGTTGTAATAGGCACCGAGGATTTCAACGTTTCCTTTCATCGGATGTAAGGCTTTTGCATGCGGCCATCGCCAAGGTGAACCGTCTAGTTTGGTTCCTTGACCATATTTGGTCATAATATCTTCGGGTAAACCCACAAAAGTATCATAAGGGCTTCGCCGTCTGCCGTCCGGGTTTCCGTGGGGAATAATGATCACCCGGAATTGGTCAAAATATTTCTGAATTTGTGGCCAATCCTTTCCCCGATAATCTTTTCCCGTCTCGGCAATGTGAATTAGATTGACCAATCCTACCAACCCCTCGCTCTCCTGTCCGTGAACGGGTCCCAAGAAGAAAACAACAGGTTTGGTGGTTGAATCTTTCCGGGCATAAAATGCCGGATTTCTAGCTGCCACCGCTGAGTTGTAATTGGCTTGGGAGTGAAATTCCTCCTTTTCGCCATAATATACCGCATAAAGAGGTAATCCACTGGGAGATTCAGCAATCTGAGTATAGGTGCCTTTGGTCATAGACCGCAGTTCAGCATCGATATCGGCCAAGGTGGCCTTGTAAAAATCCGGTATGTCTGTTGGGTTAGCCGGATCTCCCGCTTGGGGTAAGGTCTGCGCCCGCAACACACCGGAAATCAGGCAAATGGTAAGGGGAAGCAAAAAACGGAGCGTATTCATTGAATTTTAGGTGTTTTTGAAAGTTTATTGGAAATTCTAAGGTAACATTGTTTTACCTAAAACCTGCAAACCTTCCGGGTTTTGTTGATAATCAGCTAATTATTATGATTAACGTTTGAATCGCCAGACTGGGTGTGGTTTGCCATCCCTACTACCCGGCCCAAGCCTGAGGACTGTTTATTAACGGCTTGTCCTACCGTTCTATTATTTCCAATTTGCAATTGGAAATGGACGGAATTACCAATGATCTACGGCTATTGTAGAGGATTTTACACCTAGGGGGAGGCGTTTATTAAGTTAAAAGTGGAAAGTGAAAAGCTAAAAGTTGACCCCACTAATGTCCTTTTTTCTGACTTAAATACGGCTAATTCCTAGACTGTTCCAAGTGCCGTCAGGCACGGCCGATATAATAGCCACCGGTTTCAACCGGGGGATCTAAATGATAATAATATTTCAAAAGTCCCGTCGGGACGGCCGATGTCAAGCCAAGGTTTCAAATTTAGGTTTTGTCAGGTGCCTATTCTATTTCGCTCGGGTAGCCTTGCGCTTTTTATCGGTTATACCCACCTTTTGAGCACGCTTTATCGTCCGTGCCTACGGCACTTTTAAGGGAGGATTGTTTCCTAACCATGGGTTGAAACCCATGGTTACTATATCGTTCGCTCCTACGGAGCTGATCAATTTCATTCCGCTTTATCTATAACTATTTAGATCTACCCAGACCTTTTCAAACACTATGGCAGAATGAGTACAAAATGGCATACATTTATTTCCTAAAAGGTTATTTAGTAAGCCATTGCAAATAGCATGAAAGGGATTTTGAAGGAAGTTAGAAATAGGAGGGTGTAGAGGATTCTACACCCAGTGGGGGAAATAGCATCCCATCAACATGGCACATCCCAAATAAATACGGTTTAACTGATTGCACATTGTCCGAAAAAAATTTTCACCATGCCACATAAATCTTGCCTGTACTTTTACCGGATTCCAACAACGCATGCGCTTTGGCAATTTCAGATGCGGAAAACGTTGCCCCCACTTCCGGTTTTATTTCGCCCTTTTTAAACAGTTCGATCAAATCACGCAGACAGGAACCGATAATTTCTATTTTGTTATCAGCCAAACGCAGCATATTTACCCCAATAACTCCCTGCGATTTCATCATCATAAACAAAGGACTGACAAATCCGGTCTGAAACAGGAATTTCACATCATTGATCAACAGGCTTTTTTTCCCGCTCCTAGCTGCGCCCCCAAAACAAAAAATCCGTCCACCAAACGCCAAAAGCGATAGGTCATTTTTGAAGGTTTTGCCTGCGACGGTGTTGAACACATAGTCTACCTTTCTAATTCCGAGTTGGTTTTCAATTACATCTTTGTAGTTGCTTTGCTTGTAATTGATCGGTATTTCAACACCTTGTTCTTTAAGAAAAGCTATTTTCTCTGGTGAGCTGCAAAGGCCGATAACCCGAACTCCTTTGCGGTGACATAACTGGGTCAATGCAACTCCCACCCCACCGGCACAGGCATGAATTAACGCCGTTTCTCCCGCATGCATTCGGCTGGTAAAATCGGTCATATAGTACGCTGTACAATATTGCGTGGCCAAAGCACAAGCCTCCCCTCCTGCTATGGAATCGTCAATAACCGCCGCTCCCCTGAAATCAGCCACCGCCTGGGAAGCGTAACCTCCAAACCTTGTAAAGGCTACCACCCGCTGATCGGCAAATTCGTCCGGAACCAAAACTCCCTTTTTGATCACCCTGCCCACGACTTCATAGCCAGGTACAAAGGGAACCTTGGGCGCATCCTTGTATAATCCGTTCCGCGCCATTACGTCGGCAAAGTTCAGCCCGAAACCTTCTACTTCTATCAGCAATTCCTGTTCCTTCGGTACTAGATCAGCTCCTTCTTGAAGTGAAAAAGCTTCCTCGGCTTTTCCGTAACTGGTAATCATCAATTGTTTCATCGTTTTGGGCTATTGGTTAAATGAACATTCACAGTGTCAATTTGCTTACCAAAACTGAGGTAGCTTCATTTTGGTTTTTTCTAAATTTACACAAAATTTTAATAATCAAAATTTATCTGCCCAATCAATCCCAATTCAATGGGATCTTTGCTATTTTCGCCCAACCTTTAATCACCCTAACATTGAAAATAAAACGCGTTGCTGTTAACGGATGCGGCAGAATTGGCCGACTGACCATCAAATTATTGTTGGACAACCCGCACTTGGAGCTGGTTGCTGTTAATGACCTAACCGATCCGGTTACTCTTGCCCATCTGATCCAATACGATTCCGTGCATGGGAAATATCCCTTTCCCGTAAAAGAAATCGATGGAAATATCTCCGTAAAGGGAAAAACGATCCGCATTTTTGCGGAAAAAGATCCGGATAAAATTCCATGGGGTGAGCTTGATGTGGATCTGGTGCTGGAATCCACCGGGAAATTTACCACCAAAGAAGGAGCCCAAGGACACTTGCGGGCAGGGGCGAAACGGGTTATCATCACGGCACCTTCTCCCAGTGCGGATGTTCCGACCATCGTATTGGGTGTGAACAACGAGATCCTACATGGCGATGAGAAAATCGTCTCCAATGCCTCCTGCACCACAAACTGCCTGGCACCGATGGTCAAAATCATGGATGACAACTTTGGGATAATCAAGGGATACGTCTCCACCATTCACTCCTATACCAACGACCAAAATCTCCACGACGCTCCACACAGAGACTTAAGAAGAGCACGTGCAGCCGCCTACTCCATTATCCCCACCACCACCCATGCCGCCAAAGCCATGGAAATCGTCCTTCCTGACCTTAAGGGAAAAATTGAAGCATCCGCCATGCGGGTGCCTGTACCGGATGGCTCACTGACGGACCTGATTGTCTTGCTCAAACGGGATGTTTCTTCGGAAGAAATCAACGCCGCTTTTAAACTTGCCTCCGAAAATGCCTATAGGGGTATCATTGAATTCAGTGAAGATCCCATTGTGTCTATAGACATCGTGGGCAATCCCCATTCCTGCATATTTGATTCTGCCCTCACTTCATCTATGGGAAACTTGGTAAAATTAGTTGGCTGGTATGATAACGAGTCGGGCTATGCCAACCGTCTGGTTGAATTGGCGG
This sequence comes from Lunatibacter salilacus, assembly GCF_009797935.1. Taxonomy (GTDB): domain Bacteria; phylum Bacteroidota; class Bacteroidia; order Cytophagales; family Cyclobacteriaceae; genus Lunatibacter; species Lunatibacter salilacus. The sequence continues at coordinate 41,921 of NZ_VOLC01000006.1, forward strand.
AGAAGCTTTTGTTAAGTGGTAAGTGATAAGGGATAAGTGGAAAACCTTGCGCTCTTTATCGGTACCCCCCCCCTCAATGTCGATAACTATAACAGTAATCTTAGATTATTAACATTTAACAAATCTAAAGGTCGGGGATTTCAACCCTAACAAAATCCGGTATGGGATCGTAAAATTAAGCCTTAGACAAATCCACTTCATCCTTGGCAATTCGACGATATATCTATCACCTATTTTTAGGGTATAATCACCTATTCCGGTTCCTCCTTGATACTTACGGTCATTATATGAATAGTTGAACTTAACCACCGTACCTGATTTCAATCCGGGTTGCTTTTTTTCAACAATACCAACGGTATTTCTTAAGTTGCCATTGAGGCTGTTGAAAAAGTCAAGTTACCTGTTAGAGCCCTTATTTAAATATTTTGCAGCGGTCTAGAAGAATGATGTACCATAAGTACTTCTATGGCGTCTTCTCCTCTAAGTTCGTAGATAATCCTGTAATTGCCTTCAATCAATTCCCGAATGTTCTCTTCATTCTTTTCAGGGACTACCCTTCCAATCTTCGGCATTTTCTTTAAAATATTGACCTTATCGAAGAGTTTGGAGACAATAAAAGATGCATATTTCGCTGAATACCTATCGCTAAAATCCGCTATACGAGTTAAATCATCTATGGCCCTTTCTGCCCATATTATTTTAACCATTTTTCAAGTTTCCTTTTAGCTTCTTCCTCTGAATAATATTGTCCTGCCTGTATCTGAAGTCGGGCCTCTTCGATTTTCTGTAAGATGATCAGCCTTTCCATTAGTTCATCTACCGAAAATTCATCTGGCAGATCTTGAATGGTCTCTAATAATTGGGTCTTTTTCATGGTTTCTCCTTTTTCTAATCACAAGGTACGTAAAAGCACCCTTGTTGTCAAAAAATTAAACGTTTGAGTCAGTTGGCTGATTTTAGAATAGGTTCTTAATGAAAAATAGCAGAATTGGACGCTGTACAGGTGTATCGGCCCAGACTGGGTGTAGTTTGCAACTAAACCCTTCTATTATTTCCAATTTGCAATTGGAAATGGACGGAATTACAAATAATCCACGGCTATCAAACCTTCTCATCCAGCATAATTCCTGTTAACATTTTTTAACATTTGAAGTATTTCAAATTTTTTTTCCAGTTTTTATTTTTGGTGCCTGTACCAATCGTCACTAAAAGATTATGAACCGTTTTTTATTGTCAACCCGTACTAAGATGCTAAGCATCGTTATGGTCCACATCCTGTGGATGTCGCTTCTCGGTGGTCACCTGGCACATGCCAACTCGGTGGCTCTTTACACGCCTTACCCTGAAATTTCCGTTCCGCCCGGTGAATCGATTGATTACGCCATCGAGGTGATCAACAACACGGAAGAAATCAAAAATGTACCCGTATCCCTTAGTGGTGTTCCAAAAGGCTGGGAATATTCCCTGAAATCCGGAGGATGGACCATTCAGAAGGTTTCTGTGTTGCCAGGGGAAAAGAAAAATTTATCGCTGAAACTTGAGGTTCCCCATCAGGTGAAAAAAGGCACCTATCGATTTCAGGTAGTCGCCAGTGGATTGACCTCGCTGCCTCTTACCGTCACCGTGTCTGAAACAGGCACGTTCAAAACAGAATTCACGACCACGCAGCCCAACATAGAGGGGCATTCAAGTGCACTATTCTCCTACAACGCAAAGCTGCGCAATATGACTTCAGAGCCGCAACTATATGCTCTGAGTCAAGATGCTCCCCGAGGCTGGAATGTAATCTTCAAAGCCAATGGAAAGCAGGTAAGTTCTGTACAAGTAGATGCCAACCAAACACAGGATATAGCAATAGAGGTGACTCCCCCAAAGAAGATTGAAGCTGGAAATTATAAAATACCCATTCAGGCAATCACCAACGCCACCTCCGCCAACTTGGACTTGGAGGCTGCCATTAAGGGTTCCTATGAAATGGAGCTTACCACACCTACCGGACTACTAAGCACTAATATCACCGCTGGAAAAGAAAAACGGCTGGAGCTTGTCGTACGAAATAACGGCTCCTCTCCCATCACCAACCTAAAGCTGGACCGAAGGGCTCCGGTGGATTGGGACGTGGTATTCGATCCCAAGGAGATTCCAAACTTGGAACCCGGTGAAAGTGCCCAAGTATTTGCCACAATACAGGCATCCAAAAAAGCAATTGCCGGCGATTATATGGCCACGCTGGAAGCCACCAATCCCGAAGTTTCCGAAAAAGCAGCCTTCAGGGTTTCCGTAAAAACCCCCGTGGTCTGGGGATGGCTGGGGGTTATGCTTATCCTAGGTGTATTTGGTGGGATTTTCCAGTTGTTTAACAAATACGGAAGGAGGTAAGCGTGCAGGCTGTTATTCAACTTGATAACCTGACCAAGCACTACGGGGATTTCAAAGCCGTGGACGGACTAAACCTGCAAATTCAGAAGGGAGAAGTATTTGGCCTGCTCGGGCCAAATGGCGCGGGCAAGTCTACCACTATCCTGATGATGCTTGGACTGACAGAACCAAGTTCCGGATTGGTGCATGTTTGCGGCCTCAATGCAACCACCAATCCCAAAGCTGTAAAGGAGAAAGTCGGGTATTTGCCAGAAGATGTGGGGTTCTACGACGACCTTAGCGGATGGGAAAATTTGATGTTCACCGCCCGGCTTAACCGAATAGCGGAGGAGGAGGCAAGAAACCGCATCGAAGACCTGCTTAAAAAAACCAGCTTGGAAAAAGCCGCCCATCAAAAGGTGCGAACCTACTCAAGGGGTATGCGGCAGCGACTCGGCTTGGCCGATGTGCTGGTCAAAAATCCCGAAGTAATCATACTGGATGAACCTACGCTGGGAATTGATCCAAAAGGTGTGAAAGAATTGCTGGATCTAATCGTGGAGCTTAGCCGGGAAAAGGGACTGACCGTACTGCTTTCCTCACACCACCTGCATCAGGTGCAGCAAATTTGTACCCGTGTAGGATTGTTTGTGCAGGGAAAATTACTTGCCTCAGGTTCCGTGGACGAATTGGCCGCCGAATTGATTTCAAAACATCTGGTGCAGATAGAGGCTCGGATTACGCAACCCCAATCAACGGCTAATCTTGAAGCGGAGCTTCTCCAGTTAGAAGGTGTGGATGATGTAAAGATACTGTCAAAAGGCTTGCTTTATATTGGCTGTTCGAAGGACACTTCCGCCGAAGTAGCCCGGGCTATTGTGGAGGCAGGAGCCTCTTTGCACCATCTGAGTAAAAAAACGTATGGGCTGGATGATATCTATCAGCGGTATTTTGAAGAAAGAAAGACAAAGGAAGTCGGGGCATGATGGTATCCTCACCCGACGGAAATATTAAAAATGCGAAATTACCCGACTGCCATTTGGCAGGATTCTACCTGCCGGAATCATGGCAGTCGGGTATGGCTATTGAAAAGCAAATTATGATACTATGAAATCGAGCATGAGGAGAACCTCACACGGAGGGATGATTATCATAGCGAGATTCCATGTGACCTCTGAAAAACAAATTATAAACACATGAAACTACTCTCACAAGCTAGATCATACCTGTCTCCTTCGGGGACACTTACCCTGCCTTGGGTTCAAGAGAAAGTTGCAACAAATAAAACATTTGCTCAAAAGGAAACGAAGCCGAATATCCCCTCCCCCTTTTGGGTGATTGTACAAAAGGAAATCGCCGACCATATTCATAGCTGGAGGCTGATCATTTTGGTGGCAATTATCACGCTAGCCTGTGCCGGTTCGCTGATCACGGGGCTGATGCATTTCAAAGACACGGTAAAGCCAAGTGATCCTGAAGATGCATTCTTTTTCCTAAAGCTCTTCACCGCGTCAGGAAATGGGTTGCCGTCATTTATTGTGTTTATCAGTTTCCTCGGTCCGCTATTGGGTATTGGGCTGGGTTTTGATGCCATCAATTCCGAACAGAACAGGGGCACACTGGCACGAATTCTTTCACAGCCTATCTTTCGGGATCAGTGGCTAAATGCCAAGTTTTTGGCTTCGCTGCTGGTGGTGGCTGTTTTGATCGGATCTCTAACCGTGCTCTTTATGGGGATTGGAATTCTCCGAATCGGAATTCCACCAACAGTAGAGGAAGTAATGCGGATTATTATCTTTACGCTTGTAAGTATATGTTATATCGGGTTTTGGCTGAATTTGTCCCTGTTGTTTTCGGTGAAATTCCGGCAGGCGGCAACCTCAGCACTTGCCTGCATTGCGGTATGGTTGTTTTTTACCGTCTTTTACGGGATAGTCGTCAACTTAATCGCCAATGTGCTGGCTCCTTCGGAGTTTGCCCATCCGCATCAGTTAGTCCGGTATCAGGAGTTCATCATCAATCTTCTCCGGGTAATGCCCAGTCAGTTGTATAGTGATGCGACCACTACCCTACTGATGCCCAATGTCAGAAGTCTGGGTCCACTAACCCAGGAGCAGATCGTCGGGACAATTCCCAGCCCCCTACCACTGGGCCAAAGCCTGATGCTGGTCTGGGCGCAGCTTACCTGCTTGATTGCCGCAACGGTTGTTTGCTTTGGGTTGGCTTATTATTCCTTTATGCGGAGGGAGATTAGATCCAGGTAGGTAGGAGTTGAAGATGGTTAGTTGAGTTATTGGTTATTGGTTATTGGGTTATTGGTTATTGGGTTATTGGTTATTGGGTTATTGGGTTAATAGTTTTCTCATGGACGGAGAGATTTAGAGACGAAGGGATTAAGATACTTTGGGATGTGAATGGAGAAAAAAAAAACCTAATGAAGGCAGGCGTGTTTTATACTGCAAAAGTGGAGACGGTTAGTTGATGGTTGATACCCTACTTTGTCGCAGATACCACATTATGTTGGTTGCAAAGCAACGTCTAAAAATTAATCTACAGGTGCCGTTAGGATTTCCTGTCGTAGGTACGGCACGGCCGAAATAATAGCCCCCGGTTTCAACCTATTAATCAAGCACATTTTCATCGACTTAAAGACAATCGATGAAAATGTGCTTCTTGACACGCGAAACAGCATGATGGCCGCAACCATATTGTCACAACAGTGGCGCATCAACCCAGCAACTCCAGGAAGACTTTGAATGCATCTTCCGACTGTTTCCTGTAGAGGGAGCAAACTGGAACTTTTCGGAAATGCTCGTTGTATATGCTTTAAATGTATCCGACATTTCCGAAGCCCAATTAGGTGACTCTATAAAATCTATTCCTGAACCCATAAAAGAAAATATTATGACTACATATGATAGACTAATGGAGAAATGGAAGTTAGAAGGAGAACTGATAGGAATGCAAAAAGAAAGAGCAGAAGGAAAAGCAAAAGTAATTCTCAACCTTTTTGATGAAGGATTCCAAACGCCGAGAATAGCCAAAATCGTTGAAATGCGGGAGCAGGAGGTAGTTACTATCCTGAAAGACAAGGGTATGTTAAAATAAAAATATAGTATTTTTGAATGAACCTAGTAAAAAACACGGCATTTTTATCCCCATTAAATAAATCACTTTAAGCTAAGAACACTTTTTCCAAAGTGCAGTTCGGATTTAATGTACTGCACTGTAGGCATAATAACCCCTTGTTTCAAAAAGGATCCACAGACTACCCTGTAACAAGCTAAAGAAATACTTAGTCGAGATATGTATTCCAAAGCAAAGTCACTTGGTGATTTTATTACCGAACCTGTGTCTAAAAATACGTGCGTAGTATGCCATTGCAAAATAGCAATTTGGAGATTTTGGCTATGAAGGAATTTGATAATAGGTTGTTGTAGTGGATACTACGCCTAGTTCGAGAAAGGGTTTTCGGTCATTCCACCGTTGTATCCTCAGGATCCCTGAAAACAACCACGAAATTTCTAGACTTAGTAATCTCTGGAGGAGTTAAAGTCGCATTATTCCCCTTAGGATTGGGGTTATTGTAATATATTACCCCATGGTCTGCTAGGTATTTCATAAATGTAGATCCAGTTTCCTGTTTATATAACGGCATCTTCAGATAGTCATTTATTGGAACGCCCACAATAAATCTATCCACGGAGTTAGGTGTGAAAATTAAAGGATTAACGCTCTCGTAATCCGTTAGTAAGAGAGTGTCAATTCTCCCAGAGTATTCAAAGCAAAGGTATAGGTAAGGAAGCTCATCTGTATCCGGATTAAAATGGGTGTTAAGAAAGAAAATTACCGAATCAGGTGAGGAATTGAAAACGTCAAAATCAAAATAAACTTTCGGAATAACATACGGTCTAGCTACATTCAAGGAATCATTTTGGTATTGATTTATGAAAACATTATTTAATTCAACCTTAAAGTCAAGATGCTCATTCTTATCAAGATTTCCACATCCATTTAATAGCATATAGAAAACGATAACAGATCGCAATTTCATCTTTTTCCCTTTTTGCATCTTTTTGAGGGTATTTCATTTAATTATTATACGATATTGGCCATCTCGACTAGCTCATGCTTAATTAAAGAAACTTCACCCAGCCCTTCGAAGCCGTTAATAATCCCCAATTTGATCCTATATTTATTTTACCGCATCATCTATTTGACAGTAAATAGTTTGTAACAATAAGTTTAAGGAATTCTCTTTTTCCCGTCACACACATACCGCAATACTCTACCTAAAATCCACAACCACCCTACCTCTATCCTTCGATAGCAATACCTCCTTTGTCTCAGACCCCACGGTAATCCTATAGTTTCCGTAAAAACCAATGGTGGCAAAATTTCCGTTTTGGTTGATGCTTCCCGAGTTATCTGTCCACCATGTTTTGTGAATCAATTCCTGATAAGCTTCGGCAGCGGGAGTTGGTGACCAGTCCCGGTTGTAGAGAGAGGAAACTGGAATCCAGTTGGCCCCAGCCCAGAATCCCCACATCAGAATTCCATCCACCGCCGGATGGGCAAAGCAAATGCTGTAGTAATCAACCAAATCCTCCGCCTTCTGTGCTTCCTCTTCTGGAGTCATGGTACGGATATTTTCCCGGTAGTATTTGGAGCGCTGACCGGGCATATTAAATTCGGTAACGATAATGGGCAATTTAAACACAGCCAATGAATCCAGCGAACGCTTTAACTCCCCCCTGTCAAAACTCTCTCCATGCAAATGACCCTGTACGCCTATTCCCGCTATCTTCACCCCCTGCCCCAACAGCTCCCTGATATGGGCCATATAATCGTCTAATCTGCTTCCCGTAAGGATATCGTAATCATTTAAGAATAGTTGGGCATCCGGATCCTTTTCATGAACCCACTCCACCATTTTTTTGGTAATATCCGGACCTAGACGCTCCTCATAGAAGTTCCCATGAATCATCTCGTTATTTAGGTCATACTGGGCAAAGCGGCCCTTGTATTTGGTGGCGATATCTTCTGCCCTATTTTTTAGCGTTTGACGAAGTTCTTCATCATCCAACTCCTTGACCCAATCCTGCACAAATTTTTCGATTCCCCAATAGATATTGTGTCCACGCAGCGGAATATTATGATTGTCCGTCCACTCCAGTATACCGTCAACAACTGTATAATTCACCTCCCCTTTCTTCGGTTCCATATTTCCCCATTTCAGGGCATTTTCGGTAACGGCGGAATTGAAGTTTTTCAGGAATTTCTCCTCATACTGGCTTTTGTCTTCGGCTGACATTGAGCCACTCACAAAACCATTGCTGATGGCAGCCCCAAACCAAAACTCATGGGATAGCTGCTCTATCTTGACTTCCTCTCCCGGATTTCCCAATACAATCAATTCCCCTTTTCGGTGTCTTTCAATATCTTCTTGGGCTGGGAGATAAATTGGTAGGATGGCAAATAAGAATCCAATAAGAAATAATCGAAGTTGGTTTTTTGAACTAGGCATAGCTATAGGTTTAATGGTTAATAGATTTGAAATTACGAATTATTGGGCTATTGGAAAATTAATGTGTAGCCCATTCTTCATTTTATTCAGATTCGACGAAATGAATTTGGCACTCCCTCAATCTTCGAAATCGATGTACTATTATTTATGCATCCATTTTGTCAAGAGAAAACCCGCAGCCATCGATCATTTCCTCAATTCAAGTTCCAGCTAAAAGGACCACGGAGGACACAAAGAAGGAACAAAGAGCACTGAGTTTTTTTTAGAAAATTCTCCGTATTCATTGGTTCTCTTTTTTCACGCAATGGGCGCTACGACTTCGCAGCGGACGCAACGGATATCGGAATAGCCTATTTGAACTACTGTACACCATATGATTAAAAAATGACAAAATTCCTAGCAAGACATAAGTAACTCAAAACGAAAAAAAGTCGCTGCGGTCGCTGCGTATAAACCGTTGCGATCACTGCGTGAAACCTTCGGACCATAATCTTTAATTGTGTGTTATTCGGGGAGTGCAAAGGCCACATACATATCTCCCTTCGGCGTATTAAACCTTCCTCCCCCACAGGCCAATACAATATATTGCCGTCCATTAACCTCATAGGAACTGGGTGTGGCAAATGCCGCTGCGGGCAAAACCGTTTCCCATACAATTTTTCCCGTTCGCTTCTCATACGCCCTGAACTTGCCATCTTGCGTGGCAGCTATAAACAGCAAACCACCTTCGGTCACCAAAGGTCCGCCAAAGCTTTCCGTTCCCGTCACAGGCAGCCCCTTAGCCATTAATTCGGGATATTCCCCGAAGGGAATCTTCCAGAGATATTCACCCGTATTCATATCTATCGCATTCAAGGTACCCCAAGGGGGGCTAACGGCAGGATAGCCATTACTGTCTAGAAATTTCATATAGCGATTGACCACATAAGCAGGCAGATCCGTGGAACCAGCTTCTGCCACAAGCCCCGGTTCATTGCCACTATCAGCCATCTCTGAATCTCCTTTTTCCAAAAAAGCCAGTAAAGCTTCCTTTTCGGATGGGGATATGGAAGGGAAGGCAGGCATCATGCCTTTTCCGGAGGAAATCAGTTGGGTGACTTCATCAGGTGTTTTACGATTGAAAATATTTACAAGAGAGGGGTATTCACTTTCAGGATGCCCTTTGAGGTCGGCACCGTGACAGGGGGAACAGTTTAATGTATAGGTGCGCTTTCCCACACTCATCGCATTTAATTGCTCTTCTGAAGCGCTTGGCCCGATACCCATATACCGGGCCATTTCGTTGCTGTTGATATACAATATCCCCTCGGGATCCACGGCTGCTCCACCCCAAATCGCCCCTCCACTGAGCCCTGGAAAGACAGGCATTCCCCTTTCATTTAATGGGGTAAAAGGTCCAGAATATCTACTCTCTCTCAATATCTCAAGCAATTCTTCCCGGTTTTCCGCATAGGGACTTATCATGGAATCGGTGATCGCCTGCCTGGAAAAAGGGGCTGGCTTGACAGGGAAAGGTTGTGTGGGCCATGCCTGTTCTCCCGGGATGGTTGATGGGGGAACCGTCCTTTCCTCAATGGGGAAAAGCGGTTCACCGGTTTCCCTATTAAATAGAAAAACATAACCATGTTTGGTGACCTGAGCCACCGCATCAATGGTTTTGCCTTCGTGGGTTACTGTCAGTAGATTAGGTGGTGCGGGCAGATCCATGTCCAGGATATCGTGATGAACCAACTGATAATGCCAGATTCGCTTTCCTGTTCGGGCATCCAGGGCGAGTAGGCAATTGGCAAAAAGATTTGTTCCCACTCTATCCCCACCATAGAAATCCGGCGCTGCGGAACCAGTTGGCACATATAAAATTCCCCTATCCCGGTCTATGGCCATCCCAGCCCAATTGTTTGCCCCACCGATGCCTTTGTTGAGATAGGTGTCTTTTGCCCATGTGTCATACCCAAATTCTCCAGGATGGGGAATGGTGTGAAAAACCCAGGCCAACTCCCCGGTTCGGATATTAAATGCCTGAATATGACCCAAAGCAGCTCTATGATCTTCAGCAACCCTTAATGGCATAAATATCAAATCATCATAAACTGTTCCCGGGGTATTGGAAAGCACCATTTTATCTATGGCTGTGGGCCCGAGACCAGTTTTTAAGCTTATCCGGCCTGCATCTCCAAAGGCGGAGATTGGTTCACCTGTTGATGCATCAACGGCATATAACCACTCACTCTGCGAGTACAGAATTCGTTTATCTGCTCCACTTTCCCAATAGACCACTCCCCGATTGACACTAAATGAATCCTTAGATCCAGCGGCATGTTTCCAGATTTCGGTGCCGGTTGCCGCATCGATGGCAAAGGGCTGAACGCCCGCAGTCATGCCATAAAGCACCCCATCCACGATAATGGGGTTGGTCTGCATATGTCCGCTGTCCCCGGTATGGTAGATCCATGCGATTTGAAGGTCGTTGACAGTCGATAGGTTAATTTGGTCCAAGGAGGTATAGTGGTTTCGGTCGGGTCCTCCCAGGTATTCACGCCACTCTTTATTTTCCTTGGCGGACTGAGAACAGGCAGTTAGAAAAAAAATAAATAATAAAAAGGGTAGGCAAAAAGCCAAGATAGAGCTAGGTTGGGTGGTATATTGATGCATAAATTGACCGAAATAAAGATGGCATTCCCTAGTTCAAAGGAATGAATTCCAATATCCTAACTTTTCGGAATAATTCAAGACAGGAAATGGTGATTGGTATCAAAATTCCTTAAATGTACCTGCCATCCAAAAAATCCAGCTAAATGATATACGACAACTTTCGGTTATAATCTGTGGATTAAACTTAACACAAAAGACCTGTTTAAGAACCTTTTAACTAAATGATATAGCTGTGTTTATTAATAATACAACAACCTAGAGAAAAAATCTACTTCTTAATAATTCAACCCAAAAGCCCAAAGGGGTATAACATTGAGGTAGCCGAATCCTATATCGTCCTTTACCACATAGGATTAACCATCTTTCTCAATCTGTTTGTGGGGCTTGTTTTTCCCACCTACTTCAAATGTAATCTTATCAATAACGAAATCGGCAGTTTTTGAAGATATCACCTCATTATTAACCCGCATTTGATTGAAGAAAAACGCACAACAAATTGAACAATTCACATGAAAAATGCACATCTTATAGTGCAAATTACTTTGGGGTTTTCTTTTCATTTGAATTTTCCCCGAAATTTTGTTGCAGGTTCGTGGTTGAATTGCGATTCAAAAAAAACGTTTCGTTAAAAATGAAACAAATAGATATGTTTGTATTTTCCTCCTTCTCAGTCTATTTCAAATATCCTTACTACCTCGAGTTTTTCGGCCATTCGAACATGGATAGTCATCTCAAGATCCTGACCCTGAGAATCAAAAACAACCTGCATCGCACTTTGCGCGGGATACGAAAACATACAGGAATTGCAACCTATTGTTGCGTTCGTTATGCAACTTACACTGTTTAACCAATTCTCAAACTTTTCCAATTCCCCGCCTTCGTTTTTTTTTAACCCTTGCAGATAAGAATTCATAAACGGTATTGTAGCTTCAAAATTTTTATTCGCCACATTACGGCAAATTTCTCTATCGATAGTAGGGGAAACATCGTCCTGATTACAGGCAAAGAGAGTCATGAAAATGCAAAAAACAAAAAATACGGTATGCTTAAATTTCATCTTCATTTATTAAGGTTTAATCATAAAGCCAATGCCTAATTATACGTCCGCAACCACACCATGTTCCCGGGATATTTAGGAGTGTTTGATAAAGGGGAAAAAACTTAAAATTTATATAATTGTAATAACTTCCCTTTCATAAACCTACCCCCTTCTCAACCGCATCTTATAAAACGTAATAAACTCCTCTTCCAAGTTTACATAGTCATCGTGCCGAAGCCCCCAAAAGGGCTTGTCCAAATTTTCAGCCAAAGAAAAAGGCTTCCGTCTCCGAACGCCTTTCTCACAACCTGGTTCGTTAAATTAAAGATCTCGACCTATCTTTCCGTAATCACCCCCAATTCCGCAAAGCTTGCCGGATTGCCATCCAGTGTTTTTATGGCTTTTAGCCGGATAAATCTCGCTTCGATTGGATCAAAGGTTACCCGTTGCAGGATGGGGCTGTTGGCTATATTGCCAAATTCTCCTTCGGCAGCCTTTTTCCAAGTTCTACCATCCAAACTCACATGACATTCGTAAAGGCTTACAACGCCGGACATATACCGATTTTGCATGGGCATATAGGTAAATCCTGCCAATGAATAGGCAGCTCCCAAGTCAATTACTGCCTCCATGTTGTCTGAAATGTAGTTGGTACCCATATCCTCATCAATTAGGTTGTCGGGATTCCGTCCACTGCTAAGTACCTTCCAGTTTTTCTTGGGTATATCCAACGCTGCGGTGGTAACTTCACTTTGAAGTCCGGTGGCGGGATCCATAGCTATGGCTTGCAGTTCAGCGCCTGTTTCCACCAAAAATGGTGCGGTGTATTTCTCGGATACAGAACTTGGCGTACTTCCATCCAGTGAATAGAAAATATCTACTCCCTCTTCCGGCACTGAAAGGGTTACATTTCCATCCCTACTTCGAGTTACTTCCGGTGCCAAAACCAACTTGGTAGCATTATAAACCGCTAAATTGGCGATCGTAGGGATACCCCTGGCATCCACTACAGTAAAGCGGATCGATTTGGCCTTAGTATCCGGTAGACGCAATATCCGCTTATACCCAATGGTAGTTTCTTCGGCGATAGTTTCCCATCCGGCCTCATTCTCAGCTTCCAACTTAAATTCCTTTACCCGCTGCCCAAGGGCAATATGTTCCTGAACCAAGAAGCGGTTGAAAATTATCGGCTCTTTAAATTCTATGGTGATGGAACCACTTAGCTCTCCATCGGGAGTGGTCCAGTATGTGTCCAGTTTCTCATCCAAAACATTTTTAGCCTCAAATCCCCTTCCCCTGTCCTTATCCGAGGTGATGGAAGTTTGCTTAGTTACCAAATTCTCAGCAAAATCTTCAGCGATCTTGGCCGTAAGTATATTAAGCTGGGCAATGTCATTTTCGTGAATCAAACCCCGTCTGTCAACCGGAAAGTTTAATAGCAGGGAAGCATTTCGTCCGATACTTTTGTAATAAATATCCAACAGCTCGGGAAGAGACCTCACTTTATGGTCTTCATATTCGTGGTAATACCACCCCGGACGGATGGATACATCCGCTTCAGCGGGAACCCAATGGGTGCCATTTTCCTGACCGGCGGAATATTTTTCACTGTATTCAGGCATGCCCCCATAGACGGAATCCCGCATAAGGTTTGACCAAGTTGTTTCGTAGGCAAATCCATGTTCATTCCCAACCCAACGCACATCCGGTCCGGCATCTCCAAAAATGACTGCCTGTGGCTGTAGTTCCCGGACTAGGGCATAAGTGGTGGGCCAGTCGTAGTAACTCTTCTTATCTACTTTTCGGTCTTCGTTCGCACCGCCGTAATAGCCAGTGCCACCATTGGCCCCGTCAAACCAGACCTCAAAAATATCCCCATACTGGGTGAGCAGCTCACGAAGCTGTGTGCGAAATATTTCCACATATTCTGGACTGCCGTATGCGGCATGGTTTCTATCCCAAGGGGAAAGATACACTCCGAATTTCAGTCCATGCGCTTTGCAGGCATCCGCAATTTCTTGGATGATATCCCCTTCCCCGTTCTTATAAGGAGAGTTTTTTACAGAATGCTCTGTAGTAGATGTAGGCCAAAGGCAAAATCCGTCGTGGTGCTTGGCAGTGATAATAATTCCCTTCATACCGGCATCCTTGCATACCTGAGCCCATTGATTGGCATCAAATTCCGTGGGGTTAAACAATTCCGGATCCTCCGCGCCTGTGCCCCACTCCATATTGGTAAAGGTATTCATATTGAAGTGGACAAAGCCATAAAATTCCAGATCCTGCCAAGCCAGTTGATGTTCATTTGGCACGGGAAGGACAGGGGTTGGAGGTGGTGTGGTGGAAGAGTTGCAGGAAATTAATACTGCCATAAGCAGCATTATCAGCATGGAAATTCGGTAGTTCATGAAGGCATTTATTTTATTTAAACCGAAAATTAAGGTACTTCTTCCGAAATTGGAAGAAATTGTTTTTGATTACCTTAAAAGATTAAATAATTTACACGTTGAACTCCCCAAAAAAACACCTCTTCATGTACACCCATCATCAAATCACAAAAAAATTAACCCAGATAACACATTATTCCCAAACGTCTATATTCCTAATATGTATTTTTAGCCTCTTTCTTGGAGCTTGTGAAAGCAATCTAGAGGCGACTAAGGAAGCAAAGAAAACCAATATCATTTTCATTTTTACCGATGACCATGCGTTTCAAGCTCTGAGTGCTTACAAGCATGAGCTGGCATCCTATGCGCCAACCCCCAATTTGGATCGGATTGCTTTACAAGGAATGCGGTTTGACAAATGTTATGTCACCAATTCAATCTGTGCCCCTTCCCGTGCCACTGTACTTACCGGAGTCCACAGCCATGTCAACGGTCACAGAACCAACAATGACACCTTTAACGGCAGCCAAGTAACTTTCCCGAAACTGCTTCAGGAAAACGGATATACCACTGCCCTCATTGGCAAATGGCACCTTAAATCGGAACCAACTGGGTTCGATCATTGGGAGATCCTTCCCGGACAGGGACATTACTATAATCCCACCTTTATCATTCCCGGAGACACTTTGATTGAACCCGGATATGTCACTGATATCATTACAGACAAATCATTAGACTGGATAAAGGCACAGAGAGAGTCAGACAAACCCTTTATGCTGATGCTTCAGCACAAGGCTCCGCACCGGGAATGGGAAAAGGGACCCGACCACCTAACGCTGTATGAGGATGTAGTTTTCCCGGAACCTGCAAATCTCTTTGACGATTACAGCACAAGAGGCACGGCGGCAAGAGAGCAGGACATGACCATCGAAAAAACCATGCAATTGGCTTCCGATCTCAAAATTTGGACGGAAGAAAGCAAAAAATCGGGTAGTTATAATCGCACCTATGGCCGTATGAATGAAGCCCAAAAGGCCGCATGGGATGCGGTTTATGACCCCATAATCGCCGATTTTCAGAAACAAAACCTTTCGGGCGATGAATTGACAAGCTGGAAGTTCCAACGCTATCTGCGAGACTACCTAGCCGTCATCCGCTCCGTGGATGACAATGTAGGCAGGGTCTTGGACTATTTGGAAGATAGCGGGCTGGACGAAAATACATTAATAGTGTATACTTCCGATCAGGGTTTTTATTTGGGAGAGCATGGCTGGTTTGACAAAAGGTTTATGTATGAGGAATCCTACCGAACCCCTTTGCTAATGCAGTGGAAAGGTAATATTTCTCCCGGCAGCGTCAACGACGACTTGGTTTCCAATCTGGATTTTGCCCAAACCTTTTTGGAAATTGCTGATATTCCTGCCCCTATCGTGATGCAAGGCCGTAGTCTTCTTCCGTTAATGACCGGACAAACGCCGGAGGATTGGAGGCAATATTTATATTATCATTACTACGAGTTTCCAGCCGTACATAGCGTCCAAAAGCACGAGGGCATTACCAATGGACGATACAAGCTAATCCACTTCTATGAGCTGGATGAATGGGAGTTTTACGATCTCGCAACCGATCCAATGGAAATGAACAATACGTATTCAGATCCAGCAAATGTAGAACTTATCACTTCATTAAAAGACCGGTTTAGAAGGCTTAAAACCCAATATGGGGTAATTCATCCGGGGAATATGTAGGATATTTGATGTTGAAATCGTTGAAATGATATTGGTGGATATAGGATATTCATGGATATTGAAGAGATGTCGGGGATTGATATTGGTTGATATTGGATATTGATTCTGAATATTGGTTAAATATGGTAGTAATAAGGTTGAAATTGGAGCGAAGCGGAAACCCTGAGGAGCGTAGCGGTTCAGGGTATGGTTGAAATATATCCTACAGACGAAATAAGGGGAGTTGATATTATTTCTATATTTGATATTGATGGATACTAGGGAAGATTGAAATATAGTCTTAGGGCTGAAATATTGGATTTCGACAGACTATACGTTTTTGACCAACAAACCCATAAACCTATAGACCCATCGACCTTTAGACTAGCTATTACCTTTTCATAACTTACCAAGTTAGTACTGATTTAAACCCATAGTTACCGAATCATGAAAAATTTGATTTTCATCCCAATATCCATCCTCATTTTTTTATCCTGTACACCCGGAAGTAAGAACGCAGAGGAACAACTTTCCGAACCAACAATCCTTCGGTTGGAACAGGATGCGGAGACGGGGGCCATCTATGTTTTTAAGGACGGCGAATCCACTCCCATACTTACCCAGGAAGCAAAAGCGGATTTTAGGCCATACCTTCACCCTATTATCTCACCTGACGGAAAAAGCGAATTGACAGAATTTAGTCCTGGGCACCACAAACATCAAACAGGCCTTTATTGGGGGCTTACCAGTGTAAACGGAAGGGATTATTTTCACAACCCCCAAGGTGATTACTGGAAGCGGATCGCAGCGAATATGATTGAAAAAAGCGGGGAATTGGTTTCATGGCAGACTGTCTACCATCTATTGGATTCAATAGGAAATCCGGTGATGCAGGAAACACTGACTTGGAGCCTTACAGAAGCGGAAGGAAAATACCAACTCAGTATGGAATGGAAGGGGGAAGGAATTGAGGATGTAACTATTGGTAAATATGATTATGGGGGATTGTTCCTTCGTATGCCTTGGAAAGAGGGAATGGAGGGAGAAGTGGTAAATGCCGCCCGGCAGAAAAACGACAAAGCGGAAGGCCAAAAAGCAATGTGGGTTAATGTTGGGATGAAGCTTGATGGCAGAGAAGACTACGCACAGGTGGCGATCTTTGACCATCCCGAAAACAAAGGATATCCCCAAAAATGGCGGGTAGATGGCCAACTGGGCGTTGGACCAGCTTACACCAAAGACAATGACTGGACGATCAACAAAGGAGAAAGTCTTACGATAAAACATCAGTTATTGGTTTACTCCGGAGATTTGAGTGATCTGGAAATCAACGATTATTGGGCCAGTTTTTCAGGAAAGTCAGGGATGTATAACACCACGGAACTTTGGGGTATTGCCCAAGCGGAGGGCCGAAGTGCCAAGTTTTTGACACCGGAGGAAGCGGTAAACGAAATGACCATTAAAGAGGGGTACAAGGTAAACGTATTCGCTTCCGAACCCATGATGACGCAACCCATGGCATTTTGTTGGGACGACAAAGGGAGGCTTTGGATTGCTGAAAACAGGGATTATGAATCCCGTGGTCATGGATTCTCCAATGCCGGTGACAGCCGGATTCTTATTTTGGAAGATACCAATGGAGACGGAGTTGCTGATACGAAAAAGGTTTTTCTGGAAGGTATTGCTTTTCCTGCAGCCATTGCAGTGGGTTTTGATGGCTTATATCTGGGTGCTCCTCCACATCTTTTATTTGTTCCCGACAAAGACGGAGACGACAAAGCTGACTTGGACGATGTGGAGATTTTGCTAACTGGATGGGGAATCAGGGACAGGCATGAAACGCTGAACAGTCTACACTGGGGTCCCGATGGTTGGCTGTATGGATTACAGGGATTTGCCACTCCTTCCAAAATCCGAAAACCCAGCGGAGATGCCAAGTTGTTTTATCACAAAGACCCATTTCCAGAAGATCTATTGGAGGCTGATGGCGTGGATATAAACGGTGGAGTTTGGCGCTATCACCCTACCAAAGACAGGTTTGAAGTAGTTGCGCATGGTTTTAGCAATCCTTGGGGCATTGATTATGATGCCAAAGGAAATCTGTTTATCACTGCCTGCGTGATACCCCACTTGTGGCATGTGGTCCCAGGTGGTATTTATCACCGACAGGGAGGACAGCATTTTAATCCCTACGTTTATGAAGACATCAAAACGATTGCCGATCACCGGCACCGTTCTGCTCATGGGGGTGCTCGGATCTATCAGTCTGACGCCTTTCCCGCTGAAGAACATGGACGGATCTTCATGGCCAATATTCACGAGCATGCTGTTTTATCCGACATTTTGGTTCCGGACGGTTCCGGGTTTATCGGCAAAGACGGAGATGAGTTCCTAATGGCCAACAATGCCCAATGGGTTGGCTTTAGCATGGAGATAGGGCCAGACGGAGGAATGTATGTGCTAGACTGGCACGATGCGGATATTTGCGGTCAGGAAGTGCTCCTTGGAGAAACGGGTCGGGTATTTCGTATCATGCCAGAAAAATCACTCGCAAAAAATTGGGAGGGAAGGTATGAGGATCTAAACAAGCTGTCAGACCAGGAATTGGTGGCCCTTCAAACGAGTAGCAGTGACTGGCACAGCCGAAGAGCCAGAGGCATTCTTCAAAAAAGAGCCACACAGGGAATCCTCAAAGAGGACACGCAAACCCTTTTGAAAAAGATGTTTGCTGACAACAAGAATCCGGATCATCGCCTAAGGGCAATGTGGGGCGTGCATTTGACTGGGGGATTTACGGAAAAAGAGCTTATGCAGCATCTGACTGACAGGGATCCGCATGTAAGGGCTTGGGGGATTCAATTGCTTTGCGAGGATTATAACGCTCCGAGGGAAGCACTAGCCAAATTTACCGCCATGGCCAAATCCGATCCTTCTCCTGTGGTCCGCTTAAATTTGGCCAACAGCCTGCAACGAATTGAAGTTAATGACCAATGGCCTATCGCGGAGGCACTTCTCAAACATAAAGAAGATGAATCAGACCATAACCTCCCAAAAATGATTTGGTACGGCGTTGAACACCTTATTGAAGAGAATCCGGAGAAATTTGTCACTTTGGCCAGCCAATCCCAATTACCGATGGTCAGTCGGTTTATGGCGAGAAGGACGGTGGACGGAGATTACATGGACAAGCTAGTAGCTACGCTGGCAAAAAATCCACCCAATCGGATTCATCTACTTGAAGGGATGCTGTCCGGCATGGAAGGAAGGACGGATTTGGAAATTCCAGCTTCTTGGCCTGAGTTGGCGAAAAAACTTGATAGCGATAAAATAACCCAACAGCTAAGTCAATCCATTTCGGAGCTGTTTGGGGATGTGGAAGCGACCAAGCGCTCATTTGCCACCTTGTCAAATAAACAGGCTCCTATAGCACAGCGCATAAGTGCACTTCGTACTCTCACAGCCCAACAACGCCCTGAATTGGTTGCCCGGTTACCCGAATTGATAAAGGAAAAAGAAATGCGGTCAGAAGCGATTTTAGCTATCGCTGCTTTCGATCAGGAATCCTTGGGTCGGCTCCTGATTAACGAGTTTTCAATTTATTCCACGGAGGAAAAAAATGCGGCCTTGCAAACCCTTTCCTCCCGCTCCCGATACGGAAACCTTCTTGCCCAAGAAATCAAAGCAGGGAAAATTCCCAAAAGAGAGATCCCAGCCAATATTGCCCGACAGTTGCTTCGGGTTGTGGGTAGTGGGTTTATAGAAATCTGGGGGCCCATCGAGCAGGTAGCCCATGACAAAACCGCCTATGACAAATACCAATCGATCTTGACGAAAGACGCATTAACTTCAGCTAATATCCAACAAGGCAAAAGCCTGTTTCAGCAAACCTGTGGAAGCTGCCATAAGATGTTTGGCGAAGGTGCGGACCTCGGGCCGGATCTGACAGGATCCAATCGGACAGATGTGGACTATATCCTGCTGAATGTACTTGAACCCAGTGCGGAGATTCAAGATGCTTACAAAATGGTCGTAATCACCACACGTGATGGACGAACTTATACCGGGAATGTAGTTGGAGAAAACCAACGGCAGATTACCCTTAGAGTCGTAGGACAGGATCCTGTTATCATAAATAAATCCACCATTCAGTCCAGAGAAGTAACTCCGGTGTCAATGATGCCTCCGGGGTTGTTTGAGCAGCTTTCAGACAAGGAAGTGGTTGATTTGGTGGGGTATTTGCAAAGCCCCAAGGCTGTAAAATAATTTAGGTCATGGCAAAACGTTCCCATAACATCCACGATATCTTCGTGAGGGAGTCTTTTTCCGATCCGGATCGAGCTGTCGCTTTTTGGAAATGATCGTTGTAAATGCTTTGAACTTATCCGATATTTCCGAAGCACTCATGTTATAAGTCGCTCTTAGTTAAGGCTTATTGATTCTAAGTGCCGTCAGGCACGGCCGATACAATAGCCCCCGGTTTCAACCCTATTCTGTTCACACATCTTTCATTAAATTCCAGGCTTCCCACAAATGGTCAAATTTGGCAAGACCTCTATACATTGTTATTGGCCCTGGGGTGGATTGACTTCGGTAACCTTTCCATCCTCCTATTCTGGCAATGACCCAAGCGGCCCATGAGAGGGTGTTTTCGGGAAATGGATTTTTTTGTTTTTCTGTTTTCCCTTCATATCGACTTACAAGGGCCGCTAACAGCAGTTTTTGTAGGGGCGCAAAAGTGGCCTCAGCACTAATTGTTCCGGGATTATCTCTGGCTTGAGTAAGTTGGAGTATTTTCATGGAGACCTGTAATGCCAGGACTCCCAAATTCATTAAACCAGCCCCTGTTTCCATCTGACTAGATTCCAAATTTAGGCCCTTGCGCTTGCTAACCCTGAACGCATTATGTAAAGCTTTACATAAATTGTTTCGGAACCAGAAGACACTTTTGGGATGTGGTCAGGCTCAGGTGAGAAAAGAAACACCCTGCAGTAAAGTGCCACAATTTATTACAGCGGTATACGCTCTGTTACTGCTCTCAGCGTCAAAAGCTGAAATCAAAGGCCTGCCACGGCCGAAATGGTACACAAATAAGAAAACCCAAAGAAGTACAACCCAAGACCTGATCAATCAATTTAGGGCAATAAACTGGACGGATTCAGTCAAAATCAATTTCTCCGACTTCGTTACAATGGAGAATAAACAACGAAGTACTAAAAATAACCCAATTCATGTGCTATCTAATCTGTTTTACGCACGCAATTTAGCCAAACTTATGAGAGTTGTTCACCGATGTTTCATCGGTCAACAACTCTTTTAAACCAGTCTCCCCTCAATTCTTCAATTCGGATAAATCAATCCAACAAAGACGCAGACGCCTCATCCAAATAAAGTGTACAGTCCCCATGTTCTTGTAGGATACTGGCTGGAAAAAGGTTGCTGACGGGATTTTTCACACAGTCTTTCACCGCTTTCGCCTTCCGCTCATCGGGTACTGAACAAATAATTGATTTTGACTTCATGATTTGCCGAATAGACATACTGATTGCCTGACTAGGCACTGCATCCAAATTGGGAAACCATCCCTCGTTGAATTGCTGAGCTCTACATGCTTGGTCCAAATCAACTATAAGGTAAGGTACTTCGGTATCGAAATCCGCTGGGGGATCATTGAATGCCAGATGACCGTTTTCACCAATACCAACCATTGCCACATCAATGGGATGGTCCTGAATCAGTCCTCCCAATCTTTTTATCTCTTCCGTAGGATCGACCTCGCCATCTATGAGATAGTATTGTTTTAATTTCCCTACTTTATCCAAAAAACGTTCCTTCAGGTATTTTCTAAAACTTGCCTGATGGGTGACTGGAAGACCGATGTATTCATCCAGGTGAAACATGGTGACTTTTTCCCAAGCAATTCCTTTTTCTGCAAGTAATTGGTTGATGGTCTCAAATTGGCTCGTCCCGGTAGCAAGAATGATATTGGCCCTACCTTTGGTAGTAATGGCATTTCTTATCAATTCGCCTGCTGCTTTGCCTGCCTTTTCCCCGAGACTTTTGGGATCCGCATTTATACTAATTTCCATGAAATAATTGAGAATAAAATAAAACCAAAATAATTAAGATCTCAAAATTAACAAAATTAAATGGACTAAGAGCCTAGTCCCGTAAAATCCATCCAATTCTTCCGTTTTGGCAAAATTACATTCCCTTTTTTTTTCGGTTTAAGGTTTTCAAGGAATATATAACCCCACATCCAGTGCGTTTGCCATTAATTTTTGCTCATCTGCAAAAAAATGCTTTTAATTCCCAAAGAATTAAAATAGATTGACTGAAAAATACAGTAACTGCTTTCGTAATGTTACTTAAATTTGATTTTAATTTGAACAATCAACTCATCAATGACCCAACCAAATAACCTAAAAGAATCTTCTTTGGATGTAATTTCCGAGGATTTTTCTTCCGCCACCTATCAGCCTCCAAAAAGTTCCAAACGACTATTATCTTTGGATGCTTTGCGTGGATTTGATATGCTTTTAATTGCGGGAGGCGGCACCTTCCTGGTTCTTTTAAAAGACAAAACCGGAATTGGAGCTGTTGATTGGTTTGCCGATCAACTTACACATCCTACATGGGATGGATTTACTTTTTACGATTTTATCTTTCCGCTTTTCCTGTTTATTGCCGGAGTGTCTCTCATATTTTCATTAAATAAAGGCCGTACCCTTGGACTAAGTAAAAACACGCTTTACCAAAAGACATTCACTCGGATGTTGGTGCTGATATGTCTTGGTATCGTTTTTAAGAACTCACCTATTCCGTTTTTTGAACCGTCTCAAATTAGATTGGGATCAGTTCTCGGGAGAATTGGGCTGGCTTCGTTCGTAGCAACTGTCCTGTACCTTAACTTCAACACCATCCAACGTTTGGGATGGGCCATGGGTATTTTGCTGACTTATTACGCAGCTTTATTCCTGATACCTGTTCCAGGGTATGGTGCAGGAGATCTAAGTTTTGAAGGCAACTTGGTGGGTTGGTTCGACAGAACCTTTCTGCCAGGAAGGTTGCTACAGGGGACCTATGACGAACTAGGCATATTGACCCAGTTTCCCGCTATGTGTCTCACCATCTTTGGAACGATAGCGGGTGAAATTCTGGCTAAAGGGTGGAATGATCAACAAAAAATAAAGGTACTTGCATTGGCCGGGGTAGCAGGAATCGGATTAGGCCTGCTGTGGGATCTTCATTTGCCTATCAATAAGCACTTATGGAGCAGTTCATTTATAATGCTAACAGCAGGAATGGCCTTTATCTTTGTGATGGTTTTCTACACGGTCATTGATGTATGGAAAATCCGAAAATGGGCATTTTTCTTCCAGGTTATCGGGCTTAATTCCCTGACCATATATTTCGCATATAGCTTTATCAATTTCAATTATACCTCAAGAAAGCTCTTCTTTGGACTTTACAGTCCACTACCGGAGGAATGGCACCGGGTATTTGAAGCTTTCGGTGCCTTTTTGCTCGTATGGTTGTTCCTATATATTCTATATAGGCTGAAAATATTCGTGAAGGTTTAGTCTAGACCAACGAGCATAATTAATGCGATGTGAATTGTCTTTTTACCTTTATTTAATGTTAAATCTCAAGGACGTCCAAAAACTCCGCCCGTATCCATCAAGTCCCGAGCCGTGGGTTCTATAAGCTTCATTGAAATTATGAATGAAACCTCATGGTAGAGTAAACACATTAAATAAAGAATAGCCCTTGCAGTCCACATGGCTGTGATAGGATTGCAATAGAATGGTAAGGAATCACTGCGTTAAAAAGAAAATTTTGTAATTGCTGTTTTGTTTAGCGCGATCCATAATTTATTGATTTTAAATTTTAATCGTTCTTAATCGTAAGGCATTACCAATTACCGACACCGAACTGAAACTCATTGCTAAGGCAGCTATCATTGGAGAGAGTAAAAGACCAAAAAAAGGAAATAAAAGACCCGCTGCAATAGGAATACCCAAGGTGTTATAAATCAGTGCAAAAAACAGATTTTGCTTGATGTTTATCATTACTGAGTGACTCAGTTTGTGTGCTTTTACAATGCCTTGCAAATCGCCTTTTATCAGTGTTATCATTGCACTTTCAATGGCAACGTCTGTACCTGTTCCCATGGCAATGCCTACATCACTTTTTGCCAAAGCAGGGGCATCATTTATACCGTCACCCGCCATTGCCACCACTTTGCCTTGTTGTTGAAGTTTTTCCACTTCATTCATTTTATCTTCGGGAAGCATACTGGCTTTAAAATCTGCTAAATTAAGTTCATCAGCAACTGCTTTTGCTGTTTCTTGATTATCGCCTGTAAGCATAATTACATCAATGCCATTTTTTTGAAGTTCGGCAATCGCTTTTGCACTTGTGGTTTTAATTTTATCGCCAATCACCACATAGCCAACTACTGTTTTATCAACAGATAGGTAAGAAACTGTTTTACCCTGCTCTTGGTATTTTCTAGCCTCTTCCTCCATTGTAGAAGTAATTTCAGCATTAGAAAATTCCATCATTTTCGGATTGCCCAAGGCTACTTTTTTACCTACAATTGTTGCCTCAACACCTTTGCCTGTAACAGCACTAAATTTTTCAGATTTTAGAATTTCTGTATTTTGTTCTTTGCCATATTTAACCGTTGCTTCTGCCAATGGATGCTCGCTATTGCTGTTTAAGGAGACGATAACTTGGAGCACTTCGCTTTCACTGAGACCATTATCAAAAGTACCTATTTTTTCTACTGTAGGTTTGCCTTCGGTTATGGTACCTGTTTTGTCAATGATCAATGTATTTACCTTGTTTAGTTTTTCGAGTGCTTCGGCATTTTTAATCAACACCCCATTTTGAGCCCCTTTCCCAACACCAACCATAACGGACATTGGCGTTGCCAAACCTAAAGCACAGGGACAAGCAATGATCAACACAGCAATGGCGTTCACAAACGCAAATACATAAGCAGGTTCTGGTCCCCAAATAGCCCAAACTGCAAAGGTGAGCAAAGAAATAAGGACGACAACCGGTACAAAATAACCTGAAACTTTATCTGCCAAATTCTGAATAGGAGCACGACTTCTACTGGCATTATTCACCATATGAATGATCTGGGACAGTAAAGTGTCGCTACCTACTTTTTCTGCTTTCATCAGAAATGATTGGTTGCCGTTGATCGTGCCGCTGCTTACTTTATCTCCCTTGGCTTTATTTACAGGTATAGGTTCGCCTGTTATCATGGATTCGTCGATGGTGGTTTCTCCTTCCGAAATTGAACCATCCACAGGAATTTTTTCACCAGGTTTTACTTTTAAGATATCCCCTAGTTCTATTTTGTCTATGCTTACTTCTACTTCTTCCCCATTAACCAATTTAATAGCTTTGTTAGGTGCCAATTTCAAAAGTTCTTTTACTGCCGAATTGGTTTTGCTGTGGGCCCGGGCTTCCAATAATTGCCCTAGGAGCACCAAAGTTAAAATAACAGTAGCAGCTTCAAAATAGACGTGAACTGCACCTGATTCGGTTTTAAACTGTGAAGGGAATATATCTGGAAAAAGCATTCCAAACATACTAAATAACCAAGCCACTCCTGCCCCAATTCCGATTAGGGTAAACATATTGAGATTCCACGTTTTTATGCTCTTATAGGCCCGCTCAAAAAACATCCAAGTGGCATAAAACACTACTGGAATGGACAATGCAAACTGAATCCAATTCCAATGTTTTTGTTCCAGTATTTCATATAGTGGATTATTGGAAATCATTTCACTCATTGCGATAAAGAATATTGGTAGCGTGAAAACTGATGCTATCCAAAATTTCCCTAGCAGATTTTTATATGTTTTTTCTTCCGCTGAGACGTCAGCTTGTAGTGGCACCAAATCCATTCCGCAAATAGGACAAGAACCGGCTTCATCTTTTACAATTTCCGGGTGCATTGGGCAAGTCCATTGTTCTGAAGAAGTACTGGATATATTTTGCTCTTCGATTAAATCCATTCCACAGACAGGACAATCTCCTGCTTTGTCATAAGTTTTATCGCCTTCGCAATGCATTGGGCAATAATATGTGCCTTTTCTTTTTGATTTCTCTTTTTTGGCTTCTGGATTATGTTGATGTTCTCCTGATTTATGGATACTATATATTCCACCATCCTTTTGGAAAGCCTCATGAAACGTTTCAAATGGAATGTGCTTTTCCATTTCTATGGAGGCTTCGGCTTTTTCTAAATCAACTTCTGCTTTGGTTACCCCTTTTACATTTGAAAGAATTTTCTCTACATGACTGGAACAGCCGTTGCACGTCATTCCATGTATATGATAGGTATGTTTCATGTTTTTTAGGTTATTCTTTCATAAATGATAAAAGCGAACTTTTTGGAATAGCCATTTTTCTTATCACAAAATAATTTCAACCCAATGCTGGATAAAAAAGGAAGCAAAAAACAATAAGAAACGTTCAGAAAACTGAGAAATAGTCCAAAATTTAATTTTTCTTATAATGCATCCAATGCCGCCATCAGTCCCCTCAATTCCGCCAATCCCTTTAATCTCCCAATTGCGGAGTAGCCTGGGTTGGAGGTTTTCTTCAAGTCGTCCAACATCTGATGACCATGGTCGGGGCGAAATGGGATAGGCTCTTTTCTGGATTTATTGAGTGAAAGAAGCCGTTGCATGACAGCTACCATGTCCACATCTCCGTCAAGGTGGTCAGCTTCATAAAAATTCCCAAGGCGGTCTTTCTTCACATTCCTCAAATGAACAAAGTGAACCCGATCACCAATACGGTCTAAGATAGTTGGAAGGTCATTAAAGGCCCCTGCTCCCAATGATCCTGTGCAAAAGCAGATGCCATTAAATTCCTGTGGTACTGCCTCAGTCAAAAACACAAGATCCTCCTCGTTGGATACAATTCGAGGCAACCCCAAAATGGCATAAGGAGGGTCATCGGGGTGCATGGTCATGATGATTCCTTCCTCTTCACAGACCTGTCGAATACTTTCCATAAAATACATCCAATTTTCTCTAAGACCATTCTTACCGATAGTAGCATACAACGCTATGCTCTCCCGCAGTTGCTCCAGAGAAATCCCTTTTTCCGTAGGCACCCCCATGAGCACAATATCCGTCAATTCCTGAAGGCGTTCAGCAGACATTTCAAACTGCCGCTTATCCACCTGCGCTAAGATCTCTGGGTCATAAAAAGATTCAGCACCTTCACGTTGCAGCACCTTTAGGTCAAACACAGCAATGTCTACCCAATCAAAATAAAGTGCCTTTGCGCCATTAGCCAACGGATAGGCCAAGTTGCTTCGCGTCCAGTCCAGCACAGGCATAAAATTATAACAGACCTTTTTCAAGCCGCAAGCTGCGAGGTTGCGAAGTGAAGTCCGGTAATTCTCCAAGAAATGTTCGGCGTTCTTATCTTTCGTCTTAATGGATTCATGTACAGGCACGCTTTCCACAATAAGCCATTCCAGACCAGCTGCTTCGATAACCGCTTTCCGCCCTCTGATTTTCTCGATCGGCCAGATTTCCCCATGGGGAATATGGTGCAGGGCGGATACCACTGCGGTGGCTCCAGCCTGACGGATATCTGATAGAGTTACAGGATCATTAGGCCCAAACCAGCGCCAACTTTGTATTAATGACATGAAAAATAAATATTTTGAGGATAAGAAATATTCAACGTAAATAATTGATCACATAATTGTGATATTTCACCGATTCCCTGTGCAGACTATGATAGGGATATCGGATATGTACTTCTTCTACTCACCAGTAATCGTAGAAGAATAAAGCTAAAAAGCCATACTCCGTGTTTCTTCAATTCCTGAAAAGATCAGTATCAAAATTAGTACGGAACATGGCTTATTCCACCTGAGTGAAAGGATTAGATCACATAATCTACTCCATATGGAAACCTTTGAGGTCTTGAAAGCATCGCATTTGCTTCGTCGTCATTTTTGAAGCGTTCTCTTATGGGATCCCAGTATAACTTGCGTGGGATTTTCATAGCAATATGGGAAAGCAGACAAGCACTGTTGGACCGCTGGGCAACTTCTGCCGGGGTAATGGTTTGCTGCCGGCTGACGATACAGTCCAGCCAGTTTTTATGATGTTCCGAACTTTCGTAGAGGTGGATTTCATCAGGCCCTATTACGGAAGTCAAGATTTTCGGATCACTTGCTTTGAACGCTTCACTGGCCTTGCTGCCGGCAACCGGATCTGAAGCTGTTACGCCCACATTTCCTCGAGCAACAAAAATCCAGCCATCCGTCCCTTCAAATCTAACCCCGTTGGGGTAGGCACCGCTAACCAGCATGGTGGCACCATTGGCATATTTGGCGGTTACTTCAAAGTCACCATGGACAGTCCAAAGGCCTTCTGTGGGAAAAGAAGCGGTAGCTTCCAATTCAATGGGCCCGGTATACTCCGTACCCATGCCCCAGTGGGCTATATCCAAGTGATGCGCTCCCCATCCGGTAATCATTCCTGCTCCAAACTGCTCACATCGAAGCCACCCCGGCCGATCATTCAAATTAGTTTGAGAGTGAACTCTGTCTAGCGTATATGGAACCATCGGAGTAGACCCCAACCACATGTCGTAATTTAAGTTAGCAGGCACTGGCATTTCCGTAGGATTACCTCCTGCCGGATCTCCCGGTAGGCCTACCAAAATACGCTTTACCTCACCTATTCTACCATTCCGTACCAATTCACAGGCACGTTTGAACTGTGGCCAAGGAGATACGGAGCGCTGCTGGCTTCCAATTTGGAAAATGGCACCAGTCCGGTGAATGGTATCACTCATCGTCCTACCCTCCGCAATGGTAAGCGATGTAGGCTTTTGCATGTAAATATCCTTTCCTGCCAAGGCTGCTTCCATCGCGGGTTGGGCATGCCAATGGTCAGGAGTACTTATGATGACTGCATCAATATCCTTCTGCAACAACATTTCCTTGTAGTCATCATATACTTTGACTTCGACGTAATTGGGCTTATTGTATTTGTCAGCATATTGCTTTTCTATCCACTCCTTACCCATTTGGGCCCTTTTGCTGTCCACATCCGCTACAGCTATTACCCTGGCAATGTCATTTTTCATTGTCTCGGGAAGATCGTGTGTCATTCCTATTCGGCCGAAGCCTATCTGTCCGATATTGATCTTATTACTTGGCGCATTTTTCCCCAATACAGACGCGGGCACAATAGTGGGAAATCCTGTTATAGCCAAAGAGGCTGCTAAAGCTCCTTTGGTGCTGGATTTCATGAAATTCCTGCGGCTTAGTTTGTCGGTACCTTCTTTTTTCATCTGTTTATTTTTTGTTTTTTAATGGTCAGATGGAATCTCGCTATGATAATCATCCCACTGTGTGACGTTTTCGTCATGCTCGATTTCATGTGTCTATAATTGTTTTTCAGCGGTCACATGGAATCTGTTTATAATTTTCTTTTAATGGTCAGATGGAATCTTCGCATGGATGATAATCATCCCAGTGTGTGACGTACTCGTCATGCTCGATTTCATGTGTTTATAATTTGTTTTTTTGGGGTCATAACTTGCCCCGGTTTATCGGGATGGAATCTCGCAACGATAATTATCTCTCTATGTGAAATTTTCGTCATGCTCGATTTCATCGAATCTTCGTTAGGTTATTTATATGGTCAATGATAATTTTTATCTTTTTAATTTATAAATGCTTTTAGCGGAGTATTCCTATCCGTCGCATATGCTTGATTAAAGTCCCTTCCTTTTACTTGGGATGCAACAAACCTCATTCCTTGAAGCATATGGTTGACAAAGGTGGGATCTTCATAGTCTTTAATATGGTGCCCTAGAGCACTAACCCATACTACACCTCCATCAAAATCCTGATGCCAGACCGCCGGGTAATACCTTGCAAAGGGCGCTGAAAGCTCACGGACCTTTTCTTCCTGATCCTTATTCAGTGACTCCAAGTCATGGGCCATAATTACCTTAATTCCGGGATATAATTCCTTCATAAGATAGCATTCATCCTCCTTCTCCCATACATTTGGCATTCCCTCCATCGAAGGATGCGAATGGTCCAGTTTATTTACTTTTAGGTTTTGAAATTTGGGGTGCCACACAAACCGCCCGCCGATCATCATCTTAAACCATTCCCAGTTTCTTTCCGTCCCGACAACGGAATGTATACCTACCAGACCACCGCCAGCTTGGATATACCTCCGAAAAGCCAACCTTTGTTCATCCGTGTCAAATACGTCGTTGTTCGTGCTGGTAAAAACCATAAAATCAATATCCTTTAGCTTGTCTTCAGCAAAGATGCCTGGATCGTCAGAAACCTCCACCGAAAATCCATGTAGGACACCTAAACGCTCAACACTTTCCACTGCAAAGGGAATGTTATCATGTACAAATCCTTCCCCATTTTTGGTATAAACCAATACTTTTAAACCACTTAAGTGGTCGTCTGCCGCCAAACCTATAGAGGTAACAAAGCAGCCGAGAAAAAATACCATTACTAATTTTTTGAATGTTGTGCGCATTTTGAGTTTGTCGTTTTTAACTTGAATTATCCAGTCAATATAAAAGATATTTTTTCTTCGTTCAAGATTTAATCCAGAACGATTTTTATTTTGGGAGGATAGGCAAAATTCTGCCAGGCACTTTCTGCTTCCTCAGCTGTCAATTTTTTGCTGGAAACCAAAAACCTGTAGTTAAGCACATAATTTTTACCCGGCTCAATATTCCAGTCCTTGTTTTTAGTGGGTGCAAAGTTGGCGTACATATCGCCCCTGTCATACTGGTTTTCCGGCCAAATCCGCAAAGGTTCGGGATGGTTGTAGTTGGTTGGAGAGGACATCATCACCACTGAGGCGTAATCATCATCTATGTCTCCCTGTACAATACACCAAGTCGCCAAGCTACCGTCAGCCTCTACCCTATTTTTCCCCTCTGATGTAATTACTTCACTGTTATATCTGTCCCACTTCTCCGTGGTCCTCCAGCCTAGACTTCCATAGCGGTATTCCTTAAGCAGTACAGGATCATCGGTAGCAGTGTTGAGAGAAATTGAAATATCAGCCAAGTAAATTCCATTTTCTTCCGGAGTGGCAAAGATGTTAGTCCCCTGTGTTTCCACCATGGCTACTTTTGGAGTCACATTCCCTTTAAGAACGACATGTTCGTGCAATACCTTATAGCCTGCGAAAACCGGACCTTGAATTTTTTCCTGTGTATTTGCATACCTTACAGTACCCTGCCTTTCTTTTAAGTTCCAAAAATCAATCGTTTGTCCCTCAAACTCCGCACTGGTCCAGGGATTCCAAAGGCCATAATGGTGATAATGGTCGGGCGGTTGAATTCGGGTAAGTGCTTTGCCGGTAGGCGACCACATTGGATGTACAAATCCACTTCTGGCATATGCGGAATCCACACCTGCGGGAGGATAAGCTACCGCATGGTTATACTGCCAAAGATCTTTGCCTTCCCTTCGAATATAGATTGCGGCATCATCCATGGCAATTGCCAGAAAGGATAAATTGCTTGAGCTTGGGCTTTTATGGACTTCAAAAACACGTTTGTTACCTTGGGTTCCCGTAGAAGAAACCATCCAGTAAAGCTTTCTGCCACGTTGGTTATAAATCTGATAAGGGATTGATCTGGCTTGCCCCTGAACAACTTCCATTAGCTGAATGGAGGAATCAGCCAAATGGGTAATTTGATCCAAATCCACACTTACGGGAAATGCGAATTTTGGGGATTCTTTTAATTCAATTTCTAATGTCGCCAATCGCTGCCCCCAGGCAGAAGTTCCGGACTGCAGTGCGATGAACAACAAGAAAATAAAAAACGTATGCTTCATAGTTTTTGGGCTATTGAATAGTATTTTCGGGATATATTGTCGTAAACATATATATATATTCGGTCGGATACAATGGAAATCAAAAAAAATATGCAATCGGTTTCATTTTTTAAATCCTTTTTTTACCTTACCCGTTAAAACCTTGGCATGAAGGCTATTCGATGAAGAAAGAAATTACAATTTATGATATTGCGGAAAGTATAGGATTTTCACCCACAACGGTGAGTAGGGCGTTGAGCAACCATCCGCGGGTCAAAGAAAACACCAAAATTAAAATCTTTGAGGCTGCCGCTAAACTCGGGTATCAATCCAATATATTTGCCTCCAACCTTCGCAGAAAACACACTTTTAACATCGGTGTCATTGTTCCACGACTCAATAGCCCCTTTCAATCCTCCGCGCTGGCAGGTATGGAAAAGGTCGCCAGCCAAGCAGGATACAACCTGATTATCAGTCAATCACTTGAATCCCTTACTAAAGAAATCGCCAATACCAAAACAATGTTCAACAGTAGGGTCGATGGATTATTGGTGTCATTAGCTGCGGATACGGAAGCTATTGATCATTTTGAACCGTTTTTTAAAAAAGAAATTCCAGTCATCTTTTTTGACAGGGTTCCTGAACAAAACTATGGAATGGGCGTGGTAATTGACAATGAAAAAGCAGCATTCGAAGCGACTGCGCACCTAATTGAACAAGGGTGCAAAAACATTGCCCACGCCTTGGGCAATTTGAAGATTAATGTATATGCGGACAGGTTAAAAGGATACCAACGAGCCTTGGAATCAGTTGGAATCAGACACGTTCCGCAAAATGTAATTCTGACGGATTTGAGTGAGGAGGCAGGGGAGAAAATTGTAAGCCAACTCATGGAAATGAAACCACGTCCGGATGGCTTATTGGTATCGAATGACAGTTGTGCCGCTAGCTGCCTTGTAGCGCTGAAAAAGCGGGGAATTATGGTTCCTGAAGAAATCGCACTGGTTGGATTTAATAATGACGTCATTTCCCGTATGGTAGAACCGAATCTAACGACAGTGAGTTATCCGGGATTTCAAATTGGAGAAGTAGCTATGGAAAAACTCATCCAAAAACTTGTAGCAAATGAGTCTGGAATAAGGCAGGAGAAAGAACTTATTATCTTGCCCTTTAATTTGTTGATTCGCGCTTCTACCCTGCGTACTGTTAGTTCTAATAAAACAGGAAAACTATAATGGTATCTCTTTTTTCTAGTTCACTAGGTGTTAATCGAAATTATTTTCTGAAATATAGATCCAAGACAATTACTAACCAATAACAGTACAACTAATTTCTTAGCTAAAGAGCGGGACTATATCAGTAAAACGTAAAAATATTTCTATATTAGGTGCTTATTTCTTTCCAAAATGGTAAACTCCGATAAATATCATAGAACTCTTTTTTTTATAGCATTGAGTCTGGTTTATTTAGGTTCCTGCGGTCAAAACAGCGAATTCCGTGACTTGGGCCAGATAAGTGAACTCGAAGAGATGGTTATGACTCCAGCTTCAAAAATTGCACCGAGCAAGGAGGATCCAGTCTCACAAGTAGAAGATCTTCGAAAAATAATTAAGGATGGAAATATAAGGTTTGAAACCACTGATGCTAGGGAAACAAAAATTCGCTTACTCGAACTAGTTGCTGCACATGAAGGATATATTTCCAAAGACTATGCAAATACATTTGGGGATATTACAGAATACACCATTACAGTTCGTATTCCTGCTACTGGGTTTGATCAAATTGTTGAGAAAATCACAGCTTTAGCCAAAAGAATAGAAAGCCAACATGTTAATTCCCTGGATGTTACAGAAGAGTTTATCGACATAAATTCAAGGATAAATACTAAAAAGTCGTTGGAAAACAGGTATAAAGAGCTTTTGCAACAATCCACTACGGTGGAGGAAATTTTAAAAATTGAAAAAGAAATAGGAAGTTTAAGATCAGAAATAGAATCCATTGAGGGACGGCTGAATTATTTGCAAAATCAGACTTCGATGAGTACGCTTGTGGTTGAGTTTCATGAAAAATCAGCTTCTTCTAGATTTGGACCCTCTATTGGAGGAGCCTTAAGAAACGGATGGAACAATTTGCTGAGCTTCTTATTGTGGCTTTTGAATATTTGGCCCTTCATAATTATCGCCGTAATAACAACCATAGCCACTTTACGGATTCGTAAGAGAAAGAGTAAGTAGGTGTTGAATTCCAACTACTCATTCATTATCGACAATCTTCGGTGGATTGTTGCTACCTTTGCACCATGTCCGAATCACCCTTCAATTATTCCGATTATTTACAAACTTTAGGCCTGGAAGCATTTAATGAAATGCAACAGGAGTTTTTTGGCAAAGCTTCCGGTTCAGACCAACTAATATTGCTAGCCCCTACCGGCTCAGGCAAGACGCTGGCCTACCTGCTTCCATTAATACAAATGTTGGACCTTAATAAGTCTGTCGTTCAAGCGCTGGTGATCGTTCCTTCCAGAGAGTTGGCGTTACAGATCGAACAGGTGTTCAAATCCCTTAAGACCTCTTTCAAAGTCACAACTTGCTATGGGGGGCATTCCATGAAAACTGAACAAAATGCCCTGCTAGATGCCCCTGCGGTTATCATTGCTACACCCGGACGCCTGTCCGAGCACGTAGACAACGGATCTTTTGACCCAAGCACTGTTCGGTTGGTTGTATTGGATGAATTTGACAAATCCTTGCAGTTTGGTTTTCATGAGCAGCTAAAGGTTATCTTTGAAAAACTTCCCGGTGATCAACGGCACTTCCTTACCTCAGCCACTCAACTTTCTAGATTACCGGAATTTCTACCCTTTAGATCTGTGGTCGAGGTAGATTATCTAAAAGATGCGCAGGATTCAAAATTGAAGTTGAACATAGTAAGAACTACCTCTGTTGAAAAAGTTGAAACGTTGATGCGCTTGATCGCAGGCTTTGGTCATGAGGTATGCCTAGTCTTCTGCAACCACCGGGATGCTGTGGATAGGATTAGTGCTTTGCTATCCAGCAATCATTTTGAGCACGCGGTATTGCATGGAGGCATGGAGCAAATTGATCGGGAAAAAAATCTCATCAAATTCCGTAATGGAACGCACCATGTCCTGATTGCGACTGATTTGGCTTCAAGGGGGTTGGATATACCTGAAATCAAACATGTGGTACATTACCAATTACCTCCTAAAGAGGATGCCTTTATTCACCGAAACGGCAGAACAGCCCGCATGCATGCTTCTGGACAAAGTTATTTAGTTCAGGCCAATGATGAGGAGTTACCAGAATACATTCGTGGTCCCATTGTTGAACTCGAACTACCTGAGGAAATCACCCTCCCGGAACCATCGCCATGGGCCTGTCTTTACATCAGTGCCGGCAAAAAGGATAAAATCGGCCGGGGGGATGTGGTCGGCATGTTGACTAAAAAGGGAGGCTTAATTCCAGAACAGATTGGGTTGATCACTATAATGGATACGGCTACTTATGTGGCGATAGATCGGAAACAAATGCCCATTCTTTTGGAAAAAGTAAGCCAAGAGCGCATCAAAAAGGTGAAAGTGAGAATGGCGGAGGCCAATTAGAAAAACTTCCTTATAAACTGCCGGCTGTCCATCACGGGAATCACCGAATAGAAAAAATCTGATGCATTCTCTGTAATTATAAGCTGACAACCTTCCTGAATGGCGGAATAATACTCCATGCCATACTCGAAATCTATTACACGCTTATCATTAATGGCTTGGGTGACCACTCCATGATCCACTTTGGCAATTCCTATCTTTGTACTCAAAAGCTGCATTTTCCATTTCGCAGCTTTCGAACCGCTTTTTTTTTCAGAAAAATGAAATGAGATCGCCAAACATATGGGTGACGTAAACAACTGATAGGAAGGCCGATCTGCCAAACTCAAGATCCTAGAAGTATAGTTGAAATTTGGATATTCTTGATTGAGCACGGAAATCAAGATATTTGCATCCAGAAACAGTTTCATTTCTTGGATTCAAAATACTCATTTTTCAATGATTTTCGGGAAGATGTCTTTTTGTATTCGGCAGGCCCCTCTGCAACTATATTGACCCAGTCAGAAATTGGCAATTCATCCAGAGACTTATAGTCACCAGATGTGATCTGAGCATATAAAAATTCTGTAAGTCTGGACAAACTTATTTGCTGGGAAGCGGCGAACTCTTTGGCCTTTTCGATGACCTGTCTGTCGAAGGAAAGTGTGATTTTGGCGTCCATATTTCGCCTGATTTACATTATACGACAAAGTTAAAATTTCCTTACGTATAAGCATAATGATAATCCATAATTTGTGACTATCAGGTCTTTGTAGTCGCTTCTTCCAAATTGTATAAAGCCACAATTACCTGCATCAATGCTGCGGTAGTCTCTGGCGATTTTCCTTTGATTTTCCCATACTTGCCTATAGATAGTAAATTGTCTACCGCTTCCCTGTCATCTTCGAACCTTTTCAATTCCTCGGTGTAAAGTTCCTCTAACAATTCCTGTTCGTCCTTTTTAGGAGTTCTTCCCAATATCCTTACAAAAGCTTCCGAAATGGCATCTTCTGATCTTTCAAAATCAGCATCCAAATTGGCTGCCATTACCCTTGAAGCTTCCAGCACCATAGGGTCGTTGAGAAGGGCGAGGGCTTGCAAAGGGGTATTGGTTCGCTGCCTTTTTACTTGGCAGATATCCCGGTTACTCCCGTCAAAAATCAACAATGCCGGAGGTGGTAAAGTTAACTTGATGAATGTGTACATGCCCCTCCTATATAACTTGTCCCCTGAATCGGTCCTGTACACAGCCAATTCTCCCCTTCCGGATGAGGACGCTTCCCAAAGCCCATCTGGTTGATACGGCTTGACACTGGGTCCTCCGATCTCAGGAACCAATAATCCACTACTTGCTAACACAAAGTCACGGATATGTTCGGCGTTGAGTCGAAGCCTGGGGAACCGACTAAGGAATATATTCTCCGGATCCCTTTCAAAATTGGAAGGATTGACTACTGCTGACTGCATATACGCGGCCGATCCCATTATTTTCTTAATCAAGTATTGAATATCCCACCCATTCTCTTGGAAATCAACCGCCAGCCAATCCAGCAGTTCAGGATGTGTCGGTAGATCTCCCTGCATACCAAAGTCACCGGTAGAAGCCACCAAGCCCACACCGAAAATCTCCTGCCAGATTAAGTTTACGAAAACTCTGGCTGTCAGCGGATTTTCATCCGAGAAAGTCCATTGGGCAAGTCCAAGTCTGTTTTGCGGATATTGACTTCCAAAGCTCAATATTGCCTCCGGGGTGCGTGGTTGGACTCTTTGATCAGTAGGTGCGTCATAAACGCCTCTATCCAATATATAGGTATTTCTCAGGGTATCCTTAAAATCCTCCATGACAGACACATAAATCCGACTGGTATCTTGCACGTTGACGAAGCTTAGGATGCCGTCCACATCCTCTTTGTCAATGGTCATGAGGGGAGTTTTGGAGCGTATGGCAGACCCTGCACCGCCTTCAAATCCTTTTTCCGGTGTATTGTTGAAAAAGGCAAAAAGGCTAAAATAATCTTCCTGTGAAATGGGATCATATTTGTGATCGTGGCACTGGGCACATTCTGCTGTCACACCCAAAATTGCTTTGGTGAAGGTATTGGTTTTATCCAGCACATATTCGATGCGGTATTCCTCATCAATTACACCTTCTTCTTCGGTATATTTGTGGTTTCGGTTAAATCCAGTTGCCAAAATATGCTCTTTGGTAGCACCATCCATAAGGTCTCCAGCCAGTTGCCAAGTGATAAACTGGTCATAGGGCATGTTTTTGTTAAAAGCATGGATAACCCAATCCCTGTAGGGCCACTGAGTCCTGTAATTATCGTTTTGGTAGCCAAATGAGTCTGAATATCGGGATATATCCATCCATAACCCGGCCATTCGCTCTCCATAAGCTTTATGTTTCAGCAGCCTGTCAATCAATTTTTCCGTGGAATCCGCCGATGTGTCATCCAAAAAAAGTCGAAGGTCTTCCGGAGATGGTGGAAGTCCGGTAATATCCAAGCTAATCCGTTTTAACAAAAAAGCTTTGTCCGCCGCCTCATTTGGTTGGAGCCCCCTATCACTCATGGCTTTCCATAGGAACCTGTCAATTTCGTTTTTGGACCAAGGATCATTGGTGTCTAGGGGAACCTCTGCTTTTAAGGGCTTGGTAAATGCCCAATGAGGTTCGTAAACAGCCCCTTGCTTTACCCATCTTTCAAGAGTTTCCTTCTGTTCCTCGGTTAGAATTAGGTTCGATTCCATTGGAGGCATCTTTTCACTTGGGTCAGAAGTGTAGATCCGCTTGACCAACTCTGATTCTCCCGGTTTTCCGGGAATCACGGCATGAAGACCCAAGTTATCCTTCAATGCGGCGTAGGCTCCCTCGGGGGTGTCCAACCGTAGTCCAGCTTCCCGTTTGTTGGCATCAGGACCATGGCAGGCAAAACAGTTATCCGAAAGTATGGGGCGAATATGAAAATTAAAACTTACCTGGTCAGGAACTGATTCAACATCAGACAAACTAGATTTTGAATCACAGGAAACCACCCAAAGTGATGCAGCTATAACTCCAATGCTCCATATCAACTTAATTTTATCTGAAAAATTATGCATAGTTATCAATAGATAGGATTAATTATTATGGGCCATTTTTAGTTATTAAAAGGAAATTTAATGCAAATAACCGTCAATAACAACGTATTATATCATTGTTTGATGAACTAAGCTAATTTTGTTTTAATTGGTTGATGAAATGATTTATCATGATCAATCCAGTGGCGTAAATCTTATTGCATAGTATTCACAGGTACCTTTTCCCGAATTTCGAATTCCGTGCGGATCCATGGAAGCCAGAAAAATAAGCGAACCCGGCCCAAGTATGTAGGGTGTCCCATTGATCATTTCTTCTACTTCGCCCTCTAGAATCAGAATAATTTCCTCATCCAGATGGGTATGCGGATCGTGGCTTTTTTCTCCTTCGTTGAGGGTTGTAATATGCATTTCCAACTCCTTCAGAGTTGAGGAGGGAGCTTGTCGGATGCTTCTTCGACCTCCTTTGGCGTTTTCTTTAAATTCCATGGCATGATAACCAAATAGTTCGACTGGGTTATTATTCTCAGATATTTGCGCTGAAAGTTTACGTTGCTCGGGTTTCCATTGAATCAGGAAATAAGTTACCTCAGGCCCCATCTCGCTGGAAAACTTAACATTTTTTCCCTGAGGTATAAGGACAACACTTCGTTCTTCCATCACATTTTTGAAATTCTCTCCCTCAATGCCCAGTTTACCTTGCTTTATGATTATAAGCTTTTCAGAAGTGGGATCTAGATCCTCATCTGTAATTGCGGAATTACTGGATATAGTTTTCAGGGATACTTGGAAAGAACTGAAAAACAATGTACTCCAGTCAACATACCCCTTTTTCGCTCCAGGAGAAATGGATTGGGAGGGAATCATTTTGTATTCAAAAACACTGGAGGGAAGCGGCTCTTTTTGGGCCAGAACTAAACCATGAATCAAT
The DNA here is from genome assembly GCF_009797935.1 of Lunatibacter salilacus. Classification (GTDB taxonomy): domain Bacteria; phylum Bacteroidota; class Bacteroidia; order Cytophagales; family Cyclobacteriaceae; genus Lunatibacter; species Lunatibacter salilacus. Next base: position 81,089 of record NZ_VOLC01000006.1, read on the forward strand.
AACAGGAAGCCGGTTAAGAAGAACTTTTGGGTCATCGGTAATATTTATTTTAAGTAAAACAAAATGAAAGAAACCTATTGCTGAGTTGGCTTTTTTTAAAACATCAGTTTTTAAATAAGTGGAATTCGCAAGAATACCCCAAACTCCTTTGGAAAATCAACGCTTACACGGGCATGTACGGCACCCTGTTCATCATAAAAAGTAGCGCTGTTGGTCAATGGAATAATCGCTTCATGCCATACATTCGGATGAATATAGAGTCCCATACCACCTTCTATCCTAAAAGCCTTAAAGTCCTTCGGAGTAACATCATCACCGGGCAATGCCAGTGCTGTGATAAAGGACTCGCCGTAGGGTGGGAAAAACAACTGCCCCCCATCCGGATGGTAATTGGCATGCCACAACAAAACCTGTTCGGGTATATCAGTTGAGTGCATCGATGCTAATTCCGGGGCTTTACTCCAGCCAAATACATATTCCGAGTTTACTGCGTGGTTCTTACCTTTGAAAAAATCCCCCTCCCAATAAAATTCAAAATCACCGGATACCGTACCCGCCTCGTCACCTGTGCCCTCATCCACCTCTCTCCTGCCGGGTGCAGGCCAACGGACAATTTCTATCGGATAAGAAAGGTATTCCGATTTACTAACTAATTTCCCAAAACCTTCAAGTGTGTTTTCATTTCCTGGAATTACTGGCACATCAAAAAATCCAGTTTTTGGCGGAATTTTGGGATTTAGGTAATCGATTTTCATGAGGGAGTCCATTAGGGCAGTGTATAACTATTGGTTCATAAATGTAAAAAATTTAAAATAAAAATGAATTTTAGTTTTGGTTATATATTGCATTGCAAACCAAAATGAAGCCGTAATGGCAAAAATAAAGATTACTTGGAGGTAAAAAACCCATCATATCCCTTCTCTTGTTTCCCAGAACACTTTATGTCCATCACAAGACAATTATAGGCTGCCATTGTCATTGAATCAAGCCTGGCTCGCGGGAACCACAACTGACTTTACGGTAGAGGAACCGTGTTAACAAAGAAATTGCGCAAGCAAAAGTGACGATAATTTTCAAATCAAAAATAAAATAAAATTTCTATTTATGCCTCTTATGTGATAATTAATTATTCAAATAACACCATAGGAAATATTTTTTAGTTACATTTATCATTTAGTTAAAATTAAAGATACTAAATAGAATTTTAGGGATAGAAAAAAAAGATGGCGTTTTTTTTGACAAATCAATAATTTAAGCACATCTTTATTTTCAAACCGATAAGTCGCTTACAAAAAAATGGATAAAATTTTAGATATTGACAATGTAGACCTCAAGATCATCTCGTTACTAAACGAAGATGCTAAGACTCCTTACACTGAAATTGCCAAAAAGGTTTTTGTATCTTCTGGAACTGTTCATGTAAGGATGCGGAAATTGGAAGATATGGGGATTGTCAAAAGTGCCACACTTAATATCGACTTTTCCAAATTAGGCTATGATATTTCTGCATTTTTAGGGATTTATCTTGAAAAAAGCTCCTTATACGACACAGTGATTGAGCGTCTCAAAGAAATAGCAGAAGTGATCAATGCCTATTATACGACAGGTAACTACAGTATATTCGCAAAAATCATCTGTAAAGACACCAACCACCTAAGGGATGTCCTGAATAAAATCCAGCAGGTAGAGGGAATTGACAGAACTGAAACCCTTATAGTGTTGGAGGAGAGTATTAACCGCCCCATTCAGTTATTCGAAAATGGAAAGTAACCTTAAAATCAAGTTATTTAGATTAAATCTAAATAAATAATTTTTTGTATTTTTTCATTTTCACATTAAACTATACCAACATTGTTTACGGGTGAAGTATTTTCTTATTAATTTTTTATATTCCTGATAGCAAGGAACTTGGACTCTAAATCTGGTCCAATTTCAGGGTTTTATGTCTCCAACTGAACAATATAATTTAGATATTCGTTGTATATTTGTGTTGTTGAATATAATTAGTCTAAATAACTCCGAATATGTCCAAAGACAATGAAATTTTAGAGGAATTTACCTCAAAAGAATATGAACACGGCTGGTCCGTGGAATATGAAGCTGATGAGGCTCCTCTAGGTTTAAATGAGGGAATAATCCGTTGGATTTCCGCAAAAAAAGATGAACCTCAGTGGTTGCTGGATTGGAGACTCAAAGCGTACAAAACTTGGGAGAATATGGTGGAGCCTGAATGGGCAAATATTCACTATCCTAAAATTGACCTTCAAAGCACCAGATATTATTCTGCTCCAAAGCAGACTAAAAAAACTGACTCCCTGGATGAAATTGATCCCGAATTATTAAAAATTTATGACCGTTTAGGGATTTCTTTAAATGAACAGAAGCGACTTCAGGGCATTGCTGTTGATGCTGTGTTGGATTCAGTGTCTGTTGGTACTACTTTCAAAGATACGCTCTCCAAACATGGAATTATATTTTGTTCATTTAGCGAGGCAGTAAAAGAATATCCTGAACTTATAAAAAAATATCTGGGGTCTGTAGTTCCCATCACAGATAATTATTATGCAGCCTTAAATTCCGCTGTATTCTCTGACGGTTCTTTCTGCTACATCCCAAAAGGAGTAAGGTGTCCCATGGAATTGTCGACCTATTTCCGGATAAACGCAGCCAATACAGGTCAGTTTGAACGCACATTGATCGTAGCTGAGGAGGGCTCATATGTTTCTTATCTAGAGGGATGTACAGCGCCACAACGGGATGAGAACCAACTCCACGCCGCTGTAGTAGAAATATATGCAGCAAAAAATGCAGAAGTGAAATATTCCACAGTCCAAAACTGGTATCCCGGCGACAAAAACGGTAAGGGTGGAATTTATAACTTTGTAACTAAAAGAGGCATATGTGCCGGAGATTATTCAAAAATCTCCTGGACCCAAGTGGAAACCGGATCGGCAATTACTTGGAAATATCCTTCCTGTATCCTAAAGGGAGACTACAGCATAGGCGAATTTTATTCTGTAGCAGTCACCAACAACTATCAGCAAGCGGACACAGGAACTAAGATGATACATATCGGGAAAAACACCCGGTCCAGAATTGTCTCTAAAGGAATATCTGCGGGCCATTCCCACAATTCCTACCGTGGTCAAGTTCAGGTAATGAAAAGAGCGACGAACGCCCGGAATTTCTCCCAGTGCGACTCTTTGTTGATGGGGTCTACCTGCGGAGCGCATACCTTTCCCTATATCGATATTTCAAACTCGAGCGCCCAGGTAGAACATGAAGCCACTACTTCCAAAATCGGAGAGGACCAGATTTTCTATTGCAATCAGCGGGGAATTGCCACCGAGGACGCAGTCGCACTTATCGTCAACGGATATGCAAAGGAAGTGCTCAATCAGCTTCCCATGGAATTTGCGGTTGAAGCTCAAAAATTATTAGCTCTTACCTTGGAGGGAAGTGTAGGATAATACCATAATCAAACCAATAATGCTTAGTATAAAAAATTTACACGCCTCCATAGAAGGCACACCTATATTACAGGGAATAAATCTTGAAGTAAAGGCTGGGGAAATTCACGCCATCATGGGACCAAACGGTTCCGGTAAATCTACTCTGGCATCTGTATTGGCCGGAAGAGAAGAATATGAAGTGACTGAAGGAGAAGTATTTTTCAAAGGCAAAAACCTGCTTGAACTAAGCCCTGAAGACAGGGCCCGGGAAGGTGTTTTTCTAGCATTTCAATATCCGATAGAAATACCCGGCGTAAGTTCAACAAATTTCCTGCGCACGGCGGTGAATCAGGTGAGAGAGTATCGAGGCCAAGAACCTTTGGACGCGGTGAAATTTCTTTCATTAATGAAAGAAAAAATGAAATTGGTTGAGATAGATCAAAAGCTTTTAAGCAGATCTCTCAATGAGGGGTTTTCCGGCGGAGAGAAAAAAAGAAACGAAATATTCCAAATGGCGATTTTGGAACCGACACTGGCTATCTTGGACGAAACAGACTCCGGTCTGGACATTGACGCTCTAAAAGTCGTTTCAAATGGAGTAAATCAACTGAAATCGAAGGATAATGCCACCATAGTGGTAACCCACTATCAGCGACTGTTGGATTATATCGTCCCGGATTTCGTCCATGTGTTGTATCAGGGAAGGATCGTCAAATCGGGGACTAAAGAATTGGCCTTGGAATTGGAGGAAAAAGGTTATGATTGGATCAAAGAAGAAGTTGCCGGACACACTGTCTGATGCAACAATTTAAAACTTTAGAACCAACATTCATGACTACAACAACAAAACATTCGGATTCATTAACATCTACCCTACTGGAAGCATACAAGGATATCCAATTTACGCTTGCTGCTTCATCTCTGCGGAATGAGGGTAGAGACTTGCTTCAGCGTATTGGACTCCCCGCCAACAAGGAGGAAGAGTACAAGTTTACACCCATATCTAAGAAGATTGAAGGAACAATAACCCGGTTTTCCCATGCTATTCCATCGGAGAACGTGGATCAAAAGACTGTGGATGAAAACCTGATACCAGGATTGGATTGCCATCTTCTGGTTTTTAATAACGGTAAATTGGAAAGAAATCTTTCCAATTTCGATACTTCTGTTCTCTCCCTAATATCTTTTGCCGACTTACTTGAAGGAAAGATGGAGGAGCAGGTAGGAAAAATAGCCAAAGCGAATAAAGACCCCTTCGTAGCCTTGAATCAGGTGGCTTTTCAGGAAGGAACTTGGTTGGAGGTTGCTGCCAAGACGGTTTTGGAAAAACCAGTATATATCCTGCAGCTAATACAGGCTACACAAGAAGGTGAAACCGTACACCCAAGATCTTACATTCAGGTAGGAAAGAATGCTAAAGTTACCTTTATCGAAAACGTGGTCAGTTTGGATGATTCTCCTTATTTCCTCAACGGAGTTACTGAAATCAATGTAGGAGAAAATTCCCAAGTGGATTTTTACCGGGTGCAGGATGAAAGCAAAGCGGCTTTGGAAGTAAACAATACTGAGATTAATGTGCCCAGAGATGCGACATTTAATTCTGCGGTAATTTCTCTACAAGGTAAGATGATCAGGAATAACCTTAGCATCAACTTATTGGATTCCAATTCTCTCGGGAACATGTACGGCATTTATATGCTCAATGGACAAACACATGTGGATAACCATACCAACGTGGACCATACCATGCCCCATGCAGAATCCAACGAACTCTACAAGGGCATCCTTGCCGACCACTCAAGAGGAGTCTTTAATGGCAAAATATTTGTCAGACAGGATGCGCAGAAAACAAATGCATTTCAACAGAACAACAATATTCTGTTGTCGGAAGATGCGGTGGTAAATACCAAGCCGCAGTTGGAAATTTGGGCGGATGATGTCAAATGTTCCCACGGGTGCACCACAGGTCAGCTGGACGAGGAAGCCTTATTTTATCTTCGATCACGGGGAATTTCAAAAGAAAACAGCCGGGGAATGCTGTTGTATGCCTTTGCGGGAGAAGTATTAGAAAAAATAAACAATGAAAACTTCAGAGATTATTGCATCGGACTTATTCAGCAGCGACTTGGCACCCACTACGCCTAAGGGGAAATATTTTTCTGTTGATGAAATAAGGGAATTATTCCCAATTCTTCATCAAGAAGTAAATGGTAGCCCACTTGTCTATTTGGACAACGCAGCTACTACCCAAAAGCCGCTGGCAGTCATAGAGGCACTAACGGCCTACTATGAACTGGACAACGCAAATATCCACCGCGGTGCGCATACGTTGGCCGCAAGGGCTACTGAATATTATGAAAAAACCAGGGTATCCGTTAAAGAATTCATTAATGCGCCGAGTGAGGAGCAAGTAATTTTCACGAAAGGAACGACTGAAAGCATCAATTTGGTTGCTTCCACCTATGGGAGGGAATTTATAGGCAAAGGTGATGAAATTATAATCTCCACCATGGAGCACCACTCCAACATAGTCCCTTGGCAAATGCTTTGCCAGGCAACAGGAGCTGTGCTCAAAGTGATTCCCATCACTGACGCCGGTGAAATCATTATGGAGGAGTTTGAGAAGATGCTCTCCACTAAAACCAAGTTTGTGTCAGTCGTACATGTCTCCAACGCATTGGGCACGGTAAATCCAGTTAAGGAAATAATTGACAAAGCACATGCTGTTGGTGCGAAGGTGCTTGTGGATGGCGCTCAGTCTACATCCCATTTGAGCGTAGATGTACAATCGCTGGATTGCGATTTTCTGGCCTTTTCGGCCCATAAATTATATGGACCGACTGGACTTGGAGTTCTCTATGGGAAAAGAGATCTCTTGGAAGCCATGCCTCCCTATCAGGGTGGCGGGGAAATGATAAAGGAAGTGGATTTTGCGGGAACAACATATAACGATATCCCCTTTAAATTTGAGGCCGGCACACCCAACATCGCAGATGTAATAGCTTTTCAAAAAGCATTGGAGTTTTTCCAAATCATCGGACGTGAAAACATTCATTCCCATGAGCAGGAATTGCTTACTTATGCAACAGATAAACTATCGACAATAAACGGATTTATTCCCGTAGGCACCGCAAAGGAAAAAGTAAGTGTGTTGAGTTTTCTGATCAATGGCATGCATCCGTTTGATGTGGGTATGATGCTCGACGCCGGAGGCATAGCTGTCCGAACAGGACATCATTGCACCCAGCCGCTTATGAAGAGATTTGGCATTGAAGGAACCGTGAGAGCATCATTCTCTGTTTACAATACGAAAAATGAAATCGACACGCTCTATCAATGGGTTAGTCGTATAGCGAAAAGAAAAAATTGATGTCTGATATAAATACCGTCCAAGATGAAATAATAGAAGAGTTCGGCATTCTTGGGAATGACAGGGAGTCTACCATTTTTTATATCATGGAACTTGGTGACAGACTTGATCCGTTTCCGGAAATTGAACGGACAGAGGATAACATTATAAAGGGATGTCAATCCAAAGTATGGTTAGTAACGCAGGAAGAAGGAGACAAGGTTGTTTTTCTGGCAGATTCGAACACAGATATTACAAAGGGGCTGATTAGTCTTTTGATTCGGGTGTTGTCAGGAAGGAGTCCTGATGAAATAATTTCCAGCGATCTGTATTTCATCGATAAAATAGGCATGGGCAGTATTATTGGCTCCCAACGCTCGAATGGATTAACAGCCATGATCAAACAGATGAAACGCTTTGCAATTGCCTATCAGGCCAAATCCAATGCCTCATAATTAAATAGAACCATGGAAACCTCAACGACAAAAATAGAAGAAATTGCCGAACTGAAGCAAAAAGTGGTCAATGCGATAAAAATGGTATTCGACCCCGAAATACCAGTGGACGTGTATGAATTGGGATTGATATATGAAATCACTGTGTTTCCAGTCAACAATGTGTATGTCCTGATGACCTTGACTTCTCCAAATTGTCCCTCGGCAGAGGCTATCCCCTCCGAAGTCAAGGAACGCATAAAAGAAATAGAAGGGATTAACAACGTGGAGGTGGAACTTACCTTTGATCCACCGTATTCACAGGACATGATGTCCGAAGTAGCTCAGTTAGAATTAGGTTTTTTATAAATAACACCCCTAATAAAAATAGAATATGTATCCAGAAGAATTAATTGCACCTATGCGTGCCGAATTGACAGACGTGGGATTTAAGGAATTCAGATCTGCTGACGATGTAGACAGCCACTTGAAGTCACACAAGGGAACTACCTTAATTGTGGTGAACTCTGTTTGTGGATGTGCAGCCGGTGCAGCTAGACCAGGCATTAAATATGCGCTTGACGCAGCAGCAAAGAAACCCGACGTTTTGGCAACTGTGTTTGCTGGCAATGACCGCGACGCTGTTGCGAAAGTACGCGAATATGTCTTACCCTACCCTCCTTCCTCTCCTGCCATGGCCCTATTTAAAGACGGTGACTTAGTTCATTTTATAGAAAGACACCATATAGAAGGGAGAAATGCGAAAATGATCGGAGATCATTTGGTAGAAGTGTTCGAACATTTCTGTAATTAAAAGGCCCATTATAGGGCCTTTTTTATGCAAGCGAAAACTCAAAACATCAATTATTTTAATATAAATTAAAATTTTGTTTTTCATAATTAAAATAATGAGAAATCATATTTTTGAAAATATTATAAGGTAAATTAGAAGTACCATAGTATAATAAAGTATTTCATACTTTCGATATGCAGTTGTCCTACATCCTGAAAATGTAAGATTTAAGGAATATATGACGCATATTTAGTACCTTAATGGCAAAATTAGAATCAAATTACGCACAACAGTCCAAAATAGATTAATTTAAAAAATATGTCTGAAATAGCGAAGTTATCCTATCAGGGAAATGAATATGAACTGCCTGTAACCAAAGGAACCGAAAATGAAGAGGCCATAGATATTAGCAAATTGCGGGGACAGTCCGGTTTAATTACTCTTGATCCTGGATTTAAGAACACGGGGTCTACCAAAAGTGCCATTACTTTTTTGGATGGGGAAGAAGGAATTTTGCGATACAGGGGTTATAATATAGAGGATTTGGCCGAAAAATCTACTTTTTTGGAAGTTTCCTATTTATTAATTTACGGAGAACTCCCTACAGAAGCAGAATACAAAAAATTTACCAAGAAAATAACAAAGCACACCTTAGTCCACGAGGATATAAAAAAGATATTGGACGGATTTCCTTCCGTAGCGCATCCTATGGGTGTTTTATCATCCCTTATTTGTTCATTAACTGCCTTTTATCCAAACTCCCTCGATCCAAATAATTCGAAGGAAGAGATAAATTTGAGTATTGTCCGTCTATTGGCCAAATTGCCAACATTTGCTGCTTGGGCGTTTAAAAATAAAGTAGGACATCCCGTTAATTACCCGGATAACGGTTTGGACTATTGCAGCAACTTCCTTAAAATGATGTTTGCCCTTCCGGCCGAAAAATTCGAACCGGATCCCGTCATTTCAAAGGCTCTGGACAAACTGCTTATCTTACACGCTGATCACGAACAAAATTGTTCCACGTCTACTGTGCGAGTTGTGGGTTCTTCACAGGCAAGCATTTATGCCTCCATTTCCGCTGGTGTCAATGCCCTCTGGGGACCGCTTCATGGCGGCGCAAACCAATCCGTAATAGAAATGCTGGAAGCCATAAAGGACGATGGTGGAGACAGTAAGAAATGGTTGGATAAGGCGAAGGACAAAAATGATCCCTTCCGCTTGATGGGTTTTGGACACCGTGTATATAAAAACTTCGATCCCCGTGCCAAAATTATCAAAAAAGCAGCGGATGAAGTACTCGAGAAATTGGGTATTGATGATCCCATATTGGATATCGCCAAAGAATTAGAGATGGCGGCACTTCAAGATCCGTATTTTGTAGAAAGGAAATTATATCCAAACGTAGATTTCTACTCAGGAATCATTTATAGGGCATTAGGCATACCGACTGATATGTTTACAGTAATGTTTGCCCTTGGCAGACTTCCAGGCTGGATCGCTCAGTGGAAGGAAATGCGTGAAAACAACGAGCCGATTGGCAGACCCCGACAAGTCTATGTCGGAGCTACCGAAAGGTCTTATGTACCTATGGATAACAGATAATGAATAATTTTGATGGGGGGTTGTTGCTATAACGACCTCCCTCTTCAAATCAGAACTATTGAGCAGTATTTTTAAAATTTTTTCACTATTGTTTTATTTCCGGGTAAATATTTTGCTTATTAAAAAATAATACCTACCTTTGCAGCATAATTAAATAATCACATTTTTCTCGATTGCCGTGGGTTTCCTTACTGTTGCTAGTTAGTGGGATTTAGGATACCGTGGCGCAGAGAAGTAAGGAAACATTTCATGGAAAACGAATTATTATTCTCAGACCTTGGGATTTCTGAAGAAATCTTAAGTGCAGTGGAAGATATGGGTTACACCCAACCTTCCCCAATTCAAACTCAAACCATCCCGTTATTGCTTGAAGGCAATGACGTCATTGGTCAGGCCCAAACTGGTACTGGTAAAACAGCCGCTTTTGGAATTCCTATCATTGACTTGGTAGACACGAGCATCAACAAACCTCAAGCAATCATTTTATGCCCTACCCGCGAACTTGCGGTACAGGTAGAAGGCGAGATTGTAAAGCTTTCTAAGTACAAGAAGAGATTGGCCTCGACGTGTATTTACGGAGGTGACCCCATTGACCGACAAATTAAAGCCTTGAGAAAAGGTGTTCAAATTGTGGTTGGCACGCCCGGAAGGGTGATGGATCACCTTGACAGGGGCACGTTGGATTTAAGCAACGTAAGCATGATCGTATTGGATGAAGCTGACGAAATGCTGGACATGGGTTTCAGGGAGGACATTGAAACCATCTTGAAATCTATGCCGGAAGAAAGACAGACTGTCTTTTTCTCCGCCACCATGCCCAAGCCTATCTTGGATCTGACCAGAAAATACCAAACCGACCCTAAAATCGTCAAGGTATTGCGTAAGGAACTTACGGTAGAAAATATCACACAGGTATATTATGAGGTGAAGACTCCTCTGAAAATGGATTTGGTCACTAGATTGATCAACGTCCATCAGTTTACGTTGAGCCTTATTTTCTGTAATACTAAAAGAGCTACTGACCAGGTAACGGAAGAGTTAATCGCCCGTGGCATTCAGGCGGAAGCATTGCATGGTGACTTATCGCAGGCCCAACGGACCAAGGTAATGAACAAGTTCAGAAAAGGACATTGCTCCGTATTGGTAGCTACCGATGTGGCGGCAAGAGGAATAGATGTAGACAACGTGGAAGCGGTGTTTAACTATGATTTGCCCTTGGATGAGGAAAACTACGTACACCGGATCGGAAGAACAGGCCGTGCTGGTAAATTCGGAACTGCCATCAATTTTGTAACAGGAAGAAGAGATTTGGGCAAGATCCGTGATCTTGAAAAATTCATCAAAACCAGCATCAACAAATTATCCCCTCCTTCCTCCGCTGATTTGTTGGAAATGAAGCAGGACCAACTGGTGAAGGATGTGACCCGAAAAGTTTCCCAAGAAGATGATAACACCATCTTTGAAGCTACTATTGGTAAAATGCTTGCGGATGGATTGACTTTGGAGCAAGTAGCTATGGGTCTTATCAAATTGCAAATGGGTCCCGCAGTGAAGGAGCTCAATGAACTTAACTTCGATTTGGACATGGGAAGACCTGGTGGTCGGGACGAAGGAAGAAGAAGAGAAGGCAGAGACTTCCGTTCAGAGCGTGGTAGCTATGACAGAGGTGGAGACCGGGGAGGTTCTGACCGAAGAGGTGGGAAATCTGATCGAGGTGCTAGACCACGTAAGGATGGCAAAGACAGCGCAAAAGACGCCAATATGGCCCGCCTGTTTTTAAACTTGGGTAAAAAGGATCATATTCGACCAAATGACATCGTTGGTGCCATTGCAGGTGAAACTGGTGTATCAGGTAGAAGCATTGGTGGAATAGATATCTTTGAAAACTTCTCTTTCGTAGATGTTCCGAAGAAAGATGTGAATCATGTCATCAGTGTGATGAACACCAACACAATTAAAGGCAAAGCCGTAAATTTCGAGATTTCGAAAGGTTAATTTCAATATATTAAAAAGGCACTATCTTTGCAGATAGTGCCTTTTTTTGTTTAAGGTATCCCGTCAGGCACCGTTTATTATTTTTCCGGTAATGGCCTGCCCTATCTCAACCAATTGGGCGATTTCCAAGTCTGAAAATTCATAAGGTTCTTTTTTAGCTATACCCAATGTACCATATAATTTGTTCTCCCGCAGTAACGGGATAGTTATGGCTCCCTCGACTTGGGTGTCTTTGGCTCCTGGGCGAACTACACCGGAGGCATCGGTTTGAAGGTTGCAGACTTGCACAGGTTCTTTACGTTCTGCGGCAATTCCAGCCATTCCTTTCCCAATCGGAATCTCTGACATCTTGGGTAACAGGAATTCCGGAACGCCCACCTGCGCCTTCAGATGAAGCATTTCTGTACCCTCATCCAATATATGTAATGTTCCCGTGGTACATGCGAAGTAGTCAAGAGTTTGTTGCAGCCAACTACTCCATGCATATCCTTCTTCCTTTTGAATTGCTATCACTAGCTTGTCGGGAGTTGTTTCTTTCATATTAGTATCATTTTTTTTTGTGTTTCGCAATTTTCCCAAAGATATCAATTTCCCGAAATAGGTGGGTAATTATGGGCATTATCCTTATCTTCGTCCTACAACTCTCTGAAGAATGCAGGTTTTTTATCAAGAAGAAATCAAAGGAACCGAACTGGTGTTGGATCCAGATGAATCCAGGCACCTCACCAAGGTTTTACGAAAGCCTGTGGGAGATATTGTACTCTTTACAAACGGAAAAGGATCCCTATTTAGTTGTAGGATCGAAGACAATGATCCAAAAAAAGCAAAGTTGGTCGTAGTCAGTCAGGAATTTGTTCCTAAACCAACCTACCATATACACTTGGCCATTTCTCCCACCAAAAATGCAGACCGCATGGAGTGGATGATGGAGAAGATTACGGAGATTGGCGTGGATGAGGTAACGTTCATCCAATCTGAAAACTCGGAAAGGACTCAAATTAACCTGGACCGTCTCAAAAAAAAATCAATCAATGCCTGTAAACAAAGTTGTCAGGCGTGGGTGCCTGATATTAATGACATACGCGGTTTTGGGGAATTTTTGGCAGATAAAACATGGAGTACCTATAACCGTTTCATTTGCTATGTGGATGAAACGATTCCCAGCCATCTGATACAGCTTGCTAAAAAAGATCAGTCCTATTTGATTTTGGTAGGACCCGAGGGAGATTTTTCCCCAAGTGAAATCAAGGAAGCAGTCAAAAACGGTTTTGCACCCTGCTCCTTGGGAAAGAATCGGCTAAGGACCGAAACCGCTGGGCTGGCCGTGATACACGCCCTTCAACTTTTAAATATCGAATAAGATCTTCACATCTACCTGAATTAAAGGCGCATGGTGAATCAATTAATGCTTTTCTTTAATATTCAGGAAATTCCCAACGCTTTTCTTCCTTTATCTGGTGATTAGCTTTATTTTTAGGGGTAATATTTATCACAGATTTGAAAAATTCATGAAAAAAACAAAGATTTACCTTCTTTTTCTACTGCTTGTCCTTGCGGTAAGTGTGCAGGCTCAAGAAGCGACGATTCTTCAACAGCTTGAAGAAATAGCCATAGTAGACCAGAAAGTCATGATGCCCATGAGGGATGGCATTCGATTGGCTACCGATATTTACAGGCCTAAAACAAATACGCCTGTCCCAATTATTTTTTCCAGAACACCCTACAATTTCAACTCCTACCGGGACGGAGAACTGGTGATCCGGACGCTTGAAGCTGCCTACCAGGCCGTAAGCCGGGGGTATGCCTATGTCGTCCAGAATGAACGGGGGAGATTTTTCTCCGAAGGAGAATGGGATATATTGGGAACTCCACTCACTGATGGATATGATGCTTTTACCTGGATGGCGGAGCAATCTTGGAGCAATGGTAAAATAGGCACATTGGGATGCTCCTCCACTGCAGAATGGCAAATGGCAGTAGGAGCCATGGACCACCCCGCACACGCAGCCATGATCCCGCAGGGGTTCGGAGCAGGTGTTGGCCGTGTAGGGGAGTTTTTTGAGCAGGGAAACTGGTACCGGGGAGGTGCAACGCAGATGCTATTCATTGCTTGGCTATACAGTACCCAGCATGATCCAATGGCTCCCAAATTACCCGAGGGTATCGGACAGGAAGACTTGCTTCGCTTACAGCGGTTTTACGACATGGCCCCAAGATATCCGCAGATTGATTGGGCAGAAGGATTGAGTCATCTACCCGTACAGGATATTATAAAAAATGCCAACGGTCCGAAGGGCATTTTTGAAGAAATAGTAACCCGCACCCCCAATGATCCTAAATGGTATGAAGGAGGCTTATATCATGATGACATGGACTTGTCAATTCCCAGTTTCTGGTTTGTCTCTTGGTATGATGTGTCAAGTAGCCCCAATTTGGCCCTTTTTAACCATGTAAGAGAAAACGCAAAAGATCCTGAAATAAGGGACAATCAGTACCTGGTTATTGCCCCTACCCTCCATTGTGCCTTTACTCGGGCTACCGAAAACACCATTGTAGGTGAACGAAGCATGGGAGATGCAAGACTTGACTACGATGAGCTTACCTATGGATGGTTTGACTTTTGGCTGAAGGGTGAAGCGAATGGTATAAAGGAAAAGCTACCACGTGTGAAATACTTTACGATGGGTTCCAACAAATGGCAAACCTCCGATACTTGGCCTCCCGCTAATGTACAAATGACCCCATTCTACCTGGACAGCAAAGGCAATGCAAACAGCCGCTTGGGAGATGGTCAACTGATATCCAAACGACCGGGGAGGGACAATCCGGATACCTTTACTTACGACCCCATGGATCCCGTCACTTCCTACGGAGGAAATGTCTGCTGTACTGGGAATGCCGTGCAGGGTGGAGCCTTTGACCAGCAGGAGATGGAACTCCGGGAGGACATTCTGGTATATACATCAGAGACATTGGATGAAGGTATAGAAGTAAGTGGATTTATTGAATCGACGCTTTACTTGTCTTCAGATGTAAAAGATACTGACCTCACCATAAAATTGATCGACGTTTATCCCGACGGAACAGCATATAATCTGGACGAAACCATTCAGCGTGTCAGATATAGGGACGGGTATGATAAGGAAGTATTTATGGAAGAGGGAAAAGTATATAAAGTTGACTTGACGCCAATGTCTACCAGCAATTACTTCGAGAAAGGCCATAAAATCCGGATCGAAGTATCCAGCTCCAATTTTCCCCGCTTTGACCGAAATTTAAATACTGGCGGCAATAATTTCGATGAAACTGTGGGAAAGGTGGCCAAAAACAACATTCACCATTCCAGAAATTACCCAAGCAGCATTAGTTTGCCTATAGTGAGAAAATAACTCACACTATTTACTCTTTTACAACACTTACCACCACTTTAACCATGAAAACCAAATTATTCCTCTTGGCATTGTTGTTTCTTCCATCTTTGCTTTTTGCCCAGAGCGAACAGCAAAGATGGAAAAAGCATGCCCGTCAAACTGAAATCATCCGGGACCAATGGGGCGTTCCCCATGTTTTTGGGCAGACAGATTCCGACGCCGTTTTTGGAATGATCTATTCCCAATGCGAGGATGACTTCAACCGAGTAGAAATGAACTACATCACCGCTATGGGACGAATGGCTGAAATAATGGGGAAAGAGCAGATCTATACGGATTTGCGCATGAAAATGTATATTGATCCGGATGTTTTACAGGAGGAATTTGAGGGTAGTTCGGATTGGCTTAAGGAATTAATGACGGCATGGGCCGACGGAATTAATTATTTCCTGGCAAAAAATCCCAAAATAAAGCCAAAACTGCTGACCAAATTTGAACCATGGATGGCCCTTGCCTTTAGTGAGGGAAGTATCGGGGGAGATATAGAGTCTATCTCATCTGTTGGATTACGGGCCTTTTATTCCAACAACTTTCAAAGTTTCATACCTTTAGAAGAGTGGGATTTGGAGGAAAACCCCAGCGGGTCAAACGGCTTTGCCATCGCCCCCGAACTCACTGTGAATGGAAACGCACTGCTGTTAATTAATCCGCACACCTCATTTTATTTCCGGCCGGAGGTACATATGGTTAGTCAGGAGGGTTTGAATGCATATGGAGCGGTTACTTGGGGCCAGTTTTTTATTTATCAGGGATTCAATGAGTTCAATGGCTGGATGCATACCTCCACCAGGGCGGACGTGATCGATCATTATGCCCTTACGGTAGAGCAAATTGACGGTACTTACCACTACAAATACGGCAATGAATGGCGACCCTTTATCACAAAGGAAATACCCATGAGATACAAAGATGGTGATGGAATTGGGGAAGAGGTCATTACCGCCTTTTATAGCCACCATGGGCCGGTCATTAGGTCAGAAGGAGATAGATGGATTTCTGTTCGCTTGATGGTTGAGCGCGAAAAGGCTTTAAGCCAATCCTACCTGCGTACCAAAACCAGCAGCCATCAGGAGTTCCGTGACATCATGGAACTTAAAACCAACTCCTCCAACAATACCGTATATGCGGACAAAGATGGAACCATCGCCTATTACCACGGCAACTTTATGCCCATAAGGGATGAATCATTCGATTGGTCAGGGGTGGTAAACGGTGGTGACCCTGCAACAGATTGGAAAGGACTGCACGATTTGGATGAGTTGGTACACGTGATAAATCCCAAGAACGGGTGGGTGCAAAACTGCAACGCAACCCCATTTACCTCTGCAGGTGAGTACAGTCCAGTGCGGGGGAATTATCCTGCATATATGGCACCGGATGCGGAAAGTGCCCGGGGGCTGAATGCCGTTCGGGTTTTACGAAACAAAAGAGGTTTTACTTTAAATAATCTGATAGATACGGCATATGATCCGTACATGATAGCATTCGAACAGCTACTTCCAAAGCTGAAAATTGCCTACGAAAGGATTTCCCAAAACCACCCTCTCAAAAGCCAATTACAAAAACCTGTTGAAACGCTGTTGAATTGGGACCTAAATTTCGGATTAAAATCAATAGGGATGTCGCTGGCACATTTTTGGGGACAGGCTTTGATAAGCAATGCGCGGGGGATTGAAAGACCTGCAGAGGTATACCTTTTTGATTTCTTAGCAGATTTTACTTCAGACCAGATGAAGCTGGAGGCATTGGCCACTGCTGTACAAAAACTGGAGGAAGATTTTGGCTCTTGGGAAACCCCTTGGGGAGAAATAAACCGATTTCAGCGAATCACCGGCGATATTGTTCAGCCTTTTGATGACAACAAACCCAGTATTCCCGTTCCTTTCGCTCCTGCTACTTGGGGTTCGCTGGCCTCCTATGTAGGCAGAAGTCCGGTTGAAACAAAAAAAATATACGGAACTGTCGGCAACAGCTTTGTGGCGGTGGTTGAGTTTGGCGAAAAAGTAAGAGCCAAGAGTAGCTTGGCCGGAGGTCAAAGTGGTGACCCGGCATCTCCACATTTTTATGACCAAGCGCAGCCCTACGCCAATGCAGAGTTTAAAGAAGTGAATTTCTACCGGGAAGACATTCTTAAATTTGCCTTGAAGACCTATAAGCCAGGAATGAAATAATATATCGTCCTTAAAAATACCTCGCAACCAAGTCGCAAAATGCCCAAATAAAAAAGCCACGAAGGAAAGTATTTCTTCGTGGCTTTAATGATGTTATCCTTTATTTTAATATCCAGGATTTTGGGGTGCTAGGTTGGGGTTTCTCAAAATTTCTCCCGCAGGAACCGGCAAAATAGACTTGTTTGGATCAGTAATTCCCATGACGGAGGCTAATCGATCTGTTCTCACCAAATCAAACCATTCGTGGCCTTCATAGCTTAGCTCAAGCCGTCTTTCCTTGTAGAGAGCGGTTCTAAAGTCGTGTATGGTAGCGGGCATTATGGGGGCTAAACCTGCACGACTCCTAATCTCATTAAGCAACTCCACTGCTCCAGCGTTGGGATATTCCAACTCAGCCATAGCTTCTGCCTTGCTTAAGAGTACTTCCGCAAGCCTGAAAAGAATGACGTTGTCGTCCCTTGTGTTCCCTCTAAAGTATTTCTTCATATAATACCTGCCGCTGGCCTCACCGAAAGTCGCTTCCTTTCTAGTATCGCCTTCTTCATAAGTATTGAGGATATCAGGGTTTACCTCTATCACCCAATTTCCCCCCAAAGTGCCAGGAAGGAAATTCGTGGCTATTGCGTTTTGCAATTGGGGGTCATAATTGATCTCCATAATGGATTCCTCGGAATTTTTATTTTCATACAAAGACACATACGGAATCGTCAATTCGCTTCCCTTAGTGGCTATTACCCTGTCTGCATCACTGACTACTTGGGCATATTCTTTTCTGAACAGGTAAATGCGTGTTCCCAATGCAAAAGCGGCATCCCTTGTAGCTCTTGCCTTTGTAGCCAGATTCGAACCAAAAGCGGTTGGCAAGTTGTTTTTGGCGAAATCCAAGTCAGCAAAAATCTGTGTATATACCTCGGCAACCGAGTTTCTGGAAACCTGCAACGAAGGGATATCCGGACTTGTAGTAGGCGTGGTGATCAATGGCACTTGCCCAAAATATCTGACCAAACTAAAATAGGTAAACGCCCTTAAAAACCTCGCCTCAGCGACCACCTCATTGCGTTTTTGCTCAGCCAACCCCGGGATCTGAGGAACTCGTTCAATTACGACATTGGCTCGATTAAGCAAAAGAAAGTGCTGATTCCATAAGGTTTCATACCATGGGTTATCGTCCAGAAAGAGTAAATTATTCATTTGCTCAAACTGCCTATTGAGTGCAGTTCCCAATGTGTTTTTTGTGGGAAGTTCGGGAAATACAACATAGTTCAAACCCAAGTCAGCCAATTGGCGGTAAACACCGATGATGGCAGCGTCCGCATCTGAGGGGCGAACAAACAGTTGTTCGTTGGAAACGGAATCCAATGGTTCCTGATTGATTACATCACATGAGTTCAAAAAGAGAACCATGCAACCAATATATATGAGTTTCTTTTTCATTGCTTTTCGTTTAGAAGGTAAGGTTAAGTCCCATGGTGTATGATCTGGCCTGTGGATAGGAACTAAGATCAAATCCCAGTCTAGAATCGTCTTCGTAGGCGTTGACTTCTGGGTCATAGCCTCTGTATTGGGTGAAGGTAATTAGGTTTTGACCTGCAAAATAAATCCGAAGATTCTGAACTCCCAATCTATTCAACGCATCTCCCTGAAGGTTGTATCCTAGGGAGATATTTTTAAGCCTTAGGAATGACCCGTCCTGAAGGGTCCTGTCCGAAACAGAACCATTTCTGTAGGGGTCTCCCCAAGCTGCCCGGTGCAGGGTCGCTACGTCGCCGGGCTGTCTCCATCTTTCCCTTGCCAAGGTTGAGGAATTAAACCACGTATGTAATCTTCCGTAGGAATACTCCGCCTGATTGAATATTTCGTTTCCATATACAAAATGGAAAAAGATGGACGCATCAAAATTCTTATAAAAGAAGGAGTTGGTCAGACCGCCGATAAACTTTGGCTGGGCACTACCAATAATCTGAACGTCTTCAGTGGTGGAAGCAAAAGGAATGTTGTCATCACCATTTAGGTCATCAAAAATATAATCACCAGTCTCGGTGTTGACTCCCAAAATTTTCCAACCGTAAAAGGTTCCTAGCGGATAGCCTTCTTTAACAATACTTGCATACCCGTTGAAGCCCAGAGGCCGGGGACCTCCCGGAAGGTTCGTCACTCTATTTCTGTTGAAAGCAATATTAAAGTCAGTCGTCCATCTAAATCCTTCCCTGTCAAAATTGACCGTATTCAACAAGATTTCGATTCCTCGGTTTTCCACATTGCCGACATTTTGAAGGGAGCTGACAAACCCCGAAGTTCTAGGTAACAACACTTCCAACAACAAACCGGAGGTTTGTTTTAGGTATGCATCAACAGTTAGATTTACCCTACTTTGAAGAAAATTGAAATCCAATCCGATGTTGGTCTGTTCAGTGGTTTCCCAGCTCAGGTCAGGATTGGCCAGTTGCGTGGGAGCCAATCCACTTAAGCCTATATAATTAAAGCCGCCGGCAGATAAGCCCCTGGAAGTGAAATTTCCAATTTCCTGATTACCTGTCCTACCCCAACTGGCTCTGAGCTTGAGGTCCTCCAGCCAGGATGCTTCCTGTAGAAATTCCTCTTGGCCTATCCGGTAAGAGGCGGAAACGGAAGGAAAGGTACCATACTTATTGTTTTCACTAAATCTCGATGATCCATCTACCCGATAACTTGCCGCAATATTGAATTTGTCCCCATATCCGTAGTTGATCCTACTAAAGTAGGAGACCAAGCCCCAGCTGCTGCCGGTCGAAGTAGAATTTTTAATTGAAGCAGAACCCAAAGTGGGGATGGATTCCAGAGCGAAATTTGAGGCTGACGCAACTGTCCTGCTAAACACAGACTCTTGATTCGAATAACCCAATAAGGCACTGATCCTGTGATCTGGAGTAATTTCTCGGACAAAGTTCAGAGTATTCTCATTGATCCATCCGATATCCTGAGTAAAGCTGTTCGTGCCTGTCCCGTTGGTGGTTCTGCCGACTACAGTCAGATTATTTGGTGGCACGAAATAGACCTCTTCCAAACTTAAATAATCAATTCCCAATGTACTCCGGAAAGTAAGTCCATCAATAATTTCATAATCCACGTAGGTATTTCCTATGACCCGGTTGTTGAATGCCTCATTGGTAATTTGGTCGGCGATCAACAGGGGGTTGTCAATGTTACTGATATAGGGATCATTCGGATTTAAGGACCCGTCTGCCAATCTCGCCGGTACGGCGGGTGATTTCACTATTGCCACTGCTACGATTCCCTGTCTGTCACTGGTGCTTACCCTGTCTGTCTTGGAGCGGTTAAGGCTTAGGCTTACCCCGGCTTTCAACTTATCATTGACATGCTGGTCAAAATTAAACCTGAAATTCCCTCTTTTAAAACCACTTCCAATCACGACCCCTTGTTGATCCAAATAGCTTCCAGACAGGAAATACTGAGAACGCTGCGTTCCTCCTGACAGGGACAATTCATGATTTTGAATGGGTGAGGACCTGAAAATCTCATCCTGCCAGTCAGTCGTTGTCAGTGACGAAGGGTCTGCGATAGGCTCCGGTCTGCCAACGTTTCGGTTGGCCTCATTTATCAATTCACCCCATTCAGGCCCACCCAAAAGGGGTATCCTTTTCGCTACTTCTTGAAATCCGTAATAGGTGTTAAAATTGATCCGGGTTGTTTCCGCACTTCCCCTCTTGGTTGTGATGATGATCACGCCGTTTGACGCCCTTGAACCATAGATCGCAGCTGCCGAGGCATCCTTTAGTACTTCTATAGATGCGATATCGTTTGGACTAATATTTGCCAATGGGTTTTGCTGGACAGATCCGGCCGCAGCACCTGCATAATTTCCTGTATTGATTGGAATTCCATCCACCACATATAGGGGATCATTACCCCCTGTAATGGAACTTGAACCCCGGATCCTCACGGTGGATCTACCTCCCGGAGTACCGGTATTCTGGGTGACATTGACCCCACTTACCCGTCCTTGGAGTAATTGTTCCGGACCGGTAATGGGCAGATCAGCCAACTTCTTGTCCCCTACCGACAGCGAACTTATCGCACTGGTAATATCTTTTTTACTTTGAGTACCATAACCGACCACAACTACCTCTTCCAGGCTTTTACTGTCCAAAGTTAAGGCAACGTTAATGACGGTTTGGTTTCCCACCACCACTTCTTGTACGTTGTATCCAATAAAGGAAAACTGAAGCGTTTCCCCAGGATTGACGGAAATACTGAATTTACCATCAATATCTGTGGAAGTGCCCCTTCCCGTATTTTTCACAACGACACTAGCCCCTGGAAGAGATTCATTGGAGGTGGCATCGGTAACTGTCCCGGTTACCGTCACTTCCTGAGCTTTTTCAATTGTCGGTTGAAGACTTGAAATTGGTTCCCCATTTTTAACGGTAATGGTGGAATCAATTTGCTTGAATCGAAGCGTTGTAAGTTTGGTGATATCCATCAGCATTGACTCCAGATCTGATTCCAACGATCCCAGTTCCACCATTTGCTGAAGATCAATTTTACTTTCGTAGGCAAACGTAAAGGTTGTTTGTCTTTCAATATTTCGGAAAATCCCCCGAAGGTTGTCCGATTCCTTTACCAGGGAAACCCTAGCGTCTTTCATGTTTTGGGCCTCTGCGTCCAAGGCCCAAACCACTCCCGAACCCAAATAAAAGAGGGCTCCTATAACGAGCATTTGCATGGTAATCCTCACAATAAGGACAGGTAATTTTTTTTTCATAATTTTGATCGATTAGTTAGTGATAATTCTTTATGGATTCATCTGATCAGTGAGAGTGGCGCTACTGGCATAGCGTCACTTTTTAGCAGTTTCCATTTTTTACTGTAAGCTGTTTTCCATTTAATTCATAGGTTATTCCTGTTGCATATTTGATTGATTCCAAAATGTCTACTAATTTCATTCTGGGGTAAGTACCAGTGACAATACAGTTTTTATTTATAGCCTCGATTTCCAATGATTCCAAATCATACCACTCACTCAACTCATTCAGCACTTCACGGAGTGGTTTCCGATCGAAAATAATGGTCCCTTCTACCCAGGCAAAAACCAGTTGCGGATCAATCTTGGTGATAGTCCCGAATGTGGCCTCGGTACTGACAACCATCTGATCGTTTCTCTCCAGAGTTTGCCCATAGGTATTGCCTCCAGCTTGCGTTACGTTCACTTTGCCCTCCTTTACGGCTATCACTTGAGGCTTGTCCTTGAAAGCTTGGACCGAAAAAGCTGTTCCCAATACCCTCGTTTCAATATCCTGAGTATGTACAATAAATGGATGTAAGCTATCTTTGGCTACTTCAAAATAAGCTTCCCCTTCTAATCGAACAATCCGGTTTATGGAGAATTTTTTATGTATTTCAATGGTGCTGTGACTATTCAAATAAATTATTGACCCATCAACCAACGTTACCGAACGGCGAATACCTCTACCGTTCTGAACCGTTTCAAACATATTTTCTGCTTCAACTTGACTCACAATATTTTCAGTCAGTTCATTGTTTTGATAATAAAACACCAGAAAAAACACCAAACATGCAGCGGCCATTCCTACCCACACCCGAATTGTAGTATTTGTTCTGGCAAGACCCATTTCCTTCTCCAACCTACTGAAATTTTTTGATGGCAAATCAGGTAACCCCTCCCTTGAAAAGGTTTCCCCATATTGAGCATCATACCATTTATTGAGAAGTAGCCTCTCCTCTTGCGTAAGGGTACCTCTTAGTTCTTTGGCTATAAGGTATTTTATCTTCTGTGGAATTATCATAAGTGTCTCTTATATGTATGTGCAAAAAATGACACCTTACTACCTGAATATTTGAAAAAAAATCATAAAAAAATTAGCTCAAAAGTCAATTAAAACCCAACATATTGTTGATCAGAGATTTAAAATAAGCCAAGCGATCGGGATAAAAGCTGTCATTAGAATAAAATGCTTGAGTTCTGCTCTTAAATAGACCAAGGATTGATGGATTCTATTATGTACTGTCTGTGGAGCAAGATGAAGCTCGGCAGCGATTTCCTTGGTGGAAAGGTGATTATAACGGCTTAATTTAAAAACTACCTTTTGCCGCTCTGGAAGACTATCTACAATTACCTCTATACGATGGTACAATTCCTCAAATTCCAAAATATGGGAACCATTCACTGTATCACCGTCAAATTCCCCATTAGGGTTCAGTTCGCAGACGGTATATTTATGATCCAAAACACGAAAAACCTTATACTTAACTGCCGTAAACAGGTAATTTCTAACAGCATGATGAATGTTCAAAACCTTTCTGTTTTTCCAGATATCCAAAAACACATCCTGTACTAAATCCTCCGCTTCCGATACATCATGGAGCCTTGCATAAGCATGCTTGATCAACACCTCCCAATATTTATCATAAAGCGTCCTAAATGCCTTCATATCATCCAAAGCAATTAATCTTAACAAGTTTTTATCGGAATCCTGCATTTCGGTAGTTATTAATACGGCAATAAATCTAGGACCTTAATTTTGTCAAACAGTCGAAAATTCAATTAATAAATTATTAATAATTCAATGGCTTCAAAAGTTAGTAATTTATTGCGCTGATTTTCTATTGTGTCTAAAATATTTTATGAAATACTAACGGATATCCAGCTATTTACTGAAATTAAAACAAATACAAATTTGATAATTCATATCTAATGACAAACAGTCCGTGGAAGGGATCCTTTTACATCACTAAAAATCATTTTGACCCCGATGACCGTATTGGGTATCAGCCTGCAAGTCAGTGGGGAAACTATAACGGTGCCATCGTACAACATCTCTCCGAAGTGTGGCATAACCGAAAATCAGAAATACCGGAATTACCCGCTCCTGCTGAAATTGGCGGCTATGCGTTGGAAACTGACACGGAATTTGGTTCCTTCTTTGCCAACGCCCTAGGGATGCAGGTTGTTGCCAATCTGGGTGGAGCAAGTGTACCCAAATACGGGTTTAGTTGGACTCCGTTGGGAGTGATCCGATTCAGCAAGGTAGGATGGGATGCCCGATTGCAGGCGGAATACATGATTTGGTGGTAGGGAAAGAAGTTGACTTAAAAACACCAAATGGTGAAGGCTTGGATAAATACAGACGGTTACGTGGAGTGACTTCGGACCTGAATGGATGGAACGCGGCCGCTGGGTGCGGATTGCGGATTTGGCTACTAATTACCAAGCTGTCCCGGAAGTAAAATTTGTGCATCCACTTCTAGTGAAACTCACACTTCACTATACCTATGTTATAGGTCGGGGTGGCCCAAACTTTTCCCAGGAATTCACCATCACACCAGATGCGGTAGTAACACGAATGCTTGCCCTCCATAAAACCGACCACGGCGTCACAGTACCCCTTTTGGAAAATGATGGTAGGGAATTGCTGCTCACATTTTCGGATAAAATAGCTGGAACAGCCTATCAGTATGGTACAGATGAACAGTATTTTATTTCATTAAACAATCAGGTGACGATCCATCGGGATGCTCCGTCCATCCAAAGTACCTATGGATGGTTGAAACCGGTCAGGTTTGAATCAAAAGAAAAATCGACCGATATTTTGGTAGACCCAAAAAAACAGGGTGAGCCAACCGCAGAGGAAGTCTTGAAATCATTTGAATGGACTCAAGATGGGTTTAGTTCAATTTTGGGGCAAGTGTCCGGAAGCACCTACTTAGGTTTAACATCTGGCGGTGGTGAAAGTAATAGTATGGATCTTAACGGAGATGGGAACAAAAATGCTTTTTTTGACAGAAAATGTCAGTTTATTTTTCAACTGCACAAGGGCCAGCCAACTGCAGTGGAGGCTAATCGGGAGATGATCTTAAACCTAAACGGAATGGAATATACTTTGGCCCCTTTTGAACCAATTTATCTGGATTGACAGTTAAAACAATGGGGTTAGAAATATCTCAATTTGAAACAAAGATATAAAATCCAAGTTTCCTGTTTTAGATTAAATTCGCACTATAAAAAAATTATTCATTTACTATCAACACATGCTTTTTAAAACAAAACTTACCTTTTCGCAACCCGTTGGCATAATTCTTTATTTTATATGTCTTTATGGAATGATAACCGGATGCACAGGACCTTTAGATGTGGGAAGTATTGATTTGGAAAACTGGAAAAATGACCGATATGGCTGCAAAGGTCTGCGGATACAGGATGTGGAAGAAATCCGAAAAATTAAAAACACTTTTTTGACTAAAAACAACCAAGAACTTATCAAGACTTTTGGTAGGCCGGATCGCGTAGAACTCGCAAGTAAAAGTCAAAGCTTCTTCATTTACTTTTTGGAGCCTTCTGATAACTGCGACCCGAAACCGGAAAAAGAACCCCTCAAGGTTCTTTTCCGTCTCAATGCAATCAATAAAGTAAGCGAGGTAACCGTCACAAACCTCAATCCATAAAACAAAGTGCGGCAGCACCGAGGGTTCCAGCGTTGTTTTCCAGCGTGGCCCTTTTAAGTGAAAAACTTTCAGTGTAGTACGGCGTAAGATTGGTTTTCACCATTTTCTCCAGGGAAGGAAGGATATGGGGAAGACCAGCGGATATTCCCCCGCCAAAATACACCTCATTCACATCAAGAATCCTTACAGTGGATACAATGGCTTCTCCCAATATTTCCCCAACCTCTTTAAACACCTCCAAAGAAACTTTATTACCTTCATTTGCTGTGCGTACCAACAGATGCATCCCTAATTCTTCCGTCCCCAAACCTCCCACCTCATCAGGAAATTCAGCCATCTTCTTCTTCATGATAGTAATGATTCCTTTTCGGCCAATCAAAACCTCCAAGCGGATGTTGTTTCGGGAAAGCATATGGCCCATTTCCATGGCGTTTCCCCGGACACCTTTAAAAACTTCTCCGTCCATGATCAACGCACTTCCAATGCCCGTACCTAGCGTGATAAACAGGAAATTACCAGATGTCTTTTCATGGCCGAAATGAAATTCTCCCACAGCTGCGGCATTGGCGTCATTCTCCAAATGGAAAACAATTGAAGGATACTGTTCCTTTAGTCTATGCCCCAATTCAAATCCATTGAGTTCTGAAATTGCTGGTATTTCCAGCGTAGTATTTCGGTCTTTGCTTATCAAACCCGGTATACCTATTCCCACATGGGAGACTTGTGTATACTTTTGAAGATACTTTCCAACTACCTTTACAAAAGCCTCATTAAATCCTTCTGGCTCCAATTTCATAAGGCTGGTATCCTCTTTGTGAAACTCCACAATTTCACCATCTGACTTCACGAGGCCTATTTTCACATAGGTACCACCCACGTCTATTCCCAAAAAATACTTTTCCTGTATATCCATAATTTAGGTGCTTCTTTAAATGATTCGCTAAAATACTAAAGACTTTAAATTAATGAATGATTTCATGTGGTTATAATTTGTTTTTCATTGGTCACATGGAATCTCGCAATGATAATCATCCCAGGATGTGACGGGTACGTTATGCTCGATTTCGGGAGTTAATCTTCTCCAACTAAATCAATCCCCGTATCCTTGATAAGGATCAGATTTTTACGGTAAAGTTGGCCGATGGCCTGCTTAAAATGCTTCTTGCTCATTCCCAGTTCCTTCTTAATGGCTTCCGGATCGGATTTGTCATGCAGCGGAAGGAAACCTGTTTTTTTCAACCTTTCCAAAATCAGTTCGGCACCTTCTTCAAATTTTTGGCGACCTATCGGGGTAAGCTGTAAATCCAGTTTACCGTCTTCTCTTATTTTCTTTACGAAAGCCCTAACCGTGTCTCCAATAGCTATGGGTTGAAACACTTCGTTCTTGTATATCAACCCCTCAAAACTATTTTCCATCAACGCCTTAAATCCCAAATCCGTCCGGTCAAAAACAAGTGCCTGAACCTCCTGCCCTTCTTCAAATCCTCGGGTATCATTTATTAGAAAGTCCTCGTATTTACTTACACCAATAAGCCGGTTAGTTTGATGGTCCAAGCAAACCCTGATTAGGTATTTCTTGCCAACCTCCATGGGACGGTGCATTTCTGATTTAGGCACAAACAGGTCTTTAATCATCCCCCAATCCACAAAAGCCCCAAAAGGAGTCACATCTTTGACTTCCAAAACAGCAAATTCATCAAGCAGAGCTTTAGGTTTATCCGTGACAGCGACCGGTCTATCCTCACTGTCGGTGTAAATAAACACATCAAGTTCATCTCCCTCCTTTTCTTCCCCGGTTAGATATCTCTTAGGAAGCAGAACCTCCCCGTTATCGCTTAGCAGCACATAAGCACCATTGTCGGTAAATCGTTGTATAGGCAATCGGGAAACTAGTCCTAGTTCTTGCATGGATCTCTTTTTTCAAAAATTAAAGAACAAAGGTACAAAAAATCAAGCAGGAAAGTAGACCGCTCCGACCTGTATAATCAGGAATCTCCTTCAAATATTATTCATCCATATTACGGACATACTAATCGAAAAAAGAGATTCATAGATTAAAATTAAGGTATATCTATTCATTTTCACGATTTTGTTATTACTTGCGGCTTCAAATTTCAAGCTGAAAACCGAAACCACCTCGAATGGAAAATATTATTTACACCATCAATGATATTGTCTGGAGTAACGCACTAATTATCCTTTGTCTTGGAGCGGGAATCTACTTTTCTATAGTTACGCGGTTTTTACAACTAACCTATTTTCGGGAAATGATCCGGCTGCTTTTTGATGGTAAATCATCAGAAAGGGGAGTCAGTTCTTTTCAAGCATTTGCGATCGCGATTTCAGGACGGGTAGGTACTGGGAATATTGCCGGAGTAGCTACGGCTATTGCCATGGGAGGTCCCGGTGCAATATTTTGGATGTGGGTAATTGCTTTTTTGGGATCTGCCTCGGCGTTTATAGAAGCTACTTTAGGCCAGATATTCAAACAAATCAAAGGTGGACAATACCGTGGTGGTCCCGCATTTTATATTGAAAAAGGACTCGGTATTAAGTGGTATGCTATGCTGTTTGCCTTTGCCACAATCCTGAGTACTGCCTTCTTTCTTCCCGGTGTCCAAAGCAATAGCATTGCGCTCAGTGTTAATAATGCGTTTAATATTCCGGTAGAAATCACAGGGGGAATTATTTGTCTGTTCTTGGCATTAATAATTTTTGGTGGAGTTAAACGAATAGGAAAGGTTGCGGAAATTGTAGTGCCCTTCATGGCTGCCGCTTATATTTTAATGGCACTGATAATTATCGGTTTAAACATAACATCTGTACCTGGGGTCATAAAGCTAATCATCAGCTCGGCGTTCAACTTAGAGTCAACTTTTGCAGGTGTTTTTGGAATGGCGATTGCCTGGGGAATAAAGCGGGGAATCTACAGTAACGAGGCCGGGCAGGGAACCGCACCACATGCGGCAGCAGCAGCCGAAGTTAGTCATCCTGTTAAACAAGGTTTGGTTCAGGCATTCTCGGTATACATCGATACCTTGTTTATATGTACCGCTACTGCATTTATGATTTTATTTACAGGCCAATACAATGTGATCAATCCTGAAGGCGGCTTTATCGTTGAAAATTTACCTGGGGTTTCTATTGGGCCTGAATTTACCCAAAGCGCCATAAGCGTACATTTCCCGTTGATTGGACCCGGATTTGTGGCTATTGCGTTGGTTTTTTTCGCATTTACCACCATTATGGCCTATTATTATATTGCTGAAACCAACCTGAGCTATCTGCAAAAGGATGGCAAACAAAAATGGCCAATTATGGCTCTTCGAGTTTTGATCCTAATTGCTACATTCTACGGTACCATCCGAACGGCAGAACTGGCTTGGACACTAGGTGATATCGGGGTTGGGATTATGGCTTGGCTGAATATCGTTGCCATCATACTCCTTCGCAAGCCAGCCATGGCGGCGTTGAAGGACTATCAGGAACAAAAAAAGAAAGGGCTGGACCCAAGCTTCAACTCGGACACGCTAGATATCGATCATACTGAGAACTGGGATAAAATTGATGACTAAAAACGGTAGTTGCCTGTCGGACCGAGACGGAAGACGGGAGGCGGAGGGACTGAGTCCATCAACCTATCAACTTATCAACCTATTTGTAGACTGAGAGACGGGAGACAGAAGTCCGAAGACGGGAGACGGAAGAGATGCGAGACTTAGGGACCGAGTCCATAAACCTATCAACCTATCGACCCATCAACTTAATTGTCGACGGAGCACGGGAGACAGGGGATTAGAGTTTTTTATTTCGATAACGTCTTTTAACATGCTATTTTTTAGATTTTCCATTAAGTCCCGTACTTTTCGGCCTAATTTAGAAATTCGTGAAAAACATGCTTCTGCTACTTTCTATCAGTGTTATTTTTTCCTGCGGCCCTAATTCCGAAAAAGGATCTAATTTATTGGAAATGTCAATTTCGATAGATACTGTAATAATTGATTCCCAAAATGAGATTTTAGACTTAAAATCCGGTCTTTTTATCTCTGATTTTTCTGAAAACAAAAGATACCTCTACAATTTCAATTCCATCAATCACAGCATTGAAAAGATAGACTTGGACAATTTGGAATTTGTTGATAGATATTATTTTGAAAAAGAGGGTCCAAACGGTGTAGGAGAACAAGTTGGGCAGATTCAGTATTTGCAACAGGAGATGTTCTATCTTACAAACGGCATTTTCAATTTGGATGGCCAAAAAATTTCAGATCTGAACTTTAATCATGTCGAGTTATCGGGAGATACCTTGACCTTTCAACAGCCGTTAAATTACGCCTTCCTGTTGGAGAAAAGTCCAAACAGAATTTTGGGAGCTTTTCCCTCCTTAGAAACCATTGATTTGAATAAACTGGAATTGATTAGTATACAGTCATTTGACAAAGAAGGTCCAAATGGCGTAGGCAATAAAGGCAGAGGGGGTATAGTCCATCTTGGAGATGACAGAATCCTCTTTAAAGGTTGGCCATCTCCAGATATTTTCACGACCAGAGGTGAAAAGTTACCTGATTTAGGGAACCTTTATGGTATTAAAACGAATCTTACTGAAGATGGAAAAGACTTTTTGTATGAGGCAGTTGACCCCGAGGAACCGCAACTGGTATTTGGAATCATTAATGAATTCCCCGGTAAAACCTTTGAATATGGAAGGATTGATGTTTCGGACAGTACCCTAAAAACCTACCCATTGCCGACTTGGAAAAACCTTGATGAGTTTACCATTACTTATGATGACGGCAAAACATACGATATTCTTGGCCCTTATATTTATGTGGCAAACGTCAACCATAATATCATAGTAAGTTCGAATATTTCAAGTGAATTATATGTCTATAAACCCAATTCGGACAGCCTCCATCATTTTACGTATTCCTACAAACTGACCAAATCTGAGAAAACGGGGAGCTATCCAACCGAAATCTCCGATCCCAAAGAATTCCATAATATTTTTAAAAGTATCTATGGTGATGTCTCCTTTCTCCCTCCTATTTGGGATCCAGATCAGCAACAGTATTACCGAATACATTATGAAACACTATTTGAAGATGACGTTTCAGGTATGTATCCCAAGGGAATTGGGGCAAAAGTCTATATAACCGTCTACGATAAAGATTTTCAACTGAAAGCAGAAGGACAGTTGCCTGAATTTCAAGAATCCCCCAGATTCCACTTCGCAAAAGATGGGAAAATCTGGATTTTTCAGAACATTGATGACGAGATGGGTTTTATCCGATTCTCTATGCAATGACCTATCGATTTGTTATTGTTCAATCTGTTAGTAGTCTCACATCAAAATTTCGTATTTTTAATGTCAGTAACCTAAACTGACATTGAATTTAAGGTCAGTTCATAGTACTCACATTAAATTTTCATTTTTTTAAGGTCATATAACTTGTTTGGTATTAAATTTAATGTCACATTTGTGACCTGACATTAAAATAACAAAAATTTAAGGTCAAATTAGGATGTATCTTATCAATCCAGACAGGAACAAACCGTGGAACAATCTTCCAGAGCTCCCTATTGAAGCGAAATATTATAGGGAGTTGGATATATTCGAGCAATTGGGCGAGGCAAAGGCTTCCATTGCCAGATTGCAAGGTAGAAGTGCCGCGATACCCAATCAGGGTATGCTGATCAATACGATTAGTTTGCAGGAGGCGAAGGCTTCCTCCGAGATTGAAAATATCTTCACTACCGATGACGAGCTTTATAAAGCCTTTAGTGATGAAACCATCAAACAGGGACCTGCCAAAGAAATTCTACATTATCGGGAATCCCTGTGGAAGGGGCATCAATACCTGGAAGCAAATCAGCAATTTGATATCCCCTATTTCGAATTGATCTATCAAACCATTACTGGTATGAGTGACGGCATCAGAAAACCTTTTGCCCATACCTATATCCGTCAGGGAGGTTCGGGACCGAATGCGGGAAAAGCAGTCTACACACCTCCACGGGGCTCGGGAGTGGTAGAAGCCAAGATGGAAAACCTCATTCAATTTATGAATGATGACATAACATACGCCATAGACCCAATTTTGAAAATGGCCATGGGCCACCTTCAATTTGAAGCCATTCATCCATTCCGGGATGGAAATGGCAGGACAGGGAGATTGTTCAACATCCATTTTCTCACGCAAAAGGGGCTATTGGATTTGCCAATTTTGTTTTTGAGTAAATTTATTCTGGATCAAAAGGAGGATTATTATGCCTGCTTGGCCGGTGTCACGCAACGGGGGGCCTGGAAGGATTGGTTAATTTTTATGATCAAGGCTGTAGAAAATACCTCCACCGATACCTACAATAAGATTAATGATATATTGGCAACAAAGGATGGTATCCTGCATGTTTTGGAAAAAGAAACCAGCATTAGCCGTCCAGAGTCCTTGGTAGAGGCAATTTTCACCCAACCCTACACCAAAGTCAAGCACCTGACCGACAAAAAAGTCTATGCGGAAAATACAGCCCGCCAATACCTCAACCAACTGGCAGAAATGGGGATCGTAGAACGCCGGGAAATCAGCGGGGGGCATTACTACATGAACCTTGAACTGTATCGAATTTTGGGTCAATAATTCTGCAAAGCAAATAAAACTGAATTTTTATCTTACTTTCAAGTACTTATGAACAAAATTGATCTATAACAAACGCATGTTGTTTTGATTGGGCTAACATACAATTTGATTCGGGATATTTGACCACATAGCAGGAAATTGTATATTTCCACTCCAATTACACATCTTATCTACTATGAAACCAGCTCATCGAAACCAATATATACTATTAAGCTTTATCATTTTACTCTTTTCCCTTGACGTTCAGGCCCAATCCTACTTTTCTGACGGTCTTAGTCCAGAGTTTCATAAAGAGAGAAGGCAGGCATTTCGAGACCTTTTACCGCAAAACGGCGTCGCCGTTATTTTTAACAATCCCGTCAAAAACAGATCTAATGATACGGAATTCAGTTACAGGCCAAATTCTGATTTCTACTACCTGACTGGATTCAGAGAGCCTAATTCGGCTTTAATCATTTTCAAAAACCCACAAACCATTGATGGTGCAAACGTAGACGAAATTATATATGTACAGCCTCGGGATGCAAAAAGAGAACAGTGGGATGGAGTACGGTTGGGGGTTGAAGGAGTGAAAGAAAAACTGGGATTTGAACATGCCTATATCCATTCAGAGTTCATGAACTCCCCACAGATTGATTGGAACAACATGGGGTCAACATTATCCTTTGATATGGGGACGATAGAAGGAGGAAACCACAATTCACCTTTGAATGATATGGTTTCAAAATTAAAGGAAATGGGACTTTCATCAGAAGTGCCGAGTAACACCGCGCTGAACCAAATTATGTCCAAGTTACGGGTAGTGAAGACTCCTGAGGAATTGGTAATCTTGGAAAAAGCCATTGTAATTTCCGGAAAGGGGCATATTGAATCATTTAAATCGATAAAACCGGGGGTATCAGAAAGAGCTATTCAGGGAGTTCATGAGTTTGTACACAAGTCCATGGGAGCTGAGGATGTAGGATACGGGTCAATCGTCGGTTCAGGGAACAACTCAACCATTTTACATTATGTCGAGAATAACGTTGTTGATTTGAAGGATGGATTGATTTTGATGGATATTGGTGCAGAGTATAGGGGTTATTCGGGTGATATTACGAGGACAGTTCCCGTGAAGGGCGTTTTTTCACCTGAAGAAAAAGCCATTTATGAGATTGTGCTGGAGTCTTTGGAAGCAGGAATTGCTGCTTGTAAAGCGGGATCCGATTACCAAGATGTGGATTATGCGTCTAGAAAGATAATTGATGAAGGATTGGTGAAATTAGGGTTAGTTCAGCCGGGAGAAAGCCATCCTTACTTCCCCCACGGCGTTGGTCACCATTTAGGTCTGGATGTACATGACCGGGGAGGGAGAGTGATTTTCGAACCGGGGATGGTTCTGACTGTAGAACCTGGGATATACATTCCTGAGGGAAGCAATGTGGATCCCAAATGGTGGAAAATTGGCATCAGAATAGAAGACAATATAATGATAACTGCGGATGGACATAAAAATTTAAGTGCCTTTGTTCCCAAAACGGTGGAGGATATAGAACGGATTATGCAAGAGGAAGGAGTACTACAACAGTTGGAATTGTCTGGAGTCGGAATGGATTAGAGCGTCATTCTATATCTTTCTGGAATTTTATCCTTCATAGAACCTATACCCAAAAATCCATTAAACAACGGATTTTTTTCATTACCGGTCAAACATCCGGATAGGGTTCCTCTAAATTGTTATACTCATTTTCTAGACGAAAATCCTAAAATCGATTCTGATCAATTCGCTTATTACCAAATATTTTCCTTTTGAATCTTTTAAAAGGTCAATCGGTTTTTGGTTTTCGAGAGAAATGTTCGACGTATTTAGCCATAATTTAGTAACTTGTCCTGACAAAATAAATCCATAATCATGCAAACCTCCATCATTCCGTTACAATTAAATGAAAGAAATTATTTTTTCCTTCCCATTCTATACATAGTCTGGTCCGATACGCTGTTGGGGGATCGGGAACGGAAAATATTTCACCAGTTTGTGGACAGGATAAGCTGGCTGGACGATGCCGATAAGGAAAATTTGTTGGAAAGAATCGCCTCTAATAATCCCCCACAACGGGATGAAATAGAACAGTGGCACCAAATAATCCATGCTACGGCTTCGGATATTAAAGAACCGGAACGTCTTTCTGTATTGGGAATAACTCTTGCCAAAGATCAAACTGGGCTAAACATTTCTGCGGAGGAGAAGGATCAAATTCAAAAGGACTTGGAAGTGCTGGAACAGGATTTGGGAATTATTGGCAAATCTGCCATTTATTTGTTTAAGAAAGTACACCCCACCATTACCACCACACATCAGACTGCTGTAGATTTCGATATACAAGAACTAACAGCCTATCTAGACGGAAATCAAGCAGCTACCATCAAAAAGGTAAAAGACCTTCTGCAGCGGCCCGAATTCGACTATGTAGATCCGGGAAATTTAAAAAACTACCGTAACCAAGTGCTTGCCTGGTGCCAACTAATTGCCGATGCCGGTTTTGGTTCTATTGCATACCCCGAGGAAAATGGAGGTAAAGGCGATATGGAGGCATACTTTACGGTAATGGAGACGCTGAGTTACCACGACCTAAGCATGGTCATAAAGTTTGGTGTTCAGTTTGGTCTTTGGGGCATGAGCATTTTATCACTGGGAACCGGATCCCACCACGCCAAATATTTGCCAAAAATCGGAACACTTGAATTGCCGGGCTGCTTTGCCATGACTGAAACCAATCATGGGTCCAACGTAAAAGGGATTGAAACCATGGCATCCTATCAAGCTGTTGATAAAACCTTTATAATTCATACCCCCCACTCCCTCGCAAGAAAGGAATATATCGGAAATGCGGCCATGCATGGCAAAATGGCAACAGTTTTTGCAAAATTGGTTTTAAATGACAAAGATTATGGAGTATGTGCCTTTGTAGTACCGCTGAGAGATGATGAGGGAAATACGCTTCCGGGAATTACGATAACAGATTGCGGTAGAAAAATGGGCCTTAATGGCGTAGACAATGGGCTGATAGCTTTTGATCACGTGGTCATTCCCAAAGAAAACATGCTCAATCGGTTTTCGGATGTCACGGAAGAGGGGAAATTTGAAACGCCAATCGCCAGTGACAATAAACGGTTTTTCACCATGCTGGGCACATTGGTTGGAGGAAGAATTGGCATTCCGCGTTCTGCACTTTCAGCTTGTAAGAGTGGACTCACAATTGCCATCCGCTATGGGGATACACGTCGTCAATTTGGTCCTGAGGGAGGTGAGGAAGTTCCAATTCTTAATTACCGCATGCATCAGCGTAGACTTATGCCCTTATTGGCAAAAACCTACGCCGGACATTTTGCCATGCAATACATGACAAACCGGTTTATGAACCGAAAGGAAGAAGAAATGCAGGAAATAGAAGCATTGGCGGCCGGACTAAAAGCAACTCTTACCTGGCACACCACTGCATCTCTCCAAGAGTGCCGGGAAGCCTGCGGAGGTAAGGGTTATCTTTCGGAAAACCGGATAGATGCGTTAAAAAACGATACCGATGTTTATACCACTTTTGAGGGGGATAATACAGTGCTTATGCAATTGGTAGCAAAGACCAGATTGGGAGCTTACAGAGCACAGTTCGAAAATATGAACTTGGTTACTATCTTCAATTATGTAGCGTCAAGGACAAAAACATCTATTACTGAAAAAAACCCACTAATCGTACGAAATGTCGATGAGGGTCATTTGCTAGACTCTTCTTTTCATCTGAGCGCGCTAGAATATAGAGAAAAAGATCTGGTGGACTCTGCGGCAAAGCGAATCAAACGGCTAATTGATGAAGGCATGGACCCCTTTGATGCATTTAATGTGTGTCAGCATCATCTTGTTTCAGTTGGTAAAGCTTATATAGACCGGATTATGCTGGAGCAGTTTGTCTTTGCGGTTCAGGCTTCGGAGGGAAAATCCTTTTCCAAGGTGCTAAAGAAACTCTGTGACCTGTACGCCCTATCCAATATAGAAGAAAACAAAGGCTGGTACTTGGAACAGGGATATCTGGAAGGAGTCAAGACAAAAGGTATCCGAAAAATGGTCAATCAGCTATGTTGGGAAATCAGAAAAGACGCTGTACCTTTAGTTTCGGCTTTTGACATTCCGGACTCCTGCCTTTCGGCCCCAATAGCCTTTACCTAAATCATCGTATTTTTAAATATGGAACAAACCGTAGTGTTTGCCTCCTTAGGGGTGGCTTTGATACTTTTTATCTGGGGCAAACCCCGTTATGATATTGTGGCATTGTTGGTTTTGATATTTTTGACGGCTTGGGGAATTATACCTCGTGAGGAGGCTTTTCTTGGATTTGGACACTCGGCGGTCATTACGGTAGCCGCCGTGTTGGTAGTAAGCAAAGCATTGGAGAACTCCGGCTTGGTCAACATCATCGTGAGGATTATGGACAGGCTTGGGAAGAACACCACCTTGCAAGTCGCTGCACTTTGTACGGTGGTAGCCCTTGCCTCCGGATTCATGAACAACATTGGTGCCTTGGCCATCATGATGCCTGTCGCTATCCAACTCGCAAGAAAAAACAATTATTCTCCCTCCTACATCCTTATGCCTATTGCATTTGCTTCGTTATTGGGCGGCATGAACACATTGATTGGCACGCCTCCGAATATCATAATTTCAGCTTTTCGATCAGAAGCATTAGGGAGTCCTTTTAAAATGTTTGATTTCAGTCCAGTTGGTATTTGCATTACGCTTCTAGGGGTTGCGTTTATATCTTTCATCGGATGGAGGTTTTTACCTAAAAGACAGGCAGCGACTACGAGTGATGATTTTTTCTCCATAGACAATTACATTACTGAGGTAAGTATTCCCGAGGGTTCAAAACTTATCGATCAAAAAGTAAATGATATCAATACCAATAAAGACCATGATATCAAAGTATTGGGCATTGTGCGGTTTAAGCAGCGCATCCATGCTCCCAGACCCAATTTATTACTTAGGCAGGATGATATCTTGATATTGGAAGGTGACACAAATGACTTGACAAAATTTCTGGATGAGTCTGGGGCGGAATTGGTAGGTGATGAGGCTTTGTATAAGGATGCTGAGGGATCCAAGGATATTGAACTGATGGAAGGAATCATTCAAGAATATTCACCCCTTATTGGAGAAACTGCGGTAAGTTTAAATATGCGGTCTCGTTTCGGTGTAAATTTACTGGCTATTTCAAGAAGGGGCAAAACCTTCCGTCAGCGCATAGATCACGTACCATTTCAGTCAGGAGACGTATTATTATTACAGGGTAGGTCTGCGGATATGCCCGATATCTTTCAAACACTTGGTTGTTTTCCTTTGGCCCAAAGGAGTCTGTCCATTGGGAAACCCAAACGGACCATTTTCGCATTAACCATTTTTATACTTTCCATAGCGGCAGTTGTGCTGGAATTGTTGCCAGTAGCTGTTGCTTTTACCCTTGCGGCCATTTTAATGGTTATGAGTCGGATATTACCCTTAAAATCCGTGTATCAAAATATTGATTGGCCTGTTATTGTCTTGCTTGCCGCAATGATTCCCGTAGGTCTTGCCTTTGAAACCAGCGGTGCGGCTGAGACAATTACTGTACAGATGCTTAGGCTAGGCGATGGTTATCCTATTTGGGTGCTTGTGGGGATGCTGCTGCTGGTTACAATGCTTTTGTCAGCGGTGATCAATAATGCTGCTACTGTTGTTTTGATGGCTCCTATCGCAATTTCCATTGCCAATAGCATTGATGCATCTGCCGACCCCTTCCTGATGGCTGTAGCTATCGGAGCATCCGCGGCGTTTCTAACGCCAATTGGTCATCAATCCAATACCCTTGTGATGAGTCCAGGAGGCTATAAGTTTGGTGATTATTGGAAGTTAGGATTACCGCTTACTATTTTGATAATGGCTGCAGGAATCCCCCTTATCCTCCTATTTTGGCCCGCATAAATCTGCGAAAATCAGCGCAATCCCGAAAAACCGGAACAAGTTCTGCGGGCCATCCTTTTTGGAGATTAAATAGAACACGGATGATGCGGATGACTCGGATAATGCGGATCTTTTGGTTTCTGAATTAACAGTCGTCGTCTATGAAAACAATCTGCGGAAACCCGTACAATCCGTAAAATCTGCGTTCCCTCCAATTCATACCAAAATGGAACACGGATGAAGCGGATGATGCGGATCTTTTGGTTTCTGATTTAACAGTCATCATCTATAAAAACAATCTGCGAAAACCCGTACAATCCGTAAAATCTGCGTTCCCTCCACTTCAAACTAAAATGGAACACGGATGAAACGGATAATGCGGATCTTTTGGTTCTGAATTAACAGTCGTCTTCTATAAAATCAATCTGCGAAAATCCGTACAATCCGTAAAATCTGCGTTCCTTCCACTTCATAATTCAGATGCATATAACTTAAAGATTGGGTTTGGAACTCGGGAATTTTCCATTAGTGCTTTCATTTCTTTTATACGCTCCGGATATTGGGCAGCGAGGTTGGTTTGTTCTCCGGGGTCATCTGCCAAATTATATAATTCAATAGGCGGGTCCCTATCTTTGTTTAAATTCACCCGGATTGCTTTCCAATCCCCTTTTCGAATGGCTTGTTTTCCACCCTGCTCGATAAATTCCCAATATAGGTGTTCATGGGTTTTTTGATCGGATAGGTTTCCTGTTAAGGTAGGTAAAAGAGATATTCCGTCAATATCTTTGGGTGTAGCTTGATTGGTCAATGCTGCCATAGTGGGGAAAATATCCCAAAAAGCCGAAATATGGTCTGATGTGCCGGGGGTTATGCTCCCAGGCCAGTTTGCAACCATGGGAACCCTAATCCCTCCTTCATAAAGATCCCGCTTGTAGCCCTTCCACGGACCATTGCTGTTGAAAAAATCAGGGTCAGCCCCTCCTTCCCGGTGGGGCCCATTGTATATAAAAATGTGTATCCTGTGAAAAATAAAATAAATTGGAGTGATATGTAATTTCCCTTTGGTTTAGATTCAATCATTTTGAGATTTGATTTAAGAATTTTTTTTCTTGCAATTACAGTTTGTTTTTCTGTAAGTAGATCTTCACCTCCATTGTACTTTGCCAATTCTTACTTTGTAATTGACAAAAGTCACTATCCACTTAAGTTACAAGCTGATGCTTATTTATGTAATCGGGATCTATAATTATTCCTGCCCCCGGCCCGGTTGGCACTTTTACTATCCCCCCATCACTAGTCAAAGAGGAAGTCGGGCATTCCAACGGCATTTCGTTGTTAAATCCCTTGAATTCGTGAAATGGCCCTGCATTGGGCACGGCAGACACAAAATGCATCATGTAGAGATACCCAAGCCCCGAACCGGAAATATGCGGGGTACAAGGCTTTCCTTTAGATGCCGCCATGCGGGCAACACGCATGGAACGAATCATCCCCCCAAAATAAAAAATATCTGGTTGCACAATGTCCAGTGCATCATTCTTGATTAACCAGCGAAACCCGCGCATACTTGGTTCCTGTTCCCCTCCTGCGACAGGAATAGCCAGGGCGTTAGCAACTTCCAGTGTTTCCTCATACCAATCAAATGGCACAGGCTCTTCGTAAAAATCAAATTGATATTCCTCCATCAATTTGCCTATCCGAATGGCTTCATCCGAGGTATAGCTTCCATTAGAATCCGCATAGATTACCATTTCCTCACCAAAACGCTTACGAACAAGCGGAATGAGTAGGTCACTTCGTCCGGTAGGATCATCAGCATTATTGCTCATTCGACCACCCACCTTAAATTTTAAGGCTTTGGCCTGTGTTTCTTTCACATGGTTTTCTATCAGATCAATGGATTCCTCGGCTGATTTACCACGGTAGTTGTTAGCCTGGTAAACAGCGATATCCGTATGATGGATTTCCCCTATCAATTCCCCTATGGATTGATTCGCCATATTTCCAAGTAAGTCCAGCACCGCAAATTCCAAGGTTGCCAGCGGCACCCACAATGCCAGATTCTGCATTTTATAATTGCTCTGGTAGACATACACCTCATCCAGCAGCTTTTCCCAGTCTCTTAGATCTTTCCCCTTAAAAAAAGGTTGAATACGATTTACAAAAATGGGGTAGAGATGTACCATCATCATATTGTTGCTAACGGATATGCCCTCGGCTCCATCTGTGGACCTTACTCTACACAAAAAGTTGTTGCCATATCGCAACAGTTCCACACTTTCAACAATAATGGGATCCAAAAACCGCTCTGTTTTTAATACGGGCTGCTTCAGGATTTGGTCTAATACCTCATAGTTAGATTCATTTTGGGGCGGATACGCGTTAGAGTTGAGAATTCCTGCTCCGGACAAACCTCCAAGAGCAGCCTTCTTGATGAATTTGCGTCTGTTTAGGGACATGGTTATAATTTACCTGGGACTTTTACTTTAATACTATACAGACCTGTGCGGGCGGTTACAAATAATGTTTTCATATCAGGCCCGCCAAAGGCGATGTTTGCCGGTGATTCAGGAAATGAAATAGTGCCTAAATGCTTACCATCCTCTGAAAAAACCAATACTCCCCCGGGGCCGGTAGCGTATAAATTTCCTTCTGTGTCGGTCTTAATCCCATCCGGATTTCCCTGACCTTCTAAGGAGGAGGCATCAAAAAACAAACTTCCCTTACCTACCTTGCCTCCTTTGCTGACTGGATATTTCATGTATTTTTTAGGGCTGCCAGAATTGGCTACATAAAGGGTACGCTCATCAGGAGATAGTGCAAGCCCGTTGGGACGGTACAAGTCATCGGCTATTAATGTGGTTTTGCCCTTATAGTGCCTAAATACCCCATTAAACCCTAAGGTATCTACAGCAGCCTTATCCCTTCCATAGGGAGGATCGGTGAAAAGTATCGCTCCCTTGGAGTCTACAATCACATCATTTGGACTGTTAAATTTGATACCTTTAAAACTTTCCACCAAAGGTTGATAGGCACCACTGGGACTAAGCTTTCCGATCTTTCGACCACTATGCTCTGCAATAATCAGGTTTCCCTCCTGATCATATGTCAGGCCATTTGCATTGTTGCTGGGAGTGCGGAAGGGTTCAAGGTTGCCGTCAGGGCTCCATTTAAAAATGGTATTATCAGGAATGTCAGAAAAAAGCAGGAAATTTCCATCTGAATTCCAAACTGGACCTTCGGTAAATTTTAAGCCACCGGCAAGTTTTTCAATTGAAACATTCGGATCAACCAAGCGTTCCAAATCGTTGTTCAATACTTTCACATGTTGCCCGTACACTTGTTGAAAAAACAAAGTGTGAGAAACTAATAGGCTAATTAAAATTATGAGTGACTTCATGGTTTTGGGTTTTCTTGTCTGTCAATTGGTCAAAGAATTCATAATTTCACCCTTTTTTCTGACTAAACAAAACCCTAAGGGTTAAAAAAACACGTGTTAATTTGTCCCTGAAAACACTAAAAGGCCTGATTGGCCTTTTAGTTTTACAATTTTTAACTCCGACATAATAAACCAATAAGGATATTGGAAATGTAGGTAGTGTCAAGGCAACCGTGAGCTTTTCATATATTTCCCGTAGAACTTGTCCCGAATTTTCGGGATATACGCAGAATTTATCAGCGCAAATCAGCGGGAAATTAAACGTTATTAAATTCTTGACACGACTCTAGAATAAAATCTGGTTAAACTTTCTTTGGAGGCAAATCAAAGGCAACCGCCTCATGTTCGAAGTGGCCCTTGTGCGAACCGTCACAGAATGGTTTGTTAGCCGATTGCCCACATCTGCAGATGGACACAATTGTCCTTCCCTGAAGTCCATAGGCATTTCCTTGCATATCCACTATCTCAAAATCTCCGTCTATTTTTACAGATCCGTTGTTATTAATTGTTAATTTTACTTTCGACATGTTATTTTTTTTTATTTTGCTACGCAAAAATTAATTAAATTGAAGATAATTAATTTATTTATCATTCACCTAGAAAGAAAAACTAAATTTTAATTTAAGGTTAAATAAAAGAATATTACCTAATAGTTAGAATCTAGGATAAAACGTAGATTTTAAATTTAATCGGACAGCTACTTTGTTTATCCAAACCGGGAATTTTTAGGTATTTTCGGATATTAAATAATTTTCTTTCGATGAATAGACTTATACCATTAGTTCTCTTTTTTTCCTGTGTGGTTTGGCCTTTTAAAACTTTCGCCCAATCAGTAAATACGCTTTATGAAGTAACCGGTACTATTTACGCAAGTTCTACCGTTGCCAGCTCTTCCGCCAACTTGGCCATCGACGGGAATCTTAATACGTCCTGGGTGTCGGACAATC
Source organism: Lunatibacter salilacus (assembly GCF_009797935.1). Taxonomy (GTDB): domain Bacteria; phylum Bacteroidota; class Bacteroidia; order Cytophagales; family Cyclobacteriaceae; genus Lunatibacter; species Lunatibacter salilacus. The sequence continues at coordinate 123,765 of NZ_VOLC01000006.1, forward strand.
CTTTTCCGAATCTTTTCTATGCCAACTCGGATCAAAATATGCTGCTAAATAAACCCCTGTCCACACCTTCTGGTATCAATCTTTTGAACGCAACAGACGGAAACCTCGGGACCTTTACCCCCTCCATTCCGCTTGTGAATGGTAATGCGGTGGCAACCTTTTATTTCACGCAGCCTACACCTATTTATATAATAGGTCTTCGTCTTGGAGGAGTCACATCAGCAGTCAATATCGAACTATTGGATGAATTCGGAAATTCAACCAATCAGGTATATTTTCCATCCCAAAACAACGCCAACGTACGTTACACACCCAACCTCAACGGTATTGTTCAAATAAACCTTCAGAGTACAACCTCTTTTTTTATCTATGACATCGCTGCGCTGAATGCGCCTGCAGAAGAATTCATAACCTTGGACTTGGAAGAACCCCAATGGATAAAAGAAATCCATACCAGGCATTGGACAGGTACAGGAAATGCTAGCGCTACCTCAATGTTACTTGGAACCCATCTGGATAGCCTGGTGCAGGTGGCCACCCTTAATCCGGGAGACCTCACAGTTAAAGTCACCACTTTGCCGGAAGCTATAAAGGCTAGATATATACGGGTAGCTCACACACTAGTACAGGAGAATTTTAAAAAAGTAACCGTATTTGAAATAAATGCATTTGCCGAACCGGCACCAGAACCACCCTTGGCTGCAGTTTGGGATTCCTTTGCCGGCGTCTACCCATCACTTTCCTCCGGCGAAGCTGTAACCGCTTCAGCCAGCTCAACAGTGGGCTCCGGACCATTCAGTCCCGAGAGAGTGATAGACAATGATTTCTCCACATCATGGGTATCGGACAACCCGCTTCCGGATCGGTATGTCTCAAACCCCATGCAAAATATCCTCCTCGGCACTCTTGGAAGCTCCTCGAATCAGGCCAGCATGGGGAACGCCACGGACGGCTCTTTGGGAAATATGACTCCTATAATTCAACCTGCCGCCGGAGAATCTGTCGCTTGGTATTCACTTTCCATCCCAGCATCCCGCATTCACCGTTTGGGATTGCGGATCGCTGCCAATTTTAGCCACGATGTACAAATTCAGGTAATATCTACCACCGGCCAAGTCAAAAATCTCAGCTATCCGGTGGGCACTTCCGGACATCAGCGGTTTGTGGTAGAACTGGATGACGTAAACCAACTTTACCTTTCTTCCGCAGGGAATTTCAGCATTCAGGAAATGGCAGCCTACAGTCACCCGTTGACGGAACATGTCACGGTTGATTTGGGAGAGGTTAAACCTATTACATGGATACGCACCCGCCACTGGAACGGCAATAACAATTCTGTCGCAGCACAATTACTCGTGGGTGCTACTTTGGAGGATTTTACCGAAGTTGAGACCCTAGATCCTTCCCGTCTGGATTTTCAAAACATTATTCTTTCAGCCCCCATTAATGGCAGGTATATACGTATTGCCCATCAATTGGTAGACGAAAACTTCAAAAAGGCGACTGTTCAGGAAATCACTGTTTTTGATGAATTTGGGAATTACGGACCGGCTCCTACTCCAAAACCTCAGGAAAGAAGTTTTGGGGAATTGTTTGGGGTAAACACCGTTTGGGCTTGGGGCACCAATAAGGTTCCCAACATGCAAGGACCTACCGAAGGCGCAAATAAATTCAACCGTGTGGCTTCCCAGGCCAGAAACTACCACAATATCCACTGGGATACGGAAGATCCGGATATAGCTCCTAATTATGACCCTGCCAATCTTCAGGTGAGGTATGTCTGGACTCAATACCGTCAAGATTATTCCGACTGGCAAAATAAAGGATTTACCGTGGATGCCACCTTCACGTTTGACAGGTTTCCCGAATCAGCATGGAATACACCGTATGCTTCGGCCTACGCCTTGGGACAAGCATTTGGCAGTTATTTTGGCCCGTCCAACGAAAACCTAATCCGGACTGTTGAGATAGGAAATGAACCTTGGACCTACAGTGATTCGACCTATACCCAGATTTTGGAAGGAATGGCCCAAGCTATTAAATCTGAAGATCCGGAATTATTTGTATTGCCCTGCGCCCTTCAGGCATCCAATCCTGAGGCTGGAAATACGGGAACGATTAAGGATTTTATGGGATATAAGATTTCGGAAGCAGCGGCTCCCTATTTGGATGGAATTAACCTTCACTTATATAGTTATATCCGCAATGATCAAGGCATCAGGTTAGCAGTTCATCCCGAACATCCCGCTTCTGAGATGCGTGCGCTGTTTGCCGGTCTACGATTTAGGGATACAAATATGCCAGGTAAAGAAGTGCATGTAACGGAATGGGGATGGGATTCATCCAGTACCAACGAAACAGCTATCAACAGTGAGGCAGTCAGTGCGGTATCCCAAGCCGTCTATGCGTTGAGAGGTTTGTTTTGGCTAAGCCGTATGGGCGTGGACAGAGCGCATTGGTATTTTTTTGCAAATGTCAATGTAACTCGCGGCGATACGCCTAAAAACTATGACCGATCCGGCTTGACCGAATCCCTAAGAGAAAATTTTAAAGAAAAACGTTCATTTACGGCAGTGGAAGCTCTAAAAAACAAAATGGCAGACCTGCATTTTCAGGAGGTAATCAGGGAGGATGATACTGCTTATATTTATCTGTTGAGAAATCAAAACGGAGAAAATTCCCACCTAGTAGCCTGGCGACCAGTTGTTGGTGACGACACAGTTGCTATATCAACACCTTTACCTTATGATTTTGCAGCAGATTCAGCCTGGCACCTTTCAGGATTAGATCCTCAGGGCGAGGCTGTTTCGGTAACCTACGAAAACGGTAGATTAATACTACCCCTTTCGTCCAAACCCCTACTTATTCAACTGACTCACCCTAATGCGAGTGCACTGCGACAAGACCTCACGGCTACTTTAGCGACAAGCAAAGAGGAAACCAAACTTATTTTAAAGACCAGTGTCCCAGTCGATGATATTGGGCAAATTTCCTTAACTCAAGGAACTGAACAGGGGATTACTTCACTACTATGGGAAAAGCAAGACGAGCAAACCTGGACAACATCCATCAGCCAGCTAATTCCTGGAAACTACTCCACGCAAGCACTATTGGAAAAACACTTGGTGGAAACGAATACGGTACATTTTGAGATCGAGGGGTCTCTGGCCTTATTCCCCAATCCAACAAATGGACCTACCCAGTTGGTTTTGAAACAAACCTTTGAGCAGGCAAGTCAGGTAACTATCATCCGCTTAGATGGGTTGGTGGTCAAAGCCCTTACCGTCCCGGCACATACCAAGCAAATTGACCTCCCACTCGAAAACTTGCAAAAAGGCACTTATGTCCTTCAATTGGAAAATGGAAGCTACATAACAAAAGTGAAGTTCCTCAAAAAATAAACTTACGTATATCACGCTACAATTACAGAAGCCTGGAGGGCTTCAACGACAATTACCCAGGGCCAAACTCGGGGTTTGCGATCCAATCCACCCCCCTGACACCCTAGGGGGGTGAACAAAGTCCTGCCTATGATATACCCGATTTTGGATATTTATTTCTTTCCTTAACACTGCCTTATGTAAATAAGGTAAAGCAAAAACCCCAAGGAAAATATTTCCTTGGGGTTTTTAATTCCAACATTCGAAATAACCGGGCTCCTCATAAAAAAACCTAATACATTTATCCAGCTTTATTGGATTGAAAAACCCGAATGTAGTCTACTACCAACTGTTGGGGGAAAATGGTCGTAGCGTCCGGGCTTCCCGGCCAGTTTCCACCTACTGCCAAATTCACCAATAGGAAAAAAGGTTTCCGAAATTCATCCATAAACGCAGGGCTAATGTCTTCCCTGTGAAATTCTACGTCATCCAATAACCAAACGATTTTTTCCGCATCCCAGATGATGGAAAACACGTGAAATTTATCATTGAAGATACCCTCAGCAAGTGTATGTTGTCCCCCCGTATAGCGATAGGTTCCGTTTTCATCATAATGGATCGTTCCATGGACCGTATTGTTTCGACCGTTGGCATTTCCACCCACCATCTCCATAATATCAATCTCACCGGAAGCAGGCCAATTGATTTCAGTAATGCTTTCTCCAAGCATCCAGAAGGCTGGCCATATCCCCTGCCCTTTCGGCAACACAGCACGTATATCTATCCGTCCAAACGTAAAAGACTTTTTCCCCTGCGTTTTAAGGCGTGTAGATGTATAGTTTTTTCCACCAAATTCCTGCTGTTTGGCTTGGATAATCAAATATCCATCCTCAACAGTTGTATTCTCCCTTCGATAATATTGAAGTTCATTATTACCCCATCCGCATAGGTTTGGACAACCGTCTCCGATTTCATATACCCAATCTTCTGATAACGCTGTGCCTTCAAATTCATCCTGCCATACCAACGAATACCCCTCATAGCTAAGCGGGGACTCAAAGCCAGTTTCAGGAATTCCCTGACCTAACATTTGTTCTGTGATAACCACCTCCCTCGTGTCTGATATAAAATCAGCTTCCGTAGTGTGTGCTTGGACAGTAACTACAAAAGTGCCGGGAGTTTGGTAGCTATAGGTAACTGATTCTTCTTCTACCCTAACTGGAAGTTGCCCCGGCAATCCGTAATCGATTTTAAAGAAATTTGCGTTTGCGGCGTCAAAATTTATCGTCACCTGACCATTCTGAAGGTATTCCACATCAATTTCCAAATTGCTGGGAAGCTGCAAGGGAATTTCCTCTGTTGCTTCTTCACAGGCGTTACTTCCGCCCAAAATGGTAAGAAGCAAAGCCAGTGTTTTTAATTTAACTAACATAAGTATCATTCAGTTTCCGCAGGAACAAGTACGAAGGACCAAAAGACACCCCCATCAGGGGCTACGTCAATGGTTATGGTCACTTCTTCAGTTCCATCTTCGTTTATGTAGTTGATCACTTCATAAGTGACCGATTTATCATCCTCAGGAGGTCCGGCGGTATATTCACCACCGTTAAAGGCTTTGGGTAGGACTAAAAAGGCACCTGTTCCTGTCACAGTAATGGTGGGATTGGTGGCTCCACTGCCTGGGGTAAAAGAAAACTCATGAACTCCTGAAGCCCATTCAGCGCCCGGTAGACCTTCCAAATTGGACTCTGGCTGACATTCGTCGGAACTTACGCCCATATATACTTCACCAAATATATCCCCCTGCGCGTCATATTCCATTGAGCCATCCTCACCGAAAGAAAAGAGATCATTGAACAAGCAAGCCCTTTCTTCAGATAAATCAGCACCTCCGGGATACCATTCGTCGCTACCCGGATTGGGGCCAACCCCGAATGCTCCTGCGGCGGGCTTTAATTTCCACGTCTTTGAACCTTCACCAACAAGGTCGGCTAAGGTGAAATTAACATCCCCTGGCTCGGGTTCCGGTTCTGGTTCCGGTTCAGGTTCTGCACCCGAGTCGAAGCCTGCCGGAATCAAACGAATATACCATGCTAATCCTTCGTTGGCCTGATCAACAAAACGTAAGAACAGCTCATTCTCTTCTATATTAACGATCTGGTAGGTTCTGCCTCCGGCAAAATATCCGATAAACCCACCATTAGCGATAGTAAGTAACGGATAGTCATCAGCAGGCTCCACAATGGACCAAGAAAGTGTAGCTGGAGGCGTGTAGGGCGCCCTTAAATCCCCAACACCGGAATCTTCAGCTCCCGGAAAACTGGCCCCTTGCGCTGCATTGATGTAGACATCGCCGTTGGTTTGCATTACAAATCCAAAGTCTGCTAAAATAAACGTATATCTATCATCATACATTCCTCCTCCAGCTTTTTCGTTTGGTTGAGCTTGATACCACTCTGGGAAATCCCCTGCTTGGGATGGATCTGGACCCACACCAAAATGGCCGGACCTCGCAGAATCCAATACCCAAGTTTTACCTTCAGTAGCGGATGGACCTCCGGTAAGTAAATTATAAAGCGGCTTGTCCAACAAAACCGGATCGGTTTGATCGATCGTAATAACTTGGCTGTAGGCCGCACTGCCTCCTGCATTGAAAACGGTAAGGGTCACCGTGTATTCTCCCGCTAAAGGATAGGTACCTGTCACAGTTTTTCCTGATACTTGGCTTCCATTGCCCAGATCCCAATTCATCATGAAGAAGTCTCCATCGGCACTGAAATTCAATATATTGTCACTTTCTGTTGACGCGTGAAACCCAAATTGGGCATCCTCCGCAGACGGAGGAGGGGCATCCAGCGAATATTCTTCTACGCAGGCCCATACCAAAAACAGGGTTATGAAGCCTATAAAATAGCTATGTCTTTTCATGTGTTTATAATTGTTTTTTAATGGCCACATGGAATCTCGCAATAATAATCATCCTAGTGTGTGACGATCTCGTCATGCTCGATTTCATCTGTTTATAATTGTCTTTTTATGGTCACCCCGATTAGTCGGGGCATGCTATGAAATCTCGCCAGAATAATCATCCCATTGAGTGACTTCCATCATACTCGATTTCATAATAGTTTTTTATTAATACCCTGGGTTTTGTGTCCAATTGCCTCCAGCAAGGTCAATCTCAACCTGCGGTATAGGAAACAATTCGTTTCTGTTTGTCTGAAATCCTTCGATCTCAGCAGCGGCTCTCCCTGTTCTCACCAAATCAAAGAAGCGATAGCCCTCACCGGAAAGCTCAAACCTTCTTTCTAAGAGAATATCATCTAATAACTCAGCACCTGAACTAGTTACTGGGGACATGTCCACTCGCGCTCTTACTTTATTAAGTTCGATTCTCGCCCCTTCATCATTGCCAGTTTTCTGGAAAGCCTCCGCAGCCATCAACAAGACATCTGCAAAACGGATTACCCTGTAGTTCAACGGGCTCGTCAAGTCATCATCGGGCAGTCCACGTTCATCCAAACGCTTTATATACTTGTTGTTGTAATAACCGGTGTGGCCACCGCCGCCTATCGCGTAACTTATCGCATCGGGATTGGGTTGAGCTGCAATAAAGGCATCAATGTCTAAGATCGTAGCGTCTCGCCGGGGGTCACTTTCATCGAATGCGTCATAAAGATCCTGCGTAGGTAGATTGTAACTGTTTCCATCTCCGTAGAGTGGTCCGTTATATTGCCGAATGCTGTGAAAACCAACTGCCGCATTTCCTTCCAGACATGCAAAACAACCATAGCTACCACCTTCCTGACCGGAATATTGAATCGTAAAAACGTCTTCATTTACATTTTCATTTTCCAAATAAAACAATCGGCTGTAATCATTAAAGAGGCCATATCCGGCTTGATTGCTGGTGATCAAATCACCCAAAACAGCCGCTGCCTCGGTATTTTTACCCTGATATAAATACACCTTACCCAGTAAAGCCATTGCAGCTCCCTTGGTTATGCGACCGATTACGGGGACATTCCATTCCAATACATCGATTGCAGTTTGCAGATCGCTCTCAATTTGTGCGTAAACTTCCGCTTTGGGTGTTCTGTCCAAACCGCTAAGCTCATTAATGGAAGTTCTTCTATCCACCAGCAAGGGCACATCACCAAAATAGGAAACGAGCACGAAGTAATAGTATGCCCGAAGAAATGAGGCTTCGGCCATAATTCGTTCCTTGCCATCAAAATCGATGTTGTCTCTATTTTCGAAAATATAATTGGTTCTGGCGATTCCTGCGAAATTAAACCGCATCAAGCTCCTCAGTTCCTCATTTACCCCTCCGTGCGTCATGCTTTCTATTTCATGAAGGCCTCTGCTGTCGTTCACACTTTCTCCGCCTGCGATGGCATTGTCAGAAGCGATTTCTCCTATCCAAACCTGCAGGTAGGAAGTCTGCATCAAATCATATGCTCCAATCAAAGCCCTTTCATAATCCTCAGGAGTATTGAAAAAACTTTCAGCATCCTGGCTAAATTCAGGATCAATGTCCAATAATTGATCGCAGGAGGAAAGAAGTCCTAATACAATCAATAATTTTAAATATATCGTTTTCATGTGTTTATAATTGTTTTTTAATGGCCACATGGAATCTCGCAATTATAATCATCCCTCCGTGCGTCGCCTGCGTCATGCTCGATTTCATCTGTTTATAACTGTTTTTTAATGGTCAGACCTGACTGCCGTCAGGCAGGTGGAATCTCGCTACGATAATCACCCCACTTTGTGACGTTCTCTTCATGCTCGATTTCATGTATATCAGAATTTAAAGTTAACACCCCCCATAATCGTTCTGGCTTGCGGATAAATTCCCCCATCAACGCCAGCGAACAACGGATTGCCGGATCCCACATCGGGATCAAAACCCATATAATTGGTCAGAGTGATCAGATTGTTGGCCGCTACATAAAACCTCATGGATTGAACGCCGATTTTTTGACTAATTGAATTGGGTATGGTGTATCCCATCTGAACATTTCTCAACCTGACAAAAGAGCCGTCCTCCACATAGAAATCAGAAAACACGTTGTTTCTGGTTGCTCCAGTAGTCAGTCTGGGATAGGTATCTGTAGTCCCCGGTCCAGTCCAGCGATTAACGTTATAGGCAAGTTGATTGGCAAAAGGCTGTTGGCGCTCGTAATTTCTGATAATGTCATTTCCGATAGAAGCAAAAACTGCCGCTGAAAGATCAAGCCCTTTGAAATTAACTGAAAGGTTCATTCCCATTATCATATCTGGAATGGGTGAACCAATCATCGTTCGGTCCGCATCATCTCCAAATGAAATCATGTTGTCTCCATTCTGGTCTACAAAGCGAAGATCTCCAGGCTGCGCTCCAGGCTGTGTAACCGGACTGGAAGCGATTTCTTCCGCAGACTGGAATATTCCGTCGGTTTGGTAGCCAATAAAATAACCAATGGGAAACCCTTTTTCGAACCTTGTCGCTACATTCCCTCCTACGCTGAATCCGGCACCGGGAATAAAGTCAAAACCATCCGGTACTTTGGTAACTTCATTGTGAAGAAGCGTCAGGTTGTAATTGGCTTGAAATCCAAAGCCAGAGGAGAAACTTTTGGCGTATCCCAATTCAAGTTCCAAGCCACGGTTAAGCACATCTCCCGCATTAATAACCGGAGGAGATCCTCCCGCCCCATACGTTCCCAAAAGGGCAGAAACTTCTGGTTGAAATAACAGGTCACGGGTGTTTTTGATAAAATAGTTGGCGGTGATATCCAAATTTCTAAATAAGGAAAAATCCAATCCTATATTGGTTTGTATAGTTGTTTCCCACTTAAGATCCGGATTGCTAGCTGCTCCAATTGCCGCCCCACGAACTATCAGGTTGTTGAGTACATAATCACCCTGTCCATTTAACAAGCCCCTATATCGGAATAAACCGATCTGGTCGTTTCCTGATATTCCAAAGCTGGCCCTGAGTTTCAAAAAATCTATAAAGCTGGCGTTGAAAAATGACTCGTCAGAAACAATCCACGCAGCGGAAATGGAGGGAAAATAGCCGATACGGTTGTTTGGTCCAAAATTGGTAGAACCATCCCTTCTCAAAATTCCCGAAACAAGAATTCGCTTTTCATAATCGTATTCAGCCCGGACAAAGCTGGAAGTCAACCGCTGACGGGTTTGAAAAGAACCTACATTATTTAAAAAACCACCCGGCGCTTGGTTGGCTGAGATATCAGCAAGGTCTAAGGAATTATTAGGAATATTAAAACCTGTGCCATTTAACCCCAAACTCCTATTCCCGATATAGGATACGCCCAAAGTACCCCGTACACGGTGAGAATCCCCAAATGTTTCGTTATAGTTTACGAATCCTTCAAAGTTATAATCCAGGTAGGTGGACCGTGACTCGCTTACATTCGCACCTCTTTCGATTTCCAATTCCCCTATTTCAACTATAACAGGATCTAAATTGGCATTTAATGCACTGTTGGCAAATTTGCCGGTTCCGTACCATACCAATGGAGAAAACGTCTTGGTATCTACCAAGGCATAATTATAACCGGCTCTACCTGTTGCCGTAAATTTGTCATTGATCGTATATTCTATCTCTTCCTTGCCCACAAGTTTGTTTACCCATGCATCATTATAGGTGTTTTCCACCTGCGCTAGGGGATTGATAATATCGGCTACATCATCAAGGTAAGAATACCTGCCATCGGTAAAGATGGGTTCTGTGGGATACGCATTGACGGTATTATACAAAACAGATCCAATTCCTCCTTGCGCAATACTGTTGCTGTGCTCATTGGTATATAGCATCACATGCGTCAATTTTACTTTAGGAGCGAGTTCGGTAGTGAAGTTGATACGGCCGTTATACCGCTCAAAATTGGCTTTTGATCCTCCGACGATCCCCTGTTGGGAAAAATAAGAACCCCCTATGGAATAGGTGGATTTTTCTGATCCCCCCGTGACGGTCAAATTGTATTCTTGAATGGGAGAATCCGTAAATACCGCCTGTTGCCAATCTGTACCTTCTCCCAAATTGGTATTGTTAAACGGCATCGGCTGACCGCCCGCTGCAAACGCTTCGTTTTTTAGGATGGCATATTCCCTGGCATTGAGCAAATCCAGTTTCCGTGCAGTTTGCTGGGTACCATAATAAGCACCAAAATCCACACTGGGCTTGGTATTGGCCTTACCCTTTTTCGTTTCAATCAAAATTACCCCATTGGCAGCACGGACACCATAAATACCTGCTGTACCGTCCTTAAGTACGTTTACGGATTCAATGTCACTGGGATTCAATGCATTTAATCCAGCAGCGTCATAAATGACTCCATCGACCAAAATGAGTGGGTTGTTATTCCCGAAAGTTCCAATACCCCGAATTCGAATATTGGAAGTTCCGCCAGGTGCCCCGGAGTTGGTAGATATGTTTACCCCCGCCAATTGTCCTTGTAGCGCCTGATCTACCCGGGGCATATTCATTTTTTCAATGGCATCTCCCCTAACCTGAGAAGTTGCACCGGTCAGTTCCTTTTTCGTAGCGGTGCCATATCCTACTACAATTACCTCACCTAATGAAGTAATTTCAGATTCCATCGTAATTTCAAGTAGCTGACTGCTACCTATAGCTATCGACTGGGACCTGAACCCTATATAACTTAATCGAAGAACATCTCCTGTAGCCGCCTCGATTGAGAAATTGCCATCCAGATCTGTTACTGTTCCCGCCGAAGAATTCTCCTTGATGATACTGACACCAGGTAATGATTCTCCTTGCTCATCGGTGACTCTGCCCGTTACTGTTCCAGTCTGCGAGTAACCACTTACTCCTAGAAACATAACCAAACAAATCCATAAAACTTTTTTCATACTTTATCTTGGATTACGTGAATAATTGAGGTCACAAGCAAGCCAAATTTTATTGTCAAAGCAAAAAATTGAATACTACATAAATACATCATAGGGCATTTTTAACCTATACAAAAATTCATCAAATCGGAAGAAAAACGGCTCATATAAGTCTTATAACATGTTATTATTGTTTTTCCTAGATTCTCAAAAAACCTATAAGGTATACATCATTAAAATAATTCTTATCTTGTTGCCAAGAGTAATAGAATCGCTGATGAGAAATTTTATTTTCACATTAATCTTGTTGTGTTTTTATCAATCCGCATCCGCACAAGTTCCGGGGTACCCGTTTTCGACTTACTATTCCAGCCAAATTTATCAAGGGGGAATTCAAAACTATGCCATCTCCCAAAATGAATGGGGATTGATCTATGTGGCAAATAATTTTGGTATGTTGGAATATGATGGAAGCTCTTGGCGTAGGTTTTCATTGCGAAACAGTACCAAGGTGCGGGATGTACTGGTGTTGGATACGCAAACTATCCTTGCTTCGGGTCAGGGAGAGTTTGGTTACTTTCAACTAGGTCAGAATGGAAGACTTGATTATCATTCACTAATAGACCAGCTCCCTGACTCCCTGCAAAACCTCGATGAGGTCTGGAAAATCTACAGATTGCACGATCAGATAATTTTTTGCACGCTGGACGTATTATTGTTGTTCGATCACCAATTAAACTTCGTATCTACGGTTAAAAAGGAGGGCGGTGCATTTGAAAGCTTTCATTTTCAAAACAACCAATTGATCATTAACCATAAGGAGGCTGGGCTACTAATTTTGGAAAATGGCACCCTTTCAGGGTTGGAAATGGCTACGGATTTTAGGGAGAATATCATAACAGGAATTCTAAGTCTTTCCAATAGCAGGAAATTGATCTTCACCCGTGACGACGGCATTTTTCTATACACACCTTCCGGACACCAGGCTTGGAGTTCTGATTTATCAAAATTATCACTGCAGATTAATAACGCTATTAGACTAAAAAGCGGAGATATTGTCATAGGAACCCAACGCAACGGCCTTTTTATATTAGATGAAACAGGCAGTATACGTATGCATATGGATAAAAGCAGTGGGCTGGAGAACGAAACGGTACTTTCACTTTTTGAAGACCTCTCAGGAAATCTCTGGGTAGGGCATAACAATGGGATTTCCCTTATAGAACTCTCCCTACCCTTTAATCGGATTGATAGATCCATTGGTCTCAGCGGGACCGGATATACTGCAAACTTTTATGATGGCAAACTCTACTATGGCACCAACAACGGTCTCTCCTATCAGCAATTGTCACAAGGTGGATTTGAACCATTAAAAGAAGTTTCTAATACAACGGGACAGGTTTACCAAGTTGTAAGCGTTCAGGACATCCTTTTGGCCGCCCACAATGACGGGGCCATGCAAATCAAAGACCCTTCTGCGGAAAAAATTGAAGGGCAGTCAGGAGTGTGGAATTTTATTCCACTAAAAGACCATCCGAATTATTTGATAGGTGGATTGTATAGTGGTCTTGCCCTTTACGAAATTGATGGACAACAAGTGAGGTTTGTCCGGAAAATAAATGGATTTAATGAATCCTGTAGGATTCTTCAGCAAGACAGAGATGGCATTATTTGGATGACTCACGGATATAAGGGGGTATATCGGCTTGAGTTAAATGATTCGCTCGATGAAGTAGAAGCTTCTTTTTATGGCTCAGAAAATGGGCTCCCCTCCCAGCTTTTGATAAGTGTATGGAAAATAAACAATCGACTGCTTTTCACTACCGAATATGGAATTTATAGGTATAATGCCCAACTTGACCGCTTTGAAAAGGATCGCTTTTTTGCTCCCTATTTCGAAGATGATCTGTTGATAACAAGCATGGTGGAAGACCCTCTTGGAAATATATTCTATATTGGCAGCCATGAAGCCGGGGTTTTAGAAAAAAAGATCAATGGCGAATATCAAAAAAACACGGCCATTTTCAACAAAATCCTACCCTATCTAAACGATGACCTACAAAACATTTCCTTGTTGGGTGCCAATGAAGTTTTGTTCGCGGCAAAGGACGGGTTTATTTGGTATAAATTGGGAAGTAACAGCCTGCCAACTTACAGCTACCCCACATTGATTCGCTCCGTGGTTTTAACAGGTTCAAGCGACTCGTTGGTTTCATTAACCACCTCTGCTTATTCCAATTCGGATAAGACATTAAAAGTGTCCTATAACCAGGCAAACTTTCGATTCGAGTATACGAATGCAATTCCCAACCAGGAGAATAATACCCAATTTCAGGTTTGGTTGGAAGGCTTAGAAGAGGGTTATGGAGAATGGACAAACAGCCGAGTGAAGGAATATACCAACCTGAGGGAGGGCCAATACCTGTTTCATGTCAGGAGCAAAAATATTTATGGCCAGCTTGGGTTGGAAGATTCGTATTCCTTTGTTGTCAGGCCCCCTTGGTATCGGTCACGAGTGGCCTACTTAGCCTATATTTTGTTGGGACTTGCAGGCGGGGTTTTGGGATATGTGTGGATAGAGAAAAGTTATCGGAAAAAAACCGCAAGGTTCAAAGCAGTGCAACAGAAAGCCCTTCAACAAAAGGAATCCGCATTAAAGACTTCCAAGGAGGAAATAGAGCGATTGAAATTTGAAAAACTGCAAGTAGAAATCAAAGGGAAAAATAAGGAACTGGCTTCCGCAACCATGCACTTGATCAACAAAAACAGCTTTATCGACCATGTGAAACTACATCTCAACTCTATCATAAAGAAGAGCAAAAACAACGAGGTAAAGAATGAACTGCAAAAAGTAGTTGTCAGCATAGACAGGAATATTGCCGACGATAAGGAATGGGAACAGTTTGAGATTCATTTTGATCAAGTGCATGGTGACTTTATTCAGCGGTTTAAGAAGTCACATCAGACCCTCAGCCCGCAGGAAATCAAACTTAGTGCCTATCTACGGATGAATCTTTCCTCCAAAGAAATTGCCGCATTGATGAATATTTCTACCCGGGGAGTGGAAATCGCAAGGTATCGGTTACGGAAAAAACTTGAGATGGAAAGGTCTGACAATCTGCAGGAGTATATTTTGAAGTTTTAGGGAGGAAACTATCTTTTGATCCAAAGATCTTGGCAGTTTCAGTGTTGGAAAAGGGGGTTTTTTCAAACTACCTTATCTAACTTAGCGTTATTCCAATTGGTGTTGTTTTGGTTAGGTATTTCTAGCAAATAAAGTAGTTTTAAAGAATACACCATTAATAGTATGAACTTTTGAAAATATTACTTCCTAACCCCAAAGATTTTGAAAATAGTAGCTATAGAAATTACATGAAAATACTACTGGACATAAATGACGAAAAAGCTATGCATTTGCTGGAAGTACTCAAAAGACTTTCAGACGTGAAAACCAAGCAACTTACCGATGCCAGAGACTCAGCTTATGAGTGAGATCAGGGAGTCAGTAGAAGAAATGAAGCAAATCCGAGCGGGTAAAAAACAGGCCCGTGACGCAGAAGATTTTATCAATGAGTTGTTTTCCATATCATGAAATCGAGCATGGCACAAGCGACACACAGTGGGATGATTATCATAGCGAGATTCCATCTGACCATAAAAAGACAATTATAAACAGATGAAAAAAATTACAATAAACATACCCGATAACAAGTATTCCTTCTTTCTGGAACTGGTCAAAAATCTTGGACTGGAAAAGGTGAAGGAAGAACCAGTAAACGCAAACCAAGACGCTTTGAAAGGACTTGAACAGGGCTTCAAGGAAGTAAAAATGATCCAAGACGGTAAGATGAAGGGTACACCGCTTAACGAATTTCTTGATGAGCTTTAGTGTAAAGGAGAAGGATTTAAACCCCCAATACAATAGACGCTTCAATATCCAATTTTCGGCTTATTTCACGGGCAACTTTTAGGGTTGGTTCACTTTTACCGTTAAGATATTCGCTAATCCTAGAACTACTTACTCCCAAATATTGGGAGAGTGCTTTTTGGTTTAATCCCCGTTCATGCATTCGAAGCTTTATGGCTTCGGAGAGTGTTGGAGGCTGAATAGTATGATACTTTTCTTCGTAATCCGCAACCATATCGGACAGTAGATTCAGCTCAACGTATCCCTTGGCCTCTGGATTTTCAATATTTTCAGGAACAGAAAGTAATTCCTCGATTCTCTTCACTATAGCAGAATATTTAATTTCGGATTTGATCATGGTTCCAATACTCGCAATAAAGTTACAAAATATAAATTTCATCTTCAATTATACCTTAAACGTTTTAGATTCAGCCAGTCAAAAAAAGAAGTGCTGCGATCTTCTTCTGGACGGTAGGTAGATATTACCTAATAGAATCAGTCATTCAAGTCCTTAACAAGACTATCTCTTCAGCTTCCCCAACTGATTGGATTTTTTCTAATATCAGGATGTTGTGGAAATCAACCCAATTAAGGAATCATTTTTTATCAAAAATTTCTCGGTAAATAAACTGTGGAATTAACTTTTTGGCTTGTTTTGGTGAGACTTTATTGAACCGCTGAAAGGACTGCTCCTCTTTAAATTTTTCTAAGCCTCCTTTTCTTTTTAAAAGTACATCATTATCATGTCCATTTAGAATATAATTTAAAGAAACGGAGTCGCCTATCTCCGTTACATTAAAACTTTTATAGTCAACCCATAGATCATTAGTCCATGAATGTATTTCGCCTTGTTCTCCGTTGATTAAAATCGCATCACCATGAATAATTCTTTTGTGATGGATATAGATGCCACTTAACTCTTTGTTTGATGAACAACTTAGAGAAAAGAGAAAAACTACCAAGAATTGAAAAAGCTTCAAACCATCCATTTACAACCTAGTTTATAACTCCACGCTGATATGCAATTTTCCTCCCAAACCATCTTCAACAATCTTTTTCAGCGTTGAGATTCTAATATCACTGACCGCTCTTTCAATTTTGGAGATATAAGTCCTTTTAACATTCAACCGCTGAGCCAATTGTTCCTGGGTTAAATCAGCCTTCAATCTGGCATCCTTCACCAATTCAGCAATCATAAACGCCTGGGCCTTTTCCTCAAACGTTTCCCTAGTACTACTGCCAACCTCACCATATTTTTGGTTAAAATGGTCGTTAATCGTTTGTGGATTTTTTATCTTCATAATATTCTCGTCTTAACCGTAAAGCTTTTTCTATTTCATTTTTAGGTATCTTTTGAGTCTTCTTTTGGAAACCGTTCAATAGGATCACCAGTTTACCGTCATCAAAGAAGCAAAATATGCGGTAAATGTCGCTTCCAACTTTTACCCGTACCTCGTAAATCCCATCCTCTACGTGTGTAAAGAATTTCTGTGGGATATGGTGAACGTTCATCACAATATTCAACGCATAATCTATTTTCTCCCGAACAGCCAGTTTTTGACCATTATAAAACTCCCAAAAGTAGTCCCGGAAAACTTCGATGATTCTCATAGTGTAATACAACAAATGTAACCAATTAGTTTCTTTTGAAAGTCACTTTTTGGTTTCTTTTTTTCATAATGGATAATATATAGTTGGTTTTTAAAAACAAAAACATGAAGATGAAATCTTCGCTCGGCGCAGAAGCTTATAATTACTTAAAATTGAACACCAATTTCTACCACCTCACCTTCTCAAATTTCCATTCAGGATGATATTTCTGCATCTCCACCTCATCGTCCCTTTTTGTAAATCCGCAAGCCAAATAAGTCTCATGCAGTTTTTGAAGCGCGTCTCTATCAAGTTCTACGCCTAATCCCGGTCCACTTGGAACGGCAACGGCACCCTCCTCTATGGGTAGGTGGCCGCCTACGATAATCTCTTCCGACTGCCAGGGATAATGGGTGTCCAAGGCATAAGGTACCTCCGGCAAAGCCGCTCCCAGATGAACCATTGCAGCCATGGATATCCCTAAATGGCTGTTGGAATGCATGGAAAGATCCCTGCCAAAGGTCTTGCATAACTTACTCAACTCCATAGATGCCCGCAATCCACCCCAAAAATGGTGGTCACTTAGAATAATATCCTCCGAACCCAATTGGATACTTCTGGGGATATCTTCAAAGGAGGTCGTACACATATTAGTCGCCAAAGGTGTCTTTAACTGCTTTCTTAGATTGGCCATATTTTCCTGGCCCCTCACTGGATCTTCCAAATACTCCAATATCCCCTCCATCTCTTTGCCATATTTAAGCCCGGTCTCCGGTGTCCAGATGGCGTTGGGATCAAAACGTAGAGGAACCTGATCCCCAAATTCTTTATGCAAGGCCAACATACAATCTGTTTCCAACCGGGGCTCAAAAGCGCCCCCCTTTAACTTGATCGATTGAAAGCCAAAATGTTTGCACATTGCAATGGCCTGATCTACTATTCCTTTTGGATCTACAGCGGCTTCTTGGCGTGCCGCAGCCCAACCCATAGCATTTGGATCCTTCCCGTTTCCCCAACTTCCGCCTGCTCCTTCATACTTGAAAAACAGATAAGCTGCAAAGGGTACCCTATCCCTCATTTTCCCCCCTAGCAAATCAACTACCGGACGATTCGTTAGCTTACCGATGATGTCCAGACAGGCAACTTCCAACGAACTAAAAACATGGACCAGCTTGCGCTGATCCCAAGGAGCATCCCCGCGTTGGGCGGCAGTTTCCGTTCCGAAATGGGCCTCCAGTTCCCGCTGTAGTTGGTTAAGGTGATACGGGTCTCGGCCGATCACCAAAGACCTTGCAGATGCCAAAGCGTCGTCAATGGCCTTATTCCCGGGTATTTCGCTGATGCCGGATATGCCGTCCTCCGTGACTAGTTCCAATACCGTCCTGAGAGCGTAAGGTGCGTGAATACCGGCTGCATTAAGAAGTGGTGGATCCGAAATGGCTATGGGCGTAATATGCATTTCCTTAATCTTTGGAGCCTTTCCGGAATTCTTAAATAATTGATTCATTTGTTGGTTGTTGGAGGGCAGAAGTTATTTTATATTTGCAAGTTGCTCCATCAGAAGCGCTAGTGAACTGTGATCGTATTCTCCTTTGCCGGAGGCCAAGACCGCATCCATATGGCTGGCGACCAAGGCAGAGCCATAAAGTGGAACGGAAAACTCCTTACCTGCCTCCAAGGCAATATTCATATCCTTTCTATGAAGTTTGATTTTGAAACCAGGGTCAAAGTTTCGATCAATAATTCGTTGCCCGTGAAGATCTAAAATCCTGGACTGGGCAAAGCCGCCTAGCAGGGCTTCTCTCATTTTTTCCAAATTCACTCCGGCCTTTTTAGCCAAGGTAAAGGATTCGGCAACTGCTTGAATAGTCATGCCCACGATCATTTGATTGCAGGCTTTAGTCATTTGTCCCGCTCCGGCATCACCTATCAGGACGGCACTTTTGCCCATCACCTGAAATAGTGGCATAACCTCGTCAAAAGCAGCTTGACTTCCTCCACACATGATGGAAAGGGTGCCTCCCTCTGCCCCTACTTGACCACCGGATACTGGCGCATCCAATGCTTCTACTCCCTTTTCTTTTAATGAATCATACACCTCACGAGCAGTAGAAGGGGCTATCGTGGACATATCTACGAAAATAGCTCCAGACTTAATCCCTTCCAAAATGCCGTCCTTTCCATAGACCACTTCCTTTACCTCGGGCGAGTCTGGAAGCATGGTGATAACAATATCTGAATTGGCGGCAACTTCTTTGCAGGTGGAAAAAGCCTCAGCTCCCTTGTGCGTCAGGTCTCCGGCTGATTTATTGGTATCCAATACAATCAGGGAGTACCCCGCATCCATTAAGTTTATTGCCATGGGCTTACCCATGATTCCCAATCCTATAAATCCTACTTTCTTCATTTTTATGTGGCTTTAACTCAAAATCTAAATTTCATTATATCTTTTCAAGAACAATTTCAACAAAACAAATGACTAAAACGAATATAAACGCCAAAATTGGCCGATTTCCTTACAGGTTACCGACCAATCTTGAAATTTTTAAAACATCTTTTAAAATCAGCCTTCCGTATCCACCGCCTGAAGCAACGCACTGATGTGCCCGTATGCGAAGGAAAAGGCTTGGAGGTTTGCTCCAGGAGCATCTGAATAAGGAACATGGTCCGGCATAACCATTCCGTCAAACTCCACATCCCGAAGTGCCCTCATCACATGGAAGAAATTCATATCCCCATTGTCCGGATAAACTTCTTGGAAGTTGTTCCAGCCTCCCTTAATATTCCTCAAATGAATATTGAAAATTTGCTTGCGCTGACCTACCCATTCGATAATTGGGAAAATTTCCGTGGCCGGATCTTTAAGCCCTTCCGCAATGGAACCGATGCAGAAGTTAAATCCATGATAAGGGCTGTCATATAACTGTGCAAACCGCTTGATACCCTCAAACACATTCGGACTATTCCAACGGGTAATCCCTCTAAACCCTTCCGGAGCAGGCGGATCAGCAATATGGTTGGCAAGCTTTACCTTATACTCTTCGGCAACTGGGAGAATCCTGTCCAATAAATAGGTAATCCGCTCAAACATATCGTCAATACTTACATTTCCGGCAACAGTGAGCGGTTGCTCTTTCTTTATGGCTTCCTCATAAATCCAGGTACTATAAGACGCATTCCCTCGCTTAGGATCAATTGTGCGCTCTGTCCGCAGTACGGGCAAGATGGTGGTGTTATAGTTTAGGACCTTAATTCCGGTTTTTGCGGAAACTTCGATCATCTGCTGTATCATCTCAATTTCCCGGTCCCTTTCAGGACTTTTCCCAAGCATGATATTTGGGACTGAAACCCGGTCAATGCCTGCCGATGTGAGTGGTAGGTGATAAGCGTCCAGATTGATGTTATACTTTTCACAGGCTTCCTTTTTTCGCAGGGAATCTTCCAAATCCCAGCCTTTACCTTCTATCATAGCCGGCATTCCTCCATCCAAATGATAGACGCCATGTCTGGCTTTAAAGGCCAGGTTTTCTTCAGTTGTACCACCGGACTGACAGCCCAGCTTCATCAAAACTTTTTTCTTGGGTTGTGAGGTGCCTTCAATCGACTTTTCTTGGGGAGAGGCGCAACCCCCTAGGGTTTGACCTAGCGCAACCGCTCCCACAGAACCCGCGGACAGCAGCTTTACGAATTTTCTGCGCTGAATGTTTTCAGCGTTTTTTTCAGAGGATGTTTGGGTTTTCATAGCTATTTATTGTTAATCGTTTTATAGTTCAGTTTGATTTATATCAAGGGAAAGAGCTTGGCTGCAATAAGTATAGTCGCCAAGCCCGCAAACCCCATGATGGTTAGCAAGGGGGAAAAGGTGCGCAATGCCTCTTTTTCTGTCAGGTTGCTCATTTTGCATACAATCCAAAAACCGCTGTCGTTCATCCAGGGCACCAATTTGGATCCGCAGGCGATTGAAAGACCCAAATAGAGTTGATGATAATCCAGGGAGGTATTTGCCATTCCTGCCAGGATCCCGGAGGCGGTAATCATGGCGACAGTGGCTGACCCTTGTGCGGTACGTACCAGCGCTGTAATGAAGAAGGCTAGCGGTATCAACGCCATTTGATATCCCTCTGTCAATCCTGCAATGCGGAGACTGATACCTGTTTGTTGCAGCATTGCACCGAAAGCACCTCCAGCAGCAGTAATCAATATAATAACCCCGGCACTCGTCAGGGCCGCCTGAACGGATGAAATCACCAGTTCCCTGTCTTCTCTCTTCTGAATAACTACCGTCAACAAGGCTGCTCCCGCACCAAGGATAAGTGCCAGATTTTTCTCTCCCAAGAAATTAACCGAATCTACCAACCAACCTACAACCAAATTCCCTTCCCCTGTTTCCGATCCGATGGCAAATGATTCCATCGCTGCTTTGGCGCTTATAAGGAAAAGGGGGATGAAGATTGGTAGTAGGGAAACACCAATGCCCGGTAAGAGAGATGTACTCTTTTCAGAAAGGGCTTGTATGTCTTTCAATGGAGCTTCCAATGAATCCCGTAAGGGGATTTCCCACCGCTTATTCGCCCATACCGCAAAGGCATATCCTACCACTATGGTAACCAAGCCTACCAAGGTGCCACCTACCATCATCATTCCGATAGGTATATCCATCTCCACAATGAGAAATAGGGGTCCCGGCGTTGGTGGAACCAAGGAGTTAGCCATGGCTGCACCTGCGGTCACACACAGTACAAGCAGTAGGTAACTTTTTTTAAGCCGCATGGCCATGGCCTTTGCCAAGGGTATCATCAGGTAAAACACGGTATCAAAAAACACCGGGATACCCAGAAAAAAGCTGCTGGTTAAGAAGGCTAACGGAGCATTTTTCTCCCCGGTGACCCCTAAGATGGATCGGACGATCCGTTCTGCCGCACCACTGACCAGCATGCATTTGCCGATAATTGCGGCCATAGCGATTAAAATCCCGATCTGACCAGCTGTGGTACCAAAGGCAGTAGCAATCCGATCGCCGATGGGGCGGATTGACAACGCTTGCGCAGCATCTTGGCTCATCCCTTTGCTCAATCCAAACTCAATAATAGAAGCAGCCGGAGTCATCCAGGCTACCACTAGCGCAGCAATCAATAGTGCCAAGAAAGGATTAAGCCGAAAACCAATGATCCCCCCCACAACGATAAACATTCCAACCAATAAAATAACTAAAGGATCATGCAGCATAAAGGCTTAGTTAGTCCCGTAGGTGGTTTTCATTTGATTTAGTTTTTTTGCCAATTCCGCAGCCCCGTTAGCTACAAATGTGGCATCCGAACCGCAGGCAATAAGCTGTATTCCCATTGCTTGGTAGGACTCAAAATCCTTGGGATCAAAAATTAGGATTCCCGTGGCTTTACCTGCTTTTTTTGCCGCCGCTATAATCCTGTCTAACGCCTTGATAAATAAGGGATGATCGAGTTGACCAAATATCCCAAGAGACATCGTCAAATCCGCTGGACCAATAAACAGCACATCGACACCGTCAATTTCAGCAATGGTTTCCACATTTTCCAGTGCTTCCACCGTCTCAATTTGGATGATGCCTACAATATCGGATTGTGTATTTGCAGCATAGGAGTCGAAATTTTTTCCGAATCCAGTCGCCCGCACCATTTTGGCCACTCCTCTGTGACCAAAAGGCGGGTAATGCATTCCCTTTACGGCGGTGATGGCATCTTCCACAGTTTTGATTTGCGGACACATTACTCCTTCCGCCCCTACATCCAGCACCCGGTGAATACGTTGTTTGGCAACACTCTCGACCCGAACAACTGGGGCAGCCGCAGTGTTGCTCAGCGCCTGAAGTTGGTGGAGCAGGTCTTTGGGTTCTCCTGCTCCATGCTCCAAATCCAGTAAAACCCAGTCAAATCCGGCTAGCCCGACAATTTCCGCTGTCAATGGGCTGCCCAGGTTTAACCAGCATCCGCTCAGGGTTTCCCCAGCGGCCAATCTTTTCTTCAATCCTTTCATCTGTTTGTTGTTTGTTTTTCAGCGGTCAGATGGAATCGCAAAACCAAGTTTTCATTTTTATGAATGTTTCGATTAATTGCGATTCCATGCTATTGGGTTTATGATTATTTGTTCGGCTTATAAATTAGCAATTAAATCTAAAATTCACTATTTCACATCCCACCAAACCCTTGTATCCATGATATTCGGTCCCTGACGGCTGATAGCGGCCTGAACGTTTGCCGCATTCACGTTGGATTCGGCATCTGTATAGCTTAATCTCCGAATAAAATCCTCTGTTTGTAAATCGCTGCCACCAAAGGTATTTGGTGAAAGCTCGGGGAAACCTGACCTCCGGAAATTAGCCCAAGATTCAGGCCCATGAAGAAATGTCGCCACCCAATATTGGGTATTAATTTGTTCCAATTCCCTTCCTGTTTCCAAGGGGTTGGCATCCAAATAAGTTTCAATAGCAGGCCCTGCTATTTCTGTGTTTTCACCATAGGTTGCCAATTGCTGCATATGGGCTTCGATACCTTGCCTATATGCCTCCGCAGCACTCCCCGGAGCCCAGTTTCTATGCCTCGCTTCTGCTAGCAGCAATTGTGTCTGCCCATAAGTCACCAAAAAACTTGGGGCCTGTATTGCCGCCATCCGTGTCCTGTCCAGCTGGCTGTAATCCCAGAGACTGGCTAACCCGCTTGCCTGCACTGCGGTTGAAACCGTGGTATTGTCATAGCCCAACGGCATGCCGATTTGCAAGCTTGGGTCTCTAGTGGCATTTCCAGGTACCTGGCCCGCTCCGCTGGTCGCACCCACATAGCGGACAGCAATCGCGGCTAATCTTGGATCGTCGTTGTCTATCAAGTAAGAAACAAAGTCCTCTGCCAAATAGAAAAAGGCTGACTGGCCGCCATTAAGCGAGGCACCAATGTTGTTGGTGAAGTTTGCCGTATGCCGAATTACGGCGTTGTCCGCATTGGACTGCATAAGGCCACCCGCTACTGCTTTGGCTACATATTCGGCAGCTTTGGTCGGATTAACCTTTGAATGCCGCATGGCAGCACGCAGCAACAGCGAATAACCAAGTCGCTTCCATTTGTTTAAATCTCCGGAGTATAATACCTCTGCAGAAACAGGGGCACCTGCAGGATTTATTGAAGCCGATGCGCTTTCCAATTCTTTAAGAATGTCGTCATATACCTGCTCTTGCGGATCATATACCGGATTGGTAATTCCCTCCAGAAATACCCTTCCCGCCTCAAAATAGGGTATGTCTCCATAGGTATCAGTCAATACCATAAAAGTGTACGCTTTATAAATACGGAGAATATGCCGGAGATTTTCATATTGGGGCATTCCCTCCGTGCGGTTAAGCGCATCCGCCAGGTTTTTAATCCCTTCCCTGTAGCCACGCTGCCAGTTTCCCGCCGCCACGTTCCGGTTGTCCTGATTAAAATTTGCTGCTGCCCCTACCCCACTAAACGGAGTAATCATCTGTTTGACGATTGTCGTCTCATAACTTAAGTTGCCATATTGGGGGGCGGATTCAACGATCGCCGTATTTAACTGAAAAACTGGCTCCACAGCGGTTAACGCATTGGGGTTGATGTTCATTTCATCAAATCCGCTGTCACACGCAACCCCAAAAATCACAAGGATTGCAATAAATAGTTGTTTATTAAAACGTCTCATTTTCTTGGATTTTGGGTGATTAAAACTTAAGATTCAGGTTAAAGCCTATGCTTCGGGATACAGGCAAGCCCGTCGCTTCCAAGCCCATCAGGTTATCGGAGGGAAATCCAAACTGATCGGGGTGGATATGGGGCACCCATTTTTTGATTACCGCCACATTGTTGGCTACCACATTTAGGCGAACTCCCCTCACGGGAAAGTTGGCAGGAAGCAGTTTGGTGAAATCATAGCCCAAACTGATTTGCCTCAACTGCCATGAACCCGCATTGAATACCGACAATTCAGAAAGCCTCAAACTTCTCATAACCTCATAATACTGTTGCACTGGAGCTTGAGCTGTATTTACTTCGCCATTCTGATTAACTCCTTCTCCGACTACATAGCCCACGTCCCTTCCAGGTAGAGTTGCTTTGTCCAATCCATGCCTATATGCGTTAATATGTGTACCGGAAATCATCTTATGTCCCAGTTTAAAATCAATTAAAAATGACAAATTGATTCCTTTATAATCAAATCCATTCGTTATACCACCTACCCAAGTTGGAATTGCACTTCCGAATTCAAGTTGGTCGGCACTTCTTAAGGGTCGTCCGTTTCCACTGTTATGTACCACTCTTCCCTGATCGTCCCGTAAGAGTCCAAACCCATAAAGTTGGGCCATGGGTCTTCCGACTACATGTCGAAGTTCTCCGTGAAAATCGGCGGTACCTACCGTAATGCTGTTGTCACTTACATCCGGCCCCAAATCAAGCACTTCTGTGATGTTATACGCCGCATTAAAACTTGAATTCCATCGGAAATTTTCGGTAGCGATCGGATTGAGATTAAGCATCATTTCGACTCCCTCATTGCTGCTTTCTCCCACGTTGATCAATTGGCTAAGAAAACCTGTCGCATCGGACATTTGCGCCTGCAGGATCTGGTCCTTGGAAATTTTGTGATAGTAGCTCACCTCAAATCCTACCCGGCTGTCAAACAACTGCATTTCCAAACCAAACTCCCTTTCCTGTACCATCATGGGTCTCAGGTTTGCGTTTGGCACAGTGGAGCCGGATATACTCGCCAAGGGCTGAGGGGTTCCGTTGGAATTGGGGAATTGCTGTGCATTAATTCCGTAAAACAGGTTGTTGGAATAGGGCTGTACATCGGTATCACTACCCACCTCGGAGTAACCGGCACGGATTTTACCAAAAGTTATCCATTCCGGCAAAGAAGCTCCAAACGCTTGGGAAAACACAAAGCTACCTGTAATAGAAGGATATAGAATGCTGCGATTTGCGGGTGATAGGGTTGAAAACCAGTCATTTCTTACTGTGCCGTTCACGTAGAGAAACTCCTTGTAGGAAATCTCTGCTGACCCATAGAGGGAGTTTACCTGTCGTTCGGAAAACTGATATATGGGATCCCTTAACCGGCTATTACCGATGGTATACAGATCCTGCGAGAAAAAATCCTGTACAAATACATTGTGTCTGCTAAACCTTCTGTACATCTGATTCCCCCCGGCATTTACCAATAAACCAAAATCGCCAAAGGTTTTATTTGCGCTTACAAGAAAATCGGCATTTATTTCCCGAACGTTAGTTGCATCCTGTACATATTGCCCATTAACAAATCCTGCTGGAGCAGGTACCTGCCGTTGGGTACCGTGGGGAAGGTTATATTCTTGCTCTCTGGCATAGAAGTCCTGACCTACACGTGCTTGGACAAACAACCAATCTGCCAGATCGTATTTTGCAGTAATATTTCCAAACACTCGATCCCGATCAATATTATCGAAACGCTTGAGTGCGAAATAAGGGTTGGTTCGGTTGGTAAACCGTGACCAAACGTTTTCGTTGCCATTCGGGGCTTCTGCATTATCCCTTAGTACGTCCATTGGCATAGAGTTAGCCAATGTATATATGATCACGGGGCTATAGTCCTGCTCGGCTAGGTTAGGTGGGTTTCTCCGTTGTTCTTTAGAATAATTGATATTTCCGGAAATAGTTAGTTTCTTGGCTAATGTCTGCGTAAAACCGAAGTTGACCGTTTTCCGATTAAAATCTGAGTTCGGCATGATTAACTCATTGTCCATATTGGAAATCATCAGGTTGAATCCGCCATTTTCTCCCGAAGAAGCCATGGAAACCGAGTTTGTCCAAGTATATCCTTTTCGGTAGAATTGATTGAACTGGTCTTTCTGAGGTTCATAGGGCACTTCCAGTCCGTCAAAAAGAACATGGGTCATTCCTGGCTGGAATTTTTCACCAAAGCTCCATACACCCGAGGTGGGAAAAGGAGAAGTTGGCCGGACCCCGTTCTCCCCCTGTCCGTATTCAAACTGATAATCCCTGAAGTCCATTGGGGTATCATGGGTGAAATTGGAATTAATTTCTAGGCTTACACCCCTGCCGGTTCCTCTGTTTTTGGTCGTAATCATAATCACACCGTCCTTGGCACGGGATCCATACAACGCAGAAGCTGCTCCACCCTTAAGTACGGTCATGGATTCTATGTTATCTGGATTGATACTATTCAACCCATCGCCACTGTCTGAAGTCCGGTTACTCCCTCTATCCGAAAAATCACCCCGAGCTCCAAAATTGGTGTTGTCAATGGGAACCCCGTCCACTACAATCAGCGGCGAGTTATTACCCCCAAAAGATGACTGACCGCGAATCCGGATTTTGCTGGTTCCAGAAGGCCCGGAGCCCAGGGAAGTGATGTTTACTCCTGCCATTTTTCCCTGCAGGGCATTCATGAAATTTCCGGTTCGGTTGATAGTCATTTCGTCCTGACTGACGCTGGAGGTGGCATATCCCAAGCTTTTTGCCTCCCGCTTAATACCCAAGGCCGTAACAACCACCTCATCCAATCCGGAAATATCTTCTACCATGGTCACATTGATCACGCTCTGGGTGCCAATAACCACACGCTGATTGCGGAAACCGATAAAAGAAAAGACCAATGCCCCACCATCAGGTGCGGTAATGGCATAATTACCATCCAAATCGGTCACTGTTCCCTGTGTTGTTCCCTCCACGAGGACAGATACTCCGGGGAGTGGGATGCTGTTGGCGTCTACTACTTTACCGGTGACATTAATATCTACGGCATTATCCACCAAAACACCATTTGACCCATTAACAAGCCTGACATTAATATGCTGGTTAACCTGCTTGAATCTAAAATCTGATTGGGAAGAAATCTTGTACAGTAAGTCATATACGGAGATCATATTTTCGTTTACCGAAATCAGCACATCGGATTGAGTAACTTCCCGATCAAACACAAATTTAGCCCCGGTTTTGGCTTCCAACAGTCTAAACAGTTCCTTGGCTCCGACATTCTCCACATTAATGGATACCCTATTCTCCATTAATGTAGATTTGGAAGACACTTGAGTTTTGGTACTCGCAACGGCAAGCGCGGTGACACTCTGCGCTAAACCTATCTGAGGCAGCATGATTTGAAAAACCAAACCAAAGATCACTGCCCATTTTAACTTACGATGGAATGGTACATCTTTTTTCATAATTTTGGGTTGTTAATTGATAAAATAAGTTAACTATAACTTGGCCTGATTAAGCCGGGTATTTGCTTCACCATGTGAAGCATTTTGAAGATTTCTTAATTATTTTCCCACATATTAATCATTTATTTTAATCCAAATATTTTTCCCTTTAACTTGATATTCAATGTTATATACAAATTTTAATCCTATTAGAATATCCTCCAGCATTTCGTTTTCATATCGGGCGTTTATTTTCCAAGGTTTACCGGGTCTGCCAAAAATCTGAATGTTTACACCATACCATTTTTCCAATCGATTAATAAATTCCGTCATGCTGGCATCCTGGAAAAGCATAATACCATCTTTCCAACCGACGATCTGTTCCACATGAAAGGTTGTAACTGTAAATTCACCGGACCTTCGATCTAACCCTACTTCGTGACCGGGGGAAAGTATTTGATTTTCCAAACCTTCCCGCTGATCTAAAAAATTGACCAAAACTTTTCCCCGAACTAAGGAAACCCGGGTTTGGTAATCCTCCTCCGAAGCCAACACATTAAAGCTTGTCCCCAATACTTCAATCGACATCCCCTCCGTCAAGACAATGAATGGCACACTATCATGATGGGCCACGTCAAAAAATGCTTCACCAACCAATTCTACCCGTCGGTCCGTACCACCAAATTGCCGGGGAAATGTAAGCGAGGATTCATAGTTTAGATGCACCTCGGTACCATCAGGCAAGGAAAAGGTAGATTTTAAACCCCTTGGGTTTTCAACGGTTCTGAGTGGGATTTCCACCGCAATGGGGTCTGCCTCCAAAGTCGGATATATCCGCTCTATAGAAATCCCGACCAAAAAACTTACCAACAAAATAGCTACTACCCTTATCCATTGTTTCTGGACCAACCGAGAAAACTGTAAGCTTGGTTTACTCCATTCAGCTTTATAGTAATATTCCTTGGCCAACACCTTACCTAACAGGTCATCCATTTCTTCCGGCAACAAATAATCATCTTTAAACTGTAGACGCTGTATAAATTCTCTCGCTCTGAGGATTTCATGATGCGCATCTGAATTGCTTAGACTCCAGTTTTGCCAAAAAATTTCTCTTTCCTCATTGGGATGATTGACCCAAAGAACAAAGTCTCTATTGGAAATCAATTGAATGAAAATATGGCTTAAAGGGCTTATCACAGGTAATTATATGTTCTATTTATATAAGGGAGAAATCATGAAAATGATACCGGAATTTTAAAACTTTTTTTTAATACTTTTTTGGTAGCATGAAAAACAATGAACAGATAGGGAAATATTTATGTTAACGGAGCAATGGAAATCGGATTAGGAATTAAGGATTCGCCTTTGAACTAGTATGAATTCGGCGGCTTAATTCTAATAAATGCGCCGGTCATTATTGCCGTCCCATAGATTATCCGTAATTTTAATTCTCAAAGAAAATAGTATCGGCATGGAAATAAAGTTGTTTGGAATCACCAAAGATATTGTTGGAAGAGATATGTTGCCGGTGCCTGCAAACATTCAGGTGCATACAGTTACGGAATTGAAAGAATGGCTGTATCAACAGTATCCCGGATTGGAAAAACTTTCCGCACTCGCTGTAGCTGTAAACCAAACCTATGCGGAGGACGGCACAGCCCTTGATTCCACGAAAGAAGTAGCACTAATCCCGCCAGTAAGCGGTGGATAAACCAATGATCAAACTAGTTACCACCATAGACATCAACGAAGCCTATTCCGCCCTTCAACATCCCGAAGCCGGAGGTATATCCCTTTTTATAGGAACCGTACGTAATCATGCATCTGGAAAATCCGGGGTTACCCAACTGGATTTTGAAGGCTATGAACCCATGGCGCTAAAAGAAATGGAAGCTTTAGCTGAAACCGCCAGAGTCAAATGGCCCATCAAAAAACTGGTTATGATCCACACCCTTGGCACCAAAAAAGTCGGAGAGCCAGTCGTTATAATCGGAACTTCTACTGCGCACCGAAAAGATGCTTTCGACTCCTGCAAATTTCTGATCGATGAGTTAAAAAAATCTGTTCCGATTTGGAAAAAGGAATATTTCGATGATCAGACAGTCTGGGTAAATTCCCATCCTTAATTTACCCAAACGACATTTCTGAATACCATTAACTCTATGACAAAGAAACTAATAGATCAATACGGAAGAACATTGAATTACCTGCGCCTTTCAGTAACGGACCGGTGTAATTTCCGGTGCTACTATTGCATGCCGGAGGAAGGGATGAACTTTGTGGACCGAAAGGATTTGCTTTCTTATGAGGAGCTTGAGTATCTGTTGGATATTTTCAGTTCCTATGGCGTAAACAAAGTCCGGATTACAGGTGGCGAACCCTTTGTCCGAAAAGGCATCATGGATTTTTTGGAAAAGATGAGCCAAATAGAAGGCATCAATCAAATCACGGTCACTAGTAACGGAACCCTCAGCAGGGATCAAATGATCGAGCTTAAACGTCTAGGCATAACCAAAATAAACATCAGCTTGGATTCCCTAAACAAACAGCGATTTTTCGAAATTACCAGAAGGGATAAATTTGATGAAGTTTTTCAGTGCATTTTGGATCTACTTGAGTTAGGGTTTGAAGTCAAGCTTAATGCCGTGGTGGCAGATGAAAAAAACATTTCCGATATTATACCCTTTGTGGAGTTGACGAAATATTACCCCCTGTCCGTTAGGTTTTTAGAGGAAATGCCGTTCAACGGGTCCGGGAAATTTGAAGTACCAAAGTGGAACCACGTCGTGTTATATGAATATATAGCCACTGCATATCCTACTATTGTGAAGCTTTCGGATGAAAAAAACAGTACTTCAGCCAATTATCAAATTCCCGGTTACAAAGGAAGTTTTGGCATCATAGCCTCCTTCAGTCGAACTTTTTGTGGGACCTGTAATCGCATCCGGCTATCTGCCACGGGTGAGTTCCGAACCTGCCTCTATGGACCTGCTGCTGTCAACTTACGGGATGTACTTCGATCGGGAGCAAGCCGTGAGGAATTGGTTCAGGAAATAATCATGGCCGTAGCTAAAAAAGAAAAAGACGGTTTTGAAGCAGAATCATTACAAGCAGAAGCACCTAAAAAGTCTATGTCATTCCTTGGCGGTTAATACATGCAGACCGAAAATAGATATATCCGACAAATTCAACTTCCCAATTTTGGAAGGGAAGGGCAGGTAAAACTTCGTTTGGCAAAGGTTCTTGTAGTTGGCGCTGGGGGACTGGGCGTACCGGTGCTTCAATACCTCGCAGGAATGGGAATAGGAACTTTGGGCATAGTAGATGGGGACACCGTAGCTGTTAGCAACCTTCATCGACAGGTAATTTACGACATGGAAGATGTTGGGACATTGAAAGTGGCAGCCTGTAGGAAAAAGCTCTCCCGGCAAAATCCTGAGATTATCCTGCAGACCTATCCATTTTTTTTGACCACCGAAAATGCCCTGGAAGTAATGTCCGATTACGATGTGATCGTGGATGCTACCGACAATTTTGCCGCCCGTTACCTGATTAATGATGCCTGTATAATTTTGGGAAAACCTTTTGTGTATGGAGCGCTCCAATATTTTGAGGGACAGGTCAGCGTATTCAACTATCAGGGTGGTCCCACCTACCGCTGTCTTTTTCCTACACCGCCCGATGCAGGACAAATTCCTGATTGCAATCAGGCAGGCGTCCTGGGAATTGTTCCCGGGATTATCGGTTCCTACCAAGCGTTGGAAACAGTGAAAATTGTTGCAGGTCTTGGCAAGGTGCTATCCGGTGAGTTACTCATCCTTGACCTTTTGGGACACCATAACTATAGGATGAAATTGAAAACCAATCCTGAAAATCAACTTATAACACGGTTGGCAGATGATTACGATTCTCCAATCTGTGAAACTATTGCATCCATCAGTCCCGAAGAACTTCTGACTTGGTATGAAACAAGGCAGGATTTTTTATTAATCGATGTGCGGGAATCCCATGAGTTTGCTCAAGGCCATTTGGAAAACGCACAATCTATTCCCCTTTCAAAGTTGGAAAGAATTCCAATGGTTGACCTAAGGAAGCAGCCCGTGGTCATTATGTGTCAAATGGGATCAAGAAGCGAAAAAGCTATTCAACTAATTCAAAACAAACTACCTGACGCAACTTTACTCAACCTAACCGGCGGCATTAATCAATGGTATCAGGAAATCGGTGAAGCATATATTCAATAATAATGATTCAAGTAAAAGAAGCCCAAAAACTCATTCTGTCCCAAGATCTTCCAAGCAGTACTAGCAAGATACCTCTTCAGCAGGCCGTAGGCAGGATCTTGGCCCAAGACATTAATGCGGACAGGGATTCCCCTCCTTTTGACCGGGTGACCATGGATGGAATAGCCATTCAGGCATCCCGATTTTCCCCAGAAAAATATTTTTTCATAGAAAATACCCAAGCGGCTGGGCAGCCACCGCTTACGCTTTCTGATCCGGAGCATTGCCTAGAAGTTATGACAGGGGCTGTATTACCCCTTCAGACAGATTGTGTTATTCCCTATGAATGCGTGGTAATCGCTGATGGGAAAGCCCGCATTGATTTAAGCGATGTAAGTGCCTTTCAAAACATTCATGGCCAAGGTACAGATGCCCGCAAAGGAGACGTACTTATCCCAAAGGGAAGTACAATTACTGCCGGTATGGTCGGGGTTATGGCTGCTGTTGGATATACGCATGTTTCCGTTGTTTCCCCTCCTAAGGTGGTAGTATGCGCTACCGGCGACGAACTGGTACCCGTGGATCAAACGCCTCTACCCCATCAGATTCGCAATTCTAACTCCTATATGTTGCAGGCAGCCTTATTGGCATTGGGAATAAAGGCCGATACCGTCCAAATTGCTGACGATAGGGATAAATTACGGGATGGATTGAAAAAACTTGTCGGAAACTACGACGTGTTGATGTTTTCCGGAGCGGTATCGAAAGGGAAATTTGATTACCTACCCGAGGTTCTTGAGGAGTTGGGTTTGGACAAAAAAATCCACGGAGTAGCCCAGCGGCCCGGAAAACCCTTTCTATTCGGAACCGTCGGCAAAACCCTAGTATTTGGCTTTCCGGGCAATCCCGGCTCCACCTTGGTCTGTTTTCATGCCTACTTTAAGCCTTGGCTCCGAAAATACCAAGGTCTGGCTGAAAAACATCTTTATGCAACGCTCACGTCAGACCTGGTTTTCAAAAAGCCACTGACCTACCATTTACTGGTCACTTTCGAAGACAAAGATAGCGTTCTTCTTGCTTCCCCGGTTGATCATTCAGGATCAGGAGACTTGGTTCATCTGGGGCTCGCGGATGGATTTGTTTCCCTTCCCGCAGGAAAAGATTTTTGGAAAGCGGGCAGCCTTGTACCGCTTATTCGATTTGATTAAATCGCTACAAGCAATTTGAATTCTTTGTTCAAATTGAAAAAATATTTGCATTAAGCACCCAATCGATGAAAGAGATAAAAGAAATTATCCATGCCTTTGGCCGGGCCCAAACTCTGGGAGAACAGACTGCTTTGGCAACAGTAGTCAAGGTAGACGGATCTTCATACCGGCGTCCGGGTGCCCGAATGCTTGTAACGGAAAACGGTGCCCTAACAGGTGCCATCAGCGGGGGATGCTTGGAAGGGGATGCACTGAAAAAAGCCCAATTGGTAATCTTTCAGAAAAAATCCATGGTGGTGACCTACGACACCACCGATGACGATGATGCCAAATTTGGGGTAGGTCTCGGATGTAACGGAATCATCCATATCTTGATAGAACCAATCGATCCCGAAGCGACTGACCATCCCATAGCATTGCTGAAGCAAGCTATGGAAACTCGGGAACCAAAGGTATTGGTGACCCTTTTTGATCTAAAAAACAAAAGGGAAAAACAAGTGGGTACCTGCCTGCTTTTCACTAATGGCAATTTTTCGTCCGTTCCTACGGCTGTTACGCCTTGGCTGTCTGAAATTGAACGTGGCATATCCGATGTGCTCAAAGTCAACCAATCCATTATCAGCCAATATCCCGGTTCCCAACCCATTAATGCATTTATAGAGCTGATCCAAGCTCCCATATCGTTAGTAGTAGTAGGTGCGGGAAACGATGCCATACCCCTCTGCAAATTGGCCGATGTCCTAGGCTGGGAAGTGACCTTGATAGACGGGCGTTCCAACCATGCCACAGCTGCGCGTTTCCCTACCGTTCACCAAATCCATGTTGCCAATGCAGAGGAAGCCATTACCCGCTTTGCAAAAGACAGCCGAACAGCCGTGGTGTTAATGACCCATAATTTCAACTATGACTTGGCCATTATGGAAGGCCTTTTGCCGATAACCCTCCCCTACCTGGGTGTTTTGGGTCCGAAGAAAAAGTTGGAAAAGATGCTGGAAAATCTGGAACACAAAGGTGCAGTGGTTGGATCTGAAGATCTGAAGAAAATTTTCGGTCCGGTTGGGCTACACATTGGTGCCGAGGCACCGGAAGAGATAGCGCTTTCCATTGTCAGTGAGATAAAAACAGTATTGGGAGGTGGAGATGCCGGGTTTCTTCGGGATAGGGAAGGGCCGATTCATAGGGAGGAGAGGATTAATTAGGTTTTTTGATATTTATGGATATTGGATATTTGTGGATATTATTTAATGGAAATATGGTTGATATATGGCCTATGGCCGAAATATAGCCTACGGCTGAAATATGGTGGAAATATAGTAGAAATCGGAGCGAAGCGGTGACCCTCGCGGTTCAGGGTATGGCCTACGGCCGAAATATTTGTAACTAATATTTGTGGATATTAGATATTGATGGATATTTGGGAGGATTGAAATATAAAGGCATTGTCCTGTTTAAGGTTAAATTTACTGTATTCGATACACAAAAAGATGTTTGGACAAACTTCTGGTTTGGCATTTTTGATTCTCTGTTGAAATCTAACGATATTTGGATAAATTTCTAAGAAGGCGTGAGCCCTGACTCAGCAAACGGCTTAACTTAAAGTTTAGAAAATAATCCCTTAAAAAACTGATGATAAACAGCTCCGAAATATTGTCATTTTTAAAAGAGAATAAAGCGTTACTATTTGATGAATGCCAATTGGTTAGTATTGGTTTGTTTGGATCATTTTCAAGAAATGAGGGAACAGAAAACAGTGATATTGATTTGATCGTTGAATTTCAGCCCAACACAGAGAATTTGTCTGAAAAAAAATCCAAAATTAAAGATTTGGTCGCTAGAAGGTTTGACAGAGATGTTGATTTGTGCAGAGAAAAATACATCAAACCTTATTTCCGAAACCAGATAATTCAATCCGCAATTTATGTCTGAGAAAGATAAAGGGAATTTATTGGCAATAATTGATAGTTGCTTGAAAATCGAAAAATTCGTTGAAGACATATGCGATGTGGATGCATTTTTTGAAGATGAAAAGACATTTGATGCAGTACTCATGAATTTTGTGATAATTGGAGAGGCAGTCGGAAGATTATCAGAGCAGTTGAAAGAAAAAGAGCAGCAAATCCCTTGGACAAAAATCCAAGGTTTCAGAAACATTGTGGCACATGATTACTTTGGGGTTGATGCGGAAGAAGTATGGCAAATCATAAAGAATAACCTTCCTGAATTAGCAATCCAAATTAAGATAATAATAGAAGAAAATTAGCCCCGTGAGC
Organism: Lunatibacter salilacus; assembly: GCF_009797935.1. Classification (GTDB taxonomy): domain Bacteria; phylum Bacteroidota; class Bacteroidia; order Cytophagales; family Cyclobacteriaceae; genus Lunatibacter; species Lunatibacter salilacus. The sequence continues at coordinate 159,391 of NZ_VOLC01000006.1, forward strand.
AATCGAAGTAATGTATTCAATGGAGGTTAATATGTGAATTCTTTTTAGAAGTTAACGTTACCGTCCAGTACCTTCGGGTTCCCCCGCTAGGTGTAGTTTGGAACCCTCCCTATCAATAGGAGTTTTTAATTCCAGTTAGTATATAAATATGATGTGGCAAATAGCAATTCGAATTTTTATATATTGCAATATGACAGAGCTAACGACGATAAAGCATATATTGACTGGCTTAAAAGGCGAATTAGCCGCCAAGTATCATGTTAGTTCTCTAGGCCTTTTTGGATCTGTTGTACGTGATGATTTTAATCCTGCAAGTAGCGACATCGATATTATTGTAGACTTTTCCAGTCCCATAGGTATCGAGTTCATTGATTTAGCCGAATATCTCGAGAGTGAGCTCAATAATCCGATTGATCTAGTATCTAAAGCAGGCGTAAAGGATAAATATTATAAAGAAATAGAGCCTGAGATTATTTATGTCTAAGCGTAATGCTGAGTAGTTAATAGAGGATATCATTGACAGTGGCAATAAGATACTTTCTTATACAAAAGACCTATCATTTGATGAGTTCGTAAATGACAGCATGGTTGTTGATGCTGTTGTTCGAAATTTTGAAATAATTGGAGAAGCTGCGAATAGGCTACCGACAGAATTTAAGGACCTATATGCTGACATCGATTGGCATCGAATCCGAGGTTTTAGGAACAGGATCGTTCATGACTATTTTGGCGTTGATTACCAGATTGTTTGGGTTGTGAAAGAATCATTTCTTCCTGACTTGATTTCAAGACTGCAATTATTAGGCAAATGATATTTGACACATACCTCCCTGCGGTTTCCATGAGGATGGTGGAATACAGTTATTGATGTATCCACCGGAACTACTCTCAGATAATACAAAGGAAGAAACCAAATAGCTTAATCATCTCCCAGCTACCCGTAGTCTGACCCCCGCTAGGTGTAGTTTGCAAACACACCTCCCTATCAAAAGGAATTTGCAATTCAGGTTACGATGTAATACCTCCATCATCGAAGAGAAAAGAGCTTAGAAAGAAATATGAAGAAAAGTATCTCCGAAAAAAAGATCCGGAGTGGACGGTTTTTGACAGGGATAGCTTCCCTTCCAATAATTTTAACAATGCAGTTAACAAAGGTGAAAATTCAAGACCAAAAATTAATTGTGCATGAAAATTTTATCTTAACAAAAAAAATCCCGGCAGAAAACTTCTACCGGGATTTTTTAATACCTGATCCACAATTACCGATTAGGGATAATCAGGATTTTGAGGAGTCAAGTTCGGATTGTTTTGCATTTCAGGAAGCGGATAAGGCATCAATAAATGCATGTTTCGGAGCGTCTGATTGGAGCTTAAGTTGACGTGGCCCACGAAATCATCGAAACCGTCTGTCAACTCATTATATGCCTTCCGCAAACGCAGCATGTCAAACCATGTAATCTGCTCGTAGCAGAGCTCATGCCATCTTTCTTTCCATACAGCTTCCCTAAAGGAATCCGTTGTAAATTCACCCAAGGCAGGTGTCTCAAGTTCTGCCCGGTCACGGATCCTCTTAAGGCCTTCATGAGCCAACGCATTGGGTCCGCCTACTTCGTTTTGAGCCTCTGCATACATTAATAACACCTCAGCGAATCGAATCAACGGCACATTGAGGTTATTCGCCCGGTTGCCGGGAACCCCAGCCGTACCCAAAGCAGCTCTGTTAAAATGTTTGAAAATGTAGGGAGCACCCAGATCAAACGGTTCGCCGCTTCCATTGGTATAATAAGACGTGTAAAAGAAGCCCTCCTGGTTTACCGCTCTCTTATCCCCCTCTTCAAAGGATTCATAGAATGCAATGGTAGGAACGGTACTTCCTGTACCCCCTGGTCCCTGGAACGTAACAGGCTTAAAGTTAGGGAACATATTATTCATGGGATTGCCTGCTACAATCACATTGTATTGAATCATGAACAAATGTTCCAATCGGTTACCGTTTGTCTCATCGTGCAAGTCTCCATATTCGGGGAACAGATTGATAGAGCCGGGGTTTCCGTTGGCATACTCGATTACTTCTAGCGATTTGTTTGCAGCTAGGGTATAGTACTGTGTGCCAAGGTTAAGGGGGAAACCTGCCATAGTCAGGTAGACTTTAGCCAACTGGGCCTTGACAGCGGCCTGAGAAACACGTCCACTTTGGTCCATCCAAGGCAAGCCTGCACTTTCGGCTGCCAGCAAGTCTTCAACAATCAAGTCGTAGATTTGCTGCTGTGGAGCTGGAGAAGGCCTAAAGTCTTCTGAGCTTGCCGTTTGTGGAGCTGTAATCAACGGAACATTTCCCCAGAGCCGTACAGCGTAGAAATAAGCCCAAGCTCTAAGAAATCGCGCCTCTCCCAAGATTTTTCGCTTTTGGTTCTCGTCCATAGGTGTGATCGCAGGAACTCTGTCCAATACCAAATTTGCTTGTGCAATTACCCTATAGAGACCATTCCACCAGTTAATCACGTGTTGCGTCCTGCCGTCATAAATCAACCCATATAAGTTGTTTAAGTCGGAATTCTGAGCCGTCTCCGTTGTTGAAGTACCAGTAGTAGCCTCCATAAGCTGCCACGTAGAAGAGAAAATACCTCCATCACCTCCATAAAATCGCATGTCCGCGTAAACTGACGCAAGTGCAGCTTCTGCATGATCCGGAATGGTATAAAATGACTCCGGTGTCAAGTTGGATGGGTCCTCCTCGCTGAGGAAATCCGCACATCCAGTATTAAAGGTAAGAAGCGCCAACCCTAGGGAAAGGAAGGAAAGAGCTTTTCGTTTTATATTAAATTTCATCTATGTTATCATTTTAGGTTATTACCGAAGGATTAAAGAGTTACCTGCAGGCCTAGCATATAGGTTGTAGGCTTGGGATAAGCATGCCAATTCATACCTTGGGAAAAGGCATTCTGCGCATTTCCTCCACGAATCGGAGCCACTTCCGGATCACCGATAATGTCGCTGCCAGTCAGTAAGAAGAAATTTTGAACAGTAGTATATACCCTCAATCTGCTTAACTTAACCCGGTTAGCCACTTCGGAGGGGAATGTATATCCAAGAAGTACGTTTCTTCCCCTTAAAAAGGATGCATCTTTTACCCAGTGGGAATCAACATTCGTAACGTAACCCGCCCTAGTATCTCTAATTTCCGCAACCATTGTATTTTGATTGGTAGGAGTCCATGCGTTTAAAACGGTACGATAGCTGTTTGCAAGGGCTTGTCTATCTTCACTTGGATGCAAGTTCATGTCCAACAGGTCATTTCCATACATATACTGTAGTTCAAGTGTCAAATCCCAATTTTTAAACGTAACATTATTGTTCATGGCTCCCCACATATTTGGGTTTCCGTTTCCTATGATCTGCCTATCGGAATCATTGATAGCTTTGTCTCCATTTATATCCAGGTACTTAATATCACCGGGAAGTATGGTTAACCCGTTTCTATAACTTACGTATTCGGCAGCTTCACTTCTTTCAGCCTCACTCCAAGTACCCAATCGAACTAGACCCCAGAATGAACCTACAGGTTCTCCTACACGAATGATATTTGTCTGGTTGGTGAAATTGGGCCCACCCACTCCGAAAATATCCGCAGGCGTAGCTAAGGACAATACCTTGTTTCTGTTTGCCGAAAGGTTAAAAGATGTATTCCAAGTGAAGTCACCCTTTTCTACATTGACGGTATTAATGGTAAACTCAATCCCTTTATTCTCCATGGAGCCTACGTTGCTTCGGATAGTGGCGTATCCGCTGGTTCTCGGAACTGGAGAATCCAATAACATGTCTGTAGTCTTTCTGTAATAAAAATCCAATTCAACGGACACTCTGTTTTGGAATAATCCCAACTCTAATCCAATATCACTTTGTGCTGTTTTTTCCCATCTAAGATTAGGATTGGCTAGTCGGTTAAGACCTGTCCCTCCTACCTGCGTTTCATTGTAAATCGCAGAGTAATTGGAACTAAGCAAAGCAAGGGAAGCGTAAGGGGGAATTTCAGAGTTGCCGGTAAGACCATAGCTGGCTCTCAATTTCAAATTTGAAATTGTAGCATTACCTTTCAGAAATCCTTCCTCAGAAAGTCTCCATGCCAAAGCTGTGGAAGGGAAAAAGGCATATTTGTTATTTTCACCGAATTTGGACGCGCCATCGGCTCTACCTGTTGCTGTAAACAAATACTTACCATCCAAGCTGTAGTTTATTCTGGCAAAATATGAGTTGAGTGCATGTCTATTCGCGCTTGAACCTACCCGGGGCAACTGGGAACCAGCTCCCAAGTTATCGAAGGTAAAGAAATCCGTGGCGAAGTTCTGTATACTGGCACTCATGGAGGTGAACGTATTTTCCTGCCAGGAGATACCCAATAATCCAGTAAAGGAATGTCGGTCTGCAAACACTTTATTATAGGTCAGGTAATTTTCCAACGACCAAAAGCTATCTCTCATCATGCTTTTTGATGCCGTACCGTTTTGGGCGATAGCCAAGGTCCGTGTACTTGATTGACTGTTTTCCTGGGTCATGATATTGACGCCAAGAACAGTCCGCATTTCCAACCCTTCGGCAAACTTGATATTGGAGTATGCACTACCCAAAGTCGTTTGTGTATTAAGAATATACCTACGTCCGTAAAGCCGGTGCATGGAACTCATAGTACCTTCAGCAAAAGGATAGTCCCTGTTGTTGGCAAATACTCCGTCATCATATCTGACAGGCAAAAATGGGAAATCTTCCACAATCTGACGTGGAACTGCATCACTTACATCCACCAAATTTTCTTCCTGTGTGTTGTAGCTGAGGGTACCTCCAACGGTCAACCATGATTTTACCTTGTCTTCAATGGTAAATCGAGTGGCGTATCGGGTTAAATAGGAAGTCTTCAACAACCCCTGATCATCCCGGTATCCTAATGAAAGAGAATAAGTGGTTCTTTCATTGCCACCAGTAAACCCTAACTGATGGTTTTGTGAAATTTTATTTTGAGTAGTTTCTTCCAGCCAGTTTGTGTCATGTAAGGGGTTGCCCTGACTATCGAATACTCTGGGGTCAGTACGACGAAGGGCAGGGTTAAGGTATGCCCATCTGCCGTCATTCCATCCGACCGGATCATATTTTTCCATATTTCTCCATGCCAAGTCTTCAACCATCATATATTCCGCAGCGTTCAAAACCTCCGGTCTGTTGGGACCTATAGTGTTTACACTCATGTCCACATTGTAAGTCAGGGTTCCTTCACCCGCTTTTCCTTTTTTGGTGGTAACCAAGATAACACCATTTGCACCTCTTGAACCGTAGATTGCGGTGGATGAAGCATCTTTCAATACTTCCACAGACACGATATCGTTGGGGTTGATGTAATCGATAGGGTTACTGGCTTGGTCCATGGTACCCATGGGAAGCATTACCCCATCTACCACATACAAGGGGTTGTTGGAAGAGTTGATGGAGCTAAATCCACGGATCCGAACGTTTGTTCGTCCTCCTGGACGACCTGAGTTGGTGTTTACCTGCACACCCGCTACCCTACCTGCCAGAGCTTGGTTAAGTGATGGTGCAGGTCTCTCACTAAGTTCTGCAGAACTTACAGACCCTACCGATCCGGTAAGATCGGATTTTCTCTGGGTACCGTATCCAATAATGACTACCTCCTCAAGAGAAGATGAATCTTCCTTTAGCGTGACATTAATTACCGTCTGGTTTCCAACCCGGATCATTTGGGTTTCGTATCCGATAAAGGAAATAACCAAAGTAGCACTTTCAGCAACATTAATGGAATATCTACCGTCTATGTCAGTTACTGTTCCCTGAGTAGTTCCCTGCACAGAAATGGTTGCACCCGGCATGGGATCTCCCGCTGGGTCTGTAACGACACCTGAAACGACGACATTTACTTTGTCGCTCACCTCTGAATTAACGAGTAAGCGTTCGACTCGGTCCGTGGAAACAGCCGAGGCAGTAAACGTGAAAGCACCTGAAAGGCAAACTCCGTAGAGCATTCCCTTCGTTGATTTCAAGAATACATTTTGTAATCCTTTTTTCATTTTTTTAGGTTTTTGTAATGATAATAATTGACTTTAAATACTTGGCAGACTGAATTATTCAACTGACAGTAGTAGCAAGAAGATTACTTGCAGGCATTGAGAGGGATAGGTTATTACATATGCGACTTTTTAGGGTAATTTGGAGTAGAAGGATTCCCTCTGCTTTAATCGTTCGTGGTACAATAAGTCGATTTGGAAATATGCTGATTGCTTGGGAATTAGAGTTTATTTTTAAAAAAAATAATTCGCTAGATCAGTTTTTTTAGATTTTGGGTTATTTTATTTATTTTTAATTAATCAAAATATTTAATTGAGTTTTTTGTTTTTAAATAGATATCAATACTTTAATTACTAAATATCCAAATATTATTTAAATAAAACTTAAAATTTTTATAAGCAGTTTGAGATTGTTTGTTGCTTACAAGAAAATTTTACGAGGCATCCATCTTGCATCATTTTATTTCCAAATGTAAAAAATTTTCAAACAATACCCGTATAATAAATCCATTTTTTAGTTTATCTTTTTGTTAAATAAAGAATGCTTCCACTGCTGTAGAATTTTTTGATTCTGACGAAATGATTTTTAGCTATTATTGATGGTCAAGTTAATTTTAAAACCCAAAAACTACCTATTATTTCATATTATTTATGTTATATTTAATATTTAATGTAAATTGAATAAAATTAATTTAACTACCTTTTTTTAAATATTTAAAAATTCGACACCACTCCTTCGAATTTAAAATTCTTTTTTTAGACTAAAGGCAATTTTTCAATTTAAAAAAAATCGCTGGTAGGATAAAGTCTCACAAGCCAGCAAATTTAATTTTACACACCAGGCAATAGGAATATAAGTATTCTTCTACGTAAAAATTAGTCAATTTTAATTTTAATGAAATCGGTTGCATTATAAATTACCAATGTCTAATATTAGATTTTTTAAAACAAAATTTGTTTTGAGGATCAATTAATTTAAACAATAGCCTATGGGAAAATAAAGGGGAAAAGTAATTCGTGATAATATCAATTAACAGTTTAAACTCAAAAATTATGAAAAGAATGATACCCATTCAATTAAAAAATCAGAGTTGGGCTTGGTTGTTTTTAGCCATCCTGTATCTCAGTATTCCACATTACGTTCAAGGCAGCAATACCCCAAGTCTAATTAAGGAAGGAAGCTCTTCTAAATTATCTCCGGATGTAGCTGAAATCACCGTTACCGGAGTCGTCACCGAAGAATCGGGAGAGGGCATACCAGGTGTCACTGTTTTTATTGCCGGAACTGGTGTAGGCACTGCCACCGATATTGACGGACGGTATTCCCTCACAATACCCGAAGATTCAGAACTTACATTCTCCTATATAGGGTTTGTCACCCAAGTCATCCAGGTAGGAAACCGAAGTGAGATTAACATTACACTGATGACCGATATGGCTTCCCTAGAAGAGGTTGTCGTAATCGGTTATGGAACGGCAAGAAAGCGTGATATTACCGGTGCCGTATCCTCTGTGACAGCTACCCGATTGGAAAATGAAAACCCAAATTCAGTACAAGATGTACTTCGCGGAAACATCGCTGGACTCAATGTAGGACTTAATACTTCTGCAAAAGGTGGGGGTGGTCTCGAAGTACGGGGAAGAACTTCTCTAAATGCAGGAGGAAGCCCGCTTATCGTTTTAGATGGTGCAATTTACTACGGTCAACTTGCAGATATAAATCCCAATGATATTGAAACGATAGATGTATTAAAAGATGCCAGCTCTGCGGCTGTATTCGGAGCAAAGGCCGCCAATGGGGTGGTCCTTGTAAATACAAAAAGAGGTAAACTGGGTAAGCCTGTTATTAAAATAAACACCAACTGGGGAACTCAGGGAATGGCCAAACATGAGCCAGTTTATGACGGCCCTGGGTTTCTTTCTTGGAGAGAGGATGTGATGGAAAGTATCAACGCAGGTGGTTTTGAGCCATATCGGTTTTCCAATCCCAGCACATTACCATCAGACATATCTATGGACACCTGGTTATCCTACGACGGTTCCGAAGGTGATCCCGAAACTGTTTGGCTTCAGCGCTTAAACATGCAGCCACTTGAAATCGAAAATTATAAAAGGGGCCAAACCACAGACTGGTACAGCATGATGTTTCAGAACGGCTTGCGGCAGGACCATACAGTTAGCCTCTCCGGCAGAAGCGAGGACTTTCAGTATTACTGGTCGATGGGGTACTTGGATAATGACGGCTTGATCGTGGGAGACAAATTCACCACTATCCGAAGTCGGTTTAATATTGAAGGAAATGTAAACAAATGGCTGACTGTAGGCATGAACACGCAGTTCGCTGACAGGGACGAAAGCCAGGTTCCGGTAGCATGGGGAAACCTGACAAACCTTTCACCTTGGGCGGAACCTTTCCTAGAAGACGGTAGTCTTCGATTTATGCCTAATGAAGAAGTGAGCGGGGGAAGACACCCTTATTATACTCCAAGTTTTACTGATAGGCTTCAAAGAGAAACTACCATAAACTCTACCCTATTTGCCGCAATAAAACTCCCTTTTGGTATTAAATTCCGAACTAACTTCACACCTAGATATGAGTTTTACGAGCGATATAATCATGAGATGGCGGGTCACCAGGATTTCGAAAATATGGGAGGTCGTGCAAGCAGGCAACAACGCAAGGTATACTTTTGGCAAGTGGACAATATTCTTAGCTGGAATAAAAGCATCAATGACATCCATAACTTCGACGTAACCTTTTTGGCCAATGCAGAAAAATTTCAAAGCTGGGACAACACGATGACCAATACGGGCTTTGAGCCGCATGACAGATTGGGTTTTCATAATATTGGAGCAGGAATCAATCCCATCATCTCAAGCAATGACCAGTATCATACCGCTGATGCCTTGATGGGAAGGTTAATTTATTCCTTCAATGACAAATACGTCACCACTGTGTCAGTTCGAAGAGACGGGTATTCAGCGTTCGGTCAAAGTAACCCCAGAGCTACATTTACATCGGCTGCTTTTGCGTGGATGTTTACTGATGAGGACTTTGTAAATATTCCTTGGTTGGATTTCGGGAAGTTGAGAGCCTCCTGGGGTAGCAATGGTAACCGGGATATAGGTCGGTATGCAGCATTATCGGATCTAGCGACTGGCAAATACTTTTACCAGCGACCAGCCGGTCAGCTATATTTTGTCAGCCAATTATATGTCAACAGAATGGCAAACCAGAATCTGCAATGGGAAAGGACTGCTTCCGTCAATTTAGGGCTTGATTTCTCCATGTTCAAAAATGTAATTGACGGATCAATAGAAATATACCAGATGAATACCACCGATCTTCTTGTAGAAAGAAGCTTACCGGATATTTTAGGTTTTAATTTTGTGTCTTCCAATTTGGGCGAAATACAAAACAGAGGAGTTGAAGTATCCCTCAATAGCTTGAATATGCAGCGGGCTAACTTTACATGGCGGTCCAATTTGAATTTTCAGATGAACCGAAATAAGATCTTACGTCTTTACGGTGATTTGGATAAAGATGGCAACGAATTGGACGATATAAGAAACCGTTGGTTCATCGGAAGGCCCATTGATCAGATTTGGGATTATAAGGCTCTGGGAATATGGCAATCGGATGAAGCCGAACAGGCTGCTGACTATGGGGTGAAACCCGGCGATTTCAAAGTGGAAGATGTCAACAACGACGGGGTATTTACAAATGATGATAGACAGTATTTGGGGTACAGCCAACCAAGGTCCCGCTGGAGCTTAAGAAATGAATTTAAGCTGTACAATAATTTTGATATTTCCTTTATGATGTATGCTTATTGGGGGCATATGGGAACATTCAATCAGCTGCAAAACCGGCAGGGATTTTTGGACCGTTCCAATTCCCACATTTTGCCTTATTGGACAGAGGAGAATCCAAATAACGAATGGGCGAGACTATACTCCAGTCAAGGAGGTGCCAGTCCGCTTAACGTCTACAGAATGCGTTCATTTATTAGGTTTGAAAATATCTCATTTGCGTATTCAATGCCAAAGCAAATTGCAGAGCGGCTTAGTATGCAAAATGTCCGGATTTATGGCAATGTCAGAAACGTGGGCTTTTTTGCCCCAGAGTTCAACTTCTGGGATCCTGAAACTGCCGCACCAACTCCGCGCCTATTTACTATAGGTTTGGATTTGACCCTGTAATTGTTGGAAACCAAAAAGAAGAAAAAATGAAAAATCATATAAAACAATCATCAATACTGCATTGGATGCTTGGCTTGGCTGTCTTGCTCTTCACTCCCTCATGTGATGACGAATGGCTCCAGCCTAAACCTTTGTCCTTTTATGCTCCGGAAAACACCTATAATGCAGCCAGCGGGCTTTGGGGAGCCCTCGTAGCCTGCGAAAGAAATATGAGGCACGAATATACTGGCGATGGACCTCCGATACTTACCGAACATATATTTTCGGAAGTAGCCATAGAAGGTACCACCGACAAGTCAGGGCCCGCACAGGATCTTAATTTACTGATAACTCCGGATGCTAACCTAAACAGCACTGATTTTAATCGTATAGGTTGGTATTGGTATGAAGGATACAGAGGTATAAGATATGCGAATACGGTTATTTCCCGTATCGATGAACCAACCGACTATGCCAACGAGGGAGAGAGGAACCATATCTTGGCAACCGCCTATTTCCATAGGGCCATGAGATACTATCGCCTTACCAATCAATTTGGCGATGTACCCCTAATCCTTTATGAAATCACGGAACCCCGGTTGGATTTCTTCACTACTGACCGGGAAGTCATTCTTCGTAAAATGAAGTCCGATTTGGAATGGGGGGAAGAGTGGATTCCTGACGTTATGGACCGAGGTCAAGTTCCAAAGGGAGCACTTCAGCATTTGTTAACTAAAGTTAATTTGGCATTGGGGGAATTTGACGATGCCATTGCATCTGCCAATCGATTGATTGACGGAGGGACACATGCGCTAATGACAGAACGTTTCGGCTCTGTAGCCAATGACCCTACCCGTAATATCATTTGGGATTTGCACCGTCCCGAAAATAAATCTTTAGGAATCAACAGGGAAGGGATTTTGATGGTGATGGACCGTATCGAAACAGAGGGTAATTCAGGTGGTATGCAATCCATGCGACAAGCTCTTCCTTTTTGGCATACAAATATAAATACCCCGAATGGAAACCGTGGAACAATAGATCAGCCGGGAATTGAATTTGATCAGGTGACCAACTACGGAAGGGGCATTGGGAGAATGCGTGGCACATGGTACCATCAAAGTATGATCTGGGATGATGATGACGACTTGCGCCACGCACCGGGCAACTGGATGAATATGGAAGATCTGGTATACAATAATCCAGCTCTTAAAGGCACGGATGACTATTATGGTAAGCCACTTCAGTTTAGAAATGACGCCGGACAGGTTCTGGTAGTTGATTCCATAAGAAGCTGGTTTTCATGGCCTCATTACAAAGTATTTGTGCCACAGCCACAAAATATTCGACCAGGCGGTGGACACAGTGACTGGTACATCTTCCGGCTGGCTGAAACTTACCTTTTGCGGGCGGAAGCCCATATGTGGAAAGGAAACGCGGCGGCCGCTGCCGCTGATATCAATGCAATCAGAACCCGTGCTGGTGCCGCTCCTTATGGGCCGGAAGAAGTTACTTTAGCGACAGTACTGGATGAAAGAGCCCGAGAGTTGTACTATGAGGAACCTAGAAATACGGAATTGACTCGGATTGCTTTTATCTATGCCAAAACAGGTATTCCAGCCTATAATGGCAAAACCTATAATATGTCCACATTCTCGGAAAATAATTTCTATTACGACCGGATTATGGAAGTGACAGACTATTACAATAAAGGTGTATTCACCCGTCACGGTGATACCTACACCATGAGTCCATACCATGTATTATGGCCAATCCCCGCCAATGCGATCAATACGAACACGCAGGGAATCATTAACCAAAATAAAGGGTATTCCGGTTATGACAACAATGTTCCACCATTGACTACTTTAGATGAAGGGAAATAATTAATGAATTGATTAACCACCCAACTTTTGCCTCCAAAAATTCTGTTTTGATTTTTGGGGGCTTTTTTTATTTCACCTAAAGCCTGCAAACTTTCAAGGTTTTGGTAACAACAGTTAATTGTTCAAGTAAACTGGTGAAACCTGGAAGGTTTTTATTCATCCTTCAAAGGCATCAAATTTTCCAATGCCTCTTCTATTTTAATCCCGTCACCAAGTACTCCCAGAAATAGGTTCGGCATGGCTTTTATCCGTTCTGGCATGGTAAAGATAGTGAAGTCCCTCATATCAAGTCCCGCTTTTACTTCCTTCCATTCCAAAGGAGCTGAAACGGTAGCGCCTGGCTTCGGCCGGACACAGTATGGTGCCGCCAAAGTTTGCCCTTTTCTGTTCTGTAGGTAATCGAGGTATATTTTCCCTCCCCGCTTATCTATTGTTCTTTCCATGGTGCACAGCGCGGGAAGTTTCTCCTCTACCAAATAACAAAGTACCTTGATAAAATCCCTAACGTCTTCATACGCATACTTCGCTGAAAAAGGCACATAAATATGTAACCCTTTGGAGCCGGAGGTTTTGCAATAGGCATCTATTTTACCTTTTTGAAGAATTTCATAAGCCATTTGCGCTACTTCGATTACCTCCTCAAAAGTAGTTTTCGGGGATGGATCCAAATCAATAATACCGTAATCGGGGTTTTCAAGAGATTCAATTCTGGAATTCCACGGGTTAATTTCAATACAGCCCAAATTTGCCATATATAGAAGGGTAGCTTCATGTTGGCAGATAAGGTATTCAATATCCTTTTCCGACGAAGAAGAATAAATTTGGACAGTTTCTATCCAAGGCGGAAATATGCCGGCTGTATCTTTGTGGTAAAAACTGGGAGCGTCAATTCCATCCGGATGGCGGTGCATATTTTGGGGTCTGTCCTTCAGGAAAGGTAATATATATTCCGAAATGGAAAGATAATAATCCAGCAGTTGAAATTTGGTAATGCCTGAATCTGGCCAATACACTTTATCAAGGTTAGATATAGGCACTTCAAACCCATCTATCTCAAGAATTTCTGATTTGGAATGTTTATTTTTACTACCTGAGGCTGATTCCACCGATTCTACCGGATGTATTTCCCTAGCTAGCTTGTCAGTTCTTATCCCTTTGAAAGAGGGATGTCGCATCATGCCACTTTTTGTCCAATTGGCAAACTTTACCTCCACTATAAGCAGAGGCTCCAACCAATGGGGTTTTCTGCCTTTGAGGTTAATTTTTTCGTCAAAAGGGGATTTGTCTCTTTTGAGAGGTTGAAACTTTTCCCACAGTTCCTTCTGCGTCTGATCATCGAATCCAGTGCCACAGTTTCCCACATAGGCCAATTTACCGCTCTCGTAAACAGCTAAAATTAAAGATCCAAAATGCCTACCATCTGATTCCGTATATCCTGCTATCAAAGCCTCTTGACTTTCAACAGACTTAATTTTTAACCAGTTTTCCGTTCTTCGGCCAATATCATAAGTCGAATCAGCTTTTTTTGCCATTACTCCTTCCAGGCCGGAAGAGACTGCCTGTTCATAAAACGCATTTCCCAGACTCTCGATATGGTCACAATAATAAACAAGCGGTATACCTTCTATTACTTCTTTAATCAGGCTTTTTCTTTCCAATAACGGTAAATGGGTTATGTCGTGCCCGTTCAGGAAAAGCATGTCAAACACATAATACCTTAACTCTCCCTCTCCTGTCTCCGCATAGTGCTGGAGCTTTTGAAAATCCGGCTTACCTTCTTCGTCCACGATTACTACCTCTCCGTCCAACACAACATCGTGTGGTATGCCGCTTAAGTTTTGGTGGAGGGATCGGAAGTGTTGGTTATAGGATATTCCATTCCGGGAGTAAATTTCAGCTTTCCCATTGTGAATATTTGCTAAAATTCTATACCCATCCCATTTGATTTCAAAAATCCATCCTGCTTTGCTAAAAATAGAGGTTGTCTTTCCTGCTAGCATTGGGCTAACCATCCGACGGATATCCAGGCCTGAAGATCTGGTTGAGCTTTCATCTTTGGTTTCTAGCCATTCTTCGGCATCATAGGCAAGTCCTGTTGCAAATTCATCTTCCTTTTTGATCAAAAGCCATTGGTCATTTTTTTCCCCTCCCCTTGTATGCACCAAGGCAAAATTCCCAAGTAGTTTGGTGCCAAAAAATTCAAGCTTTAAGTCTCCCCTACTATATTGATCCGACAAATCCCCCTTGCTTCCTGGTGCCAATCTAAATGTTCCTTCATCCCATATCGCCATACTTCCCGCACCGTAATTTCCCTTGGGAATGATCCCTTCAAATTTCAAATATTCTATAGGGTGATCCTCCGTATGAATGGAAAGCCTTTTATCCTTGGGGTTCATGGAAGGACCCTTGGGGACCGCCCAGCTTTTAAGGACTCCTTCCATTTCCAATCTCAAGTCATAGTGCAACCTCCGAGCCTTATGCCGCTGAATTACAAACCTGGACTTGGCGGTTGGTATTTCTAAATCTGAACCGGAAGGTTCAGGTGTTTTTGAAAAATCCCGTTTATCAGCATATTTATCAAGTGCCATTAGGAAGCTTTTTTCTTTTTCTCCAGACTGGCTTTAAGTTGAGCCATTAGGTCTTTCGCGGGGGTGGTTTCTCTATCGAATTTTGTCTTCTCCAACTTCTTTCCACTTGTTTTGGATTCTATAATTTTCATCAGCTGGTCATTATATATATCCTTGTACTTGCCAAAATCGAACTTCTCCGTATACTGTTCTATCAGCGAAAGTGCCATATCTACCTCTTTTTTAGAAACCTTCGTTTTCGGTAATTTCAGTTCTGCACCATCTCTAATTTCATCGGAAAAGCGAATTACATTTAATACCAAGATGTCATTATAAACACCAATCAGACTCAGGTTTTCTTTTTGACGCATCACGAACGTTGCTAATCCAAGTTTTTTCGTTTTCTTCAAGGCATCCCTTAGTAAATTATACGATTTCCCTCCTTCCTTTTGAGGTTCTAAAAAGTAAGGCTTTTTGAAAAGGACATCCGCTACTTCATCTTGGTTTACAAAAGCCTCAATTTCAAGAGTTTTACTTTTTACAACATTGGCCTGTTCAAAATCTTCTTCTTCAAGTATAATGTAATTATCCCCCTTTTTATACCCTTTCACGATATCTTTCCATTCTACTTCTTTGCCTGTATCTTCATTTATGCGTTTGTACCTGATTCTAGCATGGTCATGACTATCCAACATGTCCAACGACAATCGCCTGTCCTCTGAGGCAGAATACATTTTGATCGGAATCGTAACTAAACCAAAACTAATTGAACCATTCCAAATTGATCTCATAAGTCACTAAATGTATATTTTACGGGAGAAATTCCCATGTTGAAGAATAGCTAAATTTATACCAAAAAATAATCGTAGATAACGGCAACTAATTAGGGAATGTATCAAAATTGCGGTACTTTTAAACTAGTCCATTCTTATGGTTAGCCTAGATTATCAATGTTTTCAAGGCGATTTCAGCTACACAAGGCCTATTTATTCTTACTTGTTCACCCTGTTTGATTGGGAAAAATAATTCCGCATTTGAGGAAAAATGGCATGTTAAAATGTTTAAGTGAAAAAAATTAAATTCTAAAAAACAGCCTGAATAATAAAACATTAGTCCTATTTTAATGTCTAAAAATGATAATTTCAAAAAGTTTTTCAATTTGGTAAAACAATTGTTAATGGGATATTAAGTATTGATTAAAAAACTACGATATGAAAACGAATAAAATTATGTTTGTGGGTGCAGCCTTTTTGATAATGATATCCTGTGACAATAATTCTATTTCCAACAATAACGAAAACGGTGGAGTTGCAGACCTCTCCCACATCCAAACCGAAGGGGAACACTCAATTTCCGTCAGACCAACCGATGTATCCTATTCATCTTTAATCAATGATTTACGGGCCCTTCATTTCTAAGCACGGCCTTTGCCAACGCACTGAGTTAATCAAATTCATGGGTCTTCTATCATATTTTGACAGGCCCGGGAAAATCGACATAAGGCGGAAAATTTTAGTTAAACTATTCAAACAAATTTTTACAAGTATATGGAAACATCGAAATATCCCGGGATGGGAGCAGTAGTTACTCCTGAGGGCATCACATTTCGAGTATGGGCACCTAATGCGGAGCGTTTATTCGTGATGGGAAGCTTTAATGATTGGAATGAAGAAAATTGCCCTATGGCCCATGAAGATAACGGATATTGGAGTTGTCATTCGACGGATGCCAAACCCGGGGACGAATATAAGTTTGTTATACACAATCATGAGAAGGTGCTGCATAAAACTGATCCGTATGCAAAAAAAATGATACACAGTGATGGAAATGCGGTTATCGTTAATCTGAGGAAGGATTGGAAAGATCATGAATTCAAACCTGCCCCACTGAATGAATGGATCGTGTATGAACTTCATGTGGGCACATTTAACAGGGAGGGGGTGGAAGATGGTAAAGTGGGGACTTTTTATTCGGCTGCCGAAAAACTGGATTATCTACGGGATTTGGGAATAAATGTAATCGAGTTAATGCCGGTTTCAGAATTTCCCGGAGACAATTCTTGGGGTTACAATCCTTCCCATCCCTTTGCAGTGGAGACATCGTACGGCGGTCCGGAGGGGATGATGCATTTTATTTATGAGGCGCATATCAGGGGAATCGCCGTAATGTTGGATGTGGTATACAACCATTTTGGTCCAAGCGACATGGATCTCTGGCAGTTTGACGGTTGGGAAGAAAACGGAATGGGAGGCATTTATTTTTTTAATGATTATAAGGCAAAAACTCCTTGGGGGGATACGAGACCAGATTATGGAAGACCCGAGGTCAGGAACTACCTTCGTGATAATGCGATAATGTGGTTGGAAGATTACCAATGCGACGGATTACGGTTGGACGCCACCGCTATAATCAGACTATTGGATCATGAAAATGGTGATGATAGTGATGAATTGGTAGAAGGTGGAGCATTTCTGCGGGAGCTAAACGGAGAGATCCGGGAAAAATTCCCTTATAAGATAATGATGGCCGAAGATCTTAAAACTAACAGGACGGTAACAGAGACGGTTGAAAATGGAGGATTGGGATTTCATTGCCAGTGGGGTAACGGTTTTGCCCACACAATTAAAAAAATATTAACTGAACAGGAAGATCGGAATATAAATCTTCAGTCTCTAGTGGACGTTTTGTTTAGAAATTTCAATAATGACGTATTCCAGCGGGTGATATTTGGTGAGTCCCATGATGAGGTTTCCCAAGATTTCTCCCGCTTGCCTGATGAGATCCAACCCGGAGAAGCGGAAGGCGAATTTGCCAAAAAGAAATCCACCTTGGGTGCACTGACATTACTTACAGCACCTGCCATACCGATGCTTTTTCAGGGTCAGGAGTTCTTGAGCTATGAATATTTCAATGATGAAATACCTCTTGATTGGAGCAGGGTAGAGAATTTTGACGGGATAGTGACTATGTATAGAGACCTGGTAAATCTGCGAAAATCCAAAGATGGATTAACAAGAGGACTAAATGGCCAACATACCGAATTGTTTCACCACAATGACGAAGGATTAGTATTGGCGTATTCCAGGTGCCATCAGGACGATGTACAGAATCCGGTCATCGTGATTCTCAATTTTGCATACGAAACTAAAAAAGGATATCGAATAGGATTGCCTTATGAAGGCAACTGGAAGGTGGTTTTTAACAGTGGTTGGAAAGGGTACGATGAAGTATTTGCCCAGGTAGAATTGTCTGAAATAAATAGTATGGAAGGCGTAGACGGATTGCCACATTCTATCATGGTAGACATACCCTCCTACGGAGGTTTAATCTTGTCAAGGTGAACCCGTTAATTCTTCACATCGGCGATGAATCCATGTGCCTTCAGCGGAAAAAAAGAGGGAGGGGTTTTATTTACCTAGATGAAAAAGGCGAAAAATTGACGTCTAAAAAAGTATTGAACAGAATTAACGCTTTGGTTATACCACCGATGTGGACAGAAGTGAACGTATGCAAATTTGAAAATGGTCATATTCAGGCAACCGGAAGGGATTTAAAGGGGAGGAAACAATACATTTACCATACAGAATGGGAAAGGCACCGGCAGGAAGAAAAGTTCTTCCGGATGGCAAACTTCGGCAAAAAACTTCCTAACCTCCGGAAACAAGTTGCGACAGATTTGCGGAAAAAAACGTGGATGAAGGAAAAGGTACTTGCCTTAATGGTGGAGATATTGGACGAGACTGGTATTCGGATTGGAAATAAAATCTATGAAAAGACCAATCAGACCTACGGCCTTTCTACCCTACGAAGAAAACATCTACAGATCGAAGGAAGCCGGTTAGTGTTAAAATATAAGGGGAAAAGCAATAAGGAACGGGAAATCTCCATTGAAGATCAAACATTAGCGAGGTATATCAAGAAAGTTTCCCAAATACCGGGTTATGAATTATTCAAATACTTGGACGAAAATGGCAGAACACAGAGCTTGGACAGCCAAGATGTGCAGGAATATATCCAGGAAATAATTGGCAATACATTTTCCTGCAAGGATTTCAGAACTTGGGTGGGTAGCCGTCTGGCTGTCGAATTATTACCCGTGGCAATGAAAATCCAAGCAGCCTCCCCTAGGAAAAAGTTAGAACCAACACTCATCCAGCTTGTATCAAAAGAACTAGGCAACACCCCGACCATTTGCAAAGGATATTACGTACATCCTCTGATCCTTTCCAAAATGGAAGCGGGTGAAATACCCTTAAAAAACCCATTTCGGGAAAGCAAATCCCCAACTGGGCTTTCCGCTTCTGAAAAATTACTCTTGAAATTGCTGGAAGAATAGAGCTTTTCTGCCTTCTACTTATTTTTTAGAGGATTTGTGATTTTTCCATCATGAAAAGTTATAATTCCACTTTTTGGAATGTGCATTGCAAGTTGATAGTATTGCCAGTTTTATTAGTTCTAATCTAAAATAAGAGTTTGATTTTCAAAAATCTTATCACAGTCCCAGAACTGAGCTCTATTTCTTTTACCCAAAAAATAAAAAAACCATGGAAGAAACACCACAATCAGAAAACCCTAAATTAAGAGATCTGGAAAAAAACATCCTGAAACACGAAGAGTCGGCAATGACTACGGATCAGGGTCTGAAAATTAACGATGATCACAATAGCTTGAAGGCGGGGGATCGGGGACCCTCACTTTTGGAGGATTTCATCTTAAGAGAAAAAATTACACATTTTGATCATGAGCGTATCCCTGAGCGGATTGTGCATGCAAGAGGTTCAGGTGCGCATGGAGTTTTTAAGCTCCATGAATCGCTAAATAAATATACCAAGGCGAAATTGTTTTCAGAAGTCGGAAAGGAAGTTCCTGTCTTTGTGAGGTTCTCTACTGTTGCTGGTTCTAAAGGCAGCACCGACTTAGCCCGGGATGTACGTGGTTTTTCGGTTAAATTTTATACTGAGGAAGGCAACTACGATCTGGTGGGAAATAATATTCCCGTATTTTTTATCCAAGATGCCATGAATTTTCCGGACTTGGTTCATGCAGTGAAACCAGAACCCCATAATGAAATCCCACAGGCAGCATCGGCACACGATACTTTCTGGGACTTTATTTCGCTTATGCCTGAAAGTATGCATATGATAATGTGGGCCATGAGCGATCGGGGTATTCCAAGGAGTCTTCGGATGATGGAAGGTTTTGGCGTACATACGTTTCGATTTATCAACGAAAATAACCAGTCTACATTTGTTAAATTTCACTGGAAGCCAAAGCTCGGCGTTCACTCTGTAGTTTGGGATGAGGCTCAAAAAATTTCCGGAAAAGATTCAGACTTTCACAAAAGGGATTTGTGGAATGCCATCGAATCAGGAGATTTCCCTGAATGGGAACTTGGTGTACAGTTGATAGCGGAGGAAGATGAACATAAATTTGATTTTGACATATTGGATGCTACCAAATTAATCCCGGAATCTGAGGTTCCCGTACATTTAGTGGGGACAATGACGCTGAACAGAAATCCTGATAATTTTTTTGCGGAAACGGAACAAGTAGCCTTCCATCCCGGACATCTTATTCCAGGTATCGATTTCACGAACGATCCGTTATTACAGGGGAGACTTTTCAGTTACACGGACACCCAATTGAGCCGTCTAGGCAGTCCAAATTTTCATGAGATCCCCATTAATCGGTCTATTAACCCTATACGAAATAACCAAAGGGATGCCCACATGCGCATGCAGATAAACAAGGGTGCAGTTAGCTACCATCCAAATACAATCGACGGAGGTTGCCCTTTTCAGGCAATGATGAAGGACGGCGGGTTTCACAGCCATGAAGAACGAATCGATGCCAAAAAAATCAGGAATAGATCAAAATCCTTTATGGATCACTTCAGTCAGGCAAGATTGTTTTACAATAGCCAAACCAAAACGGAACAACAACACATTATCAATGCCCTACAGTTTGAGCTTTCCAAGGTTGAAAGACCCCATATTCGGGAAAATACAGTCAATCAACTGACCAACATTGACTTGAAAATGGCCCAGGAAGTAGCAAAAGTGCTTGGCATACGCGTACCTGAAAACCGGGTAGCCCCTGTGAATGAAAGTAAACCGGCTGGTGCGGATGAGTCTCATTACGCTTCGGAAGTAAGAGACCCCAAAACCAAATCTGACGATGCCTTAAGCATTATAAAAAATGTGAAAAACGCATCCAAATCCAGGAAAATTGCCTTTATCTCCATTGGAAACCATACCGCTGAAAAATTGAAATCCATATCAAATCAATTGGAGGAAGCGGGTTCAAAATTAAAGGTAGTTTCCTCCCAACTAGGAAGTCTCAAAAGCCGGGAAGGACATGAAGTGAAGGTGGACGAAACTTTATTCAATACCGCTTCGGTCCTTTATGATGCAGTTATAATCGGCGATGAAAGCAGGTCGGGTAAAGAAATCCTCAACAATGGTAAAGTTAAAGAATTCGTCATGGATGCCTTTAACCATTGCAAACCTATACTTGTCCTGAGTGATAGCAAGACTTTCATAGAAGAAATGGGATTCCCTTGTTGTAAAAATGAATTGAAAAGTGCTGAGGAACTTTATATTGATACAACAACAGAAGGTTTTCTTAGATCCTTAAGTAAACATAGGCACTGGGACCGCGAAGAGCTCATCTGACCTATTCTATCCTGTATTAAAATAAACCTACTTCACCGCCCATTCTGTTTGCGACACACAGAATGGGCTTTATTGTTACATTATGACCAAATCAACAAAATTTCCAGCACAAAGTCAGGACTTGCCCGGCAAAGAGAGTAAGATGAATCCAGAGCCGGAAGTCATCCGGAAATCCTACAAAGGAGGGGGAAAACTAAACGGCAAAACTGTGTTAATTTCAGGCGGAGATAGTGGGATCGGAAGAAGTGCAGCCGTACACATGGCTAGAGAAGGAGCAAATGTTGCGATAGTTTATCTAAGTGAAGAATCTGACGCATTAGAAACCAAATCCATGGTTGAAAAAGAAAAAGCATCTTGCCTTTTAATAAAAGGAGATCTTCGAAAAGAATCTTTTTGCAAATTAGCAGTTAAAGAAACCTTGGAGGAATTTGGGAGTATAAATGTGCTTGTAAACAATGCGGCAGTTCAACATCCAAAAGATTCAATAACCGAAATCAGTAAGAAACAACTTGAGGAAACATTTGAGACTAACATTTACTCTTTCTTTTATTTGGTGAAAGAGGTGCTGCCACAAATGAAAAAGGGTGACACGATCATAAACACCACGTCGGTAACGGCATATAGAGGAAGTGAACATTTGTTAGATTACGCTAGTACGAAAGGGGCAATCGTTTCCTTTACACGTTCATTGGCCGCAAATCTCGCCGAAAAGGGAATTCGAGTAAATGCAATAGCACCCGGTCCCATCTGGACTCCATTGATTGTAGCCACTTTCGATGACATTGAAGAATTTGGAAAAAAAACACCAATGGGACGCGCCGGACAACCGTCAGAGGTCGGGCCAGCCTATGTATTTTTGGCCTCAGATGACAGCAGCTATATCACTGGCCAAGTCATTCACATTAATGGGGGGGAAATAATTGGGGGCTAATTACCCCCAGTTGTTTGATTGGGAAATAAATTCTCATGAAGCGTATTTCCTGAGGAAAATTATTCCCGATATTAATTTTTTAAAAACAATTTTTATAGTTTTAGTTATATTTAAACTAAATAAATTATATTAGATGACTTTTTATATAGGATCATAAAATATAATCCATTTGGTATTCTTCTTGCAACCTTAGTTATAAAATTAACTATTTGCACTTATGAAGTTTTCAAATATATCAAACTCCACGAAAAATGGAATCCCCTCATTAATAGGAGACACTCCGTTGGTTCATCTTTCCAAGCTTTTTCCGGAATATGAGATTTACGGTAAAATGGAAATGCTAAACCCTGCAGGTAGCATCAAGGACCGGACGTCGAAATTCATTATCGAAGAATCATTAAAAATGGGATTGATAGATAGAGATACAATTATCTTGGAAAGTACCTCCGGGAATATGGGTATCGGATTGGCTCAAATATGCATGTATCACGGTTTAAAGCTGCATTTGGTGGTAGACCCTTATATCAACCTACAAACATTTCACCTCTTGCATGCTTATGGGGCTAAAGTAGAAATTGTAACGGAAGCCGATGAATCAGGTTCTTATTTGAAACAGAGAATAGCCCGTGTTTACGAATTGTTGGATGAATATCCCAATTCATTTTGGACCCAGCAGTACGAAAACCCCTTAAATCCCCTCACCCATCATCAGACTGCTAAGGAGATTGTTTCCCAACTGGGAAATGCTCCGGATTATATATTTGTCGCTACAAGTACCTGTGGTACTTTGATGGGATTTGCTGATTATTGCAGCCTATACCATAATAACACCTCGGTAGTTCCGGTAGATGCCCAGGGAAGTGTAATCTTTGGGGGGAAATCGGGAAAAAGAGTTATCCCGGGTTTTGGCGCATCCAAACCCTCTAGTTTTGTGAATAGGGAAATATTGGCAGAGCCAATAATGATTGAAGAATGGGAAAGCATAACAGGCTGCAAGCAACTATTGAAGCACGAAGCCATTTTAGCAGGCGGATCTACAGGAGCTTTGGTAGCGGCCGTTAAGAAGTCAGGCATAATGCCCGGGCAAAATGCTGTCATTATTATCTGCGACAGGGGTGAACGCTATTTGGATACCATTTACTCGGATGATTGGATCCGAAAAAATTATGGTAACAAAACCTTAGAAAAAATAAACAAATCCGTACATGAAGATCTGGTCCAAACAGGCGTTCTCCAAGATTAACCGACGAAACCAAGAAATTCTTCAAGAAAACTTGTTCAAAGAAATGAAACCCACTTCGAGTTTTCGAGTTGGCATTGTCGGGGGCGGGCCGAAAGGGGCTTACGCCATAGAGCGGCTGGCCAGTTTTTGGCATTCGCATTTGCCTGACGAAAAGCTTGAAATTATTTGTTTTAACAATAATGAACACTTCGCAAGTGGTCCCAATTATTTACCTGAACAGCCTGATTATTTGTTGATTAATTACAGTTTGGGAAATGTTAATTTTTGGACCGAAGAACCTGAACAGTTGGTGAAGGATAGAGTTTCTCTCCTAGACTTCATAAATAAATATCAGGAAAAGGGTGGGCTTGTTGCCCATCCGGAAGATTTTTGCTCAAGAGCATTAACAGGCATCTATTTACAATTTTGCCTTTGTCAGGTAATCTCCTCACTGCCCGATACAATTAGCGTGAAGTTGGTTCCAGGTGCCATAACTTCCCTGGATATTGATGGTGAGGTACTGTCCCTTTCTTCGGGAAATAGGGAATTTCACTCCTTTACGGAAGTCATTCTATGTACTGGCCACAGTTACTCTTTCCAGGATGAATTGTCCAAGAAACTAAAAAGCGATGCGGCAGATAACTCTTATTTGGAGCACATTTATCCAGTTACGCGCTTTAGAAGAATTGATTTTGCCGGAAAAGACGTGCTTATTCAAGGGATGGGATTAACGTTCGTGGATGCGGTATTAGGCTTGACTGAGGGTCTGGGAGGAAGATTCGAATCTTCAGAAAATTCAATGACCTATATTCCTTCAGGATTAGAGCCAGCTACAATATATCCTTTCTCGAGATCGGGTCTTCCGATGCTTGCACGTAAAGCAGGGGGATCTGAAAACCTTCCATTAAAATATTTTACTGACAGCTTTGTCGAAAAGTTACTAGAATCCGGTAATAAGCTGGACTTTAATGCGGATATCTATCCAAATATTGAAAATGAATACCGCTATCAATTTGCCAAAAAATATCTGAACCAATATGACGGCTTATTGCAGTCAGCGGATTCAAGCCTTGAGGAATTGGAGGATTTGGCCCATTCGGTAATACCGGATTTCGTACCCTTCGATCTGGAAAAATTTTTATTGCCAACAAATACATCAAAGTTTGATCACAATGCTATTTTAGAATATATAAAGCAATCTATCGCACCTGACCGGTTTTCCACTGAGAATCAGTCCACTCAGGAGATGTCAGCGGTATGGCGTGCCATATATCCTGGCTTTCGCAAACTCTATAATTTCGGAGGCTTGTCAGGGAAAAGTCAGGAGCAGGTAGATCAAATCTATTTCGGGAGATTCCAGCGGGTCAGCTATGGTCCCCCCATATGGAACATGCGAAAAATCTATGCGCTTGCGGAGGCGGATATCATTCGCTTTGATATTGGACCAGCTCCAAAACTGGACGTTGATAGGAAAACCCAAATGTTCAACATTAAATCAAAAGATTCGTTAAAGCCTATTAAAGGGGAAATTCTGATAAACGCACGCATTGCCAAGATGGCCGATTTCAATTCACAGCCACCCATCTACAAACATCTTCATGAAAAATATAGAATTGGAGCCTATCAAAATGGCAACTATAGTCCGGGCTGCTTCAAACTAGATAAGGAAGGAGCCCTGTTAAACTTAAAGGGTGTCACCCTAAATGGCACCCCTACAGAGGGTTGGACTTTGGACAATGAAAGTCTCTCCCGTACTAATAATAATTTCATCACGCCATGGGCAAAAAAAATCATCACTAATTATGTCAACACAAGCTCCCAAATTAACCCCTATTGTTCATCCATGGATTAAAGACCTAACATCTCATGGTTCATTACTCCATAGTTGGATTGAGAAATACGGCTCTCCGATAAATATCCATAATCTTATTTCATTTGGTCAAAATTATTTAAGGTTCAACCGAATATTCCACAAATACGGTGTGAGCAGTAATGTGTTTTTTGCCCGCAAAGCCAATAAGTGCAAATGCTTTGTATGGGCAGCAAAGGAATATGGATTTGGAGTAGACACGGCGAGTCTAAATGAGATTAAAGAGTGCATTCAAGCTGGATTAAGTTCCGAAAGGATTACCATAACCGCAGCGGTTAAGAACAGGGAACTGCTAACCTATGCTGTGGAACATCAAATCCCGGTTGTCTTAGACAATGAAGATGAATGCGATTTGCTGCAGGAAATATTAGAGGAGAAAGAAAATACATTGTCGGTGGGTTTTAGGATAGGGGGATTTATCCATAATGACAAAAAATTATATTCGAGATTTGGTTTTGATATAAGTGTATTACCTCAATTTCTTCGAAACAATCTACATCCGTCCGGTAAGTACAACAGGTTTAATTATAAAGGGTTGCATTTTCATTTATCCGGATATTCAATTGAAGATCGAACAGCGGCACTTTCACAGGCACTTGATTTAGCAAAATTAATCTCGAAAGACAAATTTAAAACTTCATTCATTGATATGGGAGGAGGCATATTGATGAACTATCTGCGTTCTTCCTCAGAGTGGCATCAATTTCACCAAGCTCTAAGAGAATCCCTCAGTCCTGACAACGAAGAAATTACGTTTAGAAAAGAGCCATTAGGGCTTATTCAGTTAGAAAATAAGGTTTATGGGGAAGCTAAAGTCTACCCATACTTCAATGAAATTAACCAAGATAAATTCATTGAAAAGATAATAACTGGTCAGAAAAATGGTCTTCCTCTATTTCATCATCTCAAGCAAAAGCATATTGAACTAAGAATAGAGCCAGGTAGATCCCTTTTAGATCAATGTGGGATAACTGTTGCAAAGGTGGCGTTTCGTAAAAAGGATGCCGAAGGCCGAAACCTAATTGGTTTAGAAATGAATAGGACTCAAATGTTCAGTTCTAGTGCTGACTTTCTACTAGATCCACTGTTTATCCCGAAAACAAAAAAGGATACGGAGGAATGTGAGGTCTATTTTGTAGGTGCCTATTGTTTGGAACAAGAATTAATTTTAAAGCGAAAAATAACTCTTTCCCAATTCCCGGAAGTTGGAGACTTGGTTTGCTTTGTAAATACGGCAGGGTATATGATGCACTTTTATGAGAGCGAAGCACACCGTTTCGATTTGGCCAAAAACCTAGTTGTAGAAAAAATCGACAAATGGCAGGTTTTTGAAGATGATAATTACATAACAGCTGAAGAATTAGTCTAAAAAACATTAACCTTAAATCATTAATCCCTCGATATTTATCGGTTTGTATAAGTAAATAGTTTATAACTTTCATCAAAAACGAATTATATATAAAAATTAACTCTATAAATGAGTTAAAATAATCCCAGTAACTTATATGGATTTACCATATTAAAATTTCGAAACGACGTAAAAATAAATTAACTTGTAATTACAAAAAAAAAGGCTACTAGAAATTCTGGTAGCCTTTTTATATTATTTAATATTTAGTCTAACTTAACATACAAAAGTAGTCAAGTTAGTATTAAATACTGTCAATAAACTTCTGAACTTTCTCTTTGGATTCTCCAGTTTTCTTCTGGATCCTGCCAATAAGCTCATCTTCTTTACCTTCAGCATATGTAAGATCATCATCGGTAAGATCAGCATATTTCTGCTTTAACTTACCTTTTATGACATTCCAATTTCCTTTAAACTTATCTCCTGTAGCACTCATTTTATTATTATTTAAGGTTTAAAATGATTTAATTAATTAAAAACTGATCAGGAACTGTGCCGATTAATCATAAACTTAATGATTCCATACAATTATCTGTATTTCAAATAGTTGAATAATATGAAATGTTAAAAAAGACAAGTTTTTCTTGTATTTCATATTGGAAATAATTCCTCAAAATGGGGAATTAAATCAAAGATCAATTGATTCTTAAATAAAATGTCCGGTCGAAAATTTGATAATTAAAATCAGTTCAATTTATAATTAAAACACTATTCAAATAAATAATTTAAAAAAAATTGAATAATAGGTTAATGCAATAATTGAGTTAAAAGAATAAATTAAAATACCCGAATCAATAATATCAACATGTAACCTAATTTAGCTTATTCGGTAATTTGAGGTAATCACTAATTAAACTGAACATTTGATAATGAGATTTTCATCAGTTATGAGGAGAAATTTCCTCATAATAATATAACGCTTAAAAAAACTATTGTGAAAAATATTTTTAATCATATGCCCATCAGTAACTTGCGTTATGATGAGTTTTTAGTTTATCTAAATAGTTGTTTGGTACATATTTTGAGTAAATATGTAGGAAAGGGCAAAAGGGGATACTAGTCCAGATACGTCGGATCATGAATCAACCTTTCACACTGAATCCCTTATCCATATGGATAGAATAGAATCAATATTAAGACAAATTCTAACGTTCAGCAAAGTACAGACGATACGGTAGATATTATGGAAGATGGAGAAACGACGGAAGTAAGTTTACTCTGGTTGGAAGAATACTTCGAATGGTTGACTCCCTACCTCCAAGAAAGATACAATAAGGTGAAAGCAGCTCTCAGAGTTAATTAGAGACCTGCTTTTATGTAAGACAGGGTGATTTTTATGCTATTTAACTTTTTAAGGCTGAGGACAATTTAATAAGACATGGCCTCATTTTTAGAATATTTTTCTTAAAGCCTTTTTCTGCTTTGAATCTTTCAGGAGAAATCAAACGTGATAAAAAAAGTAGTCCCTACATTCACTTTACTTTTCACCCTAATGGAACCCCCATGGCTAAGGATTATATTTTGTGTATTTGTCAAACCTAGACCTGATCCGGTTGGTTTGTTTGTGTAAAAGGGTTCAAACAGTCTATCTACGTGTTCCGGAGATATTCCACTTCCATTGTCTGTAATTTCAACGATACATTTTTTGTCTTGGGATTTGGTTTTAAGTTTCAGAATTCCCTTTCTCTGCCCCATAGCTTCTATTGCATTTACAATAAGGTTTGTAAATGCAATCTTTACCTTTTCGCCATCAACTTTTATGGAACAAATTTCCTTTTCATAATCCTTAACAACCTCTATTTTTTGTAGAGAAAGTCTGTCTTTTGCCGTTTCAAGTGACTCATCCAGCAGCGTATTGATATTATAATCCTGAATATCCAATTCTGTAAACCTGGTTGATTCTAGTAACTGCATAATAAGTTGATTGATTCTTGTACAGTTTTTCTTGATTACTTCTACCAAATCACCACTTTCCTTCAAAACGTCCTCGGGTAGCTCAAAACTTAATTGTTCTGCGGAAAGTAGTATCGTGGTCAGTGGGTTTTTTACCTCATGCGCCAATATTCTTGCGATCCTTCCGGTAGAAGAAAACTTCTTCATGTTAAAATGATCCTCCTCTTGTGCTTTAAGTTGGGTTAAATCCTTGATCATCAACTGGAAGAGTTCATGGTTGGCCTCATCCTGAGCAATACTTATAAGCGCTTCAATATTCTGCCCAGAGGGTATTTTTAACTTTGCCTGAAAATCGGAAAAATCGGAAATACACCCTAGAAGCAGGGTGAAATTTTCACTATCCTTATCCTCAACGAATAAATTCCTAAGGTAAAAGGGATAAAAGTCCTCCTTAGAAGGGTCATATCCGAATTTTTTACTGAAAGAGGGATTGGCATCCAGAACCAATGAATCTGCGTTTACCAATACTATGGGGTCAGCAGATCGTTCAAAGATATTTTTGAATTTCTTCCCTGCTATTTCAAGGCTTTCATGCAAGGCCGCATCTCGGATGGCATATCGGATGGTTCTTTCAAGCATGGGCGCGTTGAAGCCGCCTTTTACCAAATAATCCGAAGCCCCAAATTCCATGGCCTCCCTATCGGCATGCCCACTATCCATTCCAGTTAGGATGATTACCGGTGCATGCTTAAGTTTACTCCTTACCGCCTCCAATACATTTATTCCCGTTTCCTTTCCCAGTTTGTAATCTACCAGAAAAACATCGAATTCCTGATTAAGCATCTGCAATGCCTCTTGGTAATTGATTGCGTTTGTAAGCTCAAAACGGGTTGACTGGCACTGCTTTAACATGGACTGCACCAACAAAAAATCATCCATGTCATCGTCTACATAAAGAACTCGAATTAACTTTTTATTCATTTAACAATTTCAATTTAAGCTGGCAATAAAACAGTGTTTCCCCAATATTTTTCCAATTCTTTTCCAAGTGCTAGCAACCCTTCAAACGATCCGGGCTTTGTTATGTAACTGTTGGAACCCATATTGTAGGTTACTGTAATATCATCCTCGTGTTTTGAAGTAGTAAAGATAATAACGGGTATTTTTTTCAGTAGATTGTCAGATTTTATTTCTTTCAATGCTTCTCTTCCGTCCTTTTTAGGCATATTTAAATCCAGAAGGATTAATT
Source organism: Lunatibacter salilacus (assembly GCF_009797935.1). Lineage (GTDB taxonomy): Bacteria > Bacteroidota > Bacteroidia > Cytophagales > Cyclobacteriaceae > Lunatibacter > Lunatibacter salilacus. The sequence continues at coordinate 189,341 of NZ_VOLC01000006.1, forward strand.
GGGGAAAAGGAAACTTGACATCATCCTGATATTTTCCCTCTCTGCGAAGATACTGTAGTAGGATTTCGCCATTCTCCACGCACCTAAGGACTGCTTGACTAAAGCTTTCTGTTAAAGCTTTGGTAATCAGCATTCTATCATCTACATCATCCTCAGCGATGAGTAGCGTTAATTTTTTTCCGGTTTTCATGTGGAGATATGAATGTGAATTACCTTTATAAAGTGTGAATTATGCAAATTTACAACGAATTTCTACAAAACCTTAGTGATGATTCATTTATTTACATTTAAAATACCTTTATATACATAGTTACTGTCATCATCCATATAATATTCTCTATATATACCTTTTTAATTTTGATCATTTGGGATTTGCTCGAAAGGCACCAGAATATGAAAAGAGGACCCCTTTCCTATCTCCGAAGTTGCGAAAATCGTCCCTCCGTATCTTTCTACAATTTTTTTACATATCGCTAGACCTATCCCGGTTCCCTCGTATTCATCTTTACCGTGTAATCGTTGAAATATTGTAAATATTTTGTTTGCATATTCAGTATTGAAGCCTATCCCATTGTCTCTCACTTCCAGATGATGAAAGGCCATATTCGGTGAGTTGTTCGCAACATACTCAGATACCGTCTTTTTCTCGGCGATTCTGTAGGTTATCCTTAATCTGGGGTGCTCGTTTGATTTACTGAATTTCAACGCATTACTGATAAGATTCTGAAATAGCATCCTCCAGTCGGACTGATGGGCAAATATTTCCGGGAGTTTGTCAACTTGAACCAATGCGTTTTTTTGCTCGATCTGAATACTTAAATCATCTAAGATTTCATTGACGATCGCATTTAGATTGATTAACTCTTTATCCTCGGCATATCTTCCAGCACGACTGTACTCCAGTAAATCTGAGATCAATTTCCTCATCCTTGTCGCCGCATATGCTATTCGCTCCAAGTAGAGCTTTCCGTCACCTTCTAATGCGTCCTTGTATTGATCTTGCAACAAATCATTAAACGAAGTTATTTTTCGAAGTGGCTCTTGCAAATCGTGTGAAGCTACGTAAGCAAATTGCTCCAACTCCTTATTCGTACTATTAAGTTGTTCAATTTGAATTTTTAATTTATTTTGATAATCCTTTATTTCCTGATCTGATGCCTTTTGCGCCAAATTATATTGATAAATGGAATAAAAATTCAATACAGCTGCCGATATACCTCCCAACGTAATAGTTAGAATGATGATGCTTAATGCAGACAAATTGGTAAGTACACCTAGATCCCTCTCCATTAATTTTTCACGTTGTTGAATAAGAATCGCATCGGTTTGTTCCCTTATTCGCTTGCCAAATCGGAGATAATTTGTTTTTCTGTTGATTCTGACATTTTGCAGGAGATCTTCAGCTGTGGGATTATTCATAATAGAGGAAGCAAAAACATGATGGCGTCCGACCAGCAACGATCTAATTGAATCCAACCTGTTTTCCTGAAATTCATTATCCCTTACCAGATTAGACAGATCCTCAATATCCAAGTCCATTTTGGTTCTGATCACACTCATACTGTCTAGAAATACGGAATCGTATGTAGTCGCAAAACTTAAAATTGTGATTTCATATTCCAATACTTTAGTTTGAAGATCATTGGTAATCCTAATAATTTGTTCGGTCGTTTTACTTTCGCTGTTCAAAAAATTGACCCGGTAGATGGTATAAACTGAAATTGACCCACATAAAAATATAAGGGCTAAGGTGATTATGGTGTACGATTTAATCTCTTTCATAATATTTGGGGAATAAAATCCCCACTTAAATTATTGTTTAAATAAATATTCCCCAACAATGTTTGAATAGATCAAATCAGCCCCCATTTCTTAACGGGCATGCTATTTGGATATTGGATATTAACTGAAATGAAAAATATACATTAAAACTAAACTTAAAAAGAAATGGGAAATTTATTGTATTTAATAGCTGTAATTTTAATAATCGGATGGATTCTAGGAGCATTTGTTTACAGCGTTGGCGGACTTATACACATTTTACTGGTATTAGCAATCATTGCGATTCTTTTTAGGGTAATCAGCGGTAGAAGGCCTGTTTAGATTTGTTTGGCAAAAAATGATTGGGTTTTGACCAAAAAGTGATCATTTAGCTAAACTGGTAAAGCATACCAACTTTCAAAGATAGAGATGAAGCTTGTTTTCAACGGATTTGTGGGAAAGGGAAAACACAAAAGGTGCTGATGGCACCTTTTGTGTTTTTGTTTCATAGGCTTGAATAACATAAAGTAAATAAGTTTGTTTTTACATTATACTTTATTTAGTTCAATTATGGATTTAATGGATAAAGCAGTCATACTCCTAGTAGATGATGAGATTGAGATCCTCGGACTTTTATCCAGGTTTCTCAAACGTCAGGGTTTTGAGGTATATACTGCTAATTGCCTTGAGGACGGTAAAGAGCAACTTCTCGACAAACATCCTGATTTTATGTTTTTAGATGTAAACTTGCCTGACGGTAATGGATTGAAGTCTATTCCTGATTTTAGGAAAATTGATAAGGAGGTGAACATCATTCTCATGAGTGCGTACAATGATAACGAAATGCAAATCCACGCCAGAGAGCTTGGGGTAAAATCCTTTTTGAACAAACCTTTCACATTCGACGAAATTAACCGAATTATATCTTAAATTTCCAACATGGCAAACATTCTAGTTATTGACGATAATCTGGACATCTGTCAACTATTGAAAAGATTCCTCTCGAAAAAAGGACATGAAGTAGACACCACACTTACTGGGCCTGAAGGAATCGATTTGATAAAAAATAAAAATTATGATCTGGTACTTTGCGACTTCAAACTAAGAAAAATGGAGGGCCGTGAAATACTTCAACAAGTCAAAACAATCAGCCCAGAAACCAAAGTAGCGATTATTACCGGTTACGCTGATGTGCGTATTGCCGTCGAGGTGATGAAGAAAGGCGCTTTTGACTATGTGGTTAAACCTTTGATTCCGGATGAAATTCTCAGTTTAATAGACCGAGCAATTAAAGAACCGTCAAAGGTCATTCAATCTGATACCACAAAAGCATCTACCCAAATTAATTCAGCCCGCAAAAGCGGAACAAACCCTGAATATATCTGGGGAAAAGATAAGGCTTCCGCGCAGCTGTTAAATGAAGTGAGCTTGGTGTCGCCAACCAATTTTAGCGTGATTATTTATGGCGAAAGCGGGTCTGGAAAGGAGAATATTGCCCGGACTATCCATGAAATGAGCGAAAGAAAAGGGAAACCCTTTGTTGCGATAGATTGCGGCGCACTCACTAAGGAACTGGCTGGCAGTGAACTTTGGGGGCATGAGAAAGGGGGCTTCACTGGTGCGGTAAGTGCGAAACCGGGCCAGTTTGAAGTAGCAGACGGGGGTTCGATATTTCTGGATGAAATATCCAACCTTTCTTACGAAACCCAAGTGGGGTTACTCCGGTTGGTACAAGAGAAAAAACTTCGGCGAATAGGAGCGATTAAGGACAAAGAAATTGATGTGCGGATCATTGTCGCGTCCAATGAAGATTTGAGAGAAGCTGTCAAAAAAGGGAAATTCCGTGAAGACCTCTATTACAGGTTTAATGAATTTACGATTAACGTGCCTCCTTTACGGAAAAGAGGTGCGGATATCATGGAATTTGCCAACCATTTTCTGGGGCTTGCAAATGAGGAACTCAATAAAAACGTTTCGGGATTTTCGGGCGAGGTGATTAACTTATTCAACACCTATGATTGGCCGGGAAATCTGCGGGAAATGAGAAACGTAATCAGACGATCACTTTTATTGACCGATAAAGGTGAAATTAAGCTCTCCTGTATTCCCCAAGAAATAGTACATTCATCCAAATTCACCTTTGCTGATGATGAATCCAAACCCGAAATATCGAATAAGTTCGACTTAGAGGATACTCAAACTGTACAAAAAGAAAAAACCAATGAACCAATAAACTTAAAAGACATCGCAGCGAATGCCGAAGCCGAAGTAATTAAAAAAGTGTTGGAAGAGACCCATTACAATAAAACAAAGGCTGCCCAGCAATTGGGTATTGACAGAAAGACCCTTTTCAACAAATTGAAGCAGCATAATATTCAGTCGTGAAATAATTGAATATTTGTTGTCAATTTCACTCGGATCTAGAAAGTAGATTCAGATAAGTTGAAATAGCAAGGAGACCCTTCATCTTGCAGTGGCATTTTTGAAGGGCCTTCCTCTTTCCTTAATTCGATACTCTAATGTAAAGGCAGTTTTTTGATTATGTGTTAGATTTTAATTTTCTTTAGTGGATCAAAGGCATTTAGTTTATCGCCTTCGATAGTTTGGATTATTGATATTTCTCCTGTGGTTTCCAATATCATTATACCCACCTTAGAAATATCTTCTATTCCTTGATTTCTGGCAGCCATTTTTATTTCTTCAATAGTAATCCGTTCCTTTTTCATCACTTCTTCCAGCGTCTCTCCTTTATAAACCAGCATTGAAGGGCTGCTTGTTATTAGATTTTTAACCGTTTTACTTCTAACGGACAGCCATGTCAAAATAAATTGCAAGAAAATCAATAGAAAAAAGCATGTCATCCCATCCACCAAGGCAATGTTTTTATTCAGACAGACAGCCGCCAAAGTGGACCCTAACGCCACTGTAATGATGAAATCAAACGCATTCATCTTAGTCAATGTCCTTTTACCGGAAATCCTGAGAAAGAAAACCATACCTATATAAGCGAGAATCGTAATTACTACGGTTCTGATTAAACTATGCCAGTCATCAAAAAAGATATTTTCCATAAATTCAGATAGTTGTATGTGATCTCTCCGCTAATTCCGAAAACTACATGTGCCAAAATCAAATGAACGTAATAATGTTTAAAGTCCAACTTGGGGGGGTTGGGGTGAATCCAAAAAGTAAATTGCCACCCGATTACTCCCAAAATTCCCGCAGCAAACCCCATTATACCTCCGGATAACAGCGTTGCCTCAATTTCCATAAATTCCCAAATCAAATAGAAAACAAACATGAAAAAGACTCCGACCAAATAATGAATAACCCAACCTAACAAACTGCTTTTTGTGAGTTGTCGGAATGCATTTGTCCACCTCATCAAAAGAATATTCAATAATTCCGGCTCACGAAATTGCTTTTTCACGATTGCACTGAAAATGTAACTAAATACTGTCATTGCAGAAGTAGCAACTAGTGCCGGGATTAACACCAAAGTCATTTCCATTTCAAATAATAATGAGTCCGTTATCTCAGATGCAATAGTAAAGCCAAAATTGAAAAGTCTAATTAGTTTATGGCTTAGTATCCTCTGCTCCCGTTTGACTTAGGAAAAATGAGAAGCTGCTTTGTAAACTTATATTTCAACCACTACAATTAGAAATTCAGATCTATCATTTCGCCTAATTATTTATCGGCGTCATAGGTAGCAGACTCCCCAAATGGATTCACATCTAATACAATTCCTACCTTATCCATCTTTCCTTTCAATTCTCCGTAATTCAAAGATTGTAAGGGGATTTGACGCCTGATGGCCTGGTCTGCCATTAGTGCTGCGGACTGCCCCAACACCATGAACGTCCATTCTATCCGTATGGCACCATAAGCGATATGGCTACTGGAAATGCATGTAGGCGTAATGAGATTGGTACATTCGGACGCGTTAGGAAGCAATGCACGATAGGAAATAGGCAAGGGCCTCCAAGCATCCCCACCAAAAACAAATCCCTCATTGTAAGCATATCCATCCTTCACAATTCGTCTTACATGATGAACATCAGGCGGCCAAAAAGCCAATGCCACTGCATCAGTTACGGGCTTAGGGTTAACATTTCTAACGTGGTGCTCGGTAATTACATAGTCCGAAACCATCCTTCTTCCATCACGCACATAAAAATTCCTGGGCCATCCTTCATTGTCTACGAATTCGTCCTTTGCCAAGCCCCATGTGGCCCAGGCCGTTTGAAGGGTTGAGTCAAGTGTTCCCACCTCGGAATCTGTAGCCAAAAAGAAAAAGAGCCCTTGGGTAAATTCCCGATGATAATCTACAATTTCCTGCCTTCTCTGGTAGGAAGCTTCCGGATAACCCCTATTCATCCCATACAAATTATGGGAAAGGTCGTGCCAAGCTCCCAGATCGGTTTTACTATTCGGTAAAGTTGCCCTTGGGGTATAGAGTTTGCCTCCTGCACGTAGATACCTGAGGTAAATTTCATAATCCCCTCTCTGATAAGAAGGAGGTGCTTGAAATGGTAGTTGATTGGCTGGATCTTGGGTGAGGCATACCCGAAAGCAAAATGCCTGCAACCGATCATCTCCCTCACCTGGTATTCCAAAAATTTCGTCTTGAACAGTGGGAATAAGGCCACTTTTAGGATCTCTAGGAATCCGGTAAGGATCTACATTGACTTCAAACTGGCGGTATGTATTTTCACCCCGGATGCCATTGAGCGTTTCTCCATAGGTTGCATTGCTCTCCCGACCTACAGTATAACTGATTCCAGCAGCAGCCAACAAATCCCCTTCGATCGTTGCGTCAATGAATACCTTTCCATCAATTTCCATCCCACTTTCAAGGGAGATGGAAATAATTCTTCCATCGACCAAGGTTACTGCCCCCTCCCCTTCTATAAGCCTTTGGCCGGATAGAATTTTTATTTGGGGATATTCAGCCAGCCATTCCATGATGACCTGTTCTGCTACACTACTTTCAAAGCGCCAAACCGAGGGGTCCTTTATTCGCTCTGCAACAACCTGATCAAATTTTTCGAGTCGGTTATACTTTTTGGCTAACCTGCGGTGAAATTCCAGTGCCAATCCGCTTACTGCAAAACTATTTTGAAAATTGCCGTGATTGTCTATGTCTGAACCACCTAAGCCTTCAACAAGCATTCCTCCTAAATGATCGGAGGGTTCAATCAGCAGGACCCTGTGCCCCAACTTTGCACCCTGAATACTGGCGGTGACACCTGCTGATGTCGCCCCATAGATGACCAAATCCTGTCCCAGCAACGGGAAATTGACGGTTACAGCATAAGCTAGTAACAGCCCAATTAACATCCCGTAAAACCGAAATTTTCTCACTTTAAACAGCTTATTCTATGACAAACTTCATCGAACCTTTATTTTTTGGATCAATCAGTTCGAAATTAACCCGATAAATAGTGTCCCCCCATTTGGTGAGAATCCCCTTATCCTCAGGTGCTACCAAGGGTATCTTTTCGATCTGGGGTGTCATACTTTTGGCATCATAAGTTAGAGTAAAGTTGCGGGTACCTCCATTTTTATCTTTGAAAGGTATGGTTAATGTTCCCGGGCTGGTAACCTCCGGCGGATAGATGGTCATCAGATGCTGGGTAATATTCTCAGCTTTGGACAAATCAAAGCTATCACTTATTACCACATTTTTACCCCGGTTCAGCGTGACGGTACGCTTCCAAGAGTTGAGCGCAGTGTTCCTTGGATAGGCATTTGAAATATCCAAGGTCATGCTTGAAGCATTTGTTTTGGCGGAATGGGAAACATTGGTTGCTTTAAACTGGCTTCCATCCACTTGGGCCTGCCTATTGATGCTTGGCAAATTGTGGTAATCAGAACGGTTGTACCAAATGGAATAGCGCTCCGGTCCGAAGGTTTTGCGGGTATAGGTTCCCCTTCCCACATCTATTAGAAGCGGCAACCCATCGTAGAACACCACAAAATTCCCAATATCGTTGTGATTATGGCTCTCGTCATTATGCCCGCCCTTGGCGGCAACAAAAAACCCGTCCGTACTCCCTTCCACATCCCTGGCTACCATCACCTGAATGTCTTTTAACCACACATCTTTGGGCAAGGGTAATCCCTGTTCGGCCTGTTCAAACTCTTCCTGCAAAAACAACTCAAAGAAATTTCTGAAATAATGAAAACGGGCTAAGGTACCATCGTGGGGTTTACGATAGAATGCACCGAATTTCATCATATCCGGGTCTTCAATATCTTTGCCGTAGCGGTATATCATAGCGGCAGACATTTTGGGTTGGGGATCGGCGTCAGCGAAATTCAGGAAATAGGTTTCACTGATCTGCGAGCGGTAAATAAACCTACCCATATTTTTTACTTTTTCATCGGCATAGACATACCGGAAGGAATCATTGGAGGCTAAATTTAACAGCGAAATATTATCGTACAATGACGCCGCAGCAGCACCCCAATAGCTGGGACCTTCGTCACATCCTCCGTCCTCAGGATAGGGATCCAAAAATTCATCGAGAACCTGAATGGCTTTATATACAAGCGCAGTACGTTTTTCATCGTCATCCTCCAGCAGCAATGCCGAATTGATCCAGTTGGAAACGATCCATGGATTCCAGTTATTGGGTGGCCTACCATTTTCATTGGCAGACATCCATCCGTGATGTTGGTTCATCAGCGGCTCAAAAATCCGAAGATTTGTTTCATGCCTTATTCGCTTCCTGATCTGTGGGGATACGGCGTCAAACTGATCTCCTAGGAAATAGTCTGCCCATGCTAAGTAAGTGGCTGTCTCAGCAGCAAAAAGGTCTACGAAGGGTTTGGACACATCCATCAATCCGGAGTATTCGTCGGTCTTCGGCAAATGGGCCGGAACACCCCAAAAGGATTCCTCGCAAATAGACCAGATACCGTTAATGATTGGGTCAATGAAACGGCCTTCGTTTTCAAAGATTTCCGCCATTATCATACTACCCAGTACCTGCCGTTTTTGAAAAGTAATCGACTGGTATTCGTCCCGGTCACCAGTCCTATGAATCAGAAGGGATTTGGTGGCTGGGATATAGGGCCATTCGAAATCGATTTGCTTGTTAGCTGTCTCCAAATATGCCTGCATGGCTTGCTGATCTGCCGTATTCCACGACGCCCGGTCATTGATCTTTGGAAAGGGCATCCATTCACCAATAGGAACCAATATTTCTCTCAGCTCTTCCTGGCTGAATTTACCGCTGACCAGACTTTGGGCGGGCAGTGTGACTGACATACCTAGCAGGGCAATCAGGAGGATAGTCGAACTTTTCAGGTACATTGGGTATTTCTAGGTTAATTGACGTTTTTTCATAAACTATTAAATTTACCCCCACTGGAGCTAAATTTCTATTGCTAATTAAATCTCGAGACATTACTAGCTCTCTCAAAGTATTAAAGCTTGGCTATTTCTGACAATATTTTCCCATCCTGCATAGTCAGCATGCGGTCCGACATCTGGGCCAGTGCCTGATTGTGGGTGACAATAACGAAGGACTGCCCAAACTCATCCCTTAGTTTAAAGAAAAGTTCGTGAAGTGCCTGCGCATTGTTTGTATCCAAATTCCCACTGGGTTCATCGGCAAAAATTATTGAAGGATTGTTGATCAATGCCCTGGCTACAGCCACACGCTGCTGTTCACCCCCCGATAGTTCAGATGGCTTGTGCTGCAACCTGGAGCTGACTCCAAGGAGTTCCCCCAATTCGGCCGCCCTCGCCTTCAATTGCTTCTCATTCTTTCCGGCAATCAGACCGGGGATGATTATATTTTCCTCCCCGGTAAACTCCGGAAGAAGGTTGTGAAACTGGAAGATAAAACCAATACGTTCATTGCGGAATGAAGCGAGCTTATCCCCTTTCAGTTTGGAAAGTTCCACATTATCGACTGACAAACTGCCCTGATCCGCCTCATCCAATGTGCCCAGAATATGCAGCAGTGTACTTTTTCCCGCTCCTGAGGCTCCTACAATGGATACAATTTCCCCACTTTTGATGGTCACATCTACGCCTTTCAGAACATGAAGATCCCCGTAGTGTTTGTGTATGTCTTTGGCTATTAACAGCATTGGTTATTATTATACAATTGAAATCCGGTTTTACATGCAGCAATAGCCGCAGGCAACAAAAGTTAAATTTATATTATTTTTTTGAATTTCTGAGACCGGGACGAAGTATTGGAAACAAGTCAAATCTATCCCCTTGATTGCTAACCTCATACACCTGAATAGATTTGAAGGTAACAGAAAAAATTAATACTTTTTAGGAAAAAGCCCAATGGAAACCTTGAATAATCGAAGTTAAGCCGTTAACTTCGGGCAAAAATTTTACAAGGATGAATATACACGAATATCAGGCAAAAGAAGTTTTAAAGTCTTTTGGTGTGAAGATTCAGGAAGGTATCGTAGCAGATACACCGGAACAAGCACTTGAAGCAGCCAAAAAACTAAACGCGGAAACAGGTACGTCATGGTATGTATTGAAAGCGCAGATACATGCAGGTGGTCGTGGAAAAGGTACCGTGAAGGAAACAGGATCCCGGGGAGTGGTGTTGGCCAAGTCTCAGGAACAGGTAGCTGAAATCGCGAAAGACATCCTTGGAGGAACCTTGGTAACTATTCAGACAGGTGAAGAAGGTAAAAAAGTAAAGAAAATCCTTGTTGCGCAGGACGTTTACTATCCCGGCGACTCCAAACCCAAAGAATATTATTTATCCATACTTCTTGACCGGGCAACCGGAGGAAATGTAATCATGGCTTCTATTGAAGGCGGGATGGACATTGAAGAAGTGGCCGAGCATTCTCCAGAGAAAATCATCAAGGAATGGATAGATCCGCAGCTGGGAATTCAGGGTTATCAGGCTAGAAAAGTGGCCTTTAAGTTGGGCTTGGAAGGCAATGCCTTCAAAGAAATGGTGAAATTCATCATCTCCCTGTATAATGCCTATGACAGCATAGACGCTTCCCAGATTGAGATCAATCCGGTATTGAAGACATCAGATGATCAGATCCTGGCTGTAGATGCAAAGGTCAACTTGGATGACAATGCCTTATATAGAAATAAAAAATTAGCCGCACTTCGCGACCTGGATGAAGAAGATCCGTTGGAAGTCGAAGCCGGAGAATCAGGATTGAACTACGTCAAGTTGGACGGAAACGTGGGCTGTATGGTCAACGGTGCAGGCTTGGCAATGGCAACCATGGATATGATCAAGCTTTCCGGCGGTGAGCCTGCCAACTTCTTAGACGTAGGAGGTGGAGCAAATGCCCAAACAGTAGAAGCTGGATTCCGTATTATTTTGAAAGATCCAAAGGTAAAAGCTATCCTAATCAATGTATTCGGCGGCATCGTAAGATGTGACCGCATAGCTAGCGGAGTAGTAGAGGCCTATAAGTCTATTGGTGACATCGCTATCCCAATCATTGTACGTCTTCAGGGCACCAACGCAGAGGAAGGCGCTAAAATAATTGATGAGTCAGGCTTAAAGGTTACCTCAGCAATTACATTGAAAGAGGCTGCGGAAAAAGTTCAGCAAGTTCTTCAAGGAATTAACAAGTAAATTTCAAAATGGTGCAAAGATTTCTTACCTTTGCACCACAATTCGCACTCGTAGTTCAACTGGATAGAATATCGGATTTCGGCTCCGAGGGTTGAGGGTTCGAATCCTTCCGAGTGCACAAAAGCCATCTTGTCTGACAAGGTGGCTTTTTTTAATTCTTGGCGTTGCCTTATCTGTGCTGATCTATCAAAATCGGATTGCCATCCGGATCGGTGATCATCATGCTGGCAGGACCTTGATGGGTCTCATCTACCTTATTCTGCGGTTCGATTCCATTTTCCTTGAGATGTCGGTAGATTGACCGAATGTCATCAAAGGGATCAACGTCTTTTGCGTTTTCATCCCATCCCGGATTAAAAGTCAACATGTTTTTTTCAAACATCCCCTGAAAGAGTCCGATGATGGCATTTCCATTTTTCAGTATCAGCCAGTTTTGAGAAATATCCCCTGCAAATTCAGAAAAACCCAGCTTCTCGTAAAATGATTTTGACGCTTGGATATCCTTTACATTCAAGCTTACGGAAAACGCTCCCAATTTTAATTGATTCATGATTGCAGTCGGTTAAATTGTACAAAATCTAATCATTACTTCGAATAGCGAATTATCCAAAATTAGTATATCGACCCGCCCTATCTCTTCAACACCTTAAATCCTATATCCCTGCCATGCCCCTGATTTAATGCCAAATTGATCCAAAACCGGGCAAATTGTTCCATAAGGTCAAATTTATCATTCCCGCCAATATCATAACAAGCCCCAAATCCGGCATCATGGGCCAAATCAATGGCGACCAACTTACCGTGGGGACTGTCCCCGGCCACAAACATATCAAGCTTTTGATCCCCATACGCCGGGTCTTTCATATTGTTGTAACCCGTGGTGTTAAAACATTTCACCACATCGTCTGTCGCCGTATAGGCTATAATGGCTTCAGTCACGGATTCAAACCCTCTTGGCCCCCTTCCGTTGACAATATTCGCCGCATCAATAATCACTTTTCCCATGGTATCACCAAGGGATTTTGTTGTTTCAATTGCCGTAATGGCTGGAGTGGCCATTAAGACAACTTCACTTAGTGCTACTGCTTCCTGAATTGTATGTAGGCTGGTAGTTGGATTTTGGAGAAGGTCCGTACCTTTGAAGTTAGATACATCCCTGACCCCAAGAAAAATTTCATGGCCGGCATGAGCCCATTTTGTTGCAAGCGCTCCACCTACATTTCCAGTTCCAATAATTGCTATTTTCATAAGATATGACTTTCAATTTTTCGAGTAGTTCTATTTACAAAGGAATATTTTTCAAGCACAACAACTTAGGGTTGAAAATTAAAGAGGCAGGTTTGGCGCAGTAATATAGTGAATTTCAAAAAATAAAAAGCTATTTTTTTGCTTCCATCACTACTCTAAATCCCACATCATATCCATTTCCTGGGCCTGCACCATGGAAAAAATAATGGGCATTGACCACGTCTGAGGTAAAGCTGCCTCCCTTAAGTACATGTTGGGTTCCTGTAGTGGGTGGTGTTGGCGAGGCAAAGAGATCGTCGTTGTAAAAATCCTCCACCCATTCCCAGACATTTCCCAACATATCGTACAATCCCCAAGCGTTTGGTTCCATCTGGCCAACCTCCTGTGGACTTCCCTTATCAGTGTCTTGAATCCAAGCAACCTTTTTTGTAGCGGCCCAAGACAACAACTCGGACTCCCCTGCCCTAGCCGCGTATTCCCATTCAAATTCAGTAGGCAACCTATAATGGGTTGAAGAATCCAGTTCATTCAGTTTTTGGGTAAACTTCTGCACATCTTTCCAGGTTACTTTTTCTACAGGAAAATTATCGGTAGACACCCCCAGCTTATTCTCCTGAAATACTGACGGGTTATCTCCCATAACCGTTTCCCACTGTTTTTGCGTCACCTCAAACTTACCGATATAATAGGGGTTTTCGATCTTCACGCTAAATCCCGGCTGGGAATGCAATGCGATTAATTCCTGACATTTTATGTAATCGAAATCCATCCAGTCGGCATCTGAAGGTGTATATGGGCTTTCCGGTGGATCTGGACATTGTAACTCAAGACGCCCTACAACCATAGTGCCCGGTTGAATCAGTATAAATTCCATCCCAAGCATATTTGTTTGGGTTGGTGGGTTATTCTCCTGCGCCAAAACAACCTGGGGTTCCAGTAGCTGCATGAGGAAAAGACCTATTAAATATATAATACATTTTTTCATACCCTCTATCTTTCCAGTAACCGAATATTCCTATAGGAATGACTTGCGCCGGGTTTCCAAGAATAGGCACAGCAACTTCCGCCAGGGACGGGAAGATGGGTCGAGCTCCAATGAAGCTGCAAGCCAATCATCCCCTCGGTGACATCGCCCAGGAGGTCATTTCTTTCCATTTGGATTTCCCACATATGTACGCCATTGATCCATAAATTAACCAAGGGAACGATGCCTTTAATCTCAATATGAATGGCATTCCAATCTCGTTTTTTCCAGATATCCGTCAGGTTTGGCGCAGGAACAGTAGTCGAGGTCCGCAGCATTTCGCCAAAAAAAGCCCCCGTACCCTTTTCTCCATCACCGACAATTTCCAGCTGATACCCAGATCCACTTTCTGATGACCTCAGGATAACCCCTCCGTTGGTACCCGGCGTACCTTTATAATCTAGATATAAATCAAAATCCGTATAGGCACTATCCGTCAACAAAATTCCTCCCATGCCGTAGGGATTCTGCTTCATCACTAATCTGTCGCGCTCCCAGTGAAAATCACCCTTAGTTCCATGATGTGTTGTCTTGCTGGCATGCCAGCCGGACAGATCTTTGCCGTTAAAAAGTGCCTTTTCTTCATTTAAAGGGCGCTGATTTGGACCTTTGCTACTAGCGCATCCTACTAGAACAAGAAGTGATATCCACCAAATGGAATTTAATGAAATTATTCTGATACTTATTTTGATCGACTCTACCACTTCCTGCATTTAATTATTGATGAAGAAATTCAATACCAGTAATGATCACCAAAGCGTCACTTTCCTTAGACGAAGCATTGCTAATACGGATATAAATATCCTGCAACCCTTGGATATCGGACACATCAACCGAAGCCGGTTTTCCCGATGCCTCTCCAAAGAAGGGTCCTTCTCCATCCTTTGTCGGGATAGGCAATATGTCTTGCGGAGATCCAACCAAGGTACCAGAAGGTGAGCCAAGTCTTATTTCCAGAGTACCCCCAATAAAGTGAGACCAATGCCAAAACCTCGTTATGGCTCCAACCCGGATGGTATGAACTCCCGTCAGGTCCACTTGATGAAAACCGAGATACCCACCCTTTCCGGTAATGATAAATCCTGGATCATCCGTAGAGGGAGTAAAGGAGATTCCCTCATCGGAAAATTCATCCGCAGATTCCGGCGCAAATAATGGATAACGAAGCAGCCTGATATCCTGACCTGTCAAATTTAGCCCAGGTACTCCTTCAATACCCTGATCTTCATATTGGGAAATAAACAGGTAGGCTCCAGGTTCAATATCAAACCTATAAAATTTACCCAACCGATCTACCGGCCTAGTTAATTCCCGTGGTGACAACTTGAAATTACCAGCTCTTTCCAATTCCGTCAGGGACGATTCATTTCCTGCCAAACTTAGTATATAAGCTGAAAGTTGTGCCCGTTCGCTGTCTGAAATCATTGGATGGGGTGGCATATGTGCATCGCCCCATTCTCCAGTACTTCCCTCAGCTATGCTTTTTACCAATATCTCATCAGCATTGGCCATTCCCATATATTTTCGGGAAACCTCCCGATAGGACGGACCCACTAACTTTTCCTCCTTTCGATGGCAGCTCAAACAGTTGAAATTTTCCATTAATGTTTCGGCTTTGAGGTGGGTGACCGGTACTCCCGGCTTAAGCAAATTATCTTTGCGCAACTGATTTAATTGCCCGATAGTCAATCCGGACGGAATATATTCCGCAGTCACGGTTAGCCTACTTTGGGAAATCTCCGGATCCTCCCTGTCACTTACCTGAACCCGAAAATCTATGGATTCATTCGGGAAAAAGAAGGTTTGATTCCCCTTTATTATATCGAAGTTTACCACAGGAGGCTGGTTTCCCACCACTAGTTCCAACATTGTAGTGTCGGATAACGCTTCCGGATCTGAGACTTTTAAGGTTACTGTGTAAAGTCCTTCTCTATCCGCCTTCCATATAGGATTGGGGGAATCGAAAAACACCTCCTGCCCCATCCCGGTTATCGTCCAATTGTAATTCAATTCACTTCCATCATAATCTAGGGAACCTTCCGCAGACAATTTTACAGCCATGGGATCATCTTGGTATCCGCTAATCGCTGTTGCTTGGGCAATGGGCGGGCGATTACCGTCATTATAGACAATTTTTGAAATCTGACCAGATATGCCATATTCTACTATATATAAATCTCCCGAAGGACCAAAATCCATGTCTAACGGCTGTTTATGTTGCAATAGATCTTGGGGCAGTAAAGGCTCAATATGCAGCACCTTTGACCTTTCTTCATCCATTGTCAACACCATGATCCAATTCCTGACATAATCCGTAACCAGCCATTTCCCTTCGTAATAGGAAGGGAAAACACGTTTTCCCACCTCATCTGAAAAATCGGCCTGTCTAAATACCGGTCCCCCTACAGCGGAACGGGCCGCACTTCCCAAAATCGGCCAGTCTTCATCTACCCTGTAGGGATAGGACACCAAAGAAGGCTGTGCTGCAGGAAGCTCCTTTATTCCAGAATTGTTCGGAGACTTGTTGACAGGATTCTCAGGATCAAACGGCTCCCCATAAGACTCCTCCAAATAATCATAACTGGAATAGGGAAGGTTTTCTCCGATAAAGTAAGGCCATCCAAAATTTCCGGGACCTTTCGCTATATTAAATTCGTCATACCCCATAGGTCCTAAACGCTCTGAATCCATTCCCGCATCAGGCCCCACTTCCCCCCAATGTAAATATCCTGTCTTTGAATCCATCGAAACCCTCCAGGGATTTCTATTGCCCATCACATAGATTTCAGGCCTGGTATTCGGTGTTCCGGGTGGGAAAAGATTTCCATCCGGAATGGAATAAGTCCCGTCAGGATTTGGTCTGATACGGAGAATAGAACCTCTAAGATCGTTGCTATTGCCTGCTGAACGTCCAGAATCCTGACCTCTGCCCCCTTCATTCGTAAAAGCGAACGGAGCATATTGAGAAGGTGCCGTGTCACACCCCACTGACAAAAGTAAATTCCCATCCTGGTCCCAAGTCATACCCCCGCCGAAATGCTGGCCATCCGGTTGTTCCCAGAAAATTTTCAACACGACTACCTCTGATCCTTTAACCAAGTGGCCCTCATCATCCAAATCAAACCGACTCAAACGCATATACTCACCTTTATCCACCGCAGCTGAAAAATATAAATAAATCTGCCGAGTACGTTCAAAATCTTTATCAACCAACAATCCAACCAAGCCCGGAGCATCTTCCGTGGCAAGAGCCACTCTTCCAAGTACGCTAATTTGACCCAGCGTTTCATCTAACCGCTTTACTGAACCCGTCCGCTCTATCCAATAAACCCTCCCCTTTTCGTCAAAATCCAATTGGATTGGTTCTTCCAAGTCTTCGGCCAAAAGTTCATAAGTAAACCTTGTTGGTTCGGGTTTAATTGAAGGTTCCGGATTTTGAGGGGCACATGAAAAACACAAATAAAAATATATGACTGGTAAGCCTATTCTATAAAAAGGGATGAATATAGATCTCATAATGTAAAATTAACCCATTACTTTAGTTAATTGAACCATTCTGATAAAAAATATAGGTATACCGACTTCAGCTACCTTATTTTACTGATACATCGTCCCATTCTACCTAGCAAAACGAATTTTTTAATTTTTATTAAATTTTTAGTTGTAAACTAAAAAATTCTTATTAACTTTATCATGCCGATAGAAAGATTTAGTTCCCTTAATTTTTGCTTTATTAAAACTAAACGATTAATTTGTAAAAAAAACACCATGAAAACATTAACTAGAGCAGAAGAACAGATTATGCAGATCCTTTGGGAGTTGAAGGAAGCATATGTAAAAGACATCCTGGAGCGGATGGATGACCCAAAACCCGCTTACAATACGGTATCAACGTTTATCAGGATACTTGAAACGAAAGGCTTCGTAAAGCATCACCCGATCGGGAAATCGCATCAGTACTATCCTATTGTCACCAAAGATGAATATAGAAGCTTTTCCATAAAGCGGCTGTTGTCGGGTTATTTCGGAGGTTCATTTACCAAAATGGCAAGTTTCTTTGCCAAAGAAGAAAATTTGAACTTGAAAGAATTGGAAAGAATCATGGATGAAGTCAAAAAGGATGTAAAATGATCAGGTGATGGCTGAATTTATCAATTACTTTTGGCAAAGCTTTTTCTGTCTTTGCTTCTTTTTCGGGATCTATTGGGTCTTTCTGCGGGATGAGAAATCGTTTCGCTTCAACAGGGCCTATTTACTGATCACCCCTGCCCTGGCCCTTTTATTTCCAATGATGGAAATCCCCGTAAGTTTTGATAAACCCAGCATCTCCCTCGAGCACACCGACCTATTAAGGGCACTGAAAGAACAGGCTGATGTCGAAACCATTGGCACCTTCGGTCTTCCAGAATTCACCGTGACAGACACCAAACTTCCTCTGCTGTGGGAAATCAAAGATTATCTGCTTTTCACCTACCTAAGCATTGTGGTTCTATTGTCATTCAAATTGTTTTGGCAATACCTACAACTACGGCAGATGCAGGAAAAAGGCTGGTATCAGACGGTCTTCAAATTAAAAGGAGACTATTTTCTGATACCAACCTTTGGTCTGGCACCGGTGTTTTCATTCTTCAACAGGCTGTTTTGGGACGATACCCAGGTACTCACACCTGAGGAAGAATCCCATATCATTCAACATGAACTCGAACATATTCACCAAAAACATACTTGGGATGTGCTCTATTACCAGGCACTGAGCATCTTGTTTTGGTTTAACCCCGTCATCCACCTGATGCGGCTTTCGCTGGTGGATCTGCATGAATACCTGGCAGATGAAAAGGTGCTGGGAAAAATCGAAAACAAGTCTAGCTACCCCAAATTGATCGTCAAAATGGCATTTAAGGGACTGGATCTTCCTATCGGCAATTACTTTATCCGATCTACTACCTTAAAGAGAATAATGATGATGAAAAAGTCAGCTAAAATAAACTGGTTTAAACTGGCCATGGTATTGCCCCTCACGGGGATGCTGTTTGGCCTGGTAAGTATGAAAACCGAACGCGGGTTGGTGCTTTTCACCAATTACGAGACAGCAAATATCCGTACGATCAAGCAGCAGATGCTGGATTTCCAGGATTCCCTTAATGTGGGGATAAAGGTTAGAAGTTTGAAAAATCCCGTACACTATGAAAAAATAAATCCTCTGGAAAATGGCATCCTCAAATCTCAACTGGGTGAATTGGAGTATGAGTTTTCCGGTATTAAATCCGATGCAGACTATCTGAAAGTCCGGGAGCTTATCCAAATCCTGCGGGCTAATTCCCAAATGAAGAAAACCTACGAAAATGCCATGAAGCCAATGGAGGTACAGAACATACCCAAACCCGTTGATGGCTGGAAGGCATGGGAAGATTTTCTCAGGTCCAAAGTGACTGTTCCTGAAAAGGAGGAAGCCTTGGGCCTTGCCGGGGTCGTGGAACTGGAATTTATAGTAGATCAGGAGGGAAAGATACAGCATCCGGTCATTCGCAGAAGCTTTGGAGGCGGATTGGATGATCAACTAATTGCCGCCTTGAAAGGCAGTGAGGTTCCTGCCTGGGAGAACGGTACAGCTGATCAGAAACCTGTCGCTGTCGTCATGACCTATCCTGTGGGATTTGATTTCCGAAAGGATGACCAACCCCAAACTGCCTTTTTCCCCCAACCAAGTTCTGTACTGAGGTCACAAAACTACCCTCGAGGAGGATCTAATGATACTGAAATTTTTGACGTGGTTGAATCCATGCCCGTACCTCCCGGAGGAATGGAAGGTTGGAATGCTTACTTGAAAGAAAACCTGAAGTACACGCAGACAGGCAAAGATCAAAAAGTAGAAGGTACCGTCTACGTGGTTTTCGTAGTGGACAAAGAGGGTAACTTGCAAAATCCGGAAATTCTCAGGGGAATCGGAGCCGGCTTGGATGAAGAGGCTATTCGGGTGGTAAAAGAATCTCCGACATGGAAACCCGGAATGCAACATGGCCAATTGATGAATGTGAAAATGCGACTGCCTATACGATTTAGATTGCCTGAAAAACCCGTCGGTCAGGACGACCGTGTGGAAGAACTCAAAGCCGAAAATGCCGATTGGAAAAACGGAGCTATACAACCTGGAGAAGTATTTAATAAATATTTGCAACGGAACTTTAACTTTCCTAAGGAATCCCGGAATCAAGGTACTACTGGGACCGTACTCTCCCGACTTTCTTTTGACAGTAACGGGAAAATAAATAATGTCACTGTAATCAAAGGACTGGATGATGATATTAACGAAGAGGTAATCAAGCAAATGAAATCCGCTCCAAATTGGGAGGTAAAAGAGCCAAAAGGCAGTTTCGAGGCCATCTTTCCCGTTACCTTTAAACTAAACAATCAACCCGTTGATGGGCCAGATTTTCATTCTGTACTTGGTAAGGGTTTAGTAGTTCATGGGTACGGCCCGCAATCAAAATTTCAAGAACCCAGTGCAAAAAACAACAACATCATTACCATTAAACTAATCAATGACCAGTTGGTCAACTTCAATGGATTGATATTACCGGTTAATCCGAAACTATCTGACGCCATCCAAGCAACATTGGATGAAACCGGATTAAATCCCACTGATATAACCGCCCACCTCAGCGCAGAACCTGATGTGAAAATGGGAGTTATCCAAGAAGTGCAAGCCGCCCTGAGAACAAATCGGATTAATAAGTTGCTCTACACCAGCTCCAGACTAAATGACGGTCGTCCGAAGAACAACGGTTCATTTACCCCGCTGGAAAACCAACCCTTGGTTGTCCTTGATGGAGTTGTAAACGCCTCCTTGGATGACATTGATCCAAAAAATATAGAAAGCATTTCCGTCATAAAAGATGGAAAAGCAATAAACCTTTATGGCAGTGCTGCCAAAAACGGAGTAATATTAGTTACCTCAAAGAAATAACCTATTTATACCAACTATTATTGGGTACCTTTTGCCACCAACATTTATCCGGGCTGTTCTTCGAAGATGCAGCCCGGTTTTTTTTCGATCAAAGAGAAGCCCCTCCACATTGGTGTTCTTTGATATTTCCCA
Organism: Lunatibacter salilacus; assembly: GCF_009797935.1. GTDB lineage: Bacteria > Bacteroidota > Bacteroidia > Cytophagales > Cyclobacteriaceae > Lunatibacter > Lunatibacter salilacus. The sequence goes on from NZ_VOLC01000006.1 coordinate 210,069, forward strand.
TATGCGGTAATGACCCATTCAAATTATTTTTCCGTCCTTAGATCATAATTTCCCTTTTTTGGGATCTATATAAAACTGAAACTTTGGGATTGTTGATAACTCAGTTATATACCTTAATTCCGCAGTACTTCCCAGTAACTAGTGATCCTTATGATGAAAAACCATCCAGGTCTCACCCGTTTAAATTGAACAACTAGCAGATTATCAACAAAACCTAGCAGGTTTGCGGATTTTAGGTATATATTTGAAATACTTCAATTACAACTAAACTCCCCCTTCGATGAAAATAAATGCGTTGAGCCTACTAATTTTTTGTTTCTTTTTGATAGGAAATATTTCAGTAATAGCACAGGATGAGTTCAACTACGATGAATCCAAGGTGCCGGCCTACTCACTACCAGACCCTTTCGTTTCCCAGTCCGGAAAAATAATTACCAACGCGAATACTTGGGAGTTTGTCCGCCGACCGGAAATCATAACCCTATTTGAAGACCATGTCTACGGACAAGTTCCAAAAGATTTTGACGCCATTACCTTTGAATTAGCTGGTGAAGACAAATCTGCCATGGGAGGCCAAGCCCACCTGAAAGAGGTGGATATCACTGTCACCAAAAATGAGAAACAAATAACCATTCGGCTAATCCTTTTCTTACCAAACGGGCAAACCACACCGTCACCTGTTTTCCTATTGATCAATCACCGCAATCATGAAAACATTGACCCTACCCGTCAGGTGAAAATGGACTTCTGGCCTGCGGAAAAACTTATTGAACGGGGGTATGCAGCTGCGGCATTTCATGTGCAAGACGTTTCCAACGACAACAAAGATACCTTTAAAGAAGATATTCTGGAGACACTCTATCCCGAACAACTGCAAATGGCAAACGGCATGCGGGGATTGGGAGCCTGGGCTTGGGGTGCGATGCGTGTCATGGACTATTTTGAGCGGGATCCGCAAGTAGATGCTTCGAAAGCCGGTGTGGTGGGTCACTCAAGGGGAGGTAAAGCATCCCTTTGGACCGGGGCTCAGGATACCAGATGGGCCATCACCCTCAGCAATGATTCCGGTTGCGGAGGCGCAGCCATCTCCCGAAGAAAATTCGGGGAAACGGTAAAGCGAATTAACACCAATTTTCCGTATTGGTTTACAGACAATTTCGACAAGTACAACGACAACGAGGATGCCCTTCCCATTGACCAACATATGCTGATTTCAAGCATCGCTCCCAGAGCGGTCTATGTTGCAAGCGCCGTTGAGGACGAATGGGCTGATCCCAAGGGTGAATTTCTTTCTTTAAAAATAGGAACCAGAGTTTATCGGGATATATTTAATCTTCCGGTTGACCTGCCTGCACAACTTCCCGCAATCAACCAACCGACCCATCTCCCCTATGTAGGTCATCATATCCGTGAGGGAAAACATAACCTGACTGCCTATGATTGGGAACAGTTTATGGATTTTGCTGATTTGCTTTATGCCCGTTAACAAACATGCCCATGAACCGAAGAAGATCATTCCTGAAAAAAAGTGCGGCTGTAGCAGCCCTCTCCCTAACCGCTTCACCTAGATCCATCGGTAGCAATAGGAGTATATTTGAGTTAACTGCAAAAGATATGGGATTGGACATGTGTTTGGCCTATTTCTGGGGAATTGAACCCCGCAAGGTAGCTTTGGCGAAACAAATGAATGTACTGGGTGCAGTGGGAGGAATCAATCCCGGTATGGCTAACCACCAAGGATCAAATCCATGGGACTTGGACGTAATCAAAGGAGTCAAAGCTTCCTGGGAAAATGTGGGATTACGGTTAAAAGTAATTGAAGGGCCTCCCACCTTAGGTACAGCCACCAAATTGGGGTTAAGCAGCCGTGATGAGGAAATTGAGAATTTCATTACCCTAATGAAAAATCTTTCCTCAGTGGGCATAGACATTATCTGCTATAACTGGATGCCAGTAATCAACTGGGCAAGAACTTCCTTGGATAGGCCTTCACGGGGTGGAGCATTGGTCAGTGCATTTGATATTGAGGATATTCAGGATCAGGAAAAAATTACGGAATTTGGCGAGTTATCACACGATAAGATGTGGGAAAATCTAGAATATTTTCTCAAGGCAGTTATTCCGGAAGCCGAAAAGCACGGCGTCAAACTGGCCTTACATCCCGATGACCCACCGATAAGTGATATGCGGGGAATCCCCCGGATAATGACCTCGGTAGATGCGTTTAAGCGTCTTATTGATATTTACCCCAGCCCTAGCAATGGGTTAACCTTTTGCCAGGGGAGTTTTGCCTCCATGGGAGAAATGGATAAGGGAGTAGATATTCCCGCCGCCATCCGCTATTTTGGAAAGCGGGATACCATCCATTTTGTTCATTTCCGGGATGTTCGGGGGCATGCGACCAACTTTGAGGAAACCTTTCATGATGACGGCAAGACCGATATGTATGAGGCCATGAAATGTTATTATGAAGTTGGATTCCAAGGACCTATTCGCCCTGACCATGTACCGACGATGGCGGGCGACAGCAACGACAAGCCCGGCTACAGTACCATCGGAACCCTATTCGCCATCGGCTATATGCGCGGATTGATGGAAGCTGTGGTTAAAGAAAACGGATAAAAGAACAATCCATAGGAGAGCATGCCCAACAACAAAATCACAATAAGAACCACCTTCAGTACTTTTAAAATCATAGGATAATAAATAATTATGAAGGTTTTTTTCAGTTTATCTAAGATCCGAAAGACTTTCCCCTAACGTGGAAATTCTTAATAAAGAAAAACCTTCCAGGTTTCACCTATTTAATTGCCTACCTAGAGAATTATCAACAAAACCTGAAAGGTTTGCACAGCTTAAGTATTACTTAATTTCCCAAACACACGGCCCTTAAGCAATGGCTATTTGTTCCATTATTAGTTTTTCCAGCGATAAAAATCCATTTAGTTATCAAGGAATTGAAAGGTTTTTTGCGATTTTGTCGCATTTCTTAGGGTCTTACGCATGGGAATTGCTATATTGGTTTGCCTAAAATAACTTCAAAAAACTAACCGATTTTTATACATGCTAACCACAGAACAGAAAACTCAAATCCAAAAACAGGGCATGGACCTGATATTGGTGGAAGAACAGATTAAGAATTTTCGGGATGGATTTCCCTTTCTTCACATTCACACCCCAGCCGCCATTGGTGATGGTATCAGGGTGTTGGACGAAAAAACACTGGAAGCCGCTTTGGGGACCTATAAAGAATACTCCCCGCAAAAATCCATTGTCAAATTCGTCCCCGCAAGCGGTGCTGCCAGCCGTATGTTCAAAGACCTCTTTGGGTTTTTGGAAAGCGGACACAACGATTTGGAAAAAGACACCTTTACAAAGAAATTCATCGAACAGCTTGGAGGCTTCGCCTTTTATGAAGACTTGGATAATAGTCTAAAAAAGGCAGGAAGCAGTATTGAGCAGGCGATTGCTGAGCAAAACTACCAGCTGATCGTCCAGCATCTACTCAATGAGGATGGATTGGAATATGGAACCCTGCCTAAAGGATTGCTGAAATTCCACGCTTATCGGGATGGAAGTAGAACGCCGGTACAAGAACACTTTGTTGAGGGAGCGCAGTATGGACTGGGGCAAGGCAAAGTAGTGCGGCTGCACTTTACTGTTTCCCCGGAACATCAGGAAAAGTTCGAGACACATATAGCGAATATTAAACCTAAAATGGAGCGCCATTTTGGGGTTACTTTTGATATTTCCTTTTCCCAACAAAAAACATCCACGAACACGATTGCGGTGGATATGGACAATAACCCGTTTGTGGAAGAAGATGGGGAAATCCTTTTCCGGCCAGCCGGACACGGCGCGTTGCTTGAAAACTTAAACGACATCGACGGTGATATTATATTTATAAAGAATATAGACAACGTAGTTCCTGACCGTCTAAAGGAACCAACAGTCAGATTCAAACGTGCAATAGGCGGCGTATTGTTGGATGTACAACGTGCAGTCTTTAGGTCCTTGGAATCTCTGGACAATGAGGTGAGCGAATCCACCGTTCAAGAGGCAAAAGAAGTCTACACAAAGAAAATCGGATCCAAGCTTCCTGATGGTTTTGAAAGCCGTACGCTGGAGGAACAAGCTACATTCCTTCGCAACAAACTAAACAGGCCGATTCGGGTATGCGGCATGGTGGAGAATACAGGTGAGCCTGGCGGCGGTCCATTTTGGGTCAAAGAACCGGATGGGTCACTCTCGCTACAGATCGGAGAGACCGCTCAGTTGGACCTCGACAATCCAGAGCAAAAAGAAAAATTCAAAAAGTCCTCCCATTTCAACCCCACCGATCTGGTATGCGGAGTGCGTGACTATAAGGGCAACAAATTTAACTTGCTCAAGCACCGGGACCCGAAGACGGGTTTTATCACTGAAAAGTCAAAAAGTGGCCGTGCCTTAAAAGCCCAGGAGCTGCCCGGCCTATGGAATGGTTCCATGTCGGACTGGAATTCAATTTTTGTTGAAGTCCCTTTGATTACCTTCAATCCGGTAAAAACAATCAACGATCTTTTAAGAGACGTGCATCAATAATTCACAAAAAAATGGCAGCAGGTTTATTTCTCATAACTAGCTGCCATTTCTCCCTTTAAATCCCAAACTAATTCATCCATGAAGCTAAACCCTATTCTACGACATATTGGTCTCTTTTGTGTTTTGATATTTATCAATGGTATTTCATTTGCCCAAGTCGGGGTGGGTGTGAAGCCTCCTAAAGGAGCGGAGATGCTTATTGACGGATCGAAGAAAATGCTGCATAAAAAATGGCAATATTGGGAAGGACCCCGGTTTTCGGCGGAACCTCCTATCAAATGGGAAATCGTAAAAGACCCTGTGGACAAAGGTAATGCTGTCAGTTCAAATGACCCAGCAGGGGCCGGTGGAAAGTATGGAGCAGCAGACATAGTAACCAAAGAGGAGTTTATGGATTTTAGGCTGCATGTGGAGTTTTTGATTGCCAACGAAGGTGGTAACAGTGGTGTCTATTTGCAGAATCGGTATGAGATTCAAATTTTAGACGGGGACACTACTTCTCACGGCATGGCAGCCATCATCAACGAACACGCCGCCCCTTATCATCCGTATAATGGAGTTGGTGCCTGGAATGCCTATGACATTACCTTTAAGGCAGCCCGCTTTGACGACAAAGGCAAGCTGACTGAAAAGGCACGTGTAACCATCTATTTTAATGGTGAGAAAATTCATAGTGACCAGTCCATACAGCAGGTCTGGGGAGGACCTAATTCCGGAATGGACGGGGGAAACGACGGAGGTAAGGGAATAACCGATCGGCCTGGAGGTATAAAACTCCAAGCGGAGGGTCACGAAGTGCTCTATCGAAACATATGGATTAAAAAACTAGACTTAGAGGATAATGACACGGATTTTTAATATAGTATAATTTGGAAAGCGTATTAATTACAATTTTTTACTTTAAACATTAAATTATCACGTTTGGAATCAATTTTGTTTAGTTAAATCTGAAACGAAAAGTTAACTAACAATCTATTCCATGAAAAATTTATTATTTAACACGAAAAGATATAGTAAAAGCTTAATTGCATTTGCTGTATTATTTCAAGCTTCTATATTGGGTTGGGCCCAGGTTGAGGCCACCAATGAAATTATTGAAGAAAATATCTCAACAGAAGACGCATCTGTCAGCATCACCAAAGTCGTAAAAGGCTTGGAACACCCCTGGGCAGTTGCTTGGCTTCCTGACGGAAAGATGTTGGTCACAGAAAGACCCGGCGGCCTGTATCTGATCGATGGCGAGCGGGTGATTAAACTTGAAGGGATTCCTAAAATAGATCCCACCGAGGATGACATCTCCCCTACGGAGGGTGGTAATCAGGGTGGATTATTGGATGTGGTTGTGCATCCGGATTATGCCTCTAACGGATGGATTTACCTCACTTATTCAAGCCCCGGCGATGATGACTCGGTTACCAGTGGAGAAGATGACTATGGAACAGGTACTGCCCTTGCACGTGCTAAAATCGATATTGATAACGCAACACTAACAGACCTGGAAACCATTTATGCGCAGGTACCAAGGACTAATCCTGGAAGGCATTATGGTTCAAGAATATTATTTCCAGGTGACGGAACAGTATTATTTTCCATTGGCGACAGGGGGTTGAGATGGAATTCCCAAGATCTGACTGATCCTGCCGGGTCAATTATTAAAATTGCGGATGATGGAAGTATCGTAGAGGATAATCCATTTGTAGGCGTGGCACCGGGAAACCTCAGACCGGAAATATTCAGCTATGGACACCGGAACAACCAAGGATTAGCCATGAATAAAGAAACAGGAGAAATCTGGGCTACCGAACATGGTCCAAATGGTGGGGATTTACTTCACCGTATTGAGGCAGGTAACAATTATGGCTGGCCACAAATTACTTTTGGGAAGGAGTACTCTACAAATGAAAAAAGTGGATTAGCAAAAAACAAGGCACCGGGAATCACCCCGCCAGCGCATATATGGGAGGAAAATATGGCTCCTTCGGGACTGGCATTCTACCATAATGGGAAGATTAACTCCTGGGATGGAAACCTGTTTGCCGGGTCATTGCTTAAGGAGCAAGTTCAGCGCCTGGTAATCGAAGACAACAAAGTTGTTCATGAAGAAATACTCTTCACTGAAAAAATCGGTAGAATAAGAGATGTTAGACAAGGCCCTGATGGGTTCCTTTATTTGGTTACTGACGAAGAGGACGGCGGAGTGTACCGGATTATCCCTGCTGAATAATGCTTGAAAAATGATCTTTTATTTAACCACATAGTTCACAGTAGTTCACATAGATATTTTTGATTTCCTTAGCGGCTTCTGAGAAACCGTTGCGTCCGCCGCGAGAAAAAAAGTGAACCACAAAAGGGAAGGAAGTTACTCAAAGGACATGGAGGAGTTTCATATAAAACTTTGTGGTCTTTTTTACTATGTGTACTATGTTACTATGTGGTAAAAAAATCATTTGGACCGTCCAGGTCTTCGTTGCACCCGTTGCGAGAAAAAGGGGAACCACAAAGAGGCCACGGAAGACACGTAGGATTTAAAAAAAACTCTGTGCCCTTTGTGAATTCTTTGTACTCTCCTTTGTAGTCATTTTTTAACCACATAGTTCACAGTAGTTCACATAGATATTTTTTCTATACTTTAAAGATATTTCCGCTTATCAAAATCGCAATAATCAAAATTGGATGTTTGGGGAATTAGAAGTATGTTTAAGCTATAACTTTGAACATGATCGTTTCTTTTAAAGTCGATGACCTTCCGAATAAACCCAAAAATTGGTTTGGCATGTATCTTATTGGCTTGCCAGCCTAATCAGGACAATTCCTATGACTCCACCTATGTGGAAGAAGAGCCTGACCCCATTTACGCTGAACACGTAAGAACTACTAAATTCCAGACCCCGGAGGAGGAGATGGCCAGTTTTGAGCTTCCCCCCGGATTCGAAGTCACCCTCTTTGCGTCCGAACCGGATATTACCAAACCGATTAACATAGCCTTTGATGACCAGGGCAGGCTTTGGGTAACCCAATCTTCTGAGTACCCCATCAAGGCAGGACAAGGTGAGGGAACTGACAGGATAAGCATTCTGGAAGATACGAATGGCGACGGAAAAGCCGATAAAATAATTGAATTTGCGAATGACTTAAACATTCCCATTGGAATCATCCCCGTTAAAGATGGAGCCATTGGATATAGCATTCCGAATGTCTATCGGTTCTACGATCTGAACGGTGATGGCAAATCCGAAAAAAAGGATGTGTTAATCCGTGATTTTGAGCACAAAGACACCCACGGTATGGTAAATAACCTATTTCGGGGGCTTGACGGATGGATTCACGCCTCCCATGGGTTCTCCAATATTTCTACCGTCTCAGGTTCGGATGGGGATTCCATTACAATGACTTCGGGCAATACCTTCCGTTTCAGGCAGGACGGAAGTCGGGTGGAAAAAACCACCGATGGCAGGATTAATCCCTTTGGATCAGACCTGGACAAGTGGGGGTATCACTATTCTGCTGATTGCCACACATTACCTATTTACCAGTTGATATGGGGAGGCAATTACACCCAGTGGGGAAAAAAGGACCCTGTCATGGGCTTCGCTCCTACGATGATGGATTACGGTCTGAACTCCACCGCACTTTCGGGTTTGGTATATTATACCGACACACAATTTCCTGAAGAATATCAGAATAGTTTTTATTCCGGTGATGTGGTGACTTGCCGTGTTAGCCGCAGTGTGATGGATTTTACCGGGACCACGCCAACCGCTACCCGGAAGCGGGATTTTCTGGTAAGTAAAGACCCTTGGTTCCGCCCCGTGGATATTAAAATCGGACCCGATGGAGCCATGTATATCGCTGATTTTTATAACAGCATAATAGGGCATTACGAGGTTCCCCTTGACCATCCGGAACGGGATCGTGTGAGTGGTAGAATTTGGAAAATAACCTACAAAGGGAAACAGCGAAAAACTATTGACTGGTCAAAGGCTAATGTCAACCAAATCATTAAAGGCATGGACGATGAAGTGCTGCAGACACGAATGGCTGCAACCGATGCCTTGGTAGACTATCATGAAACATCCGCTCCTGAACATTTGCGCAAATTGGAATCAGACAAAAACATATCTCCTGAGCAGCGTGTGCAAACATTGTGGGCCCTATTTCGCATAGAATCTCTAACTCAGGAACAGCTTCTATCAGCCTTGAAGCACAACGAACCCGTCGTTAGGGTGCATGCCCACCGCATATTGGCCAACTTTCCAAGCTGGACAGAAGAACAGACTGATTGGGCATTAGCGGGTCTTTCAGATGATAATCCCCATGTAAAACGGGCAGCGGCAGAAGGAATTAGCCGACATCCCCACCCAAAAAATTATCGTGCGTTAATTGAACAACATGAGGCTGCAGAATCTGCGGATACCCATTTGCTTTACACGCTGAAGCTCGCACTTTTCAATCATATGCAGCAAGATCAGATTATCAAATTGGCTTTGGCTGAAAATTGGTCTGAAGAGCCCTCTAACTTGCTCGCCATGGTGTTGGCTGATACCGACAACCCCTTGGCAGGTCAGTTTTTATTTGAGCACCTTCGGGAAGGAAAAACTGAGAAGGACAAGACATTGGGTTTTGTCCGGAGTATAGCCAAAAACCTCCCTGAAAATCAACTTAAATCCTTTGTGGATTTTGGTATTTCAGCTTCCAATACTTCGGAAAATCCATCTTATCAATGGGCCCGGGCCATCGAGGAGGGTTTTGATCAACGGGGCAAACCTATACCCGATTATTTAATCAGCTGGTTTCAAAACTTGAGCGAGGTAACCGTTCGGGTATTTGCTGACAACTCTGAGGAATTGAAAGAGGACTTCAAAGATCAGCTTGCGTTTGCGATAAACATGGCCGGTAAATATAAGTTTTCAAGGCTTAGCAATTCGCTTAAAATAGTAGTACTCCACCCCCAGTCTGATGATGCCATGCGTGGTGACGCAGCCTTAGCTTTAATGCGGATAAATCCAAACATGCATCTTACCTATTTAGGGGAGGTCATGAATAACCCGGAAGGCACTGTTGCGTTTCGGCAGCGGATGGCCAATTCCATTGGTCAGGTTACTGGGCCAAATGTGAGAAAAGTTTTAGGCATTGGATTGAAAGGTTCCCCAATCGAACTGCAAACTACCATTGCCGCAAATTTAGTCAAATCCCCGGAAGGTAAAACTGAACTTTTGAACCATATCCGGGAGGGTGACGCACCAGCCCGAATCCTGAAAGCCAGAAATGTGGAAGAGAGTTTTCTTTCCAACGCTTCTCCCTCACAAATAGACGGATTCACCTCCCTCACTGAAAATCTTACACCAATCAGCGAAGAACGGCAGCAACTGATAGCAGAGCGGATCGATGGCTTCCAATCTTCGGATGACGCACTGATAAACGGCAAAACATTGTATGAGGAAAATTGCAGCATTTGCCACCAGGTAAATGACGAAGGCGGTCTTATCGGGCCGCAGTTGGACGGTGTGGGCAATTGGGGCATACAGGCATTGGCCACCAAAGTACTGGATCCCAATCGAAACATCTCCGAAAATTTCCGCACCTACAATATCCGGCTCAATAGCGGAGAAGTCAAGTCGGGGCTTTTCCGAAGGGAAGAAGGTCAAGTCCTTGTGATGGCCGATCAATCGGGAAATGAATTTACTATTCCCAAAAATGAAATCAGTGAACAAATTGCGTCAAAAATCACGCTGATGCCTGATACTTTCAGCAATACCCTGGATCAGAACCAGTTTAATGACCTGATGACCTATCTATTACAAGTCAGGTAAAAACCCAGTACATAATGAAAAATAACCAAAATAAATTGTTTCCGAAAGGGTTAACGAATCCCTTTCTCTTCCTTATCTTTGCTACCGTTTTGACAAGTTGTGGGGAAAAGGGTCCGCAGGCCATTTCGGGTGAATTGATTTCTTTTAAAAAACATACCCTTTTGACAGACTTCATTGCCGAAGGGGCCGCAGTTGGCGACATCAACCAAGATGGGCTGATTGATGTTATGGCAGGACCTTATTGGTTTGAGGCACCGGATTGGAAAATCCACGAGTTGGCACCTGTAAAAACCTTCCACTATGACAAAGGTTATAGTGATGCATTTATTAGTTACGGCATGGATGTGAATCATGACGGTTGGGTGGACTTTGTTAGAATTGGATTTCCGGGAAAGGAAGTACAATGGTTTGAAAACCCCAAAAATGAACCGGGACATTGGAAGGTACATGTCATTACAGAATCCCTGGGGAACGAATCTGCCGTATTTTACGATATCGATGGAGACGGACAAGTTGATTTAGTCGGTAGTATCCCCGCAACCGGAGAGATGGTATGGTTCAAATCACCCACTTCAGATTCGGATTTGACTTGGGAAAAATACACCATCAGTGAATCTGAAAGTCCCGGAACATCCCAATACGCACATGGATTGGGAGTCGGCGACATGAACCTTAACGGTCGAATGGATGTCATCATCACAGAAGGCTGGTGGGAAGCTCCAGAAGACCCTACCAAAGGCCCTTGGAAGTTTCACCCTGCTGACCTAGGCGAAGCTGCTGCGCAAATGTATGCGTTCGATGTGAACGGAGACGGCCTTCAAGATGTTATATCAACTTCCGCCCATCAGCTTGGCATGTGGTGGCACGAGCAGATTAAGGATAGCGAAGGAAATACCTCTTGGAAAACCCATGATATTGACGATCTGTTTACCCAAACCCATGGCTTGGAGCTTGTGGATATCAACAGTGACGGGCATTTGGATCTGGTAACCGGAAAACGATATTTCGCACATATGGGAGCTGATCCCGGGGAGTTTGACACACCTTATGTGTATTGGTATGAATTTCGGCCGGGTGAGTCCCCTCAATGGATCGGTCATGAGGTGGATGATGACTCCGGGGTAGGAGTACATGTTATCACCCAAGATATTACCAACGACGGCTTGGTAGATATTATAGTCGCAAATAAAAAAGGTGTTTTTGTTTTTGAACAACAACGCCCTTAGTCTAAAATAAAAATCAATTTAAAACTCCTTATGAAACATTCAAATCGCTTATTTTTTTATCTGGCACTGTTTTTCATGTCAGGAATAGTCATTTCTTGTAATCAAAAGAAAACCGCAACAACCTCGGATGGTCAGGAATATACTTATATCCAAGAAGGTACCGAACCACCCAATGACGGTGACTTTATAATCTATCATTTGGCTGTTCAAAACTCAAATGACAGTACCTTTATCTCCACCAAGGATCAGGGAATGCCCGGATACCTGCAATATTACGACTCCCTCTCAAAGGTTGGTTTTATGGATGAAATCTTCATCAACTTAAAAAAGGGAGACAGCATAGTTTTGGAGGCTCCCGCTGCCAAAATTTTCGAAGACAACATACCTCCATTTATACAACAAGATGAAAACATCAAAATTCAGATAGGAGTAATCGATGTGTTGGATGAGGAAAAAACAATGGCTTATTTCAATGACCTTCAATTAAAGGCCCAGGAAGATGAGGTAGCAAAGGCTTCTGGCCAGCTTGAGCTTGAAGACAAGGTCATCGAAGAATACGTAAAGGACAATAACCTAAAAGGGACAAAGACTGAGTCCGGCCTTTATTATATCATCGAAAAAGAAGGAACTGGTCCAGCTATTGAAGAAGGTGATCAGGCATCAGTCCATTATGCCGGTTATTTACTTAACGGGCAGATTTTCGACACAAGCATCAAAGAAGTGGCCGAAGCTAACGATATTTACAACCCGCAGAGGGACGAAGGCGGAGGATATGGCCCGTTTGACTTACAGGTTGGCGTTGGTCAGGTGATTCCAGGATGGGATGAAGGGCTGAGTCTACTCAAAAAAGGAGACAAAGCCAAGTTCATCATACCCTCTCCCCTAGCCTACGGCAGCAGAGGAGCCGGTGCGGATATCCCCGCAAATTCCATCTTGATCTTCGACGTTGAGATCATGGATGTGAGCAAGAATTGATTATCACCCTACGAAGGAATTTTATAACGAACAATTTTAAAAGGGAACCACAGAGGACTCGAAGGTTTCACAAAGGACACGAAGTTTTTTTAAAGCTTGGTGTTCTTTGTGCCTTCTTTGAGTTCTTTGTGGTCCTTTTTTTTAAACCACATAGGACACAGTAGTTCACATAGAAATTTTTGAAGTCCGTTGCGTCGGCTGCGCAATCATTGCACCCGTTGCGTGAAAAAAAGGAGCATGCAGAATTTAAAAAAACTTGGTGTCCTTTGTGCCTACTTTGTGCCCTTCGTGGTCTTTTTTATTGCTTCATAGTTCACATAGAGTTTTAGAAAATCGTTGCGTCCGTTGCGTGAAAAAAGGAGTATGCGGTATTTTAAAAATCTAATGTCCTTTGTGCCCTTTGTGGCCTTTTTTTTGCCTCATAGTTCACAATATGGTACGTAGAGTTTTAGAAAATCGCTGCGTCCGCTGCGCCATCGTTGCGCTCGTTGCGTGAAAAAAGGAGTATGCGGTATATTAAAAATCTTAATGTCCTTTGTGCCCTTTGTGGCTTTTTTTTGCCTCATAGTTCACAATATGGTACAAAGAGTTTTAGAAAATCGCTGCGTCCGCTGCGCAATCGTTGCGCTCGTTGCGTGAAAAAGGACTTGACCTTATCATTCCAGAACATAAAGGTAAAACGCACTAGGTCCAGGCAGGGGTTCGGGGTGGGGTCTGTCCCTGTTTTGAGGCAAGGTTTCCCACTTCAACAAATAGGTCTTTCCATCTTCCGAAGTTCCTTTATCAGCGGCAGACCTAACTAAAAGACCCGGAAAATCTCCTTCTGGCTTCTGTTCAGCTATAAAGGAAGCTGGCTTCAACACCTCTCCAATCGGATTCAATTGCCCATCCAACAGTATAGTTCCCTCCCCGTATTCGACATGCGAATAACCCAATTCGTAGTTTCCGTCAGACCTTCGCTTAAAATCCCCCAACCTCACCTCAAAGACGATGCTTCCCCTGCCCGAAAACTCCCAGCGGTAATCCCAATCGGTTACTTGCTTTTCTCTCCATCTGCCATCCTCGATCCAAGTTACGTAAAACTGCAGGTTGCCTTCCTCATCGTATTTGTGAAAGGCCATGATAGGATTTAGCTCTTCATCTAAAACTAACTTTGCAGCGAGGTTAATGATCCCCCCGCCCGCAGGAACTGGGGCTACAATGACTGATTTTTGATCGAAGGTTACCGGCATGGGGATCATTTTCCCAAAGGCGTTGTACCAACTTTTCATATCCGGGCTTTTGATATAGGAAAGGTCATGGTTGGTTTCACAGTCCGGGGTGTCCCGCCACACCCAATACATGTGGTACCAATTGTCTTCTAATAATTCCGGTTGGGACGCATAGGCATTCATCAATCCCTGCCCATCAGTGAGTGGGGAATCTAGCAGTCTTTCCCAATTTCCCGATTCCGTGTTGTAGATATTGTAAATCTCGTTACCATTTCCACTTCCACCATCACGATAATGAAATATAAGGTCCCCTTCCTTGGTTGTCATGAAATTGGGATAGGTACATCTGTCTTCGTTAGTACCCACCATACCCGGCTCCTGGACCAACATTGTAATATCATTAGGTTTGGTAGATTTAAAGTAGGTTAGCGGGTGTACATGCATATTCCCGGATAAGTGTATATAGCCCTTTTTATCTATCCCAAATGTAACCGAATTATGACTATCCCAACCCAATATGGTGCTTGTGCCCTTTCCTTCTTCCCTGTCGAAAACAGGCAAGGTATGAAGTTGGAACGTATCGTCTGCTAGGTTCCGCTGACCTACCGTCATGTGCCTGTCTTTATTATAATAAGCAATGTACTGTAGATCTCCATGGGTCATCAACGTAAATCCAACGGGGTGTCCGGCCCATACGCTATCTATCAAAATCTTATGTTGAACACTTTTCTGTTGATCCCTTTCATCCACCACAACCGGCCCTTTGGGAACTCTTTCTCCACAAGATGTCAGTCCAAATACTACAATTCCAAACAGGTAGAATAACCGATTTAACATATTTAAGTATAGATGGCTTTTAAAGTAAATAATTTTATATTATTCTAATTTAGTTTATTTTCTTAAAACAAAAAACTGTAATTCAACAAAAATGATAATAAATCCACAACTAACAAAAAAGAGTCTTTAGTTCTAAAACCTTATGCCGTCTACTTTTTGGAGGCTGTCCAAAAACGCCATACATACGAAACACTTAATTTGTAAGGATAGCGTAAGTATGACTTTTCGCTGGAATGGTCACTTCCAACTCTACGGTATAATCTCTGGATATGGTAAGATTGTGATTTTTACCATCGCTTGTGGTTAGCATCAGCTTTTTCCCGAGCCCTGTATAGTAAACCGGAACCGTTATGTTGCGGGTTATGCTTTTCTCTAAGGGGTTATAAAGCATTAGGAAGCCTTTCTCCTCTCCCTTTGGATTAACATGTAGCAAACCATCCCAATCCCTTCCGTCAGGCCGGCGCAGGTGGATGATGTCTGAATCAAGGATCTCCCTGTGTGTTTTGTAAAAAGACACCCATTGTTCCACCATTCTTTTGGTGCTGTCCGTATCATAAAGCCTCGGCCCACGGTAGCAAGCCTGCACACCTGCCCCAAACAAGTTGGCCATACGCTGGGAATAATGCGCTAAATGTTCCTCCAAGGGCTCAATCGTAGCCGCAGCTCCTCCCCCCTGATACTCAGTCAGCGGCACAAACATCCAACCCATACTGGGAGTCTTGGTCCAAGTGCCGTCATAAATATTCTGTCGCTCAATAATCTCCTGCTGTGCCCGGGGTAGTGACCAGTTCACCTCCCTATACCCCATTGCGATCTTTGAAGAACCGTTCATAAAGTACCAATCCGGAACGTTCAAGTAAATGCCTTTCGATCGGCACCAGGCATACAGGTCACTGATAATTCGGTGCTGATTCCACTGGGAATCTTCCAAGCCTTTATGACCGGGATGGTCGTGGGAGGCACAGATGTCGCCGGGGTAATTCCCATCATGCTCAATGATATCGAGGCCTGTAGCTTCATACATTTCCCTGATCCTTCTAAAATATTCGATACCCCATTCGGACGCCAAACAGGGCGAGTTTCCGTATTTGGCAATACCGCCGGGCTTGCCTGTCGCCGGGTTAATAATATCATGTTCCTCGCTGATCGAACGGCTGGCGAGCAAGGAATATCCACCAAGGGCAATCCCTTTTTCGTGTGCATACTTGGCCAATTCTTCCATCTTCCGATAATAGGCTGTATCTCCTGTTTCCATATCGAAACCACTGCCGAATGTCATGATCGCCATTTCAAAACCTACCTCAGCAGACTGGTCTATCGCCAATTTTACCGATTCGGGATCGGCTTTTCGCACGTGCATGAGGATGGGGTTTTCCGTTACCCAAGGGGAAACGGTCCGATACATTTTTCGGATAGACAAGCCCTTGCGCTCTTTGTCAAAGGAATCAAAAAACAGCTCCCAGGTGCGGAAGGATTCAAAAGTGCTTCCTGGCGCCACCTCCTGGGCAGGACCATAACTTGGATGAACTTCCAAAAGTGCCGGCGTTTCCAATGCGTAATTTACCTGAGAGGTGAAGGAAGGATCCTTTTTCCAATGTACCGTACTCTTGTTGGATTCCCTATTCCCCATGGAACCAAAGGCAAAATCTGTCTCTACATGGATATTCGGTAGCTCCCAGCGCTCCTCCCCTTCTACACTGGATTCACCCTCTACAACAGCCAATACCTCACTGACAAACTTGTCCACCCTAACTGGTTTATCCGACTTGTTTGTATAGGTAATCCACTTGGACATCAGGGGAAGGCCGTCATACAGTTCATAGTGTACCGTCACCTGCGAACTTCCCGATCCTCTTTCCATTCCAGATTGCTGATGCGATTCACCAAAAAACTCTACATACTCCACCTTTCCACGTTCTGTATTGCCCAATTCAATCCCATCTGAATTACCACCAGATCTGTCACTCTTACCAACTCGGACTGCATTCGGCCTACCTGATACTTGCACCTCTGCTAAATCATTCCAATTGGTACCGTCTTCAGAAATAGACCCAACGACTTTGCTTTCAGTAAGCTCCAGCTTCAAATAATAGGATCGGCCTTCATCTATCTCCCCAAGTTCCTGCTCACTTTTACCATCCCAGAAGCCTACTGTTCCTTTTCCAGGTCGAAGGTTGATCTTTATATTTTTATCAGAAAAAACGAACACCAATCCTGCCCCCCAGCTAGTACTCTTGTCCGTACCGGGATTTATTCTGCCGATCACACCCTTTGCGTCCTGCGGAAAAGGACGTTCCGCAAAAACGGAAGCCTGTTCATCAGCCATGATTTCTCCGGGTTTACCCTCATTGAAAAAGGAATTCCTTGGATTGCTTTCGCTGGCATAAATTTCCCAACCGCTTTCCAACTTGCTAAATTCATCTGAGTAAACAGATGTCCTAGAACTGCTCTTACCTACAGCTATCGGGGATGTAAATGTAATGGCCAGCTCCTTCCCTTTGGGCGGCCAAACAGCATCCGCAGGCATCCACTCCGGACGCTTTTTCCATGCCATGCGGGGACGGATATCCTTTATTTCATACGTTGCAAACTGAAATGCCTCCTCATCATTAAGCAACCCGTCTTTCCATTCTTCCAAAAGGTAATTCTGAATGGGCTGCCCAACAAGCCCGCCAATTGGAAACTCCTCGCCGTCCAAGGTAATTTTAGCTTCAGGCCGTACGGAACGAAGATAGGTTTCTCCGGTAACCAAGTTGTTCAGACCTACGGTGGCAAAATTCGGGGATATACGAAACCGTCGCTCCAACAGTCCATTGGACATGACCAACTCCTTGCCGTCCTCAGACATATCTACTGCAGAGGTGTATCTGCTTCCATCAATCAGCCAATCGAGTGATTGCTTGTCTAAAGGAGCAGGTGAAGAACAGGAAATAAGGTAAGTGATGGCCAAAAGGAATAATTGGATCCGCTTCATGTAAATTTGGGTGAGTGGTTGGAAAGAAAGTAAAAATATGGGAATATTTTCTTTTACCAACTTTTTTTATGTGAGTTAATGGGTTGATGGGTTGATAAGTTTATAAGTCTATGGGTTTATAGGTTTATAGGTTTATGCGTTTATGGGTCAATTTGACGCTTTCCCGAAAAATATTGACCCGTCCAATTCCAGTATTTCGGCCGTAGGCCATATTTCTACCTTATTTCCACTATATTTCAATTTCGTTATTTCCACCTTATTTCAATTCTCCCTAATATCCATCAATATCTAGTATCAATGAATATTCAATATTTCGGCCGTAGGCCATATTTCTACTATATTTCAACCATATTTCCCTTGAATAATATCCAAAATCTAGTTAAAATGTATTACAGGTCATTAAAATATAAACACATCATACCACCCGACTTTTTGTCTGCCAGAGATCGGCATTATCTCCCAAGACCACCTTTAAGGGTTGGGTGACTTCATTAAGTTTGTCAATCACTTGCTGAGATAAGTTCACAGTCAGCACTTCCATATTTTTCCTTACCTGAGCCGGATTTCTGCCTCCCGCTATAACTCCCCCAACTCCCTCTTGGGATAAAAGCCAAGCCAAGCTCAAGCTGCCCATGGATATGTTTAAATCCAAGGCAACCTCTTCGATTTCGGCAATGGTTTTGAAGGTGAGGTCCTCACAACCGTCCTCCTGATGTCTGGATTGGGAACGGTCCTTGGTAAAGTGCCGGGTTCTTGCCCGGTCATCCGGCACTGATTCCGGCGTGGTGAATTTTCCTGTCAGCAATCCCTGCATAATGGGTGAATAGCATAATATGGGAATATTTTCCTCTACACATTTTGGAAGTATGCTATATTCAATTGCTCTAAACAGCAGGTTATAGGCCATTTGGTTGGAACTTACCGAAAACCCAAGGGACTTGCATGCCTCAAGACTTTCTGAACCAAAATTCGACACGCCATACGCACGGATTTTTCCAGATTGTTTCAATTTATCCAAGGCCTCCAAGGTATCCTCCAAGGGTATTTCGGGATTGGGCCAGTGGAGTTGGTAGAGGTCTATATAATCGGTTTGGAGGTTTTTCAGCCCCCGTTCGCAGGCATTTATTACGTTATCGGGAGCAAAATCCTGGGGCCCAACTTTGGAGGCGATGATTATATTATTACGTTCTCCCTTTAGGGCTTTTGCGAGTAAATTCTCTGAGGCACCGTTACCATACGCTTCGGCGGTATCAAAACAGGTAATTCCCAAATCATAGGCCTCCTTAATGGCATCTAGGGAATCACGTTCTTCCTGATGTCCCCAGTTAAATCCCCCGACTATGGCCCAGCAGCCAAAAATCATCCGTGAAATTTCAAAATCTGTATGGGGTAGTTTTATTTTCGTGTTCATAGTAAGGATAAAATTAATAAAAGGTAGTATATGGGTTTGGTACAAATATAAAAGTTCCATAGAGAAAAGAAGGGAAAAGCTACCCTTTATCTGAATCAATATTGACTTAAGAATGAAAACTCACTGTCACTCATCATTTGAAATGAGCCAAAAATCCCGCAATAAAAGCCGCTTGTTTTGCCCTAACCTCCTCACCATAATGGACATGATCTATAAAGATATCTTCACCCAAATTTTTGGTGAACTGATATAAATCGATAATGGGCACCTCTCTGGAACGGAAAATAGCATCTGCCGCCTCATTATACGCTTCCAAGTCCGCCGCAAACCGGTGGAAAGACTGCTGCCTGCTGTTATGCTGTTCATCATCCACCGGGGTAGTCCGAACCCAAACCAATTTAATGCCTCTAGATGTCAAGAGATCGAAAATTTCAACGAGATTACTTTTGTAGGTATCGAGAGATACTTGCTTTTCGGTGGTGCCTATCGGCGTTTTTATATCGTGTAATCCACAATTTAGCACTAATACATCCGGCTTGAAATTGGGATCCTCAAGCTTGATTTTCACATAATCCAAAACCATCCCGGAATCTCCACCATTCGCTCCTGCAGGATTGTCCAAATTAGCGGATGACTGACCGTCATCCCGCTTCCGGTCATATTCAAAAACCCCCTGAAGATACTGTTCCAAATACGGCCCATACTGGATTGAAATGCTGTCTCCTATCACGAATACAGAAGGGAGAGAAAGCTGGATTTGTGCGGAAAGCAGGCCAACCAATAAAACAATAACCGCAGGTATCTTGAATTTGGACATAGGAATTTATTAAGGAGGTAAGTTATAAAAATTCTATTAAATCGTCGTCTTACGTTGATAGTAAACCCAGTGATGCAATTAATTACAAATTAAAAATTGCGGATTACGAATTGGCAATTACACATTATTATTTAATCTAGTACATAAATCCCTTCTAGGTCTATGCAAAATTCCCTATAATTCATTATTTTCACCCTCGAACTTAAGTGTTCAACATTTTCAATTTTCTACTTTTAATTTTTCACCCCATGGACCGGAAAGCACGTAACATAAACCCCTTTACGGATTTCGGCTTCAAAAAGCTTTTTGGCGAAGAGGTTACCAAAGACCTGCTTTTGGATTTCATCAACTCCGTCCTGGAGGGGGTGGCGGATCCCGTTGTGGAACTTTCCTTTTCCAAAAACGAACACTTGGGCCAACTGGAATTAGACCGCCATGTGGTTTTCGACATCTACTGCATGACAGGCCGGGGAGAACGAATCATCGTGGAGATGCAAAAGGCTTTTCAAGTCAACATGAAAGACAGGTCGCTTTACTACACCACTTTTGCCATACAGGAACAGGCGATAAAAGGGGCTTGGGATTTTTCGTTAAAAGCGGTATATTGTATCTCGGTACTGGACTTCAAACTTTCCGGTGAACAGGACAACGGAAATTATCTCCACCGGGTGGGAATGGTAGATCTGCTGTCAGGGAAACTGTTCAGTAACAAGCTGCATTTTATCTATTTGGAAGTTCCCAAGTTCCTGAAAAAACAGGAAGAATTGGAAACCAAATTCGACAAATGGATGTATGTGTTAAAAAACCTCGAATATTTGGAAAGACTTCCCGGGGCGATTCAGGAAAAGATATTCTCAAAAGTTATGGAAATGGCAGAATTGGTAAATTTGGAAAAGAAGGATCGGAAGGCCTACGAGGAGAGCCTCAAAAATTACCGAGACTTGAAGAATGCATTGGACGCTAGCGAAGCGATGGGGATCGAGAAGGGAATAAGGGAAACTGTGGTTAAGTTTTTCAAGGCAGGTGTCTCACTCGAATTGATTTCACAGGCACTTGGCATGGGGATCGAGGAAATTAAGGGTATTTTGAAGGATGTAAGATGATTTCTGGAATTTCGAATTTTAGATTTAAGATTTTAGAATAAACTTATCAACTCCCCCTCCATACACAGTCTTTCAAGAGGAAAAAACATTAGACATTGGTGTTGCAGCAGCGGGGATTCGACTACGCTCACCCCACTTGATTACAAAAGCTAGGTTTTGTTTTTGCAGCGGCAATAATCTAATGGCCAACCAAATTCCGCCAAAACACTACCTGCGAATGTTTGCCCATGCCATGTTGGACGGAACACGGATTAAGTGAATGTTTCTCCTTAAAGTGGATTGAGTCTATTGGAAATTCTTAATTCTTAATTCGTAATTTTTAATTCATATTTTTTACTCCGAAATTTTTAATTTGTAATTTTTTACTCTATGTTTGTAGAACATAGTCTATAAAAATAGAGAATGAATCTTTCTAACGCTGAAGAGCAACTTATGAATTTGATTTGGGAAAAAGGCAGAGCCTTTATGAAGGATATATTAGAAGCCTACCCCGACCCCAAACCAGCCAACACGACGGTAGCAACTTTACTTAAACGGCTGCAAGAGAAAAATGCCATCTATTTCGAGCTTTATGGAAACTCCAGGGCATACTTCCCATTGGTGGACAAGAACCAATATTTTTCCAAAAAGGTAAACGTTATGATCAAAAACTTCTTTAACGATTCCCCTGCCCAATTTGCTTCCTTTTTCACCAAAGAGACGGAGTTGGACATGAAGGAATTGGAGACACTAAAAAAAATAATCGAAGAACAACTTAAATCCCAAAAGCCATGATCGAGTTTATCGTTAAGGTCAGTATTGCCTTGGTTATCTTCTATGCTTTTTACCGAGCCTTTTTGGCCAAAGAAAGCATGTTTCGGTTCAACAGATTTTTTCTGATTTTTGCGCTCAGCTTTTCCCTGATTGTTCCATTTATTCAAATGCCTTTCGGCGTCCAAATCTCGGAAAATATATTTTCTGAGCAAACTGCGGCATTGCCCTCGGTGGAAAAAGAGAGAAGTCAGACAGAAATAAATGCACAGCCAGTTACCTTGGATCAGGAGGAAAATGAAGTGCACTTCCAACCTCCAACCGTAAATACCTTAAACTGGAATGCTATTGTTTTAGGTATTTATTTGCTGGGTTTTATCTTCTTTTCAATCCGCTTTAGCTTTCAACTTGCACAACTTATTCGGTTGGTACGAAATAATCCCACCTTAAAGGATAATGAATGCACCTATGTGATGCTAACCGATCAAACCATACCCTATACATTTTTGAATTATCTGTTTGTTGAAAAAGAATCTTTCCAAAAAAACACGATTGAAAAAGAGATCCTGTGTCATGAACTCACCCATATTCGGCAAAAGCACAGCTGGGATATTTTGCTAGTGGAATTTCTTAAAATAGTTTTTTGGTTTAATCCACTTTACCTGCTTTATAAACAAGCTGTACAACTTAATCACGAATTTCTGGCGGATGAGGCTGTGAATGCCACGTTCCGGGAAAAAGCAACATACCAGTGGCTTTTGTTAAATAAAACAACCGGAACGCAAGTTTCCTTGTCCATGAGCAGTCCATTCAATTTCTCCGCCACCAAAAGCCGGATAATTATGATGGGGAAATTCAGTTCACCGCTAAAAACCAACTTGCTTAAATCAGTCAGTATATTGATAGCTGCTTTCCTGACAGTTTTTTTATCATCCAGCCAACAATTTGAATCCACGTCATTTCAATCCACACCATTTCAATCCACGCCATTTCAATCCACGCCGTTTCAATCTTCAAACGAGTTTGAAAAATTGCTTTCCGAGGGATTTAAAGATGGCGATCAGTATGAATTGGATCTTAATAAATTGGATTTGTATGCACTCCGGGAGGCCTATCTAGCTTTGGATGAAAATGAAAAATTTACCGGTACAGAGTTTCCGTTTTTTGACGAGTTGGCATTTGATAAAATGGTAGAATTGCAGCAAGCTTATCCCGAAGTAAAAACGAGCATTCTATATGAAAGGTCTCCCGAAAAAAAGGAAATAAAAAAAGAGGTTTTCGAACAGTGGAAAAAAACAAAGAATATCTCATTGACCATTGATGATATAGAAAAAGAGGTGTCGGAGTTGAAGAATTATCAACCGGAGGATTTTGCCATGTTTCTCGTTCGTGAGACGGAGAAGAAAGGTTTTCTGAAAAAAGCAGCTTATAATGTTTCATTAATGACCCATGAGTATTTTCATGGGAAATTTTTTAAGGCGGTGAAAAAAATTGAACGGGTCCAAGCTGAATATCCAAGTTCTCACAAAGTGCAGGTAGGCTATAGGCGCAATAACATCGTTGAGATAGATGGGAAGATTACCAAAACGGTTCCTGAGAACTTTGAGGCCACCATCTTTCATCAATTGCGAATAGTTGATCCTGCTGAATTAATAGCGAGTATGAGAAACAGTATGCAAGATAATAGACATCCAAGCCTTATAATAGCTATCTTGAGTAATGAGGGAAGGGGAGTAACTGTAATGCGTTTACCAATCAAATGAGACAATTTCCCGGGGGATCCTTTAGTGCCTTCTCGATTAATATATAGATGCGGAGCTAATCCTCTTATATCCGTTTGGGATTCTTCAGATAACCTAAGTGGGATACGTCATCAGGTTCATCATATGAGCGGCCACTGTTCAGTTCGGTCGAACAACACAAATGAATTAACCAATTTCATTTAACGGAGGATCTACTGATCCGCCACTCTTTATATTAAAATGATCCAAGGTGAAATAAAATGAATTTTAGACTCCTGATATTTTATTTGACGTTACCGTTTTTGATCTCGGGTTATAACGGAATCGCAAAGTCGGAATTGATGACCATACAAGTCCCCAATAAAACAGATGATGCTATTCTCTTGTCTGAAATGGCAATCACAGTTAAGAAAATTAAATTGGAGACAAGGGATGGGGTTTTTCTCGGACATATCAAAGATGTCAAACTGCATCGGGATAGGTTATTCGTTTCAGATTCCAAGATTTCAATTTTTGATGTGGAAGGGAATTTTATGCAATTTTTGGGGAAGCAAGGAGAGGGTCCGGGAGAGTATCAAAGGGTTAATTCTATGGATATAGATGGGGACTCCGGGCGTATTTTTGTTTCAGCATACAATAAGTTATTAGTTTATGGGCCGGATTATAAGCTTATAGAGGAAAGAAAGTTAGACTATCCAATTGGCTATGTAAAAGTTTTGGATGGAGATGTATGGTTAGTTTCGGAGAAAATAGGAATAAAGATCGGCGATCATTTTGCGAATCAGACCAATATTTACAAGCTGAATGATAACTTTGTAATTTCAGATACCATTCCATTTAGGACGATTATATTAGACCAAAAAATAATCGGAGGTTATCCGTTTAGATATTGGCTTTCTAATATTGAAGAGGGATTATTTATGTTTATGCCTGTCCTTACTCCTGAAAATATGATGCGGGACACGTTATATCAAGTATTGGGTAAGACGCTAAAACCAGCCGTCAAGTTCCGTTTTGAGCGCCCCCAGTCTCTCGGTGAGCGGGAGTACCAAACCCTCTTGTTGTACAACATGGTGAATAGTTCTTCTTATTATTTGTTAGAATATGATCAGGACTGGAAGCGATTTATGTTTTTGTATGACAAAAAAAAAGAATTGGGATACAATCTCAGTGAGGGCTTGCTCGATGATAATGGAGAACCTGTTTTTGTGAGACCTTTAGACCTGAAACAGGATGTTTTTTATTACATTAAAAAGGCAGCATATATTGACAGTTCCATTGAAGAGCAAAATCCGGAGATCACGATAGTCAAGTTAAAATAAGATCCTATTTCTCGCCAATAGAGATGGACGGTCTCCGAGCAAAAAACATCTATCTCAAATGCTACCTTTTTTCCCATAATTTAAAAATGTAACAAAAATATATATGCGGTATCTATTCTGTTTAATTCTTGTAATGTTAATTTCCTGTAAAGAAGATATTGTTAAAAATAGCTCGGGGTATTTTTCCAACCTGCAATTTTCGGTAGATACCGTGATCATTGATCCAGGTGATGAAATTATTTTTTTAAAACACCAACTTTTGAATTCGGACATGGGAAAGGGCGAAAAGTACTTATATAACTTTAATGTTGATGACCATACCCTTGAAAAAATCAATTTGGATGAGCTTCGCCTAGAGGAAAAATTTCCTTTCGAAAAAGAAGGACCTAACGGAACTGGTCCTGGAATAGGAATGATGAGATTTATCGACGAAAGTCATGTTTCCATTACGGGTATGTATCTGAGCTCATTATTCTCTATGGAAGGAGAAAAGTTAATGACTGTCTATTATGAAAACTTCTCTTTGGCGGAATGGCATAATGGGGGAGATCTGTTAATGGGAGGTAGTGTGTTATTGGATCCCGATTCCAAGCGATTATATGGATTGATCCAAGGATATGAGGATAAGAAGTTTGTATTGGGAGTGCTCCATTTGGAGAAATATGAAACATCAAGGGTGGAGCTAAAAAGCTTTAATAAGATGCCTGAATATAGCTTTATGCATTATATTGGAAAGAGTACAATGCATCAAACACCAAAAGTGGGTATAGAAAAGTTCGGTAGGAAAGTGATTTTGTCAAATGAAATTACGAGTGATTTGATGTGGTATGACACGGCGATGGACTCCTTTTTTATGAAATCATATACAAGCCAACTAACAGCTAACAAAAAGGAGAAAACCTATAAAAAAGAACATGAAACTCCCCAGGAATATAGGGTTGAATATGCCAGGTATAAACAAGAGGTTAATTTCATGCCGCCATTTTGGGATCGGGACGGTCAACTATTTCTCCGGTTTTCCTATATTGAAAATGAAAGCAGAACAGATGTTTATTTAACAACGTATGACGAGGAATTAAATCAACTTGGAGAGACATTAGTCCCGCATTTGACCAAGAAGCCGACAAAACACTTTGCCAAGGACGGTAAAATATGGATTTATGAAAATATGAAGGATGAGATGGGATTTGTCCGTTTGAAGATGGAAAAAATTAAATAAATTTAAACAGGCCTTTCCTCGGAAAACCGAATTCCCCTTTTTACAAACATCCTTCTAGTCCCTTTGATGCAAGGCTTTCCAAATCTCTTATCCGACCTTATCTCGATGTAATCCTGATAGTTCATAGTCCAAATATACGCAAATACAGGGGTGAATGGATAATTGTTGGCTTGTAATTTGTTAACCGGAAATAATATTTCACTTCCACTACCCGAGTTGCAAGATGACGTATAGAGGCTTTTTAGCAGGAGGCATGGCAATTTCGCCCACCCATTCCTGGCAATCATTAAAGGTTCAATCTATTTCGGCCGTAGGCAATACCTGGCATGACGGCAGTCAGGGAAGACCGGAGTCCATAAACCTATAAACCTACCGACTTATCAACCTATCAACTAACACTCCCCTTAACATCTTTTCACAATATATAATTTTTCCGGAGCCAACGTCTCTGAAAATTTTCAGGTTCCAACTTTTGAAAACGAAAATATCATTTGGAAGAGCCGGAAATTATATCAGGATTTTCTGACAGATGTTAGCGGTGAAATTGGGCTTCACCTCAATCATAAGGGGATTTTAAGAAATCAGTTTTATGTTTCGAACAACCTGATGTTTTCATTCGATGCGGAAAATAGGGCAGTGATAAACAATTTCACCAATGTGGGGTATAGAAGAAACTTTTCCAACCAAAAAGACAAGTCGAATTGGCTGGGTATAGAACTTGGCACCCTGACAAAGCAGCGCGGCGATATTTTCAAGCCAAACATGATGCGCCTAGGCATAAACTGGGAAGCAGGAAAACATATCACGGTATCCCCGCAGTTGTACTTCAACGGTTTCTTTCAACAGGTCAGTCCGGGTTTTAGGATAGGGATAGGACTCTAGCTAGGAAAAAATCACCCGACCTTTTTGACCACAAGAAGGCGCAAAGGATTTGTAAAAACTCTATGTGAACTACTGTGAACTATGTGGTTTAAAAAAAAGGGAGCAAAGTTCACCAAAAAAACTTCGTGCCCCCTGTGAAACCTCCGAGTCCTTTGTGGTCCCTTTTGTTTCACGCCACGGACGCAACGATAGCGCAGCGAACACAGCGATATTTACAAAAAAACTTGGTGTGCTCTGTGCAACCTCCGTGGTCTCTGTGGTTCCTTTTTTTTTGCTCTCCGCGGAAGTTTGGGTATACTTGGCATCTGACAAGGATATCCAAAAAAGGTCGACGAAAATTGAAGCACTCTTTTTAATGCATTTATCTAGGAAAGGTTTATTAACCAGAGCTTCCTTAGGCGATTTGCTTTTTGATTTTGAAAGTCATTAAAAAAAAGTACACAAAGCCAATCTGCGGAACGGTCAATAAGATTATATTGGGTAAGAAAGAACCGGCTGAATTACCGATTTCTATTCCCAAGAATTTAAATACAGCAAGCAAAGCTACTACCGCCACCAGGGCAAGAACATTTGCCAAAATTAATCTCGTTAAATTGTTCATGATTTATAAAACGTTTAAATACTAAAGGAAATAATCAAAATTTTATTGTTTCAGAAGGGAGTTGAATTCACAAATTTCCTTCAATTCATTTCAAAGATGATATAAAATCATTGATTTCCAAAACTTTCTAAATACCTATAAACCAGATATGTATAATTGTAAATAAACAAATTATCAAATATGCATTTATGTAAAATAATATTTGTATGTTACTAAATGGAATTTGCATTTGGGCAAAAATCAGTCCACTAAAAAAAATAAAATGGAAAAAAAAATTCTGCCAAAAAATTTTTTTTCCATATAAGGCAAATAAGAGCATATGAGTTTTGGATGTAGCGGTAGTGTAACCCATGGATAAGAGTAAATAGTATGTTCCGTTTTGGCAGCCTATATGGTTGTGGTGAAATTCCTTTCGCTCCAAAACCCGATCCTGTCCAGTTCTGTCTTTTCTTTTTCGATATTTTCGATAGCCTAGGAAAAGACACCAGACCCACTATTTCTAATAAGCTTAAAAACAAAAAACCCGGCCAATTGACCGGGTTTTTATATTGTAAGTTGTTATTTCAAAAACAACATCTCTCTGTATTTGACCAAAGGCCAAGACTCGTTGTCAACTAGCAATTCCAGCTTGTCGACTGCGTATCGGATCGGCTCAAAATAAGCCTCCTTTACATCAGTACTGTATTGCTTAGCTTTTTTAACAATATCTTCTTCTTTGTTAATCCGCTTTCTCGCTTCAGTCATTTCACCCACGTTGGCCTTCAGGGACTCAATGTGCTTACTTACCTGTTCGATAGTTTCTATCGCTGCTCTGTGATCCAAGCCAAGCCCTTTAAGCCCGTTTGCGTTTTCGATCAGCTTATTCTGATACTGTATAGCGGTTGGGATGATGTGGTTTAGGGCCAAGTCACCCATTACCCTCGATTCAATCTGCACCCGCATGATATAGTTTTCAAGCCTGATTTCGTGACGGGCATGAAGTTCCTTGTCATTGAGAACGCGATGCCTCTTGTATAGGTCAGCCGTTTTCTTAGTGGTAAGGGCGTCCAGGGCAAATGGCGTACTCTTCAAGTTGGAAAGACCCCGTTTTTTAGCCTCTTCGGCCCACTCATCGGAATATCCGTCACCTTCAAAACGTATATGCTTACTTTCTTTGATGTATTTTCTCAACACATCAACGATGGCAATTTTCTTTTCCTTTCCGGCTTCCATCTCATTGTCGATGTCCACTTTCATGTCTTTGAGCACGTCGGCTACGATGACGTTTAACGCAGTCATTGGGCCGGCTACGTTGGCGCTTGATCCAACAGCCCTGAACTCAAACTTGTTGCCTGTAAAGGCAAACGGAGACGTTCTGTTTCTGTCTGTATTGTCCAGTATGATTTCAGGTATTTTTGTAATACCCAATTTCATATACATGTTGTCGCCTTTTTCAATTTTGACATTGCCGTTTTGCTCCAACTCATCCAGGATACTGTTCAGTGTAGTACCTAAGAATACGGAGATAATTGCGGGAGGAGCCTCGTTGGCACCCAATCGAAAATCATTGGCAGCAGATGCTATACTGGCTCTCAACAAGTCCGCATAGACATAAACCGCCTTGATGGTGCCTACCAAGAAGCAAAGGAACTGCAAGTTTTCGCGGGCAGAATTGCTAGGTTGAAACAGATTCACTCCCGTATCGGTGATTAGAGACCAGTTGTTGTGCTTGCCGCTACCGTTAAGTCCAGCAAACGGCTTCTCGTGGAACAACACCTTTAAGTTGTGCTTATCGGCAACTTTTTCCATCAAATCCATCAACAACAGGTTGTGGTCCGAAGCTTTGTTGATCTCCTCAAACAAAGGAGCTACCTCATACTGTCCGGGAGCTACTTCGTTGTGACGGGTAGATACGGGAATCCCCAGTTTCCAAGCTTCGATTTCGAAGTCTTTCATATACTGCTTCACCCGCTGCGCGATGGAGCCAAAGTAGTGGTCGTCCAACTGCTGACCACGCGCGGGATTATGGCCGAATACGGTCCTTCCAGCCATGACCAAGTCAGGTCGGGTAGCGTAAAGGGCTTTGTCAATCACGAAGTATTCCTGCTCCACACCCAAGGATGGGGTTACTTTGCGAACATTTCTGTCAAAAAACTGACAGATGTCCACTGCGGCGTTATTAATTGCCTCTGTAGATCTGATCAGTGGGGTTTTAAAATCCAACGCTTCGCCTGTAAATGACACGAAAATCGTAGGAATACAAAGGGTCTGATCGTAAATGAATATGGGAGAACTTGGATCCCATGCGGTATAGCCCCTGGCTTCGAAGGTAGTTCGGATGCCTCCACTTGGAAAAGAAGACGCATCGGGCTCCTGCTGTACCAACGCAGACCCTTTGAACTTTTCCATGCCGGATAGGGCATCAAAAAAGGTGTCATGTTTCTCGGCAGTAGATCCGGTCAATGGCTGGAACCAGTGTGTATAATGAGAAGCTCCTTTAGACATCGCCCAGCTTTTCACTGCAGTGGCTATCTCCTCTGCGGTGGACATGTCTATTTTTGTACCCTTTTCTATAGCACCGCTTACCCGTTGGAATACGGAAGGAGCAAGGGATTCCTGCATTTCCTTTAATCCAAACACCTGCGTGCCGAAATAATCTGAAATTTTAAGTGAAGGAGCTTGGGGGATAATCATCTCCCGCTCCTGCACCTTCATCAACGCTAGTTGTCTTAATGTTGCCATTGTTTAAATTTGTGGTTTAAAAACGATACACAAAAGTAGAAAAATATCTCATATAACAAGGTTTTTGGTAAAAAATTGAAGCCTTCTTACTAAGAAAAACAGATATTTCTATAAAATATCCGTAAATATCCAACCAAACTGCCAAAACCGGCCCCATTTCCGCAAATTTTACGAAAATTGAAAAACCCGGATTTATCGCTAAATTTGCAACCTTATTTAAAAATGATCCGGTTTTGAAAAAAGTTGCCTTCTATACCTTGGGATGTAAGTTAAATTACTCCGAAACTTCCACGATTAGCCGCATGTTTGAGCAAAAGGGCTATCAGAAGGTTAGCTTTGAGGAAAATCCGGACATCTATATAATTAACACCTGCTCGGTGACGGAAAACGCCGACAAGAAGTGTAAAAAAATAGTCAACGAAGCAAAAAAAATCTCCCCCAACTCCTATGTGGCCATCATCGGCTGCTATGCGCAACTTAAGCCACAGGAGATCGCCGAAATTAAGGGGGTAGATGCCGTTTTGGGTGCCGCGGAAAAATTCCGGCTAATCGAGTTGCTCGATGATTTTGCCCATGCCCAAGAAACCAAAGTCCTGGCCTCGGAGATTGAAGAAGCCACTGTTTTCAATACGGCTTTCAGCATGCACGACCGCACGCGGACCTTTTTAAAGGTACAGGACGGATGCAACTATGGCTGTGCATTCTGCACCATTCCGCTCGCCAGGGGCAAAAGCCGGAGTGACAGTGTGGAAAACATTCTGCAGGCGGCCCGGGAGATTGCCGATACCCCGGTGAAAGAGGTGGTCCTTACTGGAGTGAATATCGGAGACTTTGGTATAGTGGACGGTAAGCGGAAAGTGCGGTTTGCCGACTTGGTTCGAGCTCTCGATGAGGTTGACGGGATCCCCCGCTTCCGGATTTCCTCGATAGAACCCAATTTGTTGACCAACGAAATCATTACTTTTGTGTCACAATCCAAGCACTTTGTGCCCCATTTTCACATTCCCCTACAGTCCGGCAGCAACACCGTCCTGAGAAAAATGGGTAGAAGGTACCTGCGGGAACTTTATGAAGACCGGGTTGCCAAAATCAAAACCCTGATGCCCCACTGCTGCATCGGCGTTGACGTCATCGTCGGATTCCCCGGTGAGACGGATGAACATTTCCTAGAAACCTATCAGTTTCTCAACGAACTCCCCATCTCCTACCTCCACGTATTTACCTATTCAGAACGGGCGAATACCCGCGCCGTAGAGATGGATCAGGTGGTTCCTATGAAAAAAAGAAATGAACGTTCCAAAATGCTCCGCATCCTATCAGAAAAGAAACGGAGGAAATTCTACGAAGAAAACTTGAACGAATCCTTTGCAGTTCTCTTTGAAGAAGACATCGAAGATGGTATGATGCACGGCTTTACGGAAAATTATATACGGGTCACTGCCAAATATGATCCCTTACTAATTAACGAAATCAAGACTGTCACGTTGAAAGAAATTAATGAACGGGGGGTGGTAGAAGTGATGGAGCCGGAATTTCAATACGAAAAACACTGACCCAAGTTCTTCTGGAAATAGAACTCTGTTGCTGGCAGGGGTTTGCTTCCGTAGACTAAAAGCACCCCATTTATCCTCTTTTTTACCACTCCTTCATCATTTATGGTGCTTGAAAGGATAATATCTCTTATTTTAGAGGCTAGATTGATCGCTAATCCGAAACACCCATGACCTCAAAATTTCTTTTCATTCTACTTTTTTCTGTAAGCAGCCTTCACTCCACAATTCTCTTGGGACAAAAATCAGCCGCAACGGCTGTCAGTCTTGGTGAAACCGTACGCCTGTCCGAGGATGGCAGCTGGTGCTGGTTTCAAGATGACCGGGCCCTTTTGCTGGAGGATAAAGTAATCTTTTCGGGAGTTACTTCTTCTGGCACGAATACCGTCACAGAGTGGGATCTCCGCAAAAATCAAACGAGTGAATTTTCCCTCTCAGAAAACGTCCTACCTGCCGACGACCACAATGTAAGCGCCTTGATGGTAAGGCCGGATGGAAAGCTCCTCAGTGTATACGCGGGACATTCCATCGATTCGCTAGTCCGGTACCGTATCAGCGAAAATGTCGGAGATATTAGCTCCTGGTCGGAGGAAAAGATTGTGAAAACCAATGGCAGGGTCTGCTATTCCAATGTGTATCGCCTTAGTGATACCGGGGAAACTTTTAACTTTTACCGGGGAAATGAAAGCAATCCCCATTTCCTGATTTCTACCGACGAAGGGGATAGCTGGGAATTTGGAGGAAGGCTTTTTGAGGATTTTGGACGGGCATATCTCCGTTATGCCTCCGATGGCAAAAGCCGGATTCATTTTATCACAACTGAGGAGCACCCCCGCCACCATAACAACAGCATTTATCACGGCTACTATGAGGATGGCAACTTATTCCGCTCCGACGGTACCCTGGTAGGTCCCATCAGCCGAAACACCAAAAGCCCCTATAAACCCACAGATTTTACCGTGGTCTATGATGGCGATGCCAGCACGCGGGCTGATGTCGCATGGACTAGCGATATTAAGTTGGATCCCCAAGGCCGTCCGTATATTGTCTTTTCAGTCACCAAGGATCCAATTACACGAGGCGAAACCCGCAATACTTCCTTGGGAGGATTTGACCACCGCTATCACTACGCCACTTGGGACGGAACGAACTGGTCCCAACAGGAGATTGCCTTTGCCGGAAGCCGTCTGTATCCGGGAGAAAATGAATATACGGGACTAATCAGCCTACATCCCTCCAATTCACAAGTGGTCTACCTCTCCGCCGATGTAGATCCGGCTACCGGTAAACCGCTAGAGGTTGACGGGCAGCGAAGGTATGAAATCTTCCGGGGCGAAAAGTCTTCAAATTCCCAAGCTTGGACTTGGGCTCCCATCACCTATCAATCAACTACAGACAATATTCGCCCCATCGTCCTGGCAGATGGAGAAAAAGAAGTGGTGCTGTGGTTAAGTGGACGATATACCACCTATAGGGACTATCAGTTGGAAGTAAATGGTAAGGTCAGCTATTATCGGACGGCATCCACTGCGCAGGAAAAAAGCCAAGCTGCTAAAAAGAAAATCACCTTCTTGATCAGCGAAGACCCACACAACTACGAGGCAACTTGGACCATCCCTGGATTTGCAAATCTGCTGGAAAAAGAAAAAGGCTACCAAACCTCCGTCCTGTTAGGCAAAGGTCCTAGGGAAAGCTATACACTTCCCCAGGTTGAGAAAATTGCCGATGCTGACCTTTTGGTGGTATTTATCCGACGGGTAGCTCTGCCCCATGACCAGTTGGAACTGATAAAAAACCACCTTGCCCAAGGTAAACCTTTGATCGGTATCCGCACCGCCAACCATGCTTTTTCCCTGCCTGAGGAAACGGTAGAGACAGGACACGAAGCTTGGTGGGAATTTGTGCCCCAAATCCTCGGCCACGAAAACCAAGGCTACGGTCCGGCAACCTCCCCCACCACAGTAAGCGTTAACAGAAAAAACAAAAACCACCCTATCCTAAAAGGAATTCCCAAACAATCTTGGACAAGCCGGGGAAATATCTACCTAGTCAGCCCTTTGGCCGATGACAAGACCACCAAAATCCTTTTGCATGGAACCTCATCATCACACGCCGAACCGGTGGCATTTACGCGGCAGATCGGCGAAAGCAAAATCTTCTACACCTCCCTGGGTTTCCCCACCGATTTCAGCAGCCCACCGTTTATCCATTTACTCACCAATGCAGTAGATTGGGCACTTAAATAAGATTTTCCATGACACCCGTGTACACGTTTCAAATTAGTTTACTACAACCCTCTATGAAAATACTACTGATAGTGCTTCTATTGATCCCGCTATTTTGTCCGGCTGTTTTTGGCCAGTCGGATCCCTCCTACACCTGGCAAGCAGGGGTAAGCAAAGGAATTATTACCCCCGAAAAACCCATGTGGATGGCAGGCTATGCCGCACGCACCCATGAGGCAACGGAAACCTACCACGACCTGTATGCCAAGGTGCTTGTATTGGAGGATCAGGAGAAAAACCAAGTCGTGTTAGTTACGGCAGATATACTTGGATTTCCCAAGAAGATGTCGGACCGCATCCGAACCCACCTGCAGCAAAAATTTGGGTTGGAAAAAAGCCAGATCATACTCAACGGTTCACATACCCACTCCGGCCCCGTGCTGGCAGAGGCGCTTTATGACATTTATCCGCTGGATCAACCCCAACGGACCTTGATAAACGACTACAGCCAATGGCTGGAGGTAAAGATGGTGGAACTGGTAGCTGCCGCCATGGCCGAAAAAACATCAGTTAGGCTTGCATCTGCTAACGGGGTTTCCCGCTTTCAAGTTAACCGCCGCAACAATCCTGAAGCGCAAATCACCAAAGTCAAAGACCTAGCCGGACCTAACGATTACGCAGTGCCTGTTATCAAGGTGGAGAGCGAAAGCGGGGACCTTGTGGCGGTGGTTTTTGGTTATGCATGCCACCCAACCGTTTTGGACCATTATGCATGGTCGGGTGATTATCCGGGTTTTGCCCAGATCGAATTGGAAAAAACATTCCCGGGCACTGTCGCCATGTTTTTCCAGGGTGCTTCTGGTGATCAGAATCCAATGCCCCGAAGGACCCTGCCTCTTGCAGTCCAATATGGAAAAAGCCTCGCGGCGTCCGTAGAGCGGGTTTTGGCTGAAAAAATGACACCACTACCCGCCCAAGTCAAAACCGCCTACCGGGAAATTGACCTTGCCCTGACGCCAGCACCCAGTTCGAATGAACTTGTCAAAATGGCCAATAAACAAAATGGATACATGCAACGCTGGGCCAACCGCATGCTAAAGGAATCTACCGAGGGCAAAGCCTTTTTGGAAAACTACCCCTACCCCCTTCAAATCTGGCAACTGGGAGGGCAAACATTATTCAATATGGGCGGTGAAGTAACCATCGCATACACCATCGCACTCAAGGAAAAATATGGGGAAGATATATTTGTAATGGCGTACAGCAATGACGTCATGGGATACATCCCTTCTGAATTAATTCTGGAAGAGGGAGGCTACGAAGGATATTCTTCCCAAATGGTCTATGGCCTCCCCAGTGCTTGGGAAAAAGGTATAGAGGCACACATCCTGTCAAGCTTCGATGAACTGGCAGGTTCCCTTGGTATTAGGAATAGTCCAGATTAGCCCCATCTATTTGATTTACAGTATAGTTAGTATAAAACAGCGAACCATGAATACCCCTAAAAAATTCAGTGCTTTTACAGCCATTTTGGTTACCCTATTAGTCGTAAACCAGCCCATTCATGCCCAGACAGATTGGGAAGTCCTTTTTGACGGAACCAGTATGGACAAGTGGCGCGGAAAAACAGACCCTGCCTTCCCCGCCCATGCCTGGAAATATGCTGACGGCGTACTGTACCTCGACGGCAAAGGCGGAGACATCATTACCAAAGACACCTATGGGGATTTTGAGTTGGAATTTGAGTTTAACCTCACCGAAAACGCCAACAGTGGGATCAAATATTTTGTCGGCACGCTGGTAAATGAAGAAACAGGTGCTTCTATGATCAACGGTCCCGAATACCAAATCATCGATGACTACAACCATCCCGAAATCAAAAAAGACCCCAACGGACTGAGCTCCACCGGTGCCGCCTACCTGCTTTATCCCCCAAAAAACAAAACGCTACACCCCCAGGGCGAGTGGAATTCCGGCAGGATAGTGGCCAAAGGAAAAAAGGTGGAACACTGGCTGAACGGCGTAAAACTCGTCAGCTACACCCGCGGAAGCAAGGATTACAAAAAACGAAAAGCAGCCACAAAGTTCAAACACGACACCAATTACGGCGAACTGGAATCCGGCCATATTCTACTCACCGACCACGGGGATCAGGTGTATTTTAGGAATATAAGGGTTAGGAGGATTGATTAATACTAGATATTCATGGAAATTAAATAGGTCAAAATAAAGTTGAAATCGGAGCGTAGCGGAGACCCTCGCGGTTCAGGGTATAGTAGATATATGGCCTACGGCCGAAATATGATAGAAATATTGGAGTCGGGTGGAATCGACCCGAAGAGCGTAGCGGTTACGGGGTATGGCTTTTGGGAATTTCGAACTCCGTAAATACTACAAAAGCATCTTCATCAATTCACATGCCTAGCCATTTATTCCCGATGCAGTCAAGCGTAAGTGCATCGTAGTCTGTATGTGGATCTATCCTTCCGTTGGTACGATATCCATCTACAAATGTATAGATTTTGTCCTCTCCTTCCTGTTTTAGGAGGGGGTTGGGGGGTGGTTTTTAAACAAACCTACTACTCCTCCCAAGTACCCTTTTGCCCTACCCAAACAAACTTTCTTCTCACCCCATAAATTTCCTGCTAGGGAGCGGTTGCTCTATGGCCCTTCCACATCTCCGTCACGAAAGGGTCAAAGGTATCTCCCTCACCCTTGGGCCGGGGAAAATTACCACGTTTACTTATGTAAGGGTCATCCTCCCGCATCCGCCGGTCTATACCGGGCGGTCAAATGTCCAAGTAATCCCATACTGACTGATTTCAGATCTTATATTGGTACTATCTGCATAATACGTTTTCCCTGATGCAGTAGAAATCACCAACATCAACAATCCTATCAAACTCCTAATTATCGACTTTATCGTTTTATTGAATCCTAAAAATAGCATAAATGTGTTAACAGTCTAATTAAAAAATTTCAACCTTCAAAATTATTGTATGGACTCCCTCAGAACAATTTTAATGACATCCAACTTTTAATTCAACCAAAAAAATCCGTGTCATCCGTGTTCTATTTTACCATGAAGTGAATTGAACGCTGATTAAACGGATTGGACGGATATACGCAGATTGTTTTAATTGAAGTTGAAAATTAGGACACCACTCAGAAAAATCCGCATTATCCCTGCCTACCGCCT
Organism: Lunatibacter salilacus; assembly: GCF_009797935.1. Taxonomy (GTDB): domain Bacteria; phylum Bacteroidota; class Bacteroidia; order Cytophagales; family Cyclobacteriaceae; genus Lunatibacter; species Lunatibacter salilacus. The sequence goes on from NZ_VOLC01000006.1 coordinate 247,225, forward strand.
TTAGGCAGGCGTGTCATCCGCAATTTCCGTGTTCAATTTTACTTTGTAGGGAATAGTACGGATTAGGCAATATCCTGCAACCACTTCTCTACAACGTCTCCCCTTCGTTCCGAATACTATTATATTTCAACCATATTTCGGCCGTAGGCCATATTTCTACTATATTTCTACTTTATTTCCACCATATTTCAATCCTCCCAATATCAACAAATATCCAGTATCAATAAATATCAAATTTTAATATTTCAACCGTAGGCTATATTTCCACCATATTTTTATTTCTAAATATCCAGAATAAATATCAATCACACGGGTTCTCCCCTTCGCTCCGGTTTCTATAATATTTTAACCATATTTCAGCCGATAGGCCATACCTGCCTGCATGTTTCTACTAATATCCATTAATATCGAGTATCCATCAATATCAAAATTTCTTACCAACGGATTTTATTTTTATCAAATAAACCTTACTTTTAGAAACATTGATAATCAACCCAATATACCTTGCGGAATTACCTTTTTATAGCGTTGGTTGGTATTGCCCTGCTTGGGGCACTGTTGGTGCTTTTTTCCACCATAAACCAGCCCGATCTAGGGCCATCTCCCGCAAAAACTCCTCAAGATGAATTAAAGACTTTCCAACTCGAACCTGGTCTAGCCATACAGTTGGTTGCTTCAGAACCGCTGGTCCAAGATCCGGTATTCATTCAATTTGATGAATTCGGCCGGCTATGGGTAGTTGAGATGCGTGGGTTTATGCCGGATATTGAGGGATTGGGAGAAAGCGAACCCGTTGGCCGTATCAATATTCTGGAAGACACGGATGGAGATGGGACAATGGATATCAGTACCATCTACCTGGACAGTCTGATCATGCCCCGGGCACTTGCTGTTGTAGGTGATGGAGCATTGGTTGTGGAAAACATGGCACTTTGGTGGACCAAAGACCTGGATGGAGACGGCAAGGCGGACACGAAAGTCATGGTAGATCCGGACTATGCAGGAAACCACCTCCCCGAACATTCCGCCAACGGGCTGCTTCGTGGAATGGATAATTGGCACTACAATTCTAGGTCACGTTTTAGATACAAGAGGGTAGATCCGGAGTGGATCCGCGATACCACCGAACTACGTGGCCAATGGGGAATCAGCCAAGACAATTTCGGCCGCCTAGTATACAACTACAACTGGTCCCAACTACATGCTGATTTGGTTCCACCCAACTACCTAAGCCAAAATCCTTATCACACTCCTACCACAGGCATAGACCATGGCCTTTCCGTTGACCGCCGCATCTATCCTATCCGCCCCAACCCTGCCATTAACCGTGGCTATATACCGGGTATTCTGGATGAAGAGGGCAGGCTACAGGAATTTACAGCAGCTTGTGCTCCTTTCTATTACAGGGGCACAGCCCTTCCTGAAAGCTATTATGGCAATGTCTTTGTATGTGAGCCTTCGGGGAACCTAATAAAACGAAATGTGGTAACTGAAGATGGCATTGTCTTACTCGCCGAAGACCCAAACCCCGGCAGGGAGTTTTTAGCCTCCACCGATGAACGTTTTCGCCCGGTCAATCTGGCTTCCGGCCCGGATGGAGCACTGTATATTGCAGACATGTACCGCGGATTGGTACAGCATGGGGCTTATATCACCCCTTACCTACGGGAGCAAACACTCAGCCGCAACCTGCTCCTTCCAGTCAACCGGGGGAGGATCTGGCGTATTGTACCGGAAGGATTGGAACCCCAGCTTATTCCCAAGCTAGCTACATATGCCTTAGATGAATTAGTTAACACCCTTTTCCATATAAACGGATGGCATCGGGACATCGCCCAACGGCTGCTTGTGGAGCGGAATGATCCCCAAAGCATTCCCATGCTTTGGAAGGCAATCCACAAAAAGGAAGGGAATTGGGGAAAAATTCATGCATTGTGGACCTTGGAAGCACTCGGCGGATTAGAGCCAGGTAGATTAACCAACTTGCTTTTATATCCTGACCCGTATGTCTCCGCTACCGCATTACGGTTGTTGGAACCCTCTGCCCAAAAAAATCTAGAACTCGAACCCATTATTCTCTCAAGAATAACTAAGACTTCGCTCAGTAGTCTGAATCCCTTTGTTCTTCAGCTCGCGTTAAGTGCCCCAATACTTTTGCCTATCTCTTCTTTAGATATTTTGGGTAAAATAATTACGCTGCACGGTGACTCTCCCCTCATTCGTGACGCTGTTCTTAGCGGATTGGAAGACCAGCAGTTTGCCTTTTTACAATTTCTACTTCGCCACCCTGAATGGGACGCCTCCAATCCGGAAAAAGAAGTTGTTTTGGAAATGCTCACTGGAGCAATCATCACCAAAGGCGACAGCAAAGAGGTAGAGCAATTGTTAGTGTTTTTGGAGCAACATCCACCTGCCCAAAACTGGAAATATAAGCCAATTTTAACTGCCTTGACCATTGGAGGTGGGAATAGGCTGGAACCCATCCCTCTCACACAGGCACCAGAAATAACAAAAACAGTAGGTAGCAATAGTCTCTCTCCCCATCAATATACCGCTTTGGCAAATCTTTTTACATGGCCAGGAAACGAAAAAAAGAAGGAACTACTGGCTCAATCTGTCAAATTGACCGCAGTGGAACAAAAACTTTTCGCTCTAGGCCGTCAACATTACCTAAGTACCTGCTCTGGTTGTCACGGAAATGCTGGGGAAGGGGTTAATCGCATGGGACCTCCTTTGGCAGGTTCCGAATGGGTGACGGGAGACCAAAAACAACTTTCGCTGATCGTATTGCACGGCATGGAAGGTCCACTCGAAGTTAAAGGCAAGACCTATGATACTCCCGATATATTACCCGTAATGCCGGCACATACGAGTTTGGATGACGGAACACTTTCGGCGATTTTGACCTATATCCGAAATGAATGGGGAAATAATGCCGGAGCAATAGATAGGAGGTTTATCGCCACCACCCGCAACGTCACCCAAGGACGGGTTATACCCTGGGGTGCTGAGGAACTTAAAACCTATATCCAATCCGAACAAGAGAAATCCCAATAATGCAGAACCCCAATAAATTTAATCGAAGAAATTTTATCCGCCTAGCCAGTTTGGGAGCGCTAGGCCTTCATATTCCAAACTTTCCGGCATGGGCAGCGGGAAAAAAAATGGGGATTGTTGTGCATTCCTATGCTGCACGCTGGCAATCTAAGACCGCAAGTAATCAATATCCTGGGTTCCGGGATGCGGTTGATTTGCTGCACCACTGCCATAGTATCGGAGCCGGGGGAATACAGGTTACTGTCCGGGGTTGGGCATCGGATTTTGCCAAAAAAGTCCGTGATGAACGGGAAAAGTCAGGGCTCTATCTGGAGGGATCGATCGGGCTTCCGAAAAGCGAAGCTGACATGGACCTATTCGAAGAAGAAGTCAAACTGGCCAAAGAAGCAGGAGCCGAAGTTTTACGATGTGTAAGCCTTGGTCCCCGACGATACGAAGCCTTGCATAGTTACAGAGAATTTCTGGAATTTCAGGAAAGAGGATTGCTTGCCTTACAACTTGCTGAACCGGTTTTGAAAAAGTACCGGATAAAACTCGCCGTAGAAAACCACAAAGACTGGCGCTCAGAAGAATTGGTTGCCATCCTGCATAAGCTGGATTCCGAATGGATCGGGGTGACCCTGGACTTTGGGAACAGTATAGCCCTTTTAGAGGATCCAATTTATACCGCCAAAGTATTGGCGCCCTACGTCTATTCCACGCACATCAAGGATATGGCCGTTGAGACTCATGAGCAGGGTTTTCTAATGTCCGAAGTACCTTTGGGTGAAGGTATCTTAGACTTGGGTAAAATTGCAGGCCTTTGTCAAAAATTCTTTCCTTCGATTACCTTTAATTTGGAAATGATCACTAGAGATCCTTTACTTATTCCTTGCCTTACGGCATCGTACTGGCCTACCTTCCATGATCAGATTCCTGCCAGTGCCATGGCACATATACTCGAAATGGTAAAAACCCATCAAACGACACTTCCCAGAACCCGTCAGATGGATATGGAAAGTTTGTTGGCGTTGGAAGAAAAAAATGTACGCCAATCTTTGGCCTATAGTGAAAGTACGCTTAATTTTAATCGTTAACCTTAAACCAATGACTCAAAAATTACCTGGCATCAAACAATTTGACCTAAGCGGCAAGACTGCCGTCATTACCGGGGGCTCAAAAGGTCTGGGTTTGGCTATGGCGGAAGGACTTGCCTCTGCCGGAGCGAATATCGCCCTAGTCAACCGAAATGCAGAGGAGGGCAAAACTGCCGCATCTTACCTAGCTCAATCGTACCCGGTGAAAGCAATGTCCTATGCAACGGACATCACCAAAGAAGACCAAGTTAATGGGATGGTGGATAAAGTCGTAGCTGCGTTTGGCCGCATTGATATTCTAATCAACAGTGCCGGAATTAATATCCGGGGCCCCATCGAAGAACTCAGTCTGGATCAGTTCAACGAGGTCATGCAGGTCAACGTCACTGGAACTTGGCTTTGTTGCAAGGCCGTTATCCCCCATATGAAAGAACAGAAACGGGGAAGCATCATCAACCTAGCGAGTACCTTGGGGTTGGTTGGTTTAGCCAACAGAACGCCCTATACTTCCAGCAAGGGTGCAATAGTGCAAATGACCCGGGCCTTAGGCTTGGAATTGGCTCCCTTTAATATCAATGTCAATGCAATCTGTCCCGGACCCTTTCTCACAGAAATGAATATTCCGGTAGCCGATACCGAGGAGGTCAAGAACTTTATTGTTGGTGCCACGGCATTGGCAAGATGGGGAGAACTACGGGAAATCCAGGGTGCGGCCATTTTCCTCGCCAGCGAAGCCTCCAGCTACATGGTAGGCTCCATGCTCACAGTCGACGGCGGCTGGACTGCAAAGTAAGGTGGTAAAATCTGAATTCAAAATAGCTAAATTTTTCTCAATCATAATTGGTTCTTATCTTTAGATACTACTATTAGTTTCAAAAAAATTAACCATACTTATGATAGAATATCAGAAATACCTCACCATTCATCCTGACCAGCGTTCTGGACAGCCGGGGATAGTATGGAGGAGATTTTGGCACATTTCCCGATGCTCACCCGTGAAGATTTATTAGCCTGCTTGGCGTATAAAAATAAATTATTTTAATTCTTCGTTAATTAAATTATTCAAATACAGATGAGAGGAATTGTTTTCGTGTTTTTTCTACTCCTGACTTCAGCAACTGAGGCTCTGTGTCAAAATATTTATTTTGGTGCTAGGGTGGGTGGATTTATTGCTGATTGGGAAAATTCCGGCTCTCTCTCAACTTTTCAATCAAGAAGTTCCGCAATGTGGACTTTTAACCTTTTTAGCCGACAGGAAATCGTTGATGATTTCTATATCGGAATTGATATCGGCTACAATCGATCTACTGCGGAGCTTAATATTTTACAACCTGAACGAATGGTAGCCAAAGGCAACGGTCCAACACTTGCATTCTGGTCAATTGGGCCAACAGCTAGGAAAGATTTTAATTTTTCCAATGGTAAAATCGGATTTCAAACCTCACTTTCCTTACCTCTAAGTTATATCAGGTTTAACAGGTATAACTATTCTGGCGATGAATTTAGAAGCATAATTAGAGTTGGAGACAAGCAACCTGTCAGGGATATCTTTGTTTATGGTGAAGCGCATACCAATAAAAAATTTAACGTGTTTTTGAGACCTGAGATTGGTTTTTTCTATAGGATGAACCCCAGAAGCAGACTTTCCATAGATGCAATGTGGGGGATCAATACCGGTGAACCCCTCGCTACCAGAAATTTTCATGAGATTATTTACGAAGGCCAAACGTTTACAGAAAACCGTCACACATATGACGGACTATATTTAAGCTTCACAATTGGATATGAGTTAAAATTATTCCAATAAACAAGCATTTGTTAAAAATACCCAGTTGAAGAAATCCCATAGTCAATAAATTTTGGCCGTTCCCATTCTGCGGCAATCTGCGCCATCTGCGGGAAACAAAATCTTCGGTAGACACCATTGATTTTGTCCCAGATAAGCATCAACTATCAAAACCTCCTCTTATTCGGGTTTAAAATCGAATAGCCAATAAGCTCATCATATCTAGAACCCATCTCGCGGTAGTAGAAAAAAACCTCGTACTCGTTTTCTGTCTGAAAGTGGGATCCCTCTAATGCCTCGGTATCCCAACCATCAGAAGTCTTGAGCCCATATTGATAATCGTACCAGCCCTGCTTCAAAAACAAAGTAGACTGGTACATGCCCTTCTTTTGGTCATAGACCATCTTGGCCTCCGGAAGTTTTCCCCAGTTGGTAAGAGCACCAAGGACATAGGGCGGTTCTGGAAGGGGTGGAGATTTTAGGTTTAGAGTCAATAATATATATTCACTTTCGAGTTCGTGATTTTGCCGCTCGGCGTTCATAATCATAAACTGTCCATTCAAATCCAAGTATTCTAGATAACCTTGTCCCTGTCGGGATGCATCTATACCTGCCTCAGCAAATACCACATCTTCTTCCATCCTAACTGCGGTCACATTTCTACCCACAGTCCGCACAAAGCGTATATCCACGAAGCGAAATTCATTGCCCGCACTAAACGTATTGGTGCCGTCGAACAGCTGGTATTGAATTTCTTTCCTATCCTCCCGAATTGCTGTGGGCTTAAGGCCTACGATAGCCAGGTCATCACGTTGGTTTTGGCGGATTACGATTTTGGTTGCGTTCAGGGGATCAAACAGTTCCCTGTTATTATAATTTACGTTAACATTGATCTGCTGGGAATCCCTTCTGTCCTGAGTCCGACTGGGCGGCACTACGGCAGCTCCCAGGGTAACCTGGTTTTGGAACACCATAAATTTTTTCGTAAATACCGTTTGGGATTCATCTCTCCCCCTATATACTTGGATAATGTAATTGCCGGATTTGGTGACTGGGGGTATGGCAAAGGTATAATGGATATAGGGTACACGGGTATTAATGGCGTATTCGTACTGATTGACATTAAATTCGTTGTATTGTTGCAAAAAATCAGCATCCCGAAGTCTTGAAGGCGTCCAGTCCACGTTGCAGTGAATGATTTTTGCCGAAAACATTTCTGCTTCGTATGCAATGTCATCAAAATGCAGGACTAAGGACGCCGCTCCACTCATGGATATAACTGGTGGATTAGTCTGGGTGGAAAAATCCGCTCCGCCTGGGTACAGCCTTACTGCCTGAATATTTTCGTCAAAGACTTGGTCTTCAAAGGATTTCTGCGCAAAAGATGGTCCCTGTGCCAACATGACTGACACTATTACCAGAAAAATCAAACGTACATTTAATCCCATAATTCCTGTTATAATCAAACACCCTGCCACTTCATGTTTGCGGATTTGCTACTTGACTGCCAATGAACCCTGCAATTCCTCAATTTCCTCAGCAAGCTCTTCCCAAGCCCCATTCAAAGAGGCTTCTTTAGTCACCGCTGTCTGATACCGATTGTTTAACTTTTCGAGCTCAGGAAGATCTTCAAATACCTTAGGGTCTGCCATCAATACCTCAAGCCGTTGCTTTTCTTCTTCTGTCTCCATGATCTGCTCTTCGAGTGCCGCAAGCTCCTTTTCCTTCAATTTCAATTCCTTCTTCACCCGGTTTTGTTCTTCAACGGATACACTTACTGGGACAGGCTTCTTTTCCTTTTTCACGGGAACGACTACCTGTTCTTTCTGTTTTTGCTGTGATTCCCAGTAGATATATTCATCGTAGGTCCCGGGGTATTCCTTAATTTGATGGTCTTCTATATACCAAATTTTGTTGGCAACACCTTTGATAAAATGCCTGTCGTGGGACACGGTGACGAAAGTTCCTTCGTATTGTTGCAATGCTTGGATTAGGATATTGACTGATTGCATATCCAAGTGGTTGGTAGGTTCATCCAACAACAGAAAGTTCGCTTCTGAGATCAGCGTCTTAGCCAAGGCGACCCTGGATTTTTCACCACCGGAAAGTACCTTTATCTTTTTAAAAACATCGTCATTCGAAAAGAGAAAGCAGCCTAGTACACCTCGGAGTTCGGTTTCGCTTTTACTGCTACCAGCCTGTACCATTTCCTGCAGGATCTCGTTGTTGAGGTCCAGCGCTTCCAGCTGATGTTGGGCAAAGAACGATTTGATCACATTGTAGCCTTCTTCCCTATGCCCGGTGAAGCTCTCAGATCCGTTAATAATACGAAGAACAGTAGATTTCCCCTTTCCGTTGGCTCCAATCAGGGCAATTTTATCTCCCCGCTCTATCCGCGCATGGGCCAGGTCCAGAATCTTTATGTCTCCAAAGGATTTGGATATTTTGTCCAAAACTACAACGTCTCTGCCCGATTTTTGGGAAAATTTGAATTTGAAATTGACGGAAACATCATCACTGACGACTTCTGAGATCTTATCCATCCGATCCAAGGCTTTGATCCGGGATTGGACCTGATTGGACTTTGTGGCTTTGGCCCGAAACCGATCAATAAACTTCTCCGTCTGCTTGATCATCTGCTGCTGGTTCTCGAAGGCATTCTGCTGGATTTCTTCCCTGGCGGTCTTTTCCTTCTTATAATAATCGTAATTTCCGGGATAGCTGGTTAGTGTCTGTCGGGAAACCTCCACGGTGACTTCGGTAGCATTGTTGAGAAAGGTCTGATCATGTGAAACGACGATAACAGACCCCTCATAATTTTTCAAGTAATTCTCTACCCACTGAATAGACGGAAGGTCAAGATGGTTGGTAGGTTCATCAAGCATCAGCAGGGAGGGCTTTTCAAGCAGCAGCTTGGCAAGCATGACCCGCATACGCCAACCCCCGGAGAAAGTCTTCAACGGTCTGTTTAGATCAGCTGTCTGAAATCCTATGCCTTCGAGCACTTCTTCTGCTTTGGCCTTGATGGTATAACCTTCGTTGGCTTCGAACTTGTCCTGCAAAGTGGCTAATTTCTCCATGATGGCATCGGAATGGTCAGTCTCCATCTTTAGGAGAACCTTATCTATTTCCTTTTGTAGATTAAGGGTTTCCTTAAAAGCTTCCAAGGCTACATCCAAAATGCTGTCTTCTGACAAATACGAAAGTAGATCCTGGTTCAGAAATCCGATAGTGCAATCCTTGGCTTTTTGGATGTCCCCACTGCTGGGAAGAATATCTCCGTTTATAATTCGGAGCAAGGTGGACTTTCCGGTACCGTTGAGTCCCACCAAGCCTATTTTGTCTTTTGGTTTGATATGTAAGGAGGCATTTTCATACAATGCCCTTCCTCCTATGAAATAGGAGAGGTTGTTTATTGAAAGCATGGTGCAAAATTAGAAAAAGCTGGGGATAAATGGAAAGTTTGAGTAGGATTGTATTATTTTCATTGGGAATCTCCCTTTCCAGAAATTTTTTTCCAAAGGTTCAACACCCCTCCAGTCACTGTGAAATCGGTGATTATTTTCCGACCAATTCTTCAAAATCATCCCGAACATAGATAATGTTCCTTCCCAGCTCAATCCATTTTTTTTTCTCCAACTGCTTCAAGAGCCTCGAAATAACCTCCCTTGATGTCCCCAGTTCGTTGGCTATTTCCTGATGGGTGGTATGCAGTTCGTTTGCCTTTAGTTGCTTCATTTTAGTCACTATATAGCGCATCAGCCGTTCGTCCATCCGCTTGAAGGCAACTGCGTCCAACGTAGAAAGCAACTCTTGGAAACGGTATTGATAGGTACTGGAGACAAAATCCTTCCATTGCTTAAATTCATCTGACCATTGTTCATGCCGCTGCAGGGGTATGCCTAAAAGGGTTGTTCTCTCCTCGGCCACCGCCCTTATTTCACTGGGTTTTTGGGCACTGCAGCAAGTAAGGGAAAGTGCACAGGTCTCTCCTGGCTCCAAGTGGTAAAGAAACAATTCCCTACCATCCTCATCCATCCGTAGAATCTTGATAGAACCTGACAGTACAATAGGAACCATTTTTATAAATTGCCCCGGATCCTGGATCGTAGCACCTTTCTCAAAAGTTAACAGATTGCCTTCCTCTGCCATCAATTCCAATAAACGGGGATCAGTTATTTGAGGGATTTTTTCTCTAAGTTCACTGCTGTTTATTCTCATAAAGATTAAATTTGGAATGAAGAATTTATTTTTTTAAGTAGGCGTCCAATGCTATATAGTTATTGGATGCTATAAATTGAAGAAGCACAATGAAAAAAGAAGCGTGGATCATTTGAGAGGGTAGTGCGCTCCAGTTTTCGATTATTGAAGTGCCGAATATCAGTAGTACCATCAGCATCCCTCCTGCCCGGGCAAAGAACACGGTCTTAAAACCCATAAACAGGAAGAGTCCAATAATAAATTCCAGAAAAGGCAGGGCATAGCTAAATGGCCGCACCAGCAAAACAGGCAACAGTGATCCTTCGAAGTTGGCTACCATCCCTTCGCTAAAATCTGTTAACTTGGGTATCCGGACTAATCCGTGACCGAACATACTCATGCCAATAGTAAGCCGAACAAGTAGATATGCAAATGAATTCATACAATATACGTTTCAGATATTCAAATATAACCCCATCCAACAAAGAATTTCGCCGATGTTAGGGGGAATTTTATGTTTCGATGTAAATGAAGGGCACAATACACTTGAAAAACCTTCCTGAATTACCCGCTCTGACTTCTTTGCCGAAAATCAAAAACCGAGACTATACGGGTTCCCTGGTTGGTCTCGGGATTCAAGTTGAAGTAGCTTGAGTTTACGCCATAGCCCACCGGCATATCCGTTGAGCTCACCTGTCTGGGAAATGATGCGGTGGCAGGGAATAACTACTAAAATGGGATTCAATCCATTTGCTCCTCCTACAGCACGTACCGCTTTAGGAGAATCTAGCCGTTTTGCTATCTGCTGGTAGGAGGCGGTTTTTCCGTAGGGAATTTTATTCACTTCCATCCACACCTTTTGCTGAAACTCCGTCCCCCCTAGGGCAACGGGAATATTAAATATTTTGAGATCTCCCTGAAAATACGCATCCAACTGCGACTTTACCTCCAGTAGAAAAACATCCATTGTACCCAGATCCTCGGGATCTTCTGTAAATTGCAAAGACAGCAGGTAACCATCCTCAGCATGTAGCCGAATATTTCCCAACGGAGAAGCAATTACCATAGTCTCTTTCATCTGTTTATAATTTTTTTCCAGTGGTCAGATGGAATCTCGCATGTTTGACAATCATCTTTATATATGACCCTTTCGTCATGCTCGATTTCATATGTCTTACAACTTAGAAGTAAAAACCAAGGTTTAAACCATCATCATCCGGTATCTCCAGACTTCTTTGATAGATTCCATTTCTACACTAAACGGCTTATATGCAGGATTAGTCGAACAGAGCAGAAGCCTGTTCCCCTCTCCCTGCAGCATATATGCCAACTTGAAGGTCACTCCATCTTGTGCCGTGACGACCACATACTTTTCACCATCCTTAATTACTGTCCAATCATCCACATATTCGCAGATGATCCAAGCGCCATCTGGGATGGGATCCATGCTATCTCCATCCACCTGAAAGACACGGTATTTTTTGTCTTCTGACAAAAACGGCAATGAAAACCGGGGCAATTCTCCAATAAAATCCGGATCTGCAAATCCTGCCAAATAGCTGGCTTTGGCCCGTTGGGAAACTACTTCGATAAACTCCTTGCCGTCCGCATCTACAGTAGTCGCCAAAATGCGTAAATCTTTTCCCCTGAAAAAGCGGTTCGTTTCCAATATCTCCCTGATTCTGTGCTCAGCATAGACGTTGAGATCCTCCTTCAGCAGCAGGTCAACTGAAACTTCCAGATATTCCGAGAGACGCACCACTACATCCAGGGGTGGATTTACGTTGAGCTCATAGCCAGCAAGCTTAGACCGGGTGATTCGGACCGCCTCCGCCATGATCGCCTGCGTCACTCCTTTCTTTTTACGCAGAAATTTAATATTTGAATGAATATACATCATAAAAATTTAAGCGGGTGACTCGGGGGCAAAGATAGTTTATTATGATTATATTATTGGCGTAAAAATGTTAACTAAATAAACATTTCAATTATTATTCAGACATTTTACCTTTTATGAGTAGCTCAGCAATGGGATATAAGAGAAACATCGTACACTTGGATATGGACAACTTCTCTGTCTCCTTAGAGCGGCTCTATGACGATCGGGTACACAGCAAACCCATCCTTATCGGAGGGAGTGGTGACCGCGGTGTGGTGCATGCAGCTATGAGGAACGCAGCTTCGGCGTACACTCCGCCATGCCCATGCGTACAGCGCGATAAATGGAAAATATGGGAGCAAAACTGAGTGCCGGACTGTAGGGGCTTCCATATCACGACGACATTTCAACCCCTTCAACGGAATGGATATAAGTTAGAAAGCTCCGTATATCAATAGTCTTAATAACAAATTCTACAGAACATCCAAATTTTACGTGTAACCATTAAAGATTTAGGCCACTACTTTATTCCACTACTGTCCGAGCATAAAACCTATAATCGGGCATCAACCAAATCTTTTTCCAACACAGACTTCACATCAAATACTACCTGTTGATCTGATTTACAGATGTCCAACGCTTTAAACTCGCGATGAGCTACCGCGAGTATGATGGCGGAATAGGCAGTGAGATCTGGAGCGGTTTGTCCATCGATAATCTCTATCTCGTACTCATGGAAAACCTCCTCTTTGCTGGCCCAGGGATCATATACATCCACTTCCATATCAAAGGATCTCAGTTCCTTATAAATATCTATCACACGGGTATTCCGGACATCCGGACAGTCTTCTTTAAACGTAAATCCGAGAATCAAAACCCTGGCATCTATCACCTTGAGGTCCTTCCGCATCATTAATTTGATGACCTCAGTCGCCACGTGCTTACCCATGCTGTCGTTTAACCTACGTCCAGCTAGGATAATTTCGGGATGATAGCCTACTTCCTGTGCTTTCTGGGCCAGATAATAGGGATCTACGCCGATACAGTGACCACCTACAAGTCCAGGCCGGAAAGGTAAAAAATTCCACTTAGTACCCGCTGCGGTCAATACCTCTTGGGTATCAATGCCCATCAAGTTAAATATTTTGGACAATTCATTGACAAAAGCAATGTTTATATCCCTTTGTGAGTTTTCGATAACCTTAGCTGCTTCAGCTACTTTGATGGAGGTTGCTTTATATGTGCCTGCTGTAATAACACTTTTGTAAAGTTCATCCACGTATTCCGCGACTTCCGGAGTACTTCCGGAGGTTACTTTTAGTATTTTCGAAACAGTATGCTCTTTATCACCCGGATTAATTCGTTCCGGAGAATAGCCCACATAGAAATCCTTATTGTAGGTAAGTCCAGAAATATTCTCCAACACAGGCACGCATTCATCTTCCGTTACCCCAGGATAAACAGTGGATTCATAAATGACCACATCTCCCCTCTTTAGCACTCTCCCTACCGTCTCCGATGCTTTGAGCATGGGCGTAAGTACAGGACGATTATACCTGTCTGTCGGGGTGGGCACAGTTACTACGAAAATATTGGCCGACTCAAGACCTGCAGTTTTGTCTGTCGAAAAGAGGCCTATTTGCGGACTGTGGTCCTTTAAAAGAACAGCCTTTAAGTGTTCATTGGAAACTTCCTGTGTGGTGTCTTTACACTGCTGGAGTTCGCTGATACGTCTAGCGTTGATGTCAAACCCAATTACGGCATACTTTTTGGCAAATTCCACAGCAAGCGGCAGTCCGACATATCCCAATCCTACTACGGCTATCTTGGATTGGTTAAGGGGTGTTAATAAAGCATTCATAGAGATGAAATAATGTTTGTTAGTTGATTGATTTATAAAATTTCCAAAAGTTTGGCAACAATTCGATTGGCTGTTTTGCCATCCCATTTTTCAGGTATTTGGCCGGTCTTCCACTTTCCGCCAAAAAGCGTTTTCATGGAGGGAGCTATAGCTTTAGGATCGGTACCCAGCAGTTCATTAGTTCCTTGGGTGATGGTTTCGGGACGTTCTGTATTGTCCCGGAGAGTCATGCATGGGACGCCTATTACCGTAGTTTCCTCTGTGATGCCTCCCGAATCAGTAATCACTGCTTTTGCCCTTTCGACCAAGTAATTGAACTCCAGGTATCCCAAGGGGTCAATCATATGAAGGCGTTCATGTGAAATACCGGCGGTCCGCAGCATAATTTTGGTTCGGGGATGTACGGGGAACACCAGCGGCAATCCCTGCGTGTGGTCGATTATTTCTTGAATCAGGGATTTGAGCTTTTCCTCTTGGTCTACATTGCCTGGTCGGTGAAGAGTCATTACGAGGTATTCCTTGTCACGAAGACCAATCTTATCCCAAACCTCAGGTTTCTGAAAACGGGGCCGATGCTTTATCAACGTGTCGATCATAGTGTTTCCTACAAAAAATATCTGTTCCTCACCGATTCCTGACTTCCGGAGATTTTCGTTTGCCACAGTCGATGTTGTGAAGAAATAATTTGTAATGCTGTCGGTCACCAAGCGGTTGATTTCCTCAGGCATACTCCAGTCACCCGAGCGAATTCCTGCTTCGACATGAGCTACCTTTACCTGTAGCTTCTGGGCGGTGATAGCACAAGCCATGGTGGAGGTCACATCTCCGACCACCAGACAAAGAGCAGGTTTTCCCTGATCGAATAGTAACTTTTCATAGCCAATCATTATGGCGGCCGTCTGCTCGGCTTGCGAACCTCCACCCGCCCCCAGGTTGACGTCGGGTTGGGGGATGCCGAGCTGGTCAAAAAAACTATCGGACATGTTTTTGTCGTAATGCTGTCCTGTGTGTATAAGACGAAACCGAACGTCCTTTCCTGCCGCTGCCGCACCTTGTATGGCGTCGATGATCGGGGAAATTTTCATAAAATTGGGACGAGCTCCCGCAATAAGATCAATCAGCATATCTGCTTACCTATTTAATATTGAAAATTTGGGACAAAGGTAGGGTAAAATAAAATATTCCCTTTATAAATTTGGCATTTTAACCGAATTGTTTTTTCTATTACTGAATTTGGGGATTTTTCCCGAAACGAAGAATCTTTGCTGTCAGTTCATCCCGGCTACTTTCAAGGTTACCAATACGCAAAAACAATCAAACAATTGGGAGTGATTTTCTAGGGGGTATTGGATCTAAATATAACAAAACAGTTTTCCTTTGATGGATCTATCTTAATGATTCTTGGAGGACAATTAACCAAACAGGTAAGGTGAAAATGAAGGTCCAAAAAACATCCGCGAATTTCAGAGCTCTTTCTTACCCGCAAAGTAAAAAAAATGGTTTGCATTAGCAAAAATAATATTTTTTACGGTTTTCATAAATTCCATATTTGTTGTAATTTTCCTATACTCTGCAAACCAATTTAGATTGTTAGGTTAATTAATCAACCTATTCTAGCAGGCGAATGAAGTATCATTTACCGTCTCAATTTTGCGGGTATATATATACATTTTTTTGTCGCTTAAAACAATTTATTTGTTTTTACAATCAGCTATTGATTTTTATCAAAATAAATGATTGAAATCATTGATAATCTTAGGGAATATTTTAATTTTTGCCCCAACATAACATCAATTGGGTTTCCATTTTTAGTACTATGACTCACATCAGTTCGATACCTTTTCCACCCAATGAAGTCGCACGGTTGAAAGCCCTTGAGGCTTATAAAATCCTAGACACTTTGCCTGAAGTATCTTTCGATAATCTGGCGGAGCTGGCAGCAACAATCTGCGAAGTGCCAGTGGCCTTGATCAGTCTGATGGATAAAGATAGGCAGTGGTTCAAAGCACGCCATGGTACGGACGCGGAGCAATCTCCCCGTAACATTACATTTTGTCAATATACCATCCTCAGCGAGGAGCTATTGGAAGTGGGAGATGCCGCTCTCGATCCTCGTTTTTGTAATTTTCCTGCGGTGACTAGCGATCCCAATCTGCGATTTTACGCAGGCAAATCGCTTATGGATCCCGAAGGGCATGCTCTCGGCACCATCTGCGTAGTTGACTATCAGCCGCGTTCGCTGAATTCATCCCAGATCAGAGCATTGGAAATACTAAGCAAGGAGGTAGAAAATTTACTGACCCTTCATAAGGAAAAACAACATCTGGAGCGGCTTACCTCACAATTTCAGGATATAAACAAATACATACAAAAACTATTAGACCATGTGGGTGATGTTGTGTTTATTCTCAATGAAAATCGAATAGTAAAGGAGTCTTATGCGGATAATAACAAGTCACTTTTAATAGATCCCGAGAAATTCAAGGGATTGGGGCCTGATGATGTGCCGTTCCTCAAAGAATCACTTCCTCTGATCAACCAACAGATAAATCAGGCATGTCAAAATATCCGGAGGGTAACGAGAGAATATTGTCTGGAAATTGGGGGATATTTCCGTTGGTATGAGATCAGTTTTGAATGTATTAGTAACGAGACGGATACCATTCTCTGCGTTATCAAAGATATTAATTTTCGTAAAGAGAAGGAAATTCTTGTACAAAACAGAGAAAAGGAATTCAGCCATTTTTTTGAAAACGGAAGAGGTCTTTTATGCACCTATGAGCTTGACGGACAAATTATCAGCATCAATACACCAGGAGCAAGATTACTTGGATATGGCAAGGAAGATATCATTGGAAAGAATTTTGCGGAATTTCTAGCTTGTGAGCCAGATAAAATAGGTAATTTTCAGGTAGAGCTTATGCGGCAAGGCTCCTTTTCGGGTATACTTAAGCTTTTTGATAAATCCGGAGAATTTAGGGACTTTCAGCTTCATTTTTGCCTATCTCAACCTACGGCAAATAAACCCTATGTCTTGGTGAACGGTGTGGATGTCACCGATATACTGGCTACCCAACATATGTTGACCGAAACAAAGAAATTATTTGAGGACACGAGCAGGCTCGCAAAATTGGGTGCTTGGGAAATCAATATAGAAAATGGAAATGCCACTTGGTCGGAACTTGCCCGAGGAATTTTTGACGTGGGTCCTGAATTTCTTCCTACGCTAAACGGAACCGTTAGTTTTTTCAAAGAGGGAAGTCATAGACAGCAATTTCAAGAAGCAGTAGAATGTGCAATCACAAAAGGTAAGGAATTTCGACTTGATCTAATCTTAATTAATTCCCAAAATAGGGAAAGTTGGGTCCGTATCAACGGTCAGTCGGAAATGAATAACGGAACTTGCGTCAGGCTTTTTGGTTCTATCCAAGATATAAACGAGGCAAAAGTAAACTCCGAAGCTTTGATTAAAGAACGTAAATTGCTGCGTACGATAATTGACAATATTCCCATTAATATTTTCACCAAAAATTCCTCCTTCCAGAAAACGCTAGTGAATAAGGCGGAACTTGATTACCTGGGTATCCAGGATGAGGAGCTGGCATTGGGCAAGACGGACTTCGAATTCTACCACGGAGACACCGCCGAACTGACCCGGGAAGAAGATCGGCTGATTCTTGAGAAAGGCGAAAAAATCATCAACAAAGAAGTAATCCAAATAAAAAAGGGTGGGACGAAACGGTATTGCCTAATCTCCAAGCTCCCACTTACCAATGAACACGGGGATGTGGAGGGCATAGTCGGGATCAGCAACGACATCACTGCGAGAAAAGAGGCCGAGATTGCACTCTCCGACAAGACCAAACGCCTTGATTACATCATCAAAGGAACCAATGCGGGTACTTGGGAATGGAATGTTCAAACAGGCGAAAGTCGGTTTAATTACCGCATGGCTGATATGATGGGTTATACCTTGGATGAAATTAGGGAAGTAGACAGGAAAACCTGGGAGAGCTACTGTCATCCGGAGGACTTGGCTGCTTCCAGCCTCCTACTCCTTCAGCATTTTGCAGGAAAGTCCGATTTTTATCAGACGCAGATACGGCTAAAACATAAAAATGGACACTGGGTATGGGTCATGGATCGTGGCAAAGTAGCTTCCTGGTCCGGTGATGGAAAACCTCTTCGTATGTTCGGGACTTGTCAGGATATTTCTTACAACAAAAACCTTGAAAATGAAATCAAAGCTAACTTTGAGAAATTCAAGCAACTTTTTGAT
The DNA here is from genome assembly GCF_009797935.1 of Lunatibacter salilacus. Taxonomy (GTDB): domain Bacteria; phylum Bacteroidota; class Bacteroidia; order Cytophagales; family Cyclobacteriaceae; genus Lunatibacter; species Lunatibacter salilacus. The sequence goes on from NZ_VOLC01000006.1 coordinate 265,363, forward strand.
TTATCCCCGGTTGGTATAGCCCTTAATGATTTTGAATCTGGAAAGTTTCTGGAAGTCAACACAGCATTTGCCGATCCCACCGGATACACCAAAGAGGAACTAAGATCTTTATCCTCTAATGACATTACTCCTGCTGAGGAGCTGCAAAAGGAAGAAAAGAATTTAGCGGATCTTATAGCAAAAAATAAACATGACCTCTTTGAAAAGAATTTTATACGCAAAGATGGTTCTACATTTCCTGCTCTAGTTCGTGGTATACGCTTTTTAAATGAAGATCAACAGTGGGTAACGCTCTCAGTTATACAGGATATCTCTGAACAAAAACGACATCAGACTCAACTTCAGGAGGCCAAGGAGTCAGCCGAACGGGCCAATATGGCCAAATCGGAATTTTTGGCCAACATGAGTCACGAGATACGCACCCCACTCAATGGTGTGATTGGTTTCACGGACCTTCTCATGCAAACTCCTCTTTCTGATACCCAGCTTCAATACATGAAAACCGTCCACCAGTCGGGACATGCGCTGCTGGATTTAATCAACGACATCCTTGATTTCTCTAAAATTGAGGCGGGCAAAATGGATCTGTCGGTGGAACGTTCGGATTTGTTTCTTTTGGGGGAACAAGTTGCTGACATAACCAAATATCAAGCCCACTCCAAGCAGTTGGAGTTGCTGGTAGATATATCCGCAGCCTTGCCCAGATACCTGTATGTAGATGATGTAAGGCTTAGGCAGGTTCTGGTGAACTTACTCACCAACGCCATTAAGTTCACCTCAAAAGGTGAGGTGCTGCTACAGGTCTCTGAAAAAGAGGATTTGGGTGAAGGGAAAAAAGTCTACCGCTTTGCGGTGAAAGACACAGGAATCGGCATTGCCAAAGACAAACAGAAAAAAATATTTGAGGCCTTTTCACAAGAAGATGCCAGCACCACACGTAAATTTGGAGGCACCGGACTTGGGTTGACGATTTCGAACAAGCTATTGGGCCTTATGGGTAGTCAACTGCAAATAGAAAGCAAACTCGGTGTAGGCAGCACCTTCTTTTTTGACTTAGAGGTTTCCGCAGAGGAAGGGGAAAGGCAGGTTTGGACAGGCATCGGCAACATTTCCCATGTTCTTGTAGTGGATGACAACGAAACCAACAGGCACCTGCTACGAGAATTGCTTACTGGTAAGGGGATCAGAGTCAGTGAAGCAGAAAATGGATTTGATGCTATGCAACTCCTAGAACACGAGAGTGACGTTGACGTGATCCTGATGGATTTGCGCATGCCTTACCTAAGCGGTCTGGAAACGGCAGAAAAAATCCGCAAATTAAACACCTCCCTCGCTTCAGATATCCCTATAATCCTACTGTCAAGCGCGGGTGATGAAAGACAAGACCCTGAACTCATGGCGAGGCTGAATATTGGCCAAAAACTTGCCAAACCCATCAAAGCCGATCAGATCTTTGAAGCCTTCCGCAAAATTCTCGCCCCTGAAATCAATCTTGATCAGGCAAAGCAAAAAAGCTTACATGAAGAGCTCTTTCTGAGTAAGCCATATAGAATCCTCGTTGCCGAAGACAATCCGGTGAATATGAAATTGACCAAAATCATCTTATCCAAAATCAGCGAGCATATCGAAATCATCGAAAAAAACAATGGGCTGGAAGCTTATGAATGGGTGGTAAGGGAAACACCGGACATAATCTTGATGGATGTTCAGATGCCTATTATGAACGGATATGAAACAGCAAAAGCTATCCGAAATCTGGAGACCGGTAAGGAAGTGCCGATCATCGCCCTAACCGCAGGTACGGTAATAGGAGAAAAAGAACGTTGCATCCAGGCTGGCATGAATGATTATGTCAGTAAGCCCATAGTCCAGGAAACCCTTACAAAGATGATGGGGAAATGGTTGCGCGCCGACTTGGAAGAAGTGTCTGACGTAATCACATTCCAAAAACCCCACAAGCAGGTTCGATTTGACAAAGTGCATTTATACAACCTATTTGATGGTGATAAAACAACCAGCCAAGAACTGTTGCGGATCGCAAATGGGACTTTGCTAGAATGCTATGATGCGCTGGAAAAGCATCTAATCGAACGCAATTATGGTGAAATAAAGTCAGTTGGACACCAACTTAAAGGTGCCGCAGCCACTGCTGGATTTTTCATATTACTACCATTGACAGACCAGATGGAAAATTTGGAATATCCAGAAAACGAGCATCAAATACTACATGTAGGAAAGCAGTTATTGTCGGAAATCTCCCACCTGGTGAATGAACTGAAAAACCATTTACAATAATTGTGTACGTTTCATCTTAATCCGGCCCATTTCTTCCCGCTAATGAATTTTTTCCATCAATCATTATTTTGGACTCCCATTAAGGCAGTAACTTCCAAATAGCCGGATGAAACCCGTCAGTCGGCCCGTAAAATTTTGTTTTCCATAAAATCAAATCCATCCATCCAATCTTCCTTTTCACGAATAATACTCCTTCATTCACATGCGTGTACAATTTTTATTACCTTTGTCGGAATATATCAAGGAATCCATCCACCAAAAAATCCTTTTACAACATGCCAGAGGTAAAAATTTTCTCCGGGACCAATACGGCTGAATTAGCATCGAGAATTGCAAAAGCGTACGGTCAGGAATTGGGAGAATTGACGCTTAGTAAGTTTAGCGACGGAGAATTATCTCCAAGCTATAACGAGTCAATCCGAGGCTGTAATGTGTTTTTGATCCAATCTACCAATCCGTCGGCTGATAATCTCCTGGAATTGTGCCTGATGATCGATGCTGCCAAGAGAGCTAGTGCGTACAAAGTCTGCGCCGTTATCCCCTACTATGGATATGCGCGTCAGGACCGAAAGGACAAACCAAGAGTATCCATTGCAGCCAAGTTGATAGCAAACATGTTGACATCCGCAGGGGCTGACCGAATTATGACGTGCGATCTTCATGCTGGACAAATTCAAGGATTTTTCGATATTCCTTTGGATCATTTGAACGGATCAGCTATTTTTGTGCCCTATTTGAAAAGTCTGGACTTGGGGAACCTCCTTTTTGCCTCACCTGATGTGGGTGGTGTTGGAAGAGCAAGGGCTTACGCCAAGCATTTTAAAGTAGAGTTGGTGGTCTGTGACAAGCATAGAAAAAGAGCCAATGAGGTGGCTTCCATGCAGGTAATCGGAGATGTGGAAGGTATGGATGTGGTGTTAGTGGATGACTTGGTCGATACTGCGGGAACTATCTGCAAAGCTGCTCAGATAATTCTGGATAAAGGAGCGACCTCTGTCCGCGCCATTGCCACTCACGGAGTGCTATCAGGCAATGCGTATGAAAACATAGAAAATTCCGTCTTGTCCGAACTTGTCGTTACCGATACTATTCCGCTTAAGCAACAATCCTCAAAAATCAAGGTGCTTACAGTAGCTGACCTTTTTGGCAAAGCAATTCATGCAGTCACTGGGAATGAGTCAATCAGTGCCCTGTTTATTTAACCGAATTTAATTTTAACTATTTTATACCAATTACTTATGAAATCAATAGAGATTATAGGGTTTAAAAGAGCAAATCTCGATAGCAGAGAACTTACCCAAATTAGGGAAGAGGGAAATGTTCCTTGCGTGGTTTATGGACCAGGCATTAAGGAGCAAATCCACTTCTATTCACCCATCATCCTTTTCAGGGATTTAATCTATACCCCTGAAGTTCATATGGTAGAGCTGAACATCGAAGGCACGATCATCAAGGCAATCTTAAGAGAGGCTCAGTACCATCCGGTAAGTGAAATGATCCTGCATGCTGATTTCTTGGCTTACAGTGACGGCACGCCTATTAAAATGGATATCCCAGTCAATTTCAAGGGATCTTCTCCAGGTATTATGAAAGGTGGAAAACTGGAAGTAAAAGCAAGGACACTTTCTGTAAAAGGCCTTGCTACGGATCTTCCTGATAGCATTACTGTAGATATTTCCAAGCTCGACTTGGGTAAGTCTGCAAAGGTGTCTGATCTGAAAGCAGAAAATTTTGAAATCCTAACTAGCCCTAATGTAACGATAGCAACTATCGGTATTCCAAGGGCCCTTAGAGGTAAAAAAGCAGGCGAAGAAGAAGTTTAATACCTGCCTTAAAATGACTGCAACATCCTGCCTTTTTCAGAAGAGGCAGGATTTTTTATTCCAACGACTGCTACTATTCTGTTTATGAAATATCTGATTGCCGGATTGGGAAACATAGGTGCCGAATATGAACTTACCCGGCACAATGTGGGATTTCTGACCTTAGACCGCCTCGCTGATGTGAAAGGACTGACCTGGGAAAGTAACCGTCTTGCATTCACTACATCATACAAGGTGAAAGGAAGGCAACTTTTTCTGATCAAACCTACTACTTACATGAATCTAAGTGGTCGGGCAGTGAATTATTGGCTAAAAGAACTTAAAATCGAAAAATCTAATTTATTGGTCATTGTCGATGATCTTGCCCTGCCATTTGGAAAGCTTCGCATGCGGCCCAAAGGATCAGCTGCTGGACATAATGGCTTGAAAAATATCGAAGAAACCCTCAACGGAAGTGATTACCCCCGGCTACGCTTTGGTATCGGAGATGATTTCCCGAAAGGCCGACAAGTTGAATACGTTCTTGGAAGGCTGGGAAATCGGGAACTGAATGAACTTCCGGAGGCGATGGACCGGGCCATTGACATGATAGAGGCTTTTTGTACGGTGGGCATTAACCAGGCCATGAGTCAATTTAACCAATAACCTATGTATAGCATCAACCTAGGACTTCAAATAGTCCCAAAAAGTAAAACAATCGATACTTATTCTTTAGTGGATGAGGCCATTCGGGTAATCCAGGAATCCGGAGTTCCCTATTCTGTCACGCCTTTTGAAACTGTCATGGAGGGCCCTCAGGACATACTTATGGCTATTGCCCAAAAGGCTCAGGAAGCTGTGCTTTCCGCAGGTGCCGATGAGGTTTTGGTCTATTATCGCCTTCAGGTCAGAAAAAACGGGGATGTCACGATGGCGGAAAAAACCGGAAAATTCCTAAAATAAAAAAGCAGACCGGAAATCCCGGCCTGCTTTTTTTTATTATCATAAATCCCGTTGCTTATACTACTTCTGTTTTGATGAGGTTTAGTGCAGAACCTGCCTTAAACCAGCCAATCTGTCCTTCGTTATAGGTATGGTTGACTTTGATTTCATCCACGCTTCCATTGGCATGGTTAAGCACTACTGTCAATGACCTGCCCGGCTTGAAAGTATCCAGTCCAACGATATCTATGCTGTCGTTTTCCTGAACCTTATCGAAATCCGCAGTATTGTCAAAGGTAAGTGCAAGCATGCCCTGCTTTTTCAGGTTTGTTTCGTGGATTCTGGCGAAGGATTTTACCAAGATGGCCCTTACTCCCAAAAACCTCGGTTCCATCGCCGCATGTTCCCTAGAAGATCCTTCTCCATAGTTTTCATCTCCCACGACTATGGAACCAACTTGGTGCTGCTTATATTGCCGCTGTACGGCAGGCACCTCTCCATATTCCCCGGTAAGTTGATTTTTCACCTTGTTGGTTTCTCCGTTGAAGGAATTGACCGCTCCGATGAGCATGTTATTGGAGATGTTATCCAAGTGTCCGCGGAACCTCAACCAAGGACCAGCCATTGATATATGGTCGGTAGTACATTTACCCTGTGCTTTTATGAGCAGCTTTAATCCTTTCAAATCCTGTCCTTCCCATGCTGGGAACGGATCCAATAATTGAAGACGCTCAGAAGCAGGGTCTACGACCACTTGCACTCCCGTGCCATCAGCCGCTGGCTCTTGATATCCAGCATCCTCTACGGCGAAGCCCAAGGCAGGTAGTTCCAGCCCCAATGGCTCATCCAGCATGACTGCTTGACCCTCTTCATTGATCAAGGTATCCGTCATGGGATTAAAGGTAAGGTCGCCTGCAATCGCTAAAGCGGTAACCACTTCCGGGGAAGCAACAAAGGAATGGGTGTTGGGGTTGCCATCGGCTCGCTTGGCAAAGTTCCTGTTAAATGAAGTTATGATCGAATTTTTCTCCTGCTTTTCAGCTCCGTGACGGGCCCATTGACCGATACAAGGCCCACAGGCATTTGCCAACACGACCCCGCCCATATCTTCAAAAGTCCCAAGGAACCCATCTCTCTCGACGGTGTAGCGTACCTGCTCCGATCCTGGAGTAATTGTATATTCGGATTTTGCTTTTAACTTCTTATCAACGGCCTGCTGCGCTAACGAGGCCGCACGGGATATGTCTTCATAGGAAGAGTTGGTGCAAGACCCGATCAAACCCACTTCAAGCTTCTGTGGCCATCCGTTGCTCTTTACAGCTTCTGCAAATTTCGACAAAGGCCAAGCCAAATCCGGAGTAAACGGTCCGTTGATATGTGGTTCCAGTTCAGATAGGTTAATTTCAATAACTTGGTCAAAGTACTTCTCTGGACTATCATAAACCTCGCTGTCACCGGTAAGATGTTCTTTGATGCCGTTGGCCAGGTCCGCAACTTGTGCCCTACCCGTTCCTCGAAGATACGCCTCGGATTTTTCATCATAACCAAAGATGGAGGTCGTTGCGCCAATTTCGGCACCCATATTACAGATAGTACCTTTTCCCGTAGCAGATAGTGAGCGTGCCCCGGAACCGAAGTATTCCACGATGCAGCCTGTTCCGCCTTTAACAGTAAGGATCCCGGCTACTTTGAGGATTACATCTTTGGCCGATGTCCAACCAGAAAGCTTTCCGGTCAATTTTACACCTATCAGTTTTGGGAATTTCAGTTCCCAAGCAAGTCCTGCCATTACGTCGCAGGCATCTGCTCCGCCTACTCCTATAGCTATCATACCCAGACCACCAGCATTTGGGGTATGCGAATCAGTGCCTATCATCATGCCTCCGGGAAAAGCATAGTTCTCCAGCACTACCTGATGGATGATACCCGCACCTGGTTTCCAAAAGCCCAACCCATATTTATTGGATACGGATGATAAAAAATCGTAAACCTCCTTATTTTTATTTTTTGCCTTTTCCAAATCGGTAGTGGCTCCGATTTCCGCCTGGATAAGGTGGTCACAATGCACGGTTGACGGCACAGCTACCTGCGACCTTCCCGCCTGCATGAACTGCAATAGGGCCATTTGGGCTGTGGCGTCCTGCATGGCTACCCGGTCGGGTTGAAAATCCACGTAGTCCACACCTTTTTCAAGCGCCTGACTTGCAGCTCCTTCAGATAAATGTGCATACAGTATTTTTTCTGTAAGGCTCAACGGCTTACCTACCGCTTTCCGGGCTGCTTCGATTCGGGCGGGATAATTGCCGTATACAGCCTTGATCATTTCTATATCAAATACCATTGGAAATGTATTATATGATTATGTGTTTGAAAATTCAATTGCAGGCAAAGATATAAAAATCACGCATATAAAGCCCAAAATGGGCATTACTTTGCTTGATTTAATACCTAATCAAAACAATCTTTTGTTCGGAGAGATACTACCCAGTGAATTCAGATTAATCTAAATCCAATAAAAACTTCAGCGTATCCTTCTGGTCCGCATAGTCGCCCAATGAAGGAAACTGTGCCTGACCCATGGATACCGATCCCGGAAACCAGCCTTGCCGGCTGACTGTGCATTGGATCTTATGGGCAACTGAGTCTAACATTAAGGATAATTCTTCCTGACTGTTGTATAGTTCGTAAAAAAGCACTGCAATTGGTGAAACCAACTCTTTGCTTTCCCGAACTAAGAGAAACCCGTTATCCAAATGGGGTTCCTGATTCACCAAATAGATCGATTTATTGTACTCGTAGTTGTTCAGGTATTTATGGTGATCAATGATTTTTGCTTGTTTATCCGCTGCCTGAAGCAATTGCTGGAGTTGGATTGGGTCTTTGATGTAGATTTTGGAAACATTTCGGCAACCAAGTCCAAAATACAAAAAAATATCATCGGTAAGTTTCGCCAAGTCATCATCAGTTTCTTTGCCGTCCAATATTGCCACCGAAGTGCGGTTTTTGCGGATGATGTGCGGGTATTTACCAAAGTAATAATTAAAGTAGCGTGCAGAATTATCACTTCCGGTGGCAATATAAGCATCCATGCCATTCAACCTTTCTGACCATACCACCTGCCGTTCAATTTCTGGTGAGATTGAAAAAAGCTTCTCCATCAGCCAAGGGATCAACACCCCATCAGTGGCACTTAATTTAACATGTGCAGTATGTCCGGCAATGAGGACACACAGGAGGTCATGGAAACCGACTGCAGGTACATTACCTGCCATAATGAGCCCCACAGATCGACTGTTTTGAGCATTCGCCTTGGGGTAGGGTAAGAGCCAATTTCTCAACTTATTTTCTTCCAATAAATTGCTTAACCCTGCCAAAGCAATGCGGGTATGTTCTGGAGTAAACCAATTGTTGTTGTTTACCACCTTGTAAGCCAACTCATCAAACGTATGGTTGTCAAGTTTTTTCAGGAAATTACCCAATGCGTCAAAGGAGGATATTTTTTCTTCTAAAAACATAGATTTCTAACTAAGGATATATGGCCGGCACATACGGCCCACTTCCACCCTGCTGCAAATGGGGCGGGGTGCAAATATAGTTCGAATCAAGCACAATCCCTCGCCATGTGCGGACGTCTCTTCCGGATTTACTTAGCATAACAAATAATGTAGGGAATTATTTTTAAGGTAAGTATAACCAAATAACTTGTTCAATTGTATTATGGTTATTAGTTTTGTATCCAACATTAAAGAGAAGTATCGACATGGCAATAATGATAACTGATGAATGCATCAACTGCGGTGCATGCGAACCCGAGTGTCCCAATACCGCTATTTATGAAGGTGGTGTATCCTGGACATGGGCAGGGGGCACCAGCCTAAAGCAAGTCACTTTGGAAGACGGAAGTGTAGTTGATGCCACGGAAAAGCAAGAACCCGTTTCCGACGAATTTTATTACATCGTTTCGGACAAATGCACCGAATGTACCGGATTTCATGAAGAACCTCAGTGTGCTGCGGTATGTCCAGTAGATTGCTGCGTAGACGATCCTGATCATCGGGAGAGTGAAGATGCGTTAATGTCTAAAAAAATATTCATGCATGGTGAATAATCCGCACGATGGAAACCACACACTTATAGATATAAAAATGTGTGGTTTCCATCGTATATTTTGTTGGTTGCCCCATTTTTTTATTAAAAAATTCTACCTAATTTTGAAATAAGTATTCTATTTACTTTATCTTGTCAAAAATTATTTTTGACAAAAACCAAAAAGTTTAGGATTGTGGAAGACAAAAGAGATTACGATAGAGATGAGATCTTCTCAAAAAAGGTGAAGGCAGGAAAAAGAACATATTTTTTCGATGTCAAATCTACCCGCTCCAATGATTACTATCTCACCATTACGGAGAGCAAGCGCAAAATGAAAGATGATAGTTTTTTTTATGAAAAACATAAAATTTTTCTGTATAAAGAAGACTTTGCCAAATTTGTAGATGCCCTTCAAAACACCGTAGACCATGTGAAAAATGAATTAATGGCGGATTTTGATTTTTCCCAATTTGATATTGAGACGAATGAGGACTCCGATAAATTTGGAGATGACCTTAAATGGGAGTAATTAAATACCCAATTCGTTCGGTTCAACTTTTCTCTGTACTTCTTTAGCATTAGTTAAGAAGATCTTTCTCTTTAAACCTCTTGATAGAATAATTCGGCCGAAAAAAGGCTACCTTATTTTACCAAGAGGTTCTTTTTTGTACTTTTGGTTTCTATGAACAAAGGGGTACTAAAGGCATTATTTGTAGCTATATTGGTCATCCTGCTAGGTGTCTATTTTTCGAACATCAGCATGTACCTAGTGTTTTCTCTGGTCATTGCCGCTGTACTCCGCCCACTTACCAACAGGATAAGTAACCTCTACCTCCTTGGGCAGCCTGTACCGCGCGTTGTGGCCATCCTTGTATCTTTTGGATGCGTCATTACGGTTGTTACCATGTTGGTGTTTTTGTTCATACCCCTGTTTAGGACTCAATTTGAATTACTTCAAGAGTTGAATGTCAATTACCTGTACGAGCAGATGCAAAAACCTGCAGGATATATCGAAAGGATTTTGATCAAATTTAACCTTATAGCCAACGAACCGGGTTATTTGCTTCAGCTTATTAAGAGTAACCTTCTAAATACCCTGAGTGGAATAGATCTTCAGGGGTTCGTCAATCAGTTCATCTCGACGACAAGCTCCTTGTTGATCAGTATTTTAGCAATTTCATTTATTACGTTTTTCCTATTACTGGAAAACGGCCTGTTGAGAAGAAACCTCATCAATTTCGTGCCTAATCCTTATTTTGAACTATCCGTTGCCACTGTACACAAGATTGAGCGTCTACTGTCCAATTACCTGATTGGTCTTCTCGTTCAGATGTCCTCCATATTTTCCCTTGCTTCTATAGGTCTTCTGTTGGCCAACATAGAATATGCGATGAGCATTGCCGTTTTTGCGGCAGTGGCGAATTTAATACCTTATGCGGGTCCCATTTTGGGAGCAACGTTTGGGATTTTGGTGGGTCTTGCTACAGGTAATTTTTCAGAAGCCAATGATATCTATTTCCTCGTAGTCAAAATCCTTGGGGTTTTTGCTGTGGTGCAGCTCTGTGACAACATCTTTTTACAACCAATGATTTTTTCTAAATCCGTAAAAGCGCATCCGCTTGAAATATTTGTTGTTATCTTTGCCGGAGCAAAATTGGCTGGAGTCATGGGAATGATATTTGCTATTCCCGTTTATACCATTTTCAGGGTTTCCTTCAAAGAATTTTACAAAGGGTATAAAGATTACCGGATATTTAAAATTGATAAGATATAATTTACATTCATGGGATTAAAATGCGGGATAGTTGGGTTACCCAACGTCGGTAAATCAACTTTGTTTAATGCGTTGTCAAGTGCGAAAGCAGAAGCGGCAAATTTTCCTTTTTGTACCATCGAACCAAATGTAGGGGTGGTTACAGTTCCAGATAAGAGACTTCAAGTTCTTGAAAAGCTGGTCAATCCGAAGCGCGTACTACCAACTGTGATTGAGTTCGTCGATATCGCTGGACTTGTAAAAGGCGCAAGCAAGGGAGAAGGTCTTGGAAACAAGTTTCTAGGAAATATTCGCGAAGTGGATGCAGTTATCCATGTCATTCGGTGTTTTGAAGATGAAAACATTGTTCATGTGGCAGGTGGTGTAGATCCTCTTTTTGACAAGGAAGTAATAGATACGGAGCTTCAGCTGAAAGATTTGGAATCTATAGATAAGAAAATCCAAAAAAACGAGAAAATCGCAAAATCAGGAGATGCCAAAGCCAGAAAAATTCTTTCAACGCTAATTACGTTCAAAGAAGCCCTCGAAGCTGGGAAAAATGCCCGGTCAGTCGACGTAGAAGAAGAGGATCTGGAAGCTGTAAGAGACCTTCAACTACTCACTATTAAACCGGTGCTTTATGTGGCTAATGTTTCGGAAGAAGAAATACTAAAGGGCAACGCACATACGGCCCGCTTGGCGGAAGCGGTAAAAGAGGAAAATGCTGAGGTGGTTATACTTTGCGCAGCCCTTGAATCCCAGATTGCCGAGTTTGAAGAGGAAGAAGAGAAGCAACTGTTTTTGTCCGAATACGGTTTGGAAGAGAGTGGCTTGAACCGACTGATTTCCGCAGCCTATAAATTATTGACCCTGATCACCTATTTTACAGCCGGAGAACAGGAAGTGCGCGCATGGACCATCAAGCAGGGGTGGAAGGCGCCTGCGGCAGCCGGAGTGATTCACTCCGACTTTGAAAAAGGATTTATCAAGGCAGAGGTGATCAAGCTATCCGATTATGAACAGTTCAAATCAGAAGCGGCGTGTAGAGAAAACGGAAAAATCGCGATAGAAGGAAAGGAATATGTGGTAAAGGATGGGGATATTATGCATTTTCGGTTCAACGTATAAAAATAATGAAATTTTATTGTTAAGTTTGTTGCAACTTAATTACCCAAAAATAAGTTACTTGTATATGAAAATGTATAAAATCATTGTTTAACTTTTCATTTTTAACGTCGTGAGAATCAGATTAATATTTTCTTTAAAAAACAAAGGTGCCTATTTGCCCTTTCATCACCAGTATATCCTTGCCCAGTTCCTTAAGGGACTGATAGTCAAGGGAGGAAATGAATCGTTTTTCAACTACAATTACTTCAACTTCTCTGGACTGAAAGGTCAAACTAAGGTAAGTCGAAGCGGTTTACACTATTATTCAAGTTTGGTCACGTTGGTTTTGTCAGCTCCTGACCAAGATTTTCTTGATTATCTCTTGGAGCAAGTGTTTAAAACGCCAAAAATTGAGTTGGGAAATCTGATTCTGTCCCCCGAATACACGGAGAAAGAAACAGAGCCGGAATTGGAAACCTCCAATAAGTTCGTTTGTATTTCCCCATTGGTGTTGTTAATGCCCACCTTTGATGATGAATCAGGAAAGCGATTTATCAACCCGGATACGGATGAATTTTCCGATTTGCTCTATGAATCCACACTTACCCGAATGGAGAAGTCAGGATGGTATTCACAAGAACAGATGGAATCCTTCTACAAGTTCCAAGTAGTTCCTGACATGAATTATGTCAATAAGTTGCGGGAACAACAGAAAAAGTTCGCAAGGATTTATTCTGTGTACGACATGGATGTGAAGTATGAAGTGAGGGGTTATACCCTTCCTTTTACCCTTTATGCTGCTGCTGAGGTTCAGGATTTCGTTTTTAAATGTGGATTGGGGGCTTTTACCCACAAAGGATTTGGCATGCTGGATTTGGCAAATAATATGCCCAGCCAGCGGACAGAATCTTACCGCTTTAAACGGGAAGGTTTCGTTCCCTACAGATCTCATGGAAATGAGAATTTGCCAAAGAGGGAATCCGGAGCCCCGGATACAGAAGAAAGTGATGCTGCTGACAGTATCGAATAAAAAGAAGGGAGCGAAATGCTCCCTTTTTTTATTTACAAAGGATTATGGATCTCACTCTTTAATCGAATTTAAGTACAAGTACTTCTCCACCAATTCCCTGGCCGCGGCAAGTGCGGATTTCCCCCCAGTTTGAACCAGGGATTTTTTCTGCGCGATTTCTTTTGACATTTTTTTATCCGAATAGAAACCTACTTCAAGTAGTAAATGGATTTGCTCTTTCATCCAATGAACCCGCTGTAACGCTCTGTTCTTATAAAAAAATCCATTGATTTTCATTTTCTCTTCGAAAGACTCAATTGTATTCCAAATGCTTTCCATTCCTACTCCCATCAAGGAGGAGCAAGTGGATACCTCGGTGATCCATCCGTTTTCTTTTTTTGGAAAAAAATGAAGTGCTTCTACCAGTTGTCCTTTTGCCCGTTCTACCGCCTTCTGGTTTTCTCCATCGGCTTTGTTAATGACAATCAAATCCGCCATCTCCATGATTCCTTTTTTTATTCCCTGAAGTTCGTCCCCAGCACCTGCCAATGCCAGTAACAGAAAGAAGTCCACCATACCTTTCACTGCTGTTTCCGACTGGCCTACACCTATAGTTTCTATTAAAATTATATTGTACCCTGCTGCCTCGCACAGTAGAGAACACTCTCTTGTTTTGGCCGAGACGCCCCCTAAAATTCCGCTTGATGGGGATGGACGGATAAAGGCATTTGGAGAAGTGCTCAACTGCTCCATCCTTGTCTTGTCTCCCAGAATACTCCCCTTTCCAGCCTCACTACTTGGGTCTACTGTTAGTACCGCTACCCTATATCCTCTTTCTATCAGCAATTGACCAAATCGGTCAATAAAAGTACTTTTCCCCACTCCCGGTACCCCACTTACTCCAATACGTAACGAATTACCCGTAAAAGATAAAACTCCCTCCACAAGTTCCTCGGCTAACCGCTGATCTTCCGGCAAGGTACTTTCTACCAACGTTACGGCCCGGCTTAGAATTTGTCGGTCGTTCTTGACTATCCCCGCTACATATTCTGGTACTGAATATCTATTTCTCCGGCTCATTAATATATGTTAAGTCACTTTTCAATTGTCACTATAGGGGTATTTGATAAATTTGACCTCACCCATGGCTGTTTTCTCATACTTCGCAACACACAGACCGGCCAAATCTGAAGAAACAAAGGGTTCATTTGGAAATACATTAATAGATTCGGACAAATCTTGAAGGAAAAAAAAGACTTTGGTATTGCCATATTTCGTATGGGGCATAAAATCTCCATAGGCTCTCATCTCTTCCCATAGTGTGTCCGCGGCATGAACCGCAAAAATTCGGACGACGGGCCCAGTATTATTTTCGTTTCTGAACATCGCCATTTCAGTATAATTCCCCTCCAGATCCGAAATTCCCGGCTGGGTAATGGTATCCCCTATAATCCACCATAATACAAGAAAAACAGCCAACAAAAGGGCGTAGTACAAATAATTACTTCTCATGGATGATCCTTTTTAATAGTTAAACCATTAATTTAGGACAAATTTTCGGGAATGGCATTCGAATACATCAAAGCACTACATATAATTTTCATCGTTACCTGGTTTGCGGGACTATTTTACATCGTCAGGCTGTTTATTTATCAAGTAGAAAGTCTAAACCGGCCGGAAGCGGAAAGAGCTATCTTAAAACCCCAACTGGACCTAATGGCATACCGTCTTTGGTACATTATCACGTGGCCTTCCGCTATTCTCACATTAATCTTTGGAACCTGGGTCTTGAGTTATCGATGGGGATATTTGGAACTCCCCTTCATGCAAGCCAAACTTTTTTTTGTGATACTTTTGTATGGTTACCACATTGCCTGTCATTTTATATTTAAACAACTACAGTCCGGCACCACTACATGGACGGGTACCAAGCTGCGTATATGGAATGAAGCTTCAACCTTATTACTATTTGCTATTGTTTTTCTAATTGTCTTAAAGAACCTGGTGAGTATGGTTTGGGGTATAGTGGGGCTGTTAGCATTGGGTATCATCCTTATGTCGGGGATTAAACTTTACAAAAGAATTCGTGAACGGAACTAATAACCGCCCTTCATTGTCATGTTTAAAAGTAAAATTCATGACAGCAACCACCTATTGGATCAGTTTCATTTGTCTAATTTTAATTATTTCCTGTACCCCCAATTCTGAAGAAAAGGGGAAATTACCTATCCTAGGGAATAGATATACCGAGGAGATTATGATAAATGGCCAAAAAAAGATAGATACCGTATATCATCAAATCGCCCCTTTTTCTTTTTCAAACCAGGAAGGGAAGACTTTTACCCAGGCAGATGTACTTGGAAAGGTTTATGTAGCTGATTTTTTCTTTACCAGTTGTCCCACTATTTGCCCAGTGATGAAAACCCAAATGCTTCGGGTTTATGAAAAATTCAAGGACAATCCGGATTTTCTTATTCTCAGCCATTCTATTGACCCTAATCACGATACGGTAGAATTGCTAAAGGATTTTTCGGTCCGTTTAGGAGTACCTGATGCCACAACATGGAATTTTCTTACTGGGGATCAAGAGCATATCTTTGAAATAGGACAGACCAGCTACCTAACCACGGCAATGGAGGATAAAAATGAAGCCGGAGGATACCTTCATAGTGGGGCCTTTGTCTTGGTAGATCAGGAAGGACGCATCCGGGGAGTGTATGATGGCACAAAGGAGACACAAGTAAACAGACTAATGAGTGACATCCCTAAATTATTGGCTAAAAATGCGGATTTGGATAGTTAATGTTTTTTTCATTCTCCTTATAGTAGGTTTTTATGTGAGTTGTAAACCTGAAAACAAGGGAGATAACCTCAATGCCATAATTGATCTTAAAACAAAACAATATGCAATAGCCGGACGGGAATTATACCTTATCCACTGCGCCAATTGTCATCAGGTAGATGGGAGTGGCCTTGGGTTGGTCATCCCACCCTTGAAGGGTGCGGACTACCTCAAAGTGGATATCGCCCGGTCTGTCCATATCATACGATACGGCCAAAAAGGAGAAATCATCGTCAACGGTGCAACCTATAACCAACCCATGCCTGCCAATCCCAATCTAAAACCTATCGAAATTGCCCAAATCGCCACTTATATTCATACACTCTGGGGCGATGGGGAACAACTGATCTCCATTGATTCGGTGAATGTTTATTTGAAATAATTCCTCATTCATCGCTCCAAGAGTTTTTCTGCATCCTCCAATGCCTGCTTGATGTCCCGGTTTACCTGATTGACTTTGACCCGTTGATCCTGAAGGTAAGAAAGCGATTCCTCTTCATCCATTCCTTCAAGTTTGGAATCAAACTGCCTCATCCAAACAAACATCCCCTCGTAGGCTTCATCGCAGGCCAATGCTGCCTGCCTATATAGTTGAATTTCGGATGAATCAGCGGATGTCTCTCGAAGTTCTTCTTGCTTAGCCTCCAGCAATTTTTGATTGGATCTCAACTCGCCCATTTTGGGCATTACCTCATCGTGCACGGCAATGACTTCGTTCTTAAGTTTTGCAACTCTGTCTTCTTTGACAGTGCAAGCTTCAATGCCCATCCAAACAATAAATAAACCTGCCCAATAGTGGATTTTCATTTTTTTCTAGTATGTTTAATGCGTGACAAAGATAAAGAAATTGGGCTTAGCATGCCCATCTTTTACTTCATTCAGCTAATAAGCAATTTACTTCTAACCAGCAACCATGAAACCATTCTGTTTTGCCAAAAACGAAATTATAGAATCAAAGTTTGCATCCTGTCACCCATTGGATATCGGAATGATACGGGGGTATGCCATTTTTGATTTTTTCAGAACAGTAGGCCCCAATCCACTTTTTTTGGATGACTACTTGGCTAGATTTACCGACTCAGCCAAAAGTGCCCATTTACCACTATCCTATTCGAGGGAGGAACTTGCCGGTATCATTCACGAACTTATCGCCAAAAATGAATTGGAATATGGGGGAGTACGGATGATCTTATCGGGAGGAATTTCAGAAAATTTTTTCACTCCAGCATCTGGTGACTTATTCATTTTCTGTGAACCCTTAAAATTGCCAAGTGAGGAAAAATATAAAAAGGGGGTGAAACTGCTTCCTGTGGAATACGTGAGGCCTATACCGAGAATAAAAACAACCAATTATACCTTACCCTGCTTTCTAAGTGTAGACTGGCCATCCCAAGGTGCCGAAGATGTTATTTATCACAATCAAGGTCTGGTTTCCGAGAGTTCGAGAAGTAATATTTTTATGGTAAAAGAAGGAGTCATCAGTACTCCCGCTTCTCATATCCTAGAAGGTATCACACGTAAAAAAGTTATGGAACTCGCCGAAAATGTAAGTGTCAGGGATATCCAACTTGATGAATTGCTTGATGCTGACGAGGTATTTATGACGAGCACAACAAAAAGAATACTCCCGATTACGACAATAGGAAATCAGGTCATAGCCACAGGAAAACCGGGCAACCAAACAATGTCCCTGATGAGTGCTTTTGAAAAAATGGAAAAAAACATGGTTTTCAGCACTCGTTAAACCCCACATGTCTGTAAATGGTGTAAAAAATAAAACCTGCTTACCAAGTTGGTAGCAGGTTTTATTTTTTTGCCGTTTATATCTTTTAATTCATCAATTGCGCATCGGTAAGGATATACATAAGCTTTTCAGGGTCCTTGTCGTTTAAAGTTAGTGTACCTTTTACCTTCACCCGTTTAGAGGTGTATTTCACAGGCGTGGAAAGCATGACCTCCATGACCGTTTCGGGGCCCCCTGATCCGCAAAAAAAACATTCAGCAAGCGGCAAGGAGGATAGGATTATATGTTCCGGCTTGAACATCCCTTCGAATGGAATAATATATCCGTCTGCCTCAACTACCTTTCCTTCCATGTCTTTGATTTTAGGACCAAAAACAGGTAGATATAATTCGCCCCATTCGTCCTCCCCAATTTTATAGGTCACTTCCGAAAGGTCTTTCCATACAGAGGTTTGGGCATTTACTTGAAGCGAAAGCATAGTAACAGCTATGCACACCAATAGATATTTCATTTTCATTTTATTTATTTCGTCAATTGTTTAGCAATATCGGTTCTGTAAGCATTCCATGCCGGCAGCAAAGATGCCAATACCCCAATTAAGATCGCAAAGAAAACCAAATATAATTCTTCAACTAAGAAAACATCTGCACGTAAACCGGCAATGGCTCCTTGATCATAATTTACAACCAAAATAAGAAGGAAAAGGTGCCCAATAAGCAAACCAAGCAATGCACCTAAAAAGGTAAGTAACACCCCCTCAAGCAGAATATGCCTAAATAGTAACCCCTTAGATGCTCCGATGGTCCGCATCACTGCCAAATCATACTTTCTTTCCTTTAACGAATTGTAAAGTGCAATGAATATACCCAGCCCGGAAATTACAATAATGATTACCGCCAAGCCCTGTACCAAGGTCACTCCAATACCAAGTAGTTCAAATAATCTGGAAATCTCAAACGATGGCGATGCTGCCTGCAGGGAACTTCTACTATTGATAAATCGCGGCAACTGTACCGCTGCAATCGGATTTCTATACTGAACCAAAAGAGACGTGATTTCTCTCGGTTCAGTGGTTTCAGGAAAGCCAGTAGTAGTCACAGGCAGTTCCATTAACGCATGGTCATGATCTTCATCATGGGTAAACCAGACGGATTCCATGCTGGTAAGTATAAGCTGATCAACGACGCTTCCCTGCTTTTCCATCACACCGGTAATGACATAGTCATGCTCATCATGATCGTGGCTGGCGGAGCCTATCCCATGCGAACCTACAAAAGTATCTCCTACCTGTAATCCCAACTTAGTGGCCACATCATGACCTATGACAACGTCAAAGGGTTTTTTCCATGGAGATCCAGCAGCAAAGCTAACCGCATAGAGCTCCAGATAATCGTGATTAGTTCCCACTATCCTGAATCCCTGATAATTATCTCCCATTCCCAACGGAATGGTATTTTTTATCAATCGGTTTTTTGATACGCCGATTGCCTCTTCCAGATCTATATTGCCAGTGGGAAAATCAATATGATATACCGAAGACAAAACCAGTTGAAGAGGACTTCCTTTGGCCCCTATGACCAAGTCTATTCCAACGGCATCCTTTGTCATTTTATTTTCAAACTGATCTTGCATAAGAAGCAAAACAGTAATTATCGCCAACCCTAAAGCCAATAGTAAGATATTTAGACTTGTATTTAGCGGCTTGGCTATCAGGTATTTCCAGCTTAATTTAAGTAAATTCATCGATACACCTCCCCTATCGTCAATTGGTTAGCAATATGATTTTTTACCCGCTGGTCATGGGTAACTACAATAAGAACTGCCTGCAAACGCTTGGCCTGAATTTTAAGCAACCGAATCACATTTTCCGCATTTTCATCATCCAGGCTAGCGGTAGGTTCATCCGCCAGAATCACCTTAGGTTCATTGGCCAATGCCCTGGCAATGGATACCCTTTGTGCCTCACCCTCACTGAGCGTGTCCAGTTTAGCGGATTTCTTATCCGATATACCCAATTCCATGAGGTTTTTTTCGATGGTGTTCTGTTTATTTTTGCCTACAAAATAATTGGCTATCTGGAGGTTTTCCATGACGGTAAGCGCAGACAGAATGTGAGGTTTTTGAAAAACTATACCAATCTTTTCTCCCCTGAATTTATCAAGCGCATTTCCCTTCAGGGAATAAATACTGGTGCCGTCTATGATGACGTCTCCGGATTGCGGTTTTAACAAGCCCCCTAAAATATGTAACAGAGTGGTTTTTCCTGATCCTGATTTGCCCAATACAAGCAATTCATCACCGGGGTTTAAATGGAGGTCCGGGAGGTCAAATGGGGGTAAATTTTCGTATTTAAAATGTATGGATTTGGAAATTAACATGTTGTTGGTTTTGTCTTTACTTAATCGGAATTTCAAGGAGGAAGGTTGTCCCTTTTGAAAGTTCAGTATGAAATGTGATTTTTCCACCGATTACTTCCACACATTTTTTCACTATGGATAACCCGAGTCCGGATCCCTCTCTCAATCCTACGTTTTTACCCCTGAAAAAGCGGTCAAACAACTGGGACTGTTCAGCAGGGGATATTCCTATCCCCTGATCTCTGATCGATGCCTTTAGCAAGTTATCCTCTACCCAAACCTGAAATTCCACAAGTCCCCCATCCCTGGAATATTTTACTGCGTTGGATAGAAGGTTTTCCAAAATCTGATACAGTAAATCCATGTCGGAGGTGATCATCCTTGGTAACTTATCGAATTGGGTAACAATTTTGACGTCATTTTCCACTCCTGCCTTTACCATATCCACTACTTCATTAAGAAATGAAGCGGTGTATATCCGTACAGGCTTATAGTTCATCTTGTCAGCGTCTGCTTTTCCAAAGAAGAGTACAGAAGTCAGCAAACTATTCAGACTTCTTACTGAATTTTCAATTTTTCCGGCATGTTTGGCGATCTTTACTTTAAAAGGATGGTCCTTTTCCGCATATTTTTGTAACAGCTGAGCTGAACTGAGGATAGATGTAAGTGGTGTCTTAAACCCATGGGATACATTCTGAACGATCCTTGACTTCAGTTCACTTAGCTCCCGTTCCTTTTCCAGGGCTTTCTGCAGTTCTTTGTTAGCCTCGTTAAGATCCGCGGTCCGTTGCCTTACCTTTTCCTCTAGTTCGTTATTTAGATTTTGGAGTTCCTTTTCCTTTTTGTCTTTAAAGATGGCCAATTCGATGACCATATTTAACTCGCGGATATTGAAGGGCTTAATGACGTATGCACTGGGGTTTGTTACTGCTACCTTTTGGAGCGTTTCTGCGTCAGAACTTGCAGTAAGGTAAACCACGGGGATGTTATATTTCTCATTGATAATTTCCGTCGTCTTTATCCCGTCTAGCTTTCCAGATAGATTAATATCCATCATGACGATGTCCGCCCTGTTGTTTTCCAGAATTTCCAAAGCCATTTCACCCGAATCAGCCATCCCAATAATTTCATGATGATTTTTTTCAAGTGCCTTTTTTAATAAAAGGGCTGAAACAGTATCATCTTCAGTAATTAAAATTTTTAAAGAAAACATGTAGCTAAAATTTGTTATGTCTGACTCGATTTCAGAAATTTATGTAAACAATGGTATTTCAATAATTACTTCCGTTCCTTTTCCCTTTGTACTTTTTATATCAATAGTGCCCGATAGTTGGTCCAAAAGCTGCTTGGTCACCGCCAATCCGAGACCTGCGCCTTCGAATTTCCGGTCATATCCATTACTTTCCTGCTCAAACGGTGAAAATAATTTATCTAAGTATTCCTCACCGATACCAATACCCTGGTCCGTTACTTTTAGGAAAAGGTTTTCCCCTTTCTTCTCTATCTCAATGGTAACCACCCCTTCATTAGAGTATTTTATTGCATTTCCGACTACATGATTAATTATCATAGTAATATACTCCCGTTCAATATTGCCAACAAAAGGCTTGGTTCGGTGCTTTACGGTCACCAATATGCCTTTCTTAATTGCCGAAGATTTGTGGGGCAGCAAGATTTTAGAAAAGAAATCATTGATATTCGTTACTTCATAATTGATGTCTCTTTTGTCCGACTGAATTTTAGACAAATCGAGAATTGCATTTATAGTATGGAGCAACCTCTCTCCGCTTTCTTGGATTATTTGAACCTGGGAAGCGAGGTGGGGTTGGTCCTGAATATTTCCAAGAATGTTTTCTGCGCTTCCCAAAATCCCGTTTAGGGGTGTACGAATTTCATGACTCATATTTGCTAAGATACTACTCTTTAACATACTTACCTCCTCAGCCCGGTCTTTGGCTAACTTTAAACCTTCTTCATATTCTTTCTTTTGCGAGATATCCCTAAAAATATTAAGCAAAAATGCATTATCTTCAAAGTCTGATTGCATGCGTGCAATAAATAATTCCACCTCTTTGTCCCCGGACTTAAATGGCATCCGCATCTCCCGTTTAAATCCGCTGCCGTTCATCCTTTCAATTTCAGCCAACATAGTCGCACGCTCCTTTTGGTAAAAGGTTGGATCGCGGAAAAGGAATGACAGTCCATTTTCAATCAACTCCTCTTCTTTCACGCCGGCAAGCCTACAAAGGGCAGGATTCGCCGCAATTACTATACCACCAGCTACAGAAAGCATCAATCCGTCTACGGAGCTATTCCACACATTTTTGAACTGATCCTCCGTTTTTTTAATTTCCACTTTTTTTCTAGCAAGGTCACTTTTGAGTACTCCCTGATATCTGAACTGCACGAATAAAAAGTTTAACAAAATGCCCAAACCAACAAATACGATTACCACCAACGCTATAAACCAACCCTGAAGATAATAGGGGTAATTTACGGTAAACGGATCTGCATAGGTCACTTCTGAATTAACCTGCTGGCCCAAACTGGATTTTAGCATGAGTTGGTATTCGCCGGGAGGAAGGTTGTTGAAGTAAATCCTGTTTTCTCTGGGATTTTCAATGGTTCGCCATTCATCATGCAAGCCAATTAATTTGTAACTCACTGTTAAATATGGCCATGACGCAAAACTCACAGCCCTATAATCTACAGATACATTGTTATATGCATAAGGTATATTTGAGGTTGATGTTGGAATAGACACATCCGAGACTACCGTGATTTTTTCTATATACGTTTTAGGAGCAGTGATTCGCTGATTATCCTCCTCCGGAATATAAACTGATACTCCATTTTGTGTGCCTATAAAAATTCTGCCTGCCCCAGCCATCTGCAAAGCACCACGACTGACTTCATTCCCGATCAGACCGTTCCGTTCGTTAAATTGACGAATCCGGTTATTTTCAAGTACAAAAACTCCAAAATTAGTCCCCAGCCAAAGTCTAGCCTGATCATCCTCCAATATGGTGTACACCGGATTTCTAACAGTATCTCCATTCAAACTGAATAGTTTTAATTTGTCATCTTCCAAAAAAAACAAGCCGTCTTCAGTTGCAATCAGCAAAGTATCATTTCTCAGGAGGTAGTCATAGCCTGAAATCCTAATATATGATAAACCTATGTCTGGATCGTTGGAATAGGTATTCTCTCCATTGTCCAAGATTATCCACTTATCCTGAATTTTCCCTGTTTTTCTGATAAAATTTCCGGAGAACCCTTCTTGCTGAGTTATGTTTTCTAAATATTCCTCAAAGGGAGCTGTGGGACCATTTTCGTCGATTGGTGCTTTCCAAAGGTGATTGTGCGTAATGACGAATAGACTGTCTTCCCTTACCTCCACGTAGTTAACCGGTTCGTCTGTAGGTAGGGATACTTTTTGCCAGTCAAAGCTTTCGGGATCTATAAACCCAAGTCCTGTTTTATAAGCTCCAAACCAGATTTTCCCAAATTTATCCCTGGAAAAATTCATCACCCTATTTAATTTTGCTTCATATGGGTCAGAGAACTCAACTGACTTAAGTATTTGGGTGCCATCCCAAATTTGATAGCCATTGTTATATCCTAAAATATAAGTAGTGGGGGCCAAATAATGTATAGCTGAAATATCGGTCTCCGGCAAACCGATACGCTTATCAAAACTTTGGAACCTGAGACTTGATAGTATCGCGGCACCCCTATATGTACCCAACCAAGTAGCACCTTCCCTATCCACAAAAGTACTTTGCACATAATTTACATTCAATTCGTCGCTGACTGATAATTCCGTAATAGCCTTGGACCTGAAATTGCGTTTGTATAATTGGGAATTATAAAAAAAATAAAGATCCCCATTATTTTCAAAAAGTCCGTAGGAGTCTTTTTCTGAGTTAATTATACCTGAAAAACCATAAAATATCGGCCCATCAATTTGGCCCAGACGGTCACTTTTGTAGAGCGAATTCTTTGAGAGGTAATAATAGGAGCTATCCAGATCATTATATACCACCTGTAATACAGGCTCCGGAAGATTTTCTGTGGATAAGGTAACTTCCTCAAAAGTATCATCAGTTAGTTTAAAAACACACTTATTGAAAACAAAATGCAATTCCCCTTCAGCAGATGTAAAGATCGAAGTGAACCTTCCAAATGAACCAATATCAATGTCATATTTTCGGATCAACTCTCCAGCCATGTCCTGCACCACTAATTGGTCCCCTACCACTAAAAAAAGTGATTTCTCCTTCCCTGAACCTCCAATATATAGTTGAGTATTTGATTGGTTGGATTCCTCCACATCCTTAGCTATGGATAGGGGGATGCGGTGCCATGCTGACAAATCATAATAATAGACAACTGGTTTGCCTCTGGATTGGTAAATCCATACATGTCCATCCTGATCTATAGTAAGTAGCTGGGTGGCGTAGGATTGCAAAAGTAATTCTTCTGGCAATAGCTTCATGGATATGCCGTCCGAGTACCTGACCCCCTTATCCGTTGCCAACCAAATAAATCCATTAGCATCTTGGTTTATTGCATAAATCGACTCGGAAGTTAGGTC
Source organism: Lunatibacter salilacus (assembly GCF_009797935.1). Taxonomy (GTDB): domain Bacteria; phylum Bacteroidota; class Bacteroidia; order Cytophagales; family Cyclobacteriaceae; genus Lunatibacter; species Lunatibacter salilacus. Next base: position 289,900 of record NZ_VOLC01000006.1, read on the forward strand.
AAAACCCCTAATCTGTTTGGAAGATTTAAAGGTTTGCCCCGACGAATTCCCGAACACCCACAAAAAGATTAATACAAAAGAGATGCACTTATTCATGATTAGCTGTTACGAGGTTAAATTTAGAAAAAGTTATCAATACTCTAAATTAAATTGATAATGTTTCGCATTTCTTTTTGTGGTAGGCCTTATTCTTATAATTTTGTAGCAAATCTTTAAAAATCGCATTATGAGTGTTTTGATAAATAATAGTTCAAAAGTAATTGTGCAAGGTTTCACCGGAAACGAGGGTTCTTTCCATGCACAACAAATGATTGAATACGGAACCAACGTTGTTGGTGGAGTTACACCCGGAAAAGGAGGATCAACTCACCTGGGCAAACCCGTGTTCAATACGGTGGAAGATGCAATTAGCTCTACTGGAGCAAATACATCCATTATTTTTGTTCCTCCTGCCTTTGCCGCTGACGCCATCTTAGAAGCAGCAGATGCCGGCATCAAAGTGATCATAGCGATTACAGAAGGTATTCCAGTCAAAGATATGATGAAGGTAAAACCTTATGTCAAGAAAAAAGGAGCCACTCTAATTGGGCCTAACTGTCCGGGAGTAATTACACCGGGACAAGCTAAAGTGGGAATTATGCCCGGTTTTGTATTTCGGTCAGGAAGAGTTGGAGTAGTCTCTAAGTCAGGAACACTGACCTATGAAGCTGCCGATCAAATTTCCAAGGCAGGCTTAGGTGTCTCTACAGCCATCGGTATTGGCGGTGACCCGATAATCGGTACGTCTACCAAGGAGGCTGTGCAGCTCCTGATGGAGGATCCTGAAACCGATGCCATCGTAATGATCGGCGAAATCGGCGGAAATTATGAGGCTGAAGCAGCCAAATGGATCAAGGAAAACGGGAATAAAAAACCAGTGGTCGGCTTCATAGCGGGACAGACTGCTCCTCCAGGCCGAAGAATGGGTCACGCAGGGGCCATCGTCGGAGGCAAAGATGATACCGCCGAAGCGAAAATGAGAATTATGAGAGAAAATGGTATCTATGTAGCCGAAACCCCAGCAGAAATTGGGGAAGTAATGGCAAAGGCCCTTGGGGTTGATGCATAATCGTATTTGAAATATGTTTTAATAACTGGAGAGGATAATTCAATTATCCTCTCTTTTTTTATGTACCTATTGACACGAAAGCTTTTTCTTGAGGTAACTATATTTAAGCAAAAACAGAGCGATTATGCTGTCCTTCCCCTTTTCTTAACCTGTTGTCAAGGATTTGCCCCATTTTGTCAATAGCTTCAATCTCCCACCTATCACAATCCCATTGATTATATCGTGATAATTATCTATATTTTGATTCCAATTAACACATCATAACCAATTGATTAATTGTCCTATGTCCCAAAAATTGCTCATTGGAGTCTTTTTATTTATTCAGGTCACTACGCTACAGGCGCAGGGGACCTTAGACTATACGAAGGATATAATTCCCACGCTTAAAACTCACTGCTACTCCTGCCACAACGTAGGAAATTCAAAAGGGGGTATCAACCTGGAGAAATATGAAGAAGAGGGGAGAATCATCAAAGACGGGCAACTTTGGCTTCATGTGATCGATCAAGTCAAAACCAATGCCATGCCTCCCAGCCACAAGCCGCCACTTTCTGCGGAGGATTACCACATTCTGGTGGACGGAATCAACGATATCTTGGTAAAGTCATTGCAAAACAAAACCCCTGGAAAAGTAATCATCCGAAGGTTAAACCATACCGAATATCACTATACGGTCATGGACTTGACTGGCATCTCCTTTGATGCCAAAAACAGGTTCCCCTCAGACGGTTCTGGGGGCAGCGGATTTGATAATCAGGGAGGTTCACTTTTTTTCACTCCTCTAAAGATGGAAAGATATTATGATGCAGCGGAGGAAATTATTGAAGAAGTATATCAGGACCGGGCGAAATGGGATAAATTGGTTCCCTTTACGTACAAACTTACCCTTTGGCAGCGGTTTTTAACTTGGATCAAAAGCACCTTGTTTTCCTCCTTCAATCCGGTAAATCCTCCGGTGGAGGCAGCAGAGAAGGTTATCTATCCCTTCGCCAGCAGTGCTTACCGGAGATTTTTGAAAAGTGAAGAAAAAGAGAAGTTGTTGACCCTCTTTGAAAAGGTGTATGCGAACAACCACTCCATGCAAAATCCGGAACGGTTCGACAGAAGTGTCGGCGAAGTATTTAAAGCCGTTTTGATTGCTCCTTCCTTTCTTTACAAAATGGAAGAAGAGCCTGACGTGGAAAAACCGGTTCCAGTAAGCGATTTTGAAATGGCCACACGCCTATCCTATTTTCTTTGGTGCAGTATGCCGGATCAGGAACTCTTTCAATTGGCAGCATCCGGCAAATTGCAGGAAGACGAAGTGTTGGAACAACAGGTTACCCGGATGCTTGAAGACCCCAAAGCTCTGCGTTTCGCGGAATCGTTTGTTACTCAGTGGTTAGGTATCACGAAATTGAAAGATCCAAATGCTCCTCTGGGGGATTTGGCTAAATTCCCCCTATTTACCGAAGCAATCAAAGATGCCATGTATAGGGAGACAACAGCCTATTTCTACCACATATTAACAGATGGAGGAAATTTTCTGGACCTCATCAAAAGCGATTATACCTTTCTGAATGAAGACCTAGCTGAATTTTACGGCGTAAAGGGAGTAAAAGGAGAGGAATTTCAACAGGTCAATGTGACGGATGGTATACGTGGTGGGTTGTTGGGCATGGGCAGTGTATTGGCCGTGACTTCTTTACCTACGCGTACCAGTCCCGTACTTCGTGGTAAGTGGGTAATGGAAGAAATTTTGGGTATCTCTCCACCTCCACCCCCACCAGACGTAAGTGAGCTATCCGAAGATGAAAGTTTGCATGAGGATCTGGGATTAAGGGCTTTGTTGGAGCGGCACCGCTCTGATCCGGCCTGTCAATCCTGCCACGAAAAGATGGACCCACTAGGGATTGGATTGGAAAATTTCGACGCTGTCGGAAGATGGAGAGATTCCTATGGCAATACACCCATTGATGCGTCAGGAGTCTTGTCAACTGGCGAAAAATTTCAAGGGCCCGTAGATCTCAAACTCTTGCTGATGGAAGAAAAGGAAAAATTTGCCCGTAACCTCACCATCAAGTTCCTGTCCTATTCTGTAGGCAGAGGCGTGTTATTTACAGATGAGACCGCCGTTAGGGAGCTCTCTGACAAATTGATCGCGACGAACTTTCAACCCAATCTGTTTATTGCGGATTTAGTAAAAAGTTACCCTTTCCGAATGAAAATAAAGGATTTCCAAAAAAGATCCACTGAAATATAAAATTTACTGGACATAATATTTGTGTTGGTATAAATCGAAAACTTCGTTAACTTGCTCATATTGACAAGCAACGACCAAATAAATAACCGAGATGATCAAAAAGTGGCAAATTTCCAGGCGCAAAATGCTCAAAGGTATGGGCGCAGCAATTGCTCTTCCATTTTTGGAAGCCATGAGTCCGCTTACCCTTGCAGCACAGGGAAATCCGCAGTTTCCTGTAAGATCTGCGTTTATTTTTATGCCCAACGGTGTACATCCCGACCGTTGGACACCCCAAGCAATTGGAACCCACTTCGAGCTGTCGCCTACACTTCAACCCTTAAGGAAATTGAAGGATGATATATTGGTGTTGGGGCAGATGATGAACAAAAATTCCATCTTTCAGGGAGCTGATGGCCATTATGCGAAGGATGCCAATTTGTTTACCTCCATGCCGATTACTAAAACCGCTGGAGACAACATTAATGCAGGTGGCATATCCATCGATCAATTGATCGCAAATCATTATAAAAATGAGACACTTTTCCCCTCTTTGGAGTACGGATTAGACAGAATAGCCACGGGAGTGGACATTAATGTGGGTTTCACCAGATTATATGCCAGTAGTATCTCCTGGAAAAATGCCACTACCCCACTTTCTAAAGAAATTGATCCACGTCTAGCTTTTGACAGATTGTTCCGTTCATTCGTGACCGGAAATACAAAAACCGACAATCCGCACAAAAGCAGTATTTTAGATGCTGTCATGGATGATGCCCGCTCGCTTAAAAACAATCTGGGCAGATCTGACCAAGACAAATTGGAAGAATACTTGGAGTCCATCCGCTCTATTGAAAAGCGAATTTCCAATCAGGATAGTCTGAAGGATTTTGAAAGCAAAGTCACTCCAGACATCCGAAAAGAACTTAACCGTGTCAATATTAGCATAGAGGAATTTGTCGACGCCCATGCCGGAGTGAACATCACCGAGAAAACCCGGCTGATGTATGACATCATGGCCTTGGCTCTCTGGAGCGATGCATCTAGGGTGATATCGTTTATGTATGGCAACTCGGTAAGCAACCGTAACTTTTCCTTTTTGGACGGGGTGACGGGAGCACATCACTCCCTTTCCCATCACATGAACAATGAAAGCAATCTCGACCAATATGACAAAATTACCATGTGGCATTTGGAACAGTATGCTTACTTCTGCGAGAAATTAAAATCCATCAAAGAAGGAGACCGTACATTGCTTGACAATTCTCTCATTATGTTTGCCTCCGGATTAAGAGACGGTAATCGACACTCGCCAAGGGACCTTCCCGTAATTGTAGCTGGCAAGGGTGGCGGCAGAATCAAGACCGGACAAAACCTTATTTTTGAAGACAATACGCCGTTGGCAAATCTGTATGCCACTTGGCTTCAAACCGTGGGTATTGAAACCAACAAATTTGCCGATAGCACGAGAACACTGCATGAGATAATGGTTTAGTTTTTTACCCCAATGTTTTATTGAAAAATCCTGCTTCAAAATTCTTCACCTTTAGCGATCAAAGGCTGGTAATCTATGTCTAACCCGTATGCAACGTTACCCCTATCTTCAAATACCTTTAAATCGGTAAAGAGATGGGGATTCATTTTGTGCTTAATTTTGAGTGCTTTTTTTTTGAGTGTTCCTTTCCTACCGGAAACTATTGATAACGATGCTGCCTTGCCCCTCTTGATAGGAAGGTTTCATCCCCTTGTGTTACACTTTCCCATTGTATTAATCCTGCTTACTTCCGTCTTTTTAATTCTGGGTATTTTCCATGCACTTTTCAGGCATCCTTTAGTCATCGGAAGCCTGCTTTTCCTGTCTTGTGTGAGCAGTGCCATAGCCGTAGTAGCTGGCTATTTGCTTTTTGCAACGGATGACTATTCTGGGGATATGGTCCTAAACCATCTTTGGGGAGGTATATGGACAGGAGTAGGAATTTGTTTGAGCAGTGCCGTGTACGTATTGTGGTTAGAAAAAAACAGTAAAATTTTATCCTATTTTTTTTATACTGCACTTGGAGCGACGACTGCCTTTCTGGGATATACAAGTCACTTGGGGGGATCTCTGACGCACGGCCAAGATTTCATCTCAGAACCCATGACTGCACTTTTCCCGCCCAAGGGGATGCCTGAGAAGCCTTTGGAAGAGGTCTTACTTTATGAAGATCTAATCTACACCATTCTAGATTCCAAATGCATCAACTGCCACAATGAAAACAAAACCAAGGGTGACCTGCTGATGACAAGCCACGACAATTTGATAAAAGCAGGGGAAAGCGGCAAAAATGCCGTCATACCGGGCAATTCTGCCGAGAGTGAACTGATGGTAAGAGTTCACCTGCCTTCATCTGACGAAGACCACATGCCCCCCGAAGGCAAACCGGGGTTTTCTGCTGAAGAACTAAAGCTATTGACATTTTGGATTGATGAAGGTGCTGAAAAAAATATTAAAATTGTTGAATTATTAGACCATCCTGAGGTGGGTCCAGAAATAAATATCCTCTTACCAAAAATCCGTAAAACCCAGCAGCGGTTGTTTTTAGAAAAGGAAAAATTTGAACAAGTCTATCAAGAATTATTGAAGATTGCAGAACCGTTAGGTATAGAAATCATGCCCGATAAAGATGCTGAACAGCTAACCTTTGCACTTCGCATGACATTCCCTCCCAAACCATTCTCCACGGAAGAATTGTTGAAATTGGAGCCCTATTTCTCCTTTTTTTCAAGCGTATCCCTTGCCTCGGCGGATATCACCGATGATGAGCTGTTTTTTATCAGCAAAATGGAAAATTTACGACATCTCTTTGTTCAAAAGACCGGCATAACGGGAACAGGCCTTCCCTACCTCCATTCACTGTCCCAATTGGAGACTTTAAACATATCATTCACGCCAATGATAGACGGCAATGCGTTGCATTTATTGGAATTCCCAGCCCTCAAAAAGATTTATTTTTTCGGTACTCCCGTGAAGAAAGAAGTGATTGCGGCATTACAGGCCTATCGTCCCGATTTGGAGATTGTTTTGGAAGAAGGACCCTTATTTTAAAAATAGCCCTATCTTGTTGTTTGTGAGTATTTAATAAGGTAAATAAAAAAACCACTTAATCTTCTGATATTTCTATGAGACCAAAAAATTGGATTTGCTTCATATCGAAGCTTTTCGTAAATATTTGTGTAATTGTACTTTTTTCCCAGTGCCAACAAGCAATAGAAACCAGCGATACACTATCGCAAACCCACAAGGTAAGTCCTCTGGAAACCTATGTGAATCGTGTAGACCCCGCTACATCCTACGAATTGGTTCATGAATCAAAAGGCGAGGGATATACCTACTATGTGATCCGTTCTGTTTCCCAGAATTGGCTAACAACCAATGAAGTGACGGAGACAACTTGGTGGCATTGGGTATCTTTTGTGATCCCTGACAAATTGGAGCATGATGTTTCATTCTTGATGATTTCTGGTGGCAGTACAAACACCAAGCTCCCCGAAAGCCCAGACAAGATGCTTGTTGAAGCGGCTTTAAATACCAATTCTACGGCAATAAAGGTGCATAATATTCCCTTTCAACCTATAACTTTTGTTGGTGATACAGTGGAAAAAAGGACAGAAGATGGACTGATCGCCTATGGCTGGAGAGAATTTATGGAACGGGGAGCAAAGGATGAAGATGCGATTTGGCTGGCTAGACTTCCCATGACCAAAGCGGTAATCACAGCCATGGATGCAGTCACCGACTACACCAACACTAAACTTGGTATGAATTTGGAAAAGTACGTGGTAGCTGGAGGCTCAAAAAGAGGATGGACCACGTGGACTACCGCTGCCCTGGATGACCGTGTGGTGGCTATGGCACCCATTGTGATAGATGTATTGAATGTAATCCCTTCCTTTCAGCATCATTGGAGAAGCTATGGTTTTTGGGCACCTGCTGTAAAAGATTATGAACGGGAAGGGATCATGGACTGGATGGGAACTAAAGAATACGACCGCTTGCTGGAAATTTCGGATCCCTATTCTTTCGTGGATGATTTTGCCGATATTCCAAAATTATTAATTAACGGTTCTGGTGATCAGTTCTTTTTGCCGGATAGTTGGCAATTTTATTGGGATGACCTAAAAGGAGAAAAACACTTGGTCTACATTCCCAATGCAGGTCATTCTCTAGACAATTCGGATGCCATGGAGATCCTTTTGGGATTCTACAAACGGATTTTAACCGAACAGTCTCGACCGGAATATACTTGGGAGGTTTCAGACACTCACATCAAAGTATCAGTAAATTCCAACAATCCTCCTACAAAGATAAAACTTTGGGAAGCTAACAATACGGAAACAAGGGATTTTCGGATTGATGTATTTGGCCCTGGCTGGACAGAAACGGAAATTCCCTTCCAGGAAAATGGTATCTATGAGATACCCATCAGCTCTCCGGCAAAAGGCTGGAAAGGCCATTTCGTCGAACTCACCTATGGGGGAAGTGCCCCGTTAAAAGTAACTACCGGGATTAAAGTTCTGCCTGAAACTTATCCATTTGAACCATTTGTCCCAAAAGTTCAAAAACGAACCAAAGCAGACTAAAAAACAAGCTGAACACGACAATCAAGTTCAGAGTGGATTCGGTTGTCGTGTTTTAATGCTTCCTGGCTGTTTTGATTGGGCTTTGGGCAGAATGGAACTTCCATTTAATGTAAGACACAGTGATGAACAAATAATTCAAAATACCTGCTTTAGTTTCTGTTTTTCCAAAAGCCCCCCAATTAAGAGACATGTTGACCTGTCCATATTATTTACTTTCCATTCTCGCATTGTTACTGGTTTGTATGTTGAATCAGGTCTCAAGTAATGAAGTTGTTACCGTTGACAACCAACCCATTTCGGCAATCGTAGATCAATTTAACAATCTTCCCTCCCAGCCTATGGCTTTACCGCTTAAAAGGGATTTAGCATTTGATGAAAGTGGCGGACATATACAGGGTATTCAACTATTCCTACAGGATGGAGAAATATCAGCATTCCTTGCTGGGTCTTCAAAAGATGCGGCTTATGTTGCCCAAGTTAATCTGGGGAAAGAAGCTCAGGTAGAGACCATCGACACCTTAATGCTTTCTCCCTTCAGACATGCAGGTGGTTTCCAGATCTATGATCATTTTTTGGCGGTGGGGATTGAAGACAATTACGCAAGGACTACCTCCAAGGTAATGATTTACGATCTAGGAGTGGATAAAAATTGGAAAAAGCCAGTTTACACACTAGAACGAAATGGTCCCTATGAACGGTCCACAGCCGGAGCTATTGGAATTACCCGGTACAAGGATGAATTCATCTTAGTGGTGGCGGACTGGAACGCCAGAAACCTAGATTTCTATTCATGTCCCTTCGTATCCTTTGAAAAGAAGACAGGGCACTTTACGCAAATTGGGAGTTTGGAAACCGCCTCCATGGAGAGGTATTCATGGTCAGATACCCTTTGGCACTCCTACCAGAATATTAACTTGCTTGCGGATGAATCAGGACTATATGCCATAGCAATGGGGAGAGATCTTCAAGACAATCAGGTTGCGGACCTGTTCACCATTACTTTGGAGGCTTCTATCGGGAACCAAATTATTTCTCCGGTAGAAACAGAAAGCCTAAACCAATTAACATCCCTAGAACTAGTAAATAAATTTTCCCCCCGGGAAATATCCCTTAATAAAATATCCACCAAGCAATTTCAATGTCAGGGTGGAGCAGATTTTAGAGCAGGGGCTGGAGTTTTCCATTCAGGATCGGGCCTTGTACTAGCAGCGTCTCCCAATCACATGGACAATTTAAGCTCTATTAATTTATTCGCCATTCCAGCAGATTTGTTGATTTCAACGCCTATCGGTACCCTTCGTGTTAATGATTAACTGTTATAGGTATTCTTCCAAAAATGCATCTATATAGTGCTGACAATATTCATTCACCTTAACAGCCAAATCCATGGTATGCGGCCAGCCTTTCAGTCGATGATAATGATGGGGCACTCCAACTTCTTCAAGCCAAACAGCCAAGGAATCGGATTGAGAAACAGGAACTACTGAGTCTATGGTGCCATGGAAGATCAACGTTGGTGGTGCAGCAGGAGTGATGTAGAATCTTGGAGATGCCTGTTGGTATATATCTGGCTGTTCTTCATAGCTCGCCCCTAAAAACGAAATTGGCTCGCTCCTATCTTTAGCCTCATCAGTGGTCAAGTCAGTGGGGCCATACAGGTTGACAATTGCCTTAACTGAACTGTTTTCATCAAAGGCACAATCCCCACCAAACAAATGGTCATCACCTCCGTATCCAACCATCATAGACAAGTGACCACCTGCCGACCCTCCAATCAATACGATCCGCTCCGGATCAATACCATACACTCCTGCGTTTGCCTTGACCCACTTTACCGCACAGTTTACATCCTGTACTGCCGCTGGAAATTTAGCTATGTGTGACAAACGATACGACACGGTAATTGTGACATAGTCCTTTCTGGCGTAATCAATCAGGTATGGGAGGTAATCCGAGCGCTTACCGCTTTTCCAAGCCCCGCCATGGATAAATATCATTACTGGTTTGGGGTCGCCAATAGCTTCTTTTTTGCGATAAATATCAAGCTCCAGAGAAACCGAGTCGATGGTTTTGTAGGTGATATTTTCCTCAGCTAATATATCATCAGAGACTACCGGAGCCCGGTCAATCAATTTTAATGTCCCCAACCCATAGGCGATCTTCATAGTGGTTTCGTTCCAATAACCCGGTGGAGGCTGAATGTTTCCTTCTTGAGTGGAAGAATTCACACAGCCCATAAGTAAAATGAACGGAATCAAATAACTCTTTAATCGTCTGCTCATATCTATTTTTGATTAAACTCCAGTAGGATAAGGGACATCATGTTTTTACCCTCCTGACAATGTATGGTACCTTAACATTAAAGTCACCCTCTATTGGAAGATAGCTTTTAATATTATTCCTTAATCTTTACTTTTTCTGGACACCTTCTTTCTGGTTCAAAAAATCCAATACCCACCTATATGCACGGGAGGGAGTATACAAAAATTGAACGATCATGGGGATATGTTTTTTTCTTTTTTGAAAATAATAGAGCGGTTGGGGGTCAAAAGGTTTATAGGCTTCCCTAAACCGTTCTACACCAATAGGAATGCTCGGCTCAGTTCTACCACCTACCATGATCATCATGGGAGGCATCTCCGCATGCAAGTGGTATAGGGGCGACGTATCTTTCCAGACCTGCGGGTCATCGGTAAATGCCCTTAGATGCGAAGTCCCTGGGGCATTATTGGCCTGTTCCAAATAACTATACATATCCAACCCTGCTGGATCTATCAAAACAGCTCCGGCAATGGGGTTATCGATGCCCAAGGTATCGAAATACTCATCCCTAACGGCTATCAATGCCGACAGGTGTCCACCTGCGGAATGTCCCGAAACATAGATTTGGTTGGGGTCCCCTCCGTAGTCAGCGATATTTTTCTTAACCCACTCAACGCCCTTTGCCGAGGCTTTGGCCATAGCATGTACCTTGTATTCCGGCGCGAGTGGGTAATCCATGATGACCATAACAACTTTGCGACGAGCAAACCTATTCCCTATGCGGGTGTAAAGCTCCTTTTTCCCCGATCTCCAACTTCCCCCATGGATAAATAACATTACGGGATAGGTGTATTTTTGATTCCTCGGAGCAAAAACGTTCAGTTGCTTTTCCGGTAGTTCTCCAAGGAAGCCCTCCTCCATATAGGTGATATCCATAGACCTAATAACCCTATTGAGCGAGCATGAGGAAAAAAACACAAGTGTTATAGGTATCCAAGCGGAAAGGAAAATGATTTTCATAGGCGGTAAAATCTTTCATCAAATTATGCAGCATACACTAACTACCTGTTTTTTCACCGTCAGGCTACTGGTAATCCCTAAATGCTTTCCAAGAAAATAAATTCTGGTTACTTTTACTAAAAATCAGGAATTATTTAAAGTTAACGACGGGTCTAAAATTGCTTTGGTTGATTTTGAATTCTTCCTTCCAGTTACAACAAAGGGGTAGATGATTAAATTTTTGGACCTTCAAAAAGTCAACCGGCAATATGCCGCTGAATTGAAAACCGCCGCAGCGGAAGTTATTGATTCAGGCTGGTATCTCCGGGGAGAACGTACCGATAAATTCGAACGTGAGTTGGCGGACTATCAACGGGCCAGTCATGTAGTTGGTGTCGGCAATGGATCGGACGCTCTCCGACTGATTTTCAAAGGGTATTTGGCTTTGGGAATCATGCAAGAGGGAGATGAAATCATCGTTCCTGCCCACACATTTATAGCTAGTATTCTGGCCATTACCGAAAACCGTTTAAAACCTATTTTTGTCGATATTGACCCAAAAACATGGAATCTGGATTTATCCCTTTTAGAGGAGCATATTACCTCCCGGACAAAAGGAATTTTACTGGTACATCTTTATGGAAGAATTTGCTGGGACAACAAGTTGTCCATTCTGGCGGAAAAACATAACCTTAAGTTTGTAGAAGACAATGCCCAAGCAATTGGTGCGGAGTGGCAGGGCGTAAAAAGCGGTTCCCTGGGTGATGCCGCCGGTTTCAGTTTTTATCCTGGGAAAATTTTGGGTGCTTTGGGAGATGCTGGTGCCGTTGTCACCAACGACGCCGCACTGGCAGAAATAATCAGGGAATTGGCCAACTATGGAAGCACTGAAAAATACATCTATAATTTGCAGGGGATTAACAGCAGAATGGATGAAATCCAAGCTGCATTTCTATCGGTTAAGCTCAGGCACCTTGATCAGGAAATCACTGTCAGACGAAAAATTGCCTGTTATTATTTGGATCAAATCTCCAATCCCGAGATTACGCTTGCGGAATTTCCACAGCCACTGGGTAACCCCTCCCATGTTTGGCATTTATTCTGCATACTGTGCGGTAAACGGGATCTATTCCAAGAATATCTCTGTAAGCACCAGATAGAAACTGTTATTCATTATCCCAAGCCACCTTATTTGCAAAAAGCATATAGCATTTATGACCAATTACAATTTCCCCAAACCGAAAAAATAAGCCGTGAGGTCATCAGCCTCCCCATCAGTTCTGCTCTGACTGAAAAAGAAATAAAAGCTGTAGTAGGTATAATCAATGGATTCAGGTCATAAATATTTACTAAGTTGAATCTGTGCTGAGTTTTAATTCGTTATTTGTATAAGACTGCGAAAATTGATCAGAAATATTTTGGAGGATATTGGTGGGTTGAGAATCGGAATAGCAGTATACTTTAGCCAATTATTTTCGATGGCAAGAGATTCAGGGTGATACGGTAATTATATTGTGTTAGGCTACTCCTGCCTTAAATAAATGGTGTGTTTTATGTTGAGAAGAATTGTTGATTTTTCTGTAAGTCTGATTGCCTTGGTTGTTACTTTCCCGATTTGGATAGGCGTGGCCTTGCTTACGCTGTTTTTTCATGGACCTCCTGTAATATTCTTCCAAGTAAGGCCGGGAAAAATGGGGAAACCTTTTAAAATGTTAAAGTTCCGAAGCATGGCCAATAGCAAAGGAAGTGATGGGATATTACTCTCCGATGAGCAGAGAATTACCGAATTTGGCAGCTGGATAAGGTCTACTAGTTTGGATGAAATTCCCAGTCTTTTGAATGTGTTGAAAGGAGAAATGTCGTTGATCGGACCAAGACCGCTATTGGTTGAATACAATGAACTCTACAATGATTTTCAACGAAAACGCCTTTCTATAAAACCGGGGATTACTGGCTGGGCGCAAGTAAACGGCCGTAATGCAATCTCATGGGATCGGCGGTTCGAACTGGACGTATGGTATGTTGAAAACCGCTCTTTTTTGTTAGACTTGAAAATACTGCTCAAAACCGTGAAAAAGGTATTCAAAAAGGAAGGCATTAGCCATGAAGGAAATGTGTCAATGCCTATTTGGAAGGGCAATAAAGATTAAAAAAATCATCCCAAATCCCTTAATTTCTACATCAAGGCCATCGGTTGGGTACGGTATGTTAGGACAGGATTCGCTTAGCTTTGGGGAGCATCAACTAAAGACGGCTCAAAAAAATATACCAAAACTATCCGACGACCCGATTCCAATGCTGCCCCTAGTGGATCATGATCCGATAGTCTAAGGTCACGTTTAACTACAACTATCTGCTCCATACAAATGATAAACCTTTTGCTGGTGTATAGGTTTTAATTTAATGAAAAAAGAACTATCAATGAATTCGGCAGATATAGACCGAATAATAGAAATGGCATGGGAGGATCGGACACCATTTGATGCAATTATGCGCCAATTTTTGCTCACAGAACAAGATGTTATTGAACTAATGAGAAAAGAAATGAAACTTAGTTCTTTCAAAATGTGGCGGAAACGGGTGCAGGGCAGAAGTACCAAGCATATGGCCCAAAATGTAGATCACCGATTTAAATGCTCCAGGCAACGAAACATCACCGGAAATAAAATCAGCAAAAGAAAATAAGGCATGTCCATTTAATTTTTTTGACGCAATAACGTCTGGAATTCAAATTTCACAAACCTAAGCCTAGAGAGCACATGCTCCACATTTTTCTAGATTTAAATGAAATCTAATTCGTTATGTGGTTTTTGTTTTTTACCTAGATTTATGAGACATCCGAATAGATCTACAAAACCATAATTAAATAGTTTGTATTACAAATACAAGAAATCTTATATTTGTAATACAAACTATTTATATTTAAATGATAATCAGTATAATCATGCTTTCAAAAAGTGACTTAAACAAAATAGTAGAGGATCAATCCCTTTTCAAATCCAACAAGAAAATAGTGCCCAGGAAATTAACATTTCCAATGGGCTCAAAAAGAATTGTCATCGTTTCCGGAGTCAGAAGATGTGGCAAGAGTGTTTTGATACGGCAACAATTTATAGAGTTCAATGATGCCATATATGTTAATTTTGAAGATCCCCGATTAGTGGGCTTTGAACTGGAGGATTTTACGAGACTGGAGGAGCTCATGGTTGATAAAAAAAAATCCAATCTATTATTAGATGAAGTTCAAATCATACCGAACTGGGAAATTTATGCCCGAATAGCTAACGAAAAGGGAACGGCATTATATATTACTGGATCAAATGCAAGCATGTTAAGTAGGGAATTAGGCACAAAATTAACTGGGAGATACAGTCAATTTGAGTTATTTCCATTTAGCTTTCTTGAATTTCTGGATTACATGGACCTTGACAAGAATAAAGAAAGTTTCGATGAATATTTTGAATTAGGTGGGTTCCCGGAATACATCACTGATAAAGAAAGTGATTATTTTGGGACTTTGTTGAGGGACATTCTTACAAGAGATATAGCTGTAAGAAAAAATATCAATAACGAAAAGCAGCTAATACGGCTTGCTGTTTTTTTAATGAGTAATATCGGCAAAGAACTAAGCTATAATAAAACCTCAAAACTGCTCGAGTTTAAATCAGTCCGAACTGTTATTGACTATTGTGATTATATGCAAGAAAGCTATTTGATGGAATTTATTCCTCTTTTCACTACATCTATCAAAAAGCAAATAGCAAATCCTAAAAAGGTTTACAGCGTAGATCCGGCATTTGCAAAGGGGAATTCTCTTTCATTTAGTCAAGACTTGGGCAGAAGACTGGAGAACTTTGTTTTTTTACAATTACGAAGAAAATACAAAAATATATATTACTATAGAAATCAAAAATCTGAATGTGATTTTCTAGTAAAAGACCGAGAAGCAGTTGTCTTAGCTGTTCAAGTGTGTTGGGAGGTGAATTCAGGGAACCTTGATCGGGAAATAAAGGGAATCAAAAGAGCAATGGAGGAAACCGGAGCAACGGAAGGTTTCATCATCACCTATGATCAGATTGATTATATAGATGAAATAGAGTTGATACCCGCTTGGCAGTGGCTGGCTGAATCCTGAGAAAATTGGCCGCTTCATCTGACCTTGACATGTAGAACATTTTCAGAATATCCAATAAGGCCAGCTATTAGATTGCCTAAATTCTCCTTTGTTGTTAGGTTCCTCCGTAGTTGATTCAATCCTAACAGTACTCGATCCAAAGATCGAGTACTGTTATACCTTTGGTTCTTGCTGACTGAGGCAATGAAAAGATCCCAAGCCCCAGATTATATCAAGGGAGTCAACTCCCACCACATCTCTATCAGGGAAACAATCTGCAATTATTTGCAAGGCCTTTTCGTCATTTTTATCCCGAAAGGTGGGTACAACTACCGCAGAGTTGGCAATATAGAAATTGGCGTAGCTGGCTGGAAGCCTCGTATTTTCATAAATGACAGGTGCCGGCATAGGCAATTCAACAACATTTATTGCCTTTCCATTTAGCAATCGAAATCCTTCCAGCATCTTTAGATTTTCTTTTAGAGGCTGGTAATTCTCATCATTTTTATTTGACTCAATGGCTGTTATTACAGTATCTGCTGAAACAAATCTAGTGATGTCATCAATATGTCCGTCCGTATCATCTCCAATGATGCCTTCCCCGAGCCATAGAATTTGCTTTACGCCATAATAATCTCTCAAATAGGTTTCAATTTCCTCCTGGTTAAGATGGGGGTTTCTGTTTGGGTTTAGCAGGCAGGCTGTGGAAGTAAGAAGCGTTCCTTCCCCATTAAAGTCAACAGAGCCTCCTTCCATGACGATTCCGGGATGAAAGCATGGAATACTTAAGTAATCTGCAACTTTCCCAGGTATCAAGTTATCTAAATCGTAAGGTGGATACTTGTCCCCCCAGGCATTGTACTTCCAATTTACGACCACTTTCTTCTCATCAGCATTAGGATTAATCAAAAATGCAGGCCCATGATCTCTGCACCAAGCATCATTGGTGGGGAAAAAATGAAAGTGGATATTTTCCATAAACGCTCCAGCCTTTAACAATTCCTCGGATGCGAAATTCATCATGACCTCGTCGGTAAGCATAATATTTACCGTTTCACCTCGCGAAATGTAAGCTACAAATTGGGCGTAAGGTGGGTAAATCAGCGATAATTTACCCGGCCATGATGCTTCCTTGTGTGGCCAACTTAGCCAAGTAGCTTCATGATCAGCAAATTCAGCCGGAAAATAATAGCCCAAATTTGCCGGGACTATTCCTTTTAATTCAGCCATGCCGGACGCCTTATTCTTCATCCAGATATCTGTTTAAAAGTGGTTCATAGGAATCAATTCTACGATCACGGAGAAACGGCCAATGAGTTCTATACCGATCCGATCCCTCTAAGGATATCTCTACTACCTGAAGTATTTCTTCGTCATGGGGAGCTTGGTAGACTACCTTGCCAAACGCATTGGTCACAAAAGAACCACCCCAGAATTTCATGTTTGCCTCGCTGCCCACTCTATTTACTGAAACTACCGGCACTCCGTTGGCTACGGCATGCGAACGCTGAATGGTTTGCCAAGCCTGATATTGTTCATCATTGGTATCGATATCCTGATCCTTATGCCAACCTATAGCAGTCGGGTAAAATAGAATATCAGCACCTTTAAGAGTAGTTATCCTTGCCGCCTCGGGATACCATTGATCCCAGCAAATTAGAATTCCCAAGTTCCCAAAACGGGTTTTAAAAACCTTGTAGCCTAGGTCTCCGGGTGTAAAATAAAATTTCTCATAATAACCGGGATCATCCGGGATATGCATTTTTCGATATTTACCCAGATATTCCCCGTCGGCATCAAGAACGGCAGTGGTATTGTGATAGAGACCTTCTGCACGTTTTTCAAAAAGCGAGGCGATTATTACCACTCCCAATTCTTTGGCCAAACCTCCCAAAGTATGCGTAGATGGCCCCGGTATGGACTCTGCCAACTTGAAGTTTTCATAATCTTCCACATCACAGAAATAAAGGGAACGAAACAATTCCTGCAAGCAGATAATTTGGGCACCTGCCTGTGCCAAATCCCGAATTCCCTTTGCTGTCTTTTCCATATTTACCTGTGGGTCCTTATCACAGGCTATTTGTAAAACCCCAACGTTAACTACTTTTCTTTTCAAAATGAACTTAGTTTTTAATTGTCTACTTTTTCCGATTTTGGTTAGATTGCTAATTTCCCACTTTGTTAGGAAATAAGCATCTTCTGTTGGTTAATAACAGGATTGGCATACATGGCGAGGAAATTTTGAACAGCAACGGGATTGTCGATATCTACTCCCTGTCTGAGTCGATTTTCAAACTGCTCCTTCTCTTCTGACGTATAATGACCCCTGTTTTCAGACGAGTTATTTAACATATCAAGGGCGATATAATTGGTGGGCCACAGTTGATAATTGGAAATAATTGCCTTATCAATTTCCTCCGAGAGAAGGCTCATTTGTCGGTTGAGATTTAACTCACCACTGAAGATTTGATCAATTTCTTTATCCAACAAATTGCCCAAAGCAATATGAATGCGCTTCTTTTGACCCATAATGCCACTTAACAGTGTTCTGAAATCCTCATTCTTCTCCTTGACGTATATTTCCGCCCTTGACTTTGCCAAAAGTTCAGGCATTTTCAAAACGTCCGTAGGATCATTTTCGTATGAGATGGAAACGGGTACTATTTTCAAATGTTTGAAAAAGCTTGCCATGTTTTCACCATCTTCACAAGCAAGGGAAAGCATCTTAAGCACTCCCTTCTGTGTCCGGTCATTTCCATCTTTAGTTCTACCTTCGCGTTGGGCTATCCATACGGAACGATTTTCGTAGAAAATCGAGTTCATGATATACTCGGAATTTAGTTTGGAGCTATCGAACATAGCTCTGGAACTTAATCCCCTGAAAACTATAAAATTACGAGTTAACCTGGCTAAATTTCTAAGAAAGGGCTTTTTAACTAAGTTATCCCCAATGGCTGACGTGGTCATTTTCCCGCCATGCTCATACAACATAGCATTTAGAAGGGAAGTATCTAGAATAATATCCCGATGATTAGAAATATACAGATAGGCCGTGTTTCTATCGATCTTTTCAAATCCAGAAGTAGTTAAACCTGCTGAAGTTTTCTCCAAGACTTTTAGAACAGCGTGATATATAAAGTTTACCTGAAAATCCCTAATGGAATGTGTTCTCAGTAACTGTTCCACCCATTTTTCCTCCGGAAGTTCCGGAAAAGTAAAGTGCATAATCGCCTTCATCATAGGGTGATCAACAATCTCCCGCAAAGCGTCATTCACTTCACTATCATAAAAGGGTCTAATCGAATCAAATTTGGACATATAGGTTTACTTACGAAGGCGCAAATTACAAAAAATGATTAAGGTATCCTGTATTTCATCCATAATACGTACACACTATTCACTCGAATACCGCCACATTTTTCATGATTGCCTCCAATCAAGTAAGTCTAAGAAGAAAAATCCCAGATCAAAATCAATCTGATCTGATTAATATCGATTTGATTAACCGATCAAAAATGCATATTGAAATAGCAAGGCCTCCAATTGGAGGCCTTGCTATAGCTATTTTATTATAGTTTCCTAAGTACTAAATTCTTCCAAGAGATCTTAAGGCCTCCCCCGCTATGGATTTGAAGTGCTATTTGGCCTTCACCTTCTCCAATTTTCTCATCAGAAAAATCCACCATTTCGACTCCGTTCAGCCAAGTAATTACGCGGTCACCCTGTACCCTTATTTTGATTGTATTCCATTCTCCAAATTTGAGATTTTTGTCCTTTTCCGGATCTGGCTTTATGAGCCAACCTCTCCCATAAGACTCGTATATCCCGCCAGTGTCATCGCCGGGAGGAGCTACTTCCACCTGCCAACCTGACACTTTAGTTCCTTCAAAATTAGATCGAAAGAATATGCCACTATTCCCGTCTCTGTCTTGCTTAAAATCCCCGGTAAGTTCAAAATCTTTATAGTTTTCCGTAGTGCCCAAATATCCGTACTCCGCATCAGGACCGCTTTCAGAAACTAAAATGCCGTCTTCCACATACCATTTTTCTGTTCCATACACTGTCCACCCTGACAGGTCTTTTCCATTGAACAATTCTACTTCGTCAGAAGAAGCACATCCCATCATGATGGCGATGGCCAATCCTAAAATCATCGGTTTCTCTATCAATTTCATCATTTTATAGTTGTTGTTTAAATAAGTTTCATGTTAACTGGATCCCAGCTTATAAATTTATCCTGGAAATAACTGTCATTGCAAAGTAATGCAGGGGCAGCGGCCCGAAAGCCAAAGACAGGGTCTTCAACGACTGAACCACCTTCACGTATAGCGGTGAAAAATTTCCCAAAATGATCGTAGTGGGCTCCTTTATATCCCTGCTCTACCTTATAGATCATTTCTCTCGGCGGTAAAATCCTCTTACGGTCATCCGAAGCTTGGTTTAACTTTGCCTGCTGCTCAAGAAATGGATCATCACTTACTGCCTGCAAATTAGATTTCACGACAACTTCATCCCATTTGACATCCATGGATCCCTTACTCCCTACCACTTTCAAGTAAGTAGATCCACTCGTTCCGTCTACAAAATTACAACGCAAAGAAAGATTGAATCCGGGGTGTTGCTCGCTATCCGGATACTGAAACATTCCTAGCAAAACATCAGGGACTTCCCGACCATCTTTCCAATATCTCAATCCTCCCATTGCGGAAATCTTATCAGGTCCATAGGAGTCGGTAATAAAATGAAGACTTGTGAAAAGATGGACAAAAAGGTCGCCTGACATACCAGTTCCATAATCCAGGTAATTTCTCCATCTAAAAAATCTCAATGGATCATAAGGCCTACTTTGCGTATTGGAAATATATCTATTCCAAGCCACATTTTGTTCAGAAGCATTATTGGGGATGGCGTACTGCCAAGCACCTTCAGGAGAATGCCTTGCCCAGAATCCCTCCGCATAATTAAGATCTCCTATGGCACCTGCAGCAAGCAATTCTTTTGCCTTTTCATTACCAAGGCTGGAAATCCCCTGACTCCCGATAATGAATACCTTGCCTGATTTCTTCCAGGCATTAATTACCTCATGGCCTTCCTTTACCGAATGGACCATAGGTTTTTCACAATAAACATGTTTACCAGCATTCAAAGCATCAATGCTAATCTGCTTGTGCCAATGGTCTGGAGTACCTATAATAACAGCATCTATGTCCTTCCTTTTTAGGACCTCCTTATAATCCATAGTGGTGTAAAGGTGGTTCCCCCACTTTTCTTTGGCCGTTTCAAGCCTTCCCTGAAACAGATCACATACAGCTACGACTTCTACATTTTCATGTTGAAGAGCCGTATTAAGATCTTGAGATCCCATAATCCCCGCTCCTATTAAAGCAATACGGATAACATCATTGGTTTGAAAAGCAGATTTCCGAGTAAGAATAGAAACCTGTGGCAAATCATCCGAGGCAAACACTTCGGGGACAACTGCGGAGGCAGCACCGGCCAAACCCAGTTTCTTCAAAAACGATCGTCTATTATTTTGCATTAAGTTTTTCATTAAATTCGATACAAGATAAGAATAATGCGTTTTATTCTTATAATTTTTTACAGAATTAAGCCAACTTAGCTAATATTTTTGAACAAATGACATCTATTTTCAGCAGGTCCGCAGTTTATTTACTCTAAAAAAAATCAATTTAAGAAAAATTAATGCAATATGAGTAAAAAAATAGTATGACTGTTAAAAGCAAACAATAAATAGTTGTTTTTACATAAGTTGAAATAAAAAAAGTGTTCAAAACCTATAAACGCAAAAAAGCCCCGAACGTATGTTCGGGGCTTGTGATAGGTAAGGCGGCGACCTACTCTCCCGGGTGTAACCCCAG
>NZ_VOLC01000007.1 GCF_009797935.1 Lunatibacter salilacus
GTGGCGTCAGATAGGGTAATATCGGTGGACTTGTTGGCGGCATCCTCCTTTAGGGCGATGGCAGTTTCTGCAGCCGTTTTGTTGGCATCCACATTGCCCTGCACCGTCCCGATATTGGCCTGCAAAACTATTTCCGAGGCAGTCGCACGGGTTGTTTCCGCTAAAATGTCTGTGGATAGGAGGCTTTCGGCATCCATTGCACGGGTAGTTTCAGCAATAAGATCGGCACTTAGCTTATCCTCGGCGGTAGTTGCCCTAATTGTTTCAGCGGCTAGGTCAGTGGCTAACGAATTTTCGGCATCAACTGCACGGGTAACCTCCGCGGCAAGGTCACCGGATATTGTGGTTTCCGCTTCAATTGCACGGTTGGTTTCGGCAGTAAGATCTGTGGCGAGTTTTTCTTCGGCCGCAATGGCACGGGCAACTTCGTCGGCAAGGGCACCGCTGCCTTCCGCCGCTGATGCGTTGACGAAGGTTTTCACGGCAAGCTCTGTCGGGAACTTGGTGTTCGTGGCGTCTGAAAGGGTGATATCGGTGGACTTGTTGGCAGCGTCCTCCTTTAGGGCGATGGCAGTTTCTGCAGCCGTTTTGTAGGCGTCCACATTGTCTTGAACCGTCTCGATATTGACCTGCAAAACTTCTTCCGCTGCAGTCGCACGGACTGTCTCGGTTATAATGTCTGTGGTTAAGACGCTTTCCGCATCCATTGCCCGGGTAGTTTCAGCAGTAAGATCGGCGTTTAGCTTATCCTCGGCGGTAGTTGCCCGGGTTGTTTCAGCGGCAAGGTCTCCAAATAGTGTAGTTTCCGCATCAATTGCCCTGTTCGTTTCAGCGGCAAGGTCTGTGGCCAGCTTTTCTTCGGCAGCCGTGGCACGGGCAACCTCGCCGGCAAGGGCCCCGCTGCCTTCCGCTGCGGATGCGTTGACGAAGGTTCTCACGGCAAGTTCTGTCGGGAACCTGGTGTTGGTGGCGTCCGAAAGGGTGATGTCGGTGGACTTGTTGGCGGAATCCTCCTTTAGGGCAATGGCAGTTTCCGCGGCCGTTTTGTTGGCGTCAATATTGTCCTGCAAAACTCCTTCCGCGGCAGTCGCCCGCGCTGTTTCAGCTATAAGGTCTGTGGATAAGATATTTTCGGCATCCGTTGCACGGGTAGTTTCGGCAATGAGATCGGCACTTAGCTTATCCTCGGCAGCTACTGCTTTAGCAATTTCAAATTCAAATAATGATAAATCTACTTTTGAATCGAGAAACGGCTGAATCTTCGAAAGTGTCAAGTAAGGCAATAACATTTTTGAGGTATCAGCAGCGTAGAGGATCGCTGGAATGTTAATCAGATCAGTAAATTCACCCGTTAGTGCAACTTTGGATAAATTCGGTTTGTTTAAAATCTGGGTATCACCACTAACCGCATTCCAATCTGAGTAATTATGAGCCGAATTATTAATTAAAGACCAGCTATTTCCGTTAAAAAAATAAAATCCGGAATCACCATCAATTTGATAAATAAGCAAAGCTTCGGATGGATTCGGAATATCGTTTTTTTGTGTATTCGTTAACCGAGGAATTAAAAGTCCCTTGTCATATGATTGAATTTCCAATGCCGCAGACGCATGGGGATTCTCAGTTCCTATTCCTACCTGAGCATGGAGGAAATAAGGGATAATTAAAAAAAAGATTAACAAGAGTAGATTTTTCTCCATATCACATTAAAAATTTATTTGAGATAATTTTTTTACACACAGAATGTCTAATAATACAACTGTCTAAACATTTGAATAATGATAGCTGTGCGGGCACTTAAAAGATTAAATTTAAATTAAGAAATAGCTTCGAAGTTGAATTAGCTGTTGATAAATTATCTCTTGATTTTTCTTGTAAAGCACACCAATTCTAAGCCCCTATTCAATATTTGTATGTTTCAAAAACCTATTTTGAAACGTGCTTTGGTTAAACATGATTTACCTACCTTTAAAATTCAATAATCAGATTATAAAAGCGTGAGGCTAAAAAATGAAATTTGTCAGATAAGTGGAATTTTTGCCTTGAACTTCAAATACGTTTAATAATTCATATGAATTTCGAGTATTTATATGATCAAAAAAAGACACCATAATTGGTAATGGAGACATTTTTCTAATACAAAAATCCTATCAGTTTTAATGCTCAATTCTCCATAAGGAAGCACAGGTTAGTAAAAAAAAAACGCTATGCCGCAAATAATTCTTTTCGGAATTATGATGGGATTTGCTGGAAATTTTTCCAATATTCAGATGGACTGCATCCTTTTGCCTTTTTGAAGGCATTGAAAAAGGTAGTTCTTGAATTGAATCCCGCCATCTCCCCCAATGCTTCTAACGTATAATAATCAAGGTACCCATCTTCTATCTTGGAAATGGAATATGCTATCCTATATTGGTTTAAAAATTCGTTGAAATTTTTATCAAATTCATTATTGATTACCAATGACACCAACTTGGGAGATTTATGGATACGCTTGGCAAAATTGTTCAATGTCAACCCTATTTCGGTGAAAATTTGCTCTTTTTCCATTATCGATAGGATCTCCTTTTTAATTTGGGCTGTTTCCATTCGTCCTATAGCGTCCAGTTGTCCTGTAGATGACTTTCTATTCTTTTCAGGTTGGTCTGCTTCTTGGGAATTTAGGCCACGGATTTGATCATTATCCACTTCGGCAAATCTTGAGTCTTTGTTACCGCCACGCACTTTCATAAATCCAGCTCCAAAATTGACAAAAAGGTTCAGAACAAGAAGTCCAATTAGAGAAATTCTTCTTAAAAAATAATTCTCCACTAACAAGTCAGCTGACCCAAAATATATCAAAACCTCGAAAAAAGCATACGCAAATTGAAATACAACTAACCAACCTATACTTGCCAATACGATCGTAATATCATAATTCTGCCTTTTACTTAAACTAGTATTGAAAATCTCAGGTCGCAACCTATGTACTAAATATACTGAATAGGCAAAATAGCCGGTCTGAAGGCATATTCTAAACAGATAATGGAATTGAATTGGAATTAATCCACCAGCTTCGAAATTAAATTTGGAATGATCAGATACTAATAATTCGGCATACGCAGATTTAACTTCGGCAGACTCGAAATAAAAAGGTAGCAAATCCAATAAATGGACGAGGGCAGGAAGAAAATGAATCCAATCTCTTTTCCGGAATCCTGTTGATCTAAAGATCGTATTTCTTATAAAAAAGTAGAAAAATGGCGCACACAGATACATCAACGGACTGAAAGTCCTCAATAATTGTGGTACTTCAATTATAAATCCTGCCTCAAACCAAATATAATAGATGGCCAAACAGAAATTATAAAAAAACAACGAAATATAAAGGAACCTATATCCACCAATATGTTTTTCTCGTTTGACCGCCAAGACAAAGCTATTGAAAGTAGCAACAGCGAAAATTACGATGACAAACAGCAAATAAAACTCCATAATTCTAAATAGGCATTGGGTAAATGTTTAAAAGTTTTACAATTGTAACTTATTAATGACTGAATTTAGAAAATAAATTGAACAAATAGGAGAATTTTCTTGGAAAGTTAATTTTTTCGGAACTATTATAGACAACAGCTACCGTTTGAGAAAAAACCCGTAATCCCATACTTTTCAATTTATAAAAAAGCACAAGCGGAAAAAATCACCTCGCACTGGAAATATCCGTCTTTAGCTCCTGTATCATTTTAGCAATATCCTCTAGCGTAACCTCCTTTTTCTGATCCGGCTGTTCGGGAAATTCCAGACTGATAAAGGCCTTTGCTTCCCAAACTTCTACTATATCCTCCCCAAAGACCTCAAACGGCTTATACCGATCATTGTCCGAAACCAGAAAAAGCTTCCCCTTATCCTCCAAATAATTGAACACCCGCTTGTATACGATTCCTTCGCTCTTGGTAACCAAGACATAGGTTTTGCCATTTTTTATCTCTTTGGCATTATTTATAAACGAACCTACAATCACAGTCCCCGGAACAATTGGCAACATACTGTCCCCGCTAATTTCAAAGGCTCTGTAGGTTTGATTGCGGGAAAGGTGGGGCAAATGGAACTGGGGCTGATTCCCTACATACTCCGGATCGGCAAAGCCATTCAGATATCCGGCAGATGCCTTTTGACCAATTAGGATAATAGTTTCATTATCCTCCTTATCTACGGCGACGGTCAGGATCTTGTCGGGATCCAAGTTTACCTGAATCTGATTTCCATTTGACAGGTCATGCCGAAGCAGCCTATCCACGGAAACACCAAAAATTTCAGCAAGGATAGTTAAGGAGGGTAGTTTTGGTTCCGAGCGCCCATCCTCGTAGGCGGATATCATAGTTCGCTGCACACCCAAGTGCTCAGAAAGCGCTTCCTGTGTCAAACCCGCTTGCTGACGAAGGAGTTTTATGTTTTTACCCAGATACATCGTTAAGCCGTATAAAGGAAAAAATTATAATCGTCCTTCCAACCTTCCTTAAACGAAAATCTAAGCAAGTCGTGTTTTGCGGACTCCCTGAATTGAATGCGCTCTTGGATTTCCTGAACAATTTCATCCGCACTTTTTCCTGAGGGAGTCAAAAGGTAGCCATAGCGGGATTTTTCGTTGTCATCTATATAGAATTTGATTTGCAAATTCCCCGAATCCAACTTTTTGCTGGTGTAGGTAATGGTTCTCATTGGTATGTTGATTGAATTAGCCAATTGGGACATGTTTACAAAATAAACAATGCTAATATAGTGATGTTTATTTTATAAACAAATATAACTAAGTATTATTTTGATTAAAAAATAAACCAGATACTTTAGTTTGAATCACATAATTCAAGTCATAGGTAGCTTTTTATACCTATTTAATTTAAATTCATACCATTTTTAAATTTTATAGGTGTTTTTAAAACCTATTTTTGATAAAGATATTTTTTTTGAAAGTTATTTCAGCTAAATTTATAACCAATAAGAATCAATAACTCACTTTATACTACTTATGAAAAACATCAACAGAAGAGATTGGCTTAAAACCAGTGTTTTGGGCCTTGGATCAATGTCTTTATTATCCGGAAATCTTTTGGCGAAATCCGGAAGCGCCGCCAACGCAACTGCAACCTGGAGCAGGGAAAGCATGCTTTGGGAATTGAACCCTATATATAATGAGGTTAAAATGAAAGCCAGGCTTTTGGCGAACGAAAATCCATTCGGGCCTTCTACAAAAGTGCAAAAGGCAATTGCGGAATCCATTAATACCGGTAACCGCTACGGACATGCTGATGCAGCATACCTGATTAGCATCATAGCTGAAAAAGAAGGCGTAAAGCCGGAAAACATCATGTTGGGTCCAGGTTCAACAGATTTGCTTGAAAAAACAGCGATTGTTCTGTGCAAAGACGGAGGAAATGTGGTTTCTGCGGATCCATCATATATGTCATTAGTAAACACTGCACAAGCAGTAGGTGGAAGCTGGAAAGCAGTTCCTTTGAAAGCTGACTATTCTCACGATCTTCCCGGCATGACTTCAGCCATAGACAGCGATACAAAACTTGTTTATGTATGTAACCCAAACAATCCAATGGGTGCCATCACTGAAGCTGGTTCTTTGAAGGAATTTTGCAAAACTGCTTCCAAGAAAACTCCAATTTTCGTTGACGAAGCATATTTGGAATTTATGGACAAGCCAGAAGATAACACCATGGCAGACTTGGTAAGTGAAGGATACGATGTCATGATTGCAAGAACATTCTCTAAAGTTCATGGAATGGCTGGATTGAGAATTGGATATTTGGTAGCCACAGAAGAAAGAATCAACTCTATTACCAAAATGGTACGAGGAACTATGGGCTTGTGCGTCACTTCTTTAAAAGGCGCTATTGCCAGTCTTCAGGATGAACAATTCATTGTTAACTGCAGAAAGTGGAACAAAGAATCCAGAGAATTTACTTCTGACAAAATTCAGGCAATGGGTTTCAAAGAAATCCCTTCCCACACCTCTTTTATGATTTTCCCTATTCAGGAAGACGGAAGAGCCTTTTCCAAAAAAATGATGGATCAAGGTGTAGGTATTCGGGCATATTCCATTGCTGATTCTCCTTGGTGCCGTGTAAGTATGGGTACCATGGATGAGATGAAGCTATTTGTGGATGCATTGAAAGTAGCTACTACCTAATTTCGTATTCCCAAACCAATAAACAGTAAACCCAAATAACCTTCATATACTAACCACAACAATTAAAATCAACTTATGAATATAGCAGTCCAAAAGACGCTTTCCTTGCTATTGTTATTGGTTATTGGGTTTTTGTTAAGAGGGAAACTAAAGGATCCTGCCCAACAGAAGGGATTAAAAACACTGATATTGACGATTGCTTTACCTGCTATCATCTTTGTAGCCTTGCTAAAAGCAGAAGTACAGCCTGACCTTATCATGTTGCCCATATTAGCAATAGCATTTAATGTCATTCTGTACTTTATCTTGAAGTATACTTTACCCGCATTCGGAATAGAAAAGGATACCAGTACCTACCGAACTTACTTACTTCTGTTTCCTTCCCTGGCACCGGGTCTTTCCTGTTTTCCATTCCTAATTGAATACTTGGGTGATGACGCCTTGGCCTGGGGTGCATTGGCTGATATTGGAAACAAAATATTTGTGCTAATTATCGCCTATATGATCGCCATGCGCTGGTATTACAAGATCAATACGGAGATAAAGGCAGGAAACGGTGATAAAATCAAATCCCTATTGTTGAGTTTAATCAACGAACCGATAAATATTGTCATTATTCTAGCCTTGGTTTTGCTTAGCCTGGACATTCACTTGGTTGATTTGCCAGTCTTTATTTCTTCGGCAATCAACACGCTGAGCAACTTAATGACACCTTTGGTATTGATATTTATTGGTATCGCCGTGATATTTAACTGGAAACAAATTCGAAAAATTGCCGGCTTACTTATGGTCCGTGCGGGATTGACGTTTTTACTCAGTGGTATCGTTTTGGTATTCGCTCCGCAGTTATCCTATGCGGCGATTATGGTGCTGGTAGTATTTCCACAAAGTGCGGTAAGCTTCTGGCCGTTTGCGCATATGGCCGCCATTTCCGCCATGGAACAAAAATCTGAAATTCAAAAGAGAAAAACCTTTGATATGGAGTTGGCTGTTAACATTATCGGTGTTTCGTTGCCATTCGCAACTATTATCATGCTAACGGTCTTTTCCTTTGGAGAACTGTTCGCAACGACTACCACCCTATTTAGTGTAGGTTTCGGATTGATTGCCCTTGGAATTATCAAACCCGTACTGTCATGGTTCAATATCATTGAATATAACCCCACATTGGAAAAAGAAAGTCAATAGTTAAAATTTCTTTCTTGTTCAAGACAACAAACCACTAACAAACCTTTGAGAATGGCTGGATTAAAAAAGTGAAGAATCACCAACTTGCCTATCAAAACCCTTGAAAAGAGCCGTAGAAATACGGCTCTTTTCTTTTAGAAAGGTCAATATGGAATTATCGACAGCTTAGTTAGCTGCTAGTAGGAATAAAAAAAGCCGCTGGAATTACACAGCGGCTCTCTTGAAACGATTACCTTTTTTATCGGAACTTGTTTTTCAGCAAGGCCAATTTTGCTGCCAAGTCACCTTCTGGCTCGGGTTCTTTGGCTACTCTCCTAGCTGCGTTCGGTTTGCCGCCTTCTCTTTTGGTACCAGGTCCTTTTTCCGCAAATGGATCTGCTTTCATGCTTAGTCCGATACGCTTTCTTGCTATATCCACTTCCATTACGGTGACTTCAACCTTTTGGTTCACAGTCACTGCCTCGGAAGGGTCTTTAATAAATCTGTCGGCCAAATGACTTAAGTGTACCAATCCATCCTGATGCACACCTATATCCACAAATGCACCAAATTTGGTGATATTGGTGACGAGTCCCGGCAGTTTCATTCCCACCTTTAGATCTTTCATACTGTTGATTCCCTCTTCGAAGCTAAAAACTTCAAAGGTCTCTCGGGGATCTCGACCCGGCTTGGAAAGTTCTTCAAGGATATCCTTCAACGTTGGTAGACCTACTTCCTCACTGACGTAGTCTTTTAAGGGAATTTTTTCCGCAAGGGATTTTTCACGAAGCAGTTCGTTCACCTGGCAGCCCAAGTCCTTGGCCATTCTGGCTACAAGTACGTACCTTTCCGGATGCACTGCACTCGAGTCCAGTGGATTGGCCCCATTCCTTATTCTAAGAAAGCCTGCTGCCTGTTCATAAGCTTTGTCTCCCAGTCTGGGCACTTTTCTGATTTCTTCCCTGCTTTTGAAGGGACCGTTTTCATTTCTGTATTGTACAATATTCTGAGCCAACGCTGGCCCCAATCCTGAGACATAGGTCAGCAACTGCTTGGACGCTGTGTTTACTTCTACCCCTACTCCATTGACACAACTCATAACGGTATCGTCCAGGGAGTTTTTGAGTGCAGGCTGATCCACATCATGCTGGTATTGCCCCACACCTATGGATTTGGCATCTATCTTTACGAGCTCCGCCAAGGGATCCATTAGTCTTCTTCCAATAGAAACCGCTCCCCTAACTGTCAGGTCAAAATCAGGGAATTCTTCCCTTGCCACATCTGAAGCGGAATAGATTGAGGCACCACTTTCATTGACCATCACGACAATTACCTCACTCGGTAAACCGATAGCCTTGACGAAAGTTTCCGTTTCCCTGCCCGCAGTACCGTTTCCGATAGCGATGGCTTTTACTTCATATTTCTTGACCCATTGCAGGATAGTTGCCGCCGAAAGCGCAACCTTTCGTTGGGGTTCATTGGGGTATATGGTTTCATATTCCAAAAACTGTCCCTGGGGACCGAGGCAAACCATCTTACATCCAGTCCTAAATCCGGGATCAATGGCGATCACCGCTTTTTCGCCCAAAGGAGCTGCCAATAGCAGTTGCCGCAGATTGTCTGCAAATACCCGTATGGCTTCCTCATCTGCCTTTTTCTTAGAATACAACCGAACTTCGGTTTCCATAGAAGGTTTAAGTAATCTTTTATAACTGTCCTTAACAGCCAACTTCACCTGTTCGGCAGTAGCACCGTGTCCGGTGATCACCTGTTTTTCGATTACGGCGATGGCATCCATTTCCTCCGGACAGGTGTCCAACATCAGGAATAGTTCTTTCTCGCCCCTTCTCATAGCAAGAACCCTATGCGAAGGAGCAGTTTTGATCGGTTCGGACCACTCAAAATAATCCCGGTATTTGGCTGCTTCTTCTTCTTTGCCTGGGATGACCTTGCTCGTGAATTTCCCCTCTTCTATAAAAAGTTGTCTTACCTTTTTTCGTGTTTCAGCATCCTCATTGATCCATTCGGCCATGATATCTCTGGCACCCTGTAGGGCTTCCTCTACGTTTGCCACTTCCTTTTCCGCATCCACAAATTCAGCAGCCAGTACTTCCGGATTCAAGCCCGCAACTTGTTCGAAGAGCTGCGTTGCCAATGGTTCCAATCCTTTCTCTTTGGCAATGGTTCCTTTGGTCCGTCTCTTTGGTTTATAAGGCAGGTAGATGTCTTCCAAGATGGACATAGTTTCGGCAGCTTCAATCTTCTTCTCCAACTCCGGGGTCAACTTGCCCTGCTCCTTGATGGACTTGAGCACAGCCTCTTTCCTTTTGTCCAAATCTCTCAGTTGCTGTATCCGGTCCCTAATGGTGGCTACCTGGACCTCATCCAGACTGCCGGTCACTTCCTTGCGGTACCGGGAGATAAAGGGCACAGTAGCACCCTCATCCAGCAAGGCGACAGTGCTGTCCACCTGTTTTAACAATACGCCTATTTCTTCGGCAATTTTAAAATAGTGATTCAAATTAGTCATAAATCAAAAGGTAACGGATAATCAGTTGGATTGAATTCGGGCGCAATTTAAGTTTAAAATCGCTGTCCCGCAGAAAAAACTTTAAAAAAACCGCAGGCGGGAAATTTCGAGAACGGTTTGTACTTTTGAATCCATTGGGGGCTATTTTTCTGAAAAATGCGAGCTGTAGGTAGAAATTAGAAATCCAGTGAGAGTTTCATTTTATATATAAACAGTATGGATTACCGTCAGGGTTAATTTGAAGATTTTGTAAAAAACCCAAGTATGGGTGATGAGGATCTGCATTGTTGTCATTGTGATCCAGATCCTGCCGTCAATCATTCACTCAAA
Source organism: Lunatibacter salilacus (assembly GCF_009797935.1). Lineage (GTDB taxonomy): Bacteria > Bacteroidota > Bacteroidia > Cytophagales > Cyclobacteriaceae > Lunatibacter > Lunatibacter salilacus. The sequence goes on from NZ_VOLC01000007.1 coordinate 10,206, forward strand.
TCAATCTCAACCTGCTCAACTAGACTCTATTTTGTTTTTTCTTTTATTTCCTAGTGTTCACACACTATGACTTTACCCGGTCCAAAACAAATATGTATCTGTCAGAAAACAACAAATCATCGACACTCCCAAGTAAGATCTCGTCGCTAGTCTCCAGAGGAATAATAGAAACTTCTAAAAAATAACAGTAAAGTTCAATCAATGCCTTTGGATACGTCAATGAAAACCGAAATAGTTTGGCTCGACTGAACGTTATCCTGGGAGCATCCTAAAGCGAGGACGAAAAAGTTGAGTAAAAACAAATATTTAATAAAAAATTCTAGAGGACGTTAAAACTGATCCAGTTGAAGTTTAACAGCATAGTTGGGAAGGCAAAATACTCAGACCCGATAGGAAATTAATGTTTTAATTTGAAAAACACGCATGAATTTGGCAACAATTCGTATTTTTGGTACCTAAACCCGAATATTCAACAAAACAAGAGATGGACAGCCAGGAACAAAGTGAAAAACTATACAACCTGAGTAATTTGGAGGAAATTAGCGGAGGCAGTGAGGATTTTATCCGTCAGATGATCATTTTGTTTTTGGAACAAGCCGCAAGTTCCATCTCTGGACTGGAAAAAGGGGTCGCCGAAAATGACATTACTCTAATTAAAAACCTGGCCCATCAGCTTAAACCCAGTGTGGATAATTTCCGCATTACAGATCTAAGCCAGTGGATTAGGGAAGTAGAACACTTGGCTGAAAACAATCCTGAATCATCAACGCTGTCTGAGAAAATTTCCCAGTCCAATTCCTTACTGCGACGGGTAATGGTACAGTTGGAAAATCACTTCGCCTGATCGGTATCTGTCTATACAAGGTGAATCTTTTAATTAAGGAACAGGAACATAAAAGGCTTCGGCCCGCAAAGCTTCGGTAGCGGCTTCATCCTTTTTTCCTTGCATTTGAAGCACCTTGCTTCGTAGCAAATGCGCCTCCCTAGCCACGTAAGAATCGGCAAATGACCTCACGGAAAGATCCAGGTATTCCATCGCTTCTTCAAGTAGAGATGGATCTCCCTGCTCCACCAACTCTTTGCCTTTCAAATAATTTTCCTTCCACAATAAGGCCTCAGGCCTCATCCGTTCCGCTTCCTGAAATACCGGAAAAGGAGGAATTGTCAGGGGTTGGGATTTTTCACGAACTGGAGGAATTTCCTCTTTTTCAAAAAATACGGTGAGGGCATTTACATAAGCTTTTGCTTCCTGTTTGTTATACCTCTTTTTTTTCAGCCGCTTCTCTTCATCGGCCTTAGAGAAAAACGATGCCTCTGCCAGAATAGCCGGGATGCCATACGTTCCCCTTAAAACCCCTGCCCCAGCGTTGGGGAAAATAGCGAAATCGGATACCAGGCTTACTGGTCCCTCCGAGTCAAATAAGGTTTCTCTGAATTCTTTGGCGATCAACTTTCCCAACAAAACACTGGCCTCATTTTCCATGGCACTTCCATGAAAATACAGTATGGGGAAATTAACGCTTCGATCCGCAGTGGCGTTATGATGGATGGAAATAAACACGTCCGCTTTTCCATTGACTGCCAATTCTGCCCTGTCCGCAAGTGCAACTTGCACATCCGCTTCACGGGTCATCAATACAGTTGCCCCCTGCTTCTGAAGCATTTTTTTCAAGTACATTCCTACCCGCAGGTTGATCCACTCTTCCCGCTCCCCGGTAGGCCCTACCCGATAGCTGTCTGTTGCCGCGGTTCCTCCATGCCCGGGATCCAGGCAGATAATCTTTCCATTTAGCACGTTATTTTGCTGACCGAAAGTATTCTCTGGGCAACCCACCAAGAATAATATGGGAATGATCAACAAAAGCACAACACTGCGGGTCCAACGACCCCCTTTTGGTAGGAATAGAATCATATATTCAAAATAAACACAAAAACTGATATAAATACCTATAAGGTGCGGTACTTCCTTTAATTTATGAAGATAAATCGCCCAGTTTCACCTGGAAAAATCTAAACAAGTAACTGATTATCAATAAAAGATGGATGGACTGTGGGTTTAAGAATAAAGGGAAGAGCTATATGCCCTCCCCTATTCAGTAAATCACCTTATTCAACCTCTTCCTCTTCTTCCACAACGTCCAAATTCGCCTGTCTTCCATTCGCTAGGGAGTTGGCTGTAACAACCTCCACCCTCAGTGTAACCGTAACCGGACTAAGTGCCGGCACAGTGTAGGTAAAACTATCCTGATAGGAATCCCGTAGGTTATGACCGGAAATAGCTTTCGTGGACACTGTCGTCCGCTCACCATTCACGACCTGAATAAGCCGCAGTTCTGTAACAGGTTCATGTTCGGAGTAATACCTGAAAGTAACAGCTACAGCCGCTCCTGGCACCGCCTCTGTCTGCGAAAGAGTAAGCACTGGAATGGTAGCTACCCTGCCAATCAAATCATACCCTTCATCATACTCATTGAAACATCCTGTAAAACCAATGAGTAGTAAGAAACTGAATATATAGCTTTGAAATTTCATATGTTTATATTTTTTTTCAGCGTTCATAACTTGTCCCGCACCGAAGGTCGGAGTGGAATCTCGCAATAATAATCCCTCTGTAAGTAGTCTGCGTCATGCTCGATTTCATGTTGATTTTCATCTAAAGTGAATGTTATAAGTCCCAGAATACTTTTGCCAGCAGGGAAGTCTCCGGAATGTTCGCTGAATTGTTATCCAATTCGGAAGGAGGGTATAGGAACCGACGCGGAAAAGCGTCATCTGTTGAGTTCCCTGGGGCCGGTTGCAAGTTAGGGATTCCGGAAGTAGTCGGAGGCGCACCTGCGGGAATGCTTCTTCTCCAATCTGCCCAGGCTTCTGTTTGTAAAAACATGGCAATATATTTCTCGGTAAAGATTTTCTCCAATCCGTCAACTTGGATCGAAGCACCGGTTTCGCTGGCAAATTGTGCCTCATAGGCTGCATTTGCCTCTCCGGTCACACGAAGGATAGATGCTTTTACAGCATCGTTGAAGGCGGACGCTGCTGCGTCAAATTGACCCAATCGGAAATTGGCTTCCGCCTCAATAAACTTTACTTCCGCATACGTGATGATGTTGGTAGGTGCCTGCGCTGAATTTACATAGGGTCCCAAAATGGACCTGTTAGTGACGGTTGTACCTCCGTTGGGGGTTCCCAAATATTCTCCGTTACTATTTCTGCTGACATAAAATTCCAACCGGGGATCATCCGTTCCGACTTCTACCCTATCCTCCAGAAGGTCGATAAATTCCTGGGTTACGGAAATATTATTTTGCCCAAAGGAGCCCAATAGATACCCAAACCAAGGTCCGGCAGCATCCGGGGTATTGCCGAAAGACACCTTCATCTCCTCTGCGTTGTTGACAAAGGTTCCGGCCTGAATGGCTTGCAGCGCCAGTTGTGCAGAACCTATAGCATCCACTTTACTTAAATGATTGTGAAACCTTGTTTTAAACGCATTTGCGGATTTGATCCATCTTGGTCTGGAATTAGTTCTCCATGCTGTCTCATTGGCAGCTGGGAATACTAGGTCATTCTGCGCAGGGGAAAAGGCACTTTCTCCTGACAGGTCCGCTATTCCTTCATCCAGCATTCGGAAGACTTCCTGATACAATTCAACTCCCGAATCGAAGGAGGGTTGGGGAAAACCATCCAGATCCAAGGCTTGAGAGAAGGGCACATCGCCCCATAAATCAACCAGATAACCCAAAAGGATTGCCATCTGTATTTTGGCAACACCTCCGTAATGTGCGGATCCTGCCGGTTCGTTGGATAAATTGATGATGGTTTTGAGATCTGTCATCGCTCCGGCATAGTAATGATTGTTCCAAGTTGTCTGAAAATTTGCCGGAAGATATCCATAGGTCGAAATATTAAACTGAACATTTAATGTTCCGGTCATATATTGGACAAAGGAACTAGCCGACTGCGAGGCAAAATCGCCTATTGCCCAAGTCATATTAGCTTGCGTCGCAGGCAACAATACGTTCACATTTACCTCCCCAACTGCATTGGGATTCTCGTTTGCTTCCTGCAATTCACAGGAAGTCACCCATAACAAAGCGGTGAATGCAAAAATGGTTCTTAGTATATTTACTTGTAATTTCATGTGTTTATAATTGTTTTTCAGTTGCCACATGGAATCTCGCAATTATAATCATCCCTCCGTGCGTCGCCTGCGTCATGCTCGATTTCATCTGTTTATATTTTGTTTTTCAACGGTCAGAACTTGCCCCGCACTAGCAGTCGGGGTGTAAACTCGCATGTTTGATAATCACCCCTCTGTGAGGTGTTTTCGTCATGCTCGATTTCATGCTCTTTCTTTTTAGAGGATACATCTTAAAAACCAGCAGTCAAACTCAAACCCGCACTGCGTGTCGTAGGCGTACCAAAGGCATCCACACCGAGGGAACTGTTTGGCCCATACAGGTTGGTCTCCGGATCCACGCCGGAGTAACCCGTAAACAGCAACAGGTTTCTACCATATGCACTCAAATTGAGGCTCTTCATTCTGAGCCGGTTTGCCAGTGCATTTGGAAAGGAATAGGAAAGTGTCACGTCCCGCAACCTCACCCAGGATCCGTCTTCTATAAACCGTTCCGCAATATTTCTATTACCCGTATTTGCATTGTAATAATTGGCGTCATCAATCAAAACCTGTGTCGTATTTGGAGTTCCGTCAGCCATTACGCCCCGGAAAACTACGAGGCTTCCCCGATCGGTAGTTGATTCGGCCACCCCTTGTGCACGCATCCAATTGGCAGTGACGTTGGCTACATCTCCCCCTACCCGTATGTCCCAAAGGAACGTCAATAGGAAGTTTTTGTAGTTCAGGTTGTTGCGGATACCCAACAACAAATCAGGTGTAGGATCTCCCAATCGTACTTCGCCGGATGGGTTTTCATCCGATGGTTGGGCAAGTAATGGGTAGCCGTTGGTTCCAATAACTACATTACCCTGTCCATCCCGTTGGAACCCGGTTCCATAAAACACACCATAAGGCTCTCCTTCAATCAACGAAGGCCGTAGATTCCCAAATCCTCCCAGCGCTATTCGGTCAACAGGCAAGTCTAGAACGATATTTCTGTTTCGGGAAAAATTGAACAACATATCCCAGTTCAACTCCCTACCAGTTACGGGCGATACATTGGCTACAATTTCCCATCCTTTGTTTTCGATGGTTCCCGCATTAATAAACTGCGTGGCAAATCCTGTACTTCCAGGAACGGACACGCCGATAATCTGATCAATGTTTCGTTCCCGATAATAGGTAACGTCAAATCCGAGGCGGTTGTCAAAGAATCTAAATTCTCCACCGAGTTCCCATGTTTTGTTTCGTTCAGGCCTTAGGGTTGGGTTTCCGGCACTGGTTGAAAGAGCAACAGCGCCTACATTGCTTGGAAGGGGAAAGACCAAACCTCCACCCCAAACACCAGATACGGTAGCTCTATTATAATAGGTCCTATCTCTATAAGGGTCAGTATCCCTACCTGCTTCGGAATATGCCGCACGCAATTTGCCGAACGAGAAAAATCCTTCATCCAAGTCAAAGGCCTCCGAAAAGACAAAACCGGAACCAACAGAGCCATAGAAGAAAGCATTGTTTGGAACAGGTAAGGTTGAGGTCCATTCCTGACGTCCATTTACTTCCAAGAACAGGTAGTTTTTATAATCGACCGAAACCCTGGAGAATACGGCCCCTGTTTTTTTCCGATCTAGGTTCTGGATCTGAACCAAGTTGCTTTGAACGTTGGAGATATTATACAAACCTGGGATGGCTAGATTTCGTCCATCATAATACTGCCGCTCATTGTTTCTAGAAAAGTAGTTGTTACCAACCATCCAATTCAGATTGAAATCGCCAACTTCCTTTTTGGCCGTAATCACCAGATCCGAATTCAAAATCCGGTCATTATAAGTATCCTGAAGGACTCTACCGCCTGGAAGGGCATCTCCACCAAAGCTGCCTACTGCCCACTGTTGCTTACGTTTATCGGAAGCCACATCAGTACCTAAGCGATACATGATATTTAACCAAGGGGTAACGTCATAATTGGCTTGGATGTAGCCCAATATCCGGTTGACTTCGTCCGTGTAGGGATTGTTGTTAACCGTCCAAAATGGGTTGTCTGGGGAATTATTTCTAAAGGAGCGCTGCTGACCATTTGGTAGGGTATATCCCGCTGCATTGTCAAAGCTGGGTGGAGTCCGTATAGTACCTTGAACTACGTCGGCAAAATTGTCCCCACGCCCAAACCGGGCGCTGGTGCTATGCGCATAAAAAGCAGAGCCTGTTATTCTCAATTTATCATTGACTGAGGTTTCCGCAGTCACCCGGAAGGTTCTTCTATTATATTGGTTTTCGGGTATGATTCCCGATTGACTGTAATCCCCTGCTGATATAAAAAATGAGCTATGCTTATTTCCAGCCGAAATACTGATGTTATTATCCCACGTAACTCCATCCCTATAGAAAGCATCCTGATTATTAACAGGCATCATTTCCCCACTTGCAATAGCAGAGGGGTCATTCATATCTACTAAATTACCCCTGGGATTATCTAAGGCATTGTTAGATCCATCAAATCGTAATGTACTCAAAGGAGGACCAAAATGGCCAAATGTTCCTCTTGTATAAAGTCCGCGATCCCCTTGTGCGTATGTCATTTGACCTGGAAAATTATTCATGATCCGGTCTACTGACAGGTTTGAAGAGAAATTAACCGCCACGTTTTGGGTTTCAGATCGGGAACCTTTTTTGGTAGTAATGATCACAGCACCACTGCCTGCCTGCAAGCCATAAAGTGCCGTAGCGGCAGGGCCTTTCAGTACGTTGATGGATTCGATGTCATTGGGGTTGATATCAATGGCCCGGTTGGGTACATCGACACTTGCCGATCTGGAGTTGGAACGGAAACTGTTATCAATCGGTACGCCATCTACAACGAACAAGGGTTGGTTTTCTCCCGAAATGGAGGACATTCCCCTAATAACAATACTCGACGCAGCTCCGGCGGAACCTCCCTGTCTGGTGACCTGCACCCCTGCAACTTTCGCATTCAGCGCATCCACCATGTTTGGTTCTCGGGATAGAAACAATTCCCTTCCTTTTACCTCCTGCGTGGCGGATATAAGGGATTTTTTCTCCTGTTCAATACCGAATGCAGTTACAACTACTTCAGACAACTGGGAAATATCGGGAACTAGGGCCACATTGACCGTACTCCTGTCCCTTAATTGCACTGCCTGTCGTTTAAAGCCTATATAGCTAAACTCCAATACCTCGGTTCCCGCTGGAACTGATATGGTATACGCCCCCTCAAGATCTGTCACTGTACCTGTGGTGGTACCCTGAACCAATACACTTACTCCGGGAAGCGGGCTCCCGTCATCTTGGGAGGTCACCTTTCCTGTCACACTTATATCCTGTGCCCAGAGGTGGCAAACGGAAAATAAGCAGAGCATACATATTACCAAAAATTTGGTATAGCCTTTTTTCATGCACTTATCGTTTTGGTTAATAATGAGTTTAAATTTCGGAAAAGGCTCTATAAAAACCTAATTCTCAAACTAATGGCGTAAACTTAGTTCGTACCCGTATGGTTTCAAAACAATTTGAAATAAAAATTAAATAAATTAGGAATTATCCCATATATAAATAACTAAAAATGGGAAATGTCATAAAACAAAACAATAAAAGACAATATTTGACTGAAGTAAACCTATTTATATATGAAAAAAACTCGAAATAGGATTTCAAACAAAACAGAAATCTTTAAAAAAGGTTTAAATACAAATTAAAAACACTGACAATGCTCGTGAAGATCGATGCAAACGATTTTTGGATGAAACAAAAAAGGCTGTCAATTGACAGCCTTTTTTGTTTCACGAAATAAATGGAAGAATTAATTGACTTCAAGTATTTCCACGGCCGTTACCGGACTTGGGTCTATATGGACGATTTTCTCCACGGGAGCTTTTGCTGGATTTGTAGCAATGCCCAGTGGGCTAACTCCCGGAATAAACGGAGCTATTACTATAGATACTATAGATGACAGTTTGATCAAAATATTCATAGATGGGCCTGAAGTATCCTTGAATGGATCACCCACCGTATCTCCCGTAACGGAGGCCTTATGCGGTTCAGAGCCCTTGTAGTACATCTCGCCATTGATCTCCACTCCTTTTTCAAAGGATTTTTTCGCATTATCCCAAGCACCTCCGGCATTGTTTTGGAAAATACCCATCAGTACACCGGATACCGTAACACCTGCCAGGAAACCTCCCAATACTTCATGTCCAAATAAAAAGCCCACTACTATAGGTGATAATAAGGCAATGGCGCCTGGGGCTACCATCTCACGAATGGAGGCCTTGGTAGAAATCTCGACACATTTTTCGTAGTCCGGCTTATTTTTGTATTCCATGATTCCCGGAATCTCTTTAAATTGCCTTCTTACTTCATTTACCATATCCATGGCCGCTCTACCAACGGCAGCAATGGCCAATGAAGAAAATATAAATGGAATCATCGCGCCAACAAAAAGGCCCGACAACACATCCGCTTTATAAATATCAATTGAATTAATTCCCGCAATACCTACATAAGCGGCAAATAATGCCAATGCGGTTAGTGCCGCAGAGGCAATGGCAAATCCTTTACCGGCAGCAGCCGTGGTATTGCCAACCGCATCCAAAATATCCGTTCTCTCCCTAACTTCTTTGGGCAAACCAGCCATCTCAGCTATTCCGCCTGCATTGTCCGCAATGGGACCAAAAGCATCAATCGCCAACTGCATGGCAGTAGTTGCCATCATACCGGCGGCGGCTATAGCTACACCGTAAAGCCCTGCCGCCAAATAGGAAGTAAATATACCACCTGCTAGCACCAGTATTGGTAAAACAGTAGATTCCATACCTACGGCCAGACCGCCGATGATATTCGTCGCATGTCCTGTGGAGGACTGCTTGATGATGGAATTAACAGGTCTTCGGCCCATTGCGGTATAATATTCCGTGATAATACTCATTAGAGCTCCAACGATCAATCCGATAAAAACAGCAGCAAAAACTCCCATTTTGGTAAATACTACTGTCTGATCACGCATCATGACCAATTCCCCCTCGGGCAACATATAATCAATAAGGAAATAGGATGCAGCTACTGTCAGCAACATAGAAATCCAATTTCCTTTATTCAATGCATTTTGAACACTCCCGTTATCATCAGCGATTTTTACAAATACGGTACCTACTATAGAAAATATCAATCCCATACCGGCAATTACCAAAGGGAGTAAAATAGGAGCAATTCCTCCAAGGTTGTCATCGGAAATAATTTCTCTTCCCAATACCATAGAGGCCAAGATGGTTGCCACATAGGATCCGAACAAATCAGCACCCATTCCAGCTACGTCTCCCACGTTATCACCGACGTTATCTGCAATGGTTGCCGGATTGCGTACATCATCCTCAGGAATACCTGCTTCAACTTTTCCTACCAAGTCAGCACCAACGTCTGCCGCTTTGGTATAAATACCTCCACCAACGCGGGCAAAAAGCGCAATCGATTCAGCACCTAAAGAAAAGCCCGCTAAGACTTCCAGCGCGGTAACCATTTCATGGCCATTGACATCGCCGCCTTGAGAGGTGACAAACATGTAATAAAACACAATAAACAGTGAACCCATTCCCAGCACCGCCAACCCGGCCACGCCCAAGCCCATTACTGACCCTCCCGTAAAGGATACATTAAGCGCATCTTTCAGGCTGGTTTTGGCCGCCTGCGTAGTTCTTACATTGGCTTTGGTGGCTATCTTCATACCGAGATATCCGGCAAAAGCCGAAGAAACTGCCCCTATCAAAAATGCGATAGCTATCACCGGACTGGAATGCTCTAACAAGGTGCCGGACCATCCCAAGATAATGGCTGCTATCACGACAAAATAAAACATTACTTTCCATTCTGCTTTCAAAAAAGACATGGCTCCTTTGGCGATATACCCCGCTAACTCCACCATATTCTCTTCTCCGGTAGGCTGTTTGCTTACCCAAGCCGATTTTACAGCCATCACCAGAAGGCCAATAATCCCCAGAACGGGGACCAAATAAAGAAATACTTGTTCCATAATGACTAGTTAAAGAAAGTTTTAAAATTTTAACATCCGACAAATATATTATTATTCGTTATGTCTGCAATAAAGAAATGATTTAAATGGAATCTGTTGACCTAAAAGTGCCTTAAATGCATGGTACCAAATAAAAACAGGACCCTCATAGTGAAAAGATACTATTTCTTCCTGAAAATCGGCAGTTACCGATTAAAAGGAGAAAGGCAAAAAATCACAAAAAAAAACCTGCCCGGAAATACCCGGACAGGTTCTAAATGCATCTGTGCTATTATTAAGACGAGAAGGAAATATTCAGACTAATCGGAACGGCCTTTAGTGCCTTGCTAACGGGGCAATTTTCCTTTGCCACATTGGCCAATTTGGTAAACTGTTCCTCATCCATCCCTGATACTTTTCCCTTTAGATCCAAGACGATGCCCGTAATGGCAAATCCTCCTGCTTCCTGTTTTTCGATCGACACGGTAGCCACTGTGTTTAATTCGTCGGCAGTTTTTCCTTCGCCAGCAATCTGGAAACTTAACGCCATATTAAAGCATCCGGCATGTGCTGCCGCAATTAGTTCCTCCGGATTGGTTCCGGCTTTGCCGTCTTCATTTTCAAAGCGGGTTTTGGCAGAATAGGGAGTTTCATTAAAAAAACCGCTGGGAGCAGAAAGCGTACCTTTGCCCTCGAGTCCGGTTCCTTTCCAAATAGCTGTTGCTTTTCTTTTCATTTTTTGATTAAGTTATATCGTGTGTAGTAAAGTTAAAATTATAAATTTTACCTGTAAATAACTAAAATTTCAATAGATTTTTAGCCCCACCGTAACCTCCAACTCTACCTCTTCTTCTAACAAACTCTCAATCTCCTCTTTTATTTTTAGGATCTGTTGTTGGTCCAGATTTTCTTCGGAAACCAGTTTGATAGCCAGCCTCAGGGGCCTCACCTGCCGTACAGAAATATCCCGAAGAATTACATTTTCTATGCGGTGTCCGTTGAGTTCGGAGATAACTGCTTTTTCCTTGACCATATCCATAAATCCAAAGAAAAGTGGCATGCTGATCAATCCTACGATAAACAGCGCATATAAAATCCCTTTTCGCGCCAACCTAAATGGACTGAATCCTAAAAACAGAAAGGCCATGGCAGCCGCCAAGACCATACCGGCCAGATTTGTCATCAACAATAGCAAGGCTCCTGAGAAAATACCCCAATCACCCCAACCCAACCCAATTCCGGAAACCGCCAGCGGAGGCACCAAGGCCACGGCTATTGCAACGCCAGCCAAGGTTTTAGCTACCTCTTCCTTGGCATGAGCATAGGCACCCGCAACTCCTGAACCTACCGCCACACCTAGATCTAACAAATTGGGCCGGACCCGGGCCATTATTTCATCATTGGGAATATTTAGCGGTGTAAGCCATGTGATAAATACCGCACATAGGTATGCAAATGACATCCCCCACAAAATGGCCTGAAAGCTGCCAACGATAAGCTTGCGGTCCTGTCTTAAAACTCCCATAGCCATAGATATGATGGGGGCCATTAATGGTGCCAAAATCATCGCACCAATAATTACGGGGGAAGAATTCCCAAACAAGCCCAAGGTTGCAATAAACGTTGAAAGTACCATCAACACCAAAAAACTGCTGCTTGCTTTCGCATTTGCCCGCAAAACCGTAAGCAATTCTTTGAACTCCTCCGTTGAGGCATGATTAATAAATGGCAATGGCCTGCCAACAAGTTCATCCCGAGCTTCTCCCCGGGGAAGAATTTCCACTTTATAGACATCCTTCACGGATGGTGTCTTCTCTACCGACAAATACTTTCCAGGCACAATCCGAATAACCTTAGGCAATACTTCCAATTCCAATTCTTGGGAGCTCAACAACGTACCGTCTAAGGTGTAGCTAATGGGTTCGTCACTAAGAATTTTAATAGATCCAGTCTTTATATGCCCTGCAAAGGGTGGCAGTTGATTTGATTTTTGTAAACGAAATAAACTGGTAATACCAAACCAAAGTAACCCAGTGATACTGCGGGGTGCCAATGCAATGACGTGCATGCGCCCATCGTTTATATATGAATCTTCAAGTACCCTTCTACTCAGCAGGCTGCTTTGCCCATGTTGCACGATGACCATGCCTAGGCATGCTGTATTTAATGGTTTTCGGTCTTTCATTTCAAGGGTGAATAAATGGGCACGCAAGACCCGAAAGAATCCAAACAAATACCCAATTCTTTCCCAAAACTTACCCCAAGCCGTTTCCTGAATAGACCCGGTCATAATGCTAAATGACTCCCCGATAACCAGCGAATTGAACACAGGTCTCCCGTTTGCCATCAGCAGGTCGATATCCATACTTTCTTCAACTGCCAATAAATGTTCTAATGAAGATTTCAATTTTCCTTCCACACCAAACCCCTGTCTGGCCTGAACCATCTTGGGATGTGGTAAGAGGCCGAGCCGCCAGTTATTTTCCATGGCAATGGGAAGTAGCTCCTTCAACTGGTCATCCGACAAGTAGGTAAGCACAAAATCTTCCATCCCCAGCTCGACAATAAGGTCATTGTTGAAGGGCAATTTCAATTTTAACTGTTCTTGTAAAGCAGGCACAATGACCTCTTCTACTTGCTCGATTTCCTTTTCATCGAAGAGTAATACAATGCTTTTCATAAAAATCAGTTTTTCCTTAAGGTTTTGAAGCAGGGTTACTTCCTATAATTTGCACCATAGGTACTAACTGCGATTTTTTAACTTGACTCATTTCATCGCTCTCTACAGAGGGATGGTTATAACTGTTTATAAAGAAAAAGCACCATTGATCAGATAGATTCCTCCATCAATTTTCCAAGGATCTGTATGGCCGCTTCCCCGAGGTTGGTTCCGGGACCGAACACGGCGCTTACTCCTTTTTCCATCAGAAATGCGTGGTCTTTTGGAGGTATTACTCCTCCCGCAACAACCATGATGTCGGACCGGCCCAATTCTCTTAGGATATCAATCAGGGCCGGCACCAAGGTTTTATGCCCACCTGCCAGGGAGGAGACGCCTACCACATGCACATCATTGTCTGTTGCCTGACGGGCTACTTCCTCGGGAGTCTGAAAAAGGGGGCCAATATCCACGTCAAAGCCAAGATCCGAAAACCCACTCGCAATAATCTTCGCGCCCCGATCATGCCCATCCTGACCTATCTTAGCTACCAACATGCGTGGCCTCCTTCCCTCCAAAGCCGCAAATTCATCTGATTTTTGTTGCGCCTTTTTGACCAGGGAAGAATCACCGGATTCACCAGCATATGCTCCTGACAAGACCCGGGTAGTGGCTTTATGCCTTCCAAAACTCTTTTCCATAGCTTCCGATATTTCACCCAAGGTAGCTCTCTCTCTTGCTGCCTCAATGGCCAATGCCAACAAATTTCCAGAATTAGCAATTCCCGCCGCTGTGATCGCTTCCAATTTCTCTGCCACCTTTTTCGGATCACGAATACGCCTTACCTCCTCCAACTTGGTAAGCTGTGTCTCCCGCACCTGGTCATTGTCCACCTCTAACAGGTCAAAATCCTCGCCGTCCTTTTGCTTATATCGGTTGACGCCAACTATTATGTCCTTCCCTCCATCAATTCTTGCCTGTTTTTTCGCCGCCGATTCCTCTATTCGCAATTTAGGTACCCCTTTTTCTATAGCATTTGGCATTCCGCCCAGCGCCTCTATTTCCTCTAGATGCTTTTCGGCCCTTTTGATCAAATTACCCGTCAGGTATTCCAGATAATAAGAACCCGCCCAAGGATCAATGGTTTGCGTCAAGCCGGATTCCTGCTGCAAAAAGAGCTGGGTGTCTCTGGCAATTTTAGCGGAAAACGGTGTGGGTAAAGCCATAGCCTCATCGAAGGAGTTTGTATGCAGGGACTGAGTATGTCCCAAGACCGCCGCCAATGCCTCCACGGTAGTTCGGGCTATATTGTTCAAGGGATCCTGCTGTGTCAGTGACCATCCGGAAGTCTGGCAATGGGTCCTCAATGCCATGGATTTGTCACGTTTGGCTCCCATGCTTTTCATAAGTTTTGCCCAAAGCACCCGCCCGGCTCTTAGCTTGGCAATTTCCATAAAATGGTTCATCCCAATTGCCCAGAAAAAAGATAATCTGGGTGCAAACGCATCAATGTCCAAACCGGCTTCTATCCCTGCCTTTACATAGGCAAGCCCATCGGCCAGTGTATAAGCCAATTCCAAATCCGCAGAGGCCCCTGCCTCATGCATGTGGTATCCGGAGATGGATATGGAATTGAATTTGGGCATGAACTCTGCGGTATACCGAAAAATATCCGCAACGATCCGCATGGATGGAGCCGGGGGATAGATGTAGGTATTCCGGACCATAAATTCTTTTAATATATCGTTTTGAATGGTCCCAGTAAGCTTGTCAGCAGAGACGCCTTGCTCCTCCGCCGCCACTACAAAGAAGGCTAGAATTGGAATTACGGCTCCGTTCATGGTCATGGAAACTGACATCTGATCCAAGGGAATCCCATCAAAAAGCACCTTCATATCCTCTACCGTATCAATTGCTACTCCTGCCTTGCCCACGTCTCCGGTTACTCGTGGATGGTCGGAATCGTAGCCTCTGTGGGTCGGTAAATCAAAGGCCACGGATAAACCCTTCTGCCCTGCTGTCAAATTGTGCCGGTAGAATTTATTGGATTCCTCGGCGGTTGAAAAACCCGCATATTGCCTGATGGTCCAGGGACGAGTCAGGTACATGGACGCATAGGGGCCCCGTAAAAACGGAGGAACCCCGGCAATGGAGTCCAGAAAGGTGAATACGCTGATATCAGCTATCTTGAATTGGGAGTGAATCGGAATTCCCTCCGGGCTTTCCCATGTGGTTCCGGTATTCTCCACGTCTTTCGAAGGTTGGAATTCCTTCCAAACGAACCCCTCAATATGTTTTTTCAAAAGGGGGATGGTTTGCCTGATGATCGCATCGACGAGGTTTTCCAACAAAAACGCCCCAGCCAAAGGATCATTGACCTTGTCCAGATAGGCTTCGTCCTTTAAAAGCAAACTGATAGAGCGGGCGATCCTATTTGCAAATGAAATGGGTTTTTTCCCTTGAAAATCAACTGGCCGAATCAGGATGCCGTCCGCACTTCCCAACACGGCGGCCACCGACGCCGATGTTAGGCTGATAAGGGTTTTATAGGGATCTTGATTTTCTTTACCATGCGCAAGAGGTAAAGCCATCAAATAAAAATCTCTTGGCAAAAAATTAATTCGGTAGTGGGAAGCAAAATGGGAATAGATTATCTTTATAGCCCTTAGCTTGGCTATTTGTGAGGTAAAATGAGACCCAACCGGGGATTGGTACCAGAAGTTATTGAAAATTTCAACCGGGTAATAGCTGCTTTTCAACGTTTCCGTTAATCGGACCATTTTTCCAATCAAGAAATCTACTTCATTTAGAATGCCGCCGGATTGAGAAGCCTCTATCCCCAGACATCTAAATTCAGGAAAAGCCATCCATTCCCCAAAAACAGAGTCTTCTGACATTCTTTTGAAGAGATCATCCTCAAGTTGTTCTTTCCGCCATATAAATCCACCCTTGATTTTTTCAGAGTTATACTCTTCTTTTCGGAGATATTCCAAGAAATTACGCATACCGTGTTCCGCATCCGAAGAAAAAGCTATCCAAATTGATATATACTCCACTGAAACTCCCTGTAGAAGCTTACTCCAGTCCACTGATCCGGATAGATTCAGATAAAGGCTATCTGCCCCCCCGTTTAACGCCTCCAGGATTTCCAGATTTGCCTCACTTTCGCTTTCCACAGAAATAGGTGCCAAATTATCCCAGTCCCGTGGGCGTTGGGTCTCTTCGGAGTAGTTCCGATTTAACATATTATCAAATACCTTCAAGGAATCCACTGCTTCTGCAGCAATATAAAAAGGGCGAATGTCAAGATCCTTTTCCAACTTTATGGTCAGCGCACTTTCTGGCAAGCCTTCTCGTTGGATCAGCCCCAACCAGTCCTTTTTTGTCTTTTCCGCAAACCACTCTTTGGCATTTTTTGTCATAGGTATATTTATCCGCATCTTTGTAAAAATGCCTTATTCAAAAATAGGGCTTTTGATTGCCAATTCCGATTAATAGAAAATCAATTTTCCAAGCATGGCTCCACGCTGCAACAAACCTAGGCCTCTTTCCCATTACTATTTGCTTTTTATGCTTCCCCTGATTTTGGGTTGTGGCAGGTATCAATCAACGGGATATACTGCCGCCATACACCCCGTTTCGGAAAATGCGGCAAGTGATGAAGAGTTGGTTGCTTTCATTAGACCCTTCAAAGAAAATCTCGAAAAAGAAATGAATACGGTAATCGGTCAGTCACGGAAGGAGCTAAACACCAAAGGTACCGGGGAAACAACACTTGGGAATTTGGTGGCCGACTTGCAAAAAGAATTTGCGAAAGAAAAATTTGACACGCAGGTGGATATTTCTGTTATGAATAACGGAGGATTGAGAAACACTCTCCCAGAAGGTGACATAACATTAGGTAATATTTATGAACTGTCCCCTTTTGAAAATTACCTGTATCTCTTGGAATTGGATGGGGAAGGTATTGCCGAGTTGGCTACCTATGCGGTTGCTAAAAAGAACCTGGGCTTGTCCGGATTAACTTTGATTGCCGAAGATAACAAGCTGGTAGCTTTTGAGGTAAACGGAGAAGCCGTTGATCCGGCTAAAAAGTATACGGTGGCGATCAATGATTACCTGGCAAATGGTGGAGACTATATGGATTTCCTGCCCGGCAAAACACGCTTAATTGCCTCAGAATACCTGATCCGAGACCTGATGATCTACAAAATAAAAGAGCGAAGTAAGGACGGCCTTGTTTTGGACGCGGAAATCGAGGGTAGACAAAAATATAACTGACACTCATGGACAGAAGAAAATTTATACAAAAAAGCTTGGTGGCTTCCGGTGCGCTGGGCCTTGGCCAGTCAGTTTTGTCCGGAGAGGCAACAGCCTCCCCATCGATGGAGCGAATTTGCATCCTGCATACCAATGACCTGCACTCCAGAATTCATGCGTTTCCAGATGATGGCGGGAGTTTTGCCAATCAGGGCGGCATGGCCAAGCTTGGGAATATGGTGGAAACGATTCGGGCTAAGGAAAAAAATCTGCTTCTGTTGGATGCGGGGGATATTTTTCAGGGCACCCCTTATTTTAATGTATATGGAGGAGAGCTGGAATTCAGACTGATGAGCATAATCGGCTATGATGCTTCTACATTGGGTAATCATGATTTTGACAACGGCTTGGAGGGCTTTCATAAGCAACTGCACCACGCCAAATTTCCTTTTATCAATTCAAATTATGACTTTAGCCGAACCCTACTGGCCAACCATATCGCACCATATAAAGTCATACGAAAGGGCAGGATCAAAGTAGGGATCTTTGGTTTGGGAATAGAACTGAGGGGCTTGGTACCTGACAAAAGTTATGGTCAAACACGTTATTTAGACCCAGTAGGTGTAGCACAAGATATGGTGCAGGAACTAAAGGGGAAAGGGTGTAACCTTATTATCTGTCTATCACATCTTGGTTTTTCCTATAGAACGGCGAAAATTGACGATCAAAAGTTGGCTAGCCAAGTGGGGGGCATAGATCTTATTATCGGAGGTCATACCCACAGTTTTTTGGAACAGCCTGTAGAGGTCAGAGGACCGGGTGGACACCTCACTGTAGTCAATCAGGCGGGTAGATCCGCGCTGCGGTTGGGCAGGCTAAATTACGAGTTCAAAAAAAATCAAAAAATAAAAACCGCTTTATCAGAGAATCTAGCGATAAAGTAAAAAAGTCAAGTGAAAATGGATTTTTTATTTCATTATATTTTTAACAATTTTGTTTCCCTTCTTCAGGAGTAGGAGGATTTTTATAACTTTCTAGTAGCTTACTATCAAATGAGTTCAGAGGCAAATGCTATATGGATGGAGTGTTTGCGTGTCATCGAAAAACACGTAAATGAACAGAGCTTTTCTACTTGGTTTAGTCCCATAAGCCCAGTTAGAATGGACGGTTCCACCTTGACTATTCAGGTGCCCAGCCAGTTTTTTTACGAGTGGATAGAAGAAAATTACGTAGACGTACTAAAGCTTGCGATCAAAACCGTCATGGGTCCAAATGGTAAGCTAGAATATGCAGTTGTTGTCGATAGGGGGAATTCCCAAAACCAACCCTATGTAGTCAGCTATCCCCAAGGAACCAATGCCCCCAAACGGGTAAAAGATAAGCAGGCCGTGATTGCGGGTGCTGATCAGAGTCCGTTTGATTTACCGACCTTGGATTCAGAGACTACCCTGCAATCCAACCTGATTCCCAACAATACCTTTAGTTCGTTTATCGAAGGCGATTGCAACCGGCTGGCCCGATCTGCGGGATATGCCGTGGCCAACAAACCCGGGATTACCTCGTTCAATCCACTCTTGATTTATGGAGGGGTAGGATTGGGCAAAACCCACTTGGTACAGGCGATTGGAAACGAAATAAAAAACAATCTGGAGGACAAGTTTGTGCTGTACGTTTCTTCCGAAAAGTTTGTGAATCAGTTTCTGGACGCAATCAAAGATGGTAACATCAAGTCATTCACCAACTTCTATATGCAGGTGGATGTGTTGATTATTGATGACATCCAATTTTTGGCTGGGAAAGGAAGGACACAGGAAATGTTTTTCCATATTTTTAACCATTTGCATCAAAACAAGAAGCAGATTGTCATGACTTCCGACTGTGCCCCCAAAGATCTGATGGGCTTGGAGGAAAGATTGCTTTCCCGTTTTAAGTGGGGTCTTACGACAGACCTGCAGATGCCTGACTTTGAAACCCGGGTGGCTATCATCAAACGGAAAATGCAGAGTGAGGGAATCATCTTCCCTGAGGATGTCATTGAATACCTGGCGTACACCGTTGATACCAATGTCCGTGAACTGGAGGGTGTATTGATCTCCATGATTGCGCACGCTTCATTGAGTAGGGTGGAAATTGACCTTAGCTTGGCCAAGTCCATCATGAAAAATATCGTGAAAGACATAGAGACCGAGGTTGGGATAGACTTTATCCAAAAAACCTGTGCCGACTACTACGATATTAAGCTAGTCGACCTTAAGGCCAAGACCCGTAAAAAGGAAATTGTCACGGCCAGACAGGTGGCCATGTATTTTTCAAAAGAATTCACCAACCACTCACTGAAGTCAATCGGCTACCACTTTGGAGGCAGGGATCACAGCACTGTCATTCATGCGGTACAGACCGTCAACGATTTGATAGAAACGGATACGACCTTCAAGGCCGCCGTGACCGAGCTCCGCAAAAAATTCAAAATGCGGTCGTATTGACCGGTTCGCTACAGTGAACCACCTTAGTTGATAGCCACGAATACACGAATTTTTTGTTTGCCAAATGGGTCATTTTTTGATAGTTGTGGTGGATTTTGCATGTTCTCAACAAAAAACTCGGTGGGGAAACGACTTTAAATGGGCTAAAACACATAGAGTACTAATAAAAAAACCTATGTGAACTATGTTTCTATGTGGCTTTTCATTTTTAAATTCTTTGGGTAAGCACCTCCTTTGCGGTCATTTTTGAGAATTTCCTAACTAGGTTTTGTGTCTAAATGATTCAATACACAAATTAGAAAAATTTAAAATATTTTTTATATCCATTAAAATGTATTTTATTACGTTATATTTGTTTTTTGAATTAGTAATTCATTAATTAGACGGTGATAAGGGGGAGATTATTGGCAGCGGATTTAAGCTGTGTACTACGTGGAGATTGGGTAAGACAGCCTGCTTTTATTAATAAAGGGAGATCCCTCACCCAGATAAGTAATCACTTTTCGGAGACAGCTACAAATTATAGTCTTATTTTCATAAAAAATCCAGGGCGATTATTTACTGAGAACTTATTACCCGACACCTTCATTTGGTCGACTATTCCCACTATTACATCCCGTCAAGGAATTCCCAAGACATTAAACACCTGCTTTTAGCAACAACATATTTTACTCATATAACAAACCAAATTATTCACCGAACCTTTATACGATGAAAAAGACAGCACTTTTCCTTTGCCTCATGATGGCCCACCTTGCTTTATTTGGGCAAAAGCTCCCCGACAATACCCAAGTAAAATGGGGAAATGAACAGAAGTTCAACAAAAAAATGACGCTTATTGAAGTAGCCGCACAGGATGAGACAGGTTACTATTTTATTAAAAGAAGTTTGGGCTTTAGTTTTGCCACAGAAAAAACACTCCCATTTTTGGAAAAATATGACAAAAATCTAAATCTGGTGAAAGGGGTGGATTTTTCAAAATATGACCTGCCAGGAAAGCCAAAATTTGAAAAGTTTGTAGTTTGGAACAATCAACTATGGCTTTTTTATACTACCGATCCAGGAAATAATAAGGAGGAAGGTCTTTACAGAATAGCCGTTGATCCCAAAACCCTTACTTTGGTAGGTGAAAGCCACTTCATACTTCCATCCAGCAAAAATTCTGTCAAACCATCAATCAGCCTAAAATCATTAGTAAATATCAAAATTACCAAGTCATTATTCCATATTTTCCCTTCTTCGGAGCAAGGTAAACTACTCGTAGTTCATGAAGAGCCAAAAACGGAGAAAAATCAAAAATTGATCCACGTATTGGTTTTGGATCATGATTTCAATACCGTATTGACCAAATCTGAAAATATTTTGGCTCAATCAAGTAATATAGAATTGGTGGATGCAATATTGGACAGTAATGGTAATGTACATTTATTGAGCAACGATTTGATTGACAAAAGCATCATCACATCGAGGGAAAACTCCTACTTCACCTTAATTAGCATACCAGCCAACGGCCCCCAGGCACTGCATAAAAAACTGGATTTGGCCAATTATCAGATTTTTAATGCAAGGATTAAGGCAAACTTGGAGGGGCACCTTTATTTTGGAGGGTTCTACACCCAAGCAAAGTCCAATAGAAGTACCGGGGGAACCTATTTATTAAAATTGAATGGTAACGATCAGCGAATCCTAAGTCAAGAAATGGAAGAATTTGAGGAATCATTCCTTACCAGTGGACTAAAAAATCGGGATGCAAAAAAGGTGTCGAAAAATCTTGACAAAGGCAAATCTGTCGAAGATGCCTCTTTTTTTCTCGACGAAATTATTATCAAGGAAGATGGATCAGTGGCACTGATAGGGGAAGAACGAGATAGCCAATTTAAAGGATTCCAAACGTCTAATGCCGTACCTAGTTCACAAATACCAATCGAAAACAGAAATGCTGGCTTAAACAACAACAATACCATCAATTTGCCTGTATATGAATTCCGTAGGATCGTAATATCCGAATTTGATGCTAATGGAAAAAGAAAATGGGCGACAAAAATTGTAAAGGATCAGTATTCCAGGTCTGATGATGGCATTTACTTTTCGTACTCTGTTTCTTTGATTAACAATAATCTCTATTTCATTTTTAACGACAACTTGAAAAATCTGGGTTATAATGGCAATGGGAAGGTCGAAAGATTTACTCCCATACAAATGAAAGACCAAATGATAAGCCTGGTTAAACTGGACAAGGAGGGCAATATTACGAGAAGCGCACTATCCGTTCAAAATGCCAATAACCTAATGACAATAACTCCGGTCAATACAAAAACAGGATCGCATGAAATGGTGATTTATGGGCTACGTAAGAAAACCTATCGGTTGGCTAAGTTGACTTTTGATCCCAGCATGATGGCATCGGAGTAAAGAAAGACAAAATTTCGACCTTTTATAAACTGGGGAAACTCTACTTAGAAAATACCAATTTCGCCTATGCGCTTAGCAGAACACCTGATGTCGGCAATCTACGGGAAACGTTTGTCCTAAATCAGCTTTTCAACAGTGGTCATGAGGTTCACTATCCGAAAATGGGTGACTTCACGGTGGGGAAACATACCTTTGAGGTTGGGGGTAGTAAGAAAGGCTCCAAACAGATCGTAGCGTTAGAAAACGCCTATATTCTTGCAGACAATACCCTAGTTGGATTTGGAAATAAAATTCCGATTTGGCTGTTTGGAATTTTATACTGAGTACTACATAAAGTATTGGTTCGGCTTGTTGCTTACTGTATCATCAAATAGGCAAGGATTTTATCATGTATTATATTTCCGCTTTCGCAAAACTAATAGATACCCATAATAACTCAAAAAGAACCATAGATCCTTGCAGGATTGTATAAACTTGGCTAAAACTTTCTAACTCAACCTAATTAGCCTTCCAACCTATTATTTAATCAACTGTTTCGCTATATCAATTTTCGCCAATTCCAACCGGTAGTTTCTTTCACTTTCCAACCAAAAGCTTGCTGGAATATCCAGTGCCCATTCCAATTGGATGGCTGTTTCCGGTGTGATGGCAGCCTTGCCTTGGATGATTTCGTTGATGGTCTTGACAGGTCTCCCCATCCTCTTGGCCAGGTCTGTTTGGGAAATCCCTTTCAAACCAATAGTGATCAATTGGGTTCCGAAGTCTTTAAATAACTTTTTCATTTTTGCCAAGAATTCCTTAATTTAATCGGTAAATAAAGTATATCCATCTTCACTGATCAAAAAAATCCACCCCCATGCACCCTTATATTCCCCATCTCTTGGAAGATATAATGAAAGCCCATCGGGAGGACGGGCCTCTTGCAGAAACCCATTCCTCCGGAGATGATTTGGAGGACCACTTTGAGGAGGTGGAAAGGTGGTTAAGTGCTGAAGAGCCGCCGCATACTTTTGGTTATTACTGCGGGCTGAAAGCCGAGGATTTCCCACCCCCGGATCAACTTACAATCAGTGACATGAAACTGGTTTCAACGGCCTTTGAAAAAATGATGTTCACATGGAACCTTGACATCAGCTTTCCGGAGAAACTGCCGGTACCGATTGCCTACAAAATGTTGGTGGAACTGTTGGATACCAAAACCATGATTGCGAACTGTGGTGTTGTCGGCTTCGATTTTTGCAATGGAGATCCTTCGGATTGTGTTTTTAAGGAATATTGCTCATGCCTAGAACATTTGAATGACGATACCGACTTTTCAGATCCCCTTCCTGATCGCGATGATGAAGATTTGCCTTTCTAAGAAGTCCTGTTTGTTTTTAAACTAATATCTTACCAGGCAAATTCAGTGGATGCTGTCGTAGCCTGAGATGAACAAAAATCTTTGATCTAGAGCAATTCTGCCAACATCCATGCTAAACCAGATTGTCATCCCGGTTTTTTCAAGATGGCTTTTTTCTAACAATCTAGTATTTATGTACAACAGCCTGAAATCGTTATAAAAAAGGTGAAGTCACATGCTATTCCAGTGATTAAAATCACAATAACGTTAAAACTTTCTTCCGTTAGGTAGGTTATCAAATAAAAGGTAACCAGATTCCCAAATTACAATTTGGAATTTTTGAACCACAAAAGGTTACTTACCTAGCAATTTGAAATTTATATAGCAATAGTAAAATCCATGAAGAAGTTTAAAAAATCCGAAATAGTATTGATGTTATTGGTGGTAGTCCTGATTGGGGTGTCTGAATACTATTTTTTAATAGCAAATGAACCACTCAAAGCCATTTTTATCGGCTTATGGTGCCCGACCATTTTGGGCTTTGTAATCATCTTTAACATGAAAAAGTAAAATGGAAAACATAGACGTAATTATACTAACATTATTAGTGGTAATATCCTTTGTAGTTTTTATTGTAACTTCTGTCAAGGAATTCACCAAAATGGAGGATAAGCCCTATGAGTTCGAAAAGGCATCCGGTTTTACCAGAGCAGCCTTGTTCAATGTACTGAGTTCATTATTTGACGACGATGAAATACCTGAAAAAACCAGGGAAAAATACAAAAACAAACTAAAACGCACCATCTCTGATATGGAAACAGGCGGGGTGTATTTCGATGAACAAGCCAAAACGTCCCTAGGAAAAAGCGAGATTCAAAAAGGTGCTGAGGGGGAAAATAAAACTTAAATCTTTTATCCAACAATCTAATTCATAGATAAACGAAGTCACAGAATATTTACAAAAACTTGGAAATAACTCCACACTGCCGACCCCACACTTGATCAAACTTTTTTCTTTCAATTCTTCCTCCATTATCCCAGAGGTATTGTTCCCGTGTATGCTTCTATTACAGCGACGTAATGTGGATTTTAGGTATTTATAAAAAAGGCTATCGAAGGAAGGATTATATCCATCAATGGAAATCAATTCAAATAAAATTTTGTATTATTGTCTATACGTAAAGGTATATATTACACAACCATGGAAAAGACAGCTATTATATTAAAGAATGGAAATTGTCAAGCCGTTAGGATGCCGAAAAAATTCAATACCCCTGAAATCCAATTTTCCATCCGCACGAAAGGATCTTCAATATTACTCTCCCCAAAAACCAGCTCCTGGGAGAATGTGAAACAAAGTCTTGCAGAATACTCGGATGACTTTATGAAGGATGGCCGTAATCAACCTCCAATAGGAAAAAAAGATTTATTCTGATGTATTTTATACGTTCTCAGATGTATCTATATGATTTAAAATTATAACCTGTAGTAATGCGCATCCCAAATTCATTGAAGGAGTTTGGGGGTTAGTAAATTGAGAATTGGTCAATTCAAATTTTTACTTATAGTAATTCAATGGACTTATTTTCCGTCGCAGTCAGTTATCTTGAAAGCATAGACCCCATACTCGCCGCTTTATATGCCACCTTGTTTACCTGGTTTATAACAGCACTTGGGGCCGCATGTGTGTTTTTTTTCAAGCAAATGAACAACAACACGCTTGACGGTATGCTGGGGTTTACGGGGGGCGTAATGGTTGCGGCAAGTGTTTGGAGTTTACTTATTCCAGCTATAGACATGAGCGAAGGAACCGGCTTTGAAAAGGTTATCCCTGCTGTTTCTGGATTTCTAATTGGTAGTTTCTTTCTTTTGGGTATAGACAAACTTCTTCCACACCTGCATGTCAACTTTCAGCTGGAGGAAGGAATTAAGACTCCCTGGCAGAAAACCACTCTTATGATTCTTGCCATCACACTTCACAATATACCGGAAGGGCTAGCAATAGGAGTGATTTTTGGAGGGGTTGCTGCAGGTCTCTCAGAAGCTACGATTTCTGATGGAGTAATTCTAGCTATTGCTATCGGACTCCAGAACTTCCCTGAGGGTATAGCTGTAGCCATGCCATTACGCCGGATGGGCTTGAGTAGAAAAAAGAGCTTTCTATATGGCCAAGCTTCCGCTCTTGTAGAACCTATTGCAGGAGTAATTGGCGCTGTAGCGGTGTCTATGTTCATACCAATTCTCCCCTATGCCTTGGCATTTGCTGCCGGTGCCATGATATTTGTGGTAGTGGAGGAGGTTATTCCGGAAGCACAACAAAATAAAAATTCAGATATTGCTACTATTGGGTTTATTGGTGGGTTTCTGGTGATGATGACACTTGACGTAGTGTTGGGATAAGACAAAACAGAAGAGAAATATTTCAATGGCTAAATGCCAGACATGCTGGTTAATCAAGCCTGTCACAATTGCCGTAAAAAAAATAAAGAGGAGAGCCACAAGCATTCCGCTCCTCCTGTGTATTACCGGCCCGGGCTGATCCGGTATACTGACAAAAAAGCTCCCAGGGAAAGAATGAGTCCGCTCGATAAATCATTGAACCACGCAAATATCAGAGCAGGCAATAAAATACCCAAAGAGATTTTCAATCCGCCGCCAAGATATTGACCAAAGAAATAACTTTTTATTTGCTGGATTTGATAGTAGCTCATAGGTTTACTGTAATTTACCTTTTAATATTTTAATCTTTGGGGAAGGATTTTTTTTCTAAGTAACAGGGAAAAGACGGGGAAAGCTAATGATCTCTGCTATAAATGTCTGCCCATACATGAAAGTACCTATTCTTTCAGTACCATTCCAATAAGTAAAAATCACCTAAAATAAAGCAAACTGTCTTTTTAAAATAAGTATAATTCCTTTCCACAGAAATATTGTTTATCTTTGTGATAAATATGCATCAGCCTTATTTAGGTTTCCCTAATTTCTAAATATTTGAAAATGATAGAACTTATGTTTGGTTTATATTCAGCTTTCGTTGATTTTAGATTGATCAGAAACAGGTTCTCTTTTCCACCAATCAAAAATAAGATCATCTTTCCGAATCTTGCAGGCATCCACGGGTGTGCCTAGCCTGTCCTATTAACTTTATTCGCCACCTTTTTGCTATTGTAAAAAACTCGTAGAATAAAGTTCTTTTTACTTAGGACCAATTATCATCTTAATCATTATTCATTCGGCAAACTAATACCTCTATATTATTGGCAGGTATTATTGTGTGTATTTAAAATTATTATAATGGCGAAATTTGGAAAAAGTTTAAAAGAACCTACTAAAAATATAAAAGAGAAAAAACAAGAGAAAATTTTGAAAAAGATAGAAGAAAAAATAAACAAGAAGCGAAATAAAAGATAAATTTCTTGGTAATAAGAGTCAGCCGTGAAAGGCTGGCTTTTTTCCATACACATGGTGTAACCTATCCATTATTTTATTCATTTGCAGCGTTGTATCTTAAGATTATAGCTTCTACTCCAGAAATTTCCGATATTTCCTTTCGTATTAAATATTAAAATATTAATTAAAATCAATTAGTGAATGTTTACTATCTAAATTGCAAACCATGAAGACAATTGACAACATCATTATAACAAAATCAGACCAAACTAGAATCCGAAACTATTTCGCAAAAAATAAATATGGTTTCGAGCTCAGAAACAACTTAAAAATTGTGGAGGAAAAACTTTACTTCAAACCTGTGGATTCCAAGAAAGTTCCTCCAACAGTGGTCACAATGAACTCTAAAGTTAAAGTCAAAAATTTAATGCTTAATAAATCTTTTGAATTGGAACTTGTATATCCGGATGCCGTTGACGTGTCGAACCAAAAGATATCTATATTTAGTCCTATTGGAGCCTCTATGTTCGGTCATTCACAGGGTAGTGAATTTGCATGGGCAGGACAAAACGGCAAAATTAAATTTACTATCGAAAAAATTGTATATCAGCCAGAATCTGCAGGAGACTACCATTTATGATGCTTGAAATTTCCTTTAACTTATCCGAATTACAGGAATTTGCAAATCTGAGATTTCTGGATGTTAAAAAATAAAACTAATAGCTCTATAATTAGCCCCACAGTTAAAAACCCAGCCCTAACTATTTGGTTTTCGATCAAAAACTAAATGAAATGGAGGCTACTTTAAGATTTGAACTATGACTGGATACCGTAAACAAGAAGGGAGAGCATCCTCTTATATCTGTTTACTGAATGAACATTTTTTCAGACTTGGATTCACGGTAAATCTCGGGCGATTCCGATATTTGTTCCAGCGTCTTTCCGATACCGTCATAGATTTCCTTGGCTTTCTGCTGCCCCAAATCACGGATAACATATTCCAACAATCCCATTTCTTCATGCCTGGCACGGAGGGAATATCGGACCGTCAACGACAAGACTAAAAGCTGACGCGGTATTTTTGGTCAATTAAGTTTCCTCTTGTTTCATCTGTGTTTAATTATTTATTTGTATCTTTCCAATAAGCAGGTTTTGCGTTGAGTCAGTTATATCTTAGTTATCTTACTAAAATAAATTCTACGTATTTTTTCAATTTTCAAAATTATTTGCTGTGAAAAACATTGATGATACTTATATACTATCAGGTTTGCTGGAAGGTGGAATAAAAAGGCCATTGTTTGAAAGGAAACTTTATGAGCATTTCTTTTACCTAATAAAACAAGGGGCCTGGAAGTATGGCTTAGACGAAGATGTATGTGCAAGTGTCTATTCAGATACCGTCATTAATGTGATAGAAAATGTAGTTACAGGTCGGTATCATGCAAAATCATCTTTGAAAACCTACGCATATAGAATTTTCATGAACAAATGTGTTGATGAAATGAGGAAAAATTCGACTAATAAAGGTAAGGTGAACAACAAGACGAAGGAAATTGACTCACTCATTCTTAATTTACCAGACAAAGCAGCAGGTATTGTGCAGCAAATGATAGACAAAAGCGATAAGCTTTTACTTATGCAAAAGGTAGAAGAACTAGGTGAAAAATGCAGAAAGCTTCTTTTACTTTTTGAAGATGGGTACAACGACAAGGAAATTGCACAACAGATGGAGTATAATTCCGCGGAAGTGGTGAAAACCACAAGATTACGTTGCCTTGAGAAATTGAGAGAAAAGGTATTTTCCAAAAAACAAAATGATTGACACCATAGAATATATAGAGAAATATTTCAGGGGAAATTTATCGGATGAAGAAAAAGCCCAATTTGAAAGAAAATGCGAAGTTGACCCCGCATTTGCCGAAGAGGTAGGTTTATATATTTCTGTTAGGGATAATATTCGAAAAGGACTTCATGCCGAAAAGAAACGCCAGTTTGATGGTATGTATAAGGAACGATCATCTAAAAACAAAGGGGCAACTGATTTGGTTAAATCCCGGCCTTTTTTAAAAAATATACGCACCTACATTACACTTACAGCTGCCTGTTTGCTTCTATTACTTGGATGGATGGTCTTCTTTACCGAATCATCTCCAAAGCAGTTGGCCAGCACCTATATTGAAAATAACCTTCAAATGCTTTCTGTCCCAATGGATGCCAGTCAAGACAGTCTGCAATTGGGAATAGGTGCTTTTAACCAACAGGATTATGTCTCTGCGGAAAAAATATTCCGATCTCTAGCCAATCAGGATAAGCTGGCTCCGGAGGCGATAAAAAATCTTGGAATTCTATACCTTGTTACCGATGAATATGACAAAGCTATTCGGGAATTTGAAGTTCTATCCGAGTTCACAAATCTGCGTGCCAATCCCGGAGCATTTTATAAGGCGGTCACGCTAATGAAAAGGGACGAAAGTGGCGATGCCGAAAAAGCGAAGGAAATTCTTGAAGACGTCATCAACAAAAATCTTCCGGGAAGCAAAGAAGCTGCGAAATGGATCAATGAATTATAACTAAAAGTAAAATGTCATGAAAGGAAATCTAAGCAATTTGACTGTTTTATTAGTTTTTATCTTGACAATATTCTCATGTAAACCAGAGGGTAAACTAACAGGAATCCCAGATAAAGACAGGGGAAAGGATTCAATACAATACAAAGAAAATGAACTTATAGTCATTTATAGCAGGCCCCCTAGTCTCGAAAATCAAGAAAAAATAAAAATAATAATTAAGAACGAAATACCAGAGATAACCTTTGATTCAATAAGGGCATGTAGTAAATGTGATGGATATGTGGAACTATGGAAAGGGGAGAATATACATACTTTCATTCAAGAAAGAGTATTGTCTGGTACTAGAACGAGTAAACTTGAAGGAGACGATTTTGTTGCTTATTATGCGTTAAATATTAATAGCAAATTACCCGTTGAACCTTCCAAAGATATTCCACGTGACGTAAAGGCCTACGACATAGGAACTATTCCCGAAGGAGACAAAATCGTTATTGCTGTCTTAGATACGGGAATTGATCCTGAAAAAATAGACAGCTCTTTTTTATGGAATGAAGCAAAAGATTGTTTTTCAACAGGAATAGATGATCATGTTAACCTTCATGGAACCTACGTCAGTCAATATATTATTAATCAATTTTCAGCTACAGCTAAAAATGCTGTTCAAATTATAAATTTGAAAACTCATAATGAACTCGGGAGTGGAACATTATTTGATATTATATGCGCTATTCGATTTGCGAAAAGTAATGGAGCAAATATAATTAATGCCAGTTGGGGATTGCAATTTACATCTGGGAGTCACCCCTATCTAGACAGTTTAATAACACAAGACCTACCGGAATCAGGCATCCTTTTCTTTGCAGCTGCGGGTAACAATGATCCTAACGCTATTCGCAACTTAGATGACAACCGCTATTATCCAGCCTATTTAAGTAACCAAACTAATAATGTCATTACAGTAACTACGACTGACGGCATTTCCTTAATCAGTCCCAACCAGAACTATTCAAGAAGACATGTGGATTTTGGGGTTAAAGCCGACAAGGTAGAACCAGATCATATGCTCTTCCAAATACCATTTCTAAGCCCTGAGAAATTTATCACTGGATCATCATATGCAACGCCTATTGCTGCGGGAAAAATAGGCGCATCCTTACCCTTAGAAAGGTATAGTGAATTACATGATATGGATAAGGAGGAGCTAATTAACGCCATAATACAATCCAGTTCCTCTCCTATCGTCTTTGTCGATAAAAACTTAGCAGGACGAATAAGAAAGGGTAGATTTATTGTTAAATGAAAACACCTTGTTTTATAGGGTTCTGGTATGAAAGATATTCTAACATTAAAAGGAGTATTTATACTGATTATATATTTATGGAGTAATACGTCCTTTTCACAGGATTCGCAAGCCGCCCATGATTGGTTGGAAAAAATCATTGCAATTGAAGAAGACACAATTAATCAGTTAGACACCAAAATAAATAAGTTAGCGTATCTTCAATCTTCCTATAAAGAAAATTACGGGGAAAGGGATAGCATTTACGCTAGAATTGTTCATCGGTTAGGGGCATTTTTAAGTGAAAAAATGGATTATGATAAAGCAATCAGTTTCACCAAAACGGCCATAGAGATTAACGCTGCCAAACTTCCAACATCACAAAAATCTTTTCTCGCTCACTCTTATTATAATCTTGGGGTTTTCTATAACCACCTTAACATCTTCGAGGTATCCAACCAATATTTGGATAGTTGCATTTCCATAGGTCAGCAATACTCTGACAAAAACAGAATTAAAATAAAAGCCATTGAGATGAAGGCATTTTCTTACTTTACGACTGGAGACTACCAGCGAAGCATTGAAATTGCTGATTATGGCCTTTTGGGTTTAAATGATTTGATTGGTTCCGAATATGAAGCAATGCTTCACGTACAAAAGGCACAGGCACAATTAGCATTAATTCAATTTAACGAAGCAGAGGCAAGTATTCAAAAAGCCATTCGGATACTATCCCAGTTTGATGTGCCATCTCAATATCTCGCAAGCAGCTACTCTGTATTGGCGAATTTACTGAAGGTTCAAGGAGATTATGATGAGTCAATCTATTATTATACAAAGGCCTATAAAATAAATTTTCAGGAAAATAATATCTCGCAGTGTATCAGGGATTTATCTGATCTTGGATTTCTCTATGACGAAAATTTAACCAATCCCACTAAAGCTTTAGAATGCTATACAAAAAGCATTTCCTTAATGAAATATGCTAAAGATTTGTATCAGCTAGCTGTAGTATACAACAATATAGGTGAGTTATATCGGGGTCAGAAGGAATATTCTAAGGCATTACACTATTTCCAAAAAGGGTTGGTCGTTTTACCTATCGGATTTAATGACACCTCTCTGTATAATAACCCAACTATTTCTAATTTCAAATTGGTAACCAATGATCATATTGTTTCTGCCTTGCTTGCCAATAAAGGTGAGAGTATATTAGGGTTATATAGGAAAGAACTTAATAACGATCTACTTCCTGCTGCTTTAGATGCCTTTTCCGCCGCAGATAGAGCGGTGGACCAGATGAGGTGGAAACAAAACACACAACAATCTAAATTATTTTGGCGGGAAAAAACAAAAAGAATGTATGAACAGGCAATAGAAACCTGCTTTTTACTTGATAATTCTGAAAAAGCGTTCTTCTTTTTTGAAAAAAGCAGGGCCGCACTTTTAAATGACAAGTTAAGTGAATTAGGAGCCAAAAACTCCCTTTCCAAATCTGACATGGTTCAAGAGCGGGATTTTCGGATAAAAATTTTTTCACTTCAAGGGAAATTGAGCTCACTTCCTGAAAATGAGTCCAGGTATAATCAAACAAAAAATGACTTATTCCAAGCCCGAGAAAACCAGGAGATGTTTATAAAAGAGATGGAGCGGAAGTACCCGGCTTATTATCAATATAAATATGACACTGTAAATGCAACGATTAAGGAAGTCCGCGAAAAGATCCTCAAAGAGGACCAGTCTTTAATCGAATATTTCCACGGTGACAGCGCCATTTACATGCTGGCTATAATGCCGGATTCAACCATTTTTATTAAATCAAATTATAAGGACTACAACAACTCCGCTAATGAGTTACTTACACTTACCTCGGATAAAGTATTGCTTAACCATTCTTATAACCGCTACCGACAGTTAGCGTATGAAATCTATGAATATTTTTTCAAACCTCTTTCTGTTCACACAAAAAAGGTGATCATATCTCCTGACGATCATTTTGTTCCTTTTGAAATACTCCTTACTGATCCTGACAACCCAAGTAGTTTCCTTCTACGCGACCATGCCTTTAGCTACACCTACTCAGCAGATTATTTAATTAAGCACGAAGAGGAACAGCCAATGCCAGCCAATGCATTCTTAGGAGTCGCACCCGTCAACTATCACCCTTCTCTTCAACAGCAACCTTTAACCGGTGCCGATCTTTCACTGAAAAACATCCAATCTGATTTTCAATCCAAAAAACTTCTGATAAACGAATCTGCTTCCAAAAGGGAGTTTCTGGACAATTTGCCCTTTTATACCATCCTTCATTTATATTCCCATGCCCGTGCTGACAGCATAGGAACTGAGCCTATATTATATCTTCAGGACTCGCTTATCCATGTTTCCGAATTATCTACACTTGGAAGCTTATCTACCCGATTGATCATATTAGCTGCTTGCAATACGGGGATTGGCAAAAATATAAAAGGGGAAGGGGTTTTCAGTCTGGCCAGAGGATTTGCAGCGGCGGGTGTTCCCTCCAGCATTACTACTTTGTGGCCGATTGACACGCAGCCCACTTACCAATTATCGGAAATATTGTTAAAATACATCAGCCAGGGATTACCCATTGACGAGGCTTTACAAAAAGCAAAGCTGGATTTTCTTGACAATAATGATATTACCTATGAACTTCCATTTTTTTGGGCAGCAACTATTCTGATTGGTAAAACGGACCAAATTAGTCAACCTAACAATCGAAGTTCTTTTCTCTATTTGATGGCCGGATACATCCTTTTTATCTTAATTATTTCGGCTCTTTTGTATTATTATAGGGGAAATTACTGGAAAGGCCTTCGTGAAATTTATTTCACCTAAATTAAAGAGTAGAAATTTTTATAATGCTTCTGATTTCCCTGTTGAAAGACAGAAGTCAGTAAGGGCATGAAACAAATCCAAGTCAACCAAGTTGGGCAAATAGCCTCCCCAGCTGGGTGTAGTTTGCAACTACACCCTTCTATTAGTTCCAATTTGCAATTGGAAATGGACGGAATTACCAATAATCCACCTCTATTAAACCCTTTAATCCAGCATAATTTCATCTGTTTATAATTTGATTTTTAACGGTCAGATGGAATCTCGCTTTTACAACCATTCCTTTATTCGACGATCTCGTCATGCTCGATTTCTTGCGCTTGAACACATATTGTCTTCAGGTTTTTCCACAATTCCTGCCCCTACCGGACTATCATGAATATAATTCATTCTACTTTCAATCATTTCAGTTCGATAAAGTTCAATGGCATGGTTTTCATGAGTCCATTGTTGGTTTGGGGCCGTCTATAAACCTCAGCCAGAAAGTGGTCAAAATTGCGGCCATTTGTTTACTAAGAAGCTCTTTAGTAAGCCATTGAAAATGGCATGATACGGATTACCTCATCAAAGGAGGTTAGTAATAAAAGGGGGTAGTGGATACTACACCAAGTCGGGGCTCACCGTCGAGGTAGCTGACTCTCCAAAGTGACTGATTTTCTTGCATTTTAAACCCTTCCCGACTTGGCCGGGACAGGCTGCAACAAACACTAATACATTATCCGGGTTAAAAATTTTTTAAAAAAATGTTTTCGATTTTATAAAATCTACGACTACAATATTGAAGAGAATTTAGCGGAACTATTTCACAAAAATAATGAGTGTCTGCATTCTCCTTACCAAAATTATTTCAAACCCCTATCTCAGTAAACCCTGTGATGAGGTAGGCAAGACTTACACATAGGGTAAAACTCTACTAAATTTTATCATTATGAAAACCAAAGTTTTAATTTATCCATTGCTGCTGTTGGTCGGTCTGCTTTTTGCCGCCTGCCATAATGAGAATGATCTAAATCCTACTCCTAATTTGGAATCTCCCTCGGAGCTTTTGGCACTTTCGGACTCAACCGATACAGACCCAAACGCCAGGATTGGGTGTAGGCTGATCCTAATTCCGACTGTTTATTGGTTCAACTACATTCGGAATGCATCTGGAGGATGTACTTATCGCTATTTGAATGTTTGCCGTAGACCGGGAAGATGGGTTAGCATTCCGTGTTTTCCTAAATTCCCTAAGCTGCCCCCCGATTTCTGTCTAAGTTGCCCTCCGGACATCTTTAAGTATTTTCCAGCAGAAATATTTGAGGATTTCCGAAGAATCAATCCGGAGATCATCAATCTAAAAGCCAACGGCGTGACTTTCCCTCTTTCAGGAAACGTAGTGGGTATCCAGTTTTATGCTGAGAACGAGATCATCAACCGTAAGGGCTTCACATTAAAAAATAGCCTGCTACTGTCCGCCGAAGAGCAAAAAGTACTGGGGGTAAGCGGGAAAACAATTCCCGCAGGCCAATATCCTGTGGTTTACAACCCCAAGAATAAAACCTTAAATGCCATTGTTGCTGTTAAATAAACCAGGTTTTACACAGCAGTTATTTGAAATTATCAACCATCTATTGTATAAAAAACAATAGATGGTTTTTTTTTCCAAAGCGATTTTCCTTTATTCTGAATTAAAGTCGCTTGAATTGAATCTAGATTTGACTATGATGGGGTAACATACAGTGCTACCATGGTGGTTGAGGCATTGCAAAAAACCAAAACTTCTAAAGTAAAAAAGGAGGATGGCGCAAATCTATTTACGACCTAATTGACAATAAATACATCAAAGAGCTTTGTATCCAATACCCAATAATTTATCATATCCTGAATTTAAGGTATCTACGGCCAATTCCTTTACCGCACTTCTAAAGCTTTAAATATCCTCATCAGACATTTCAATTCCGGATTTTAAATTTGAAAAGTAATTCTTTATAGCAACTTTTTGGGGAAACCTTCGAACGAACTCTTCATTTCTTAATAATAGTCTCCCGAATCACCGGAACCCAGTCCGGAGACGGTTAGGGTATGGCTTGCCGTGTCCCGGGAATTTAGCGGCACGCCGTTGTTAAACCACTGGTATTCGGATTTCGGAATGGTGCCCCGGTCTATGTCCGTGGTGAACACATGGGTCTGGCCTGACAGTTTGTTAATTGACTTGGTTACGTCTACGAGGTCCTGAATCCCGTAGGAGGAGGTATTGTCAATTAGATAATGAAATTGTTCTAGCGTCATATTTTATTTCGGTTTAGAACACTAATTACCAATTTCTTCACCGTGTCCATTTCTTCAGGTTTGCTTGATGCGATAAACAAAGTTAAGCTAGCCAATGCATCATTGCTGATGATTGAAATCCCTTCAGTGTTATGCAATAGGTTATTAGACTGTAAAAAGAGAAGAAAACAAGCTGCGGCAATCCTTTTATTGCCATCAACGAAACCATGGTTTTTCACAATTAGGCAGCTTTTTCTTCCAACGTAGGGTAGAAGTCCTCTTCGCCAAAGCCTTTGCCGATTTGTGAAATGGCACTCTCAAAGCTTCCGTCCTTTTCTTTTCCAAAAACGCCCGACTCAAACTCGGACTTCATAGATGAGATTACATTTTGGTAATCAGAAAGTTCGGGATAATTAGTATTTCTCTTACTTAAGCCTTTTGTATCTAGATTTTCATGATCGTAATCGTCCAGCAATTCCAGTCCTTTCGCAAAATGGTTCAGCCAATCCAAGTTTTGATCATTAGCTTTATGTTCTATTGCCCGGCTTAAGATCCTAATTCCGTCCTTAAGCGTTTGGACTTCCTGTTGCTTTTGTGCCAATCTTTTTTCATTGATGACGTAGCCCTGCACGAGGTAGTCTTTGAGTCGCTGGGTGGCCCATTGGCGAAATTGCGTGCCTTGTGCAGATTTGACCCGGTAGCCAACTGATATAATTACATCAAGATTATAGTGGTCTACTTGGTAGGATTTTCCGTCTAATGCAGTTGTCGCAAAATTTGCGACAACTGCATCCTTTTCTAACTCACCATCATTAAAAACGTTATTGATATGTTTTCCTATAGTTTTTACATCTCTCCCGAAAAGGACAGCCATCTGATTTCTGTTTAGCCAAACAGATTCTTTCTCAACCAAAACTTCAATTTGAGTCTGGCCATCACTTCCTTGGTAGATTTCGATTTTACTTTCCATGATTTTTGAGTATTCCCTAAATTCTGCAATCTCCATGTTTTTCATCAATTTTGGGAGCTATTTCCAAATTTAACTAATTTGGCGCTGACTTGGAGGCTGTAAAACTAACACCTTAAACCTACTGGCTTCTATAAACTGTGGGTTAAAAGAATCCGAGTTGCGAGGATTTTTCTTTCCCAATCTCCCTTACAAAGCCGTAGTTTAGGCGATGGGCGAGTCCGTGTTTGGTTGAAAAAAACCATTAGGCTTTTATCGGACAAACACACAACTTGCAAGGACTACGCACAACGGATTTGTGTTGTCCAAAACGGAATTTCCGGTTTGTAGATTGAATTTAATGAACGGCTTTCGAATTGTAATTTAGTAGAATAATTATATTTTTATCTACATAAAAATAAATATAGGTATGAAAATATCTACCTATTGGGATAGAAAACTTCCTGTGTAGTTCCAATCGTATATTCTTATATGCACATAATGGTATAAATAAGTAAAGATTTATCCGCATTGGTCTTGATGACGGTAATTCCAGTATCCTCAGATTCTTTATGAAAACATATTGAGACGTAATGTATCTGATATTAGGGTCTTTATGAAAAAGTATAGACTGGAATTATGAATGTAACCCGGAAGTTGATTGGTTTGTCTAAACTGTAAATTAAACTCGTCCGACTTGAAGGAATTTGTAAACTGGGGAATTCGGGAAACTAAAAAGTAAAATCAAGCCCCATAATTAGCTCCACAGTCAAAAAAAAGAACCCTAACTATCTAAAATATAGACAATTAGGGTTTCAATCTGTGGGAGTTGAGGGATTCGAACCCCCGACCCTCTGCTTGTAAGGCAGATGCTCTGAACCAACTGAGCTAAACTCCCAATTTTTCAAAACCTCATTTGGTTTTGTTTCCCTGAATAGGTTTGCAAATGTAGCAGTATTTCAATTGATGTCAAATAATACCGCTTAATTTTTTTAACTCTCCCATCCAAGTAACTGAATATCATTTGAAAAAATCTGATCTGTCAAGTATCAAATCTTATTCCTTGTGCCAAGGGCAGCTGGTTTCCGTAGTTGATCGTATTGGTTTGCCTACGCATATAGGCTTTCCAAGCATCGGAACCGGACTCCCGGCCACCGCCAGTTTCCTTTTCCCCGCCAAATGCACCTCCAATTTCCGCGCCGGACGTGCCAATATTAACATTGGCTATCCCACAGTCGGACCCAGCCGCGGATAGAAAGCGGTATGACTCCCGAACATCGGTACTCATAATGGCCGAGGACAGGCCTTGCGGAACGTCGTTATGGATGTGAATGGCCTCCTCCAAAGATCTATATTTCATCAGATATAAAATTGGAGCAAAGGTCTCCTCCTTCACCATCCGGTAATGAGGCTCCACCTCAAAAATACAGGGCAGTACGTAACAGCCGGACTCAAATCCCGAACCGTCCAGTACGCCAGGAGCAACTACTACCTGAGCACCTTCCTTTTCAACTTCCTCCACAGCAGCTAGGTATTGGCCTACAGCTTCCTGGTCGATCAATGGACCCATATGGTTGGACTCTTCCAGCGGATTCCCAATTTTCAACTGAGCGTAGGCACTAACAAGACGTTTCTTGACAGCTTCGTAGACGTCCTCATGGACAATAAGCCGACGGGTGCTCGTGCATCGCTGTCCGGCAGTACCCACGGCTCCAAAGACTGCTCCGCGTGTTGCAATATCCAGATCGGCATTGGGTGTGATGATAATGGCATTGTTGCCGCCTAGTTCCAAAATTGTCTTCCCCAACCGACTGGCCACGGCGACCGCTACGGATTTTCCCATTCTTGTAGAACCTGTTGCCGACACTAGTTGAATCCGAGTATCCTCCGCCAACCAAGCTCCAACATCGGCCCCTCCACAGATCAATCCTGAGATTCCCTCTGGAAATCCGTTTTGGGCAAATACTTCGCCAGCTATTTTTTGACAGGAAATGGCTGTCAATGGTGTTTTTTCGGAGGGCTTCCAAACACATACATTGCCACAGACCCAAGAAATCATGGCATTCCAGGACCAAACTGCCACAGGGAAGTTGAACGCTGAGATAATACCAACAATCCCCAGCGGGTGCCATTGCTCCATCATGGTATGATTAACCCGCTCCGAAGGCATGGTCAGTCCATAGAGTTGCCGGGACAAGCCAACAGCAAAGTCGCAGATATCAATCATTTCCTGAACCTCTCCCAGTCCCTCCTGATAGGATTTGCCCATCTCATAGGAAACCAATCTCCCCAAATCTTCCTTTTTTTCTCTTAAGGCCATGCCTATCTGGCGGACAATCTCACCACGTCTAGGTGCCGGAACATCTCTCCAGGTTGTAAATGCCATTTGTAGGTCAGAGAGCAATCGATCATAGGACTTCCAGTCTGTTTGGATGACTTTCGCAATCAACTTACCGTCTACCGGAGAATAGGATTCAAGATAATCACCAGTAGTCGGATACCATGATTTCCCTGAACTTGTCCCCATATTTTCAGAGGAAAGCCCTAAATTTGACAATAACGCCTGTAGTAAATTCATAGGACTTAATCAAAATGTAGATACCGTAAAAATAGTCAAAACTAATAGGAATGAAAAAGGCCATTCCCTAAAGAACGGCCTTTTGTCAGAGAGTAATAAATGCGTGTTTAATTAAGGTTTGATATCGTAATACGATCGCTGCCCGTTGGGATAAACTCCTAAAATACTCACTTCCTCACCTTTGTAGTTTTTAAGTGCTTCGCTCACTTCTTCCGCGGAGTTGATCCTAATTCTACCAATCTTCGTGATGATGAATCCAGGCTTCAGCCCTGCTTCCGTCCATTGTTCATTTTCTATACTAGTAATGGAAGCTCCTCCCTCAATATCCAGTCTTTCCTTCACATTGTTTTTGATGTCTTCAAAAACCACTCCTTCAAATTCCTCGCGTTTTGGCACTTCTTTGACAACTACTTTAGTTGTTCCGGAAAAATTTTTCAGCGTTGCTGTGGCATTCATTTCCTTTCCATCTCTCAGAAATTTGATGTCTACCGTATCACCCGGACGCTTACGGGCAACTCTTTCCTGCAGCGCGGAAGTGGTATATGTATTATAGCCATCAATTCCGATAATCACGTCGCCTTTCTGAAGACCCGCTTCTTCTCCACCACTTCCTTCATTAACTCCAGCCACATATACTCCACGGCTGGCTTTTATTTTAATTCCTTCGCTAGCTTCCAATTGAGGACTAATATCCTGAATACTTACTCCAATAAGTCCCCTTTGTACTGTTCCATATTCTAATAAGTCTTCAGTGACCTTTTTCACGATGGCACTCGGTACAGCAAATGAATACCCGCTAAACCCTCCTGTTCTGGAAGCAATCGCAGTGTTTATTCCGATTATTTCACCTGATAGGTTGACTAAAGGTCCTCCGGAATTTCCCGGATTTACAGCGGCATCTGTTTGAATAAATGATTCAACCTGCAAATTATTCTCATCCCTTAAAATCCGGATATTCCTTGCCTTGGCACTGATAATACCCGCTGTTACGGTAGAGTTAAGCTCGTAGGGATTTCCCACGGCCAATACCCATTCACCTACCTTAGCTATATCTGAATCACCAAATGGAATAAAAGGAAGTCCTGATTCTTCGATTTTCAGCAGGGCCAAATCGGTAGTTGGATCTGTTCCAACAACTTTCGCCACATACCTTCTATTATCCTCTAACGTGATGTCAACTTTTGTTGCATTTTCGATCACGTGATTATTAGTCACAATGTACCCGTCTTGAGAAATTAACACTCCTGAACCGGAGCTTCTGCCTTCTCTCGGAGGTGCCTCACCTCTCGGTGAAGGAGATCTAAAGCCGAAGAACTCTTCTAGTGGATCTACCCCCCCTTGCCTGCTAGTAACTGAAACAGAGCTGCTGACGTGCACTACCGCAGGGGTTACCACCTCAGCCGCCGCCACAAAGTTTATTCCCTCAGGAACAATAAACTTGTCGTCATTTAACCAATTGACAAAACTCGCACTTTGCCGCTCAGCAAATTCAGTTGTTGAGGTTTGGTTTGTCTGGAGTAAGCTCACTCCCAATAAAGCGACGACCCCTCCTATTAAGGAAGCGAGAACGATTCCTAAGAAAAACTGTTTTTTGCTCATTTTTTTACCTTTCTTTTAAATTCACTATTACCACGAAATATTTTGAAAATGGTTCTTCCAAAACGATGCCACCTCCCGTTTAACTAAAGTTTTTAACACCTTTTAACCATAACATGGGGAATACTTTGGCCAAATCACAACTAATCACCGACCATTCCATCTATTGAACCATAATCATGCCATCATGTTTGGTTTTTCGAGAACATTGTACAACGATCAATTTTTGAAATGTTAAACGCATACAATTCTGTCTAATCTTTTTTAAGAAATAACTACTAAATGTAATATTTTTTGCGCAATTTTCTTGTTAATTACCTATATCTCTTGAAACACATTTCACAATCGTTGGTTTTTTCATCCCATGCCAAACAGTTATTTTCCTTTTTTGCGAAGGTTTGGATTTTAATTCTTGTACTTTCATCTTCTACGGAAGCCCAAACATTGGACAATTTAATCAGCAGTGTCGGTTTGGACAAAACAGATACTGTCATAATGTCGGATTCCCTTACACAACGGCCACTGACCCTAGAAGAAATAATCCGGCGCAATGAGACTTATTTTGAACAACTCCAGGTAGGAAGAAGCCGACTGCTTAGGGTTTACGACACGACATATTTATCTGTTGAAATACCCATCATTGAACGCATCATAGAACGCATTAACGAAAGTTTTGAATCTGCGGAAATAAGCTTCAACCTTCAATACCTCAACGAACTTGAAAATTTGATGGACGGATATGGCGTTCAAGTAAACCGATGGCAAAATGAAATAAACAAGAGGACTGAAAATTACTTGGAAATAGGTAGGAACATTGTAGAAATTCGAAATAGTTATAATGAGAGAGTTTCATTCGTAGATTCTGTCGCCCTGCCTATCTTAAACCTCCAGTGGGACCTACTATATACTAGATTGAACAAAACTGACAGTGTATATAGGCATCATCATTCCTTTGCGATTGATCTTCAAAGCAAATTGTCAGGTCTGGTTATCGGCATCAATGATGTAAAAGACGAGGTCAGGGAAAAGCGGCAACTCATCCGAAGTCGCCTATTGCAAAAAGAATCTCCCTACATTTGGCAAAAAGAGGCCACAGGCGAATCCGACCCCATTTTATCCCTATTAACGGATTCACTTACCTTGAACAAGGTTATTTTAAGGAGCTACCTAAATCGGAATATTTCCTATGCTGTACTCATTATTTTTCTGGGTATCGGACTTTATATATGGTTTACCTGGCTAATAAAAACCATTTCAAGAGAAAAAGAATTTTCAACCGTCATTCTTGAACGTACCAACTATCTTACATTTTCTCCATTAATATGTACTTTCCTGAGCATATTAACTTTGACACCATATATATTGCCCTATCCACCAAACACGGTGATTTTTTCAAGCCTCTTCGGAATGGCAGCTTGCTCTACCATTCTCCTTAGACAAGTCCTATTTACCAAGGTGTTTCGGCTTTGGGTTTTTATGGTGCTCAGCCTAGTTATTTTTGGAGTCAGCAACCAGTTGATTGAACA
Source organism: Lunatibacter salilacus (assembly GCF_009797935.1). Lineage (GTDB taxonomy): Bacteria > Bacteroidota > Bacteroidia > Cytophagales > Cyclobacteriaceae > Lunatibacter > Lunatibacter salilacus. The sequence continues at coordinate 52,489 of NZ_VOLC01000007.1, forward strand.
TTCCTTTCAAGAAAGGTTTTATCTCATCGGCCTGTCCGTTATTGGCATTGCCATTGGACTGAATGCACTTCACCTTATCAGCAAAAAGCCCGATCATTATCCCCAATATTTGATCTACCTAATCTACCTTTACCTTTCAATGCAATCACTTTCAGTTTTGTTTCAACTGTTCGGGAGGTTTAGTCTTGGGAAGTTATTAGCCGTAACCTCTACCTTGAGTACCATGCAGGCGATAAGTTTGTATATGTTCGTTCTGGTGATCATGGAAGCCTTATACCTTCAGTCTGAAGTAGCCCAGTCCAACCAAAAAGAATTCACCAATTATCTCAACTACAAAAACATATATCGCCGATTAAACAAAATTTTTATAACCCTAGCTGTATTCATGTGGGTCTATTTTTTGACGTTAAATCTTTCCATTGATGATTATATTTTTAATACCATTTCAACCTTCCTTTCCGAAGAACGCACCATAGGAAATAGTTCTTTTACTTTCGGGAGTATTCTAGTTTTTATACTTGTCATTTGGGTTGCTTCCGTTCTCGCTAAAAATATCGCCTATTTTGCCACCATTAAGGACAGTGAAAAAGCCGACTTGCGTGATAAGCGTCTTGGCTCATCCATCCTGCTGATCCGGTTGGCGGTATTGATTGTTGGTTTTTTTGCAGCGTTGACATTTTCCGGGATTTCGTTGGACAAGCTGGCCATTGTCCTTGGTGCGCTCAGTGTGGGTATTGGTTTTGGTCTACAGACCATTGTTAACAATCTGGTATCAGGAATCATCCTGGCATTTGAAAGACCCATACAAATCGGAGATGCCATTGAGGTGGGCGGCCGATCAGGCGTTGTAAAGGAAGTCGGCATACGTTCCAGCACATTACAATCCTATGACGGATCCGAGGTAATTATCCCAAACGGTGATCTTCTGTCCCAACATTTGATCAATTGGACGCTTTCTGACCGGAAAAGGAGAATTGAAATCATTATCGGGGTCGCTTATGGTTCAAACCTTAAGTTGGTGCAGGAAGTCCTTTTGGAAGTTATGAAAAAAAATGAAATTCTCTCCCTACCAGAGCCTCGGGTATTTGTACACAACTTTGCCGACAGTGCGGTAGAATTCAGGCTGCTTTTTTGGGTAAGTAATTTCGACACCTGGCTCGGAGTTAAAAATCAAGTCATGCTGGATACCTATTTAGCCTTCGACGCTTCAGGCATCGAAATCCCATTTCCCCAGCGGGATATTCATGTCAGAACTGACATATCTGACAAGCCTTCTGATTCAAAAGAAGAAATCTAAACATTTCATAAAGAAAGCGGCATCGGTTCAAAGGGAAAGAGGGGTTTTCTTCTGTTTTTATACGGCAGGTTTTGCATATCGGCACGTGTCACTCCCGGGGTATTTACCCGAATCAGCTGTTTACATACAGGCATATATGCCGCCAAAGGTGCATTCACTCCTTTAGCTACTAATATCTGATAATCCTCGGGATTGATACCCGATTGAATAAGTTGCTGTAGGCTAAAAGGCACCACCCTGCGGGAGGTTACCATAACTGTATTTCCTTCTATAGTTTCAACAATGGCTGTCTCCCCCATATCAAAATTCACCTGGCCTCCATGCCGGGGCTGATTCTCGGTAAATTTACCCAACACTGTTCTCAGCAACTTTCCTTTCAGCAGTACAGGGTCACCATGATTGCGGTCTGTTTTTCCACCCACTTTCACCGAGATATTGTCCTCGGGCTTAAATGCTTTAAGTAATCCAACCGCCTCCGGATCATAGATGCAAACAAAGGATCTACCCAATTCATTGTCCTCAAGAATTTTTAATAAAAAAGTACTGTCCCCCGGTGAACCTCCACCTACATTATCTCCCATATCTAAAAGTAACAGGGGTTTTTCAGCTTCGCTTATTTCAGGAATCAAATCTTCCAATCCGATTTTTTTACCGGAAAAATCGCAATGATGATTTTCCATATGCCGCTGCAATTCAATCAAGGTTACCAGTGCTAAAGCATCATCTCCATCGGAAACCACTATCAGACTGCTGCCCATCTCTGGTACATCCGCATAGGGAAACCCCAAGACGATGCTGGTAGACATGATCCCAGGTCGTGCAGCCAAACGTGCTGACAATTGATATAATTCCAAGCAGGGGCTGGAACCGGTATGCTGCATTTCAATACTTATGGCCATAGGCAATTGAACCGCCTTCATTTTAGGTTTGCGCCTACCTGACAATGCATCGAGCAGAATTCCAGCCGCCTCTTTGCCAACTTCCCGTTGATCTATATGCGGGTTGGTTTTGTAGGCTACTAGGGCGTTCACTGCATCCACCATTTGCTGACTCAAATTACAATGCGGATCGATGGTGCCAACTATGGGCATATCCGGACCTACCTGAGAACGAACCCATGAAAGCCAATGCCCGTCAAAATCAGGAATCCCAACCGCTACAGCCGCACCATGAGGCACCACCATCAACCCATCCAAAGGCAGAGATTTAAGCAGTTGATCATGTAAAGTTTCCATCAGCTTATCCGCTGTACCGGAGCTTATCGTTCCACTAGGCGTGGCTTCGGCATACAAAATAGGGATTATTTCTAAGGTATCCTCTTTCTCCAACACCTCCAAAATCCCCCCTATTTCATGAAAAGCAGATCTATACTCCTCACAAATTTTATTGCCAGTTAACAGGTGACCATTTTCAAAGTCAGGCCATTCTGTTGAGGATGGTAAGAACGTATTTGACTCGTGGTAAATACCCAAAATACCGATGCGTAATTTGCCGGAGGTTCGACTTTTTGGTAGGAGGCTAACCTTATTTTTGGGCATATATTTATTAACGTCTCTCATTATCCTTCCATTTAGCTTTCCATGCTTTCATTTCCTATTTCAAATAGTTTCAGAATCCAAACCATTCTAAATTGAAAAGAGACATGCCTTCCGACATGTCTCTTTATTTTTAGAAAAGGATTATTAGCCTTTGTAATTTACCACAGTTTGCCTGGAAACACCCAAGCCTTTAACGCCTAATTCCACTTCGTCTCCTTCTTTCAGGTAAACCGGAGGCTTGAAGCCCATACCTACTCCGGATGGCGTGCCCGTACTAATGATGTCACCTGGAAGCAGCGTCATATACTGACTGATATAGCTCACCAAGGTGGGCACATTAAATACCAGGTCAGAAGTGCTGCTATCTTGAACAGTTTTTCCATTTACCTTAAGCCAAAGTCTCAGGTTATTGGGATCTGGGATTTCATCCCTTGTGACTAGAAATGGTCCAAGTGGGGCAAAAGTATCACAGCTTTTGCCTTTTACCCATTGTCCACCATGTTTTAATTGAAAGTCCCGCTCGCTCACATCGTTGTGAAGAGCATAGCCAGCAATATGGTCATAGGCATCCTCTACGGACACATAGCTGGCTTTTTTACCGATCACGATGGCCAATTCGACCTCCCAATCCGTAGCTTCGGAATTTTTGGGAATAACGATGGTATCGAATGGCCCTGAAAGGGAAGAAGTCGCTTTCATAAACAAGACTGGTTGCTGCGGAACATCCATCCCGCTCTCCTTGGCGTGAAGCGAATAATTTAATCCCACACAGATGATTTTTGAAGGCTTGTAAACAGGTGGTCCCAATCGCTCATCAGGAGCAATGTCAGGACAGGAAGCCTGATTCGCTTCCAGCCATTCAGCTAGCTTTTGTACGCCAGACTCGTCCCCGAGGAATTCCTCCGACCAGTCTGTTCCAAATGCACTTACATCCAGCCGCTTTCCTTCTGCGGTTTCTATTCCCGGTTTTTCTTTTCCGGCTTTTCCAAATCGTATTAGTTTCATATGATTATAATTGTTTTTCAAAGGTCACACCTGACTGCCGTCAGGCAGGTGGAATCTCGCATGGCAATAATCATCCTAGTGTGTGACGACTTTCGTCATGCTCGATTTCAGGGTTTAATTTATAGTGTTACAATCAGTTACATTTTTAACTGCGAGAATCCTCCGTCTACCAGATAATCCGCTCCAGTAAGGAACTCCGCTTGGTCCGAGGCTAGGAAAAACGCCATGTTGGCGACTTCTTCGGGAATTCCCATTCTTCCTATAGGCTGTGTTGCTGCAAGCTTATCAAACATTTCCTGTTCTCTTCCCGGGTAGGTTTTGGTGAGGTAACCATCCACAAATGGGGTATGAATCCTGGCGGGAGAAATGGCATTTACACGTATTTTATGCTCCACATAGTCCCTTGCCATAGATAGCGTCATGGTCAGTACCGCCCCCTTTGTCATGGAATAAGCAAATCTATCCGGAATTCCTACCGTAGCAGCTACGGAAGCCATATTAATGATCACGCCACCTCCCTGTTCCTTCATCCGGCCAATTACTGCCTGCGAGCAGTTGTAAACGCCCTTAATATTGACGCTGTAAAGTCTGTCTAGGTCACTTTCTATGGTCTGCTCCAAATTACCGACATGTGCGACTCCGGCATTGTTTATCAAAACATCAATGTTGCCGGAAATTTGGGCAACAACTTCCTTTATTTGATTCTGATTGGAAACATCTGCTTGAAAAAAAGAAATGGAATAGCCTTCGGATTGGAGTTCTTTTGCTACATTTTCTCCTGACGCCTTGTTATAATCCAGGATATACACGTTGGCACCCTCTTTGGCAAACCGCTTGGTGATAGCCAGTCCAATCCCGCTGGCACCACCGGTGACCAGCACGTTTTTTTTGTTCATTGAAGTTTATTTTTTTGAGTTAATTGAAATAAAAGTATTGACACTGGGAATTAGGGTTCTTTCTCTTTCTGATTGATAATCTCTCTATTTTCCCAGCATAGGAAAAAGCCGTTTTATATCCTGTTCTGTTGGTCGGCTACCATATTCGCAGATTTCAAAAGATTCAGCATACTTCACTTGGGACGCTTTCGAAGCACCGTACCATTTTTCCAAAGCTGGTTTTGCTGCCGGACTTACACTGCTCCAACGTTTGTCTCTAAGCCAAGCTTTTCGCTCTTCTGTTCCTTCCGGCACCTCATCCGCATAGCCTCCTATCCAGGGCAGCCACTCATAAAACTGGGATACATGTGCATCCATGGCATCGATTTTTTTATCTATTACCGAGGTAATATCCACCGAAATATCAGCGGAAAACGGGTTGGGTTTTTGAAAGTTGTCCTGAAAATAGAGGAAAACCGGATTTTTTTTCAGTGGGGGAACGTCGGCTGCCACATTGGGCACTCCTACCATGTAGGCTGCATCCTGTACAAGAATGGCAGTGTAGCGGTGATCGGGATGGTAGTCATTGGTACGATGGGAAATCACAACGTCCGCATCCCATTCCCTGATCAGCCTTATGATATCCATTCGAATCGGTAAAGTGGCCAACAGCTCTCCATCGTGATTGTCCAACACATCATAGGTCACTCCCAATCTACGGGCTACTTCTTCAGTCTCCGCCTTTCTTCTTTTGGCCAACATGCCACCACCCATTTCCATATGGCCCGCATCTCCGTTGGTCACGGAAACAAACTTTACCTCATGACCCATGGAAACAAAAAGTGCGGCAGTGCCACCACCTTTAATGTCACAGTCATCCGGATGGGCACCAATCATAATTATCCGCAATGGCTTATCCTGTGCATCGGCAAATTGAAAAGAAAAGCAAAGTAAGAGCGTGAGAGAGATAAGTAATAGTTTCATAATCGGTTTTATGGGTAATATTAAGTAAAAAGTGAATATACTCATTTAGGTGAATGATACCAATCCGAATAGGCTGATCGGCCGTAGAACAATAAAAAAAGTTTTATTGAGTCTCAAAAAAACAGGTAATGGCATGTCTCTTCAAAAGAAATGTATAAATTTAGACATATAACATTACGCCAGATTTCTGATGGAGAATACACCTGATCGGCTGAAGCAGATCACATACGGATTGATTACCTTTACGTTGAGCTATCTGATATTGTGGTACGGTAGTTTTATTTTCATCCCCCTGACTTGGGGAATATTTTTTGCGTTTGCGCTTTTTCCTGTATCCCATTGGTTGGAGGAAAATCGATTTCCAAGAGGTTTGGCCATATTTACTACGCTGGTGATTTTCACAGTAAGCATTGTTGGCGTATTGTTTTTGGTGATCAACCAAATGGTCAACCTCTTGGCAGAAATACCCGAAATAGGTGAGATCTTTCAAACTAAACTCTCATCATACTTGGTAGATATAGAGAAGATGACAGGCATTGCGATAATACAAGACGACCCGACTTCCCTATTTTCCAATTGGATTAGCGGGGAAAACATAAATCAGACCCTATTCAATACTGGGAAATCCATTACCCTTATTGGAATTATCCCTTTGTTTATTTTCCTGTTGCTCTATTATCGGGATTTTTTTGTTGCTTTCTTGCTACAGGCATCTGAACGGAGCAATGAAAAAATATTGACCTGGGTCGGAGATTCAGGGAAAATAATTCATCAATACCTGATTGGAATGTTTAAAGTAACCGGAATTGTCACGGTACTATCCGGAGCTTTCTTTTATTTCATGGATATAAAATATTACCTGCTTTTTGCATTGTTTATCGCTGTTATGAACCTAATCCCCTATATAGGGGTCATCATTAGCTCATTGCTTGTCATTTTGTATGTTTTTCTTACAACTGACACACTTTTTTACCCCCTTCTTACGCTGGGAGTTCTTTGGGGCATACAACTGGTGGAAAATAATTTGATTACCCCGGTGGTGGTAGGTTCAAAAGTACAAATAAATGTATTGGCGGTAATCCTTGCCATACTTTTGGGCGGTTCTCTTTGGGGGGTATCGGGAATGGTTTTATCGATACCTTTGGTGGGAATTCTAAAGATAACCCTAGATAGGATTCCCACATTTAGACCGTATGGATATCTTTTGGGTGATGATTTTCCCATTCATGAAAAGCAGGAGAATTTTTTCAAAATATTTAAGCGGAAACTCTTTAAAAAATAAATATGTGCGCACGAAAGGATTCGAACCTTCACACCCGAAGGCGCTGCCACCTGAAGACAGTGCGTCTACCAATTTCGCCACGTGCGCATATTTACCCCAAAAATGTGGAAATAATGTGTTCTTAACAAGCAAAAGGAAAAAAACATTACCCCTTGATTTTTCCATTCTTTTATCTCTCTGAGATTGAGTTTATTCTACCCAGGTACCATTAAGCATTACCCGATCTATGGCCTTCATATTGCTGATATCTGCATAGGGATCCGCATTGAGCAGCAGTAGATCTGCCTTTTTACCAACCTCAATAGAACCCACTTGATCCTCTATTTTCAAGAAACGGGCATTTTGATACGTAGCAGCATATATGATTTCTGACGGAGTCATTGCGCATGATTGAAGAAGTTCCATCTCCCTGTGATACGCCCAACCGTATTCAGAATTGGGTACATAAGAATGCGATCCTACGGCTAACGTTACTCCTTGGTTATGAGCTAGTCGGGTAAATTCCATCATTTTTGCAAACCCACCTCGCCGAACTGAATCTTCTGAATCAGGTTCAGGCTCAAAGACTGCCAAGGTAGGACAGAGAAAAACGTTATTTTCCACCATTAATTCAAATATACGGACTACATTTTCCCGATCCGTATCAAAGTCCATCTGGTTCCACATCTCATATCGCCCTTCCCTGCGGGCATTGTTATCTGCCAACACCTTCTGCTTGTAGGCTTCTGCCTGAAACGGTGGTACTAGGGCAAGGCCAAATGATGTAACATGTTCAATCCCCGTCACTCCAGTCAGAATGACCTCCCTCGCATCACTAATTTCCAAATGGGCCGTGGAAGGCAATCCCAATTTTCGGCATTCATCTGCCGCTGCTTGTATCATCCCAAGCGACATCCGGTAATAGATTTTAATTGCTGAGGCTCCTTTTGCTGCCAAATTCCGGATTTGTTGCCGTACCTCTTCCTCATCCCTTACGATCAGTGCATCCCGTGGATGGGCAGGAGGAAACATATCCAAGTGAGGGCCTGTAAGGAAGAGCCGGGGAAGGGTTTTTCCTCTTCGCCGTTCATTCCCATAGGCTTCTATCCAGGCCCCAGGATCCCTTAGGGATGTGATTCCATTTTTAAGAAACATATGGGGAAGTCCCCTCAGTAAGTCCAGATGAAAATGGGCATCAATCAATCCCGGAAGCAAAAACTTGCCAGAACCCTCGATCACATGCGCTTGATTCGGAACCATGACCTCGCTGGAAGGACCTATCTCAGTTATCAGTCCATCGGTAATAATTACAGTATATCCCGACAACGCTTCCCCTCCCCTACCATCTATTACAGTGACATATTGGATGGCAATGGTTTCCTCAGTTGTGACTATTTCTGCATGGTTAATTGGCTGAATGTGGATTTGTGCTTCATGCTGTTCTTCAATTTGCGGACGGCAGGAACCCATCAACATTGAAGTTATGCCGAAAATGACGAAAACTCTTTCAGGGACAGGGAAATACATATAGCTGGTTTTGCGGTCTGATCTATGAAGAAAGATACTGGATTTCACCTAAAAAGCAATTCAAAAAATCATGGATGTCAAAATATATTCAAAAGAAAATTACACCCCTACATCAACGCATTTGCATACCGGGTTTTGTTCTTTGGCAAAGGCAAAGCCATCCTTCCACCATTGTTTCATTTCTGCGGGGTCAAAAATTAACGAATTTTCTGTCAATATGCCTGGCGGGTAATAAAAATTCAAATCCACCTTCCGCCGTCCCCCTTCCAACTTACCGATTTTTATGTCATCATTGGCTATCTGATTCATTATAAAATCAAACGTGCGGGTCATAAGCTCCAATGCATTCCGTACGTTTTCCTTTTTTTGCCTAGGTTGGCTTGATTTCAATACAATCACATCAATAACGCTAGCCCCACGGTAAATGGCCTCTGATATGGGGACTAGATCGGCAAAGCCTCCATCAGCATACTGGCAACCGTTTTTCTCCAAAAGACTCATAAAAGGCACCATGTTCGCGGAAGCCCATATCCATTCACAGAAATCCTCATAGGTGCTCAACTTTAGCGCCTTATATTCGACTTCACCGGTGGTCAAATTCGAAACCGTCACGTAAACATCCGCATCCCCCTGCCGCATCCGCTCAAAATCATAACGGGTCATGATTTTTTTGATCAGTTTCAACAGCGCCATACTTTCCCCAAATGTTTTCCTTCCCCTGATAAACATTTTCACCGTGTTAAAGTGATTGATTTTGATATGTTTGACACCATCTTCCTCCGTAATGTAAAAAGGAGATACATCGAATATCTGATTTTGCGTAACAGAAGTATAGATCGCCTTGATTTTGTCAATCTCGCCAATAGAGAGTAAAGGTACCAATAAGCTCCCAGTAGATGTCCCCAGAAACAAATCATACTGATAGCCACAAGCCTTTATTAAAAATTCCGCAATGCCACCGGCAAATGCACCCTTACTTCCTCCTCCAGATATTACTAATGCTCTCATTTAACGCTTTTTAATTATTTTTAGGTCTTTTATATTTGGTATAACTTTACGGATTTCCAATTAATATGATATTATTAAACTGTAGTTTCCTCAAAGTAATTTCAGGTTGAATATATTCCTTTTCCGCAAGCGGATACCCAAAATCCCATGGAGAAAGTCCGACATAGGTGGTGCTTTTTCCCAAAATTTGAATCATACCATTGGATGAATTCTCAAAAATGGCAAACAAGGGATCTTGTGAAGGACTGTACCTTTGATCCACCTAAATTCCTCATTTTCCGAAAACTTCCGGATTCACAGGGTACGGAAGCCGTTCCCCTTTTAGTCCCGCGATGATGTTTTCTGCTGCACAACGGGCCATTTCATTTCTCGTCTCAAACGTAGAAGAACCTATATGGGGAAATACAACGGCATTTTCCATTTCCAGCAGCGGATTATCCGGGTTCATTGGTTCCGGATTGGTGACATCAAGCCCTGCTCCCCAAATAACATTTTCATTGAGGGCCCGAATCAACTCCTCCTCCCGATGAACGCCACCCCTTGCCGTATTGACAAATATCGCTGAGGATTTCATTTTTTTAAACTGCTCGTAACCGAACATACCCTTTGTTTCCTCGGTGAGTGCGGTATGTACCGAAATTATATCACTCTGTGCGAGCAATTCCTCGAAGCTTACCAACTTAGCACCAAGTTCTTGTTCCGCTTCCTCGTTTTGACTTCGGTTGTGGTAAATAATCTTCATTCCCCAAGACTTAGCACACATTCTAGCTAATTCAGTCCCTATTCTTCCCAAACCAACTATCCCCAAAGTCTTCCCGGCGATATCTACGCCAAGATCCTGGGTAGGTTGGCTGATAGCCCATTCACCTTTTTGGATTTTTTTATGTAAAAAGAGAGCCTTTCTCGCTACCGTCAACATAAGCAATAAAGCAGTTTCCGCAGTGGCACGATTAAGAACATTTGGGGTATTGCCAATGGGTACCCCCTGAGCGGTAGCAGCAGAAATATCTACCCCATCAAAGCCTACCGAATGAAGGGCGACTACCTTGAGATGACTGCATTGTTTGAAAAAATCCGCATCGAGGCCACTTTGTCCGGCACTGATAAAGGCATCGTGTCCCTTGCAAAACAAGATTGCCTGATCCCTGTCCAATACCGGCTTTTCCTTCCATACGGTATAGTCAATGCCTGCCTCATCCAGTAACCTCAGGCCTAGTTCAGGAATAATTTTGTTGATAAACACCTTTTTTCTTTCCATACTAAAATTTAATATTGGACAGTATCCATCAAATCAGTTGATCCCGATTCAAAAGATACCGTCAATTAACCTAACCTATTTAACGTACCTGAAATCAAATTTCTGATCGAAATCCTGAAGGAAGCCACACATTAAAGAAATGACATGGTTAATATCCGATTTACTTGCAGTCTCTACCGTAGTGTGCATGTATTTGATTGGCAAGGATATTAGGGCTGAAGGAACCCCCCCATTGGAATAGGCAAATGCATCGGTATCGGTTCCTGTACTGCGTGATGAGGCAGACCGCTGAAAAGGAATTTCCCGCTTTCTGGCTGAGGCAATAATCAGATCCAGCAATTTTTTGTGTACAGCAGCACCTACTGTAAGAACGGGGCCATTGCCAGCGGTATAATCGCCGCTTGCCACCTTATTGTACATGGGTGAGGTTGTGTCATGACATACATCGGTGATGATGGCTACATTTGGTTTGATATTGGCGGCAATCATTTCTGCCCCGCGCAGACCGATTTCCTCCTGCACAGCATTGACGATATACAGTCCAAAAGGAAGGTCTATCTTTTCCTCCTTCAACTTTCGGGCTACTTCCGCTATCATATACCCGCCGATTCGGTTATCCAGTGCCCTGCCTGTATAAAACTTACCGTTCAATTCGGTCAATTCATCCTGAAAGGTAGCCACGCATCCCACGTGAATTCCCATTTCGAGAACTTCATCCTTAGATCTTGCCCCCACGTCGAGGAAAATATTGTCCATTTTTGGAGGCTCTTCTTTGGCCTTATCCCGTACATGGATGGCTGGCCATCCAAATACCCCTTGAATAATTTTGTTATCAGTATGTATGTTTACCCGCATGGACGGGGCGATTTGGTGATCTGAGCCTCCGTTTCGGGCCACATAAATGTAGCCTTCGGGCGTTATATAGTTTACAAACCAGCTGATCTCATCGGCATGGGCTTCTATAACCACCTTAAAATCCGATTTGGGATTGATCACCCCGACTGCGGAGCCATAGGCATCCGTAAAATGATCATCCACAAAAGGCTTCAAATAATCCAACCAAATCTGCTGGCCCGAGGCCTCATATCCGGTAGGAGATGCGTTGTTTAAATACTTGTATAGAAATTTTTCGTTGTTTTGCATGAAATAGTTATATTATCATATTAGGGTAAAGATCAAAATTACCCATTTTTTTTTACAGTCAAAGCTTAAAAAAGCTACTACTGGATGATATGCAAAGCAAAATGGTTTAACAAAGACAGGTTTCAAATGAAGGGACTACCTGAACGTTAAGATTGGGGTTCGGTTATACTTCTTTAGTAGTAAGCCTTCAAAGCGTCCATAACCCCAAAAGATTTCATAGCTACATCATTTCCAAAAAGCCCTCCTAGTTCTGTACTTTCTTTATCTGATACTTTGGAGCTTGGGGAAAAGCTTTTGACTAAATCTTCGAACTTTGGACCGTTATTTGCTAATTTTTCCATTCACTCCGCCTAAAAACTTCGATGAGCTTTCTAAAGAAGTGCTATTCGCTATTCCAGAGGTTTTTGTGGGGTGATGGTGCTTAATTTCAAAGCATAAACCGCAATTAATTATATACGCCGTTAGCAATAGTCATTTTTAATTGTTCACAATATCTTCTTTACTTATCCATTTTCCTTCTTTCAATAAATCATAACTAGATTTAATATTTTTATAATAATCTTTTGCTAATATCTTCCAAATAAAAAAAGAATAAATGCATAATACAATTGTTAATATCGATAAAACCATGAAAATTTCACTATTTCTATTATCTTGAGTTAAATAATAGGTTAACAAACTTAAGGCTATAAAGAAAAAATTTAGTGTCCAAGAACGAGTTAATCTAAGTCTTGTTCTATTATAAATCATCTGGTCATTCAAATGCTTTGATTTGTGCATTATATAAGTAATTATTGGCTTTGCATAAGTTATTCCTTTTTTATCTTTCGGATAATCTGCGCAATTCTTAAAAACTATAGGAATATTCTTTTTTTCATACTTAACGAATAACTGATATCCTAATCTATCAATTAAAATCCCAAGGACATAAGCAAAACCAGTGACTGGAATAATATAAAATGTTGAATAATTATAGTTTAAAATATGATCTAAGTTAATTCCGCAAATAGAGCATATAAATATTAATATCCAAGCTATTCCTCCAAATCCGGTTATTAATATTTCTACAAATAATTGTGTCGTTCTCATAGTTTTTTCTTATAGGTTAGACATTTTTGGAATAATTATTATTGCCAACACTTTTATTGACCTGAATTTTCCAATCTCTATATCCCCTATTGGCTGCCTTGATCTGGATCTGGTTTCACCAACTTTTATTTTTCTTACAAACCTTTCTAAAAGTCTATTACCCCCAATTCCCAGATCTTAGCGTTCAGGTTGCTTTGCTATTCAGGCATTCCCAACTTTGTCAAACACCTCCGTGTTGTTGGTTTTTCTCAGGTAGAAACCGGGGTGCCTTGTAGTTGTCCTGCAATTGCCTTTAAAACCTTCTTATAGCGGCATATTCCCATGCTTTTTCCGGGGGAGTGTATCAACCTTATTTTCAAGCATCCGAAACGCCCTCAGCAGGCGGGAACGGGTTTCCCGGGGAAGAATGACTTCATCGATAAATCCACGCTCCGCAGCAGAATATGGATTGGCGAATTTTTCGGTAAACTCATCTATCTTTTCCTTTAACTTCAGCTCCGGATCTTCTGCAACGGCTATTTCCCGTTTAAAAATAATTTCCGCGGCACCCTTTGCACCCATCACAGCAATTTCCGCAGTAGGCCAGGCAAAATTCAGGTCAGCACCTATATGCTTGGAATTCATTACATCATAAGCACCACCGTAGGCCTTTCGGGTGATAACCGTAATTCGAGGAACGGTAGCTTCTGAAAATGCATACAGCAACTTGGCTCCGTTGGTGATGATTCCGTTCCACTCCTGATCCGTACCCGGCAAGAAACCCGGGACATCCACTAGTACAAGCAATGGAATATTGAAGCTGTCGCAAAATCGGACAAAGCGGGCTGCTTTGACAGAAGAATGGATATCCAACACCCCTGCCATAACCGCAGGCTGATTGCCCACAACTCCAATACTCTTGCCACCTAGCCGGGCAAATCCTACCACGACATTTTCAGCAAATTCCCGGTGCACTTCAAAAAAACTTCCCTCATCAGCAATGCCCTCAATAACCTCCCTCATGTCATAGGGCTGATTGGGGTTTTCCGGCACAAGGTCATCCAACTCCTCCCTTTCCTCACTGGATGCAGGGGTGTAGGCCAACGCCGGAGCTTCTTCTTCACAGTTTTGGGGGATATAACTAAGTAATTTTTTCAGATGATCTATGCAGTCAATTTCATTGGCACATGAGAAATGCGTCACACCACTTTTTGTACTGTGGGCAGATGCCCCACCTAGATCCTCGGCACTGACGTTTTCCTGGGTGACGGTTTTCACCACATTGGGACCGGTCACAAACATGTAGGAAGTATGCTCCACCATCAAAACAAAGTCAGTAATAGCTGGGGAATAAACGGCTCCGCCCGCACAGGGGCCCATGATGGCAGACAACTGTGGGATCACTCCCGAAGCCCGCGTATTTCTATAAAAAATATCCGCATAACCACCCAAAGAACTTACTCCTTCTTGAATACGTGCCCCGCCTGAATCATTGAGGCCGATCACGGGAGCTCCGTTTTTCATAGCCATGTCCATGATTTTGCAAATCTTTTCTGCGTGGGTTTCTGAAAGTGACCCGCCAAACACGGTAAAATCTTGGGAAAACACATATACCAATCTCCCGTTGATTGTCCCAAATCCGGTAATAACTCCATCTCCCAGGTATTTCTCTTTATCTATACCAAAATCAGTACCACGATGAACTACAAATTTGTCCAACTCCTGGAAGGATCCCGGATCCAATAAAAAGCCCACGCGCTCGCGGGAAGTTAATTTTCCCTTGGCATGTTGCGCCTCCACCCGCTTGGGACCTCCGCCCTGCAAAGCCTCTTTATTCTTTTGCTGAAGAATACCAATCTTTGAACTTTGGGGTTGGGGGTTTGGGGTTTGGTTCTTTTTCATATATTTAGGTTTGACCAAATATAAGTAGCTCCCTGCTAGCAGAAAAATCATTGCCTAATTTTATACCCTTTTTCAAATACCCAAAACCGCGTTGGATGGGACAATCAACTAACCCCCACCATTATTTACCTAAATCCTTCGGTGAATAACTATATAAAAATTCAAATAAATTTTAGTCAAAAAAGACCATGTTCCGTAAAATAAAAAATAACCTGCATTTTATTGCGTAGTAAAGTAGAAATCATCCGGCAGATTTAAATAAACTTTCTATATTCGCAGCATCAAAAACACAGCTGGAAAAATGAAAAAAAAGGCAGCAGTAATAGATATGGGCACCAATACTTTCCATTTGATATTGGTGGAATTTTGTGGTGATTCTTTTGAAACAATTTACAAGGAAAAAATTCCTGTGAAAATTGGTGAGGGAGGTATCTCCCACCGCACCATACTGCCTGATGCCCAAAAAAGAGCCTTTCATACCCTTGGCCATTTTCATAACCTGATCCAAGGTGAGCAAATACAACAGATCTCAGCTTTTGCCACAAGTGCGGTCCGGAATGCGACAAATGGCCTGGAATTTATCAAAGCTGTCCAGCAACGTTTCGGCTTCCCCGTTCAAGTCATAGATGGCGATCGGGAAGCCGAACTTATATATAAGGGCATCAAGCTTAGCGGAAGTTTGAACGAAGAATGTTCGCTGATGGTGGATATTGGTGGCGGATCGGTGGAATTCATAATAGGCAACGAAAGAGAAATTTTTTGGAAACAAAGTTTCGAAATAGGTGGGCAACGAATGTTGGACCTATTTCACTACCACGATCCCATCTTGCCGGATGAGGTCGACAAACTTAATGAATATCTTGGGGTCAAACTCTCCCAACTGCTTAGCGCAATTATACGTTATAAGCCTTCCCGCTTTGTAGGAGCGTCCGGTACCTTTGACACCTTGACGGACATCTACCTCGCAAGTGACAACGAAACAAGACACAAAAAACACTACGTTTATTCCATCCCAGTTTCCGATTTCCACACCATCGCCCGGCAACTTCTGACCTTAAATAAAACTGAAAGGCTGGAGATAAAAGGCATGATTCCTATGCGCGTGGATATGATTGTAGTGGCGTCATGCTTAATTTCCTTTATACTTCGGCATATTACTCCCACAAGGTTGTATTGCTCCACATACTCCTTGAAAGAAGGAGCCATAGCTGAATTGATGCAAAAATCCATTTCAAAAGATTCCCCGATCTTAGCCCAACAATTGAGTTGATCGGCTAAATAAAGCAATCGGTTAGACGCACCGTTTTCCTATTTGAACATAATTCCTTTTCTTACGCACACCATGCATACCTTTTCCTTACAACACTTAGAAACCTTTACCAAAAACATATTAGTAAAGATCGGTTGCCCGGAAAATGATGCCATCACCGCTACTAAAGTTCTTTTATCGGCAGATTTGCGCGGGGTGGATTCCCATGGAGTGGCAAGACTATCAGGGTATGTCAGACTTTGGGAGGTGAATAGGATCAACCCAACACCAGATATCAGGGTCGTGCACGAAACACCCAGTACTGCGGTTGTAGACGGTGATGGAGGTTTGGGGCTGGTGGTCGCTCCGTTTGCCATGCAAGTGGCGATAGAAAAAGCAAAAATCGCAGGTACGGGATGGGTGTCCGTACGTAATTCCAACCATTACGGCATCGCTGGCATACATGCCATGCAGGCGTTGGAACATGACATGATTGGGATTTCTTTGACCAATGCCAGTCCTCTTGTAAGTCCAACCTTTTCAAAGGAAAGACTGCTTGGTACCAATCCCATTTCTGTGGCCATCCCTGCGAAAGAGCAACCTCCGTTTGTATTGGATATGGCTACCACGACTGCGGCAAATGGAAAATTGGAGATCCTACAACGTAAACAACAGGAGGCACCATTCGGCTGGATACAGGATAAAGACGGAAAACCTACAAGCAGTCCAAATGGAGTAAGAGACGGTGGCGCCTTGCTACCATTGGGTGGTGACAGGGAACACGGATCTCATAAGGGATATGGTTTGGGAGCTGTGGTGGATATATTCTCTGCCGTACTTTCCGGTGCAAATTACGGACCCTGGGTACCTCCTTTTGTAGCTTTTTTAGAACCCCATCCCCATCCCGTAGGTGAGGGTCTGGGTCATTTCTTTGGCGCGATGCGCGTGGATGCCTTTCGGCCCGCTGATGAATTTAAAGCAAATATGGACACGTGGATCTCCCGCTTCAGAGAAGCAACTCCAGTTGACGGTCAGGAAAAGGTTTTGATTCCAGGCGATCCAGAACGGGAACTTGAGGCCGAACGTAGGCAAAAAGGTATCCCTCTACTCCCTTCCGTAGAAGCGGACTTAAAGGCCTTAGGTGAAAAATTCGGAGTGAGCTGGTAAGCGATCGTTAATCTGACCTATTTTTAAAAAGCGTACCCCAAGCTAACCCCTCCAAAAAGCAGCCAAAAACCGTTATGGTTGAAAAAAGGGGAAATATTTGTTCGAAATAGAAATCCGCCGTCCTCGGGGATTCTACGGTATCCAAAATTCAGCGTACCCATCAAAGCTGGTGTATCACCAGATTCCAAGAAGAAGTCGAAGTTCTTATTCACATAGTCTATACCTCCGGAAGAGTTCCGATCCCTAAAATAAATTAGCGTACCTCCGCCGCCTAATTCAAAAAAATGACGGTTTTTTCCAAATAGCTTGTTGAACTGAACAGGTACCGTAAGTAACCTTTCAGAATTATTGGAATTTCCTGTTGCATAGCCTCCTGCACCAACTCTCATGCCCCATGAATTGATGTCATTCTTATCAAACCTAAAATCATAATTGATTGAATAAGCTAACCCTGCTCCATAGAGTTCTGCGTAAACTGCCTTGGTTGCCGAATTCTGGGCTAACACACCTCCTTGAAAACCAAGAAACACAATAATACACAAACCAACCCTTCCCATCATTTCTTATCAAAAGGCATAACCGATACCTGCCCCAGCAAATAAAGGCCAAAAACCATTGCTGTTGTAAAGTGGCGTCAAGTTAATTTTCCATGATATCCCACCATCTACAGGGATTCTTCGGTACCCAATATTCATTGTTCCCATGCCGTTTGGCGAACCGTTTATGGGAAGCACAATTTCAGTCCGCTGTGGGTAGTAGGTACTGAAACATCCATTTTCATTACAGGTCCATTCATAATAATTTGACTTGAATGCCATGAAGGTTATGCCGGCCCCTATTTCAAAGTAATGCGGACCCTTTCCAAATAATTTGTTAATCTCGAAAGGCACGGAGAAAAACCCGGAGTCGTTGATCCAATACCCCCCGGCACCCACCTTCATCCCCCAAGAATCCATCTGACTTTTATCAAATCGAAAATCGTAATTGAACGTGTAAATCAAGCCAGCACCGCCTACCTCGAAATAGGCAGCTTGGTATGGCACTTTTGACGTATCTTGCGCATGGGCATCAAACAATGGCATTAGTGCTAGGGCAATAACAAAAATCTTTTTCATAATTAACTTTTAAAAGGCGTAACCAAAACTAACAGCACCGAATAAAGGCCAAAATCCAGTATGATTGAACAATGGGGTGAGGTTTGCACGAAAAGTAAATCCACCATCCTCTGGGATTTTCCGGTATCCCATATTCAGGGTACCCATGAAGGCCGGCGTATCTCCAGAATCAAGAATAAAGTTGAAGTTTTTGTAAACATAGTCATTATTCCCCCACGAGTTTCGGTCCCGATAATAAATGAATGTAGCCCCGCCGCCAAATTCAAAAAAGTGACGGCTCTTTCCCAACAGCCTATTAAACTGAACGGGCACGGTAAGTAACCCTTCGGAATAATTGCCGTCGTTTCTTGACCAGCCTCCTGCACCAACCCTCATTCCCCAGGAATTGATGTCCGACTTGTCAAACCTAAAGTCGTAATTAAAGGAATACGCCAAACCTGCTCCTCCCAGTTCGGCATAAATGGATTGGCTTGGTACCTCTTGCGCAAAAGAAAATCTCTGAAAACAAATCAACAAAATCCCAAATAAAACTACTCTTAGCATCATTTTTCCTCTCTAAATTAAGTCCAAAATTAAACAACAAACCCGAAACAATACACCTTCGATTCGACTAATAAATTGACTCGACCGATTAACTGAATATTAGACGGCAAAAAATGTTGCTTTGTTGAGAGTATTGATCGTTTTTTTCCAAATGATTCAAATCGCCTTTGAAAACTTAGCGTGATTTAAACTCCTCCCCTCTCCCATGTCCCGACTCCGGAGACTGTGTAAAAACAAAATCTCCCGCTGATCTCGCAGAATTACGCAGAGGATTTTAATGATTTATTGATATTTTATTTCATTATAACTGAAATAATTTATTGAAACAAATTATTGTACGTTGAAAATTTTTATAATTAGTCTTTTCACACAGCCTCTCCGGTCTTCCGTCTTCGATCTCCCTAAATATGAAACTGCTCCCTTATATTTTCCGTTACCACTTTGCCATCAAAGAGGTTAATAATACGGTGGGCATAATTGGCGTCGTGCGGGGAGTGGGTAACCATGACGATCGTAGTACCCTCATTATTTAGTTCCTCCAACAGCCTCATCACTTCTTCACCATTGGCAGAATCCAAGTTACCTGTGGGTTCATCGGCCAAGATTACCGCCGGCTTTGCTACAATCGCACGGGCAATGGCTACACGCTGCTGCTGTCCTCCTGATAGCTGCTGTGGGAAATGGTCTTTTCGATGCATGATGTTCATACGGGATAGTACTTCCTCCACTCTTCGTTTACGCTCATCTGCAGGAGTTTTCAAATAGAGAAGCGGCAATTCAACGTTTTCATAGCAGGTAAGTTCATCAATTAAGTTGAAACTTTGGAAAACGAAGCCAATGTTTCCCTTTCGAAGTTGTGAACGCTTTCTCTCAGAATACTTGGCCACATCTTGATCAATAAAATGGTATGCACCTTCGTCCGGATTGTCAAGCAAGCCGATGATGTTAAGCAAGGTTGACTTCCCGCATCCCGACGGACCCATGATGGCTACAAATTCCCCCTTCTGGATTTCAATATTGATACTGTCCAATGCGGTGGTTTCCACTTCTTCGGTGGTGTAAAGTTTTTTTAGATTTTCTGTTTTGATGATGTGCATGTTGGGTAGTTTGTTAGAGTAATTGTTTTTGTTAAGATTGTAGTTAGAAGTCCGAAGACCGGAGACCGAGGTTGGAAGACGGAAGACCGGAGACTGGAGACCCAAGTTTGGAGACGGAAGACCGGAGACCGACGTTGGAAGATGGGGGACGGTAGTTGACATTATTTGATGCTTTTTTTAAATCCTACCATCATATTCATTAGGTTGAAGGCTTCTTCGTATCTTAATTGAAATTCTTCTTCTTTTATATAATTCGTCCTTTTTGCTTTATGTAAACAGGTTACCACTTCTGCCAATGACCTAATCGAATATCCCATAAATTTCTTTTGCTCAGGTTTAGGTTGGCCTATCGAGCCTTCTGCGATATTGAGCGCAATTGAATCAGCAGCCCTTCTCGATTGCGTTGATAATCCGAACATTTCATAATTTGGAAACGTCAAAACCATTAAATGTATCTCCTCTCCATAATCCATCGCCTTTTGCCATATAATTAGTTTTTCAAATTTGAATGTCATATTCGTAAAAGGTTAAATCAAAATTTAAATGTCCTGTTCAATTTAACCGTTCTTTCTATGAGAATGAAAAATTCAATCCTCCGACCCCTCTTCCTTCCGTCTCCGATCTTCCCTCTCCGATCTTCCGTCTTCCTCCTCCGGTCTTCGCATCCTCCGTCTCCGGTCTTTTGTCTTCCTCCTACCTACTCTCCACTCCCTCCGTCCCTAAGCCCCGCCGTCTCCCCTCTTCCCTCTCCGGTCTTCTGCCTTCCATCTTCTTTCTCCCGACTTCGGTCTTCCTCCTACCTTCTCTCCAATCTCTCCGTCCCTAAGTCCCGCCGTCTCCCCATCTCCCATCTCTAAGTCCCTCCGTCCCAAACCTCCCGTCTTCAGACTTCGGTCTTCCTCCTACCTTCTCTCCAGTCTCTCCGTCCCTAAGTCCCGCCGTCTCCCGTCTCCCGTCTCCCGTCTTCCGTCTTCTGTCTTCCGTCTTCCATCTTCCGTCTAATTCAAATTCAACACCTCATTTTTACCAAAATTCTCATATCCACTTACAATTACTTTTTCATCAGGAGAAAGTCCTTCCAGCACCTCATAAAATTCAGGGTTTTTTCGTCCAAGGCGGATATTTCTCTTCTCTGCTTTGCCAGTGGCGGGATTGAAGACAAATACCCAATTGCCACCCGTATCCTTATAAAATCCCCCGGTAGGAAGCAAAACTGCTTGCTCACTCTCTCCCAGTTCCAGGCGAATACGGACTGTTTGTCCACGCCTGATACCTTCAGGCAATTCATCTGTAAATATCATATCAACCTCAAACCTACCTCCCGTTACATTAGGATATATCTTACTGATTTCTAGTTCATAAGAATTCCCGGCCAAAGAAAAAGATCCGTTAAGTCCTGTATAAACTCTAGGAAGATAAAGTTCATCTATCGGAACTTTGACTTTAAACTTATCCAAAATGTCTATCTGCCCATAGCGCTCACCCGGTGATATGGACTGCCCAACCTGAAGCTGTTCGGTAGACAATTGCCCAGAAGTAGGGGCTCGTACTGCCAAATTGTCCAAAATTCGTCCTACACCGTCTAATGATTGGTTCATCCTACTTTCTGAATCCTGAAGTTGCTGCTTTTGGGATACCCGGGAAATCGAGTCATTTCTATAGGCTTCATAAGTCAGTTTTCTGCGTTTGACATTGTAGTCATATTGCTCCCTCACTTCTTCAAATTCCCTTTCGGACACCAGTTTTTTCCCATAAAGCTCTTTGAAACGTTCATATTGAGGCTTGAGCAAACTAAGCTGGTAATCGATTTCAGCCAGTTGCCCTTGCTGACTCAGATCATTCTGGTCCAATTGCAGCCTGACTTGCCTTAAGTTGTTAATCTGAAAATAAAGCCCGGATTCGCGTTCCATTACCTCAAGTTGTAGTTTGGAATTTGAAAGCATTAGTATTGTATCACCTACCTCTACCAAGGCTCCGGATTCCCTTACCACCTGTTGGATATTTCCACCCTCCAATGCATCTAGAAAAAAAGTCTCTCCTGGTTCCAAGGTTCCGCTTACTGGAATATAGTCAGTAAACTCAGCTTCCCTAACTGTTGCCAACGTAATCCTTTCGATGGACACATTCATCGTGGACCTTTTGTCGGCAAAAGCCAGTTGATAAACGACAAATCCCATTAGGAGTGCGCCGCCTGATATCATAGCAATAAGTTTGGGGGTCCACGTCTTTTTCTCAAGTTTTCGATCCATCTCGGTAATCTAAATTCTTTTTGTAATTCCTCCTAAGCCAATATACATGCCATGAAAAAAACAGCCTAAAAACAACCAATTACGCATCTGTAAATTTTCCCCACCATTCATTTCGGACAAAATCGTCCGTCAGCGACCAAAATTGCAGCGTATCGGACTACAAACTTCTACTATTACCATTTTAAATTTGTTAAAAATACCGTAAATTTCAGGTATAGGACGATTGTGAGAAGATTTCCTATGAACTTTCTATTCGGTACATGTTTTGGACAGGGATCATACACAATTCATTATTTTACATGCTATAAATAAGATATTCGACACCTAATTTTTACCAATTATACATGAAAGATCAAAAACTAGGAAAAATTCTAATTGTTGATGATAACGAAGACTTATTAAAAGCAGCAAAAATTTTTCTAAAAAGGCATTTCGGCCAGGTTGACACCGAAACGAACCCGGGAATTTTGCCTGTATTGATCGTGAATGAATCATACGATGTCATCCTATTAGATATGAACTTCACGAAAGATGTCAGTAGTGGACAGGAAGGGTTTTATTGGCTAGACAGGATTTTGGAACTGGATTCTTCTGCAGTGGTTGTCCTTATCACGGCGTACGGTGACGTAAATACAGCCGTAAAGGCAATAAAGGAAGGTGCTACTGACTTTGTCCTAAAACCTTGGGAAAATGAGAAATTGCTGGCAACCCTACATGCAGCCCTACAACTCAGGCAGTCCAAACTAGAGATTTCCGAGCTCAAAAACCAACAGGAGCAGCTCTATAAGGACATTGACAGTAAGTTCAAAGACATTATCGGCCAAAGTCCCCTCATGGTGAAAGTGTTTGAAACGATAGACCGTGTAGCCGCAACCGATGCCAATGTACTAATTCTTGGAGAGAATGGAACGGGAAAGGAATTAATAGCGAGGGCCATTCACCGGCATTCCCGCAGGCACCGGGAAGCTTTTGTCGGGGTAGACCTGGGAGCGATTACATCCACACTTTTTGAAAGTGAACTCTTTGGCCATAAAAAGGGATCCTTTACCGATGCTAAGGAAGACCGGGCAGGCAGGTTTGAACAAGCTAACAAAGGCACCTTGTTTTTAGATGAGATAGGAAATCTACCCCTTCCTCTCCAGGCCAAATTGCTTGCTGCCCTGCAAAACAGGGAAGTAACCCGGGTAGGAGCCAATAAGCCCATATCGGTGAATATTCGACTCATATCCGCAACCAATATGGCTATCCATACAATGGTCTATTCCAATACCTTTAGGCAAGACTTGCTATACCGAATAAACACCATTGAAATAACTCTCCCCCCCCTCCGGGACCGCTTGGAGGATATACCCTTGCTGGCCAATCATTTTATAGAGGTATATGCCAAGAAATATGGGAAAGATATCCGAAAAGCAGGAGAAGCCTTAATAAAACGGATGCAAAAATATCACTGGCCGGGAAATATCCGGGAATTGCAGCACAGTATAGAACGGGCTGTTATCATGACAAATCACGGTGTATTACAACCTGAGGATCTCTTTATTCAAAAACAACTCAGCCCAGAAAAGCAGGAAGACCTAGTAAGTCTTGACCACCTCAATATAGAGGATGTGGAAAAAATCCTGATCAGAAAAGCACTGCAAAAGCATAACGGACATATTACCCGAGCCGCTGAAGAACTTGGACTTACACGATCATCCCTATACAGAAGGTTGGAAAGATATGGGCTTTAAATCATTTTTCGCAGGAATTGTCTGGAGGGTGCTAAGCGTGATTTTGTTTACGTTCGGGTTAGTATACACTTTCCTTGAGGAAGATTCTTTGATATTGTCGGTTATTTTTTTATTGCTTTTGATTGGGATGACGATGAATCTCATTTCTTACGGAAACACCACGAACCGAAAAATCACCCGATTTTTGGAATCGATTCGGTATTCTGACTTTTCCTCTACATTTACCAAAGACAGTAAATTGGGGAAATCGTTTCGGGAGATGAACCTCTCCTTCAATGAGGTGATCGACGCTTTTAAAAAAACGAGAGCAGAAAAAGAGGAACAAATGCTGTTTTTGCAGATCATGATCCAGCATATCAACACGGGCATACTCTCCTTTGATAGCAAAGGAAGGATTGGAGTCATCAACGGGGCTGCCAAGCAACTGCTTCAAATCCATCAGTTTAAAGACATTTATGATCTGGGCAAATTATCACCGGACCTTTTGGCCAAGGTGGTGGATTTAAAGCCAGGTGGATCGTTTTCTATCAATTTACGGTCAGACCTACACCTAAATGTCCAGTCTGCCGCATTCAAAATGGACGGAAACAGTTGGACACTGATTTCCTTCCAAAACATCAAAACAGAATTGCAAAAAAATGAGCTCCAAGCCTGGCAAAACTTAACCAAAGTCCTACGTCATGAAATCATGAACTCCATGACGCCCATAGCCAGCTTGGCCAATACATTGGGAATTATCCTCGAAGAAGATATTCAGGAGAAAGATGACGGAATGCTGGAACTGGACAGTGAATGTTACATGGATCTTTCAGAAGGACTTGGCACCATTTCCAAACGTAGCACTGGATTAGTAAATTTTGTAAATGCATACCGCGACTACACAAATATACCCCAGCCCATTTTGACCAATGTATCGGTAAAGCAATTATTTGACAATTGCCATGTTCTGCTGAAAGAAGAGCTTGCCAAATCTGGAATTAGCTTATCTCTTCAAATGAATCCCGCGGGGTTAGAAATTAGAGCTGACCAGGAATTAATCCAAATGATCCTTATTAATTTAATTAAAAATGCAAAGGAGGCCATGGCTCAGGCAGAAAACAAAGAAATACTCTTAACAGCAGGATTAGACGTGCAATCTATTCCCTTCATTCGGGTAACGGACCATGGAGAAGGGATAGTACCAGAAGCGCTGGAGAGAATATTCGTCCCGTTTTTCACGACCAAAAAGACAGGAAGCGGAATTGGACTGGCCATTTCCCGACAGATCATGAATTTACATCAAGGGTCGCTGGAGGTCCAATCCACACCGGGAAAACAGACTACCTTCCTTCTCCGCTTCGGATAATCTTTTATTCAATTTGAATATCCCCAAGTACGTAAGCCAACATAATTTGCTGAAAAAAGAGCGAATATTTTGCCTGAGCATTATCCGACTGGGCGGTGACCAATTGCTGGTTGGCCTGCGCCAAGTCCACGAAATTGCTTACTCCCAACCGGAAACGCTCTGAAATCGCTTCTTGGGCAAGTGTAGCGGCTTGCAATTGAACGTCAGTCGCTTCTTCCCGCTTGATGGCCCCGGAATAGTTCTCATAGGCTAATTTAACCTCCTGAAAAATTCGGCGTTCCAAAGCACCCAACTCCAATTGCTGATTTTGAAGGTTAACTCTGCTTCTTCCAATATTTGCTACCTGGTCAAAGTTGTTAAACAGGGGAATATTAAATGAAAAACCAATATTGCGTTGTGGATATACCCGCATAAACTGCTCCCTAAGCATCCTCTCGTCCAACGAGGTATAGAATGAACTGTATTCCATGAAAAGATTTAGTTGAGGAAACCTGGCGGACTTGGATACCGCCAACATCTTTCTGTTTGCCTGCTCCAAAACCTGTTGTTGCTTAAGATCCCGTCGCTGTAAAAGCGCTTCTTGATAAAGATCATGAAAGGGAAGCCTCAAATAGTTTTCAGTTGTATCATTCAGTGGAACCGGACTCAATACAGGAAAGGTTTCCTCCTCCAACTGCAGGGTTTCAGCCAGAATCCAAAGGCTACTTTCCCATTGAATCTTAGCCTGAACAGCTACAGACTCCAACCTAGCGACCTCCGCCTGTTGGTTATATAGGTCAGCTTGGGTTCTTAATCCTGTTTCCACAAAGCCATCAATCTGCCTCAACAGCATTTGCTGATTTTTCAAGTTTTCCAACGAGATTTGATACAGTTCCCCATCCAACAACGCCTGCAAATATTGCTGAGAGATTGTGAAAATCACTTCCTGGGAAGCTGCCACAAGCCCATGCTTACCAGCTTCCTCAAAATAAACGGAGGCTTGGGTCCGGTTGATTCTTCTGCCTCCATTATATATCGGCATTTGCGCTGATACCCGGGAGGAAAGAATATTGTTGATTTCATTGGTAACAATAACCTGTCCTTCCACCTGCTGGAATTGCTGTCCAATCTGGCGAAATGCGGAATTGGAAATATTCAGATTGGGTAAGTGTCCCAATTTAGCGTTAATTTTTTCCAACCGAAGCTGTTCCTGTTCGTTTTGGAGAGCTTGAAAGGTGATATTTTGTTTAAGCCCAAGCTGTACGGCTTCATTGAAATTGAGAAGTAAAGTGTCCTGAGCTACAAGACGAGTAACAACAGCCGCGTAAATAAAAAGGGTACAAAGAATTGGTTTCATGTGTTTATAATTGTTTTTCAATTGTCACATGGAATCTCGCCACAATAGTCATCCCTCCGTGCGTCGCTTGCGTCATGCTCGATTTCATATGTTTATAATTGTTCTTCAGTGGCCATAACTTGCCCCGGTTTATCGGGGTAGCCTGTCCCGATTCTCGGGAGAATCTCGCCATGATAATCATCCCGGTGGGTGGCGCTTGCTTCATGCCTGCCTGTCCGGTAGGCAGGCTCGATTTCATGTTTAAATTCGGATATCGTTGGCAATTTTACCGTCAAGCATTTCAATCAAACGGGTTCCAAAATCGGCGTTTTCCCTGGCATGGGTTGCCTGGATGATGGTGGTGCCTTCCTTGTTCAATTCCTGAAATACCTCCATGATTTCTTTTGCTTGTACAGAATGTAGATTTCCAGTCGGTTCATCGGCGAGCAAGACCTTGGGTTTTCCGGCAATTGCGCGGGCCACTCCTACAAGCTGTTGCTGTCCTCCGGATAGCTGTTCTGGAAATAGATCCTTCTTTGCCACCATCTGAAACCGATCCAACAGTTCAGCAATTATGCTTTTACGTTCTTGAGAGGATACATTTCTATAGAGCAACGGCGTCTCAATATTCTCATACACTGTCAGCTCATCAATTAGGTGGTAGGCTTGAAAAATATACCCAAACTCGGCCTTGTGTAATGCCGATCGTTGCTTTTCCTTCATCCCCCTGATTGAGTTTCCATCGAAGCTGTACTTTCCTTCATATTCCTGATCTAACAAACCAATAATATTGAGCAAGGTAGATTTACCAACCCCGGAGGGACCCATTAGGGTAATAAACTCTCCTTGATTGAATGTTAGATTGATGTTTTTTAAAATAAAAACCCGCTGAAATCGGGATTCAACGTACTTGTCTACTTCTTCAAGTTTGATCATTTTTCGTTAATATTTTAAATCCTGTATTCCCAGTATCATGCCATAACCCATATATCCAATTGAACTCTAAAAGGACATATTCGGAAAAGATAGCACCAATGTACCGTACAACTTTGGTCGCTGGCGAACATTTTTGTATTATGTTGCTCTGATGTTATTGTATTGTGTTGCAAGCGAATTATTCAATCTTTAAAACCTCCGAAGGGTTTTTATGGGCGACCTTTAAACCGTGAATGGATACAATCATCAATGCGAGAAGTGAAAGAAAAATCCCGGCAATAGCAAAAAGGTGAAAAGGCATGGGGATGCGGTACGCAAACTCCGACAACCACAGGTCCAGCAATAGCCAGGCTGGAATAATTCCCAACAAAACAGCCATAGAAATCAAAATCACATAGGATTTGGTAATACCAACAAGAAGTTGAAGCACACTAGCTCCCAATACTTTTCTAATACTGATTTCTTTGGTTTTCTTGGCGATGGTAAAGGATGTCAATGCAAACAATCCCAACAAACTAATCACAATAGCCATAAAAGAAGCCATGGATAGTATTTTGGTCAATTTGAGATCCGTTGCATAAAACGATTCCAATTCCCTGTCAAAAAAGCGGAATCCTTCTGTTTCCAAAGGGAAGTGTGTTTGTAATACGGCATCAAGTTCCGATTTTGCGATGGTCAGATTTTTCCCCTTACTAACCTTTACATTTAGGGTGTTGGAGTTAGTTGGCCTATAGTGGAAGATCATGGGGAGTATAGATTCTCTAAGCGTGCGGGTATGAACGTTGGGGACTACACCTGCCACTTCATATTCCTCTTCACCATAATTTAATATTCCTCCAATAATGTCAGTCTTTTGGATATTGGACAGTTGTTGGTAGAGTGTTTCATTGATCAGAAGCTGCTTGGAATGTGTACTAAGATTTTGACCTTGAACTATCTCTACACCGAACAAATCCATAAAATTTTCATCTATAGCCTTTACCTGAACAGAAAGCTGCGGTTTATCCGATAAAGCTCGGACTTCAACTATCGAGGTCCAGATCCCAGAGGAAGCCAACATGTCGCTTGCGAAACTAGACTGTTGGACGAAGGATTGCTGATTTATTGCTGTTTGCAAAGTCCGCTTTCCCTCGGGTGTCACCGAAGAATAGGGTAGCCTAACATAGAGTATTTGCTCTCTATCAAACCCCAATTCCTTATTTGTCAAAAAATCTACCTGACTGGAAACGGTTAATACAGCAACTACAAAGGCGATAGAAAATGCAAATTGTACAACCGTGAGGTTACGTTGAATGAAATATCCAAATGAAAAACCCTGTGGTACCTTCAAGTCTCTACTCAGCGTTTTTTTAGGTGAATAAGCTGATAACAGCAGGGCGGGAAATATGCCGGAGAAAATAGTCAATATTAAAAATAAACCAGTTACGAACATCAAACTCTCCGAGCTGCTGTAATTAATCACCATATCCGATGGAAGAAAATCATGAAAATAAACCGTTAAAAATTCACACCCTGCAATTCCTGCCCCGATCGAAAGCACCACTAGTAAGCCTGTCTCTGTAATCGATTGAAAGATTAACTGGGTTCTGCTACTTCCAAGAGTCTTTCTAATCCCCACTTCCTTGGCCCGTAGAATCGATTGAGCAGTCTCCAAATTGATAAAATTCAAACTAGCAAGCAGAAGTATTATTCCGCCGATCACTATCAACCCATATAGTACGACCCGACTTGCTCCAGGTCTGTCAAAATTCTGGTTGAAGTGAAGCTCTGATAATGGCAAAAGGGAAAATTGGGTGGCTATTCCTTCCTCCGATGCTAAATATTTAGCTATTAACCGTTCAAAATCCGGTGTTAAATCCTTTGGGGTTTTTCCTTCTGAAAGTTTCAAAAAAAGCTGCGAAGAGGAGTTTACATTATCCCATTGTTCTACATTATAAAAGTCTATATTCCTTTCTTGGTAAAAGTTACCAATTGACAAAAAATCGGTGAACACGAAGTCTGATTTTTCTTCAAAGTCCGCTACCACTCCAGCGACCTGTACGGTAAGTGTATCCAAAAAGAAATACTCCAAAAATTTACCAATGATTTGATTGGGGGATTGCTCCGGAAAGAACTTACTGGCTACTGACTCGGTTAATACCACTTGATTTAAGTCCTGAAGGGCAGTCTTAGGATTACCAGCCAACCATTCTCGTGGAAACATTTGCAGCAAAGCCGGGTCCGCATAGGTTACCTGCGTATGATTGGGATACCAGTAGTCGGTTTCAGGATTGCGGACATTTACATCCCACAATGTATAAAAAAAGGTTTTTTGTTCAATCCCTGAAACTTCATCTTCTATTACCTGTGCCAACGGAACAGGAACGCCGCCATTGGTTGCAGCTTCGCCGAGAAAGCTCGTCGTTGTATTGACCTGATAAATACGGTCCGAATCTTGATGAAACGTATCGAAAGAGTTTTCATGATAAACGACATGAAATACAACGGTGCAAACGGCAACTCCCAATGCAAGCCCGAATATGTGGACAAATGTCCGTAGGGGATTCCTCTTGATATTTCTAAATGCAATAAGCAGGTAATTTTTCAACATGGCAACCTTCCTTAGATATTTAGGAATAAGCTACTATCTGCATGCCATAAAAAACCATCCAAATGGCTATAAAAATAGACTTTGCCTAAACAACACCCATGAATCCCGATCATTTTTGGCCGTATTCGGACGATCATTAAATCGGATTCTATTGCAATTATAAAATCATTTTGGAAACAGTCTGTAAAATGCTTAGACATGCATCTAAATACTTGCGCTGTCAATACGCTGCAATTTTAGCCAAAAAGATCAGAACTCAAATATCGATCTCCCCTATCACAGGCAATGCAGACAATTATTCCTTCGGCTAATGTATTTGAGAGCTCTAGGGCAGCATGCAACGCTCCGCCACTACTCATACCCGCCAGGATACCCTCCTCTTTCGCCATTCTGCGTGTCATTTCCGTGGCTTGTTTTTCACTGACATCAATAATCTGATCAACTCTTTTTGCTTCAAAAATTTTGGGCAAAAACTCCGGAGACCAGCGTCGGATCCCGGGAATACTAGACCCATCTGTGGGTTGAGTCCCTACGATCTGAATAGCTGGGTTTTTCTCCTTGAGGTACCGGGATACACCCATGATCGTTCCCGTAGTACCCATGGCTGAGACAAAATGGGTCACATTACCCTTTGTATCTTTGTATATTTCAGGACCGGTGGTTTGGTAATGCGCCCAATAATTGTCGGGATTGGAAAACTGGTTCAACATGAAATAACCCTCATTCGCTGCCATTTCCTCCGCCAAGGTTCTTGAATATTCGATGGTTTTCTCGGCAGGGGTCAAAATAACACGGGCCCCATAGGCTTCCATGGATATGACTCTTTCTTTTGTAGAATTGTCAGGCATAATCAAAGTCATTTCCACTCCCAGTGTACAGGCCACCATGGCCAAGGCAATGCCGGTATTACCGCTGGTTGCTTCCACGAGCTTTGAGCCCTTTTTTATGTCTCCTCTATCAAGAGCAGATCGAATCATATTGTACGCAGCCCGATCCTTGACAGAGCCACCGGGATTTTGACCTTCCAGCTTACAAAAAATCTGCACGTTTGGATTGTTAGATATATGCTGCAAAGCAATCAAGGGAGTATTCCCTATCAATTCAAATAACTTCATAATTGGTATGGTTCTTAGCTAAAAAAAGAGGGTGTGACCTTTTTCAAGCTTCGTTTTTCAAAACGTAAAAATCCGTCAGGTTGGTAGATCCGTCGTAGATTTTTGTTTGGTAATAGATTTTGCTGTTGGGTGGAATACTCTTGGTTAACCACACATTACCTCCGACTACACTATCTTTACCTATTACGGTATTACCTCCGAGGATCGTAGCACCTGCATATATGACCACGTTATCTTCAATGGTCGGATGGCGCTTTTTATCGGCATCCTCCTTTTTCACACTTAGAGCTCCCAAAGTGACCCCCTGATAGATTTTCACATTATCTCCCACCTCGGTAGTTTCTCCGATTACAATACCCGTGGCGTGATCGATGCAGAAAAAGCGCCCTATTTTTGCTCCAGGGTGAATATCTACTCCAGTTTTGCTGTGCGCATATTCAGTAATCATACGTGGAATCAAAGAAATACCCATCGTATATAACTGATGAGCGATGCGATAGGCACATACGGCATAGAATCCCGGATAGCACCGAACAATTTCTGTCTTGGATTTGGCAGCAGGATCACCAGCATACATGGCATCCAAGTCTTCAAGTAACAATTGATAGATATTCCCAAGTGAGGAAAAAAATTTATCCGCTAGCTTTTCACCATCACCCGTTATGAGATTGGGGTTTTTGGTCAAAATCCCCTTTAACTGAACCAAAAGATCAAAGTACTTCATCTCCAAGTTTCCTCGCTCTTTAAGCGGTTCGTTGGCATGCTCTGGAAACAATACTCCCAACAATTCCTCAAAAAACCGCTTAATTACTTTTGGGGATGGGCATTCTGGGCATTTGTTATGGGCGGCATGTAACTGATCAATTAATGAGTCCATGGGGAAAGTCAGCAGGATGTGGGTTTTATTTAATATATGAAACCCACCCGGATTACATATGGTTCATTATATGGGGATCTTCTGTTGTCGTAGGTGAGGTTATATAATACGGTAATATTCATGCCGCCTCTATTTCCAAATGGAGAGAAATAACCAGCACCCACCATCAGCCCTGGAACCCAATCCCTTGTAAATACCACCTCAGTGGTATTCGGAATGGGGTTGGCAACTTCCACATTAAGAGCCTCATACTCCGCATGGGCAAAAATTTTGGGAAAGACATGGTATCGGTTGAAAAGTCTACCTCCATAAATGTGGGCTTGGGCATTTCGGTAAAACCTGTTGTTGAAATATTGATAGGTTGCCCCCACACCAGCAGAATACCTTTCTGTCAGCATTACCCCAGCCAACGGTGACACATCAACAAAGGTAATCGTACCAAACTGAACACTGAAATTGCCGCCATAATACATCCTCTCCTTAAGAGGGGGGGTTTCCTCCGGGTAAAATTCCCGTTGTCCATAGCTCAGGGAAGTGGAGAATGCGAGGAATAATAGAACCGGGGCGACCCCCTTCAGCCTCTTAATTTTATTTTTCAATGATAACATAAAGGTCTTCCGTTTTTCTTTTCATCAAATACCTTTCACGGGCAAACTTCTCCAAAAGTTCGTAATTACTCATCAATTCTTCGCGCTCGGCATTTACCTTATCCTTCCGCTCTTGGTAAAATTCCTTTTGCTTTTCCAATTCATGAAGTTTTGCGCGCAACTTAAAATGGCTTACTATATCGTTGGAGTCAATAAAAACCATCCACCCGATAAATAAAACGGTAAAAATGAAGTAGAAGTTTTTGGTGTATTTAAGGTATTTGCCCATCGTCTTCCTATATGTTTACACAAATATATGCAATCATAGTAATCTTAAAGGTAAATTGAGAGAATAATATCGTCAATTCCCACTACGCATGCGTGATAGCCAGAGATATGGATTTACTATTTTTCTTCCAATGGATAGTCCATAGGAAGCGAATCGGCCATCTTTTGCCACGCCCAGTATCCGTATAAGTGAAGATCGAGCGGATTTGATTCAAGTCCCGATGGATAGATGGTGATAGGAGAAATTAATCGAATGTTTGATACCGGAGTGTCAGCATATGGGCGATAGCCTCGTCGAAAGCTTCGCACATATTCTCTTGGGAGATTGCTGTTTACATAGGTTATTTGAAGATAATTTTTGAAATCCAGCTCTATTGCCCCATCCACCCTATTGCCATTGGCTCCTTGCCAACTTTTTCGATTTTTCTGGGTAGCTTTTCCTTTTCCACCAAAGCAGTAAGGGAATCTCTAAACAAACTATAGGAAAGTCCTTGTATCTCCTCTAACCGCTCCTTTGCCTCTTCAATGACATGATCTTCCGGTCTCTCTGGATTTGGAATCATTTCCACACTTCTCACTTCAAATCCCTCCTCGCTTAACGTTCCATCCCGGAGAGCTCTTTTAAAATGCATCCAAGATCCCAAGTAAGCTCTTTCCCTTGCTTTTGTCCATCGATTGACCTTGGACCTACCGCCGTCCAGTTCCTCATAGCTGGGATATCCCATGTAGTGAACGAGTCCTTCTTCGATATCATATTCAAAAGATGACAACAAGTATCTGATACGCAGTCCTAAGCCGTGATTTTCTATTTCCATAAAATCCGCACTCCTTACTTTGAGCGAACTTTCCTGCCCGTCTATAACGAGCACCGCCGGGTTTAGAATTTCACTGCGGATGCCATTCTCACTGTTGCCAAGGAAATGATATTGAAAAATCCTCACATTTTCGTACCACTCGCTGCTTCTAACCGCATTTACTTCCAATTCTTTCATTTCAACAACAAGCGGAGCAAGCTCAAACAGATATTTCGGAGATTTAGGGGTAAAATCAGCTTGGTAAACCAACCTTTCAAACCCTACTATGGAAACAACGATTTCATGAAAACCATCATTGACCATAAGTTCAAATTGACCGTTTTCAGCTGATACGGTACCCTGCATGGAGTTGTTGATAAAAACAGAGGCAAAGGGAAGAGGCTCTTTGGTAGAACCGTCAACGATTCGGCCTGAAATGGATACCTGCTGGGCATTGATGAAGTTGCCACCAATCAATAGAAAAAAAGCAATTGATACTGCTATTAGTTGTTTGAACATGACCTGATTTAAAAAAGGTACCTAAAACATCCTTCGTTACTTTACGGATGGTCAAGTTGAAGGATGTAGTTTGCCCGTTGAACGGTTAAAATCTTCCTTCTTGGTTTAATAGGCCACTTCAGCATGAATGCTGGTTTTTATGTTTTATCCATTTATATTGGATAAGTTTATTCATTAGTAATAGATGATGTCATTCATTACTAATGAATAATTGTTAACTTTGTAGGATCAAGCACAAGAGACATGCTAAGACAGGAAGAAATAAGTGGTGTAATAGATGCCCAAAAAGTAACGTTTTTGCAGAAAGGAAATGAAATACCAAGAAACGCATTGGCAGATGTTCCAATAGTGGAAAATTTCGCCACCATCATCACCGGAATAAGACGTTGTGGCAAAAGTACCTTGTTGTTACAATTACTAAATAAAAATTATGATGACGCATTGTACCTCAATTTTGAGGACATACGTCTTGCCGGTTTTGAATCTTCGGATTTTGTTCGGTTGCAAAAGGAAATAAAGCAGAGGCAGCAAAAGGTTTTGTTCTTTAACGAAATTCAATTGGTCGAAAAATGGGAAATAATCATTAACCAACTGCTTCGTGAGAGCTATACGGTATTTATAACAGGCTCAAATGCGTCGCTTTTGAGTAGGGAATTGGGAACTCACCTCACAGGAAGGCATCTTTCGATAGAGTTGTTTCCCTTTTCTTTTTCGGAATATCTTTCATTAAAACAGGCAAAACCAGATAGAAACACCTTACTCGATTATCTGCAAACCGGGGGGATGCCCGAATATGTCAAAAATAATCAGGTACTTATTTTAACGAATCTGGTTGAAGATATCATCGTGAGGGATATTGCCGTACGCCATGGGATAAGAGATGTTACCGCACTAAAGCAACTAGCTGTTTACCTGATCACCAATATAGCCCGGCCCGTTTCGGCAAACAAACTATCGGGAATGTTCGGCATAAAATCCACAACGACCATGCTCGAATACTTTTCTTTTTTCAGGGATTCGTACTTGCTTGAGTTTTTGCCACAGTTCAGCTATTCGCTCAAAGCCCAGGCAAGGAACCCTAGAAAAATATACACCATGGATACGGGGTTTATCAATGCCTTGTCCACTTCTTTCACAGAAGACAGGGGCAGGAAACTGGAGAACGTTGTATATTTGCATCTTCGTAGAAAGTACACCGATCTTTTCTTTTTCCAGGGAAAAGGAGAATGTGATTTTGTGGCTTTTTCAAAGGGAAAACCTAGGGAAATCATACAGGTTTGCTATCATATTAACGATGAGAATTTTGACCGAGAATATAACGGTCTTCTCGAAACAATGCGCTTTTTTGATAAAAAAGAAGGAGTGATTGTAACTTTGGAACAAGAAGACAGTTTTGAAAAAGATGGTTTTTCTGTGACGTTGCTGCCAGCCTTTGCGTTCCTGAAAAATGGTTGATATTAGAGAATAAACGGATGACTTCAATTTTCAGTCGCCTCAAACTGCCTGCTTTACTTTCACAAAGCGGCCCCCAACACTGTGTGGCAGCCTGAGGCTGGACACTTACTTTTTGTTATAAAAATACTTCAGCGAATTTCTAAAAACAACCAAAACTAAAAAAAAAGATTCCTGGAAAAACCAGGAATCTTTAATAATTAACGTTAGAAATACATTAAAATTTAGCTCCAGGGAAATAAGCAGAATCACCTAGTAATTCCTCGATTCTCAACAATTGGTTGTACTTGGCCATCCTGTCAGAACGGGAAGCAGAACCGGTTTTGATTTGTCCGGTGTTCAAGGCTACCGCAAGGTCGGCGATTGTTGAATCTTCAGTTTCACCGGAACGGTGTGACATTACAGACTTATACTTGTTTCGGTGACAAAGATCAACAGCGTTGATAGTTTCTGTCAACGAACCGATTTGATTTACTTTCACAAGCAAGGCATTGGCAATTTGCTTGTCGATACCTGTCTGCAATCTCTCTACATTTGTTACGAAAAGGTCATCACCTACGATCTGAATTTTGTCGCCAACCGCGTCAGTCATCATTTTCCAGCCATTCCAGTCGTCTTCATGCATACCATCTTCGATAGAATTGATCGGGTATTTGCTTACCCAGTCCTTCCAGTAGTCGGACATTTGCTGGGAAGTAAGTTCGTCACCAGTTGATTTTT
Source organism: Lunatibacter salilacus (assembly GCF_009797935.1). Taxonomy (GTDB): domain Bacteria; phylum Bacteroidota; class Bacteroidia; order Cytophagales; family Cyclobacteriaceae; genus Lunatibacter; species Lunatibacter salilacus. The sequence goes on from NZ_VOLC01000007.1 coordinate 89,046, forward strand.
TGAACACATACAAACCACGCTCTTCGTCATAGAATTCAGAAGAAGCTGCATCCATGGCGATAAAGACATCTTCGCCAGGTCTAAAACCAGCCTTTTCAATAGCCTGAAGGACTACTTCCACAGCTTCTACATTAGATCTCAAGTTAGGGGCAAAGCCTCCTTCGTCACCTACATTGGTTGACAATCCTTTGGATTTTAACACAGACTTGAGGTGATGGAAGATTTGGGTACCCATACGAAGAGATTCCGCAAAGGTCTCTGCGCCTACAGGCATGACCATGAATTCCTGAAAATCAATTGCATTATCCGCATGGGAGCCTCCGTTAAGAATATTCATCATGGGAACGGGAAGGGTATGTGCATTTACGCCTCCGATATATCTGAAAAGTGGTTGTCCTGCTTCCATGGCGGCTGCTTTGGCTACTGCTAAAGAAACCCCAAGAATCGCATTGGCTCCCAACTTGGATTTATTTTTGGTGCCGTCAAGGCTGATCATCAAGTTGTCAATTTGGTTCTGCTCGAACACATCAAATCCAACCAATTCAGGTGCGATGATATCATTGACATTGGAAACTGCTTTCAATACGCCCTTTCCCATGTAGACATTTTTGTCTTCATCCCGAAGTTCTACTGCCTCGTGTACGCCGGTAGACGCACCACTGGGCACCGCAGCCCTACCGAAAGCCCCGTCGTCAGTAAACACATCTACCTCTACGGTAGGGTTTCCTCGTGAGTCTAAAATTTGTCTTGCATGTATGGATTGTATTACTGACATAATAATAAAGGTTTATGATTTAGTTCTGAATTAATTGAATGAATTGGTCAAATAAATACCTGGAATCGTGTGGTCCAGGACTTGACTCAGGGTGGTATTGAACGGAAAAGGCAGGTTTGTTTTTAAGTTTTATTCCCGCTACCGTACCGTCATTTAAGTGAATATGGGTAATGTCAACCTCCTCACTTTTTTCTATGTCTTCCTTAGTCACTGAGAAGCCATGGTTTTGAGAGGTAATTTCACTTTTACCTGAAATTAGGTTTTTGATGGGGTGATTTAAGCCACGGTGTCCGTGGTGCATTTTGTAGGTGGAAACATTGCAGGCCCTGGCTAATAGTTGGTGCCCAAGGCAAATTCCAAAAAGTGGCTTGTTGAGATTCAAAATTTCCTTAATCGTATCAACCGCATAATCCATTACGGCCGGATCTCCCGGTCCATTAGATAAAAAATATGCGTCCGGATTCCAAGCTTCCATCTCAGACAACGAGGTTTTGGCAGGAAAAACCTTGCAATAAATACCTCGCTCAGATAGACACCTTAGAATGTTTCTTTTTATTCCATAATCCACACATGCCACTTTGATTGGGGCATTTTCATCTCCAAAGTAATAGCTTTCTTTGGTAGATACTTGAGAAGACAGTTCCAGTCCATTCATATCGGGAACTTTATCGAGTTCGCTTTGAAGCTCTTCGATGGTATCGATGGTTGAACTGATGATGGCATTCATGGCGCCTTTGGAACGGATATGCCTGACCAACATTCGGGTATCGATATCAGCAATTCCTGTAACACCATGTTCTTCCAAATAACTTTGTAAGGATTGTGTGGAATCCATTCTGCTATAGACATCTGAAAAGTCATTGACAACGATGCCAGCAATCAGAGGATGGCTTGACTCAGAATCTTCATCTATTACGCCGTAATTACCAATATGCGGAGTGGTGTTGACGATGATTTGACCTGTGTATGAGGGATCGGTGTAAATCTCCTGGTATCCTGTCATCCCAGTATTAAAACATATTTCACCGCCATTTGTACCGTCTTTTCCTACTAGCGTACCGTGAAACACGGTACCATCCGCCAAGAGAAGGGTTGCTTTTTTTCTATTCATAGTAAAACTTGGATGAACAAATTTAAGAATTTTATCAGTAAGAGATCGAATATTTTTGGAAAGGATACAAAAAAGGGATTGAACCTACGTCCAATCCCTCAAATTCTATGGATGAATCCGTCAGCATCAATTATTCAGCTTTCTTTTCATCTTTTGCATCTGTCTGATCTTCTCCCTCAGCAGAAGGCTGATCAGTTTTTGCAGTCTCATCAGTGGAATCTTCTACCACTTCAGCGGAAGGCTGATCGGCTTTAGAGGCCTTATCAGTTGGCTCATCCACTACTTCAGCAGTAGACGTCGCATCAGTTGAAGCAGCTGCTCCCGCTCCTCTTCTACTTCTTCTTCTAGTTGACTTTTTAGCCGGCTTGGCATCTTTAAGCATCAACTCATTGTAGTCTACAAGCTCGATGATACTCATTTCGGCATTATCTCCCAGCCTAAAGCCAGTTTTAATAATCCTTGTATATCCTCCCGGTCTGCTACCTACTTTCTCTACCACTTCTCCAAAAAGGATTTTGATGGCATCCTTATTCTGTAGGTAAGAGAATACTACCCTTCTGTTGTGTGTAGTATCTTCTTTCGCTCTAGTAATAAAGGGCTCAACGTATTTTCTCAGTTCCTTAGCTTTGGCCACTGTTGTGGAAATCCGCTTATGAAGGAACAGCGAACAAGCCATATTGGAAAGCATAGCTTTTCTGTGTGGCGCCGTCCTTCCAAGGTGGTTAAATTTCTTGCCGTGTCTCATTTTATTTTATTCTTCATCAAGTTTATACTTAGACAAATCCATTCCAAAGGTCAACCCCTTTTCTTGGATCAACTGCTCCAATTCAGCCAATGATTTCTTTCCGAAATTCCGGAATTTCATCATATCGGAAATTTCCAACCTGGCCAAATCTCCCAGAGTTTTAACATCAGCAGCTTTCAGGCAGTTATACGCCCGTACAGAGAGATCCAAATCACTCAATGAAGTCTTCAACAACTTCCTCATGTGCAGGTATTCCTCGTCAATAGGCTCAATGGCACCACTTCCAGGTGCATCGATCACCATTGTTTGGTCAGAGAACAACATGAAATGCTGAATAAGAATCTTGGCAGATTCCTGTAAAGCCTTCTCTGGATGAATTGATCCATCCGTAGAAACTTCCATAATCAGCTGCTCATAATCCGTCTTCTGCTCTACCCTGGTATTTTCTACCCTGTATTTTACATTTTTGATTGGAGTAAAGATGGCATCTATTGGAATGACTCCATATATCTGCTCCTTGGGCTTGGATTCTTCCGCAGGAAGGTACCCTCTGCCTTTTTCCACCACAAGTTCCACTTCCAGACTTTTCACATCGTCTAAATGACAGATGATCAATTCGGGATTTAGTATTTCATACGATGAGGTATGTTTTGCTATATCACCGGCGGTAAAGACAGCTTTGTTCTTCACCTCGACGGTTATTTTACTATCCGTGGCATCATGCAACTTTTTAAACCTGACTTGTTTCAGGTTTAGGATAATATCAGTAACATCTTCTACAACGCCTTCGATACTGGAAAACTCATGAACTACACCCGGCAGTTTGACGGAAGTAATGGCATAGCCTTCCAGGGAAGAAAGCAAAATTCTTCTTAGTGCATTACCAATAGTAACCCCGTAACCTTTTTCCAATGGCTTGAAAGTAAACAGACCGTGAAAATCGTCTGCCTTTTCCATTACCACTTTTTCCGGCATTTGAAATGCTAATATGGACATATCGTTAGTTCTTTTAAGGTCGGGAAGTTTATTTTACTTTGAATAAAGTTCAACAATGAGTTGTTCTTTAATATTCTCAGGGATATCCTCTCTTACAGGAATACTTACGAATTTTCCACTAAAGGAAGTACCGTCCCATTCCAACCATGAAAAACGGTTGGCGGCGCGGCCTCTTAGACTTTCCGTGATGGCTTCCAAGGATTTTGAACGCTCACGAACAGCTATAACATCACCTGGTTTTAAGGTATAAGAAGGAATGTTTACCAACTCACCGTTTACCAGAATATGCTTATGGGAGACCAACTGACGGGCACCTCTACGGGTAGGCGCAATACCCAACCTGTAAACGGTGTTGTCTAATCTGGCTTCCAACAGTTGCAACAGGTTTTCACCAGTTACCCCTTTTTTCCTTGAGGCGATATTAAACATCTTTGCAAATTGTCTTTCCAATATGCCGTAGATGTATTTCGCTTTTTGTTTTTCCATCAACTGGATGGCGTATTCAGACTGTTTCTTCCTTCTACCTCTTCCGTGCATTCCCGGAGGGTAATTCTTTTTCTGAAGTACTTTACCTTGCCCTTCGATCGGTTCGCCGAATTTCCTGGCAATTTTTGCTTTGGGACCTCTATATCTAGCCATGCTATGTATTCTTCTTTAAATTAAACTCTTCTACGTTTTGGAGGACGACAACCGTTGTGCGGTAGCGGCGTCACATCAACAATCGTAGTAACGTCAATTCCTACATTTTGCAAAGTTCTGATAGCAGACTCCCTTCCCGCACCGGGACCTTTTACAAATACTTCTACCTTTCTAAGTCCAAGGTCATATGCTACCTGCCCGCAGTTTTGGGCTGCCATTTGTGCAGCATAGGGAGTATTCTTCTTGGAACCTCTAAATCCCATTTTTCCGGCAGATGCCCAAGAGATTACCTGACCTGAATTATTGGTAATAGAAATGATGATGTTATTGAATGAAGCTTTGATGTGGGCTTGACCTACCGCTTCAACCTTAACAACTCTTTTCTTACTTTTTGTCTTATCGTTTCTTTTCTGAGCCATGATCTAAATCAAGATTTATTTAGTTGCTTTTTTCTTGTTAGCAACAGTCTTTCTCTTACCTTTTCTGGTTCTGGCGTTATTCTTGGTTTTTTGACCGCGAACGGGAAGACCTTTTCTGTGTCTCAACCCACGGTAACAACCAATATCCATTAACCTTTTTATACTCAACTGTACCTCTGACTTCAAAACACCTTCTGTCTTAAATTCTTCAGCAATTATGTTTCGTATAGCGGTAGACTCATCGTCATCCCACTCACCTGCTTTTTTGTCATATGAGATACCAGCCTTGGCCAAAATAGCCTTGGCAGCGCTCCTACCGATACCGTAAATATAGGTAAGGCCTATCTCACCGCGCTTGTTGTCCGGAATGTCAACACCTGCAATTCTTGCCATAGTAATTAACCTTGTCTTTGTTTAAACTTAGGATTCTTTTTGTTGATCACGTAAAGCTTTCCCTTTCTTCGGATCACTTTGCAATCAACGCTTCTCTTTTTAATAGATGCCTTTACTTTCATGATTGTATCCAATTTGACGGGACTCGTACACCTTTGCCCCAATTTTATAGACTTTATTTATAACGATATACAATTCTCCCTTTGGAAAGATCATACGGAGACATCTCCAATTTCACTTTATCCCCTGGAAGGATCTTGATATAGTTCATTCTCATTTTACCGGAAATGTGGGCTATCAGTTGATGGCCGTTTTCCAATTCCACTTTAAACATTGCATTTGACAGCGCCTCGATAATGGTTCCGTCTTGTTCGATTGATGCCTGTTTAGCCATATTTAAAATTTTCTTCTATATACTTATGCGTTGTTAGTATTTCAGTCTTGTCCGCAAAGATCGCTACCGTATGCTCAAAATGTGCAGACGGTTTCCTGTCGGCAGTGCGGATGGTCCACCCATCCCGCTCTTGAACAACGTTTCTTGTACCCATGTTTACCATGGGCTCAATGGCTAGGACCATGCCTTCTTTCAACCTTTCACCACTCCCTCGTTTTCCATAATTGGGTACCTCAGGAGCCTCGTGAAGGCTTTTACCTAACCCATGACCCACCAGCTCACGAACAATGGTAAATCCTTTTGACTCGACAAATTTTTGAATGGCATGACCGATATCACCCATGCGGTTATTGATGATCGCCTTTTCTATTCCTAGATAAAGTGATTCTTTGGTGACCTTTAAAAGTGACAATACAGCAGAAGAGACTTCACCGACAGGGTAAGTATAAGCGGAATCGCTATGAAAACCTTGGTGAAAGACTCCACAATCTATTGAGATTATATCGCCATCTTTCAAAACATAGTCACCTGGAAAACCATGGACCACAACTTCATTAACCGAAATACACAGGGAAGCAGGAAATCCATTGTACCCTTTGAAGGAAGGAACTCCCTGATTATCTCTGATGTATTCTTCAGCAATTTTATCTAAGTAAGAGGTCTTTACCCCTTCTTTCACATATTTGGCTACCTCTCCATGAGCCTTGCCTAATATCTGAGCACTTTCTTTTATTATGTCAATTTCTTCCCTCGACTTATAATGTATCATATTTAGGCAACAGCATAACTAGAAGGATCATTTTTCATGTTCCCACTTTTCATCATACCCTCGTAATGACGCATTAGCAAGTAGCTTTCAATTTGTCGAAGTGTATCTAAAATAACACCAACCATAATCAGTAGTGACGTTCCGCCATAGAACTGGGCAAATTCACCACTCACTCCAGCGAGGATGGCAAATGCAGGCATTATCGCAACCAATGCCAACAAAATCGATCCTGGTAAAGTAATTCGGGAAATGATATTATCGATGAATTCAGCGGTGGGAGCACCAGGCTTAATTCCGGGTACAAATCCTCCGTTACGTTTCATATCTTCAGCTATCTGCTCGGGATTAACCGTAATCGCTGTGTAGAAAAACGTGAAAAGGATAATCATCAGGGCAAACACAAGATTGTATTGCCAAGAAGTAAAATCACTAAAGGTAGTCCCAATATATGCGGCTATGTCACTGCTCTCAGCCCATATTTGCGCTATAAGCGCAGGTAAGAACATCAGTGATTGCGCAAAGATAATGGGCATTACTCCAGATGCGTTAACCTTAATCGGTATATATTGTCGCTGGCCTCCATACACTTTCCCACCGACAACTTGCTTGGCATATTGTACCGGAATTCTTCTTGTTGCTTCCGTGAGAGCAACTGTTCCTACAACTACGAAGAACAAAATAGCTGCTTCTATGATTAACAATAGAATACCACCTGAACCCTTAGACAAACTTTCCGCAATAAGAGCTCCCGGCAAGGCAGAAATAATCCCGATCATAATCAACATGGAAATACCATTGCCTATGCCTTTTTCTGTAATTTTTTCACCAATCCACATACAGAACATCGTTCCGGAAGTTAGCAGTACTAGTGAACTAACCATGAAAAGAGACTTGTTCACTACAATGGCTTCGTTAGGAATGGTAGCAGTAATATAACCAATACCTTGGGCCACAGTAATCAATATAGTCAGTATCCGAGTTATCTGATTGATTCTTTTCCGTCCAGATTCGCCTTCCTTTTGAAGCTTTTGAAAATAAGGCACACCAACAGTTAACAACTGCAATACGATAGAAGCAGATATATAGGGCATGATCCCTAATCCAAATATAGAGGCTCTACTGAAAGATCCTCCAAGGAAGGTGTCAATCAATCCAAATATACCGCCTGCGGATTCCCCCAAAAGACTGGGGTCAACACCTGGCAATACGATAAAAGAACCTATTCTAAAAACTACCAGTAATCCCAGTGTATTCAGAATACGAATCCTTAGATCTTCTATTGAAAAGATATTCTTAACTGTAGTGATAAATTTTTTCATTTTTTAAAGCTTATTGACAGTTCCGCCGACCTTTTGAATAGCCTCTTCGGCGGAAGCAGAGAACTTGTGGGCACTTACATTTATTTTACTGGTAAGTTCGCCTGTTCCTAGGACTTTTACAACATCTTTTTTAGACATCAATCCATTTTCAATGAAAGTTTCCAATGAAATTGTATCTGTATTAAGTTTATCAACCAAAATCTGAAGATCACCCAAATTTATAATTTGGTATTCAATTCGGTTAACATTCTTAAAACCGAATTTGGGCACTCTTCGCTGAAGAGGCATCTGACCACCTTCAAAGCCTAATTTCGATTTATATCCAGATCTTGACTTTGCACCTTTGTGTCCCCGGGTAGAAGTACCACCTCTACCGGATCCCTGGCCCCTGCCGATTCTTTTCCTGTTCTTGGTAGAACCTTCAGCAGGTGTTAATGTATGTAGTTTCATTTGAAGTAAATTTTAACAATGGGCATGAACCTTAAGAACGTTTCACGTTCGATTAAGCTTCCTCCGATTTAACAAGGTGACTTACTTTATTGATCATCCCCATTATCTGAGGAGTACCTTCCACTTCAACGCTTTTATTGATCTTTCCAAGACCAAGAGCGATAATAGTAGCTTTTTGGTCTTTTGGACGTTTGATGGTACTTTTTATTTGTGTAATTCTATACTTTGCCATCTACCTACCCATTAAATACCTTAGATAATTTAACACTTCTTTGTTGAGATACAGCAATAGCATCTCTCATATGCTCCAACGCATCCACGGTAGCTTTCACCACATTGTGCGGGTTTGAGGAACCTTTGGATTTGGCCAGGATATCAGAATAACCGGCACTTTCCAATACCGCCCGCATTGCACCGCCTGCCAATACGCCCGTACCTGGAGCAGCTGGCTTAATCAAAACGAATCCACCTCCAAATTTCCCAAGTTGCTCATGGGGAACAGTACCTTTATACAAAGGAACTTTTATCAAGTTCTTCTTAGCGTCTTCTATACCTTTTGTAATAGCATCTGTCACCTCATTGGCTTTACCTAAGCCATAACCAACGATTCCGTTGCCATCACCTACCACTACAATTGCAGAGAAGGAGAATCTTCTACCTCCCTTTACAACCTTAGCGACACGGTTGATAGCCACTACTTTTTCTTTTAATTCAGTTTCAGTAGCCCTTATGGGTTTCTTTCTTATCTGGGACATAATATCTATTAAAATTTAAGGCCAGCTTCTCTGGCACCGTCGGCCAAAGCTTTAACATTACCATGAAAGAGATATCCGCTCCTATCAAAAACCACTTCGGTGATTCCACCTGCAAGTGCCTTCTCAGCCAACTTCTTACCAACCTCTTTAGAAAGGGGAATATTGGTGTTGCTCTTCTCTCCTAGCTCTTTTGAGGATGCCGCGGCAATGGTGTGACCTAAGAGGTCATTTATAATTTGGGCATATATACCGGTATTGCTTTTGAATACCGCCAATCTAGGCCTAGAATCAGTACCGGAAATTTTCCTCCGAATACTCTTTTTGATTCTCAGTCTTCTTTTATTCTTATTAAAAGCCATGTCTCAGTTATTTTTTAGCAGAAGTTTTACCAGCTTTTCTTCGGACTTTCTCTCCGACAAAGCGAACACCTTTTCCTTTGAACGGCTCAACTTTCCTGAAAGACTTAATCTTCGCAGCAATTTGACCAATCAATTCCTTATCAACACCTTCCAGCGTGATCAAAGGGTTCTTGCCTTTAGGAGTCTCGGTCTTAATTGAAATTTCCTGGGGAAGCGCAAAGATGATATTGTGGGAATACCCTAAGGCCAGTTCCAACAATTGTCCTTGGTTGGTAGCTTTATAACCTACACCTACCAATTCCAACTCCCTCTTATATCCTTCGTTTACTCCGATCACCATGTTGTTGATCAGTGAACGATACAGTCCGTGGAGTGACTTATGCCTTTTGGATTCGGTCGGCCGTTCTACAACAACCTGACTTCCGGCAACTTCTACTTTTATATCCGGATTAACTTCCTGATATAATGTACCTTTGGGACCTTTAACAGTGACCTGATTATGTTTGGACACGTCTACAGTAACACCCGCTGGTATATCTATTGGTTTTTTACCTATTCTTGACATCGTATTGAATTAATAGACGTAGCAAAGTACTTCTCCGCCAACACCTTCAGTGCGGGCTTCTTTGTCAGTCATGATTCCCTTTGAGGTAGAGATGATGGCTACGCCAAGACCGTTAATCACCCGGGGAAGGGAATCTTTGTTTACATACTTTCTCAAACCTGGCTTACTTATTCTAGTCAGGTTAACTATTGCATTCTCTTTGGTAGTTGGGTTATATTTCAAAGCGATCTTAATGGATCCCTGAGGACCATTTTCATCAAATTTATAGTTTTGAATATACCCCTTGTCAAAGAGCACTTTGGTCATCTCCTTCTTCACATTGGAAGCAGGGATCTCCACAATCCGGTGAGAAGCCTTGATGGCGTTTCTCAACCTGGTCAGATAATCAGCTATTGGATCAGTCATATTTATAATATAGTCTAACTACACGCTCCCAATGGGCGTGCAAAGTTACACAATGATTCTAAGAATAAAAACATTTGTCTGATTTTTACCAGCTCGATTTAGTGATACCAGGTATCTTGCCCGCAGAGGCCATTTCCCTGAAAGTTACCCTGTTTATGCCAAACTTTCTCATATATCCTTTAGGACGTCCGGTAAGTTTGCATCGGTTGTGTAACCTTACTGGCGATGCATTTTTAGGTAGTTTGTCTAGCGCTTCAAAATCACCGGCTGCCTTTAAGTCTGCTCTTTTTTTAGCGTATTTGGCTACCAGGCGTTCTCTTTTTCTCTCTCGAGCTTTGATCGACTCTTTTGCCATGATTAGATTTCTTTATTGTTGTTTATGAATGGCATTCCCAATGCTTTAAGCAAAGCCAAAGCCTCTTCATCTGTTTCCGCAGTCGTCACCAGCGTGATATCCATTCCGGAGATCCGGTTGACTTTTTCAATGCTGATTTCAGGGAAAATGATCTGCTCCGTGACACCTAGTGTATAGTTGCCTCTTCCGTCAAATCCTTTGTCTGAAATACCTTTAAAATCACGAACCCTTGGTAATGCGATAGTTACCAACCTGTCCAAAAATTCAAACATCCGGTTTCCCCGAAGGGTGACCTTGGCTCCAATTGGCATTCCTTCTCTAAGTTTAAAGTTGGAGATGGAATTTTTTGCTTTGGTAGCAACTGCACGCTGACCGGAAATGAGCGAAAGCTCTTCTACTCCTTGGTCCACTAGCTTCTTGTCGGCTACAGCAGCTCCAATACCTTTGTTGATGACAATTTTCGTCAACTTAGGGACCTGCATGACCGACTTATATTGAAATTTCTCCTTAAGACCGGCAGAAATTTCAGAAACAAATTTTTCTTTTAATCTAGGATTAGCCATTGATTACCTCCCCGGTTTTCTTTGAATACCTTACTAATTTACCATTATCGCCTGCTTTTCTACCTATTCGAGTAGCATCTCCTGTTGTAGGATCTACCAACATTAGGTTGCTGGCGTGTATGGAAGCTTCCTTCTTTTCGATTCCACCCTGAGGAGAATTTGCGGTAGGTTTTACATGTTTGGTTACCATGTTCAATCCTTCCACGATTACTCTTCTTTTTTGGATGTTTACAGAAAGCACTTTACCTTTCTTGCCCTTGTCATCACCGGCGATTACCAATACGGTATCTCCGGATTTGATGTGCATCTTGGGTTGTTTATCTGATTTTTTTTCCATTTTTAAAGTACTTCAGGGGCCAATGATACAATTTTCATAAACTGCTTTTCACGCAGCTCTCTCGCAACAGGGCCAAATATACGCGTGCCTCTCGGCTCATCGTTGTTGTTTAGAAGTACAGCGGCGTTATCCTCAAAACGGATATAAGATCCGTCTTTTCTGCGCACTTCTTTCTTGGTTCTCACGATAACCGCTTTAGAAACGGTACCTTTTTTCATGCTGCTGGATGAAAGAGCCGACTTAACAGTGACGACAACCTTGTCACCGATGGAAGCATATCTCCTTCCAGTTCCGCCCAATACACGGATGACAAGCACTTCTTTAGCACCTGAATTATCCGCGACACTCAATCTTGATTCTTGTTGTATCATGATTATTTAGCTCTTTCTATAATTTCTACTAATCTCCAACGCTTTCTCTTGCTCAGCGGACGAGTTTCGCTAATCCGTACCAGGTCACCTGGCTTGGAATCATTGGTCTCGTCATGAGCCATAAATTTGGTAGTCCTGGCAACAAATTTGCCATAGATCGGGTGTTTCACCTTTCTTTCTACGGCAACTGTTATGGATTTATCCATACTGTTGCTTACTACCTTTCCTATTCTTTCTTTACGCAGGTTTCTTTCTATAGTAGCCATATTATATATTATTTAGCCAGTTGTTTTTCCCGCAAAAAAGTTTTCAATCTTGCGACCAATCTTTTTGCTTCCTTGATCTTGTTCGGATTCTCAATGGGAGAAATAGCATGAGCAAACTTCAACTTGGTCAAATTTTCCTGCTCGGCTACAATACGCTCATTAATTTCGCTCTCCGTGAGGGCGTTGATTTCAGTATTCTTCATCGCTATAATTATCCTACGTATTCTCTACGTACCACAAATTTTGTACTGACTGGAAGTTTTTGCTGAGCCAATCTTAACGCCTCTTGTGCTACTTCCATTGTCACTCCGGTTGCTTCAAAAAGGATTGTTCCTGGCTTAATTACCGCAACCCAGTATTCAGGAGCTCCTTTACCTTTACCCATACGCACCTCAGCCGGCTTCTTGGTGATCGGCTTGTCAGGGAAAATCCTGATCCAAACCTGACCCTCTCGCTTCATTGCCCTGGTCATCGCAATACGGGCGGCTTCTATCTGACGGGATGTAATCCATCCCGGTTCCAAAGATTTAATGCCGAAGTTTCCGAATGAAAGTGTATGGCCACGCTGGGCAATACCCTTCACTCTCCCCTTATGCATTTTTCTATATTTCGTTTTTCTTGGCTGTAACATGATTGGTCAATTAGGGTGAAAATTAGTTACTCTTCTTTCTTCTTTTCGGTCCTCCCTCTCTTCTTCTTCTGTTACCAGCAGGCGCGTTGTTCGCTTTGGAATCCGCCGCAGAAGCCTGGTTTGGAGACAAGTCTCTTTTACCATATACTTCACCTTTGAATATCCATACCTTGATGCCGATAATTCCGTAGACAGTATTGGCCTCTGATATCGCATAGTCAACATCCGCTCTGATGGTGTGAAGGGGAATTCTTCCTTCCTTATACATTTCGGATCTCGCCATTTCTGCGCCACCCAACCTACCGGATAACTTCACCTTTATACCCTCTGCGCCTACCCGCATGGTAGCCGCAATGGACTGCTTCATTGCTCTTCTAAAAGAAATCCTTGCTTCCAACTGCTGGGCGATAGACTCACCCACTAGCTTAGCATCCATTTCGGGACGTTTGATCTCAAATATATTGATCTGAACATCCTTGTTGGTCAATTTCTTCAATTCTTCCTTAAGCTTGTCAACTTCAGAGCCTCCTTTACCAATGACAACGCCCGGTCGGGCAGTTTGGATGGTAAGAGTGATTCTCTTTAACGTACGCTCTATGATTACTTTGGAGATACCTCCTTTTGGAATCCTTGCATACACGTAATTTCGGATTTTCTGATCCTCATAAAGTTTATCTGCAAAGTCTCTGCCTCCGTACCAATTAGAGTCCCAGCCCTTGATGATACCAAGCCTAAAACCAATAGGGTTTACTTTCTGTCCCATATGTTAGTTTGCTTTTTCATTTGATTCCACAACATCAGCGGTAACTAAATCACTGACTGAATCAATGACAAGGGTTACATGATTTGATCTTTTACGTATTCTGTGTGCCCTACCCTGTGGTGCAGGTCTAAGTCTTTTCAACATGCGCCCACCATCTACCATGATAGTCTTCACATAGAGATCAGCATCTTCCAGTTTTTCATCCGGATTCTTCGCCTGCCAGTTTGCCACTGCGGACAACACGAGCTTTTCCAATTTTATCGCACCATGGTTAGGTGAAAACTTGAGGAGACTCAAGGCGTGACCAACTTTTTTGCCTCGGATTAAATCCGCTACTAGGCGCATTTTCCGTGGAGAGGTAGGAACATCGTTTAATCTTGCTATTGCTTCCATGATTATCTCTTTCCTTTATCTTTTTTGGCAATGTGTCCTCTGAAATTTCTGGTTGGGGCAAATTCTCCCAACTTGTGACCTACCATGTTGTCAGTTACGAATACCGGAATAAATTTATTTCCGTTATGAACCGCAAAGGTATGGCCTACAAAATCCGGGGAAATCATCGATCTTCTTGACCAAGTCTTGATCACCGATTTTTTTCCGGATTCGTTCATCGTATCCACTTTTTTGGCCAAATGGTGTTCTATATACGGACCTTTTTTTAATGAACGTGCCATAGTTATTTAGATCTTCTGCTAATGATAAGTTTATTGGAATATTTCTTTGGAGACCTGGTCTTCTTTCCTTTTGAAAGCAAACCATTCCTCGAACGAGGGTGACCTCCAGATGATCTTCCTTCACCACCACCCATAGGGTGATCGACAGGGTTCATCGCTACACCTCTTGTACGAGGCCTTCTACCAAGCCACCTGTTTCTTCCCGCCTTACCAAGCACCACGTTCATGTGATCTCCGTTGGACACGGTACCGACAGTCGCTTTACAGGTAGCCAATACCATCCGCATTTCTCCAGAAGGAAGCTTAACTGTAACATACTTACCCTCTCGGGCTACGATCTGCGCATATGTGCCCGCACTCCTTGCCATTGCTCCACCCTTACCAGGCTTCAACTCAATGTTATGGATAATGGTACCCAATGGAATATTGTTAATTGCCATTGCGTTACCAACCTCGGGAGCTACACTTTCCCCTGAAATTATTTGCTGACCAACACTGAGGCCTTCAGGAGCCACGATATACGTTTTTGCACCATCAACATAATACAAAAGCGCTATCCTTGCAGAACGGTTAGGATCATATTCGATACTATGTACCACTGCAGGAACTCCGTCTTTGTCTCTTTTAAAGTCAAGGACTCTCAATCTTTTTTTATGTCCGCCACCGAGATATCGGTTGGTCATTTTTCCAGAATTGTTTCTACCGCCTGATTTCTTCAAGGGCGCCAGCAAACTCTTCTCCGGTGTTGACTTGGTAATCTCCGTAAATGCAGGAGCTACTCTGAATCTGGTACCGGGAGTTACGGGCTTTAGTTTTTTAACTGCCATGATTATGATTCAATTAAATTTCTCCGTAAAAGTCTATAATCTCGCCTTCAGCCACCTGAATGATAGCCTTTTTGAAGGCGTTGGTGTATCCGGATACTATTTTTGCTTTGGTGTATCTGGTTTTCTTTTTGGCTGCGTAGCGCATCGTGCGCACCTCAACCACCTTCACACCGTACATATCTTCAACGGCTTTCTTGATCTGAGGCTTCTTGGCTGTCTTTTCTACAACAAACCCATACACCCCGCGGTCATTCATCGCTGAAATCTTCTCTGTAATCAAAGGCTTTTTTAATACGTTCATCTTCTTACTTTGATAAAAGGGTTTCTAACTTACTAACTGAGCCTTCACAAAGAACTAAGCTGTCTGCATTCAAAAGCTCGTATGTGTTTACATCTTCCACGACCATCACTTTCGTTTTTGGTACGTTTCTGCTTGACAAAACTACATTTTTGTTTACATCTGGCATCAAAAGCAATGTCTTCTTGCCACTAAGAGAAAGACTCGCCATCAAGTCAATGTAGGATTTGGTCTTTGGAGCATCGAATGTTAGGTCTTCCAAAATGAATACACTGTTATCGATTGCCTTATATGAAAACGCTGACTTTCTAGCCAACTGCTTCAACTTTTTGTTCAACTTGAACGAGTAGTCTCTTGGTCTAGGACCGAATACACGTCCACCTCCCCTGAATACAGGAGATTTGATAGAACCGGCTCTGGCTCCGCCAGTACCTTTTTGCTTTTTGATTTTCTTGGTAGATCCAGCTATTTCTGCTCTTTCCTTGGACTTGTGAGTTCCCTGACGTTGGTTGGCCAAGTACTGCTTCACATCCAAATAGATTGCGTGGTCATTCGGCTTGATGCCGAAAATATCGTCTGAAAGAGTTACTTTTCTGCCGGTATCCTCACCGTTATGTTTTAATATCGCTAATTCCATCTTCTTACTTCTCTAGAATTACAAAAGAATTTTTCGGGCCAGGAACAGATCCACTGACAAGAATCAAATTCTTGTCGGTGTAGATTTTGAGCACCCGCAGGTTAACCACTTTCACTCGATCTCCACCCATTCTTCCGGCCATTCGCATACCCTTGAAAACCCTTGAAGGCCATGAACAGGCAC
The DNA here is from genome assembly GCF_009797935.1 of Lunatibacter salilacus. Lineage (GTDB taxonomy): Bacteria > Bacteroidota > Bacteroidia > Cytophagales > Cyclobacteriaceae > Lunatibacter > Lunatibacter salilacus. The sequence goes on from NZ_VOLC01000007.1 coordinate 105,045, forward strand.
CGATAGAACCAGGGTGTCTTGCTCTGTTGTGCTGACCGTGAGTCTGCCCGCCAACACCGCCAAAACCATGACGCTTGACAACACCTTGAAATCCTTTACCCTTAGAGGTACCAATGGCATCGATGAAGTCTCCTTCAACAAATACCTGATCCGCAATTACAGTCTTTCCAAGATCAACCTGACCTTCGAACTCCACGCGGAAATCTCTGAATTCAACAACCTTCTGCTTTGGCGTAGTGCCAGCCTTTTTGAAATGGCCAACCAATGGTTTGGGCGTATTTTTTTCTTTACGCTCACCATATGCCAATTGAACAGCGTTGTACCCGTCTGATTCAACATTTTTTACTTGCGTAACTACGCAAGGACCAGCTTCTAATAACGTGCATGCAACATTACGTCCATCGGCACTAAAAATACTAGTCATTCCAACTTTTCTTCCTATTATTCCAGACATCTTCTGTAGTATAATAAACCATGAAACACAGGCATCTACACACCTGTGCTTTTTTAAAGGACTGCAAAGTTAGCAATTTATACTCACCTTACAAATCCCAACTTTAATATTTTCAATTATTTAGGTAATTAATTTAGCCTTTAGGAACCTTTTTCAGGCAATATCACCTCTTTGCATTTTAATCACCGTACATATCCCAGCTATGCGGAAACGAACAGACCGAAATCCATCTGTTAATCACTTTATGTGGAAAGTCCTATTCACAAAAAAAACCTGCGCGATGTCGCGCAGGTTTCATTAGAATATTGGCAGAAGGTCAGACCTTAATTTCAACATCAACTCCACTTGGAAGCTCAATTTTCATCAACGCATCTACTGTCTTTGAACTGTTTGAATAGATATCCACCAGACGCTTGTAGGTGCAAAGCTGAAACTGCTCACGGGATTTCTTATTGACGTGAGGAGATCTCAACACCGTAAACTTCTCCTTTTTTGTAGGAAGTGGGATGGGACCTACGACGACAGCGCCTGTAGATTTTACAGCTTTAACGATTTTCTCTGATGACTTATCCACCAGGCTGTGATCGTATGATTTTAGTTTTATTCTTATCTTCTGATTCATTTTCTGTAAATATTTAGGCCTTTTCTCCTTTAACCTTGGCAATTACTCCCTCAGCAATGTTGTTTGGCACAGGCTCATAGTGGTCGAATGTCAGCGAAGCAGTTGCCCTACCTGATGAAATCGTCCTAAGATCCGTTACATACCCGAAAAGCTCGGATAAAGGAACGTTAGACTTGATTACCGTAGATGTTCCTCGGGTATCCATACCCTTCATCAATCCCCTTCTTCTATTCAAGTCGCCTGTGATAGGACCTGTATATTCTTCAGGCGTCAAAACCTCGACAGCCATGATTGGCTCCAACAATTGTGGCTTGCATTTTCTGGCTGCTTCTTTGAAACCAATCCGGGCGGCAAGTTCAAAAGAAAGTGCATCGGAATCGACATCGTGGAACGAACCGTGGAATAATCGTACTTTCATTGACTCAATAGGATATCCAGCCAAAGGTCCGTTTTTCATGGACTCGTTAAATCCTTTTTGGATAGAAGGGATAAATTCCTTTGGAATAATACCACCGACGATGCCGTTCACAAATTCCAATCCAGGCTTGATTTCGTTAGTTTCAGGATCCGCAGGTTTTGGCCCTAATTCAAATGATATGTCTGCAAATTTACCTTTACCACCAGTTTGTTTCTTATAAACTTCCTTATGCTCCGTAGAAGCAAAAAGTGCTTCTTTGTAAGCAACTTGTGGAGCACCTTGGTTGATCTCTACCTTAAATTCTCTTCTGAGTCTGTCGATAATGATCTCCAAGTGTAATTCACCCATTCCTCTAAGGATAGTCTGACCTGTTTCGTGGTCGGTATTAACCTGAAGCGTAGGATCTTCTTCCACCAATTTGGAAATAGCCATTCCCAGCTTGTCGACATCTGCCTGCTTTTTAGGCTCAATTGCGTATCCGATAACTGGCTCAGGGAAGACCATCGATTCCAACACAACTTTACGCTTTTCATCGCAAAGGGTATCTCCTGTCTTAATATCCTTAAAACCTACTACGGCTCCAATATCTCCAGCCCGTAAGCTGTCGATTTGATTCTGTTTGTTGGCATGCATCTGGAATACACGGGAGATCCTCTCCTTGTTTCCAGAACGGGTATTGTGAATGTAAGAACCTGATTCCAAAACGCCTGAATATGCCCTGACAAAGCATAGCCTTCCAACGAATGGATCGGTGGCAATTTTGAATGCAAGACCTACAAAAGGCTCACTTTCATTTGGTCTAATAACGACTTCTTCTTCTGAATCGACTCCGTGCGCAGTAATATCGTCCTTGTCCATGGGAGATGGCAACAGTTCCATCACCAAGTCAAGCATCGTCTGCACCCCTTTGTTCTTGAAAGATGACCCACAAACCATAGGAACGATTTTAAGATCTATGGTAGCTTGTCGCAAAGCAGCTAGGATCTCCGCTTCTGTAATGGAATCCGGATCTTCGAAAAACTTCTCCATCAAGGACTCATCGTAGTCAGCGACGGCCTCCAAAAGATGCTCCCTGTATTCCGCAACTTCCTCTTCCATATCCTCAGGAATCGGAATTTCCTGGAAGGTCATCCCGAAATCGTCCTCATTCCAAATGATTGCCCGGTTGTTGATCAAGTCAACCACTCCCCTAAATTTATCTTCGGCACCAATAGGAAGCTGCAATGGAACAGCATGACTGCCCAACATTTCCTTTACTTGCTTACATACCCCTAAAAAATCGGCACCTGAACGGTCCATTTTGTTGACAAAACCAATACGGGCTACCTTATAATTATCGGCAAGCCTCCAGTTCGTCTCCGACTGAGGTTCCACACCGTCAACCGCACTAAAAAGAAAAACCAATCCGTCAAGTACACGGAGTGATCGGTTAACTTCCACTGTAAAATCCACGTGGCCTGGGGTATCAATGATGTTGATCTGATATTTGTTATCTCTGTAATTCCAAAAAACAGTAGTTGCAGCGGAAGTAATGGTAATACCCCTCTCCTGCTCCTGCTCCATCCAGTCCATAGTCGCAGCGCCGTCATGAACTTCTCCGATTTTATGGCTTACCCCTGAATAAAAAAGGATCCTTTCCGTCGTTGTCGTCTTTCCGGCATCAATATGCGCTGCAATACCAATGTTTCTGGTAAATTTTAAGTCTCTTGCCATTATCTATTAAAATCTAAAATGAGAGAATGCTTTATTGGCTTCTGCCATTCTATGGGTGTCGTCTTTTTTCTTGACCGCAGCACCTTCGCCTTTGGCTCCTGCGATGATTTCTCCTGCAAGTCTGTCCATCATGGTTTTCTCTCCCCTCTTTCTTGCAAACGTAATCATCCACTTGATACCCAAGGAAACTTTTCTTTCCGGTCTAACTTCCATTGGTACCTGGAAAGTGGCTCCACCAACTCTACGACTCTTTACTTCTACAGCTGGAGTGATATTGTTAAGTGCTTTTTTCCAAACCTCAAGACCATTCTCACCTACTTTGTCCTCTACCTTTGCTACCGCATCGTAGAAAATTCTGTAAGCAATACTTTTCTTCCCATCTACCATCAGGCAGTTTACAAACCTGGTTACCAACGTATCATTGAACTTTGGATCAGGAAGAATATACCTCTTTTTAGGTTTTGCTTTTCTCATGTTACTATACTTTATAATATATTATTTCTTCTTTGCAGGAGCAGCTGCTCCTTTGCCTGCCTTAGGACGCTTTGCGCCATATTTGGACCTGCCTTGTTTTCTGTCTTTTACCCCTGCGGTATCCAACGCACCACGGATGATGTGGTACCTTACACCCGGAAGATCTTTTACTCTTCCTCCTCGGATAAGCACAATAGAGTGCTCCTGAAGATTGTGTCCTTCACCTGGAATATAGGCATTGACCTCTTTTCCGTTGGTTAACCTTACTCGAGCTACTTTCCTCATCGCTGAGTTAGGCTTCTTAGGGGTAGTTGTGTACACTCTGGTACACACCCCTCTGCGCTGCGGACAGGCGTCCAAAGCCCGTGATTTGGACTTTGTCTCGAGGGTATTTCTACCTTTTCTTACTAACTGTTGTATAGTAGGCATTAATAGATAAAATTAATTTTCAGCTTTAAACTTTTATTTTTTGGACTGCAAAGGTAAACAAATCAATAAAACAAACAAAATTAAGGAGTTATATTTTCGTTAAGCCTCTCCCAAAGTGCCCCCGAAATTCAGCGGAAATTGGGGTGTGCCCTGACCGTGTTCAATTTTTCCGAAACTTTGTTCGTATTTCTCAATATTATCCTTCAAGGCGGCCAACAACCTTTTGGCGTGATCAGGAGTAATGATGATCCGCGCCTTGACTTTCGCCTTTGGAACACCCGGCATGAGCCGGATAAAATCAACCACAAACTCCGACTGGGAATGTGCGATCATTGCCAAGTTGGAGTAAACTCCCTCAGCTACATCATCGGATAGTTCCACGTTAATTTGTTGCCCTTTATTCTTTTCTTTGTTGTCTTCTTCCATGATTTCTCACGCTTTATAAAAAAGGGTCTGCACGCGACAGACCCTTTTTATCTAACAATTCCGATAAATTACTTTACTGTTTCCTTTGTCTTTCTTGAAGATTTTTCTTTCTCCGCGCCTGTAAGGCGTTCGTACTCTTCCTTGGAGCCGATGATCATGTTTTTAAATCTACGCTGACCGGTACCTGCTGGTATCAAGTGGCCCACGATAACATTTTCCTTCAGTCCCAACAATTCGTCACGCTTACCCCGGATAGCTGCTTCACTCAAGACCTTGGTAGTCTCCTGGAAGGAAGCGGCGGAAATAAAGCTCTCCGTACCCAAGGAAGATGCAGTAATTCCCTGCAATGTCGGCTGAGAAACCGCTGCTTGCGCATCCCTTACCTGTACGATCTTCAGATCTTTTCGCTTAAGGCTGGAATTCTCATCTCTCAACCTACGCGAGCTTATGATCATCCCTGGCTTCAGCGTAGAAGAATCCCCTGCTTCCATCACTACCTTCTTGTCAAGGATGATGTCGTTTTCCTCACGGAAAGCCCACTTATTGACAATCTGGTTTTGAAGAAATCCGGTATCACCAGCATCCAGAATTTCCACTTTTTGCATCATCTGACTCACAATCACTTCGATATGCTTGTCATTTATTTTCACACCCTGAAGTCTGTAAACTTCCTGTATTTCATTTACAAGGTATTCCTGCACAGCTGTAGGACCTTTGATAGATAGGATGTCATTTGGAGTAATGGCACCATCTGACAACGGCTCACCCGCGCGGATAAAGTCATTTTCCTGTACCAGGATATGCTTGGAAAGAGACACCATGTATCGCTTCTTCACACCATCCTTGGACTCGATAAATATCTCCCGGTTCCCCCGCTTGATACCACCGTAACTTACCACCCCATCAATCTCAGATACCACAGCCGGGTTGGATGGGTTTCTGGCCTCAAACAATTCCGTTACCCGTGGCAAACCGCCGGTAATATCCCTTGTCTTACCTACAGATCGAGGAATCTTAACCAAGATTTGGCCTGACTTCACCTTATCACCTTCTTCTACAGAAAGGTGAGCGCCTACTGGTATGTTATAAGACTTGGATTCATCTCCGTAATTGATCATCACGGCTGGGTTCTTAGTCTTATCCTTAGTTTCGATAATTACTTTTTCCCTGTAACCAGTCTGATCATCCGCCACTTCCTTGTAAGTAATGCCTTCAAGGATGGAGTCGAATTCAACAACACCGTCAAATTCCGAAAGAATCACGGCATTGTATGGATCCCAAGTACATAAAGAATCGCCTTTCGCTATTTTTTGTCCGTCTTTGACGTTCAACACGGCACCATAAGGAACGTGATTAGAGACAAGGACTTTACCGGACTTGGTATCATTGATCTTAATCTCACCGGATCGTCCCATCACGATAGAGACATCTTCCCCATCTTTGTTGGTTGTGTTGATCCAACGTAATTCCTCTTCAAATTCAACAATACCTTCAAACTTGGCATTGATACTCGCTTCTACGGAAATGTTGGAAGCTGTACCTCCCACGTGGAAGGTACGTAAGGTCAACTGCGTACCAGGTTCACCGATGGACTGTGCCGCAATGACACCCACTGACTCACCTACTTGGACAATATTACCCGTAGAAAGGTTCCTACCATAACATTTGGCACACACTCCCCTTCGAGTTTCACAGGTAAGCACGGACCTGATCTCAATTTCCTCAACAGCTGATTCATCTATTCGCTTGGCCACATCATCCGAAATTTCTTCACCGGACACGATGATAATTTCATCTGAAATGGGGTCAACTACATCATGGACGGCAATCCTTCCGAGAACCCGCTCAGATAAAGGCTCAACGATTTCATCATTGTCTTTCAGTGCTTGAACCACGAGACCCCGCAAGGTTCCGCAATCCTCCTCTGAAATGATCATATCCTGCGCCACATCCACAAGTCTACGGGTCAAATAACCAGCATCAGCCGTTTTAAGCGCTGTATCTGCCAATCCCTTTCTTGCACCGTGTGTAGAAATAAAGTATTCCAACACATCCAAACCTTCTTTAAAGTTAGATAAAATCGGGTTTTCAATGATCTCACCCACAGAACCTTGAAGGTTTTTCTGTGGCTTAGCCATCAATCCTCTCATTCCCCCCAACTGTCTGATTTGCTCTCTAGAACCCCTGGCTCCAGAGTGCATCATCATGTAGATGGCGTTGAATCCCTGATTATCTTCCTCCATCTGTTTCATCAAGATGTTGGTCAGGTTGGAGTTGGTACGAGTCCAGATGTCAATGACTTGGTTGTATCGTTCGTTATCTGTGATCAATCCCATCAGATAGTTGTTCCAAACCTGGTCTACTTCGGCTTTAGCCTTGTCGATCAGTGGTTCTTTTTCCAATGGAATAATTACGTCATCCAGTCCCATGGAAAGACCTCCTTTGTAGGCCATTTGGAATCCCAGATGCTTGATATCATCCAAGAATTGGGCTGAACGTGCTATACCACATATCTTAACAACCTCAGCAATAATCTGCTGCAGTTTCTTCTTAGTCAATAATTCGTTGACAAATCCTACCTCATGCGGCACAAACTGGTTGAATATCAATCTTCCAGCTACCGTTTCAATAATTTTATCGGAAAGTTCACCGTTTTCATCCCTAACACTCACCTTGCAATTAATGAAGGCATGTTGGGAGATTGTCTCCTCGTTAAGGGCGATGATAACTTCTTCCTCACCATAGAAAGTCATCCCTTCTCCGGCCACTATCTCACCTTCGGTAGATCGCTTCCCTTTGGTCACGTAGTACAAGCCCAATACCATGTCTTGAGAAGGCACCGTGATTGGTGCCCCGTTGGCAGGGTTTAGGATGTTGTGTGAGGAAAGCATCAGTGTACCTGCTTCCAGTATGGCCTCATGACCCAAAGGAACGTGAACCGCCATCTGATCACCGTCAAAGTCAGCGTTAAAAGCAGTACATACCAACGGATGAAGCTGAATCGCCTTACCTTCTATCAGTTTGGGCTGAAAGGCTTGGATACCCAACCTGTGAAGTGTTGGAGCACGGTTAAGTAATACCGGGTGTCCTTTAAGGACATTTTCCAAGATATCCCATACCACAGGATCTTTTCTGTCTACTATCTTTTTGGCTGATTTTACTGTCTTGACAATTCCTCTCTCTATCAACTTTCGGATTATGAAAGGTTTGAAGAGCTCCGCCGCCATATTTTTTGGAAGTCCGCATTCGTGGAGCTTTAATTCCGGCCCCACCACGATCACTGAACGTCCTGAATAATCGACCCGCTTACCAAGCAAGTTTTGACGGAAACGTCCCTGCTTACCTTTCAACATATCCGATAAGGATTTCAATGCCCTATTTCCATCGGAACGTACGGCATTTACCTTTCTGGAATTGTCAAAAAGAGAATCAACAGCCTCCTGCAACATCCGCTTTTCATTTCGGAGGATTACTTCAGGAGCCTTGATATCTATTAGTCTCTTCAAACGGTTATTTCGGATGATAACCCTTCTGTAGAGGTCATTCAAATCAGAAGTCGCAAAACGACCGCCGTCCAAAGGTACCAATGGCCTTAATTCCGGTGGGATGACCGGCACCATACGTACGACCATCCATTCGGGACGGTTTTCAATACGGGTACGGGCGTCACGGAACGCTTCTACCACTTTCAATCGCTTTAAAGCTTCTGCTTTACGCTGTTGTGACGTATCGGTAGCTGCCTGGTGCCTTAAGCTATAAGACAGATCATCCAAATCAAGTCTTGCAAGCAACATTTCAAGTGCCTCGGCACCCATTTTTGCGATAAATTTGGTAGGGTCATTATCATCAAGCATTTGGTTCTCTTTGGGCAGCTTGTCCATGATATCCAAATACTCATCCTCAGTCAAAAAGTCCAGGTACTGTAACCCGTCTTCCCCTTTGACTCCGGCCTGGACGACAACATATCGCTCATAATAAACGATCTGATCCAGTTTTTTGGTAGGCAACCCTAGGAGGTACCCTATTTTGTTAGGAAGGGATTTGAAGTACCAAATATGCGCCACAGGAACGACCAATTCAATATGGCCCATTCGCTCCCTTCGCACTTTCTTTTCGGTAACTTCCACCCCACATCGGTCACAAATGATTCCTTTATACCTAATGCGCTTATATTTACCACAATGACATTCCCAGTCCTTCACCGGACCGAAAATCCGCTCACAGAACAAACCGCCCATTTCAGGCTTATAAGTTCTGTAGTTGATTGTTTCCGGCTGCGTCACTTCACCATGAGAACTGTCCAAAATGGACTCTGGAGAAGCTAAACTAATGGTGACCCGAGAAAAGTCGTTGTTTAGTTTTTTATTTTTTCTGAACGCCATAGTAATTTTTGTGAGTAGTTTGAGGGCCTTTCGGCCCAATATTTTCTTATTTAGTCAAGAGTAATTTCCAATGCAAGACCACGTAATTCGTGTACCAATACATTAAAGGATTCCGGAATGTTAGGTTTCGGAAGGTTTTCCCCTTTAACGATGGCTTCATACGCCTTGGCCCTGCCAATTACATCATCTGACTTCACGGTAAGAATCTCTTGAAGCACGTGCGAAGCACCAAATGCTTCAAGTGCCCAAACTTCCATTTCTCCAAATCGCTGACCTCCAAACTGCGCTTTACCGCCCAAAGGCTGCTGCGTAATCAGTGAGTAAGGTCCAATAGACCTAGCATGCATCTTGTCATCCACCAAGTGCCCCAATTTCAGCATGTAGGATATCCCCACAGTGACTGCCTGATCAAACATTTTGCCGCTAAGACCATCATAAAGGTACGTTCGACCGAAACTTGGCAAATCTGCTTTCGTCAGTTCAGCAGCCACCTCTTCAGTGGTCGCCCCATCAAAGATAGGTGTCGCATATTTCTTACCTAACCGCATACCGGCCCACGCAAGGACCGTTTCGAAGATCTGTCCAATGTTCATCCTGGATGGTACGCCCAACGGATTCAATACAATATCCATAGGTGTGCCGTCTTCCAAGAATGGCATGTCTTCATCCCGGACAATTCTGGCAACGATACCCTTGTTACCATGGCGTCCAGCCATCTTATCCCCTACCTTCAGCTTACGTTTCTTAGCCACGTACACTTTTGCAAGTTGAACAATCCCCGCAGGAAGTTCGTCACCTACTTCGAGGGTGAATTTATCCCTCTTGAAGATACCGGAAATTTCATTTCTGGTATTGGTATAGTTCTTCACCAATTGCTGTACCAACGAGTTGGTGTGTGCATCGTCTGTCCAGTCATCTAAGATGATATCTGAAATCAGATTGGCTTCCTCTGCTACGTTGTAGTTACTCTCATCCCTATATGGGTTCTTCGCCGGAAAGAGATTGTTCTCAATGTTCTGGTGGTTGAATTTCATTCCTTTAGTGATGATTTCATCCCCAAATTTATGCCTTACACCATTGGAAACTTTTCCGTCCAGCAATACAACCAACTTTTGGATCATTCTTGCTCTAACTACCAAAAGATCCTTGCCGTACTTCTGCTTCAGTTTTTCAACCTCAGCTTTTGCTTTTACTCGGAGATCTTTATCCTTTTTAGGTCTGGAGAAGAGTTTGGTTTCGATTACCACTCCGTTGAGAGAGGGAGAAGCTTTCAATGAAGCATCCTTCACATCACCCGCTTTATCTCCAAAAATCGCACGAAGTAGCTTTTCCTCTGGGGTTGGGTCAGTTTCACCTTTAGGGGTGATTTTACCAATAATGATATCCCCTTCCTTCAGTTCAGCACCTACACGGATTATACCGTTTTCATCCAAATTCTTAACTGCCTCTTCCGATACGTTTGGAATTTCCGACGTAAGTTCTTCTTCTCCACGTTTGGTATCTCTAACTTCCAGCTGAAATTCCTCAATGTGTATAGATGTGAAGACATCTTCACGGACAACCCGCTCGGAGATGACGATCGCATCCTCGAAGTTGTATCCCTGCCAAGGCATGTATGCCACTAGCAAGTTTTTACCCAACGCAAGTTCCCCATTATTGGTAGAATAACCCTCCACCAAGACCTGTCCCTTAGTAACCCGTTGGCCTTTAAGAACCAATGGAGTCAGGTTGATCGTAGTATCTTGGTTGGTTCTACGGAATTTTGTCAGTAAATACGTCTTGTACTCATCGCTGAAATTGACAAGTAAATCCTCTTCCGTAAGATCATACTTAAGGACTATTTTCTTAGCATCAACATAATCGATCACCCCATCTGCCTCTGCGCGAATCAATGACCTGGAGTCAATTGCCGCCTTGCCTTCCAAACCGGTACCTACAATAGGTGCCTCGGCTTTCAGCAAAGGAACTGCCTGACGCTGCATGTTGGAACCCATCAAAGCCCGGTTGGCATCATCGTGTTCCAAGAAAGGAATCAATGAAGCTGCCACCGAAACAATTTGATTTGGCGCAACATCCATAAAGGTGATTTCAGAAGGATCCAACACGGGGAAGTCACCTTCAAATCTTGCCTTTACCTTGTCGTTGATAAATTTACCTTTATCATCCAAGGGTGCATTTGCTTGCGCAATGTTATTATCATCTTCCTCCTCGGCAGTTAGGAACACAATATCTTCACTGACCATGCTAACCTTGCCGTCAGCTACTTTTCGATAAGGTGTCTCCAAGAAGCCCATGCTATTCACTTTGGCGTGCACACATAGCGAGGAAATCAATCCAATATTCGGTCCTTCCGGCGTTTCAATGGTACAAAGCCTTCCGTAGTGGGTATAGTGAACGTCCCTTACTTCAAAACCTGCGCGCTCTCTGGATAGTCCACCCGGACCCAAAGCAGAAAGCCTACGCTTATGCGTCAGTTCGGCCAGCGGATTGGTTTGGTCCATAAACTGTGAAAGCTGGTTGGTACCAAAGAAGGAATTGATCACGGAAGACAATGTTCTGGCGTTGATCAAGTCGACGGGTTTAAAATCCTCGTTGTCCCTTACGTTCATTCTCTCACGAATAGTACGGGCCATCCGGGCAAGACCTACCCCAAACTGGCTATACAATTGTTCTCCAACTGTCCTAACCCTCCTATTGCTTAAGTGGTCAATATCATCGACTACAGCTTTGGAGTTGATAAGCCCAATCAGATACTTCACAATGGATATGATATCCTGTGTAGTAAGGACGATTTTATCAGGATCTATGCTCAGACCCAATTTTTTGTTTATTCTGTACCTACCAACTTCTCCCAAATCATAACGCTTGTCGGAGAAAAACAACCCGTGAATAACTTCCCTGGCAGTCGCTTCATCCGGAGCCTCTGTATTTCTAAGCTGTCGGTAAATAACCTCTACCGCCTCTTTTTCAGAGTTGGAGTTATCTTTTTGTAACGTGTTATATATAATGGAGTAATCTGCCACGTTCACATCCTCCCGGTGGAGAATGATGCTTTTGGTAGAAGAATCCAAAATCAGATCTATATCCTCGTCGGTCAGAATAGAATCGCGCTCAAGCAGCACTTCATTCCTGTCTATGGAAACTACCTCTCCGGTATCTTCATCTACAAAGTCCTCCACCCAAGTTCTCAGAACCCTCGCGGCTAACTTACGACCGATTACCTTTTTCAAATTGGATTTATTGGCATCCACTTCCTCTGATAGACCAAACAGATCAAGAATCTCCTTATCGGAACCGTAACCGATCGCCCGTAGCAAAGTCGTTACTGGAAATTTCTTCTTACGGTCAATGTACGCATACATCACATTATTGATGTCGGTAGCGAATTCAATCCACGAACCTTTGAATGGAATGATCCTAGCCGAGTATAATTTTGTCCCGTTTGTATGCTTACTTTGCGCAAAGAACACACCTGGAGAGCGGTGCAGCTGGGAAACGATAACTCTCTCGGCACCATTGATTACAAAGGAGCCCTTTTCGGTCATGTAGGGGAGATTTCCCAAAAACACTTCCTGTTCGATGGTTTCGAAATCCTCATTGTCTTCATCTGAACACAACAACCGAAGTTTTGCTTTCAAAGGGACAGAATAGGTAAGTCCCCGGTCGATACATTCGGAAACATTATACTTGGGAGGATCTACGGCATAGTCAATGAATTCTAGGGTAAAATTTTCCCGAGAGTCACTGATGGGAAAATTTTCAGAAAACACTTTGAAAAGACCATCCTGCCTTCTCTTTTCTGCGGGAGTATCAAGCTGAAAAAAATCTTTGAAGGATTGCAGCTGAATATCGAGAAAATCTGGATAGTCTTTGACTACCTTTATAGATGAGAAACTTTTCCTTTCGGTTTGATTCTGGATAGCCAAGGCAGTATATATTTATAGTGATAGTAATTATTAAATAAGAACAATATGCACTTGGAATAATGCAAGTTTTTTATTGTCTATAAACAGGAAAAGACCTGACTTAAAAGTCAGGTCTACTAAGAATAACCTATGCCTAGGAGGACAGGTTTTTCAAATTATTTCAATTCTACTTCAGCACCAGCTTCCTCAAGTTGCTTCTTAAGAGCGTCAGCTTCATCCTTGCTGATACCTTCTTTGATCGCCTTAGGAGCGTTGTCTACAACTTCTTTAGCTTCTTTAAGGCCAAGACCAGTTAATTCCTTAACAAGTTTAACCACCGCTAATTTTTGTCCACCAGCAGCTTTCAAGATTACGTCGAAGGAAGTTTTTTCTTCCTCAGCAGCGGCTTCTCCTCCTCCACCACCGGCTACAACAGTAGCAGCAGCAGCAGCGGGTTCGATACCATACTCGTCTTTCAAAATTGCGGCTAACTCATTTACCTCTTTTACAGTTAAGTTAACTAACTGTTCAGCGAATGCTTTAAGATCTGCCATTGTATAAAATATTTAAATTGATTGATTTTTAACTTGATTGATTTAATGTATTAAGATTCCTTCTCGGAGAGGGTTTTAACCAAACCAGCCAGAATATGTTTGCCACTTTGCAGGGCAGAAACCACATTTTTGGCAGGAGATTGAAGCAACCCGATAACTTCTCCAAGTAATTCCTCTTTGGATTTTAGGTTGGACAGTAATTCCAGGTTTTGTTCTCCCAGAAATAAGTCCCCATCTATTGAAGCACCTTTGAATACGGGACGAGTTTCCTTCTTGCCCATTTTCTTTCGGAACTCCAACAACACCTTCGCAGGAAGATTTCCAGCTTCTTTAGAAAAAAGAATGCCGGAGAATCCTTTCAAGGCTGTTTCGTTAAATTTCTCGTAATCGGTGTCCATACTTTCCAACGCTTTTTTGATCAGCGTGTTTTTGTACACTTTATATTCGAGTCCTTTTTCAAAACAAGTCTTTCTGAAAGCATTTACCTGAGCAACTGAAAACCCCGACGCGTTAGTCACATAAAAATGCGGGGTTACTTTAAATTTCTCGGTAAGTTCGTCAATGATGGATTTTTTTTCTTCTCTCGTCATGATTATATACCTTGAATACTTCCTTTGTCAATAATGATCCCAGGCGACATGGTACTGGAGATATGAATGCTTCTAAAGTACGTACCTTTCGATGCAGAAGGCTTCATTTTCGAAACGGTATTGATCAGTTCAAGTGCGTTTTCCTGTATTTTCTCCGGAGAGAAAGACACTTTTCCAACGCTCGCATGAAGGATACCGAATTTATCTACTTTGAAGTCAATTTTACCTGCTTTTACGTCCTTTACAGCTTTACCCACATCCAGTGTAACTGTACCTGATTTGGGATTCGGCATCAAGCCTCTTGGTCCCAAAACCCTACCCAGTCTACCTACTTTAGCCATCACATTGGGCGTGGTGATAATCACGTCTATGTCTGTCCAGCCACCTTCAATTTTGGCGATATAATCGTCCAAACCTACGTGGTCGGCACCGGCTTCTTTTGCTTCGGCTTCTTTGTCAGGGCTGCACAATACGAGCACCTTAACATCCTTACCAGTACCATGCGGCAGGGCCACCACACCTCGCACCATCTGATCAGCTTTCCTCGGATCTACACCCAGACGGATGTCAAGATCTACAGAAGCATCAAACTTTACGTTAGTGATGTCTTTCACAATGGTAGAAGCCTCAGCCAGAGAATAGGTTTGGCTAGGATCATATTTAGAAAGAGCTTCTTTTTGTTTTTTTGTTAACTTAGCCATTTTTCTTTATTTAATCCTCCCAAGGAGCTGTTCCCGAAACTGTAATTCCCATGCTTCTTGCGGTGCCTGCAACCATTTTCATGGCAGACTCCACTTCAAAAGCATTTAAGTCAGGCATCTTCACGACTGCAATTTCCTTTACCTGATCCCAGGATACGGAGCCTACTTTCTTTCTGTTAGGTTCTGCTGAACCACTTTTGATCTTGGCTGCTTCCAACAACATGTTCGCTGCGGGAGGAGTTTTAACCACAAAATCAAAAGACTTATCCGAATAAACCGTGATAAGCACAGGAAGTACTTGGCCCATTCTATCCTGAGTTCTAGCATTGTACTGCTTACAGAACTCCATGATGTTCAAACCCTTGGAACCAAGGGCAGGTCCTACCGGAGGAGAAGGATTAGCCTGGCCACCTTTCACCTGTAATTTCACATAACCAGTGATTTCCTTAGCCATTTCCTAGTCTTGTTTTTCTACTTGTATAAAGTTTAATTCTACCGGGGTATTTCGACCGAAAATCTTAACCATAACATTAAGTTTTTTCTTGTCTTCAAATACCTCCTCTATCATCCCTGAGAAACCACTGAAAGGACCGTCCATTACTTTAACGGTCTCTCCAACTATAAATGGTGTATCCAGTTTTTCCGCAAACTCATCAATCTCCTCAACCCGACCTAAGATCCGGTTGATTTCCGACTGACGTAATGGCTCGGGGGTTTTGGAAGCCCCCCCTTGGTTTGACCCTAAAAAACCGATAACTCCCGGAATACTCGTAATTACATGATTGGCCTCTCCATGGCTGAGATCCGCATGAACCAAAACATAGCCCGGAAAGAAATTTCTCTCCCGAACCCGTTTCTTACCATTGCGCATCTCGTATATTTTCTCAGAGGGTATCAAAACTTCAGGAATGTATTCCTCAAGTTTCTGCCTAGCAACTTCGTTGTCTAAATAGGTTTTAGCCTTTTTCTCCTGCCCAGCAACAACTCTAAGCACATACCATTTGTGATCAGCCATTATGTAATTTAGATTCAATTAAAATAAATCATAAAACCACTTCATAAGACTTTCGAACGAAAGATCTATAAGCCCTATTACCAAGGCGAAAATCAACGACGCAACAAGTACCAATACCGCACTGTTTTGAAGTGAAGCATATTTAGGCCATGTGACCTTGTTCCTCATCTCATCGATGGATTCTACTACAAAATTCTTTACATTCATGCAGCCTTAATTTTATGTGTACTCCCTACGCCCGTTTTTATCTTTTCCCAACTCTGTCTAATTCATTGGTAAAAACGCATGAAGTACTTCGTTTGATTTTACGGTGATGCACGGGCGGAGAGATTCGAACTCCCATCAACGGTTTTGGAGACCGCTATTCTGCCATTGAACTACGCCCGTAGTATACCCATTCTTTTACGGAACGCAAAATTAGGTAATATTGTCATAAGAAACAAATGCGATTCCGAAAATTTCAGAATCGCATTTGTAAATCTATATCTGGAATGTGATTAGTCCAAGATCTCAGTCACCTGACCGGCACCTACTGTCCTACCACCCTCACGGATAGCAAATCGTAGTCCCTTCTCTAGAGCAACTGTACTCAACAAATTCACTTCGATTGTAACGTTGTCACCTGGCATAACCATCTCCACATTTTCAGGAAGCGTGATCTCACCAGTTACGTCTGTTGTTCTTAGGTAGAACTGAGGACGGTATCTGTTGAAAAAAGGCGTATGCCGACCACCTTCTTCTTTCGAAAGAACGTACACTTCAGCTTTGAAGTGAGCGTGTGGTTTCACAGAATTTGGCTTACAGATAATCATACCCCTTCTGATTTGGGATTTCTCGATGCCTCGAAGCAACAAACCTACGTTGTCACCAGCTTCACCTCTATCCAAAATCTTACGGAACATCTCCACACCTGTAACGGTAGATTTCAATCCTTCCGCACCCATACCGATGATATCTACTGCTTCACCGGAATTGACTACACCTCTTTCGATTCTACCAGTAGCAACAGTACCTCGTCCAGTGATGGAGAAGACGTCTTCTACAGGCATCAAGAAATCTTTGTCAATTGCTCTTTCTGGAAGTGGGATATGCTCATCTACAGCGTTCATCAATTCCATTACAGTAGATTCCCACTTTTCTTCACCGTTAAGTGCTCCAAGAGCAGAACCTGCAATAACAGGAATATTGTCTCCGTCAAACTCATAGAAAGAAAGTAATTCTCTTACTTCCATCTCAACAAGCTCAAGCAATTCTGGATCATCGACCAAATCGACTTTGTTCATGAAGACCACCAATGCAGGAACACCCACCTGACGGGCTAACAGAATGTGCTCTCTAGTCTGAGGCATTGGTCCATCAGTCGCCGCAACTACCAAGATAGCACCGTCCATCTGGGCGGCACCCGTAACCATGTTTTTTACATAATCAGCGTGACCTGGACAGTCAACGTGTGCGTAGTGTCTTTTTTCAGTAGAATACTCTACGTGTGAGGTGTTAATTGTAATACCTCTTTCTTTTTCTTCCGGAGCGTTGTCGATAGAAGCGAAGTCTCTTAATTCAGAAAGACCCTTCCTTGCCAATACCGTAGTAATGGCAGCAGTCAAAGTAGTCTTTCCATGATCGACGTGACCAATCGTACCTATATTAACGTGTGGTTTGGATCGGTCAAAGGTTGCTTTTGCCATGCGTGAAAATCCTTTGTTTAGTTAATGATAAAATTTCGTTTGTTTTAAATCAATGTATCGAGCCAACGACGGGATTTGAACCCGTGACCTCTTCCTTACCAAGGAAGCACTCTACCCCTGAGCTACGTCGGCTATTAACATTCGTAATATGCCCCTAAAAGCATAGAGCGGGAGACGAGGCTCGAACCCGCGACCTGCAGCTTGGAAGGCTGCCGCTCTACCAACTGAGCTACTCCCGCTTTTAATGTGTTGTTGCCCGATTTGAACAACAGGCTTGGTAAAATCGAAAGGCAAATCTATACTAATTTTCTAGAATAAACTACCTAAGGTTAAATATCTCATTAAGAAATATCTAACTGGTGGGGGAAACAGGATTCGAACCTGTGAAGACATAAGTCAACGGATTTACAGTCCGTCCCAGTTGGCCGCTTTGGTATTCCCCCAACAAATTTCCGCTAAATAACTTTCTTGCTTATCTTAACGGATGGCAAAATTATACCCTTTTCTCTAACATTCAAAACAAACCAAAAAAAAATATTGGATTTTAATCCAGTAATTCAGTACTGTTTTAACAATCAGACGCTTAATTTTCCTCGAGGTAAGGCTCCAGAAAAAACTCCTGATAGCTCTTTACCAACTCATCGGATTCGTTTTGATTGATTTTGATTACCCGTTCCAGAATATCCCCCTCATCAATAAACCCGAAGATGGATTGAAAAGCAGTCAAACGGACATAATTTGCCGGATGATCTTCTGCTAATGCCATTAACCTTTCAATGGCCTCTTTTTTGTCCGTCCCGGCAATTGAGGCAAAATAGTCCCCATAATACCCAATGAAATAATATAAGGATTCCCCCGTCAGCAGTCCTAGCTTTTCGTTGAACCAAGTCGACTGGGTACTGTCCTGGACTTGTGTAAGGTAATCCGCCAGTGGAACTACCATCCGGATGTTCTTTTCCCCCTTGAAACGTTCGTAAATTTCCCTCTTTTTGACTTCCTCCCCTTCCATATCCATCAAGGCCGTCAATGCCCCGCCGGCTACCACATAGGAAGGAGCTTCAATCATACGGGCTATAAGAGGCGCATATTTGGTGCCGCTTAAGGTTCCCAAAAGCGCAATAGCGGACGAGCGGACTTCATTGTTGGGGTCATTTTCAGCCAGCCTTACCAACATTTCTTCCATCTCGGAACCTACCTCTTCCTTGGACATCAACTGAGGAATCCGGCTCACCGCCAATCCCCTGACCTCATGAAAACTATCCCCCAATGCCTTGGTAATGGTTGGTGTCCAATTTTGTGTGTCAGCAAAAACCGCCGTTAGACTATCCAAGGCTTCCAATCTCGCAATACCTGATTGCGCATGTTGAAATTGGCTTATCAAGCGGTCCATTCCCCTGTCTGTTTGCTTCTCAGCTAACAGTTCCATATACTCATCAACCAGAACAAGGTCGGTTCCGGCCCCGTTTTCGATAGCAAACTGCTGCACTCCCCTATCTACCCAATAGGTCTTTTCCTCCCGCTGCCCGGCTTTGTAAACAGCTACTTTTATCGGCAGTTTGTAAAGTGGAGTATTGGTTAAATCCTGCTTTTGCCTCACGGTAAGAAGTTGCCTGTCCGGATCACTCTCATCAATATCAATGGCCAATACTGGATGACCAGAATCCAAAAACCACTGGTTGAAAAACCAATTCATATCTCTTCCGGTAACATGTTCGAAAGCCAACCTGAGATCGTGCACTTCCACGCTTCCAAATGCATTTGCTTCCAAATAATGTTTCAATGCCGCAAAAAATGCCTCATCGCCCACACTTTTGCGTAACATATGAAGAATCCGTCCACCCTTGGCGTAGCTGTGGCTATCAAACATATCCTCCTTATCCTCATATTGAAACCGGATAAGGTCAACCTGCTTTTCTTGGGACTCATAGAAATATTGTTCCATGGCATCAAGGTGGTGCTTGTCCGCTTTGTCCTTTCCTTCCTTGTATTCAAACCAGAGATACTCCGAGTAATCAGCAAATGCTTCGTTCAAAGGCAAATTGGACCAAGACTCGGTTGTAACCAAATTGCCAAACCACTGGTGAAATAGCTCATGGGCTATAATATAATCCCACTCACTATCCAGTGCCTCCCGTTCATCCAAGTTCAATGCCTCCATGAAAATGGACACCGTTGTGTTTTCCATAGCACCAGAAACAAAGTCCCGTACGACAACCTGATCATACTTTTGCCATGGATAATCCACACCAAGTAGTTCTGAGAAAAACCCGATCATTTCCGGCGTGTGTTGAAACACCGTCTTGGCACCTTCAGCATATTTTTCTTCCACATAATAATTGACCGCAAGGTTCTTCCAGCTATCCTTTATTTCAGCAAACTCGCCTATTGCCAATGCTGAGAGATAGGGAGCATGGGGCATATCCATCACCCAATGATCGGTCCTGGTACCATCATCGTTCAGTTGCTGATTGACGAGCTTTCCATTACTACGCGAAATAAATCTTTCCGGCACCCTCAATTTAAAATCGTGGGTTTGCCGTTCATTCGGGCTGTCAATTGTTGGGTACCACTTCGAACTAAATTCAGTCTCTCCCTGAGTCCATATCTGTATGGGCTTGTCTTCCGTCCCTGATGGGTTGATGAAGTAAAGGCCTTTGGTATCTGTGATCGCCGTACCGCCCGGTACAGTTGTTTCCTCGGGTTTGGCGATATATTTTATCCCTACCTGTAGCGAATCGTTTGATGTATATGCTCGTGGTAAATATACAGTCACCCGTTTTGGCGTGTAGGAAAAATTAAGCGTAGAAGTTATTCCCGATTCGTCCAACCATACATCCGATATTTCAAAGTCCTTTGCGTCAAGCTCAAGAATTTCCTGATCGTAAAAGTAGGGCTTCAGAAGAAGAAGGGCGCTTCCTTTTACTTGACTGGTTTCAAAGTCAAACGACAAATCCAGCGAAGTATGGATCAGGTCAAATTTCCTCTCCCGGCTCGGACGGTACCCCTCCATGGTCGCTTCTTTCAGTCTCATTAGCGAATCCGGCGCACTGGGAATAATTAACTCCAATGCCTCATTCTCCCCTACTGATTCGATAATCGGTTCAGGTTGGGGGGTGATTTGGGCATTTTTGCAGGAAAAAAGAAGTAAAAAATTAATTGCAAATAGAGAATAGAAGTAAAATGAATAGCGCATATTTGAAGAAAATAATTTTCCCTAAGGAATTATTAAGTTATGTTTCTAAAATAAATTCCCATGGATGGGGTGGAGGTAATCCTTGAAGCAGTCAAAACTTACAAATAGAATCGCCGCTTTAAAAGAAACGAAATGTATGAAGTAAAATTGAAAAATGAAGTCTACCTGGTTGAAAAAAATGGGGAGCAAACCAAAGTCAACGGGGAGATAATCTCGATGGATAGTGTGAAAATAGGCGAAAATGCATTCCATTTGCTTGTTGACAAGCAGTCACTGACAATGGAAATCGTATCCTGGGATCCTTCTACAAAAAAACTTCAGATAAAGCTGAATGATCGATTGGCTGAACTAATAGTCAGTACTGAGCAGGACTTACTATTGGAGAAGATGGGATTAAAGCAGACCAAGGGGAATCTTTTAACCGAAATAAAAGCACCCATGCCCGGTCTTATACTGGATATTCCCATCAAAGAAGGTGATACTGTAGAAAAGGGCGAGGTATTGATTGTCTTGGAGGCAATGAAAATGGAAAATTCCATTAAGTCCTCCCAATCGGGCACAATCAGGAAAATCCTTGTCGACACTGGTCAGGGCGTGGAAAAAAATCAGGTGATGATCCAATTTTAAAGAATAGATTTAGTTTTGTAAAAAACAAGAAATTATCTTTGTCCGGTTTGAATCATGTAATATTTGAGTTGATTTCCATTTCAAAGGCTTAATTGAAGGCGCTAATACGTGCAAAATTCAAGGCTGATTATGATTCGAACGTTGTGACACCAGCTGGATAATGCCTTGCGGGCTAGTTGGATAGACAAGCGTTTTTTCTTAAACTGAAAACAAATTTTAAGCTGATGAAAGCGAGCATGACGAAAGCGTTACACACCGGATGATTATCACGGTGAGATTCCACCCCGACTGCTAGTGCGGGGCAAATTCTGACCTTTGAAAAACAAAATATAAACAGATGAAATACAAAAGAATCCTCCTCAAACTTAGTGGTGAGGCCCTAATGGGTGACAAATCCTATGGCATTGACTCCAAAATACTACAGCAATACGCTGACGAAATCAAGGCAGTACGTGATCAGGGAGTAGAAATCGCCGTTGTAATCGGAGGAGGTAATATTTTTAGGGGAGTGCAAGCCGGTCATGTGGGTATTGACCGGGTCCAAGGAGACTACATGGGCATGCTTGCCACCCTTATCAATGCCATGGCACTTCAGAGTGCCCTCGAACAAAACGGCATGTACACTAGGCTGATGTCTGGTATTAAAGTAGAGAGTGTATGTGAGCCCTTTATCCGCCGACGGGCCATCCGACACCTTGAAAAAGGAAGAATCGTCATTTTCGGCGCCGGAATCGGAAACCCATACTTCACAACTGACTCTACTGCCAGCCTAAGGGCCATCGAAATAGAAGCGGAAGTGGTGCTAAAAGGTACCCGAGTCGATGGTGTCTACACTGCAGATCCCGAAAAAGATAAGACAGCTACCCGCTACGCCACTATTTCTTTTCAGGAAGTGTACGAAAAAAACCTCAATGTTATGGACATGACCGCTTTCACCCTTTGCCAAGAAAACAACCTCCCTATTATCGTCTTTGACATGAATAAAAAAGACAACCTCATCAACCTCGTAAAAGGAGAGGACGTAGGGACTCTTATAACTTCTAAATAAGCTAAACTTACCATGGAAGAAATCCAATTATACCTCGAAGAAGCTGAATTACTGATGAAAAAAGCAGTGGACCATACCGCTGCCGAACTTGTAAAAATACGCGCAGGGAAAGCCATGCCGAATTTTTTGGACGGCATAGTAGTGTCCTACTACGGTGCGCCCACTCCTCTACAACAAATAGCGTCTGTAACTACCCCTGACGCTCGGACCCTCGCCATTAAGCCCTGGGAAAGGAACTTGATCTCAGAGATTGAGAAGGCGATCATCAACTCCGATTTGGGTCTGAATCCCCAAAACAACGGGGAAATGATCATGCTAACCATCCCACCACTCACGGAGGAGCGCAGAAAAAACCTCGTGAAGCAGGTGAAAAACGAGTGCGAAAATGGAAAAATAAGCATCAGGACCGTAAGAAAAGACACGAATGAGGGATTAAGAAAGCTTCAAAAGGACGGAGCGCCGGAAGATGAAGTGAAGAGAGGTGAAGATATCGTGCAAAAATATACAGATAAATATTCCAGCAAAATCGATGACCACTTCGCCAAAAAAGAGGAAGAAATCATGAAAGTATAATTACTCAAAAAAAGGACGGGAAGGACCCGTCCTTTTACATTCTATATTACTTGCAATTGCAAACCAACCGCTATTCCTTATTTAAACCAGCGGTCGGTACTTATTCCAAATCCTACAAATAACCCGATGTAGGATGCCCTACTGCTGAAATCAATCTCTTGGCTGTTGAATTCGGTACGTTCAAATCTTAATTCATCAAGAGTTCCAACTCCCTGCTGATACCTTAGCCCGGCCAAGAAATAATTGTTTCGTTTGATGTACTTTTTGATCCCAACATCAAACCTCAGTAGAAAATTAGAATTTATACTACCCGTGGTGCCGCCAAAGCCTCCACCACCAGAAAAGTTCGGGGGATCACGGTTGAGGGCCACACCTATCGCAGGCTGCACGTACAACTCAAATTTTTCCTTCGGAATACTATACCTCGCTCCTAGAGAATAATTCCCGAAATTATTTCCAAACACGGAATCTTTGTTCTCAAAAACATTTCCATTAGCTAATTGCTGCCTCATTCCAATCGGCCTGTGCAGATATTCGCCCTGAAGAACTACCTGCCATTGATCGGTAACTTTGCCAACGACACTCAATCCCAGATGATAGCCCATCGTGGGGAACAAAGTCATTTCATCTCCGTCTGGTGAGGAAATCGTCGCATTATAAAATCCCACAGAAGGACCCCCGTACCCCTCAAACTGTAATAATCCCTGGGAATTTGCATGGTAGCCGACTAGGACAAAAATGAGGCTAAAAATTAAAAACTTCATGTCAATAATATCTTGTAGTTAGTAAATAATTGTAAAGCTAAATAAATGTTTAAAGCCTAAAATATATATTAAAAATTAAATTTTTTCAAATTTAACTAATATTAACATGTACAACTAAAAATCGATTGAGGGATTATTTTGGTGAATATATCAGGACCAATACTTTCCAAAATATTCGTAAACTTAGCAAAAAGGGAAATAAGCAAGTTGATTGGTCATAAGTTTTTTGTCCTGGAATGAGTAGGACTAAGATTATTAAAATCTCGGCTAATTTGTCTAGAGTTTGAGGAGTTTCTGTTAGATCGTTGTAAAAAATCAGTGTCATTAAATAGGGTAAAAAGATAAAATAAAGAACAGACAGCCATAAGCTGACCATTCTTTCCTATAGTAAACCTTACAGTGGCAAATATATGGAATTTCAAATAGAAAATGAAAATTATTCCCCCGAGCTGATAGTGATAAAGGTTGCTATGCCGAAACGTGGTCCGGAGTGGACATAGGCCCCGTTTTCAAACCCAGCTGCAAATTCCACCCTAAATATGCGCCATAAATTATCCAAAGAATACCCGATCTCCATGTAATGGGGAGAGGTGTCCGTTTTGAGGTAATTGAAAAAGATGTTTTCCCGAACCCCCGTGAAACGTAGCATTGGCAACTGGGTGAATAAAAATTTCCTGAACTGGTAGTGAAGGATTCCGCCTATATAGTTTGCATCCGTACTAAATCGGTAGTAATCAAGCAACCGATATTCTGAAGCGGCACCCATACTGGTAAAAATAGTCCTGTTGCCTCCGAAGTGTTTGAAATCCATAAAATACACCTGCGATCTATTCAAAAATGATCCCGCAGTTAGATTGATATCCAATTTGCCACTTACCCCAAAAGAAAAGGCATGCCTGAAATTAGCTTCCAATTGGTCAAATTGTGAAGACTGATTTGCCGATGCAACCGGTATGCCTTTATTGTAAGCCAATGTCAAATGCGGGGCAGTGCTGTAGAGCGGAGATTTTCTGTTGTTGCGGATACTGTATTTCAACCCGGGTCTCCAGGAAATATGGGATCGCCATAGATACAGGCGATGATCAGAAAAACCGCTCTTTGTCGCTGAACTATTACCCGGTCTATTGGAGGTTACTCTTCTTTGAGCACCCTCTCTGAAGCTGTAACTGCTTGTGTTTTCCAAGAATGTTCTTTCCGCATATTCTATTCCCGACCCAACCGTCAAAGCTGCACTGACCTGTCTTTCCAAATCCACCCGCAGGTACCGCTGCTCATAGAGCTTCATCCAGTTTTGACTAAGTAACAGGGTGTAGGCACTATTCACCCACTCCGATATGGGTTCCTCTCTGTTTAGCTGAAAAATAAAACGTCCACCTTCCGCCGAAAGCTGGGTATGCGATCCTTCATTTCTAATCAAACCTGTGACAGCAAGTCTACCGTACAAGGTTTTACTAGACAATCCGTATCTTCCCTCAGGTCGGATTAGCACCTGTTTGGTTCGGAAATTGACACTGTCCGCCAACTTTTCTCTTTTTCTATACCTCAGGTATCCCGCCAAACCGAATTTAAATCCTTCCACGGAGTTGAATCCCTTTTTTCCGGCATTGTTGTAGAAGCCTGCGGACAACCCTCTGCCAAAAAAATAATCTCCGCCACCAAGCACGTCAAATACTTGGAATTTTTTGTTTATGCTTGTATCCGTACTTTCGGGTGTGGCCTCTTTGGCTGATTCTACTCTAGCCAGGCTATCATCTCGCCGGTAACCCTGGATTTCCTCGGAAGTCAAAGCCACTGGCCGTATGCTGTCCCAAAAGTTTAATTCCCGTTTTGTGGCCAAACTATCTACCGCATATTTTCTTTCGCGAACTACTTCATTGTTTTCCCTCTCCAATTCAATTTGCTTTTCATAGGTACGGATCATTTTTCGAAAGGATTTTTGTGACATTTGTTCCGCTGCAGCAAGTTGCTCTGTTACTGATTCCCGTTTGTCAAATCCAGAAAGATCGGCGGGTAATTCCTCCACTTTTTCATCCAATATGGCTGTTTCCGCTATCAAGTCTGGATTCAGTTCCAGCACATACTCACCTGTAGAAGCCAAATATTGAAATTCCCCTCCAAAGCCGAAAAACTTTCCGCTGACTTGGTAGGTGTGGGTGACAGGCATCCAGACATTTTCAGCAATCGGAGCAAACTGCTGCTTTGCCTTAATTTGAAATCCCAGATAAGATGTCTCCAAATCAAAACTATGGATGGCCCACAAATCTTCAATAATATACAAATAGCCGTCAAATACACGCTCTCCGGGAGATCTTGGCCTCACTCTGATTTTATTTACCAACACGCCATTGTCCATAAAAGACCCCATAAATTGGAAACGGTAATAGGAAAAGGCCATTTTGGACAAAGGAGATATAATGTCCACCACCTTATCCTGATAAAACGTCGCTGCTATATAAGGAGACGGGGACGTTTGCATATCTTCTCCTACGGTCCGTATAGCTATTACTTTTTCCTCCAGGTAATTTGGCTGTCTGAAGGTAATTTCAGAAATCGATTCCGTGGTATAGGCCTCATTCAGGTTTAGGCCCTCTTCTGCCAATTTTTTACGAACAAAAAAAGGAGCGTTCGTCAGTTTACCAGTCCCCTTCAAATACACCTTCATCGAATAGCTGTCTACCTGTAGGCGGTGATAATCGGATTTGGCAATCGCCCTGCGCATCACTGTCAACGCGGGATCCTCCTGTTTGCTATCTACTGTAACTTCTTTCAACGCATACATCTGTTCCTTGAGGACAAAATCTACTTCCACCCAATTCTGGTCTATTTCTACTGTTTTCAGAACAGATTCGTATCCCATAAACTGAATCCACACATCATACACCCCCGGCTTCAAATTCAATTGAAAATAGCCCTCGGCGTTGGAGGGAATTCCGTCTCCCAAATTTCTGATAAATATGGAGGCAAAAGGCAAGGGATTGCCCCTTTCATTACGCACATATCCTCTGACCCCCTGCGCGAAAGTTTGCAGGTCCAAGAACAATATCAAAGACAAAAGAATCAAAATTTTAATCCGCATTACCCGATTGATTTTTTGATTTAAATACCCAATTTACCTACCATCACATCACTACCCCGAAAATCACAATTCTAGTTACTAACGGTTGTTATGAAAAAAAGTAACCACCTGAAGCATTTAATTTAAACCTAACTTTTTAGGATATTTTTTCCGGTTTTTTCTCCAAAAACATGCCGTTTTTTGTACTTTTTTTTTAAAACTCTAAATTTAACAGAATGATAATAATCAGTTCAGTCTATTGTGTAACCATTAACTATAATTAACTTATTTTAACACATTAATAAAATAACTTTAAAAAAACACCTCCTAATTAATTAATCAGAAATTTGTACCGGATTTCAGGGATTGCATAAAATAAATATTCCTCACATATTTAACGTGTTATTTTAACAATCATTAAATCTATTACCTAAATCAAAAAATGTATGCAAAATTATTTACCCAAAACTACACTGTTTTTGTTGGGATTGGCACTGCTTCTGGCACTCCCCCTGACAATGCAGGCCCAGACCAGGGAGGTGACGGGAACAGTAATCTCAGGAGAGGATAATCTAACCCTTCCGGGAGTATCTGTACTAGTCAAAGGTACCACTAGAGGTGGCGTCACTGACATCGACGGAAATTACCGAGTTTCACTGCAGCCTGGAGACAATATTTTGGTATTCTCTTTTGTGGGATTTTCTCCTTTTGAAAGAGAAGTTGGCAACCAAACCACGATTGATGTGACTCTAATGCCTGACATGCAGTCATTGAGCGAAGTAATCGTGGTAGGGTATGGCGAACAAAGGAAAGAGACCATCACCGGGTCAGTAGCTACTGTAAAAGGCGCTGACCTCGTGAAATCTCCAGCCATGAACTTGACGAATTCAATCGCCGGACGAATGTCGGGAGTAATTGCTGTAAACCGAAGCGGTGAGCCGGGTTATGATGGAGCCGGTATTCGTATCCGGGGCTCCAATACCTTGGGAAACAACGATGCCCTTATCGTAATAGATGGTATCCCGGCAAGAGCAGGTGGTATTGATCGATTAAATCCAAACGACATTGAGACCATTTCCGTATTGAAGGATGCTTCTGCTGCCATCTATGGCGCTAGGGCTGCAAACGGAGTAATCTTGGTTACTACAAAAAGGGGTAAATCAGGAAAGCCGGAATTGAGTTATCAATTCAATCAGGGTTTTGCCCAGCCTACTGTAATACCTAAATTGGCTGATGCGGCACAATACGGGGAAATGCTCAATGACCTCCATGTGTATGAGTTGCCTGTAGGTGAATGGCGCGCTGCCACAGATGCTTATCGGGCTACAGGTACCTATACCCGTCCCGACGGCCAAGTTAGAACAGCACCATTTAGCCCCAATGCTTTAGAAATGCACCGGGCTGGTACTGATCCTTGGAACTATCCCAATACAGACTGGTATGGGGAAACCCTGAAGACCTGGTCTCCTCAGACGCGGCACAACCTACAGCTAAATGGTGGAAACGAAGACATTCGTTATTTGGCCTCCTTAGGATACCAAAACCAGGATGCCTACTACAAAAATTCGGCGACAGGATTTAAACAATACGACATGCGCTTAAACGTGGATGCGAAAGTCAATGAATTTATAGACCTTCAAATCGGTGTATTGGCAAGACAGGAAGCCCGGTTTTTCCCAACTAGACCCGCAGGAGCCATCTTTAGGATGCAAATGCGAGGAAAGCCACATGAGCCAGCTTTTTGGCCTGACGGCAGACCAGGACCAGATATCGAAAATGGTGAAAACCCGGTGGTAATCACTACCAACGCAACCGGATACGATAGAGATACCAGAGATTATTTCCAAACCAATGGAGTATTAAACATCAAAATTCCGGGAGTAGAAGGATTGAAATTTCAAGGAACGGCTTCTGTGGATAAATTGAGCCAATTCAATAAAAGGTGGGAGACCCCTTGGATTCTGTATCAGCGGGGAAGCGGTTTTGAAGCTGATGGAACTACCCCAATTTTAGTACCCAGTGAAAGAGGTCCCGCAGAGCCACGTTTAAGACAATCCAACAACAACCAGTTGAATATACTCTTAGGTGGTGTTTTTACATATGATAAAAAAATCAATGATCACCAATTCAATATTCTAGCGGGCGTAAACAGAGAGACTGTTACCGGTGACGATTTCTTTGCCTATAGAAGATTCTTTATCTCCCCAGCCATCGATCAGATGTTTGCAGGTGGGGATGCTGAAAAGGACAACGGCGGTGGCGCATTTGAAAGAGCCCGTCTTAACTATTTCGGTAGGGTTGCTTACAACTACAAAGATAAATACCTCTTTGAATTTTTGTGGAGAAATGACGGATCCTATATTTTCCCTGAACAAACCCGATATGGTTTCTTCCCTGGCGTCATGGGGGGTTGGGTTGTTTCCGAAGAAGATTTCTGGAAAAGCAATGTACCTGTAATGGATTTCTTTAAGATTCGGGGTTCTTGGGGTCAGATGGGTAACGATCAGATCTTCTTTGGAGGAGCACTGCAAGAGTACCAATTCTTGTCTACCTATGGTTTCAGAAGTCACATTTTGGAAAATACAGAAGCCAAAACGCTATTTGAAACTCGAGTACCGAATAATGCCATTACTTGGGAAGTTGCCAACAACTCCAACATCGGGATAGAAGGTTCCTTATTGGATGGTAAAGTATTCTTCGAATTTGATTATTTTTACAATAAGAGAACGAACATTCTCTGGAGAAAGAATGCTTCTGTACCCGAATCCAGTGGCTTGGCTGCCTTATTACCTGCCGAAAACATTGGTGAGGTTGAAAACAAAGGGTTTGATATAAATATAGGATACCGAGGTCAAAAAGGAGACCTGCAGTATAGCATCAGTGCCAATGGTGGATATGCTTACAACAGAATACTTTTCTGGGATGAGCCTCCAGGAGCTCCTGAATGGCAGCGTTCTACAGGATTGCCCATGAATACCCCAGCTCCTGTTTATTTATATGATGGTGTATTTGCAACCCAAGAGCAAATTGCCGCAGAAACCTTAGATTATTCTGCAATAACCAACCAACTTCGTCCTGGAGATATGCGCTTCAAAGATGTAAATGGTGACGGTCAAATTACACCATTAGATCGGGTAAGAATGGACCGAAACAATATCCCCAGATTTCAGGGAGGTGTTAATATGAATGCCCAATGGAGAAATTTTGACCTTTCTGTCTTATTTCAAGGAGCGGCCGGCGCTATTGCATTAGTGTCTTTGGGTGAATCCGGGAATATCGGTAATTACTTAACGGAATTCTATGAAAATCGCTGGACAATCGACAATCCAAGTACGGAATATCCAAGAATTGCCAATAGAAGTGATCAGTATTACTCTGGAGGAAATGATTTCTGGTACAGAAGTTCGGATTATATCCGCCTTAAAAACCTAGAATTGGGTTATACTATACCCTCACAGTGGGGAGAGCGGTTTGGCATGAGTAATTTAAGAGTCTACGTTAACGGGTTGAACCTTTTGACTTGGGACAAATTGAAGGTTTACGATCCTGAATCTGACAATTCAACAGGTCAGTACTACCCACAGGCACGTGTCATCAACGGCGGCGTATCCGTATCTTTCTAATTCCCAAAATATGAAACACATGAAAAACAAATTAAAATATATATGTGTAGGGTTGTTTGGCGTATTGCTGACAACTTCATGCAACGACGAGTTTCTAAATACCCAACCTCTGGGACAAGTTTCCGAAGCGGCAGTTTGGAGAGATGCGGGCTTAGCTGAGGCTTTCGTGACAGACATTTATGGAGGTCTCGAACAAGGAGGATTTTCCGAGCAGGCATTAGCCTCCCTTACAGACGAAGCCATATTCACCCATCCAGGCCGGAACATCAACGTAGTGACAGAAGCGAGGTCTAATCCGGAAGCAACCGGATGGATTGACGGAACAAGAGGTTGGTCCAATATGTATAGCAGACTACGAAGTGCAAACATAGCAATCGCAAACCTCAGTGATCCCCAATTTGAAAATACCGGGGGTATTGTAGATCGCTTACTGGGTGAGGCTACCTTTATGCGCGCCTATTTTCATCAGCAGTTGTTGAGAAACTTCGGTGGGGTTCCTATTGCTGACAGGCCCTTTACGTTAGACGAAGAGACCTATGAAATCCCAAGAAATACCTATGCTGAGGTAGTAGCCTTTATCATTCAAGATCTGGATAGAGCGGCACAACTCTTGGAAGGAAAAAGCATGGTGCGTGGCCGCGCAAATCAAGTAGCTGCCTTGGCATTAAAATCAAGAGTCCTGATTTATGCGGCTAGTGATTTACACGATATGCCCACTGCTTCTGGCAAGTCAAGTGTTATTTCTTCGTATCAGAATAAAGAATTAATAGGATATACTTCAGGGAACAGGACTGAAAGACTTCAGCAGGCAAAAGCAGCTGCAAAGGCAGTTCTTGATATTGCTGATGGAAACATGCTAAACCTTACTGAACCACTTCCACATGCAGAAGCTGTTCAAGTCTACGAAAACAATTCTCTTTCAAGGAACGGTGGTGAAGCTGAAATGATTTTCGGCCGGTATTTCTTATCTCAGAAACCAGAAGGAGGCGGCAGACAAGGTTTATTCAATGGACCAAATGGTTATAATAACTGGGCAGGTAATACACCCGTTCAGTTGATTATTGACGATTATGCCATGATGGATGGAACGCCATTTGATTGGAATAATCCGGAGCATGAAAAAGCCCCCTACACTGACAGGGAAGCGAGATTCTATTCTACATTCCTTTTTGACGGAGCGCAGTGGAAGCCCCGTTCTCCTGCAAACCAAGCTAGGGATCCATTGGGCCAAATCCAAACTGGTAGGTATGAAGTGACCAATTCCGCAGGGCAAAAAGTAACCCATTTCGGATTAGATACCCGAAACAGTCCCATCGAAGACTGGAACGGAAGCTATACGGGCTATTATATCCGCAAGTTTATAGAACCAGATCCAAACTTTGTGGATCAAAATACTTGGCAGGAAATTCCTTGGCCGAATATCAGGTTTACTGAAGTAGTATTTAACTATGCGGAAGCTTGTATATTCCTAGGAGATGACGAGGAAGCTAGAACATGGCTAAACAAAATCCGCTTTAGAGCAGGACTTCCAGCGTTGACTCAATCGGGTGAAGATCTTAAAATGGCCTTTATCAATGAAAAACGTAAGGAAATGGTTCACGAAGAACAACGTTACTATGACGCCAGAAGATGGATGATTGCTCCACAAACTTTTGGTAGGCAAGCCAACGGAATAAGCATTGTCGGAACCCTAAAGCCGGGACAGACAAATTCCTTATACAGGTACGATCCGGATATTTATGATTACTCCTACGAGGTATTCGACATTGATCCAGGTAAAGAAAATAGGCTTTGGCTGGACAAAATGTACTGGATGCCTATCAGCTTTGCTGAAACACAACGTAATGATAACCTGATTCAGAATCCGGGTTATTGATTTCTGATGGCTTTTAATACTAAAAAAAGGGTTGCTATGTTTGGCAACCCTTTTTTTATTTCTGTTTATTACCGTATACTACAAGTAAGACTATGATTTCTTCTCAGCCAAGGATTCATCCTATATGTAATCGTTATTTTGTTGCTACCCGGCAGAAATGTAAAATCAATAGCAATCAGGCGAATAGGCCATAACCTAATCGATAAATTTATATATTTGAACACGAATTACTTATTTTCTATGTCATTGTCTTTTAAAGCTTCCTTCGTCTTTCTCTTGGGGGGTATCTCGATACTGCCCAATTGTGGCCCAAAGGAAACCGCCAAACCTACTCTACCCCAAGGTCCTCCCCTATTTACCCTCCTCTCTGGAAATGAGTCCGGTATAACGTTTGAGAATACGCTTACTGAGGGATTAAACACCAATATTTTGATGTATGAATATTTTTACAACGGGGGTGGTGTAGCCGTAGGTGACCTAAACGGGGATGGTCTGGATGATATTTATTTTACCGGCAACATGGTAGGCAATGCACTCTACCTGAACAAGGGAAATATGCAGTTTGAAGACATTACCCAGCAGGCGGGAGTCGCTGGCCGTCAAGGACCATGGACCACCGGCGTCACCATGGCCGACGTGAATGGGGATGGATTGTTGGATATCTATGTGTGCAGCTCTGGCAGCTTACCTCCGGATAAAAGAAAAAATCAACTGTTTATTAATCAGGGAGTCAATGCTGAAGGTATTCCCACTTTTGTGGAGGAAGCTGAAAAGTACGGTATCGCCAGCGATGCCACCAGTACCCATGCGGTATTTTTCGACTTTGACAACGACGGGGACTTGGACCTTTTCCTTCTTAACCACAATCCCAAATCCCTCCCTGTCCTTGATGAGTCCATTACAGCCGAACTGCTAAAGAAACCGGACACCGCGGGGCCGCAACTTTTTCGTAATGATGGTGGGATATTCACCGAAACCACCCTAGAATCGGGAATACAACAATCAGCGCTGTCATATGGATTAGGAGCTGGAGTTGCGGATATTAACCGGAACGGCTTTATGGATATCTACATCAGCAATGATTACACTGCTCCGGATTTCCTATATATCAATAACGGCGACGGAACTTTTACGGACATAATTCAGGATGCCATGGGGCATATTTCCAATTTCTCCATGGGCAACGACATCGCTGATATCAACAATGACGGTCTCCTGGATGTGTTTACACTAGACATGCTTCCTGAAGGAAATGCACGTCAAAAACTTTTGATGGCTCCGGATAATTATGAGAAATTTGACTTTAACCTTCGGGTAGGTTTCCACCATCAATACATGCGGAACATGCTCCACCTTAATCATGGAAACGGAACATTTAGCGAAATCGGTCAGCTAGCGGGAGTATCCAACACAGACTGGAGTTGGGCGGCGCTCTTTGCGGATTTTGACAATGACGGCTGGAAAGACCTCTATATAACCAATGGATATCACCGGGACTATACGAACATGGATTTTTTGAAATACATGTCTGATTTCCTCAAAAACAACCAAGGCCTTCGAAGGGAAAACGTACTCGATCTAGTGTACCAGATGCCTTCATCCAATGTCGTCAACTACGCCTTCCAAAACACCGGCGGCATTACCTTTGACAACCGCACAGAATCCTGGGGCCTTCATCATGTAGCCAACAGCAACGGGGCAGCTTATGCCGACCTGGACAACGATGGTGACCTCGACTTAATAGTCAACAACGTCAGTCACCCTGCATTTATCTATCGAAATGATGCAGACATGATAAATCCCAACAATTACCTAAAAATCCAGCTTGCAGGTGGTAGGCAAAATACGCATGGTTTAGGAGCAAAAATCACGGCTCACCAAGGGGAAACATTGCAGTTCATAGAACAAATGCCCAGTCGGGGATACCAATCCAGTGTATCTCCCACACTGCACTTGGGAATGGGAAAAGTTGCTAAAGTCGATTCTCTTATCGTTGAATGGCCTGGTGGAAAAACTCAAGTATTGTACGATGTGCCAGTTAATCAAACCCTTAGTTTATCAGAATCGAATGCTACCCAAGACCAACGTACTAGAAATGCCATTACTCCCCTATTCAAACCAGTAAACACTCCAATACAAAACAGCCAGCCTCCCAATACGCTTAATGATTTCAAACGGCAGCCCCTAATGGTTAACCCACTATCCTTCTCGGGTCCTGCCATGGCCAAAGGAGACGTAAATGGCGATGGTCTATTGGACATCTATGTAGGTGGCGATGCAGGAATTCCAGGTAAATTATATGTACAGCTATCCGCAGGTGCTTTTCAGGAAGTGAGTGTATCCGCATTTATCACTGATCAGGAATCGGCGGATACAAAAGCTGTCTTTGTGGACTTGAACGGGGATGGGCATCCGGACCTATATGTAGGCAGCGGGGGTTATGGAGATTTTCTTCCAGCGGATGAACGACTTCAGGATAGAATATACATAAATGACGGCAAGGGCAATTTTATCAAGGCCCAAAGTGCGCTTCCAACGATGCTTACCAGCACAGGTGCTGTTGCCTTTGCGGATTTTACGGGAGACGGTGCTCCCGATATATTTGTCGGAAGCCGGGTAATCCCCGGAAGGTATCCGGAGATCCCCCCCAGCTATTTGCTGGTAAATGATGGTAAGGGCAATTTCTCGGATGAAACACAAAAATGGGCATCCTCCTTTAACTCTTTGGGCTTAGTTACTGATGCCGAGTGGCTGGACCTTAATGGAGATGATGTACCGGAATTGATTGTGGTGGGCGAATGGATGCCCATTTCCGTTTGGGAAAAATCAAACGAGTCCTTCACCAATGTCACCGAGCATTATTTCGAAGCAGAATATAGTGGCTGGTGGAATAGCCTTACAGTGGCAGACATCAACGGTGACGGTAAGGCAGACTTGATCGTTGGAAATCATGGAAAAAACACTCAAGTCAAAGCTAGTCCTGATGAGCCCGCCGAAATGTATTACAAAGATTTTGACAACAATGGAGCTGTGGACCCCATCCTCTGCTTTTATATTCAGGGGAAGAGCTATCCGTATGTTACCCGGGATGAACTATTGGACCAAATTTCGTTCATGCGAACCCGGTTCAGGAATTATGCCGACTATGCGAACCTGTCCATTTCTGAAATATTTACTCCCCAAGAAATGAAAGATGCAGGTTACCTAAAGGCCAACATGTTGGAAACTGCTTACTTCGAATCCCAAACAAGTGGGTCATTTCAGCTAAAACCATTGCCCATCGAAGCACAATCCTCTCCTGTGTTTTCCGTTTTAGTATTCGATGCCGATGGGGACGGCCATCAGGACCTTCTTTTGGGAGGAAATATTCAGCGGGCAAGGTTACGTTTTGGGAAATATGATGCTAACTTTGGCATACTACTAAAGGGAGATGGAAAAGGCGGATTCACCTATGTCCCACAACGTAAATCCGGATTTAATATTCAAGGTGATATTCGAAGCATTCAATCCCTGGATGACACCATCTTATTCGGGATCAATCAGGTAGGTGTCGTTGCCTTTGAGAAAAATTAAGAATAGATGATAATCAGCTCTTTAAGAAACATTTCATTTTCAGATATAAGAACGTCTTCAATAATTAAACTATCAACGTTTTTTATCTGTTTGATGTTTGCTTCTTCCTGCCAAACCCCAGAGTCGGACAAAGACAAAGTTTTGGGACCGGAGTTAATTGGATGGGTTACTGAAGCGATGACAGACATTATGGTGCATGACATCACCAACCCTCCGCTAGCCGCTAGATTCTACGCCTATGCCAGCCTGGCGGGATACGAGGCCATCAGCCAAGAAAATCCGGACGTCCTTAGTTTCCACGGGGTCCTGAATGATTATCCTGAAATGAAGGTCTCAGGAGATTTCCCCAATCACCACCCCCATGTAAGTGCGGTACTTGCAATGATTGAGACCGCAGCCACCATGCAGCCCTCGGGACAGGATTTGCACGAATTAAGAGATTCGTTTTTGGATTCCTGCCGATTTTGGGGCTTTTCAGATCGTACCCTAGAGGATGCAATGGGATATGGAAAAGAGATAAGCTCAAGTATACTAGCGTATGCACAGCAAGACCTTTATAAGAATATCAGCAATTACCCCAGGTACACACCTAAACAGGAGGACGGATATTGGTACCCTACTCCACCTGCATATTTTGCGCCGGTAGAACCCTATTTTAATTCGATCCGCCCCTTTACACTCGTGCAGCCAGATCAGTTCAAACCAAAACCGCCGGTAACATTTTCGACTTCCACAGATTCAGAGTTTTATAAACTCATGCAGGAGGTTTATGAGGTAGAGTTGACAAAAGAACAACGGGAGATTGCCGCTTTCTGGGACTGTAACCCCTTTGCATTGGAGGAGACCGGACATTTGATGGTAGGGTTAAAACAGATTTCGCCAGGGGGACATTGGATGGGGATCACCAATATAGCCTGTAAGGATGCAAATCTAAGCTTCGAACAGGCAATGGAAATTACAGCCATTGTGGCGATCGGACTTACTGACGGCTTTCTTAGTTGCTGGGATGAAAAATACCGCAGCAACCGGATTCGCCCTGAAACAGCCATCCGCAAATACATCGACACTTCCTATAGGCCTTTATTACAAACTCCTCCTTTTCCGGAGTATTTAAGTGGCCACTCTACCATTTCTACCACCGCCGCTACGATATTGACCCATTACTTTGGCGACAACTTCTCTTATACAGATACCGTAGAAGAGAAATATCAGCTTCCAAGTAGGGATTTTACCTCCTTCCTTCAGGCCTCTGAAGAAGCCAGTATTTCCCGCTTGTATGGTGGCATTCATTTTATGGATGCCATCGTAGAAGGTCAGGAACAGGGAAAACTCGTCGGAAATTGGGTTATCCAAACGTTAGAAAACTCCGGACTGGCCAGTCCGCTGTCCTTATCATCCCTGTCGATCACTGATTAGCGTGCCATTCATCACCCAGAAGTCACTTATAATGAATAGAATAACAGTAGTCTTTTTATTTCTTGTCAGTTGGTTGGGGGCATGCACCTTCGAGGAAAATTATCAGGGTTTTCTAGCATCCAGCGAGCCACTTGTGCTGGCCAACGACCAACTGACGGATGCAATGGTTCACGATATTTTTTCACCACCAGTTGCCAGCAGAATTTATGCTTATGCTGCGTTGGCTCCTTTTGAGGTTGCCGCATTTGCCGACAGTGCTAATATCCAATCCCTGATGGGGCAACTGAATGGCTTTGAAAAAAAAGATTTCTCCCCACAATCGGATGCTTACTATCCAATGGCAGCAATGGCTGCGTTTTATTACGTAGGTGCCCGGCTGGTATTTTCGGAAAATAAGATCATAACCCATAGAGATGAACTCTTTGAAAAGGTGAGGAAGCTGGGAATGACCAAAAAAACCCTTGAAGCCTCGATTGAATTCGGCGAAGCGGTGGGACAACATGTGCTCGATTATGCCTCAAAAGACAATTACCATCAAAGTCGGTCTTTCGAAAAATACACCCCAATAAATGACCCAAAATCGTGGAAACCAACTCCTCCGGCATACATGGAGGGGATAGAACCCAATTGGAATAAAATAAGGCCTTTTGTACTGGACTCTGCCAACCAATTTATTCCTCAAGCACCAACCCCCTTCGAGATAACACCTGAAAGTATTTTTTTTCAGGAAGCTAAAGCTGTAATGGACGCTGGGAATAATCTGGATGAAGAAGCTAGAGATATTGCCTTTTTTTGGGATTGTAATCCCTATAAGATGAATGTAAAAGGCCATGTGATGTATGCGGAGAAAAAGATCACCCCTGGTGGTCATTGGATAGGAATAGCCGGCATATCTTCCAAAACAGCCAACTTGGATTGGAAGGCTACATCCGAAGCCCTTATACTCACGGCCATTGCGGTCTTTGACGGGTTTATTTCCTGTTGGGATGAGAAGTATCGAAGCATTCTTATCAGACCTGAAACCTATATCAATCTTTATATGGACGAGGATTGGGTACCCTTATTGCAAACGCCTCCCTTTCCAGAACATACAAGTGGCCATAGTGTTATATCCACTGCGGCATCCAGGGTACTAACAGACTTGTTGGGAGAGCCCTTCCATTTTGTAGATTCCACAGAGGTCAAGTTTGGATTGGGTATTAGGGAATTTCACTCATTCAATGAAGCTGCCGCTGAGGCAGCCATAAGCCGTTTTTACGGTGGAATTCATTACATTCCGGCCATTGATTACGGAATAGAACAGGGGGAAGAGGTGGCACGTCATTTGCTTTCCAGGATTAAAACCAGAAAAACACCCTCACCCCTAGCTTTCGATTAAACGGATAATCAATAGTTAATAATAGAGCTTTTTGTCCCGAATATAATCCGACACATCCGGATGTACCAGATAGCGTACTGATCCACCTTCTTTGATTGTGTCCCGGATAAAGGTAGCCGAAATGTCAATCAACGGAGAATCGATAAACCTGATGGCCGGATGTTCCAGGATTTTGTTTTTACCCGGGCGGGGATATACGTAAATCTCATAGAACTCCAATATTTGACCGCTATTTTTCCACTTATGAAAATGGTTCAAGTTATCTCCTCCGATAATCAACTTGAATTCGTGCTGGGGATACTTTTCAGAAAGGTAGGTGAGGGTATCGATAGTATAGCTTGGCCTGGGCATATGAAATTCCACGTCCATGGCCTTAAAATGATAATTATCCGCAATGGCCAGTTCTACCATTCGCAGCCGGTCAAATTCATGCAGCAGGGATTTGCTGGACTTCATGGGATTTTGTGGGCTGACGATAAACCACACTTCATCCAAGTTAGTCTTATCCCTCATAATGTCCCCAATGATCAGGTGGCCAATGTGTATAGGGTTGAACGATCCAAAAAATAATCCTACTTTCAAGCTTTGTCCTGATTGATAAAGTCCGAAACCAGATTTTCTGCTTCTCTGAATGAAGTTTGAAGGTCGTTATTTAGCAAAATAATGTCGAATTTATCCTTAAAGCCCATTTCAAATTTGGCCTTGTAGAGCCTTCGTGAAAGGCTGGCTTCTGATTCGGTACCTCTGTCCCTTAGGCGCATAGCGAGGTCATCCATTGAGGGCACTTCCACAAAAATGGCAAGGCCTCTGTCTCCGAAATATTTTTTAAGATTCAGACCTCCTTTGACATCCACGTCAAATATGACGTGCTTTCCATTGTCCCAGATGCGTTGGATTTCTTCCTTAAGGGTACCGTAAAAATTCCCTTCGTATACTTCTTCCCATTCGATAAACTGATCTTTGTCAATTTTATCCTTGAATTCATCGGGGGTTAAAAAATAATAGTCATTTCCATCTTGCTCAGCGCGCCCCCTCCTGTCTCTTGTACAGGCGGAAATTGAAAATCCTAGGTTTGGGAATTTTTGCAAAAGGTGCTTTACAATCGTTGTCTTACCGGATCCAGATGGTGCTGAAAATATTATCGCCTTTCCTGCGGACATGTAGCTTTGGTTACTTTAAGTCCTGGATTTTTTGACGAATACTGTCTACCAGTTCCACTGGGACGAGTTGTTTGGTACATTTGGTTTTTAACACCTCCCGAATGACCTTTTCCAGATGGAAATGCTCAAAACAAGGTTGGCATTTTGCCAGCTTCTCATCCAAAACTGCCTTTGATTCCAAATCCGCCTGTCCGTCCAGAATGCTTTCCAACAACTTAAAGCATTTACTGGCATCACTGCAGTTGAGTTTACGTTGATTAGATGAGTCGAAATTATTCTCCATTTTAGTATTTAGTTCTATTCAAATTTTATTCTTCCTCTGTATCATAGCCCATGTTCTGGGCATATGCTTTTAGTTTTTCTTTTAATAGGTTTCTAGCTCGGTGAAGTCTGGACCTGACTGTTCCTATAGGGATATCAAGAATTTTGGCCATTTCTTCATAGGTAAACCCTTCCAAGTCACATAGGATGATAACTGTCCTAAAATCCACCGCCAGGCTATTAAGTGCATTGGAGATCTCATCACCCAACATATCCTTCACCGCATCAACCCGCAGATCAGAAGTCATATTGTAGTCAACATTATCTGAGTTGTAATAAGTTTCAACTTCTTGATAATCTACCTTGGAAGGTTGCTTACTTTTTTTACGGTATTCATTAATGAAGCTATTCTTAAGAATCCGAAATAGCCATGCTTTGGCGTTTGTCCCTTTCTCAAATGAGTTGATAAATCGGTAGGCTTTCAGATAGGTGTCCTGCACCAAATCTTTGGCATCATCTTCATCAAAGGTCAACCTATAGGCAAAATTGTACATAGAGTCTATGTGCGGCATAAACTCCTGGTCAAAAATGCTGTTTTTATCTTTATCCGAATATTTTTTTCGTTGTACCTCTGACATAGAATTTAAAATTACGAATTGGCGTAATTTATAACTAATATTTAGAAAGAAAGTCGATTGATTTTCTTTATTTTGAATTCTGATATGGCGTATTACGCCAACCAATTGTTAATTATCCCGTCATTTCATGTTTTTTTTCAAGACACTCTCTTACCTGAATCTGTCCATTTTGTATGTATTCAGTGATATACTTTACCTGGTAGCCTACTATGTGGTGGGGTATAGGAAGAAAGTAGTCCGGGAAAACCTAAGACAAGCCTTCCCACTTAAAACGGAAGTACAAAGAAAGGCAATAGAAAAACGATTTTTTAGAAATTTGACAGATTCTTTTGCGGAAACGATAAAACTTCTGACAATGAACCAACGGGAATTGCAGAAGCGATTCCAGATAATCAACCCGGATTTGATCTCAGAAACAATAGCCGATGGTAAAATAATCATAGGTATGCAGGCGCACTTTTTCAACTGGGAAGGGCACGAACTGGCCATGAGTTCCAGAATCGGTCCGTTATGTGAGGTGGTGTATCTTAAGATTACTAATCCATTTTTCAACCATTTTATGAAAACCCTTCGGAGCAGGTTTGGGGCGACTTTAGTTGAAAGAAATTCCTTTACGCGACATTTTATGGCCACCCGCAACACTCCCCGTCTAATTGTTCTGGCGGCTGACCAACGCCCACAATTTGCTGAAATAAGGTATTGGACCTCATTTATGGGCAGGGAAACAGCTTTCTTTGAGGGAGGCGAAAAGCTGGCCAAGAAATTTAATCAGCCCGTAATTTATGGGGAAATTTCCAAACCAAAACGTGGGTATTATACTTTCGAATATAGAGTTTTATGTGCGCCACCCTATAATGATGACGCCGATCACAGCATAACGGAACTGTATATTGATGCCGTC
Organism: Lunatibacter salilacus; assembly: GCF_009797935.1. GTDB lineage: Bacteria > Bacteroidota > Bacteroidia > Cytophagales > Cyclobacteriaceae > Lunatibacter > Lunatibacter salilacus. The sequence continues at coordinate 146,499 of NZ_VOLC01000007.1, forward strand.
GAGGCTAACATACACCGCGAACCCGCTCTGTATCTTTGGTCCCATAACCGATGGAAAGAATCAAAAGTTGAAAGGAAATCGTAACTTTGTCAAAGCAAACGGAATATAACCATTTCCGTTCAACGCTTAGATTGAAACTACCATGATGGATTATTTGTCGAGTCTTAACCCACCCCAACGAGAAGCAGTAGAACATACAGATGGACCACTGATGATTATAGCGGGTGCGGGTTCTGGCAAAACACGCGTGTTGACGATTAGAATTGCCCACCTCATCCACTCCAAAGGGATTGATCCCTTTAATATTTTGTCGCTTACCTTCACCAACAAGGCTGCGAGCGAAATGAAACACCGTATAGAGCAGCTGATCGGACTGGAAGCGAGGAATACCTGGATGGGTACCTTCCATTCTACCTTTGCTAAAATCCTTCGGGTAGAAGCCTCCAGAATTGGCTATCCCTCCAATTTTACGATTTACGATTCAGAAGACAGCAAATCACTCATCAGGACTATTGTCAAAGAAAAAAGGCTTGACGACAAAGTATACAAACCCAGTACGGTCTTATCCAGAATATCAGGTGCCAAAAACCGGCTGATTTCCTGGCAGACTTACATTAATGACCCACACGTGCAGGCTGACGATGATGCTGCCATGAAGCCCAAGATGGGAGAGATCTACAAAACCTACCAAGAAAGATTATTTAAGTCTTCTGCAATGGATTTTGACGACCTATTGTTCAACACCAATGTGCTGTTCCGAGATCATGCTGACGTGCTTAACAAGTATCAGCAACGTTTCAAATACGTCATGGTGGATGAGTTTCAGGACACCAACCTTTCCCAGTACCTGATCACGAAGAGATTGGCTGCTGTCCACCAAAACATATGCGTAGTGGGAGACGATGCTCAGAGCATCTATGCCTTCCGGGGAGCCAATATTCAAAACATCCTGAATTTTGAAAAGGATTATCCTGACCTCTTCGTAGTGAAGCTGGAGCAAAATTACCGCTCTACCAAAAGCATAGTACATACGGCAAACTCCATCATTGCAAAAAACAAAGCCCAGCTAAAAAAGAACATCTGGACAGACAATGTGCACGGGGAGCCCATTGAACTCATCAAAGCGGCCTCCGATAATGAGGAAGGAAGGATAGTGGCCAGTGCTATTTTTGAACAAAAAAATAACCACCAGCTCAAAAACAGCGACTTTGCCATTCTTTACCGTACCAACTCCCAATCCAGGGCAATGGAAGAAGCCCTCCGGAAGATGAACATCAACTATCGGATTGTTGGCGGTCTGTCCTTTTATCAGCGCCGGGAGATCAAAGACCTGATGGCGTACCTTCGCTTTGTGGTAAATCCGGCCGATGAGGAAGCCTTCAAGAGGGTGATCAACTATCCCAAAAGGGGTATTGGGGATACCAGTGTGGAAAAAATTATGATTGCGGCCTATGAGCACGACATCTCTATCTGGGAAGTAGTCAGCAACAGTTCAAGTTTTCTGACGGGAAGAGCCGCTGCCTCCGTGGAAGATTTTTCTATCATGATCAAAAGCTTTGTAATCGAGATGGAACGGAAGGACGCTTATGAGGTCGCCTCTAGCGTAGCCAAGCAATCGGGCATCCTGCGTGAACTATACGAGGACAAAACGATCGAAGGACTTAACCGCTACGAAAACGTGCAGGAATTGCTTAACGCCATCAAGAATTATGTGGACAGCCCGGAAAATGAGGATAAAAGTTTGGGCTCATTTTTGCAGGAAATTGCCCTGCTGACGGATGAGGATCAGAACAAGCAGGATACGGATGTAGTTACCATGATGACCATTCATGCCTCTAAGGGGCTGGAATTTAAAAATGTATTTGTTGTAGGAATGGAAGAGGACCTTTTTCCTTCTCAAATGATGATGCAGAGCCGTGAGGATTTGGAAGAAGAGCGGCGTCTATTCTATGTGGCAGCGACTAGGGCAATGGAAAAACTGTTTCTCAGCTATGCAATGACCCGGTACAGATACGGCCGACTCCTCAACTGTGAGCCCAGCCGGTTTCTGGATGAAGTCGACCCTACCTACTTAAAGGTAAATAAAAAACTGGGTAGCCAAATGTCGATTGGGAGTAGCTTTCAGGAACGGGAAGGTACAAATGGATTTGTAGGCCTCAGAAAACCTGCGGTAAGGGCCGGAACCACCGCAAAGGTACACACGCCCAGTCCTGATTTCAAACCCTCCAATACACACAACCTGACTGAGGGAATGAAGGTTGAGCACCCCAAGTTCGGTTTTGGCCAAGTCCATAAAATCGAAATGGAAGGAGCCAATAGAAAAGCATTTATACATTTTGATAATTTTGGTGATAAAACTTTATTACTTAGCTTTGCAAAGCTCAGAATAGTAGACTAGAACCATTCGCTATATTTATTGTACATCGATACTGATTTCCCGAATTTGAAGATTTTTAATAATTGAATTCGTCAGTGTCTGAAATGATGTATGGCATGAAACTTACAGAAAAGCCTTAAAACACATTCATCTTGAAAGAATACGGAAAAAATATCCAAAAGCTGGTCGATTTCATCAAAACGGTCGATTCCAAAGAAAAGCGAACTGAATACGCTTATGCCCTTGTGGAACTGATGAAACAGCTCAATCCCCAACTGAAGTCAGAAAGTGACCAAAAACTTTGGGATGATCTATATATCATGTCCGACTTTGAACTGGATGTAGAAGCCCCCTTCCCCATGCCAATGAAGGAACTTCTGGGCAAAAGACCCAAGCCTATTGGGTACCTGGAAGGAGAGGTAAAATTCAAACATTACGGCAGGAATATCGAAAAACTGATCGAAAAAGCAACTGAGATTGAAGACGATGAAGAACAAGAGGCTGCCATTATTTTCATCGGCCAGCTTATGCGCAGCTTTCACTCAACATGGAACAGGGAAAACTTTGACGATGCCATCATCATAGATGACATTAAAATCCTTTCTAAGGGCAAACTGCACATTGACTTGGAAAAGGTGAAAGAAAATGGTCTTTTCGAAACAAGTACACGCCGGGATTTCAAGCCACCGTCCGTCATTGAAAATGAGAACAACAACAATAGCGGAAGGAGAAACTATAACAACGGCAACAACAAACGCAGAAACCCGGGATCAAACGTTAAAAAAAGAAGAAATTAATGGGTTCATTCCGAGTACAGGGGGGAGTAAAATTAAAAGGGGAAATTATTCCACAAGGAGCAAAGAATGAAGCACTTCAAATTTTATGTGCCGTTTTGCTTACACCGGAGACAGTTACGGTGCATAAAGTGCCAAATATCCGGGATGTCAACAAATTAATCGAATTGCTTTCGGTGATGGGAGTGGCTGTCACACAAATTGACACCGAATCCTATTCATTTACCGCCTCCTCTATTGATCTGGATTACTTGGAGACAACGGATTTTTTGCAGAAAGCATCTGCTCTTAGAGGATCTGTCATGATTTTAGGTCCGCTGTTGGCCCGATTTGGAAAAGGTAAAATTTCCAAACCAGGGGGAGATAAGATCGGCAGAAGAAGGATGGATACTCACTTTACCGGGTTCCAGAAGCTGGGCGCTTCATTTCATTACGACAAGAAGAAAGAGATCTATAATATCGACGGAAGTCAGCTTAAGGGCTGCTACATGCTATTGGACGAGGCTTCCGTCACCGGGACGGCAAATATAGTCATGGCTGCAGTGTTGGCAGAGGGCACCACAACAATCTATAATGCCGCCTGTGAACCTTACCTACAGCAGCTTTGCCTGATGCTTAATCGGATGGGGGCGAAGATAACTGGCATTGGATCCAATTTATTGACTATTGAAGGTGTAAAAACACTTGGAGGAACTGTTCATACCCTTCTGCCTGACATGATTGAGATTGGGTCCTTTATCGGTCTTGCGGCCATGACCCAATCCGAAATTACCATTAAAGATGTTCAAGTAGAAAAATTAGGTATTATTCCTGAAACTTTTCGCCGTATGGGAATCAAACTGGAGATCATCGGTGACGATATCTATATTCCCGCACAAAAGCATTACGAGATTGAAACTTTTATAGACGGATCTATCCTAACGGTAGCTGATGCCATCTGGCCTGGCTTTACGCCAGACTTATTAAGTATAATTCTTGTAATAGCCACCCAGGCTAAAGGAACGGTACTGGTCCATCAAAAAATGTTTGAAAGCCGCTTATTTTTCGTGGATAAATTGATAGATATGGGAGCCCAAATCATCCTTTGTGACCCGCACAGGGCCACGGTCATTGGGTTGGACAGGAAATACTCCCTACGGGGAATCCGCATGACATCTCCAGATATACGGGCAGGGGTAGCACTCCTTATCGCTGCGATGTCTGCCGAAGGCACTTCGGTAATAGACAATGTGGAACAGATAGACCGGGGTTACCAATATATCGACCAGCGTCTAAATGCTTTGGGAGCCAAGATAGAACGAATTGATTAAAACAGAGAAAAACCGGGATAATATCTCGGTTTTTTTATTTATTTTTAAAGTTGCTGGATTCAAAATATATGAAAAATCAGGATATTCGCTGGGAGCAACGGCTAAGCAATTTTAAAAAAGCGTTGACCAAATTGGAAGAGGGTGTGAATTATATTCAGGATAGCTCGTTGGGCAGGGACAATGGCGAAGATGACGAAGAAAATTCAGGTGTTGTATTAAACAATTTAATAAAACAGGGATTGATTCAAAGCTTCGAGTTTACCCATGAGTTGGCTTGGAATGTTATAAAAGATTATGCGGCGTATCAGGGAAATCCGGAAATCAGGGGATCAAGAGATGCCTCACGGGAAGGCTTTGCCACAGGCTTGATTGAAAATGGCGAAGTATGGATGGAGATGATAAAAAGTCGTAACGATACCTCACATACGTATAATGAAGATACGGCAAATGAAATTTTTACACATATTATAAAAAAATATCTGCCCGCATTTCGTTTATTTCTGCAAAAAATGGAAACTATAAGAGGTGGAACACAACGCGATATTTTTTCATAATGAATATCGGGTTAGAACAACATACCGTCGATGCCATTACTGATGTTTTTAGAAAATATCCCCAGATTACATGCGCTATATTATATGGTTCACGGGCTAAAGGAAATTACCGTCCGAATTCAGACATCGACATAACGTTAAAAGGAGAGGAATTAGATTTATCAACCTTATACAAAATTGAAACAACATTGGATGATTTACTTTTGCCTTACCGAATTGACTTATCCAATTTTCAGAACATTGAAAACAGTGACCTGAAAGATCATATCAATCGGGTTGGGATTGCTTTTTATACAAAATAAAGAGTTCGCCACTGCACGTTACCTTTGGATTGATTTTTGCATTGATTTTTCCTTAAACCATAACATTATTAGCTATGAAAAAATCACTATTAATTTTTGCCTTTGTGCTTACAGCAGCGCTGGCACAGGCACAGGAAAAAGGAGATGCACGCCTTCAGCTCGGCGGAGAATTTGGCTTTAATTCGGAGCTTTTTGGGTTAAATATAGGAGCGGAATATTTCGTAGTGGACCGGATATCCGCCGCACCGAATTTCACCATCTTTTTCCCTGATTATGGAAGTGCAAGTAACTTGAACGTTGATTTCAGGTATTACCTGACAGAAGGAATACTACAATGGTATGGCCTTGCCGGATTTACGAACCATTGGGCTAGTGTCGACTTCGGATCAAGCACCATAACATCCAGTACCCAGGGAGCGAATATCGGTGCCGGTGGCGTATTGAAGTTTGCCGATCGGCTTGCGTTTAATCCGGAAATAAAATATCAGGCGATGTCTGGAGGACAGGCCGTCTTTCGACTTGGCTTGGTGTATTTTATCAATTAGATATCATGGGGGGGTCTGGAAAGGATCCCCTTTTTTTAACTTAAGCAGGTAATTCACGAATTGAATTAAAAATTACGAATTACGAATTACCGACTCCCTTATTTAATTTCTCTCTATCTCCTACATCACCTAGTTGAGGTGAAAATTACGAATTTCGAATTACGGGAGCCTTTTTCTTATTGAACTTTATCTCGTTCACCAACTGGTTGGAATAGAAATTACGAATTAAAAATTACGAATTAGGGGGAGGCAGATTTAGATGCCGGCTTGCAATGACAAAAATTTAGATTTGAATCCACACTTTTTCATCTGTTTATAATTTGATTTTTAACGGTCAGATGGAATCTCGCAACGATAATCATCCCACTGTGTGACGTTTTCGTCATGCTCGATTTCATGTGTTTATAATTTGCTTTTCAAAGGTCACATGGAATCTCACCATTATAAACATCCCAGTGTGTGACGGGTACGTCAGGCTCGATTTCATAACAACAGAACGAAATAAAAAGATTGCACAGAAAATTTAGACGCATTTATATCGGTATTGAAAACTGTGATTTTTCAAACAGAGAAAAAAAATAATTTACGGCGGGGAGTATCAAAAATCCAATCATTTGAATTACTTTTAAATCGTTTTTTAACCGATTATGACCTGACCTATTTTACTATTAGCTATGAAAAAATTGCTATTCTTTTTTGCCATTGCGCTAACAACAACGCATGGGTATGCCCAAGAACAAGGAGATATTCGTATCCAAGCTGGTTCAGACTATGGCTATAGGTCGGAGTTATTTGGAGTTAATCTGGGTGGGGAATATTTCGTTGATAAACGAACTTCATTTGCACCCAATTTCACCATTTATTTACCTGAGTATGGAGGAGCAAGTAGCTTGAACTTGGATTTGAGGTATTACTTTACCGAAGGCACTTTACAGTGGTATGGTCTTGCCGGTTTTACCAACAACTGGTTGACAGTGGAATTTACTGATGGGAGCAGGAGAACTTCCGGTAGGCAGGGGGCAAATATCGGTGCTGGAGGTGTCTTAAAATTTGCAGAGCGCTTTGCATTTAATCCGGAAATAAAATTACAGGCACAAAACAGGGGGCAGGGAGTGTTTCGATTGGGAATGGTTTATTTTGTCAACTAACTTCATAGAAATTACGAATTAAAAATTACAAATTACGGAGGCCTTTTTCTAATTTCCCTCTATTTCCTCAACCAACTGGTTGAACTGAAAATTACGAATTAAAAATCACGAATTACGGGGCGCGTTTTCTAACTCCCCTCAATCTCTTCTACCAGCTGATTGAAATAAATATTACGAATTACGGGCTCCTTTTTCCAATTTCCCTCTATCTTTTCCACGGAATGATTGATTAAAAATTACGAATGACGAATTACGGGGCCTTTTTTAATTCCCCTCTATTTCCTCCACCAACTGCCTATACCAATCCTCTCCGTACTTACGCACTAGGGCATCTTTCAGAAATTTGTAGAGAGGCACGCCAAGTGTCTTCCCGAGGACGCAGGCTGCATCGCATATTTCCCAACGATCGTAATTCAATGCATCGTATTGGTCGTATTTAGTGATTCTAATAGGATACAAATGGCAGCTAACTGGCTTTCGGAAAGTAGATTTTCCGTCAAAGTAAGCTTGTTCTATCCCGCACTTCAATATCCCCTTTTCGTCCCGAAGTGAGAACGCACAGGCACCGTTCTGTCCGATTGTTGCGGTACCTTTTTCACCGTCCATATCAAACACCCAAACTCCCTGCTCTTCAATAACTTCAATGCCCTCTGCAGATAAGTATGGTTGAATGGCCAAATAGTTTTTTTGAAGTTCATCAATTTCATCCTCATCTAACGGTGCGCCGGCATCGCCTTCCACACAACAGGCTCCCTTGCATTTTTCCAAATCACAGACAAAAAAATTCTCTTTTATATCATCACTTAGGACGGCGTTTTCTACTATAATCATCATTTCTGAATTAGCCTTCAAAGGTAAGGATTATTTACCCTTCCTCTATAGGTAACCGCATCAAAAAAATAGCCGCCCCAACGAATTGAGGCGGCATAACCCAGCACTATGAAGAAAAGCTAATAAAAGCCTTACGTGGATATAACTTTCTGTTTTTGAAAAAGTTTTAAATAATTATACTAAAATCGGAATTCATACCCCATGGTAATAAATCGCGGTATTCCCACCCGAATCCCCTGAGGTCTTCTGTTGGCAATATAGCGCTCATTGAAAATGTTTTTAACTGACAGATTAAATCTTGAATTCCATTTATCCACATTATAAAAAACATTGGCGTCCATCAAAAAATATGAAGGAATTTCACCCGTCCTTCCGTCCACAGAAGGTGCAATGGAATTGACCTCATCTGTAAATTGATTTCCGACATAGTTGGCTGTAACCCGGGCACCCAATCCCATGTTTGATTCAAATGTCAAAGCGGTGTTGATAAACCATTCCGGGGCATAGGGAGTCCTATTGCCATTTATGTTCATGTCACCCATAAATCGATCTTCGGAAAAAGTTGATTGTACATAAGTTGCATTGACATCGTAGCGTAAGTTCACCGAATTAAATCCCAACACTTGGCCTATATCGAAAACGAGAGCTGACTCGAACCCTTGGTGTAAAGTAGCCCCTGCGTTTACCACGCCAAAACCAATTCCTCCCGCTGATTCCGCCACCGGAATAATCTGATTGGAAAAGTCCATGCGGAACCCGGTCATTTCCAAGAATAGCCAACGCTTTAGGTCAGACCTAAAACCCAATTCATAATTCCAGCTTTCTTCCGCGTCCAAATCCAACGCGTCTCCTGTAGAAGTAATGGCATCCTTGGTGCGGGGGGGAGCATATCCTTTGTGCACACCACCGAATATACTCACCTTTACATTAGGTCTGTAGTTAAACCCAAGACCTGGAATGATTTCTGTGACCGAATTACCTGCTACCAAAACCGTATCAACAATACCAATCCCAGCAAAATTTCGTCGGTTGATGTCTCTTTCGTAGTTAAAATTTTCCATTCGCACCCCTCCGCTTAACAATATTTTTTCGGTTAACTGGAGTTTGTTCTCGGCATAGGCACTTATTGCCTGGCCGGTGCGGATTTCATCCTCTACGAGATTTCCACTTTTAACTCCGGCCTTTGTACCGTTCACCCGTTGTTCAAATGCTCGCTCATATAGGAGTCTGGTTCCAACAACCAAGTCATTTTTTCTGCCGAATAAGTCATGCTTAACTTCCAGCCTTGGTTCAAACCCTGCTACTTCAAACTGCCGGTCCCTATTTCCCGTGCTGTTTCTCATAAAGATGGCTCCACCTGGCACATCGGTACTTCCCCAAGTTACCCCAGTCCAATTGGCAGGGGCGTTGTTGGCCTCATTGGATGTAAAATCCTGTCTGTTCCAATTTCGGGTAGTGGTGTATCCATAAGCGATAGTCCTTAATTTTACATTTTCACTAAACCGATACTTGTGGCTGAAGCTGAGGGAATACCGCTTAACATCCAGCTGATCATCCGGTGCCATACGAACAAAATCTTCGCCTCCCCTATCGTACATCACCTGATTGATGCCAATATAAGTGGAATTTGACACTTCATTATATACACCCAATTTCACTCCCAACTCAGATTTCTCGTTCATATTGAACAGAAACTTTGTGTTGAAGTCCGTAATATCAAACTCAGTAGGACCTATATTTTGGGCTTGTTTTTTCATCAGGTTTACCTGAATTCCCGTGTTGCCGTATGTGTCTCCATAATTGACCAAACCGCTGAAAAAACCGCCCTGCCCTCCTTGGATTCTAATAGAGCCCTCTTGCTCAGAAGGGGGATTTGGAGTGAGGTAATTGACAACACCTCCGATGGTTTGTGGTCCGTACAGTATTTGACCCGATCCTTTGAGGATCTCAATACCTGCCATTCGGTCTATGGCGGGAGTATAATACATTTCAGGTTCTCCGTAGGGGGCGAGAGCTACCGGTACTCCATCTTCCAAAACCAACACAGACCGACTGCGATCTGGATCCAATCCCCTGATGCCTATGTTGACCCGCATACCCACACCTTCTTCATCTACAACGTGAATACCTGGCGACCTTCTTAATACCTCATTGCCGCTGATGGGGGATATGTTTTCAATTTCCTTTTTATCTATAAATGTAACTGCTCCAGGAACCTTACTGAAAATCCTATCCTTCTCGGAAACAACAGTGACCTGAGGCATTTCCACGCCGATTTCACTAAACGAAAGTTGCAAGGTCATTATTTTACCCTTGACTACGTCAATGTCTTCCAGAATAGACTTAAAACCGAGGGCTGAAATTTTAAGGGTGTATTTTCCGTCTGAAAGATCATAAATCTGAAAATTACCGTCAATATCCGTGTGTGCCCCCTTTACCGTACCAACTACAAGGATATTGGCGTAGGGAATGGGCTCCCCCTCTAATGAGCTGATACTGCCTTTAATGGCGAGTTCCCTATTATCAGAGTCCTTATCCACCCCGTTTTTTCCGAAAATTGCGTGCGTCCCTGTAAAGAAAAATATAGCCAGTACGAGCGTAGCAACAAACGGCTTAAAATTGAGAAAGGATTTTTGATTGTAAATACGTTCCATAAATACCCGCTCTTCTTATTTAGATTTATTATAGATATTAATAAGGGCAAAGATATCTGCTATTTAAATTCAATCCAAATAAACGAAATGAAAAGCTTCATTGATATTTAGCATAAGGTATTTGAGTTAATAGAAAACATCAATTGATTTTAGCTTGGTTGCAAAAGGGGGATATTATTAGGCATTCATACAAAATTCTCCAAATTACCGTAAATTAGCACCGTGCAAGCCGACCTGTCGCTGTCCCTATGCGGGAGAGAGGAAAGTCCGGGCAACGCAGAGCGCCATACTTCCTAACGGGAAGGGGTCATTCTGGCGACGGAATGATTACAGAAAGTGCCACAGAAATTAAACCGCCCAACTCCTGTTAAGGATAGGGTAAGGGTGAAATGGTGGGGTAAGAGCCCACCGTCCCGCTGGCGACATCGGGAGCAGGGCAAACCTTATGGGTTGAAAGATCAAATAGGCTCCGGGCTAAGGGTTGCTCGCCCAATCCCGTAGGGAAACCGGAGTGGGTAGATCGATGGATCCAAGTCGTGAGGCTTGGGCTAGATAAATGACAGGTATTGTTGCATCAGGATTTGTCCACCTGCAACAAGACAGAACCCGGCTTACAGGCTTGCACCTTTAATTGAACTAAAATATAGGAGTAACGATATGTCAAAAATTTTAATCATCGATGATGAAAAGGTAATTCGGTCCACCTTAAAAGAGATTTTAGAATACGAAAAATATGAAATTTTTGAAGCGCAAGACGGGCAGGAAGGCTTTGAGATGATTGAAAAACAGGATTTTGATCTGGTCCTTTGTGACATCAAAATGCCAAAAATGGATGGTATGGAAGTCCTTACCAAGAGCCTTAGCCTGGATAGGCAACCCCAGTTTATCATGATCTCCGCCCATGGCAGTATAGAAACTGCCGTAGAAGCAACCAAAAAAGGGGCATTTGATTTTATCCCAAAACCACCGGACCTAAATCGATTATTACTCACCGTACGAAATGCATTGGATAAAAAGACCCTGGTGCAGGAAACCAAGGTTCTCAAAAAGAAACTTTCCAAAAAACTTGATATGGTGGGTGAGTCCAAAGGAATTTTTCAAGTAAAGGAAACTATCGAAAAGGTGGCTCCCACTGATGCGCGCGTCATGATTACCGGCCCCAACGGTACCGGAAAGGAATTGGTAGCCCACTGGATCCACGAGAAAAGTAACCGTGCAAATGCACCATTTATTGCGGTTAACTGTGCGGCGATACCTTCTGAATTAATTGAAAGTGAATTGTTTGGACATGAAAAAGGTGCCTTTACTTCCGCTATGAAACAACGTCAGGGGAAGTTTGAACAAGCCCATGGCGGGACTCTTTTTCTGGATGAAGTGGGAGATATGAGCTTATCCGCACAAGCAAAAGTGCTGCGTGCGTTGCAAGAACACAAAATCTCACGGGTCGGCGGTGACAAAGATATTACCGTAGATGTCCGTATCTTGGCCGCAACCAATAAAGATCTAAAAGCCGAGATTAAAAGAGGAGAATTCCGTGAGGATCTATACCATCGACTCAGTGTTATCGTCATTCAAGTACCTCCCTTAAAAGACAGGATTGAAGATATCCCCCTGCTTGTTGACAAATTTCTAACTGACATAGCCGGGGAATATGGAACTTCCAAAAAGGAAATTGATGAGGCTGCACTTAAAAAACTCCAACAAAATCCCTGGACGGGAAATATACGGGAATTAAGAAATGTGGTTGAACGCCTCGTTATTTTAGGCAGTAAAACCATCACAGAAGAGGACGTGAAAAAATATGCTGACTATTAAGGTCAGCATATTTCTATCCTTTGACTTGATTTGTGTACTCTGCCTTGGCATATGCCGGACATGGCTTACTGGAGGCACATGCACCCATGGCCAAAACAGCCACAAACAACATCGAAATAATTAAACTTTTCATATGATTATATTTTTTTTTTTTGCGGCCATATGGAATCTCGCCACGATAATCATCCCTGTATGTGAAGCTTTCGTTATGCTCGATTTCATAATTCTATTTTTTAACTGATCAAATATGAATAAATATATACCCAATACAAAACTAATTAAGCATTAAATTACATCCTCGCAGGTCACTGTTGTCAAACCTCCCCAAAATTTCCAGTTCTCCGCTTCTATCTATTCTACCCAAATCCTGCGTCTCAATAAAAGCACAGGAATGGAAATTTGCCAAATCTATAATGTTCATCCCGCCTACCTTCCTGTCTTGATAGGCGAAGGGATCATGTGTATCCCTGATGTAAACGCCCATAGTTTTAGGAAGCGTATAAATTCCGTCGCTTTTCGAATAGGCTTGAGACATTAATTCTGTCATACCGTATTCGGAATGAATGGCATCTATCTGAAAGCCCTTTCTCAACTGATCATGAACTTCTTCCCGAATCATTTCTTTTCGCCTCCCTTTCATACCCCCCGTTTCCATGACTATCAAATTATTTAACGCAGGAATCTCCTTAAACTCTTCTATCAAGTCCAGCAAAGCAAAAGTCACGCCGATTAAAAGCACTTTTTTGCCGGATGACTTGCTTGCGGTTAAAGTGTCTGATAATTTTTGGTGATCATATAAATAAAACCCTGAAAATGGGGATTTGGTTTGAGAAATGAAATACTCAATCATAGAAACGAGTGAGCTTCCCTGACGCTCCAAATAAGAAGGAAGAAGGGCTAAGATGTGGAAATCACTCAAACTACCATAGGTTTCCTCAAATATCTGCTTTGCATGCTCTAGGTAAAATGTTTCGGACCAATAATAATGTTTACTGTTCACCTGTCCGGTAGTCCCACTGCTTGAATAGAATTTGTTAGGGTCAGGGTCCGATCCACAATAAACTTTCTGGGACTTAAAAAAAGATATGGGGAGAAAGGGGATTTGGGTCAAATTCGAAATTTTTTTAGGGTCAATTTTTCGAGCTTGAATATAAGCTTTATAAACAGGATTTTCGGCTGCCTGAAAATGAAAAAGGTCCAGTGCAAGCCGTTCAAAGTCATTATGTCCCATATTTTTGAGGGATTCAGAAAAACTTTTGAAATATTTCATCGTTAATTTTATGGTTAACCCCTTTTTTTAATCAAATTTACATCATACAAGTCGCTGCATAACGTTACTGAAACCATGAAGGTAGTAAATAAGCCCGTTCTTCTTCTAATCTTATCCCTGGGATTTTCCTGTATAGCTCCTCCAGTTAATTTCCCTACAGTACCTGAAATCAGCTTCAATAATCTGGAATTTGTGGAAACAACTGATGCAGATTCCTTGATTGTGACATTAAATTTCCGGGATGCTGAAGGTGATTTGGGTCTTAATCCCAGAGAAATTAATCCTCCATTCAATGAACTCGAATATCAGGTGGATAATCAAGGAACATTAATCACTTATGCAAACCGCCCCGCAGAAGCACCCTCCTACAACAATAGAGACTGGATTATCTTTCCTTTGATAAACAATGTCGAAGTACGAGATACAATCTGGGTGAAAGAAAATCCGGATTATTATAACATTTTTGTCAAGTTTTACATAAAAAGGAGCGGAGAATACACTGAATTTAGATGGTCCGACCCGCCTTATTTTACAACCTTTAACGGCAGATTCCCAAGAATTCTTTCCGACGATAGGGATCGTGCAATAGAAGGGAATATACGCTATGGCATGTTGTCACTGGGTTGGAATAGCATATTTAGGAATGATACGCTCAGACTTGATTTACAAATTCAAGACAGGCAGTTGAACAGAAGTAATTTGGTATCCACACCTGATTTTACCTTGGCACAAATTCGGCGAGCCCGATAAAGTTTTTATCACCATACTAGAATAAAGGGGGAAATCTTTCGGGATCCGTTTCGCTCATAATCCCATAAGCGACCTCAACGACATCATCTATGCTCGGTTTTGAAAAATAATCCCCATCTGTGGAATAGGCGGGCCGGTGCTCCTTTGCGGAAATCGTAATGGGTTCGGAATCCAACTTGTAATAGGCACCTTGCCCTTCAATTACGCGCTGCATCATGTATGCGGACGCACCTCCCGGCACATCTTCATCCGCAAAAATCACCCGGTTGGTCTTGGAGATGGATTGGCCAATGATGTGGGATGTGTCAAAAGGAATTAAGGTTTGCACATCTATAATTTCCAATGATATCCCCATCGTTTCAAGGGCATCAGCCGCACCCATCACAATCCGGCACATGGCACCGTACGTGACTACAGTGATATCGGTCCCCGTGCGCAAAACTTCGGGCTTACCAACAGGTACAGTAAATCTATCAATATTGGCAGGCATTTTTTCCTTCAACCGGTATCCATTGAGCACTTCAATAACGACGGCCGGTTCATCAGCTTCCAGAAGGGTATTGTACATTCCGGCAGCTTGTGTCATGTTTCGGGGAACACATAGCAATATCCCGCGTAAACTGCCTAAAATCATACTTATGGGCGAACCAGAATGCCAAACACCTTCTAGTCGGTGTCCTCTGGTACGTATAATAAGCGGTGCCTTTTGTCCCCCTTTGGTTCTGTAATGGAGACAGGCTAGATCGTCGGTCAAAGTGTGCAGTGCATAGACTAGGTAGTCTAGGTACTGGATTTCGGTAATTGGCCGCAGTCCACGAAGGGCCGCACCAATGCCTTGGCCTATAATAGTACACTCCCGTATACCGGTATCCGTCACTCGGATTTCGCCATATTTGGCTTGCAGTCCGGCGAATGCCTGATTAACATCGCCAATTTTCCCTACATCTTCGCCGATGGCAAATACCCGGGGATCCCTACTTAACATTTGGTCAAAGCAAGCTTGCAACACTTCCCTACCATCCACCAACGCAGAATCTTCCCCATAAGACACGGGTATTTCCGGTACAAGAGAAGCCCGATGGGAGGATTCACTGTAAAGGTGACTGTTATACCTATCCTTATTTATATGCTCCTGTTTTTTATACCAGTTCAATAACTCTTCCTTAATTTCAATGGGATCATGCCTCATTTCCCACAAAGCCCGCCGAACTGTGCTAATAAGATCCATTCGGACAGGATTAATGGTTTTTACCAAGTCTTGCGTCATCTGCTCCAAGGCAGGTCGATGACCACTTAGTGCCCCGGCTTTTTGAATCAGGGCAACGGCTTGTTTCAGTTCTGAACTAATGACATCATTAAATGCTTTCCAGGCTCTGTCTTTGCTTTGTTTAACGAACTGTTTTACCTCTTTGTCGATTTCATCGAGTTCGTCTTCGGTAGCGATTTCGTTTTCCAATATATAGGACTTGAACTTTGGTATACAATCGTATTCCGCTTCCCAAGCAAGTCTTTCTTTTGATTTATACCGCTCATGGGACCCGGAAGTGGAGTGCCCTTGGGGCTGCGTCATTTCGATAACATGGATAAGCACAGGCACATGTTCATTGCGGGCAATTTTTGCGGCCTTGCCATAGGTTTCCATTAGGGCTTCATAATCCCACCCTTTCACTACAAATATCTCGTATCCGTTCTTATCGTATGTTCTTTTGAAGCCTTCCATAGCTTCCGAAATGCTTGCTTTGGTTATCTGATACTCGTTGGTAACCGATATGCCATACCCATCATCCCAAATAGAAATGATCATCGGCACTTGTAATACGCCTCCAGCGTTGACAGTCTCCAAGAACATCCCTTCGGCGGTCGACGCATTGCCGATTGTACCCCATGCCACTTCGTTGCCCTTGTTGGAAAAATTGGTAAACTGATGAAGCTGTTTATTTTCCCTGTAAAGCTTTGAGGCATAAGCCAGACCAACTAATCTGGGCATTTGTGCGGCAGTCGGGGAAATATCGGCCGTGGAGTTATTGATTTTCATCAAGTTTTTCCAACTTCCATCTGGGTTGAGCGACCGGGTAGCAAAGTGCCCATTCATAAGCCTCCCAGCGGAGGCCGGCTCAGCCTCTACATCCGTATGTGCATAGAGCTGTGCAAAATACTCCTGAATACTCAACTCTCCGGTGGCAAACATAAAGGTCTGGTCCCTGTAATACCCAGAACGAAAGTCCCCCAGCTGAAAAAACTTGGTCATTGCCAATTGTGCCAGCTCTTTACCATCACCAAAAATCCCGAATTTGGCCTTACCCATAAAGACTTCCTTCCTACCCATCAAGGATGCATGCCTGCTTGTCATGGCCAATCTAAAATCTTCCAAAACATGCTCCCGACCAAAACCGGTCTTTTTCTTAATATTGAGGGTGGACAATTCTTCCATTTCTTTATCTATAAACGCAACTGTTTTTCACTGAGGGAAAAATGCAAGTGGACCAAAAATACAGAAATTTGACAGAAATCCCAATTATAATTAAGATTATTTTTTCAATAAAATATACTATTATTCTGTTTTTTATTAAAAAAAATCAATTTGTAAAATTTTATTTTGTCCTACTTATATTTAGCGATAAATTAATTTACTTTATTATTCTTAGATTTTTAATTCCTTATTCCTGACATATTCAATTTCTTTTAAAAAATCCAATACCTATTTGGTATTTTTTTGCGGTAAAAAATCCCGGCAGTCAATATGTTTTCGGCAAAACTGTTTACTTTTGAGGACAAATTTCAACAAAAATTCCAAATCCGGAAACACTGGAAAATGGCTAATTCCAATTCTCAGCACCTTATACCATTTTTGAGTTCCAAGATCCGACTTGGCCCGTATTTTATCTAAATTTCATTCTTCAAAAATTCACTTCAAACACTATAACCACATGATCGTAGGCGTACCAAAAGAAATAAAAAATAACGAAAACCGAGTTGCCCTCACTCCCGCTGGAGCCAAGGAATTGACTAAGCAGGGCCATGAGGTCTATGTCCAACTAGGAGCCGGTCAGGGAAGTGGATTCCCCAATGAACTATATGAATTGGCGGGTGCTAAAATCCTCCCTACTATTGAAGAGGTGTACGGCATATCAGAAATGATCATCAAGGTTAAGGAGCCTATTGCTTCTGAATATTCCTTGATTCGGAGAAATCAACTTTTATTTACATATTTTCACTTTGCTTCCTATGAGCCGCTGACCAATGCCATGATTCAAAGTAAGGCAATTTGCCTCGCTTATGAGACGGTGGAAATGTCAGATCGAAGCTTACCCCTATTGGTTCCCATGTCAGAAGTGGCCGGAAGAATGGCCGTGCAGAAAGGCGCGAATTACTTGGAAAAGCCGCTGGGAGGCAGAGGTATATTATTGGGTGGCGTTCCAGGTACCCTCCCGGCAAAAGTGATCATTTTGGGTGGTGGAATTGTCGGCACACAAGCAGCTTGGATGGCTGCGGGTCTTGGCGCGGATGTGATCATCCTTGATGTCTCACTGCCGAGAATGAGGTATCTATCCGATGTGATGCCAGCCAACGTGAGAACTATGATGTCCAATGAATTTAACATCCGAAAGCTCCTACCAACCGCAGATCTGGTAATAGGAGCTGTATTGATCCCCGGTGCTAAGGCACCACACCTAATAACCAAGGCTATGTTGAAACTGATGATGCCGGGCACTGTGCTTGTGGATGTGGCTGTAGATCAAGGTGGATGTATAGAAACCTGCCGACCTACCACCCATGAAAACCCCACTTATATCATAGATGACGTACTGCATTATTGTGTGGCCAATATGCCTGGGGCGGTGCCATACACCTCCACCCTCGCATTGACGAATGCCACTCTCCCCTATGCGTTGGAGCTTGCCAACAAGGGATGGAAGAAAGCTGTTATCGATCAACCAGAACTACTAAAAGGACTGAATATCATTGAGGGACATGTGGTCTATGAAGCTGTTTCGGAGACTTTTGGACTGCCCTATGTTCCTGTCGAAAACTTTCTATAATTAAGAAACAGTTAGCCCCAGGGGTGAGGCTAACTGTTTTTAAAAACAACCCATCAGCCGATAAATTATGGAATTGACAGAAATTGTCGAATCCAGTTTTTTGCATTTCATCGGCTATTTTCAATAAATGATTTTTATCAGGTTTTAGCCGTACCGTTATCATGAAACAATTTCTGAAATTTTGGGAGATTTGCATACAAAACCAATCCACCCATGCAAAGCCCTCCTTTAGATTTGATCACAAAGTATAATGTTCCGGCTCCCCGATACACCAGCTATCCTCCTGTGCCTTTTTGGAGAAATGACGTAACACAACCTTTTTGGGAAAAAGCAGTAAAAAAAGCCTATCAACATTTCGGCGATCAAGAAGGAATCAGCTTATATATTCATCTCCCCTATTGTGAAAGCTTATGCACTTATTGCGGATGCAACAAACGGATTACGACCAATCATACGTTGGAAATCCCCTACATTTCTACGTTGATGAAGGAATGGGATAATTATTTAAAGATCCTTCCTTCAAAACCAAAGTTGGCAGGCATTCATTTGGGAGGTGGTACTCCCACATTCTTCTCTCCCGAATCATTGAAAATACTAATCCGTCACATCAAACGCTATGTAAGGGTGACTGATAATGCGGAGTTCAGTTTTGAAGGGCATCCAAACAACACCACGCAAGCGCATCTTGCCGCACTATTTGAAGTCGGATTTACCAGGGTGAGCTATGGAATACAGGATTTTGACCTGAAAGTTCAACGAGCCATCCATCGTATACAGCCATTTGAAAAGGTGGCAGAAGTCACCCAAATTTCCCGGAATATTGGGTATCAGTCAGTGAATTTTGACCTTATTTATGGCCTTCCCCACCAGACTAAAGATACTATTTCAGAAACCTTTGAAAAGGTCGACGAGCTAAAGCCGGACCGGATAGCTTTTTACAGCTATGCCCATGTGCCAGAAGCCTTTCCTGCGCAGCGCAGTTTTGAAAATCATTTGCCCAAAGAACAAGAAAAAAGAGGCTTGTACGAGCATGGTAAGCAGCTGCTTCAAAGCATGGGCTACCATGAAATTGGTATGGATCACTTTGCTCTCCCCGCAGATCCACTATTCATCGCCAAGCAAACAAACACCCTCCACCGGAACTTCATGGGGTATACTACGCTTCCGTCCAAGATTTTGATAGGGTTGGGAAACAGCGCCATCAGCGATGTTTTTTTTGCCTATTCTCAAAACGAAAAACAGCTTGAGTCCTATAAAACAATGATTTTAGATGGGAAAACGACTATAGTAAAAGGGCATTGCCTGAGCCCCACCGACCTTCAGATGAAAAGTTTTATACTCGACCTGATCTGCAACCATAGGGCAAAGTGGCCGGAAGGAAGTTCTCCTGTTGATAATCCCATTTGGGTTAATTTCCTGTCGGAATTTAAGGGTGAAGGGCTCTTGGAATATGATGCCAATGAAATACGGGTCTTGGATCGCGGAATGGCTTTTATCCGAAATATTTGTATGGCTTTTGATCCCTATATGCAATCCCCAAGAATTAAACCCGGCTTTAGCAAGGCCATTTAAGTCGCTTTTGGAGAAGGTTAGCTGTAACGCCTTTCATGTCCCTATACGATTTCGTCCTGCCGGGTGTTCGCATTATTCACATAATGTCATTTCAACAACGCCGCTGTCCGGGGATGGAAGGTACAAGCTGGGGCTGATGTAATGTATACCCAAGCCCATACCTCTGACAATAAAAAGTATACCTATAAACATCGCAAAATAAGGCATGCCCTTTAAAAGTTTATTCCTTACCTGTGAGGCCAGCATATGTTGGGTGACCATCAATGAAATTAGCATTGGAATCGTACCCAAACCAAAGAAAAACATATAAGCAGCCCCATATAACGGACTCTGCATCGCCAAGGAAGCTATCAACGCCAAGTATACCATCCCGCAGGGTAAAAATCCATTTAACATACCCGTGGTAAAATAGGCTCCGGTTCCACCTTTTTTGAGGTATTTACTAAGTGCTTGTTTTAGCCTTCCCACTGCGCCAAAGAGACCAGATTGGGCCACAATGCGTTCAGATCGTTTATAGAAAAAAGCCATGACGACAATCAATACCCCCATACTGATAGAAATCCATTGTTGGATGCCTGCCAAAGCCATTGAAAAACCAAGAAAACCAATTACGCCGCCAAGGCAACTATAGGTAACTGTCCTCCCAAAATTATAAATCAGCTTGTTTTTTAGGTACCTGCGTTTGTCCTTGGCAGAAACGGCCAAGGCAATCGGACCACACATGCCCAAGCAATGGAATGATCCCAAAAACCCCAACAAAAAAGCAGTCCAGAGCATCTAAATCGTGATTTTTTTCTCTTGATAATAGGATTTTCCTTCGGCTGACCAAGTTAATTTCATCAGCCAATAACCGGATTTCAGCATGGCCAAATCCACGACAGTTGTATCTTCATTTATAACATCCACCACCAACTTCTGATCCAACCGAGCATCGGAAGGCCTGAAAAGATGAAGTTCTCCCTTAGCCCCAACAGGTAGGCTTATGGATACTGATTTTTGTAGGTTGTCAAACTGAAGTGCCTCATAGGACAGTCCGTTGGCATTGATCACCTTGTCGATATGAGCTTGGTACTTGATTTCCTCCTCATAATAATTTTGGGTAACCAAGTGCAGGTCGTCCTTTTTCATACATATGGTCACCATGCTAATCATGATTGCCGCAAAAGCGACAAATACCAATACAATTCCTTTACCCCAATCCATAGTTTCTAGCGTTTTAAGTTTTTATTACTTACTTGACAGGTGCCACAAAGCTTGTTTTAATTTTGTCAATTACCTCTCCCTGCTGCATGAGCAATAAGACAATTTCTTGCTGGTTGGTCTGAATATTCTTCTGGTCCTTGATTATAAAAAACCTTCCATCAAACCTGGTTTGGCCTTCAAGTGTCCAGTTGGTGTCACCGACCATTTCCAGGCGGAAGGTTTCATCTTCAGGTACTAATGCCACTTTTTGGCTGGTGAAGGTTTTGTTAATAAAGGTAACCTCGTATAAATTACTTACTTCTCCGCCTTCCCGCTCCTGATAGGTCATGCCCCGGAATCGGGTAACAGTTGCTCCCAAATCTTCCCTAGTGGTTAGAAGGAATACAAATCCGGCAACGAGCAGCATCAAAACGGCGGAATACCCCTTCACTCTGGGAGTGAAAAGCCGTTGGGTACCTTCTTGGATACTTGTTTCAGAAGCATAACGAATCAGTCCTTTTGGCCTGTCGACTTTCTCCATTACCTCATCACAGACATCGATACAAGCTGTGCAATTCACACATTCCATTTGAACCCCGTTTCGGATGTCTATTCCAGTGGGACATACCTGGACACAAAGTGTACAATCAATACAGTCACCTAGGTTTTCCGTTATCGGCTGGCTTTTCCGAATCATACCCCGAGGTTCGCCACGGACATGGTCGTAGGCCACATTGATTGAATTGTTGTCCAATAAAACCCCCTGCAGCCTGCCATATGGACATACAACCACGCAGGCCTGCTCCCGGAACCAGGAGAAGACGAAAAGAAAAATTCCGGTAAAGGCCATAAGACCAATAAATCCGGCCATATTTTCTCCAGGTGGCTGAATCACTATCTCCTTAACGCGATCTACACCGATCAGATACGCCATCACGGTATGTGAAATCAACAGCGAGATCAGGGTAAATATTGACATTTTCAGGGATTTTTTCCTTATTTTTTCCCCGTTCCATGGCATCTCGTTAAGCTTGCGTTGCTTATTTGCATCTCCTTCAATCCAATATTCAATTTTTCGGAAAACCATTTCCATAAAGAGCGTCTGTGGACAAGCCCACCCGCAGAACACCCTCCCAAACACAACTGTAAACAGGATTATAAAAACGACAAAAATCAACAGCAGAAAAATAAGCAGATAGGTGTCTTGAGGCCAAAACACCACGCCAAAGATGATGAATTTCCTCTCGAAAATGTTGAACAATAGCCAGGGTCTACCGTCAACCCGAATAAATGGCCCGGCAAAAAGTATGGCCAACAATACCCACGACACATACGTCCTCCACCGGTAAAATTTTCCGGAAACTTTTTTTGGATATATCCAACTTCTACTTCCGTCTTCCTTTACCGTACCCAGAGAATCCCGAAAATTATCCGGTAGGATAGGACTGTTTTTCTTGCCCATTTGTTTTTTACCTTTTAAAAAAAGGGCACTCCCGAGATTACTGATTAGTGCTGGAAGTGCCTTCTTCTTGTCAAATTTCTTCTACCCCCAATTCATCCTCTGTGAGTGCGTCAGTAGGCTCCTCAATCTTCTGCTCATATAGATCCCCTTGGGGAGCTTTGGGATTAGCCGGAGTCGAACCCACCATGGTAAGCACATAACTGGATACCTGCTGCATTTCTTCCGGACTAAGTTGATCCTGCCAGGGTATCATCCCTTTCTCTATCACCCCATACTTGACCACTCGGAATATATCTTCAATAGAACCTCCGTGAACCCAATAATCATCAGTTAGATTTGGACCAACTCCTCCCCCGCCGTCGATAGCGTGACAGGCCACACAGTTGTTCTCATAAAGAGTCATCCCCGCCTTGATAGCCGGTCCGCTGGCATCAAATTGGACGTTGGTTTCATCGATTGTAGATACAGCCAAAAATTGCCGCTGTTCTGCTTCTACTGCGGCAATTGCCAACTGCTGCTCATATTCCTCTATCTGTGTCATACCGATACCCAATACAGTATAGTACACAAAATACGCCACTCCAAACACGATCGTGATGTAGAACACGTATTTCAGCCAAGGAGGCATAAAGTTATCCAATTCTCTGATACCGTCATAAGTATGGTCCAGTTGAATGTCCTTCTCCTCATTGACCGGCTTCATTTCTCCTACTATATACTGCTTCCTGAAGACTTCCCACCAACTCGGCTGATGCTCCAATCCGGGAGTTTCTACGCTTAAAGTCTTACTCAGAAACACCAGAAGATAAATCATCAGCAACATTAGGATTACGATTAGCAGAAGTAAAATCCCCATTATAGCTAACAGGGTAACTTCACTGCTTTCCATGGAGCTTAGGCCTTCCAGCAAACCCATTTCCGATGTTTGGGCCAAAGTTGGGAAAGAAACAAATAATCCAAAAAGGACAAGCAATGTCAATTTAATTCTTTTCATGTCCGTTTTCATTTTTAGGTTCATCATTTAGTGGCATACTCTTCATGTGGTCCACGTAGGTTTTGTCCACCTGGGATATCCAGATGAACATACCTACAAAAAAGAGCACAAACATAACCAAGGAGATAATCGGATATATCTCAATATCTTCTATGGATCTTAACAGTTCTTTGTACATGAGTTTGGAATTTAGGGATTAGTGGCTGCGGTTTTTTTAATGTCTGTACCTAAACGTTGCAAATAAGCAATCAAGGCTACGATTTCCGTATCCGGAGCTACATCCACACCTGTTTCTTTAAGGTTGGCGACGATGGCATTGGCCTGTATCATCAAATCATTCAACGCTACCTCATCATAGCCTTCCGGATAAGGGACACCAAACTTTTGCATCGTCCGTATCTTGGCCGGAAGATCACTGTGGCTCATGGTATTTTCGACCATCCAAGGATAGGGAGGCATGAGGGAGCCGGGCGACATACTCCTAGGGTCCACCATGTGGTGGTAATGCCAGCTATCCGGATATTTTCCTCCTACCCGGTGCAAATCCGGACCGGTGCGTTTTGACCCCCAAAGAAAAGGCCTATCGTACACAAATTCACCAGCCTTGGAATATTCCCCATACCGCTCTGTCTCCGCCCGGAAAGGTCGGATCATCTGAGAATGGCAGCCTACGCAGCCATGGGAAATGTAAAGGTCCCTTCCCTGCAATTCCAATGGTGTATAAGGCTCCACACTAGTAATAGTTGGAACGTTTGATTTAATTAAGATTACGGGGATAATTTCTACTACTCCACCTATTAAGATAGCTATAGTTGCTAAAATCGTAAAGAATACGGGTTTTCTTTCCCAGGCCCTGTGCCAGAATTCACCGGATGTATTCACATGCTTTTCCAAAGCCGGCGCCTCGTCTACCTCCTCTTCTTGGAATGAGCCTTGAGTAGCAGTTTTTATCAGGTTATACACCATCAATACAGCGCCCGCCAAATAAAGAAATCCGCCAAATGCCCTCAGCATATACATTGGAACGATTTGAATGACCGTCTCCAGGAAGTTTGGATAGGCCAGTCTTCCGGCATCGCCAAACTCCATCCACATCAAGCTTTGAGTCAATGCGGCTACATACATCGGTAGTGCGTAGAATAAAATACCCATTGTCCCCATCCAAAAGTGGGTGTTTGCCAGTTTGGTTGAGAAAAGGGTTGTTTTCCACATTCTCGGCCAAAGCCAATATAACATAGAGAAGGTCAGAAACCCGTTCCATCCCAAAGCACCGATGTGAACATGCGCAACGATCCAGTCAGTATAGTGTGCGATGGCATTCACATTTTTTAACGAAAGAAGGGGACCTTCGAAGGTAGCCATACCGTAGGCAGTGACGGCCACCACCATAAATTTCAACACCGGATCAACTCGAACTTTGTCCCAGGCACCCCGTAATGTCAAAAGCCCGTTAACCATCCCTCCCCAAGAAGGAGCAATCAACATTACTGAAAATGCTACTCCCAACACTTGCGCCCATTCGGGCAAAGCGGTGTATAGCAAATGATGCGGTCCAGCCCAAATATAGATAAAGATCAACGACCAGAAATGGACAATGGACAACTTATAGGAGTAAACTGGGCGGTTTGCGGCTTTAGGAAGAAAATAATACATTAATCCCAAAAACGGTGTGGTCAGGAAAAATGCCACTGCATTATGACCATACCACCACTGAACCAAGGCATCCTGAACGCCAGCATAGGCGGAATAACTCTTGAATAAAGATACCGGTAAAGCTAGCGAATTGAAGATATGTAATACGGCTATGGTTACGAAAGAAGCCATGTAAAACCAAATAGCGACATACATGTGCCTTTCCCTTCGCTTTATCAGAGTTCCTATCATATTGGCACCAAACGCCACCCATACCAATGCAATAGCGATATCGATTGGCCATTCCAGCTCCGCATACTCCTTTGATGTAGTCAAACCTAACGGTAAAGTAATCACCGCAGATACGATGATGGCCTGCCAACCCCAGAAGTGAAACCAGCTCAATGTCTTATTCCACATGGGGGCTTTTAGTAGTCTGGGCATCGAATAATAGATCCCCGCAAAAATGGCATTTCCCACAAAGGCGAAAATGACCGCATTGGTATGCAGCGGCCTAATCCTTCCATATGTGGTATATGGATTGCCTAGGTTGGCCTCGGGAAGAAAGAGTTGCAAAGCGGCCAAAACGCCGATTAGCATGCCTGCCAGCCCCCATATAACGGTGGCGGCGCCGAAGAATTTTACGATCTTATTGTCGTAATAAAACCGTTCCAGTGTAGTTTCAGACATATTACTTTGATTTTGTTGATGGTACTTCTTTTTCTTTAGTTTTCACTTTTTGGTCAAATAAAATGCGGATGGAGGGCGTGTATGTATCGTCATATTGTCCACTCCTCATGGCTCGTATAAAAAGCCACAAAAAAGAGGATGCCATCACGATACTTATCCCTATTAATATGAAGATTACTTCCATAACTAGATTATTTTCTTTTTCAATCCCATGGTATAGGCTATATAATTTGTTGTTATTGTCGTAAATACTACAACAGAAATACTACTGAGCGGCATCAGGATGGCACAGAATAAGGGACTTACCAAGCCCTGTACGGCAAAGAAAACACCCACTGCATTATAGGTAAAGCTAAGTCCAAAGCTTGCTTTAATGATTTTTCGGCTGGTTTTGGCAAAATCCAGGTAAGTGGGCAAATTAGTCAAGGCTGTTGCATCCATAATCGCATCACTTGCCGGGGAAAAATTTGATGCCTGTGTAGTTAACGCAACACCTACCCGACTTTCCCTAAGTGCTCCGGCATCATTCAAGCCATCCCCAATCATCACACATTGCCTTCCTGCCTGCCGCAACTTCTTAAGATAGTCAAGCTTCTGCAGAGGACTTTGGTTGAAGTTCATGGTTACATCTGGACCAAAAACTCCCTGTAGGTGAACCCGTTCATGGTCATGATCTCCGGATAAGAAATGGACGTCCCGATCCTTGCCCATCTTTTGCACGACTTGGGCTATTCCTGGTCGTAGTCCACTTTGTATGGAGAAACAGCCAAGCACTGATCCCTCGACAGCGAGAAATACCTGATTTCCTCCGGTCTGCCCATTGGTTTCCGCGCCGGTAAAATCCGCCGATCCCAACCGTATTTCCTGCCCTTTGTACAGTCCAACTAATCCCTTTCCCTTTATCTCCTCTATCTTATCCAACCTTTCAAGATGCACACCTTCCAACCAGGAATTTATTCGGTTGCTCAGTGGATGGGTGGAATTATTTACCAGACTTTTTACTATCGCTTTCGTTTGCAACGTAAGAGGTTCCCCTTGATAGGTGATGCTGGCCGCCGAGGGGTCTGTAAGGGTTCCCGTCTTGTCAAAAACAACCGTATCCACTTTCGCCATGCGTTCAATGACTTGGGGGTTTTTAAGGTAAAATTTCCCCTGTCCGAATATCCGAAGCGTATTCCCCAGCGTAAATGGTGTAGACATCGCCAAGGCACAGGGACAGGTAATAATAAGCACTGCCGTAAATGCCCGAACACCAAGAGCAACATCTGTATAGCTCCAATACACCAACGCCGCCAAGGCAATCATCAATACGGTCACCGTAAATTTCCCACTAATGCGTGTGGCTAGCGATTCGAGTGAACTATCCTCCTTTTTTTCAAACGCCTCATTGTTCCATAAATCAGTCAAATATCCCTGAGATGGAGATTTTTGAACCGTCAGAGTAATTGGATTTCCTTTCTGACGACCACCTGCATATACTAACTCACCCTGTTTTTTATTCACTGGCACTTCCTCCCCCGTCACGAAACTATAATCAATGGAAGCTTCCCCTTCTATTAAAATGCTATCTGAAGGAATCAGTTCTTCGTGCCGAACCCGAATAATATCTCCCACTTGAAGTTTGGTAAGTGGAATGACTTCTTCCGCTCCCTGCTTAACTCGGGTTACAGCCACTGGAAAATATGCCTTGTAATCCCGGTCAAATGACAATGTATCAAAGGTTTTCTGTTGATAGATTTTACCGATCAACAGAAAAAACAACAACCCACCCAAGGTATCCATGTACCCTTCTTGCCCGACAATAAAAATCTCATAGAGGCTGAAAAAAAACAAGGCAAATATCCCAATCACAATGGGTACGTCCATATTTACCGTCCGGTTTTTTAATGCAATCCACGCAGATCGGTAATAGTCTGTAGCCGAATAAAAAAACACAGGCAAGGCCAACCCTACATTTAGATAGTTGAATAATCCACGAAAACCGTCACCCAACAATTCGGCCTCGGAGAAATACTCCGGTAGGCTGAAGAACATCATATTTCCGAAGCAGAAGCCTGCCACGGCCAATTTATAGATTAACTTCCTATCTATTGGCCTGGCTCGCTTATTTTCCACGTCTGCCAAGTTGATGGTAGGCTCATAGCCTATGTGGGAAAGTAGCAAAACCAAATCCCTAAGGCTGATACGTTGATGGTTAAACTTGACATGCACGGTTTTCTTCAAAAAATCCACCCTTCCCGAGATCACGCCATCATGTAACTGATGTAGGTTTTCTAATAACCAAATACAGGATGCACAGTGGATAAGTGGAATAGTAAACGTAACATGACTTTCGGTCTCATTTTGAAAATCAAGTAACTTGCGGATTATCTCTTCATCTGACAAATAGTCAAACCTGTTACCTCGGGTAGACACATTTCGTTGTGTGCCTCCGGGATTGTTCTCTATGGCATAATAGTTACAGAGATCGTTTTCAAGTAATACATCATAGACCAATTTGCAGCCAGTACAGCAGAAGCTCTTATCATCATAAGGGATGATTTCTTCGACACAAACCTCTCCGCAGTGGTAGCAGGTCTTGGCGGCTTTATCGGCAACTGTTTTATGATACTTGGACATTATTGGCTAATTTACTTGGTATTGTATGTAAAAAACATGACGAAAATCATAAAAAACCATGATTCATAGCGACAGATAAAAGGAGAGTCTATCGTACCACATACCCCCTTTGTAAAAGTGAAAAAGTACCTTGGCCAAATCCGCCTGATAATATTTGGTGGTAATCAACAGGGTGCATTCATGCTTAACCGCATAAGACCAAAAATCCCCGATTCGATTAAAGTTGAATTTAATAAAAGAGGTTTCCGCAGTAGCTTGACTTACAGCCTGAATAACCTCCTGTTCCTCTTTCAACTTAGACTTTGGGATAAAACTAGGCGAAATGATAGTTGCCTTACTATTCTTTAATTGAAGAGAAAACAACCCTATAAAATGGTGAATAAGCCTTGCGGAAGCAGGAGTGCCGTCGTAGTGGAAAAGCAGCCTGTCAAACGTTAGCTCATTGTCATATATTAATACAGGTGTTTCACAGGGTTCTTTTTCCCAAGAACGGGGAATGTCACTTCCATGAAGCCATTCAAGTACTTTGGGTAAATGAGCGGTATAAAGGGTTGGAGTTTTCTTTTGGGGACTACGCCATTTTTTGCCTTCCACAACTATCTGTTTGGCAAAACCCTCAGGCATCTCACTAAAATAGTGAGCTGTGATTATTTCTACCGGAATTTCGAAGTTCACCGATTGAATGACCTTTGCCTGCATATCGCCGTTGATTTTTTGACAAAGCTAAGCCCAAAGGGATACTCCCGCATTGACTTTAGCAGGTTACATTCATGACTTTCGTCATGTTTTTTCAACCAAGGCGCCAGGAGTTTAGTTTGGGACCTCATTGTTTAGATTGTAATAATGAAATTTCAACTTTTCCTTACATCGAAGCTCCAATCGCAGAAAAATTCCTTAATTTTAGATATCACAAACCAAAACTAAAAAGACAGCGCATGAAGATATTATCTTTTTTAATTCCCCTGGTTCTATTCATTCACTATTCTGTCCTTTCACAAACTACGTCACTCTTCAATGGTAAAAATTTAGATGGATGGCATGTGGATGTACCAGAAATGGACAAGGATTCGGAAGCCACCAACCCATTTATCATGCGAAATGGTATGTTAGTTTCGTTGGGAACTCCTCAGGGACATTTGATTACAGACAGAGTATACAGTAATTACAGGGTTGAAGCCGTGTACAGGTTTCCCGGTGAGCCGGGAAATTGCGGGATTTTAGTCCATGCGTCAACTCCGAGGTCACTTTATCAGATGTTTCCCAAATCCATAGAAGTACAGATGATGCACGAAAACGCTGGGGACTTTTGGTGTATTGTAGAGGACATTGAAGTACCCAATATGGTGGAGCGACGGGGTCCAAAGGAAAAATGGGGGGTAACTGAAGGCCTAAACAGACGTATTTTGAATCTCACAGATGGATCGGAAAAACCGGTGGGGAAATGGAATAAAATGATTATCGAATGTTTCGAAGACCAAGTAAAAGTGTGGGTGAACGGAGATCTGGTCAATCATGGATATAATGCCACTGCTACCGAAGGTCAAATTGCTGTGCAGGCCGAAGGATCCGAAGTGGAATTCAAAAAACTAACTATTAGACCAATAAAAGGGATTTCCGATAAATAGCGAACGTGTTTGATTAAATCTTAAAACTGACCAAATCAGCCATAAAAGTCAGAAAGTCTTGCCAAACCTTTTTTATCCAAAATGATAATTTTCTTGCCCTGAAGTTCGATCAATCCATCTTTCTTAAATTCCGAAAGTAGCCGGATGACGGTTTCGGTGGCAGTGCCCACTAATCCAGCTATCTCTTCCCTAGTTAGGGTGATATCGATTTTCTGGCTCTCCCCTCCGTCGACCCCGTAGGAATCTCCCAATTTTAACAGAGTCAGTGCAAGCCTTTCTCTGATGCTTTTTTGTGTAGCATCGGTCAACCTCTCCTCCATGATCCCAAGATCCTTACAAAGAGCCTGCGTTATCCGATTATGAAAATTCATATCTCCCGCTAAAATATTCAAAAATGTTTCTTTTGGCACAAAACAAATTTGAGCATCTTCCACGATAGTGGCAGTCGTGGAATAGACTTCCTCACCGATCAACGATGTGTACCCCAAAAAGTCCCCTTTTTTAGCTAGTCTAATTATTTGTTCTTTTCCATTAGAAGCCGTCTTAAAGATTTTCGCAACCCCACCATTGATGCAAAATACACCCAGTGGTTTCGTATTTTCGTAATAGAGAATTTGGCCTTTTTTGTGTGAAATTAAATTTTTGGAGTCAGAAATGTTGCAAAGATGCTCCTCGGACAACCCGGCAAACATGGAAAATTTTCTGCTTAGACACAATTGGCATGGTGTGTTTTTAATTTTAACTGTCATATGTTTAAAACCTTACAAATGATGTTGGTAAAGATACCAAAATTCATGACAAAAATCATTGTTTTGAGTATTAATTTGGGTGAAAGAATTACTCCCGTCAGAATATGGGGAATTATCGGGAAAACTGTTGGTCTTTATAGCTTAGGTATTACATGCAAATGGGATTGATCCCCTCAAAATCCCCAAAATGACTGGATTTAAAAGTTGTGGTGGGGTTTAAAATAATTTTATATCATGCAATAGAGTGAGTATCCAACTGCCCTATTCCATAAGCGAAAAGTGACTCTGTATGTTAAACTTAAATCATGAAAATAATTTAATATTATCCGAGGCAATTCATTCTGAATAACCGCCTTTCAGAAAATTCCAATGCAGTTAGGCAATAAGAAAATAATTCATCATGCATAGATGCAATAATTCATGTTAAATTCTAAATAAAAATCCAGAAATAACTCCCTAATAAAGGCTAGCATAACCCCTTAAAAAAATAAAATGGAATGTCATTATTAATATTCGGAAAATTTGTGATAGCTTACATGCATTTTATAAATATAACCATTTAAAACAAATGCAGTCAACAGGTTTTCATTTCCGTATTATCATATATCCCTGTAAACCAACAATATTCTTGAACTTTTTCGCTTCTTGAAAACAACCCAACATGATAAAAATCAGCTATCACAAATAGATAATTGAGGTAAATAAAGAAATGTATTTATCAAAAATATATCTAAATTTATACTTTAATACGTATATTTATATATGACATGTTTTTGTTTTAAATAAAATGCATTCTGCATATAACATAATGTTATTTATGATTTTAGTGGTTGGGATAATAGAAACATCCTTCTCACAAAATCAGTCGAATTTGCTCGATTTGAGAGCTTGTAACAAAAGTTGTACGTCCAAAAACTATAGTATTTTGTCGGTATATCTAAGTGATAAAAATGGCAATCCAATGACTAATTCTTTGCTAACCTGTACTCCAGGTTTTGAACAAACCACCTATTTATCGATAAGGTACCAAACTACTTCTAATAGTGAGGTCAGTAATGCCCGGATATTTGCGGATTTAAAAGTGGGTGAAGAAACCCGATTTTTAAATTACTTTTTTGGAATCCTCCCAGCAGCTTCCGACCTTTCCAGAGTTTTGACACTGGACAACTTTCCCTTGAGTTGGACATGTGGAGAGGAAGTAAGTTTAAATAACCCCTTACTGTCTTGGACTACCAGTGGGTCAGCTGACCTTTCAGAAGATTATGCCTGCAATAGTTATCCCACCGCGCAATGTCAGTTTCAATCCAATATTGTAGTGGATGCCCCACTAGCTGTCCAGTTCGATTATTTCTACTCCTGCCCTGAAAATGGAGAAACCCCAGTTACATTCAGTAGCACTACCAATGGAGGAAGGGGACCCTATCAGTATAACTGGACTTTTACAAATGCCAGCCTTTCAGATTTTACCGAACCAGATCCAGTTCTGAATTTTTATGGACGGGGAACAGCTACTTTGACGGTGACTGATGCGAACGGAACGGTAAACACCTATCATGCCGATTTGGATATACCTACTGCTATTGATTTCGACCCGGAAATAATCCATCAGACGGAGGAAGATTCACCCAATGGATCCATAACACTGGAGATGAACACTTTAAGCGCCCTTAGTTTCTCCTGGATTGGACCGAATGGTTTTGTGAGTGATGAGCAGAATATTTACGGACTTTCAGAAGGAACATACGTGTTGACCATAACAGATGCGTTTGGATGTTCAGAGGTGATGGACTTCGAAATATTCTATTTCATCACACTTCCCTTGCTGAGAGACGATCTTAACGCATCACTGAAAGAGAATAATCAAGCAGTTAAACTGACTTGGTCGCGTAATTCGGGAATTGGAACGGGTTACTTTAAAGTAGAAAGGGCATTACAAAACACCGATGCGTTTACTGTTGTGGGGCAATTGCCAGTAACTGAATGGAATACCGAGACTCTCAACTATCATTTTGCCGATAGTTCATTGTCAAAGTTTGATAGGATAATTTACTACAGAATTAAATTCGTTCCTGAATTTGGGAAGTCCACTTACACCTCCACTATTAAGGTTGACATCCCATTAGTGCAGTCTGACAAGAAATGGTCCGCATTTCCAAACCCTTTTGAGGATAAGGTACGCCTTAAATACTTTGGGAATGCACTGCCCTTAGGGGAATTAATCAAAATTAAAATCTATTCTCCAAGTATGACTTATACTAATCAATTTGTCACCAAAGAAAATCATGTGGACCTAGGGACCATTGTCAGCTCCGCACCCAAAGGATTGTTGATAGTCGAGATCAACTATCTTGACAAAGTGGAGATAGTGAAGGTTTTAAAAAAATAAGTTCTTTTATTGAGATTGTTTGTATAGTGTTAGGGTAAAACCTCTTTTACCTGCATATCTGAAGCAATTTATATACTGCTTATTAGGTAACTGGACCCCATTTTATTAAGCTCTAAATAATTTGAAGGAAAAACATGTTTTAATACAATGAAATTGATGCTAAGAATGTCAAGGACAACAGCTCCATTGTTAAATTTTTTTTGATATTTCGCATTAATAGGTGAATATGGTCTAGAACAATCAGTTAACTTATCGATAACCAGTTTAAGCAAAAAAATCAGTGAACTATTTCTTACCCCCAAAGGGTATTTTTTATAAATCAAAATCAGGGAAATCCGTCATGGGAATAAACCTTTTTTCATCAGCTGAATAACTCATGCATACGTGTCTGATTCCATTTGAGATCGCTATATACCGGGCTTTCACCGTATGGTTGTAAAGGCAAACCTGTTCGATGGTATGTTGGGAAAGTTTTATTTCCGGTGCCTTACACTCAATCAGAAGAAATGGATTTCCTGCCCGATCCATCACCAATACATCAAGTCTTTTGATTAATTGATTGTACTTCAACCCCTTCTCCAACACAAACAAACTTTTTGAATAGTGTTTATATTCGATCAGGTAATGCACCAAATGCTGTCTCACCCACTCCTCAGGTGTCAACACTAATTTCTTTTTCCTCAACACATCCAACACCAGCCACTGTCCATTCTCAAAGGAGGTCGTCAAGGGTGCCTGGGGTAAATTCAGGGATTGTTTCAATTTGGATTCTGAAATAAGATTCATCCTGCAAATATGTATGGAGTAAACGATATTAAAAAATCACCATTCCAGATATGGAATTATCCGGTCCAACCAAGCCTGATTGAATATTTTGATATGGAGAAGATCGGTTGCTTTCTGGTAATTTCCGTGTTGATGCCGATATGCTACGATCACTTTTGCCTCGGAGGCCGAAATGTAAGGGTGCTTGGAAAGCTGTTTTGCATCATCAGAATTTAAAGAAATTTTTTTAGTAACAACCGCTTCAAAAGGGAACGCACTATAAATCCGTTCCGCCACTTCGGGTGTAAGTCCGTATACATCTAAAA
The DNA here is from genome assembly GCF_009797935.1 of Lunatibacter salilacus. Lineage (GTDB taxonomy): Bacteria > Bacteroidota > Bacteroidia > Cytophagales > Cyclobacteriaceae > Lunatibacter > Lunatibacter salilacus. The sequence goes on from NZ_VOLC01000007.1 coordinate 180,891, forward strand.
GTTGTTCAGGTTGATGAAACCCACCCATTGATTCCCTAAACTTTATGATCCTACTAGAAAGTACTGGTCCCACTCCTGATACCATCTGAAGCAATACAGAGTCTGTCTCGTGGAATGCAACCTTATTCAATATAGGCGCCGCTATCCTCACCATCCTTTTAGTTGGCAGATCTTCTTGTTTGGACGTATCTCTTTTTTCCTGGCGGAGGGAATCTGCCTGATTCCATGGTGAAGATGTGGTAGAAATTTGATCTAAAGCGGACTCAGCTTCTTTCAAATAATGTTGATACTCCCTCACATGCTTTGCGGACATTGCCTTCTCCAGAACCATCGGAAGCAGGTATAGGAAAACTAGCATAGGAAACACAAAAAGAAATCCCCGGGATTCTCTTTTTGAAAATCCAAAATACGTTCTTAAAAAATGACGTAAAAAGTTATCCATCATTGAGTTGCGTTAATTCATAGCAAGTAAATTTAAACTTTTTGGAATTTTTTCACAAATAAATACCTTAAATAAGAAGCATAAAAAGTCAACTTTTCGCAATCGCTACTATTTAGAAGGATTTTAAATTAGGATTGCTTGTGGAGTTTTGTTCATTTCATCGTCTTTCTGTAATAAATTTGTAATCTGAGAATACAGTTATCAATGCAAAGAAAATTTAAAGCTTTAAGTTTATCCTATAAAAGTGCACCTGTCGATATTCGGGAACTTGTATCTATGGACGATGCAACAGCGCGTGGATTACTGATTAAGCTCAAAGAATTCTTCAGTGTATCTGACACGCTAATACTGTCAACCTGCAACCGAACAGAGATATATTATTCCCATGAGCTCGATTTATCACTTGAAATAATCAAACTACTGGGGGTAGAAAAATCATTAAAAGATCCAGTATCACTGCTTGAATATTTTCAGGTATTTCACGAGGATAAAGAATCAATTGGACAACTTTTCAGGGTTTCTATGGGATTGGAAGCTCAGGTGATCGGCGACATGCAGATATCCAATCAGGTTAAAAGAGCGTATCAAGCTTCTGCGGATTTAGATATGGCAGGACCCTTTTTACATAGGCTGATGCATACGATCTTTTTCACCAATAAGCGGGTCGTGCAAGAAACAGCCTTCCGGGACGGAGCGGCATCGGTATCCTACGCCGCAGTAGAACTTATCGGAGAACTCACTTCCAACACCCTCAACCCCCGGATTCTACTGATTGGTTTGGGTGAAATAGGAGAAGATGTAGCCAAAAATATGGTACATCTTCCTACCGCACAAATTACGATAACTAACCGTACCTATTCAAAAGCCCTTGAATTGGGTGCTGAATATGGATTTCGGGTTATTCCTTTTGAGGAAAGTCTGGCAGCAATGGATGATGCGGACGTGATTGTGTGCTCTATCATGAAATCAGAACCCATCATTACAAAGCAATTGGTTCATAATCTTAATATTAAGAGTTATAAGCTTTTTATTGACCTATCCGTACCCCGAAGTATAGATACAACTATCGAAGATGTTCCTGGAGCTTTGCTCTACAATGTGGACAATATTAAAAGTAAAGCAAGCGAAACGCTTGAAAAGAGAATTGCTTCAATACCCCAGGTGGAAAACATCATTGAGGAAAGCATTCACGAATTCCACAACTGGAAAAAAGAAATGATGGTATCCCCCACCATCAACAAGTTAAAAAACGTTCTGGAGCAGATCCGTAAAGAAGAGCTTGAAAGGTACTTGAAAAATGCGGATGCTAAGGAATATGCTATTATAGACAAGATCACCAAAAGTATGATGCAAAAAATCATTAAAGTACCGGTAGTTCAGCTAAGAGCGGCTTGTAAGCGAGACCAAGCGGAAGAGATGATAGACTTGATCACAGATCTGTTCGATTTGGAAAAGGAAAGGGAGAATGAGGAAGTAAAGAAGCACTGATATTCCCCTTCTGTTTTCTTCATTTACCTTTGTTGTATTTTATTTTTTTGAATAGCTGCAATCTCTTGCAGAGACCACAAAATTGCATATTTTTACAGTCCATCCATTGTGAGAAGATATGTGCAAGCGTTTTAAATTCAACCAATTCTTTTACAGCCTTTTATTGTTACTCGTCTCGGGTAGTGCCTTTGGTCAAACCTGGGAGATTTTTGACCAGGAGTTTAAATTGGTAAGGAAAATCCAAAACGGAAACCTAAACATATTGGGAACCGCACTCCGTATCAACACTGGAAACCAACAGTTAAGTCTCCTGAGTCAGGAATACGAATCTTTCATTACCATCGATGACACCAGGATATACCAATATCTTGAGCCTTGGATTATTGTATCAGCAAATGGGAAATTCGGGGCACTCCATGAATACGGTGACCTGGTCTACCGCACTGAATATGATAGGATCGAATCCTATTTCAATTTGTTACTTGGTCTAAAAGGTCCATTGTTAACAGTCTACGACAGGGGGACCAAGGAAACTCGAACTCTTGGCCCGTTTGATTCTGCCAGGTTTGGACTCAACGGTCAATTGATGGCAAAAACTCCACAGGGGTTCTATTTGCCGCTTTCCGACCAACCCGACCGCTTGTATGAAGATCTTCAGGATGTCAATGAAGATGTAATCATTGCCAGGGAACATACGGGGTATGGCTTAGTTAACCGGGATGGGGAATATATTTTAGACCCCATCATAGACACGATTGAATACCTGGGCGACAATCATTTTTATGCCCATGATGGCAATCAGCATATGCTCATTAAAGCCCAAACTAATAACGCTGACATCAAATACACCAGCTACCACCGAATTGCCCGTGAAAACGACGCCATAGTGGAATACATTCACGGCAAGTTACGTCGAGTGATGAAAAATGACGGCATCCTGCTTGACGCAGTCGGCATGACATCCGTGCAAAAAGTTAATTCTTCCCATTACAACATCGCTTTCAGGGATGAAAAACTGGGGCTATTAAGTCCCAAAGGGTCATGGGATGTTCAGCCCACCCAGCATATTCAGTGGCTACAGCCAGGCAACCAAGGCCTATATGGGGCGCAAATTATGGACAAATATGGTTACGTAGATGCAAAAGGGGAAGTCGTAATCCCAGCCCAATTTGAGGGCGTGAAAAGATTTTCTGAAGGTATGGCGGGTGTGAAAAACGTTAACGGGTGGGGGTATATTAATCTAAATGGGGAAGAGCTCATTTCTGCCCAGTTTGATGAAGTAGGTGATTTTTACAGAGGTTTGGCGATAGTGAAAAAAGCAGGAAAGTCAACCATTATAAACAAAGATGGTAAATCAATTCTGAATGACGCTTATGACCGAATTTGTTTGACTGATGAAAACTATTACCTAACCGAAAATGAAGGGAAATACGGCATGGTCAACCCGATGGGACAAGAAATCACTCTTCCAGTTTTTGATGAAATCAGAAGGGAAGAGTACGACAAAATTCTCGTTGGACTTCATGGCCGTTACGGAGTAATCAAAGAAAACGGAGACATTAGCCTCCCTTTATTTTACGATAGTATCCTGTTTGATCCTATCACCAAAAAAATTCTGGCAAAACATAGTGGTTCCCCAATCATCGAAGTGGCTGAAGATACCGGTAAGAAAAAGAAAAAGGGAGCCTAACAGCTCCCTTTTTCTTTATTGCCAGCTTAAATCACTGTGACTTCAATTCTTATTTTTTATCTCCACCTTTGGACCTGTCGGAACTTTTCTCTGAACCGGAATTCGCAATGGAGTCTCTCATGCTTGTGTCAGATTTGACATTTTCCATTTTATAGTAATCCATAATTCCCAAGTTCCCTGATCGGAATGCATCGGATATAGCTTTAGGGATTTCCGCTTCCGCCTCGATTACCTTTGCTTTCATTTCCACATTTCTTGCCTTCATTTCCTGCTCCAAAGCAACGGCCATAGCTCTCCGCTCTTCAGCCCGGGCTTCAGCAACCTTAAGGTCGGCCGAGGCCTGGTCAATCTGCAGTTTTGCCCCAATGTTCGTACCTACGTCAATGTCGGCTATATCAATGGAGAGGATCTCGAAAGCCGTACCGGCATCAAGTCCCCTTTCCAGGACAAGCTTAGAAATTCTATCCGGGTTTTCGAGCACACTTTTATGGTTTTTAGAAGAACCAATGGAAGTTACTATTCCCTCACCTACCCGGGCCAGGATTGTCTCTTCTCCGGCTCCACCTACCAATTGGGCGATGTTGGCCCTTACGGTCACCCTAGCCTTGGCTATCAACTGAATGCCGTCTGCTGCTACCGCTGCGACGTTAGGGGTATTGATCACTTTGGGATTTACCGAGATTTGTACTGCCTCAAACACATCCCTACCTGCCAAATCAATAGCAGTGGCTTGCTTGAATGAAAGGTTGATGTTCGCTTTGTCAGCGGAAATCAATGCGCGAATTACGTTGGGTACATTTCCTCCTGCCAAATAGTGCGTTTCAAGATCATTGGTGGTCAGGTTTAGCCCAGCTTTCGTTGAGGTTATCAATGAGTTGACAATGATGCTTGGCGGCACTTTTCGGATACGCATTCCGACGAGTTCAAGCAGTCCAACTTTTACATTGGAGAAAATCGCCGTAATCCACAGGTTCACCGGAACGAAGTACAGGAAGATGAAGAGAACCATCAATCCCGCAAATGCTGAAATTAATATAAAAACCGAATTTGAAATTTCCATAAGTTATTGTTTAATGATAATTTTATTGTTTTCTAGTTTTTGAATGTAAACGTCTTCATTTGTGGATATAAATCCATTGTCAGATTTTACTTCGTAAATAATGTCTCCAAACTCCGCTTTTCCGAACGGCTTGCAGTCAGATGTTGTCCTTCCCTTTTGGCCAATTTCCAATCCTAGAAGACGGCCATCAAAGCTTCTTCCCGTATTGGTATCCGTAAGGGAAAATTTTTTCCAAACTCCAGCTTTAAATCCATAAATCAGCATTCCCAAATTGATCAGCACAGTTACGACAAAGATGATCGTCGCCGTGGATGCCGGAAACTCCTGATATCCATAGTAAACGCCTATCCCTGAAAAAATCACACCAATCAACCCTATGATCGTAGTTCCCGGTACGAACAGTATTTCCACCATTACGAGTAACGAACCAAATATGATTAAGCTGGAGATTATAAATATGGTCATGAAAGTCTCTGTCTTTGAATACTTGAAAATAGGCTATTTTTTCGGCTTTCGAAAATTCTGACAATTAATAACCTATTAAATGCTAATTTGTCCTCTTACAATAGAGGATCGCATTTAAACTTATCCAGTTAATGCAGTCTGAAATGACACAAAAAAAGAGTGGGCATCCACTCTTTTTTCTCAGTTGAGTTTGGCATTAATATGCTCTTGCAAATAAGACTCTACCTTGGGAGGGCTTTCTACTGAATACACACTCACCGCTTTCAGCCACCTGATCCAAGGGGACACAACGGATCGTAGCCTTGGTCAACTCTTTTATTTTTTCTTCTGTCTCTGGAGTGCCGTCCCAATGCGCTGACACAAAACCGGCTTTCTCATCCAGCGTCTGGACAAATTCCTCCCAGGTATCGGCCATGGTTGTTTTTTCCTCCCTGAAAGCAAGGGCTTTGGAATAAATATTTTCCTGGATATCCGCAAGAAGTCCCTGAATTTTTTCGGTGATTTCCACTTCATTCAGATTGACGACCTCTTTGGTTAGGGTGTCCCTCCTGGCCAGTTCTATGGAATTGTTCTGTAAATCCCGAGGACCTATTGCAATCCGCAGGGGCACTCCTTTCAATTCATACTCCGCAAACTTCCAGCCTGGCTTATAAGTGTCGCGGTTATCAAATTTGACAGAAATATCTTTAGCCCGTAATGCATCCATTATTTCATTGGCCTTTACAGAAACTGCGGACAGCTCCTCTTCGCTTTTGAAGATGGGTACGATTACAACCTGTATTGGCGCTAGCTTTGGGGGCAATACCAACCCCTTATCATCCGAATGGGCCATAATCAAGGCTCCCATTAGCCTTGTACTTACCCCCCAGGAAGTTCCCCATACAAATTCCAATCCCCCTTCCCTCGTGGCAAATTTAACATCGAAGGCTTTCGCGAAGTTTTGTCCCAAAAAATGGGAGGTTCCTGCTTGCAAGGCCTTTCCATCCTGCATCATGGCCTCAATGCAATAGGTGTCTTCAGCACCGGCGAATTTCTCAGTTTCGGACTTCTTTCCTTTGATGACTGGCAGGGCCATGTGCTTTTCAGCAAACTCGGCATAAACATGAAGCATACGAACTGTTTCTTCTATTGCCTCCTTTTTGGTTTCATGGGCTGTATGGCCCTCTTGCCAGAGGAATTCGGTAGTTCTCAAAAATAGCCTAGTCCTCATTTCCCAACGGACTACATTGGCCCACTGATTTACCAACAAAGGCAAATCCCTGTAGGATTGAATCCAGTTTTTGTAGGTACTCCAGATAAGGGTCTCGGAGGTTGGGCGTACAATAAGCTCTTCTTCCAACGCCGCGTCGGGGTCAACAATGACGCCTTTACCGCTTTCATCGGCCTTTAGCCGATAATGGGTGACTACTGCGCACTCCTTTGCAAATCCTTCCACGTGGCTGGCTTCTTTGGAAAGAAAGGACTTGGGGATAAACAAGGGGAAATAGGCATTGGAATGTCCTGTTTGTTTAAACATTTTGTCCAATTGCTGTTGCATTTTCTCCCAGATGGAGTACCCATATGGCTTGATAACCATACATCCTCTTACTGCGGAATTCTCCGCAAGGTCCGCACGCTTTACTAACTCATTGTACCAAAGTGAGTAGTCCTCACTTCTTTTTGGTAATCCTTTGCTCATTTTATTTTTGTTGTATTAAAAAAACTCTATATATTCGAAGTCAGATAGAAGGCAAATATAATTCAAAAAATGATAACCCTCTTGGATTCCTTTCGTATATAGGTAAGAGAGTAAATAAATAAGCATACTTATGAACAATTTAAATCCAATCCGATATGTAGGCGGTTTAGTCCTACTTGGCTTAGCGGCCTCCTGCAACACCAGCCAACTTGCTACGCAAGGTGAAACAGACAACCTGTATTTCATGGCGTCTGATGCTCGGGTCGCTACAGAATTCGCTGTGAAAAACAATACTCCGGAAAATTTCCGAAACATGGGTGAGCTTCAGGCCACGGATGTGGATACAGAGAGTTTTTCGAATAGAAACGTTAATCCTGAATATATAGCCAAATACCAGAGACCTTCTCAACCTGTGGAAGAAGGTTCAGTATATTTTGACGATTCCGAGAATCAAGGTCAAACTAGACAAGAAAATGGAAATGTGGATGCCTATGACAACTTCAGAGGTGGAAGCGGAAATGTGACGAACAACTTCTTTATGAACCCAATGATGGGCATGGGGATGGGATTTGGCCCTATGATGGGAATGGGAAGATTTTACGATCCATTCTGGGGACCAGGAATGGGAATGATGGGCATGGGCATGTATGATCCGTTTTGGGGTCGTGGCATGGGCATGATGGGTTTCAGACCTGGATTTAATATGGGATTTGGAATGGGATTCGGATTTGGCAGTCCTTTCATGCGAACAGGTTTTGGTTTCGGAAATCCATGGATGATGGGTGGCGGAATGGGTATGGGTTTCTATGATCCATTTATGATGGGCATGGGAGGCTTTTACCGACCAGGTTTTTACAATCCAATTATCATCATGCCTGGAGGCGAAGGTGGACGACAGGTAGTAAGAAGTGCTAGACCTAATATGGGATCTTCCTTGGTCTCAGGTGCTCCAAGAAGCAGGTCTGCCGCAACGCAGCCAAGCTCTAATAGATCCGATGCGAGAAGAGGTGCTATCGGCACTAGCCCTACTAGCAGACAAAATACGGCTGCAAGTTCTAGGAACAATTTCAGCAGGTCCCAAAATGACTATTATTCTAATCCAAGAGCCTCTGCAACTCCTGCAAGAAGAAATATCAGTTCTCCAGCGGTTACTAGGCCAAGTTCTGCATCCGGAACGAGGAGTGGTTATTCAGCTCCTGCAAGGATTGGTACTTCTCCAAGAACTACAGGTGCCCCAGGTATCAATAATAGAACAATAAATACAGGAAATACAAGATCTGGATATGCTGCTCCTAGCAGAAATACTTCTCCGTCATATAATAGAAGTACTCGTACCAGTTCACCAGCATACAACAACACAAGAAGTTCAACACCAAGTTATAATAACCAACGAACTGCCCCAAGTAGGAGCACCTATTCGGCTCCTGCGAGATCCTCTTCACCATCATATAGCGCTCCTAGCGGAGGTGGTGGTTCCAGAGGCGGCGGAGGCGGTAGCGTCGGTGGAGGAAGAAGAGGGAATTAATTCCCTCTTTTTTTTTCTCAATATTTTTTACATAAAATCGCCTTTTTAGACTTTTAAGGCATAAATATTGTCCTAACCTGATTCGTATTGTTAAATTAAAACCTTCTTTATGAAAGCAGTTAAATCGATTATACCCTTATTTGCTTTTCTGTTTATTACCTCTTTTGCTCTAGCCCAAAGTGGGTATGTTGAGGATGCCCTGCGATTTAGTATGTTTAATCCAACTGGAGCAGCTAGAATTTCCGGCTTGGGCGGTACCCAACATTCCTTAGGTGGAGATATAAGCAACATTCACGGAAATCCGGCTGGATTGGGATTCTTCCAACGATCTGAGTTTAATATTACTGCTGGATATACAGACTGGAATGCAGAAACCGTTTTCCTAAACCAGGGAAGTAATTATAATGCTACAAATTTTCATGTTCCAAATATTGGTGTAGTTATCAGTAGGGCCAAAGCCCCATTGCAGGCTGGAGATTGGAGAGGTGGGTCCTTTGGATTTAGCTTTAACAGGCAGTCCAACTTCAGGACTAACTCCGGTTATTTTTCCAACCAACTCGGTCAAGAGTCGATTCTGGATTATTATATAGACCAGTATTCGCAATCAGGGGTTCCTGGTGGCTTGGATGGCCTGTTCTATGATGCGTTCCTAATTAATCCGGTAGATGGTGGGGGATATGAGTATTCTCCAAACACAACCGATCAGCTGGAGAAATTCGAACTCGTAGAAAGCGAAGGCAATCAGAATCAGATTTCATTCGCCTATGGCGGTAACTACAAAAATAAATTATTCTTGGGGGCCAATTTGGGGATAGTGACTATGAATTTCCGGCGGGTTCAGATTTACAGTGAAGAATTTTTAAATAACAATCAAACGACTCTTTTCAGCTCGCTGGATCAAAATCTTCTATTAGAGGGCTCGGGAGTTAATATAGGCGTAGGTGCTATTTACAAACCAATTGATCAACTGAACATAGGTGTAACTTTTCATTCACCCACATGGAGTCGAATTAATGAAGAATTTCTTGCAGGAATCTCCGCTGAGTTTACCCCACCTTATCAGGATCCTGAGTTCGGTACCATTAATCAGGAACGGGTAGACACTGACTTATACATTAGCAGTTTTAGCCTTAGATCTCCTATGCGACTGGGATCCGGTTTGACTTACTTTTTTGGGAAAAATGGTTTTCTTTCGGCCGATGTAGATTATCTAGACTACAGTATGATGAACCTTCGGTCCAATGTGTTCAATGCCGGTGAAGACAACCGAGAAATAAGAGCATTATATGGGCAGACATTTAACTATCGAGTGGGCGGAGAAGCGAGAATAGACATGCTGAGAATTCGGGCAGGATATTCGTATATTGGTGATCCATTTTTAAATCCTGGCGATTTTGACAGAAGTATGACTCAACTATCTGGTGGTTTGGGTGTAAAGCTGGCTAATTTCAGTGTGGATCTCGCCGTAATGAGCAACAGATTCAATTCCTTTTATACCTCTTATCCTACTTCTCCATTGGCGATTACAGACAATCAAAGGATTTCAGGGATGTTATCCTTCGGATTTTCCTTTTAACATAGCCATCCATTCCCCTATTAAGAGCTCAGCGGAAATATCCTCCCCGCTGAGCTTTATTTTTGCCATCTCATAAAAGGGGTAACGCTGCTCGTACATGCTTTTTAGTTTTGATATAATGTCTCCTGGCTCCAGACCATAAAAAAGCGGGCGTTTCTGAACTTGGCCGCCAGTTAGCCTTGACAACAGCTGACTCAAAGGAACTTCTAAATAAATGGATACCGCATATTTATTGATCACCTCCATATTTCCGTTAAAACAGGGTGCCCCACCACCAGTTGACAAGACAAACGATTCATTTTTTTTTAGGCATGAAAGAAGCACTTCTGACTCCATTTCTCTGAAAAAACCCTCTCCATTTTCCGAAAATATAGTGGAAATCCGTTTTCCAGCTTTTGCCTCAATGAGGTGGTCCAAGTCATAAAATCGAAAATCAAGGCGTTTGGAAATGTCCCTGCCTAAAGTAGTCTTACCACTCCCGGGCATGCCTACCAAAACTATTTTTCCTGTATTTACTCCCATAATGCAAATACTTCATCAAGCGTAGGAGTATTGTTGTGGTGATATTTCCCTACTATTGTGCCTCCATTTAGTACCACTATACCTGGGTTTGCACGTATGATGGTTTTCACAACTGTGGCATCTCCCAGGTAATATCCAATAGCCCAGCCGTTTTCTTTTATCAATTCCCGCGTTTCTTCCTCAGACGAGGCACAAATTAGTTTTACTTCGACGCCTGCCGCTGTTGCATCATTCACTAGGGAAGATATTTCGGAGATGTTTGCGGTGGACATCTTGGAAAGATTACTCACAAGAATCAGAATTTTTTTATCTATCAGGATTTCATCCGTATATTCTCCCTCATCATTCCAAACCGCAAAATCGGTGATCTTTGGAAGAGCATCCGGGTTCTTTAGGTTCATCTCAACAAACTCATAGCCATCTTCTGTGGGATATTGGTCCAGCGTCACCAACTCTTCACCCCTTCTCATTACATAGGCATATTCGAGTGGTGCGGAAGGCTGCATTGCCTCACCAATATTGACCCCAACTTTAAACGCCCTGAAATCTATAAAGGGCAGGTTTCTTATAGCCGTAATAGCCAATATCAGGCTAAGAACTAAAGACCCAAAAACTGAATATTTGCTCCAATTGGCAGTATTGTTGGTTAGGTCCCTACGGAAGACGAACAATATTAATATCAGGATAAGTAAGAAAATATCCTTGTAAAAAGACTCCCAAGGGGTAAGTTTGATTGCATCCCCAAAGCAACCACAGTCAGTCACTTTATCAAAATAGGCTGAATAAAAAGTAAGAAAAGTGAAAAAAACGATCATGACCAATAACAGGTAAACTGCGGGCTTTATCTTCCAACCCACCAAAATCATAATTCCCAATACTACTTCTACTACAACCAGAAATACGGCGATCGGTAAGGCAATTCCTTTAAACACTTCAAAAAAGGAAGCAATATCCCGGGAGAACACATCAAAATATTCTTCAAGCTTAATAGCCGTACCTACAGGGTCATTGACTTTTATTAGCCCTGAAAAAATAAAGAGCGCACCGACGACAGCTCTGATGGATCCCAATATAATCTGCTTAAGCATGCTTTTTTTCGTTAAATTTAATCATACAAAATACGGAATAATTGATAATGTCCTGATAATTGGCTACGACACCTTCCGACACCAATGTCACTCCCTGGTTGTCCTCTATTTGTTTGACCCGATAGAGCTTCATAAGAATTATATCCGTGATGGAGGAAACCCGCATCATTCGCCAAGCTTCTCCATAGTCATGGTTTTTATCTTCCAACAACTGCTGGGTTTGGGACACCCATCTGTCATACATCGGTTCCAATTCCTCAAATGTCATCTCCAACGGAAATTTATCACCTAGCTCAGATTGGATTAGCGCAATTAAACAATAATTTATAATACCGATAAATTCTTCCTGAACCGGATCGTTTACTTTCTGGACTCCCTTTTCCTGAATGGATCGAATTCGCTGTGCCTTTATAAAAATCTGATCCGTGATGGAGGGAAGCCTCAATATCCTCCAGGCAGTTCCGTAGTCAATCGTTTTCTTCTTAAATAGTTCTTTACAAAGGGAAATAACTTCTCTATATTCGCTCGTAGTTTGCGTTTTCAAGGGGATTTTTCATTAATGGTAATCAAAGATCAATTCAATAGTAGCTTCGAAGATAATTTATTTCCGGTAAAAAAAACACTTCACATCAAAGGAAAGCTTCATTACTTTACCGGGCCTTGGATTATGGGGATCATAAATATTACCCCGGATTCCTTTTTTTCAGCAAGCAGGTCCTTGGGCAAAAAAGAGGAAACCTTAAAAAAAGCAGGAAAAATGCTTGAAGACGGGGCGGCTATCTTGGACATTGGTGGATACAGTAGTCGCCCGAATGCTATTCATATTTCTATAGAAGAAGAACTAAATCGGATAATTCCCGTTATAACATCTATAAAGGAAGTGTATCCGCAAGCAATTGTTTCGATCGATACATTTAGGCACGAAGTTGCGGAAAAAGCAGTGTGGGCAGGTGCTGATATCGTTAATGACATCTCTGGAGGCCGGTTGGATAAACGCATGATTCCTTTAGTGGGTGCCATGGCAGTTCCTTTTATTTGTATGCATATGCGGGGAAATCCGGGCAATATGCAAGACTTGACCGGCTATCACAACCTTGAAAAAGAAATAGTTGATTATTTTTCAATGAAAATGAAGAAATGCCGTGAAGCTGGCATAAAAGATGTTATATTGGATTTGGGATTCGGTTTTGCCAAAACACTGGATCAAAACTATCAACTATTGAAGAATTTAAGTCATTTTAGCCTTCTCGGTGTCCCAATATTGGTAGGCATTTCCAGAAAGTCGATGATTTACAAGTATCTCGGAGGTGGTCCGTTGGAAGCGCTCAATGGAACTACAGCCTTGAACATGGCAGCATTGATAGGCGGTGCACAGATTCTAAGAGTACATGATGTAAAAGAAGCTAAAGAAACGATAGATCTATTTAAAAAAATTTACCATTGAGTTTATTATTCCAAATTGGTTTTTTAGAGGTTTCCATTGTCAATCTCATTGACATTGCCTTGGTAAGTGTGCTTATTTACCAAGTGTACAAATTAATGAGAGGGAGTGTTGCCATCAAGATTTTTCTTGGCTTTCTTTCCATCTATCTGGTTTATTTAGTCGTTAATGCGGCAAAAATGGAACTGCTGACCATTATTCTAGGCCAGTTTATGGGTGTAGGTGTACTGGCGGCCATTATATTATTTCAACAAGAAATTCGTAAATTTCTGCTTATTGTAGGAAAATCATCCATTTTTTCCAATGAAAATCTCTGGCAAGAATTGTTGTTTTGGAGAAAGCGTGAAAGTGGTGCCTTTAATGTAACCCCCATCATAGAAGCCTGTAAGTCGCTATCTGGCAGCAGTACAGGTGCACTTATTGTTTTATCCAGCAATTCTGAACTCAAGTTTTATGCGGAAAGTGGGGATTTGATTGATGCCATTGTTTCCAAAAGACTTCTAATATCTATTTTCAACAAATACAGTCCCCTTCATGACGGAGGAGTAATCATTCATAATGGCCGGGTGAAAGCCGCAAGATGTATCTTGCCTGTCACAGAACGGGACGTACCAGCTCAGTTTGGTCTCCGCCACAGAGCTGCAATCGGTATGTCAGAAGCTACCGACACATTGGTTCTGATCGTGTCGGAGGAAACAGGACAAGTATCCCTATCCAAAAACGGAAAAATCTTACATAATTTATCTTTTCAGGAAGTCCGTGAGCTAATAAATGGGTACCTTACAGGGGAGGACCTTGATGATAAATTTTCCGAAGTAAATAAGTATGAACGTTTGAAATCCTTAAATAAAATCACCGAGGTTTGATCGCATAACCAAATCTCTCCGGGATATTCTTCTTTTTCTGCTTGTACCTGTTACCTGATCACTCCTAATTTTTTACCAACAGTTGAAAAAGATTCGATGGCTTCATCCAACTGCTTTTTGTCATGAGCTGCTGAAAGTTGTACACGAATCCTAGCTTGACCCTTTGGTACTACCGGATAATAAAACCCAATGACATAAATCCCCATTCCCAGAAGCATCTCCGCCATTTTTTGGGAAAGAGACGCATCATAAAGCATTATAGGAACTATGGCATGAGTCCCTTCCTTAATGTCAAACCCAGCCTCAGTCATTTTCTGTCTGAAGTAAAGGGTATTTTCCTCCAACTTATCCCGCAGATCAGTAGAAGCCGAAAGTAGGTCGAAGACAGCAATTGACGCTCCGGTAATGGATGGAGCCAAGGTATTTGAAAAAAGATATGGCCTTGATCGCTGCCGTAGCAGGTCAATAATTTCCTTTCTGCCTGAGGTAAAGCCGCCCGAAGCCCCTCCAAGAGCTTTACCAAGGGTGCCTGTGATGATATCCATCTTGCCCACAACACCCTTTAATTCATGCACACCCCTTCCGGTTTTACCAATAAAGCCTGTAGCGTGACATTCATCAGACATGACCAACGCACCATATTTATCCCCCAACGCCACTATTTTATCCAATTGAGCAATGGTCCCATCCATGGAAAACACCCCGTCTGTAACAATAATAATATTTTTTGCCCCCTTGGCATCAGCTTCCTTTAGTTGTTTTTCCAAGTCTTCCATATCATTGTGTTGGTACCTAAAGCGCATTGCTTTACATAGGCGTACACCATCTATGATGGATGCGTGATTGAGCGCATCTGAGATAATGGCGTCTTCCGGCCCTAACAAAGGCTCAAATACACCCCCATTTGCGTCAAAAGCCGCGGCATATAAGATTGTATCCTCAGTGCCCAAAAAGGTTGAGATCTTCTGTTCCAATACTTTATGTATATCCTGAGTACCACAGATAAAGCGGACTGAAGACATACCAAATCCATGCGTGTCAATGGCAGCTTTTGCAGCCTCAATTACTTTGGGATGACTGGAAAGTCCCAAGTAGTTGTTGGCGCAAAAATTCAACACCTGCTGACCACTTGCCAAAGTGATTTCGGCACCTTGGGGAGAAGCAATAATCCGCTCTTCTTTATATAATCCAGCCTCTTTGATATTAGCCAGTTCTTTTTCTAGGATTGGTTGAAACTTGTCGTACATGGATTCCAATATTTGGGGGAAATAAATTTTAAGTTTTGTACACCCTGAAAGGTACACCGATGAAATCAGTACATTTGTAGACCTTCAGAAAACCAAAGATAATGAATTTCTCCCAAGGGCTCTATGAAGTCCAAGAGAAGAAAAGATGGATGAATATGGAAAAACTACTCGTAACTGGGGCCGGAGGGCAACTAGGAACTGAATTGACAGAAGCACTTGTAGATCTCTATGGAGGAGAATCCGTTATTGCCACGGATATCAACCCCGATGTCGAGTCCCTTTTTGAAAGGTGCGCATTTCAGCCCTTAGATGTCATGGACAGTAAAGCTCTGAACAAGATAATAAAATCCAAAAAGGTCACCCAAGTCTACCATTTAGCGGCAATCCTCTCGGCAACGGGCGAGAAAAAACCACTCCTGGCGTGGCAACTGAATATGGACAGCTTATTGCATATTCTGGAAATCGCCAAAGCAAACAAACTAAACAAAATCTATTGGCCCTCATCTATTGCCGTTTTTGGCCCAAATTCGCCAAAGAAAAACACCCCTCAGTATTGTGTTAAAGAACCACAAACCGTTTACGGAATTTCCAAACAGGCTGGGGAAAGGTGGTGTGAGTATTATTTCAACAAATATGGGGTTGATGTCAGAAGTCTCCGATACCCCGGGCTCATCGGTTACCAATCACTTCCCGGAGGGGGAACCACGGATTATGCGGTTGAAATTTATCACAAAGCGCTTAAGAAGGAACCATTCACTTGCTTTCTGAAAGCGGATACTTTTTTGCCCATGATGTATATGCCTGATGCAATCCGGGCTACTATAGAGCTTATGGAGGCCCCCCGAGAAAAGATATCCATTCGGTCAAGCTATAATCTGGCAGGACTAAGCATCAGCCCAGACCAAGTCTATCAAAGCATCCTCCCCCATTTTCCGGAATTTAAGATAGACTACAAGCCAGATTTTAGACAGGAAATAGCCAATGGGTGGCCCCAGAGCATAGATGATCGTTATGCTCAAGAGGATTGGGGCTGGGTCCCAGCTTTTGATTTGGAAAAAATGACAGCGGAAATGCTCACACATCTCCCACATTTTCTGAAAAAAACCCAAGGGTCTGAAAGCTAAAGTCCATTTCTTGTAAAGAAGGGTTAAATTGACTAATTTAACAGTCAAATAAAAAGGTAATGCTCAAAAGATCCTTGATATATGGTGTTTCTGCTGTTGTCGTTCTAGTCGCTTTATATACTCAGTTCTATAGCCATCCAGCCGTAGATTTCAGTGCTGACGTAAAACCGATACTCAACAAACACTGCATCTCCTGCCATGGAGGTGTGAAGAAGAATGCAGGCTTCAGTCTGCTTTTTGAAGAAGAAGCATTTGCCTCCACAGAATCGGGCGTTCCAGCGATCATTCCGGGCGATGTAAAATCCAGCGACTTTATCCAACGCCTGCATGAGAAAGACCCGGAGCTTAGAATGCCATATAACAAGCCTGCGCTGAGTAAGGAAGAAATTGATATACTTACAAGGTGGGTACAGCAAGGTGCCCCGTGGGGAAAGCATTGGGCCTATCTACCCATTGAGAAAACCGAAGTACCTAAACCTACCTTATGGGCAAGTCCCACCAAAAATTCGGAAACCAATTTTTTTCGCAACGAGATCGACTACTTTGTCTCTGACAAACTCAAAAAGCAAGAGCTAGCCCCCTCCCCGGAGGCGGAGCAAATGACACTATTAAGACGTCTCTCCTTGGATGTGACTGGTCTTCCGCCAAGTAGAGAGTTGGCAGATCAGTGGAAAAAAGGTCAGATTCCATACGAAAACCTGATAGATCAGCTTCTGTCCGAGGAAACATTCGGTGAAAAATGGGCCTCTTGGTGGCTGGATTTAGCCAGGTATTCGGACACCAAGGGATACGAAAGAGATGTAAGCCGGGAAATTTGGGCTTACAGGGATTGGGTGATCAGGTCACTGAATAACAACATGCCCTTTGATCAGTTTACCATCGAGCAACTGGCGGGGGATTTATTGCCAAACCCCACGTTGGACCAATTGACAGCTACCGCATTCCACCGCAACACGATGAACAATGACGAAGGCGGTACAGAAGACGAAGAGTTTCGGGTAGCCGCCGTCATGGACCGTATCAATACGACTTTTGAGGTCTGGCAAAGTACTACAATTGCCTGTGTGCAATGTCACAGCCATCCTTACGATCCTTTTCAGCACGAAGATTATTTCCAGTTGATGGCTTTTTTTAACAATACCCGGGATGAGGACACTCATGCGGAGGAGCCAAAGCTAAAGTTTTATAAGGAGGAGGACAATGAAACTATTACAGATATTAAAGCATGGGTAGGGACACACGGGAGTAAAGAAGCAGCCAGGGACGCAGAAAACTTCTTGTTGTATCAGGAACCTAAATACCATGCCCATGACTGTGAAGATTTTGTGAATGGCGAACTGATCGACACGAAATGGTTGGGACTTTGGGATGATGGATCCTGCTATCTCCGAGATGTTTACACAGGCGGGTCAAGCCAGATGTATCTGAACTATTGGACTGGTAACGAAGGCAGTAAGATGACCATCCGCCTTGGCGGTCCAGAAGGAGACGTCCTCAGTCAATTTATCCTACCGAAAACAAATGGTAGGATAATCCACAAAGTACCTTTCAAACCCGTGGATGGAATGGTTGATCTATACCTGCACATGGAAAACAAAAGTCTTGGCAAGCAGCAATCAACTAGTACGATCAATTGGTTTGCATTTGTGGATCCGCTCCCCGGAAAGGAAGAAAACGATTATAAGGATATCGATCAGGCATTTTCGAAGTTGTTAAATACTTCTACCCCGACTGTCCCGATTATGATTGAAAACCCTGATTATATGCGGAGAGAAACGAAGGTGTTTGAAAGGGGGAATTGGCTTATGCTGGGCGAATCTGTGAAAACGAATGTTCCGCAGCAATTGAATACCTGGAAGGAAGAATGGCCGGAGAACAGGTTGGGTTTGGCAAATTGGCTAACTGACCCATCTAATCCCCTAACCGCCCGCACTATTGTAAACCGGGTGTGGGCACAGCTCTTCGGGAGAGGGTTGGTAGCAACCCTAGAAGACATGGGTACCCAATCCGAAGAACCAAGCCATAGGGAACTGATAGATTGGCTGGCTTGGAGACTGATTCATGAGCACGAATGGCAACTTAAGGGGCTGATTAAAGATATTGTCCTTTCGGGGACCTATCGCCAAAGCTCAATTAGCTCTCCTGAACTACATGAAAAAGATCCCCAAAACAAATGGTACGCTCGAGGGCCTAGATTTAGGATGAGTGCGGAGCAAATAAGAGACCAGTCCTTGGCAGTTTCCGGGCTTCTTAGCTCCCGCATGTATGGGAAAGGCGTGATGCCTCCACAGCCAGACAATGTTTGGCAAACCGTATATAACGGGGAAAGTTGGACCCCAAGTACAGGGGAAGACAGGTATCGCAGGGCGGTTTATACCTTTCTAAAAAGGACGAGTCCTTACCCTTCTTTTATATCCTTTGACGGAGGCAGCAGGGAAGTATGCACCATTAACCGAACTGTCACCAACACTCCCTTGCAGGCACTAGTAACTTTAAATGACCCAGTATACCTCGAAGCTGCTTTCCATTTCGCAACTGCCATGAAAGATGCATACCCAAATGATCCCCTGAAAGCGATCGCATATGGGTATGAAAAAGCCTTATACATTCCTATTCCACCAGCTAAATTGGAAGCCCTCAAAGAGCTTTTTCAATATGCAGAAGAGGGATTCAAATCCAACAGCGACGATATGGATGATTTCCTCAGTTTTTCTGAGGACACGGAAAAAAGTCCAGCATTGGCCGCTTTGACGGTAGTGGCCAACGCCATCCTAAATTTAGATGAGTTTTTAACCAAGTCTTGACATGAATGATATAGCCAAATTATTTCTGGAGAAACAACAACGTGAAGTTCAGGCCAAGACAAGGAGACACTTCATGAAGGAATGTGCGGGAGGACTCGGCGGTCTTGCTTTGGGATCCATGTTTTGGTCCTGTAACGGATCAGCGCCAAAGTCATTGAATTTATCCGAAAGGGATTTAAACCCCCTGTCTCCATTATCGCCACACTTCAGTCCCAAGATACAATCCGTAATCTATTTGCACATGGCGGGGTCTCCCTCCCAATTGGAGATGTTTGACTATAAGCCGGAGCTGGAAAAACTGCATAATCAAGCCTGCCCTCCATCTTTACTCCAAGGAAGGAAGTTCGCTTTTATTCGTGGAACTCCAAACCTGCTGGGTCCACAGGCTAAATTTGAGCAAGTAGGGGAATCGGGTGCCTGGATTTCTGATTTCTTGCCAAATTTCAAAAAAGTAGCCGATGATGTGGCCTTTTTAAAAGCCGTCCATACCGATCAATTTAACCACGGTCCCGCTCAGCTTTTTATGCAGACGGGAAGCCCAAGACTTGGAAGGCCTAGCTTGGGTTCTTGGGTAACTTATGGGCTGGGTTCCGAAAACCAAAACTTACCTGGATTTGTGGTGTTGACTTCAGGAGGCAAGACCCCGGATGCTGGCAAGTCCGTTTGGGGCAGCGGATTTCTACCCTCAGTCTACCAAGGGGTGCAATGCCGCTCCAAAGGCGATCCGGTGCTCTACTTGGAAGACCCAAAAGGAATGAGCAGGGATCTAAAAAAGAAAACCATCGACATCATTAACAAGATCAATCAGGAAGAGTTCAATGCGTATGCAGATCCGGAAATCCTTGCCCGGATCAACCAATACGAAATGGCGTACCGGATGCAGATTGAGGTGCCCGAGGTCATGGATATTCGGGAAGAACCTTCATACATCCATGATTTATACGGAACGCAGCCCGGGGAGGAATCATTTGCCAACAATTGCCTGCTTGCGCGAAAACTGGTTGAAAAAGGAGTCCGATTTGTCCAATTGTACGATTGGGGATGGGATGCACACGGTACCGACAAGAGCACAGCCGTTGACTTGGGCATGAAAGACAAATGTACTGAGATTGATAAACCCATGACAGCCCTATTGCTTGACCTGAAGCAGAGAGGACTCTTGGATAGCACGCTCGTTGTCTGGGGCGGAGAGTTTGGCCGTACTCCGATGCAAGAAAACAGGGAGGGGAAAACACAAAGCTTCAAAGGCCGCGACCATCACGTGGATACCTTCACCATGTGGATGGCAGGAGGCGGAATCCGCAAGGGTGTAACCCACGGTGTAACCGACGAGATAGGGTTTTCCGGTATTGAAGGTAGGGTTTCCGTACACGACATACACGCTACCATCTTACATTTGATGGGATTTGATCATGAACAGTTCACATTTGATTTCCAAGGACGTCCATTTCGGCTTACGGACGTGGAAGGTGAATTGATACGTCCCATACTTGCTTAATCTAACCCATTATATTCTTTTATAGCTTACCTTTACCAACATGAATCCAATAAATAGAAGATCATTTTTACAGTATAGTGCTTCCACATTGGCAGCTATGGCCCTATCTCCTACCCTGAGCTTTGGCCAAAATCCAGCCCGTAAATTCAAGGTAAGCCTAAACCCAGGGGCCATTGGAGTAACTAGTACGCAAAAGGAATTAATCGGACACGCTGTCAGGCATAATTTTGAGGCCATCTCCCCAATGCCTGACCAGCTTGGTAAAATGACATCCGGCGAGCTTTCTGAATTTCTGGGAAAAATGAAGGATCATAAGCTAAGTTGGGATTCCGCTAGTCTTCCAGTAGACTTTCGAAAAGACCAGGCTACCTTTGAAGAAGGTTTGTCTGCTTTACCCAAAATAGCCCAAATCTGCCAAAAATCCGGGATTACCCGTATGAATACTTGGATCATGCCCTCGCATGATGAATTGACCTATCACCAAAACTTCAAGCAACATCAGACCCGGTTAAGACAGGCGGCCCAAATTTTAAAAGATTATGATATCCGGTTTGGATTTGAGTATGTGGGCACGAAAAAGTTGAAAATTTCTAATCGTTATCCCTTTGTAGGAACGATGAAAGAAATGCTCGAACTTATAGATGCTGTAGATGTGCCTGGAGTTGGTATTCAATTGGATGCCTATCATTGGTACACTTCCACTGAAACAGTCGCGGACTTGGAGGCATTAAAAAACGAGCAGATAATTACCTGCGATCTTAACGATGCTACTGCAGGGCGATCCATAGCCGAGCAAATTGATGGAGAAAGACAACTGCCTGGAGACAGTGGTTTAATCGATCTAAAAGGATTTATGGGTGCGCTGATCAAAATCGGTTATGATGGAGCGGTAAGGGCCGAACCCTTCAATGCCAAGCTAAATGCAATGGAAAATGAAGAAGCCTTGAAAGCGACTTCCAAGGCTATGTGGAAAACAGTTAACTTGGTATAATAATTCAACCAAGTTAACTTGCTCATGTGTCCTATTTTTTGGCCAAGATAGCTTCTTCATTCAAGCCCGCATGAATATTCCCGTCCTTAAACACTATAATTGGACGTTTTATCATACTGCTTTTTTCCTGTAAGATTGGAATTGCAGAATCTACATTCAAAGTGGCGGCCTTTTCATTATCCGACAGCTTCTTATAGGTAGTGCCTTTTCGGTTAACCAACTCATCCAAGCTGATTTTTTTGAGAAACCCTTGTAACAAATCCGCAGTGGGAGCCTGCTTTTTATAATCAACAAATTCATAATCCATACCTTCCTTTTCAAATAGTTGAAAGGTTTTTTTCATCGTATTGCAGTTCTTTATTCCGTATACTTTAACAGCCATAACACTTCTTTAACTTATATTAACACGTTTAAATCTAATTTTTGGAATAATATTTGAGAAATAACCTATTCAATCAAAGTCGAATCTAAATAACTCGCAAGATGTCTAATTCAAATTTATTAAAAGTATTGTCATTTTCCATACTATTTTCGCTGAGTTTTGCGGTTTCAGGTATTGCACAGCAATTGCCTACCGAACAGCCACAGGTCAATGAAAATTTTACCGATGCAGATTATGAGCAATTTGTAGCCATAAACATGGATCTAATCCCACTTCAGCAAGATGCTGACGAGAAAATGATGACGGCCATTAGTGATAATGGACTTGAAATAGAGCGTTTTCAGCAATTATTTCAGGCCCAGCAACAGGGAAACATCACGGATGCATCAGACGACCCACAGGAAATCGCAAAGTTTAATGAAGCAGGTCAACAGATCATGAAAGTGCAAGAAGAAGCCAATCAAGAGATTCAGAAAAAAATAACTGATAGCGGTATGGAGGTTCAGAAATTTCAGGAAATGTCTATGGCGTATCAGCAAAGCCCGAAAGTAAAACAGAAAATTGACGAAATGATTCAGGGTGTGGAAGAATAAAACTTCCCAGATTTGATTTGTCTAAATCCAGTCTTAAAATTAAAAGGGGAAATTTTCCCCTTTTAATTTTTATCCTTTAACGGCCGCTTTAAGTGCTCTCTCATTGGCTGAGAGAAATTGATCAATATGGGTATCTTTCAACGCAGTAGAAAGGAATAAGCTTTCATATTGGGAGGGTGCTAAATAAATACCGCTCTTAAGCATTTCTTGGAAGTATTTCCCAAAAGCTACAGTATCCGAGGTTTTTGCAGATTCAAAGTCGGTCACTTTTTGTTCTGTGAAAAACAAACTGTACATGCTTCCTACATGATTAACTGTAAAAGGCAACCCAAGAGTAGTAAGGCTATCTTTTATACCATTTACAATCTTCGACCCAGTGTGTTCCAAGGTTTTATATACGTCAGGAGTCTCGTGCAGGTGATTTAGGATAGCCAAACCTGCAGCCATGGCAATGGGATTTCCAGATAACGTACCCGCTTGGTATACTGGACCCTCCGGAGACACATAATCCATAATTTCTTTCCTGCCTCCATAAGCACCGACAGGCATACCTCCGCCGATGATTTTACCCAAGGTAGTCATGTCCGGTTTTACACCCAGATACTGTTGGGCTCCCCCAGTTGCAAGTCGGAATCCCGTCATCACCTCATCGAAGATCAGCACAATTCCTTCCTTATCACATAATTGCCTCAGGCCTTCCAAAAATCCAGGTTCCGGAAGTACGCATCCCATATTGCCTGCGACAGGTTCGAGAATGATTGCGGCAACCTCGCCCTTGTTAGCTTCAACGACCTTCTTTACAGCTTCCAGATCATTAAAAGGTGCCAGCAGGGTGTCTTTAGCTGTTCCTTTGGTAACTCCCGGAGAATCCGGATGCCCCATGGTGATGGCTCCAGAACCTGCGGCAATAAGAAAAGAATCCCCATGTCCATGGTAGTGTCCTTCAAATTTGATGAATTTATCCTTTCCGGTATACCCCCTAGCCACTCGAATGGCTGACATCGTCGCCTCGGTCCCGGAGTTTACCATTCGGACTTTTTCTACAGAGGGAACCATTTGGGTGATGAGTTCTGCCATTTCTACTTCCCTAGCTGTTGGTGCGCCAAAGGAAGTTCCATTTTCCATGGCTTTTATAACCGCTTCACGTATTAAAGGATGGTTGTGACCTAGAATCATAGGACCCCAGCTATTGATTAATTCAATATACTCATTGCCATCTTCATCATAAATATAAGCTCCGTCGGCCCGCTTGATAAAGATAGGGTTTCCTCCTACCGCTTTGAATGCTCTTACCGGGGAATTTACGCCTCCCGGGATGAAATTTCTTGCTTTTGCAAATAGTGATCTACTTCTTGATGTTTCGCTCATGCTATACTATTCAATGACGATTGCCCCCTCTTCCAATCGTAATATGGGAACAAAATTATTATATGATGCTTCGGAAAAATCAAAGCCAAATGTCAAAACTCCATCCATATAATTACTCTTCTGGAGGTTACCTTTGAAGTCAAATCCCTTTTCCGTGTTGGCCACACTTAAAACCCAATGGATAAGTTCATACCCTAAATAAGAATTAAGACCGGGAAAGGTTTTAAAATATTCAAAATAGGATCCTCTAAAATTCTCCACAGAAGGTGAGGATAGGTTGGGCGTATTATTACTTATAAAATGAAAATCCTGGGCCTCCATCATTTCATAACTGGCAAAATTGAAGTAAAGCCAACTGTCCATCACGATAATGGGGACACTTGAACTTAAAGATTCAACCAGAGAAAATGTTGGGGAAGCTATGTTAGGATCATCGGAGAATATTACGACTATATCTGCTTTAGAACTACTGTTGCCATTGGAAAGGCCAACCTGGTCAAAAAAGGACCGCATATCTTTGGAGGCAACTTTCTGGCTTTTGACGATGGTTATTCCTTCGATTCGAGAAAAAGTCTCGAAGTTTTTCGCCAACAACTCATCCCGGGTTGTCCCTGAATAGGCCAAGGCGACGCGTTTACCTTGAAAACGCTTTAAATAATTGACAGCACTTCTTGCCAACGAAATGGTGGAAGGACGAAACAGGAATGCCTCTTCCATTGATGTCAGACTTTCATTGATATTTGAAAGCGGGTTAACAAAAGGAATCTTGCGCTCGCTGGCAAAAGTAGCAACTACTTCAATTTCTTCGGGATAGATAGGTCCTACAATTACGTCTGCTTTAGAAAAAAAAGGGTCATTAAAAATTTTTTCAATTTCTTCTGGTTTTCTTTCTGTATCGAACGTCCTAAGATCCACCTTTACTCCGTTTCTTTTCGCTTCATTTACCGCATGTAGAATCCCACGGTACAGTTCGAATACAAAATTTGAAGCGGGAAGACTATTAACACCAGTCCCTCCAACGTAATTAAATGGAAGTATTAATGCAATGTCGAGGGTTTGATTTTGTTCCTTTGGCTCGAAAACTTTTTCGTTTTCTCCTTCTATATTTGGTGGTGTCACAAGCTTAATCCGTTCGTACACCCTACTTTCTGTGGATGAAAGTGAGGGCTGAGCAGCAAGCTTTTCTCTAAGGGCTAGCACTAAACCGTAATTCTCTTCAAACAGATCCAAATGTACCATCAGCACACTGGTTGGCACGAATTTCATGAAAGAGTAGGTGGCTTTGTAAGCCTCCATTTTTAGCGACTCGCTTTCTATCCGTCCGACAGCAGTCAGGGCTTCATTAAATTTATTTTGTCCGAAATCAATCAAGGCTAATAAAAAGCTTGCCTTTTCTTTCTGATCTTTAGTCCCTCTATCAATAAGAGGTTGCAAGGTGGTTTTGGCTAATTCCGGCTGTGCATTGTTCATCGCTGCCCTTCCGAAGTGATATCTAGCATATCCCGCCAAATCTCCAAATAGTTGATCGTCCATATACGGACGCAGTAGATCCATGGCCACTTTATACTCTTCTCTTTCTATTAATTGAATTGCCTGCTTATAATTCTCTGCTCCCTCTTGGGAAAATCCCCACTGGGGTATAGAAAGCAAAAACAACAAAAGGATTGCAATGGTCTTCATTAAGTTGGAAGTTGATTCAAAGGATTATATCAATTATTATACCTTTTAGGATATCGTGGACGAAAATAGTGGATTTTGATTCAAGTTAAGACTGAAATCCCCAATATCTTCACACGTCCAAAAACTTATTCCCATTCTATGGTGGCGGGTGGCTTAGAGCTAATGTCATATACCACTCGATTTACGCCTTTTACCCTGTTGATGATATCGTTGGAAATTTTTCCCAAAAACTCATAGGGAAGATGTACCCAGTCTGCGGTCATTCCATCTACCGAAGACACGGCTCGCAATGCTACCACTTGTTCATAGGTACGCTCATCTCCCATCACCCCTACCGATTGTATTGGAAGCAAAATTGCTCCTGCCTGCCAAACTATATCGTATAGATTGGCTTCTTTAAGTCCATTTATAAATATCGAATCGACCTCTTGTAGAATATGAACTTTCTCAGGGGTAATATCCCCCAGAATCCGGATGGCCAGCCCCGGTCCCGGAAAAGGATGTCGTCCGACTATGTTTTCTGGAATATCCAAAGCCCTGCCTACTTCTCTTACGCCATCTTTAAATAGGGTTTTTAAAGGCTCTACCACTTTCAAATTCATAAAATCCGGTAGACCACCTACGTTGTGATGTGATTTGATGGTAGCAGATGGACCGTTTACAGATACTGACTCGATCACGTCCGGATAGATTGTCCCCTGCCCTAGCCATTTTACACCTTCCAATTTATGTGCCTCTTCATCAAACACTTCAATAAACGTTCTCCCAATTGCCTTACGCTTTCCCTCTGGATCCGATATCCCTTTTAGGGCATCGTAAAATTTCTGCTTGGCATCTACGCCAATAACATTTAGCCCCAATCCCTTGTAGGATTCCAAAACTTCCTCAAATTCATTCTTTCGCAGCAGTCCATTATCTACAAATACACAAATAAGGTTCTCTCCAACAGCCCTATCAATCAGTGTCGCTGCTACCGAAGAATCTACTCCTCCGGATAAGCCCATCACGACTCTATCTTTGCCAATCGTCTGTATCAATTCTTCAACCGTAGCATCTATGAAAACATCGGATGTCCATTCCTGATTGCAGTCACAGATTTGCACCACAAAATTCCTTAAGAGGTTTTTCCCCTCAGTTGAGTGGGTTACCTCCGGGTGAAACTGAATCCCATAGGTATGCTCTCCTTCAACTTTGAAAGCAGCCACCCGGACGGAGGAAGTGCTTGCAATGATGTCAAAACCTTCCGGCAACTCCTTGATCGTATCGCCGTGAGACATCCAAACCTGTGATCCGTGGGTCATTTCAACAAAAAGACTGGAGTGGGTGTCAAGATGGCTCAAATTAGCACGTCCGTATTCTCTAATTTCTGAGGGAGCTACATTTCCCCCGTATTTCTGAGCTAACAATTGAGCACCGTAGCAGACACCTAGGATAGGAAGCTTCCCCCGTAGACTATCCAAGTCCAAATCAGGAGAACCTTCATCCCTTACCGAACAAGGACTTCCGGATAAAATGATTCCTTTGATATCATCAGTGAGAGTTGGGATTTTATTAAAAGGGTGAATTTCACAATATACATTTAGCTCCCTTACCCTTCGGGCAATCAGTTGGGTATATTGGGAACCAAAATCTAGGATCAAAATCTGTTCTGCCATGCGCAAAGTTAATCAGCCCTCCTTAATTCCCGAAATAAAACAGGTTTTTTATCCCAAAACAAAAGCTGTTCAAGGTTGGTCAATCGTCCAACGCGTCAGCTGTCTCTCCCACAAATAGTGTATCAAGTACCTTGGCATTGAATCCTTTGTCAGACAGATACCTGGCAAATGTATGGCTAAAGCCATGGGTCAATAGAATATCTTCTGCCCCTGTAGCTGCGATTGCTTCATTGAGCCCATTCCAATCCGCATGATCAGATAACACAAATCCAGCATCCATCGCCCTTCTCCTTCTCGCTCCCCGGATATTCATCCAACCTGAGCAGGCCGCCGTTCTGTATGGAGATAGTTTCTTGAGCCAAGGGGTACCCGCTGCCGAGGGCGGCGCTAAAACCAAGGCGGTCCCATATTGCTGTTTGGGAATTACTTCGGCTACTTTTTCGGCCTGGGGTAGGGAGATTCCATTTTCTATTAATGCCCTGTTGCTGTTCCATATCGCTCCGTGGAGATAAACAGGCCCATTTTCCAAGTTGAGATACTTCAATATGCGCTGTGCTTTCCCCAAGGAATAGGCATAAATCACCGAACAACGTCCCTGAGATGCATTGTCCTTCCACCATTGGTTAATGGCTTTAAACACCACTTCCTGTGGTTCCCAATGATAAATCGGAAGACCAAATGTGCATTCAGAAATAAACTGATGGCATCTGACAGGTTCAAATGGGGTTGACACCCCATCTGCTTCTGTCTTATAATCCCCACTTACCACACTTACCTCACCTTTATACTCCATCCGAACCTGTGCTGATCCAGGAATATGCCCTGCCGGATGGAGTGAAACTTTCACCCCGTTCCTTATGATGGATTTACCATAAGCCATTGTCTCCAAGGAGATGGATTCGCCCAGTCGGTATTTTAATATTTTTGCGGAATCTTCATGGGCGAGGTAATGGTGCATTCCCCACCGGGCATGGTCAGCGTGGGCATGGGTTATTATTGCCATGTCTACTTCACGCCAAGGGTCAATATAAAAATTTCCCTGTGGACAATACAGTCCATTTTCCCTTAATTCTAAAAGTGCCATAGTAGAGATCTGCTTTTAAATTTCCTTCAGCGGTTTGTTCGCCTGCGCATAACTCAGTCTTGCGAGCTTTCGGCCTACATGGTATTCATCCAAACCAGACACAGTCACCGTGCCAAGTTTCTCTAAACTGATAAACCCATCTTCTCCGAGTGCCTCTTCCTCCACAAAGACATGTGCGATTTCTCCAATGACCATAACTGTGCCATTAATTTGAAGGGTTTGGACTTCCGCAAGGGTACACCCTATCTTCAAAGGACTGGCTTTGACATAAGGCGCCCAAAATCCCTCTAAATATTCTTCATCCAATCCGGTTGCCTGAAACTCTGACTCCTCCCATCTAGCACTCGTGTGGTGGGCCTCCCTGTAAAATGCTTCGGTCACATGGTTCAGGGTAAAAAAGCCATTGTCCAGAATATTTTCCAGTGTGTGTCGCTCCACGGTGTGTGGTCTAAAAAGAACCCCTATCAAAGGGGGGCTTGCCCCTATATGAAAAACTTGCGAAAATGGAGCTAGGTTAGTTTTTCCGGAAGTACTTTTTGTGCCGATTAAATTCAGGCTTTTATAGCCTGTAAGGCTATTAACGAAGTCTCTACGAAAGGATTTATCAGCAGATAAAATGGCTTTCTTGTCGAAATGCTTTATCATATTGAAATCGCCTCTTCAATTGAGCTACAATATTTTATGTCCAATTTGTCAATTATATTATCTGGATTATTTTTCATGATTTGCTCTTTCGCAATCATTACCATTTTTTCAAACCACTTCTCCTCGGGAAGGATTTTGCGATGCTTGCTGACTCCATAGCGCAACATTTCTTTTTTCCAAACCAAGAAATACCATTCCATACTCGGTTGATGAAAAGCACGCAAAGCCCTTTTGTCAAAAATAAATTTTTCAAAATTTCCAGGTTTGATTATCTCGGAAATCTTGTCAAAAGTCTGTTTGAAATCTTCAATGGGAACGTAGTCAGTCAACAATTCACAGATAACAATGCCTTCATCATCATTTACAAAAATTTTCGCATACCTTTCCTCAAATAACAAGTCAAAGTTTTCCAAAGCAGACTTATTTAGGGTTTCTTTCATCGGGAATAAATTATTTGGTATCAAGAGGAGAATGAGGTAAAATCAAATACGATTTAGTAATGATGCCTCACCATTAAACAACGGAATTCAATGAAATGTGTTTTTGCGTTGCGTTTTATTATGCTCAACCTCTTGTTTGAAATGGTCCATGTCTTGTTCAATCCTGATCGCATAATCAATTGTAGTTTTCATAAGTTCCTGTTGAGCAGCAATTTGTTCCTTTAAACGCGCCAATTCCTTATTTAATTCACTTAATTTGTCCTCATAGGCTTTTCTAAGCTTCTCTTTTTCCAATTGCGCATTTTTCAATTCGGCCTTAAAAATCAAATATGCTTCAGGTGGAGTTCTCATGCTATTTCTACTTAATTCACAGGGGAAAATACCCATTTCAACAACTCATATTTTAACTTTTCACGGTTTTTTTTTAACGGATCACCGACATTCCACCATCAACGTGGAGAACCTGGCCAGTTATCCATGATGACTTATCTGACAACAGATAAAGTGCAGCCTCGGCTATATCCTTAGCGTCCCCATACCTACCTAGAGGGTGTCTCTTCTTTGCCCCCTCCTTCTTGTCTTCGGTGGACAGCAATGAGGAGGCTAATGGTGTATCGGTCAGGGACGGTGCAACAGCATTTACTCGAATCTGCAAAGGTGCCCATTCCGCCGCAAGAGAGCGGGTCAATGATTCTACAGCTCCCTTCGCTCCTGCTATTGACGAATGGAAAACCAGACCCGTTTGGGCCGCCACCGTACTAAATAGAACCACAGATGCACCTTTCGAATTCTTCAACGACTTAAAACAATCCTGCAGGACCCGCACAGCACCCAGAAAATTAATATCCAGATCCTGCTGAAAATCTTCTACTGACAGACGATGAAAGGGCTTTAACGTAATACTCCCCGGGCAATACACTACCCCATGAATCTTCTCGGGTAATTCATATAGTGAATCTCCGCCTTTAGTTGCATCAAACCGGTTGGCATCCGTCCTACTTTTAGAATAAACAAACGTATTTGCTCCAAGTTTCTCCAAGGCTTCGAGAATTTCTTTACCAATGCCACTACTCCCTCCTATAATTACTATATTTTTATCTTCCATATTTACCATTTTCTATAATGTATAATTGAAAAGTGGACAAATTGTTTTGCCTTTGTTATTACAGAAAAAACCGAAGTTGACTTCGGTTTTTTCTGTAATATTGCCTACGTAGAAGAAATTAAAAACTATCTTATTATTTAACGACTATTTTTTTAAAGTCAGATACTTCATAAACTCGTTGCGGGACTGCTCGTCTTTTTCAAACTTACCACTGTAAAATGAAGTCACTGTACTGCTATTCACATCGCCTACCCCTCTGGAGGACACACACATGTGGTTTGCATCAATAATTACAGCAACATCTTCTGTTCCCAGAATTTCTTTCAGTTCGTTCCCTATTTGCATCGTCAACCTTTCTTGAACCTGTGGCCTTTTGGCGAAATACTGTACGATTCTGTTTATTTTAGAGAGTCCGATGACGCTGCCGTTGGAAATATATGCAACGTGCGCTTTTCCGTAAATAGGCACAAAATGATGCTCACAATGAGAGAAAAATGTTATGTCTTTCTCCACCAACATCTCATTATATTTGTATTTATTATCGAAAAGCTTCGCATCAGGTTTATTTTTAGGATCAAGACCTGAAAAGACCTCGTTAATGAACATTTTAGCCACCCGTTTTGGTGTCCCCTTAAGGCTATCATCTGTCAAATCCAATCCTAAAACGTACATGATCTCCCTGAAATGTTTCTCAATAAGCTCTATTTTGAGCTCATCATCCATCTCAAAAGCATCTTCCCGCAGGGGTGTTTCGTGTGACGTACCTACATGAGAATCTCCAATCTCATCGATTGCTTCACTATAGGTCATTCCCGTCGTATTCAACAAAGTTTCTTTCTGTTTCATATAATCGTACAATTAACTCGTATGTTTTATCAATTTGGTTTCTCAAAATATTCCAAATAACCACAGCAATGTTTTCCGCTGTTGGGTTGAGGCTTTTAAATTCATGGGTATCTAAGTTTAAATTCTTATGGTCAAATTTCTTGATGATATGTTCTTGGATTAAATCTTTCAACAACTTCATGTCATAAACATAGCCTGTTTCCGGATCTATAGATCCACGCAACTTTACCACCAAGTCATAATTGTGCCCATGAAAGTTAGGATTATTGCATTTACCGAAAACCAACTTGTTTTTTTCTTCCGACCAATTAGGGTTGTGAAGCCTGTGGGCGGCATTAAAATGTTCTTTTCGATACACGGTTACTTTCATATGGATACAAACTTGAATAAAATAACTTTGTTTAATATTTTGTTAAAATAATTAAACATTTTTCACAATCCCTTCAGTTCCAGCAAAATTACATATCCTGACCACCGGGAATTACTAAAACGTCTATTTTAAAGCAGGTAACATCCGGGAATGGGTTTTGGGTTCAAACCAATCTACATAAATAATTGGCGATATTTTTAATTCCATGCAATTATTTACAACACATTTTGTTATCTTACTCAGAGATCGTTAAAAAACTTTAGCCATTTGATATAAGTAACACAATGAAAAGAATTTGGTGTATTATAATTTTATCCCTTTTTGGACCCCTATTATCCCCAAAAATTCACAGTAGTTCCGAAGAAAGGTTTTCCAACGCCTCCATCTTACCCAAATATGCGGAAGACATCAATTACCTTACCGAATTAATATTCGATGAGTTTGATGAATCAAAGCCATCTCCTCAAAAAAGCATGCTTGAAAAAGCATTAACCGGTTATTTCAATCTAATAGAACAAGGAGCCATTGCCACTGGACGACCACTCACTATTATTGATTTTTCCATGCCATCTACGGATGACCGCCTTTGGGTGATTGATATGGAGAAAATGAAAATACACTTTCAATCTCTTGTGGCCCATGGGAGGAATTCGGGTGAAAATTTGGCCAAAAACTTTTCGAATCAACATTCCAGTTATATGAGTAGCGTGGGCTTTTACCTGACCGGCGAAACCTATCAGGGAAACCACGGGTATAGCCTGCGACTGGATGGATTGGAAAAAGGCTTTAACGATCAGGCCAGATCCCGAGCTATTGTCATACATGGTGCGGATTATGTGGACGAAAAATTCATTTCTACGACAGGACGGCTGGGAAGAAGTTTAGGCTGTCCGGCATTGCCCATGGATACTCATGAAGAAATCATTAACGTGATCAAAGAAAAAAGCCCTCTCTTTATCTATGCGGAAGTTCCTGAGTATTTAGCTAAATCTCCCTTACTTAAACCCCTCGGATAAGAGGTATGGACGTAGAAAGTGCTTTGTACAGTTCCTCATCCCGTTCGTAGATATCATGCCTGAACATCGGAATACCTCTTGAATCTGTCCAAAAAGTCAAATACAGTATTACAACAGGAATTTTTCTTTTAAGCATGACAGTCTGTTCTTTGCGGCTATACATAGCCGCTAAAATGCGGTCATCTGACCACAACGGTTGATCCGCCAATAGTAGCTTGGCTAATTCAAGTGGTTTCTGAATACGAATACACCCTGAACTAAGAGCCCGGTCGTCCCGTGCGAATAACTCCCTGGATGGCGTATCGTGTATGTAAACATTATATGAATTTGGAAACATAAACTTTACCCACCCAAGCGAATTTGATGGTCCGGGGTCCTGTCTTACCATGTAGGGGAAATTGTTTGCCGTAATTCTACTCCAATCCACCGATTTTGGATCCACCTGCTGCCCGCTATACGTCAATAGCCGCATATTTTTGCTCGCCAGGTATCCTACATTTCGCTTTATAGCAGGGATGACATCATTGCGGAGGATAGTTGGCGGGACAGTCCATGTAGGACTAAAAACCAGATAAGTCATAGGGGCATTGAATATTGGAGTTTTTCGATAAGCCTGGCCCACTATGGCATTGCTGTGAAGCAGGGTGTCTTTTCCTCTAAGGTAGTCCATGGAGTAATTGGCAATATTGACCAAGATCACCTCCGATAATACCGTGTCGGGCAACCATCTCAACCGCTCCATATTTACTGTAGCTTGAAGTATAAAATCTCTAGGAGATTTATTTAACGCACGAATGGTGGCATTCCCAATCACTCCATCAGGATTTAAACCGTGTTTTTCCTGAAAAACCTGTACCCGTCTCAAAAGAGCTGAATCATACGTCTCTGGGGATACCGTTGAATCCATAAAACTACTCTCCCAAAAATCCAACCTTTCCCTAATTTTTGGTATGGCGGCATTGGATTCAAGTGGTTTGATGGATTTCGCCACTGCCAGTTTTTGCCAGTTTCTTGGCATTTGTTTCTCATTTTGAAATAGATCCATCAAACTTCGCCTCATCCGGCTATACATTGGAAAACTAGGATAAAGAGCTGCAACTCCATTTCTAACACGGCCTGATTCGATAGCTATTTTAAGTTTGGTAAGAACTTCTTTTCTGGGTTCCTTCCGTTGTATTTCCCATCCATATACACTATGACTGGGGTCAACTTTCCCCTGATAGATATGAGTGGCCAATTCTAAAAAAGCATCCGTCAGCAATACATCCATTATGGCCAATTCTATAGCGGTTAGTGGTTCTCGAAGGCCACGGCTCGCATTCTCCATAGCTTCAAAATGGATGTTAATCGCGTCCAAATGATAGTCTTCTGGGTCTAAGCCATCGAATTTACACTGTTGGATCTCATAGCGCATTTCATATGCGGTACAGGAAAGTTTATCCCCATCTATCCAGGCTTCCCTGAATCCCCTCTCGGCATAAAAATCCAATCCTTCCCTAAAATGAAAGGCGCGATGGGCACCGACATCCCAATTTCCAACACCACCATGTACTTCAAAAAGATTTCTGATTTCGAATGCGATGTGGTGTTGGTCTATTGTTTGCTGCGCAGGTGCATTGGAGCAGATTAACACTAATAAAACACTACATATCCATCCGCTAACTCTTTCCATTTCGGACAATGTAACAAAAATGTGGATCAATGCAGAAGTTTTTTCTAATTTTCTAATGTGTAGTCTTCATAAGCATGGCCAATCTCCCAGCATGATTTAATCATTTTTAAAAAAGATTCCAACCGATTGAGTGGAATCAAGTTGGGGCCGTCACTTAAGGCCTTAGAAGGGTCTGGGTGGGTCTCGATAAAAAATCCATCCACACCCGCAGCCGCGGCCGCACGGGCAAGGAAAGGAGCAAATTCTCGCTGGCCGCCACTGCTTCCCCCCATACCTCCGGGTTGCTGCACGCTGTGCGTCACATCAAAAACGACAGGAGCAAATTGTCTCATGATGGGAAGTGCACGCATATCTACAACCAGGTTATGGTAACCTAAGGAAAAGCCCCGCTCAGTCAGACAAACTTGCTGGTTGCCTGTTTCGCGAACTTTGTCCACTGCATACCGCATGTCTTCGGGTGCCATAAATTGTCCCCTCTTGATTTTAACTGCCTTTCCTGTCTCCGCGGCGGCGATAAGCAGATCTGTCTGCCGGCATAAAAAGGCGGGGATTTGTAACACATCCACCACGGCAGCTACTTCAGCCGCTTGGTAACTCTCATGAATGTCAGTCAACAAGGGGACCTTCAAGCGATTGCCAACTTCTTGTAACACCTGAAGTGCTTTTTCCCTCCCCACACTCCGAAAAGAACCGGAAGATGTCCTGTTTGCTTTATCAAATGATGCCTTAAACACATAATGAAATCCATAAGCCTCTGCCAGCGATTTTGCCTTTTCCCCTACCTCCAAGCAGATATCCAAACTTTCCACTGCGCAGGGTCCTGCAAAAAGAACTGGGATATCTCCTCCCAAAGAGATCCCTTCGCGGATATTCATCTGATTCCTATTTTTTTTCATTTCTATTAGTGTTAACGGAATTCTATATCCTCGCGGTTGCTAGATCAACCTTCATACTGGCGATTTATCAATTTTGCAACTATCCCCTGAAGTGCCCCCTTAGTCGCCAATATTGTATCAGCAACTTCTCTAAAAGCACCTTCTCCGCCCCTTAAAGAGCAGATAAAATCTACTTGATCTTTAACATAGGGCAATGCATCCATAGGTGCTGCTGAAAAACCTACTTTTGAAAGAATCTCCAAATCGATCAGGTCATCGCCCAAATAGGCACACTGATCTGGAGTAAACCCCAAATCTGAAAGGATTTCCCGAACTTTGGCATATTTGTCACGGACGCCGTGATAATGAAAATCAAGCCCCATTTGTTGACACCGGTTTTTGACCACAGCTACATCTCTTCCAGAAATCACCCCTGTTTGAATACCAGCAGCTTGCAAAAACGCAATAATCTGTCCGTCTTTTACCTGGAACTGTTTGTATTCCATCCCCTTATCGTCCAGAATGATTCCGCCGTTTGTCAGTACCCCGTCTACATCAGTAATCAGCACGCGAATATTTTGGATTTTCTTTACCAGCTCAGGTAAAAGAGTTTGCGGGGTGTACATATTAACGTTTTTTCTTCCATTGGATTGAATACAGATCCAGCCGGCGCTGCTCAAGGTTCCTTACACTTCCCGCTTTCCTTAATTTGGTAAGCAGATCCAAGTCCACATCCGCGACAATGGTCGTTTCGGTATTTAAGGAAGCTTCTGCCACCGTAGCATCGTGTGGAAAGGAAAAATCTGAAGGGGAATAAATAGCAGCTTGAGAATGCTGAATATCCATGTTTTCCACTTTCGGAAGGTTACCTACAGAACCAGTAATGGCCACGTAGCACTCGTTTTCTATGGCCCTAGCTTTTGCGCAGGTACTTACCCTAAGGTAGGCATTTTTCGTATCGGTCCAAAAAGGGACAAAGAGGATATCCATTTCCATTTCAGCAAGGATTCTTCCCAACTCCGGAAATTCAACATCATAGCAAATAAGTATTCCAATTCTCCCGGCATCCGTATCGAACACTTTTAATCCATTGCCACCTTGAAGTCCCCAGTAGGCCTGTTCATCCGGTGTAATATGCAGCTTATATTGCTTGTCCATGGTACCGTCCCTTCTGCAGAGGTAGCTGACATTCCGCAATTTTTTCCCATCGTATTCAGGCATGCTTCCCGCGATGATGTTCACGTTGTAGGAAAGTGCCAATTCCCTCATCCTACCTATGATCTCCTCGGTGAAATCAGCCAGGTTTCTTATTGCTTCGGACGCTTCCATGTTGTTGAATTCAGACAACAACGGCGCATTAAAAAATTCCGGGAAAAGGCAAAAGTCTGATTTGTAGTTGGATATGGTATCCACAAAAAACTCCACCTGCTGCATCAAATCATCCACATTGGCAAAACGCCTCATCTTCCACTGAACCAACCCAAGACGCACACTGGTCTTTTTGTTACCAATCAGCTTTTCTTCCTTTTCGTAATAGATATTTATCCATTCGAGCAATGTCGCATAAGCCCGGGAATCTAGATCCTCAGGAAGGTATTTGGTAATGACTTTTCTTACGTGAAATTCATTGGCCAGCTGAAAGGACAATACGGGATCAAAAATCTCTTTGTTTTTCACCAATTCAATGTATTTCCGGGGAGTCATCTGTTCGGCATATTTGTTGAAGCCCGGGATTCTCCCTCCCGCAATGATGGATCGTAGGTTTAGATTTTCGCAAAGTTCCTTCCGCGCATCATACAACCTTCTGCCGAGCCTTAGGCCCCGATATTCCTTGTCAACAAATACGTCAGTTCCATATAGTGTATCCCCATCCTCGTCGTGGGTGTCAAATTTCCCATATCCGGTGATCTGATCATACGTATGGGTGTCTCCAAATTTGGAATAGTCAACGATAAGGCTCATCGCTACTGCTATCACCTTTCCGTTGTCCTCAATACAGATTTGGCCTTCTGGAAAAGCTTTAACTTGATTAAGGAATTCTTCCTTAGTCCAAGCCATGCCCTGATTTTTATAAATACTGACCATGATTTCCCGAATGCCTTCATAGTCAGAAGGTTTGATATTTCTAAGCTTAAGTCGATGTTCTAACTCTTCTTTTTTGTTACTCATGCCACAAAAGTACTAAATTAAATGGGTATAATCCCCGTAAGAAAATATGTAAACGAAGCCCCGACCTTATATTTAATATTATCAAACCAAAAAGGCAATAGTCGTATCGAGTCCGCAATTGCGTACCTTAACGGTGTACAAGCAAAAAAGGAATGTCTGCACCCTACCCACAAAATGTGGTGACCTCGGCAATTTCACATTGAATATTTACTCCCAGTCAACAGGTACAACCAAAAATTCGAATTGACCGCTGAGAAGAAATCTTTGCGCATTAAACCTTTTCGTCGACCGGATCAACGTGCAGACATTCATAGACTTTTGCCAACCCTTGTTGATTATCGGAAAGAACGATAAGGATTTCGTTTTCTTCAATCACAGTAGATCCACTTGGGGTGATAAATTTGTCTCCCTGCTGAATCATGGCGATGATTGCAGTTTTGGGAAAATTTAGATCCACGATCCTCGTACCAATAATGGGATTTTCCGGATTTATCTTTATTTCTTTCATAATGGTTCTGGGATATTCCGCCAGAAACGCATCTGTTGGTTTGATGGGCTTCGCTTTTTCAGGCAGGGACACATGAAGCCACTTAGCTACCATAGAAAGTGTGGTACCCTGAATCAAGATGGAGGTAAGAGAAATGAAAAAGACGATGTTGAAAATCATATCCGCTTTCTCTATTCCGGCAAGCAGCGGATAGGTTGCGAATACGATTGGCACTGCCCCCCGAAGACCAACCCAAGAAACATAAAACCTCCTTCGAATTTTCATCTTAAAAAAAATGAGGCTGATAAAAACACCAATCGGTCGTGCCACAAAAATCAAAAACAGTGAAATCATCAAACCCAATCCCATCACCGGGAATACATGTGAAGGAAAAACCAGTAAGCCCAAGGTCAAAAAGAGAACAATCTGCATCAACCAGGCCAAGCCGTCAAACATTTTCAGGATCGCCTTTTTATGTATCAAATCCTGATTGCCTAGATAAACGGCACAGATATAAATAGCCAAAAAACCATTTCCCCCAATAAAATCAGTTGCAGAAAAGGTCAAAAACATAAGTCCTATAACCAATACCGGGTAGAGCCCTTCAAAATCCAATTTGATCCGGTTGATGATTATTTTGCTCAATCTTCCAAAAAGATACCCAACAATTCCACCCAAAATCATCTGCCTTAAAAATAAGGGTATGACCGAAACAAGCCCCATGTCCTGATTCACCACCAATCCCAAAAAAGCGATGGTCAATACGTAAGCCATCGGGTCATTACTACCACTTTCCAGTTCAAGGGTTGGTCTCAGGTTTGTTTTAAGCGCTAAATTTTTTGACCTTAAAATGGAAAATACCGCCGCTGCATCTGTGGAAGATACAATTGACCCCAACAGCAAGCTCTCATAAATGGTGAAATCAGTCACCCACCAAACAAAAACACCCAAAGATATAGCTGTGAGAAATACTCCCAATGTAGACAGTGAAAATCCTTGCCAAAAGACAGGCTGAACCGTCTTCCAATTCGTATCGAGCCCTCCAGAGAATAGAATAAAATTTAGCGAAATTATTCCAATGAATTGTGCCAACTGCGGATCGTTGAATTGAATACCCCCAAACCCGTCCGATCCAGCCAGCATGCCCACTGCCAAGAACAACACCAAGGTAGGAACCCCAAATTTATAGGAAGTCTTTCCTGCAAAAATACTTAGGATCAATAGTATAGATCCTATCAGTAAAATATTTTCAATGGTTAAACTCATAAATGCCGAGGTTAAAAATAGTTAGTTGGATTTACCGCAAAGGTACAAAAAATTGACAGTGGAATCTGTATTACGTGTGAACAGATCCTCTTTAATGCGTTTAAAACGCTACCGTTAAACCAGAATTTAAAAATATCAACAAATATGCTTACTTTTCTGGCGGAACAGTTGGATTAGATTAAGTTAAATTGCCGAATTCTATGGACGAAATATATCAAGATATTAAAGATGGCGATCTGGGGTCTTTTTGGGATCAGCTCAAAGACTGGCTGCAGTGGAATATTCTTTCATTGGGAGATTCAAAAATTACCCTGGGATTGTTATTGTGGCTGATCATTTCGATTTCTGCAATCTTTATTCTCTCTGAGTTAATCCGGAAAGTGTTAGCCAATAAAATACTTTCCAGATACGATCTGGACCTTGGCACAAGGCAGTCCATAGCGACAATTGTCAAGTATATACTAATTTGCCTTGGCTTCATTACAATTTTACAAAATACAAATGTAGACCTAAGCGCACTCGGTATTTTGGCCGGAGCAATTGGTGTAGGTATTGGTTTTGGATTACAGAATATCACCAACAACTTTATAAGTGGACTTATTATCCTTTTTGAACGACCCATCAAAATCGGGGATAGGATAGAAGTAAATGGAGTCAATGGGGATGTGATCAAAATCTCCGCAAGGTCTACCATGGTAGTCACCAATGACAACATATCCATTATCGTACCCAATAGCCAGTTTATTG
Organism: Lunatibacter salilacus; assembly: GCF_009797935.1. Classification (GTDB taxonomy): domain Bacteria; phylum Bacteroidota; class Bacteroidia; order Cytophagales; family Cyclobacteriaceae; genus Lunatibacter; species Lunatibacter salilacus. Next base: position 220,796 of record NZ_VOLC01000007.1, read on the forward strand.
ACAGTCCGGTTATAAACTGGTCCCACCATGATCGAAATGTTCGGTTTAATATCCCAGTGGGAGTTTCTTATAAAGAAACTCCAGAACGGATAAAGGAAATCCTTATTGAGGTTGCGAAAGAAAACCCTGGGGTACTTAAAAGCCCAGGTCCTGATGTGCTTTTCGACAGTTATGGGGACAGTAGTTTGAATTTTAATTTGAGGATTTGGACCACAGAATATACCAGCAAGCCTAGAGTGTTAAAAAGCCAGTTATATTACGAGATATTCAAACGCTTCACAGCGGAAGGTATAGAAATTCCGTTTCCTCAGCGAGACCTTCATATTCGATCCGGCTTGGAAAATAAAGCATGATTGATAGGGAATTAATTCACCAGATTGCATTATATTTGGAAGTTGTACATCAGTAGTTTTGATAAAGCAGGTTGGAATGAGAGGCTTTATAATTAGTATTTTTTTCACTTTAGTATCAATAAGTGCCAATGCCCAGGCCTTTTATCGGTTTAGGTTTGAAGAACCTTGGTCAGTTGCCTTACATTTAGGCCCTACCCAATATTTTGGTGATTTATATTCATTGTGGAAATACAACGAAGGGGTACAACCTGACTTCAACGTCGCATTTAGCGGCCGCTATACATTTGGAACCAATCTGAAAGCAAGGGCGGATTTTACATATTATCAAATATCGGGTCAAGATCATCCCGCAGACCCTAGAAGTGGAAGAATTCCAAGAGGTTTAAATTTCAGGGCCCGAAATTGGGAGACCGCACTTTTGGCTGAATATTACTTGAAGCCTGTAAAAGTTTACAATATCACCAGGGAATTTTTCAATCCTTATATTTTTGCGGGTGTAGGTGTTAGTACCAACAATCCGCAGGCTCGGTACCGTGACCGATGGGTAGATCTCCGTCCCCTTCGGACCGAAAATGAAGCCTATCCGGGTGTCGTCATGGTTTTCCCAATGGGTCTAGGCATAAAATACAAGGTGAATGTATACATGGATTTTTTCATCGAAGGAAATTACCGATTTACACTCACCGATCATCTCGATGATGTAAGTGCCTTTAATATGTCAGGTTTTTATGAAGAGCTCATTGCCGACTATGTTTCCGGCGAAAACCCAGACCGACTTCGCTTATCTGTCAGACAAACAAGGTATCTGTTGGAAAATGGGGAACCGAATGTTGAGCTTATAAGATCTTCTAGAGGAGCTCCCCGGAGGGGCAGCGGCGATCCTAGAGAAAATGAGCCCAATGCCAAATACGATGGTTATTTCAGTCTTAATTTTGGGGCGGAAATTTACTTTGCCCAGGATATTTGGGATAACTGGATCTTCCGTCATAGAGGGCGAGGCTGGCGGTTTTGGTAATTGGGTATAGATAAGTTAATTGGCATGTAATCGCATATCCCTTACGCTTTTCGAAATTTATACCGAATATTTTTTTTAATTTTGAAGCGATTATATCCTTTACTTACAAAAAACTAAAATGTCCGCATACAACTTTCGAGAAGTAGAACAAAAATGGCAATCATTTTGGGAATCTTCCCAGCAGTTTCAAGCAAGCATTGACCCATCAAAACCCAAATTCTATTCCCTAGACATGTTTCCGTATCCTTCAGGTGCCGGCCTTCATGTAGGGCATCCATTGGGATACATCGCTTCTGATATCGTGACCCGATATAAGCGGTTAAAAGGATTTAACGTATTGCATCCTATGGGCTATGATTCTTTTGGATTGCCCGCCGAGCAATACGCAATCCAGACGGGACAGCATCCCGCCATCACTACTGAAGAAAATATTAAAAGGTATACAGAGCAGCTTAAGCGGATTGGGTTTGCCTTTGACTGGAGTAAAGAGGTACGTACTTCCAACCCTGAGTACTACAGATGGACTCAGTGGATATTTATGCAGCTCTTCGACAGCTATTATGACAGCGATGAAGATAAGGCTAAATCTATCCAATCCTTGGTAGAGAAGTTTGAAAAATCCGGCAATGCAGAGGTGAATGCTGTTTGTGATGAGGAGACACTTGCTTTCAGTGCTTCTGAGTGGAAAGCCTTTTCAGAAAAATCCCAGCAGGAAATCCTACTCAAATATAGATTGACTTTTTTGGCAGAAACCACCGTTAACTGGTGTTCCGCACTGGGTACTGTGCTTTCGAATGATGAGGTAAAGGACGGCTATTCCGAAAGAGGAGGGCATCCGGTAGAACGTAAAAAAATGAAACAGTGGAGCATGCGCATCACGGCCTATGCCGAACGCCTGCTCAATGACCTCGAAAAGGTGTATTGGCCCGAACCCGTAAAAGAAATGCAGCGAAACTGGATCGGCCGATCGTTAGGTGCCGAGATGGTCTTCAAGGTAAAGGGGCACGATCTCCAAATTAAAGTATTTACCACAAGAATTGACACCATATATGGGGTGACCTACCTCGCATTGGCCCCGGAACATGAATGGGTGGATCAGCTAATTACCCCCGATCAGAGAGAAATAGTTAGTGAATATGTCTCTACGGCCAAGAATCGGTCTGAACGGGATAGAATGAGTGATGTGAAAACAATTTCCGGAGCCTTTACCGGAAGCTACGCCATTAATCCATTTAACGGTGAAAAAATCCAAATATGGGTCGCCGACTATGTGTTGGCAGGATACGGAACTGGTGCCGTAATGGCCGTACCAGGCCATGATGAGCGGGATTACAATTTCGCGAAGCATTTTGGGTTGGAAATCAGACAGGTGATTGAGGGCGATTTGGAAAACGGAAGCTTCCCCGGAAAAGGAGGGACAATCATGAACTCCGCCATGCTAAACGGGCTGGAAATGCAGGATGCCATGAACAGAGCCATTACTTTCTTGGAGGAAAACAACATAGGTAGAGGCAAAATCCAATACCGCATGCGGGATGCCATCTTTACCCGTCAGCGGTATTGGGGAGAACCCCTTCCTGTTTATTTCAAAGACGAACTTCCCTACCTGATGGATGAAAAAGACCTGCCATTGGTGTTGCCGGAAGTGGATAAATTTCTTCCGACCGAAGACGGAGACCCTCCTCTCGGAAGGGCGCAGGATTGGACCTACAAAGCCGTAGATGGCGAATTCCCGATTGAAAAAAGCACTATGCCGGGATGGGCAGGATCTAGCTGGTATTTTTTCCGGTACATGGATCCAACCAATGAATCCCAGTTTGTGGGAGAAGAGGCGGAAAAGTATTGGGGTGCCGTTGACTTATATATAGGAGGTGCGGAACATGCCACCGGACACTTGCTATATTCCAGGTTTTGGACAAAATTTCTTTATGATAGAGGCTTTGTAAGCATCGAGGAGCCCTTCAAAAAGATGATCAACCAGGGGATGATCCAAGGCAGGTCTAACTTTGTCTTCCGACAAAAAGGAACAAATACCTTTGTCAGCGCCGGATTGAAAGACAACCATGACACCATACCCATGCATGTGGATGTCAATATCGTGTACAATGACCAGCTTAACCTGGAGGCATTTAAAAATTGGCGACCGGACTTGGCGGATGCGGCATTTATCCTGGAAGACGGCAAGTACCACTGCGGTGCTGAAGTGGAGAAAATGTCCAAATCCAAATACAATGTTGTGAGCCCCGACGATGTAATCGAGCGATATGGAGCTGACACACTGCGGCTTTATGAAATGTTTTTGGGTCCATTGGAGCAGTTTAAGCCGTGGAATACTAACGGTATAGACGGCGTGTTTAAGTTTCTGAAGAAAATGTGGCGGCTCTTTCACGATGCCCAAGACAATTTCAAGGTGACGGATACGGCACCGAGCAAGGAGGAACTCAAAGCCCTGCACAAAGCCATCAAAAAGGTTGAAGAAGATATTGACAAGTATTCGTTCAATACTTCTGTCTCTACATTTATGATTTGCGTCAATGAATTGGCCGCATTGAAATGCAATAAACGGGCTATTTTGGAGCCATTTCTAATTATCCTTTCTCCTTATGCCCCACATATAGCGGAGGAATTATGGGCACAGTTGGGACATGAGACTTCCATCATTCATTCCACATATCCTATTGCTGAGGAGAAATACCTTGCTGAAGAATCCCACGAATACCCAGTGTCGATCAACGGCAAGATGCGGGCAAAGGTGAGTCTATCTTTGGACCTATCGAAAGAAGCGATCGAAGAACAGGCTCTGGCCAATGAAACAGTACAAAAATGGCTAGAAGGAAAATCTCCAAAAAAGGTGATCGTCATTCCAGGAAAAATCGTCAATATCGTTATGTAAAAATAAAGCCCCGAAACCAAGATTTGATTCCGGGGCTTTTTCCTATATTATAATCCTAACTTCAAATACCGCAAGACCGCTCATTCATGCTAAATCGGATCTTTCTCTCCCTTGCAAGTATTGGGGCCTCCTTAGTGTTGGCCTATGCCCACCTATCGCAATGGTGGATTAGTGGCGAGGAATCCAATAGCCCCAAACCCAGTGAGGCGGACAGCATTCATTTTTATACCGGAGAAATGGTCCTTTCCCCAAATGCTTTATTGAGTTTTGGAATATTGTTTTTGCTTATTGGGATTTCCTCTTTAGTTTTCAGCATTTTAGGAAAATGGAAAGGGGTGTTTTTTTGTTTTGTGATTGCCATGATATTGATTTGGATTCGGATTTCTGCTGGAATTAGGTAACTGAATAATTCGCCAACTGATTGCCTGCGAACCACCGATAAGAATTTCCATCCGCATAATAAGTCGGAACCGCTTTATAGGTTTTTTTTCCATTCAATAACCCTTACCTTTGTACGCTGAAATACATACTTATGAAAATCAGTGAAAATACGGTGGTCGGATTGACCTATGAATTAAAAGTAACAAACAACGAAGATGGCTCTGATCCATTTCCCGCGGAAGTAAGAGATCAAGAAGATCCCTTTTATTTTGTCTTTGGAAATAGTGGTTTACCGCCAAAGTTTGAAACTGAACTGGAAAACAAAGCTGCAGGTGACACCTTCATATTTAGCCTGAATGTAGAAGAAGCTTACGGGAATCCCGACGAAGAGATGATCGTACAAGTTCCAAAATCCCAGTTTACCCAGGAAAGGGGATTTCAGGAAGGGATGTTGGAAGAAGGCAATTTTTTACCGTTACTGGATGAGGACGGATACCCGATGCAGGCTAAAATACTAAAGGATCTGGGAGAGGAGTTACTTTTGGATTTCAACCATCCTTTGGTAGGCATGAATCTTCATTTTAACGGGGAGGTCTTTGAAGTTCGGGAGGCTACTGGAGAAGAAGTGGAAAACGGAAGTATAGCGGATAACGGTTAGTCAGCGACCACTCAAAGTAAATTTTTGAATAGAACCACAGAGGACACTGAGGTTACACAGAGGACACGGAGAGTTATCTAAAAAAAACTTTGTGATCTTTGTGTCTTCTTTGTGTCCTTCGTGGTCTATTTTAAACCACATAGTTCACATAGCAGTTTTCGAAATCAGGTGCCTCCGCCGCGCCATCGTTGCGTCCGTTGCGTGAAAAAAGGAGAGGCAGTATCAAAAAATAACTCCGTGCTCTTTATGCCTTCTTTGTGTCCTCCGTGGTCTATTTTACACCACATAGGAGTTCACATAGGCTCAAGGGATTGACTTTGCGAAAACGCAGAGTCAATCCTCCTCTAAAACAAGCACATCTTTTTCATTATAAGTAAGTATAAGACGGTCGCCCAGGTTAAATACCCGCCTGCTATCCTGTATCCTCCAGTAAATATTTTCCTCCTCAAGCAAAACAGTAAGGTGATTATAACCCAATCGAAACTGGCATTTCTTCACTACACCTACCATTCCTGTGCCTGATGTATCCGCAAGTACATGTTGCGGTCTTATGTATTTGTTTTTTTCCTGACCTAGCTGATTAAGTCTGCTAAACATGGAAGCTACGTAGCGGTTTTTTGGCTTACTGAATATTTCGGCGGCCTTTCCCCGCTGCACGATCTTTCCTCCACGCATCACACACAGCTCATCGGCTACCGCCAATGCGTCTGACAAATCATGCGTCACCCAGATAACTGTCAGGTCAATTTCCTCAAAAATATCATGCAGTTCCTCCAGCAAAACTCTTTTCTGGATGGCATCCAAATTACTGAAAGGTTCGTCCAGCAGTAGCAGTTCAGGCTCTATGCTTAGGGCTCTGGCAATAGCTACTTTCTGCTGTTCTCCCCCAGACAGCTGCTTCGGCAGCCGATCTTTTTTGTCGGTCAGGCCAAACAAATCAAGCAGGAAAGAAGTCCGCTCCTTCACATAGGTTTTATCGTACTGGATTAGGGGACGTTTGATATTTTCTTCCGCGGTAGAAAATGGATAAAGTTTGAATTGCTGATGAATCAACTGAATATCATCGTACCCAGCCACCAACTTTTGCGATGGATTCAAAACTGGATTCCCGCTCAAGGTCACAGTACCTTCATCCTGCACTTCCAATCCTGCAATAATCCGAAGTAGGGTGCTTTTGCCTGAACCGCTCTCACCGATAATGGCAAGCCGCTGACCTTTTATCAAGGAAAGTGAGAAATCATTCAACGCAGTCCCCGGCGCATTTTGATAACGCTTGTGAAGTCCCTCAATTGTTAAAAATGTCACAGGGAAAGATCGGCTTGTACCTTTTTAGGAAGGCTTTTGAAAACTAATTCGTAGGAATGGTCTACCCATTCAAGAATAATACTATCCGGCACACTTCCATCAAAAGGCACGGTATTCCAATGCTTCTTATTCATGTGGTAACCAGGGGTGACGCTACTATATCTCTCCCTAATATCAATCGCCAATTCAGGGTCGCATTTCAAATTAACACTTTCAAACGCCAATATATCCACGATGGCAAAAATCTTCCCACCAACACGAAAACATAGCGTGTCAGGATCAAATGGTGTGTCCTCTGTCACTCCATTTTTAGAAAGGCAATACGATCGAAAAAATGTAATTTCCATTAATCACAACCTTAAAACTTTTGGAAAATCAGGCCAAACGCTTGACCAGCCAAATGATAAATGCAAACAGAAACATTAGAATGGAGATTTTATTAATCCCATGCATCATCCGAAGGTTGAAGTTTGGCTTGTTATCCGGATCGGGCTTTCTAAAAACCCGAATGAAATAATTTCCAACTTCTCCCAATTGGAAAAACTCTTTTACTTTATTTGCCATGTCATATTTTTCATGTGTTATTAATTTGTTTTTCAGAGGTCACCCCGATGAGTCGGGGCAAGCTATGGAATCTCGCTATGATAATCATCTTCCGTGTGAGGTTTTCTTCCTGCTCGATTTCTTAGCAGTAATCATTCATTTAATCTACGTGTTCGGGCTCAATCCACTGACCGCCCTTCCGTATTATTTCAATCAGTTCATCAACCGCTTTTTCGGAAGGCACTGATTTTTTCATCACTTCCTTTCCCTTATATAGGGTGATTTTGCCCTTTCCTGATCCAACGTATCCATAATCAGCATCAGCCATTTCCCCGGGACCGTTTACAATACAACCCATAATCCCAATCTTAACACCCTTTAGGTGATCGGTACGTTTCCGAATCATGGCAGTTGTTTCCTGCAAGTCAAAAAGTGTACGCCCACAGGAAGGACAGCTAATGTATTCCGTCTTTGACATCCTCGTACGAGCAGCCTGCAACACCCCAAAACTTACGGCATTGTGAACCTTGACCTGTACCAATAAATCTTCCCTTGGATCGCCCGAATAAGCTCCCAGCCCCAACATGATGCCATCTCCCAAACCATCAATCAGCAACCCGCCTACGTCGGTAGCCGGATAAAGCATCACCTGATCGGTTTCCAACCGCGTATAAGACACCTGAACTACGATGGGATTAGTCACCTTCTCTTGTATAAACGAGACAAACGCCCTCCGTAGTGCAGGCATGGCATGCTGATTATCTGTTCTTAGCAGAATAACAACATCGTTTCTTCCATGAATCAGTGGGATTGCTTCGTTCACTTCTTGATCCGATATACTCAGAAAATTCAAGATAGGATGAAAGATTTCAGCATCCCGAAATGATTCCAAGCCGTATAAGGGAAAGGTATTCTTTTGATCTGTCGCCTTCTGCCAGACGGATGCGTCTTGGATTTCTTTCAACCCATTGGGCAGCATAAATGAAATGGGATTGGATCCAGAGTAGACATAGTCGCAACCCTGATCATTCATTTTCCATTTATCGAGTTCAGGAAGGTAAAAATGTCCAACGTTCTTAAGCTCCTTTTCTGTTATTTCCGGAATTACAGAAAGGTCTGTGATAACGCGGGGCACATTTCCTCCACCAAAATTCACCACTTCAAACGCTTCCCTTTTCGTGTATTCAAATGGATTGATGGGATAATTATTTATTTCCTCTATGGGTTCATGCCCGGGCCGGTTTTCGTACCTGTTTATAAGTGACTTTACCACAGGCGCTTCGAATTCTGGATCTTCGGTAAGCGATACCCGGACTGTATCTCCCAGCCCATCTTCTAGGAGGGCTCCTATCCCAACGGCTGATTTGATCCTCCCATCTTCCGCTTCTCCGGCTTCTGTGACTCCGAGGTGAAGGGGATAAGGCTTAAATCCTCCCTCATCCAACTTCTGTACGAGCAATCGGTATGCTTGAACCATTACTTGGGTATTGGAGGATTTCATAGAAATCACAATATTGTAATAGCTTTCATCCTCACATATCCTCAAAAATTCAAGTGCTGACTCCACCATTCCCAACGGGGTATCACCATATCTGCTCATGATCCGGTCAGAGAGCGATCCGTGGTTTGTCCCTATCCGCATTGCGGTACCGTTTTTCTTACAAATGTTTACCAGAGGCAAGAAACGCTCTCTAATACGATCCAATTCTGCTTGATAGGTTTCATCAGAATAGTCATATACCTCAAATTTCTTCTTATCGGCATAGTTGCCGGGATTGATCCTTACTTTCTCCACAATACCCGCAGCAACTTCCGCAGCATTTGGAGTAAAGTGTATATCGGCTACAAGGGGTGTGTTGTACCCCCTTTTTAAAAGTCCGTCTTTGATGTGTCTTAGATTTTCCGCCTCCTTGATACTTGGAGCGGTGATCCGAACCAATTGGCACCCACTTTCTATCATACGGATACTTTGTTCTATAGACCCTTGGGTATCCATTGTATCCACTGTAGTCATCGACTGCACCACGATGGGGTTGTCCCCACCGACAACTACATCACCGATCTGTACGGGAATGGTTTTCCTCCTTGAAAAAGCCGTCAGGCTATTACAGTAATTGATCTTTTCTATCAGTGTCTTGGATTCCATGATTATATATCACCTAATTGAGGGCGGATTACTATTTCTTCAACTACAGACTGGGCAGAAAGGTTATAAGCCGACCATACCATCTCGGCAACATCAGACGCCTTGATAAATCGCTCAGCCGGTAAATCCACTCCTTCCCAACTGGCAGTGAGGGTGGCACCGGGCAAAACGGAGGTTACCCGAATGCCGTGGGGCAAAAGTTCCTGCCTAAGGCACTTGGTAAAACCCAACATGGCCCATTTGGAAATTGCATAGCTCCCTCCGTTGGCATAAGCAGTCAGTCCTGCTATCGAGCCAATCGTGAAAATATGGCCTGATCTTCTGGATATAAATTCATCGGTAAATGCGCGGGTCAGGTAATAGGCGGAAAACAAATTGGTCTGCAATGTAAGTTCAAAGTTTTCTTCAGGTTCACTGTGAATGGCTCCCGGAATGAAAATCCCTGTATTATTAATTAAAATATCCGGTACGCAGTGCTTTTTCACTTCTTCCGCAAAGGCTTTCGTCTGTTCCTTACCTGAAAGATCCGCTCCTTTGACAAATACGGTGACCTCAGGAAATTTTTGATTAAGCTCAGTTTTTAGGTCATCCAGATCCTGCTGATTCCTGGCACAGGTATAAATGTCAAACCCCTGTTGTGCAAATCTCAAAATGATTGCTTTTCCTATTCCTTTGGTTCCGCCTGTTACTAATATACTCTTTGACATTTATTTGTGTTTCAATTATTAGTATAACAACTAATTTAACACCTGCAAAGTTACAAGAATTCCGCGTTTATTCTATATTAGAACAGCGCAGATACCTGCATCCTCCCTGTATGCACTATCCGGTTGAGCCCTTGGGAGTTTCTGCCTTCGTAAACCATGGTCAGTTGTAGCCCCTCCCCGATTTTTTGAAGCCAATTAATGTTCCATATAACATTATTTCCCGCAGTAAGTGCCTGCAACATTTCATACCCGACCGGAGTATTGGGTAGTCCATTGTAGTCGATGTAGGTATATTTTACCTGAGTATTCAAGGTGGTTTTGATAGCTCTGGCAAAACGGACATTTAAAGCTAACTGATGCAACAGTGCTTTCTCATCCATTTCCAAGTTTGACAAATTCTTCTTTTGGGTATAACTGTATTGAACAGATGATCTAAAAAAGGTAGAGGGCTGAATGGCCAATTCGGGACCAAGGCTGTGTTGTCTGACAGCGTAATTTCTGTTGTCCAAAAAATCCGAGGCGGCCTGTCGTAATCCCTGACTTGCTAATACCTGAATATTGGCTTGTTTGGTGATGTTAAAGCGGGTATTGATTCGATTGTCCTGATGGATCACATCCTCAAAACCTCCGGAAAGCAGCTGCTTATGCTGGCTATTAAAAATCGAAAAATCCGCTCCAAATTTAGGAGATGAGCGGTTGAAGAAAAAGGACGATCTAAAGCTTTGCCGGGTGGAAATCAAATCTTTATTGTCAATGCTACCTGTGAAAGGACTGATGCGGCTCAAAAAATCAGTACTGCTGATTTTTTTCTCCACATTCCAGCTTGTGTTGTTGGAAAACTTAGCCAGAAGCGATTTCAAGCCCTTTTCATCCCGCCAACTGTCCGGAAACTTGGCCGTAAGTCTATAATTAAATATTGTAGTGTATGCTTGGATATAATCATCAGTAGGCACAAATAGTTTGATGTAATTTTTTTCCTCCGGGTTTATAGCCAGATAAAACTCATTTAATTGTTGTACCCCGTCCCCATTGTCATCCCGCCATGTATGGGTACCTTCCCCGGTGGGTACCGGAAGGAATACAAATTCCCTGCGCAACTCTCTCCCATTTCCAAGGGCGTAGCCCAATTCATTCCGAATAGCACCGTTGGCAATGGAACCCTGATAGTCGAGTTTTCCCATTACAGTGGTCTCTTCTGGTAATTCACGGGCTAGGTGCATGAGTTTTCGATAAGTGAAGGTACTCTTCAGATCATGAGTCCCCATTCTACGCTGAAACCCATATTGGTTCGTAAAGGCTTTCGTATCCGGGACCAGTTGGCCTCCTACCGGCAATTGATCTTCCCGCCAAGTTGCTGTAGCAAAAAACGAATAATCCAGGGTGTCATTTGACCGGATAAAAACTTGGTGTTCTAAAAAATTCATGGCCGTACTTACGATGGAGTCTGTCTCTGCAGCCCGAATCTCATTCCTGTCCAGTTGAATTTTGTAGCCGGGAACCAGCCATTTGGATTGGTAATTGATTTCTCCGTTATATCGAGTCCAAAGGTTCTCCATTGAAGTTACCTGACTGTTTAGCGAAAACCACTCATTGCGGAGCATAATCCGTTTTCCCAGTTTTTGGTGGAATTGGGCGGTTTGTTGAATCCCATTTAGCATCCCTCCCCTGTTCCTCACATTCAACCTGTAGCCGAAAAACTCATCCCTACTTTTTTCAAACTCCATGGAAAGTTGACCGATTCTTTCAGGCTGGGGAGTCTGAAGGTCTAAGGGGTTTAGGCCCCAATCCCTGTCAAATTCAATATACCTTAACCGGTCAATAAAGGAAAAGCTGGCAGAATTGTATTCCAACTCAAGATTGCTCTTTAGCAAGTATCCTTCCATTCCTTTGAATTTTCTTCCTTCGGATCGGATTCCTGATTTGATGGCATATCCTTTATTGTCCTCATTGTCTATATCCGAAAACAAATTCTCATCCACATTAGACACGGCTACTTCAGTGTAGGCCTGTTCGTGGCGGCTTAGCTTAATCCGTGTCCCTGCGGTCATCATTTGTTTGGAGTTGGGAGCTGGCAAGGGGGAATGTATGGAGAAATTTCCTTGGGGTCTGCCGTTTATGGGTGCTATATATTCGTAAACTACACCGTTGGCAAGTTGCTGTTTTCTCTGATAATTACCTGTACCCTGTCCGGTTTCCGTGAAGCTTATGGCGAAAAAAGCCTGGTTTGCATCCGTGGAATACTCGTAATAAAGAATTTCTTCTCCTAAATCATTGATTGCTTTTACCTTACGGTACAAAATCCGATTCGCATCAAACGGAATACTGTCTATCCTAGGAATAGCCGCCCTGTCTGTTTCATCCCCTACAGAGGCCAGAAGCCGTTTGTCCGCATCGGACAACTCAAAGAATAAGGGGCGGTTTCTGTCGTCTTTTTCTCTGTAGTAATTCAGATAAAAACTGACTTTGTCAGATTCCTGAATATGGTTGGCTGTCAGGATGGACCGGGAAAAGTTACGTTCGGCATATTCGAAATCTATTCGGACCCGGCTATACTGTGTCAGGATTACATTTGGCGTAAAGGTAATTTCGCCTTGGTTATAGTCGATAATATAATCATTGTTAAACCCTCGGTTTAACTGTTTCCCATCGAGAAAAACCTTTTCGGAATTGGCCATGATTATAACAAACCGTTCATTGGCAGGCCCACGAATGCGGTAAGGACCTAGTACCCCTTCCAAAATCTCCACGGGGATAGAGGCGAATTTTCCTTTGGCAATGGACATGCTGGCTTGTGAAGATGCCTTCCAGGTTTCATTGACTTTGTAATCGGAGGTAAACTGAAGGCCCTGCACATTTTTGTAATAACGCAAAAACTCGGAGGTACGCTGCTGAAGTACTACATCTCCGCCAGCGAGGTTGATGTTATCGTTGTACAATTCGATCAGTACATTGTCGAAGTCCTGGATCTGTTGGGTATTACCCTCCGGTTGGAATGGGACATGCTGATCGGTGATACTGGCTCTGATTTGAAGATTATCCGTCAATTCCCCATCCATTTGTAAGTTTAAGGAGGAATTCACAAACACATTTTGGCTATTTCCAAATGAAATCCCCCGAGTTAGGTTTCCGGATTGGTTTAACTTATCAGAGGAAAAAACCTCTTCTCTAAAATCAAACGAGGCACTCGCAGGGACACGGTTGTCCTTAAAAAAAGCCATTGAGTCATATGCTTCCAGCAGGGTACGTTTGCTAAACCGCTGATGGAGCGCAAAGGGAAAGGCCTGATAACAAACCAGCACAGAATCTAAACTGGAAGGTGGCTCTTCGAGAAAGGAAATTGCCCCACTATTTAGGTCATAAGAATACTTCAGGCTGTCACCTTGTGAATTCGTAACCCGAATGGAAGACTCCAATACTGACAAAGAATCTAGGGGTTGGGACTGACCCACTGGAAGAAAAGGAATCCATTTGCAGGAAGCCTCCTGTGCGTGGCAATAATTCCCCCATCCAATAAGGAGCAAAAAAACATAAAAAAAAAATCGTGCCGCACTCATAACCTGTTCTCTAACAACGGGCTAAAGTAATAAAATATGTCGCACAAATCCCAACACTATTTCAATAGCGGAAAACTAAGATAAAACGAGGTCCCTATCGCATCTTGGGTTTCAAACCAAATATTGCCTCCTGCGGTCTCAACACCACGTTTGGCTATGGCCAAGCCCAAGCCTGACCCCTCCGACTTGGTGCTGAAATTTGGGATAAATATCTTCTCTTTGTGATCATCCGGGATTCCTTTACCATTATCCCTGATCTCCAGAATCAAGGAACCGTTTGACGTCGTCAACGTTACGGTAATTTCCGCCACTTTGGATTGGTCTACTGCCTGAATGCCATTAATGATTAAGTTGGAGATCACCCTTCCAAAAAGTTTGGGGTCACCCATAATAAATATCTCGGGGCTTTCGGAAGCTTCGTCCTTAAAGGTGAAAATTACATCCTCCCTGTTTTTATACAGTTCAAGTACCTCCCCGAGTACCACCCTAAAATTTATTTCTTCGTTTTGAGGCAAGGGCATTTTTGCAAATGTAGAAAAAGAAGTAGCAATGTCACTTAATGTATCCACCTGGTGAATCAGCGTTTCAATGGGCTTTTTCAGCATTTTGGGGTCATCTAAGCTTCCGATTGACTGTAGCCGTAAAAGGTGCTGAAGGGTCAGCTTCATAGGGGTCAGCGGATTCTTAATCTCATGTGCCACCTGTTTGGCCATTTCTCTCCATGCTGATTCTTTTTCATTCGATGCCAACACTTTTTTGCTCGCCTCCAGTTTGGCAAGCATGTTATTGTATTCATTGACTAATAGGCCTATTTCATCCTTCGACGGCCAATTCATGTATTCATTACTTTCCAAGTTTGTCACTTTAAGTTTCTGGGTCAGCAGCCGGAACGGGTAGGTAAGGTTTTTGGACAGCACGAAGGATATTACCAGAAAAATAATAAACAAAACCACGAAGATAATTAGAATGTTGCTGATGACATCTGCTACCAAGTCATTGAGTTCATCTTCGGATTCGAAAAAGGGAATGGCGATGATTCCCTGAATTTGCTGTCTGTCACTTTCCCGCAATACCATGTACACCGACTTATAATTTAATTCCCCCACGTTTTCGTCCAACAAAATTCGGTTGTTTTCAGCTTCTATAATTGCAGCGTATGCCTTAGGATTCAGGTATTTGGTCAAAATTTTCTTTTCGAAAATCTTAGGTTGATTGGTAGCAATTAATTTACCATCTGGGAGGTAGATATTGATGTCTGCATGTGTCGTAGCTGCTAGGCCGTATATCTCATTGGTAAGTTCTTCTATTTCATCTTCATCGATAACTCCATTTTGCTGTGCTTCTAGGAAATTGGCCAAGTTGTCACGTATAATGGAAGCTTTATCCATGTATTGTCTATGAAGATCTTCTGTGTAGGATCTTGACAGAAAACCCACCGCAACCACACTGGTCACCAACATGGGGAAAAAGAAGGCGAAATTAAGGTAAAACTGAAGTTTAGTCGTATAGTTAAATTTGAGATGTTTCAGTCCAAAGGAAAGCATGTAAGCTAAAATGGATAAAAGCATCAACACCAGATAGGCAACAAAGAACAATGCAACATCCGCTAATATAAAATATATGGGATAGGATGGTGATGAAACCAAAACAGTACCCTCCTCACTTTGAACACCATAATGGTGGTATCCTCCAAAATTCACTCCCCTTGTTAGCAAAACGGGATCGGAGAGCACTGATTGCATATCCGGATTACGGTAGTTAAATATACCGGTGCTGAATTGGAGATAATCTCCTGAAAACACAGCGTAATCAATATTGGATTCATTGATCTCAGGAACATATTGTTTATCAAACAGCAACTTTGGAAATACGCTGCTGGGTAGTATTCTTTGCTGCGTAAGTTCTATAACGATGGTACCCAAAAAGTTGAAATCCTTATAGATACTGATAAACGCGGCATATCTATTTGGCCTACCCAGTAGCCCACCTTTGACGTAGTAGAGATTACGCACAGTCGTGGCATAGTCGCTTTTCATATACAAATTTCTATACTCGTCTAGCGTGTGGTCTCGTTCTCGCCTAGTAAGACTTTCACCAGACCGATTAAATACCATTACAGCTGAACTAAACTGATCCAAGTAATTAGTCAGATAGATTTTCTTAATCTTTTGCGCAATTGGTTCCTTTGAAATAGAGGGATCGTATAGCCTATTTATAATAAAATTATCCCCCCGTACATTATCCATCACCTCACCCATCATATAGTCGCCCATCAAGTCATCCTCAATCATCACCTGATTGGCAAACTTTTGCTTCTCACTTACCGACTCCAGCCTTGCATGTTGATAGGCGGCCGCACCTGTGATAGTAGCCCCTACAAAACATCCAAAAAATAAAATCATAAACGTGCTTAGGTCCAACTTGAAAATGTTGTCATAAAGATCAAAGGTGATAATGGCCCCTATCAAAACAAAATGGGACAAATAGGCTACCATTATTACCCTGTCCATGTAAAATAATCCGATGGCAATGGGAACAGATAAATAAAGAAGGATGTTGAGTGCTCTCTTCTTGGTAAGGGAGCTTTTGTTCAACACTAAGTTAAGCCCAATAATGGAAAACACCACGTAGGCCGCTCCGCCTAAAAACACAATAATCAGACTAATAGCATGAAAGTAAGTAAAAGTAGGTAGGGATTGAATATTAAGGTTCCATTGGGAATTTTTTACGATGTCAAGAAACAAGTCAAAAAATATCACCATTAACAGTGTGGAAAGTATCAAAACAACAACAAGCAAAAGTCCACTGGGGATTTTTCTCCTATGTTGATTAAACTGAACCAGAATCCTACTGCTACCTATCGACGCCAATATGAGTCCCAGTACAATTAAGATGCAGATGACGTTAAGAAGCAAATCCCCTAAGCTGGGATTTACCACGGACGAGGCATAGTTTCCCGGATTAAATAAACCTGTCTCAAAGAAGTCTTGGGGAAAGCTGAACTTCAGCATTAGTCCGCGAATACTAAACAGAATGAGTGCTGCATAGGAAATGGCAAGCGGACGATTTCCCTTCCTCCAAATAGTTTGGACAAAATCCACACCTAGGATAATGACAAGACTCAAAAGCGAAAAAAAGAAAACAATCAATGTCCGATTGCTTGTAGTGCCAGGCAAATCGTAGCCCACCCGGTAATTGATCGAAAAAAGATAATCTTCGTTATGGTGAATATCCGCATAACCAGGTTCTTTTTGATTAGAAACAGAATATCGGTCATTTCCAAAAAGATAGTAATTGCTGCCACTAGGAAGATAGTCATTCTGGAGTGCTACCTTATAGGACAAAGGGTAAATCTGCAACACCCAAAATTCCTGTTGATTCCGGGTCAGCTTTCGTATTTTGCTAAAAAAAACCCCTTTGGCATTCTCAATCAGCTGGAATTTCCTATTCAACTGAAACTCACCGTGGCTGGGAATCATGGAAATTTCCGACCAAAACATTAAGTCCCCCTGATTTGAAAAAAGGTAAAAAGGATGTTTGGTATCCCTATCTAACGTGGTAAAAGAAACCTGCGTATCGGCTCTGTTATTTAACAGGATTTCGATATAATCCTCATCGAATTCCCCCAAAATACCTCCTAGCTTATGCTCCAGGTCCCTTCTGAAAGCTTCCGTGCCTTCATCTTTTTTCCATTGGAACGTAACAGAGAAAAATATTCCCAGTAAAAGGATAGCCGATAGGCTGATATACTTTCTTTTTTTGAACATGCATATAAAAATAAAAAAAGCAAAGCCTTCAACAAACTTTGCTCTCCATCTTTATCGGATAGGAATTATAGCGAAAGCCTCTTTTTCCTTTTGGCACTTCTATACCAAAAAAAGCCAATAACCATCATTAAGAGATAAGGTGCGACAAATAAATACAGAATTCCCATATTCAGCCCTGCTCCCACAGAGGTGTCTCCATCACTTACATTTGATTCAATACCAGCCCGGCACATGGCGCATTGAGCGATTACCGATTGAAGTTGAAAGACAAATAAAACCAGAGAAATAAATATCGTTTTGGCAAAAGTACTCATATCAAATAAACGTCAAATAAGTGGATTTAGTTTAATGCTGATAATAGGGGCTGACCATCAGGTATATTATTACTCCGGTGACCGTCACATAGAGCCATATTGGAAACGCATACTTTACTGTTGCTCTGTGCTTCTCTATCCGATTGGTATATCCATAATAATATGCCAGTAATATTGGGAAAAGGGCTACCGCTGCCAACACAATATGGGATATTAAAAGGAAATAATATACATCTCTTATCCAACCCTCTCCTCCAAAAGACGTACTTTCCGCTGCTGCATGATAGACTACATAGGAAACCAGAAATACCGCACCCAAACCAAAAGCCGTGGTCATCGCTGCGCGGTGATACCCAATGCTTCCTCTCTTTATGAAAATAACACCAAGAACCAAAGCGATGCTTGCCGCGGTATTGATGACGGCATTGAGATGTGGAAGAAAATACACCCAATCTGTTCCTAAATCCATTTTCGATGGCATAAACAACAGCACAGCAACAACAATGGGTATTAAAATCGAAATAACCGAAATCCAACGGAGCATCTGTTTATCGTTGGGTGAATAGGCTAATTTATTGCTGTCCATAAAGTAAAATTTTTGTTTCAAGAATTAACTCGTCTACTCCTTCTCTATTAGTGCCACTGTAGTATCCCCTAATTCTTCCCTGCTCATCTACCAGCACAAATTTGTCACTATGAACAAAATCATCCGGGTTCCCCCCCCCATCCAAAGCGGGCAGAATAAATCCACAACGGGCTAGTTCATAGGTTTGTTCACGGGGTCCATTCAGGAAAAACCATTTATTCGGCTTGGCTCCATGAAAGTCAGCATATTCGGCCAAAACCGCAGGAGTATCAAAGCCAGGATCCAGACTAATAGAGAAAATCTGCACCATCTCCTCATCTCTGAACGCATCCTGCACACGCTCCATCTCTGCCGACATCACCGGACATATACTTGGACAACTGGTAAAGAAGAAATCAACTATAGTGAGTTTTCCCTTCATTTCCTGCGTTCCGACTTCTGAACTATCCTGGGCATAAAACCTAAACTCAGGAATGACATGTTGCTGTCCTGAGGGAAGGTCGCATTCCTGATAAGGATCCTCCACTCCGTTTTCATACAATATAGGGATGGAATAAGTGTTGGACGAGAAATTTTTCAGGAATAGAATGATCAATATTGGTATCATCAAGATGCATACCAATACCATAAATTGTAAAACCCTCAGTTCTTTCATGTAATTATAATTGTTTTTCAGCGGCCATGACTTGTCCCGATTCATCGGATAGCCTGCCCCGATTTTTTCGGGGGAATCTCTCATATATGATAATCATCCCGGTGTGCGAGGTTTTCGTCTTGCTCGATTTCATATACCATTATAAACAAAAAAATAGGTTGAAGATTCCACTTCAACCTATTTTAGATAACTTGAACCCAGTGGGTTTTACCAGCGCATTTGGAATATTTCCGCTCCCTCTTTCATCAGAGCTATAACCAACCAAATCAAGAAGATGATAGGAACTATAATGGAGTAAAACAATGGTTTTGCTTCTTCCCCCAAATGCATAAATTCCATCATGATATAGTACGCTTTTACAATCGTAAGAATGATAAATAAAGCATACAATAAAACTCCTCTGTCCATTGTAAAGGCCAGGACAAATTCAAAAGCGGTAATTAACAATAATATTAACGCAGTCATCCAGATCTTTTTAATCTTCGCTGGATCTTTTGGAATTACTTCCAACCCGTTATTATGATCATGTGCCATAGTGCAGAAATTTTATTTTAAATTAAATAGAAAAAGGTAAATACAAATACCCAAACCAAATCCACAAAGTGCCAATACAATCCGATTTTTTCGACCATTTCATAATGCCCTCTTTGCTCGTAGATACCAACAGCTGCTTGGTAAAATGCCAAGAACAACAATACTACGCCGATGGTTACGTGGAAACCGTGGAATCCGGTGATAACAAAGAATAGTTGGGCAAAGGGGGCAGGGCCGTATTCATTTACCAGAAGATTTGCTCCAAAGACAGTCTCCGAAACTAGACGGTTAAGCGAATTTACGTATTCCAACATGGTGCCTTCGTCCGTTCCATGGATAAAGTGAGACCATTCCCAGGCTTGGCAGCTAAGGAAGGTAATCCCTCCCAGCAGAGTCCATAATAACCATTTTACCACGTCACTCCTGTCATTTCTATGACCTGCTTCCACAGCCAATACCATGGTAACAGAGCTCATGATGAGTATAAAGGTCATCAATCCTACAAAAACGAGCGGAAAGTGCATTCCATGTAATAATGGAAGGGCATCAAAAATCATCTCTGGAATTGGCCAATATTCATTGGAACTTACGAATTCCGCAGATGCACCCTCATAGGCGGGGTAACTCATGCGAATAGCGCCGTAGGTGATTAAGAATGCTCCAAAAGTGAAAATATCTGACAGGAGGAAAAACCACATCATAAGCTTACCATAGCTCGCCTTCAGTGGTTCGTTTCCACCTCCCCATACCCCTCTTTTTGATTTGATTTCGATAGCAGTCGATGACATAAGTTGATGATTATTTTATTTAATGATTCAGCAGTAAAAACATGAACAGATACAACCAAAGTCCTCCAAGGAAATGCCAATACGTGGTACACATTTCCATTTGAGCCATGTTTTGGGAATGGATCTTAAATCTTAGGGACGAAATTAATACAATAATTAGAAAAATCACACCACTAATTAAATGTATTGCATGCAAACCGGTAAAAACGTACAAAAAGGAGCCTGCCGGATTGCCCACAAAATACACATCCTGATCTACGAGTGCCACCCAACTGTACCACTGACCAATCAAAAATGTCACTCCCAGTATAGCAGTTACAAGCAATGCAATACGCAATTGATCCAATGAATCTTTCTTAGCGGACAAGTATGCCCAATGAAGGGAGATACTACTCAGGATAATCACAATTGACGTATACCAAAATATATCCGGCAACTCAAACTCAAGCCAGTTTCCCTCTGACATACGGACAATATAGGCTGACGTCATCGATGCGAAAATCATCACAACGCTAACGATAAACAACCACAATGCAAACTTTTTGGGATGCATTGCCAGCGGCTGCTCGGCACCTTCTATATAGGCTAATTTCTCTTCCATTATTGAACTTTATCTAATAAATAAGCAATTTGTACGATAGGTAGATAAAGGAAGGAACCAAACATGATCCGCAGTGCTGATTTTCTGGAACAATCCTTCATAAGAGAAAAGGTCTGAGCCAAGAACAACACCCCACAAAGTGTCGCTACTATTCCCGAATTAATTCCCGTTAATCCAAAATAGGTTGGCAGTAAACCCAAGGGCAATAAGAATAGCGTATAAATCATAATTTGGATAGCTGTATTGAGATCCTTTTTACCGCCCAGGGGCAATAGTTTAAAACCTGCCCGCTTATAATCATCGTCACTTACCCAGGCAATTGCCCAAAAATGGGGGAATTGCCAGACAAACTGGATTCCGAAAATAATCATCGCCTCATAGGTGATCGCCCCGGTGGCGGCTACCCAACCCAATAAGGGAGGCATTGCTCCAGGTATAGCCCCCACCAATACCGCGATAGGTCCTACACGCTTCAGTGGAGTATATACGAACACGTACAAAATCATGCTTAATATACCCAGATAGGTGGTAAGCGGATTTGTGAAA
Source organism: Lunatibacter salilacus (assembly GCF_009797935.1). Classification (GTDB taxonomy): domain Bacteria; phylum Bacteroidota; class Bacteroidia; order Cytophagales; family Cyclobacteriaceae; genus Lunatibacter; species Lunatibacter salilacus. The sequence continues at coordinate 242,142 of NZ_VOLC01000007.1, forward strand.
AGCCAGAGCATTCCGATACCTGTCAGTGCCGTAATCAATGTAAACCATTGAGCTTCTACCAAGGAAATAACATTCATCGGTAGCGGCCTTCCCTGGGTCCGCTTCATCAACTTATCCAGGTCTCTCTCCAAAATCTCGTTGGCAGCTCCCGATGCTCCACTGATAAGAAATCCTCCAAAAACCAACCCGGCAAGTCCTGCCCACGAAAAACTGGGCGATGTATGACCAAGGATAAATCCAAAAACTGCAGAAAACGTTACCAAAGCAGAGAGCCTGAATTTCAGCAAGTCATAATAAGCCTTCAACCTAACACCTAAGGTCACTTGAAATACATTATCACTAATATTTATACTACTCATTTCTATAGAATTAAGAAGCTATTTTTTTAAAGACATACTTACTATGCCTGATTTCTAACCAAATAAAGAACTGAATACCTACAATCAATGTCCCAAACAGTAAATGTATAGGTTGCAAGAAGGCGGGAATCCCGAAATAAGCCATTCCTACTCCCGAGAGAATCTCCAGTACTATAATTGCTAACAACCAAAATGTCAATTGATAAATCAACGAAGATTTATTCATTTGTTTGAATACCAAATATCCAAACACAAGGTGTAAGGCCAAAATAAACAAGGAATAAGATCTGTGGATAAGAAAGGTGGTTCCCAACCCCTCAATCCAAGAATCCCGATATGTATGAGAAAATTTTCTCGCTATTTCATCCACTTCTTCCCTAACCTGCGTTCCCAATACAATTTGGATAACCATTAGCAACATACAAACTGCTATCACATAGCCCAATGATTGATTTTCAATATCACCGATTGAGGCTTGACGGCCCGATTGGTAGGCTAAGAAATAAATATACAACAACAGACAAACTATCACCAAGGCGAGTAGCATATGAACGGTAATCATCCATTGCAGGAGATTAGTAGACACGACTATGGATCCTATCCAACCCTGAAATAGAACCAAGATAAGCGCACTTATACTCAAATACGTAAATTTTCTGTCTAATTTCCATATCAAGATCGCCCTGTAAACTGTAACCAAAACCAAAAGCCCGATTACGGCTCCAATAAGTCTATTGATATATTCGATCCAGGTCTTGGTTGCGTTGAAAGGCTCCTCTTGAGCAACACTTTCGTCCTGCAAAATCTGCTGGCCCAGTTCAGAGAATCCGATGGAAGCCAGCAAATCCGCAAATCGCTCGTTCTTGGCCAGACGCTGTTGGACATAAACCTCCAGATAATCATTTGGGAGCTGATCCACGCTAGTAGGTGGAATCCAGCTCCCAAAACATTTTGGCCAATCGGGACATCCCATACCAGATCCGGTACTTCTGACTATCCCCCCAACCAATATTAGAAAATAAATAGCTGCCGTAGTTATCAAACTGATACGACGGAAGCTATCTATATTTTTACGATCCTTTATATTCATTAGCAACCAAAACCTGCTCCTCCTCGGCTATAATCTCTTTCTCCAAATTCACCAACTTCTCCTCATGAGGCAAGTTCGATTCCGGAGTAACGGAAAGAGGAACAGTCTGTGGAATGAAATCTTCCTTAGCGCCAGGCTTTGAATAATCATAGGGCCATCTATAGACCGAAGGTATCTCACCCGGCCAGTTACCGTGTTTAGGATGTAATGGAGTAGTCCATTCCAATGTATTGGACTGCCATGGATTAAGCGAAGCAATCCTACCCCTAAACATGCTGTAGAAGAAGTTAAACAGAAAGATAAACTGAGCTGCAAAGGTAATGATAGCCGCTACAGATACAAACATGTTCAAATCGGTATACATATCCGTGAAGGAGAAGGTGGACCAGCTATAGTATCGTCTCGGAAACCCAGCGATACCGATGTAGTGCATGGGGAAAAAGACCATGTACACACCTACGAAAGTCAACCAAAAGTGTATAGAACCTAATTTCTCATCCATCATCCTTCCAAACATTTTAGGGAACCAATGATAAACTCCGGCCATCAATCCAAAGAACGAAGCCGATCCCATCACCAGGTGAAAATGGGCTACAACGAAATAGGTGTCATGCAATTGAATATCAATGGCAGAGTTTCCTAAGAATATACCTGTAAGACCTCCAGAAATAAAGAAGGATACCAGACCAATAGAAAACATCATCGCAGTAGTAAATCTCAAATTACCTCTCCAGAGTGTAGTCAGGTAATTAAATACTTTAACTGCTGAAGGGACTGCGATAATCAATGTCAAGAACATAAATATCGAGCCCAAGAAAGGATTAAGCCCTGAGACAAACATGTGGTGTGCCCATACAACAAAAGAAAGTATGGTAATACCAAGCATGGAAATTATCATGGCTTTATATCCGAAAATAGGTTTTCTAGAATTGGTTGCTATGATTTCTGAGGTAATTCCCAAAGCAGGCAAGAGTACAATATAAACTTCAGGGTGACCAAGGAACCAGAACAAGTGTTGGTATAGAACTGCGCTACCACCTGTATTTGGAAGGGCTTCACCACCGATATAGATATCAGACAAGTAGAAACTAGTACCAAAGCTACGGTCAAACACCAATAACAATGCGGCAGAGAATAGAACCGGGAATGATAATAGACCGATTACCGCAGTAAGGAAGAAAGCCCAGATCGTCAGAGGCAATCTGGCAAAGGACATGCCTTTAGTCCTTAAATTAATAACTGTAGTTATGTAATTTATACCACCCAAGAGAGATGAAGCAATAAAAAACGTCATGGAAACCAACCACAGCGTCATCCCCAAACCTGAACCGGGCATAGCCTGCTCCAAAGCTGACAACGGAGGATATACAACCCACCCCCCACTAGCTGGACCACGCTCGAGGAATAGCGATATGAACATAATGACTCCAGAGGTAAAGAAGAACCAGTAGGATAACATGTTCATAAAACCAGAAGCCATATCCCTGGCTCCAATCTGAAGTGGAATCAGAAAGTTGGAAAATGTACCACTCAATCCGGCTGTCAATACAAAGAACACCATAATGGTTCCGTGCATGGTTACCAGCGCCAAATAGAAATTGGGATCCAATTGGCCTGTCTCTGTAATCCAACCGCCCAAAAGAGGTCTAAGAAATTCCAAATTCATATCTGGAAAGCCTAATTGTAATCTGAACAAAATGGACAAGAATCCACCAATCAGTGCCCAAAACATACCGGTAACAAGAAATTGTTTACCGATCATTTTATGGTCCTGAGTGAAGATATACTTTGTTATAAAGCCATCTTCATGCTCGTGGTCATGATGATCATCATGCGCTGAAACATCATGTGCTGAAACGTTAGCTACCGACATATTTTAATTGATTAAATATTAATATCCTTATTGGTTTGCAGTCTCTGCCAATTTTTTATCTTCTATTGGAAGATCCAAAACTAAACTTGGATTGGATTCTACAAAAGTTTTTTGTTCACTGAACCACTTTCTATATTCTTCAGGTTCTACCACAGTAATCACTCTCCTCATAGAAAAGTGTCCACTACCACAGACCTCTGTACAAGCTATTTCGTATTCGAATTCTTCATCACCTAGCTCTGCTCTCATTTCAGCGGTAGTTTTGGTGGGTACGAACCAAAAACGGGTAGGCATTCCGGGCACTGCATCCATTTTAAGACGCATATGAGGGGCAAATACAGAATGTAGAACGTCCCTTGCGCGAATTTTGAAAAGAACCGGTTCTCCCTTGGGAATAACTACTGATTGCGATGGAAAGTCATCTCTAGAGTTTTGGTCAGAAAAATCTACGCCCCTTGAATTAGTAGCGTTGATTAGCCGATAATCAAAATCGCCTAAAATATTATCCTTTCCTGGGTATCGAATTTCCCATGCAAATTGATAACCCAATAATTCAATCTCGTGAGCTCCCTCTGGAGCAGGATCAGTGATGTCTGTCCATGCTCTCCATCCGGAGATAACAAGCAACGCGAGTACAACAGCAGGCACTAAAGTCCAAATAACTTCCAGTTTGTTGTTATCTGGATAATAAGAGGCCCTTCTATCGGTTCTGTATTGATATTTATAAGGAAACCAGAATAGCAGGATGTGAGTCAAAATGAAAATGAACCCGGTAACCGCCATTGTAACCCAGAAAAGCCTGTCAGTTATTACACCATGTTCAGACGCTATTGGCAATTGATAATTGCTGAATTCCTTGATAGAATACCAGGTCATTAGGACAAAAGTACCAACTAAAAAAACCACAAACAGTGCAGCATTAACCTTATTAGAGGTCGTCTGTATCTTTTTATCAGAACCTTTGGCAACAGAAATAAGCGTTTGAATTCGGTACACCATCCAAATAACGGACAGTAACAGAACAACACCGATGGCAATAAGAAATCCGTACATAATATTTAATTTTTCGGATAAAATTTAAATGTGATGATGAAGACTTTCCTCTAACATGGGGTGATTTTTGGCTATCAAATTTCCTTTGGAAAGATTAGTCAAAACCACCAGGACAAAAGCCGAAGCATAGACTAGCAACAAACCTATCTCCATTAATCCAATACCTCCATTATGTCCCAATGTACCGGGTTGAATCATTAGGAAGAAATCTATCCAATGTCCAAATAGAATCAAGGTACATACAAGCTTTAGAAATACACCATGTCTCTTCGAATCTCGTGTCATTAGAACAAAGAACGGCAACACAAAGTTTAAGCCTATATTTACATAAATGAACGATCCATACACATCACTGGAGAGTCTCTCAATAAAATAAACAGACTCCTCAGGGATATTGGCGTAATAGATCAACAAGAACTGCGAAAACCAGATATAAGTCCAGAAAATGGAGAATGCGAAAACATATTTACCCATATCGTGAATATGGTTTTGGTTAACCATTTCAAGATATCCCCTGTCCTTTAGGAAGAGAATAAAAAGGGTAATAGCGGACAAACCGGCAACAAACCAAGATGCAAACACATACCAACCAAACAAGGTGGAAAACCAATGCGTATCAATGGACATTACCCAATCCCACGCACTCATTGAAGATGAAACGGCAAAGAAAACCAAGAAAATGGCAGACCATTTTCTCATCGCATACCAATAGCTGTTACCACCATGTAAATCTTCCTGTTGGGATAGATTTTTCAATTTATTGAAAAAGAAAACCCAAAACCCAAAAAACAGAATCATCCTAACTATAAAGAAAACCGGGAAGGTACCCTTTTCTAAAGGCCAGTAAAAGAAAGCTCCTTTTCCGTCTATGATCCTATCATAGGTCTCCGTTCCCTTGTCGTAAACATAGCTGTGGGTCCAGTGAAATAAGTCGTGATTGGCTATAAAGAATGTTCCAAGCATCAATACCGCGGCAATAGGCAGCCAATGACCAAAAGAGATCATCAATCGAACCAATGGAGCCGACCATCCAGCCTGAGCGGCATATTGAATTGCAAAAAAGAAAACTCCGATAATGGCTATTCCTGTAAAATAAACATTATTGATCCAAAGATTGGCGAAAAGTCGCTGACTCCAATGAAAGGCATGGTGATCAGCATCTCCCTCATGGCCGTGTCCACCAAACATTCCAAGAAGAATCCCTAACACGAGAAGAACGGCTCCCGCCACTCCAACCGTAATCACCGTTTTCTTAAGACCGGCGGTAAAATCAAATTTTTGATCTAAGTTATAATTAGTTCCTTGTGCCATTTCTTATTTCTGGATTTCTTGTTTAACATAGTGCACAATTTTCCACCTTTTTTCGATTGAAATCTGGGATCCGTGAGGACCCATTCTTCCTTTACCATGAGTAATGACGTGAAAAACGTGTCCGTCAGAAAGCTCCAAATAGGCACCACCCTTCAGGTTCGCAACACCACCAATTACTTCTCCAACTTTTCCGTCTCCTTCTCCAGCCGGACCGTGGCATGCGGAACAATATTGCATGTAGAGTTGACCACCTTGGGCCAGTACTTCATCTGAAGATTCAATTGGATTTTCAACTAAAGCAGCTCCTTCAAGATCTGCGACTCGCAATCGATACGGAAGAGTGCCGTTATTGCTTCTTGGAACTGTATTGGGTACAGGTTCCCGCATGTTCATGCCATTCGGATTATTGATGTTACTATTGAAAAACTCACCCTTACCGTCTTCCCGGTTTGAAAGCCACATGCCTTCTTCTTCATTTTTGATTTGGGTGAGCGGTTCATAGGCTACCGAATGGTACATTTGCGGAGCATATTCAGTCCCCGGATAATCACCGGAAGCACTGCAGGATGCTAATCCTACTGAAACACCAGCAATTGCCATTAAATATGTGGATATTGTAATTTTCATATGTTATCAATTACCTATTCAAAATTTTTACGATTTATCTCCGTAGCACCCGAGTTTTTTAACACATCGCTAATTGCCTCAGTTGTCAAAGATGCATTGTTGGCGATATCAATGGCCATGACATGCTTGTCATCCGTACTGCGAAGATCAAAGATTCTGGGCTGACCCCATGGCTTAAGATTACTAGTTGCCATAAATACCCCTACCATGCCAAATGCCGCAAGCAAAACTGTAAGTTCGAAGGTAACCGGCACAAAGGTAATTGAAGCGAAATCCTTTCCTCCAATGATCATCGGCCAGTCAAACTTGTTCATGTAAAATTGCATGGTAAGGGCCAAAGTTGTTCCTAAAAGGCCAAACATAAAGGCAGCAATGGGTAACCTGCTTCGTTTATATCCGAGGACTTCATCCAAACCATGTATAGGATAAGGGGAGTAAACCTCATGTATTTTAATGCCGCTTTTTCTTACATCCTTAACGGCATTCAGCAATACATCCTCATCGTCAAAGATTCCTAAAATAAAATTACTATCTCTTTCCATGATTATTTAACTACTTTTTCAGATGAAGATTTAAGTACCGCCTTTACCTCCGCCATGTTAATCACTGGGAAGAATTTGGCAAACAACAAGAAACACGTACCGAAGAACCCAAACGTAAACAAATATACTCCAACGTCAGTGATTGTGGGATAAAACATAACCCAAGATGATGGTAGGAAATCTCTGTGAAGAGATGTCACGATGATAACAAACCGCTCAAACCACATTCCTATATTCACGACAATGGACAATATAAATGTGGCCACTATGGAAGTCCTAATTTTCTTGAACCAGAACAACTGTGGAGAGATTACATTACAGGTCATCATAGACCAGTATGCCCACCAATATGGTCCAAACATCCTGTTTACGAAAGCATACTGCTCAGCAGCTACGCCAGAATACCAGGCGATGAAAAACTCAGTGATATAGGCAATGCCTACTATTGAACCGGTGATGATAATCACTATGTTCATCAGTTCAATGTGTCCGATGGTGATATAATCTTGAAGTTTGAAAACCTTTCGGGTGATTATCATCAGGGTAAGCACCATAGCAAACCCGGAGAAAATAGCACCTGCAACGAAATAAGGAGGGAAAATAGTCGTGTGCCATCCTGGAATTACGGAGGTAGCAAAGTCAAAGGATACGATGGTATGAACCGATAGTACCAAAGGAGTTGCCAGACCTGCCAAGATCAACGATACCGATTCGTATCTCATCCATGTCTTTGCGGCACCATCCCAGCCAAAACTCAAAGCTCCGTAAATCGTTCTTCTCATCCCTGTTGCCCTGTCTCTGATCGTAGCAAAATCCGGGATAAGACCGATGTACCAAAACACCAAAGAAACGGCGAAATACGTAGAGATCGCAAAAACGTCCCAAAGAAGCGGTGAGTTGAAGTTAACCCAAAGAGAACCATAGGTATTAGGAAGGGGCAGCGCCCAAATAGCACCGATCCAAGGTCTGCCCATGTGAATGAGCGGGAACAAGGCAGCACAAATAACGGCGAAGATCGTCATTGCTTCGGCAGCACGGTTGATGGAAGTTCTCCATTTCTGTCTGAAGAGCAACAATACGGCAGATATTAGCGTACCGGCGTGACCGATACCAACCCACCATACGAAATTGGTAATATCCCAAGCCCAGCCTACAGTTTTGTTTAGACCCCACATACCGATGCCTTCCCAAAGGGTGGCAACTAGAGCTAAGCTCCCTAATAGAAGTACAACCAACGAACCGCCAAGGGCCAAGAGCCAGCTAAGTGTCGGTTTGCCTTCCACTTGTCGGGACACGTCATTGGTAACGTCCTTGTATGTCTTACCACCGGTAACCAGCGGCTCGCGAATGGATGAAGATACCTGCATATTTTATTGTTTAAAAATGTTAAGCTTCGTTTATATCCTTGTTTCGAATTTTGGTAAAATACCAAATATTGGGGCTGACGTTGATTTCCTCCAACACATGGAAGGCTCTTTCCTCATTTACTTCCTTAAAAGCAGAATCTGTATTTTCCTGGATTTTAAGCATTTGGTAAACTTTCGATTCAGGATCATTCATATCTCCAAATACCAATGCCTCGGAAGGACACGCAACCGCACAGGCCACGTTGATCTCACCGTCTTGGATTTTTCTTCTTTCTTTTTTGGCTGTTAATTTTCCTGCTTGAATACGCTGAACGCACATGGAGCATTTCTCCATTACGCCTCTGGATCTCACCGTAACGTCAGGGTTCAATACCATTTTGCCCATATCATCGTTTTGAGCCACGTTATATCCGGCAAAATCTTGGTTGTCGTGGTATTTAAACCAGTTAAACCGTCGTACTTTATACGGACAGTTATTTGCGCAATATCGGGTACCGATACAACGGTTGTATGTCATTTGGTTCAATCCTTCTGAACTGTGCGTAGTCGCTACCACCGGGCAAACCGTCTCACATGGAGCGTTGTTGCAGTGCTGGCACATCATGGGTTGAAATATTACCTCGGGATTATCAGCCGCTTGCTCCAACTCCTTATTACTAGTTGCTCCCGTTGGAGAACTGTAATACCGGTCAATCCTTATCCAAGCCATTTCCCTTCTATTGAGAACTTCCTGCTTTCCTACCACGGCTACGTTGTTTTCAACCTGGCAAGCTACAGTACATGCTCCGCAACCAGTGCAGGAGTTCAGATCGATGGCAAGACCCCAGTGATGTTGGCTGTACTTGTGACCTGCCCAAAGCGAGATTTTGGAAGGTTTGAAGAATTCCCCCTCTTTGTAAACTTTCGGATGGTACCTGCCGGCACTTGCATCCTTTTTATATTCACCCAACGTAGACTCCTGAACCACAAAATTACGGTCCATGTAGGTCTGGTGGGTTTGTGTCTGAGCAATTTTATAACTATCTCCGGTCAATTCAACTGTCACACCTTCGGTGACGTCGTAATTGACGAAGCCTTTGGAGCTATCAAGCAAGGCATAGGCATTGACTCCTAAGCCGCTGGCAACACGACCGGCATCAGTCCTTCCATATCCCAACGCAAGACCAACAGTGCCGTCTGCCTGACCTGGCTGGACCAAAATGGGAACTGATATAGATTTCCCGTTTACAGTCAAATTTGCCAACTTGGTAGCACCTTCAAACATCTTCAAGCCGTTATCATTGGCCCACTTTTGGGATACAGTTAAATAATTGTCCCAGGTAGCTTTTGAGATCGGGTCAGGCATTTCCTGTAGCCATGGATTGTTGGCATGAGCACCGGATCCAATTCCGACTTTGGCGTAAACCACGAGTTCAGTCCCAGTGTTATCTCCTCTGTAGCTGGTTCCAATAGCTGCGGCGGAAGCACTAATATCTCCCAAAGAGGCAGGTTCACCGAGCCCTTCATTGGAAACATGAAATACTCCGTTGTGGAGACACTCATCCCAAAACTGTTGGAAATCTCCACTTACTTCACCGGAGGTAAAAAAGGTTTCTCTCCAGTTGGCTTGTAAAAAATCATAGTAAGGAGTTGATACTCCAGCCCACTTCAGCATGCTTTCCTGAGCTTGACGTGTATCAAACAGTGGAGAGATAGTTGGCTGGGATAAACTGTACTCCCCTACTTTAGGGTTAAAATCGTTCCAGCTCTCCAAGAAATGGTGATCTGGAGCAAGATATTGGACTTTAGCGGCTGTTTCATTCATGGCCTCGCTTGTGGATACTGAAACTCTAGCTTTGGCTATAGCCTCTGCCAATTCCGTTCCTCTTGCAAAATCATAAACAGGATTGCAATTATAAAAAATAACAGCTCCTATGCTACCTCCATTTAATTCAGTAACTAACTGATTCATTCTAGCATCGTCTCCTTTTCGGAAATGAGCCGCCTGGGCTAACGAAAGCGTGTTGCCGGCGCTTTGAAGTAAATCATTGATGGCATGAATCACTACCTGTACGTTTGGATCATTTGACCCAGATACTACTAAAGCACTTCCTTGGTTCGCCCAGAGTTCATCCGCAGCCTTGGACAGGTGGTTGATTTCAATGGCCGGAGCATTTACTGTGGCGGCTCCGGCTTTTCTAGCCAATAAATTATATAATGCCAATACAGCCAGCCCGCTTTGAGATGCCCTTATGGGAGTTCTGTAGTCCGCATTGGCACCAGTAAGAGACAGGTTGGATTCAAATTGGAAATGGCGGGACATGTTGGAATTCTCCTTCGAGATTTTCCGTCCTTTACTGTATTGTTTGGAATATTCTATAGGAGAGATCCAAGTACCCAAGAAGTCAGCACCAAAACTTACAATGACCGAGGCTTTGTCAAAATAATAGGAAGGCAATACTCCTACGCCATAATATGTTTCACTGGCTTTTGTAATACCATAATTTGATATTGGATCATAAGTAACTACTTCAACATTACCCATGGTTTCTGCGAATGCAGCCAATGCCTTTTCTGTAGAGGGAGAAAGGATGGTGTTTGTCACTATTTTGACGGTGCCTGCAGAACTAAGTTTAGATGACAGATCAACGTCGAAGTTGGGCCAAGTGACCTTTTCACCATTGATATGGGGGCCGGAAATTCGCTGCTTGTCATATAGAGACAATACAGAAGATTCTACAATAGCACTTGTTCCTCCCTGGGTAATCGGAGAGAGCGTATTACCGTCAATTTTGATTGGTCTACCCTCTCTGGTTTTAACAACCACCGATGCATAGTCTCCACCGGAAACAAAGGTTGAAGCATAATAATTAGGGACGGAGGGATCTATATCCACAGGTTTGGTAACATAAGGAATAGCCTTTCTGACAGGAGCTTCGCAAGCTGCCAAAGATGCGGCCGCTAAACTGAAACCCATCATTTTCAGGAAATCCCTTCTGGATGCACTTCCGTCCTCGTTGGACTTATGAAGCGGGAGGTTTTCGGCGAATTCCTTATCCGCATGTTTTACGAATTCAGGATCGTTGGTCAACTGTTCTAACCCTTTCCAGTACGTCTTTTTATTATCTCTCATTTCTTATTGAAAAGATTTTCGTAAGATTATTTTTTTAATAATGACATTTAGCACATTCCAATCCGCCAATATCCTTTACTTTCAGTGCATCTTTAGAGTCGGCATGCAAAAGGACCAACTTGTCGTAATACTCATTTCCCTGAGAGGCGATTTCTGTATTACGATGACAGTCTATACACCAACCCATCGTCAAAGCACTATGCTGATATACAACCTCCATCTCTTCGATAGGACCATGACAGGTCTGGCATTCTATGCCACCCACTACTACGTGCTGGGAATGGTTGAAATAAGCCAAATCAGGAAGGTTGTGTACCCGCACCCATTCTATAGGCCTATTATTATCATACGCATCATATAATTTCGCAATTTCAGGAGAAATCCCCTCCTGTCCTCCTACATTCTGAATGTGCATGTGGCAATTCATACAAATATTCGCAGATGGGATGTTGGCTGACTTGCCAATTTCCACGCCGGTATGGCAATATTGACATTGAATTTCATATTGGCCGGCATGTAGTTGATGGGAATAGGCAATTGGCTGTGCAGGTGCATAGCCTTGCTGAATTCCTACACCGTAGATGCCGTCAATAGCTGTTTTCACTACTAGGGCAAGTACTATAGTTGTTACAATTACAATAAACCCATCACTGGTCAACAACTTTTTTACACTCCCTTTCTGATTGATAAATGCCTTATCCTCGTCATCCAACTTGTCACTGGAATTCATGTATTTGGTGAGAACGGAAACGATCAGTCCCAATACTACCAGAATAAGTAACAGAACGAATACTAAAACAACCAGCATGATGGTCAGGTATTCGCTTGGAACGCCTCCGCCCCCAGTAGCTCCACCCTCACCGACGGCACCAGCTTCGGTAGCAGCTTCAGCGGTATCCCCATATTCAATATAGGATAACAGGTTCATCACATCACCATCACTTAGAAAGTCATGTGAAGGCATTACAATGTTATTGTATTCCCTGTATAGCGCAACCGCGGCAGCGTCACCACTTTGAATTAGAAGCTGGGAATTGACGATGAATTGTTTAGCCCAATCCAACTCTCTACGCTCAGTAACACCACGTAATGCCGGACCCGTATACCGTTGGTCCAACTTGTGACAGGTCTTACAGTTCGCATTGAACAAGGCCTGCCCTGCCTGAATGGCATCTTCACTATCCGATACATCGGGGTTTACCGCATAGGCATCCACGCCTCCAACGAGGAAAAAAGCCAGCAACAATGTTCCTAAATGGATAGGCACCCCTAAGAATGAGCGTTTGATAGACATAGTTTTATTTAATTTTTTCAATTTTATTCCACGACATTGAAATTCCCCACAAATGTACTACCCAACTTCTATTTTTCAAACTTACCAATTTGAACAGCATGTAATTGAGCATATCAGGATTTAATATGTTATTTTATTGTAAATCAGATGGTTAAGGAGATTGGTTTTTAATAATCATTTATTTAGAAAGAATATAAATAAACTTTATCTGCTAATTAATTTTCTCTGCAGTTGCAATTCCTTCGTTATTATGGTTTTTCATAAATGGATATTGTAAAGAATGTGTCCTCTATTTATTTAATTAAAAAATGTAGGGTGTCCATTGATATAAAACTCAATAATGACTACATTTGCATTCCGATTACAGAATGGTCGAGTGGCCGAGTGGCTAGGCAGAGCTCTGCAAAAGCTCGTACAGCGGTTCGAATCCGCTCTCGACCTCACAAAAAAGAGCATCCATATCCGGATGCTCTTTTTCATTTACGACAAAATTACTCACCTTATTTGCCGGATTCCTGCTGGATAAACTTTTCCAACCGCTGCTGGTAAATGGCCTTTCCCTCTTCATAGACAGGCATCAATCCTTTTTTTTCCGGGAAGGTTTCCATATGTAGTGTTTGGGTTGGGAAGGCAAAACGAACGCCAAGATTATTGGCAAGCCGTATGATGCCCAAAATCAAATCTTCCCTCGTTTTTAGCTCTATGGGCCAAGTGGGCACTTCAAAAAATACGTAAAACATGACATCCAAACTGTAAGCTGACAGGTTGTTCAAATAGACGTTATAATAATCTTTTCTAGTATTTGGGTGTTTGCGAACCAATTCTTTCAATCCTTCCACGAAGACCTCTATCAACTCTGGGGGGGTGTCATAGGTGATGGTAATGGTAGTGTAAAATCTCCTGTATTGCCTTAGCCCGTGATTGTCAATGGTGGCGTCCGCAATTTTCCCATTGGGTATATACACTAGGGAATTTCGAAATGTCCGTATCCGGGTGGATCTGAATCCCACCTCTTCGACCGTCCCGTCCACCTCACCGCTGGTAATCCAATCACCAACCTGAAACGGTTTGTCTATAAAAATCATAACAGACCCAAAAAAGTTTTTCAGTGTATCCTGCGCCGCAAGGGCAAAAGCAAGTCCTCCTATAGAAAGTCCGGTCAGAAACGGGACGATGTCTACCCGCAGGCCATCCTTTAAGACAAAAAGGGAACCAATTACGATAACGAATGTTTTAAGCGTCTTTCTAACCAACGGAACCAACTGGTCATCTAAAGTTGACGTTGTTTTTTCAGCCATTCGCTCCAAATAGGAAGAAAGAACGTCGACTAACTTGTAAAAGATGATGGTCACGAGAAAAGGCTTAAGCCCATTTAATAACAGTGTGACCCAAGAAACGATAAAAATCGGAAGCTGAAGGACTCTTATAAATATGGCCAATAAAGCAACAATCAAGTATATACTTACCACCCTCGCCACTGGCAATAGGAACTTTTCCGCCAATCCACCATACCCTGACCTCACCAATACATACCGGATGCCGCGGTCTACAATGATGGTAAAAATCTTATGGCTTAAAAACACCATAAGAAGCAGGAAAAACAGCCCAACCAACTGCCACAGATGTAATCCAAAATAAATTTGGTTTCCAATTTTAGGAAGAAAATTCAATAATTTGGAAGTGCCAAAAGGGTATGTCTCCTGGTGAAGATCATTGATATGGGAAACTGTATAAGCTGAGAAAAGCCATTTATCCCCAACTTTTTCAAGGTAAATGTTTGGTAAAATAGTCTTGTCAAAGAAATATTTTTGGTCATTGTTTGCAAGGGAGTCGATATAATTCCTCTCATTGGGAATTTCATTTATCCGCACGTAAACGCCCTTACCATCAAAAATCTGTTTTAGCTTTACAGCTAGGGAATTGGCATTGGCACCACCCATTCTACTTACATCCAGTGCCTTTGCGGATATTTCCGGTTTGAAATTACCCTCCTGTAAATTATGAAAGAAAGTTAAAGTCGTATTATATGGAGTTGAAAAATCATCGAAAGCCGAAGAATCTGTTAGGAAGCCTGGGGGTGAATCGGGGAATTGGGCGGATGATAAAAAAGGATGTAACAGGAAAAAACCTGCCATCATCATGAATAAGATGCAATTCTTCATTTCTTATTTACTGTGTTTTTATTAAATGGGCAAACCCCAGTTTGAGACAGTTAAATTCGGCACAAAGGTAAGCAAAATTAAATCGGTCTTCCCAGTGTTACATCGGAAGCTTAAATTCCATCAAGCTCTTTTCAAAAACCGTATGAATCAAAAATTCATTTCTACTTCCTGAAAAGCTGACGGATATTGGAGTCTTTCCATTCAACGGCTTGGAATTCAACAATTCACCCTTTAAATTAAATAAATAGACGAATTCCTGCACCCGGTCGATTACCACAAAAATATCCTTTTGATAGCCAAACGAGAACAACTGAAAATACAGGTCTTCCGACATAATATTCCAATTGAAAAGAGGTTCTTCATCCTGTGACAAAACATTGATTTTGTTAAATTCATGGATTACTATTAAAAAGTTATCGCCATTCTGGTTGGGTACTATATTGAATTTAGTTTCCCTATCCGGCCGGAGCAACTGGTTTCTATAGGTCAATTCCCCACTGAAATTCACTTTAACAAGCTCCCCGGCATCATTGATGGTGACCAGCTGGGCAACACTCCCTCCTCTGTCTGTCAGTCCATACTCGGTAGATACCGATTCACCCAAGCGGACTGGGGACCCGATTCTGGACTCACCCCTTCTGTTCATAATTTCAAGATTCCCATTCTCATGAAAAGAAACCATAAAGTCCCCCATACCAGGGATTCGATGATGGGCTGGAGGAGTCACAAGGCGCCCTGTGGACCTCCTGGGATTCCACCCCTCCAGTAATTGTCCACGCTGGTCAAAAATAAAAAGATCCCCTGATTCGTCGGATACAAAAAAACGATAATCCCTGGATTTATCGTAGTCCACCATATTGAAATGGGCAACCTTCCGTCCCTCAGGAAGAACGATGGGGAAGTCCGGCAACGACTCTCCAATCCGATCAAAACCATATATCCCATCCCTGGTGGCAAAGACTACCTGTAGCTTATCGTTCTTGTAATAATCCACCTGAAACACCTGGCCTAAGATCGCTCCCGAAAGATCTCTTGAAAAAACCCTATCTCCTCCACTGTTAACCAAATGTAATGTCATATCTTCATCCTGAACCAAATATTCCTTGCTCCTATCGGTGAAGTTTTCCAGCACCTTTGGCCCATATACCAGGGTCCGGTTAAAGGATACTTCCCGAGATCGGGTAAGTAAAATGTCCGTTGTTTTACGAATCGGATCCAATTGGTAATCAAATGATACTTGCACATTCACCTTTCCGTTTTCAGCGGTAATAATTAAAGATATCATATGAAAAGCCTGAATCTCCTGCGCATATTTCTGAAAAACAGACTGCCAATTTGGGGTAAGTGTGGGCAACATCAGGTTGTAAAATTTGGTGACGTCAATAAGCTGACTAAATACAGCCGTATTGGGGATACTTTCTAAGTATTTCTTTTGAAAAACTGATTTGCCCCACATGCTGTCATTTCCATAGTCGTCCAAAAAGTTTTTCAACGTTCTGATTGAATTGGCGAATATGACATATTCCCCAATCGAAGAAACTACTGTCTCACTGAATCCTTCAAATCTACCTTCAAACAAATGCATGGGGAATTCTTCCAGCCCAAGTGGGAAAAACTCATGTCCCCGGTGCCTGTCTTTGACTAGCAACTCACGATCGCCCTGATTAAGCTGCACGGAAAAGTCTTCCAGCATGCTCAATGTAGCGGTTACATCCGTAACTGGAATAAGCAGCACTTTCTCCAACTCCTCCCTATTTAAACCTTCAAAAACCATCAATCCTACCTCACCGGATAGTTTGTCGAAAAAACCGCGGGAAATCAGTTGGCTTTCTATTTCGGCCAATATGGTATTTCTAAATTGCGATATGTCGCGTAACCGGGGATGCAGGTTCTCGGATTGAGCTAAATGGTGGTGCCGGAAGATTGCGGTGCGGTTACTAATTAATGCATTAAATTCCGCGAAATTTTTACCAGGAGTGAATGTATTCATAAATTGCTCACCGGATAGTGGCAGCAATTCCCCGGAAAGGTTAACCTTACCCTCCTCAAAAGCGAATCGGAAATTTGCCGCCAATTGAAGATCGTTTAGCTGCCGGGAAAAATCATCTGTTCGGTCAGTGGTTGCTGAAGCAAATAATTTTGACATGCCGGAGGACCCTACTCGAAGTAGTCCCATTCCCTCAGCTCTCTCCTCTGACTGAAACAGTACGGCGTGGGATTCTTTGAAATTTCTCAATTCGTTGGATTTAACCAAACGAATGGCGTCCTCCACCAAAAAAGATGTATAACTGGCTAAAAGGATGTTTTCATACACCCCAAAGGTAAAAACTGCGTTCCCGGACGAAAGCGGATATTCATGTAAGGTGACGCCGCTATAATTACGGGTTTTGATACGGGAAGGATCAGCTACCCTACCCTTTGTTTGGGATAAAAAATCCTCCAGCAAGTCAACCTCTTGAAATCCTATGGCAAAAAGAAAATCAAAATCATCTCTACCAATCGGATGTAGGGAAAGCACAAACTGCTGTCCTTTGAGCGCTTTGTCCAAATTCCCCGATTTCCCGGTAAGACTGTCCAAATGCATGAGCTGCTGCTCCATTGATTTTAGTGCCGGAATACTGGAAAGTCGCTCCCAAATAGGCTGGGTGACGATCTCGTTCCAGGCAAACACCGGTTCCTGAGTTTCAAAAACCATCACCGCGTTGGATGGAATCAAGCTAAGGGGATCGGTTTTTTTAAAAAAGAAATCATTATTAAATGCCAGAAATGCCGCAATCGACAACATTACCACTAAAACAATGACCAATATAGTCTTCAACGTATTCAATTGCTGTTCTTTAGATTTACCGTAATGCCAATAACGAAAAAAATCCCAATTAAAATTGGGATTTTTTAAAAGAATTTATCTGAGATCGTATTATTTGCTTCCCAGTTTGTCCAACACAGCCATTACTTCTTTGACGTGTGACCTAGAAACCTCCAGCAATTGTTTCTCTTCGTCGTTGAGGTCAAGTTCTATCACCTTCTCAACACCGTTTTTACCTAGAATCACAGGTACTCCTAGGTAACAGTCATCGATTCCATACTCGCCGTCTAGTTTGATACAGACTGGGAATACACGCTTTTGGTTTTTAACGATGGATTCCACCATTTGGGCTGCAGCCGCGCCAGGCGCATACCAGGCAGAGGTCCCCATCAGCTTGACCAATTCTCCGCCGCCAAACTTGGTTCGTTCGATGATGGCATCCAGTTTGTCTTTGTCAATGAGTTCAGTAACCGGTATACCCGCAACCGTAGTATATCTTGGAAGAGGAACCATAGTGTCTCCATGTCCTCCCATAAGGATGGCCTGAATTTCTTTGGGGGAAATGTCCAACGCTTCGGCTAAAAACGCACGGTATCTGGCGGTATCCAAGATACCTGCCATTCCGATGACCTTTGTCTTAGGTAATCCCGAAGTGATATGTGCCTGATAGGTCATGACGTCCAGCGGATTGGAAACGACAATAATGATCGCATTCGGGGAGTGCTTCACTACATTTTCAGTAACCATCTTTACTATTCCCGCATTGGTTTCGATCAAATCATCCCGAGTCATTCCTGGCTTTCGTGGTAGGCCAGATGTAATGACTACCACATCTGAACCTGCGGTTTTGGTGTAGTCATTGGTGCTTCCTACCGTGCGGCTATCATATACGTTGATGGGTGCCTTTTGCCAAATATCAAGAGCTTTTCCTTCAGCTACACCTTCTTTGATATCTATTAATACGATCTCCTCAGCGATTTCGCGGTACGCCAATACATCGGCACAAGTTGCTCCGACATTTCCCGCACCCACTACTGTTACTTTAGTCATAATATATGTTTGGTTTAATTTAATTTTTTAAAAATTTGCGCTAAGATATTAAAGAAAGCCCTTTTTAGGAAGTGATCCATTATATTATTCAAACATTTGCCCAAGTTTAAAAAACCCGTAAGAATTTTGGTAGGAGGAAAATAAGCGCTTGTTGTTCTGATTGTAAAATTCGGAAAGGGAGGTGAGCATTCTTGCCTGAATCTTGGGATTACTTTCAAATATCTCCAAAATGGCATAGTTTGGAATTACCCATAACGTAGCCTCTTCAGAATCCACAATAGCCGTGTAAATCCGTTTTGACCCCTCCAGCAAGGAATTCTCCCCAAAAGCAGTCCCCGCATTCACTGTCAAAATGGTTTCAAAAGAATCTTTGATGTCTATACTTAACAGAACCCTCCCCTTATCCATAATATATAATGCCTGACTGGGGTCATTGCGAAAGAAAACCACCTCATTTTTCAAGTATTTTCTTTCGTGTATGGCTGGAATAAAATGAACCAGTTCAGAATACCTTAATCGCTCAAAAAATTTGATTTTTGACAAAAAATCAAACTGCCGCTTTTCAGCCTCCGAATAAGTCTTTTTAAATGGATTGTACATGATTACTTTTGTTTGATATACATTACTTGCCTAGTAAACGAACTGATTTTGTACCGATCATCTATGCGAAACCCGATCAGCCATACTATGTCTTCGCCCGAGCAAAGTACCTTTATGTGCTGTTTCTGAATATAAGGGATTCTCAAATCTATTAAAAAATCACTGATTTTCTTAAAATGCCGCATCCCCAAAGGTTTAAATTTATCTCCTTCCTCCCAATTTCTGATCTGAAGGGGGAAAGTCAACAAATCCCTGTCCAGCATTGCATTTTTCGGATCCTTGTCCAGTGCCTGCCCTTCGCCCAAAATCAGTATATCATACGAATCAGCCTCCAACGTTAATTCTACGTCATGCGCCTCTACCCTAAGCCCTTCAAAGGTTTTACGGTTAGGTCCCAAGATGAGATGCTCCCGATCAATATTTAGCATAAAACCTGTTCCTTCAAAAATTTTCCCAGTGGCCCCAGCATCCATGGCCTGCACAATCTCTCGAACTTGCGCAAAATTGAACCCGTACTCCCTAAGCCAATAGAAAAGTATGGAGGATTTGCCGGGTATCCCCTCCAGAGACGCAAAGGCCAGATATTCGTAAGGATTTGCAACTTTTACCTGCGCTGCTTTCCAGCTTTCAAAAAAATAAAAGAAGGCCTGTCCAGTGTCCTTGATACGTCCAAAACTGTTCGCCAATTGCTGGTTGACATCACCAAACGTATCTTTCAATAATGGCAACACCTCGTTTCTCAACACATTCCGTTTGTATTCACTTTTCTCATTAGAACTGTCTTCCCGCCATGCCAGGCCTTCTGCTCCCATAAAAGCTGTAATATCTTCTCTATTAAAAGGCAACAAAGGTCTAATAATTCCTTCCCGATGCTCCGCCATCCCATAGACACCTTCTATGCCAGTTCCTCTCAACAAATTGAGCAGGACCGTTTCCACCTGATCCCCGGCATGATGCGCTACCAAAACCGCATCCCCTTGACCAGTCCGCACCAATTCCTCGAACCAAGCGTACCTGAGCTCCCGTGCGGCCATTTGCGTGGAGACACCAAAGTTTTTTTTGTAAGGCAATGTATCAAAACGCTTGGTCTTTACGTCTATTACTAGATTGGCACCCAGATTTCGAATAAACTGTTCATCCTCCTCACTTTCTGCGCCACGAAGCTGGAAGTTGCAGTGGACCATGCTAAAAGTAAATCCCGCAAGCGAAAGCAGGTAAGCAAGCGCCACACTATCTATCCCACCACTGATGGCCAGCAGGTAATGTTTCCCTTTGTGCAGTAGTCCCGAAGAATGAATATGAGTTTTAAATCTGTCCAACATAACCCAAAAATACCAATTTCTACTAATTTTGCCTCAGGTTTAAAAGAAGCATGGATAAATTAAGATTGTTTTTAACGGTATTTCCCGTAATTTTCTTTGGACTCTTGCTCCATGCCCTGGCTCAGGGAGCAGGAAATTCCGATGGCCGTTTGACAATTATCAATGCTGAACGGCTTTTGAGTGGAATGGGATTTGACCGACTCAAAGACGATGTAATTTTGAAGCACCAAAACTCCTTGATCTACTGCGATTCGGCACATTTTTATGGGCAGGAAAATTTGGCCAAGCTTTTTGGAAGTGTGCGTATAGTTGATCAGGAAGATCCAATTGTGGTAACCAGTCGATATGCGGAATATGATGGCAACACCTTACTGGCCAAGCTTCGCAACAACGTAATCTTTAAAAACAACGAGACTACCCTTTACACCGATTATTTGGACTATGACCGGGAAACCGCTGAAGCGAACTACTTTAATTCGGGAAAGGTGGTAGACAGTACCAACGTGCTTACGAGTGAAAAAGGCCTATACCAAACCCAGATTGAAAAGATCACCTTTACGGAAAATGTGGTTCTCGAAAACCCCGATTATATCCTCAAATCCAATATCCTTTTCTACTTCACCATCCCCAAAACTGCGGAGACCGAAGGAATTACCAATGTGGAATCCACGGACGGAAACAAGCTTAACGCCAAACGGGGGAGCTTTTATGATACCGAAAATAAACTATTCCGGTTTTATGATGGCGATGTAGAGACCGAAACAAGCATTGTCTATGGAGAAATTCTCTTCTACGATGAAGCCAACCAATATTATGAGGCGATAGAAAATGTCAGTATATATAATAAGGAACGGGAAATAGAAATCTTTGGTGAGGAAGGTAAATATTGGGAAGAAACGCAATATTCCAAGGTAATCGGAAATGCTTTGGTCAGAAAATACTTTGAACAGGATACTCTTTTTATGATAGCTGATACACTGATTTCGCAGGACAGTGAGGATCCTGAAGAGCGGTTTTTGTTAGCCTTCCCAGACATGCGTATGATCAAGTCCGAAATGGCGGGAAGAGCGGATTCGATGGTTTACCGGTATGCAGACTCCACCATCTACCTGTATAATGATCCGGTCATGTGGAACCACAAGAGTCAGATTACAGCGGACAGCATTCAGATTTTGATCTCCAACCAGAATATCGAAAAAGCCTTGTTGAGAAGTAATAGTTTTGCCATTACCAAAGATACTGTCTCAAACTACAACCAGATAAAAGGAAGGAAAATGACAGGTTATTTTTTGGATGGGGACATGAGTAAACTGGACGTAGAAGGAAATGGAGAGTCCCTTTATTTCGCGTTGGAAAATGACACGACTATCCGAGGCATAAATAAGTTGCTCTGTGGGAGGATCATCATGCACTTTCAGGACAATCAGGTGTCCAAAATTTCGCATACCATCAAGCCGGAGGCCTCTTTTACACCGCCCCATATGATAAAAGAGGACGAGAAATCTCTTAAGGGTTTTATATGGCGAATCGAAGAACGTCCGACGATGGCCATGATCAACGCATGGAGAACTCCCCGTATCCGAGAAGAAGATCCGTTTAATTTTTTCAACGAACCGGATGTAACCCTACCCTACCCGAAAAATGACGAAGTACAAATAATTATCGACAACCCTGCCAATTAACGGGACAGAAAGCACTTATATTGATATTTGACTATTAAGTTGGAACAATTAACGGGGCAATCAGGAAAAAATTTCAAAAAAGTTAACGTTTTTTAACCCATAACATTTTATAAACCGGAACCTATTTGGTATTTTTATACGTATATACTGGAAATCGATCAACAAAACTAAAATCATTTATCGCCTATTCTAAACTGTTTACATGAAATCTCTCTTTTTGTTTTTGACCACCCTCCTTCTGCTGACGCAGCCTATGGCTGAGGCTAGACAGGTACGTGTCTTAAGTGAGAGGATCGAATTCAACGGTAAAATTAACACCTCCCAAAGAAAGTCCCTCATTCTCCAAAATGATTCAGATGAAGAAAAAGAATATTTCCTACGGTATTTGCGCGGAAATATCGGTTCTTCCCAATCCATGAAGATATGTTTGGACAGAACCTGCTTTGACCCGGTAAAGGAGGCCTCCAAAATCAAAATCAATCTAAAGCCAGGTGAAGTTTACACAGATTTATATGTGGAATTTGACTTGGGCATTATTGAAACACGGGGAACTTTTGACCTTCACTTCTACAACACCGACAATTCAAGGGACATGTTCCTTATCGAAGGAGTGTACAATGTCGCCAGCGAAGAAGACGAAAATTATTTTAATCACAAAGACATCGAAATCGGCGGCGTTTATCCCAACCCCGCAACTCGGGTGGCTCAATTGGATTATAAAATCAAAAACCCCGCGGTGAAAGCAAGAGTGGTTGTCAACACGTTTATTGGCAACCCCATATATGATTTTAGGCTTGACCCTTTACACACTACCCTTGAAATAAATGTTACGGATCTGAATCCGGGTGTATATGTATATACTATTTTTATCGATGACAAGAATATTGTCACCAAGAAACTCGTTGTAAAGAGGTAACGCCTCCCTGATTTCGCCCACGATCTTTCAGTCATTTGATAACGAGTAAAAAATCCCCTATATTTGCCGATTAATTATGAAAAAACAAGTTATCCTCCTTTTCACTACCCTAATCCTACTTGGAGCGTTATCTTCATGCGGAGAGTTCTATAAATTGGAAAAAAGCACCAACTGGGATGATCTCTACGACGCTGCAAACAGATATTACGATAAAAAGGAATTCAACAAAGCTATTATACTTTATGACCGGGTGTTACCGGTAATTAGGGGAAGCGGAAAAGCAGAGTTGGCTGAATTTAATTATGCCTATTCCCATTTTCGGACAAAAAGGTACATTGAAGCTGCTGGGTATTTCAAAACCTTTTTTGACACCTATAATAGAAGTCCTTTGGCAGAAGAGGCATTGTTTATGAACTCCTACTCGCTATACCTAGATTCTCCGGACTATAATTTGGACCAAAGAAGCAGCAGGGATGCGGTAAATGCCATACAGCTATTTATGAACAGATTCCCGGAATCTGATTCCTATGAAAGGGCCCTCAGCATGATAGATGACTTACAGAGACGTTTTGAAGAGAAAGCCTTTGAGGAATCAAAAATGTACTACCGCCTTACAGAAGGTTTGTTTCCCGGGGAATTTTACAGAGCCTGTATTATCAATTTCCAAAACTTTGCCAAATCTTACCCAGATAGCAAATACAATGAGGAGCTGGCCTTTAAGCTAGTCGAAGTTAGCGTTTCATACGCACAAAGAAGTGTATTTGACAAAAAGGAAGAACGGCTAAAAGATTCCATGACGTTTGGGGAAAGTTTCAAAGTAAAATATCCGGAAAGCGGGTATGTGAAAAAAGTAAACAACCTACTCTCCTCCACGCAAACAGAACTTGAGTCCCATTACCGTCTCAAGGAAGATTACGAAAAAAGAACTGCCGAAGCCAAACGTATAATCGAGGAAGAGGAAGCCCGAAACAAAGAAGCTAGCGAAGCATTAAGAAACGTAGAAAATTAACTATTCAATCAATAACATGGCTGCACAACAATCAATCATCACACGTGATTTGGAAAAAATCGCTGAGAAAAGCGGGAATCTTTATGAATCTATTTTTGTGATCTCCCAACGAGCCAAGCAGATTTCGACCAACATGAAGGAAGAGCTTAACAATAAGCTTTCCGAGTTTGCCTCCACGGTAGACAACTTAGAGGAGGTATTCGAAAACAAGGAGCAGATCGAGATCTCCAAGTTCTATGAAAGAATGCCAAAGCCAACTTCCTTGGCGATGGAGGAATTTATGGAAGAAAAAGTATTATTCCGAATCCCTGACGAAGAAGTGGCTGAGTAATCACGCATGTCGTCGTCCATACAAAGTAAAAAGATTCTTATAGGTGTAACGGGCGGTATCGCTGCCTACAAAGTCGCCATACTTATTAGATTGCTTATAAAACAAGGAGCAGAAGTAAAAGTCATTATGACTACTTCTGCTCTTGACTTTATTACCCCTTTGACCCTGTCTACTCTTTCAAAGAATCCCGTTCTCGTAGATTTCTTTGACAGAAAATCAGGGGAATGGAATAATCATGTGGAATTGGGCCTTTGGGCAGACCTTTTTCTTATTGCCCCTTTAAGTGCCAATACATTGGCAAAGTTGGCTCAGGGCCAAAGTGACAACCTACTAGTCGCTACCTACCTTTCCGCCCGATGCACTGTCATGGTAGCACCCGCTATGGACCTGGACATGTATAAGCATCCTAGTGTACAGCAAAACTTTGATACCATTCTGCGTCACGGAGTGACCATCCTGGAAGCAGGTACAGGGGAGCTGGCCAGTGGACTTCACGGCCAAGGAAGAATGATGGAACCGGAAGAAATGATAGATAAGGTATCTATATCGTTTCGGTCTCAGATGGACTTGAAGGGTAAAGTATTCTTAATTACCGCAGGCCCCACCCAGGAAGCCATTGATCCGGTGCGCTATATCAGCAATCATTCAAGTGGAAAAATGGGCATCGCCATCGCCCATGAAGCCGCAGAACGGGGCGCAAAGGTCCATCTGGCATTGGGACCTACCAATTTGAAAATAGTACACCCGAACATTGACGTCATTCCGGTGGTAAGCGCACAAGATATGTATGAGGCCGCCAAAGCGATTCATCCGACTGCCTGCTGCGTGGTATTTGCCGCAGCTGTTGCCGATTACGGTCCTGCCGAGGTTTCTTCCCAAAAAGTAAAAAAATCTGGGGAAAGTCTCACACTTACTCTGAAAAAGAATGTGGATATAGCCCTCACGCTCGGTAGATCTAAGCAGGAAGGGCAAATTCATGTGGGATTTGCCTTAGAAACAGAGAACGAACAGGAAAATGCCATTCAAAAGCTTGGAAAGAAAAATTTTGACTTTATCGTGCTCAACTCCCTTCAGGACAAAGGCGCTGGTTTTAAAACTGATACCAACAAAGTGACATATTTTTTTAAAGACCATACCTCGTTGGTTTCCGAGGTACTGCCTAAACGGGAAATTGCCAAACAGGTAGTTGATTTAATAAAAACCCACCTGGACAAACAGGAACAGATATAAATTCGTTTTATATTTAGTATCGGCGCAGATATCACTAAATAGCTAGCTATGAAACATTTTCTGATGATTTTCTTTACGAGTGCGATGGGGCTACAACTTCTATCAGGAGTATCGGTTACCGCGCAGCAGTTGAATTTCACCGTAATAGTGAACAGCGAGCGTGCGAGAACCCAAGATAGGGATGTATTCGCCAACATGAAGACTGCCTTCGAGCAGTATTTGAACGGCAGGAGTTGGATTGAAGATGAATTTCGCCAAGAAGAACGAATCAAAGGTAACCTACTGATCACCATCAATGACATGCCACAAGTAGGCTTGTTTTCTGCCACTGTGCAGATCCAGACGGTTCGGCCCGTCTATGGATCAAACTACGAAACCTTACTTTTCAATTTTGCGGACAGGAATTGGACCTTTGAGTACGTGGAATCACAGCCTATGGAGTTTAACCGATTCTCATATCTGAACAACGTGACATCACTGTTGTCCTTTTATGCCTATATCGCATTGGGGCTGGATTACGATTCTTTTTCGCCGAGAGGCGGCAATCCCTATTTTGAGATTGCCAGCAATATTGTAGCCAATGCACAGCAGTCACCCCGTCCGGGATGGAACCAAAACCCTTCGGATAAAAGGAACAGATATTGGCTGTCCAACGACCTATATGCTTCACAGGTTTTGGTTCCTATTCGGGATGCGTACTATCTGTACCACCGCATGGGACTGGACTTGCTAACCACCAACCCCCAGGAAGCATATGAAAACATCCTAGAGGCAATCCAGAAAGTATCCGAAGCCAATCAGGTCCAGCCAAACAGTATCCTTACTATCAGCTTTATGGATGCCAAATCCGACGAAATCAGTAAAGTACTTAAAAGTGCCCCCTTGGAAATCCGCCAACAGGCGGTGGAAGTTTTACTCCGTGTAGACCCCAACAACTCCAGAAAATACAATGATATTCTGAAAGGTTGATTGTAACTTACAACTTTTTAAGGCACCATAAACCAAACCACCATGCTAACGCATTTAAGTATTACCAATTATGCGTTGATCCAACAGCTGGAGATGGATCCATCAAAGGGGCTCAATATGATCACCGGGGAGACTGGTGCGGGAAAGTCAATCATGCTCGGCGCTATAGGGTTGCTTTTGGGTAACCGTGCCGATACCAAATCCCTCTACGACGATGAAACCAAATGCGTAATTGAAGGTGTGTTTCAAATCAGATCCTACGGGTTGCATGGATTTTTTGAGTCGGAAGACCTGGATTATGAGGATACCTGTATCATCCGGCGGGAAATTGCCCCTTCGGGCAAAAGTCGCGCATTTATCAATGATACGCCCGTACGTCTCGAATCCCTAAAAACACTTGGGAAAACGCTGATGGATATTCATTCCCAGCATGAAAATTTACTACTGGGAGCTTCCTCCTATCAACTGGCGCTTGTAGACAACTACGCCCAAACGGCTGATGAACAATCTTCCTACCGAATCGCATATAAGGCATATACCCAAGCGAAAAGGGCTTTTGAAAAACTGACCTTAGAAGCTCAGGCACTTCAAAAAGAAGCCGATTACAACAAATTTCAACTTGACGAACTGGCTGCGTTAAACCTCGTGGCAGGTGACCAGGAAGAATTGGAAGAACAGCAATCCCTTCTTGAGCACGCCGAAGAAATCAAGGCCAAACTCAATGAGGCCAACACCTATCTGGATCATGAAGAATTAGGAGCTCTAAAGGCATTGGGAGCAGTTGCACATCAATTGCAGGATTTGGGGAATTTTGGAAAGCAGTTTGCCGAATTGAGGGACAGGTTTCAGAGTGCTTGGATAGAAATACAGGATATACAGTATACGCTGGCAAAAGAGGATGACGGACTGGAGGTGGATTTTGAAAAATTGGAGAACGTGCGCGAACGGCTCAGCAAAATATACCAGTTGCAGAAGAAACACGGAATAGATTCTGAGGAGGGTTTGATAGCTCTAGCCGAGGAATTGACCGATAAGGTATTTCAGGTGGACCACTTGGAGGAAAAGCTCCAGGAAATGCAGGATCAGCTTGCTGCGGCCAAAAAGCACTTGATGGAACAGGCGAAAATATTGTCAGGCAAACGGGTAGCCTGTATGGACACCTTTTCGGAAGATTTACGGGTGCTGCTTCAGCAGCTGGGTATGGAAAACGCTAGGGTAAACATACAGCGTAAAGAAATGCTGCCTGATGCCACAGGTACGGATGCCATAGAAGTCTATTTCTCCGCAAACAAAGGGGTACCCCCACAGCCAATCGGTCAAGTGGCCTCAGGCGGGGAATTTGCAAGGTTGATGTTTGCCATTAAGTACATCATGGCCGATAAGGTGGCCCTGCCCACCTTGATTTTTGACGAAATTGATACTGGGATCTCCGGGGAGATTGCCCTTCAGCTGGTAAAGATGATGCAGGAAATATCTAAGAAACATCAGGTAATATGTATCAGCCACTTACCTCAAGTCGCTGCCAAAGGCGACCAGCATTATTTTGTCTATAAGGACAACAGTCAGGAGAAAACGATCAGTAAAATCAGATTACTTTCACCCGAAGATAGACTGACGGAAATCGCCAAAATGATTGCAGGAGCAAATCCATCGGCAAGTGCTTTTCAGAGTGCAAAGGAACTTTTGGCAGGCTAATTCTTGCCGTAATTCCCCATATGTGCCGCATTTATAGAAAAAATCAATTAAAATTAATTAGTTTTGCGGTACCCACTACCAAATAATCATCCAAAAATAAACATATACTATGCCTGAAAATTTATTAAAAGGAAAAAAGGGGATAATAACCGGTGCCCTTGACGAAAACTCCATAGCCTGGCAGGCTGCATTGAAGGCTAAGGAACAGGGAGCTAAATTTGTACTTACAAATGCTCCGATTGCGATGCGAATGGGTGCTATCAATGAATTGGCCACGGCCTGTGATACTATCGTAATTCCCGCTGACGCTACCTCCGTGGAGGATATAGAGAAGTTGTACGACGAAGCTAAGGAATTTTTGGGCGGAAACTTTGATTTTATACTCCATTCCATCGGCATGTCCCCCAACGTCCGAAAAGGCAGGTCATACGGTGATCTCAACTATGATTGGGTACAAAAATCCTATGATGTATCCGCTATTTCGTTTCATAAAATGTTACAGATTGCGGAAAAAAAAGATATACTTAACGAATGGGGTTCAGTGGTGGCACTTAGCTACATAGCCGCACAGCGGTCGTACCCTTTCTATAGTGACATGTCAGAAGCAAAGGCGATCTTGGAAAGTATTGCCAGAAATTATGGACAACGGTACGGCCTACTGAAAAAGGTTCGAGTAAATACCATCTCCCAATCGCCCACAAAAACCACCGCGGGATCCGGAATAAACGGTTTTGATGAATTCTTTGATTTTGCGGACATGATGTCCCCACTAGGCAATGCTTCGGCAGAGGCATGTGCTGAATACATTATCACCCTATTTTCAGACTATACGCGCATGGTGACCATGCAGAATTTATTTCATGACGGAGGCTATTCCTTTGCTGGGATTTCCCAGACCATCGTAGATAAGTACCTCACAAAATAAGGACAAGCCGGGATCTGATAGGATTCCGGCTTTTTTTATCATTTTTCATTCCGTAAGGCTTTTTATTCTTCAATATGAAAACTAAGAAATAGTCTTCCCGTGATATTTCATTTTCTAATTTACTCTCCTTCCCTCTCCAACGTACCGAATAGATTGTCTGATATCCATAGACCACCCGGTAGTCCCTGCCGGGCCAACCCCATACTACTAATGAATTGAATTTTTTCAAATCAGCACTGAAAAACAAGTCTTTATAGATAGCTTTCCTCAATTCTTCAGATGATCTTGACTCTCGTGTTAATTTGTCCGTACACGACCAAAAACATTTTACACCGGACAATAGAATCCGCCGTAATTGCTTGAAAATGCTATATTTTGGATACATTCAGTTGGCACAATCTGTGAAAATGGAAGTGAAATAAACAAACTATAATTTCACATGAAAATCTTCCAATTTCTCCTTTTCTCGCTCTCGTTTTGCTTCCTATCATTCGGAGTTCAGGCCCAGCAATCCGAAACCCGCACCCCAGGCAACTTCACCCAAATCCAATCTGGAGGTAGCTGGGATGTAGTTGTACAAACTGGAAATAAAGACGGGGTAAGACTCGAATCCAAAAATATACCGTTAAGCAAAGTAATCACGGAAGTATCAAATGGTACGCTGAAGGTATATTTAGAAAAAGGCAACCACCGCCAAATTGGGTTGACCGTGTATGTGACGGTAAAGAACATCGAAGGCTTATACAGCTCAGGTTCAGGAAATATGCACGTAAAATCGGACATCACATCCGGATCCCTTAGTCTTAAAAATTCCGGATCAGGAAACATCAGCCTCCAAAAAATTACCGCAGATTACCTGAAAGCGGTAATGAGTGGATCCGGTAGAATAAATGCTACAGGTGGTTCTGTTGGAGAAGTCTCGCTTTCGCAGTCAGGTTCCGGGGATTTTAGGGCAGAAAAAATGTCCGCCGATGCAATAAGTGTAAGAAAGTCGGGCTCAGGACAATCCCATTTTGGGAGGGTTGAACGCTTGGAAGTAAAAGCCTCCGGGTCGGGCAATGTCTATTATACTGGCAATCCCGAAATAGCCTCCATCTCCACTTCCGGATCATCGAAAGTGGTCAAACGATAGGCCTTTTTTAAAATAACACAGGCCGCTACAAAACCAATTTAACCAACGCCGCTATGCTCATCAATTATTTAAAAATCACCCTTCGGAATATTAAAAGAAATCCGCTGTATGTATCTATCAATATTTTTGGCCTGGCGGTTGGATTGGCTGTAAGCATATTGATATTGTTGTTTGTCCGCTATGAGCTGAGTTATGACAGATACCACGAACATGCGGACAGAATTGTGCGGGTTTCAAGGATGTGGTTTAATCAAAGTGGAGATATCAGCCTAAATATCGGGCATGCGGCGGCGCCCTTTGGTCCGCTAATCAAATCTGATTTTGAAAATGATGTGGAGCATGCCGTGCGGCTTTTTAATTTCAATCCGCTCGTAACCCATGAGCTAAACTCATTTGTTGAAGAGCATCTTTTCTTTGTAGATCCGGGGATTTTTGATGTTTTTTCATGGAAATTATTAGCCGGAAACCCAGAATCATTAGCCGAATTCAGTGATGCGATCATTTTGACTGAATCCATGGCGTACAAGTATTTCGGTGACGAATCACCTATGGGTAAAATGTTGCAACTGGAACTGCCCGGTCTAAAATCAATGTTTGAAGTGAGGGGAGTAATGGAGGATGTTCCGTCTAATTCCCATTTCCAAGTGGACTTTTTAGCCTCAATGAGTCCTGTTGAGGATTTTTATGGAGGAGCAGATGAGATGATGAAAAACTACGGCTCCAATAACTTTTCCACCTACCTCCTACTTGCCGAAGGTGTAACCCCAGCCAGTTTGGAAGCTAAGTTGCCAGGTTTGATTGACCGGCACATGGGGGAAATGCAAGCCGGAGTGCCGGCGTCAAAGGGAACCCAATTATCCCTTTGGCCACTTACGAGTATACATCTGCACTCGAACCTGGACTCAGAAATCGAACCTAACGGAAACATGGATTATGTGATTACCTACTTGGCCGTTGCGCTGTTTATTCTGCTGATTGCCTGCATCAACTTTATGAATCTATCCACCGCAAGGTCATCTCTGCGTTCGAAGGAGGTGGGAATTCGGAAGGTAATGGGAGCAGAACGATCCGGCTTGATAAAGCAATTTATGGGAGAATCCTTTATTATGGTAGGTATTGCCTTAGTTTTCGCTCTAATTCTAGTTCCTTTATTTCTCCCAATCTTTTCAAATTTCACTGGAAAAGAGCTGACAATAAACCTTCTTTTTCAACCCGAACATCTAATTGGGCTTGCCGGAATGGTAATAATCGTGGGGTTGGTAGCAGGAAGTTACCCCGCCTTATTTCTGTCCGGCTTTACCCCTTCCAAAGTACTGAAAGGGGTATTTAAAGCAGGCTCAGGACATAAACGATTTAGATCAGTCATGGTCATCGGTCAGTTTGCCATCTCCGTTATGTTGATCGTGGCAGTCATGGTGGTGATCCACCAACTGGATTTTATGCAGTCAAAAGATTTGGGATTCAAAAAAGAAGATATCGTCGTCCTGCCAGCCAGTCCTGCAATCAACGACAATTATATAATGTTCAAGGACAGGTTAGAAAATCAACCGGGTATTCAAGAGGTAAGTGTGTCGAGTAGAGTTCCTTCTGGTAGGCTATTGGACTCTCAGGGTACTTCCGCAGAGTTAAACGGGGAATTGAGCTCTATAGATGTTTGGGTTTCAGATGTCCATGTGGGTCACAATTTTATCCACACATATGGTATACAACTGGTAGCAGGTAGGGATTTTGATTATTTGCAGGCAACTGACTCCACAGAGGCCTTTGTTCTCAATGAAGCCGCTGTTCGGGCTATTGGTTGGAGTAATCCGGATGAGGCTATCGGGAAGCGTTTTAATTATGGATCCAGAAAAGGCTATGTGACAGGAGTAATAAAAGATTTTCATTTTGAATCCTTACACCAGCCCATTGTCCCGATTGTATTTATGATTCCTGAGGATAGAAATAATTTGGTCAGCATCAAACTGAATCCCGGTCAAAAAGCTGCAACGATGGATTACCTGAAAGAGGAATGGG
Organism: Lunatibacter salilacus; assembly: GCF_009797935.1. Classification (GTDB taxonomy): domain Bacteria; phylum Bacteroidota; class Bacteroidia; order Cytophagales; family Cyclobacteriaceae; genus Lunatibacter; species Lunatibacter salilacus. Next base: position 274,615 of record NZ_VOLC01000007.1, read on the forward strand.
AAGCGTTGAGACCGGGTTTCCCCTTTGAGCCTCGATTTGTAGATGAAGGTTTTGATGCCCAATACGAAGCTGAGGGTAAAGTCAAAACCATCTTTACATTTTTTGCTGGATTGGCGGTATTGATCTCCATGTTGGGACTTTTGGGTTTGACTACATTTGAGACAGCCCAAAGAACCAGGGAAATCGGCATACGTAAGGTAATGGGTGCAGAAGTATTCAGCATTGTCACTTTGCTCGGCAAGGATTTTTTGAAGTTGGTGTTGTTCGGGTTTTTGGTCGCAGTTCCTATGTCCTGGTATGGCATGACCCAGTGGTTGGATGGGTTTGCCTATCATGATGGTATTTCCTGGCAGGTATTTGGGATGGCAGGTTTGGTCGCTGGGTTAGTAGGTGCATTTACCGTCTCAGGTCAGGCGATAAAAGCAGCATTGGCTAACCCCATCCAATCGATTAAAAATGAATGAGCAACCGTAAAAGTCCCCCCTCATAACCTGCAATCTTTCGCAATCGTCGCATTCCTAGGGCTTTGGATGATTTTAATCTCAATTTTTTGGAAAATTTTTTACTTGGTCGACTACGGATAAATGGATATATTTAACCCTGAGATGGATTAAATACACATTCCTATCCAAACTAAACCCTATGACGGTGACCCGAAACCTTTTTCCGACAAGAGAATCCATCCCTTATTTTTACAGGCTGGTTTTTATTCTCCTATTTTTTTTTCTATTTTCTACTAAAATCCAAGCCCAAAAGAACGAATCGATTTCCGTTCTAATTGTGGATGGATTCAGCAACCATGACTGGAAGCAGACCACGGCTGTCACTAAATGGATATTGGAAGAGAGTGATCTCTTTAAAGTTGACATTAGCACCGTCCCAGCAGACAGTGCGGCAAGGATGGCTTGGCTGCCGAGTTTTGACAATTATGACGTCATCATCCAAAACACCAACAACATTCAGAATAAAAAAATTAAGTGGCCATTGGAAGCCGAAAAAGCACTTGAGGGTTACGTTAAGAATGGAGGTGGCTTATATATCCTACACTCAGCAAACAATGCATTCTCACATTGGAAGGAGTATGACGAAATGATTGGTTTGGGTTGGAGATCACAAGACGTAGGGACCTCATTGGAAATCGATACATCCGGAAACATCTTGCGATACGGTCCCGGCGAGGGAAAAGGTACCGGACATGGTGAGCGGTTTAACGCATTAGTTCAGATCCTTAACAGACACCCGATCAATGAGGGATATCCTGAGGCCTGGCAAACGGTAAATACGGAGGTTTATTATTTCCCACGAGGGGATGCCAAAAAATTGGAAGTCCTTTCCTATGCCTACGACAGCACAAGCACCCAAAAAATGTGGCCTGTGGAATGGGTGGTGGAGTATGGTAAAGGAAAAGTCTATAATTCAAGTTTGGGACATCTTTGGGAAGGAGAAACCTACCCTCCAGCCTATCAGTGTGCCGGATATCAGACTACCGTAGTTCGGGTAGCGGAATGGCTGGCTACCGGGAGAGTTACATTTCCCGTGCCATCTGATTTCCCAACAGCTTCTACACCTAGCTTGCGAGCAAATGAAGACTTTTTAAATCAAGAATAAAACCTAACAAACCTATTAGTATCTTTATGAAATCCTTTTTAATTGTCCTTATTAGCCTATCCATGCTTCAGCATGCCTTCTGTCAAAAACCCAACTATCAACCCCCGGCTGATTTTGACCAGGAAAGAAGTGGCATAACAAAGGGGCGGCTAGACACCATCAACTATTTCTCGCAAACCGTTGACACCATCCGGAGAGGCTTTGTATATCTGCCGCCGGCCTATTCTGAGACCAAAAAATATCCGGTTTTATACCTGCTGCACGGCATTGGAGGAGATGAGGAAGAATGGCTAAGGGGAGGAATTCCCCATATCATTTTGGACAACCTTTATGCGGAGAAAAAATTGGAACCCATGATTGTCGTATTGCCCAACGGACGTGCGATGAAGAATGACCGGGCGATGGGAAATATTATGGACAGAGAAAAGGTTGCGGCATTCGCTACATTCGAGGATGACCTGCTGAAGGACCTTATTCCATTTATAGAAGAAAATTATCCGGTACTTACTGACAGGGAAAATCGAGCCATTGCGGGGCTGTCAATGGGTGGTGGTCAATCCCTAAATTTCGGACTTGGCAATCTGGATACCTTTGCCTGGGTTGGAGGCTTTTCTTCCGCTCCGAACACCAAGGAGCCCGCACTTCTGGTTCCAGACCCCAAGGAAGCACGTGAGCTTTTAAAACTGCTTTGGCTATCCTGCGGGGACGAGGATCGGTTAATCCGGTTCAGCGAACGAACCCACGAATACTTAGTCAAAAACGATGTGCCCCATATTTACCATATAGAACCGGGAAGCCATGACTTTAAGGTGTGGAAAAACGGGCTGTATAATTTTTCCCAGTTGTTGTTTAGGCCGGTGGATAAGGGTATTTTGAATTGAATGTTTCTTATACATGGAATTATGGTTGTAGATAGAGTCGTCATTCTAGGATTTGTATTAACGATAATTTTCATTTTCTCCCTATTTGGAAGCGTACCTGATAATGCCCGGAATATTGCGTTCGTTTTCAATAGACAAAATATCTCAAATTAGATGCCAAGACCTCAAACTAAATCCGAACTGCTGCACCTAAGCAAACTAAATTTCGATAAATTGAATGACTTCATAAATTCTATGGAAGTCGAAGAGCAACACAAGGAGTTTCCACCGGGAACATTGAATAGAAATATCAGAGATGTGCTGATGCATCTTTATGAGTGGCATAAAATGACCTTGGGCTGGTACAAAACCGGAATAGATGGAGGGAAGCCAGAAATACCCGCAAAAGGATATACCTGGAAAACTATGCCTGAACTGAACAAAATAATCAGGGAGAAATATAGTAAAACAGGTCTTGAAGAAGCAAAAAAACATTTCAAATCCAGTTATGAGGAAATACGAAAGATAATTGAGAACCTCACTGACGAGCAATTATTTGAAAAGAAAAGATATAAATGGACGGGAACTACCTCCTTGGGTGCCTATCTTGTTTCTGCCACTTCGAGCCATTACGATTGGGCCTTGAAACTAATTAAGAGAGCAAAAAAGGTGCGCTGACTTAGTTTTGACGACATTTCGAAAATACAGACGTTAAGAATAAGAAGGTTACTATTAAAAAAAAAGGATCATCTAAGGAACGGAATATTGCGGTGATCCATATAAAAAATGATCACACAGTTTCCTTCTCCCGTTTAGACATCCGATTAAAGTAGTTATCAATCTGTTTCTTTGGTCTGAAATGATGCCGCATATGCATCTCCGCAAATTGAAAACATTCCTCCGTATTAAGATATCCACGCCCGGGATGGGCCACTTTACCGCAAAATGGGCTTGATGCAATTGCCATCGCTGTGATTAATTTCGTGGCATTAAAATTCTTGATAATGTTTTTTATAATGATAAACCATCTATTTATATTTATATTATTAATCTTTGGCTTTGGAAACACAAACGACCAGGCGTATGAAACATAAAGTCTATTTATCCCTGACAGATGAAGATCTGGAAAAGCTCAAGGCAGTTGTTGAATCTGGCGAATCCGACGATTTGAATAAGTTGATCAAGCTACTGACTGACAAGGAAGATAAAAACAAATATATTGAGCATCATGTCTATCTGGCCTTATCCGATATTAGTGGATTTGAACCCGAAAAATTCAATAATGACAGTGATTTGAAATATGACCTTGGATTAAGTCTCTACCATAAAAGAGCCCTAAAAAACTATTTTCAAAAAATTATTGCAGAATTGGATTCAGACAAAACTATCACCGTATCGGAATGTGAGAAATTGAAGAAGGTAAATGACTGTTTAAAACTGGTAAAGTCGAAAATATGAAGTTTTTATTTACGGTCGTACTGTTGATTTGTGTAGCGTTTACGGTACGCAGTCAAGACAGTTTTCTGGATAGATTTACATTGAGGCAGTCCTTTCAAAGTACAAACGCCAAGGCTGAACCTGCAATTTTTACCTTTACAAAACCAAAAGAAAAGGAAGCCTCTTGGCTGCTCAACGCCGCCATTGGGGTTAACCTGCTGGAAAGCAGCAATACTGTCCTGACTTTAAACCCATATTTTGAATACCATAAAAACACCTTAATTGATAGAGTGCAGGACAACTGGCAGGTCGGGGTTTCTTCGGAATGGCAAAGCAGGAAGCTTCCCCAAAAAGAATGGTCCCCCATTTTCATTACCGCTGTAAAGTACAATGAAGACAAAATCAAGAACAATACCTCCTTCCAAGGTAACTTCTACTTCACCCCACTCTTTAAGGGCAAGGCGATGAATCCCCTTTATTTTTGGATTCCAAACAATAGGTCAAATTTCGGTCGGGCCTTTCAGTTTTCCTATACGCCGTATATCGGGTTGGAAAATGAGAACCGGATAAATACAGAAATCGATGCCTCATCGGGGGGTATTTATAGGGCGGTCTTTCGAATAACGTCCGAAGTTTCTCTTTTTCCTCAGAATGAACTGTGGAGAGGTAAATTCGAATTCTATTTGGACTGGCAGTATAGAAACAACTTTAGAGAAACTGTAGCTGATTTGACAGCGGCCTACCATAAGTACTTTACCAGTAGTTTTAATTATACTTTCTTCTCAGAAGATGACGGCAACAAGTCAGCGAAAATCGGATTGGACTACACCAACGGAGAAAATCCGACAAGAAATTTTGAACAGCAATCCTTTTATGCTATAAGTTTGAAGGTTAAATTGTAACAACAAAAAATCGATTGGGTGGATTTCAAAACGACTGGTAACTCAAGGGTATCATCATTTGTAATGGTATTTGGATACAATTTTGTCCTTCATATAAAGAGGAAAAAATTATTATGAACAGAAAAGTATTCCTATTTATCGCAACAAGCTTGGACGGTTACATTGCACAGCCGAACGACAATCTTGATTTTCTTTCTATGGTCGAACAGGAAGGGGAAGATTATGGGTATTCGGAGTTCGTAAAGACCGTAGATACTGTCATCGTCGGAAGAAGGACCTACGACAAAGTACTGTCAATGGGTGTCGACTTTCCATACGCTGATAAAGATGTGTACATTATTACGCGCACCCCAAGACCGGATGAAGGTCATGTTAAATTCTATACTGGGGAGCTGAAACACCTGATTGAAACCTTAAAATCAACGAAAGGAAAAAATATCTTCTGTGACGGCGGTGCGGAAATTGTAAACGAGCTTTTGCGGAATGACCTGGTTGAGGAGTTTATTATTTCAATAATCCCCATTTTTGTGGGTGACGGAACAAAGCTTTTCAAGGACGGTCGGCCGGAACAACGGTTGGACCTGATTTCTGTGAAACAGTTTGACAAAGGATTAGCCCAACTGCATTATAGACGGCCTAACTAATTAGAAAGCTATATACTAAGTCGAAATCTCTCCAGGTACATTTTTAAGAAAATTAAACAAATCGGTTTCCGGCTATGCTGGGGATGCCTCCATTTAAACGCCTCTATCGTCCACCACATTATATTTCAAACATTTTCTAACTTAACTGTAAGTTTTTCCCCATTTTCTCAACTCATTTGAAAAATAGAATACGGGCATATGAAAGAAAAATTTCAGGAAGAGATAATTCGCCATCAGGCACTTATTCACAAAATATGCCACATATACCGGGATACTAGAGAAGAGCGTGAGGATCTGTTTCAGGATATCGTTTATCAGCTTTGGAAAGCCTATCCAAAATTTCAGGGAAAATCAAAGATCACCACATGGATGTACCGCATTGGCCTAAATACCGCCATCGCTACCTTCAGACAGCAGAAACTCGCCTTTTCAGCACTGCAAGATCAACAAGACTTTGTGGACAAATCAAATGATGTTGATCATGACCAAAGGGATCAGCTACTTTGGGCTATAAGACAGTTGAATGATGCGGACCGGGCCATCGTGGCACTCTATCTCGATGACTTAAGCTATCAGGAAATCAGCGAAATCATTGGTATTAATGAAAATTATGTGGGTGTAAGACTCAATAGGATAAAAGAAAAAATCAAAGAACTGTTAAATTTAAAGTTATGAATTTAGACGAATTAAAATGGAGTAACGCTTCTTTTGCGGACGAGCAGATCAGCAAAGAAACACTGGTTGGCCTGTTAGGCGTCAACAAACATAAGGTCTTGAAAAGAATCAAAACTCAATTAATCATAGAAAGTATTGCTTGGTCCGCTTTTCTGGCAGTCTACTATGATTTCTTTGATGGTCACCTTAGATCGGGAATATGGAATGGTCTTCTTGTAGTAGCAATTTGCCTCTTGCTAATCCACAATCTACTGGGATACCAGGTCACCAACAATCCGATTAACGGCATAAATATTTTAGAGTCACTCAGCAACTATCTGCTTAAACTTCGAAGATATGCCTATCTATCTATTTCAGCGAGGATTCTTGCAATTCTAATTCTTTTTGGATACTTTCTATCCGCAATGGATGTCTTTGAAATTCGACACTATTGGAGTTTCGCATTTCTGTTACTGCTGGTTTCTACACAGGCTTATTTGCTTTGGCAAATCTGGTCAAAACGGATCAAGATTATCAATTTGAAATATAAAGAACTGGTAAATAACTCATAAAAGGAGAATCTAGGGTTAGTCTCCCACCTAATCTCTAAAAGTCTTAAAAACCCGTTTCCGTAACATCCATTATACGACGACACACAGACAACCAGCCAAAAATGCCACACTTACTATTTAAATTCATCTCAAATGGGGAGAACCAGGACTTCATATTGAATATAATTTCTAAAAAAAGAGGCTGTCAAAAAACAGCCTCTTGTAGTGTCCGCCTCTTTCCTGCTTTTTTAACGCTAAACGAATAGCCCTTTCAACGGGCGAATGATCGACATCAGAATCCCCAATAGACAATTCCCGCTTTAACAACAAAGGCGGTTGTGCCATAAACTTGGGAATATTTCCCCTGTGGGCTTGTGCTGAATGAACCAGAAAGGGATGGCATAGGTATACAGTTCCCGCCTTGCCAGTTGCGTAAACCTCTTCCCTTTTGGGTAATAACTCTAACTTGTTTGCAAGGGTCATAAAAGAAAGACCCCAATCATCTTCTTTAGACAAAACCCTAGCAACATCAAGATGAGAACCTTTATAAATGACCGTTGGTGCATCGGCATCGCTGACATCAGAATATAAAACCAACATCAATAATGCCCGCCCTTTTGACTTTATATTGACACGCCATTCCATATAATTACCCGGATCGGTTCCCGGAAAACTTGCATCTACATGTTTCCCGGTATCAATCGGGACCTGACTAGAGGGAAAACGGACAGGAAATGTTCCCACACTCCGGCAAGGAAACCATTTATCTACTCCAACCAACTGATTGAAAGCATTATGAAGCTTCGGCGTGCTGATGGAATCAATAAAAGGTTGATCCGTATACATTCCCAAACGGATAACAGGTTCCGTCCAAGTAGTCGGATCTGATCTGTCACAAGGTAGATCCTCCCATAGAATATCCAAAGCCGCACCCGCGACCTCCTGAGAAAACGCATTATCAATGCGCACAAAGCCGTCAAGAATAAACTGCTCAATTTCATTTTTACTTAGGATTTCCGACATGATGTTTTTGATTTATAAACCAGTATTTGGGCATCAGAAATCTGCTGCCCAATCGACCTGGTGAAGATTGTTAATAGACTATCGAATAATAGAAAAGGTACGCTAGGTAAAGAAAATAGCGTATTGCTTAAGAACTAAGCCAGAAAAGAGAATTTATAACATTACAGTCATTCGCATACTGCAAAATTAAAAAGTTTTCGTAAACTAGCAAACCATCAAAGAAATGTGCATAATCGCAGCTTAAAAAATGGGTTCCCAAAATGAGAATTTTACCTTATATTTACAGAATATTTACGAATACATGGAAAGAATATTTTCGAAAAGTACACTAAGAGAATATTGGGAGAAACATACTGATGCAGAGCAATATCTAAAGACCTGGTATGATACGGCGATAAATGCAGATTGGAATACTCCGAATGATGTTAAAGAAGCCTACGCAAATGCCAGTATTTTAAAAGATAGCAGAATTGTATTTAATATAAAAGGTAACTCGTACAGACTAGTAGCTAAAATAAATTTTGAAAAACAATGGATCTTTATACGTTTTATCGGGACTCATGATGAGTACGATAAAATTGACGCAAATACCATATAAATTATAACCATAAGGAAATGACCATAAAACCTATAAAAACAGCGGAGGATTATAAAATTGCTTTAAAAAGACTGGAAGTTATCTTCGATGCTGCAATTGGAACTCCCGAAAGTGATGAAGCGGATGTTCTTGGATTGGTAGTTGATGAATACGAAAAGAAAAATTACCCGATTGAAGCACCGGACCCAATAGAAGCCATCAAGATTAGGATGGAAGAAATGAAACTGAAGCAAATAGATTTAGTGGATGCAATTGGTGGTAAGAGTAGGGTTTCTGAGGTTTTAAACCGCAAAAGGAAGTTAACAGTAGATATGATTAGAAATCTTACAAAAAGGTTAAATCTTTCGCCGGGACTATTAATAAATGATTATAAATTGGTCAGATAAAAAGTACGGCATGTAAATCAGCGCTGGAAAATATAAGGCCTCTATTAGTGAAAGTAAAATCTAAAATCGAATTGGATACGGTAAACAGTGTGGCGTTGCCCTGACAGATTTGTCACCACAAACTCACCCCAGCTTGCCGTTGTTTTTCAGGATGTTGGTTACGTCTTCCTCCGGCATTAAGAAACCATCTACCAAACCATTTAAGAAGAATCAACGAATACGAGGAGGAGATTTATGAATATAATCATAAATTAGAGGCGCTTGTCAAAGAGATTCCTTCGGACAATGATAAACAAATATGCTTATATGGACCAAAAACTGAGTTTTCGAAATGCAACTATTGCCGACAAAGAAGCTGTTTTTCTCTTGGCCAATCAACTCAGTGAATTTATCAAAATAAATAAAAAGATCTTTACCGATAACTATCAGGAAATGATTTCAGATAAAAAGTATCTATAAGTCGAAATACCATGAAGAGTACCTTTCAAATTCTGCTAATTATTTCAGGCTTATACATCCTATTATGCCTACTTGCGTATGTGCTCCAAGAGAAGTTATTATTCTTTCCTGGAAAGTTGGATGCGGATTATGAATTTGAATTCGATGGGGATTTTAAAGAAGTTAATATTCCAGTCGAAGAAGACGTAAATCTCCATGCTCTCCTCTTTAAAAGTGTCAATTCCAAAGGCTTGATATTTTACCTTCATGGTAACGCCGGATCCTTGGAAGCTTGGGGAAGAGTCGGGGAAACCTATGACAATTTTGGTTATGATACGTTTATTCTGGATTACAGGGGCTACGGAAAAAGTGATGGCCGGATTACGGGCGAAGACCAGTTATTTTCTGACGTTCAAATCGCATACGATTACATTAAGAAGTTATACAATGAGGAAGATATTATTATCCTGGGATATTCAGTGGGAACCGGACCAGCAAGCAAGCTGGCTTCTGCGAACAATCCCAAACTCCTTATACTCCAAGCTCCATTTTACAGCTTAGTTGATATGATGAAGAATATGTTTCCAATTTTTCCGGAATTCCTACTTAAGTATAGGTTTGAGAACAACAGATACATTCCGGATTGTACGATGCCGATTGTGATTTTCCATGGCACAAATGACGAGGTCATTCCATACGAACAGTCTTTAAAACTGAAACCGCTACTAAAAGCGTCAGACACATTGGTTACCCTGAAAGGTGAAGGACATAATGGGATGACTTATAATGCGGCGTATCTAGAATCTCTTCGGGAAATATTAGGGGATTAAAAGGAGAAAATACACGGTAAATATTTTGAACGATAGTTGTGGTTTTTATCCCGCATCTTTGGCACTGGTGTACCTATATTTCCTTCGACCTACAGGGCCAAGTTAATGATCAACGCGCCGTCGCGCTTTTTTAAAGCCTAGCACCAAAGGTGCAAAATCAGGGGTGAAGCCCTAGGTATAAATAAATCAATAGCCCCCCAGCGCCAACGGCGCGGGATCTCTGGTGCCTAATAGAAAAAGTGCATTCCATAATTTGACACCCAACTTTTCTTGGATTTTTTGTACATTTGATTCAATGGATAAAAGTATTGATTTCGCAGTAACTACATATCTTGACTTGATTAACGAGAAATTCCCGGATATCGAGCGGGTTTATTTATTCGGTTCATACGCAACAGGGAAATCAACAGAAGATAGTGATATTGATTTAGCAGTGATTTTTAAAACTTTAGATGATTCAATACGATTTGACATACAAGTTCAGTTAATGTTGTTGGCAGCAAAAATTGACTCAAGGATCGATCCAATTTCCAAGGAGGATTTTAATTCAGGAAATCCATTGGTCAATGAAATAAAAAAAACAGGAATTGAGTTAGCGGCATAACTTAAATAGTGGTTTTTTTTTTGAAAATTCTCTGTGTCTTCCGTGTTACCTCTGTGGTTCTTTTCAAAAATTGACATAGAGGTAAACCAATTAAAGTAAATTGAATTAATCGTTGTTTATCTAATTTAGTAGAAATCTTACCTACGCCATGATAACACTAAGGCCAGCTACCTTAAATGACCTAGAATTGGTTGAATACTGGGAAACAAAACAACACGTCATTGATTGTGATCCTGATGATGATTGGAATTGGGAAGAAGAGCTACGCAGAAACCCGGCATGGAGGGAACAGTTGGTGGCTGAATTGGATGGGGAGCCAATCGGATTTTTACAGATCATCGATCCATTTCTGGAAGAAACCCATTATTGGGGAGATGTGGAGCCAAGCAAAAGGGCAATCGATATTTGGCTGGGGGAGGAAAACAATCTAAACAAAGGCTATGGCACAAGGATTATGGAACTTGCTATTGAAAGATGTTTTCAAGACCCCGCTGTTGATGGAATTCTTATTGACCCCTTAAAATCAAATGTCAAAGCACACCGGTTTTATAAGCGGCTTGGGTTTGAGTTTATCGAAGAAAGGATATTTGAGGAAACCGTTTGTTTCGTGTTTGAATTGAGAAGAAAAACGGTAAAGGCATTCCTGAGGTGACAAAATCGCTGAAAGAGAATAAGTTTTTGAGTATTGGATAATAGGCGATATCCTTCCGAAGAATTTCGGAATTATTTTTCCTTTAATAAACAACCCATTTGTGGACTTCTGATAAAACTATACCCATTTAATGTATTCTTTTTTCGAGATTAAACAAAACGACATTAGGTTATCTAAATATCCTCTAAAACAATAAATGTATCTGTAATTAAAAATACCGCGATTAGGGTATTTTTTCTCAAAAAAGAAAGGCCTATCTTTAAAAACGAGTAAGGTAGTTTTAGAGGGTTGCTGCTTTTTAAAGATGTAAAACAAAGTGACCGGATTTGTAATTACTCGCAAGAGCCGAATTAAAATAAAAGGAGTAAAAACCAGACCAAGGTAGCCAATATTAGATATAGAGTCTGGAAAACCCAGACCAAGAAAGAAGTTGTAGTGCATTGAAAGAATGACAAAATCACAATCAAATACCTTATTAGGAATTTCAATAGTGTTATTTGCTATCGGAATTTTTTTCTTTTTGACATTTTGGCTAATGCTATTTGGTTTTGGCTTGATGGGAGTTGGAATAATTTTAAGTCTTCTATCAAAGAAAAACTGGAAGTATCAAGCATTGGTAATTGGACTTCCTATTGGATTTGTGGTTTTTGCTTTTATTAACGCTATCGCTATTCCAGAAAGGTTTTTAATTCCAGAAGACTTTCGTGGAGTTGTTTATGTGGTATTTGACCAAAAAGATGGAAAGGAAAAGGAATATGAAGGATTTCGTAGAATTTATAGGATTCCTAACAACGGAGTTCTTTTTACAAAATTCAGTGAAAATCAAGGACTCTTGAATCAAGACTTTTACTTTATTAAAAATGATGGAAGCCGAGAAAAAATTGATGTATTAGATGTTCGAGATTTCAATGAAAATCATACTACGAATCTTAACCCATCAGAACCTTCAAGAGATAGATTAGCGGTTTTCAATCCCGGAACTATGGGACAAACAACTACATCGAAAAATGAAAAGCAATACATTTTCACTGCATTTACAGTTGGAAAATATAGAGACATCGTACATCTAAATTATCTTGACGAGGAATATATTAAAACAGCAAAAATTGAGCAAAATAAAGAATGAAAACGCACTACAACATCACCTTGGATACATCGGGCGGTTTAGAGTAAATATAAAGCTCACTATCTTTAAGAAGTTAGGAGTAGGTTGGAAGCGAACGTTTCCAAATGCCCGCCGTCTCCAAGCTGAATCACGTTCTACTGCATTCAGGCGGCAACCGTGTTCCAAGTCTTTTTTCGGCCGGATACCTTATGGGATGTTCAGCCGGATGGAG
>NZ_VOLC01000008.1 GCF_009797935.1 Lunatibacter salilacus
CTGGGGTTACACCCGGGAGAGTAGGTCGCCGCCTTACCTATCACAAGCCCCGAACTTACGTTCGGGGCTTTTTTGCGTTTATATCGCATGCTATACAGGTTCTATTTTTCCCCTGGATGAACGGATCTTCATGATTTTTGCTATTTTTAATTTACCATTAGTAAATTATACATCCTGATATTCGGATCTTTCTAAAAGCTTGTTCAAATTGTAAGGTATTTTTTCTATATTACATATTCTATTATACAAATTTCACCATGACTAAAAAGGCCAACGCATTCGATGATATTGAAAAGATTTTGCAGGATATTGGGAGCAAAATTGAAGAGCTGATAGAAACTGGAGCTGAGGCTTCCGTTGAATTGAGGGATGATATCGAAAAGAAAATACAGCAGTTAAAGATTGAAAAGGAAAAACTCGAAAAAGAATTTGAAGAGAAGAAATCAAACTTTGAAGAAAAATATAAGGGCAAGAAAGAAAAAATGGAGCCTAAATTTAAAGAGTCCATGAAACATGTTAAAGAAGCAATTCAATCATTAGCCAATGCAATTAATGCATTGATGAAATAGTTTCTTCCCTTAATTTATTATCTAATAGTAACACTTTTATATTGGGATACATTTTTTGCAGTTGCTTTTTTTTATATGACTGATTCCTGATAAAGTTTTGGTAATTTTGCGGCATGAATTACTTATCCGTAGAAAACCTCAGTAAATCCTTTGGGGAGCGAAAACTTTTTGAAAAAATTTCCTTTGGTATAGATCAAGGCCAGAAAGTTGCTTTAGTGGGCATCAATGGTGCTGGAAAATCTACCTTGATGAAAATTATCATGGGATTGGAGGTTCCCGATGAGGGAAAAGTTGCCATCAACCAGGCGGTCAAAATCACGTATGTTCATCAAAATCCAGTTTTTGAAGGACATCTGTCTATTTTCCAAACGATTTTTGAAGATTCAACCAATGAAACCCTTCAGGTAATTAAAGAATACCAAAAGGCTATGTTGGATTCCCAGCAGGGTAAGGATAATGGAAACTTGCTTCAGCAAGTTTTTGAGAGAATGGATCAGCTTCAGGCCTGGGATTTTGAGTATCAGGTCAACGAGGTGATGGGAAGACTTGGACTGGACGATACAAGCATACCAGTTGGAGAACTGAGTGGTGGCCAACGTAAAAGGGTGGCGTTGGCTAAGGCAATTCTCGAAAAACCCGATTTGATGTTATTGGATGAACCTACCAATCATTTGGACTTGGAAACAATAGAATGGTTGGAGGACTATTTATCTAAAGCAAACCTTTCATTACTAATGGTCACCCACGACAGGTATTTTCTAGAGAAGGTTACCAACCAAATTATAGAATTGGACGATTGCCAGATCTTCCGCTATCAGGGAAATTATGGGTATTTTTTGGAGAAGAAAGCTGAGCGGAAAATTATAGAAGCTACGGAACAGGACAAGGCCAAAAGCCTTTATAAAAAAGAGCTAGACTGGATTAGGCGGCAACCTAAAGCAAGGGGAACAAAAGCAAAATATAGGGTAGAAGCCTTTGAGGATACAAAGGATAAAGCCTTAAAGAAGAAAGAAGAAAGGGAAATAACCCTGGAAGTTAAAACTCAACGGCTTGGTAACAAAATAATAGAAATAGACGGTCTCTATAAAGCTTTTGACGATAAGGAACTGGTCAAGAATTTCTCATATACGTTTAAAAAAGGGGATAAAATCGGGATTGTAGGGCCTAACGGAGCTGGAAAAACAACGCTTCTTAAAATGATTACAGGCGAACTAGAACCAGACAAGGGAACAGTGGTAGCTGGGTCGACTACCGCTTTTGGATATTACAGACAGGAAGAAAGCGGGTTCGATGAGACAAAAAAGCTTATCGACATTGTCAAAGACGTTGCAGAAGTAGTTACCGTCGCCGGTGGAACTGTCCTTACAGTCAGTCAATTCTTGACGCAGTTTGGATTTCCTCCAAAACAACAACATACGCCAGTAGCCAAATTAAGTGGTGGAGAAAGGAGAAGGCTTCAGCTCTTAATGGTTTTGATAAAAAGCCCGAATTTTCTGATCCTGGATGAGCCAACCAATGATTTGGATATTGTTACTCTGAATACGCTGGAAGAGTTTCTAGATGTATTTCCTGGCTGTCTAATCATTGTATCCCACGACCGATATTTTATGGATAGATTGGTGGAGCATCTTTTTGTTTTTGAAGGAAACGGTCAAATCAAAGATTTTCCGGGAAACTATACTGATCTACGGGAATGGGAAAAAACCCAAAAATCGACTGAAAAAGAGTTGAAACCCACGCCAACTCCCAAGCCTAAGGAAGAGGTTGATTTGTCGGACCCAGCTATAAAAACTAAAGCTTCGTTCAAAGAAAAACAAGAGTTTGAAGACTTGAATAGAAAGCTTTCCAAGCTGGCTAGTGAAAAGGAATCACTGGTTTCCAAGATTAATGCAGGCACAGACAATCATGAAAAACTGACCGAATGGTCCTTAAAAATTCAAGCGCTTGATGCGGACATCGAAGCGCTTGAGTTGCGTTGGTTGGAACTAAGTGAATTGGATGGTATTGGATAATTAATCCCCGTCGTCATCAAAATCCATATCATCACCATCATTTCGGCCATTATTTCTGTCAGTAAACCCGCCAAACCGGTAAGTAAAAGCGATTGTACCTATTCTGGTTTCCCGATTAAATACTCGGTCCTGTACAAAACGGGTATCCTCGTTTCTGATCCGAAATATCCGGGTGTTGAAAATATCACTGACATTCAAGCTTATCGTGGCATTGTCATTCATGATGTTTTTTCTGATACCAGCATTGATCCCCCAGAAGGGTTCGATCTCACCTTGGGGAAAAACTATTGGCCCCCTATAGTTACCCTGTACCTGAAAGGTAAATAAGTTGGGTATGGCCATGTTTGACAAGAGGCTAACAGTCCAACTGTAATTGCTGTTGTTGAATCCTTCTTCGATATTGTCTCCAATGATTTCAGAGTAAAAGAAATTTCCTGAGACTGTGGCATCCCACCAGTTGTTGACCTGTACTTGGTTGATAAGTTCTAGTCCGGTGCTGTTTCTCCTTGCCGCATTTTCCCTGGTTTGAATAGCTACGTTGTTTTCTGCAAGCCGGATTACACGGGTATGCACGTTGGTAGACGCCCGATGGTATACGGTTGCGTTAAAAAGAAATCTTTCCCAACCTTTCATATATCCTACTTCGTAGCTGTCAGTAAACTCCGGCTGGAGGAATGGGTTTCCCACACTCAAATTTAAGAGGTCTCTTACGCGATATAAGGGTGATAGGGACCACATATTAGGTCTTGATATCCTTCGGCTATAGTTGGCGGTGAACTCATGTTCCACCCCCAAATCATAGGATAAATACATACTGGGAAAAAGGTTGAAGTAGTTATTTATGACAGGATTGTCATTACTCGCCAATTGGCCAATTGTTTCGGTATATTCCGCTCGTAATCCGCCCTGGTAGCCAATTTTCCCGACTCGGTTTCTATAGCTCATATAAGCAGCATAGACATCTTCTTTAAAAATAAAGTTATCACTTATGGAATCGATGGGAACCGGATTAAAATTATTACCTAAATCACCCTGGGAAAATTCCTGACTTCTGTCCCATATCGAATAGGTCCCTTTCAAGCCGCTTTCCAAGCTGCCTCCGTTCGCAAATGGTTTTGTATAATCCAATTGAAAAACGTACATATCACTTGTCTGTGGGACTGTATTCAGTTGAATTAAATTGTTATCGGGAACCGCTTCATTTGCTTCGTTAAAAAAGAACTGCTCATAATTCTCCAATTGGGTTCTTTCATCTCTTGAGTAGGAAAGGGACGTAAATAATTGTTGACCTAAGGTATCTATTTCCCAATTGTAATTTAACCCCGTTTCCGCATTGAAACTTTCCCTGGTATCATTTTGATTTCTTACATATAAACTGTCTTGGTTTCTGAACGAATCAAGACTTCGCTGGTTGAGATCGGTGAACCCTTCTCTGTCCCTAAAATTACCTTGCGCGTAAAAGCCGAAAGTTTGATTTTCCGTGATGTTATAGTCAAAGCCACCACGAATTAGATGGGTTATATCTGTCCGTTCTCCATAAGAATCCTGATCCAAAAATGGGGAAGAATTACCAATTCGGTTTTCTCTGAAAACATCTGATTCCCGAAAAAGTCTTCTATTCTGGTAATTATAAGATGCGTAATAATTGACTTTTCCCGCACCGTAATTTAAATTTACACCCGCATTATATTTGTCTCTAGTACCCACAGAGACATTTGCCTGGCCATTAAAACCTGTTTTCTCGTTTTTCTTCAAAATAATATTGATAATGCCACCAACTCCTGCAGCGTCGTAGCGGGAAGAAGGATTCGTTATCAGTTCTACACTTTTAATACTATTTGCCGGAAACTGGGATAGAATCGATTCCGCATCATCCCCGGATAGGTTGGATGGTCTACCATTAATGTAAATAAGTATTTCCCCGCTTCCACGCATGGTAATTCCCCCTTCATCATCCATCTGAATGGATGGAAGTGTTTCGAGCAATTCACTTGCTGTGGCCCCTTCCGCTACGACGCTATTTTCCACATCATATCTTCGTTTGTCTATGTCCGATTCAAAGATGGAGGTTACTCCCTCCACTACGACTTCCTGAAGATTGGCCGCATCCAATGCTAAAGCTATTGTTCCCAAATTTAAATTTCTGCGATCACCCAAGTCAAGGTCTCTGAAATAACTTTCATAGCCTATAAATCCTACCCTTAAAATGTATTTTCCGGGCTGTGCGATGAAATCAAAACCTCCATCTAATCCGGTCATGCCACCTCCTACTACGGAGGAATCACTTATTGAAAGCAGGGCTACATTGGCAAATTCTAGTGTCTTTTCACTACCTCTTTCTTTCACCTTACCCTTGATACTGACGTCTTGGGCAAATCCCTGAGCGGTGACAAAAAGTAAAATCAGAATGGTTGATAGATGTTTCATACGTTGGTTCAAATCAAAATTACTATTCAATGAGCAAATGGGTTTTTCTAAACGGTGGAGATGTAGAAGTATCCCAATCATTCAAAATAATATCCTATAAAAGGACACTATCAAATCTAAAATGATATAGTTTATGATAAAACTGGCTCATTATCAAAATGTTTCACGGTATATGTATATACAATTAATATACCTAACTGCCTAAACCATTCGGTTTTTATGTGAGCTAAACAGACATTGGATGAATGGTGAATAAGGAAAAAGAAAGGTTGATCTTGGGTTTTAAAAATTATTTAATGCGTGAAGAATTAAATTTTCCACAATCAAATCGGGATTTTTTGAAAAAGTTTGGGAAATTCGATTCCCTATAATGGCATTAAGGCTAAGAACCTCATGTCCCAACAACCGACCCATCGCATAATACCCGGCTGTTTCCATTTCAAAATTGGAAAGGCGGTTTCCATCTGCCTGAATACTGCTTAAAGTATGGATAATTCCGGGAATGGCAGGTTCAAGGCGTACCTTTCGGCCCTGTGGAGCGAAAAAACCAGGACAGGTAACTGTGATACCGGACATTAACTCTTTCCCCAACTTTTTTATTAATCGAGCGGAACCGGTTACACAATATGGTGTAAATGGGAGCTTCAGTTCGTTCCTCACCTGTTCCATCAGATTGGTTTCGAATAAAGTATGGTCTAAGGAGTAAAAAGTCATTAGGCTATCCAACCCTACGGCATGAGTGGAAGCCAAAAGTGAATCTATAGGGATATCTTCTTGCATACTTCCGGAAGTGCCTACACGGACTATTTCCAAAACGGTATGCGTTTTTTTTGGTATTCTAGTTTCAAGGTCGACATTGACCAAAGCATCAAGTTCGGTCATGAAAATTTCAATATTGTCGGTTCCCATACCTGTGCTGATCACACTGATTCTTTTGCCTCTGAAAGTACCGGTATGGGTTATGAATTCTCTTTTTCCGCCTTGGTATTCAATTTTATCAAAATGCTTTGAAATTTTTGCTACTCTATCGGGGTCCCCAACAGCAAGGATAGAGCCAGCCAAATGCTCCGGCTTTAAATTGAGGTGGTAGATACTTCCATCGGGGTTTATTATCAGTTCGGACTCAGGAATCACTTGACTCATATCGGACTGGGTCGGGTTTAGCTTGATCAGACTTTCTGTAAAACCCTTTATAGGGATTATATCCGTTGCTATTCTTTTGATAGTACCCGGTGCCGTCATAGGGGCGCTTTTCAGGATGTCCTTTACATTCATCTGAGCAAGCCCCTTCAAATTCCCAACCACAGGAACCGCAAATGGGAACGTGAATGTTGCATTCTGAATTGGCACAGTTAACCATACGGTCAGATTTTGTACCGCAGATGTAACATTCGGAAACCACCGTTGGGTTAATCTGATTTACATCAATGGCCACACGGTTGTCGAACACATAGCATTTGCCCTCGAAGTCTTCTCCTCCGGCTTCCAGCCCGTATTTGATAATACCCCCGTGAAGTTGATATACGTCTTTGAATCCCTGATCCAGCAAAAAAGCTGACGCTTTCTCGCATTTGATGCCCCCGGTGCAATAGGTTAAAACCTTTTTGTCCCTCAGGTGATCGAGCTCTTTCACCTTATCTGGGAAATCCCTGAAATTTTCAATGTCTAACCTCAGCGCATTTTTGAAATGACCCAGTTTGTGCTCATAGTCGGATCTTACATCTAGAATAACCACATCATCTTGATCTTTAAGGGCCTTAAATGCAGAAGGCTCGAGATGTTTACCTGTTTTTTCTCTAGGGTTGATATGGCGAAGGCCAGAATGGACAATTTCTTCTTTAGCCCGTACATTTATTTTGGCGAATGCATGGGTATGGTGAGTGTCGATTTTAAATTCGGTATCTTCGAACCTGGCATCACTTTTCACATAGGCCATGTATCTTTCGCAGTCTTCAACGAGACCGGAAACCGTGCCGTTTAGTCCTTCGGACGATACTATAATCCTTCCACGGATATTGTTTTCGATACAAAAAAGGTGATGCTCTTCCCGATAAGCCTCGGGGTCTTCAATTGCCGCATAACAGTAGTACAGCAAGATTTGGTATTTTTCGTTTTCCATGACGTAAGCCCTGTTTCAAGCAGGGTGTTTGGTGAATCGATTTATACTGCGTAAACTTATTTATTTATAACTTGGGCGGGATTTCCAAAGACAGTGGTGTTTTTCTCTACATCACTTATCACTAGAGAACCTGCTCCAATTCGTGCATTTTTCCCAATACTCACTCCAGATACAATGTTTGCACCTGATCCAATGAAGGCACCTTCGCCAATTTTAACTCCTGAATTAATTATGGCACCCGCGCCTATCTGAACATAATCCCCAACCTCGACCAAATGCTCCAGAATAGCGCTGCTATGGAAAATCCCGTGATTACCCACACTTGCACCGGCGCCAATGGATACGTTCGCATTGATGAAGTTTCCATGCCCTATTGCCGCATCTGTAGATAGGTAGGCTGTACTGTGAACGGCATTAATAGGTTGAATTTTACGGCGGTCATTCAGCATTTCTACCAAATATTTGCGGTAGGTGGGATCATCAACGGCTACGAAAGCCTCACATTTTTTACCGATTAATTTCAGAAATCCCTCATCTTCCGTACTTCCCAATACCACTACGTGGTTGATTTCCTTCTGGTGCAGCGTTTGGTCATCATCCAGTAAGCCATAAACAATGACATTATGACTGTTAAAGATTTCAAGCGCTGGGTGGGCGATGCCTTTCGCTCCTAGGATGATTACCGGTTTTTCCATTTATTCGTAATTAGGTTGCAAAATTACGCAAAATACCCGTGAATGCAATATTCATCGCGAACTCGGCCGCAGGAGGTTTTGCCCTATTTTACACGTAAGACATTTTCGGGGCTTGCAATAATTGTTAAAAAGGCCGATCATGGCCTGACTTTCGAATGCTTGGGCTGGTTTCCAATCTACAGCCTCAAATTTGCCGAGAATGTTGTTTGACTCAGGGGGGATTTGCTGCAGGAAATCAAAGCACTTTTCCTGCCACACCATGGAGTCTATAAACGTACCATAAGCATACCATATTGGTATTACATAATTGATGCCCAATAGATCCAATGTTCCTGTACTGACCTTCCTATTCGAAAACTTCTCCGATGGCTTGCCAAACTGGTAATGGCGGTGCCAGTACGGACTTACCTTCACTTCAAAAAATTTATTAAATTGTTCCCTGGAGTTCATATCATAGAGTACGGAGGAAAGAAAGTTGGGACTTTTCGCAAGTATTGCAGCCGCCTGAGATAAACGTATCGTGGGATAATTTGAGGGTCTTACCCCCATGAACTTCCATTCGGAGAGATAAATTTGAGGTTTCAACTGATATTTTTTTTCAAAAAACAGGTACTCATCCAGAAGCTGTTTCACGTACGGTTCTGATGAAGTAGGTTCAAAAAGGCCATGAATGAGTTTATCCAAAAAGCCTGCTTGACCAAAAATTAGGCTTTCCTGTGAGATCCGCTGGTTTCCATGCTTTTTGAGCAGTCGATAGGGCAGGCTTTTAGCCAGCTTTAGCATGACTTGGCTATTTACTTTAAATCCAAGACTATAAAAAAGCCACTGATATGCGGTCTCCTCCCAATCTTGGTTGTTTCCCTCCAACAGTTGCAGCACAAGTTTACTTTTCTCGTATAAGCGCTCTATCAGAGACTTTTCAAGCATGGAAAACTTTAGAATTTCTGATGTATTCGAAAGCTCGTTTCCACAAAGGATTTGACTTGATGAGGAAATTAACCGCTCATAATTGCGCACTACTTCCAAAAACACCTTTCCTTTCAGTTCCAAGGTTGGAATTACAGTCCCGTCCATGCGTTGGATAAGCTGATCATGTTCCCATACTACGTGTAGAACAACGGTGTTGTAAGCTGGATCTGATTGATGGTTGTGTGCATTCCAGTCAGACGATTTGAGATGAATTTCCACATGGCCTATATGGTCTATCTCATCCAGCCGAATATGAGCTTCTTTGAAATCTGGCCCTTCGTGATGATTATGGTAGCCAATTTTCACCACTTGCAGTGGTCGATCTTCGGTGGTGATAGCTTGCTTTTTGTCGTAGTACTGATATTTCCAGACTAGATGCAGAAAATTTTCCTGAAAACTTATCATAAAAAATGGGATAAAAGTGAGCCATTAAAATAAAAAAAGAAAAGCAGAAAAAAAAGATACTTCTGAAATATTTACACGTTAGGGAATTTGCAAGCTGTTGGCAGCAAATAGCTTATTTCAAATACCTATACAGCAGGTGAGACATTTCCAGTTGAAGTTTCTTCGCTTCAGTGGCAGCAGCATCTGCAAAGTTCCTGTCGCTTGACGCATATATTATACCTCTCGATGAATTTACCAAAAGACCACAGCTGGAATTCATACCGTATTTTGCCACATCCTCCAGATTACCTCCCTGTGCCCCCACACCTGGAACTAGGAGAAAGTGTTCCGGTACGATGGTTCTAACTTCCGAGATTTTTTCTCCACGGGTGGCACCTACCACATACATAAGGTTATCCAATGATCCCCACTGTTGACTATTTTCCAAAACTTCCTTATATAACTCCTTTCCATCAGCATTACTAAAAAGCTGGAAATCATGACTTCCCTCATTGGAAGTCAGAGCCAATAAAATCACCCATTTGTCCTTGAATGCTAAAAATGGAGTGACACTATCCTTGCCCATGTACGGTGCTACAGTGACGGCATCAGCGGATAAGTTTTCAAAAAAAGCTTTGGCATATAGTGTTGACGTATTACCAATATCTCCACGTTTTGCATCAGCTATGGTAAATATGCCCTCCGGAATATAGGCAAGTGTTTTCTCCAAAGATTCCCACCCTTTAGCTCCCAATGCCTCATAGAAAGCCACATTGGGTTTGTAAGCTACGGCATAATCAGCGGTGCTATCGATAATTGCCCGATTAAAAGCAAATATAGGGTCTGGCTCATTCTTCAAATGAGATGGTATCTTGTCAAGTGATGGATCTAAACCAACACAAAGAAAAGATTCCTTTTGCTTAATAAGAGAAAACAATTCTTGTCTGTTCATAAAACAATGGGATACTCAAATCAGGAAAAAGTGATTAATTATCTAAGGTCTATAATTTCAATATTTTTATGCTCGCTCGTATTGAACACAAAATAGTTGTCCAGAATTGGCTCATTTTTTTTGACTTCTTTGAATTTATACTGAAAAATACCTCCTACATCATCTTGAATTTCCCAAGCGACAAGGTCTTTTTGTGTTTTTTCGACAAAAAGTTTTATTTCTTTAAACTGGGCTGATTTTTTATCCGTGGTTAGAATAATCTCGTACACCGTCTTACCGTCCATCTTCTTTTCGCCGTTCAATTTAGAGTTGTACCCCCTTTGGTAGATGTTATAAATATTGGAAGGGGTAAGTTCGTCACTTTCGGGATCAACGCTGTTGATGGTAACTTCTTCGTATCGGGATGATTTGATATAGGTCCAAACTGTACTTCCGTCATTGAAGATTTCCTGATCATCCAATACCAACCGATATCGGTCACCCTTGACGGCAACTTCGCCAGTATTAGTCTGTATTACGCCCTCGGTATCGGTCGAATAGGTATATTCAAAGGTAGCTTTGAATCCGTCTAATTGCTTATAGCGGTCACTAACTTCAGTTAATATGGCCTGGGCGGTCAGTCCTGCTTGTGCAAAGGAAATACTATCTATTCCCACTATAAGGAATGTTGCTATCAAAACTCTCTTTAAGATCATGGTATGTGTACTGAATTTTTTAGAGATTATTCAATAATTGTTCCAAATTTGTTTCGTCTTGAATTAAAACTTCCCGGGCCTTACTTCCTTCAAAAGGCCCTACGATTCCGGCGGCTTCCAGCTGATCAATTATCCTGCCTGATCGGTTGTAACCTAACTTTAGCTTTCTCTGGATTAAGGAAGTACTGCCCTGTTGATGGCGGACAATAAGCCTAGCAGCGTCATCGAACAGGGGATCCCGGTCAGCCAGATCAACACCTCCAATTCCACTGTCACCCTCTTCTCCTACAAATTCCGGTAAAAGATACGCATCGCTATATCCCCGCTGTTCACCAATCCAATCACAGACAGCATCCACCTCGGGTGTGTCTAAAAAGGCGCATTGGAGTCGAATTACATCGGATCCCATAGAAAGAAGCATATCACCCATTCCGATTAGCTGCTCTGCCCCGCCGGCATCCAAGATCGTACGGCTGTCAATTTTAGAAGTAACCCGAAAGGAGAGCCTTGCAGGGAAGTTGGCTTTGATTATCCCCGTGATTACGTTGACAGATGGACGCTGTGTAGCTACCACTAAGTGGATACCAATTGCCCTTGCCAACTGGGCAAGCCGGGCGATTGGTGCCTCGATTTCCTTTCCGGCAGTCATCATCAAGTCGGCCAATTCATCTATCACTAGAACAATGTATGGCATAAATTTATGGCCATTTTCAGGATTGAGCTTTCTGGCAACAAACTTTGCGTTGTATTCTTTTAAGTTTCTACAGCCGGCATCTTTTAGCAGGTCATACCTGTTGTCCATTTCTATACACAGAGAGTTGAGTGTATAGATTACTTTTTTGGTGTCCGTGATGATCGCCTCTTCGGAATTGGGAAGCTTGGCTAGAAAATGTCTTTCTATTTTGTTGAAAAGGGTTAGTTCCACTTTTTTTGGATCCACCAACACCAATTTAAGCTGTGAAGGGTGCTTTTTGTAGATCAGGGAAGCCAAAATCATATTGAGACCCACCGACTTTCCCTGACCTGTTGCGCCCGCCATCAAGAGGTGAGGCATTTTGGCCAGGTCCATTACAAAGACTTCATTGGAAATTGTTTTACCCAAGGCCACGGGTAGGTCCTTGTCACTACGCATAAACTTTTCCGTTCCTAGCACAGAACGTGCGGCTACCAGCTCCCGGTTTTTGTTAGGAACTTCAATGCCGATTGTACCCTTACCGGGAATTGGGGCAATGATACGAATGCCCAAAGCAGCAAGGCTAAGCGCAATATCATCTTCCAAATTCTTTATTTTGCTGATCTTAACTCCTGGATCAGGAATAATCTCATATAAAGTGACGGTAGGGCCGATCGTGGCCTTTATTTCCTGTATGCCGATTTTAAAATTGACAAGCGTTTCGACGATTTTGTTTTTGTTTTCCTCCAGTTCTTGCCTGCTAACTGTCACCCGCTGCTGATCGTATTCATTCAAAAGATCCAAAGTGGGGTATTTGTAATGAGGAAGATCCAGGGTCGGGTCATAAGGATCTAAATTTTCAACTTTATCCGCTGTTTTTTCTTCTCCTGGACCCGTGCTAACTTCAAAACTTTTCCGATCTGGAATGGCAACATTCGGGATTTCATCTCTGGCAACAGTATTGTCTTCTATCGTGAATTCCGGTTCGGAAGTTTCTTTTTTAGAGGTTGTTGGAGGGTTATTGATACGCCAACTTGAACCATCCTCTTCGTTATCTTCTTCATCCAGAGTCTCTTCCGTATCAGCTATAACTGCCCGACTTTTGTTGGATATTCTGCTGGATTCTTCATCAAGTGGGTATGGTGAAGTTTCGTCCTCCAGTTCATCCTCGGAATTGGATTTCTCTGAAAACCAGCTTAGCTGCTCGATATTGAAGAAAAATACTACAAAGATAAAAAGCGAGGCGAAAATGAGGATTATGGTCCCCCATCCAATGAAATTACTTGCCAAGACAGCAAGCTCGTAGCCCAGCCCACCGCTTAAGAAACCCAGATAATGGAAGGTGTCAAGTTGCAGCACCACATATCCGAGGATTAGTCCCAGCCAGATCATGAAGAAAACAGCAAAGCTGCTAAACCGGGTAATGGAGACCAGGGATTTTTTAAATGAAAGTCGGAATCCTATAATAAACAGAAAAGGAGGAATAAAAAGGGCTCCAATCCCAAACCATCGGAAGATAAAATATTGGGATAATAATGCGCCGGAATAACCTAGCCAGTTTTCAACTTCACTCGCCTTTTTTGTCAATGGACCTGCGGAAGGGTCTACTACTAGACTTTGATCTGCCTGACCTGAAAAAAGGTAGCTTAAAAAAGCCAAAAAGAGAAAGACGGCAGCCATCATTAGGAAAATCCCAAAGGAAAGACCCCAACGCTTATCTTTTAAAAAAGCAAACGAGAATTTCCTTCGCTGCCTTGTTGGAGCTTCCGGTGCTTTACTGGTTTTTTTGAAAGTACTCTTTTTATATGTATTGGCAGCCATTTTTACTTTTTCGATTGCAATGTCCGGTCAAGATAAGTGTTTTGGATAATATTGAAAAACTCAAACCCTGTAAAACCGGGCCAAACCCTTATTCAGGCGTTTTACTAAACTGGGACCCTCATAAATCATTCCAGTATAGACCTGAACCAAACTGGCTCCAGCTTCCAACTTTTCGATGGCGTCTTTGACGGTGAAAACTCCCCCGACACCGATAATGGGAAAGCTGTTCTGGGACTTTTTGGCCAAGTAACGGATTACCCCAGTGCTCTTGTCTTTCACAGGTTTTCCACTGAGGCCACCAGCTCCTATTTCACTAACCTCCTGTTCAGAAGTAACTAGATTACCTCTATCCAAAGTAGTATTAGTGGCGATGATTCCGGAAATACCTGTCTCCAAAACAATATCAACAATATCATCCAACTGGCCCTCGGTGAGATCGGGGGCTATCTTTAAAAGAATCGGCTTTGGAGTAGCCTTAGCGTCATTTGCTTCCTTTACTGCGGTGAGGAGTTTTTTAAGCGGTTCCTTTTCCTGCAGTTCCCGAAGATTTGGTGTGTTAGGGGAACTAACATTCAGTACGAAATAGTCTACATAAGGATGCAAAGCTTCTAGGCAAAAGAGGTAATCTCCTACGGCCTCTTCATTGGGTGTATCCTTGTTTTTGCCGATATTTCCTCCAATTATAACAGTTGATTTTCGGTTTTTCAAACGTTCCACAGCTGCCAGAACCCCCCCGTTGTTGAATCCCATGCGGTTGATTAGGCCCTGGTCTTGGGGTAGCCTAAAAAGTCTTGGCTGGGGGTTTCCAATTTGAGGTTTGGGGGTAAGGGTTCCTATCTCAATAAAACCAAAACCCAAACTAGCCATTTCGTCTATAAGTTTCGCGTCTTTGTCGAACCCAGCAGCCAATCCAACCGGATTTTTGAAAGTAAGTCCGAAAACTTCCTGTACGAGGCTCGGATCGTCAAATTTGAAATTATAATGAATGGCGGCGCCTAGGAGAGGGAGATTAAAGGTTCTCTTTATCCAAGAAAAAGTGAAATCGTGTGCCTTTTCAGGGTTCTGACGAAATAATATGGGTTTTAATAAGGACTTATACACGGGGAGCGGGGTAAATTTCGATCTGCTAAATTATGCTTTTAATATGAAAAATGAATAGATAACTGTTCAAAATAAAAAGAATCCGCAAACCTTAACCTCCTAATAATTCACCTTATACGTTTGGTAATCTTTATGTTGAAGGAAAAGTTTTTACTTTCTAGGATGGTATTCGGTCAGCACCTGCCGCAGGTAATCCCGGTCAAGGTGGGTATAGATCTCTGTAGTAGTGATACTCTCATGTCCCAACATTTCCTGCACCGCCCTGAGGTCCGCTCCCCCTTCGATAAGATGGGTGGCAAAACTGTGTCGGAAGGTATGGGGACTGATGTTCTTAGTGATTCCAGCTTCAGTTGCAAGATTTTTTATAATTATAAAGACCATCACCCGGGATAGTTTTTTACCTCGTCTGTTCAAGAAAACTATATCTTCGTGACCCGGAGCAATCACCTGTTGATTTCGGACATGTTCCAAATAAAGTCGAAGGTACTTGAGCGCATCGGAACCAATGGGAACAAGACGTTCTTTATTCCCTTTTCCCAAGACTCGAAGAAAGCCAATTTCCATAAAAACATGACTAATCTTCAGATTAATCAATTCAGATACTCTTAGCCCGCTACTGTATAGAATCTCCAACATGGCCCGGTTGCGGTGACCTTCGGGGCTCCCTAGTGAGATAGTCTCCAGTAGTTTTTCAATTTCAGGAAAACTCAACGTGTCAGGAAGCTTTCGGGTAAGCTTTGGAGCTTCCAATAGTTGGGCTGGGTTTTGAAATATTTTATCCTCATATAACAGATACTTAAAGAATGCCCTTATGCCAGACACAATCCTTGCCTGGGTGAATTCGGAAATTTCCAGCGAGGAAAGGTCAGTGATAAATTTTCGCAAATGACCGAATTCCACCGCCTCGGGAGCTAGTTCTGGAAAGGCCCTTTTTAGATAGTTGCTAAGTTTTTCAATATCTTGGGTGTAGGCCAAAATGGAATTTTGGCTCAGTGAACGCTCGATTTTTAGGTGGTAGGCAAAGGCTTTGATTTCTTTTTCCCAAGACATGGTAGTTGGAAATTTCCAAGATATAATGAAAACGAACAGAACTTATGTCCTGTTCGTTTAAAGGTATTTATAGTGCTACCCTTTCGCCAGTTTCGGCACTTTTCAGGATGGCTTCCACAATTCGGATATCTCTCAACCCTTCCTCCCCGGGAACCAGGACAGGTTTATCTTCCAAGATTGCCAGAGCATCGTTGTCCATTTGCATGGCCTGCTGCATCGGAACTTCGTAAGGATGGTTGATTTCGCCGAGAGGGCTTTTGCCTTTTACTCCCGCATAGGCTGAAAAAGGTTGCATTTCCAACTTACCATCTGCGCAGTCAACCGTGAGGAAGTTGATGTTTTCTGCAAAGGAGGTCTTGATTTCGGCCATCACACCTCCTGGAAATTCTAAAGTCGCCTCTACCACATCAGCAAGACCGTCCTTGTAGATGTCTGGACGGGTAGAGGTAGTCTTGGCGGAAACCACGGCAATAGGCTCCATGCCAGAACCACATCTGGCACCTTGTATGGAGTACACTCCCATATCATAGATGACTCCGCCTCCCATTTCTTTTTTCTGTTTCCAATGGTCGGTCCGGTTTTCCTGATAGCCTGCGGCACATTGAAGCCCTTTAATCTCTCCGAGTTTTTTCTCATCAATAATACTTCGGTATTCCTGGGTGTTTGGTTCATGGTGAAGCCGATAACCAATAGATAGTTTAACCCCGTTTCTATTGCAGGCATCAATCATATTTTGGCATTCTTGTTCTGTAACTGCCATTGGCTTTTCACACCAGACATGTTTGCCGGCGTTTGCAGCCCGGATCACATACTCCTCATGCATGGATGGCGGGAGCACAATATATATCGCATCGATATTCGGGTTGTCTTTTATGGAATCAAAGTTCTCGTAGTTGTATACGTTTTCTTCAGGAATGGAGTATTTTTCTTTCCAGGTATCGGCTTTGGAGGGAGTGCCTGTTACGATGCCTGCCAGGTAGCAGTTGGTGGTATGCTGTAATGCAGGGGCTAGCAAATCGGTACTGTAGTAGCCCAATCCAACAAGGGCTACCCCGATTTTGTCTTTTTTGACATCTTGGGTTTCAGCCAGCTGTTCCTGATTTCCCTTTTGGGAGCAGGCAAGCAAGGTAGTGGGGGCAATAAGCGCCAAGCCACTACCTAGGGCCATGTTTTTTAATGCATCTCTTCTGGAGTTTGAGTTCATTTTGGTGGAGTTTTTATGGTTTATAAAAGGTTTGATTGAATGGATTGTAAAGGCAGGTGGCCTGAATACAAACTTGAAGATAGGGAAATTATCTTTCTTTTCAATGGGCAACCAAATTCAGAGGAATTGAATCTTTCGGTAAGGGATTTGTCAAGTGGGGTAAAATGGCGTATTTTTGGCCAAATTATTCTTATGCCAACGCCGGAACTGTCAGTAGTCATTACCGTTTTCAACGAAGAAAAAAACATTCAACCCTTGCTTGCAGCCATTTATGATTCGCTGCAACATTTAAATTATGAGGTTGTTTTGGTGGATGACGGCTCTACCGACCTGACTGTGGAAGAAATCAGACAACATGCCAACCATCGGACCAGCGTTCTAATTTTCAACAAAAACTACGGACAAACTACAGCCCTATCGGCTGGAATCGACAATGCAAAAGGCGAATTTATCGCCACCATGGACGGTGACCTTCAGAATGATCCCTCTGACATTCCCATGATGCTGGAAAAAGCAAAACTGGAAAATTGGGATGTTGTGGCCGGAAGGCGGGCGAACAGGCAGGATGGGTTTGTATTGCGCAAAGTGCCCAGCAAAATCGCCAATTGGGTGATACGAAATACTACGAAGGTTTATATGTCAGATTATGGATGTAGCCTCAGAGTTTACAAAGCCCACATTGCGCAAAATCTAGGTCTATACGGTGAGCTTCACCGCTTCATTCCTGTGCTGGCGAAGCAGGAGGGTGCTAAGATGACCGAGGTGGATGTCAAGCATCATCCCCGTATTCACGGTGTTTCAAAATATGGCATCAACAGGACCTTCAAAGTGATTGCTGACCTGATTTTGATGCTGTTTTTCCAAAAATATTTTCAGCGCCCAATACATATCTTCGGTACGGCAGGTTTGTTGGCCTTTGGTGCCGGTGTGATAATTAATATTTATATGCTTATCCTAAAGATAATGGGTGAGGACATTTGGGGTCGACCTATTTTATTGGTCGGTTTTATTTTCCTTTTGGGAGGGATTCAACTAATCACTACCGGCATTGTGGCGGAAATCATTGTGAGGACCTATTACGAGTCCCAAAATAAAAAAACATACCGCATCAAAGAAATCCATCGAGGTGAATAGCAAAGCCCTTAAGCTGGCACTGAAAATCATTCTGACTGTAGGAGCCTTATATTTGGTATTCAGCAAAATCGAAGTCGACACCACCTGGAGGGTCATCCGAAACTCCCATCTTGGTTGGCTGGCATTGGCCTTGGTTTTGTACGTTGCTTCCAAAGTATTTTGTTCCTATCGGTTAAACGGCTATTTCAGGAATATAGGTATTTTTTTAAAAGACAAAGAGCACCTGCGATTATACGCAATCGGAATGTTTTATAATCTTTTTCTTCCCGGCGGGATTGGTGGTGATGGGTATAAGGTGTATTTGCTTCGCAAAACCCATCAAATCTCAGCCAAAAAACTAATTCGGGCAGTTGTATTGGATAGAGGTAACGGGCTCGCCGTCTTGCTTTTTCTAATGTTTGCCCTTGCAATTTTTATGCATGTGGATTGGCCCTTGCCGATCAACATAACGTGGATAGGAATTATTGGATTGATATTGATCCTTCCTGGTTTCTATCTGGTAATGATTCTTTTCTTCAAAGACTTCCTTGGGTCACTCCTGCCGACAACAGGATTTTCATTTTTGAATCAGGTTCTTCAGGTTATCAGTGCGTATTTTATTCTGCTGGCCTTGGGGGTGACGGACCATTTTATTGCTTATTTATTTGTCTTTTTGGTGTCCAGTGTAGTTTCTGTATTGCCCTTGACAATTGGCGGCGTGGGGGCGAGGGAACTAGTTTTTGTATATGCTTATGAATATGTTGCCATTGACAAAAACACCGCCGTGGCATTCAGTCTGATGTTTTTTGTTTTTACGGCGTTGACTTCTTTAAGCGGGGTATTTGTGAAATTTGAACCAAACAGATAACGGATAGGGAAATTCAGATGTAAGTCAGCCAATCGCCGACTTCGCTTAAGTCCGCCAATAACGAGTGCCAAAGACAGACGTGTTTGGGATTAATTTCACAAATGTTTTTAAGTTGAAAATTTTTCTATAAAGTCACACAAATATATTAAAGTGACAAAATCTAGTGGCGTAGCCCTGGCTTCCGAATTCAGGAATAAAGCTTTTTTGGTTTTTTATTTTGTATCCACCGTAGAAAGATTTCAGGCTACGCCCCTCTGTTTCCCACCCACAATTTTTTTCTATTAGGGAATCAGGCTAATGTCCCTATGGTTCGTGATTTAATTTTCGGTCTGAGAGGATGCAGGTCCGAGGCTTTTACGGATTATTGTTCAGTAGTTGCAGCAAAAAGATTTCAGGGCTAACGCCCCTCGGTTTCCTGAACCTATTTCGTTTCTAATAAGATATCAGGGCTACGCCCCTACGTTTCCTAACCACGATTCTGTACTATTAAGGTATCAGGGCTTACGCCACTTTGATTTCTGAATTAATTTGGGACTTATAGTGCCATGCCGTTCTTTAGATCTTTATTATTCATACGCCTGATGACACCTTGAATTATTGTTCCGTATCATTGATAGGGTTTATGGCTAGATTTGCGATAAATGCGAGTTAAAAAAACCAATCAATATGCCGGATTATCCAATGATAACCGATACCCGCCACTACACCAATTACTATGATTAACGGGGATGGTATGCGGCTGAACTGTAGCAAAAGGTAAGTGCCGATTATTGCCAAAATATTGAAAAGATTACTTTCCATTGGCTCAAACAGCAAATAGGCCGCAGCCATAAGCATCCCACAGCTAACTGCGTTGATTCCTTCCAAGGCAGCCCTTACTGGGCGGTACTTTTTTAGCTCGTCCCAAAACCGGATTACAAAGAATATTAGGAATGTGCCGGGAAGGAATATACCGGCAGCGGCAATGGATCCTCCAAGTATAAATCCCGGGATACCCCATTCCCGCATGGATAAAGCACCGATGTAGGAACTTATGCTAAAAGTTGGACCCGGGATGCTTTGGGAAATGGCATAACCGGTCAAGAATTCCTCCGTACTTAGGTATTTTTTATATTCCACAAATTCTGTAAACAAGTACGGGACTAAGACCTGTCCTCCACCGAAGATAAGACTGCCGTTTCTGTAAAAATTTTCAAAAAGCCGAATTGGTAAAAGCCTTGTGTAATGTCCAAGTACTGCCGCTCCGACCAATACTCCTCCCCAAAGGATAAAATTTCTCCATTGTATTTTTATGCCTATTTTTTCATCGATAATAGGTTGCTTTTTATAGTTGTGGGTGGTAATAAGTCCGCCTACAAGAAGCATAACTGGGAAGATAAATGGAGAATTGTAAAAGAAAGCCACAAAGGCCGCAATCATCATCAGGATCGCAGCTTCGGCGGTATGAATCATTTTACGGATAGTAATCTGTGCCGCATAGATGATGTAGCCGATCGCCATGGGTTGGATAAATTTGGCGAAATTAAGCGAACCCGGGGTGTTTTCCTGTAGGTATTCTATAAGAATGGCCGTGCCTATCATCAAGATCGTCGCCGGTAAAATCCAAACTAAAAGTGAAAGATAGGCAAGGAAAGGGCCCCCGATACGGTACCCGATGGCAGAGATGGTCTGGGTCGAGGTAGGTCCCGGAAGTACCTGACAAAGGGCGTTTAACTCCAGTAGGTCCTTTTCTGTAATGAAGCCCCGCCGTTTGACCATCATGTCGATAACCATGGCCAAAAAAACCTGCGGTCCCCCAAATGCCGTTAGGGAAAGTACCAATACATCTTTGAGATAGATATAATAACGTACTCTCCTAATCGTCATAGGCTTGGTTTTTACAAGTTAATGTTATTCTGATATTGCTTACCAGATATCCAATCGATCATTGCATCCATGGGTTGATAGGGCCATATTTTTTCAGTTTTTAAATTTGGGGAATTTCCCCGGGTTATTTATGAACTGAAATCCTATTTCTTCAAACCCAATTCCCGAAGTCTTTCGTCAAGAAATTCCCCCGCAGTGATATCCTCGTACTGTTTAGGATTGTCATCATCCACACAGCCTATTAAACAAGATAAATCCATTTCTGAGCGTGGGTGCATGAAAAAGGGAATAGAATATCGGCTGCTGTTCATTTTGTCGCGGGGCGGATTGACTACCCGGTGAATAGTTGATTTTAGTGTGTTGTTCGTAAGCCGCTCCAGCATATCGCCGACATTAACAACAAGCTGGTCAGGCAGGGCAGTGATCGGAATCCATTCTCCATCTCTTCGGAGTACTTGGAGTCCATCCGCACTGGCACCCATCAGGAGGGTGATCAAATTGATGTCACCATGCTCCGCAGCCCTCACCGCATCAGCGGGTACGGTATCTGGATTTTCTATGGGGAAATAATGGATAGAACGAAGGATAGAGTTACCAAAAAGAACCTTTTGCTCAAAGTAATCCTCCGACAGATCCAAATGCAAAGCAATGGCTCTCAGCATGTTTTTTCCGGCATTTTCAATAGCGGAAAACACTTGCAAGGATATTTCCCTGAATTCTGGGATTTCCTCCGGCCACACGTTTGCCGGATAGCTGGATTTTACGGAATCGGTATCTGGAATTTGGGATAGATCCTGTCCAACATGATAAAATTCCTTCAAATCTCCGGTATTTCTGCCTTTCGCATGCTCTTTACCTTTTCCCGTATATCCCCGTTGATAACCTATTTCTGGATATTCATATTTGGATTTAATATCGTCTGGCAGCTTAAAAAACTTCTGTATGACTGCATATAACTTATCCTGAAGGGATTGGGAAAGTCCGTGGTTTTTGATTGCGACAAAGCCGATGTTTTGGTAGGCGTCTCCCAACTGCTCGACAAAAGCAGCTTTCTTTTCCTCATTGCCGGAAGTAAAATCGGCCAAGTCCAAGGAGGGGACCTCTTGATATAAAATATCGCGCATATCTTGGTTTATTTATCCCGCAAGGTAAATTTTTTTAGGGTATTTTTAAATACCTTTGATCCATAATGCACCAAAACAAATGATTAAAATCCCATACTACCTTTTCATTTTTGCCACAGTATGCCTGATAGCCTGTTCACCTAAGTCTTCTCAGGAAGAAGTCCTGAGTGAGAATTTGGAAGAAGAGGAGACTCCCGAGGTTCCTATCACTGTCACTGTTTTGAGATCGGAGGGATTTCCCGACGCCATGATCGAACTATACAGACCATTTGGAAATGAGACTTTCTCCCCCGGAAAGGTGCCTTTTGAATTTAATATCAAGAATTTCCCCTTTGGTCAGGCGAGACCCCTGATGATTACTATTAATGGGGGAGATCCGCAGGCATATCCGCAGGCTGTTTTTTCTAAGGAATTTAATGCGGGGACCTATAGGGCAGTGGCATTTTTGACGGATGAAAATGGGATGGCGCTGAAGGAGTTTGGTAATTTTGTGGATCGGGACTTTTTGGTGGGGCAGTCACGACCTTTTCCCGCTGGGGATGAACCATACTTGATGGTCAATTTTCCACGCCAAAACCAAGAATATGCTGTTGGAGATTCAGTTGTTGTGGATTTTCTGGTAGTAGGGGGAGATTTAAAGCTTGATGGGCTAGGTGTAGAAGTGAAGGTCGGTGACTTAGTTTACAAGGCCTCAAGTACTGATGCTATTCAACTCCAAAACCTGTCAGTGGGAGAACATGTTGTGCGAATAGATTTGATTAAAAATGACGGCACAGAGTTATCCAATATCTTTGCATCTGCTAGTAGGAGAGTTGTTGTGAAGTAGGCTAATTAGGTAGTTAGTACGAATTTTAGCCAAAATCTGCTCAGCGGCGGGGTTTTTTGGTCACTCATATGTTTTTTGACCTGCAGCAAAAAAGTAACAAAGTAAGATGTTGCCATAAATGCTCTGGACTATCCAAATGACTGCTAAATATAAAAAAAGTCAAAATAACGTCTTATTAATAGTAATATCCGGCTCTACAAAAATTATAGAGGGATTTCCACCTGTAAAAAGTATGTAAAATGAAAAACGGATTTAATTCATTTCACTCCACCAAACTCCTAAGCACCGCCAGCGATTTTATTTCTGTAAAATTCTCTAGATGTAACTGATAAAACAGCAACACATCTTCCAGAAGAGCCTTTCGAATATGCTTTGGGATAAGCTCAGTGGATATAAAGCGCTCCCGAATCAGCCGGTCCAAATGGGATTCCTTTGCCTGATGTGGAAGACTACCCCGGTTTACTGGTAATTGGTCATAAAAATTCCCGGCATCTTCCGGATCGAAGCCCAAATACCTAGTCATTTGGATCAAAAAGCTAATCGGATAGGTTCCCAGCGATACCTGTTCCTTGTCCAACAATTCAACTGCTTGAAATAAAAAATCAAACAGGTCCTCATTTTGATAGTCATCATAGATGCATTTCCCCAACACTTCTCCCATAAATAGCGCTATCCCCGACCGGTGAAAATCAAAGGGTACCCGCTGAAAGGCATAATCCAGCTTGGCTTCGGATATATGGTGGAGGGAACGGCCCTCCCGATCATAGACGACCAATTCAAGCAGCGTTAGAGGTTGGTAAAGCGCCATTTTGGGTTTGGATTTGCTGCTGCGGATCCCATTGACGACATAGGATTTTAGCCCCAGATCCCGAGTAAATATCCGGGTAATGATCGAGGTATCCCGATACTTGATATAGCTGATGACGATTCCTTTGGTTTTCTTTAACATCAGTGTACCAAAAAATTTCCGGCAGTCCGCTCCCTTCCGGCCTCATCGACGACATATACCAAGTAGACTCCCGGACCAATACGGTTTCCGGATGGATCCCTCAGATTCCAAGTGACCTTGCCAGCTCCCACAGCCATAGAAGCTACCACCCTACCCGCTGTGGTGGCGATTTTCAGCGTAGAAAAATCGGTAGTTCCCTCTATGCTTAGGACTCCGTTAAAGTCATTACGGATTGGGTTGGGGTAAATTTTCAGTACACCCAAATTATCCGCAGGGCGAATGCTTTCCGCCCTGAAGGAAAGGCTTCCCTCAGAAGTGCTGATAAACAGTTCCCCGCTTTTTTCATTTAATGCCAAAGAACGGATCTCCGGGGAAGGTAAGGGACTGTTTTGAACCGTGAAGTTCCGTATCAAGCCTTCGAAGTCGGGGCCGAAATGCCATAGACCTTGGTTTTCTGTTCCTATCCAGATACTTCTGTCCGGTGCGAGCAGAATCTGTGTGGCGGCTGTGTTGGCCAAAGCCAGTCGGTTTTCAAAGATGGGCAATACCGCATTTACAGCTGCTGAGGCATCAATTCCAGGAGCATTGAAGAAATAGGCAATCCCCTGATTGGTAGCTATCCAAAGGTTTTGTTCGCTGTCCAAATAAATGTCCCGCACCCACTGCCCGGGTAATGCTCCGTTATTTATTTGGGTTCCAAAGGTTCTGTTTAGTCCGTTTTCAGGGTTGTATACCCTTAATCTTCCACCGCCCTGCTGAGTTTCCAATATCCAACAATTACCAAACCGATCTACCAGAATCTTATCAAAGCGCTGCAATCCGGCTACTTCATATCCAATAAATTGATCTTGATTATCCCCGACAAATAAGCGTGGGGTTGGTGTGTTGGTTCCGATATACACTTTTCCAGCAGGACCTCCGGATATGGCTCCTATTTCCACACCGTTGCCTAGTAATGGATGAGAGACGTGCGAAAGCTCGTCATCATCTTGTCTGAATAATCCATTTTGAGTGCCGATGTAATTGATCCCATTTATGTTGGCAACGGTTTGAATTTTGTCTGGGGCCTCCCAGTTTTCCCAGTTTCCAGACGAAAAAACACCTAACTGCCGTTGGGTTTTTTTATCACCTGAATTTAACAGACCAGAAGCGAAGGCGGCTGTTTGACCGTTAAGTTGTGCAAAGTTGACCAACGAACTAGGTGGCCCAGGTGGATAAACTCCCTCAGCATCTCCCAACTTATAAATGCCTCTATCTGATGTGGCGAGGAAAATATCCTCTTGGGTTACCAGAAAGTCGTTAAACTC
The DNA here is from genome assembly GCF_009797935.1 of Lunatibacter salilacus. Classification (GTDB taxonomy): domain Bacteria; phylum Bacteroidota; class Bacteroidia; order Cytophagales; family Cyclobacteriaceae; genus Lunatibacter; species Lunatibacter salilacus. The sequence goes on from NZ_VOLC01000008.1 coordinate 24,725, forward strand.
ATTACCGACATTGGAAGAAATGATTTCCAGGTTTCCGTTAGCGTCCAAGCTATAGATGGCATTTTCCATGGAAAAATTCACCCTTTCTCCGGACAGTTTCAAATTCTCTACTCCAAATGTACCTACCACCCAGTCGAATGAACCGGAATTCCACTGATAGACTTGCTGATTTTGGCCTAGGAAAAAGAGCTCCTCCTCTAAGGCAATTAATTGAATAAAGGGAGTTGTTGTTCCTAGATCCAAGCGTTCCCATTGGTTTAAATCTCTAAGGTTTGCCGATAGGCTTGCCCGAATCACCCCTGACTCAGTAAGGGCATAAATCTCATTGGATAAAATAGCCACATCAAGTATAGGCACTTGGCTTCCGCTGGGGCCTAGATTCAGATAGGCGGATTCGATAAATCCTTCTGTCAGATTTACCCTTGCCAACCCAAAGTCAGCCGCCAACCAGCCCGCTCCATTGATTATACGTACTTTCCTTATGGTTTTTTCCGTGATTAGGGCATTGGTTCGGATGTCATTGATACGTCGGATAGCACTTTCCGTGACCAAATTCATCGTGCCGTCAGTATAGGTGATCAGGAGAGTTTTGTTAGCTAGGTCAAAAGTTATCGATTCGAAATTATGACCGTAGAGTCCATCTAGTTTACTCAGTGTTTTTGGGGTAGGTTCGGATGTGGAGAAATAGAATAAGCTATTCTCTCCTAATGCAAATACTGTCTCGTCTGAGCCGGTTAATTGTTTGATATATTGATGGGAAAGGTGAAACCGCCAACTGCCTACGGCAATATCTCCCTGTGCCATACTAAAGTTCACCGTAGAAAGCGAAAGCAAGCAACCAAAAAGCAGTTTAGGGCTGACCATCAAAAAAGCATTTTCTGCACCTTGCTTCATACGATTCTTTTTCACCCAACAATACCTTCCCCTTGTCCGGCGACAGCCGGAAACTGAAAGCTGCCAAGTCCCCACATTTCATGCAAATGGCATGTACTTTGGTCACATATTCAGCCATCGCCATCAGTTGCGGCATGGGGCCAAAGGGGTTGCCTTCAAAGTCCATATCCAATCCAGCCAAAATGACCCGCTTGCCGGAACGTGCCAAGTTTCCAGCCACTCTGACAATTTGTTCGTCAAAAAACTGAACCTCATCTATGCCCACTACGTCGCAGTTTCCAGTCAGCAATAGGATATCCTCCGCAAAATTCACAGGTGTAGAACGTATGGAATTCGAATTATGGGAGACTACCTTTTCCATTTCATACCGAGTATCTAAACCAGGCTTAAAGATCTCCACCTGCTGCCTTGCAATCAGGGCTCGGTTGAGACGTCGAATCAATTCTTCTGTTTTTCCTGAAAACATGGACCCACAGATGACTTCTATCTGTCCTTTTTTTTCCTGGTTCCTGGATTTTCCCAGTGAAGGTTCAATAAACATGTAGGCGCTGTTTTCCCTTAATACGGATGTGTTGAATATTGTTTAAAATTATTCAATAACTTTACTTTCAATTCTAGGACTACTATCATGCTTGGCATGGGGATTGTCCGCTTGGTAATGTGCACCATCATTGAAATATAGAGAAAATGAGTCAAAGTATTGATCAAAGTTACTTAAAAGAATATTCACTACAATTTACTAAAAGGATTTGTTCGGCCTATTTTGATACGAAGCAGCACCTGGTAGGTGAAGACATCATGCAGTTGACGCCAAGCAAGCAGGTGAATCTGATGATAATCAAATCATTGTTCATGGCTTGGCAGACGGAGTTGGAAGCATTGAAAGGAAACCCCTATTTTGACTATTCAGACCCAGAAGTGGAGGCTGTGCTTCAAGAATTCATGAATGTACTATCAAGGGCAATAAGAATTGAGCGGTCAAATTTTGAACCGCTGCTTCGGCAAGCCGTGGAGGATTCCATTACCCTTGCGGCTGATCCGGTGGAGTTTTTGGAAAATGAATTGGAATATAGTGCAGGGTTGGACTTAGAGGTGTATTTTAAGGGTAATAAAAAATACATCAAATGGCATAAAGCACTCTGGGAAGCTTTTGTGCAGACCACGGAAAAATTCACCATTCCGGAAAGTTTATCCATGGCTTTTGATGAGTTGATGGATGATTATGGTAAAAATCTCGAACCAGCAGATCAACTGCTTCAGCCCCTTCAGGAGGTATATCCACTTGAAATCGAAAGACTTTTTATCCGACAACGCGAAGAAAAGAAGGAAGAAATCCCCGTTTATAGACCTCTTCCCGAATTAAAGATCGGTTCTACTTCGGAAGTTAAAACGCCAGTCTATGAAGAAGCAGCTAGATCAATCCGGACTGAGAATAATGTCATAGATCCGGCTTTAGCTTGGGAAAGATTTGAACAGGACGAATACGGGTTTGTAAGGGGAAGTGTGCGAAGGCTTTCCGAAGATATCGGAATCAATCAGCGGTTTATGTTTACCCGCAAACTCTTTTCCGGCAATCCGGAATTGCTAAACGAGGCGTTGGCTAAGTTGGATTCCAGCGAAAGCTTTTTTGATGCGGTTGAACTTCTAAACCAAAATTTTCTACCAGAATTGCAATGGGATATCGATTCCGAAGAAGTCCATGAGTTTCTGTTTTTGATCTTTAGCAAATTTGAGGACAAAGAATAATTTGAGTGAATTGCAGCAACATTACGACACGCTGCATGATCAAGCGCTGGAAAAAATACAAAATTCTGGGTTCGAATTCGATCGCCTAATTGATGATGAATCCGATACTCGCCGTGGACTTACTTTGTTGTTTCGTCCAGAAGAGCATGTTTTAGAAAATGTGCGGGAATTTCTCCGAAAAGTCAGCGGGTTAGAACCTTACCATTATTTTTACAGGAATTCTGATGTACATATAACAGTGATGCCCATTATTTCCTGTTATGATGGGTTTACTTTGGACAAAGTGGATCCTCAAGCTTATATACAACTTATTGGACGGTGTGTGGAAGGGATTAGTCCATTTGAGGTAAGTTTTAAGGGGGTGATTTTTTCACCCTCCTGCATTATCATAAAGGGGTATCCGTTGGATGATTCCTTAGATCAACTAAGGGAAAATCTACGCGGAGAATTTCCTAAAGTTTCGTTGGAACAATCGCTGGACAAAAGATATTTGTTGCGTACTGCACATAGTACTATTGTGCGTTTCAAAAAACCTTTACTTCACCCCGAAAAAATGGTTGAATTCGTGTCTGCCAACGGAGAATTGAACTTTGGAGTTTCGACCGTCAGAAAACTCTCCTTTGTATATAACGACTGGTACCAGCGTGAGGAGAAAGTCACTGTTCTTAGTGACTATTTATTGCAATAGATAATAACCACAGGGAACACCGAGGTAACACCGAGGACATCAAGAATTTTCTAAAAAACTCAGAGTTCTTTGTCTCTTCTTAGTGAATCTGTGTCCTACTTAACGACCTAGTTTAATTTGCCACAGATGCACAGACGGTATTTCTCTCGAACGTGATCATATGTTCATCTTCCTATATCTGTGAATCTGCGGCCTACTTATCCACCTAGTTTAATTTGCCACAGATGCACAGATGGTATTTCTCTCGAACGTGATCATATGTTCATCTTCCTATATCTGTGAATCTGTTTTTTTGATAGACTGGGAATTATTAGTTTTTTCCAGATATTTTTACTTCGTCAATAAGAAAGATCCCCATCGATACCTTATCGTCTGCTCCTTTAAGTGGAGGCTCCGGATCCTCGTTGGGGGTTTTTCGGTTTGGTAAATCCCGGTAAGGGCCTGTGCGGAAAGACAAACGTTCCACTGATTTCACTCCTTCTGCCAAAGCAGCCTTGCCGACGAGTTTTTCGCCATTCAGGGAGAGACTAAAGTGACCAAAATAGGATGCATTTACTTCAAGGGTAATGGTTTGCCAAGTTCCTTTTTTGTATGTGGAAAGGGTCTTTTCTACAGCGCCGTCTTGGGCGATCAAGTTGCCGTTTTCATCAAATCGCAATCTAACCGGCCTATTTCCATATTGATCTACCACATCTACTTCCAGCATACCTGCATTTTCATTCGGGATAAACAACTTGAAGGCTATGGATGATTCAGTACTTTCCTCAAAAATACGTATGGCTCGAGCATAGTCATAGGGGTCCTCATCTTTTAGTTCTAATGAGTTCCCTGCTTGTTTTGGACTTTCCACAATTGTTATGGGTGCCCAAAGAGGAGCGTAAATGTTCCAATCCGGTACTGAACCTCCTTTTTCGAGCTTGTCAAAATTGTCATTTACAGGTCCTTGAACCGAATGTTTTACGGGAGTTGGAACACGGCTAACCCACATATCTTCCTTATTCATGCTGTAGGTGAGCCACATGTCATCCCCGGGAGGAGTGCCGTTACCGGGTACTATTCCACGAACGTAACAAGGTCCAAAATCTTTCCATCGGCCAAAATATCTCCTCGGCGGAACCTCACCCTGTACTAAAACCATATCATCAAAAATTACCCCGTCATCTCCCGTGACCGTTATCAATGGATAGCGGTATTCATCAAGGTCTATGGGGTTATAAACCAAGGCATAGCGGTCGTCCGGTGTTTGTTGACCCCAGACTTTACCGCCAGCCATGGTTAGGGTAGGAACTTTTATGGACTTGGAAAAGCTTTTATCGCCATCGGTGGATAGGGCGGCGTGAGACCTTTTCCAGAGTCCCACCATGTTTCCGTCTGTACGCTTATAGTATGAAAAGGCTGATCCGCCATATTCGTCACCATCATAAAACCCATCTAATCCCCGGTCTTCATCCCTCCATTGCAAGGTGATCAACCGGTCCTGCAGCAGAGCAGCACAGGCATCTAAAAAGCCTTTATCTTGGGAGGAAGTATGAGAAGGATAGCTGGTGTTGGATTCGTCCCATTCAGTATGGGTGCTATACCGGATAAAATAGATAGGACCAAATGTGCCGTCCTTATATATTTCTCGGACCACCCTACCGATTCCCCCTTCGAGAAAGGGATCTTCGGCATGCGCATAGAAGGCTAAGGTAAGCAGTCGGCCATTTGGCGCCACGTAAAAACCCATACGCTGATGCATCATATATCCAGAATAGCCTTCCGGTACGTCAACTCCTTTCGGAGCCTCATAAGGTGGGAAGATTACGGTGGGTTTGGTCCAGTTTCTGCCATCGGAAGAGCTTAAAAGTAAGGTTTGTCCGGGAGCGATATGCTCGTCCACCGGATTGCTAAGGTATTGTTGGTAAAATTTCCCTTCCCAATAGGCCAAGCTGGAGGCATGGTTATAGGTCCAACCATGGTCATCTGCAAGTTCAGGTTTTGACCGGTTTACCCGAAGCGTTTGTCTGCTTTCCACCCCCACAGCATACCGCAGTCTCCCTTCATGCAATGCCGGGTCTATCGTGACTCCCCCTACATACCTCACCGGTTCGTGAATGCTTCCCGTTTGCCCACTAACAAAAAACGGAAACCCGAAAGTTAATATCATAAACAAACAGAAATACAAGTTCGAAGCCGGAAGAAAAGGTCTCATGCGAATGCGGTTAGAGTTTGATAAAGATTTTTTTCCTGAATAGGATATAAGCAGGGATAAAGTTTATTGCGACAAATAAGATGGCGTAGCACATACTCGCAAATTTTATAGAAAATCCAACCCCTGTCATTACTGCCAAAAACTGATTATTTAAGCCGCCAAGAATGCTGTCATTGTAGAAAATTATGGAAAGGATATCTGCCAATACGTAGACGGTTATGGCATTGGCACCGAATATGATGCCCACCGATGTGCCTTTTTGTTTGCCAAGGATATCTACTAGGAAATAAGTGGCTCCCAAAACGATAAATCCTGCACCTCCCGTAACCAAAGTAAAGGAACTGGTCCAGAGGTGTTTGTTGATAGGAAAGGTTAGGTTCCAAAGCAATCCTATCAAGATCAAAGGAACACCGATAGCCATCAGGTAGTTGGCTTTTTCGTTGGGAGTCTTGGGGCTGAGGAGGATTTGTCCAGCCAGCAAACCCAATATTCCTGTGACAATAGCTGGTAGGGTGCTGAAGAATCCTTCGGGATCCCAGGTTCCTTCCCACATTTTCCCGGGAAGTATATAGGTGTCCATCCAGGCGGCCAGGTTTACACCGGGTTCCAGCATAGGAGTACCCACCCCGGGAGTAGGGATTAAGGTCATGGCCAGCCAATAAGCGACAAGTATACCAATACCCAAAATCGCCTGCGTTTTCCACTTGGAGTTCAGAAATAAAAATGCACAGGCGAGGAAAACAATGGCAATACGTTGCAAGACACCTGCAATACGCATATCCGAAAAGTCGAAGTAGGGAATGAGATTTAAAAAGATGCCTACTACAAAAATTTTAATGGACCGTATAATTATTTTTTTGTACATGCCTCCTTTTGGAGCACCTGTCTGTAGCCGTTTGGTATAGGCAAACGCAATTGAAACCCCCACAATAAATAAAAAGAACGGGTAGATAAAGTCCGTGATGGTAATACCGTTCCATGAGGCGTGTAATAGTGGAGAATATACATGGTCCCAAGTTCCCGGGTAATTGACCAAAATCATAGCCGCAATGGTAAACCCCCTCATGGCATCAAGAGAGATCAGGCGGGTATTTTGTACTGTCATATGTTTTTTTAAAGTGATGGATAGTCCCTTTATTACTGGCATGCGTATTATTAAGGCTATTAAACAAGACTGATTTTATGCGTAAAATATATATAGGATTTCTGAGTGCCATAACTTTTATTTTTCACTCCGGATGTCAGCAAACTTCTTCGTGGGAAGACCAAATTGACGAAATTGATATTTCGTGGGAGTTAATCAGCAATTTTGTTGGAGAATTCGGACAGTTTGATGCGAAAATAACGTTTGAGAACAATTCAGATAGAGATCTGGGGAATACCGGTTGGAAGCTTTTTTTCAATATGTCCCCCCGGCCCATCTTACCCTATTCGGAGGAGTCAATAGCCAAAATCACCCATATCAATGGAGACTGGTATTCACTGACTCCAGGTTCCAGTTTTAAACTACCAAAAGGTGAATCAATAAGTATAACCTATAGAGGTTCTGAGGGAGTCATCAAGGAGACAGATGCACCTATGGGTCTATATTTTGTCTTTAACGATGATCAAGGAGAAGAAGAGGAAATTCTTCCTTTTTCTAACTTTACTGTTATCCCCTTCACAAGGGAGGATCAGCTATTGAGAGGGGACATGGATCATGAGGTCCCGTCATCGCCTGCCAAATGGTATGAGGAATTCTCAGGCATGGAATTGGTGTCTGAAGATCAGCTTCATTTAATTGTTCCCACTCCTTTTGATATAATTAAAGGGGTAGGTACTTTTTCCCTTCAAGCAGAGACGGACATTCATTTTGATAAGGGATTGGAGGCGGAGGCCAGTTATCTAAGCGATAAGTTACGAGAGATTTCCGGGGTTTCTTTTGATGCCAAGGAAGGCGTAAAGGCAGATGCAATCATCCACCTAAGGCTCGGTTCCATTCAGGTGGGAGGCAAATCGACTGAAGCCTATGAGTTGGCGGTAAATGAAAATGGTATATCCATCGTAGGCGCAGATGCCGCTGGTGTGTTTTATGGAGTTCAAAGCCTGTTGGCATTGTTTGGACCAGTAGCCTACCTGAATCCAGTTCTGCCCTTAAAGATACCACATGTAAGAGTAAAAGATGCACCCAGGTTTCATTTCCGGAGCTTGCATTTAGATGTTAGCCGGAATTTCCAAAACAAGGAAACGATTCTTCGAATGCTCGATATGATGGCCCATTATAAGCTTAACCATTTTTTGTTTTATACTACAGAGGATGAGGGATGGAGGTTGGAAATCGATGGACTTCCGGAGCTTACTAAAGTAGGAGCACAGCGTCAGCATGTGTCTGATATGAATGAGCCGGCATTGCACCCGGCATATGGTTCCGGGCCTTTTCCGTATATGGAGGGTAAAAATGGCAGTGGGTTTTATAGCCGGGAGGACTTTATAGAAATATTGACCTACGCCAAAAAAAGACACATTACCGTCATTCCCGAACTTAACTTTCCTGGGCATGCCCGGGCGGCAATCAGGTCCATGGAGGCTAGGTACGAAAAATACATGAAGGAAGGTGATGAGGAAGCGGCCAATGAATACCGCCTAATCGATCCTGATGATACATCTGTTTACCTTTCTGCCCAGGCCTTTAAAGACAACACGGTATCAGTAGCCAGAGAGTCAACATATCGCTTCTATGAAAAAGTGATGGACGAAATTGCAAAGATGTATCAAGAAGCAGGCTTGACACTTACCAAGATCCACGCCGGTGGTGACGAAGTACCAGAGGGAGCCTGGACGGCATCTCCCATGGCAGCCGAACTGCTTATGGAGCTACCGGATATTGACGACCCTAAAAATTTACAGGCCTATTTTTTCCGGAAACTACTGAAAAGACTGGAGAAATTGAATGTGGAAGTGCATGTGTGGGAGGAGATGGCCTTAAAGAAAACACCGGAAGGAGGTTATGTGCCCAATCCGGAATTTGTGGGGAAAAAAGTCGTACCTTATATATGGAACAACATGTTTGACTACCCGGATTTAGGCTATCAGTTGGCCAATGCGGGTTATGAGGTAGTTCTCTGTAACGTGTCAAATTTCTATTTCGATCTTGCCTATACGAATGATCCCAAAGAACCCGGATTGTATTGGGCCGGGTTTGTCAACACCAAAAACGCCTGGACATTTGCTCCCTTCGACTGGTTTAAAACCACCTTTCGTACATCCATGGGGGAACAGATTGATACGGAAGAGGCCTCCAAAGACATGGTGCAGATCCGATCAGATGCCCGGAAAAACATCATCGGCGTGGAGGCACAGCTATGGAGCGAAACCATCAAAGGGCGTGAAATGGTCGAATATTATACCTTTCCAAAGATTATCGGCTTTGCCGAAAGCGGATGGGCAAGAGAAAGGACATGGGAAAACCAAACCGACCTGTCTTTAAGAAATTCACATATTCAGGAAGGCTGGAATACGTTTGCCAATACTATTGCCCAACGGGAATATCCCAAACTGGCCAAGTGGAATGAGGGATATACATACCGAATTGCAGCACCTGGCGCCAAGATCGACAATGGACTTCTTTATGCGAACGTTGAGTTTCCCGGTTTGGAGATTCGGTATACTGTAGATGGGGCTGAACCAGATATTAATTCCCTCATTTATAAATCCCCTTTTTCCGTAGAAACAGTTGTAAAGCTCAAGGCATTTGACAAGAGCGGTAATTCAAGCAGCACTGTCCAAGTGCGTCCATAGACTTTCGTAATTTCAAAAAAATTACTGTCTAGCAATCGTTTGCAACGCCCAATGGAATAGTCTGCCTGAATATTTTTGGATTGAAGTCATTTGGGGTGAACTAAAGGTAACCAAACAAAATAGACCGATCGATTCGTTAATTTCTACATTTTTTTCAGAATATTATTTTTGTTACTCGTTGTCTGAAATCCAAGATAGTCACCTAGGCAACACAAAGATAATGCAGTAACTATACATTAAGAATCCTTAATATCAAGCAGGTTTTATTAACAGTTATTTAATTTCGGGGCGATTTTTAGGGTTAATGTTTAATTTTTCGTGAAGTTTTTGTTGCCGGATTTATAAGCTATTCATTTTCAAGGCGGAGGTAAACTTGCCGTTTCGCAAATTGAAGATTAATATACGTGATTTGCGCAGATTATATTTCACAAAAATAGGATATTCATAAAATCATTTGCGCACACCCAACGTCTAATTGGTAGGTAGAGGAGTTTGGATGTGTCGGTTTTAAATAGAATACTAAACATGTAGTTTATGGAACAGCCTGACAAAAGTTTATTGGAAGATTTTCGAATGGGGGATAATAAGGCCTTCGAAAAGATTTATCAGTATTACCGGGTACCGGTTATTCGGTTCAGTATATCCATTATCAAGGATGAACAGGAGGCGGAGAATATCTATCATGAGGTATTTATGAAAATCCTGAAAAAGCGAAAGAACATCAAGCCTGAACTCAATTTCAATTCCTATGTGTTTACCTCTGTAAAAAATGAGATTTTTGACTACCTGAAAGCAATGAACAGGAACAATTCTCTCAAAGAGCGTTTTTGGGAAAAGTTGCAACACATGCAAAATGATTGTGACCAGGTAAAAGAAGACAATCTCAACAAACTCGAGACGGTCATAAAATCCCTATCTCCTAAAAGAAGGCAGATTTTAGAGATGAATTATTTCGAGAAGAAGTCTTATAATGAGATTGCCGATATTCTGATGATTTCAAAAAACACCGTTAAAAATCAGTTGGTAAAAGCCAAGTTTATTATCAGGAAAGAAATGGAGTAAAGGCATCTTGAAAGGAGTTTGAGTGAAAAAATATCTTGGATTAAACGGATTTTAGTAAGAGTTCCTTATTCCATTTTTTTATAATCTTGGGATATTTTATCGCGGCCTGTTTTTGGCATCGTCCCTAGGTAAGCAGCAAAATTTAATCCCTCTATGGGAAAATGCTGGTTTTATTTTGCACGTATTGCAAAGCAAACTAACTTTTTACGGTACTGGAGATCCATTACCCCACATTCTCTTTTTCCAATCAATCCAAAATGGCATTTAATTTAGATACAGGTTTTCTGAAAGATAATATTAGGATTCCATATTTAAATAGAAGCCAAAGATAAAATAAAGATTTATTTTTGAATGAATATCCAAATTCCGATATTGTTTTGACCAGCTTGGAATTTGGCAGCGGTTTGAAGGGTTCTAGTCCTATCAATAAATTTAATGATGATGCAAATTCAATTATTTATGAAGAACTTACAGAATAGTAGGGTAGGCATAAAGAATCCGGAGATTGATTATTATTGGATTTTTCGGGGCTCAATGGCTCCCTTATGCCGGTTTTTTACCTTTTGGACTACATTTATCCTCCCACCAATGATTCTTAATTCAGCGTCAGATCCAAAGAATATTAATCTGCTTTTAGGTTTTAAAAGCCTTCGCATCCTGTCATGCATTTACCTTTCTATTTTATGTCTTGGGTTTCCCCTACAAGCCCAATCTAAACCATTTTTCGAAGATCAGGTTTTAAAGGCCGGAGCAGCAGACTCCAAAATCACCCCACCAATAGGAAGCATAATGGGGAATTCTTATGGAATAACAGTGTCTGAGGGAATCCATGACGATTTGTATGCCAAAACCATTGTTTTTGAAAAAGATGAAACCAAAGCCGTATTCATTGCTTTAGACCTAATCAGTTTACCCCATCAGGTGGTTATGAGGACCAGGGAACTGATTTTCCAACGAACAGGAATACCTAGGGAAAATATTATCATGACCGCAACCCATGTTCATGCGGGTCCTCAGATGAATCCATTATTTTGGGACGCAATTGGAGGTTTGCCCAAACAAAAAAGTGAAGAATACCTAAGCCGTTTGCCTGAAATGATTTTTGAAAGTGTAGGTACGGCAATTCATCTACTTCAACCGGTCAGGGTTTCCATAGGCAAAACCAAGCAGATTTCGGTAAATTTTAACCGACGGTTTTTAATGAAAGACGGTAGTTTCAGAATGAACCCGGGAAGATTGAACCCAAATACAATACGACCTGCAGGGCCCGTAGATCCAGATCTTTCCATAGTACTGTTTGAGACCCTGGATGCTAAACCCATGGCCATTCTGGTTAATTTTGCCCTTCATGTTGCAGTAGTAAGTGGAGATCGGTTCTCTGCGGATTTTCCCGGAAAAATTTCCGACCTGTTGAAGGATGTTTATGGTGAGGATATGGTGAGTGTCTTCACCAATGGCACTTCTGGAAACATTAACCATATCAATGTCAATCTTAACAGTGCACTGGACGGCTACGAAGAGGCTGCGCGCATAGGAACCATTCTGGCGGCAGATGTAATGAAGACGTTGCCTACGCTTAGTCAAATACCGATACATGATCTTAAAGTCAGGACTGAACCTGTGATTTTGCCAGTCGCATCTGCCTCTGAGGAGGAGTTGAAATGGGCTGAGGGTATCATTGACCTTTACGGCAGTTCCTCACCACCACCATTCAATGATGTTGTAAAAGCCTGGCGAATTCTAGATGTGGCAAGCATGGCAGAAAGAGAAAGGATACCAACTACTACCGTGCCATTGGTCAGTGACGGATCTGCCCTGCAGAGCGAGGTTCAGGTCATTGCCTTTGGGGATGAACTGGCCTTGGTGGGCTTCCCCGGGGATGCGTTTGTGGAGCTTGGTTTGGGAATCAAATTAAATTCCCCATTTCCATTCACCATTGTGAATGAGCAATCTGCCAATGGCACCATCAGCTATGTTCCTAACAGTAAAGCTTTCCCAGAAAGCGGGTATGAAGTTATCAGTACACGTTTTGAGCAAGGTGGCGGAGAAATATTGGTAGATACAACAATACGCATCTTAATGGAGCTTTATGGAGTGAAATAATTTTTAGGTCAAATGTTTTACTCATTATGTTCGAGGCATTGCGAGGATCAGAAGGGATTTAATTAACATGAGCTGATTATAGCAGCCCTTCCTTTTGGTTTTTATTTCTTGATCGGAACCGATTTATACAGGAGTTTGTACTCCTTCCCTGGCTTCTATCATGACAGGCTGCTTTAGCGAGTGGGTATGTATTCCAATCCAAGGGATGGGTCGGTTTTGTCACCCATTTTCCCTTAAGGCATGTATCCAGATACAATTACCATAACTAAAGCGCTGAAGAAGGAAGGATATACAGCTGGAATTATAGGGAGGTAGCACTTGGGAGATCAGCATGAATTTTTTTCAAATGCAAACGGATTTGGCTATTATTTGCATTCCCTTTAGTGGATAAGATGCGATGTGGCAGAATTGCAGGTATTTCCATGAATAAACAATGTCCTTCATATTTTTAAATCAACAATTTTACCAACTTAGATTCGCTGCTTCTTATAATCTCATTTCAAAAGCCTAGTTCAATAGTACCAACAGGTAACAGTCTATCAACTGTCCGAAAACTGACGCTCAATCCAATAGAGGTAGTAAGGTATTGATTTAGATGTCTTAACAGACGTTTATTTTTTAAATGATCTTTTTCGGGATGTCGCAGGGTGCCATGGTGCGAGCGAATAGATGATCTGATTGTAATAGTCCGGCAATTTGGGGAATTCCGAAAGATAGTACTTGCCTTACGAATAAAAATATAGGAATAATAGCAATGGAATAGATAATTTTGAAATATATAATTAATTAACCACCAACCCCAAGATGGGTCAATTATGAAAAAGAAAATCAATTAAAATGAACGTCAAACAGACAAAAATGCCGGGGATAATTCCAGTTATCCCCGGCTTTTAGCGAAGTTTCTACCCAACAGGTCCTAAATCTGTATATGATAGAAGTAAAAATGATATTAGAATCATTTCTCATCCACAACAACAATAATATGAAAAAATCCTTTTACAAACTACTTAATGGAATAATACGGTATTCTTGCCTCGTTATTATAACTCCATTATTAATGCCAGTATCTGGCTTTGCAAACGGTAAGGTGCCGGAAACTCCACCTATAGAGGTTTCCGAGTCATTATTAGAAATAGAAAGGGATAAGCCCTTATTTATCAATGTAACCGGAAAAATTATTTCTTCAACGGATAGCCAGGGAATACCCGGTGTCAGTGTCTTGGTCAAAGGTACTTCAATTGGTACAGTTTCCGATGTTGAAGGTAATTATGCCATTGACATACCACCTGGGGAAAATATTTTGGTATTTTCATCCATAGGATATGTTCCACAGGAAATCGAAGTGAATGAACGGACCGTAATCGATATCATTCTATCCGAGGACCTGTTAGGTCTGGAGGAGGTCGTTGTAGTTGGATATGGTACCAGAAAAAGGGTAAATTTAACCGGGTCCGTTGCTTCGGTAGGCAGCGAAGCTTTAGAGAAGAGAACTGTACCCAAATCTTCTATGGCATTGCAGGGCCAAATGAGTGGTATCTCTGTGCGACAAGGCTCAGGTAATCCCGGAAAAAACAGTGCCTCCTTATTAATAAGGGGTCAGGGTACGTTTAGCTCGGCCGGAAACGCCCCACTGGTGCTTGTGGATATGATAGAGGCTTCATTGGATGATGTGGACCCAAATGATATTGAAAGTGTTTCCGTCCTTAAGGATGCTGCATCAGCGGCTATTTTTGGATCCAAAGCTGCCAATGGGGTCATCTTGATTGAAACCAAAAAAGGCAGATCAGGTACACCTGTATTTAGATACAATGCTTATGTAAGCACCCAGTCACCCACAATGATTCCCGAGATGTTGAATTCTTGGGAGTATGGGCTAGCCGTGAACGAAAATAACCGGAACCTAGGCCAACAGCGAAGGTATACGGATGAGGAAATCGAGTTGTTCCGATCAGGAAATGATCCAGCATACCCCAATTTCGACCATATCGGATATTTGTTTGGATCCGGAAGCGGTGTGGAAACCAAACATGACCTATCTGTCAGTGGCGGTACCGCCGAAACCCAATACATGTTCTCTCTTGGTTACTATGATCAACAGGGCATCATCAAAAAAAACAATGCTGACCGGATTAATTTACGGTTGAATCTGGACAGCAAGTTGAGCGATAGGTTAAGTGTAAGTGTCAAATTGGCAGGAAATAAAAATAGCACCAATGAGCCATCAGCTCCATATGGAAATGGCGGTATAGGTAATATCATTGCAGGCGCCATGAGAAATGCCAATGCCATTCCCGGATTTACAGAAGATGGACTTTATGGGAGAAACGAAACCCTTCATCCAGAAGCGGATTTAAATAGCCAATCATTCGTAAGCGGGGAACTCACCAGCATCTATAGCAACGGCAGTCTGATTTGGCAAATTACAGATGATTTGAAGATTACAGGGCAGGCAGGCTACACTCAAAATTTGGCAGAATCCAAAACGTTTATTGCCAAGTATCCCATTACTTCCTCCTATGCTATCCAAAGAAACAGCCTAAGGTCCGCCTGGAACCAGAGTACAGCCCTGACGCTGCAATCCTTTCTGGAATACAATAAAACATTGGACAATCATTCCATACAGGTTTTATTGGGTAGGTCGGCTCAGGCTTTCGGTTCTAAATATTTGGGTGGATTCAGGGATGAATTCCCTAACAATGAGATTTATGAACTGGATGCAGGGGCAACTGTACGGGCAACCAATTCCGGTGGAGCGGCGAGAAATACCCTTTCCTCCTATTTTGGAAGGTTAAACTATGGCTTCCAGGATAAATATTTGTTAGAGGCCAATTTCCGGTATGATGGTTCCTCGAGATTTCCAGAAGACAGAAGATGGGGTTTATTTCCTTCTTTTTCTGCAGGATGGAGGGTATCCCAAGAGGGATTTTTTCAGAACGCCCTTCCTTGGGTATCTGACTTGAAAATCCGTGGTTCCTGGGGAAAACTGGGTAACCAATCTGTTGCCAACTATCCTTACCAGGACCTTATTACCCTTGGGCAGAATTACCCATTTGGAGATGTTCTGATGGCGGGTGGAGCGGTTACGAGAATCGCCAATAGGCAAATTACCTGGGAAACCACCACGATGACCAATATAGGGATCGATTTATCCCTATTGGAAAACAGATTGGCGTTTTCTGCAGAATATTTTGTAAAGACCACGGATGATATTCTTTATCCGGTATCTGTTTCCACCTTATTGGGGGCAACTCCCTCTGAATCCAATGCAGCAAAGGTGGAGAATAAGGGCTGGGATTTTGACCTGAGCTACAGGAATTCCATAGGAGAATTTACATACGGCGTATCCGCAATTTTTTCAGTAGTAAGGAACCAGGTATTGGAACTGGCCAATCTGGATAGAGATATACCCAGAGGCTTATTTGTGGGCCATCCTATCGGGAGCAGATATGGTTTTGCGAGTGATGGTTTGTTTGTAAATGAGGAAGAGATCCTAAACTATGCCACCCAGCCATTTAATAATCTGGCAATCCCCGGAGGGATCAAGTATGTAGATATCAGTGGACCCAATGGGGTACCTGACGGAGTGGTGAATGCCACCTATGACCGGACGGTTATCGGCCAACCTCTACCCATTACTACTTATGCATTAACACTGAACGGTGCATTCAGGAATTTTGATTTCAACGTGATGGTGCAGGGAGAAGGCGGAAGGAATGCTTTTGTGACACTCGGTCAATTCTTCTTCCCGCTGGAAAACAACAGCAATGTTCAAAGAGACATGTACGAAAACCGATGGACCCCGGAAAACCCTGATCCCAATGCCCTTTATCCAACCATCATTGCCACTGCTGCTGGATTTTATAATTCTAACCCAGTGGACTTCTGGAACAGGGATGCCACTTTTCTGAGATTGAAAAATGCTCAGATCGGCTACACTTTGCCAAGGGGGTTAATTGGAGATTCGTTCCTGGACAATGTACGTTTCTATCTAACCGGTGAAAACCTTTTCACCATCACCAAATTTTATAAAGGTTGGGATCCGGAAATGCAGACTGGTGGAGCAGATTGGTTTTATCCACTTGTCCGGTCCTATGTGGCAGGGGTAAATGTAAGGTTCTAAAACAGAAGATGATTATGAAGACATATAGAAAATTAAGTTTAATTGGTGTTCTGTCCATCCTGATTTTGTTGGGACAGACTGGTTGTCAGGACTGGCTGGATGAGCAGCCCTTGGTCCAATTGTCCGAGGGATCCTTTTGGAACAGTGAAAGTGATGGTTTACTGGCCTTGACTGGAATTTACAATGGCAGCAATGTGGGTATAAACGCTTATACCAACGAACTGCTGATCTTGTCCAGTGCGACGGATGATTCCAGTTATAAGTTCGGTGCCGTTGGGAATATTTATAGTGGCTACCTCAGGGCGGCTGATACCCAGGTGGTATTGGCCATTTGGCAACGGGCGTACAGGACTATTTTCAAAGTCAACTACTTTCTTGAGAACATTGACAGGGTGGAAATGGATTCAGGACTTAAGGCACAATGGATAGCTGAGGCCAAATTTTTACGGGCTTACGAATATTTTTACATGTCCATCCTTTACGGTGGGGTACCTTTAATAACAAGTGTGCTAACCATCGAGGAAGCCAATTCCCAAACACGTAATTCCCTTTCCGAGATTGTTGAATATTCCATTCAGGAACTCACGGCGGCTGCTCAGGACCTTCCTGCCACCAGGCCGGCCAGTGAAAGGGGCAGGATTGTAAAAGCTGCTCCATTGGCCATAAAAGGGAGATTGTTAATGATCCATAATAGATGGTCTGAGGCAGTAAGTACCTATGAGGAAATTATTGGACTAGATGCACATCAAATTGACCCTAGGTACAAGGCAATTTTTGAGGAGGAAGGGGAAACCAGCAGTGAGATTATCCTTGCTACCAATATGATTGCAGGCCTGTATGGAAATACCCATAATCAGAGAAACCACCACCCGGAATTCTATGGGGGATATTCAGAGGTCAATCCCTTTCAGGGAATGGTGGATGCTTTTTTAATGACGGATGGACTTCCTATTGAAGAGTCCCCCTTATATGATCCCCAAAATCCTTTTGACAACCGCGATCCAAGGCTTTATGCGAGTGTTTTTCTGCCGGAATATACGGAATTCAGGGGTCGGTTGTTTTTGGCCCACCCCGATAGGACAGGCGATAACATCGCTGCTTTACCCGGGGCAACAGGTTATGGTTGGAAAAAATATGTGACCGAGGATTTTGCAGGTGATTTCGGAAGTTCCGGTGATGACAACATTCTGGTACGCTATGCGGAAGTTCTTCTAAGCTATTTGGAATCGAAAATCGAGAATGGAGATAATATTACCCAAGAGCTCCTTGACCAAACCATCAACCAGGTGAGAGGAAGACAGGAGGTGGGAATGCCTCCAGTTACAGAAACGGATCCGGCCCAGCTTACTGAAATCCTGCGGCGGGAACGGAGGGTGGAATTCTGTATAGAAAGAATCATCAGGTACATGGATATCCGGAGGTGGGGAATATTTATGGAAGTAATGAACAGACAATTCTACGGAATGAAGCTAACCGATGATGCGGATAATTATTCAGATTATACGGTGGAGACAACTGGGCGATTCCGGGGTCATTACAAAGTAATAAATAAAACAGGATCTGTAACCGAGGATATGGCCCTGATCCCAATACCCTTGTCCGAAATTGATCTCAATCCGTCCCTGGAGCAGAATCCCGGCTATTGAACAGGATACGCTTAGTGTAAATTATGAAACATTGGGGAGGAGGAACATCGGTTTTGTTTCAAAAAACAGGATTCGCATTACACTCCCCCTCTTAAACTAAAACCGTTTGAAAAGTCATAAGCTTAAAAATCAATCAATTCAAGTGGCAGATAACAACAAGTTAGTAAGAAGAGATTTTGTCAAAAACCTGACCTTTGGAGGCTTTGGACTGGGTTTATTGGGGCAGTCAGCATTTACCATTGCCAAAAACATTCCTCCCGATGACCTTAAAGTTGGACTTGTTGGCTTATCCGTCCACAGCGCAGCCTTTTCCCGGATATTGAACGATCCCAACAAAAAGAGCGATTTGAGCGGATGCAGAATGGCCGCTTTATACCACCCACCCGGTAATCCAGATGTGGATTTTACCCAAGAACAGCTTGAGGGCTTTCAAAAGGAAATTTTGGAAATGGGGGTTAAAGTTGTGGGTTCCATGGAAGAACTGATTGATCTAGTGGACGTTGTGATGATAGAAACTAATGACGGTAGACCGCATATGGAGGAAGTACTTCCGGCCTTGAAAGCGGGCAAGCCTGTATTTGTTGACAAGCCTGTTGCAGCCGATCTGAAAGGAGTAATAGAAATTTACAGAACTGCCGAAGAATATGGGGTTCCTATCTTTTCGTCTTCGGGTTTGAGGTACTTGGAAACTGCGCAGCGCATTCAGCCCTCCCAAGTATTAAGTGCCCACACTTTCAGTCCTGCTGCTTTGGAGCCAAGCCATACAGACCTTTTCTGGTATGGGATCCATGGCGTAGAGCTACTCTATACTGTGATGGGCCCAGGATGTAAGGAAGTGCAGCAAGTGAAACATAACGATACAGAAGACCTAGTGATCGGGTATTGGAAAGACGACAGGGTAGGGGTTTTCAGAGGGATCAGAAAGGGGAAGCGGGATTTTGGCGGTACGGTTTTTACGGAAAATGAAATTGTAAGCTTGGGCACTTTTACAGGTTACCGGCTATTGGTAGTGAAAATCGTGGATTTTTTCCTTCAAAACAAATCACCGGTGCCGGTAGAGGAAACCTTGGAGATTTATGCTTTTATGCAGGCTGCCCAGGAAAGTAAGGAAAAGGACGGGAAGAAAATCAGTTTGGAAAAAACATTACAGAGAGCATACAAATAAAACCATTGAACTTTTAACTATATATTAAAGATTATGAAAAAATTGAATGTTGGGATTATTGGATACGGCTGGGTAGCCACCGCGCACATCAAAGCCATCAATTCAGGTGAGGGTGCACAGGTTTCTGCGATTTATTCCTCCAGAAAGCAGGATGATGCAGAATTAAGTAAAACGTGGGGAACTGAAATAAAATCCTATACTGACTTGGATGAGATGTTGAAGGATAGCAGTATAGATGCTGTCTCCATTTGCAGTTTTACTTATCAACATACCGAACATGCCCTAGCTGCGGCGAAGGCTGGCAAACACATCATATTGGAAAAACCAATGGCATTGTCCTGGGAGGATTGCCTAGAAATAGAAAAGGCTGTAAAGGAGGCCAATGTCAAATTCTGTATTTGTTTTGAATGTAGGTATTCTAACCAATTTATTTCTACAAAAGAAGTAGTGGACCAAGGACTGATCGGTGACCTACATTATGGTGAAATAGATTATCTCCACGGAATTGGACCCTGGTATGGACAGTTTGAATGGAACGCCAAGAAAACAGGAGGAGGAAGTTCCCTGCTTACTGCGGGTTGCCATGCACTGGATGCTTTGCTGTTGTTTATGGGGTCAGATGTTGAGGAAGTTACCAGCTACGACACCAAAACCAAAAGCGAGATATTCAAGCCTTATGAGTATACTACTACTAGCGTAACGATCCTAAAATTTAAAAGCGGGAAAATTGCCAAATGTGCAGCTAGTGTGGATTGTCTTCAACCCTATTATTTTCATACCCATCTTTTTGGGAGTGAGGGATCCATTCTGGATAATAAATTCCACTCCAACAAATTAAAATCCGATAAGACTAGGTGGAGTGAACTGTCCATGAAAATGCTGGACTCAGGAGATGTGGCAGACCATCCGTATCAGTTGCAGTTTGAAACTTTCTTTGAGTCCATTCAAAATGGTACCGAAATGCCCTTGACAGGATTGAAAGAGGCAATGAAAACCCATGAAATAATTTTTGCTGCTGACAAATCTGCATCAACAGGAAAAAGTGTAAAGCTTTAAATGCATGGATAAAATAGCTATGGCAATTGCTGCACATCCTGATGACATTGAATTTATGATGGCTGGTACATTGGTATTGTTAAAAAATGCCGGATATGAAATACATTATATGAACCTTTCTACCGGAAACTGTGGTAGCACGGAAAATGACTCCATTACCACTGCCCGGATAAGATTGGTGGAGGCGCAAAATTCTGCCCAAATTTTAGGGGCGGAGTTTCATCCTCCGATATGTAATGATTTTGAAATATTCTATGAGTTAGAAGCTCTTAAGATATTGTCGGGAATAATCCGTAAGGTAAAACCTAGTATAGTTCTGACCCATTCTCCCTTGGATTACATGGAAGATCATATGAATGCTTGTCGATTGGCTGTTACCGCTGCTTTTGTAAGGGGAGTGCCCAATTTTAAAGCTCCTTTTCCAGCTGTTACAAATTATAATTGCGCAGTATATCATGCCCTACCACATGGGCTTATGGATCCATTGGGCCAAACAGTAAAACCTGAAATTTTCATAGACACTGAATCGGTGCATGCTATCAAAAGGGAGGCTTTAAATGCCCACAAAAGTCAAAAAAACTGGTTGGAGGACAGCCAGAAAATGGATTCATATATAGCGGCCATGGAGGATTTTTCCATGAAAACAGGAAGAATGTCCGAGGGTTTTTTCCATGCGGAGGGTTGGAGAAGACGAACCCATTTTGGGTTTTCTGAGCCTGGTTTTGATCCACTAAAAGGTTTGGGAAAAGTGTATTGGCCAAGTATTAATAGCATTGGGATTAAAGGATCTAAAATTTAAATTCAGTCATTAAAATTTATAAAGAAATGAGAAAAAGAAGTTCGATTGCTCCTGACTGGTGGGATTATACCACGCTGGATCTTGGAAGTAAAATAACAGATCAAATTGCCAGTATGACACCCCAAGATATGATCCAGCTTTCCAGGCCGGGTTTTAAAGTAGTCTTCTTTGATACGATCGAGGAGTTTTACCTGGCTGAGGCACTGGAATACATCACTGTCTGGAAAAAAGCCACAGCGGATAATCCGGTTGGAATCTGTGGTCCCATCGGCCCGACGGAACAATTGCCATTGGTGGCGAGGATTGTAAATGAGCTGGGTATTTCACTGAAGCATGCCCATTTTTGGAGTATGGATGAATGGGTTGTGGACGGGAAGGAAGTATCGGCTGACCATTCACTTTCCTTTAAAAAAGCTTTTAGGGATCTGTGTTACAACAGGATAGATAAGTCCTTGGCAATGCCGGAGGAGAACATCCATTTTCCGCAATATGATACTACAAAATTCACGGAAAGCTGGAAGCTGGCCAAATGTCTCATCATGCAGGGAGGACAGGGAGACGTAAAACACTGGGCATTTAACGAGCCTCCCAAGCGGGAGGGAGCCTATAAAGACAACCCCCAAACCGTGGAGGAGTACAAAAAACTTCCGACCAGGGTTTTGGACCTGCATCCCATAACCATCCAACAAAATTCCAGGTTACATTGCGGGGGTAATGTGCCTTTGATCCCTACCCAGGCAGTGACGGTCGGTCCCAAAGAAACATGGGAGACGGAAAAAGTCTCTATTTGGCATGCGGGGGCTCATGATAACCCATTTGGTCAACGCCTGACTACCTATATGATTTCCAATAACATTCCGGATACCTCAGTGCCAATGTCCGTTTTGGCAGACCATCCCAATGTACAATTTAATTTTTATGCCCCGGGACTTGGTACCTGTTCTGTTGAAATGCATTAGGAGTTCCTAATAGTGTATAAAGGAAATATGAAATTGATTTAAATAAAATTATAAATGAGATTAATGACCGATTCCATAAACTCCATTAAATGGGTCCAGGCAGTATTCCTCCTGGTTAGCCTGATTTATTTGGGAGCATGTTCCAAAGGGCCTGATTTTTCTTTTGGTGAGGGAGATAGAATTGCCATTGTCGGCAATTCCCTTGCCGAAAGATTCCAGCATGATGGCTGGTTGGAAACCTATTTTCAGGCAACTAATCCCAACCATAAGCTGGTTTTCAGAAATTTGGGCTATTCAGGAGACCAAGTGCATTACAGGCCTCGGTCCCATGAAGGCTTTGGGGATAGCGATAGTCATTTGTCCAATGTCCAAGCCAATGTTATATTTTCCTTTTTTGGCTACAACGAATCCTTTAACAACAAACCGGAAGAGTTTAAAAATCAGCTATCAAAGTGGATAGATCACGTACGTACTCAGAAATATGATGGGGTTAATGTACCTAAAATAGTGTTATTCTCACCTATAGCCCATGAGGACCTGGAAACCCACAATCTTCCTGACGGATCGGAAAACAATCCCAGATTAGCCGCTTATACCCAAGCCATGGCAGAGGTTGCAACGGAAAAAGAGGTGGTTTTTGTTGATTTGTTCAATGCAACTAAGGACATGTATAATGCGACGGAGGAACCCTTGACCATCAATGGAATACATTTAAATGAATTGGGCAACAGGGAAGTGGGGAGATACATTGCGGAATCCCTGCTGGGGAAGACTTTGAACAGGGATGAGGTAGAAATCGATTCCATCCGCTCCTCCGTAAAGGAGAAAAACCTTTACTGGTTTCACCGCTACCGTGCCATCAGCGGTAATGATGTTTGGGGGACACGCTCGGTGCAAGACGGGAATTATGAAACCCTCCAGAGAGAACTAAAGATGCTGGATGTCATGGTGGCCAATAGGGATGAAAAAATATGGGCAAGGGCCAAGGGGGAAGATTTGGAAGTAGATGACAGTAACATGCCTGAACCCCTAATAGTAGGCACCCATATAGTAAGGGATATAAAGTATGTAGATCCTGAGGAAGCCATTGATAGAATGACTTATCCTGATGATCTTTCAATAAATCTCTATGCTTCCGAGGAGCAGTTTCCGGAAATCATCAATCCGGTTGCCCTGCAAGTGGATACCAAGGGGAACATATGGGTAGCATCTTGGTCCACTTACCCAAAATGGGAGCCTGGAAAACCTATGAACGATAGGTTAGTATATCTAAGCGATGAAGATGGGGATGGGAAGGCAGATAAGGTCACCACTTTTGCCTATGTTCCGCATCCTACCGGATTCGAATTCTGGAATGGGGGAGTTATTGTCATTTCTGCTCCGGATGTATGGTTCCTTAAGGATACGGATGGTGATGGAGTGGCAGATTATAAAGAGCGGATTTTTGGTGGATTGGGCTCAGATGACACCCACCATACAGCCAATAACCTCATTTATGCCCCGGATGGTAATATTTATTACCAGAGAGGGATTTTTATACTTGAAAATGTGGAAACCCCTTACCGCAGAAGTGAGGAATCTGGGACACCGGGACTTTATCGTTTTAACCCACGGACATTTGATTTTTCTTTCATGGTAGAAAATACACCCAATCCACATGGAATTAGTATTGACAAATGGGGTAACCCGCTCATTACAGATGGCACCAGCGGAAGAGCTTTCCAGGTTTACTATAAAAGGACGGTTACCGCATCTTCAGATACCAATGAATTTGACAAAAGGCCATTGTTCGAACAAACAGTCAGACCACTAACCTCCAACCAGATTTTGTCTAGCGAACATTTTCCGGACAAGTACCAGAATAATTTCCTGATCTATAATGCGATCGGTTTTCAGGGAATAAAGCGCTATCAATTGGAATACAAAGAGTTGGGCGTGGTAGAAGGCAGGGAGGTCGGAGACCTTGTTTATACAGGAAATGATCCCACCTTCCGTCCTTCATCTGAGGCAACACCTAGGACTCTGCCTCCAGGGTATACAGGGGATCCCAATTTCCGCCCTTCAGATGGGGTAATAGGTCCCGATGGTGCCCTGTATTTTGGAGATTGGCACAATCCCGTAATTACCCATTCCCCCTATAACCTCAGGGATATTAACCGGGACCAATCCCATGGTAGGATATACCGGATTACTGCCAAAAACAGAGCACTTCAAAAACCGGTATCCATATTTGGTGAACCGATTGAAAAGCTACTGGAATTGTTTCGTAGCCCTGTGGATGGTATCCGACACAGTGTCAGAGTGGAGTTGAGCGGAAGGGAAACGGATGAGGTGATTTCGAAAGCCAAAAAATATGCAGAATCACTTGATCCCCAAAATATAGAGGATGCCCTTCCCATGTTGGAAATTTTATGGCTGCATCAGCAGCATAATGTGGTCAATAGGGATTTGCTTACCCTGGTTCTGAAGTCTCCGGAGGAAAAGGCCCGGATAGCAGCACAGAAGGTTGCCTGGTTTTGGAGTGACAGAAATTCCCACCAGATTGGTGGTTCGTCCTCTGAAATTTCCGGCATGCAGTTTCGGACCTTCTATGAAAAATTTTGGGACAATTCTGATTCTACAGTAAATGAGGAAACCCATGCCCATGTTGGATCTCCATCCCATGCGGCCCCAGCCCAAAATGCCTCTGGAAAACGGGTATTGGAGCTCCAAAATGAGCCTGTGGCGATATTGTCCATTGAAGCTGCCCAAATGGCATTTGATGTATCTGAATTTACCGTAAAAGCCAACCAAAAGGTGGAACTGACCCTGGACAATACCGATTTAATGGAACATAACCTCCTTATTGTTGAACCAGGATCGGCAGATGAAATTGCAAGTTTGGCTATAGCATTGGGTGAAGAAGGACCGACCAAGCAGTATATTCCAGAAAGTCCCAAAATTTTAGTGGCTTCTAAAATGTTGGCCGGAAAGACAAGTGAAACCTTAAAATTCAATGCCCCTGGAAAACCTGGAAATTATGAATTTGTATGCACCTTTCCCGGACATGCTCCGGTGATGAGGGGTATCATGAAGGTGCTTCCATAACTATCAGTTACCACCAAGTTTAGCTTAAATTCATTCAACAAAAGCAAAACAAAACAGCATATGGTCAAACCAATAATTAGGGTAGGTATTATTGGTCTTTCGGTTCACAGTGCGGACTTTACTGAGGTTCTAAATGCTGCGAATGCCCAATCAGAAGGCTTTCATAGCAAGGTAGTGGCAATTCACCACCCTAAAGGTAATGAGGATGTCGAATTCTCTGAAGAACAGCTCCGCAATTTCTCCGAAAGGATCCGCGATAAAGGTGTATATACTGTGAATTCCATAGCCGAAGTCCTTGAGGGTGTAGATGCTGTCATGTTATTGACCAATGACGGCCGTCCTCACTTGGATCAGCTCGTTCCTGTACTAGAAGCAGGAAAACCAGTCTATATCGATAAGCCGTTGGCGGAAAATCTGCAAAATGTGCTTCGGATTTTCCACGCAGCTGACAATTACGGGGTGAAGATTTTCACTTCTTCTGCCCTGCGTTATGGCCCCCAAAACCAAAACTTCAAGGATGGGAAAGTGGTGGGGACAGTATTGGGGGCACACACGTATGGCCCTGCACCACTTCAAAAAGACCATACCGATTTGTTCTGGGATGGAATCCATGGGGTAGAATCTCTTTTCAGTGTGATGGGAACTGGTTGCAAAACGGTGTCCAGAATCTGGAGCAATGAAACAGATCTGTTGGTTGGGGAATGGTCGGGAGATCGGCTTGGCAGCTTCAGAGGAATCCGAAAAGGTAAAAATGGTTTTGGAGGGACTGTTTTTGGTGAAGAAGGAATTCAGCCAATTGGAAAATTTGAAGGCTATAATAAATTGGTAGCCGCCATTGATCAGTTTTTTTTGACGGGTAATTTGCCGGTTGAAGCAAGGGAAACAATTGAAATTTATGCGTTTATGGAGGCAGCCGATGAGAGTAAAAGAAAAGGTGGAAAGCCAATCCATATCCAGGATACACTGAACCGATTTAAATTATAATTCAATCAGTATTAATAAATAAATCATAATAACATGAAACTAAGTAGAATTAACAGACTTTTTAATGAAAAATCAGGAAAATGTTTTGATGTAGCCATCGATCATGGGTTTTTCAGTGAATTTACCTTTTTGAGCGGGATAGAGAATATTTCACAATCCGTAAAGGTATTGATTGATGCCGATCCGGATGCCATACAATTGACAGTTGGACAGGCCCGGCATTTACAATCTGTTCCGGGTAAAAGGAAGCCGGCCCTGGTGTTAAGGACAGATGTTGCCAATGTTTACGGCCTTGAATTACAAAAGGTGTTGTATAGCAGGATGATAGAAGAGCCAGTATTACAGGCCATCCGACTGGATGCGGCATGTGTGGTAGTCAATTTATTCAATATACCAGGGGCACCGGAAGTCACTGATCATTGTATTCAGAACATTTTGAAATTAAAACCAATGTGTGATTATTACGGGATGCCTTTAATGATAGAGCCCTTAGTGTTTCAGCCAAATGAAAAAGCTGGTGGCTATATGGTGGATGGCAATATCAAGTTGATTACCCCCATGGTAAGGCAGGCTGCAGAATTGGGTGCGGATTTGATCAAAGCTGATCCCACAGATGATGTGGAAGAATACCATAAAGTGATTGAAGTGGCAGGAGACATTCCAGTTTTGGTGAGAGGCGGTGGCCGGGCAAGTGATGATGAGATTTTGGACAGGACCTACCGATTGATGAAGCAGGGAGCTAAAGGAATTGTGTATGG
Source organism: Lunatibacter salilacus (assembly GCF_009797935.1). Lineage (GTDB taxonomy): Bacteria > Bacteroidota > Bacteroidia > Cytophagales > Cyclobacteriaceae > Lunatibacter > Lunatibacter salilacus. Next base: position 51,760 of record NZ_VOLC01000008.1, read on the forward strand.
CAGAAATGTGGTCCAACATGCCAATCCTGGAGGAATGACCAGGGCACTAATGGCTATTGTACACAATGATGCTAAGCCGGAAGATGTCATTGGTTTGTTAAAATCCAATCGTTAGAATGAAAACAGTTAGCGTTGGAATAATTGGTGGGGGCTTAATGGGGAAAGAGGTAGCAAGCGCATTTGGAAGATGGTTTGCATTGAATGACTACCCTTTGAAGGTGGAATTGAAAGCGGTTTGTGATATTAATGAAGATACTCTAAATTGGTATAAGCAGATTCCTTCCATCGGATTATTGACTACTGATTATAAGAAATTGCTTGACGCTCCGGATCTGGATGTGATTTATGTTGCGCTTCCCCATCACCTGCACCAACAGTACTATTTGGATGTAATTGCCTCAGGTAAAGATTTGTTTGCTGAGAAGCCCTTCGGAATTGATTTGGAAGCTGCTAACGCCATTAAGGAGAAAATTGACCAATCTAGTTGTTTTGTTAGGTGCAGTTCTGAAATGCCCTTTCTTCCTGGTGGGCAAAGAGTCATTAAGGAAATTTTATCCGGAAGGCTTGGTAAAATCATCGAAGTTAGGGCGGGGTTTTGCCATTCCAGTGATATGGACCCACTCAAACCGATTAACTGGAAAAGACAATCCGAGTTTTGTGGTGAGATTGGGGTGATGGGCGATCTGGGAATGCACGTGATGCATATTCCGCTGAGGATGGGCTGGGTACCTAAAAGGGTATATGCCCAACTTCAGAAAATAGTAACCTCTAGGCCGGATGGAAAAGGCGGATGGAGTGAATGTGATACTTGGAACAATGCCCATCTCTCTTCCACACTCTCCATCGAAGACGAAGATGTGCCAATGCTGTTGGAAATGAAACGCCTTGCCCCAGGGGAAACCAATTCCTGGTACATTGAGGTATTGGGGACAGAAGGTGGAGTGAGATACAATACAAAGGATACCAAAGCTTTATGGACCTTCAAAAGGGAGAAAGAACAGGTTTGGCAAAGGTTGGACTTGGGTTTCCAGGTAGCCTTTCCCACAATTACCGGAGGGATATTTGAGCCTGGTTTTGCGGATTGCTTTATGCAGATGTTGGCTGCCTATTTCGCGGAAAGAGATGGGTTTTTGGGAGAAAGATTTGGTTGTGTTACCCCTGAAGAAGCGGTGTTAAGTCATAAGTTATTTGCTGCTGCCTTAAAGTCTCATGTAACAAAAACGGTTATTGAAATACCTTAAAACAACTTGGATGAAAAATCAACTTCATTTTAAACCCCGGTAGGTTTGAGCAGGACGACAGATATATCGGCAGAAAAAGAAAGAACAGGTATATTGGCGGGTGGAAATTGGATTCTGGATTTTATTAAAATGATTGATGTCTATCCGGATGAAAATGCACTGGCCAATATTACTGCCCAGAAATCAGGCAACGGAGGTGCGCCATTTAATGTACTGAAAGCGATTTGGAAAATGGGTTTTTCCATACCACTGGAAGGTGTGGGTGTCTTGGGAGATGACGACATTGGAGGGGAAATACTGCTTCAATGTTTGCAAATGGGGATCGCAACGAGACAGATGAAAACTCTGCCCGGGATTGGTACCTCCTACACCGATGTGATGACGGTATGTGCATCAGGAAAACGCACCTTTTTTCATTTCAGGGGAGCAAATGCTTTGTTGGAGGAAAAGGATTTTGATTTTCCGGTTTCCCAGGCAAAGATCTTTCACTTGGGCTATCTGCTTTTGTTGGATCATTTGGATATGATCCATCCCGATGGGTTTTCCGGTGCTGCCAAGGTTCTGAAAAAGGCGAAGGAGGCTGGTATGATTACTTCCTCAGATATTGTAAGCGAGCAATCCGACCGGTATCATCAGGTCATACCCCCTTCCCTGCCGTATATTGATTACCTTTTTATCAATGAATTGGAAGCGTATAAACTTACAGGAATTCGGTTACTGGATCAGGAAGGGGAGGTTCTAGTTTTAAATGCCTACCAGGCGGCAGACAGGATATTGAAAATGGGAGTGCTGAGCTGGGTGATCATCCATTTTCCCAAAGGCGCATTGGCAGTGGACAAAACCGGGGCACAGATCCTTCATCCCGGCGTGGATTTGCCCACTCATCTGGTCAAAGGGACAGTGGGTGCAGGAGATGCTTTTGCAGCAGGGGTTTTGGTCGGGGTTCATGAGGGTTGGGAAATGAAAGACAGTTTAAAGCTTGGGGTCTCCGTTGCTGCCAGTAGCATTATGGATAGCACTGCATCGGAAGCCATATTGCCTTGGAAAGACTGTCTTCAGTTGGTAAATAAATTTGGCTATCGTGAAATAGGATAAAATTTAAATCTCAATGTGAAAATAAATTAAATCACCATGGAAGAAACACTTATTGAAAATCAAGCCAAAAAAGGCGATGAGGTCCGGTCAAGATTACCCCAATCTAAGCGCTTAGGCTTTTGGAGCAATACCTTTATCCTTTGGGGTCTGGTACTTACGGTGACCAGTTTGCTGGTAGGGGGCCTGGTAGGATCACAGCTTTCCTTCAGAGAGGCAATCATTGTTATAGCGATGGCAGGTGTATTTAATACAGTCATAGCCATGTTAATCGGAATAATCGGAGCAAGGACCGGATTCACCAGTGCAATGATTTTCAGGTATTCCTATGGTAATAAAGGTGTTTTGCTTCCGAATTTTATCATTGCGATTACCACCGTGATTTGGTTTGCGGTGATATTAAACCTTACCAGGGATTCCTTTGTAGGAATCATAGGAGTTACCATTGAATCTTCCGTGTTTTTTTGGGGAATAACCCTTTTAATGGCCATTTTATTTTTGATACCTGCCTACAAGACCATGAAATGGATTGCTTACGTGGATTATTTGGCCGTACCTGCCATAGTTTTTATCTTAATAATCACCGTTTGGGGAGCACTGGATACTGGCGGTGGTTTGAAGGCTATCATTGAGAAATCTCCCATAGCTTCTGCTTCCGCCTTCGTGGTATTCACCTCTGCTGCCGGGGGCTGGTTGCATGCCAATACGGTCATTTCGGATTTTACCAGATTTTACAAAAATGGGAAACAGGCAGCTATTGGATTGTTTTTGACTTTTGGCGTGATGATGGTTTTTCAATATATCGGTGCCACTCTTGGGGCACTAGCCACCGGGGAATGGAATATCTTCCTGATTATGGACCAGTTTGGACTGTTGGAAATTTCCTTCTTTGCCATATTTCTGGGATCTTGGTCCACAGCCATGGCAGCAATTTATTTCGGTGCAAATATGATGGCCACGCCGCCAATGCCCAAGTATAAAACCGAAGAGAAAAACAGAAAGTTGGTTCTGTTGATTTCCTGGGGAATAGCCCTTTTTTTTGCATGGTACGGCCCAGATCAGATTTTTAACTTTTTCCTTCAGTTTTTAGCCTGGTTGATCGGACCCATCGCCATAACCGTTATCATAGATTATTGGCTTTTTCCGGAGAAGAGGCAGCTTTATGAAGATAAAAATGGTCAGCCGGATATGGTCATCAATCCCGCAGCTTTTTTGGCCTGGATAGTCGGGTTTTTAGTAGGGTATTTTAGCCAGGAGTTTTTGATATCTTTGATAAATGGTATGGTAACCACCGGGATAATTTATTATACTTGGATGCGTATCGCTCTCAATCAGGGAATTACTCCCGAACTTCAAATTAAACGATTGTTTTCTTCTAATAATAAATCCAAATGAAAAATTCATTGCTTCGAATGGCCATGATGACAAGGAAGGGTATTCTACCTTGCGTAAAGTGGCAGAGTTGGGTAATGGTCCTATTGGTTTTGATGCTGGGACATTCAACTCTATTTGGCCAAAATGGGAAAAACCGCTTCTTTCAGGCTGGTGCGTCCACAAGCAACATTACTCCCCCCCTTGGAGAGCCGATTGTGGGAAACTGGGATTCTCCTCCTGCCGATTATATCCACGACGAGCTTTTTGCCCGCTGTTTGGTGCTTGATGATGGGGAAACTAGGCTCGGGTTTGTGCTGGTGGACAATGTAGGGGTAAAGCAAGAAGTATTGGACGCTGCCAAGGAAATGATCCGTGAATCAACGGGAATCCCCACTACCCATATAATGATTGCTTCCACCCATACCCATTCGGCCATTAGTGCCGGAGGAACGGGAGCAAAAAGAAGGGGATGGACGGAGGGCGAGCCCTTGGATGCCTACCAGTCGTTTATAGCATCTCGCATCGCCGATGGAGTGCGGATAGCCTTAAAGAATTTGGAACCTGCCCGCATAGGTTGGGGATCCGGCAGCGTTCCGCAGCATGTTTTTAACAGGAGATGGAAAATGAAACCGGGAACGCCCATCCCCAACCCACTGGGAGGGGATGATCTTGCCGTAATGAACCCCGGCGTTGCCAATCCCAATCTTTTGGAGCCAGCGGGTCCAACGGATCCAGAAGTATCTTATCTGTCGGTTCAGGCAGTTGACGGCAGGCCCTTGGCCCTTCTTGCTAATTACTCCCTGCATTATGTAGGTGGTGTACCCAAGGGCCATATTTCGGCAGATTATTTTGGGGTGTTTGCTGACCGGATTCAGGAAATATTGCAGGCAGATGGACAGCATCCCCCATTTGTGGCCATGATGTCCAACGGTACATCCGGGGATGTCAACAACATCAATTTCAGGGGGCCATCGGTGAGCCATCCTCCTTATGGAAAAATGAAACTGGTGGCCGGGGATGTAGTCAGAGAGGTTTTAAGGGATTATCATGACATTGATTATCAGAACTGGGTAGAATTGAAGGCCAAACAAGAAAAAATTTCGCTTCAGGTCCGGAAGCCCGCACCTGAACTTTCAAAATTTGTAAACGAAGTCATGGCAAGACCCGAATCCGCGTCAGGTAGGCACGGGCTGGAGAAAACCTATGCTGAAAGGGTCATACAAATGGAAACGTGGCCGGATCAAATAAGTGTCATTATCCAGGCTTTCAAAATAGGGGATCTTGGGATTGGCGCGATTCCTTTTGAGACCTTTGCCGAGACCGGACTGGAGATCAAAGATAAAAGCCCCATGGATAAAACATTTACCATTTCCTTTGCCAACGGAAGTTTCGGTTACCTTCCCACTCCCCGGCAACACCAGTTGGGCGGGTATGAAACCTGGCTTTCTACCAGCAGGGTAGAAGAATCGGCATCAGAGAAAATTGTTGCCCAATTGTTAAACCTAATGTCTTCCATGGATTGAACCAAAATTTAAATACCTTATTCCCTAAGGGAAATCTATTTTTCCGATAAGTATGATAAAAAGATAAATTGAAAAATCGGATTTTGTTAAAATTTAATATACACCAATGAGACGTCCCAATTCCCTCAAGAAAAACGATCAGCTTGAATTTTTCATACTTTCCCTGCCTGCTCTCCGGTTAAGGGGTATAATTGCTTTCCTATTTTGGATTTCAATTGCCAATTTGGAAGCCTTTAGCCAACAGGCAGGTACGGATATGGAATCCTCCATTAAGGTTTTCCGTGCGGGTGCCGCATTGAGTGTTATTAGCCCCAAAATAGGTTCTTCGATAAACGGGAATTTTCAGGATGGACAGGTAAGGCATATCCGTGATGACACCCACGCAAGAGCGCTTGTACTGGATGACGGGGAATCCAAAGTGGCCTTTGTCACACTGGATTTGTGCATGGCCTACAGGGAGACCATGGATGAGGCCAAAATAAGGGCCCGTGAATTCACCTCCATACCAGTAGAAAACATGCTGATATCCGCTACCCATACCCATTCGGGCGGTACCGCCTGTTCGGTGTTTCAGAGTGACCCCGATCCCGATTACCTTACTTTTTTGGCAGAACGTGCCGCTGATGCCATCATCCGGGCCAACAACAACCTGGAACCCGCCAAAATCGGATGGGGTATTGGTCATGAGCCGGGACAGGTATTCAACCGCAGGTGGAAAATGAAACCCGGAACAGTTTCCACCAACCCATTTGGAGGTGAAGACCAGGTCCGGATGAATCCGGGAATAGGCAATCCTGATTTGCTGGAACCTGCCGGGCCCACAGATCCGGAAGTGCCTATTGTATCCGTCCAGTCCCTTGATGGCAACCCCATAGCCTTAATGGCCAATTATTCCCTGCATTATGTTGGCGGGACCGGCGGAGGAGAGATATCCGCGGATTATTTCGGCATGTTCGCCAAGCGGATTACACAAATGGTAGCCGCAGATCAGCAGTCCCCCTCCTTTGTGGCCATGTTGTCCAACGGCACCAGCGGGGATATCAACAATATCAATTTTGGAGGCAAGCCTTCGGCCCCCATGCCTCCTTATTCCAAAATGGAGATCGTGGCCAATACGCTGGCAGCCGAAGCTTTTAAGGTCTACCAAAGCATTCAATACCGGGAATGGGTCCCCCTGGCGGTAAAACAAACGGAAATTTCCCTGGGTGTAAGGAAGCCCAATCCGGAAGAACTGCTTCGGGCAGAAAAAATCATGTCGGAGGCAAAAGGTCCAAACATGGTTTCCAGGGAGGAAGTTTATGCCAGGGAAACGGTATTGATCAAGGATTTTCCGGACCAAAAAAATATAATTCTTCAGGCAGTTCAGTTGGGCGATTTGGCCATCACGGCGATTCCCTGTGAGGTTTTCGTGGAAATAGGATTGGAAATCAAAAAGAAAAGTCCTTTTGGAACAACGTTCAATATTTCCCTTGCCAATGGTTATAACGGTTACCTTCCCACCCCCCAACACCACGCATGGGGGGGATATGAAACCTGGAGGGCCAGGTCCAGCTATCTGGAGGTCGATGCGTCCAATAAGATCACCGATACCGTAATGGATTTGTTGAACCAACTGAAATCAGCCCCCAAAACCTCCAGATATCCGGAACCGCTGAATGCCGACAAGCTTAAACTGGGAAAAACCGTAAAGCTGTTCAATGGCAGAAATCTTGACGGCTGGTATACTTTTCTTACGGAAAGCGGAAAAAACCATGACCCTAAAAATGTTTTCACGATTAAGGACGGCATCATTCATATTTCGGGGGAAGAATGGGGTTGTATTACCACCGATGAAGAATTTGAAGACTATAAATTGGTAGTTGAGTTTAAATGGGGAGGGGGAACGCATGAACCCCGCCTGGAAAAATCCCGGGACAGTGGGGTTTTGTTGCATTCACAGGGAAAGGACGGAAATTTTTCCGGGACTTGGATGAATTCCATCGAATGTCAGATCATAGAAGGGGGTACAGGGGATTTTATTGTGGTAGGAGACGGAACCGACCGGTTTGCAATCACCAGTCCGGCCGCACCGGAAATGGTAGCAGGGGCTTATGTTTACCAACCGGACGGTGATCCCGTAACTATAAACAGGGGACGGATCAACTGGTTTGGCAGGGATCCGGAATGGAAGGATGTTATTGATTTTAGGGGAGCCAATGACGTGGAGAAGCCGGTGGGTGAATGGAATACACTGGAATGTCATGTATTGGATGGAGAGATTACCATTTATCTTAACGGCGTGTTGGTAAACAGGGCATTGGAAGTGCAACCAAGAAGCGGAAAAATCCAGATCCAGTCCGAAGGCGCGGAAATGTTGGTGAGAAAAGTTGACCTGAGCCCCATTTCCCAACAATAAGTAATTGAAGGATGTACTCAATAATAAAATAATAGATTTTGGCCGTTTAAATCGGATAGTTAAACAGGCATTATTATGAAAAAACAAAATCATTTTTCCAGAAGGGAAGCAATTAAACTAGGCACAGGTGCAGGATTGGCACTTTCTCTGGGATCTGCCCCCCTATTTGGACAGCTCATTCCTAAAAGGAACAACCTGATAAGTACCGAGAATCAAAAGGAAGGGACCACGGACTGGCAGCTTACCCGTGTACGCTATGATGAGGATTTGTACCGGACGTCCTTCATTGAAGGGTATTGTTCCAGACAGAGCTTCCAACATGGGGAAAGGTTGGATATAATGATTTCAACCTCACCGGCTCAATCCTATAAGATTGATTTTTACAGAACAGGTTACTATTCAGGAACTGGAGGAAGATGGATGCATAGTATAGGGCCTCTCTCCGGACAAGTCCAACCGACCCCTTCCCCGGGAGAAATGAATATACATGAATGTGAATGGGAAGTGTCTGCCAGTTTGGTAATTCCCAAAGATTGGCTTAGCGGTGTATATCTGGGTAAACTTCGTACGCTTCCCGAAAATGACGAGGAACCCTATTGGGAAAGCTATATCATTTTTATTGTAACTGATAAGCGCCCGGCAGATGTCCTTTTTCAGTGTTCTGACAATACCTGGCAGGCATACAACCGTTGGCCCAATAATTATTCCATTTATACCCACCCCAAGGGCGTTCAGGGCCCCTGGGCAGCGGTAAGTTTTGACAGGCCCTACGGGAGGCAGTCCCAGTTTACCGGCATCGTAAACGATCCCCTATCCTTCGGATCAGGAGAGTTTATCTCCTTTGAGCGACCCTTTTCCTACTTTCTGGAGCAACATGGCTACGATGTCACCTATTGTTCCAACAGTGACATGCTGACCCCTGAACGGGGACTTAAGACGAAGGTATTTCTGAGTGTTGGCCATGACGAATATTGGGATATCAGACAGTTTAGAAGTGTGGAGGTATTAAAGGAAAGAGGAGTGAACCTTTTGTTTTTCTCAGGAAATTCAGTTTGTTGGTTATCACCATTTTCAAAAAGCAAAAGCGGTAATCCCCAGGGCAGGATTTTTAGGGCCGGACCGTTTGGGGGGGATAATGATTATGCGGTAAATAGGGAAAAATCCTTCGGTCCCTATCCGGAAAGGGGACCGGACGAAGGTCTGTTAATGGGGGTCAGGAATATTCAGCCGATCAACGGTGGTGGGGATTGGATCGTAGTAAAGCCAGATCATTGGATGTTTGAAGGTACAGGAATGAAAAAAGGAGACGGAGTACCTGGTCTGATAGGGTGGGAATACCATGGAGATGCCGCAGAAATTGAGGGGCTTGAGGTCGTAGCGGAAGGTACAGCCTGGCAGGGGGGAACAAATCCTTCACATTGGCAATCCGTAATTTACCCGGGACCGAAAGGGAATTTTATTTTCAATGCTTCCACAATATTTTGGGCACAGGGTCTAAGTAGCCCACCGGGCCATACCCTGCCCTGGTCCCATTTTAGCCGTCCCCACGGCCCGGATAAACGAGTTCAGATGATTACGCATAATCTCTTAAAAAAAGCTATTTTGACTAATTCTTGAAATGAAGTAATGTCTTAATATTGTTTACATCAAGAACCTTCCTGCTACATTATGTTTCCCTAACAGTTTAGAGATGACTCGATGGCAGGAAACGTCTTCTTAAATAAATTCGAATAGGGAGAGAAATCTTATATATTTTTTCGATGAAACTGCTCTTTCCGGAGAATTTAGGGGGATGTATATTTTTTCAAACATCCAATTCAATCGTATTAACCTCCCTTAGGTTTAATATTACTTCAATTCTTTAATGGAACTCAGGTTAATTACAACCCAATTCGATAAAAATTGAATTGGGCAAGAAATCAGTCTATATAAATATTAAAATATAGTATTGGAAAAGTAAAAGATAATAGAAGAAATGAAATTTTTATGTAGGTAAATTTCGTAAAAAAATAAGTGGGTAAAATCGATTTTCACTATCGGTCTACCCAAAAATAACGATTGTTTACAGCAATTCAACGGGGGTTATCGTTCTTTCCTTCTTTCTGTAAAAACTATTTTCCACTTCTAACCTTTCCAATTATGAAAAAAAAGTACACCCTATTCCATTCGAGAAAGAAAGATCCTGGATGTATTTGTTCATCCTTTTGATTATCCCCTTTTTCTCGATGGCAGGTGAAACCGAAGCACTGGTTTCTGAATCCCTTTCGATTGATTTTCATTTTCTGGCTGAGACTGATTTAAAAGTGTCCATACAACCAAATCCCGATATTATTGAAAACAACTCGGAAGATGTGTTGGATATTTCAATTAGTGGTACGGTGGTGGATCAAAAAGGTGAGGCCATACCTGGAGTTACTGTCTCTGTGGAAGGCTCTATCATAGGTACAGTTACGGATATTAATGGGAAATATGTCATTTCAGTTCCTGACGGTTCCACTATGATTTTCTCTTTTATAGGGTTTAATACTCAAAGGGTTCAGGTTGGAACACAGAATGTTATAGACGTTACCCTTATTGAGGAAATGGCTTCCTTGGATGAATTTGTTGTGGTCGGGTATGGCACAGTAAGAAAATCAGATATAACCGGAGCGGTGGCCTCAGTATCGAAGGATAAAATCAATGAGTTTGCTTCGGCAAATGTAATGCAGGCCATAGCGGGAAGGGCTTCTGGTATTCAAGTGAAACAAAACAATGGAAGACCGGGAGCCCCTATCAGTGTCAGAATTAGGGGGACAAATTCAATTGTTGGAAATAACGAGCCATTGTATGTGGTGGATGGTTTTCCGGTAAGTAACCCCTTGTCCATCAATAATTCCAGTATTGAGAGCATTGAGATTCTTAAGGATGCCTCGGCTGTTGCCATTTATGGCTCAAGAGCCTCTAACGGCGTGGTTTTGATTACCACCAAGAGGGGTAGGGAAGGAGAGACAAGTGTGAATATTGAAACTAACTATGGGTTTCAACAGGTGATTAAAAAAATGGAGATGATGAATCCTTTGGAATTTGGCATCTATTATAATCGTTTGGATAACAATATGAACAGGGGTGACCGATTTTCCCAGCAACAATTGGATGAATTTGCAGCTATGGGAGAGGGAACCATTTGGCAAGATGTCGTTTTTCAGACCGCACCCATGCAAAACCATTCAATTAATGTCACTGGAGGGACAGAAAAGACCAAATTCTCCGTTACAGGCGGTTTATTTGACCAACAGGGAATTATAAATAACAGTGATTTTAAGCGGTATTCCTTTAATGCGAATATACGCCATGATATTAACAAAAAGTTTTCATTCGAAACAACGATGACACTGTCAAAAAATAAGAGTGCCCGTCAACTTTCCGAACAGGGTAGATTTGGAACATCATTAATTGGAAGGGCATATGGAATTCCCAATTATTTAGGGGTTTATGAAGAGGACGGTTCCTATCTGGAACCTGTTCTGAGAGATCCTAGAGTTTCCGAGGCATTATGGAATCCATTGAATTTCATAAACGAAACAAGTAATATATTAGGAGAAAACAATGTACTTGGAAATCTTGCGGCCTACTACAAAATAATTGATGGCCTGGAACTGAAAATTTCGGGGGGGATTGAGAGCATCAATTCCCGTACAGATTTTTATCAGACAAAGAACTTTCAAAATGTTCCCGATGGCGTGGCAACGGTTAATGTAAGTGAATTTACCAGTTTGTTGAATGAAAATATTTTAAGCTATAATAAAACCTTTGGAGAGAGACACAGTGTTTCCGCCGTGACGGGATTTACTTACCAGAATTTCTTGACCACCTCTTTAACCGGTGGGGGGAGAAATTTCTTAAGTGATGTAACGGAAACTCATAACCTGGCCACTGCAGCCATCCCGTCCATACCCGGATCAGGATACTCTCAATCTAATCTTCTTTCAGGTTTGGGCAGGGTAAATTATTCTTTTGATAACAGGTACTTATTTACCATCAGTTACCGTGCCGATGGCTCCTCTGTGTATTCTCCAGGCAATAAATGGGGATATTTCCCATCTGCTGCATTTTCATGGAGAGTGTCAGAAGAAGGTTTTTTCAATGTTAATAGGGATGTAATAAATGACTTGAGGTTAAGGACCAGTTGGGGTAAGGCGGGAAGCCAAGCAATTAGTCCTTATGCCACCATGAATCAACTTTTCCCTGGAACTACCGTGTTTGGAAGTGCATTATTTACCACCATGGCACCCTCTGTGAGACTAGCCTCCGACTTGAAATGGGAAACTACAGAACAGTTGAATATTGGTCTGGAAATGAGTTTCTTACAGAGTAGACTGCAATTGACTACGGACTATTATATCAAAGAAACCAGTGATCTGCTCAATGCTGTTCAACTAGCCCGTTCGACAGGATATACCAACTCACTTCGTAACATTGGCCGGGTAAGCAACAGAGGAATTGAGTTTCAGGTCAACGCCAGTATTTTTGAAAAAAATAATTTCAATTGGGAGGTCGATGCCAATATTTCGTTCAACCGATCGAAGGTTTTGGACCTTTATGGCGGACAGGATATTCTGGCAGGTCAGTTGCAGATGATCATGTTTACTGATTTTGCCAACACCTATAGAGAGGGTGAGCCTTTAGGAATTATGTTTGGCTATGTTGAAGCAGACGAATATACAGAAAATGGGTTTTTGCAATACGTGGACCAAAATGGTGATGGAGTCATTGATGCTAGGGATAAGGTTCAGATTGGCGATCCCAATCCCAATTATATTTTTGGTCTGAATTCCAAGATGTCGTTTAAGGATTTCACCTTTTCCGTTTTTCTTACTGGTACCCAAGGCAATAGCATCATCAATATGAGTGCCGTTGCCTATAGCATGGATCAAACCAACGGAACCAACAAGTTGAAAGAGGTACTGAACAACCACTGGACTCCGGAAAATCCCGATGCCAAATACCCCATTCCATCTACCAACAACAGGTTTTTGTTTTCGGACAGGTATGTGGAAGATGGATCCTTTGTGAGGCTTCGTAATATTGAACTGGGCTATAATATACCGGTGCATAAGTGGACAGGAATGAAAAATGCCCAGATTTATTTCAGTGGTCAAAACTTGTTAACCTTTACAAGTTATTCTTGGTTGGATCCCGATGTGAACACCAGAGGAGGGTCCAATTCATTGGATCAGGGGATAGACTATGCTGGATACCCTGCAATGAAATCTTATACTTTTGGAGCAAGGATTGGTTTTTAACTCATGGATAATAAAAAGATGAAAAAAATATCAATTAAATTATATATAGGGATTATAGCATTAATTCTAGTTGTTTCCTGCGAGGATACCTTAATGGAAGAGCCAAAAGCACTAATGGTGGAAAGTTTTTACAATTCACCGGCCGAAGTTGAAGCGGGATTGGCAGCAATCTATGCACCCATACGGGGGCAGATGAGCGGATGGTGGATTGGTGCCTTGGATTGCCAGGCAGAATGGGGTGCTGGTTTAAACGGAGCAGCTAATTTCGATGCCCATAAAACAATGCAGGGTTTGGATAATGTAGCAAGCAACAATATAGTAGCCATATGGGACAATATGTTCAGAAGCATATTGTACGCTAATTTGGTAATAAAGTACACTCCCCTAGGCACTGTATTAAGTGATTCGCAAAAGAACGTCTATTTGGCTGAGGCGAGATTTATGCGAGCCTTCGTTTATTTTCAATTGGTAAAAGCTTGGGGTGGAGTGCCGCTTTATACTGAGGAGACTATGGATCAAACCATCGGGGTGGCAAAAAGCACAAAGGAACAGGTATATGAGCGTATCAGGCAAGATCTTGAATTTGCGGAAAATCATTTGCCCGATGCCCCCGCACTTTTGGGAAAACCTTCCAAATGGAGCGTTAAAACGGTCTTGGCAGACGTTTATTTTTATATGGGCTTACACGTAGAGGCTGCATTAAAAGCCAATGAGGTCATTGAGTCCGGAAAATTCCTACTCGAAGAAGTAACTGAGGCGGATGACTTCAATAATCTATTTGGAAGAGAGGCCAGTTCGCAGGAAGAAATTTTCTATCTGAAATTCAACCAGAACAGTACAAGCGGATTGATCTTGTTTACCCAACAGATCAATACGCCATGGTGGGGTGCACAGGGATATGGTATTCATACCTGGCACACATCCTCCCGGTTTTATTCTGAATGGAGTGATAGTGACCTAAGAAAAAGCTTCGGGTGGTATGTTGAGACATCCAGGACCAATCCGTTTCTAGCCGGACAAGCAGCGTTTCCGAGTTCAGGGGTGACGCTGATTTCTCCTAAAAAGTACAATGATCCCAGCGCAATTATCTCCACCTTCGATTTGCCCGTTTACAGATATGCGGATTTACTTCTCATTTATGCTGAAGCATCAGCCCGTGCCAACGGTAGTCCCACCCTGGATGGAATGGAAAAACTCAACATGGTGCACCGAAGAGCCTATGGTCAGCCTGCCCAATCGCCTTCGGTTGTGGATTTTAACCTTTCAGATTACAATCTGGAATCTTTTATTAACCTGGTTATCAGAGAAAGAGGGTATGAATTCCAGTTTGAGGGGAAACGTTGGTTTGATTTGGTAAGAGCTGGCAAAGCCAATGAGGTAATGGTTAATGCCATCGGCAGAGAAGTTGCGGAAAAACATTTACTCTGGCCAATTCCTGCCATCGAATTTGACCTGAATGAATCCCTTTTACCAAGTGATCAAAACCCAGGATATTAACTGGTGTGAAAAGCCCCAAATGGTTTTAATATTTCTTAATGTTGGAAGGTATTTCCCTTCCTTCCTTTAAAATTGGCATTTGGATAATAGTATTAGGTTTGGAAAAGAAAGTAGGAGATATTATTCTTTTTTGTAAGTTAATTTGTATGAAAGGTTAAGAAAAAATATCGAATTTCTCTTTCTAGATTAAAAAACGAAAAAAGATTTGGCGGGAATCTCTTGAAGCTAGCTTCACCTTCAATGCAACCCAACCCGTTCAGAAATTCAAAAAATGTCAATTATGATAACAAACGTGTTTAGTCTGATTTTTGTTCTTGGCGGAATTTTTGGATCCCCATCCCTTACAGCGCTGACTGATCCAATGGGAATGCCTGAACGGGATTCAATTAAAATTACCGATCCTTCGGATAAAATTGTAACAAAATTAATTGATTTGGGAGCCGACGTATCCCTAGAAGTGGTTTATATCCCTCCAGGAAAATTTAAAATGGGAAGTACACCGGAAGAAAAAGCCTGGGCCACCGGTACCGAGGGGGGAGCCACACCGGGAACAGAAAGGGAATCCTATGAGGGAGAATTTCCCCGTCCAATGGAAGTGAAAAACGGTTTTTGGATGGGAAGAACCGAAGTTACGGTCGGTCAATTCAAGCGGTTTGTTGAGGAGACGGGCTACGTTACGGATGCTGAGAAACCGGGTGGAGTAACCCAGGTTTTCAACCCTGAATGGAAAATTTCAGGTCTTGCCCCTCCGCACCCCTGGATTAAGCTGGAAGGCAAGAGTTGGCGTGATCCGAATTTTGGATTCCCCTTGCGGGACAGCTATCCGGTAGTAAGTGTGAGCTGGAATGATGGAAATGCGTTCTGCGCATGGTTGACTGAAAAGGAGAAGGCTGCGGGAAACCTGCCCGATGGAATGGAATACCGTTTACCGACCGAAGCCGAGTGGGAATATTCCTGCAGGGCCGGACAGGAAAGCCACTATTTTTGGTGGGGAAACGACCTAAGCGATGGAGAAGGCAGGTTCAATATTTCCGCCGTGGATTTTCTTCCCGGCCGGAATAAGATCTGGCCTCTGGCCAATGCACCCTGGAGCGATGGCTTTGCATTTGTCTCCCCCGTGGACCACTATAAGGAACTGGGACGCAACAGCTTTGGGCTTGCGGATATGTTGGGGAACGTTTGGGAAATTGTTTTGGACCATTTCGATCCGAAGGGTGGACATGAGACATTTCATTCTGTGGAAAACAATTACCGGCCGGTTTGCCGTGGGGGTAATTACTATGATGTCCCCGGCAATGCCCGGGTTGCTGTGCGGTTGGGGCTTCAAAGTACCAGTTATTCTGATTCCCGGGATGGTTTCCGGATTTGCTTAGGGGTGGTCCAAAAATAGTTGGAATGGAACATTTTCCGGCGTCGTAGAAAGGGACCGATCTTTTTTACAGCTAAGGGAGTCGCTCGCTTAATCAAAACCAACACCTTTGCTATAATTAACCTGGTGGGTTTGAAATATTTTACGGATTTTGAAACAAGTTTTAGAATAAAAGTGATAAACGAAAAACCAATCCGCCCTAATAGAATCTTTATACTTCTATTTCTTATTTCTTTAGGGGAAATGGCAGCTTCAAAATCTACATTTGCCCAAACCCCGGAAATCTTTGGAGGAGCAGCCCAGATTGAAATTACTCCCCAAGAGAGTGGTTATCCTCATTATAGAGGGGCAAGTACAGGAACACATGACCCTCTTTTTGCAAAAGCAATGGTTTTAATGGAGGGGGATGAAAAATTTGCCATCCTGGTCTGCGACCTTCTTTGGATCGAGAGGGACCTTTCCATCAAAGTCCGAACAAAGATTGAAGCCGACATGGGGATTCCCTACCACAATATTATTGTATCAGCCACCCATACCCATACCGGTCCTGCGTACCATCCTAACATACGTGAATTGACTGGTAAACTGCGAATTCCTTTTGATACAATTAATACTACTGGAGAAAATGACTCCTATCCTACCTGGCTGGCCGAGAAGATGGTTGAGGCAGTATCTAAGGCCCATGATAACGCTGTTCCTGTCATGCTGGAATCCGGTTCTGGATTAGTGGATGACATTGCTTTTAACCGTAGGTTTTTAATGAAGGATGGGAAAATGACCACAAACCCAGGCGTGATGAACCCTCAGATCAGCAGAACCACCGGTCCAGTTGACCCTGTTTTTGAAATCTTGCTGCTACGAAAGAAGTCGGATAACCGGCCAATTGCTGGCTTGAGCAATTTTGCGGTTCATGCGGATACCTTTGGGGGGACCGCATTCAGTGCAGATTACCCGGGATTTTTAGCTAAGGGCCTCGCCTCTATGTATGGGGATCAATTCGTGTCGGTATTTGCGGCAGGGGCCTGTGGCAATATTAACCATGTCGATGTTTCGGGAAGTATTCCGCGCCCTTCATCCGAAGTTATCGGTAAAGCCCTGGCTCAGGCGGTTGAACCGGACCAATTGAAAGCTTTGGGTATAGGCAAATTTGAAAGCCTGTCGTCTATTGTATATGCACCTTTGCAACACTTCACCCAAAAAGAATTGGAATGGGCACATCAGGAGGAGGCCCCGCCTCTCTATGTGGAATCCGCCTTTCTGGAACGCAGGAGACGTCTGAAAATCCGTTCCTTGGAACGGATGCGCAGGACAGAAGCCATTCCGCCAACCATTGGTGAGCGACCCTGGAAAATACCATTAGAGGTTCAGGTATTCCGGATAGGGAATGAATTTGCCATTGTGGGAGTGCCAGGGGAGGTTTTTGTGGAACTGGGGTTGGCGATAAAGGAAAAATCCCCCTTTAAACAGACTCTCGTCATTGAATTGACCAATTGCCATATTGCCTATGTACCTACAATGGAAGCCTTTTCAGGTGGAGGTTATGAAACCGTCAATTCAAGACTGGCTCCGGGAGGAGGGGAATTATTGGTGAAAACCGCTATAAAAATGCTTGAGGAACTTGGCAAAAGTAATTAAGGTAAAATGAATGTCCAATGGTAAGGCAATGAATTTTATTTTAGAGACAATTTACCTCCGGCGGTTTTCGGTATTTTGCCGGTTGTCCAAATAAGCAATACTATTCAGGAATGGATATCCGAAAATTTAATGTAATTTGAATTAAAAATAAATTAAAGAGATTGGCAGGGGCAAAATAAATTCGTATGAAATACTGTGAGACAATTCGTAAGGCCATAGGATTTTTTGGCAGTTTTTCCATTTTAACCATTCTTTGCCAGATCGCAATGGGACAAAATCTGCTTGCGGATTCCGAATCAGCGATATTCCGTGCAGGAGCTTCAACCAGTAATATTACACCGCCTTTGGGTTTGGGAATTGTGGGTAATTTTGGTACCCCCCCTCCTGGAGTGCATGTTCATGATGAACTTCATTCCAGGACTTTGGTTTTGGATGATGGCAGTACCCAATTGGTATGGGTTATAGTGGATAATGTGGCGATCAAACGGGAGGTTTTTGACGAGGCCAAGCGACAGATCCAGCTGAAAACCGGTATTCCGGTATCCCATATGATGATGTCCGCAACCCATACCCATTCCTGCATTGGGGCTGGGGGCGGAGAAACCGGGGATGAGCTGGGGTGGTGCTCTTGGAACGAACAAAAACCGCTGGTCGGGTACCAGAATTTTCTGGTAGAACGAATTGTAGATGGAATTATCATTGCCCGCAACAACTTAGAACCGGCCAAAATTGGCTGGGGTTCTGGACAGGTTCCACAGCATGTTTTCAACCGTCGCTGGAAAATGAAGGAAAAGGTAATCAATCCCTTTGGGCAAATGGATCAGGTCCGGATGAATCCTGGATTTGAAAACCCTGATTTGCTGGTTCCTGCTGGTCCCACAGATCCTGAAATTGCCTTTGTTTCAGTTCAATCAATGGATGGGCGTCCCATTGCTCTTATGGCAAACTATTCCCTTCACTATGTAGGTGGGGTTCCCAAAGGACATCTGTCTGCGGACTATTTTGGCGTTTTTGCGGACCGGATTCAACAACTATTAGGGGCAGACCGACAAGATCCCCCTTTTGTGGGAATGATGTCTAACGGAACCTCGGGAGATATAAACAACCTCAACTTCGGCACGCCGGCGGAAAAACATACTCCCTATGAGAAAATGCGTTTGGTGGCAGATGATCTGGCTAAGGAAGTTATAAGGGTTTATGCCAATGTCAAACACCAAGATTGGGTTAAGTTGCAGGCGGCCCAAAAAGAAATCAGCTTGGAGGTACGTAGGGCAACACCGGAAATGCTAAAGAACAGCCATGCATTGATGGAAGGAAGCAGCACCAAAAAGTCTTCCCAACATCCCCTTGAAATAATATTTGCAGAAAGCTTATTGCAAATGGAAGAAGAATGGCCGGATAAGGTGGATATTATTCTACAGGCGTTCCGCATCGGGGACTTGGGGGTCGCCGGTATTCCCTTTGAAGTGTTTGCGGAAACTGGCTTAGAAATTAAATTCAAAAGTAATTTGCAGCCGGTATTTACCGTCAGTTTGGCGAATGGTTGGGGAGGATATCTGCCCACACCGGAACAACATGCCCTTGGTGGCTATGAAACATGGCTGACAGTTAACAAAGTAGAATTTTCTGCCTCGCAGAAGATTGTACAGGAATTGTTGGCTCTATTTCAAACATTGGAATGATAATGTTTTTGTTTCGTGTAAATTGATTGGAGGATTTAATTTGTCCTAAATATTTTATTCTAGTATGAAAAAATCACAACATAATTCCAGAAGAAAATTCATAAAAAATTCCGTCGCAGCTTCTGCGGCTTTTGGTTTTTCTGATTTTTTCCCTTTCAACAGCTACGCAGAGTCCGGAATTAGGAACGATTCAGACAACACGAAACCAAAATTGGAATTCATGAAAGCAGGCTATGCCGAAGGGGATATCAGCCCGGAAATCGGTATGGAGCAACCCGGAAACTATGGCAAATCCTACCATACTACCTTTCATGATCCCTGTAAAGTAAGAGTATCCGTTTTTGAGGATGGTGCAACAAAATTGGTACTTATCGGAGTGGATGCGCTGGCGGTGTATCCCCCTCTGATTCAAAACGTCAGGGACCAGATTAATGCTGCCTGTGGCGTTCCTCAGGAGAATATCCTAATCGGCGCTTCTCATTCCCATTCTTCTGGACCTACGGCTATGGTACAACCCGGGGAATTTGATCATGCCGATGAATTTGTTCAGTTTCTGGCTTATGAAAAATCCTCATGTGCCGATCCCAAATACCTTGATTTTGTAGAAAAACAAATAATAAAAACCACCTGCGAAGCAGTGAATTCCATTCAGGAAGTTGCCATGGGTATAGGTACAGGCAGTGAAGATACAGTATCCTTTAACCGTCGGTTTAGGATGAAAAACGGCTTAACCTATACGCATCCAGGCCAACTGAATCCGGATATCCTGGAAGTTGCCGGTCCCATTGATCCGGATGTAGGGGTGATCGGTACCTGGGACAAGGAGGGTAAATGTATTGGCTGTATTGTTAATTTCGCCTGTCATACCACAACCAATCCAGGTGGTACATCTGCAAATTGGGTTTATTATATGGAACAGACCATCAAAGGAGCGATGGGTACAGAATGCGTAGTAGTTTTTCTACAGGGGGCAAGTGGGGATGTCACGCAGGTGGATAACTTAAATCCTGAGGCCAACCGTTCCGGCGAAGCCTGGGCACGATTTGTAGGCGCCAAAGTGGGTGCCGAGGCTGTGAAGGTACTGTTGGATATGCCAAGAGGAATATTGCTGCCCCTGAACTCCAAAAGTGAAGTGGTCATGATGGGCAGAAGGGTTCCGGAAAAGGGGAAAGTGGAGAAAAGTTATGAATTGGCACGGAAAGATCCTAAAGAAGTGGGAGCAACCGAATGGACCTTTGCAAAGGAAATCGTTTTGTTGGATTCGCTTTTAAAAAAAGGGAAAACTTCTCCAGTGGAAATTCAGGTCCTCCAGATCGGACCTGCGGTTTTTGTATCCAATCCCGCAGAATTTTTCTGCCAATTGGGACTGGATATAAAGAAACAAAGCCATTTTCCCTTTACCTTTCCGGTATCTATGGCCAACGGGTGTGTGGGATATGTGCCTACCAAAGAAGCTTTCGATCCTAATGGGGGAGGGTATGAGACAAGGTTAACTGCCTATAGTAATTTGGAAATCGAAGCGGGAAATAAAATGGTGGAACTTGGAGTAAAACTGGTTCAAAAACTGAAGCCGGGAAATATTCCCAAAGCGGTTAAGGTTCCCCCGTTCAACGGAGAACCTTGGAGTTATGGAAATGTGAAACCAGAATTGGGTTGAATAGAATGCGAATTAGAAGCTAATTTGCCCCAACAATAGGGCATTTAACGTTGTTTAAAAGTAATTATGACCACACATAAATTAAAATATTTATTTCAGCAACCATTTTTTTTACTCCTTTTACTTTCTCCATTATTTGGGTTTTGGGCATGTGAAAATAAGCAGGAGGAACAGGCTGAAACGGATGAAGTTACATTTGAATTGCAGGATTACCCGGTAAATTCCCCCTTATTCACCTATGAAGATTCGGTTCTTCTTAAAAATGGACTGGCCAGCTTTCAGTTGGAGCCTGGTCTGCGCATTGAATTGATTGCGGCGGATCCCCTGGTAGGAGATCCTTCTGCTTTTGCTTTTGATGAGAACGGTGTAATGTATGTAGCCGAGAACAGGGGTTATCCGGACCCGGCAGAGGGGGGAACCCCCACAAAATCCGGCATAATTGCCCGGTTGGAGGACAGGGATGGTGACGGGAGATTTGACCACAGGACCGAATTGGTGACCGGACTCACCTATCCCAACGGGATCATGGTTTGGCGTGGTGGGGTATTTGTAACCTGTGCACCTGACATTTATTATTTTAAGGATACCAATGGAGATGGAAAAGCCGATGTTCAAAAGGTGGTGCTTACGGGGTTTAATGCGGACAAAACTGCTCAGATCAGAACCAGCCATCCTACACTTGGCATGGATGGCTGGATTTATGTTACAAGCGGTTTAAATGGGGGTAATGTGACATCCCCCGAACACCCCGACCGGGACGCGGTTGCTTTTTCACCCGCTGATGGCCGGTTTCATCCCGAAACGCTGGAATTTCAGACAACGGGAGGCAGAAGTCAATTTGGATTGACCTTTGATCCTTATGGCCGACGTTTTGGGGCTTCCAACAGACATCCTTTGCAACAGATAGTTATTGAGCCCTGGTATCTAAAACGAAATCCCCACCTTCTGTTTAACCAAACGGTACAGAATGTGGCCAAGGCCGAGGCAGAGGCAGTTGTATACCCTATTAGCAACGCGGTGACTTCTGCGGATTTTATACCTAAGTTAATTGGTCTTTCACATAAAGGGACCTTTACATCTGCCTGTAGCCCTATAGTCTATAACGGGACGGCCCTAAATGCGGATCACAGGGGCAATGCATTTATATGTGAACCTGCCCAAAACTTGGTTCAAAGACAGATTATGAGTGCGGATGGGGTTTCCTTTCGTTCTGAACGGGCTTACGAAAACCGTGAATTTTTGGCATCTTCTGACAGTTGGTTCAATCCGGTTTTTCTGAGCCACGGACCCGACGGTGCCCTCTACCTCGCCGACATGTATAGAAAAGTGATCGATCACCCATCCTATGTTCCTGAAACTGCGAGAGGGGGATTGGATTTTGAAAGTGGAAGAAACATGGGCAGGATTTATAGGATCGTAAACAAGGATTTTACACAGCCAAAGAAAAACAGGGAACACAGTCTGGGATCTTCAACCAGTATAAAGGATTTGGTGTCCTACCTGGAATTTGAGGAAGAATGGGTCAGGGCCACTGCCCACCGTTTATTATTGGAAAGATCGGACATTACTGCCGTCCCCTTGTTGACAGAATTGTCAGAAAAGGGAGAGTTGCCTGAAGGAAGGGCCCGATCGCTGTGGATTCTTGAAAGTCTGGATGCTTTAAAGGGGGAAATTCTGAAACGGGCGATAAAAGACAAGGATGCTGGAGTAAGAGAGCAGGCAGTTCTACTGGCGGGAAAATTAAAGGACCAATATCCGGAATTGATCCATTCTTTGATTGAAGCTACAGAAGATGGGGAAATCCGTGTCAGGTATCTCGCTTCATTGGAATTGGGGTCGGAGTCGGGTGAAAAAGTAATCCATGCCCTGGCAAAGGTGGCTGCAAGAGATGGGGACAATCAATGGTCCCGGGCCGCAGTTTTGAGTGGTATCGGAAATCAGCTTCCCGAATTTTTAGAAAGATTCAGAAGAACCGATCCAATTCAAAATGGACCATTTGCCGCTATGATGCAGGATCTTGGTGAACTGTTTGGCAATGCCGGCTCAGCTGAGGAGTGCCAAGTCCTCCTGGAAGACATGGTTACCACTGAAGGTGGACTTGATTGGCGGATGGCCACTGCACTAGGGCTGTTGAAGGGTCTTGAAGGACGAGACCAAATTAAGACTGACAATGGGCTTTTCTTTGCCTTGGCAAGAATGAAGTCACCTGGCACCGGTAAGGAGGAATTAACATCCTTTATTGATAATGTAGCGGATGTGGCCATGGAGAAAAATGAGCCCCTTAGGTCCAGATTGGTGGCTACTGCAGTCCTGGGCTATACCGAATTTGCAATAGCTGGAGCTTCGCTGAAAGAATTGCTTGCGGCACAAAACCCTCCGGAAATACAGCTCGAGGCAGTAAGGGCTTTGGCAAGGTTGAATGATCCAAGGAGCGGGAAGATACTGCTTGCTGGCGATGGCTGGTCTGCGTACACCCCTCAGATTAAATCTGCGGTGATTTCAGCCCTTGTAGCCAGAAGTCCAACGGTACTCCAGTTGTTTTCAGCAATAGAGGACAAGGTAGTGGCGCCTGCGGAAATCCCTTCCATGATCCGGCAGAGGCTGATGAATGATGCCAATACCAAAGTACGGGATAAGGCAGCTTTTCTGTTTGAGGACCTGGAAAGCGGTGGTAGAATGCAGGTTTACGAAGAATTTCTTAGCATATTGGAAAATCCAGGAGACCCGGTGTCAGGGAAAGGGGTATTTGAGAAAACCTGTTCTTCCTGTCATACCTACGCAGGAGAGGGTGGTGAAGTTGGCCCTGATCTTACAGGGGTAAACAACCAGCCTGGGGATGCGTTGCTTTTACATACAATTGTTCCCAATTATGAAGTATTGCCTGCTTATCAAGCAATTACCATCCAAACAAAAGACGGCAGGTCTATTTCTGGGTGGATATCCGCGGAATCTGAAAATAGCATGACCCTTCGAACAGCTTTTGGAAGCAATGAATCCATCCTTCGCACCAACATAGTTTCTATCCATAATCCCGGACTTTCTTTAATGCCGGATGGACTGGAACAGACCATGACGAAGGAAGACATGGCCAATCTAATTGCTTTTCTAAAATCTGGTGGGAGTTGAGTATCAAAATCGAATAAATATTAATTAATCCAAAAAAAAAACAATCATGAAAAAAACCGCAATTTTAATTCTTTCTTTTTTAATACCTCTGACACTTATAATGGAAGACGGCAATGCTCAGGTAACAAAGGGATATGAAAATGCATTATATAAAGAAGGTAAAACCACGTCTTTATTCAATGGTAATAACCTGGATGGTTGGTATGTTTTTCTTCAGGACCGGGGAAGAAACAATGACCCAAAGCAGGTGTTTACGGTTCAGGATGGTCTGATCCGCATATCCGGTGAAGAATGGGGCTGCATAACCACCGATAAAAATTACAAGAATTATAAGTTAGCTGTACAATTCAAATGGGGGGAGAAAACCTTTGCGCCCAGGGAGGATAAGACCAGGGACAGTGGGGTTTTGTTACATTCCCAAGGTAAAGATGGTGGATATTCCGGGATTTGGATGAATTCGATTGAATGTCAAATCATTGAAGGCGGTACCGGGGATTTTATTGTGGTGGGAGATGGAACGGATAAATTTTCAATTACCAGTCCTGTTGCTTCAGAAAAGCAGGGGTCTAGTCCGGTATTTCAACCGGGAGGCGAGTATGTAACGGTTAATAAAGGAAGAATCAACTGGTATGGCCGTGATCCGGAATGGAAAGATGAATTGGGCTTCCGGGGAGGAAGGGATGTTGAAAAACCTGTAGGGGAATGGAATCTGCTGGAATGTGTGGTAGTTGGGGAAGATATCACCATTTTTTTAAACGGTATATTGGTCAACCATGCCACAAATGTAAAACCAAAGAAGGGAAAGATTCAAATCCAGTCAGAGGGGGCTGAGATGTTTGTAGGAAAAGTTGAACTTACAGCACTGACCAAAAATTAATTTTGAATTAGGCCACTTCAGTAATATTAACCAATTTCCGATATTGGGTAGGTGTCATGGATTTATATTTTTTAAACTGTCTATTGAAATTCGCAAGGTTGTTAAAGCCACATTTAAAGGCTATTTCCACCACGTTTTCATCATTTTCCAAAAGTAATTTACATGCGTGTCCTATTCTGATGGAATTTAGATATTCCACAAAGGTGCTTCGGCATTGATCCTTAAAAAAATTACAGAAAGTAGTGATCGCCATATTGGACATAGCTGCTACTTCCGGAAGTGAGATGTCTTTGTTGAAATTTTCCAGAATATACTCCTTGATTTTTGAAAGTCTGTCTATTTTCGGATATTCAAATTGCCTTACATATCCGGGGCTTGCCAATAATTCGTATTCTTTTGTTTTGGACAAGATGTCGAAAATAGATAACAGACTAGAAATCCGCTGTAGTCCGTTCATATTGATCATACTAATTAACAATGCATTGATTTGGTCCTTGGTTTTTCCAGTAAAGGCCATTCCCCTTTGGGATAGGAATAGAAAATTCCTGAAAGCGTCCATTTCCGGTATTTTCATAAATTCCTCTCCCAAAAAATCTTCCTTAAAATGGATTACAATGGCATAAACCCCATGTTTAGCCTGTCCATTTACATAAATGGAATCATTTACCCAAACATGCGGCAGATATGGTCCAACACAGACCAGGTCTCCTGTTTGAAAATGACCGATATGATCACCTACAATTCTTTTTCCGGTACTTTTCAAAACTAAGACCAGTTCATATTCAGGATGGTAATGCCAGGGACAGGAGATAAATTTTCCTTTTTCTTTAAATACAATAAATGATTTATCAAAATCCTGGGGTAATCTAATTTCTACAGACTTCATAAAACGTTTATTTATTATCTTAAATTTAATAATTAAATGTAAAATTTAAAATAAAAAAAGGAGCTTCAAAAAATAAAATCATTAATGTGAAAAATAGTACCAGTCATTTTTTTACTACATTTATTCTCACAATACCTAACCGGATGTAAGAGCCCTGCTTACCAATTCAAAAACCGGGTGAAAGGGATATTTGGCGATATGTTTTGGGGTTTTAACCGCAAAAGAGCGGGAGAAGCATGCGAAATACTGACAAAAGAAGTGTATCGCGCAGCACTATCAGTACTACATGTAGGCGGCTGTTCCGGATTTGAGACACCTTTTTATAACCAGTTGGGTCCATCTAGCCGGCGGGTGGTTAACGGTGACCAAATTCCATGGCCTTCTTGCTTACTCTTTTCAATATGCACCAAATCCAAGCCTACCCGAAGCCGCATCCGGAAGACCAAAGTCCTGGGGTGTACAGAGGTCGTCACTCATAGCAAAACCTGGGAGACGGGGAAACAGCAGCGTAGATTACTTAAAAAATCTTGAAGAGGGATGGAATTTGTCGTCAAAGTGATGTAACATCCGTGCTTTTTTGTATAATGTGACGACATCAACCTGGGTGGACTTGATCATACCTACCGGAATTCGGATTCAGGAGGGAGGAGGTACGAAAAGTGGTAATTTTACCACCGAACTTCGAGGGAGTATTGAATCGACCATCCTGTTGCCCGGTTGAGGGGACACCAACTACTCAGATATGATTTTCCACAAAAAAGACCTTTGGGTCACGTATTACTCTTCTCATGAAGAAAAGTCAGTGATTTACCTAGCAAAGATTCCTTTCGTCGATTTAGATTAACCCAAGCAATGAGTATCGCTATGAAAAGTACCCTTCTTCTCACGTATGTCCTTTACCTTTCTTTTTCCGCCTTTGCAGAAAAACCTTCATATCCGGCTGACAGTACGAAACGAGTCGTCGAAAAAATGAAAGATATCCTCATTTATCAAGACGACAGATACTATGCGGCATTTCCCTCCATCGTACGTAAACCCGATGGAGAGTTTTTACTGTCCTTTCGAAGAGCGCCCAACCGAAGGAATTTTGGGTCCAAAGGATACAGCCATACCGATCCCAATAGCTACCTCGTTCAGATGACATCCAAAGATGGCATTAATTGGTCTGGTGAGCCGGAGCTTTTGTATGCACATGATTTTGGAGGATCCCAAGATCCCTGCCTGCTACAGCTTTCGGATGGCACCCTGCTTTGTACAAGCTACGGCTGGACGCAGATTTCCGCAGAAGACAGGCAAAACCTCAAGGTGCCGAATTTCACGACAGGTTCGGGGTATGTTTTTTTAGGAGGCTATGTAGTCCGTTCCTTGGATGGGGGGGGATCTTGGAAGGGTCCATATTATCCACCACATATCCAACCGGAAATAAATTATACACCAACCGGAAATCCGGTGCCGGCCTACAACCGTGGAGCTTTATATGAAGGAAAAGACGGAAGGATCTTTTGGATAGTAGCTTCCCACGATCAGCAATCGCCTAGTAAGACGTCGAACCACTTGCTGATTTCTAACGACAAAGGGCTCACTTGGCAGTACTCCTGTCCGGTAGCCGTGGACAATGAAGTGGTATTTAATGAGGCCTCTGTGTATGAGACTCCAAAAGGTGATGTCGTCGCATTTATCCGTACCGAAAAACACGAGGATCAGGCGGTGATCGCACGGTCAACCGACGGCGGAAAAAGTTTTGGCCCGTGGCAGTCAATGGGCTTTAAAGGACATCCTTTACAGGCCATTCGCTTGCCCGATGACCGAGTGTTGCTGGTATATGGGTACAGGCATAAGCCTTATGGAATTCGGGCGAGAATTTTAAATGCGGAATGTAATGATTTTGAGACAGCGGAAGAGATTATCCTACGCGAGGATGGAGGGAGTACAGACATCGGTTATCCATGGGCGGTGTTGCTGAATGAAAATGAAGCCTTGATCACTTATTATTTTAATAAGGAAAACCAGATTAGGCATATTGCCGGAACGGTAATAAGGTTTTGAAAGTAAACCCTATTTTCCATTTGACAGACAAAGGAAATAATGAGTTTCCTTTGTCTGTTTTTTCTTCTTTCTTTGTCTTTGATGAGGGAGGGCAGGAGATTCCCGGGTTTTCTAGGAACGAATAGTAGGCACTTATTGGAATGAACTAGGCATAAAATTATATTGGGGTGGAAGCACGGATGTTTCTTCCCTGTCAGGCAAAGCCGTAAGAATGAGAATTACTCTGCGGGATGCGGGTGTGTTTTCGATTTATTAGGTGAGACTAAGCTACCTCTTGCATGTTTACAACTTTTCTGTAATGTGAGGGTGTCATTTTTTTTTGCTTTTTAAACTGCCTGTTGAAGTTTGCGAGATTATTAAACCCACATTCAAAGGCTACTTCCACGATATTCATGTCATTTTCCGAAAGCAATTTGCATGCATGACCAATCCTCACCGTGTTTAAGTATTCGACAAAAGTAATCCGGTACTGCTCCTTGAAGAAATTGCAAAAGGTAGTTACTGCCATATTGGCCAGTGAGGCTACTTCTGGCAGAGTGATGTCCTTATCAAAATTTTTGAAAATATATTCTTTAATTTTGGAGAGGCGATCAGATCCCTGAGGATCCACTTGATCCAAATAACCCGGACTTGCCAGTAGCTCATATTCTTTGGTTTGGGATAGGATGTCAAATATAGAGAGGAGGCTGGAAAGCCTTTGAATGCCATTCATGTGGAGCATCCCTGTCATAAGGGTATTGATCTGTTTTTTCGTATTGCCATGTAGTGAAATTCCCCTTACGGAAAGTTTAAGAAAGTTTTTCAGAGTTTCCATTTCGGGAATGTTCAGGAATTCTTCTCCCAAAAAATGTTCCTGAAAATGGATGACAATGGCCTCTGCAGGGGAGTCAGCCTGGCCGTTGATATAAATAGAATCATTGACCCAAACATGGGGAACGTAGGGTCCTATACACACCAAATCTCCCTCCTGAAAGTATCCTATATGATCACTAAGCATGCGCTTTCCTGTACTTTTTACTACTAGAACCAGTTCATATTCTGGATGATAATGCCAGGGACAAGGGAAATAGTCGCCTTGTTCTTTGAATACGATAAAGGATTTGTCAAAATCCTGAGGCAATCTAACTTCTATCGATTTCATAAATCCCTGATTTTGTTCGGTTAAAATAATAAGAAATACGAGAAGATGAAAACCTACCCGCTTTACTTGAAAAATAGTATCATAAATATAGAAAAAAATAACAGGACAGGGAGACCTAAGAAAATCTTTTATATATGTGGTTATTTAGAGGAGTTTTCTTCGGTTATATGATGTTAGTCATCTTGGATTCAAGGTGGTGATTCAATATATTTGGATAACCTGACAAAAAATCATCTTTAAATTCTACCAAAACAAGAATTTTTAAACAGGGGTTATCCTAAATCACGGTAAAACAATGTTCACTTAAAAATAGTATAGAGCGGGTAATCGGTCTCGAACCGACGGCCTTCAGCTTGGGAAGCTGACGCTCTACCAACTGAGCTATACCCGCATAAACTCAAATTTAATCCCTTTTCCCGCAAATTCATACATGATGAGAAAAAAAATCCATACGATACTTAAATGTTATATTTATGCAGTTAAAATTTAATTTGCAAAAAAATAAATATACACGACATTTTACGTTATGTTGGTAGGATTATTGCTAATCTAACTTGGCATCACCCTGCTAATTAATTTAGGGACTCCCTAGTCCTTTAAATGACGTTCTATTGTGTCCATATACTGCTATGGGTTCAAGTAAAATATGAAAATCCTGCTACCCTAAGGATTAGAATAAGAATTGAGATGTAAAAAAAGTAGGAAGTAAAATGACGATCATCGTTCGTACTTTCCTATAACTTCCTCAGGCCAAATTTGGGCTGAGGAAATATTATTTCGCATACGGTTTGATTAAGACTTAAAATATAAAACCCTCATGAAAAACAAATTACTTCCACAAGTGTACTTTTTCGTTATTTCCTTAGGTCTTTTTTCCTGTTTTGGGTCAGAAAATAATGAGCTCGAATCCTATCTTCCACTAGAAGATTGTGTAGGAATTAGTTATGGCGATACTATTTTTTATGTCCGTGAAGGTGTAGATTACAAGGTACTGCCTCAAAATATGTTAGAGGGAACTTTCCGTTCTCTTCCTGAAGGGTTGTCCATTGACCCGAACACGGGAGAGATTGACATAAATGCCAGTGAAGCGGGTCTAAAATACAAAATCATCCTAGAGAATGAAGCATTACAAACCGCCTGTAGTTACACCCTGACGATAAGTGGTATTAATTACATTGATAGCCCATTTGTCTTAGATCAGGGGGAGACTCAGGTCACACCCACATACAATGCATCTATCAGTGGTGTCATTCCATGTGATTTGGGAGATCACCAGGAAGAATGCCATTTTGATTTAAAGGGGCCGGAGGGCAACCGGATCTCTGATTTGGGTGTTGCTGTCAACGAGCGAAATGGAGCGATAGATTTGCAGCAGACAGTAGACAATGATTTTTTTGGACAAAACCCTACAAACGGACAGGAGGTAGACGTGGAGATGTATTATCGTCTGCCCGATGAAAGTGACGGTGCGCTTAATTCCATAGGGTTGCGGTTTTTTTACTTTGAGACGATGGGGGATGTGCCGCCCCAGTTATTGGAAGAGATTGAGGACAGGCAGACACAAATTTTCGGTGATGAGGATTTTAATACTAATCCCTTCTTCCGAGTTGCTCCTAGCCGATCCCGTCTTGCGCCTCCTAGTGGCAGAGCGAGGCCTCCATATTTGGTGGTTGTCTCAAGGTTAAGATAATTTCTGAATGAAAATCGTTTATAGGGTTCTTCTTCTTCTTGTCATTCTGGATTTGATGACCTTATCGCCCCTTTTTGCCCAATCCGCAAAGGTCATTAATCTATATGAAGAGGGACTTCGCCTTTTTGAACTGCCAGAACCTACTGAAGAGACGGACAGCGTCGCTATACGGATTTTTCAGGAGCTATTAAGAATTCCTTCCGTAGAGGTCCCCAGAGAAATACAGTTTGACTCCCAACAAAAATTAGGGATATTGTTTTTGATAGAAGGAAAACCGGAGCGGGCGATCCGAAGCCTTTTGGTGGCAAAGAATTTTTTTGAGCTAGGTGGATTGACAGATACCCTTGTATTCAAACCTTTGTTGTATTTAGGCGACAGTTATTTTATGCTCAACAAGGGAGACAGTAGTATTTTTTTCTTAAAGCAGGCAGAACGCATCTTGGAGCAAAAACAATCCATCGATGATAAGGGAAGATTATATAATTCCTTGGGCGTCACCTACTATGAAATGGGTAATTATGTTCAGGCAATCACCTATTTTTCAAAAGCAAAGTCGCTGGTATGGAAAGACACTTCTTTGCCTCCTCCAAACGGAAATGCGCTTTTCGCCATAGAGAGCTTTCAAAGCAATGAGGCATCGGCTTACGCCAACTTGAGGGAATTCAAAAAGGCAATTTCACTTTACCTTGATTTGCTTGAGTTTACCTCCAAGCCAGATGCCATTTACAGTAAATTGGCATCCTTATATGTGGAAAGAAACCTTCCTGATTCTGCGGCATTTTACATGGAACAGATTCAGTCCGACACCGAAAGGGAGTTATTGGTCAACCGAAATCTTGTAGCTGATATTTACATTGCACAAGGAAAATATGCCCAGGCTGAAAGTATGTTGCGAAAGCTGATTTCGGAAAAAGGAGCTATAGAGAAAGAAAATTTTGATAATACTTACCAGCTGGGTATATCTTATAAATTATTGACAAAAGTTTATCTTGAAAAGGGCGCTTACGCACCTGCTTTGGAGGCAATTCAACAAGCAATAGTCCGATTTAGTGAAGGCTTCTCCTCGCTGGATTATCGGGTAAACCCCGATCCGAGTTCCAACAATTGGGGGATGCTTGCTCTTTTTGAATGTTTATTGATAAAAGCAGATGTTTTCCTGAAAGCGGCAAACTCCGGATATAGTGATGACTTTTTCAACTTGGGTTTTGATACCTTCCGGGCTGCTTTTTCTATGGTCTATTACATGGGTAATTTTTATGACAATGAAGAAGCCCGGCTTTTTTTGGGAGAAAAGACCCAGGCGGCTTATCGTGATGCCATAGTGGCTTCAATGAAAAGATATAGTGCCACGGGAGATAAAGGCTTTGCTTGGCAGGCATTTAATTGGACGGAGGAAAGTAAATCCTCAGCTCTTGAGCTAGCGCTAAATGAGCAGTTAACACGAACTGAGTCCGGAGTTTCACATTTTCAGCGGCAGGAGGAAAGGGACCTAAAAATGATGCTTTCCAAGGCTAACCGACAGATTATTGAAAATGAGGACCCGGAACACATCCGATATTTGGAAAATGAGATACGGGATATTCGTCTTGCCCTTTCCCGTATTTATTCTACTTATCAGCGTCCGACAACTACCGTGGACACCACATGGGTGAAAGATAGGCTGGATCACACCTACATTTCAGGTGTTACAAATCAAAGTAATACCGCACTATTATCCTTTTTCTGGGAAGGAAACGTGTTGTACAGATTCATCATCACAAATGACGGGATTCAGGCCACCGAAATTCGGGAGGCAAATAAATTGAATAGTGAATTAGATTCTTTACAAGAGTTACTATTGTCTTCATCGGGGAAGAGTCGCAGCAAATTGGATCAAGTCAGCAGAGAGGTTTTCCGTATTCTATTTTCTGATGTGGAATCCTTGTTGGGGTCTAAAGCAGCTTGGGTCGTATTTCCGGATGGAAAATTGACAAATCAACCCATAGAGATGCTGATTAATTCACGTGGGAAATATTTAGTCGAAAATCATGTGATTTCCTATCAGTTTTCAGCTAAATTTTTGGCATCGTCTCCTTTAATAAAGTCCGATTTGCTCCAAAACGCGGTGGGTTTTGCACCGTTTAATAAAATAGGGAATTCAGTTGGGAAAGAGGATTTCTCTGTGTTGCCTTTTGCAGAAGTAGAGTTAGAGGGGGTTAACGGACAAAAATATTTACATAATCAAGCCACCAAACAACAGTTTTTGGCAGTGGTAGAAGATGCTTCTATCATCCATTTGGCAACGCATGCCAAAGCGGAATTAGAAGATCCCGATAGAGCTTTTATTGCTTTTTTTCCTGAAGAAGATGATTTCCGGCTCTTTTACGACGAATTGTATTCACTGGATTTGCAGGAAGCCCGTCTTGTGTTTTTAAGCGCCTGCGATACCCATTCGGGAAATATCCTGAGTAGTGAAGGGCTTATCAGCCTATCAAGAGCGTTCGCTTATGCGGGTTGCCCCAATATTGTCGGGAGTATTTGGAAAGCCGAGGACAAGGTAGTTGCCTACCTCAGTCATCGATTTTATAAAAATCTTGAAGATGGCTTTTCCATGGCTAAAGCACTACAGCTTGCCAAGGTGGAACTGCTGCAGGATCCTACTATGGCCCAATACAATCACCCGTACTTTTGGAGTAGTCTCGTCTTTATCGGAGGATTATCCCCGGAAGTTAATTCCATACCTACATGGAAATGGATATTGATTTTCTTACTTTCTTTGAGTATTTTCGTCTGTATATGGCTATACCTGCGCAAATTACGTTCTAATAAGATGTATGTAAAATGACGTGCAATGAAGAAATATTCAGCAATATTTTTGTTCAGTCTGTTGCTCCTGATGCTAGGCTGCACAATAACGGATGATGGACAAGCTGAAGAAGAGCTCGAAACCGAAAGCTTGGGAGATTCTTTTTTGAGAAGTTTGCAGGCTGTCATGGCAACTGAACTTTCCCAACCAATTGACCGCTTAGTCCAAGTGAGATTTTTCAATCACTCGGAGACTGTTCCCAAAGGATATTCAAATTTTTATTATGATCAGCAGGGCAAACAGGTGCTGGTTGTAGGTTTGAATATGAATGCGGATACTACAGGCATCACGCTTTCAGATTATGATGAAAGGGGTAATAGGGTTCATCTGATAAATTTCATTAAGCGAAATGGGGTATTTGAGTGGGAGGTGGCAACCGAATATGTGTATAATTCGCTGGACATGGAAATCGAAACCTATAGCTTAAGGCCTGATAGAGAAAGAATACTGCTTATCGAAAAATCATATGATTCCATTGGAAGGTTGATTGAAAGCCGCTTTGGGATGGAGGGATATAGATACGCCTATGATGAAAACGGTAGAATAAAGACCGAAAGCTGGATTATTTATGGGAATCCAGACGCAACTTTTAGGGAATTAATTTATCGGTATGATGACGCAGACCGGATGATAGCTAGGGAAGTTGCTTATGGAAATCAGGATGACGGACCTAATTTAGTGCCATTGTATCAGTACGCTTATGACGAAAAGGGGAGACTGTCCCAAATGAAGGAATTTGATACCTCCTTTGGAATATCCCTTAGAATTACAAGAGAATATATCTATTCTGGGGAATGAAAATTTTGGTTACTTAATCAAAGAAAGCATCTTGATTTTTGCCCGGTAGCCCAAGGGGAAATTCCGGTTGTATTTGTGTGCTGAATCTTGAGTGATGTCCGAAATTAGTGCGTAACCCTCAGTGAAATTATTCATCTGTATATTTGCCAATGCAGTATAAAAATCCCGTTCATCCTGTAATTCACCAGATTGATCCAGTGAATTTCGCTGGTTGAGCAAATCCAAATAGATAAGGGCCTGTTGGGGTTTGTTAGTCTCCAATGCTGAAATACCCAAAAGAAGTAACTCGTCTTTGGAAAGACCTTCCAATGCCTCTACTGGGAATACAGCAAGGACCGCCGCAAAATCGCCACTTCGGTATAGGTCTTGGATGCTGGATGCATTTTCAGAGTCCCCCCTAAAGGAGGAGATTTCATAGGAGAGGAATTTATCTTGATAAAGATCAGTTCCAGAAAGGCTACTGAGGTTTAATACACCACCTATCGCTATAAAGAACAGAATACTGGCTGCTATTCCTATCCATTTTGCAAAAAAAGGGATCCTTACTACCCGAGTTGTATCAAATTTCTCAGATACCTGATTGCCATTATTTCTGTTTAGAAAGCCATTGTGACTTTGCTCGACAAGATTCCGAATAGCCTTTACCCGTACAGTTTGCCTACTCCATTCATATAGGGCAAGCTTCTGTTTCAATTTAGTTTCACGCATCAGCCGATTTTCCAACACCTGTACTCCCGCTGCTTCCAAATTACCATCCAGGTAATCTATCAATATTCGATCATCTTCACTGTAATCCATGACTTAAAGCTGTTTTTACTTTTTCGTATAATTCTTCACTGGACTCAATCTTCGCGGTAAGTGCCTTCATGCACTTGTATTTTTTATTCCGCAGGACCTGTTCGCTGGAGAGTTGTTCTTTTTCCACGATTTCTTCCATGGAGAGATTGTCAAAATAAAATAAGGTAAGAATAGATCTACACCCTTTTCCTAGCTTATCAAAGAGTTCCATCATCATCTTATACCCTTCCATCTTAATTAATTCCTCACTATAATCCCCTATTTCAATCTCTTTTTCACTTTCGAAAAGTATATCCCGTTGGACTCTGTTCTTCCGCCTTCTCAACTCGCTCAGCCATACATTTCTGTTGATGCTATAGAGCATAGATTTGATACTGGCATCTCCACGATATTTGTTATCATGCACCATGTTGACGAATACAACCATGGTTTCTTGAATCGTATCTTGTGCATCTGTTTGACTACCGCTGTTTTGAAGGATGAAGAACTCCAGCATGCTGTAATGAACCTCATAAAGCCTATCGAGTGCTTGGTTGATGGTTTGGGCATTTCGGAGCTCTTCCAAAATTTGGACATCATTCCACAATGGATCTTGCTTCATATATAAGTATGGTCCGGCGGGTAATTTGTAACCTGTGATTTTCAAAATTACACAATAGGGTTCGTTTGTTTATGAAAACTGGGGATTTTCCAGTATTAAATTAGTATCACATTTATAAGAATACGAATAGTATGTTTACGGGTTCCTGAAACTTTTGAATGGGTATTTTAATGGTTTCTGCCGCAATCAAAGTTAAAATAATTATTTTTAAACCTTAACTTGCAATGGGCTTTTGACCTCGCTCACTCTTGGAACAAGGAACCGACGTTTGTAAAAAGGGACATTCGGGGCTTTGTGACAATTAGGCTGATGTATGCAGTACAAATGCATGTTTTTCGACTAATCGAAAATGGAAATGCTTCAATAGTGATAAATAGCTAAACCCGAATTCAACAAAGAAATCTTTCATCTTGCCGATGAATATCCCTAAAAAACCAAAAAAGAATAAGTTATGTCTGATACCCAATATATAAAATCGAAGGAATGGTTAGACCGGGCTAGTAAAGTGCTTGCCGCCGGGGTCTCGTCCGAATTTAGAAAATACAACCACCCACATGCCCTATTTTATACCCATGGTAAGGGAGTCCACCTGTATGATGTAGATGGTAATGAATACCTGGACTTTACCCTAAGCCAAGGGCCACTTATCCTTGGCCATTCCAACCGGGAAGTGCTGGACGCAGTGCACGACTATTCCGAAGATGGGCAGCTGTTTGCCGGACAGCATCAGCAGGAAGTCGAATTGGCAGAATTGCTCAACCAAATCATCCCTTCTGCTGAGATGATGCGATTTTGCCTCGATGGCTCAGAGGCG
Source organism: Lunatibacter salilacus (assembly GCF_009797935.1). Taxonomy (GTDB): domain Bacteria; phylum Bacteroidota; class Bacteroidia; order Cytophagales; family Cyclobacteriaceae; genus Lunatibacter; species Lunatibacter salilacus. The sequence goes on from NZ_VOLC01000008.1 coordinate 88,129, forward strand.
GTTCATACTGCTTTTCGCGTGGCCCGCTCCAAGACAGGCAAAACTAAATTTTTACGGTTTGAAGGACACTACCATGGCTGGTTGGATAATGTTTCTTGGGGGATTTCTGCTCCCTCCGCAGAGGCCCTGGGAGACCGACTACATCCGAATGTGTATGCCTGGAGTCAGGGTTTGCCGGAGATGTCACGGGAGGAATTTTTAGTCCTACCATGGAATGACCTGGAATTGGTACAAAAGACACTGGAAGAAAACCATCAGGAAATTGCGGCCATAATCACAGAGCCCATGATGTGCAACAGCGGCTGTATTCCCCCAAAGGAAGGTTTTTTGGAAGGCCTGAGAAGTTTGTGTGACGAGTATGGAATTGCCCTGATTTTTGATGAGGTGATTACAGGGTTTCGGCTGGGACTTTCGGGTGCTCAGGGGTACTTTAAAGTCACACCCGATATGTCCATTTTTGCAAAAGCTATAGGTAGCGGCTACCCGATCAGTGCAATAGTAGGGAAGAAAATCTGGATGGACGAAATTGTCACAGCCCGGGTTATTCATGCAGGTACCTTGAATTCGTGCAATCCAACGGTGGCAGCGGCATTGGCGACCGTGAGCATCCTCAAAAGGGATGACCCTTATCCCAAGATGTTTGCACTCGGAGAAAGGCTACGGTCAGGATTGAGAAAACAGGCTGCGGAAGTGGGTGTTAATTTATTGGTACAGGGGTTGGGGCCGGTTATCCACACCGGATTTATTGATCAAGAGGAGGTGAACGATTTCAGAGATGTTCAGCTCTTCGATAAGGGTAAATTGAAGCAGTTTATCGGGGGACTTCACGATTCGGGATTGCGGGTAATCGGAAGAGGGCTTTGGTACATCAGTGCCGTGCATACTGAGGAAGACATTGACAAGGCCTTGCGAATATCTAAGAGAATTCTCCAAACCATGACCCAAAAAAACGAATGAACAATCAGTACAGTAGATTGGCAGGAAAACCATACAGAAGATCTGGCAAACCTAAGCTCAGGCATGCGGATTTTCCATAAAGTTTTTCTTTTTCCCCGGTTCGTTTTCCATAGTTTAGGTAAAACCTTGAAGGATGTGATGACTGTACGGCTGCATTGTTGGTAAAATTGACGTACTTTGCGCTCCCTATATGAAATTAGAAACCTTCAAGTACACCGCTAACTTTTGTGAAGAAAATATTTGGCATCTATGTCAAAACCCTGAATTGGCAGCTTTCACCAAAACAGTTTTGATCATTTCCAATCGCAGCAGAAACTGTCCCTTGTGGCATCAGAAGTCAGCTGTAGGGCAAGACACTGTTCGTTGGGATTACCATGTTGTAATGCTAGCCTCTTCCCCTGAGGCTAGCCTTATCTATGACTTTGACTCTACCTTAGATTTACCTTCCCCGCTTGGGAGGTATCTTGAACTAACATTCCGGTCCGAGTACGAGAATGAGCAACCTGCTTTTAAGGCAATTGATTCAAATAATTTTATCCATCTCTTCTTTTCGGACAGAAGCCACATGAAAGATCCAGAAGGAAACTGGACATTTGCTCCGCCAAGTTGGCCTTTGATTCAAAATACAGAAAAATTACCCCTACCGGAATTACTTGATTTCAGTGAAAACTCCAACCAGAATATCTATAACTTGGAGGAGGTAAAAGCAATGGGTATTTAAAACCAAAAAGGCTAATTAACTTAAGTTGGGTTTCAACCTTGAAAGATTTTTTGGAGCCTTTGAAGTGCTCATGTCATTTCGTCTTTCTAGAAGGGTTTACTAAATCCAATTAATTTTTATAAATATCTATATCGCATTTAAATAGGTGGTGAAATAAGGCTCCGCGGATTTATATCACCAACAACCCCGCTTCCCGTAACGAATATACAGGTTTGGAATACCAAAAGGGTGCCATATCTCCAAAGAGGCTCTCATAACCGCCCTTTACCTCGGCAAATGTCAGCGGCTTCCCGGCATGAACACTGCTTTGCTTGATCATTGCCAGTACCCAATCACCCCTTTCTTGATCCAATACCACCTGATCCTCTCCTTCGGGAGTGTGAAAGGTGAGTACCATAACCTGCTTGCTTTTCCCTTTTTTTGTTCGGGTCTGAAGGGATACTTCGGGTTCTGCCCCGATCCAGACAATTTTTGCCGTGGGCTTGGTTAAAATATCATCGTCTAGCGCAAGGCAGGTTGCAATAAAATCACGGGCAATGGCGGTTCTGGGAATTTTAAAATCAAACCATTCCTGCAGCTTCATCTCAAAGCCAATCCCATGCATAAAGTTGAACAGGGATTTTTTCAGTCCAAAGCTGAATTTGCTGTGATCAATACCCGTACTATCCGAAAAAGCGACTTCGTTGTCCGCAAAGTTGATTTCCTTTTTATGCGGAACAATATGGTACGCGTCCGGATTCAGGCCTATAGGACTATGGGCGGTCAGCGCAAACTGATGCCAAAAGCCCGACTGAATAATTCCTTCTTCAAACAACTGCCGGACCATCTCCAGGCTGTCCACCGTTTCCTGTACCGTCTGGGTGGGATAGCCGTACATCAGATAGGCGTGCACCATGATATGGGATTCGGTAAAATTTCGGGTAACCCGGGCCACTTGTGCTACCGTCACCCCCTTGTCTATCAATTTGAGCAGTCTGTCGGATGCTACTTCCAAGCCGCCTGAAACGGCAATGCAGCCGGATTCTTTGAGAAGCCGACAAAGGTCAAGGGTGAAACTCTTCTCAAACCGAATATTGGTCCACCAGGTAACGGTCAATTTTCGCCGGATAATTTCCAAAGCCAACGCCCGCATCAACGCTGGCGGCGCGGCCTCATCTACAAAATGAAACCCATTGGTTCCTGTTTGAAGGATAAGTTCCTCCATCCGGTTCACTAGCGTGCGGGCAGCTATGGGTTCGTAGATTTTTATATAATCCAGCGATACGTCACAAAAGGTGCATTTTCCCCAATAACATCCATGCGCCATGGTAAGCTTATTCCAACGCCCATCGCTCCAAAGGCTGTGCATCGGATTAGTCATCTCAATAACCGAAATATATTGGGTCAGCAGCAGGTCGGAATAATCCGGGGTGCCCACATCCTGTTGTTTGTAATCTGGCTTGGGCGAATTATTTTTGAAGACCACTTCTCCATCCTGCAAAAGGAAGGTGCGTTTATACAATCCGAAATTAGGATTGGAAGGAGAAGGATCCAATACTTGGGTAGCCAACAATTCAATGGGCATTTCACCATCATCCAAGGTAATGTAATCGACAAATTCAAACACCCTTGGATCTTTCAGGGATCGGAGTTCTGTATTTGGAAAGCCTCCTCCCATGGCTATTTTTATTTCTGGCCGATGTTGTTTTAACCACTGTGCACAGCGAAAGGCACTGTAAAGGTTGCCGGGAAAAGGAACGGAAAAGCAAACCAATTTGGGTTTGACTTCGGCAAGCGTCTTTTTAAAAATGCTTAGCGTAATTCTATCGATATAGGTGGGCTCACTATTTAATTGATCATACAATTCATCAAAAGAATTGGCACTTTGTCCGAGTCGCTCCGCATAGCGGCTAAACCCAAAGTCCGGATCCACGCACTCAATGATAAAATCAGACAGGTCCTCTAAAAACAGGGTGGCATAGTGCTTGGCCTTGTCCTGCATACCCATCAGTCCAAAGGCATATTCCATATCATCCAGCGTTTCAAACCGGGAGGCACGGGGAAGGAAATTTTCCGTACAAAGCAGACGGGCAAAGGTCTGGTTTTTCCCCTGTAAGAACTGGACGACATCTTCCAATACCTGTAAATACTTTTCTCTTAAGGTATAAATCCTACGGGAATTAGCAGAGACGATGGTTTTCTGATCGACTGCTAAGTCAAAAACTCCTGCCATGCCTTTTTTGGAAAAAAGTACCAAGATTACTTCCAAACCCAAATCCATCTGAAAAGAAGAAATTCCTTTCGTCTTTAGAAACCCCGTTAGGTAAGCTGTAGCCGGATAGGGGGTGTTGAGTTGGGTAAAAGGCGGGGTAAGGAGCAGCAGATCTTGCAAAGCAGGAATATTTTTGGAATTATGCAAATATAGGGTATTTGAAATAGGTATTTGAAATGAAATTTTTGCCAAATTTATGGATATTTGTAATAGGACACTTTACACATTCTCTTATGAATAAACGCTTACATCTTGTTTTGTTTCTTTTTGTTGTATGCTTGCAGGTGCGAGCCCAAAATCAGGTCTTGGTGTTTCAGTCAGATTTTGGTACCAAAGATGGGGCGGTAGCGGCCATGAAAGGGGTTGCCGTGGGCCTGTCCAGTGACCTGAAAATATTTGATCTTACCCATGAAATTCCGCCGTTCGATATTTGGGAAGCTGCTTATAGGCTGGAGCAAACGGCGGAGTATTGGCCTGCCGGAACCGTATTTGTATCCGTGGTGGACCCCGGTGTGGGAAGCGAACGTAAATCTGTCGTGCTGAAGACCAAGAGCGGGCACTTTTTTGTCACCCCTGACAATGGCACTCTGACGCTGGTTGCGGAAACGCTAGGAATAGAACAGGTAAGGGGGATTGATGAAGCAAAGAACCGCCGTGCAAATTCCGAAAAGTCATACACCTTTCACGGAAGGGATGTTTACGCCTACACAGGGGCGGCGCTTGCCTCCGGAAAAATATCTTTTGAGGAGGTAGGAGGGGAACTTCCCGCAAAAATTGTAGTCCTACCCTACGAAAGACCCCGAATGGAAGGCGGTGTGATTAGAGGCAATATCATCATTCTAGATCCGCAGTATGGCAATATTTGGACAAATATTCACCAGTCACTGGTGGAAAAGCTAAACCTAAGCTACGGAGATTTGTTGAAAGTTAGTATAATTTATCACGATAGAATCGTTTTCGATGAAGAAGTTCCTTTTTCAAAAACCTTTGAGGATGTGGGGGTTGGTGAGAATTTGGCGTATCTTAACAGTCTGCTGAATTTTTCCCTGGCCATCAATCAGGGCAACTTCGCTACAGCATATGAAATAAAAAGTGGCGAAGGTTGGAAAATCCAGCTAAAGCCAGCCAAGTAAGAATTCCTATTGGGAGCAAATCGATGAAATGCTATGAAAAGAAATTTACTGATCGCAGTTTTGATTCTTATAACGCCTCTCCTGTCTAATGGGCAGACCTTGGTCACGGGTAATGTGACCGATAAAGTTACCCAAGAGCCCCTTGTCGGAGCGGCTGTAGTGGTGCAGGGAACCCGTCGAGGAACAATCACAGATTTGGATGGTAATTTTCAAATACGGGCCATTTCCGGAGAATTGATAGTTATTTCCCAACTCGGTTATGTCCGGGAGGAAATTCCCGTTGAAAGTAATTTTAACCTTATGGTGAGTCTGGCAGAAGATGTAAATCTGCTTCAAGGCTTTACATTGGTGGGATCCAGAAACCCCAACCGTAGTGAGCTGACCTCACCTGTACCTATTGATGTTATTCCTTTTTCGAATATCCAAAAACTTTCTCCGCAGATCGATGTAAGCCAAATGTTGACGTATGCTGTGCCTTCTTTCCAGTCCAACCGGCAATCTTCTTCGGATGGCTCCGAACATATTGACCCCGCGGTCATTCGTGGGTTGGGCCCGGATCAGACCTTGGTATTAATAAATGGCAAGCGCAGGCACACCACTTCGCTGCTCAATAATCAGGGGTCCCTTGGGGTGGGTTCGGTAGGTACAGACCTCAATGCTATCCCCGCAGCCGCCATTGAGCGTGTGGAGGTTTTACGGGACGGCGCATCCGCACAATATGGATCAGACGCTATTGCGGGAGTTGTTAATATTATCCTAAAGCAAAATACGGATGCGCTCGACATCTACGCAGGTAGCGGAGTCACTTCCAGTGGGGACGGTGAATATTTTCAAGTCAACGCAAACTATGGGAGTGCCCTTGGGAAAAAGGGGGGTTACCTAAACTTTACGGGGGATTATTCCTTCCGTGGCACAACCAACCGGACGGGGAATCACGATCTAATTATTTTTGACCAGTCTGCTTTGGGGAATTTCTTTGCTTATGATTTTACATCCAATTCTATGGCATCCAGGCAGTATGATGACGATATGCTGGCACAAAACGGATTGAGCAGGGATGATTTTAATTTCCGCATAGGAGATGCCCAAACCAAGAATTTGGCAGGTTTTGTCAATTTAGGTCTTCCCTTTGGAAACAATGGGCAACATGAATTTTACAGTTTTGGCGGGGTCAATTTTCGGCAGGGTCTAGGTAACGGTTTCCGCCGACTGCCCAGCGAAACCAGTAATGTGGTAACCGAACTATTTCCATTTGGCTTCCAACCCAACACAGAATCTGAAATCTTTGATGGTTCGTTGGCAGTAGGTTCAAAGTTTGACGTTGGCAAGGGTTGGGTAGTAGACCTAAGTAATACCTTTGGCACCAACAGCTTTGACTATATCGTTACAAATACTAACAATGCCTCCATGGGTGCAAACAGTCCTACCCGCTTCGATGCGGGAGCACATCAGTTTACTCAAAACACCATCAATCTCGACGGAAGGAAGTTTTTTAAGGACATTGCGGCTGGATTTAATCTGGCAGGTGGAGCGGAATTCCGTCTGGAGAATTATCAAATCCGATCCGGTGAGGAGGCATCCTACCGAAATTACCAGTTTGTAACCAACCCGGATGGTTCTATCAGCAATCCATCCGGTATTGCAGGTGGTTCTCAGTCCTTTCAGGGATTCAGACCGGAAAACGAGGTCAACGAAAACCGGACCAACGTGGCTTTTTACGCCGATGCCGAGCTGGATGTGGTCAAGGCTTGGACAGTGGCCGCCGCCGCAAGGTATGAGACCTACAGTGATTTTGGCAGTGCGCTAACGGGAAAGCTGGCCACCATGTACCGCTTTACAAATTCGTTGGCGGGAAGAGCCACAATAAGCACCGGATTTCGAGCGCCCTCCCTGCATCAGCGGTACTTTAGCTATGTAAGTACGAATATTCTTCCAAGCGGCCAGTTAGGGCAGTCCGGAATATTTACCAATGAAGGTGTCATTGCCCAAACCCTTGGTATTCCAAGTCTAAAGGAAGAGCGGTCTAGAAACTATAGTGCGGGAGTTACCTTCAATCCGGGGAATGGATTCAGCATCACGCTTGATGCCTACAAGATCGATGTGGATGATAGGATTATCTTGACGGGGGATTTTGGGCAGGATGCATTTGGCACCCCTGTGCCTCCAATCCAACGTCTTCTCTTGCCACTTGGAGCGGAGACAGCACGTATCTTGACAAATGGAATTAACACGGAGACCGTGGGACTGGATTTAGTGGCTACGTACAGCCTACCTGCTGGGGGTGGGATTTTGGATTTTATTTTAGCGGGAAATCATAATGAAACCACCATTGTTGGGGATTTAAATATTTCCGAAGAATTGATAGGTCAGGAAGGTGTGTTTCTAAATCCAGCGGCAAGCATGGCCATCGAAAGGGGAAACCCACGTACGAAGGTGGCCTTCTCCACCACCTATTCAGCTTCTAAGTGGAGTGTGCTTTTTAGGAATACCTATTTTGGAGACGTGGTTCGGGATGGGTTTCCCTTTGGAAAAATCCAGCGGCTCACCCCTAAGATTGTAACCGATTTATCGTTGTCCTATCAACTGACCCCAGAATTGGCCGCCACCGTCGGGTCCAACAACTTGCTGAATGTGTTTCCTGATTTGCAAATTTATGAAAACAGCTATTTCGGTGTATTTAAATATGCTCCGGAGCAAATGGGGATGTCGGGGGCGTTTTTCTTTGGGAGGTTGAATTATAGGTTGAAATAGATATTAATGGATATTTGATATTGGGACATTGAAATATGGTGGAAATACGGTAGAAATATGGTCTACGGCCGAAATATTGAGATGATATTTGGATTTTGGATATTAATAGATATTAGATATTTGTTGATATTAGAATACTAGTTGGATATTAAGATATTGAAATACAGTGGAAATCGGAGTTTAGTTTGGACATAGAGAATGTCCGGGTATGATCCCGTTAGGGGCCGAATGTGGGTAGAATGGGTTGCATTTTTTGTTTTCCATTTTTGGCAGCGGGGATGTTTGGGGTGCCATTCCTTTCCCGCCAAAACTGGATTCTGTGAAGCGCTGCCCTCTTGATGTTGAAATGGGACGCTGATTTGGCGGATGAAGGGGATTTATGGGGAAAATGTAAACTTTGTATTTTAGCTCAATAGGTGACTCATTAGTAACCTTGGGTGTAGCGTTGCCCCAAATGAAGGGACTATGCCTCGTCATCCAGTTGATTCGTTCCGGTAGCCTTGCCCGAATTTCTTCAACCTGTGAGGCGGAAGACATCGTCAAAAGAAAAAATGGATAATTTATTATATCATTTTAGTTTCTCGGAATACGCTCCTCAGGAAACCTAAATTATCAATATCATGTATTTCATATATTCCGCCTTGCAGATTTTGACGTTAAGAAATCCGGGCAGAGTGGTGGCAAGGGCAGAGGCATGTTTGACGAAGTTTTTGTTCCCAGCATATTTTAGATAGATTCGCTCCTTACAAAAACTAAGGAGTTTGCCTATGCGCGGGTAGAGCACGGATTTTAGCCAAAAGATGCACAGCGGCGGGGTTTTTTTGGTTACTTTTTTTGACCTGCAGCAAAAAAAGTGACAAAGCCAACCTCAGCCGATAAAGTGAAAAACTGAGGAGAACATGTGAGTTTAAAGCAAGTATAAGACATTTTTTTTACAATCAATTGTTTGATTCGGGATTACCTAATTTACTACCTCATTAAAGGGCTGTTTTAGAATTAGACACGAAAATGTCGAGTATTTAAATTCTCAAGATTTTATTTGATTAAAATCACTTCCCATACTTATCATTCAACCCCTCCCCATTAAATATCTTCTCCTTGCACTTTTCGATGCGGGAATAGCGGGTTTGGGGTTGTTTGGGTTGGGAGAAGTAGATGATATATCCCCTTTGCCGTCCGGGGGTTAGGGCATAAAAGGCTTTTTCCAGCACCGGATCCTCAGCAAACTTATCCCGTAATTCATCAGGTATAGGCTCGGGATTCTTTTTGAAGACAACTTTCAATCCTGATTTTTCGATTTCTACCGCCTCCAGAATATATGCCTTTAATACCTCCTCCTGTTCATGGATTTGCTTGGGATTGGTAAACTTTATTAGCCGTCCTGACTGCGAACTTTCGCCATGCTGATCTAGGATGTTTTGGGGATCTTTTAGCAAGACCCCTTTGAAAAAGCTCAGCGAACTGTAATCCTTAAAGGCACTAATTACTACAATATTCTTGTCCTTGTAAGTGTAGCAGGGCACGCCCCATTTTACCTCCTCAGTCAAGCCACATGCCAATACGATATGCCGAAGCAATACGAGCTCTTCTCTCCAACTATTCACCTTGCATGCGGGCGTTGCGCCGTATTTGCAGCGCATACATCCGTCAATTAGGTATTTATCGACTTTTGGGTTCATGGTTATTAGTTCTTTAGGCCGATTAGTTTTCTTTCTAAAGGTCTAAAGTACCAAGATATAATAGACAAGACCAGCAATAGGGTAGGTCCAAAAAAATCGACGGCAGGATCTCCAACGGCAAAATGGGACAAAATTGCTCCCGTCATCAGGAAGAAAAAGCCAGCATAGGCCCATTCTTTTACCAATGGGAACTTTGGTATGAGAACAGTCACCACACCCAGTAATTTCCAGACACCTATAATAGTAAGAAAATAAAGCGGATAACCCATGGCGGTCATTCGTTCCGCTTCTTCCACTAACGGAATCAACTGAACAACACTACTCGATGTCATTCCCAAGCATAGCCAAATGGTGGCTACCCAATAGATAATTCTGTCCCTTTTTTTCATCTTACTTCATTTTAATTTTTTGAACAATTTCCTCCAAGCGGTTATGGGCCATATTAAGTCCGTAAGCAAAGGGCAGTTTGAGCATATTGTCCCTACCGTCTACAGACTTAAAGATGATTTGAATCGTCAATTTGCTTGTCGATTCAGAGAGTGCCGCAAAATCTATAAATTCCAATTGTACCGGAAAAGAGGTATTATCCATCTCAAACGTCCTTGTTATTTTTGCGTTTGGCTCAATTTCGTGTATGGTTCCGTTAAAAAAATGTTTGTTTCCCATCGGGTCCGTGGTCTCAAACTGGTAGCTGCCGTGCCTCTTGGCATCAAGTTTTACTACTTTGGTTCCCATCCATTGTGCCACAAGTTCGGGTTCTACATAAGCTTTAAAAAGCAGATCTACCGGCAAGTCAAATGCCCTTTTGATGAAGATTTCCTGCTTACCGTCTTCAGCGGTTACTTTTGTTTTTTGTTCCACGGAGAATTAATTTTTAGGCTTATAAGCTTTCATAACCTGCTCCAAATTATCAAACCTTTCCTCCCACATTTTCCGGAATGGCTCAAGAAAATCTGCCACCTCCTTCATATTGTCGACATTGAGGTGATAGTGTACTTCCCTGCCACTTTGTTCCTGAGTCAACAGGTCACATTCCGTCAGAATTTGTAGATGTTTGGATATGGTGGGTCTGGCCGTGTCAAAATTGGATGCAATCGCTCCCGCAGTCATGGACTGTGCCGCTATCAGCAGCAGTATGGCCCTTCTTGTAGGATCAGCAATCGCTTGAAACACGTCCCGTCTGGTTTTCATAATGAAGTTATTTGGCTACAAATATATATGAAGTTATTTGACTACGGAAATGATAGGTAAAAATTTTTTAATTTAAAGAGTGTAGGTTGGCTAAAGTAGGTTAAATGAATTAAATCATGCGTTTACAGCAGAAAACAAACTGATTACGTAGACTCCAATGCTCCAGAAAATATAATTATCTCGAATCTAGTTCAGTTTCCGACTACATTAATTAAGTAAGATAAAAGCTATTTATGCCAATCTTTCAAATTCTATCAATAGTTTTTACTTTTTCAATATGCCCGATACGGTCCTTAGTTCATTGTTTCTAGATGATACTAAAAACACCATATCATCGTGGTGAAAAAATATGATGTGTATTTGCTTTAACATAGATATTTACTTCATTTATATATCTTATTGAGCTCAACAGCCCCCAAGCTGTACTCGAAACTGCACTCAAAATGGCCTTGCCAACAGGTTGGGGAACCATCGCAGCTACCTCAGGGACGCAGGATGATACATTTGAAACGAATTTGATTATACTATCTTTTTTGTCTGTTTCGGGCTTCGCCATCTCCAAACCTAAAACAGTTATAAACAACGCTACATGAAGTCCACCAAATATTGTGATGGCCACACTGGAAAACTTGCCAAAGGCTGCCTTACCCGCGGTTAATTTATCGGAGGCTGTAATTCCCTCTAAGACAAGTGGGAAAAATTGTATCGCCCAGATTGATTCTTCAATGGCAGAGGGGGCGTCATTGGGGTCGATTTGCAATTTAAATGATGAACCTAACGGAAACTGTGAAAGCTGGAACAAGGTATTGAATCCCACGCCGAGTCGTTTAAGCTTGTTAGGGGCTTCTGGTGTTGCGTTGAGGTAGGTGTTGAAGATTCCGGTAATAACAATAAAGCCCAGAAAACATCCTCCCAAGCCCAATGAAGCCTTTTCTTGTTCAATTTGTTGCTGGGTGCGTTGATCTTGATTTATCGGTAAAACAGCACCAATAACATCTCTATACCTGGTAAGTTCCTCACCATGAAATGGACCATGGTCGGACCCGGTACCCAGTTTGTAGAGCAAGGTGGCGGGAATGGCACCCAGCAATGCGCCAAGGCTGTAAAGGGTGAGTTTGGTACCGTTGTCTTTCATGATGACTTGCTCATAGAGACGGGTCACAAACGGGATATCAATCCGGTATGCCAAAAGTTTGTCTATCTCCTCCAGCATGTTTTCCAGTTGGGTGAAAAACCATTCCACTCCCGCTATCATCAAATCAAAAAGGCTGTCAGCAATGGTCTCCAATAAGTCAATCAACCGATCAACGATCACACTTAGGTTGAATTCTGTCCCGGAAAACAGGTGCAAATTGCCAATTGCGCCGTTGATTTGAATGGCCTTGTCTGTGTTGTCGTGGTGGATTTTATCCAGATCTTCCTGGGATTGACTAGGATCCGCGCCCCCGTCGGAGTTTCCGTCCAAGGAGGAATCTTTGACATGCGTACCGACCATATTTTGAACGTATGATCCTTTTACATTGGTGCGTTGTGTAGGAGCAGCGTCTTCTTTGATGGATGATTTATGTTGTGCCGCATTTGATTTTAATTGCTCCAACCAGGTGTGTGTACTAGCTTTAAGACCATTTGCCCAAGCCAAGGTATTAGTTTTGGTTTTCCCTAAGTTTGCCCGTGTGGATACCATTACCGACCTCAATAATTGTTCGTTAAAGCGCTGGGTCTCCAGGATATCATCCCAATCAAAAAGGGTCTTTACAAAATTAATTGCCCCTACAAGGGTAGCTCCTACTTTATCCAAAATGCCTTTTACAGCTTGTACGGCATGTTCTACTGCATGGATGGCAAATGCTGTTACTTGATTGAGGGTGTCAGTGATATATACAACAGCTACGCGGATAGTTTCCTTGACGGCTTCATATACATGTTCGACAGTTTGAACCACAAAGCTTACCGCATCTCTTATAGCGGCAAACAGATCAAAAATCCCTCTAGTACGGTTGGTTTCGTCAATTGCTGCTAGCAGGTCAGCATAGGAAGGTGGAGAATCAGACCGCTGCCGTTCATTGGTAAGTCCCAGCAGCAGGCGGGTCAACGGATCATTGACGATAAGGTTTTCCGTTAATGCCATATTTCGGGTCCGATTGGAACGGTGTGTTCCCGCTACGATAAAGTTCCTGTTTTCATCTTTCCCAAAACTCCAATCAGGCAATTCATTGACGGAAAGGGAACGGCTGATGCTGGGTTGGCCTTGCATCACCGCATAACCTGAAATCACATCGGTTTGCGAATCATAGGCATGGGGTGATGCGGTGGCATTTTCGTATAGTCGGCGTAACGGCGGTGTGACAGTTTCCCGAAGGCGCTGTTCCACCGGCCGTACCACAGGGGTATTGCTTTGTGGTGTTTTTTCCGTGGCCACTCCCATGAAATTCCGGATGGCGTGGGCCACCGCAGCAGCGGATTCCTGAAACTCAGAAGACACCATCGCTTTGGGTGCTTCACCGGGTACCATTTCCACTTTTTTGTTCAACAAATCAGCTTCGGTGACCTGAGAAAGTACGTGATGCGCCTGCCTGTCCGGAAAAACAAGCAGGGCATGGTCTTTGAGCATAAAGGGTGCTGTAATCCGCAGTACGGGCGCCAATAGGTCTTCGGCTTCTAAGGCAAAAGCACTTATTCCCTGAGAGTTGGTCGCCATCACATAGGGTTGGTTGATGGCAATGGGATGAGCAATGGTCTTTCCGGATTCCTCAGTCAACAGGGCTGCACTTTGAAAGGGATTGTTGGGTTCCGCCTGAATGCTTATGGACAGGTCTAAGTTTGGAAGCGGACGGTCATTGCCATCGTAGGCTGTTACCTGAAGCCGGTACGAATTTCGCGGGGTTATTTTGTCATCATCAAAATGGTAATCCTCCATAAGCGTCACTTGGGCGACTAGGTAGGCTGACCCAAGTGGTTCCAGGTCAATGTCCGAAAGTTCGGTAAACTCCGGTTTGCCCATCGGAAAGGCGTGCCGCTTGTAAACGGAGGTATCCCTACCAAGGGCATTCTCAAAGGCCCAGCGGCCCACTAGCCCGGGTTCGGTTCCGGCAAGATAATGATACATCATATGCCTTATCTCTCCTACCGCCAAGGCCCGGTTCCAAAAGCGGATCTCCGCAAAGCTTCCCTCCACAGGGGTAGCCCGCCCTTCGAAGGCGCCAAACTGGAACTGCAACTGATCGCCGATCTGCATTAAACTCCCTAGAGTGGCAAGGGGAGTAGTAAAGGCTTCCTCCCCGTCCAAATAGCCGCTTATGCCTGTACTGGTAGTGGTGACCGCTATATGATGCCACTCATTAAGCGCCTTGCCACTTGCGTCAAAAATAAACTCGGTATAATGGCCATCACTTGCATTTTTGATAGAAAGGATTAATTGATTTCCCTGCTTGAGAAGAGAGAAACTTATGGTGTCGTTTGGCCCTAGGCCAAGAAGCAAGAAACCATCGGTATTTATTTGTGCCCACAATTCCAAAGAAAAATCTGATCCCGTTAGGTTGGTGTAAGCAAGTGTGTGCATTCCGCCTTTTTCAGGACCTACATGAAGCACTTCCCTCATGGCCTGGGTGGATTGAAGCGGGTATTTGACGTCATCAGTCAACATTGGAAGAAATACTCGGTTGTCTCCATAGATGTCTTCCTCTACCTCAAAGGCGCCAAGTGGTTGGTAATCCGACAGGGAGGGATCCGAGGAATCAGGAACTACCCCACGTGCAAATTCCGCTACTTCATCGGCGGATAAAGGGCGCGACCAAAAGCGAAGCTCAACCAGATCGCCAGTAAAAACAGTATCGTTAGCATCTGTGGCCTGTCTTGCTCCAAGGAGTAAGGGTTGGTTGGTTATTACTCCATCAAACATATAACCGCCGGGAGGATAGGGTCCCGGCTGTCCGTTTAGGTAAAATGTTGTCGAATTTGCAGTCTTATCTTCTACGATTACCACGTGATTCCAGGTTCCTGTGGCCACCTGGAGCCCTGAACCATACCCATTTAGGGATAGTCCGCTGGGATCTTCCAAGATCCAAGGAGTGCCCCCGTCATTGGGATGGTCTGAATTCGAGACATCTCCGTAGCTGATCAATGTCCCAGATGCTCCTTCCGTACATCGGATCCAAAAGGCCACACTACGGTCGCCAGTAGGGAATCGGGAATAACCGCGGGTAAACATAATCAGGGGATTGTTGTCCGTACGGATCCGTTCTTGGGCATGGTAGTAAGGTTGTACCGTATCCAGCCAAAGACCCCGGCGACGGTCATGGTGGATGTCATCGAGCGGGAGATTGAGGTAAGGCGTGGCATTTTCAGGCACTTCGCCCAATGCGTCATAGTTTACCGCTTCCGCAGATAGGGCTTGGCTATAGATATGCAATTCGCTCATGCAGCCCCTAGCTTCCTGAAGGTCACCAAACTGGCCGTCCTGTGAAAGGTCAGGGGCCCTGTTTCCAATATAAAGCGGACTCGATGTGAGCAAGCGCATGGGTTGGTTGTTGCCGTTGATGATATCGAGCGAGACTGTATCAATTAGCACGGCGTTTGCGTAGCAGCTAATGGCATATCCAGTAGGGGTACTTTGGAGTGTGATGGCGATGTGGTGCGCCTCTTCGGTCCAAAACAAGGGAAATGAACCACCTGAAAAATAGTGGCTGTTTCCGGAAAAGGAAAGCTCCATTCCACCAGACTGAATGGAGATGTCTAAAAAGGTAACCGTCTCATCATATATACTGCCTGTGTCGTAATTTCCGTAAAACAGTCGGGTTGACTGATGGGTCCAAAGCGAAAAGGTACAGGCATCTGTGGGGAAATGCTGCAAGTCGGAAACAAGAAATACCTCGCCTCCGAGACCGGTTCTGGCTAGTGTTTGCATAGGGGTGGTTTTTTATTGGTTAGATGGGTTGATGAATTACTAGTTTAAATTTCCCCAGATCAATAAAAGGTGGAGCAACCGAATTGATTAATTATGGTATTCGAAAGGAATAAGTTAGAATAAATATATTCAATTGAATTAAATAAATTACTCAAAATTCTATTTTTATTTTTGTTTTTTTATAGAATTATAAACTAGATATCCTATCTTTTTCAAACTATTACTTTAATTGTGTTTTTTTGAAGTAATAACAAGTTACCATTACAACCCCATTTCGAATCGGCAGAGCGGGAAATGGAATATGACACCAAGATCTCGCTCAATTGAATAGCAATTTTGTCTCAGTTCATAGGTGAAAGGTTGATTGAGGGGACGGATGGATGCTGCTTGTTGAAGGAGGGTAGGATCAATAATTGCTTTTGGTGGAAGTTTGGACACCTTTAAAAAACTCAAAAAAACGGCAAGTATGTGACGATAAAGAGTTGGATAGAACTGAATATATTGAACTGTAAGAGTCGATTGAGGTTATTTGCAATGTTGGTAATAGTATGAATACATTTAACAAATCATTTTAACATCTTTTTGGCATGGGAGGATGGAAATCCGACGGATGTCAAAGCAGCGGAACGGATGGCCAGGCTTTTTGACGAAATAAAAAAAGGACAATCCCGTAAACTCGGAAGCGGAATCCCATGTGCTAAATGTTTTTCTGACGCGACTCCTCTTCTGTTTCTTTGCCGAGGACACACCTATTTTTCAGGATGGACAGTTTACCAATGCAATCAGTTCATATACCGCTGCAGTTTTTCCCCCTCAACTTAGCATAAATATCCAAACTGATAAACCTCCCATCTTTGATTTCACAATTCCTCATGGTTCCTTCGAGTTGAAAGTTTAATTTCTCCAATGCCTTCTTACATTTTTTGTTTTCCGTTTCTACAAACCCCTCAATTCTATGAAGGCCAAGATCGGTAAAGCCATAATTTAAAATAAGCTGCATGGCTTCCGGCATTATTCCCCTGCCCCAATACTCTGGGAGCAACCAACATCCAATTTCAGCTTTTTCATGGGTTTTAATTAAGTTATTGAAGCCAGTTGAACCGTAAAACGTCAGGTCATCTACGGAACAAACAGCCCACCAAATTCCCTCTTCCGTAGCCTCCAGGTCCGAGAAAAACTTCATCTGATCCTTTGTCCCTTCCAACGTGTCATAGCTCACCCCGTAATATCTGATAACATCAGGATGCGACAGCCCTTTAAAGATATTTTCCAAGTCACCGTCGACAATTTGACGGAGTAGAAGTCTCTCTGTTTTTAAAATAGGAAATTGTCCAAGCATCTATTTGTTTTGATTAAATCCAATCTAAGGTTGGGAATACTCGATAAAACAAATATCAGCAAATATCTAATATCAACTGATATCCAGTATCCCCCCTATTTCGGCTTTAGGTCATATTTCTACCGTATTTCCACCATATTTCTATTTCTGTATATCAATAAATATCCAATATCTACAAATATCATTCTTCCCATATTTCGGCCGTAGGCCATATTTCTACCATATTTCTACCATATTTCCTCCAACCCATTAAACATCCCTCCTAAAAAGCAAAACGAATTGAAATTTAGAACAGTAGAAACAAATTAATTTTTCGGTGGATTGATCATGATATGTGCCCTGTGGGTACCTGGGTCCATGATCCAAGGGGCTCCGGGTAATTCAGGGCTAAGTGGTAATCCCGTACTAGCTTGAGTTGCCCAGGGAATATACACCACGTAACGGAGATAGGGGTTTTTCACTTCCCCGCGCTGCGAATCATAGTCCTCTGCGGAGGCATTTAACACATATAAAGTAGCACCGTCCTTAGGCATTTTCAGCTTTCCGTTTTTTGCTTCTTCCTCACGGATATCAAAGATTTCCTTAAAGGTCTTATCCTCATTTTTCAATTGACGCCCCCGTTCCATAAATGGTTCCAGGTCCTTGTGGTAGCAGGAAACGCTAAACCCTGCCGATTTCGGATCATCCGCAATGCATATCATCTCGTTGGATCCGGCGCGTAGCTGTACAAATTTACCTTGTGCATCGTAGCCATATACCTTTGCCCCTTCCCGTGTAGCTTCCGGAGCTGCCATAAGGGCTGTTTTGATTTGGACTTCCTTGGATGGTATTTGTTGGGCGGTGACCGCAAAGACCGATCCGAGTAAACATAGGGTAAAGAGAAGCTTTTTCATAGGAGATAAAATTTTTGGGTCTGTGTCTGCAACTTTAATTTGAGTTTGTGATGAAATATAAGAAAATAAAAAAGAGGTAAAAAATAAAACACCAAAAAAGCCAAGAAGTTAGGGAGTTCCCTACTTCTTGGCTCTATTTCAATGTGAAATGGGTATGCTATCTTTCCGTCCGGTTGTTGGTACGGTCTACTGGAGTGCGGTGTTCCCTGTTTGCCAAATCCCACGCGGTGTGAAAGATCAGCTTGGCTCTTTTTTCCATTAAGTCAAACTCAATCTTGTCGACAGTGTCTGTTGGCTGATGGTAATCATCATGGACACCGTTGAAGAAAAAGATTACCGGGATGTTGTGTTTGGCGAAGTTATAGTGATCGGAACGGTAGTAGAAACGGTTAGGATCATCCTCTGCATCATACCTGTAGTCCAGCTTTAGGTTGGTATAGGTGATGTTGTTGTATTCATTGATGATTTTCAGTTGGGAAGAAAGCATCTCCGAACCGATCACATAGATGTAATTTTGGTCTTCCTGATCCTGATATTCATAGTCAATCCTGCCGACCATATCTATATTGAGATTGTTTACAGTATTTTCCAACGGGAAAATTGGATTGTCAGAATAATACTCCGAGCCCAATAGTCCTTTTTCCTCTCCGCTCACATTCAAAAACAGAATACTTCTACGTGGCCGGATCCCGTCTTTGGCAGCTATTGAAAAAGCTTCAGCGATTTCCATAACACTGACGGTGCCCGAACCGTCGTCATCCGCTCCGTTGTTGATCTCTCCTTTGCTGTTTATTCCTACGTGATCATAGTGGGAGGAGATTACAAGAACCTCTTCCTTTTTATCCGTGCCTTCCAAGAAAGCCAACACATTCTCAGTATCTACCATTTCTTTTTTCTTAGTGACTTTAAATTTCACTTTCTGTGTTTTTATGGATTCTGGATTGTTTTTGGCGGCCTCTTTTAGTTCATCCACGGGCGTTTCAAAGATTTCCCCCATCTTATCCGAGCTAACCATAAATACCGGTCGCTGGGCTGTGGGTTTGTCAAAGCCCAACCTTCCCTTACCGGAAAGGGATTTAAAGCGGTTAGCCATCCGTTCAAAGTTAGCCTGTCCTTCCATCGTGACGACTACTAAGCCAAGAGCTCCCTTTTCCATTAATTGCTCGGTAAGGTTCCCCGCCCGTTCGCCGATGGCCCAAATGCCTACAAGCTTATCAGTGACATCCACTTTAGCCAGATTTTCATCCGTTACCAAACCCAGAAACACCAAGTCTGCTTTAGCGGCTTTCCTCATGTCTCCGTCTCCCATAAAGACAAAATCCTCATTTTCCACCAACTTGTTTTTTCCTACCTGAAAGGTAACTTCTGTCCATAAGACACTTGATAGTTGAAATTTTTGATAGTAATCTCCATTCACAGGGCCTTTTAGATCAATGCTTTTATAAAATTCCCTGATGTATTCCGCAGCCATTTTTTGACCTTTTTCGCCGGTATCCCGTCCCTCCATCTCATCAGATGCCAGATAGGTAAGGTGCCGCCGCAGATCGTCTGCCTGAATGGAGTTAGCATAGTTGACTACTTGTGCATCTTGCGAAAACGCATTGATCGACAAAAAGAGGCATATTATGACCCCAATACTTAATTTTATTTTATTCATTAGAAATTATTGGTTTTAGATGGAACCTACTTTTTAGGTTTTTAATTGTTTTTGTTAAAAACCTAATTGATCCCAATTCTGTTAAAGGGTAGTTAATTCATTTGTCTTTCTAATCTTACTGACGAATTATTTATACATTTGCTAAAGCGTCTGAAAGCCAAGTAAGCGCCGCCAAAAATAAACATATTTTCTGCTTCTATGAAAATTAATCTTCAACCATCACTTAAATTTCACCACAGACACATAGGGCCATCCCCATCGGATACCGCTCATATGTTGCAGTACATCGGTGCTTCCTCACTGGATGAACTTATTGATCAAACCATCCCAAAGGCTATTCAGCTGGAGAAATCCATGGAATTGCCGGAGGCTCAGTCTGAAGCAGATTTTCTGAAAAGCTTTCATAAACTGGCCAAGAAAAATAAAATTTTCAGTTCCTTTATCGGCTTGGGATACCACGATACAATTGTGCCGGGTGTCATACAACGAAATATTCTAGAAAACCCCGGGTGGTATACTGCCTACACTCCTTATCAGGCAGAAATCGCCCAAGGAAGGCTGGAAGCATTGATCAATTTTCAGACTGTAGTGATCGAACTTACTGCGATGGAATTGGCGAACGCATCCCTCTTGGATGAGGGGACTGCGGCTGCGGAAGCTATGACCATGCTGCATGCTTCAAAGCCTCGGAACAAAAAAAGCGCAAACAAATACTTTGTAGACGAAAAGGTTTACCTACATACTATTGACTTACTAAAAACCCGCGCCATTCCCGTCGGGATCGAACTCTTGGTTGGATCTCTTGATTCGCTTGATCTAACTGATCCGGAACTTTACGGCGTGATGCTTCAATATCCAAACTCCGACGGTGAGGCAATCAACTATGAGAACCTGGTGAGTTCCGCCAAAGAAAATGACGTGTTCACTGCCTTTGCCACCGACCTGCTTAGCCTCACCCTACTCAAACCTCCCGGGGAAATGGGGGCTGATGTTGTTGTCGGGACTTCGCAGCGGTTTGGTGTACCGATGGGCTTTGGAGGACCGCATGCGGCATTTTTCGCCACCAAGGAGGCTTTCAAACGTCAGATTCCTGGCCGAATCATTGGAGTATCGATAGACAAATCGGGAAAAAAAGCATACCGGATGGCCCTGCAAACCCGGGAGCAGCATATTAAACGGGAAAAGGCTACTTCCAACATTTGTACGGCCCAAGTGCTTTTAGCCGTGATGGCTGGCATGTATGCCGTATATCACGGTCCGAAAGGGCTAAGGGAAATTGCGGAAAAAATTCATGGATTGGCAGTAATCACTTCCGATGCATTGGAAAAGATTGGACTTAAGCAGGAGAACCAAGGCTTTTTTGACACCCTGAAAATCAAAGTAACCGCTTCCCAAAAAGAGAAAATTAAGGCTTTTGCACTTTCCAGAAAAATAAACTTTCGATACGAGGCAGATTCGGTGATGCTATCCTTTGATGAAACAAAAAACTTGGAGGACGCTCATACTGTTATCGAGATATTCACCCAAGCCGTTGATGGAAGTCAGACGCCTGACATGACTTCAGAAAACTCACTCACTGCCCGCATACCGGAAGACTTGCAGCGAAAGAGTACTTATCTGGAGCATGAGGTTTTCAACAGCTTCCATGCCGAACATGAGATGTTGCGGTATATGAAGCGTTTGGAAAATAAGGATCTTTCTCTGGTTCATTCCATGATTTCACTGGGATCCTGTACCATGAAATTAAACGCAACCTCGGAGATGATCCCGGTTACCTGGCCGGAATTTGGGCAGTTACACCCCTTTGCGCCTCAGGAGCAGGCTGCCGGTTACTACGAACTTTTCCAAAATCTGCGTAATTGGTTGACAGAAATAACAGGATTTGCGGACACATCTCTGCAACCAAACTCCGGAGCCCAAGGGGAGTATGCCGGGTTGATGGTAATTCGGGCCTATCACCTGAGTAGGGGGGATCACCACCGGAATATTGCGCTTATTCCAACTTCCGCCCATGGCACAAATCCCGCTTCTGCGGTGATGGCTGGTATGAAGGTCGTATTGGTCCCCTGCGACGAGCGGGGTAATATTGATCTGGTGGCCCTGAAGGAAAAGGCTGAAGCCCATAAAGACAATTTAGCGGCACTGATGGTAACTTATCCTTCTACCCACGGGGTATTTGAGGAGGCCATTCAGGAAATCTGCCAAACCATTCACGATTTTGGCGGGCAGGTTTATATGGATGGAGCCAACATGAACGCCCAAGTTGGACTAACCAGTCCGGGTAGAATTGGCGCCGATGTTTGTCACCTAAATCTTCACAAGACCTTCTGCATTCCGCATGGGGGAGGTGGACCGGGCATGGGACCTATCTGCGTTGCCGCACACTTGAAACCTTTCCTTCCGGGTAATCCTTATGTTAGCACAGGCGGAACAGAGGCGATAACCTCCATTTCCGCGGCACCTTTTGGCAGTGCGAGTATCCTGCCCATTTCTTATGCTTATATCGCAATGATGGGTGGAGATGGTCTGACCTTAGCTACGAAAATAGCTATTTTAAATGCAAACTATATCAAAGTTAGGCTGGAAGACCACTACCCCATCCTTTATACCGGCAGTCAAAATAGAGCTGCGCATGAAATGATCCTGGATTGCAGGGGATTCAAAGACGTAGGGGTTGAAGTAGAGGATATCGCCAAGAGGTTGATGGATTACGGGTTTCATGCGCCAACAGTCTCCTTCCCGGTAGCAGGAACCCTAATGATCGAACCTACAGAGTCCGAATCGCTTGCCGAGTTGGATAAGTTTTGTGACGTCATGATTGCTATTCGTGAAGAGATAAGGGAGATCGAATCTGGGGCTGCTTCTAAAGACAGTAACGTGCTGAAAAATGCTCCCCACACGGCAGACCTGATTATTACCGATCATTGGGAAATGCCCTATTCACGAGAGAAGGCAGCTTTTCCACTGGCTTTCGTCCGTGAAAATAAATTCTGGCCGACAGTAAGAAGAATCGATTCCGCCTATGGAGACAGAAACTTGATATGTAGCTGCATTCCCACGGAGGACTATGCAGAGGTGGAAAAGGTGTAGAGTTACTTTAAATTTTGTCATTATTAATATTTAGGGGGGATGATTTATCCCCCCTTTTTTTTCTTCATCCAGTAGATATCTAAACAGTATCGATGCCTTATCTCTCTTCCAATCAACCCGTCAACCTATAACCCCAAAAACCTATAGACCTATAAACCAATCAACTTTTTTTATGTGTCGATATCATCTACGGAGCGTTCATGGAACCATTGTTTCAATTTTTGAAACGAGAATACTAACAGGTGATGCGTTTTGAGAAATATCTTTATGATAGTGAGATAAATGTTAATTCCACATAGTCTATTCAAGTTCACATGAAAATAGGTTAACATGCGATTTTCGGATTTTGGTTGATACTACGTTGTCTAATATTCATGAAAATTGAAACCTGACAGGTTTTCAGATCTTTGAGTGTTTTTTTGCTTTGCTGTTCAAAAAACTGTCAGGTTTATCGTCTTTCGATTTTATAAATTTAAGGAAGAATAATAGTTAACTTAAAGTAGCATGTTTCTATAAAAATTGTGTAAATTAGAGTATATAAATATTTGTTTGTCAGATGGGTAAATTGATTTTTATATGGATTTTTGCTTTTTTGCCTTCCATGGTATCCCAAATCACAATAGCCCAGAACGATGACCTGATTTTTCAACGTTTCTCCATTCAGGAGGGACTCAGCCACAACAGCGTACTCAGCATAATTCAAGATAGAAGAGGTTTTATATGGATTGCTACCTACGATGGACTAAATCGTTTCGATGGATATCAGTTCAAAGAATATAACCATGATTACCGGGATACCACTACCATCTCCCAAAATCTGCCCATGGCTTTGCATGAAGACAGCAAGGGTCGGATTTGGGTAGGAACTGCTGGTTCGGGCTTATGCCTTTTTGATCCTCAAACTGATAAATTTACCAGGTATACCACCACCTTCAAAGAAAACGGAGAAAATAAAGAAGTTCTTAATATTAGTACAATTCAGGAAGATTTAGATGGAAATGTATGGTTCGGTTCTGTAAACGGCTTGTTCAAACTAGAACAGGACAGTAAAACCCCTATTCAATTTTCTTTGGGGTCAAATAGGTCGATAATAAACAGTTTAACATTGGATACTTCTGGAAATATTTGGGTTGGGACCTTTGGAAATGGCCTGTTTAAAATCCCTTATGATGACAATACATCCTATATTCAATGGAAAAATGACCTAGAAGCCCCAGAAAGTATAGCTAGTGACAATGTAATGTCTGTGTTTGAAGATCATCGGGGAACATATTGGATTGGATACATAGGAGGAATAGATAGTTTAGACCGAAATACCTTCAGTTTTATACACTTCAGTCATAACCCGGATGATCCCAATTCTCTCAGTACCGATATCCTCAATTCAAGAACTATTACCGAAGACAAATGGGGTAATTTGTGGATTGGTACTACTAAAGGGCTCAATAAATTGAATAAAGAAAGAACGGCTTTTACCCGCTATCATTCAGACCACAATAACCCCCATACCATAGGCAGTGACGACATACACGCAGTGTTGGTTGATAAAATGGGGAATCTGTGGTTAGGGACGGTCAATGGGGGTGTAAGCTTGTCCAATCTGCAGCCAAGGGAGTTTTATCTGCTTCAAAATGAACCGGACAACCCCAATTCCTTAAGCAGTAACATGGTAAGAGTGATTTTTGAAGACAAGGAGGAAATGCTTTGGATTGGTACGGAGGGAGGAGGGTTGGATAAGTATAATAGGAAAGATGGGACTTTCACTAACTTTAAACATGAACCTGATAACCCGAAAAGCCTATTTAATAATCTAGTCAGTTCTGTTTTGGAAGACCGCCATGGTAATTTTTGGATAGGTTATGGAGGCAGTAATTTTTACGTAAATAAAGGAGGAGTGAGCAAAATGGATAGTTCCTCAAAGAATTTCACCCATTACAACATTCAGGCCTCCAAAGTTTATGGAGAAGCAGACAAAGATGTTTTTTCAATTTTTGAAGATAAAAGTGGCGTTATATGGTTAACCACTCAAAATGGAATCAAAAGATTTTTACCGGAATCGGAGACATGGGATCATTTTTTATACATGAAATCCAATCGCGAAGGTATTAGTGATTCTTGGTGTTATACAATTTTCGAAGACAGTAGAAATGACTTATGGATCGGAACTGGAACGAATGCGTTGAATAAAATGGATAAAAAGAGGGAGGGTAAATTTCAACATTTCTCTGCCAATCCAAATGACCCCAATAGTTTGAGCAGCCATTCGGTCAGGCATATTGTAGAGGACAACCAAGGATTCCTATGGTTTGCAACAAGTGGAGGAGGAATATGCCAATACGATCCAGAGACGGGCCACTTCACTCCTTATACCAAAAAAAATGGACTTCCCAGTAATTCCATCAGCCGAGTTGAAATAGATGAAGAAGGGAAAATTTGGATGAGCACCAACAAGGGAATATGCCGGTTTGACCCTATCAGTAATGAAGTTCAAAATTTTGACTTGGGTTATGGTTCATTAAAACATCATTTTACAACTGGCTATGTAAATGCAGGTTCCAGCACCAAAGGGAAGGATGGCACATTGTATTTTGGGGGAAGTGACGGTGTTGTGTATTTTCATCCTCAAAAAATTAAACCCGCCCCAAATCCGGCACCTGTGGAGCTGACACAGTTTAATGTATTTGATAAGCCAGTACCAGGTTGGAACGAATCAACAGCTATAATTCTACCCCACGATCAAAACTTCATATCCATGGAATTTGCTTCTTTGAGTTTCGTCAATGCCCCTAATAACAGGTATGCCTATTACCTGGAAAATTTTGATCAGGATTGGATATATTCAGATGACCGAAGATTTGTCAGCTATACCAATCTGAGTCCGGGCAAATATGTTTTTAGGGTAAAGGCATCAAATTATGATGGCGTTTGGTCAGAATCGGGAATCAACTTAAACCTTACAATCCTACCTCCTTGGTGGCAGACTTGGTGGGCATACCTGCTGTTTTTTATGGTGGCGGTGCTTGCCCTATATTTGATGAGAAAGAGTATTCTTTATTGGAATAGAATCAATACGGATCTTAGACTGCAACATATCGAGGCGGAAAAAATGCATGAGCTGGATCAGGCGAAATCGGCATTTTTCGCCAATATTTCCCATGAATTCAGGACGCCGCTGACCTTGATATCAGGGACTGTGGATACGCTGAAAAAGAAAGATGGGAATTCGAGTCTCAGGAGGGAGGCCTATGAACGTATCGAAAGGAATGCTTCAAAGCTGCTCGGTCTGATCCATAAGTTGCTGGAATTATCCAAGCTGGAATCAGGAAAACTTAGGGTTGAGCCCAAGCCTGGTAATATCACGGATTTTTTGGAGAGTCTGACAGGCTCATTTATCTCACTTTTTGAAAGCCGCGAAATCTACTTTCAGACTGAATTGCCTGAAGAGGATATATTCGCATCGTTTGATGCAGCTAAACTTGAAATGATTTTCTCCAACCTGTTGTCCAATGCCTATAAATTTACTCCCGAAGGAGGTGAAGTATGTTTTTCCGCAGAATTGGAGCCTGATGGAGTGGGTTATCTAAAGATAACAGTATCGGTAAAAGATACAGGCATCGGAATCCCGAAAGACAAATTGGATCATATATTTGAACGGTTTTACCAAGAAGAATATTCCAAAGCTAAACCCTACGAGGGGACAGGTATTGGGCTTTCCCTGGCAAAAGAACTTACCGATCTGATGGGCGGTAAAGTCTCAGTGGCTAGCAAGCTTGGAAAAGGATCTGTTTTTCAAGTAGAAATTCTTCTGAAAATTGCAACTCCGGATGAAATGAGTCAGATAACGGAAGTGGTTAATAGAAAAAACTCCCCGTCCTTAGCCCTCAATGCCCATTACACATTGTCGTTTGAAGGCCAAGATGACTCAACGGTTTCTGACAAGCCAAAAATATTGGTGGTGGAAGATAATGTTGATCTAAGAAAATTTATGCGGGGGCATTTGCAGGAAGACTATGTGATATTGGAAGCAAACAATGGTTTTTCAGGATATGAAAAAGCTATGAGTTCACTCCCCGAACTCATAGTCAGTGATGTGATGATGCCTGATATGGACGGGATTACTCTGTGTGAAAAGCTCAAAAACGAGGACATTACCAGTCATATTCCAATCATCCTGTTGACAGCAAGGGCAGATTTGGAAAGTAGGTTAGAAGGGTTGGAAATGGGAGCTGAAGATTATTTAACTAAACCTTTTAAAATCGAAGAACTTTCTGTCCGAATTAAAAACTTGCTGGAATCCAGACGAAAATTAAGAAATAGATATCAGGCCTCATTTTCCTTGGATCCTAAAGAGATCACCGAGACTTCCATCGAGGAAAAGTTTGTTCAAAAGCTGTTAAACGTAATGGAGAAAAACCATGCTGATCCCGATTTCGATGTTGAAACCTTAGGCAAAGAAATAGGCATGAGTCGAACCAATCTTTACCGCAAGCTCAAAGCTATCGTCAACCAACATCCTACTGAATTCATACAATCTTTCAGACTCAAAAAAGCGGTTATGCTTTTAGAATGCCATTCTGGAAACATTAGCGAAGTAGCTTATAGTTTAGGGTTTAACAGTCTGACTTACTTCACCAGAATTTTTAAAAAACATTATGGGGTAACTCCCTCCGAGTACTTACAGCAGCATTCAGAAAATCAATTTATAGCTAACACTAAACACCAAGACTATGAAAAAGGGAATGATTAAACTAAGCGCATTATACCCCAAGGGGGAAGGAAAAACCTTTGATATGGATTATTACCGGGACAGGCATATTCCAATGGTAGCAAGATTATTGGGTGATGCCTGTAAAGCTGCGAGCGTGGAAACAGGGCTGGCAGGTTTGGGACCTGATACCCCTGCACCGTATGCCGCATGTGGTCATCTATACTTTGATTCCATGGAGGACTTACAAAATTCCTTTGGCGCAAATATCGAACAGATAGTCGGAGATGTTCCCAATTTCACCAATATCCAGCCGGTGGTACAGATTGGTGAGGTGGTGATGTGAAAAAACGGTGGCTTATCCTCCGTTGTTTGAACCAATTGGAGGAGTTACTTCCTATGCAATGTTGCTCATCTAAATAGGCAATAGTCATAATTTAAAAACAAAATAACATGAAAATATCTGTAATCTATGTTATTTTAATTACTTTCATTTTTCAATTTTTGTTATTGCCCAGATTTTTAGTTGCTCAGTCGCCTGCTGAAAAGCTTTCAGCACATGGTAGAGAGTTTCGGAAAGAAGTTATCGAGGTCACCAATGGTGTATATGTCGCTATTGGATTTGCCTTGGCTAACAGTATTTTGGTAGAAGGTGATGAAGGGGTAATCATCGTAGATGTAACGGGTAGTCCGGAAGCTGCTGAGGAAGTCAGGGCAGCATTTAAAGAAATCACAAAAAAACCTATTGAAGCTATTATTTACACACATGGTCACCCTGATCATATAGGTGGGGCATCAGCATTTGCAAAAGATGGTAATTAATCCTGAGATTTTTGCGCATAATTTGTTTAGATCATTTATTAACGATATCCAGCAGATCCTAAACGTTCGTGCTTTCCGGCAATTTGGCCTTTCGCTTCCATCTGAAAAATTTCTTAATGCTGGAATTGGGCCATGGATAACATCTGATCGGAGTGGCTTTCTCCATCAGTTTTTCATCAATTTCTATATTGGTTCTCTTGATGTGAATTATTATAAAAAAAAACCATAAATCTTTTCCCCGAAATATAATTTGATGCTTTATATGCGCTAAAAAATAGAAAATGAATTTGCTAGAGCAATCTATACTTCAGAATGTAACGATTGTACGATAATTTGAAACATATGTACTAACAGGCTCATGGGATAAT
This sequence comes from Lunatibacter salilacus, assembly GCF_009797935.1. Lineage (GTDB taxonomy): Bacteria > Bacteroidota > Bacteroidia > Cytophagales > Cyclobacteriaceae > Lunatibacter > Lunatibacter salilacus. The sequence continues at coordinate 116,589 of NZ_VOLC01000008.1, forward strand.
TTAATAAGTTTACCAAATGAGTCTTTTTGAAGTTTTCAAACTATTTCCGACATAAATTAAATTCCCATGATCACTACTACAAAAAAATCGCAAAATCCCAACCCAATTTTAGCATGGGAAGAATTGAGAAGCACTTTGACAGGCACGCTCATATTGCCCGATTCAGAAATTTACGATAAATCCAGGGCGATTTGGAATGGTATGATCGACAGGAAACCTGCCTGTATAGTAAAATGTGCTAATGTCAATGATGTAGTTTCAGCTGTCAATTTTGGAAGGGAACAGCAGTTATTGGTGGCAGTAAAGGGTGGAGGACATAATGCTGCTGGATTTGCTATGTGTGATGAGGGAATGGTCATTGACCTTTCCAATATGAAGGAAATCGAAGTAGATCCGAAGTTAAGAACGGTAGTGGCCCAGCCGGGTGTTTTATGGGGAGAATTTGATAAAGCAACCCAGGAACATGGATTGGCTGTGACCGGAGGGGCGGTAACCACCACAGGTATCGCAGGCCTTACCTTGGGTGGGGGAGTTGGTTGGTTGATGGGAAAATACGGTGCCACCTGTGATAACCTGCTTTCCGCAGAACTTGTAACTGCCGATGGACAGGTTTTGACGGCGAGCCCTGAAGAAAATCCTGATCTTTTTTGGGCCATCAGAGGGGGTGGGGGTAATTTTGGAATTGTTACTTCCTTTGAATTCCAGTTGCATCAGGTCGGGAATATCATTGGGGGCATGGTCCTGCACCCCATGGAGAAAATAGTAGAAGTACTTAAGTTTTTCCGGAGTTTTACCCAAAATGCTCCTGATGAATTAACCGTCTATGCTGGTGCCATGACAAGCCCGGATGGTATTCCCATGGTTGCCCTTATTTTATGCTACTGCGGACATGACCTGAACGAGGGCAAAAGGATTATCGCTCCACTGCGGGAATTTGGTCCCCCTTTGGCCGATATGATTGGAACCATGCCATATCTCCAACAACAGTCCATGCTGGATGCAGCGGCTCCCCATGGACTATTCAGTTACTGGAAAGCAAACCAACTCACCACATTAAGCGATGAGGCCATTGAAGTAATTAAAAACCAAGTTCTACTGGTTACTTCCCCCAGGACGATGACCCTTATCGAACACCACCATGGGGCAATCAATAATGTAGCCCAGGATTCAACCGCCTTTATGCAAAGGAACTCATCCTATGATTTTATTATTATATCATTATGGAATGAATCTGAGGAGTCCCCTATTCATATTGAGTGGACCAGGAATTTTTTTGAAGCCATGAAGCCTTTTTTCAGCAGTGGTGTCTATGTCAACGCACTTTTTAACGATGAAGGTCCTGACCGTGTCAGGGCTGCCTACGGGGATAATTACGAAAGATTACGTCATATAAAACAAATATATGATCCCAAAAACTTCTTCAGGTGTAACAACAATATAGTACCCTAGCTAAAAAGGTAACAATAAGCATTTTATAAAGCCGCAGGAGAACAAAAGAAGCTTTAAAATGGGCCTTCTCTGGATGTTATATACCCTTTGGTGACGGCTGGGTTAATGCCGATAGCTATCGGCATGTAACTTTTCGCCCCGCTCTTATATCCCTTCAAAGATCAAAAACCCCGTTTCTTACCGGCTGGATAAATTTATTTTCCCACCTAAAAATTTGACAGCGGGTCAATTGGTAACCCTTTGCTGTTCTTCTTGGGATCCTACTTTTCTATCTCTGGTTCCTTTGATTTTGCTATTTCCAAACTTATAGGTGTAGGTGGCCATAAATACCCTTTTTTCAAATTTGAGTCTACCTGAAAAATCGATATCAGCGGCCTCAAATGACCGCCACCTTAATTGATTGGTTTCGAGAATGTCATTGCAGGATACCCTTATTACCCCGGCTTTTTCAAACTCCTTTTGAATTCCGAGATTGATAAAGCCTCTGGACAGCCAATTAAAATATCCGTTGATGACGGGAGACCTATAATTCCCCGTCAACTCTACGGTGTATTTTTTGGGAAGCGTAAAGGTATTGGTCAACACGACCTGCAGCCCTTTCTGGTCTACCTCATAAACCTCTCCATTCAGCACTGAATTGACTTTTTGATAATTTGAAGTGAAGTTGTTTTGGGTTTCCCACCAGGGTGTCACTTCCAAAGGGAAAGCCACAATCATGGAAACCGTCTGCCTTTGGTCAATATTTTCCGATTTTAGAAACACAGTATTTGTTTCTTCATCCAGGGTAGGTTGAAACCGTGCAATTAAATCTTTGTCCATGCTATGCTGCACCGAGAAAATCCAGCTTTTGAAAGAATAATCTGTTTTGATGGTATTGGTGTAGGTAGGTAGGATGTTTTCATTTCCGGCAAAAAATGTAAAAGGGTCAGAAAAAAACACAAAAGGTGCTATCTCATTGAAAGTAGGGCGGGTGATCCTGCGTCCATAAGACACCTGAACCAAGTTGTCGGGATTGATTTTTCTGGACAAAAATGTAGTTGGAAAGAAATCCCCGTAATGCCTGTAAACAATTTGCTCTCCTGAAAGGGTAGTCAGTTTGGTTTTGGTGTTCTCGTACCTTAGCCCTGCATTTAGAGTAGTCTTTTCATCAAGTGTGATTTTGGCCGAGGAAAAAGCCGCCAATATATCTTCATGAAGAAGGCCATCATTTGTGAATTTTGCATCAATTAGCCAATCTGATCCAAAATTCTCTTCGAAAGCAACTGTATTGGTCAATGTTGAGAACGTGCCCCGGATACCTGATTCTACAGCTACTGATTCCCCGATTTTCCTGGAATGGTTCATATCTGTCACCCAAAGCTCAATTGGGGTATCTTTGCTTATTCTGAAGTTCTTTGAATTGATCAAATCATTGGATTCATTGTAATTCATAATGGTATATGCCGATGGATTGAAATTTTTGTAGGTCAAGTAATCTACGTTGGTACTGATGACCTGTCCGTTTTGGAATGTATGATGAAGATTAATATTGCCCATGACATGACTCCATTTATTGACTTCTACCGTTGTCATCCTAAAAAGGGTATCCGGGGAAATGGAATAATTGGATTTTGTGACATTGGGTGCAGTTAGATCCCAACGGTTATTATAGCCGCTGACCAAGCCACTGAGGATGGTATTATTTCCTAATTTGTAGTCAAACCCTGTCTGATAATTGATGGACTTTCTGGTGGAAAACCGATCAGTGTAGGTATCAATACCAATGTCTTCAAATCCGTTGTTGTTGCCTCTAAATTGTTCCCATTCTGCTACCTGATCTACATAGGTCGAGGACAGAAGAGCAAACCAACTGAATTTCGGTCCTTGATGGTTGAGATTGAAGCTCATATTGCCATTATAACCAGATCCATAGCCTTGTCCGACTGTCAGGGAACCATTGGTGCCTATTAAATCATTGTCCTTTTTCATCACGATATTGATAAACCCTGCATCACCGTCCGCATCATAGTTGGCAGGGGGGACAGTAATGATTTCGATCTTTTCGACATCACTGGAATTCAGACCGGCCAACATCTGATAAGCCGCCTCTAGGGGCATTCTGAATCTTTGGCCATTCATCAGGATTACCACTCCGTTCTTACCTAAAACGGAGAGCGAATTACTCTGCCTGTTTACCGATACACCGGGAGACCTATCCAGCACATCGATGACCGACAATCCGGCAGCCGAAATGCTGTTCGCCACATTTACCACCATTTTACCCTGTTCCAACTCAAAAAAAGGACGGGTGGCCGTGACGATAATCTCTTCCAATTCCTCTTCTAGTTCATGTAATATGGAGGGAGTTAATAATAGTTCCTCTTCTACTGATACGTTAATCCTATCAAGAAACCTGTGAAATCCCACTGTGGTTATCGACAATAGGTATTCATTGGGGGTAACCTGGTCAAAATAAAAACTTCCGTCTGACTCAGAAACCACACCTTTTACCAATGAGGAATCCTTTTCTGATAGTAATAGGACATTGGCAAATGGTAATGGCTCTCCATCCAGATTCGTTACCCTTCCACTAATTTGGCTTTGTGCACAAAGGAGAGTTGACAAGTTGAAAAATACGAATAGTAAGGCGAAATTTTTCATATCCGAACTGTTTTCAGGGTCCTATATTTCATGCAACATGATCGTTGATAATTCATAGGGAAGTTAGAGACATTGATCAGGCAGGTGTTAGTTCATATGTTCCAAATTGTAGTAGAAATGTTTCAATTGCTTGAAATGCGGAATAGCTCCAGAACCAATATTAAAAAAGGACTATGCTGATGGGGGTGATGTAAAATTTACCGACGCATTTTTGCAGAAAACTAAATGCCAAATCTATTTTAAAAGGAGCCAAACGTACTCAATGGTGAATATATCCAGAAGGAGTGTTTCCAAAATGTTTTTTAAAACATTTATTGAAATAGGATAAACTGTTAAAACCGACCGCATAGGCAACCGCAGTTACATTTCCGGCTTTTTGTTTCAAGAGGCTCTTTGCTCTTTTCAGTCGGAATACCCTGATATATTCAGTCGCAGAACAGTCGGTCAATGCCTTCGGTTTTCGGTGCAGATTAGTTCGGCTCATTCCAATTTCCCTGATGAATATTTTCACATCAAATTCCGATTTCATGATATTTTCCCCCAGAATATCCATGGCTCTTTTCAGGAATCTTTCATCTATTGATGTCACTGCAATTTCGGAGGGCTGCAAGCTGAGAGAGCGGATTAATTTTTTCCGTAGTTTTTTTCTGCCTTCAATGGGATTTGCCATCGATCTAAAAATGAGCTTTTTAGTTCAATATCAAGTAATCGAATAGTTTCGGAACCTTTTTCACGACACTATAACAGGGAACTTTAAAGTTGAAATTTAATTAAATAGTATTTTTTTTATTTAAACAGTATTGTATATTCACGATTTAGTCATATAATTATCGTCTCAACTTAACCAACTATATATTTATGAAAAAACTATTATGGATAATTTGTGCAGCTCTATTCTTTCATTTTGGTGCCTACGCCCAAAGTGAGGTATCGGGCAAAGTTACTTCGAGGGTGAACCAGGAGCCCCTTCCCGGAGTAAGCATTCTCGTCAAAGAAACTGGTACCGGAGTCGTGACGAATGAAGCGGGGGAATTTTCCCTTATGGTACCTGAAGGTGGAAGAACGCTAGTTTTTTCATTTATTGGCATGGCCAAACAAGAAATCGTAATTGGAAATCAGAGCGTATTTGATATCCGGCTTGCGGAGGATCAGCAAAGCTTGGACGAAGTCGTCGTCATCGGGTACGGCACGATGGACAGGAGACGGTTGGCATCCGCAGTCAGTACAATCGGTAGCGACGAACTGGACAAAGACCCCTTGCCCTCTCTGACACAGGCCATTCAGGGAAAAGCAGGAGGAGTGCAAGTAACCCAAAACTCAGGAACTCCCGGCGGGGGTATCAGTATCCGGGTCAGGGGGACCACTTCCATCAACGCCAGTTCTGAGCCGCTTTATGTCATAGACGGAGTTCCCGTAAACAGTACCACCAACTTTATCGGAGGCCAAGATTTTAACTTTGGCGGTGCTGATCAGGGAATCAACATATTGGCATCCATCAATCCCAGCGATATTGCTTCGATCGAGATATTAAAAGATGCTGCCGCTACAGCCATTTATGGTGCAAGGGCCTCAAACGGGGTTGTTCTTGTTACTACCAAAAGAGGGCGCGCCAATGAAAGCCGGATTAGCATTAATGCCTACGCCGGATATTCAGAAGTGCCCAAAGAGCGAAGATTGCCGTTTATGAATTCGGTCGAATACGTGGATTATATACAGGATCTTTGGAGTTATAGACCGCAAGGCGGATCCCCCAATCCGCTGTTATTGGATACATCCGTTGATACCGATTGGCAGAGCGAAACCTTTCGGCAGGCAGCCATACAGAATTATGAAATATCCGCAACAGGCGGAAGTGAAAAGACCCAATATTATACTTCTGTCGGCTATTTCAATCAGGAGGGAACGATCAAAAATTCCGGGTTTCACCGCTACAGCTTCAGGTTGAACTTGGATCACCAACATAGTGACAAATTGCAGTTCAGCGCCAATGTGAACCTTACCACTGCCGTTAATCGAAGAATTCAGGAAGAAAATTCCCGGTCAGCGCCTATACGTAATGGACTAGTCACGCCTCCTACCTTGGGGGTTACCGATCAGAATGGAGACTGGATCTTTGATCCACAGGTTACCTCTAGAGAAAACCCAGTCGCCTGGCTAACATTACCTTCCAATACAGCTGAAAATCTCCGAATACTAACCAATGTGGGAGCCACTTATAAATTTACAGAGGGCCTTTCGTTTAGGACAAATTTTGGGGTAGATTTGAGTACTATTGAAGAAAACTTCTTCCTGCCGCCCAACGGTGTACGTTTCAACCAAGGAATTGGACTTGGAGGAAGTCGCATATCCAAGGATCAGTTGTGGCTGAATGAAAACTACCTTCAATTTGAGAAAGAAATCGACGAGAACAATAGCTTCGATGCGATTCTCGGGCTGTCCTTTCAGGAATCCAACTTTTCTTTTACAGATGCGAGAAGAACCAATTTTCCCTTCAACGAAATCCCAATCATCAGTGCGGGAGGAATAATAAGCGGTGCCAATGCAGGTGTGCAGGAGTGGAGTATCGTTTCTTATTTCTCCAGGATAAATTATAACTTCAAAAATAAGTATTTTCTAACAGCCAATTATCGGATAGATGGATCCTCTAGATTTGGCGCACTTAACAAATATGCCCATTTCCCTTCAGTGGCGGTTGCATGGAGACTCGGCGACGAGGACTTTATGCAGGATAATGGGGTGTTTGAAAACCTAAAGCTGAGAACGAGCTGGGGACTTTCAGGAAACCAGGAAATACCCAACTACGTCAATCAAATTTTGTATTCCGGCGGCCAGGTTTACAACCAGCAGGCTGGCTTTACACCAAACGTATATGGCAGTGGTGAGCTGGGTTGGGAGACTACCGAGCAGTACAATTTAGGGGTAGATTTCTCTATGTTTAATGGAAGGATTAGTGTATTGGCAGATTATTATGTCAAAAACACGAGAGATCTACTAATCAACGTGCAAATTCCGCGAACATCCGGCTATAGAACCACATTCACTAATTTGGGAGAAATCCAAAACCGAGGATTTGAGTTCGAGCTGCAGTCAAGGAACCTTACTGGGGAGTTTGTATGGAATACGTCCCTTAATATGACTTTCAACAGAAATGAAGTCAAGGCCCTGCCCGAGGGTGATTTATTGGGAGGAATAGGGAACTTCAATATTGCCCGTGAAGGAATGCCATTGGGGTCTTTCTTCGGTTGGGTAATGCATGGGGTCAATCCGGAAACGGGCATGATCGACTTTGAACGCGAAGACGGTACGCTAGGCGCCCCCACCCGGCAACAAGACCGACAGATTATAGGTAATCCCAACCCCCGGCTTTTCGGAGGTATTACCAACAACTTCTTTTACAAGAACTTTGATTTCAGTGTTATGGGTCAGTTCGTCGGCGGTGTAGAACTGTACAACTATACGGCATTCTACCGTCTGTCCGGCTTCAACCTTAGTGGTAATGGAGACAGCATGTGGACTAGGAGATGGAGACAGCCAGGTGACATTACCGATGTGCCAAGACCTTCTCCGGGAAGCCTGGACAATGCGGCAGTTTCTACCAGATGGGTGGAAGATGGCTCATTTTTCAGGATCCGGAACATTACGTTGGGGTATTCGCTGCCAGCTACTATAGCTGAAAGGCTCAAGGTTGCAAATCTTAGAATATATACGACCGTTCAAAATGCTTTTGTATTTACGAAATACACAGGCTATGATCCGGAAGTTAATGCCATGTCCAGTGACGGTATCGCATACGGCACCGACCACAGCAACTATCCGCAGCCTAGAATTTTCACCGGAGGAATCAATGTTACCTTTTAAAGAAACAATCATGAGAAAATATTTTAATAAACTCTTTGTCCTGGGTGTTGCGTTTTTCATGTTGTCATGTGATGATTTTATAGAAAAACAACCCATAGACCAGTTAAGTCAGGCTACTTTCTTTACCGATGTGGCTACTACACGGACGGCAGTAATTGGAGCATACAGAACCCTAACCAGCAGCTTCAGCTATGGACAGGCGTTTATAACCATACCTGAATTCGCAGCCGGGCATATGGCACATATTTCCAGCTTTCCAGAATATGTTGAATACCAGAATTTCGATATTCGGATTGATAATCCCTGGTCATTGAATATATGGACGGCCTCCTATGCCACTATCAACGCAGCGAATAATATTATTTTCTTTGCTCCTGAAATAGCGGGTTTTGGGACCAATAATGAACTTCAAAATCTGGTAAGAGAAGCCCGCTTTTTACGGGCGCTTTCCTATTTTAACTTGGTGAGAGGTTGGGGAGATGTCCCTTTGATTCTGATCCCTACTTCCCGGCAGACAACAAGTGGCGACTTGCGTGTGTCTAGAAATGCGGTAGCGGAGGTTTACGCCGCCATCATTTCTGACCTTACCCAAGCTCTGGAACTACCCTTGACAGCTAGCGGTACAGGTAAAGGGCGTGCGACAGGTTTGGCTGCCCGCGCATTGCTTTCCAAAGTCCATTTGTATAATGGAAACTATTCGGATGCCGCACAGCTTGCTGAGGAGGTCGTGGGTAATTCCAGCTATATGTTAGCTGAGGATTTTTCCGACATTTGGCTCACGGAGAATTCTTCCGAATCCATTTTTGAACTGCAGTTTGACCAGCAGACCCCCAATACCTTTGTGACGAATGCCAACCCAGCATCACGGCAAGAATTTTTTGCTTTAGAAGCCGCTTTGGATGTCTTCGAAGAAAATGACCTAAGGAGGGATTTTACTATTCGAACAGCTGCCAACAATACAGGCGAAGATCAACTGTATGTAGGTAAGTACAGAAACTTCAACCCGCCAAGCCAGAATGTGCCCATTTTCAGATTGGCTGAGGTATATCTGATTCATGCGGAAGCTAGTGCTAAAGCGGTATCTGCCGTCACAGCTTCTTCCCTGGAGAGCTTAAATGCCATCCGGGAGCGAGCGGGATTGGATCCAGTAACTTCTGCTGCTTCGGTAGAAGCATTTTCCAGGTTGGTTCAGGAGGAAAAGCGCAAGGAGATGATGTTCGAATCAGAAACTTGGTTTGATCTAACCCGTACGGGGCTGGCGTCGGAAATTTTGGGTGTTTCAACCGTCCAAAAATACCTCTTTCCCATTCCTCAACTGGAACTGGATTTGAATCAGAATCTCGTTCAAAATCCGGGTTACTAACATTCCACGATGAACAAGAGCACTGAGCCACTTAAAGGCTCAGTGCTTTTAATTTACATCCAAATTATTTGTGGGAATATTAATTTCTTCCAACAGGTTGCCTTGGTAATCTAATTTAACGCCTGTAAGGCAAATCCCTCTGAACGCCCCCGTATCTATATTCCAAACAGGAGGATTCGACTGAAACGTCGCTTTTCCGTTCACCTGCGGTGTATGTCCAATTACCTGTAGTTTGCCGATATTTTTCCACGGACCTCTGTTCCAAAGGACTCCCATGCGGTCATCAACATCTAAGGGGTTTTCAACATGAGTCACGCCTGCGTGGGACACAAAAACTGACTCGTTCTCCCATATCAACTCCCTGCTTTCCAACCATCCGATAAAGTCCGATGGCTCCAAAGAAAAATCATTAAAACCAGCCAAGGTTGATTTGCCCCCATTGGTTAACCAATGTCCGGTTGTGTCATCTTCTTTAAGGTAACGCAGCATCATTTGTTCGTGATTTCCCCTTAGAAAGACAGTCTTATCTGGAAATTCCCGCTGCAAATCTTGGGATAGGTCTAAGCATTGTGGACTAAAATTCCCCCTATCCACCAAGTCACCCAGCTGAATAAGGAGTTCACTTTCAGGATTCCAATGAATCAAAAGCTCCTGATATGTATGCCAGCATCCATGTACATCCCCTATGATAAATAATCTAGTATTTTTATCTTCCATTATTACATCTTTACACGGCTGAACCTAGCTTTACTTGGTATAATCTCCGCTAAATATGGAAGAAGCCGTGTATCTTTAAATATTTTGGTTAATTTTGCACCAATTTAGCCATAAGTAAATTCTACTCAAAACGAAATCTTAAAATGCCAAAAGACAGTAGCATCAAACATGTACTCATTATAGGGAGCGGGCCTATTGTAATCGGCCAAGCGTGTGAATTTGATTATGCGGGTTCACAAGCGGCCAGGTCACTCAGGGAAGAGGGCATTATCGTAACGTTGATCAACTCCAACCCGGCCACCATCATGACTGATCCTGTAACTGCGGACAATGTCTACCTTCTACCTTTGGAAAAAAAATCCATCATCAAAATTCTAAAGGACCATCCGGACATCGATTGTGTACTTCCTACCATGGGAGGACAGACTGCACTTAATCTGGCCATCGATTGTGATAAAGCAGGTATATGGGAGAAGTTTGGCACCCGTATGATCGGTGTGGACATTGATGCTATTGAAACGGCAGAAAACCGGGAAAAGTTTAAAGCCCTGATGGAGAAGCTTGACGTAAGCGTCTGCAAAGGCCGTACTGCTACCTCATTCCTTATGGGGAAAGAAATCGCGCAAGAGATAGGTTTTCCTTTAGTCATTCGTCCATCCTATACCCTAGGAGGTACGGGAGGGGGATTTGTGGATAGCCCCGACAATTTTGAAAAGGCATTGATGGCAGGCCTGCAAGCTTCACCCACACATGAGGTGCTTATTGAGCAAAGTATCATGGGCTGGAAGGAATATGAATTGGAAGTATTGAGAGACACCATTGGCAACATGGTTGTGATCTGCTCCATAGAAAACTTCGACCCCATGGGAGTGCATACGGGTGATTCGATCACGGTAGCCCCAGCTATGACGCTGCCTGACACTGTCTACCAATGGATGAGGAATCTCGCCATCAAGATGATGAACGGGATCGGGAATTTTGCCGGTGGCTGTAACGTACAGTTTGCTGTCAGTCCTGATAATAAAACCATCATAGGAGTAGAAATCAACCCTCGGGTTTCCCGATCCTCGGCGCTGGCTTCCAAGGCTACAGGCTATCCCATTGCAAAGGTGGCGGCTAAACTAGCCATCGGTTACAATTTGGATGAATTGAAAAATTCCATCACGGGAAGTACCTCGGCATTTTTTGAACCCGCTATAGACTATGTAATCGTAAAAATTCCCCGATGGAACTTTGACAAATTCAAAGGATCCGATAGGAAATTGGGATTGTCAATGAAATCAGTAGGGGAGGTAATGGGCATCGGAAGAAACTTCCAAGAGGCCCTTCAAAAAGCCTGTCAGTCCCTGGAAATCAAACGAAATGGACTCGGTGCGGACGGCAAGGAAATCCGGAATCAGGATGAAATATTATATAGCTTGGCCAATCCGAGCTGGAATCGATTATTCCACATTTATGATGCCTTCAAACTTGGGATTTCCTTCCGGACAATTCAGGACCTGACCAAGATCGATAAGTGGTTCCTTAAGCAAATTGAGGAATTGGTACATCTCGATATAAAAATTGGGACGTATACCCTCGAGAATATCCCCTATGACCTGATGAAAATTGCCAAACAAAAGGGATATGCCGACAGGCAAATTGCCCATCTGATCGGCTGCCTCGAAAGTGAGGTTTTTCAAAAAAGAAGGGATGAGATGGGTATTCGCCGGGTATATAAATTGGTGGACACCTGTGCTGCTGAATTTGAAGCGCAGACTCCGTATTACTATTCTAGTTTTGGAGATGAAAACGAGTCCATAGCATCTGACCGCAAAAAAGTTGTGGTGCTGGGTTCAGGTCCCAACCGCGTGGGGCAGGGGATTGAGTTTGACTACTCCTGTGTACATGGTGTTCTGGCTGCTAAGGAGTGTGGCTATGAGACCATTATGATTAATTGTAACCCTGAGACGGTTTCCACGGATTTTGATATTGCCGACAAGCTTTACTTTGAGCCGGTATTTTGGGAACATATATATGAAATTATCTTACATGAAAATCCCATAGGCGTAATCGTACAGTTGGGAGGACAGACGGCACTGAAGCTGGCTGAAAAACTGGATAAATACAATATTCCAATCATCGGGACTAGTTTCAGAGCATTGGATTTGGCAGAGGACAGGGGAAGTTTCTCCACTCTCCTTAAAGACAACAATGTGCCCTATCCGGAATTTGGCACGATCCACAATACAGACGAGGCGCTTGAATTGTGCAAAAGACTTGGATTTCCGCTCTTAGTGAGACCGTCTTATGTATTAGGTGGGCAGGGTATGAAAATAGTAATCAATGAAAAGGAGTTGGAAGAGCATGTAGTTAACGTGCTTCGAGATATTCCCAACAATGAAATCTTGCTAGATCACTTCTTGGAAGGGGCTATCGAAGCGGAAGCAGATGCCATCTGTGATGGAGAAAACGTTTATATCATCGGTATAATGCAGCATATCGAGCCGGCAGGCATTCACTCCGGAGACTCCTACGCCGTACTCCCACCCTATAATTTGGGAGACTTGGTGATACGTCAAATCGAAACCTATACCGAGCGGATTGCTTTGGCACTGGAAACAAAAGGTCTTATCAACATACAATTTGCCATCAAAAATGACAAAGTATATGTCATCGAGGCAAACCCAAGAGCCTCACGGACGGTGCCCTTTATCTGTAAGGCCTATGCAGAACCTTATGTCAATTATGCTACCAAGGTGATGCTGGGTGAAAAGAAGGTGACAGATTTTAATTTCAACCCGGTAAAAAAGGGGTATGCTATCAAGGAACCTGTCTTTTCTTTCCACAAATTCCCGAATGTAAATAAGGAGTTAGGTCCTGAGATGAAATCCACAGGTGAGGCCATCTATTTTATCGATGACCTGATGGATGATTACTTCCTGAAGATCTATTCTGAAAGGAACATCTACTTAAGTAAATAAATCTTAGGTTTCACGGTCTGGAATGTAAGCAATTTCGGACTGTGGAACCTATTGAATTTGGAAATTTGCGAATTTTATAAGAAATTACTATTCTAAGTAGAGGAAAATCCGGGGTGAAAGGAAACGTTTTGGCGGGAAAGCCGTGTTATACCTTCAGCGTGTCCCTACGGTAATCACATAAGATTTGGAGTAAGAGCGTATTGGTGATGCCATTTCGAAAACCGCATAATCTTAGTGGTTAATTATTTTAAAAGACCAGTGAAATGATTTTAAAACTTATTATATTCTTTATAGCCATTGGTTGGATAATGTCCAGCTTGGTAAAGTATTTTCTCCGGAGTAAGCTGAAAAAATTTGTGGATCAGGTAAATGAAGCGCAACGCACAGAAAACCGGCAAAAATCCCGACCAAGAGATGGGAATGTCGATGTAGACTATATCCCTAAAGGAAAAACGACAGGCACCATACGTGGAGGAGACTATATTGACTATGAAGAAGTTAAGGATTAAATAAGTTATTTTTAATTTTCAATTTTTTTTATACCTTTATTCCCGATGAAGAAAGGGATTTCCATATTGCTTTTGGGATGTTTTTTGGTGTACCATTTTGGATTCTATATTTTTTATTTCGCCTATCAACATCACATCGAATCGGAATGGTCTGCTAAAGTTTTTGACGAGCAATTATTTTCGATGCATGTATTAGAAATACCCATGAGACTTCCTTACATGATAGACAATGAGGAGTTTCATCTGACCAACATACCTTTTAGTATGGATGGAAAATCATACCGGGGTATCAAAAAAAGATTTATCAATGACGCCTTTCAGCTCGTCTATGTGCCCGACCATGCTAAAATTAATCTTGAACTCAGCTTAAAGCAATGGGTCATTTCCCTTACCCCGGACGGTTCGTCCGATCAGCAAAAGGATATAGTACTGGGCAAAAGTCCTGTCAAGGATTATTTGTCTCCTTCTGAAAGATTTGTTTTTTTATCTACAATTAGTAATCAGGCTTTCTGCTTTGCAGAATATTTTTCTATCTATCATGCCGTAGAAGTCCAGGTCACTGCCCCCCCTCCACAGGTTGCATAAATTTTCTTAGAATCAGTTTGTCTTGGAGTTTTTCCAGACCAGCTAATGCATTCCATTTAGCCAATCTATTTGGTGTATGAGCAATGCCAAATAATCATTCCTATAGCACAGTTATCCTGGATAGTTGCCTTTTGGGCTTTCCTATGGGGTGGCTGCTGTTAGAGGTTAAATTTTATCAACCTAATCAAAAAGAAAACAACAATGAAAACCTTTACCTATATATTATGCCTATTTGTGACAATTGGCTTTACAAGCTCCCTTGTTCAGGCACAAGGCTGTGTTGCTATTCGACAATTTTCGGGTGTGGGCAATGCCCTCAATCAAGGTGAGATCCTGCAAAAGGGCGATTTTAACATCGGAACCAATTACCGTTATTTCAGATCCTTTAGACACTTCAAAGGCACCCATGAGGAACCGGACCGCGTAGCGAATAATACGGAAGTAATCAATTGGTCCCATTCCGTGGACCTGAACCTGAGCTATGCAGTCACGGACAGGTTTTATGTCGCAGCTTCCCTGCCATTTGTCTATAACGAACGAAGTTCTCTTTATGAACATGGAAGGAACTCCCGGCACATGAGTTATTCTGGCGGCATTGCGGATATGCGATTGGGTGGCGGATATTGGCTATTTGCCGGCGAGAAGGCTGCCAAAGGCAATATGGCAATAGGAGCTAGCATCAAATTGCCGACTGGAAACTACAATGCGCGGAGTACCTTTTACAATGTGGGTCCCGAGGGTAGCCCTCAAGTTCGACCTGTTGACCAATCCATACAGCCTGGTGACGGAGGAGTGGGGCTTATTTTAGATACACAGGGATTACGCTTTTTGAAAAATAACTTTATTCTTTATTATGATGGGTTCTATCTCATTAATCCAAGAGAAACGAATGGGACTAGAACTTTCAGAGAGACTCTAAATCCTATTCTATCCAATGAATCCATCATGGCTGTACCTGATCAATATGCATTCAGGGCAGGGGTTTTCCGATCCCTGTTTGTTCATGGATTTGGAGCTTCGTTGGGGGGAAGGATTGAAGGCGTGCCAGTTAGGGACTTGATTGGCGGAAATGAGGGTTTCAGACGGCCTGGATATGTTATTTCAATAGAGCCAGGGGTCAGCTATATGGTAAAGGATTTTACCGTAAGCTTGAACGTTCCGGTGGCAATTTCCCGAAACAGAACCAGAAGCGTCACCGATATCGCCGCATCGACACCGACGAACTACAGACACGGGGATGCTGCCTTTGCGGATTACCTGATTAATGTGGGACTAGCGTGGAGGATTTCCAAAAAAGAGCCGGAACTTTTTAAATCAAATTAAAAGTAAAAACGTCCCTATATCAACTTGAAATCGGGACGTTTTTTACTTTCCGCCGTTTGCGCGAATATCATTTTTGCAATTCTCATCCAGTTCGGGAACAGTAGATCCCATAAGGTTTAGCCCACGGTTGGTTTCTACAGCCCAATACATCAGGCAACTCTCATTATCACAGTGGGATTCGTATTCGTCGTCTTCATGTTCATGCACCATTGCTGTCCCATTATTGACCAAGCCCATCAGGTGACCTAGTTCGTGCAAGGTTACAGTGGTTTCCAATACTGGCAGCGACGGCCTTCTAAATCCACCGGAGTTCTCTACGATGCGGGGACCAAACAATACCATACTCGTGCTGTTATAGGCTGCACCTAGAGCAAAATTTTCCTCCTCATCCTGTGAAAAATACCCATCCACAACCAGCAAAAATACTGTAAAAATCTCTCTTTCATTGTAGCGTTCCCGATGCGTTTCCTCCAGTTCCCGAATATCGGAGATGGTGTAGTTGGCCTGACCAAGGGCTGGTATTTCCTTTTGTCTAAAGATGATCCCGTCCGACTTGTTGACATAGTCCTCAAGAAATGTGACCATTTCACCAAGCATAAAATTGGTGGGACGGTAGCCTGACATGTAGACCATTTCGATCTCCATCCTGGTAAATTGATCCCCAGCCAATAATTGGTTGGCCAATTGCCCTACGCCTAATCGTGCAGCCGGCTTCCCCGCAAAGGGATCCTCCATTACCCGATCGTCAACGCATGAATAGGCCAAACAAATGCAGATTCCTCCGATTAATTTCAGTAGTGTTTTTTTCATCTAAAGATTATAAAATAAACTAACATTCAATTATGAACGAAAAATTTTGGAAAATTACATATTGAAATTTTAAGTTCTTGAGTTAAATCCATTTTTTTTCATGAGGAAAAATTTTCAGTTTAAAATTTCGCATGCTTGTAATAGCCCTTTCCTTTGCAGGACAGTAAACAATAAATTGGCGTTCTTTTTGTTTTATGAATATCGCTTTTTATTTCATTGACTCAAAACAATCCAAAAGCACATGAAAAAGCTAGTAATGTTTATTGCCTTTGCAACATTTGTCAGCCTGCAGGGACAGGCTCAGATCTTTACTATGGGTCCCAAATTCGGTGTCTCGCAAGGAGATGTGAAAGTATTTGAAGGTTTCAGGGGCGAGGACTCCAAGATTGGGTACCATGTAGGTGCCTTTGCGCGAATTAACTTACCGGTTGTTTTTATCCAACCTGAAGTACTTTACACCAATACAGGGGGATCTTTCAGTGACAACACCTTTAACTATAACGTGGAGTTCAACCGCTTGGATGTGCCCATGATGGTTGGTTTAAAGCTTGGTTCAGTGCTTAGACTTCAAGCGGGGCCAGTGGCCACTTATCTGTTGAATGGAAAAATGTCTTCTAACGATGGCGGTACTACCTCAAGGCTTATACCACCGAAGGAGGAATTTACATTTGGATATCAGGCTGGTATCGGATTGGATATTGGAAATTTGGTTTTGGACTTTAAATACGAGGGTGGGATGACCAATGCCATTAACAGCTATGCGGCAGTCCCTACGGATCAGCGCCAAAATCAGCTGATCCTTTCCATGGGCTTTCGATTGTTTTAGGAGATTTATTTCAAATCCGCAACCTTCCCGGTTTTTTTGATAATTAGCTAGTGGTTTAAATTTAGCGGGTGAACCTGGAAGGTTTTCCTTCCTGTTTTACGGAAAAGTACTACGGATTTAGGAATTAATTTCTGATCCTACCAGAGGTATTCCTTTTTCAATACCTCTGATAGTTCTTTAAAGTAATTATCCACCGAAAAGTATTGTTCATGTATCTTCCTGCATTCCATTTGCATGGACAAATAGGAACCATTGTGAAACACTTCTAAAACCCTTTCCACACATCGCTTTTCATTTGTTTCGAAGATAATCTTTTCTTTCCAGAGGATTTGGTTTGCAAAGGGTAGCATGCTATCGGTGTCAACCATTACGGGAATGCGACCCGCTGATAGGGCCTGGTAAAATCGCATTGAGAAGTTTCCTTTGCCCCTGGGAGCCAATATAAAGGCATTTCCAGCCATATTTTCGTCAAACTCCTGTATTAGATTTTATCATGCGGAGACCCTCCCCAGAATTTATCCCTGCAAATAAAATTTGATTTTATGGTTGGCGAGCGTTGGAATGTTTTGATCAACTTCCGTCTAGGCCTACTAGCCAAGCCACAAAATCCTACGCAGGGTACGTTGTCAGAGTGGTGTACTTCAAAAGAGTTTTGATAAAAACTCCAAATATCGGGGAGCGGCAGTTCATTAAAAACCCGGGTTGATTTCTTCAGGCTAGTCCTTAATAGAATAAGCGAGTAAGGTATTGGTAGTTTTTCTTCATAATCCGCTACGATGAATACCAGTGTTTTTTTGGATGACGGATATTGGCTTACAATTTCAGCTAAGGCCCGATTCAAATCCTTCTTTTCCAGCCCCCAAAGAACCTCATTGTGAACAATCAGGTCGCAATCCTCCAAGGATGCATAATTATAACTATTAGAATAAATGACAAAATCCAAAAGACGGTAATCCTTTGGGATGTCATGGTGAAAAATTTTAAGCATTAATGAATGATTAATTTTTAACCATTTCTTTCAGTTCCGGCGCCTTTGAGAGACTTTTTTTGGCTAGAAATATTAGAGCAAAAGAAAGGACAAATAATATAGAAGCAATAATTGAAAGGACATAAGACTCCTGTTTAAAGTTGTTCCATGCAAACAAGCCCAAGGAACTTAGGGTAACCGTAAACATGAAAAACATGGGTATGGTCACAAAGGTAGGATTTACCTTTTTGCGAATTAGCCACACTGAAATTGTCAAAAGTGCCAATGCAGCCAGGAGTTGATTGGCTGAACCGAAAATTGGCCAAAGTGTGGTAAAACCACCACTTTGCAGAAGAAGCACAGATAATACTACAACAACTGTTGTCGAAATGTATCTGTTTTGAGAAATCTTTTTTGCCACAGGCTGCTGCACATCCTCAAAATACTCCTGAAGGGTGAATCGTGCTAACCGGGTGCAGGTGTCCAAGGTGGTAAGCGCAAAGGCAGAAACGGTCAACGCCACAAAGCCAACAGCAAAAGCCTCATTTATGCCCATGGAAGCTATTATAGCACCCAAGCCGTCCGCAAAAAGTGGCACAGGACCCTGCTCTGCCAACCGAGCCATATAATCTGTTCGGGTTAGTACTATAACCGCTCCCACGGCAATGATGGCCAGGAAGGATTCAATTAGCATTCCGCCGTATCCAACAACTTTGGCATCTTCCTCCCTATCCAACTGCTTAGAGGTGGTTCCGGATGCTACCAAGGAATGAAATCCGGAAATCGCGCCGCAGGCAATGGTCACAAACAGGACAGGAAAGATATATCCCAGACTTTCGCTGGAAAAGTGTACTTCCGTATCCATCACAATAGTAGGGTTGGCTACTACTACGCCAACTACCGCAGCAAGGATCAACCCATATAATAGGAAGCTATTGAGATAATCTCGGGGCTGAAGGAGCATGGCTACAGGAGTCACCGATGCAAAAAAGGCATAAATCAAAAGCACGTAAATCCACAATTGGTAATCCAAAACAAATGGTATCTGCATGCCCAAATAAACAAAAAGGTACATGACCACGACCCCCACTACAGTGGCGATGACAAACGCGGATTTCTTATGGGAGGTAAATTTGTTGACAAACCCAAAAGCGATAGCAAGCAGGATAAAAAGGATGGATGCCGAGGCTACTCCCGGATTACTGACGAATGTCTTGGCGATAATATCCGCAAATACGGCAATAATTAAAATCAGTGTGGAGAAACTGAAAAGGATAAACAACTGTTTCCCTTTTCTGCCTATGTTGTTTTGGATGATTACTCCTATGGATTTGCCGTCGTTTCGAAGGGATGCCACCATGCTACCTAAATCATGGACAGCCCCGAAGAATATTCCTCCGACCAAGATCCATATAACAGCAGGCACCCATCCAAAGGTAATTGCGATAATGGGCCCAACTATGGGCCCTGCCCCGGCTATGGAAGCAAAGTGGTGTCCCAGTACTACAATAGGCTTACTAGGCACATAATCCACTCCATCCTTAAATCTGTGGGATGGTGTAATGTTTTTGTTGCTGATTTTGAATTGTTTGAAAACGAACTTGCCATAGGTAAAATACGCTCCCCACAAAATGATGGCGGAAAATAGAAATAGGTATACTAATTGCATTGTATCACAGTATTGTTTTATATTGAGCCTGAAGTAATTTGCCCCTAAAGTAACCCTTCCAAGACGATATCTAATTTTAAATGTAATTAGAAATTTTCTTTTCTCTGAACGTCCTAATATTTAATTTTCATTTTCATAAAACTAAAACATTCTTCTTATGACTTATGAAAGACTGCTTTTAATTCTAATCATTGTCGCCTCCGTAGCGGTAAGCCACCTGTTTTTGTACTTCAGCTTCAAAAGGCTAAGCAGACTGTTTTACAAACCAAAAAGTCACAAAGGGGAGATGGCCCTAAGGAAGTTTTCCAGTTCCCTAAAGTGGGGGTTGTTCTTTGTTGTATTTCCATTGGCAGAGCCGTACTTTTCTCCTGAGGACATGGATTATATCCGAAGTCAGCCCTGGTTTGCAGTGCTGTTTATTATCAATCTCAGTTGGATTGTTATAGAAGGGTTTAATGTCTTTCGGTATTATACCCTGGATACCTTTGCCTACGACAAGTCAGATAATCTAAGGGAAAGAAGAATTATCACCCAGCTGGCGTTTATCCGAAAAATATTTATCATTGTAGTTGTCGTAATTGCCACAGCCAGCATTCTGATGAATTTTGAAGCGGCCAGGAAAATTGGAGCCGGATTACTGACATCAGCAGGTATTGCTGGTATTATTATTGGTCTAGCAGCCCAAAAATCAATCGCCAACCTGCTAGCAGGCTTTCAAATAGCCTTTACCCAACCCATACGTATAGACGATGTGGTGGTGGTAGAAGGCGAATGGGGGAAAATAGAAGAAATCAACCTGACCTATGTCGTCGTCCGAATCTGGGATCAGCGGAGACTCGTCTTGCCCATTACCTACTTTTTGGAAAAGCCTTTCCAAAACTGGACCAGGACTACGGCGGATATATGGGGAACGGTTTTTCTATATGTAGATCACACCATACCAGTCACACCCCTAAAAGGTTACCTCAAATCCATTCTGGAGTCAACTCCCTTATGGGATGGTAAGGTTCAGGTATTGCAGGTGACGGACGTTCGGGAACGCACGGTGGAGCTTAGGTGTCTGATGAGTGCAGTGGATAGTCCTACAGCTTTTGATCTGAGGTGTCTGGTTCGGGAAAAAATGCTGGAATATATACAGACCAACTATCCAGAATGTTTACCTAAAACTCGGGTTCTGATGGAAGAAGATGCTTCCGAAAAAGGGCCCTTTGCCCAACCCTGATCATTGTATTGTGAATTAGAATTTTATTTAATCGATATTACCCATAAATTTGTAGTCCCGAAAATAACCATTCGGTGTAAACGTAAGAGATATGGCTTGGTTTAAAAGAAAAGATGCTGGAATTAAAACCTCCACGGAAGAAAAGAAGGACACCCCCGACGGGCTTTGGTATAAAACTCCGAAGGGGAATATCATTCATACCAGGGAATTGAAGAACAATTCATATGTGTGTCCCGATGACGAATACCACGTAAAAATCGGTTCCAAAGAATATTTTGAAATACTTTTTGATGATAATAAGTTCACCGAACTAGACGCTGACATGAAGTCGGGAGATCCCCTAAAGTTTGTTGACAGCAGATCCTACCCCACCCGCATCACCGAAACCATTGCCAAAACTGAACTTAAAGATGCCGCTCGCACCGGTGTAGGCAAACTCAATGGATTGGATATTGTCATCACCTGCATGGATTTTAACTTTATCGGAGGATCAATGGGCTCCGTCGTCGGAGAAAAAATTGCCCGAGCTATTGACCATGCACTTGAGCACAAAATTCCCTTCCTGATGATTTCCAAATCAGGAGGAGCAAGGATGATGGAAGCAGGTTTCAGTCTTATGCAGATGGCGAAGACATCCGCAAAACTGGCTCTTTTGGATGAAGCCGGCGTGCCATATATCTCTTTGTTGACAGACCCTACCACAGGTGGGGTTACTGCCTCCTATGCCATGCTGGGGGACTTTAATATCGCCGAACCAGGTGCATTGATAGGTTTTGCCGGGCCACGGGTTATTCGCGAGACCATAGGTAAAGACCTTCCAAAAGGATTCCAAAGTTCGGAGTTTGTTTTGGAACATGGATTTTTGGATTTCATCATCGATCGGAGACAGTTGAAGAACAGATTGTATACGCTGCTAAACTTATTGAAGCACTAAGTAGTTTATCAAGTGTGGAAGGTACTTCATATAAAAATAGAATTTATTCTCAGGTTTAAGCGATTATTGAATATATTTGCACGTGTTTAAACTGTAATTATCGTACTGAAAAGAAAAAAAACAATAGTTAAATGGGTTCAGTAATTATTACCTCGATTGTAGCATTTACCCTTATTATTTTGCTACTAGTATTTATCCTTCTTTTTGCGCAATCCAAGCTTGTGGCCTCGGGTGATGTGAAAATCATCATTAATGGAGACGAAAAAAATCCGTTAATTGCTTCCGCTGGCTCCACATTGCTTTCTACGCTGAGCGGAAAGAAGATATTTTTGCCATCTGCCTGTGGTGGTGGTGGTACATGTGCCATGTGTAAATGTACCATCGATGAAGGTGGAGGAGAAGTCCTTCCTACCGAAGTCGGACACCTCAGCAGGGCCGAACAGCAAGGCAAAGTAAGACTTTCCTGCCAAGTCAAGGTAAAAGGAGATATGAAAATCAGGATACCTGAAGAAATTTTCGGTATCAAAAAGTGGGAATGTGAAGTAATTTCAAATTATAACGTATCCACCTTTATTAAAGAATTTAAAGTGAGACTTCCTGAAGGCGAGACCTTGGATTTTGAACCGGGAGGATACATTCAGATTGACGTTCCTAAGATTACCGTTAACTTCAAGGAGATGGACATCACTCCGCATCCGGAGTTAGGTCACCCACAGGATGTTTATCAAAGTGATTGGGATAAGTTTGGCCTTTGGGACTTAGTCATGAAAAATGACGAGGAACTCTTCCGGGCATATTCCATGGCTAATCACCCTGCAGAAGGAAACATAGTAATGCTAACCATCCGTGTGGCAACTCCACCTTGGGATAGGGCCAACAACAAATGGATGGATGTAAATCCCGGAGTTTGTTCCTCCTATGTATTCGGATGTAAGCCTGGTGATAAAGTGACCATTTCCGGTCCATACGGTGAATTCCACATCAACCCAACCCAGCGTGAGATGATCTACATCGGCGGTGGAGCGGGAATGGCTCCATTAAGATCCCATTTATTTCACCTTTTCCATACTGAAAAGTCCGAAAGAAAGGTTTCTTATTGGTACGGTGGTCGGTCTAAAAAGGAATTGTTCTATACAGACCATTTTAGAAATATAGAAAAGGATTTCCCTAACTTTAACTTTCACGTCGGGCTATCTGAACCATTACCAGAAGATAACTGGAAAGTGAAAAAATCACTTGAGGATAGAGAGGCAGACGGATACGTTGGATTTATTCACCAAGTGCTTTACGACAATTACTTAAAGAATGTGGACGAACCCGATGAAATAGAATATTACTTGTGTGGACCACCTTTGATGAACGCAGCAGTTCTGAAGATGTTGGAAGACCTGGGCGTTCCGAATGAAAACGTCAGATTTGATGATTTCGGAGGCTAAAAAATCAAGTCCCGCCATTGTGCGGGACTTTTTTATTATTTGGGGTTTATTTTTTGTATTTTTGAAGAAATAAGGACCCCAACCTATGGATTTACAAATATTCTTTGAACCACTGCCTGAATCCTTTTATCAGCAGAAATATTCCCTCCATGCATTTTTTAACGGCATCCACTTCCATGGTGAGACATTTCCGGATCTCACTGGCATGCAGGTGGCAATCATAGGATTGGAAGAATATAGAGGTTCGGCAACCCTTAACAACGGATCTCTCTCCTCACACAGCATTCGGAGAAAATTGTATGCACTGAAGAAGGGTCAGGGGGCTTATAAGGTAGCAGATTTGGGAAATCTGAAAAATGGAGACACCCCCAAGGAAACCTGTCAGTTGATCCGGTCTATCGGAGAATTGCTGATTAAAATGCAGGTACTTCCAATATTTATAGGAGGTTCACACGACTTGGATTTGGGGCAGTATCTCTCTTATGAGAAGATGAAAAAGATGGTGAGTTTACTTACCGTGGATGCCAAGCTGGATATGGAAGAGGATGGACGGGCGGATGAAACCCATTCACAGGACATTATCCTTCATGAGCCTAATTTTCTTTTTAACTATTGTCACCTCGCCTATCAGAGCTTCCTGGCGGATATTGATTTGGTGACTACCCTGGAAAAACTCTACTTTGATCATGTCCGCTTGGGCAAACTGAGGGATAATTTCAAGGAAATAGAGCCGCTTATTCGAAATGCCGATCTTTTAAGTTTTGATATTTGTGCCATCAAATCAGCGGATGCACCAGGTGCCATAGATGCCCAGCCATTTGGCATGACTGCGGAAGAAGCCTGTCAGATATGTTGGTTTGCGGGGATGAATGAAAAGCTGAGTTCCTTTGGATTGTATGGCTATCATGCCGATCTGGATGATACCCGACACACCACTGCGGCAGTGGCTGCAACCATGGTCTGGTATTTTATCGAGGGATTTTACCATCGCAAAGACAGTCTGTCTTTCAAAAGCACCGACTATACCAAATATACCGTTTCCTTGGACTCCAAGCCTTCGATTCTACATTTTTACAAAAGTAACCTTAGCGGTAAATGGTGGATGGAAATTCCCGCGTCTGAAAAAGGAAAATACGGCAGGGATACCATCATTCCATGCAGCTACGAAGACTATCAGACCGCCCAACGGGGAGAGATTCCGGAGCGCTGGGTCAACGCCCAACTCAAATTGTACTGAGACGTTTTAGTAGAAGATAAACGTTTCCTTTTTAAATTTTTTATATTTGGGCTGCGAATGAAGAAAATCACCAAAAATCAGTTGGCTTTGTATAACGGACAGGACAAGCCTGAAATATATATTGCTTTCAATGGCTTGGTCTATGATGTCAGTTCCTCCCGACTATGGAGAAATGGTCAGCATTACGAACATTGGGCGGGCCAAGATCTGACGGGAGAGCTCCCTGATGCTCCGCACAATGCGAATGTTTTTGATAAATTTGAACCCGTTGCCTTTCTTATATGATTTTAATAGCAGATAGTGGTTCCAGTAAAACTGACTGGAGAGTCATCCGTGAAGATGGCAAGGTGGAGCAATTTCGTACTGTAGGATTTAATCCCTACTACCAAAAGGAGGAGGACATGCTAACTAACCTGCGAACAGCCGAAATGCTGGCTTTAAAAGGTTCTATCAAGGAAGTTTACTTTTATGGTGCAGGCTGTACAGCCGAGAAAAACAAAGCCAGTGTCCGTCGGGTAATCAACGCCATTATAGGAGATGCCACCGTAGAGGTAGATTATGACCTTATTGCAGCCGCAAAAGCCACCTGTGGTCACAAGTCCGGTATTGCCTGCATCCTAGGCACCGGGTCAAACAGTGGGGACTATGATGGGAGTAAAATTACTACCAGCAGACCTTCTCCAGGTTATTTGCTGGGTGATGAAGGAGGCGGTGCATACATAGGAAGACATTTTCTACAGGATTTTATTTATGATGATATGCCTGCCGAAATAAGGGAATTGGCAATAAAAGAACTTGGATTGGCTACCTTGGATATTCAGGAAAACGTCTATCAAAAACCCTTTCCCAACCGATACATGGCATCCTTTTGCAAATTTATCGGCGAGCACAAGGACCACCCCTATTGCTTTAACCTATTTTATCAGGGATTTGTAGATTTCTTCAAGCGGCACGTGATGCGGTATGAGAATTACAAAGAAAAACCCGTCAACTTTGTAGGATCAATTGCTTACTATAACAGTGATGTGCTGAGAAAAGTAGGAAACGATCTTCAGGTTTCAATTCAAATTATTCTGGAAGCCCCCATAGCGGGACTTACCCTTTACCATCAGGAAAAAATATGAGTACCACCGAAAGCAGCTCCTTTTACGACAACTTGGAGCAA
This sequence comes from Lunatibacter salilacus, assembly GCF_009797935.1. Classification (GTDB taxonomy): domain Bacteria; phylum Bacteroidota; class Bacteroidia; order Cytophagales; family Cyclobacteriaceae; genus Lunatibacter; species Lunatibacter salilacus. The sequence goes on from NZ_VOLC01000008.1 coordinate 142,262, forward strand.
ATGGATATTGCCGATTTATTGGCAAATATGAACAAGGAAGACCATACTGTTCCCTTTGCCGTTAACAAAGCCATTCCGCAAATAGAAAAACTGGTAGCTGCTATCATTCCCCGTATGGAAAAGGGTGGGCGGCTTTTTTACATAGGAGCGGGTACCAGTGGACGTCTAGGCATATTGGATGCCTCCGAGTGTCCTCCTACCTATGGGGTTCCGTTTGACTTGGTAATTGGTATCATAGCAGGTGGCGATATGGCAATCCGTAAGGCGGTAGAGAATGCCGAGGATGACCCGAACCAAGCCTGGCAGGATATTCAGGCTTTTGGGTTTAATGAATACGATACGGTAATAGGAATCGCCGCCTCCGGGACCACCCCCTATGTGATCGGCGGATTAAAAGCTGCCAACGAAGCTGGCCTTCTGACCGGATGCATTACCTGCAATGCCGAGACTCCGCTAGCTGCCACTGCCCAGCTTCCCGTGGAAGCCGTAGTAGGCCCAGAATTTGTAACGGGCAGTACCCGTATGAAATCCGGCACCGCCCAGAAATTGGTGCTCAATATGATTTCCACCAGCGTAATGATCAAATTGGGCCGGGTAAAGGGAAACAAAATGGTAGATATGCAACTCTCAAACAAAAAGCTGGTCAACCGGGGCACCATTATGATTATGGAAGCCACCGGGTTGGGTCAGGCTGAGGCTTATGATATGTTGTTGCAGCACGGGTCTGTTAGGGCGGCGGTAGAGGCTTTTGAGGGGAGGTAGGGGAGATTGAGGTTGGATATATTGGGAATTAGACACCCTATAAAGACAATTTGCTTGATTCCCATAACACTGCGGAATTAATTCCCATATTTCTTTCTACAGATACCCTAGTAGGCAATTTTTATATAATGCTTTGGCCTTATTCCAGTTTTTTAATTACACACCCTTGGTGCTTGGGTTTGTCGTGTATATTAATTCCTAGGGCTTCACCCTAGGCTAATGATTTTGCGCCGTTGGCGCTGGTCTTTGAAATAGTGCCATCCGTCGGTTTAACATTTGCATGCCCCGCTTTGGCTGTGGAATCATTCTTTGGCCTTAATTCAATTATCTATTTCAATTCTGATGTCATCTAGGGTTCCAAATTGTCTGTCAGATCCTGCAGATGTGATCGTTATTTTTTGCATTTGACGAGTCAGTCTATACGCTGTGTTCCAACGATCAGGTTTCCATCTTTGTCTAAGTGGATTTTGTCCAATTATTTCTTGAAGTGAGGTTGGGAGATATCCAGTTTCATCGTGGTATTTTAAGATTGAGCTTTTGATTTCGTTCATTTCTATTATCGTTCGCTTCCTATGGATTGGAAAGGTGTCAAAGGCAAACATTGTTGTCGCAGCTATGCCAACTAAAGCCGGAAGGGTTAATGAAATAACTTCACTCAGTAGAATCCACCCCCAGTACCAAGCAAGCTTCTTTCCTCTTTTCTTTCTTTAGCGGTGCCAAAGACCAAGAATAAACAGATTGAATAGTATCGTAATTAAAAATGCCATTTTTTAAAATTGATAATATTTCTATTTTAATTTATCCCCCACGGATATCTCTATTCCTGTTTTTTCAATTTCGCAGGCAAAGGGGTTTAATGAATTAAAGTCCTGTTCTTTTATTGGATGGGGCTCGATTCGTAGATCTATTTGTCGTCTTAATTTCATTAATTGCCGTTGGGTTGAAAAAAAATCAGGCATATTTTCCAAAATCAATGCATTATCTATATCACTTCCCTCTTTTTTCCTTTCCTTTTGCAAACGAACCAAAAAGATATGCCTTTTTAACTCCAAATTCCTTTGGAATCATCGTAATATATTGCCTCACCGTGTCTATAATGTCTTTATTAACCATTATATCCTCAAATTTCTCTTCCATCTTAATGAAGATACAATTTTTTCCTTTTCCTTGTTAGCCTATGAGGAGTATACACTATCTTACGAACTCCTTTTAAGTTTTCAAGATAACCTCCCATTGGTGATGAACCTATAGGTTCCTGTACACTTTTTCCGGGACATTAAAAAGCCGGTAAACCCTAATTTATTCTATCGTCAATTTCAATTTCTTACCAAGTCCGGCTTCTACGATCTTCCGAAATGTCGACATCTCAAGGTCAGTCTTATCATTCTCAATTCTCGAAATGTAAAACCTTGTTGTCCCGCTTTTCATGGCTAATTGCTCTTGCGTCAATCCCGCTTTTAATCGGGCATTTTTAATCAGTCTGCCGTATCTATAATTTGATGGTTCTTTAATATCCTTGCTTAATTCGTAAAGTACATCAGCCCCAATTTCGTAAGGAAGAGTCAAAATTTCCCCGTTTTCTCCCTTTACTTTAATCTCAATGTTCGGCCATGACAAGGTGTAGTTTCGGAGTTCTACTTTCTCAAACTCTTTTTGGTCAATAAGCGGATATTCGAGATCGTTTACGGTTACATTCCATTGCATGAAAATCTCTTCAAAGTCGAGAAGTCTACTCTCGCCGTTGTTGAACATGCATTGGATTTTGTGTCCGATAATCTTTTCAATTTTAACTATTCTAGGGATTTTAATTTTATGTCTCATAGCCTTGGATTTAGTTGGTTGAATATATCCAAAAGGAACTGTTTGTTGTCTGCGGCCCAATCTATTACTTTTTTTCTTTGCACTTTGGGTATTTTCCCCGCATAGGTCTCCAAAGTTTCAATTTCTATTAGTTCTTCAAATTCGACATATTTCGCATGGAAATGTGGCGGGGGATGCTCTCTAGAGTAAATGTCAATTTTGATATTGTCGATTGTTTTTACTGTCGGCATAAATTGTTACCCATTTAGACAACATAATTAGTATATTATTTCTTAATTTCCAAGGTGTTTCGGTTTTAAAATTGTTGTTTATGTTTCTGGAAAGAATACTTCTGTCGAGATGATTTTGACGACGCACAGTCGGTGCTTGGAGCTACCGTGTAAATAATTCCTAGGCCTACACCCTAGGCTAATGATTATGCACCTTTGGCGCTGGTCTTAAAAATAGCACCAACGGTGCGTTGATCAATAGCCTAGCCTGCAAGGGCTGGGGAATCATGTGACCCACCGTTCACGAGCACCGAATGTGCGAAATCTATCCCACAATTATTGTTCAATTACCTTCATTGAGAGGTATAATTTGCAACAAAATTTCAAAAATAACTTCAAAACGTGCAAACTAAATTATTCCTCTCAGACCAGCTAGGGGTACCTTTTTAACTTCAATAATACCCCCAGCCTTAAAAAAAAATCAGAGAGCTATTTATCTATTTTCATGTTTTAGTCTGATGAGAGTAATTAAAATTTATTTTTAATGCTTCTTTTCTTTTTGATTTTAAAAAAGTTATCATTAAAATTACAAACACGTCAAATAGCAATTTTATATATATAGCCGTCAATATCTTAGGATTCTTTGATTAATTCATCGATTCATTGGCCTAGATTTCAGTTTCCGGCGCATGGAGTTCATTTTGTAGTCTCTGATGAAAAGGTTTTATTCTTTACATTTTGATCCTACTAAAATAATAAATATAATATTTTATTAAAATAAGATAATTTAATTAAGGATTAAAATGTTTAATTAATACATTTTTTTCTTTTGTATTAAAGTTGTTGATTGAAATTTCTTCTTTAAAGTCCATCTATCATCAGATTTGATGAGTGAAAATTATGCGATCAATAAAAAATAGAGATACCAATTATTTAACCCGTTAAAATTAAATGCCTATGTAAGAAAAGTCGAGTCGGTAAAAAGTCCGTTGAAACTCTTTCCAAAATGTTAGCTAATAAGGGAGGAACCTCAGGACGATCTTAAATGCTTTTTTAAACAACCTTAAATTCTACAAAATCATGAAAAAACCACTACTTAGGGGGGATTTATCAAGTAAGGTACTTGTAGTGCTTATGGCATTACAGCTATTTCACCCCTTTTCACCAAAAGGCCATGCCCATACCGTTTTTGATGAAAAAACCGATTCTTTTTCTTCACTAGAATCATTTAGCCCAATTTGGCAACAAATGGCGGATGTCACCGTGACTGGAATCGTTTCTGATAGAAGCGGTGAGCCTATTCCGGGGGCCACCATTTCATTGCCCGGAACGAACATAGGCACGGCCACGGATTTAGATGGAAGATATTCTTTGACAGTTCCTGAGGGATCTGAAATCGTGTTTTCCTTTATTGGTTTTGATACTCAGCGTATCAATGTCGGTGATCGCTCTATTATCAATGTGACCCTAATAGAGTCCACTTCCTCACTGGAAGAGGTGGTTGTGGTAGGGTTTGGTACCCAAAAGAGAGCAAATGTTACAGGTGCAGTAAGTACCGTGGCAGGGGAAGACCTGGCAAGACGTCCGGTGCTGAATACTGCATCAGCCCTACAGGGTACAACCCCCGGTCTCAGCGTTCAAAACAATGGTGGAGCTCCCGGGGACGAAAGTACCAGTATTAGAATCAGGGGTGTTGGAACGTTAAACAATTCTAACCCATTGGTTCTTGTGGATGGAGTAGAGCAATCACTTAGTACAGTGGAACCCACAAATATTGAAACCATTACGGTTTTAAAAGATGCAGCCTCATCGGCTATTTATGGATCTAGGGCGGCAAATGGTGTAATTCTGGTAACAACCAAAAGAGGTGCGAAAAGTGGCGTTTCGATCAACTACAATAGTTTTGTAGCCTGGCAAAACCCCAATTTTTTTCCCGAACCGACAGATCCCGTGACCTGGATGAGGTTGGAAAATGAGGCCCAGGCCAATGTAGGCGCAAATCCGACCTACAGCGAAACATATATCGAAAATGTAGCTGCTGGTACAAATCCCTTGCAATATCCTTTTGCTGACTATGAAGGCGGAATCTTCAATCCAAATGCCTTTCAACAAAGGCACTCGCTTTCTCTTTCCAGTGGTAGTGAAACGGGGCGAATTTTTGCTTCCATCAATTATGCCGATACAGACGGCATTTTGCAAAACTTCAACAACAAGCAGGTAACCATGCGTATCAATTCAGACTTGTATGCGAGTGATAAACTAACGATTAAGACCAATTTGATGTATCGGAATAGGGGATTCAGCGGACCGGGGTTTCCAGGGCAGCAAATTACACAAGCGCTATTGCATATTAACAGAAACATTGTTATGGAGTACCCTGACGGGACCTATGATCTGGTATCCGGCCAATGGAATGCCCGTGCCATGGTAAAAGAAGGGGAAACGAGCAGGGTCAGCGATGATGTCTTTGGTCAGTTAGGATTTGCTTATACTATCAATGAGGCCCTATCTCTGGAAGGAAACGTAGCACTTAACTCCAATGCTACTGATAGTTTAGTATTCCGAAATAGCCTGGCGGGGATGAGAAATTACCTGACAGGTGATTTAGTAAATGTGGGAGGTTGGTTTGCCACTTCCAGACTTACCGAGAGCCAAAAGAATCGGCGAGAACTTAGCCAGAGATTATACCTGAATTATGACCAAACATTTGGTAAGCATAGTGTTCAAGGCACGGCTGGATATGAGGAGATTTACAATCGGTATAAACAAATTTCACTATCCCGGGATAATTTTTTCAGCAATGATCTTAGGGATATCAGTGCCGGAGACATCCAGAACCAATCCACAGGAGGATTTTCTGAAGAATGGAGACTGCGGTCTTTCTTCGGCAGGGCCAATTATGGTTACGATGATAGGTACATGTTTCAGGCCAACGTACGGTATGATGGGTCCTCCAGGTTTGGGGAAGGTAATCGGTGGGGGATTTTCCCATCCTTCTCTGTTGGGTGGAGGATTTCTGAGGAAAATTTCTTGAAGGATGAGGGTTTATTCAGTAATTTAAGACTGAGAGGCTCTTGGGGCCAATTAGGAAACCAACGAATAGGGCTTTATAGGTACCTCAATACCTATAATCTAAACAATGGTTACCAGTTTAATAATAACCTCGTACCTGGAGCAGCCATCACTAGGGCTGGCAATCCTGATATTACCTGGGAAACTACCACCATGTCCAATGTGGGATTGGATATGGGATTCTTAGGCGACAGGATTGATGTCATCGCTGAGTATTTTTATAAGTACACCGATGATATTTTAATCGAGTTGCCAATTCCAAGAACGATTGGGTTCAGTCCACCGGTGCAAAATGCGGCAGCTGTGTCCAACAGGGGCTGGGAACTGGCCATCAACTACAATAGTACCCCAGCTATGAATAATGGGTTTCAATATACGATTGGTTTAAACTTTTCGGATGTTGTCAATAGAATTGAAGATTTGAGAGGAACGGGACCCTTTTTCCCGGATAAATTTACAGTTTGGACAGAAGGGGAATCCATCAATTCCCTGAGGGGACTTAAGTCTCCGGGCATTTATCGTTCGCAGGAGGATTTGGATAATTATCCTGCCACCATATTTCCATCCGTTACGATCGGAGATATTATTTATGAAGACTTGAATGGTGATGGGGTTATTTCTCAGTCCCTTTATCCTGCTGGTGATCAATATATCATGGGAAATGAAGACCCTAGGTACGAGTTTGGTGTTCGTTTTAGTGCCTCCTACAAAGGATTCGATTTCTCCATGTTTTGGCAGGGCGTACTTCGCCAGCAGCATTCGCTGGACGGCGCATTGATGGAAGGCCCTAATTACACGAATTTCATTCCTAAGACGATGGCCCGAGAAGCTTATCATCCGGAAAGAAATCCTAGCGGCACATGGCCAATGGTGAGATCCGGAAATTCCGCTAATTTAATGGAGTCTGATTTTTGGTTACAAAATACCAGCTACCTCCGATTGAAAAACTTCCAATTTGGATACACCATTCCTCAAAACGTCGTAGCCAACCTTAGGGTTTATGTGTCCGGTGAGAATATGTTGACATTTACGGAAACAGAATTATTTGATCCGGAAACACCTAGGGGGAGAAGTCAGTTTTTCCCACATAGCCGACTTTTCAGTGGAGGCGTTAGCGTCAATTTTTAATCAAAAAAAAGCGAAAAGATGAACTTAATAAAAAACACGATACAATATATAGGCCTGTGTTATTTGGCTTTTGGGATGCTTAGCTGTGACGATGGACTTGATTTGATTCCCCCTGGAGAGGTCTCCGAACTTATTTACTGGCAGCAGGAAAAAGATGCGAGACTAGCTGTAAACGGGATCTACGTTGAGTTGGATGGGCCTTTGATGGTCAAGGAGCTGGATGGTGTAACCGACATTGGTTTTCGTGCCCCTTCAGGTCCAGGCACCCTTCATGATGTCTCTATGGGTTCTTTTGACCCAGTCAATTCAGCCATTGGGTCCCAATGGGACAGGTATTTCCGTGGCGTACAGCGCGCCAATAATGTGCTTACAAATATTCATAGAATTGAGCAGGGAGATGCTGAATTATTGGCCAGGTATGAAGCTGAGGCTAGGTTTCTGCGGGCCTTTTTTTATACGCAATTAAGTAGCCTTTGGGGAGATGTTCCATTGATATTGGAACCACTTGCAGTTACCGACCAAGTCGGAAGAACGCCAAAGACAGAAGTGGTCGATTTCGTCATTGCTGAACTTGATCAAATTATTCAGGGTAACCAACTGCCTTTGAGTTATTCCCAGGACATAGGTAGGGCTACGCTGGGCGCTGCTCTGGCCTTAAAAGCCAGGGTAGCTTACAGAAACGAAAGATACGCAGTGGCCAGGGATGCTGCCCGAGCGGTGATGGATTTAGGAATATATGAATTGTACCCGAATTATGAAGAATTATTTCATTATGCAGGGCAAAATTCTTCGGAAGTGATATTTGACAGGCAATATACGGTGGGCGGGAATACTTACAATGCCTTTTCATTTTCTGCTGCTTCCATTGGAGGAGGATCTGTCGTAGAACCAATTCATAATTTGTTTTTAAAGTATGGGTATAAAGGACCCCAAAATCCAGATAACCCTTTCGAAAACATTGACCCACGCTGGTCATATACTTCGTACTATACCGGACAGCCAATTGGGTCGAGTACTTTCAATTCCTTACCGGATAGTCCAACACCTGATAGGGTGAGGTCAACAGAGTTTTCCACGGTGCATGGATATAACCTTAAGAAGTGGGTGGATTATGAAGCCGATGAAAGTAACCCTAATATAGGTTCTATCAATATGATTCTAATCCGCTATGCGGATGTACTCTTGATGTATGCCGAATCAAAAATCGAATTGAATGAAATAGATGATTCAGTTTATGATGCGATCAATCGGGTTAGGCAAAGACCAACCGTTGAGATGCCTCCTATTACAGCAGGGAAATCACAGGAGGAGCTAAGAGCAATCATCAGGGATGAAAGAGCCGTAGAGCTGGCTTTTGAGGGCTTAAGGTTATTTGATATGAACCGATGGAAAATTGGAGAGGATAAAATCGGTGTAGTTCAGGGCCTTTATTACCTCAATGAGGCGACTGGTAATTGGGAAACCATTTCCAGTGGGCTTAATCGAAATTTCAGGCCTGAAAGGGACTATTTATGGCCAATCCCTCAGGCCGAAATGGAAATCAATGATGTGATCACCCAAAACCCCAACTACTAATGGTGTACTGAATGCTTCAACAAAAAAATAGTACATAAAGAAAAAATCAAAAGCCACAAATGATTCATTTGTGGCTTTTTTATGCTTGGTGGTTTCATTTTAAGCTGTGTAGGATGCTGCCGGTAGTATCGGTTCTGCCGAACCAGGGATTTTTAGGAGGAATCAGACGTGTCGCTAGTGAATTTTGCCCAAAGCAGTTCGTTTTGCATCATGTAAAAAACTCAATGGTTTTTGCTTCTATCGTGTTGAAGTATTATTTAATTTGCCTTAGGTATCCATCAATTCAACAGGAAGATTTTTTCACCCCTTCAAAATTTCCCCGAAATTATTCATATCACTTGAGGGTAAACGGGATCGCACACAATTTGATATCTTTTCATTTCGTTGGTGCCCTTTTTTTATTCCATCGCGTGAGATAGCTGGCCCGATTTGATCTGACGGCATTTTAATTTCTAAGCCACTCCACTTTCAATATACATTCATTGTCTTGAAATATTTGTAACGAATCCATTTTTCAATACCTATGATGATCAGGACAGAAAAAGCTGCTATACAGGAAAACATCCAGGCAGCAACATTTAATGGAGCGGTATGAAACCATTGGTTCATAAATGGAATATAAACAAAAGCTGACTGGGCAAGTAAAACGCCGGCTATGCCCAGATAAATTGAAGGGTTGGAGAAGACCGCAATTTTATGGATGGGAAGGCTTAGGGAGCGGCAATCCAAAAGGTAAAATACTTGGAACAATACCATAGTTGTTGTGGCCATTGTTTGTGCTTCTGTCTCTGCAAGTGCGTGGGAAATTCCCTTTGAAAGTTCAACATGATATTCCCAGAGAAACAGTCCAATGGTGCCCCCCGCCATTATAACGGCAACAAGTAAAATTCTAAATATAATGAATGAACTTAATAGCGGTTTATCCGGCCTGCGAGGAGGACGCTTCATTACATCAGGATCCTTAGCTTCCAAAGCCAGCGGCAAGGTTAACGCAACGGCGGTAATCAGGTTAATCCATAGCACCTGAACGGGTAACATCGGTTTGAGAAGCACGCCGGCTTCCGATGGGAAAAACAGAACCGAAATTAATATGACCAATCCTAAACCAATGCTGGTGGGTAAAAGAAACACCAGGCATTTGAGGATGTTGTCGAATACTCTCCTCCCTTCTTCTATGGCAGCTTCAATGCTTTCAAAATTATCATTGGCCAGTATCATATCTGCCGATTCTTTTGCGACAGCTGTTCCACTAATCCCCATTGCCACCCCAATATCGGCGCGCTTGAGGGCCGGAGCATCGTTCACTCCATCTCCTGTCATTGCCACTATTTCTCCGCTTGCTTGAAGAGCAGTAACGATTTTAAGCTTGTCGGCAGGGGATACGCGTGCAAAGATGTGTGTGTCTTCAAGTACACGCTGGATACCCTGCTTTTTCATCTTTTGAAGTTCTTCTCCGCTAATTACTTTTCCATTTTCTGTAATGCCAAGTTGCCTTCCTATCTCGACCGCAGTAGCTGGATGGTCGCCTGTAATCATTTTCACTACAATGCCTGCACTATGACAAGCTTCAATAGCATCTCTCACCTCCAACCTCGGAGGGTCGCTCATTGCCATCAACCCTAGAAATTTTAACCCGCTTAGTTTACTCTCTGAAATCCTGGGTTCATTGTTAGTGGATAATGTTTTTGAGGCAAAGGCAAGAACTCTCATTCCTTTCTGGGCAAATATCAGCACTGCTCTTCGTATGTCTTCATCAAGTGATGTAGCAGATTTTTTTGAAGAATGCCTTAATAGGGGAATAACAGATTCGGGCGCTCCTTTAAGATAAAGCATTTTGTCACCGGCAGGAGAATGATGAAGCGTGACCATTATTTTTCTTTCGGAATCAAATGGCAGCTCATCCAGTCTTTTCCATTGCAGGTGCAATTCTTCAGGGTCAATACCGAATTTGATGGAGGCTTTCAGAAGTGCTATTTCTGTTGGATCACCATTAAAGGTGATTTCATTAGTTGCATTGTCTCGCTGAAGCGTGGCATCATTACACAATATCGCAGAAAGATATAAATTGGTTAGGTCCTGTGTGTCAGACGCTGTTTGGTTGCTGTTTTTAGTTATTGTTTCTGTAGGGTTTTTTCCGGTTTCCGGAATGAAAACTTCTTTGTTGTCTTTCCATAAATAATTTACAAACATTTCATTTTTGGTCAGCGTACCCGTTTTGTCGGCGCAGATAACCGTGGTGCTTCCCAGGGTTTCTACCGAAGCCAAATGCCTGATAATTGCTTTTCTTTTTGCCATTCGTGACACTCCAATCGTAGCTGAAATGGTAATAACTGCCGGCAATCCCTCAGGTATACTGGCGACTGCTAGAGTAATTGCGGATAAGGCAGCATCACTTAAATTATAGTTCCGAAGTATGGCAAGCAAAAACACCAAAATTCCCACAATAATAATAATGTAAGTAATTCTGCTTGCCAATTTTTCCAGTGAAAGGGTGAGGGGTGATTTGGGTGATTTAGTGGACTCAAGCAAGGTTGCTATTTTCCCAATCTCTGTCCGCATGCCAGTAGCAACAACTATGCCCTCTGCTGTCCCCGAGGTCATTAAGGTTCCACTAAATACCATACAGCTGCGGTCGGAAATTCCGGCATTTTCAGCTACTGCAAGAATATTCTTTTCTGCCGGAAAGGATTCTCCCGTAATGATGGATTCATCGCATAGCGCATTTTTTGTGAAGCTAAGCCTCATGTCTGCCGAAACCCGATCTCCCGCCTGAAGAAAAACATGATCACCCGGAACCAATTCGGAGATGGGTATGCTTATCTGTTCATCATCTCTCAGCACAGTGGCATTTTCCGGCACAAGTTTCAACAGCCCTGCTATTGTATTTCCAGTTTGATATTCTTGAATAAACCCTATGATTGCATTTATGAGTATCACCGAGAATATCACGATCCCATCTGTGACTTTGCCCATTGCGATGGCAAGTATGGTAGCGGCAAAAAGAATAAAAACGAGTGGATTTAAAAATTGACGCAAAAGGATGCTGAATATGGTCTCCTTTCCTTTTCTGACCAGTGTATTGTATCCTATCTTTTTTAAACGATCTGAGGCTTCTTTTGATGAAAGCCTTTTCGTCGTTGAACCATTGAGTAATTCAGCTACTTCATTATAGGTAAGTTTGTGCCATCTGTTGGTATATTTCTTATTCATTTTCATATTATATTAGAAGGTAGAATATACAATCAGGCACTAAAACTGCATTATTTTATCAACAGAATCTTTCTACTATTGGCAGTCGGCCACACAAGCAGACAGTTTCTCAACTTAATTTCACCAATTTATGTTAATTTCGTCAATTATCCATTGGGATTCCAGTTGCCCAGAATTCTACCTGGTTCTTTTCCCCAGCGGTATTACAGCAGGAGCACTTACTTCCCTGCCTTTATCAAGCATGTATCTGAAAGCAACGTGCTTTCTAATCGGATATGCCCCAACAGCTTTATGAAGCCTGATGATTTTGGGATTAAAATCCCCTGCCCAACCCAGCTCTACGGTTTTAAAACCCATTGCCCGTACCGCATCAAGAGAAGACATCATCATCCCCGTTTCCATTCCCTGTCCCTGAAATTTCGGCTTAATACCAATAGCCATGGCGTGAGCTTTTGTGAGGATTCCCCTTTTCCGGTACCATAGAAAATTATTACGGCTCCTCCATTTAAAAAGTAACATTTTAAATACATTTGTGCGGCCTTTGAAATCCCTGAATATTTGGTTGAGATCAGGTACCGCTATAATAAATCCGGCAGGTTCTCCTTTGACAAACGCAAATGGACAGAATGTATCTATTAGTACATGACGCATTTCTTCGGCAAATTTATTTGCCTGATGCACAGAAATTTCAGAAAACCCTTCATGATGCTGCCAGGATTCATTATATATTTCTCTGAAATAAGCCGCAAACTCTTTCAGATTGTCCAACCTTGCATGACGGACGACAACGTCATTTTTTTTGTTTAGCCAGGACGCTATTTCAGTAAAGCGACTATCCATGTTTTTCGAGAGATCAATCTCGTTGCTAAACATTTCATAGTGGACTTTGAAACCATAATCCTCAAACAATTTCCTATAATAAGGCTTGTTATAGTTTGTTGAAAAAGGGGTTGCTGTAAATCCTTCTACCAATAAGCCCCAGTAGCGGTTATTTTCCCCGAAATTTATAGGTCCATCTATAGCTTCCATCTTTCTCTCCTTAAGCCATGCCGCTGCGGTGTCAAACAGCATCCTCGCTGCTCCGAAGTTGTCTATGCATTCGAAAAACCCAATGCCACCTACGGGGAAGGGGAGGCTTTTTATTTTTTTTTCATTTATAAAAGCTGCGATCCTCCCCGCCAAGTTTCCCGAATTATCTCTAATTAGCCATCTGCATGCACTACCATATTCGAAGTTTGGATTGTGACGTGGATCAAAAATTTCTTCCACATGGTTATCAAGGGGAGATATCCATTCGGGATCGCCTTCGTAGATAGTACGTATTACATTGGCAAAATCCTTCTTGGTTTTGCTGTTGCAAACTTCTTCAATAGTAAAAGTGTGAACGTTGTGATCCATAGTAGAAAGCTGTCGTCTTAATAAATATTCAAAATCTTTTTCTGTCCACCTATCGGGTAATTTTTTCTCACAGTAATATCTTATGAAAAATCGACTTTTTCAAAAATTATGTTAATTATAGTTCATTGTACATTTGTTCGGCGGTGCTCATCTCCATCACGGTTCTAATTTAAAAATCGTCTGGATAAATCCCGAATATTTAATGAAATATTCAATCAATAAAATGTCAATTGGGGAATGGTCATTGATATTACTTATTTTTTTACAAAATTATTCCCGGATGGGCCGGACGATATTGACCCCCTCGAAAAAGCGTTAGTGAAAGAGAATCCATTCAGAAATTTGGGACATTTAAAAAAAACGGCAAGAAGTTTTTAAGGTCTTCTTGCCGGATTATTATCTAACAGTTACATCATATCTTCACGATCATAATCTGTTCTATCTGCAAAATAGTTGTTTTTAACGCAATCTTCCCTCAACTCTTTGACTCCTATAAATCCCCCGAAAGCAGAGGCTGCTAAACCAAGGATTAGAGCGATTGAAAGATACATCGCAGCATCACCTGCAGCCTTGGCGATTTTCTCCGCCTGTTCATTGGCAGTCTGCTTGGCTTCTTCCATAAATGCTTCAAAATCTTCCCGTGCCTGCCTAAATCTAGCAAAGGTATTTTCAACCGTACGCCTGGCTTCAGCTTCCGTCATATCAGTACGCTCCACCAAAATATTGACCAGTGCCTGTTCATCCAGCTCCTTAAAGGATTTTTTAAACCTATTTTTTGACTCGCCAAATATTCGCTCCACATCAGCATTTGATCCGCCCGGTTGTTGTGCTATATCCGTTGCCTCCTGACCGGCCTGTCTTGCGGATCTTTCAGCCTGTGATTTGAGGTAATCAGGATCAAGTTCCTCTTTACCCGTATCCTCCAAAAGTGAATAAAATTCTTCTCTTGCATCGTCCAGAGATAATTCCAGACCTTCAAACTGATCGGATATCATGGGCCCCACTTGATTTTGTATCAGATCGCCCACAGGAGAAAGCACTCCGCCGATCACATTACCTATTCCGGAAATAATGCTACCTACAACTGAGGTAAGCAGCCAGGCTGAAAGAAGTGTATATAAAGCCCAAGTCATCACCCCGTGAATCATTCCGCCTAAGTCTGTAAATGAAACTCCAACGCGTGCGGAAACAAAACCGCCTAAAAAAAGCACTATCAAATTACTTAACACCCACCAAATTACCGCACCTGTTCCCAATCCACTCAAGGGGTTACTTTCTTCGGTAGGCTCAATGCTCCAAAGTCCGATTGCAATGCCTATCAAATTTAAAATTAGCATGGCCGATAAGGCTGTAACTGTTCCAGCGAAAACAGCCCGCCATGAAATGCCTTTCGGTGGCCTTTTGTTGTAAGACAATACATTTTCGGTAGTTTCCATAATAAACTAGGGATTATTTTTAGAATTAATTTTATAAATTATTGAATATATTGGAATAAAATCTACTCGAATACCTCTGAATAAGGCCTTTCAATTATCATTATATCTGTAAAATATCGATAACATGTCGAGCGTAAGTCAAGGGGGACATAAAGTCTCTAGATCTCGCATAAAAATAAAATGAAAAAATCTTTCTGTGTTACATGATTACATCTCATGGTTTATATAATTCGCTGGATTACAAGGCTGTTCCCACTTAGATTTCATTTGTTTAATCCAGCGTAGGGCAGAAATACTGTAAGTGGCATTATTTAAACTGTCCCTTTAGGCCTGAATACTTTTGAATGGTATAGATAAAAAAATGTTTATAATTGGTTTATTTTTATGGATGCGGTGGGCGATGTGTTTTTTGAAAATTAATTACCGGTATATTATTGACCGAGGGAAATGTGAGGCTGCGCAGGTATGTAAGCTATTTTGTCAAACTCCAACCATCATTAAAATTGAGTCGTTTATGGGATAATTTCAATATGACTTCATCCGGCATGTAAACAGGGATTTCACTCGTTTTTGAATCTTTTTTATTCTTGTTACTATGCATTAACAAGCCGATGACGGTTATTACTCCTCTTCAAAAGGCCTCAATTTCCCCAATTGTTAAAATGTTCTCCTTTATATGTGCCAATACTTATGTAAAGCGCTTCGTGATACTCTTTACCTTTTACTTGAACCAACTCCTTAAGTTTTTCTTCATCACCGTCGTATTGAAAAATAAATTTTTCCAAGAAATAATACCCTGAATTCTCCACCTCAGCGAATATTTCTCCGGAGTCGTCAATTTCGTAGTAAAAGTAATGCCCTGGGGATTGTATGTTGAATACAGCCCCAGCATCTTTAAACTTCTGGACAAACTCCTCTACCAAAGTCGAGGATGCCTCTACGTGAAATCCGATTGCTCCCCAATAGGTGTTTTCAGGAACCCTTTTGGTAGTTTCCCGCACGAATTCAATTCCATTAGTTGAGCCAAATTGCAGGGATATGTCCGTTTCGGTTACAAACAGTGTTCCCGTATTTTTGAGTGATTGGTTATTAAGTTCTATCTCATACTCTCCATTGGGCAAAGTATGTAAGTCTATCGATGTCGTGGCGGGTCCAAGAGCGGTAAAGCAAAAGTCTGTCTCCTCGACGGATGTGAATGTAATGTTTATCGAATTCCCATCCTGCTGATTTTCAGTTAATATCGGAAAGTTAATACAGGGGTAGCTTCTTTCTGTCTGGCAAAAAAGAGTCAATTCCCTTGAATTTGGAGCAAGTACTTCTCTGACTTCAATTATAATGTTGGAATTGATTGGATTCAGATTTAATCCTGAGTCATCGTCCTCACATGAGAATAGGAGGGTTAGCAGGCAAAGTGTTTGTATCTTTTTCATGACTTTTTGCCAAATTTTAAAGTCGACGGTACGGGTTCTATGAGCGGTATTGACCGAAACCATTCTATAGGTCTGTTTTTTCAACGGTATTTCTTTAAGTAAGTTTGCTGGGTAGAATGTAATTTGTCTGTAAATTGAATTCAATGCGTTAAAGGTTGGTACGGTTAAAAATATAAATGCCAGTACTCCGATTAATCTAAACGTTCGAACCCCAAATATTGCCTTCTTAAGATTTAGACTCCCAAACATATCTTTAAAATCCAAAATATTTTTTGGCTGTTGCCGAAAAACTTCCTCATAATGTTTTAATTCCCTATGAGAGCGACTAGCCACTTGGCTGGGGCTAGCCACTTTTTTTTCACTTTAAACTTCGGTTTTAATATCCACCAATATCGAATATCTAAATATCATTTTTCAATATCCCAAAACAGCTAATCTCTGGAGTCTCTGCTCCGATTTCCAACATATTTCTACTATATTTCCATTTTATTTCCAATAACAACTGGACCCTATGAGTAAATCCCTACTAAGCATATTGATGGTTTTTGTCTCAAGCCTCGTTTTTTCCCAAGAGTCTCCCAGTTGGCTGCGTTATCCCGCCATATCGCCGGATGGCAACCAGATTGTTTTTACTTATAAAGGAGATCTGTACAAGGTATCGTCCTCCGGAGGCAAAGCTTCGCAGCTTACTTTTCATGAAGCCCATGATTTTATGCCTGTCTGGAGCAAAGACGGAGGCAAGATTGCCTTCGCATCTGACCGTTACGGCAACTTTGACGTTTTTGTCATGGATGCCGATGGAGGGGCAGCTACCCGGCTGACTTACCATTCCAACGATGAAATGCCCTATTCTTTTTCCGCAGGGGACAAGTCGGTGATCTTCGGGGGAGTCCGGCAGGACTTGGCGGAGCACAGACAATATCCCACTGGATCCCAACCCGAGTTGTATGGAGTTCCTGTAAGAGGAGGCAGGGTTGATCAGGTGTGGACCATTCCTGCGGAATACGTGCAGGTCAGCAAGGATGGTAAAAAAATGCTTTACCATGATAAGAAGGGGGGTGAAAACGAGTGGCGGAAAAAACACCAATCCGGAATAGCGCGGGATATTTGGCTTTATGACGCTGACAGCAATACCCATCAAATGCTTACTACTTTTGGCGGTGAGGACAGAAATCCCGTTTTCGCACCCGGGGAAACCGATATGTATTACCTGAGTGAAGAAAATGGGAGTTTCAATGTGTTCAAAACCAACTTGGCCAATCCTTCCAAAGCTACTGCGTTGACAAGCCTCAAAAATTTTCCCGTCCGATTTCTCAGTATTTCCAATAATGGGGTAATGAGTTTTTCCTATGACGGAGAACTTTATACGCTTCGGGAGGGGGAACAACCTAAAAAAGTTTCTATAAGCATCACCACACAGGCAATAGCCAATTCAGACAGTTATATTGCTATAAATGGAGGAGTGAAAGAAATGTCCGTATCTCCCGAAGGCAAAGAGATTGCCTTTATCGCTAGAGGTGAGGTATTCGTGACTTCCGTTGATGGTTCTATTACGAAAAGAATCACAAATACTCCTCAGCAGGAGAGTTTTGTGCAGTTTGCCCCGGACGGTAAATCTATTGTATATGCAAGCGAAAGAGATGGAAGTTGGCAGATATTCCAATCCAGCCGGGTAAGGGAAAAGGAAGAACCATTTTTTTATGCCAGTACGATATTGAAGGAAGAGGCGCTGGTAAGCACAGAAGTGGATGCATACCAGCCGCAGCTTTCCCCAGACGGGAAAAAACTCGCATATATAGAAGGAAGGAAGACGCTAAACGTGCTGGATTTGGCAACCAAATCGACGGTGACGCTGATGACATCCGAGGAAATCCTCCACATGAGGGATGGGGATCAATATTTTACTTGGAGTCCGGACAGCAAATGGCTATTGGCAGGGTTCAGGCCTACTATGGCTAATGGGGAAGTAGTCTTGCTGGATGCCACAGGGAAAAAACCAATGGAAAACCTGACCCAAAGCGGATACGGCGACGGCCGACCAAAGTGGGTAAATGAAGGCAAACAAATGATCTGGTTTAGCAACCGGGATGGATTGAAAGGTTTTGCAGCAAGTGGTAGATCTCAAAATGATGTGTTTTCTCTGTTTTTAACCAAAGAATCCTTCGATACATTCAAGCTAAGCAAGGAGGATTATGACCTGATGAAAGAAGTGGAAAAAGCAGGCAAAAAGGATGAAGAGAAAAATGATGAAAAGAACGACCATGACAAGAAAGTGGAGGACATCAAGATTGACTGGGAGGATTTGAGGGAAAGAAAGGCCAAGCTGACCATACACTCTTCGCTTCTGGGAGATGCGGTATTGGATAAAGAGGGTGAGAAACTACTTTACCTGGCTAGCTTTGAGAAAGGAATGAATCTATGGAGTACCGACCTACGCACCAAGGAAACTAAAATGGAACTTAAACTGGATGCGAATTCAGGCAGTTTGGAGTGGGATAAGGAAATGAAAAACCTTTACCTGCTTGCTGATGGCAGCATTTCCAAAATCACCGAAAACGGAAGTAAAAAGGAACTGATTAAAATTGCTGGTGAAATGACCTTGGACACCGAAGCTGAACGTAGGCAAATGTTTGAGCATATCCGAATAAGAACCAAGGGCGCCTTTTATACGCCAGATATGCATGGGGTAGATTGGGATTCCTTGGCAGCACAGTATGAAAAGTACCTGCCTTCCATAGGGAACGATTATGAATTCGCAGAGATGATTTCCGAGCTTATTGGAGAACTCAATGTATCCCATGCAGGGGCAAGATACACCCGGAGCATGCCGCAGGGTGATGCCACCGCTTCTTTGGGGATTTTTATGGATTTTTCCCACGATAAAGAGGGGATAATGATATCGGAAATCATTAAAGGGGGACCATTGGACAAAGCAGGATTGGCTTTAAAATCCGGAATGGTTATCGAAAAGATAGACGGGGAACAGATCAGTAGCGACAGGGACATCGCCTGGTATTTGAACCGTAAAGCGGACAAATTTACTCTTTTGGAAGTTTTGGATCCAAAAAGCAACGAGCGAAAGCAGGTGACTGTAAAGCCCATATCATTGGCCGAGGAGAACCAATTGCTATATAAAAGATGGGTGAAAAGGAATCAGGCTGAAGTGGATAGTTTGTCCGGTGGAACCTTAGGATATGTACATATTCCCGGCATGGCGGATGGTCCCTACCGCACCACCTATGAGGAAATGATGGGCAAATACCATGACAGAAAGGGGGTAATTGTTGACACCCGATTCAATGGGGGCGGAGACCTCGTTGCGGACTTGGCCATGTTCTTTACCGGAGAGCGCTTTATCACCTATGCCACTGAAGAACGTGAAGTCGGCTATGAACCGACCTTCCGCTGGACAAAGCCCACCCTGGCGATGTTTAATGAAGCCAATTATTCTGATGGGCATTGCTTTGCCTGCGGCTATACGGACCTTAAGATCGGCAAAACAGTAGGTATGCCAACGCCAGGTACCTGCTCTTTTGCAGGTTGGGAGCTACTTCCAAATGGCAGCCGATGGGGAATAGTACCCGTATCCGCCAAAGACAAATCTGGCAACTGGATGGAAAACAACGAAACCGCCCCACAGTTTCAGGTCAAGAATATGCCGGGCAAGATAGACAAGGGAATAGATCAGCAGTTGGAGAAGGCGGTGGAGGAGTTATTGAAGGATACTAATTGATATTGGATATTGATGGATATTAAACCGGAGCTTAGTGGAGATCCTGGAGGGAGGAGCGGTTACGGAGTATGCCTAGGTCGAAATAAAGTAGAAATATGCCTTCAGCGAAATACAGTGGAAATATGCTACGGCCGATATAAAGAGGATTGATATTCGTGGATGTCGGCCTGTAGGCTTGCTGTTGATCGATATTGGAATACGGAGCGTAGCTGGTATGGGGTTCCTTATTCGGAGAAATTAATAGCTAACATAACCCAATTAATCGCTCCCCTTAAGTTGCAAATCCCGTCGGAGCGTAGCGGTAACGGGATGGTAGCAAAGGGGTGGAGCAGTTGCGAAGTGGAGTTTTCAAGCTTCGAATTATGGAAAGGGATTTCTTTAAGGTGGTAGCAAAGTCTTACGTTGACATTAATTGGGTTTTAATAACATCTGTTTAAAATCTGAAGATTTTAAAGGCGGAAAAAATATGAGAATGAATTGGAGTAAGTGGTCGTTTGTAGCAGTTATTATTCTACTAAAATTTGATTTTGTCTTTTCGCAGGCAAGTCCAACTATCCTAATTGCCTACTACTCTCAATCCGGAAATACCAAAGCCATGGCGGAAGCAGTGGCGAAGGGGGCTCGATCGTTGGAGGGAATAAGTTTGATCTTGAAATCTATTCAAGAAATCTCGCAGAATGAATTGCTTTTTGCGGATGCCATTATTTTGGGGTCTCCGGTGTACAATGCCAATTTGCCTCCCGCAGTAATGGAATTTATCAATTCTTGGCCCTACGAAGGAAGGCCGCTGAAAGACAAAATCGGGGCGGTTTTTGTTACAGGTGGAGGGTTTTCGATCGGGGAGGAGGCGGTGATGTTAAGTATGATCCGTTCCATGCTAATCCATGGAATGTTGATTGTAGGAGGGGACGAATCAGAGGCCGCCTTTGGGGCATCGGCGATTACAGGAGAAGGTGCATTTGCGGGTCAGCCTGTGGATGAGATCTTTTTGCGGAAGGCGGAGGGATTGGGGAGAAGAGTCGGGGAATTGGTGTTAAAGTGAGTCTAGGGTTTACTTGAAATAAAATTGCAGGTTAGTTTTTAGTGCGCCTCTGGATGAACACTTTTTTCTTTAATATTTAATTTTTAACCAAAAGATAAAACTAAAGCAGATTGATCCCGGTTTTTTTTAGTAGTTGAACAGTATTTTTCTGGACCAAAATCTACTATGTGATATTCGATATGTTTAAAATTTAATAAAAGATTTATTTTTTCAAAAAATAATCGCTAACTAGTTGACTACAAACCTTTTTTTGCGCTATGACTTTACCAACTACCACCGAAATCGAATTAGCGGACCATTCTCCCAAACCTGCAGTGTGGGTAAACAGGACTGACATCATTGATATTGTACTGGGATGCGCATTTGTATGTCCTATTTGGTTGAAATATTTCCTTTTTGGACCTTTGGAATGGTGCAGGAGATCGCTTACCTGTTGGCGAATCCATCCTTTTGTAAGAAAATCATAAATTAGACACAGAAAAAGCTTAAGCTAGTCATTGTACTTAATTTAGATATCCAGTTTCAAGATTCAACCTGCTTTATAAACCCCAGTAGATAATGAAACGAAAATCAATATACCCCAGCAAATCCCAATTAAATTTATTGCTGGGCGCTTTTGTGATTACCTTACTTGCCTTTACCGAAGCATGGAGATATGAAAGGGATTTCTTCTATGATCCCGAGACTCACGGAAGGGATTGGGACGATGTATGGGAAAGGTATAGCCCACTAATGCCTTATATTCAACACAGGCAGGACCTTACCTATCTTTTAGATCAATTGAACGGGGAGCTTTCTGTCGGGCACAGTTTTGTTTTTGGAGGAGATTTCCCAGCCGTGGATACACTGGCAACGGGATTGTTGGGAGCGGATTATGAAATAGCTGAGGGCAAGTGGAGGATCAAAAGGATTTATACGGCTGAAAGCTGGAATCCCAACCTGGTCTCCCCTTTGACCCAACCCGGTTTGGGTGTTAAAGTCGGAGATTATCTGCTTGCGGTTAATGGCCAGGAAGTAGATGCTTCAATGGATATTTACGAGGCCTTTAAAGGAACATCAGGCAAACAGACTTTTATACATTTAAATAGTGTGCCCAACATGAATAATGCAAGGAAACTGACGGTATTGCCCATAGATTCGGAAGGCGGTCTGCGTCAACGGGCTTGGGTAGAAGACAACAGGAGGAAAGTAGATGAATTGTCAGGCGGTAAACTGGCCTATGTATGGGTGCCCAATACCGGTGGGCCCGGATTTGAATCCTTTAATCGATATTTCTTTGCCCAGCAGGATAAACTCGGAGCGGTGATCGATGAGCGATACAATGGGGGTGGGTTGTTGGATGACTATATGGTAGATCTGATGACCAGAAAATTAAGAGCGGCCATCACCAATGAAGTACCCAACCCCAGGCATCTCCAGCTGCCCGCAGGGATCTTGGGTCCTAAAGTTTTATTAATCAATGAACTTGCAGGATCGGGAGGCGATTTTTTCCCTTGGGTATTTAGAAACCAAAATGCGGGGCCATTGATTGGTAAAAGGACCTGGGGCGGATTGGTGAAATCTTCCGTCCATTACAGGTTTGTGGATGGTGGCGCCATGACCTCGCCGGATAATGCTGTATTTGACCCGGTAAGGAATGAATGGATCGGGGAGAACAATGGCATTGCACCGGATATAGAGGTCCACATAGATGCCAAATCATTTGCCGAGGGAAGGGATGTTCAATTGGAGCGGGCAGTAGAGGAAACGATGAAATTATTGGAAAAGGTCGAGGAAAAAGAAATCACTCCACCACCGTACTCAAGACCTGCTGTGAGGCCGGAAGACTGAAAGATAAAGTATAGAATTTCTGGCAAAGTTTCTTAATTTTAGAATACCGAATCTAGATCTTTTAATAGCTTTTAAAATCAAAACGATCAATCATGTCAACTATGAGATGTACACCCTTTATGTTTTTAGGGATGGTTTTTCTTGGAATTTTTTCCTGTAGTTCTTCTGAGGAAAAGGTTTTTCCGATCAGGGAAAATATTTCAGAATCTGTCTATGCCTCGGGATTAATTCGATCAAGATATCAGTACCAAGCTTACGCAAATGCCAATGGAATAATTCAGGAGATTTTTGTTGTTGAGGGGGATACCGTGGAGGTAGGTACCCCGATTTTATCCATTAGTAACGAAGCTGCCAGATTGAACCGGGAAAATGCCGAACTGAATAGAGCCTACGCTGACCGGCAGGCCAATCAGACAAGGCTGAACGATCTTGAAATGAGTATTGCCTATTCAAAAACCAAATACGAAAACGATTCTTTACTGCTCGAAAGGCAAAAAAGATTAAGAGATCAAGGGATAGGCGCGGCAGTGGAATTGGAGCAAAGGCAATTGGCTTTTGACAATTCCAAAACGGCCTATGAAACATCCAGACTGCGCTATCAGGACCTGAAACGTGAAATAGATTTTAACGAAAGAAGTGCCTCAAAAAACCTGGCTATTACTAAGGCGCTTGAAAGTGATTTGGTACTCAAAAGTGAGATAAAGGGAAGGGTGTATGCCATTCTTAAGGAAAAGGGCGAAATGGTCAATGCCCAAACACCGCTTGCGGTAATAGGCAGTGCCACTGAGTATATATTGGAAATGCAGGTAGATGAATACGATATAGTCAACGTGTCAAGAGGTCAGCGGATTTTGATTTCCATGGATAGCTATAGGGGGCAGACCTTTGAAGGGATTGTATCCAAAGTCAATCCCATCATGGATGAACAAAGCAAGAGTTTTACGGTGGAGGGGATTTTTGTCGATGAGCCAAAAGTTCTTTATCCTAACCTAACTTTGGAAGCCAATATAATCATTCAGAGTAGGGAAAACGCGCTGACCTTGCCAAGGGCATTTATCCTCCATGATCAATATGTAGTCAACTCCACTGGGGATACCATCGCCATTCGGTTGGGTATCAAAGATTATCAAAAAGCAGAGATACTTGAGGGAATAGATGAAAATGCAGAGATAATCAAACCGATGCAATGAAAATAGGACTAATATTAAATATTGCAAAGGCCTTGATGGTGGCAAGGTTTAAGCAGACCTTTATTGCCGCTATAGGAGTTGTGTTTAGTATTACCATGTTCGTGGCCCTGCTGGGCTTTATGAATGGGCTTAATCAGTTACTTGACGGGCTGATTTTAAACAGGACACCCCACATTCGATTTTATAACGACGTCAAGCCCAGTCCCAATCAACCCATTGATCTTTCTGGAAAATTCACGGGTTTTTATAATATTATCCGATCGATCAAACCTGCTGCTAGCCGATTGAGCATCTATAACAATGAAGCAATTATTAGAACCCTACAAGAGGATTCGAGGGTATTAGGCGTAGCGCCGAAAATCTCCGCACAGGTGTTTTACAATGTGGGGACCATTGACATTACCGGTGTCATTAATGGGATTGATGTGGAGCAAGAGGCTCGCTTGTTCGCGTTTGAGGATTACGTGACTGTAGGGAATTTTATGGATTTGAAGAATACGGCCAATAGTATCATTTTGGGAAAAGGGGCGGCGGACAGAATGATGGCGGAAATTGGAGATGTCATCCAGGCTACCACTGCCCAGGGAAACAGAATTCAACTTAAAGTGGTGGGCTACTATCAGTCCGGTTTGGGGGATTTAGATAATGTGCAGAGCTATGCATCCATCAACACGACGCAGAAAATGCTTGGTGAATCAGCGTCCTACATTACAGATATACAGACAAAGCTGAATGATTTTGAACAGGCGCCAGCAATGGCTAAAGAATATAGGGAGATTTTTGGTATAGATGCCGACGATATTCAAACCGTGAATGCCCAGTTCGAAACAGGAACACAGATCAGGACCTTAATCAGTTATGCGGTCGGCATTACCTTGCTGGTGGTGTCCGGGTTTGGGATTTACAATATTCTGAATATGATGATATATGAAAAGATGGATACCATAGCCATCTTAAAAGCGATTGGTTTTTCAGGATCCGATGTAAATAAAATTTTCATTACCATTGCGTTGACTATTGGTGTGTTTGGCGGAATTATCGGCCTTTTATTTGGATTTCTTGCGGGACTGGGAATCGAACGTATTCCGTTTGAAACAGAGGCACTGCCCACCGTCAAGACCTTTCCTGTCGATTTCAATCCGAAATACTATGTAATAGGGGGCGTATTCAGTCTGATTACGACTTATTTTGCAGGTTATTTTCCTGCCAGGAAGGCCAGTGGTGTGGATCCGGTGGATATTATTAGGGGGAAATAGATACAAGCCATAAAAGTTATTGTCAAACCTATCAACCTATCAACCAATTAAAAATTAAAAATTACGAATTACGAATAAAAACCCATCAACCTAAAAACCATATTTTCATTCGCATGAGAGGAAAACCAGTTCTTGAAGCCAAAGGAATCAATAAATATTTTTACAGCCCGGTGAAAACCCAGGTCTTGAAGGAAGTGACCTTTCAGGTAACAAGGGGCGAATTCGTGTCTGTAATGGGCAAATCCGGTTGTGGAAAGTCAACATTGCTTTATATACTATCCACCATGGATACGGATTATGAGGGCAATCTGTGGATTGATGAAGAACTAGTTACTCAGAAAAACTCTAATATCCTTTCAAAGATCAGGAATGAGAAAATAGGTTTTGTCTTTCAGTTTCACTACCTGCTCAATGAATTCTCTGTATTGGAAAATGTTATGATTCCCGGACTTAAACTGGATCAAAAATCCAGGCAGGAACTTGAGCATATAGCGATGGAAAAACTCAAGATATTTGACATGCAGGATCACGCCTTGAAAAAAGCATATCAACTCTCAGGCGGCCAAAAACAAAGAGTGGCCGTTGCGCGGGCTTTGATGAATGATCCGCTGATTATCATGGGGGATGAACCTACCGGAAATCTGGACAAGAAAAATTCAGATATTGTATTCAACATTTTCAAGGACTTGGCCAAGGAGTTTCACCAGACCATGTTGATTGTCACCCATGACCCTGAATTTGCGGAAGGCACGGACAGGATTATTGAAATGGAGGATGGGTACATCATAAAGCAGTAATTTTAGATTTTTTGCCATGGATAAATACAAAAACAAATACCGCATACCCTCGGCCCGTGCGCAATGGTGGGATTACGGCTGGAATGGAGCCTATTTTATCACCATTTGCTCAGCAAATCGCAAACATTACTTTGGGGAAATAAAAAATGGGCAGATGCAATTATCCCACCTCGGGGTGATTGCCGATATTTTGTGGCATGAAATACCGCACCATTCAAAATTCGCTGATTTGGGTGATTTTGTGGTGATGCCCAACCATATCCATGGCATTTTGATCTTAAACAAACCCTATTCTGATAATTCCTGGGAATCATCGGCAGGGGAATTATCGGCAGGGGAATCATCGGCAGGGGAATTATCAGTACAGACAGGGCATGCCCTGTCTCTGCAGCCACCGCCACCGCCACCGCCATCCCCACCACGGCCACAATCCCCATTGCCCCCATCGCATCCCGAAAATCAAAAAACAATCGGCCAACAACGATTCCAAAATCAGGGCGGAAATACTGTATCATCGATAATTGGCGGCTACAAATCTGCTGTAACCAAACACGCCAACCGAATGAACTTGAAAAACGGATGGCAAACCCGATTCCATGATCACATCATTCGTGATGATGCGGAATACCAAAGGATTTCAAATTACATTATAAACAATCCGGAAAATTGGAATGAAGATGGATTCCGAAACGGATAATTGAAATTATAGTGGGCCAAAAATTGAGAATATTCCCCAATTTTTATCTAAAATCATGAAATTGCTCAAAAACAGCTAATGGATGATTTTCGTCGGAAATGGAATTGATGGATAAGTGCCCAAATTTCATCGTTCCCCTATTTGTTCTTCCACTTACTTTTCGTTTTCATCTGATTACGGTTTCTTTTGGCTTTGGAATTTTTGTTTCCGCGTTTCTTTTCCAAAGGCTTTGCGGGGTTGGTTTTTGGCCGCTCTTTCTTGTCGTGAAAGGCCCCCTTAAAATCAGGATCATCTCGTCTCTTCTGTAAATCCAGTTCACGTTCGTATCCCTGCTTTTCCTCATAGGGGGTAGGAGCTATAGGAACTTCCTCGGGAATGGGTGCTTCCGGCACCTGCATCCTGATAATGGACTCAATCCGCTCAAAGTGATATACCTCTGCTGGATTGATAAAGGTAATGGCAGCTCCGTCTTTTTCCGCCCTGCCGGTACGGCCTATACGGTGTACGTAGTCTTCATAGATAAGAGGCACGTCAAAATTTATTACGTGGCTTACCTCCGTGATATCCAGCCCCCGAGCCGCCACGTCGGTGGCTACTAGGATGCGCACATCCCCGGCCTTGAAGAGGTCCATGGAGTTTATTCTCGTATTTTGGCCTTTATTGGCATGGATGACTTTGACTTCACCAATATCCCTGCGTTCCAAAAAGTGAAACACCGCTTCTGCATTTTTCTTGGACTTGGTAAAGACGATTACCCGATTCAGCGTTTCCTTTGTAAAGAGGTGCTCCAGGAGGTCGATTTTGGTTTTGATGTTGGGAACATAATATTTGACTTGCTGAATAGTTTCAGCAGTAGTGGCCTGGGGAGCGATTTCAATTTTCTCAGGAAATTCCAAAAACTCCTGGGAGAGCCGTTCTATCCGCTCATTAAAGGTGGCCGAGAACAACAAATTTTGGCGCTTGACGGGAATGATTTCCAGTATTGCCCTGATCTGCGGCATAAAGCCCATATCCAGCATCTTATCGGCCTCATCCATCACCATGGTTTTGATGTCCCTTGTGTAGACCTCCCCCCGTTTGTACAAATCCATAAACCGTCCCGGTGTGGCAATGATCAGATCCACGCCTTTTTGCACGGTTTCTATTTGCGTTTTCGGACCCAATCCGCCAAAGAGGCTGACATACCGCAGGTCTGTGTGCTTGCCAAAGCGAATCACCTCCTGCTCAATCTGTAGGACAAGTTCCCGGGTTGGAGCCAATATTAGCGCCCTGGGATGATTTCCTTGGGCATATTTTATTTTATACAAAATGGGCAAAACATATGCTGCTGTTTTTCCAGTACCCGTCTGGGCAATTCCCAGAATGTCATGTCCAGCAAGGGCTAGGGGTATGGCCCTATCCTGAATGGGGGTCGGTTTTTCATAGCCCGACTCCGCTACGGCCTCCAACAGCTGTTTGTTTAACTTAAATTTTTCGAAAGATGGTAGGCTATCGGACATGATTTTATAATTTTATGGCGGCAAGTAAAAGGAAACCTAAAAGCAATACCATGAAGAAGATACTGATCCGCGGTGCAAATATAGTAAATGAGGGCAAGATTATGCGGGGAGATGTGTATATAAAAGAAGGGATATTCTTTGCCGTCGGTGGGAATTTGTCCGAATACGAAGTTGATGTGGAAATAGACGGGGAAGGGAAATACCTATTTCCCGGCTTGATTGACGATCAGGTACACTTCCGGGAGCCTGGATTGACGCACAAAGGCGACATCTATACCGAAAGTAAAGCCGCTGTTGCCGGGGGAATCACTTCCTACATGGAGATGCCCAATACCCAACCGCAAACAACTACATTGGCCTTATTGGAAGAGAAATATTCCATGGCTGCGGAAAAATCCCTGGCGAATTTTTCCTTTTACTTTGGGGCGACGAATGACAACTTGGAGGAATTACTTCAAGTAGATCCCGCCAATGTCTGCGGTATTAAAGTTTTTCAGGGATCTTCAACCGGAAACATGTTGGTCGACAATCCCGAAAGCCTGGAAAGTATTTTTAGGGAATGCAAGTTGCTCATTGCCACCCATAGCGAAAACGATCAAATCATTAAAGCCAATCTGGAAAAATACAAGGACGAATTTGGAGATGATATTCCTGTATCCTGCCATCCCAAGATACGTTCTGAAGAAGCGTGTTACGATGCTTCCAAAAAGGTAGTGGACCTGGCTAGAATGTATGGCAGCAAATTGCATGTACTTCATATCAGTACAGCGAAAGAAGTAATGCTCTTTGATGAAGACCTTCCGTTAGAAACTAAACGTATTACCGCGGAGGCCTGTGTGCACCATCTCTGGTTTTCTGATGCGGATTACGAAGAGAAGGGGAATTTTATCAAATGGAATCCCGCCGTTAAAACAGCCGCGGACAGGGATGCTATATTAAAAGGAGTATTGGAAGGCAAAATCGATATTATAGCTACCGATCATGCGCCGCATACTTTGGAGGAAAAATCGGAATCCTACTTAAAGGCACCCTCAGGAGGACCATTGGTTCAGCATAGTTTGGTCGCTTTGTTGGAGATGTATCATCAGAATAAGATTAGGCTTGAGGAGATAGTACAAAAAACCAGTCATAATCCCGCCATACTTTTTGAGATAGAGAAGAGGGGGTATATCCGGCCCGGGTACCATGCGGATTTGGTATTGGTGGATTTGGATGATCCTTGGGAGGTGAGCAGGGAAAATGTGCTGTCCAAATGCGGATGGTCGCCTTTTGAAGGACAAACCTTCCAGTCAAAAGTAACCCATACGATTGTGTCCGGTCACTTAGCGTACGAAAATGGGACATTTCATGAAGAAGTAAAGGGAAGCAGGTTAAAATTTGAAAGAAAAATGTAAGCAGTTATTGTCTTAATAGAAAAAGGATATTACCTTTGCATTCCATTACAGCGAAAGCAATGTAGTCGATTTAATACGGTGATTGTAGCTCAGCTGGTTAGAGCGCTGGTTTGTGGCACCAGAGGTCGCCGGTTCGAACCCGGTCATTCACCCAAGGTCCTTTCTGTAATAAGAAAGGACCTTGTTTTTTTAAAATAAGATGTCGAAAATGGCATCCTATTTGATAAGTTGGTCTGAAGTTTAAAAGGTAAAGAAATGTTTAGATTATTTAATCCTTCAAAAAATTTCCCAAAAGTGCAGACTGTGAATATCAGAGATATTCAAATGTATATGGTAAAATTTGAGGAATCACTCAAGGCGTTGGAAGAAGTTCAGAAAGAGTCATTTAGTACAACATCGAGCTAATAAAATGGGGATATTTAAAATATCCCCATTTTTGTTTTCTTAAAATTTCAAATTGTTTTTTTCAAGATTTATTTTTCTTTCCAAAGGTTTAAACTATTTTTATAAAAACCTAAAAACTTTATGCTTAGATGAGCTACATACATTTTGACAAGACTCAACTTATAAACCTGAATTATTCCTTGGAAAAAGAAATCATCCGTTCAAACAGGTCCGGATGCTACACAAGCACTACCATTATTGGGTGTAATACCAGGAAATATCATGGACTTTTAGTAGCCCCACAGCCACAGATAGATTCGCAGTTGCATGTGTTGCTTTCTAATGTTCATGAAGCCATTGTCCAAAAAGGGTCAAGTTTTAATTTGGGGATAAATAAATATCCCGGGAACTATTCTCCCAGGGGACACAAATATTTGGAGGATTTTGATTCGGAACCCAACCCTAAGCTTACTTATCGGGTAGGAGGAGTGGTGTTGGAAAAGGAAATTATTCTGGACACCCATGTAGACCGAGTTATGGTCAAATACACACTGGTAGATGCCCATACACCCACTAAACTAAGAATTAGCCCCTATCTAGCATTCCGAAGTTATCATGCCTTATCCAAGGCTAACACCTATGTCAATAAGAAATTCGAAAAAATCAATCAAGGGGTAAAATTTCGCTTGTATGAAGCATACAGTGATTTATCGCTTCAGATTTCTAAGGAGAATGAATTTGTTCCAGCGCCTGATTGGTTCTACAATATTGAATATATTCGGGAGATTGAGCGCGGCTATGATTATCAGGAGGATTTATATGTACCCGGTTATTTTGAGTTTGATATTGAAAAGGGGGAGTCTATTATATTTTCGGCAGGTCTGGAGGAAGCTAATCCCGACAAATTAATACAGGCCTTTGATAATGAGGTAAGTAGAAGGACTCCCAGGGACAATTTTGAAAACTGCCTCAAAAACTCTGCCGGGCAGTTTATCAGCAGGAGAAACGGAGAGACCCGCGTAATTGCTGGTTATCCTTGGTTTGGTTGGTGGGGAAGGGATACCTTTATAGCACTTCCCGGATTAACCCTTACACTTGGTGATACCAAGACATTTCTCGAGGTAATGGACACCATGTCTAGAGACCTTATGGGACCACTTTTCCCAAATGTTGGGAGTGGGGTAATGACCAACATGAATTCCATTGACGCACCGCTTTGGTATTTTTGGGCACTGCAGCAGTATGTTGTATTCACCGGAGACGAACAGACCATAAAGGACAAATATTTGGGAAAATGCAAGGGGATTATTGACGGCCTGCTTGAAGGCACCGAATTTAATATACATGTTCAGGAGGACGGCTTATTGTATGGCGGGATGGACGGTACTGCACTGACCTGGATGGATGCAGTGACAGCTGACGGACCTGTAACCCAACGGCGCGGGTGTCCCGTAGAGATTAATGCCTTATGGTACAATGCACTGAAATTCTACGAGAGTCTGACGGGTGATACAGAGATAGGTGATTTAGCAGAAAAAGTGGGAAAGAGTTTTGTAAAGGAATTTTGGGATGAAAAGAGGGGGTACTTGGCCGATGTGGTCGATGGAGATAAAAAGGACTGGTCAATCCGGCCCAACATGGTTTTTGCGACATCGCTTCCTTATTCCCCACTGTCCGAAGAGCAAAAGGACAGGGTTTTGGAAGTAATTAAAAGCAATTTATTTACAAACAGAGGGCTCAGAACTCTAGCCCCAAGCGACCCCTCCTACAAGGGATACTACCTCGGGAACCAATACGAGCGGGACAATGCCTATCATCAGGGCACAGTTTGGCCGTGGTTGATGGGGCATTTTGCAGAGGGGTATATCAAACTTCACGGCAAATCCGGTAAGAAGTTTATAGAAACTATGGTCAGTAGTTTTGACGGTGTAATGACCCAATACGGGATAGGAACTGTAGCTGAAATCTACGACGGAGACCCTCCGCATAGACCTAAAGGGGCGATCTCCCAAGCTTGGAGTGTTGGGGAATTGTTAAGAATGAAATCAATAGTCAAAAACTATTAAAAGGATCTTTCATGAAAGTATTAATGTTTGGGTGGGAATTTCCCCCTCATATCTCCGGAGGATTGGGCACCGCATGTTACGGGTTGGTGAAGGGACTGGCCCACCATAAGCAGGACATGATATTTGTTGTTCCCAAACTTTGGGGGGACGAAGATCCGCTGGCTGAATTTGTCAATGCAAGTGACATTGAAATTGACTACAGGGAAAAACGCTTCAAACAAATTTGGAAGAATCTGACCTATCTAGAAGTTAGTTCATATTTGGTTCCTTACCTAAGTCCTGAACAGTATTCGTCCTACACCCAGGGTATGAAGGAAGGCAGTGAAAACCTTGACGACAGTGTGTTCTCCACCAAGTTTAATTTTAGCGGGAAATATGGAAAGGATCTAATCCAAGAAGTGTCTAGGTATGCGCTTGTTGCCGCCCAGATAGCCAAAGATAAAAATCACGATATAATTCATGCCCATGACTGGCTTGCCTTTCCGGCGGGAATTGCGGCAAAAACAATCAGCGGTAAGCCCCTGGTAGCTCACGTTCACGCCACTGAATTTGACCGGTCTGGCCAGACGGTAAATCAGCAGGTTTATGCCATCGAGCGTGCAGGCATGGAGGCGGCTGATAAAATAGTCGCTGTAAGCCAGCTCACAAAAAATACGATTGTAGCCAAATATGGAATTCCTGAGGAAAAGGTAGTAGTGCTGCATAATGCGGTCTTGGATACCAGTGCCATCACGTACAAGGCTACCAAGATGGTACCCGAAAAGATAGTTACCTTTTTGGGAAGAATCACGTTTCAAAAAGGCCCGGAATATTTTGTGGAGGCAGCGGCAAAAGTATTGAAAAGGGACGAAAATGTTCGCTTTGTAATGGCTGGATCGGGGGATTTGCTTAATCCCATGATCCAACGGGTAGCTGAACTACGGATAGGAACCAAGTTCCATTTTACAGGATTTCTTAAAGGGAATGATGTGGACCACATGTTTGCCATTAGTGACGTATATGTCATGCCTTCCGTGTCAGAGCCATTTGGGATTTCACCCTTGGAGGCGGTTCGCCACAATACTCCGGTGATCATATCCAAGCAGTCCGGTGTGGCCGAGGTTTTGCAAAATGCAGTAAAAGTCGACTTCTGGGATATTGATGCCATGGCGGATGCTATCTTTGCCTTGCTGCATTACAATGGCATATCCAAGATGTTTAAGGAATTGGGTCGTGAGGAGCTCAAAAAATTGAAGTGGGAACACGTCGCTTTGAAACTTATCAATATTTACAAAGAAACCGTTAAAAAATAGTATATGAGAACCATCTGTTTTTACTTTCAGGTACATCAACCCTATCGCCTAAAACCATACCGATTTTTTGAAATTGGAGATGACCATAATTATTGGGATGATTTCTCCAACAAGAGCATCATGCGTAAAGTGGCCGAGAAATGCTACATTCCAATGAACAATTTATTGCTGGAGTTAATCCATAGGAATAATGGTGCCTTCAAAGTAAGTTTTTCGATCTCCGGAACCTTTTTGGATCAGATGCAGGAATATGCCCCGGATGTGCTCGAAAGCTTCCAAAAACTGGTGGCAACAGGTCATGTGGAGTTGCTAAACGAAACCTATGGACACTCCCTCTGCGCTTTGAAAAGCGAAAGCGAATTCAAGGACATGGTCCACTCACATCAGCAAAAAATAAAGGAACTCTTTAATGGATATACCCCCAAAGTATTTCGGAATACAGAATTGATTTATTCCGATACCATCGGCAAGATGGTATATGAAATGGGATATGAAGGGATTCTGACTGAAGGGGCCAAGCATATCCTGGGATGGAAAAGCCCCAATTATGTATATGTTAATTCCTTGGAGCCCAAGCTAAAGGTACTGCTCAAAAATTTCCGACTCAGTGATGATATCGCTTTCCGATTTGGGGAGCCCAAATGGTCTGATTACCCGCTGACCACTGATAAGTTTGTCAAATGGATCAATCAGATACCCCAAGAAGAGGAAGTGCTGAACTTGTTCATGGACTATGAGACCTTTGGAGAGCATCAGTGGGCGGAAACAGGAATTTTTGATTTTATGAAACACCTGCCGGAAGCGGTTTTTGCCGGTTCTGACTTTGGATTTTCCGCGCCATCGGAGGTGATTGCCCAAGCCTCCCCCGTAGGAATGATACATGTCCCTACTCCCATCAGCTGGGCGGATGAAGAGCGTGACCTTACAGCATGGTTGGGAAATGACCTTCAGGATGAGGCCTTTGACCGTCTGTATGAACTGGAAAAACGGGTCAAGAAATCCAAAAATCCGGATATCCACCGGGATTGGAATTACTTGCAGACCAGTGACCATTTCTATTACATGTGTACGAAGTTTTTCTCCGACGGTGACATTCATGCCTACTTTAGTCCCTACGAGAGTCCTTATGAAGCCTTTATAAACTATATGAACGTGTTGAGTGACTTTATGCTTAGGCTAAAGGAGGAAGAACAGGCATCTGTCGCCAATTAGACTATTCTATAAAAATTCAAAGCCTCTGCAAGATATTACAGAGGCTTTTTTGTGGTCCTCAAACTTTAAGGTTTTTATTCAGGTCTGTGGGTGAGTCGAAGCCCTCTCAAAAAATTCCTGAGAACCTGATCTTTGCAAGGTCGGTATTGGGATTGGGACGGATTGCGGAAAAACGCACTCAACTCGTGCTTACTGATATGTTGACCTGTCTTTGATAATATTTCCAACATGTCCTCGTCCTGAAGTGACAGGGCAATTCGGATTTTTCTCAACACGCCGTTATTACTTAGGGTTTTTTCAACTACGAGAGGTTTGTCATCCTTTTTACCCCTTTCTTTCACAATCCATCCATTTAGAAACTGGGCCAAGTCTTTGTCATAAATGGGTTTAAATGCAGGATCATCGTCTTTCTTTAGCCAGTCGGAGACCTCTGACCGGGTTGCTGGTCTTCCCCCCAATTCAAACAAGGACATCATTTGGTCATCACTGAAATCAAAGGTGTATCGAAGGCTTCGAAGGGTATCGTTATTATTCATGCAGCGGAGTTGAGTTCAAATTATTATATAGCCAAAGATAGGAAACTTCTACTATAGAGCTTACAGATGGTCTGCCTTGATGCAAAAAAAGGCCCTGGAAACGTCCCAGGGCCTTCGTTTGTACATTATTTGATTCTATTTTTGAGAAATTAGCCCACTTCCACAGCCTCGATATTTTTGAAATAAATCTGCTTATCCGAATCCAAATCCACCAAGACAGCACTGTCGTTTTTGATGTAGCCACTGAGGATTTGCTTGGAAAGCTCGTTCAATACAAGTCGCTGCATGGTTCGCTTTAGGGGTCTGGCACCATACTGCGCATCGAAACCTACCTCGCCCAAATGATCCAACACGTCCGTCGTTGCATCTATCTCGATGCCAGACTCCGCCAGTCTGCTTTGGATTTCTCTCCATTGTATGTCCACGATTGTCCGGATGATGGCTTTGTTGAGCGGTTCAAACATAATGACCTCATCGATGCGGTTAAGGAATTCTGGTCGCACTGATTTCTTTAGCAAGCCGAATACCTCCGCTTTGGTGTCCTCCATGACCTGCTCCTTGTTCCATTCTTCCATCGTGTCGAACCGTTCTTGGATCAGTGTTGAGCCAATATTGGTCGTCATGATGATGATTGTATTTTTAAAATTGGCCAATCTGCCCTTATTGTCGGTCAAGCGTCCGTCATCCAAAACCTGCAGTAGGATATTGAATACATCCGGATGTGCCTTTTCGATCTCGTCCAGCAGAACGACAGAATAAGGCTTTCTTCGCACTGCCTCCGTCAACTGACCTCCTTCGTCGTAACCAACGTAGCCGGGAGGTGCTCCTACCAGCCTGCTTACGGCATGGCGTTCCTGATATTCAGACATGTCAATCCGAACCATCGCATTGTCATCGTTGAAGAGGTACTCAGCTAGGGCTTTTGCCAGTTCGGTCTTACCTACTCCTGTAGTACCAAGGAAAATAAAGGAACCAATCGGCCGCTTTGGATCCTGAAGGCCCGCGCGGCTTCTACGTACGGCGTCAGAAAGGGCAGTGATGGCCTCCCTTTGGCCTGCCACCCGTTTGCCCAACTCATCTTCCAAGTGCAGCAATTTTTCACGCTCACTTTGCACCATTTTCGAAAGGGGTATGCCAGTCCATTTCGACACGACAGACGCAATATCCTCGATGTCGACTTCTTCTTTCAGCAACGGTGAACCTTCCTGCATCACTTTCAACTGCTCCTGAAAGGAAATGAGTTTTTTCTCACTTTCACCTATTTTCCCATATCTGATTTCTGCAACTTTCCCGAAATCCCCAGCCCTTTCGGCCTGTTCAGCTTCGATTTTTAGCTTATCGATGTGCTCTTTTTCCCGCTGAATACCCTGTATAACGGCTTTTTCACTTTCCCATTTGGCTTTTACGGTTTGTCTTTTTTCGGATAGGTCAGCGATTTCTTTGCTAAGTACGGTTTCCTTGTCCTTGTTTTTTTCTCTTCGGATCGCTTCCCTCTCAATTTCCAACTGCATTACGCGGCGGTTGAGCTCGTCAAGTTCCTGTGGAAGGGAGTCGATCTCCATCCGAATTTTCGCAGCTGCCTCATCCATCAGGTCAATAGCTTTGTCGGGGAGGTAGCGGTCGGAAATATACCGTTGGGAAAGCTCCACAGCGGCAATAACCGCGTCATCCTTTATGCGTACCCCGTGGTGGAGTTCATATTTGTCCTTGATACCCCGAAGGATTGAAATGGCATCTGCCGCATCGGGTTCGTCCACGATCACCTGCTGAAACCTACGCTCTAGTGCCTTGTCTTTTTCGATGTATTTTTGATATTCCTTGAGAGTGGTCGCTCCGATGGCGTGTAATTCACCCCGAGCAAGTGCCGGCTTCAGTAAGTTGGCCGCATCCATCGCACCTTCGCCACCACCTCCGGCACCGATCAGGGTATGAATTTCGTCAATAAAGAGGATGATCTGACCTTCCGAGTCCGTCACTTCCTTGATGACTGATTTCAACCTTTCCTCAAACTCCCCCTTGTATTTGGCACCGGCCACCAACAATCCCATGTCCAAGGAAATTATAGTTTTACTCTTCAAGTTTTCAGGCACGTCTCCGCTTACGATGCGTTGGGCAAGGCCTTCTACGATCGCAGTCTTTCCCACACCGGGCTCTCCCAATAGGATGGGGTTGTTTTTTGTCCTTCTGGCAAGAATCTGCAGTACCCTGCGGATCTCCTCATCCCTTCCTATCACAGGATCGATTTTGCCCTTCTTGGCCAGTTCATTTAGGTTTTTGGAGTATTTTTCCAAAGACCTGTATTTGGATTCTGCGTTTGGATCTGTCACTTTATTTCCTTGTCTAAGTTCTTTTATTGCCTCGGTTAATGCTTTTTCATTTACCCCTTGATCTTTTAATAGACCTGCGGCAGCCTCTGAACCAGCAAGTATAGCTAGAAGCAGGTGCTCTACCGCCACATATTCATCACCAAAGGATTTCAGGTAGTCTTTTGCCTTTTGAAATACTTGGTTGGTGGTATTGGATAGATAGGGTTGTTGTTGACCTGATACTTTGGGAAACCTTTTAATGATTTCTTCAAGCTTTTGTTGAATCAGATTGGGGTTGATGCTTAGTTTTTTTAGGATAAAACCGGTGACATTTTCATCTTCGAGTAGGATAGCTTTGAGCAGGTGAGCTGGCTCAAGTACCTGTTGCTGTTCGGCCGTACAAAGCTCCAATGCTTTTTGTACAGCTTCCTGTGATTTTATGGTGAATTGTTTGAAATCCATGCCTTTGATGAGTTTGTTTGAAGATCAGTTCAGTATTATCGCCTGTTTTACCCATTAAAACAAATATGTTACCAAATTTCAAAATTTGAATTACCCTGAAAAAACGTCCGAATACGAACAGGTTAAGACATAAATCCAGCCGTTTTGTCAGTCATTGAGATAGACGAATTCCCCTTAATCTAGATTGGTAATCACTTTCCGCACGTTTCTCAGCGGTCAGGAATGTACGAAATTTTTTGATTAAGTTAAAATTTGGT
The DNA here is from genome assembly GCF_009797935.1 of Lunatibacter salilacus. Lineage (GTDB taxonomy): Bacteria > Bacteroidota > Bacteroidia > Cytophagales > Cyclobacteriaceae > Lunatibacter > Lunatibacter salilacus. The sequence continues at coordinate 180,256 of NZ_VOLC01000008.1, forward strand.
TTATTGAGCTACTTATTTATTGTTGGGTATAAAAAGCATAATCAGTAATAATCTGCTGAAGAAACTCCAAGGATCGTTGTTCATGGGTCACTGCAAGAAGAGAGGAGGTTTGTTCAGCAAGCTTTTTAATCACTTGGAACTCCCTTTTTACCAGTGCCTTGTCCAAAATGGTTTTTATCTGCTGAATTTGGGCATCCGTAAGCTGGGTTACCTGTGGGTAGCGCGGGGAGTAATTTTCCGGTAAGGAGACCATGAGGCTTGTGCCTAGAGTTGGGTTGTTTTTCTCGCTTATTACGGTAGTACCCGCAGCCATATCCCCCAGGCGCTGACCTTTGCCGCCGACCAAGATCACTAAGACGGCTATTCCGCCGGATGTGAGGGAAATGTCAATCAGTCGAAGTACCCAACGTATAAAAAAAGTAAACATGTCGGGTTTGGATCCGTCCAACTTGACGACACGTAGCTGCATGGCGGCTTTTCCGGGGGTACGGCCATTCATAAAGGTTTCGAAAAGAAAAAAATACAACAACAACGGCACGGCGAGAATCATGTAAATCACCCACATTTCGTTGCCTCCAGATGGATTCATGTTTCCCATGCCTATTAATAAAATTAGGATATAGGCGACTTGAACAACTATATCTATGAAGTAGGCAAGGATTCGGTCGCCAACTCCGGCAATTGTTTGCTGAATTCGGATATTTTGTGCCGTTTCTATTTGAAAATTATCCATTTATTTCTTTATTTGATAAAAAACTTTTTGGTACCTATGCGAGAGGCAGCATTTATAAAGGCAAATAAAGATAAATGGTTAGCATTTGAAAATGTGCTGCAACATAAAATAAATATTTCTCCGGATGAACTGGCAGATTTATATTTGGAAGTGACGGACCACCTCAGTTATGCCAGAACCTTTTACCCCCAAAGCAATACCTCCGCATACCTCAACCAATTGGCTACGCAATCTCACCTGCTATTATATAAAACCAAGAAAAATGCTTCTAGACAGTGGTTTTCTTTTTTCATCACTGACTTTCCGTTGATGTTTCATCAATACAGGGGTGTTCTGGCAGTTGCCTTTTTGGTGTTTGTTGTATTTTCCGCTATTGGTGCGTTCAGTGCAGCGACAGATGCGGCTTTTGTCCGAAGCATTTTGGGAGATGAGTATGTCAACCAAACGTTGCAAAATATAGATCAGGGAGATCCCATGGCCATTTATAAAAGTTCCGGATCCATTGAGATGTTTCTTGGGATTACCATAAACAATATCCGGGTGGCAATCACGGCATTTGCCATGGGAATGTTGCTCGGAATAGGAACTCTCTATGTCTTAATGAAAAACGGCGTGATGTTGGGTTCTTTTCAGTATTTCTTTGCCGATAAGGATCTATTTTGGGAATCATTCCGTACGATTTGGATTCACGGAACTATAGAAATATCCGTCATCATCATTGCCGGCTGTGCAGGGCTCGTGGTAGGGAACTCCATTTTGTTTCCAAGGAGCTACCCCCGGTTGCAGTCCTTTAAGCGTGGGGTGATGGATGGGGCGAAGATCATGTTGAGTACGGTTCCTTTTTTTATCCTTGCGGGGTTTTTGGAAGGATTCGTTACCCGGCAAACCCAGATGCCGGTAGTTTTGGCCTGGGTTATAATATTGGGTTCTTTAGGGTTGATTTTGTTTTATTTTGTTTTTTATCCATATCATTTAAACCGCAAACATTCTCATGGAAAACCAACACATTCAACTTAAAGCTGAAAGAAGCATTAGTGCAATTATTTCAGATAGTTTTAAATTCGCAAGAAGTAATTTTGAGGCATTGAAGTCCCTTTTTATCAAGGGCCTATTAATCCCATTCATCATTCTAATATTGCTAAGCGGCATTCAAGCCGCTTACACCCCTATCAATTTTTCCCCAGATCCGGATATTACTCCTTTTGGCCTGACTTATTTTTTAATAATGGTTGCATCCGTAGTTTACATGGTGTTGATGGTTGGTATCGTATTGAACTTTGTCAAAGCATACGCCAACAATACAAGGGAAATTGATCAGCCGACTGTAATTATTCAAGGGAGAAATGTAGCACTATCCTTATTGGGATATGTTGTTGTGATGGTGATTTTGGTGGCGTTGGGAATGATATTGCTCATCTTGCCCGGGATATTTATCTATGTTCCACTGATTGTGGGCTATGTGGCACTTGTGATGGAAAATAAATCCATCAAAGCGGCGATTTCCAGGGGATTTCAGCTGGTAAAGGGAGAATGGTGGGTGACTTTCGGTACACTCTTAGGTGTAAGTATTGTTTTTGGAATCATTTCCTTTGCCTTCCAACTGCCTGTTTTTGTTTACGGGATGTTGAGGGGATTTGGTGTGGCGGAGGAAGTCTCTGCTTCAGCAGGGGGGGTCGATATTGTTGCTGCCGTATTGACCATGGTGTCTGCTGCTCTCACCTATCTGTTGTATATAGTATTTATTATAGCCTTGGCATTGATTTACTTCGACCTTGACGAAAAAAAGGGAAGTACAGGCTTATTGGAACAAATCAAACATCTTGGAAAAGAGGAAATATAAGATCATACTTAGTTTGGCCTGGGCATGCTTAGGCCTATTATCTCTTGATTTATGCGCCCAAGGAGCAACTTCTTTGGGAGAGGAGCACTGGGACTTGGCACCGAGGGAACAAGTTGTTTTCGACAGTTTTTCCATAGAGAAATTTAAAAATGACCCGGCATTCGCTTATTACGAGGAAATTGCTGACGAATCATTCTGGAATAGAATCAGACGATGGCCGGAGAAAATTTGGGATAAATTTTGGGCTTGGATCTTGGCTGGTGAAGAAGCCACTGGATTGATAGCTTGGATGATACGGATCCTTCCTTATATAGCGGTGGCGGGAATGCTGGCCGTATTGGTATGGATTCTAGCCAACTTGGAACGGGACGTTTCTGGTAGAGGAGCCATGCAAAACAGTCAAGTCCGCATGCTTGCTGAGGAAGACATCATACACCATACTGCTATAGGTCAACTTATAGAACAAGCCATAACTGCTGGAAACTACCCCTTGGCGATACGGTATTATTACCTTCAAACCCTACAGTTGCTGACCCAAAAAGGGCTGATCACCTGGCAGGACCAGAAGACGAATGCAGATTACATGCGGGAAATTCCCAATGGAAACCTGAAGGATACTTTTGCCCGGGTTACCCTGGCCTATGATTCTATCTGGTACGGAAAATTCGAAGTGGATGAATTGCTTTTCTCCCGAACGGTACAATCCTTTGAACGGCTAAAAGCATTGCTATGAAAAAAGGACAGGTATTGCTAGCCGCTGGATTACTGATCATTGTCACTGCTATTTTTTTCTTTGAATCCTTCTCCGATCCTCCGGTAAATTGGAACGATAGTTTTTATAAATCGGATAATATACCCCGGGGATCCATGGTTTTCCATGAAGCCCTTCAAGCTTGGGCCGGCGAGGAGCGGTTTGTGGAGGTAAACATACCGGTGTTTGAATTTATGCGGGATTCTACAATAAAGGGTACCTACTTCCTATTTAACAGAAGCCTTACCTGGAATGCCACCACTACCCATCAGCTTATGGATTGGGTGGCTGAAGGAAATACGCTGTTTATGGCCGCCAGTGAGTTGGATGAATTTCTTCTTGATACTTTGGGCCTAATCATTGAAAGGCGATTGGAATATGATATAGCAGCGAGTTCCCTCTATCTGGACTTGATCAATCCCCACCTAAATCCACAAATACCGATTCAATACGACAGGGAAGAACCGCTTGTCGCTTTTACCGAAATGAAAAGCATTTGGTCCCCTCAAGTACTTGGCAGGGGAGCTAAGGTGTCGTCGGACCAATTGCCAGATTGGAGTGAAGCCGATATTAATTTCGTCTCTGTGGAAATGGGAGAAGGTAGGATTTTTTTACATACCTTTCCGGCTATTTTTACCAATTACTTTCTGTTAAAAGATGACAACTTCGCCTATATGCGCGGTGTCCTTGCCTATCTTCCCGATGATAATCCGCTGTATGTTGACAGTTACTACAAGGTGGGGAAGTCTTTTTACAGTTCTCCCCTTTACGTGCTTCTAGGCACCCGGTCGTTGAAGATGGCCTACTACATACTTTTGGCAATGGTTGTACTCTGGGTGTTGTTTGTAGGCAAACGCCGGCAAGCGGCAATTCCTGTCATCCTTCCCCCAAAAAACCAGTCACTTGCCTTTGTTGATACCCTGGCATCCATGTACCTAGCCAAAGGTGACCACAAGGCCTTGGCCACTCATCAAATCAATTACCTCTTTGAATACCTTCGAAGAACTCACCACATAGGCACGGAGCACCGGGATTCAGAGTGGCGCAGACGGCTTTCTGAAAAATATGGAGAGACCTTAAATGCGACTGAGGAGGCCGTTGATTTTATAGAAGAACTGCTAAAAAGCAAGACTGTTACACCAAAAGAACTTATCCGATTAAATCAACTTGTAACCAACTATACACAGCGCCATGACAGCACAACATGAAGATCCCCAAAATGACAGGGAAGAAAGCCAGCCAATGAATGAAGGGGACGACTTCCAATCCCGCCTGCCCTTGCATGAGCTGAAAGAAGCGGTGGATCAAGTAAAATCGGAGCTAAATGCTATTATTATAGGGCAGGAGTCCTTTATAGAGCAGCTTATTGTGGCTCTTTTGGCCAATGGCCACGTTTTGATAGAAGGAGTTCCAGGCATTGCCAAGACCATTACTGCCAAGCTATTCGCCCGAACACTTGATACCGGATATAGCCGTATCCAATTTACCCCCGACCTGATGCCAAGCGATGTGCTGGGTACGTCAATACTGAACAGGCAAAGTAGTCAGTTTGAGTTTAGGCCAGGGCCTGTTTTTTCAAACATTGTTCTTATAGATGAAATCAACCGTGCCCCCGCCAAAACCCAGTCGGCCCTATTTGAGGTCATGGAGGAACGTCAAATTACTCTTGACGGAAAACGGATGAGCATGGATTTCCCTTTTATGGTTTTGGCTACCCAAAACCCCATCGAACAGGAGGGCACCTACGCCTTGCCGGAGGCACAACTGGATCGATTTTTATTTAAGATCAACGTATCCTATCCTTCCTTGGAAGAAGAGGTTCTTATCCTCAAATCCCACCACCACCGAAAAGGGGAGGATCCGTTACCAAAAATTAGGCAAATCTTAAACCCCGAATCCTTGGCTACTTATCGCAAACTGACCGCAGAAGTATTGCTGGAGGAAAAGATAATGCGCTATATTGCCGAACTGGTTATCAAGACCAGAAATCATCCCCATTTGTTTTTGGGAGGTTCCCCGAGAGCTTCCTTGGCCATTATGCATGCGTCCCAGGCTTTTGCGGCTATTGCGGGAAGGGATTTTGTGACTCCCGATGATGTAAAAAAATCCGCGTTACCTGTGCTTTGTCATCGGTTGATCCTTACGCCGGAGCGGGAGATGGAGGGCATGACGGCCGAATCGGTCATTGATACAGTCATTCAGACCACACCTGTGCCGCGATGAGTATGGTCCGCTTTTTCAGGAGCCTTTACCTTCCTCCTAGGCCTTTTTATTTGTTAGCCGGGATCGGGTTGCTTTTTATGCTTTCCTATTGGGTGACGTTCCTCTACCCCGTTAGCGTTATCCTCCTATGGCTAATGTTGCTGGCGATTCTGGGTGATGCGGTGTGGTTGTTTGCTTCGTCAAAAGGAATTATTTCGAGTAGATTCCTGCCGGATAAGCTTTCCAACGGTGATCCCAACCCGGTAAGTATCCATGTAACAAGTGGATATCGATTTCCGGTAAATCTTGAAATTATCGACGAACTGCCTGCGCAGTTTCAGAAGAGGGATTTTTTGCTAAAGCTACGGCTGGAGAGCTTTGACACCCGGCAGCTAATCTATGAAGTGACGCCGCTTCAACGGGGAAATTATGTGTTTGGGTATCTACATGTCTATGTTTGCTCCCAATTGGGATTGATAAGAAGGAGGTTTAGTTCTGATCAGGGGCAGTCGGTAAAGGTGTATCCCTCCTTTATACAGATGAGAAAATTTGACTTTTTAGCTTCGGACAAGAAGAGCCTTTCTTATGGAGTCAAGCGGATTAGAAGGCTTGGGCACTCCATGGAGTTTGACCGTATCAAAGACTATGTAGCGGGTGATGATGTACGGGCTGTCAACTGGAAGGCAACAGCCAAACAGTCCGACCTGATGGTTAACCAATTTCAGACAGAGAAATCTCAACCAATTTACCTACTGATTGATACGGGACGGGTCATGAAGATGCCTTTTTCTGGAATGACCCTGCTGGACTATGCCATCAACAGTTCCCTGGCATTTGCCAACTTAGCCCTTAAGAAAAAGGACAAGGTAGGCATGATTAGTTTTTCCAATGGCATCCACCAGGCCTTGCCGGCAAGTAATAGCCGCTCCCAACTTCGTGGATTATCCGAGGCCCTATATCCCATAGCCACCCAGTTTCATGACACCGATTTCGGCGTAATCTACGGTACCGTCAAAAGGAAAGTACCGCAGCGGAGTCTGCTAATTCTGTTCACCAATTTCGAACATATGGGGGGATTAAGAAGGCAATTGCCCTTTCTGCAGGGATTGGCCCGTAAGCACCTACTTGTGGTGGTCATCTTTCAAAATACCGAAATGCAGGAATTGCTAGAGTCTCCAGCGGCAGATTTATCGGACATTTACCGCAAGACTGTAGCACAGAAGTTTGATGTGGAAAAGCGGCAAATGGTCTTGGAGTTGGGAAAGCGGGGCATCCAGGCAATCCTGACTCCTCCGGAGGAACTGACCGTAAATGCCATCAACAAATACTTGGAGATTAAGGCGAAGGGGATGTTGTGAAAAGTTATTTTCGAGTAGCGTTTTTGATATTGGGGAATTGAAATATGGCCTACGCCTGAAATATGGGGAATGATATTGCTAGATATTGGATATTAATTGATATTAGATATATGTTGAGACCGGAGTGCGGCGGTTAGGGGATATGGAGGAAATATGGTAGAAATATGGCCTGCGCCCGAAATATCGCCTAAGGTTTTAATATGGTAGAAATTGGAGAGTAGTTAGCTTTTTTTCAAGGGTGCTTGTGAATTAATTAATCGCATCGTAACATTTTTTCATACCTAATCCCTCTTTATTGAATGTCAAGCTAACCACTTGTTATGATGTTCTAGAAAGTTTTCACTACGAGTATATTGATTCTTCAGGTTTTACTTTCAGCCTATTATCTATTTGTTGTCTTTGCCCTATTTCCGACAATTTTCTCCTTTATAGATACCCCTTTAAATAGATAAAATCCTATCAATACGTAAAGCAGAAACTTTTCTTTGTAGCTCATCGGCCTCACGAAAACTCTTATCTTTTGAGCTATAAACACTTAGCTGTGAAAAATTGTACTATTCGCTGATTATTCCTAACAAGTAATACGTACCTTTGCAGGATGAATCAGGAAAGCAGTAGGAGAGACATTAGAAAGCTAAGCTTGCGGGAATTGGAGGAATTTTTTGTTTCCATAGGAGACAAAAAATTCCGGGCCAAGCAAGTATACGATTGGCTGTGGAACAAAACCCTGAAAAATTTTTCTGACATGTCCAATATTTCCAAGGCTACAAGGGAATTATTGGAAAAACATTTTATCATCAATCACGTCCATGTGGATCAAATACAGCGGAGTAGTGACGGGACTATAAAAAATGCAGTCAAGTTATTTGACGGAAATATTGTTGAGTCCGTGCTTATCCCTACGCCGAAGCGGATTACTGCCTGTGTATCCTCGCAGGTGGGATGCAGCTTGGACTGTAATTTCTGTGCAACAGCCAGGCTCAAGCGGATGCGAAACCTAAATCCGGATGAAATATTCGATCAGGTAGCTACCATAATGGAGGAGGCAAGCTTATATCATGACAGGCCTCTAACTAATATCGTATTTATGGGCATGGGTGAACCCCTACTGAACTATGCCAATGTGTTGGCAGCCATCGAGAAAATCACTTCACCGGAGGGCTTGGGAATGTCGCCGAAGCGAATTACAGTATCTACGGTGGGAGTGTGTAAAATGATCAAAAAGCTAGCGGATGATGACGTGAAGTTCAACTTGGCGGTATCTCTCCATTCCGCAATCAATGAGACTAGAAGCAGACTCATGCCTATCAATGATACGAATCCTGTAGAAGACTTGGCAGAGGCACTCCGATACTGGTATGCCAAAACAAGACGCAAGGTGACCTATGAATACGTCATCTGGAAAGGCATCAATGACGACGAACACCATGCCCATGCACTTGCCAAATTTTGCAAAATCATTCCTTCCAAAGTAAATCTTATCCAGTATAACCCTATTGATGATGGGGAATTTCAACAGGCCGATCCAGAAAAAGTGGACATGTATTTGCGAATTATGGAGGGTCAGGGCATCATTGCCAAAGTTCGAAAATCCAGGGGGCAGGATATTGATGCTGCTTGTGGACAGCTAGCCAATAAAAACGACTTGGAATTGATACCTGAATGAAGTGGACCAAAATCCTATATTATATAGGTCTAGTCAAAATTTTTAAAATGACCATTACACAATGAATAAAGCGGAAATGATTTCCATCGCTACATCTAGCTTCAACGAACATGGGTTTCGGTTGGCTGAGGGCGAAAAATTAATACAGCAAAGTGGCATACCCCTGCCCTCATATAGAGAGGAGTTCGGCTCATTACAAGCACTTGTTGCAGATATTTTCTATCAATTGTGTGAAGAATCTGACTGTATTTCGGAAGGGCTTGATACGGACGATACCTCACTTGCCAAGCTCCTAAATTCCACCAAGGAATCGTACAAGATTCAAACAAAATACCGGTTTATTTTCTTAAACCTCCATGAAATCATAGAGCATATTGAGCCAATCAAAGATAGGTACTACGAACTAATTTCCCTTAGAAAAAGTCAGTTGCTTCATCTCTTTCAACGTCTGGAAAACGAGCGGTTAGTACGGGGGGAAATGATATCAGGCCAATACGACAACTTAGCAAATCAAATGATTATTTTGTCAGACTTTTGGCTGACGCATAACAACATGGTTTTTGGTAAAGATAATTTTAAGCCGGAATACTACAGTAAATTGGTGCTATCCATACTAGTTCCCTATCTGACTGAGAAGGGATTGGAGGATTACAAGTTTATAGAGGCTTAAACTATTTATTGCTGAAGTCAAAAAGCTTTCTTTTTTCTTCCTTGCTCAGATTGTCGTAGCCTTTTTCAGCGATTTTATCCAATATTTTATCGATTTCTTCTTGGGTACTAGTAGTGGTGTGGGAGGAGGAAGAAGACGGAGAACTTGGCTTACTCTTCATCTCAGTTCCGGGTCTCCGATAGGTCACCTTAACGTTTGGTTTTTTGGAGAACAAATTTCTAACAAATGCCCCAATGGCTTGAATGGGCATACCAATATCCTTGCCTTTATTCAGCTGCAATACATAGTAATAACCTAAAATCGCTCCCCCCAAGTGGGCCAGTTCGCCACCAGCGTTGCTTCCTGTAGAATTTGCAAAAGCAACCAGCACATAAAAAATGGCAATATATTTAATCTTGACAGGGCCAAGCAATAAGAGTCGAAATTCTGTATCAGGCCTTAACGTCGCAGCTGCCACTACAACAGCAAAGACACCAGCACTTGCCCCGAGCATTAGTGATCGTTCAACCTCGTTGCTGAAATATGGAGCGAGGTTATAAATGATAACATAAAAAAGCCCACCTGCCAAGCCTCCCAGGATATAGAGATTCACCAATTTCCTACTTCCCAGAAACTCGTTGACCAATAATCCAAACCAATACAGAAAAAGCATATTGAATAAAATATGCAAAAACCCCTCATGCAGAAACATATAGGTGAAGAGTGTCCAGGGTTTGGTCAATAATGCCGGAATATGGGCTGGCATCATAAAGAACGAAATGATCGATCGGTATACTTCTCCCCCCCCCCCAAGTGTCAAAAACACCCGTAGCACCATAAAGGAGAGAAACAAAATAATGTTTATAGCGATGATCTTATAAAGACCGTTGTCTTTATGGTCGAAAGCATGCTTGAGATTAAACCAGAATCCTCCGTACATATTAGTAGAAATTTTTTCTATCCTGCTTCCAATACGTCACCAACCCCGCACCTACAGCCAAACCGGCCAGGTGGGCAAAGTGAGCAACGTTGTCAGCAGGATTACTTACAAATATATTATATACTGTGTATAGTCCATAGAACAACACAAGGTATTTTGCCTTTATTGGCATAGGTGGGAATAATAAGAACAACTGCGTGTTTGGAAATAACATGCCAAATGCGATTAATACCCCGAATAAAGCGCCGGATGCACCTACCATGGGAATGTTGACCATGCGGTCACGTATACCCAACATATTCATTTTAGCACGCTCAATAAGGTCGGTGCGGTCGGGATTATTACTGAATTCTTCAGTCAAGTCATATATACCGGAGTTAAATAGATGGCTGTTGTCTGACACGAACTCCCTGAATATTTCCGGATCAGGGTTCGCTACAAATGCTTCTATATGATTGTCAAGCTTATTGATTTTGTAAATGTTATATCCGTTGTATAGAATCCCTGATCCGATCCCACATACCATCCAAAGTATGATTATCTTTTTAGGTCCCAGAAATTGCTCCAAAAGCGGACCGAAAATAAACAGTCCAAACATATTGCTAAACAGATGCCAAAAATCCGCATGCATGAACATGTAAGTCAAAAACTGAAAGGGCATAAAAAAACGCGACTCTATATGATACAGCGCAAACAATGACTTCAATTGGGGCATGAAGAACTCGCTGATAAAGTGAATGCCAACCGTAATAATCAATAGGTTTTTCACGGTGGGTGTAAGCGATCTGAACATAGAAGAAGGTTTGTTATGAATGGGTAAAAAAACTATCTATTTTAGTTAAATCCAATTTTACAAAGGTTTTGTTCCCTGTAGGGCTATAATTTGGGTTTTGGCAGGAAAACAGTTGTCCTACCAAGTTTTCCATTTCTTGCTTATTCAGGGAACTCCCCCGTTTGATAGCGGATTTTTTCGCAAGGGAGCGGGCCAAATTTTCCCTTTTATCTAGGGAAAGCTCTGATTTGAAATGCTTGAACTGCTCTAGCAGGGATTCAAAAAGAGCCTTCTCATTGGTTATGCTAATATCAGCGGGAACTCCGTCGATCACCAAGGTATGGTTGCCAAAAGGGCTCACCAAAAACCCTAGATTAGCCAGCTCTTCTTGAAGGTCCATCACCAGTACGTAATCTGCTGGACTGAGGTTTACCGTTTGTGGAAAGAGGCATTGTTGTGAGGATGCTTTCGCCTGATGCAATTGCCGCACAAAACGCTCATAGAGTATACGTTCGTGGGCGGCTTGTTGATCGAAAATCAGTACGCCGGAAGCCATTTGGGAGACTATGTATCGGGATTCTATTTGAAAAGTGCTTCCTGATACCTCTTTTTCGGTTGTGAATTGCTCAGCGGGAAGCATAGGCTGGCTGGCTTTGCTGGAGAAGGTAATGGTTTCCTTGGCTGCATTCCGCCGGTCATCCAGGAATCTGTCCTCCCCCTCCGAAAAGGCCTCTTTTTTGCCGTCAAAGATCCGTTCCCATCCACTGACATCCTGTTTGCGGAATGCGGAGGAATGAAAGTTTTTGTAGGAATTTTCGGCACTTACTTCCTGTTTTTTTCCCAAGTCGTTTTTCCAGGTTTCAGTGAAATTCACATCCATGCTGAAGTCAATGGTAGGTACTACGTGGTGGGCCCCCAAGGACTGTTTGACCGCTGAGCGAAGTAGCCCGTATACCGTTCGTTCGTCATCAAATTTAATTTCCGTTTTCGTCGGGTGCACGTTGATGTCGATATGCATGGGGTCTATCTCCAGAAACAAAGCGTAAAAGGGATGCTGGTCTTGCGCCATTAGTCCCTCGAATGCATTCACTACAGCATGATGCAGGTAGTTGCTTTTTATATATCGGTGATTCACAAAAAAGTATTGATCTCCCCGAGTCTTTTTACCGCTATTGGGTGTCCCAATATAACCTTGAATGCGCAAAAGTGGAGTTTCTTCCTGACAGACCACCAGTTGATCTTTGTAGCCTTGGCCCAGCAGTCCTAATATACGCTTGCTCAATTTACCCGGGCCTAGCTTGAAAAGCTGCATGTCGTTTTGATAGAAAGAAAAACTCACCTCCGGATAGGAGAGAGCAACCCGCTGAAACTCCTCGACCAGATGTCTCATTTCCACTGCGTTGGATTTAAGAAAATTTCTACGTGCCGGGACGTTGAAGAATAAGTTTTTTACGGATATGGATGTCCCCTCGGGGCACACTATGGGCTCCTGCTTTTTCACCTCGGATCCTTCGATACACAGCAGTGTACCCAGTTCATCAGAACTCCGTTTGGTTTTCATTTCAACTTGCGCCACGGCAGCGATGGAGGCTAGTGCTTCTCCTCTAAACCCAAAGGTCCGCAGTCTAAAAAGATCATCCGATTGTCTGATTTTGGAAGTAGCATGCCGCTCAAAGGACATGCGGGCATCTGTGAGTGACATGCCAGCACCATTGTCTATCACCTGTATAAGTTGCTTCCCCCCTTCCTTTACCACTACCTGCACTTCAGTGGCGCCTGCGTCAATGGCATTCTCCAAAAGTTCTTTTAGAGCGGATGCCGGGCGTTGGACGACTTCTCCTGCTGCGATTTGATTGGCAATGGCATCAGGGAGAAGCTGAATCAGATCGTTCATTGGGAGCTTTTTCCTTTAAGCTTAAAAAGAACTACCAAAGATCCTATCCCCAAGCCTAAATAAATAAAATAATAAATGATATCTGGACCTATGTAAATATAACCTCCAAAACCGCCTATCAATAAAACGATAATCATAAGGCGTATGACGCCCGTACTTTCAAATATGCTGCTTGGCTTTTGTTTAATTGGGCTTCCTTTTGTAAATGCCCCACGAATGGAGGACCCCCTGCCTAGTCGTAGTGCTTCCTCCGCATCCTCGGAAGGTAGAACCCCATCTTTCTCAAGGTCTTTTCTTATTTGAGAAGTACGCATTTCGATCTCTTCTTTTACAGGATCGTAATGCCTGGGAACGATGTTAAACCGCTGAGGTTGACTGACTCTGAATATGGAAGGGAATTTCATAATATTGTAATGTTGTTGTTTATCGTATTACCCGACACATGGATTAAACTAAATATCTACCGGACGATTGGATCCTCAGGCAATGACCCCCTTTTAAAGGACATACTTCGCCCTAAACTTCAAAGGTTACTCTCAATATGCAATTACTGCCACGCCAAACTTGGCATATTACCACGGATTTTTAAGTAAGTCCTCTTTTAATAAATAAAATTAAACCGCTTACACAATTAGTTGTTGGTTCAATTGAGGAATTTCTGTATGTTTGGTTTAAGAGTATTAGACTTACAAATTTAGGTTTAATTTGTGTCAGATAAAATTTTAACGCCCACATGTACCAAAAAGTTTGTTCTGTAATTTTTGCAATGGTTTGTCTCGGTAGCATAGGTCTTTCTTCCTTTGTTCCTGCATCGGCCTATCGGGACCCATTCATCAGCGAGAATCCGTCCTCCCAATTGACGTGGGTGGATAGCATTTTTAATAGTATGACATTCGAAGATAGACTGGGACAGTTGTTTATGGTGGCAGCTTATTCCAATATGGACCATCGCCACGAAAATCAAATCAGTAAGCTTATCCAAGAGCAAAAGCTGGGGGGATTGATTTTCTTTCAGGGAGGGCCAGTGCGCCAAGCCCACCTCACAAACCGCTATCAGGAACAATCAACTGTACCACTCTTCATCGCTATGGATGCCGAATGGGGCCCGGGGATGAGACTGGACAGTGTGCTGTTATTTCCAAAACAGATGACGATCGGGGCTGGTCCAGACGAGAAGTTAACCTATGCTATGGGGTCGGAGATCGCCCGCCAATTCAAAGAGCTTGGCATGCATATCAATTTCGCACCTGTCGTGGATGTAAATTCCAATCCGGACAATCCAGTAATTGGTTACCGGGCTTTCGGAGAGGGAAAGGAGTTGGTCAGCCGCAAGTCAATCGCTTATATGAAAGGGATGCAGGACAACGGCATTGTGGCTAATGCAAAACACTTTCCTGGTCACGGCGATACGAGTTTGGACTCTCACCTCACCACGCCTGTTATCACCAACTCCAAGGAGCGGATAAAGGACATCGATCTATATCCATACCGGCAAATGATCCAGGAAGGCCTAATGAGTGTGATGGTGGCCCACCTGCATGTTCCCAGCTTGGGAAGTGAGAGAAACATGCCCACCACCCTTTCCCCCAAAGTCGTTACTAATTTGCTGAAGGAAGAGATGGACTTTAAAGGTCTTATTTTTACAGATGCATTGAACATGAAAGGAGTGAGCAGCCTACACCCCCCGGGGGAAGTCGACCTGTTGGCACTCAAGGCCGGAAATGATGTGTTGCTTTATTCGGAGAACGTTCCAAAATCAAAGGAGCTAATTCTGAAAGCCATTGAAAATGGAGAAATAAGCAGGGAAGAGATAGATGAAAAAATAAAGAAGATCTTAAGCGCTAAATATTGGTCTGGACTGGATAAAATGTCCAAAATTGAGCCACACCGAATCACTGAAAGAATAACTACTTTAGGTACGAGAGATCTTATTGAGCAAATGTATGCTGCTTCCATCACCGTAGCCAAAAATGAGGACTTAGTCCTTCCCCTTAGACATGTAGATGTCAGAAAAATGGCTTCACTGACCTTGGGGGAGAGGGGTAAGGAGTTTAAGGAACAATTGGATAAATACGGGAAGTTCACCCACTATACATTGCGGTCGTCAAGCGGGTCGGACAATTACGGTGGGATGGAAGAAAATCTCAAACAATACAATACGGTGGTAGTCGGGGTGATGGGAGTAAGCAATAATCCCAAGAAAAACTTTGGAATAAGCCCCGACGACGTTCGGTTTATCAGCCGCCTTAGTGAGACACACCAAGTCATTACAGTCGTATTTGGAAATGCCTATGCAGCCAAGAATTTCGAAAAGTTGCCAAGCCTTGTATTGGCATACGAAGAAAATGAATTCACGGAGAAACTTGTTCCCCAGATACTTTTTGGTGCAAGATCAGCCACAGGAACCTTGCCGGTCAGCCTCAGCGCAACACTTACACAGGGAATGGGTTGTGAGACGGTCCAATTGGAAAGGTTAGCATTTAGTTCGCCCGAATCCCAAGGCATGGATAGCGAAGTGTTATCACAGATCGACCGGGTAATGGACGATGCGATCGCTAAAAAAGCATTTCCCGGAGGAGTAGTTTTAGTTGCCAAAAATGGGAAAGTGGTAATGGAGAAGGGATATGGGCATCTAGATTATTCCAACACCCGACAAGTTAACAACGAGACTGTCTATGATTTGGCGTCCCTTACTAAGGTCATGGCAACTACTCAGGTGATCATGTTCATGCATGGAAGGGGATTGATTGATATGAATATGCCAATAGAAACGTATTTGCCTGAACTGAAAGTGACCAACAAGGGTAAATTGCTTATTAAGGATATCATGACCCATGAATCCGGATTGTTGGGATATATACCTCATTTTTCAAAGACGATGGAAGGTAATATCTGGAAGAAGGAGTTTTACAGCGGTACACAAGATGATGTTTTTAGTATTCCGGTAGCCGACGGGATGTTCGCTCACCGTTCGCTCCCAGATAGTGTGTGGCATTGGACGGTGCAGTCGAATCTCAAAAAGTCAGGGTCTAGAGGGAATGGCCGATTTTCCTACACCTATTCAGATATTGGCATGTATTTACTACAACGACTGATTGAGCAGCAAACAAGCCAGCCCATGAATGAGTTTTTGGAGCAGAATTTTTATTCCCCAATGGGGATTTATCGACTTGGATACAGACCGCTTGACAGGGTTGAAAGAGGAGATATTGCACCTACTGAACAAGACTTGCTTTTTAGAAAAACACTGGTTCACGGATATGTCCATGATCAAGGTGCTGCCATGTATGGCGGTGTCGCGGGACATGCCGGACTTTTTGGCACAGCTCATGACTTGGCTGTAATCATGCAAATGATGCTTCAAGGAGGCAAGTACGGCGAGGTGAATTTATTGACAGAGGAAACGGTAAAGTCGTTCACGACCGGTCAATCCCAGCATAGTCGCAGAGGTTGGGGATGGGACAGGCCAAATCCAGATCCGACAAAACGATCTGCCGTTGGCACATTAGCACCAACAAGCACCTTTGGGCATACTGGTTTTACTGGTACGGCCATTTGGGCTGATCCGGATAATCAACTCGTTTATATTTTTCTTTCCAACCGGGTTCACCCGTCTGCGGGCAATAATCTGATTACTAAGGATAAAATTCGGGGGAAGATTCACGACATTATCTATAAATCCTTTGCAAACGTAATTCTTTTGGCTTCCAATTGAACAAATCAGAGTGCTGGTGGTGTTATCCTTAATATTTGTCCGTAAATAACCTCATAAAACATGAACATAGGGATCGTTTGTTATCCTACATTTGGTGGTAGCGGCGTGGTGGCTACTGAATTGGGAAAGGCCTTGTCCAAAAAGGGATATAAGATCCACTTTATTACATATAGTCAGCCGACCCGGCTGGATTTATTCAACGAAAACCTTTTTTATCACGAAGTTGATATTAAAAGTTACCCACTTTTTGAGCATGCTCCCTATGAACTGGCTTTGGCAAGTAAAATGGTGAATGTGGTGAAATTTGAACAACTGGATTTGCTTCACGTGCATTATGCCATTCCCCATGCCTCTGCGGCATATATGGCCAAGCAGATTTTAAAGGAGCAGGGGATACATATTCCCGTGGTGACTACGCTTCATGGTACAGACATTACCTTGGTAGGAAAGGATCCAAGTTATGAACCTGTTGTTACTTTCAGTATCAACAAATCTGACGGAGTGACTGCTGTGTCTGAAGATTTAAAAAAAGACACTTTGAACCACTTCGATATTAAAAATCACATTGAGGTAATACCAAACTTCATTGATCTGGAGCGATTTAAAAAACAGAAAAAAGAGCATTTTAAGCAGGCTATCTGCCCAAATGGTGAGAAACTGTTAGTCCACACTTCAAATTTCAGAAAAGTAAAAAGGGTGGATGATGTGATTCGTGTATTTAATGAAGTGAGGAAAGTAATACCTGCAAAATTACTTTTAGTGGGTGATGGGCCTGAGAGGGACAAGATGGAAAGGCTTTGCAGGCAGCTAGGGACCTGTGATGATGTGCGATTTTTAGGGAAGCTCGAGGCTGTAGAAGAAGTACTTTCAGTGGCGGATTTGTTCTTGATGCCTTCCGAAAAGGAAAGTTTTGGGTTGGCTGCATTGGAAGCAATGGCCTGTGAGGTTCCCCTGCTTTCTTCAAATGCCGGGGGTATTCCTGAATTAAATATAGATGGCGTAACCGGCTATGTGTGCGAAATTGGAGATGTGGTTACCATGACTGCCCGGGCACTGGATATCTTGAAAGATGAGAATCTCCCCACTTTCAAAAAGAATGCACTCGAAAGAGCGAAGGAATTTGATATATCAAA
Source organism: Lunatibacter salilacus (assembly GCF_009797935.1). Taxonomy (GTDB): domain Bacteria; phylum Bacteroidota; class Bacteroidia; order Cytophagales; family Cyclobacteriaceae; genus Lunatibacter; species Lunatibacter salilacus. The sequence goes on from NZ_VOLC01000008.1 coordinate 197,909, forward strand.
AATCTTATACCTCTACGAAGATTTTTATAAAAAGACCATCGAAACGTCCTTTGCTGCCTTAGCAAAATAACTGGTTTCACTTTTAATTTAGGGGTAAAATGAAACTACTTGTGGTACCTATTACGTTAAAATGGCAATTGTTAAAAATTGTTAGCTAATTAATGGGCTCTTTTTGAACGAAAAGACCCATTATAAAAGGGGTCAGTAGATTGTTTAATAAAACCATAAGTAGTTTCTAATGAAGAAAATAGGGAGATTAGATCGACCGGACAATAATGGGACAGCTAAAATGTTTGCTAACCCGTTACTGGAAAAAATTAGTAGGACGCACATTAGCATACCCATTGCAATGTTTATAGGCGTAGGTATTTACGCTCTTTATATGGGCATCTCAGCCACCAGTATTTCAGGCTATACGGCAGTTTTATTGATTTTTGGCGGATTTTTGTTATTCACCTTCGTTGAGTACCTAATGCATCGGTATCTCTACCACATGGAGCCTGATTCCGAGGTGAAGGACAAGATTCAATATTCCATGCACGGTGTGCATCATGACTACCCCAAAGACAAGGATCGACTCGCTATGCCGCCCTTTATTTCGGGACTATACGCCTTTGTGGCCTATGTTGCTTTTAACTTTGTGATGGGGGATTATTCGTTTTATTTTCTTCCTGGTTTTTTGTTTGGGTATGCGGGATATTTAGGAGTGCATTATATTGTACACGCTTTTCAACCACCTAAAAATTTCCTGAAGGTGCTATGGGTGAACCATGCCATTCATCATTATAAAGATCCGGATGTGGCATTTGGAGTGAGTACTCCTATTTGGGACTATGTTTTCGGAACCATGCCCAAAAAAAGCTAAAAATTCTATAAATCAAGGCTGAGGTGTTCAGCCTTTTTTTTTGAGCTTAAATTAAAAATTTAAACGTGATTCTCAAGTTATGGTTGAAAAGAAACCAATTGTAGGGATTTTGGGATTGGGTTGGATTGGGGAGCCCTTAGCCCGCAAACTTCGTGACAGTGGACACTCCGTTGTGGGCACGACCACACAAACCCAAAAAAAACAACGGCTACAGGAATCCGGTATTTCAGCCAAATTGTTGCAGTTCAATCCTTTGCCGGAAGGGGAGGAAACAAAGGAAATATTTGATGTAGATATTTTATATATCAATATTCCGCCCTCAAGGAGAACCAATCCGGATAGTTTTCATCCCGAACAGATTACACAAATACGTAGCTTGGCTGTCAATGCCGGTGTTTCCAAAATCATATATGTTTCGGCTACCTCAGTATATCCCGATCTTGGTCAAGAAGCCTATGAATCCGATGAGCTAAACCTGTCAAATACCGGAAATCCTGCTCTCTGGCAGGCAGAACAGATTCTTTGGGAAAATAAATCGTACGACCTTACAGTTGTCCGCTTTGGAGGTCTATTGGGAGACAATCGGATTCCTGGCAAATATTTTTCAGGAAAAGAAAATGTAGCAGGGCATCCACCTGCCAACTACGTTTATAGAAATGATGCGGTTAGGGCTATTGAATGGATTATATCTCAGTCACTTTGGAATGCCACCTACAATGTAGTGGCTCCAATCCATCCAAAAAAAATCGAGATTTATGAGGAAAACGCAAAGTCTTTGGGTTTTCCTCCTCCAAAAAGTTATGAATCCGTATCTCTCAGTTCCTGGAAACAAATCAGTCCAGCATTGTTTTTGAAAACTGGATTCAAATTCGATTATCCGGATCCCTTGAAATTCCCATATACCCCATAAATACGTGTTAAAAAATAAATAATTATTTTTAAAAAAATTTCAAAGCCTCTTTCCGAACCTATTGCCAAAATCAACTGCGAATTTGAAATATTCCACATGAAAACGATTTAACTCAATATAATATTTGGTAACGAAAATTAAAATACAATGATAATCAGATGTATTTGTATATTCGCATAGACGGTTTTTAAAGAATAACTTATTTCTCTACTTTTGTAGGGAATAAAAAATAACCATGGATAAATATTCATATATCTCCAATGCCCACGTAGCCTATATTGATGAGCTATACGTGGATTATAAATCCAATCCTGACGCCATCGACCCAAGCTGGAAGGCTTTTTTTGACGGGTTCGATTTTGCCATCACCAAGTTTGGTGAGGATGAAAACGGAGGGGCTTTAGCTCAAGTACCGGAAAACGGTAATTTAGCCACTAAGGGTTCCATCATGGATATGGAAGAGTTGCCCAAAGAAATTAAGGTGCGGGCATTGATTCATGCCTATAGGTCGAGGGGACACCTACGGTCCGACACTAATCCAGTAAGAAAGAGAAGAGATAGAAGGGCGCTGTTAGATTTAGAAGATTTTGGTCTTGCCAAAAGTGATTTATCGACGGAGTTTCAGGCTGGAAATGAAATAGGAATTGGAACAGCAACCTTACAACGGATCATAGATGCCTTAAAGAAAATTTATGAAGGCTCTATGGGTTTTGAGTATCTCTATATTAGGGATCCTGAAATGCTGGATTGGCTGAGAGTGAAAATTGAGAAAGACGCCTTGGTATTCGATCCCCCATCTGAGGAAAAGAAGCGGATTCTGTGCAAGTTGAATGAAGCGGTAGTTTTTGAAAACTTTTTGCATACAAAGTATCTGGGGCAAAAGCGGTTTTCTCTGGAAGGAGGAGAAAGTACCATTCCATTTTTGGACGCATTGATTTCCAATGCCGCGGATTTGGGAGTGGAGGAAGTAATGATTGGAATGGCTCATCGGGGCAGGTTAAATGTTCTGGCCAATATAATGGGGAAAACATACGAACAGATTTTCTCTGAATTTGAAGGAACGGCGAAGCCTGATTTGACCATGGGGGATGGCGACGTGAAGTATCACATGGGATTTTCCAGTGAGGTGCCTACTTTTCATGACAAAATGATGATTCTTAAGCTCGCTCCCAACCCATCCCATCTGGAAGCCGTGAATCCTGTTGTTGAGGGATTTGTCCGAGCTAAAATCGATCATCAATATGCCAATGATGCCGGAAAGATGATTCCTGTTTTGATTCATGGCGATGCTGCGGTCGCCGGTCAGGGTATCGTTTATGAAGTCACCCAGATGGCAAACCTGAAAGGGTACCACACAGGTGGTACCATTCATTTTGTCATCAACAACCAAGTAGGTTTTACCACGGATTTTGATGATGCCCGTAGTTCTATCTATTGTACTGACGTCGCCAAAGTTATCGATGTTCCTGTCATTCACGTAAACGGAGATGACCCGGAAGCGGTGGTATTTGCTGCCAAGCTAGCCGTGGAATTCCGTCAGAAGTACCATAAAGATATTTTTGTAGACATGGTGTGTTACCGCCGTCATGGACATAACGAATCCGACGAGCCGAAATTCACCCAGCCGGAACTCTACAACATCATCTCCAAGCACCCTAATCCCAGGGAAATATATAATAAAAAACTTTTGGAAAGAGGTGATGTGGATGCTGAACTTGCCCAACAAATGGACAAGGAATTCAGGCAACTTCTCCAGGACAGGTTGAATATGGTAAAGGAAAAGCCCCTCCCTTACACATATTCCCCCTTTGAAAAAGCTTGGCTGGAACTAAGGAGATCTCTCCCAGAAGATTTTGACCAGTCACCGGAAACGGCGATTTCACAGGAGGTGATAGACAAAGTGGCTGAAGCCCTTACAATTACTCCAAAGGGGTTTAAGCCTATCAAACAAATCGAAGCGCAGATGAAGCAGCGCAAGGAAATGTTCTTCCAAAACAGGTCATTGAACTGGGCAGCTGCGGAATTGCTTGCTTATGGGTCTTTATTGATGGATGGTAAAACGGTCAGACTAACTGGTCAAGATTGTCAGCGGGGCACCTTTTCCCACCGACATGCAGTGATCCATGATGCCCAGTCAAACAAGCCCTATAATTCCCTAAAGGAATTGAAGGATAGTAAGGGCAAGTTTTATATTTATAATTCCCTGCTTTCCGAATATGCTGTATTGGGATTTGAATACGGTTATGCAATGGCCAACCCCTCTGCGCTTACGATATGGGAGGCCCAGTTTGGAGACTTTGCAAACGGAGCACAGACCATGATTGACCAGTTTATTACGTCTGGAGAATCCAAATGGCAGAAGATGAACGGGCTGGTTATGCTGTTGCCTCACGGCTACGAAGGCCAGGGCCCGGAGCATTCAAATGCCAGGCCGGAAAGATTCCTTCAAATGTCGGCAGAATACAATATTGTGGTAGCCAATATTACCGAACCTTCCAACTTTTTCCACATGATTCGAAGACAGATGACTTGGGAATTCCGAAAGCCTTGTGTGGTGATGTCACCTAAATCCCTCCTGAGGCATCCAAAAGTTTTCTCTCCGATTGAAGAATTCACTTCTGGCAGGTTTCGTGAAGTGATTTTGGATAAGACCGTTCAGAAAAAAGACGTCAAGCGGGTAATCCTTTGCTCAGGGAAGATTTTTTATGAGCTGGATGAATTAAGAGAAAAAGAGAAGGTAAAAGATGTGGCCATCATCCGTATAGAACAACTTCACCCCCTTCCTAAAAAACAGTTGCTGAATGCAATAAAGCAATATGAAAAGGCTGAAGTGGTGTGGGTTCAGGAAGAGCCGGAAAATATGGGCTATTGGGCCTACATGGTCAGAAACCTTTTTAAGGATGTTGTCATGGATGTCATTGCGCGAAAACCAAGTGCCTCGCCGGCAACAGGCTTCAACAAAGTCCATGTAGCGGAACAAAAGGCTATCTTGGAAATGGCGTTGAAAATTAATTCCTAAAATCATAACTGTAATAAATAGCAATAGGACAACGAACTTTTTTAGTTCATAGCCAAAAGTAACTAACACATGAGTATAGCAATCAAAGTTCCCGCAGTAGGGGAATCCATCACAGAAGTGACCATTGGCCAATGGTTTAAAAATGACGGCGACTATGTAGAAATGGATGAGGTCATCTGTGAGCTGGAGTCTGATAAAGCAACTTTTGAACTAGCGGCAGAAGCGTCAGGCGTTCTCCATACGAAGGCTGAAAATGGAGAAACGTTGGAAATTGGCGCGGTGATTTGTGAAATTGACACCAACGCTAAAGAAAGTACCGATAGTGCATCTACATCAAAATCAGCGGCCGCGGAGAAGGAACCTTCAAAATCCGAGGCCGAAAAACCGGCATCCACTGGAGAAACAAAGGAAATGGTTGTTCCTACGGTCGGAGAGTCAATCACCGAAGTGACGCTGGCTACTTGGGTGAAAGAAGATGGTTCTCATGTGGAGCTGGACGAAATTATTGCAGAGGTAGATTCCGACAAAGCGACTTTTGAATTGCCAGCCGAAGCTACTGGAATATTAAGGCATGTTGCCCAAGAAGGAGATACCCTTGAAATAGGTGGCCTTATTTGTAAAATAGATGTTTCGGGGCCTGGTACCGCCGACAAATCAGCTGAAAAGCAATCCTCAGCTCCTTCCAAAGCGGAGATTTCTGCCAATGAAACCTACGCCACGGGCCATGCTTCTCCGGCGGCTGCAAAAATTCTTGCAGAGAAAGGGATAAATACTTCTCAAGTAAATGGAACCGGTAAAGATGGCAGAATTACTAAGGAAGATGCGGAGAAAGCAGAGAAAACATCCAAGGAAGCAACCCCTGCTAAAAAGGAAGAATCAGTTGTAAAGGATACGACTCCATCCGTGAAGCAGGGAGACCGCAATCAGCGGAGGGAAAAAATGACTTCTTTAAGAAGGACTATAGCCCGTAGACTGGTAGCCGCCAAAAATGAAACGGCCATGCTTACCACCTTCAATGAGGTAAATATGAAGCCTATCATGGATCTTAGGAAGCAATATAAAGATCAGTTTAAGGACAAATACAACGTAAATCTTGGATTTATGTCCTTCTTTACCAAAGCAACATGTATTGCCTTGCAGGAATGGCCTGCTGTAAATGCGCAGATAGATGGCAATGAAATCATATACAATGATTTTTGCGATGTGTCAATTGCTGTATCTTCTCCAAAAGGATTGGTTGTGCCTGTGATCAGAAATGCGGAAAAGATGTCTTTTGCGGAAATTGAGAAGGAAGTTGTCCGTCTTGCGATCAAGGCCCGGGACGGAAAGCTAACTATCGATGAGATGACTGGGGGTACCTTTACGTTAACCAACGGGGGCATATTCGGATCTATGATGTCCACGCCTATTATCAACGCTCCTCAGTCTGCTATTTTGGGAATGCACAACATCGTGGATAGACCTATGGCGGTCAATGGTGAAGTGAAAATTCTACCGATGATGTATTTAGCCCTATCCTATGATCACCGAATTATTGACGGTAGGGAGTCAGTAAGCTTCCTTGTACGCGTTAAGCAGTTGTTGGAGGATCCGGCAAGACTGTTGATTGGCATATAAATCTTAAATATAAACTAGATTTGCCCTCCAGGTGTTAATTCCTTGGAGGGCTTTTTAACACATATACCAGTTACCAGTGCATTTACCGGATGCTTGTGGGCTGGTTCAACCATAAAAAAACCGTAACTCATGTACGACTTAATCGTAATAGGATCTGGTCCAGGAGGCTATGTAGCTGCCATTCGTGGTGCACAGTTAGGCCTTAAAACTGCCATTATCGAAAAGTACCCGACCCTAGGTGGTACTTGCCTTAATGTAGGATGTATCCCATCCAAGGCTCTATTGGACTCCTCGGAGCATTATCACAATGCAGCCCACGCTTTTCAATCCCACGGTATAGAATTAAAGAATCTGAAAGTCAACCTGAAGCAGATGATTAGCAGGAAGGGCGAGGTTGTCAAGCAAAATGTGGATGGTATAGCATACCTGATGAAAAAAAATAAAATTGACGTCCATCAAGGGCTGGGTTCTTTTGTCGATGCCAAGACGGTGAAGGTTACAGGAGAGGATGGCACATACAAGGAAATATCCGGAAAGCAAATTATTATAGCTACAGGCTCCAAGCCATCTAGTTTGCCTTTCATTACTTTGGACAAGGAGCGGGTCATTACGTCCACAGAGGCGCTTAACTTGACGGAAATCCCCAAACATCTTATAGTAATCGGAGGTGGAGTAATTGGACTCGAACTTGGTTCCGTATATGCCAGAATAGGTGCGAAAGTATCTGTAGTGGAGTTTATGGATTCCCTAATTCCTACTATGGACAGAACAATGGGTAAGGAGCTTCAAAAGTCCATGAAGAAATTGGGTGTTGACTTTTATCTAAAACACAAAGTGTCTGCAGTAGACCGAAAAGGTAAGGAAGTCACTGTCAAAGCTGAAAATAGTAAAGGAGAAACGGTAGAGCTGAAGGGGGATTATGTTTTGGTAAGCATTGGTAGAAAACCATATACAGAAGGGCTTAACGCTGAAGCGGCGGGTGTGAAAATAACGGACCGAGGTCAGATCGAAGTCGACGAACACTTAAAAACGACTGCGGATAATATTTATGCTATAGGAGATGTCGTAAAAGGGGCTATGTTAGCCCACAAAGCTGAAGAGGAAGGTGTATTTGTTGCCGAACAGCTGGTAGGCCAGAAGCCTCATATCAACTACCTGTTAATTCCAAATGTAGTCTACACTTGGCCTGAAGTGGCGGCGGTTGGTTATACCGAAGAGCAACTGAAGGAGAAAGGCATCGAATTTAAAACCGGTAAATTTCCATTTATGGCATCGGGCCGAGCAAGGGCTTCCGGGGATGTAGATGGGCTTGTAAAAGTACTGGCAGACGCTAAAACAGATGAAATTCTTGGGGTTCACATGATTGGACCGCGCACTGCCGATATAATCGCAGAAGCGGTAGTGGCTATGGAATTCAGAGCTTCTGCTGAAGATATTGCCCGTATGTCACATGCTCACCCTACCTATACAGAAGTATTTAAGGAAGCTTGTCTGGCAGCTACGGATAACCGCGCCCTGCACATGTAATGCCAACTTGGTTCTTATTTAAAACGAACGGTCTACAAATTTTTGTAGACCGTTCGTTTTTTAATACTATGGAAGGGAATTTTTATACATTCACATGCCGTTCTGCATGGTATGAAGAACGCACAAGAGGACCAGATTCGACATATTTCAATCCTCGTTTGAGTCCTTCTTCACGATAAGCAGCAAATTGATCTGGGTGGATAAACTCAGCCACCTCGATATGCCTTTTTGTCGGTTGCAAATATTGGCCCAAGGTTAATATATCACATCCGTGAGCTACTAGGTCGTCCATAGCTTGGAGAACTTCTTCCTTTTGTTCACCCAATCCCAGCATGATGCCAGTCTTGGTACGTTTGCCATAGGCTTTGGTGAGTTTTATTTGCTCCAAAGACCGTTGATATTTTGCCTGGGGACGGACCCTTCTATAAAGGCTGGCCACAGTTTCCACGTTGTGGGAAACTACCTCCTGTCCGGCGCTGATCATGCGGTATAAAGCTTCCCAATTTGATTTCACATCCGGGATCAAAGTTTCAATTGTCGTTTCTGGAGAAAGTCTCTTGGTCTCCACCACAGTTTGATACCAGATTTCAGCTCCTTTGTCTTTAAGCTCATCCCGATTGACGGAGGTAATCACCGCATGCTTGACTTTCATAAGTTGTATCGCCTCAGCTACCCGCCGGGGTTCATCGGTGTCATATTCAGGAGGTCGGCCGGTAGCTACCGCGCAGAATGAACAAGACCTCGTGCATACATTTCCCAAAATCATAAAGGTAGCGGTTCCCGCTCCCCAACACTCGCCCATATTGGGGCAATTGCCACTTTCACAGATAGTATGTAGTTTATGTTCGTCTACCAACTTTCTAACACTGGCATACTCTTTACCTATAGGAAGCTTTACCCTAAGCCAATCCGGCTTTTTTCTCTTGGTACGTTCCTCAGATATCACAGGTAATTCAATCATAATGTGCGTTTAAATCAGGTGCAATGATTATGGTTATAGAAAAGCTTTATCCAACCAACCTATCTTCTAAATCCATAAAATAGGGTAAAGTAAGCTGAATGAAAAAGCTGCCTATTTTCGGTAGTAGGCATAAGCTCTATTTCCTTACTAAAACCCTCGAAAAGGTAACCAAGTTCCACTCCGGTTACATTCGATTTGAAAAAGCCAAATTCAAATGCCAAAGCTGCCTTCGCATGTGCGCCAAAGGCAATTTCAGACTCTCCAATACCCTCAAATAGCCTTCCTGGGCCCAATACATCGAACCTGCTTTGGTGGACTTCTGGATTATATTGTTGCCTGACCGTTTCAGTCCGGCTTCTGTACACTTCAATGTAATATGGGGCTACCAGTCCCAGCGTAGGCCCAATGGCCGCCAAGGCAGAAACCTGCACCCCTTGATGGGGAGCTTTTTTGAACATTACAATCTCTCTTCCGTATTGCGGACGGATCGCATATAGATAATTTGATTTTCCGAAAATATAACTGTTGCCCAAGTTAGTGGTATACCTCACTTCTTTCGGGTTTTTTACATTTACCAACTCTACTTGAAAGAACTGATATAGGTTATCGTCTATAGCAGTCCCTATCTTAAGGCTTATGCCTCCAATAAGACCACCATTCGTATTCTTGTTGATTCCGAAAAGTACCTCTCTATCGTATTCATAGTTACCCGCATCCCCCCGCTGGGCAAGAAGCGGCGTACTACTGATCAAAAGCAGCAACAGTCCCGTAATATATTTCATGTTATTCCTCATTCAAGATCAGAAATTTAACGCTTTTTTCGTCCATATTGTTATGGAACAAAAACTAAAAATAACAGATTCTCCTAATTATCAAAAGACGAAGGTAAACTAATTTGGGCTTTTAAACCATCCTCGGCCCGCAGAAGCCCGATAAAGACAGGTTTTCCGTTGGACTGAAAAAAATATTGCCGACTTTTGTAGCGTTTGCGAAATGTTTCTCGTCATTACTAAAACTAGTTAAATAACGGCAGTCTGTTGGAGAAAGATCTCATACTAAAAGCAAAAAGCAGGGATCCCCGGTCACTTGAAAGGCTTTACAAGCACTTTTATGGCTACGCCATGAGTATTGCGCTGCGATATTCGGCAAATAGGGAAGAAGCATGTGAGATCGTAAATGATAGCTTCATGAAGGCATTTGACAAAATAGATCAGGTCGCCAATGAAGATTCATTCAAAGGTTGGTTACGAAGAATTTTGGTGAACACCTCGGTAGATTACTACCGAAAAAACCTCAAACATTCGGGAGCTATAGACATTGACCGGGTGGATGCTGAAACGTATCACCCCAATGTCATTGATGAACTATCCAAGGAAGACATACTTAATATGTTGAGGGAATTGCCCGAAGTATTGCGGGTTATCTTCAACATGTACGAAATAGAAGGGTATAAGCATGATGAGATCGCTGCAGCATTGCAAATTCCCTCCAGTACCTGCCGCACCTATTTGGCTAGAGCCAAAGAGAAATTGAGAGAGAAAATAACAGCATTAAATTATACAAGGAATGAAGGAGCAGTTCGATAAAAAGCTGGTGGAGAAAATAAAGGACTCCTTCAGCCATCATGAAGAGCCTTTTGATTCTAGACAATGGGAAAAGCTGTCGGCGGCTTATTTTAAACCAACAAAGTCGGTTTGGCAACTCTATTGGCCTTATATTACTACCGGCATTGCCGCGAGTCTATTATTGGTGTTGTTTTTTAGCCCGCTTGGAATGAATTGGGAATCAGGAAATACCGCTTCCAACGACGTTCCAGCTATTCCTGTGCCAGATACAATTCCTGATGATCTTTACTCGATGGATTCATCGATTGCTCTCCGGGATAAAAAAGCACCTGCTAAATCAAAACTAAAGATTGAACATATTCCTGAGAGCTTATCTTCACCGCAACAACCTCGTGATGGAATGGCAAAGAACGAGGCCAAGTCTGGGGGTGAGATACCGCCGGTTTTAAATCAACAACAGTTGGATCCAGCAAACGTGCAGCAGATCCCAATGGAACTACCCGAATTAGCGATCGGGGAGAATTTATCGGAAAAGGCATCCAAGGATCCTGCCACCCAAGCCACCACACCTATGGACCAATCCGAAGCGTTGGATAAGGTAAACGAATGGTTGGCTGAAAATGGAAGCATCTTGCCAGTGACTCCAAAAAAGGAACGTGCTGGCCCTCTTAAACTGGGGGTTATGGTTTCCCCGCAGGCCAATTCAAATGCAACGGGAGGCATGAATCTCGGTGCTGGTGTTATGTCTGAGTTTTCGCTTACAAGAAGGTTAAAGCTAGACGTGGGAGTAAACTATGCCAGACAAAGCATGGTGCCTGACCGCGCCCCCAATATGGTGATGGAAATGGCATCCTATTCTAATTCCAGACAACAAATGGACACGAAAAGCATAATGACTAGTTCGAATTTTATTGGCTCTGAGATGCAGCTCAATTTTGCCAGTTTAGATATCCCTGTTAACCTCAAGTACCGGGTATTGGATCGAAAAAACGCTGGCCTGTTTCTGATTACAGGACTATCCAGCGTGGTTTACCTAGACCAGCAGGCTACGGAGACGTTCCAGACTAGTTCCTTTTTTACCAGTTCGGATTTAGGCCTCAGTTTTGCGCCGTCGGTACAAAACTACACCTCTGTGTATACACCTGAAGGAGGGGGGAACAGCGTGGATGTAGGAGGAATGTTAAATCTATCCATAGGATATGAATACAATTTGAGCGACGGGATGTTCATTTCTTTGGAACCCTTTTATAAGTTACCTCTAGGAAATCTTACCTTTGCCAACCAGCAATTCTCCATTGGTGGAATGAACCTGAGAATGAATTTCAAAGTCGGGAAATAAACTTGTTTCCTTCAAATTCCGTCTTATTTTAATTATCTACACATATTCAAAACCATTTATTACTGATGAACAATAAGTTAAATTACCTAGGTGTCATTTTTATTCTTGCCATTATGACAGGTTGTCTACAGGAAACCGAGTCTGACCTGGACCGAATAATCGAAAGGGATAATACTGCCTTGGAGCGTTATATTGACGCAAATGGAATCGAAGCGACGAAGGTACAGTCAGGCTTTTATTATGAAAAAATCCAGGAAATTCCCGAGGCATCTCAGTTTCAAAATAATGATTTTATCGGGATTTATTTTGAAATTAAGTCCTTAGATGGACAGCTTATAAAGTCCCATCTGGACGAGACAAAAGAGCCAATTATCTTTAAGCAATCTATAGACGGTATATGGCCTTCAGTTATCGGATATTCTGCGGGACTTTCCCGATTAGGGGAGGAGTTGATGGTCTATTCCCCATCTTATTTGGCTTTTGGTAACTACGGATATCAGCAATTGATTTTGCCCAATTCAAACTTGGTTATGCGAATTAAATTTGCCCGAAAATATACCGAAGCGGAGTTAAAGGAAAGAGAAGAGCAACTTATTCTCGATTATATAGACGCAAACGAACTTGAAGGGTTTGAGAAAATTCAGGATGGTATCTACAGAAGAATTTTGGATGAAGGTGATGCGGATGAAGACCTTACCACAAATACTGATATAGTTAGTTTTGATTTCAAATTGTTCCACATGGGAGAGACTACTTCCACCTTTGAGTCTAGTGCGACTAACAGACCGAGCGTGACCTTGGGAAGACAGGAAAACCTACCTTTTCTCGAGCATGGCTTAAAGGGAATTCGAAAAGAAGCTAAAGTGGAAGTCTTGGCTTATTCCTTTGCGGCTTATGACAATTCTATCCAGATTATACCTTCTGATGTTCGGAAGGATTTGTACGAAAAAGGAGAGCAGATTGATTTGGTCAGACCATATACGCCGGTTTTATTTTCAGCAGAGGTCTTGAATGTTCAATAACGATCCTATTTGATAGCTGGAGAAACAAAATGTTATTTTCCACGACATCGAATTATTGCCAAAATCCTGACCATTATGTGTCAGGATTTTTTTTTAAAACGTCAACAACTTGGAAAAAAATGGAATGGCTAAAATATGTCGAATGGAAATGGCAAATACAAATGCCCAAAAAAGGCCACTAACCAGCATGACAGTGATTATTTTTGTTTTGTCAATCCCGAAAGAAGATAAAATGACGGTACCTCCGATAGGTGTTAATAAAATTGGAGTCAATGCAGCAACACCATAAACGCCGAATTTTTGCCAGATTTTAATAATATTTCGAGTTCTTTTAGTAAATCGACGAGGGTTTTTTCGGATTTTGATTGTCCAGGTATTTTTGATCCAATCGCCCAAATAGGTAAAGGCGATTACCGATGTCATCATGCCGGATACGGTGACCAGTTCAATTTCAAGGACTGAAAAGCCCGCTGCCGCTCCCAATACAGGTCCGGCGATAAACTTAAAAAGACACAATAAGTAGATGCCGAAGAAAGTGGCAAGATACTCTATCATAATAGCAAATAAAGATACACGCCGTAACCTAACAATAGAATACCGCCGCTTATTCTAGAAATATGCCAATTGATCCGCATTAATGGAAAGATCAACAACGTAAATCCAATCATCCAGAGATAATCATTATAGATAAATAGGGGAGAAACATCTATGGGTTTTACAATTGCAGTAATACCTATAATGCACAATACATTCATGATGTTGCTTCCTAGAATATTTCCGATGGCTATGTCAGTTTCTTTTTTGAGGGCTGCCATCACCGAAGTTGCCAATTCAGGGAGACTTGTCCCAATCGCAATTACCGTAACTCCGACAATCCGCTCGCTTATACCATGGGTTCCCGCAATTATAACTCCGTTATCCACAAACAATTCTGAACCGAAATACAACCCGGCGATGCCAACTAGAATCATCGTAACTGCAATTATTGGAGATTTCCATTTTAATTGGGAAGATTCGGCAGTGTCAATTTCTATTCTTTCGATTTTCTTAAAAAAGTACATATTTACGCCAACAAGTAACAAGACAAGTAAGATCCCCTCTGCCAAGCTGATTATTCCATTCCAGGATAAGAGGAGAAAAACCACAGATGTGATCAGCGTAAACGTATAATCCATCTTTAGGATCGGTCTTGTGATAAGTATTGGGTAGATCAGAGCGGTTGTTCCCAACACTAAAGTGATGTTTGAAATATTGGATCCGACCACGTTCCCTATGGCTATATCACTGCTTCCTTTGAGGGCTGCAGTGACGCTTACCAAGAGTTCTGGTGCTGATGTCCCAAAGGCAACGACAGTCAGTCCTATCAGCCCGGCACTTAAGCCTAGTCTGGCCGCAATTGCGGAAGCACCGTCCACCAAAATTTTCCCGCCGATTAACAGAATTAATAGACCGGTAATTAGCAATAAATAGGTCATCTTTGATTTAAATAAATTTATAGTTTTGGTCCAAAGGCCAGGTCACCGGCATCTCCCAATCCAGGGATAATATATGAAAAGTCGTTGAGGTTGTCATCCAATGCACATGTCCAAATCTCATGGGGTAAATCGAGGTGTTGTTCAATATACCGCATTCCTTCCGGAGAGGCAATCACTGAAAGAAGATGGATTTTTTTTGGAACTCCATATTTCCTCAATTTTCTCGTACTTTCTATAAATGACTTTCCAGTAGCAAGCATCGGATCAACCAAAATTACCTCGCGACCTTCTATGGAGGGAGCTGCTATATAACCTAGTTCGATCTCTATGGGGTCGTTGCCTTCACCGTCTTTCCTGAATGCACCGATAAACCCACAATCCGCATGGTCAAAAAAATTCAATACACCTTGGAAAAATGGAACTGCGGCACGCAGTACAGAAATGATAACTGGCTGCTTTTCGATTAGCGGGACCGAGATCTCTATAAATGGAGTTTCAATTTTTTGACTGGTATACGCCAAGTTCTTGGATATTTCATAGGCCATGATTTCCCCAAGCCGCTCTAAATTTTTCCTAAACCTCAGTCGATCTTGTTGTATATGTATATCTCGAAGTTCGGAAAGGTATTGTGAGGCGATGGAATTGGATTGGCTTAAGATAAACATGCACGAAATTAAACAAAAAAACCCGATCTGTAAAGATCGGGTTTTGAATTTTAATAATGTTATATCTTATCTAACTTCGAAGCTTACTCTTCTAGCTAATTGACGAGCATCCGCAGATCTCTTATCAACGCTGGTATCTTCGCCGTATCCTTTGTAAGAAAGTCTAGAGGCATCAATTCCGGATGCAACCATTACATCATAAACTGCTTTAGCTCTTCTTTCAGACAATTTCATGTTGTAATCCTCTGGACCCAACTCATCTGCGTATCCTTTAAGTTCTACACTTACTCCTGGATTTCTTTTCAAGAAATTAGCAACATAACTGATAGAAGAAGCGGAATATCCAAGTGGTTTTGCACTGTCGAATGCGTAATAAACATTCACATATCCGTCATTAATTGCTTTTAGCAAATAATCAACTTCTTCAACAGTATCCGGTGGAGGACATCCGTCAAGTGAGGCAGGACCTGGAACGAAAGGACATTTGTCCAAGTGATCAGGAATGCCATCTCCGTCTGAATCGAGGGTTCTACCGTGAGAATCAACTCTCGCTCCAGCAGGTGTGTTAGGCTCTTTATCCAAATAATCAGGAACGCCGTCTCCGTCAGAATCTTTCAGCATATCTCTGATTTCTCCAATCTGATTAGCCAACTCCTCTTTGGTAGCATATTTGTTTTCTCTGATGTACCAGTCAGCATGGGTAGATTTACTTCCTAGATAGAAAGAAAGACCCAACGTTCCAGTCCACCAAACCGCGTTAGCACCATAATAGCCAGCGTCTCCCATACCAATGGATGAAGCTCCATCAAACGCAACGTTTTGTCGCCCATTGATAATAGTACTGATGTCACCGTTTAATGATACTCTTTCACCTAGCTTTACCTGGCCGGTAAATCCTGCGATAAAATTATAAGTATTGTCTTTAAAGTCGGCCCACTCATTTTCCTGAGGGGTAACTTGTCCAATACCTGCGCCGAAATGTCCCAAAAGATTAACTCTTTGCGTAAACGTTTCCCAGTTCATAATCCTTCCTAAATTGGCGACCCCTTGCAAATTAAGTCGATAATAATTGGTGGAAAATTCAGGATTGTCTGCTGCATTTGAGAAACTTCCTAAACCAAAATCCAGTTTAGTTCCAAACTTTTCATTGAACATGTAACGGACGCCTAAGTCACCATGGCCTAAACCTATCACTTGGGAATGATACCCAGGTGTCATTGGTGCCATAGCTTTGTTAAATCCTCCATTAATGTCTATTGACCATTTGTTGAAGTCGTCCTGCGCTTGAGTTCCCATGACCAAAGCGCCAGCCATAAGTGTTGATAGTATTAATTTTTTCATGATAAAAAATTTTTTACACTTTTCAGATTTAGATTAATTGAATAAGATTTGTTTCGATGTAGAATTTCAGTTACAAATGTAAGATATTTTATGACAACTCTAAACTTATCTAGATTTTGTTTTACAAAATTAAATTTATAATCCGAAATTTGAAAGGAACTTTACCATATATTATGCCAGATTATAAATTATTGGAAGAAATTTTAAGAATTCAGAGTGTTTCCAGCGATGAAACCCGAATATCGGCCTACATTGTTGACTATGTTTTGAAACGGAAAACGGCATGGAAGGTTACGCCCGAAATTTTTTTTGGTGGAAATCTACATGAAAATATTGTTTTGGTATTTGGAGAACCTCGAACTGTCGTTTTTGCACATATGGATACGGTGGGTTTTATGGCCCGGTATGAAAACCAACTAGTCCCTATTGGTGGGCCAGATGTGATGGATGGGGACCTTCTGGAAGGGGTGGATGCCTACGGCCCTATCTCCTGCCGTGCCAAAATTGTGGAAGATAATCTTTTTCACGATTTTAAAAGAGGGATTGTTCCAGGAACCATCCTATCTTATTCCCAGCAAATTGATTTTGGAAAGGATTTTATCCAGGGGGCCTACTTGGATAACCGTCTTGGAATTTACAATGCGCTCAAGCAATGCGAAACGCTTGCAAATGGTCTTATCGTTTTTTCCACGTACGAAGAGCATGGCGGTGGGGCTATTCCAATGCTTTTGAAATTTATTTATGACCGTTGGGATATTAAGCAGGCGTTGATTTCCGACATAACCTGGGTTACTGAGGGTGTAAGGCACCATAATGGGGTTGTAATTTCTATTAGGGATAGGAATATTCCCCGCAGGACTTTTATAAACCGGATTTTGGTCCACGCCGAAAATAGTGGGGTTCCTTATCAAATAGAGGTTGAAGGCAGCGGAAGTAGCGACGGTCGTGAAATACAGCAATCACCTTTTGCGCTTGATTGGTGTTTTATCGGGGCGGCGGAAGACGGAGTCCATAGTCCCCGGGAAAGAGTTTCGTGGAAGGACTTGGAAGCGATGGTTCAGATGTACCGCTATTTGATGCAGAGACTTTAATGATTTGCAAATTTCGTTTATTCCAGCATTATTGATTACATTTGCACGAGCTGAGCCCTGAGGCATTTTTACATAATTAGATGATATTCATACACAATAAGCCATTTACACCTTATTTAGATGCCCATACGATACAAGGAGCAGTGGACAGAATAGCGTCACAAATTTGTAAAGATTATGCTGCCGAGCCTCCGGTTTTGCTGGGTGTTCTTAACGGGGCTTTTATGTTCCTGTCTGATTTGGTGAAAAGGATCGATCTTCCTGTTGACATATCATTTATGAAAATCGCTTCGTATTCAGGCATTTCTTCCACAGGTAAGGTCGAGATGCATTTGGGAGTGAGTGACGAAATTAAAGATAGACATGTAATCGTGGTGGAAGATATTGTAGATACAGGTAGAAGTATGGCAGTCATCCAAGAACTCATCCGTCAAAAAGAGCCTAAAAGTATAGCTGTTGCCTCCTTGCTCCACAAGCCAGACGCCATGATCGAACCCGTGGAGATTAGATATCTTGGGTTTTCCATAGAAGACAAATTTGTAGTTGGTTATGGTCTGGATTTTGATGGGATTGGTAGAAATTTACCCGAAATATTTCAACTTAAAGATTAATAAATAAAATTTTAAAGAAATTATTATGCTTAATATCGTTTTGTTTGGACCTCCCGGCGCAGGGAAAGGAACACAAAGTGAGAAATTGATCGAAAAATATAAGATAGATCATATTTCTACCGGGGATTTGTTTAGAAAACACTTGGGGGAGGGAACAGACTTGGGTAAACTTGCCCAGAAATTCATGGATGAGGGCCGGCTGGTACCAGATGAAGTGGTGATAGGCATGGTAGATGAGAAGATTAAAGATAGCAAGGAAGCTAGGGGATTTATTTTTGACGGTTTTCCGCGAACAGTAGCTCAAGCCAAAGCATTGGATGAATTGTTGGAAATGAAAGAATTGGTTATTTCTGGCATGATTTCCTTAGAAGTACCTGAAGAAGAGCTGAAAAACAGGATCAAAGAACGGGGAAAAACATCGGGTAGGTCGGATGACCAAGATGAGAGCAAAATAAATACTCGGATTAAAGTATATTTGGAGGAAACGCTTCCGGTGGCTTCCTACTACGAATCCCAAGGCAAATTGACAAAGATCCAAGGTGTGGGAAGTATTGATGAAATATTTACCTCCATTTGTGAAGTGATAGATTCGTATTGATTGTCAAAAATAAACAGTAAATTTGCATGATGAATTGGCTAAGCTTCAGGGCTTAGCCAATTTCGTTTTTATGGAATGTGGACCAATTGAATTGTCCCTTCCGACCGTAAAATAATATTTAAATTAATTAGGGAGTTCCAGTGTCTGAGTCCAATTTCATTGATTATGTAAAGTTTTGTTCACGATCAGGTGCCGGGGGTGCCGGATCTGTCCACTTCCGCCGGGAAAAGCATGTTCCGAAGGGCGGTCCCGACGGGGGAGATGGAGGTCGGGGTGGACACATTATACTTAGGGGGAATTCCCAATTGTGGACACTTCTGCACCTCAAGTATAAAAAGCATGTCATCGCAGAAGCAGGACGGGGAGGAGAAGGAGGTAGACGAACAGGTTCAGATGGCTCGGATATGATTTTGGACGTCCCAATAGGAACTGTAGCCAAAGATGCGGAATCAGGGGAAGTACGCTGTGAAATTACAGAGGACGGTCAGGAATTTATTCTTACTCGAGGTGGACGTGGTGGTTTGGGAAATGACCACTTTAAGACTGCCACAAATCAAGCACCCCATTTTGCGCAACCCGGAGAGGATGGAATTGAAGAATGGATTATCCTTGAGTTGAAATTACTTGCGGATGTAGGCTTGGTAGGCTTCCCCAATGCTGGCAAATCAACCCTGCTGTCTAGCATATCTGCCGCAAAACCCGAAATCGGAGATTATCCCTTTACCACACTCGTTCCTCATTTGGGGGTGGTGGGATATAGAGATGATAAGTCCTTTGTCATGGCGGATATACCGGGAATCATTGAAGGGGCCTCAGAAGGAAAAGGCCTAGGAATTAGATTTCTTCGACATATTGAACGTAATTCAATCTTATTGTTTGTGATTCCTGCGGACGCAGAGCATATAGGAGCCCAATATGAGATTCTTCTTAAAGAATTGGGAAAATTTAACCCCGAACTGCTTGATAAAAAGCGCTTGCTGGCCGTTTCAAAATCGGATTTACTAGATGAGGAGTTGATGGATGCATTGAAAGCGGAAATTCCGGCTGATCTACCACAGGTATTTATATCGTCAGTCACAGGCTACAATCTGCCAGCCCTAAAGGATTTAATCTGGCAATCCTTGCAGGAATAATGTCAGAATGTCAGGTATTTATATCGTGGCAAATTAATTGATACGAGAATAAAGACTTTTATAAGCTACTTACAATTATGGAGGAGAAAGAAAACTTAGAACAAGAAGAAATGATCGATGCGTCGCAAACTGCCAATGAGGAAAATGCTGGCGAGGAGAAAGACAACATAGAAGGTAAAAGCAATTCGGAAGAAAAGGCACTTTCCATAGAAGAGAAACTCGGTAACGAAAATAAGGAGCTCAAGGAAAAGTACCTGCGGCTTTATTCTGAATTTGAAAACTACCGAAGAAGGACAGCCAAAGAAAGGTTGGACCTGATAAAAACTGCCTCTGAAGATGTCATTCAGGAAATGATCCTTGTTTTGGATGACTTTGAGCGTGCATTTAAAGCTGAGGATAAAGATAATGGCGAAAAGTCCAGTGAGGGTAGGCAACTGATCTACAATAAAATGGTGAAAATACTGGCCTCGAAAGGACTAAAATCCATGGATGAATTGGTAGGTGAAAATTTTGATGCCGATAGGCATGAAGCCATTACGCAGATACCTGCGCCCAGCGAAGATCTTAAAGGGAAAATCGTGGATGTGATAGAGCGGGGTTACCTGCTTGGAGATAAGGTAATCCGGTATGCGAAAGTGGTAATAGGAAATTAATAGTTATGGCAAAACGAGATTATTACGAAATATTAAATATAGCCAAAGGAGCAAGTCCTGAGGAAATTAAAAAAGCCTATCGAAAGATGGCGATAACTTATCACCCGGATAAAAATCCCGACAATCCAGAAGCGGAGGAAAAATTCAAAGAAGCAGCTGAGGCCTATGAAGTGTTGAGTAACCCCGAAAAGCGACAACGATACGACCAATTTGGTCATCAGGGAGTCAATGGCGGAAGCTATAGCGGCGGCGGTATGAACATGGAGGATATTTTCTCCCAGTTCGGAGACATATTTGGAGGCAGTGGATTTGAGTCATTTTTTGGCGGTGGCGGCGGTTCCCGCAGGACAAAGAAAGGAACCAACCTTCGCGTGAAGCTGAAGCTGACATTGAAGGAATTGGCGAATGGCGTGGAAAAGAAGATCAAAGTGAAGCGACACATGATCGCGGACGGAGTCACCTTCAAAACCTGTAGTTCCTGCCATGGTTCCGGTCAGGTTAAAAAAGTGGTAAATACCATGCTTGGGCAGATGGTCTCTGCCAGCACCTGTCCTTCATGTTCTGGAAGTGGACAGATTGTGGACAAAAAGCCCCATGAAGCTGATGCCAAAGGCTTGATTATTCGGGAAGAAATTATCCCCATCAATATTCCAGGTGGGGTAGGTGACAATATGCAACTAAGCCTGTCCGGCAAAGGAAACGAAATTCCGGGTGGGATACCTGGAGATTTGTTGATCGTCATCGAAGAGATTCCCGATGAGGTGTTGATCCGAGACGGTGTCAATGTGGTATATGACCTTTATGTTAGTTTTGTTGATGTGGCTTTGGGCTCTTCGTTGGAAGTGCCGACCATAGACGGGAAAGTGAAAATCAAACTCGACCCCGGTACTCAGAGTGGGAAAATATTACGTCTGAAAGGTAAGGGGATTAAAGAACTAAACGGTTATGGAAAAGGCGATCAGCTAATCCATGTAAACGTTTGGACACCCAAACAGCTAAATAAAGAAGAGCGGGAAATGTTGGAATCCCTGAGAGATTCAGAGAACTTCCATCCTAATCCTGGGAAATCGGAAAAAAGCATATTTGACAAAGTGAAAGAATTCTTTTAAGAGCTAAGCCGGGAAAATCTCCCGGCTTTATCTTTTTTTACCAAAACCTTTCTTTCTTTCGGAACGTAAGAATTGCGTATGCTTAATAAAGTGTTCCTTTTACTACTGGTAATTTATTCTCAAGCCTTACATGTGGACCTTTGTGCTCAAATTGCAAAGGAATTTACAGTCGTAGAGAGAGAAGGTTACGGGCTGGTTGCGCTGGATTTTTCCTGCTATAAGGGAATAACCCATGTAAGAAGGGAACATTCCGGCAATCCGGTTCATGCATCGGCAGAATTGGGTAAAGTCAATATTTTACCTTCATTCAGTCACCACATCACAGACGGGGTCCTTTTTGCTTATTTGGATCACAAAAACGTAGAATCTGAAAGTCTGGGAAGAAGTCTTTCCTATCGTTTGTTTTCAAATAGCGATGAAAACTTTGACCATCATTGGAAGCTGGGGTTGGATGCTAATTTTTTATATGACTTGAATCTCAATTTTGGGATTGGAAAGGCAAATCTTGACTTCTCACACTTACCTATTTCCAATTGTAAGATCCGCACAGCCTCAGCGGACGTTGTACTTGGGTATTTGAGCAAAATCCCCAATACTGTCAATATGGATACCTTGAGCGTTGTTATCAATATGGGGTCCTTGTATGCGGATGATTTGCAGTTTTCCAATGCCCACAAGACTTTCTTGGATGTGAAATATGGGACGATAAATCTATCCTTTTCAGATCTTATGGCTCAGCCCAGTATTATTTCAGCTACAGTAGGTGCTGGGTCGGTCAACATCAAATTGCCTGAAACGAAGCATCCCTACATTGTAAAGATTAAAAATCACGCGATGTGCAAAACATCTATTCCGCCTTTTTTGAAGGAAATGGACGATAAATCCTTTGTAAGTAAAGGATATTCCCCAGATGCCAAAAATCTAATGACTTTTTTGATTGATGTTTCCGTTGGATCTGTATCTTTGAAATAATGTTGATCAAGAGCCGTCAAAGACATCCAAAATTTTAACACAAAAAAACTTGCAGATTTTATCCATTAAGGGATTAAATAAGACCTATGGGAACCATGTGGCCCTCAAAGACTTCGATTTGGAAGTTGAAAAGGGAATGGTGTTTGGTCTGTTGGGACCTAACGGGGCCGGCAAAACAACGCTGATACGAATTGTAAACCAAATAATTGACCGGGATTCCGGTGAAATTCTCATAAATGGTGAACCCCTCAAAATGAACCATGTCCGCAATATCGGATATCTTCCAGAAGAGAGGGGGCTGTATAAAGGGATGCGGATAGATGATCAGTTACTGTATTTTGCCCAGATTAAAGGCCTGAAATCCACTGAAGCAAAAGCAAAAATCCATATCTGGCTGGACCGTCTCAATCTGCTTTCCTGGAAAAACATGAAGGTTGAAGAACTCTCCAAAGGTATGGCTCAAAAAGTACAGTTTATAGCCACCGTAATTCATGAACCTAAATTGTTGATTTTGGATGAGCCCTTTTCAGGATTTGATCCCGTGAATGCGGAAATCATCAAAAACGAAATCCTGGAATTAAAAAGAAATGGTACGACTATTATGTTGTCTACTCACCGTATGGAATCGGTGGAACTACTCTGTGACAATATTGCCATGATAAACCGCTCACGCAAAATTTTGGACGGGCCGGTGAAAGCGATTAAAAAGGCTGCAAAAACCAATCGGTTCGCAGTTGGGCTTCGACCTTTACCCGGATTGGTACTTCCAGCATGGGGGGACTTCTCTGAGGAGGAGGACTATGTTACTTTCTCCATCTCCCTTGACGGGCAGCGTCCCAATGATTGCCTGATTGATTTGATGAAATATGGCGAGATACTCCATTTTGAGGAATCTATCCCAAGCATCGAAGAGATTTTCATCCAAAAAATTAACGAAAGCCATGCCGAATAAAATTTTTTTGGTAGTGAAAAGAGAATATTTGGCGCGCGTTAAAAAGCGGTCTTTTATTGTCGCAACTATCCTAACACCTTTGATTTTCCCATCTATCCTAGGAGTTTTCTTATGGATAGGAATGAGTGATACAGGGGGTGATTCCGCTAGGTTTATTGAAGTGGTGGATGAAAATCAGGAATTTTTTCTGGAAAGTAACGAGCTTTTTGTCTTTTCTTATGGCATCATGACAGTAGCCGAGGCCAAGGAAATGGTCCAAAAGGGCAATCGATACGGGTTTTTGCATATTCCCAAGCTTAACTTAGCCCAACCTATAGGCATCACCTTTTACGCAGCAGAAACCCCCGGGATGTCGGTAGTCTCGGGATTGGAGAGTGAAATTAAAGCTAAGATCGAAGAAATAAAACTATTGAATTCAGGGATCGACCGAGAATTGTTGGACAAATTAAAAACCGAAGTGTCAGTTCTCTCTATTCGCCTTGGGCAGACGGGTAATGAGGCCGTCTCCAACACAGTGATCAACTATGCGATTGGGTTTATTTCAGGCATTCTTATTTACACGTTCATTTTCGTTTATGGCAACCAAATCATGCAGGGGGTGATCGAGGAAAAGTCCAGCCGGATTGTGGAGATATTGGTGTCTTCACTAAAACCCTTTCAGCTTATGATGGGCAAAATCATCGGGATAGGGGCCGTGGGTTTGACGCAGTTTTTAATCTGGATTGTACTCATCAGTGTAGTGTCCTCGGTGATTATGGGATTTTTCGGGATGAAAATGCCACAGCAGGAGCTGATGGAACAGGCAAATCCGGAGGGAATGGGGTGGATGTCGGAAGGTAGTGACCTCCCCGATATGATCCAATTAATACAGGGGATTGATTTTGTATCCCTCGTGATTTCGTTTTTGATCTATTTCGTTGGGGGCTATTTACTTTACGGTGCATTCTTTGCAGCAATAGGTGCAGCGGTAGACAGTCCATCAGATGCACAACAATTCATGTTTCCCGTCACCATCCCTTTGCTGATCGGATATATGGGGCTATTTATATTTGTGCTGGACGACCCCAACAGTAAGGTTTCCTACTGGCTATCCATCGTTCCTTTTACCTCTCCGGTTGCCATGATGGGTAGAGTAAGCTTTGGCGTTCCGCTTTCCCAGTTGGTGCTTTCAATATCTCTTTTGGTTGTGGGGTTTTTATTTACTACCTGGTCTGCTGGAAAAATCTACAAAATTGGTATCTTGGTGCACGGGACCAGAGTCAACTACAAGACACTCTGGAGGTGGATAAAGGAAAACTGACGATCCCAAGAATAAATTTCCCGCTACCTCAAGCAATATCTTCATGATGAATGGGGTTTTAAAGTGAGATTTTCATTGGAGACAGAAGCATTTGCTGATAAAAAATCATTTATTGATCACCCAACCCAAAATTAATGAAACATAAAATTCAGGATCTGGCAACGTTGGACTTTTATCAGAACAGAGGGAGAGTAAAGTGGGTCATTTTTGGGTTTTCACTTATTATCAGCGTAGGATCTATTTATTACACAAATACCTTGGTGGAGGAGCTCAAAGAAAGGGAGCGGCGCCAGATTGACCTCTATGCCTCCGCGTTGGAGTATGCGTCAGTCCATTCCGAAAACCTGACTTTCATATTTCAGGATATTATACAGGAGAATAAGTCTATTCCCGTGATCACGACAGATGCGGCTGGAAATCCCATTGAAAATAGAAACATTGTTATCAAAAAAAATAGTACTGAGGAAGAAACCCAACAACAGTTGCGGGCCGAACTTATCGAAATGAAAGCGGTATATGAACCCATCAAGCTGACGGAAGATTACTATATCTATTACAAAAATTCGGAACTGCTCACCAGGCTGAAATACTACCCCTACGTACAGCTTTCAGTGATTTTGGTATTCGGGGTACTGGCTTATGCGCTATTTAACCAATCAAAGGTTGCAGAGCAAAACCGCCTTTGGGCAGGCCTGACTAAAGAGACTGCCCATCAGCTGGGAACTCCGCTGGCTTCCCTGATGGCGTGGATTGACTACTTCAAAAATTCCCCAGTCTGGGAAGAAAACAAGGAAGTTATTATGGAACTTGACAAAGATGTCAAGAAGCTGGTCATGGTTACGGAGCGGTTCAGCAATATCGGGAGCACTCCCGTAATCAAAGCCGAAAATGTCTATCATGTCATAGAGGACACGATCGCCTACCTTCGTCCGAGAATTTCCAGTAAGGTAGAAATACAATTAAACACCCATGCCGAAAATATTGATGCTATGATCAATAAATCGCTTTTTGAATGGGTAATTGAAAACATCTGTAAAAATGCCGTAGATGCGATGAAAGGCCAGGGGAGTATACAGATAGATATCGTTAAGGAAAGCGAGAAATTTGTTTTTGTGGACATCAGTGATACGGGTAAGGGAATGGAAAAGGGGATGTTTAAACGGGTGTTTAATCCCGGTTTTACAACTCGTCAGCGGGGTTGGGGCTTGGGGTTGACACTGGCCAAGCGAATCATAGAAGGCTACCATAAAGGCAGGATTTTTGTCAATGCCTCGGAGCTGGGACGCGGGACTACGTTTCGGATCGTCCTACACGGGGTAACAGATCAGATCGTCTCAAAAAATAATGCTAACTGGGATAATCTGTGAGGTTTACGACTACTGGACGAGTAAAATGGATTTAATGAGTTTGAGGAAATAAAGAATTTTGCGCTCTGGTCGAAGTCGTCCACCTCTTGAGCTTTTCCTCTTAATAGGCCTGTAAAGGTTGATGTTCACAGTCCGAAGACCAAAGTCGTTCATTTACAGCGTTCGGCCATATCTTATGGCAGAATAATTTCAGGACGCCGGTAAATAAGAACTAGCATTCCGCAGACCTTTCTTTCTCCTTGATTTTCCGTACCTTTGCACGCTGAAAATAATTTCCATTAATTCATGAGTCTGATACAAGAGATCCAAAAGCGTAAAACATTTGGCATCATCGCCCACCCTGATGCGGGCAAAACAACCCTTACGGAGAAAATGCTGCTCTTTGGTGGAGCTATCAAAACGGCAGGTGCTGTAAAATCGAACAAGATTGATACTGCCACCAAGTCCGACTGGATGGAGATTGAAAAGCAACGGGGTATCTCCGTGGCGACATCAGTGATGGGTTTTGAATACAAAGGTCAAAAAATCAACCTGCTAGATACCCCCGGTCACCAGGATTTCGCCGAAGATACCTATAGGACGCTGACGGCTGTGGATTCGGTGATCATGGTCATAGACTGCGTTAAGGGTGTGGAAATTCAGACTGAAAAGCTAATGGAGGTTTGCCGGATGCGTAACACCCCTGTTATCTGCTTTATCAATAAGCTAGATAGGGAGGGTCGGGACCCTTATGAGCTTCTGGATGAAGTGGAGGAGAAATTAAACATTCAGGTGAGGCCATTGTCCTGGCCAATTTCCATGGGGAAATCCTTCAAGGGGGTATATAATCTTTATGACAAGCAATTAAATTTATTTACTCCCAGTCAGAGGAAGGTGAGCGATGACCGCATCGTCATCCAAGACCTTAGTGATCCGGAGCTGGAAAAGTACGTGGGAACAACGCTTGCCAATCAGTTGCGGGAAGATGTGGAACTGATCGAAGGGGTTTATCCGGATTTTGACCCCAAGGAATATTTGGAGGGTAAAGTTGCCCCGGTTTTTTTCGGGTCAGCTGTCAATAATTTTGGGATACAGGAAATGCTGGATACGTTTATCAAGATTGCCCCAGCTCCTAAAAGTCGGCAAACAGAACAGCGGGAAGTAAGACCGGAGGAAGAGCATTTTAGCGGGTTTATTTTTAAAATCCACGCCAATATGGATCCCAAGCACCGCAACAGGATCGCATTCTTGAGGATATGTTCGGGCAAATTTGAGCGTAACAAACCCTATAACCACGTCAGGGGGACAAAACCCCTTCGATTCTCCAATGTAACATCCTTTATGGCACAGGATAAGGAAATTGTGGACGAGGCGTTTCCGGGGGATATAGTGGGACTATACGATACGGGTAACTTGAAAATCGGAGACTCCCTGACCGATGGGGAGGATTTACAGTTTAAAGGTATCCCAAGTTTTTCCCCTGAGATATTCAGGGAGGTGGTCAACAAGGATGCCATGAAAACAAAACAACTTGAAAAAGGCCTGCAGCAATTGATGGAAGAGGGTGTAGCACAAATGTTTACTTTTGAGATCGGTGCCCGAAAGGTTGTGGGGACAGTAGGTCAGCTTCAGTTTGAAGTGATCCAGTTTCGATTGAAAAACGAATATAATGCCACTGCCGACTTTGTGCCAATGAATTTATACAAGGCCTGTTGGATATATAGTAAGGACAGGAAAAAACTAGACGAATTTGTACGCTCCAAACAGCGGCACATTGCCCGCGACAAAGACGGTAAACTGGTTTTCATGGCTGAAACCAAAGCATGGCTGCAAATGGTGCAGGACAATTTTCCGGAAATCGAATTCCGGTTTACTTCGGAATAACTGCTAAGATCGCAGATTCCTTTTCGTTATCTTTACCCTATCTATTTAAAACTGTCAAAAGATGAAACAACCGTTTAATGTAATATATGAAGACAACCACCTTTTGGTGGTGAACAAAAAGGCGGGCATCTTGGTGCAGGGAGATAAGACTGGGGACAAGACACTGACGGATTACTGCAGGGAATACATAGCTAGAAAATACAACAAACCAGGGGCTGTTTTCCTTCATCCCGTCCACCGTCTGGACAGGCCGGTAAGCGGATTGGTGATATTTGCCCGGACATCCAAAGGGCTTGAGCGAATGACCGAGTTGTTCAGAAAGCGGGATATCCATAAAGTTTATTGGGCCATTGTGAAAAAAAGGCCTAAAGAAGAAAAAGGAAAGCTTACCCATTGGCTCACGAAAGATGAGGTAAAAAATGTGGTCACCGCACATGACCGGGAAGTCCCGGATTCAAAAAAAGCGGAACTAAACTATAAGCGGCTCGGTACACTCAATGACCACTGGCTTTTGGAGGTCCGTCCAATCAGCGGGCGCCCCCACCAAATCAGGGTGCAGCTTGCGTCAATGGGTAGTCCCATCAGGGGGGATATAAAATACGGATTCCCAAAACCAAACTTGGATGCCAGTATCAACTTGCATGCGTTTCAGCTTGTGTTTGAGCATCCGATCAAAAAAGAAAAGTTGTTTTTGAGAGCTGCATTGCCGGAAGAATCCTTTTGGGAGCAGTTTTTGGAATTTGAAGAAATAAAAGCCAAAGATCAATACTTGAACAATACCTTCAGTGGCTAGGTTTTTCGTTAGAATGGCAGTAACCAATAAATCATGAAGAAAACCTTTTGGCTTAGCTTATTTTGCATGTTCCTTGGCAGTACGGTCCAAGCTCAAGATGAAGGGGTTTTTTGGCAAATTTCCGGAAACGGACTTTCCCGGCCTTCTTACCTTTTTGGGACCATACACCTGATCTGTGAGGAGGAATTTCATCTGGGCACGCAGGTGGAGGAAAAATTAATGGAATCCAAGGTACTTGTCCTTGAGGTAGATTTGGACGACCCCTCATTGGCACTCTCCATGCTTTCGAAAATGCACAATGCTGGGGGCGAGAAGATCACCGATTTCCTGACTGATGAAGAATATGAACGCACTAGAGGCCTGCTGATGGAGCGGACAGGCATGGATATAGGCATGCTGAAGAGTATGCGTCCCTTTATGCTGATGTCGTTAATCTACCCCAACCTCTTGGAATGTGAGACAAAGTCTTATGAAAATGAACTGATGCGGATTGCCAAGTTCAATCAAATGGAAATAAAGGGCTTGGAATCAGTCCATGACCAACTTTCCGTGTTTGACCAAATTCCCCTGGAAGATCAGTATAGAAGCTTCTTTGAGTATGCCGGCAATTTGGAGAAGGGCAAGGAGGAGTTTAAACAGCTTATTGAAGCCTACAACGATGAAGATATTGGGCAGTTGGTACAGATGGTGGCCGACAGCCCCGAGTACAGGGATTATCAGGATATACTTCTGGATAACCGCAACCGTAACTGGATTGATCCAATGGGTGAATTGATGAAAAAAGGCCCCGTTTTCTTTGCTGTTGGAGCGGGACATTTGGGCGGGGAGTTTGGATTGATCCAATTGCTCAAATACGAAGGGTACAAAGTGACCCGACTTAAAAATGACTAAACGAGACTAGTTACCACTATGAGGAGTGTTTTAAGTTTTTTCCTAATTATCGCTATGGGATGCCTGGTTTTGGCCGGTTGTCAGCGGGAAGCGGAGCGGAAGCTTTTTCTTTTCAGACACGCCGAAAAGATCATGACGGGGGACGATCCAGAACTAACGCAGGCAGGTCAAGAACGGGCTGATCGACTGGCGATGTCGCTCGGCCATAGATCCATTGAATCGATATACAGTACGCCAACCATTCGTACCCGGGCTACAGTCACCCCTTTGGCAAAGTCATTACGTGTTCCAATAATGGAATACAGCGCACAGGATCATGACGCCCTTATTAAAACCATTCGATCGGGTTCGGGAGACGTGGTTGTGGTAGGGCATTCAAATACCATTCACCATATTGCCAACTATTTCCGGGGAGATCGATCTCCCTATGACGAGCTGGACGAATCGGATTACGACACCTTTTTTGAGGTGGATTTGAAAAGAAATACGGTAGAGCGAAAAAGGTACTCAGACCTTTAAAGAGCAATTTGTTAAGCTTCAGTTTTGTTATCCTTCTTGACGAAACGCACTATGCCCCAAATACTCACTGCCAGGAGAATAATAAAGGTAATCCATTCCGCATAGTTGTCGTTATCCATTAAGGCCTGGTAGAGGGACCCGGCAATGGTACCTGAATAGAAGGCAAGGATTGTTCGGGGTAGCATTCCCCAGATACCCCACCACAATACCCGCCAGAGACCGGTTTTCAGCAAAGCAAAGAGTACGTTTGAGAATGCAAAAGGAATGACCGGACTCAGTCGCACAAAGAATATTAGGGAACCAATCTTTTCCTGCTTTTCCAAAACCATTTTTTTTGCCCTGGGGTAATATTTCAGGAGAATATCCAATTGGTGTTGGCTAAGAAATTTACCCAGAGTATACCCCAGCGAAGTAGCCAATAAATAAGCCATTACCAACCAACCAAAAGCATCCCAACCCCAAATGTATCCAGTCAGAATCGAAAGCAGTGTGGTGGGAAGTAGGGCAAGCCCCATTATAAATCCCGCTAAACAGACGAATATCGCAACGGTAACGATACCCGTCAGCTGGGGATAAATCCAGTCTTGGTCACCTGTAAACAAAATCTGAAGGCTTACGATTGATCCCATCGAAGGCATAATTGCTACCCACAAAACTGCCCAATAGAACGAGGGATTCTCTTGGTAAATATCTGCTAGTTTTTTGAAAATAGGTGGTTTTTTACGCATATTTGGCAAATCTAAGCTAAAACCGTGAATTTGCCTTTGTCTTACACCATCTTCTCTAAATGGGAACGTTTCTTGTGTAGGTGGACCAACAGAAGCGAAAAACTAAACAATTATCAACTTAAGATTTTTGATTAATATGAAATTTGGCACCAAAACCATCCATGCCGGAATTACCCCGGATCCTTCGACAGGAGCTATAATGACCCCTATTTTTCAGACCTCCACCTATGTGCAGAAATCACCCGGCAACCATCAGGGGTATGAATATTCAAGAACCCACAACCCGACAAGGACTGCTTTGCAACAGAATTTGGCAGCTTTGGAGAATGGAAAGTATGGGTTGTGCTTTGCGTCGGGATTGGCAGCCATTGATGCCATCCTCAAACTCCTGAATCCGGGAGATGAAGTGATTAGTACCAATGATCTTTATGGAGGCACTTACCGGCTTTTTACCAAAGTTTTTGAAAAGTACGGGATTAAATTTCAATTTGTGTCGATGGCCAACCCGGATACGCTGGAGCAATTCATTTCACCCAACACCAAACTCATTTGGGTAGAAACTCCCACCAACCCCATGATGAACATCATCGATGTGGTGGCCGTGGCTGCCCTGGCAAAAAAGCATCAGGTTTTGATGGCAGTCGACAATACCTTCGCCACCCCCTATTTGCAAAACCCGTTGGATCAGGGAGCGGATATTGTCATGCATTCAGTAACCAAATACCTGGCTGGACATTCCGATGTCGTAATGGGGGCTATCGTGGTAAATGACCCCAAACTTGCGGAGGAGCTGGCCTTTTTGCAAAATGCATGTGGGGCAGTACCGGGACCTCAAGATTGTTTTCTCGTACTGCGGGGAATCAAAACTTTACATATCCGAATGGAAAGGCATTGTCAAAATGGAAAGACCATTGCGGCCTATCTGAAAAATCACCCCAAGGTGGCTAAGGTGTATTGGCCCGGCTTTGAAGACCACCCCAACCACGATGTGGCAAAGCGTCAAATGAGGGATTTTGGAGGGATGATTTCATTCACCTTGAAATCCGATCAGAAGGAGTCCGCGTTTAGATTAATGGAGAATTTGGAATATTTTTCCTTGGCGGAATCGCTTGGTGGCGTGGAATCCCTTTGTGGACATCCTGCCAGTATGACACACGCCAGTATACCCAAATCGGAACGTGAAAAGGTCGGATTGTCAGATTCTCTTATTCGACTCAGCGTGGGTATCGAGGATGTGGAGGATTTGAAAAAGGATATCTCCCAAGCTTTAGATAAAATTTAACTGGGTAACGTCATTGAGGGCGTTTCTAGGAAAACACTTAATGCAGTACCTGGGTAAAGAGATAAACGGATTGGGTTGCCACATCTGTGGTTAGCCGTTTGTGGTTTTTCTTTATTGTCTTTAGCAGTTGAAGGTGTTTTTTGTCTACGGTTTCCTTTTCTCTGAGAAAGTGGCTGAAATGCTGAAAAAAGAGATGGTTCTGATACCAATCATACAACTGACGGCTTAAAAGATTGATTTTTTTGTGGACAGCATCGGTGAATATGGGATTCAGTCCCATGCTTGTCCGAATGTTTTCTATGGCGATTATCTTGTTCAGACCTTCATAGATATCCTTGATTGAAATCGGATCCAACTCATTTTTAGCGTCAAAGTGTGAAAAATCAACCTCTTCGTTAATGATCTGAGTAGTGGCGGTGTTTACTTGAAAGGGAGTAAGTTCGCGGACAAACGGGTAGACGGATAAGTAAAGGTCTTCCCATATTTTGATTGGAGCAGAAAGGATCGTGTCAAACAATTCGGTGTAGACACGTTTTTTATCTTCATCCAAGTCCTGTTTATAGTCTGTAAGCGGTTCATTGAGATTGATACGTTGGCTCTCGTACAAGTCGTTGATTATACGGACATGATGCACTAGTTTCAAATTTCGGTAGAGTTGGTCAAAAGATGAAAAAAGTTTTAGGCTAAGCTTCTTTTCTTCAAAGTGAATTTTACCAATTAGCTCGAGAAAGAGTTGATAAAAGAAAAGTTTTTCCTCCAAATGGATGGCTTTTTTGGAGCGAATTTTCTTGGCTAGTTCTCCAAACAAGGTTTTGCCCGCATCAAGTTGTTGTTCAAAAAGAAGCAGGGTAGGGGCTTTTCTCTCTAACATGATGGTTTACTCATTTATTTTCACCAAGGTAGCGCCATACCCAAAATTACTCTTATGGGTATCTTTAAAGAACTTGATGTGATTTAACTGACTTAAATAGCGGTGAATTTCCATACGCAATACCCCGTTGCCAATGCCATGTATAAATGTGATCTCATCCATACCGCTAGCGATGGCGTAATTTAGATTTTTTTCAAATACTTCCAGCTGAAGTTTTATTTTTTCTGTATTACTCAGAAGCTCGTACGTGGGACTAAGTTTCTCAATATGCAGGTCAATTTCTTTCGCAGGGCGGGTAAACTGACGTGTCAAAGGTTTGGCATCAACCTGCTCTGGATTCAGGTCCCTGTTTAGTTGACCTACATCAAGGTCTTTGACCTGAGTATCCAATTGAAAAAGATAGGCATCCTTGTCCAAGACAGGGGCGTTTCTCTTGCTCCTGAAAAAGGACGATGCCTTGAATTTTACTTTCCGCTCAAATGGTGAGATGGTTTTTTCAACTCTGGAATTGATGGGGATTATCTGAAAAAAAAGTGGGGGCCAACCTTCAAATTGCTGGATGGATTTCTCATCCAATTTATGGTAGGAATTGGCTGAGGCTACTCCGGCACCCAATGTTTTTGAGTTTTCACCAAACAGTTCAGATACCGCATAAACCATGTCTCTCTTGGTGTGGTTGATCAGAAATACGCCGTGGTTTTGGTCGTTGTAGGGCACATAGGCCAAGAATATTCCCTCCTGCGTCCCCGGTTTTACGCTTTTTTTCGCAGAGGGAGTCCAAGCGGCAATCTTCTCCTCCGCAGTTCCGAAAAACTGCTTTTCTGCCTGGCTTACTACGACCACCTCTGACTTTAGCGCTGGGATTCTGAATCCGTCTTCAATCTCTATTTCTACCTGGCCACTGCTGGATATTTTTGTTATGGTACCTTCTTCTTTGCCGTGCAGCAGTCTTACCTTATCTCCTATATTCATGTTTTTACTGACTTTATTCCCGGAATTCCCGGAAGAATACGTAAAGAAGACAATAATTTAGTGAATTACGTTCTAAATGTCCTAACGATTTATGATTTCGGGTGTCCTAGTCAAGTCGTAAGCCTAAGTGAATCTTCGATATTGGGGGGGGAATGGTTGATGGGTTGATAGGTTTATGGGTTGATAAGTCGATAGGTTGATAAGTCTGCCTCTCCCATCTCCGGTCTCCGGTCTCCGGTCTCCCCTCCCTCATTCTCTTCGTCCCTTCGTCTCTCATTCTCTAAGTCCCTCGGTCTCAAATTAAGTTGATAGGTTTATGGGTTGATAAGTCGATAGGTTGATAAGTCTGTCTATCTCTCGTCTCCCTTCCCCCGTCTTTTGTCATCCGTCCCCCAGTCTAGAAGAAATGTGATAAGTTGATAGACGCAGTCCCTTCTTCCCTCATTCTCTAAGTCCCTTCGTCCCTCCGTCTCAAATTAAGTTGATAGGTTTATGGGTTGATAAGTCGATAGGTTGATAAGTCTGTCTCTCCCGTCTCCCTTCTCCGGTCTTCCGTCCCTCCGTCTCCAAGTCCCTCCGTCTCAGGTTCTTTCCAAGGCATTTTTGTAGGTTTCCAGTGCTCTTTCCCGGGCAAATTTATGATCAACCATAGGTGTTGGGTACGAGGAAGTACCGTATTCAGGGACCCACTTTTTAATATACTTTTTCTCTTTGTCAAATTTTTCCATTTGGGACTCTGGGTTAAAAATCCGAAAATAAGGTTGAGCATCCGTTCCCGTGCCTGCAGCCCATTGCCAGCCCCCATTGTTGGATGCCAGCTCGAAATCCAACAGCTTCTTCGCAAAAAAAGCTTCTCCCCACCGCCAATCTATCAGCAGGTGCTTGGTCAGGAAGCTGGCGGTGACCATACGGACTCGGTTGTGCATGTATCCGGTGGCGTTGAGTTCCCGCATGCCGGCATCTACCATGGGATACCCGGTTTTTCCGGCACACCATAGCTCAAAATCATCGGCATTGTTTCTCCAGGGAATGCGGTCGTACGCTGGTTTGAACGCATTATCCACCACCTCCGGCTTGTGATATAGGATGCACATGTAGAATTCCCGCCATATCAATTCATTTAGATAAGTGTCGTTCAGCTGGGAGGCTTCTTGGGCAAGTATCCGGATACTTATCGTTCCAAACCGCAGGTGAATACCCAAACGACTTGTTCCATTGGATGCGGGGAAATTCCGGGTTTTGTCATATGTCCGGATTAGCGATTTGTCTACTTGCAGGGGAGGCATATAAAGATCACTTTTTTCAAAACCCAAATCAGACAGGGACGGCACTGGAAGGGGCTTAGTTTGGAAAAACGCATTTTTGCGCTTATCCAGTGTCACCGGAGAAAAGGAAAGTGATGCATATTTGGCCAACCACTGTTTGCTGTAGGGAGTATATACCTTATAAAATGCTCCGGCGTCGGTGGTAATTTCATCCTTTTCGAAGATTACCTGATCTTTGAAGTCTAGAAGTTCTATTTCATGGGATTTTAGCAAGTCACCCACCGCTATATCCCGCTCTTTGGCGTAGGGCTCATAATCCCTGTTTGTGTATACGGCCTGAATCTCATAATCTTCGAGAAGTTGGCGAAATACGTCAATGGGAGTTCCTTTTTTGACTACTAGCGAACTGCCAAAACCTTTTAATTCTTCATGTAGGCGGACTATTTGATCATGAATAAAAGTCACCCTAGCATCTCTCACAT
Source organism: Lunatibacter salilacus (assembly GCF_009797935.1). Classification (GTDB taxonomy): domain Bacteria; phylum Bacteroidota; class Bacteroidia; order Cytophagales; family Cyclobacteriaceae; genus Lunatibacter; species Lunatibacter salilacus. The sequence goes on from NZ_VOLC01000008.1 coordinate 233,667, forward strand.
CTTCAAGCTTTTCCAGGATTTCCGTGTCAAAAATAAAAAGCGGCAACACGTTACTGTCCTGCGTATATGCATAATACAATCCCATGTTGTCTTCTAACCGTAGGTCTCTACGAAACCAAAATAATGTCACTTTTTCCATGTATAGGTAATCATTCTGCTAAAAAATTGTTTTAGAGACCGTGAGTTTCTGAGGGTTTTTCAAGGATATTGATGGCAGGTCTTTCCTCCAGCGGGTCAGGTCGGAAGAGGTCGGGAGCCACTTTATCCAGTTTTATCTCAAAATCATAGCGTAAGGATTCGTCATCATCCATATAGGGGTAAATGATACGGCCTCTTTTTCCGAAATTTTGAAAGAGTTCGCGGAAGGAGCTGAATAATAGGTTTTGGGAGAGGGAAACACCATAGGTATTGGGAGCCCGGTTATTGATGCTTAGGGCCGTTAATGTATTGAAATTATTCCGGTTGTATACTCTCATCCGGTATCTGCCGTCCTCGGTTAGCAGGTATTCTGCCTGCCAGTCTCCTGCGATGGTATTGAAGTCAGCATTGCCCTGCAAATCGGTAAATCCACCGTCACGGGCCACCCTAAGCCTGCCGTCAAAAAAGGTATAAGCCACTCGAAGTTGAAACGTCTCCAGCGCTGTCTCATCCAACGAAGTGAGGTCAAAATCAATTTCAAGATTTTGATCTACCTGGGCGATCAGGTTGTTAATCTGGGAAGAGATAAGCTGACTGAGGTTGGAAAATCCAATGCCTGCTCCGGTAAACTGTCCCTCGGGAGAAAACCTGCGCAGCATGATAAGAGAAAACACCTGCCGGTTTTTTTCCTGCTCGTCATTGGCAATCCGATTTTGAAAGGCTGAAATGGTTGTCTGAAGTTCCGTTCCTTCGGGAAAAGCAGAGAAGTCAAAGTCGAAGGAGATGTCCGGGGATAGCAACTGTCCGTCCAAGTCCATAATTACTTTCACCGGATACCTTCTTTTCAATTCCGCTGTCTCAAATTCACTGGCATTAGCGTTGGTGTGCAAACCGATCATGGAAACATTTTCCTCATAGATGGCCCGGATGTTCATGTTTCCCTCATATGGGTCTCCAAACCATGAAATTCTTCCTCCCGGTTCAATCTGAAAGCGTTTGTTGATAATGTTGTACAGGGAAAAATTGTATAAGGCATCCACGATCTCATAGGTGCCATACATATTGAAATTTCCTTGGGTATCTACGTTGAGATTGAGCTGACCGCGGCCTCTTCCTTGGATGGTTTCCCCAGTTTTTGGATCTATTTGGATTTCTACATAGGCATTTGGGTTTAAATCCATGTTTAAGTTGATGACCATATTATTGATTGCCAATCCATCCTGAAGACCTTCCGTCCCTGCAACCTGAACAGTGTCATGCACATTGATGATGTTGATAAAGTCCTCCTGAAACTGGCCTTGAGTGCTTCCGATGGGTATATAGATACGCGTGTTAGGCTGTGAGCTCGCATTGGCGGTGATCTCCAAATTATTCAAGGAACCAAAAACTGTCAGGTCGCCCGTGCCAAAAGCAGTTCCGTAAAACTGTTCGTTATTGGCAAGGCTGGTGTTAAGGACTTGGAAATTGGTAAATCCAGCGGTGAGGTCTATAATGAAATTGCTGAAATTATCATGGGTGATTCCCCCATTCAGAGTCGCGAGGTTGTTGTTGATATCCCGAAGCACCAATCCCCTGAAGCTAATCTGATTCGGGTCCATAATGACATTTCCGTCCAATTGGTAATAGGTGTTGAGGTAGTTAAAGCGCATCAACCCTTCCTTCACCTGTCCTTGCCCTGTGATTTCGGGCTGGGCTAAGGTACCGGCTATTTCCAGCTTTCCGCTGACCGTCCCATCCAACTCAGAGACCAGTGCGCCAAAAAAAGGTTCCGCTATAGTTAGGTTTGTTTCGTTCAGAATGGCTGTCATGTTCAGGCTGTTGTCAAGTTCCCCCAAGGTACCCGAAATTTCAATGGATTTTCGGCCTCCCCAATAGTTGTCAATTTGGATATTGATTTGTCCTTCCTCATAAAAAGCCGAAGCTTCAATATCCCCTATCAAAAAGTCATCGATATGGATATCCGTAATGGACAGGTTGCCTTTCGATCCCTCTTTTTGCTGATATTCGGTGAGGGTAATGGCTCCATTGGCAGTTCCCATATAATTTTTCAGGCCAAAAGAATTCAAAAGATCTAGGTTCAGCTCATTAATGCTGATATCCAGGGATTCATCAGGATTTGCGTTTATTTTCCCGTCGGCGGAAATGAATTGATTTTCATGGAAAAGGCGAATATTGTTGAAAGAAAGCTCGTTTGGTTTAAGAATGATGCTGTTGTCAGTATCAAATTCCCAATGGTTTTCGAGCAATTTGATATCGGAAGGTTCGAAAACTATAGAGGTATTCCCCGGTTCCAAATGGATTCCGCTGTTTATCCTAAGGTAACTTTCGGTTGCCAACTGATCGATACCTAGGGTGAGGTCTACGTTGGACTCGTTCCAGATGGCTTCAAGTGCGAAGTTGTGAAAATTAATCCCCGATCTCAGTTGTTGCTCTTTGGACAACAAATAGAAGGAGGCAAGGACATCCGTGGAGTTTTTCTTTTTGGACGTGTTGAAATCAATGTTGTTGTCTATCAAATAGTTGCCATCGTAATATATGGTGTCAATGCCAGAGAAAAAGTTGAAGACAGTATTTTCTTCCGTTTGGTAAAAAGCACCTTCTATTGCGGTTTGATTCGACAGGTAGAGGTTTGGGGCAACCAGATTAATAATGGGGTTGGGATCCCTTAAGTCCACAAAAATGTCTATATAATAATCCTCTTCATCGGCCACATACGATCTTATGGGTGGCGTTTCGTTGCTTAGGATATCAAGGTAATCGTCCCAAAGCTCCTGTACATCCTTTGCCAGTGTTTCGACTTCAAATTTTCCGGAAATGCCCGCAACCAATAGATCTGAATTGAGCGATATCACCCTGGTTTCACCAGTAAACAAGGACTGGAAAAGAAAATAGTCCAAAAATAGGTCCCTGCCCTCATAACTGACCAATACATCCCTGAAGCGGGTTACTCCCTCGATATTGTCCCAATGTATTCCTTTAGTATCCAATTCGAAACTGCCGCTGAGGAAAATGTTTTGATCAGTAAGTTTCAATTCTTGTAAAAAGGCCGTATCCAGCTTCATGACCAAATTGGCGGAATCTTTATTGTTTCTTAAATCCAACGTGCCGTCAACCTCCATCACCAAGTTTGGATCCTGGATGCTCAGTTGTCCTTTGAAGAGTTCCATACCAAAGGTGGCGTTCGTATTTATATTGCTGTATTGGTATTGGTTAATTCCAATGTTTTTGAAATCAGCATTCAGTTCTATGATAGCCGTTTCGGCATTTAACCCTGTCCCGCGGATGTTTCCGTTGAAATTGGCTTTCTGAAACATTTCCCTGTCTTCCATCAATATGCCCACATCCAGGTTAATCGCTTCAATCCGCCCATTGTAAGTGGGTAGATTATCGGTCAACTGATAGTTTAGCCTTCCACGCATTCGGCCAATTCTGGTTCGAAAGTCACCATTTGCAGTGAACTTTGCCAGGTACCCGGCAAAGTCTGAGTCAAAGCGGATATCTTGGAATTTGTCTAGTTCTTTTTGTGCGGCTGGGCTTACATAGGGGCGAAGGTCACTGCTGACCAGGGTAGAGTTAATCAGAGATAAATTAAAGTACGTATCGTCCACACGGGGCAGGCCCTGAATGTTGAAGGCTCCAAAAAGCGCACTTCGTTCTCCAAACCGGACCAGCAATTGTTCAGAAAACAGTTTGCTGATTTTTCCAGAAACCTCACCACTGAGAAAAAGCTTATCTTCCACGTTGGGATAATTGCTCGAAAAATACCTCAAATCCTGCAAGTCCAAAATGGACTCATCCAAGTTGGCATAAATCTCCACCTCCTCTACGAAATTACTTAAAGCCGCAGGACTGTCATAGCTGAATTTCAGGTAATTTTTGATTTCTGTTTGGTTGGATTTGAGATATAACTCCCTAAATTCCATACCTGATGTACTATAGGTAAAGACTGTCTGGAGTTGTTGGAATTCGATTCCCGATGTAGATTCCACTCCTTGCAGGTACCGTAAATCAAAGGAGACTGTATCGGACACGACGTAGAAATCATCGGCATCTGAATTTAAATTTCTAAACCTCAACTTCCCATAATCAAACGTAAGGGTATCCGTCAAGGTGTAATCCAATATATCCAAGGAGGTATTTTGAAAGGATATGTTGTCAATGTCGAACTTAATCCTTTTTTTCTCCTTTTTCGGCGTGCCGAAAACAAACATTTCTCGAAGACCGTCTAAAAACCCCATAAGGTTCATCCTCTCCCCGGTGTTATGTGTCAACATCCGAACATTTCCATTTTTGAGGTTAACCTCATCCAACCCGGGATTGTCGCTATCCAATAACCCCCTAATGGAAAAATCGATATAAACTTCATCCAAGTTGACCATCAGACTATCTCTCCGGTCGTAGATGATGACATCATCCAAACTGATCGCATCCCACCAACGGATGTTGACAGCCTTCACCTGAGTGTTGTATCCTGTTCGCTCAGAAATCCTTTCAGTGAGGTACCTGGCGACGCTTGTTTGAATCTTTGGTATCTGAAGCAATCCAGCCACTCCCAGAAAAAGTATTAACAGGAACAGCATAATCCAAGAAAGCATTTTGACCGCTTTCAGCAAAATTTCCGTAACTTTCGCTTTCTTTTCCAATGGATAATTAAATGACTGTAAATATACTAGCTATCGAGTCTTCTTGTGATGAAACGTCCGCATCGGTGATTTCTGATGGCAAAGTACTCAATAATATTATCGCCACCCAATCCGTCCATGAGAAATATGGAGGTGTGGTGCCGGAATTGGCCTCACGGGCGCATCAGCAGCACCTGATTCCTGTAGTACATGAGGCAATCACAAATGCGGGAATTTCAAAAAGTGAGTTGAGTGCAGTTGGATTCACCAGAGGCCCAGGGCTTATGGGCGCGTTGCTGGTAGGAGGGTCCTTTGCCAAATCCTTTGCATTCTCGCTGGACCTACCCCTAATAGAGGTAAACCATATGGAAGCGCATATTTTGGCCCATTTCATCGAAGATCCAAGGCCCTCCTTCCCCTTTATTTGTCTTACCGTCAGCGGTGGACATACCCAGCTTGTGTTGGTCAGGGACTATTTGGATATGGAAGTCATCGGTGAAACCTTGGATGATGCGGTCGGGGAGGCGTTTGACAAGACAGCCAAATTGCTTGGCTTGCCTTACCCGGGAGGTCCCTTCTTGGACCGGTTGGCCCAAGAGGGAGATCCCAAGGCATTTGATTTTCCGGTGTCATCGATGAAAGAACTGAACTTTTCCTTTAGTGGTATAAAAACTGCCGTGTTATATTTTCTTAGAGAAAAACTGAGGGAAGACGCGCATTTTGTGGAAAATCGGAAGGCTGATATCTGTGCTTCAGTGCAGCATGCCTTGATAGAAATGCTCCTAATAAAACTCAAAAAAGCGGTAAAGACCTTTGGTATTACCGAGGTGGCCATAGCTGGGGGCGTTTCTGCCAACAGGGGGTTAAGAGATGCCTTATCCGTCCTATCCCAAAGGTTGGGTTGGAACGTATATATTCCCAGGCTGGAATACTGCACTGACAATGCGGCCATGATCGCCATGGCTGCCCATTTCAAATACGAAAAAGGAATATTTTGTCCCTTGGATGTGAGTCCTTTGGCAAAAATGAAAATTGGAATCCATGAATAAGAAACCCACACTCCAGAAAATCATCAATATAAAAAATAAAAAGGCCAGCTATGAATTCGAGTTTATCGACAAGTTTGTGGCGGGACTTGTACTGACAGGCACAGAAATCAAATCGATCCGGGAGGGGAAGGTATCCCTCACGGAAGCGTTTTGCTATTTCCGAAGGGAGGAGCTATATATCAAGCAAATGCATATAGCCCCATATACAATGGCGGCAAGTTATAACCATGACGCGGTCCGCGAAAGAAAACTCTTGCTAAACAAGAAAGAGTTGAATAAATTACAAACCAAATTTGCTGAGAAGGGCTTGTCCATTATTCCGTTAAGAATATTTGTCAATGACAGGGGGCTTGCAAAGATGGAGATAGCGTTGGCAAAGGGAAAGAAAGTCCATGATAAGCGGGATTCCATAAAAGAAAAAGATGCAAAAAGAGACCTTCAACGAATGGCCTATTGATAAAAAATTCGGCATTTGCCGCCTAAGTCTTTTGACCCTGTACCGGGAGCCTGTTTTAGGATCTGGGATGACTACTCAATTGCTTTTTGGCGAGACCTATACCGTGATAGGCACTAGCCGCCTTTTGGACTGGCTGTTGGTGACTGGCGACTTGTTGGTTGGTTCTGGTTGGATTTCCGTTCACCAACATGAGGATATCAGTGAAGTCGATTATCAGCGGTACAAGGAGAGTGATTTTAAACTTACCAATTCTCCCGTGACACGCGTTAAGTTTCGTGGAGACTTTTTGAATTTGCTCGCGGGCAGTATCCTTCACATATCGTCTGCCGAACTTTTTGAACCTAATGAAACTTTGGAACTGTCTGGGGAAATGAGGGACTTTTCGTCCAAAGCCAATAGGGAGGAATTGGTACAGATAGCCAAAGGGTTTGTCAATGCCCCTTTTCTGTCCGGAGGCAGGAGCCTTTTTGGGTTGGATTTGGGAGCCATGGTTCAATTGATTTTTAAATTTTCCGGTTATATCGTGCCGAATTACCTTTCGGCTCTGATTGAGTTCGGAGAGAAGCGACAAATTCAGGATATCCAGAAAGGGGATGTGGTGGTTTTTTCCAACGATAACAAAATCCCCTATCACTTAGGCCTGTACTTGGGGATGGGTCAGCTGCTGGATCTCAAGGGAAGGGTGATCATTAGGTCCTTTGATCCGGAAAGTGAAGGTGGCAGCAGAAACAATTCCCGCCAAAATCAGGTTCATGAAGTTATAAATTTGATGCCTGCATGATAGACTCAATGGAAAAAAAGGTTTTGGTACTCAATTTGGACCATTCTCCGGTAGCCATTGTTACGGTGCAAAAAGCACTCGTGCTCACCATACTTCAAAAAGCCACCTCCTTGGCTAATTTTGACTACCTGCGGATCCGTACGATAGACAGGGAATTTTTCTACCCTGCTGTGATCCGGCTATATGAGTACAAAAATATCCCCTACAGAGGCGTCATGCTGAACAGGGCCAATCTGTACAAAAGAGACAATTTTAGCTGCCAATACTGCGGGTCCAAGAAAAATCTAACCATTGACCATGTTCTTCCCAAGTCAAAGGGCGGTAAAACTACATGGACTAATTTGGCTACAGCCTGTCATCGCTGCAATACGCTGAAAGGGGACAAGACACCCGAGCAGGCCGGGATGAAACTCTTTGCACTTCCGTTTAGGCCCACGCTAAGTTATTTTCTAGTCGAATATGCAGAAAGGCATGCTGAAGAATGGATCCCTTTCCTCCAAGTGAGATCCGTCTAGTAAGCCGATTTCTTTTCTATACAGGGGCGCCCTGAGATGCAATTGACCAATTTGTCCTAACATTTTGTCTACTAGATATTTCTATTCCTAAAAAAAGGTGTAAATTTGCAGTCCGTTCGAGTGAACGGTCCTTCTTTTGGAGGGTAAATCGAACTAAAAACCTCAACCCGAGAGCCCTAGGGTTGTTGATAGTCAGGGCTTTTATTATATGTCAAATAAAGAAGATTTTAATTGGGAAAAGTACGAAACCAAGGGTTTTGGAGAAGGCTACACCAAGGCTGAGCGTGCCGAGATGGAGAAGCTGTATGACAATACCTTGAATGAAATCACGGAAAAAGAGGTCATCAAAGGTACTGTAGTAGGTATCAATGACAAAGACGTGATCATCAACATCGGTTTTAAGTCAGACGGACTTGTTCCTTTAAGTGAATTCCGGGATTTGGAAGGACTTAAAATAGGAGACGAGGTCGATTTGTTCATCGAAGAGCAGGAGAACTCCCTTGGTCAGCTTGTACTTTCCAGAAAGAAAGCCAAAATGGTAAGAGCTTGGCAGGAGATCGAAGACGCATTGGAATTTGACAATGTGATCGAAGGTCTTGTGAAGCGAAGAACCAAAGGCGGTCTGATTGTAGATATCTATGGGGTGGAGGCATTCTTGCCTGGTTCCCAGATTGACGTGAAGCCTATTCGGGATTTTGATATCTACGTAGGTAAGAAAATGGAAGTAAAAGTGGTGAAAATCAACCACGCCAACGATAACGTAGTCGTTTCTCACAAAGTACTCATCGAGAAAGACCTCGAAAAACAAAAAGCGGAAATCCTCAACAACCTGGAAAAAGGTCAGGTGTTGGAAGGAGTTATCAAAAACATGACCAATTTCGGTGTATTCATCGATTTGGGTGGTGTAGATGGGCTTTTGCACATCACCGATATCTCTTGGGGTCGTATCAACCATCCGGAAGAAGTGCTTAACCTGGACGACAAAGTACAGGTTGTGGTATTGGATTTCGATGATGACAAGAAACGAATTTCCCTTGGTATGAAGCAATTGACTTCCCATCCGTGGGATTCATTGTCTGCCAGCCTTGAAGTAGGTTCTAAAGTAGAAGGTAAGATCGTAAACGTAGCCGATTACGGTGCGTTCCTTGAGCTTGCCCCTGGTGTAGAAGGTTTGATCCACGTATCCGAAATGTCATGGTCTCAGCACTTGAGAAATCCAGCCGACTTCGTCAAAGTAAATGACGAGATTGTTGCCGTTGTCTTGACAATGGACAAAGAAGACCGTAAAATGTCTTTGGGTATCAAGCAACTTACCGAAGACCCATGGACCAAGCAGGAAATGGCGCAGAAATACGCGGTAGGCACCAAGCATAAGGGAATCGTAAGAAACCTAACCAACTTTGGTCTCTTCCTGGAACTGGAAGAAGGTATCGATGGATTGGTTCACGTTTCTGACCTCTCTTGGACCAAGAAAATCAAGCATCCGTCTGAATTTGTGAAAGTAAATGACGAGTTGGACGTGATTGTATTGGAACTGGACGTAGACAACAGAAGATTGGCATTGGGTCACAAGCAATTGGAAGAGAATCCTTGGGATACTTTCGAGACGGTGTTTCCAATTGGATCAATTCACAAATGCTCTATCATATCCAAGAACGACAAAGGAGCAATCCTTGAGTTGCCATACGGATTGGAAGGTTTTGCCACGACCAAAAACCTCGAGAAAGAGGACGGATCACAGGCAGAAGCTGGCGAATCTCTGGATTTCAGAGTAACTGAATTCTCCAAAGACGACAAGCGCATTGTGCTTTCTCATACGTCTTCCTTCAAGGAAGATGCGGCTAAAGCCAAGAAAACCGCAGCTGCCGCTGCCGCATCCAGTGCTGCAAGTAAGAAGAAGTCCTCAGGTTCTGAGACATCTTCAGCACCTTCTGCAGAAAAATCCACCTTGGGGGATTTGGACGCCCTTTCAGCATTGAAAGAGAAAATGGACGAAGAAGCTAAGAAGTAAGCTTTAAGTTTTAATATAATTATTAAAAACGCCGGTCAGCAATGTCCGGCGTTTTTTTTTTTGCCCGCCGCATAGGATAATGAAATATGGTGGAAATATTGTAGAAATCGAAGCGAAGCGTAGACCCTGTGGAGCGTAGCGGTTCAGGGTATGCCTACGGCCGAAATATTTTGGGGATTGATATTCGTGGATACTAGATATTGATAGATATTAATAATCACGAATGTTATGAATGGTTTGTCAAAAATCTTAGAATACGGGGTGTAATCTTAATAGCCAGGTGTGTGGTTGCAGCGGAGCCCCTGCTTGGAAAAGAATATGCCGGTTTTTTTTTTGGCAGCGGGTACGGTTGAAGAAGCCACACTTTCCCGCCAAAACACGAATCTGTAAACCTTTGTCTTCCTGAAGTCGAATGGAACACGGATTTGGCGGATTAAGCGGATTTGTGCGGATTTTTTGGGGTAAATGATAAGTGCCGGATATCGTTATTCACCTTATTTGACGTCATTGATCGCTCTCCCCTACAGGGCGAGGGAAGGGGTGGGGCAGTTTTGGCACCGATAATGATTGCAGAAGCCATACGTTCCCGCCAAAACCCGATTCTGTAAACCTTTGTCTTCCTGAAGTCGAATGGAACACGGATTTGTGCGGATTTTTTGGGGTAAATGATAAGTGCCGGATATCGTTTTCACCTTATTTGACGTCATTGATCGCTCTCCCCTACAGAGCGAGGGAAGGGGTGGGGCAGTTTTGGCACCGATAATGATTGCAGAAGCCATACGTTCCCGCCAAAACACGAATCTGTAAACCTTTGTCTTCCTGAAGTCGAATGGAACACGGATTTGGCGGATTAAGCGGATATGTTCGGATTTTTTTTGGTTTTGCTATAGGTAGTTCCTTTCACTAAGCAATTCCCTGTATTCAATCTTTTCTTTTTATAAATCTTAAACCGTCGCTACGAAGGCTTTGGCAGTTTCCAGGTCGAAGGCACCGGCATCCCAATCTTCCCCCTTTTCAAGGCCCAGCCAGTCCAGCATTTCCTCATGCATTTCATGATTGGGGTCTGCGAGAGCTTCCAGTAGGTTTGCATATCCCCAGAAGCCTCCGCAATCTTCAGGGGGGCAGGCACCTTGTCCGTCAACCAACTCCGCCCGAATACCCTGCTGATCAATCAGTTTCTCCACCAGGATGGAATGTGTCCAGTCATCCCCAAAGTCGTAGATATAGGTGAATTTTTTTCCTTTTCGATTCAGATACTCGCTCAGTTTGACCGTTTCCGCATTTTTTGGTTCCTCATCTTCCAACTTGATAAGGGGTTTGGAACCGTATCTCTTCGGGGGAAAATAAGTATAGGTGATAATCTTCCCATCCAAAAGCCGCTTGTATAACCTGATGAAACCGACTGAACGTGAAATTATCCGGTACCATAAGTCTACGCCATACAGGGGGATTTGAAAGGCCGTTTATTTGAATTTTTAGTTGTAAGAGCATGTTGGAATTTATAAAATAGTGGAAGTGATGGGGAAAGTAAGGGGTTCATTAGATTGTTGCAAATGGTTGTCTTTTTTTACTTTGGATTAGAGTTACAGCGTACCACAACCTAAATTTTAACCAATCCGGCAATTCTCAATTCATCCCTCAGTGCGGATAATCGGGAGTAAAAGGAGTATATTCGAATAGCCAGCTTTTCCGCATTTTCTTTAATGGCAGGTATTTCCGCAGCTATCTTTAGCACCTCGGCGATCCTCTCTAGAAAATTCCGACCCCGTTCATCCACTAAGAGCTCCTCGATTTTCCGTTCAAGAAGGTCCAAAGCAGATGCTGGCTGAAACTGCAGGCAGGGAATCATAACATCTACCGGTCGGGCAGCAAGGCATAAATTAATATATTGCTATCCAATAATACCATCAATCCCTACCTAATAGTTTTTTGTCCTTCCGGACATCTTTCTGCCATAAAAGGGGATCTTTGATACTTTTGATGGGAGTAGAAGCCGCTAGTTGGTTCATGATTTCGACCAATTTTTCACTGCTATTGTTGGAAGATTGTTCCAATAGATAGGTGGCTTTTTCATCTTTGATCAAATTTGTGATTTGATCAATTAGCTGTGGGTCTTCCGTACAGATGGTGATCTTATGTTCCATTTGTTTTTATTTACAATATACTAATTTAACTCATTACTGTCACTTTCAGTTGCATAGCAAAAATCATAATAGCTGCATTTTTGGCAAATCGGTTTTTTAATCAGATCGGGGAAATTGGATTGGTGGATAACCTGCTTGGCATGGGTAATCCATCCTTCCAGTGTTTGAAGGTCATCCGTTTCCCATTCCACCTCGTGTCGTTGACGGAGTTTGGGGTATTCAATTATTGCTGAGGCATCAGATATCCCGTTTTTGATCAATATGTACAGGTAGTATTTCACTTGGGCAAAGTGGGCATGCTCTACCTTATCAGACTTCTTAACTTCATGGATGATCATATTCTTGGCATCATAAAAGTCAATCTTGATGCCATCGATCCCCAGTTCGGTATATTTGACAGACCGTTCCTGATAGGATGTCTCACCAATCAGCTTTCCCTCCGCCACAATATCCGAGGTGTGCTCCATCTGAATGCCATGGGCAGAGAGCCAGAGTTTGCTGCGGTGGCAGGTGTGGAGATAGGCGATATGGGTTCCGGTGATCATGTACAGGAAAGCCAAGTCAAAAAGCTTTAATGTGCAGTACCGTTCTACCTCTTCCACATGTCCTCCTATGACCTCGGCGATCTCATCTTCTGCCAAGTGTTCCATGGCTTCATCTACCGTCTCCGGTCTCCTGTCTTCCGAGGCTGTGTGAAAAGACTAATTATAAAAACTTTCGACGTACAATAATTTGTTTCAATAAATTATTTCAGTTATAATGAAATAAAATGTCAATAAATCATAAAATCCTCTGCGTAATTCTGCGAGATCAGCGGGAGATTTTGTTTTTACACAGTCTCTTCGGACTCCCGTCTCCCGTCCCCAATTCCCTCCGTCCCTAAGTCTCTGCGTCTCCCTACTCCGGTCTCCGGTCTTCCGTCTTTACCTATTTCAATTCCAGTATGGAGCGATTAAGGGCCTTTTCACTTTTCACTTTCCACTTTTTACTTCCAATATCGTAATTTTTAATTCGTAATTTTTTCATTAAATCTGCTGAAACCACCTCATCAAAAGTGTATCGTGAAGGCGGTAGTGATCGTTTTGGTATACTACAAATTCTTTTTTTACCAGCAATTTGAGGGCTGTACTTACAGAGCTGGCAGCGCCAAGTTTATATTTTGCAAGAAATTCCTGAGAGGTGGGTGATTGTACAGTCTCATGCAAGGCGATTGCTTTTAGGGTCCGCCACTGAAAATCCGTAAGCAAATGCTGATAGGTGCTGAATAGCGGCGCTTCCTGCTGCACAGTTTCCTGCTGTACTTCCAGAAGCAGCTCATCATTGACTGTCTGTCTCCTGCCATATAGTTTGTTGCAAATAAGCTGTACGTAGTAGGTCTGCATACGGCACCATTCGAAGATTTTGTCAAGTAGCGGTTCACTTATTTCAAGGTTTGCCTTTTTGAAAAATGCACGGATAAAGGTAGCATAGTCCATTTTGCCTATCGGCTCCAAGGACCACAACTGCGCACTGTTGTAAAATGGACGGTTTTGGTCGGTAAACATCGTCTGCATCATCTGCCGGTGACTGCCGCTAAAAATAAATCGTATCATTGGAAACTCCTGCGTCCAAGAACGGAAAACAGCTTCTGCCTTTTGCGTGGCGTATTCGGTGATTTGCTGAAATTCATCAATGGCGATGACCACAGGCTGCTTAGTCTCTTTGAGGAAGCTGCCAATCGCCTCCATGGACCGTTCCACTTCGGTGGGTTGTACCAGGCCAAATGTAACCTGGGGTGCCCCACTTATTGGGTCCAAACCTATGGTAGCTCCCAGTGAACTGAGCATGGCCAGCATTTTTTTACCGATACCGTCATTGATGTTTCCAAACTTCTGAACGATGGCGTTTGCCAGTTTCTTATTTGCTTCCGGCATGCTGCTGGTACCCAAAAGATCCAAAAATACTGTTTTAGCCCTTTTTTCTTTTTCCAAGTGATAGAAAAAATGCTTGATCAGGGCAGTTTTACCCATTCTTCGATAGGCATAAAGTACGGCATTACGTTCGTTCCGAAACTGCTCCTCCAGCCAAGCCAATTCCATCTGTCGGTTGCAGAAATAGGCAGGACTGTGATAGCCGCTAAGTATAAATGGATTACTGGGTGCTCTCATGTTTCGTAATATGCGTTACGTAAATTGCGTAACGCAAGATATGAAAAAATCGGATCTTGACAAAGTGGATGATCAATTACGAGTTTTCAATTACGAATTACGCCATTTCAATTAGAGCATTGAGCGATTAAGGGAGCGGTCTACCATTTGCGTGTTTTATAAACAACATTTATTGGTAAAAAATGTTGTTTTGAGAAAACGTTTTTGAGTTTATTCATACCCTCACGGCTTGGTGCCAATGACACTGGTGGGAGGCGTTATTGGGCTATGAAAAAACTGAAACGTGGCAAAGTGGTTTTCAGATTTTCGTTTGGGTATGAATGATTTACTCTCCGATGTTCCTGGTTAGAGGAAATTATTTTCGATCTGTTTTAGTGGTGATGGATTAGCCTGGGCAAGACCTTTGAGGTCTTCCCGACCTCGAAGGTCTTTGAGAGTTTTAATTCTTTATTGAAATAGATTTGGCTTGGGAGGAATACTTGTTTTATGGATTAGTTATTGATAGTAGGAGGAATTGTACGATGTTTTAGTTTTTTAAAAGAGTTGTAAATTCTCTATCCGTCGTAGTTGCAAAATGCGTTTCGGTGAAGTTGATTCTTACAATATCTTCTCAAAATCGACCGTCAGTCCTAAATTATTATTAATTGATTTACTTTTTCATTACTTTGTCAATTACTTTAAAAACAAAGGAATTCTTTTATTCAATCGTCTTTTTACACAATTTAATAGTTTAATTATGCTAGATACCATTTTTTGGAAACTGTATAAGTCCAAAACCGAGGCTGATGTGGATAAGTGTATTGCGGAAAACGATGCAGTTTTTAAAAGTGAGAACTGGAAACCGATCGGAGATACTGAATCGAACTACAGCATAATTGAAAATCAACAGTCCAATCCTATTGCTGCCTTGGTGGAAAAGGTAACCAACTCTATTGACGCCCTCTTGATGAAAGAATGCCTTGGAAAAAAAATAGACCCCAAAAGTTCCGATGCCCCGAAAACAATGGACGAAGCCATTCAAGTATTCTTTGGCAAGGAATCTAAAAATTGGGATCTTCCTAAATTTAGAAGAAAACAGGCGGAAGAAATACAGATTCTTGCAGATGGACCTACAAAGGAAAGTGCAGTTATAATCTACGACAATGGCGAAGGTCAACATCCAGACCAATTTCCAGGAACTTTTTTGTCGTTAATGAGGGGAAACAAGAATGAAATTCAATTTGTGCAGGGGAAATATAACATGGGGGGAAGTGGGGCGATTGTTTTTTGCGGCAAAAAAGGATACCAATTGATAGCTTCGAAAAGATACGACGGCAGCGGAAAGTTTGGTTTTACTCTTACCAGAGAACACCCGCTGTCTAAAGAGGAACAAAAAACCAAAAAAAACACATGGTATGAATACCTTACGGTAGAAGGCGAAATCCCCGCTTTTCAAATAACGGAGTTGGATCTAAACCTTCACAACAGAAAGTTCAAGACAGGTACGGTCATAAAGATGTACTCCTATCAGATGAAAGGTGTATATGGATTTGCCCAGGATTTAAGTCAAAACCTAAATGAGTTTCTTTTTAAGCCGGTACTCCCTTTTATGACAGTAGACAAAAAGGAGCGTTATCCAAACAATCCAGTCTTAGAGGCTTCGGTATATGGGCTGCAACGGCGATTGGAGGAAGAAGGGGATTACATCGATGAGTGGTTTTCCGAAACCTATACCGACAAAATTTTCGGTAGCATGAAGGTAACTTGCTATGTGTTTAAATCAAAGCGGAATGGTAGGACAGTCAAAGAAACCAAAGGAGATATAAAAGACCGGTTTTTCAAAAACAACATGTCAGTCCTCTTTTCGATGAATGGTCAGGTTCACGGACATTACACTTCCGAATTTATTACCAGGGGACTTAAATTCAACCTGCTGAAAGACTATGTATTAATCAATGTTGACTGCTCGCAGCTGAACTATGAATTCCGAAAGGAGTTATTCATGGCATCCAGAGACCGATTGAGGCAGGGGGATGAATCCAATAAGTTAAGGGAGTATTTAAGAAAGCAGTTGGTCAAATCCCAATTGTCCGAATTAAACAAAAGGCGAAAAAATACGATGGGATTAGAGTCGGAGGATACCCAGGAATTGGTTAAATCATTCGCCAAAAACCTCCCGAAGGACGGAGAACTTTTCAAACTTCTACAAAATACCCTCAAAATTGAGGAGAAAAAACAATCTCCAAAATCTAATGGTGCGACTCCCAAAAAATCTCAGCGGGTTGAAAAAGAATTTAAGCCTGAGAGATTTCCAAGCTATTTTAGATTGTATAATAGAAAGGACGAAAACCAGACATTCAGCGTTCCAATTGGGGGAGAAAAGACCTTAAAGTTTGAGACGGATGCGGAAGATCACTATTTTGACCGCGTTGAAGAACCTGGGGATCTGCAGATTTCCGTTCTAAATTTAAAAAGGAGCAAAAATGACGCTTCCGGTGGGGATAGTGCAGGAAAGGCGTCAGAGCCTAGAGACGTACTAAACATTGCAGTTTCAAGCCCCCAAAAGGGCACCATCAAAATTACTATTAATCCTAACACCGAATTACGCCAAGGCGATGAAGTTGAAATTAAAGCGTCTTTAAAGGGACCGGGAGATTCATATCAAGATGAGATTGTTTTTCTAAAGATTGTAGATCCGGAAATAGCTCCCAAAGTAAAGGTAAATGAGGATAAGGACGATTTTGAAAACCTAGGTCTTCCGGAATTGATTAAAGTGCATGAGAAGGATTGGTCTAATTTGGAATTTGACATGGATCACAAGACAGTAGTTTACCCTTTGGCGGAAGGAGATAAGCTTGAAAAGCTGTACATCAACGTAGACAGTTCTGTATTCTTAAACCACAGAAAAAAGCTGACTAGTGAAGACCAAATTACCACAGCTGAACGAAAATATCTTGCTTCGGTTTATTTTCATTCGCTTTTTCTTTATTTGACTACGAAAAACAAAGGTGTAAATCTTCAGAAAATGGAGGACGGAGAGTTTAGGGATCTTACTGTCGATGAATATATACGTGAAATTTTTGAAAGTTATTATTCTGATTTCCTCCTCAATTTCGGAATGGAACATCTCCTAAGCGTTTTGGAGGATTAAAACCTTCATCAGGAACTGATTCCGAATAATTCAGTTTTCTTTAAATCCAGATCATGCGATTTTAGCTAGTTCTAAAATGCAAAAATCGCTTATTTTGTATAAAATATTATTTTCAATATACGCATGATGTTAGAAAAACTCACCTTTACCGGACACGACACCTTTCACTGCCGAAGCTTTTGGCTCAAGAAGGGCGTTGATTTCATGGGAAATGGTGGGGATTTCGGAGCGGATGACGCTATATTAAAACTTGGTGTCGGCAAAAACATGGTGGCAGCCATCCATTTTTGGTTAAAGGCTTTCGGCGTCAAAGAAGAAGAAGGCAATTTTTCGAAATTGGCCGGCAGCATGTTGGTTCCCGGAGGATGGGATGAATTTCTTGAAAATCCCGGTAGCCTTTGGATTTGGCAGTATCATCTGGTATGTCTGGGGAGGGCAAGCATATACAGCTTGTTTTTCAAAGAGTTCAGAAAATCAAGACATCGGAATCAGTTTAATCAATCACAACTGCGTCAGTTTCTCAACCTGAAGGCAGAAGGGAAAGTGGCGGAAAAGACGTTGCAAAATGATATTAAGGTATTTGTCAAAATGTACCTTGTGGAAGAAAAAACAGGGAAAGCCATAGAGGATGATCTTTCCTCCATGTTTGTTGAGTTAAATCTGATTTCAAAAGTTCCGATTTCAACTGGCGAACAAACTTATCAATTGCGGGTCGATCTTAAAAAGGAGATTCCCTCCCCGGTTTTTCTCTATTGTGTGTTGGATTCTTTCCCCGATCGGGAATCGATCTCGGTGGACGAAATCATTGATTCCGTAGGAGATGCGTTGGTTTGTACCAATGAGGGGGTGGAGTGGCATGTAGGCAAACTCTGTGAACTATTTCCCGGTCAGATTGTCTTCAAGGAAGATGCGGGACGGAAGGAAGTACAGCTTGACCGGTTTTTGGACAAGTGGGAAATTTTAGAAAGATATTACAATGGCTGAGTTTTCAGTATCTACCAATATAATTCGTGATCAGGCCAGGGATATCCATTATATCGCTACCCCCAACGCCAAGCAGGTCTTTGAGCGGATAGCCAACAACTTTCGGACAGGACACAGAGCTTTTAATATTATCGGTTCCTATGGAACAGGCAAATCCAGCTTTCTTTGGGCGTTGGAACAAAATCTCGAAGGAAAGAACGAGGCCTATTTCGGTTCAGTCAACGGGCAGTTTAACGGCATAAAATCGTTTGAATTCTTCAATTTTATTGGAGAAA
Organism: Lunatibacter salilacus; assembly: GCF_009797935.1. Taxonomy (GTDB): domain Bacteria; phylum Bacteroidota; class Bacteroidia; order Cytophagales; family Cyclobacteriaceae; genus Lunatibacter; species Lunatibacter salilacus. The sequence continues at coordinate 251,920 of NZ_VOLC01000008.1, forward strand.
GCCGTTCTTTCAAAGAGGCTTTTGCCGAAAAACTTGACGTCAAGAAGGATACCACAAAAGCCATTTTGCAGGGACTATCCGCAAAAACCAATACAGACACTTGTACCGTTATTTTGGTGGATGAATTTGGTAAATTTCTGGAATACGCAGTTGCTAATGATCCGGGATCGGAACTATATTTTATTCAGGAACTCGCTGAATTTGCCAACAGTCCCGACCACAACGTCCTGTTGATAACAGCCCTCCACCAGAATTTTGGTTCCTACTTCTATAATCTGAAAGCCAACGAGCGGAATGAATGGGAAAAAGTTAGGGGACGACTGCTAGATGTCAGCTTCAACGAGCCGATAGAACAACTGCTCTTTTTAGCGGCGGAGCGACAGCAGCAGATGAGATTTGAGGTTAGAGATGAAGATAGGTTTGATGAGTTAAAGCACCTAATTCAAACATCCAATCTAATCAACAATACGGGGATTCTTGACGCTGATCTCGCCAGGAAACTATACCCCTTGGATTACCTGTCTGCCTACGTCCTAGTAAATGCGCTGACCCGTTATGGCCAAAACGAACGGTCTCTGTTTACCTTCCTTTCTTCAAACGAAAAAATTGGACTAAAAGGATGGGATCCTCAAGGCAATGAGGGATTTCACTTGGGTAAAGTCTATGATTACCTCTATACCACTTTATCCACCTATCTCTTGGATAGAAAATTCAACAAGGACAAAACTCAATGGGAAAGTGCCTTTGTGGCCTTTGAGCAAATAAGTCTCATTGCCGCAAATAGCGTGGAGTCAACGCAGATGGCGAATCTGCTCAAAACGATACTGCTTGTGAATTTATTTGCGAGAGAATTTGGGACTTGGGATGAAAACGTGCTCTCCGAATATGCCAGGTTAAACATGGGGATTGAAGATTCCAAAAGGCTGATTAAGACACTAAAAAGCCAGCGGATCATATCCTTTTCCTATGCCTCCAAGAAGTTTAAATTTACTACGGGGACTTCGCTCAATATAGAGGAAGCCATTGAAAATGCAGGTAAAAACGTAAACCGGGACCTGCCTATCACGGGGCAGTTGAGGCAATATATTGATTTACCAATTGTACAAGCCAAAGCCTACCAATACAAATTTGGTACACCAAGGTTATTCAAATATCGCTTTGTGGAGGAACTGGTCTTTCCCGAACCGGAAGGGGAGCTTGACGGTTATGTGAACATTCTTTTCACCGATGGGGAAATCAAAAAGCAGCTTATCGAGATTTCCAAAAATCTAACCTACCCCCAGCTATTTGTGGTGGTCAATTCACTGGATACTGTCAAAGGGCTGCTTTTTGAAATTGGGAAAATTAGAGAGGTAATGGAGACGGTCGCCAAGGATGATAATTTGGCACATGAAATGCTTTTGGAGGAGCTTACCCACGCAGAGAGCGAAATCTCCATGCTGATTGAAGGCTATCTATTTAGTAGTTCTCCGGAATCCTATTGGATTTACAACGGTGAAGAGATTCGGATAGTGTCGAAAACCGACTTCAATAAAAAAATCTCCCAGTTTTGTGAGGAGAAGTATGCGCTTACACCCAAATTCAGGAATGAACTGGCAAATCGGGAATACCTGAGTACCCCGATCATGACGGCCCGGAAGGCACTGCTTTCTGATTTGCTTGAAAATGCCCACCTTGAGGATCTCGGTTATGTAAAAGACAGGTTTCCGCCTCAAAAGACCATTTACCTATCCTTGTTAAAAGATACCGGCATTCACCGGTTTAATGAAGGAATATATGGGCTTGGATCCCCAACGGAAGATAGTTTTTTCCGGCTGTGGGAGCAGAGCATGGAATTTTTAGAGTCAGCCGTTTTTTCAAAGAGAAACCTAAATGAGTTCTACGAGCAGTTAAGATCAGGTGAACTTAAATTGAAGAATGGATTCGTGGCATTCTGGGTGCCGGTTTTTTTAATCATTAAAAAAGAAGATTTTGCACTCTTTCACAACGACCGCGGTTATGTGCCCTATATCGATAACGACGTACTGGACCTGATACACAAAAAGCCGGGTGACTACAGTATCAAAGCCTACAAAATTGAAGGAGTTAAAATCGATCTATTTCACCAGTATAGGGAGATTACTTCCATCGCCGAAGGGGTAGGGCAAAGCACAAGCTTTATCCGGATTTTCAGTGCATTTGTACGCTTTTATAGAAACCTTCCGGCATATACCCTGCAAACAAATAAATTAACAGCGCAGGCCAAAGGGTTTAGAGATGCCATCCAAAAGGCAGAAGATCCCGCTACGGCGCTATTTGAGTCAATCCCCACGGCGTTGGGGTTTGGAAAAATTAGCTTTGAGGAAGACAGTGCCTTACTCAAAGGGTTTACTGACCAATTAAATGGAGCTATATATGAGCTGCGAACGGCATATGATGAACTCTTAAATCGAATAGAATCCGGTTTAGTTCAAGTAACCTCATTAAAGGAAGGGGATTTTACGACCTATAAACTGGCATTGCAGGCCAAATATAAAGGAGTCAAATCGCATTTGCTGATTCCAAAGTTCAGGGTCTTTCATACCCGGCTAATGTCCAAACTGGACGACAGGGATAGTTGGCTTAAGTCACTGGCGGATCAACTCCTGGGGAAATCCATTGAACAGCTAAACGATCAGGAGGAGCGTATCCTATTGGATAGCTTTAAAGAGGCTTTTTCTAATTTAGACCGTGTACAGGAAGTTCATGCATTTTTAAAGCAGGAGGAACATGAAGCATACACGTTTGATTTGATTGACAAGACTGGGAAAGTCTTTCATGATAAGGTTTCATTGAGTCCGGAGCAACAACAGAAAGTCAGTGAATTATATTTGAAGCTGAATTCTTTATTAAAAAGTGATGAAAAGTTGCTTAATAAAGCCGCTTTGGTTAAATTGTTGAAAGATTTTTTATAGATGATAAAAGTGAGACATGTTTTAGGGATTTCGGGAGGCAAGGACTCGGCTGCCTTGGCGCTATATCTCCGTGATTTATACCCCCGATTGGAAATCGAATATTACACAAGTGATACCGGTAGGGAGCTTGGTGAGACCTATGCGCTTATTGAGCGGCTAAAAAGTGCGTTGGGTAAGGACATCAAAGAAATTAAGTCCATTGAGGAGAATTACACCAATGCCGAAAGCAATTTTGATCATTTTCTGGAATTGTATGGCGGATATCTTCCCAGCTCTATGGCCAGATGGTGTACCAAAAAGCTTAAATTAGAGCCTTTCGAGGCCTATATTGGAGACGAACCGACGATTTCCTATATTGGGATAAGGGGAGATGAAAATCGGGAAGGCTATATTTCCAAGAAGCCCAATGTACAGTCCATTTTTCCTTTCCGGGAAAATATATGGAGTGAAGACGTGATCAAGAAAGTGCTGTCCAACCAGCATATTGATCAACTCACCCAGTTGTATGCGGATGTAATGCCGTCAAAGGAAATGAGTGAGGCCTTTTCGTACATCGTCAGGCCGATTAATACAAGCTATACGCAAAAACAAAAATTGGAAGCCCTGCTAAGGATAGGGATAAGGGCATTCAATCAAGTAGTTTTTCGGTTCCTTCAAACAACCGATTATCCCGTGGGCAAACTGCATTCATTTCCGCTCATAGACAATGAGGATATTATTCGGCTGGATGATGTATTTAAAATCCTGGAGGACTCAGGAGTAGGGGCACCTGGCTATTATAAGAAACTGGAATATAAGGTAGAGATAGACGGGGAGCTAAAAACGGGCGTATATGCCCGTAGTAGATCCGGCTGTTTCTTTTGCTTCTATCAGCAAAAGATCGAATGGGTATGGCTTCTGGAGCAACACCCCCAGCTATTCGAGAAGGCAAAGACCTACGAAGTAAATGGGTATACGTGGATGCAGGAAGAAACCTTGGAAGAACTCGCTCACCCCGAGCGAGTGAATGCCATTAAACGAGAACATTATTTAAGAACCCACCGCGAGCAAAGCAAGGCTATAGGTAGCTGGCAAGATGATATTTTGGCTGCTGAGGGAGTGGGATGTGCAAGCTGTTTTATATGAGTATGGTTTTTAATGGAATAGTTTACAATAAACTATCTTATTTAGAACAATTTTATAAGGATCCCTTTGATGGCATTCCGGAAGAAAGTGGTATTTATTTTTGGGTATACTGGCCTGAATATGACCCACAGATGATAAACCCAAATGATTTGATTGACAAACTTGCTGAATTCTCCTGCAAATCATTGCAATCTCCGGAAGAAATTCTCGGAAGGTATAAGTTTAAAGTAAAGGTTGAAGAACAAAGGTTTGGAAAGAAGTCCAATCCATTCGGAATTAGTGATAAACAGAAAATTAAGCTATTAAAATATTTAATGGATCCATTGAATGTTAATCCATTTTTTGATTTTTTTAAAGAAATTTGCTTTGCGAGGCCATTTTATATTGGCAAAGCGATAAATTTAAGGAATAGGCTGGCAAATCAGCATTTTAATTCAAAAACTCGTATAATTCCCGAAATTGACGCCCAAAATATACTACACTCTGAAATTTGGGTTGGATATAAGAAAATTCCGTCGCATGGAGGGGACGAGATAAGTACTCTCATGGAGGAAATTCTTTCTCGCAATATAAAACCAGGACTAACAATTAAACCTAATTAAGTATGGATGAACTAGAAGATTTTGATGAGATTGAGGAAGCTGGCTTATCGAATGACAAAATCGAAATTTCAAATATTTATAGTGTAAAGGTAGGTGGATTTGGTAAGGAGAATGAAGTTGAGACTTATATAACTTCTGCAAGGGTTCAACAATTGAAGCAGGACATATCATTCTACGAAACCTTATCAAAAGATAAAACTTGGCCAGTTAGTCAAATTGTTCAAAGAGAAGTAGATAAAATTAGAGTTTCTGAAATTTCGAAAAACTATATATTAGGAAAGGGAAGGAAGGTAAAATACTTCCCACCCATTATTGTGGCTCTAATGCCAAAAACAAGTGAAGGAAAATTTTCTGAACATCTAGACTTAAATCCTGATAATTCTCAAAAATTGAAAGAACTTATTTACAATAAGTCAGTTTTTAATTCAAATAGTAAAATTGAGAAATATATTGTTGGATCAGAAAACCTTAGCAAAGTAAACCATGTTTATTTGCTTGAAATTTCAAAGGTTTTTGATATGAAATTATTTGCATGGAATAGAGAAAGAGTCTTTGCAATTGTTATTGACGGTCAACACCGCCTAGATTCATTATATAAAAGTGCAGATGAAGAATCGAGCATATTAGAATATGAGCAAGACGTGGTATTTTTGGACTTTTCCAAGTTGGCTATCAGGGAATCTTTAACCCCCGTTGACATAGTCCGAAGAATATTTGTTGACATAAATACAAATGCTAAAAAAGTGAGTTTTGTACGACAGATATTAATGGATGATAAAGATCTGTCAGCACTCATTGTTCAGTCAATGGTTGATTCTGCTAATCATATTGGGGAAATGAAAGCAAAGTTTGATTATTTAAAGCCAGAGATTGTTGATTGGTATGGAGAAGGTTTAAAACCTAGATTACCTCATTTAACAGGGATATTGTCATTATATCAAATTATTGATGACTATTTCATAAAAGTTTCCTTATCAAGAATGGGAGACTTTAGGAGCCTTTCTAAGGCGAGGAATTGGGTAAATAGATTGAATACTTTATTTAATATTGATATCATATTAGATAATGAGTATCCTGAAATTGAAAGGCTTGGAGAAGCTTTGAAATTATATGAAAAAAGTATTAAAAATAACAGGGAATATGAAGTTGATATTGATGATGAATTTAAGGAATCAGAGCTGTTTAGATTTGATTACAGGATCTTAGAAATTGTTCAAAAACAATTTGAAGACAAATATTTGAGGTCGATTGTTTCTTTTTTCGAAAGACTAGTTCCATACAACTATGTAATTTTAGAGATTAATAACGAAACTAGTGAAAGTAATTTAAGTTTTGCACTTACTTTAAGTAGAAAGAAGCTTGGTGAAAAACGAGATATGAGAGACCTGGTAGAAAAATTTCGTAAAGCTCTTGAATCCAAATTTTTCCCAAAGTTTTATTTAATATACACTGTGTTGGCTCAAAAGTCTATATTTTTACTTCTATTCAAAAGAATTTTAAATAAATTGTCCCCCTCTCCTACCTTTTTCGAAATTGAGAAATCTTCTAATGAGTTAATTGAGGAGTTAAATAATCTTTTTACTAGCATAGAAAAAAAAGAAATTAGTCTTTTTCAGAAGAAGGATGGTATCAATATAGCTTGCGAAGAAAGTCCTTATGTTGATTTTGGTAGTATTTATAATTCATTCTATGATGGAATGATTTATGAAGGAAATTCTATAATTTATAACACTCAAGGAGTAAGATCTTTTAGTTCCTTTATAGAATATCTAATTGAGATTAATGAAGGTAGAGTCTTGAAAAATGATATTTCATTGGCAACTATTCCTTATTTTAAAGTAAGAACAAAAAGAATTTTAGAGAAAGGGTTTAATCACCTTCCTCCAGACGCTTTAGATGATATTGCAAATGGGATAATTGCAGAGAAGAGTTCCTTTTTAGCGGACTACATGTTGTCGGTAAAGGAATAATCATTGGTAAAATTAATAATAGTAAATATCTATTATTACGTGAAATTTCAGTTTAATAACTTACGAGTTGTTATTGTTTAGAGCAAATATTAAATATGAGTGACAATAAATTAAACATATTTTTGGCTTTTAATGTATTTCTGTTGGTGTTTCTCTATGACTAAAATACGTTTATGGAAGTACTATAAAGGGAATTGTTTTTAATCCAGTGTTTTCTTTCTTATGGTTTTTTAATCAACTCCTTTAGGTTGAAATTTTCGTGAATTTTTATATTTTTTCCAAAACTTACCCTAATTGAGTTTTTTAATTCTTCATTATCTAATCCCATCGCCTTAAGTACATGTGAAGGCTGAATTAATGCCGAATTGCACGCCGACCCTTGTGCAACAGCTATTTTATTTCTGTTTCGGAGGATAAAAGAATCAGCGTCTTCGCTCAACAGTTGAAAATTGCTAAAATGTGAAAGTCTGGGAGCATTTTTTGCATTTACTTTTATTTTTCCAGCTTTTTCCATTTCCGTTTCAAATGTATCCCGGATCTTTTTCATGTGTAGAGATGTTTCCTCCAACGTATCGTGGCACAGTTGGGTTGCTTTTGCCAATCCGACTATGCCAGGAACATTTAATGTCCCCGATCGAAGTCCAAACTCATGTCCTCCTCCATGGATTTGAGGTGTTAGGTTGATTCCTTTTTTTACATAAAGTCCTCCAATACCCTTCGGACCATAAATCTTGTGCGCACTAAAGCACAACATATCAATATGCTGATCTACTACATTTACCGGGATCTTACCAAAAGCCTGAGTAGCATCCGTAAAGAAAAATACCTTGTTCGATTTACAGATCTCGCCAATTTTCTCAATGTCCTGCAAAATCCCGGTTTCATTATTTGCGGCCATAATACTTACAAGTAAAGTATCAGTGCGAATGCTAGTTTCCAGCTCCGACAGATTTATAAGGCCTTCCGAATCCACGGGAAGGTAGGTGACCTCTGCTCCGATTTCTTCAAGATAACCACATGTGTCCAATACGGCCTTATGTTCCGTTTGGACAGTAATAAGATGTGGTTTCTGATGACCGTACGTAAGGAAAGCTCCTTTTAGTGCCAGATTAATGGCCTCTGTGGCCCCGGAGGTGAAGTGAATTTCCTCCGGCAACGATCTTATTGCCTCGGATAGCGTTTGTCTAGATGCGTTGACAGCCGTAGCGGCCCGTTCCCCGAAAATATGTGTATTGCTCGATGCGTTGCCAAACTCTTCCAAAAAATAAGGCATCATAGCCTCAAGAACCTTTGGATCGAGGGGGGTAGTGGATGCATAGTCGAGATAAAGGGGAGTAGAAATCAAGAGCGATTTTTTAATTTGTTGATGGCTTCTATGGAGTCAGAGATAAGCCCATGCCCCCATTCATGAAAGCTTACCGCCCTTCTCAAAAACAATATTGAAAATATCAATGCAAATATACATACAAATATGATTTCATGGGTAACTGAGAAGTAAAGGCTTTGGTGAATAAGAAGTCCTAGGGCAAAAACAGTCAGTGAAAAAAAAGCATTATAACACATTGTCCTATATGCGAAGAAAGTGTTCAAAACTTTAGAGTTTTCTACTGCTGCTTCACGGATCAATGAAATTTCCTTTCCACGTTTTCCAAAACTAACGGGAAAACCTTTCATTCGTTTTTTACCCCATAACTTAACTAGCTTTTTGAATACCTCATAGGAGAGGTACTGCATTGAAAAGCCGCTTAGATAGCTGATAATGACGACTAAAAATATAGAGACTAGATTCATCCCCTGCATTTCAATAAATAAACCGTTAAACGAGAACTGTTCATGTGCAATAATTCTTGAAAGAAGGATGACTATAGGGAGTCCAGGAATTATGGCACCGAAAAGATCGAAGATGCTAAGCTTTATTGAGTCCATTTTTGGGTCAAAATCGTAGTAGGTTAACTAAATTGCAATATATGCGGATTTGCTATTTCTTCATGCCTCCGTTAGGATATCATAAACTAGATTTTGTCTGATTCTGCCTTTTCTCGGATGCCGGTATATGAATTAACGGTTGGTTCCTACACAGGATGCCTGAACTTTCCGCAGGTTTGGCGCTTTGTCTACAAGTGGTTAAGGGTTTCAGCTACCAAATTATGAATTTCATCGATCCTGTCAAGCCGACCCCTGATTTTTTTGTTGGGAATCAGCGCAAAGTAGATTCATTAGAGCGCCGTCCCATTGGGTAAAACGGAAGCCTAAATCCCGTGGTGGTTACCAAGTGGACACAATAGGGGGATTGATTGGAATGAAAGGTACGGGGAACGTTGAGATGCGCGAGCTATTTTATCGAAACCGTAATTTCAAATTCCTTTTGACAGGAAGGTGTAGTGGCAAACTCACCTAGTGGGGGGGTCATTCACTTTTTTTTGATTATCAAGTTCATTTTGTAAATGTCGTATTTCCGCCTTTAGACTAGATACCTCAACTGATTCTTTTTTCTTATAAAATAATCCTGTTGCTTGCTTAATTTCGTCTTTGTAGGGTAAAAGCGGGTTGTATAGTTTAAAGTAGGCACTGCCGATTGCCCCTTTAAAAAGAATTAATTCCGGGTTATTAGTTCCGCCATTCAAAATGTGGGAAGTTGCTATTCCTGGGTAGGGATCTATATAATAGATTTTTCTTATTCCTAACTGATAGGCTTTCTTAGAGCAGAGCTCACAAGGACTTGCGGTTGTAAATAGGTTTCCATTTTCGATTCCACTGTTTCCATATTTTGAAAGTTGTAAAAATGCGTTTTCCTCTGCATGGAGGGACCTAGTATGGACTTGGTTTTTTTCTCCTTCTAAACTATTTTGTATATCTTTAAAACAATAGGAAATATTATTTCCGCATTTTTGATAATCTGAAACTTTTTCATCATTTAAAGCATGAATCGCCAGATTTCTAAATTCTGAGTTATTCTGTTCGTATTTACTGAAGGATTCTAAGTCTTTCATATTGAAAAGATTTTCAGAATTTCTTAACAGACAGGGGACTTGAAATTGGGGGGTGTTATTCCAACCTATAGCCTTAATGGAGAAATTTTTGTCAGTAATTGCTGCTCCTACTTGTCTAGAAATACATCCGGAATTTGATTTTGCGGAATAGGCTAGCTGCATAACCCGTTCAGATGCTGTTGGAGGAACTAGTCCCGGTTTCATAATCAATGAATAGTACAACAAGATTTGATAATGGAGAGTTTTCAGCTGATTTTGTGGATTGTTTATATGAATATCAGAAATCTCGATACATCGTTGAATGTCTTGGGATAAATACAGGTCCTTCCCAATTAAATTTTTGGGATATTCTTTTTGATCCAGTTTATCTAAACTTGAAGTGCTTACACCTAATTTCCCTAGTCTCTCCCTTCGGTGTTCATCGTCCGTATTGATAGATAGTAAATAAAATGAATTGTATCTTTCTCTTAAAAAATAGACTTCAAATGGATTTCTCAGCGCATCCAATACAATTAGACATTTTTTGTTGTCGAATTCAGCGCTTTTTTTAATTAACTTAATTAGCTTATTCATTTTGCTAACTATTGCGTCAGCATATTGTATAGTAAATGGGTCCTCTTTAAATGCATTTCCTGATGACCTTATATTGTTCCCAATACTTTGAAAAATCGATGTAAACTCACTATTGGAAGCCTCTTCGATTGCCTGTTTTAATTTATCGGTGAAGGATGGTAGAAGTTTAAAGTGAAAATCAAATTTTTCCTTTATTTTTTCTTCGGTTATTTCAGCGGATAATTCAGTTTCCTTATTTTGAACCTTAGTCCTTAGATTATGAAGTATTTTAAATTCCTGCTCTATTGAAGCAAGTCTTTGAATGTATGAAGACGAATTTTGCTCGCTAAACAAATTAACATTCAAAAATGACAGGAAATCTTCATAGGAATTTTCTAAAATATATGCGGTAATAATATCTTTTGCCCTGATACAATAAAATTGTTGCCAATTTTGTTGGGAGAAATGTTTTATAATATTTTGTTTTCTATCTTCGTTGGTTCTGGGATCAGTTATTTTATAATCACTAAATCCAATGTCTATACCACTTTTTGATAAAAAATTTGCTACTGTGCTGCATCCGGATCCTGTTCTTCCGGTTAGACCTATGACAAGGAAATTCTTTCGATAGGAATACAATTTTTCAATACCTTCTTTCATTTTTGGATTTATTGGTGATATTTGGCAACTAATTTATACTTTTTTGTATGTGTTTACCTCATTTAATTACGTTAAAATCATGATAATGATCTTTAAAATGAACAAGCAAAACTTCTACAAATCTGCCCAAATAGTACCCTTTCATCACCTCTGTCGGTTCTTTATTTTTCCACCAAGTGATGTGAGCTTCAAATTGATTTGGTCAAATAGCAAATCCTATCAGGGCTCGGTCGTACCATTGTTCACGTTTATGCGTTAGAAAAATTATCCCTTTAGCATCCTTTCTTACTACCCAAGTATTTAGGTTTTGGTCATCAACATATTTAAATATTATGTTTTTCAACGCTTCACCTGTTTTTGTTTGGATTATTATTTTCATGATTAACGATGTATTTGATTTTACTTGTGTGTACTCCATAGACATTTTTGATAAAGGCGCATCACGCAATTTCGCCGCCTACAGGTCAAGATATTTTTTGAAGTCTAATCCGCATGCACACCTTACGTTAGTGGGCAACAGGCATGCAGTAAAGAATTGGGTTTCCCTTATCCGAATAGCTTCGCACAATCTCTTTACTAAAAAACGCTTCAATCCAATTGAAAGAACAACTATTGAAGGAAATGTCAACCAGTTATCTATACGATTTCTTTTCGCACTATCGCAATAAATGAGGGGACCGCTGTCCTATAGTCTGTAGCATCCACACATTATGGCAAGGTTGATATTACTGTTGCGATGTCTTTCAGTATATCAGCTAATTCCGCATTACCCAATTGCTTTTTGAGAATACTTTGTTTAATCATTAATTTGAAGTCCTTCCATGGAATTTCTCCTGATCCTGCTTTATTAAATTTACCGGTAATGGCGTTATCAAATCTGTTTCTGATAGAGAAGTCATTTACATCCCAGGTAGCATTTCCCCACTCAATTGAATGGCTTGCGGTATCAATAAAATTTACTTTTACATCCATATGATATTCTGATTATTAGTTATTTGTTACAATTGATTCCTATTCCCTCAGATCTATTTGGTCTTTTTTGCCTAAACCATTCTTACAATCGTTGTATTTATAAGTTTTTATTCAGTTAACCGTAACACTCTGGCTTATAGCCCATAGGCGTCAATCTTCTTTATCAATAGAATTCCAATCGTTTTCGGAGTCAAAGTAAGAAATTTGTATGAAGGAAACGTAGCATTTTCTAAATAAGGAAGATTGATAATTATAATTAAACTAATTCTAATCAATTATAGATGGAAAGAGAATTAAATCTGTCGGACATCCAATTCAAAGCATGAAACAGTGTTAATGATGTCGCTACAGTTCCTCCGCCTTAACTCCTGTAAATAATTTGCCTATTTTTTGTTTTTTAGTTCGATTAGCGGAGTTCGTAAGATAAGGTTATATTTTTTTAGAAAAAATACCCCGATCAGGGTATTTTTAATAAGTGTTTTAGGTAAATTACCATATTAAATAGGGGATTTCAATGATATCCGCTAAACTGGGACTGCAGGTGAAATAGATATCAAAGCGATCGGCACCTACTTTGTGGATTTAAGCGTAGCGTGAAAACAGTACAGTCAACCTATATCTGAGCTATGAATAAAAACACAAACCCCTTCGCCTTCACCGGAAGAAAAAGAAAAGGTATGGAATTCACTCAAAAGTAAAGCCCAGCGTATTTCAAAAGAAGAAGGGGAGAGGTTAATTGAAGAAGCGATTAGACTGCAGAGGGAAGAGAAGAGTCGGTAGTCTGTGAGGGTCGGCAGTTGCGGAGCGTGAACTTTCTATACCGAATCGTTGCGATATAGTGGATATCTCCGTCTCTTAGTCTTTTAGTCACTCGTTAGGGGTCAGGCAGTTCCGGAGCGTGAATAGCAAAGTCAGTCGCAATCTATTGGCAAAGAAATTCCAGGTGCAAATGATCATTTTTTTTGTTCATATTTGTTTTAATAACTATTCATCAAGTCGGAATGTCTAATATCAAATCAAAACACATTTCCTCACCGTTCCCAATGAGCGAAAAAGAACTCCGGGAGCGAATGAAACACGCCAAGCCACTTACCCCTGAACAGTTTATGGAAAGGGTTAAGGAGGTTAAGTCTGGGAAAGCAAATGAAGAAGAGTAATTAAGCTATTCGATAGAACATTCCCCTTGAAAAAAAGAAAGCCACTGAATAGACGAATTCGCTGAACGCTCGTAAATTGATCGATGAGAAAGTATGTCCCATATAGCTTTGACGATCGGAATTTGCCGACGGGAGAGATTTCACTAGTGAGGTCACTAGAAATAGATCGGCTTATGAAATCGAGCATGACGTACCCGTCGCACTCTGGGATGTATATAATGGCGAGATTCCATGTGACCTTTGAAAAACAAATTATAAACACATGAAATCGAGCATGACGAAAACGTCACACAGTGGGATGATTATCATAGCGAGATTCCATCTGACCGTTAAAAAACAAAAAATAAACAGATGAAATCGAGCATGACGCAGGCGACGCACGGAGGGATGATTATAATTGCGAGAT
>NZ_VOLC01000009.1 GCF_009797935.1 Lunatibacter salilacus
TTTTCTTTGCGTCCGTGGCGTGAAACCTTTCTCGCAGCGACCGCAACGATAGCGCTACGAACGCAGCTTGAACAAGTCTAGCCAAAAAAATATTCGTGCCATTCGTGGCTATAAGGAGCTACTAAATCAACTCTTATACACCCACCTCACAGCGTTCCCCGGCAAGTAACCGCTTGATCTCTTCGGGATCCCGGTTTTTCTTGATTTCCTTTTGGTAGGCGGCATGTTCCATTTTGAACTTCTTTCGATAAATCGCCTCCACAAAGCGCCTTATATCAGTTTTCGTTTCCAACATCAGCGGTGGCACCGTAGTCGGCCTGTCGTCATCGCCCTTGGCGACCATTGTAAAATACGACGTATTGGTATGCGTGACAGTTGCTGTCTTTACATTCTCGGAGATTACCTTGATGCCGATGATCATGGAGCTGTTTCCTACGTAGTTGACCGATCCCATCAGGGATACCAGTTCACCTACACCTACAGGCTGTAGAAAATCCACGGTATCCACCGAAACGGTAACACAATAGGCACCGCTGTGTTTGCTGGCTGTGGCATAGGCTACCTTGTCCATCAGGGACAGTAAGATCCCGCCATGTATTTTGCCTCCAAAATTGGCATAGGAAGGGATCATTAATTCCGTAATGGTGACCCTGGAAAAGCTGGAGGGTCTTGCTTCTAATTTTTCCATAGAATTCAAAGTTGGGATATATTTTTGAATCTTCGATGCATTTCTTCTTTAGCTTACGAAAAATGTCTATTGGTATCCGGCAGCCTGTAGATTAAACAATTCAGCGTAAAGCCGGTCATTGGCCATTAATTCTTCGTGGGTACCCGTTTCCAGTACAGTACCGTTTTTCAAGACCATAATACGGTCCGCAATCCGGACTGTACTAAACCGGTGGGAAATAATCACCGCCGTCTTGCCTGCCGTCAATTGAATAAACCGGTTAAATGCTTCGGTTTCTGCCCGGGCATCCAAGGCAGAAGTAGGTTCGTCAAGGATCAACACCTTGGCATCTTTCATATAAGCCCGGGCAATGGCCACCTTTTGCCATTGCCCTCCTGACAAATCTTTACCCCTTTTAAAGCGCTTTCCCAAAGGCTGATCGTATCCCATTGGTAGGCTATCTATTACCTGATTGGCCAGACTTTTTTCCGCAGCGCCTTCGATTCGGGGCTGATTGCCAATTTCTTTGATTTCACCCATGGCGATGTTTTCCCGAAGGGTAAGTTCAAACTTCACAAAATCCTGAAAGATTACGCCAAAAAACTGTTGATAAGCCGCTTGGTCGTAGCGGTGAATTGGAACTCCGTCCAACAGAATGTAACCTTCTGTTGGGGCATAAAATTGAAGCAATAATTTGATAAGGGTGGTCTTCCCTGCTCCATTCTCACCGACAAATGCCAGTTTTTCCCCAGCTCTCAACTCAAAATTCACATGCCTGACCACCCAGCTTTCTGACTTGGGGTATTTGAACCCAACATCTACAAACTCAAATCCCTTTTTTATTTCCCTAGGTAGGGGCAGCTTTTCCGAATCGTCCACTTCACCCGGTGCCAAGTCCAGAAATTCAAAATAATCCTGTAGATACAGGGCACTTTCTGTTATTGCCGTAAACCGGATAAAGAATCCCTGCAGCTTGGAGCGCAACCGATTGAAAGAACCAGCCAAGAACGTCAAATCTCCCAAAGAAAACAGGCCGGTGACTGTGCGGAATATAATAAGCAGATAAGCTCCATAATAAGCACTGGTTCCCAAAAGGTTGAAAAAGGAACCCCAGGAGGCTCGCTGTATGGCCAGCCTTTTGCTTTGGGCAAAATACTTTTCAGATAGGTTCTGGAATCTGGTCGCCAAATAGTCGGAAAGGCCAAAAAGCTTAACCTCCTTAGCGGTCATATCACTGGCACCGGCATACCGCAGGTAGTCCAACTCCCGCCGCTCCTGGGTCCAGCTTCGGGCCAGGGAATAGCTGGTACCGCTAAATTTTATCTCATTTATCACAGTTGGGATGATTGAAATTACGAGTAAAATAATCAGCCATGGTTCAAATACCACCACTCCTGCCAACAGGGAGAGAATCACAATAATGTCCTCAGCTTGAGTGAGTATATTGGACATCAGGCCAATCCTACCGGTTGTTTGTTGTCTAGCACGTTCCAATTTGTCGTAGAATTCAGAATCCTCAAGCTGATCGAGATTTAGTACGGCGGTTTTTTTGATAATTTTGACAGAAGAGTTTATTGAATACTGATCCCCCAAAAGGCCGTCACTAAGACTAATACCTCTGCTCAATAGGTCTGAAAGTACAGCCAGTCCAAACTCAGCGCCCACTAGAAGCCATAACTGATCAAAGTCTTTCGTTTCGGTTGCGAGCTGCAACACTACCTCGTCGATGATCAATTTTCCCACCCAAAGCATGAGGACTGGCAATATGGCGTTGATCAGCCGGGAGAAAATATTGACGTAAAACAGTCTGGGATTTACTTTTCGTATCTCCTGAAAGAAGGCTGGGACAAACTTCAGCGAAGCTAAACTAAGGCTGAAATTTATGGGATTCGGTTGAATGGATGGTTTTGGTCGGGGCACTTGTTGGTTGATTGGTCTATAGGTTGATGAGTTGATAAGTCGATAGGTTGATAAGTTGATGGAATTGTCTCTAAGTCCCGCAGTCTCTCCGTCCCTTGGTCTGTAGGTTAGTCGATAGGTCGATGGGTTTATAGGTTGATCGACGAGTCAAAGTCCCTCTGTCTCTAAGTCCCGCAGTCTCTAAGTCTCTATTTCCCTCAGTCTCATATCTTGAATGGTTAGGTTTTGAGGATTTTTTCCATAATTACAAAATCTACTTGTTCTTTCTGAAAGGTATCAGGTGTGCGGTTCATCCCAAATGAGGCATAGAAATCGGCTTTTCTACTCGGGCATTGCAGGTCACACGTTTAATTTGCTTTGATTTCAAATAATCAAACACATACTGTAGCAAAGTAGTGCCGTGGCCTTTGCGCTGATAGGGGATAAGAGTGGCAAACTTTCGGAATTGGGCTTCCCGGTTTTGGATAAAAAGAGATATAACGGATACCACCACACCGTTTACTATAACCCCGAGGTGAGTGGCCTCTTCATCCCCTGAAACGCTAACAAAGGAAATCGGCTTATCCGGCCACATGACCTCTCTGCGGATTTCCAAAACCTCCTTCAGTCCAACCTCTGTAATTACTATTGGTTTATTTTCCAAAATGCTATTATTTGAGAGCAAATTTAAGTTTATTGGGTTGAAAATTTCCTAAGATCAGTAGATGAGAAATTTGTTTCACTTTAATCTTGATGGTAAAGTAGTGATTTAGTTTGTTCGCATAATTCGTTATTCAGTAACTCAAAATAGATTTAAGCAATGAAAATGACCCGATCCTTTTATTTGACACTATTACTTTTTCTTTCTGTATGCGCACAGATTTCCGCTCAAAGTCAACCCCCAAATGTGGTGTTGGTGTATATCGATGACATGGGGTATGGAGACTTGGGAATAACCGGTGCGGTCGGGTATCAGACACCCAACATGGATCAAATGGCCCGGGAAGGCATGTTCTTCTCCCAATATTATGCTCCACAGGCCGTTTGCACTGCCTCCAGGGCAGGGGTTATGACTGGGGCTTACCCCAATAGGGTGGGGCTTTCAGGAGCTCTGAACCATACCGCCAAAATCGGTCTTCACCCGGACGAAGAAACCATTGCCGATATTTTGCATGCAAGAGGCTATGCTACTGCGGCTTATGGCAAGTGGCACTTGGGCCACTTACCGGAGTTTTTACCACGAAAGCAGGGCTTCGATGAGTTTTATGGTATTCCCTATTCCAACGACATGTGGCCCAACCATCCAACCAGCAAAAACTTCTATCCCGAGCTCCCGATGATAGAAAATGAGACAGTTGTCGAGTTAAACCCGGACCAACGCCAGTTTACCACCGTTTTCACAAAAAAAAGTTTGGATTTTATAGACAGAAACAAAGGCAATTCATTTTTCCTTTATCTCGCACATCCCATGCCTCATGTGCCCTTGTTTGTCTCTGACAAATTTGAAGGTAAATCTGAACAGGGTCTTTATGGGGATGTAATTATGGAGTTGGATTGGAGTATTGGTGAAATACGGAACAAATTGAAGGAGCTAAACCTAGAAGAAAACACATTGGTCATAGTGACATCAGACAATGGCCCTTGGCTTAATTATGGAAATCATGCAGGCAGTACCGGCGGGCTTCGTGAAGGCAAGGGTACTTCCTTTGAAGGAGGGCAACGGGTGCCTGCGCTAATGAGTTGGAAGGGTCAGATACCGGAGGGAACAGTTTGTAATAATTTGGCCTCCTCCATTGACCTGCTCCCTACTATTGCTGCGCTAACAGGGGCCACCCCTCCCGCCAAGCAAATTGACGGAGTCGATATAAGTGCTTTGCTCCAGGGGGATTTCAGCCAGCATCCCAGGGAGTCTTTTCTGTATTATTACCGCGGAAACAGTTTGGAAGCTGTCCGAAAGAGTAATTGGAAACTTGTCTTCCCACATCCAGGACGCACCTATGAGGGTTTTAGCCCAGGCAAGGACGGACAACCCGGAGTTGCCTATGAAAACCACTACTTTGAAGGGGGGCTTTACGATCTCCGCAGAGATCCGGGGGAGCGGTATAATATGCGTGGGTATTATCCAGAAGTGGAAGCGGAACTGCTGGAAATTGCTACCGCTGCCAGGGAAGATTTAGGAGACGATCTGACAAAAAGCCCAGGTAAAAACCGGCGTGAGCCGGGAAGGATGGCAGAATAATATAACTGAAAGGCTCATGTTCAATACTACATTCCATCGATGCCAATCCGCTAAATCAGCGTTCCATTCGCTGCAAAGTAAAATAGAACACGGATAAAACGGATTTTTTTGTATTGAATTAAACCTCGATGCCGATAAAAATAATCCGCAGAAATCCGTCAAATCCGCGTTCCATTCGCTACAAAGTAAAATAGAACACGGATATTGCGGATAAAACGGATTTTTTGTGTAGAATTAAATCTTTGCTGTTAACAAAAAGGATTACTGGTTTGATTTTTCCAGGTATTCCTCAATTTGCTCATTGCTTACAGCTAATTGACGGGGATACGTTTTCACCCATGCACGGAATTCATTTTTTATGGTCTCATTCCATTGCCCGTGGACCTCTCCGGAGGGGTATTTGCCTTCTTGCAACAGGACCCGCTCAAACTCATCCCGCAGTCCTACGAGTTCGGAGGTGACTACCAAGTCTTCGACAAGATGGGCAGGTATAAAGGCCGTCCCGTAATCATTGGCAAAGACAATATCACCAGGAAAGACAGTAACCTCACCTATTCGAATTGGCGCATTGATCGATGTAGGTGTCATGTCTTTTATAAAGGATGGGTCATGTCCTTTAATCCAAGCGTTGAACCCATCAGTATCCCTGAGCTCCTGCATATCCCGTATAGAGCCATAAAATACAACACCTTTTCCGGTCTTACCATAAATCGCATTTCCCAAGCTAGAACCAATTAGAGTGCCGTCCTTTACTTTTCCGTAACCGTCAGCCACATAGATATCGCCTTTAGTCAGGATGTCAATGGGCCAAATATTAATACCTCCCCGCTGAGAGCGTCCTTCTGCCTTTCCCACCGCCCTTACCAAACTATCTAAATCAGGGCGGGAGGGCATAAACTGGGCAGTTAAGGCCCTTCCTACCATGGTCCTCCCCGGTTTCAGAATTACCCAGTCTTTCTCGACTTGGTTTCTGTATCCTTTTCTGAGTAGATAGCCCCAAACTTGCTCGAGTGTCGCCGTTTCAAGACGTTCGAGCATAATGTCGGGTACCTTTGGCCTTCCGTCTTCAAAACGATCTCCTTTCCATTGGGAGGTTAAGGCGGTGATTTGTTCGGGTGTGGAACCAATTTGTTGTGCCTGCAAATGAAGGCTGAGGGGAAATAGGAAGATTAATAGTAAGATGCGAGTTTTCATATGTTTTTCTTGGGTTTAATTAAAGTTAGTTGGGAATATAAGGAATATCCCTAAAAGGTGCAGGGCTTAATTGATTTTATAGTGAAGGAACTTTGGTATTATTAGACATCAATTTCATGTTAATGGGATGGATAGACGAACTCAAATATTAAATTAAAAATTTAAGCTGTATAAACGGTTACTAAATAAAATTTTTCTGTAAAAAATACCAAATTCAAATTAGTAAACGGTTATTTTTCCGGCTCGAGATATTCATTTAAATTCTGTCCATTATTTCCCATAGATATTTTACAATAAAATCAATCAAATTGTTATAGGATTCCAAAAAATATGACGAATTTAATTTTTTAATTGAACATTATCCAGTAAATAAATTTGTATAATAACTTATTTATTAAAAAAAGTAATGTTAATGTAGGCTAACGACAAAGGACTTTTGGTTTCAAAGCCAAATTGTTAAAACTTCGATTAAATAAATTAACCAAAAGCCAATAATTAATAAATTTTTTTGTAAAGTTACAGTTCAAAACAAGAATTGTGTAAAAAGTCTGTTTCACAAAATGTATGTACTGCCTATGGGAAAAGATCTAAAAGAAAGGGGTTTAATTGAATCTCTTTAAAATTATCCATTCAAATCAAACCTAAACCAATCGCATTAGCGGTTGAAACAATTTATCTATCAAAAAAATGAAAAATGAAAAAACACTACTAATGAATGGCCTTTTAAGAAAAGGGACCTTGTTCCTTTTACTTCAAGGGTTTTTGCTGTCGGTAACGGCCGCTAGTTTTGCCGCAATTTCCCCCGCAAACAACAGCGTTGAAGCATTTTTGGAAAATGATGCGGATATTACTATAAACGGTGTGATCATCGACGAAAACGAGATGCCGCTTCCCGGGGTTACTATTACTGTACGGGGAACTTCAACAGGGACAGTTACAGATGTAAATGGTGCCTATTCTATAGTTGCCCCGGAAAATGGCACCTTGGTATTCTCCTTTATCGGATTTAAGGCGCAGACGGTTGCCATAGGTAACAGATCCACCATCAACTTGACGATGGTAGAGGATATAGGTGCTTTGGATGAGTTTGTCGTAACATCTTTTGGCGTTGCCCGTGAGCAAAAATCCTTGGGTTATGCTACGACAACAATTCGCTCTGATGAGTTGATCAAAGTAGGTACGCCAAATTTGGCAACCGCTTTATATGGTAAAGCGCCGGGTGTACGTATTCAATCTGCCGCCGGTGGAGCTACCTCGGCGGTAAACATAACTGTGAGGGGAATCAACTCCATTACGGGAAGGAATCAGCCTTTAATAATCTTGGATGGTGTACCTATTCGAAATGAAGAAGTAAATAACAACGACTATTGGGGTGATCAGCGTCTGCGGGGTAACGGTCTTTTGGACATCAACCCGGAAGATATTGACAATATTTCCATCCTAAAGGGTGCGTCTGCAGCAGCATTATATGGATCAGAAGCAGTAAACGGCGTTGTGTTGATAACTACCAAAACGGGAAGTTCAGATAAGAAGGGCTTTAGCGTAGATTTCAATGCCAACTATTCCATGGATCAAATTGCCTACCTGCCCCGCTATCAAAATGTAAGGGGCCCTGGTGCGCCGGTACAGTCGGGACTTACTTTTGCAAGAAACGGCGTAAATGAAGACGGCTTTTTCATTTATGATGATGGATCTAGGGGTCTTCCTGCGACGAATGTCAATTTCGGAGCACCTTTCGATGGGCAGCCGGCAATGGCATGGGATGGTCAGATGAGGCCTTACGTGGCGCAAACGAACAATTACGATGCCTTGTTTAATAGCCCCATCAATTCTCAAGTTAACGTGGCTATTGCCAATTCCACAGATTTAGCTGACTATAGGGTTTCACTTACCCGTCAGGACAATGAAGGCCTGAGCCTCAACTCTAAAAACAGCAAAAATGTGATGAATCTAAATTCCACCTTTAGGGTTTCCAAAAAGGTACGGACAGATTTGATGATTAATTATATCAATCAAAACACCGCAAACCGACCAGTTTCGGTTGATAGGTTGATCAATAATTTTGGTGGAATGATGACCCGTTTTGACAACGGAGCCTGGTATTTGGATAAATATAAGACAAGCAGAGGATATCGGTATGTAACAGGAAATGGTCAAAGTCTTACAATGGATGAAAACATCGTACGAAACGGCTTTATGGACGCCATCGGTGACTATGCGTGGCGGGTAAATGAACAACGTGCCTCTGAGATTAGCAACCGAGTTATTTCCAGTTTGACAAATCATATTGAAATCACAGATGAATTGTCATTGCGGGCAAGGGTTTCTACAGATTTTACGTATAGAAACAGTGAAACAAGTTCAACTTCAGAGCGTCCGTTGGTGTTTGGCCCTTCCGGCGGGTTTAGCATGCAAAATGAGACTTTCAACATCATGTATGGTGACTTGCTGTTGACCTACAGAAAAAGCCTTACAGAAGATATCACCTTATCTGCGATGGCCGGCTACACAGCAAACAAAGAAACATTTTCATCAATTTCCCGCGGCACGGCTGGCGGTTTAAATATTGAAAATTTATTTGATTTAGTAGCTTCAGTAAATATCCCAAATAATAATTCCGCTAGAAGGACTAGGGTAATTGATGCAACTTTGGGAACTATTAATTTTGACTACAAAGGAATTTGGTATGTTGAAGGCACTGTCCGAAGAGACAGAACCTCTACCATGAGCCCAAACAACAATACCTTTTACTATCCTTCGGTAAACACTAGTTTTATTCTGTCTGATGCAGTTGAATTGCCTAGATTTATCAATTTTGCAAAGCTAAGAGGTTCTTGGGGCATAGTGGGTAACTATCCCGATATCTATAGAGCAAACATAGCATACTCACAAAATACATTGGGGGAGCAGCAGCCGGGAGGATCACCTGTATTATTTACGACGATACCCGGAGGCTTTGGGAATGACGGGATTATTCCCGAGCAGAAGAATGAATATGAATTTGGCTTGGAAAGCCGCTTTTTTAATGGCCGCTTGAATTTAGAGATTTCTTATTACAATGCTCAAATCAGGGATCAAATATTGCCTTTAACGCTTCCGTGGACAGCCGGAGCAGGATCTGTTCTAGCTAATGTAGGTACCTTACGCAACAAAGGAATAGAAATTGCGCTAAACGGGCAGGTTTTCCAAAGAAGTGGATTTTCATGGGATGCGGGAATCAATTTCGCCAGAAACAAGAACGTGGTAGAACAGTTGGCGAACAATGCCACCGAACTCCTGCGTGCGGATTACGATGGCAATGCAGCCCAGTTGCGCGCTGTTGTGGGTAGACCTATGGGTGATTTCTTTGCCCGGCCGATAGAAACAAACGCCAGCGGACAAAAAATTGTTCAGCCAAACGGGATGTACAAAATTGATCCAAATAATTGGATCTTGGCTGGCAACGCCATGCCTAAGGCCGTTGGTGGTATCTTCAACAACTTCCAATATAAGAACTTTTCTTTGGATATGATGGCGGATTTTCAGATTGGTGGCCACGTGATGCCAACTGGTGTCAATTGGATGACGAGTAGAGGATTGACAGAGGCTAGCTTACAAAACATGGACGCTTCAAGAGGTGGACTTTCCTACTATCAAGATGCAGACGGTAAAGGTGTTCAAACTAGCGCAGCTCAGGGTCCTAACGGAGAGACAGTTTACCATGACGGCATGCTGATGGATGGCGTCACCGCAGAAGGAACGCAAAATACAAACGTAATCTCCCAAGCATATTACTTCCAGCGTACCTATAACTGGGGAGGTCCTCAATACAGTCAGGCCAGGTATGAGTTGTATATCCAGGAAAACACCTACTTCAAAATGCGTGAACTTTCTTTGGCATATATGATCCCATCGTCGATTGCCCAAAAATTGGGAGCATCGTCAATACAAGTTTCTACATTCGGAAGAAACCTGTTCTTTTTCTACCGAAACATTAAGGATTTGGATCCTGAGGTGTTGACGGGTGGATCAAGGTGGGAACAGACCTTGACCAATGCAGGAACAAACCCTGCTACCCGTTCCGTAGGTTTTATGGTCAGGGCCAGATTCTAATTGGTGAATCTTCATTAATAAAAAAGAAAAATCATGAAAATTAAACATATAATACTGGCGCTACTCCTGTCAAGTTCATTTGCAGGATGCCAACTTTCGGAATTTGAGGATAACTACGCCGATCCCTCTAAGCTTTCGTCTTCATCAGTGGAAAGACAGTTTACAGGCTTTATGTTGGCGAATAGGGGGTATGTACTTCCCGATTATACGAACTATTTTGTCAACCTTCGGATTACGTTGAATCGATTTAACCAGGCAACAGGTTGGATAAATGGTGAAAATCAATATGTTCCAGGTTCAGCTGCCATCAATAACCGTTGGGATAACTTCTATTCATTTCTGGCTCAATACCGGGAAATGGAAAAGATTTATGCGGGATTAAGCGCAGAAGCAAAGGTAGACAATCGGATCTTTATGATCGCCGGCACCACCTACCTTTACGATCATACCCAGAAAATTGTGGACCTTCACGGAGATATTCCTTGGTCTAAAGCGGGTATGTTAAGCACCAATGGGGGTGACTATACTGTATCCTACCCCGAGTATGACAACGCTGCTGATATTTATACCAAAATGTTGGATGATTTGGCTGGGTTTGCGGATGAATTGAGGACATTGGAAGTAATTCCGGGTATTCTGGCCTCATTCAGAACGCAAGATCTAGTAAATAGAGGAGATGTTGACCTTTGGTTGAAATATATCAACTCCCTTCGGATAAGGATGCTTACAAGGGTAAGTGGCGTTCCTAGTTTCTCGGCGAGAGCGAATACTGAAATCGCCGCTATCTTAGCAAACCCTTCAAATTATCCAATCGTTGCGGACAATGATGACAACATTATGATGCAGATTCACACGTTAAATACTCTCAGGGATCCTAATGGATTCCGGTCAGGACTGGAAGATTGGAATGGAAATGTGGCTGGCAAATTTATCGTAGATCATATGCGGGATAATGATGACCCCAGGCTTACCTATCTATTCCAGCCGGGTGAAGGCCAAGAGGATGGTGCATACTTTGGATTGGACCCACTGCTAAACCCTTCTGTTCAGACTGAATTAGTAGGATCGAATACGCTTTCCATATATAACCGATCTACCCTTAGCCGTAACCAGTATTTCCCAGGAATTCTCATGAATTCCTCCCAAGTGCATTTGATGCTTGCAGAATACTTCCTAAAGGCTGGAAATGACGGTCAGGCACAAACGCATTATGAAACTGCCATACGGGAATCGGTAGATTACTATCTGTACTTGAGAAGTATTTCTAATGACAATACCGCACCCGCCGCAGCGGTAGTTACTACGGCTGACGTAGATAGCTATATTGCAAAGCCTGTGGTTTCTTGGGATCAAGCTACTTCCAGTACTGAAAAACTCAGGCTGATCGCCAGAGAAAGGTGGTTGCATTTTAACGTGGTTCAGGCAAATGAAAACTGGGCGGAATTTAGACGTGTTGATGTGTTAAATCTTCCTTTCTGGGTGGACGATTCCAACCAGCAGGATGTGCCACCAAACCGCTGGATCTATCCTGATTCGGAGCAGACCTACAATACCGAAAACTATGCGCGAGTGTTGCCTAATGACAATCTCAGAGCAAAGCTTTTCTGGGATGTAGATTAATCATCTTTTTGAAATTGAATAGAAAAAAGGGGGTGCTTTACTGGAAAGCACCCCCTTACTTTTTCTTATCTCAACATCGCCATGATATTAAAGCAGAGATTATCTATCGCTTACCTAGTCTTTATCTTATACCAAAGCCTTCCTGCAAAATTCCAGACATTGCTGTACCTCCTTGACGGCATCCGACCCATCGGGGATTTGATGTTCGAGTTCGATGGAGGCAGGAAACTTGTATTTTTTTTTCCGCATTAGCGTTAGCAGTTCAGGAAGCGGAGTATCACCAGAACCCCAAGGGAGGTTTCCTTTGCCATTTGCCGGGGTTTGTCTATCCTTAATGTGCATGCTTAATATCCGCTTGTTTTGCTTTTCCACCAACTCCATTATGTCTGTGTGACCTGCAGCTATATAGTGTCCGGCGTCAAAGTTGAGCGCATTTTTCGGGCTTTGTGCAAGGGCCGTGTCCCAGAAGGTGAAAGTCTGCTGTTCGTGCCCGTGATAGGCTATTGACATCCTATGTTGTTCCCCCAAGGTACCCAATCTTAAGGTGTGCGCATCATCTGCCGGATGCTCTAGGGTCACATGCGAAGCACCCAATGCCCGTGCGGCTTTCATGCCATAGGCGATTTCAGCATCCGAGTTATTCTTACCGAAGGCACTTGGTTTGAAGGCATAAATGCTTACTCCAGCATCTTTATACATCTTTCGCAGTTGCTCAAACTTCTTGAAGTCTACATTGGATCTCCATTCGGAAATCGTTTTGCCATAAGCTTCCGACTCTTTTTGCAACTCTTCCAATTCCTTGGTTTCGTCCGCATTCAGGGTTTCGCCCCGACGCTGCTTGCCTCCCAGTTGAAACATTCGGGAACGGTTGATGGAAGATTCCGGTAGCCCGGCAAAGGTTTCAGCGGGGCCACCCATCAACTCAATGGCACTGATGCCGGATT
Organism: Lunatibacter salilacus; assembly: GCF_009797935.1. Lineage (GTDB taxonomy): Bacteria > Bacteroidota > Bacteroidia > Cytophagales > Cyclobacteriaceae > Lunatibacter > Lunatibacter salilacus. The sequence continues at coordinate 12,656 of NZ_VOLC01000009.1, forward strand.
CAGTCACATAACCAAGAGTGGCTTCGGCACTTTGGTCCGGTAGTGAACGGAAGGAATACGTAATGCAGCCAATCTGTACCCCATTGATTTTTGAGTCTGGTTTGTTATAAGACCGTATCAGGGCTGGTGCTCCTTGCAGCCAGGTAGGTGCGAGTGCCAATCCTGCTATGCCCAAGGTAGCTTTAGATAGAAAATCTCTTCGGTTATTCATGTAGTATTATTTTGAGTTTAGAAAGGAAAGATAATAAATGGATGTTAAAAATAAGAGATATTTTTAATATGTTAGAAGGTCAGAAATCTTGGAAAGTGCGCTTTACAGAAACATCCTTATAAAAATTCATTTTAGGAAATTCACTTTCTAACTCCAATTTATTAACTTCAAAATTACAATCGCAAATAAAGTGTAACATAGTATGCCAGAAATTGTCATCGATGCCCGAAAAGCTTCCATCGGTCCCGGACTGATGGTCAACCGTATCTTGCCCTTTCGGATGAGGCGTATGGTGGGGCCCTTTATTTTTATGGATCATGCAGGACCGATTGGCCTGACAGCCGACAAGGGTCCGGATATGGACGTGTTGCCCCATCCACATATCGGACTGTCTACCGTCAGCTATTTGTTTAAGGGGAAAGTTACCCACCGGGACAGTCTGGGCGTGCAACAGGTGATTGAGCCGGGGGAAGTTAACTGGATGACGGCAGGGAGAGGCATTGCCCATAGCGAACGATTTGAGGATCCCGCAATCCTCGCAGGGGGTCAACTCGAAATGATTCAGACTTGGGTTGCCCTTCCGGAAAAAGATGAGGAAGCTGATCCTTCTTTCTTCAACTACGAAAAGGACCGCTTGCCTGTATTTGAGGAAAAGGGGGTTTGGATGCGGCAAATTGCAGGAGAGGCCTACGGACTGAAGAGCAATGTGCCGATCCATTCACCCCTGTTTTATCTGCACGTGGAGCTCCAAGCAGGCCATATTCTGGAAATCCCAAATGGATATGAAGAGCGGGGAATCTATATTGCCAAAGGTAGTTTGGAGCATAAAGGCCATTTTTATACCACAAACCAACTTATCGTTTTTCGCAAAAACGAAGAAGCTGCAGTTATAGCCCGTGAGGCTACTACGGTTATGTTGTTGGGTGGGGAACCTGTGGGAGAACGGTTTATTTGGTGGAATTTTGTAAGCAGTAGGAAGGAGCGCATTGAGCAGGCCAAGGAAGATTGGAAGCAAGGTAGGATTGCCTTGCCGCCGGATGATCAAGAGGTATTTATTCCATTGCCGGATGAAAAGTTTAAAAGAAAAGATCCCCCTCCGGGAGCTCTATCTTAGTAGGTTTTAATAATTAATTTTCACATTTCACTGAACTAACTTTAGAATCATTTTCCCCAAAAGTGTATGGTTAGGAAAAGGAATGTCGTATTTTATTTATGCTAAAAATGAAATTTCGTATATGTAAAATTAAGAAGGAATAATTTGGCCATTTTAATAGATTCGGTTATATATATCAGGTATAAATCAACTCCTTTTTATATGCAACGTTTTTTTCTTTTGCTTGCTTTATCTCTTTGTTTATTCTCCTGCAATAAAAACTCAAACCAAGAAAACCCATTTTCTGAAAAACTCACTTTCGAATTAGATACCGTATGGGTGGATTCCGGTGATGATTTTATCTTTTTAAGGGATAATTTATTCCTATCTGAGCTTGGTTGTAGCCAAAAGTCTCAATATCAAATTCATAGATACGGGCAAGGTCAATGTTTGCGGCATTAGACAATCTATAATCGGCCATCCTTGCGCATCATATCTTCCATCTCTTTCATAATTTCGGGTATGTCCATTTCACTGACCCCACTTCTAAATCCGTATTCGATAGCAGCTTTGGTCGTCAGAAATTCTGCATTACGGTTCTGATCTACAAGATCGCGAATATATTCACTTTCATTAGTGAAGCCACCGTTTTTAATCTGGGATTTAATCCAATCATCTTGCGGCAAATTCAGAATTTGAAAATTTAATTTTTCTGCAATGGTGTAGCCTTTAGCAATCGATATAGGTTGAACATTGATCTAGCACCTTATGTATTTGAGAAGGCAGTCGGCGTGATGATTGGATATGAATGAATCAATGAGTCCATTATTGAAATTAGAGGAAAAACTGCAGATTTTTTTTGCGGCCATTGTGCGGTCAAGTACTGCTCAAAAAAGAAAAAACCGCTCAAAAAGCGGCTTTAAACTGTACCAGGAGCGGGAATCGAACCCGCACGGCCTTACGGCCACAAGATTTTAAGTCTTGCGTGTCTACCTATTCCACCATCCCGGCATGTGCTATCGACTAGCGATACCCACATCCTCTTTAGGGCTATTTGCAATAGGCCCCTAAAGAATAAAGCCCTAGAAGTAGGGCTTTATTGGAGCGAAAGACGAGATTCGAACTCGCGACCCCGACCTTGGCAAGGTCGTGCTCTACCAGCTGAGCTACTTTCGCCTGTATTGACCTTATGTCAAATATGAATGCAAATTTACCCCCTTTTTTGTAAAAGGCAATATTCCATAACAAATATTTTAATCCGATCAGCCTGCCTTGAAGTATCACCCTGATTATAAGCAACTAACTTTCCCCGCTATTCCAGCGTTTTTTTGATCTCATTTAGCTTGATTAGCGCTTCCACCGGGGAGATGGTATTGATATCTATCTTTTCCAACATCTCCTGGGCCTGCTTGAACTTTGGATCCAGCTCAAAAAGACTCAACTGATAATTATTCTTCGGGATATCCTTCATGTTATCCCGCTGCTTGTTCATGTTTTTGTCTTTTTCCAGGTGTTTCATGATATCTGCCGCACGCAGCACCACCGGGTTCGGCATGCCGGCCATCTGGGCAACATGTATTCCAAAACTATGTTCGCTCCCCCCTTTTTCCAACTTGCGCATAAAAATCACCTTATTGCCCATTTCCTTTACGGAGACATTGAAATTTTTGACCTTGGGGAAATCCTCAGCCAACTGGTTTAGTTCATGGTAATGCGTGGCAAAGAGCGTTTTAGCCCGGCATTTGGGTTGGTTGTGGAGGTACTCCACGATGGACCAAGCGATTGATATACCGTCATAGGTGGAGGTACCACGCCCAATCTCGTCCATTAAGACTAAACTCCTGTCAGAGAGGTTGTTCAAAATACTGGCAGTCTCAGTCATTTCCACCATAAAGGTGGATTCCCCTTTAGAGAGATTGTCAGAAGCTCCTACCCGGGTAAACACTTTATCGATAATTCCCAAGCGGGCATAGGAGGCAGGAACAAAACTTCCCATCTGGGCCATCAATACTATAAGTGCCGTCTGCCGCAGCAATGCGGATTTTCCGGCCATATTGGGTCCGGTGATGATGATGATCTGCTGGGAACTGTTGTCCAAAAAGATATCGTTTGGAACATATTCCTCCCCGATGGGAAGTTGCTTTTCGATCACCGGATGTCGGCCGTCTTTGATTTCGAGGGAATCGGTATCCGCAATTTTGGGTTGGCAGTAATTATTGGTAGCGGCTACATGGGCAAAGGACAACAGCGTATCCATTGTCCCCAAAACCCGGGCATTCTGTTGAATGCTGGTTACATAATCAGCGGCATCCTGCACCAGCAGGTTGAAGTATTTTTGCTCCAGGGCAATGAGTCGCTCCTCAGCATGGAGGATTTTTTCTTCGTAAATTTTTAGTTCTTCGGTGATGTACCGCTCGGCATTTACAAGGGTCTGTTTGCGGATCCATTCAGTAGGAACTTTGTCTTTGTGGGTATTACTTACTTCCAAGTAGTAGCCAAAGACCTTGTTAAATGCGACTTTGAGCGAACTAATACCCGTCTTTTGCACCTCCCGGTGTTGGATTTGGAGCAGGTAATCTTTCCCGGTATTCGCAAGACCCCGATACTCATCCAAATCCGGATCAACACCATCTTTAATCACCCCTCCCTGATGGGTCAGCATGGGTGCATCTTCCATGAGTTCCCGCTCAATTTTTTCCAACAAAAAGTCGCAGGGATTTATCTGGTCTGCAAGCTTCTTTAGAGCCGGGTTTTTTTGCCCCTTTAGCAGGGATTTGATCGGTAGCGTATATTTAAGTGCCCGACGGAGTTGGTTCATTTCCCGTGGGTTGATCCGCCCAACCGCCACCTTGGAAATCAACCGCTCCAAATCCCCAATATGCTTCAACTGGGAAATTATTTCTTCCCGTAGCTCTGGTTCCTTATGGAAAAAACTGACAATTTTCTGACGTTCCTCAATGGGCTCTTTTTCCTTTAATGGCAGTACCAGCCATTTTTTCATCATGCGACTACCCATAGGCGTATGGGTATGGTCCAAAATCTGAATTAAGGGAACCCCGCCTTCTTGTTGGGCATGGATAAGTTCCAGGTTGCGGATGGTGAATTTGTCAAGCCAAACGTATTTTTCCTCAGCAATCCGAGAGATAGCGGCAATATGTTTAACCTCCTTGTGCTCCGTTTCTTCCAAATAATACAGGATCGCGCCGGCAGCCACTATTCCCTGCGGAAGATTTTCAATCCCAAAGCCTTTTAGATTGGCAGTGCCAAAATGTTGAACGAGCCTTTCGTAAGCATAATCATATTGAAATACCCAATCCTCGCAGTGAAAGGTTGTGTATTCATTTTTTAACAAGTCAGGCGCACTGGATTTATGGGATTTGGAATAGATAACTTCGGAAGGGCTAAAACTTTGCAAGAGCTTGGCCAAATAGGAGGCATCCCCCTCAGCGGCCATAAACTCCCCGGTAGACAGATCCAAAAAGGCAATACCCATCCTGTCCCCACCAAATTGGACGGAGGCCAGGTAATTATTATGCCGTTTGTCGAGCACATTGTCATTAAACGAAAGGCCCGGGGTTACCAGTTCGGTCACTCCCCGCTTGACAATGCCCTTTACTTCCTTGGGATCTTCCAGTTGGTCACAGATGGCTACCCGGTTGCCGGCACGGATAAGTTTGGGCAGGTAGGTGTCCAGGGAATGATGTGGAAAACCGGCTAATTCAATGTGTGAAGCAGAGCCATTAGCCCTTTTGGTCAGCACGATATCCAGAATCTTGCTGGCCCGTATGGCATCTTCGCCGAAAGTTTCATAAAAATCCCCCACCCGAAAAAGCAGCAAGGCACCGGGGTGCTTGGCTTTGATGGCATTGTACTGCTTCATCAGGGGAGTTTCTTTGATTGCTGGTTTTGCCATTAATTCCGGTAGTTTTAACAAATAAACCCTGAATTTAGCTTTTCCCAACCGGAAACAAAAATGCAACAAAAAAATATGGGGGTTGGTAAAACTTTTTGGCAACCTTTTTCATCCTAAGAACAAAAATCACTAGGTTCCATAAAGTAAATGGCAAACGAATGAATGAACTCTCCGAAGAACAGCTGTTGATTCATCAGGCATGCTCCGGAGATTCCCGGGCGCAGGGCCGATTGGTTCAGCACTGGTACAAGCGGGTGTACAACTATTCGTTGAAATACCTGGGTGATCACGATCAGGCCATGGACGTTTCGCAGCAGACCTTTATTGCCATGTACCAAAAGCTGGGGGGGTTGCGGGATACTTCCAAATTCAAATCCTGGCTGTACACCCTGCTTGTGAATTTCTGCCGGATGCAGCAGCGGCAAAATAGTAAGCATAGTGGAACTCAGTTAAATGGCCATGTCACAGCAAAGCAGGAAAGTGAAATAGTTTCCATCCGTAGTAGTGCCTATGATCCTGAGGAACAAGTGATACAAAATGAATTGGCGGCTGCCGTGCAGAAGGCACTTCTGCAACTATCCAGCGAGCAGCGTGAAGTGCTTATCTTAAAAGAATACGAGGGATTAAAATTCCGTGAGATTGCCGAAGCGTTAGAAATATCGGAAAATACTGCCAAGTCTAGGCTTTATTACGCGCTTAACCACCTTCGTCAGTATATGAAAGAATCTTCCTTTTCACCGCAAAATCAAAAAAGACATGAGCTATAAACCTGATAAATCCACGTTAATGGACTACCTGTATGGGGAATTAAACCCTGATGAAAAGCACCAGGTAGATGACTATCTTTCCGCCCATCCCGAGGAGAGAATTAAGTTGGAGGAGCTGGATCAAACCCGGAAGTTTCTTGGAAATCTTACTGATAAATCGGTAGAACGACAGATACTGATTTCATCCGCATCAAGGCCTATACAAGTTCAAAAACCAATGTTCTCGGGCTTTGTGAGGAATGCCGCTGCTGTGACGATATTACTGGGATTCCTCATGCTATTGGGAAAATTTACCAATGCGAATCTTCAAATCGGAGCTTCGGGATTTGCCATCGCATTTTCTGAGAATGAAGGACCGACACCTTCGGAAGGTCAGAGCCAAAAACTTGACCGGGAAGAAATAGTGAAATTAATTCAGACTTCACTTCACACGCAGGAGAAAGGGATTACCGAGCAACAGCAACAATGGCAGCAGGAAATGGAGGAAAAAATGGTTCCTTCCCAAGTCTTGGTTGAAAGTCGACTGATTGATCAAATCACTAAAAAATTAGAAACAAGGATGGACACTTATTTTGCGTCCGTACAGTATGAAAACGCCAACTTGCTTGCTACGTATTGGGGAGAGGTGGCCATTGCCCAGAAGAACTATATGAATCTCCTGTTGGAAGATTATGCCAATGGCTTGCAACAGTTACGGGAAGAAGATCTCCTTTACCTGCAAGAAAGGCTAAACGGATTACAGATAAAAAACTATCAGTTGGAGCAGGAAGTAAGCGAAATTCTCGAATACCTGCTCGCTGAAATACAATTAACTATCCCCTCAAACCCATGAACATAAAATTTATATTTCCGACCCTTTTTCTGGCCGTTACAATATGGGGGTCTTCCCTGCTTGCACAGCAAGTGGATGTGGAAAAAATGGACCGGGACCTAAAAGTAGCTGCCGCGGCATTGGGTACTTTGGTTGAGACAAAACAGGAGCTCCTACTCGCACGGAGAGAAGACCGCCAAACCGCCCAGTATCTGGAAGGATATGGGGTTATGATAACCCTACCCGCACAGCATTCCGTTACTGTATTAGCTCCCAATGTGTATCGGGGAGCCGGGACAGCCCAAATCCGCGGAGTTGAACCTTCTTCTCAAGGAAGGATTAAGGTTGGAAAAACCTTTGAACAGGGAGCTGGGGCATCCCAAATCCGGGGCTTTGAACCTTCTTCTCAGTCCGGAAGGATAAGAATTGGAAAATCCCTGACTGAAACGGCGGATGCTCCAAAGGAAATTGATAGGGACAGTCTCAGCCAAGTTCAGACTGATCAATTAAAAGAGCAGGTAACCATTTTCCTGCTGGAATATGCGGATTTGATCGGACAGCTTCAGCCCGAGGATCGGATAAAGATTGTTGAAGAACGCTCCCCCTTTGTTTCGCAGGGCAGGTTTCTGCAAAGCAGGCCATCATCCCCCATGGTTATGCGAAAACAACGGTTTTCCGCGGAAATCAAAAAGAGCGATCTAACAGCCTTTAAGGCCGGAGATCTAAGCAGGGAGGAAGTGGTTGGAAGGATACTATTTTCGGAATCGTTTGCAGAAGGTTTGGATCAGGATTTGGAGTTGTTGGCAAATATCTTGGACAGACTCTACCGGCCTGACCTGTCTGAAACATTTTACTATACTGGCTATGCCTATTACGATAAGATTCCCGAATTCGGGGTGATCTATCACCTCAATATGTTGACACGTACTGAAAAGAATCTGTATAATTTTATACTTCCTTCGGATAAATCTGAGGAACTAAACGAAGAAAGTGACCCCGAAAAGCTTACCGCGCTATATCCTGATTTTTTGGAAGGAATGAAGGAACATATTCTTACCTATGGCCGAACCGTCAAAAGCATGGACAGGAAGGAGCGACTGGTGTTTAATATACGCCTCAGTAACTGTACTGGCTGTGACGTGCCGGATTGGGTGAATGTCAGTATTGGCATGGCTGATTTATTTGATTACGATGAGGGTAAGCTATCTAAAACGGAAGCTCTTCAACGTTTCAAAGTCGGAGTTGCAAGCTAAAACAGCGCGTTTCGTAAGGTAAGGGACAATGTCGTTCCATTTTCCCTTACCTTTGTGCCCTGAAACCGTGCTTACCCATGAAAAAACTGACAATGGATGAACTCAACCGCCTTTCGGTAGATGAGTTTAAATCCACCGATAAATCACCCCTGATCTTAGTTTTGGATAATGTCCGTAGCCTAAACAATGTAGGCTCTGCATTTAGAACAGGTGATGCCTTCCGCATACAAAAGATCTACCTCTGTGGCATCACCGGAACCCCACCCCATCGGGAGATCCAAAAGACAGCACTTGGGGCTACGGAGTCGGTGGATTGGGAACACGTACCAAATACTGCGGATCTTGTTAAATCATTAAAGGCAAATGGAATCAAGACAATAGCCCTGGAGCAAACTTCCAACAGCATTTCATTAAACAAGTTTCAGCCTTCACCAGAGGAAACCTATGCGCTAGTTTTTGGAAATGAGGTTTTTGGTGTGGCCGAAGAAGTTATTTCTGAGGTGGATCATATTGTTGAAATTCCGCAGTTGGGGACGAAGCATTCGTTTAATATTTCTGTATCTATTGGGATTGTTTTATGGGATTTTGGGGGGAAGATGGATATTTTTGAAAATTGAAATTGGTGGATATTGGATATTCATGGATATTATTGAAATGAAATATGGAAGATATATGGCCTACGGTCGAAATATTTCATTTCAATAGGTTTATGTTTAAGTGACGAAACAGACTTTAAGCCCCAACGTGGGCGCAATCGGTAGCCTAAGGTGTAGCGCAGTGGAGCCCTAGGACATTATGGATGATTCGTTCGATTGTGTTTTGGCAGCGGGGAAGGTTGGGGTGTCATTCCATTTTCGCCAAAACCCGAGTCTGTCAAGCTTTACCTCACTTCAAAAGAAACCTTTGAATCCACCTTCACGGGAACACCGTCAATGAATCCCTCCCCTTTGATAGAGGAGCAATATGTTCCTACGGGAAGAGGGTCGTTTTCAGGATTTTCATCCCAATAATGAATCAGTGCGAGACCTTCAAACCTTGCAGGATAAGTATATGTTTGAGGCAACCCTACACAGGCTATTGGATTTCTGAGAGCCTTTTCAACCGATTCCGTCTCTCCACAGGGGTAAAGGACAATAAACTGTTCAAACTGATAAAATTAGCACCCAAGAGGCGTGGTTAAAGTGACATCCTCCCCAGAATGGTTTATAAAATTCAACGTAATTCCTATTCTTTCTCCTGCTTCAAACACACTTTTCTCACGCCCATCTCCATCGACTGCCACCAGCCTAAACTCGAGCGCATTCACTCCGGTAGGTTCTTCTTCCACACATCCAAAGCAGGTCGCAAGTAGGATAAAAATGGATGGGCTTAATGAAGTACATAATTTTTTCATAAGTAATTGGCAAAATATTTGGGCTTAAAATACAAGTTGATCCAGAGGTTCAAACAACATGTACCTTCGGGCATCATGGTGAAGCTCCAACCCCTTGGGTGAAATGTGGAAATGAACTATTTTATTTACTGATTCCATAAAATAATCATCGTCAGGAAACCTTCCGGCATACGTGACTTTCCTAAAATACCATCCATTTGGTTCTAAAAATCACAATACGCTTCATAGATACCCTATTTAAATAAACCCCCAATTATGTAATTAGAAACTTTAACAAATTATAAGCGTCATAATACCAACTAAATTAATACCAACCATCTAGTTATTAGAATTTTATACATCTTTTATTCATAGACGTAGTTAATTGGAAAAGTGCTACAAAAGGAAGGGAAAAAGCGGTGTTTGGAAAATTCCAAGCCATATATATCTTTTAATTGTACGTTAAATCGCTCGCCCAACCGCCCACTATATCCAGTCCCGAACCACTGCGCTACTCTGAATGTGCCACTTAAGGGGGGACTTTAAATTCCGATAATTAGAATAAACAATTTGCCGGTCGTTATTGATCGCCCTCTCCTAAAGGAGAGGGAGGGGTGAGGCAGTTACGGAGAGGAACCGTCCTCCCGGCTGCCCCCTAAATCCCCTCCCGAACCGCTACGCTAAACGGGATGTACCACTGAAGGGGGACTTTAAATCCCGTTAATCTAGATAAATTATGTTATTTGACCGAATCAAGCTCCCTCCCTTTCAGTTGAAAATCTTGTGATAGCGTAGCGGTTACAGGAGGGAAGGCTGGGGATGGGGCAATGACGGGGGTTCAAATTTGCTCACCTATCTGTTAGCAAACTATTCAGGAGAAGTAGCCAAACATCAACTGCGGCCAATTTATATCGAGTTCTGATAGCGTGTTGAATAGATTTTTCTATCACCAAAAATGCACGTAGCAAAGCGGACCTGTTGTCTCCAGTTGAATTGTGGAGGTTGCGTCTAAAAGTTCCGATGCTATTCAAAATGAATCTAGGTTAAAACCTAAACATCTAAAAAAATTAAATCCAATTCTTCAATCTTAACTAATCCTTTGTCCGCTGTCACGAGGGGAAGTTCATGGACAATTGCTGTGGCGGCTATGATAGCATCAGGTAATTTTACAACATATTTTTTTCTAAGTAAAATCGCTTGTTCTTTCAAATCGTTGTTCCATCCCAACTCGTGGCAATCTTTGACAAGTTGCCTTAGCTTATCTTCTTCAACATTTGTAAGTCCCCCAAATCCCAACAACTCTATCTCAGTAATGAATGAAATGCCGAAGTTATATTTGAGAAAAGGTTCAATCAATTTATTGCCCTCGTGCACGTAAATTAAAATATTTGTGTCAGCAATAAAGTCAATCCTCATTTTCCCTCATAGTTGTCTGGTAGCTCATTCCATCAATATTTCTTTTCAGCTTACCAAAATGCTTCTTTAAATTACCCTCCTTTTTCCCGTTTTTCAGTTTTTTAGATAGGATTTCAGAGACTTCTTTGGAATTACTTTTATTGATTATAAGTGTCATAATTTACAAATTAGGTTAACCGAGTTTACTAGGATTTTTATTTTAATAGAAACAGACTGCGTTTTTTGACAAGTCGAAGTATAGACCACTTTCATTTAATTCACGTCTCGATTTTTTTTTTGGGTGACTGTACTTTTTGAAGCGATCTCCCGAAACTTGATATAATCTAGGATGCGTTGAAGTCCCTCTAGATCAGTTTCTGACGGAACCTTGATAACAATCTCGCTATTTGTTCTTTCTATTTGCATAGTCAAATATACTCAAAAAGATACGATTGGGTTAACCTATTGCATCGAAAACCGGAAAAGACCGAGCTCGTTGGTTGGATATAGCCAAACCTTGGCGGAATGCCGTCTCGATAATCATGTTCGTCAGCCACTTTTATCTCCTCCATATCCAGTCTTGGCATTGTCTTTATGTCTGCCATCCGACCTTTGAATACATCTACAGGCAAGCTAAAGCTAACGGGAGACTCATCGGTGCTGATCTGTGCCACAGCCGAAAGACAAATAAGGCATAGGGTCAATAAAGTAAATATTTTTTTCATAGTATTGGAGATTAAAGTAATGCCTGAAAGCAATTTCACCGAATGCTTATTGTGGTTTGAATAGCATGAACATTTGTGAATCGTAGTAGAGGGCCAACCCCTTGGGAGATAGATTAAAAGAAAAAACTTTGTTCATGGATTCGATATAATATCTACCATCAAAAAGTTCATTAATCTTGGTAAGGTGATTAAATTGAGAAAATTTTTAGGAGGTTATCATTATCCAAAAAAAACTTCCCAAACGCCGTATTCGTGGAAGTTAGCCCACTTAAATCACCGTTTTCTTTAAATGTAAACAAAAAGGAGCTTTCTCCTTCAGGTTCCGCTAATTTTACCCTTTTCCGGTGTTCATCCACAAACCCGATAAGTTTCCATGTGGTGCCTATCAAGGGAAGAGACGTATAGTCAGGGTTATCAGGAATTTGGCTTAAGCGGATCTCGCCCTCCGGGAGTGCATCATCCTGACATCCCCAGAGCATTGGCAGTAGTAAAACAGTCCACATAAAAACCATCCATTTGGTTCTAAAAATCACAATACGCTTCATAGATACCCTATTTAAATAAACCCCCAATTATGTAATTAGAAACTTTAACAAATTATAAGCGTCATAATACCAACTAAATTAATACCAACCATCTAGTTATTAGAATTTTATACATCTTTTATTCATAGACGTAGTTAATTGGAAAAGTGCTACAAAAGGAAGGGAAAAAGCGGTGTTTGGAAAATTCCAAGCCATATATATCTTTTAATTGTACGTTAAATCGCTCGCCCAACCGCCCACTATATCCAGTCCCGAACCACTGCGCTACTCTGAATGTGCCACTTAAGGGGGGACTTTAAATTCCGATAATTAGAATAAACAATTTGCCGGTCGTTATTGATCGCCCTCTCCTAAAGGAGAGGGAGGGGTGAGGCAGTTACGGAGAGGAACCGTCCTCCCGGCTGCCCCCTAAATCCCCTCCCGAACCGCTACGCTAAACGGGATGTACCACTGAAGGGGGACGTTAGATCCTGTTTATTTAGATAAATTTTGATATTTCACGGGATCTAGCTCCCTCACTTTCAACGGAGGGCTGGGGTAGTTACGTAGCTAGAATTCTCATATCCTGCAGTAAGAAGTGGTTACGTGAATGATAGTGGCAATTCCCCATCACGTGTTTCGGTTGCTTTGATCAGATTGATTTTGGAGATAAATCCTATTATATTTACTTAAAAAAAGAAACGAGCATAGCGGAATTAAAATTAAGGCTACATCAAACCATTGATTCAATTAATGATCAAGATAAACTTGAGGCCTTGTATGCGTTATTAAAGGACACGAAATCTAAGTACTCCCCGATGGATTTAAAGGACTATATAAACTCCATTGACGAAGCCGTCCTTCAAATTAAAGCGGGGAAGTTTTCTTCAGTAGATGACTTTGAGAAAGAATCAGAGACTTGGTAAAATTGCAGAAATATAAAAGAGTTATTTGGTTAGCAACTAATTACCTGCAATCCCAGATAAGCTTCCATTGGATCGAAGTCCCTGTCGTGGTGTAATAAATGGATACGGTTTTCTACACAAAAAGTACCTATAATGACATCTATATTCTTTCTGACAGTTATTCCCTTTTTTCTTAACGCCCTATAGTTTTCGGCGGCAATGATTGAAAGATCTTTATTGCAGAGATTAAAAAGCGGAAGTTCTTCCAAAACTTTCCTTGCTTGATGAAAATCCGAATCACTTTGAAACCCTTGCAGCACTTCCACAATAATCAGATCTCCGGTGACTATCATCTCATTGCCTAAAAGTTGATTTAGTTTTTCTGCCGGAGGACTATCCACCCCATTAAAAAAATCTATCCAGACAGATGAATCTACCAAGATCATTGGTCTAGGCGCATTTGTTCAAGATTACCCGTCCATTTTAACTTGCCCCTTAGGCTTTTAATCTTCTCTTGGTGTTTTAATGTGATGATTAATTTCAGCCCGGCTTCCACAGCGGCTTTTTTTGTTTTCAACCCTGAAATCCTCATGGCCTCCTCAATCAATTTTTCATCAATTTCTATATTAGTTCTCATAATGTGTATCGTTTAGATAAAAGTACACATTAATCGGTTTACTGCCTCAACTTTTGGCGGAAAATAGCTATGTACAACCTGCTTTGAAATAAGAAACTCATTACCTCACTTCAAAAGAAACCTTAGTATCCACTTTCACGGGAACACCGTCAATCAATCCCTCCTCTTTGATAGAGGAGCAATACGTTCCTGCGGGAAGAGGTTCGTTTTCAGGATTTTCATCCCAATAATGAATCAGTGCCAGACCTTCAGACCTTGCAGGATAAGTATATGTTTGAGGCAACACAATAAGACAGACTATTGGATTTCTGAGAGCCTTTCCAACCGATTCCGTCTCTCCACAGGGGTAAAGCACAGTAAACTGTTCAAACTGATAAATCCAGCACCCAAGAGGCGTGGTTAAAGTGACATCCTCCCTAGAATGGTTGAACGATACAACCTGGGGGAAAAAGTAATATTCTAGAAAAGAAGTACGCTCGTATTCTTTTCGCTTCGATTTTATAAAGTTGCGTCACAAGGTCGGTCTTCTTACCTCTCAGTGGAAGGGAGTGGGGCCGTTTCGAAGCGTAATCGTCTTCACGACTGCCCCCTAAATCCCCCTGAAGGGGGACTTCAAATCCCATCGACTGAGATGAATTTTCTTACTTGACGTAATCTAGCTCCCTCCCTTTCAGTTGAAAATCCTGTGATAGCGTAGCGGTTACAGGAGAGAGGGCTGGGGTGGCGCAATTACGGAGCGGGGGTTCGGCTCCGCTCACCCCTCCGAGTTGTGGCGCTGATCTACTCAAACCCCATAAAAAAGAAAAAAGCTATGAAACAAAATCTCATAGCTTTAGTCAATTAACAATAAACCCAAAATAACCTGCTGTAGGAGAAGGAGTCGAACCTCCACGGGGCAGTTAGGTAAAACACGAGCTCGATATTTACTTTGTTCTGATGTCCCCACCCCCGAGACCGGAGGGCATGTCTGCCAGTTTCATCATCCTACAGTATCTGATCAAACATTCAGACCATTTGTCGTTGTTTGATATGTCAAAGGTAATAGATGAACCTTTATGTTGCAAATAAAATAACAAAAATTTTAAAAAATTACATTAAATTTAATTTATCAATAGAATCGTTGATTAAATGATAATCGTAGTGTGTCTAATTAGAGCTGATCTCGCACTTTTCTACCAACAAAGTAGGTGATTGACAGGCATCATATAAAGTGACGTTTTCGCCATGCCTGTTTGACCACAGTCAGGCTTGACTTCCTCCGGCAGGATAGATTTCATGTTGCTCTTATTTGATGTTTTTCGAAGACTGCTTTGAGGCGTTTAAAAAAAAGCTCCATCGGAGCGACCGACATAGTAACCATGGGTTTCACCCCATGGATTGGGTACGGAATGAATGGTGAAAGTCCCGTAGGGACGACCGTTTTAAAGTTGGTGAATATATCGGTCGTCCCTACGGGACTTTGGGGATCTGGGCCTCCTTCTTCCGTCGGTTGAAACCGACGGTTACTATATCGGTCGTGCCTACGGCACTGAATAAATCTGTTAAAGGTAACAGATTGTCCATTTCTAGGTCATCGAGTTCTGAATCTCTTTATTTGTAAATCCTGCGTGCAGATGTGCGTCTAAGTTCAGAGGAATCTAACCAACGTAATTGCTCCCATGAATTACTTCCCATTTCCCCAATTTGCGACAATAATAGGTTGAATAGATCCACTAAATCCGCTCAAACATCAATTCAGGCAAAATAATCAGCCCCTCCCAACTTTGCTCCTCATCGGTCCAATAGACTAGATAGTTCACGGTTACGCTGGAGAGCTTATAGGGCTTCTCGACCATTTCCTCCAGTTCCCTTGCAAAGCTTTTCGAAAACTTCAGCACGGACTGTCCCCGTTCATTGAAGCATTCCCCTTCCTTCACAGTAAGCGTATCCCCACTTCGCAACTGCATAATCCACGACTGCCTTCGCAAAAAGTAACCCAACCAAACATCTTTAAAAGTAAGTTGCCTCGCCAAAAGCTGGGGAGGAAAGGTAAACTTATTGTTATGCTGGTAAACCAAATTTTTGACCGAGAACCCGACCAAAAACTGACCGTTCAGATGAATGCTTAAATTTTGCTTGGCTCGGGTCATGGCCACATAGAGCATGCGGCGGAATTCAGGTGTTAAGTTCGGGGTCCTTTCCAGGATAATAAAGACATTATCGAACTCTTTGCCTTTGGCCTTATGGATAGTAGAAACAAACACCGTCTCGGCCCTTTGCGGGAAAAAGTCCTCCAACTTTGACTCCCGGATAAAAGTATCCAAATCAGACCGATACCGGGTCTTGGGGTAGATCTGCTCAAAATCCGCAATCAGTTGCCGACAAATCTCCAACTTCGTGCTTCGCTCAAAATGTATTCCTAGCCGGTCCTTCGCTTGCTTCCAATTCTCCGCCGGAATGGTAAACACATCTTCAGGCAAATTCAATTGCCCCAAAAAGTACCGAACCTCATACAAATTAAATAAGCTAAACCCATCATTGGACTGTATCAGCTTGGCTGGTAACCCCCCTTTGATCAAAAGCCCAGCAATCTGCATTGCCTCTTCGTTGGTGCGGGTAAGTACGGCCACTGTACCGCTAAGACTACTACTTAACACATCCTCGACCACGGGGGAAATCAACGATTGCTCCATATAGGTAGTGATGGACAGCTTTCCGTTTGCCCGCTCCTTGGCTAGGATGGGTGCGGATTTAAGGCGGTTTGGTAGGGTGGACACCCACTGATTGGTAAAAGCCACCAAATTGGATCTACTCCGGTAGTTTTCCACCAGTTCATATTTGACAGCTTTTTGCTTGGTGATAAATTGCTCCAAAAAAGCAGCACTGGAACCCCGAAACTCAAAAATATTCTGGTCGTCGTCACCCACGGCGATGACCCTTATTTCTTCGTTCTGCCCCATCATCGCTTCTATCAGCGCAAATTCCTCCGCATTCATGTCTTGGGCCTCGTCAATTACCAAGACGGTGCGGGTTACTTCCCGGACTTCCACTTCCCCCACTTTGATTTTTTCGGTAGCCTGCCGCACGATATCCGTAGATCCTTCAAGATTTCCCACCCTACCCAGAATATCAAAGCAGTAGGAATGGAAGGTTTTGATATCCACCCAAAGTGCTACATTGCCAATCAGGTCGATTAACCGCTTCTTGAATTCCGTCGCTGCCGCCCTGGAAAAGGTCAACATCAACAACTGCTCATGTTTTACATCTTCCATTAGCAAAAGGGAAGCAAGTTTGTGCACAAGTACCCGTGTTTTGCCACTGCCCGGTCCCGCAGCAACTACAATATGTTGAGCTTTGTTGTCTTTGATGATGGCTAGCTGCGCCGGCGATAGTTCCCCAAAAAGCTGCTTGAATTTTTTTGGCGTGATGTTTTGCCTGATTTCCTTCTGTCGGCTTGCATTGAAATACTTTCGGAGAAAAGAGGGATAATTTAACTGGAAATAATCATCCACAAACTCTAAAGCTCCCTGATAATCCTGGATCATCCGCTTGGCATATTCCCCAACTATATGAATCTGCTGCACTTTGTTTTCGTAAAACTCACGGAGTTTCTCATAGTCCTCCGCTTTATACCGCCGCTTGTTGTCGGTTTCCAGCCGTTCGATCGTCAACCGGTTATAGACCACCAAAAATCCGCCCTCAATCTTTATGGCTTCGATTTTGGAAAGATAATACAAGGTGTCTTCAATATCAGCGATGCTGATATCCAAAATAAACAGAGCGGAATGGGTCTGATAAGCGTCTTTCAGTTCGTGAACGGAGAATTCTACTAATACCTCGCTTTTGGCTTCATTTTCTCCCTGTTGCCTGCTTTTTTGGTAAAGGTGCTCAATGATAAATTTGGACAGCACGTGCCGCTTTTCGAGTTTTTCTTTGAGCTGCTCCTTATCCACAGTCAATTTGATCTTGAGGTGGTTTTTGGAAAGTCGGCTTGGTTGGCTTTTTGCCCAGTGTTTGATACTCCAATAGTTGATCAGCGTTTTGACCAATTGGGTAGATACCTCCTCTCCTAATGAGAGGGCCGCATCTTCATTAAGTGCTTTGAGCGAGTAGACTTTCGGTTCTTCTTGGATTTGTGTGAGGAGGAATTTTTCCAGCTTACTGTAAAGCTCAACCAAAGCCACAGACCGGTTGGCTGTTTCGCCCTGCTTGATAAATGCGGTAAGGTCTTTGGCATCGGCCAGGATATCCTCCTCACGCAGGAGATTGATGATATTGATCACTTCCTCTCTGACAATCCCCAAATGGTCTGAGATATAATCCACCCGTGATTCTGCCGCTTCATCACTCGCTGCCTTTTTACTTTTACTTGAAAAGAGTTTCTTAATAATCCGAGTTCCCGCTACCTTCTGTTTATCATCAAACCGTGGGGAAGTTTGGATTTTATCAATGGCCTCTTGTGCGTTTTTTGATAGGATGCTGTTGGCAAAAATCCGGGGCATGTTTTGGCCTCTTTTGAGGTAGCCGGCATCTTCCAAGGCAGCGATAGCTGTTGTCACACGGGTTTCTATATCTACAATGCTGTCATCCCACCCCGCCTTCCGGGCAATTTCCAGAGCCGAATTGGAGGCGGTACTGCGAAAATGCGTTACCTCCTTGATGGCCTTCCATACCTGCTGAATCTCTTTGATGCTCAGTTTGGTCTGGTTTAGCATGATAAAATGCTTACTCAGATCTTCCTCATCAAAAAGCACATAGCAGGACGCTTCGATGGCCTCATCCCTTCCCGCACGCCCAGCCTCCTGCACATAGTTTTCCAGGGAATCTGATATTTCATAGTGCACGACAAGGCCAACATCCTTTTTGTCCACTCCCATTCCAAAAGCGGAGGTGGCCACCATAATGGGAATTACTCCCGAGATAAAGGCATTTTGATTTTCAGCCTTTTCCTTCTTATCCATTTTGCCGTGATACGGCAATGCCTGAAAACCGTCCGTATTCAAGCGCTGGGAAAGTTCGTAGGCTTTTCTGGTTCGGGAGACATATACAATAGTAGGGCAGGCTTTTGAGGAGATCAAATCCCGTAATGCCGCATATTTATCCTCCTCTTCCCGGCGTTCAAAAACTTTATAATTAAGATTGGTACGGGAGACGCCAGAACGGAATATGCTGAAACGTATACCCAACTTTTCCTTGAAATAGTGTTGAATATCCTCGATTACCTTTTGCTTTGCCGTTGCCGTAAAACAGGAAACAGGGATACCCTCACTCAATTGCTTTTTCTCCTGCAGCTCTTTTATGAAATCTCCTATATACAGGTAGTCGACCCGAAAGTCCTGACCCCATGAAGAAAAGCAATGGGCCTCATCGATAACGAATCGGCTGATCTTGCGGCCAAGAAATAGCCGTTCTATACTTTTGGATCGTAGGGATTCCGGGGAAATATAGAGCAAGGCCGCAGAGCCGTCTTCCACCCGCTCAAAGGATTTAGCCCGATCGATGGGATCAAGGAGTCCATTAATGGTGACGGCCGACGTAATTCCACTGGCCTCCAGGTTATCCACTTGGTCTTTCATCAGGGATTGTAATGGAGAAATGACTACCGTCAATCCACGCTCACTTTCCCCGCTCATCAGGGCGGGCACCTGAAAGGTAATGGACTTCCCTCCCCCGGTGGGGAATACCGCTAATACGGACTTTTGCATCACCGCAGCTTGTACCGCTGACTCCTGCAAGGGTTCATCTCCGAATTTCCGAAAGGCGTCAAAGCCAAAGAATTTTTTTAATCCCAGTTGAATATCAAGTGCCTTATCACAATAGGAACATCCGGTAAGACAAGGCCTATTTCGCAACAAGGAAATTACACGGTCTACCTCCGGAAAAGTCCTCAGTACCCAAGGTGGAGTCACCGAACGGACATCCCCTCCCTGTATTAGCGCTAGGCAATAGGCCATTTCCCGGGGGCTTTCTTTGATAAGTTTGGTTAGGGGAGCTGAAGCGCAGATTTCATTTTTGAAAAGCTCGTAAATAAGTTCTTCCGCTGAATTACCGGTATGGGAATACCCCATGTACGAAAAGAAACCTTTAAACTCTGCTTGATTTTTCAGCAGCAGGTAATAAATTTGCTTTACCCTGTCGGACATATGCTGAAAAGCCGTGCATTCATCTTGAAAAAGATCTTTTGCTTTCTGGGCATCATTTAAAGGATTATTGACACTGTCCGTCAAGAGTTTATCGTCCTTAAGCAGGGCATGGTATGGGCGATTGGGAAAAAGGAGGGGTGAAAGGTATAAGGTATCTATTACTTTAAACCGCTCCAGACCACCCGCTTGGGCAAACGTTGATTTAAGATAAAGAAGGTCGTGATGAATAATATTGTGTCCGCAGAGAAAACGTCTTTTGCCTATAAATGAAATCAATCCGGCCGGATTATTGGCATGAAAAGTACTGCCGTCTTCCGCCACCGCACCGATATCCAGCACTCTTTTTTGCTGGGGATTGACTTCTGTATCTAAACAAATATATGGGTTCACCAAAGACCGTTAGTTGACTGAGGAAAAGCGTAGTTAAATTCTTTTGACCAAATTACAGAAAGTATGAGGCTTTCCTACCTCCTATGAATCTTTTTTTGCCTTTCGTTGTCAAACGAAGGCCTTTCATTTTCCTGAAAGGATAAAGTTAATTCGGAGTTTTGGATTAAATGCGCTGGTGTCAGAACTTTCGCCTTTTTTCCGTTATCTTTAGGGTCCCTTTATGGATGTAGCAACAATAGAAGATTTCCTGGCATTACGAACATCCTTCCCTGTTTTGGATACCCGATCTCCTGGAGAATTTGACTCCGGACATATGGCTAATGTCATTAATTTGCCACTTTTTGACAATGAGGAACGTGCAAGGGTAGGAACGGCCTACAAACAGCAAAGCAAGCAAGAAGCCATCAAATTGGGCCTGGAAATAGTGGGTCCAAAAATGGTCGGTTTTATTGAAACAGCGGAAAAACTTGACTCCAAGCATCTTCTTATCCACTGCTGGAGAGGGGGTATGCGGTCAAAAAGTGTCGCTTGGCTAATGGAAACATATGGGTTCCAGGTGACTACACTTGCCGGAGGATATAAGGCCTATCGGAAGGCAGTATTGGATTACTTCAATCAGCCCTTGCGGCTTCAGGTATTGACTGGTGCCACGGGATCCCGGAAGACGGCTGTTCTACATGCGCTTAGGGAGATGGGTGAGCAAGTCATTGATCTGGAGGGACTGGCCAATCACAACGGATCCAGTTTTGGCAACCAACTCAGCACCGGACAACCTACAACGGAACAGTTTCAAAATGACCTATTTGAAAGCTTCCGAATATTAGATCCTGCGGAACGGATATGGATAGAAGATGAATCCTTTACAATAGGAAAAGTAAAACTGATCGAACAGCTCTACTGGCAAAAGCAACAATCACCCCATATCTTAATTCATTTGCCCATGGAGGCAAGGGTTAAAGCTTTGGTGGAAGACTATGGGAAAATTCCTCCCGAAAAATTGATTATAGCCACCAATCAGATCGCAGAAAGACTAGGTAGGAGTAAGGCCGTTGAGGCCACTGAATTTATTCAAGAAGGAAATCTACCTGATGCCGTTTATATCATCTTGGAATATTATGATAAAGCGTACACGAAAGGAATCCGGAAAAAATCACCCATGATCCAACATGAGGTTGCTTTTGATACATCAGACCCCTATGAAATGGCAAACCAGCTCCTTCAAATCGTCAATCCCGCAAATAAAATATAATATGGAACCTATCAAACTTACCCAATACAGTCACGGCGCAGGTTGTGGATGCAAAATCAGCCCTGCCGTTCTATCCGAAATTTTAAGCTTTGGAAGTGAAGGAGGAAAGCATTTCCCATCGCTGCTAGTAGGCAATGAGGAAAGCGATGATGCAGCGGTTGTGGATCTGGACGGTATAACGGGAATAGTTAGTACGACGGATTTTTTTATGCCCATAGTAGATGATCCCTATGACTTTGGAGCGATTGCAGCTACCAATGCGTTAAGTGATATCTATGCGATGGGCGCCACGCCCATCATGGCCATTGCCATACTGGGATGGCCCATAGCGAAGCTTTCCCCCGAAGTGGCGGGAAGGGTTTTGGAAGGTGGGAGGTCTGTTTGCCATCGGGCCGGGATTCCCTTAGCCGGAGGACACAGTATAGATGCTCCAGAACCGATTTTTGGGTTGGCAGTAACGGGTAAAATACCTATCACTCAAATCAAACGGAACAATCAAGCTCAAATCGGAGATCTGCTTTATTTGACCAAACCACTGGGAATAGGTATGGTAACCACAGCTCAAAAAAAGGGATTGGCCAAAGAGGAAGATCTCAATCTTGCCAAGTCAACCATGCTCAAACTAAATGAAATCGGAGCTGTTGCTTCCAATTGGAAGGAAGTACATGCCATGACGGATGTTACTGGATTTGGACTGGGTGGCCACTTAACTGAAGTTTGCCGGGGTAGTGGGTTGTCTGCTAGAGTTCATCTTGCGGCGGTCCCCACCTTTGATTTTGTTAAAGATTATATCGAACTGGGTTGTATCCCCGGTGGAACGCTCAGAAATTGGGATAGCTATGGTCATGGAATAAAACTCAGTTCAGAAACCGATAAATATATTTTGGCAGATCCGCAGACAAGTGGGGGATTGCTGATGACCGTAGATCCGAAGGCGGCGGGAGAATTTGAAAAGAAAATGAGCGATCAAGGTTATTTGATACAATCCTTTGGAGAAATTACTTCTCAGGGAGAATATCTTATCGAGGTACATTGATTGTGCACGCATAAAGCTAGAGCCAAGTCAACCGTGAGTTGCTAAAATGTTTCCCGCAGATTGCGCAGATATACGCAGAATATTTCAGCGCAAATCTGCGCAATCTGCATGGAAAAAAACGTGATGATATTCTTGACACTAGGGCCATTTCTATTCACTCAACTGAAGCTTTTCCAAAAACTTCCACTGCGTGGTATATGCTTTATCAAGGTTTTCATCCAAGAAAATCAAGCGGATAATCTCCACCGGAATAGAGTTGTTTTTCAGGATAGTATCGTGAAATTCTTTTTCTGAAAACCCGGGTTTCTCGGCCAATTCCTGCTTTAACGCATAAAACTGCAATCCCCCAATCATATAAGCGATCTGATAAAGCGGACCATAGCGGCCTTCAAAAGAGCGGCGTACCTCGGCCTCCGCATTAGCCCGCTCATGTCCGACACGATCTACCAGAAAGTCGATGCATTCCTGCGGAGTCATCTTTTCCAAATGATAATTCAGACTAAAAATTATCCGTGCGCAACGGTGCATGCGCCAAAACAACATCCCGATCTTATCTTCCGGGGATAGTGGAAATTCTTTGTCCCACAGATTCATCTCCCAATAAAGCGCCCAGCCTTCAATCCAAAAAGGGGTAGAGAATGCTCTCCGGTAGGGTTTGTGCCGTTGGGTCATAAATCCTTGCAGATGGTGCCCGGGAATAAGCTCGTGCTGCACAGTTGCCCGGGAAAAGTGGGGATTGTTGCCACGCATGCTCATCATCTTTTCTGGATGCGTCATGGTGGAGGTAGGGTAAGATATCTGAATTAATTCACCTCCCAGAAAAAACGGATTTACCCGTTGGGCCTCGGCAGACATCATACGCATACGCCAAGTTTCCTTGGCAAGCGGAGGGACCGTTACCAAATCCCGTTCTTCTACAAAGGCTATTGCCTCCTCTGCCAGAAAGTGGATATCTTCAGGCCATTGTCCCGGCGGTACATAGGTGTTTTTGACATGTTCCAAAGCTTCCCTCCACCGGTTGCCATAGCCAAGTGCTTCCGATGCAAGCAGCATCTCCCGGTCACACCAGGCAAACTGCCTTTCCGCTTCTGCAATTAACTCCTCGGGGCTGTAAGGAATTAGTTCATATTCCAGTTCTTTGATAAGGTCAGCTCTTCCAATCGGTTTACCTATGATCCCACTTCCGTCGTCCTTGACCAAGGTATTGGTATAATGATCTTTGAGTCCTGCTGCGTAACTTTCCAATTCGCCAACCAGAAAATCCACCGGCTTTCTCATCCACCAGGTAAAATCCGGATCATAGTCGAAGTAAAAATCAGAGGACTCTTTTACCGCTTCGAGGTGTGACACTATGATTTCGCTTGCTTGTTCGGCCCACTGCCAACTGTTAAAGGTTGGCGTGTTTTTTAAGTTGGCGGTTTTGGCTTGTATCTGTTCGGCGATCTGATGGAAACTGCTGGCGAACTTAGGCGCATCCGGTTGTAGGCCTAATCGTCTGTCCTGATAGAATTTTTCCAAAGGACCCAACTCATCGGCTACAAAAGCAAGGGATTGAAACATTTCATAACTCACAGCCATGAAATGTTTATCCTTTTCAATTTTATTCTTTAAAAGAATGAAATCAATTTGTCCATCCTTTCCCAAGGAACCAAAATCCATATTGGACAACTGATTCAGCCAGTCTTGACGGAATGCATCCATACGTTCATAGTACTCCTTGGTTTCCCTTACGTTGTATTTACGGTTTAGCGCATTCAGGTCAGCGTTGTAGGTTTCAATCAGTTCATATAGGGATTCTTGGGCCAAGGTTTTCACCGAAAAGCAAAGATTAAAAGAAATGATGGCGAACGTCCCTAAAAACAGTTTGGTGCTAAAAGATTTTATATGTCGGTTCTTTTTTTCACAGATCAAGCTTAATTCTTTGGCAGGATGTTCCATTATATTGATTTAAAGTTGCATATTCAGCAGTTAATATGATAAAATAAATCCAAAAATTCAGCTGTGGTATCGAAAACCTTTTTCTGTCCCACCTTTTATTTCAGAAGCATCCTACACATTCCCATGAAACTACATTGCAAAATTTACCTGAGCATTATCCTAATATCGATGCTCGTAAATCCTGTTTGTTCACAAGGGCTACTAGCCGATTACAAGCGGGCGGATTCGCTGAAAGCTGCATGGAAAGATAAGGTATACCAATCCCCCTCACAGATCAAATGGCAGGAAGCAAATGTTTTTACCTATGCCTTCAGAGATGAACAGGGAATTCACTATTTAAAAGTGGATCCGGAAACCACTAATAAGTCACCACTTCTTGACCAAGTTAAATTGGCCAAAGCCATTTCAGAAGAGTTGAAAGAGGATGTTTCCCCAACCGAGCTTCAGCTATCGCAAATTGAAATAAAGGATGGCCTGATTAGCTTTACCTATAAGGGAGAAAAATGGGAATGGGAGGAAGACTCCGAAAAGCTTAAGAAAAAGGAAAACCAGGACAACGGTTCATCTCGCTATTGGGGTACCCGGGATAGCGAATTAGAGGGGCCGCCTGTGCAGTCTCCGGACAAGAAAAAAGAAGCTTTTATTCGGGATTATAATGTATTTGTCAAGGACTTGGCAACTGGCAAATGGGAACAGCTCACAAAGGATGGGAATTTGGGTGAATATTATACGACAAATCTTAAATGGGCACCGGATGGGGAAAAATTGGCGGTGTTTATGATGCGGCCTGCCGCAGTCCGAAAATTAACCCTAATTGCCTCCTCCCCGGAAGATCAGTTGCAGCCAAAGGTCATGGAACGGGATTAC
Organism: Lunatibacter salilacus; assembly: GCF_009797935.1. Lineage (GTDB taxonomy): Bacteria > Bacteroidota > Bacteroidia > Cytophagales > Cyclobacteriaceae > Lunatibacter > Lunatibacter salilacus. The sequence goes on from NZ_VOLC01000009.1 coordinate 37,864, forward strand.
GTAAAGCCAGGCGATGCCTTACCCATCCGGCAACCGGTGATTATTGACCTAGAAAGCAAAAAATCTTGGAAGGCAGACCTGAATTTGATGCCTGACCAATTTTCATTGAATCGGTTAAATTGGTCAAAAAATAGCCAATCCATCACTTGGGAGTATAACCAACGGAGTCATCAGCGGTATACAGTATTTGAAATGGAAGCATCCACAGGCAAGGTGCGTGAGGTAATAGATGAACGAAGCAATACTTTTATCGATTACAGCGGGAAATATTACCGCAAAGATTTGGAAGACAAAAATCAAATAATATGGTCCTCCGAACGGGATGGTTGGAGACACCTTTACCTCATTGATGCCAGTACTGGCAAGGTTGTCCGCCAACTGACACAAGGAGAATGGGTGGTTCGGCAGGTTCTTCAGGTAGATGAGGAAGCAGGAGTTATTTATTTTACTGGGAGTGGGAAAAACGCCAAGGAAGACCCCTATCACCTCCACCTGTTCCGGGTGGGATTGGATGGCGAGGGATTTGCACAGCTTACCAAGGAGAACGCCAATCATGACATTACCCTTTCCAAGGATGGGGCCTATTTTATCGATCATTTTTCCCGACAAGACCAATCCCCAACGACCCTACTGAAAAGCGGAAAGGACGGAAGTGTCATTATGGAATTGGAAAAGGCATCCATAGATCGCCTGTTATCGGCAGGCTGGAAAGCACCGCAAATTTTTACAGCGAAGGGCCGGAATGGAAATACGGATATTTGGGGACTTATCATTACCCCGACCAACTTTGACCCAAAGAAAAAATATCCGGTCATCGAATACATTTACGCCGGCCCGCACTCTTCCTTTGTCCCCAAATCCTTTTCCCCCAACTACAACAGCTTGAACGAATTGGCGGAACTCGGTTTTGTTGTGGTGCAAATGGACGGTATGGGCACCTCCAACCGCTCCAAGGCTTTTCACGATATGGCTTGGAAAAATATCGGAGACGCTGGCTTTCCAGACCGTATAGCATGGATGAAGGCAGCAGCCAAAGCGAATCCATACATGGATCTGGACCGGGTAGGCATATTTGGTACCTCTGCCGGAGGCCAAAGTGCCACAGGCGCATTGCTTTTCCATCCGGAGTTTTACAAGGTAGCCGTTTCATCCTGCGGGTGTCACGACAACCGGATGGACAAAATCTGGTGGAATGAGCAATGGATGGGTTTTCCGTCAGGAGATCACTACGAAAAAAGCTCCAACGTAGTCCATGCGGGTAATCTAACCGGTGACTTGCTGCTGATGGTCGGCGAAGTGGATGACAATGTGGATCCGTCCTCCACCTACCAATTGGTTGACCAATTAATCAAGCATGAGAAAGTGTTTGAGTTTTTGATGGTGCCGGGCATGGGTCACAGTTCAGGCGGAACCTATGGCGAACGCAAACGAAGGGACTTTTTTGTCAAGCACCTGCTTGGTGTTGAGCCCCCGGATTGGAATAAGGGGGCTTGTGTTGCTTGTGAAGTGGATTGAGAATCGTAGATTTACAACATACAGATGAACTGATTTTGCTGTTTTATGAGCGACGAAGTCATTATAATCTAAAATTAAAATCTTTGTATCTTTAATTTGATGGGTAAATCTCTAGAAAATACCGATGCCGATTTTAACCAGATTTTTCTTCTAATCAAGGAGGCAAAAAATCGTGTCTATGCCAAAGCCAATAAAGAATTGGTGTTACTTTATTTTAATGTAGGAAAGGTAGTTTCAGAGAAAGTTAACACAGGTAATTGGGGAGATAAGACGGTACAGGAATTAGCTGACTTTATCGCTTCAAAGCAGCCTGAACTGACAGGTTTTAACCGAAGGGGATTGTATAGAATGAAGCAATTTTATGAGACCTATTCAGATCCCGTAATTGTGTCATCAGTGATGACACAATTACAGATAGTTGAAAACAGAATAAATTCAGTATCGCAGACCGAGAGCAAAAAAGTAAATAAATTTAAAAAAGTGTCAACAGCGTTGACACAAATACAACACACAGATAATCAGGTACTTGAATTTTTGTCAACAGTGTTGACAAAAATTCAATGGTCTTCACATTTACATATTCTGAATAAAACCAAAACGACAGAAGAAAAAACATTCTATATATTTTTGGCAATTAGTCAAAGGCTTACCGTACGAGAACTTGAACGTCAGTTAAACACATCAACATTTGAACGAACCTTACTTTCAGACAAAATTGTGTCTTCGGTTTCGACAAAATTACCCCAAAACATTTTTAGAGATCCCTACATCTTTGAGTTTCTCACCTTACCTGACGGACATTCAGAAAAAGATTTTGAAAAAGCAATTACACTAAACCTTCAGAAATTTATTTTGGAGGTGGGTAAAGGGTTTACCTATATGGGACATCAATATCGTTTGCAGGTTGGAAATCGGGATTATTATACCGACTTATTGTTTTACCATAGAGATTTACAATGCCTTGTTTTGTTTGAATTGAAAATTCAAGAATTTGAACCAGAGTTTTTAGGAAAGCTGAACTTTTATCTGGAAGCATTGGATAGAGATGTGAAGCGTCCAAACGAAAATGCAAGTATCGGAATATTGCTCTGTAAAGGAAAGGACACAGAGGTAGTAGAATATGCATTAGCAAGAAATACAAGTCCAGCTATAATTGCAGAATACCAAACAAAACTGATTGACAAAAAATTACTGGTAGAAAAACTTCACCAGTTAGCTGAATTATTAAACAAAGAAATTGAGCGATAAACCTCATTAAACTTACCATTAAAATCTAAAACAAGACCCAAAACACCTCTAAAATGAAAATACGCCTACTCTTAACCTTGCTTTTAATTGGATCCTTTTTAGCAAACACTGTCGCCCAGAAAGCCTGGCTGGAGATACGTACCGTCGAGGATATGGTGGAAAATTATCCTGAAACCATCAAGACCATGTTTGAGCAGTTTGATCTGGATTATCCGGGGTTGGAAAAGGTAAAGGAAGCCCATCAGAACGGAGATTTAAGTACCGCATCAAAAGAATTGCTGGCTTACTATAAAAACGGTAATCAAGTGCCCGAATTAAGAAGGGAGCAACCTGCCATATCAAACAGAAGCGTAGCTAGTGCGGATACGATTCTAGCTAACGTCTATGAAATCCAAAACGTGCGGGGACAGGTTCCAGTTTTGCCGGATGGCCATAGAGACTGGTACTATAAAGGCCCCAATAATGACCGGGAATGGGCCTGGCTTTCCAACCGTCATTCGCAGGTAGGAACACTGCTAAACGTTTATCTCGAAACCGGAAATCCCAAATATGCCCAATATATTGATGAATTGCTCAGGGACTTTATTATTAAAAGTATGCCTTACCCCGCTGTTAAGGGTAGTGAATCCATTTGGAGGGGGTTGGAAGTAGCTGCAAGGACGAAGGTGTGGTCCCGGGTATTTTATGGGTTGATTAACAGTAACTATTTGACCCCGGCAGCCCGGTTATTGATGTTGAGTAGTTTGGCTGATCATGCGCACTATAACCGGAATTTCCATGGAGGTAATAATTGGTTGACTATGGAGATATCCGCCCTTGCAACGGTGGCGGCGAATTTCCCGGAGTACAAACAATCGGACGCATGGCTTGATTATTCGGTCGGAGCGATGGTTGAGAGTATGAAAGACCAGGTCTATCCGGACGGGATTCAGACAGAGCTCACGTCTCACTACCACAATGTATCACTGGCTAATTTTGAACTCTTCAAAAATATTTGTGACCGGGCGGGAAAGGACCTACCCGATTTTTTCACCCAAACGATTGAGGATATGTACCGCTATATTGCCCATGCCGTGCGGCCGGATGGCTTTAGAATCCTGAATAATGACGGTGATCGGGGTAGTGACCGTGACCTTATTCTAAAGGGAGCGGAAATCTATAACCGACCCGATTGGGAATATATAGCCACCAACGGGGCTTCCGGTACCAAACCTGAGGATGGGCCTTCCTACTTTATGCCATGGGCAGGGCAGATGATTTCCAGAAGTGGATTTGATGCCCAGGCACACTGGTCCTTTTTTGACATTGGCCCTTGGGGTAGTGGACATCAGCACAATGATAAACTGCATCTTTCCATTTCCGCTTTTGAAAGGGATTTCTTGGTGGATGCGGGAAGGTTTGCCTACACGGGCGAAGTGGCCGAAAAATTCAGACCCTACGCTAAGGGTAGTCAGGGGCATAACCTGATTATGATCGATGGAAAAGGTCAGGACGATGGCCCAACCCATGCACAAGAGCCGGTGGATGATAAGCACTTTCTAGTTACCTCTGAATATGACTACGCATCCGACCGATTTGATTCATTTAAAGGATTGGAGGGAAATGCGTCTCATTTGAGGTCACTAATGTATGTGCGGGGAGAATTTTGGGTGGTTGTGGATAAAGTTATCACAGACAGGCCAAGAACCATCGAGGCACTTTGGCACTGGCACCCGGATAATGAGGTAGTTAAAGAAGGACAAATTGTAAAGACAATGAACACTGCCGGAAATTTGGCAATCTTACCAATAGGGTCAACTGCCTTTGACATTCAATTCGTCAAAGGCCAGGAAAGTCCTGAGATTCAAGGCTGGTATAGTCCGGAGTACAATGTTTTTGGGTCAAATGTGGCCAGCATTTACCGCGCCGAGATTGAGGGAACGGCAACGATTGCGTGGTTAATCCTACCTGCTTCCCATGAAATTCCAAACGCAACTACGGAAATTTTAGCTGAAAATGAGGAAGGGGTAACAATTTCGGTTGTGATGAATGGGGAAAAATGGATCTTGGAAATTCCTTTTTTGAATAGCTCGGAAGTAAAGGTAAAAATGGAGTAGTAAAAGATATATATTACAGCATAGAAATTTCTCAGATAAGTAGTTTAGGTTAATATTTGTCATTTTTCCCATGTGCTGGATGTAGAGCGACAAACAGCTCTAAAAACTGCGAACCGTCCTGTATTTGTACATGATATATTGAGATTTACTTGCTGATAATCAGGCTTTGAATGGTTAATTTTCTTATTATTTTTACACCTCACAAAAACCTTTTGCCATGACAAAAAAACTAATTATTCTCCTAGTTGGCGTTTTTGCATTTGCCAACATGTTATTTGCCCAAGAAGAGGGTATGTTTAGGGTCGGAATGGACCTGGGCTATACGGTACCGGGGTCCGGTGGGGGTGGTCTTCTATTCTATCTAGAACCGAAGTACAATATTGAGGATAATCTAAATATTGGTTTAAGATTGGGTACAGCTGCCATGGTCCGTGATTTGGAGTATTACAATTTAACAGATGAAATCACTGGAAAGGTTTCGGCCAACGCATCCGTTGCTTTTACTGCCGATTATTATTTCAACACACCCGGAAACAACTTCGCTCCGTTTTTAGGTGGAGGATTAGGTTATATGAGTTTTGCGTCCTTGGCGTGGGAGTCGGATTTTGAAGATGAAGACTTTGTGGGGGCGTTCGATGCTAGAAATGCATTGGCCCCTTTTCTTCGGGCGGGCTTTGAAAGTGGCAAATTTCGCCTTTCTTTGGATTATTATATTGTGCCGACCTCTAAAATTGTTAATTCCCAAGGTGCCGTCATAGGTGAATCAGGCAACAGCTATTTGGGTATAGCTGTTGGGTTTTACGTAGGTGGAGGAAAATGGCGTAATTGAGAGAGATTCCTTGTTTGCCGAATGTTGATAAGAAGGTTGCTCCATTCAAGTTGCAACCTACTTCCTTTACGTTGCTGGGGACACCCTCCACTTTTTATAGACCAATCCGCTTCAGTCACAATTTTTGAAATTTGAAGAAATATCCTTCAATAAAAGATGCTATCTTCGCAGCATTTTAAATTAAGAATTCTCCTTTACAATGACTTATTATAATCCCAAGGATTGGCTTTTAGGAATATTCCGACTACCGAAAGCTGACACATTTCGCAAATTAATTCCGACACTTTTGGTGATGTGCGTCTATTCCGGTGGAGTGGTGTATCTGGAAACAGAGTACTTAAAGCTATCCAAAAACAGCAATGCCAGCAATATAACGGTCATGCATACTTTGTTGGGTTTTGCCATTTCCATGTTGCTGGTGTTCCGGACCAATACTGCCTATGACCGCTGGTGGGAAGGAAGAAAACTATGGGGAGGCCTCGTCAACGTAAGCCGGAATCTTGCCATAAAAATATCGGTATTTCTTCCGGACGAAGATAAAGGGTCCCGAACTTTCTTTAGACAAGCAATTCCATTATATGCTTTTTCCCTCCAAAAACACCTCCAAAAAGAAAGCACCAAACTTCAGTTGGATGAGCATCCACACCCAGAATTACCTGTATTGGAGGGTCACCACCATGTTCCGATGAAGATTACCGAAAGTTTGATTTTTAAGATAAATCACCTTTATCTGAATAAGACAATATCCGGAGACCAACTTATCGTCCTTAAAGACGAAATGAATTCCTTTGCGGATATTTGTGGTGGATGTGAACGGATAAAGAACACGCCTATTCCTTTCAGCTACAGCTCTTTTATAAAAAAGTTTATATTTTTGTATGTAATAACCCTGCCTTTTGGTTTTGCATTTTCTCTGGGGTATATCACGATACCAGTAACCACTTTTATTTTTTATGTAATGGCAAGTTTGGAGCTTATAGCAGAAGAGATTGAAGATCCTTTTGGGCACGATGCGAACGACCTACCAATGCAAAAGATAGCCGAAAATATCCAGCGAAATGTCCAGGATATATTAAAAGCCTAGAGACTGCGGCTTTCGATTTCTTCAATGGACATTTGTCCAGTACTTAAAATTCTATAGAAATCTAACAATACCCTTTATTGAGACTTTCCCCTAGCCAAAATCGGCAGGATACTTTCCACCTTCTCGTTTCGAATTCCATACATAAAATCATAGAGGTTTACGACAGGATCACAATGCGGTACAATTACCTCCAACTTATCCCCCACGCGGTAGGTTTTATTGGCATTTTCAAAGCTAATGGTCCCGTACTCATCCGAACCGGCATTGTACAAAAAATCGGGTTCGCCGACTACCCATCCGGTGGGCTTATTTAATGTAAAGGATTTAGCTCCCGAGTCCGTAACCAGCCGATTGGGGTAATTTGCATTGATGATGGTAGTTAACACGGTCAACGATGCCTCAAAATCGTCGAACCGATCCTCATTTTTTGCTCCTCCGATTTCCAGGTATTGACAGTCCATAAAGACATAACTACCCACCTGACCATCCGTAAATCCCGGGATTTCGTGCATCATGTCATAGGTGCCTGTTCCACCCCCACTGAAAATCTCCAGATTTAATCCGGAGCTTTTTATCAGTTCGTAGCTCTCGACGACGGGTTCAAACGTTTTAAAGGCCCTCGTTTTCCTTGCTTTGAAACCTTTGACATGCTGCACTCCGCCGTCATAGGCCAAAATTCCCCTAAAACGAAGATTGGGAAGCTTATCTACGAGCTGTGCTAATGCAAGGGCAGGCTCACCTGCGGGAACACCCGAACGCTTGATCACATCTATATCCACCACCACATCGGCAATGATACCGGCGGCTTTGGCCGCATCCTGTAGGTCTTGGGCATTTTGTGGGTTGTCCACTGCCTGTATAAAGCCGGGATATTTTTTCCTTATCTCCATGGCTTTGATGATCTTGGGTTTGGTCACGTTTACCCCCGTCATAAGCACGTTGGAAATGCCGTTCTCCAACATAACCTCCGATTCGGAAAGTTTGGCCGCACATACCCCCACCGCTCCTGCATCAATCTGCATCTTCGCGATCGCTGGACATTTATGGGTCTTCACATGGGGTCGCACCCCCACTCTTGTGCCAGCCAAGGGAGCGGAAACCGCTTTTAAATTAAATTCCAGCTTGTCCAAATCCAACAACAAAGCCGGACTATCCAAATCCCATTTTGATTTGCCAATTTCGGCTGACAGCGCATCGGGAAGTTGGGAAGCATGAAGCTTGGGAGACCAGAGCATGGCCGCACCGGCGACAGCAGAAGTTTGTAGAAATTTGCGGCGGTTGAATGTAGATGACATCGGGGAGGAGTTAAGTGGTTGTTATCGATTCTAAATTTAAAAAAATAATCCAAAGAATCACTCAACTATAGCCAATTGGCGGTTTAATTTCCATAAAAGAATGGCCTAAATAACTATTTTTTCAACTGACATAGAAACAGCCGATACACCTCACCTACTTTTGTCCCGATCAAAAACTTTTCTCCACCGTCCTGCAAGCGGTATTTTTGTTTTAAATCCTCAGCCGATAAGGCATAATTACGGGTAAGTACATTGACTTTTCCATCAGGGATTAGTTTCTTCAATTCTTTTTTTGGCTGCAATACTTCCTGTTCTATTTCAAATACCCGCGCGGGAATGCCCGATTGCACTTCCTTTGCCGTATATAGATGGCTGTTGGGATGAAGCTTAGTTAGGGAAAAGCGTTTTGCAAATGCCTTGAATGCACCAGCCTTTAGGATAGCAGCATAGGGTTCGATTAATATAGCACCTAGTTCTCCTGAATCACTGGAAGCCATGGCTTCTTCTTCGTATGTAAAACTAAAGTTGGAATCCCCACTGGGATGGAGGTTCACACAGTGTATCTGGGGACAGGAACTTTTTCCTTTTTCCTTCCAAGAAAGAAGCACTTCCTTCACCTCATTCTTAACAGAAACCACCCATACTTGCTGAATATATGGCAATTCCATCAATGCCTGTTTGATATCCAACATGGGAGAGGCTTTGACGAGGATTTCGGAAGCTTTGGAAGTTATCAAGTTCCAAGTGCCAATAATGTCCGGTTCGCAATCGGATAGCTTATAGAGTTTTTGATTGTGGTTTCCTCTTCTGGCTGGGTCAACATAAATCAAATCGACAGGCTTTGAAACCTGCTGAAGATATTCAATGGAATCACCCACATGTATCTGAAACCTGCCGGGTGCTAGGAGATTAAAATTATAACCTGTGATGGCAGCTAATTCGGGGTTCCGTTCGCAATAGATGGCTGTCTGGAATTTTTCTGAGAAAAAAAAACTGTCTATGCCCGCACCCCCAGTCAGATCGATCATTTTCTCACCGCCCACGAGTCCTGCTTTAAATTTCGCTGTTTCTTCTGATGAACTTTGCTCAAGAGAAATGCCGGACGGAAAGATGACTTTCCGGTGGGAAACCCACGTGGGCAGTTTTTTTTGAATCTTTTGACGTGCTTGGATTTGTTGGATTGCTGCCTTTATGTCAAAATTCGTTTTTCCCTGATGGGTTAAAAGCAATTGTGCAGGATCTCCATTCAGGTGATCCTGCACAAATTGAAATAATTCTTCCGTATAGATTTCAGACAAATTCAACTTAGACCAAGCTATGTTCCATCAAATAGGAGGCAATCTGCACGGCGTTGGTAGCTGCTCCTTTTCGCAGGTTATCGGCAACGACCCACATGTTAAGGGTGTTCGGCTGGCTTTCGTCTCTTCTTAGACGTCCCACAAATACCTCGTCTTTTTTATGCGCGTTCATAGGCATGGGGTAAAGGTTCTTGGATGGATCATCCTGAACGATAACTCCCGGAGTTTTTGAAAGCAATTCACGGACTTCAGTAAGGTCAAAATCCTTTTTGAACTCAACATTAATTGACTCTGAATGCCCTCCCATAACGGGAATTCGTACAGTGGTCGCAGTTACCTCTATAGACTGATCTTCAAAAATCTTCTTCGTTTCGTTGATCATTTTCATTTCTTCCTTGGTGTATCCGTTGTCCTGGAATACATCAATATGCGGCAATACATTCAAATCGATTTTATACGGATAGACCATCTCTGCCTTTTCTCCGGCACGTTCCGCCATCATTTGGTCTACGGCTGCCTTGCCTGTGCCGGTAACAGACTGGTAGGTGGAAACTACGATACGCTTGATGCCATATTTTTCCCTCAAGGGAGCTAATGCGAGCACCATCTGTATGGTAGAGCAGTTTGGATTTGCGATGATTCGGTCATCGATGCGTAGCGATTTGCCGTTGATTTCCGGCACGACCAACTTTTTGGAAGGATCCATTCTCCAGGCGGAGGAATTGTCAATCACAATTGTCCCTACCTCCGCAAACTTCGGAGCCCACTCCAATGAGGTTCCCCCTCCGGCAGAAAAGATGGCAATGTCCGGTTTTTCCGCTACTGCCTGACTTAATCCAATGACCGTAAATTCCTTACCTTTATAGGTGATTTTCTTTCCTGCGGACCGCTCACTGGCGACCAGTAGCAATTCGCTAAATGGGAAATTGTGCTCTTCCAGCACTTCTAGGATTTCTGAGCCCACCAATCCAGTGGCTCCGACTACGGCTAGTTTCATGTGTTTATATTTTTATAATTGTTTATGTTAATTTTTTGAAAAGAACCACAGAGGACACGGAGGTAACACAGAGAATTATTTAAAAACACTTTGTGCGCTTTGTGCCTACTTTGCGTCCTTCGTGGTCATTTCTTAAAGGGAACCACAGAGGACACGAAGGTAACACGAAGGACACTGAGAATTTTCTGAAAAACTCTGTGCTCTTGTGTCCTTAGTGGTCTATAATTCATGCATTTCACTTAAATTAACCTCTAGATAATGTTTCCCCCAAAGTCAATTTTCGAATAGAACCACATAGAACTGGGAGGTAACGCAGAGGACACGGAGATTTTTTTAAAAAACTCTGTGCTCTTTGTGCCTTCTTTGAGTCCTTTGTGGTCTCTTTTTTTTACCAAGTATGGTTTTTACTTATATTTATTCTTAAATTAACCTCATGAAAGCCTTGTTTTTTGTATGGGGTTTTTTTGCTTTTTCCATACTAGGTTTTAAACTTTTGCCTAAAACCGAAACGTTGGCGCTTCAGGATTTTGAAAGCAATTTTGTAATAACGGATTATCCTGAAGAATTTTTACCCGGTTGGTCAGCCAACGAAGTACGCTCAGGTACATCGCGGGTTTTCCGTGCCCAGGGAAAAGGCATTAACGCCTCCACCGCCTTGGGAGTTCAGACCATAGGCAGTTTCGATGCGCAAATTTATATAAAAACATCCACTATTGGACTGAAAAGCAATAGAATTTCCTTTTGGGCCAGAACAGAACGTAACGGAAGCGGCAATAGGCCTGTGAACCTTGCCTATTCCTTTAGTTTTCCTCCCCAGCAAAATTCGTCGGAGAAATTCCCCATTGGTGACTCGGCTAGTTTTCCAAACGCGGATACCGAATACCGGGAATTTGAATTATTTATTCCTGAGGGTTTTATGGAGCAGGAAGGTATTATTATCCATTTAGAAGTGAATTATGGGGAAGGGGGCGGCAGTGCGGCGAGGTTTTATATGGATGACTGGGTTTTTCATGGAGCGGAAGATGCAGATGATGTCGACATACCCGAAACTTCACCTGAGGAAGAATTGCCATTGGCAATCACGGGTATTCAGCAGGTAGATGAATATTCCTTAGAAGTAATCTTCAACCAGCCCATTCAAGAACCGACAGGAGGATTAATACTTTCCAATGGTTATGGAGCTCCGACATCTGTCCAATTGTCGGAAGAAAGACTATCCCTATCTTTTGAAGATTATCTCTATTCCAATACATATCAGCTGGAGTTGGAACGGGTACAGGTAGCCAATAAAGAGTTAACATTGGAGAATGCAGCTTACTCATTTGAAATCAATTTTCCCACTCCGGTTGGGGCGGTTATCATCAATGAGTTTATGGCAGATCCAAATCCCAAGTCTCTGAGCCCTCCCCAATCAGCTTTGCCAACAGCTGCAAATGATGAATATATAGAATTATATAACCGGATGGACAAGCCCATTCGTGTAAAGGATTTCACATATAATGGAGGGATAATAGAAGACGCCGTTATTCCACCAACCTCCCTCTTGCTGCTAGCGGCGGCTTCGAAGAAGGAAACCTTTAGCAGTTTTGGAACAGCCGCTTCAGTAGCTCCATTCCGTGCCCTACCCAATTCCTCGGGGGAGATAATTCTTGCGGATCCTTTTGGAAATGTAATAGATAGTCTCAGTTATGATACCTCTTGGTATCAGCATGCCCAGAAATCACAAGGCGGTTGGTCTCTGGAACGAATCAATCCCCAGCAATCCTGTAGTGATTCCTTCAACTGGAAGGCTAGCGAATCGGCTACGGGTGGAACCCCAGGCAGCCAAAACTCACTATATTCCTTGGAACCTGACGATCGTCCTTTTGACATTATCCGTCTCATTCCAATTAGCGACAACAAGCTGGAAATTTCCTTTTCCAAATTGCTTCCTGAAACAGTATTGATTCTTGATGATATGACAATTGACGGTCACGTCACCCACATTGATTCTGCTTCCCAAAATACAATTTGGCTAAACCTGGCAAATCAACTTATATCCGGAAAGAGACATGTTTTAAGTTTGGGAAGTTTCACAGACTGCTATGGCCAAAATCCGAAATCAAGTGAGTATATCTTCGTTTACGACACGGATCCGCCTAAGCTACTACATGTGGGTGGACTTGCGCCCAATGAAGTTCGGCTATATTATGACGAAGCCTTGAGGCCAAATTCCGTGGACAAATCTTCCTCTTTTGAAATTGAGTCCTTTCAGGGAGAAATTACCCAGGTAATCCAATCTAGTGAATATCAATTAACGTTGATTCTGAACCGACCTTTACAGCTTGATAGTTCCTATGTATTGATAGTTGAAGGAGTTGCGGATACCTTTGGAAATGTGCAGCCAAGGACTGTTTTTCCTTTTTATTGGGAAGACGGGTTGGACTCGGTTTATTTTGCCTCCCCGACCTCCCTGTTTGTCAAGTTTGATCAGCCGGTTAACGCTGACAGTGCCCGTCTTAGGCGCAATTATTTCCTTAACCGGAACCTCGGAACTCCAAACGTGGTACTTCCCGAACCCGACGATCCCACCACCTTTCAATTGTTTTATGAGCAACAATTTCCTACAAATCTACCAATAGAGGTGCAAGTGACAGGTATGGTTTCCGAGGAGGGGAAATATCTAAGTACGCATAAAAGATCCTTTACTTGGGATACAAGGGCTATTGCGATCAGTGAAATTCAGGTGTTGGATAGTACTTCCCTGAGGCTGATTTTTAATAAAGGATTGGATGAAAAATGGGTTAATATCCCTCAAAATTTCTTGGTGAACCAAGGAGTTGGAGTTCCGGATCGGATCTATCAACCAACCTCAAATATTCTTGAGTTATTCTTTAAAGATAGCTGGAAGCAACAAACTTCCTATCAAGTTAGCATAAAGGAACTCCGGGATTTATTTGGCCAAGCCATGACCCGAACCCTGAACGGAAGTTTTTTCTATGATACTACCCAGCCTATTCTCGATTCACTATTCTTGCTATCCCCTTATGAACTAGTGCTTCAGTCAAACAAACCGATTGCAGTCCCGGATTCAATCCGGATAAACGGTCAATGGATGACCAATGTGGTACTCAAGGGGGATGATCAATTATTATTAACATCATCACTCCCTTGGAATGCAGGCTGGTTAGAAATTCTGATTCCAACGTTGGAAGATATATCAGGGAATATAGCCAAGGATTTGACGCTAAATTGGGACCACGGAAATGTTAGAATTTCATTTATTAAAATCATCCACGAATCCAGTTTGGTGATAGGTTTTACAGATTATTTAGATCCGGTGACAAGTATCTTTGGAGATAGATACCAGATAAATAATAAATCGGCAAAGGAAGTTGAGTTACTGTCAAGCGGCTACGAAGTTCAACTCCAATTAGACCACCTATTAGTCGAGGGAGATTCACTTAGCTTAGAGGTAAGCGAGGTCCAGACTTTATCTGAAAAAGCGGGTCAAAACCTAGTCTACCACACCGTTTATTCCGACTATATCTCCGATATTTGGGTGGAACAAGCCCAATTGATCAGAATAATCCAAGAGGTCCCCTTGTCGGAACAGAATCCTTTTTTCGGGGAGTTTGAATGGGTTGACGAAACGTTTGAAACAGAGGTATTGGTCAATCCCAGCCAACGAAACCAATTTCAGTTAGTCCTTGACAGGGAACTCCCAAATGACCGAAACCTACAGCTTCGCATTCCGCCACGAATGGGCCGAAATGGAGCTTGGTTACCGGGAAGCCTTCGAACGCTCCGTTGGGACAATACGCCGCCAAAACTACAGTCAGTGGAGGCTTTGAGCGCAAATGAATTTGTCTTGCAATTTGATGAGATGCTAGATCCGGTATTGGCAGTAGTTCCAGGCTTTTATCAGATAAGCGGTCAATCTCCCTCTGAGGTTGTATTTGGGGAGGAAAAACATCTCGTAGTGCTGGTTTTTGATGAAGCTTTTTCTGAGGTGGATTCCCTTACCCTTGTGATTGAGCAGATAGAGGATTTAAACCGGAATTCCGTTAATGAGATTCGGTATAAGTTTGAATTTTCACCCCCGCAGGCTCCATCGTTTCGGCAACTGATAATCAACGAAATAATGCCTGCCCCGAGGGCAGGCGGACTCTTACCAAATGCCGAATATGTGGAATTGTATAATGCTTCCGATTATGAAATTCAACTAAGTGGACTGCGGTTTGGCAATTCCAGAACGTACACCACACTTGCAAGATCAACTCTGGCTCCAGGAGAATTTATCATTCTTTGTCCTCAAAATCAAATAGCCGAATTCTCGAAATATGGCCGTGTAATTGGTTTGTCCCAGTGGCCTACTATGCTTAATGCCGGGGATGAAATGTGGTTGGCAGATCCAAAGGGAAACTTGATAGACCGTGTGAAATATGATAACGGAACCTTTGGTAGTAGCAGTATCGCTCAGGGAGGGTTTAGCCTGGAAATAGTGAATCCCTTCTACCCCTGCGAGACTCCAGCGAATATCCGTCCCTCCCTAGCATCAGAACGGGGCACTCCCGGCCGGATAAATTCTGTATTTGATGGTACTCCCGACCGTATAGCTCCCCGATTACTAAAGGCCGAAGTATATGATTCCACCGAATTGTATATGACCTTTTCTAAACCAGTCACACCCCAAAATCTCCAATCCATTTTCCAAATAAATCCCCAACTGGAAGTGTCCGGCGTAAGGCTCGATGAGGAAAACCCCTATCGTATTTCACTCCAGTTCTCCGAAGAATTCGAATCTAATCAGGCGTATACTGTCACGGTATCAAACTGGAGGGATTGTTCGGGAAATTCGCTCGATCTGGCAGCTAATTTCTACACGTTCAAAATTCCGGGGGTGGCGAAATCGGGAGACGTGGCACTAAACGAGATTTTGTTTAATCCAAAAACCGGAGCGCCGAAATTTGTGGAAATTTATAACTCCTCGAATCAATATATCAACATGAAAAACTGGAAGCTGGCCAATATTGCCAATGGAGAAATTGCCAACAGAAGGGTTATCAGCTCCCAGGATTTAATTCTTGATCCATTTAGTTTTCAAGTACTGACAACTGATGCGACAATTTTAGCGAGCCATTTTCCGAAAGGCAAAGCGGAAACCTTTTACCAGTTACCTTTACCCAGTTACCCTATCAGTAGCGGATCGGTAGTTTTATTAAATCCAGAAGAAGATCTTATCGAACAGTTTGACTACCACGAGCGGTTTCATCATTCGTTTTTACGGGAGTTTCGGGGAGTTTCCTTGGAGCGGTATGCACTGGATGCGCCCGCTAATGACCCCAAAAATTGGCACTCCGCCGCGGCTACTGAAGGCTATGCCACGCCGGGCTATAGAAATTCGCAGGTTTATGATCCGGGTAACCTGGAAAAGGGCATTCATATCTCCCCTCAGGTTTTTATCCCAGATGCAGTCGGCGAAAAACCCTTTACCACTATTTCCTATACCTTGGATCAACCCGGCTTTCTGGCAACCCTTCGCATCTTCAGCCCCAATGGGTTGTTGATTCAGGAGCTTTGCCAAAATGAAGTTTGGGGACAAGAGGGCTTCTATACCTGGGATGGAACTGACCAAAAGGGAAGGCGGGTAGGTGCCGGCTATTATATTGTTTGGGTGGAGATGTTTCACCCGGACGGACGGGTGGAGCAAATTAAAAAAACCGTTGTCGTCGGGACTAAATTTTAACAGTGGAGCCTAATCTTTCCTATTTTTTTGTACTTTCGGCATGATATCCGGCAATCAACCCACTATGAACCTACATAGGCTATTTCTACTTCCTTTTTTATGCGTCACCTTATTGGTGGTATCCTGTGGTACGGACAAAGAGGCTAAACCTGAGCATATTCTTCGTTTTGGGCATCTGGCAAACCGACAGCATGGGTGGCACAAGGCAGCGGAGAAGTTTGCTGAAGAGGTGGAGGCCCGCTCCAACGGGCGAATCGAAGTCAAGGTATATCCGAATGAGCAGTTGGGCAAGGAAATGGATGTGCTTACCGGTATTTTGGTAGGAAGTGCCGATATCATGATCACCGGGGAATCCCTTCAGAGTTGGAGCCTTCCAAATGCCATTCTTTGTGCTACGCCTTTTGCCATCCGTGACTCAGATCACCTCAAAAAGGTGGCTGGCGGTCCATTGGGAAAGGAAATCGAACAACATATTCTGGAAATTTCCGGGTTTCGTCCCATAGCTTGGTTTGAGCGGGGTGCCAGAAATTTGACTGCAAACCGCGCCATTACCCATCCCAGTGAGTTGAACGGAATGATTCTTCGGGTTCCGTCTGTGTCATTATATGTGCAGACTTGGAGTGCTCTCGGAGCCAAGCCAACACCGATGGCCTTCTCCGAAGTCTTTACCGCTTTGCAACAATCCACCATTCATGGCCAGGAAAATCCCTTTGCTCTTATCAAAGACGGCGGACTATATGAAGTTCAAAAGTACTGTATGCTTACGGAGCATGTAAAAAGCTGGGCCTATGTGGTGATGAGTAACAAAAAGTATGAACGGCTTCCACCGGACTTACAAAAAGTTATCGATGAATCTGCCCAGATTATGCACGAATACGAGCATGAACTGTTTTTGGAGCAAGAGGAAGCCGACTATCAGTTTTTGGTGGACAGGGGAATGGAATTTATTGAGGTGGATAAAGAGGCTTTTCGAACCGAAGCCACGAGAGCGGTGATGGAAGCTTTTTCAGAAGAACAAATTGATCTTTTACAACGAATTCAAGCCGTAAAATGATTAGAAACCATTTTCCATATTTAGACAAGGTGCTTTCCTTTTTAGTAGTAAGTAGTTTTATCCTGATGATAGCCGTCGTGGTCTTGCAAATCTTAGCCAGATATGCGTTACCATGGTCTCCCAACTGGACGGAAGAGATGGCCAGGTTTTGTTTTATTTATATGGTCAGTCTCGGGGCGGGGCTTGCCGTTCAAGATAGAGGGTATGTCAGCGTAAATACACTGCTGGACAAATTAAGTCCTCCTGCCAGAAAAAGACTTGAAATCATCATTTTGATATTTGTCATTATCCTTATGCTGACCATGTTCGTAGTCAGCATCCCGCTTGCTCAGATCGTAAGTTTACAAATATCACCCGCCATGCAACTCAACATGTCAATTATGTATGTTTCCATGTCCTGTATGGGATTATTTGTCAGTATTTACAGTATCCTTCAACTTCTCGAACGTATAAAAACCGCCTAGATGACTGCAGTACTTTTTATTGTTTTCCTTATTTTGTTGATTTTAGGATTTCCTATAGCCTTTTCCCTGGGTATTTCGGCCTTTATATACATTCTGTTTAGTGATTTGCCCTTGATGGTGATTCCACAGAAAATGTATGCGGGGATTGATGTTTTTGTATTGCTTTCCATTCCTGGATTTATCCTTGCAGGGAACCTGATGAATGCCAGCGGTATCACCAACCGGATCATTAAATTCTGCAATGCCTTGCTGGGCCATATACGTGGAGGTTTGGGACTGGCAAATGTTGGTGCATCTTTATTGTTTGGGGGAATATCCGGGACCGCTATAGCAGATACCGCAAGCATAGGGTCTGTGATGATTCCCGCAATGAAAAAGGAAGGTTATGACACAGCATTTTCGTGCGCAGTTACTGCATCTTCTTCCACCATTGGACCAATCATTCCTCCCAGCCTTCCCATGATCATCGCTGCGACTTTGACAGGGTTATCAGTGGGAAAACTTTTTATCGCAGGTATTGTGCCTGGAGTATTGTTGGGTGTAGGTTTTATGCTGGTCACGTATATAATATCTGTGAAGAGGCAATATCCCAAAAGTACACGAGCGTCACTTAGCCAAATCGCAAAAAGTTTTTTTCAGGCCTTTTGGGCGATCATGATGACACTGCTCATATTATTTGGGATCATCGGGGGAGTTTTCACACCAACAGAGGCATCGATAGTGGCGGTCGTTTATGCCATGGGTATTGGCCTATGGGTGTATAAAGAGCTTTCATTCAAAGCCATTCCTGCTATCATTTTAAATTCTGCCAAAACAACCGCCTCGCTGATGGTATTGGTGGGTTTTGCCAATCTTTTTGCCTGGATTATGACTGTTGAGGAACTTCCTCAACTGATTGCTGACAGCCTATTAAATTTGACAGAAAATAAAATTCTGATACTCCTGATGATCAACCTCCTGTTGCTTTTTGTGGGGGCATTTATGGAGACAATTGCAGCTTTGTTAATTTTGTTTCCGGTACTCCTGGGTGTAGCTGTGCATGTGGGGGTGGATCCTGTTCAATTTGCAATAATCATGGTATTTAATTTGGTTATAGGACTGACCACACCGCCGGTAGGCGTTTGTTTATTTGTAGCATCCAGTATTGGAAATATTTCCTTGGAAAAAATCGCAAGGGCTGGACTTCCTTTTCTGTTGGTAAGCCTATTCATTTTGATGTTGGTAACCTTTGTCCCTGAAGTTTCACTCTGGTTACCCAGTCTTTTTTATGATTGACCTGATGGCAATCTACCTTTCGCAAAGACAGACTGGAATTAATCCAATATTTAATATGTCGATTTGTCTTTAATGAATCCATATATATGACGTATTGTCCTGGTGGTTAATTGTTTAGGTAGTGTTTTTCTCAATTGGCATATCATTTGAATTTAGTGTCTTTGACAATATGTTTAACCTTAAAACTCTTTGTAGCCATGACACTCTTAAAAGTAGAAAACAACGACAAAAAAAAGCAGATTCCCACCTTTAATACCTGGTTTGACCAGTTATTTGACTTTCCGTCAACCATAGACAGGACAGCAGGATTTGGAAATATGAAAAGTACGTTGCCTGCCGTAAATATCAAAGAAGATGAGAAGTCCTTCCAACTGCAAGTAGCTGCACCCGGTTTTTCAAAAGAGGATTTCAAAATCAGTTATGATCACGAACAGCTGACAATCTCCTCTGAACGCAAGGAAGAGCATGTTCAGGAGGAAAAGGTAACCCGAAGGGAATTTAGCTACCAGTCATTCAGAAGGTCTTTTTACCTTCCTGAGGACATGATAAAGGTAGAGGATATCTCCGCGGAGTATAAAGATGGTATCCTGAATGTTGTTCTTCCGAAAAAAGAACAAGAAAACAAGCAGGCAAAGCAAATTGAAATCAAGTAAGTTATAAATAACATTAAGTAGTATTAAAAAAAGGGGATACGGAGTTATCCCCTTTTTTGATTTTTACGTTTAAATATCATCGCAGGCAGGACATCAAAAAATTTAACTAGGAAATTGTCACACAATTTTATTAAATTATAGCCTTCTATTAATTTTCCAGCTAGTTTGGATTTAACCTTTGGTGGACAACTTCATTGCTTATGAGATCCCAAGCGAATACCCTTCCTTTTTTAATAAAGCTTACTGATGCATTATTTACCAAAATCACCGCCTATTTCACGGTGGGGATGTTTTTAATAGCATCCTGCCAGTCGGCTGATTCCTACGAAAAAGTGGAACGGTGGGATATCTTCGAACTTGAATTAAGGGGTCCTGTGGCTGGTAATCCCTATATGGAGGTTGAACTACATGCTGTTTTTGAGGGGGAGAATGGAAATACAATTCAGGTTCCAGGCTTTTATGATGGAGAAGGAATATTTCGGGTAAGATTTTCACCGGCAGAGGAGGGAGTATGGTCTTACATTACAGTTAGTAATTCTGCAAATCTTGCCGGAAAAACGGGCAAAATTTCCTGCATTGCACCTTCCGGTGAAAATCATGGTCCGTTAAAAATAATAAACACTTATTATTTGCAGTATGCAGACAGTAGTCCTTATTATGGTATCGGCACTACAGCCTATCAGTGGACAAGTGTAAAGCAAAGTATTCAGGAAAAAACGCTGGAAACCTTGCGTGATTCTCCATTTAACAAAATCCGGATGTGTATTTTTCCCAAGGATTATGTCTACGGAAATAAAACCGAACCTTGGGCATATCCTTTTGCAAGGGATAGTGTCACCAATGATTTTACCAAACCAAATGTTGCATTTTTCCAAAATTTTGATAAACGTGTCAAGCAGTTGATGGATATGGGCATTCAGGCCGATGTCATCCTATTCCATCCTTATGATCGGTGGGGCTATGCAGAAATGGGTGCAGAGATGAACGAAAAATACGTCCGGTATGTCATGGCCCGGCTTTCAGCTTACCGGAACGTGTGGTGGTCCTTGGCCAATGAATGGGATGTACCGTCCATTAAGGAGTCAATTGATTGGAAAGGAATAGGGACATTACTTCAGCAGGAAGATCCCCATCAGCGGTTTAGGGGTATTCACAATTGGTACAGTTCCGAAGACCATTTTTATGACCATACGGAATCTTGGATCACACACGTTAGCACCCAAACCTATGAATTTTACAATGCAGAGCGGTGGAGGGAAATGTACCAAAAGCCCCTTCTTTTTGATGAAATGAGGTATGAGGGGGATGTTGAAAGCGGTTGGGGTAATCTAACGGGAGAAGAAATGTCCGCATATTTCTGGATGGCAGGTTTGAGTGGGGGGTATCCCACCCATGGAGACACCTTCAAGAACGATTCAGATGATGAAACCGAAGTGCGTTGGTGGGCTAAAGGAGGGACGCTTATGGGAGAGAGTCCGGATCGGATTGCTTTTTTCAAAAGCATCATGGAAGAGCTGCCAATACGTGAAATGGAACCTAAGCTTATCCCCGGAGAAAATCCAAAAGAACTGATGAAAAACCAATACCTTTTATCCAATCCGGGAGAGATCTACCTAATATTTGCACCAGAGGCTGATCAGGAAATTGTTATGGACCTTCCGGGTGACGGGACGTACAATCTTCAAGTTTTGGATACTTGGGGTATGGAAATTAAAGAAGAGAAACCCATCAATGCAGGGGAATTTAGATTTATAACCAGCGATCCATATACGGCACTAAAATTTGTCCGTTAGGCAATAAAAAAGGCTGTCAAATTCGACAGCCTTTTTTATTTTTTGTTTTCTATTAAAATTAAGGTGAAACACCCGCTTCAGTTTCATATGAATAGAAGGACTGATCCTTCCGAGGGAGGGTGGAAATTCCATTATTTAGGTATTTATCCACTTCTACGGCACATTCTCTACCCTCAGAGATTGCCCATACAACCAGGGACTGACCGCGCCTCATATCGCCCGCAAGGAAAATTTCCGGAACGCTGCTCTTGTAATCCTTAGATTTGGGCAGACCATTTTCCATCATTTCAACTTCAAATGCCTCGAGGAGTGCATTCTGTGGACCTAAATACCCGATAGCCAAAAAGGCTAAATCGCAGGGAAGAACTTTTTCACTGCCTTCGATCTCAAAAAACTGCATCCTGCCATTTTCCTCTTTCCATTCGATCTCTACGATCTTAAGACCTGTTACCTGGCCGGCCTCATTTTGGGTGAATTCCTTGGTAAGTACAGACCACAAACGGTCAGCCCCTTCCTCGTGGGAACTCGACGTTCTCAGCGTCATTGGCCACTCTGGCCATGGATTTAAAGTGGGTCTTCGCTGAGGGGGCTTGGGTAGCAATTCCAATTGGGTAATGGAGGCTGCACCGTGCCTATTCGAGGTGCCGATACAGTCACTGCCTGTATCACCACCACCTATGACGAGTACATGTTTCCCGTTTGCATTAATTGGGTTTTCCGAGATTTCCCCAGAAATAACCTGATTTTGCTTTCCAAGAAAATCCATCGCAAAATAGACCCCTTTTGCCTCCCTTCCAGGGATTTTCAAATCGCGCGGATGTTGGGCGCCTGTGGAGATAACAACTGCGTCAAAATTTTCAAGGATTTCATCAGCTTGAATGCCGACACCTACTTCAGTATCCGTCTTCAGGATGACACCCTCTTCCACCATGATGTTCACCCGTCGGTCTATAACCCACTTTTCCAATTTGAAATCCGGTATGCCATATCGGAGTAGTCCACCAACTTCCTTGTCTTTTTCAAAAAGCGTCACCTCATGACCTGCTTGATTAAGCTGATCTGCCGCCGCCAATCCCGCGGGTCCGGAACCGATGACTGCTACTTTTTTGCCTGTTCTATCTTCTGGAATATGTGGCTTGGCTAGATCCAATTCGTAAGCCTTTTCAGCAATACTTTTTTCGATCAACTCTATCGCTACCGGATCTTTATTGATTCCCAAGACACAACTTGCCTCACAGGGAGCAGGACAAATCCTTCCGGTAAACTCCGGGAAATTGTTTGTGCCCCGCAAAATCTGGAATGCAAGTTCCCAATCTTTGTGGTATACGGCGTCGTTGAAATCTGGTATGACATTCCCTAAAGGACAGCCATTATGACAAAATGGAATCCCACAATCCATACACCTGGCAGCCTGATGGTTCAATACTTTTGGATCCAGGGGTTGATATATCTCCTTAAAATCGTTAATACGATCTTCCGGATTTCTGGATTGGGGTAGTTCCCTATTATATTTTAAGAAGCCTTCTTTATCCGCCATCTTACACTAATGTTTTTGTATTTTCCAATGCTCTTTTTCTTAAAACCTCCTTATAGTCCCTAGGAATGACCTTTATAAACCTTTCTTTGGCTTCGTCCCAATTTTCCAACATCTTTTCCGCAACATTGCTGGAGGTGTTGGATAAATGGTCCTTTAGGGATTTTTTTATCGAGGCAAAATCGTCTTCATTCAATGGGTCAATATCCACCATTTCCTGATTGACGTTTTCTAGGTTATCTTGATATATATAGGCTAAACCTCCGCTCATTCCTGCCGCAAAGTTTCTGCCTATTTCACCTAGGATAACGACCATACCTCCGGTCATATACTCGCAACCATGATCACCGATTCCTTCTACTACGGCATTCACACCTGAGTTACGGACACAAAATCGTTCTCCTGCTTTTCCTTTGATAAAGGCACATCCGGATGTAGCTCCATAAAAGGCCACATTGCCGATAATGATGTTTTCCTCTGCTTTGAAACTGGAGTTTCGGCTGGGGTAAATAATTAATTTACCTCCGGATAGTCCTTTTCCGAAGTAGTCGTTTGCTTCTCCTTCCAATTCAAACGAAATGCCTTTGGCAAGAAAGCCGCCAAATGTCTGACCTGCGGAACCGGAGAATTTGTATTGTATTGTATTCTCGGGTAAGCCTACACTTCCAAATATTTTGGACACCTCATTGGAAAGCATAGCACCTACGGTACGGTCTACGTTTTTGATCTCAAATTTACCAGTTACCGGATTTGCCTGCTCCAAAGCCGGCATGGCCTCTTTAATGAGCTTTCTATCCAGAACCCGTTTCAATTTGAAATCCTGATCGATTTGTTTGTAGATGCCAACATGGTCTGGAACTTCTACTTTATGGAAGATTGGACTAAGGTCTAATTTATCCCATTTCCAATGGTTCAGGTATCCGGTCGCTTTTAGGACATCGCTTTGGCCGACCATTTCATCCACGGTACGGAAGCCAAGTGAAGCCATGATTTCGCGTAGATCTTCTGCTAAAAAGCGGAAGAAATTGACCACGTGCTCCGGCTTGCCTGTAAATAATTTCCTAAGTTCAGGATTCTGTGTTGCCACACCGACAGGACATGTATTTAAGTGGCACTTACGCATCATGATACATCCTTCCACAACCAGTGCTCCAGTAGAAATACCCCACTCCTCGGCCCCCAATAAGGTGGCAATGGCTAGGTCCCTACCAGTTCGCAGTTGGCCGTCGGTCTGTAGAGTTACCCGGCTACGTAGGTTGTTTTTAACCAAGGTCTGATGGGCCTCGGAAAGTCCAAGTTCCCAAGGCAATCCTGCATGGCGGATAGAACTCAAAGGAGAAGCACCGGTACCTCCATCTGCTCCTGAGATCAGAATAACGTCCGATTGTGCTTTGGCTACTCCCGCCGCAACCGTTCCGACTCCGGCTTGGGAAACCAACTTAACGTTGATTCTCGCCTTACGGTTGGCGTTTTTCAGGTCATAAATCAGCTGAGCCAAGTCTTCAATGGAGTAAATATCGTGGTGTGGTGGAGGGGAAATCAACCCTACACCCGGTGTAGAGTGCCGAACTCTGCCTATCCAATCGTCAACTTTGTGACCTGGAAGCTGACCGCCTTC
Source organism: Lunatibacter salilacus (assembly GCF_009797935.1). Taxonomy (GTDB): domain Bacteria; phylum Bacteroidota; class Bacteroidia; order Cytophagales; family Cyclobacteriaceae; genus Lunatibacter; species Lunatibacter salilacus. The sequence goes on from NZ_VOLC01000009.1 coordinate 62,345, forward strand.
GCCAGGTTTTGCACCTTGGGCCATTTTGATTTGGAGTTCTTCCGCATTAGTCAAGTAGTTGCTGGTGACGCCGAATCGGCCTGACGCTACCTGCTTGATTGCCGATCTTTCCCAATCACCATTTTCCTTTCTTTCGAAACGGACTTCATCCTCCCCACCTTCCCCGCTGTTGCTTTTGGCACCGATGCGGTTCATGGCAATAGCCAAGGTAGAATGGGCCTCATGGGATATAGATCCAAAGGACATGGCACCTGTGGCAAAGCGCTTCATAATCTTTTCAGACGGTTCTACCTCATCCAAAGGAATAGAAATTCTCTTTTTGAATTCAAACAACCCCCTTAGTGTGAGGGCATCTTTGGTTTGATCGTTGATTTTTTCGGCAAACTTTTTATAAAGCCGAAAATCATTGTTCTGGGTAGACTTCTGAAGCAAATGAATCGTTTCTGGATTGAAGAGGTGTTTTTCTCCCCTTCTTTTCCACTGATAGACTCCTCCCGCCTCTAGAATGGGGCTTTCAGTATGGTACGCTGCATGATGTCTCAGCAATACCTCTTCGGCCAATTCGTCAAAGGATATTCCGCTAATCCTGCTGATCGTACCTTTGAAGCATCTTTGGATTACCTCTGGGCCCAAGCCAACTGCCTCAAAAATTTGCGCACCTTGGTAAGACTGTAGCGTACTAATTCCCATTTTTGAAAGTACTTTGAGCAATCCTTTACCAATCGCCGCCTTGTAATTTTCAAACAGTTTCTTTTGGGGGATAGCTGCAGTCAGCATCTCTTCCTCGTTGAGATGGAGAAGTGTTTCAAGGGCTAAGTAAGGGTTGATAGCACTTGCACCGTATCCAATTACCGTTGCAAAATGATGTGTCTCCCGAATATCTCCTGCTTCGACGACAATACCCGCCCTGGTCCTGATTTTTTGATTAACTAAATGGTGGTGTACGGCTCCGACTGCAAGCAGAGAAGGTATGGGAGCTGTGCCCTCATGACTGTCTCTGTCGGAAATAATCAGAATATTTTTTCCTTGACCGATGGCTTCCTCGGCCTCCTGACAGATTTTATCGAGTGCTTCCAACATTCTGCCTGGCTGATGGTCTGCAATAAAATGCGCTTGGAGTGTATGGGAATGATATCCTTTGGATTCTAAATGTCTTAGTTTCTCAAGGTCTTCATTTAGAAGTACCGGCTGGGAAATATGTATCTGTTTGGTGTGTTTCGGACTTTCTTCCAGGATATTGTGGCTTTCCCCAATCCTAGTAAACAGAGACATCACCAACCTTTCCCTTATTGGGTCGATAGGGGGATTGGAAACTTGCGCAAATAGCTGCTTGAAGTAGTTGGAGATATGTTGACTTTGTTTTGACAAAACGGCCAAAGGTGTATCTGCACCCATCGATCCTATTGGTTCGTAGCCGGTGTCCCCCATCGGTGCAAGGATTACCTTTAAATCCTCTTGGGTATAACCAAAGACGGTTTGTCGTTTTTTGATCTCCGCTACCGTATAGGGGAAAGAGAGTGATTTTGGTGCTGGGATCAGTCTGAGCTTAAGACGTTGTTTTCTAATCCAACCTTCGTAAGGCTTATTGTCACATACTTCCCGCTTCACTTCCTCATCGAAGGACACCTCTCCCTTGTCCAAGTCGGCCAATATCATACGTCCGGGGCTTACCCGGCCTTTTTCTATAATGGTGGACTCCCGGATTGGCAAGGCACCAGCCTCAGAAGAAAGGATTAATCTGTCATCCGAAGTGATAAAGTATCTCAACGGTCTTAGCCCATTTCTGTCCAGGGTAGCTCCTAGTGAATTGCCGTCAGTAAATAACAGTGCCGCCGGACCATCCCACGGTTCAACTAAGGCAGCATGAAACTTATAAAAGGCCTTTCTCTCCCGATCCATTGTTTCGTTATCCTGCCAAGCCTCCGGAACCAGCATCATCATAACATGGGGAAGACTTCGTCCACTGAGTGTGAGAAGTTCTACCATGGCATCCAAATTTGCAGAATCGGAATTTTTTGCATTGGTGATGGGCATAAGCATCTGTAACTCCTTATCGGTAAAAAACGAGCTCTTCATCAAAGTTTCCTTTGATCTCATTTTGTTGAGGTTACCCCGGATGGTGTTAATTTCCCCGTTGTGGGACAGATACCTAAAAGGTTGCGCCAATCTCCAGTTTGGAAAGGTGTTGGTAGAGAAGCGGGAATGGACTACGGCAATGGCAGAAGTCAGTTTGTTATTTTGGAGGTCTTTGTAAAATGGCAAAACCTGATCGGTTCGCAACTGACCCTTATATATCAGCGTTTTGCTACTAAAACTGGCAAAATAAAAGGCATCATTTACCCCAGGAATGGTAGAGTTGATTTCCATGGTGGCAAAGTTGCGCAAAACATATAGTTTTCTCTCTAGTTCTAGGCCTAATAGACCGTCCTTATGTTTCACAAAGACCTGCTCGATGTTTGGCATTACCTCCAACGCACCTGAACCAGGGACGGTCTCATCTGTCGGTACTTCTCTATATCCTATGACCTCAAAGTCAAGATCTTTAATGATCTTATTAAGCTGTTCTTTTGACTTTTTGTAAAGTTGCCTATTCCGGGGAAAGAAAACCATTCCTACCCCATAACTGCCATCCTCAGGCAAAGTAAATCCTAATCTGTTGGTCACTTCCTTCAGAAACGGGTGTGGCATTTGAATTAGTATACCGGCACCGTCTCCAGTTTTAGGATCACTTCCTCTTCCTCCCCTATGCTCCATATTGCTTAGCATAAGCAATGCGTCGCTTATCGTTTCATGGCTTTTTATGCCCTTCACGTTAACAACGCTACCAATTCCACAGGAGTCGTGCTCAAATTCCGAACGATATAATCCTTGAATCATTATATATTATTTTAATAAATGTGTTATCAATCGAGTTGAATAATTTACAATAAATTTTTCTTTTTTTAAAATCTAGGCATTAAAGGTAAAATAAAAATGAAATAATAACCGTGAAATACGGAAAAAGTTATCATAACTGGAATTGACCGTCTTAAAGCCAATTTAACCAAATTTCAAAAAATACACGTTAAATTTGTAAATTTTGGAACAAACAATAACCGAAAATGCGAATTTGCCTAGGATTTATTAAGAAATAGCTGCCTGTAAATTGTATCTTTAAATATAAGTGAAAAAATCAACTTTTTCATTTTTTATTTTCTTAACGCCAATAATTACAAAAGTGGGCGGAATCGATTGACCCAATGGTACCTTAGCTGGGGAGTTTTTCCTGGTCAAGAGGTTGCACTAGGGTGATTTTGACCTTTTTAATCCTGCGGGTATCAACGGCCAAGATTAGAAAATCAAAATTTTTGTATTTGATTTTAGTTCCGTTTTTTGGGAGATTGGAATTTATTTCCAAAAGCAGGCCACCCAAAGATTCACTGTCGCCTTTCACTTCGTCAAAAACCTGATTGTCTAAGTCCAGTTTTTTGCAAAAATCATTAAGGGACACTTTACCCTCAAAGATATACGTGCTATCATCGATTTTTTGATAGATAATCTCTTCATCATCGTCAAACTCGTCGTTGATCTCTCCAATAATTTCTTCAATTAAGTCTTCTAAAGTAATTAATCCGGAGGTTCCGCCATATTCGTCGACTACTATCGCCATATGCACCCGTTTCTTTTTAAAGTCCTTAAGAAGGGAGTCCACTTTTTTGTTTTCAGGGACAAAAAATCCCTTCCGAATCAGGTTTTGCCATTCAAAGTCTTCATTTTTTTCGATGTAATTCAGAAGGTCCTTAATATAAAGAATGCCGAGGATATTGTCAATGGTTTCCTCATATACAGGAATCCTCGAATAACCGCTCTTATTGATTTTATCCATTAATTCGTGATAGTCCGTTTCCGAGTCCACCGCCGTAATGTCCATTCGGGACTGCATTACCTGCTTGACGGTAAGGGTCCCAAAGTTAAATATCCCTTTAAGGATGTCCTTTTCTCCTATACTGGTTTCGTCAGCGGTAATTTCCAGTGCCTGATGAAGTTCGTTGACGGAGAGAGAGTACCCTTTCCGCTCAATTCTCTTTTCAATAACATCGCTTATCGTCATTAAAAATGCGGAAACAGGACTTAATAGGGTGGAGAAAAACCCTAAAGGCTTGGCCATTAATTTGGAGAATTCTACCCGGGCGGTATTAGCATATACCTTGGGAACTACCTCACCAACGAATACGATGGCAATAGTAACTCCGATGGTTTGAATAGCCAAAATGAGGAAACCTGTGGCATTGTCCCCAAAAAGCGCCCAAGTGAAAAAAGTGGACAAAGTAACTATACTGATATTGATGAGGTTGTTCAAGATCAAAATAGTGCTCAATAGCTTTTGTGGAGTTTCAATCAGAGCAATCACTTCCTTGGATGATTCGCTTTCTTCCTGTTCCAGCACATTCAAGTCATGGTGATCTAATGAGAAAAAAGCAACCTCCGATCCAGAAACCAAGGCTGAAAGCAATAATAGTAAAACAAATACAAACCCATTAATAAGGATGTAGCTGGTTGAAAGCGGTTGTAACTCAACGAATGATAACAAACTCGGGTAGGGGTCGTCCATTAACTAAATCAAAGATTTTTACAAAATTAATAATTTTTATTGGAATTGGGACAAAAGTATTTTTTCCTTATTCCTAGAAATCAAATACTTCAGTCCCAATTTCTTTACCAATAAGCCAATTTGGGAAAATTAGAATGGTAGATCATCCATTTCTTCATCCATGCTCGGCGCCGAAGAACTCGCCATTGCCGGCTTTCCTTCAGCTTGCTTGTAATTACTACCCGAATCGTTCATTCCACCGCTTTCTCCACTGCTGCGGGAACCTAACATGGTAAAACTCAGGACACGGATTCGGACTTTTTTTCTGTTGTTGCCTTGCTCGTCCTGCCAGGTGTCTGTTTTTATTTTACCTTCTACATAAATCTGACTACCTTTCTTCAGGTATTGTTCTGCTATTTTAGCTTGTCCATCCCATAATTCCAGATCATGCCATTCGGTATTTTCTACCCGCTGTCCATTTTTGTCCTTGTAAGCCTCTGTAGTGGCAAGGGTCAGGTTGGCGACAACGCTACCGCTTTCCAGATGTTTCACTTCGGGATCTTTACCTAAGTTCCCTACTAAAATTACTTTGTTTACTCCGGCCATTTTATTTAAATTGGTTTAAATGGTTAACGAAAAGTTTACTCCTAAATTTACGAAATTATTTTTGATCATTCAAATAGTTCACAATGAGTTTCGGTTTTCCGTATGTTTCCAATTGATCTTCCCCAACTAGGGAATATCCGTTTTTTTCTACCCAGTAAGTCAGTTCGTTACGATAGATTGGATCTACACCGACATTTACAAATCCTGCAATCAACACCTGATGGGAAAGGATGTGTTTATAGGGTTTTTGGTTCGGAAAATTGACCTTCGGATTTAATGTCTTCAGCTCTTCGATGAGGGAACTTGAATCCGGATCCTGTCCCATTCCTTCTGTGTGCTCTTCCAGCGGAAAGTCAACCAGACCCATCCAAATATCGTTCCCCGTTCGCTTATTTATCACCACTTCTTTTCCACATTGAATGTGGAAATATTGAAAAAACCGCTTTCTTGTTTTGGTCTTCCCTGCCTTGACTGGGAATTTTTCTACTGCTCTATTTGAAAAGGCAAAACAGGTGGGTTGAAGTGGACAGGAGTTACAATCGGGATTCTTTGGCACGCATTGCAGCGCACCAAACTCCATTATCGCCTGATTATAAATGTCGGGGTTGTCTTCGGGGATAAGCTGGTTTGCCAGTTTTTCAAACACTTTTTTTCCACCGCTGCTTCCAATATCATCTTCAATCCCAAAGTATCTACCCAACACGCGGAACACATTTCCGTCGACTACGGCCACTTGCTGTCCAAAAGCAAATGACGCGATAGCAGCCGCAGTATATGGTCCCACTCCTTTTAAAGAAAGTAGCTCTCTGTAGGATTGCGGAAAATCCCCTCCATGTTCTTGGACGATAGATTTGGCACAGGCATGTAAATTTCGAGCGCGACTGTAATATCCCAGCCCTTGCCAGCATCGGAGAATTTCCTCTTCTGGAGCTGAGGCCAAATCCTGCACGGAGGGGAATCTTTCAAGAAAAAGAGAGAAATAAGGCAAACCTTGGGCCACCCGGGTTTGCTGCAAGATAATTTCAGACAACCAAATGATATATGGATCTTTGGTGTTTCTCCATGGTAGTTCCCTACAGTTATCCGGGTACCAGTGGAGCAGTTGATTCGTGAAGTAGCTGATATTCAAAACTTTTACTTTGGGGTGAAACTCCGTTTAAGAAACAAAACAAACTAATTTTATCCAATATATTTTTTAATTGAATTGGAACACGTAAATTTGCACTCCCAAAATTAGTTGGTTAATAGGCAATTAAGCCTAAATTAAAGCACACATAAATTCTAAAAACAGTGACTAAAGCAGAGGTAATCACAAAGATTTCGGAGAAGACCGGTATTCAGAAGGACGACGTTACTCAGACCGTTGAGGCATTCTTCAAGGTTGTAAAGGACTCCATGGCAGAAGGAGAAAACATTTATGTAAGAGGTTTTGGTAGCTTTATCAATAAGAAAAGAGCCAGAAAAATTGCGAGGAATATTTCCAAGAACACTGCAATTGTTATTGACGAACATTATGTCCCGGCTTTTAAGCCATCAAAATCTTTTATTGACAAGATCAAGAACAGTAAGAAAGTAAAAGAATTGGCACCTCAGGATTAAATGGGGTTAAAAGGCTTAAGTATGAAAAAAACCCAGATTATCTTCCTCTCATTAGGAATAATACTCATAGCGGTGTTGTACACGCTACCTACAATTGTCGTGGATAACGACAGTGATGGGGTTGTAATGGAGGAAAATGATCTGGGTAATTCATTGAGTTTTGACGAACAACATTCTTCTTCCTTAAGTCCAGAAGCACAAGCCATGATAGAAAGGCTGAAAGGGGAAATGGATTTGGAGGAAAATAAAGAAAAATTAGCTATATTTGCAGATTCGACGGCTGCTATATATGCAGAGAAGGGAAAATTGGACAGTGCGGCCTATTTCTATGGGCTTGTTGCGGACAATATTCCCAGTGAGGAGAAGTGGGAAGTTGCAGGTAACGCCTATTATGAGGCGTTTGGATTTTCTATGGATGAGGGGAAAACCCAAAATTTGGCTTCGAAAACCCGGTTGTATCTTAACAAGGTGCTTGAAAAAAATCCGGAGCGGTTGGATTTGAAAACCAAGGTTGCCATGACATATGTCTCGTCAGCCAATCCCATGCAGGGAATAACAATGCTTCGGGAGATTTTGGAGCAAGATCCCAAAAACGAGTCCGCTCTGTTCAACATGGGTGTTTTATCCATGCAGTCAGGTCAGTACAAGCGGGCTGTAGAGCGGTTTGAAGAATTAGTATCGATTTATCCGTCGAATATCGAAGGGCAGTTTTACTTAGGGGTGAGTTATTTTGAATCCAATCAAAAAAACAAAGCCAAAAAGCAGTTTGAGAATCTCAAACCTCTCACGACTGATCCGCAGATACAGACCGGAATTGAAAATTACTTGGAAAGATTGTAAATTAAAATATTGTTAAACCTTAAATCAATTAAACTATGCCTTGTGGTAAAAAAAGGAAACGACATAAGATCGCTACGCATAAGCGTAAAAAAAGACTAAGAAAAAACCGACACAAGAAGAAGTAAGACTTCTTCTTTTTTGAATTTTACTGAATAAGTTCTTTAACATTTTAAACAAAGGAGACACGATTTGAGCACGGAATTAGTAATAGATTCTTCTCAAAACGGTAGTCGCATAGCCCTTTTAAGAAACAAAAACCTTGTAGAGCTTCACGTTGAAGAGGAAGACAATAAATTCAAGGTTGGCGATATTTATTTGGGGTCGGTAAAGAAGATAGTCAATGGGCTGAATGCGGCTTTCATTGATGTAGGTTATGAAAAGGATGCCTTCCTGCATTATCAGGACTTGGGACCTAACATCAACAGCCTAAGCAAACTTATAAAGCTGATCAAAAACAACAATTTCGCCAGTTATAATCTTAAAGGGTTTGAAAAAGCACCTGAAATAGATAAGTTGGGAAAGATTTCCCAAGTTCTATCCAAAAGTAACCAAATATTGGTTCAGGTGGTGAAGGAGCCCATTTCAACAAAAGGCCCTCGACTATCCTGTGAGCTCTCCTTAGCCGGAAGATTTCTGGTATTGGTACCTTTCTCAGACACCGTCAATGTATCTAAAAAGATCAGAAGTGCGGAAGAAAGAAAAAGGCTTTCCCGTTTAATCACCTCCATCAAACCCGCCAATTTCGGTGTTATTATCCGGACCGTGGCTGAAGGACAATCTGTCACCGAGTTGGACAAAGATTTGCGCAACTTAGTGGAGTCCTGGGAAGAAGGGATGAATAAACTGTTAAAAGCCAAAACCAGAGACAAGGTAATAGGAGAAATGAGTATGGCTTCCTCTATCATAAGAGACCTACTCAACGAATCATTTGATGCAATCACGGTAGAGGATGAAGTGATTTTTGACCAGATGCGGACGTACATACGGACCATCGCCCCCGAAAAAGAAAAAATTGTTAAGCTTTACAACGGAAAAGCGAAGCTCTTTGAAAGTTTTGGTATAGAAAAACAGATTAAAAGCCTGTTTGGCCAGACTATAAGTCTGCCTCAAGGTGGATACCTCATCATCGAGCACACAGAAGCGCTCCATGTGGTGGATGTCAACAGTGGGAACAAGTCCAATCAGGAGAGTGATCAGGAAAATACTGCGTTAAAAACTAATTTAGCAGCAGTAAAAGAAATTGCCAGGCAACTAAGACTCCGAGATATGGGAGGCATCATCGTCATCGATTTCATCGATATGAAGAAGGCCGACAACAAGCGGGTAATCTATGAAGCCATGAAGGAGGAAATGAAAACTGACAGGTCTAAAAACACTGTATTGCCCCTTACGAAGTTTGGGCTGATGCAAATCACCCGACAGCGGGTTAGACCCGAAATGAACATCATTACCAAAGAAACCTGTCCTTCCTGTAACGGCACCGGAAAAATTCAAGCCTCCATATTGGTAGCTGACAAACTGGAAAAAGACCTGGATCATCTAGCTGTTCACCAAAACGAATCAAAGTTAAAAATTGGCTTACACCCTTATTTACACGCCTACTTTACGCAGGGCATTGTTTCGAAGAGGGTTAAGTGGTTTTTTAAATATTTCAAATGGGTACAATTGGTCAGAGACTCTTCGCTACCAGTGACGGAGTACAACTTCCTGAATGAAGCAGGAGATATTATAGAAATAAACATAATCGAAAATAGCGAGTCTGAATAGACTCGCTATTTTTTTGCCTTATTTCTTAATAATCCGCAGGATTTGTGACGAAGTTGCTGTATTCAGCTGAAGGAAATAAAGTCCAACCAGATAATTTTCCATGTTTATAACGGAAGTTTCTGGCCCTAAATTTATCTCCACGAGAACTTTGCCGTTTGGAGACAGTAACTTTCCAACTGTTCCCCGCAGCACTCCTGTTAAAGTTAATCTGCTTTCCACCGGATTGGGGTACGCGCTAATCTTCTCTCTGGTTTCAACTGGAATGGAAGACACCAAAAAATTCAATTCCTCGATTTTAAAAGTATTAAACCATAGATTGGTTTCTTCCTGACCCAAATCCATTACCATTCGTGCGTTGGAATCATCTGGTGACTGCATCTGAAAAACGTAGGAAAATTCCTTTTCCATGTCAACAATTTGAAATCCCTGGTAGCCAGAATAGGCTTGGTATGGAGAGAAACTCTCACCCATATAGTGGGTGACGATGGTAGGTGATTGGGCTTTTGCGGTAAAGGAAACACGGTATAGTTTCCCATGCTTTAATTCAAAACCGCCTTTGCTAAGTTGAGAGTGCCAGTTTTCTGAACCGCCTTGGTTGATCTGAACCCGTAGGCCATTTGATTCAGTCGCCATCATACCAGCAGCACCTTGCTGATTTATTAAATTCCAGCCATCCGTAGTTGTTAAAAAATTACTCTCATAGATAGTGGACGGATAGGCATTTTGCGGCTCGCCCAAAGGGTCATTTAAGAGGGCATTAACCAACTGTTCCCTGAAGATGTCTGTTGTGGGGTCATAAACCCCAAAGCCTGCACTCCACTCCCAGTATGCCCAACTATAGCCTAAGGTTTCGAAATATCTGGACAAAAAATTTGTCCAACGCACGCGTGATTCCATATCTGCTTTGCCATACGCCCCAAATTCACCAATATGAACCGGAATCTTTTTTTGTTCGGAAAAATTAACCACGGATTCTAATTCCTGCGTTAAGGCCTCTCGTTCATATTCCAAGTCGTACCAGCGGGTTCCCAACCATGCATCTGTATGATCTCCCACCCATTCTGCACCCTGATGGGTAAAGGTAAAAGGGCTGTAAAAATGAACAGTAACGATTATATTCACATCTTCAGGCGGATCGAGGTACGAAATACCACTAACTCCTCCAAATTCTGCTGTCCCCAAAAGTACCCCCCGGGTAGGATTGGTCTCTCTAATGGCCGTCAGGGCTTCTGCGAAATATTCATTCCAAAGTGTAGGACTCAACGCGCCATGGGGCTCGTTTAGAACCTCAAAAAGAAGAGTTTCAGGATAAGGCTCAAAGAAGGCTGCGATCTGACGCCATTGCGCCAGAAACTTCTCCTTTTCAGTGCCTGGCGACACAAACAGCGCATCGTGATGGTGCATATTTATGATGACCATCAACTCCTCCTCCAAAGCCAAATCCACAACTTCCTGGATACGTTGCAAAAAGGCGGGATTTATTGTGTAAGGGGCTGACTGTCCCGTACGTGAAGGGGTATCCCAGCGAATGGGAATCCGTACATGGTCAAACCCCAAAGCAGCAATTTTGGAAAAGTAGTCTTCCCGAAAAGGATTGCCCCAAGCTCCTTCCTCAGGCCCTTCAAACATGTTTCCCATATTTATCCCGCTCCCCAACTGTTCGTTTAGCTGTTGGATTGGAGTTTGCTGGGCATATAATCCCCCCGATAAGAGTAATAGAAGAAACAAAAGCTTTTTCACTCCAAAATGTACGGAATTAAAAAGACTAATCCCATTTTTGTTAGGTCGCTGGTTAGCGATTGCCTGAGAAAGAGTTGGATATAATTATTCGAAAGTGAAGATCACTTTCACCCGATCGGAGACTGTCTGTTCTTCCGGATTGAAAGTCGGCTCCGTACGGGTATCAGCAGACTTCATCATCATAGCCTCTGCCCGGTACATTACCGGCTGAAATGGCTGACTGGAGCTGTAGTCGATGTGGTATGGCTTTAAATTCCCCAACTCAAAACTGGCTGCAATAATGGATGCTTTTTTTCGAGCATCTGTCAGCGCATCTTTGAGGAGATTTTCCTGATAGCTTTTCTGCTTTTCCTCAGAAACCCTAAACGACAACTGAAACGCCATGTCCGCAGCTTGTTGCACAGTCTCAACAATTTTGATCAGGTCCTTTTCGGTATTTTTGACCACTAGGCGAAGGTTTTGGGAAGCAACATAACCACTGTCTTTTGCTGTGCCTTTGGTATAGATCCGGTTGATATTGACATAATAATTGTCGGCAGTAAAGGTGTAATCCGTAACCCCCGACTTTTTTAAAGCATCGGCTACGGCTTTTGATTTTTTGTTCAGTTCGTTGGTGACCGCTGCGGTAGTTAATGCCTTTTCTGAAAGGGATATAGTAATTAGAGCCTCATCGGGCATAATCTTCATTTCGCTTATGCCTTCGACGGTGATCTTTGGCTTTTCTTGAGCGTTTGCGAAAAATGTAAGAAAGAGTATAAAGACGGGTAAAAGGATTAACTTTTTCATCAGCGTGTTCGGTTTAAATTTTGATGCCAGATATCAAAATGTGGGCCAAGGTTTGATGGTTTTATCAATTGACTAAAATCTATTTATTCAGGGATGGTTTATTCAACTTTAAAGTACCAGATGTAATAAAAGCTAAATTGTTGATTCTTACGGTTAGTATAAATTTTTGAATGTGACCCCCTCCAAGACTAACCCTTGAGCAGGGGCACTTGGACAAAAGGGATGCAATTCAGTGCTAATTAAAGCACTTTCTATATCTGGGAGGCTAATTTCTGCTTTTCCAAGCATAAACAACGCCGCCGCCATCCGCCGCACCTGATGCATCAGAAACCCCTGCCCGTTTATTCTAAAGACATAAACATTTTTTTTAGGCCAAAAATCAAGTTCGGTATCCAGAGAGGATATTTCTGCGTTTGAAATCATCCGGATAAAATCATCGGTTTGCTTTCCCTGGGTACAAAATCTCCGGAAATCATGAATCCCCTCAAAAAGAGCCGCCCCGGATTTCATCAGTTCCAAGTCAAGATCCCTTCCTGCATATGCCAAGGCTCCTGATAAAAAGGGATGAGGTTTTTCTCCTAGGGCAAAATAATAGCCATACCGTTTAGCAACCACGTCCTGAATAATGTTAAAATTAACGGAGACTGGTCTGGCATCCAACAAGCGAATATCAGCTGGCAGATTTTCATTGGCTGCTTGGATAAAAGTAGAGAGTTCCAGGTTTTCTTTGAGAAAGAGCTCAAATGCGCCATTAAGGCAAGAAACTCCACTGTCCGTTCGGCTTGCTCCTAGAATGTTGAAGTCCTCATGTCCGAGTACATGACGAAAGTTTCGCTCCAGTGTCCCCTGTATTGTTTTTACCCCCTTCTGCCGCTGCCAGCCGTGGTAGCGTAGGCCGAGGTATTGAATGGTGAAGAGGTAAGTAAATGGCTTTGTTTGCATGGTGCAAAGCTAGAAAAAATTCCAAAAAGAAAGATTGTTGGAAAAAGGGCTGTCACATTTCGCAGTGAAAGAAATTAGCGTGAGATAAAGGTATTCCCATATATAAAATGGCTCTCCAAGTTTTTCAATTCATGGAGAGCCTTGCTTCATTTAAGAAAAGTTTAAGGACGAATGATAGTTCCGTCAAACTTCCTTACGGTCCAGTTGGACCTGGTGTGCATAGGGTACTTGGCGGCTAATTCTTCGTTAATCTCTACGCCGAGCCCAGGAGCTTCGTTGACTACCATGTAACCGTCTTTCATGGTAGGTGATCCCGGGAATATTTCCCGAGACAGGTCGTTAATCCGTGCAGCTTCCTGAATTCCAAAGTTCCAAACTGCCAAATCTATGTGTGCATTGGCGGCATGTCCTACAGGCGATACATCCCCTGGTCCGTGCCAAGCCGTTCTGATACCATAAAACTCACCTAGCCTTGCAACTTTCATGGCAGGGGTAATCCCTCCGATTTGGGATATATGGATGCGGATATAATCAAAGAGGCGATTAACCATAGGTTCTTTGAATTCATTTATGTTATTGAACAGTTCTCCCATAGAAAGTGGGACGGTCGTAGCATTTCGGAGTTCCTTGAACCATTCCATCTGTTCAGGTGAAAATGGATCCTCGATGAAAAAGGGGTGATACGGCTCGGTACTTTTTACGACACGAATGGCATCGATAGGGTCCAGTCTCTCATGAATGTCATGTAATAATTCCACCTCTTCCCCGCACTGCTTTCTTACAGTCTCGAATAGCTTGGGTACGGACCGGATGTATTTCCCCTGATCCATATACTGGTCTGACTCACGGGCAAATCCGGCCTTCTTGAAATCCGGTTTTTCGGTAAGCCCTGTACCACCATAACCACCCTGCTGAATTCGGACGTAGCGGTATCCTTCTTCCATAAATCTTGTCACATTATCCGCAGCTTCTTCCGGGGTGCTGCCACTTGCGTGGGTATAGCAGGGAATGGCAAAGCGGCACTTACCCCCTAATAGCTGGTAGACTGGCATATTGGCACGCTTACCTTTGATGTCCCAAAGTGCTTGGTCCAGCCCGCTTATAGCATTGTTTAACACAGGGCCATTTCGCCAGTAGGAGCTAACGAACGCCGCCTGCCACATATCTTCGATATTATCCACATCTTTGCCTACGCAGAAATCCTGCAAATACTTCTCTATGGCGGTAATCACGGCAAAGGCCCGCTGGGTAAAGGTCGCACAACCCAGACCATAAAGGCCCGGCTCTGAGGTTTCGACTTTTACTACTATGAGATTAGAGCCGGCTGGCGCTGTACCAATGGCTTTGACGTTTGTAATTGTAAGCGGTGGCAAACCTCTTAGGTAGGAGGGAGTTTCTTTTTCCTGAGCGGCTATGGCCTGCTGTCCCGGAAAGACGCCAAGCATACCGGCCATGGATCCCAGGCCAATTCCTTTTAGTAGTTTTCTTCTGGTGTTTTCTTTAGATGAATTCATTAAGGTTATATTTAGAAGTTTATGTTAATGATTGCTGTTGGGTTACCAATCTACGACAGAACCGTCAAAGGAATCGTAGCTTTCCGGGTTTTTCCAATCGTGGCCGATTTTATCCGCAAGGGCATCCTCATCAAGTTCCACACCCAGCCCGGGGCCCTGTGGGATCATCACTGAGCCATCAGCCTGAAGTTTAAAGGGATTTTTGAGATAGCCATCCCCGAGCGAGACCTGTTCCTGAACAAGGAAATTGGGAATACTTGCTGCCAAGTGGAGTCCGCAGGCAAGCGAGATTGGTCCCATTGGATTATGAGGGGCAATAGCCGCATAGTAGGCTTCTGCCATGCCTGCAATTAGGCGGCATTCCGTCAGTCCGCCGGCATGGCAAATATCCGGTTGAAGGATACTTGCCGCACCTTTTTCGAGAATTTCCCGAAACCCCCACTTGGTAAAAATTCGTTCTCCGGTTGCTATGGGTAGGTGGGTCCCGCGGGCAATGTCCACCATTACATCCACATTTTGGGCCTGACAGGGTTCCTCTATAAACATGGGCTGGTATTGCTCCAGTTCTTTGATCAACAATTTGGCAGTCTGGGGGGAAATTGCTCCGTGAAAATCAATGCCGATATCCATTTCAGGTCCACCCGCTTCCCGCAAAGACCCAAAGGTATCTGCCGCATGTTGGATAAATGCCATGTTCTCAACAATCCCAGCGGGTTTCTTTTTCGCCACCCCTGTTTTAATTACCGAATACCCTTCCTGCTTTCGTTTCTTCATATCCTCCGCATTGCTGGCACGGCCATATATCCGAACCCGGTCACGGGTGGGTCCGCCAAAAAGCTCATAAACAGGCACACCCAATAATTTGCCTTTGATGTCCCACAGTGCTTGATCGATACCGCTTAAGGCTGATGTCAGAATAGGTCCTCCCCGATAGAAGGCATGGCGGTAGATTGCCTGCCAGTGATGCACTACCTGCCTCGGATCCTTGCCAATCAGGTATGGTTCGATTTCTTGTATGGCGGTTTGAATGGTCAAAGCCCGTCCTTCTAATAAGGGCTCTCCCAGACCTACCACCCCCGCATCTGTATGAATTTTAAGGAAAATCCACCGGGGTTTTACCAAGAAGGTCTCCAAGCGGGTGATTTTTACCTCCCCATATTTAGTTGGTGAGTAGGCCGGTTGCTCCGCATAGGAGGAAAGTGGCAAAAGAAAACCTGTGCCTGCCAAGCCCAAAACAGACTGTATGGCGGATCTCCGTGACAGGATGGAGGAAGACTTTTTTGGTTCTTTATTGATTCTGTTTTTTTTCATGGTGGGGTTTATTTGTTAATTATACTTTACTTATAGACTCAGAAATTGAATGGGAAGATTCTCCGATTACCAAGCGGGCCTTCATTAGAATTTGCTCGGGAATGTGGCTGGGCTCCTTGATTTTGTCAACAAGTAAGCTAACCGCCTTTTTCCCCAATGCCCCAAGAGGCTGCTCCAGATAGGTAATCGGGCATTCATAGAGCTCAAAGCTTTCGGCTTGTCCATAACTTACAATGGCCAACTGATCTGGGATCTTTATCCCCAATTCTCTGATAATTTTCAACCCGTTAATTGCTAAACGATACGTCCCAAATAGAATGGCATCGACGGGTGTCTGAGAAAAAATCATAGCTTCCATGGCGGTCTTTAACTCTGTTTCCACCTTGTCAAAAGTAATGGACTGGCTCCAATTTTTAAGTGGCGTGATTCCCACTTTTTCCAAGGCTTCCGTGACTCCCCGCTTTCTTTCGATCATGTGAAAGAGTTTTGATTTATAGCCAATAAAACCGATATTTTTGTAGCCATTCTGCAACAAATGCGTGGTGGCGGAAAAGGATGCCTGAAAGCTGTCAATCGAAACATAGTCCGTCTGTAATTCTGGGAAATACCTGTCCAAAAGGACAAAGGGATAT
This sequence comes from Lunatibacter salilacus, assembly GCF_009797935.1. Lineage (GTDB taxonomy): Bacteria > Bacteroidota > Bacteroidia > Cytophagales > Cyclobacteriaceae > Lunatibacter > Lunatibacter salilacus. Next base: position 78,652 of record NZ_VOLC01000009.1, read on the forward strand.
TTTCGCTGATGTAACATTTTGATTTGTTGGAATGATTTTTCAGTAGACACTACGATTAATCCATCTACCTGTCGGTCAAGAAACACACTGATCAAATCTTTGAATTTTTCGGGATTTTCATCAGAACTTCCGATAATGACCGTGTAGCCGGTTTTTTTAGCTTCATCCTCCACTTCCCTGGCGATGTTGGCAAAGAAGGGATTGGCAATATCGGCGATGATAAGTCCAATGGTATGGGTTTTGCCGCTACGTAGACTTTTTGCCACGTAGTTGGGTGTATAGTTAAGTTCTTTCGCAAGCAGCTTTATCTTTTGCGAAATTTCACTGCCCACTCGGCTTTCTCTTTCCTTCCCGTTAAGCACATAGGAGACCAAGGCGGTAGATACACCTGCCTTTTCCGCGATATGCTTCAAGGAAACTTTTCTTTTGTCTGGCATCAGATACGCATAAGCTAATTGAAAAATTAACACGAAATACCAACTATTAAAAGGATTTAGGCTACAAATATTAACCGTGGGCCAAATGAACCCGATATAATTCCTTTTAGAGGACCCAAATGTTTTCGACTAATAGCATTAAAATAGCTGGTTGCCTTCGAGTTATAATTTTCATAACAACTTTTTAATATAACCTCTGCAAGTGAGTTTTTCTGTTATTTAAAACCTCTCTTGCAAAGGTTATATATTTACGAAATTATTCGAGAATGGCCATCTTTATTAATTCAGGGTTTATCCCACCACACGCGCCGATCCAAGTTATTGGGTCCCTGACGACTTAGCGCTTCCTGCAGGTTGGCCAAATTTACTACCCGCTCGCTATCAGGATAGGGCATGCTGCGGATAAAGTCCCCCGTGATTTCCGAGCCCGTGTAGGGGTTTTTCTGGAGGATTGGATAACCGCTTCTTCTAAAGTTGGCAAAGAGTTCTGACCCGTCTAAGAAAGCCGCTATCCAATATTCGGTGTTGATCAGCTCAAGTTCCCTGCCGGCCACTAGCGGATGGGAGGCGATGTACTGATCTATATCGGCAGTCGGTATGGAAGCGTCGCCATCATACAGGGCCATTTGCTCCATATTGGCACGGATGCCAGCTGCGTAGTAATCAGCCGCATTTCCAGATACCCAACCTCTTACTGCCGCTTCCGCCAAAAGTAATTGATTTTGGGCATAAGTGAGAATAAACTGGGGGGCATCAATTTTCAACACGGTGTAGATATTGGCTTGGGAGAAATCCCATAGGCTCACGACTCCATTTGCAGCCAGAACCGAGTTGATGGAAACATCATCATGCCCCATAGGCATACCCACCTGAAGGGCAGGGTCGCGGGTAATGCGTGCAATGGTTTGACTCGGACCGTTGGTAGCGCCGACATGGCGGATGGAAATAGACCTTAGGCGGGGGTCGTTGTTATTTTTGAGGTGGTTGACGAATGGAGCGGTCAGGTAATAGTTGGCCTTTTCCCTCGCTCCCAAATGGACACCCAGGTAATTGTTGAAAACAGAAGTATTTCGGAGGACGGCATTTTCATCGTTGGACTGGATCAAGCCTCCCGCCACTGCCTTCGTGACAAAGCTCTGGGCTTTTGCCGGATCCACCTTACTCAACCGCATGGCAGCCCGAAGCATCAGGGAGTAGCCAAACCTTTTCCATAATATCGGATCACCCCCATAAAGAATTTCGCTGGTTACCCGTGGATTTGCAGGATTAAGCCCGGCTGTAGCCTCTTCCAATTCTTTTAGAATGTCATTGTAGATGGCTTCCTGCGTGTCATACACTGGGTCGACGATTTGGTCAATGAATCCACGTGCCCCCTGGAAGTAGGGAATATCTCCGTAATTGTCCGTCAATACCATGTAAGCATAGGCTTTCCATATTCTTCCCGCATGAAAAAGGTTGACGTTGTTGGGATCATCCCGGCTCTTTTCTACGGCGTCCACAATGTTTTTCAGGGCATTCCTATACGTGTTTTGCCAGATGGGTTGGGCGTTGCCCAGATTGAGCTGATTGTAATTTGCCCCGGCAAGAGAGCTTCCGAAGGGCGTGATTATCTGCTGTACGATCCCAAAATTATAGGACAAATCCTGCAACGTGGCAAATCCATCCCGATAACGCATATCCACAATGCCTTGGTTTAACAAAAACAGTGGGCTAAGCGTAGTGGGGTCAACCTTGTTGGTATTGATTTCGTCAAAATTTTCGTCACAGCTGAAATTAACCGCAGTCAGACAAAATATGAGGATATAGATAATGTGATTTTTCATGGTTTTAGAATTTAGCGTTGAGATTAAACCCTAGACTTCTGGTGGGAGGCAATGCGGGCCAGAAATCCAGCCCGTTGGCATTGTCCGAGGTGACGGATACGTTTTCGGGATCCATGTTTTCAGTCCATCTTTTGATAATGGCTACGTTATTAGCTACTCCACTTATTCTGAGCCGTTTGATAAACAAACTCTCGGGAAGGTGTTTGCTGAGGTCATAACTCAGTGAGATTTGCCTTAATTTCCAAAAACCAGCATTTACAACCCAGTCTTCGTTAATTCCCAGCACATTTGTTGTTTCATAGAATGGCTGTATCAGGGATTGGGTAGTATTGATTTCCCCATTCGGGTTGACGCCATCCCCGACCACGAATCCCTGATCCCTTCCGTTTAATGTATTCTTGTGGAGGCCATGGCGCTGGTAGTTTTGATTTCTTCCCTCAAACATCTTGTGGCCGAGTTTGAAATCAATAAGGGTGAAGAGACTTAGTCCCTTCCAGGTAAAGGTATTGGTGATGCCTCCAAAATATCTGGGAAGTACGGATCCTACATTCTGAGGATTGTCATTTCGTAGCGGCCTGCCACTGTTTTGATCGAATACCTGTCTACCCTGATCGTCTCTGAGGTAAGTGAAAGTATACAGCTGTCCTATGGGCCTACCCACTACCTGATTCAATATCCTGCCCCCTCCACCACTCACAGTAATCATCGTGTCGGCATCGGTAAGCCCCAATTTTAATACCTCAGAAGTATTGTAGGTAAGGTTCACACTGGCATCCCATCGGAATTTTTCGGTTCTAATCGGAGATCCTGATACCAACATTTCCAGCCCTTGATTCATACTTTGTCCAATATTTACCAGCTGATTGGTAAAACTGGAGGCATCGGAGATCTGGGTGGCCAGGATTTGATCGTTCGTAATTTTCCTGTAATAGGCAAAGTCAAACGTGATTTTCTCATCAAACAACCGCAGTTCGAGGCCTATCTCAGTTTCCTGAACCCGCAATGGTCTCAGATTGGTATTGGGAACCGTACTGGCATTGACACGCCCCAAGGGTGAAGGCAATCCATCGGGGTTTGGAAAGAGGTTATTGTCCACGGCATAAAACAAGGCATTGGAATAGGGTGCCACGTTATCATCCCCCACCTCAGCATAAGCGGCACGTAGCTTGCCAAAATAAAGCCAGTCAGGTAGGTTGTCAAAAGCCTGTGAAAAGACGAAACTGGTAGAAACGGAGGGGTACATAATGCTTCGGTTGGCAGGGGCCAAGGTTGAGAACCAATCATTTCTAGCCGTTACGTTTAGGAAAAGCCATTCTTTGTAGGAGATTTCCCCCAGGCCGTATAGCGAATTGATCTGCCGTTCTGAAAGGCTATAAAGTGGGTCCTTTACCCTGCCGTTCATGACGGTATACAGCTCTGGAATAATGAAATCCCTTACGGCAACGCTATTATAGTCCATACGGACATAGCGTTGATTTCCTCCAAATGTCAAATCAACTTTAAAATCTCCAAATTCCTTATTAGCCCCAATCAGGAAATCATGGTTGGTCTCCCTAAACTGCCGGACGTCCTGGGCATAAGCACCATTGACAAAACCAGCTGGGGCTGGAGGTATTGGAGCATATCCATTGGGTGTATTATAATCATTATTCCTTGTGTAATAGTCCATGGACAATCTCCCCATAGCATAAAGCCAGGGCGTAAAGTTGTAAGTCAACGAGAGATTCCCGATTAACCGGTCACGTTTTACGTTGTCAAATCGCCTGGAAGTGGAGTAATATGGGTTATTTCTCACTAGAAACCGTGACATCACAATTTCGCTTCCATCCGGATATGTAATGTTGTTTCGAAGTGCTTCGAAAGGCATGGAATTCGCAAGGGTCATTACCACCGTCGCTGTAGAAAAATCTTGGGCGTTTACTTGGGGAGGATTTTGGTTTTCCTCATGGGAATAGTTAGCATTTCCCGCCACGACAAGCTTGTTGGTGACGTTTTGTGTGAAACCCAAATTGATGGTTTTGCGGTTTAGCTCAGAATTAGGCACAATGGCTTTGTTGTCGGTATTGGCAAATGACAGGCTAAAGCCACCGTTATCCCCACTGTTGGAAACAGTAAGCGTATTTGTCCAGTTAGTGCCGACATTGTAAAACTGCCTAATTCTATCGAAGACGGGCTCATAGGGCCACTCCTCATTGTCAAAAAGTATCTGGGTCATGCCCGGCTGAAACCGCTCGCCAAAACTCCAAACTCCAGAAGTGGGAAATGCAGAAGTTGGTCTCACACCTCCTTCGCCCTGGCCAAATTCATATTGGAAATCGGTAAAATCAAGGGGAGTGTCTGTTGTGAAATTGGAGTTATATTCTACCCCAAGACCTTGAGCGGAATTTTTGGTCTTGGTTGTTATCATGATTACCCCGTCCTTGGCTCGGGAACCGTATAAAGCTCCCGCGGTAGCCCCTTTTAAGACTGTAAGGGTTTCTATATCATCGGGGTTGATACTCAATAGCCCATCACCACCATCCGTGTTATTCATTTGTCGGTTGCCAAAGTTGCCTCCTAGGGAATAATTGGAGTTGTCCATGGGCACCCCGTTGATGACTATCAGGGGGTTGTTTTGTCCGCTGAAGGAAGACTGCCCCCTAATTCGGATCTTGCTCGTTCCTCCTGGCCCGGTGGACATGGAGGAAATATTTACCCCCGCTATCTTTCCCTGAAGGGCATCGGCGAAATTGGGTGTCCGGTTTTCTGAGATCATTCCTCCATCCAAGGTGGTGGTGGCAAATCCCAGCGTTTTTGCATCCCGCTTGATACCTAACGCCGTCACGATGACCTCATCCAATCCGATGTCACTGCTACTAAGAATGATACTCAGTTGTGTGCGGTTGTTTAGGAGAACAGTTTGGTTTTCATACCCGATGTAAGAAAATATGAGGCTTGCTGTGGGAAGGGCGTTTAGCATAAAATTCCCGTCCAGATCAGTGACTGTGCCGCGGGAGGTACCACTGATTACGATGCTGACTCCCGGAATGGGTTCGCCGTTGCTGTCGACGACGTTACCGGTAATGCTAGTCTCCTGGCCGAAGCTGATGCCTGCGCATAGCAAGGCCAAGAAAAAGAGAAGTACTTTTTTTTCCATGATACGTTTTGATTAAGATTGGGTTTAACTGATTTTTTATTGGCATTTTATGTGAATTTGGGTAATAAATTGATTTGAATTGATTTTTTTGTTATTTGAAGGTTAATCGATTAAGCAATAAAATCTATCTGTACTCTAATGGGATTTACCATTTTTGATTACTTTATTGAACTGATAGGATTTTAATTTTAAATTAAGAAGAAATAATTTCAAACCAATGTATGCTTAATCGATTAAAAAAACAATTTTTTAATTTCAATAAATATCTAAAATTTAAATTTAATAGCGTTGAAATGACACAGGTACCATATAATATATTGTATTAAATATAAATATAGTTGTTTTAAAATATAATAAAATCAAAAATCATTTTGCGGTAAATTAGATTTTAAGTAGAAACTAATAGGAATAATCGAGATGAATTGGCGAATAACTTTTGAACCACTAAAGCCGATTTTTTGATAAACGGTTAGCCTTTTTGTATTTTAAATTGATTGAATTAACTGAACGAACCGTTCATGCTAAAAAGAAAGGAGCTGCTAGGAAAGTTTTTTCCTAGCAGCTCCCTGGAGTTGAAATTATCAATTTGGGGACTATTTACTCCCTGTTACCAATTATGGATAGAACCGTCTGGAGCCAACAAATAAGGATGGGCGAATTTGGTTGGTTCTGAGATTTCAAACAGGAAATCCGCTTTGGATGGATCGAAGGTCACACCCAGTCCCGGATTGGGATTTAAGTGGACTTTTCCGTCTCTGAAATCAATATAGTCAGCATTGAAATAGGGCGGATATTCCGGAATCCCGCCGGCCAGTTCGATCATACACCGGGTTGGACTGGATGATCCAAGCACGTGAATCAGGGCAGCCGTTGACAATGGCCCGGTAAAATGGGGGATGATGCCCACGTAATGGGTTTCGCCAATGGCGATGATTTTTTTCAGTTCGGTAATGCCTCCTGTATTAGGCAGGGTCACCCTGCTGTAATCGATCAGGTGGTTTTCGATAAGTACGTTGCTATCCCAGCGGTCTCCAAACTGTTCACCCACTGCGATGGGCACTTTGGTCATGCTCCGGATGGTGCGGTATGCTTCGGGGTTTTCTGAGCGGATGATGTCTTCCACAAAGTAAGGCTCCAGTTTTTCCAATGCATCACAGATTTTGATGGCTTCTGGCGTGTCAAACCGGGTATGGAGGTCAACCGCCCAGTTGCCGTTACCACCTACCGCCTGATCCAGTTTTTCACACATTTCGATGGTTTTCTTACTGTGTACATAGAAGTCAAAAGGTTCCTCCCCATTTCCCCCTGTAGGCCCGATCCGGTAGCAGCGCAGACCCGCAGCCAAGCAATCCAATGCCCTGCCTTCCATGGTGGTGGCGGTGGAGTTTCTAAAACCCGTGGCATAGCATTCCACAAAATTGCGGGTCTTTCCCCCAAGTAGATCATAGACCGGCACGCCCAGGGCCTTTCCTTTTAAATCCCACAGTGCCATTTCTATGGCACCCAGGGCATGGAGTTTCTCTCTTCCAGGCGGATAGAACATATCCCGGTAGCAATGCTGCCAAAGATGCTCGATGCGGAAGGGGTCTTCGCCGATGATCATTTCGGCAACTTGGCGTATCATATCGTTGCTTCCCCCTTCCCCAATGCCGATAAGGCCGGAGTCGGTTTCTATTTCCACAATTCCCCGTGCTTGGTTAAACAGCGGTTTGTTATATCCGGGAGCGGCATAGTAGCGGATTTTGGCGATTTTCATGTCGGAGGCGTCAAAGGCATTGGCTGGATAATGGATTCCGGCAAACGCCGCCGCGGATCCCAACGCTCCCAGTTTCAAAAATTTTCTTCGTTGCATGGATGGATAAGGTTAAGATGGATTTATGGTTGATTGTAAATTACGAATTACGAATTAAAAATTACGAATTATTTTTCAATCACCCCATTAACGTATAATTTTGAGAGTAATTCGCACTAAATTAATTACGAATTACGTGGCGATTTCGGCTCAAAGTACCATTTTGAGAATTCATAATAATTCGTAATCCGTAATTCTCAATTCGAATAATCACTTTCGTTTGCTTCTTTAAGGGCTATGTTCATTTTATGGACAAAATCAGGTTTACTTTGCGCATATTCCGCCTCTCTAATCAATGCTCCAATAGCGGTCCCGCATCTTAGAATCTGCTTACTCAAAACAAATTCCTTTTTCTCAGTGTATAAACTCTGTGATAGCTTTACAATTCGAATAGCAAATGCATAACTTTTATTTTTTAGTGGGCTATTCATAACTTTACCATTTAAGTTAAAAGTTAAAAGTGAATAGTTTGTCATTGATGCTTACATTTTTTAATCAGCTATCTGGCACTTTTCACTTTTCACTTTACGCTTTACACTTTTCACTAATCAATAATTCACTTCAAAACCTACTTCTTCCTGCTTCACAAATGAAATAGCATGGAGAAATTCAGGGTGAAGCGGATTGATCAATAGGTTATATTCCTCTGAAAACTTACTCAATGGAATCCTACAGGAAGGTACTTTCAATACAGGGGAAACCATTTCCTTGGCCCACATCGTTCCGATCTGTTGCGTACTTATTGGGTAGGGTCTATTTCTCCATTCGGCTGGCAATTCACTCGGCTCCAGATAGGATAGTTCAACTTGTATTTCCAACGTAATCAATGACCAGTTGGATTGGCTTACCACCATTCCTTTGATGCTAAGCATTTCCAAAAAATTAAGAGCAGATACATTGCAACAATAGATCATTGGAGTCCCATACTGATTCCATCTTCCTCCACCCAACCCATAACCTAATGCGGATCTACCGGGTATATTTTCTATAAGCCTGTACGCTTTCAAGATAGAGGCCTGATTTATAGGAAAGTCCCCCAGGACATGGCCTCCAATGACTCGTCAACCAACTGCAGACCATATGGATTACGCATGACATCTGCTGGCTTTTTGTTGCCCAAGGCATGATTGGAAGTGTGTAGCCATTCCGAGAATAGTGCCTCTGTGCCAAATATCCTGATCCCTTTGGCAATGATCTTATCCATATCCATAATGGTTTTGGTGAGCAATCTTGTCAATTGTTTGTCCTCTTTTTTCCAGCGGAACAGGGTGCTGGGATCTACCTCCATTAGCTCGGCAATCTCATGCTGGCTATATTCCAAAAAATCAAAAAGTACCTTGCTCTCTGAAAAGGAGATGACATCATCCAAATACGGGTGGGGCTCTGCTACCCTGGAAGTGGGTATTTTGAAGAAGTATTGAAGCTCCGGTAAATCCACTTCCTGAAACCCATTTTCAAATTTTCTTTTTTTGAAAGAATATTTAGCAGCCATACTAGAAAGGGTTGTTTTCGAGACTAAGTTACAAATTATATTCCTATTTACAATATCAAATTGTTGCAAATGCAATATTTTTTCTAAAGCTACTTTGCCCTTGATATCCTGCGTTTAATTCACATTTACCTTCGTTTTTGGTATTACTCAAAAGTGTGATCAAGGAGAGGAGAATAAATCGGGTTTTCATGGGAGTAGCATTTGAACGGTTAAAAGGAAACTAGGAAATCATAACAATTACAAATTGTACGGCAATGGGATGGATTGGGTTTGTTTATGACAGACCAGGCAGATATTTGAAACCTGTCCGGTCTAGTTCCTGTTGCTAAATCGTAGCTGGCTTTTACGAATAGTTAAAATAGCTTGACTTGCATAAAGCAAAAGAAGCAAGGGGATTTTTACTCCCTCTTGGTGTTGTATATATCCATATAGGAATTGGAGTCTCAATAGAGATTATATTTGATGCACATTCTAACTAATATATCTATGGAAGTTTATATTAAAATTTCACAGAAACAAAACAGGTTATGATGGCTATCGAAGTAAACAATACTTAATCATGAGTTCAGAAACCATAAAAAATTCAGAATTGGGAAATGACGGATTGGAAAACATTAATCCAGAATTGACCTCCGAGACTATCTTGCCCGACTTCGGAGGAAATGATTTTAATGCAAGAGCAAAAATCAATACGAAGATAAAAAGAACGATCCAGACGTATTCTTCCCATGAGGATATGGAAAATCATCAACTGACTTTCTGGGCATCATTGAAACCATCTGAAACTATGCGCCAACTAAAGCTGCTAATTATGACCAGTTATGACATCAAGTCAGGGCCCCAATTTTCTGAACTAACCAAGTCCATAAATTTTGAAAGGGATAGGTCATGAATATTTTTCTTGATGCTCATCTGGAAGTTTTGAAAGCACTGGTAGAACATCGGGTGGATTTTATTCTTGTAGGAGGGTATGCAGTTAATTTTTATGGTTATAACAGGGTGACGGGTGATCTGGACCTTTGGCTTAGACCTGACAATGCAAATAAGACATTGCTTGTGGATGCCATGGAGTGGTTGGGATTTGAGGAAGAAGGGCTGGCGCCTATTCAGTCTTGGGATTTTGCCAAACCCAATTTGTTTAGCATCATGGAACGGCCTTTTCAAGTAGAGTTTATGACGAATATTACAGGGGTAGAGTTTACGCTTGCCAAAGAGCAAGCTACGCAAGCTGAATTAAGCAATAAAGATTATTCATCTAAATGATCTAATTATACACAAAACATTATCCGGAAGAACGAAGGATCTGGCAGATGCGGAATACTTAAATAAAATTAAAAACAGAAAGGATAAATTGGAGTGAAGTCAGACAGGGCAGGTTTTTAAAACCTGCCCTGTCTCGCATTTAATATTGTCACGCAATTAAAAAAATCACCATTCGATTGTAGCATATCGAACCATTCTTTCGTACTGGCAGTATAACAAACCCAAACGATCATGAATATCCGATTTTACGTTGCCTGTGCCCTTTTCTTTCCGTTGTTTTTGTTCAGCTCCTGTGACTGGGGCGGCAGTGAAGATGAGATGGTAACACCAAACCTCAGGGCCTTGCATGCCCATGAGCAGGAAATGGTTTTCGCTAGTTCCCGATTTGCCTTGGATCTTTTTCAGCAGCTCCAGAAAAAGGACGATCCTAATCAATTTTACAGCCCTTACAGCATTCATCAGGCACTTTCCATGGCCATGAACGGCAACGAAGGCGAAGTGTTGGAAGAATTTAACAATGTATTGAGATTTGAGGGGATGAGTTTGGAAGAGGCTAATGAAGCGGCAGAATCGCTGACGAAATTTTTGTTGGAGCTGGATCCCAAGGTAAGGTTATCCATTGCCAATGCCATTTGGTACAAGCAGGAATTTGAAGCCAATCCCAATTTTGAAGCAACCGTTCGGAATAGCTTTAAGGCAGAAGTAGCAGGTTTGGATATGGCTAATCCCCAGTCCGTGGATGTGATTAACAATTGGATTGAAAATAATACAGAAGGCCTAATCAAGGACATGCTAGATGCGATTCCCTCCACTGCTGTAATGTATTTGGTCAATGCCATTTATTTTAAGGCAGATTGGAAATACCGCTTTAATTCGGCAAATACCCATAAGGCGCCTTTTTATGTAACACCACAGCAGGTAGTAGAAGTGGAAATGATGAGCATGAATGAATCGGCACCAATGAGGAATTACACTACTGAAGGACTGGAGTATTTGGAAATTCCCTACAGCACGGGACATTACAATATGGGGGTGATTACCGGTACCGATCTTGACACCAAGTTGCAGGACTTTTCTTTCGAGGATCTTGAAAATTGGCGGGAACAAGCATTTGAAGCAAATCTAATCCTTCATATGCCCAAGTTTAAGATGAGGTATAAGATGGAAGAATTGAAAGAAGACCTAATGGCGATGGGCCTTGAAAAGCCCTTTAACCCAAGTCCAGTCAACTTTACCCAGCTGTTCGCAAATCCAACGGAATCCATGTATATCAGTAGGGTGATTCATGATGCGTTGATTGAAGTGGATGAATGGGGAAGCGAAGCCGCTGCGGCAACGATCGTGGAGGTGGATCTGACTTCCGCTGGACCTAATCAGCCTAGGATATTTGCCTTGGACAAGCCCTTTGTATTCTTTATTCAGGACAACCATAGTGGTGCCATCCTCTTTATGGGGAAATTAGGGAATCCGGCATTGCTTTAAAACAAAATTAGTCGGGACACAGCCTGCCTTCCAGGATTAAAATTAGAATTGGAATGTCTAACCAAATTTTAATGGATGACTATGAGAAAACCACATCTAATTAAACTAATCTTGCTTTCATTTTTTTTAATAGGGTTTCCTTCCTGTGAAGAAGGTTGTATCTGTTGTGAATTTGATGGCCCCGTTCGCTACGATGCAAGAATCGTGGGCTTTGCAGTAGAACGAGTCGATAAACGGGTGACATCTACTCAATGGGCAGCCTATCTTCCTGGAGACACTGTAAATGCAAGTCGAGATCTTGTAATCTACCTGAAACCAGACCTTGAGCGAGTAGTATTAAATAATAATTTAAGTAAAAATGGATTGTTTGTTAATTCCGCCTTTGCGTGTACTCCAGCTCAAATGCCAAGGACTGATCAAATTTTGACAAACCTAAAAATTACAAGCACCGAAGACTTTAATGCCTATCATCCTGCAGGCTCAGATCTAATTGGCCTGTTTGATATCTCTGGAATTAGATATAGTGCAAAAAATCAAAAAATCCCTTTGTCACAGTATTTGGCTGGGAGTAGAAATGATTTTCTCATCAGTGCACCATCTCTTTTTTTAAACGAGAGTCCAGAAAATCAATCAACTCACATATTCAAATTTCAACTCGAACTTTCTGACACGACTCTTCATTTTCAAACTCCAGAACTAATCTTGAAGTAAAAGATATGGCCAAAAAGTCATATTCGACAAGAGTTAATATTGTGCATTCGTTATTCTGATTTCAAATAATTGTCCAGTGGATTATATATAACTATTTCTTCAAGCTTGGGATTCTAGGAATTAGGAAAGCAGGAATAAATCCTAAGTTTTTTTCCTGTTTTTGCTATCAAATCGAATATGAGATATTAAAAGAAGCAAATCACCAAGCTAAATAATTCAGGCTTAAAATGGGTTCGGATTACTTTTAATGCCCGAAAAAGATGATTTTTAGCCGTATTTGGAGCAATTTGTAGCTTTTCTGATATCTCCTTAAGGGATAGTTCCTGATCGTGGTGAAGCTGAAATACTTGCTGCTGACGGTCAAACTTTGGCGGAAGTGCTTGTAAAGCTCACTCAGATATATGGTAAAGAGTTCGTGAGTACTGACAGTAGCCTTTTGGCCAAGGAACTCTACTTGGGTGTTCCCTACAGCGACTGGGAGACTGTACGGCAAGCCTTGGAACTTTCCCTGAATATCCAATTTAACGAAAAGGAACACTATGTGGAACTTCAACTTAACCCATAATAAAACCAAATAACCTAGATGCGCTATGAAAAAAACTAATTACAGCAACATTTTATTGGCGTTGTGTATGATGCTGTTGGCCGTCTCTTCGGAAACAGTAGCCTCTTCGAATAGCCCGAAGAAGGAAATGTCCCTAATAGAGGCGATCGAACAGATAGGCACCGAATACGGCGTCTATTTTACATTTGATAAATCGCTAGTAAGTGGTATTACCGTCAACTATATCCGTGAGGAGCAGGCTTCGGTGGAAGACGTGATGGCCAAGATTTTGAAAAATACCAGGCTAACCTTTAAATTGATAAACAATCAGTATTTGGTTATCTATAAAAACGACGAAGAGGGAATCAAATCCCTTCGAAAAATGTCCAACAACCTCGTCAAACTGATAAAAGAAGAAGAAAGGGCGTTTGTGAAAAAAGACGGTCCGTCGGCTAAGGCCGCAATTGGTTCATTGGTGCCCTGGACGACAGTGAGAGGCCGGGTAGTAAGTGCTTCCGGTGAACCTTTAATCGGAGTGTCGATTTTAGTTAAGGGTAAAAACAGGGGTATGGTAACTGACTTGGACGGGTCTTTTGTAATCGACGATCTCAGTTCCTCCGATATCCTAGTTTTTTCCTATATAGGCTACGCAACCCAAGAGGTTGCGGTAGGAAATTCATCAGAAATAGTAGTGGAATTGAGGGAGGATGACAAAGCTTTGGAAGAAGTGGTAGTCACCGCCTTGGGTATAAAAAAAGAGGTAAAAGCCTTGGGGTATTCGGTCACCCGTATCGATGGGGAGGATTTCAACCGCGCCCGGGAAACCAACTTTGCCAACTCGCTGGTCGGAAAGGTTGCGGGTGTTAACGTTACTGGCGTAGCCTCAGGTCCCGGCGGCTCGTCGCGGGTTACCATTCGTGGCAACACGTCAATTTCCGGGGACAACCAGCCGCTTTATATCATCAACGGACTTCCTATGGACAACTCGCAATTCGGAAGTCCATCTGGTGCTAATCCCGACTGGGGAGATAATATTTCAAGCATAAACCCGGACGATATTGAAGAAATTACCGTTCTTAAAGGTGCTACGGCTGCGGCGTTGTATGGTTCACGAGCGAAAAACGGTGCGATTGTCATAACCACTAAGTCCGGTGCCGGGAAAAGGGGATTGGGGGTAGAAATCACCAATCATACCACCTTTGAGCTTCCCTTTTATATATGGCGTCTTCAAAACGAATATGGGCAGGGGTATGGAGGAGTCAAGCCGGCCAGCCAGCAGGATGCCGCCAACCACGGACAAAACCACTGGGGAGCTCCGTACGATGGATCTATGGTGGTCCAACTTGACGGCGAAGCCCGTCCATACTCTTATGTGAAGGATCAGGTGCTGGATGATTTTTTCAGCGTTGGCCACACGACGACCAACAGTGTCTCTTTTTCAGGTGGGGGAGATAACGGATCCTTCCGACTCGGGGTGACAAACATGCGGAATCAAGGCGTAATTTCCACCGCAGGTATCAACAGAAACAATATCAGTCTGGGTATGAATCAGAAGATAACTCAGGATCTGACCCTATCCGCGAACGTGGATTACATCGATGAAGAGGTGAATAACCGCTACATGCATCGGGGTACTCAAGCTGCCGCAGCGGGTACTATACTCTTTGTAAATAGCAACATGCCAACCAGTGCTTTGGCACCGGGTTATAGAGATGATTTTAATGAAATGGTGCTCGGTACCGACCTCAATGCCACGAATCCCTATTTTGTGCGCAACCGAATGCGCAATACGACCAACAAGGACCGATTTATCACCAACGTGACCGCACGTTGGCAGGTGTTGCCTTGGCTGTATGCACAGGGACGCGTAGGCCAGGATTTTTATACCTTCAAAGGAGACAACATTTTGCCAGACGGAACAGGTTTTCGACAAAACGGTCAAATTGACCAACGTACCATGAATTTCTGGGAGCGTAATTTTGAGGGATTGATTGGCATCGACAAGGACTTGAATGAAAACTTCAGCTTGGCGGTAAATCTCGGGGGTAACCTCATGTCTCAACATCGATTCACAACCTCAGTTACCGGATTAGGTTTTGTCATTCCCCAACTCCATGTAGTAAATAACACCGCCATCCGAAATACGACCACCCAGGTATATGATAAAAAAATCAATTCCGTGTTTGGCACCATGGAGTTGAACTTTAAGAACTACCTATTCTTTAATCTCACCGGGCGAAACGACTGGTTTTCGACACTCAACCCAGCTTCAAACAACTTTTTCTATCCCTCTACGGGGCTAAGCTTTATCTTCTCGGACGCAATCGAAATGCCGAGGTCGATTAGTTTTGGCAAATTGCGGGTAGCATATGCCTCTGTTGGTGGAGATACGGACCCATACGGGCTTGACCTTACCTATGGCCTGCTCGGATACGCCTATAATGGCCGTCCACTGGGAACTATCAACCAGCAAACTGTCCCCAACAACATGCTTCGACCGTTGAATGTGGATGAATTTGAAGTCGGTCTGGATATAAGGATGCTGGACAACCGTCTGGGTTTTGATATGGCGTTTTACGATAAGCTAACCACCAACGACATCGCCGTAGAGAGTATCTCCGGCACAAGCGGATATTCTGGTGTATCGGTAAATGTCGGAAGTATTCGTAATAGAGGGGTGGAGTTTTTACTTTCTGGAAAACCTGTAATCCATAAGGATTTTCAATGGGAAGTGACAGCCAACATGGCCTTTAACCGAAGCCGGGTGCTGAAAATCTCAGACACCTCCAATGAGCTGATCCTCGCCACCACCACAAAGGCCTTTGTCAAGCATATAGAGGGAATGGAATATTCCCAGATAGTGGGCCGCACCATTCTCCGGGACGAACAGGGACAGGATATTATCGATGGAACCGGCTTGCCTATTGTTCCGTTGGATGTGGTTCCTTTCGGCACAGGAATACACCGATGGACTGGTGGTCTCATCAATGAATTTAGGTACCGGGCATTTACGCTGAATGTGTTGGTTGACGGTAAATTTGGAGGTTATATATATTCCCAAACCAACTACGACCTGGACCACCGGGGCATGTCACCAGAATCTTTGCTGGGTCGGGCAAACGGAGTGGTCCTGCCAGGAGTAACCGAAAGCGGGGAGCCTAACCAAGTGCACGTCACTGCGGACCGGGTAAACAACCGGGCAATTACGGTGAGGAGAAGGGATGCGTTGGATGATTATCTCTACGATGCTTCGTTTATAAAATTGAGAAACGTGGCACTAACCTACCAGTTTCCCTCCACCCTATCCGATCGAATTATATTTTTAAAAGGTGGCAGTATTTCCATGGTGGGCAGAAACCTCTCTATTCTCATGAGTCGAGCGCCGGGCATAGATCCAGAAAACAATCTTTTTCCCGGCAATAGCCAAGGAGTGGAGTCCAGTGCCCTGCCACTGACTCGAAGTGTTGGCTTTAACCTTAACCTGAAGTTTTAATTCTTCCCACACAAAAAGAACGATCATGAAAAATACACCTATATTATTTGCGCTGCTGGTGTTCCTTTCCGGAATTTGGGGATGCGATCACGGTTTCGAAGAGCTAAATAAAGACCCAAATGCGGTGACTGCCGAAAGGTTCAACCCAGCCTTCCTATTCACTACTGCCCAATTGCGGACCGCCAGGGGAGACGAGGCCAACAGTCTGTTTTATGCGACATGCTTTGTCCAGCAAATGGCGTCACTAAGCAACGTAGGCATCTTTGACTATCACGGCGACAAATACGTTTATCACAAAGGAAATAACGAACTGCTATGGAATGCCACTTATGGAAATGCCGGCGAGTCCAGACCTGCCAAACTGATCGAAGATATCCTTGAACTTACTAGAGAAAAGCCGGAATATCACAACCTGCATCAGATGGCCCGCATTTGGAGAACAGTTATTTACCACCGCCTTACCGACATGTATGGAGAAATCCCCTATTTCGAATCCAGCAAAGGGTATTACCAGCAGATATATAAGCCGCGCTATGACGACCAAAGGGAAATCTACTACGATATGCTCAGTGAGTTGGAAGATGCGGTGAATAAGCTGGACCCAAATCAGCCAAATTTCGGAACTGCGGACATTGCTTACGACGGCAACATAGAGCAGTGGAGAAAATTCGGTAACTCCATGATGTTAAGGTTAGGTCTTCGGCTTTCGAAGGTAGAACCCTCCACATCGGAAACTTGGGTAAAAAAAGCATTCGATCGTGGTGTATTTACATCCATAGATGAGAATTTGTATATCAGCGGAACGGACGCAACAGGCACTATGGCCGAGCTTGCCAATGGAATGAGCTGGATAATAAGCGTTTCTACCCGAAGCCCTGGGAAAATAAGCGCCACATATTTTGACTTTCTAAAAAGTCACAACGATCCACGGCTACCCCATACGGTGGCTGTCTATACAGATCCTACCGATGTCAGGACCAAAAACACCGATCCTGCGCTACAAAAGGGCCTTCCAAATGGATTGGACCGCGGCACACTGGAAAGCCATCCAAGTTATGACCCCAATAGCCCTGGGCAGGAACACCAATATTCGGGCGTAAACCGCGAAGTATTAGCTAAGCTAGACGGGCCTAGGATGTTTATTACCTATGCTGAGGTGCAGTTTATGCTTGCAGAGGCGGCAGCGAGAGGGTGGATCAGCGGAAATGCGGAAACCTACTATGAAAGTGGGGTATTTGCTGCTATGAAAATGTTAAGCCAATTTGATGAGTCCGCGTTAATTTCCGATCAACAAATTGCTGATTACTTGGAACAAAACCCATTTGTAGGTACTAGCAACATTGAATTGGCATTGGAGCAGATTAATACCCAATATTGGGCTGCTACTTTTCTGAATGGCTATGAAGCCTATGCTAACTTGAGAAGGTCTGGATATCCTCAGCTAGAACCCATTTCTTACCCCGATAACGAAACCGGTGGATTATTTCCGGGACGCATACGCTACCCTGATGATGAAGCGGTATTGAACGCCGAGAACTACAGCGAAGCGGTCGCCAGACAAGGAACTGACAATTTTATCACCAAGGTTTGGTGGGATCAGTAAAAAAATTATAGCTAATCTACAAAAGGAAAGAAGCCATTGTATATTTTACAATGGCTTCTTTTTGAACGTATCAATTCGGAATCATTCCATGCGGATCGATCACAAACTTCGTGGCCGCACCGCCGTCAAACTCTTTATAGCCTTGTACAGACTGCTGAAGGGAAATGATTTGTACATTTACCGCCTTGGCAATTTGCACCTTATCGTAAAGGATGGCATTCATAAGCTGCCTATGGTATTTCATCACAGGACACTGCCCGGTATGGAAACTGTGTGATTTGGCCCAGCCCAGTCCCAAGCGGATACTAAGGCTCCCTTTTTTCGCCGCCTCGTCGACTGCGCCTGGATCTCCCGTTACATAAAGTCCCGGTATTCCAATACTACCTCCCGCACGGGTAACGTTCATCACAGAATTTAGTACCGTTGCTGGCATTTCTGTGCCTGCGTCTGATCCGTGACCTCTTGCTTCAAAGCCTACGCAGTCCACTGCGCAGTCTACCTCGGGTACGCCTACTATCTCCGCAATGGCATCCTCCAATGGGGTGTCTTTTCTAAGATCAATAGTCTCGCATCCAAAACTCCTTGCCTGCTCTAGCCGCTCTGGAATCATATCCCCCACGATAACGACTGCCGCTCCCAAGAGGTGACAGGAAACCGCACAGGCTAATCCGACAGGACCTGCCCCGGCAACGTAGACGATGGTTCCGGGTCCCACTCCCGCAGTGACTGCACCGTGAAATCCGGTAGGAAAGATGTCTGATAATAAAGTAAGGTCTCTGATTTTTTCCATGGCCTGGTCTGAATCCGGGAACTTCAACAGGTTAAAGTCTGCATAAGGCACCATTACATATTCAGCCTGACCGCCTACCCAGCCTCCCATGTCTACATAGCCATAGGCAGCACCGGGACGAGCGGGATTGACGTTGAGGCAGATACCTGTTCTTCCTTCCTTGCAATTTCGACACCTGCCGCAGGCAATGTTAAAAGGAACGGAAACCAAATCTCCAACGTGGATAAATTCAACATCTCTACCTGCTTCTATGACCAATCCGGTAATTTCATGACCTAAAATCAGCCCCTCAGGTGCAGTAGTCCTGCCCCGGACCATGTGCTGATCACTACCGCAAATATTGGTTGAAACGATTTTTAGGATGACGCCATGGTCACATTTTCTATCCCCAAGCGCAAGTTTGGGATAGTCAATTTCCCGTACTTCTACTTCTCCTGGCCTTACATAAGCTACTCCGTGGTTTTTACACATGTGTTAAATGATTTTTGGTTGACAGATTGGGTTCATCATGTTAATAGACCTTTAATTAAAACAGACCTTTAACGGATGATTCACTCAAATTAGGCAATTTGATTTAAAATTCCTTGTCACCCATCAATAATTAACGAGAAAAGCCAAAAATTAAGAAAAAAACACTTTTTTTAGCACTAATACAGACAAAATAGTAGCACTTTTTGCACTTTTCAAAAGCTAGAATTAACACCTCGCTTTAACGGGTATCATCCGTCATTTTTTTACATTAGAAAGGCCTGCCAACTTTTGAGAGTAAAAGATTGACAGGCCTTTTTTTCAATAAAAAAAAATATCCACTACCTATTTCAACAAATTATTAGTCTTGAATCCAGCTTTCCACTTCTTCTTTGGTAGGATTGGCGACGTCCAATTTCAACTTCTTTCTTCGTCCACAGATATCGTTAAAAAATTTGCTTGCGTTCTGGTGCTTCAATTGTTCCAGCGTGTGAATATTCAGATCGCGCAACACCGGAATCAACCCCGCGGCAATACCCAAAGACATAAAATCCTCATCTGTTGCGATGTTGACTTTTTTCTCAGGCTTCAACTGAGGGAAAAACAGTACTTCCTGAATGGTGCTGTTGTCGGTTAGCAGCATGCATAGTCGGTCAATTCCTATTCCAAGACCGGAAGTCGGAGGCATGCCGTATTCTAGGGAGCGAAGAAAGTCCTCATCCATAGCCATGGCCTCGTCATCCCCTCTTGCGGCAAGTTTAAGTTGATCTTCAAAACGCTCCCGCTGATCAATGGGATCATTCAGTTCCGTATAGGCGTTGGCAATTTCCTTACCATTGACAAAGAGTTCAAACCGCTCTACAAGGCCCGGCTTATCCCGATGCTTTTTCGCCAGAGGTGTCATCTCTATCGGATAATCAGTAATGTAGGTCGGTTGTATCAGGTGCTCTTCTACTTTTTCTCCAAATATCTCATCGATTAATTTGCCTTTACCCATGCTGCCGTCTACAGTAATACCAAGTTGGACACAGACTTGGCGAAGGCCTTCCTCATCCATTTGGCTCACATCTATACCCGCATATTCCTTAATAGACTCGAACATGGTCAGTCTTCTGTAGGGTCCGGCAAATTCAATCACATTGTTGCCTACCTTGGATTGGGTAGTCCCCAGGACAGCTTCAGCGATTTTCTCCAACAAATTCTCCACCATCTCCATCATCCAAATATAGTCTTTGTAGGCGACGTAGATTTCCATGGAGGTAAATTCAGGATTGTGGGTACGGTCCATCCCTTCGTTTCGGAACATTTTCCCGATTTCATAGACACCGTCAAAACCGCCCACAATTAGCCTTTTTAAATAGAGTTCGTTGGCTATGCGCAAAAAGAGGGGAATATCGAGCGCATTGTGATGGGTTTGAAAAGGCTTAGCTGCCGCTCCTCCGTGTACCTGTTGCAGAATGGGGGTTTCCACCTCCAGCCAACCATGATCGTCAAAATAGCGGCGCATCTGCGAAATCACCCTCGAGCGAATGATAAATGTATCCTTCACTTCCGGGTTGACAATCAAATCAACGTATCGCTGTCGGTAACGAAGCTCCGGATCGGTAAATCCGTCATATACATTTCCCTCATCGTCCCGCTTTACCACCGGAAGTGGCTTTAGGGATTTGGACAAAATGGTCAGTTCTGTGACATGGAGGGAGATTTCGCCTGTTTGAGTAGTGAAGATAAATCCTTTCAGCCCGACATAATCACCGATACCTAGTAGTTTTTTGAAAACCGTATTATAAAAAGTCTTGTCTTCATCCGGGCATAGATCGTCTCTGCGAACATATATTTGCAGCCGTCCAGTGGCATCTTGGATTTCCGCAAAAGAGGCGGAACCCATGATCCGTCGGGACATAAGTCTTCCGGCTATTGAAATGCCTTTATAGTCGTTTTTTCGGTTTTCGTAATTTTGGTGGATGTCTGCTGCGGTTACATTTACCGGAAATGAAATGGCCGGATAGGGATTGATCCCCATGCTGATCAGAGCTTCCCTGTCTTTTCGGCGCTCGATTTCTTGTTCACTCAATAATTGCATATCTTAATCTGTTTATGCTCTTTTCGGCAAGGATTTTCTCCTTGCGATTTCTTTTTTTATTTGAAGATACTCCCTACTGCTTTGTCCGGCTATGCCTGAATTTTCCTCTACCCTCCTGGAAAGGTAAGGAAGGACTTCCGCCACTGGTCCGTAAGGCAGGTATTTTGCTACGTTGAAGCCTGCCTTGGCTAGATTGAAAGAGATCGCGTCGCTCATGCCATAGAGCTGTGCGGAATAGACACGTTCGTCCTTGCGTTTCATGCCATGAAGGTCCACCAGTTCTGTAAGCACGTGGTTGCTCAGCTCGTTATGAGATCCGGAGACCAGAAAAACCCGTTGCTTATTGTTAATGCAAAATTGCAGGGCCTGATTAAAATCACGGTCGGTGGCCTCTTTATTGGGTTGTATGGGAGATGGGTATCCCTTTTCGCTGGCCCGATCACGTTCTTTCTCCATATATGCTCCCCTGACGAGTTTGGCTCCGAGAAAGTAGCCATTAGCCACGGCATCGTGATGTGTGTCTTTCAACTTGCGCAGCATGTCATGTCGGTAAAGCTGGTAGGTATTGTAAACGATGGCCGTTTTTTGATTGTACTCCCTCATGGCATCTTTTACCCAACCGTCGATTACATCCTGAAACCAACTCTCTTCCCCGTCTACCATAATCCGGACCTGGGCTCGGTATGCTTCTGCAAACAACTCCTTGATTCTTCTCTCCGCCCGGCCAAGCGCGTCCTGTTCCTCCTTACTTAATGCCTGCCCGGCCTGCACCTTAGTCAGAACATGGATATTGGCAATGCCGGAAACTTTGAATACCGCAAATGGAAGATGGTCCATTCTGCTTGCTTCCCGGATTGTTTTCAAGATTTCTTCCTTAGTTCGGTCATAGCTCGCTATATCAATTTTCCCCTCTACCGAGTAATCCAAAATAGTACCTACTCCGTAGGTAGCTAACTCTTCAATCTTTGGCCTACATGCCGGAATGTCTTCTCCCCCGCAAAACTGTTCGAAGACGGTATATTTAACCATTCCTTTGATAGGCAACTTCCATTTTAAGCCCCAATTTGCCACGTTAATGGCAGTATGCAACCAAAACGGATAATGCATCAGGGTGAATAATCCGTACATTTTCCTCAACGAAGCATTACTCTTGTGGGCAAAGGCCACTTCCGTATTTTCAAAAGAAACGCTAGGTTTGGTATTCATCGATTTCAATCAAGGTGCAAAGGTATAAAAAAACAGACATTGACTCAGTTTTGTGTGGTGATTTGTAAGAGTTAATAGGCATGTGAATTGCTTTTTGTTAGTGAAAAGTCAAATTATTTTTTATATTGATTTAAATTTACGAATTCATGGAAGGGATATTTAAAAAACTCAACTACAAGGGTCAGCCCGTTGTTCATGTATTACAAGCTCCCGAATCTTTCAATACCGAACTGGCTGTGTTAGAGGGAAAAGCTACTATAGAACGGCATGCCACTGGGGAAATTCATTTTGTCATAGGATTCGTGCAGTTACGGGAAAAGCTTGATGCAATGGTGCATGAAATAGCCCCAAAACTGATGGGAGATGCGGTGTTTTGGATCGCTTATCCGAAGGGAAAATCCAAAAACTACACCTGTGATTTTAATCGGGATACAGGTTGGGAAGCCATGGGAAGCTATGGGTTGGAGCCCATAAGGCAAGTTTCCATAGATGATGATTGGAGTGCACTCCGCTTTCGGAAAGTTGGTTATATTAAGAGTCTAACCCGCAAATTCGGTGCGCTTTCAGAGGAAGGAAAAAAGAAAATCGGAAACTGACTCTAATGGGAATTGAGCTATCTGGATAAAGACCATGCTTGCGGGAAAATTGGTGAACTTGGGTGTTGATCAAAAAAAATACTTGGATTTAAAAGGAATTGAGAATAATTTCTGGTAAATTTTCATCAAAATTAAAAGGCCATGAGCAAAGATAAAGGTGAAAAAAAGGATCCCAAAAAGAAAGGTAAAAGTTTACTGGAAAAGCGGGCGGATAAGAAAGTAAAGAAGGAAGACAAGAAAAAAAGTGGATAGTTTCTTCCAAAAAAAGTATATCTTATTTAAATGGAAACCCCGGCCAATTGACCGGGGTTTTTTAATGTTTTCTGTTTTTTCGGGTTACAGCATCCTACCGCATACCCACCATTTCTATATTCAGTGGCTCCTTAATAGACATCGTCTTTGAACATAATGGCTTGATAACCGCCATAAAAGACGGTGTGTCCCAGCATTCCAATCGATGGCCAATAGATCCCCTCAAATACCGTTCATTCCCAGGTCAGCAAATCCGAGTAAGGCATCGGCTGCGATGGCCGCATTACCGGCACTTCCACCCTTTTTCAAAATTATCCTGAGTTGCAAATGGATGGTTGAAAGCCACAATCCCGTTTTGTGCCAATACCTCTGATCGGTTGGTAAAGGACTTGCTGGAAAGTCTATCTTCGGCTGAGAGTTTTTGAAGGCTGAATAGGCATAAAAGTAAAATAAAGCAAAGTTTTTTTTATGGATGAATTTTTTTTTCGAGAGTGTTATTCCGGTAATGACAGGTCTGATTCTAGCGTATGAATGAATTTAACACCTGCTTTTTTCATTTTAAGTCGTCAAATAATTATACGGCTATTCGTGATATAATGCGAAAAATATATCAGGTAATTCAGATAATTATCGTAATACGGAGGAGTAATGATGGTTTGGGATTTATCCAGGTTTTAGTAACATCGAGAAAAACAAACATCTGTGTACCTGATGAGGCTATCGTGTCAATATTTATTTTCCTAAAAAATCTAAACAAGCAGGAGTAAATTAATCTTTACTATATGTTTATGTTCAAAAATTATGATTATCTTTAAACAAAAGAGCATTCAAATTAACCTAAAACATTAAAGAACATGAGTAAATTTCAGGAAGTTAAGACACTTATTGACGGCATGGAAGCTGATTTTGAGAAGTTTTATGAAGCTAAAAACAAAGCGGCCGGAACCCGTATCAGAAAAGGATTGATGGACCTTAAAAACCTTGCACAGGACATTAGAAAAGAAGTGCAGGACATGAAAAACTCCGGTTAATCTTAATCACTAATCCACTAAAATTAAAATTACAAAAATTACAATTATCACACCAAGTCTTTCATTTTCTTTTAGAAAGACTAGTCAGTGGAAAAACGGGTTAACTGCCCGTTCCACTTTTTTTTAAAAATGATATTCGATATGGGAAAATTTATTGACGCAAAGCATGATGGGGTTTGTGTACAGACCAAGAAGAAAATAAAAAAGGGAGAGCACATCTTTTACTTTCCTGGTAGAGGGATGTTTCATAGTGAGTCATTCATTTACCAAGAACACCTTAAAAACGGTTCTTTCCCATCCAATTCGGATGAAGGAAACCGCGATGGCAGGAATAATACTGACGATTTTCTTGTCATGGATGCCGTAGATGGATTGGTAAAATAATCGAAATTCTTTCTAAGATTTCCACTTCGCCTTATTGAAAAGTTCAGGTGCAAGGAGAATTGCGTTTGGAAATCATCGATAAGCAGATTTTAGCGCAAACGTAATCAAGGATTTACCACCCCATTTGTGTTCTTTTTTCTTCCCATCCGTGATCTATATACATGCCATATTTGTAGTCGGGATGGGTTTCATCTTTCGGACTTTCTTCGTAGATGCCGAACAGATCGTGATTTCCCATTCTGTTATACACTTTCATGTCAAACCCCTTACTCATTTCGGTGTAAAGGGTAAAAAGTGAGTCAGCCCTTTCTTGGTTGCCTCGCATGACATCATAAACTTGGTCACCGCCGCTCAGAATAAAATCAGGGTTGAGTTCATTTATTTTGTCTATCGCCAATTGGAAGCCTATGGGCGCATTCATTTCAGGCTTGAGGTGAACGTCTGTAAGAAAAACAAAGGTGGAGGTGCTATCTCTTGCTGAAGATTGGGACCAAAACGACTGTATTGCTGATGCAAGTATCATTATAAAAGCGTAGAATCTCATTGTTTTGGAAATCTTTTTTTTCAAAGTAATAACTATAATTACAATTGATACTGGTTAACTCAAAATCGACGAAAGGCAGGGGATTTTTATAAAGACTGAGCGAAGCTACTGTCAGCTTTCTCTCTATGGACTAATTGGTTTTTCAGCTGTTAACTTTTTAACCAAATATTTGGCGTTTTGAAAATAAATCTCTAAAATGCAAACGATTGCGCAAAACGCCTTTTTTCTCCGTGGAAACACCACATAATAGAACACGAAAATGCATGATTTTAAAATTCTCAACATCCTTGGTTTTACTATATTCTATCCAATAATTATAAAATAAATTTATTAAAACGATTAACCAAACCTATTATTCACATAAACCCATTTAAATATGTTAAATAGCTTACGATTGGATTTCTGGCTGCAAGAGTTGCTACACCACAGATGGCAACAGAATTTTAAGATTCTGCTTACGTTAATTTTATTTCTAGTAGTACAATCGATTGCATTATCCCAACAATTGCAGGTAAGCGGAACGGTAATTTCCACTGCTGACGGAGAGCCTATTCCTGGTGTCACCATAGTTTACAAGGGTACATCTATAGGTACGACCACAGAAGTGGACGGGAAATATTCGCTTGAGGTACCTGACAGAGATGGAACTCTGATCTTTTCATTTATCGGGTACTCGGCCCAAGAGATTATCATTGGAGGAAGATCAGTCATAGATGTTTCCTTGGCTGATAACCTGCAAGACTTGGGAGAAGTCGTGGTGATAGGATACGGTACGGTGAAAAAATCCGATCTGACAGGATCAGTGGTATCAGTACGAGGAAGTGATCTGACCGCTATACCAGTAACAAACGCCTTGGAAGTAATGCAAGGAAAGGTTCCCGGGCTTGACCTTACCAAATCAAGCGGCCAAGCCGGTGCAGGATTGAATTTCAATATTCGGGGAAACCGCTCCCTGAATGCTGGCAATCAACCGTTAATCTTGGTGGATGGGATTATCTACGGATCTACAATGGACGTAAACCCCAATGATATTGCGTCTATAGAAGTACTTAAAGATGCGGCATCTACGGCCATATATGGTACTTTGGGTGCCAATGGCGTAATATTAATCACTACCAAAAAGGAGTGTTGAGGGAAAAAGTCAAATTTCGATCAACAGTTATTATGGCATTCAGTCAATGGGCGGCTATGCGGATATTATGACAGGACCGGAATGGGTAGACCTACGCAGGGAATCCCGCAGGACCGTCGGAGAATGGAATGGACCTGATGATGATGCAAACATTTTCAACCCCACCCAACTAGAAAACTTCAGAAACGGTGTTTATACAGATTGGGCAAGAGAACTTCTGGGGATGGGAAGTCAACAGAACCATCAAATTGGTATTTCTGGAGGAGATAAAAAGCTTTCATATTATTTCTCCATGGAGTATTTCAATGAAAAGGGACTGCTTGTAAATGACGAATTGGACCGTTATAGTGGACGTATGACTGTTGATTATAAGGTTACCGACAGATTAAAATTGTCTACCAATCTGATGTACACCATCAGGGACCATGATCGCCGGAGAGATCCACTAAATCAGGCAAACAAAATGAGCCCATTAGGTCCTGCTTTTGATGCTGAAGGCAATGTGCTAATCTTTCCTGTGGGCGATGCTTCGACCTTAAATCCGCTGACCGATCAGGTACCAGGAAATTATCAAGACAACGAAATGAACCGGAGATTTTTCGGAAATGTCAGCCTGGATTGGATGATTTCTGACAAAATATCTTTTACTTCCAGACTTGGCGTAGACAATACAACGTCCAGAAGAGGGCTTTTCTCTGCTACCAATACCATAGAAGTAGGACCTAACGGGCTTTCAATTGCCCGGCTTAACAACAGGTTTGCATCCAGAAACACTTGGGAAAATTTTGCAACCTATACGAATACTTTTGGAGATCACAACCTGCAGGTTCTATTGGGTCAGAGTATTTGGGCCACTACGAATGAAACCAGCTTTTCCGAGGGCAGGGACCTTCTTTCCCCTACCATGCTATATCAAAACATTGGTGCTACCCAAACGGCGGTGCGTGTAGGAAGTAACTATGATAGGACTTCGCTTGCTTCATTTTTTGGAAGGGTAAACTATAAGTACAAAGACAGGTATCTATTTACAGGGGTATTAAGAACGGATGGATCTTCCGTACTTGCCCCAGGAAACAAATGGGGGTTTTTTCCATCGGCTGCCCTTTCCTGGATAGCCAAAGAAGAAGGTTTTCTTAGTAGCAATGACGCAATTTCGGAAATGAAATTCAGATTGAGCTACGGGGTTTCCGGCAACAGTGCGGTTTCGGCGTATCAGACTTTGGGAGGCTTGTCCAAAAGTACCTATGCCTTTGACAGGGGTGCTGCTGAATTACCGGCCTTCGGGTTTTACCCCTCTTTGATTGCAGCCTCCAATCTAGGCTGGGAAACCACCGCATCTACCAACTTTGGAGTTGATTTTGGTTTTGCCAACAACCGCATTACCGGCTCCTTGGACTTGTATCAGCAGGATACCAAGGACCTTTTGATGCAGCGGGCTTTGCCTACAACCTCGGGCTTTACTTCCTCATGGGATAATGTGGGCCGTACTCGGAACAGAGGGGTGGAATTATTGCTGAGCACCATCAACGTGGACCGTTCGCAGGGACTAAGTTGGTTCACGGATTTTACCTTTGGAGCCAATAAGGAGGAGATAGTGGAGCTTGTCGAGGGTGATCGGGATTTGGCTAATGGTTGGTTTGTGGGATATCCCATATCTTCCTATTACGATTATGAAAAACTGGGAATCTGGCAACTTGGTGAAGAAAGCCTAGCGGCAGAAAACCAACAGCTACCCGGCGAAATCCGAGTTAGAGACCAAGACGGTAATGGAGTAATTACTCCTGAAGACCGAACCATCATCGGAAGTAATGTACCCCGGTTTAGTGCTGGTGTCAATAACAGATTTTCGTACAAGGATTTTGAACTGAATGTCTTTGTTTTTGCCCGTGTAGGTCAGATGATCGTTAGTGAAGCCGCTGGTTCATATAAAATTGACGGGTTGGAAAATGGACCAATGGTTGATTATTGGACCCCTGAAAACCCAACCAATTCCTATCCAAGACCGAATGCGGGCACAAGTCGTGCAAGTACAAGGTATTATAGTACGCTACGGTATGAGGACGGGTCTTTTCTTAAAATCAGGGACGTGACCCTAGCTTACAATTTACCAGCTCAGATTGCGCAACGGCTTTCTGTATCCAGGCTAAGGGTATATACCACGGCTAAAAATTATTTCGTTTGGAGCAACATGGGTCCTTATGATCCTGAGCGGGGAGGAAATTTGAGTTTCCCTATGACCAGACAGATGGTATTTGGCCTAAACATCGATTTGTAAGACTTTAAACCCGCTTTCACATGAAAAAGATATTTAATAAATTATTCCTCTTATCCTTGCTTAGCCTTTCTGTAGGCTGTGCGGATTTTCTTGAAGAAAACAATCAGAGTGGGCTCACTGCAGATGGTTACTTTGTAACCTTGGAGGGAATTGAAGCCCTGGTGAACTCCTGTTATACGCCCATGCGTTTTTGGTATGGCAAAGAGAATGGGATTGCCATGACAGAGACTGGCACGGACATATTTACCCGCGGCAATGGGATGGAAAACCCTCCCGTGGCGCTATACAACAGTGATCTATCAGGCGCAAATGGCCCATTGAATTTTTATTGGACCCGGCTATATTCTGCGTTGAATACAACCAACGCGGCAGTTAAACGCATACCTGATTCACCGTTGTCGGCTGCTTTGAAATTGGAAAGGGAAGCAGAAGTAAGGTTTCTGAGGGCTTTTTATCTGTGGCATATCGTCGAAACCTGGGGTGGGGTTCATCTGTCATTGGATGAAGTCACCGTAGTACAGACAACTGCCAACCGTACACCCGTGGAGGAGTTCTATGCACAGATCTTTGAGGATTTGACCTTTGCCGTAAATAATTTGCCCCCAAGCTCCATCGACTATGGACGGGCTATCAAGCCGGCTGCGGAGGCCTTTTTGGCTCGTATGCATCTGACTAGAGGGAATAATGCAGAAGCATCAACCTTGGCAAAGCAGGTGATTAATAATTATTCCTATGCCTTGGAAGAAAATTATGCTGATCTATGGGACATCAATAATATCCGAAACTCAGAGGTAGTCTGGTTGGTAAACTTTAGTGCCGACCAAGTGCTGAACAGAGAACTGGAAAGTCCTGACGGGGATATCTTGTTAAGAGATGGGGGAAATAACAGTCATCTGTTTTTTCTAATGACCTATGACCAGTTGCCGGGAATGCTGCGGGATATAAATAACGGTCGACCTTTTGCCCGCTTTATGCCTACCGCTTACCTTTTGGATTTATTTGATGAATCTGTAGACAGCCGGTTTGACGCGACCTTTCAGACGGTATGGTACGCCAATCGACCCGGGACTTTCAGCTTGCCGCTTACAGATGGGTCTACTAAAGATGTCACCTTCAGCGAGGGAGATACGGCAATTTTGGCCACAAAGTATCCCATGACCAATGCGGAGCGGGACGCCCTTCCCTATACTACCATAGACAGAAACAGAACCTATGGACCCGACGATGAGCCAAGGGTTAGGGATAGATACATGTCCTTACGTAAGTTTTTGGATCCTTCCAGGCCTACCATTTCCCAACAGCAGGGACAGCGGGATGCCTTTGTTATTCGCCTGGCGGAGATGTACCTTATCGTCGCTGAAGCAGAGATGAATTTGGGCAATATGGGTGAAGCAGCCAGTCACTTTAACGAAGTAAGCAGGCGCGCCGCCCTTCCGGGACAGGAAGCAGCCATGGAAGTAGCTCCAGAAGACATTACGCTGGATCTAATTCTGGATGAGCGGGCCAGGGAATTTGCAGGAGAGCAGCTGCGGTGGTTTGACCTTAAGCGGACAGGCAAATTAGTAGAGCGGGTACAGGCCCATAACCCGGATGCGGCTCCAAACATCAGGCCATTCCATATGGTCCGCCCGATTCCCCAGTCCCAGCTGGATGCAATTAACAATAAAGACGAGTTTTTCCAGAATGAGGGATATTTGTAAAATAATAAAAGCAGGTGCCAGCTGGTGCCTGCTTATTTTTTTGTTTACAGTGTTTTATCCGTTGCCTTCTAATTCATTACTTTTTTTTTATCCAATGTTCGACGTATTATAAATGAGTAAATCAATCAATATTAAGCTCTAACCCGAGGGGATCGGGTTGTGCTCATGGCGATAGGTTAAGATCGAACTATTGGAGGAATACGGGAATTTTTAGCTATTAAATCAGAAATTATGGACCAATTGTTCTAAAATTTGGCCTAATTTGCGCAGGAAGCTGGTCCATTGTATTTTCGCACATTCCCGCTTAGTCAGAAGAGAATTTATCCCTAAAGAAATGCCAGAAAACCTGAGCAATGAAGAAGTTAATCTCTTAGCCATATTGGAGAGCACTTCAGACAGTATTTGGTCAATCAATACAGAGTACCAGATTACATATGCCAATCAGGTTTTCAAAGAAGACTACAAAGTGGCATTCGGTGTACTACTTTCTCCAGGAATGAATGTCCTCCAAAGTCTCCCTGAGGATTTGGTTAATATATGGAAATCAAGATATGACGACGTTTTTGATAATCAAGTTATTAAAGTAGAGGATTGCTTTGATGTACCGAATGGTTTTTCATATTTTTCGATTACCCTCCAGCCGATCCTAGCGGATAATAAGGTAGTTGGGGCGGCAATTTTTAGTAGAGACATTACTGAGCAAAAAGTTACTGAAATCGAGCTTAGAAAGACCAAAGAAATACTTGAACAGGCCAGTCAAATGGCTAAAGTCGGGGCTTTTGAAGTGAATCCGGTAACAAGTGAAATTACCTGGTCAAAAATGACAAGACTGATCCACGAGATTCCGGCGGATTTCAACCTAACCTTATCCAAGGCAATAGAATTTTACAAAGAAACAGATAGACTGAAGATTGAATCTGCGGTAAATGAAGCCTTTACAAGAGTATTTGACTATGATGTTGAACATCAGATAATCACTCACACGGGAAAAAGAAAATGGGTGCGGGTAATTTTAAAAAACGAAATTAGGGATGGCGTTTGTTTGCGTTTGTTCGGCACGATTCAGGACATATCTGACCGCAAACTTGCTTTTGAAATGCAACAACAATTCATCAAAGAAGCTCCGACTGCAATTGCCATGTTCGATAAGCAAATGAGGTATTTGACGTGTTCTAGAAAGTGGATTGAAGATTTAAAGCTTGAAAAGGAAAATCTAATAGGAAAATCCCACTATGAAGTGTTTCCGGAGGTTCCTGAACGCTGGAAAAAAATACATCAACGAGGTATTTTGGGGGAATCTATGGAAAGTGACGAGGACATGTTTGTACGTCAAGACGGATCCTCTCATTGGAGTAGGTGGAGGATTAATCCATGGTACGAACCTTCAGGCACAATCGGGGGGATAATATTGCTTACCGAAAACATCACGCAAAAAAAGTTAGCAACCTATAAAGCCATTCAGTTTAGTCGAATCTTTGAAAAATCACTGAACGAAGTTTATATCCTGGATGCGGAAACGTATCATTTCAAGGAGGTAAATACCGCTGCTCAGTCCAATTTGGGTTATACAATGGAAGAATTTTCCCAAATCCGCCCGATGGAAATCATTCCCGGCCTCACTTTCGACAGTTTTGAAAAAATCATTCAACCACTACGTCAGGGGTCAAAAGATAAAATTATTCTTCAGGAAACCCACCGCAGAAAGGACGGCACAAGCTATCCTGTGGAAATGCATCTTCAATTCATTGCCGTTGAAAAAGACGCCTATTTTGTCTGCTTTATTTTGGATATTTCTGAGAAAACTGTTTACCTCCATTCCATAGAAGAGCAGAATAGCATTTTGAAGGAAATTGCCTGGGTACAATCCCATGTCCTACGCTCTCCACTGTCCCGGATGATGATGTTATTGATGCTGTTAGAACATGATGATATTGAATTCCATCCCGGAGACCTACTGCAAAGTAAAAAGGAAGTTGTCCAAGCAATTTCAAAATCCGCTATGGAGCTTGACACAATAATTTCCAAAATAATTGCGAAGACCAGAGAATTGGAAAGCAAAAAGCATCCTTTGGAAATGGTTACCGATGACCATCTTTTAGCAAAGTTAAATACGCTGGAAGTGCTCCTTGTAGAAGCTGACGATCTTGGTCAGCTTGTGAACCGATATGCGATTATTCAGCATGGACTTCATGACAAACCAAAGCAATTTAGGGACTTTAATTCTGTTTGGGAATATTTAGAGGAACATGATCATGACGGGAAAAACTTTTTGATCTTGTTGGATGTCACATTGCTTGAAACGGATGCTTGGCTCTGGCTGAAGTCCTTACAAGATGCGGCCTGGGTTAGCACAATTTCTATCGCTCTACTAAGCACAAATCCAACCACGATTCTTGAAGAAATGGCCAAAAAACACTCAAGTATACTGGGGGTGTTTCAAAATCCCTTAAAAAAGCAACAAATTGACGAATTGAGACGCGCGGCATATGTTTTAAACTATTAGTTTGGGAGTCTGATTAGCGAAGAATAGAGATTTCTTCGATCATATACCATTGCAAGTTTTACTTTCTTTTTATTATATAATTTTTAATTGGGCTATGCATGACCGCCCTATCAAGCTTTCCATTAATATAGGTGTATTTGTTTTTGTTTTCATTTGCTAACGTCTCATACTCGCTGCTTCCCAAGGCTTTTATGCTGCCAAAAACACCATAATTTTCAGCGATCATCCTCCTCCTGCCAATTGGCTCTTCAAAAAACAGGCGCACAGCACTATAATCAATATTCTCCCGGATTACAGTCTCAATTTCATATTTGTATGACTTAGCATCCACTTGGTAAAATTCATCCTCTAGCCAAATTCGTGAAAGAAAATTACCCCGGTTTGTCTGGGATGCCACAGTAGAGCGAATAAATCGATTCCCCACATATTTTACATCTGTCACATAGTCTATATTGATTTGTCCAAACAACCAAAGGCTCACTTTAGATGTCAGCAGGTAGGTGGTCGTATCTCCCTCCTCTGTTTTGGTGGCTGTCATTTCCCCAATACTAAATCCCGCAATAGTTATTTCATATTCGTGACGTTCTTGGGCTTGGAGAGAAGTAATAAGAAAGTAGGAAAAGACAATAAATATGTATTTTTTCAACAGTTGTATGATTTTTAGGTTAGGTAATCAGCCAAGGACTACGCTGATGTCTAGATTTTGGCACAGTTAAGATGGTTATTCTTGAAGTAACGAATGCTTTTAAAATTACCACTAATAATCCCTTAAAAAAATTCAATTACTTCTATTTAACGATACATTGCTTTATCTTCGAAGCACAAAATTAAATCACCACAATATAGTATGCATGCGCACTATTTATTACTTTGCATCATGAAGAAGGTAAATTACAATTCTGACCAGGCATTTGAAAACAGCATAAATAAAAAAAGCCTTGGATTAATCCAAGGCTCGTGGTGATGAGTGGGCTCGAACCACCGACTCACGGATTTTCAGTCCGATGCTCTACCAACTGAGCTACATCACCTCGGTAAAGTGATGCAAAGGTAGGTATTTGTATGGTTAGTGCAAATGATTTTATTTAAAAATTAATCTATATTTAATAAGCAGTTCACTATGAGTATTTTACCACAACTACTTTTTTTAACCCTGTTAGTTGCGTCAGGGGTGGTTTTGTACAGGAGGATAACCTTTCTAAGGAATACCATTCTCCTTGGGAAATCGGAATCCAGAACAGACAATCCCTCCCAACGATGGAAGACCATGGCACTAATTGCTTTTGGTCAGCAGAAAATGTTTAAGCGTGTAGGTCCGGCGATTTTGCATTTACTCATATATGTGGCTTTTATCGTGATCAATATTGAAGTGCTGGAATTTGTCATTGATGGGATTAGTGGTAGTCACCGCATATTTGCCCCAGCCTTGGGGGGTGTTTATACAGTGGCCATGAATATTTTCGAATGGTTGGCGATTGCGGTATTGGTGTCCTGTGTTGCATTTCTGATCCGACGGAATATCACCCGCGTGCCGCGCCTTACTATGCCTGAACTACGTGGCTGGCCTGCCTTAGACGCAAATCTTATCTTATGGATAGAAATTGTCTTGATGCTGGCTATATTGACCATGAACGCCACCGACCAACTTCTGGCCGAAAGAGGTGTAGCAGGTTATATTCCACTTGGGGGTCTGATCTTTAGTAGTGTACTAGCGCCGTTGTTTGATGGCTTTGGAGACGGAGCTTTGGTAATTACCGAGCGGATTGCCTGGTGGTTTCACATTGTCGGCATCTTAGCTTTTGCTATCTACGTCACTTATTCGAAGCACCTTCACATTTTTCTAGCTTTCTCCAACACTTGGTTTTCAAACTTAAAACCAAAAGGGGAAATGAAAAACATGAAAGAAATTACCAATGAAGTAAAATTAATGCTGGGCGTACCCACTCAAGGAGTGGAGGAGCCGCCAGCCGAGGTCGGTCGCTTTGGAGCAAAGGATGTGAATGACCTCAGCTGGGTTAATATCATGAACGCTTTTGCATGTACAGAATGTGGACGCTGCACGGCAGAATGCCCCGCAAACATAACAGGCAAGAAATTGTCTCCGAGAAAAATTATGATGGATACCCGAGACCGGGCAGAGGAAGTAAGCAAGAGTATCGCAAATGGCGGCCCTGGACTGGAAGACGGAAAAACCCTACTTGGCGATTACATCACCAAAGAAGAAATAAATGCCTGCACCAGCTGCAATGCCTGCGTGGAAGCCTGTCCCATAAATATTGACCCCTTGGATATAATCTTGCAATTGCGCCGCTATGTGGCGATGGAGGAAAGCGCTAGTCCTGCTCAATGGAACGTCATGTTTCAGAATATTGAAACAAGCTTCGCACCTTGGAAATTTGCGCCAACAGACCGCTTCAAGTGGGCAGATGAAATTAAGGGAAAACCAATGAACGATTAAAAGACAACATGAGCACTACTTTTCAAATACCAACAATGGCCGAAAAAACGGCGGCAGGAGATCAGCCGGAAATTTTATTCTGGGTAGGCTGTGCCGGGTCTTTCGATGAACGGTACAAAGCAGTTACTATCGCGTTTGTCAAAATATTGAACAAACTGGAAATAAATTTTGCCGTACTGGGAGAAGAAGAAACCTGTACGGGAGATCCTGCGCGGAGAGCTGGAAACGAATTTCTCTTCCAAATGCAGGCAATGAGTAACATTCAGGTGCTCAACGGGTACCAAGTAAAGAAAATAGTAACGGCCTGCCCCCACTGTTTCAATACCTTGAAGAATGAATATCCAGAACTAGGTGGCAACTATGAGGTTCTTCACCATAGCCAGTTTCTACAGCAGTTGATTCATGCCGGTCAGGTTGTTCTCAAGGGAGGAGGGGGGTTCAAGGGGAAAAAGATTACCTTCCATGACAGCTGTTTTCTGGGAAGGGCAAACAATGTCTATGAAGCACCGCGGGAGATCATTGAGGCCCTGGATATGGAGCTTGTTGAAATGAAGCGCTGCCGGTCAAAGGGGCTTTGCTGTGGTGCCGGAGGTGCCCAGATGTTTAAGGAGCCCGAGGCTGGAAAGAAGGACATCAATATAGAACGGACGGAGGAGGCCTTAGCCACCGGTGCAAAAACAATTGCAGTTGGTTGTCCTTTTTGCCTCACCATGATCTCGGATGGGGTGAAAAACAAGGAAAAGGAAAACGAGGTAAAGGTCTTGGATCTGGCCGAACTTATTGCCAATGACTTGGGACTGAATAGCTAAAACTAGCCAATAATAGATTAATTCGATTGTGTCCAAATTCTAACAATAGTAAGTTTATTGGTGTTTATGTCATAACATGCCTAGATTTTTTGTATCATTATGATTGAATTACCCGTTTAATCAACAAGAAAAAAGAATGCAATTAT
Source organism: Lunatibacter salilacus (assembly GCF_009797935.1). Lineage (GTDB taxonomy): Bacteria > Bacteroidota > Bacteroidia > Cytophagales > Cyclobacteriaceae > Lunatibacter > Lunatibacter salilacus. The sequence continues at coordinate 114,865 of NZ_VOLC01000009.1, forward strand.
TCCGTCACGGAAAACATAACGATTAACTTATGTATATACCCTTCAAAGAGATGCCGGCCAATTCCAGAATATGGGTTTACCAGTCTGACAGGCCATTTGACACCTCAGAAATAAACTGGATACAATCCCATCTTTCCTCATTCTGTGAAGGGTGGAATACCCACGGCCAAGGAATGCCTACTTCTTTTGAAATCATGTATGACCAATTCATCCTGCTGGGCGTAGATGAAAAGGATTTAGGCCCCAGTGGATGTTCTATAGACAGCTCGGTGAGGATTATTCGGAGCATTGAGGAAAAAACGGGTGTAAACCTGTTGGATTCAGGCAAAGTCTCATTTCTTTCAGAGGAAAAGGTAACTGTAAATAAACTGGCAGATGTACGGCAGTCCATTACAAAAGGAATATTGCAACCTGAAACGCCCGTGTTTAACCCAATAATTAACACCAAAAGTGATTTGGCTGAAAAGTGGATAATCCCGGCCAAGGAGAGTTGGCTGAAAAGATACTTTAACAACTAGATTTCAATACCTGCCAAATGAATAGCTATTTCTCTTATGTGAACATGAAGCGCGGTTACTACTATTTAATATTGCTCACTGTATTCGCTGCGGGATGTACAAGTCTTCAGCAAAAAGGAATGAACCAGTTCAGTTCCGGTGAATATCAGGTAGCGATTTCCACTTTTTCCCAAGTATTGGAGAAAGAGCCTGAAAATCAGGAAGCCAATTTTTATGTTGCGGAGAGCTATAGGCTCTCGAACCGCATCGAGAAATCGGCTCCATACTACGAAAAGGTTCTTCAGGAGGAAGAGACTTTCGAAAATTATTATTATAAAGGCCTAAGTTTAAAAAATCAGGGAAAATACGAAGAAGCGGAAGAAGCCTTCAAGTCATCTAAAGCCTTTACAATGGATGATTTACTTATCGCAAAGGCCGATAAAGAAATAAAAGCCATTAATACCTTGGAAAGTATCGAACCGCTTTGGCCCAACCACAAACTCGAAAACTACGAATTGCTGAATAGTCCCGGCTTGGATTATTCGCCAATTGTCAACGAAGGCTATCTCTATTTTACGAGTTCCCGTGGCGCCGGAGGTGTCTACACGGCAACTGGTCAGGGATATACACAACTCTTTCGCACCAGAGCGGAAGGGGTTAGAGTAGATGTACAAAATGTAGAACGTATCCCTGAATTTCGCAATGAACAGGGGCTCAACCAAGGAGCTATCGCCATCAGTCCGGATGGCAATACTATAATTTATGCTCGCGGAAATGCGGCGACAAAGAAGGATCTTCCCGAGGTTAGTTTATTTGCCTCTTACTTTAGGGGTGGAGGGTTTACTCAGCCCATTTATTTGGCGGCCAACGAAGAACCCACCTATTGGAATTCAACCCCTGCATTCAGTCCAGATGGAGAGACGCTTTATTTTGCGTCAAACAGACCCGGTGGGTATGGAGGTATAGACATTTATAAAGCAACAAAAATCGCTAGCGGTGACTTCGGAAATGTCCAAAATCTTGGACCGGAAATCAACACCAGCGGGAACGAGCTTTTTCCCCGCCCTATGGAAAATGGTGAATTTTACTTTGCTTCGGACGGGCACCCCGGATATGGTAAATTAGACATTTTTGTGGCTAAACAGGAAAACGGAAACATTACCGTGAGAAATTTGGGGCCAAACATCAACTCCCTGGCAGATGATTTCGGTATATTCTTTACCGACTATCCAAAGGAAGGGTTTATCACTTCCAATAGAGAGGGGGGAAAAGGGGATGATGATATTTATTTCTTCCAGGATTTTACTCCAAAGCCCAAAGTGGTCAACGTCTTGCTGAATGTCACTACATTGGGTAAAACTGACGGAGGTGACGAAGAAGTGCTCCGAGATACCCGGGTAGTTCTTTATGATCAAAACAACCAAACGATAGACGGTAATTTTTCAAATCAAAATGGACGCTTAAGATTTCAGATGCAACCAGATCAAACATACAGCATGATTGCGTCTAAAAACGGGTATTTTTCCAAGAGCATCCCCTACAGTACCATTGGAAAGACTCCGGCTCCTGAGGACTTGATTCAGGATGTGACCAACGTGACCTTGGATACCACCATCATTTTGGAAAGACTAATTTTAGAGCGGGCCATTGTTTTGGAAAACATTTATTACGATTTGGATAAATCGGAAATTCGGCCGGATGCGGCACTAGAACTTGATAAGCTCGTTCAAATATTGAAGGACAATCCACAGATTAGAATTGAGCTAAGTTCACACACAGATGCCCGTGCAAGTGACGAATACAATGACCTGCTGTCCCAACGAAGAGCTGAATCCGCTGTGCAGTATCTTATTACACAGGGTATCGCCGCAGACCGGATGGAAGCCCGAGGATACGGAAAGCGTCAGCTAATCATTGAAGATGCCCAAACCGAGGAAGAGCATCAAGTCAACCGTAGGACGGAGTTCAAAGTAATAGAAATCACCCAGTAAAATGCTTACCTTTGCACTTTGACCAGAAAAGCTGCAAGCTTATGAATGAAAGATATATGCAAAGGGGCGTTTCTGCCGCGAAGGAAGATGTACATCAGGCAATTGCAAATTTGGACAAGGGCCTATTTCCCAACGCCTTTTGCAAAATTGTAGAGGACATACTGGGAGGGGACCCCGAATATTGCAATATCATGCATGCTGACGGTGCAGGTACAAAGAGCTCCCTAGCCTACTTATACTGGAAAGAAACCGGTGATTTGAGTGTTTGGAAAGGAATAGCCCAGGATGCCATTATTATGAATATAGACGACCTACTTTGTGTAGGTGCTATCAATAATATTCTAGTCTCATCGACTATCGGGAGAAACAAAAATCTAATACCAGGAGAAGTAATTGCGGCCATTATTAACGGCACCGAAGAGGTTTTGGAAATGCTCCGTGAACACGGTGTTCACGCAGTCCTAACCGGAGGAGAAACTGCCGATGTGGGAGATCTCGTACGAACGATCATTGTAGACAGTACGGTCACTTCCCGTATGAAAAGATCAGAAGTAATATCCAATGACGCTATCCAACCAGGGGATGTCATTGTTGGCTTGTCTTCTTACGGACAGGCGACCTATGAGTCCGCCTACAACGGGGGTATGGGTAGCAACGGGCTTACCTCAGCGAGGCATGATATTTTTGGAAAAGCCATCAAAGCCAAGTATCCGGAAAGTTTTGACCCGCAAGTGCCAGAAGAATTGACTTATAGCGGTAGTTATAACCTCACCGACCCTGCTCCGGGCACGCCGGTTGACATGGGTAAGCTTGTACTTTCTCCCACGCGTACCTACGCCCCGATTATGGTGGAAGTGCTGAAAAATCTTCGCCCGCACCTCCATGGTGTTGTACATTGCAGCGGCGGAGCGCAAACCAAAGTGCTCCATTTTGTAAATGACGTACATATTGTAAAGGATAACCTTTTCAAAACTCCTCCATTATTTTCAATTATTCAAGACCAAAGCGGGACAGATTGGAAGGAAATGTATAAGGTATTTAATATGGGTCACCGTATGGAGATTTACCTGGACCCCAAGCATTCCGACACGGTGATCCAGATAGCCGAATCCTTCGGAGTGGAGGCACAGATTATAGGAAGAGTAACTGCCGGGACTGGCAAACGCCTTACTATTACCGGCGATTACGGAACCTTTGAGTACGGCGGCTGATACCAACTTATCACATTCAATCCGGGCTCATGTTAAAGTTACTTTTACGTTTCCTTATTATCACGCTACTTTTTTTTGTAGTGGTTGTGTTTTCGACCATCACCTATGTGGACTGGACGCCATATGAAGAAACTGCCTACTATCATGAAACGGTGGAATCCCTTGAAAATTTAGCTTGGCAGTCATCAGACAATGGATACTTTTTAGCAGGATGGTCAAAAGAAAACATCACACCAGGCGAACCTAAGCCGCTGATACCATACAAACCCCGTGGAGATTATGAATTCGTACTGGACAGTAGTTATGTAAAAACCCTAATATTGGGTAACAATGAGCAACTGATTGCATTTATCAACTATGAGATCCTATTTGTCCATCCGTACTTGGCGCAAAAAATAAGGGATAGGATTATCGGGGAAAAATTGCCCATAAACCATATCTATTTTACCACGACCCACACCCACAGCGGCTATGGGGGTTATTCTCCCGGTTTGATTGGCAGGCTTACAATGGGGGGATTAGATGAAGAAGTTGTAGATCTGTTGGCAAGCGAGACTGTCCTAAGCCTTAAAAGTTCTTTGTCATCAATGGATACAGCGACCTTATCCTATAGAAAGACGTATGCTGCCGACTTCGTCACCAACCGCCTAATCGAAAACGATCCAATCGATCCCTACATCCGGGAACTTCGCATCCAAAAAAACTCGGGAGAAACGGGGTCATTGCTAACCTTCAGCGCGCACTCTACCATGTTGCCTGGCCGTTATATGGGCCTTTCTGGAGATTACCCTTTCTACCTCACAAAACTTCAGGAACAGACAGTTGATTTTTCTTTGTTCGCTTCAGGAACCGTGGGAAGCCACCGTCCGGTAGGTGATGGCGAGGGACCTAAGAGAATTCAAGACTATGCGTATAGGCTTGATTCTGTCCTTAAATCGGATACAATTTCCCACGACACTCTTCTAAGAACTAGTCTAAGATCCGGGAAACTAACAATGAAATTACGATCTGCCCATTACCGAATAAGTGACAACTTACGCCTAAGGCCATGGCTTTTTGACTGGGCATTTGGTGATAGCCCTGCGCACTTGGACATTCAACAATTGGGTAATCTTCTTTTTATCTCCAGCAGCGGTGAGTTGTCTGGTGTTTTTTATGAAGAATGGGAGAAACTTGCCCAATCCCAAGGGTTACACCTTATCGTGACCTGTTTTAACGGGGGCTATATCGGATACATCACTCCCGACAAATATTATGGGGAGAAATTATATGAAGTCAGGGATATGAATTTTTTTGGACCCTTCAACGGTGCCTATCATAGCGAACTTGTGGAACGTATCATTTCTTCTACCCAAGCCAAGTAAACCAAGTTAACGTTTAGTTTAAGGAGCGATCCAATCCATTTTCCATTTGTCATCATTTCGCACATATTTTGCCCGAATATGATTCATCCCATCCAATTGCAGGACATTAAACTCGGAAGGAACTATCTGAACCACAGAGAAATTAGAGTTTCCCATGTTTTCAGGCCAATTATAGGCCTCGACCGGATGGGAAATTAGTGTCCCGGGAGTTAAGACCGGATTGTATGCTTTTTGAGCTTCCCCTTCGACCGTCATCCAGAATTTTTCTGCCACAGCATTGTTTCTGTGAACCAAAGCTGTACCCTGCATCCTTATCTGAACCCCTTTTTCAGAATCATAGAAAAGCAAGGCTACATCAGGGTTGGCTCGGATATGGCCAATTTTCTGAGTCCGGTAATCGGTGAAGAAGTAGAGGCATCCTTCTGCATCCATTGCTCTAAGTACCACATACCTAATATCCGGCACCTGTTGGTGAATAGTGGCCAATGACATAAACCGAAAAGGATGTCCTGTATCCTTTGCTGCCGATTTCAATGCATCTAAAACAATTTTTAAAACTTCTGATAACTCATTATTCTTTGTGATCAACATATTTCTTTACCCAAATACTTTCCGTAATAATACGTAAATTTACTTAACCTGAAAAAATCGAAATTAGCTTAATTTTAAAAATCCAGCCCAATTCAGATCATAAAAAAATGATTTTTTTGAGATAACGTTACACACTAGTGTATCTAAATAGAGTATTAAATGGTTTAAAAAAAGCCTTTCCGTCGTATGGGAAAGGCTTTTTATTTTTTTTGAGTGCTTAGGATTTTCTCCATTTAATGGTGCATCCAATAGCCTTTGTCCGCTCTTCCTCTACACTACCTCCTGTCAATACCGCCTCCATGGCGTCTTCAACGTATTTTTTTGTCACAGCGGAAGCATCCTGATAATTATTGTCAATCGCTCCTATATATTTGACAATAAAATCATTGCCCTCTTTCTTTACCAAATAAACCTGTGGGGTATTGGTGGCGCCATAAGCTTTTGTAATTTCCTGCGTTTCATCATACGCATAGGCAAAGGGGAAGTTTTTGGATTTCGCCCTTTTCTTCATATTGTCAAAACTGTCGCCGGGACTTCGTTTGGCATCATTGGGATTGATAGCAATCACCGGGAAACCTTTGGGGGCATAGGTGTTGTGCAATTCAATCATCCGGTCCTCATAGGCTACCACATACGGACAGGTATTGCAGGAAAAGATCACCAAAAATCCTTTTGCATCCGGGTGGTTGGCCATGGAGACGGTAGTGCCTTCGACAGTTTTCAGATCAAAGTCCATTGCTTTATCGCCTACTTGGAATCCACCTTGCGCAAATGCTCCAAGGTTGGTCAACAGCATGATTATGACAGTAAAAAAGAGTGTTTTTTGAAGAATCTTTTTCATGGTTATGTTATTTAAGTTGACTAATAATGTCTTTTAATTCGCTTTCATCCAAGTCCCCCTCATGAAAAATCCGCTCTCCGTTGGGTTTTACAAAAAGAGTTGCCGGGATTGCGCCGGACCACTTTTCGCTCACCTTGTTAATCCAACTGTTAAAATCCACGTCATCTAAAAGGAAGACAGGAGATTTCACACCTCTTTTTTCAATAAATGCAGTCACCCTTTCCGGTCTGCGCCCATCATCCAATGAAATAAACAATAACTCGACACTTGTGTCCTCCGAATTAACTTTTTCAAACGCCGGCATCTCTTTCACACAAGGAGCGCACCAGGTAGCCCAAAAATTATAAATTTTAATTTTATCGGAAGATTTTTGGGTCATTTGCTCAAACGTATCGAAAGAAATGACCTCCAAGGGTGGTGAATAGGTACCAAAAACACCAGTAAACAGAAACGATAGAAGAATTAACGCACGGGAAATAAGAAGCATTTGTGAATAGTTGGTTTAGTTGGGAATTTGAGTGTATTAATTAAACTCTAATATCCTCATAGTCATGTAATTTCATACGAAATCCACTATCTAATGTTGGGGGAACGCCATAAAAATCTGATGAAAAAAAATAAATACGAACTTATTATTCGTTTAAAATGGAATTTATATAAAAGACACTTTGTGGGATTTGGCTTACTGATCGGGAAGACTCATCTTCGATGATGAGGTATTCCACACCGATTTCTTTCGCCTTTCTGATAATGGCTGCGATGTCTATATCCCCGGTCCCTAAAACCACATTGGTCTCCACGTCTCCAGTACCATCACTTGTACCCTGTGTTCCGGGCTTGCGGTCTTTTAAGTGGAGTAAGGGGAATTTTTCAGGGTATTTATTAAGCAATGCCAACGGGTCAACACCGCCCATCTGAGCCCAGAAAATATCCAGTTGAAAATCAAAATAGGTTGCATTGGCCGCCATATAGTCAAAGAGTGTTCCTGTTTCGTAAGGTTTGAATTCATATCCGTGCGGATGATAGCAATAGACGAGACCTGCATCTTGAACCAATTTACCGGCTTTGTTTAAGACTTCAACTGCGGCCTTGGCTTCCTTTTCCCCAAAAAGCCCAGAGGTATGTGGAATCCAAAACGTAACGATATATTTAGCCCCAAATGCTTTGGCTTTAGCAATGACAGCCTGTGGATTATCTCGCATTTCCTCATAGGAGCCTCCGACACTTATGAGCTGAAGGTCATACTTCTCAAGTAAATCCTTATAAGCTTTCATCGGCATGTCGTAAGTACCCCCTCCCTCGATATAGCGAATTCCCCACTGATCAATGATTTCGTGGTATTTTTCCACGTCGGTTTTCATTTGGTTTCTCAGGCTATATAATTGCAATGCAATTTCCTGAGCAGGCACTTCGGCAAGGAATAGCATAGTAATGCATAAAGCAATCATTTTTTTACCTAGGTTCTTTACAGTTTCAATCATAACAGCTTTATATTGGGGAATTTAAAAATAAGTCTTTCTACGCAGTTATAAAAGCTATACAGCCATTAAATGAATCAAATAGTGACTTCTCATTTACATTTTGTCCGAATTCAGAAAAATCGTCTACAAACTCGTAGAAAAAGAAATTCAAATTAATTAAAAAGGAAAAGGTCAGTTGAATCAGTGAATGGTGCTATTTCGAACGTAAAAGTAAAGATTGGAATTGTGCTGGATTAAAAATAGTGGGATTATTTTTCTTTGAATCTATCTAGGACATAAAGGAAAATATTAAACGAGAGGGTTGATGTCGCTTCGTCCTTTACCTCGCTCAGCTCCTCAACACGGTATCCACTGCTGTCCCTAGTTACTTTATCCGTGGAGGAACTCATTTTTGATGATTTCTTCTCAGACGGCTGATGGTACATTTCCTTTCTTTCAGTTTCTGTGAACGAATTGTATGGAGACTTCACTTGTTCTGAATCTGATTTCTCTTTATCAGATTGGGCGGTAACTTCAGTAATGAACAGACAACAAAACAACATTCCGCCAAAAGCAGCGATTTTCAGTATTTTCGAAAGATTATTAGGCGTGTGCATATCAGGTGAAGCTTTTTATAAATAGTACGCCATTAAGGTGTTACATTTGTTTCAAATATAGCAATAATATAGATGTTTACAAAAAATTCAACAAACCAATTTTCTATTACTAAATCAGTAACAGCCACGGTAAAAGTGGTTGGAATTCTTAAATTTAAGCCAAATCTTTCGTGGACAACCTAATCGGTACTTTACTTTTCCCATGGTAAAAAAAATCAAACTTACAGAGTTGGCTGGACTCTTTGAAGCCACCATCCTTTCGGATGGTAATCAGGGATATATCTCCTCCATTTGCATTGATTCCAGAAGGATCTATCCTGAGCCAGAAATTCTTTTTGTTGCCTTACCTGGAGAAAAGACTGATGGACATTCATTTTTGAAAGCTGCCTACGAGGGAGGGGTGAGGAATTTTTTAGTTCAGAAAGGAAGATATGAAACAGGCCTACTGCGAAATTATGCAGACACGACGATATTATTAGTTTGCGATACCCTACGTTCGCTACAATTTTTGGCTGCTTGGAACAGAAATCAATTCCAAGGACCCGTTTTGGCAATCACTGGGAGTAACGGAAAAACGATCGTTAAGGAATGGTTAGGGCAGCTCTTGGAACAACACTACCGAGTAGTAAAAAGCCCAAAAAGTTACAACAGTCAAATTGGTGTACCGCTTTCCATCTTTACCATGGCCGTTGACCATCAGGTAGCTGTACTGGAAGCGGGCATTTCTCAACCCGGTGAGATGAGAAATCTCGAAGAAATGATTCGGCCAACTATCGGATTATTCACGAATCTCGGGACAGCACATGACGGGAATTTTTCCGGAAAAGACGAAAAACTTAAGGAAAAAGCACTGCTATTTTCCGGTTGCCAATATATCATTTACCGGAAGGATCAATTAGCGGTAGCTGCATATTTTCAATCCACTTTCATGCCAGAAAGGCTTATCAGCTGGTCTGAAACAGAGGGAGCGGATTATACACTTGCTGTAAGAAAAGAACCCAACAAGACCAAAATAATCTTATTGCGACCGGATTTAAGTTTATTTACATTTAACTGCAGTTTTTCGGACGAAGCTTCGCTCGAAAACCTAAGGCACGTAATCGTCGCCTGCCTCACTCTAGGCCTCAGCCCCACACAGATTCAAGATGCCATCCCACTTCTCAGGTCAGTAGACATGCGCCTTACCGTGAAAGCCGGTCTCCGTCAGTGCACATTGATTGACGACACCTACAACAATGATCTGGGAGGACTGGTAGTAGCGTTGGAGTTTATGCAGGTGCAGAGGCAAAAACGACGGCGAAAGGTGATATTATCCGACCTTCCACAACTAGGCTCCTCAAAAAATAGCTACCACAAAGTAAAAACCCTCCTGGATCACTTCAAAATTGATGAAATATATGGCATAGGAATGGAGATCGGTAGGCACCTTACAAGTTTGGAGGTAAGGGGTAAATGGTTTGCAAATACAGATGAGTTTTTAAGGACAGCCGATCTCACAACTTTCGACAACGACCTTATTTTAATCAAAGGAGGAAGAACATTTGCTTTTGAGAAGATTGTCCAAGCACTGGAAGAGCGGATCCACGGTACAGTTTTGGCAATTAACCTCAACGCACTGACACACAACTATTTCTTTTATCGGAAAAGAATACCTAAAGGAACCAAAGTGATGGTCATGGTAAAAGCGGCTGCATATGGCGGCGGTGCGACTGAGATAGCCAATCATTTACAAAAGCTAAAAGCTGACTATTTATCGGTCGCCTATCCGGATGAAGGAGTTGAACTTCGCAACAGCGGGATTACGCTGCCCATTATGGTATTAAATGCCGGAATTGAAAATTTTAGCCAGATGCAGGCTTTTCAGTTAGAGCCGGTAATTTATAGTACAGAAATTTTAACGGCCATAGGCACTTTCAGCCAATTGGAAGGAAAAATAACTGCTGTTCATTTAGATTTGGATACCGGTATGCGCCGACTGGGCTTTGAAAAAAAGGACCTTGGACAAGTAAGGGAACTATTAGCCAGATACCCGCTAATTCGAATTAAAAGCGTCTTTACTCACCTTGCTGGCTCTGACGAATCCCAGCATGACGATTTTAGCCTTAAGCAGCTTTCTCTGTTTGATGAAATGAATGGAATATTGCAATCCTTTTTAGAATATATCCCCTTGAAACACGCCTTGAATACGGCGGGTATCCTTCGCTTTCCCGAATATGCTATGGACATGGTGCGGCTAGGTATTGGCATCTATGGAATTGCAGTTGATGAAGGGTCTAAAGGCCAATTGCAGCAGGTGGGCACCTTGAAAACGACCATATCACAGGTCAAAACACTCAACGCGGGAGAAACAGTTGGCTATGGTAGAATGGGGACTAGGGATAGAACGACAAGAATAGCTACGATTGCCATCGGTTATGCGGATGGGTTTGACAGGAGGTTTAGCAATGGTAAGGGATTTGGACTCGTTCATGGAAAAAAGGTACCGGTCATAGGAAACGTATGTATGGATATGACCATGTTGGACATAGGCGATATACCTGCAAAAGCGGGTGATGAGGTTACAATATTTGGAGAAGGAATTGACTTGAAAGAACTGGCGAAAGAAATTGGGACTATTCCATATGAATTATTGACTCATATCAGCAATCGTGTGAAGCGGGTATACTTCCTCGATTAGCCTAGAAGCTCCTTCACTTTCAGACAATAAACTGTTTTGTAAGTGTTAAGATTGGCGAATATTTTGTTTATTTGCCTGAAATTAGGGCATTGGAAAAACTGGGTAGTTATTTCAGTCTTTTTCCTTTAACGCAAAAAATGGTGGTTGTTAAATCAATTGTTATGTCAAAGTTTTCGCTACGTCAGGCATTTTTTTTAATATGTTTGTGGGTAGTTTGTACCTCCTGTGAACACTCGCTATTGGAGGAAGTATTGGTCTATCAAAATGATTTTTCGGCCATGGATGTGACCAATATAGACAATGCGCAGCTCGACGAGTTCCAGGGAAGGCCGGTATTGGGGCCATATAATTTAGCCGAAGTTTCAATTAACGTTCCTAACTTACCATCCCACAATACGGTACGGGTCAGTGTTGACATCTTGGTTCATGACAGTTGGGATGGCAATTCGGACGATGTGGGAGGTCCTGATTTTTGGTATATGCAACTAGACGGATCTGAAGTAATCCGGACTACTTTTTCCAATAGCCCCTGCAATACCCTTTACTGTTTATACCAATCCTATCCCGAAAATTATCCCAGGTTTTTGGAGCCCAAAACTGCAGCAGAAACCACACAACTCCCAGGTAGATGTCAATATGCTGATTTACCTGGTTGGACTACCTTGTATCGGGTTACCAAGCTAATTTCCCATTCTAGGGGACAATTAAACATCTTATTAGGAGATGAACTAAAGCAGACGAATACTCCAAATCCATTATGCGATGAAAGTTGGTCAATTGCCAACATCGAAGTCAGTACTTTGATTATAAAATAACGCCTATAAATAAAAAAACATGAATCGAGCAATTAAGCTGTTGGTGTTGTCATCCCTTGTGGCGATTAATTTTTTCCATGCCATCGGACAAAGTCTCTCTCTAAATCAACGGGAAATGGAGGACTATCTCCGTCGGGAACAGCTGTTGGGTAAGACCGATTCAACGATAAGTTTTATGATTAGGCCATTGTATCCCCAACAGTCGCTTAAGAAAGACAATGGTATAGACCTAGACGGAACATTCACGGATGAGGATTTGTCTAAAATCAAATTTAGGTTTTTAGAGAACAAAGGCAGATTTCAGATTCTTCCCGTCATGTGGCGTACCCAATATAATTCCAATTATGCCTTCGGCTTGAATGACGGATCCATGATTCCAAACCGTGGCTTACAGCATTTAATAAGTATGGGATTTTATGGTGAGTACGGCCCTTTTTCAATCCAACTTCAACCGGAGTTTATCCATGCGGCGAACAGGGATTTTCAGGGTTTTCCAACTGAACACTATGGCATCACATGGATGCGTTATTATGAATGGCTGAACACAAGCGATATACCGGAGCGTTTTGGAACATCTCCCTATACCCGCATATTGCCCGGCCAGTCAAGTATTCGATTCAACCATAGGGAACTATCGATAGGAATCTCCACCGAAAATCTCTGGTGGGGTCCAGCCAGGAGATCATCCCTGCTGATGAGTAACCATGCGCCCGGCTTTCTACATGCAACAATAAATACACGGGAACCCATTAATACGCCAATTGGAAAATTCGAAACGCAGCTTATAGCGGGAAGGCTGGAAGATTCGGGTATTGCCCCTCCCCAAACTGATATTTCATACGCCCAGACGCCTCTCTATGTGGCCAAACAGGAAAGCCAGAATTGGAGATACATATCCGGCTTTGTACTCAGTTATCAGCCAACATGGGTTCCGGGTCTATTTCTCGGATTTAGCAGCGTCTCCCAAATGTACAATTCGGATATGTCTAAATTCGGTGATTATCTTCCACTTTTCAACAGCCAAAAAGGTCCGGAATCCATCAGCCGACCAGATGTAGACAAAAGGAACCAACTTAGTGCGGGTTACTTTAGGTGGATATCACCCAAGGGAAGGTTTGAGTTTTATGGAGAATATGGCTCAAACGGGAATAGCCGCTCACTTCATGATTTTCTAATCAATCCTGATCTGAATAGGGCATTTTCCTTTGGGCTAACCCACCTTATTCCACTGAAAAAAACGGATGCCTTTATGCAGGTCGGTTTGGAAATTACTCAAACCGGTCAGACTATCAGAGAGAATATTTTAGCAAAAAACAGTTGGTATACCCACCCCCACGTGAGGCACGGATACACACACCAGGGACAAGTATTAGGATTTGGCTATGGCCCTGGAAGTAATGTCATTTCGGCGGAATTGGCTTGGGTTAGAAATTTTAACAAAATTGGGTTTCAACTAGAATATATTAATAACAACAATGACTTTTATTATTTTGCGTTTGAAGAGTCTAAGGACTGGAGAACTAAATACGTAGACATTATACCAGGCTTTATTACAGAATGGAGGGTGAGTAACTTACTATTATCCGCAACCGCGCAATTCCAGCGGACCTTAAATTACAAATGGTATCTTCGACAGACGGGAGATCAGTACTTTGTGCCTGGCTTGGACAAAAATAATACCATAGGCCGCCTTTCGGCAACCTATATATTTAAATGACTTAGAGAATATCACGTTCGATCTGAAGTAGTACTTGAAGGATAAGTTCGGTCGCCTTGGTGTAGAAATCCGGGTCAATACGATCAACCGAGTCGGTAGGCTTGTGATAATCCTCGTGGTCATCCACGCCAAAATATATAAAAGGTATGCTTTTAGCATGGAAAGGACCATGGTCTGAGGCATTCGACCAATCTTTTTCACCGGTTCCACCATCATTACCTAGGTATAGATCTATGGAAGAGTTTTCTTTGATGGGTAACAGATATTTTTTTAACTGGGGGTAATGACGACTGCCGACCGCATAGAGGCGGTTAGTTTCGCTGCGACTGATCATGTCCATGTTTACCACTACTTTGACCAGATCTAGTGGAAAAGGAAAATCCGCCAGCAGTGCTTTGGATCCGAGCAAGCCAAGTTCCTCTGCATCTAATGCAGCAAACAAGTAAGAGTGCTTAGGTCGATGTTGACTAAAATGAGCAGCAAAAGCCAGCAATGCGGCAGTACCGGAAGCATTGTCATCGGCTCCCAAAAAGATATCCTTTCCCTTTGTACCCAGGTGATCATAATGTGCCATCACTAGAATAAGAGTATCCGTTTCGCTGCCAGGAATAAACCCAATAATGTTTGCCGGATTTTGTTGGTCTTGGGTACGCCTTCCCCCTTTCATGGTGAAATATTGAATAAAATCTTGAAACTGACTGGTTAATTCCAAGTCGTGAAATCGCTCCGCGATATAAGATTGCGCCAATCTGTTTCCTTCACTCAGTGTAGCTCTGCCTTCCAACTTTGGTGAAGACAGGTAGGTAATATCTTTGATTAGCTGCTCCTTATCGAGTACTTGTCCAATTAAAAATCCCGGGGCTAATAAAAAAAGAAATAAAATGGCTTTTCTCACCGTTTTCATATGGGTAGATTATCGATATCGTTGTGTATATTCGTGAAAATACGAAACTTTAGCAACTGGATTTAGAATTTGTACATGAAATATCTTTCGACAGCTGTTTTTATTTGGCTCTTTCCTTCATATGTTTTTGGGCAGGATAGTCCTGCGGAGGTATTTTTAAACGGTAAATCGGTAGTTTTGGTTTCAGCCTCCCCGTCGGCGTCACCTGCGTATTCCTGGGAAAATATCGGAGAGGAAATCCACCTTTCCTTGGTTGAATCAGGAGCTGACCCCATTGCCTACTACGAGTTGGAGGATGTGGTCCTTTCGGAAGCCACACAGGCGACGTTCGCCGACAGCTTTACTAAAAGGATTGTTCAAAGTATAGTGGTGGTTACCCGTAAGCAGGACGGTAGCTTTCACCTTCAGGTTTTTCCGTTCAGCGGTGACAAAAATATCCTTCGTATGGGTCAAAGTCTATCCACAACCGCTTCCACCATGGAAGAATTCAAGGATAATGTAGCTTCATTAGGTAGAAATCAGCCAACGGGAAATTATTTGGTATTGGAAGTTCCTGAGTTTCCCCAATCTCCTACTGGAACAGAGAGTAGCAATACCTCTTATCTCAAGCAGGCCCCGCTTAATCTCGACGTTTTCAAGTTAGGTGTGGTTCTAACTGGGGCTTCCGGAGAATCGGGATTCCTCACTACTTTTCGGCATGATCTATTTGGGAAATCCCCTGAACAACGTGAAGCGGAGCAAAATGCGGAAAAACAAGGGCTGGAAGAGGTCTTCAGAGAAGTATACACCCATCAAGTTGAATTCCTGACCGAGACACTCAGCAATCAGGAGTTAATACAAAGCAGGATCCAATTTATACTCATGCGCATCGAAGGAAGGGAAGGTGACATTATGCAAAGTATGGGAGTAAATATTCCCCCAGATACAGATGTTAATCGGATAGTGGTCAAATATTACATCAAATTTTTGGTGCGAAATGAACTTTATATAGGATCAGAGTGGGATGCCTCCCCGAATTGGAAAGAAGCCTTGACTGCTTTTTTGAAGCAGATTGTTAGGTGAAAAAAAGGGCCTGACTGGAAAGACAGGCCCCGCACGGTAGTCGGTGATGGTTAATGTATGGGTGATAAACAACCTTTCTACCTTTCTCGTGTTTTGATCAAAAGCAACTTAATTTTATTGATAACGAACGTATGGCAGGTTTCGTGTCAATAAATCAATCTAACCGACAGAATGAATTATCAGTTTATATAGCTCAATATAACTGTCAGTAAAAAGATTGTTAAACCACTTGCAATTTAGTATCAACTATTTATGAAACCAAATAGGTATTTTCTATTTTTAATAAACCCCATCAATAAAATTCTTCATTCATATATGGAAGGAGTGAAAGTATCACAGCTTGATAATAATATTCTTTCCTTGGAAGCAAACCTTTAGTAAGTAAACCTACTGCACCTCCTGCTTGTTTGGAATTTTCTTTGTTAAATATTTTGTCTGTAGCGTCGCCCAGTTCTTTGCCTTTTCGTAAATGTTCGGATATTGCATCCGGCAAGAAAAAAGTACTTGTCTTGGCCTTGCCTATGATTTGGGAACCGTTCAAAACCACGACCCAGGCAAAGGCTACCATTTGCTCCCCTACTTCGTCCACACCACCTTCTATGCCTACCCAGAAGTCAGCTTCTGGAAAGGCATTCTTGGAAGCATAGGCGCGGTTGTATGCACCGGTATAAGTTTCTACGTCCCCGACAGGCTGTGCACTGACCTGCGCATCTACCTCTAATCCCTGCACAATAAACTGACCTTCGAAAACAGCTTGAAAGGCGTCCTCAGCACTTTGGATTTTGACCGGATTCTTACTTCCTACGATTACTAATTTCTGTCTGGTCTGTTGGTGTAAATTTTTTCTCTTTGGAAATGCCATTGGTGGTGATAGCTAATAGAAATGCCCTGAATTAGGCCATATTATGGTATATTTGATTAACGTCGTCATCTTCTTCGATTCGGTCTATCATTTTCATTACTTCATCTTCCTGCTCGGGAGTCAGCTCTGTAAGGGACATGGGAAACCGCTGGAAATCAGCACTGATGAGGTCAATATGACGATCCTCAAGTGCCTTTTGCATGTTCCCGAAATCTTCAAAAGCGGTGTAAATAAAAATCTCCCCCTCATTTTCGTCTATATCCTGCAATCCATAGTCGATAAGTTCTAGTTCCAACTCCTCCATATCAAATTCCGCAGCCGCAAAACGGAATACCGCCTTATGGTCAAACATAAAACTCACGGAACCGGAGGTGCTAAGAGATCCGCCTGCTTTAGTGAAATAGTGACGTATATTGGCCACAGTTCTATTGATATTGTCAGTGGCCGTCTCGATGATCACCGCAATTCCATGAGGCCCGTAACCTTCGTACACAACTTCTTCGTAATCTTTTTCATCTTTGTTACTTGCCCGGGTTATCGCTGCTTCTATCCTGTCTTTAGGCATGGAAGCACCCTTGGCGTTTTGGATGATTGTTCTCAGCTTGGCGTTGGTATCCGGATCGGGACCACCGGACTTGACCGCGATTACGATTTCTTTGCCCAGGCGGGTGAATACCTTGGACATTTTATTCCAGCGTTTGAATTTTCTCTCTTTTCTAAATTCGAAAGCTCTTCCCATATTTTACCGATATTAACGCGGTAAAATTAATAAAACTTTTGAATAAGCAGCCCTCAAAATAGTTTCCATATCTTATTTCCCTTATTTATCGGCGAAATGTGAAGAAATTAAATAGAAATATGGCTAAAGCCCGGATATTAACGTAAGCTATCTTATTACTCAATACCATACTGTATGGATTTTTACACACAATCTCCCATTCCGAACATTCCCAAACCCCAAGGCAAACGCATAGTAATCATCGGTGCTGGATTTGCGGGACTAAAGTTGGCCAGAAAACTGAGGGATTCCTCCTTTCAGGTAATCCTTCTTGACAAAAACAATTACCATCAGTTTCAGCCACTTTTTTACCAGGTAGCCACTTCGGGACTTGAACCCAGTGCGATTTCGTTCCCATTGCGGAAAGTCTTTCACAAATCGAAAAACATCATTTTCCGGATGGCGGTGGCTGAACGAATCGACGAAGAAGCATCCAGAATTTACACCCATGTTGGATATCTGGATTACGATTTTCTTGTCTTAGCCATGGGAGCGGATACCAACTATTTCGGGTTAGACAATATTGAAAGATATAGCAGTCCAATGAAATCTGTTTCCGAAGCATTGTATATCCGCAACAAAATTATCTCCAACTATGAAACCGCAATAAATATAGCAGAAGAGTCCCGCCGAAAAACCATGATGAACGTGGTAATCGTGGGTGGAGGACCAACCGGCGTAGAGCTTGCGGGAGCCGTAGCTGAACTACGAAATAATGTCTTTCCAAAAGATTATCCCGAGCTAAACTTCAACAACATGAAAGTGGTGCTGATAGAGGCAGGACCGAGCCTACTCTCCAGTATGTCTGACCCAGCCAGGTCCAAGGCGAAAGCTTATTTGCAAAAATTGGGTGTAGAAGTAATGGTGAACACTCAAGTCCTGGACTATGACGGGCAACAGGTTACACTCAAAGACTTTCCACCCATAGCTACCCATACATTACTTTGGGCAGCGGGTATTAAGGCAAATCGAATCCATGGTATGCAGGAAGATCAAATGCTCCCCAATGGACGGTTGCTTGTAAATGAATATAACTTACTGAAGGGATCTGAAAATATCTATGCACTCGGGGATCTATGTATATCTACTTCGGAAGAGTATCCCCGTGGACATCCACAAGTAGCCCAAGTGGCGCTACAACAGGCTGAAAACCTAGCCAACAATCTTTTAGGGTTGGATAAGGCAAAGGCTTGGAAAACCTTTCATTACCGGGACTTGGGATCTATGGCAACTGTAGGAAGAAAACTGGCGGTAGTGGATTTGCCATTTATTCGCTTTCAAGGTGTTCTTGCGTGGATGACGTGGCTCTTTGTTCACCTGATGGCCATATTGGGTGTAAAAAACAAACTTTTTATTTTCATGGACTGGGCCTGGAATTATTTGGCATTTGATCCAAGCCTGCGTCTCCTTATCCGTCCTAGACAACGCAAAGATTTTATAAAAAAAGAGGTGGTAGAAAAATAAGTGAAACACCTCCCTCTGGGAATAAACCAATGATGCATTGTAATCTGGATTGCGATCGTTGGGATAAAGGTTTCACGCCACGGACGCAAAGAAAACGCAAAGGACGCCACTGGAGTTAATTCACAAAAGTCGCTGCGGACGCTGCGCCACCGTTGCGGCCGCAGCGAGAAATGTTTCACGCCGCAGACTCAAAGGACGCCATGGGGGTTAATTCACAAAAGTCGTTAGTTTCTGGTTTTGAAAAACCCAACCGTTTTCTTTTAAGGTTTATTAACATTTTACTTTCATAGCCTGATTAAACTATCCGGATTACGTTTGG
This sequence comes from Lunatibacter salilacus, assembly GCF_009797935.1. Classification (GTDB taxonomy): domain Bacteria; phylum Bacteroidota; class Bacteroidia; order Cytophagales; family Cyclobacteriaceae; genus Lunatibacter; species Lunatibacter salilacus. Next base: position 134,035 of record NZ_VOLC01000009.1, read on the forward strand.
TCTAACCTGTAAATAAACCAATTAAAAAAACAGACACCATGAAAAAGCTATTGTTTATCTACACGTTAAGTTTGGGTTTGATCTTTACCGCAAACGCCCAACAAGATAAGAAAACCGAAAGACCGGAAAGAACACCTGAAGCAATTGCGGAAAGGATGGCAGATCGGATGGCTGAAAAACTGGAGCTCAGTGAAGCCCAAAAAAAGTCAATATATGATATCCAACTGGAGCAGGCAAGAGACCGGATGGCAAAAAGGGAAGAGATGAGGAAAGAGATGCAAGCTTCCCGTACCGCCCACCAAGAAAAAATTGCTGGTGTACTGACCCCTGAGCAAAAGGAAAAATGGGAAGAAATGCAAAAGGAGGCCAAAGACCGGCAGGGAACTTTGAGAGACCGCGGTAGAGACCGACCAGAGGGACCTTCAAACCGCCGGGGAGGTGGACAAGGCCGCAGTGGCCGTGGTGGAAGACCAATTTAATCACTAAGGAATGATTTAAGGGAAGGGTAAAACCTTCCCTTTTTTGTTTTAAGGGGTTTGAATAGGAAACTTTTTTACCTTTGGGGATTCATGAAGAAAGCGATAATAGTATTTCAAAAGGCTGCGGTATCCGGTAATGTAAAGACCCGCTTAGCCCAGCGTATCGGAGATGCACAAGCCCTTAAAGTATATAGTTTTTTAGTAGCCTACACCCATCGCCAATTAGAGGACATGGATGCGGATATATTTGTTTTTTTTGCGGGGGAACCTGACTCGGTATATAGTGAAAATTCAAATTATCATATTTGCCGACAATGTGGTGGAGACCTGGGGGCGCGGATGGCTGCTGCTTTTGCGGAAGTATTTGATGCCGGATATGAGCAAGTTTTGATTATTGGTACAGATTGTCACGAACTAAAGTCAAATATCTTGCAGGATGCATTTCAAGGATTAAACGCTACTGACATGGTAATCGGGCCAGCTAAAGACGGCGGCTACTATCTTCTGGGCCTTACCAGTCCGATTCCGGAATTGTTTGAGGGTATTCAATGGAGTACTGCAAGTGTGTTTACCGATACTATGGAGATTGCCTCTTCACTTGTTAATAGTGTGTACCTTTTGCCTATACTAAGTGATGTAGACAGGTATGAAGATTTGGGGGAGTTGAGTGCGTTGCTAGGGCTGAAGGAAATAAATATGTAAGGTGTCCTTTGTGGTTTTTTTTACCACATAGTTCACATAGAGATTTTTGAATATCGCTGCGTATGCCGCACCATCGATGCGCCCGTTGCGTGAAAAAATAGAATCACCGAGGTCACTCGGTTACACAGAAGTTAGAACGCTGATTTGCCGGATTGAACGGATCTCTGCAGATTTTTTTATTGACGTCTACAATTAAATCGACACCCAATGAAATCCGCCTAATCCGTGTCATCGGTGTTCTATTTACTTTCCAAAAAGGTGTCCCGCATATTACGCTAATTTCCGCAGATTATATTTGTTGACCTGTACTTCTGAATGAGAAAAAAAATCCGTTTTATCCGTTGTATCCGTGTCATCCGTGTTCCATTTGACCTGCAAAAGATGTCCCGCAGAACTTGTCCCGAGTTTTCGGGATTGCGCTGATTTCCGCAGATTATTTTTGATGACGCGTACTTCTGAATGGGTAAAAAAATCCGTTTTATCCGCCTAATCCGTGTCATCGGTGTTCTACTTTACTTCAAAGAATAGAACGCTGATTCAGCGGATTGCACAGATTTTCACGGATAATTTCTATTGACTTCTACATTTTTTTCACCACAAAAAATTCAGCTCAATCTTTAAGTAGCCGATTTTTCCTCCTCCAAGCCTTCCATATTTCTATCCAAAACACCCCTAAAAACGACAGGGCCAATGCCATCCCTATTTGCGATATTCTTACCGTTTCAAAATCAAATACAGATTGAATGGAAGGGATTGCCAGGATCATCGCCAGTAAAAGGATCGAAATGCCCAAAATCAGTGGGATTAATTTATTGGGATACTTGATTGTATTCAGTACCGAGTAATAGAAAGACCTGTTCACCAGTGTCAGAAATACATTGCTAAAAACCAGCGTTGAGAAAATAATGGTTCGAACGGTCTCTATGGTTTCACCGGTAACCATAAGGTAATAACCCAACCCCAAGCTAGCGGCGGTAATCGCCAGTCCCTGTACAACGCTCAAAGAAAGTTCGGCCCATGAGAAGAAAGTCTGTGACATTTTTCTTGGTGGATTATTCATGGAATTTGGCTCTATGGGCTCATTTTCAAACACAATAGAACAAGTTGGGCCCATGATCAACTCAAGGAAAATAACATGGATCGGTGTGAAAATCAACGTGTATTCCCAGCCTAAAACCAACGGTAGCAATACGACCAAAATAATAGGTATATGGATGGATATAATGTATTGAATGGCCTTTTTGAGGTTTTCATAGATTCTTCTTCCCAGAGCCACCGCCTCAGTCATGTGACCTAAGTCATCGTCCATCAAGACCAACGCGGCAGCACTCTTGGCGACCTCGGACCCTCTCTTACCCATAGCTATGCCGATATGTGCTGCCTTAAGTGCCGGCCCGTCATTAACACCATCTCCTGTCATGGCCACTACTTCCCCGTTTTGCTTTAGTGCTTCGACGATTTTGAGCTTTGCTTCCGGAAACATGCGTGCAAAAATGTCCGTTTCCTTTACTTTTTCTTGAAGACCCGCATTATCCAGAGTCATCACTTCATCTCCTGTCAATACTTTCCCTGCCGATTTCATTCCAATTTGGCTGGCTATTGCAGTAGCGGTTGGGGCATAATCGCCTGTGATCATTTTCACTTCAATGCCAGCCTTGTAAAACGTTTTCAGTACCTCACCGATATTCTTTTTTGGAGGATCGTAAAAGGCTACCAACCCCAAGAACTCAAAATCAAACTCCTCCTGTGTCTTTGGATAATTCTCAATACTCGCATCTGCCCTACCTACCGCCAAGACCCTATACCCTTTTGACGTGAATCCTTCCATTTGTGCAAGAACTTTTTCAGTGTCTGTCTGAGACAAACTACTTGGCTTCATTACCCCTTCTACACTTCCTTTGACAGCAATGATTTTTTCTCCGTTTCCCAGTTGAAAAATATGTGTCATCATGGGAGGCTTCCCACCTAGTGGATATTCATGAAGCATTTTTGCTGACTTCCTTTCATCGACCGGTGCCAGCTTTTCATAAAAAGCATGGATGGATTTTTCCATCGGGTCGAATGGCAGGATCTCCGAAGCCCAAAGGGCATATTCAATGGTTGCGTTGAAAGAAGCCTCGTCCTTTGTTAAATCTGTGAGACTGTCGGATGAAAAATCATAAATTGCCCTCAGTTCCATCCGGTTTTCTGTCAGGGTGCCCGTCTTATCCGTACAGATGACAGACGCCGTGCCTAAGGTTTCCACGGTATAAGGACTCCGTGTGATCACTTTATTTTTATAAAGCCGATATGCCCCCAAAGCCATAAACGTGCTGAAAGCTACCGGGATTTCTTCCGGTAGGACCGACATGGCTAAGGTCAGGCCAAAAAGCAAGGAATTTAGAATATCATGGGAGTTGAGGTAGTTGATTCCCCAAACGAGCAGAAAAGCAATGGCTCCAAAGATTACCATAGTGCGAACAAAGCTTTTGATTTGGAGCTGTAAGGGGGTTTTGGTCTCTTCGATCTTTCCTAGACTTGTCCCTATTTTACCCAGAGCAGTGTTTTTTCCAATTGCGGTGACTTCGGCTACACAATTACCTGAATCAACCATCGTACCTTGGAAAATCAAGGGAGATTCGGAAAGCTCATCTTTAGACACAGAAAGGGACTCACCAGTCAGAATACTTTCATTAACCGAGAAATCATGCGCCTCAATTATTTTGGCATCTGCGGGAATCATACCTCCGTCTTCAACCAAAATCAGGTCTTCAACGACCACCTCTTCTGTCGGGATTTTGATGATTTCATTGTTCCTGTAAACCTTTGCTTGGGGACTGGAGAGCTTTTTAAGTGCGTTGACGGCATTCCGGCTTTTGTTTTCCTGAAAAATGGATATTCCCGAAACTAGTCCTATTGCCACCAACATAATAATCCCTTCGGTGGTCTCCCCTAGACTGAAATATATTACTGATGCAGCTATCAAAATGATAAATAAAGGCTCTTTGATTACCTCCAGCAAAATACCCCATATAGGACTTTGGGTATTTTCCTCAACTTCATTACGTCCAAAAGACTTTCGGTTGGCATTTACTTCCTGATCACTGAGCCCTTTATAATCCATAATTCTCGATAAACAATTAAAGAATCTAATTTACCTTATTCTTTTGTTAAATTGATAAACGGGATTCCGCTTTTTTAAATAGCGAGGATATTATTTTAGGACATTTAATACATGCTGCAGCTCCCCAATTAATTAAATAATCCCAATATCACACCACTATCGATAGCATCCAGAATATCAATTAATATCCAGCTTACCTGCCGAGAGGTAGGTATTGGTAAATATAGGATTGCACTATGTTTTTGAATGTGTTAGCAAATATTATTTAATCAATTGAAAACCGCCTTTTGAAAGGAATGTAGTTTTAAAATCAAAGTCATTTTCCGATAGGATTTCTACCATCTGATCATCCTGCAATCCTATATCCACTTTAGTCTTTTTGAGGTAGTAGAGATCATTTTCTTTCTTTGTCAAAGCAAGGACATAATTCACCTCGTTGGAATTGATGACAGAGGCCAATGGTAAAGCTGTGTTTTTGCTGCTTTTTACCCCAATTTTTGCTTCGATAAACATGCCGGGTACGAGTAGATTTCCCTCTTTCTCATCATCGAGGTGGACATGAATGTTGAGCATGCGCCTCTCATTGATGGATTGTCCAATTAGAAAAATCTTTCCCTTAAACTCCCTACTTTTGCTATCGGGTAGGTAAAAGGTTACCTGCTGTCCTATTTTCAAGGAAATGGCGTCCTGCTCAAACACATTTAGCTCGATATGCAGGTGATCTTTATTGATAATCGTCAGTGCGATATCGGAAGGTTTTAGGTAAGTTCCCTGGTTGACTTTTATGGATTCAATGTAGCCTGAAATGGGTGCATAGATGTTCGTTCTAGAGGTTATCTTGGTGGGATCCAGATCGTTGGAAGAGATATTGACCAATTCGAGTTTTTTACGGAGGCTCTCTGTGATAGCCATGGTACTTTTATAATCGGATTCTGCTTTCGCAAAACTCTTTTGCGAAGAGATGTTTTCAGCATTGAGTGTTTTTTGGCGTTCATAGTCCGATTTGAGGTAGGACAGCTGGCTCATCGCATCCAAGTAATCCTGCTGCATCTGCACAAATTCCGGATTTTCCAAGGTAAAGAGAACTTGTCCTTTTTCAATCTTTTGACCTACCAGCAGGTCAAACCGGATGATATTTCCCCCAAAATATGAACTCACATCAAAGCGTCCTTCCGCTGGAATATTGACGATACCATTGGTTAGGATAAAATCCGAAAAGGTATGGGCTGAAAGTGAATCCCAAGCCATTTGCGCTTTGTCAAACTGCGTTTGGGTAATGATGATTTCATTTGGATCCCTCTCATGAGGTATTTCGATGGATTGGTCTTTACTCGTCCCACATGCATAATACATTGGAGATGAAAGTGCCAAAAGAAGCGCTATATAGAGATAATTTCTCATAATTTAAGGATTGATCAGGTAGTTGATTTCCAACACGGTCATGTTATACCCTTGAAGATTGACAAGGTAATCGACCTCAATATTTCTGGAATTCTCAAGCAGAAGCACATACTGAAAGAAGTCGATTTCACCACCTTTGAATGCTTGATTGCCTTGGGTGATCAGCTGCTTGCTGAGTTGCTGACCTTCCTCAGTATAGAATGATATCGCTTCCTGGAATTTTTGCAATTCTATTTCCAGTTGCTCTTTTCTATTGGCAAGTTGAAAGCCATAGTTTTCGGCTGCTAAGCTGGTTTGGACGAGTTCATATTTCGAGGAAGTTATTTTGGCTTTTTGTGCCCCAAACCAAAGAGGGATAGACACACCAACTTGGATACCTGGATAAATTCTTGCATTGGGACCGGTATTTGTTCCCCGGAAAAACTCTCCATGCAGGTCCGGCAAAAGCCTTTGCTTTTCTAGAGATAGAATATCCGCTCTCCAATTTATCGATTGCTGAAAATACTGTATGCCGGGATGCGTTTCTTTCTCCCAGTCCTTTGTTGGCAAAGGGTTAAGAACTTGGTCTGGAACCTCAAATTCCCTGCCTGATTGGATCAATTGTTCCAACTTTACGTATGTCTGATTTTTGCTTTCTATCGTTTGTGCCAGCCGTACAGCAAGCTCCCGCATTTTGCTACGGGCAGTTAATTTTTCAAGGTAGTTGGTTTCACCAACATCATACCTTCTATCCGCTGCGACAGAAAACTGCTGGTAAAGACTATCTAAAAACCGATAATTTTCCTCGAGCTTCTGAAGATACAATATGGTGTAAAAGGCCTGTGATACTTCTTTAATAATCTGATTTTGCGTCAGGTAAAACTGTTGCTGTTCTACCATAGTGATATCTTCATATACTTGGCGTTGTTTCCCATAGACAGACGGAAACTGCAGGCTTTGGCTTATACCGAAGACCTTGTTTGAAAAGCCGTTTTCAGCAATGTCATTTTTGTCATGTCTATAAAAGACTTGGGTCTTATCCAAATTGAACGCCATTGGAATCATAGCTCTTGTGGCTTCTAATTTTTGATAAGCTGATTGAAGGCCCAGGTTATTTTGTAGGGCTGAGTCAATGGCAGCGGCAAGATCCAGCGTTGCTTTTTGAGAAAAAGTCTTGAAAGGAAAGGCCAAAAACAACCAAAGGAGAAAATAAATAGTCTTACTCGTGAGCTTCATGGCTTTTTTTTGTTGAATGAAACATCGTGTATAATACCGGGAGCACAATCATTGTCAGCAAGGTAGCAGAAATTAAGCCTCCCACAACTACCGTTGCCAATGGCCGCTGCACTTCCGCACCCGCAGAAGTTGAAATAGCCATCGGCAAAAAACCCATTGCCGCTGCCGCTGCCGTAAGTAAAACAGGGCGGAGTCTTTCTTTGGTTCCTCTTAAAATTAAGGATTTAAGGTCTCCAACATGCTCCTTTTGCAATTCCTTGAAATGCTCGATAAGTACGATTCCATTGAGAACGGCAATCCCGAACAGGGCGATAAAACCCACTCCAGCTGATATACTGAATGGCATGCCACGGACGTATAGCAGCAGGATTCCCCCTACAGCGGAAAATGGAATGGCGGTATAGATCATCAGGGCTTCCTTAATCGAGGAAAGGGCAAAGAACAAGAGCAAGAATATCAGGGCCAATGCTATAGGAACTGCAACAATCAACCTGGCTTTAGCCATATTAAGGTTTTCGAACTGACCCCCATAATCGACATAATAACCTTCGGGAAGTTCGACGTTGGATTGAATAATGGCCTGGATATCATTTACAACTGACTGTAAATCTCTATTTCTTACATTGACGCCGATGACCACCCTTCTTCTGGTACCATCACGGGATATTTTAGCAGGGCCTTTGTCAAGATAGATTTCAGCAAACTCACTTAATGGCAGGGAACTGCCATTGGGAAGATTGACGGATGCCTGTCTGATATTGTCGAGGTCTCTTCTAAATTCAATTGGAAACCTAGTGACCAGATCAAATTGCTTTTCCCCCTCAAAAACCGTTCCTGCTGTCTTTCCTGCAAAGCCCATGGTAATGATATCATTCAGGGTGCTTATGTTGATGCCATATTTGGCAATCTTCTCCCGATCATACTTGATTTTCATTTGGGGCAATCCCGCTGTTTTTTCGACAATTATATCGGCAGCTCCCTCCACCCCACGGATGGCGGCTTCAATTTCTTGGGCTTTCTCGGTAAGCAGAGTAAGGTCTTCCCCAAATAATTTTATGGCCAAATCAGCCCGGACACCTGTAATCAACTCATTGAATCTCATTTCAATAGGTTGGGTAAACTCAAACTCCAATCCGGCTATGACCGACAGGGATTCTTTGAACGCATCTGCCAATTCATCTTTGGTGGACGCAGTGGTCCATTCCTTATGGGGTCTTAAGGTCACAATGATGTCACTTTCTTCCATAGACATGGGATCGGTTGGGATTTCTGCGGCACCGATACGGCTGACTACCTGGTCCACCTCAGGAAACCCGAGAAGAATTTTCTCAATTTCCGTTGTAATTTCGATGGTATTGCTGAGTGTGGTACCTGTTTTTAGCACAGGTTGGATAACAAAATCTCCTTCATCCAACGTCGGAATAAATTCTGCCCCCATTTTGGAAAATATTCCAAAAGAGACAATTAATATAACCACGGCAATGCTTAGAACGGTCTTTTTTCTTTCCAGTGCCCAGGAGATTGATGGCTGATAAAGGCTGTTGATCCAATCAATAAGCCTATTACTGATTGTTCTCTTTTTTGGGTCAGTGGCTTTGAGAAAGAGTGATGAAACCACAGGTACATAAGTTAATCCCAAAAGCATTGTACCTAAAAGGGCAAAACTGAATACTTTGGCCATGGGGCCAAACATTTTGCCTTCAACACCCGAAAGAGAAAGGATAGGAATGAACACAATTATTATGATAATCTGACCAAAAACAGCCGAATGCATCATTTTGGAAGCGCTTTCTATGGCAATTTTGTCTTTTTGGATTTTCATTTCAGATTTAGAAAGTCCTAAGAGCATGGCATATTTTGCGGTCAGCTGAAAAGCAATGAATTCCACGATGATGACCGCACCATCGATTATGATACCGAAGTCAATCGCTCCAAGACTCATTAGATTGGCATCCACCCCCAATAGATACATCATGGACAGTGCAAAGAATAAGCTCAGCGGAATGACAGATGATACTACCAATCCAGACCTAAAATTTCCCAAGAGCAAAACCACCACAAACACGACGATCAAACAGCCCAGAATCAGGTTCTCCGCTATAGTGAAAGTGGTCTTGCCGATCAGTTCACTTCTGTCCAAAAAACCGTTGACCACGATCCCTTCTGGAAGTGTTGGGGAGATTTGTTCGAGTTTTGCTTTCACGCGGTCTATGGTCGCTTTTGAATCCGCATCTTTGAGCATCATTACCTGACCGAGCACTTTTTCACCTTGCCCGTTTGCCGTGATTGCCCCAAACCGATTGGCGTGTCCAAATCCTACTTTCGCCAGATCTCTTACATAGATGGGCATACCATCGCGGATATCCACCACAATCAGCCCGATCTCCTCCAGGGTTTTGACCTGACCTTCGGCCCGGATAAAAAAGGATTCATTGGTCTTTTCAATATATCCTCCACCTGCGATGGCGTTGTTTGCTTCAAGTGCCTGGAAAACCCGGAGAAGGTCCACGTTCATGGATTTAAGCCGCTCGGGACTGACCGCAACCTCATATTGCTTCAAAAATCCTCCCCAGGTATTCACCTCTACAACGCCGGCAATCCCTGACAATTGTCTCTTGACTACCCAATCCTGAATCGTCCTTAGGTCTGTCAAGCTATACCTGTCTTCATAGCCGGGTTTGACATCAATGATGTATTGGAATATCTCTCCGAGTCCTGTGGATATCGGGCCCATAAAGGGCTGACCAAATCCCGAAGGAATATTTTCCTCCGCTGTTTTGATTTTCTCCGCTATCAACTGACGGGGAAGATAGGTCCCCATTTTATCCTCAAAAACTATCGTGACCACCGATAACCCGAATTTGGAAACCGAGCGGATTTCTTTTACTCCGGGCAGGTTGACCATTTCCAGTTCAATTGGGTAAGTCAGGTATTTTTCTACATCTTCGGTTGATAGGTTTCGCGAGGTGGTGATGACCTGCACCTGATTGTTGGTTACATCGGGAACGGCTCCGATGGGGATTTGTGTCAACGAATAGGTTCCAAACCCAATTAGACCAAAAATAAAAAGGAAGACTATAATTTTATTTCCAACGCTCCAACGAATGATTTTGTCCAGCATATTTTTTTAGGTTTACTGTTTTTTTCCTAGGTTTCCGGATAGAACGCTAGGTGAAATTTTATCTGGATCAGATCATCTGTTTTTATAAGCATAAAACTTGGCCTTTATACTTTATAAGCTTCTAGAGAAACTGGAATGATTCCTTCAACGACAATTCCTTTTTTGACATCCGCAACGTTTGCCTCAAATGGACAGAGGCCAAGATTTTATGGGCCTTAATGGAGTTGAGTCCTATTACTTCTCTGGAAATCAAAGGAGGTGGGGGAAAAAGAGACAAGGCAGCTCCTGTGAAATATCCGACATTAACGGCACCTGCAAGTCCTTCATGCAGGTCTTTTAGTTGGCCTTCACCGCTGTAAAGACACTGTCCGACAACACCTTGTGCAATCATGCCCGCTAAAGTTGCATCTCCCAATATTTGATGTGTTACAAGCGCGGTGCGTCGGATTTTGAGTTCCTTGATTCGGTTACTTTCAGTAAGAGGAAAGATGCCCGTAGTCCTCAGCAAGCCTTTTTCGCCCCAGAATATGCGTTGGGTTAGCATGAATTTATCCGGAAGCAGAGAAGTCGGTTCTTCAACCTCATCTTCTAGGGTGAGCAAAAGGCTGTCACCGTCTTGTGCAAAGGCTTGGTGAACCAACGCAAAGAATATCGAGTAAATCAGCAATAATTTTTTCATGGCTATAAAGAGAAAATCCTAAGGTAATTTTCATCAATGGTCGTATTATACATAATCAAGTTTTTATCTTGATGACCCAAATGTAGTTCTCGAAGTCTTTTAGCTTCCTTAGCGATTCCTTAAGGTTTGCTTAAATTTCGGGATGGGAGGGAAAAATAAGTGTTATTGTAGTCCCATTTCCAAGTTGACTGGCGACTAAAATGGCTATCCCAAGTTGGTTACAGAGCTTTTTGACAATGGACAGCCCCAAGCCTGATCCCGGAATTTTCCGGTTTTCTCCGGAGCTTTCCCTAAAAAACGGGTTAAAAATCTTGGTCAATGATTCCTCGTTTATTCCTGTCCCATGGTCCCGAACTTCTACGATAGTGTGAGCCTCTTCTTGAAAAAGGACCACATCTATCTCAGTTGAGGGCTTGGAATATTTTAAGGCATTTTGGATAAGATTGGTTAAGATAATAAAAAGTGATTTTTCATTGGACCTCACGTATATGCCGTTTGAGGATGGGATTGAATAATTTATTTTTCTTTCTCCATTAATCTTAGTAGCGGCTACAACTTCTTCAACAATGTTGCCTAGATCGATCTCATGAATATCCCAAACGTCTAATTCTGCCCTTGCCAAGTCCAAAAGTTGATCGATAATTTCATTTAGCTTATCAATTTCTATCAGACCGGATTGTATTTTCGATATATATTCCTCAGGAGTTCTTGGCTTTCGAATTAACACCTCAAAGCTTCCCCTCAGTACGGCAAGTGGTGTTCTCAGTTCATGTGAAGCATCGGAAGTAAACTGTTGCTCCCTCTTCATGGCTTGCTCCAATCTTTCCAACAGGCCATTGATGGCTACCGTCAGCTGTTTTATTTCATCATTGTTCTCAGAGAGGGGAATCCGCTGATCTAGGTTTTTTTGGGAAATCAAATTGGTCAATTTCGTGGTTTTTACTACCGGCTTAATGCTTTCGCCTGCCAAATACCGCATAGTCAAAAAGAGTGATACCAAGATTATGGGATAGAGTAAAAACAAGATAGACTTCAGGTTTGATAATAATTTTCTAGACTGCTCAAAGGAAGTCGCCACCAACAGATATCCTTCTACCTTGGAATCATGGGTTAAGGCTATCTGCATTTGCCGCACTTCCTGATCTTTGAGCATTTGATTGAACCCTACGTCAGTGGAAGAATGTCCTTCTCTGAAGCTTAACCGTAGAAATCCGAGATTTGGAGATTTGTCCAGCTGATTGCCGGCGGTATCCACGATTTCTATGAAAATTGGATGAAACTGGATTTCCTGATGTTCCGCTTCCTCCCACTCGTCTTTATGCAAAAACCGAAGCTCCCCTTCCACCAGAGATATTTGGTCTTTGTGTATTTTGGTTTCTAGGGCCAAATCCCGATCCACGGAATCGAGCAATGTCCAATTGGCCACCATATAAATGAAGATGAATGCCATCAACACAATCAAGGAGGTCGCAAGGGTTAGATATAGCGAAAGGCGGATTTTATAAGGTAAGTTCATAGTTCCCTGGCCATATAACCAACTCCCCTTATCGTCTGAATGGAATTGTCTTCTTTTGTCAATCCCAATTTTTTACGTATAGAATTGATAAACACGTCAATTACTCCGGTATCGTAATCAAAATGCATGTCCCAAACGCTTTCTATGATGCGTGTACGCCGGCACACCTTTCCTTTATTGCGGATTAAATATTCCAACAACGCAAATTCCTTCAAGGTTAGCAATACCTCCTGCCCGTTATTTTCCACCCGATGGGTATCGGTGAACAACTTGATGGGACCTAATGTAAAAACGACTTGCTCCCCAGTTTTGGCACGTAATTGCACCCCAATTCGAGCTAATAACTCTTCAAACTGGAAGGGTTTCCGGATAAAATCGTTTGCTCCGGTCTGCAATGCAAAAACAGCTTCCTGTGTGGTATCTTTGGCGGTGAGAAAAATTACCGGCGTATCTGGATATTCCTTTCTGAAATTCCGCGTAACCTCCACCCCACTGATACCGGGAAGCATCCAGTCTACCAAAATCAGGTCATAAACTCCTTCAAGGGCCATATCCAACCCTTTGTTTCCCTCCTCAGCCACGTCGACGCTATATCCCTCTTCTTCCAGCCCTTGCTTTAGAAAGCCCCAGATCCCAGGTTCGTCTTCAATTACTAAGATTCTCATAAGTATGTATTGGTTGAAATAAGATGGCGACAGTTGAATATAATGTTTTTCAATTAAAAATCACCCCTCCATCTACTTTTGATTTGCATGCAAATCTCCCAATTCTGTCTTAAGGTTACCTTAAGACAAACTTAACACCTACTTAAAAAATTCTTTTGAACGCCTTGATTTTTAATGTTGCGATCATTTTTACCAACCATGACTTAGCGATAATTGCTCTATGTACATCTTCCGTTCTTCCAGCAGCCTAGCACGCACTTTTTCCATCTACGCGTCTTGGTCAAATTTGTAGCTGTCCAGAGACTTATATGTCTTGTCCTTTCCCCTTGAGAATTTGATTTCACCATCACCTTCTATATCAGCAGATCGAACTCCAGCACAAATTTCCTTAAACTTCTTCTGATAATCAGTTACGAAATTAACCAGGATAATATTGTCATATTCCAAACCTTTGGCTTCATGAATTGAAAAAAGCAGAGGGGTTTTAAAGATTCTCCGTGCTTCTACCTTGTCTTTATTCCGCATTACTATGACAGCATACCTGGCTGATCCCCGGGTATTTTGGTTAAGTTCTGATTTTTGTTTGTCGTTGGCCTGGAGAAATACCACTTCCCCGCTCTTTTTGCTGACAGAATGTACCAAATAAGTGCTCTCTTTATAAATTGCCCCAAATCGGCTGGTTTTAATTTTCAGTAATTTATTGGCAAGCTCTGTCACAGCGGGTGTATTCCTGTAGTTGGTTTTGAGAATGCTTATTTCTTTCCCTTTAAGGTCACTTTTATACAAGTACGTTTTCAAATCACAACCACAAAAAAATTGGCTGAAAAAAATAAAAAACAAAAACAGGCATTACCTAAAATTATGGTGGTGGAAGGCAACAGTAAACTTCGGGAAATCATTGTTCACCAACTTGAGGAAAATTTTGATGTTTATCCATTGAAATCGGTATGAGTAGGCCTGTGCTATACCGTAAGCTCAAGCAGTTAACTGGATTAAGCATTATAGATTTTATCAATCAGATCCGTTTTAAAATGGCAGCGTCTTTACTAAAAATGGGAAACCTGAGCGTTGTAGATGTGGCTAATCGAGTTGGCTTCGCCGATCCAAAGCACTTTCGGAAGAGTTTCAAACTGTTTTTTGGGTGTAATCCATCCGAATACAGCAAAATCTCCGAAAAAATCACTGAAAATGTTTGATTTTTAAATCGAGACAATTACATTTGGCACATGAAAAATTTCGCAGCTACTTATTTTAGCTTCTTTTACTTTTACTTTCGTCCCCAAGGTCGAATCGGAGCTGCGTATTGTCTGGTAAAAAAATAAACTAAAGATAAACACACACAGGAGCCCGATTCGAAAGAATCGGGCTTTTTTATTAAATGTAACTATGGAAAATCACTTACAAACTCAAGATTGGGGCTTAGGCCTGAAAGCCAAGCATCTAATCATCGCCGGTCCCTGCAGTGCCGAGACCCCAGAGCAAATCGAACAGGTATGCCTTGACATGATCGCAGCCAATGTGGTTCCCGATATCTTCAGAGCGGGAATTTGGAAACCAAGAACCCGCCCGGGAAGCTTCGAAGGAATCGGTGAGGATGGATTGAAGTGGATGGAAATCGTACGTCACCACCTCAACATCCCTATTACGACGGAAGTAGGAAATACTGCCCATGTAGAATCAGCTCTTAAGCATGGTGTAGATGTGTTGTGGATAGGCGCTAGAACTACCGTAAACCCATTTGCGGTACAGGAAATCGCCGAAGCTTTGAAAGGGGTGGACATCCCGGTCATGGTGAAAAATCCCATGAACCCTGACTTGGAACTTTGGAGAGGGGCACTAGAGCGTCTTCAGGCGATGGGCATCAATAAATTAGCCGCAATTCATAGGGGATTCAGTGATGCCTATGACAAGAAATTCCGTAACAAGCCAAACTGGTCCATGCCCATCCACCTCAAACGCATCTGGCCAGGCATGCAGGTTATCAATGACCCTAGTCATATCGTAGGTAATCGAACCGGCCTTTTGGAAACAGCCCAGCGCGCCATCAATTTCGGACTTGACGGACTGATGATCGAGACGCACCACGACCCGGACAACGCTTGGAGTGATGCCAAACAGCAAGTAACTCCCAAACAACTAAGAGATATTCTGGATAGCATCGATTTCAAAAAACCAATGGAAACCGAACAGCCCTCTGAAAGACTTCAGGACTTAAGGAATGCGGTGGACCATATCGATGACCAGTTGTTGGATTTGTTGTCTGAGAGATTTGCTATTATTGATCAAATCGGCGACCACAAGCGTGAGCATAACCTTACTGTATTCCAAGCGGATCGATGGAAGGCCGTAATGGATTCCAGAACCCAAAAGGGAATTTCAAAAAACCTCAGCGAAAAATTTATGAAGGAATTGCTTTATTGCATCCATGAGGAATCTGTGAAAAGGCAGGAGAAAAAATTGAGAGAAGAGGTTTCTGTAAAGAAAACTGTCTAATTTTAAGCTCTCTTTCTTTCAATAAAAAAAACCTGTATTGGAAACAATCATATTCTCTGCCCAAATTGCGCAGGACTTGGCACGCTATCTACAAACCCGCAAATATTCCAAACTGGGGGTAATTGCGGATAGCCACACCATCCAACATTGTTACCCCATTATTCAGTCATCCCTGCCGGAACATTCCGTCTACACCTTTGAGGCTGGTGAAATCCACAAAAATCTGGACACCTGTATCCAGATTTGGCAGTGGATGACAGAACAGGCCTTCGATCGCAAAGCACTAATTGTCAATTTGGGAGGAGGAGTAACGGGGGATATGGGTGGTTTTTGCGCAAGTACTTACAAACGGGGCATCCGTTTCATTAACATACCTACTACTCTCCTATCCCAAGTGGATGCGAGTGTAGGCGGAAAGTTGGGTATAGATTTTATGGGTTATAAAAACCATATAGGGATCTTTAATCAACCGGAGGCTGTACTTATCAGCGATGAGTTTCTCAAATCACTTCCAGAGGCCGAACTCCGCTCCGGATATGCAGAAATCATCAAACACGGATTAATTTCCAACGCCAACTATTTCGAAGGTCTCAAATCCAAAGATTGGCAGCGACAAGACTGGAAAGCAATCATTGAAATCTCAGTCGGAATAAAGAAGGACGTGGTAGAAAAAGATCCAAAAGAAGATGGCCTGCGCAAAATTCTAAACTTTGGCCACACTATCGGCCATGCCATAGAATCTTTCTACCTAGATACAGAGAGGCATTTGCTACACGGAGAAGCCATCGCTATAGGGATGTTGGCAGAAGCCTTTTTATCCAGCAAATTCCTCAGGATGTCTCCCATGGAGCTGAAAGTCATCGAGGACATGATTCTTGCTGTTTATGGAAAGAATGAAATTCCCTCCGCAGATTTTGAATCGATCATTGACCTGTGCTTTCAGGACAAGAAAAACGAGGGCTCTATTTTGAATTTTTCCCTGCTTCGAAGAATTGGCGATTGCGAATACAATATAGCTGTAGGTCGCGACGAAATATTACAATCATTGACCTATTATAATGAGCTGCCCGCATGAAAACCATCTCGCTACCACATAAAAATCGCTTCGGAAAGGTAGTCATTCCTCTCCCTTCGTCCAAAAGCGAAAGCAACAGGGTCTTGATCATTAATGCCCTTACCCAAGGCGAAAACAAACTTTCCAATTTGGCTGAAGCCCGGGATACCCAGACCATGATTCGTCTTCTTGAAGAAGACCCTAACATCTATGATGTATTGGATGCGGGAACCACCATGCGCTTTTTGACGGCTTATGCGGCATTGAATAACAGGAGGAAAATACTTACCGGTACTCTCCGCATGTGCGAAAGGCCTATAGGAATTCTGGTAGATGCTTTGAGACAATTGGGTGCGGAAATTGAATACTTGGGTAAAGAGGAATATCCTCCACTGAAAACGAAAGGATTTGCTAAACAACTTACCAATAAAATTCAAATTAGGGGCGATGTCAGCAGCCAATATATCTCAGCTTTACTGATGAACGGGCCATTGCTTCCTGATGGATTGACGCTTGAGCTTACCGGAAAAATAGGATCGCAGACTTATATTGAAATGACGCTTGAATTGATGAAGGCTTTCGGAATCTCCTACAGCTTCGAGGGAAATGTCATACACATTGCCCATCAAGCTTATGTTCCCACTTCCTTTGCTGTCGAAAGCGACTGGTCTGGCGCCAGCTATTGGTTTAGTTTATTGGCATGTGCCGAAGAAGGTGAACTTTACCTGAAGGGTCTTAAACAAAACAGCTTGCAGGGAGATTCCCGGATTGTGGAAATCATGGATAAATTGGGGGTAGAAAGCCAATTCGATACACAGGGAGTAAAACTCACCAAGAAACCCATTGAGGGAATTGACCGGATTGACTTCACACATTGTCCAGACTTGGCCCAAACGGTGGCAGTCACCTGTGCCTTACTTGGACAAAAAGTAGAATTTAGCGGACTGGAAAGTCTGCGGATTAAAGAAACAGACCGCATCTATGCGCTGCAGCAGGAATTGGCAAAGATCAATGCAGGGCTGGTAGAAGGTGAAGACGAGTTTTTTACAGTGAGGCCATCAACAGATTTGCCACCTGCTGTGCAAATACATACCTATGACGACCACCGAATGGCGATGGCCTTTATGCCTTTACTAACCCGGATGGAAGTGACCTTCGATGATCCTGAAGTTGTCAACAAATCTTACCCCAGCTTCTGGAAACATTGTTCCTTATTAGAGGTCGATCTCCAGGTAACTTGATTAAGGCGGATTATCTACTTTATAATTAAGAAATGACCGTAAAATCAAAACAACTGACCATCGCCATACAGGGCGTCCCGGGATCTTTTCATCATCAGGTAGCCCAACAATATTTTGGGGAAGATATTGCGGTTGGCGGATACCATACTTTTGAAGAGGTAGCAAAAAGCGTGGGAAACGAAACGGCAGACTTCGCCGTGATGGCCATAGAAAATTCGATTGCTGGGGCTATTCTTCCCAATTATGACATCATTGACCGACACGGTCTTTATGTATTTGACGAATATTACCTGCCCATATCACATAATCTGCTTACTTGGCCAGGACAAAAGATCGAAGATATTCATGAGGTTCGGTCCCACCCAATGGCCATCTTGCAGTGTAAGGTTTTTTTTGCAAAGTACCCCCACATCACGCTGGTGGATGATGTGGACACGGCCTATGTAGCCAAAGTAATCGCAGATGGACAAAAACTTGGGGTAGGTGCTATCGCAAGCCCTAAAGCTGCCGATTTTTATGGACTGGAAATCCTTGCCGGAAACATTCAGACCGTGCAGAATAACTTTACCCGGTTTATCCTTCTCCAAAAGGAAAAACCGGTGCTGAAGGAAATTCCTACTAAGGTGTCTTTAAAAATTACCATCCACAACCAGAAAGGCGGCTTAGCCAAGTTGTTGACCCTTATGAGTGAGCATGATCTGGACCTTACCAAAATACAGTCCATACCTGTCATCAACAAGCCCTGGGAATACGCATTTTTTATCGATACACTTATAGGCGATTATGACCGCTACCAGGAGGCAATTGAGTTGATCAATGAAAGCTTTGGCGTGGTAAAGATCTTTGGAGAATATCAAAACAGAAAGGGATGAAAGGATTTTCCAAGCGGCTTGGGGAAGTCAGGGAGTATTATTTCTCCAGCAAATTAAAAGAAGTGCAGACTTTGCGGGAGGCTGGACACCAAATTATTAACATGGGCATAGGCAGTCCGGATTTGCCTCCCCATCCATCTGTTACCGAGGCGCTCAAAACATCCGCAAGCATTCCGACTGCACATGGGTACCAGTCTTATATCGGTAGCCCTGCATTAAGAGCTGCATGTTCCGACTTTTATGGCAACAGCTATGGAGTCCATCTTGACCCAGAAAATGAAATTTTGCCACTCATGGGATCCAAAGAGGGCATTATGCACATTTCCATGGCTTTTTTGGATGAAGGTGACGAGGTGTTAATTCCAAACCCCGGATACCCCACCTATACCTCGGTCACCAAGCTCTTGAATGCGAAACCTGTCTTCTACCCGCTTTCTGAAGAGCGGAACTGGGAGCCAGATCTGGAAGAACTTGAGCATATGGACCTGAGTCGGGTGAAGTTGATGTGGGTAAATTACCCGCATATGCCTACAGGTGCCGCTGGAAGTTTGGAGATGTTTGGACGGCTCCTCGCTTTTGCCAAGAAACATCAAATCCTGATTGTAAATGATAATCCATACAGCTTTGTTTTGTATGAGAACCCGATTAGCATCTTATCCCTGCCAGATGCAAAAGAAAATGCGATGGAGTTAAATTCGTTGAGTAAAACTTTTAATATTCCCGGTTGGCGGGTAGGTATGCTGGCTGGCAAAAAGGAGTACCTTGAAGCCGTCCTCCGGGTAAAAAGCAACATGGATTCGGGGATGTTTCTGGGGATTCAGGAAGGTGCTGTGGCCGCATTGAAGCTAGGCAAGGAATGGTTTGATCAAAACAATGCGGTTTATGCAAGACGGAGGGAATTGGTTTGGCAGTTGGCGGAAGCAATGGGTTTAACCATTCTAAAACAGCCCGGCGGGATGTTTGTATGGACCAAGGTTCCTGAAGGGATCAATGCCTTGGACCTGGTGGACCGTCTCCTTTATGAAAAACATATCTTCGTGACGCCCGGAATGATTTTCGGCAGTGCGGGGGAGGGGTATATCCGCTTTTCCCTGTGTGTATCAGAAGAAAGAATTCTGGAAGCAAAAAGAAGGATAGTCAAATAAATGATGAAATATCTATTGAATATATAACCAATATATCCCATTAAATCGAGCATGACGAAAACGTCACACATTGGGACCATAACAAACATGCGAGATTCTCCCGATTCTGATCGGGACGGGCTATGTTACCATTAAAAACCAATTATAAACACATGAAATCGAGCATGACGAGATCGTCACACAGTGGGATGATTATAGTTGCGAGATTCCATCTGACCGTTAAAAACTAAATTATAAACACATGAAAAAAATACATATCGTCGGACTCGGGTTGCTGGGTGGATCATTTGCCTTGGTGGTGAAAAAGAGCAGGCCTGACCTAGTGTTGACTGGCTACGACCAAAACCCGCAGCATTTGGAACAGGCACTGGTACTGGGAATGATCAGTGAAGCCAAAGAAACTCCTGATGCAGACACAGATGTAGTCGTACTGGCAACGCCCGTCGACACCCTCACTTCGCTTTTGGAAGAAACACTGGCCAGTACGGGTGATCGTACATTGGTATTTGACTTTGGATCGACAAAGGAACTGATCTGCGAGAAAGTCGCCAATAACCCCAAGCGGGCGAATTACCTTGCCGTTCACCCCATTGCAGGTACCGAAAACTCCGGTCCAAAAGCTGCTGAGCTGAATCTTTTTGACGGTAAGGTCATGATCATTTGTGAGATGGAAAAGACCGATGTGCACCTTAAAGGTATGGCCTATGAGCTTTTTGAACTGATGAATATGAAGCTTCGCTTCATGGATCCCAAAGACCATGACTTGCATTTGGCCTTTGTTTCCCACCTTTCGCACGTTACCTCCTTTATGCTGGGCAAAACGGTGCTGGATAAGACGGCAGACGAAAGACATATCTTCGATATGGCAGGCAGTGGATTTGCATCCACAGTTAGATTGGCAAAAAGCTCGCCCGCTATGTGGGCTCCGATTTTTATAGAAAACAGGAAGAATCTACTCGAAGCCATGGATTCCTACATTTCACACATGCAGCAATTCAGGGACAAGATCGCAGCGGAGGACTATCAGGGCCTTACCGAGGAGATGGTAGAAGCGAATAAGATCCGTGATATTCTGGATTTGGAAAAAGAAAGGTAATTTATTTCTCCTTTAAGTGAGCGAAGTTTCAGGTAAATTTTGACAATAAATTCTACAAAAAACACACATCAAAATTCTTCCGGTATTCACGGAAGAATTTTGATTGTAGTTGTCTTCCGCATACTTTTATTTTTATCAATAATCACCTTGACATTCTCCGGATATTATCTTTTCTATCGTTGGATTGTAATAATTACCCTGTATTAGTACTTTATGGTAAACACCATTCTCAAAGAGGTTCTTTAGCGCACAAAAGCCCATGAGATCTTGATTATTTCGAATTTCCAAAGTTGGCAAGGTCCCATCACCGACAAAAACTAAATTCTGAAGCCCGTCCAAGGAACGCAGGCTGTTACTATTAATGGTTAATTTTTTGCTAACCTTGGTGACATTTGATAATTGTGTCAATTTATCGAGACTACCATTTAAATCGATTTTAATATCGAGCATTTCATCAGCCAAGGCTAACCCATCTAGATTAACAAGGCTGGTAGCGAACAAATCAAATTCAGACAGAATTTTACCCGAAGGAGCGAGCAACCCATGTAAATTCCTGACATCAGTCATATGGTGTATCGAAAGCCGATTTATTTGCTCTACGCCGGCTCCGAATCCTTCGAAAGATGAAATTTGGATTTGGTCATTGATTGTGAGGGAACCAATTTTACGCAATCCGGATAAACCGTTGAACGATTCGAGGCTGCTGTTTGCGCTAATAGTAAGTTGATCTACTTCTTTCAGGTTTTCCAATCCTCGAAAATTTTTCAGGGATTGGTTAGAATACACTTGAAATTTCCCAAGTTCGGTAAATCCACCCAATCCATCCAAACTTATCATCGATGGGTTGTTTTGTATAATTATGTCGGCACGATTAGGGATAATTCCTGATAATCCTGTAATCTGTTCCAAATTCTGATTATTGTAAATTTGGACTGATTCTACAGCGCTTGCAATATTTTTAAGACCATCAAGGTTTACTAATTTGTTGGTATTGGTGATAATAATCTGTCCCTCAATAGCCTTTAATCCGCTAAGTGACGTTAGGTCCACAACCGGGTCTTCGGAATTGCCACCCTGAATATGAAGATTACCTTCTATGCCTTCGTAGCACCATCTTACCCAGTTGTTGACCTCTGTTTGAGAAGACAAGACTACATTTCCAACGTATTTCCCTCCAATACAGAGGTTTTCCTCCAATTCTATCAATAAAGGATTATCTTTAAAAATCTGTAACTCTTCGAACGTAAAGGTTTGGATGAAGTCGAACCAAAGAAAAGCAGATGCTTTGACTGTATACTCGTCCGCATAAGGAAGTATCATAGTTTGGTTGATGCCTTCAATCAAATCGAGATCAAATATTTCTCCATTAGCGGTGATTTGTAGCGTTCCAGAAATAAAATCCATCAAATGTGCATCCGAAACCAATGTCACATAGAAAGAAACCGGACTTTTTACATCCATATTGAATGACTGAAAGCCGAAATCTTTAGGACTTTTCCCCTCGACAGAGATGGCATTCATGGGAAGCTGTGATACGGGTTCGTCTTCCGCATCGGATGCTATGGGGACTATTTCAAAAGGGATTGGAAGGGACAGTGCTGGATCTTCGCTTAGGGATGATGTCTTTTGAGGCGTAGCTTCCATGACGGCGTTCCCTTCTCCCAAGATGTAAAAGGCTACTACTTCATAGGAGCCCTCAGGGAGAAAAATCTTTTCAGTCAGGTAATAGCCATCCTGTTCTTCTACTTGGATTCTCTTCATCTCATACTCAGTTAATGTTCCATCATCTTTGCGAATGGTAATGACTGCTTCCTTTATCCCACTTATCCGCAAGTTGGCGTCAACCTGTCGATTGATCCGGATGACAACAGCTGGGACTTTCAGCTCCAGTGCTGGTTCTTCAGGATCTGGTTCCGGATCCGGATCTGGTGTAGGAGTAGGAGTTGGCTGGGTTATTGGATTTGGAGATTCAACCTCCTCACAATTAACCATGAGTACACCGAAACTTAACAAAAAAATCAGATGCAATATGCGGGTGCAAATCAGTAGATTTTTCATTGCTTACACACTCCATTTAAAAGATCAGAATGGGATGGGTTAAAGGCGTTACCCGAAATTTGAACCCATTTCTGTCTGTCATGTCGCCGTATTTCCTTAGACATGGGACAAAAATCCGTAAGGGATTTATTATCGGCAATTCGGATTAAAAACGGAGGGTCGGCTAGACCAGGATACGAATAATGGATAAGACTCATCAGGTTAAGACCTTTTAGGCTCGTAATTCGGGGATTATTTACAACCGAAATATATTTAGCCACCATATAAATTCCTTCCATCGGGTTCAAATCGAGTAAGGATTCGTTGTCATGTACCTCTACAGTATTGACATAGGTATCGAACTTGATTGGAGCGAATGATTCCAGGGTGGAATTTCCATTGAGTGCAAAAGTACTGCTCACTTTTCCTTCTTCTGTGAGTAATCCATTTAAATGGGCAAGTTTGGGATTATTCTTCAAAAGGAGAGCAGAGATTTGATGAAAAGCACCACCGTCCATTCCCCCAAAATTCCTTAAGGAGAGGTTGTCTTCTACTATTACAGCCCCTATCCGCACAGATTCTGGAAATATAAAATTTAGCTGATGCAAATTCGGGTTTCCAATGATAGAGACCTCACTTAGCGTATGAAACTCCCCTAAATCCTGTAACGATTCAAAATGCTCCATTTGCTCAATGAATAACGATTTTACAGTAGGGGCGGAGGTCTGAAAACCATCAAAATTTGATAGGCTTGGATTACCAATCAGTTTTAATTCTTTCAATTCAGATAATCCAATAATAGGTGTACAGGTTTCCAGCGAAATGTTATTTTGGATAATCAAACTTCCGGTTATTACATTAATGGAATCTAATCCATTCAGTGTCTGGAGAAGTGGATTGTCTGCAATCACCAAACTTCCATTAATATAGTTAACGGTTTTTAGTCCGCTTAGATCTGTGATTGGGTCATCGATATCTTGATCAGTTTGGCGGAGGATCAATGAACCGAAAATACTTTCGTAACCAAATTGAGCAAAGGAATCTACTTCAGACTGAGTAGATATCTCTAGCCTTCCATTAAAAGGGCCTCCAACATATGGGTTCTTTGTAAGTTCGATAATTAGCGGGGTTGTGGAAAATTGACTGAGGCTATCTGTTGAAAAACTTTGTTCAAAAGAAAAGTATGGTCCATATTCAACAAGAAACTCAAAAATCCCAGGCTCTTTAGGCAGTACTATTCGATTTAGCTTACCGGTAAGATATTGAGTTTGAGAATAGGGCCCATTACTGATCGTCAACTCCGCTGGAAGGAACTCCATATACTCATCCACCATCTCCCGAACTACAGACATAAAAAAGTAAAATGTCTCCCTAAAACCTGCCATACCCGCCTCAAATCCAAAGGATTCGGGCTTTTGCGCCGCGGTGGAAATTATTTCCAGACCAAGGGATTCGGTTCCATTCGTACTGATTTCAAAGGAAATCGGCAGGGGCTCAGAGAGGTATTCACCAAAATCAGATCCCTCCAAGGGTGTAGCATAGAGGATATTACCACTGCTATCTGTAAGATAGAATGTGGAAAGTTGATACGAGCCGGCTGGAAGCCTGATATCCTCTATCATCAGTTCCTCTCCAAATGTCAAAGTGGGGAGACTCTTTCCGTCAACTGCAGTTGGCGTACCGTCCTCATTCAAAATAGTTAACACGACATGGCTGACACCTTGGACAGGTGTCTCCAGTTTTCGGCTACGCTCATTCCCCACATAGCTTTCGGTTATCTGAAAGCTTAAATTCCCGTCTGCCTGCAGAGGTAACTCGTATTCCGCAGTACAGGCCCCAAAAACAATCATGCAAAAAAGTTGAAAGTAAGGGCTAAATTTCCATTTGTCCATTTTTTTAAAAAAGATTTTTCAAAACTAAACAATATTTTTAAATAATATTTAATGTAATTCAAATATTTCTATTTGTATTTCAAATCACAAATTCCACAATTTTTAAAAACCATTAGGTTAGATTTGCCATGACTTCTCCTAAATTTAAAAATTAAATGATAAAATTGTCCACTTTTTACGAAATTACGGGTACAAATAACTTTTTGCGCAAAATATCAAACTATAATTGATGACAGACCTTCGAATAAACTCTGAGTACGGCACACTGAAATCTGTATTGATGCACAGACCGGGAAAAGAAATAGATCGGCTTACTCCCTACAATAAACACCTGCTTCTCTTTGAAGACGTGCCGTATCTGGAGGAGATGCAAAAGGAGCATGACTATTTCCGTAGTCTATTGATACAAGCTACCGGGGCTAAAGTGTATTTGTTTCATGAACTTCTAATGGAAATTCTGACAAACAAGACATTGCTTCGGCAGCTCCTGTCAGAAGCTTTACAAAAATACCGCCTGGGACATTTGGTAGATGACCTGATGGAAAAGCTCTCAACCTCAGAATGTGCCACGGCATTGATCGCAGGTCTAAAGGTCCATGAGGCCAAAAGGAAAATGGAGGGATTGCAGTTGGAAGAGTTGATGGACTTTGCTTATTTGATTCCCCCAAGTCCCAACTTATATTTTCAACGCGATACCGCTGCAGTCACTCCAGGGGGGGTGATGTTTTCGAGCATGAAGATGGAGGAACGGCAGCGGGAGGCAAATATGGTCCGCAGCGTCTTTGAAAATCACGGGATCTTTCGTGATCAAATTCATACGGTCTATCCGTTGGAGAGCCACAGCAATCCTCCCAGTATAGAAGGGGGGGATGTAATCATTTTATCCGAAAAAGCCATTGCCGTGGGGCATTCCGAGAGAACAGATGAGAAAGCCATTTATCATTTGGCCAAGCGGGTGATTTCTGAAGGCACCATTGAAAGGGTTTACATGGTGCAGCTGCCCAAAAAGCGAAATTTTATG
Organism: Lunatibacter salilacus; assembly: GCF_009797935.1. Lineage (GTDB taxonomy): Bacteria > Bacteroidota > Bacteroidia > Cytophagales > Cyclobacteriaceae > Lunatibacter > Lunatibacter salilacus. The sequence continues at coordinate 159,767 of NZ_VOLC01000009.1, forward strand.
CACTTGGATACCGTTTTTACCATTCTGGATGAAAATCTCATTCTTACTTACCCGGATGCGTTAGATGCTGTAGTACAAACGGCCGTCTATACCTTTAAAGCACATGATAATGATCAGGTTCATGTAAAAAAAACGATATTGTCAGACTCGTTGGCAACTATTCTTCAAAAAGAAATTTCCCATCTCCAGATTATCCATACGGGCAATGGTAATCCGGATTATGCACTTCGGGAACAGTGGTTTGACGGGGCTAATGTGCTGACCATAGGGCCGAGACGGGTGATCTCCTATAGCCGAAACAAACATACCAACCGGGCATTAAGGGATGTTGGCGTTGAAGTCTTGGATATACCTTCTTCCGAACTGTCAAGAGGGCTAGGCGGACCACGCTGCATGACCATGCCCATAGAGCGGTCTTTGGTTTAACACAAAAAATAAGTCCGCACCTAACTCTGACTAAAAGCTGTCAAAGAAGGACCTTCGCCGCGATACTTTTAAATCCCTCAGAATATTTGACTTTACCCGGATATCGATGTTATAGCTTGTAAATCGCCCAAACGGTACCCAGTTGACATTCATCTGCCAGCAATGCAGGTCCCGGGCTATACCTATCATGGTCTGTGTAATGTTTTTAGCAGCCACGTCAAACCCGGAGTTAAAGTTAATTTTCCATTTGTCTGAGAGACTCAAGTCTCCGGATATATTGATCGCTTGGGTTACACTGGTGGTTCCATTGGGGGCTTTTCTGTAGGCTAGGTTGTATCCGAAGGTCATGTTCCACGGAATGGACCAGTCAATGTATTGACTGGGATCATTGGCAATCCGATCAATTTCATTTTCCACAAATTCATTCAACTGGCCTCCCTGATCAAGGAAATCATTGGTTAGTTCATCCCTCACCTCGCCGGGAGATTTTTCAGTTTTACTTGGATTGATGCTTCCGTTAAGATTGAGTGTGGCATTTCTAAGTGTGCCAATCCCCTGCCCACGCCGAAAAGCAAAATCGTTTATCCTGGCCACCGTTTCTTGCTCTCGTACCTTGTAGGTGCCGGTGGCATAGGGATCCAAGCTTGCGGTAACGTTGACAGATACCCTGTTTTCAAACATGGATGTCCTAGTTGTGAAGTTAATCGGGGCCAGCTGAAAGGAATCAGCGACAAAGTTATAGTTTGTTTGAATGTTGAATGATTGAAGTAGGGGCACCTTTTTGGTCTGAACTTCCGCAGTATCACTTTCAGACCTTACTTTGGCTTCCAACACATTCCGAATATTTATACTTAGTGCCTTTGATTCCCCGAGCGGTGCTCCTCCGTAAATGAAATTTTGATAGCGGGAGATTCGCTGTGTCCTCCCGGTATCGTCTACCTGGACTTCTTGATAAAATCCAAATCGGGGATCCGAAAAATCCGGAGTGGAGTTAAATCCAAAGGTCGGCTGTATATGATGGCGGATAGCTTCTACCTTGGATCCTTTACCAAAGGTATAAAACCCATAGATATTGGTCGCCATGTTAAAAGACGCATTGTAATACCCCACCCGGTTAAATCCCGGTTCTAGGATTCGGTCAAGCCGGGCTTCTTGGGGGTTGTAGTAGTAATTGATTCGGTCCAGGTACCACAGTTCCGTGAAATTCATGGAAGCAGTACCGGTAAAAAAACGAAACAGGGTGAAATTGGAAGAAATTGGAACCGTATGCCGGAAGCCGTTATCCGCTTCTCGCAGGAGTTGGGGTAAATTGGCGAAGGTAAATGGCAAAATATCCGGAGCTACAGGCTGGTTAAACTCCTCCAACTGGCTCTGCAATAACGTTGGGTCCACACCAAATTCATTGGTGACACGGTTGTTGATGGAGTTTTGGGCATTGAAGTTCCAGGCAATGTTTAGCGTTTTAAGGGGCTCAAACTTTATATTGCGAAAGGGATTCTGCCGGTTCATGTTGATTGCGATATCAGGTAGAAGTAGATTTACCTCATCCGTGACCTGATTTTGAGAATGCCGCAGATTGGCTGACATGCTGAATGGTGTGCCGGTAAAGGTTTTGCTGTAAGAGATATTAGAAGAAAAGTCGGAAGACATGTTTTGCTGAAAATTTTGCTGCTGCAATACATTGTCATTGTAGGACTTGGTACCGAAGTTGGCAGAGGCGGAAAAACGTGAATTCCCCCTTGATTCCGGGGTATGGTTCCAGCGAAGCCAGAATGCGTCATATTCGAGTGGTACCTCAGCCGTCTCCGGACTTTGAAATTTCTGATAATCGATGTTGAAACCTCCTTTGTACCGATACCGCTTATTATATACGGAGGCGGTCTTGGCACCATAGCCCCCCAGTGAATAGACTTCCCCCGTTACTTTGGTGTGGATATAGTCATTGAGGGCGAAATAATAGCCAAAATCCCTAAGGAAAAACCCCCTTATTTGCTCCTGCCCGTAGGAAGGGAAAATGATTCCTGAGACTTTCTCCTCAGGGGTATCTGGAATTATCCCAAAGGGTAGCCCTAGCGGAGTTGGAATGCCGTTGAAATATAAATTAAACGGTCCTGACACGACTTGCTTTCCCCGAATGGATTTGATCTTGGAAGAAGAAATATGCCAATGCGGCTCCACCAAGTCACAGGTGGTATAAAACCCTTTATTCAGGTAGATGCTTCCATCCCTTCCCTTTTTTACTGTTTCTCCACGAAGCAGGCCTTCGTCCTGCTGGGTAACCACATCAGTGATGATGGCTTTGCTGGTTTTGAAATTATACCGCATGTCTTTGCGGATTTCGTATATACTTTGCCCTTCCTTGAACATGGGAGTTCCCTGGATTACGCCGGTCGTGTCTTTTAGACCTGAAGCAAACAGTTCGCTTTTTTCCCAATCGATAACAATGTAATCCGCATCCAGTCTGATTTCTCCATATTCAAACCAAGCTTCTTTGTACAAAAAAACTTTATTGGCCGTAAAATCCGACACAATGCTATCTTCGGCAAAATAATTGATAATGGTTACAATATCACCTACCTGTTGAACTTTTGCACTATCTTCGGCTAAAATGAGATCATCTACGTTTAATATACTATCTGGAAGAGCTATAATGGTAGTGTCCGGAAAAACCAGCGGGTTGATCAAGGTATCAGGGGCAATTAGAACTCTTTCCGAAGGCCTGGTTGCCGGCTCTTGGCCGGAAACGGGCTTATGGAAAAAGAGGAGCAAGGAAATGGAAAGAAAAACGAGCTTAATATAATGCACCGATTATTTCTGTTTGCTTCAAAAATTTACAAATTTTGCGTAAAGTTAATCTTATTAACAGTTTATGAAACGAAGGAGAGCTAAAAATATTCTTATAATTTCCCTACTTACTTTTTCCCTAATCATGACAGGTTTTTTACCGACGGGAGAACGGGCCTCGGAGTTTAAATTAAGACGGGTAGTCATAGATGCGGGGCACGGAGGAAAGGACCCCGGCACGGTAGGTAAAACCTCCCGGGAAAAGGACGTGGCCCTTTCTTTGGCTTTAAAGTTGGGTCAGTACATCGAGGAATTGATGCCAGAAGTAGAAGTGATTTATACCCGAAAGTCAGATACTTTTATTGAGCTGAAAGAACGTGCGAGCATCGCCAATCGCAACAGAGCTGATCTTTTCATTTCAATACATTGCAACGCAACCACTACCGGGGGTGTTTATGGTACCGAAACGTTTGTCATGGGGAACAAAAACTTCAATGCCAATTTTGAAATTGTAAAACGTGAAAACGCCGTGATCTTATTGGAGGATGACTATGAGGAAAATTATGAAGGGTTTGACCCTAAATCTCCGGAGTCCTACATGATGTTTAATCTCATGCAAAAGGCCTATTTCGCCAATAGCCTCTCCCTCGCGGAAAAAATCGAAAATGATTTTGTTACCCGGGTAAACCGTAGCAGCAGGGGAGTGAAGCAGGCACCCTTTTATGTTCTTTGGACCACAAGCATGCCCAGCGTATTGGTTGAAGTAGGATTCCTATCCAACGCAAATGAAGAAAGGTATTTGAATAGCAAGGACGGCCAAACCTACATTGCTTCTGGGCTGTTTAGGGCTGTAAAAGCCTATAAAGAAGAAATCGAATCGCTGTAGGAATTTAATCTACCGCTTATGGATATAAATGAAAACGAACTGAAAGCCTTGGTATCCCTGCTGGATGACACCGATAAGGAGGTCAAAGAACATGTCAGGGATAGGATCATTTCTTTGGGAAGTCAAATTATTCCTTTTTTGGAACAAACTTGGGAAAACAGTTTCAACCCGGATATTCAGAAAGAGATCGAGGATCTGGTACATGAGCTTCAGTTTTCTCTTCTCAAGGAGCGACTTACTGAATGGAAACAGTCATCAGAGCAGGACTTGTTGACAGGGTTATGGATCATAAATACCTATCAGTATCCTGATTTGGATTTTGATCAGCTTAATGCGACCATGCATCAGATCTATTTTGAAGTCTGGACATCTTTCAAAAACGATGCCCCTCCCTACGAAAAAATCCGAACCATAAACAGTGTGCTTTTTAATGACCTTAAATTTGCCGCAAACACTAAAAATTTTCATTCACCGGGCAACAGTATGTTGAGTAATGTGCTGGATTCAAAAAGGGGGAATCCGATCAGCCTATGTGCCGTTTATTTATTGGTAGCCAGGAAGCTTGGATTACCCATTTATGGAGTAAACCTCCCGAATTTGTTTGTCTTGACCTACAAATCAGACAACTTAACCGTATATATTAATGCGTTTAACAAAGGGTTGATCTTTTCCCGGCAGGATATTCACAACTACCTGGAACACTTAAAACTGGAGCCTAAGGACGAGTTTTTTGAACCTTGCGAGAATGAAGTCATCATGAAAAGAACTCTTCGAAATCTCATTTATGCCTTTGACAAGATTGGTGAATTGGATAAAAAGCAGGAAGTGGAGGAGCTGATGGATATTCTAGACCGATAAGTTCTTTATTTTTTTTTAGAAAACGCAGCATTGAAATAGACTAGAAATTTATCGCAGCTGCCGAATATTACACCCTACCGCACGGGTGGAGGCGGGACTTGGACTTTTTCGTGCAAGCAAATTCGTCAGCGCATTTTCCAAGTATTTCATCTGGGCACTTTCGGGGGATTGTGGGTTATTGTCTATTGCTCCTTTGTACACCACAGCATAGCCAGTCGGACCTTGGGTGATGACTACTGCTTCTGGGATTTTTGTCACCTGTAAATAGGTAGCTAGTGATTGCTGCGTATCCATTAAATAGGGCATCGCATATCCCCTTTCCTTTGCAACTCTCGCCATGGTTTCCTGACTTTCTGAAGTCCCAAGGAATACATGTGGGTTTACCAGCGCAAATACTACTCCTAGTGGAGAAAACTCATCATTGAGAGCAGTTATCCTATCTTCATAAAGTTTAGAAAACGGACAGGTAATGCTCGAAAAAATCAAGACCACACCTTTCGCAGAGCGATGTTGCTCCCATGAAAAGTTTTCACCGCTTACCGCATCTGTTAGCTCAATGTTAGATATGCGCTGTCCTAAAGCATCAGCTAGCCCCATCCACCCCAATAGGATCAGTTTACCGAAAAACAGAATTGATCTACCCATTACAACCTTTCGTCTAGTATTTTTACTCTCCAAATTCGCCAATAAGTTAGCTAAAAATTCCCAGTATTTGAGAAGATCTTTTCAATTTTACCAAATGGTATAGGTCAAAATCATATCCCCTTCCCGAATTACCCGAACAAGGTAATGGTGATCGGAACTGCCGGTTGCATAAATCCTTCCTTTGATTTCCCGATCTTGGGAAGAGAATGGTTGCAACAATATATTTTGCCTCAAACTTATCCCCTTTCTTCCCTGACATTTAAAGATACTTTCCTTTGCAGACCAAGCGATGGTATGCATCAAAACATCATTATCCAAAAACTCCTGTTCCGAAGGATCTAAATACTTTGGTCCAAGGGGTACTGCCTTTTCCCTAATTTTCTCCAAATCAATGCCAACTGGCATTTCTTTATGAAATATGGCGGCGGCTATGTCATAACTGTGCGTGAGCGAAACATATCCGTAACCATCCATGGGATAGGATTTCCCGTGAGAATCTTTGTAGAAGCCCGGATAGGGAAGCTGAATCAGTTCCAGTGCAGCCTTTATCGCTAACCTTGCTCCCTTCCACTCTATTTTTTTATGCGGATGGCTTATATTTGAGTAGGACAATTTTTCTCTAAAACTCAAAAAATCCAACTCATTATGGTGTTGTAAATGAATATTATTAACGGCAATAGCTGATAACGGACTTATTTTTTCTAATTTTGTTTGCATGCGAATGACGGAGGTGGAGGTGATTATATTAATTGCAATATATGGCAAAAATTCAAGTTAATAAACTTCATTCCCTCACTGGACACAATCACTCTATTTTTGCCCTGACTGAAGGAAGTGATCCGCAGTATTTTTATACAGGAGCCGGCGATGGGATGGTAGTGGAATGGGATCTCGATCAGCCCAAGGACGGAAAGCTGTTGGCCAATTTGCCGAATTCCGTATATGCCCTAGCCGTCGACCCTCTTCGCAATCTTTTATTTATAGGCCATAATTTTGAAGGAATACATGTCATAGACCTCGCCAACAAAGAGGAACTGTGGTCCCTTAAGCTTACCTCTAGTGCCATTTTTGACATTAAAGTACAAGGAGATCTACTCTATGTTGCTACCGGGGATGGAGTGCTTCTGGTAATAGACATTAGGGAAAGATCACCTCTAAAGCACATCAAACTCAGTGATTCGTCTCTTCGAGTTCTGGCCTTTAATCCGAAGGGGGATCAGGTGGCTGTTGGCAGTAGTGATAACTCGGTAACCATACTACACACAGATGGCCTTCTCCCTATTACCCGGCTGGAAGCCCATACTAACTCGGTGTTTGCCTTGGAGTATTCTCCAGATGGAAGGGTACTGATCAGTGGAGGAAGGGATGCTACTCTGAGTATTTGGGACGCTCACACCTATGAGCAATCAGAACGTATCGTGGCGCACATGTATGCCATTAATTTTCTTACCTTTCGGGAGGATGGCAAATATTTTGTAACTTGTAGCATGGACAAATCCATCAAAATTTGGGATGCCCATACCTATCAACTCTTAAAAGTAATCGATAAGGGTAGGCACGCAGGTCACGGTACCTCCATTAACAAAGTAATCTGGAGTCACCACAGGCAACACATCATTGCCTGCAGCGACGACCGGACTGTATCAATTTGGGATTTAGAATTTTAGCTATATGAAATCGAGCATGACGCAGGCGCCAAACAGAGGGATGATTATAAAACATGCGAGATTCCATGTGGCAATTAAAAAACAAATAATAATCACATGAAAATTACCCCTTTAGACATTCGTCAGAAAACCTTCGAAAAACAAATCCGGGGCTACGACAAAGATGAAGTTTCTTCCTTTTTAATCTACCTCTCCCAGGAATGGGAAAAAGTGATGGAGGAAAAAAACATGCTCCAAATGAAGTATGAGCAGGCTGATAAAGAATCACGGAAATTGCGGGAAATCGAAGACTCGCTCTTCAAGACGCTAAAGACTGCAGAAGACACGGGCGCAAGTATAATAGAGCATGCCAATAAAACAGCGGATCTGATACTCAAGGAAGCTCAGATGAATGCAGATCTGATGGAATCTGATTCCAAGGGCAAGGCCCGTAATTTACTGGAGCAGGCGGAAAATCAATCCCGGGAAATCATCGAGGACCTGAAAGACGAAGTAAGATCGCTAGTAGACAGTTACTCGTTTCTGGTCAATCAGCGGGAAAGCATTCTCAAAAACATTAAAAATTTGGCCAACGATACCCTGGAAAATGTCAGGCAAAATCAGGATGAATTTCAAAAAATTGACCTTTCCATCCACACTCAAAGGGTAAAGGAGCTTCAAAGGAGAGGAAATTACCAAGGCACTCCCAGTCTGCCATCCGCAGAACAGCCTTCTTCCAGTTTAAGCAAGGAAGCAGAATCTTTTCCTGAAATCAATGAGGAAAGTGGTATCGAGGAGAAGCCGGAACCACCTTATTCCAGGGAACCTGAAGCAACGAATCCAATCGAAAAGGAAGAAACTTCAAATAAGCCTAATGAAAGAAATACAGGATCCTTTTTTGACCAGTTTGATTAATGGGAAGGGTATCACTGGAAGGGATTGAATTTCACGCCTATCATGGCGTGTTTTCAGAAGAAAAAAAATTGGGTAACCGATTCACAGTAGACATACATGTGGAGACGGACTTCCAGCAAGCCATGCTGAATGATGACCTCAAGTCTACGGTGGACTACTATAAGGTATATCAAATTGCAAAATCCCATATGCAGGAGCCTGTTAAATTGCTGGAACATCTGGCGCATTTGATGATCCAGGATATTTTGAAGACATACCCTGACCTGTTAGCGGTTCAAATTGTCATCAAAAAACATAATCCAGCCCTGGGAGGGGTAGTGAATTATTCGGTAGTAGAGGTCACCTATCCAGACGATTATGAGGCTTCTCAGCAGTAATCATGTATTCAAAAGCTCAGGAAAGTAAAACCAAACAGGAATTTTGGACGGCATTTGGAGGATATATGAAGCCCGTTCCGTCAGCCGAGGGCGGGCGCATCTCTTGGCAAAACTATAAAACAGGTATCAAAAGTATTTTTTTCAGGATGCGGGCTGAACGGGATTTTGCTTCTATTGGCATGGAAATCACCCACCCGGATCAGGATATTCAGGAACTGCTGTTTGGCCAGTTTGAGCAATTCAAAAAATTGCTGGAGCTGGAAACGAAAGAGCCTTGGGAGTGGAAATTGCTAAGTTTGGACGAATTTGGAAAGACCGTTTCGGTAGTAGAGATGAGGCTTGAAGGCGTGAATGTCATGGACGAAGCCGACTGGCCGGCCATTATTTCCTTCTTCAAACCCCGTATCATCGCCCTTGACAGCTTTTGGTCCAATGTCAAATACGGTTTTGAGGGGTTGGTTTAAAATATAGTCGATGCTGGAAGTTTAAAGTTTATTTTTAACCTAAATCAACGGTACGTTCCAGTAACTAGCTGATTATCAGAAAACCTGGCAGGTTTTCTGATAATCAGCTAGGTAGCAAATAACATGGGTGAAACCTGGCAGGTTTGCGGAATTAAAATTAAAGTAAAACGCTGCCACCTCCTAAACATCATGCCTTTTGGGAAGGGCTGTATTTACAAAGGTAAATCCCCGGGCATCGTTTCCTTCATAAAAATCAATTTGCATCCCCATCAAAAACATGACGTGCCTCTTTTCGATCAGCAGTTGGATTCCCTCCCAGGGAAAAACCTGATCCTCAGGCTTAGGCATGTCAAAGCCCAATGCGTACGAAACACCACCACATCCGCCGCCCTTTACCCCAATACGCAGCGCATAGCCCTCAGGAATATTTTTGCTGGTCAGGATATTTTTTATTTCCTCCAGTGCCTTTGAAGTAATAGTTATGGGATTTAACATGTCAACAAAATACTTTTCTTCGTTTAATGGTTCAAACTTAACTTAGAAAAATGGAAAGCACATAGCTTTCCTAGCGTATATTTAAGATATTCGGACCAAAATTCATCAGACTTATGGAATACATTGTTGACCTTCTGAAAATCATTTTACCGGCGGGCCTAGTTATTTATGGGATGTACATCATCACGGTATCATTTTTGAAGAAAGAATGGAGTCAAAAGCACTTGGAACTGAAAACCAAAAATACCGAAGTAATTCTGCCAATCCGGCTTCAAGCGGGTGAGCGCCTCTGCCTTTTGTTGGAACGAATTACACCAAATTCCTTGGTGCGGAGAATCAATCAGGGGGGATTGAGCGCAACTGAACTTCACATGCAGCTGATTGCGGAAGTAAGGGAAGAGTTTAACCATAACCTTTCCCAACAAATCTACTTCTCGGACGAAACTTGGGAAAGTATCCGGAATGCCGTGGAACAGGTCATTACGATAATAAACCGTGCCTATCAAGACCTGAATAAGGAGGCAGTAGGTTTGGATTTGGCAAAGCGCATCTTCCATCTTTCCATGGAGCAACAAAATGACACCCTGGCCCAAGCCAGAAAAAATGTAAAATCAGAAATAAGGGTCTATTTTTAATCCCATTACCATGAAACTAAAATCAGAGTACCAACAAGTCCTTCATCAGGCGAAGGCCCTATATTACAAAAAGGCCCAAGAGATAGCCGCATCCCAGGTTAAACTCAAAAGCCTACTTCAGCAAGTTACGGTGAAAGTTCATCAGCTTATAGACAGTCCGGCTGTAGTGGCTGTAAGAAAGCAGTTGGACATATTTATCCGGATGCTTACGGCCCATGTTAAGGGCCGATATAAAGGATTATCCAACCGATCTTTGGGGTTGTTGGTTCTCGGACTTTTATATTTTGCGCTTCCCCTGGATTTGGTTCCGGATTTCATACCCTTTGTGGGATATGTAGACGATTTGTCTGTGTTACTTGGCATATATAAAAGTCTTCAAACAGATATCGAGCAGTTTCTTTTTTGGGAAAGCGAACAATCTGATTTACAACTATGAACCAAAAAATAGCCTTCGTTTCGGGTGCTTCTGGGTTGGTGGGCATGCAAATATTGCATCAGCTTTTCCAGGAACCCTCCTATTCTTATGTCATTTCGCTAGGAAGGCGTGAGCTTGCGTTGAAGCACCACAAGCTGATACAGCTAAAGGTGGATTTTGATAAGCTGCATCTACTTCATTTGACAGAGAAAATCCGGGATCAAAACCGTGGAGGAGATTATCACGCCCTTATCCAGGGGTTAGATGGTAAGCATGTTGAAATCCATGCATTCTGTTCCTTGGGAACTACCATCAAAGACGCTGGTTCCAAAGAAAAATTTCGCCAGATAGACCATGATTATGTGGTGGACTTTGCGAATTGGAGCCTTCAACAGGGGGCGACCAAATTTTTGTACGTGAGTGCATTGGGAGCCGATCCCCGCTCATCTATATTCTATAATAAAGTAAAGGGAGAAGTGGAAGAAGATCTCAAGCTGATTCCCTTTGATTATTTGGGGATCTTTCAACCCTCTGTCTTATTAGGAAATCGTGGGAAAACCCGCTTGGGGGAAGAGATAGGCAAAATAGCCATGCAGGTCGTTACCTTTTTGGGTATTATGAAAAAATACAAACCCATATATGACCATCAGGTGGCAAAAGCCATGCTCCGCTCTGCCCTTAGTCCCAGTGATAAAAATGTCCAAACCATCGTGAACCTGGAAATGCTTTAATATTTTTTCATGATTGCAGTTATACAACGGGTAAGTGAATCTTCGGTAAGCATTGCCGGACAGGTTAAAGGCAGGATAGGAATAGGAGTGTTGATTCTTCTCGGAATTGAGGATGCCGATATTCAAGAAGATATACAGTGGCTTTCTAAGAAAATTGTACAACTTCGGATATTTCCGGATGAAAATGGCATTATGAATAGGAGTATAATGGATATAGGTGGGGATATCTTGCTTATCAGTCAATTTACGCTACATGCGAGCACCAAAAAAGGGAACCGTCCATCTTACATAAAAGCTGCTAAACCGGAAGTTGCAATCCCCCTATACGAAGCGACCATCCAGCAGCTTGGTGAAGACTTGGGCAAACACATCCAGACTGGTGAGTTTGGCGCAAACATGCAGGTATCCCTTGTCAATGACGGTCCGGTAACGATCATTATAGATTCTAAAAACAAAATATGAAGTTGGGGATCATGGGATTCAATGAGTATAACCTCTTCCAAATAAACTTGTAATAATGAGTGAACCCAATGCCTTTTTAAAACTATCCCATGCGACTGTCCTAAAAAACGGACAAACTATATTTCAGGATTTGGATTTTAAAATGCTTTCTGGAGAAAACTGGGCGATCATCGCCTCCTCCGGCTTGGAAAAAACCACCTTTTTGGAAACCCTACTTGGCCGCACTTCCATCACTAAAGGTAATGTAGAACGTACCTTTGCGGAAGCTTATCAAGAGAAACAACGACAGGTAGGGAAAGTTAATAGCTTTCGAGACCTGATTGCCTTTGTTTCCCAAACGTACACTTTTCGCAATAAGTCCAATGTACAGGATTTCTATTATCAACAGCGCTTCAACAGTGCAGACTCCGAAGCCGCAGCAACGGTCATCGACTACCTAAAGGAGGCGGATGCGGGTATAAAGGGGCACTGGAATGTAGAGAGGGTCCTGAAAACCATGGATCTGGGACCGCTAGCCGACAAATCACTGATAAAGCTATCCAATGGTGAGACACGCCGATTGGCAATTGCTGCCGCCCTGCTGAAAAACCCGCTTTTATTTCTAATGGACCGTCCCCTTACGGGCCTGGATCAGGAAACCCGGATGAAATTTGGCGGTATATTGAAAACCATCATTGATTCAGGAATTCAGGTGGTTATGACTACATCCATAGGAGAAATACCTAACTCCATCACCCATGTCGGGCAGTTGAAACACGGGAAACTTTTCCCCATCTCCCGAACAGAACAGGTTGAATGGACTTCTATCCCTTCGTCGCAACTAATATCCAAGGAACTGCTATCCTTACTGAAAAATTATCCTACAGTGCCCTATAGAAACCTTATTCAAATGATAGGAGTGAATATCTCCTATGGAGAAAAGATGCTTTTGGACAACCTGAATTGGGAAGTAAAACCGGGAGAGAGATGGGCACTAAAAGGTCATAACGGAGCTGGAAAATCTACCTTGGTAAGTTTGCTTTTGGGAGAAAATCCCCAAGCCTATGCCAATGACTTTTCGCTTTTCGACAGAAAGAGAGGCACGGGGGAAAGTATTTGGGATATTAAGCGTCCGGTGGGATTTGTTTCTCCCGAATTGGGAAGGTATTTTCCCAAAAACCAAACCTGTCTTAAAATTGTTCTTTCGGGGCTTTTTGATACCGTTGGCTTATTCCGTAAAACTACAGAGGCAGAGGAAACACTTGCCAAAAAATGGCTAAATGCACTGGAAATACCCCATATTGCTGCCCTGAGACTGGCACAGGTATCGCTAGAAGAGCAGCGTTTCTGCCTACTTGCCCGTGCGTTAATCAAAAGACCGGCCTTATTGATCCTTGACGAAGCGGCACAGGGAATGGACGACGAGCAGCGTCAACGTTTTAAGCTGATCGTGGATTCTGTTTGTGCCCACACACCCATGGGTTTAGTTTATGTAAGCCATTATGCCGATGATATCCCTAAGGCGGTGGAAAAGGAAATTCATTTAGTACAAGGAAAACGGGTAAGCTAAATTGCCCCCATATATTCAACTATAAACAAATCACCAATGACCATAGCAGAAGCACAGCAGCAGGTGGACAAATGGATTCAAACAACTGGTGTCCGGTATTTCAGTGAATTGACCAATATGGCTATCCTCACTGAAGAAGTCGGCGAAGTGGCCCGTATCATGTCCCGTAAATATGGGGAGCAGTCTTTCAAAGAAAGTGACAAAGACAAGGACCTGGCCGATGAAATGGCGGATGTACTTTGGGTATTGATTTGTCTGGCCAATCAGACAGGCGTGGACTTAACAGATGCCTTGGAGAAGAATTTTGAAAAGAAGAATATTCGGGACAAGGACCGACATAAAAACAATGAAAAACTCCGTTGAAATTTTTTATCAGGCTAATCACTGGAATGGCTATGAATAACTTGATGAACAAAGCTCAATTTTTTGATAACGGAAGGATTTATCACAAAAGGATAAATGTCCTTGGAACCCATACTTCGGTTTAAGCTGTTGAGAGCGATAGACAAAGGCATCCACATGGCAATTATCTTGTTGAAATTTTTACAGTAATAGGCATTTTCATCCACATCGCTGCTAAGATACTCTCCAGACTGTTGCATCCTCGGGGATATTTTTGTTCCAAAACTGTAGGCAGTCTCCAGTGTATCTACAATATGGAGGTAATGGGCCCAAGTTTCCGCCCAATCTTCCCATGGATGCATAGTGGCGTAGGAGCTAATAAAATTTTTTTTCCAATCAGCGGGAGCACCGTTTTGATAATGATTCTCCAGGGCTGATTGATAGCTTTCCCGCTCATCTCCGAATAGTTGTCTGAATTCTGCCAGATAAGCTGATTGCATAATAAGGCGTTCCCAATAATAGTGTCCGACCTCATGCCTGAGATGTCCTAACACGGTACGATAGACTTCCTCCATTTCTTTTTTGGCCATTTCCCGTTCCACATCGTTGGCTTCCGCAATATTCATCGTAATCACCCCATCGGCATGGCCTGTCAAAACCCGGCTGCCGGGAGGCATATGATCGTCAGATTTGAAATTAAAAATCAATCCTTTATCCCAATCCTGGGATTTGCTGATCAGGGGAAGCTCCCACCTCAGGATGGCATAGACTAACCTGTGTTTAGCCTGTTCGATAACCTTCCATCGCTCCCGATATTCGGCTTTGGAAAGGTTGGGAATGATACCATTAAGCTGACAGGCAGGACAAAATGGGTTGGTTTGATCTGCTGGAATCAACCAATTGCAGACATCGTGGGAATAATTGGAGCAAAAGTTTAGGGAAATGGCGTAGGCATGACTGATAAAGCTCCCTTCATTCGGAACCTTTAAAGCCAACATTTCCATCTTCTCCGGGAAAAAACCCAATGTTGACCCGCAATTGTTGCAATATGCACTGTCAAAATATATTGGATGATTGCAATGATCGCATTTGAATAGTTGCATGGGAAAGGGATTAGGATGGGGCTTTAGGCTCCGGATTTTTGAAGGTATTTTTTATTTACCAAACAACGTGCCTTGTTCGATAAATAATTCTCATGGGTTATTAATAAAGGAAAAAAATAATTGAGAGCTAATGGAGTTTTTAGTTGGCTGCTAGCATCAGTTCTTGTTTTAAAAAATCTCTAAAATTCCGGATCCTTTCCGAATCGTGGAATTTCAATGCAGTAACTGAAAACTGATAAGCAGCGATGGGATTGCCCTCATTGAAATACCGAATAGATTGATTAAAGTATTGCAAGCCCAACAGGTTTTGAAGGCTGATCGACTGGTAGACAGCTGGTAATACAACCGTAAACTCATTTACTGCCCCTTCCCACAAAGCTTGATTTCCAAGTTCTTCAATATAGGTATTTATATACTGTTCCATTCGAACTGGATCGGCAATAAAACCGTGGTGAGGGTCGGTCACTTCTAAAAGCAAGCGGCGTTCCTTCACATCTACTTGCAAAAAAACATGATATGATGTTTCTATAACCTCGTATGAGAACCCAAAATGATCTAAAAGCGCAGCCAAAATTAACGAACCGCTGACACAGTCGTACAGCCCATCCGTCAAGGCATCTCTATCTAGGGTAAATTGCCTGTATTGATGAAATAACTGCTGATGCGAACGGTAGAAGATGGACCTTACCATTCTTTCAGATTCGCCAAAGCGATCAAAATCGTTTTCTAATTTCCGGTATAAAGCTTCAAACGAATCACTTTCTGCTAGCCAAGTCTGAACTAGAGGCATGTTAGTTTTTCGTGATTTGAATTTCAAAAGATTATGATCATTCCCATCACCCGCAGCCAACAGACCCGGTGCAAAATACAACCCCATCAAAAGAAAAAACCATCGCATCTTTTCTATATTAATCTAATGTTAACTAAAGTTAACAATTTCGTAATATAGAAACAAAAAAAATATCCCTTCTGTTTCGAAAGGATATTTTTTTATGTGAGGTATGCGCTAATTAAAGCGAATAAGAGAAATTAAAATTGATCAATGTTCCCGGGTTTAGGCTAGAAAAAATCTGATCTTTGGCTTGAAAAGACCGGAACACTTCCTGGCGGGATTGATTTAGTAAATTTTGAACATTTAATCCAGCTTTTAACCTTTCCGCTATGCCAAAAGTCTTATTGATACTAAGATTAACAGCATGAAAAGGGACCGTATAGGTATCTGTACGGTTGCCAAAACCAATATAATTTAGGGTAGCTCCTTGCACATTGTAAAAGATCCCTGCTTCTAAGCCCGAAACAAAGTTATTGTAGGCAATGCCTGAATTGATAATGTAAGGCGCCTGCCCAGCCATATCACGTTTCGATGAAATCTCTTGACCCTCTCGGGCCGTCAGTTGCCGGGACCTCAATTCGGATGCAGACATTTGAATATTAGATTCGGTAATAGTACCATTAAAAGTGAAAAACAGGTTTTCCAGTTTAGGCGCAATAAAGGACAAAGATTTTCTAAGTTCAAGTTCCAACCCCGCAACCGTCCCATTCCCAACATTTCTAGGTTGAAATGCTCCTGGATCAGACAAAAACTGCACCATCTCTATCGGCTTATCAAAGGTTTTGTAGAAAGCACTTACAGAAAACAACTGCCCTGAAGGAAGAAATTTTTCCCATCTTAAATCAAAGTTGTTGATCCGGGTAGCTTCAAGTTGCCCATCCCACAATACTTCGGTTCCTCCTTGGGTAGTTTCTGTGAACAATCCACCGACAAAGGTTCTTCCGGTGATCGGATCGAGTATTTCTGCAAAAGACATTTCCTTAAAGGACGGTCGTGCAATTGTCCTAGACACCGAAAAACGGATATTCTGGTTTTCCCTAATACTATTGATTAGGTTGATAGTAGGAAAAAAATCCATATCGTCCAGAACTTTTTCGTTTGCAAAAACTATGGTCTGGGTCTGGTTAGATCCAGTATAAAATTGATCGTATTTCTCTGCCCGCAGCCCGACGATTGCTTTCAACTTATTGATCGGAGAAAACTCGCTGTGGACATATATCCCGAGATTAGTCAGGTTTGCTTGAAAACTGTTTGGGTTGTTCGGAATAAACAAGGGATTATATCTGACGCCGTTTCGATTGGATTCCGAAAAGAGATTTTCTTCTCGAAGTACTTCGTTTGGATCTCCCGCAAAGGTTGTATTTCCGGTAGAAAACTGAAAATCCTGAATATTAAAGTCTCGTTCCTTGTATACATAGGAGGATCCAAAACGCAATTTAGCTGTCTTTCCAAACAATTGATGATTGTTGGTTAGATCTAGTTTTCCCACAAGGTTTTGTTCGTTCAGCGATCTCCAGATACGTTGTGGCAATCCCACCTCAGAGGAAATTGTTTGGTTAGGTCTTCGGTAGCGCAACACCCGCACATCCGGATCCTCTATAGTAGATAGCGTAGGGGACACTTTCCAGTTTACTTCCCAATCCCCTCCCTTCAAGAAATGGAAGCCACTTAACATTAAGTTGGTCAAGGACCGTTGGCTGTATTCAATGTTGTATTGATCCGCTTCAAACACGGCTCCCAAATTGGTATTCTCAAAATCAAATATACCCACCTTAGACTCTCCGTTTTGCAAACGTATTAGGTTCAACTTGTACTTGGACAGATTCGTCTTGTAAGCCAATCCAAACAAACCACCCACCAAAACGTTATTTACGCCAAAACTTCCCCTGGATCTTTCCAAAGGTTCTAATTCGGTTTGATTGTTTTCTCTTGGTTTGGCGTAAAGATTGTATTCTGCATCCTGAAAGTACTCGGAGTCATTCTTGTAGGTAAGGGCAAAGTTATAGCCCAATTTGTTGCTTCCCAAGGACAACTGGTTTCCCAGTGAAAAACCAAAACCTACGTTCATCAGGTTTTGATCCCTTCTTCCTCCAAACTCGGGATTGAAGCCTCTTAGAATTCGCTGATAAACTTGGCCCCTTTCGCCGCCAGGACTTCCTACTACTTCAGGAAATTGAGGAATATCTGATATTCCTTTAGTTGGAATCTCCCGATACCCATTATCGAATCCAAGAAAATCTGTTGCACTGGTACCAGCGCGCAAAAAATTACTGTTAAAATGCATAGAAGGGTTGTAACCACCACTTAAAGAAATCCGCATTGTTTTTTCTTCAGGGAAATCTTTGGTTTCAATATCCACTACTCCCCCTGTAAAATCTGCCGAAAGATCGCTGGTGAAGGATTTAGAAACAATGATGTTATCAATGATGTTAGTAGGAAATATATCCATTTGGATGGTGTTCCGATCTGGATCCAGCCCCGGTATATCCACTCCGTTAAGTACGGTCTTGGTGTATCTGTCTCCAAGACCCCGAATGTACACATACTTTCCTCCTTCAATTGAAACGCCTGTAACCCGCTTGATGGCAGATGCTGCATCCCCGTCTCCGATTTGCCGAAAAGCCGAGGAGGATATGCCATCCATCAACTGGGCTGCATTTCTTTTAACACTCATCAACGCTGCTTCGGTTGTTCGAATGGCCTCCGCAGAAATGATGACGGTCTCCAAGTCGGATGTAAATTCACTCATTTTCAGATTATCAATAACTGTAACCTCTCCCGCCAAAACGGAAATCCCTTCCAAAACAAGGGAATTGTAAGAGATAAATGAGGCCTCAAGGGTGTAGATGCCAGGTGTAAGTTGGAGTTCGAAATCTCCGTCAAAATCTGTAACCGCTCCCATCTGTGAACCGACAACGGAAACTGCCACCCCAAATAGGGGTTCGCCTGTTCCTTCGTCATAAATGGTACCGCGAATTGTCCCATTTTGTGCCATTATATTGGTTGACACCAGTGCTAGCCCAAAGATTAGCCAGCTTAAGATTATCTTTTTCATTGAATTAATTAAGTTAGAAATACAGCGATTTGTTGAAAAAGTAAAGAAAGAGATGGGGCAACCCCATCTCTTTCGAAAAATGAATTAGTAGCAATCAGAATTATAAATCATCCAATTCTCCGGAAACAGCAGCCCAAGACCAGCCTGCGAACGCTGTCTTATCAGCTCCTACCGTGTTCGCACCTAGTGCTACTTCACTTGCGTGTGCATGAGTTCCGTTTCGGAAAACATCCATAAGCGAAACCTCTTCGGCAAGTGTGATCTCCAAATTATTAAAATTCAAAATCCCATTTTGGAAGTTTGCAAGGCTTAAATCCCCACTAATCGAGAGGTCTCCCCTTCCTTCAGTATCGTCAGGATTGGTAAAGCCAAAAAAGTAAATGTTTTGGAAAGTACCTCTTGCGCCATCTCTGAAGTCGCCCAATTCTGAAGCTGGATTACCTCTTACTGTTCCATTTGTAAGTGTATGGGCAGCATTCATAGATCCCTCCGGTCCGTCAATTTCCAAAGCATGGTCCGTATTGGGACCGCAAAGGATGATAAAATTGTCCATAGTTCCCGACCAAGCTTGATCAGTATCAAGTGCATCATCACCAGAATTCCACACTACAGCATTTTTCACGCTGACAGTACCACCAAACCACTCAATTCCATCGTCCTGATTGGCGATCACTTCGATATTTTCAATTATAGTGGCGGAACCGACACCTCCAAGAGTAAGTCCATTGATTTCATTACCTTCTCCTATATTGGCTCCTCCATGTCTGATTGAAATGAACTTCAATACTCCAGAGTCGTCCGCCGGATCGCTTCCGCCGTAAAGGCCGTTGGTATCGGATGGTGGAATACCTTCAATTTGTACTTCACTTACATCGCCAGCAAATGAACTTGGAGCATAACCCAAAACGATTATACCTCCCCAAAGGCCATCCAAATCCGGATCTAAATTTGGACTGGCGATCATACCGGGCTCGATCTCGTCAGCCACCGAAGTGAAAATTATCGGTTGTGTTTCAGTGCCTTCGGCATCGATTTTAGCTCCTCTCGCTATTACAAGAGCAGTAGCGTTGGCACCTGAACCTGCTTCTCCTTTTATAATTACACCAGGCTGAATTGTCAAAGTGGCATTATTCGTAACTGAAATCCTTCCGCCGAGGATATAGGTCTTTCCTGTTTCCCAAGTCTGGTCTTCCGTGATATTTCCTTCTATTCGAATCGTCGTAGCAACCTCACCTACTGTCAGCACATGCGTTACTGTTTGGCTATCTCCATTGCTGTCGGAAGCAATAAATTCGAATACTATATTGCTGTTGGCGTCTGCTTCAGTAGAGGTGTATGAAAACTCATGACTGGCAGCGGTTTCGCCATTGAAACTTATTGTTTCCAATGTAGTTCCGTCTTTTCGGATCACAAGGGATACCAGTCCGTCGGCGGCACTAATGGATGCTGTAACTGGACCTACTGATTCTCCTGCTTGAATAATAGCAGTAGCAGGTATACCGCTAATGGAAACAATATTGTTAGGTTGTTCATCTTCGCTACAAGCTACCAGTAGGACTGAGGCCACCATAAATGACATCATTGCTTTGAAAATTCTCTTCATAATTCGGGTAAGATTTAGTAAGTCATATTTTTTTACTTCCGCAAAATTGACTTAAATAATCCTAACCCCTCAATAAATGAAATTATCAAATAATAAAATTTAATTTCGAAAATTAATCATTAGTTAACATTAATTTTAAAAACTGTTATTAAGTCCTAAAAATCCATATTTCTTGTTAACACTAATTTCAAAAGCTGACAACCTAATCGGAAAATTGAACAGGACCGCAATGTAAATTATGACCAATCAAACCATGACTGGATCTATGCGTTGGAGTTAATAACCAGACGCTTTCTAAATTAAATACATTTAGCTTACAGCTACTTTTGGATCCAACTCAATTTTCAAAAACTTCCCAGTATAGCTTGCCTTACTTGCTGCTACCTGCTCGGGTGTGCCTTTGGCGATGATTTCACCACCTTTTTCTCCCCCTTCGGGTCCAATATCCAGGATATAATCTGCCACCTTGATCACGTCCAAATTATGTTCGATGATCAGTACGGTATTCCCTTTTGCCACCAATTTGTTTAACACCTCCAATAGATGTTCTATATCCTGGAAATGCAGGCCTGTTGTTGGTTCATCCAAGATGTAAAAGGTCTTCCCCGTATCTTTTTTGGACAGTTCTGTAGCCAATTTTACCCGCTGGGCTTCCCCTCCTGAGAGAGTGGTGGCATGTTGCCCCAAGGTGATATATCCCAGACCTACTTCGAATAGAGTCTGTATTTTTCTGAGTATTTTTGGTTGATTTTCGAAGTATTCTACCGCCTGCTCCACCGTCATGTCGAGCACGTCCGAGATAGATTTACCTTTAAAGCGAACCTCCAGCGTTTCCCTATTGTAGCGTTTTCCTTTGCAGGTTTCGCAGGGAATATGTACATCTGGCAGAAAATCCATTTCTATCAGCTTCATTCCCGCACCTTCGCAGTCTTCACAGCGGCCTCCCTTTACGTTAAAAGAAAAGCGGCCTGGTTTATACCCACGGATTTTGGCCTCTGGAAGTTCCGTAAATAAGGCCCGGATGTCCGTAAACACTCCGGTATAGGTCGCAGGGTTGGAACGGGGCGTCCTTCCTATAGGAGATTGGTCTACTTCTATGACCTTATCCAGAAGCTCAAGTCCGACAATACTCTTGTGGGGTAAAGGTTCTTTTTTTGAATTATAGAAATACTGATTGAGCAAGGGATATAATGTCTCATGGATCAGCGAACTCTTGCCCGAACCGGATACTCCGGTCACACATATCATTGTTCCCAAGGGGAATTCTGCTGTCACATTTTTTAGGTTGTGACCGGACGCTCCCTTTAAAATGAGTTTATTCCCGTTTCCCTTTCGGCGTTCCGCCGGAATTTCAATCTGCTTTATGCCATTAAGGTATTGTGCAGTTAGGCTGTTAAGCTGCAAAATCTCTGCTGGAGTACCACTGGCGACGATCTGCCCCCCGTGTCTTCCGGCACCTGGTCCAATATCTATCACAAAGTC
Organism: Lunatibacter salilacus; assembly: GCF_009797935.1. Taxonomy (GTDB): domain Bacteria; phylum Bacteroidota; class Bacteroidia; order Cytophagales; family Cyclobacteriaceae; genus Lunatibacter; species Lunatibacter salilacus. The sequence continues at coordinate 181,472 of NZ_VOLC01000009.1, forward strand.
GGAATCCATCATCATGTCCTTGTCATGCTCGACCACAATTACGGAGTTGCCCAAATCCCGCAATTCCTGAAGTGCTTTGATCAACTTGACGTTGTCACGCTGGTGGAGTCCAATGCTGGGTTCATCCAAGATGTACAATACCCCGACCAATTGGGTGCCTATTTGCGTTGCCAAACGAATCCGCTGGGCTTCTCCTCCAGAAAGTGTCCGCAAAGGCCTGTCCAAGGTGAGGTAACTCAATCCTATATCAAGCAAAAATCCTATCCGCTTTCGGATCTCTTTCAATACTTCTGTACCAATGAGGCGCTGCTTCTCCGTCATGCGGGACTCAATGTCCTCAAACCATTCTGCCAACTGCTGAATTCCCATTTGGGCCAGTTGTCCGATATGGGTTTCAGCAATCTTGATATGGAGTGATTCTTTTTTCAGACGATATCCCTCGCAATCCGGGCAGGTACGGGATGTGGTGTAATCAGACACCCATTTTTGGATTTTGTCTGATCCTCCCTCTTGCTGCTTTTGTAAAAAGTTGATTATCCCTTCAAATGTAGTATTCCATTGGGTACCGGGGTGTTTGACAGAATTAACGGCCACCTCTACCTTATCGCCAAAAAGAAGTATTTGAATGACCTCGTTGCTAAGGTTTTTGATAGGGGTGGAAATGCTGGCTTTATGATGCTTGAGGATCGCATCAATTTTTTTGAAAATCCAAATATCCCGGAATTCACCCAAAGGAGCAATTCCCCCACGGCTGACGCTTAAATTCGGATCCGGTATGATGTTCTCTTTCGTAATTTCTTCGATGACTCCCAGTCCGTTACAAGTGGGGCAGGCGCCATAGGGACTGTTGAAGGAAAAGGTATTTGGGGCAGGTTCGTCATAGCTGAGCCCGGTAGTTGGGTCCATCAGGTATTTGGAGAAATGGGACACCTCTCCCTGTTCATCCCGCAGCATGATAATTCCTTTTCCCAATTGAAGGGCAGTTTTTAGAGACTGCACGATGCGATACCGGTCTCCTTCCTCCGCTACGATTCTATCTACAACGATTTCAATATCGTGGATTTTGTACCGATCCAGCTGCATCTTGGGTACAACATCCATCACGACACCATCTACTCGAACCTTTGAGTAACCCATTTTACGGACCTGCTCAAACAGTTCCCTGTAATGGCCCTTTCTGCCTTTTACTACCGGAGCTAACAGATAAATTTTCTTCCCGGCAAACTGCTGAAACAACTGCTCAATAATCTGGTCCTCAGTCTGCCTAACCATCCGTTCTCCGGATAGGTATGAATAAGCCTCCCCAGCCCTAGCAAAAAGAAGCCGCATAAAATCATAAATTTCGGTAACTGTACCAACCGTTGACCGTGGATTCTTGGAAGTCGTTTTTTGCTCGATGGAAATTACTGGTGATAGGCCATTGATCTTGTCCACATCAGGCCGCTCCATGCCTCCCAAAAATGACCTGGCATAGGCCGAGAAGCTCTCCATATAACGCCGTTGTCCCTCCGCATATATGGTGTCAAAGGCGAGAGAACTTTTGCCACTACCACTGATTCCAGTAATGACAACAAGTTTATTCCTCGGTATGGTAATATCTATATTTTTGAGATTGTGCTCCCTAGCCCCAAAAATCTCTATAATTTCTTGAGCACTTTGATTCGTATCAGTCATAATTGGCTTACTCTTCTCCCTTCGAAAAGGCAATTTCGCAAAATTAGAGAATTATAGGGGAATACCCCAGTAACCTTAGATAAACATCCAGATGGTTGAATTGGTTTGACACAAAGAATATGATTTAATTATCTTTCGCTTTTTCCCGCATTTCCTCCTCGGTTTCCCCCGTGATAGTTGACTTGAGTCCGCTCAGTAAGAGTTGAAACCAATAATGAAAAATAAACTTTGTCTTATCCCGCTGCTGGTAAACGGGGCCTTTTATTAGTTCCCCTCTATTATTCGGGTTTTGAGATTTTATTACCAGCTTATTGGCGAGAAAAGCACCTATTCTCCTGAAAACATTCTGATTATGTTCGAAGTTTTTATCGAGGATCTCAATTTCCAGATTTTCATACTTGGCTATTACTTCTCCTGTTCCATCAAAATCATTGGCCGTAATGTTAAAAAAGACCTCGTTAATTTTCCCCTGTTTGAGTGCAACTTGTGTTGCAGGTTCTATCATTTGATTGGCGAGGGTAAGATCCATTGGCCCTATGTTGCCCCTGAGGGTAAATTTTCCGTCCGGGTCGGTTATGAAATATGCCGCGTCCAGTGAAATTTTGCCAGTTCCCATAAAAAGTCCTTCCGCCTTTATTTTTAATTCGTCATTTTCGGCCAACTTTTCTTCAAAATTTGTAAACCGTGTAATGGTGGCATTTATTTGTTCTATAAAAATTGACCCTGCGCGCGGCGCATCATTGTCCGGCCTTTCCTCATATTTCACTTTCATCTCCTCCACTGTTATGGTATCGATCAAGATCCTGGTAGGAAGTCCGTCAATTATTTCGCGTATCATTTTTGGTCGGCTTTCCGTATCATCAGGCATTCGTTTATCCCGAAACACCTCCAGGTCGAGCCCTTTGACCAGCACATGCTCAGCTTCAATTACACCCGCCTGAAAATATTCCTGAAAATCCATCCCTCTCACTTCAAGCTTTCCCTGATGAACTTCCATCCAATTAGTTTCCACGCTGAATTGCCGGATATATTCGTATTTTTCAAGCTTATTCTTAAACACCACATTTTCAACTGACAAGTTTTCATCTTTTGTATCAAAAGCCAGATTTTCGGCAGTAATCGAATTCCGATATTCGTTAAAATGTATAGCAGCCTCTGCCATATAGCCTTGAATCTGATCGATTTTAAAAAGCCCATCCGGATCATCCAGCATTTCTTTGCTCAGTTCAAAATTATCCGCAAACACAAAAAGGTCTTTCATGGACATTCGGATGGAGTCTGTATAGCTGTCCTTGTTGTCGAAGGAAAGCTGGTTCATCCGAATATGTTTGACAGAAATCAAATCGTAGTCCTTTCCTTCACTTTTCGGTTGTCCATCCTGGGCTAGATCTAAGGAATCAAGGGGAGGAGTGATACTCTCAAGCGTCATGTTTTCCAAATAGGCTGTGTCCAGCCGGATAGTATTTGAAAATAGAAAGTCAGTCCATAAAAAGCCTGTGAGAGTGGCTTCGCTAATAGTAAGCTGAAATCTTATTTTATCTTTTCCGCTAATGGATTCACCGGGGGAAATTCCCACATCCTTCAACCGTAAAAATGTTCCCGTAAAATCGTAATCCAGTGAGATGTCACCGAAATGAACTTCATGGCCAGCGAATTCCCCAGTGCGGGTGATCATGTCACTGACAATTCGTTCTGCATTTCTATTCAAATAAATGTTCACCAAGGAGGGCAAACTCAAATAAACAATACCTATAAGCACTAGAAGGATTAAAAATAAGCGCAAAATTTTCTTTAGCATCGGCAAAACTGAAAATTGAATTCCGTTGAGTATATTATCTCTATCAATATACAGCTAATTTATACTTAATGTTCGGATATTTAAAAAAAATAACCGTACTACGGCTACGAGGCTGATAAAATATTTGAACAATACCTCCATTTTTCCACACATTTTTAGGCGTCATACCGGCAGTAGAATTGTATAGCTCTTCCCTCGGGCAACAACTAGTTTATCACTCCTCAACCAAGGATTACTAAGTTTTAATTGTTTATAGTTGCTTCCACGTTGTATGGCCCAAGTAGCCAAGCTGGGGATAGAGGTATCCACTACATGCTCGCGAAGTAATGGCAACTCGTACAGATCGCTGGCTTGGAGTTCAAACCCATATTTCAACGGATGTTCAAATAGCTCCTTAAATGCCAGGGCCCGAAACATATATCGGCTGGTTTCTTCGTTGAGGTATAAATCGTAATAGTTGGGAACTTGTTGATCATTAATCCTACGTGTGAGGCCGGCTATGCCAATGTTGTAGCTAGCTGCCACCGAGGTCCAGTTTCCGAATTTGCCATACGCCGAGCGGAGGTATTTGCAGGCCGCTAAGGTTGCTTTCTCCCAATGATACCTTTCATCCACATCATTACTTACCTCTAAGCCAAAATCTTTGGCGGTGCCTGGCATAAATTGCCAAAAACCTCTTGCACCTGCAGGCGAGACGACATTGAGCAGGCCTGATTCAATCAATGCGATATATTTGAAGTCTTCAGGAATTCCGTTCTCTTCAAGCATTTTCTCGATAGTTGGAAAATACTTTCCGGCACGCTTCATCATCAGTAGTGCATTGGATTCCCAATAGGCGTTTACATAAATTTCCCTTTCAAGCCGCTCCAAGACATCAGGTTGATGCAAGGGTACAGGTTCTCCCGCAAATTCAATTTTCTCCGGTATTTCAAATATTTTAACCCTAGGCGGGGTTGGTTCTTGGGCTTTTCCGATAAAAGCTTGCTCCCTTTCCTCGGGATCCAGCGTGAAGGGTGGAGGTGAATAACTATCCCTATTCCAGAGATAAACTATCGCTAGGAATAGAAAGCTAATCAAGGCATATAGGATTTTAGAGTGGTCTTTTGGCATATTTTTAAAAATTTGGAGTCAATACGTAATTAGTGTAAAAATTATCAATTACTTCGACAGCCTCTGAGGCCGCATCGACCACAGCAAATATATTAAGGTCTTCAGGGTTAATGTTGCGATGCTCTTCCAACACAGTTTGCGTGATCCAATCCATCAATCCGGACCAATATTTCTTTCCCACCAATACGACGGGGAATCTTCCGATTTTATTTGTTTGAATAAGCGTCATGGTCTCAAAAAGTTCATCTAGTGTCCCCAATCCTCCCGGCATGACGACAAATCCCTGGGCATATTTAACAAGCATTACTTTTCGCACAAAAAAATAATCAAAATTGATCAATGTATCTGTATCTACATATACATTGTTGAACTGTTCAAACGGAAGTCGGATATTTAACCCCACTGATTTACCCCTTTCTGACCGCGCACCTTTATTGCCAGCTTCCATTATTCCGGGTCCCCCTCCTGTAATGACTCCGTACCCATGTCTCGCTAGTTGGGCTGCAATTTCTTCCGCAATTTTATAGTAGCTGTTATCCTCCAGGGTTCTCGCCGAACCAAAGATTGACACACAGGGACCTATCTTTGCCAATTTTTCAAATCCTTCTACAAACTCTGATATCACTTTGAATAGTACCAATGAATCAGCACTTTTAATTTCTGACCAATCTTTCTCAATAAATGCTTTCCTTACCCGCTCGTCTTCTTCCATTGCTGTTAAAATTAAAAAACTCCGTAAATATGAAAAATTAATCTCTGAATGTTATATTGATAAGGGAAATATGGTTGAAATATAGTGGATATACGGCCTACGGCCGAAATAGTGCTGAATGGATATTAGCTAGGATAGAAATATGATGGTTATATATTGGATATAAGTCCTATCGGCCGAAATACAATGGATATATGGCTACGGCCGATATACAGTGGAAATAGGGCCTGTTGGCCGAAATATGGTTGAAATATAATTGACATCGGGGCGAAGCTTAGACTTCGGAAATCCTAGAGGTTGCGGGATGGTGTGGAAATGAAAATGTAACGGAGCCTCCGGTGAGCGTGGTATTTAATGGAATTGAATGCTTTAAGATTTGATTTTTTGCGATGTTGGCCCCGTTAGGGGTCAGATGTGGGTAGAATGGATTACAATTATTATGAGTCCGTTTTGGCAGCGGCGATGGTTGAGGTGTCATCCTTTTCCCGCCAAAACCCGAGTGTATTAATCATTGCTTCCTTATGTCTAAATGGAACGCTGATTTGGCGGATTAAGCGGATTTGAGCGGATTTTTTTGGAACAGAGGACAATTTCTAGCTCAACATTAATACATCTTTAGTTAGGATGATTACCTTCAATTTCCCAAATATCATTTGTACCAATCCCAAATGGGGTTGAACTTCTCAATAGCCATGGGTGAAACCCGTGGTTTGGGAGATATTTATTGGATTTTGTTTTGGCAGCGGTGATGGTTGAAGTGTCATTCCCTTCCCGCCAAAACCCCCTACCTGTAAATCTTTGCCTTCCCGTCGTTAGGATGAATCCCTGATCAATCCCAAGATTGTCCGAATTTGTCCGGGGGGTGAGAATAGTCGGATCCAAAAGACAACCTGTATCAACCAAGCATGGGATTTGGTGGATGGAATTGACGTTCAAGCGGCAAAAACGGGGGGATGACCCGTGGTTGAAACCACGGGCTATTATATCGGTCACCCAATCTGGGGTTTTATCTGTTGACTATCAAGTTATAATTCAAAAGGTAAGGCATACACCCGACTGCCGGTCAATTTATAATACGCATTGGCCAAGGCCGGTGCCAATGGTGGTACGGGAGGTTCCCCGACCCCTGTAGGTTTTCTGCTGCTCTCTATGATATGTACATTGATCTTTTTGGGCGATTGGGGCATGCGAACCAATTGGTAGCCGTCAAAGTTGTTTTGCTCCACTTTTCCTTCCTTCAGGGTAATGGCGGAGGAATTGGCTAAACTGGTGCCAAAGATGGCTCCCCCTTCAAACTGCGACCGCACCCGGTCCGTATTCACAGCTATGCCACAGTCCACGGCATAGTGGACTACAGGAATGATAATTTTACCACTACTGTCTCTCGTTAATTCAACGACACAGGCCACATAGGTCAGGAAGCTTTTGTGGACAGCAAAACCCATGGCACTTCCGGCAGGTAACGTTTTCCCCCAGCCGGATTCCTGTGCTACTTTGTTTATGACATTTTTTAGCCGTGCGGTTTCCCAAGGGAAATCTTCCAAGCTTTCCCCGTAGTTGCCAAAATCACCTTTGATTTCTCCCGAAAAATCCAACTTTTTGTCATCGGCAAGCATATCAAGCGCAAATTGTACCGGATCCTTTCCGACGGCCTCCGCAACCTCATCCATCATGCAACAAGTGGCAAATGCATGCTGGATATTACTTACAGATCGCAACCATCCGATCCGGGTATGGGCTTTGGATTCATGGGTTTCTATGCGGATATGGGGTACTTCATAAGGAAAGTCGATACAACCCAACCCTAGTTCTCCATCCGAAGGATGCAGCTCGTTGGCATCGGAAGTTGCTCCAATTGCCGGAAATACTGTATGGTGATTCCACCCTGTCAAGTTTTTGTTCGAATCTATAGTCGCCCGTATGCGCTGTAGGCTGTGGGAATGGAAAAAATCATGATGCAAATCGTCCTCCCGAGTCCATTGAACCCTGATCGGAATGCCAGTCTCCTTCGCAAGAAGTGCCGCTTCCACGACATAATCCGGCTTGGACTTTCGGCCAAAACCACCGCCGAGCAAGGTGACATTAACGCGAACATCATCTGCCGACAGTCCACAGGCCTCGGCAACTGAATCCCTTGCCCACTGTGGATGCTGTGTAGGTGCCCAAACCTCCATTTTTCCATCTTTGAACTGGGCGATCGCAGCAGGAGGCTCTATAGTGCCGTGGGCATAAAAGGGTGCCTCATATGTTCGATCAATTACCTGAGCCGCACCTTGCCTTGCCTGATTAAAATCACCCTTTTCCCGGCGAACCATTCCTTCTTCTAGGGTGCTTTGCTTCATGCTTTCCAGTTGGGACTTGGAATCATAGGAAGCATTATCGCCTAGATTCCATGTGATGTCCAGGACCTCCCTGCCCTTGATGGCTGCCCAAGTGTGGTCCGCAATTACGGCCAATCCTTCCAAAGCTTTGTTTAGACCGGGAGGATTGCCGGATCCGTTTATTTTTACCACCTGCTGTACCCCCGGAATAGCGAGTGCAGCATCAGCTTTATATTCGGTAATCGTAGCACCTACCACTGGGGTACGTTGGATAACGGCTACCTTCATGCCGGGAAGGTTAACATCCGCGCCAAAAACTGCCTTTCCCGTAACAAAATCCTTTAGGTCAATAATTGGCGTGTCCTTGCCGACCAATTTATAGGCAGAGAAATCCTTTAGCTCCAAGGTATCTTGATCTGGAAGTTCAAGCTGCTGGGCTGCAGAGGCCAACTCGCCAAAAGTTAGGGATTTGCCGCTTTCGGAATGGGTAATTGTACTGTTTTCAGCCGTGCAGGTAGACGCATCTACATCCCATTCTTGGGCTGCGGCTTTAATCAACAAGTGCCTAGCCGTTGCTCCTGCTTTTCTCATGGGTTCGTAAAACATGCGGACGGAAAAGGATCCGTCTGTATTTTGGTTGCCGTACTTGGATTCGTCTCCTTCTGCCTGAACAACCTTGACCTGACTCCAATCGGCGCCCATTTCGTCAGCTACGATCATGGGCAGGGAAGTACGGATGCCCTGACCCATTTCTGATCGATGGGCGATTATAGTGACGGTATTGTCAGGGGTAATACTAAGATAAACATTCGGCGAAAAAGTTTGAGATTGATCCTTGGAGGTACATTGAAAACTTACCCCAAGAAGCAACCCCCCTCCGGCAAGGGAGCCTATTTTAAGAAAGTCCCGTCTTGAAGGTATAAAAACTTTGCTTGTATTTTCAACGGATTGTCTTTTCAGAAATGGAAATGAAGGTATCATGGTGGTGTGGAATTAAAGCGAAAAGATTACTTAGCTGCGGTGAGGATGGCTTCTTTAATGCGGTTGTAGGTGCCGCAACGACACAGGTTACCAGCCATGGCCTGTTCGATTTCTTCCTCGGAGGGTTTTGGGTTGCTATTTAGCAAGGCGGCTGCATTCATGATCTGTCCAGTCTGGCAATAGCCACATTGGGGGACAATATGCTCAATCCAGGCTTTTTGAAGGGGATGATCCCCGTTTTCTGATAGCCCTTCTATGGTAGTGACAGAATCTTCACCCACAGCCGAAATTGGCAAAGTACAAGATCTCACCGCACTGTCTCCCAACAACACGGTACAGGCTCCGCAAAGTGCCTGACCGCAGCCAAACTTTGTTCCCTTCATGTCTAACAGGTCCCGTAGCACCCATAGGAGGGGCATATCTTCAGTAGCTTCTACCTGTTGTTGCTTTCCATTGATCGTAAGTGAATATGTTGCCATAGAAGTGTAGGTGGTTTTGTATTGCCTAAATATAAAAAATTTAGGATAGTGAGGCTATTACATTTAAAAAGTTTTGAAAAAAAAATATTATCTTCTTAGAAAAAGCTTATTTAATAAGGAAAACAAAATATTTGGTGATCAGGCCTTCGTTTAGAATGTCGAAGGCCTGAATGAAGTTGATGGGAAAAGGACTATCTGTTCATCACAATTTCATATACCCCGCCTTTGTCCAATCCCACAAATATCCGTTCCTTGCCAGCTTCGGTCTTGACTAACAGATCATGAATGCCGCCATAGGAGACCTGAGGAAAATTTTTCACTTCCCAGGTATTACCCTTATCAAGAGAATAAAACAGCTCCAGTGGCTGCGGCTCGTCCGTCTTCTCCCACTTACCTGTAAAAATTAGATTCGGATCTGCTGTACTAAACCCGATGCCAAAGAAAAAGTGGGATTCTTCGTGACGGTCGATTAAGGTTTCCCATGTTTGGCCTTCGTTGGTAGTTCTGGAAAGCTCCCCCTCCCAGCCTACATAAATTCCCTGGGGTGTTTTAGTGTCAAAGGCTACTTTTTTGACGGTTGTGGGATTAGGCACCAGGTCATTCCAGAAGTTAACTTCCTCTTCGTCCCGGAGATGGATGAGGTACCCGTTTTCGATGCCTCCCTGACCCCCGGCCCAGATATCGTTGGGTTTGGCCGGGTTGATAAAGGATCGCATGCGGTTGGCGAACATGTCAAAATCTCCCCAAACAGGTTCCCAGGTAACTCCTTTGTCCGTCGATTTGGCAACAACCTGATAGCCGGTGCCGAGCAAGACCCCAGGCTGGGAGGAGTTCCATTCGAAGTGGAAAATGGGTTCCGGTGTTTCTCCTCCAAAATTATTATCCAAGGTTTCCCAAGTTGCACCACCGTCCGTACTGTGATACAGTTCGGGTTCTGCTCCTACACTGTTCTCGGCATCCCTGAAGGAAGCCAACAATTCGGTATCTGAAAGCAAAGCGGCACTGAGGATATTTTTACCTTTTAGCCCCACTAATTCCATGGGGGCAGATGATGTGATGTTTGATTTGTAGATTCCATCTCCAGTGATGGCGTAGAGGTCATCACCCATTAGCCTCAATTCATTCACCCGGACGCCCGAAAGTCCCATGGATTTTATTTCAAAATCATCAGGTTCGGGCACTTGATCATCCGATTCGCAGGATAATAGGGTCAGACCGAACAGAAATGCGGCCATTAATTTATAGACGGAAGAAAACAAGTGGTATTTCATGGTTTTTATCGTTTATTAAAAATAGGATTACGGACATGAGACGAAAAAATGGGGGGAAATGTGACACAAAAACCGAAAAATTTGAGATTTGTTCTATAAAAATGAAAACATAGGTGTTGACTTTGAACTGGTTGAAATTTTGTTTAGCTTTAACCATATCAGCCTACTACTGTATGAAAACCATCGGATTAATCGGAGGGATGTCATGGGAAAGTTCCGCTCTATATTATCAGATCCTAAATCAAAAGACAAAGGAAATCCTGGGAGGGGTGCATTCCAGCAAATGCTTGCTGCATTCCGTAGACTTCGATGATATCGCCAACCTGCAACACGATGGAAACTGGAAATTTCTCGCCGTTAAGATGGTGCAGGCGGCCAAAAAACTCGAAACGGCCGGGGCCCAGCTAATTATTCTTTGTTCCAATACCATGCACAAGGTCGCTCCGGAAATTGAGCGTAGCATTGGAATTCCCTTTTTACATATCGTGGATGCCGTAGCCGAGCAGATCCAGAAAAAATCCATGACGCGGGTGGGATTGTTGGGTACCCGGTTTACCATGGAAGAAGCTTTTATCAAAGACCGATACCGCGATCATTTCGGCATAGATATCCTTATCCCACCCTCCCATGAACGTGATCTGGTACACGAAGTAATCTATGAGGAACTGGTCAAGGGTATCATTCATGAAAGTTCCAGACGAAGCTTTCTGCGCATTATAGACCGGCTTGTCCTTGAGGGAGCGACGGGCATTATTCTGGGCTGTACGGAGATTGAGCTGTTGGTTCGACCTTTCGACACAGAAGTTCCCCTTTTTCAGACGACACGAATTCATGCCGAGAAGGCAGTGGAGGTGGCGTTGGGGGAGAGTACGTGAATTTTTGAACCATATAAGAAATATGAGAGCATATGAGGATAATAAAAATTTCCCAAATATGGACAAGAACAAATACATTTACATAATTGGACCGGAAGAAAAAAAGTTAAAAGAAGCCGTCCTATCTTTGGTAAACCTATATTCAGATACTGAATTCACCAAGGGTATTTCCATTTTCAAGTCTGATAAAAACGAATTTGTTATCAATTTTCGAAATAATCCGGATTTTGAGAGATTTAAATATTTCGTAAATTATCTACATTATCCAGAGGTCCAATCTTATGAAGCCAAGGTATTTGGTTATTGGACAATTTCCGATACCGATAATATTAAACAGCACTTAAATAAACGGGCGTTGTTATATGTATCCGAAAATGATACCGAGGGCGACAATGTTTATGCATTATTTGAAGGAGGAGATAAATCGGCTAAACTTGGATTTGCAATTGGAGATGATTACCAAGAGCTTAAGGAAAAAGAGTTTGAGTTTGGCGAACCTGAGATTGATGAATCCATATTTCAGTTGATTGAAAGAATTGATCCAACAGTAACTTCAAAGAAAGAATCCAGCTCCGGATGTGCGGGAATGGTAGCTTTAATTCTGGTTTTTTTTGTTCTGGTATTGTCTTTACAAGTATGAAACAATATCAATTATCAGTCAAAAAATATTAACATCGGAAATTACTCGATCTGCTCCAATTTCCTACAAAAATAATTGCCGACTGCTATATGTCACCGACGAAATCGGTAACTTGGCAAAAGTAAAACACAAATCCGCTGTGGGTATGGAGTAGACGTATGCTTTAGGGTAGCTGGAGTAGTGGGTACAAAAGTATTCCTAGCAATTAAATAGGAGAAAATGGAAATAGAGGAAATAAAAGAAAAGATCGTTCCTGTATTGATTCGACACCGAATAAAACGGGCTGGAATATTCGGATCGTTAGCAACGGGAGATTCAACTGGCCAAAGTGACATCGATATTTTGGTCGAACTGGAGGACAAGATTAGCTTACTGGAATTCGTCGGCATTAAATTTGAATTGGAAGACCTTTTGGGAAAGTAAGGTGGACCTAGTTGAATACCAGGCTATAAAACCAAGACTTCGAAGTGGGATTATGGCCGAGGAAATTAGAATTTATGGCTAAGAAAGAGAAAAGGGACGCTCTGGTTTTTCTTGAAGACATTTTGGAATGTATTGAAAAGATTGAGAGGTATGTGATATAGTATATAGAAAAAGAATAGCGCTGATTTCTTTCTGTGTTCACCCCGAAGAACAGGGACAAGTTCCGCTCAATCAGGGGGAACAAATATCCTGCGATCGGTATAATTTTGAAATTGAGCCGTACTTTCAAAAGGATCTTGATTTAGATCTGAATATATTACCAGGTAAAATACCCAATCCGATCAGATTTTCAACAAAGATATTTAGTTATTGTGTGACATGATCGACGACATTCTTAACTTGGAGTAGGGAACAATGTGGAAAATGAGGATGTTAAGGAAATACCAAAATGTCATTTGTTTGTGAAACGTGTTTGTTGAATTTGTAAATACCTAAAATCTAAATGAAGCGAGTAGAATGCGAACCGTACAGATAAAAGTAAGTGAATCTGACTTCAAAAAGTATAATTTGGGAAGTGAGGAAATTAAATTTACCGATTTAGTGGAACTGATAAGTCGTGAGTATGCACGAAAATCGCTACTAGATTGTAATGAAATAGCCAAACAGGTTGGTCTTTCCAAAATGACAATGGAAGAGATAAATGCAGAAATAAGGGCCGTAAGGGATGCAAAAACTGATTCTTGATACGAATGTCATTGTCTCGGCTCTAATTTCAAGTTCTATTCCGACGAAGATATTATATGAACTGGTGCTAACCAAAAAAGTTGATGTTTGTCTCTCGGAAGAAGTCTTTGCCGAGTATGTGGAAGTGTTGAATAGGGACAAGTTTGCGAACTTCGTCAACTTCAAAACGAAGGCAGAAGTAGTATTGAACAAGATGCGTGAAATCTCATCATTTTATCGGATAAACAGGAAGGTAGAAGTTTTAACTGACACAAGCGACAATAAATTTTTGGAATTGGCGGCAGTAAGTTCGGCAGACTATTTGGTAACAGGTAATACGCTTGACTTTACGATAACCGAATTTGAATATACGAGAATTGTAACACCAAGAGAATATTGGGATGACTTCGCAAAGTAAACATATCAAATTCTCCCGTATGCTGCGCCTCCCTCGCCAGGCGTAAATTACAATTCCGCTAAACTATTATAAAGTTTTTTTGTCACCTAAAGGACTTAACACCTTCAGGAAAATTCGCAGTCGATTAATTTCCCGCGGAACTTGTCCCGACTTTCGGGATACCGCTGATTCTCGATAATGCCCTTCTGCGTTAATCTCAATCCGCTGGAACAAAATATCCGCCGATTGGTGTTATTCACAAATATCCAGTACCACTACATCTATTTAAATTTCTTGGAAAAAAATCGTTTCCAACAACCCTCCTGCTCAATTTTACGTCAAATACCTGCATTGTTTTTAAAAAACATCCAACTATGAAAAAAGCATTAATTCCTATTGGTATCATTGTCCTGATCGGGATATTTGTTTACACAAAATCCGTAGGCGTGTACAATACCTTCGTGCAAACCGAAGAAACCATCAACGGTCAATGGGCTGAAGTAGAAACCCAATACCAAAGAAGAGCTGACCTGATTCCCAATCTGGTCAATACGGTAAAGGGATATGCTGACTTCGAACAGGAGACCCTGACGGGAGTGATCGAAGCCCGCGCAAAAGCCACATCCATCACTTTACAAGCCGATGACCTTACTCCTGAAAATATGGCAAGATTCCAAGAGGCACAGGACCAATTGAGCGGATCGCTAAGCAGACTCCTTGTAGCAGTAGAGCGATACCCGGACCTGAAAGCCAATCAAAACTTTCTGGAACTACAGGCGCAACTCGAAGGTACGGAAAACAGAATCGCCGTAGCAAGAAGAAACTTCAACCAATCCGTACAGGGTTACAATTCCAACCTCAGAACTTTCCCAAACAATATCTTCGCCGGTTGGTATGGATTTGAGACTAAGGGCTATTTCGAAGCCGCGGCAGGTTCCGAAACAGCACCAACTGTAGAATTCTAAAGAAAATTATCATGGCCGAAAAATTATTCAGTACCGCAGACCGTGCCATCATCATTGAGGCAATCAAGAATGCGGAAAAGGAAACTTCGGGAGAAATCCAAGTTCACATCGAAAGCCACTGTAAGGAAGATGTGCTTGACCGTGCTGCCGTTGTATTTGAGAAACTTAAGATGCACAAGACAAAGCACCGCAATGCGGTGCTTTTCTATCTTGCGGTGGAAGAACATAAGTTTGCCATTCTTGGAGATGTCGGCATCAACAGCGTAGTTCCAGATCACTTCTGGGAAAATATCAAAGAAGAAATGCTTATTCATTTTAAGACAAGAGCCTTCACTGAAGGTCTTAGAAAGGGAATAGAAATGTCCGGGCAGCAACTTCAACAACATTTTCCATACGAACAAAAAGGGGATATCAACGAACTTCCCAACGAAATATCCTTTGAATAAGTCATCATGATCTATAGAATCCTTTTCACTTCGTTGCTTTTATTGGCACTGTCATTCACGGGCTGGGCTCAGGGGGATTTTCCCGAAAAACCCAACCCACCCCGCTTGGTGAATGACTTTTCGAAGACGCTTTCAGATACAGAAGTCAGACAGCTGGAAAGTAAGCTTGTAGCTTATAATGACAGTACTTCTTCCCAAGTCAGCATTGTTTTGATCAATTCCGTAGGGCCTTATGATATCAGCGACTATGCGTTTCAACTAGGTGACAAATGGGGAATAGGGAGAAAAGACAGGGACAATGGCATACTTATCCTTGCAGCGATGAAAGACCGCAAGGTATTTATTGCAACGGGGTATGGCATGGAAGGGGCGATTCCTGATGCATTGGCCAAGCGGATCGTTGATCAGCTTATCGTGCCCAACTTCCGAACGGAAGACTATTATGCAGGTTTGGATGAAGCCACAGACATGATCTTTAAGCTTGCATCAGGAGAGTACGACGGGGAGGGCCTTAGTTCCTCTGACAGACCTGGTAAAGCGTTGCCACTGCTGTTTATTATTATCATGGTTCTTGGTGTTTTTTCCCTGATCAGAAACCGAAAAGACAACAACAACCATATGGGTGGAAAACGTGGCGGAGTAGATCTCCTCACCACAATGATGCTTGCCGGCATGCTGGGAGGCGGCAACAGAGGCAAATTTGGAGACTTTTCCTCTGGCAGAGGAGGCTTTGGCGGCGGTGGCGGCGGATCTTTCGGTGGCTTCGGTGGCGGCAGCTTCGGCGGTGGCGGAGCAGGAGGAAGTTGGTAAAGGGGTAAATTTCAGAAAATGACCTGAATTGGTCCGACTTGGTTCTTATCATGGAAACAGGGCAGCGGTCGAAGATTTGGAAACTTTACGGCCACCTGGAACTACAAGCCATTGAAAAATTTAACATTGGATTGAAATTTAGGAGTGGACTATTCGAATGTAAGGATGTGATCGTAGAAACTATAGCTGGTAATTGAAACTGTGAACTAGTATAACAAGAGCTATGATGGCGGATTTGGTTTAAAAAAGCCATAGAAGCAGTTCATGGACATAAAATACGCATACAACATACACATGTTGGAAGGTGAGATATATGTAAAATCTTGAAATTTTTGTGTAATCCAAATCGATTTAAAAGGGGCGATCTTTGTTTTTTACTTTTCTTATAAAAACAAATAACAGGTTACATCTTAACAAAATTTATGAAAAACATTATCTCTACCCTTTTTGCGGTGCTTCTTATTTCGGGTGCCGCTTACGCACAACATGCAGCCATCGGTGTCAAAGCGGGCGTAAATTCTTTTACAATTAATGGAAACGAAAACTTTGATACCAAAATAGGTTTTAATTTAGGTCTCCTTGGGCACATCCATCTGACAGGTCAATTTGCATTACAGCCTGAGCTTGTTTATTCTGCGCAAGGCGCAAAATACGACGTAGCTGGACAAGACGTTAATGTGAACCTTAACTATGTAAATGTACCTGTGTTGCTACAGTACATGTTTGACAATGGTTTCAGACTTCAGGCAGGACCACAACTTGGTATTTTGGCAAGTGCTAAGTCGAACGTAAATAATAATCGAACTGATGTGAAGGACAATTTTGAAAATATTGATCTTGGGTTGGGTCTAGGCGCAAGTTATGTAAATCCGGCAACAAACTTTGGGGTAGACGTTCGCTACAATCTTGGTCTGAGTAACATCAATAAAAACGGAAATACAAATTATTACAACAGAGGGCTACAGGCAGGGGTATTTTACCTTTTCAACCATTAGTCTTGGGTAACATAAAACATGATTAACAAAAAAAAGAGGCTTTCACTAGGCCTCTTTTTTTTACTTTATATCAAATTATCTACAATCTTTTACCGTCACAAAGTAAGCTATGAAAACACCCTCTTCCCCCAAGAAAATAACCTGGATCATCGGTCTTGTCGCCGGTCTGTTGGGAATAATAGGTAACTATGCACAGGTTGAAATACTAAGTGAACATA
Organism: Lunatibacter salilacus; assembly: GCF_009797935.1. Taxonomy (GTDB): domain Bacteria; phylum Bacteroidota; class Bacteroidia; order Cytophagales; family Cyclobacteriaceae; genus Lunatibacter; species Lunatibacter salilacus. The sequence continues at coordinate 198,310 of NZ_VOLC01000009.1, forward strand.
GCTATACCCTGTTGCTTGTTGGATTTTTGGTGCTTGCAGCTGGCTCCACTTTCCGGGATATATAATTTGATATCATCCATTTCCAATATTTTTAAATTTAAGTACCCGTTAATCCGCTAAACTTCCAGGTTTTGTTGATATTCTAGTAGTTCAGACTAACCGGGTGAAACCAGGAAGGTTTTTTTCTTTGTAGGGATCACCTGGTTAAAAGAAACTGCTGTGGGTTTTTTCGAACTAATAAATTTGGCCTGCGGACTTATTTTACTTTGATAATTTTCGGCATATTGTAGAATCCATCTTTCCGGTCTTAGACGTATGAGGACTAAAGGATTATCTTCATAAACTTAGATATTATTTGTCAAATCATTGTTTTTTTTCCTAGATTAGTTGAAATGAAAACCAAATTTATTGTTGTCAATCAAATGAAAGACTAGATAATAAAAAGATTATTAACAGCGCCTTAGGGTTGGCTTTTATCGGATTTGCAAGTGATTTTCCTCAGATGAATTGGTGTATTCCAATAGACTAGAGGGGAGTCAAAAACTTTGACTATATAGCATCTTTTTGTTGGTAGGATTGCTTTACAGCTACTACAATTTTAAAAAACAAAAAAATGGAAGAAGAAAAAATTTTGACATTACACCCCGAGGGAAAGAAGGGAGTAAACATTTTGAAAAGAAGATACGAAATCATCAAGGATTTTATTCTTCAAACTATTTCTGAAAAGGATGAAATCAGTTTTGAAGAATTAACGGATTTGGCGGTTGATAATCTTACAAAATCATTTGATGGGAAAGTCATTTGGTATGTAGTTACCGTCAAGCTTGACTTAGAAGCACGTGGGATGATTGAGCGCATACCAAAGACAAGTCCACATAAACTGAGAATTAAAAAGTAATCTGGATCTAATTGAGGCCGCTAAGATATATGCTAAGAGCCATCAAGTAAGCCTATCCAAGCTTATAGAAAATTATCTCAATTCATTAACTCGGGAATCAAAGAAAAAATCATCCGTAAGTCCTCTTGAGGAGAGTTTGACTGGTATTATTCCAAACGATTATGATGAGAAAAGGGACCACAGCGAGAAGATTGGCAGGAAATATTCCACTTTTATTATTTGAGCCAACTTTGTCAATGAGTTTAAGGTTTTTTAAAATGGCCGACAAGATTTCATAACAATATGACTGAACAAATCAACCAGCCCATACCGACGTTTTACCACGATATACATAACGCAACAAAGGAAAGTGGCTTTACAATGGCTTCTGATATGCTGACTTGAATTGGGCAACGGGTATTGCCATTGCGGTGAAAAGGTAAACAGTACATTAATATAATATGAAACCCTCTTCAAAAGCGGAAAACATCCTAGGCCAGATCAATGGTAAAACTAAACTTGGCGATCTGAGGAAAATTGCGAAGGAAATTAAAAAGGACCATGCCCTGACTATGGAACTATGGTCTACCGGAAAGTTCCTGCCCAGACAGCTGGCCATTTTGATAATGGACAACAAACTCCTTTCACATCGGAGAGAAAACGGGTCTTTATAAAAACGATATGGTCTCAAAAGGGTGTACTCCCGATTATTTGCCGGAGTTTATTGCGATTGAAGCTAACAAACGAGGTAAATAATTTTGTTACTTTGGATAAACATGATGCGGGCTGAACGGTCAAAATCTATACTATATGAAAGCTAACGGAAAAACAGTTGATGAAATTCTAAATAACCTTCCTGCCGACAGGGCAGAGCCTTTTAACAGGCTGCACGAGGTTATTGTAAAGAACCTCCCCAAGGGGTTTGAAGCTGCCATAAGTTATGGTGGATTGGGTTATATTGTACCGCATTCAGTCTATCCTGACGGTTACCATTGCAAACCGAGCGAGCCGCTTCCATTTGCGGGAATAGCTTCGCAAAAGGGTTCGATAAATTTTTACCATATGGGTATTTACTCCGATCCCAAATTGTTGGAGTGGTTTGTAACAGAATATCCCAAACACAGTAAGCAGAAACTGGATATGGGAAAAAGTTGTGTGCGGTTCAAGAAGTTTGATGAGATTCCCTATGCACTAATTGGCGAATTAATGAAAAAAATATCCGTAGAAGACTGGATCGAAAAATATGAAGCGGAACGAAAGCCAAAGCCAAAAACAGCTATTAAATGATCTTTGATTTGAATTGTTTAAGCTACCAGACGATTATGGGCGGGAACTCTTGAAAATTAATACAGGGTCAGTCATTCGACAGTGCTGCAACGTGGAGCGGTTGTTTATTTGCGCTTCAATTTCTAATTAGGTTTAACCAAAGAAAATTGAATGAAGCGAGTAGTATTTCATTGTAATGTATAAAAGTGGGACCCTTTGGCTTGAGAATTACCTTTCGAACTGTATCCCGGAATTTTTTGCAAAAATTGTTTATATTTCCACCGGATTCCTAAGGGGCCTTCTGTACTGAAATTGGGCGAGAATAAGATTCAAAAAAGGAATCTGAGCGTGGATATTTTGGATTCAATTGGATTTTATTATAGGGTTTCTTTAAAATAAGAGGAGGAAAAAAGTTCACCAAGTCAACAAAATAAGGAGATAATCCGAACTTAAAGTGCGGCAAAGTGCGGATATAAACGAGTTATCGCTCAGTGTAAAAAGCCGACCCGCAAATGGCACATTTGGTTTTTCCCGACACAAAAGCCAACGCTCAAAAAACCAAAAGAGCCATTTTTTGCCAACGCACAGACAGGACAACTAGACAATTATTCAAACATTTTTTATCTTGAAAAACGAGATATTAAAAAATAAAAACTAAATTTGTGACTTGACATCTTTAGACAACAATGAACAGAATTAAAGAAGTACTTGAAGAAAAAGGAATTAAGCAAACTTGGTTAGCCGAACAGCTAGGCAAAAGCTACAATATGGTAAACGGTTATGTGCAAAATCGACAACAACCAAGACTTGAAGTACTCTATGAGATAGCGAACATTCTAAATATTGATGTAAAAGAACTTTTAAAAACTAACGAAGAAGTATACAAGTGCAAGTAGTTATCGACATATTAGAAAATGAATTAATCGAGAAGTACCCTGTAGTTCTTGGAATACTACTGCGTGATCAGACCACTCAGAAAAATATTTTTTGGTCGACAGACAATTACGAACACTTAGGAGATTCATACAAATTCAACTCTGAAATTTTACCTGATTTAATTACTGGTGAAAAAGGCAATGTAATAATGCCAAGGGTTCACAAGGATAAAATCTTACAATTATCTCGCTCCAAAGAAATGGCAGAAGTTTTTACGCCTTCTTGGATATGTAACGCACAAAATAATTTAGTTGACAATTCTTGGTTTGGAAAAGATGATGTTTTCAATAAAGAAATCTTGTTGAAGAATGGAACTAAATCTTGGGAAACAACAAAAGAAAAAATAGTTTTTCCAAAAGACAAAACTTGGCAAGACTATGTTCGTGATACACGTCTAGAGATTTCTTGCGGAGAAGCACCGTATCTTGTTAGCAGATATGACACGACAACAGGAGAGTTTATTAAAATCGAGAACAGAATCGGGATTTTAGACAGAAAATTAAGAGTAGTAAATGAAAATTTGGACTCAATAAATGAATGGTTAAAAGCGGTTGAAACCGCATATAAAAACACATACGGTTTTGAATGGCAAGGAGATAGTTTGCTTTTGGCTCGTGAAGCATTGCTAATAACATTCATTGAAAACTTTACACATAAATTTGAGACTGAACCAACACTAAAAACCATCCAAAATATTGCACAAATTATTTCTTGGAATATTTGGCAAATGGACGGTCTAAAAGGTGTTATTCCGAACAGTTGTAAAGATGAAACAATAGAAATTCCAGATTTTTTTGAAACTAGAACAGAAATAAAGAAATGCAAAGGTTGTGAAACTCAAAATATAAAATCACACAATGGTATTTATTGCAACATTATGGATTGGGATATAGAAAAGCCGATAAAATTTATATCTCTTTTAGAAAAGTAAACTATGCCAGAAACAAACAATATAAATGTAGATATACTTGATGACTTAATCATTGGAAGAGTAGAACCCCAAATCTATGCTTTTACAACCGAAACAATACCGAATTATCTAAAAGTTGGCGATACCTACCGACCAATTGAAATGCGATTGAATGAATGGCGTAAATACTTCCCTAACCTTGAAAAGAAATTTGGAGATGTTGCAAAAGTTGATGACGAAACTTTTTTCAGAGATTATGCAGTTCATTTTTTTCTTGAAAACGAATTAAAAAGAAGTCGATTAAAGCCTAACGCTTTAAAAGGAATCCCATACTACTCAAATGAGTTTTTTGAAAACGCAACTGAGGAAGACCTGCAAGAAGCTATAGAAGATATAAAAAGCGGACATCAAAACAACGAATCAAAATATCAATATTATCGCTTTGATGAAAGCCATATTCCAATTACTCATACATACACAAGAATAGAAGAATATCCACTACGACCCAATCAAAAAAAGACAGTAGATAATTTTCGTGTAGCTATAAATAAAGGCAGAACCAACTTGCTGATGTATGCAGTAATGCGTTTTGGTAAATCATTTACCTCAATGTCTTGTGCAGTTGCAATGGGAGCTAATTTGGTAGTTGTGGTTTCTGCGAAAGCTGATGTAAAAGAAGAATGGAAAAAAACGGTTGAAAGCCATATTAAATTTGATGGCTATTGTTTTTTAGATAGTAACGCTCTCTTATCAAGTGACAGTATCATTACCGAAAAGCAGAATGCAAATGAAAAAATCGTTTTATTTCTAACCTTACAAGACTTGCAAGGTGAAGAAATCAAAACCAAGCATAAAGAAGTTTTTGAAAATCAAATTGACTTATTGCTTATTGATGAAACCCATTTTGGAGCAAGAGCAACCGAGTACGGAAAAGTCCTAAAAGAGGAAAATTTAAGTGCCAAAGAAATAAAAAGTGAATTAAAACTAAATGACAATACTTTAGACGATTTAGAAATTACCAATAAAGTTTTTAATGCGAAAATTCGCATTCATCTTTCGGGAACTCCTTATCGTATTTTGATGAATAGTGAGTTCACCAATGATGATATTATTGCATTCTATCAATTCACAAATATTGCAGAAGACCAAGCACAATGGGATTTAGAAAATATAAATAAAGACGAAGTTAAAGAATGGGATAACCCCTATTATGGTTTTCCTCAAATGATTCGTTTTGCTTTTAATCCCAATGAATCTTCCCGAAAAAAAATGGAAGAAATGAAAAAGAAAGGTGTAACCTATGCTTTTTCAGAACTTTTTAGACCGCAATCAATAACCATAGACAAGGAAAATAAACTACATAAAAAATTCAAGTACGAAAAGGAAATTCTTGACTTGCTAAAAGTCATTGATGGTTCAGAAGAAGATGCCAATTTATTGAGTTTCTTAGATTACGACAAAATAAAAGAGGGCAAAATGTGCCGTCATATCGTTTGTGTTTTGCCTTACAGAGCATCTTGTGACGCATTGGAGGAATTAATCAAGAACAACAAATTTAAACATCTTAGCAATTACGAAATCATAAATATCTCAGGAGTTGAGAACGAAAAAAACTTCAAAGACACACAAGCAGTGCAAGCCAAAATAAAAAAATGTGAAAGTGAGAATGTAAAAACAATCACTTTAACAGTAAATAGAATGCTTACTGGTAGTACTGTTCCTGAATGGGATACTATGCTTTACCTAAAAGACACGGCTTCACCACAAGAATACGACCAGGCAATTTTTCGTTTACAAAATCAGTTCATAAAAATTTTTAAAGAGCCGAATGGTGATGTGGTCAAATTCAATATGAAACCACAAACTTTGTTGGTTGACTTTAACCCTAATAGAATGTTCCAAATGCAGGAACATAAATCACAGATTTACAATGTAAATACTGAATCTAACGGAAACAGCAAATTAGAGGAACGAATCCGAAAAGAACTTGAAATATCTCCAATTGTAGTGTTAAACAATAACAAAATTGTTCAAATACAGCCAGCTGATATTTTGGATGCTATTCGTAAATATTCGAGTAGTAGAAGCGTATTTGATGAAGCTACAACTATTTCAATTGATTATTCTTTGTTGGATATTGAAGCAATCAAAGCCGAAATTGAAAAACAAAATAAAATTGGTTCTCGTCAAGGATTAGAAATTCCGCCAGCAAAAGGCGAGGGAGACGAAATTGATGTAGATGATACTTTCGATAATGAGGAGGATGAAAATGAAGAAAATTCTAAATCAAAAGCAAAAGATGATGAAGCTGTAAATGATTACAAAGGTCAATTTGCTATGTATTATGCAAGAATTTTATTCTTTGCATTTTTGACAGATTCAAGAGTTAAATCCTTACAAGAAATCATTAACCATATCAAGGATAATGCTGATAATTTGCGAATAGCTTCAAATTTAAGCCTTGAAACCATAATACTTGAATTGTTTCAAAAACATATCAACCCATTTGTATTAAGTGAGTTGGATTATAAGATTCATAATATTAATTCATTGGCAAACGACACGGCAATTTCTCCAGTGGAAAGAGCAAGTAATGCAATGAAAAAATTCGGTCGTCTTTCAGAATGGGAAGTAGTAACTCCTGAAAGTGTTACCGATAGGATTCTTGATTCAATGCCAAATAATGCTATTTCAGAATCTACATTAATCATTGACATTGCTTCTAAACAGGGTGAATTTGTATATGCTGTTTATAGAAAATTCGGAAAAAATATAGCAAGTAATTTTTATTCTATTCCCACTTCTAAACTTACTTATGAATTCACAAGAAAAGTTTACAAACTGCTAGAATTAGATATTAATCTAATTGAACACAATTATACATCTTTAGATTTAATCAAAGAAAACACTTTGATTGAAGATGAAACCATTAAAATAAACAACAAGAAAATGAAGTTTAATGTAATCGTTGGCAATCCGCCTTATCAACAAAAAGAAGGGGGTGCAAATAGTAATACAGCTTTACCTATTTACAACCTCTTTGTGGAAATCGCTAAAAAGCAAAATCCTGAATACATATCTTTAATTATGCCAACTAGATGGTATGCTGGAGGAAGGGGATTAGACGATTTTAGAGATGAAATGTTGAATGACATTCATATTTCTGAATTACACGATTTTCTTAATCCTGAATTACTTTTTCAAAACATTAACAATAGAGGTGGTATTTGTCATTTCTTATGGGAAAAGGATTATGACAACACAAAGGATTTAACAAAGGTCTTTACTTATAATGAAGACTTAACGCCTAGCATTAAAAAAAGAAGCTTGAAAACTCAAAATTCAGATATATTAATCCGTCATAATATTGGTGTTTCTATAATCGAAAAAGTGAGCAAAAACAAAAATTTTGAAACTTTATCAACTTATGTATCTGCTGCAAAAGCTTTCGGATTTAGAACATACTTTATAAAAGATGAAAAATTCAGGGCAAGTTCAAAGAATCTTAAATATCCCATAACTTGCTACGGAAGAGCGAAATCAGTTGGCTATGTTGAAAAATCAGAAGTTTTATCTAATAAAAACTGGATTGATGTTTGGAAAGTTTATGTTCCAGAGTCGAATAATATCGGGACTGAATTAAATGATGACAACCAAAATTCATTTGTTGGTGAACCTGGGACAATTTGCACGGAAACTTATTTGGTAATTGGTGCTGAATTATCCTTAGATAAAATATCAAGTAAAAATCTATCAAATTACTTGCGAACAAGTTTTGCTAGATTTATGCATAGCTTGGCAAAAATAAGCCAACACGGCACATCTAAAACATATCAATTTGTGCCACTTCAAAATTTCACTAAAAATTCAGATATAGACTGGACTAAATCGACAAATGAAATTGACAGGCAATTATATGCAAAGTATAAACTGACCAATGAAGAAATTGAGTTTATTGAAAGTATGATAAAACCAATGGCTTAGTAAATTAAGGGATAATGAATAATAATTTTTAAAGCGTTTTAGAAGAATGGCAAATGAAGTAACCATATATTTTGATAGTCCAAAATTGTTTGAATCAAACAACATAAAGCCCTTAAATGGAATTGCAGGTTTATACTTCATTTTTAGCCAATCTATTGAAATTCAATATCCTTTTCAAAAGTCTAAACTTTTGTATATCGGTATGAGTGAAAGAAGAACCAATAGCATTGGAAATCGTTTGTTGGGTCATTTTGATGGTAAATCAAAAAATCTTGGTTTAGTTAATTACAGAAAAGTTGAACCTTTATTTTTTACATACATCAATTTTGAAATGCTTAAAAGTTTATGGCAATTCAGAATTGAAGATTTAGAAAGTTATTTCATTTTAGATTTTGTTGAACAATTTGGAGTTTACCCTATTTGCAATAACAAATCGGGATTTGAAATTCAAAACCAAACATTAACATCTAGTTTTAAAATTGACTGGAAATATTTTAAATAATGGCACTATGGAAGATAAAGTAAAATCCGGTAAAGAAATATTAGATGATTTTTTTGATGGCATTGAGGAAATCGAAAATGTTGATAAAGACATTGCAAAGATGTTGTCGAAACTGTATCAAGAGGATAAATTGACGGACACCAATGTTAAAAATGAACTTCAAAAACTAAGAGATGGAAACAAAAATTAATACAATTTCCATCAAAGGAATAAGAGGTGCTAAAAACGTTTTAGAATTACCCCTAAATGGTAGGTCAATTGTTTTATATGGAGACAATGGAACAGGAAAAAGCAGTATATCTGATGCGATTGAATGGTTTTATACTAATCGTGTAGAACATTTATCAAGCAATAGCGAAATTGATTTAAAAGATGCTTTACGAAACTCATCTCTTAAAACTGATGATGTTTCGGAAGTAGCCGTATCGTTTGTAAAAGAAACTGCCTTAGATTGTTCTAAATCACTTTTCAACAAACGAGATAAATTGATAACTGAATTTTCAAATGTTAGTGATGATTTTAAAAATTACTTAGAGGAATCAAAAGAAGAGAATCTTTTATTACGCTATCAATACCTAACCAATTTTATTGACAACACTAAAAGCGACAAGCTAAAATATTTATCTGATATTATTGGTTTTGGAGAAGTAACAAAGAAAAAAGAGGTTCTGAAAAAAAGTTGGAATTCGATAAAAACGGAAATTAAAAACCAAAATTTTGAAGCTCAAATAAATACTCAAAAAGGAGTTTTAATTGAAAAATTAGGAGCAGCAATTAGCCAAGAAGAAAACTTAATTGAGGTTATCAATGAAAAAATAAAGCCTTTAAAAACAGGCATTGTGGTTAAAGAAATAAAGGACATTGATAAAGTTTTAACTCACTTAAAAAATGCTACAAATAATAAACTGAATAAAGAGTTGGCGTTTTTAGAAAAGTCAAATTCAGTTATCAGTACGCTCAAAGCTGAAATAGAATTTATAAATACAGAATACGAAAAATACTATCATGAGTTTGAGATAATTGCCAATGATGTTGAAAGCATTATGCAAACATTTTTAGGCGAATTACTGAAAACTGGAGATGCAGTTTTATCTAAAAAATATCATAAAGACGAAAGTTGCCCGCTTTGTTTACAACCGAAAAGTATTGATGAACTTCGCTTAGAAATAGCTGAAAGGTTAAAAGAAATTGAAGAATCGACAAAGAAGAAAGCATCTTTTGATAAAGCGAAGCAATTAATCCAATCTATAACTGTTGAACGCATAAAAAGATTAGATACCATTTTTTCAGAGACACTAATCGAATCGGAAGATTATAAATACATCAAAACAGGGTTTGAAGACTTAAAGAAAAAAGTAAATGAGTTTCAAAAATCAAGTTTAGAAAAAGTTACTTCTGGAAATAAAACACCTAAAATCGATACCATCAAATTAGAATTAACTGATTTTGACTTTCAAGAAAAAATAACCATAAGAATCAAGCAAATACAAGACATTTTCAAAAAGGACAATTCAGCAGTTCTTTATTCAAATATTTCTGCTTCTAAGGATGCTTTTTTGAAAATTCAGCAATTTGATAAGCAGAAAATAATACTTGAAAAACAACAAAAATCGTTAGAGATTATTTATAATGAATTTGTAAAAAAGCAAAAAGAAGGACTTGAAAATTTCATTTCAACTTTTTCTGGCAAAATAAATGAGTACTACCAATATATGAATCCTGGCGAACCTTTTCAGGACATTGCAATTGAAACTATTGGAGAAGAAGACGAATTAATAGGAATAACGATTAAATACAAATACAACGGAAATTGGGTTTTTCCTCCACAAAAATACTTTAGTGAATCTCATTTGAATTGCTTTGGAATTTCATTCTTTTTAGCTTCTGTAGATGCTTTTAACACCAAAAATAAGTTCATTGTTTTAGATGACGTAATTTCAAGTTTTGACTCCAACCATAGAAAGAAATTTGCAGAATTAATATTTGAAAAGTTTTCCAAATATCAAATCATATTGCTTACTCACGAGGAAGATTGGTTTACAAACTTTGTAAGCCCGTTAGCAAAAACTAAAAATTGGATTATAAATGAAATTAAATGGTCAGAGGATAAGGGAACTCATTTTGATGAAGAGCCAAATGACCTTAAAGAGAGGATTGAAAAATGTATTGCAGAAAGCAAAATAGATGATTTAGGAAATCCAATCCGTAGGTATTTAGAGTTTTCCTTAAAGGAAATTGCGTTTAATATTGAAGCAAAAGTGGCATTTAATTATAACAGCACAAATGAACACAGAATGCCACACGAATTAATTACTCGCATAAAATCAGAAATTAAAATTTGCAGTCCAGAGTTAAAAGACAAGTTTACGCTAATAGATAATATTCTTGCATCCCCCATCTTAAATAACTTATCTCACGCAAGTACATTCAATCCTAAAATTGGGGATTTAAGAGCATTTTGGAAAGACATTAAAGAACTAGAAGGAATATTTATTTGTGGAGATATTGAATGTAAAAGACCAATGGTATCACTTAGGAATTATGACACAGTTGCAAAGAAAATTAGATGTGGTTGTGACAAAACAAAATACGAATGGAGCAAGAAATAACACCCACGCTAAAAGCCATACACATTTGCAATTCGCACCAGCCAACGCACCGCCAAAAATTGCAAAAGAGTATGTCTTTGCCAACGCTGACCGACAAACAGGACGAAAAAGAACACCGAAGCGATAACATCACCTATACGCAAGCAGGGGTTTCGTGCTTCTTAGGACAGGAAAGTGCTAAATTTAAAGTTCAGTTCTTCGTAGGAAGTTTAGTGGTTAAAATCCCTGCCTGCGTATAGCTGAGAACCGTTATATGCCACTTTAGGACGACACGACAATGAAAGAACAGATAGAAAAAATATTGCCAACTGACGACAAAAAACGGAAAGGGATTTCGGTCGGACTGACTGTTATCATTTCAGGACTTTTGACACTTTGGGGCATTTACGGAATTGGACAATATGGAATTGCCTTGTTCATTTTGACACCTCTTTTCATTGGTGCGGGTTCGACAATTTTATATGGACTAAAAAAAGAAATAACAAAAAAAGAAGCGTGGCAAATTGGTTTTTTGACACTTGGAGTTTTTACGGCAGGACTTTTAGTTTTTGCAATTGAAGGTGTAATATGCATTGCAATGGCAGCACCAATCGGACTTTTGTTGACTTGGGTTGGTAGTTTAATTGGTTATGCAATAATCAACAAGACACCAGACAACGCACCAACAACAATGCTGATTTTAATTGGTATCATTCCGACAATGGCGTTCATAGAAAAAGATAATGAGCCAACCTTGACTTCAGTTGTAACTTCAATAGAAATTAACGCAGACCCACAGACAGTTTGGAAAAACGTTGTTGAGTTTCCGCAACTTGACGAGCCGACCGAATTTATTTTTAAGACAGGAATTGCATATCCGATAGACGCAAAAATTGAAGGAACAGGAGTTGGTGCAGTTAGACACTGCAATTTTACGACAGGCAGTTTTGTAGAACCAATCACAGTTTGGGACGAACCACATCTTTTAAAATTTGACGTTGTTGAGCAACCTGAACCAATGAAAGAATTAAGTTTTTGGGACATTGACGCACCGCATTTACACGACTATTTTGTTTCTAAACAAGGACAATTCAAATTGACAGAATTACCAAATGGAAACACACTTTTAGAAGGAACGACTTGGTATTATCACAATATACGACCGACATTTTATTGGCAATTATGGAGTGACCATATCATTCACAAAATACACCAACGAGTATTGACACATATAAAGAAAAACGCTGAGAATGAAGAGAAAAGCGGCATATAACAGCACCTACCCAAAAGGCGGGGTTTCGTGTTCCAAAGACAGTTTTGTGGTTAATCAAACATTAGTTTTTCAAATCAAGTTTTGTGCTAAAAGTCCCGCCCTTCGGGTAGCTGCGAAACGTTATGCACCATTCTAGAAAAGAGTGACATAGGCGAAAAAAAAAATGCAAGAAATGTTGTAAATTCGTAGAAGTTTAAGACCAAATTATATGTTTAACACAATCGAAATTGACAGAAATAATCTGACCATAATGGGAGTGAAATTTTCAGATTTGAAAACATTAGAAAGCACTGCGAATGCCTTAGGAAGTAATATGTTTGAAGGTTTTAAACCAACACCGAAAGGAATTGAAATAATAAGAGACTATGTAATGGGAAAAATTTCATTGAGCGAGTTAGTGAAATTTGGAAAAGAAAAGGCATATGTCTAATTCCTATAAATATTTAGACCCTGACTACACTTACACAGACCCAAAAACAGGAATTTTAAGAAATCTCCAAGATATTACTGAATCCGACGTATTACTTTTTGTTGAAAGTGGTGCCGTCACAAAACGACTGCAACAGATTTACGAAAATCCGATAAAAATTAAAACCATTGAAAGTCTTTTTGAAATTCATAAGCACTTATTTCAAGACATTTACGATTGGGCAGGTAAAAAAGGATTGTTGAGATAAGTAAAGACGGTAAGCAATTTTTTCCAACGACACATTTCGACAATGCCTCTAGATTCATTAACAGCTTAATAGTTGATTTCAAGAAAATCCCAAAAGACAACAAAAAACAATTAGCTGAAAAATTGGCGGAAATTTTAGACAATGTTAACTACTTACATCCATTTAGAGAAGGAAATGGACGAACACAAAGAGAGTTTTTAAGATTAATAGCGTTAGAAAAAGGATTGAATTTAAACCTCAACCCTCCCGACAATAAAAGTGTTTTTGAAAGATATATGAAAGGGACCGTTGAGAGTGATTTAACAACTTTGACTGAGCTGATTTTTGAATTAATTGAACCCAAAAGCTGAAAAACGAACGATGCATAACATCACCTTGGATCCAGCGGACGGAACCGAGTATAAATGAAATCAGTACCTTTAAGGAGTTAGGAGTAGGCATGAAGGGAACGTCTCCGAATGCCCGCCGTCTCCAAGCTGAATCACGTGTGTGACTTGAATCAGCCCCAAGGGGCTGAATATTTTGAAATGGATGGAGGACTATTGGATAACCAATAGAGAGGCCCTCCGATCGCGGCTTGCGGGCCTGTCCTGATTATTCAGGGCCTGTCCTGAGACCTCAGGGAGCAGCCATCAAAGACGCTGCATCTGGCGGAAACTCCGGTGTGGTGAACGGTTAAGGAAAAACGGGGACAATGATCCCTGTAGGTATGTACTTTGGAGCTGAATGAAAATGAACCAACGATGAAGTCTCGAGAAAGCAAATCATGATGTGATAAACAGGTAATTACGTGAGTATCTGTGATAAGTGTGGCGGGCGTCCGGAATATATTGGCCACACCGCATCCGGGGTAAAGTTGGCAGGAACGCTGTACAGGCCATTTCAAGGAACAAGTGAACTCTACACCGCTCTGTAAAATCGAAAGAGAAAGCGGACTTTCAGGGAATGTGGAAGAGGTGCAGGGGGCAGACTCATTCGTAGTAGTGTTGAAGCTTCTGTAATGGGAGTGGAGCACGTCAAATGTCCGGGAGGACATTTGAGCGAGGTGTGCGGGGAGGGAGCATACCATGTTTCGCCTTCATTTACAACCTTGTTCATTCAAGGGAGGATTTATGGAATAGAATCAAGACCACCGCTAATTGATCAAATTAGTGCATTACCTTTAAGTGGTTATTGGTATGAAGAGCCGTGTGAGGTGAGAGTCTCACGCACGGTTCTGTGGGAAGGTGGGGGTGCAATTCCCCCGCCTGACCCGATTATGAGCAAGCCCCGTACAAGTGAAGATTCTCGAACTAATTTCAAAAATTACAGTATCTTAGAATATGGTAACTGACGAACACAAAAATAGACTTATCGAAAAAATCAAATCAATTGATGACAAGGATATCATTGATGAAATTTATAGGCTTCTTGATGTTGACTTTGACGATACGGTTTATGTGACAAATAAAAAACAAAAAGCTGAAATAGCTGAAGCCAGAAAACAAATCGAAAACGGAGAGGGAATTGATTCAGAAGAAGTTTTCAAAAAAGTGCGTAAATGGCCAAAAAAATAAAATGGTCTCCTCTAGCCGAAAGAAAATTCGATGAAATTCTAGAGTATTGGACTAACCGAAACAAATCTGAATCCTTTAGTGAAAAATTAATTGATTTGTTTGAGGACGCCACAGAGCTGATTGCCAATTTTCCAGAAATGGGTCGATCAACAGACATTGAAAATGTTCGTCAGAAATTAGTCCGAGATTATTTAATTTTCTACGAGGTAGACGGAGAAGTAATTAATATACTAACAGTTTGGGATCCAAGACAAGATCCTGAAAAATTAGAGCTACGGTGAATTGTGCCGGGCCAGCTCATAACATCACCTTGGATCCAGCGGGCGGTTCTGATTAACTATGAAAATCAGTGTCATTAGAAAGATAAGTGAGGTGATGAAGAGAACGACCCTGAATGCCCGCCGTCTCCAAGCTGAATCCCGTTGTAGCTAATTTTAAAACATAGACACTTAAAATAACAGAGTATGAAAAATTTAATTTCCTTTTTTATAGTTGTTTTTTTTGCAATTTCCTGTTCGCAAGAAAATAAAAAAGAAACGTTAAACCAAAAAACTTTCCCAATTAGCAATTCTGAAAAAATACAAATTTTAAATTTTGGAACTTTTCATTTTGGTTATACACCTGATGCCACAACAGTTGAATTTGACGAACATAATGATGAAAATAAAAGACAGGCACACGAAATTGCTATAAAGATAGCCGAATTTAAGCCTACAATCATATTAGTTGAATGTGAGCCAAAGCTTAATGAAGAGACTGCTAATCTTTATTCTAAATATCTTGAAAATCCTAAAATGAAATTTGAAAATCCGACCGAAGTTGAGTTATTGGCATTTGAAATTGGCAGATTATCAGGAACAAAGAAAATCTATGGAATTGACCACCAAATGGCTTATAAATATAATATAGGCGAACATATAGATAATTCAGTTGACAAAATTTGGTATGACTCTTATTTCACAGACCCTGACAAGTTTTATCCAGAATTAAATGTAAATTTAGAAGATTTGTCTCTTTTTGAAAGATTAAAGATAATGAATAATAACATTTATTTGGACTGGATGATTGCAGAGAATGCTGATATGTTGACACACGCAGGAACAGATGGAAATTTTGAAGGGGCAGATGAAGCGGCAAAATATTATCAAAGAAATTTAAGAATGTATACTGAAATGAACAGATTGGACATAAAGCCCACAGACCGTGTATTTATTCTAATGGGAGCTAGTCATACAGCATTTTTTAGAGACTTTATAAGTAGAAGTCCGAAATATGAAATGTTAAATACTTTTGATTATTTGAAATAAAAAACTAGCTTCAACAGCGTATTTAATCAAGTGGCGGTCAGTCACCTTTCGACAGAGAAGTGTATTACAGACAGCTTTTCACTTATTGACAGATTTGTGCATTAAAATCGCCAACTAATTAAATACGCGAAACGTTAGCGTTAATTGTGGAAAAGTCCATCCATCAAAAATATCGTTATTTTTAGAAAAAAGATTTGTTATGGCAAAGACCTCTAAAATTGAAGTAGATAAAAAATCAATTTCCATTATTGAGCAGAATAGTGAAGATTATATCTGCCTAACTGATATGGTAAGGGGTGAAGAAGGTGAAGACCATATTAGAAACTGGATGCTGAACAGAAATACGGTTGAGTTTATCGGACTTTGGAAAACCCTTCATAACCCCGATTTTAAACCTGTCGAATTCGACACCTTTAGAAAACAAGCAGGACTTAACAATTTTAACCTGACACCGAGAAAGTGGATTGAAGCAACAAGCGCAATAGGGATTTTTTCAAAATCTGGCAGATATGGAGGTACTTATGCCCACAAAGACATCGCTTTTGAGTTTGGCTCAAGGGTGAACTCTACATCGCTCTGTAAAATCGAAAGAGAAAGCGGACTTTCAGGGAATCCCGATGGAAAATCGGGACAAGTTGTGGAAGAGGTGTAGGGGGCAGACTCATTCGTAGTAGTGTTGAAGCTTCTGAAATGCGTCAGCATTTACGAACACCGATGAGAATAATTACATTGTGAGTAAATGGGAGTGGAGCACGGCAAATGTCCGGAAGGACATTTGAGCGAGGTATGCGGGTAGGAAGCATACCATGTTTCGCCTTCATTTACAACCCTTTTCGTTCAGGGGAGGATTTATGGAAAAGAAACAGAACCACCGTTAATTGATTAAATTTACGTATTACAATTAAGTGGTTATTGGCATGAGGAGCCGTGTAAGGTGAGAGTCTCAAGCACTGCCTGTCCCGTTTTTACGGGAGTTCTGTGGGAAGGTGGGGGTGAGATTCCCCTGCCTGACCGGATTATGACCCATGCAAATGATAGCACCATGATATGTGTGACCATTTGGGTATTTAAGACACTTAAGAATCTTTTTTTCATTTTGGGACAAATCAGATGAAAAGGATACGTTGATTGTAGCAACCACATGGAATTTGAAGAAAACTCAGCAAGCACAGCCAAAAGAAATTATAGAAGCCGAGGAGATAAGAAAGCAACTATATTGAAAGTATTTGACGCTTTGGGTGCGAAAGTAAACTTCAATGTAGAGCTGAATAACAAAAACGTGATATAATTTCAATATGCCGAATGCATACCCTAAGTTCGGTGAAAATGTGGGTTTAATGGCGACAAGCCGTTAGCTATACATTTCGTGATTTGGCTTAAAAACCATAAATTTAAAAATGGAAAAATTATTGTTTAACTGGAGGGAATTAAAAGCTACTTTTTGGTTTGTCCCGGTAGTCATTATCATCTTTTCAATTCTGCTATCCATTGGGCTTGTGTCTGTAGACGGCAGCCTTGAAACTCCGCAAGATGGATTGGTCCGGTTCTTTTTCGTGAAAAGTGCGGATTCCGCCCGAAGTATATTATCCACAATTTCCGCAGCCATGATGGGTGTGGCCGGAACTGTTTTTTCCATCACCCTGGTAGCTTTGACACTTGCCTCATCCCAATTTGGGCCCAGGCTTATTAAAAACTTCATGTATGTCCGCCTCAATCAGGTCGTGTTGGGTGCCTACATTTCCACCTATCTCTATTGCTTACTTGTTTTAAATGCTGTTAGAGAAGGAGACGACTATTCGTTCATCCCTTCCATATCGATCCTTGTGGCAATTGTAGCTGCCATAGTTAATATTTTGCTGTTGATCGTTTTTATCCACAAAATAGCCATAAGCATTCAGGCGGATAATGTAGTGTCTGATATCGCAGACTTTCTTTCAAAACAAGTGAAATCGCTGTTTCCCGCAAAAATGGGGGAGGAAAAAGACAATTGCGATAACATTGATCCTGCTGCTGTTATTTCACGTTATAAAAACCAAATTACTATAAAATCTCCTAAAAGCGGCTATTTCCAATATGTGGATAGTGAAGCTCTCATGGAAGTTATAACGAAGAAGGATGCACTTTTTGAATTATATTTCAGACCCGGAGCGCACTTGGTGGAGGGGATTAAAATGGGGGTGCTTTTTACAAACTCTACCTGGGAAGAAAAGGAAATTGAAAAAATTTCTAGTCAGTTTGTAGTTGGGAAAGCCAAGACCGCCCAACAGGACCTTGAGTACTCCATCGATCAGATGGTCGAAATAGCGGCACGCGCCCTCTCTCCCGGAGTCAATGATCCATACACGGCTATGTCATGCATCGATAATCTGACTACCTGCATGTGCTATTTAGCACAGATTGATTTTCCCTCAAACTATCGGTTTGATGAAAATGACAATCTCAGATTGATTGTTGATACGTTGGATTTTGAGGGGGTGATGGATGCGGCATTTAACCAAATCAGGCAATTTTCTGGCGGAAGTCCCGCCGTAATTATCAGGTTGATGGAAGCCATGATTACCATAGATGGCTTTGCAACAAAGGAACGCTACAAACAAGCATTAATCAAACATGCTGAAATGGTTTTGCGTGTAGGAAAGGAAACGATGAGTGAAAAAAATGATCTTAAGGACCTGAAGGCACGATCGGAACAATTGTTATAGCAAAGAAACACCAAGGCCTACACATCTACCTTTCCATCGATTTCGTTGGGCTGAATTAATAAGAAAAAAGGTAGACTGTAATGTGATATGTTTTTGTGGATATCGGGTTTAATATTAGTGTTTATCAAACTGGTATATTCGCTTTATAATTTCGGATTTGGATCGCCCATTAAATAGGCCGCAAATGACAGAATTCAGCGTACATAGTTTCCCAAAATCAAGAATTGCAACAATAGATGTCTGTTCCGTAGGACTTCAAAAGCACCATATTACTGCCTTAGTAGAAATTGATGTGTCTGAAAGTAGAGAAAAAATAAGACAGCATAAGGCAAATAAGATTGCGATTTCCGTAACAGCTTGGTTGATAAAGGCTATAAGTAACACGATTGCGGATTTTAAACAAACAGCCGGGTACCTCCAAGGAAAACGCTCGGTCTTGGTGTTTAATGATATAAACGTATCTATTGTCGTAGAAAAGGACCTAAACGGGGAAAAAGTCCCAATACCCTTGCTGATTGAAAAAGCTAGTGAGCGCAGTATAGCGTCAATTACCCGGCAAATAAATGATGCAAAAGATCAAACCCTAACAGATAGGGACATAGTCCTGGAAAGTAAGTCGAAGAGGCTCGAGCGATTTTACTATTATTTGCCCGGATTTACCAGAAGATATTTTTGGCGATATCTGATAAAATACCCCCATTTTGCTTTTAAAAAAATGGGAAATGTCGCAATTACATCCATTGGGATGATAGGAGCGGCAAACGGTTGGTTTATCCCCATATCTATACATCCTATTTGCTTTGGAATAGGTAAAATAGTAAAAAAGCCACTCGTGGTTAATGATAAAATTGAGATCAGGGAAGTTCTAAATATGACCGTCTTACTGGACCATGATGTAATTGATGGGGCACATATGGCTAGGTTTATCAGTAAATTGTCAGAAAATCTTGAAAAGGGAATTGGACTTTAAGGACTCGAAATCGTATATTTATACTTGGTTATTAGGAGTTTAAGAGATGTTGTAAATACTGATAAAACTATTCAATATCATTACTGGGAAATAAGTAAGTCCTAAAATAATATTGGTAAAATGAGATACGTTTTTGGAGCAATAGTTTTCCTGCACGGACTGATCCATATACTCGGATTTGTAAAAGGTGTTGGACTTATGGAGGTGAAAGAACTGACACAGCCCATATCCAGGACAATGGGAGTATTTTGGTTGATAGCCGCAGCCCTTATTATTAGCTACGGAATTTTTTATTTCTCAAATTTCAAGCAATCATGGCTTATTGGGTATGTAGCGGTGATAGTATCCCAATGTCTCATAATTTTATTTTGGAAAGACGCCAAATTTGGAACCTTGCCAAATATCGCCATTCTAATGGTGTCCATTATTGCCCATGGACATTTCAATTTTCAAGAGTTAATCCAGAAGGAAACAGGAAACCTGCTTGCCCAATTGACCACGACAGACAATCGAGTCCTTTCTGAAAATGATCTCAAAGTTTTGCCCCAGTCCGTAAAAAAATGGCTTTACCGAACTGGAGCTGTTGGTAAGCCTTACATTTATTTGGGAAAGGTGACTCAAAAAGCATCAATGAAATGGAAACCTGACCAGGATAAATGGTTGAATGCAAATGCAATTCAATATACCTTCATTGATGATCCTTCCTTTATCTGGACGGTAGATGTTGAAATGAACGGACTGGTAAATTTCCAAGGCAGAGACAAATTCGATGACGGGAAAGGTGAAATGCTTATTAAACTAAATTCTGTTATAAACATTGTAGATGAGAAGGGGCCAAAATTGGATGAAGGATCAATTCAGCGCTATTTGGGAGAAATGGTCTGGTTTCCATCCTTGGCGTTAAGTCCCTACATAACTTGGCAAGAAATAGACGAATTCACAGCAACGGCCACTATGGATTATAATGGAACTAGCGGTAGCGGCACGTTTTATTTTAACTCAGAAGGAGATTTTGTAAAGTTTTCCGCCATGCGCTACAAGGGTAACGAACCGGATGCCCAACGATACGAATGGATACTTTTAGTGGATGAGCGTAAGACTTTCGAAGGAATAAATGTTCCTTCGAAAATGACTGCTACATGGAAATTGGAAAAGGAAGATTGGACATGGTTGAAACTTGAAATCGAGGACATTAACTATAATGTTAATGCCACTGTCTAAATTTTACCACATCTTTTCCCCTTCAGCGAGATAGTTTTTAAGTAAGGTTTCATTTAACTCGATGCCGAAGCCGGGTTTGTCGGAAAGTTGAATATGGCCATCGGTTACCAGGGGTCGGTCGTACCCCAAAATTTCGGGATCGCCGTGTAGTCCTTTTCCCCCTTCCATCAATGGAAACATTTCATGCCCCAAAAATTCCCGAACCGAAGCCGCCAAATGTGCGGAGGCAACTGTAGCTATAGTGCCCGCCACATTGTGCGTTGCCACAGGCATATAATAAAGTTCAGCCAAGTCCGCAATCTTTTTCGCTTCCAATAATCCGCCAGCCATAGATACATCTATCTCAATCATATGTGCGCCCTGATTGACGATAAAAGGTCTGAAGTCATCTCTGGTGTATAAGTTTTCCCCGCAAAGGATAGGAGCAGGTGACTGTTCGGTCAGCTTTACCCACTGCTCATTATAGGCAATCGGCAAGGGGTCTTCTATCCACCAGGGGCGCATAGGGGCTACGGCCCTGCACAGCCTTAATGCACTGTCAAAGTCAAACTCCCAATGACAGTGTACTACAATATCTATTTCATTTCCCAACGCCTCCCGGATATTGCCATATCCCTGTTCATTTTGATCGACTTCTACATTTGAGATTCTCCGGTTATCTATTTCAAACCATTTCTGATCTCGGTGTACGTTGATTTTTACGGCAGTGTATTTTTGTGATTTCAGGGTTTCCGCATATTCAGCGCAGGAATCTTTATTCATCCTATCCTTTGGCCCCGAATTGAGGTATGCTCGTACCTGATTGACATGCGATCCCCCGCCTAAAATTTTGTGAACAGGCTGCCCTGTGATTTTGCCGATTATGTCCCAAAGTGCCATTTCTACTCCTGTAATTGCATGGGTAGCGATTCCGTGGTTTCCGCCATAATAAGAGGTGCGGGTACCCATTTTAAAAAGTAGCCTTTCCAAATCAAAAGGATCCTGCCCCAATAAGATTGGCTTAAGGGCATTTTCTATAATGTCCTTGGCGCCAAAGCCGTTTTCGTCGTGGTGGCATTCGCCAATCCCAATTACCCCTTGGTCGGTTTCTATTTTCACCAGCGGGCTTACCCTAAGTCCAAGTTGTGTCCTCAGGCATTTGACATCCGTGATTTTCACCCGATCCAGCCAGTTATCTGCCAATAGCGGGAAATGGGGCAACAGGGTGGCAATGGGCAGTGTTTTGGCCATTTGCTTCAAAAAGATTCTTCGATCCATGGTTATTGTCTTGGGAATATTTGGTACGGTACTAAGTTAGCAAATTATCCAAAAGTTTGGGTAGGAAAATGTCAACTCTTTTCATCTTTGTTGGGGGAAAATAGTGTAATTTTCTGTAAATGTTAGTGAGCAATTGGGTCCTGATTTGGCTCTTTTGCAGATAAGCTCAATAGCTCCAGCGCACCCTTAGAAACCACAAACCTACTGGTGATAATTCACTATCCTTTGCCATAGGCCTGAATACTTGTCCAATAATATCGATGTCCCAATTTTCGGCTAGGTTTAGCTGTAAACTGGGGTTGAGAATCAGTGGATGATTTTCGTTTATAGAGTAAATGAAAGCACCCGAGGCGGAAACTAGGGGAGTGATAGGATAACTAATTTGTGTCAATAAACTGTGTTTAAATGGGAAAATTGTTCTGGCAGTGAGTACTCGGTTGGGATCCAGGAGCAATAAGTTGCCTTCCGGTACATCACTGTTGAATAAATAACTCAGGTACATAAACCAGCCCTTACCCAAGCTGTGGTCTATACCCGTACTGGCACTGATCGCTTGCTTTTTATCCTGGTCCCAGAGCGGATGAAACCAAGTCAGTTCACCTTTCCAGCCAATGTCTTTCAAATACCCCGACCATCCTCCACCTATTGCTATATCACCATTGGTCAATCCCCCAATCAACTGCATATCGTATTCATTCCTATTAAAAAACCACCTTCCACCCAGCCCTATGCTTTCCCTGTCTTTTCCCCCTTTTACGACTAAATCCAGACCTGATGCAAAGCCCGTATAGTATTGAACCCGGATGGCATCAGTTCCTGGCCTCTCCTCATAATCAAAATCGAGAAAATTATAAACATTAAAAAGATCATTAGGATTAAAGGCGATATTTTGCCCCCAGTTTACCCGTTGACGCCCTGCCCGGATATTCCAGTTCTTGTGATTCCACTCCGTGTAAAACCTATCAAGGGTGGAATGAATGGCATATTGGGAGCGCTCCACCCATAGTACCGACAAAGGAATCCAATCATCGGAAATAGCGTCCAATTGTTGGCCAAAATTCTCATTCATGCCGGTGAGATTACCGGCAAAAATCCTGTTTCGTAGCCCGGCATGAAAACTCCACTTATCATCAACATCTACTCGAAGGTTCAATCGGTGGTGGATGAGGTTTTCCATCAATAACATATCATCTCCGGGAAACACGGCAGTTTGCATGTTTTTCAAATATCCAGATACATGGTATCTGATGGAGTCAGTCTGACAAAAGGTAGGATGAGTCTGTAGAATACCGCTATGACTCAGGAGGATTATTAATGCTATTTTCGAACCTATGTTGCAGCACATTTTAAGATAAGAGTTTGGTTTTAACCCAGCTATTTACTTTTTTTTGTATATCAGCTTATTGCCAGTAGGTACCGTTAACCAATGAAAAGATGTCTGAAAGTAAATTTAAGCCAACCTGCCTACCGGACAGGAAGGCTCCCGTCTACCGACTTCCATCTCTGCCGTAGTTCGAAAAACAGGAACTTGACATCCAGAGAAATTATTTTACCACATCGCTAACCACAGCCCCGTCTTCGAGGGTGATAATTCTTCTGGCTCTTTCCATTACCCGTGGATCATGGGTAGAAAAAACGAAGGTGATGTGCTCCTCTTTATTCAATTTTTCCATCATGTCGAGCAGGTTGTATGCAGACTTTGTATCAAGATTTGCCGTGGGCTCATCTGCTAGAATAAATGCGGGTTTCGGGGCTAGGGCTCGTGCTACGGCTACCCGCTGCTGTTGTCCACCGGAAAGTTCACTTGGTTTGTTTTCGGCTTTGTCAGCAATTCCGACGGCTTCGAGAAGACTATCCACCCTTTCGGTTCTCTCAGGATCGGGGATACCTTGTAATAGCATTACAAACTCGGCATTCTCTCTGGCTGTCAGTACCGGGATTAAGTTGAAGGCCTGAAAGACAAATCCGATGTGGTCTCTTCTGAAATTGATTAGTTCATTCTCGCTCATTCCAGCCAGCTCTCTATCATCCACCGTCACACTACCACGGGTAGGTTGATCCAGGCCTCCAACAATATTAAGCAAAGTCGTTTTTCCTGAGCCTGACGGCCCTACCACAGCCACAAAAGCACCTTTTTCTATTTCCACGCTGACGTCGCGCAAAGCGTACACAGGTATGGTGTTTTCATTGTATATTTTATACAATCCTGCTGTTTTGATGACTATTTCTGACATGGCTCGTGAATTTATAATTTCCGAATGGCTTCCACAGGTTTGAGTGAAATTGCCTTTATCGATGGATAGATGCCTGCTACAATGGCTGTGATGACTAATGCAAATACGATTTCAACATAGGTGGCCCATCCAAGATTTGGATAAATCAGCGTCCCGATGCCAAATTGCTCCAGTCCATCGGACCAGGTTCTCAGATCAATTCCCGCTTTTCCCAAAAAACCAATGGTACCGTAGCCAATTAGGACTCCAATCGGGGCTGCAATCACACACATAATAATGGATTCTAAGGTAATCATGGAGAATATTTTTCTTTGGTTCATTCCGATGGCCAATAGCATACCAAGTTCTCTTTGTCTTTCTAATACAGCCATTAGCATGGTGTTTATTATTCCAAATAGTAGGGCAATCATCACCACGATTATTACAATGCTTAACATGGTTTTAATTTGTTCATTGTATAAGACCATATCCGGAGAAATTTCAGTGTAGGAACGAATACGAGCGTCATCAAACACTTCGGAAAACTCCGACTGAAAAGCGGGTACATCTTTGATATCATGTAATATTACTGCCATCTCATGAAAAGCAGACTCCTCCATAAGACTCAAAGCCAGCAGGTCATCGTAGCGTGCAAAAGCCATCATATCGTCCTCCTGCGTATTTCCTGTGTCATACCACCCTACTACGCGAAAGCGTCCGCTTGCAAATTCACCATCCACATTTTGAAAGCTCAACACCAGATGTTGATTCAAGGAGACGCCAAGTCTTCGACCCATTCCTTTACTGACCAATATTGGATTACGCCTATCCACATCGAGATATTCACCTTCTGCCAGTTTTCTGTCGAGGGCGGAGATTTCTTTTTCTTGTTCCGGCTTAACGCCTTTTACCATCACACCTCGGCTGCCTGAAGCGGATGATAGCAAGCCCTGCAGCACCAGCCTTTCTGCTGTTGTTTTCACCCGGTTGTCAGCGTGAAGTTTTTCCCGAAACAGTTCAGCGGGATCTAAATAAAAAATCACTTCGGGATCTTCCACAAATTCAGGGTGATGGATTTGTAAATGGGAAGTCCTACTTTCAATGGTTGCATTGATGTAGGAATCAACCATGCCATTGAAAAACCCCAGCAGGAACACAAGTGCCCATATACCTATTACCACAGCTGCCATGACCACTCCTGTTCGGACTGGATTCCTCCAAATATTCAACCAAGCCAGTTTAATGATCATCTTCATAGACTTAGGATCTCATTGCCTGTAAAGGATTCATTCGTAAAATCTTCCATAGGGAATATAAGGACAAAAGCGTTACTATGACACTCACCGTCATTAATTCCCTTAAAAAGATGTATGGATTGAGGGTAGCTGTTAATACTGCTTCCATGCCAAATTGATCAAACGCTTCCTGCATACTTTCGCCAAGAGATATGGGATTGTTTGTAAGGTAGCTAAGCAGGATATAAGACAATGCCATGGCGACTACAAGGCCCAGCACAGCCATAAGCATAAATTCCATCCATACCATCAGCATAATGTGGGCCCGCTTCATTCCAATAGAAAGCAGGACCCCCATTTCCCTTTTTCTTTCGTTCAGGAGCATCAACAAGGTTCCAAATATACCAAAACTAACCACTAGGTACAGGATGTACATAGTAAGGAGCGTAGACGCCTCGTCCACTTCCTTAGCCTGTATCAACTCAGGCATGAGTTCAGGCCATTCATAAGCCCTTAACCCCTGGTAGTCTTGCAATAATTGATTGATTCGAGGTGTGGCTGCCTTCATTCCACGCATAGATCCCAACATCAGCAATACTCCGGTGTATTGACCATAAGCTTGAAACAATTCACTGGCATCCGCCATATTTGTAAAGACTAACTGATTGTTCATTTCCGAAAGTGGAAACTTTAAAACGCCTTTTACGGGCATCATCCCCACCGCAAAGGCTCCTCTGTAACCCTGGCCAATAAATACTAAGGAATCCCCTAGATTCAACCCCATTCGGTTAAATATGCCTTCTCCCACCAAAATGCCACTGCAAGGCTCATCTGTCAAATATTCGCCTGCAATTATTTTTTCATCCAATCCCGTCATAGCCGCTTCACGTTGGGGATATACACCGGTAATCAAAACAGGGCGGGTTCGCTCCTCAAAGGAAGACAGTACGAAATTTTGAAGACGGGGATTCACTTGCAGCACCGCAGGATCCTCGAGTAACTTTTGAGTCGTCTCTTTAGAAAGGCTGAAAGCATGGTCCAGTACCGGTTCGTCAAAATAGTCCTCGGTCTGTAATTGTATATGTCCAGTAGTTTGCTCCACCATGCTATTGAGCATTTTCTCCCACATTCCCGTTTCAATGGAAGTGAGGCTTATCGTGAGCAGGGCTGCAAACATGATGGAGGTAGCCGTTATCAGCGTGCGCCTCTTGTTTCGCCAGATATTCCGAAATGCCATTTTGAAAAGATACATCAGGGGCGCAGTCTTTTGAGGTTTTGGAGGCTGAAAAAGCTCTCTCGGAGCTCTACGTCAAATTCCAGCTCATCATACTTAAAAATGGTCTTGTGGCCGGGTTTCCCCTCAGGAATTACCTCAAGGTGTGTGAGGACTGTACGTGAGCCGAATTTTTTGGGGACCTTTCCGGTAATGGTATTAACCAGTTCCATATCCTCGTCGAAAAATTCCGTTTTGTATTGCAGATAATCCGATTTCCCGATATACATGATAAGCTTCCCCCAAACTACCGCAGCCTGTTCTTTAGGCGTCAATGCTATGGTGTAGCAAAGATTCCCATCCACATTGGCATCTGCTAGGAGCTTGTGATCGTAATCATTTAAAATGGAATTCTGCCTGACCAGGTCTTCAGTTGTGAGATCTGAACCCATCCATCCCTGCAACATCATGGACGGGGGCATTTTTATGGATCGATCTATGCTGGGTTGCCAGTTCCACACTTCCCGACCCCTTTTCAGAAAGGCCATTCCCCGGTCACGTGCAGGAGAAGTAATGAGCGTCAAGCCATATTCGTCTCCAAGCGACCAACTTTTGAAAGACACATTTCTGGTGTAGTCAGGACGGATGACCGACATGCTGATGCTTGCCTCACTGGAATTGCCCCTGAGCTGGTCCTCTGCCTTGCGGATTATTTCACTGGCATCCGGAGTGGTTTGGGCTTTGAGTAATAGGGGAACAAAAATCAATAATAATGAAAAACGCCTTTGCATGATGAGGGGATCATTTATTCACAATGGTGCTAATTCCAATTTCCTTGTGTTTAGCCAAGGTATATGTTAATTCAAAATTAAAGTGTTAGTATTTGGTAGGTTGCAGTAAATGAACTGCTTAAATTTTCTAGCTATAGTAAATATAATTTAAATAGTTTATTATTCCAAAGGCAGGGTAGCCCATGCTGACCGAGTTCAGCCACGTACTGGTTTGGAATGGAATAAATGACCTCATGCCGGGTGTGGGGTCATGATTGATTCACTTTTAGATAGAAGATATTAGGAAAATAATGGCCGCAAGGTTGGAAATAATATACGGTAGCAGGTAAGGTTGGATGGTTTCCATGGTTAGCATGAACTGTTTATCGCAATTTACATTTATTCACTACCAAACTAGAAAGGGCCCAAGTTGAATTTGAGCCCTTTTTCACAATAATCACCGATTCATTTTCAATTCTTCGCCTGTTCGGAATCCTTCTTTTGTATCAAAGACATAAGGAGATCCGGCACTTTATCGAACATCTTTGAAATCCCTTTTTCCTGATGGGTGGAGATAAAGGAAATCTCGGATCCCTTAGTTACCAAAAATCCTATAGGTTCAATACCCATTCCAACACCGGCTCCTAAGCCATGCCCTTTTCCGTTTTTGGAGGAATCACCTTCGCCTCCTCCACTTCCGAGGCCCATGCCTACACGCACCACTGGCACGCAGGTAAATTCTCCCAGAATAAATTGTTCACCTACTACGGTTTCAGTTTTGGCCTCCCGGTTGAGGAATTCGGTTAGCTTTTCAATAACAGTACTAAAGTTCGCTTCCATGATTTTATTTTTTAGTTAAGAATATGATAAATGTATATAGCATCTTATTTAGTCTTGCTTCGATGATTAGGTCTAGGAAATAGGTATTGTTGAAATTTGTGGTCAACTGAACTGGACCTTGGTTGACAAATGGATATATGGCAAAAAGCTGTGAATTGAGCACTACATCATCCAAATCAGCTGTACCCACAAGTTTCTTCACCCTAAAACTTTTCAACAAACCCTTTATGAGAAATATCCAAGAAGAGAGAGATCTTTTGATGAAAGGCTTTCTGTTCTTTTTTCTCACTGGTTTTTTTTCGGATTTTTCTGAATTTGGGATTGTTATCCCAAAAAACTTTACTTTAAAACGAGGCCTTTGTACGGGAGAATAAGAAAGGTGGAATGTTCCAACCTGAGAGAATGTATATTTGTTGTTTTGGGTATCTACTATTAGATAGATTGGCTTAAAAATGATCCAGATAATCAGCCCTAATATTAGCAACAATATCCCTCCAATGATTTCCATTTTCTTGGTGTTTGATATAATGACTTTTGCTTTTATCGATTCGAAAGGTCGTGTAAAAATTATAAAAATAAAAAGATTTTTACAATAAAAAAAATATGATTTAAGTCATATATAACTAATTATCAAATACATATATTTGTAAGAATTAGAAATTAAACCATCAAAAACATTTGTCATGAAAAAGCTGTTTCAAAATTTATTGGGAGTGGTTGTATCGACCATTTTACTTTCAGGATGTGCCTCATCAGGCATGCATATGTCCTCTTCCCTGACCAATGTGCAATTGTCGGAAGCCAATTACCAAATCGTGGCCAGGTCTGTTTCCGGTGAGTCGAAAGCAGGATATATATTGGGGTTTTCTTTTGGTGTGGGCATGTATAGTCAGGTCATGGGTGTGGCTCGTGTAAGTGGAGATAAAGCACTCTATAAAACCGCTATGGATAACCTCTGGAGTAATTTCGAGGCAAACCATGGAAGTGTAGAGGGCAGAAACCTTGCTTTGGTCAATGTCCGGTATGATGTTGATGCGCTTAACCTATTTGTCTATACCCAACCTATATTGACCATACAGGCAGATATAATTGAATTTTTGGATTAGCCAAAAACGACAACAAAGCTGTCGGTTTATGCTGGTTTTTCGGCTTTGGATCTGTCAATTTTTTAACCTATATTAACTATCCCAAACTTATAATTTGACTACACTTTAATTTTCTGAAAGTGCTGCTTGGAAAGCAAATACAATAAATATCTTAGTCGGTGTTTGAATAGGCATGTTATCTGAAACCATTCAGGTCGAATGGCTTTTTGCAGAGGTATCATTCGATGAAGTCATTGAAACATTAATTAATAAATAAACCAAGCCGAAATGAAAAGTCTATTTTCGTCACTCGCAACACTGTTCCTTTTATTTAACTTAAGCGCTCAGGAACAACCGTCTCCGATTTTGTTTATTTACGATGCCAGTGGTTCGATGTGGGGGCAGATGGAAAATAAGACTAAAAAGGCCATTGCATCGGAAGTATTGGGTGTAACTGTCAGTAAGTTACCAAATAATCAAAACATAGGTTTAATTGCTTACGGGCACCGCAATCTAGGTGACTGCGACGATATTGAATTTATGGTCGGTCTGGCTAATAGCTCAAAAGGTACAATTACCAATGCTGTCAATGGCCTTAATCCGACAGGAAAAACTCCACTGGCAAGAAGTGCCATTTTAGCTATTAATTCACTTCTGGAAACCAATACCAAAGCAACCATCATATTAATCACCGATGGTATAGAGTCATGCGATGGGGATATTTGTCAAGTAGTCACAGACGCTAAGGCTGAGGGAATCGATTTCAAATTGCATATTGTAGGATTCGGGCTAAAAGAGGGAGAGAAAGAACAGTTAATTTGTGCAGCAAATGCAGGTAATGGTAACTATTATGATGCAGGCGATTCAGCGGGCCTAGGCGACGTATTAACTGAGGCCACTAACGCAACTGTTGATAAACCAAACGGGAACTTTTCCGTGTATGCGGTCAAAAATGGGGAACCCGTAGACGCTTGGGTAAAACCGCAAAATTCAATAACAGGAGAGGAGTTGAAGGGTGCTAGAACCTACCGAGATACTGCTTGGGTATATTTACCTTCAGGGAAATATGATATAGAAATTAGACCATTGGAGAATTCAGATATTCCGGGAACCACCATTTCTATTGAAATGAAAGAAGGTGAAGCAGGGCATCAGGACATTTATTTTGATGGCGGTATTCTTGAAGTTACCACAACCAATAATGGCGACCCTTGGGATGCCATGGTAAAAATGTATGACAAAGAAACAGGAAAAGTAATCTCTAACGTAAGGACTTATGCCAGGCCAAAACAAATGGAAGTTGCTGCGGGGAGTTACAAAGTCTCTTATTTAGCTTTAAATTTAGAGGGTATCTCAATAAATGCAGAAGTTAATGATGTAGAGGTAAAAGCCATTACAACAACCTCAATTTCACATGAATTTAAAAGTGGGATTGCCTTGATTGGGGTCGAAACAAAGAGTGGGGAGCTTATAGACGCAGCCGTTAATTTTCGTGAAACAAGCACTGGCAAAGCGGTAGCCGGAAGTAGAACCTATACGTCGGAAAGTAGCAACCCACGGAAGTTTGTTTTAAATCCGGGAGTTTATGAGGTAACGATTGTCACATTGGGACACCACAAGGGAAATACAAGTAAACTTTCTGTTACGATCGAGGAAGGAAAAACCGTCGAAAAAATAATCTCCTTTTAGCTATGGCACATCAAATGTTAAAACCTTATAGTTTTCTATTATACCTACTGTCATTTATTACATCCTTTTTTCTGGGAATGTCCTACGCCGGAATAATAGAAGCCGGGAAAAATCAGGGGTTGGCAGGTGGTGCTATAGTTTTTGGTTACGGAGTTATAGCAGCTGTAATTGGGCTGATTATATCATTTATTGTTTCTAACAAATCTAACCGAAAGATCATTCTACGGCTTAATATTATTTTGGCATTATGCATTGCCGGATTTTACGGTTATTTTCATGTTAGATTTCTGGAACGGCAAAAGGAAAAGAATCAAGAAGACCAAACACAAGACGTGCCGAGAAAGCCAACAGTGCCGGCAATTGGGACTGCGATGATTCGGTATGATGATTTGCCCGCCCTAGAAGATAGCTCATTCGGCCTTGGCATGTTCTCACCGTTTTTATCTGAATCCAACCCATTGTATTTCTATAACAATCCCAATTTGGATAAAGCCCTAATGGAGCATCCGCCTGTAGACAGTATTACCTTTAAAAAATCAGAATATGGCGGGTTTGATATTGCAACTGCGCCACCTTATTTAGTGCCAGAGCATCTAAAATTGGATTATGATGTCCTTTATTTTAAAGCACTTTCCGTCACGGAGGATTTTGTTGAAATCGAAGTCAACGGTCATAGCAAGCAAACAGCTTTTGTAAGCAAATCGAGCGGAATGCTGTCGTTCTGGCCAGATTTTTTCTTAAGTATAAATAGCGTTGAGTTTTTAAATTCCAACACCCAAACTATTTATGTGAAACCATTAGATCATGCTGGAAAAGTCATACAGTCCTACTCCTTTATGAAACCGTTGTTAGTTAGACAAGACTGGATGTATGTAACCTTATTAAATGATAATTTTGAGCCGGTCGGAAAAGGGTGGGTTAAATGGAAGGAAAATGGGGAACTGCTAATTAGCTATTCATTTTTCAGTTAATTGACAAACTAGCTAATTACGCGAATTAATATTATTCAAAATGCCTAATATACTTCCATGCTTCAATCTGGAATGATTCTTGAATTTGATTAGGTACAACTAAACCAATTTACCATGGTGATCATAATCAATAATTATTCTCATAATCTACCTCTTGCTTCGCTAGGCAAAAAGAACGGGGGGGTTGACAAAGGAACCACCCGCGAAACTCCAGGAGATTCCCGCGGATCGCGACCGCCAAAGGAAGAGGAGTATGATAAAATAAAAAAGGACAAAGGCAAGTCTAATCCCAAAACCGAAAAGGTCGACAACGAGGAGAAGGATAAAAACAAAGAGTAACCATATTTGGACAAAAAGGGGCACCCCTTCCCCAAATACGTTTTTATGTAACTAACCTTTATGGCATCAACGAAAATGACTATCTATTTATTTATGGGTAGTCTTTTTAGTTAATAGTGCTCAATCTAGCTTAGCACCATATTTTTTCAATTAGCATCAATGAGAATTTTTACAAATCCCTTACTACATGCCTATGGAGAGATTAATTCTGAAAAATTGAAAGAAAATAACATCTGCTGCTTATCCGGTGTAGGTTTCGTCTTATCCTCGAAGAGCATGGAGATATTTCGCAAATGGAGGTTTTTGTATGTGTCTACATACTAATGAAATGCAGCGGAAACAAACAATACTTCTTTCAAGCTGTTTTTTCAAGATAAATAGTATACCTAAATCCAATGGGTTTATTAAAACCGTATATCGCTGTATGAAAACAACAACCCACATTCAAACTGGTTCCCTAACTGGGGAAAGAAGGGAATTTCTGAAAAAGTCAGGATCCCTGGCTGTGATGTCCCTGTTTGGCGTCGCCTTTTTTACTGGCTGCTCCTCCGATGATACGGAGCCTAACATGCCTGATTCGGGTAACCCTCCAGCTGCCGGAACCGGAATCACAACGACCGCTGATGCCGTTACGGTAGACTTATCTGTAGCCACCTCCCTTGCTTCGCCTGGTGGTTGGGCATTGGTTACAGCTTCCAGGGTATTAATTGTCAATATGGGCAATAATACATACAATGCGCTTACTTCCATATGCACACATTCACAATGTGACAGAAACTGGACCTTCGCCAATAATGTATTTACCTGTACCTGCCATGGATCCAGGTTTGACCGAAATGGTGCTGTAGTCAATGGCCCAGCCACGCAGCCGTTAAGTTCCTATCCCGCCACGGTTAGCAATTCCACCCTGACTGTAAATTTGGGCTGATGAAATCAAGCATGACGCAGGCGACGCACGGAGGGATGATTATAATTGCGACCTGCCTGCCTGACAGGCAGGGGTTCCATAGCCTGCCCCGATTAATCGGGGTGGCAACTAAAAAACAATTATAAACACATGAAACCTATCCATTTTGTAATTGCTTTCCTTTTAGCCCTATCGAACACTGGAAATGCCCAGGTCTTTAAGACAGAAAATGGTCAAGTAGAATTTCTTTCAAAAGCGTCACTGAATGAATTTACTGGTAAGTCATCGAACCTTAACGGCTTGGTGGATCTGGATAAGAACCTGTTAGATTTTTATGTGGATTTAAATACTATGAATACTGGGATCGGACTTAGGGATAGGCACATGCGGGAAAATTACTTGGAAACAAAAAAATATCCCTATGCTGAATTCACAGGTAATATAAACGCTTTACCTATCCTTAAGAGCGGTCAAAGCAGGTCTGTCACTGCCAAAGGTAAGTTTAAGATACATGGCGTTGAAAAAGAGATAGAGGTACCGGGGAAATTGACTGCCCTTTCTGATACTGTAATGCAGCTTGATGCATCCTTTACGGTGCTTCTTGGCGATTACAATATAGATATTCCCAAAGTCGTATTTTACGAACTTGCAGAAGAGCAAGAAGTAATCATTAAGGCCATTCTAAATTCAAAAAAATGAAAAAATTCTTATTTCTGATTGCAATCGGCTGCATCCCATTTTTAAGTACTGCGCAGTTGGAGCGCAAGCGAGCGATGGAAGTCCAAGAAGTTGATCTAATATTTCATGCGCCTCGGCACATCAACTTGCTCACCGTAGAACCGCTTGATAAAAAGACGCTTCATTTTGCAATCATGCATACCTTCGGGACAATAGACGAAGGATTCCGAAACCTTTATGGCTTGGACAATGGGGCTACTATACAGTTTAGTTTCGAATATGCATTGAGCAACAGGTTTTCGCTGGGTGCGGCCCGGCAAAGTAGGGATAAAGTCTATAACTTGTATGGTCGATACCATCTTTTAAAACAGACTCAAGATAATAAAATGCCTGTCTCAGTCTCTCTTATGGGTGGAGCCGGGGTAAATACTGCAGATTATGGTTTTTTACAGGAATCCAATCCCAATATTGGTGATCGCAGTTCCTTTGCAGCTCAGCTAATGGTTGCCCGGAAGTTTACTGATAAAATCAGTTTGCAGGTATCCCCGATGCTGGCTTATTTTATGGAACCAAATCCAGTTTTTCTTATAGAAGGAGACCAACAAGTATATTTAGCGCTTGGATTTAGTGGAAAATATAAAATCTCCGGAAAATCCTCCTTAACCCTGCAGTGGGTTCCCAATCTCAACAATGACCTTAGAAATAATGTCGGTATAGGCATAGACTTGGAGGCCGGAGGGCATGTGTTCCAGTTGTATTTTGTCACCTCCCAGGCCCTTAACGAACAATACCTGCTGGCTGGTGGCAACGGGGTACCCGGAGAAGGATTTCGCCTGGGATTCAATGTTAACCGGGTCTTTGCAACTGGAAGAGGTAGGGAATGATTTCATTTTTTTCAAAAAAACGAAAATGGTATGTTTACTATCCATGCGTAGTATTTCGAAACTTCTAAGTTGGGATTTCAGTCGTTGTATCTGGGCAAGATAGAATCCTGTATTTTTGTTGTGAATTGTATAAAAAAAACATTTGATTTACAGGGGATTTAGTTTTTTTGCGACCGAAGGACGATGAAAAGTGGAGAAATGACAGTTGTGAAGCAGATTATAACGTTCAACAAGCCCAAATTTTATGTATGCATAACCTGAACTTAACCGTGTTTTTTCTTCTACTTACTTGCTTTGGAAGCCAAGCCCAAACATTGGAAAATGAATACGTATTCAAATCTTTAAATGAGAATCATGGCCTTAGCAACAGCAATGTGCAATCGATCCATAAAGATGCACTAGGTTATATGTGGTTTGCAACTGCCAATGGGCTCAACCGTTTTGATGGTACCCGAATACGAGGCTTTTTTTCGTCCGAGAGTGACAGCAATGCCGTCAGTTCCAATTCTATTGTTAAAATTTTCGAGGGACCTGAGAACAATCTTTGGCTTAAAAATTCGCATAATAATTTCGATGTTTTTTTGCTTAAGGAAGAGAGATTCACGACTGACATAAATCGATTTGCGACAAACTATAGCCTACTTTCAACGAATATTAAGTCCGTCACCCGTGACCGGGAGGGAAGATATTGGTTTACTCATCCATCAGAAGGCATTTCGATCTATGACCCTGAGATGGATGACACGCAGTATATATCACATAAGGGATTTGGAGCCGAAATTTTAGCCTCCAATGAAATAGCCTGCTTAGCTTTTAGCCCAATTGGATACGTATGGATACTTTACACCGACGGTACTATTGAAATATTAAATTCTGACACGAAACAGGTAGTAAATAGCTTCTCCCTTAAGCAGTACTTTTCAGATAGCAGAAATCAAGAGTTGGAATTGTTTTTGGATTCAGATGGAGATGCTTGGGTGTTTGATTTGAATAATGATATGGGAATATTTTATGTCAATCACAGTTCATTCGATATTAAGTGGATATCTACTAAAAATAAGGAGTTCACTATTAACAATAATCTTGTTAAGTCTATCTCTGAATACAAAGCTGGTGAGATTTGGCTTGGAACCGATCATGGAGGAATAAACATTCTGGATAAAAAAAGGAAATCAGTCACCTACCTCATGCCAAAAGCGGGGTATAATTCGAGTTTGTCCAGTAATGCCATTTACGCTATGTTTAAGGACCCTGACGGGATCGTTTGGATAGGAACGCACAAGAGTGGCGTTAACTTTTACCATGAGGGCTTGATCAGATTTTCACATGTGAAAAATTCGAACGATCCCTCAAGTTTACCTTATAATGACGTAAATGTGTTTGCCGAAGATTCCTTGGGAAACTTATTCATAGGCACTAACGGAGACGGATTGATTTACCATGATAGAAGTAATAACACATATACCCAATATAAAAGCGATCCAAATAATCCCAACAGTCTTTCTGGTAATGTTATTGTTGCCATGGAAATCGACCAGGATGGGGAACTTTGGCTAGGAACTTATTTGCATGGGCTTTCCCGCTTTGACGGCACATCATTCACCAACTATAGGCAAGGTTCTGAAATGGATCAGGGCATTTCAGATGCCAGCGTGTGGAAAATTTTTGTAGATTCTCAAAATAGGATCTGGATAGGGACTCTCCGGGGAGGGCTTAATCTTTTTGATAAAAAGACGGACCAAATCACTCACTACTTGATTGGGGACGATGGCGTCCCCATAAATAATGAGTACATCACTGCATTTGAAGAGGATGAGAAGGGTAATCTTTGGGTAGGCGGCGGATATGGAATCGATGTAATTAACCTTTCTTCAGGTTATTTTCGATATTATTCGGGGTTGGATCCAGAAACAGGTTTGGTTGGAAACAATATTTCTGAAATTCTTAGGGATTCTCAGGGAGTCATTTGGGTTACCACTTCTGAGGGCTTGAATTATTTTGATGTGCAAAATGAAAAGTTTGTGGGTTACACCAAGAAAGACGGGTTGCCTTCAGATTATGTCGTTTCGGTACTCGAAGATGAGGAGGCTAATCTCTGGGTTAGTACCCACAGCGGTCTGTCCTATATCAATATTGACAGGAAGGCTACTCCATTTACACTTAGGTACAGAAATTTTAATATTTCAGAGGGACTCCAAGCACCCTTATTCAATAAAAATTCCGCATTAAAGACGGCTTCTGGGGAACTGATATTTGGTGGACCAAACGGGTACAATATCTTCAAAACGGCAAATTTTGGATTTGCGCTAAATGATCCAAAAGTTATATTGACAGGATTATCCATTTTTAATAAGCCGGTTCATGCGGGTGAAACCGTTGGAGGTAGAGTTATAATTACAGACCACATTACCCAAAGCAATTCAATTCAACTAAAGCACGATGAAAATATTTTTTCACTGGAATTTTCCGCTTTAAACTTTTTAAACTTTGAAAAAGTTAAATTCAGATACAAGCTGAAAGGATTCAATGAGGAATGGACTGTGCTAGATCAACCCCCGTTTAGAGTCACCTATACGAATTTGGATCCTGGAACCTACGAATTGGTTCTTCAAACCGCTTCAAATGATGGGGGTTGGAGTGATGAAGACCGCACCCTTGAGATTAGGGTGTTAGCTCCATTTTGGAAAACACCGGGAGCTTATTTCCTCTATTTTTTACTGGGTGTTGGGATGGTTTTCTTTGCCAGGCGTCAGCTTTTGACAAAGGAACGTGAAAAGTTCAGAAGATTGGAAGAAAGAAGGGAAACTCAACGTATAAAAGAGCTCGATGAATTGAAGACTAGATTTTTCACAAATGTGAGCCATGAATTTAAGACTCCCCTGACATTGATTCTTGCGCCTGTTGAAAAATTATTGAGAAAAAATACCGATGAATCTGACCGAAAACAGTTTTTGACGATTCAAAAAAATGGGAAACGTCTATTGCAATTGATAAATCAAATACTTGACGTCAAAAACATTGAAAAGGGAAGTATAGATTTTAATCCTTCAAAGGGTGATATCGTTCTTTTTGTGGCAAATAAAGTAAATGATTTCAAAGAGCTTTCGGAGAAAAAAAACATCTCTTTGAATTTCAAAACCAGCATTGAAGCACTACAGACCAGCTTTGATGCGGACAAATTGGAGAAAATAATTTATAATATGTTATCAAATGCCATCAAATTCACCCCAATGAATGGCACGATAGCATTGTTTGTAGAATTGGAAGAAATTAATGAATACAGTGGACGCTTTTACATCCACTGTCAAGATACAGGAATTGGGATTTCCCAAATAGATTTACCGAGGGTATTTGATCGGTATTTTACAAGCAGTCATACCGACGACAGCCATGACCAAGGTACAGGTATAGGACTTTCGCTAGCCTTGGAGTTTGCGAAAATACAGGGTGGTAATATCACGGTGACAAGCAAAGAAGGAGAGGGCTCACATTTTACATTATATATTACGGTCCCAATAAAAAAGGCTGATGAGAATAATGTAGTTGATGGGGATGTTTTGGAGAAGACAATGGCAAAAGGAGAAGTGGTCTACAAGCCAACACTGTTGTTGGTGGATGACAACTTGGAATTCAGCGAATATTTGAAGGAGTTTTTGGAACAGGATTACAATATACTTTTTGCCCACAATGGAAAAATCGGATTAGAAAAGGCGTTAGAAAATATTCCTGACCTTATTATATCTGACCTAATGATGCCTGTAATGGATGGGGTAGCACTGTGCCAAGCCGTTAAGAGCAATCTGAAAACATCCCATATTCCGGTTATAATTCTTACCGCAAGAAGTTCCGAGGAAAAGCAGTTGGAAGGGCTTCATTCCGGGTGTAATCTGTATATATCCAAACCGTTCAAATTGGAAATTTTGGCATCTAGTATCGAAAATTTGATCGTAGAGAGAAACAGGCTTCAAAAGCATTACAAAAAAATCATTTCTGTCAATACAAGTGAAGTGGAGATTATGTCTATGGATGATAAGCTTATCCAAGACGCAATGAAGGTGGTGGAGAAAAATATGGACAATCCTGAGTTTTCGGTTGAACAGTTGAGCAAAGAATTGTTTATGAGTAGGGTACATCTTTACAAGAAGCTTAGTGCCCTGACCGGAAAAAGCCCAATAGAATTTATCCGGCTTGTCCGTTTACAACGGGCGGCGCAACTGTTGGAGAAAAGTCAGTTGAGTATTTCCGAGGTAGCTTACCAAGTTGGTTACAACAACGCCAAATACTTTACCAAACATTTTAAAGCGGAATTTGGGGTTTTGCCTTCACAGTATCTTTTAAAAATTGATATTGGTTGATATTGGATACTGGTGGATATTCAAATTGAAATATGGTAGAAATATTGTGGAAATATGGCCTACGGCCGAAATATTGGGAAATGATATTGGTTGATATTGGATACTGATGGATATTTAAATGAAATATGGTGGAAATATTGTAGAAATATGGCCTGTCAGCCGAAATATGGGGAAATGATATTGATTGATATTAGATATTAGTGGATATTAAATGAAATGCAATTGATATTTGGCCTAAGGACGAAATAGGCTTGAAATATAGTGGAAAGATGAAGTAGGATTGGAATTTTTTTGAAATTCAGTGGGCTTAGCTGTGTTAGCCTTTACTGTCTTGTGAGAAACTTTGGTAATGGACGGCTGATAAATTTGATTCAATTGAAGAGTCTGATACATGTGGGCATTTACACGTTTCGTTTTTAATGGGAGTAGTGGTTTATTCCTGAAACAAATCCGATTTCATGGTTTGAAATAGAAAAATTAAGCAATAAATTCTAAAAATTAAATTTTTTAACCTTGGGTTTTAATTCGAATAACTCCATTTACACGAATTAAAATATAGGTTTTTTGATAGATGTAGAATTATATTCTGAAAAATCGAATGTTATCATTTGATACCCTAATTGAAAACATTTGAATCCCTACCCAGCTACGGAATGTATCTACATTTGATTACGAAAAATTGCGTAAGGCCAATCTCTAAGGTAGGGAATGGCTTATCAAATAGAATTCAATTATCATTAACCCAAAGACCGAATGCAGTATCTCTCACTTCCTCCTCCAAGTCCGAATATAATTGACCTTTTTCCGGTGCATCCTCTTCTTGGATTTAGCATCCTATTTATTCCATAAACCTAAAAATTGCAGATTATGAAATCGAGCATGACGAAAGCCTCACACAGTGGGATGATTGTAATTGCGAGATTCCATGTAGCCGCTAAAAAACAATTATAAACATATGAAATCGAGCATGACGAAAACGTCACACAGTGTGATGATTATCATAGCGAGATTCCATATGGCCATCAAAAAAACAATTATAATCATATGAAACAACGCTTACTGCTATTGCTATTTCTGATTTCAGGGATAGCTCACGCACAAATTAATATCATGGGTAAGGTGACCTCATCCGCTGACGGACTGGGAATACCCGGAGTCACTGTTCAGGTTCGCGGTACTACCACAGGTACCGCAACGGATTTTGATGGCTATTTTACACTAACTGTCAGCAACGAAGAGCAGGTACTGATATTCCGTTCCATCGGATTCAAACAAGCCGAGGCTGTAGTTGGAAACAGAAGGTCCATAAATGTTGCCATGGAAGAAGACTTGGCAAGCCTGGAAGAGGTAGTCGTAGTCGGTTATGGTACGATGAGAAGACAGGACATGACCTCCGCGCACGTTTCGGTGAGCTCGGAAATGATAGACCGTACCATTAATACCACCATTGAGCAGGGCTTGCAGGGAAGAGCTGCGGGGGTATATGTTACCCAAAATACCGGTGCTCCCGGTGGAGGGATTTCTGTTAATATCCGGGGAGTCAACTCAATTGGTGGATCCAACGAACCACTTTACGTTATAGACGGTGTGCAATTCCAACCATCCACCGTATCCTTTGGAGCGACTGCTGGCACTAACCCACTGGCAAATCTAAATCCAAGTGATATAGAAACGATGGAAATTCTCCAAGGTCCCTCTGCCACTGCCATATATGGCTCAAGAGCTACGAATGGAGTTGTCTTGATCACAACCAAAAGAGGGAAATCTGGAGAGGTAAAAATAAACTACGGCTATCTGTATAGTTTGCAGGATAAGCCCGTGTTTACGCCGGTAATGGATCTAAGCCAATACGCCACCATGGTTAACGAGGTAAACCAAATTACTGGTGGTCAAACACAACCCACATTAATGGACCCTTCTTTACTGGGACCAGGTACCGATTGGCAATCAGCACTGTTTCGTACTGCGGCGCTACATCGACATAACCTCAACCTAAGTGGTGGAAATGACAACACCACCTACTTTGTATCTGGGGAATTTTTCAATCAGGAAGGCGTCGCAATAGGGTCCGGATTTGAGCGATATTCCATGCGTGTCAATCTTGACAATCAAACCAGAAAATGGTTGAAAACCGGATTGAACCTTCAGGTATCTCAGACCAATGAGCAATTGGCAACAGGAAGTACCGACGTAGTCAACAATGCACTTCAAATGGCACCCAACATACCTGTGACGAATGTCGACGGCAGTTGGGGTGGAGCAGATCCTATCAATGGAAGTAGCTTGCAGTTCACCCCGCCAAATCCAATAGCAATAGCTAACCTACTGGACAGAAGTTTCTTAAGACGCTCTGTGCTTGGAGGATTGACTTTAGAGGCTAGAATCATGGAAGGATTGACCTTTACTACCCAAGTAAACGGTAATTTTGGCGCAAACCTGTCAAGCTTTTTTACCCCAACTTATACGCTTGGAGTGGTACGAAATGATGTAAACTTGCTGGAAAAACGTTCAGAATCGAGTTACTATTGGAACTGGTCGCAGATTTTAAACTATTCCAAAAAGTTTGGTCCCCACCGGGTCGACCTGATGGCTAGCCATGAGGCGCAGG
Source organism: Lunatibacter salilacus (assembly GCF_009797935.1). Taxonomy (GTDB): domain Bacteria; phylum Bacteroidota; class Bacteroidia; order Cytophagales; family Cyclobacteriaceae; genus Lunatibacter; species Lunatibacter salilacus. The sequence continues at coordinate 240,123 of NZ_VOLC01000009.1, forward strand.
CATCCCGCTACGAATTTGTAGCCGCAAATAGACAAAACTTACCGTCCAATGAGATACCTTCTATAGGTCTTGGTTCCGCACAGGGATCAACCAACAACGGAGGTATGAATCACTGGGCAATGGAATCCTATTTTGGAAGGTTAGTTTATTCATTCAATGACAAATATGTCTTGCAAAGTGCGATCAGAGCTGACGGATCTGCCAATTTTGGTCCTGAAAACAGATGGGGATATTTCCCTTCCGTATCAGGTGCCTGGAGGATTTCTGAGGAAAACTTTCTTAGCGGAGCCACTTGGATAGAAGAATTAAAACTTCGGTTGGAGACTGGTTTGACTGGAAACCAGGGCAGCGCAGGAGCGATTTTCGCCCCATTAAGTTCACCTAGTATCCCCACACCTTGGGGTGGTGGGTTTTTAGTCTCCCGATTTGGCAATCCCGGATTGCAGTGGGAAGAGACACTGACCAATAATATTGGTTTTAATTTGAATCTATTCGAAAACAGGATTCAGTTGGAAGGTGATTTTTATATCAAAAAAACCGACAATTTATTGCTCCCAAATCCATTGCCTTGGTATATGGGTACATCCGGAGAGGGAAGCATTGGAACGCCTACAGTTAATATAGGCGCACTCGAAAACAGGGGATGGGCATTTACGTTGAATGTCATCCAAATGGATAGACGGGAGTCCGGATTTACTTGGACAGGTAATTACAACGTTTCAGGATTTGACACCAAAATCACCAGGTTCTTTTCAGAAGCGTCATTTATTGACCGAACCGCTTGGTATATGAATAATTTCACGCAGCGGGCAGTAATAGGTTCTCCGCCATGGCAGTTTTTCGGTTATCAATACGATGGCTTGTTCGAATCTACTGAGGAAATCGAGCAGAGTGCGATACCAGTTGATAACAATGGAAACCGATTACCTGCAAGCCCTGAAGGAGTATATATCGGTGATCTTAAATACAAAGATGTCAATGGAGATGGAATAATTGATGAAAGAGATCAGACCTTCCTGGGTAATCCATGGCCTACCCTCTCTTTTGGAATGTCACAGAATTTTACCTACAAAGGATTTACGCTTGACCTATTGTTTATTGGATCCATTGGAAACAAAATATACAACTACAATAGATTTGTCAATACCAATCCTAATAACATCAACTTAGGAAGAAACATGTTATTGGAAACGTTCCAGTATGCCAAAATTGAACAGGACGCAAATGGGAATGACTTCCTAGCTAATCCGGGAACGGATATTCCTAGAATCACTGTCACGGACATCAATGGAAACGGGGAAAGAATCACGGACAAGTTTGTGGAAGACGGTTCATTCTTACGATTGAAAAATGTCAGCTTTGGATATAATATACCTGTTAAATACCTAGCTGGTCAAAATGTAATCAGAGGAGCTAGAGTTTCTATCGGTGTTCAAAATGCGCTTACATGGACAAAATATACGGGATTTGATCCTGAGGTTGGTGCCTATGTGGGGAACAACGTATCTGCTACCAATCAATTAATTGGCGTAGACTATGGACGATATCCACTCACTAGGATGTATAACGTCAGCGTAGGTATTGACTTCTAAAAACTTCAAAATGAATATCATGAAGATAAAAAATAAATTAAATATAGGATTGGCTTCGTTGCTTTGGGTAGCAACATTCGTAGCCGGCTGTTCGGACGATTTTCTTGACAGGCCACCCTTGGATGCCATTGTTGACGCAAACTTCTACCAAAACGATGGTCAGGTTTTATCGGCTACGGCACCACTTTACAACATTGTATGGTTTGCCTACAATGACAAAGCCTCCCATGGGATTGGTGATGCACGGGGGGGCATACTCACGACAGGTTCTTACCAATTGGAAAATGTCAGGTTCAACACTACTGGAGATACGCCAGAGAACGGCGATGCTTGGAGATCATTCTTCAATGTGGTAGCACAATCCAATTCAGTGATTTACAATATCACAGCCTTTGCGGGAGAGGAAGTTAGCACCAGAATTTACAACCATGGATTGGCCGAAGCCAAATTTATGCGGGGTCTTGCATACTCTCATCTGGTACAAAATTATGGACCAGTACCTGTGATTACTAATAATACCACATTGCTTCAGGACACAACGTTGGCCAGAAATACAGAGGAATCTGTTTGGGAATTTATTATGCAGGACATGAGATTTGCCGCAAAGAATCTTCCAGATCAATCTGTTCAAAGTGGAAGGTTGAATAAATGGAGTGCGGAAGGTATGATGGCAAAGATGTTTTTGACCAGAGCAGGTATTACCGGAACACGCAACAGGACAGACCTTGATTCTGCAGCCTATTATGCCAAAAGGGTTATAGACAATAGTGGCAAGACCTTACTGCCAAACTATGAGGATTTATTCAAAGTAGCCTTTAACAACAACGTGGAGACCCTGGCTGCTTTACAATGGACTTACAATGCGGGACAGTCAGGTGCTTGGGGTGCCCAAAACTCTGTCCAGGCATTCTTAGCCTACGGGTCTGAAATCACTGGTTTCGGTGATGGCTGGGGGGGAGATATTGGTGCCTCTAAGTGGATGCTTGAACTGTATGATGATTTCGCTTTTGATACCAGGAGGAAAGCAAGTTTTATGTTCCCGGGTGACCATTATCCTTATATTACTCAAGTTCCAGCAGGTGGGTCCGCACAGCAACTTCGCGTCCCAGCGCAAGAGGAAGCCGGAAGGGCATTTGTCACCCGTGCTTGGGTAAAAAAATATGTAGTCGGAAGGCCTGAGGACAATGACGGTAGAGTGGTACAACAAGGTACAGAAATTAATACTTATATATTAAGGCTTGCTGACGTTTACCTAACCTATGCGGAAGCCATTGTGGATGTTAATCCCGGAGCAGCCCTCACCTACGTCAACCTAGTAAGAGACAGAGCCGGTGTAACTCCGCTTGAATCAGTTACGTGGGACGATATTTTCAAGGAAAGAATCAAGGAGTTTGCCATGGAGGGACAGGCATGGTATGAATTTACTAGACTTCATTACTACGACCCTGCCAAAGCTTATGAGATTTTATCTAACCAAGATAGAGGTACATTCCGTGTCTATGCAGACAGAATTCCCGATCCTACTTTGTGGGAAATTGAAATTCCAGAGTTTGACACGACTCCCCGATTTTTCCAAGTATCATCAGGAAACTTCCGGATTCCAATTCCTTCAGCGGAACTGGCGAGGGCTCCCAATTTGAGGAAAGCCCCGGTGCCGTATAATTTTGGAAATTAATTCACTTAATAACCATACTCAAATGAAAAAAAATATCATTAAATACATATATAGCGGAACAGTTCCTTTCCTTCTGCTTCTTGTGGGTTTTGGATTCGTATCCTGCTCAGAAGATGATAATCAGGGAATGGCTGCTCCTATCATCGAAAGGATTCGAAATACCGATCCGACTACCGCTGATTCAGCATTTGTTAGTGCCACGCTTGGTTCTACCCTTGCGATCATCGGTAATAACTTGGCGACTACGCAACAAGTATTCTTAAATGATTACCCTTTGGGCGTCAATCCAGCATTTACCACGAATACAACAATACTGGTACAGATAAATGATTCTGTACCAACGGTAGCCACGAATCCCAATGTGGTCAATAAGATTCGGGTAGTGACTCAATATGGAGAGACCTCCATGGATTTTCAAACTTTGCCACCTCCTCCTCAGATTATGCAGGTTAAGAACCAGTTTCTTAATTCTGGGGATGAATTGATGCTATATGGTCGGTATTTCTACTTTGTGGACACTGTTTATTTTCCTGGAGAGGATGTGTTTGTAACTTCAGGCATTTCAACCAATTCCACCGGCACCACGCTGAGAGTGACTGTTCCTGAGAATTTGGACTTTTCGGAGGGAAACAGTATTTCTGTGGTAAGCCGAAGTGGAGGTTCTGTAGTGAACAGAAATACCCAAATCTACGATGGATTGGGAATGATTGCCGACTTTGATACAGATGGCGTGTTAGGTTGGCCTTGGAACTGGGGGTGGGGACTCTCCGGAGAAATGATCCGAAGCGAGCAGCCTGGTATACAAAGTCTGGATGGTAATTTCGCTGGGATGAATCAGGCCTTTCCCGGTAGTTTTGGCTGGAACAATGATAAGGTGCTAAATTTGGCAGCATGGAGCGGGGAACAATTTTTCCCGACAGCACCTACGGATAGGTTTAGTCCTGGAGCGGCAACATCCCAATTTGACATTCGATTTGAGGTTGCTGTAAATACTTCCGAATCTATTGAAGGATTATTAATGCAATTATGGTATCCAAATGCCAGTGGCAATGAGCTTCAGGTCAATGTTCCGATCAGTGACTTTGTACGGACCACGGATGGAGAATGGTATACCATGTCGGTTAACTTGAGCAGTTTGACCAGTGGAAACATACGGTTAAATACTTACAGTAATTTCTTGGCAGGTGGCGGTGATGGAGTCAAACAGCTTAGGCTGGTTGTCCAGAACAGTACCGGATCGGATATCTCTGCCGTAGTTGGTATTGACAATGTCAGGGTAGTACGGGCAAACTTCTAATAGTTTACAGGTAATGTAAATGATAAATAACTAAACAAAGGGATGGCTTAAGCCATCCCTTTGTTTATAAAATTGATTCTTTTAATCAGCCTATGAAACTCAATCAGTTACGGCTTTCAACCCTCCTTTTATTTATTCTCTTGCAACTTTCAATTACAGGTTGTAATGAAAAACCTGTGGATTTAAAGGAGAATACTCTGTTTGAACGGGTGCTGGGAACTGATTCATCTATTGAATTCAACAATTCCATTACTGAAAATGCGCTTGCGAATATCCTTACGTTCCAATATTTCTATAATGGAGGTGGCATTGCAGTGGGGGATGTCAATAATGACGGATTGATGGATCTGTATTTTACTGGCAATATGGTCGAAAACAGGCTCTATCTCAACAAAGGGAACTTCCAATTTCGGGACATTAGTTTTGCCTCCAACACCCTTGGAAGGCAGGATGGCTGGGCTACAGGGGCGGTCATGGTAGATATCAATCAGGACGGTTTTGACGATATTTATGTGTGCTATTCAGGTGATTTTCAGGCCGAACAGCGACGGAACCAACTTTTTGTGCATCAGGGATTGGATTTGGATGGACTCCCAATTTATAAAGAAATGGCTGCCGAATTCGGATTGGATGATCCAGGCTACAGTACATCGGCGCTGTTTTTTGATTATGATCTGGATGGTGATCTGGATCTGTTATTACTACAACATAATCCGAGGTTGTTCAGTAACCTGGATTTGAACCAGTACAAAAAAAGATTGGAGGAATTTGAACCCGACATGCATTCTAAAATCTACAGGAATGAAGAGGGGATCTATAGGGATGTTACAAAAGAGGTAGGGCTCGCCACAAATCCGCTGAGCTATGGGTTGGGTGCTGGCATATCAGATATCACAGGAAATGGGTTTCCGGATATCTATCTCGGGAATGACTATTCAGCACCGGATTATTTATATGTTAATAACGGAGACGGGACATTTACTGATCAGTCCGTCGAAATGCTTGATCATATAAGTCTGTATACGATGGGAGTAGACGTGGCGGATATCAACAACGATGGCAAGCCCGATATTTTTACTTTGGACATGCTGCCCGAAGACAACAAGCGGCAAAAATTATTATTCTCCCCGGAAAATTACGATCATTTCGAGCTGATCAAAAATGCAGGCTTTCATTATCAGTATATGCGGAATATGCTGCATTTAAATAATGGGGATGGAACATTTAGCGAAGTCGGCCAATTGGCTGGAATATCAAACACAGACTGGAGCTGGGCACCGCTTATTGCTGATTTTAACAACAGCGGTCATAAGGATCTATTTGTCAGCAACGGATTTTTAAAGGACTTTACCAACCTTGATTTTATTAATTATAGAAACGACTATTTGAAGGACTCCAAAGTAGACCAAGAGGGTATCGTACAATTGATAAATGCAATGCCGGCCACGCCGCTTCAAAATTACATCTTCGAAAATCAGGGCAACCTTAAGTTTACAAATCAATCGAATGCCTGGGGCTTAACTGAATTTTCTAACAGCAATGGGGCGGTGTACGTGGACTTGGACAATGACGGTGACTTGGATTTGGTTGTTAACAATATCAACGAAGAAGCTTTTGTTTATAAAAATCTCAGCAGGGAGAAGGACGATACCGGATTTTTGCAGGTGGTTTTGATTGGTGAAAAAGGCAATTTGAGCGGTTTTGGAAGTAAAGTCACGCTGTATACCGGGGGGCAAAAACAGTTTTTTGAGCAGCAACCATACCGGGGTTATCAGGGTAATGTTGGGTCAGTTCTACATTTTGGATTGGGGGGTTACAAGGAAATTGATTCGCTCGAAGTCGTTTGGCCTGATGGAGCTAGAAATTTGCTTATTAAACCTGATATCAATACTAGGATTGAAGTGAGAAAAAGCAACGGAGATGAAAATCTCAATGTCGCAAAAGTGAAAAACTCACGTTGGGCTAAATCCGAGGTTTTAAGTTTAGGAAATCCCTCCAGGTATTTTCGGGATTTTAACCGTCAGGGGCAGTTGATGGAGGGTTTGAGTAATAGAGGAACCCATTTAAAAGAGATTGATCTGAAAGGTGATGGCAATTTGGAAGTGTTGGCACTTGGCAGTTTGGGTCAGCAGCCTGTTCTAATTTCTTTAGAGAATGGGGAATATTTAACCAGAAACATTCTTCCAGAAGGAACTGAAATGGAAGGGCTGATCACCGATGCGGTTATTTCTGATTTTAATGGGGATGGATTTCAGGATGTGTTTTTGGTAGCAGGTGGGTACCATGATTTTGTTCCGAATGATCCGAGAATGACAAATAGGCTACTGATCAATGACGGAAATGGGAATTTGAATCCATCAAAACACTATACAGACCAAAACCAAGCTAGTCACTCCAAAGCCGTAGCCATTGACCTGAATCAGGATGGATTTATGGATTTGGTTTTGGGTGGATATTATTTGCCGGGCAGGTTTCCTGAGTCTGCTTCTGGTAAAATCTTGATTAACCAAAGCGGAAAAGACTTTAAAGAAATTGCCGTCCCCAGCCTGCAGCGTGTCAATGCGATTGAGGTAGCGGATTTGAATGGGGATGGTATTGAAGAAATAGTAGTAGCCTCCGACTGGGCACCTGTACAAATTTTTAAGTATGGGAATGAATCCCTAGAAGACCATACTGCTGACTTTTTTGATATCAGCGAAACTGGTTTGTGGAAAAGCCTCCTTGTGGAGGACTTGGATGGCGACGGTTTACCGGAAATCATTGCTGGTAATCTTGGGAAAAACTCGCAGTATACCGCCAGCACTACGCAACCCATGGAGATGTATTATGCAGATTTTGACGACAACGGATCGATAGATCCAATACTGACTTTTTACATTCAGGATAAAACCTATCCCTATTTGTCCAGAGAGGAATTGTCCAAGCAGCTCTATAAAAAGAAAGCGATGTTCCCTAGCTATGAAGCCTATGCGGAAGCGGGATTATCGGATATATTAAATAAAAAAGAGCTTGCCCTTGCCCAAAAAATGGATGTTACTACGCTGGAAACAAAGCTTTTCCAGAATATCGACGGAAGGATGACAGCCATGGAACTTCCAATAGAAGCCCAGTTAGCTCCTGTTTATGCGATTATTTCCATTCAGGGAAATGATAGCCGAAAAGAAATTCTCCTTCTTGGAAATCAGGAAGAGGCCAGGCTAAAAATTGGAAGAATTGATGCTAACCACGGTGTCCTGTTACAAATCGGGGACAGCTTGGAAAGCATAACCTATATACCTCAATACATTTCCGGGTTTTCCTTAAAAGGAGACATCAGAAGTGTAGTCCAACATAACGATGACCTTTGGTTTGGCAAGTCTGAGAACCAAATTGAAATCTATACCCCAAACAAGCAACCATAAAAAGCTTAATGTTTCATTCCTTACACGTGAAATCGAGCATGACGAGATCGTCACACAGTGAGATGATTATAATTGCGAGATTCCATATGGCCATTGAAAAACAATTATAATCATATGAAAACGAAGATAACCTCTCTTGAAAGCAACCTGCATACTATCAACGCATCTAACTCAAAACCTATGAAACCCTTTCTATTTACTCTGATAATTCTCATAGCATTTTTAGAGGGATGTAGTCCCAGTCTCGGTACCGTGGACACCAAAATCAACGAAGCCATCCGGGTAAACCAACTTGGCTACTACCCCGAGGCGGATAAAATTGCAGTTGTCACGGAGGAACCTGAATCAAATGAATTCTTTCTATTAGACACAAAGAACAAGCAGCAGGTATTTGAGGGGAAACTTTCCGCACCTGTACAGTCTGTTTTTTCTGATAAAACAACGTGGATTGCTGACTATTCTGACTTCGAAAAAGCAGGTGAATTTTGTGTTTATATTCCATCTTTGGGTTGCTCCCCATCATTTCAGATCCAAGCCAATATCTTTGAACCGCTTGGGAAGGCAAGTTTGAAGAGCTACTATTTCCAGCGGGCTACCATGGATTTGGAGGAAAAATATGCGGGAATATGGGCCCGGCCAGCCGGACACCCGGATGATCAGGTGCAGATTCATGCATCAGCTGCAAGCCCAAGCAAGCCGGAGGGAACCGTCCTTTCCGCTCCAATGGGCTGGTACGATGCGGGCGACTACAATAAGTATATCGTCAATAGTGGAATTACCATGGGTACCTTGATGTCCTTGTATGAGGATTTTCCGGAGGAATCACGACAATTAGATCTTTCCATTCCGGAATCTGACAATGCAATTCCTGACCTTATCGATGAACTGCTATGGAACCTTAGGTGGATGGCAAATATGCAGGATTCTGAGGACGGTGGCGTATATCATAAGCTGACCACGGCAAGATTCGAAGGCATGGTATTGCCCCATAAGGCCACCAATCAACGGTATGTCGTTGCTAAAAGTACGGCGGCAGCCTTGGACTTTGCGGCCGTAATGGCACAGGCATCCCGGATATTAAAAGCCTATCATCCAAACCTAGCTGCTGAATACCTAAAAGCTGCTGAATCGGCTTGGCACTGGGCCAAGAAGAATCCGGAGGTTTTGTACCGGCAAAATGATATGAACAAAATCCATCAACCAGAAATCCACACCGGTGCTTATGGGGATAATTCAGTGGAGGATGAATGGGTCTGGGCAGCCAGTGAACTCTTTATCAGCACACAGAATCCAATATATCTACAGGAGGTTTCCGTACCAGATTCTTTTGAGCTTCCTACTTGGAATAAGGTCTCTTGGCTGGGGTATTATTCTTTGCTCAGGTTCAGCGAAGATTTGGAACAACTTCCAAGTGATCTGCTTGCTGCTATCAGAAGCAAGTTGATGGATCAGGCCAATGCGTATGTGGATTTTGCGAACAGCGGTGCCTACCGCAGTGCCATGGGGCATACCGCCAAAGATTTTGTGTGGGGGAGTAATGCCGTAGCGTCCAATCAGGGGATTGTTTTGTTGCAGGCTTACCGCCTTAGCGGAGAACAAAGGTACTTAGATGGAGCCCTATCCAATTTGGATTATATGTTGGGCAGAAACGCTATCGGATATAGCTATGTGACAGGTTTTGGCTATAAAACCCCCAAAAGACCGCACCATAGACTGGCAGAAGCCGAACCCGAAAAGGAACCCCTACCCGGCTTTATCGTCGGTGGCCCCAATCCCGGCCAACAGGACGGATGCAACTACAGCAGCAAAATTCCCGACGAGTCCTACACCGACGAAGCCTGTTCCTACGCCTCCAACGAAATAGCAATCAACTGGAATGCACCCTTTGCCTATTTGGTCAATGCGGTGGAGTTTCTTTCGAGGGAGATGAGTGGTGGGGACTGATACTTTTTTTGTAGATTAGGTCTGGGTACAAACTGTTTTTTAGTATTTCTGAAGATTGGTGGGGGAAAATTTGATTAGTTTTGTGTATATTTTGGGGATGTTAATGTTTGCTGCTTATGGTTTTGGCTACAAACCGTTGAATTTTTCTGTTAAATAATCGGGGAAATAACGAATTTACTGGTTTCGATAAGGATGGTGAAGGCTGTCTATCGGTAGAGGAACGGATAGGGTGTGAAAGGATTCGTATGCTGGAAAGATGTACTTGCCTCAAAAAAAAGGAAATAATTCCAGACCAAATTAACCAAATGGAAGATTTCCGATCGGCAAATTTTTACTATTAGTAATTGAAATTCACGAATAATTACAGCTATGAGCAAAGAAACATATGAAGATGAGATCCTAGAGAGCAATGAGGAAATCGCTGAGGACATCTAAAAATTCGATCCTAGCGACATCGTCGTCTATTCAAGAGATTGGACAATTGAGACCATTCAAGCTCAAATTAAAGGAGGAAACATTGACTTAAATCCAAAATTTCAAAGACGGAATGCTTGGACGGATGAAAAAAGAAGTAAGTTGATTGAATCAATTATTATTGGCTATCCGGTTCCGGAGATTGTACTTGCAGAAGACTCTCATAGAAAACGCTCCTTCATAGTAATTGATGGCAAACAAAGGTTGTTAACTGTTGCTGGGTATATTGACCCGGATGGATATAACTATTGGACAAGACCTAAACTTCAGAAACTTCAGGTTCGAGATGATTTGAATAGTTTGGAATTCCATGAACTGGAGTCTAACCCAAAATATGTTAATGAACTTAGAGAATTCCAAAATTCATCACTGCGATGCACAGTAATAACAAACTTTACCACTAATAATGTTTTATATGATATTTTTTATAGACTCAATTCTGGCTCTGTCCCTCTTTCTACACAAGAGCTGAGACAGGTATTGAATAGAGGAGAGTTTGCTAACTTTTTAATTTCTATAACAAATGAAAAGCAACCAGTGCATGACGTTTTAAAACTTTCAGGACCTGACAAAAGGCTTAAAGACATTGAGATAATTTTAAGAGTATTTGCATTTAGGATGTTTGCATCTGATTATACTGGAAATCTCAAGAAGTTCCTTGACGATAAAATGGCGCTAATTACCAAGGATTGGAGTAATTTTGAATCAGAAATATCAAACACATATAAAGAGTTTAATGATACGATAGAATACCTTAGTACAGTATTTGGCTCATCTTCGAAAATTGGACGAAAAGTTACTAATAACGAATTTGAATCAAGATTTAACCGAGTAATTTTCGAAGTCCAGTGTTTCTACTTTATGCAAATGGATAGGAAAGAGCTTAAGTTGACTGAAGTTTTTATCGAGAACTTCAAAAAACTATGTAGTGAAGACAATGAATTCAGAACATCAGTTGAATCATCAACAAAAAATATTGAAAGCTACCGAACTCGATACTCTAAGTTTCAAACCCTTTTGAATGAATCCTTTGAATTAAGTATCGACCTTAATCCGTTTAATTAGGTACATATGGATTTTGATATTCAATACATTAAGGTTAATGATTACTTAGAAAAGATTGAAGAGAAGTTTCTTAAGGCCCATTTGGAGAACCCTCTCTCAACGCCAGATGATTATAATCTTGACGTAAAGTCATATTGTATTCTATGCCATGCCGCATTTGAAGAATTCGTGGAACTAATTGCGTTGCAAGTAATGAATAAGTCAATAAAGCTTTATACTATTGAGCTAAAACTAACAAAACCATTGATTTCGCTTATGCACTTCAAAAGTAGTCACGCTAATTATCTTGAATCAAATACCGAAACTCTTTCAGTAGAGACGATTGAAACAATATATGATTACAATAGAGTCAAATTGGACGAGATTAAATCGTCATTCTCTAAAGAAGTATTCAATAATCATGGAGTTTCACTCAAATATTTGCGCAAATTATTAATGCCCGTGTCGGTTGATATTCCGAAAGATGTCAATTGGTCAAATTCCCTGGAAAAATTAGCAAATGAACGAGGTGCTTATGCTCATAAGTTTTTAGAGAAAGGACGAGTAAAGCAAAGTATCGAGCCTGAAGAAGCGAAGATAATCGTTTCTGATTGCTTATCTCTTTGTTTAGAAATAAAAAATAGAGCTAAAAAGCTAATAGATTAAGACCACTCCATTCAGAACCTATCCAAAGGAGGCGATTCATTAGTAAAATAAGTTTTATATTTTTTGTCAGTTTAATTAGTGGGCAGACAATCTAATACTACAAATTTCTACTGTTTACCAAAATGCCCAACGATTGTTGGCATTAGACTTTACCATCACTAACATTAAAATCGACCAAAACATTTGAATTATGTTACGTATTTATCTAACGTTTTTTTAGAGAAATTCTTTAATACGAAAATCAATATTTAGATTTTTTTAAGGAGCTATGACAGGAAGTAAAGTAGAAATTTAACTGGACTTTGCAACTAATTGAAACGATTGAAAGAGTTCCAAAAAAGTATTTTAACTATGTGACCAACTCGACAGGAATTTTTAAAATACGTGTAGAAGTGGGTTCGGATATTTTCAGAGTTTTCAGATTTTTCGACAAAGGAAATTTAATAGTACTGGTTAATGGATTTCAAAAAAACACACAGAAGACGCCTATAAGCGAATTAGAATTAGCAGCGAAACCTAAAAGACAATATTTCCATGAGCAACAGAGCTTTAAATAAGAAATTGACATCCTTTTCCGGGCATTTGGATGAGCAATACGGGAAAAAAGGTACCCCCGAAAGTGAAGAGTATGAAGAAGAATTTGAAGCTCTTAAATTAGGAGCTATGATTCAGGTCCTTCATAAAGAGCTAGGTTTGACACAAGAACAGCTTGCTGAAAAATGTGGAACGACAAAAACGTTCATTTCAAGAATTGAAAATAATGCAAGCGAAATCAGGCTTTCGACTTTAATGAGATTTATCCGTCAAGGACTTGATGGAACTTTGTTCAAATAATCGAAATAAACGAACGTTGTTTTGAATATTTCATATATTTGTTATTCAAAGCAGACTAATATGAATAACATTGAGAATATAAATAGACCTTCTAAAGAAGAGCAAAAGGCAGCCATGGTATCTTACGATGCCTTAGCTGCTGCATTAGATCAAATTCATTCCGAATACCCTGAAATTGAAATCCAAGAGACAAATGAAAGGATTAAAATTCCTTTAAAAGCATTGCAGCTTCTAGCCAGAATTTTAAAGGAAACCAGTAATGGTAAACCTGTATCTATTGTTCCTATTGCAACCGAAATAACGACTCAGGCAGCAGCGGAACTTTTAGGATGCTCAAGACCACATTTGGTGAAATTGCTTGAAAATGGGGAGATCAGCTTTTCAAAAGTTGGTAAACACAGAAGAATCAAATATCAGGATATCATCAATTATAAAAGAAAAATGAAAGATGAGCAGCGCAAATTGCTGATAGAAATAATGAAATCAGACGAAGAATCAGGGTTATATGATTCATAGTGTTAGATTTACGTGCGTTCTAGATACGAATGTGATCTATCCGATTGATATCAGGGATCTTCTGTTTTGGTTTGCCTCATATGATCTTTTCACTCCCAAATGGAGTAAACAATTTTTTATTGAATGGGAAAACGTGATGAAACGAAAGGGTATTTCTGAGGAAGAGATAGAAAAAAGATTGAATAAGGCCTTGCGTGCATTTCCGGATGCGTTGGTTGATAATTATGAACCCCTTGTTAATTCTTTAGAATTGCCCGACGAAAAAGATCGGCATGTATTGGCTGCGGCAATTAAAACGAATGCAAATATCATAATAACGAACAACCTGAAAGATTTTCCAGAAGCATATTTAGCAAGCTTCGGGTTAACGGCAAAAACAGCTGATGACTTTATAACTGATACCATTGACCTAAACAATGAACTTGCATTAGAAGCTTTCAGAGCTTTGGTGTTGAATAGAACCAATCCAAATCTTGATGAGTTTGAGATATTAGATCGATTTCGGAGAAATGGATTGATTGATTCGGCTAACTACCTGCATGCTCTCTTATAATAAAAAAACGTATGCACAACAAAATCTTGGACAAGGCATAGCTTCCGCAGGTAGGCGCTAACCGTATCCGGACTTATCTGGGGGTATTGGGAAACATTTATTCCAGCAGTCAACCCGACAAGCTATGCCGTGATGGGGCTGCTTACGCAATTTCATCGTAGGGAAAAAGATATTTATGAGATTGTGGGGATATTGATGCTTGCCACTTATGATATTGCCTATAAAGCGGTAAATATTCCCGATAAATATTTTTGAAAAAATTTTAATGAAAAGCAGAATCCGTAATAAGATGGAAAAGATAGATAAAAAGAATGCAACAACCTTTGAGGACCATTTAGAAAAAAGATATGGGGCACCTGGAACAGATCAAAGAATAGCATTTGAGGCAAAGGCGAAAGCTTTTGCAATCGGGGAGCTAATCAAAGAAGAGAGAAGACTTTCGAACATGACTCAGGAACAACTGGCACTGAAAACCGGCACAAAAAAGAGCTTTATTTCGAGAATTGAAAACGGGAAAAGTGATATTCAGCTATCCACTTTGTACAAAATTCTTGAAATTGGGTTAGGCAAGAAAATATCCTTTACGATAGAATAGATGAAATCGAGCATGACGCAGGCGACGCACGGAGGGATGATTATAATTGCGAGATTCCATCTGACCGTTAAATATCAAATTATAAACAGATGAAAAACTAACCCAAGTAAGATTCATGATAAAATAAAAACGTTTAACAACAACTAAGGTTTGCATGGAATATCTGAAAAAAATCATAAAAGACTTTGAAATTCACTCTGCCGCAGGAATCAAAGAATGCTTTGAAAACCGAAAATTGTTTACGATTAACGAAACCTTTTATATCTTTAAAGTGTAGTTAGATTTAGAAATAAGTGATAAAACGATTTGAAACTAGGCTTTAGAACAAGTTATCTAGAAAGCAAGAAAAAATGAAGAGTTACAAATTAGACGAAGCTGAAGACCTTTTAATCGGAAAAAAAGGAACTCAAGAAAGAGACGAATATGAATTTGAGCTTAAACTTGAACTCATTGGCGATATGATTAAAACTGCCCGAAAGAAGAAAAATTTGACGCAGGAACAATTAGGGGAATTAGTAGGAGTTAAAAAGGCTCAAATTTCTAGATTGGAAAATAGCACCGGAAATGTGACTTTTGAAACGGTAATGCGAATTTTTAATGCTTTGGGAGCTAAATTAAGTTTAAACCTACAACTCTGAAAAAAAGGTATGCCTGCGTAGTTCGTTGGATGGATACACAAGATATTTAAGCGTCCTATGACAAGGGTAACCACTGCCCGCCCCATGTTTTCTTAGGTTCTTTTTGCGTCCGTTATTATTTAAATCACAGCTCAAACGTTAATCAACCAACAAAGTGCGCACATGGACTACCTGAAAAAAATCATAAACGACTTTGAAATTCACTCCGCTGCGGGAATCAAAGAATGCTTTGAAAACGGCGTAGATCCCAATCTTGAATATAAGGGAAGGCTCCTCATTTATGAATTGATAACCATGTATCTGCGGGGGCCTGGTTTTAAGGACTGTGTCAGAATCTTTGTGGATTATGGGCTGGAGTTCGAGGATAAGGTGTTTTTGGCAGTCCTGCTTGATGATGCGGCATCACTGGATAGGCTTTTAGCAGGTAATTCTGAGCGGGTATTTAAAAAATATACGTTGGACTGTGCTTTTACGCCACTTTTCGAAGTATCCCTCCTACATATCTGCGCCGAATATGGCCATTTAAATTGCGCCAAAATGCTCTTACAACATGGAGAGGATATAAATATAAAAGCTGGCATAGATCCAAACGGATTTGGTGGGCAAACTCCCATCTTTCATACTGTAAATCAGCATGCCAATGTATGCATAGATGTCATGAAGTATTTTGTCCATCAACATGCCGACCTTTCGCTAACCGTACCGGGACTTATTTGGGGTAAGGGTTCCGATTGGGAAACATTTATTCCAGCAGTCAACCCGATAAGCTATGCCATGATGGGGCTGCTTCCGCAAATTCAGCGTAGGGAGGAAGATATTTATGAGATTGTGGGGAAATTGATGCGTGCTGCTTATAATATTGACTACAATCCGGGAAATATTCCCAATAGGTATTTGAGGAAATAACAATTAAAAAAATACAAACTGATGAAAAAGACATTTTTACTTTTCTCCATTTTATTTCAGTAATAATTAAAAAGGGCACAAAGGAGGCACAAAAAGCACAGAGTTTTTTAGAAAATTCTCAGTGTCCTCTGTGTTACCTCCGTGTCCTCTGTGGTTCTATTAAAAAATCGAATTAGTAGAAAAACAGTTTAAATGGGGATTTCGTATATCTTCCACGCAACGGATGGAAAATAACAATGTACACATTAATTTAGAACTCGAATCTAGAGACGAAATCAAATTGAAGTGAAGAAAAGAAAGAAATCAAAAATTCACACGGATAAAAAGGGACGGAATTTTATAAGAAAGTCCTATTTTGTTGGGGGTAAAATGAAATTCCAAAGGATCTACGTGATAGATGGCATTTCTGAAGAGGAATTTTATTACAATAATGCAACTGATATCGACCATACGATCAATGGAGAATATTGGTTGATTAGTACAGAAAAAGAAACGGATGAGTATTGTGACAGTTCGAATCAACAGGTGACGCATTTTCCCGATAATAATAAAGACGATCTGCCGTTTTGAACCCGAAAATGACTGGGAAATTCGCTGGTGGTAACAATTGTAGCTCATTTAGTTCTATCGATATATTGTAAGCCAATACAATTTTAAAATGAACAGAATTTACTTGTCCCTAATGCTTGAATTTGCTCCGCTTGAAGTTGAAATGAGCGACCAAAATGGACTATACGATTTTATCTTTCCGATAATGGCAAGGGAAATATCAGAGCATACGGGTTTTGACACGACAGAATTTATGGCTGGGATGAAGGATTATGTCCGGGAATTCCAAGGGAAGCTTTTCCATATGACGACATCCGAATCCGGTGGTTGTGCATATATGTGGTATGCACCTATCAATAGTTTCGTGACGTTTTATTGTCCATGATTCACTGCTCTTGAGATAAATTTTACCTTATAGCACAAAATGTTTTTAATTTCGAAAATACGTTTCAAGAAACCCCTATTTGAACTATGCATCTATGTTGTTTAAAAAGACGAGGGCCAATGTGGAAACGCTCTTAATGTGATGGTTTGGTGCTTGTTGGAAGAAAAGTTTCTAGTTGACAGCTAATGAATAAGGGCAAAAATTACACTAATTTTTTTTACATCATTTTAGTATTTCAGATTGATTTTAAAGCCTATATTTAAGGGGGAAAAATCAACGATGGACTTTAAAAAATTAGCACTGAATATAGAAGCTGCAACAAGGCAAGCCTTTTCCGAAATGGTGCACCTTCATGCCTCAGAGGGGATTTATGGTTTTGCCTTGTATAGCGATGAAGGAGCCATGACAGTTTGCCCTTCTACTAATACGCTAAAGCATTTGGCAGAATCTGATCCAAATGACCGTTTGTATTACAAGTATGAACCAGCCTCATGGAAGTACGAGATGGAAGGTGCGGATGAAGCGTTTGAGGAAATAAGCAGTCTTCTTAACGAGGAAGTAATGGCCAATGAAGAGGACGAAGATTGGTTAGATGATTTCCAGACAAAGCTTTTTGAAACATGTGTCAAGGTGTTGGAGAAATTAAAAAATGAGGGGTTTTTCAAGAAAACTGCAGGCAAAGATATTTTTTTGACATTTACTGTTTCCGATTATGATTTTGAGCCAAAGGACATGGAAAGGATTGCTAAACGCCTTAATGATAACGCTTATACCAAGGAGTATGTAAATTGGATTAGAAGCATGTAAAGCGATGCAAGCGGAAAGACATACCATATATTCAAACTCACATTAACGGCGCCGATTTCACAAGCTTTCAGGCGCATGATTATCTATGTGCTGCCAAGATATATTTATCTCAAACTTATGATCCAAAGCCGGCAAAACATCATTGAAAGAATATTTTCTTTCCAAAATGGAAATGGATTATGGGAGGTAATTCCTGAGTCTCATAAGTATTTTCCAGACTACCTTCATTATGTGCCAAATTACAAAGCATCTGTTTGGACGCTAATATTATTGGCAGAACTACAGTGTAGGAGAGATGACGATAGAGTAGTTAAGCCCCTAATAGAGGTAAAAAATCACTTATATGATGAAGAGCACGGCATTTATTCCTTAAAAGAAGACCATTTCCCGATACCTTGTCTAAATGGCAATATGCTTTTCCTTGATTGTTATTTTAACGGGGGACCGGACGATAAAAGTAAACGGCTTTTAGAATTTTTCTATGATTACCAGCGGTTTGATGATGGTAAATACGAGGGAGCCAAGAACCAATTTTGTTCTAATACAAGCTGTTACGGAAAACATACCTGCTATTGGGGGGTGGTTAAATTGTTGAAAGGTATATCGTTTATTCCAGAAAGCCAAAGAAGCAAAGAGGTCAAAAGTCTCAGAGACAAGTGTATTGATTTTGTCTTAAAACATAAAGTATGCTATAGTTCCCACCAGCCCTCGAAAATTATGATCAATAAAATTGATTTTCTCACCTTCCCGAATTTTTATAAGAGTGATTTTTTGGAAATATTATGGATTTTAGCAAGAGAGAAAATCACCTCAATGGAAATAACATCAGCGTTGGAGTTGCTGCAATCTAAAAGGCGCAGCGATGGAACGTGGGAATTGGAAAGGGAAATGAACAATATGGTTGTTTCAATAGGAAAAATAAATCAACCGAACCAATTTATTACGGAAAGAGCAAATGAAGTAAGTTCAATTTTTTCAAATGAAATATGACCTTGAAAAGCTATTAGATTTTAAAGTTGACTTAGTGTCCTCCAATGGGTTATCACAATATATTAAACCTATAGTTGATAAAGAAAAGCAACTGATATATGCGAGGTAAACTCGGAAACCACATTCGACTGAAACATATCTTTGATGCGATTTTGTAAATTGAATCATATGTGGCAAATAGGGATTATTTTGACTTTGAAAAAAACTCTATGTTGAGATTTGCCTGTATAAAGCAATTAGAAATTATCGGTGAAGCTAGCAACCACATTTCAGGCATAACAAAATCAAAAATTTCAACCATTGAATGGTCTCAATTAGTCGGAATGAGATATGTTTTTGTGCATGAGTACTTTGGGGTAGATATAAAGCTCGTTTGGGGTATAATTGCTAATGATATTCCAGACCTGAAATCAAAAAATATGGAAATTCTTGATAGTTAGAAAAATAGCCAAACATCCCTACAATCTTGGAAAACTGAGAGGTCCAAAGCTATACATCCTTCCGATTTTTATAAATCTATCTATCCCGGAGTACTACTTAATAAAATTTTCAAAAATAAACAGCTTTAAATTAAACAGTTTGCTTGGCAGATTAGTTACTTTTATTAAACTAGATTAATCCAAAATCGAAGTTGCAATTCTTGAAAAAATTTAATTTTTGTCAAATATTCATCTTTCTCTAACTTATTCAAACTATGTCTACCAAATCTGCTGCCCAACGAAATTTTTTCCCTCTACTTTGCTGGGATGTGATTTCCAGTCAGCGGGAACTGATGGTAGAGGGCTTTCGGAAAAATTTGGATATCAATGAATTATCTGATATTTCAGAGAGGAAAGGTTGGGTTTTTGAGTGGAATCAACTGGTTGACAAATCGTATGATGCCATCGTTATTACTGATACCAACCGTAAGATACTTTGGGTGAACGATGGTTTCAAAGAAATGACAGGCTATCCCAAATCGTTTGCGCTGGGAAGGACTCCAAATTTTTTGCAGGGAAAGGAAACAAATGAGTCCTCAAAGCAAGCGATAAGAAGTAAGCTGTCTGTTGGTGATTCCTTTACCCAGCAGGTAGTCAACTATAAGCAAGACAAATCCCCTTACGTCTGTGAGATTACCATCTATCCGGTAAAAAATAACCGCCATGAAATAGCGGCCTTTTTGGCTTTGGAGAGGGAAATTCGGCAGGCTGGATAGATTATCGCTTAGCCAATGGTGAGCCTACTTCATCTGAAACACATCCTTCCCTGAACCTTTATTGACACAGAATTTGTCCACTATCTCCTGCTTATTGATCACGTAATTGCCTGCGATAACCGAATAGACCTTCTGCAATGTTGCTGCTTACTGAGATGGTAGCTCGTCTTAGTTGACTTGTCAGACCAAATTTTTCATCTGAAGGAAATTGGTTTGTAGCTAAATAAATATCTTTAACCAACTCTCTTGATTTTTGCCATACTCCCAATTTAGTTTATAAGTCGATAAGTTTATAAGTGGATGGTGTAAGGGTATTTAACAACCATCGTCACCTTTCCCTCCTTTGTTGCCACCTGGATATAACGGTTCGATTAGTGCCACCCGTTTCGGTGTAATTGAGCCACCCATT